>NZ_JBCJKP010000001.1 GCF_039503195.1 Streptomyces mirabilis
CCATCAACATCGCACCCGAAGGTCCTGGAGGCCAGACTCGAACAGCCAAGGCTCTCCACTTCCCGCAAGATGACCTCCAAGATCCACACCAAGATGACCCCGACGATCCGCACCGAGGTGAACGCATCGATCCATAAAGGCATCCACAACTGAACGAGCCCAGTTCAGCGAGCCGAGCCGCTGCAACTGCTGGAAAAGCCCGAACATGACGACACGACACTCCTCACCCAGTTGAACCCGCCAAGAGGCCGACCCAGTCCCACTTCAGAAACCCGGCCAAGCGCCCGCAACAAGCGGACAGGCTCGGCAACACACCAGCGCAGATGGAATCCGCGACCACCGAAAAGACCACCGACTCCGCCCGAGGACACCGACGCCTCAGAACCCCAGGACCACACACTCCCCAAACAGGTCGCGCTCATCGCGCGCCTGACACACAAAGCGAAGATGCCAGTCCGCAACAACCCGGCGACGATGCAGGTCATCAGATCGCCTAAGAGGCCATCTCATTTGGCTCGGTCGGTGGTCTGCGCTTGTGGACATCGTGGAGCGTCTGGTGCCGGATGAGTTGTGGGAGTTGTTCGAGCGGGTGGTGCCGCCCGCTCCGACGCGGCCTCAGGGCGGTGGCCGGCGGCGGTACGGGGATCGTGAGGTGCTGGCCGCGATTGTGTTCGTGGCCACGTCGGGGTGCACCTGGAAGCAACTGCCGCCGTCGTTCGGCCCGTCGGGGCCGACCGCGCACCGCCGGTTCGGCGAGTGGAGCAGGGCGCGGGTCTGGGCCAAGCTGCACCGCCTGGTGCTGGACGAACTCGGCGCCCGCGGGAACCTGGACTGGTCGAGGTGCGCGATCGACTCGGTGAACATGCGGGCCCTGAGAGGGGGGATCTGACAGGTCCGAATCCTGTCGACCGGGGCAAGAAAGGCTCGAAGATCCACCTGATCACGGAGCGGACCGGTTTACCCCTCTCCGTCGGTATCTCGGCCGCCAACCTGCACGACAGTCAGGCGCTGGAGCCACTCGTGCGCGGGATCCCGCCGATCCGCTCCCGCCGCGGCCCACGCCGACGTAAGCCCGCCAAGCTGCACGCCGACAAGGGCTACGACTACGACCACCTGCGTCGATGGCTGCGCAAGCGCGGCATCACCCACCGCATCGCACGCAACGGCATCGAATCCTCCACACGGCCGGGCCGCCACCGCTGGACGATCGAGCACACCATGGCCCGGCTCGCCGGCTGCCGTCGGCTCCACCGCCGCTACGAGCGCAAGGCCGAACACTTCCTGGCCCTCACCGCCATCGCCTGCACCCTCATTTGCTACCGCCGACTCACCAAATGAGACGACGTCCAAGAGGTCGTCTCACGTGGCAAGTTTCGCGAGCTTCTTGTAGCAGATCAGGGCGGCGGCCATGGCCAGGCCTCGGCTCTGCCAGTCGTCGCGGACCACGTGCGGGATCTTGAGACCACGAGTAGCCCATGGCAGGCTCATGCCGCATGATCGATGAATTCGCGAAAGGCAACCTGCACGAGAGACTGCGGCGCGATCGCAAGGCGCTGCTCTGGAAACTCGACGGCTTGTCCGAATACGACGCCCGCCGACCTTTGACAGCGACCGGGACCAACCTCCTCGGCCTGGTCAAACACGTGGCCACCGTCGAAGCCAGGTACTTCGGCGAGGTCTTCGACCGCCCTTCCCCGGAACAGCTGCCCCGGTGGCAGGACTCCAACGGCAGCGATCTGTGGGCGACCGAGGACGAGACCCGCGATCAGGTCATCGGGTTCTACCAGCGCACGTGGGACCACTCGGACGCGACGATCAATGAGCTTCCCCTTGACGCCCCCGGTCACGTGCCGTGGTGGCCGGAGCCCTATGCCGACACGAGCCTGTTCGCCATCATGGTCCATGTCCTCGGCGAGTCCATCCGGCATGCCGGGCACGCCGATATCCTGCGCGAGGGCCTCGACGGCCGGACCGGGCTGCGCGCCGAACTCGAGAAGCAGATCGACGAGGAAGCCCGTGCAGCCTACTGCGCGAAGATCGAGCAGGCCGCCAGGTCGGCCGCACCAATCGAGGCTTACTGATCATTTCAGAGTGAGATCCGCATGGTGGCTTGGTAGTCGGGTGTTGTGTCGGCAGGATCTGTCGGGTGTCTGCTGATCTTGTGCCTGATGACCTCTGGGAGCGCATAGCCCTGCTGTTGCCGGTCCGGCCGGCCAGACGGCGTCGGTATCCCGGGCGTGCCGGTGGATGACCGGGCTGCGTTGCGGAGCATCGATTACGTGCTGTGCAAGAGCGTGAGCTGGCGGGACGTTCCAGCGGAACAGGTCGGGGCTGCTGCGGGACGCCCACGTGCTACGGGCGGCGGTGTCTGGCCGCCCCGTTGCTGCCGTCAGCACCCACGACCGGCATCATGCCGCACGACAGCCTTCGGAGCGAAACCCTCCATGCACCGTGCGACTTCGCTGCGGGGCCATAAGCGGGGACGTCTGTCGGCACCGGATCGGAGGCACCCCAAATGCGGTCGGCACCCCACGGCATTTTGTCGTGATGGGGAAGCGTGATGGGGAAGGCCGAGTGACGGTGGCGGAGAGCGGGGTCGGCGAGGAAGCCGGCGACGGTGGTGTCGGCTGCGGCCACGAGAGGGTTGGCGGTCATGGCCTCGCACACTGGGACACCCCGCAGGAGTACCTGGAGCGTGGCCTGCCCGCTCTCCGCAGTCGCTGAGGCGATCACGAACCAGCCGATGAATACGAGCCAGATGCCGCTGAACACGGCCCCGAGGAAGACCACGCAGAGGTCCAGCACGCCAGACCACAACGCAAGAGCCCCGCACGCTGCTCATGTCACCGGGCGCAGCCGACGTCCAGCACTTCGATCACGTCACCGTGGCTGGTGTAGACAAGCCAGCACCATTCACCGAATACTGCGGCCAGCTCCGGGGCCTGTAGCTTCGGGGCCCGGGTCACAGCAGTGATGAGCGTGATGATCTCCTCATGCACATCGTCCGGGACGCCGAACAGCGCGTTGGCAGCCTGTTGGATCAGTTCGACTTTCATTTCGCACCCCGCGGACCACAGAAGCAGCAAGGTAGGGCAGCTGTGTACTCCGCCCGTGCCTGTGGACGACTACGACCAGAGTCCGTCACTGGTAGCACGCGTCGCAAGGTGTTGGGGTCCCGGCAGTACTCGCTGTCAAAGCAACGGATATCGCTGACCAACAGGGATGCGGCTTGGAGCGCTCATCAGCCTTCGTGGCTGGTGCTCTCGCGGTGCTTGCGTAGCTCTCGGTACAGCCTGGAGTGGCTGACGCCGGGCTCTGCGGCGACCTGTTCGGGGATCGCACTCTTTAATCCACTGGGCGGCTCCGGCGCGGGTGGTCGCGTTGAGCTTCGCGAGCCGTCAGGTCGGCAGTCCTCGGGCTTCCTTGGCGGCACGCGCGCTGGCGGCACGCTCCAGCATGTAGATCCGTTCCATCTGCGCGAGCATCGCCAGCAGCGCGATAGCCATGTCCGTCCCGGGGCCCGGCTCGCTGGTGTCCGCGGTGAGCAACTTTATGGTCTGGCCGGTCCACTTGTTCAGTTCGGCTGCGCTCAGGTAGCCGATGCGGGGGTCTCGACGTCGTCGCAGTGTCCCACGAGACCCGTCATCCCCGACGGCGCCGACACCGACGCCTTCCAGCACCACCACCTCGATTCCGCATGGCGCCTGCAGCACCTGCACCACTGGCTCGTCACCGACCCGCGCGGCTGGGGCCCCGGCACCGCACCAGACAGCATCCGCTACAGCGAACGTCCACGGCGCTTGTACGGCCACAAGGGCTATGGCCGAGGCCGGGCCGACGGGCGTCGGTGCGCCCGCTTGGCGGCCCGGACGCTCTCCTCCAGTGCCGCCATCAAGTCCAGCGCCGGGGCGGCCTCCGCCGGCCCGGCGAGCTCACCGCCGGTGATCTTCACGTCCACGAGCTGTTCAAGGGCGTGGGCGTACTCGTCGTGCACCGCGCCGACGTCGATGCCGGTGAGTTCCCGGATCAGCACCTCGGCCAGCTCCAGCTCCCGGTCGGTGACCGGCGTCGAGGGCGCGAGGTCTCCGGGGTCGCGCAGCTCGTCCTGCCACAGGAGAGTCTGAAGGATGAGCATGCCGTGGCGAGGGCGGAGCAGCGCCAGCCGCTCCCGGCCGCGGAGGGCTACCTTGGAGACGGCGACGTAGCCGGTGCGCGCGAGCGCCTCGACGAGCAGGGAGTAGGGGCGGTCGGCGCCCGGTCCGGGACCCACGTAGTACGGCCGCCCGTAACTGATCGGGTCGATGTCCTCGAAGGGCACGAAACCAAGCACGTCGACGGTCCGCTTTGTGGGCAGAGGCAGATGAGCCAGGTCCTCGTCCGTGAGCGGCACCATGCGCCCGTCCCCCAGGGCGAAGCCCCTACCGACTTGTTCGTACGGAATTTCCCGGTTCTCGGCCTTGCAAAAGCGGCGGTGCTCGACGCGGCTGCCGTCCGTGGCGTGGATCTCGTGAAGGCGCACGGGATGCTCCTCCGTGGCGGCGTACAGCCTGATCGACAGCGCGACCGACTCGAACCGGATCATCCCGGACCACGTGGCCTTCATGCATCCAGCGTCATCCCACAACACGTGACGCGCATCCCGGTCGCAGCCACCCCCAGCGAGCTGCCCGGGGCACGAGGAAGTCCCCACATATGCTCGAGCTCGATGCCGTCGGGGCAGTTGTTATAGCCCGGCGAACGTCGATCCGATCCGGCGCGTGATGCGCCTTGAGTGGAAGGATCGGTGCCATGGGCACCGAGAAGGGTTGGGTGTACCGGGTCGACGAGCCGCACGGCTCGCAGGGCTGGCGCCCCTACGGCGGCCATCCCGAGCGGTGGCGAGGGACCGTCATCACCGACGACCCCAAAGAGGACGCCGAGTACGTCGCCGCCTACGTCGTCACCGACCTGATGACCGAGTGGGAGGTGCTCGGCACCGGGCAGAGGCACGTACGCGTGATCGTCTGGGAGGACGAGGAAGGCGAACTTCCCGAGGACGCAGCCTTCACCGTGGAGATCCAGCCCGACATCGATGCAGACTGACCGATCCGGCCGCAGGGGACAGGCTTGGCGCTCTTCGGTTCCGCGGAGCGCGGGCGTCACACAGCCTTCGCGCCGCGGTCAGGCCCGCGCGAAGGCTCCGAGGGCAAAAACAGTCCCCGGTAGTGCTGCGCGTGTCCTGAGCCTTCAGTCGTCACTGGTGCCTCGGTATCACGCCGGCTTGCCGGGGGCCCAAACCACATCCTGTCCAAGCCGCTCCGCCGATTAGACGTCCTCACCGACTTTGTGGCTCTTTCGGTGTTGTGGCCTAGTAATCACCCTGCATGGAATACGCCATGAGGTAAATTTTTCGAACATTCAGTGGATGAAGGTGCGGACTTCTCGCGGCGAGGACATGGAGACCGGGGCGCACGAATACCCGAAGCGGGTGCGTCTCCGGGGGCCCGCTCCTCGCTCGCCCGGCAGGCGAGGGCACACGAGCTGGGCGTCGCGTCCGTATCGGCAGGTCAGCCCCTGGCTTCTCTGCACTTCATTTGGAGGGGTGACGGGGCTCTTGGCTCACCCCGGCCCTTGCCACCGACTCAGCCGGTGGGTTCCCGTGCTGCACCGCTGTGGTGGACTATCCGGGCATGGGCTACAGGGCCCTGTTCGACTGGGTCCAGTTGGTGCGTTCGACGGACAACTCCTCCGCCGGCTTCGACATGGATCCGATCTATTCGTTCGAGGATGGGCCGTCACCGAACGCGTTCTTCGGAATCAATCCCACTCTATTTGACGCTCCATCACGAGCCAAGCACACCCCCTGACCTGGATGGCGCACAGCTTTCTGGCATGGACGCCGATGCATGACGCCGAACGGCGCCCGGCATCCAGAGCTACTTCCGCAGAGAATCGCATGGAATCCCGTTCAGGCGGGCCATGAGGACGGTGATGTCGTCGTGGTGACCCTCGGGATGCTGGCACCGCATCAGTGCCTCACAGGTGTCCTCCAGCGACGAGTGCTGGGCGGTGAGTCTGCGGCCGAGCGCGTGGAGTGCCTCCTCGATGTCCTGCCCGCGGGTCTCCACCAGGCCGTCGGTGCACAGCAGGAGGAGGCTGCCGGGGTCCGTGAGCAGTTCCAGGGTGTCGAAGGTGACGCTGCCCACTCCGATGGGTGCGCCGACCGGGACCTTCAGCAGATCATTGCTGCCGTCGGGCCCCACGAGGACTGGCGGAAGGTGGCCGGCGCTGGCGAGAATGGAGCGGCCGGTCGTCGGGTCGTAGACGCAGTACAGACAGGTGGCCAGCTGGGTATGGCCCAGGTGCTGTGCGAAGGCGTCGAGCTGGGCAAGTAGCCGCCCGGGGGGCAGGTCCAAAGTGGCGAGGGTCCTGACCGCCGTGCGCAGCTGTCCCATGACGACCGCTGCGTGCAGGCCGTGACCTGCCACGTCGCCGATGACGAGTCCGACTCGGTGGCCCGGCAGGGGGATCACGTCAAACCAGTCGCCTCCGACCTGCGTGGTGTGACTGCTGGGGTGATACCGGTAGGCGATCTCCACCCCTGGCAGGCGAGGAGGCGGCGTGGGAAGCAGGCTGCGCTGCAGCACCGCGGAGGCCGTCGCTTCGTCGCTGTGGATCCGGGCGTTGTGCAGGGCCACGGCCGCCCGCTCGGCCACCTCCTCACAGGCTGTCAGGTCCGCGGCGACGAAAGCGGGACGGTCGGGTTTGCGCCCGAACACCAGGAAGCCGAGGGCCCCACCGTGCGCCACCAGATGCACCAGCAGGACGGAGGAGCCCTTCAGCACCAACCGGGCGGCCGGGCTGTCGAGCTCCGCCGGAAGTTGCTGCAAGACCTCATCTCCTACATGGGGAATGAGGACTGGTTCGATCTCCGCAAGGAATCGAGCCATGGCCGTGCCGGTCGTGTAGACGAAGGTCTTCCCTGGGCGGAGTTCCTCCCGGCAGTCCAAGTCCTCATGGTGGACTGCCGCCACGCGGTGCATCACCACCGCACCCTCCAGGCCCTGGGGCGCGAGGTCATCTTCCGACGCAACGACCTGATCGCACAGATGAACCGAAGCGAAGTCGGCGAACCCCGGCACCGCCAGGCCGGCAAGTTGGCCGGCCTGGCGCTTGAGATCCAGGGTTGTGCCGATACCGCGCACGGCGTCGCACAGGAAGGTCAGCCTGGCCGTGTCGGTGCTGGTGACCGTACCGGGTGTCGCTCGGCGATCGGAGCCCGGGAGCGTCAGAGCGCATCGTTGTGTCTCTGGCGGCAAAGAGGCCCCCCTGACGTGTGCCGGGCGCAACGCGCCCCTGGGATGACAAGGACAACTGCGCCAGACCCGGCCCTCGAGACTGCCCAGACCTTCCGTTATGACCCTATCGCCCCAGCTCAGCGGAGGCGTTCACTCACAGGGGTGGTCCGCGCTGGTGGATCGGCGGTGTGGTGACGGGCCCGTGAGGTCTGTACCCAGTTCGGTGTGCTCGGGAAGCGGCGCAGGGTGGTGGCCTCACTCCGCAGGGTCAGGCCGTGCGCGAGCGGGTGCGCTTGCTCACCGCCGATGGCTTCATGCGGGGTGAAGAGAACTCAGTGATAGCCAACGGCTCCAGGGCAGTGTGCGCTCGGGGGACGGTGGCGCCAGTCCTGGTGTGAGGGAGAGCGAGAGGCACTGCGCACGTCGGGCCCTCGCGAAGCGGCCGAAGGTCGAGGAAAGTGACCGCGCACGAGCCGCTCCTGCTGGAACACCTCAGGGCTTTGCACGTACGGCAGGGCGCTGCCGCCATGGCGGAAGTCGTAGATCAGCGGGCTCCATAGGACCGGATCAAGGTGATACGTACCAGGCACGACGATGCGCTCGTCGGCGTGTACACCGATCACCTCGGTCTCGACGCTGAAGAACCGCCCCTCCGTGCTGGTGTGAGCGCGATCGCCCTGGCCTCCATTTGGAGGGTGCTTGGCCACCCGAGGCGGCCGTACGACGTCGGAGGCCGTCGGCGTGAGCCCGGCCGCAGCGAACTTTGTCGCGCTCGAATCGGTACAGAGGCTGCTTGCTCTCCAGGACCGGGGTCGGCCCGATCAGCGGCGCGAGGCGCGCCACCTGCGCCCACAGGTCCGGCAGCAGGAACGCGATGTCGAGCCAGGTCGTGCAGTTCCAGGTGATCCCTTCCCCGGGAATCTTGGCGTCGGCCTGGTTGGGGATCAGTCCCAGGCCGCCGAAGGCGAACTCGACGACGTAACCGGCGCCACCATCGCGGCGAAGAAGGTGACCAGCAGAATGGCGGCCATACGGGCGCCCAGTACTTCTGGTAGCTGCCGTAGTACTTCCGGTAGGTATTGAGGATCGGGAGGATCAACAGGTCGGCGTACATGAAGGCGGTCACGCCGCCGAAGCTCATGCCGCTTCCACAGCAGCACGGCCAGGGGCACGTTGCCGATCAAGCAGACGATCCACCCGCATCACAGGAACCCCGCAGACCTTCGAGATCACCAGAAAGCTCACCATCAAAGCCCCCGGACCCACCCGGTCACGGTGCACGGGAAGGGGAATGGCGACAGGCTGTTGCGCTGCTGGGCGACCGTCATTCAATCCGCCTGGGAATCCAGCCCTACACCGCGTTCTTGAGTGCGTTGCGGCTGGCTGATGAGATCATTGTGGAGTTCGAGGTCGCCAGGATCGAACCGGTGGATGGGACTGGACAGCCACCCGACTCGATGCCGCGAGCAGGTCGGGCGCCCGGCCGCCTACTGTGGGGGCATGGGCGAAATCGTCGTCGTGTACGAGCTCGACAACCCAGTGGCCAAGCGCTCCTCCCTGGGGATAGCGACTGGTGAGGAACGGCCCGTCCGCAAGCTGCACGCCGCGCCCTCCGCCCCGGGGGAGCCCTCCGCGACGGGACCGCGGACCCTCTGCGGCAAGGACACCTTCGCCATGCAGACGGCCTGCTGGAAGCCCTCCGCACACCCTGGCGCTCCCTGGTACCCCGTGCAGTACGTATCCGTGGTCTGCTCCGACTGCGATGCCGTGATCGAGACCTGACCGGCGTGCGGAGCATGCGACTCCAAACGGGGTCATTCCAAATCCGTCAGATCCTCCGCCCCACCGCGGGTTCCGACACAACGGCGCGCAGCGGCTACGGCGCCCCGGCCCGCCTGCGGCTTCGAGCGCAGGCTGCGGTCCTCGACAGCCCCCTGCACCCGCCTTCTCTACCGCTCAACCCCCTTGTTCCACGCACTCCTTGAAATGCTCCAGATCGCTGCGAACGAGCCGTTCGATCGCGTGCACCTGGGCGAATCCCCTCTGCCCGCCGAAGGTCTCCCTGATCGCGTCGGGGTCGTACTCGAGCCGTGCCTGGACCCGGGTGCGGTTCTCGTTGGTCGGCTGCAGCGAGAAGGAACCCACCAGTTCGGGGTCGCTGGTGGTGTGCCACTCCATCACGCGTTCCCCCTTGCGATCGGAGATCTCGGCCTCGAACACCCGGGCCCGGCCGCCGGCCTCGACGTCCAGACGCGCTCGACCACCCGCCTCCGTACGGACCTCGCGCACTCCTTCTACGAACCGCGGATAGTTCTCCACGCGGTGGAGGTCGTCCCAAGCCTTGTCGATCGGCACTCCAACGTCGACGTGTTCTTCGAGGGTGCTCATGGCCCACCTCCATGTTCGACTCATGACGCATGGGCTTTCTGTGTCCAGTGTGCGCCCGGTGGGGTGCCCGGTGGTGGCGTCGAGTGTTCCGGTGAACGCGGTCCGCAACGCGCATCGCTACGACCACGCTGTCCGATGCTGTCACCACCGGCAGGTACCTATGAGGTGTTCGGCCGGCAGGACACACCGAAGCCGACAAGATCATGCGCGGCATGCGGAAGACCCCGGGCGACTTCACCCTGATGAGCGCGACACCTCACGGGGCATGGAGCACAGCCTGGGCAACAACGTCTCGGTGAGCCTCAGCGACGACGACCGGAAGCTGCGGGCCGGCCGGTCCCGGCGCATGCTGGTGACATGGACGTGCGCCCCCCGGTGGTCGTGCTTTCGCCGGAGTCGGACGGGGGTCGGCGCGTGATGATCCGCGGCAAGTGCACGGGCACCGCGCACAGCCTGTTCGACGTGCTGGATTTCCTGCACCGTGCCGGCCTGCCCGTCGAGGACCGGGTCGTCGACGACCCAGAGCTGATCAAGTGGTGCGGTGGCGGACCGTACGACTGGGACAACACGGCGTAGCCACCGTAACCCCGGATTTCCGCCCCACCGTGTATCGCCGTCCTGGCGCGTTGGGGGTCTTCCCTGTCTGACCGCATGCCGAGAGGGCGACAGGGGCCTCCCCTACTCGTCGCCGACGCGTACGACCGCCAGCGTGATGTTGTCGGGTCCGCCCGCCGCGATGGCGGCCTTCCACAGTTCGAAGGCCGCCCGGCCGTCGTCGTGCTCCCGCATCACCGCATCGATCTCGTCCGGCGTCACCGGGTCGGTCAGACCGTCTGTGCAGATGAGGTAGCGGTCGCCGGGCGACAGCGACGCGGCCGTCACGTGAGGACTGATGGGGCGGTAGCCGGGCGTACCGCCCAGGCACTGGGTGACGAGGGACGTGGTGCGCTCCCCGGGTTCGAGCGGCGGGCTGTCGTCGACGCTCACCTGGCGCAGCCCGTCGCGAGAGGCCGCGAACACCCGGCTGTCCCCCACGTTGAACGTCAGCAGCGAGCCGGGCTGTACGACGACGCCGGCGACGGTCGTCCCCATGGTGGCCAGCTCACTTCCGGTGCCGCCGGCAGCCCGGTACAGGGCGCGGTTGCAAGCGTTCAAGGCGTCGCGGACGGCGTCCTCGCTGCTCAGAGTGGGACCGATCGACGCGAGCCGGTGGGCAGCCAGGGCGCTGGCCACGTCGCCGCCGGGATGTCCGCCGAGCCCGTCGGCGACGGCGACGACGAGGGGCGTCCCCAGCGGGAAGACCAGGCTCTGCGGGTTCTCGGTCACGGTGGCGCACAGTGTCCACGGTCCGACGACGAGGCTGTCCTCGTTCCGCCCGCGGAGCAGCCCGGGATGGCTCAGCGCACTCACGGCGACGTACGACATGGAGCGCCACCGCCTTCCCGCACCGGCACACCGCAGGAGGCCGGGCCCCGGACCTGCTGACACTCGTACACGAGTCCTCGCGGCCGAAAGCCTGAGCCGAGAGATGGACCCTCACGAGACGTCCTGTCCGGGACACCCGGCGAGTTGATGCCTGTCGCTCAGACGTCGGCCAGCCGCGCGCACACGCAGAACTCTCGCGGTTCGGCCCGGACGCACGGGCGGGCGAAGGCTATGACGTCGCCCCGCCGCAGCGCCAGGCACAGTGCGTCGGTCGGTTTCCAGCGCGCGGAGCCACCCGGCCGAGCCTGTCCATCCGACCACCGCCCAACCGACGAGCGGGGCAACAACACCATTCTCCGCTCCGGCGCCCCCTCCGGCCAGCCTCCACGGACGGTCACAGTGGCCTGCCGCACGCCCCTGGCGGGACCTCCTCGACACCGCCCCACACCGGTGACGTCCACTACGACACCGGCGCCGCCCACGGCGACGACCCCTTTGAGCACGGCGGCTTCGCGGTGCGCTTCTCCCCCGCGACCTGGTCGGCATGCTTGCCGACGGCTGGACACTCGACGAGGTCCACGCCTTCGACGAAGGGGACCTGCCCCGCCGCCTGTGGCGCTTCACCCAGCCCCTCTGACGGCCGGTGACCAGTCCGTCGGCAGGGTGCCCCGGGGCGCGCCGGTTCGCCGAGCGTAGGGGGCCGAGCCGCCATAGGGCCGGGTTCACGGGGTGATGGACGCGTCTGTGCTCAGCTCGTCGGCATGCTCGCCGGTGACCAGGTAGACCACTCACCGGGCTACCGACACGGCATGGTCGGCGAACCGTTCGTAGTAGCGGCCGACCAGCGTGACGTCGACGGCCGTCTCGACGCCGTGCTTCCAGCGGTCGTCCATCAGATGCTGGAAAAGCGTGCGGTGCAGCTCGTCCATCCGGTCGTCGTCCTCCTCCAGCCGGAGGGCCGCATCGACGTCCTTGGTGGTGATCACTTCTGCGGCCTGCGCCATCAGGCGCTGCGCGAGCTGGCCCATCTCCAGGATCGTACGGTGCAGGTCGCCGGGTACCGCGAACTTGGGGAAGCGCAGCCGGGCCAGCTTGGCCACGTGCTCGGCCAGGTCGCCCGAACGCTCCAGGTCCGCGCTCATCCGCAGCGAGGTGACGACGACCCGCAGGTCCGTGGCGACCGGCTGCTGCCGCGCCAGGATCGCAATCGCCCGGTCTTCCAGGTCGCGCTGCAGGTCATCGACCCTCGAGTCGGCCGAGATGACGCTCTCGGCAAGCGAGAGGTCGGCATCGAGGAGGGCGGTCGTGGCCCGGCCGATCGCCGAGCCGACCAGCCTCGCCATCTCCACCAGACCGTCACTGATCGAGTCCAACTCCTCGTGATAAGCGTCCCGCATCACGCTCTCCCCGCTCCATCGGTTCTGTGCCCGCTTGTTCTTTCCGGCGGCCAGCCTTCCACCCCAGGGGTACGGCTCAACGACGCTTTGACGCCTGCGATTCGACCGCGGTGGCCCGGCAGCGCCCGCTCGCTTTGTCCAGCCGTGCCGGGACGTCGCCGTGGCCCGATGTCGCGCTCTTCGGCGAAGGCACGGTACCCGCTGCCGGGTGAGGCCGTTGTGCTCGGTGCCTGGGGCATCGCCCGCGCTGGTGGCGTACGGGGAGAGCGGGTGCGGTGGCGGTGGTTGGCCGGCTGGGGGTGGGGGTGTTGCGCTGGTGCGGGGTCGGGTGAGGCGTTCAGGCTGTTGGAGGTGATATGAGGCCGGTAGAGCTGGTGGGTGGAGGTGCGTTCGAGCTGCCCGCGACCAACCACGTGGCCCAACTCATTGCGTTACCTGCTTCCCCCCGGATCTGGGCAGCCGCACGATCGCGCGAGACAGCTCGCCGCGCCCCAGGCCCCAGCAGAGGCTCCGGCCTGCCGGGTCCAGGGGTGGGCGGTGGCGAACAGGCCGCCCCCGATCCGGGTCTCGTTCTCGGGCAGGTACAACCAGGCCACGCGCCACGAAACGATCCGGCGGAGCGGAGGCCGCAGCAGTACTTGCTGCGCCGTCTCGGCAACCGAACGTGACAGGACCAGTTCCGGCCGAGCCGCTCCCGCAGACCGCAGACCGCAGACCACCGATGCGGATCAGTCTCGCGGGGCCGAGGTCGAGATCCAGCCGACGGCGAGGACGCCGCCGCCAGCGCGCCCCGGACGATCCGGAGTTCGGAGTGATCCGGAACAGGATCCGGTCATAACAAGGTCTGTCCCTGGCTTTCCGTGCCTGATTGAAGGCCTTGACGATGCTGGCGCGTTGGGCCGTCGGAGTCGTGGGAGCCTGCGCCGCGCGGACGCGGCGGCGGGCCGCGCGGCCAGTTGGCGGCAGGCCGCCAGGGTGCGACTGCTCACCTCGACGAGTGGCGGGCAGGGCCGTGTGACAATGGCGTCCGCAAGGGCTGAGGGGGCGGTGTGGCTCGCGTCGTTTGCGTGCACGGAGTGGGCAAGCAGCTGCTGGGGGAACGCACGCTGCTGCGGGACTGGTGGCCAACGTTGCTGGACGGCCTGGCCAGGGCGGGTGGCGACGAGGCGGCCGCCGGCGACGGCGCCATGGCGTTCTACGGCGACCTGTTCCGCCCGCCCGGTGAATCCCTGGGCGTCGGCGACCCCCTCCTCGGACCCCAGGATGTCGAGCCGGGATGGGAGCAGGAGCAGCTCCTCGCGTGGTGGCGCGCGGCCGCCGAGGCCGATCCCGCGGTGGCGCCACCCGGCGCTGACACTCTGGCGCGCGTGCCCGGGTCCGTGCAGGCGGCGCTGCGCCAGCTGTCGCGCTCGAGGTTCTTCGCCGGGATCGCGACGCGCGCGCTGGTCTTCGACCTCAAGCAGGTGCACCGCTACCTGGCCGATCCCGAGCTGCGGGCGGCGGCCCGGTCCCGGCTGGCGGCGCTGATCGAGCCAGACACCCGGGTGGTGGTCGCACACTCGCTGGGCACGCTCGTGGCGTACGAGGCGTTGTGCGCGCGGCCGCACAGCGTGAGGGCGCTGGTGACGCTCGGGTCGCCGCTCGGGATCCGGAACCTGATCTTCGACCAGCTCGAACCCGCGCCCATCGACGGGCTGGGGGCCTGGCCGGGCCCGGACGACCTGGTGTGGACGAACGTCGTGGACCGCGGCGACGTGGTCGCACTGGAGAAGGACCTCCGCTGCCGGTTCGGCGACCGGGTGCACAACGTCGTTGTGCACAACGGCTCCCACGCGCACGACGCCGCCGCGTACCTGACCGACCGGCTCACCGGCGCCGCCATCGCCGGAGGGCTCGGTGAACGGTGACGACCCGGTACGGCGGTTCCTGATCGCGACCGCGGTGGCGCACTACGCGAAGGCGCCGCGGTGGGACCGGCCCAGCCTCGTACACGCGCGGGAGCGGATCATCGAGCTGTTCACCGGCACTCTCGGCTACACCCTCGTCGACGACCTCGGCCTCGACCCGACCCGCGAGCAGCTCACCAGCCGGCTCCGCGCCTTCTGCCGCGCCCCCGACCGGCGGCCGGACGACGTGCTCGCGGTGTACGTCGCGGCGCATGGTGAGGTGCTCCAGGGCAGCGAAGACCACGTCCTGCTCACCGCGGACACCGACCCGGACGACGTCGCCGACGCCCTGCCCACGGCGGAACTGGCCCGGCGAATGCTGCTCGACACCCCCGTGCGGCGGCTGCTGCTGATGCTCGACACCTGCTACTCCGGCCAGGGCGGCAACGAGCTGACGGCCGCAGCGCTCACCAGGATGACCCGGCACTGGGCGGGCGAGGCAGGCACAGGGCTCGTGGTCATCACCTCCGCCCAGCCCGTGGAACAGGCGAGCGTCGGCGCGTTCCCCCGACTGCTGGGTGACGCCGTCGTGGACGTCTCAACCGCGGGCCACGCGCCGTCCACCCTGCCGCTGGACACGGTGGTCAAGGCGATGAACGCCAACCCGGCCCGGCCGCGCTTCCAGATGATCGGCTCGGCGATGGCCGCGCTCACCGGCGAGGTGCCGCCGTTCCTGCCCAACCCGCGCCGCGACACCCGCCCGTCGGGCGTGGACCTCGCAATCCAGCAGGCCGTGGAGTGGGACGCCGAGGCGCGGCGGCGGGACGGCGAGTTCCGCGCCACCCTGCTGGTCCGGGCCAAGGGCGGGGACGGGTGGTGGTTCTCCGGGCGGGTGGCCGCCCTGCGCGACATCGCACGCTGGCTCGCCGAGCCCGACCCGGCGCGACCGCTCCTCGCGGTGACCGCCGCGCCCGGGTCCGGCAAGACCGCGGTCCTCGGCCTCGTCTCGACGCTGACCCACCCGGACCGGCGTCCCATGGTGCCCGTCGACACGATCGGCCTGCCGCCGGACGCCGTCCCCGCCGTCGGAGCGGTCGACGTCGCCGTGTACGCGCAGAACCTGACCACCGACCAGGTGCTGCGGGGGATCGCCGCCGGTGCCCGCGTGCCCGCCGAGACGCCGGGTGCGCTGCTCGACGCGCTGACCACGCCGGTCACCGTCCTCATCGACGCGCTCGACGAGGCGGCCGACCCTCACGACCTCGTCCTGCGGCTGCTGCGCCCGCTGGCCGACCACGCGGCGGGCCGGCTGCGCCTGCTCGTCGGCACGCGGCCGCACCTGCTGGCGGACCTCGGACTGCGGCGGGACGGCAGCGTGGACCTCGACGCATCCCGCTACGCCGACCTCGACGCCCTGACCGCGTACTCGGCGCGCTGCCTGCGGGAGTCGGCGGCCGAGAGCCCCTACCGGGACCGGCCCCACGCGACCGCCGCCGTGGCTGCGGCGGTCGCGGCGGCCGCCACCCCGTCGTTCCTGGTCGCCCGCATCACCAGCGGCACCCTCGCGGCGGACACAGCGATCCCCGACTGGCGCGACCCGGTGTGGCGCGCGGCGCTGCCGCGGCTGCCCGGGCCAGCAATGCGCCACGACCTCGTGACCAGGCTCGGCGGCGACGCCGAGCGCGTGCGCGACCTGTTGCGGCCGCTGGCGTTCGCCGAGGGGCAGGGCCTGCCGTGGGAGGACATATGGGCACCGCTCGCCGCCCGGCTGGCCGGGACGGGGTACGGCGACGAGGACCTGCAGTGGCTGCGCCGCCACGCCGGCTCGTACGTCGTCGAGGCGGTCGAGGCGCACCGCTCCGCCTACCGCCTGTACCACCAGGCGCTTGCCGAGCACCTGCGTGAGGGCGTCGACGCCGTCGCGGCGCACGGCGCGTTCACGGAGGTGCTGCTGTCGCGGGTCCCGCTCGACCACACCGGCGAGCGGCTCTGGTCGCGAGCGCACCCGTACCTGCTGCGGCACCTCGCGACGCACGCCGCGCGGTGCGGGCGACTGGACGAACTCGTCGCCGATCCCGGCTACCTGGCCCACGCGGAACCCGACGAGTTGCTCCCCGCACTCGACCACGTCACCACGCCCGGCGCCCGCCTGGTGCGCTCGGTCTACCGCGCCTCCTCCGGCGTGCACCGGCGCCTGCCGCCGCAGCGGCGCCGCCTGGTGCTCGCCACGGACGCGGCGAGGTTCGGCGCGACCGAGCTGCACCGGGCGCTCGTGCCGCCCCTGCGGTGGTTCCCGCGCTGGGCGACCGGGCAGCAGATCAGCTCCGCCCTCCGCGCGACGCTCGTCGGCGGCGACAAGCCGGTGACGGCGAGCGCGTGCACCGTCCTCGACGGTCGCCCCGTCGCGGTCACCACGGGCCACGACTGCGTGGTCCGGCTGTGGGACCTCGACACCGGGGCCGTCCGCGCCACGCTCACCGGTCACACGGACACGGTGGACGCGGTCGCGTGCACGGTCGTGGACGGGCGTCCGCTCGTGGTGACCGCGGGCCGCGACGCTGAGCTGCGGGTGTGGAACCCGGCCACGGGCGCGGTGTGGAGCACGCCCACCGGCCACGGCCGCCACCTGAACACGGTCGCGTGCGCCGAACTCGACGGCCGTCCCGTCGCCGTGGTGGGCGGACCGGCGCTCGAGGTGTGGGACGTCCACAGCAGCACCCGCGTCGCCGCCTACGCCTGTTCCGTCGACGCGCTGGCGTGCACGGTCCTCGACGGCCGACCGGTGGCCGTCGTCGCGACCCACTCGAACGTCCTCGTGGTGGACCTGGCCACCGGCGCGCAACGCAGGATCACCGACGACTTCCTCGGCGGTCACGGGTTCCGCGCGGTGGCCTGCACCGTCCTACATGGACGTCCGGTCGCGGTGTCCGGCAGCACCGATGGCAGCGTCCGGGTGTGGGACCTCCACAGCGCAGAGGAGGCGCTTGCCCTCATCGGTCACGAGAACACGGTGACCTCGGTGGACTGCAAGGTGATCGACGGCGAGACCGTCGCGGTCACCGGCGGGATCGACGGCACCGTCCGGGTGTGGGGCCTGGTCACGGGCGAGTCGCGCGCGGTCATGGCCGGCCACGAGCACTTCGTGTCGTCGGTGACCTGCACCGTCCACAGCGGACAGCCGGTCGCGGTGAGTACCGGGCTCGACGGCACGGTGCGGGTGTGGGACCTCACCGCGTCCGTGCGCGCCCGCCTGCCCGCCGCCGGCCACACCTCGGACATCGGCGCGGTCGCGACCGCGGTCGTGGACGGCGTTGCCGTGGCGGTCACCGCCGGGCACGACGACGTCGTCCGGGTGTGGGAACTCGACACCGGGCGCCTCCGCGTCACCCTCACCGGGCACAGGAGCGCCGTCTATGCTGCCGCGTGCGCCGTCGTGGCCGGACAGCCCGTAGCGATCACCGGCGGGGACGACGAGACCGTGAGGGTCTGGGACCTGGCCAGCGGGACGCCGGCGTCTACCTTCACCGGCCACAGGGGACCAGTCAGGGGGATCGCGTGCACGACTCTGGCGGGACGGCCCGTGGCGGTCAGCGCCGGGGCGTACCACGACTCGCTGTTCGTCTGGTGGCTCGACACGGGCGAGGTGTGCCGCGAGATCCACACCAGGCACGAGATCGCGGTGAACGGCATCGCGTGCTCGGGCGTTGGCGGGCGGCCGCTCGCGGTCTCGGTCGGCTACGACGGAACCGCGTGGGTGTGGGACCTGACCACGGGCACCCGGCGCGCGGCGCTGACGGGACACGACGGCACCGTGGAAGCAGTGGCATGCGGATCGGTCGACGGCCGTCCCGTGGCGGTCACCGGCGGCCAGGACACGTACGTCCGAGTGTGGGACCTGACGACCGGTGCCGCCCTGCACGCCCTCGCGGGGCACGAGCGCCCGATTGCCGCGATCGACTGCCGCGCACTCGACGGCGTGCCCACCGCGCTCTCCGTCGACAGTGGAGGGTCGGTGCGGTTCTGGGACCTGCGGAACGGCACGCAGCGTGACGCGTTCGACGTAGCCGGCATGATCCGCGGTGCGCTGTGCGTCGGCCCGCGCGGGGAGATCGTGGTCGGCACCGGTTGGGACCTCGTGGTGTTCGACCGCGCCGAACCATCGAGCACGGTGTAGCACCCGCCGATTCGCTAGCAGCCCGCCAGGAACACCGCGGCGAACACCACGGATGACGCGGCACGGTAGCTGGAGCACATAGTGACCCCTCACCAGCAGGCAATGGCTGCGCACATACTCCCCGGCCGACGCATCAGCACACCGGCCGGGGCCCGCGCCAAGAAGCACAACCGAATGCGGAGTGCGCCACCGCGCAGCGCGTCGCCTGCATCCGCTCACCGAGGGCCTCAGCCACCGCCCCGACCAGCCCATCCACGTCACTCGCGCCCGCCGGCCCCCGCCCACAGGGCGCGGCCTTGCCCGGCGCCGCCGTCACGACGGCGCCGAGTGCCGGCCGGTACGGGCCGGCTGGAGACGGGGTGTGTGCGACGCCGTATTCGCGGGCAAGGCGGTTGGCCTCCGCGGCGGAGCCGGTCATCCGGTGCAGCCACAACGCGTACGCCACCGAATCCATCTGCTCCTGTGTCAGATACAGCCGCCACCGCTTGATCCCGTGATCGCACGAGGCCGTACGGACCTGCTCCGCCAGCCTGTCGGCCGGCGGCACCCGGAGCCGGCCGGTGAGGCCGACGAACACTCGCAGTGCGGCCATCTGCCAGGGGGATCAGCTCCACCAGTTGCCGGTCCGGGGCCGCCTCCCCGGGCGGAGGCTCGGCCCGGGGGCGGGACTGGCCGTACGCGAGGGTGTCGTGGCCGTACGGCGTCAAACGGGCCGCCCACCGCACGGGCCGACCCTCCAGGACCGACAGCTCCGCACGGCCTCCCGGCAGGCAAGCTCCACCAGGCCCTGGCTTCCAGGGCGTTCACCTGCTGCTGATGCGGCAGGAGGAGCTCCGTATCCAGCGTCCAGCCGTGCCCGGCCACCCGCCCACGCTCCCACAGCGCCTCCAGCACCGACAGCCCCCTCTCCCAATTCCTCATCCCGCTCCCCCAGCGTGTGCCCATGAACGCGTGCGCCGACCGTAGACGCCGACACCGGCCCGGACAGCGCCAAAGGCAGGGAAGGCAAGCCCACCGGGTGACACCGGCCGCCACAGACGTGCCAGGCGGGACGCCACCCGGTAAAACACGGCGGTACCGGCGTCGTCTGATGCAGGGTTTTGCACCCGTTCACCCCTCCCTCTCAACACACTCAGGCCCGCCTACCAGCCAGGGCGGGACGGCGCAACGTTCGCGCTTCATGCAGGTGCCGCTGCACGAGGCGAAGGCGGAGTTCTTCCGGATGCTCGGGCATCCGGTGCGGATAAGGGTGCTGGAGCTGTTGCAGGACGGGCCGAAGCCGGTGCGTGACCTACTGACGGCGATCGAGGTCGAGCCGTCGAACCTCTCGCAGCAGCTGGCGGTTCTGCGCCGCTCGGGGATCGTCACCGCCACCCGCACCGGCTCCACCGTGGTGTACGAGCTGGCGGGCGGGGACGTGGCCGAGCTGCTGGCCGCGGCGCGCCGGATCCTGTCCGTTCTGGCGGCGGGCCGTCGGGATTTGCTGGATGAGCTGCGTGTCACGGAGCCGGCGCCGTGATGGGCGGACGCTCGTTCCGGCCGTGGCGCCGAAGCCGGGCCGCAGCAGCGGTAGGTGTCGCTGACGCCGAGCCGCATCTGCCCGAGCTCGAACCGGGCGCGACGGGCGCGGGCTGCAGCTGGTGGCCGAGCTGGCCGCCGAGTACGACGGCGACGTCAGCGCGGCACGGGCCGCCGACCATGACGGCAAGGTAGTCCTCGTCCGGTTCCCCCTGTCGTCGTAGGCCGTATCAATGTGGAGATCGCGGGAAGCAAGGAGACAACACTGTGAGTGGTAGAGCTGAGGCGACCGAGCGGCGGAAAAGCAAGCGGGGCGAGCGGAAGGCCAAGAACGGGGAGTGGCGGATCGAGCGCGGTGTCGCGATCCGGGCGGGCTTTTACATCTTCGGCACCCATCTGTTCGCCGGGTTCGTGTGGCTGCTCTTCTACCTGGGCGAGCACGCGCACAAGTGACCAGGAATCAGAGAGGCTGCGTTCCCCACGGAACGGGGCCGACCCGCCTCGTCTGAGGACCGGTCGGCCCTATGGGAACACCGGTGCAACAGTGAAGCTGTGGATCAAAGGAGCTGGCGGGTGGTCGTTCTTCTCTTGCGCCGCCACCCCTGCCTCCCATCCGGCGCACTGCCCTGAAACACAGCTTGAAGACTTTCTCGCTTGGCTGGGGGCCGTGACCGGGGTGGATGGCGAGACACGTCACTCGGGGGTGAAGCGGCCGCCTCCCGCTACCACAGAGCGCTGTCAGTCCCGGGAAGCGGCCGCCGGTTGAGGGTCGCCGTCACGACGGCGGTTTCGCCTGGGTCTGGGCGGCCTGCAGATCGGCGAGGAGCTCGGCTTGTCCGGCGAGCACGCCGGACAGGATGGTGCGGGCGACCCTGAGCAGCTCGGCGATATACGGGCTGGTCAGCGAGTAATACACCGTCGATCCCTCTTTACGGGTCACCACCAGGTTCGCCCTCCGCAGCACCGCGAGCTGCTGCGACAGATGCGCTGCTTCGATCCCTACCTCCGGGAGCATCTCCGCGACCGCGTGCTCGCGCTCGCTCAGCAGCTCCAGGACCCGGATGCGCGCCGGGTGGCCGAGCGTCTTGAAGAACTCGGCCTTCAGTTGGTACAGCGGCGTACTCATCGTGTCGTCGCCTCCCCGGTACGGCAGCACGGCCGCACCAGGCCGTCCTCGGCGCATCCCATCAACCCACTCGTCAAACACATGTGGCCATCCTCGCGTGCGACAGCGGCCCAGCCGAATCCGCGCACGAGAACCGAGCCGCCCGAATCCAGCAGTGCGACCTCAGCAATTGCTAAGATTAGCAACTCCATATGTGATGTGAAGGAGGCTGGCGTGAGAATCATTCCGCTGCGTGGCGCGGGCGTCGCCTGGTTCAAGTGCCCCGCCTGCCGCCTCAAGTGCCGGCCCACCGCCGTCGGCCCGGACGGGCAGTGCCCGCGGTGCGGCGAGGCCCGCATGCTGAAGCTGTCCTTCGGCGGCCGGGCCACCGCGTCGGACGGCGGCCGGAGCTGACCCGCACGCGGCTCCGCCACGGGGGGATGGACCATGGGTGACTGGACGGTTCAGTCCGGCACCGGGATCCGCTTCGAGTGGGGACCCGCCGGCGCGGGGCGCCTCGCCGGAGAGGCTGCCTGTCTGATCGTCGTTGACGTGCTGTCCTTCACCACGGCGGTGAGCATCGCCGCCGAGAGGGGCATCCGGGTTCTCCCGTTCAGGCTGCCGGACGGCCCCGCCACCACGGCCGAGCGGGCCGCATCAGAGAAGGCCGCCGCCGTCTACGCGCGGCAATCCGGAGCACGGCTGGCCGTCGCCCGCCACGCCGTGACGCCCGACAGTCCCTGGTCCCTCTCACCGGCCCACATGGGCCGCGCCCCGTTCGTCGCGCGCCTGGTGCTGCCGTCCCCGCACGGCGCGGCCATCGCCGCGGCCGCACCGCCTCACGTGCGAGTGGTCGCCGCCTGTCTGCGCAACATCACCGCGGTCGGCAGCTGGCTCGCGGGCCGCGGCTACGGCTCGCCCGCGCATCCGGTCGCCGTGATCGCAGCGGGCGAGCGATGGCCGGACGGCAGCCTGCGCCCCGCGTTGGAGGACCTGCTGGGCGCCGGCGGCCTCATCTCCGACCTGCACGCCCAGGGCGCGGGACCGCTGTCCGCCGAGGCAGCCGCCGCGAGAGCGGCCTACGAGGGCACCGCCGATCTCACCCGCGCGGTCGCCGCCGGTGTCTCCGGGCGGGAGCTGGCAGCAAGAGGCTTCGTCCAGGACGTGGCCATCGCCACGGAAGGGGACATCTGCGCTGCCGTGCCCGTACGGGATGGGGACGGAGCCTTCTCCCCCGGCTGAGCCCGGCGGGATCAGGCCCGATGCTGGTCTCCGGTCGGCTGCCCTGTCGTCTGCCACTCGGGGCGGCCCTGCGGCGGCTCGTCGTGCCGTGTGCTGTGTGCGGCGAGCGCGCCAGCCAGGTCGGCGTGCACGGGGATGAGCGGGCAGTCTCCGCCGGGGACGAGAGATCCGTCGGCGGGGATCGCGGCCAGTTCCAGGCTGCGGCCCGATGCGGCGAGACGGCGCGCGGCCTCGGTGATCGCCAGCTGCCCCTCGGCCGACCAGCCGCGCAGTCCGGTGAGGTCGACGATGACCGGACCGGTGCCCCGGGCCAGCGCCCAGCCAACGGCACCGGTGAAGCGGTGGACGGCGTCCGGGCCCAGGTATCCGGAGACGGACAGGATGCCGAGGTCCTGCTCGACGGTGTAGCGCCACTCGATGGTCATGTGCGTCAACTTCCTTGCGCGGTCAGCCTGGCGATTCAGAGGGGGAGGGTGATCCAGATGCTTTTGCCCTGGCCGTCGGCATCACTCCGTACGACGGCCGTGCCGCCCAGGCCGAGGGTGAGCTCCATGACCGTGCCCAGACCGCCGCCACCGGTTTGGGTGACCGCGCCGTACAACGCCGGCTGGTAGGGGTGACGGTCATGGACGGCGAAAGCCAGACAGTCCTTGCCCGCCGCGTAGATGACGGTCAGCTGCGGGGAGAGGTCGGCGGCATGCCGGACGGTGTTGGTGACCAGTTCACCGAGGATCAGCAGGGCCGGATCGACGCTGGGGTGACGCAGGCTGATACCCCACTCGGCCAGCGCCTGCTCGGCGGTTTCCCGGGCCATGCGGACCGCGGACGGCATCGTCGGCAGCGTGAGGACATGCCGGTAGGGCAGGGTTTCGAGCCGAGTGCTCATCACGCCTCCGCGCGGGCGAGGCGGAAACCGGTCACCGTCTTGGGGTTCAGGCGCAGCAGGGTGTCGTGCGGGCCGTGGCTCCAGCCGGCGAGGGTGCGCTGGTAGTGGGCGGCCTCGTCAGGCTCGGTGATCACGTCGACCGGCCCGGCGACCGTGACGCTCCAGCCGGTACCGGTCGCCGCGCGGACCTCGTCCACCTGGTAGGTCGCCGTGGCGGGGACCGCAGCGGCAGGTGCCGGGGTGCGCACCACCAGGCGGCCGTACTCCCAGGTGTGCCGGCCCGGGCGCAGGACGGTCAGGTCCCGCTGCGCGTACACCAGCCGTCCCAGCGCACTGCCCTCGAGCAACCACAGGGCCTCGGCACCCGAGACCTCGACCATGCGCAGGGATGCGGGGGGAGTGCTCATCCGACGGTTTCCTCTGTTTCCTCGCTGATGGGCCAGGACATCTGGGCGGGGTGGAGCGGTATGACACCGGCGCATTCCAGGTAGGTGCGCGCGCCCTGGATCGCCTCCGGCGTGGTGGCGTACTCGCGTCCCTCCCGTCGCAGCAGCTCCAATGCGCCCACGGAGTCCAGGACCTGACGCTGGCTGGGGCGTATTCCGGAGGTCAGAACAGCGATGCCGCGCCGGTTGAGCTTCTCCACCGCGTCCTTGAGGACCAGGGCGCCGGTGGCGTCGATGGTGCTCACGCGGGACATGCGCAGGATGACGACGCGTACGTCGGCGACCTCGGCCAGCTCCAGCAGGAAGCGGTGGGCGGCGGCGAAGAACAGCGGCCCGTCGATCCGGTACGCGACGATGTGCTCGGCGAGCAGCGCGTGCTCCTCCGCGCTGTGGTCCCCACGGTCGAGGGGAACCTGGTCCAGGCGCGCCTGTTTGGCCACGGCGCGCAGGGCGAGCGTGCCCGCGACCATCAGGCCGAGGATCACGGCGTAGACGAGGTCGAGGGCGAGGGTGGCCAGGGCGGTCAATACGAGGATCAGGGCATCTGAGCGGGTGGCCTTCGCCATCGCCTTGAGCGAGCCGACCTCGACCATCCGGACAGCAGTAGCCAGGAGCACGCCGGCGAGCGCGGCGAGCGGGATCCTGGAGACGAGGGGCGCGGCAGCAAAGACGATCACGGCGAGGATCGCGGCGTGGGTGAGGGCCGCCAGCCGGGACCCGGCGCCGGTACGGACGTTGACCGCGGTCCGCGCGATCGCGCCGGTCGCGGGTACCCCGCCGAACAGCGGGGCGGCGATGTTGGCCAGGCCTTGCCCGAACAGCTCGCGGTCCGGGTCGTGCTTCTGGCCGACCGTCATGCCATCGGCCACCGATGCCGACAGCAGCGACTCCAGCGCGGCCAGCGCCGCCACAGCGACCGCTGGAGCGAGCAGCGAGCCGAGTGCGCCGACGTCGAGGAAGGCGAGGGACGGCGCGGGCAGGCCGGACGGCAGGTCCCCGATCGGCTTTGCCGCGTGCAGGCCGGCTACCTGGGCAACGATGGTGGCCGCGATCACCGCGAGGATGGAGAAGGGGATCGCGGGCCGCCAGCGAGCGCCGACGACCATGACGGCGGCTACCGCGAGGGCGAAGGCGACGGCGGTCCAGTTCGGGTCTTTCGTGAACGCCTCCAGGGCGCGCCAGGTCACCACGAGGACACGGTCGCCCTCCGGCTTGGGCACCCCGAGGGCATTCGGGATCTGCTGCAGTCCGATCACGCAGGCGATGCCGAGCGTGAAGCCTTCGACGACCGGGGCGGGCACGTACTGCATGTACTTCCCGGCCCGAAGCAGGGCGAGCGCGACGAGCATCACGCCCGCCATCAGCCCGACGGTGAGCACCCCGGACGGCCCGTGCTCGGCAACGATCGGCACCAGCACGACCGTCATCGCGCCCGTCGGTCCGGACACCTGCAGATTCGAACCACCGAACACCGCGGCCAGCGCGCCGGCGATGACCGCGGTCGCCAGACCCGCCTCCGCGCCCAGCCCGGAGGAGACGCCGAAACCGAGCGCGAGCGGCAGCGCGACGATCGCCACCGTGAGGCCGGCCAGCAGGTCCCGGCGCAGGTCGCGCCGCATCTCCGCCAGGTCCGTACGGCCCGGCAGCAACGCAGTGAGCCGGGCCCCGATCCGGCCGAACGAGAGCCTCATCGCCCGGCGACCTGGGTTTCCCGCAGCTCTGCCAGCAGCTCGTTCTTCCCTGCCAGCAGCTCGGTCAGAATGCGGCGCGCGGCCCCCATCAGGTCGGCGACATCCCCGCTGGCCAGTTCGTAGACCACCGTCGAGCCTTCGCGTATGGAGGTGACGATGCCCGAGCGACGCAATACCGCCAGTTGCTGCGACAGGCTGGCGGGCTCCACCTCGATCTCGGCCAGCAGCTCACGAACCGGCATCGGCCCGTCCTGCAGCAGCTCCAGCACCCGTATCCGTACGGGATGCCCCAGCATCCGGAAGAACTCGGCCTTGGCCTGGTACAGCGGAACGGACACGACTCCTCAACTTCCCCGACAGCGCCCCACCCGGGGCAAGCGAAGACTGCGCCCGCGACTACCTGCAGGCATAGTAATGACAGCATCTAACCAATTGCGAAATTTTGCAATTCAGCATCAGACTGCTGCCGGGCCGCCCCGGCGACTGGGGCGGGCTGGTCAGCCCTTCTTGACCACGCTCGACTTCAGCTGCATCGCTCCGAAACCGTCGATCTTGCAGTCGATGTCGTGCCCGTCGACTCCGTCGACCAGTCGGATGCCGCGCACCTTCGTGCCGGCCTTGATCCCCGAGGGGCTGCCCTTGACCTTGAGCGCCTTCACCACGACCACGGAGTCGCCGTCCTGCAGCACATTGCCGACGGCATCCTTGACGATCCGCTCCGCGGGGGCGCCGGAATCCGTGCCGCCCTCGGCGGCCACCCATTCATGGCCGCACTCCGGGCACACCACCAGGGCGTTCATCTCGTAGGTGTACTCACACGAGCACTTCGGACAGGGAGGAAGATTCTCGATCACCCCGCCAGCGTATCCGGCCTCGGTCTCCGTCCCGACAGGACGATAAGGCCACGCTGGTCGCCAGGCACCGCAGTCTTCGTGACCCCGGTGCCGCTTTCGTGGGCCGCGCTGTCGCGTACGTCTTGATGATGGCGAAGCGGGTGGAGGAGCCTCAACGATGCTCTTCTCGTCAGCGGACGCAGCGTTCCCGGCGGCTCTCACGACCCAAGCCCTGAACCTCATCCGTCATGCCAGCCATCATCACGACAGCTCGACGAAGGAGATAAGGGCACCCCCCACCAACACCACCGCCGGCGCTGCCCTGTTCCGCACGGCGGAAGTCGCCGGGCTTGCGCAGGCGCACGAAGATCGACTGGACCCTCCTGCGCAGCATGGGCAAGAGGAGCAAGAGGAGCAAGAGGAGGGGGTCTCCGCTCGCGGCTCTGGGTAAGTAACAGATCAGGAAGGGTGGCCCGGGACCATCCGACCGGGCCGCCCCTCTTCGACACCTTAGGGCGAGACGGCTTTCCCGCCTCCCTGGACGTTCAGCAGCCGATCGGTCGACTCGGCTCCGGCAGATGGGCCCTCGCCCACTGCGCGAGCTCCTTGAGCGCAGGCTCCAATGCCGCGCCCGCTTCCGTTAGCCGGTAGGACACCCGCAGTGGCGGACCCTTGTCCACCTCGCGCACGACGAGTTCCGTGGCGGCAAGCTCGGTCAGGCGGTTGGAGAGCATGCGCTCGCTGATTCCGGGGATCGCCCGGCACAGGTCGGCGAAGTACGTCGGTCCCGTGATCAGCACGGACATGATGGGGCCGTTCCAGCGCTTTCCGAGGAGTTGGAAGACGCGTGTGATGCCCTCGTCGACCTGTGTACGGGTCTCCGCATCGTGACGGGCTGCGCTGTCGCGGGCCCGGCGCGTCGGCCGATTCATACGCCGAGGCCGTGGCGCAGTGCCGCGGTCATGTCGAGGATGCGTGGGTCGAGCGCCGACTCGGAGATGGGTCCTCCGAGTACATACTCGGCGCGTGCGCGTGCGCGTGCGGCGTGGAGGGGTCCATGGGCGGTGTCCCGGCCGCCCTCGCCAAGACAGCGGTCCCAACTCGTGCGTGTGGCAAGGCGGTTCGACATGCGAACCGACTCCGCACCCGGCGTGCGCAGTGCCCGGACGCCGGAACGTGGCCCGCTCGGGAGTGGCGAAAGCCACGGTGTGATCTCGCGGTCGCACGCGTACGTCACAGGCGCCTCCTCGGCGGGCAGATGCTGGGACGGCTTGGGGCGTCGTGCGCCTGGCAGGACGATCAGTCATGGGTCAGCCTCTGAATATTCGCTCGGCCTGGTCCCGGTTGGTGGTGTGCAAGTCCCAGTAGATGGGCGCGAGTTGGTCGGCCGGGGCCTGCGGCTGGCCGTAGAAGGTGGGGGTGCCGATCGTCACGTCGAGGCCGATGTGGGCGGCCTGGATGCCGGCGTGGGCAAGCTCCTTGTGCAGGTTGATCGCCCAGTTGCGCAGCGCGGCCGTGGCTGTGTCGATATTGACAGTCGGCGGTTGGGGGTTCATGGAGCCCGCGCCAGTGGTGAACAGCAGCGTGCCGGTGCCGGCCTCGCGCATCGCGGGCAGCACCGCCTTGGTGGCGGCGATGGCGCCGTAGAGGTGAAACTCGATCTCGTGCTGCACGTGCACGAGATCGGTCTCGGCCGGGGTGGTCATCGCGCTGGTGTCGAGCCCGGCCAGCGGGGAGTATTCCAGGACGTCGATCCCACCGAATTGTGCTGCGGCGTCCTTGAGCGCCTGGGTGAGGGCGTCGCGGTCCAGTACGTCCGCGGGGAACGCGGCGGCGGTGATGCCCTCGGCGGTGAGGGTGCCCACGAGATCGTCGAGCTTGGTGCGGTTGCGGGAGATCAGGGCGACGTCGTAGCCCTGGGAACCGAAGGTACGGGCGATGGCCAGACCCAACCGGGGGCCGGCTCCGACAATGGCGATGCTGGTCACAGCGATCCTTTCGAAGCGGGGTGGGGGTCTTTCAAAGAGGGGTTGGGGGTCTTTGCTGCCATACCGTCACCACCACCTGGGTTCCGGCTTCGTCAGGACGGATCGGCCGGTTGCCGGGCTGGATGCGAGAGGGACCGTTGGCTCTCCGAGGCTGGTGCCGCCGTCCCGACCTCCCTGGAAGACCTCCCTGAACAGCGGCATGACTTCAGCCGCCAGAGACTCGCCTTTGGTCGCCTGCACCATCTGCAGCAGATCGGCTGCCGTGTCGAGGTCCTCGACGGTCAGGTCCTCTCCGTCGCGCATGCGGACCAGAGCGTCTCTGAACGCCTCGGCGAGACGTGCCGCGTGGGGGTCGAACGACATCGAGTCGATGTCTGACAGGTGGGTGGCTGTGGTCATGTCTGTTTCCTTGTGAGGGGAGAAGAACCGAAGGCGGGTATGGAGCCGGCCATGGGGCCGTTGGCCACCAGCGCCCCGTGATGAGCCGGTCAGAAAGCCTGGGCCCGAAGCGGCCCCACATGACGATGGCCGCGGGGATGAACAGGACCGCGTTGAACGCGATGCTCGAGGGCTCCTTGCGGCGGGCATGGAAGCCCATGGCCAGGGATCACGATGACCGTAAGCCCCGTGGCGGCCAGGGGCGTGAGTACGGTGGCGATGTTGAGGGCGGCCGGGAGGATCAGCCCGAGGGCTGCGGTGAACTCGGCCAGGCCGATCAGGCGCACCACCGCAGCCGAGACATCGTTCACTCATGACAGCTGTGGGCTGAGCTGCTCACGGGACTTGATGGTCTTGAGGACGTCGGAGGCCGCGAAGGCCACGGTCAGCAGGCTCTGCACGATCCACAGGCACACGTGCATCGGAGCGGAAGCCCTCTTCTGGGATCGCGACGCGGCGTGGCGGGCCGCGGCGCGATCAGGGTTCGACGAGGGACTGGTCTGGTGCGGTGTCAGCCGCCGGGGAAGCCCTTGGCATCGAGCTTGAAGACGAGCTCGGCCTCGTCGCGCTTGGTGGTGTGCAGCTCCCAGTACATCGGTGAGATCTGCTCGGGCCGGGCCGCCTCGACGCCAGGGAGGACGGAGACGCCGATCGACGAGTCGATGCCGACGTGGGCGGCCTGGATGCCGGTGCCGACCAGTTCCTTGTGCAGGTTCATCGCCCAGTTGCGCAGCGCCGCCGCGGCGGCGTTGACGTTGGCGACCCGCGGGTCAGGCCAGATCGAGCCGGCCCCGGTGGTGTAGAGCAGGGTGCCCGCGCCGGCCTCGCGCATCACAGGCAGCACCGCCTTGGTGGCAGCGATGGCCCCGTACAGCTGGAAGTTCATCTCGAACTCCACATGGGACGGTTCGGTTCCGGCCGGAGCAGTCAGCGTGGTGATGCCGAACGTGCCCACTGGGGAGTATTCCAGGACGTCGATCCCACCGAATTGTGCTGCGGCGTCCTTGAGCGCCTGGGTGAGGGCGTCGCGGTCCAGTACGTCCGCGGGGAACGCGGCGGCGGTGATGCCCTCGGCGGTGAGGGTGCCCACGAGATCGTCGAGCTTGGTGCGGTTGCGGGAAATCAGGGCGACGTCGTAGCCCTGGGAACCGAAGGTACGGGCGATGGCCAGACCCAACCGGGGGCCGGCTCCGACAATGGCGATGCTGGTCACAGCGATCCTTTCGTAGAACGCCGTCGAGGAGACACGAGCGGCGCTGAAGAGACGGAGAGACACGGAAAGGGCTATCCGTTTCGAGATCCGGATAGCCCTTTCCGGTTCACTGCAACCACCGTAGCACACGAAATGGATAGGGCTTTCCGATTGCTAGACTGCCCCCATGAACCCTGGCGACCAACACTCCGACGCCCCCGCAGCCCAGCCTGTGCGCAGTGACGTCGAGCGCAACCGGGGACGAATCCTCGCTGCCGCGCGCACCGTGTTCGGACGCGACGGCCTGGGCGCCTCCATGGCCTCCGTGGCCCGCGAGACAGGCGTCGGAATCGCCACCGTCTTCCGTCACTTCCCCACGAAGGAAGCGCTGGTCGCAGCCGTCTTCTCCGACCGCATGGACGCCTACGCCGACGCGGTCGCCACCGCCCTCGAAGACCCCGACCCCTGGCACGGTTTCACCGGCTACATCGAGGCCGCCTGCGCGATGCAGGCCGCCGACAACGGCTTCGCCGACGTCCTGACCATGACCTTCCCCACCGCCAAGGCCATGGAGAAGCGCCGGAACGAGGCGTACGAGGGCATGGTGCGGCTCATCGGCCGCGCCAAGGCCACGGGCCGGCTGCGCGAGGACTTCGACCCCTCGGATCTGGTACTGCTGCACATGGCCAACCTCGGCGTCGTCAACGCCTGCGGCGACGCCGCTCCGGACGCCTGGCGACGCGTCGTCGCCCTGATGATCCAGTCCTTCGAGGCCCCGGCCCGGGCCCCCCTTCCCGCCTCGCCCGAGCACGACGACCTCTACAGGGCCATGCTCCGCGCCGTCCCGGCGGGCGACACCGCCCGGAAGCCGGAGCAGAACCGCTGACCTCCTGAGCCCGTCCGTCAGCTGGCGGAGGGCGATGGCGGCACGTGCACGTTCTGGTCGGCGGCCCAGGAGGCGAGGATACACAGCCGGTCACGGGTGACGGAGCCGGGCGCGGCGGTCCAGACGGTCAGGTTCTGGTCGGGGTCGGTGCTGGCGGTGAGGGTGTCCCAGTCCGGATCAGCTCGCCGACCACCGGATGGTTGAGGGTCTTCGTGCCCCTTCTCAGCGAACCGGGTGAGATGCTGCTTCACCTCCGTGCGGAGGAAGGGTGGGAGGACGACCGCATCCGGGCCCTCCACCCATCGGAGAAGGAGGGCCGTGGCGCCCCCGGCCATGGGAGTCCGGTTCTCGGCTGACGCCTCGACCGCCCGAAGCGTTCCTCAGCGCGCCGTGACCGGTGCGGTGGTGGTGTCCGACCCGTCGCTCCAGCCGTAGTGGTGGGCGGTCACCGTCACGGTGATCTTCTGGCCCTTGTCGGCCTTCACCACGATGTAGGTGGACTTGGAGGCACCGGCGATGGCCTTGCCGTTGCGTTTCCAGGTGTAGGAGTACGAGGTGGCCGTCGGCGACCAGGTGCCGTGTGCGGCCGTCAGCCGGTAACCGATCTTGGCGGTGCCGTTGAGCGAGGGCGCCTTGGCGGCCTTCGCCGCAGGGCCGACGGCGACCTGATGGCCGGGGACGTGGAGTTGGCCGAACCCGCACCGTTGCTGGCCGTGACCTTGCACGCCATCTTGTGGGTGTAGTCGTCCGAGGTCAGGGTCCGGGTCGTGCCGGTGGCGCCGGAGATGGTCCCGCCGTCACGCAACCATGACCAGGCGCTGGTCGCGTTATAGCCGGACCAGGCCGCGTACGCTCGCCAGCTTTCACGCTGCTCGGCTTTCCCTGGCGGTCCGTACGGCCCTCGCTCAGCCGGTGCTGTCGGCTGCCGGCGGCCGTGTTGGTGGCGGCGCTGGACGCCCCGGCCGCGGCGGCGAGCGTCAGCGCCAGACTCACGAGGACGACGGCCGGCCGCCCTGGCAGCGCGGCTTCCACCTCACTTTCGCGCACGTCCGGTCCTGTGGGGCCCTGCCAGTGCGGGCGGGCGAGGTGCTCGTGCAGGGAGAGGACGTCTGGACCTGGACGAGGCGCAGCGGGTCGGCTGGGATGCGCTGACGCCCGCGCAGCAGTGGATGCTCGACAGCGTCCTGGGACTTGAGCCCGCCCGCGAGGCGGAGCAGCCGCCTGCGCGCACGCAAGCCGACCGGTGGGCCGGCCATCTCGCTGCGGCTCGTCAGTTCCACGCCCGCGAGGGCACTTGAACGTGCCGCGGAACTCGATGCTCTCGGCATGCGCTGGTAGGGAGGTCGGGCCGGCAGGCGGTCGCCCCGGTGAGGGAATGACGAGGCGACCGCCCTGGCCTGCCACGGTGACCACAGCAGCAGGAACCCACCTCCCACCGACATGTCCACGGAGAGGAAGGTGGATCATCACTTATTGTGCATGCCAGATCTACAAAAAGTGATGGACACTCGCCTGATGCAGAAGATTGGCGTGAGGGGCATGTCCGGGCCGCGGCGACGCCGTTGCACGGGACATCCCGTACCGACTGCCGCGTCACCGGTGCTGCGGACGCCATTCGAAGAGCAGGATGGAGGCATCGTCCCGCAGTTGGTTGCGCTGGTATTCGAGGATGGCGTGGATGAGCAGTCGCAGCACCTCTGCCGGGCGCTGTCCGGCGGAGGAGGAGCGGATGATGAAGTCAGTGAACCGGTCAAGGCCGAACTCCGCACCGTCCGCGTCGCGAGCTTCCACGACGCCGTCGGTGTAGAGCAGGACGCAATCGCCCGGTTCCAGGGTCGCCTCGTGGACTTGCCGGGCTGCCGGGGCGAGTGGGCCGGCCAGGCCGATCGGCGGCTGTGGGAGGCTGTCCAGCGCCCGGGCGACCACCCGCTCGGCACGGATCAGCAGCGGTGGGGGGTGACCGCAGTTGACCCAGCGCAGCACCCCGGTCTCGGCGTCGAGCCGGCACAGCACGCCGGTGCAGAAAGAGTCGGGCAGCCACTGGGCGAGCGCCTGGTCGACGGAGCCGACGACGTCGGCCAGGTCGGCGCCGCTCCGGCGGGCGTTGCGCGCTGCCGCCATGGCGACCGACGTGGTCAGGCCGGCGGTCAGATCGTGACCCATGGCGTCGAGGATCATGGTGTGCAGGATGTCCTTGACCACCGAGTGGTCGAAAGCGTCGCCGGCGACGTCGTACGCCGGTTCCAGGACCGCGGTCGATACGCATCTGCTGCTGCCGATGGTGCGGGGTGGCAGGAAGGCCCGCAGCATCTCGGCGGGCAACCGCATGGTCGCAGTGCGGGTGCGGGCGGCGAGCCAGTCGCTGTAGGCGCGCTTGGAGGTGATCAGCATGGCGAACAGATGGGCCAGCATCCGGCTGCGGCGCATTCGCACCCGGTCGAGCGAGGCGGTCCGCACCGCCAGCACGCCCAGCCGCTCCGCACCATCGACCAGAGGCATCCAGAGGATCAAGCCGTCGTCGGACTCGGCCACCCGCGGAGAGACCGTGCGGTACGCCCAGCCGGCCGACGAGCGGTCCACCGGCAGCGGCTCCCGAGCCTCGTCGAGTGGGATGAGCAGCTGTTGTTGCAGGTCGGCGAGGTAGATCAACGCGGTGTCCAGGCCGAGGGCGGAGGCGCACCGGTTCGCCAGGGCGGGCAGTTCGACTGGCAGGGCAGTCTGCGCCTCGATGATCAGGTCTTCCAGCCGATTCTCGTCGACGGCGGTGTCTGGACCGGAGGAGGCGTGCGGTGGGTCCGACACGGGGATCACCCCTTCCGTGCCCAGTTTCACACCGATCCCGCCCTCTCTCACGTCAGCTCGGCCGTGCAGCTCGATGCCGAGCAGGCCCGTACGTCGACCTGGTCCACCTCGGACTCCCGATTCAGTCAGATCGCCGCCCGCATCGCTGACCCGGACTACCTGCGGTCAAGGAGTGCACGCCGTGGGAGGAACTGCGCGAGGCCCACCTTGCCCGCCTCGCAGCCCAGCGCCCGGCTGTGGCCTGATGCCCGGACGGCGCCGCGCTCAGATCGCCTTCAGCGACTCCGCCGCGAAGCAGCTGGAGAACCTCACCGACGAACACCAGATCCACGCCCTGGACCGCGCCCTGGTCGCCATCTCCGTCGACCCGAGATCGGCGAACCGATCCCCGGCGACACCACCCACCCCGAACTGCGCCAGTACACAGACGAGATCGAACGCGTCCGCGTCCTGTACTTCGTCACCGCACTGCGCAGTGTGGTGGTCGTCGCGTACATCGAGGCTTGAGTTTGCCGTCTAACGACTCCGCTGGGCAGGCAACGGTGCTGGGCAGCGATCGACGTAGGTCTATCCCCAACAGCGTCTTACCCACCATCCGTCGTCGGGCGAGGCGAAGGGGTCGGGCCAGGTTTTGGCGATGTAGAGATCGTCGAGCGGTTTCACCAGACGCCGCAGTTCACGCGCCGCCTGTGGCGGAAGAGCGTGCATTGCCGCTTCCAGAACTCCCCGCTCGTCGGTTGTGTAGAAGGGGTTACACAAAGGACAACCACAACCGCCGGAGAGAGCACGACTGGGGCGGTGGGCTGTTCGTGACCACTGCTGCAAGGCCTGGGCTATCGCCCCAGGCCAGAGCCGATCGTGTTCGAGGCGGGAAACCGCTCCGGCAAGCTTGCCGGAGCCACGCGGCAACCCAGGCGTTGGTGTTCCATGCGTCTGTCGCCTCGGGTGACGTCCGGCGGCGCGGACTTGGGACGGCCGATTACGCGGCATCGTCCTTTCTGAGCTTGCTGTTCACGGGGCCAGCATGCCGGATCCGGGGACGGCTTCGCGCCCCGGATTAGGCGTCGGGCGGGTCGTGTCGCCAGTGCGCCGGGGCTTGGTTCCTTGCTTGTGGCGCGCGGGTCGGGTGTAGGACTCGCCGGTGGCGAGGACTCGTCCGACGTCGTAGCGGGTGGCGGGTTGTCGGTTCTTCGAGCCAAGCGAGCGGCCGGGGCCGGGCCTGGTGGCTTTCGGTGCACCGGCTGGCGTGCCCGTCTTCGCCCACAGGTTCCTGAACTCGGGTCCACAGCACCGGCTGAGCGAGGGCCGTACGGACCGCAGGGGAAGCCGAGTAGCGTGAAGGCTGGCGAGCGTACGGACCAGAAGCGCCCAGCCTGACCCTCACCACAAAGGCGCAGAGAACTCCGGCGCTTCGCGCCCCCAGACCGAGGATCGCATTCCCGCCCGGCCTCAAGGCCGGGATTCCCTGCGAAGAACAAGAGATGGACAGCTCGAGGTCCGTTCGGAATTCGCATGCAGAAGTCGGCACTCGGCGACCGGTCGTGGGTCTCGAGGCACAACCTGCCGGGGGCCGTGCCTGAGCCGCCGTCAGTGAGCGAGTCCGAGCGGCACCACGGCGTGGGCGCGGGCCTGCGCGGCGGAGAGGTGGCCGGTCGCTGCGAGGGGCGCGGGCCTCAGGGACGGCTCGCCGCACCGATGTGCGACTTGATGGCGTTGGTGATGAACCGGCGGGTGCTGTCGGGGTCGAGAGCCTGGGTCTGGAGGTGGTCGTACAACACGCTGTAGTGCTGCACGTCGGACGGTTTCTCCAGATAGATGCCGCTGGTGAACCGCTCCAGGTACACCACCCCCGCCTCAGGGCCGTCGGTGGACTGGAGGATGGAGAACTGTCCCGACAGACCTGGGTGAGCCCCGACCGCATAGGGGAGGACCTGCACGGTGATGTGCGGCTCCGCGCCGAACGCGTTCAGGTACTCCAGCTGTTCACGCATCACGTCGTGAGATCCGACGACACGGCGCAGGACCGCCTCGTCCAGGACGACCCACAGGCGCAGCGGGCGGGCCGGATCGTAGATCCGGTGCTGCCGGCGCAGCCGCACCTTCAGGCGTGCGGCGGCCTGCTCAGCCGTGAGCGGGGGAACCGCTTCGCCGATGACCGCATGCGCGTAGGCGGGGGTCTGCAACAGACCGGGAATTACCAGGGGCTCGTAGGCATGGATCGAGGCGGCCTCCGTCTCCAGGCCGACGTAGACGCTGTCCGGAATGTCGCCGTAGGCATGCCACCATCCCTGCTGCCCGGAATCCCTGGCCAGCTCCATCAGCAAGTCGATGACCTGCTGGTCCGTCACTCCGTAGAGTGCGCACAGGTCGCGCACATCGCGGAGACTGATGGCGCGACGGCCGTTTTCCATGCGACTGATCTTGGACTGGGAGACCATCAGCCGCTCAGCCGCTTCTGCGCTCGTCAGCCCACTGGCCTTACGGAGCCGGCCCAGCTCAGCCCCCAGGCGGCGCCTCCTGACGGTGGGATTGATGCTCGCCGCCACGGGCGGGGTACCTCCGGCTCCACGTCATCGTCCTGGCCCCGCAGACTCCCACGAGAACGGACTTGTTGATCACGTGCCATGCCGTCGCGCTCAGGAGCATCCAAACTGGCCAGTGACACTGTCACATGCCTCCAAGCCCGGCTTCCGACAGCGCCACTGGTGCGCCCGCCCCCACCACTGCACGAGCGGCGGATCATCCAGCACGTTCTCCGGGTCGACCACTCCGCCCGCTTCAAGGAAAACCACCAGGTCATGATCGGAATGAGCCAGGTGGAGGACGGCGCCGACGGGTACGTGATGGTGGTGCACCGTCTCGTTGCTGCGGCGCGAATTGTCCCTCACGGTAAAAGCGTCTCCCCGCGCCCGCAGCGGCCGCCCGGCCCACCGAAAGGGGCCACCGCGCCGCCAGCACATCCAGTGGCCGAGCGAGTCGTGACTGCTCACCAACGGTGATCTCCGGCAGGTGGCCAGCGCCTCCCACCGTAAGCGGTGTTACAGGTCGACTGCGATAGCTGAAGTCGGCCACAGCGGTCATCAGTACGAAGAGCCGCACCCAAATCCGTTGCGGGTTCAGGCAGCGCGGCCCAGTGCCCGCAGGCTCGCCGACGCGTTCAGCAAAGGCGGCACGATGCTTCGACGAGCCGTCCCGGGCAGGCAGAGGGCGGCCCGGATCCGGGCGGCGGGCAGGTCGGGTGCGGTGGACCACAGGAGGGCTGCCGTGCCGGTGACGAAGGGGGCGGCGGCGCTGGTCCCACTGAACGGCTGTAGCCGCAGCCCGGTGTGGTGGTGAGCACCCGCAGGCCCGGCGCGCGCAGGCCGGAGCGGCCGATGCCGATGCCGAGGTTGGCGCCGGGCAGTGGTCCGCCGAGCGGGTCGCAGGCGGTGACCGGCAGGGCCCAGGGATGGGTCAGCAGGGGAGCGGGGCCCACATGCCCGTGGTTGCCGGCGGCCACCACGACCAGAACACCGCGTGTCCTGGCATGGTCGAAGGCGTCGTCCAGCGGACGGCTGCGGGCCAGCGCGTGGCCGTCGCCCCCCAGACTGAGATGGACGATCCATGCCCCGGCCTCCACCGCGTCCACCACCGCCGTGGCGAGCCCGTCCGGGGTGAGCACCGGAGAGGGCCCCGGAGTAGTCCGCGAATGTCCGGTTTGACCATGGGATGCCGTGGAGTGTGAGGGATTGCGCCTGAGCGGCGATCGCGGTGTTACGGAGAATCCCCCTGCGGTGTCGTCAGCGGCTGAATCGCGACCCGGTGTGCTCTGTGCTGCGCCGTGCGCGGCGGACGTCCCCGGCACGGAAGGCAGGACATGATGGACGTAAATCCATGTTCCGGGAGGGAGAGGTAGGAAATGGCCGAATCCGGCGCTGGCGGTACCGGCGGTGTGGCGGGCGGCAAATCGCGGTTCGACGACATCTACGACCGTCCGGACCCCCGCGCGTACTTCCAGCGGCTGGCCCCGCTTGAGTACGAGATCCCACATCATGCCCAGCCGGTCTTCCGGCAGGTAGCAACCGACCGGACGGCGCTCGACGACGGACACCGCGGCAGGCCGGCCATGCTGGACGTGTGCTGCTCGTACGGGATCAACGCCGCGCTGCTCAACCACGACGTCACGCTGGCGGAGATGTACGAGCGGTACACCTCCCCTGCTTGCCAGACGATGTCGACGGCAGAGCTCGCCGCAGGGGACAAGGAGTTCTATGCCGAGCGACGCCGACCGGACGCAGTACCTGTCTTCGGCCTGGACATCGCTGCACCCGCCGTGCAGTACGCGCTCGGGGTGGGACTGCTGGACACCGCCTTCACCGACGACCTGGAACAGAGCTCACCCAGTCCCGGTCTGAGGCGCGCGCTCGCCGAGGTCGGTCTCATCACCCTGACAGGCGGCGGCAGCTATATCACCGCCCGCACATTCACCGCACTGCTGTCCAGTGTCAGAAGGCCGGTGTGGGTCAGCGCGTTCGTTCTGCGGACCGTGTCGTACCACCCGATCGTCCGGGCACTGGCCGCGCACGGTCTGAGCACCACCGTCGACGTCACCCACACCTATCCGCAGCGTCTCTTCACCGACGAGCGGGAACAGCGGTATGCGATCGAGGCGGTACGGGCGCTGGGAGGCGACCCCGCAAGGCGCGAGAAGGACGGTCGTTTCCACAGCCTGCACTACGAGTCCCGCCCCGATACGCGGTGACAGCCAGGCGACCGAGCAGGGACTCACTGAGCGCAGCCGACGTCCAGTACTTCGATCACGTCTCCGTAGACCGTGTAGACGAGTCAGCACCACTCACCGAACGCTGCCGCCAGGCCCGGAGCCCGCATCTCCGCGTCCTCGGTGGACGCGTCGATGAGCGCGATAATCTCCTCGGGCATCTGGTCCGACAGGTCGAAGAGCAACGCTGGCGGCGGGTTGGATCAGTTCGACTCGCATGACGCCCCCGCAGACGGGCAATCAGGGCACGGCTGCCGCCGGTTGAACCCTGCGCCGTGGAAGGCTTCAGCTGGAAGAGGCTCGCTGCCCAGGTGCCAGCCCGAAGCGAGTGGCGATACGGTCCGCCAGCTCGCACGCAGAGGCTGTCCCGTCGATCACGGTCGTGTCGAGACCGTGGAGCGGGGCCTGCCTGCGGACTTCCTCGTCCCACAGAGCGTCGCGGGCCAGGCGTTTGGTGAAGGTGTCTGTCGGATCCTCGCTGCCCCAGTTGGCCCGAGTCCGAGCGGGATCCGCATAGCGGTTGGTAAGTGCGTTCTCCCTGAATGCGGGAGTGGGAAGGAGCAAGGCGGCCTGGTCCGGTTGGCGCAGCAGCGGTGCCAGGTGACGAGGCAGGATCCCGAAGTAGTCGACCAGAATGATGCGGTCGTCAGACAGGGCGAGGAGATCGTCGACGACGAAGCCGACGGTTTCGCCGTGCAGGCTCGGCATGGCCTGGAACACCTGGTGCGGGGTGCGGTCGTGCCACATGGCTCCGGGCGGCAGGTTCCGCGGGGCGGCAAGGTGCGGGTGGCGTTGCGCAGTGCACCGGTCGAGCCAGCCGCGTTCTGCATGATCGCCTCGGTAGACCGCAACGTCATACCGGTCGGCCAGTAACCGGGTCAGCGTGCTCTTGCTGGCACCCGTGCCGCCGACGATCCAGCGCACGTGCGCAAGTCGCTCTTCGAGGGCACGGAAGGTCTCGGCATCCGAGAATGCGAAGGTCATGCCCATATGGTCGTGGTCGCGACGCAAAAATTGCAGTCTTGTTCTCCAGCGCCAGCAGCATGAATATGAAAGAGAGAGCACCCGTCAGCTGGCCTCCCATCACACGAAACAGCCTCCACACGCCCCCAGTCACTCTCCTTGGGACGTACTCATCACCTGCGCTCGGCGCACGCTCCGCCAGGCGCCTCATGGCCTCGCAGAGGCTCTCACAAGTGGGAACACGGCAACAAGTACGGGGCTCCTGTCGCGCTCTAGGCGACATCAATTCTCATCAACATTGATCAAGCAGGAGCGCCGTGAGTGACTCCCGAACTCGTGTCGAAACGACCTCCACGAGAAGTGACACAGCCACCTACCGACGGGTCTGGTGCAGGTTTGGGTGACAGGTTGACCTGCCCCGCCTCTCAGGTTCCAGTTCTGCTGGCTAACTGACGGCCTTCACGAAAGGCTGCCGGACATGCCCCGCGCCTACCCCGCTGAGTTCCGCGCCCGGGCCATCGCGTTGGTGCGGGCAGGAAAAGAACAGAAGCAGACCGCCGTCGACCTCGGCATCCATCCGGTCACGTTGTCCAACAACGACTACACCACCCTCTACACGGAGCTGATGCACCAGGCCCAGCGTGCCCGGCTCCTCGCCGCCAAGCACATCGGCCAGCTCTACGCCAAGATCGACCCCAGCGAGCCGTGCAGAAGGGCGACAAGATCGTGGTCGCCGACTACCTGCGCGGCCTGTGGACCGCTGGAGCGGAGGGCGACCGGGCCCTCGGCCTGGACATGGCCGACGACATCAAGTACGCCCAGGAGGAGCACGACAAGGCGCTGTCCGCGCTGAAGGACGAGGAGACCAAGTTCCGGACGGCGGACGCGAACCTCCCCAAGGCGTTCAAGCTGCGCGGGGAGTGGCAGGCCGCCGCCGACCAACTCGACAGCCTGGAAGGGCGGCTGGCCGGGCTGGAGAACGGCAGCTCCCATGTGCCGTACGACCGGTACCTCAACTACAAGATGGCGGACGTCCTGCGCGGCAGTGAACTCGCCGAGGGCGCTCCCCGGTTCCTCAAGGAGATCCCGGTCATCGACGTCGCGGCCACGGTGGCCGTGGGCGGTCTGGAGGCCAAGCAGGTCCACGACGAGGGCTGGTCCTGGGGCCACTCGGTGCTCGTCGACGTGGGCGGCGGCCTGGTGGCCCTGGGTGCCGGTGTCGGTCTCGCGGCCTCGATCCCGGTGGACGGGGTGGTCGCCACGGCCGCGGTCGGCGGCGCGGTCGTCGTCGGCGTGGGAACCGTCGCCGACAAGCTGCTCCACGAGCACTGGAGCGAGGACTGGGACGACCACGGCGCGGTCGTGGGCACGCTGTACGGCATCGGCCACTCCGGGGCCCAGGCGTGGCACACGGGCGAAGGTACGGTGACTGGCACCGGCCACTGGATCGGCGACAAGTCCAAGGCGCTGTGGCACAAGATCTTCTGATGTTGGTGGGGACGACATGAAAAGTACGGTGGACGGCGTCCCCGGGGAGCAGGTGGAGCCGGCGGCGATTCCGCGCCTGGGCACGACCTGGTTCGACCGGGGCGCCGGGTACTGGCTGCGCCGGATCGCACATGGCTGCTTCCAGCTCGCCCTGCTGCTGTTCGCCGGCCTCGTCGTGACCGCCTTCTACGCGGGGTTCTGGGAAGCGGTGGGGGTGCCCCGCTCCGTACGTACCGCGGTGTACGCGGTGACGGCGGTCGCCTGCCTGCTCAGCCTCGTCGCGGGTTTCGTGCGCACCCGGCGCGCACCGGTGGAGATCCCCACCCCCGAACAGGCATGGCGGGAGCACCGTTCCCGGCAGCGCAGGAACGCCGCCTCGGCCGCCGGCGGCCGCTGGACGCTGCTGCTCCTCGCGCCCGTCCTGCCCGCCACCGTCGCCTGGGCGATCGGCACCTGGGCCGCCCCGACGCTCGCGCGCCGCACCGCCGCCGAGATCGGCGCCCGCGAGGACTACGAGCGCCGGGTGCGCGAGCAGGAGGAGCGGGCCGAGTCCGCCCGACCGCTCCCGCCCCGCAACCGGGCCGAGCGCCGCCACGGACGCCGCTGAGCGCGAACCGGGCCGGTTGCCCAACCCGTCAGCGTCACAGCCCAGTTGACTGGCTCGCGCAGCCCGGCGTACGCCGAACCTCCGCACCCGGCGGCCCTCTGCCGTAGTCCGGCCGGGCGACGACCGGGAGCGTTCGTCGGCCGTCATGCGCGGCAGTGCCGAGCCGAGCTGGCGCTTCAGCGTGGCCCACGTAGTGGTGGTCTGCTCGCAGGCGGTCTTCTTCAGTGCCCCGCGAATGGCGGTGGCGGCAGAGCGCAAGCTTTCCGGCATGAGGGCTTCGCGCTCGAAGGGGGTGCGGGCCGCTTCCGGCTGAGCCGGCCTTTCGATCCAGGATCGCGCCCTGCGCTGCTCGCTGAGAGTCAGTCCGTTCCCGGCGCGGTCTACCGCTTCGGTCAGCTCCTGAACCAATTCCGGGATTTCGGCATCGGTGAGCGGAACCGGCTGGGTGAGGCGGTCCAGGATGTTCCGCGCCTGGCGGATCGCCGTACGGCGAGACTGCCGTTCCTGGCGGCGCCCCTGCCGCACAGCGGCGCTGCCCGACTCTTGAGCGGAGGCGACGGCAGACGTCGGCACTGGGAGCCGTTTCGGCTTCCGGGAACGGGACCGTACGGCCGGTACGGGGATCTGAGCGCCCACGCCGCGGCGCAGCCGCAGCAGCTCATCCGAGGCCTGCCGCATGAGGTCGTTCGCCTCTGCCGTGGCTCCCTGCCGAGTGGCCGCCTCCAGCAGGTCCAGGCAGTGCTGCAGGCGCGTCACGCTCGCGCGGTCGGCAAGGGTCTTGCGCAGCGCTTCGATCGCGGTGTGGTCGACCGGCTGGGCCGGTGCTGTGGCGAAGTGCGGGGACGGGACGGTGGGCTTTGCGGTCAGATCGCGTGCGTACACGCCGATCGGCACAATGTCGCTGCGCCGGCGCCGGATCTCCACCACCGCGGGAGTGGACAACCCGTCGGGATTGAGCCCCACCGTGTCGGAGACGAAGTCGTACCAGTCGAACGTGCCGTTGCTGTGCTCGGTGCCGATCTGCACCTTGCGGTGCGCTCCGTCAGGCACACAGCGGACCCGGTGCACGTAGCCCTGCTCGCGCAGGATGCGCGGATCCGGATCGATCCCCGGTCCGAGGACAGTGCCGGCGTGTAAACCCCCAGGCTCGGGAAGGGCGGAACTGTCCAGGATGAAGTGCAGCGGCTCGTACCCGCTGGGCTCGGCGGTGACCTGCGCGCCCAGCCTGATCTCACCGATCGGATCCCGCAGGATGCTGGCCTCGCCCCTGAGACCGCGGCGGGCCATCCAGTCGGTCACGGCGGCCTTGATGGAGAGGTGGTCGGCGCTGCCCGTTCCAGATGTCCTCGAGCTCGTCCGACGCACAAGGAATCGGGAGCGTCCGGATCCGGCATATGCGCGAAGTGGCAGATCTTGTCCGTGCAGAGCCTGGTCGTCAGCCAGCCTCCACAGCCGCCCAGCCACACCCCCTGGTGGCAGGGCCGTCCTCCCCGCGTAGGCGGAGGTGAGCCGAACAGTGATCACATGATGAGGATCTTTGAAAACGGCTCTGACCGCGGTTCCGTGAATTTCCAGGTTCGACGACCCGACCGTTGGTCAGATCGGGGGCTGCGTGTCGGAGGATTCACGTGCTGGGCGCCCGGCTCGTACGAAGTCGATGTATTCGTCTTGTGCCAGGCCGGTGTTGACCCATCGGCCGCTGACCGCCCCCGCGCGACCCGCAGCCTCGGCTAGGCCGTGTCTGATAATTGATCTTGTGGCTGGTCGAGGTGAACTGACGGATGCGGCGTGGGAGCAAATACGACCGCTGCTTCCTGCGATGGATGGGCGGGGTAAGCCCTGGCGGGATCACCGGCAGGTGATCGACGGGGTGCTGTGGCGGCTGCGAACCGGTGCTCCGTGGCGAGATCTGCCCGAGTGGTACGGCCCGTGGCAGACTGCCTACGAACGCTTCGCCCGCTGGGAAGCCGATGGCACATGGGCCAGGTTGCTCGAGCACGCGCAGGTCCGCGATAACGCGGTGGGCCGCATCGAGTGGACCGTGTCGGTGGACTCCACCATCAATCGTGCCCACCAGCACGCCGCTGGCACCCGCAAAAAGGGGAGCCTTGCGGGTACAAATTGGAGGATTCGCAACGCTCGGCGGCGCGGCAGGCTCTCGGCCGATCCCGGGGAGGGCTGACCACCAAGGTCCACCTGGCCGTCGACGGACGAGGCCTGCCGCTGTCCATCGTCCTGACACCGGGCAACGTCAACGACTCCACGATGTTCGACGCAGTCCTGAACGCCATTTACGTTCCCCGGTCCGGGATGGGCAGGCCCCGACGCCGACCTGACCGGGTGCTGGCCGACAAGGCGTACTCCTCCCGGGCTATCCGGGCCGCGCTCAGGCATCGTGGCATCAAGGCCACAATCCCCGAACGCTCCGACCAGGTCGGCAACCGGCGTCGAAAGGGCAGTGCCGACGGCCGCCGCCCCGCCTTCGATCGGGAGGCATACAAGCACCGGAACGTCGTGGAACGCTGCTTCAACCGGCTCAAACAGTTCCGGGCCGTCGCCACACGGTTCGACAAACTTGCCACCCGTTACCAGGCGGGACTGCAGGTGTGTTCGCTGATCTTGTGGCTACGCGGCTGCCGTGACCACCGGGCGAACAGACTTCGCCGCCTGCGCGGTTGAGCCGTGAACGCCGTTTGCGGGACACCCAGCGCATCGAGCTGTGACATGAGCCGAACCTCTGCTCGGGCTTCGACATCCACGAGCTATGCAGGAGGCCCTGCCTTCATACGCCGCCCTCATGGCGATCACCCGAACGCGACTCCCGTTCGATCAACAAGCTCCATGATCGGTACGACAACGGCTCTTTACAGACTCGCCGTTGCGCTGTACGCCTCATCGGTGAACTGCCCGTTCCCACTGCTGTCGAAGTATCCAAGAATCGCGCCCGATTTCCATTGGCCGGCCTCATAGGGCGCCGTAACGGTCACATAGCACGATGTGCAGTTGTGTTTGGTCGCATTGTTCTGGCTGACGTTGGATCCGTAGAAGTACAGGGCCGTCCCGAACGTCAGTGTGGCCGCGTTGCTGTTGCAGTAGGCCCAGACCGTGGATGTCACGCCGGCAGCGCCGTGGTACGGCTTGCCGGGGCTGACGGTGCAGGTGAGTACGGCGACGGAGGGTGCTGACCTGGTGACGGTCACTGTGCTTCCGCCCACCGTCATGGTCGCACTGTTCTCGCCGGCCGGCACGCTGATGGTGGCCGCGTGGGCCGAGTGGGAGGTGGTGGGCGGAGCGGCCTGAGCGCCGGGGGCGCCGATCAGCGCGACAGCGGTCATCGAGGCCACGCCGAACAGGCAGCCCAATATTTTAGTGCGCATGCAACCTCGATCTGGAGAGGGGAGACTGAGCACGGTGGTCAACCGCCGCAGCGCAGCGCTTGATTAGCGGAGAACGGCCGAGCGCAACGTGTGCCACTGAAGGCGCCTGCCGCAGGGCGAGCGTCCCAAGGAAAAGAAGTTCGCGATCTTCACGGACCGACCACGGGCTAGATTCTGCGGCATGGAGTCAGAGGCGTCCATGCCGCACCGTGATATTTCAGGCCATTCTGTTTCCGGAAATGCTCACGACGGAGCCGTGGGCGCCGCGGTGACGACGGCAACGGCCCGCCGCCCCGATCCGTGCGGGTCCGCTCGCCGACGGGGCGGACGGACTATCCGGCGTACGGGACCCAGGCATGCGCGCCCACGTCGTTCCTGCTGTACCAGTAGTGCGGCATTCCCTCGATGGCCGTTGTCCCGAACGGCCCGCCGGGATCGTCGACGCGGATCGTGCCGCTGCGGCCCTGGCAGGACCAGTCAAGTTCCAGGTACCAGCGGGCCTCGACTGCCAGACGCGTTGCCCGCTCACGCAGTTCATCGGCTTCACTGGTCATGCGGCTCAGCCCTTCACGCGCCGATGCGTCCGTTTGAAGGGCCTGACCCTTCAGGGCTACCGCTGCCGTTGTGGCCACGCAGCCGACGATTTCGCCCGCCCATAGCTTGATCATTTATCAGACAGGACCTAGTGCTGGATTCCTCTTTGGCTGGGTATATGTCCTGGTGGCGGGGTAGTTGCGGGTGCTCGGGGGCGGGTGCTGGGCGATGGTTTTATGGGCACGGCCGGAGCATGATGAGGATGAGCGGGCTGTCGTCCGCCGGCTGGCGCGGGCACGGAAGGCGCCGCGGGATGTGGTGATGCGGGCCCGGATGATCGAGTTGAGCTGGTCGGGGCTGCGGGTGTCGGCGATCGCTGTGGAGCTGGGCTGCAGCCAGAAAACAGCTCGCTGCTGGCTGCACCGCTTCAACGGCGCCGGCCTGCAGGGGCTGGAGGATCTGTGCGGGCAGGGCCGCAAGCGGCGGATCACCGAGCAGGAGCGGTCCCGGATCATTTCCCTGGTCAAGACCGTCCCGCCGGGGCGGCTGCGGTGGGAGCCCGTCGGGGAACTGTGGGCCTTCGACGAGTCGGGACCCGCCGAGTGGACGCTGGATTCTCTGGCCGCTGCAGCACAGGTCGAAGGGATTGAGGTGGGCCGCTCGCAGGTGCGCCGCATCCTGCTCGCCGAGGGGGTGAGGTGGCGTCGCACCCGGTCGTGGATGCGGTCGAAGGACCCGGACTTCGTCCCAAAAGGACAAGGATCATCGGCCTCTACACCCAGCCGCCCGACGACGTGACGGTGATCTGCGCCGACGAGCTGGGACCCGTGATCCCCCGAACTTTCCCGCCCGCACCCGCCTGGTCACCCGACGGGCACCGGATCAAAGCGGAGCTCGACTACAGCCGCGGACCGGAGAAGACCTGGGTCTACGGCGGCCTGCGGCCGGCCGACGGCCAGGCCCTCACCATGACCGCGTCCTCCCGGAACAGCGTCTTCTACCAGCAGTTCCTGCAACAGGTCGAGGACGCCAACCCGACCGGCCAGATCTGGATCGTCACCGACAACCTGTCCAGCCACAACAGTCTGTCCACCCGGACCTGGCTCGAGGGCCACCCCCGCATCCACCACGCTTTCATCCCCGTCGGAGCCTGCTGGCTCAACCTCCAAGAAGGCTGGTGGCGCATCTTCCGCAAGGCCGCCCTCGCCGGCCGATCCTTCGCCAACCCCAACGACATCGCGTACGCCACCACCCTCGCGACCAGCCAACTCAACTCCCGCGCAAAGCCATGGATCTGGGCAGGCCGGCACCCCCAACCCGACGACTGCGACGCCGATATGTGTACAGAGTTTGAGGAATCCAGCACTAGTGCTGGATTCCTCAAAGGAAGTACACATAGCGGCGGCGTAAACGCCTGGTGGGCGGTGCGGGTCTGCCCCAGATCCAGGGTCGGGCGCGGGCGTTGAGCTGGGCTGTGGCCACTTCGGTGGCGTGGGTGATGTGGTCGCGGTCGCCGAAGGAGCGTCCGGCCAGGGCGGTCTTGCGGAAGATGCGCCACCAGCCTTCTTGGAGGTTGAGCCAGCAGGCGCCGACTGGGATGAACACATGCTGGATGCGGGGATGTTCCTCGAGCCAGGTTCGGGTGGACACGCTGTTGTGGGAGGACAGATTGTCGGTGATCACGTAGATGTCCCCGACGGGGTTGGCGTCCTCGACCAGCTGAAGGAACTGCTGGTAGAAGGCACTGTTACGGGAGGTGGCCGTCAGCGTGAGCTCCTGGCCGTCCCGGACGCGTAAGGCGCCGTAGACCCAGGTCTTCTCCGGTCCGCGGGAGTAGTCGAGCTCGTTTTTGATGCGGTGTCCGTCCGGTGACCAGCCCGGTGCCGGCGGGAAGGTGCGTGGGATCACCGGGCCGAGTTCGTCGGCGCAGACCACCGTCGCGCCGTCGGGCGGGCTGGTGTACAGCTCGACGATCCGCGTCCTTTTCCCTCGAAGTCCACATCTCCCGAGCGCGTCCACGAGCGCGTGCGCCGCCAGCGCACCCCCTCGGCCAGCAGGATCCGGCGTACCTGGGAGCGGCTGACCTCGATGCCCAGGTCCCGGGCCGCGGCAGCCAGTGTGTCCAAAGTCCACTCCGAGGGCCCCAACTCGTCCGCGGCCCACATCTCGTTCGACGGCTGCACCTCCAGCCGACCCGGCGGCGTCAGCCTGACCAGGCCGACGATCCTCGAGCGCTCGGCCTCGGTGATCCTTCGCCTGCGGCCCTGCCCGCCCAGATCCTCCAGTCCCTCCAGCCCCAAGCGGTTGAAGCGGTGCAGCCAGCGGCGCACCGTCTTCTGACCGCACCGCAGCTCGTCGGCTATCTGCGGGACCAGCCAGCCGCCCCAGCTCAGCTCCACCATCCGGCAGCGCTCCACCACAACCTTGGGCGCCTTTCTGGCCGACGCCAGGCGGTGGACCACCGCTTGCTCACCCTCGTCACGGCCCGGCCGTGCCCTCAGCACCACTACCCAGCACCCGCCCCCGAACACCCGCAACTGCCCCGCTACCCGCAGCTATACCCACCGAAAGAGGAATCCAGCACTAGTAGGACTCCGTTAGGTCTTCCGGTTTGGGCTGTTTCTGGGCATGTTGGATGGGTGGACGCACATGAAGTGAACCGTGTCCGGGCGATGTTGGCGTTGTACGTTGCGGATGTGTTCGCCTCGGTGCCGCGCAAGGACCAGCGGGCCAAGCGCGACTGCTACCTGCGGGGACTGATGCTGGACGGCCGCCGCAAGTCCATCCAGGCCATGGCCTCGCGGCTACCGGACGGCGACGAACAGAACCTTCAGCAGTTCGTGAACCAGTCCACCAGGGATCCGGTGCCGGTGCAGCGGCGGATCTGCGAACGGATGCTGCCGCTCATCGCCCCGACGGCCTGGGTGATCGACGATGTGTCGGTACCCAAGGACGGAAGAATGTCGGTCGCGGTGGTCCCGCAGTACTGCGGGATCCTGGGAAAACGCGCCAACTGCCAGGTCGCGGTCAGCGTCCACGCCGCCACCGACACTGCCTCCTGTCCGCTGCAATGGCGGCTGTTCCTGCCGAAGGAGTGGGCGTCGGACACCGGCCGCAGGACCGTCACCCGCGTCCCGCCCGAGGTCACGCACCGGGAGAAGTGGCGGCTGGCCCTGGACATGCTCGACACCCTGGCCGGCTGGGGCATGAGGCCACCGGTCGTCGTGGCCGACGCCGCCTACGGCACCAACGCACACCTGCGGGCCGGCCTGGCAGAGCGCGGAATCGACTACGTGCTGGCCGTCCGCGCGGACGTGACCGCCCATCCCTTCGAGGAACAGCCCGTCGCTCCGGCCCGCAACGGGCCCGTCGGGTGCTGGCCACAGCCTCGCTACCGCCATCCCCCACCGTCAGTGACAGCCCTGGCCGCCGGTCTCGCGCAGGACGCGTTCACCACCGTCGCCTGGCGGAACGGCTCGCGAGGAGAGTTACGGTCCCGCTTCGCCGCCGTGCGCATCCGCCCTGCGGGCAAGGCCGTCGAGCGTCCGATCCGAACCGCTGCTTCGGCCGAGCAGGGCAGGGGGGACGGGGTCCTGCCGGACTGCTGGCTGCTGGTCGAGTGGCCCGAGGGGGCCGAGGCTCCCACCAACTACTGGCTGTCCAACCTGCCGGCTGACATGGCGATCGCCGACCTGGTCCGTCTGGCGAAGGTCCGCTGGCGCATCAAGCACGACTACCGCGAACTCAAGCACGGCCTGGGCCTGGACACTTCGAAGGCCGGTCCTGGCCCGGCTGGCACCACCACGTCACCCTCGTGACCGCCGCCCACGCCTTCCTCACCGAACAACGCCTGGCCCCAAAAGCACCCGGTCCGGCCTCACCCTCTACCAGATCCTCGATGCAATCCAGGACACCTTGAGGTGCTAGACCGGCATCTGCACCACCTGCCAACAGCCACTGCCCAGCAGGACACACAGAACACCGAGATCAAGAACGACCTAACGGAGTCCTACTAGGGCGGTCAGCGGGTCGTCCGCAGTGGTGACCAGACGACCGAACTCTTTCTCTCCGTCGTCCAGGTCGAGCGGTGGGAACTCGACAAGGTCCATGAAGCCCGGGTGGCCGACATCCTGGGCGGTGTGGAGGAAGACCTCGTAACGTCCGGAAGCTGGTCTGACCTCGACCCAGCGGACACCAGGCCGTTCTGGCGAGCCGGTGGGGCCCAGAAACTGCTCGACGGACCGACCTCGCCTCAGTGCTCCAACGGCGAAGGCGTCTAACAAATAGCGCATCTGTGCACCGTAGAGGATGGTCTCGTGCTGTCTGAAGCCGACCAGGGCAAAGGGCCAGGCACGGGTGAAATCCGGCTCCTGAGGATCCGAATCCTCACCCGGCTTCGAGTCGGCTCGCCCTTCGACCAGCCGTCAGAGCCGGCCGCTGATCTGCCGAGAGAGCCCCTCGAAGAACTCCTGAAGACTGGCCGCGGCAAGGTCGAACTGATCGAACCACGAGGCGGTGGTCGACCTCCAGACCCGCCCGGAGCCCGCCAGTGCGAACAGGTGCCCGCCCCCGTCGCTGGCGAATACCAGGGCGGACTCCTCCCCGTCGATCTGGATGGCCCCGTACTCGCGGAAGTGGTCCGCGACCAGCAAGGCCGGGTGGACGAAGTAGCCGTTCTCCACATCGGGCAAGGAGACCTCGGCGATCACCCAGTACATCGTGGTCAGGTCCGAGGGAATCGGCGTCAGCTCCACGAGCACGTCGGTGGCCTGATGGCTCGCCTCCGAAGCGTGCACGACCACGTTGCTTCCCGGCTCGAAGCCAAACCGTGCCTGGAACGACTCCATCAGCTTCGCGAGCGCCGCACCCGCCTGCTCACACCAGCCGCGAAGCCACTCGGCATCAAGCCGTTCGTCAGCCACGGTCACCCCCCTTTTTCCTCCACCGAGGGCCCGCCCACGCGAGTCCGGAAGAACCTACAGGAGCGTTCACGCCGATCCGGTCAGAGCCTTGAAATCGGCCACCTCCTGCTCGGGGGTGCCCCCAAACCTGCTCGATGGATCTCACCACGGGGAAAGGCCATCGGACGGGCGCGAGGCGCACTTCTGAAGTGGGTGTATTTCGTTTGCCGCGCAGCGTAACCGCCACATGGGGTCACCGCGTCCCAGGAGGTGAGGCCGTGACCACGTACGGCACGATCTTGATTCCCGTGCCGCTCGAACAGGCGGCCCCCGTCCTGCGCGAGGTCTGCACGGCCGGCTACGCGACCCCGCCGGGCCGACATTCTGCCTCGCCCATCCGGACCGGTTCGTCGACGGCAATGGTGTCTTCGCGCTCGCCGGGCCCATCACCGCCGAGTTGGGCGTCCCGGTGCTGGCGGCCTTCCAGTACGACGGTGACCGACTGGAGTTGGAGGTCTGGCGGGACGGAGTTCTCGCCCAGCGCTACGACTCCTGGCCGGACCGCGACGATGAGAGCGCCAACGACGCACCCTCGGGCGCGGATCCCGCTGCGTTCCTGGGCTTCGCCACCGGGCCCGTTGACAGCCACCGCTTGGCCTCGCGCTCGCGGACACCCCGATCGACGCGGAGGACATGGACGTCGACGGCGAGCCGGGGTACGTCCTGGGCCCAGGCCCTGCACTGGGACGTGCTGCGTGCGCTCAGTCACCCGGACCAGGTGATCCGCCGCGCGCAGTGGGACTACTGCCACATGTGCGGCGCGCCGCAGGCACTCGCGGAGGCGCTGGGCAGCACCGAACTCGTTGTTCTGGGCACGGCCGATCGCACGTTCTGAAGCCCGACCCGCGCTCTGGAAGAGTTCTCACGAGGCAGCACGGCACATGGCGTCTGCCGGAGGTTTCGTCTCGCGCACTCCACGAGCGGGCGGCCTCGGTCGACAACACGCCCGGCGCTGCTGGAATCCCCCACTTCGTTGAACACCGGATCGAGTGGCGCGACGAGCGTACCTGGCCGTTCTCAAGGCTCTGTCCGCAGTTCCGTGAATGATCTCGCGGGTGCAGCGGCAGTCACGTGTGTACCGGATGGGCGGGTCATGCAGGCGTCAGTGGATCTTCGCGTCCGAGCATCTCGGCGAGGGGAGTCCCGGTTCGTGCTGCCGCGATTCGACGTGCTCGCAACTGTGCCCGTGTACGAGGGCGGAACTTGGGTTCCCTGCCGCAGCCGCAGGGTTCGCGGCCCTCGTAACGCAGTCCCGCGTCCAGCACCGCAGCCACGACGGTCCACGCCTTCGTGTCTCGGCGCCGTGGTGCCGCAAAGTCATGGCCAGCACAGAGCATGGACTCGGCGCATCGGTTGCATCGGTGTGCGCCAGGCCCGGGGTGCTGCTTGAACGCGACGCGGCAGGGCACGCACACGTCATGCAGTTTGTAGGGCCGCTCGGCGTAGTAACACACGAGACGAACGTACCCGGCAGCCTGTCGGCTGACGAGGCGGTTTTCATGCCGCATTTCATGCCTGGGTGAGGATGCGGGCTCGCAGGAGTTCGAACGAGGCTCGGCCATACATCGCCCTCTTGAGTGTTTTCACCCGGTTCACATACCCCTCGACGACGCCGGAACTCCAGGCGAGGGTAAGGCCGGCGGTGACGGCGTCAAGGGTCCTGGCGAAGGAAGCCTGGCAAAGCCTTGCATGGGCTTGGAGACGCCCTGTTCGGCCTGGCGAATCCACTCCAGGCCGCCAGTTGTCCTCTCCGCGCAGGCGGGGGTGAGCCTCAACCCCGGCTCACTTCAGCCTGCGCGGGGAGGACGACCAGGTCAGCAGCTCGCTCTCCGCGTTCCACGGCTCACCCCCGCCTCCGAGGGGAGGACAGGCTGAGCCGTTCGAGCTGACGAACTTACGCCCCCGGCGTCGCCGCAGGCGGTCACCAAGCTCACCCAAGACGATCACAAGCGCAGAAGTGGCTGCACACCCTACGAGGCCTAGTGACTGATCCGTAACCTTGCTGAGCAGCCAAAAGCCGACTGTGACGACCGCCCACCACGCCATCCACCAGCCGATCGCGGACCAACGGACTCTCTTCGCAGCGTCACGATACGTCGACGTCGCTCTCCCGGGATCAGAAACAGGAGCGACTCACCCCCGCCTGCTGGGAGGACCCCAACGACCGAGAGACGCCGCTCGGTATGCAAAGCGCGCTGGTCTGCGGGCTCAGACCGAGGAATAGTCAGGTGTCGGCTTGAACTGGAGCGCATCCTTCCGGCCCTGTCCTCCCCGCGCAGGCGGGGGTGAGCCGGATGCGGGGCGACGACTCCAGTCCGTGGTGGGGTCCTCCCCGTGTACGCCGGGGGTGAGCCGCCCCCGGCGTAGGCGGGCATGGGGTGCACACCGGGGAGTCACGCGGACTCTTCCTCTGGCAGCGCACGGCTGCTGATCGCCTCGGTGATGGCGTACGCGGTCTCCACGAAGGACTCCGCCTGCTGCTCCGACAGATTCCGGGTGGAGGTCTCCTCCAGGGCCTGCCACAGGGCCGCGATGGGCTCGCGCATGGCACGGCCCTTGTCGGTGAGGTGGACCACCATGACGCGCCGGTCATGTGCGGCAGGCTCGCGGATGACCAGGCCGACATCCTGCATGCGGCGTAGCGCCTTGGAGATGGTGGAGTGGTCCACGCCGAGGCATTCGAGCAGCTCGGACTGGGACTGGCCGTCCCGGTCAAGGAGGTACATCAACAGCAGTTCCTGTCCGGGATGCAGGTCCATCTCACGCAACAGGGTGGCGGCGTAGGCGCGGTGGGCGCGGGCGAGTTGGAAGATCGCGTAGCTCATCGGTCCTGCGCCGGCCGTCGTGGGGATGCGGGGTTCAGGGGTGGACATGGTTCGGTTCCTCAGCCGGTGTGGGTGGGGTAGTCGGTGTAGCCGGCCACTCCGCCGCCGTAGAAGGTCGCCGGGTCGGGGGTGTTCAGCGGCGCGCCGGCGCGGAGCCGCTCGACCAGGTCGGGGTTGGCGAGCGCAAGGGCGCCGACGGAGACGAGGTCGGCCGTGCCGTTGTCGATGTCCTTGGCGCGGGCGGGCAGGTCGGTGCCGCCCCGGTTGAGGATCACCGTGGTCGGCCACAGCGCGCGCAGGGTGCCCAGCAGCTCCTCGTCGCCGGTGTGCATCACGTGGAGGTAGGCCAGGTCCAGGGGGCGCAGAGCGTGTAGGAGCGCCGGATACAGCTCGGCGGTGTCGGACTCGGCGATGTCGTTGTAGGGGTTTGCGGGGGAGATACGCATACCGGTGCGCTCGGCGCCGATCTCGTCGGCCACCGCGGCGGCGACCTCGACGGCGAAGCGGATCCGGCCCTCGATCGAGCCGCCGTAGCCATCGGTGCGCTGATTGGTGTTGTCGGACAGGAACTGGTGCACCAGGTAGCCGTTGGCGCCGTGGATCTCCACGCCGTCGGCGCCTGCCGCGACAGCAGCCGCTGCGGCGCGGCGGAAGTCCTCGACGGTCGCCGCCACCTCCTGCGTCGACAGAGCACGGGGCGTCGGCATCTCCTGGGGCCCGGACGCGGTGAACATCACGCCCGCCGGCCGGATCGCCGAAGGGGCGACCGGCCGGCGCCCGTGGGGGGTGTTGTCGGGGTGGGCGATGCGTCCGGTGTGCATCAGCTGGATGACGATCCGGCCGTCGGCCGCGTGCACGGCGTCGATGACCTTGCGCCACCCGGCGATCTGCTCGTCATTGTGGATGCCGGGGGTCAGGAGGTAGCCCTGGCCGTCGGCGGAGGGCTGGGTTCCCTCGGTGATGACGAGCGCGTGCGAGGCCCGCTGGGCGTAGTACTCGGCGTTCAGCTCGGTCGGTACGCCTTCAGGTGTGGACCGGTCACGGGTCATGGGGGCCATGACCAGGCGGTGCGGCAGAGATATGCCGCCAAGAGTGGTCGGCGTCCACAGGGAATCCAGCATGAGGGGGTCCTTCGATAGGGCGGTGACCGGCCGGTCACCGAAAAGGCAGCGGGTGATCGTAGGGAGACGGTGGGCGGGCGTGCTCAGTCGATGGTCAGGACGAGCTTGCCCCGCACGTGCCCGGCGTCGCTGACCTGCTGGGCGGTGGCCGCCTGGTCGAGCGGGTAGGTGGTGACGGTGGTGACGAGCTTGCCGACCGCGGCGTCCTGAGCCAGGGCGGCCAAGCGGGCGGTCGAGCGTTCCTGGGACCCCTGGGAGAAGGTGATGCCCAGTTGACGTGCACCGAAGTCGGCGATGGTGACGATGCGGTCGGTGCCGCCCCGCAGGGTGATGGAGTCCTCCAGGGCTCCCTTCCCGGCCAGGTCGAACACCGCGTCCACGCCGTCGGGGGCCAGCGCCTGCACCCGCTCGACCAGGCCCTTGCCGTACACGGTCGCGGTGGCGCCGAGCGAGGTGAGGTAGTCCTGGTTGGCGGGGCCCGCGGTGGCAACCACGCGTGCTCCGCGGGCCGTGGCGAGCTGGACCGCCAGGGTGCCCACCGCTCCGGACGCGCCGTGCATCAGCACGGTCTCCCCGGCGGCCACCCCCAGCAGGTCCAGGACCCGCTCGGCCGTCTCGCCGGCCACCGGCAGCGCGACCGCGTGCTGCCACTCGAGGCCGGCGGGCTTTGGGGCCACGGTGGTGGCCAGCGTGTACTGGGCGTACGAGCCGGTGTCCGACCAACCCAGCACCTCATCACCGACCTGCACGTCGCTCACGCCCTCACCCAGGGCGTCCACCACGCCGGTGAGCTCGCCACCGGGGACGGCGGGGAAGGTCGTCGGACGGACGGCTTCCATCATCCCGGCGCGGATCTTGCCGTCCAGCGCGTTCAGCCCGGCGGCCTTCACACGGACCCGGACCTGGCCGGGGCCGGGCTGCGGGACCTCGATGTCCGCCTCGTGCAGCACGTCCGGGCCGCCGAACTGGTCGAAAACGATTGCTTTCATGATGACTCCATTCCCTTCGGCCACCAAAAGCGTGGCTGGCCACATAATCAAGGTAACAGCAATCATGTGGCTAGCCAAGTAATGCCGGACGTAGGGGCGAAGGCAGCCACCTCGGCTCGCTTAGAGGTGTGACGACGCCGTCTACGTGTGGATCGGCGTCCCCGTCGGCCCTCCCCGCGCAGGCGGGGGTGAGCCGCTCGGCGGGGTGTCCTTCGATACTGAAGTCAGTCGACGTCGTCGCTCTGATCTGTGGCGACCGACTTCACTGTCAAGGCGTCTGCCTTGTGGTCACCCGCCACAGGGAGGCGAGGAGTCCTCGGCTTCGCCAGGCACGAGGGGCCAGCCCGTCGCAACATCAATCCCACCGTTGTGGCAGATGTACTCGGCCCCGGGAAACTCGTGCAGCCACGCGGCCAGGGTCTGGTGCGGTCGGGCAGGATGTTCAATCCGCTCACTTGCCGGCGTCGATGCCGAGGAGCTTCGCCACCCCGGCGACCTGCCGGCCGGAGGGGCAGCTGCCCGGCGATCGTCATCCAGGGATCACGTCTAGGCTTTCCGGGCCAGTCCGGCGGCGATGAGGTGTTCCCAGACCGTGAGCTCTCGTCTTTCGCCGCTGTTCCACGGGGTGTCGCTCTCGTCGGGACGCCACAGGGACGCGGGGACGATCCCGGGGTCGAGGATCTCCAGGCCGTCCAGCAGGGAGGCGATCTCCGCGTCGGTGCGCCACCGGCCGCGGCCGAACGTCTGCTGGAGGACCTTCTCGGCCTCCGCGGTCTCCGGGTTGTTGCCGGAGCGGAAGTGGCTGATGAAGAAGTAACTTCCGGAGGGGACGTGGTCTCGCCAGTAGCGGACGATGCCGGCCGGGTCCTCGTCATCGTTGACGTGGTGGAGGATGGCGCTGAGGATGACGGCGACGGGACGAGTGAAGTCGATGATTTCCAGGGTGTCGGGGTGAGTGTGGATGCCTTTGGGGTTGCGCACATCGACCGCGACGACGCGGGTCCGGTCGTTGTTCTCCAGCAGTGCACGGCCGTGGACCAGCACTTGGGGGTCGATGTCGACGTAGACGACCCGGGACTCGGGGGCGTGCCGTTGCGCGACCTGGTGGACGTTGTCCGCGGTCGGCAGGCCACTGCCCAGGTCGATGAACTGCCGAATGCCGGTGGTCTTCGCGATCTCCCTGACCGCCCGGGTCAGGGCCGCGCGGTTGGCGAAAGCGATGGCCACCGAACCGGGCAGGTCGCGCTTGAACACGTCGCCGATCTCACGGTCCACGGCGTAGTTGTCCTTGCCGCCGAGCAGGTAGTCGTAGACGCGGGCGATGCTGGGCTTGGCCGGGTCGATGGAGGAGCCTTCGTACGTCATGGCGGCCATTCTTCCCCGCAACGTCGCCTGCGGACCCTCGTTTTGGGATCCTCCGGCCGGTCGGGGACGGCGCGAGGGCATGGATGCCTGGGCTCGCTGTCAAACGCCCGTACCCTTCAAGCAGGCTCGATCGGGCATGAGTAGCAGCCCCGGGACACCGGTGCCCTCGGGCGTGAACGCCAGGCATTTGTCCTCCCCGCGCAGGCGGGGTGAGCCGTTGCCGCACCCGCGGCCCAAGCCGGGCAACCAACGAAATGCGGTGCTCGGGGTGACGGAATGCGCGGGGCGCAAGGTCAGTCGGTTGGGCGGCTGCCTCGGGGCTTTACGTCGGACCGCGGGACGGCGACGGGTCCCCGGGAGCGTGACCGCGTTCTAAGATCCACCGCATGTCTTGGATACGTCGCCGAGCGCGTGACGCCGAACCGCCGCCCGAACGCCTGCCGGACCTGGAGTTCCTCGCTCTGGTGAAGGCCGGTCTGGAGAGGTACGCGCCGGGTGTGACGGAACGGACCGAGCTGAAAGGCAACTCCTTGAGCAGCCCGCACGGGTGGGCGATCGGCGTGATGCCGCCCGTGCACGGCGGTCCCCACCACTACGACCTGGTCGCGCTGCCGGACACGAGCCTCCAGCCCGACGTGCCGTGCTTCATGGACTGCGTTGTGGCGATCGCCGGGGACGCCCCCAAGGCGGCCGACACATGGGTGCAAACCGCCGGTGCGTGCATGTTGGAACTCCTGGACCGGCGCCAGTGCTTCGCCGACCATGCCGGTCCCGATGACGAACGCGGCGTTCCCGGGTGGCACTGCATCGCCTCCGGGGCCGTCGGCCTCGGCGTCGACGCCGAGGAGAGCCGCCGCCTGCAAAATTCCCTGGTCGACGCGAACGTGCTCCACCACATCGCGGACACGTTCACGGCAGACCTGGAATCGCCGTTCTTCAACGGCATCAAGGTCTTCTACGGTGGGCAACCCGGCAAGATGCGGGCGGAGATCCGCGTCAACGGGGAGCGTCACGAAGCGGCCTCCGCGGCCTTGGCGGCCATGAACCTGCCCGAACCCAACGCGTTCACGATGGTCCGCGCCTACGCCCTGTTGCTCCCCATGCCGGAAGACGGAACCGAGCCGCCGTATCCGCCAGCCCGTCTCGACCTCACCCACACCCGCGCCTACGGCTCCGGCAACCAGCCGGCGTGAGCGCGACGCTTACAGTGACGCGTCGGCAGGAACCGGTCATGAGCACCCAATCGACGACACCGGCGTACCGCGGTTCACCGGGAAACTCCACACTCCTTCGTGGGTGTCGGCGACGGCTGAAAAGTTCGAGCGACGCCGAGAGGAACAGCCCAAACCGGAAGACCTAACGGAGTCCTACTAGAGATGCGAGGAAGAACCCCAACTCACACGATCAGCGCAGCGTCACGCCCCACTCCCGGAAGCCTGGGAGAACGACGTAGAGGAGCACGGCCCGGCGCGGGTCGCGGGCCGTGCGCTCGCGGACGACCTGCACGTAGCTCTGGCTGCCGAATCCCCGGCCGGACGAGCACAGAGATCCCCGTGCGCTCCAGCCAGCCGGTCAACTGGGCCCGTGGCGTGTCCTTCTCGCAGGCCACGTACAGGGCTGACGACTGGCCGGCGGTCCGGTCCAGGGCGAACCAGTCGGGCGCGTCCCGGAGGAACGCCCCCGACGTCCTGCCAGGCTGGCGGAACGTGGACCTCGCGCAACGGGTCGATGAGGTCGGGGAACCGCTCTTCCCGGCGGGCCTGGGCAAGGCGTGCCGACAGACGTCGGTACGTCGGCGCGGTGTGCGGGATCAGGCCCTCCGAGACGAGCCTGTAGTACGCCTGGCGCAGGGTGCAGCCGCCGACCTCGTCGTAGCTGGTGACGATGTCGGCGGCGCGGTCCACGATGCGCGGCCCCTGGAGTCTGGGCACACCGGGTTGCGGGCGACGCGGTCGAATCCACGGTGTCCCCTCCCCCTACGTCGCCCGGGAGGCACCGTCGCCCGGACGTGCCACCCGCGCAATCTCTGAGGGCGCCGGATACGTACATGTAGACGACATATGGGGCGAACCAGCTTAGGGGATCACTTACCATGCGTCTCTCAACAGCCACGATCATCCCCCTCTTGGCAGCCGGGGTCGCCTTCACGGGGGCGGTGCCCGCTGTGGCAGATCCGCAGCCCAGCCCGACTCCACCCACCACCAGCACCATGCCGCAGCCCGGCCCGACTCCACCCACCACCAGCACCATGCCGCAGCCCGGAACGGCTTCGGGATCCGACAACGGGGGGCGGGTCGGCCACGGGCAAGACAACGGGTTCGGGTTCGGCAACGTCCGGCCAGGCCCCGGGTTTGGTGACCGGAACCACATCCACCACTTCCGGCTGCACCACCGGTTCTGCTTCTTCGTGCACCGCCACGTAGTGATCCGGATTATCCGGTTTGATGACCGTCGTGTGGTGATCGTCAAGACGATCGTCCCCGGCCACCTTGTGTGCCTCAGCCCGTTCAGGGACTTCTGAGGAAAACTTCAGTGTGGGAAACAGGACCTGAAAGAAGTGCTGTTCCGGTGACCGCGAACGCGAGACGGTCACCGGGTCGGCGTGGGGTGGCCAGCGCCCGAAAGGCGAAGTGCGCTGGCCACGAAGCAGGAAGTCGATGCTCTCGCGCTGGGGCCTCTCGTGCTCGTCGAAGGTCTGATCCGGTGTGGCGGCGTTCTCGACGGCTGTCGTGATGATGACCTCGAAGCCAGCCATGACGACCGGATCCCGGTGTCGATGCTGAACGCGCCCGACTGGAACAGTTGGATGTCGGCGCGCAGGTGGGCGACGCGCGGCCTCGGCGTCGCGCGCGAGGAGCACCGGCGGCGCCCGATCCCCTCGCCCGCCGCCCGGGACCTGTCCCACCCACCCACTTTCCTTGTTCTTCCTGCTGTGGGGCGGGTCCGGGGGCGTAGAGGGGATGTCGGCCTCCCGACCACGGCCGCACCAGCGTGGTGACCTGCGGGTTCACGGGCGGGTGCGGGAGTGGGTGCGGACGGTTGTCGGCCGGGTCGTCGGAGGGGGGTTACGGCCTGGTCCACGGAGGCGTTGTCGCCTCGTGACCGTGGTCGGGCCCTCGTGGTCGGGGTTCTGGCGGGGGCCGGCTGCTGACCTGACCGGTACACGCGGCGCCGGGGCAGGACGGCGCCGCACCGGACGGGAAGCGGGCGGACCGTGATGATCGGCGTGGACGCGGGCAGCGGGGACCGAATGGCACTGGCCGTGCTGACGCAGTACCGGATGGCCACCACTGAGCAGATGCACCGGGTGATCGCCCCCGCGGTACGCATCGAGCAGACGAGGCGCAGGCTGGCCGGACTGCGTACCGAGGGGCTGGTCGACCGCATCACCCTGCCGCAGGCCGGACGAACCCGGGTGTGGTTCCCCACCCGATACGGCGCGCAACTCGCCTCCGAATGGCCCGAGATGCGCGGGCACCGGCCCCCCGGGACCGTGTCCGACCCGACCGCCGTGCGGCTGAAGGTCGGCCCCACGCTGACCGTGACCGAGACCGCGCTCGCCTTCCTCGAGGACGCCCGACGCCACGGCGACCTGTGCCGGCCGCTGGACTGGCTGACCGAGGTTCACCACCCGATCGGGAGCGGCGAGGCCGTCATCCCCGACGCCCTCCTGTACTACAAGCGCCGCCCCGCCGACGATGACAACGGGGCGATGCTGCGGGCCTTCGAGAAGTCGACCGGGCCACCATGGGCCCCGAACGCCTCGCCGCCAAACTGCCCGCGTACGGGCGCCTCCACCGCTACGTGCCCACGGTCCGGGGGCGCCGCCGGCCGTCCATCGGCCAGAAGCCGGAACCGGAGGACTGGCGGCGGCACTACCCACTGTTCCCGCGGCTGCTGTTCGTCCTGGACGGCACCGGACCCGCCGACATCGAGAACCGGGTGACCGCCCCGTGTTCGGCCGCCAGGCAGTTGGCGCCGTCCCGCTTCCTACAGGACGTGCCCATCGTCGCGGCGCCGCTGGCCGACCTGCTCCACCACAGCCCCTCCGCAACCGTACGGCGCCCCGTCCACGACCCCGACCAGCGAGTCCCCTAAACCGGCTCCGGGCATCGGCAGACATGAAATGCGGCCGCCACAGAGAGGCGTCGGCCGTGCGCTGACCAGCCATGGTCGGGGCTGGGCGCGGCACGGTCGGGGTCATGGTCGGGGTCGCCTGCCGAATGCCGAGGGTCCTGTTGTCAGTGGTGCCGGGGACACTGGTCGCAAGCCTCAGCGTCGCACTTTGAGGTGTCGGCTTTCCCTGGACCAAAGGATTGGCGCATGCTCGCCGAAGCACTCATGGCCGTGGCCGGAGCGGGCGGTGCCGCCGTCGTCCAAGCCACCGGAACAGACACCTTCGCCAGGAGGCGTCGTGGCAGACCCGTTTCGAGTCGCTCCTGGAGGACCTGGCGGATTCAGAGCAGCAGCAGGCCGCAGCCGAACGTCGCGCGCTGGTGGCTGAGCAGCGCTGGGGGAAGCCGAGCCGCCGGAGAGACGGAGCGGGCGCGCAGGGAAGCGGTCTACTTTTGCCCGAAAATCGAACATGCGATCTAATCGGTGGTATGGATGCCAACGTCTTCCCCAGTGAACTCGTGGAGGCTCAGACCGCCTGGTACGCCACATACCAGGAGCTCGCCGACACCTCGCCCGCTCACGGCACCGCCGCTCACCGGCGACGCCTGCAGGAACTGTCCCGGCGCATCGCCGGACACCCGTACTGGCAGACGGCAGCCGGAACGCCGGCGGCCCGGATGGCGCTGAAGGAGCTCGCCCGTGCAAAGGCTCAGTCGTGATGCGGGGCAGGCTGGCAGCCTGCCGCCGCGCCGCAGAACGCACTGCTGCGCGCCCGCGAGTGGAGCGCCGCGTACGGGAGGAACCAGGAGCGCCAACCACCCCGGCCGGCCTCGGCCTTGCCGATCCCCGGCGGGGTGGAAGGGGCCGTAACCACCTGCTGGACGGCGCGTTGCCCAAGTGAGCCTGGCGACGTGCCCACCGTACGGCGCCAGGCTTCCCGCTATCCTCCGGCCAAGGGCCGCCCCTACGATGATCACCGTGACCACCCGCCGCACTCTTGGCGCCGGCCCACGGATCCCGCGCAGAACATCCGCGCCGCCCAGGCCGACCTTCTCGACGCACTGCCCGGCGTCCGTCTGCCAGACCTCGGCGAATTGCGAGCCCGAGGAGTCCTCGGCGCCCACCCCACAGCACTGCCGAGCCCGCGACGAGCCCTCAGCGCCGGCCGCACAAACGACGCCATGCCGGAATGCCCCGACCCGGGGTAGACGACGGCAGACCGCCTCTCCCCGCCGTGTTCGAGCTGCGCCATCTCATGAGGTGTGTGGCGTCGCTGGTGACGCCACCGGCGCGTACTCCGTTGTGGCTAGGGCCTGCCTGACGGGTCGCGTCACCGACCCCGCGCCCGACGGCAATGTCACCCGAATGGCGCAACATGGCGTGCCACCCAAATGGGTGAAGGTCAGGCTGACTAGTGCCCCAATTGAGGCAATCCGTGAAAGGGGAACCAAATGCGCATTCGACGAATCCTCGCCGCCGTCATCGCCACGGCAGCTCTCGCCGGACTCGGCCTCACAGGCGCCGCCACCGCCACCGCCGCCAGCCTCACCCCGGGTGAGTGCGAACAGGGCGGCGGAACAGTCAATTGGGCGAACAACACCTGCAGGGGCGGTATGTACGACGGGCAGATGGTCGACTAAACCCCACTAGGCGCCCCGCAGCCACGCGCTGCAGGGCGCTCCCGCGCGAGCGTAGCCGGGAGAGTCGCAGGGACCGTGCCGACCCGTCGGGCACGCTGGGTCCGAGTCGGCCCGGAAGCACGTGGCGGGTGGGAACTCCTCATCTCGGCTGCCAGCTCGCGGCTCGTCCTGATGAGCGTAGGACGGACTGGCGCTCGCCTTCGAGGGCGCGCTCGCCCATGACGAGCGTCTGTTCCAAGTCCCCCTCCCGCGCGCCCCTGAGCGTTACGTCTCCATTACTCTCTGACACGCTTCAACGGTGCCGGGTCACTTGCTGCGCGAGCGCCGTCCGAAGACCGCTTTGGCGCAGGGTCGGGTACTGCTGGCGCAGGTCGGTGCGGCAGGCGGGCAGTGCCGGCCGTCCTCCGGCGGGGCGAACTCAGGGTCGTAGCCGAGCGGGCCGGTGATCAACTCCGGCACGCCGACATCGCGTGCGTGCTCGATCCGCTCGTCCAGGAAACCGTCGACCCCAACGCGCTCAGGGCAGGCGTGAGCTGGTCACCCGCTCTTCTGAACACGGCTGTTGATCATGGATTCGGGCACGGCTCAGGGCAGATCCGGTGGTACGCGACTCCGTCGCGGACGTAGCGGCGCCATTCCTGTTCGGTCAGTGACCGGCCCGCGACGGTGCAGGCATGGTCGGTGAGGGTGGCGAGGTCGTTGAAGGCGTCGGTGTCCCACAGCCGTACGGTCCCGTCGTCGCTGCTGGTGGTGAGGGTGTTCCCGTCCGGGGTGAAGGCCACCGACTGTGCAGAGTCGGTGTGACCCGCGAGTGTTGCCGTGAGGCGGCGGCGGTGCACGTCCCACAGTTGTACGGACGAGAACTGGCCACGCCGGCACCAGCCTCGTGAAGGACTTCTCATGACGACCTCGAACTTCGCCACGATGAAGTCGGGCGTCAGCTTCAGGAACACGAGGCCGTCGTCCTTGTACTTGTCGCCCTTGTCCCTTGTGGTTGTGGAGCGCGCTGTTCGCGACGGAGGACTCGATGTAGGACTCCGGGTGAGGTCGGTAGTGCCGAGGGTGGATGCGACGATCGAGCCGCCAGCAGAACCTCAGCCGGGGGCCGCCTGCGATGCCGTCATTCTCGGCCCGCCGTTCTTGATGCGGTTCGTGAGTTCGGTGGCCAGATGGGGCGGCGCTCGGCCATCAGCGCAAATCTTGCGGTCGGCGTGCATGACGGTCGTATGGAAGGTGTGGAAGAACTCCTCCTGCGACGACTCCCTGTCCGCCAGGAACTGGATGTCGTGGACCCGCAGGATGTCCATCTCGCGGTACCGCTTGCGGAAGGTGTCGCTCTTGCCGTCGCGCATGGAGTTGATGAACTCGTTGGTGAACTCCTCGGAGCTCACAGCGCACGTGCGTATCCGGGCCAGGGAACGGCACAAGACGCAGCCTGCTGCGCCGACGTTGTGGCAGTACCTGCGCGAGCAGGCCAACACCGGACCAATGAGATCGTTTCATCCTGCTGCAGTTACAGGTCACGGGGCTGGTGTGGCCGGTCATGGGCGTGCTCATGCTGGTCGGTGGCGTGATCGATAGCAGGTGATCGTCTGGTCATGGAGTGATTCGCCGGATCTGGGCCCGCGGGACGTCCGTGCCGTCTACGGCCCACGGAATCAAGGGAGTTCACGGGGCGGGAGAGGACGGAGGGTGGCCGCGGTGCTGACGTGGCGGCGGCCGCAGCAGCGGGCCGTTGCAAGGTACGAGGCACACAAGCGCCACCGTCGGCGGCCGAACACGTCGGAGAGGCGCTGGAGCGGATCGCAGCCCAGGTGGCGCCGCAGCGCACTTGAAACGCGCTGCACACACGTGTCCTGCCTCACAATCGAGGCCGCTGGGCAACCCTTCGGGAGCTGAAATCTTCTCCTTGGGATGAAGATCCTGAAGAGGCGGCCTCGCCTACTCATACTCCTGACCCTGGCCGTGGTGGCGGCCGTGACGGTGACCGTCGTCATGGTCATCCAGGCGAACAAGATGGAGACGCTCTCCCCGCGCGAGGAACGTGACCGGGCTGCGTCTGGAGCAGTCGTACCGTCGGGGCAGGTGGACTGCCGGAAGGTCAAGTGCATCGCGCTCACCTTCGACGGCAACCCGGGCGAACCCACCGACCGACTGATGGACCTCCTGAAGGAGTACAAGGCGCCGTCGACGTTCTTCCTTGAGGGCCGGCGCATCCACAAGTTCCCGGATGTGGTGCGGCGGATCGCCAAGGACGGCCACGAGATCGGGGACCACACCTGGACGCACGCGGTGCTGACCGATGTCTCTGATGCGCAGATCCGCGACGAGCTGCGCCGCACGGCACGGGCCATCTCCAGCATCACCGGCAGCGAGCCGACGCTGATGCGCCCGCCCCAGGGCCGCACCGACGACCGCGTCTCCAAGGTCTCGAAAGAACTGGGGATGGCGCAGGTGCTGTGGACGGTGACCGCGAAGGACTACGAGACGGACGACACCGCGCTGATCACCAAGCGCGTGCTCGCGGGCGCCGGCCGCGACGGGATCATCCTGCTCCACCCCCTGCACAAAGGCACCGTGCCGGCCATGCCTTCCATCCTGAAAGCGCTCAGCAAGCAGGGCTACACCTTCGTGACCGTCTCCCAGCTGCTCGCTCCGGCCAAGGCCGAGCCCGGCAAGATCTACAAGTGACTGACGACGCGCGAAGCGTACGCCTTCTTGGGCCCCTCGCCCCCACGGGAGCGGCGGCCACCGGTTCCGCCGAACTCCGGTGACTCGTTCGGCATCCCCTTCGCAGGAGGGCGGCAGCCCGGACGTCTTCGCCCACTACCGCAACATCGCCGGTCAGGGCTACCGCGAACTGCAGGAGGGCCAGCGCGTGGAGTTCGACATCACCCAAGGCCAGAAGGGCCCCCAGGCGGAGAACATCCGCGTCATCTGACCCCGGCGCCCGAACAGGCCCGGCACCGGAAGGAGGGTGCCGGGCATTCATGTCTGGCCGCGCTCATCCATGACGCCGAGCGCGGCACCTCCACCCCGATGCTGCCGGCCGCTCCCGCCATGTCTCCGTCCGCTTCCCGGAGCGGTACGCGCGCCTCGGCGTCGACGCGCTCCGTGCCTTCCGGGATGGGCGGCTCCCGCGCTGGCTGGGATACCAGGACTCGAACCTGAACTAACGGAACCAGAAACCGTCGGGCTGCCAATTACCCCATATCCCATTTGCCCCGAAGACCGCGGGGCTCGGCCAACCGTGCGTGCCCTACCGCGTATCGCTGTACGGCCTTGCCTACTCTACGCGTGCTCTGCGTGATGCTCCGTGATGTGTGCCCGGCGTGTCGGACGGGAGGATTGTTGTAGTACCGGTAGGCCCTCGGGCTGGTGAGTTGTGGCTGTCGCGCGCAGCTCCGTGACGCACGGGTGGGCGGTTGCCGGATCCGATCGGGGGGGTTCTTTGCTTCTGAGCGACTCGCCCGATTGCGGCCGGGGTGACGTCACCATAGCTTCAGCGCGTCGGAATCATTCCGAAAAAGACAACATATTCCCCTATGTCGGCTTCCCCGTTGCGTCGAATGGAGTCTTCATGTCGGTGATGACCGGTACCCCGCCCTGCAGCAGTTTGGCCAGCAGATCGGCAGCCCGCAGATGGGTGGCCCGCAGCAGCAGCTCGCACAGGTGGTCCAGCAGGCGATCCAGCAGGCCTGTCAGCAGGCGAGTCAGCAGATTGCGCAGCGCATGCAGCAGACGCTGCAGCAGATCCAGCAGGTCCATCAGCAGCTGCAGCAGCAGGGCCTGGCCCACCAGGCGCACCCGTACCTGGCTGTCGCACTGCACACGACGCTGACCCAGGGCGTGCGCAGCGCGGTGGAGCAGTCCGTGCAACAGGCGCTGCCGACCGCGATCCTGACTCTGGTCCAGCAGAGCCAGGCGGGTCAGCATGGCCTGCAGGGTCAGCAGCCGTGGGGCGGTGGCTTTGGCCAGCAGTCGTTCGGCCAGCCGTACCCGCAGCAGCACCAGCAGCCCGGCGTCGGCTTCGGTCAGGTGGGTCAGCCCTTCGGCATCGGCTGACTCAAGGCGCGCTGTGCGGTGCGCCCCGGAGTGATTCCCGGGCGCACCGCACAGCCATGGAAGCACGAGCTGCCCGTTATCCGGATCAGAAACCCAAAACCGGCGCAAGCGTGGCGAAGGCGAACGTGATGGTCTAGGACGGGCCCGGATACAAGCCCCGAAACAACCGCAGAGCGAAGCCGGAGGCGCAGGGCCCGGTGCGCCGGGCCCCGAGAAGTAGGGCGCACCGCGCCTTTCGGGCGTATCCCCTCCAAGGGCTACGTGAGCTCGTTAACCCGTCGCTGTGGAGGGCTTCCTGTCCGCTTCGATGTGCTTGATCTTGATCCAGTCGCGGGTACGGCGGCCGGGCAGATAGGGACTGGCGAGGCGTTTGGCGACCACGCCGTCGAATCCCTCGGCGAGGCTGTGCTGGAGGGCCTGGGCGGCTAGTGCGGGCCAGGCCGCCGGCACGCTGATGCCGGGACCGGTGAGCCCGAGGTCGTCGAGGAGGTCGCGGCGGGCGGTGTAGGGCAGCTGCACGACCGGCTCGCCGAGGTAGAGGATGTCGTAGAGCATGAGCTGGACGGGCAGCTCCTCAAGGGCGTGGGTGATCGCCTCCGGCTGGTGCAGACTCATCCGCTGCTGCAGCCGCTCCACCGACGGCCGCCCGACGTCATCCAGCGCGACGATCTCCCCGTCGAGCACCGCTTCCGGTCCCGGCAGCAGGGAAGCGAGGACATCCAGCTCAGGGTACTGGGCGGTGACGTCCACCCCGGTCTGGGACAGCAGGCGCAGGCCTCCGTCGCCGGGCAGGTGGGTAATGACCCGCGCCCCGTTCCACAGTGTCTCGTAGGCGTACTCCGCCTCGGTCCTGGGCCCGGGCGGCGGGCCGATCACCGCCAGCATCGGCGCCAGCAACGGCAGCACACCCTCGGCGCCAGGGGGCGGATCCACGCTCATACTCCCCAGCCTGCGCCCCGTTGCCCGCCCGGGCCACCCAGCGCCCTTCTCCCGGTGCCGCCGACCGCTTGCGACCCGGGGCGGCCGCCGCCCCGTGGCTGATCGTCAACGCACCGCCCGGGCGGCTCCGCCGCTTGGCGGTATGCCCTGGAATGTGTTCTTGGTCGGTTGATGGTTTGCTGCTCGGTGGCGGCGGGCCGGGCCCTTACGGTCGCCGTTTCGCTTGTGCTTCCCCAAGAGACTTCTCAAGGAGGAGTTGCACATGCCGCAGCCGCAGATCCTTTTTTCGGCCAGGGTGGCCAGTTCCAGGGCCCGGGGGCCTTCGGGCAGCTGTCGCTGCTGGGCATGTGACCCCCGACCGAGCAGCGCCTGCTCCTCCTTCTTCTCCCGTGGACTTTCTTCTCCCGTGGACGAGAGGGCGTTGGCTGGTCCGGTGCTGCCGTGCCGGGACTGCGAAGCGATGGCGCGGCGGCAGTCGGCCGGGGAGCGCGAGCACGCCCGCTCCCCGGCCAGCGGGCTGTTTGATGATCCGGGGCGTGCGACGACTTCTTTCTGTGAGACGGCGGTTGGGTGATGAGTGAGCAGCAAGACGGCAACAACGTGAAGCCGGGCAATGGCGGCAGGGGCGCGAAGGGTGCGCGTGCGCAGGCCGCCGCGGGCGAGGCCGGGCAGCAACAGCCGGTCGCGGGCGCGGCGGCCGGTGAGGGCGAGCAGCGGCAGGAGCCGGTGCAGCAGGCACAGCCGCAACCGGGCGGGCGGGGTGTGAAGGCGGGGTGGGGCCGGTACCTGGTCGCTCCGCGGTCGCTGGGGCTACTTCCGGGCGGAGTGCCGCCGATCGAGGCCTCGGCGCTGTTCGGACCGGTACAGGTGATCGACCCCATGCTGGCCGTCGCCCTGGAGGAGCCCCAGCTGTTCAGCGCCGTGCCGTTCGTACCGCCTGGGGCGCCGTGCCGTCCATGGCGCAGATCCCGACTCGTACCAGACGCACCGGCCGACTGGGCATGAGCGGTCGTCGTCGGGTCGCCCTGACAGCGGCGGACCGCTCTGGGTGGGATTCTTAACAGTTCGGCAGGCAGGGGCGGTTCCTCCGCGGGTTCGCAAACCCCGTTGCCCCCGTGTCGGGGGCAGTCGCTAGAGTCCGATATCCGTGTGAACGGGGAGGGCGACGCCCCTATGAACCTCTGGATGTCGTGATCCGGCAGATGGCCTCATACCAAAACCAGTTGGAGGGCCTCGCCGCGGCTCTCGCTCCTAACGAACTTCTGGGGCTCGGCCAACAGGAAGCCGCAGGGCGGTTTCAAAGTCTTTTCGATCAACGATCCGTGCTGGTCACGGCAACGTGGTGATGGGGTGGCGGGCCGTCACGCACACAACGAAGCTCCGGTTGATGCCGGTGACCTACCAAGTCGCCTGTACCGACCGGAGCTTCGATGTGTCGTCAGTCTGCCACTGTGTGTCTGGTCAAGTCGCCCTCGCGTCGGCATCGCGCGGTCGGCGAACTGCCGTCGAGGCTGGCGACCTTGCCTGATCCACGTGACCGGCGCGGCAGGCGTCACCCGTTCGTGAGCGTGCTGCTGGCGGCCTGCTCCGCGGTCATGTGCGGGGCCCGGTCCTTCGCGGCGATCGGACAGGGGGCGCGAAACGCTCCGCAGGACACCCTGGCCCGGCTCGGCGCCCGGACCGTGTCCGCCTTCACCGTTCGCACCGCCCCGAGCACCGCGACGATCAGATGTACGCGTGGGCTTCTACTCCCCCGGGCCTCCGGTCAGGAGTACACGGTCTTTCCCAGCGAATACGCCACGTCGCCGCCCTTCACGACGTACGCGCGCAGGATCAGCGGGGTGTCTTCGGGGATGTCACCCGATACGTAGTCGGTGTACGGAGAGGCGTGCCCGGCGGTCGTGGCGATCCGGTAGTCGCCGGCCAGATGGGCCGCGATCCCGTAACCGTCGGCCAGGCCGTCCCACGCACCCACGGTGTCTCCCGTTCCGGGACCGTAGACACCGTGGGGGTCCGCGTACCAATCCGCCGACCCTGCGAGCACTCCGTTGTTGTAGACGTTGATCGTGTAGTCGCCGTTGGAGAAAGACTGGTAACTGAAGGTGAAAGTGGGAGCGGCGGAAGCCGGTCCGGCGTTCGTCAGCGTCATGCCGGCTGCGAGAGCGAGTGTTCCGGCGAGTGCGCCGAGTCTTGCTTTTGTGCGAGCCATTTCGAGTGTCCCCCTCCGAGATGCCCTGTGTGAAAGGCACAGTCTGCGGACTTGTTCTGACCTTGTCAACGACGTTCATAGCTGCCATACAGGCTGCTCAGAGGCTCGTACTGCGGGCGGGAGTTGGGGCTGGGGTTGGGGGCAGGGTGGTTTCAAAGTGTCTGACTGTTCATGCGTCCGTGCTGGTCAGCGGAGTCCGAGGAGAGCCAGAGGGCGAGTGAACGGCTCGTAGGACATCTCGCGGAGTCCGGCGGCGATGTTGTGGTGCCCGGCGGCGCGGAGGCGGTTGATCGCGAAGCTGCGGAGGGTGGCCATGTTCTCCGGGCCGTGCTGGGTGCGCACCTTGGATGCGTCCTCGAGGAAGCCGGTGTCACGGACGAAGTGGAGTCTGTTTTCGATCACCCACTGCGAGCGAATGATCTTCGCCAGTCGCCGCGGGGAGGCTTCCTGGCTGGTCAGGTCGGTGATGACATAGACCGTCTCGCGGCTGCGCCTGCCGGTCTTCAGACAGGTGCGATGGCGTACGACCCGGGCGGCCTGGGCGGCGTGCGGGAAGTCGAGGCCGTCGACGGTCAGGACCTGGACCACGCGGGTCTCCTTGCGGCCATGCCCCTCGCTACGGTTGTAGAACTTCGCGGTCACCTCCGTCCAGGGCAGCGTGTGCAGCCGCTCGTAGAGGCCGGCCTGGTTCTTCTTCACGCACAGCGCGTAGTGCGCCTTCTTGTCCTCGACCAGGAAGCGGGCGTGGCCACGCTGTGCGTGCCGGGCATCGGCCGTCACGGTCACCCCGGTCAGGTCGAACGGGGCCAACAGGCCGGCGAAGCAGGTGATTTCATTCGTCTTGTCCGGTACCCGCAACTGCGTGACGGTCAGCCCGTCACCGGTCATGGCGGCGAGCAGATGCGCGCCGGGGGTGTCGTCGTGGCGCGAGCCCCGGGCGCTCTTGCCGTCCACCGCCAGGGCAGCCGGCCGCGTGCACGGTGCAGGCGGGAGCGAGCCGTGCCGGCGGGGATCCCGACCACAGCGGCGGCCTCCGTCGGCGTCAGTCCCTCCCCGGACACCAGCAGCAACAGTTCCCGCTCCTCAGCGGGCAGATCGGCCAGTGCCCGGCGCAGTTCAGGTGCCAGGGCGGCGGCGTCCAGCCGCTGGTCCACCGCCTGCCACGGGTCGACCTCAACAGGGTCGGCTGTGACCATCACCCGCCCAGCCCGCCGGAAGTGCCCGGCCAGGACGTTGCGGGCCACCCCGAACAGCCATCCCCGAGCCGATCCGCGAGAGGCGTCGAAGGTGCCGCGCGCTGCGAAGGCCTGCAGCCACGCCTCGGCCAGCAGGTCGTCGGCAGCACCCGGCGCGCGACGGGCGAAGTAGCCGTGCAGAGCGGGCGAGAACTGCTCCACCAACGGTGTGAACGCGGCCGGGTCGCCCACAGCGCACGTCAGCAGGGCGTCCCTGTCATCGCTGCCCTCGTGTTTGTGATCCGATTCCACGGATCCTCCGTCTCCGACCGCCCGACGGCGGTCTCAACCCGTACTTGTCGCGTGGCACGCGGAGCGTTCGCGCCGACCGCCCAGGCATCCCCCGGCAAAGTGTTCGCGGCTTTCCGCGTGCACCGGGGACCGGCATATTCCCCGAACGGTATTCATGGAGGTAGTCATGGATGCATACTTGGAGTATGGCTGACACCACAGTGAAGATCGACACCGAGACGCGGGACCGGTTCGCCGCGATCGCCGCCGCCCGCGGCACGAGCGTGCGCGCTCTCCTCGCCGAGCTGGCCATCGAGCAGGAGAACCAGCTCAACCTGGGCGTGGCCACCGCCGAGTTCCGCAAAGCCATCGCACAGCCCGGCATCGCCGAGGCGTTCGATCGTGACTTCGGGGGTCTCCCCCAGGCGGCTCACACCAGCAGCCGGGCGGCCTGACCTTGCCCATCGAACTGCATATCGATATCCGGTGGCTCCTTGACCGGCAGGAGGAACTGCTCGGCAAGGAACTCGCCGTACGGGACTACTCGGCACTGGTGGCCGCCGTCGCACGGCACCGGGTGAACACCCCGCAGATCGAGGTCGGATCGCCGGACGCGTACTGGCGGGCGGCCGCACTGCTGGAGCAGATCGTGCTGCTGCGGCCCCTGCCGGCCCGCAACGAGTACTTCGGGTATGGCGTCGCCATCGCCTACATCCGGGCGTCCGGCGAGAGCATCGACACCGCATACGAACCCTGGCGCGACCTCGTCACCGACATCCGTGGACTGCGCCTGACCGTCTACGACATCGCCGACCGGCTGCGCTCCATGCACCCGACCGAATGAGCTTGTCAGCCACGACGGGTTCGTCAGCTCTCGTGCGCAGGTCCAGGAGCCGCAACGGCTTCGGCCTGCCTCCGGGGCGCTGCCGTCCCTCCCGCCTCCCGTGACCGTTTCTCCGCGTCCCTCTTTCACTACACACATTCGTCACCATATGTAATCGTTCTGCTACGTTGCGTGACGGCAGTGGTTCGGGCGAGATGGAAGTGGCAGGTGGACGACGGATGCGTGGTACACAATGCGCGGCGCGGGTGCTCGGAGCGTGCGCGGTGGCGCTGACGCTAGCGCTGGCGGCGCCGGGTACGGCGCAGGCGGCCAATGGCGTGCTGTTCATCGACAGGGCGCCCCACCTGTCCCCGTCGGGTTGCTACCCGCTGGGGGACTTCGTGCCCTCCGAGGTCGCCAACTTCACCGACGAGACGGCCTTCGTGTGGTCGGGGCCCTCCTGCGACGGGCGGGTGAGAGCCACCGTCAAGCCGGGGGAGATGATGAACCCGGCCCCCGGTAGGAGCCTGTTCATCGCCTGACAGCCCGGTGCCGGCCCCGGACCGCTGCACGGCGGTCGGGGGCCGGCACCGGCACCGTGAAAGGCCGACAGATCCCAACCGGGCGCCGGCGATTCGTGAAAACAGCCGGGGCCGCTCCTTGCCTTACTTGGTTGGTTCTTGATGTATGTGGGGAGGCTGGGGAGCGAAGAGCGGACCTTGAAACCGGTGGCTGAGTGGTCGTCTCAGTTGGCGTGCAGGATGAGTACCCATACTCAGGTGTATCTGCGGGTGGCGCAGCATGCTGGCGGACATGCAGCGTCCTTCGGTGTGGTTGGATCTTGGACTCGCGATCGCGCTTCTACCGGTGTCGGTCATGCTTATCGCCTGGCTCGGGATGCATGTTTATGTTCTCGGGTGATGACTTCAAATCCCCCGGCATTCGTACTGCCCAAGCCGGGCGGCGCGGGGCGTGGAGCTGTGGTTGCGCAGCGGTCGTGGCGGGAGGTGGGTTGATCGGCCTGCGGTTGTGGATCGCTGGGTCCGTTCACCTGCTCGTTCTCGGTGCGGCGGCTGTTCTGTTTGCCGGCGTTGCTGCTCAGAATGGTTGATCACAGCGGTCGCCGGTAGCAGATCAGAGCGCTGGCGAGGCCGACGAAGGCGAGGAAGTGCTCGGCCTTGCGCTCGTAAAAGTCTGGGCCGACCAGGGCTTCGCCGGCCGCTTAGTCGACTGGACCGCCATCATCCTCGGCCGCGAGCTGGAGATCGTCCGCAAATCCCCCGACCAGCGCAGTTTCCAGGTCCAAACCCAAGCGGTGGGCTGTGGAGCGCACGTTCTCGTGGATCACCGCCCACCGGCGCCTTGCCCGGGTCTACGAGACCAGCCCGGCACACTCGGAGTCGATGATCCGATGGGCGATGATCGACATCATGGTTCGCCGCCTCACACGCAGAGAAACGGCTTCACGGCCAGGGCCCCGACCGCTCACGCGGATCCCTTCTCGGTGATCAACGGTTCTGCTGATGCAAACTTGAGTCGGCCAGTGACGCCACCAGAAAGTGCGGCCTCCAACGCGAGCAGCTCCTCGTCAGTGAGCTGCGGAACAGTCCAGTCGTTGCCCTGCACATGTGCGAGGAACCGCTGGTCCAGCGCCACGTGTGTCGACGGTCACGTAATTCGGCTCTGTCGGGGATCTTGTGACGTCACCTGTCCGACCTGGGTATCTACCAAGTGTGCGGTTCAGGGGGTTTGGGGCGGTTGCTGCCGCATTTAGCTGGTGTGGTGGTCGAGTCGATCGAGCGTGCGGCCGGGACGGTCACGTTCTGTGCTCACTCCGCGGTACCGACTGCGAGGTGCCCAAGATGCGGGGTGGTGTCGTGGCGTGTGCACGGCCGGTACGCGCGCCGGCTGGCTGACGTGCCCGTCGGCGGAGCCCCGGCGGTGGTCGAACTCGTGGTGCGCCGGTTCAAATGCATCAACCCGCAGTGTCCGGCCGTGACGTTCGCCGAGCAGATCGAAGGGCTGACCAGCCCGCATGCCCGGTACACACCATTGCTGCGCACGCTGCTCACGTCAATCGCCGCGTGTCTGGCGGGCCGGCCGGGTGCACGGCTCGCGGCCGCGCTGAGCATCCGCGTCGCCAAGGACAAGCTCCTTGAACTCCTTCGCGGGTTACCGGAGTTACCGCAGGTCAGCGTGCGCGTCCTGGGGGTCGACGACTTCGCGCTGCGCAAGGGCGACTCGTACGGCACGATCCTGGTGGACCTGGAAGGACGGTGCCCGGTCGATGTGCTGCCGGGCCGAGACGCCGAGCCGCTGGCCGCCTGGCTGCGCGGCCATCCGGAAGTCGAAGTCACTTGCCGTGACCGGGCCGGCTCCTACGCCGAAGGTGCCCGCAGCGGGGCTCCGCAGGCCCGGCAAGTGGCAGACGCCTGGCACCTGCTGCGCAACCTCGCCGAAGCAGTGGAGAAGACGGTCGGAGCCCATGACCAGTGCATCCGCAGGGCGTTCACGACGCCCACGGCCGTCACGGAGTGCGCCACCGCCCCCAGCGGGACGGCGGAGCCGCCCGTGGAGGAACCGTCGTTCGTCCTGCCGGACGGCACCCGGGACGTCCTCGGGCGTCCGAGGCGGCTGGTGGCCCGCACCACCGAGCGGTACACGGCGGTGCAGCAACTGCTGTCCGAGGGCAAGTCCCTGGCCGCGATCAGCCGCCGGCTGCGGCTGGACTACTCCACCGTCCGGCGCTCCGCCCGCGCCCGGAGTCTCGACGAACTGCTCGTCAAGGCCACCAACCGGGCATCCATTCTCGACGAACACAAGCCCTACCTGCACATACGCTGGGCGGAGGGTTGCCACGACATCCCACAGCTGCACCGCGAACTGCGCGCGCACGGCTTCACCGGCGACATCCAGTGCGTCCGTCGATACTTCCGCCCCTTCAAAAAGCCGCACACCCCCAAGCCGAAGAACCCGCCCACGCCCGCTCCCGAGCCGAGGCCGGCACCGAAACTCCGGCGCGTCGTCCGCTGGATCATGACCCACCCCGGACACCTCGCCGAGACCGACGCGGCCGAACTCCAAGAGATCCGGGCCGCCTGCCCACACCTCGACGCCACCGCACGCCATGTCCGCGACTTCGCGGACATGATGCACGACCTGCGCGGCAACGACCTGCCCGCATGGATGGACCGCGTCCTCACAGACGACCTGCCCGCCCTGCACTCCCTGGTCAACGGCATGAAACGGGACCTGGACGCCGTCACCGCCGGCCTATCTACGCCCTGGAGCTCTGGCCAGGTCGAGGGACACGTGACCAGAGCCAAGCTCCTCAAGCGCATGGGCTACGGCCGCGCCAATCTTGATCTGCTCCGCAGACGCATCCTCCTCAGGACGTGATCGCCAAGCCTCGCCATATGCTGCGGGCCATCTGCGGGCTGATGGAGGGGTCGGACACGGTGGGCGAATCGTTCTTGCTGGTCTGCGATGGCCTGCCGCACGCAGTAGTCCTGACTGGCTCTGGCCCCCGGACCATCGAGATAGTGAAACAACACCGGCCCGCGTTTCACTTCCCGCAAAATGGCGTTCAGGTCGACTCCTGGTCCGGCTGCGGGTAGCCGACCTCGGAGATGTCCTGGGCCAGGCCGGTCAAGCTGACCTCAGGGTTCAGCAACGACACGAGCTCCGGGCTCAGCGGCCGCAAGGCATACACCTGGCTCACGGCCTCCAGGTCCACGGGGACCTCGTAGTAGTCCTCGGCGAAGCGCTGGAACGCTTCTGGCGAACGGTCGACCAGGAGCTCGAACAGGCCCGTCGCTCCGTCAGGATCGACAGCGCGATCGGGGAAATCGATCGTCCCGTGATGCCACCGATCGTCCGTCGCTCCCCGCCACAAGCAGGCCGTCACGACAGGGACGCCGTCCTCGTCGGTGAACGCTGACTCCTCGACGAAGGGCTTGAAGAGCTCGGGGACCTCGTCGATCACTCCCAGCCAGGGCTCGCCGTCATTGTCATACGGGCTCATCGGCGATTCATGGTCGAAGCCACGTATATAAGCCCCGGCAGTCGAGAACACGATGGAGTACTCGTTTCCCGACCCGTTGCGCATCGAGGCCATCTCCTCGCCGTCGGCCCAATTGGCGTTCATGGAGTAGTACCGGTCTTCCCAGTCCGGGCTGAGGATCGCATCGAGCATCGCCAGTGAACGGCACAGGTCCCGCAGGTCGGCGATGGCAGGGAGCTGGCGAGCTACGTCATAGACAGTCACGTGCCCATCCAAGCCGATACCGGTGACAGCCAGGCCGCCACCAGGAACGTCGCGAACCACCCCAGTTCCAATATGCGTGGCCAGGTTCCAACTACCGTGTCCCGGCTCATCACAAGATCTCCGACAGAGCCGAATTACGTGACGCTGATCATGCAGATCGTGGGGAATTGTTTGACTGCTGACAGGAGCCAACGTCCTGTCCGGTGAATACCCGCTCTGCTCGGAAATCGTGAGCGTCCCCACGGAACGCGACGACGTCCTCCCCGATCCCGACTACCTCCAAGAGGGTGTCCAGGGCCTTGTCGGCTTGCTCGTGCGGTTGGGTGAGCCAGACATACGAGACGCCGAGCGGATTGCCGTCGTGCTTGCTGATCGCGAAGCTGAACCCATCCAGCCGGAACAGAACGACGTCGAGTTCGTCCAACCCGTCCCACGACCGCTCCACGTGCAGACGTAGCCGCTGGGCCACAGGCTGTACTGGCAGCGCCAGCGCTCCGACCATCTGGAACAGCGGAGCGGAGTGCTCCCAGACGCTGTACTGGTGGGCGGGGTTCTTGCCGGTGTAGTACGGCGGTTGTGTAGCCGGCTGCCAGTCGGGCTCAGGTCCCGGGACCTCGATATCTGTCACAGCAGTTCCTCCCCATGGCCCCAGCCGACTGGCGATCAACCTACCTTCACCTGGGTGGGTGGCGTCATGCGGCTCTGGTCAGGCCTGGTTGTGGTGGCTGAGGTGTGTATGGCGGGTGCCTGACCCCGCGGTCCGTCAGGATGGATGGCACCGTGGCGAGGCGACCCAAGACGAAGAAGAAGCGGCCCCCTTCGGCATACCGAAGGAGATCATCCTGCTGACTGGGCAAGACGTGTGGCCCTACACGTTCATCGCCGACGACTCGGGTGGCGGATGCGGCAAGGTCCCGATGCCCGCCGACGCGGCCCCTGAGGAGGTACAGACGGCGATCTTCACACAGCTTGCGGACCTCACCCGCATATTCCACGGCGTTGAGATCGACGTTGAGTGGTCCTCCCTGACGCCGGACTCGTGGGTAGGCCACATCCGGCGTGTCACCGCGGAGGAGCCTGCTCCGCCTGGCGCGGTACCTGAAGTCGGCTGACCACGGATCGGCTCACCGGGCACCGAAAACGTCATGCACTTCGACACCGAATCAGTCGGAACCGAGCCGTACACAGCCGAGGATCCCGGCCGGCAGGGCCAAGTTCGTGGTGCCAGCGCCTCAGAAATCGCGAACTTAGGCGCTTTAGTCGGCGACTACATCGGAGACAGCACCCGAGCCGAAATCGCCTACGCCCGGTCGCTGGGCAAACCCGTGCGGTTCACGCACCCCGAAGTCGACCCTGACGCCTGACCGCCCGCTGCCACCTCGACAACCAGGGCCGGCAGCCCGCCGCCTGACCGTCTCGCGGTGGCTTCGGCCGCCGCCCACCCCACACCCTCCGCGGGGAACCGGCGAAATGTGGTGTTGTGGGGTGACGGATTGAGGACGGGCCCAGAAACGGACCCCTATGTCGCGGCTACGGTGTCTTGTGCTCAGGGGGCCAGCCCGTGACGTCCAGCGACCCGGCCACCAGCTCCACTGGCCAGGTTTGCAAGACATGAACTCCAGCACCTGGGCGGTGTGGGGGATCGCAAGTTCGAGCGGCGGTTACGCGGACACGCGGTGGGTGCCGGCGAGAAGGGCGCGCAGAGGCGCGGTGTCGGGCGTGTCGGCGACGGCCGCGTCGAGGGCGTCGTCCATGTCCTTCTCCCACGCCTCGGGCAGGGTGAGTCCGGGCTGCCCCGACCACGCGATGTCCGGGGCGGCGTGTCCGGTCCCGGCGAGGCGCAGATGGATCATGCCCGCGAGCCCGTCGTAGACCTTGGGCCGGATGAAGTTGCGGGCCGATGCCCCGGTCAGCCGCGCCGCCTGGGTGGGCTTGGGTATACGGTCCGCGACCTCCATCCACAGCAGGCCCCGGTCGAACGCGTCGAGCACTTCCTCCAGACCGGGCAACTCAGCGTCCTCCACCTTCTCGGCCGGGGCACCCCGGCGTGCGGGCGCCGCCCCGTCCGCGACTTGCGCCGCAGAGCGCAGCGTCCTGGCGACGGCGAGCCGCAGCGGCCGGGACCAGCCCTCCGCGTCGGCGACCGCACGGGCCATGACAAGGTCGTCCCAACTCATGCGCCGCAGCCGCACCGCCTCGTGCGGCAGCGTGCGCGCCTCCAGCGTGGCGAACACCCGGTCCGGGTCGTGCAACAAGGTGAGCGCGGCCGGCTCGTCGGCCGACCCGTCGGTTCGGTCGTCGGCGGGCAGTTCCTCGATCAGGGCGATCCGTTCGGCGGTCGGCGGGTGCGAGTCGTACCGGTGTGGCCGCGGCGGACGCTGCCCGGCGGAGAGCGCAGCGAGCCGCTCCCCCGTTCGGGCGGCGAGCAGCCGTCGGAAACCGCCGTGGACCTCGCCCACCGGCGGCAGCGCTCCCAACGGCCCGCCCATCGCGGCGTACATCTCCAGGTAGTGGGTGTGCGCGGCGTCGAGCACCGGAAGGGTGCGTAGCGCAGCGGCCGTCGCGTCACGGCCCGCGTGCCGGGCGGCCACCTGGTCGGCTGCGAGCTCCTGGTGGCGGGCCACGGACTGCGAGGTCCGCAGGAACATCCGGGCGTAGCCGATGTACAGGGCGCCGATCGCGTAGTGCAGCTGAGTACTGCCCTCGCGGAACACCTCCACCGTGTGCAGTACCGCCTCCCGGCCGCGCATCGTGACACCGCCGAGCCGGGTGTCGAGGTTGCCGTAGTGCCCGAACTCGTGGGCGAGGACGGCGCGCAGCCGCGGGACGGTCAGCCCGGCGAGCAGCGGCAGGCCCAAGAACATACGGCGCCGTCCGGACAACAGCCCCAGCAGGCGGCTCTGTTCAGCGACCCCCGCGTTGACCTCGGGGACCAGGTAGCGCTCGTCCGGCGGCCGCTCCCCCGTCACCTCGGCGGCGGCGCACACCTGTTCCCACAGCTCGGGCTGGTCCTGCGGCGTGACCGCCACCCCATGCGGCACCCGGCGCAGACGCCCGGCCCGCAGAAAGGCGAACATGCCCCGCAGAATCGCCACCGCCAGCAGAACGGTGACGGTCAGGACCGCGCCCTCGAACCAGGCCGCCCGCGCGGTGAACAACCGTGTCACCAGCAGCCAGTCGAGCACCGCCATGGCCGCCAGCAGAACCACGCCCATCAGAAAGAAGCCGGCCAGCAGCACGAGCGCGCGGACAGCGCGCAGCCGGAACGTCGTCGGAAGATCCCCCACAGGGCTCGGCCAGCCCGAACGGGCCAACGACGCTCGCGGATCCTACCCCCAGCTCTCCGAGCAGGTCCGCCGCCCCCCTTTGACCACGGCAGGCGCCGCGCCCGCGGAACCCAGCCACATGGACTCGCTGGGAATCCCCCTGGCTCATCGCGGGACCTACACATGATCAGAGCCGCATTTCACCAGGTCAGCGAATTCCGTCGGCTGCCGTCCGCAGGCATCCCTTGGAATTGATCATCTAGCTCAACCGAACGGTGTGACCAAGGACCACACGCCGAACCACTGCTCGGCGCCCCACTCCTCGAACCGCTCCACCTCGGTGAACCCCAGCTTCGCCGCGAGGCGCATCGAGCGCTCGTTGGCGGTCTGGGTGCAGAGCACCACCGGCTCGCCGGGGAGCGCGTCGGCGAACCAGTCGAGTGCCGCTGCGCACGCCTCGGCGGCGTACCCGCATCCCCACGCTTCCGGCAGGAACATGTAGCCGAGCTCGGCCTCCCCGGCCTCCAGACGAACGTGTCCCGGACGCTCCGCGTCGCGCCGATCGAGAAGCGTGATCGTGCCGATCATCGCTCCGTCGAGAGCGACCACGAAAAGGCCAGGGCGCCGCCCGGGTATCTCGGGCACTGCGCGTTCGAGCTCATCACGCGGTCGAGGGCCACCGAGGTAGGTGCGCACCTCTGGCGAGGCGAACAGCTCGATGAACGCCGCACGGTCACGGGCCTCGGACTCGCGGAGTACGAGTCGTTCGGTCCTGATCGGAGCAGGTGGCCAGGCGACGGGTCCGAGCTCGGTCATGGCGGGCAACCTATCGCTCGCCCGTGGGGGTGATCCGAAGGAAGAGGTCCCAGCCCCGGAGTTCTCCTCTCGCCGAGTCCTCGCCCACGAGGACCTGGACGACGCCGTCACCTACCTCACCGATGCCCTGACCAGCCCCGCAGGCGATCAGCGATCCCTTCTGGCGTCAACGCCGTTGCGCTAACGCTGTGATCTGCGGGGCAAGGGGGTTGGGCGAGGCAATGAGGTCACGGTAGCCCGGCCGGTCACGCGTGCGGTGGCACCGCCCGTGAGCCGAGCGATTCAAGCCGAGGACGGCCGAAACGTCAGTCAGTGGGCGGGTCAGACCCCCGAGCGGTGCCAGGTCACAGTCTCAATGTCGGTGGGGGATGTCATCCTCGGCTCCATGGATCACTCTGCGCGGATCACCGCGTTCACAGGTCTCGTCGGACCGCCGCCCGGCCCGGCGCCCGCCGTCGACTGGGCGGCGGTCGAGGGCTGGCTCGGCACCCCGCTGCCCGGTGACTACAAGGCGCTCGTGTCGGCGTACGGTGCGGCCGAGATAGGCGGCCCGGGCGCGGCGATCCGGCTGCACCCCCCGTGCGTCAGCACCGACGGCCGCTTCGAGTACGCAGCATGGATCGTCGAGACGCACCGGCACTCGGCGATCCGGCCCGGCATGTTCACCGCGCGTCGGCGCCCCTTCCTGCCCGAGGAGGGCGGCCTGCTCGCCTTCGCCACGACGAGGAGCGGCGACCACCTCTTCTGGAACACGGGCGCGTCGGACGACCCCGACGAGTGGCCGGTCACGCTCATGACCACGAATGTGGCAGTCGGGGTGAGCGAGCCCTGGGTGGACTACGAAGTCCCGTTCCTGGAGCTGCTGTTCACGCTGCTGCGCACCGGCGTGCCGCACCCGGGCGAGCCCGGCGGGCTGCTGGGCCCGCTGTCCTCACAGATACGGGTCTGGCCGCCGCTGGCCGGGGCCGCACCCTGGTCGCCACCGCCTGCGGGCACCGCCGTGGACGCGCGGCAGCACGCGGCGCTCACCGAGGGCTCGGGCCTCGACGCCGTCATGGCGCTGGTTCCACCGCCCCTGGAGCCGTATCTGGGCGAGGGCACATGGGAGCAGGTCTTCGAGCGGCTCGGCACCCGGCTGCCGCCGGACTTCGTGGCGCTCGCGGAGCTGTACGGGGCGGGCAACTGGAGCTGGTGGCTGGACATGAGCGCCCCACTGTCCCTGGACCGGCCACGGGAGCAGGGGCTCGCGGCCACCGTCGAGGGCATGCTTGACGGATACCGCCAACTGCGCGCCGCCCATCCCCAGTACTACCCGATGCCCGCGTGGCCCGAGCCCGGCGGCTTCCTGCCGTTCGCGTCGACGATCGACGGGGACCAGATCGGCTGGTGCGCGGACGGCCCGCCCGAGACATGGCGCGTAGCCGTCGACCCACGCCACTGGGACCAAGGACCGCCCCTGCCGGGCGACTTCACGGCGACCCTGCTCACGTGGTTGCGCGGAGGCCCCGCCGAATCCGGCTTCCCCGGTCTGACCGGCCGGGACCTGCATCCGCTGGACGTCATGTTCTTCGAACCGTTCGGGCCGGACGCGCCGTGGTGAAGGCCCCTCGTCACCACGGGCTGGGGCCTCAGCACCGTTGCGTTAGGGCCATGAGCGGCTGTTGAGGCCGTGGGCGAAGAACGCGACGGTGGTGCGGACGGTGTAGTTCTGGGCCTTGTGGGGGTGTTGTCCCGCGTTCGGGCCGTACTTGCTGGTGGGGTTCTTTCGGGTGTGGGCCTTCACCCGTTGCCGTCGGTGGGCGGGCAGGAGGTCGCTCAGGGCCGCGAGGCCGATCGTGCCGACCAGGTCGACGAGGGTGCTGGGGAAGATTCCATGGCTCGCGGTGACGGTGTCGGTTGCGGCGGCCAGCAGGACGGTGAAGCTTATCCGTTCCATGGGTATGTCCGGCCGCCCGGTCAGGGCGTCGTCGCTGGCGCGGATCAGGGCCTGGTAGGCGGTGAGCAGGGCGTAGACCTCCTGGTCAAGGCCGTCGATGCTGTGGGAGCGCAGGACACGGCCGTCGAGCATCGTGGCCTTGATCGAAAAATATGCAGTTTCTGCCTGCCACCTGCGGTGATAGAGATCAACGAGCTCGGTGGCCGGATACTTGACGGGGTCCAGCAGATTGGTGATCAGCCGCCACTGCTCGGTGCGGACGGTGCCGTCGGCCAGGGTGACGGTGAGGGTCGCCTCGATCACGCGGACCGGCAGCAGTACCCGGAGGACGCCGTAGCCGATGCGGGCGATGTAGGAACCGTCGCCCAGGTGCTCGGCGGAGGTGGGGACACGGTGGGCCCCGGAACGCACGAGGAACCGCGCCCCGCTTTGATGGACGGCATGAAGGAACTCGTTGCCGTCGAAGGCCGCGCCGGCCAGCAGGAGCATCGTCTTGTCCAGGGCAGGCAGAAGCCTCTTGGCATAGGGGAGTTCTCGCTCGGACTCCGGTCCGAAGGCGGCGGTAATGAGCGCTCGGGTGCCACACTCGACCAAGGCCAGCAGCCGCAGCACCCTGCGCCACGGCGTCCAGGGCGTCGACCCGCACGCGACCGCGACCCTGCACGCCGTCCGCGTCGCCGCCATCCTCCAGCCAGCCGTCCCCGCAACCGAGCCGCCGCCCTTCCCCCACAACACCGAACGGCTGCTCCAGCTCATGACCAACTGGCGGGAAGCCGCCCTGGAGCTGGGCGAGTTCGCCCCCGCCCCCGCCCTGCAGCTCCTGCCCGGCGGGAAGGACACCTGAGACAACCGCGAGGATGAGGACGGAGGCGAACCCCAGGAGGCAGTCGCCGATGGGCCGGACACTCTGCAGGCTGGTTCAAGCCGAGGCTCGCGCACGCCGATGAGAAGGATGTCCCAGTTGAGATCCGCAAGTAGGACAGCAGATGACAGTCCCCCGCACAAGATCCCAGTGGGCTGCTGCCGTTCGCGCGGCACTGGAAGTTCGACAGCTCGCGCCCGCTGACGTACGCGTCACGGTCCGGGCCCGGTACAACACCCGCGTGCGATTCCGCTGTCTCCGCTGCAATCAGCCAGGACAGTGCAGAGTCGCAGATCTGATCGACTTTCCGCTCTGGTTCGGCGACTCAAGCTCCACCCCGGGTAAGCACCGGACCGTGCTGCAACGCATGGGCCTGACTCCCGAACTGCGCCGCGTCGAGACAGGCGGCAGCCCGATGCGCTTCGTCGACGAACGCGGCCGGACACTGCTGCACCTGCCAGCCGAGTTCGCCGGAGGCGAGATAGAGGTGCTCCGCGGGGATCTGGCCTAGGTGCTGTACGAGCACAGCCGCCCCCACACCGAGCACATCTTCGGCGACTCGATCACCCGCCTCACTGAGACGCCCTCCGGCGTGCGGGTCGACTTCCAGCATGGAATCTCACGGGACTTCGACCTGGTCATCGGCGCGGACGGATTGCACTCCAGCGTCCGTCGCCTCGCTTTCGGCCCAGAGGAGGACTATGTGAGCCACCTCGGCTACTACGCCGCCATCTGGCAGCTGCCCAATGACCTGGGCGTGCGAAAGGGGTCGGTGGGATACAACGTGCCGGGGCGTTTCGCCTCCGTGGGAGCCGACCACCGGGACCCTGCACAGGCAGGGGCGTTCGTCGTCTTCGCCGCGCCCGAACTGTCGTACGACCGCCATGATCCCGAACAGCAGAAACGCCTGATCGACAACGCGTTCGCCGGTCTCGGCTGGGAGGTGCCCAGCCTGCTCACCTCACTGCGGCAGGCCCCCGACCTGTACTTCGACTCGATCAGCCGCGCAGACGTAGATACCTGGTCCACAGGGCGAGTATGCCTCGTCGGTGATGCCGCCTGCGGGGCCACCATCGGCGGCATGGGGACGGGAACCGCAGTGGTCGCCGCCTACGTGCTGGCCGGCGAACTCGCGCGAGCCCAGGGCGATTACCGGGCGGCCTTCACCCGGTACGAAGGCAGGCTTCGGAAGTACGCCCAGACCTGCCAGGCAGGCGGCGACCGCACCGGTAGGTTCCTCGCCCCCGGCACCGCCACCCGCATACGTCTCCGCAACACCCTGCTGTCCCGCCCCTTGTTCCTGAACGGAATGCTCAAGCTGGGGGAGAAGATCAGCAGCACTGTGGACCTGCCCGACTATCCGGTTGACACCAGCCGCGTCGTGCGATGACTTGATCACGGCGGACGCCCGAAAGCCGTCGGTTCTCCGGGCGCGAGCCGAGCAACGAGGTTTGCGTTTGGTGGAATGGCCCAGCCGAACCGGCACCTCGCCCTACTGCGTGCCGCTTGCCGGGAGGGCCAACTCGGGCAACTGCTGCGAAGCGCTCGCTGGGAGGCCGACGAGGTGCGCGACGAAGTGCGTTCCTACATGGTGGACCACCTCGGCGGGCCACGCGAGCGTTCTCGCGTGGCCCGGCGCTGCTGTCCGGGCTGGCGTAGGTCACACGGCGGCGGCAACCGACTGTGAATCCCCTCTCCGCAAGCGCCGCGGATTGGCCCCGGACGCCCCGGGTAGGTCATGGCTCTCACGTACCGCCTGGCTCCGCTGCGGCGCCTCGTCGTACGCGTGAAGTCACCAGATCCTGGGGGGCGTTGAGGGGGAGTGAGCGTGACGAAGAACCGGGTGCGCCTGAGCGGCGGCGCCGACTGGCAGACGGACTTCCGCCGCCGCACCACCGGCCGCGCGCCGCGCCCTGCGATGGAGATCGCCACGGTGCGCCGCATGCTGAACCACACGCTGACGGAGCTAAAGCGGGCCATCGGCCGGCACTCCGTCGCGGCGGCGGCGGCCGACTTGTACGCGCTGGCCTGGCAGCAGGCGGCAGGGGCACCGCCCAGCGAGACCAGGCAGCAGCGGGCGCTCCTGCAGTCCTACAAGGAGATCCTTGGGTCCCGCAGGTGGCAGGAGACGGAGCGGCTCCAGGCGTCATCCGCCCCGCCATCAGTCACATCACGCCCTGGCCGAACCGCCGCTCCCCCGCCCCGGACGACGCGTACCGACCGGATGGAAAAGCAGAAGCCGGTCTGGACCTCGGAACAGCAGAACCGGCCGAAGAAGACTCTGTCCCCGGGCGCGAGGCGGACTGCACGCCCCGCCCCTGCAGCAGCGGCGACCGAACGGCCATCTCGCCCGGCGCAGCCCGCTCTGCTGGACACCGCACGGCTGTACGAGATCGCGACCGGACTGCGGCCGCTGCTGGAGGAGGCAGCGAAGGCCGGCGCCACCACCAGTTGGCCCCTGATCCGCAAGCGCCTGCCCGGCCTGCCCCGGCTCCACCCCGACGACGAGTCCGTGATTCTGTAGCTGGTGAACGAAGACCGACAAGAAGGAGAACCGCTCCTAGCCGCCCTCGTCACCACCGGCAACCGGCAGATGCACCCGCGCTTTCCCGTCATCGCCGAACAACTCGGCCTGCCCTGCGGCACGAACACCACACAGCAGCAGACGACATGGAGCTACGAGGTCCTGAAGGTCCACCAGCACTGGCGCCACCGAAGGCGATGACCCACGACGCAAGGAAGCTACCGTCCGCACGAACCACTGTCGGACGCTGCGGGAAGCCACTCGCCTCGTGGATGCTTCCACGGTCAGCTCGCGCAGAGGGATGCCCTGCTCGGACATGACCTGGGTAGCGTGGAGGCATGAAGAGCGGCGGACGGCAGCGACGGGACGGTTCCTCCAAGCGCGTGCAGCTCACAAGCGGGGACCATGGCGGGCCGAAGGACAAGAAGTCAAAAGGCCGACGCAAGACCAGCCCCCCCGGCGGGAAAGCCTCGCGCGCCGCAAGCCTGCGCGAAGTCGAACGCTTCCGGGAATCCATCCGCGCCGCCGAACAGCGCCGCGCCGCACGCCAGGACTCCCCCACAGAGGCGCCCCCGGCCGACACGGAACGGCACACGCCTACGGAGGAGCACCTCGCCGCCTCGGACGTGGCTCTGCAGGTTCACCTCGCCGCCTGCATCCAGGCAGCCCAGAACCAGGACTGGGGCCTCCTCAAGGACACTGCCCGCCAGCTCGCCGAGGCCGCCGCGCAATTGAACGCCGAAACCCGGTCAGGACAAGGCACCCAACAGGACAACGTCGTTTAGCCAAAAGCCACGCCCCGACCAGCACCATGACGCGCACCCTGCTGAACATCGACAGCGCCAGCTGCTCCAACCACGACGGCGACAGCGAACAGGCCTGCCGCTGTACGGTCGCCGTCCTGACCAGGCTGCCGGACGGCTACCGCACCGGCCTGGTCCGCCGCCGCGTCCTGGACCTGTACGAGGCCATCCCCGCCCAACACCACGGCGAGCGTGCCGTGCGGGAGCTCCGGAACGTCCTGGCTGCCTATGACGTTCCGCAGCGGAAGCCACACGAGGCTGGTCCCCTCGGAGGGCCGTCATCTGTCTTGCGGCCGCCACCGGTGGAAGAAGGTTAGGCCCGGTCCGGCACCGAGAGGGAGCGGGACGCCAGTGAGCAGCGTGCCGACATCGATGCCCTGCCCGGGCCGCAGCACGGTGAAGCCGTCCAACCTTGAGTTGTGTCAACGAGGTTTGATCGGCAAGGCCCTGAGTCACGGCCGCTGGTACCGCAGCGTACCTGCCGACTGGCACTCCTCGACGACCCCACGTAGGGATGGGCGTCATGGGCTGCGGCGGGCCCCCGTCGATACTTTGAATCCTTGGATTGAAAGTATTGGACATCACCCTGCATCCATATTCGCTACATCTAAGGGTTGCGTTGCGAAGGCTCCGGGCTCTACCGTCATTTCATCGCCCCGGGGTGAAGGACCGCGGGGCAGCGGATCGGGGGTTCGGCATGCTCAACATCGGACTTGGCAACTACCGGACGTGGCCGGAGGACGAGTACGGGAAGTCGTCGGCCGGGTGGCGCCCGGGTCTGTCCGACGAGGAGGTGTACGCGGCGGCGAACGGCCGCTGGAAGCTGGGGACACGGGCGGACCGGGAACGGTACGTGGTGTTCAGCGCCATGGGGATCGTCGTCCTGGCCGTGGAGATCGATCACATCTCAGATCCCGCCCCGGACGGTCGCCGCACGATCCACGGGGCGATCCTCAAGCCCGGCAATCCGGTGTACGACAAGTACGTGGGCAACGAGTCCCCGGTCGACAAGAGTCAGAACCCGGTGCAGTACTTCGACTCCCCGTTCGATCGCACCAACTGCGCGTGCGGATGCGGCGAGGAGGTCCCGTCCGGACGCGACTTCTTGCCTGGGCACGATCAGATTGCAATTCACAAGCGGGTAAAGCTGGTCGGCGGCGTCCTGCCGTTCATGGACTGGTTCGATGCAACCTGGCCCGAAGCCAAGACGCAAGCTTGATGGACTCCGCTTCGCCTGCTCAGCGCGGACGGCACGCGTCAATCGCGGCGCGTACCGCGTCCGCCTGCGGCCACTCCTCTTCGTGAACTTCGGCAGGCGGCCGCCCGGTGTGCACGAGGAAGTCGGTCGCGGCAGCGACCGACTCCGGTGTCGCGTAGACGCGCCGGAGTGAGATGACCGGCTCGCGGGGCATCGAGTATCCGGGGCCGACGTAGGCATACGCCCAGCCCGTCTCCTCCTCCCAGAGGAGACGGATTCCGCCCGAGCCGACGCAGCGCCTCACATCCCACCCCGTCCGGATACGCATCCGCTCATCCGGGCGGGCGCCCAGGTCGAGGCGGACGATGCCCGGCGGGACACCACGGCCGACCAGCGCTGGGGCCACCGCGGTGGCATACGGCCAGTGCGGCAAAGTGCGGGGCAACAGGCCTGGAAGTCCGGGCGGTTGGAGCAGCATGAGTCTCGCCTCCACGACGGGGTCAGGCAGGTCAGGAGACACGCAGGAGCGGGGTGGCGGGGCGGATCGCGCCGGGCCCGACGTTCGGGACATGCGACGCATGTTCCACCGCGAAACCGCGTGGCACAACGAGCCCGCCATCGACCGGCTGTGGGACAAGGAGGAGCTCACCGGCGAAGAAGCCGCACACGAGCAAATGTGGGCTCATCGCCCGTGCACTCCCCTGCGCAGCGCGATCCTGACCCGCGCCATGTCGCTGTGGTACAAGTCCGACATCTACCCGGACTGACTACCCCCGCGCGACGGCAGTGCACCTCCGTGGCTGGCCTGGGAGACCAGCGGCAAGCAGCCCGGCGCCACGCAGATCGGCGCACTGCTGACCACCTCTGCCATCGCCATCTTTGGCGCCGTCTTCCAGGATCAGGGCCCGCACGAGGGCCTGCTCACTCTCAACGGCGGCTGAGTACGCCTGAAGTCTGCTCACTGCACCGAGTCCTGCTGACCCTCGGCTTGACAACGCCGAGGCGGCACCAGCAATCGTCCCCGCTCCAGGGCTGGCCCATCACAGTGGGAGCGTTATGCCGAGTTCCTGCATGGCGCTGGAAGGCGGGCCGCCTTCGGAGCGTTCGGTCTTGTAGCCCTTGACCCGGGGTTCAAGGGTACGGGGATCGACGGCCTCGGCAGGAGCACTCTTGGCGTACAGGCCCACGGGCTGGCTGTCGCGGTCGTGGGGCAGGAGCCAGAAGACGCGGCGGCGGAACGTGCCGGAGGCGCGCGAGGGTTTGGCAGTGGAGCCCAGGAGCACGTAGCCGACCATGCGGCCGTCGCGGTGATAGGCCGGCTTTCCCTTGCGGGTGGGGAGCCGGTCCAGGCTCTGGCGGACGTAGTCGAGGTGGTCGATGTCCTCCAGCCACACGATGTCGGCTTCGTGGCTGATCTCGTCCTCGGTAATCAGGGAGCTCATGCGCGGCCCCTCTCCTCGTCGGTGAGCAGTCCGATGCCGGGGTAGTACTTTACCCCGGGAACTCGTGGGCCTGGCCTCGCCCAAGGAGATGATCCCGCCCCGTGCAACGACCGCAGCGCCTCCAACTCGATCGCCGTCAGCGTTCCCCGGTCGTCGAACGGCGGAAACCGCATCGCGCTCCCCCACCTCCGCAGCACGGGCAGTGATCGGCACCGTACTACCCGGCACCGGCGCACGAGGGCCAGGCTGTGAAACTCCGCAGCCTCCGACCAGCACTCTGGCCGGAACACGGCGGGCCGCACCGGGTGCAGGCCGGCGGTTCGTGCGAGGACCTCCACCGCAGTCCGCCGACTCACTACGGTCAGCGCATGACCAGTGACGGTGCAGTCGTGGACGAAGCAGTCCGCGCGGCATGGGACTCGTACCGAATCTTGGAGACGCGCACGCCAGAGAAGGAGCGCCAGCAGGCGCAGCAGCGTGTCCAGGCCGCGATGGACGCCTACGGCCGGGAGGAAGTGTCCCGGGGTGCGGTTTTCCTTGTGGGCGTGCTGACCGCGCACATCATCGGCCGGCAGGACGGCGAGGAGGAGGACCGCCTCGATCCGCTCAGTGATCTGATCCCGGCCGTGATCCGCAAGCTCCCCGGCTTCGAACTGGCCGACCCCGCCCAGGTACCGATGGTCACCGGCGTCCTCATGGCCGCGGCCATGGGCATGGACACCGTGGCCTGGCGCGACCAGTTCGGGACGATCTCGCCGAAGGAGGCTCTGGTACACAACTTCGTGCTCTGGCTGCTCGCCGACCTCTTCGACAGCCTGGTCGAACAGCCCGGCGCCACCGACCAGCTCATGCGGGAGACCTTCAACTCCATGGCTGCCGACACCGGTTGACAGGGCCCGGCAGAGCGCCTCGCCACACTCAAACTCGCCCAGGCGGCCGTGAGGCCTCCTCGCTGTTGCAGAAGGGGACAACGCCTGGCCGGATCCAACTCGCCGCGACGCCAACCCGGGCTCATCTGCGCAGACGTCGTCCAGGGCAGTCACTCGGGGAAGGAAGGCAGTTTGCCGCTGCGGGAGGAAGGGCCGGCGAACAGGTTTCGCGAGTCCGCCGGCTCGCCCTCGGGAAAGAGCCGGGTTGAGTTCAGCAGGGTTGCAGGTACCACACCCAGGTCCAGTCGGCTTCATTGTCCGCGCTGAACGCGCCGCTGTCCCGCCACCGAGTTACACCGTCCTTGCTTTTGAACTGGGCGACGGTTCCCGGGGTCTGGTTGTTGATCCAGGACCCCGTGCCGATGTAATTGGCGTCGACTGTGTGGTTGTAGCAGGCGGACCAGGCGTTTTCTATGCCCGTAAAATCGGGCCCGTTGAACGCACAGAAGTACAGGTAAAGGCACGGGGCACCTGCCGCACTCCGCGCGCCGGACTTGAGGTCTCTGGCCCGCTCTTCGCCTGGAAGCGGCAGCCGCATGAAGCTACCTTTGTCATCCAGGGCGACCTCGTTGATCGCTGTCTGCCGACCTTCGTGGTGAGCCAAGTAGGCATCGATCTCATCTTGCAGCTCGTCGGCCTCCGCCGGTGTGAGCCCGGCCTTTGCTACCTGTGCGGCGTAGGCGCGCTCAGCTGCCTGTGGTGCGGCGTGCACCGGAGTACCGATCGACAGGCCTATGACGGCCACGGAGATGAGGACGGTGACCAGCCGTTTAATCCTCGACGTGACCGTTGGAAGTCGCAGTGCCCCGTGGGGTGTGGACCCGTGCAATGTAGTAGCCCCTTCACAGGAGATGGATACTGTCAGGCGCCCACGATTCCCAGTACGCATACTGCTAGCAACGTTTTCAAGGCTGTTCGAAATGTGTTTGCGGCGCTTGAGTGAGGGTAACGGCCGTTCCGTAAAGATCATGTCTCCGCGTTCGGCGCCGGCATACGCAGCACGCAGGATCTGAGCACCTCCTTGGCTGCATGGCCAACCATCGCGCCCAGCCACACCTGCTCCCGGAATCGAGAGGAACTCCGAGGACAGGATTAGCCAACAGTGTCGCTGCAATGCCGGGGGCGGGGCGTTGCCACGGGTGGCTACCCGAGCCAGACGATGTCCAAGACAGACAGGTGCCTCAGCGCACGGTTCGCGAAGAAGATGACGGACAACTGGCCAACAGATGCGATGCGCACGTCCTCGCCCTCGGGGTCGCCGGCGTCCCACTGGGGGAAGCCCCAGGGGTTTCCGGCCGCGGCGTCCAGGACGTCCCAGACCATCTGCTCCGCATGCTCCGGGAGTTCGGCGAGCGCCTTCGCGCGGGCGGCGACAGCCGGACCGCATACGGCTGAGTGCTCACCGGCGCCTGCTCCGGATTTCCTCCAGGTCCACGAACCCGGTGTCGTCACTGCCGGAGGCGAGGAACGCGTCGACCACCGGCGCGGAGGCGACGCGGGTCTGCCACACCTGGACGACCTCGTACAGCCCGGCGAGGGAGAACGTCCGGCGCGACTCTTCCAGCGCGGCCGCCCACTCCTGCTCAAAGGTCGGCACCCACCGGTCCGCACGTCGGTCGGCGCGCAGCTGGGCGAGCAGTTCGGCCGGAGCTCCCGGGGCGGGGGCGTATGGCGTGACGGGCGCGTGGTCGGGCTGCGCGCTCATCGGCTGTTCCTCCCAGCGGGTCGTACCGCCACGGTACGCGCGACGGGAGGCCGTAGAGACAGGCATGAGCCGATCCCCTCCTGCCGGGCCAGGGAGCAGACGGCGGTGCGGGCGACGGCCGGCGCGTGCTGGGGCAGCCGGACGTCCTGCTTCTCCCAGGTGGTGGCGACGTAGTTGAGGAATTCAGCCGTCGCCCACTCGCAGTCGCTCGGGTCGCCGGCGAGCAGTCGGTCGGCCGTCCCCGCCGGTTCTCTGAGACCGAGCGCTTCAGTCAGCGATTGAGTGACTGAGCAGTCTGTGGCACGGCGGACGCGGGTGGGCGCGCTGCGCGTACTCCTACGATCGCCTGACGTCCGACTCGGTTACGGTCATTAGGCCGTCAGCTCCGCATGCTCCGTAAGTCGGTCCAGATCCGGGAGGACGGTCGAACGGTAACCGGTCTCCAACAGGCGCTCGTTGCGTAGTTGACGCAGTGCCTTGTGGACCGTGGTCTCGGCAGCGCCGACCATTGTGGCCAGCTCTGACTGCGACAGCCGAAGAGGGATCACCACTCCGGAAGACATGGAAGATCCGTATGACGCGGCGAGGTCCACCAACAGCCGGGCCAAGCGCACGCTCACCGGGTAGCTGCGGAAGTCCAACCGCTGCTGGTTCGCCCAGCGCAGCCGTTTGCTAACCATGCCAGTCAAGGCAGTCGCGACCTCAGGGCGACGCATCAGCAGCCCCTGCAACTCACTTTGTCGCACCACACGGGCGGTCAGCGGACCGCAGGCGGTGACCGTCGCCGAGCGTGGCGCCTCGTCCAGAGCCGCCATCTCACCCACTGTGTCCCCAGCAGCCGTGATGGCGAGGAGCGAGGACTCACCGTTCTCCACGCGCGCCGTGACCTTGGCGAAACCGGACAACAGCAGAAGTACGTGGCGGTCTTCCACCCCCCTCCATCAGGAGCACATCGTCCGCATCGAACCGGACCTGCGTACCTAGGCCGAGCAGTTCCTGCCGTGCCGGTGGCGTCAGCGTTCCAAGCAGACTGCGTGAGGGCCACTGCTGGGACAACTGCTCGTGCGCCTGGGTGGTCTCGCTATCGGAGCCGGTGAGGACGACATCAGGGCCTCCCAGGAGGCCCGGCATGCCTTCCGTGTCTCCGGTAGGAAGTACGCCGCGCCGGCCGGGAGAACGCCTGCCCCAACACTCCGAAGCCCACTTGAACTGGGCACTCATCACCATGATGACCCGACGCCTGACCCGCAAGAACCCCGCTGCCTCTTGGGCCAAGAAGCGCTCCGGTCAAAGCCCGGCTTCCGCAATCCGCGGCAAAACGAGCTGATAGGCAGTCGCAGCCGTTTCGGCTTCCGCGAAGCCGGGGATGCCGAGAGATTGCCGCGCCAGTGCGAGTAAACCACCGCTGCCTGCTTCCTCACCTGTCTCCGGCGCGTGACGGAGAGTCCAGAGGTGCATGAGCATCGCGCCGAACACGGCGAGGGGCCCTTGAACAGGTCCTTCCCGGTGAGCCCAGCGTGCTGCAATGGCACCGCCCACAGAAGGAACCTGCTCGATTCCGCGCCACACGGGGTCCGCGGCGGCATAGACCACAGTGCCGACATGAGCGTGAAGGAGCGCGCCGCTACAGAGGAGACATGGCTCAAGCGTGGTGAAGAGAAGGTGGTCCTCATACCGGCGCCGGGACGACAGCTGGGCCAGCACATTGATCTCCGCGTGGGCAATGGCTGCCCCAGCAAGCTGCCCGGGTGGGGCAACTGTCTCCTGGCTGCGGTTCCGCCCGCTGGCCACCACCTCACCATCAGCATTGATCAACGCGGCTCCGATGGGCCGACTTCCCGCCCTGAACGCCTCCCACGCCAACTCGAAGGGCAGTCGCCAGATCGCTGGCAGCGCTGTTGTTTCGTCACCAGGCATGCGCCGATTCTGCCTGGCCTGAGCGCACGATGAGAGCTCCGCAGGTGATCCACCGGACGTCTCCGCTCAACCGGTCACGTTGAAAAACAGCTACTCAGCTTGTGCTTTATGGCTGGGGGCTTCGTTAGGGTCAGCACCGCACGCGTGCGGTGTCGCCGTCGATACGGACGATGCACTGTTTGAAGAGCGCCATGGGCCGACCTTCGTCTTCGGCAACCAGCGTTAGTCCGAGGTCCATGATGGGCTTGATGGCTTGTGCTGTTCGAGAGCCGTCGGGGTCCGGGCCGCGCAGGGCCGCCCAGGTCTCGAACAGTGCACGGACCCCTTCCCATCCGGGCCCCGGGATGAAGCGGCAGAGGAACGTTGGCTGATCAATTGTGTACTGCCGTAGCTCGCCGATCCGGGTGTCGCCCTGTGTGAGCCACCACGTCCCGTTCACTACCGCTCCCTTCAGCTACGACTTCAGGCGGGTTGCCTGAGCCCCCGAGCTCCGTTGTGTCGAATTGTCCGTCGAACTGGCTCCCTCACGCGGAAGTTCACCAGACGTGTGGGCGGCCTCCGTCCGATTCTGTGCTCCGAACAAGGAATGCACCGAACCAGAACGAAGGCCGTGGGGATGAGCCTGCCGCACCTCGATGTCCCGGGGGAAGCGTTCGCCGAAGCGTCACGCTTCCGGGACGACTTCTTCGACTGCCTGACCGCCCGCGGGGACGAGCTGTTCGAGCTGGCCGACGCGCTGCTGTGTGCGGACGGGCCGGTGACTGCACCGGTGGACCTGACGTTGGTGGCCGAACATCGGCGCGGATACGGCGCGATGTACGACGCATTGAACAACGGGAACGTCGACGTGCCGCGACTGCGACAAGTGCTGGCCGGGTTGCCCATGCCGCATGCCGCCGACGGGCGCTTGGTCTTGGCGGTGGACATCACCCACTGGCTCCGGCCGGACGCGGTGACCCTCGGCGCCGAGCTGCGCGAGCGGAGTATCGGGCTGCACGTCGTCGAGCAGGGCATTGACACGGCCACGATGGAGGGGCGGGCGATGTTCGGGATGCTGTCCGTACTGGCAGAGCTCCAGCGGGAGCTGATCGTGGCGAACACGAACGACGGGCTTGCCTCCGCTCGGGCCCGCGGCCGGGTGGACGGGCGCCGGCCGAAGCTCACCGAGGGCCAGGCCGCGCTTGCCCAACGGCTCTACGACGAGCGGGAGAAGACCGTCCAGCAGATCGCTGACATGTTCAACGTGCCGAGGTCGACGGTGTACGGGCACCTCGACAAAGCCAAGACCGTCCCCCGTCAGCCGAAGAAGACCAAGGTCACGAAGTCCTGACCGCTACCTTGCGGCTGGTGTCTGAGCTAGGACTCCGGGGCCTTGTAGGTCCACTGGTCGATGTTCCCGCCGACGGTGCGGTAGTGGTGCGCCACGACGGGCAGACCGAAGTCCGGGTCCGTGAAGCTCTTGAAGCACGGGCCGCCCGATCGGCCCACCGCTGACGGGCTGTCCTTGTCGTCGTCCGCGCACGGGTGGAACACGCTGGCGATCTTGTCCGACTCCACGAGCGTGGTGTACAGGGTGTTCGGCTCGCACGGCTGGAGCCTGCCCAGCCACTCCTGCACGTACGGGGACTCCCGCTCGATGGACACCGTGCCGTTCCACGCAGCCCCGAAGGCGCCGTACTTGGGCTCGGTGTAGAGGACGAAGTGGGTGTAGCCCGCGGCGAGGTCGTAGACGGGCTGTAAGTCACGCGGCTGGTAGCTCAACTGACCTGTGCTCCCTGTGTGTTGGGGGACTCCTGCTGGTCGGACTGCTGAGCCGAAGCACCGTAGGTGTCACCAGCGGAGAGGGATGAGCTGGCGATTCGGACCGGTCGAAGCAGTCTGGTGTCACCAACAAGGCATTCGACTTGTCACATGCGCTCATGTGAACGGAGTACGCAAGGACGGACCTAGGACGGCAGCTCTTAGCCTCGACCTTGCACAACGGCCCCGCAATGAGCCGTCATGCACTAAAGCCCGTCACGGGGGCTCGCACGCCTCTCGGCAGCGCGGCTTGCATGGGAGACAACTCACCAAGCACACATCGTCAGGGGAACTACATGAATCTCGCCCGAAAGCTGGCAACCGGTGCCATCGCGGCCGGCCTCACCACCGCTGGCGTCCTCGCTGCGACCCCGGCCAGCGCCACGGTCGTGAACTCCACGTGCAACCTGTCGTCCGTCGTCAACGTCTCTTACGGCTCGGGCGGCCACTACTGCTACGTCTGGGACGGCGGGCCCGCCAACCAAGGCTGGATGAACATCGTGAATTCCCATCAGGTGTGCTCGAACAGCTACACGGGATACGTGCGGGACGCCGCGGGACGCAATTGGAACTTCTACCGAGGCGCGTGCACACCCACTTACGGGGCGAATCTGACCTTGATCGTCTTTACCGGCAACTGAGTTGAACCGTCTCGGTGCCCGTGGCCACAGTACCGAGAATCTGATGCCGAATTGACAGGGCGTCACATAGGCGCGCGTTTGACGGATCGTGGTCCGCCGGGTGCGCGCCTTTCGCTTGCACTCTGGGTTTGTATGCGAGGCGAGCCTGCCGCCGCCGGAACAAGACCCGGTGACAACATGCCCGCCTCTGTGACAGCTATCGCGCTTCGGCTCATGGCCGGAATTCCAGCGGTCATGCTTTCGCTCCTATTCAGTAATTCAGGTCCAGGTAATCAATGTCATTGATTGCTACATCCGACAGTCCCATAGCGCGTCCTCCGCCGTCCTGGAAATAGATGTCTTTAAATCCTTCGGCGATGATTTCACGCATTTCCTGGTCGCTGGCGCCCGCGTCGCGGGCGTCGAACAGGCGCTGCGCGTACGCCGGGGGGAGGTGCACGGTGAGTCGCCGGAACCGTCCGTCATCGGTCGTGCCGACCGGCGCGGTGTAGCCGAAGCGGGCCCTTGTCTCCACCGTGATCCCGCCGGTGGCGGCGGCCTGCTTGCGTCGGCGTTTGCGGACCAGGGGCTGCCACCGGGACCGCACCGCTGCGTCGATCTTGTCGGCAATGTGCTTGGGCGGGTGCTTGCGCTCGCCCTTGCGGTAGCGCTCCACCGACCGCTGGCTCACCCCGAGTTCCTGGGCGACGGCGCGAGTCGACTTGAGCTGCTTCATCAGGTAGCCGATCTGGCCCTTGAGGGTCTTGGGCGGCTCGTGGGTGAACGACTCCCGGTCGGCCCGCTCGATCGCGTCGTGGATCTCGCTCACCGGTTACTCCCCTTCGTCCAGGACGGCGTCGCCACCCTTGATGTGGCGGGCCGGGTTGAAGCCCTTCTCCATCAGGTCGACCGCCCACAGCATCGACTGGACGCCCTCCAGCTTCGCCAGGCCCGGCGTGGGCCCGAGGCGGAACCCGCCGGGCTGCGGCTTACCGGACGCCGCGTACGGCAGGAAGTCCAGCGGGCTGTCACTGGGGCTCGGGTAGACGACGCAGTCGGACAGCACCGCGAGCGGGTACAGGCCCGTCATCTTCGCCATGTTGTTGAGCTTGCGGTGCATGTTGACCCGAGCCTTGCTGATGACGGCCGCGCGGATGTCCGGGCGCCAGGTCGGACGCCCCAAGGCCGGCCACCGCTCGCCCTCCTTGTAGGACTTGCCCTGCGGGCGCTCCCGCAGCTTGCCCACGCCGCCCTTCACCGTCGCCTTGATCGCGGACAGCACGGCGGCCAGGGCCGGGTCGACGTCCTTGTGCCGCTCCATCGCCGCGAGGAACTGGCGGTCGTCCAGGTCCCGGGTGACACCGAGGTCGGCGAGCGTGTCGACGTATGCCGTCTTGAGCCGGTCGTGCCACGGGTCCAGGTACGCACCGGTCTCGCGGCGCACGTACGCCTCGATCGGGTGGACGTCGTAGCCGAGCTCCTGGGCGTAGGCGACGGTGTGCGTCTGATACCAGGCCGGGCCGGTCGGACGCTCGCCGGTCGGCGTGAACGGCGACGGCAGGCGCGGGTCCAGCTCGATGTGACTGAGGTCGACCAGCCAGGAACCGGGGATCTTCGGGTTGAACTTCGGGGCGTGGAAGTGGTCGGGGGCAGACAGGCCGACGACCAGGCGCGCCGCCGCCGCGAGGAACGCCGTGTTGAGGTCCAGGCCCACCGCGAAGGGCAGCGTGCACTCCTCATCCGTCAGCAGGTCAACGTCGCGCACCCACTGGTACGCCTCCTCGTTGAGGAACCCACCGGTCCAGCCGGAGTTCACGACCACGGGGTGTTCCGCGGTGGCCTCCGGCGGCGCCGGGTTCATCGGCTCCGTCCCCAGCGATCCCGCGTTGTAGCCGCTCACCCAGTTCCCGGTCTCCGGGTCCTGCACGGCCTTCGTGGGCGGGCGCAGCGCGGTCATCAGCTCCAGGCCCGAGACGGCCGTGGAGCCGCGCGGGGTGATGACCCGGGTCGCGTACACACCGAGGACACGGGCGATCTCGGCCGGCTCCATCTCCGTCACGCCGGGCCAGGACCGCTCATCGAGGGCGTCCCACGACAGGATCGCCAACTGCACGCACTGCCGCTCGCGCCCCTGCGCCTTGCGGTAGATCCGCGCCCACGGGCCGAACCCGCGCTGCGTGAGCTGCCACTTCGCCTTCGCCACCTGCTTGACCACCGGGTGGTCCTCGGGCAGGCGCAGGGAGCGGCGCTGCTCGTGGCCCTCCAGACGCTCCGGCAGCCCCAGCCTCACGGCGGCCGCAGCCGTGAGGACGATCAGCGGATCGGAGTCCTTGCCGTACCGGTTGAGCTTGGCGGCACCGAGACCGGACTCGCGCAGCGTCCACTCCACCAACTCCACCACCGTGGTCGCCGGGCAGTCGAGGACGATGCCGTCGACGCCGTACGCGGAGCCGTCACCGTCCAGCACCGCGAGCGGACCGTGCGGGAACCGCGGGTCGACGGCAGGCTTCGCCGCCTTCTTCGCCGCCGGGCGCCGCAACGCCGCGGCCGGACGGGCGGGCGCGGCCTGAACCGGTGCGGCGGTCTCCGGCTCGGGGGCCTCGGGCGCGGCCGGGCTGGTGAACGTCTGCGGCGCGGCAACCGGGACGGGAGCCGGGGCGGCGGGTGTGGCGTGCGCGGGGTACTTCGCCGCCCATCCTGTCAGTAGCCGCTGGTACGCCTCCAGGCGCGGCGACTTCGGCTCCGAGCGGCCGTTCTCGTAGTTCTTCACCGTCTGCGTCGTGGTCTTCAGCGCGGTCGCGAGACGGGCCTGGGTGATGCCGGCGGCCTCACGCAGCCGAGCACGCTCCGCCGGAGGCGGGAGCTGCGGCTCCTCCTCTAGCAGTGCGTCGATGTTCGCGAACAGCTCTTCCTCGGATGCCATGTGGATCTCCCTTCGCGCCTCGACCTTAGCATCTTTAACCCGCTCAGTTAACCGCTTTTTTTAACCCGTTCGAATGGATTGCGAGGGTGGTGTGGACGGCGTCAAGTAGCTGCGGCAGGGCCTGTCTCACAGCTGACAGGGTCGCCTCGCACCGCCTCCACCTGGGGAAACGCTGTGTGAGGCTTACAAGGAGCGGCGACGGAGAGGTCCCCTCGCCCCGACGTGCTCGATACGGTGGCGACCATGGCGGAACGAGGCGAGAGCAGGACGGGGTGGAGCGGGCACGGCTGGGCGGCGCTGTCGAGCCGCCGCCGGGTGCACCTTCCTCACGCTCATGCATGTCCGGTCTGGCGGGGCGCTGCCCGTACGGGCGGGCGAGGTCTCGGAGCCTGGACGCTTGAGCAGCTGCCAGATGCCCTCGACCGTGTAGGAGACGTGGAAGAGCCGGCCGATCAGCGTCTTGATTCGTGCCAGCGTCCACCGCTGGTCCGCCCAGCCCTGAGCGAGCGAACCGCGCTCCAACTCCCACTCCAGCCTGGCGACCTGGGGCTCGCTGAGTTTCGGCCTTCCCGGCGAGCCCTTCGACAGCAGCCCCGCCTCCCCGTGCTCGCGCCAGGCCCGGCGCCATCGCTCCGCCGACCGGACACTCACCCGCAGCGCGGCAGCGACCGCCGCGTTCTTCTGCCCGGTCTCGAAGCGTTCCACGACCTGAAGCCGCAATCGCTCCCGCTTGCCCCTCTCGACGTCGGTCAGCCCGCCGCCCTGCGCGTATCTCACACCCCAGGACTACTGGGTGCCGGCAGGCGGCGTTCCCCGAATGGCGCAGGCGTCACCCGCTCAATGTCACTTCTCTTGGCCCAGCTCCCACAGGTGCACGGAAGTCCCGTCCTTCGAGATCGTGTACCACCTGCCGCCCCCAGCTGTGCGCGCAGGCCCCGAGACTGGGAGGGGGTAGGAGAGCTCGCCAAGCAGGTCCATTCCGTTTACGTCGACCAGCCAGTGACGGACCGGTCCATACCGGGCATCGCATTCGGAGGTGCCGGCAACGACGCTGTCCTCGTCCACGAAGGCAGCTTCGAAGTCCCAGTAGACCCTGTCGTTGCCGGTGTTCCGCGGGTGCGCGGGCACGGCGTCCGCGGCGTCCAGTTTCCGTATGACCTTCGAGCCGTGCTCCAGCTGGTGGAGCAAGAGCGACCACTGCCCGACGGGAACAGTCAGGAGCCGCCGACCAGACGGGCTCACCGCGAGGAGGATGCGCTCGATGCCAATCTGCTCGGCGGTCAACTGCTGCCCATCCCACCGTCCCCACAGCACGGGCGACCCTTCTTCGCCCTCACCGAGGCTCAGCCCCATCTGCGAAGGGTCTGGGTGTGACGTGTGTAGGGAGCTGGAGGCCACGGTCCCGGTGGTCATACGTCCCACGACCCTTCCGGCTACGGCGTCCAGAACCACCCATAGTTCCTGCTCGTCCTCCGGGTTCCCGTCACTGGCCAGCGGCCCGCGGACGTGTGCCCAGACGAGCTTGCCGTCTGCGCTGACGGCGGCCGAGCCGCTGTCAGCGCAGAAGTGGCCCCTGTCGTCCGCGTACTCGTCGAACGACGCATGCAGCAGAGGACAGCCGCCCCAGCAGCCGTGCCGCACTTCCCACCGCGTCGCACCGGTCGCCTCCACCGACCGTGCTGCGTGGACGCCGGCGAACACCGCCGCATCCCGTTCCGGTGACACCGTCACCGTCCCAAAACGACGGGGCCAGGGCGCCGGGAAGCGGATCTCAGAGCCTCGACCAGCGTCAGGCTCATCAACATCGAGCGCCACCACCTCAGCGTCGCCACGCTGCACCAGGAGCGTGCGGTTCGGCCAGCACAGCAACTGCGGAGCCTCTGCCGACGCCGGGTCCAGCGGAGCAGTGATGGTGGTGATGAGACGAGCGGCGATGGTCACGGTTTCTTCCAGCCACAGACGACGGACGACGCGAAGGCCTGACAGCCCAACCCTATGGGCAACGCCAACCCCGCCGAGCGCACCTCGAGCCGCGTCTCTGAGGTCGTCTCCGGCTGGCCGACATCACGCTTCAATTTCAGTAGCAAGCTAGAGGTCACTGTCTTGCCAGAGCCGCTCCTGCTTGTTGAGGAGTCCCTCGTCGACGGCGGTGTTCCGGCGGTTTTCGACCCACACCGCGGCGAGTGGCCCGAAGACATCGAGTTTTTCGGCTTGGAAGGAACCATCCTCTTCATAGAGGGCTACCAGCGGTGCGGCGGCCGAGTCATCACGGTCGCAGACTCGGCACAGCACGGATCCTCTGAAGCCGCTGACGGTGCCGCCCTTGTTGTTGCGCCAGCTGTGGGGATAGCGGGCCAGCAGTATCGTCGGCCGGCTGCAGCTGGGGCAAGGTGGTGTTACTCCGACGTTGAGGACGATCTCTTCTAAGTCGTGCGGTTCGCCTGTACTGGCTTCCTCGCTCACGCCACCCCTTGCCACGCCTCCGGGCCAAAGGATCCCTTGATGTCTGAGGCGATGGTAGCGGCGTTCACCAGCGAGGGAAGCTGGTAGACGATGGTCTTCTGCGGGCCGCGCACCGCGAGTTGAACGGGATTCTGGCCGGGGTGGGCACCCATGATGCGTTTGAGTTCGTTGATGCACAGCTCGTTGATGCGGTGATAGGGCAGCCGAAGCTGGACGGGGGCTGCGCCGTCGCGTTCGGCGGAGGTCACGTCGAGGACCTGCAGTTCCTGCCCGAAGATGCTGATGGCGCCGTCGCGGTCGTTGACGCGGCCTTGCACGGTGATGACGCTGTCCTCCACCAGGGCGGCGGCAACCATCTGGTAGGTGGCGGGGAAGAAGAGGACCTCGATCGTTCCGTCACGGTCGGCGAGGTTGACGATGGCCCAGGCGTTACCTTGTTTGGTCATCTTGGGCTGGACGCTGGTGATCAGGCCGGAGAGGCGGACCACGCCGTCGGTTCGCCCTGAGGCCAGCAGGTCCACGATGGTGGTGTCGCGGTTGGTGGACAGGATGTGCTCGGTGCCGTCCAGCGGGTGCGCGGAGACGTACATGCCGAGCATCTCGCGTTCGATGGACAGCAGTTGCTTGCGGGGCCATTCGTCTTCGCTGACCGGCACGTCCAGGCTGAAGCTGTCGTCGCCGGCCGTGTCGCCGAGGCCGGCGAAGAGATCGTCCTGTCCGTAGGCGGCTGCCTTCTTGAGCGGGACGACTGCGTCGATGGCGCTCTCGTGGGCGGCGGACAGTCCCTTGCGGGTGTGTCCCAGGGAGTCGAAGGCGCCGGCTCTGATGAGGGATTCCACGGCCCGCTTGTTCAGCGCGGGAAGGTCGACCTTGTCGAGGAAGTCGGAGAACGAGGTGAACTTCCCCTTGGACTTGCGGGCCGCGATGATCGATTCGATGACGTTGTCGCCCACGTTGCGCACGGACAGCAGTCCGAAGCGGACGTCGTCGCCCACGGCCGCGAACTCGGCGAGCGACTCGTTCACGTCCGGCGCGAGGACGGTGACGCCGAGCTTGCGGGCATCGGCGAGGTAGATGCCGGCCTTGTCCTTGTCGTCACCGACAGAGGTGAGCAGGGCCGCCATGTACTCGGCCGGGTAGTTGGCCTTGAGGTAGGCGGTCCAGTAGGAGACGAGTCCGTAGCCTGCGGTGTGGGACTTGTTGAACGCGTAGCCGGAGAACGGGAGCATGACGTCCCAGATCGCCTTGATGGACTCTTCCGAGTAGTCGTTGTCGGCCATGCCGTCGTGGAACTTCTGCCACTCGGCGGCCAGCACCTCGGGCTTCTTCTTGCCCATAGCGCGGCGCAGCATGTCGGCGCCACCGAGCGTGTAGCCGGCCAGGGTCCGGGCGATGGCCATGATCTGCTCTTGGAAGATGAGCAGGTGGTGGGTGGAGCCCAGGATCGGGTCCAGGACTTCCTTCAGCTCGGGGTGGATCGGGTCCGGGTCCTGCTTGCCGTTCTGCCGCAGCGCGTAGTTGGTGTGCGCGTTGGCGGCCATCGGGCCGGGCCGGTACAGGGCGAGGGCGGCCGCGATGTCCTCGAAGCGGGAGGGCTCCATCAGTTTCAGCAGCGCGCGCATGCCGCCGCCGTCGAGCTGGAACACGCCGAACGTGTCGCCGCGGCCCAGAAGCTCGAAGGTCTTCCTGTCGTCCAGCGGGATCACGGTGACGCTGGTGTCGCCGTTGCCCGGGTCGACCGTGGCCAGCTTGACGCCGCGGTTCTCGCGGATGTTCGTCAGCGCGTGGTCGATCACGCCCAGGTTGCGCAGGCCCAGGAAGTCCATCTTGACCAGCCCCATGTTTTCGCAGCTGGGGTAGTCAAAGCCGGTGATCTTGACGCCGTCCTTGGCGCGCATGTGCAGCGGAATACGCTCGGTCAGCTTCGTCTTGGACAGGATGACCGCGGCCGCGTGCACACCGGTGCCGCGGGTCAGGCCTTCGACACCCTTGGCGGTGTCGATGACCTTCTTCACCTCCGGCTCGTTCTCGTACATCGTCCGGATCTCGCAGGCCTCGCCGTAGCGCGGGTGCGCGGAGTCGAAGATGCCGTCCAGCGGGATCGACTTGCCCATGATGTCCGGCGGAAGCGCCTTGGTGATGCGCTCGCCGTGCTGGAAGGGGTAGCCGAGGATGCGGGACGAGTCCTTGATCGCATTCTTGGCTTTGATCTTGCCGAAGGTGTTGACCATGGCGGTGTACTCGTCGCCGTACTTCTCGGTGACGTAGCGGACCATGGCGTCGCGCTGGCGGTCGTCGAAGTCGAGGTCGACATCGGGCGGGTTGATGCGCTCCGGGTTCAAAAAGCGTTCGAAGAGCAGGCCGTGCTCGAGCGGGCACAGCTCGGTGATGCGGGTCGCGTACGCGACGATCGAGCCGGTGGCCGACCCGCGGCCGGGCCCGACCGGGATTTTGTTGTCGCGGGCGTGGCGGCAGATGTCGGCGACCACGAGGAAGTAGGAGGAGAAGCCCATGGGGCCGATGACCGTCATCTCGGTCTCGAAGCGCTCCATGACCTCGGCCGGGACCGGGTCGCCGTAGCGCATGGCCAGGCCCTTGAGGCATTCCTTGCGCAGCCAGGACTCCTGCGTCTCCCCCTCCGGAACGTCCGGGTACTGCGGCATCTCGTCGACGTTCTCGAAGACGGAGTCGTAGGACTCGGTACGACGAGGCCCGTGAGGTCGCTGCCGCCTACCAGGACATCTTCGGCAAGGAGAGTTACTTCCTGGAGCTGATGGATCATGGGCTGTCCATCGAGAAGGACGTCCGCGACGGGCTGTTGCGGCTGGCCAGGGATCTGAACATTCCGCTGCTGGCCACGAACGACGCGCACTATGTGCACGAGGATCAGGCCGATGCGCATGACAACCTGCTGTGCATCGGGGTGGGCAAGAACAAGGACGACCCGAAGCGGTTCCGGTTCCAGGGCAGCGGCTATTACCTCAAGACCGCCGCCGAGATGCGGGAGCTGTTCGCAGAGCTGCCGGAGGCCTGCGACAACACCCTTGGTTCAGCCGCAGCCGCGTCTGGATCGCCCCGGACGGGCAGCCCGTCGTGGCGATGATGCCGCCCGCGTGCTCGCTGATCAGCTCCATGTCCATCCGCGGCTTACCCGCGGGAAACTGACCGGTGTAACTGGCCTCGGTCGACAGATAGAAGAGATTCTTCAGACCCTGAACGTTCCGCGCCCACATCGTCATATGCGTGAACCGGCCACCGCCGGAGACGTCCTTCGAGCCCTCACCGTCGTCCGACATGGCCCGCTGGCCGCCCGGACCCCAGAACTCCTGCTTGCGGTTCCGGCGCGAGGACGGCGCGACGTAAGCCTCGATCCCGATGATCGGCTTGACGCCGTCGACACCCTTGGACACCTGATGGAACTCGTACGCACCGAACATGTTTCCGTGGTCGCTCATAGCGACGGCCGGCATGCCCTGACGCTCAACTTCGGCGAACATCGGCCTGAGCTTCTGCGCGCCGTCGAGCATCGAATATTCGGTGTGATTGTGCAGGTGAACAAAGGAATCCGTCACCGGGAGGGCACCTCCGGAGTCGTGGGAAGGACTTCACCCTAGCCCCCAAACGATGATCGAATCCGGCCCTGAAACGACGTCAAAGCCGCCTCGGCCAAGCCCTCCACGGGTGATCTCGCACTCTCACAGAACGAAGTCGAAACGCCCCTCGGCGTGGCGGCTCGTCGCGTGTAGGCAGCGATCTTCAGGAGCCCCAGACAGCCCGGAATGCCTCAGCCAGTGAGCGTTGCTCGGATGACGTCGGCATCTCACGAAAGCGGCCGATTCCAGCCGTCTCGCCCGGCCCTGGAACGCAGCCGGGTGCAAGAGCAGACCGGCCTCGTCGCCCAGTCCGGCAGCAGACGCCTTGAACCGGCTCACGCGCGATGGCGACGACGGCTGAACCGTCCCCCGGGCTACGGGACGGGGGCGTGCGACGGCCCAGCCTCTACTTGGGCGGCACCGTCATGTCGTGCGCGAGATCGCAACGGTCATGGCGCAGGTGCAGTCTGCGGAGATCCTGAAGGATCGCGACAGGGAACGGGTGCATGGCCCACTTCGCGAGGTAGCCGTCTTCTCCATGCTCTCGTAGCACCCGCTGCGCCGCTTCGGCTACGACATGAGCCAATTGGCTGCGGGATTGCGTGCCGGCCCAAAGGAGGCGCCCGTCCCCGTCCGGTAGGTCGGGACTGATCGCCACGTCTGGGAAGCTGTAGATCGACACGCCGACGTCGGCTCCCCGGTTGCGCAGGACCCAGCGAATTTCCGTCGGCTCAGAGTCAAAGAAGAACCGCGCTGTTTGGCTAGTCCCGTAGAGACTGCCGATGCTTGACAGAAGATCCGCCAAACCATCAGTGCAGTAACTGACCGAAAGGTTGACCTTTGCTGGTCCCTCGCTGATTCGACAGACGGCCCAGCCGTGATCTTGCAGGTCCCACTCGACCTGAAGCTGTACACCCATGTGCCCCCCTGATCTACAGCCTGCACCGTATCTCGCGGTCGGCGTAGCGACTTTGGCCGGGAGTTCCAATGCCCCAGTCAATCGCCGCTGTCTGGGGCTTGGAGCACTAGTTTGGAAGAGTGCGTAACGGGATCTGGCCTGACCTGTGAGGCGCTCCCCCGCGCGTTTCCTGGCGACTTGCCGACGTTCCCCGCCGCTCGCCGTCGGATCGGGCACCTAGGGGGCACGTGCGCCGTTCTCCCGGCCTTCCGGCTTGCCCGTGGCGCCCACTGGCCTGAGCATCCTTCCACGGCCCAGAGACGGCCACAGTGCGGCGGGTATACGCTCACGGCGTGATCGGTCTCGCCGTCTTCGGTCTCGGCCTGCTTGGCCTCGCTGTGGGCAGCAAATTGCAGCGGGGTTGGGACCTTTGGAGCCGCCGACAGAGGTTCATCTGTACGGTGTCATTCGCCCTCGTCATCGTGGGCCTGGCCCTTGCTGACGCGAGCAGACGCCACGCTTGAACCTGTGGCCTCATCCTTATCAGGTCGATCATTGCAGACCATTGCCGCCGATCTACCGGATCTGAGCCTCGGTTCTTCGGCTGCTGAGGTTCGGCGCTGGTCGCTGCTGTTCGTGGTCGTTGGTGTCAGACGCTGGTGTCAGCCGCCGCAGGCGGTGTTGACAAAATGCCCCCGGCTGCTACTGGAGGCGGGAGAACTGATGAAACAACTACCGGGAAGCACGGGAGCGCTACGCGCGGGTCCGGGAACGGTGATCGAGGGGCGGGAACTCGATGGTTATGAGCTTTTCGGCGGCCGGGTCCTGCCCGTCGAGGACCCCGCCGAGCGGCCCGTCTTTCGCAACATCACCTTGCGTGGTTGTGCAGTGCGCGATTGCTTCTTCGAGGGGGCTCTCCTGGAGGACGTCCTCATCGACGGCCTGACCGCGCCCCAGGACCCCCATCAGCGGGTGCTGGCGTGCGCTTTCCACCGGGTGGTGCTCCGTGGGCGTATCAGTAATGTCACCCTCTTGCCTGACCTCGGCCCGTGGCATGCCGGGCTGCAGCCCCGGTATCGGCGAGCGAACGGAGAACACTGGGTGGAGCTCATCTCCGAGGGGGACTGGGCCCTCGACATCTCCGGGATCACCAGCGGCCTGGACTTCCGCAGTGCGGTACCGGCCCGTCTGGTGCGCCGAGATCCGGAGACACAGGTAGTGGTGACGGCAGAGCAGGCGGCCGGCGCCGACTGGCGGAGCGTGCCGGGCCTGGAGAAGTCACTGCTGGGCGTGCAGATCGGGTTTCTCCAGAGCTCGGACCACCGCGACACCATCCTCATCGCCGACAAGTCCGCCCCCGACCGCGCACGCCAGGTGGGGATGCTGCGCGAACTCCAGCGGATCGGCGCCGCGCAGCCCGACTAGGGCTCGCCTTCCCGACTGCCTCCACCACCACCCTCTCCAGCTTCCATCCCGTCTGCCATCGGCCCACACACTGTGGAGCGGGCGTGGTTCCTGGCGTCCAGGTGGAGCGCGCCACTGTACGAACGACCTGGACGCCAGGGGCCTCGTCTGCTCGGCTCTGCCTGGGTTGATGGTGGTCGGGATGGAAGCACCCCACGCACGCCACTCACGGCCGCCACTCGCGAACGGCGTCCCCTCCATCTCGGAGCCTGAGCGCCCCCGCCGGAGGCTCGTTCTGACCGCGTGCCTTGTCGTACGGGTTTCAACTCAGGGCTGTAACTCGCTTGCGGCCCCAGGGGCCCGGCCCCGGCGCCAAAGGCGCAGAGGGGCCGAGCCCAAGGGGCCAGCCCGCGCCGTGCGCGGGCCCTTGAACCAGTAGAGAAAGTTGTAACTCAGTACCTGGCGTGGGGCTGTCCGATCCCGGGTGATGCTTGACAGTTCGGTCCCAGCTGATGGTTGACAGTGGCCGTGATCGGGTTTTCTGTGCGCGTCGTTGCGGCGCGTGTGGGGAGGCCGGGATTGGCGCTGGTGGAGTTGTCGGTTGTCGAGCAGAGATACCGGGCTGTGCTTGCTGTGCTGGCGGGTGCGACGGTGACGGAGGTCGCTGCGTCGCTTGGTGTGTCGCGGCAGACGGTCAGCGGGTGGAAGTCCCGGTATGCCGCTTCGGGTCTGGCCGGGCTGGCGGACCGTTCGCGTAGGCCGGCGTCGTGTCCGCATCAGGCTTCTGCCGAGGTGGAGGCGGCGGTGTGCGAGCTGCGGCGCAAGCATCCCCGGTGGGGGCCGCGGCGGATCGCTCATGTGCTGGAGCGGTCCGGGGTGGTGAGTCCGGTGCCGTCGCGGATGACCGTGTATCGGATTCTGGTCCGGCATGGGCTGGTGGAGCCGGGGGTGCGGCGCCGGAAGCGGTCGGATTACAAGCGCTGGCAGCGGGATGCTCCGATGCAGCTGTGGCAGATGGACATCGTCGGCGGGGTGATGCTCGTCGACCCGGTCACCGGGGAGTTGTCCGAGGCCAAGGTCGTGACCGGGGTGGATGACCATTCCCGGTACTGCGTGATCGCGTCGGTGGTCGAGCGGGCGACCGGGAGGGCGGTGTGCTCGGCGTTCGCCGGGGCTTTGCAGGCGTTCGGGGTGCCGGAGGAGGTGCTGACGGACAACGGGAAGCAGTTCACCGACCGGTTCGGGCAGGGTGGTGAGGTGTTGTTCGACCGGATCTGCCGGGAGAACGGGATCGCGCACCGGCTCACCCAGCCGGCGTCGCCGACCACGACGGGCAAGGTTGAGCGGTTCCATCAGACGCTGCGGCGTGAACTCCTGGACGACTGCGGTGCGTTCGAGGGCATCGGGGCGGCTCAGGCAGCGCTGGATGCGTGGGTCGAGGAATACAACTCCTCGCGGCCGCATCAGGCGCTGGACATGGACTCTCCTGCCGACCGGTTCACCCCGGTGCCCGAGCAGGAGCGGGACGTACTGGGCCTGAGGGTGCCCGGCGTGCTGGCGCTGGTCCCGCAGCAGCGGACGGCTCCGCCTGTGGTGCCGGATCCCGCCGAGGTGGCGCCTGTTCCTGTCGGTCCGCCGAAGGTGGTTCCGGCAGTGGTGCCGGTGGAGCCCGGTGGGCCGGTGGAGTTCGAGCGGGTGGTGCCTGCGAGCGGGAATCTGCAGGTCGCGGGCAAACAGTTCTGGCTGGGGCCGGCCCGCTCAGGGCTGACGGTGACGTTCTGGGCCGACACCTCGGTGATCCATCTGCTGATCGCGGGAGCACGGATCAAGACCGTGCGTTCGCACTTGTCGGTGGCGGATCTGGGACGGCTGGCCGGCCGGGGCGGTCGTGCTGCCGGAGTGGCCCCGCTTCCCGCCGACGACGGGGCCGCGTTCGAGGTGGACCGGGTCGTGAACAACAGCGGCCTGGTGGGCCTGGGCGGACGCCAGGTGCTGGCCGCGGAGATCCTGGGCGGCCGCCAGGTGGGCATCCGCATCGACGAAGAGACGCTGTCGTTCTTCGATCCGTCCTCACGGGAACTGCTGCGGGTGCGGGCCAACCCGCTGAGCGGCGAAGAAGTCCGTCGCTTGCGGGGCCTGCGTCCGGCCGGACCGCCACCGCGTCCGGGCGTCGAGCCGGTGCGGGTGCAGCGGCGGATCAGCACAACGGGCACGATCATGGTCTGTCGGCAGGTCGTCTCGCTCGGCCGGACGTATGCAGGACAGACCGTGACCGCACACGTGTCGGACTCCACGATCACCGTCGACCTGGACGGCCAGGTCCGGGTGATCCGGCGCACGACCGACATCCCGGTCCGTAACGTGAAAGCGAACAAGCCCCACGGGGCTCCCTATGTTGTCTAGGCCCACCGTCAAGCATCACGTGGGACCAGAACGTCAGACATCAGCTGGGATCCGACAACTCGGTGTAGGGCTTTGTGCAACTGACGATCACCGATTACGCCTGGGTCGTGGTCTTCTGCTTGAGGCGTTCGTAGGGGGTCTGGCCGCCGAGGCCGCCGTGGGGGCGATGGTAGTTGTAGTAGTCCTCCCACTCGCGCAGCTTGTCGTTGAAGACCTCGGCGTCGTCGATGATGACGCCGTCGAGGAGCCGGTAGAACTCCTCGGCGTCGATGCGGTGGGAGCGTTCTACTTTGCCGTTCAGCCGCGGGGTGCGGGGCTTGATGTAGGTGTGGGCGATGCCCTTGTCGAGGACGTGCCAGTGGAAGGCGGACTGGAACTCGGCGCCGTTGTCGGTCTGGAGGACCTCGACCTGGAACGGCAGGCGCTGGATGACATAGTCGAGGAACTGGATCGCGGTGGCCTGGTTGAGCGTCGGGTAGATCCGCAGGACGCGCAGGCGGGTGCAGTCGTCGATCGCGGTGAACTGGTAGTACTTGTTGCGGCCGCCGCGGCGCCCCTGGGGCATCGAGGTGAGCGGTTCGATGAACTTCACCTCGATCTGGACGCGGTGGCCGGGCAGCTGCTTCTCGTACCGCTTCCATCTGCGGTCGTGCCTCTTGTAGCGCTGCGAGGCCGGCAGGCGGCCCATGTCGAGGCGGTTGAGGATGCGCCAGACGCCGGATTTGCTGATGGGGACGTCGTGGTACCGCTTGAGGTACATGGCGATCTTCTCGGGCCCGAAGTGGTAGTTCTGCCGGAGATAGATGATCTTCCCGACCACCTCGACATGGGTCGCGTTCGGGCAGGTCTTCGGCGCCTTGGACCGAGTGCGCAAGCCCTCGACGCCTTCGGCCTGGTAGCGGCGGTACCAGGTGTAGTACGCCTGCCGCGAGATGCCGAAATAGCGGCAGGACATCGCGACGTTTCCGCTGACCTCTTCGACGTGGCGTATGACGGCCAGGCGCCGCTTGGCCTCACGGTCAAGCGGCGGGGTGGTGGGGGTGGCCTTCGACATGGCGATCTCCGTACTGATCAGAGACCCAGGTGTCAACGACGATCGGCAGTTTTAGAGTGCGCAAGTACGAGGAGTTGGGCCTGCCGGGGCTGGCGGACCGGTCGCATCGGCCGGTCTCGTGTCCGCACCGGATCGCCGGGGAGGTGGAGGCGGTGGTGTGTGAGCTGCGGCGCCGGCGTCCTGGCTGGGGCCTGCGCAGGCTGGTGCACGAACTCGAACGCAGGGGCATCACGCCGGTTCCGTCGCGGGCGACGGTCTATCGGGTCCTGGTGCGCAACGGTCTGGTCGAGCCGTGGAATGTCTACCGCTCCTTCACCCGCATCGCCGACTCCGCCGGCACCGAGTCGTCCGGCTGCACGACGCCCGGCACGGCCACCCTCCTCACGGCGGCCGGAGTCGCGCCCCGCGTCGTGATGGAGGTCCTCGGATCAGCATCACCATGGACGTCTGTACGTACGTCGTGCAGGACACACAGCGCGAGGCCACGAGTCATGGATCGGCTGCTCAGGCGGCGTCCCGGTCGTCAGGAACCGTGCTCGTTGATGTCAGCTGGATGTCAAAGACCCCGGACCATGATCGGTCTCGGGCCTTTGCCCTTGTGCCCCCGGCAGGATTCGGACCTGCGACACCGATCCACCCCCGGCAAGGTGAAGCCTTCCATTCTGCACTGGGGTCGTGGGCATCCGCTGACAACGGCGGCTGTTCATGGCCGTTGATGTCAGCGCTGGATGTCAGTGGGGCCGGCAGGACTCAGGGCCGGCCGGGGCGTCGTTGGCCGTGTGGCGTACGTCAAGAGTCGGTGGGCACCCACTGACGCACACCGTGTCCGTTCGTGCCGTACCAGTAGTGGGACAGGCCCTTGATGCTGCTGGTGCGGAACGGGCGGCCGTGGTCGTCGATGCGGACCGTGCCGGTGCGGCCCTGGGAGGACCAGTCGAGTTCCAGGTACCACTTGCAGTCGTAGGTCTCGGTCGTCGCGGTGACCAGCAGCACCTCCGGGTCCTCGGCGGAGACGCGGTAGGGGAACTGCACGGCGCGCGCGTGGGGGATCGGGCGGTTGATGTCCAGGTTCACGGAGAAGTCACGGGGCGCCAGTCCGCCGCCGCATCCCTGGCCCATGGCGTACGCGTTGCCGGTGACCGGGGCGCCGCGGTTGACGATACGCACCTGGAGGGCCTCCAGGACCACGGCCGTGGACGACTTCCCCTGCACCGAGATCTGCACCATCGTCTGCCGCCCCGGCACCGCCCCCTGCGTCGCCGCCCACACTCCGGCGTCCTGCTCCACCGGCGGCGGGGGCACCTGGGCCGACTCCTTGTCGATGACGTAGTCGTACCCGCAACCTCCGTCCCAGATATGAGAGTCGACGGTCCAGACGAGCGGCACACCGGTCGGCGCGGGGGCGTCGCTCTTCGTGCCCGCCGAGGGTCCGCCCTTTACCTCGGGACTTCCCGTAGCCCGTGCTCCTGCGGACGGCGAGGCCGGCGCAGGGCTGGGGGTGGGGCTGGTCGCAGTGGCCGAGGGTCGGTGTGACGCACCGGTTTCTGTCGTACGGGACCGACCGGTGGCCTTTGGCGAGTTGTCGTGAGACCGGTCGGCCGACAACGCCGACAAACTGCCCAGCGTCACCAGCAGCACGGTCGCCGTGGCGGCGCCGATGGCGGTGCGGCGACGGCGGTACCAGGTCCGTCCGGTCGAGCGGGTGGCATCCCACTGGATCGTCGGCTCGGGACTGCCTGGTCCGGGAGCGTCGGAAGCGGGCAGCCCGGCGTCAGATGCGCCCGCGTCGGATGTTCCCGCGTCGAGTCGCCGTGGTGCACCGTTCGTGCCGTCCCCGCCACCACCGATGCCGCCCGCGCGCAGCGCCATCCGGCTGTCCGGACCCGAAGCCCGCTGGCCACCTGCCGGCTCCGGCACCCTCTTGGCGTTCGTCGGCTCCGTTACTTCCTCGCCCGTTGCCAGCTCTGCCGCCCTCTCAACCGTCCTCGACCGCTGTCGTGCCGTCACCGCGAGCAGCCACAGGCGGTGCAGTTCGAGGCGTTCCTCTGGTGGCGCTCCGCAGAAGGCGGCCAGGCGCTCCACCGGGGCATAGTCCTGCGGGACCGCCTCGCCCGCGCAGTAGCGGTGCAGCGTGGAGGTGTTCATGTTGAGGCGCCGGGCCAGGGAGCCGTAGCTCCGGTCCGTGCGGTCCTTCAGCCGGCGCAGCAGCGCCGCGAACTGCTCGACGTCGTCCCCGGTCGACACCGTTCCCCGTCTTCCCACGTATCCCCGTATCCCCGTATCCCAGGCGGTCCATATACCTGCACGTCAGATGGGCTGGGATGGTTCCACCGTCGCTGGACGGGCGTCCGGCGTTGCGCTGGGCCGCCGTGACGGCCGATGCTCTTGGTGTCGCACCGACCAGGGCCGGACCGACCACCCGGCGGCGGGCGACAGACGACACCCACCCACTCATCCACGGGGGACACCCATGCCCAAGCGCACCCGAGCGGGCGCGCTCCTCACGCTCACAGCCACGGGCCTCGCCCTCGGCGCGACGCTCGCCACACCGGCGAACGACTCGGCCAAGGCGCCCGGCTCCTCGCGGCGACCGATCTCCCGCCGCACCCGAGCTCCTCCTGAACGACCGGCAAGGTTGCCGCGGGCGTACCGGGGCGGTGGAACAGGACCGCTGCCTGAGCATGAAGCCGGGCGACGACGGCTCGGCTCGCGGCTGACCAAGAACATCAAGTCCTGTGCGGCATCCATCGAGAAGGCCGACCCGGAGACCGAGGCCACGGCGAAGGACTACAGCACGCTGCCTGTCGAGGAGAGCACCCAAGTCCACAGCCTGCACACGGTGATCTCCTGGGGTGCCTCCGACATCCGACTGCTTTCCGTCTGCTCTCCGTCGGCTGGGACGGCAGGACCGCCACGGCCGTGAACAAGCTCCACTGACCGCATGACCGGGGCCGCCCTCCGCCACGGGGGTGGGGAGGGCTGCCCATCGCCCACCGACAGCGCCATTCGGCGCGATTCGTCACGACTCGAAAAGCAGGGAACACACATGAGCAGCAAGACCCGCACCGTCCTGACCGCCGGCGTCCTCGCCGTCGCTCTCGGCCTCGGCGCCACCGCCCAGGCATCCGCCGGCGCCCCGCGCAGCGTCAGCGGCAAGCCGTCCGACAACATCACCCGCATCGCCGACTTCTACGGCGCCTACAGCGACGCGGTGCTCCACGAGGACCGCGGCCACCTCGGACAGGCCCTGCGCAGCCACTACCTCACCCCCGCCTTCCAGAAGGAGCTGGCGGCCTGGGAGAAGAGAGAGCACGCCGACGGCGTCCTGCGCGCCCAGAACGTCCCGCTCGCCTGGAAGGTCACCGACAACGGCACCACCCGCACTTACACGGAGGCCGTCGTCACCCTTACCTGGGGCAACACCACCACCAAGCTCGTCGTCGACATGGCCCGCAACAGCCACAGGATCTTCCACATCGGCGACAAGGGCGTGGGACGCAAGTAGTCACTCCGGGCGCAGACTCCGCGTGAGGATCTGGAACGGTCGTAGCCCGAAGGCCAAGTCGCCCTCGTGCAGCCGCCGTTTTAGCAGGTCTGTCACCTCGGCCCGGCACACTGGGAAATCCGGACCGAGGTGGCACGCGCCCGCCCGCCCCGGGGACTCGTACAGCCGCACCATCAGATCCCCTCCGCCGACTTCACCGACTCGACGGTCACGGCCGACTGGTCAAACGCCACCTACGGAGATCCGTAGGTGGCCTTCTCCTTGGTGCCCCAGGCAGGATTCGAACCTGCGACACCCGCTTTAGTACTGTAACGGTGTTTGTGCTGATTGCTGGGCAGTTTCAGGGGCTGTGTCCGCGTCGTTTGTAGTGACTGACGCGTGCTTGATGCTGCCGTCTGCGGCGCCATGTTGACCAGTGCAGGATGTGGTCAACGGGGGTGGGCCAGCGGTGGGTGAGCCTGTGGATCAGGCGTCTGATCTCAGCGACGCTGTAGTGGATGAGGTGGGAGGATCCGTTTCTGCTTTGTCGGCGTCGAGTTCGCGGGCGCGCAGGACGGTAAGGCAGGCGTGGGCGGCCATGGCGAGGGTCATGTGGCGGTGCCAGCCGGGGTAGCGGCGGACCTGGTAGTCGTCCAGGCCGCACTCCTGCTTCGCGGTCTGGAAGCATTCCTCCACGGCCCACCGGCTGCCCGCGATCTGGATCAGTTCGTCCAGGGTGGTGTCGGCGGGGCAGTAGGCGATGTAGTAGGAGATCTCCTCGGGACGGCGGACGCTGCGGCGGGCGATGACCCAGTGCCGGCGGTCTTCCCGGTGCCAGGGCCGCACCTCGACGCGGGCCCAGTCGAACACGCGCGGGCCGTGGGCCCCGGCGCCGCAGGAGCGGCGTTTCCACTTCTGCCGTGGCAGGCCGGGGAACAGGTCGTGGACAGGATGATCGATGGACCAGCGGGTGACGACGGTGTCGTGCCGGGTGGTGGCCATGACGTGGAAGACATCGGCTTGTTCCAGCTCGAAGCGCCAGCCCTTGCTGAAGCCGTAGGCGGCATCCGCGGTCACCCACCGAAACGGGATCCGGTCGGCGATGGCTTTGCGGACCATCGCCTTGGCCATGGCCACCTTTGTCTCGAAGGTGACGCTGTCGTCGATACCGGCCCGCCGGCAGCGTTCCCGGTCGTCCGTCCACGAGGTGGGCAGATACAGGCGGCGGTCGATCAGGGCGCGCCCGCGGCCGGTGGCGTAGGCGAGGAACACACCGATCTGGCTGTTCTCGGTGCGTCCGGCGGTGCCGGAGTACTGCCGTTGCACGCCGGCCGAGCGGATGCCCTTCTTGAGGAAACCGGTGTCATCGACGATCAGGACGGCCTCGCGGTCTCCGAGGTGTTCGACAACGTAGTCGCGCACGTCGCCGAGGACTTCGTCTGCGTCCCAGTCGGTCCGGTTCAGCAGCCGGTGGATGCGGTCCGGGGCAGCGTGACCTGCCTGTTCAGCCAGTGTCCAGCCGTTCTTCCGCTCGAGCGGAGCGATCAGTCCCTGCATATACGCCAGAGCCGACTCCCTCGGCTCACTGCGGGCGAACCGGTGCTCAAACCGTTCGTGCAACCGATCCAGTTCGCCCGCCCACTGCCTGGCACCAGCAAGGTCCCCACCCATAACCACACCAACGACCAACCTGGCCAACAGTCACGCCAAACGCCGTTGCAGTACTAAGGAGACGTGCGCCGCCTCGCTGGGCGAGGGGGTGGTGGCGCGCCCGCTGATGATGCCTGGTGCGCGGCAAAGCGGCCGGGCTGATCTGGGTCCGTCCATTGAAGGTCGGCCAAGACGCGCTCGCCGGGATCGCCGAACTCGCGAACATCGCCGCCGCGGCCAGCGCTAGCGAGGTTGCCCTCGCCTGGGAGACCCTGCTGGCGAGCTTCCGATCGTCGGCCCGGCGCCGTGCTGGTGCTCTCTCCGGAACGGGAACTTCCTGCACCGGTTCCCCTACAGCGAGCAGCTCCTGTCCCGAGCCCCGGAGGCTGGGCGTTGGTCGCCCCTGCCTGAGGCCGGCCCCCGCGCCGCAGCCCGGCGGTGAGCCGGCGCCGCCGATCCGGGCCGCGGTGAACTTCTCCTTCGCCTCGATCGAGCTGGACCATTCCGACTCGTTTGGCGTCACCGTCGTGCTGAAGGCGTTGGCCTGGCAGCCGCACGCCCAGGGCTACCGCTGCCCGTACGCGACCGATTGGGGCGCCGACAAGACCCGGTGGGGCCTGTCCATCGACCCCACCGAACACGCCGCGCTCTCCGAGGCCCTCAGTATCTGCCCCGACCAGCCGATCACGGTCACCCTCGCCCGCTGACCCCCGCACTACCCCGCGCGTCCGCTCTGGCCACCGACGGCAGTCCGTCGACGGCCGGAGATTCTTCGTCCGAGGCTCGGACTGGGCTGTGTACGACGCCGTACTCGCGGCCGAAGCGGTTGGGCTCCGCAGCCGAGCCCGTCATCCGGTGCAGCCACAACCCGTACACCACGGACTCCATCTGCTCCTGTGTCAGATACAGCCGCCACCGCTTGATCCCGTGATCACACGAGGCCGAACGGACCTGCTCCGCCAGACCCGCGGCGGCGGCACATGGAGCCGGCTGGCGAGGCCGACGAACACGCGCAGCGCCGCCAACTGCGACGGGATCAGCTCCACCAACTGCCGGTTCAGGCCCACAATACTGGGAGAGGGCTCAGTCCGGGGGCGGGACTGGCCGTAGGCGAGAGCGTCGTGGCCGTACGGCGGTCAACCGAGCCGCCCACCGCACGGGCCGCCCCTCCAGAGCCGACAGCTCCGCACGGTCCTCCCGGCAGGCAAGCTCCACCAGGCCCTGGCTCTCCAGGGCGTTCACCTGCTGCTGATGAGGCGGAAGGAGCTCCGTCTCCAGCGTCCAGCCATGCCCAGCCGTCTGCCCACGCTCGCACAGCGCCTCCAGCACCGACAGCGCCCTCTCCCAACTCCTCACCCCACTCCCCCGCCCTGTGCGCCGCTCCCGTACGCGTTCGCCGACCGTAGACGCCGACGCCGGTCTGGAAGATGCAAAGGAGGGAAGGCAAGCCCAGCGGGTGACACCGGCCGCCACAGACGCGCCGGGCGGGACGCCACCGGTCAGAACACCGCGGTACCGCCGGGTCCGGCGATACCGCAGACGTCTGCTGCTGTGATCAGGGGGTGAGGTCCAGTACCTGGACCGGTTCGCCGGCCCACCGGTGCGGAGCCGTGGTGGCGATGACCGCGCCGTCGGGGCGGTCCGGGGTGGGCTGCGCCGCGTACTGCCTGTGTGCCGCGGCCCACGTCTTCTGCCGCGCGAGGGCCAGGGCGGCGGCCAGGTCCAGGTCCAGGACCGTGATGCCGGGAAGGGAGTCCAGATGCTCGGCGGTGCCGGGCCGGATCAGTCTCAAATCTGTGGCATTTCCTCGCGAGGGCGAGGTCGAGATCAGGCGGCTTGCCCGTGTCGGCCCAGTGCACCACGCTGCCCCACAGACCCTCGTGTTCCTCGTGTCCGAGATCATCCAGGGTCAGATCCAGATGGATACGCAGTTTGTGTGCCAGACGATGTTGGCCACTCACTACCCCCTTTTCCTTATGAAATGCCGTCAGAACCACGGTAGGACGCGACACTGACAACAGGCAGGGAGCAGACGCACCAGCCCGAAGGGAACCAGCCACGGACCATCCAGCGGCGCGTCCAGAGCCGCCACCACAGGTCGCCGACCTCTCCGTTCTTCCCGATCCGCCCTAGAGAACCGGGTTCTGCTGTCTGCGGCCGACCGCATCATCGACCACCTCGGGCCGTCGCTCGCACTTCAGCCCCGCAGACGGTTCCGGAGAGACACGGTGCTGATCGTGGACGGCACCCTGGTCCCCACCCGCGACCACCAGGTGGCCGAGCAGTCGAAGAACTCAGCTCACCCCCGCCTGCGCCAGGAGGACTTGGGCGCGCCGTTGGCCGTGAAGCGCACGGCCGACTCACCCCTGCGCAGGCGGGGGTGACTGCCTGTTTCCGAATCGGGACGATCGGAATTCCCGGCTCCCTCACCTGCACTGTCGTACACCCCGCCACGACCTGCACACGCGGCGTATACACGCCGCGTATACACGGTGTGTAGAGTGCGGGTCATGTCCATCGGTCACTCCCTTTTGGGGCTCCTGGAGTCCGGCCCGCGACACGGTTACGACCTGAAGCGGGCCTTCGACGAGACGTTCGGTCACGACCGGCCGCTGCACTACGGCCAGGTCTACTCGACGATGTCCCGGCTGCTGAAGTACGGCCACGTCGAGGTCGACGGCATCGAGGCCGGCGGCGGCCCGGAGCGCAAGCGCTACGCGATCACCGACGCCGGCATCACCGACGTAGCGCAGTGGCTCGCGACCCCGCAGAAACCGGAGGAATACCTTCAGTCGGCCCTCTACACCAAAGTCGTCCTCGCGCTGCTCACCCACCGGGACGCCGTCGACATCCTGGACGCCCAACGCTCCGAGCATCTGCGCAGCATGCGCATCCTGACCGACCGCAAGCGCAAGGGCGATCTGGTGGACCAGCTGATCTGCGACCACGCCCTCTTTCACCTGGAGGCGGACCTGCGCTGGCTGGAGCTCACCGCCGCCCGACTCGACAAACTCCGTGAGGCTGTAGCCCGATGACCCCTTCTCCCCCTGGTTCCCTGCTCACCGCGCAGGACCTGCGCAAGACCTATGGGCACACCCACGCCCTCGACGGCGCCGAGTTCTCCATCCACCCCGGCGAGGTCGTCGCCGTCATGGGCCCCTCCGGCTCCGGCAAGTCGACGCTGCTGCACTGCCTCGCGGGCATCCTGCCGCCCGACTCCGGGTCGATCACCTACAACGGGCGCGAGGTGACGACGATGAGCAACGCCCAGCGCAGCGCGTTACGCCGCTCCGAGTTCGGCTTCGTATTCCAGTTCGGGCAGCTCGTGCCGGAACTGACCTGCGTGGAGAACGTCGCCCTGCCGCTCAGGCTGAACGGCACCTCCCGCAAGGAAGCCGAGCGGGCGGCGCTCTGCTGGATGGAACGCCTGGAGGTCGACGACCTGAAGGGCAAGCGGCCCGGCGAGGTCTCCGGCGGCCAGGGCCAGCGCGTCGCCGTGGCACGCGCGCTGGTCACCGGACCGCGCCTGCTGTTCGCCGACGAACCGACCGGCGCACTCGACTCCTCCAACGGCGAGCGCGTCATGGACCTGCTCACCGACGCGGCCCGCTCCACCAACGCCGCCGTCGTCCTCGTCACCCACGAGACACGCGTGGCCGCCTACTCCGACCGCGAGATCGTCGTCCGCGACGGCAAGTCCCGCGACATGGAGCGCGCCGTATGAGTCCTCGCCAGTGGTCCAGAGACCTGGCCATGGGAGCCCGCTTCGCCGTCACCGGCGGCCGCGAGGGCTGGGTCCGAATGACGCTGACCGCGGTCGGCGTCGGCGTCGGCGTGGCCCTGCTCCTGCTGTGCACCGCCCTGCCCAACGTCTTCGCCGCCCGCACCCGGGTGGAGGACGCCCGCTACGCCAACGTGTACTCCCAGAAAGTCCCGTCCAAGGCCGACAACACCTTCCTGATCGCCCAAGCCGACACCACCTGGCACGACGACGACATCCTCGGCCGGTTCGTCGAACCCGAGGGCAAACGGGCGCCGCTGCCCCCGGGAGTCGACGCTTTCCCGGGCAAGGGCGAGATGGTGGTCTCCCCCGCGCTCAAGAACCTGCTCGCCTCGGACGACGCCACGCTGCTGCGGGAACGCTTGCCCTACAAGATCACCGGCACGATCGGCGAGAGCGGACTCATCGGCTCCCACGAACTGGCCTACTACGCGGGCGCCTCGGGGCTGAAACTCACGGGCTTCTCCCCGGTGCACCGGCTGACCGAGTATGGCAAACCGGACGCGACACCCGAGAAGACCGACCCGGTGCTGCTGCTCATGGTCCTGGTCGTGTTCGTGGTGCTGCTGACCCCGGTCGCCGTGTTCATCGCCGCCGCCGTCCGCTTCGGCGGCGAGCGCCGCGACCGCCGACTGGCCGCGCTGCGCCTGGTCGGTTCGGACGGCCACATGACCCGGCGGATCGCGGCGGGCGAAGCACTCGCCGGAGCCCTGCTCGGCCTGGTCGTCGGCACCGGCTTCTTCCTCCTCGGCCGTCAAACGCTGGGCTCCACCGAGGTGCTGGGCGTGAGCGTCTGGCCCAGCTACCTCGATCCCTCCCCCGTGCTCGCCGCGCTGGTCGCGGTGGCGATCCCGGCCGCCGCCGTACTCGTCACGCTACTCGCGATGCGCGGCGTGGTGGTGGAACCGCTTGGCGTCGTGCGCACGGCCAAGCAGCGCCGCCGCCGGCTGTGGTGGCGGCTGCTGCCGCCGCTGGCCGGCCTCGCGATGCTCTACCCGATGATCGGCAAGGGCCGCAAGAACGGCGACTTCAACCAGTACCTCGTCATCAGCGGCGTGCTGCTGCTGCTGATCGGCGTCACCGCGCTGCTCCCCTGGGTCGTGGAGGCGGTCGTCGTCCGCCTCGGCAAGGGCGCGCTGTCCTGGCAGCTCGCGGTACGGCGGCTGCAGCTGAGCAGCGGAACCGCCGCACGCATGGTCAACGGCATCGCCGTCGCCGTGGCCGGAGCCATCGCCCTGCAGATGCTGTTCACGGGAACGCAGAGCCAGTACACCAAGGCCACCGGCAAGGACCCCGGCCGGGTCCAGATGCAGGTCGACTTCAGCGACCGCAAGCCGCTGTCCGGTGTCGAGCGCGAATTCACCGGCACCAAGGGGGTACGGGCCGCAGTGGCCCCGGCCATCTCGCAGTACGGGGACGCACGTCGCAACCCGAAGAACAGCAACGGCCTCACCGTGGGTAACTGCACCGCCCTGCGCGAACTCGCTACGCTTCCCTCCTGCAAGGACGGCGACGTGTTCATCACGCGAACGAGGAGCCACTACACCTCCCCCAGCAACGCCGACGAAATCGCCGTGGTGAAGCCCGGTCGGCGGCTCTACGTCGACCCGTCGTACGACGGCGCCGAACGCGGCCTCGAGGTGCCCTGGACCGTTCCGGCGAACGTGCAAGTGGTGGACGCGCGCAAGGACTCACTGCAGGACGCCAACGGTCTGCTGGTCACCCCCGCCGCCCTGCCCGCCAAGGCCGCGCCCGCAGTGTTCTCGGACGGTGTCTACCTGCGTCTGGACCCGTCGGTGCCGGACTCACGGGAGTACATACGCAACGTCGTCGCCCGGATCGACCCCCTGGCACGCACCTACAGCTGGTCGGCGACCCAGGAGGACGCCAAATACGCCTCCATCCGCACCGGCCTGTTCGTCGGCTCCGCCTTCGTGCTGGCACTGATCGGCGCGAGTCTGCTGGTCTCCCAGCTGGAGCAGCTGCGCGAGCGCAGGAAGCTGCTCTCCGCACTGGTCGCCTTCGGCACCCGGCGCCGCACGCTGAGCCTGTCGGTGCTGTGGCAGACGGCCCTCCCGGTCGGGCTCGGCCTCGTACTGGCCACAACGGTGGGTATCGCCCTCGGCTCGGTGCTGCTGAAGATGACCCGTACACCGGTGGCCATGGACTGGGCGAGTGTCCTGACCATGACCGGCGTAGGCGCGGCCGTGGTCGGCGTGGTCACGCTGCTCAGCCTGCCGCCGCTGCTGCGGATGATGCGCCCGGAAGGCCTGCGCACGGAATAACCCCTCACACATCCCCCCGAAGTGGGCTCCTCCTGCCAGGAGGAGCCCGCTCCTGCACGCAGGCAAGTCCGGTCGGCATCAGCACAGTCACCGTCAGGGCAACCTCGGCGCACAGCAGGATCCGCAGTCGAGGCGAGCACGCCATCAGACGGCGTCGGCCGGGAGCCTGCCGACAGCGACCAGCCAGAGCTCTGCAGCCGAACGGCTCGCTGCGTCACCCAGAGCAGGCATCGAGCCTGTCCAGTCGCCGACCTTCACCGACCTGGTCCGAAACCGCCGCGGCCATCTCCTCACGGAGTGGATCCGGCAGGGCGAACGATGCGGCCAGCCGTCGATCCGGTCCTTCGCCGGCTTCCCCCGCCAGGACCTCGACGCCGTCGCCGCCGCACTCACCCTTGCATACAGCTCGGGCGTGGTCGAAGGGCATGTCTGCAGGGTCAAGCTCCTCAAGAGAAGCATGTACGGTCGTCGCGCGTCCTCGCGCTCTTGCGAGCCCGCATCCTGGCGCGGCCCTGACCTTGGCTGCTTTCGGCGGGGTGAATGGGGTCTGGCACAAGTTCCGTTTGCGCCGTGATGCGCTGTTGGTTCGAGTGGAGGTGGAAGACCTGCACCAACCCGCTGTCGCAGCAGTCGGGTTGAAGCTGAGGGCAGCCTGATCCGGGTGATGCCGGGGAGGGTGAGAGCGGCCCTGACAAAGCCGGGACGTTTCCAGTACTGCCAGATGGGGCGGGTCCGGCGAGCGTGATGGAGAGGAGTACGCGAGGAACCGGCGTTTACCTCTCTTAAAGTGCCTCCGGCTCGAACCTGGTGGATCAGGACCGGTAGCGGTGCGTATGCAGGTCACCCACCGGTTCCATCTCTGGCAGAACCTCGCCTCGCGGTCGAGAAGACCGTGGCCAGCGGCATTGACGGCCGTCTCGGTGACGCTGCGTGCATACGTGTGTAGGAAGGTGCTGGCGCGGCTGACGGAGGCCGGTGTCATGGCGCGGCAGCACCGGGAGACGTCGACGCGGATGCGCGGCCGGGTCATGCTGCTGCCGGTCGCCCGCACGTACGGCCGCACTCTGGCCCCTGTGGAGGCTGTTTCGGGGGCCGGGTCGGTGTTTTCGGCGCGTCCCGCAGTCGGCGCGTATCAGAAGCGTGGGGGGACCTGGGTCTGCGTGTCAGCCTGGGCGATCGCGCCGGGCACCTGATCGCCGCCGGGCAGTGGCAGCCACCTCAGCTCACAGCATCGATGAGATGAAGAGCACCCGCGACAGCTGGTAGTGCGGTCCGAACCTGACGCAATTCGGGGTGCTGTCGCCGGGGCTGAGTGGCGATGCCGCAGGGACACAGTTGGGCTCCTCCTTCATCGAGCGAACCACGGTGAACACGGGAACCGTCCCGAACCTCGCTCCGTCACCTGTCTCCAGCAGGTTGCCGGGGCTGAGCGCATCGACTGCTGATCGGTTGGGGACGGGGCGGAGCCGCCGTAGTACTCCGAGGCCGGGAGAGCCGGCCACATGGGGAAGGGCGGCAGCGGTATCGAGAAGGGAAGGAAGCTGCAATGCCAGAAGCCGCCCCGCCGAATGGCGGAACTCTGGGCCCTCGGGCCCGGGTGCTGGAGATGCAGACCAAGCTTCACCGTTGGACGGTGGCCGATCCCGGCCGCCGGTTCGATGACCTGTTCAACTTCGTGCACGACCCGGCGACGCTGTTGGTGGCGTTCAACCGGGTCGCGGGCAACTTACGACACCCCGTCACCTCGGCTTGCGTGAGATGTCGTCCGCGGCTTCACTGCATGCGGATGATCGTCTTTCCGTTGACTTTCTGGGCCGGGTTGAAGGCGGCGACAGCGTCGTCGAGGTGCGCGACCTGGCCGATATGCGTCCGCAGACGTCCCTCCCGTACCCGCCGGGCGATCTCGCCCAGCTGGGCGCGGTCGGAGACGACAACGAAGTCGACCGCCAGGCCGTCGGCCGGCCGCACCTCCGGCGGGCCGGTGACGGTGACGAATGTTCCTCCACCTCGCACCAGCCGGGCCGATCGAGCGGCGATGTCGCCGCCGAATACGTCGAAGACGAAGTCGACTCCGCCGACGTCTTCCAGCGTGTCGTTGTCGAGGTCGACGAACTCGTGCGCGCCGAAGTCGAGTGCGCTCTGGTGGTGGGCGGCGCGTCCGGTGCCGATGACGTGCGCACCGGCCTCTCGCGCGAGCTGAGCCACCATCGATCCGACCGCGCCGGCGGCGCCGTGCACGAGCACGCTCTGCCCCACCGAGAGGTGCCCGTGCTCGAACAGTCCCTGCCAGGCAGTCAGGCCCGTCATCGCGACGCTCGCGCCGACCGTGAAGTCGATGTCGCCGGGCAGCGGCGCGAGGTTGCGCGCCTCGACGACGACGTACTGCGCGAGGGTGCCGTCGCGGGTCCAGTCCGTGATGCCGAATACGCGCTGCCCGACCGACAGCCCTGCCGTTCCATAGGTGAGAGAGGTGACCACGCCGGCCACCTCGTGTCCGGGGATCGAGGGCGTCCGATTCCGGCCGAGGCGATCGACCCAGGTCGAGGGCCACTCCAGCTCGTCCCCGGTGAAACCCGACGCATGAACTTCGACGACGACGTCGCCGTAGTTCGCGCCGTCAAGGCTGGCGAGGCGCGCCGTCTCCGGATCGGGTCGTTCAGCCAGCGTCATCCCGGCGATTCCGGCGTCGGGGTTAGTGACCACGATCGCTTTCATTTGTGTTTCCTCCTTCTGTACAAGCTCTGTCCGTTCCCGTCGCGAGGTGGACGGGAACGGTGTGCGTGCCGGGCGCCACAACGTGTTCGGCCGGTCGGGCAGGGTCGTCGCGGCCGTGGCGCAGACCCGGCAGGGTCACGTTCGCGTCGATGGGAAAGCCCGGCTGCCACTGCAGGCAGTGATTGGGAGGCCGCTCGCCTCGCTGGTCCGATCTCGTGATGAGTTTCGCCGGTATCGCCACCCACTCAGTCGCGTGCGTAGCTGCTCCGGCCCGCCGCTGCTCACTACTGCCCGGCGCTAGTGGGCAGCGGGCGCAGGGACGGCTCCGTTTCGGTCGACGCGGCCGACAGGTGGGACGCGTCCAAGTCCCGTGACTGCATGGCCACGCCGATGCGCAGTCTCGCGGCTCGTGCACCGCGCACACCGTGGCCCACCATCGGGATCGGTCGGTGGCAGGGCGCGTCATGCTGGCATGAGCACGATCTTCTTACCGCCGGCCCGTCCGGCAACCACTCGGGTGAATGCGGCCGGTCCTTCGCTGAGCGGCAGGGGTTCTGGTGCGAGTTTCAAGGTTCCAGCCGCGGCCTGCTCCGCCAGCTGGGCAAGCTGCGCGGCGTTGGGCTCGATGTAGAGGTCCCAACTCGTGATGCGTCTTTCCTCCGGAGGCGCGTCCGAGGTCAGGGAGCACAGCCGGCCGCCGTCACGCACCAAAGGCAGGGCTGCGGCCGCCGTGCCGGCGGCGATGATGAGGGCAGCGTCGAACCCGCCGCGTACCTCGGTCGACCAGTGCGGATCGTGGTAGTCGACGACCTCCACCGCTCCCAGACCGAGCAGACGCTCTGCAGCGGTAGCAGACCCGGTCGCGGTTACCTCGATGCCCTGGGCCGCGGCGAGTTGGACGGCCAGGGCTCCGGTGCCCCCGCCTCCGTTGGTGATCAGGAGCCGCTGTCCTCGGCTGAGGTCCAGCTTCTCCAAAGCCTGCAGCGCGGTGAGCCCGTTGACAGGCAGTGCCGCTGCGTGTGCCGCGTCCAAGCCTGGTGGGCAGGCCGCCGCGTGATCCGCGTTGATCAGAACGCGTTCGGCCCAGAAGCCGCTTCCTCCGGGCAGCGGGGCTTCGTGCGCGAGCACCCGGTCGCCCACGGCAAACTGGGTGACACCCGCACCGACGGCCAGCACCTTGCCTGCGCCCTCCACTCCCAGCGCCGCCGGGGGGCGCAGCCCCACGTCCCAACGAGCGTCGATTTCCAGTTCGTCCCACGGTCCGACCCCGGCGGCCTCAACCGCGACCAGGATCTGGCCCGGCTCGGGAGATGACGGTTCGGGCAGTTCCAGCAGGGCGACTTCCGTCTCTGTCCTGGACACTCCGCACGCCTTCATAGTGGATCTTTGTCCTCTCACTCGGTCCGGCCGACCAGGAGGTACGGGCCGGGAACCCAAATCCGGCAGCGGTGCCGAATAGGGGCATTCCGCACGCCTTCACAGTAGATCTTTGTCCTCGCGCTCAGTTCGACCGACTGGTTCCAGGTCCCCAGCGCTTCGGGCAACAGCGTTGCCGCCGGCGCCAGGTTCCGCGCCGCTTCGTGCTGCGCCGTTGGACGACCTCACGGTGCGGGTCGGAGAAGCCGTTGCCGGGCAAGCCGGAGGTCCGCCGACGCCGTTGGATCATTCGGATCACCGACGACCGGGGGCGCCGACCGGTGACCGGCGGCGCTGGCCGCCGGTCTGGCTCTCCGGGGTGGGTCGGCCTCGAGGACCAGCGGCGTCCGCAGCCTGCGGACTTCGGCCCCGGTCGTTCCAGGTGCCGTCGTGGGTCAGACGAACGTGAACAGTTGGTCGGTTTCGAAGCGTGAAATCGGGCTATTGTATACCTTCGCGGGGTCGGGGTAGCCGAGGGCCAGCAGCACGGTCGTGGTGTGTCCGGTTTCGCGGATCTTGAACGCCTTGTCGACACTGGTCGGGTCGAACCCTTCGAGGGGCATGGCTTCGACGCCGAGCTCAGCAGCCGCCATCATGGTCAGACCCATCGCGAGGTAGGTCTGCTTTTCCATCCAGTGGTTCAGGTCCTTGTAGCCGTAGTTGCGCAGGTTGAGGAAGTCGCGGGTCATGGACTCCCACCGCGCCTGCTTTGCCGGGTCGGGGAACCGGCCGTCGGCCCGCTCCTTGTCGAACACGGCCTGGAGGTGGCCTCCGGGAAGATCCGCCCTGGTGGTGAGTATGACGGTGTGTGAGGCGTTCAGGATCTTGTCGCTGTTGTCCTGGAATCGTTCGCCGAGGTTGGCCGCCAGCAGCTCCTTGCCTTCGGGCGTGGCGAGGACGTAGAAGTGGTTGGGCTGCACGTTCGTCGACGACGGCGTCGAGCGCAGGAATCCCAGCAGTTGCTGGAGTGTCTCCTCGGGGATCGTCTTGCTGGGGTCGAAGTACCTGGTGAGGTGCTTGTTCATGAGCTTTCCGAGATCCATGTCATCCTGCCTTTGTCTTGTGATCACGAGATGAAGAGTCAGTGATTCGTGCTGATCGGGTTAGTTCTTGCCGCGGGCCAGCAGTTCGTTGACGCGGGCGAAGTTCATGCCCGTCGCCGCCGAGGCGAGGTCGCCCGCGAGGAGTGCCTTCGCGGCCTCTTCGACCGCTCCCATCGCGTGGGCGTAGAGCAACGGACCCAAGCTGATGCGCTTGACTCCTGCCTGCTGCAGTTCAGCGACGGTGAGCACTTTGTCCGACGGAGACACCAGGACGTTGACCGGTGTCGGGGCGACAGCGGTGACGATCGCGACGAGTGCGTCGCGGTCGGGTGGGAACGGCGCGTAGACCACATCTGCGCCCACCTCAGCGAAGGCCGTCAGACGCCGAATGGTGTCGTCGAGATCCGGTCGCCCCTGGATGAAGTTGTCGGTGCGGCCGGTAACGACGATGCGTCCCTTCGAAGCGTCAACGGCGCTACGTACGCGGCTGACTGCTTCGTCGAAGTCGCGGATCGGCATATCGGGATCGCCCGAGGTGTCCTCCACCCCGATCCCGGCCAGGCCGGACTCCACGGCGGCCTCAACGGTCGCGGCGACGTCCTCAAGCGTGTCGCCGTATCCGTCCTCGAAGTCTCCGTTGACGGGTAGCCCCGTGAGGCGGCCGAGCAGCTGTGCATGCTCAAGGTGCTCTTCGCGGGTGACTTGGTGACGTCCGTCGAGGCGGCCGAGCGTGGCGGCGATCGCCGCAGACGATGTCGCGACCGCCTCGAAGCCGGCATCGGCCAGCATCAGCGCCGAGAGGCCGTCCCAGGCGTTGGGCATGACGAGGCCACCGTCGCGGGTGTGCAGCGCCATGAATTGCTCATAGAGTTCGGAGCCCGGCATGTCGAGCCTTCCTGAATGTTCGTTGACTCAGTGGGGGTGCCGACTGCGTGCCTGAGCCGCGTCGAGGGTTCCAAAGAACAACCGGCGGGTGGGGTGTTGCCGGCGGCCGCGTGGCGCTTCCTGACGCCGCCCGGCCTCAACAGACGCGATGACGCGGGCCGTGGGCGATTCTGCGGACTCGACGAGGCGGGTCCGGCGTGTGCCCTCGTCCACCGGAGTTCCCATGTATCCCGCAGCACGGTGGTGGGTCTCTCCGCAGGCCGCCGGGGGGCGGTTCGGGGCGCGGGTTCACTGGGGCACGGTCGTATCGACCGAGTCAACGGCGGGTATGTCGAGGTCGGTCTGGTTGACGTTGTTGATGAAGTTGGTGAGCAGGAACTGCACCGCGACCGCGACGATGGCGAGGATCTGCGCGTCGGTGTATCCGGCGCCCCGTACCTCCGCGAGGTCGGTGTCGCTGACCTGCCCGCGGCTCTCGACCACCTGCTGCGCGAAGCGAGCGGCCGCGGCACGTTTGGGATCGACCGAGCTCCCGACGCGGGCGAGCTTGATGTCGTCGTCCGACATGCCACCGAATTCGGTCGCGACGTGGGTGTGCATCGCCAAGCAGTAACCGCAGCCGTTGGCCTGCGACACGGCCAGCGCGATGCTGTGCCGCGTCCTTCCGTCGAGAACCCGGTTCAGGGTGCCTTGCAGAGTCGTGACGACCTCAAGAACGGCCGGATTGGACGCGAGGGTCTTGAACATGTTCGGGACGAAGCCGAGCTGCGCACCAACGTTGCCGAGTATCTGCTGTGCGCCGGCAGGCACGTCCTCTGGAGCGGGAACGTTCAGTCGTGACACGGCGAATCGACCTCCGATCGGGGTGTGAATAGTCGACGAGCCCGAGCCGGGCTCGCAGTGCTTCGGAGCTCCGCCGCAGGCTCTTCCTGCGTCGGCCGCAACCTCGACGGTCGCGTCGGTTGCGCCCGGTGGCCTGCGTTGAGAGGGGTGACTCCGTGGGTGGCGAGTTGCGGATCTCTTCATCACCTCGGACACCACATAGAAAGGACTATACAGACCAGAAACGCCTGTGCAACCCCGCTCCCGGAAGGGGAGGGTCCGCCAGGTTTGCTGCGGGCGGGTCGAGATCGGGCCTCGTCATTAAATGTGCAGTTCAAAGCTGCAGGTGAGCTTCGTTGTGAGCGACTGTGCCAGTCGGACCGCGCGGGCTCGTGTCGGCCTGACTCGATCCGGATCGGTTGGCTGAGTGAACTATTTAGTCCAAGCTAGATTGAGGGATCCGCGGGAACGACGACAAGACCTGCCGGCTCTGCCTGCACCTCCATCTCGCATCCGTCCACGAGGAGGTACTGGTTGACATGGCTGTCGCAGTACAGGTCATCGACGCCAGGGTGTCGCGCCACCTCGGCGCCTACCTTGATGCGTCACGATCCCGGGCTGCACCCCGCCGGCCCTCTCCGTCACTGCATCAGGACGGAACCCTGCAGGAGGTTTTCGCCGAGGAGGCCCGGCAAGCCCCGGACCCCGGGGCGCTGCGGCGGGCGGCCGCGGATCTGGGCGATGTCGGCCAGGTCCGGTCCCGGCTTACAGGCCGCGACGTCATGGATACCTGCGTGAAGAACCACAAGGGCGTCGTCTCTCGCTGGTCGGCCTTTATGATCGTATTGGTGCCACAACTGATCCGCCTGGAGATCGAGGCCACCGCGCTTGTGATGCGCTCCACGGCTGAGCAGCACGAGTGAGTAACGTGCCTGAGGGAGACACCGTGTCCGCAACCAGCGATGTTCGCCGCACGTCACGCGGCCTGGAGACCCGTTCACGGATCGTTGATTCGGCGGCCAAGCTGTTTTATGTCAGGGGCGTCAAGGCCACCACGCTCGATGACGTCCGGCTGGCGAGCGGAACGAGCAAGTCGCAGTTGTACAACCAATTCGAGGACAAACGCGCGCTGATCCACGCCGTGATCGACGTGCAGTCGAAGTTCGTCCTCGCCCGCGAGGAACAGCACCTGCGCGGTGTGAAGACCCTCGCCGGTCTGCGCCGCTGGCGCGACGCCCTGGTCCACGCCAACTCACTGCAGGACGGCTCGTATGGGTGCGCGCTGGGAGCGATGTCGATTGAGCTGTCCGACAACGATGAGCGGTCCCGCCAAGCGCTCAACGCATCATTCGATGCCTGGCAACGGATGCTCGTCGAGACACTGACCCGGCTCCGCGTCCTCGGCGTACTCTCCGAGGACGCCGACCCACAACGCTTGGGCACTGGTCTGCTGGCCGCTCTGCAGGGAGGTTACGTGCTTGCACAGAACGCGCACAGCTCCGAGCCGATGGCCGTCGCGCTGGACATGGCGCTGGACCACATCGCGTTCTTCGCTCGCAACTGAGCCCACCTTCGCGGTTCGAGGAGCGCGTTCGGGTCCGCCGCCACCTGTCTGGAGCAGCTACCTGTACGACCTTGCCCGGCGCACGGACGCATCGAGTCTCATGCGCGCCGGATGACCAGCACAGCCACGTCGTCCAGGTGGTCCACCGCGACAGCGGCGTCGAGGACGCGGTCAGCGGTCTCCTCGGCATTCAGCCCGTCGTGGAGGGCCGCGCCAGCCAGTGTTCCGGCTCGTTCCAGTCCGGCCTCCAATGTGAGGCCCGGTCCTTCGACCACGCCGTCGGTGACCATGACCAGCGCGCTGTCCTCGTGCAATGTGAAGGTCTCCTCGCCGTACTCGGTGCCGAGCACGACTCCTAGCACCGGGCCTCCCGGCAACTCGTGGATGCTGTGGCTGCCGTCGTCGCGTGCGCACAGCAACGGCACATGGCCGGCGCTGGCACCGGTAACCCGTCCGTCGCCTGGGTCGATACGCAGCATGGTGCAGCTGGCGAATCGTGCCGCGTCCATCGTGACGAGCAGCTCGTTGGTGCGCGTCAGCACGGTTGCGGGATCCGGTTCATGGGCGGCGATCGCGCGCATGGAGGCGCGCACCTGTCCCATGGCTGCGGCGGCGCCCACGTCGTGCCCTTGGGCGTCGCCGATCTCCAGGGCGATGGCACCGTCGGGCATGACGAAGGCGTCGTACCAGTCTCCGCCAATATCGAGCCCGTCGCGGCTTGGTCGGTATCGGGCGGCGACCTCCAGGCCCGGGAGGTGCTTGGGCAGCGTGGGGAGCATGGTCTGCTGGAGCGCCGTGGCCAGCTCGACTCGTGCCTCTTGCAAGCTAACGCGTTTCAGTGCCTGGCCTGCAAGATCGGCAAGAGTACCCATGAGGGCGCGCTCATCCGGGGACGAGTGATGTTCGCTGTCGTGGGTCACCAGCCAGGCCCCGAGCGGCTGATCGCCGATCGGGCTGAGGGAGGTGATCGAGATGGCGAAGCCGGAGTCGAGCTGGTCGAAGTACGGCACCATGGCCCCGTGCGGCCAGCGGCGGATGTAGTCCTCCTGGTTGGGAATGAACTGCGGCTCGCCAGTGCGGATCACATAGGGCAGCGCGCTGGGGGCGTCTAGCGGCAGGCCTTGCAGGGCGGCCACCGGTATCGGGATCCCGGCATCGGAGGAAACGCATAGGCGGCCTTGCGTGATGAACGCTAGCGCGGCGCCGGTACCACCGAATGTCGCGGCGAGCCGGGTCAGGACGACCTGCCGTACTTCCTGCTCCGTGACTGCGGTCATCACGGCGGAGGAGAAGGCCGCGATCTCGTCGGCGCGCTGACGCTCAGCACTCAGCGCGACCAACGCTCTGCGTCGGCGCGCTTGCCTCTTGGTGTCATCGCGGATCACTCCGAAGACCCGCTCAGGGCCGCCAAACCCCAGAATGAGCCGACGGGCCCGGCAGACCAGAAAATGCCAGCCATCGCGCTCGGTAAGGAACCGCAACCTGATCCAGGGGGACCGGGCGGCCGTCGAACGCACGAGCCGCCGCAGCGCCCCGCGGTCATCGGGGTGGACTCGCCGAACCACCTCGGACAACGACATGGAGGCCTCCGGGAACAGCGCCGCCAAGGCGGGTGCACCACCCAGCCACTCCAGCTCGCGCTCCTGGGGTGAATACATGCACAGACCGAGGTTGGCGGCCTTGGCCGCCAGACGGAACGGGATCAACAGGCCGCCCCGGTCGTTTCCCGCCTCCAACGAGTGCACCCACACCAGCGCCTCGCCACCTACGGGATCATTCACTGGTCGTGCCTCGACAAGGCAGACGACAGATGCTGTACCTGGCCCGGGGAACTCCAGCACCCGCATCGCAACCGTCTTCGTCGTCGCGGCGTGGGCCACGAGACTCTTGACCGCAGTCAGCTGGCTTGCGGGCAACAGATCACCGAAGCCACGACCCACGCACTGCTCCACGGACCTGCCCAGTGTCCTGGCCATTGCCGCGTTGAGGCTGCGGATCGCTCCGGCCAGGGTCAAAAGAGCCGACGGTGTAGCCATCTGTAGAAGTTCGTCCGAGGCGTCCATTTGCCGCTCACCCTCATCGTCGAGCGATATGACCTCGTCGTCCTTCATCAACTATCTGCCGCAGAGCAGGCCTCGTCCACGCGGCCGGTCACTCTGGGGCGGCACCGGCCGACTGCGTGTATCGACGAACGCCGACGTTCGTCCTCCCGGTGATCCGCTCGGTCGGATCGAAGGCGACAGCGGCGTCATCCCGGATCGGGACGTTGCCGATGGTCACGTGCGCCTGGTCAATGGGGAGGGGACAAACAGAGGGGCGGGGACCGCTTCGGCCTCAGAGGCGGCGCCGGGGGCCTGGATCGTCCCGTGGTAGTGCCGGCCCGGAACCCAGGCGCACTCGGCCGGGTGCGGCTCCGGCCGGTCCCGCCGCCCGGGAGGCGCACAGAAAAAAGGACCTTGAGGTCCCTTTTCAATCCTGCTAGCCTACGCAGCGGTAATCTGGCCTATGTGGCGGAACAGGCGCGCGACAGAAACGACTCCCGGCTGACTGAGCGCGGGCGGGCGACTCGGGAGCGCATTTTGAGGGCTGCCGCCGACATGATGTACGTCAGGGGCGTGTCTGCCACGACCCTCGACGAGGTCAGGGCGGCCAGCGGAACGAGCAAATCCCAGCTCTACCGCCACTACCCCGACAAGGATGCACTGGTGCGGGACGTTGTCGCCTTGCAGGCTGCTGAACTGCTCAAACGTCAGCACCAGCTACTTCAGCGGCTCAACTCCCTCCGCGGGCTGGAGCGCTGGCGGGACGTGCTGATCGAACACAACGCGCTCCGAAACGGGGCGTACGGCTGCCCGCTCGGATCCCTTGCAAGCGAGTTGGCCGATCAGGACGAAGAGGCACGCGAGGCGCTCGCCCGGCACTTCGACAGCTGGGAGGGACTCCTCGAGGCCGGGATCGAGCGAATGAAGGACTCGGGAGTCCTCAGGGCCGACGCAGATGCCAAAGAGCTGGCCACCGGCCTCATGGCCGCCCTTCAGGGTGGCTACCTCCTCGCGCAGACAGCCCAGGACGTCAAACCCATGAGGATCGCCCTGGACATGGCGATCGGCCACGTCAAGGCCTATACCGCGCCTGCCGAGGACACCAGTCCGCCGGCGGAAGGCCCTTCAGGGCACTAAGCCGTCTGCGGCAGAGCGGCACCAAGAAATCCTGGTGCCGCACCGCAGGCGGTCGCTTCGCAGTCTCCGGCACCGGACCTTCACCGCCTCCCGACATCCTTAGCCGGGCCGGAGGGGGTTTGCCGGCAGAAGGAGGCGTCCGCCCTCACATTCCGTGCCCGGCGTAGCCCCTTCTGCGCCTGTGCGTAGCCCAGCCTCAAGTCAAAAGCGGAGGCCCTCTCCAGAAGAGAGGACTATTTGGTCCTGAAAAATGGCCGACTTGCGGTACGTTTGGAGAGAGCGGTCTCCTGCGGACAGCTGAGCGGTCAAGCCTCACAAGGATCTCCAGGGCGGTAAGCACCATGCACGTGGACGTCCAGTGCTCAATGGTCGGTCCCGTCCGGCTACGCAAACAGGGGGTCGAGGCCGGAGCCGGCCAGCCGGGGCAGCGGGCTGCCCTGGCTGCGCTGTTGCTCAGGCCAGGCAAACCGGTGAGCGCCTCGAAACCGGCGGAGCACGTGCCCGGCGGCGACGCCCCCTCCGGCCGCCGCCGGTTACGTTCGCGCGTACGTCTACCGCCCCAGGCAGGCGCTGAGGGAGCAGAGCAGCAGTTCCGTGAGCCTGATAGACGGGGGCTGCCCGCAGCAGAGCCAACGGGACGCTCTAGACCTGAACAGGTTCACGGAGTGACGGCAAGAGCGTGGAAGGCCCGCAGCGCCGACGGCCTGGCATCCGTGGCGGGCCTTCTCGCCCAGGATCTCGGGAGCGCCAAGGCCGCGCCGTCAGGCGGTCGCCGGAACCCACCTTGGGGCCTTGGCCGGTCGGCCGGGGCACTCGATTGATAGAGGAGTTGAGCACCATGGACGGACAGGAGCTGCAGAAGATCGCGGGCGACTGCACCGTGGAACTGCCCGGCGCCGACCTGGAGCATCGTTTCGGCCCCGACTGGGACCTCTACAAGGTGTGCGGCAAGGTTTTCATGCTCATGACCGACATGCCGGGGCACCCTGTCGTGATCCTGAAAGCTGATCCGGACGACGCCGCAGCCCTACGTGAACGGCACACAGACATCACCCCCGGGTATCACATGAACAAGAGGCACTGGATCACGGTGGAAGGCGGGGGCGCCGTCGACGAGAAGCTGGTGAAGGAACTCGTGATCGACTCCTACCGTCTCGTGGTCGGCGGACTTCCAAAATCCGAGCAGCCTGTGGATCCGCACACCTACGGCCACCGGGCCTGACCTCCGCCATGCCCGTCGAGCCCCTCGCCGCCTGCGGTACGACCAGTCCAGCGCGGCTACGGCAGGCCTTTGAGAGTGATCTGATTCGAGCCGGACGGGGTGTGCGCCGCGCGCTGGCCGCAGCCATGCGCGACGCTGTCCGCAGCGGCCGCCTGGCACCCGGCACACGGCTGCCCTCCTCCCGCCAACTGCCAGAAGTACCGGAACATGCGCAAGCTCGCGTAGAAGTGGTGGCGCCGGGCCCTGGCCACCGCCACGCTGGCCGCGATGCCACCCCCGCCCCGGAGCCGGTTCCGGCCCCGGCCGCGCCGGCCACGACGCCAGTGACGCCCTCCGCCGCGTCACCGCCCTCGCCCAGCGCTGGACCCGCATCCCCACCAAACGGCGGGCCGGCGCATCCGTACTCGCCGCCATCACGAACAGGGACGATGAATGAGCAGCACCGCCCGCAAGCCACCCGGCCCGTGGCGGGGGAGGACGTTACGGCCCCGACGATGCCGGTGTTCACCGTGCCCCTGGAGTGCGAGCCGGACACCGAGAGGGCACCGGGCGTACGGCCGTGGGACGGGCGGCCGGTCACCGAGTCGGGCATCTGCCCGGCCGTTTGCTGCGGTCGACCGGGGAACGCCCGGCGGCATCACCGCCGCCGGCTTTGGTCCTCGACCAGATCGCCGTCGACGGCGATCTGGTCGAGGACCGACGATCCGGTAGTAGGACTCCAGCGCGATCTGCTTGAGCCGGGCGAAGAGGCCGAGCTGGATCCACTCGTCGCGGCGGTTGCGTGGCCGAGCAGGTCGTGTCAGCGATCGCCTTGGTAGGAGCAGCCGAACCGCAGGAGCTGCCCGTGGATCTCCAGCGAACCCCGGCGAGCACCGCGCCCGCTGACAACCGTACACATCAGCGCCTGCGGGCCGCGCCGATCTCAGTAGGTGTAGATACTGTGTACGCCACCGGCCATGCTCGTGCAGACACCACCTTTACCCAGGCCTTCCCGCACCCAGATGTTCCGCACACTTGAGGCGAAGGTGTAATCAGCCACCTTCGTTGAGCCGGATCCGCCGCTGTTGTAAACCCACTCGTCGCGGGTTCCGCCGTCCGCGTAGGTGGCGTGGATCTGGACGCACGCTGACATACCGTCTGGGGATGTGTCCTTCAGAAGCGCTTCGAGGTCCAGCCGACCGGTGACGGGGTCGTCGCACAAGCTCCCATGTGCGTAGGCCCCGGCGATGTCGCCAGGGGTGCCGGTCGCCCCCCAGGTATCGCACGCTGCGGCATCGGCCGGTGCGGCAAGGACCAGGCCACCCCCAGTCAGCGCGACGACGGCGAGGCTCGCGGCACCGATTCTGAGAGCAAGCGGACGTGCGATGCGAAGCATCAGGTAGTCCTCCTTGAAGTCGAGAATGTGGAAGCCACCGTCCCAAGACGGAGGAGCCCTGTATTGGAAAAACCCGCTACTCCTTAAGCAGCCCGGGAATCAGAGTGCTGGTGAGCTGGCCGGGGAGCCGGTCCACCGGCCGGACGGCCACGGTGAGTCCCCGGTGCACCGCGAACTGCGACGGGGTGCAGCCCGCCATGGCCTTAAATTCACTGTTGAAGTGCGCTTGATCGTAGAAGCCACACGTTGCCGCGATCTCGCTTCCAGGGTGAAGGGCCGCCACGAGCGGCAGCGCGCGCCGAAGACGGAAGACCCGTGCCACCTTCTTCGGCGACAGCCCGATCTGTTCCCGGAAGCGCAACTCCAGATGACGGGCGCTCCATCCCGCGTCCTGTGCAAGCCGGGCCAAGGGAACCAGCCCGTCTTGACGAGACAGCTCGGTCCAGGCCGCTATGACCTGGGGAGCCGGCGTCGGTCCCAGGGCGCATCGCCGAAGGAGCAGTGCATCAAGGAGCGCGAACCGCGCGCGCCAGTCGGCCGCCGCGGTGAGTTGCTCTTCGAGTACACGTCCGTCTGTCCCCAGGATCTCGGGCACGGGTACGGCGATCTCCTTGATCGCGTGCATGGGCATACCCAGGAGTCTGAACGCCATCCAGGGGGTCAGGATGACTTCGACCCCGCAGACCTTGCCGCCGTGCTCGCCGAGCGTAGAGCTGGTACGCAGACCCGAGACGAGAGAGCGGTAGGGAGTCCAGATGGGCTGCTCGGCCACAGCCTGGGCCAGCCGGACCGGGGCACCGAAGTTGACCACAAGCGAAACGGTCCCGTTCGGGACCTCTAGACGGCGCTGAACGCGGTCCAGCTCCAGTGAATACCCCCGAAAACCGCGCACACCGGGGCGCAGGCGCGGATCCGGCAGTCCTGTGACCAACTGCCAAGTCCCGTCCGTCGTACCGTGACTGCGCATGGCTCCCCCGCCGCGATAGCGTCGCCGCTCGGCACCAAACCACCAGCCGCGACGACATAGCCGTCATGCACATGAAGCTACTCCATGCCCAACGCGGAGGAGGGGGTTGATACATTGGCCCGATAACCGGCCCTTGTAAGGCCCTGGCCTCCCTGCCCCGGCGCGGCCGGCGCCCTCGAGGTGACCTCACCCCCGCACAGAAGGAACGCCGAGACCGGTACGCCGCGGAGATCCGCGACCACCTCAAGGCCGGCTCCTTCCCTCCGCTCATCCCCGGCGGGCCCCCTTCTTCGGTGTCACCGAGTACGACCTCGCCGACACCGTCCTTGCCGTGCGGGACGACGATTCGGCGGTTCCTCCGTACGCTGCTGCCCGAGTCGATCACACGGGGGTGTGCGGAATGCGGTACGGCGTGGTGGTGGAGGAGCTCGCGGTCGAGGTCATGGCGCAGTTGCCCGACGACCGGGCCCGGAAGGAGGTGATGGCGCTCGTGGAGGTCGTGCTGATGGATCCGCGTGCCTGGCCCGATGTGCGCGACCCGGGCTCCGTGGAGGAGATCCGTGAGGATTCGGACGACGGTGCTGTGTTAACTGCACCATCTCTGGCTCGTTAAGCGGGGCGAGCCACCCTGCCAAGGAGATCTGTGGTGAAGGACCTACATCGCGAGCTCATCGAAGGACATCGACGTGCCCCGGATTCGCTCGGTTGTTGAGCTGGAGACCTTCCACCCCCGGTACGCCGTCTTCGACTGCAACGGGAACACCGTCGCCCCCACCGTGCCCTGCCTCCGTGGTCTCGCCCTGGACGGCAACCGGCCCCTGACTGGTCAGAGCTACGCGTACGACCTTCTGCGCTGGTTCCGGCTGCTGTGGTTACTTGATGTTCCCTGGGACCGAGCATCCGAGGCTGAGGCGTCCGCGCTGGTGGGCTGGTTGCGGGTCGCTCCGAACCCACAGCGACGCCGCCGGAGCCCGAACGCGCCTCGCCCGGGATCGGTGAACCTTCGAACCGGCAAAAGCAATCTCAAGGCCGGGTACGCCCCGTCCACCATCAATCACTGCCTGACAGGGGGGCTTCCCCGTGATCGTGGACACCGGTTGTCATGCGGCGATGGCCAGCGTAGTTGATCGCTGTTCGTAGGTGATGGGGGCTGATCAGGCGGGCCTCACGGGCCCCGTTCCACCGTTTCCGCCCCTGGAGCGTCTCTCGTTTCATGGTCGCGTTCAGGCTCTCCGCGGTGGCGTTTTCCGCGCTCGTGCCCACCGCGCCGCGCGATCTGGTCACGCCTGGTTCCGAGCAGACCAGGGCGAACTCCTTCGACACGTATTGCGCCCCGTTATCGCTGTGGAAGATGGCCCCGCGCAGGCCGTCGGCGCCGCGGGCTCGCGCGGCGGCCCTGAGCGCGTCGGTGACCAGCTCCGTGCGCATGTGGTCGGCGATCGACCAGCCCGCCAGCCGCTTCGAGCGCAGGTCCAACACCGTTGCCAGATAGAGGAATTGGCCGCCCCCGATCGGGAGGTAGGTTATGTCCCCCATGTACTTGGTGTTCGGGGTAGTTGCGGTGAAGTCGCGCCGCAGCAGGTCCGGCACCGGTGTCGCTGACGGCTCCGGAATGGTGGTGCGGACCTTCTTGCGCAGGTGCAGCCCGACGATGTTGAACGTGCGCATGACGTGCTCGACGCGCTTGCAGCTGCTCGTCAAGGTATCCACGGTAGTTTCGCCACAGCGGCTATCCGCGCCTGAACCTGGGGGTCCGAGGCCAGCCGCTTGGGAAGCTTGGTAGATGAGTCAGGGCGGGCACTTACTACCTGTCCCACCGTGATGAGCTTGGCCTCGGCCATGTCCGCGTTGTTGAGGTCCGCGTCGCTGAGGTTCGCGTGGCCAAGGTCGGCGCCGTTGAAGTTTGCATAGCTGAGGCCGGCGCTGGTGAGGTCCGCGCCCTTGAGGTTCGCGTTGAGGAGATTCGCTTCGGTGAGGTCCGCGCCGTTGAGGTGCGTGTCGGTGAGGTTCGCGCTGAAGAGGGTTGCGGTATCAAGGTTCGCGTCGGTGACGTTCGCGTCGTTGAGGTCCGCGTCGTTAAGGTGCGCGCCCTTGAGGTGCGCGCCGTTGATGTTCGCGCCAGCCTGATCTGGCCCTGTTCGGTGACGCCCAGGGTGTCCTGTGCTTGCTGCACGGTGGCGAAGGTAAAGATCAGCGCGATGACGGCGGCTAGCCCGGGCAGGCCGGTCACCGTGACCATCGCCCACTGCGTCCGCAGCATCCGCCGTTCACGTTCACGCTCCGCCGCTGTCGCGACGGCCGCCGGGTCCGATGGTGCCGGTGGGTAGGCCTGCGGTGGTGTGCCCGGTGGGTCGGCCTGCGGTGGTGTGCGCCCGCGTTCAAGGCACTCGGTGCGTCCTGGGCGGTCCACCGCACCCTTGCCGAGCGGACCGCGAACGGCGCAGAGCATGGCCCGATCACCCTGGTGACCGCCACCGACGGCAATCACGGCCGCGCGGTGGCCCGCATGGCAACCCGCCTCGGTCAGAACGCCCACGTCTTCGTCCCCCAGGGCGTGCATCCGCAGGCCGTTGCGGCCATCGTCGCCGAACAGGCGAAGGTCACCGAGGTCTCAGAGCCGTACGACGAGGCCGTGCGCCTGGCGGCTGCCGCGCCGGACGCAGTCCTGGTCCAGGACACCGCCTGGCCGGGCTATGAGCAGATCCGTGATGCGTGACGGGCTGGTCGGCCGCCAGTGGCTTGGGAGACCTGTACTTCAATCCGGCAGCAGGAGCGAAATCGGCGGAGCAGTTCAAGTGCAGCAGGGCTCTCCGTGTCGAAGGTCTGGCCTTGTTGTTCGACAGGAAGGTCCGGCCCCCAGATGCGGGCACCGTGGCAGCGGAAGCAGAAGGCGATCTCGAAAAGCTGATCGGTGGAGTTGTGCGCCCAGATTCCCCGGCCTGGGAGGAAACAGCGGTACTGCTCACTGCCTGGTAGGTCGGCGATCAGAGACAGTGTCTGCTGGGCTTGGTCTCCCTCCCACCCGCTTGCCGAACTCGCGCGCCGCCAGCATGCGTCGCTGAGGTTTGTAATCGTGAGTATGAGTCAGAGCACTGTGGATGCTATGACGGGCAGCCTCTGTGGGGCGGTTGATTCGCCAGGTAACGCGACCATTCAGCATGATTGAGATCTCTGTGGACTGCTTGGCAGATCTTCCTGATGGATCTAGGCGGGTCGGGAAGGGAGATGGGCCACAGCCGTATCGTCTTGTCGTCGCTCGCACTGGCCACCGTGCGCCCATCGGGACTGAACGCCACAGACCGGATAATGTCTGTGTGACCGATCAGCGCATCGCGTAGTTGTCCGGTCGGCACGTCCCACAGCCGCACCACCCCATCATCGCCCCCGCTGGCCAGAGTGCGCCCATCCGGACTGAACCTCACCGACCTGACAGCATCTCTGCTTCCAGCGAGGGTACTGAGCAGCCGGCCGGTCGCGACGTCCCACAGCCGCACCACCCCATCATCGCCGCCACTGGCCAGAGTGCGCCCATCCGGACTGAACGCCACAGACCGAACTGCAACGTCTGATGTCCGGACGGTGCGCTGCCTGCCGGTAGCCACGTCCCAGAACCGGATGGTGCTGTCCTCGCTTCCACCTGCCAGAGTGCGGCCGTCCGGACTGAACGCCAGCGACACTTCTTGTTGGTCCTCGGTGAAGGTCGTACGCAGTTTGCCCCTATCCACATCCCACAACCCGACCAGCCCTTCGCTTCCTCCACTGGCCAGAGTGCTGCCGTGAGGGCTGAAGGCCAGCGAATTCACGCCGACGTTGGTGGTGAGTGCAGTGCGGCTGCTGTGAGTGGGTATGTTCCATAACCGGATTGTGGTGTCCTCGCTTCCAGTGGCGAGCGTGCGCCCTTCACGACTGAACGCAACCGACAGGACAGTCCCTGTGTGGCCGGTCAGCGCGTAGCGCGCCTGGCCGGTGGGCACGTCCCACAGGCGTACCGCTCCGCCGTCGTCTCCGCTGGCAAGCGTCCGGCTGTCGGGGCTGAACGTCACCGCCTGTACGCCGGCGTTCAGGCGCAGAGGTGTGGTTGGTTTACCCGTGGTCATGTCCCACAGCCGTACTGTCCGGTCGCTGCTCCCGCTGGCAAGCGTGCGGCCGTCCGCACTGAACGCCACTGACTGCACCGTGTCGGTGTGTCCGGTCAGCGTGCTGCGCTGCTTTCCGGTGGCCACATCCCATTGCCGTAGTGTCCTGTCCTCGCCTCCACTTGTGAGGGTGCGGCCGTCAGGGCTGAACGCGAGTGAGGTCACGACGCCTCCGTGTCCGAGCCTGTGCAGCCGGCCGGTAGCCACGTCCCACAACCTCACCGTCGTGGAGTCGTCAAGCCCTCCGCTGGCCAGGGTGCGGCCGTCCGGACTGAACGCCACCGAGAACGCCGTGCTTGGCGGTCCAAGTGCCCTGCGCAGCCGACCGGTGGCCACGTCCCACAACCTCACCGCTCCAAGCCCATCTTCACTACCACTTGCCAGGGTGCGGCCGTCGGGACTGAACGCCACCGAGGCCACAAAGATGCTACGCCCGGCCAGTTTGCTGCGCTGTTTTCCGGTGGCCACGTCCCACAACCGCACCACCCCGTCATCGCCACCACTGGCCAGCACACGACCATCCGGACTGAACGCCACCGACCGGACACCTCCGCGGTGCCCGACCACTTTGCTGCGCTGCATTCCGGTGGCCACATCCCACAACCGCACCACCCCGTCATCGCCACCACTGGCCAGCACACGACCATCCGGACTGAACGCCACCGACCGGACACCTCCGCGGTGCCCGACCACTTTGCTGCGCTGCATTCCGGTGGCCACATCCCACAACCGCACCACCCCGTCATCGCCACCACTGGCCAGCACACGACCATCCGGACTGAACGCCACCGACCGGACGGCGCCAGCGTGTGCAGTGAGACGGTGACGGAGAGGAAGAGCTTCGGCAGCGAAGAGGCTGGTGATCGCTTCGGTCGTGTGACTGGCCTGATAGGCGTGGACGGCCAGGAGCGCGGCCAGGTCTGGATTCGTCTCAAGGAGGCCGGCTGATTGCGCGGCTAGCTGCCGGGACAGCGCGGCGTGTTGGGCTGTGACGGCCCTGTGCCGTTGTTGCTCGCTGACCCGATACTGGTTCCAGGCGGTCAGACCGGCTAACAGAGCGAGGACGAGCAGGACGGACAATGTTCCGGCAAATTGGCGCAAGCGTCGCGTGGTACGCACAGCCGCCCGCTGCTCGCCAACCCGAGCCTCCAGGCTCTCGGTCAGGAATGCGCCCTCCAGCCTGGTCAGGTCGTTCCGAACGGTGAAGGTCTCCTCGGCGGCGTCCAGGCGGGTGCCGCGGTAGAGCGCACCAGGGTCACGGTCCAGCGCGTCCCAGGCCTGCGCCGCCTCGGTCAGCCGGCGGTGCGCGCGCAGCCGTTCGCGGTCGATGTCAATCCAGCTGCGCAGCCGGGGCCAGGCGGTGATGAGCGCCTCGTGCGCCAGGTCGACGGTGTCGTGGTCCAGGGTGATCAGCCGGGCGCGGGCCAGTCGCTCCAGGACGGTCGCGACGTCGCCGGGGCCATCCGCGCCGAGTTCGGCGCGGGTGACGGGGCGGCGTGTGTCCTGCGTGCCGTCGCCCGGGGCAATCAGCCGCAGGAAGATGCGGCGCGCCACCCCGGCCTGGCCGGGCGTCAACCGGGAGAAGACACGCTCGGCGGTGCGGGCAACCGAACCGTGCAGGCCGCCAGCCGCCTCGTACGCCTCCTCGGTCAGCGCGCGGCCCTTGCGACGGTGCCAGGTCACCAGCAAGGCGTGCGACATCAGCGGCAGGGCGCCGGGTTCGCCTTCGACCTCGTCGAGGATCCGGGCAGTCAGGGACCGCTCCACGATCAGCCCAACGGCCTGGGCGGGTCTGACCACTGCTTCACGCAGCTCGTCGCGACTCATGGGTCCGACCAGCACGGTACGGTCCTGCAGTGCAGCGGTCAGCCCGGGGTGTTCGGCGCAGCGGCCGAGGAAGTCGGCGCGCACAGCGATGACGACGCGCAGTCTGCTCCCGGGATCGGTGGCGGTCAGGAGGCGGTCGACGAACTGGTCGCGCTCGTCCGGGTCATGGCAGAGGGTGTAGAGCTCCTCGAACTGATCGACGAGCAGCCACGTATCCCCGTCGGCATCCTTCGGAATCAGCCGCTGCTCGTGGGCGCGTAAGGGATGCTCGCCGGGGGTCAGGACACGCAGCGCGGCCGGATGCGGACCGGTCGCCTCGGCGCTACGCAGGCGGGGGATGAGGCCGGCGCGCAGCAGCGAGGACTTGCCGCTGCCCGACGGGCCGAACACCGCGGTGAAACGGCGAGACGAAGCGAGATGGACCAAGCGGTCGATGAGCTCATCGCGGCCGAAGAACAAGTCGGCGTCGCCTGGTTCGAAGCGGGCCAGTCCCCGGTAGGGCCGCACGGCGTCCTCGTCCTCGGTGCGCGGCTCGGCCGCCACTTCTGCGGCCGCCTCCCGCCACCGCGTCTCCCACTCCGTCTCATCGCCGCCGCAGGCGCGCACGTAGGCCACCACGACCGGCAGGGTCGGCAGCCGCTCCCCCGCAGCCGCCTGCGACAAGGTGCTCGCCCCCTGACCGGTGCGCTGCGCCATCACCCGGTACGTCGGACTCCCGGCCTCCGCCCGCAGCTTGCGTAACTCGGCAGCAAACCGCGCCACCGGCCCCGCATTCGGATCCAGCGGGCCTTCCTGACGCCCTGCCATCAACGGTTCCCCTCCCCGTCCCGCTTCCCCCGTGGACGCGGCGTTGTGGCCCCAGAAGGTAGGCGCGCCCGTGACAGGAGGGCAAGCCAGAGGCGCGTTCTTTGGTCAGCACCGCAACGCCGTGCCCGTGACCTGCGATGCCGCCATTGATCAGGGTGGCAAATCCGGCTGCCCATTCAATCCCCAGACCGCTGAACTCGATGTCAGGCACCAGCCGGCCGACGCCTAGAAACGTCGGCGGGAGCCGGTGTGGACATCTCCGGCAGCGCGGCCTAGACCCCGCGCCGCCTCATCCGTCAAGGGGAGGAATTCAAAGCATGAAGGCAACTAAACGCATTGCCGCTCTCACGGGCGCGGCAGCGCTGGGGGCGACGCTGCTCGTCAGCGTTCCGCAGTCGGCCGGCGCAGCGACCAAGTCTGTGGGCTGCAACAGGAGCGCCGCAGCCTGAGCACCTGGTGGCACTACACGAAGCCCAGCCGGAGCACCGTGAAGGTCGGCAAGCAGCTCAACTACAAGGTATGGAACAACAGCCGCGCCCACAACAACGTGTACTTCGCGCTGCGCAGCAACGGCGGGGACACCAATCACTGGGCCTGGACGAGCGACGACAACATCAAGGGCGGCGTGCCCTATTACGGCAGCATCGGGCGGATCTACACCATCCCGATCTCCCACCGTCCCTACGTGAAGGTCCACGCCACCTTTGACGTTCCTGGGCGCGACCCGTCCTGCACCGCCTACGGCCACATCGGCTGGTAGCCACCGGAACCGCACCCGCGACCGGCCGGCTCACCGGTCGGCCGCGGGCCCCAGTCCCAGGAGGACAGACCATGAAACGGCGAGTGTGGGCGCTGGTGTTCCTGGCGGCGATCGGTGCCCTCGTGGCGTGGGCCACGCTCTCTCACCACGCGCCGGCTGCCAGCGCGGACGGCTCGCTCGACAGCGATTCCGGGAAGCCGCTCATCGTCGACTCGGACGAGCACGGCGCTCTCGTGCTGGACGTGGCGTCCGGCGAGGTCATCGGGTTCGATGCGCACGGATCGGTCCGCTGGCGGGACCGCGACTTGGCAGGGCGCCTGTACGTCTCATGCCTTGCGCAGTGCCCGGACGCGGTCGGTTCGGGCTCCCCCGACGGCGGCGCACCGCCACCGGTGGTCTGGCGGACCGGCACCAGCCGGAGCGTCGGCGGACCGGTGACCGGCACGGTGTTGTGGGCGCGGTCCCCACAGGACTCCATAGTGGCCCGCGACGAGGGAGAGCACAGCCTCATCGACCTCCGCGGGGCCCGCGGAACCAGCACTCACAGGGTGGTCGGAACCGACCCTCACCTGTTCACCGCTCCCGACGCCTCCCACGCCGTGCTGGTCCTCACCCAGGGCGGCACCGCCTCGTACCGCATGCTGAACCACGGCCCAAACGGGTGGGAGATGTCCGAGCCCCACACTGCACCGCTGGACGGCGCTTGCCTAGGACGGTCGGGCCGACCCGTCCTGCTCTACGGCAGCAACGACACCTTCCTCAAAGCCGATGCCGGGACAGCCCCGCACAGACTGCCGGCGAAGAACATCGGCCAGTGCTCCGCGAGCGCCAACGCCCTGCTCACCCAGGAGTTCACAGGGAGCACGGACGATGGCGCCCAGACCGTCTCCCGCCTGCTCGACCGGTCCGGGCGGGTCCGCTGGGAGCGCACCGACACCGGAATCCACTCCGGAGACCTCGACCCGGACACCGGGCTCGTCGCGCTCACCGCGGACACGGGTGTGGTCGTCCTCGACTCAGCAGGCCGGCCGGCCGCCCGCATCGCGGGCGCCGTGGACGCCCAGTTCGTCAGGCCGGGGTGCCTGATCGTGCTGACGCCCGACCGGCACATCATCACGAGGTGTGTCCGGTCGTAGGACTTCACCCGGCAGCCGACCTCTGCGGTGCACTCCCCAGACGTGCGGCTCGTGTCACCGGCCTGGCCGATGCCCAGCGGGGGTGAGCATCGGCCAGACCCCCACTGGCAACGCCGCCACGCCGCAGACCACGTGGCCGGTTCCTGCCAGTGCCATCGTCCAGTCGGCCACGGCGGTGCCCTGGGCAGGGCGGGGGCGCGCAACGACTCGGCTGAGCCTCCTCCAACCGGTGAGAAACAAGACCAGGCCGTCGGTCGTAACCCGGCCCACCCGCTCTCACCCCCGGCTCATCCCTCGTTGCTCTTCAGGCAATCGCGCGAAAGGAAGCCGACACATGCATCCACTCAAAGACCATGGGCAACTACTGGACTTCGAGGACTACGTACGTACACGCCATGCCACTCTGCTGCGCTGTGCCCGACGCCTCGTCGCGGATCCGCTCGATGCTCAGGATCTACTGCAGACCGCGCTGTTACGCACCTACCACCGGTGGGAGCACATAGCGGACAAACGCCTCGCGGACGCCTACCTGCGCCGCGTCATGATCAACACCCGCACCGAGTGGTGGCGGGCCCGGAAACTCGAAGAACTCCCCACCAACCACTTGCCGGACGCGCCCGTCGAGGACTGGGCCGAGCAGCACGCCGACCGTGCACTGCTCATGGACATCATCAAAACGCTGCCGCCCCAACAGCTCACCGCCCTGGTCCTTCGCTACTGGGAGCAGATGTCCACCAACGAGACGGCCACCGCCCTCGGCATGGCGCCCGGCACGGTCAAGAGCACACTGCACCGGGCACTCGCCCAACTCCGCCAGGAACTGCAGCACCGCGACCCCGACTCGCCTTCAGCAACAACAGCCGGCACTGCGAACCCACCCACCGGCCACCAGGCACGATCCCTGCCCCGGACACACTGCATCCCCGCTGCACACGGACACGGGGGCAGTCATGCTACCCGCACAGCGGTCCTTTCGCTCCAGGCCGGTGGAGCCGGAGGCGGCGCAGGACCGGTCGCGGGCCCAGCGCTTGAGATCGCCGACGCGGCAGAGGAGTTCGGCCAGGCAGCTTGTCTGCCAGACGTCGCGCGTGGCCCCGTCATCGCGCGCGAGAAGACACCCGAGGCGCCGATCCCCTCGCCGTCCCCTGGCCGGCCTGCCCCACCCACCAACCTGGACCTGTCCGCCGACAACCAACAGCGCCATTCCATCGTCTTTTGGTACGACAAAGGCTGGGGGCGAGGATGAACTGGTCCAGGCTCATGGGCGTCACGGCGGCTGGTCTCGCGCTGTGCGGGTGCGCCATGTCGGCGTGTACACCCGGAGCGAGGCAGAGTCCGGGCGTGTCCGCGACCAGGGCGGACAAGACCCCGGACAACGCCGCGAGCACGTCTACCGCCACGCACCGCGAGCCCGTGCTGATCCTGAACGGCCAGCTCGACGCCCGCCCTGGGGAACTGGTCGACATACGAATCGACGGCATCAGCCGCACCCAGGGACGCGACGGGGTGACCGCCGACTCGCGCGCGTTCGCTGCACCCGCACGGATGCGATGGCAGGACGGGGTCTACTGGACCGTGTCAACCCTCGCGATGTCGGACAAGCCCGGCTGGTACCCGCTGTCGGTCACCGTCGCGGGCCACACAGTGGCCCGCGACAAGGTTCAGGTCGTGCGCTCCCAGCGCCCGTCGTTCACCGTGCTGGCGTCGTCGAGGGTGGCCCGCCCCGGGGAGTCGGTGTCGCTGCACTTCGACGACCTGTACCCAGGTGAGCGGGGCACCGATTTCACCGTACGGTCCGCAGCTCTGCCCAGGCCCGTGCGTCTCGTCCACGACACCACATACGACTTCTACAACCCTCGGGCCTTTTCGGCCCAGCCGGAGCTCAAACCCGGCCTTGCGGATGGCCCTTACACCTTTGAGCTGTACGGTCCGCAAGGCCACCCCATCACCGCAAGGGGCCTGACGGTCCGGGAATCCCGTCCAGGCGAACCCGACTACCTCGGCAAAGCGTACGGCCCCGACTTTTACGACCCAAGCACCGGCGGCCCCGACAGCGGTCACGGACACGACTTCAAGGTCCGCCCCGGAGGGCGGGTCTCGGTCGTGTGGCACGACAAGGAGCCGGATGCGGGCGAGGACACACGGCTGACCGCCACCTCACCCGCGTTCACCCACGTACTCCACCTCAACCGCGACTCCAGCAAGAGCGCCGACGGCGATGCCCCCCGCTACTTCAATACGGCCACCGTCCGTACAGACATCAAGCCGGGCCGCTACCCCGTGACGATTGGCGCCCACCACGGCCGTGTGAAGAAGATCGGCTACTTGATGGTGACGGCCCGGTAGGTTGCAAGCTTGAGGCCGAGGGCATCGGGTGGAGGCTGCGCAAGGGTCTTGTCAACTTGGTGGGGGTTCGAAGTGTGTTGGGCTTGACGGGGCGAATGGAGCCGTCGGCCGGTGCTGCGGTCAGGGTGCCGCAGGTACGCCTGTGATCTTGTTCCAGATCGTGAAGCGGATGGTCATCTCGGCGCGGTGATCGGGGGCGGTCAGAAGGTGGCGGCGGGGCCGGAAGTGTGGCGAGACGGCGCTGAACACCGAGAGGAATTTCTGGGCGCTGGTGGGTGAGCGGAAGCCCTTCATGGCGCGTTCGCGCTGGCGAGTCGGCTGGTGGGAGTTCTCCGCCCGGTTGTTCAGGTACTTGGACTGCCGGTGCTCGACGGAGCGCATCAGCTCGCGGTGGGCGACGCCGTAGCTGCGGAGCTTGTCGGTGACCAGAGCCCGCGGTATCCGGCACTGCTTCTTCATCAGCTTGGCCATGAACCGCCTGGCGGCCTTGGCGTCGCGCCTGCTCTGGACAAGGACGTCCAGCACGTTGCCGTCCTGGTCGACCGCGCGCCACAGGTACCGCCGCTCGCCGTTGATCTTTACGAACACATTGTCCAGGTGCCACTTGTCACCGGCCCGGGGCTTTCGGCGGCGCAGCCCGGCCGCGTACGCGGGTCCGAACTTGGCGCACCACTGGCGGATCGTCTCGTAGGAGACGATCACGCCGCGGGCGAGCATGAGCTCCTCAACCTCGCGGAAGCTCAGCGGGAAGCGGTGATACAGCCACACGCAGTGGGCAATGATCTCCGCCGGGTACCGGAACCCCTTATACGACGGCGACCCCGCGTCCAAGACTGCCCTCCCCGCGATTCACAACCCCAAGATCATCCCAGATCTCAGCCAAGTTGACGACGCCCGTGATGGAGCCATGGGAGCCGGGCGGGCGGATGTCTACCAGAGGCAGGCGGGCACATCACCGTCATCACGGCCGCCCGAACTGGCGCATCGTCCGCTACGCGGATGACTTCGTCGTCCTGGCCGACGGCTGTCACGACGACGTCGCCCGTCTGCGCGAGGACATCGCCGACGTTCTGCACCCTCTCGGGCTGAGGCTGTCACCGGCCAAGACGCAGATCGTGCACATGTCGGACGGGTTCGACTTTCTTGGGTTCCCCATCCAGTGGCGCCGCAAGCGGGGCTCGAACAAGTGGTACGTCTACACCTTCATCGCCGAGAGGCCCATCCGGCAGTTGAAGGACAAGGTCCGTGCCCTGACGAACAGAACGTCGCAGCAGGACCCGGGGACCGTGCTGAAGAGGATCAACTCGATTCTGCGCGGCTGGGTCAACTACTTCAGGCACGCGGTATGCAAGACCACCCTGAAAGCCTTGGACCAGTTCGTATGGCGCCGGGTGACCAGCTGGTGGATGGTGCTGTATCGCTGGAGGTGGAAGGACATCCGCCGACGCTTCACTGACCGAACGGCCGGTGGCACAAGCTCTCGGCGGACGGGATCGAACTGTTCCCCATGGTCTCGATCGCGGTCACCCGCTACCGATACCGGGGCAACACGATCCCCAACCCCTGGACACTCAACCACGCTTGAACGGCAGAGACCGTGGAGAGCCCGGTGCGGTGAGAGCGTGCGCCGTTTCACTCGGCGCTGGATCGCCCCCGCAGGGGCCGAGGTTCGGAAGGAGATGACCTTGGGGTCGCCCCAGGGCCTCGGCGTGAAAGCGAAATGAGCGGGTTCACCCCAACTTCCGTTGCTGGCGACATAGGTGACGACATGCGGCAGGCACGGTCGCCAGCGATCATGTGAGTGTCTACGTCCCATGATCCTGCTGGAAGACCGTGCCTGCCGTTGCTGAATCATCCCCCATGCCCGCCGCGCTTGACCAGCTCACCCCTGCCTCGCCTCTGACGGCCCAGGAGTGCCCCGGCCTGCTGACCTGCCTCGCGGCGGTGAGCGATCCTCGTGATCCACGGGGTCGGATGCATCCCCTGGTCGGTGTGCTCGCCATCTGTGCCGCCGCGGTACTGACCGGTGCGACCTCCCTGCTGGCGATCAGCGAGTGGGCGGCCGACGCTCCGCAGCCGGTCCTGGCCCGGCTCGGCGCCCGCCGCGACCCCTTCACCGGCCGCCACCAGGCCCCGTGCGAGACCACGATCCCCCGGGTTCTGACTAAGGTCGACGGCGATGTACTGGACCGGGCAGTCGGCAGCTGGCTGTCCGCCCGACGCCCGCAGGCCGACGGGAGGATGCTGCGAGCGATCGCGGTGGACGGCAAGTCCCTGCGCGGCGCCCCCCGCGCGCACGACCGGAAGATCCACCTCCTGGCGGCCGTCGACCACGCGACCTCCGTCGTCCTGGGGCAGGTTGACGTCGAGACCAAGACGAACGAGATCACCTGCTTCCAGCCCCTGCTGGACGACGTCGACCTGCGCGGAGCGGTCATGACCAGCAACGCGATGCACACCCAGCGCGAGCACGCCGAGTACCTCACCGGCCGGGGAGCCCACTACATCGTGATCGTCAAGGGCAACCAGAAGAAGCTCCGCAAACAGATGAAGTCCCTTCCCTGGAAGCAGATCCCGCTACAAAACCGTACAGCCGAGAAGGGGCACGGCCGAGTTGAGATCCGCCGGATCAAGGTCTGCACCGTCACCGGCCTGCTCTTCCCCGGAGCAGCCCAGGCCATCGAACTCAAGCGCCGCCGGGTGAAGCGCAGGACCGGGAAGATCAGCATCAAGACGGAGTACGCGGTCACCAGCCTGAGCGCCGAACAGGCCGACCCTGCCCAGCTCGCATCCTTCATCCGCGGGCACTGGTCGGTGGAAGCGCTGCATCACGTCAGAGACAGGACCTTCGACGAGGACGCCTCGCAGCTCCGGACGGGCAACGCACCCCGCGCCATGGCCACCTGGCGCAACCTCGCCATCGGAGCCCTCCGCCTTGTCGGCCGTCACGGCATCGCCGCCACCCTCAGGAGAAACGCCCGCGACGCCACCCGGCCGCTACACATCCTGGACATTCCATGATCAGGAAACGGTCATACCCGCTTTACGCCGAGGTCCTGCCCTGGAGAGGCAACGCTGAAGAAGCTCCCTACGTTTCAGTGGGATGTGGTGAACCCTTCGTATGGTTGACCCGCCCAGGGGTGCCGGGTGTGGTTCAAAAAGCTCTGCCGCTTGTGGCTTCCACTGATTGGCCGCCCGGCGCCCCCCCCCCCCGACGACTCGGCTGCCAATCAGGAACTGCGAATGATCGCTGAGTAGGGAATCGACAGCGAGGTCGTCCGTGGCAGGCACCAGCAGCACACCGCACGGAGGCACCACATGGCCACGATATGGGCCGGAATCGACGCAGGCAAAACCCATCATCACTGCGTCGCGATCGACGAGAGCGGCCGCCGACTTCTGTCACGACGCGTCGCCAACGACGAACCCGAACTGCTCGAACTCCTCACCGCCGTCCTCGCCTTGGGCGACGATGCGACCTGGGGCATCGACCTGGCCGACGGCGGTGCCGCCCTGGCCATCACGATCCTCCTCAACCACGACCACCCGTGTACTACATCTCCGGCAGGGCCATCCACCGCGCCTCCGAGAGTTACCGCGGCGAGGGCAAAACCGACGCCAAGGATGCCGCTGTCATCGCCGACCAAGCGCGCATCCGGCGGGACCTGCACTCCTTACGCACCAGCGACGGAACCGTCACCGGCCTCAAGATCCTCACCGGCCGCCGCACGGACCTGGTCGCCGACCGCACCCGCAGCGTCAACCGGCTCCGCGCCCAACTCACCGGCATCTTCCCCGGGCTGGAACGGGCATTGGACCTGACCAACGCCGGCCCGCTCATGCTGCTGACCGGATACCAGACCCCGGCCGCCATCCGCCGTATCGGCGTGAAACGGCTGGAGACCTGGCTGCGTAACCGAAAGGTCATCCACGCCGGCCCGGCTCGCCGAGACCGTCGTCCACGCCGCTGAGCGCCAGCACACCAGTCTGCCCGGGGAGAAGCTGACCGCCCACATGGTGCACACGCTGGCGAGGCAGGTGATGGTCCTCAGCCAGCAAGTTGCCGAGCTCGACAAGGCGATCGAGGCCCGGTTTCGCGAACATCAGGACTTCGAAGTGATCACCAGCATGCCGGGCATGGGCTCATCCTCGGGGCCGAGTTCCTGGCCGCCACCGGAGGCGGCATGGCCTTCTTCGGTACTGCTGACCGCCTTGCCGGCTTCGGTGGCGTCGCACCCGTTCCCCGCGACTCCGGCAAGATCAGTGGCAACTTCCGCCGCTCACGGCGCTACAACCGCAGACTCCAACGCGTCTTCTACATCTCCGCGTTGTTCAGCATCCGCCACTGCGACGAGTCCCGCCGGTTTTACGAACGCAAGCGAGCCGAGGGAAAACGCCACGTCCAGGCAGTTCTGGCCTTGGCCCGCCGGGGCGTCAACGTCCTCCGGGCCCTCCTCCGCGACGGACGGACCTACCAGACCCTGCCACCCACCACTCTCGGAGCTTGACAGACAGCATTAGGGTTCACAGGGGCCAACGCGTCCATGGACCGGACCTTATGGTGCTGCCGTTTGACACGGAAAGCTACTGACCGCAACGCAGTGCGCCAGGTACACCCAGAGCATCCGTCCTCTTGCGGGCGCGGTACTCGCAAGGATCCAGGGGAGGGCCGGGTCATGGCGCCAGTGCCGGTCCGAGCCCCTTGGGCGCGGACCGGCGCACGCGGGTCAATCGATCCGTCAGTGGCCGTGGCCGCCGTGGCCGACGATCGTCCACGGGCGCATCAGGTCGTCGTCTTCGTGTTCGAGAATGTGGCAGTGGTGGATGTACGTCGCCGGGAGCTTGGTACCGCTGCCCGGAATGGACGCGATCGTAGCCGTCGGCGGGGTGAATTCCTGGATGATGATTCTGGTCACCGTCTCCGGATAGGATTTGAACGTGTCCTTGCTGGACCGTGCTTCGTCCGGGTCCGGCGGTACCGGTGGGCCGGTGAAATAGTTCTCCAGCACCGGCAGGTCCTTCGGTTTGCGGCCACCGTCAATCCATTTGTCGTAATCGGCCTGGTAAGCGGCCGCGTCGATCGGCTGCCTGTCCAGCACCTGGAAGTTGACAAGGTGGACGTGCATCGGGTGGGCGTCGTGGTTGGGATTGATGTACTCCCAGATCTCGGTCGAGCCCTCCTCGATGAAGTCCTGAGAAGGCGCCTCGAACGGCACCGCGTTGAACGTCATGGTCCTGAAAAGCTTGTGCTGGTACACGACCCATTGCCGCCGACGGGTGTGCGGTTTCGGCTTGACCAGTGCGGGCGTCGGCAGCCTGAGTTCCTTGGGCGGCCTCGACCTGTCCCCGCCTCCGGACAATGGTTTAGTGACCCGGAACTCCATGATTTCCCGGATTTCCGGCCCCTCGCCCGGCATGCCGGGGTAGTGGACCGGCGCATGATAGTTCACCAGTCTGACCTTCGTGCCCATGCGCACCTGACTGAAGTCGATGATCAGGTCGTACCGCTCGGCCGGCGAGATCAGGAAGTTCAGCATCTGCAACGGGGCACGGAAACCGCCGTCGGTACCGATCAGCCAGAACGGCAGTTGGGCCTCAGGCACTGCGTCCCTGGGCTGAGTCTCGAACCTCAGCCGCCAGAAACGCTCGTTCGAAGCGTTGAGAAAGCGCAGCCGGTAGCGTCGCGGCTCGACCTCCAAGAAGGGATACGCCTTCCCGTTGACGACCGGGGTGTCCTCGCCTTCCCTCAGGGTCATGGTGTAGGCGAGCGAACCGTCCGGGTGGAAGGTCCGGTCCTGCAGGATGAGGGGGACCTCGAATTGGCCTCGCGGCAGCCCGAGCCGCTCGTCGGCGGGGTCACGAATGAGCCAGAGACCGGCCAGGCCCGCATAGACGTTGACGCTGGTCATCCCCATGCCGTGATCGTGATACCAGAGCATGCACGAACGGTCGTGGTTGGTGTAGGCGTAGATCGCTTCGTTGGGTTTGACCCGGCCCGGCTCCAAGGTGGAGTAGGACTCGGCATGGATACCGTCCGGACTGAACGACTGCAGCGGCATGCCGTCGGACTGCGGCGCCGTGAAACCGCCGTGCTGGTGCACGACGTTCCACACGTTGACATTCGAGGGAAACGGCACCATGGACTTGTAGGGGGGCGGAGGGGTCGGGGTCAGCTCGTCGCACCCGCTGCGAATGGCGTCGATCACGAACTGGAACAGGTGGGTCGTCGGCAGCTCGTTGCGGTATTTCACGACCGTCGGGTGGTCCGCGGTCACGCTGATGGTCGGCCCGAGATAGCCCATGCCGGTTGGCTTGTGCGGATCGTGCGGGTTATTGGCCCAGTAACCCCACACGGTTGCCGGCCTGAGATCCCGGTGGAAGCGCCACGAGCCCTGCCGCATCGTGATCTCGTAGTAGTCGGCGCCCGGATAGACGGAAGGATCCGAGACGGCCTGCAACGGCCTGGGGAGCGGGTCGACATACCTCGTCAGCTCAGGGGTATGCGTGATCGGCATGTCCGGACACACTGCCCCGTGAGCCGTCCCCGCATACGCCCGCGCTCCCAGAACACCCTGTGGAAGCATAGCCGCACCCCCCATGGCACCGGCCATGAGGAATTTCCTTCGCCCAACCATCGTCTCCAGCCCCTTCCTCGCCTCAGTAACGTTCAAGGCATACAGGGCCGGTTCGGAGCATTGCTGCAGCACGCCGCTCCGGTCTGGGAAGGCCACTCATTAAGGCGATCTCAGCAGAAATTCGACAGGCATCGCAGTTGGAATCAAATTATTACGGCCAGTCTGAATACATGTAAAATCATCTCACCTGGCGTGTCCGAACCCGTTCATCCTGTCCGCCGCAGCCGCAGCCGCAGGAGAATTGACCTTCCCCGTAGCTGCATGGGGGATGATTCAGCAACGGCAGGCATGGTCTTCCAGCTCATGGGACGTAGACACTCACATGATCGCTGGCGACCGTGCCTGCCGCATGTCGTCACCTATGCCGCCAGCGACGGAAGTTGGGGTGAACCCGCTGATTTCACTTTCACGCCGAGGCCCTGCAGGCCATGGCCGTCCTGAAGGGCTGGCGCCTGCTACGCAAGCTCCGCTGCAGCACCAACCGGATCACCAACATCGTGAAGGCTGTCGTCGTCCTTCACCACGCCTCAACCTGAGGTTGGAAAGGGCTCACTGGCTGACCCGGCGCCTATTGGACGTCACGTTGTTCGTACACCGGCACAAGCACCGCGGATCAAACGCGCGAAGTTCGGGGCGACGCCGACCAGATGGTCGGCGCCCCCGTCATGACCAGCGACGTGCCGTGGTCTGTGGGGCTGCGGCGAGGTGTCACTTCCCGAGGCACCGAAGTCGTGACGGACAAGGAGTACTGATGCCGAACTTCCAGACTGGCGAAATTCCCCCCGGCTTCGCGTTCACTGAGGGCGGCGGGTTAATCCACTACAAGTACCCCATCGTCCGGCCGTCCCGCAGGCCGAACAGTGGGCGGTTGGTGGGGCGAGGCCTGGATCAGCTTCGGCTCCGCCTGGCGACCGCGCGCCCGGCACGAACACTCCCCGGGAAGGGGAGGTCCGCGCCGGGCGCGACAAAGGCCACTGAAGATCTGCTGATTCGGGCGGCCAGCCGAGGAAGGACGCGCCGATCACCGTCACCCCTACTCGGGGGCGGCAGGCTACACCCTGTTCGATCGAGAATAGACCTCGTCAGGCTGCAGGAGTTCAACAGGATTCGCCAGAAGCAGTTTACCGTCACTGGCGGGGCGCCTCGACTCTTACGATGCTCTGCCAGCTATCTGACTCAGAAGATCTTTGTACTCCGAGTGACCTCGCACATAGCGGCAATTCCCGCTCTTCGAGTCGACAACGACTCCGGGACTGCCACCGAACCTTGGCCTTCCATTCGGAGCCGGTGGATTCACGGTTATCTGGAACACGTAGAGACCAGACTCCGAAATTCCTCGAAAGAGAAATCCCCATTGCAATTCATCGTTTTCGGGAAGATTGCGGGATCCGAATTCTTGTGCAGCCAGCGTGGCGGCCTCCAGCGTGATCACCGCGCACCACCCCCCGTGCACATAAATTCCCAGTGATCCCAATCTGGGTCGGCGTATCCGCCTGCTTGCCCGTCAAGGAACTTCACGTTCCCTCCATGGTTCACCGCGTTGAAGAAGTGACCTATGTCCGAACCGTCTCGCCAGGCGAAGATAACTCCTCTTGATCCGTCGCCTGCCTTGATCAGCTCTTTGGCGATCCCAGCCACACCGGCCTCCTGATATCTGAACGTGCTTCCGAAGTGACCTTCCAGCTCCTCGGGGGCCAGGACGCCACTATCCCCAGTTGCTTCGTGGTGATAATGGCAGAAATCTGAAATGATCCAGCAAGGCGGATTTATAAGATCGGTTGCCGCCATCACACCGTCGGCTACGCCGGCCAAATGACTCAGGATGTTTGTGAGACCGAACTTCTTCACAGGGACCGGTTCTGGGCCCCTTTTGAAGGTGATCTTGGCCGTTGTGCTGTTCTGGGTCTGAGTGACTACCGCGGTCAAGGTGCCGGTTACACCCCCACTGTGCCATTGCTCGTGTAGGTCTTGGTGTAGCTCCAGTCCCAGCCGTTCCTGCTCTAGGTCCAGGACTCGGTACCACCGTTGCAGGAGCTCGAGGCACCGCCACACATGCCGTCGGGGCGGAGTCCGGTGGGGTCGGCGAGGGTAACGGGGGTGTTGTTGGCGTAGGCGTAGCCGTTGAGGGATTCGTGGTCGTCGGGGACGAGGACGGGGTCGGCGGAGAGGAAGCGTCCGGTGGCCGGGTCGTACTCGCTGGCGCCGATGTGGGTGAGGCCGGTGTCGGCGTCGGTGGGCTTGCCGAGGAAGCCCTTGTCGTCGGGCCAGGCCGGCGGTGTCGCGCCGCGGGTTTCGCCGAGAGGAGCTGTTGGCAAACTGGACGCTGGTAGACGGCGACTGGGACCTGGTGGCGAACAAGAGCGGGGCGACCCGGCTCGGCTTCAGCCTGTTGCTGAAGTTCTTCGAGATGGAGGGCCAGTTCCCTGATGTGCTTGAAGAGGTCCTGACAGCCGCGGTGGAGTACGTCGCCGATCTGGTGAAGGTCCCATCCACCGACTTCGCGAAGTACACGCTGGGCGGCCGGACTGCCGAGTACCACCGCAAGCAGATCCGCGAGGCCCTGGGGTTCCGGCCGTCGACGGTAGCGGACGAGCCCGCGGGGGCCGCTCCGTCGCCGTGGCGCGGAGCGGCCCCCGAGCTCATGGGCAGGCGTGTCAGAGGGTGAGGAGCACCTTGGTGGCGCGGCGCTCGTCCATGGCCTTGTAGCCCTCTGCCGCCTGCTCCAGGGGCAGGGTGAGGTCGAAGACCTTGCCGGGGTCGATCGTGCGGTCCCAGATGAGCTGGATCAGGTCGGGCAGGAACCGGACGCACTGTGCGCCGAGGGCCCCAGTACCCCGTGAGCGGAGGCCGTCGTCGCGGTGGCCAATGGGCAGTGAGCTCGGCGCAGCGCTTGCTTGTGCCGCAGATCTGCGTTGCCCCCTCGCCCTCCCACGGCCCCTTTCGGGCCTACCTCTCAGCCGGCCTTGGCTGGCTCGCCTCCACCCGGGCCCGGGTGGAGGCGAGCCTGTAGGAGGGACCCCGCCCAGCACCCGCAGCGCGTGCACGTGGCCTTCGAAGAAGGCTTCCTGGCCGACGGAGGCGAACACCCGGTAGACGGCCTTGCCCGAATACGACAGGCCGGCTGTGTTTCGGGGATCCCGACGAATCGCACGTGGTCCGCAGTCTGCCGTGAAGGCCGCCTGTATCCGAATCCAGTCGCCGCTTCATGGCCGGATGCGCATCCTGCTGGGATGCGCTTCTCCATCAACATCCCGAACTTCGGTGACTTCGCCGACCCCCGTAACGTCGCGACCGTTGCGGCTGCCGCCGAACAGGCCGGCTGGGACGGACTCTTCGTCTGGGACCACGTACTGCACCGGCAGCACCAGGAGCGTCCCTTCGGAGACCCCTGGATGCTGCTGACCGCGGCCGCGCTGGCGACCTCACGGATCCGACTGGGCACCCTGCTGACGCCGGTCCCCCGTTACCGTCCGCAGCAACTCGCCCGCCAGGTGGCCACCCTGGACCACCACAGCGGCGGCCGGGTGACCTTCGCCGCGGGTCTGGGCGGTCCGATCGAGGACGAATACCGCAGCTTCGGCGACACTGTCGAGCAACGCCTCCTCGCCGAGCGGCTGGACGAGGGACTGGAGTTGTTGGGGCGCTTCTGGTCCGGCGAGCCGGTGAACCACCACGGCCGGCACTACGAAGTCCGGGACGTGGCGCTGCTGCCCGCCATCGTGCAGCGGCCCGGTCCGCCGGTGTGGATCGGCGGGTTCTGGCCGCGCCGTGCGCCCATGCGGCGGGCAGCGCAGTGGGACGGCGCGGTGCCGCTCTTCGTTGGCGCTGTCGATGCGCGGCTCACCCCCGCCTGCGCGGGGAGGACTGGAGCTGCATGCGCTTGAGGACCGGGTTGTCCAGCTCACCCCCGCCTGCGCGGGGAGGACGCCGTGGCCGCGGACTGCACAACGTCAGTGGTCGGCTCACCCCCTGTCCACGGACAGTGGGACATCCGGGTGAGTGGACAGGTCAGCGATCCAGCGCACCTTCGGTGCGCGCCGGGGGCGTGGTAAATCCCGAGTGCGCGCCGGAGGTGCTTCTGTCCGCCCTGACCTGGGGTGATGCCGTTCGGAATCGTGGTGGTGTCCGTTCCGGACGAAACCGATATTTCTGTGATGCCGGCGAGCTCGCAGGTCAGCGTGGTGCTGGGGGCCGTCCACGGGAACCGTGGAGTGTTGCTGTGAGCACGTGCGTCAGAATTCCTGATTCACCCTGGCCCTCCCGGAACGGCGTACTCGACTGTTGGGCACGGGAGGGAGCAAGGCCGTGGACGTGCTGCACGAACGCTGCGTGGGCCTCGATATCAGCAAGAAGGACGCCAAGGCGTGTGTCCGTACCCCGAGCACGAAGCCGCGGGGGTCCTTCACGACCGAGACCACCACGTGGGGATCGACGACGAACGCGGTCCTCGCCCTGCGGGACCATCTGCTCGCCGCACGGGTGACGCTGGTGGTGATCGAGGCGACCTCGGACTACTGGAAGCCCTTCTACTACGTGCCGGCCGGCGAGTTGAACGTGATCCTCGTCAACGCACGGCAGGTCAAGAACCTACCCGGCCGCAAGACGGACGTCTCGGACGCGGCCTGGCTCGCCCAGCTCGGCGCCCACGGTCTGGTGAGGCCCTCCTTCGTGCCGCCCGAGCCGGTCCGCGAACTACGGGACCTCACACGCGCCCGGACCACCGCCACCCGTGAACGCAGCCGCGTGGTCCAGCGGCTGGAGAAACTGCTGGAGGACACCGGCATCAAACTCTCCGCGGTCGCCTCCGACATCATGGGCGTCTCCGGCCGCACCATGCTCGAAGCCCTCACCCGCGGTGAAGCCGACCCACAGGTCCTCGCGGACCTGGCAAAACGCAAGCTCCGCAACAAGATCCCCGAACTCACCGAGGCCCTGACCGGACGGTTCCGCGAGCACCACGCATTCCTGGCCCGCCTGCATCTGGACCAGTACGACCAGCTCACCACGATGATCGAGCAGCTCACCGAACGCATCGAGGAGGCAATGGCACCCTTTCGTGGCGCCCTCGACCTGCTCGACACCATCCCCGGGATCAACCGGGCCGTCGCCGAAGTGATCATCGCGGAGACCGGCGGCGACATGAACCGCTTCGCCACCGCCAAACACCTCGCTTCCTGGGCCGGGGTCTGCCCCGGCCACCACGAGTCCGCCGGCCGCACCAAAAACACCAAAGTCCGGCCCGGCAACCCCTACCTCAAGGGCGCCCTCGGCATCGCCGCGTTCGGCGCCGTGAAAACCAAAGACACCTATCTGCAGGCCCGTTACAAGCGCCTGACCGCCCGCCGCGGCCCGCTCAGGGCGCTGGTCGCCGTCGAGCACTCGATCATCACCGCGCTCTGGCACATGCTCACCGACAACGTGCCCTACCAGGAACTCGGCGCCACCTACTACACCCAACGCGACCCCGAACGCGCCACCCGCCGGGCCGTCAACCAGCTCAACCAACTCGGCTACACCGTCACCCTCAACCCGAGGGAGGCCGCCGCCTGACCGGCAGCCCAGACACCCGGCGGCCCGCCACGGTCACCGGGCGCACAATCCTACCCACACCCGCCCTGACCAGGATCTATTTACGCGTCAGATCCTTGCTGGGTTGATCTCCTTGTCCGGTATGACAATTCATCGCCCGCGCGGCTCAACGTTCCGGCGACTGGCCCGCGGCTATCACCGTGGGTGCGTTCTGCGTAGGGTGGCCGGGTGCCAGATGATCGGGAACTGCGGCCCCGGCCGATAGCCGAGTGGCGGGACGCCTTCGAGTTCGTGGAACAGGTGCGGCTGCGGCCCGGCATGTGGGTTCGTGGCGGCTCGCTGGAAGAGCTGAGCACGATGTTGTTCGGCTACTCAGTCGCCCTGCGGGTCCACGGAGTGGATGAGGAGTTCGCCTTCCATCCCTCCTCCGGACCGTTCGCCTCGTGGCTGAGTCGGGAGTACGGCCTGCCGATGGCCTTGGGCTGGGCCAGCGCGATTGAGCGGCATCTTCCCGACGAGCCGCCGCTGGACACGTTCTTCCGCCTGTTCGACGAGTTCCGGCAGCCCCTGGCTGGCCGGGTGACCGGAGGCAAAGGGACGTTCTGACGGCTGGTGGTTGATCACTCATGACGAAGCCAACGGAATGACCCCCTGACCGCTCGTGGCCTGGGTCAACCGCAGGCTGGAGCCCTCGGTCAGGACGATGTGGGCATGGTGCAGGAGCCGGTCGACGGCGGCGGTGGCCAGGGTCTTGGGCATGATCGAATCGAAGCCTGAGGGGTGCAGGTTCGAGGTGACGATCACCGACCGGCGTTCGTAGGCGGCGCCCCCGCCTACGCGGGGAGGCAGCGGCTCGACCAGCGGCGTTTCGACGGCGCCGCCCAGTCCTTCCGACATCCGGCTGCCGGGACCCGTTCTTCAGGGCTCCGGCAATGACTTGGCGGAATGACGTACGGAGTCGCCTGAGGCAGATGATGCTGCAGGCCAGCTCCAGGAGGCCTTGGTGGAGATCGGCGCGGCGTTCGTAGCGGGTCCGGAGTCGTTTGAACCGGTGGAGCCAGGCGAAGGTGCGCTCGACGACCCAGCGGGCTTTGCCCAGGCCGGAGCCGTGGGTGACGCCGCGGCGGGCGATGAGGGGCTTGATGCCGCGCTTCCACAGCAGTCGGCGGTACTTGAAAGGCAGGGGAACCGGACGTTCGCCGTCGACTTCATTTTGGGCTCTCATGACGCTACCGCGCCTTGCCGGTGCGACCTCCCCGTAGAAACGTTGTCGAGTCCGAAGGCCAATATGGGGGGAAACATGCCAGAGGGTTCTGCGAAGATCGAGTCATGGTCGCCGGCGATCGCCGCGGTGGGGGACGACCTGCCCGAACCGGCGGTCCACCGCGGCCAGTACGTCATCCCGCTGGGCGTGGACGACCAGGACTGGCTCCAGTTCCTCGGAATCAGTTACCACGTCGCTCCCAACATCGGGATTCCGGTCTCCACGACATCGTTCGGTCTGCGCGTCGTGGACGAGGAATTGGAGCTGACCTGCCAAATCTTCAACGAGACCGGAGAGCACGTCCAGGACCTCGTGGTGGAGAACCCGAAGCGGCCGTGGGGCGGCGACGCCGTGGGCGTGCCCCTGACACTCGACCGTTTCCCTGGGACGTCGCTGACGTTCCGGTTCAACTACCGCAACAGCGTGAACGTCCGTGACCTGATCCTCACCCTCGACTTCGGGGACGCCCTGGTGGTGGCGCTCAACCGCCGTTCCATCAACTTCACCCTGGCCCAGCGGCCGGTCGCGGACACCACCCTCAACCGCCGGGAGCGGGACCTGCCCGCCACGGACGCCGACACGCCGCTGCTGTACCTGCACGGCTACGAGGACCCGGACTCCGGCTACGAGACGCCGATCACCCGGGTGCCGCCGATCGCGCTGACCCCGGAGCGCATCGGCGCCGCGTGGCGCACCGCCAAGTCCACCGGCTGGTTCGACCCCGCGGTGTTCCCGAACATCGGCGGCGCGCAGGACGCGGCGGGGCTGGCCGGAGTGATGGCGGCGCTGGCGCCGCTGGACGAGACGACCGTGGTGAAACAACTGCTGTCCGGCGCACGCCTGGCGGTCCAGCGCGGGGTCACCGGGGAGTACGACTACCGCTTCCTGGACGTCCCGGCGCACTGCCACCCCGGGCTCGTCCTCGTCGAGAACTACCGGCTGACCGCCTATCCCGCCCGCTACGGGGCCGGCCGGGTGATCAAGACGTTCTCCCTGCTCCCGGGCGAGCGGACGAACATCCGGCTGAACACCTACAAGCGGTCCAGCAGTGCCCTCCAGCAGGCGTCGTCGATCCTGGACTCCACCAACAGCGAGACCGAGCAGGAGTTCACCAACAGCGTCAACCGGGAGCAGTCCACGCAGGAGAACGCCAGCAAGAACTTCGAGTACCGGGCGTCCGCCGAGGCCGAGGGACAGGCCACCTGGGGCTGGGGCAGCGCGAAGGCCAAGGTGAGCGGCGGCGTCTCCGGCGGCAACAACAGCGCCCGGGAGGAGTTCGCGAAGAACCTCACCAACGCGGTCAGCCAGAACGCCGCACGCGCGACCTCCCGCCGCGACATCCAGGTCGACACCAGCCTGGACACCAAGCTGGAGGAGGGCGAGGAGCAGGCGGTCGAACGGACCCTGGAGAACATCAACGTCAGCCGCACCCTCAACTTCGTCTTCCGCCAGATGAACCAGGAGTATGTGTCGCTGCTGCATCTGGTGGACGTGCGGGTGGCGTTCTTCAACGGTCACGCGGAATCCCGCGACGAGGTCCCGCTCGGCGAGCTCCGGCGCCTGCTGGAGGACTGCGTCCTGCCCGAGCGGGTCGACGCGGTGTACGAGAACCTGCTCGGGCAGCTGCGCGGGATCACCGACCACCGCGGCGAGACGCGGGCCGACTTCGTGGAGGTCGTCCGCGACGGCGACGACCCCGCCACCGCCTACGCCCGCGTCAACCCGGACGCGACCTCCTCCTACCCCTCGCCGGACGGGCGGACGCTGACGGTGCCCGGCGTGATCGTTGGCGCCGAGCAGCACGTACTGCGCACCGACGGCGTGGTGGTGGAGGCCTTCCTCGGCGAGGGCAACGGCCTGGACACCTACTCGACCGGCCTGCAGGAGCAGGAGGTACGCGCCAAGGAGGCGGCGAACCAGCTCCGCGAACTGGAGGCAGAACGGCTGCGGCTGGCGCTGAAGATCGTGTCGGACAACGACGAGCAGCGCATGCGGCTGTACCAGCAGATGTTCGTGCGCCCGCAGATCGTCAACCAGATCGACCACGCCGCGGTGACGGGAATGCCGGGCGCCGGCGTCCCGGGCGGCGCCGACGGCGACGGCACCCCGAGTGGGACGGACGGCATCCGTGTTCCATGAAACCGCGCGGGATCCGCGGTCCGATCGGGCGTTGCGGGCGCAGGCGGTGCTGCCGGGTACGGCGGGGGACGAGGTGAAGGTGCTCGACCCCGCTGCCCTGGGCGGCGAGGACAGGGTCCTGGCGGGCGCTTTGCCCCCCGCTCGCGGCATCACGGAGATCAAAGCCGATGTCGCGGAGCGGTACGGCGTGACCCTGAACGACGGCGACGGCCGGTGGACGGCGGCCGAGGCGACCCGGATCCTGGAACAGCTGGCTTGCGTTCCGGAATGGGACCTGGGGGTTCTGCGGGACTGCTGGATGTACCGGGAAGGCGATCTCTCCAGTCCCCTCGGCCGTGTCGAGGCCAACTCTCACTACAAGTGGAATGACGCCAAGGACGGCGAGAACGTCTATGGGTACACAGACGTCAAGCACATCCACTTCTACGACGCCGCCTTCGACAAACGAGTGTTCTTCGAAGCACGGGAGAACTTCCCCCTCCTGCACGAGCTGGGTCATCTGCGCGCCGAAGCGACCCTGGTGCGCGGGAACAGGAGAGCGTTCCTCGACGGCGTCGACCGGGTCCTCGCTCTCCACGGCGAGGCCGTCGCGCAGGCCGACCGGTTCGTGCCGACCGACGCGGACGCGCCGAAGGTGAGGGAATTCGTCCTACGGCTCCACGGGCGCTGGACGTCCAATTACGCGCGCCTCCGCGAGCACCTGGAATCGCTCCGGCGGGACTTCGACGACCTCTGGGCCTACACGGACGTCTTCGAACGCTACGGCGTCTCGCGTGACGAGATGGCCGGATGGGGACGCGTCGTCAACGGCGCCCGGAACGCGTGCGAGGACCTCGGCGGCTGGGCCTACGGGGTGGGCAAGGAGATCGACGAGGAGATCAAGGCCTACGGGGACCTACTGCTGGCGAAGGCCACCTTCGGCACCCCCGGTCTGCGCGCCCAGTGCCTGGGGTTCCTCAAGGTCTGCGACATGCTCTTCGCCGAGACGCCGAAGGTGCTGCGACAGGCCCTCGCGTACGGCGGATCCGCCCGGTACCTGGAGTACTTCCAGTGGGTGGTCCGGGCGTCCGGATTCAAGCCCTTCACGGAGTACTCCAAGGTGAACCGGGCCGAATGGTTCGCCGAGACGTATGAGCTGGCCGTCCTCGACCCCGGGGAGCTGGCGCGCCTGAGCGGGCCGATGGCCGAGTGGTTCGTCACCCGGCGGTTGGCGTTCCCCCTCCATCTCCACCCGTACACCGCCGACGACCTCCTGCCCCCCTGACGCGCGGCCCCGCGTTGCCGCGCTCGGACGCGACGCGGTGACCGTGTCGTCGACCGTGGCGGGGTGCCGGATGGCTTTCCGGTACCCCGCCGCTTCTGCGTTCCGGCTCGGCAGGATCCGCTAGGAGTGCTGTGACCGGACTTGAGACGACTACGCACCTCATTCTGAAACGGTCGCGCGGGCGTGGGTGAGCCGCGGAGTTCGTCGTCTATCTCCGTGAATTGCGAGTCCTCCCGCGCAGGCGGGGGTGAGCCGCGCGGGTTCTGGACGCCCGCGCGCTTCTGTCCTCCCCGCGCAGGCGGGGTTTGATGAGGATTCCTGAAATTGGTTCTGTCAGCGATCTCGTGAATCCCAAGGTGTTTTCGGCAGGATGATTCGGAGCCATCAGGGCGGCGAAATTGAGAGCCACTCCTCGACGCTCAAGCCTCCCGCCGGAGGTCGTGGCCGGCTTCTGGTCGCCACACACGCTGAGCTGAATGGCCGTCAAAGCCGAGCGGCTGTCCGTCGGGGCCGCAGGGGCAACTGGGCGGACTGGTCGCTCTAGCGAAAATTCAATCGGACGCCATTACTTGATCTTGAGGACGGTCCTAGCCTCGATCTTTCATGGCGGTCGGAGGGTTCGTCCGTCCGGCCGTTTTGGCTTGTCTGGGTGTTGGTGGGCAGGCCAGCGGCCCGGCTGTCGCGTCGGGTAGGCGCCGGGTTCCACAGCTCCGGAGGGGTGGTCCAGGCTCGTCGGGATGGTGGGATCTGCTGGTCAGCCGGGGTTCGGGAGGGCGTGGAGCCGTTCGGTCGCGTCAGTGATGAGGTCGGTCCAGGGCCAGTGGGCCGCGAATCTTAGGTACCGGCGGCGGGCGGTGGTGACGAGTTGGGCCGCGGCGGAGAAAAGCCGCAGGCGCAGGCGGCGGGGTTCCCATCTACGGGTTTGGCCGGTCAGGGCGAGCATCGGCATCCAGGCGAGCAGGTCGAGGGCGATCTGGACGATCTCCAGCCAGATCCGGTTCTGCGCACTGTCGTGGAAGGGGAGGTTGCGCAGGCCGGTGGCGCGGGCGGCGCGGATGCGGTCCTCGGCGCGGGCACGTTGGCGGTGCCGTAGCTCCAGTACGGCGATCGGCGTGTTGTTGGTGTTGGTGGCGAAGCAGGTCAGCCGCATCCCGTCGGCGTCGGTGAAGCGCAGCTGGGCGCCGGGATGCGGGCGTTCCTTGCGGACGATCAGCCGCATGCCCTTGGGCCAGTCCTTGAGCACATCTCCGTCCAGCTCGGCCACCCAGGCGCCGTCGTGGACCTCGCCGCCAGGCTCGACGGCCACCGTCCAGGCGGACGCGGGAACCTTGAGGACTGCCTGGTGGATGGCGTCGGTGACGGTCATCCCGACCGAGTACGACAGCCACCGGCCACGCTTCGTCAGCCAGGCCACGAACTCATGGGTGCCACCGCCCGAATCACAGCGGATCAGCGTCTGGCGTCCGCGCCGGTACTTCTTCGGCAGCTGGGCCAGCGCGAGCCCGGCGGTGGTGACGTGGTCGGCGGCGGTGTTACTGCCCGCGTTGCCCGGCCGCAGCAGGCCCGCGACCGGCTCTCCGCTGCCGCTCGCTCCGTGGTCGACGAAGCCCATCAGCGGGTGGTGCCCAAACGTCTTTTTCCACGTCGCGGCGGCGTCCTGCTTATCGGAGTGCGCAAGAACGAGCACCCCGTCCAGGTCGACGATCACCTGCCCGCCGCCATTCGGCGCCGAGACACCGGCCAACTTCCATACGTATTCACGGACCTCAGCGCGCGCCGAGCGGACTGCCACCAGGGCCTTGTCTCCCGCCGTGACGAGGGTGTCGATGAGACGGGAGACGGTCGGATCGGACGCCACCCGCCCAAACACGCCCGGTTCGGCCCGCACAATTCCCACGTCAGCGAGGCAGTCTCCGCCGAGTGCGACCGCGACTGCCACATCCAGCAGGACTTTGCCGGGATCGTGCACCGCACGGGGCTTGCGCCAGGGCGACAGCGCCGCCGATATCGCCTGGTCCAGCCCGGTCTTGCGGACCGTGTCGACCAGCAGCACGGCTCCCGCCTGCGAGACCACTGCCCCGCCGCCCTCGACGCGGTCACGCGGGTAGGACCCGATACGCTTTTTCACCTGGGAAGTGCCTCCGACGGTGGCGGGAACAAAGACCTCAGCAATCCTCATTCTCACTGGTCAGAGGCACTTTCTGCTTTCTTGATCAGTCGCCGGACAGCCCGCTTCGTGAAAGCGCGAGATTAGCGGGTACCGCGCGCTGTCTTCGGCGCAGGCCACCAGGCTGCGTTCCAGATCGGGGTCGCCGGTGAGCCGGTGAGCCGGGGGACGACGTCGGTGACCACGGAAACCTCGCCCCTCTCGATCGCCTGGTACCACGAGATCCAGGTCTCGATCTGTTCCCCGCTCATGCCCAGTCCCCATCGCCGCGCGAAGGCGTCCTCGAGGGTCTCGGGTTCGAAGCGGTAGGGCCGGCCGGTGGTTGCGGCGATCCTGGTGACTGCTTCGTCGAGGGTCAGGGCTTCGGGCCCGGTGATCTCAAGGGTCGCGCCGTCGTGCTCGGAGCGGGGACCCTCGTCGAGGGCGACGGCCGTGATCACGTCGGCGATGTCCTCGTGGGTGACGAAGGCGGCCCGGCCGGTGCTCGCGGGGCCGCTCACGACGAACTCCTCGTCGGCGAGGGCGGCCGGCGCCGAGGTGTAGAAGCCCGCCCGGAGCACTGTGTGGCGGATCCCGGCCCCTGCCAGGAACTGTTCGGTCAGCCACTGGTCGCGGGCGTTGGTGTAGGTGGCGGCGGGCGCTGCGCCGACGAGGGACACGTACAGGACGCGGTCCACGCCGACCGCGATCGCGGCCTCGACCACGGTGGCGTGTTCCTCCAGCCGGTGCCCCGTTCGGTGTCCGGAGACCAGGATGAGGGTCGACGCGCCTTCGAGCGCCTTGCGCATGGCGGAGGCGTCGGCGTAGGCGGCCGGACCGCGACGTTGGGCGCCGGGCAGTTCGGGCATGCGGTCGGGGCTGCGTCCGACGAGGAGTTGGGGAACTCCGTGGCCGGCGAGTCGGGCCGCGATCCGGCTGCCCAGCGCCCCGGTCACCCCGGTGACCGCCACCGTGGCATGGTTCTTGTCAGACATGGGTTTGCCTCCGTCCCGGGCCGCTGTCGATCGCGGAACCCCTGTTTCCGATTCGGTAAGCGGATGGCTTCTCAAGGCATGGACTCCCGCTTCAGTGCGGTGGTCCTGATCAGCACAGTGAGCGGTGGCCGTGAGGTGCCGCACCAAAACACTCATCCGGTCAGGTCCGGATCGTTGGGGTGGGGCTGCAGGGGCAGGCTTCCGAGGACCTTCTCACGCAACTCCGCCTCGTCGTCGGCGCGCCACACGCCGATGACACGATCCTCCCCGACTGGGCGCCACAGCCGGAACAAGTGACCTTCGGCGGCGAGCTCCTTGGCTCGCACAGCTTCGGCGGCGCGGCGCCGGTCGACTTCTGCTTGGTGGGTTCCCTCGGGCACACTGACGGTCAGCTCGACCAGGAACTCCTTCATGGTCTCTTCCTCTCTTGTTCCTTCGGGCTTGTTTCTTCGGGGGACGCAGGGCTTCGCGATCGTCTGCGAGGGGCCCTGAGGCTGCCGGAAGAGTCGGTTCTGTCCGCATGCAAACAGGCCGCTATGTGGAGTGCGCCTGCCGCCTGGAGGTCTAGGACTGCGTCTTCGGCCGGTGCGGTGGCGATCGGGTCGCGGCGACCGGTATGCCGGAGACCTGCCGTCCCTGGTATGCGTCCCGGCCGGAATGCCCATCCTTTGGGTCCCGGCCGATCCGGAGCTCGTCGCATCGGTCAACGACACTGCGAAAGTGCCCCTCGACCTGCAACACCACGGAGCACGCGCCGTCCAGGGTGCCGTCGTAGGGGTGGCCCAGCGCGTCGGGGCCCTTGCCGCCACGGTGTGGTGCATCTTCCGGACCGGCCAGGTGGTCAGCCGCCCACTGACTACCTTCGACTACTAAGCGGTGCGGTAGAACTCGGCCGCGGTGAAGGTGGCGGGGACGCCGAGTTCGGCGGCGACCGTGGTGATCGCGGTGTCTGCGGCGGCGAGGTCGGTTTGGCCGTCGGTGGTGAAATAGGGTGCGATGAACTTCTCGTAGTGCGCTCGAACTTCGTCCGCGGTGTGTCGGCCGAGGAAGGTCTGCATGTGCCGCACCGTGGTGTCGGGGTCGTTGTGGATCACCTGCAGGGCGCGCCGGTGGGCTCGTACTCCGCCTGGACCGCGGGGTCCTCCGGGTCGGTGTAGGTGGGGTCGACGGCCACGCCCACGGTGGGAATCTGGAAGTGGTCGCCGACAAAGGCGAGCAACTGCCAGCCGTGCTCGGCGGCGATCGCCTCCGGTGCCATGGTGTCGCCGACCACGGCGGCGTCGATACTCCCGTTGTGCAGCCGGCGCAGGTCCATGCTGTGGTCGCCGGGCCAGCGGACGATGCTCTGCACGTCGCGGTCCGGGTCGAGACCGGCCTGGCGCAGAATGATCCGGGTGAAGACCCCGGGGCCGGTGTGAGGAGGGGTTACCGCCAGCCGTTGGTCGGCCAGGTCGGCCAGGGAGGTCAGGCCGGAGCGGGCGAGGAACCAGAACAGCGGGCGGGCGGTGTTGACATTGAGCGCGACCCAGGGGATTCCATCGCCAAGTCGGGACAGCAGTGTCCGGCCGAGTCCGATGGCTGCGCCGCGGCGCAGCCGCTCCGCGTCCCAGGTGCAGCCGTCGCGCAGTGCGACGTGGACGCCCTCGTCGGCGTAGAAGTCATGCTGGTCGCGATGTAGGTGACCAGTTCCTCGTGCGGGCCCCGCCCGACGTAGGCTAGATCGATCGTGTGCATGAACGTCTTCCTTTGGGGTGACGATGTGCCGGATGCGGTCCGGCCGTTGGCCAGACCGGGACGCTATGGCCCCGTGCGCGCAGGACAACGGGTGCAGTACATGGCCATGCCGCCGTTGGCCGCGGCCGTGGTGCCGGTCATGAAGGAGTTGTCCTCGCCGGAGCAGAAGGCGACCGCTTGGGCGACGTCGGCGGGGTGTGCCAGGCAGCCCAGGGGGCGGCCGCCTGCCGCTGCTTGTCCTCGTCGTCGAAGACATCCGGCATGCGGGCCATTCGGGTGTCCTCCACCGGCCCGGGCGCGACGACGTTGACCGTGATGCCCTGCGGGTCCAGTTCCTGGGCGAGGCACCGGGCGAACTGCTCCAGTGTGGCCTTGGCCGTCCCGAGTGCGATCCTGTTCTCCCAGGGCCGGCGGCTGAGGCCGGTGCTGAGATAGACGATGCGTCCCCAGCCCTGTGCGGTCGTGGCGGGCTAGACGACTTTGGTAACCGCTAACGCCGCACGCATCTCGGCGTCGAGCTTGCCGCCCAGTTCTTTCCACGCCATGTCCCGAAACAACGTGACCGCGTACGGGCCGAGCGCGTTGTGCACGAGCACGTCGATGCCGCCCCATGCCGCCCGGACCTGCTCGACCATGCTGTCGATCGCAGCTACCTCGCGCACGTCGGCCTGCACGGCCATGGCTGGCCGCCCGCAGCCTCGATGCTGGTCACGACCCGTTCGGCCGCCGTGCTGTTGCGGAGGTAGCTGACCACCACGCGCATCCTCCGCACGGCCAGAAGGCGTGCGGTGGCTGCGCCGATTCCGCTGCTGGCCCCTGTCCCCAATGCCACCCTGCCGGTTGCCCCGGTCATGAGCCCGCCGCCTTCTCATCATCGCGGGCCGACGGGATGACCGCCCGGAGCTGTTCGTCAGCGTGTCCTGAGCGGATCGCTCCGTAGAGCACCGTGTCGACGGTCGCCCGCAGCAGATCGGCCGCTGTCCAGTCGAGTTCGCGCGGCAACCGGGAGGTGACCAGCCGCTCCAACGCACCCCGGGTGATCTCACCCAGCAGCGCAGGTGGCGCCGACAGCAGTCCCCGCCGGTAGCCTTCCCTGAACAGTTCGTCGAGCCGCTGGTAGACCACCGCGTCCATACGTTGCTCCACATACTGGCGGAGCATCGCGTCGCCGCCGCGTCCGGTGGCGAGCTGAGCCGCGCCGATCCGCCCGAGCTCACTGCCCGCAGCGATCAAAAACCGCTGGACCCGCATACCGAACGGCTGCCCTTCTGCGTCCTCGACTGCCGCCGCCAGCGTGCGCTCCACCCCCGCGAACGTCCGTTCCAGCACCGCGGCCAGCAGGCTGCGCCTGTCCGGGAAATGACGGTAGATCGTCTTCTTGCTCATCCCGAGCTCACGAGCGAGATCGTCCATGGTCACCCGCGCGAAACCCGGCGCGAAGAACAGCCGGCCAGCCGCCTCCACAATCACGTCAGCCCGACGCTGGTCACCCTTGGAAACTTTCGAAACTGATGTGGTTTCCATAGTTTCCAGCGTGGGTCCCCGCCCCCTGTGCTGTCAAGGCAGGTGGGCGTGTAGGGGCTTGGAGCCTGCCTCGATAGCTGGCAACCCGCCGCTGGTTCGTGATCATTCATGCGAGGTGATGCATGGCGGATGGGCTGTTCGACGTCGAGCCGGTCAGGAAGAAGTAGCCGGAGATCTCTGACAGCCGTAGGCAAGACATTTCGTGCGTTGGCTCCGTACCAGGTCCTGGTGCTGCCTGGGGGCTTCTTCCAGGTCGCGGTGGCGTCCTGCTCCTTGGAGTGTGCGAGGGCCAGTACGCCGTCGATGTCCACGATGACCTGGCTATCTGCGGCCGGACTGCTCGCTCCGGCTATCTCCCGGACCCGCGTCCGCACCTTTACTCGCGCCGTGCAAATCGCCACGAGGGCCCTAGGCCTGGCCTAGGCCCGGATGCGGCCAGAGCGTCGAGAGCCACATCCGGCAGGGTCTTGCTCGGATCGTCCCCGGCCCGGGGCTTGCGCTACGGCGCCAACGCCGCCGATATCGCACCGATCAGACCTGACGTGCGGACTGTCTCGACCAGCAGTACCGCCCCGGCCTGGCACAAACCACCCCGCTGCCGCCGCCTTCGGCACGGACACGCCGGTCGGACCCTCTGCTCTTCTTCACTCTGGAAGTGCCACTTCCCCTACCACGTGCAGGACCCTCAGCAAGTCCTGTCGCTGCACCTCAGAGGCACTTTCTGCTTTCTCGATCACGAGCCGGACAGCACTCCTCGTGAAAGCCCGAGGTTAAGAGGGCATCTGATCTAGGTAGTTGGTAGTTAGGGATGTTTTTGTGACTGTCGGGGATGGCTGTCGTTGAGCGAGGCGTGAACGCTCGTCGCCCGTACCGCAGTGATGTCTCTGATGCTCGCTGGGCCTTGATCGAACCGGTTTTCACGGCCTGGCGAGCCGGCCGGACCGGCCCCGGTACGGCGGCCCGGGTCCACGACTTACGGGAGATCGTCAACGCGATCCTCTACGTCAACCGAACCGGCATTCCCTGGGAGTACCTGCCGCACGACTTCCCGCCGTACAAAACCGTCTATGACTACTACGCGAAGTGGGAAGCGGATGGCACGACCCAGCGGGTCCCACGCTGCCGTCTGGGCTGATGGAGCCGTCGTACTGGGACCACTCCATGTACTGGAGGGACAGCCGTTCGGATCCGCCGGCAGCCCGATCTCGCAGGCCCTCCGGAGACTGGGTGTGGTGGCCGATGCGGCCACGGACGAGTTCGCAACCGTGGAGCTGGACCGCCATCGGCACGGCGAGGACTGGATTGCTTAGGCAGCAACTTCCGGATTCCTGCGGGGATGGGCAGGATGCTGGATCCGTTCGCGGAATCTGCCCATAACTGCGAGAACCCGCCGCCGTCGCCCAACCGTGCCAAGCAGCATGTTCACCTGCGCACATGCGGCAATGCGGTCGCTACGGGGCCTGCCGAACCCGCTGGAACTCCAGTTCCCAGCAGCACGTCTCCGCTGAAAGTGGGCTTGTCCATCACCGGTTCCAGGCCGGAGCGATGCGGGCAGGGCGGTGCGGGTAGCGGGGGCCGGGCCGCTGCGGGTGGGGCCGGCCTATCCGGCGGCGCGGGCGGGGGATGAGCACGGGCAGGTCCTCCAGATCGCGGTGGGCAGACAGGACTGCGCCCCGCACCGGACGGAGCGGCGGGCGGGGCGCAGAAAGGTGTCGGGTCAGGCCGGGCCGGGGTCGGTGCGCTCGTGCTGCGGGCCCGGGCTGGGGGACTCCGGCTGTGATGCCGGGGCGCCGTGCAGATGGGTGCCGATCCAGTAGCCGACCAGCAGGCCGACCACCAGCAGCACCTTGTGCCGGTTGGCCTTCCACCAGGTCGGCTGGGGCGGTTCGGTCAGCACACCTATGACGGCGGGACCCTTTGCCACGACTCATCTCCTTGGATGTCGGCGGGCAGTGCTGAGGCCGGGCGGCCTGCCCCGCGCCCGACCCGTAGAGCGGGGTTCGGGTACGAGGCAGGTGGTCCGGGGCGGCGTTACAGGCCGCGGGCGTCGGCGAGGCCGGCGGCCTGGCCGACCATGCGGACCGGGACGCGGGACGTGCCGTGTGCGTCGTTGAAGGACGGCACGGATTCGACGTCGCCGCCGAACTGTCTGCGGATCGCGTCCAGGAGCATGCTGGCCGCGTCGGCTTCCAGGCGGTCGTCGCCGCGGGCCTCGATGCGGATGGCTCCGAGCATGCAGCGGGCTCCGTCGGCGTCGACCAGGGCGTCTTTGCACCAGCCGCCGCTGACGAGGCGGTGGTGCGCGCGCTGCAGGAGGGCGGCGACCGGGGTCGGGTACAGGTCCGGCAGCGGGGCGGGGCCGGTGCCGGTGCCGAGGGGGCCGGTGATGACGTCGGCCAGGTCGACGGGCTCGGTGGGGATGTGGGCGGTGTTGACCTCGTAGGCGACGGCCGCTTCGTCCAGCCGTACGGTCATCGCCGCGTCAATGAGGGCGAGTCGCTCCTCGAGGGACAGTTCCACCGGCGGCGCGGCGGCCTGGAGGGTCGGGGCGGGGTGGTCTATGGCAGGGGAGGACGTGGTCTGAGGCATCAGGGCTCCAGGCACGCCGAAGGGCGCCGCCAGGATCGTTCTCCGGCGGCGCCCTTCGCCGTCGCGCATTGAGGGAGATGGGTGCTGGCAGGAACGGGCGGGTAGCCACCGCACCCGCATCCCCGGCATCCTCGAAGGAACTGGGGCGGGGAAGGGGATCGGGTGGAGTTCGTCTTCGATTGCGGGTGGTGCGGCGGGGAGAACTACTTCGTGGGCAAGCAGGTCGGCTTTTGGGTCGACAAGTGGGAGATCCCCTCGGAGCGGGACTGCCGCTTCTGCGACGAACTCAACTACACCCCCGACCCGCCCTGGACAGAGGCATAGTTCCCTCCGGTCAGAAGCTGGAGATCAGTCTGGCGAGGCGAGGCTGCTGTTGATGGCCGGGGCCAGGCCGGTGGCGGCGAGGGTGAGGCCGAACAGGGTGCAGGCCAGCATCGAGCCGACACGGACAGCCGCCCTTAACCAGGACGACGGCGGAGATCGATACGGCCACGAGCGGTGTTTCCCCACCCGCGAGGGGGCCCAGCCGATGCACGGCTGGGCCCCCTCGCGGGTGGGGGAAACGACGAAATGCGGCTCCGGAGGTGACGGAATGCGCCGAGCGGGAGCAGCGGGCCGGGTGGCCGCCGCGTTTGTGGCGCGCTATCTGGCCACTCTGAGCGTCGCAGTTGGCTGGCCCGCCGAACCCGTTGCTGGTCAGCAGTTGATGGGGGGGTTACCGGAAGCGACTCGGCAGAAGTCCGACCCGAGTCCGCCGTCGACGGTGCCGGCGTTCGGGCCGACGGAGATGAAGTCGCCGTCGGCGCCGCCGAGGATCCTGCCGGTCGCCGTGGTACCGGCGTTGGCCGTGATGGAGTCACCGCCGGCGCCGCCGTCGACGGTGCCGGCAACGATGCCGTTGATGACGATGTAGTCACCCCCGCCCAAGCCGTCGACGCTATCGCCCACGGCAAGAGCGCCGCAGCTGATGTAGTCGGGGCCGGCAGTACCAGTGACGGTCGTACCGGACACGGGAAGGCCGTTGACCGTACATGAAGTCAGGGCTTGTGCAGGCGTCGCGGTCAGGGCGAGGGGAGCGGCCACGAGGGTGGCGGCGCAGAGCGTACGCATCGCGTGTCTGATCATGCAATGAGTGGTTCATGGTGACTTCATGATCGCAATTCTGCACCATCGGTGACTCTACCGTCCGGGGGTAGTTTGCCGCCCGGACGGGCCACCTAGGCCGACGGTCGGATGATCGCAGCTGGTGTCCGAGGCAGGAGTCCCGGTCCCCGTCCTCGGGCTGTGCAGGCTGTGTGCCGAAGGGACCACGCTTCACTCGCTGCGCCAGGCCGTTGTACCCATCGACCCGCGGCAGCGCGCCGTCTTGGAGACCGTGGCCGCCACCATGGCGTAGCTCGTAAGCGCCACCCTCGGAAACCCGCAGTTCAGGCGCGCCCCAGACGTCACCCGCTCAGGGCGACGCACCTCTATGCGTGACCTAGAAGGAGCAGTTCGGGACGGTGATCGTGGCTGAGCCTGGGTATAGTGCAGGCAGCACCTCTTACTCAGGCACAGGGGCCCCGCCGATGCATCGGCGGGGCCCCTGTATTTGTGTTGGGTGCGGCTCGTCTCGAGGGAACTCGTGACCAGCGGGTCGTAGCCGCCTGGGTTCCTGGGACACCCGAAAATCCAGTGTGGGCGGTGTGACCTGCAGTTACTGTGCTGCCGTGATTCTGACTGATACCGAAATTGGTGACTTGCTCGGACCTGCCGGGCTTCGACTCGTCGAACGGGTCCAGCAGGAGGTTCAGCTGCCCCCACTGCCGAAGTACGTGTCGCCTGCGAGCGCCCGGCCCGAGCACGGGCGCTTCGATTCCGACCCGGACGAAGTCGCCGACCTGGATGCTCCGGACTTCGCAGACACGGTCAACGCGGGCTGGCACCGCTTGGCCACGGAGTACGGGCTCCTCGACGACCAGCGTGAGTTTCTCCTGGCTGTGGGCCGCGCACGCCTCGGGGAAGATTCAGATGATGAGCTCTACGAGGTGTGGTTCCGGGTCCAACTACTCGATGAGTGGGACCTGGTGGGGAGCGAGGTGGACTTGCTGCGGAGCGGCTTCGCGACCCTCTTCACTGATCGCTTCGTTCCGGAATTCACGGTGGCTTCCCTGGACGGCCGGATGATGATGCAGACCACGGTGTGGGGCAACGGCACTCTCAGCAGCATCGTCATCCGTCCGTAGCCGTCGCCGAATGAGACAGCCACTCCCACTCTGGTCTGCTCGTCTCTACCGTGGTAGCGGGGAGAGGAGCGGTGGATGGGCTCGCTGTTCGAGGAGTTGGAAGCCCGCGAGGCGACTGCCCGGAAGCGGGTGGAGGCGCTGGAAGCCGAGCTCGCCGAGGTGTCCGGGCGGCTGAGTGCGGCCCGGGAAGGGCTGGAGCGGCTGCGGATCGCTCGGGAGACGGTAGCCGAGGTTCTGGCGGAGATGACCCCGGAGAAACGGCGACCTCGAACACTACTGGCGCTTCCATACCCGCCAGGAGCACGCACGCATCTACCCCGACTTCGACCCGCAGCAGTTCGCCCTCACTGCTGGGTCAACGTCGTCCCTCGAAACGAGCCGCACCCAACGCCGAAGCCGTACCGGATTTCTGCTGTGCCCGTTCCCGCGGCCCGCACGGCGTTAGCGTGGGGTTCCATGATCGTATGGCTCAACGGCACCCACGGCGCAGGCAAGACGACGACCAGTGCACTCGTGCAGCAGCTGATCCCGGATTCACGGGTGTTCGACGCCGAGAAGGTCGGCGAGACACTCATGGACATCACGCCGGGGCTGCCCTGGACGGGCAACTTCCAGCACTGGCCGCCGTGGCGGCCGCTCGTCGTCGAGACCGCCCGCCGCGTACTCGACTACACCGGCGGCACTCTGGTGATGCCCATGACCGTCCTGGTCGAGGAGTACTGGCGCGAGATCAGCACGGGCCTCGCCCAACATGCCATCCCGGTACGGCACTTCGTCCTCCACGCTGACCAAGACACCCTCCGCGGGCGCATCGAGGGGGACACTGTTCTTGGCCCCTCCCCATTCCGTCTCGAATACCTTGAGCCCTACGCCGAGGCGGCCCGCACGTGGCTACACGGCGAGGCCGAGGTCGTCGACACCACGCACCTCACGCCCGCCCAGGCCGCCCTGCAGATCGCAGAAGCCGTGAAGAGCTGAGGTCTGCCCGCCACGCGAAAACAGCCTCAGGTGGCAACACAGAACGACCTTCCGGTGTCGAGTAGTGCGAACAGGCTCAACCAGGGGGCCAGCTCAGCCCGGCACCGCGGTGTCATCTACCCCGAAAAGTCGCAGCACGTGCGACCAGCGCAAGGCTGCCTTCCTCACGAGCTGACCGCGGCGACGGAGCGCCAGGCCCGAAGAAACCCATGATCGTGCCCGGGGGCCGACGGAGGCCCGCACCCGGAACGACTACTACTGATCGTCGTCGAGGAAGAACCTCTCGACTGACCGATCCGCCGCTCACCGCATGGCCCCGTGACCCCCGAGAAGCTCGCCCAGGCCGTTGCAGCCGGCCTGGGCGACACCAAGTACTCCACCGTTCTCCGCCGCCGTCCGGCAGCAGCTATGGGGTGAGCGCGTCGAGGAGCTGGGGGCCGTTGTTGCGGACGTTGTTGACGGCCGTGGAGACCGGCCGGGCGTCCAGGTGGCCGTCGGCGGGCTGGGTGAGCAGCGCCCGCAGTTCGTCGGGGTCCTGGTGGTGGGGGTCGAGCCAGGAGTCGTAGTGGTCCGGTGTGAGGGCGAGCGGCATGCGGGGGTGAACGCGGCCGGCCGTGTCGGTGGCCTCGGTGGTGATGATGGTGCAGGTCGTCAACCAGGCGGCTGGGTCGTCGTCCTGTTTGACCTCCGGGTTGCGCCAGTACTCGTACAGGCCGGCGAGCGCCATCACCTGCTGGTCCTCGGGATGGATGAAGTACGGCTGCTTGCGGGCCTTGCCCGTATCGGGGTCCTTGGCCTGCTCCCATTCGTAGAAGCCGTCGGCCGGCAGCAGGCAGCGGTGTTTGGCGAATGCGCGGCGGTAGGCGGGTTTCTCGTGCACGGTCTCCACCCGCGCGTTGATCATCCGCGCGCCGATTTTCATGTCCTTCGCCCAGGACGGCACCAGGCCCCAGCGCAGCGGACGCAACTCCCGCTCCACCGCGGGGGCATCGGTCTGGTCGCGCGGGACGCGCTCGAGGACGGCCCACACGTTGTCGGTCGGGGCGACGTTCCAGTTCGGCGCCAGCGCCTCCTCGGCACGCCAGTCGGTGACCTGGAAGAGCTGGACCAGGTCCTCGGGACTGCGGGTGGAGACGTAGCGGCCGCACATGGCACCACTGTGCCACCGGCGGCGCCGACCGCAGCGCCGTTCGGTGGCCCGTGTCGGGCCGTGCCCGTCGGCGTTGCAAGGCAGTCCCGAGGCTGACTCCAGCGGTTGCGTGAGTAGCCATCAGCAGCCGATCAACCAGCCGACGGGGACAATACGAGGGCGCAGGAGCTGCCGCAATCCGTCCTGGGCGGGCGGAGATCCGGTTCGAACAGACGTACCGTAGGGGCGTGGCAACGTACGAAATTCCCCCGATGCTGATCGACGCCCAGGACGAGCTTGATCAGGTCCGCGCCGACCTCCGGGCCCTCTTCGAAAGGGTGCCGTGGTCGGTGGAGTCGATGGACGCGCGGGAGACACACGAGAACGCGTGGCGGCCGGCGTCCCGTCCCGCCTCGCCCGGCTGGGACCCGGAGGACGCCGCGGAGATCGCCCGGCTGCGGGCGAGGGAACTCGAACTCGCTGAGGTTCTCGTGTGCCACCCGTACTGGACCGAGTTCGCTCCCGGCGATGTACTGGCCGCCCGCGACGCGCTCAAGCACCATCACGAGCAGAAGCGGGCAGACGCCTCCGTCTAGGGCCTGTCCGGCGGATCGGCTCAGAGCCGTGTGGCAATCCAGGCGTGCACCCCGACGGCCCGCAGCAGCCGGACCGCCGCGATCCGCTGGTGGCGCGGGCGGTCCTCGGCCAGGAGCCCGCGCAGCAGTTCCTGCGGTACGCAGTCGGCCCACGGCAACAGGGCGGCGGTCGCCTGCCGGACCACCGCCGCTGACGGGTCGTCCAGGAGGGGTCGTATGTCATCGACGCGTACCGCCTCCAGCGCCCGCAGCCCCGCCAAAGCGCAGGCGCGCACGCCGGGGACCGGGTGCGCGAGGAGTGCCCGGACCAGGTCCGCATCTTCAGGCACCCTGCACTCGCCGAGGCCCACTGCGGCGGCGGGCCGGGCTGCGGGGTCGGTACACAGCGCGCGGTACAGCGGCGCCGGGTCGGTGCCGCCCTGTCGCAGCACCCACCGGGCGCACGCCCGTACCACGGCGGACCAATCGGTGAGGTACGGCTCGGCGTCGGCGTGCCGCCCGGCCCGGCGCAGCGCGGTCACCCCCGCCGACCTGACCCGGGGCTGCCGGGACCCGAGCAGCTGCATCACGACCTCGCTGAACTCGTCGAAGGTGCCCTCGCCGAGGGCGGCCACGGCAGCTTCGGCGCACAGGTCCTGCACTACGACGTCGCGGTGGCGGGCGGCGGTCTGAGCGAGCCGCGCTGCGGGGAGCAGCCGCCGCTCGACGGCGATGCGGTACGCGAGGCGGCCCGTGGCCCGGTCGCCGCTGTCGAGCAGCGCCTCGGCTTGCGCGGCAGGGCCCGCGCGCAGCGCCCCGGTCAGCAGCTCTTGGGCGAAGCCGCCCCGGGGGCGGCGGCCGATCCGCAGGGTCAGCGCGGCGTGCGCGGCCAGCTGGTGCGGGGGCGTCTCGGACAGGAGCACGCGGGCCCGTTCGCGTACCGGCTCCGCCCAGTCCGCGCAGCGGATGACGACCAGCGCAAGCAGCGCGGGCCGCTCCTCGGTATGGTCCAGCGCGGCCTCACGGATCCGGCCGTCGGGGTGGCAGAGGGCGAGGGCGAGCTCGGCGTCACCGGGTCTGTGGTGCCAAGTGACGGTGGGCAGCGACGCATCCGGATCCCAGCTCAGCCGCCGCCCGGACGGCGACGCGTTCGAGTGGAACAGCTCCGGCCGCTGCCAGGCCAGTTCGCGTACCCCGAAGTCAAGGCCGATCCAGGACTCCGGATCCGTCACATCGAGCGCCTGGTCCAGAGCAACTCCGGCAGCCAGTCGCCTGACGGCCTCGTACGACTCGTCTTCGCTGGTCAGCATGGGTGAAGCCTAGCCACCCGCCGTCGCCGTACCCGGGCCTACCCGGTCGCGTGAAGACCCCAGGATCGGAGAACCGCTGCCGGGCTCTGCGCGTAGTGCCGTGCATGGGACCGATCAGCGAAGTACATGTGGCGGAGCCGGGGATCGCCGTCGTGGAAGTCGCGGCCGCCGACGACCAGACGGCCTTTGCCCTGCAGGAAGTACTCGCCGCGCGGTGGGCGACCGCGACGACGGACCGTACGACACAGGTGCCCGGCGAGCCGGGCGTACGGCTGCGCAGCTACCTCGATGTGCGCCAGGAGCTCAGCTGACCTGTCGCGGCCGGGCCTGTGTCATGCCTACACGGTGGTGTGGTCGGGGTCAGTCCCCGCAGCAGGAGAGCGAAGCGGCCGCCGGTGCGACCGCGTCAGCTCTGGACCGCTCTGCTCTGGAGCCTCTGGGAGTTCCCCGAGGTCAACTCGTTCGACGGGCAGAAGCCGTGGGGACTCCTCCGCGGACGGCGTGCTCCTGGTGGCGGTCGGGCCCGTGCCGAGGCGGCGTCGCATGGTGCTCATGGCGGGAGTCTGGCGCATGCCCCGGGGATCCCCGGAAGGGAGCCCCTATATGCCATGGCGGGGATCAGGCTCGGGTACGCCACGGCGAGCGATGCATCAACCGCCTCAAGGCCACAGGCGCGGCCTGGCCACGCGACGCGACAAGGTCTCCATCGCTTACCAGGCCGCCCTCTACCTCGCCGGCATCCTCATCTGGACCCGACGCTGACCAAGGAGACGGAAACTGGTAGGAATCCGTTAGGTTGCTCTGGCTCTTGGGTTTGGGCTGGTGGTGGTTGTTCTGGGCAAGGGGCGGTGGCAGGTGGTGCAGGTGCCGGTCCAGCAGTTCAGCAGGTCTTGGATGGCGTCGAGGATCTGGTAGAGGGTGAGTCCGCTGTATCGGCTTTTGGGGCCAGGCGCTGTTCGGTGAGGAACGCGTGGGCGGCGGTGACCAGGGTGACGTGGTGATGCCAGCCGGCCCAGGAACGTCCCTCGAAGTGGTCCAGGCCGAGGCCGTGCTTGAGTTCCCGGTAGTCGTGCTCGATCCGCCAGCGGATCTTGGCCAGGCGGACCAGTTCAGCCACCGGGGTGTCGGCGGGCAGGCTGGTGAGCCAGTAGTCGGTGGGCTTTGGGGCGTCCGGGGGCCATTCGACCAGCAGCGTCACCTCGGGCAGGACACCGTCCCAGTGGCCGTGTTCGGCGATGGCGGCGGCCCGGGCCAGGCGGGCCCTGATGCCGGCCGGCCGCACCCGCAGCGCCAGAAAGCGCGAGCGCATCGGCCCGCGGGAGCCTTCACGCCACCTCACCTCGGTGAACACCTGTCGTCCGTGGCCGGCGGCCAGCGCGGCCACCGAGGACGGCTTGTGCCGGTAGCGGGGCTGCGGCTTGCGGCCGTTTCCGGACCAGGCCGGGGCGGTGGGCTGCGCGTCGTGCGGGTGGAGGGTCACGTCCGAACGGACCGCCACGACATAGCCGATGCCCCGCTCGCTCAGGCCGGCCCGGAAGTCGGCGTTCTGCCCGTAGCCGGCATCGGCCACCACCACCGGCGGCACCAGACCCCACCCCGCCAGCTCGTCGAAGGTGTCCAGGGCCAGGCGCCACTTCTCCCGGTGCCCGACCCCTGGCGGTATCCCGGTCTTCTTCCGCCGTCCGGCATCGTGCGCCCACTCCTGGGGCACGAACAACCGCCACTGCAGCGGACAGGACGCGGTGTCGGAGACCGCGTGCACGCTCACCGCGACCTGGCAGTTGGCCTGCTTGCCCAAAGCCCCGCAGTACTGGCGCGCGACCGCCACCGACATCCGGCCGTCCTTGGGGAACGACACGTCATCGACCGCCCAGGCAGCCGGGCCGATCTGCGGCACCATCCGCTCCGCGATCCGCCGCCGCACCGGCACCGGATCCCAGGTCGACTGGTTCACGAACTGCTGCAGGTTCTGCTCGTTGCCATCCGCCAGCCGCTCCGCCATGGCCTGGATCGACTTACGCCGCCCGTCCAGCATCAGCCCCCGCAGATAGCAGTCACCCTTCGCCCGCTGATCCTTGCGCGGCACCGACGCGAACACATCAGCCACGAATAACGCCAACTTCGCCCGAGCACGGTTCACTTCAAATGCATCCACACCCCACAGCATCCCCTCAAACAGGACCGAGAGAAAGACATAACGGAGTCCTACTAGGCGGACCGTGTCGCTGCGGGGGAGCATCGGCGCGGCCTCACACATCAACGAGTGTGAAGCGCTGAGAGTCGGACCCGTCGCACGTATCGCCCTCGATCCTGGCACCGTCGCTGACGCCGGTCACGGTCCAGCAGAGTCCCATGGACAGCGACCTGAACCCGATGCCCGGCTGACCGTGTTCGGCGAAGTACGTGAAGCGCTGATGAAGGGAACCCTCTCTGCACTCCTGCTGGATGATCGGCCAAGTGATCCCGTTACCCCCGGATGTGCCGTAGATAGTCAGGCACTTGTCCGCGAACGTCCTGATCTCGTGGGTCGGGTTCGCGACGCCATCGTTCATGCTCTTGAAGCGCTGGGCGGGAAGATTCTGGCACCGGTTCTGTTCAAGCGAGGCGCCGTCGCTGGTGCTCTGGTTCCTGATGGTCAGGCACTTGCCCGTGGACGTCTTGATCTGGATGAGGTGGTAAGCGGGCTGCGCGGGCCGAGCTGCTCCGATCATGGAGGCAAGGACTGCTGCGCCAGCTACGGCCGCTGCCGGCCGTCGCAGGGACCTCATCATGGTGCCGATCACGTGGCCTCTCTTCTCCTTCGTGGGACGCGCCAGCTCTCACACTCTCCGCTGGTCAGCACCGCTCAGACTTCCCTGCCGACGGGATGAGGAAAGGTCAGAGCACCCGGTGTGGCCGATACCCGGCGCACCTGCCACCCCTGCGGGTGAACTGGACTGATCGGTTCCGGCCACGCGCTCACGCATCAGGAGACACGCCCTAGGCGTGCCCTAGGCGTGCCCTAGGCGCCCCGCTGCCCCCGGCCCGTCTTCTTCGCCGCCGCCGCCGTCTTCTTCGCCGTCTTCTTGGCGGGCGCCTTCCCCGCCGTCTTCCTGGTCGTCTTCTTCGGCATCTCGTGGACCTCGGCATCGGCGGCGTCCTCGCCGCGCGCTGCCTGGGCCTTGCGGACGCTCTCCTGCAGGGCCGCCATCAGGTCGACGACCTGGCCGCCCGTCTCCTCGGCCTCCTCGGTCGGCTTGGGTGGCTGCCGGCCCTCGGCCTTCGCCTCGATGACCACCTCGAGTGCCTTCCGGTACTCGTCCTGGTAGCCGGAGATGTCGTCCGTCGTCATCGAGTCGACCAGTTGCAGCGCCTCGTCGATCTCGGAGTCCGTGACCGTGATGTCCTTCGGGGCGAGCTCGGAGGGGTCGCGCACCTCATCGTCCCACTTGAGCACGTGCGCGACCAGCGCCCCGTCCCGCACCCGCAGCAGCACCAGGCGCTCACGCCCGTGCCACGCCAGCTTGGCCACGGCCACCTTCGTGTTGCGGACCAGCGCCCGGGCGATCAGAGCGTACGGCTTCGCCGCCACGGGGCCGTCGTACTGCAGGAAGTAGCTGTCGCCGCTCAGCCGCACCGGATCGATCGACGCGGCCGGCACGAACGCGACGATCTCGATCGCTTTCGCGGTCGGCAGCGGCATCCGCTCCAGCTCTTCGTCCGTGACCGCGACCAGCGTGTCCTTGGAGACCTCGAACCCCTTGCCGATCTCGCCCGCGGACACCTCGCGGTCCTCCGCCTCGCAGAACTGCGCACCCGCACCCGGCCCAGGTCTTCGGTATGGACCTGGTGGAAACGGACCGAGCGGTCCTCGGTGGCGCTCATCAGCTTCACCGGAATGGTCACCAGCTCAAAGCCGATCGCGCCGCTCCACAGCGGTCGGGGCATCACAGACCTCCACAACAACCCCGAGCCCCACCAGCCCAGGAGCCCCCGACACGGCCCGCTTCCCGACGACGCCGGCGCGCGCTGCCACTGGCACCGTCGCAGGCTGGACGGGTGGACTGGCCCGTTTCCGTCGCCCTCGCGCAGTCCGTACCGGAACTGCCCACCGGAACGGACTGGAGCTACGAGATGAAACTCGACGGCCACCGAATGATCATGTGGCGGACCGGCGACGGGGTCCGGCTGCAGGCCCGCTCCGGGAGAGACGTCACCGCCGCATGGGGCGACCTCGCCCTCGCCGGCCACCACCTCCCGGCCGGGACCGTCCTCGACGGAGAGGCTGTCATCGTCGCCGAGGACGGACGGATCAGCTTCGAGGCCGCACAAGCCCGAGCCGCCTCCTCCCCCACCCGCGCCCACCGCCTCGCCGCCCAACGCCCCGCCCACTACATCGCCTTCGACGCCCTGCAACTGCCACCGCCGAACGGGGACATACGAGCAAGGCCGTACAACGAGCGCCGCGCAGCCCTCCGCAACCTCCTGGCAGAACTGCCCGCGCCCACCCCGATCCAGGCCGTCTCCGCCACCACCGACCGCGACACCGCACTCACCTGGTACGACACCCTCCACGACCAGGGCGTCGAAGGCATCGTCGCCAAACGCACCACCTCCCCCTATCGGGCCAACCGCACCGGGGCGTGGTTGAAGATCCGCCACGCGGACACGATCGAGGCGGCCCTCGCCGGGTTCACCGGCACCGCGCGCCAGCCGCGGGCACTCGCCGTACGGCTCCCCGACGGACGCGTGGCGCTGTCCCAGCGCCTGACCACAGCCCTGGCCACCCGGATCGCCCCGCGCCTGGTCCCCCAGCCCAGGCGCGCATACACGCAGGGCGGCGACGCCTACACACCCGTAAGCGGTCAGGTTGTTGTGGAGGTCGTGGCAGGCACCACCCGGCATGCGGTGGTCACCGTGGTCCGCCTGCGCTGACCCGACCACAGGCTTCTGCTCGACTGCACCTCTTCTCCCCGGCTGTCGCGTGGAGAAGACACCTCATGGCAGGCACTGGGCTCCAGGCCGTCTCCGAGCAGCGGTGCTGGCGGTGTACGTCATCGTCTCGTCTCCCTCGCCGCTCCGTGCGGAGCGGCGGCCGAGTCCGCGGTCTGTTCGCGGCTGGTAGCGAGACTCGTCAAAGGGGGAACACCCCTCCACGACAGCCGGTGCCAACCTGGACAAGGGGGCATGGTCGGACTCAATCGGACCCCACAGCGCGGAGTGCGCTCACCCGAACCACGCCGCGCGCTGCTGCGCCGCCTCATCGAAACCGCCGCCGCCGAGACCGGAAAGACCGCCAGGCCCGGCCTGCCGCGCTGGCTCGGCGTCGGCCCCGACCTCCTCGACCGGAAGGGCTACCGCGTACTGAGGCTCGGCCGTGTTCTGCGCGGCACTCGGAGCCTCGCGTCGGAACACGTCCTTCAGGTAGAGCACGGCGACGGCGCCGAGCACCCACAGCGGGAGGATCACCAGGGCGCGGGTCAAACCGTCGTTCTGGAACCCGGACAGCCCCTGCATCGCGCGGACGCCCACCCCGACGGGCAGGACCTCGGAGAGCGGGTGCAGCCAGGACGGAAGGTACGCCGCGGGCAGGACCCCGCCGCTGCTGGCATTGCCGAGGATCAGCAGGAGTATCGAGGCAAGACTGACGCCCGCGGAGCCGAACAGTCGCAGGAGCACCATCGTCGTGCCGCCGACCGCGGCGCCCATCAGCGCGACGACGAGGGCGAGGGGCAGGGAGGCGCCGGGCAGCGCACCGAACCCCACGCTCCCGCCGATGACCGCGACCATGATGCCGCCGATCGCTCCGAACAAGGCCAGGCTGGCCATACGCCAGCGGAACGTGAGCCGGGGTGCGAGCTGGTAGGTCGTCATGCCGAAGAGGTATCCGGCCAGTACCAGGCCGAAGGCCGCGTAGAAGGCAGAGAGTCCTCGGGTGTCCTCCGCCGCCGACGGGGCAACGTCCTCGACGGAGAGGTGATGGTGTTCCGCACGGGCCACGGCGCCGAAAGCGGTGGTCACGGTGGCGGTGACGCCGGCTCCGTTGGCGCTGGCGTAGAGCAGGTTCCCCTTGCCGAGGTAGGCCGCGTACACGGACCTGTCCTGGACAGCCCGTCGGGCGGTGGATTCGTCGGGGTAGGTCTCGAGTGTGAAGCCGCCCGGTACGGCGCGCGCGAGGCCCTGGCGCAGCTGCGCCTGATGTGTGCCGACCTCCGTCGTCCCCACGCGCAGTTCATGAGGGCGTGGCGCGTGGAAGGCGGCGAGATAGACGCTGACGAACACTGTGCCTATCAGCAGGACGACCGCTACGGGGCCCAGGACGGCGCGTGCGGTTCCAGGGCGGGGCAGCGGGTGGGCCACGTCCAGGGCATGCTTGTGAGACTTTGGGGTCGAGGAGCGCAGTGCCATCGCAAACAGATTCCTAGAATAGAAGCCAACTGATAATATCTTGTACATCATAATCAGCTGACTTACAAAGGGATCCGCCGCGTGAAACATTCCGTCCAGCGCACGGGCCATGTGGCCTGGCAGATCGGCCAGATCGTGGCGTCCCGGGTCGAGCGCGCACTGCGTCCGTTCCAACTGACCCTCGCCCAGAACAGCGCCCTGACTCAGGCCATCCTCGATCCGGGTGTCTCCAGTGCGACCGCGGCGCGCAGGACGGCGATCACCCCTCAGTCCATGGGAACCGCGGTCAACGGGCTGGTCGAGCGGGGGCTTCTGGAGCGCCGGACTACCCCCGGCGACAGGCGCACGCACCGACTGCACGCCACCGAGGCGGGCCTGCGGCTCTCGGCGGAGGCCAGCAGCGTGGTGGACGCCACCCACGCCGACGCTCTGGAAGCGCTGACGCCGCTGGAGCAGGAGCAGGTGCACTCACTGCTGGTGAAGCTGTTGGCGTCACTGAATCCGGCATCCATGGACGGCGCCAGCGCACCCCGGGGAGCCGGGGGGCCGATCTGAGGAGTCGTCCTCGGGGGAACCACCGCTCGTGCTGCTGTACCAGTTCCTGACGCAGCGACGTGACAGGCCGGTCTCCTTTGGGGCCCGGCCCGTCAGTGTGGCGACGGCTCTTCAGGGCGCGTAACCGCTATGGCATCAGCTCGTTGGGGTCGCTATCGAAGGCATCGTCGCCAAACGCACCACTTCCCCCTACCGGGCCGGCCGCGCCGGAGTGGTTGAAGATCCGCCACGCGGACACGATCGAGGCGGCCCTCGCCGGGTTCACCGGCACCGCGCGCCAGCCGCGGGCACTCGCCGTACGGCTCCCCGACGGGCGCGTCGCGCTGTCCCAGCGCCTGACCACGACCCTGCCCACCCGGATCGCCCCGCGCCTGGTCCCCCAGCCCAGGCGCGCATACACGCAGGGCGGCGACGCCTACACACCCGTGAGCGGGAAGGTCGTCATGGAAGTCGTGGCAGGCACCACCCGACATGCAGTGGTCACCGTGGTCCGCCTGCGCTGACCCGACCAGGCTTCTGCTGGAGTGGAGGAGTGCGGCGCCCGACCTCCCCCGGCTGTGCTCCCGCGCTCTCACTCGGCTGAGGCGGATATCAGTCCTTGCTCTCGGTCCTCGCGTGCTTCTTCTTCCGAGTGCGCATCCAGGCTGCTGCCACGTGGCTTCGTTCACTTCAAGCAGCAGCGTTTGTGCGCCGGTTTGGGCAGCAGTTGGTGATCTTGAGGCTCGTGGATGTCCACCAGAAATGACGTCAGTGCCTGACGCAGCGGCTGACAGGCCGTTGCTCGGAGGAGCCTTCGGCCCAGAAGCAGTCGTCCGGCGGCCATATCCTTCTGTCATGGCAACTTCACTTCGGCTGGAGTGGCCTGCGCGGAGACTGGAGAGGGCAGGTGGAGGGTGGGGGCGACACGCAACCCGAGGGCTGAGTTCTTCAGCAGTCCGGGGTGGATGGGCGTATGCATCCTGTTCTATGCACTAACAGCAGCCAGCAGCAGCACCCCGCCCTGGCTGAGGGGCATCGCGGCCGTCCTTCTGGCCGTCTGGGTGACGTTGCTGGCGAGGCACCTCTTGCGACGTGCCCATAAACGCACTGAGCACCCGGACGACCCGGCATCCGGGTGATGTTGATGCTTTGACGGCCCGCCGCCCGTGAGGACGGCGGGCCGTCGGCTGGGGGCCTGCAGGTGTCAGCCGGCCTTGGCGGGTTCCTCGGCTCGGGCCCGGGTGGAGGCGAGGCGGTAGGAGTCGGTGCCGGTTTCGATGATCGTGCCGTTGAAGGTGAGCCGGTCGACGATGGCCGCGCAGAGACGTGGGTCGGTGAAGGTCTTGGTCCACCAGCTCGCCCGCGAGCCGCACCGCCACGTCGCCGAAGTCGACCTCCGCCTCCATGCCGGGCGGATGGGTCTGCGGGACGAACGCCTCGATGGGCGCCTTGCCCGCCTCCACCGCGATCTGCGGCTTCCGGTCGGCGACATACCGCCTGACCATCGGATACGACACGTTCGCGCCGTGCTCCTCGACCAGACGGTGGAAGATCCTCGTGACCGTGTGCCGCTGCTTGCGCGGCGCGTCCAGGTCCGCCCGCAGGATCCCGTCGATCACCGCCTTGTACGGATCCAGCGCCGACGGCCGCGGCGGCAACGGCTTGCGCGGCTCCGGCCACGCCGAGTCCAGAGCCCTGCGCACCGTCCGCCAGGCGACGTTGTACTTGCGCTCCAGCTCCCGCATCGTCACGCCGGCCCGGTGGTCCCGCCGGATCGCCGCGTACAGCTCGACCTTCGACATCTGCGGCATGACCAGGACCTTTCACCGGAAACACTCCGATGCTGGCCTGGCAAGCCCCCCACTGCCTTCAAAACTCGTGAACATCACCCGACCGTGGAAACGGGCGCCTCCCAAACCCGTGTACAACCGCCGTCACAACTCGGGTTCTGGCTCAGGTTGTGTGGTGAGGGCACGCTGAGTAACCGGTTGGGGAGGCAGGAGAGTCTGGCGCTGTTCGATTGCCAGGCGATCAGAACAGGCTGCCGATCCGCCCTGGGCGAGCTTCTTGAGGATCGCGCGCATCCACGGGCTGCGAACGGCTGGCAGCCGGACCAAGGTGTGCTGAAGGGTTCCCCGCACGCCGGCGGCGGCGGGGAGCACCGCGTGCGCCCTGACCGCCGTATGTCGTACGGCGGTCAGGGCGCACGGATCCGCGTATGGATCCGCGGCCGCGTCAGCCGGGCTGCTCATTGTCCTTCAGCGCACCCCATCCGTGCCAGCGGTCGATCTCGATCCACGCGCTGTAGCGGCGCCGGTCGCGCTGCCCGTAGTCCTTGCCCAGGTACTGGCGGGACAGCCGGTCGATGCCGGACAGGTCGGTGTCCTCCTGCAGGTCGACGACGCGGCCGATGATGGTCACATGGGTGTACCAGCCGCCCTCGTCGAGCACGGTGAGCGAGACCCTGGGGTCGTTGCGCACGTGCTGGAGCCGGACGCGCCCCTCGTCCATGTTGATGAGCACACGCCCGTGGTCCCACAGGTACCAGGTGGCCGCGGACACCGGCTGGCCGTCCCGGCGCAGCGTGCAGATGACGGCGGGGTTGGCTTTCTCCAGCATGGCGACGGCGGCTTCGGGCAGGGGCGGCTTCGACACGGGTCATCCTCCACGGCGTAAGGCGGGACGCTTCTCGATCACCAGCATGATTGCCCGGGGCAGCGCCGCGCGCACGCACCGCCCCGCGCGCACCCGGGTCTGGTGCTACGAACTCCGGACCTCGAACTCCGAGAGCTGACCGGCCGGCCAGCCGCTGTTGGCCGTGACCGTCAGCCGGAACCAGCGCTGGACGGTGGCGGGCAAGGTGAGGGTGACGGTGTTGTCCGCCGCCGGGTCGAAGGCGTAGGCGGCTGCGGCCTTCACGGTGGTGAAGGTGGAGCCGTCCGCGCCGGCCTGCAGGGACAGCGTCTGGGTGCGGGCGCCCCAGCCGGCGGGGAGCCGGAGCACCACGCGGGAGACGCTCCGCGCAGCCCCGAGGTCCACCCCGGCAAGCCAACGTGTTTTCTCATCCTCGTGGGAACAGCACCGGCCACCGCCGTGGAGGAGCAACGCAGCGCACGCGTGTGCTGACCGTCGTCTCTGACGGCGGCAGGTGGCTCAGTCAGCGTTCGAATGCTCGGTGTGCTGTGCTGCCTCCCAAGTCATGAACATCTGCTGTCCAATCTCAGGTTCTGGTTCAGGTTGTGTGGCCCGTGCACGGTGAGTGACCGCTGAACTTCCTTTGAGCCTCCGGAAGTTGCCTCAAAACGAGCAGTGGCAGGAGTGACTGACCTGACAGTTCGGGACTGTGAAAGAGGCCTTGCTCCGACTGGAGGAGCTGCTGTTCCCGTCGATCGACGACGTCGCGGTGCTGTCGGTGGACGTGAACATCGCGATAGCGCGTGTTGGTGTGCAGTGCACCGCCGCGGGTGCCTCGTGTCCGGGTTGCGGAACGTGGTCCTGCCGGGTTCACCGCTCCTACCTGCGGTTTCCCGCTGATGTTCCGAGTGTGGGACGAAGCGTCGTACTCCAGCTGCGGGTCCGCCGGTTCACCTGCCGGAACGCCGAGTGTGGACGTCACACGTTCGTCGAGCAGATACCCGGTCTGACCCGAAAGCACGGCCAGCGGACCGAGCGGTTGCGCTCGACCTTGGCTGCGATCGGTCTCGCCCTCGCGGGCCGGGCCGGCGCCCTACCGACCGAGCCAAATGAGATGGCCTCTTAGGGCGCCGGGCGCGTGGCCGCAGCGGTGGAAGGGACGCTTCATCGGGTGGCCTCCTGCGTGGGGCTGGGGTGGGCGGTGCCGTTGGCGGGCGTCTTGAGCACGCGCGGCAGATGGACGTGAAGGTGCTCGACTTCGACCTCACGGCCGCGGTCGCGCACTTCGCGGGCAAGCAGCTCGGTGAGGCCGCATGCCCTTTTCCGGACTAAGAGCTCGTCCCTGGCAGTGACTGACTCAGGGCCCGGACGGCTTCGAGGGTTCGCCAGCCGTTGCCGGTGACGGGCCTCAACGTCTTCATTTGTGATCGCGCAGGAAGGTAGGGATCTCGTCGCGAGTCGGGTAGTTCGGCAGGGGTGCTGGCTTGTCCTGAAGGAACGCGGTGATGACGGCGGCGGCTCGGTCGTTGTTGTCGTCCAGGCCGTTCCACATGTGGTGTCCGACTCCGGGCATGTACTGCGTGCGCTGGATGGCGGGGTCATTGGTAAGGACGGTGGTCTCCCATTGACGGATCTGGGAGGAGCACTCGGCGATCATCAGCATCGCGGGGGTCCGGGACTGCCTCAGTTGTGAGGCGATGGAGGGTGAGTCCTTGACCGTCTGCTGGATGCGGAGGCTGGCGGCGGGGCTGAAGGAGAAGTTTTGTGCGGTGTCCTCGGCGGGGATGCGGTGCGCGTCGCGCACGCAGTATGCGGATGCGGTGTCGCTGCCGAGGTCTGCGGCGGTGAAGGCGTTGTCGCCTTCGGCCTGTCCGATCAGTCCTGTGTCGGGGCTAAGGAGTCCGAGCCGCATGAGGCCGAATGCCACGGCGTACCGGGGGACGTGTGTCGATCGCGGTCCGGTCGGGGCCGGCGCGAGGCCGCGAGCGGATTTTCGGCCCTTGTGCCCGGTGATGTGTGCGGTGGGGCCATCCATGGGGCCGGGCTCGGCGATGATCGCCCGGTGCAAGCGTCCGGCGACGCGCGGGTCGGCCAGGGCTCGGGTGAGCACGGCCCCGCCTGAAGAGAATCCGAGGATGTCGACCTTGCCTTTGTTCAGGTGGTCGATGAAAGCGGCAAGGTCGCTGACCGGCCTGGAGATCGTGTACTGGCCTATGGGGAGCAGGTCGCTGCGTCCGCCGCCGGCCTGTTCGTAGGCGTAGACGTCGTAGCCCTGGCGGGCCAGGAGTTGCAGGAACCGGTGGTCGAGCACTGAGATGCCACGGACTGGCCCGCCGTTGAGGTACACGAGCGGGATGGGATGCCGGAGACTGGGGTGCGCGGGCGGGTAGTGGTACGCCGCGACCCGGCTGCCCGTGGTCAGGCTCCAGTGCTGCGTGGTCACGAACGGCAGGACGGGCGGGTACCGCCGGGCCGTCGGCACGGTCGGGATGCAGACCGCCGCCGTCAACGCCGCCGCGACAGCCACCGGCAGGAACGGCACGAGCCGTGCCGGCCAAGTGCGGCGCCGGCCCCGCCACGTCGCGAGGACAGCCCCGACTCCAAGGGTCGTCAACCATGCGGCGAGCCCCGAGCCTGCCCCGTCTGTGAGGGCGATCAGTGCGAGAAAGACGACGACCAGCATCGCGACGGCGGCCAGGGCCAGCAGTAAGCGTCCGGTGAAGCGGACAAGACGTATGGCGAGCGTGGGCATAGCGGACCTCCGACAGTTTCAGAACGTCGTTTCAAAACGACGTTATCAAACCGAGGTAGGCTGCTGGCCGTGGGTAGGCCGAGAACAAACGACGAGGCCGTCAAAGAGCGGCTTGTGGAGTGCGCGACCGAGATGCTTGCCACCCGTCCGCGGGAGTCGCTCACGGTCCGCGCCGTGGCCGCTGCTGCCGAGGCGTCGACGACGGCGGTGTATTCGTTGTTCGGCGGTAAGGACGGGCTGATCGGTGCGGTGCGCGACAGAGCCGTCGCTGGCCTGTTCCAGGACCTGTCGGCGGTGAAGACCTCCGCAGACCCTCTTGCCGACCTCTATGCGCTGGCTGTCGCCTACCGTCGTTGGGGGCGCGGACACACCCATCTGTACACGGTGCTGTTCGGTGGTGTGCAGTCCTTCGACCCGTCGGGGGAGGTCGGTGCCAGTGACCCGATCCTTCCGCTCCTCGCGGCGATCGATCGCGCGTTGGCGGCGTCCGTCCTCGTCGGCGATGCAACGTCGATCGCCCTGTCGATCTGGGCCACCCTGCACGGACTGGTGACTCTCGAACTGGCCGGGGCCCTCGACGCCGCCACGGCCGAGACCGCATTCCGCTCGACGATTCACGCCACGTTGCGCGGGTGGGCGACCCCGGCGGTGTTCCGCAGCCTTCGCCAAGCCGAACTCGCTCACTGACAGGATCAGGGCCGGTTATCCGCGCCCTCCCGGTCCCTGCCGGGGCGAGGGTGCATGGTCGGTGAAGACCGGCATGCCAAGGTCGACCAGCTGCGGCCGGCCATCGGTTGGAGATCGCTTGAGGCTGTTGAGCTTGGCCATCGCAGCATCGAAGCTGACCTGGAGTCCCCCAACCTCGCCGAGCCAGCCGTTGGCGCGGGCCTCGGTGATGCGCTCGCGGAGGCTCTGGATGATCTCGATGAGGCGTGGCCTCTGGCGAGGATCCACCTGGAGAACGGGGCAGCGGATGCAGGCTTATCCGAACTACCCAGTTCACGGACCGACGGGGCCGCTCGCAGGCGAGTTGCTAAAAGTAGTGGGCGACAATCTCGGCGCCCCGAAGTGTCCGGGCGTGTCGCGCCGCCGACTCCTGCAGGGGGACATCACCGTCGGCGACTGCATCGAGCTGACCGCCGCACTGGAGGCCGGACCCCTCACCAACCTCAGCCGAGGTGGAAGATCTCTTCGGCGGGAGCCCACCACTGCCCCTCGGTCACGGTGTCCAGTGGTTGCTGGCACGGGTCGGTCAACGCCCACCACTCGCGAGAGACCGGGTCGGCGCCGAGCGCTCCATCCCGATCAGCCCTCCTTCCGCAGCAGCAGTCCGTCCATGCCGCCGTCCACGGCCAGGCCGTGGGTCGGCCGACTCCTTGAGCGGGCGAACGACCCGGCGGCGGAGCGCGCGGCGCTGGCGGCCAGGCAGCCGCACGGCCGCCTGGTCAGTGCCGACGAGGTCGCCTATCTGGCCTCTCCCGCGGCCGCCTCCACGACGGGCACTGGCGGCCCTCAAGCGGGCCAACATCGGCAACTACTCCATCTTCCTGCGGGACGGACTGCTGTTCAGCTACCTCGAGTACACGGGATTGCGGCTGCCGAGGACGAGCTGTCCCGGCTGGAGATCACCCGAGAGACCCCGGCCACTCTGGGCGCCAAACACATCTCTCCAACGCTGCAGTTCGAGCCGTCCCGCTCCGGAGATGCGAATCCGGACGATCTGTCCGCGCCCGTCACGCCAGGGGTCAACCTGGCGACCGGCGAGGTGCCCCCCGGAGGGCGACTGGCCCGTGCTCGCCCTGCTGGCCAGCACGGACGCGCCACTGCGAGCCAAGCAGATCTGCGCAGGCCGGGGCGCGATAGCTGCCCGGGCCGGTCACACCTCGTACGGGAGCGACGCCCACGATAGAAGAGCTGCGTTGTTCGAACTACGTTCGATACATTAGCGACAGTTCCAGCCATGCGGCTTGAACTGAGGCGCGTGTGATCGGAGGTGGACGTGTCGCCCCCCGGGAATGCGCACCTGCACGTCGCCTCCGGTTACTCGGCCCGCTACGGCGCCTCTCTCCCGCGCTGTCAACGGCCATTGAGATGCCCAGGTGAGTGGCCGCGGGGTGTCCAGGCTGGTGGCCATCAGAAACCCAGACGTGCGGCCAATGGTGTTCCCGGGGTGGGGGTCAGTTCAAGGGGACCACTCCTTTCCCGGCGAGGGCCTCGGCGAGGCGGTGCGAGTCGCCGGTGGTGGTCACGAGGTGAGCGTGGTGCATGAGGCGGTCAGTGCTCGCGCCCGCGAGAGTCTTCGGCATGATCGTGTCGAAGCCCGAAGGGTGGATATTGCTGCTCACCGCGATGGACCGGCGTTCGTAGGCCGCGTCGATGATCCGGTAGAACGCCTCGGCGGCGTCCTCCCCGACGGGCAGCAGGCCAATGTCATCGATGACGATCAAATCGGCCCGGCAGATCCGGGCGACGGTCCGTGCGGTGGACCCGTCGACCTTCGACTTGCCGATCGCGGCGCTGAGTGTCTCCAGGGTGAACCAGGACACTCGCAGGTCGCTTTCGATCGCGGCCTGGGCCAGGCCCTCGGTGAAGTGGCTCTTGCCCGTCCCCGACGGGCCAGCGATCACCAAGTTCTCGGCGCGGCCGATCCATTCCAGGGTGGTCAGGGAGTTCTGGGTGGGTTCGGGGATGGTGGAGTCCTCGGCCCGCCAGGAGCCCAGGGTTTTGCCGGTGGGGAAGTTCGCCGAGTGCCGGCGGAGACGCCGGGTGGCGGCGTCGCGGCCGGTGGCCTCCTCAGCGATCAGCAGTCGCAGGACCTCGGCGGGGTCCCAGCGTTGCGCGCGGGCGGTGGCCAGCACGTCGGGAGCGGCTTTGCGCATATAGGGCAGGCGCATCCGGCGCATCAGCCTGTCCAACTCCTCGGGCAGGGCCGGGGCCTGGGGAAACGTCACAGTCGTATATTCCTTCGCTGGTCGAGGTAACCGCCGATAGGCTCGGCGGGTGATCAATATGGCGGTGCGTGGTGACAGCGGGGACGTCGTGGCTCGCGCCAAGGCCGGTGTGGTGTGGACCGCTGACTTCGCGGATCTGGACCCGGCGGACTTCCCGATGCTCTTCGCCCTGACCCCGTATGGGGATGCGGTGTTCAACCAGCGGCAAATGCCGCTGCTGCTGGCGGAACTCGACCGGCTTCCGGCCGCCTGCGGTGGTGAATGGGTCGCTCAGGCCCGCGAGTTGTGCCAGGTCGTCGAGCGTGGGCTGCACCTGTATCTGTGGTTCATCGGCGACTGACCCCGCTCGGCTGGGCTTCAACTTTCTTGGGGCCGTTGCCTACTGGCCCAAGGCCTGCCAGCCGATGGTTCCGTTCTGGACGGAGTGGGACTCGTCCGCGCGGACGATCTCGCCGGCGGGCTTACTGTCGGCGATGTGTCCCAGGATCGAGAGCAGGTCGCTGTCGGCGAAGCGCCCGGCCGTGGCCGCCAGACCGAGGGCCTGGTCGACTTTGTCGTTGCCCAGGACGGTGGAGCTCGACCGCGCGGGCCATCTTGGCGCGGATGCGGGTGGCGCCGGCGGGTCCGGCCTCCTTGAGCCAGCGCCCGGCCCCGGGACCGATGCCCACGAACGCGATCTCCGCCTCCGAGCAGGGCTGCAGCCTCGGCTGGTGGATGCTGCGGCCGTCCGGGTGGTCGGGGTAGTGCGCGTCGATGATCTGCGGAACACCCGGAGTGGAAAGCTGGTGGCGCCAAATCTCGAGCAGGTCACCGGAGTTGGTGCGGGCGGTGATGGAGAGTTCCTCACCGACCACCCGGCACCACACTCTCACTCCGGTATACCCCGGCGGGGTCGAGTAGCGCACCGAGTTGAAGCTGATGGTGCGGTCCGAGCCGACCAGCCGTTCTTCGCCCAGTGCGAGCGCGAACGGCTCGATGGGCAGGACATGCAGCGTGGTGCGTTCGACGTCCAGACGGCTCGCGGGTATCTGCCCGGTCGCCCGGTGACGGCGCGAGTTCACCGCATCACACCAGGTCAGGCAGGCATCCGCGAGCTCGGCGAAGGTATCGTAGGCGGCCAGCAGGTTTGTGCTGGTGGGCACAGGTCGGCCTTCACGATACGGACCGTGGCCTCCGCACCGCCCTTCGACTCGGGGTCGTAGGGCACGCAACTGACCACCTGGCAGCCGTAATGACGGCCCGCGGCGACCATCTGCGGATGACGTACCGGGATCCCGGCGATGTGCTCGACGGTGACCGTCTTCGCGTTGTCGGTCAACACATACGTCGGCGCCCCGCCGATCCGCCTGAGCGTGGTGTCCAGGCAGGCCACCAACGTGCCCAACGTGCAGTCCCAGACCGGGATCACCACCCGAAACCGCGACCAGGACAGCCACGCGCAGAACAGCCAGGTCCGACGCCCCGCGATGCGCGGCCCCTCACCCCAGTCGAACTGCAGCCACCGGCCCGGCTCGGGAATCCACGGCCGGTACGTCCGGCGCTTGCCCGCCTTCCACGCGGTCTTCGCCGTATTCACCGCCCGTCTCGTCGAGCGTTCGCTGCCTCGGTAGCCCATCTTCACGAGCTTCTCGTGGACCACATCGGCGCGGATCGTCGCCTTCGACTGCTCGACCCACTCCTCGACCTTTTCCAGGAACGCGTCGATCATCTTCGGCCGCGGCTCTCGCTCATAGGGATTGCGCCCGCCGTTGCGGGCCTCGACATACCGCTTGACCGTCTTCGGATCGTGCCCCGTCAAGTTCGCCGCCGACCAGACCGTCCCGGTCAGGTCGTACGCCTCAAGGATTTCCATAATCTCCGTGTCAGACTTCGTCACAGGACCTCTCCGGCCGTAGCTGATGCGCGCAAACACCAGCAAACGGGCGGAGGGGCCCCTCCAGTTAAAGAAGTGATCAGGAACACCACTGGTCAGACGGCCATGCACCTGGATTTCCGGTGGCCATCAGCCTGGACTCGGCTGGCCGCACACCTGGACTTTGCCACGGCCGCCGTCACGCGCGACGAAGCACGCTGACTTCTCACCTCGGGCGTGCGTGCCTGCACCCACTGCAAGCCCGACGCCCAGGTGTGCGACCAGCGCCCGGGCGATTACTGGTGATCCCGGCTATCCGTAGCTGCGGAGTTGGGCCGCCGGGCGGTCGATCTCGGGACGCCTTCGTTCACTCGTGCACGGGGGTCACCGGCCGGCGGTGTAGGTGCAGGGGCAGCCAGTCCGCCAGTCGGCGGCGGCGAGGACACCGATCTGCCATTCCAGCTTCTGGCTGCCGGTCGAAACTGGCGCGTGCGATCTTCAGAAGACGAAGGTTTCTTGAAGGTCCGAGCGCGGTCAAATGGTGGCCGACACGCGTGCGTCGTACTGGGCCACGGTCTCGTCTCGGGACCGAGAACCACCGTGTGACGTGCTGCAGCAGTGGGGAGGCGGTGCGCCCTCCCAACCGCAGATGGGGTTCAGGGTCGGCTTGACGTTCCTATTAGATAACCGCTATCTATAGTGCGTCGCAGAGGAGGGCGGTCTGTTGCAGGACGTGGTGCTGGCGCTGCTGGTCAAGGAGCCGTCGCACGGGTACGACCTGCGCATGCGGTTGGCGGCGGCGCTCGGACCGCTGGGCGAGACGCTGAACGCGGGTCAGGTCTACGTCACGCTCACCCGGCTGGAGAAGGCGGGGCTGGTCGTCCTGGAGCGTGAGGATGCGCCGGTGCGCGGCCCGCGGCGCAAGGTGTACGCGCCGACCGCGGCCGGGCAGGAACGGGTGGCCGCGTGGATGGCTGAGAGCGCCGGGCCCAGAGCGGACGTGGCGGAGTTCCACCTGAAGCTGGTGGCCGCCGCCGAGTCGGGTCTGGCCGATCCGCTCGTGCTCGTGGACACGCGACGGCGGGAGCTGATGCGCAACCTCGCCGAGGCCCAGCACGTCGTCCTCGCTCACGACACGAACTCGGAGGCCGGACTGCTCCTGGAGGGCATCGCGCTCCGGTTGCAGGCCGATCTGCGCTGGCTGGAGGCGTGTGAGCGGACCTGGTCCGCCCGCGCCCCGCATGGGAGAGGCGGAAGGATCGGATGACGAGGGACGTGCCGCGGGTCAGGGGCCGGTCACGGCGGAGGAGTACGGACGACAGCCCGGGCGCCGGACTGGTCGGCCGCCACCCCGGTGCTGCGGACGGGCCGCTACTGCGGGCGGTCGGCCTGTCGCGGGTGTACGGGGAGGATGAGAGCCTGGTACGGGCCGTCGACAGGGTCGACCTCGACGTGCCGGCCGGGCAGACGCTCGCGGTGACCGGGCCCAGCGGCTGCGGCAAGTCGACGTTGCTGCAGCTCCTCGGCGGTCTTGACCGGCCCAGCGACGGCGAGGTGTGGCTCGGCGGGCAGCGCATCGACCACCTCGGCGAGCGGGCGCTGGCCAGGCTGCGGCGCCGGGTCGTCGGCTTCGTCTTCCAGGATTTTCACCTGATGGACGAGCTGACCGCGGCGGAGAACGTCGAGCTGCCCGTGCTGCTCACCGGCGCCTCACCGCGCACCGCCCGCCACTGTGCCGCCGGGCTCCTGGACCGGGTCGGGCTCGCCGACCGGGCCCGGCATCTGCCCTCGGAACTCTCCGGCGGGCAGCGGCAGCGGGTCGCCATCGCCCGTGCCCTGGTCAACGAGCCACTCGTTGTCCTCGCGGACGAACCCACCGGAAACCTCGACAGCGCCGCGACGCACGACGTCCTCCGCCTCTTCGGCGAACTGCGCGCCGTCGGCCAGACCCTCGTCGTGGTCACCCATGACGAGCGCGTCGCCGCCACCGCGGACCGTGTCGTCTCCCTGCGCGACGGGGCGTTGGCCGACGACACCCGCCTGGACAGCGGCGGCGACCACGGCGACACTACACGGCTCGGTGCGCTGCTGAGCTGGGAGGAGTGACCGTGGGACGCCTGCTGCTGATATGGCGCCTGATCGCGCGCGACTTGCGCCGCCGTCCCGGCGAGGCCGTCATGTTCCTGATCGCCGTCACCGCCGCCACCGCCGCCCTGGCCCTCGGTCTGGCGATCGACAGCACCGTGGCCACCGCCTACGCGAAGACCCGCGCGGCCACCGCCGGCCCCGACGTGATGGTCTCGACGACGGACCCGGACCCTTCCGGCATCGCTGCGCGCCTCGCCCATGCACCCGGCGTGACCGCGCTCGGTGGCCCGTTCTTCGCGTTCGACACCACCATCCGGGCGAACGGCCGTTCCGCGCACTCCGCGGTCGAGGGGCGCGGCGGCTCACGGTCCGCCGTGGACCGACCGCTGGTGACCGCCGGCAGCTGGGTGCGCCCCGGCGGTGCGGTGATCGAGCGCGGCTTTGCGCAGTCACTCGGCATGCATGTCGGTGACAGCATCACCGTCGGCGGGCGCGGCTACCCGGTCGTCGGGACCGCGGTCAGCGCGGCCACCTCGGTGTATCCCTGGGGCGACCCAGCGCAGGTCGGGCCGTCCGATGCCGGCGGCATGGTCTGGCTCACCACCGCCGACGCCCACGCGGCGGCGGGCGATGCGCCCGTGGTCCACCTGATCCACCTGAAGCTGTCCGACCCTGCCGCGACCGAAGCCTTCGGCAGATCCGCGGCCGTCCAGGCCAGCGGGGCGGACGGCCAGCTCAGCTACCACTACTGGCAGGACGTCCTCCACACGGACATGGCCATGATCCGGTTCACCCGGCCCACTCTGGTCATCGGCGGCTGGCTGCTCGCCGTCGCCGCGATCGTCACCCTCGCCGCACTCACCGCCCTACGCGCCGCCCGCGACCGGCGGCGTGCCGGACTGCTCAAGGCCGTCGGCGCGGGCCCCGGCACCGTCACCGCCGTACTGCTGACGCAGTACCTGCTGCTGACCGTCCTGGCCACCGCGCTCGGACTGGCCGCCGGGACGGTGGCCGCACCCGAACTGGCCGATCCCAGTGCTGGGCTGCTCAACACCGTCAGTGCCCCGGGCACCGACAGCGTCGTCGGCACGGTCTTCCTCGCCGTCGTGGTCGCCCTCGCCGGTACGCTCGGCCCCGTCCTGCGCGCCGCCCGTGCCAGCACCGTCCACGCCCTGGCCGACCCGGCGCACCTGCTCACGCACCGCCCGCGGCTGAACGCCATGACGGCCTACCTGCCCACGTCGCTGCTGCTCGGCGTACGGCTGCTCGCCCGTCGGCCCGGCCGCGCCGCCCTGGCCTCCGCCAGCACGGCCGCCACCACCATCATGGTCACCGCGGTGCTCACCTGGCACACCGAGTTGAACGCGGCCCCCGACTTTGTGCGGTTCGGCCCCATCGAAGTGCGGACCGACCAGACCGGCCAGGTGCTGCTCGCCGTCACGCTCGCGCTAGGTGCGCTGTCCACGCTCAACACCGTGCTTCTCGGCTGGAGCACCGCCGTGCAGGCCCGGCGCGCCCTGACCATCACGCGTGCCCTCGGCGCCACTCCCGGCCAGGCCGTCTCAGCGCTCTGCGTCGCACAACTGCTGTCCGCCGTGCCCGGATTGGCGGCGGGTATCCCGGCCGGGCTCTGCCTGTACTGGCTGTTCGGCGACACGGTCACGCCCCCAGCGTCGTGGCTGCTCACCACCGCACTCGTCATCCTGACGGCAGTCGGAGCGCTGACCGCCCTGCCGGCGTGGGCTCACACCCGCCATCCCGCCGGGCGCGCCCTCAACACCGAACCCGTCTGACGGATCCGTTCACAGGGGCCGCCGACCGGGTGTGCGACCGTCAGTGCTCATCCTCATCGTCAAACCGCCCTGCCCCAAGCTCGAAGAACGCATCTGCCTGGAACGGCCCGACGTCGCCACATGCGCTCTGATCTGGTTCTTCCTCGACCATTCAGCGCCTCACCCAGAGCGGCCCGCTCCCCGACGACACCAACGGGCATCACCGTCGACACGGCCGCAGGCTGGACGGGTGGACTGGCCCGTCTCCGTCGCCCTCGCACAGTCCGTACCGGAACTGCCCACCAGCACGGACTGGAGCTACTAGGTGAAACTCGACGGCCACAGAATGATCATGTGGCGGACCAACGCCGGAGTCCGACTGCAGGCCCACGCCGGCCACCACCTCCCAGCGGGGACCGTCCTGCCCGACCAGCAGACCGCGCCCCCGCGGCGGACACGGCGGCCGACAACGCCGAGGCGGCGGCTGGCCGGGCCCGTTCTGAGGCGGACGCCGCCACGCAGGCCGCGGCCGACGCCGCAGCCACCCGCGCGGAAGCAGCCGCGAAGCGGGCCCGCTCCGACGCGGACGCCGCGCAGGCGGCCAAGCTCAAGGCGGACGCGGCGGTACGGACGGCCACCAGCGCCGCCGCGGACGCGATCAAGGCGTCCCAGGACGCCGCCGCCGAGGCCAACGCCGCCAAGAACCTCGCCGATCAGGCCAAGGGCGACGCCAAGGAGACGTACACCCACGCGGCGAACGCCGCCAAGTACGCCGCCGACGCCCGCACCTACTCCAAGGACGCCCTGGGCTACGCGGCCGACGCCGCCAAGGCAGCGGCGGCGGCGCAGGCGTCATTGGCCCGCACCATCGAGTACGACCGGCAGGCCGCCGCCGACGCTGCAGCCGCCGACAAGGCGGCCGGCAACGCCGAGGGTTACGCCAAGGACGCCCGCGACTCCGCCGACGCAGCCGCACTCGATGCCGAAGCCGCCCGCGCCGCCGCCGACCGGGCCGAACAGGACGCCAAGGACGCCGACAAGTACGCCAAGGAAGCCCAGGACACCGCTGACCGCACCGAACGGGAGGAAGCCAACAAGGAGGCATCCCAAGGGGCTGGTACGGGCATTCCCGGTGTGTTCGCCGTCCCGGACGAGTCCACCATCGAGATCGTCAGCAGCAAGCAGATCGGCACCTGCCCGGGGATGCCGGAAGCGGCCTTCCAAGGCTGCAACGCGAAGTACGACCTGGTCGTCACCTACGAGGCCGATTTCTACCTGTGCACCGACGACCAGGCCCAGGCCACGGCCGACGGGTGCCCGAAGACGGCGTGGCAGTTCCTCCAGCGGGCGACGCTGAAGAACATCAAGATCGACGACTGGACGCACAAATTCTCCGGCAAGGACATCGTCCGCGCCGGATGGCAGAGCCTCTTCGGTGATGTGCCCGGGGCGATCCTGTTCTCCTTCTCCGCCGAAGACCTGATGGACTGCTGGCACGGCAGCAAGACCGCCTGCGCCTGGAGCATCGCCACGTACGTTCCGATCGAAGGCCTGCTCGCCCCGATCTCACGCGCTGTCAAGGCGCTCGACGCCGCCGCCAGGACAGGCATCGACTTCGAAGACGCCTTCAAGGCACTACGCAGCCTGGAAGGTCTGTCGCCGCTGGCAAAGGAAGGAATCGGCGCTAGGGTCCTCCGACAGCTGTACGAGACGTGCACGAAGCGCGGCAAGGCAGCATTCGCACTCTCTGCAGGCGGCGCGTGCGCGAAGATTATCCCGTACGCCAGTACGGACTTGGCCGTTGTTGCCTACAAGTTCCGGATAGGCAGCGGACTCAGGTACAAGTTCGGACGGAACGTCGCGGTTGCATGGGTTCCAGGATGGGCTAAGAAAACCGGCGCGAAGGATGACTTTGTCGCCTTTGCGAATATCCCCCTGGGGCTTAATTCCGAGAAATTGATCGTAAAAAAGCTGGAAGAAAAGGGATTCAACAAGAACCAGATCAAGGAACTCTACAGCGAACGCAGCCCTTGCGATGCCAGGTGCTCCCCTCTCATGGAAGGCATCCCGGTAACCTACTCAACTCCAGACGGACCTGGATCAGCCCAAATGATCAAGTACATGCTCGACACGTTCGAGCGTGGAAAGTTTGCACGCTCCACACAGCAAAATCTGTCTGAGTGACGCACGAAGGGGGGCGTCGGAGAGCTGAACTTTTGGCGCCCCCTTTATGCGTACGGAAACGCATCGCTGTCGGCCAGAGAAGTAAGTTTCTGGCCAACCGGAGGAACTGCGGCTTCCAACATCCGTATCATCAGAGATGACCTCACTCCAGGAGATACCCAGTGACGTATATAGACCCCGAGAGTCGAGCCAATACTAAGGCGCACGGTCACCCGTACGCTTCGGAGGAAATCATCGCCGATGGGTACGACCTGGCAGGCCGGGTCTGCCGAGAACTCCACCGCGCCGGTCTTCCCGCTTATGTCGAGCGTCCGGGAGTACCGAAACAGCCCGGCGTCTGGGTGGAAGTCGACAGCCAGGGTGAGTACGCCGGAGGCCTCTACGTCCGCTGGAACGCCCCAGAACTTGGAGAGGCCGGTATGCGGGCAGTGGCAGAACGGCAGGACCCGGCGGCGCCGGAGTGGAAGCGCTACGCCGAGGTCGTTCTACTCATGCAGACGGCATTGATCGGGATCCTGCGGCTGGCCGGCTTCTCCGTCGTGCGGGCCGAGGAGGTCGACGACGTCGCCGAGGGTGATGTGTACGTTCACGCCGATACGCCCTCGCCTTCGTGAGCACCCTCATGCTCCAGGACATGCTCGCCGCCCCCCGAATGGGCCGACATCCTTGCCAACGAGGACAGACAGACCCTTAACCCCACCGACAAGCCCGCCAAGCCCCCGGTCCGCTAACCGCCCGGGCAACGGGTGCTGCGGTGGGCGGAGCAACTCGCCTCCGAATGGCCCGAGATGCGCGGGCACCGGCCCTCCAGGACCGTCTCTGGCGCGGTCCCGTCGACGGTGACAACGGGGCGATGCTGCGGGCGTTCGTGGAAGTCGACCGGGCCACCATGGGCCCTGAACGCCTCGCCGCCAAGCTGTCCGCGTACGAGCGCCTCTACCGCTACGTGCCCACGGTCCGGGGGCGCCGCCGGCCGTCCATCGGTCAGAAGCCGGAACTGGAGGACTGGCGGCGGCACTACCCACTGTTCCCGCGGCTGCTGTTCGTCCCGGACGGCACCGGACCCGCCGGCGTCGAGAACCGGGTGACCGCCCTGTGTGCGGCCGCCAGGCAGTTGGCGCCGCCCCGTTTCCTGCAGGACGTGCCCATCATCGCGGCGTCGCTGGCCGACCTGCTCCACCACGGCCCCTCCGCACCCGTATGGCGCCCCGTTCGTGAACCCGACCAGCGAGTCCGCTGGACCGTGTCCGGGCATCGGCAGACGTGACAAGGCCGCCGCAGCTGACACTCCTCCGGCGGTGCTGACCAGCCGTGGTCGGGGGTGAGCACGGCACGGCCAGACCCATGGTCGGGGTGGTCCGCCCCAGCGGCTGACCGGCGCTGCTCCTGCCCGCTCTCGTCCGCCGGGGCCAGCACTTCGCCGACCCGCGAGCAGGCGATGGCCCACTCCTTCCATTCCCGCTCGGCCACGGCCAACTCTGCCTGGACGCGGTCGACTTCCTCCCGCAACTCGTCAACACGGCGGCGAGCACCCAGCTCACGCTCCAACAGCCCAACCACCGACGGCATCCACGACCTCCCGGGCAGCGACAGCACACCAGGCCACAACTCCCACGGGATCGCCGACCCTATGCCCGACCAGCGGAAACGCAGTCCTCAAGCCCGGAAAGACAACAGCTTCTTACGTCCCGGCCGTCGAGCCGGCCGGGATACGCGTGCGTTCAACTGGGGTGCATCCTGTCCGCGTACAGAAGGCCTTTGTCAGGCAGGTAGAGCTCGCGGTCGACCTGGGCGTGGCCACCGACCCTCTATCCACCCGGCCGTGCCGGAGTATTGGCGCTGCGCCCCCGCAAAGGTGGTGCCCCTTCTTCACCGCACAGCCAGTGCCTGGACCGGAACCGGGGAAGGTGCGCAGCACGGTCGCCAGCGAGAAGGTCCGTGCCCAGGCCGAGCAGGTCGTCGGCGAGGCAGTCCAGGCAGCCGGACGGGCCACCGGCAACGACGCTCATCGCCCCGCACACACTGGAAGCCGCGGGCGACTCCTGCGAAGCCAACGAACCGGTTGGCCCTGAGCGGCACTGAGGACCTCTGCGTGGGGGCGGCCCTGGTATCGGGAACCATGGCTGTGCCTCTACCAGGTTGCCGGCGCGAGGCAGGGCACCGACAGAGACGGCCGCACCATCCAGCTTCCGGGCGGCCCGACACGCGCGGGCGTCTGGGCCCTTCGCGCTACCCGCGGACGGCTGCCCGGTCACGGCGGAGCGCACCGGAGCGTTTGTGGAGGGGCGAGCATGACCGACCCGCCCCGCTCACCGGCCGATCGGCTCATCACCGCTCTCCGGCGCCACAGCTTGCCGCCGCGCCGGTCAGCGGAAGGCGGGTTCGCTGTCCAGGAACCGGGACACGTGGCTCACGAACAGCTCCGGGTACTGGAACAGCGCGCCGTGCCCGGAGTCGGGGTAGATGACCAGCTGCGCGTTCGGAATGTGCTGCTGCAGGATGTAGGAGTTGATCGTCGGCACCATGATGTCGTGGCTGCCATTGACGACCAGGGTGGGCTGCTGGATGGTCTTCAGCTCGCTCCAGCGCTCACCAACCTGCTCGCGCCATTTGGCCATGGCCCCGACCTGGGCCTTGGCGACCTGCATCGAGCTCAGCGGGACGACGTCGACGGTGCGCTGGTGGCGCCGCGCCAAGAAGTCTCTGCCGGCCTGCTGACTGGTTTCAGTCGGCTCGAAGAACAGGAACAGGTACCCATCGTCGGTGATCTCCGGATCGTGCCCGGCCACTTCATAGATCTTTGGGTCCTGGCCCTCGAATTCTCCTGCCCGCGGTCCCGTGCCGACCAGCACGAGCCGGCGCACGAGCTCAGGGTGGCGCAGCGTCAGAGTCTGGGCGATATAACCGCCGATGGAGAAACCAAGAACGTCGGCCTGCGAAATACCCAGCGCCCGGATGACCTCCGCACTGTCGTCACCGAAGGCCTCGAACGTCTCCGGCACCTCGCCGCTCGACCCGGCCACCCCCGCATAGTCGAACAGGATCACTTCCCGGTTCGCGGCCAGCCCGTCAGTGACCGCCGGATCCCAGTTGTCCATCCCACCGCGGAAGTGCACCAGGAACACCAGCGGAATGCCCCCCGGCTTGCCGAACCGGCGGTATGCGTGCCGGACCCCTCCCGCCTCCACGTACTGCGTGGGTGCGGTGACGTGCGTGTACGACATGTTCTGCTCCTTTGATACTTATTTCGATTGGATTATGATCTTGACAAAAGCCGTTCGGCTTCGTACCCCAACGGGGCCGCAGCCCACTCGATGTGCGGGCCAGTAGGCGGCCGTCTCGACACCAGCGCCTTGGCGTTCGGCTGCGGCTTGCCGCCGCGCCGGTCAGCGGAAGGCGGGTTCGCTGTCCAGGAACCGGGACACGTGGCTCACGAACAGCTCCGGGTACTGGAACAGCGCGCCGTGCCCGGAGTCGGGGTAGATGACCAGCTGCGCGTTCGGAATGTGCTGCTGCAGGATGTAGGAGTTGATCGTCGGCACCATGATGTCGTGGCTGCCATTGACGACCAGAGTGGGCTGCTGGATGGTCTTCAGCTGGCTGAACCCCTCACCGACGGGCTCGCGCCATGCCGTGATGGCCGCGACCTGAGCTTTGGTCACCTCGGGCCCGCTCAGCAGGTCGACGTCGACGGTGCGCTGGTGACGCCGCGCCCAGAAATCCCTGCCGGCCTGCTGACTGGTTTCGGTCGGCTCGAAGAACAGGAACAGGAAGTCCTCCATGGTCGGCACCGGGTTCGCGGCCACCTTCAGCGCCTTCGGATCCCGGCCTTCGGCTTCGCCGCCACGCGGTGCCGTGCCGACCAGCACGAGCCGGCGCACGAGCTCGGGGTGGCGCAGCGCTACCTCCTGCGCGACGTAACCGCCGATGGAGAAGCCGAGAACGTCGGCCTGCGAAATACCCAGCGCCCGGATGACCTCCGCACTGTCGTCACCGAAGGCCTCGAACGTCTCCGGCACCTCGCCGCTCGACCCGGCCACCCCCGCATAGTCGAACAGGATCACTTCCCGGTTCGCGGCCAGCCCGTCAGTGACCGCCGGATCCCAGTTGTCCATCCCACCGCGGAAGTGCACCAGGAACACCAGCGGAATGCCCCCCGGCTTGCCGAACCGGCGGTATGCGTGCCGGACCCCTCCCGCCTCCACGTACTGCGTGGGTGCGGTGACGTGCGTGTACGACATGTTCTGCTCCTTTGATACTTATTTCGATTACAGGACCTGGCTCAATATCCGCCACGGCCTGGAATTTACGGTTTCCCTGACTTCGACACAGGGTGTAAACCAATCGGTTCTTTTAATTAACATCGAATGAAAGCCGATCGATTTCGCATGGTCGCGAGAGGGTAATCACAGTGATATGACGCGCGGCGGTCCGACCCGGGATATACCGGGGAAGGTGGGGGCGACCCTGGGACAAGAAGGCGTACGAGAGGAACCAAGGCGAACGTTCCGCGAGCTCGAGCAGGCGCAGAAGTTCGTGGCAGGTACTGGGGGCGAGGTCGGGCGATCATTGGCGCGCGTCCGAGGGCGGCGGTGACGGCCACCGGCATTCCCACGGATGCCAATACCCACCGGACCCGCATCGGCTGGACCAAGGTCACGAGCTACAGCACCGTGGCGACGGTAGGTCAGGCGCTGTCGGGGTGTGAGAGGCGACCGAGCGCATCGGCACCTCCTTGATGAAGAGGGTGGCGATCAGCGTCAGCAGCGCGAACGGCGCAGCGGCGAGGAAGACCGCGCCCACGCCCTTGCCGAAGGCGTCCTCGATGAACGGCCGCACACCCGGCGGGATCAGACTGAGGTCCGGGATCGCCGAGTTCTTCAGCGACTGCGCCGCGGCCACCGGCACTCTCCCTGCCAGCAGGTCCTGCGCCACCTGGTGGTTCACCCGGTTGTTGAGCAGCGCGCCCAGCGCGGAGACGCCGCTCGCGCCGCCCATCGTGCGGAAGAAGGCGACCAGCGCGCTGGCCGAGCCCAGTTCCCGGACAGGCACGGTGTTCTGCACCGCCAGCACGAGGTTCTGCATCATCATGCCGATGCCGAGTCCCGAGAGGGTCATCGAGACCGCCACCTGCCAGTACGCGGTCTCCGTGCGGGCGGTGCCCAGCAGAGCGAAGCCCGCGGCGAGGCAGACCGCGCCCAGCACCAGGAAGATCTTCCACCGGCCGATCTGCGTGATCAGGCGGCCGGTCAACAGGGAGGCGATGCCGAGGGCGAGCACCATGGGCAGGGTGTAGACGCCGGACAGGGTGGGTGTTTCGTCCCGGGCCAGCTGGAAGTACTCGCCGAGGAATGTGGTCTGGCTGTATATGCCGGCGCCTACGGTCAGCGAGGCCAGACACGCGAGCGTGACCGTCCGGTGGCGGAAAAGGTGCAGCGGCACGACCGGCTCCGCGGCCCGCCGCTCCACGAGAACCGCAACCGCGAAGAGCGCTAGGCTGCCGCCGACCATCGCACAGGTCTGCCAGGAGAGCCACGGGTACTTGTCCCCGGCCAGAGTGACCCAGACCAGCAGCAGGCTCACCGCCGCGGCGATCACCGCCGAGCCGGGATAGTCCACCTTCACCCGCCGCTTCACGGTGGGCAGGTGGAGGGTCTTCTGCAGCAGCACCAGGGCGAGGATGCCGAACGGCACGCCGACGTAGAAGCACCAACGCCAGCCGAGCCAGGAGGTATCCGCGATGGCGCCGCCGATGAGCGGTCCGGAGACGGTGCCGAGCGCGAAGACCAGGCCGAAGTAGCCGCTGTAGCGGCCGCGCTCGCGCGGTGTGGCCATGGCCGCCACGCAGACCGGGCCCAGCGCGCTGACGCCGCCCACTCCGACGCCCTGGAGCACCCGGCAGGCGATCAGCTCACCGATGTTCTGGGAGAGCCCGGCCAGCATGGAGCCGAGCACGTAGGTGCCGAGGCCGAGCTGCACCAGCAGCTTCTTGCTGACCAGGTCGGAGAGCTTGCCCCAGAGGGGGGTGGTGGCGGTGAGGGAGAGCAGGGTGGCGGCGACGATCCAGGTGTATGCCGACTCACCGCCGTGCAGGTCGCGGAGGATCGTCGGCAGCGCGGTGGCCACGATGGTGGAGGAGAGCATGGCCACGAAGAGCCCGAGCAGCAGCCCGGACATCGCGGAGAGAATCTCCCGATGGGACATCCCGCCATCGATTTCGCTGCTGCGCACGGACTGGCCCCCCTGGGCCGCACCCGGGGTGATGGCCTGGCGCACGTGCATCTCCCAACCTTAGGTAGACAGGTCTGTATGACTGTCAACTCTAGACAGCCTTGTCTAATCGGGTCAATGCCAGTGCGCCGTGCCACACCGCCAGGCGTGGGCAGTTCTCCCACCCGTAGTCGCATCCCATGAATGGAATGACCTGGTCACAAGCCTGCTTGAAGGTGGCGATCACCCGGGCTCCGCCGGCCCTGGGTCCTCACGCAGCCGCTCCAGAGCCTCAAGGGCGGCGGCCGCGCCGACGACAAGGGAGACCCACCACAGGGTGGCGACCTACTCGCGGTCGGTTTGGCCCACGCAGCACAGCACCGGCCGGAATCAGGCGGCTCGGAGACGAGCCAAGCGGAGAGGTCCCTAGTAGCCTGCGCCTCACGGCCCATATCGCCATGCGGCCGGTGATGGCCGAGGTCAGGGCGCCGGGGCCGGCAGGCTGCCGATTCTTCAGGTGGAGCTTGGGGTCGCAGGCGGTGCGGTCGGCCAGCAGCGCCACAGAACGCGGACCCAGCGGCTTGCCGAGTCCGTACAGGGCTCCGTTGCGCGGCCCACCGCGAGCACAGACGTCATCACAGGCAGCCTCAACCCTGGGCGTTGCCGCCGGCGGAAATGAAAGCCTCCCCACGATGGCGTCACGCCTGCGCTCGCCGCCCGGGGAGCGGAACCGAGCCTGGCGTCCACGGCGGGAGAACTGGGTGACCGGGCGCAGCCGGTCTCGGCCAGGAGAGCCGGGGCGGGGGAAGCGGGGACCGCACCGAGGCGGCTAGTCGCCGCCACCGCACCGATCCGGCAAGCCGCTGCGGACCGGCTGGCCGCAGGTATCAAAGCCGCGATGCCACCGAAGAGCACCCCGGCAGCGGCCGTGAAACCACTCACGCCCCGCCGGGCCGACGATGCGGCGGTGAAGCGCTGACATTGACCGGCTTAGACAGATCTGTCTAAAGTTGGCGACCATACAGACCTGTCTACCTAAGGTTGGGGATGCACATGAGCCGCACCATGACGCCGGGTGCGACCCAGGCGAGCCAGTCCGTACGCAACAGCGAGATCGACGGCGGGCTGAATGCCGGCACCCGATCCCAGCCCAGCAAGCGCCTGTCCGGCCCATCGGCGCTGTACCTGCTGGCCTCGGTGTTCGTCTCACTGCTGGCCTCGTCAAGCGCGCCGACGCCGCTGTACGCCCTGTACCAGGCGCGATGGGGCTTCTCGCCGATCACGACCACCATGGTGTTCGGTGTCTACGCCCTGTCCGTGCTCATGTCGCTGCTGACCTTGGGCAAGTTGTCCGACCACGTCGGCCGCAAGCCCGTCCTGCTGGTGACGTTGCTGATTCAGGTCGCGACGATGGTGGTGTTCGCCACGGCTGACGGCGTGCCCTCGCTGCTACTCGCCCGCGTCCTACAGGGCGTGGCGACCGGCGCCGCCATCGGCGCGGTCGGCGCAGGCATGCTCGACATCGACGCGAGGCGCGGCCAGCTGGCCAATGCGGTGTCGCCGACCATCGGCACAGGGGGCGGCGCGCTTGTGTCGGCGCTGCTGGTGCGCTACCTGCCCGCGCCCACGCATCTTGTCTACTTCCTGCTGCTGGCGGTGTTCGCGCTGCAGGCGATCGGCGTCGCCCTGATGCGTGAGACGGTCACGCCGGCACCTGGTGCGCTGGCCAGCCTCAGGCCCGAGATCAAGCTGCCGCGGAAGGTCCGTGCACACGTGCTGGCCGCGGCTCCCGTGCTGTTCGCCGGATGGGCGTTGGCCGGGCTGTACGGCGCGCTGGGCCCCGCGCTCGTCGCCACGCTGACCGACGGCAACGCCGAGGTACTTGGGGGCTTGAGCGTGTTCGTGCTGGCCAGCGTCGCCGGAGTCGCGGTAGCCGTGCTGCGCAACGCTCAGCCGAGAACGATGATGCTGATCGGGATCGGCTCGCTGCCTGTGGGCGTCGTTATCACCCTCGTCGCGCTCGCCGTGGTGTCGCTCCCGTTGTTCTTTGTCGGCACCGCGGTGGCGGGGGCCGCCTTCGGTGCCGGCTTCCAGGGCAGCATCCGCACGGTGGTGCCACAGGTCACGCCGCACGAGCGGGCCGGTTCGCTGTCGCTGCTCTATGTGGTGTCGTACCTCGGCTTCGGTGTGCCCGTTGTGGTGGCCGGTTTCCTGACCGTGCACGGCGCGGGTTTGCTGGGCGCGACCCGGGACTACGGTGCCGCAGTGATCGTGCTGGCGGCAGTGGCACTGCTCGCGCTGATGCGGACCCGGCGTGCCGCTCGGCGACTGATCCAACGACCGGACAGGGTGGGCACTCAGGCGCGGCTGTCGATGAGCCGGGTGACCACGACGAGCAGCAGGACGAGATCCTCGGCCCGCTTCGCCTTCCGGCGTCATCAGCCGCGGTTTCTTGTATTCTGTACAGACCTGTCTAATGAGAGGGATGATGGAGATGGCGAGGGCCACGGCCAAGTCATCCGCACGTGAGCGTCTACTGACCGCCGCAGACGAGCTGTTCTACGACGAGGGCATCCGCTCGGTCGGCATCGACCGGGTCATCGAGCATGCGGGCGTCGCTAAGGCATCCCTGTACAACACGTTCGGCAGCAAGGACAAGCTGATCCAGGCCTATCTGAAGGGCAGGCACGAAAAGATCGCCACGCGCATATCGGCGGCGGTCCAGGCTGCCGAGACGCCGAGAGAACGCCTGCTCGCGGTGTTCGACGCGCAGGGAGCTCTGTACGCCGAGTCCGGCTTCCGCGGATGCCCGTTCGTCCGCGCCAACGCCGAGGCCCGGCCCGGTGACACGGTGGACCGAGCCACGAGCGACTACCGGGCGTGGGTACGCAGCCTGTTCACCGAGCTGGCCGAGCAGGCTGGCGCATCCGACCCGGAGGCACTCGCGCGCGCCCTGCACATGGTCTACGACGGCGCCGTCTTGTCCGCCCGAAGTGAGCACGACCCCGGCGCGAGTGCCGCCGCACGGGCCGCCGCCGGTGTGCTGCTGGACGCGACGCTGAGCTGACCCACCGCTGTCGGCTGCAGACTGCCGCCGACCAGGGCACATACACGCCACCGAACCGGACACTCCCCTGCTCGGGCCGATCGGCCGGACGGTCCCGGACAACCTGCTGCCCCGCTCTGCGACACACCGGCGGCAGCTCCCGCCACGAGCGCCGGGGATGACGATTGCCGAAGGGGCGGGATGGAGACCCCGGCTTTTCCTCCACCTTGACCGGAGCCGCCTGCGCTGCCCTCCCTGCGGCGCCACGGAGAAGTGCCTCTGCGCGGCCTCGTAAAAGAAGGCCGCGCAGTTGCGCAACGAACACCGCCCGTGTCAGTGGACCACGGACACCCTCCCGCCCTCGCAGATGAAGAGACGCCGGCGCTGACGTTGAGCACGCCGAAGATCAGCGATCAATGCCGCGACTGCGTGAATGATGCGCCGGCACCCGCACACCTGCGACGGCATCGGCTCGATGTGCATGCACTGCTCGGGCCTGACGAGCTGGTCAGGTCATTCGGAATCGGCAGGCTTCAGTCGCAGAGAGAGGCTGTTGATGCAGTATCGCTTGTCTGTCGGCGTGGCAAATCCCTCACCCTCGAACAATTCTCCAAGATATGAGCCGCATCGAGCGCACCGAACCACGGGAGCTTCCTGGCCGAAGGGCGGTTGATGCCGTTCCACTTCGACAGAGTCGAGGTCCTTGGGATCGTAGAACGAAGGCCAGCCACAACGAGAATCGAATTTCTCCTCAGAAGTGAAGAGCTCAGCACCGCACGCCCTGCAGGAGTACACACCCTCCACCTTCGTGTCGGTGTACTCTCCCGTAAACGGCGCTTCATCCCTAGCGCCACGCAGCACCCTGTACTCAGCGGGGGTGAGCTCTGCACGCCACTCGGCGTCTGACTTGTCGATATCGTAGGCCATGACGTCATCCTTCAAATTTGGGATAAGTGATCATTTCACCCGTCGACTACCGCTGAACTCTCGTCGTCATGACGAGTCCAGAAGCAGTTCCAGGGCGGGAAATGATAGGGCGCACCAGAGATGGTCACCGGCGCAGTGAGGCATATTGTCGCTGAGCCTGAGCATGGCCCTGCTCGGTGGTGATCTGCGGGGGTGGAGTTCGCGGTCATGTAGTGGGCCGGTCGTCGGTGCTGTTCGGTGTGTATGCCTGAAGGGCTTGCATCGATGCCGTGATTTCCCGGGTGTTTTCCGCGATGTCGTGGCGCAGGCCCTGGATGTCGTTCTGGCCGTAGTCGTTGCCGGGAGCGGCCAGTTGCTTGCGGACGAAGGCCTTGGGGTTGAGGTCCTGGAAGTCGAATTCCTCGAACCCGGGGCCCAGTTCCTTGCGGATGTCCTGCTTGGCGCTCTCGGAAACATCACGGAACTTGCGGAGGACCCGCATGGCCTCGCTGATCATCTTGGGGAGTTTGTCCGGGCCGAAGATGAACACGGCGGCGACGGCGAGAGTGACCACCTCGAGAGGACTCACATCGAATATCACCCTATGTCTCCTCAGACGTTCGGACAGGTTTTTGTGGCGTGTTCCGGGGATTTTCCGCAGGCTCTGCGAGCGCGGCGGTCATGCGGTGTCGTCGGGATGGGCGGCCGTGGGCTGGACCACCTCGGGGTCAGCGTTACGGACCGGTTGTGGGGAGTGCGGGCCGGCGGCGACCACCAGGGAGGGAGCCGGAGCCAGCACGGAGGCCTCATCCGGGCCGAGCCCATTGTCGGGGTCGGCAGCCCTGCGGCGAGCCTTCGCACGGTCGTGGACGGTCGCCACAACCAGGGCGAGCAGGAACAGCAGGCTGATGGGCACGGCCAGGGCGGTCATGGTGATCGGATCGCCGGTCGGGGTGGCGACCGCGGCGAAGACGAAGACGCTGAAGACGATGACCTGCCATCGTCGCCTCAGAGCCGCGGCGCTGAAGATACCCAGGAAGTTCAACAAAACCAGCAACAGCGGCAGTTCGAAGGACAGGCCGAAGACGAGCACCATGCGCAGGAGGAAGTCCAGGAACTCGTCGCCGGGCAGCGACAGGGAGAAGGCGTGCGGGTTGAAGCCCGCCAGAACTTCCAGGGCCTTGGGGAAGACCACGTAGGCGAGGTATCCGCCAAGGCAAAACAGGGGGACGGCCGCCGCGCTGAAGCCGAGCCCGTACCTCTTCTCCTGCTTGTACAGTCCCGGCGCGACGAAGGCCCACACCTGGTAGCTCCACACCGGGGCGGCCATGACGAACCCGGCCGACACCGCCACCTTGAAACTCAGCGACAGCGGGGACAGGATCCCTGTGTTGACCAGCAGACCGTTCGGACATTCCCGGGTCGGCCGGCCTACCCCGTGGACATGGGGCAGAGCACAGGCCGGTCCGGTGATCCGCTCGAGCAGCCAGTCATGGGCCAGCCATCCGACGACGGTGGTCACCGCCAGAGCCAGCACCGAGACAGCCAGACGGTTGCGCAGCTCCCGTAGGTGCTCCGTCAACGGCATGACGTCCATGGGCGCATGCTGCGGTTGCTCAAAAGCGGTGGCTTCTGTGTGTTGGGGGTCGTTCACCGGATGCCCTCGGTTTCTCGTGGCCGGCGAGTGCGGCGGCGGTGCGCGGTCAGACTCGGTTCGTCGTTTCGGCTTCGACGTCCACCCGGTTGCCGCTGTTCTCGGCCGGTACGGCCTGGATGCTTGCGCGCGGCGCGGTGGTCGGCTGCGCGGTGTCCGCCCGGGCGGTGTCCGTCTTCATGGCGCTGACTTCGGACTTGAAGATGCGCAGGGACTTGCCCAGTCCGCGTGCGGTCTCGGGCAGTCGCTTCGCTCCGAAGAGCAGCAGCACGACAGCCGCGATAATCAGGATTTCCAGGGCACGGTTCTCAAACATGTGGTTCTCGTTCCCGTACGGGCTCGGATGCCGAATCGGTACCAAAGCTGCTGGTCGGTGGAGGTGAAGCCGGTTTCGGCTTCGGCCGCAGGCCGTGGACCGCCTGGCAGCCGGGGCTGAGGGAAGAAGCCCGGTTCGGTGCGGCCGGGCGGCGACTGGGATGGAGCCGCCCGGCCGCACCTGTGGGGCGCGGACTGTGCACGTCGTCGGCTGTGGCCGGTTTCTTGGGCCGTCCGCGGTGCGGCGCTGGCGGTTAGCGCAGCGGTCGCAGGCCTTCGCGCAGTTCGTTGACGAAGAGCTTGGGCTGCTCCCAGGCGGCGAAGTGGCCGCCGGTGGGGAGGGTGTTGTAGTGGATCAGGTTGGGGTAGGCCTTCTCGGCCCAGCTCTTGGGGGCCTCGTAGATCTCGTGGGGGAAGACACTGACGGCCACCGGCAGGGTCACGCCCTTGCTGCCGAAGAACTGGAACTTGTTCTCCCAGTACAGGCGGGCTGCGGAGACCGCGGTGTCCGTCAGCCAGTACAGCGTGACGTTGTCCAGGAAGTCGTCGCGGCTCAGGCCACCCGGGTGGCCGGCGAAGGCGCGGGAGATCAGTTCCTGGCTGGCCGTGTCGTGGTCAAGCAGGTAGGACGCCAGACCCAGCGGGGAATCGGTCAGTCCGACCAGGGTCTGCGGGCGCCGGCCCATCTGGTTGGCGTAGCCGACACGCTTGTAGAAGAAGTCCAGCTGCTCCACCGCCCGCTTCTCGTCCGAGGAGAAGCTGCTGGTGTCCACCGGGTTTCCGGCGAAGAGCGCGGCGTCGACCGCGGGCGGAACCACACCAGCCATGTTGGTGTGGATACCGGCCAGCCCCTGAGGCTTCTGCAGAGCCATCAGGTCCACGATGACCGCACCCCAGTCGCCGCCCTGCGCGGCGTACTTGGTGTAGCCCAGACGCTTCATCAGCTCAGCCCAGGCTCGGGCGATGTGGTCCGGGCCCCAGCCGGTCGTGGTCGGCTTACCGGAGAAGCCGTAACCGGGCATCGAGGGGATCACCACATGGAAGGCATCCGACGCCTTCCCGCCATGCGCGGTGGGGTTGACCAGCGGGTCGATGATCTTCAGCTGCTCGATGACCGAACCCGGCCAGCCGTGCGTGACGATCAGCGGCAGCGCACCCTCATGCTTGGAACGGACGTGGAGGAAATGGATGTCCACCCCGTCGATCTCGGTGAGGAACTGCGGGTAGGAGTTCAGCTTCGCCTCCACCTTGCGCCAGTCGTAGCCCGACGCCCAGTAACCGGCGATCTGCTTCACCGTCTCCAGCTTCGTACCCTGCGACAGGTCGGAGACGGTCTCCTTCCCCGGCAACCGCGCAGCCACGACACGCCGGCGGAGGTCGGCCAGGTCCCGCTCTGGGAAGTGGACGCGGAAGGGGCGGATCCTGGGATCCGACGCTGTGCCGTGGCCGGAGCGCAGGTCGGCTGCCGCGGCCGACTGGGCGGGGATGAGGCCGAAGGATCCCGCCACCGCCGCGGCGGAGGCGGCAGCGGAGGTGGAGAGGAACTTCCGGCGGGAGTGCGGCGGAATGAGCTCAGACATGGTGGATCTCCTGGGGTGGTAGGGGCTCGCCTCGCTGCTTTTGCGGATGCGGGGGCGGCCGGTTGGTGCGGGAAATCAGGCGCCTGTCGGATGAGGCGGCGGGGCGTGGGGAGAGGCGCTGGCGGTTAGCGCAGCGGTCGCAGGCCTTCGCGCAGTTCGTTGACGAAGAGCTTGGGCTGCTCCCAGGCGGCGAAGTGGCCGCCGGTGGGGAGGGTGTTGTAGTGGATCAGGTTGGGGTAGGCCTTCTCGGCCCAGCTCTTGGGGGCCTCGTAGATCTCGTGGGGGAAGACACTGACGGCCACCGGCAGGGTCACGCCCTTGCTGCCGAAGAACTGGAACTTGTTCTCCCAGTACAGGCGGGCTGCGGAGACCGCGGTGTCCGTCAGCCAGTACAGCGTGACGTTGTCCAGGAAGTCGTCGCGGCTCAGGCCACCGGGGTGGCCGGCGAAGGCGCGGGAGATCAGTTCCTGGCTGGCCGTGTCGTGGTCAAGCAGGTAGGACGCCAGACCCAGCGGGGAATCGGTCAGTCCGACCAGGGTCTGCGGGCGCCGGCCCATCTGGTTGGCGTAGCCGACACGCTTGTAGAAGAAGTCCAGCTGCTCCACCGCCCGCTTCTCGTCCGAGGAGAAGCTGCTGGTGTCCACCGGGTTTCCGGCGAAGAGCGCGGCGTCGACCGCGGGCGGAACCACACCAGCCATGTTGGTGTGGATACCGGCCAGCCCCTGAGGCTTCTGCAGAGCCATCAGGTCCACGATGACCGCACCCCAGTCGCCGCCCTGCGCGGCGTACTTGGTGTAGCCCAGACGCTTCATCAGCTCAGCCCAGGCTCGGGCGATGTGGTCCGGGCCCCAGCCGGTCGTGGTCGGCTTACCGGAGAAGCCGTAACCGGGCATCGAGGGGATCACCACATGGAAGGCATCCGACGCCTTCCCGCCATGCGCGGTGGGGTTGACCAGCGGGTCGATGATCTTCAGCTGCTCGATGACCGAACCCGGCCAGCCGTGCGTGACGATCAGCGGCAGCGCACCCTCATGCTTGGAACGGACGTGGAGGAAATGGATGTCCACCCCGTCGATCTCGGTGAGGAACTGCGGGTAGGAGTTCAGCTTCGCCTCCACCTTGCGCCAGTCGTAGCCCGACGCCCAGTAACCGGCGATCTGCTTCACCGTCTCCAGCTTCGTACCCTGCGACAGGTCGGAGACGGTCTCCTTCCCCGGCAACCGCGCAGACACGACACGTGCATGCAGTTCCTTGAGCTCTGCCTCGGGGATATTGACCTTGAACGGGCGGATCGTAGTGGATGCGACGGACATTTCAGCCTCCTGGTCGTGCAATTGATTATCGGAAAGGACTGTGCAGCACTTCCGTCGATGCAAATGGATATGTGAATTCGCCTGCCCAAGAGCGGCGAAGGTTGGCAGTGGAGCATCCCCGGCGTTGGGGTAGGCCTTTCTCGCCCAGTTCCTGGCCCTGGAGAGTGCGCCGGGAGCATGCTCTGCAACTGACCGGAGACGTCTCTCTCCTGGGCCAGCACGCGGTCTTGGTCCGCACACTCAGGTCCTCAAGTGCCGCCTGGTGAACGGGGACTGGGACGGACTACCGGCGTTCCGGGAGTGGAATACACGCCGGGTTCCTTGCATCTGGAGTTAATGATGCCGGGTTCCCAAGAATTCCTCCCGAGATGAGCCCGCCATCTCTTCCTGCGGCCAGCGCGGACTCACCGCGCCACCCGTTCCCGTTCTGACGACTCCATTAACAGTAGGGCCCGGCTGCCATTCCCGTAATCTGTCACATGGCTGCAGGTACCGAGGCAGAGGCTGCGATTACTTAGGTAACCGCACGAGTCTGCGGGACCGCACCTACGTGCTCCATACAGAAGACCAGGCACTGATGCGAGCCGAGGCGCGGCCATCCGGCCGCCGAAGATGATCGAGTACTCGATCCGGCGGCAGAAGCGCACCCCGGAGTAGCACCTCGCCGAGACCCTTCGCACCCGATCCGCGTCGGAGACGGGCAGCACGTTGAGTCCGAGCTTCAAACCACGGCGATGTCCTCGCTTCTGTCTCAACAGGTGGTCGCAGTCGACGGGCGCTAGTTCCGTCCTCGCCAACCCACGAAAAACCTATCGCCACATCACCTTGTACACAAGTTAATTTGGAGCACGTAAAGAGTGGCAAAGGTCACCGTGCCCGAGGGGAGGCCGTGCGGGCGAGGTCGACCATCGTCCCCGGCTGCGCGACCGACGCGCCTTGAGCACCAGATACCTGCAGCCGCGCCGAGTGCCCGGCCACCTCGACCATCGTGGTCCCCCTACCTCGGGGCGACACCATCCGCGCAGACAACCGTGCCCCTGCGGAGGCGACGTGTCCGCCTCACCCGCAGGGGCGCAGGGCCACCGGCCCTGGTCTTCGTGCTGTTGGTGGGAGGGGGACGTCCCAGCCAGAATTGTGATTGGTGGACTGCGCTCTGCCGACCGGGCACTGCACGGTCGGCATCTCCCCTGTGGAAGGCGGACGGGCATGCGTCACTACGATCTCGTCGTCCTGGGGGCAGGCAGCGGCAACATGCTGCTCAACGAGGAATTCGATCACCTCGAGACCGCCATTGTCGAACCTGACCGTTTCGGCGGCACGTGCCTCAACCGCGGGTGCATCCCGAGCAAGATGTTCGTCATCGCGGCGGACGCGGCCGAGGACGCACGGGCGGCCGAGCGACTTGGCGTGCACACGTGTATCGCGCCCGTCGACTGGAAAGCCGTCCGTGACCGGGTGTTCAGCCGCATCGATCCGCTGCACGAGAGTGCGGTTGACTACCGCAGGAAGAACGGTGTCGACGTGTACACCGAGGAGGCACGGTTCGTCGCCCCGAAGGTGGTCCAGGTCGGAGACGAGCGGATCACCGCCGACACATTTGCCATAGCGGTCGGGTCACGGCCGGTAGTACCGGACATCCCCGGCCTCGACACCGTGGCGTACCACACCTCGGACACCATCATGCGGATTGATGATGTGCCCCCGTCCATGGTCGTGATCGGGGGCGGCTTCATCGCGGCCGAGTTCGGCCACGTGTTCAGCGCCTTCGGCACCAGCATCACCATCGTGCAGCGCGGGCCGCGTCTGCTGATGGCGGAGGACGAGCAAGTGTCGGCGCGCTTCACGGAACTCGCGTCCCGGCGGCATCGTGTGCTTCTCGATGCAGAGGTCGCATCCGTCGAACCGCATGGGGACGGTGTGGCCGCCACCGTGGTGTGCCCGGACGGGGAGCAGGTCATCGATGCTGCCCTGCTGCTGGTCTGCGTCGGCCGCAGGCCCAACACCGACCGGCTGCGGGCCGTCGTCGGCGGGCTTGAACTCGACGAGCACGGCCACATAGCCGCCGACGGTGCCTATCGCACGTCCGTGCCGGGCGTCTGGGCGCTCGGTGACGCGGTGAACCACTTCCAGCTCAAACACATGGCGAACGCTGAATCACGGCTCGTGCGGCACAACATCCTCCATCCGGACGACGCGCGGACGCTCACGAACAAGGTGGCGCCGCATGCGGTGTTCACCAGCCCGCAGATCGCTGGTGTCGGCCTTACAGAGCAGGAAGCACGCCGGCACCAGGTCGACTACCGCGTGAGTGTCCGTGACTACGCGGACACCGCATACGGGTGGGCCCTGGAGGACACCACCGGCTTCGCCAAGGTCCTGGCCGACCCAGCCGAGCGCACGATTCTCGGCGCTCACATCATCGGCCCCCAGGCCGCGACGCTCATACAGCCGCTGATCCAGGCCATGGCCTTGGGGCTGACGGTAGATCAGGTGGGACGTGACGTGCTGTATATCCATCCGGCCCTGACCGAGGTCGTCGAACAAGCTCTGCTGGCCCTGTAGTGGCCGACGCCCGACGACGGACCGCAGATGTACTGGTCTGCCGGTGGCTCATACGCGTCCAGGCATCTGGTCCATCTCGTCGGCACCGGGTGTACCCGCTTGGACGGTCCGGTCAGGTGGCGGGCAGGGCGTGGGTGTCGGTGCGCTCGAGGTCGATCAGTAGCCGCTCGAGGTCGGTCATCAGCGATCCGTAGACGTGCCAGGCATGTGGGCGGGCCAGGGTGCCGTGCCCGACCAGGTTGGTCATGGTGTCGTGCCAGGACTGGGCGCGTTCCAACGCCCCCCGCAGCCGCTTCCGGGCGGCGTCCTGGTCGGCCGGCTCCGGCCCGTACGGTGCGACGAACGTCTCCACCGCATCGCCGGCCAGCTCCAGCAGCTCGGCGTAGCGCTCCAGGAAGACCGGGCCGAGGCAGCGGGCGCCCCCGTCGTCCGCATTGTCGGCGAGTGTCCGGGCGATGCCGCGGATCTGGAATGAGACACCGCGCAGAGCGTGCCATAGCTCACTGTGTGTAACCGAGCCGCAGCGGCCGAAGGCGCAGCGGGTGTTCCAGCGCAAGGACTCCTGGCCCTCCTCAACGTGCTGCTGCGCCTCACCGACCAGCCGCTCCAAGCCGCGGGCCTGCTCCAGCCAGAGGTCGGCCCGGTCGAGGTCTTGGCGCTCGCACAGGCCGCCGCCCATCTGGCGGAGCAGCGCGCCCATCGACCCGGCGAGATCACGGATGGCGGTGTCGGACTGGGCGAGGTGGAGTGGCGGCAGGACGAGAGCGTTCACCGCGATACCGGTTGCTCCGCCCAGTACGGTGCCGATCGCCGCGAGGATCGCATGGCCGACCGGGGCCGCGGTGGCCGCGGTGGCCGCAGCGAGGGTGAGCACCGCGCTGGAGGCGATTTGCAGACGGTCGTCGGAGATCTGGCGGCCTGCGGTGACCAGGGTGATCGCCAGGACGGCGGCCACCGTTCCGACGGCCGAGCCGAGCAGCCAGACCACCAAGAGCGCCAGCGCGGTTCCGGCGATCCGGGTGAAGGCGCTGTGCAGGGCCCGGTTCACCGAGCGGTAGACGGTGGAGGTGTTCACCAGGAGCAGCGCACCGGCCACGGCAAGGTACTGGTCCTGCACGGGCATCCAGCGGATGGTGGCACCCCACGCAAGCACCGCGGCGATCAGGCTCTTGAAGAGGTGCACGGCGGCGTGGCTGTCGCCCGAGCGAGGCGTGTGGGTCCACGAGGCCGCTTTGAACGACGGATAGGACGCAAAAGAAAAACGCACAAAAGGTAGATTGCCACAGGCTTGCTTGGTCGACGGGTGCCCTCCATCACATCCGGCCGCGCCAGACATGATGCGATCAGCCCATTTCGCAGGCCGGCATACGACTCCACGGGGTGCGCACGGCACCACGGCATCTGTCGCTGTCTCCTTCGTCACAGGTTCCACGCGCAAACTTTGCTTGTGCACTCGGTATATTCGGGCACAGGCCGGAGACGACAGCTCTCCGACACCGCTCTCCCGCTGCAGGCTCCGTCCTCGCGACGGACACGGCAACGAAGCCATCAGCGAGCGGTAGGCCCCAGGCACCTCTTGGTGCATCGTCCCCGGCCCGCTCGTCAGCACCGGCCCGTGCGTTGCGGCCCGTGGGTCATTGCCCTGTCCACCGCGACAGCAGCGACGACGGACATACCTGCGTCCGCTGCACCCGGGCTATCGGCCGGCTGCACCCAAAGTGCACAACTTCCCCGACACCACAAAGAAGGACACCCCCCAATGAACCTGAAACTTGAACTCCTCGTACTGCCCGTCTCGGACGTCGACCGCGCCAAGGCCTTCTACGAGGCCCTGGGGTTCCGCCTGGACGTGGACTACACCGCCAACGAGGAATTCCGGGTGGTGCACTTCACACCGCCGGGCTCGGAGTGCTCGATCATCTTCGGCGACGGTATGACCACCGCCGCGCCCGGCTCGACCCAGGGCCTCTACCTCATCGTCTCGGACATCGAGCAGGCCCGCACCGACCTCGTCGCCCGCGGCATCGATGTCAGCGAGATCTTCCACGACGCCGGAGGCCTGCTCCACCACGGCCACGACGCCGGGGACACCGTGCACAACGGTCCCGGCCAGGAGCGGCTTGCCGGTGTGCACCCCGAGCGCGCTTCCTACGGCTCCTACCTCACCTTCAGCGACCCGGACGGCAACGGCTGGGTGCTCCAGGAGGTGAAGCAGCGGCTCGCCGGCCGCTGACAGCACACCGGCACGGCCGGGCACGGTCGGCCGTGACCGTCCCCGGCCACGACCCCCGACCCGAGTGCATCACCGGCAAACCCGAACCGGACCCGGCAGCAAGCACACGGCGACGTACTCCGGGCAGCCCGAGTCTCGGGTGCTGACGCCGGACCGCTGGGTGTGCAGGCAAGCATCACCGCCCAGCGGTCCGGCCACCACCGGGCCGCGCCAACCGCCCGGACTGATCTAGCTTGACCAGCCATATCCGTCCGCGATGCGGCAGACCTCCCGGCCACCGGGCAGCGGCTGAACACCCAGCACGCGGCCGCACGGCCCTTCCATCAGACACCCGGAGTTCGACCTCGGGTGCCACCGAAGCACCGTCACCGGCCAGGCATCAAGCCGCTTCGGCGACGAACCGGCGTGCAGCAGACACCGCTACAGGCACGCAAGCCGGAACAGCTGGCTTAGTGACGCAAGAACGGAGCAGTGATGAACGAAACCCGCACCTACGATGTGATTGTCATCGGCGCAGGTCCGGTCGGTGAGAACGTGGCCGAACGGGCCCGCGCCGCCGGTCTCAGCACCGTGATCGTCGAACGAGAACTCCTCGGCGGCGAGTGCTCGTACTGGGCCTGTGACCCCAGCAAGGCCCTGCTCCGGCCGGTGGTGGCGCACGCCGACGCGCGCCGCATACCAGGCCTGCGCCAGGCAGTCACCGGACCCCTGGACGTCGCCGCGGTCCTCGCCCACCGCGACGCCATGGCCTCGCACTGGATGGACGACGATCAGGTTGCATGGCTGAACTCGGTGGACGTCGACCTGATCCGCGGCCATGGCCGGCTTGCCGGCACCCGCCAGGTCGCCGTGCAGACTGCCGAAGGCCACACCATCCAGTTGACCGCCCGGCATGCCGTGGCCATCTCCACCGGCACCAGCGCCGCCCTGCCCCCCATGCCCGGAATCGAGGCCGTCGACCCCTGGACCAGCCGCGAGGCCACCAGCGCCGCCCAGGTACCCAGGCGCCTCGCCGTGGTCGGCGGCGGCGTGGTGGCCGTCGAAATGGCCACCGCCTGGCAGGCCCTGGGCTCCCAGGTCACCATGCTGGTCCTCGAGAATGCGCTGCTGGAGCGGATGGAGCCGTTCGCAGGCGAGATGGTCGCCGACGGACTGCGCGACGCCGGCGTCGACATCCGCTTCGGGGTCTCCGTGACTTCCCTTGTGCGTGAGGGCGGTAGCAACCGGGAAGTGCGGATCACGCTGTCGGACGGGAGTGAACTGGCTGCGGACGAGATCCTGTTGGCCACCGGCCGGGCCCCGCGCACCGCCGACCTCGGCCTGGAGACCGTCGGCCTCACCCCCGGTGACTGGCTCACCGTGGACGACACCTTCCGCGTGACGGCCATCGCCGACGACTGGCTCTACGCAGTGGGTGACGTCAACCGCCGTGCCCTGATGACCCACCAGGGAAAGTATCAGGCCCGGATCGCCGGCGCCGTCATCGGCGCCCGGGCCAACGGCGAGCCTGTCGATGACACCGCGTGGGGCGCCCACGCCGCCACCGCCGACCACGCCGCTGTGCCCCAGGTCGTCTTCACCCACCCGGAAGTCGCCGCCGTCGGCCTGACCACCCGCGAGGCCGAGCAGAACGGACGCCGGATCAAGGTCGTGGACTACGACCTCGCACACGTCGCCGGTGCCCACCAGTACGGCGAGGACTACCGCGGCAGGGCCCGCATGCTCATCGACCTCGACCGCGGCACCGTCGCCGGAGTCACCTTCACCGGCCCCGGCGTCGGCGAACTCGTGCACTCCGCCACCATCGCCGTCGCAGGCGAAGTCCCGCTCGAGCGGCTCTGGCACGCCGTCCCCGCCTTCCCCACCCTCGGTGAAGTCTGGCTCAGGCTTCTCGAAGCCCACCGAGGCTGACAACCACACCCCCGCGCCGAGAGGACGCGCCACCGGGCAACCCAGGAAAGACCCCCGCGCGGCAACCGAGACCGTATCCCGGTTGCGCGGGGACAGTGGTCAGCGAAGGTGGCGTGGGCGGCCTGCTCAATGGTGCTGGAAGACCGAGACGGACCGACACGCTCCCGCCCGCACCTGCGGGAGCGAAAGGCGGCGATGGTGACCAGCGCCTTGCCCATTGAAGGCGGTGGCCTGGGGGATCACGGCGCTGCCACGAGACGGGGTGGCAAGCATCGTTTCAGGGTGCCGACGGCAGCCGGCGGGCGATTTGAGGCCCCAATCCTCCTGCCGGAGCGTAGCGAGGTACCCCCATGTACCCGTCACCAGTTTACCTTGCGTCCAATATAAGATTGGGCGTTGAACCGTTGCGCTCGATTGGACGTAGCCTTGTGAGTGAAGGACAAGCGGGAGAGAGGAGTCGTGATGAGTGAGTCCAAGGGGGGCAGTGAACCAGACGTCGAGCAGGTCCAGGCGCCCGAGGGCAGTCTGCTTCTCGAGGATCAGATGTGCTTCGCCCTGTATGCGGCGCAGCGGGCGCTGACGAACCGCTACCGTCCGTTGCTGGAGGAGCTCGATCTGACCTATCCCCAGTACCTGGTGATGCTGGTCCTGTGGGAGCACGGCGCCCTGTCCATCAAGACCCTGGGCACGCTTTTGCAGCTCGACTACGGCACTCTGACGCCGCTTCTCAAGCGTCTGCAAGCACGCGAGCTGATCCGGCGCGAACGGCAGGCAAGCGACGAGCGCTCGGTGCAGATCACCCTCACCCCGCAAGGGGCCGAGCTCCGCGAACGCGCTCGCCCCATCCCCGCCGCCATAGGCAAGGCCGTGGGCTTGGCCGACTGGGAGGTCGGCGCTGCCAAGTCCCTCCTGGAGCGTCTGACCGCCAACGTCACCGCGCACGACTGACCCGGCTGCCGCCTTTCGCCGATCCGCCGCGAGCGACGTCTCGGACCAGATCGCGGCCGAGGCCCGTGCCGGGCTGGTACCACGACGGTGAGCGTCCTAGCGCGCCCGGTTGCTGCATGAGCCAGGGCGGGGCTTTCTGGAGAAGAGCCGCCCGGTGTATCTGCCGGGTGGACGAGCCTGCCGCCGGCACAGGGTGGGCAGGGATCCAGGCGGAGGTGCTTTGGGATGCCCGACAATGACGTGCTTGCGCTCATTGACGAGGGCGGCCGAGTGGTCGAGTGGGGACGCCTGGCGGAGGAGCTGTTCGGATGGTCCGCCGAGGAGGCTGTCGGCCAGTCTCTGAGCGTGCTCATGCGCGAGGCCGCCACGTCTGACGACTGGCGGCGGAAACGGTTCTCCGAGACGGCCGCTGTGCTGGTCAAGCCAGTGCTGCAGGGCACCTCCATGGTGTGGCAGGTGACCGTAACCGAGGATGCCGTCTCAAGGCAGGACAAGGCGGTCCTGCAGACCGTGTTCTCCCAGTCCGCGGTGGAACTGTACGTGCTGGACGACCAGCTGCGCGTGGTCCGCATGAGCCCCCCGCCCACGGGCTGCAGGAAGGCACGGTAAAACACCTGGTGGGTAGGTATTTCACCGAGGTGTACGCCTTTGAACGCCCCGAGGACGAAGCCGCCGTGGCGCAAGGCGTCCTCGAAAGCGGGGAGCCGGTGGTCGATCGGCTCCTCCGAGACGTCGAGGTGCCGGGTCGGCCCGGAAGGCGCATCTTCACCGTCTCCTACTTCCGCCTGGAAGATTCCCACGGCGATGTGCTCGGACTGGTGGTGCCCGTGGTCGACGTCACCGAACGGGAAAACGCCCGCAACCGCCTGGCGCTGCTGGACACGGTCCGCGCCCAGGTGGGGCACCGGATGCACGTGATGGACGTGTGCCGGGAGCTGGTGGAGGCAGTGGTGCCCAGCTTCGCGGGCAGCGCCGACGTCGAGGTGGTCGAGGACGTCGTCCGCGGAGAGGACCCTCCCCCGACCCCGGCCCCACAGGACCTTCCCCTGCGCCGTACGGCGTCCCGGAGCCTCATCTGCGGAGCCCCGGTCGCAACCGTTCGCCCCCTGCCCCCTGCTACCCCCTACTCGCGCATCCTGTCCGACCTCAGGCCGCGGCTCGTCGCAATCGAGGAGGACAGCTCCTGGCTGGCCGCCGACCCGATCCGAGCCGCCGTGATCAAACGATCAGGAGCCCACTGCATGATCGTGGCGCCGCTGACCTTGCACGGCCAGGCTCTGGGCGTAGTCAGCTTCTACCGCCACCAGAACGAAGCCCCCTTCGAGGAGGACGACGTCATGGTGGCATCCGCAATGTGCGCTCATGCCGCACTGTGCCTCAACAACGCCCATCGGTACATGCGTGAATGGATCATCGCATCCACTGCTCAACGCAGGCTTCTCCCCCGGCCTCCGGCAACACGGACCACCGTGGAAATCTCTCCACTGCACCTTCCCAGTCCCCAGGGCGGCGGCGCTTGGTACGACGCGATCCCGCTGCCCGGCGTGCGGACCGCGCTGATCGTCGGCGACGTCGCAAGGCAGGGCATCGCCGCAGCCATCACCATGGGCCTGCTACGGACCGCCGTTCACACCCTCGCGGCCCTGGACCTGCCGCCCGACGAGCTACTGGCCCGTCTCAGCGACACCGCGGCCCGCCTGCTGTCCGCACGCGCCGCGATGCCTCCCATGGACCCCCTCGACCGCGAGCCGCTCACCGCCAGATGCGCCATCGCAATCTACGACCCGGTCGAGCTCACCTGCACCATCGCCCGTGCCGGCTTGCCGGAACCAGTCGCAGTCTTCCCCGACGGCACCTCGGCCGTCCTGCCCGCCTCACCAGGCCCCCTGCTCACTGGAACAGACAACGCCCCATTCCCTGCCACCACCGTCGGCCTCCCCGAAGGGAGCACACTGGCGATGGGCACGGCCGCACTCGCGGACGAGGTACTGGCGCCATCCGGCCCTTTGCATCCGCTCCTGGACGGCGCCAGCACCAGGCCCCTGTCTGAGCTACGCGACACCATCGCCTCCGCGTTCCGAGGTTCCCCGAGCAACGAAACCTTGCTGCTGCTCGCCCGCACCAAGGCACTGCCCGCAGACCACGTACTGACCCGCTCACTGCCGGACCACCCCAAGGCAGCCTCGCTCGCCCGCGAAGCGACCCGCCACCAGCTGGAACTGTGGGGCGTGGACGAGGAAACAGCGTCCACCACCGAGCTCATCGTCAGTGAGTTCGTCGGCAACGCAATCCGCTACGGCGCCCCTCCCCTGCGACTGCGCCTGATACTGGAGCAGAAACTGACCTGCGAGGTCAGCGACGCCGCGACCAGCGCCCCGCACGTCAAACATGCCCGCACCATCGACGAGACCGGCCGCGGACTGTTCATCATCGCAGCACTCGCGGACCATTGGGGCGCCCGCTTCCAGGAACAAGGCAAGAGCGTCTGGGCAGAGCAGTCGATGGCACACCCGCTGTCACTGAAGTAACGGGCATTGCACGACGATCATCTGGCGGTGGGTGCTGCCTTTGCGTCCCGCTCCGTCGCTGGCGCGGTGGTGGGGCAGCGAGAGCTTCGGGCCGGCGATGCCGCCCTTGTCCAGGAAACCCGAGGCCCCGCAGGGCTTCGAAGGCTGCCGGTCCATGGTGTCGGCCCTTCGCGGGTCGGCGAGTTCCGGCGAGCGAGGGGCATCGACGCCCAGAGATGTGGATGGGAGCGCAGTGCACTATCAGCTCTACGACCACGCACGGACGGGAGGCTGTGTGCCCACCTCCGGCTGTCGAGGGTCTCAACTGCGAGACCCTCGACAGCCCCGGTCTAGTGCCGTACTCGCCGACCCAGGCCCTGCGGGGCGGGCATTGGGGCCCTAGGCCGGGAGCGTGCGCAGATGGTCGGGGACGGTCGTCTAGCGCAGCGGCCGGAAGCCGGCGCGGACCTCATCGACGAGCAGTTGCGGCTGCTCCCAGGCGGCGAAGTGACCGCCCTTGGGGAGCCTGTTGTAGTGGATGAGGTTGGGGTAGGCCTGCTCGGACCAGCTCTTGGGGGCCTGGTAGAGCTCGTCGGGGAAGACGCTCACGGCGACCGGGAGGGTTACGTCGTTGATGCCGAAGAAGGAGGTCTTGTTCTCGGCGTAGAGGCGGGCCGCGGAGACCGCCGTGTTGGTCAGCCAGAAGAGGGTGATGTTGTCCAGGACGTCGTCACGGCTCAGGCCCTCGGTGACTCCGGCGAAGACCCGGGAGATGAGGGCCAGGCTGGCCGCGTCGTGGTCGAGCAGGAAGGCCGCCAGGCCGACCGGGGAGTCCACCAGGCCGGTCAGGGTCTGCGGGCGCGAGCCCATCATGTAGGCGTAGTAGACGTGCCGGTAGACGAAGTCCAGCTGCTCGACAGCGGCCTTCTCCTCGTCGGAGAGCGACAGGCCCGCAGGCAGCGGGTTGCCCGCGATGAGCGCGGCGTCGATGTCCGCCGGAATCACCTTGGGCATGTTGGTGTGGATGCCGATCAGGCCCTCGGGCTCCTGCGCACCCATCAGGTCGGTGACGATCGCGCCCCAGTCGCCGCCCTGCGCGACGTACTTGGTGTAGCCCAGGCGCTTCATCAACTCGCCCCAGGCGCGGGCGATACGCTCGGGCCCCCATCCGGTGGTGGTCGGCTTACCTGAGAAGCCGTATCCGGGCATAGAGGGGATCACTACGTGGAAGGCGTCCGCGGCGCTGCCGCCGTGGGCGGTGGGGTTGACCAGCGGGTCGATGATCTTCAGCTGCTCGATGACCGAGCCTGGCCAGCCATGGGTGACGATCAGCGGCAGCGCGTCCTCATGCTTGGAGCGGACGTGGATGAAGTGGATGTCCAGCCCATCGATCTCGGTGGTGAAATTCGGCAACGCCTTCAGCTTGGCCTCGGCCTTGCGCCAGTCGTACTCCTCCGCCCAGTACCGAGCGAGCTCCTTCATCGTCTCCAGCTGCACGCCCTGCGACTGGTCCGCAACGGTCTCCTTCTCAGGCCACCGCGCCGCCTTGATCCGCGCACGCAGGTCCTCGAGCTCCGCGTCGGAGAACTCGAACGTGAATGGCCGGATCGCAGGGGTTCCGGAAATATCAGACATATTGGTTTCGTTTCCCTTGGTTTCTGAGTTCACTGGAAGCCGTGAAGGGCAGGCGTCGAAGCCGGGCTCGCAGGGATTTCGCCTGCGGTGAACCTGGTCGTGTTCCGCCGCCGGACGGTGGCGTGTTTTCGCGCCGTCCGTCCCTGTTCGGCCGACGCTTCAATACTGGGTGCGGGCTGCCGTCTCGGTAATCCGTCACATGACTTCGGTTGCCAAGGACCGACTGCCGATTGCCTAGGTACGGGTTCACGTCTTCATGAGCGGTCATGAGCAGCCGATCAGTGGTTCAGGTGGAAGGCCAACGAGAAAGCGGTGCTGCTGGTTTCCCGTCGGCTGGGGTGCGGGCAGTCCTCGGCCAAGCCGACCCGGGCGTCGGCAACGACCAGCTGTGTGGGCCTGTTGGCTGCCTGTTGGCTGGCGGTCAGCCATTCCCCCGGCGTCCGGCTGCGGCGGGTCGGTTACGGCATCTGTCGAAGGCGAATTACCAGAGGGGGGTGTGCCGTCCCGCCGGCCCAGACCGTCCGGTGGTCGGGTTACCTAGGCAATCGGCAGGGCCGTTCGGTGGCCAGGTCATGTGACGGATGACGAGGCGGCGGCCCGCACTCCACCATGAACAGGAACTGGCCGGATAGGGGGGTCCGGCGTAGCAGCTCCGTCCTGGGGCGGCACAGAGGGCTGCTTGGTCTGCGGACCCGCATGTGTGATCCCGGGGCTGTTGCCCGTGCCCGGCCCCGGAGGCTGGGACCGGGCGGAATCAGGGGGATCAGATGTCGGAGGCCGTATCGGAATCCAGGGCATCTCGCAGCATGGCCCGCGAGGTGATGCCAAGTTTCGGGAAGAGCTGGTAGAGGTGGGCGCCAATGGTCCGGTGAGAGAGGAAGAGACGTTCGGCGATCTGCTTGTTGGTCAGGCCGGATGCCGCCAGCCGGGCGATCTCCATCTCCTGCGGAGTGAGCGCATGCGTACGTTCTTGTCTCGCACGCCGCGTGTTTGCCCCGGCGGCGCGGAGTTCCTTCCCTGCGCGCTCCGCCCATGGCCGGGCTCCGAGCCGTTCGAAAGTGACCAGGGCGACGCTCAGTGGCTTTCTGGACTTCTCCGTCGCCCTCATACGCCTCAGTCGCTCACCGAGGAACAGCTGTACGCGGGCGTAGTCGAAGGGCCACCGATCCGCTCCAGAGATGTCCAACGCGGTCTTGAACAATCGCACGGCCGCGGCGTCTTCACGTGTACACAACGCGGCGGAGGCTTGCATGGCGAGGGCGAGCCGTGGAGAGAGTGCTGCGACGTCGGCGTCCTGCATCGCCCGCACATGGCGCACGGCCTCCTCCTGGCTGCCGGTGCGGACAGCCGCCTCGACCAGGTCCATCATCACCCACAGAGCGTGCGGCACGTGCGAGGCGAGCCGACCCGCCGGACTGATGGCGCTCGCGTACTGGTAGGCGCTGGAGAAGTCACTGCTTCCCAGGGCGGCGATGGTTGCCGCGTGGTGGGCGTAGTGCAGGGCGCTGTGGACTCCCCGAGGTGTCGCCCAGCGTGTGATCCGGTCGACCGCCGTTCGGCAGGTCGCCTCTTCGCCGCGGGCCGCGGCGACCATCGCCCGGATGGAGAGGAAGTACCAAGAGAAAAAGGTGTATCCGTAGTCGTCGCACAGTCGGCTGCCCTCGTCCGCCAGTTGCTGCGCCTCGTCCCAACTGCCCACGAGGTAGTCGTCCAGGCACAGGTGCATCAGTCCGGCCAGATGCCGGCGGGCCGGACCGCCGGCGCGACCCTGGCGCACCACCCGCCAGGCGGCTTCGCGAACGTCACCCAGCCGATCGAGGTAGAGAGCGGCCGTACCGGTCCTCGCGATCTCGGCGGGATCGGTCTGTTGCGGCAGTTCCGCGAGGAGCCGCTCAAGTTCCTCACGTGCCGCAGCGCCCGTGCGCGCCGGGTCGGAGAACGTCTTGGCCGCTGCGGACAGGGTCGGCGGAACCTTTGGCCTGAGCCGCTCCAGCGCGGTGTAGAAGGGGCGCCACAGTTCCTGCCGCCCGCCGTAGAAGCAGATCAGCAGAAGAAGATGGAGGGCGTCGATGAGTGCCGCGTCCCGCGCGTCGTACTCGTGAGGGGTGTCCTCGATGGCACAGACCAGCAGCCGGTGGGCCGTGTCGAGGTCGCTGTCACCGTTGAGAAGCAGGACAGCTTCTGCGGCGGCGGAGCGCAGGGAGACCTGCACAGTCGGGCCGGCCTGCCGGACGTCGTCGAGGAGCGCTTGGGCACTGTGCAGCGAGCCGGTGGATTCGGCACCGATGTAGGCGGCTTCAGCCAGCCGACGACCGCGCTCGGGGCCGTGCGGGGTCAGTGCCGCGGACCTCATCAGCGTCCGCACACTCCCCACGGCGTCACCGCGTTGCAGGGTCAGGCACGCGGCGTGTTCCAGGAGCGCGGCCACATGCTCGTCCGGTTCCAGGGTCGCCTCGCCCAAATGCCAGGCCTGGCGCTCGGGCTGCTCCGCCAGGGCGTGGGCGAGCGCGCGGTGTGCCGCGTGCCGCGCGCCGCTCGCGGAGGTCTCCACGGAGGCGGAGCGAACCAGCGGGTGGCGGAAGCTCAGCCGCCGGGTCTCCAGGTCAATGTGCACCAGGTGAGCCCGTTCGGCAGGTGCGAGATCATCCAGGGCGTCCCCGAGGCCAGCCTGGCGCGCGGCCGCCTGAAGGATGCCGAGATCGCCGGTCCCCTCCAGCGCCGCCAACAAGATCAGACGTTGCGACCGCTCGGGCAGGCCCGCGATCCGGGAGCCGAAGAGGTTTCCCAGGCGTCGAGGCAGCGGCAGTACGGCGGGCAGTTCCTCCAGCGCGGCAAGCTGTGCCGCGCGCAGCGCCGTCGGCAGCTCCAGCAGCGCCAGGGGGTTGCCCTGAGCGGTGGTCATCAGACGCTCGCGCACCCTGCCGGCGAGGCCCGGGAACCGGCTGGTCAGCAGGTGGTCCGCAGCTTCCTTGTCCAAAGGCGCCAGCGCGTACTCCTGCAGTCCGCCGCTCTCGTACAGGGGCGGTGATCCCGAACGCGCCGCGGCGAGCAGACTCACCCCGCTGCCGGTCATTCTCCGCGCAGCAAAATCCAGTACGGCGGCACTTGGCCGGTCGATCCAGGGCAGGTCGTCAATGATCACCAGCAAGGGCTGGTCGGCGGCGGCCTTCTGCAGCAGGGCCAGCGTGGCGTTGGAGACGACGAGCCTCTGCGGCGGTGGTCCGCTTTGAAAACCCAACGCGACACGGAGCACGTCGCGGTATGTGTTCTCGAGACAGTCCATCGCCTCCTGAAGCGGGAAGAGAACCTGGTTGAGGCCCGAATAGCTGCAATCCGCCTCGAACTGTGTTCCGGTGGCGCGCAGCACCCGGGCCCCAGCCACCGAGGCTGCTTCAGCAACCGCGTCCAGGAGTGCCGACTTCCCGACCCCCGCCTCGCCCGACAACAGCAGCGCTCCGCCTTCGGCTCCCAGACCCAGCAGGTCATGGAGCTGCTTCAGGTCCCTGCTGCGGCCGATCAGGGTGCCTGTCGCGGTCTGCCCGCGGGAGTCACCACTGCTCACCAACACTCTCCTATCAACGTGCAAGGTTTTCATGATCAAGGCCTACGGTGCGGTGCTCATCCGTGACGTAAGCCAGCACCCGCGGCCAGGCCACCTATCGGAACCGGGCTGCCGCGCCGTCGGAATGGAGATCGGTCACAGCCAAAGTCCGCAGATCACCATCGGGAACCGCAAGACATGGGACGAGCCCGGGCGTGCGACGCTCCACGTGAAACAAGGCGGGTTCACGTGACGCCCTCACATGAGAGGGGACCACGGGTTTCGCAGGTGGGCCGGGCGACTTCCTCCCGGAAGGAAGCGGGCCGATTCCACCGGGCTGCAACAGGAACGACGATCGTGCCGAGCGCAGCCTCCCAGTTCCCTGGGGCGCGCTCGCCCATGCCTCTTAAAACAGCATGATGGCCAGGTCCTCCTGGCACACGATGTAGGCGCTGGGCACCGTGGGCCACACGGCCCGGGTGAGGGGGGCAGGTCATCGAGGCCAGCGCTGGGCGCCCGAGTCCGTGGACGTTCCAACAGGGCGGACAGACGCCGCCCATCAGGAAGTGAGAACCGACCACCCACCTCCTGCACAAGGCAGTGAACTAGATGACGGGCTGCACGCCGCCGGCTGCCGCGGCAGCCTCGATGGCGAGCATTGCCCCGGCCCCGACCACCCGATCGAGAATCCCGTTCGACACAGACCGTTCAAGATCGAAAAGCCCTCGCAGGCATCAGCCGGGACAGCATCTGAAGCGATCGCTCGCGCTTCAAGCCGGTGGGTGGGGATCAGGCAGCCGGGTTCGCGGCTCCCAGCCCGCGTCGCTTCAGCTGTTCGGCGACTACCTCCAGAATTTCGTCGGAGAATTCCGGATCGGCTACGGCCCTGGAGATGAGCATGGCACCTACCAGGGCGCTGAGGGTGAGCACCGCCTCGGCCTGTGCCTCCTCGCCGTCGGCTAGGCCGGGGATCAGGTCCAGGTATGTGCGGACCTGCTTTTCGTAGGCGGCCTTGAAGCGCTGGTCGCTGCGCCCAGCCGCGGCACCGAGGGTGACCAGGGCGCAGCCCGTGGCAGGGGCGTCGCGGTGCTGCTTGCCGAGGTAGGCGTCGATCAGGCCGGTCAGCGGTTGCTGCTTGTTCTTCTGCGCGGCTTTCTCCATCTTCGCCGTGCCCTCCGCCAGGGCGCGGGCTGCGGCCTGGGCGATCAGGTCGTCGCGGGAGGCGAAGTGCTTGTAGAAGCCGCCATGCGTGAGTCCCGCCTCCTTCATCAGCTCCGCGACGCCGGGGCGGGTCACGCCCTCCGCACGTACCTTGCGGGCCGCGATGCGCAGCACACGCTCGCGGGATGCCGCCTTCTCCGCCTGTGAGTGCCCCATCCTCGGCCTTCCCTTCGAGAAGCAGCGCCTGCGCACCCTGACAACTAGATGATGGTCATCATACACATGCGTCGGCGTCGGTGGATTGAGCTGCTCGTACTGCCAGACGCTGAACATGATTCGCGTCAGTGCTGTTCTGCGGACGTTCGGGCTGTCGCGGCAGAGGCTTCAGGCGCCGTCCGGGTAGTTTCAAGGCTGCCTGCGAGCAGTCCGTCGGGAAGCACTGGCCGGCGTAGCCGTCTCGGTCGGCGCGGCAGAGCGCGAAACTCCAGGTGTGCGGGAGGCCGGTGAAGCGCAGGGCACAGCGGCAGTCGTTCACTGTCCTGCAACTCGCCGGACACACAGGCGATTTAGGCCAGGAATCGAAGGTGGGTCCGGGCCGTCTGTGGCGAGCACTCGGCAACTCGGGCGTTCAGCCGCCGGCGCAGGTGTGCTGCATGGACTCGGGCGGGCTCTCCAGTACGGCATCCGCATCTCCGACCGGCCCTCACTGTTCATGATCGAGAACTCGGGGAGGGGCGCCGCGGTGGTGGTTTCAGTGGACGAGGAGACGTGCGGTGTGCTGCAGCGGATCACCCCCTCGGCGAAGGAGCAGGTGAGGAAGGTATCGGGACAGGATCGTGCCAAGCCGGCAGCCAGTGGGGCGGCCAGCGCAGCGATCGTGCGCGGACTGGCGGTGTGAGCGCCGTCGGCACGTGGCGTAGGCAGCTCACCGGGCTTGAAGTGAACCAGCCGGGATGACCTGATCGGGCACATGGACGCCTGGACGATCCAGTGCCACGAATGCGTGCGCGCCTTCCGCCGGCTCCGCCAGGGCACTGCGCTCAAGCACATGGCCCACCACTCCACGAACTCGCGCAGAACGGGCAGCCGACAGTTCGCGGTGTGTCCCGCCGACGTGGATACCTGCCGGTCGGGCGATGTCCGGGCTGCGGCCGCCTTCAGAGCTCACGGCGCTCACTGTGGTCGTGCCCGGGGTGCTCGTAGTGATACCGACGGCCGGAGTCGCCGCCGTTGCCGTGCTCGAAGAGTGCCAGCTGATCAGCGATCCAGGGTGAGTAGCGGGCGTCGGCGGTGCTGACGGCGACGATGGCCCCGTGGTGACCACTGGGCGCAAACACGACGGCCGAGGCGGAACCCTCGGCGGCCAGAACGGTCCCGCCGACAACCGCGATCGAAGCACCCATGGTCGCTATGCGCCGTATGAGTTTGTTCATGATCTTTTCTCCTTGAGTTGCCCAAGGTTTTCTCGAGCCCTGGGCTGTCGACTGTGTTTTGGTGGCCAAGCCCGAATGCGATTCAGCGATGCAGCAACGGAACCCGAGCCCGCCTCTTGATGTGCGTCCGGCCCCGGCCAGGAGGGCCTTCGCGACTCTCGGCCACCCCACTCGTGGAGCTCGACCCGGCAACAAATTACCTGGTGCACGAGGAAAGCGTGAGCGTTTAAAGTGTGACAAAGTAAACGCCCGAACCTGCAGCAGGTCGAGCTCTGCCCCCACGCCACCGACACCGGGAGCAGGGGCGGGACGGGGCACTTACTGGGGCCCTGTCAAAAGCTGTTGATCACGTGGCTGTCGGCTTGCTACTCATCGGCGTGGCCGTGGGTAGAGGCAGTCGCGGGCGTGAATCGTGTTGGATGAACTGTGGACACTGAATCGAGCCATTGCTTCGCCCCGGCCCGAAACAGGTGGAAGAGCAGTTGCGGCCAGGGGACCCAGGCAGGGTGCGGGATGTTCTTCGCTGCAGGCCAGGCCGGGGCCCAGTAGAAGTAGCTTCGGCAGGAGCCGGGCTTCACAGGGCGGCTCACAAAGGCCCAAGAGGTTCCCAGCCCGGTCGAGCGGGAGCGTCCGGGCGGCAGGCACCATGGCCGTCTCCACCTGGTGAAATGGTGGCGAGTCTCGACAGCGCTGGGCCCGCGCCAGCAACGCTGTCCAGTTTGCGAATTCGGCTGTCGAGCGCGAGCTCAATCGGACGGCGCGACCGGGGACCGCAGGCCGAGCCATTGCTCGGCGTCCCAGGCATGGAACCTCTCTACCCGGTGAACCCCGGCTTTGCCGCGAGGCGCATCGAGCCGACGTTGGCGGTCTGGGTGGTGAGCCCCACCGGCTCGCCGGGAAGGACGCCGTCGAACAGTCGAGTGCCGCCGCGCACGCCTCGGCGGCGTACCCGAAGCCCCACGCTCGCGGCAGGAAAAGGTAGCCGAGATCGACTTCCCCGCTGCAGCTGGGCGACGGTGCCCCGTTGCTCTCCTGAGCAGGATCTGGCCGATCATCGCCCCGTCGAGATCAGCAACGAAACTCCCGGGCCACCGCTCGGGCGCCCCGGGCATGTCGCGCTCAAGCTCGCCTCGTGGCCGGGGCCGCCGAGTTAGGTGTGCACCTCTGGCGATGCCAGCAGCTCGATGAACACCGCACGGTCTCGGGCCTCGGGCTCACGGAGCACGAGCCTCTCGGTCCTGATAGGGGCAGTGGCCATGCGACGGGCCCAAGATCAGACCTGCCGGTCAGCCAATCAACAAGCTCGGTACCGATCAAGACGCGAGGACCTATCAACGCACCGGCCCGCGCCCCACCCTCACTAACGGGACCGGGCCTTACAAGCCTCGCCTGCCGGAACGGGATGCCTCCCAATCTGCTCGGCGATGGCACGTCGCGGCCTGCGTACCAAAGAATCAAGGACACCTGCCGATCGTCTCGAAGCCCGATTGCCGCACCGGACCTGGACCCGGGTGCGCCCTCAGCGCTCGCACGAAGACGGAGCCGTCTCGACGCGGCTGAGCGCCGACCCTCGGCGCAATGTGCACCGTCGAACCACCACCGCACCGTACGGCGAGCGCTACGTTGCGTTCCAGCGGCCCGCTACGCGATCTTGAGGGAAATGAAGCAGCAGTGCAGGATCCCGGCGGACCAGGACAAAGACCGGTCTGCTTCAGATTCACTGGGCTACCGAGACGGCTTCATCAGCGTGATCACTGCGGGCGCCGCTGGTGCGTGCGTCATCCTCACCGGGCCGGGTAGAGCGTGGCGATGTCGTTCGGCAGTGCGGCCTTGATCTGACGACTGAACTCGTCAACGAGCACTTCTTCTTCGCCGGAGAGGAGTGCTTTGATCGCGGCTCGTGCGACCTCCTCTGTGCTGATCTTGGGCTGGTCGACACGGGCAGACAGGTCGGTGTCGACATAGCCGACGTGCACACCAAGCACGCGGGTTCCCTGTGAGCGCAGGGCGAGCCGCATCGCGTTGGACAGCGACCACTGCGCTGCCTTGCTCGCCGCATAACCGGGTGCCTGCTCCAAAGCCAGCCAGGAGGCAGCGGACAGCATGTTGATGACGGCACCGCCGTCGTTGCGGGCCAGCGCCGGCGCGAACGCCTGGGTCACAGCCCATGTGCCGAAGTAATTGACCTCCATCTCGCGCCTGGCGTCGTCGAGTGACGCGGTGAGCACCGGTGCAGCGAAAGCGGTTCCGGCGTTGTTGACCAGGAGCGAGAGGTCGCCGACGGCCTCGGCCGCCTTGGTGATGGAGGCCGGGTCGGTGACGTCCATCTGGATCGGCACCACTCCCGGGTCTGTGATCAGTTCGGGGCGGCGGGCCGCGGCATAGACCGTGGCGCCGTGCTCGGCAAGCTCACGGGCGAACGCCCTGCCGATCCCCCGGTTGGCGCCCGTAACCAAGGCGGTCTTGTCGTGAATCCGCATGCTTCTTTCCTGTCCGTTCGGTTGTTTGCAGGCCGAGGTCCGGCCTGCGCGGTGCAGTCCCCTGTGTGACAAGCCTTGCGGGCGTCCGTCAGTCGTGGGTCATGCGCCCGTCGATCAGCCGCCACAGCCCCAGGGGGTTGCGCGTGGCCAGTGCGTCGGGCAGCAGTGCGTCGGGGAAGCCTTGGTAAGTGACGGGCCGCAGGAAGCGGTCGATCGAGCTCATGCCGACCGAGGTGAAGCGACTGTCCGTGGTGGCCGGGTACGGGCCGCCGTGGATGGTGGCGTGGCCGACTTCCTGGGGATGGGCGAAGGCGTTGACCACGATGCGGCCGGTGCGGCGCTCCAGGATGGGCAGCAGCCGTGCGGCGTCGTCGTAGTCGGGCTCGTCGATGTGCATCGTGGCCGAGAGCTGACCGCGGAAGCTTCGCGCCACCTCGAGGAGCTGGTCTATTCCGCTGAGGCGGACCAGGAGTGCGGCCGGTCCGAAGACCTCCTCGGCCAGTGCGGGGCTGGCGAGGAAACGGTTCCCGTCGACCTCGAGCAGCTGAGAGCGGCCCTCCCAGGCGCCCTGGGGCTCCGGGCCCTGCGTGAGTGTCGTGGCACCGAGGTCGTGCAGGCGCTGTGTGTTGCGGGCGTAGGCGTCGTGGATGCCTGGCGTGAGCATGGTGCGCGCTTCCATCGCGCTCACTCGTGTGGCGGCCGCCTCGCGCATCTCGGCGTAGCCCGGGCCGTCGACGGCGAGCAGGATGGCCGGCTTCAGGCAGGCCTGGCCGACGTTGACGAGCATGCGCTCGGCGAAGCCGTCGCCGACCTGGTCCCCGCGCGCCGCCAGCGCGGCGGGCAGGACAAAGGTCGGGTTGACGCTGGTCATCTCGGCGAAGACCGGGATGGGGTCGGGGCGCAGCTGTGCCCGCCGGTACAGCGCCATACCGCCGCCCTCGGAACCGGTGAAGGTCACCGCCTTGATCAGCGGATGGTCGACCAGGGCCTCTCCGATCTCGTTGCCCGCTCCGCGCACCAGGGAGAACACTCCTTCGTGCAGTCCGCAGTCGGCAGCGGCGCTCTGGATGGCTCGTCCCATCAGTTCCGATGCGCCCGGATGGGCGTTGTGCGCCTTGACGACGACCGGGCAGCCCGCCGCCAGTGCGGAGGCGGTGTCGCCGCCGGCGACGGAGTAGGAGATGGGGAAGTTGCTCGCCCCGAAGACGGCGACCGGGCCGACCGCGATCTTCTGCATGCGGTGGTCCATGCGCGGCCGCGGTTGCCGTTCCGGCTGGGCGGGGTCGATGGTGGCTCCGTGGAAGCGGCCTGCGCGGACAACGTCGGCGAACTGCCGGAACTGGCCGGCCGCCTTGGCTGCTTCGGCCCGGAGCTGCGCGACGGGCAGACCGGTTTCCAGTGCCGCGCGCTCGGCCAGTTCCTCGTTGATGCCGTCCAGCCGCTCCGCGATCAGATCCAGGAAGGCAGCACGCTCGTGCGGGCTGATGCGGTTGTAGCTGTCGAAGGCCTCGTCGGCCAGTCGGGCGGCACGGTCGACCTCGGCCGGACCGCCGAGCGCGAAGCCGGGTTCGATCGGCCGGCCCGTGGCGGGGTTGAGGGCCTTCATCGTGCCCTGGGATGCCGACGTGGACGACGAGCCGATCAGCATGTCTCCGGTCAGTGCCATCTCAGTGCTTTCCTTCCGCAAGAGCCTGCAGGAGTTCCTGGGTGCTGGTGATGGTGTGGGCGTAGGTGGGGCCGTTGAGCTCGTGGGCGGCGTGCATCATCTCGGGCTTGAAGGCGGCGGTGGCGTCGCGGACGAGGGTGACGTGGTAGCCGAGTTCCATGGCGTAACGGCTGGTGGATTCGATGCAGGTGTTGGCGAGCAGGCCGATGACGATGACGTGGGTGATACCGCGCTGCTTGAGCTGGAAGTCCAGGTCGGTGTTGGCGAAGCCGCTCTGGGCCCAGTGTTCGTGGATGACGGTGTCGCCTTCAGCGGGCTGGAAGTCGGGATGGAACTGACCGCCCCAGGTGCCCTGCGCGAAGGTGTGGCGCTGCTGGACGAGCCGCTGGGTGGGGTTCGGATGGTCCCAGTCCTCGTAGTCGCCTTCCTGCCAGCGGCGGTGCGGGACGAAGAAGATCTGCAGGTGTTCCCGGCGGCCGGCGGCGACGACAGCGCGCAGGTTGTCCAGCAGTCCGACGTCGGTGGCCACGCGCTTGAGCGCAGGCCAGAGCTTGCCTCCCTCGGAAAGGAAGTCGTTGTAGGGGTCGACCAGCAAAACCGCGGTGCGGCTGGAGTCGTAGGTGTCGGTCACGGTGTTTCTTCCTCACTCTGGAAGATGAGTATCATCCAGACACAGGATGTTGGACGTCATCCTGAAGGTCAAGGAGAGGTGGGGCCTTTATGGGCAAATGTTCGTGTTGGCCGTAAGTCATATCGCTCGGGCCGCTCCCACCTCTGGGTATGCCTGCGGAAGGCCTGCCAACAGGGGCATGCCACGGACCGAAGGACGCTCAGTTTCACGGGCCCCGACACAGTCGCCGCTCCCGCCGCACGGGCGACCTGCCGCAAGCACACCTGCGGCGAGCGACCCCACAGCGCTTCGAGTCCAGGCCACGGCCGCGCGGCCATCGGACGGCGCCCCCGAGGTTCCGAGTGACCCGTCGCCTTGCTTCGCAGAGCAGCCACGGTTCCCCAGGACGCGAACAGAACAAGCCCCAAAGACTTCTCGGCTGCGTCAGATGCCAGTAAGGAACGACATGACTCCCGAAGAACTCCGCAGCGCCCTGGTCGGCGCGTGGCGTCTTGTTTCGTACGAGGCCACCGACATCGACGGCGGCGACGTCATCGAGCCTTTCGGCCCGCGACCCCAGGGGCTCATCCTCTACACCCCCAGCGGCCACATGTCGGCCCAGATCATGCATCCCGAACGCCCCCACTTCCGGCAGGGGCGGCTCGAGGAAGGACTGCCCCAGGAACTGGCCGCTGCGACCCTCGGCTACCTGGCCTACGGAGGGACCTACGAGGTCCCCACGAGTGACCGCGTGGTCCACCACGTAGAACTCAGCCTGTTTCCCAACTGGGTGGGCACCACCCTGACCAGGGTTGCCGACTGGGACGGCGAAAGACTCCGGCTGATCCTGCCCGAGCCCGCCATGATCTGGGGCGCACGCCGCAATGGCATCCTCACCTGGAAACGCACCTGATCTCCCGACCCTCGAGTTCGGCGCACCACGTGAGCGGGTGCGGATTCCCCGACGCGGGCAAAGACCCACGCAGTGATGTCTCCACCGAAACAGAGCACCCGACGCACTCACCCAGCTCCGAGCCACGGGACGGCCACGCCGTCATCACGCTGTCGATCACGGGCAGGCGATCCTTCCCCACCCCGCCCGAGGCCGACCCTGGTGGACTCCTGCCCGCGAGCCCTACTACGAGTGGCACCGCACCCATACCTACAAAGCCACTCCCCCGTCCTCGCCATCCCACCCGGCAGGCCGCGGCAGATCCGGGGCGTGCGTGCGGCCAGGCCAAGTGCGTTTGATGCAGGCCCCGTCACCGCGACGGAGCACCCCGCGGGGCCGTGACCGTAGGCACATACAGGGGGCTGCCGCGTCTGCCTCCCGCAGCAGGTGTCACCCGAGCGACCTGCAGCGCGGAGGCCCCGCCGACGCGCCGCTACCCGCAGGCTGCCCGGATCCCCCGAGGCAGCGCACCCCGCCCCCGCCCCTCCCTTCTTCCCTTACTTGTGTATGTGAGGTGGGTGCAGGGGGTTGCTGAGGGGGATGTCAGGCCCCCGACCACGGAAGAATCGTGGGATGACCAGCGGTGATGCGAGCAGCGAATTCTGGTGAGGGCAGCCGAAGCCGAAAGAGCTGTAGTAAGAGCTGGCGCATCCCTTGGTGCAGGAGACGTATACCGGCTGGCTCATCAACACGCGGATGTCGTTTGGTCGGGCGCAGACGGATGGCTGCGACCGGCCGGGAGTTCGGTGGCGACAAGGCGGCTCGCGCAGGAGTCCGTAGGTTCTTCCGTTCAAGCGCCGAAACAGCCCACCACGCCGCCCACTACTGCATCTGCCTGGCCACCCTCTCGAACAGGCGATCCCCGCGCATACGACAACAGCCGGGTCGGTCCTGACGGCGTTGCATGGGAGGCGAGTTGAGCTTCGTTCGCCGTCCCGGGGCGGCCTCGGCGGTCTTCCTCAGGCGCCAGTGGCTGCTTCGGCGCATACCTTGTGGGAGGGCTCGCCCTGGTCGTCGAGGAGGTTGGTCGGCTTGGAGCAGTGCCGGCAAGGCTGGGGCTCGAAGGACCAGTGTGCGGAGGAGCTCCAGTCCAACAGTCGTGGAGGCACGTGCTGGGCGGACGCCGGCGGGACAGTGGCCGGCCAGCAGGTGGGCCGTCGTCGGCTCGCGCCGGCGGGGCCGTCCTCCTGACTGTCGGGGAGAGGCGGGAGGTTGGTGTTGTCGTGACGGTGGTCCTCGAGCCGGTCGCGGTCGGTACTGGTCACCCAGAACCCCCCGCTTGGCACACCGACCGAGCCGACTACGCCCGCCGCCACGACACCCACTGGACCCGCAGCAACAACCTGCCTGCTCACGTCATCGCCAGGACCGGCGTGATGCCGTGTCCCGGTAGGCGGCGAAGCCGCGTGAGCAGGACGCGCAGGTGTCCCGGGTCGGGACGCGTGAGCCGATCTGCATCAATCCCAAGGTCACAGCCATGCGGCGCGTGATCCGCCCGGAGAACTATCGGTGCTCGCAGTGGGTCGTCCAGCTGGCGCACGCCACCGGGCTACGGCCTTGACGAACAGCCAGACCCAAACGTGCGTGACCAGGCTGCTCGCCGAGTTCACCGACGGCTGCCCGGCGGCCCGGGGGCTGGAGGCGGCCGAAGCACGGCTGGACGGAGCGGTCATCGACCTGACGGAGTGATCTTCGCCTTCGAGAAGGACGTGCAGGACGGCTACCCCGCCGACTCGCCACGGCCTCACGTGGCGAGTCCTTTCGGTGATCCGTCAACCGTTAACTCAGACGGGAAGTTCGGTGATGCTGAGGGCGAAGTCCAAGTTCCCCACCCCGTGGTTGGCGAGGCCCACCGTGACCACGCCCGCTCCTTCCAGCCAGTGCGCCATTTTCAGGCCGCCGACGTCCAGCGGGCGCAGCCCGAGGGTCTCGATGAACGCCTCCACACTTGCCTTGGCCTGCGCATTATCGCCAGCGATGAAGACGTCGGGCCGACCCTTCTCCAGGACATGGCGGAAGATGGTGTTGAACGCCTTCACCACGCTGGCGCTTGCCGGGGCGGCCTTGGCGACTTCCTGCGCGATCGAGGTCTCCTCGCGATGGGCTAGCCCGTCGAACGTGGAGTTGAAGGGATTGCTGATGTCGACGATGACCTTGCCCGCGAGAGCGTCTCCGTACCGGGCGACGACCGGCACGACGCCGTCGTACAGCAGGGCCACGATGACGATGTCCCCGGCCGGGGCGGTGCCCCATTCTCCCGTCGTGGCGCCGCCGCCGAGAGCCTTGGCCAGGTCAGCGGCCTTGGAGTGATCGCGGCCCATGACCTCGACGGTGTTGCCGCCCGCTATCGCCCGCGCGGCGATGGTGCGGGCCATGTTCCCGGTGCCGATGATGCTGATGTTGCTCATGAGATGTCCTGCCCTGGTTGTGGTTGTTCGGTCTAGATGGCGGTGGTGCCGCCGTCGGCGATGAGTTCCATGCCGTTGACGTAGCTGGAGTCGTCGGAGGCGAGGAAGAGGGCGACCGTGGCGATTTCGTCGGGGCGGCCCATCTGGCCGCGGGGGATGAGGGACTCGAACTGGCGCTTGGTGGCCTCGTCGAAGAGTTCTTCCTGCTTGGCGGTGGCGACCTGACCGGGAGTCAGGACGTTGACGCGGATGCGGCGGTCCTTGAGCTCGTTGAGCCAGACGCGGGCCCAGGCCTGCTGGACGGCCTTGCTGCCGGCGTAGACGCTCCAGCCGGGGAAGGCGCCGAGGGAGGCGTTGGAGCCGGTCATGAGGATGGAACCGCCGTCGTTGAAGAGCGGGAGGGCCTTCTGGACGGTGAACAGGGTGCCGCGGGCGTTGAGGTGGAACGCGGCGTCGAAGTGGGCCTCGGTGATCTCGCCGAGCGGGGCGGGCTCGCCCCCTCCGGCGCTGGCCCACAGCACGTCGAGGCTTCCCTTCTCCCGCTTGACGGTGTCGTACAGGCGGTCCAGGTCATCCAGGTCGGCGGCGTCGCCCTGGACGCCGGTGACGTTGCGGCCGATCTGCTTCACGGCCTCGTCCAGGGCGTCCTGGCGGCGGCCGGTGATGAAGACGTGCGCTCCCTCGTCGACGAACAGCTTCGCGCCAGCCAGCGCCATGCCGGTGGTGCCGCCCGTGATGACCGCGACCTTGCCGTCAAGCTTTCCCATAGTCGTTCCCTTGAGTCGGTGGTGCCGTGTGTACCTGGGGCGACGGAGTTATGTATACCGCCCTGTGTGCTTACGGTACGGGGCAGGCGGGCGAGACGCAAACTATGTACACCGGTCGTTACCTAGCTGCGGTACGATGGAGCCATGACGGAGTTGGAGAAGGGCCCCACGGGCCGCCGCCGCGGCCGGGGCGCCCGCGAGCGCATCATCAGCGCGTCCCAGCAACTGTTCCGCGAGCAGGGCATCAACCGCACCGGCATGGACCAGCTTTGCGCGGCGGCCCAGGTGTCCAAGCGCACGGCCTACCAGCACTTCGCCGGCAAGGACGAACTCGTCGCCGAGTACCTGCGCCGGTTCGACCCCTCCGTTCTGTCCGGCGTGTTCGACCGCACCGACCTCACGCCCCGCGAACGGCTCCTCGCCGCCTTCGACGTCCCCCCCACCACTCCCCTGTGCCCCTACATTGCCGCCGCCGTCGAACTTCACGACCCCCAGCACCCCGCGTCCCAGTACGCGCGCGACTACAAGGAAGCCGTCGCCGCGCGGCTCGCCGACACCGCCCGCGAAGCCGGCGCCGCCGACCCTGAACAGCTCGGCGAGCAGCTCGCGTTGCTCATCGACGGCGCCGCGGCCCGCACCCGGGTCCTCAACGCCGACGCCTTCCCCACCGCCGCCGCCATCGCCGCCGTCCTCATCGACAACGCCATCCCCGCCACAGCCAGCGATGACCGGCGACGGGAGGAAGTGTCGAGTTAACGGGGCACATCGCGGCCGGGCTGGACGCGCTACCGGTCACGCGGCTGCACCGGCCGGCACGCGATACCGGCCGCCCGGCACCTGGCATTGCCGGCTTTTACGGAACTGGCCGCCCCGCCCGCCTGTTGAAGGCCGCAGCAGAAGCCGCCGGGGAATGGCGGCCCTCGAAGGTTGCAGGAGTTCGAGGCCGTCGTCTCGGCCCAGGGCGCTGACGCGCCGCCGGTTCGAACGGACGGCTGATCACATACATCCGTACGCGGTGGCGCATGAAGAACTCGTACGCAGCTGGCAGAGGTGGAGACTTGCCACCCCCCTCATCCACTCCACCGCGGTGCTCTCCCGCGGGGCAGCACGGCCTTGACTTCTGGACCGAGCCAGCTGAACCGTTCACGCTGATCATCAGTGAGCGGCCCATCTCGGCCACGCCAGCCCGAAACGAAGGCCAACAGGCGGGCAGCCAACACGTCCGGCTGGAACCCGCCGTCGGGTTTTCGGCCGGTTCTTGTCCCCGGTGCGCCGGCGGGTGCGGATGAGAGTGCCGTCGAGCAGCACGACGACGCCACCCTTGCGGGCGATTTTCTTCAGCGCGGTCCGCGTCCATGTCCGGCTCGCGCTGCGGAACCAGCAGCATCCCGCCCGCTCCCAGCGTGCTGGTCACCTGCTCCAGCTCCGCATCCATGGCCGGATCGTCCACACAAGCCGTCCCTCACGCCGTGAACTCCCCATTTCCCACCGACCGTAGGCGCCACAGACCGTCACGGCGCACGTTTCCGACAAACCAGCCCCACGGCAGACGATCACCTGCTACCGATCACACACCCGACCAGCACGAGCAACCTCAATCCCACCCACACCAACCCCATGACCAGCAACTTCAAGATGAAATGGCCTCACTGGGAATCCTCTCGCACAGGCTGTGACTGGAGGGACGGCAGAGTCAGGTGCCACCAGTCGGTCAGGCGCTCGGTGACGACGGCCGTCCCTTCGAGCGCCTCGGTAAGGGCGCACAGCCCGAAGAACGCGCGCACCAAGGCCCGGGCCGTGCGAGCGGGGCGGAGATGCGCGTTCAGGTGGCCGGTGAGCCGGGCCTGCGCGAGCAGTCGCGTGGCGGCGGCGGACCACAGCGCGAATGGATGGGGAAGGGAAGCGTTGATGGTGGCGCGCTCGGCCCACAAGCGGGCGCCGGCCCGCGTCACCGGGTCCTCGGCGAGGGCATGGGCGATGTCGTAGCTGAGAGCGACGAGCCGCTCGAGAGGGGGGACCGAATCGTCCGCGTAGCGTGCGGCGAGCTGCGACCAGGTGGCGAACCGGCTCTGGACGACGGCTACTGCGATGCCCTCCTTGCCTTCGTAGTGGAAGTAGATGGCGCCGCTGGTCCGGCCTGATCGGGCGCTTATGCCGTTGACGCTGGTGGCCGCGTACCCCTGTTCGGCGAAGAGCTGGGCAGCCGCTTCCAGCAGTGATCTGCGGGTTTCCTTCGCCCGTTCCTGCAACGTCCCGTCCGCCCTCGCTGGGTTGTTCCGTCGGTCACGAATTTAGTGCGCCAGCGTACGCCTGGAGTACAAGCGGTCACACGCATGCGGTAATTACATATTTCTTCCGAAAGGAAGTGCGGGCGAGTGATAAGGAGCACGGTTCGCCCCAGGTGTCGGACGGTCCCGTGGCATGTGTCAACTCCCTGTTGCAACAGCGGTTTTGACGGTCCCGATCGCCGATCGCCTGCTGTCCCGGCCGCACGGCCATACGTCAGGATCCCGGAGCAGTCGAGTCACTAAATAGGGTCATTGCCTGATTTATCAGTCTGAAATAACGTAGCGTCATTATCTTTCTGCTTCCTATGGATAGGCGGAAAGCCGCACTTCATGCGTACGACCGCATAGGAGCCCCTGTGACCACCACGCCCCACGGCCTGCTCGCCTGGTCGCTCGAAGCCGTCGTCTTCGACTGTGACGGCACACTGATGGACAGCGAACGCCACTGGCAGGAAGCCCGAAGCCGGGCCTTCCGGGAGTACGGACTCCAGCCACCTCCCGGATTCGCGGAACAAGCCACGGGTCTGCACTACGAGGACTGTGGCCGGCTGATGGCGCGGACAGTGAACAAGCCCGAACTGGCGGAAGACCTGACGGCCGCGCTTCTCGACCACTTCCTGGCCCTGGTCACCGACGACCCGGTGACCATGCCGGGCGCAGTCCAGCTCGTCCGGCTGCTCTCCGGCCGGCTGCCCCTGGCCGTCGCCAGCAACTGCCCGAGGGTGGTGGTGGAAGGCAGCCTGGAACGGGCCGGGCTGCGCGCGCACTTCCAGCACATCGTCGTCCCGGACACCGGGGACGGCGTGCGCCCCAAGCCGCACCCGGACACCTATGCCGTGGCGGCCCGGCTCTGCGGTGTCCGCCCGCACCGAGCCCTGGCCATCGAGGACTCCCTGACGGGTGTGGAAGCGGCCCACCGCGCTGGACTGCGGGTTCTTGGCGTCGGCCCCAGGCCGCAGGGCGACGGCGCCACTCGGGCCGACCTATGGTTACCGGCGCTGCATGCCCCCGAACTGCTGACCTGGGCCCAATCCTCCGGTACTCCGAAGCCGTTGCCGGAATCCTAGTGCGCTGCTGGATGAGGACAACAATGCCCCCGTCGGCGACTCCAGCGAGCCGTTCCGCACCGCCGAAGGCGTCCATGCCCCCTCCGCCGCAGGCGATGAACTCCGCTCCCGGCAACGGGCCCATTCCGGGCATGCTGACGATCACAGTGACTACACCACCTTGTTCGGTCCGCATCTCCGCAGAACTGGGACAAGCCCGTGCAGTCAAGACCGACCGGCTTCATCACAGGGTGCTGTACCCCAGTGAGGCCATTTCATCTTGAAGTTGCTGGTCACGGGGTTGGTGTGGGTGGGATTGAGGTTGCTCGTGCTGGTCGGGTGTGTGATCGGTAGCAGGTGATCGTCTGCCGTGGGGCTGGTTTGTCGGAAACGTGCGCCGTGACGGTCTGTGGCGCCTACGGTCGGTGGGAAATGGGGAGTTCACGGGCGTGAGGGACGGCTTGTGTGGACCATCCGGCCATGGATGCGGAGCTGGAGCAGGTGACCAGCACGCTGGGAGCGGGCGGGATGCTGCTGGTTCCGCCGCGCGAGCCGGACATACACGCGGACCTGCTGCCCGAGGACCATCAGGTGATCATGCAGGTGGTAGCCCGGGCGGCCGAGCCGGTCAAGGCTGGTGAGGTCAGCGTCGCCTTGGGCAAGGGAACCCTGCCGGGCCAGGTGGAGGCGGTGCGCGCGAAGCTGAAGCGGCTGGCGGAGCGGGGACAAGAACCGGCCGAACTGTTGAGTCGGCACGGAGCGCGGTGCCGGTGTTGCCACCGGTCCGTTTCTCCGTGCCGCTCGCCGAACCCGGCGTGCGGCTCTCACCGCACCGGGCTCTCCACGGTCTCTGCCGTTCAAGCGTGGTCGAGTGTCCAGGGGTTGGGGATCGTGTTGCCCCGATATCGGTAGCGGGTGACCGCGATCGAGACCATGGGGAACAGTTCGATCCCGTCCGCCGAGAGCTTGTGCCACCGGCCGTTGCGGTCGGTGAAGCGTCTGCGGACGTCCTTCCACCTCCAGCGATACAGCACCATCCACCAGCTGGTCACCCGTCGCCATACGAACTGGTCCAAGGCTTTCAGGGTGGTCTTGCATACCGCGTGCCTGAAGTAGTTGACCCAGCCGCGCAGAATCGAGTTGATCCTCTTCAGCACGGTCCCCGGGTCCTGCTGCGACGTTCTGTTCGTCAGGGCACGGACCTTGTCCTTCAGCTGCCGGATGGGCCTCTTGGCGATGAAGGTGTAGACGTACCACTTGTTCGAGCCCCGCTTGCGGCGCCACTGGATGTGGAACCCAAGAAAGTCGAACCCGTCCGACATGTGCACGATCTGCGTCTTGGCCGGTGACAGCCTCAGCCCGAGAGGGTGCAGTACGTCGGCGATGTCCTCGCGCAGACGGGCGACGTCATCACGGCTGCCGTCGACCAGGACGACGAAGTCATCCGCGTAGCGGACGATGCGCCAGTTCGCGTGGCCGTGGAGACGATGATGTGCCCGCCTGCCTCTGGTGGACATCCTCCCGCCCGGCTCCCACGGCTCCATCACGTGCTCGTCGAGCGCGGACAGGGCGATGTTCGCCAGCAGCGGGGAGAGGATGCCGCCCTGCGGAGTGCCGGTGAAGGTCTCCTCGCGGCCGCCGCCCTCAGTGAGGACGCCAGCCTTGAGAAACGCCTTGACCAGCCGCAGCACGCGCTTGTCCTTGACTCTCGCGCGCACCCGGTCCATTAGGGCCGTGTGGTCGATGGAGTCGAAGCACGCCTCGATATCCGCATCCAGCACCCAGCGATAGCCGCTGGTGCCATAGCGGTGGATCTCAGCGATCGCGTCGTGCGCGCGCCGCATGGGCCGGAAACCGTAGGAGACCGGCAGGAAGTCGGCCTCGAAGATTGGCTCCAGCACCAGCTTGAGGGCTGCCTGGACCACCCGGTCGGAGACGGTCGGGATGCCGAGCTTGCGCACCTTCCCGCTTCCCCCGGGCTTGGGGATCTTGCGTTCGCGTACCGGCAACGGGCGGAACTCACCCGTCTTCAGTACGCGTTGCAGGTCCTCCAGGTAGCCCGGGAGACCGAGTTCCCGCTCGACGTTGACGACCGTGAGGCCGTCGACACCCGGGGTCCGGGCTCCCTTGTTGCCCGCGACCCGTTCGAACGCCACGAGCAGCGTCGCCGGGTCGCATACGAGGTTGAACAAATCGTCGAACCTGCGGCCATGGTCAGCCACCGCCCAACGGTGAAGCTTGGTCTGCATCCCCGATACCCGCTGATGAGACCCCAACGGGGCCTCGGGAGCACCACTGTTCAGCGGTGCGTCTTTCGGCATTGCAGCCTCCTTCCCTCCTCGAAACCGCTGCCGCCCTTCCCCATGTGCCGGGCTCTCCCCGGCTCGGAGTACTACGGCGGCTCCGCCCCGTCCCGGTCTGATCGGCCGACGATGGACCCAGCCCTCCGCCCGAGCTGGACACGCGGCAGGAGGGCGGAACCGGGACGGTTCCCGTGTTCGCTCGCTGTTCGATCGTCGGAGTAGGAGCCCGGCTATGCCCCCGCGGCCTCGCCACGGCTACCCCGCAGCACTTCACCGTGGCCTCCCCTCGCGACCGAAATAGACCACCCGGGAAGTTCCCCGCCAGCCGAATATCCAGCAGGGACGCACCGCATCCAGCCCTCATCCACCAGGTTCGAGCTGGCGTGCCTTAAGGAGGCGTAGACGCCGGTTCCTCGCGTACTCCTCTCCGTCTCGCTTGCCGGACCCGCACCATCTGGCAGTACTGGCACGTCCCGGCTTTGTCGGGGCTGCTTCCCGCCCTCCCCGGCACCTCCCGGTTCAGGCTGCCCCCAGCTTCAACCGCCCTGCTGCGACAGGACGGTGGTGGCGTCCTTTCACCGCCACTCGAACAACGAGCGCCTCACGGCGCACATTCGGGCAAGCACAAGGCCCATGGCCTGCTGTTTATCGCTTTGACCGACGTGTGCGGCAACCTGGTAGGGATCTCGGCCGCGGAACCGGGGCGCTCCAGCGAGATCACCACCGCCCGTCACAACAAGATCACCGGTCACCTGCGGGAGGCCAGCCTGGGTGCCCTGGCCGATCTCGGCTTCGTCGGCCTGGACGACGACCCCGACGACCCGGTCATCGTCACCGGCCGGCGGGCGACCCGCGGCCATCCGCTCACCGCCGCCCAGAAGGAGGCGAACCGGCTGGTCAGCCGCGAGCGAGCGGCGAACGAGCACGGCTTCACCGACCTGAAGAACTGGCGGATCCTCACCAAGGTCCGCATGAATGCCCGACACGCGACCACGCTGCTGCGGGCGCTCCTCGTGCTGACGAACGCCGAGGTCCACCGCTGACGGACGATCACCTCCTACCGATCACGTCCCCGACCGGCACGAGCATCCCAGCCGCGACCCACACCAGCCCCACGACCTGCAACTTCAAGTTGAAATACGCTCAGTCGGTCTCAGGTGCTTCCGGGCCCCCGCAGACAACTGCTGGCCGAAGAACGGAACCGTCTCAGAGGTCAGCCGCAACAGCACAACTCCGTCAGGCCATTTCACTCTTCAGCGCATGATGAACGGGGTCAGTCGAAGTGCTCAAGCGTGCCTTGTGGCGGCATCGCCTCCAAGCTGCCACATCTCGTAGTTCCCACATTCTGACGTGATCTCGGCCGTCGACTGAGCCGCAGTGACGAAGTCATCTACGACCGGTGAGGTGTGAGATGCCGCCACCGCGAGGCACACCTGGTCGGGCGCCAGTTCCGGGATGGGCACATAGACGACGTCTGGATGCGAGTAGAACACGGACGCCGAACGGGCCAGGAAGGAGATGCCCCGGCCGGCCGCGACATGCTCGAGCGTCTCGTCCACCCCGCGCACCGGGTACCCGGCATTAGGGTGCGGGCGCTTGGTGGGCTGCGTGCTCGGGTCACCGTGCCAGACCAGCGGTTCGCCGGCCAGGTCGGCCTCGGTGACCTCCTCCTTGCCGGCAAACCGGTGTCCGGCGGGCAGTACCGCTACCCGCGGCTCGGTGTACAGCGGGGTGACGCGCAGGCCGGCCTCGTCGATGGGCAGCCGCACGTAGCCGACGTCGATGCGGCCGTCGAGCAGCATCGCAGCCTGGTCGTCCCCTTCGATCCGCTGCACGTCCACGACCACGTCCGGGTGCCGGTCCTCGAACGCACGGGCCGCCGGGGTGACGGCAACGCCGGCCCGGAAACCGACCATCAGCCGCCGCTTGCCGCCGGCGGCCGCGGCCACCCGGCGGCGGACCGCGTGGGTTGAGGCGAGCAGCGGACCGGCGTCGGCCAGCAGCTGCCGACCCGCATCTGTCAGCTCCACGCCGTGGCGATCCCTGGTGAACAGCGAGGCGCCGAGATCCTGCTCGAGCGCACGGATCTGCCGGCTGAGCACCGGCTGCGCGATGTGCAGCTCATCGGCGGCGCGGCCGAAGTGCAACCGGTCGGCCACAGCGACGAAATAACGCAGTTTGCGCAGGTCCAGATCCATGGCGCCTCCCAGTCGGTGATGCCTCCAGGGTATCGCCACGGCTGAAAGAAGTATTGGACGCCCGCTCAGGCCAATGGCAACCTGAATAGGTACCTAATAATCCGAGCGAATTCGGCACAAGAATCCGACATCGGAGGCCCAGGCCCAGAATGAGCACATCAGGAATTGAACGCCCCCCATCGCGTCATTCGACGGCGTTGACGACACAACCCTTAACAACGACGGGGTGGGCATGGCGTCCTATCCCAGCTCCAGAAAGCAGGAACTCCATGAGCAGCATCAGCATTATCGGCCTGGGGAACGTGGCCCGCGCACTGGCCGCCCGGGCGCTCGCCGGCGGCAACGCAGTCGAGATCACCGGCCGCGACCCGGCCAAGGCCAAGGAATTGGCCGCTGCGCTCGCCGGCGCCACTGTCGGGACGGCCGGCACCGCCCCGGCCGGGGACATCGTTGTCCTCGCCGTGCCGTACGCCGGCGCTGCGGCGGTGGTGAGGGAGTACGGGGACGCACTGCGCGGCAAGATCATCGTTGACATCACCAACCCTGTAGCCCCCGACCTGCAGGGCTTTGTCGTACCCGACGACAGTTCCGGCGCACAGGAGATCGCCAAGGCGGCTCCCGACGACGCGCATGTCGTCAAGGCGTTCAACACTGTGTTCTCCCACGTTCTGGAGGTCGGCCCGGCCGAGGATCGTCCTCTGGACGTGTTCATCGCCGGCGACGACGCGCGGGCGAAGGCACGCGTGTCGGCGTTCGTCGAGAGCCTGGGGCTGCGCTCCTGGGACACGGGGGACCTTTTCATGGCGCGGGCACTGGAGAACGTCGGCCTGCTGGAGCTGGGCCTCATGAACCACTCCGTCAAGCACGCCAATTTCTCCCTCGGCATCACCCTTCTCGGCTGAGAACACCCCTTACCCCTGCCTTTCGTGCCGCGTTACGCCAGTTCACTTGCGGCACGAAAAGACCTTGCACCTACTCTCACAAGGACAGTTAAATGCGCGTTTTCGTCTCTGGGGGGACCGGCCATTCCGGTTCGTACATCATCCCCGACCTCATGGCCGCCGGGCACGAGGTCACCGGCCTGGCCCGGTCGGACGCGGCCGCGGCGGCCCTGTCCGCGCTCGGCGCGAAGGTGCGTCGCGGCGACCTCCAGGATCTCGACGGGCTCAAGGAGGCAGCCTCGGGGTCCGACGGCGTCATCCACGTGGCCCACAGGCAGGATCTGCTTCCCTCCGGTGGGATGGACGCCGTGGCCGCTGCGGAGCTCCCGATCATGCTCGCGTACGGCGAGGCGCTGGCGGGAACCGGAAAGCCGCTGGTCACGGCGGGGAGCATTGGCTCACCCGGGCAGCACCTGGGCCGGCCGGCCACCGAGGAGGACCCGGCCCTCCCCGCCGGCGAGGAGCACAAAGGCACCCTGCGGATCCGCAACGTCGTGGAAAGGGCCGTAATCGACCTCGCCGAGCAGGGGGTGCGGTCTTCGGTCGTGCGGATCGCCAACATCGCGCACAGCACGACCGATCGTGCCGGCTTCCTCCTCACGCTGATCGCGCTCGCGAAGGAAAAGGGGTTCGTCGGCTACCCCGGCGACGGCGCGAACCTGTGGAACGCCGTGCACATCCGCGATGCCGCCACCTTGTTCCGCCTGGCGCTGGAGAAGGGGTCAGCTGGCAGATACTGGCACGCGGTGGGGGACGGGGCCATCCCGTTCCGCGAGATCGCCGAGGCCATCGCCAGCCGCCTGGGCCTGCCCGCCGTGAGCGTTCCCAACGATGCCCTGATGACGCCGGGGTACTTCGGGTTCCTCGCGAATATCGTCACGCAGAGCTACCCGGCGTCCAACCTCATCACCCGCCGGACCCTCGGCTGGGAACCCGCCCAGCCCGGCCTGCTCGCCGATCTGGACAACGGCCACTATTTCCCCGCCGGCTGACAGCGGGAACCGGGATCGAAACGAGCCCGGCAACCGGCAAGTTCGGCTCTTCTGAAGGACGTTGAGATAATGACGACTGTGGGATTCATCGGAAGCGGAAGCCTCGGCAGGACCCTCGCACGACTCGCTGTCGGGGCCGGGCACCAGGTGGTGCTCAGCAACTCGCGCGGTCCCGAAACGCTCGTGGACACGGCCGCGGAACTGGGGCCGCGGGCATCCGCGGCGACGAGCGAAGAGGCCGCAGCGGCCGGTGACATTGTCGTGGTCACGGTGCCGGTCAGCGCCTTCCCCCACGTGCCCGCCGCGCCACTGGCCGGGAAGACGGTCATCGACACCTGCAACTACGGCCCCGAGCGTGACGGGCACATCCCCGAGCTCGACAACAAATCCCTCACCTCGAGCGAACTGCTGCTGCGGTACGCCCCGGACGCCCTGCTCGTAAAGGCGATCAACAACATCTTCTTCAAGCACCTGCTGTCACTCGCCCGCCCGGCAGGGGCGGCCGACCGCTCCTACCTGCCGACCGCCGGTGACTCCGCACCAGCGAAGGCGGCGGTGACCGAATTCATCGACTCCATCGGCTACAGCGTGGTGGACGCGGGAACGCTGGCCGACAGCTGGCGGCAGGCGACGGGCACGCCGGTGTGGGGAACACCGTACGGGCCGTACTCGAACGAGAAGGGCCAGCCGGCCGGCGTGGACACCATCCGCGCGGCACTGGCCACCGCAACGCGGTAACCGTCAGTTATCGCGGACCGTGATGTGGTCCGGCCGTGCCATGCCCCCGCCCGGTGGATACCGGGCGGGGGCATATTTCGCACAAAGGCGTCGAATCCAGCGTCGGGTTGCCCCTGCGTCTCGTCGCGCGGAGTCAGGTTCGACGTCGCCGGGTCAGGTCGCGGACTGCTCCCTGGACGGCCACCTGCCCGCGCAGATTCGTGTTGGCCTCCTTGAGCTGGTGGTTCTCGATCTCCAGGACCTGGACGATCCGGGCCAAGAGCTGCGCCTGGCTACGCAGAGATCGTCGAGCAATTGTCAAAACTTGTGGTTCGCAATGTTGATGATCTGCTGATGGAGGTCGGGGTTGGTGAACAGAGCGGACGCAGTGTCAGCGGAGGGGGTGTCGGCGAGTTCGGCGTAGGTGCCGCCTGCCTCCTCGATGATGGGGACGAGCGCTGCAATGTCCCAGGGCCGGCCCGAGCAGGAGGAACGCATCGAGTTGTCCAGTGGCGACCAGCAGAGCGCCGTGGCAAGTTCCGGTGCCCGTGGAGGGCTTACGGATCGGGCTGGATGAACGTGCGGCGTCGGTCCAGTCCGTCTCCGGACTGGTGCGACGGACGGCGGCGGCGAGGCGGGCGGCGATGGCTAGATTGGATGGACTCAAGCGCGCGGGCGGGGGCCAGATGCCGACGGCCGCTTCGCCGAGGCTGCTCGCGCCAGTGATGGTCACACGCTGGACGGTTGTGGAGGCGGCGGGATCCGTGGCTTGTGTCCACGCGCCGGTTCCTCGTGCTGCCCACCATCGGCGACGCAGGGCCGGTGCGGTGACCAGCCCCAGCACAACGGTCCCGTCTTCTTCGAGGGCGATCAGGGTGCTCCATTCTCGTTCGCCGGCCAGGAAGCTGGCGGTGCCGTCGATGGCGTCGATGACCCAGCGACGTCTCCCGCGCCCGGAGGTGCCGAATTCCTCGCCGAGCACGCCATCGTCGGGGCGTTCTCGCTGGATCAAGTTGCGCAGGGTGTGCTCGATCTGCTCGTCGGCGATGCTGACGGGGCTGCCATCGCTCTTGGCGCGCCACGCGGTGTCGACAGAACTGAAGCGCTGCAGTGCGATCGTGTCGGCGGCATCGGCCAGGCGGTGGGCAAAGGCGAGGTCGGGGTGGGTGCCGGTCATGCCGCCGCCTCGCCGCGCTCAACCAGGATGCCGTTCTCGAACCTCGCGCCGGAGCGGACCAGGGCGACGAGGTGGGCTCCGGTGATCGCTCGCCAGCGGTCCTGGGCGGACTCGACGAGCTTGAACACCATCGCCAGGGCCGCGGCCGGGCTGCCGGCCCCGCGGGTGACCTTGGTCCGCAGCTTGACCGTGGAGAACGTGGACTCGATCGGGTTTGTGGTCCGCAGGTGGACCCAGTGCTCGGCTGGGAAGTCGTAGAACGCCAGTAGCTCTTCCTGGTCGTCGGTGATCTTCGCGACTGCCTTGGGCCACTTGGTGCCGTAGGTCTTCGCGAACGCCTCGATCGCCTTCTCCGCGTGCGTGCGGTCCTCGGCGTTGTAGATCTCCTGCATCGCCTTCGTCGCGCCCGGCTGCGCGGACTTCGGCAGGGTGTTCGAGACATTGCGGGCCTTGTGGACCCAGCACCTCTGGTGCCGGGCGGCGGGGAACACCTCGGCCAGGGCCTTCCACAACCCCATCGCGCCGTCGCCGACCACCAGCTCGGGGTCGCGCATGCCACGTCGGCGGCAGTCGCGCAGCAGGTCGGCCCACGACTCCGTCGACTCGCGCAGCCCTTCCGCCAGCGCGACCAGCTCCTTGGTGCCGTCCAGTCGCACCCCGAGCAGCACCAGCACACAGGAGTGGGCTTGTCCGAGCCGGACCTTGGGGTGCACGCCGTCGGCCCACACGTAGACGAAGTCGCACCCCGAAAGGTCCCGGTCCTGGAAGGCGGCGTGGTCCTGGCCCCACTGCTTCGTCAGCCGGGTCACGGTCGCCGGCGAGAGCCCGGCCGCCGAGCCGAGGAACTGCTCCAGCGCGGGCACGAAGTCTCCCGAGGACAGTCCGTGCAGGTAGAGCAGCGGAAGTACCTCGCTCACCTTCGGCGACTTGCGGCACCACGGGGCCAGGATCTTCGAGGAGAACCGCTTGCGCTGCCCGGTCGCTTCGTCCACGCGCCGGTCGTTCACCCGGGGCGCGGCCACCTCGACCGGGCCGGCCGCAGTGACCACGGTGCGGGGCCGGTGGCGGCCGTTGCGCACCACCAGGCGGTGCCCGAGCTCATCACGCTCGGCAGCCAACTCGGCTATGTACTGGTTGACTTCCGCCTCCAGCGCGGCGGCGAGCATCCGCCTGGCGCCCTCGCGGACGATCTCATCGATCATGGAGCCGGACTCGGTGGAACCCTCGGCACTCACTACGCTGAGCACGGGCGTGCCTTCCCGACCCGCGCCGCGAACGCGGGCCTACTCGGTGACCATCACAGGATCATTCGGGAAGGTACGCCCTCCGCGTGCCCTCCGGGGTTGATCCACAAGTCCTGAGCATTGCTCAGATCGTCGCGTTCGGCGCGGATGCGGGTCAGGTTTTGCTGCTGCTTGTCCGCGCGGGCTCGCGCCGACTCGGGCACGGTCTCGGGAAGGGGGGCGCGGCCCCTGACCAGGGCGTAGAACAGGTCCTTGAGGCCGGTGTGCTTGTGGGTGAGCTCAGCCTGAACTGACACGAAGCCGCCACACGAGCGTACGGCCGCTCGGCCGGACGGCTACGTCTACAGCGCGCCGCTCGCCCAGCTGCGCGCGGCAGGCATCCGCTGCCTGCCCTGGCGCGACAAGTGCGGGGGTACCTACGTCCGCATTCCTCTTGCCGACAGGCACCGCCGCCAACTTGGGAATCCCACTCAAGCGGGCATCCCTTGCCGTCGCAGGAGATCAGACCAGATCCGCCCCGACACCCGCAGTTACCACGGAGTTGAAGCAGCAGCTGCAACCCCCCACGCGATCACTATGCGTTGACCTCAGCACGAGCCCAGGAAGCGTCCAACTTAGTTCGGTCAACGGGACGTTCGTTGCTCGCTCCTCCGGCCAGACCTGGCCCAGCTCGGCCGGTTGGAGGAGATCCGCGACAACCTCATTGCCCGAATCGCCGAGGCCGAGCGCGAAGGCTGGCTCGGCGAGGTCGAGGGGCTTCGAGTCAGCCTGGCCGGCGCCGAAGACAAGCTCTCCCAGCTGGCCAGAAGCGCCACGAGCGCGGCGGTCGACCTCCCGATGCCGATGCTGCGGAGTGACCGATAATGCGCCCCATCACTTGCTTCAGAGTGGCAGGCCCCCGTGAGGCAGCCGGATCAGAACGGTTCAAAGCTCGGCCCGACCGGACCAATCTCGCCGTGCTCTGCCAGTTCGTTCAGGTCTTCCGGCTCAAGGAACTCCAGGGCATCTGGGTCGATCCCGTGGTGCGGGTCCACGTCGCGCAGGCGCTTGACGAAGGCGAGCACGAAGTCGGTGAACGGTCCATCGAAGACCTCGGGGTCGGCCCCGTTGATGTTCGTGACGATCTTCCAGCGGTCAGGGTCCGGGTCGCATGGCCAGAAGAAGTGCTCGTCGCCGGAGTAGTCGTATCCCCAGGAGATCAGGCCGCCCGAGGCGGGGTGGAACCGGAATGGGTACTCGTCAAAGTCACGTCGCCACGACTGGCTGAACGATTCGTGGATCTTCCGCATCCGATCAAGCAGTGGGCTGGACCCGCAGGGGTGGAAGACCACCAGCTCTCCGCAGATCAAACCGGTGCCATAGGCGTCAAGGAACGCCTTGAAGTCGCCTGGCAGCGCTGAGCCGACATAGCTCTCGACCTCGGCCCAGTCGTCGGGGGATGGGGCTCGGACCGGTGGCGGACCGAACAGTTGCACCAGGCCATCCAAGCCCGCCATACGCCCCACCTGCCTGATCGTCGCTTGCTGGCGGCAAACCTAGTCAGACGCGGCTGCGGGGATCAAGGGGGAGCGGGATCGGCAGGTATCCCCCTGAGTCACATCACGATGTTGATCGCTCGCGCCTACGGCAACCAAAGTGCATAAGCAGCGAAGTTCAGAGAAGCCTGCGTTCGATGTCCGATGCTCCGTGGCGACCCCCATCAGCGCCGTCGACTGGAAGAGATCATCCGCAACCTCGGTGACCGCATCGAGGAAGCCCGCGCCAACGGCTGGCTCGGCGAGGTCCAAGGACTCCAGATCAGTTTCGACGCCGCGCGCAACAAACTCGCTTCGCTCGACCGCCTCACCCGGAACCGCAACCGCACCCCGGTCTCCCTGGGTATGCCGATCATCTCCGGAGAAGTACGATGAGCGCCGCTCTGTCCCAGAGGAGGCCCGTGTCAAGCCGATGCGGAGTCGCCAGGGTCGCCACCGAAGGTGCTGCCTGCAGTGAGGCTCTCGACGACGCCCTGAAGTCACTCGCAAGTGCGAGTTCGATGTCGAGGTCGGTATCGAACCAGGTGACCGATGGTTCACCGTTCGGGCCGCAGCCCCGGTAGTCGAGACCGATCCAGCAGTGCCCGTCACCAGAGAGAAGCACGACCGACGTTGGCAGATCCCACTCTCTGACCAGATAGGGGGGTGTCGAGCAACGATGTCATCCGCTCGCGTCGCCCGACGCCCATCAGATCTTCAAAGGGCACGTGGCCTTCACCCCACGACGTGGGTCGGTGGGTGGGGAAGGCGTTGAGACCAGGGGCAACGCTGCCACCGTTTCGGACACGGAGAAGGTCGAGCAGCACGGCGGGCAGCGTCACGCCGAGCACGCGTTCGGCCTCCCTCATTGCTTCCTCGGTGAGCGGCAGTTGGACGCCGTAGTCACCGTCGCCCCAGAACGCCGCCTTGATCTCGTCGAATCGCGCCATGGCAAGCAGCCTAGGCCCGGCCGATCTGGTCCGATCGCTGCCCCCCTCCCTAGTCCGGAAAGCTGTTCCTGCTCCCTGTGCGTCTACGCCTCACGCCACGACACGCTGCTCTCCTCCAGACGGCGGCCGCGGGTGGCCGACCTGTATTGCGAGGTCGAACAAGTGCGGGGAGACAGCTTCCGCGCGGACTGGAGGCTCACCGACCTGATCCGGCACGCCAAGATCTGTGGAGCACCCGACCCCGGACATCATCTGCCCTGACGACGGACCCGAATTCGCCGAACTCCAGGCACAGGTAGGGGCTGCAGTCAACTTGACCCGGCTGTTAACGAGCGGGCTTGGCGGTAGGGCACCACTGGCCGTGGTGTGGCCTCCTCCGTCCAGACACCTAGAAAGGTGCTGGGACGCGTGACTCACGCCCCGCAATCCACACAGCCTCACCGCGAGCGGCGATGTTGTGGGAAGCGTTCCGGTCGGCGTGGGCAACGACCCCGCACTTCCGGCAAATGAAGAGGGCCTGGTCGACCCGGTTCTTCTTCTCGATGTGGTGGCACTCGGCGCATTCCTGGCTGGTGTACGCCGGATCGACGTACACCAGCGGGACGCCTGCCCGGCGTGCCTTGTACTCAACGAACTGCCCGAGCTGGTGGAAGGCCCAGGAGTGGAGCGTGACCCGTTGGGGCTTGCGGAGCCGTACCCTCTGCCGGATCCCGCCCAGATCTTCCAGGGCGATGCCGGACGAGGTGCGTTCAGCCTCGGTCACGATCTGTTTCGCGATGATGTGGTTGACGTTAGCGGCGTGCCGCGCTTCGTTGCGGCGCCGGTTCTTGAGCCGTCGCCGGGCGGACTTGGTGCCCTTGGCCTGCAACTTCTTCCGCAGGTCGAGCTGCCGCTTACCGTGCCGGTTCAGGCCGCGACCGGCCGCCCGGTATCCGGTGGACGTGGTGGCGATGTTGGCGATGCCTAGGTCCACGCCGATGAACTGGCCGGGCTCATACTGCTCGGCCTCGGGAACCTCGCACACGGCGATCAGGTAGAAGACGCCGTCACGTTCGATCAGGTCCGATTCGCCCTTGCGGTACTCCCGTAAAGTTTTCAGCGCGTCCGGGGAGCAGGCGAAGCGGACGTTCTTGAGTCGTCCGACGGTGGTCCAGATGGAGACGGTCTGCGCGTCGTACTGCCAGGACAAGCATCGGTCGTCAAACGGGTGCGCGGCCTCAGGGCGGAAGGCGACCGGCTTGGACTCGGCCTTCTTCCGGCGCTTCGAGCCGGGCTTGCCGAGGTTCCCCGCCCGCAGGTTCGCCCGCAGCGTGGTGTAGGCGTCCACGACTTTCCTGATCGTGTGCTGCGCGGCCTGCGCTCCGAGACCGGCCGCTTTCAGCTCGGCGTAGGTGTGCTTGCGCAGCTCGTACTCGCGCGGCACACCACGGGCGAAAGCCACCCCGGACACCCAGTTGGCCCGGTCATTGACCGTGTGCAAGGTCGCGCCGACAGCGGATGCCTGCGCGGCATCCGGCACCAGTTTGACTTGCCTCGACGTTCTCCACCCACGGGTGCGTACGGCCGGGGGCCCCGCGACCTGGGCGAGCTGGACGCCCGTCTCTCCCGCACGTCCGGAGACGGACGGGGGCGAGAACTCCGGCGAGGAGAGCACGGCGCAGGAGGTTGAGGAGAGCGAGGCGCACGACCTGCACGCGCCGGAGATCCGGGTCCTGGGCCCGGTCGAGGTGACGGGCGTGGACAGCACCGGCCACGGCCCGCGGATCGCCCAGCTCGCCGCGCTGCTGTACTTCCGGCCCGGGCGCAGCGCGGACGTGCTGTGCGCTGACATGGATCCTGTCAGCCCCTGGTCGGCGAGCACCCTCAATGCCCGGCTGCAGGGGCTGCGCCGCTCCCTGGGCAGCGATCCCGCCGGCCACCCCTACGTGCCGCGCCGCAAGTCCGGCGAGGACCCCTACCGGCTGTGCCCCGGCGTGCGCTGCGACTGGACTCGCTTCCTTCAACTCGCCGACGCGCCCTGCCCCCGGGCCCGGCCGGCCTGCCAGGCCTGGAGAGAGCGCTCGCTCTGGTGCGGGGCCGGCCGTTTGGAGGCAGGCCCCTGCCCTGGGCCGAGCCCTACCAGCAGGAGATGATCACCCGGATCATCGACGTGGCGCACACCGTGGCCACTTACCGCACCCCCGCGGGTCCGCACCACTACCTCAGCGCGGCCCGACAGGCCGTCGCGACCGGTCTCGACGTGGACGACGCGGCAGAGCTGCTGTACCGGGACTGGATGCGAATCGAGCACGCCGCCGGAAACCGACAGGGCCTCCACACCGCCATCACCCGCGTCCAACAGGTCAACCGCGCTTTGGACTGCTCACTAGAGATCGAGACCGAACTGCTTATCAACGAACTGCTCAAAGGCCCGGATACGGCGGTGCGCAATGCAGGGTCCACGATCTGAGCAATTCCGCGTGCTCATGAGCACTGTCCGAGCAAATCCGGGTGACCATGAGCACTGACTCAGCGACCGCCCTGGCTCGCGGGGTGTCCCCATCCGCCCGACCTCTACGGGCCCGCGGCCGGTAAAATCTCCTCCCCACCGTGACGGTATGGCCCGAACTTGCCGGTGGGTGACAGTGCGTGGTGAAGTCCGGTAGTGGGCGTGTGCGGTGAGGACCGCCCCGGATGGCGATGGAGCGGAAGAGCGTGGCACGGATCGTCGTACGAGAACCGGGCACGGGCACGACGAGCACACCGTCGCTGGCCGCCCCCGAGGCTGCCACTTGGGCACGGGGGCTGCTCGATGGGGGCTGGGCGGCGGTGTTCCTGCCCGGAGAGCCGGCCCGTCTCGGGCGTGTGCTGCTCTGGCAGCCTGCCGGGGCGGTCGCCGAGGACAATGGCATGCGTCCGAGGGTGGAGACCGACTCGGTGGAACTGGTGCTGCCGCACGGCCGCACGGTCAGACGGCGCAGGGTGGAGGGTTACGCGCTGCCCGTCGCTGTCGCCGTTTCTGCCCTGCAGGGGGCGCGGCCGCCGCATCCGTCCGCCATCGCCTGGCAGGCCGCCGCCCGGTTCGCGCTGCGGCTGCTCGCCGACGGCCGCCTCCACCCGGCCCTCACCCCCGCCGGTTACGACACCTGGCAGGCGGGCCCCTTCACCGCCGCCCAGCGGCAGACGCTGGACTCCCTGGCCGCCGCGTTCCCGCCGCACGCCCACTGCCTGCCGGAACCGGGTCCGCCACCGCTGCGGATCGCCGAACCGGCGGCCCTGGTACGCCAGTTCTGCGACGCGGTCGCCGACGACCTGGTCCGTACCCCGGCCGCGTCACTCGCCGTGGGAGCACTGCCGTACGCCTGGCGTGAGGTGCGTGCCGTGCCCGCCCTGCGCGAGTGGTCCGAAGAGACCACCGCTGCGCTCACCGCCGAGGTCGGTGTCTCGCTGCGCGTCGACCTGCCCGAGGGGCGGCGCCGGCAGTTCAGGGCCGTCCTGCAGTTGCACACCGCGGCGGATCCAGCACTCCTCGTCCAGGCGGCACGGCTGTGGAGCGAGCCGGCCGAGGTCGAGCGGCTGCTCGGTCCGCGTGCCGAGACCGAGACGCTGCTCGCGCTGCGCCACGGTGCTCGTGTCTGGCCCCCGCTGCAGCGGCTGCTGAAAGACGCCGCCCCCGAGGAACTCCGGCTGACCGACGACGAAGCCTTCGACCTGCTGGGCGACGCTACCGACGCGCTGCGCGCGACCGGTATCGACGTGCACTGGCCGCGCGAGCTGGTCAAGGCACTCACCGCGACCGGGGAGATCGGGCAGCGCACCGCCCCCGGCTCCAGCGCCGGCGGTCTTCTCGACGCCGACGCCCTCCTCGACTTCCGTTGGCAGATCTCGCTCGGCGGCGAGCCGCTCACCGACGCCGAGATGGACGCCCTCGCCGAGGCCCGCCGCCCCCTCGTCCGGCTGCGTGACCAGTGGGTGGTCGCCGACCCGAAGCTGGTGGCCCGCGCCAGACGCCGCCGGATGCAACCGCTCACCCCCATGGAGGCGCTGAGCGCCGCGCTGACCGGCGAGGTGGAAAGGGAGGGCGAGCCGATCCCCTGCGCGGCGGTCGGACAGTTCGGCGACCTCGTCGCTCGTATCCGCGATCCCGAATCCCGTACCCCTGCCGAGCAGCCGGCCGCGCTCAAGGCCACATTGCGTGACTACCAGAAGCGGGGCCTTGCCTGGCTGGCCGAGATGTGCGAGCTCGGCCTCGGCGGCTGCCTCGCCGACGACATGGGCCTGGGCAAGACCATCACCCTCCTCGCCTTGCATCTGCACCGCCAGACCGACCCCGCCACCGCGGGCCCCACCCTTGTCGTGTGCCCCGCCTCCCTGCTCGGCAACTGGCAGCGCGAGGCGGCCAGGTTCGCGCCGTCCACGCCCGTGCGCCGCTACCACGGCGGCAGCCGCCACCTCGGCGACCTGGCCGGCGATGAAATCGTCCTGGTCACCTACGGGGTGCTGCGCCGCGACCGCGAAGCCCTCGCCGAGACGGCCTGGTCGCTTCTCGCCGCCGACGAGGCCCAGCACGTCAAGAACCCCTACGCCGTCACCGCCCGCGAGCTGCGCGCCCTGCCCGCCCTCGCCCGCGTCGCCCTCACCGGCACCCCGGTGGAGAACAACCTCTCCGAACTGTGGGCGCTGCTCGACTGGACCACCCCCGGACTCCTCGGCCCGCTCTCCACCTTCCGCGACCGGCACGCCCGCCCGGTCGAGACGGGCGAGGACCCCGAGGCCGCCGAGCGCCTGTCCCGTCTCGTCCGTCCCTTCCTGCTGCGCCGCAGGAAGTCCGACCCGGGGATCGCGCCCGAACTGCCGGCCAAGACCGAGACCGACCGCGTCGTGTCGCTGACGGCCGAGCAGACCAGCCTGTACGAGGCGGTGGTCCGCGAGACCATGGCGAAAATCGAGGAGTCCGAGGGCATCGCCCGGCGCGGCCTGGTGCTGAAGCTGCTCACCGCACTGAAGCAGATCTGCAACCACCCGGCCCAGTACCTGCGCCAGTCCACGCCGCTGCGTGGCCGCAGCGGCAAACTGGACCTGCTCGACGAGCTGATCGACACGATCACCGCCGAGGGCGAGTCGGTCCTGGTCTTCACCCAGTACACGAAGATGGCAGCCCTCCTGGAAAAACACCTCGCCGAAGGCGGCATCCCCACCCTCCTCCTGCACGGCGGCACCCCCGTCGCGCAACGCGAGGACATGGTGGACCGCTTCCAGCACGGTGAAGTACCGGTATTCCTGCTGTCACTGAAAGCGGCAGGCACCGGCCTCAACCTCACCCGCGCCACCCACGTCGTGCACTACGACCGCTGGTGGAACCCTGCCGTCGAGGACCAAGCCACCGACCGCGCCTACCGCATCGGCCAGGACAAACCCGTCCAGGTCCACAAGCTCCTCGCGGAGGGCACCGTGGAGGACAAGGTGGCCAAGCTGCTGGAATCCAAGCGCGCGCTCGCCGACGCCGTCGTCGGCTCCGGCGAGGCCGCCCTGACCGAACTGTCCGACGCCGACCTCGCCGAACTCGTCGCCCTGGGGAGGCAGTCATGAGCCCCTCGCTGCCCGGCCAGCGCCGTGCGCCCGCCCGCGGCAGGCACGCCTTCGCCGCGACCTGGTGGGGCCAGGCATGGGTAACCGCCCTGGAGGACTCCACTCTCGACGCCGGGCGTCTGTCCCGCGGACGCACCTACGCCCGCAAGGGCATGGTCGGCCCGACCACCATCGCCCCCGGCCATATCAAGGCCTCTGTCCAGGGCAGCCAGCCGCGCCCCTACCGATCCTCGGTCCACCTGCCCGTCCTCACCGACGCCCAGTGGGACACACTGCTGGATGCCGTCGCGGCCCGTGCCGGGCATCTCGCCGCGCTCCTCGACGGCGAGATGCCCGCCCAACTCGTCGACGCCGCCCGCCAGGCAGGCGTCCCACTGCTGCCGCAGCCCACCGAACTCGACCCGGACTGCTCCTGCCCCGACTGGGGATACCCCTGCAAGCACGCCGCCGCGCTCTGCTACGCCATCGCCGCGACCATCGACACCGACCCGTTCGTGCTCTTCGCGCTGCGCGGTCGCAGCCGCGAGGAGGTCCTCGCCCAACTGCGCGCACGCCGCACCACGAGCCCGGCGACGGACACCCCGCCAGCCCCGGCCGGGATCCCCGCCGCCAGCGCCTACGCCGCCTGGGCCGAACACACCCCCAAGCTGCCCGACCTCCCCGCACCATCCCCCCACGCCGCCGCCCTGCCGGTCCCCCCACCGTCCGACAGCGGCCTGTCCCTCACAGACCTGGAACGGCTCATGGCCGACGCAGCGGCACGCACAACGCAGCTGTTGTCCGGCGACACCACTTGCCTGCACCTGACCCAGCACCAGGACGCCGTACGGATCGCCGTGAGCAGCCCCGGACCCGAGTGGTTCCATAACCTGATCCAGAACACCGGCACCAAACCGACCGCGTTCGCCCGCCTCGTCCGCGCCTGGCGCCACGGCGGTCCCACCGGCCTCACCGTCGCCGAACAACCCCACACCCCCGACCCAGCGGTGATAGCGGCCGCCCGCACCGCCCTGACCACGACCCTCGCCGAGATGGCCACCACCCCTGTCCCCCTCAGGGCCTGGCGCAACCGCCTCACCCTCCCCGGCCAGGGCATCCAGCTGCGTCTGGGCCCCGACGCCCGCTGGTACCCCTACCTCCAGGACGACGACGGCGAATGGTGGCCCGCGGCACCAGCCGACACCGACCCCGTCGCAGCGCTCACCTCCGTCTGGCAACAGCGGTCACCGACCTGAACGGCGCGCAACTGGCGATGTAGGGGGCCCGGTGCCGGGGAACTGCCGGAGAGCCGTACGGACGCGTTGGACGGGATCGATCCGGCGTGGTGCCCTGCCTGGGGAATCGACTGGCAGCGGGGCTTCCACCTCCGGCCGGCGGGGCGCTGCCCGTACGGGCGGGCGAGGTGCTCGTGCAGGGCGACGACCTCGGAGCCTGGACGATGGCGCAGTGGGTCGGCTGGGATGCGCTGACGCCCGCGCAGCAGTGGATGCTCGACAGCGCCCTGGGACTTGAGCCCGCCGGCGAGGCGGAGCAGCCGCCTGCACGCCGCACGCAAGCCGACCGGTGGGCCGGCCATCTCACTGCGGCTCGTCAGTTCCACGCCCGCGAGGGGCACTTGAACGTGCCGCGCAAGCAAGTCGAAGACATCGGGGGCGTCCCGGTCAAACTGGGTGGGTTCCTCGACAACACCCGCCGCAGGGGCCTCGAAACTCACTCTCGAGCGCCGCGCGGAACTCGACGCTCTCCGCATGCGCTGGTAGGGCCGCCGGGACGGTAGGCGGCCGCCCCGGCGAGGGAACGGCAAGGCGACCGCTCTGGCCTGCCACGGTGACCGCAGCAGGAAGCCACCTCCCGCAAACGCGTCCACGGGGAGGAAGGTGGGTCACCCATTGTGCACGCCTGATCCACAAGAAGTGATGGACTCTCGCTTGACGCAGAAGATTGGCGTGAGCGTCGGGAACGTGAGGAGAGCCGTATGGGTTGGATGGTTGTGAAGCGATCCTTTGCCCGTACGGCTGTCTCGCATCGTATCTGCACGGGTATTTCCCAGCGCCGACTTGGGTTTCCCAGCGCCGAGTTGGCGTCGCGGTGGATGGCTCAGCAGGACTCCCGGCTGCGTGAACGCCGCGGCCGCTGCGTGCCGAGGCCGGCGGGCGACTCTGTTGCGCTATTCCTTAGCCGATCAAAGCGGGTGCCGGAATCCGACCCGCACGACCGGACGCCTGGGCCTCAAGGAGCGCCTCCCGTCGCATCACCGGCCACGCCCTGCATTTGCGCAGCGCGCGAGAGCTCGGGGTGAGTTCCGAGAGCCTGCGGGGCTGGGTCAGGCAGGCCGGGATCGATCGGGGCGAGGGACCGGCCGGGGTGTTGACCACCGCTGAGCGGGAGGAGCTGGTCCGGCTGCGGCGCAAGGTCCGCGAGCAGGAACAGACGATCGAGGTGCTGGGAAAAGCGACCGCCTTCTTCGCGCAGCAGAAGACGAAGTAACCGCGCGCTACCGGTTCATCGACGCGGAGAAGGCATCCGAGGACAATCCCGGCGGCTACGGCGTGAGTCTGCTGTGCCGGGCGTTGAAGGTGGCGCGATCGGCGTATTACGTCTGGCTTGCCGCGCGGCCCGCCGCCGAGGTGCGCCAGGCGGCCGAGGACGAGCTCGCCGGGGAGATCCGCTCGACCTTCTTCCGATTGATCCGCCTGCCCCCGCGTCGCAGTTTCGCGGTCACCCGCGGCGCCCCGTGAGCCCCACGGGAATCGGCGTGGTCCCGGCCAGGTCCGGCGACGGGGCCGCCTTGGTGTCGGCCCTGGTCAGGTTGCGACGGCCAGTCAACGTGACAGTGCCCTCGGGCGCGCAAGAACTGCAGCACGCCGTTGCGCAGCGGAGTCCGGCTTGGCCGGCCCGCACCGCCGGTGGTGGCGTGGGCCGGTGCAGTGGGCCGGCTCAGGCGGTCTGGCGCTGGGACTTGGCACTGCCGACGGCCGGGGCGGGGTTCTTGCCCGGCAGGAAAAGCAGCACGACGACCGCGCCGACCAGGGCGACGGCCGCCGACCCCATGGCGGTGATGTGCATGGCGTGGATGAAGGCGTCGTGCGCGGGCCGCACCAGTGCCCTGCCGGCCGGTCCCAGCTTCTCGGCGACGGCCAGGGTCGCCTGGACGGATTCACCTGCGGCGTGCCGGTCGGAGGCGGGCAGTACGCCCAGGTGGCCGTCGATGCCGTTGCGGTAAGTGGTGGACAGCAGCGATCCCAGCACGGCGACCCCCATGGCCCCACCGACCTGCCGGAAGGTGTTGTTGATCGCGGATCCGGAGCCGGCCTTCTCCCGCGGCAGCGACGACATGATCATGACGGTGGCGGGCGGCATCACATGGGCCATACCCGTGCCCATCAGGAAGAACAACACCTCCAGCACCCAGATGGGGGTGTCCTGGCCGAGCAGCAGGAAGCCGGCGAAGGCCACAGCGGTCAGGACGAGGCCGCTGGCACACACGGCGCGGATACCGAAGCGGTCGACGACCAGCCGGGCCCGCGGGGCGAAGAACATCTGGGACACGGCCAGCGGCACCACCAGCAGACCGGACTGCAGGACGCTGTAGCCCCGAACGCTCTGGTTGTAGAAGACGCTGAAGAACGTGACGCCCATGAGGGCGAAGAAGACCAGGCCGATGGCGGCGACGGACGCGGAGAACCGCCGGTTGCGGAAGTAGGTGACGTCGAGGGCCGGATGGCCGCTGCGGGCCTCGTACACCACGAAACCGGCGAGGATCGCCAGGCCGCCCAGGATCGTCGCCCACGCCTCGGGCCGGGTGAAGTCGCCCAGCTGGCCGCCCTTGATGATGCCGTAGACCAGCACCGCCAGACCGACGATCGACAGCAGCACGCCGACGGGGTCAAGTCTGTTGGGCCGGGGGTCCTTGGAGTCGGGGACGATCGCGGCCATCGCGACCAGCGCGGCGACCACGATCGGCACATTGACCAGGAAGACCGAGCCCCACCAGAAGTGCTGCAGCAGGATGCCGCCGGTGATGGGGCCGGCGGCGATGGCGAAGCCGACCACACCGGTCCAGATGCCGATGGCCTTGGGCTGCTCCGCGGGCTCGAAGACGTTCATGATGATCGCGAGGGTGGCGGGCAGGATGAAGGCGCCGCCGAAGCCCATCACGGCGCGGAAGGCGATGAGCTGCCCGGAGGAGTCCGACAGCGCGGACAGTACGGATCCCACACCGAACACGGCCATGCCGAAGAGCAGCACCTTCTTGCGGCCGAGCCGATCACCGAGCAGACCCGCGGTGAAGAGCAGTCCGGCGAAGACCAGCGTGTAGGAGTTGACCGCCCACTCCAGCTGGCTCTGGGTGGAGCCGAGTCCGGTGGGAGCGGGCTGGGCGATGGTCTTCGTCGCCACGTTGAGGATCGAGTTGTCCAGCATCACGACCAGGAGGCTGCACGCGAGCACGGCCAGGATGGCCCAGCGCCGGCGGTGGACCGCCTCGGAGATACGCCGCTGGGCAGTCGGCGCGGGTGGGGTGGACGCCCCGGGCGTGGAGGACTCGGCGGGGGTGGGCGGCGATGCCACAGGGTCTCCAGTGCTGTCGATGGTTCTGCGATTGCCGGGCGGAGGCCGTCGTCCTCAGACGGCGGGAGGCAGCGCAAGTCCCTGCCTGACCTGCCGGGTGATCCCAGCGGCATCAAATAGATGTCGCTACAAATCTAAACAGAGGTCTAGGATAGATGGCAAGCGACATTCATCTGAGGAGAGTGGATCCATGGGTCGCGTGTCCCGGGCGCAAGCACAAGAGAACCGGCAGCGGGTCGTCGCCACCGCCTCCTGGATGTTCCGCGAGAAAGGCACCACGGTCAGCGTCGCCGACCTGATGAAGGCCGCCGGACTCACCCATGGCGGGTTCTACAAGCAGTTCGCCTCCAAGGAGGACCTGGTCGACGAGGCCATCGCCCACGCCTTCGGCAAGGAGGCAGCACACTCGGCGGTGGCCCTTGAGGAACATGCCAGAGAACACGCCGGGGAACACGAGGCCGCCCGACGGAGGATGATCGAGGACTACCTCTCGGTCTGGCACCGCGATCACCCCGGAGACGGCTGCCCCGTCTCCGGATTCGCCGCCGACCTGGGACGCGACCCCGACCAGGCCGCCCACTCCCGCCACGACTACATCAACGGGGTACGCAACCGCGCCGCCCGGCTGGCCACCGGCGACGACGACGGCATGGCCCAGCTCTGCACGATGGTCGGCGCCCTCGTCCTCGCCCGTGCCACCCGGGGCAACCCGCTCTCCGAAGAACTGCTGCAGGCCGCGCGCACGGCTCTCACCGAGAACGGCACCGGGCAGTCCGAACCGCAGCAGCACACGGACTGACCAGGAGCCCGCCGACGGCGCCGGTCACCGCCCGCGTCCGGCTACGGCAGACCGGGCGCCCGCAGGCCAGCTCCAGGCCGGACCCGGCAGTCAGTTCCCGGCCTGCGGAACAGGCTTATGGGCCTCGTTTATACGGTACGTGTCACAGCCATTCGGGCAGGTCCCATCTTCGGGGTCGTCAGGCTCCACGCCAAAGACGTGCAGACAGAAGTCTGCCACCTCGACAAAGGCCAGGTCACCTGCTGGAACTCCTGGCACCGCTGGAGCGTGATCGCCCTGGTCGCCTACGCCTTCCTGGCCGTCACCACCGCCCTCGAACGCGCCGCCCAGACTGGCCGGAACGATCCTGCTGAGGCCGACCTCGCCCCCCGTAGCAGCCACGAACTCCTCCGCCTGCTACGGGCCCTGATCCTTCCATCGCCCCGGCGAGACCCCAAACACCTGCTGTGGTGGTCCACCTGGCGCCGCCACCAACTCCGCGCCCGCCTCTGCCACCACCGATGGCACGCATACGCCGACACCGCACCATGATCAAAAGCTCAGCAGTGGCTATCTACAGCTGCCGTAACTGAACCGACACGACGAGTGCGCATCGAGCACCGGATTCCGGCGTTTCCGCAGGAACCAGTGCTCACGAATTCGCGGACCCTCCACGCATCTAGGATCCGCAACTCCGTTGTCAATGACTATGCGTAGTACCGGTCCCCGCTGGGCTCTTTCAATCCCTTCTGAGGATGCGCTGCCCATCCTCCGTACCGTTCCGCTTCAGGTGAGTGGCGATACCAAGGTTGCGGGGGTGGGGCCGTCGGGGCGGACGGTGATGCCGTATACCGCCTTCGTGGGGGTGGAGTAGAAGGCCGGGGTGTGGACCGGAAGCAGGTGTTCGAGCACGACGGTCGATTCGCGGAGCGCGAATTGCAGACCGAGGCAGGCGCGGGGACCGATACCGAAGGGGAAGTAGGCGCCCGGGTGGGCAGGTCGGCCGTCCGGGGTGAGGAAGCGCCGGGGGTCGAAGTGCTCTGGGTCTGGCCACAGTTCGGGATCGCGGTGCGTGAGGTACGGGCAGATCAGGAGGTCGGTGCCCGCTTCGACGGCGTAGCCGGCAAGGGTGTCGTCCTCGGTGGCGTGGCGGGGCAGGATCCAGGCGGACGGGTAGAGCCGGAGCGTCTCGTGGACCAGAGCCTGGATGGCCTGGCGGCGCCCAGCTGAGCCTTCGCCGCCGGCGGCGAGCACTTGTTCGCGGGCGGCGGGGTGCTGGTCGAGGAGCAGGTAGAGCCAGGTCAGGGTGGTGGCGGTGGTCTCGTGCCCGGCCACGAGCAACGTGACCAGCTCGTCGCGGATCAGCTGGTCGGTGTACTCGGGGCGCTCGGTGGCGGCGTCGGTCAGGACGTGGAGCAGGCCCGGGCCGTCGGGGCCGGCCGCCCCGCTGCGAGCGGCCTCGATGGCGTGCCGGGCGACCGCGTCGATCCGGGCGAGATCGGCGGCAACGGCGTCCTGGGCGTCGGTGACGTCAGCGGGCAGAGTCGGTAGGGCTGTCGCCACGGCGGCCACGGCGGCCAGTTCGTGCTCGGTCCCGTCGTCGAGGGGGTGCCCGGTAAGAGAGCGCCAGATGGCGTCCAGGGCGAAGCGGCGCATCTCCTGCCCGACGTCGAAGGTCTGCCCGGTACGGGCGTAGCCGTCCCAGCGCCCGGCGGTGGTCCGGGCGGCCTCGGTGATCCGCTGTTCGTAGCGGCGCATCCCGGTACCGGTGAACTGGGACTGCAGCAAGCGGCGTTGGCGCTTCCATGCCTCACCGGTGGCGGCGAGGACGCCGCCGCCGATCAGCACTCGGGCGCGGTGGGAGCGCTTGACGTACCGCTCCGGGTGCCGGGCGAGTACGTACTGGACCGCCTGCGGGGCGGTGACGAGAACGGTGGGGGCCGGCCCGAGGCGGAACGCGGCGATGCCGCCGAACCGCTCGCGCACCTGGGACAGCAGTTCGACCAGTTCGCCTCCTCCCGATCGCCACTGCTCCACGAGTTGGGGCTCGGCTTCGGGGACCGGCCGCCCCGTTCCGGGAACGTACGGAAGGGAGCCGAGAGTGGCTTCGGTGTCCATGTTTCTTTCTCCTGGTCAACCGCTGGGCTTGGCCGTAACGGAGTACTGGCACCACGGACTGTACGGGAGAGGGCACAGATGGTGACAGTCCACCCCCGTGTGGCCACTGTCCGGGCATGGCCCGGATTCCGCAGCCCTGCGCCGCGCAGCCGGACCCGGGGCCAAGGCAGTGGCGGAGGCAGTGGTCAGCTGCCAGGAACAGAAACTGTCGAAGCCGCAACCGGGCTGCTGCGGGCTGTCCTGTAAGGAAGCTTCGGGGTCCGCAGCGGGCTATCCCATGACTGCTCGGGCCGCGTCGAGAAAGGCCAGCCTGTTGTCTTCCAGGTAGTCACGCACGCTCTCGCCGTCGGGCAAGCCTTCCCACACGGTCCGGTTGAGGTCGAGGAAGTACTTGCGTGCTGCGTCATGCACAGGAAGGGGGAACTGGATACGGATCAGCCGCTCGGCGACCCACAGCCGGTTCATGGCGTCTTGGGTCGTGAGGAACCAGGCGCTGGTGTCGTCCCATTCGCGCGGTCGGCTGAAGGCGGCGCGCTCCGCCTCGGCCCCCACCTCGACGAACCGCAGCGCAAGCCGCTCCGCCCGCCGGGCCTCCGACAACTCGGTCTGCTGCCGCCGCTGTTCCGTTCGTTCCGCCGACCGCTGCGTAGCGAACTGAACGAGGAAGGACAGCACGCCACCGAGCGCAACGCCGCCCAACGATATGAGTGACACCCAGACCTGACCAGACATGGCGACCATCGTTCCACGCTGTCGATCTTCAGCAGCCGTGGGCGTACCGATGAGTATGGTTGACCAGCCGACGAGCACAGAACACCCCAGTACTGCCGCTCCACTTGGTCCCTCTTGATCGTCTCCTGAGGTGCGCATAGGCTCCCGTGCCCATGGAGACGGGGGCGCAGGACCATGGCCAGCGGCCGTGGCGCGAGCGGCCGGTCGGTCGTCGTGCCGTCGTGCCGCTGCTGGCCGGGGTGGTGGGACTGGCCGTTCTGGGAACCGTGTTCGTCATTCTGCCGGGTGTGGTGGTCGACCACGATCTCGCCGGGGCAGCCGTCGTGCCGCAGGATCGACTGAAGGCCGTGAACGATGTCCGGACCACTCTTCTGCAGATGATCGGCGGCCTGGTCGTGCTCTTCGGCGCCTACGCCACGTGGCGGCAACTCCGGGTCAGCCAGGATGGCTTGCGCGCTTCCCAGGAGGGCTACGTCACCGACCGGTTCAGCCGGGCGGTCGATCAGCTCGGCAGTGACAAGCTGGATGTGCGCGTCGGCGGGCTCCACGCGCTGTGGCGGGTCGCGGAGCAGTCCGCCCGTGACCGCGAGGCCGTCATCTCCATCCAGGCCGCGTATCTGCGCACGCACCTGCCCTGGCCGCCCACCGGGCCGGACGCGCCGGCGGCGGACGTGCCCATCAACGACATCGCACCGCTGGAGGCCCGTGCCGCCGACTCACAGGTGGCGCTGACCGGCCTCGGCGTGCTGTGCCGGCGCCGGGAGCAGTCCTGGGTCAATCTCAGCGCCAGCGACTTGCGCCGGGCCGACTGCGACGGGCTGTGGCTGCCCGAGGTCAATCTCGACCGCTCCTGCATGGAGGCGGCAGGCTTGTACCACGCCAACCTGACCCAGGCATCCCTGGTCTCGGTCAACCTGCGGCACGCCGACCTCAAGACCGCAATCCTCCGCCGCGCCCGCTGCGCACTGGCCGACCTGCGCGGCGCGCGGCTGGCCGAGGCCGACCTGTGGGACGCCGACTTCACCGAGGCCGACCTGCGCGAGGCGAACCTGCGCAAGGCCAACGCGCGCGGTGCGGTCTTCCGCCGATCCGACCTGCGCCTGGCAGACCTGCGCGGCACCGACTTGAGCACGGCCGACCTACTCCAGGCACGCCTGACCGACGCCCTGGCCAGCAACCTCACCCGCTGGCCCGCCGGCTTCGACCATGCGGCCGCCGGCGTCGTCGTCACCGAGGACCCCGGCCCCGAACTCCCGCCCCTGCTCCAGCCGCCGGGGATCACGACGAACTACCCCCCGCTGCGATCCATGTCGTGACGAAGAAACCCGTGTAGCGCCGGCCGTACCCCGGACAGGTCGGCGGGCTCCAGGACTGCCGCCGCCGGACCGAGGACGTCGATCCGGCGCCCGGCCCGCACGGACTCCGGGACATCGCGCAGCGAGGCCCGGAAGGCCGACCCTCTTCACTGCGCCCGGGCCAGCCCTTCGGCGAGGAGACGCTCCCCCGCACCCGGGCCCCCCGCCGTCGTACTCCTCGAGGAGCGTGCGGGCGTCCCACTCGAGGACGTCGGTCATCTCAGCGGTCGTCACACACGGTCCAACGAGCCACGGCGGGCTGTCCTGTGACAGTGCACGTTGAGCGCGTGCCAACGAAGTCTGAGCGGCTTTGGTCGAGCGCCTGCGCGCTGGTTCTCTCCAGTTGCCGTTGGGGTGTGCTGAGCGCTTTCTGGAAGAGCGGGTGGAACCGCCCGCTCTTCCAGGAGGAGCGCACCATGGCGCAACCGATAAGTCGACCGATGATCAGCGCTGAACAGTTCAGCCGAGTGTGTGACGAGATTGGGAGCATGGCGGCGCCCGAGAAGGACGCTCAGTCCATCCGGGACTGTGCTCTGCGCATCGTGCAGACCCTGGGCCTGGCGCTATCCACGGATGACCTGAGCAGGCTCCTCACCGTACTCATGGCCCCCCCTAGCGTGGCCCCGGCCCCACCCCCAGAGAGCCCTCAGTACACCCGATGCCTGACGCGCAGCCAGGAGAAGATGAAGGCCCGGTCAGGTAGACCCGGCCGCCACGCCTGACTACATACGCGGCTCGCCGGAGGGCGCCTGGCCCTCACCGCTCAATCTTCGGTGACACGCACTCGCGGCCGTCAAGATTCGATGGCACGCGCTCAAGATCCGATGGCACAGGACACGGGCGCCGGTGGCAGGCCAGCGCATCGACTTGGCAGAAAATCGAACACGTGGCCTAATCATGGGCATGGAGCACGCACCCTTCTCCCCTGACCTGATCGAGCTCCAGGCGGAGTGGCAGCTCACGTATGCGGTGCTGGCCGTGCCGCACCCGGTGCACACCACCGCACTGCGCCGCCGCCTGCAGACCCTGTCCGGCCGGCTGCTGTTTCACCCGTACTGGTCCGGCCCGGGACGGACCACCGGCGGCGCGCGTGGAGCTGCGCCGCCAGGCCCGCGCCGTGGGGTGGCACGCGACGGGCGAGGCTGGCGCACCTGCCGCCTGGTGCGGTGACCGCGCACTCACGGACGGAGCCGCCGGCCCTGCGGCTCAGGGAGCGCAGGGCAGGTTGTCGGCCGTGAGGTCGCCGCGGACGCGCAGCACGCGGGGGCGGTGCCGGAACCGCCCCAACTCGCGGGGGCCGGTCTGGTCGGCCTCGATCTCCACGACCACGTCGGGGATCACGGGCCGGTAGTACACCGGATCGGCACCGGGCAGTCCGCCCACGGTCCCGGGCAGCTCCGCCTCCGTGTCCCCGGCCGGCCGCAGCAGCGGGAGCAGCTCGTGGCGTACCGCCTGGCCGAGGGGGAGGCTCACTCCCACGGCCCGCATCCGCATCTGGCCTCCGCGGTGCGGCAGGCCGAGGATGAAGCACTGCGTTGCGGGAGTACGGCCGCTCACTCCGAGGACTGCGGCCTCGCTGGTGTGCATCTGCCGCCACTTCAGCCACCCCGAGCCGCGCCCTGCGACGTAGAGGCGGTTGGTTTCATCACGATGCCCTCCACGCCGCCCAGGGCGCCCACCCAGTCCAGGGCCGTCGCGACGCTGCCGGTGACCGGAACCGGGCGGATCACGGGCGGTCCGCCCTCCAGCAGGTCCAGCAGCCGCCCGCGGCGCTCCGAGTACGGCTTCGGCCGCCAGTCCGTGTCACCGACGGCCAGGACATCGAAGGCGGCCAGGTGAACCGTGAAGCCCACGTGGGACCGCGGGCCGCGTCCGGAGCGAGACTGCAGCTTTCCGAACGCCAGCTCACCGCTGTCGAGGACGGCCACCAGCTCACCGTCCAGGACGCAGTCCGGCAGCGCGCGCGACGCCTCGGCGATGTCCGCGAACGAGGCGCTCAGGTCGGTGACGTGGCGGCTCCACAACCGGCCCGCGCCAGCGAGGACCTGGCAGCGCCATCCGTCGAACTTGGGCTCGATCGCGGCGGTGTGGGGATGGCCAAGGACGTGATCGACGGAACGGCACAGCGCCAGGGGGACGGGAAGGTCGAAGGGCGGCACGATCTGTCAGTACCCGCCGTGGATCCGCATCCCGGGACTCCGCGCCGGTTTCACCTGCCTATCAACGGAGTCGGGGCGGCGCGGGCGTCGTAGGTTGGGAGCGGCTCGATGGCTCGGCGGCGAGCTGCTGTATAGCTGCGGTCCATAGGCGGCAGCCAGTTACGACGTCGTCGGCTATTGATGTTGAGGCGTGATGACCTGAGAGTTCGGCTGGTGGGTGATTTAGCAGGTCATCGGGCTGACGGGCACGAGTTCGGTGCTCGGTTTGCGGCGGGTGGGCCGCTGGGCGGCTCGGTCGGAGACCAGGCCGGCGATGGCCCGGTGCGTGACTGGGTGGTGCTCGCGGCGGCCAAGGAATCGCTGCAGTGGGCGCCACTGCTTGTGCTCCGCGTTGGCGTGTTCGACGCAGATCCGCGCCGCGGACTGGCGGGCGCCGTTGCTCACGCCAGGCGTACTGGTCACCGAGCGGGGCGTCTTCCTTCGGCTTCTTCGGCGGCGCACTGATCGGTCGGCGAGTAGCGGGCGGATCTCGCCGATGGCCTCGGTGACGGTGGTGCGGCCGACCCCGTACAACTCGGCGAGCGCGGCGTGCGGGAGCTGAGTGCGCAAGTGGACCAGCGCGACCAGCACTCGGTCGGTGAACACCAGCTCGTGCTTGCGGCTGGCCCCAGCGGCACGGCGACGCTTCCCTCCCCGCCGCTGATGCAATGCCGATTCCCGCCAGGCCTGCCACGGCCCGACCAACTCCTCGATCAAACCGCCGAGATGTACACGCGAGACGCCTGTAAAGGCAGGATGGGACAAAGCTGCACGGGCCCACTCCTTGGTCACATTCGGAGAACCCATGTGGCCGTCCACACGTCACGGCCTGTGACCGCGCTCATACTTGGCGAGCAGGGGGGAAGTTTTCCTCCAGGAACGCCGAAACCGCCTCGGTGAACGCCTCTGGCGCTGCGTGGTGGATCAGGTGTCCAACCGGGATGGTGACCACTCGCCCACCAGGGATGCGGCGGGCGAGCTCGGCGACACCGTCCTGGGGAACATGACTCTGTGGGCCGCCGGCGAGCACGAGGGTCTCGGCGGTGATCTGGCCGAGTCGCTCCAGCCACCTGGGATCGGGCTGGTCGATCTGCCGCCTGACGGCCAGCACCATCTCCCAGTCGAAGGTCAAGGCGCCGTCCGGCTTGGCCGGGGTGTTGGGCTCCCGGGGGCGGGGAACCGGCACATCCTCCAGGACGAGCCGACTCACCCACTGCGGATGGTCCTCCGCGAGCAGGTAGGCCACCATCCCGCCCATGGAGTGCCCGATTAGATCCACTGGTCCAAGTCCCAGTACGTCCAGGAACCGGAGCATATCGGCCTGCATGAGTTCAAGTGAGTAGACCCCCGGCCAGTCGCTTCGGCCGTGACCGCGAAGATCGAGGGCATACACCCTTCGACGCCGGGCGAGGGCGGGCACAACCGCCTCCCAGCCGGTGGCATCCTCGCCCAGCGCGTGCAACAGGACGAGTGGCGGAGCATCCGGAGGACCCGACGTCTGATAAGCCAGCCGGACCTCGCCGACGTCGACCGAGCGTTGATCAACCATGTCCGGAGGATATGCGGACGGGTCCTGCCCGAGATTGGCGTTCACCAGCAGCCGAACCACCATCCCCAGTCAGCCGTTCGGGTTCTCAGCCACACGGTTCTGGCCCCGATCTTCAATAGCCGACAACGCCGTTAGCCCACCTGGCCGCATGCGGCCGTGCCGATCAGCGGTCCACAAGGTCTCCTGTGCTTCCATCGCGCCAGGAGGCATAGGACATGGATGACGATCGGCAGCAGGACACCCGCTCCCGGCGCCGCGTGCTGGCCGCGGCCGCCCTTGCTCCCGTACTCACCGGGGTGCCTGCCGGGGCCCGCGCCCTGTCCCCGGACCGCAGGCCCGCGCCCTGGTCAAACCGGTAATGACCAAGCTGGCGGACTGGGCGGACGTGGGCAAGGCTCTCGGCCGCCCCGGTGACATAAAGCGGTTCATGTACCACACGGGCTTGCCGCGCTGGGACCTCACGGTCTTCTCTCGCGGCATCCGGATCAACCCCGCGCTCGTTCTGGGCTCGCACGTGTCCTTCGTCCGGTACGCAGACCACAGCACGCTTTTGATGGGCGACGCCGTGGTCACCGAGTGCGAACTGCAGCACTTCGGTGACGTCCTGCAGGAGCACGGGATCATGCAGACCGCCATCCACAAGCACCTGCTCGCCCACGAGCCGGATGTCTGGTGGGTTCATCTGCATGCCCACGGACACAATCCGGTCACCGTCGCCCGCGGTCTGCGCGCCGCATTCGACTGCACCGGCACCCCGCCCGCCGAACCCGCCACCTCCTCGCCGCCCGTCGACCTGGACACCGCCGCGATCGACGCCGCCATGGGCGTCAAGGGCACCACCGACGGCGAGATCTACAAGTGCACCTATGTCCGCCGCGAGACCGTCGCCGACGGCCCTGTGATCCTGCCTCCGGGACTCGGCACCACCACCTCCGTCAACTTCCAACCGCTCGGCGGCGGAAGGGCCGCCCTCAGCGGTGACCTGGTCATGATCGCCCAGGAGGTACAGCCCGTCCTCGTGGCCCTGCGGCACGGCGGGGTCGAACTCGTCGAGGTGCACCACCACAACCTCACCGACGAACCACGCCTGTTCTTCGTCCACTACTGGGCCGTAGGCGATGCCGTCAGCCTCGCCAAGGCCGTTCGCCGGGCCGTGGACACCACCAACGTCGTCCCCATGCCCGGAGGAGCCGCCTGATGACCGCGGACGACGAGACAGCATCTGGCCCGGACCTGGCAGCGCCATCCGTCGAATTTGGGCTCGATCGAGGTTTCCCCCTGGATAGGGCGTCCAGGTAGGTGACCCTGCACGCCACACGGACGCCCTCACCAAACGCGGCCGCTGCAGCCGCGAGTGAACTTCAACAGGCCGCTGCGGACAATGCGGTGCACGGTGCGCACTACCGGTCAGCGGTCACGTCACGGAAGACGTAGGCGAGGAGCTCGGCGATGGCCGCCTCGCTGGTTGCCGGGTGCCGCGCCTGCCACTCGATCAACGTCTCCCGGACGGTCTACGCAACAGCGCGAACGTGCTGCGCAAGGTCATCGTCCAGTGGTGCCACTCCCCCGTCCTGGCTACGGCCGGCGATGGCGACCGGTCCGTGCAGCGGGTACAGACTCATTCCCCGCCAAGGGCTCGCCAGGACCCGTGCGGCCAGGTTTTGTTGGAGTCCGATCGACTGTCCGTTGCCGTGGATGTGCAGGAGGACAGGCCGGTGATACACGGCCTGGTCGGCGGCACCTGTGGGATCCGAGTGTTCCCGGATCGCCCGCCGCGTATCCAGGTCGGGCAGCGTTAGCCCGATGACGGTCGTGTCGGAAGCAACGCGGAGTGCCTGCATGCGGGCCGCCCTTGGTGCAGCAATGGGTACTGCCCAGTGATCGCGGTGGGCTGTGCACGGCGCATTCGTTCAGCGTGATCGCGCAACGGCGTCGGTGCGGTGGCGGATGACGGCGTGCCAGCGGCGCTCGAAGTCTGCGGTGTGCTCTGCGATGGTTGCCGCTGTGATGGGCTCGTTGTACTGGAGGGTGACTACCCGGGCTGCGCAGGCCTCGGCGACGGCTTTCAACGAGGGCTGTTCACTGCGCACTCGGTGCTCGGCCCAGACACTGTAGGTCCGGAAGGGCAGCAGGTAGCGGCGTAGCGTGCTTGCAGCGGCGTCCCGTCCGTTACGGCCGACCACGCCCTTCTCACCCAAGTACTTCGACAGGTCATCACCGTTGGGCTCGGCACCACGCTGCTGCTGGTACTCCACCCATGCCAGGTAGTAGCGATCGACCGTGGTGAGGGCAACGCGCTCTTCCACTGCGCCCGCCGGCGCCGGCGGCGGCTCATCGATGGGAGCATCCACCCGGGGACGGCGCTGCTCCTTCGCGGCCTGTGCCGCAGCGCCGGCGGGCACCGATGACGGAACTTCTGCTTCTGGGAGGGGTCCGTCGACTTCCTGTTCGCCGGAATCGGCGACAGCCTCCTCGGCAGGCAGCTCCGCGTCGTCGAACTCACGCCGCCGGAAGCTCACCACGAAGTCGTCCAAGTCCTCACCCGCGCCGGTGATGCCGTCCCGCTCGTACACGTACGCCGCGAGGGCGCCAGCATCGGGGTAGTCGCCGCGCTCCTGCTCGTAGCTGCGCCAGGCGCTGCAGAAGTAGTCGTACCACGACTGATCGGTCTGCTGCGGCTCCTTGACGCCGGTGGTCTCCACGGCGGGAATCGCACACCGATTCTGGAGGACCTGGAGCAGGGGCTGCAGCTGCGCTTCGGAAAGCGGATCGCTGGCCCCGGTGGAGATGCCGTACTGGTCACGGAGCCAAAACGCCCACTGCGCGGCAGTTGGTTCGACCTGGAACTGCGCGATGAACTCCTGGTAGGCCCCCGCGAACCGCTCGGCGGCATCCTCACTCGAATCCCGTGGCCCAAGTACCCGCTCGGGCGCGGCGGCTGGAACCTGGACCGGTCGCGGCTCTGATTCCTCCAGCTCCGCCACCTCCTGTTCACCGTCTGCCGCCGCTTCGAGCGCAGAACCTTCCGGCTGGACCGGGTCGGGGACCCGTTCGAGGGTGAACAGGATCGGCGCCTCGATGCCCGCGGCGGCCAGGCCGGAGGGGGCGGTCTCGGCGAGCGGCACGCCGTAGCGGGCCAGGCGCAGCGGCATCAACGACTCCACCGGGGCCTTGCGGCGCCAGGCGCGGCCGAAGCGGGAGCGCAGGCGGGCCTGGTAGACGAGACGTTCCTGCTCCAGCTTGATGACCTGCTCGTAGGAGCGCAGCTCCCACAGCTTCATACGGCGCCACAGGAGGAAGGTGGGGAGCGGGGAGAGCATCCAGCGGGTGAGGCGGACGCCTTCCATGTGCTTGTCGGCGGTGATGTCCGCGATCCGGCCGATCGCGTGCCGGGCCGCCTCGACCAAGACCACGAACAGGACCGGGATGACCGCGTGCATGCCGACGCCCAGCGGGTCCGGCCAGGCCGCCGCGCCGTTGAAGGCGATCGTCGCGACCGTCAGCAGCCACGCCGTCTGGCGCAGCAGTGGGAAGGGGATGCGGATCCAGGTCAGCAGGAGGTCCAGGGCGAGCAGGACGCAGATACCCGCGTCGATGCCTATCGGGAAGACGTACGCGAAGTTCCCGAAGCCCTTCTTGAGGGCCAGCTCGCGCACGGCCGCGTAGGAACCCGCGAAGCCGATTCCCGCGATGACGAGCGCACCGCCACCAACCACCCCAACCAAAGACCGCTGCACGCGCGTTAACCGATGACGCTCCCCCACCGTCCCCCGCCTCCAAGGCTCCGCCCTGCCGCCGAGCCCGTTCCCAGCCGCACACCACGCAAGACGGCACCATCCCCCACAACAGCTCCTCTAAACCCAAACCTCCCGGCGGAGCACAGCACTCACGCAAACCAACTCTTGCATCAACTCTTACCTCGCCCCCAGGCGCGTCGGCGCACCCATCCTCCCCGGGTCGTTGCCGCACAGATCCTCAACCGGCTGGAAACGCTCGCCGGCCGAACACCTTCAGCTCAAGGCTGTTCGGGCCCCTGTCGCGCAGCGTCCGGTATGAGGTCGGTCTCGGCGGTTACGCTTCGAACAGCCTTGAAGAGTATGGCCGGTTGGTCGCGTCCCGTCATAGATTGCACGGATCCAGCCTCACCGCCACGGGACGACCACCCGTGCGAAGAACGGGGAACCACGTGAAGCACCAGACCATGCGCCGAGGGCTCGTCGGACTGCTCGCCGCGGCCGGACTCCTCGCCGGCGCCGCCGGCGTCAGCGCGGCCCAGACACCGGCCACAACGATCACGGCAGCGTCCGCAGGCGGAAAGGCCACCCCCGTCCATACGCTGTCGCAGGCGGGCCACTACCTCGTGAATGGCGCCCGGATCCGCACGAGCCCAAGCACCGGGTCCACCACGGTCGGTTACGGCTACACATCGCACAACGCCACGGTCTACTGCCGGCGGGTCGTGGGCGGGGTGGAGTGGTTCTACCACACCGACACGACGACCAACGTGACCGGCTGGTCGCGGTACGACGTCCTTGTGCCGTTCTACGCGGTCGGCGACTGCTGAGCCGCCCCGGGCGGAGGGGCCCCGCGAGGGGCCCTGGCACCGCTGTGGTCGGTCGCCCGCTGATGTAGCTCCGCTCTTCCTCAATTGCGAGGTGGAGCTGAGGCGTTCAAGGTCCATCGCTCAAGTCGGTTGCGGACAGCGGCAGGCGGATTCTGTTTCACCAAGTGATAGAGATTCTCGTAGTAGCCCTGCCACTCGGCGCCTTCATCCCGGCCGGCCGCACTCCTTCGAGCGCGGTGAGCGGTTACAAGTGGCGCCATGCTCTCCCAGGTGGAGATCACTGAGCCGCCCAGGTACCCAGAGACTGGGCCAATGTCGACGATTCCGTGAGCTACAAGAGCTCCCAGATTGTCGTAGAACCATGCTAGATCCCGTACCAGCTTGAGCTCTTCAGGAGCCAGGCTGTGCAGACCCTCCGAAACATCACGACCAGGCAGTTCCTGGTGGACAAACCAGCGTGCTTCCGCCAGATAGTCGCTTCTGTGCTCCCGGAACAGTTCAACCAGAACGGGCAGAGTGTTGGCGTGCCCAGCCAGCCGCAGTTGACGATACGAAGCCGCGCCTGACACCAGCAGAGCACCGACCGACACGAGCAGTGCGGCTATGTTCACAAGCCCTCCAAACATCCGCGCACTTCGAACGACGCATCTGAGACTGCCCAGCTCTTGGAGCGGAGATACGTGTCTCAGCCACTGTCATGGGGACTGGCGGGCGAACTGAAGGAGGACAAGTGCGCACCCTGAAGTGCATGCCTACACGGTAGCCGCGATGGGCTGGCGCAGGTACATGGCCTCTTCCTCCTTGCGGTACCGCTCCGCGAACCGACCGAGTTCTTTGAGGTCAAGCTTCGATCGCGAGCACGCTCACGTGCGGGCCGAGCCGGTACGGCGGTGACACGCGGGTGAAGTCCTCGATCCGCCACCGCAGTTCCCAGGGAAGCTGCGCCCCGTGGTACATCGGTTGGGACAGGTGACGGCCTATGCTGGCGGCCCGTATGACGATGCCGGTGTTGCATTGCTGCGCAGACACGTTCCAGATGGGCGCCAGTGCTTCGGCCGCGCCGTCGACGATCAATGGCCACCCCGCCGCGCAGCCGCACGCTTCCAAGTCTCTCCCAGCACAGCAAAACGGTGGGCAGACCGCTACCAGGAGAGCAGATCCTTGAGCATGACTGCGTACAGCGGGGAGTCGGCGAACGGCCGTTGCTCACCAACCTTGGCGTAACCCCAGGGTAGAGATCCTGGACCTTGGGGTGGGTGACGTCGACCAGGAGCACCGCGAGTTCCTCCGAACGCTCCGAGAGCAGTGCCTCATGCAGTCGCTCGGCTATTCCCTGCTTGCGCCATCCAGACCGCACCATGACCTCCGAGACGGCGAAGGTTGCGGTGTAGTCGTTGTTCGGTTCGTAGGAGGTGGATCGCCACCACTCGCGGCCGGGTTGGAGCGGTGCGCCGTAGGCGAAGCCGGTCGGCTCGTCCCGTAAAGCCTGCCATGTTCGACCAGTGATCGACGAACCAGGGGAAGCGCTGATTGAACTCCAAGTCCATGGCGTCGGCGTAGGCGTCAGCATGGACATCGACCAGCAGCTGCTTGAAGCCAGCCGGGAGGTCTCCGTGGCGGTAGTGCCGCAGGTTGATCACGCTGGTCACGCTCGACTCCATTCATCTCGTATACGGTCTGCCCAGTCGCGGGCGTACGTCGTGGACGGCGCCATGCTGAAGAGGTCCCGGTGGAAGTCTCCGATCAGGGTGCGCATCCGTCCAGGGAGGGGAGAGCCATTCATGATGGCGAAAACGCTGGCAGCCGTCTGTGTGGCCTGTTCGGGCTCGCCCTGTCGTAGCTGCGCGAGCGCGAGCTGGCACGTGGCAAGACCGCGATTGCGACGGAATGTGTGCGGGATTCTGGCCAGCGCATGGTGCGCCATAGCCTCGGCTCTCGCGTGCTTCCCGCTGTGGTTGAGGATGATCGCGGCGAGATGGTCGAGTTCGGCTGACCCGTAGAAAGCCGTCCAGCGCGGGTGATCCTCTTCTCCGGCCTTGCGGAGGGTCGACTGCGCTACCCCGAGGGACCGTTCTGCCGCCCTGGTGTCCCCGAGAGTTGCATGGGCCAAGGCTACCCGCACACGTCCCATGGAGCCGAAGAACGGGTCTTTGCGGGCGGCTAGGGACGCCTCTGCGGCTTGCGCTGCTGCAAGCCGCTCAGTCCAGTTCCGTCGCTGGTAGGCGAGCATGGCCATGTTGATCCACACTCGCATTCCTGTTGATGGGTCCTGTGACAAGCCGGCAAACGTCGTGGACTCATGGAGATATTTCTGCGCTCGGTCGAGCTCACGCAGGTCGATGCACGACCAGGCCGCGATGGTGGTGTACTCCGCCGCGAGCGCGTACAGCGCTCGACGTACACGGTCACTGGCGTTTCGTTGCTGTAGCTCTAGCACCCTGGAACGGCCTTGAAGGGCGATGGCTGCAAGGCCGGTGTGTCCCCCCTGGCGGTCGTCTGCTGCTACAAGTTCATTCATGCTGGCTGTTGCGCGTGCCACGTCGGACATGCCGACCGAACGGCGATGTTTGGTGATCGGCACTGCTGCTGCGGCGGCTGTTCCTGTGGTTGATGCGATGAAGTCGCGGCGCCGCACTGGGTCTTCCCGGGGGGGCGTTGCATGGAGCCTGGTGCACTGAACTCTAATTCCTCCACAGGGCAGCCGAATACGTGCTCCAGTGCCGCGCAGGTACGGCCGATGGGACGGCTATGCCTGCCACTGAGCAGGTTACGGATGGTGCGCGATGATATTTCCCCTGGGCGTTCGGTGATCTGCAGCAGCGCCTTGTTGAGCTGACGAGCTAGTTCGTCCTGAGTTAGGCCGGGTTCCTCCATCCGGCTCTGGAGGATGAGGGCAATCACCCGCGCCCAGTAGCGTCCCTCCGGGGCCTGGTAGCGGCCGGAATGGCCGTCACTGACCGATCCGGCTAGAGCTACGGATCGGAAGGTGCCCGTGCCCGATCGTGCGGGGACCTCGGGGAATCACGGTGCCGAGCGGGCAACACTCAACGCGACGGCCCCCGACCCTTTTCACCTGTGCACAATTGCAGTGTGACCGACATCGTTGAAGCTGCCTGGCGCAAGATCCTGGCAACCGCCGGGGAGCACACCCGGCCGGAGGGTTTGCCGCTCCTGGGGCCGTTCACCAAGATGGTGCAGGTGGCCTACGCCGAGCCGCAGCTTCGTCAGCTCTGCCCGTGGGCGGGTATGTGGGAGCTGCACTTCAGCAGGTGCACGGGGTTCCGTCCCACCTGGGACATCCCCTACATCGGCACTCTGACGGACGGCCGGTACTACGTCGAGGGACCGCATCGCAACAGCCCGCGGATCGCCGAAACGGACAGCGCGCAGGCCGCCGTAGCCATGGTCATCGAGCGACTACCACCAGGCTGCGGTCCGGCCTTTGCGGGAACCGCCGAGGAGCTGGCGGCTTACGAGAGGAAGGCGGACCCGAGTGGGAGCAAGAGTCGATGAGTGCTCCGTGAGGCCGTCTCTGGGCCGATCCGACAGCAGCAGGTCGCAAAAGCCCGGAGATCACGCAGTTGTCAAGGTCGTCGCTCGGGGCTGACACCAACGCCTGACACCAACAGTGGCGAACGGCAGCGGTCCGCCAAGGATGGCAGCGGACAGCGGGTCGAGGTACGCAGCGGGTTGACCTCAGCCGCAGATCCTGCATGATCGACCTGATAAGGATGAGGCCAAACCGCAAAACCTGCATCAGGCGGCGCGTGGGCGCTGGGCCGTCTGTGAGCCGTCCGAGGGCGGCCGGCGCCGACCAACAACGACAGAAGCCCACGGCATCTGAGCTGTTCAGAGCCGTGGGCTTCTTCAATCCCACTGGTCAGCGAGACCGCCGATCAGTACACCGGCTACCACTCCCTGAGTAACAGATGCGAGTGTCGCTCGGGGCGCTCTCGGAGATGGTCGGTGCTGTCGGGAAACGCTCGCGAGCACGCTCGCTTTTAGGCGTGGACGTAGGTCTGGGGGCCTTGGGCGTCCACGTGCGCGCTGTCCGGCGTGTACCAGACGACGGCCCAGGTGCCGCCGGTGGTCGCCTTGCCGCTGATCCAGTAGGCGCCGCTGCCGTCGGTCTTCACCCGGCACCGCGACAGCCAGGTCTTCTGGCCTGCCGGGCGGAAGAGCAGCGTCACGTAGCTGTGGGTCACGGGCTTCCAGGGGCCGATGGTGCCCTGTTCGTAGACGTGGCCGCTGAAGCTGACGTAGCTGTTTCTGGAGACCGTGGTGTGGTTCGGTTTCCCGCCCGTCACCTTCGTCGCGTAGACGGAGGTGTGCACGGTGTTGCTGTACGCGGCCGGGAAGTCGGTCGCGGCCGGCGAGAACAGCCGCCAGTAGCCGTGTGGGTTGCTGACGGTCAAGGTGACCGCCCGGGCAACGGGAAGCGGATTCGCCGGGATGCGGTCCACCGTCGTCCAGCCGGTCTTCCCGTCGGCGGACTGCTGGAGGTACAGGACGTTGCCGGGCATCGCGGCGTCGGTGCTGTCCGCGCTCACGGACACGGAGAGCCTGGAGTGGGCGTCGACCTTCGCCGAGGCCAGGTGGAGCGTGGCGTGCTGGACGATCGAGGTGATGTCGAAGCCGGCGGACGTGCCGGTCAGGTACTCGTCCCAGCCCCCGGTGTGGTCTCGCGCGTCCACGGTCCAGTGGGTCGGCGTGTTGTACACGTCCTGGGTAAAGGAGAACCGGCCATCGCTGCCCGTGGTGCCGGCCTGCGTCGAGTGCGCCCCCTGGAGTGTGAGGGGTTGGCCGGGGGCGGGGTGCCAGGTGCCGTCCTGCCCCTGGTACTCCAGGGTTCCGCTGATGCTGGTGGTTCCCCAGGCCGGTACGTCCGCGGCCGTCGTCTTGTCGAGCACGATCCGGGTCGGCTCGGTCACCGGGTCCACCTGTGTGGACGGCCCGCAGAAGCCCATGCGGTCGACAACAGCCGATAGCGTGAGCTGCTGTTTGCCTGCCGACTCAGGTACCGACTTGTGGACCGTGAAGCTGCCGTCGGCGGTGACGGTCCCCACGGCCGCGTATAGACCGGCACTCCCGAGCGTCACGCTGAGGGTGTACGGGCCGGAGTAGGGAGCCAGGGTTCCGTCGGGCTCCTGGGCGAGGACCTTGCCGGTGGCGGTCAGGGCCTCGTTGCCGTAGGTAAGCAGTGCGGACGAGAACTGGGTGTCCACGAAGAACAGGGCGGTGCCGTCGGACGCCCTGCCTTCGCACCACGGTGCGGGAGTGGCGTCGGCCGGGGCCGGGTCGGCGTACGCAGTGGCGGTCGGCAGCGCCAGGGCGGCGGCCAGCAGCGTCGCAGTGGCCAAGGCGGGAAGGGGGCTTCGGATTCTCACCGGGCTACAGCCTCCAAGGTGGTGAGTGCCAGTCAGGAGCCCTTCCCGGACTCCTGAGTGAGAAGTACGGACACTACGCCAACGGCACGGCTCCTGATTCGCGCTGTGTCCGAAATGCCGACACACCACGTGGATGATCATAGTCAAATCGTTATGTCGATGGCGCTGGGCTGGGCACGCAAACGGGCCGCGGATGTCTGACTGCGCGACGACGGAAGGCTGATGCGGGCGGGCGACGACGGACGTCTGGGCATCGTTCAGACTGGTCGAGGCCAACACCAACGCGACCTGTGGCGCCGCGGATTGTCAGCGGATGAACCCCGCCCGGGAGAGCACGTCTGAAGCCTGGAACAAGGACACCGCCGTAACCGCAACCGGCCGTCCACAGCTGTCCGCGCTCCGAGCAGTGCCCCGCTGCCGTCCACAAGAAGCCCGCCGTAAAGGCAGCTCAGCACAACATCGACCCATTTCAGGTTCCGTCTCAATAGAGTTCCGCTCATGGTGACGGCAACTGTCCGCGAGTGGAACGGCGAGGAGGGCTGGGGCGTGCTCGACTCCCCCGAGACCCCCGGTGGCTGCTTCGGCCACTTCTCCCACATCCAGGCGACTGGCTTCCGCACACTGTCGCCCGGACAGCAGGTGGACCTCACATGGGAGGCCCCCGGCTTCAAACAAGATGGCTACGACTACCGCGCGATGAGCATCGTGTCGCGGCCTGCCTGACATCCACACCTGGCATCAACGACAGCGCACGTCTGTGCGGCCATTCGCCCCACCAGGCCGAGGAGCTCCTGGACCAGCTGGTGGCTTCACGCCCACTGCTGCCTGGCACTACTGCCGGGATACCGACGCAGTCGCCCGGCGCCTGTCTCTCCAGGTCAGGGCCGGCCGCGCGGTGGCCAGCAGTGACGGCACAACGGTCAGCAACTGCGTCTCATGCCCCGCATCTGCCGACCGCTCACCCTGCACGGGAGAGTGAGGCATCACGTGACAGGAACATCTGGTTGCCCTCGTACGTACTATCTCTAAACTGCCGCATGCTGCGGCAGTTGTGTCCTGCGGGTGATCCGGTCATCTCAGACGGGACACCCACTTCCATCCGTTCGCGCACATGGCTCCTTCTTTCACCGCCGTGCCCGCGGACTGCAGAAAGGTCCATGCCATGCCTGAAAGCCAGAGCCCCGCCACAGAACTGACCTCGCAGTACGTCGCCCAGGTGACGGGCGATCTTGAGCGCAACACCAAGGAGCAGGAACGTATCGGTGTGGAGATCGAAGCCCTGCAGGAGCAGTTGCGTGCCCTGCAGCACGACCACACCGTGCTGGTGAACATGCAGCAGGCACTCGGCAGTGCAAGTCCCGCCGCCGAGGCAGCCCCGGCAGCCGCACCGTCCGTGCCTCACCAGACCTCCGCCGAACCCGAGCAGAGCAAGCCGAAGGAGGCTGCCGCCACGGGCGCGAAGAAGACGGCATCCAAGAAGCCCGCGGCCAAGGCCCCATCCGTGAAGGCGTCCACGGCCACGGCAGCGGCCAAGCCGACCCTCGTCGAGGTGATCCGCGGCTACCTGGAGCAGCAGAGCGAGCCGCGTTCCGCCGCCGAGATCACCACCGCGCTCACGCAGGCCCACCCCGAGCGCACTGTGAAGACCACGGTCGTGCGCACCACCCTCGAAGGCCTGGTCGCCAAGAGCCATGCCCACCGCACCAAGCAAGGCTCATCGGTCTTCTACACCGCCGCGGCCGCCTCGGAGCCCGATCCGGCCGAGCCGCAGCAGGTGCAGAAGGCAGTGGCGGCCGACTGACATCCACAGCAGCCTGGCAGCGCCACCGGGCCGCGGTCTGGTGGCGCCCCGGCGGGAGCGTCAGTGCGCGGGGCCCTGCCGACGCGCCCGCGAGCTCGTCATCGACGCCCTGGCGGTCGCCGAGCGGACCCGCGGGAGCCTGACCGGAGCGGTGTTGCGACGATCGATTGAATCCGCCCAATACACGAGTAGGGCCTTCGCTGAAATCTGCAGGTCAGCAGGGGTCCGGCAGAGCATGGGCGCGGTCGGGTCCAGTGCGGACAACGCCGCCGCGGAAAGCTTCAACGCTGCCTTCAAGAGAGAGACGCTCAAGGGCCGTAAAGGCTGGTCAAACGAGCACGAGGCGCGACTCGACGCCTTCCGCTGGCTGACCCGATACAACACCCGACGCCGGCACTCCCGCCTTGGTCAGCGATCTCCGATCGCCTACGAGAACGACTTGCAACCAGCAGCAACTACCCTGGCCCAAGCCGCATAGACGTGTTCAACATCCGGGGCCAAGGACCCTCCCGCACCTGCCCACATGCGGGCACACGGCGAAGGAGAACCGGCCCACACAGGAGAAATTCCACTGCGTCGCCTGCGGCCACACCGCGCACGCCGACACAGTGGCAGCCACCAACGTTCTACGGGCCGGGCTGGTCCATCGCGACGCCAACCCGGCATAGCGAGAAGCCCCCGGCCTCAGCCGGGGAGGAGTCACGTCAGCTGCATCACCGCCCGAGGTCGGTTACGTTGATAAAGCACCTGGCCAGAGGGGGTAACAAGCCGTAACCCAACGGGGACACTCCATGACCGGCCTGACCGTCATCCTGCTGCTCGTGGTTCTGGCCACCGCCGTGGCGACCGGTGCCCGACGCTGGAGCTTGCCCGCCCCCTCGCTCCTCGTAGTTGCCGGTCTGGTCGTGGGGCTGATGCCCTGGGTTCCAGAGGTGCGCCTGCCGCCTCACGTGATCAACGTGCTGGTGCTGCCACCGCTGCTCTACGCCGCGGCCGGGGAAATCTCCGTCCGCGACCTGCGCACCGTGTGGCGGCCTGTGACCGGCCTGGTCTTCGGCCTGGTCCTCGCCTCGGCCATCGCCGTCGGGTACGTGGCCCACGCGATCACCCCGCTCACGGCCGCGACCGCGTTCATCCTCGGCTCTGTCCTGGCCAGCACCGACCCCGTGGCCGTGACCGCGCTTGGCCGGCGCCTGTCTCTCCCACCGCGCGTACAGGCCATGGTGCAGGCGGAAAGCCTCTTCAACGATGCCACCTCACTGGTCCTGTACAAGGTCGCCGTGGCCACCGCGGTGTCCGGCAGCGCCATCAGTGTGCCCGGGACCGTTGAGCAGTTCCTGATCCTGGCAGGCGGAGGAGGCCTCATCGGCGCGGCGGTCGCCGCAGTGGTGGCCCTGATCCGCAGACGGACCGAGGACCCCATGCTGGAGACCGTCATCGCATTGGTCACGCCGTACGCCTCTTACGTCATCGCGGAGCAATCGCACACCTCCGGCGTGACCGCCGTCATCGTGTCCGGGGTCGTCCTCGGCAGCACCGGCCACAAGCTCAGCAACGCCCCCGTCCGGCTCCAGGTCCACGCCGTCTACGACACCGTGACCTTCCTGCTGGAGAGCGTCGTCTTCGCCCTGATCGGCCTCGAGCTCCCCTCGGCCGTCCGTCATCTCGCGCGCGACGAGCACGGCTGGCCACTGTGGGTGCCGGTGATCGCCTTCACTCTGCTGGCGGTCCGCCTGCTGTGGATCTTCCCGCTGTCCGCCCTGATCCACCACCGGCACAGGGAGGTCGACAACCGCCTCTCCTGGCGCGTCCCGGCTGTCCTGTCCTGGGCGGGCACCCGAGGCGTCATGCCGCTGGCAGCCGCGCTCTCCATCCCCCTGGTCACCCACACAGGGGCGCCGCTGCCGCACCGGGCGCTCATTCTCACGCTCACCACCGGGACCATCGCGCTCACTCTGATCTTCCAGGGTTTCACCCTGGTCCCCATCGTCCGCCGCTCCGGCATCGCTCTGGAACCGGAGCGCACCGCCCGCGAGGAGGCCCGGACCCGCCGACACATTGCAAACGCCGCTCTCGAAGAGCTCAAACAGCTTGGCGATCTGGATCAGCTCGCTGATCTGGGTGCCGCTGCCGAGGCCGCCTTGAAACAGGCCCGTCGTCATCTGGAAGCGCGCATCCACCAGGTTGAAGACGCCCACTACAGCGACCCGGACGCCCGTCCTGCCGACGCCTACCGCGAGATACGCCAGACACTCATCGCCATCGAGGCGGCCGAGCTCGAGCGCCTCTACGAAGCGAACAAGATCAGCAACGCCACCCGGCGCCGGATCCAGTACGAACTCGACCTCGAAGAAGCCAGCCTCCGTGACCGCGGCTGACTGCCACTCCCGGTAACCCTTAGGTCGAAGCCTTCCCCCGACCAATGGACGAACGAGAGCGGCCGGCTTTGTCGGCCCCGTGCGACCAGCGGGCTGCTGACATGACCGAGGGCATGTCCTGCTGCTCGCACGGCGATGGTGTGCGGCCGATATCGACACCGGCACCTTGGTCGCCGGCTCACTGCCCTGGCCGCCACTCGCGCCCTTCCAGCATGGGAGGCATGCGGCGGCGACCAGGAGGAGGCTGGGAGCGGAGGTTGGGAGTGGAGGTGACGCCCCGTGACGCGCGACGCCCCCTGATGGTGGTCAATGGCTACGGGACAGTGGTGGACTGGAGCCGCACCACTTCGTCGATGTACGGGTTCGGTCGCAGTGCCGGGCCGTAGGCCCACTCCATGATGTCCATCCGCCAGGGAGCGTGGCGGTAGTCGATGATCCGCAGATCAGCGATGCGTTCGGCGATGCGGCTCGTCGAACCCTACGGCTGAGCATCTGTTCGGCGGCACACACGGCAGCGGCAACCCGTAGGGGATCGCTCCACAAGCCCCGCTCCCGTTGTGGCCGCGGGGCGCGACCGTTTCGCAGCGCGTACAGGCTGGGTCTTCTTCGCGCGCCTTGTCCGCCACGGTGCCACCTGCCTGGAAGGGCGCTACTCAGCCTCCGCTGAGATTCTCATGCGGAAGCGCCTCACTGTGTGATCATTGCACCGTGTGCGTGGGCCGTCGCCAGGAACCGGCCATGCCTGGTGGGCCTGCAAGGCAAGGCTGACCAAGGTCATGAGCAGGTCGATGTCTGCGGCGACTTCCAGGTGCAGCGCCACCCATTGCGAGCCAGGCACGAGCCGGACGGCGGAGGCGTTCGTGGGGTGGTCTTCGAACCGCCGGATGGCCCTCGCCGTGAGGTGCAGGCCAACGTCCAGGTCGGAATGAAAGTGGGCGATCTCGCCGTGGGCTGAGGCGGGTGCATGACCAATCCCGCAGTTCGGCTCCACCTCGGTGAGGCCGGGCCAAGTCGCCAGTTGTGTGAGCGCACGCGCGGCCAACGTCATGCCTGAGCGGATGAGGTTTTCGGCAAGGGCAGCGTCGGCCGCGGGAGAGCCGAGCGGTGATGTGGGACGACATCCCCGATGCGCAGGCCGCGGCGCAGGCGCGCCTGATCCCGGCGGCTCCCAGCGCGAGCCCGGCGCCGGCGCCCCGAGTCCCGGATGCCCGTTCCTACAGGTCAGACCCGGCGCCCGCCGCCTCGGCCACCGTCGCCCTGTTCGTGCCATTCGACCCCTCCGACGTGCTGTGATGAGCCTCACCGCAAACATGAGGGCCCCCTCGAGTACGCTGGGCAGCGCCGAACATGAGGACCCCCTCCGAATGATCCTCACCGTTCGGCACCCGGCCGATCCGGATTCCCCGGATCACGGACAGGACGGCCGCCCGGTCAACGGAATCGCGGCACACCACAAGGAGATGACCATGAACAAGTGGATCAAGCGCGTCTCGACCGCTGTCGCTTCTACGGCGCTGGCAGGCGCAGCCCTTCTCGGAGTCAGCGGCACGGCGTCAGCAGCGACGGCCTCGGCGCCCGGGGCGCACACGCAGACCGCGATCACCACCGTCGCCGCCGGCGGCGACCGCGCAAAGGGATACCAGAGCGCTCACCACGAGGCACAGGACGACCGCTGGGGCGCACCCCGCGGCTGGTACACGAACGACGACCGCCAGGGCCACTACGGGGAAGAGCGCTGGAACGGCAGCCACCTGTACGTCTGGGACGGGTACCGCTGGTACGAGGCGACGACGTACCGCGTCAGCGCCGAGCGCTGGTACCTGGACCAGGTCGCGTGGTCTGCGGACCAGCGCTGATGCGGCCGCAGGCCAGCACGGTCGGTTTGACCGGCCGCAACGACGTGGCTTTGGGGTGCGCCGTTGCGACTCGTCAAACCGACCGCTCGCCGAGCCGACATCGAGCGCGAGCCGGTGCAATCGCCCCCCGGCTGAACAGGGACAACACGCGCGAACCGCGTGGGCTGCTCCCGTCCACCGGCGCTTCCGGTCGCGCCGGCGGTACCGCCACCCCCGCGCCTGGAAGCACACGGAGAGCCATCGCAGTGCCGGGCGAGCGGGGACATGGAAGTGAGGGACAGTGAGATCGGTCAGAACCGTGGCACACGAGCTGCCCGTGCGGCTCGTCTTGTCGCACGACCTGTCGGTGTCGATACCTGCAGCACTGCAGTACGACGCGGATGATCCCTATGCCGTGCGTGCCGTCTTCCACCCCCTGGACCAGAGCGGAACGGTCGAGTGGTTCCTCAGCCGCGACATGCTGGCTCAGGCCCTGAGCGAGCACACCGGGCACGGAGACGTGCGCATGTGGCCGACCAGTGACTCGGGACGCGATGTGGTGCGCACGGTTCTCAGTTCACCTGCGGGATCGGCCCTGCTCGAATTCCCCGCGCAGGGCGTGGAATCCTTCCTGCGCGAGACGTGGTCCGCGGTGCCGCCGGGGACCGAATCCAGCCGGTTCGACCTGGACGCCGAACTGGCACAGCTGCTGGCGGAAAACTGAACGCCATCCCCCCGGACGGTGGCGCCCCCGTGGGGCTGAGGGCCCGGATGCCGACGGCGGCACCGGGCCCGCCACATGTCCCGCTGCATGCCGCGTTGCACGACGTCGTATGCCGCGTTGCGCGATGTCGTCAGCCGAGGCTCATGCCTCGTCGCGGCACTCGCGGCACTCCGCTTCGGGGCACTCCAGAGTGGTGAGGGTCTGCACGAACTGCTGAGGGGTCAGCGGGGGTTCGGGCAGCTCGTGGGCGCACTCGGCGCGGAAGGCGTCGAGCAGCAGGTGGAGATGGCGGCGCCAGGCGTTGGGAGCGACGGCACGAGTGGCCTGGATGATCCCGACCTGGGACCAGATCACAAAAGCGATGTCCTCCGGAGTGACGTCGTCACGCAGGACGCCCTGCTCCTGGGCGTTCCGGAAGATCTGAGCGACCCGTTCCTCCGTGCGCTCGAACATTCCCCTGCCGAGCGCGTGGACGGGCAGGCGGGCCGAGACCAGGTCGTTGAAGGCCCGGTCACAGGCCTGCAGTTCACAGAGCTTTTCCAGGTAGGAGCAGAACCCCTCCCAGGCGTCGTCCATGGCCGCGGCCTCTTCGGCCGCAGCGAGCAGATCCGTGAACTTCGCGGTGAAGAGCTCCTCGACAAGGTCGAGCCGGCGCGGGAAGTGCCGGTAGACCGTGCCGATCGCGACACCCGCCTCGCGGGCAACACCCTCCAGGGAAGCGTCCAGTCCCTGCTCGGCGAAAGCCTTGCGGGCAGCGGCCACGATCGCGTCCCTGTTGCGCTGCGCGTCGCGGCGCAGCGGTTTGGCCGGCGCCTGGGGCGCGGACAGGACGTGCTGGTGGCTCATACATCAAGACTAACATGAGGGACCCCTCGAATTAGGCTGTGATCGTGCTCACGGTGCGGACGGAACGTGGTCCAGGAGCACGCACGCAGAGCGCGCCGAAGACGACGAGCCTCCGGCACAGGCAGCTAGTGCTGGATTCCTCAAAGGAAGTACACATAGCGGCGGCGTAAACGCCTGGTGGGCGGTGCGGGTCTGCCCCAGATCCAGGGTCGGGCGCGGGCGTTGAGCTGGGCTGTGGCCACTTCGGTGGCGTGGGTGATGTGGTCGCGGTCGCCGAAGGAGCGTCCGGCCAGGGCGGTCTTGCGGAAGATGCGCCACCAGCCTTCTTGGAGGTTGAGCCAGCAGGCGCCGACTGGGATGAACACATGCTGGATGCGGGGATGTTCCTCGAGCCAGGTTCGGGTGGACACGCTGTTGTGGGAGGACAGATTGTCGGTGATCACGTAGATGTCCCCGACGGGGTTGGCGTCCTCGACCAGCTGAAGGAACTGCTGGTAGAAGGCACTGTTACGGGAGGTGGCCGTCAGCGTGAGCTCCTGGCCGTCCCGGACGCGTAAGGCGCCGTAGACCCAGGTCTTCTCCGGTCCGCGGGAGTAGTCGAGCTCGTTTTTGATGCGGTGTCCGTCCGGTGACCAGCCCGGTGCCGGCGGGAAGGTGCGTGGGATCACCGGGCCGAGTTCGTCGGCGCAGACCACCGTCGCGCCGTCGGGCGGGCTGGTGTACAGCTCGACGATCCGCGTCCTTTTCCCTCGAAGTCCACATCTCCCGAGCGCGTCCACGAGCGCGTGCGCCGCCAGCGCACCCCCTCGGCCAGCAGGATCCGGCGTACCTGGGAGCGGCTGACCTCGATGCCCAGGTCCCGGGCCGCGGCAGCCAGTGTGTCCAAAGTCCACTCCGAGGGCCCCAACTCGTCCGCGGCCCACATCTCGTTCGACGGCTGCACCTCCAGCCGACCCGGCGGCGTCAGCCTGACCAGGCCGACGATCCTCGAGCGCTCGGCCTCGGTGATCCTTCGCCTGCGGCCCTGCCCGCCCAGATCCTCCAGTCCCTCCAGCCCCAAGCGGTTGAAGCGGTGCAGCCAGCGGCGCACCGTCTTCTGACCGCACCGCAGCTCGTCGGCTATCTGCGGGACCAGCCAGCCGCCCCAGCTCAGCTCCACCATCCGGCAGCGCTCCACCACAACCTTGGGCGCCTTTCTGGCCGACGCCAGGCGGTGGACCACCGCTTGCTCACCCTCGTCACGGCCCGGCCGTGCCCTCAGCACCACTACCCAGCACCCGCCCCCGAACACCCGCAACTGCCCCGCTACCCGCAGCTATACCCACCGAAAGAGGAATCCAGCACTAGTAGGACTCCGTTAGGTCTGTGTCGATCTTGGTGTGCTGTGTGTTCGCCTGGGCAGGGACTGATGGCAGGTGGTGCAGGTGCCGGTCCAACACCTCAGGACGTCCTGTAGTGCGTCGAGGACTTGGTAGAGAGTGAGACCGGTTCGGGTGCTTTTGGGGCCAGGCGTTGTTCTGTGAGGAAAGCGTGGGGGGCGGTCACGAGGGTGATGTGGTGGTGCCTTCGCCCGGATGAAGGGCTGGAAGATCCTCCGCGATTGCCGCCTCAAAGGCGACGGAGTCCACCACGCCATGCGCGGCGTCGCACGCCTACACAACCTAGTACTGCAACGGTGTTTGTGCTGATTGCTGGGCAGTTTCAGGGGCTGTGTCCGCGTCGTTTGTAGTGACTGACGCGTGCTTGATGCTGCCGTCTGCGGCGCCATGTTGACCAGTGCAGGATGTGGTCAACGGGGGTGGGCCAGCGGTGGGTGAGCCTGTGGATCAGGCGTCTGATCTCAGCGACGCTGTAGTGGATGAGGTGGGAGGATCCGTTTCTGCTTTGTCGGCGTCGAGTTCGCGGGCGCGCAGGACGGTAAGGCAGGCGTGGGCGGCCATGGCGAGGGTCATGTGGCGGTGCCAGCCGGGGTAGCGGCGGACCTGGTAGTCGTCCAGGCCGCACTCCTGCTTCGCGGTCTGGAAGCATTCCTCCACGGCCCACCGGCTGCCCGCGATCTGGATCAGTTCGTCCAGGGTGGTGTCGGCGGGGCAGTAGGCGATGTAGTAGGAGATCTCCTCGGGACGGCGGACGCTGCGGCGGGCGATGACCCAGTGCCGGCGGTCTTCCCGGTGCCAGGGCCGCACCTCGACGCGGGCCCAGTCGAACACGCGCGGGCCGTGGGCCCCGGCGCCGCAGGAGCGGCGTTTCCACTTCTGCCGTGGCAGGCCGGGGAACAGGTCGTGGACAGGATGATCGATGGACCAGCGGGTGACGACGGTGTCGTGCCGGGTGGTGGCCATGACGTGGAAGACATCGGCTTGTTCCAGCTCGAAGCGCCAGCCCTTGCTGAAGCCGTAGGCGGCATCCGCGGTCACCCACCGAAACGGGATCCGGTCGGCGATGGCTTTGCGGACCATCGCCTTGGCCATGGCCACCTTTGTCTCGAAGGTGACGCTGTCGTCGATACCGGCCCGCCGGCAGCGTTCCCGGTCGTCCGTCCACGAGGTGGGCAGATACAGGCGGCGGTCGATCAGGGCGCGCCCGCGGCCGGTGGCGTAGGCGAGGAACACACCGATCTGGCTGTTCTCGGTGCGTCCGGCGGTGCCGGAGTACTGCCGTTGCACGCCGGCCGAGCGGATGCCCTTCTTGAGGAAACCGGTGTCATCGACGATCAGGACGGCCTCGCGGTCTCCGAGGTGTTCGACAACGTAGTCGCGCACGTCGCCGAGGACTTCGTCTGCGTCCCAGTCGGTCCGGTTCAGCAGCCGGTGGATGCGGTCCGGGGCAGCGTGACCTGCCTGTTCAGCCAGTGTCCAGCCGTTCTTCCGCTCGAGCGGAGCGATCAGTCCCTGCATATACGCCAGAGCCGACTCCCTCGGCTCACTGCGGGCGAACCGGTGCTCAAACCGTTCGTGCAACCGATCCAGTTCGCCCGCCCACTGCCTGGCACCAGCAAGGTCCCCACCCATAACCACACCAACGACCAACCTGGCCAACAGTCACGCCAAACGCCGTTGCAGTACTAGTCCTGACGGGATAAGGGAAGGTCCCACCGATCAGCCCGCTGCAACCCTCAACCCGTAGAAGATCGTTTGCGGGACAACCCTTAGGTACGCTTTGGCCAGACGTTCGACGGCTACAGCCATGTGATGGACGGCGAAGTCCTGGTCCGCAGGCTCTTGCAGGTAGGCGTCGATCGCATCTGGGAGTTGTGTCTTCGGCGCTCATAGTGGGATTTGCGGGCGCGGGCTTGGCTTCGTCGGCGGAAGCGTGACCAGTGCAGGTGGTGTTCGTTGGCATGGTGGTGGGGTGCGGCGACGAAGTGCCCCACCAGCCGGCGGATCTCCGGAACGCTCAGCGGTATGAACTCGTCGCCGTCGGCGGAGTTCTTCCCGAGGCCTGACCGCACGGCTGCGGCCGGCCACCCCGAACTGTGGGGTGGCCGGCCGCAGACATGTCCAGCTCTGCCCACTGGCCCGTCAGGCTGCCCAGCAGGGCGGCCCTGCAGCTTTGGCTTGCGGTGTTCAGGCCGCGCGGGCTGCCCCGGAGCAGGCCGCACTCTCAAGGTGGCCCGCTCCGGTAGCGTGATGAGTTGGACAGAGAATTGTCAGATGGAATCGTCCTCGGCCCAGAAGCTCTGGTATCCGGCGTCCTGAGAGGAGCCGTTGCAGGCGAAACCGCGGGTGCCGCCGCCGGAGGAGATGTCCACGCACATGCTGCTGGGGTCCTCGTTTGTGGCGCTCTTGAGGACCTGGGAGCCATTGAAGGCGCTGCGGTTGATCATCGCCCATCCCTGCCAGCCGCCAGTGAAGCTGGGACCGTTGCATACGTAGGTACGCAGTTGGTACGCGTGTGAGTAGTCCAGGCAGCGACCTGTGTTCACATTTTTCAGCTGGGCCCAGCCGTTGCTGAGGGCGGTAACCTTCCACTGCTGGTAGTTCTGCCCATTGCAGGTGAAGTTGCGCAGGTAGCCGGAGGGACTGGAGCCGGAGTCGTCCAGGCAGGTACTGGAGTGATAGTAGTCCGGGCTCATGCTGATGAAGCGGTAGACGTGTCCGTACGTCCAGTTGGAGGCCTGAGCCTCCGCGGTTGCGGTTCCGGTGTTCGCGACCGCGAGCCCGAGCGCCATGGCGAGCGCCGCAGTGGCAGATCCAAGGGCGCGGAGCCTCATACGGCCACGAACCGGAGCGGTGGATATGGAACCCGACGTGGATACGGTCACGGCAAACCCCCTGTTGTCGAAGCTGCTGTCCCGAAGCGGGACCTCAGCTGCTGGCCTGTCGGTGAACATCAGGATCGAGGCTAAGGACTACCGTCCTAGATCCGTCCTAGATCCGTCCTAGTGCTGGATTCCTCTTTCGGTGGGTATAGCTGCGGGTAGCGGGGCAGTTGCGGGTGTTCGGGGGCGGGTGCTGGGTAGTGGTGCTGAGGGCACGGCCGGGCCGTGACGAGGGTGAGCAAGCGGTGGTCCACCGCCTGGCGTCGGCCAGAAAGGCGCCCAAGGTTGTGGTGGAGCGCTGCCGGATGGTGGAGCTGAGCTGGGGCGGCTGGCTGGTCCCGCAGATAGCCGACGAGCTGCGGTGCGGTCAGAAGACGGTGCGCCGCTGGCTGCACCGCTTCAACCGCTTGGGGCTGGAGGGACTGGAGGATCTGGGCGGGCAGGGCCGCAGGCGAAGGATCACCGAGGCCGAGCGCTCGAGGATCGTCGGCCTGGTCAGGCTGACGCCGCCGGGTCGGCTGGAGGTGCAGCCGTCGAACGAGATGTGGGCCGCGGACGAGTTGGGGCCCTCGGAGTGGACTTTGGACACACTGGCTGCCGCGGCCCGGGACCTGGGCATCGAGGTCAGCCGCTCCCAGGTACGCCGGATCCTGCTGGCCGAGGGGGTGCGCTGGCGGCGCACGCGCTCGTGGACGCGCTCGGGAGATGTGGACTTCGAGGGAAAAGGACGCGGATCGTCGAGCTGTACACCAGCCCGCCCGACGGCGCGACGGTGGTCTGCGCCGACGAACTCGGCCCGGTGATCCCACGCACCTTCCCGCCGGCACCGGGCTGGTCACCGGACGGACACCGCATCAAAAACGAGCTCGACTACTCCCGCGGACCGGAGAAGACCTGGGTCTACGGCGCCTTACGCGTCCGGGACGGCCAGGAGCTCACGCTGACGGCCACCTCCCGTAACAGTGCCTTCTACCAGCAGTTCCTTCAGCTGGTCGAGGACGCCAACCCCGTCGGGGACATCTACGTGATCACCGACAATCTGTCCTCCCACAACAGCGTGTCCACCCGAACCTGGCTCGAGGAACATCCCCGCATCCAGCATGTGTTCATCCCAGTCGGCGCCTGCTGGCTCAACCTCCAAGAAGGCTGGTGGCGCATCTTCCGCAAGACCGCCCTGGCCGGACGCTCCTTCGGCGACCGCGACCACATCACCCACGCCACCGAAGTGGCCACAGCCCAGCTCAACGCCCGCGCCCGACCCTGGATCTGGGGCAGACCCGCACCGCCCACCAGGCGTTTACGCCGCCGCTATGTGTACTTCCTTTGAGGAATCCAGCACTAGTAGGACTCCGTTAGGTTGCTCTGGCTCTTGGGTTTGGGCTGGTGGTGGTTGTTCTGGGCAAGGGGCGGTGGCAGGTGGTGCAGGTGCCGGTCCAGCAGTTCAGCAGGTCTTGGATGGCGTCGAGGATCTGGTAGAGGGTGAGTCCGCTGTATCGGCTTTTGGGGCCAGGCGCTGTTCGGTGAGGAACGCGTGGGCGGCGGTGACCAGGGTGACGTGGTGATGCCAGCCGGCCCAGGAACGTCCCTCGAAGTGGTCCAGGCCGAGGCCGTGCTTGAGTTCCCGGTAGTCGTGCTCGATCCGCCAGCGGATCTTGGCCAGGCGGACCAGTTCAGCCACCGGGGTGTCGGCGGGCAGGCTGGTGAGCCAGTAGTCGGTGGGCTTTGGGGCGTCCGGGGGCCATTCGACCAGCAGCGTCACCTCGGGCAGGACACCGTCCCAGTGGCCGTGTTCGGCGATGGCGGCGGCCCGGGCCAGGCGGGCCCTGATGCCGGCCGGCCGCACCCGCAGCGCCAGAAAGCGCGAGCGCATCGGCCCGCGGGAGCCTTCACGCCACCTCACCTCGGTGAACACCTGTCGTCCGTGGCCGGCGGCCAGCGCGGCCACCGAGGACGGCTTGTGCCGGTAGCGGGGCTGCGGCTTGCGGCCGTTTCCGGACCAGGCCGGGGCGGTGGGCTGCGCGTCGTGCGGGTGGAGGGTCACGTCCGAACGGACCGCCACGACATAGCCGATGCCCCGCTCGCTCAGGCCGGCCCGGAAGTCGGCGTTCTGCCCGTAGCCGGCATCGGCCACCACCACCGGCGGCACCAGACCCCACCCCGCCAGCTCGTCGAAGGTGTCCAGGGCCAGGCGCCACTTCTCCCGGTGCCCGACCCCTGGCGGTATCCCGGTCTTCTTCCGCCGTCCGGCATCGTGCGCCCACTCCTGGGGCACGAACAACCGCCACTGCAGCGGACAGGACGCGGTGTCGGAGACCGCGTGCACGCTCACCGCGACCTGGCAGTTGGCCTGCTTGCCCAAAGCCCCGCAGTACTGGCGCGCGACCGCCACCGACATCTTTCCGTCCTTGGGGAACGACACGTCATCGACCGCCCAGGCAGCCGGGCCGATCTGCGGCACCATCCGCTCCGCGATCCGCCGCCGCACCGGCACCGGATCCCAGGTCGACTGGTTCACGAACTGCTGCAGGTTCTGCTCGTTGCCATCCGCCAGCCGCTCCGCCATGGCCTGGATCGACTTACGCCGCCCGTCCAGCATCAGCCCCCGCAGATAGCAGTCACCCTTCGCCCGCTGATCCTTGCGCGGCACCGACGCGAACACATCAGCCACGAATAACGCCAACTTCGCCCGAGCACGGTTCACTTCAAATGCATCCACACCTCCAACATGCCCCCAAACAGGACCGCCGGACAGACCTAACGGAGTCCTACTAGTGCTGGATTCCTCTTTCGGTGGGTATAGCTGCGGGTAGCGGGGCAGTTGCGGGTGTTCGGGGGCGGGTGCTGGGTAGTGGTGCTGAGGGCACGGCCGGGCCGTGACGAGGGTGAGCAAGCGGTGGTCCACCGCCTGGCGTCGGCCAGAAAGGCGCCCAAGGTTGTGGTGGAGCGCTGCCGGATGGTGGAGCTGAGCTGGGGCGGCTGGCTGGTCCCGCAGATAGCCGACGAGCTGCGGTGCGGTCAGAAGACGGTGCGCCGCTGGCTGCACCGCTTCAACCGCTTGGGGCTGGAGGGACTGGAGGATCTGGGCGGGCAGGGCCGCAGGCGAAGGATCACCGAGGCCGAGCGCTCGAGGATCGTCGGCCTGGTCAGGCTGACGCCGCCGGGTCGGCTGGAGGTGCAGCCGTCGAACGAGATGTGGGCCGCGGACGAGTTGGGGCCCTCGGAGTGGACTTTGGACACACTGGCTGCCGCGGCCCGGGACCTGGGCATCGAGGTCAGCCGCTCCCAGGTACGCCGGATCCTGCTGGCCGAGGGGGTGCGCTGGCGGCGCACGCGCTCGTGGACGCGCTCGGGAGATGTGGACTTCGAGGGAAAAGGACGCGGATCGTCGAGCTGTACACCAGCCCGCCCGACGGCGCGACGGTGGTCTGCGCCGACGAACTCGGCCCGGTGATCCCACGCACCTTCCCGCCGGCACCGGGCTGGTCACCGGACGGACACCGCATCAAAAACGAGCTCGACTACTCCCGCGGACCGGAGAAGACCTGGGTCTACGGCGCCTTACGCGTCCGGGACGGCCAGGAGCTCACGCTGACGGCCACCTCCCGTAACAGTGCCTTCTACCAGCAGTTCCTTCAGCTGGTCGAGGACGCCAACCCCGTCGGGGACATCTACGTGATCACCGACAATCTGTCCTCCCACAACAGCGTGTCCACCCGAACCTGGCTCGAGGAACATCCCCGCATCCAGCATGTGTTCATCCCAGTCGGCGCCTGCTGGCTCAACCTCCAAGAAGGCTGGTGGCGCATCTTCCGCAAGACCGCCCTGGCCGGACGCTCCTTCGGCGACCGCGACCACATCACCCACGCCACCGAAGTGGCCACAGCCCAGCTCAACGCCCGCGCCCGACCCTGGATCTGGGGCAGACCCGCACCGCCCACCAGGCGTTTACGCCGCCGCTATGTGTACTTCCTTTGAGGAATCCAGCACTAGTGTGATGCGCCGGAAATCGCAGGCTTAAGTCTGTAGCCTGTTTTCACGTCTCGGGGTCCTCGTGCCGTCGAAGTTGTGCTGTCTGATGAGGAGCGCGCCGAGTTGCTGGGCTGGGCGGGCGGGGCGGTGGCGCCCCGCCTCGTCGAGCGGGCACGCATCGTCTTGGCGTGCGCGGACGGAAAACCGAATACGTGTGTGGCGGCGGAGTTCGAGGTAACAGCGGACACGGTGAGGAAGTGGCGCTCGCGGTTTGCTGACCGGCGGATGGCAGGGCTCGTGGATGAGCCGCGGCCGGGCCGGCGCAAGTCGGAGCTGGTGCTCAGAGATGACGAACGGGCTCAGCTGATGCGCTGGGCGAGGCGGGCGAAGACCGCGCAGTTCCTGGCGCTGCGCGCGAGGATCGTGTTGCGGTGCGCAGAGGGTGGGACGAATAAGCAGGTGGCGGCGGAACTCGGGGTGCGCGAGCAGTCGGTGAGCCGCTGGCGGTCCCGGTTCGTCAAGCGGCGGCTGGACGGGCTGGTCGACGAACCGCGGCCGGGGCGGCCGCCGTCCATCCTGCTCGACCAGGTCGAAGACGTCATCGTCGCGACGCTGGAATCCACTCCGGGCCAGGACACCCACTGGTCGCGGTCTTCCATGGCGGCCAGGACCGGGCTGTCGAAGTCCACCATGGGCCGGATCTGGAAACGGTTCGACCTCAAGCCGCACCTGCAGGATGCCTTCAAGTTGTCCATCGACCCGCAGTTCGTCGCGAAGGTCGTCGACGTCGTCGGCCTGTACCACGACCCGCCCGAGAAGGCCGTGGTGTTGTGCGTGGACGAGAAGGCCCAGCTCCAGGCGCTGGACCGCTCGCAGCCGGTGCTGCCGATGATGCCCGGCATGCCCGAACCACCCACGACTAGCTCCGGCACGGCGTCACCAGCCTGTTCACCGCCTTCAACATCGCCGACGGCACTGTCATCGGTGAACTGCATCGCCGCCACCGGGCCATCGAGTTCAAGAAGTTCCTGGTCACGATAGACAAGGCGGTCCCCGCCGGACTCGACGTGCACCTGGTGTGTGACACCTACGCCACCCACAACACCCCCGAGATCAAGACATGGCTGGGCAAACACCCCCGTTTCCACGTGCACTTCACCCCGACCGGCTCCTCCTGGATCAACCAGGTCGAGCGGTGGTTCGGTCTGCTGACCGACAAACTCATCCGCCGCGGTGTCCACACCTCGTGAAGGCGCTGGAGGACGACATCAGGGCCTGGATCGACTCGTGGAACGAGAGCCCCAGGCCCTTCACCTGGACCAAGACCGCCGACGAGATCCTTAAATCCCTCGCCGACTACCTCACCAAGGTCACTCCGCCAGCCACCGAAAACCAGCAAGAGACTTAAGCCCGCGATTTCCGGCGCATCACACTAGCTCAGCGGGAACCTTCGGCCGGTTGCCGGACACGTATAGAGCATGGAACTGAACGATGCTGGTCCCGCCGTGCCGGTCGGAGGGATATCTGACCGAGAGCTGCGGGCGAGGGCCGTCGACGGCGACCGGGAGGCAGCCGTACGTGGGGAATCCCGAGGCCGCCAGCGGGGACCCCGGATCCAAGGCGAGGACGCCATACCGCCGTACCGCGGCCTGGCACGCTTCGAACCCGCTGACGCCGCGAAGCTCGGACTGCCGGCTGCGGACCGCAGCCGACAGCAACTCGGCCGCGACCCACAGGCCCTGAGCGCATTCGACTGTGGGATACAAGTGATCTTGCTCGCCCCGTACTCCGCCGTTTGGCAGCCGCTCACCACCGGCAGCCTGCGACAGCGTGCTCGCCCTGCTCTTCGGTCGTAACCAGCTTCGGCGTCCTTCGGCCCGAGGCGCTGCTCGTGAGTTCGCAGGGGATGTGTACCAGGGTTGTCAGGACGCGCAAGGCCGCTAGCGGTGGCGCGTTCGTTGCCGGGACGCGCAGTCGGGCGATGAGTCGGGCGCGGAGCAAAGACGAGGGCCGGTCGGGATGCTGATGTCGTGCTGCTTCAGGCCGTCAGCTGGCCCGGGGCGGCACCGGCTCGCTGTTCCTCTCCGTTTCGATGACGTGGACGCACCGGTCGAGGGCGGCGGCCATGTAGCGGCGCCAGAGCGGGGCGAAGGGGCCGGCGAGGATCCAGCGTCGGCCGGGCAGCGGCTTGAACTCGTAGGTCCAGCGGATGAGTGCGCCGTCGCCGTCGGGGTTGACGTTGAACTCGCCCCGAACTCCGGCCGCGAGGCGGGAGAGGATGTTGGTGAAGTTGGTCAGCTGGTAGGCGAAGCTGGATCCGGGCGTGTATTCGGTGAGTTCTTCGTCGGCCTGGGAGCCGTCGTCGAACTGCGGGTTCCTTCGGGGGCCCGCGTGGTCCCAGGCCTCGGTCTGGTTCTTCACACCACTGATCCCGGGAAACGGGAAGACCGGGCGGAAGACGGCGGGAAGGTCGATGGGGGTCAGGATGCGGAAGGCATCCTGGGGTGCCCTGAGGGTTCGCTGCTGGACGGTGATGGTGACGGTCTTGTCGTCGGGCCTGATGAGGAAAGTGGTCATGGTTCAGCTCGTAGCGGTGGTGGTGAGGGCCGGGTAGTCGGTGTAGCCGCGGTGGTCGCCGCCGTAGAAGGTGGCCGGGTCGGGCTCGTTGAGGGGCGCTCCCGTGCGGATGCGGTGGGGCAGGTCGGGGTTGGCCAGTGCTGTGGCGCCGACCGTGACGACGTCGGCCAGACCGGAGTCGAGATCGGCGAAGCGAGTGTCGAGCGGGGTGCCGGCGCGGTTGACGATCAGTGCGGTGGACCACTGCTGGCGCATCCGCTGGAGGAGTTCTTCGTCAGGCCCTTGGATGACGTGCAGGTAGGCGAGGCCGAGCGGGTCGACGGTGCCGAGCAGTGCCGGGTAGACGTCGTGGGTGTCGTGCTCGGTGATGTCGTTGTAGGGGTTGCCGGGGGAGATACGCAGGCCGGTCCGGTCGGCGCCGATCTCGGAGGCGACCGCAGATGTCACCTCGGCGGTGAAGCGGATGCGGTTGGTGACGGAGCCGCCGTACTGATCGGTGCGGTTGTTGGCATTGGCAGAGAGGAACTGGTGGAGGAGGTAGCCGTTGGCGCCGTGGATCTCGACGCCGTCGAACCCGGCGGCGACGGCCGCCGCCGCCGCGTAGCGGAACTCGTCGACGACACCGGTGATCTCGTCGGCAGTGAGGGCCCGCGGGACGGGCATCTCCTGGGGGCCGCCGGTGGTGAACATGACGCCCTTGGGCTGTATGGCCGAAGGGGCGACGGGCGTGCGCTGGTGCGGAGTGTTGTCCGGGTGGGAGATACGGCCGGTGTGCATGAGCTGGACCACGATGCGGCCGCCCTCGGCGTGCACGGCGTCTGTGACCTTGCGCCAGCCAGCGATGTGGGCGTCGGTGTAGATGCCCGGGGTCAGCAGGTAGCCCTGGCCGTCGGCGGAGGGCTGGGTGCCTTCGGTGATGATCAGGGCCATCGAGGCGCGCTGCCGGTAGTACTCGACGTTGAGCGCGCTGGGTGCGCCGTCCGTCAGGGAGCGGTCGCGGGTCATGGGTGCCATGGCCAGCCGGTGCGGCAGTTCCATGGCCCCGACGGTGAAGGGGGTCCAAAGAGTCACGGAATATCGCTTTCTGCTGTTCAGAGCTGTCAGATGAGCGGTAAAGGTCAGAGGGAGCTGAGGACGCGGACGCGGTCGGCGGTGGCGCGGCGAGCGACGTCGGTGGTGAAGGCGATGGAGTCGAATTCGTGCGGGACGCCGGGGTGCAGGTGGAACTCCACAGGGACGCCTGCCCGGCTGAGCTTGGTCGCGTAGGCGAGGTCCTCGTCGCGGAAGGCATCGAGCTGGCCGACCTCGATGTAGGCCGGGGGCAGCCCTGTCGCGTCCTCGAGCCGGGCGGGAGCCGCTGTGGCGGGCACGTCCGGCCTGCCCGCCGCGTCGCCGAGCAGCGCCGCCCACGCGGTGCGGCTGTCGTCGTAGGACCACAGCAGGTACGGCTCGATGTGCGGGTCGGGCGTGGTAGTGCGGTCGTCGAGCATCGGCATGAGCAGGATCTGCCGGGCGATTGCCGGACCGCCGCGCTCCCGGGTGAGGATCGACAAAGCCGCGGCCAGTCCGCCCCCGGCACTGTCGCCCATCACTGCGATCCGGCCCCGGTCGACGCCCAGTTCGCCGGCGTGTTCGTGCAGCCAGCGCAGGGCGGCGTAGGCGTCCTCGACCGGCGTCGGGAACGGATGCTCGGGGGCCCGGCGGTATTCGACCGACAGCATCGGCACCCCGCTGGCGGAGACGTAGCGCGAGACCGGTCCGTCGAACAGGTCGATGTGGCCGAAGATGTAGCCGCCGCCATGGAAGAACAGCACCGCCGACCCCGCTGCGGCGCCGGTCTTGGCGTACCAGCGCATGGTGATCTGTGTGCCGTCGTCGGCGGTTGCGTGGTGCTCGGCGGTCGTGACGTCGGTCGGGATCGGCTGGGCCGCCGAGGCGGCACCGATAATCGGCTCCCACATGGCGCGGCGTGCGGGCACGTCGCCTACCTCCGGGGGTGTGGCGTGCGCCATGGCCTCGGCCATGGGGGCGAAAACCTGGGCGAACTCGGGGTCGAAACCGAGTGACATGGCTGTCCTATCTTTTTGGCGCGTGGGTCTGAGCTGGTGTGAGGCGTACGAGCGGTGGAGCTCCAGGCCAAGATTCGGCTGTGACCGGCATGAATTTGCTGGGGCTGCGCTCTGCCAGGTCCGGCAGAGCGCAGCTCCCCGCGATGGCTCGACCGCTTGTAGGGAGACGCGATGCGATCGCCGTGCCGGAGAAGGTCGCCTAGGTGAGAGAGGCGGCGGTGGGAAGGACGAGGACCTTGCCGGAGAGCGCGCCTTCTGCGGCCTCCGCGTGCAGCGCCGGCAGCTCGGCCAGCGGCACCCGTCGAGCGATGTCGACGTGCAGCGCTCCGGAGTCGACCAGCGTCACCAGCCTCGCCAGCTGCGCGGCGTCGCTGTTGACGAAGAGGTTGACGCCGCGCACGCCGCGTTCCTCGTCGGAAGGCGCGGGCATCCACACCGTCGTGTTCACCACGATGCCGCCGTCGCGGACCACGGAGGTCAGCGCGGCCAATTGCATCGGATCGACCGGCGCGAGGTTGAGCACGACGTCGACCAGCGCGGACAGTTCGGGGACCCCGTGGCCGAACACCTCATCGGCACCCGCCGTCCTGACGCGTTCGCTGCTGCGCGGCCCGGCCGTGGCGATCACGTGTGCGCCGGCGTGCTTGGCCAGCTGGACGGCGTAGCCGCCGACCGCGCCGCCCGCACCGTTGATCAGGACCCGCTGGCCGGCAGTGAGCTTGGCGTGGCCGAAGAGGGCCTGCCAGGCGGTGAGCCCGACCAGCGGCAGCCCGCCCGCATCGGCCAGCGGGAGGCTCGCGGGCGCCGCCGTCAGCAGGCCGGCCGGTGCGAGTACGTACTCCGCCGCCGCGCCGGCGCCGGTCATCGGCAGGAAGCCGACGACCTGGTCACCCGCCCGGACCCTGTCCGCGCCCTCGCCCAGCACGTCGACCGTGCCCGCGACGTCGATGCCGGGGGTGTGCGGCAGGGTCACCGGGATGGGGCCCTGCATGAAGCCCGCGCGGATGTTGCCGTCGACCGGGTTGAACGACGTCGCGGCCACCCGGATCCGGACCTCCCCGGCCGCGGGGACCGGCTGTTCCACGTCCTCGTAACGCAAGACGTCCGGAGTGCCGTACTCATGGAAACGCACTGCTTTCATGACAAATGCCACCTTTCAGGCATAGGGGATGCTTCGAATTCGAATCATCGTGAGACCCGGGCACACCTCGGCTTCGAGGCAGTGCCTTCAGGTGTGTGAGGGACGACAGCCGCTAGACGGCGGTCAGGAGCTGAAGCTTGCCGTGGCTCGGGGAACCGGGCACGGCGGTGAACACCAGCAGCGTCTGACACTGCTCCGGATCCAACAGCATCTCGGCGTACAGCTCCAGTTCCCCCAACTCGGGGTGCAGGTAGCGCTTGAGGTCGTGATGATGGGTCACGCCCACCTCGTGCAACCGCCAGATGTTCGCGAACTCGGAACTCGCCTCCAGCAGCGCCGCGACGATCTCGCCGGCTCTCCCTGTGGGATCCGCCGTGTACGCGTCCCGGATCTCCGCGGCAAAGACCCTGCCCCGTATCGGATGGTCCTCGACGGGGTACAGGCCTCGGACCCGCGGATCACCGGTGAACCAACGGTAGACCAGGTAACGCGACATACCCGAGTACTGGGTGTAGTCACCGAGCAGGGCGACCGCCGGGGGCGTCTGCAGCAACGCCTCGCCGAGCCGTGACAGCACGATGGCGGGCACGTCCGAGAGGCCGGCGACGATCCGCGTCATCGTGGGACCGATGTAATCGTCCCGCGGGATCCGCCGCGGCGCCGGGTTCCCGCCCAGGATGAAGAGGTGGTCTTGCTCGCTCTGGTTGAGGCGCAGCGCCCGGGCAAGGGCGACGAGCATCCGCTCCGACGGCGCCGGACCCCGCTGCTGCTCGATTCGGCTGTAGTAGTCGGCCGACATCCCGGCCAGCACCGCCACCTCCTCGCGCCGCAGCCCGCCGGTGCGGCGCCGCTGCCCGCGGGGAAGCCCGACATCCTCCGGCTGCAACGCCTCACGACGCGCACGGAGAAAATCCGCCAGCAACGCCCGGTCCATCGTCCGACCTCCTCTGTTCGACAGGACAATCTTGACGCGAACCGGAGACCGGATGAAGGGCAGTTCTAACCCCGGACAAGTTGTCCCTGGCTAGCGAGCTGAGTCGAAAAACACCCACTCAGCAGGTGGCACTCGGCGACGTCGGCGACGTCCACCGCTCCGCTGTCGGTGATCAGGCGCAGGTCGGCGGGACGCGTCAGGCTTTTTCGCGGGTTCGCGGTGGGTGCGGTCGGTCAGTTGAGCCGCGGTCTGGATGAGGTGCTGGGCCAGTACCTCATCCAGACCGCGGTGTCGGCGGCGCGAGCCAGCGCCGCCTGCTCCAGCCGGCGGTGCTCGCCGACGGCGTTCCGGCCGGGGTTGTGGTGCGCCGACCAGCGGCGGGCCAGCTCGCTCGCGGTCCACATCCGGTCGAAGGGCTCCAGCAGGAGGAAGGTTGCCGCAGCCCTCCAACAGGGTGGCGTGGAAGACCCGGTGGGCTTCGGACCATGCGCTGCGCCGCCAGCGCTGCGGTCAGTTTCTCCGACCTCGGCACGCGCCATGGCCCCGCCCTGCCGCAGGAATGGCGCACCGTCTGGCGCAGCGCTATCGAGAACCTGCGTCTCGATCAGCTTCCCCAGCACAACCGGTGGCGGGCCGGCCAAGCCCTGCCACACCTGGCCCAGCACGACCCCGATACATTCGAGTCGTGGTTTTGCCGACGCACCAGGTCCTCGTAGCGGAGGGAGACGACCAGGGTGTAACAGGTGATGTCGGCCAGGCTTGCCCGCCTCGATGCCCTGGTCCGCGGCGTGCACGCTGGTGGAGGTCTTCACGCTCTGCGCGTCGATCACACAGGCCGACGGCTGGGCGCGCTTGCCCTCCTTCTGCCGGACCAACTCCCGTAGCAGGCCGTTGAGCTGGGCGAACACGCCGTCCTTCTGCCACTTCGCGAAGTACCCGTAGACCGACTCCCAGGGCGGGAAGTCGTGCGGCAGATAGCGGCACTGCACCCCGATGCGGCTCACATAGAGGATCGCGTCCAGGATCTCGCGCAGGTCGTGCCCGGGCGGGCGCCCGAAGTCCAGGGCACGGCCGCAACGCTCGAAGCGCCAGGCGGACAGGACCGGCTCCACCAGTTCCGGGGTCGGCACCCGCTCCAGTGGTGATACCGAACCCGCTGGATCTCCTTGTGCACGCGGTGTGGAGGCGAGGCAGGCACCCCTTTGGGACCGCGCGATTCGGACGAATATCCGGGGCGCTCGAACAACTCCCGGTGCGCCCCCAATGCCTCCGCGCGGTAACACACGAGCGTGGTGCGGATGCACCACGCTCTGACAGCGTGAAGACCATCGCCTCGCAGGCAGCGAAACGGCACACACCAGCAGGGGGAAGCCATGACCACTGCAGCTCCCAGCACCCAGCCACCGCAGACGCCTGGCAGCGGCGGCCACAACCGAGGAGTGCTGATCGCCGTCATCGGTGCAATCGCTGCCATCGTCGCAGCCGCTATCGCGATTGTCCCGGCGATGACCAACACGTCACCTGGCCCCGATCACCCCACGAGCGTCCCGACCTCACCGGAGAAGCTCCGATCGGCAACCGACGTGCTCTTCGGCGATACGTTCGTCTCGCTGGACGCAACGCCCCCGCAGCGTGGACAGGGCGATGACCTGCGTGCGAGCGCCCGGGGCGACGGCACATTCGACCTTGTCGCTGGCACTAACGCCAGGGTCGCCGTCCTACCGCCGAAAAAGTCCCATGGAGCGTGGCACTGCGAGCAGTTGGTGGCTGCCAGCGGGACGACCCATGTCCAAGTGCTGCCCGGGATGCAGTTGTGTGTCGTGACGGCGGGCAGGCGCCCTGTGTGGGTTCAGATCATCTCCCTCGACTCCAGCGGTGTGCACACGCACGTGGACGTCTGGGAGTCCGTCTGAGCAATGCCATGGGTGCGGTTCCTGGCTCCTTCAAGATTGGTTTCGTCGACGTCGCGCACGGTCAGGACCGGGAGGATCGGTCCGAAGATCTCCTCCGCCATGACGGCGGCCTCGTGCGGCACATCGGTCAGGACGGTGGGCGCTGCTCGGTGGTGGGATAGGCCGGGGGGCCAGTTGGGCACCCCACCCACGTCGGGAGATCCGAGAAACTGCGCCCAACTGCGTTGGCGGACTGGCCATTCAAGGCCGGCCCCAGGTCCACCGGGGTGGGCGTGGCGTTCGACGGCGGAGGGAGGACGATCGGGGGCTGGCCGGCGGCCGGGACCGGGGGGTCATGTCCGACTTGGGAAGCTTCGGCGGGGGTCTGCTTGAACAGCGTGGTGTCGAAGTCGACCAGGCCGGTCTTCTCCGTCACCGTGATGTGGTCCAGGACGGTGTCGTGGCCTGGTCGGCCAGGGCGCACCAGCGTGTTCTTCCGGGCCGGCGTTTGAGGTCGTTGATGACGAGGTCGGAGAGCCTGACGGAGAACCAGACTTCCTGCTTGGCTCCGCCACTCCGGCGCTCGGTGAGGACGACCGTGGAGTGGCCTGCCCCGCTGTTCCCTGGCCGCGCCCACGTTCGGGCCCAAGTTGCGCTTCGTGGCCGGCGTCAGGATCTGCGCCGTTGACCGCCCGCACCGAAGTCCCCGCACGCGTGTCCGGTGAGCCTGTTGTACGCGGCGAGCGGCCGCACTTGGGGTCGCAGGCGCATCCGGTGCCCCCTTGCAGGAACATCCCACGGCGTCGGTGCTGGTCACTTAGGAGGGCCGGGGCCCCGCGGCGCGGCGGAGCCGGTTGGCGATCGCCAGTCCCAGCCCCTCCTCCACCGGCAAGGACGCCACGATGAGGTCGCACCCCCGCTGGTCGAGCTCGCGCAGGAACGCATACAGCCCGCGTGCGTAGGTGGCCATCGAAGCGGGGAGGGCCACCCCGGCGTGCACTTTCACCGCAGTGTCGTCGAAAGAGGGGGAAGCAAAACGCCCACCTGGTGCCCCAGCTCCTGCGCGAGCTCCGCTTCGGCGACAACCTTCTCCGGCTCGACGAGGACGACCCGCGCCCGCGGCGCGTAGTGCGAAGGATGCTGGCCCGGCACCCGAACGCGGCTCGTCGAGGGAACCGCAAGCGCGCACCCCAGCACCTCTTCGAGGTCCTCGCGCGTCACCCCGCCGGGCCGAAGGACGCTCAGGGCATCGCCCGTGGCGTCGACGATGGTCGACTCGACGCCGACCTCGCAGGGACCGCCGTCCAGCACGAAGTCGACGGCAACACCGAGCTCCGCACGGACATGGTCCGCCGTCGTGGGGCTGACCGAGCCGAAGCGGTTGGCGGACGGGGCCGCCACACCACCGCCGAAGGCCGACAGCAGCGCAAGTGCGACGGGGTGGCCGGGCACGCGCACGCCGACCGTCTGAAGGCCACCGGTCGCTTCGAGCGGCACCCGGCGACCGCGCCGCAGGACCAGCGTGAGTGGCCCCGGCCAGAAACGTTCGGCCAACAGACGCGCCGCCGCGGGCACGTCCTCGACCCAGTCGTCGAGATGCTCCGCGCCGCCGATGTGGACGATCAGCGGGTGGGAGGGCGGACGCCCCTTGACCTCGAAGACGCGCGCGACGGCGGCGGATTCCTCGGCATTGGCGCCCAGACCGTAAACGGTTTCGGTCGGGAAGGCCACCAGGCCCCCGGCGCGCAGCACACCAGCCGCCTTCTCGATGCCACTGGTTGTTGCCGTCACCCTCGCACCTCTCATCTCACTGCTCCGCTCTCCCCATCCCATGGTCTCGTCGGCTCAACGACGAACCAAGGCCGATGGCACCGCGTGAGCCCATTCGGGTCCCGCGCACCGCGGTCTGCTCGTCCATCAGCGCGCGTGCTGCCCGTACGACAGACGGGCAGCCGGCAGCGGGTTTCACCATGCGAAGGCAGCAGCCCTGCTCAGGCCATGAGAGGCAACCAGCTGTGCACTGCCATCGGCCAGCCGGTAGGACAGACCCGCCACAGCGAGGCGGCCGGCGGCCACCCGCTCGGCCACGACGCGGGAGCGGTCCAGCAGCAGGTCGACGGTGTGCCGAATGTGCTAGTGGAGGATCTCCTCGGCCTGGTCGCGTCCGGCGGCGCGAGCCGCCAGGACGCTCGGGGTCACCCGCTCGACGGCGTCATGGACGAAACCGGCGGGCGCCCTACCACCATCGGCAGCGGCGCAGGCAGCCGCGATCCCCCGCACGAATCATGCCCCAAGACCACAACCACCGGGCAGTCCAGCACGCTCACCCCATACTCCACGCTGCCCAGCACCTCCGGACCGACCACATGCCCTGCCGTGCGGAACAGATCACCCAGCCCCCGATCGAAGATGATCTCGGCTGCCAGCCGGGAATCGGAGCACCCGAACAGCACCACGAAGGGACTTTGAGCCGGCGTGGTCTCGGTGCGCCGTGCAGCGTCCTGGTCGGGGTGCTCCGGCAAGCCGGTGACGAACCGCTGATTGCCGGCCAGCAGCATCTCGAAGGCATCATCGGGAGTCGGCGTGAGTATCTCAGTCATGGCCGCAGGCGTGGGCCGCCCAATCGAAACGCACGGCCAGGCCCACGCCCCGCGGTGGCATCCGGCCAGTGCGGCAAAGCGTGGGGCAACAGGCCGGGAAGTCCGGGCGGTTGGAGCAGCACGGGTCCCGCCTCCACGGCGGGGGTCGGGCAGGTCAGGAGGCGCGCAGGAGCGTGGTGGCGACGCGGATCGCGCCCCGACCACGGAGTTGGAGGGCGAGGGTGACGACCAGGTCGAGCAGGGCCGCTCGGACAGCGGCGCCGTCCAGGGTGTGCCGGGGGAAGGCGCGGCTCACGCTCGCGGAGGCAGGCAGGGCGCGCGGGGCCACGGGGCGGGGGTCGATGCCGCGGGCCCGGTCGGCCGCCTGGCGTCCGGCCCGGCCGCCCAGAAGGCGCTGCACCGTCGCCCGCCCGCCATGTCGTTGGCGCGCCTCCTGGAGCCACCAGCCCGAGCAGCCGGTCCACCCCTTCGATCGCCGACACCAGCCGCGCCCCTTTTGCGTCCCGGGCGGCCTGCATGGGCGGCAGTCGCGACGTTCCTGGGGAAGTCGCAGGTTCGCCGTCTCAGGTCGCGGGCGGTGGGTTCGCCGATTCGGCGGCGCGGCGGTATTCGGCGTTGATGCGCTGGGCTTCTTCGAGCTGGTCTTCGAGGATGATGATGCGGCAGGCGGCCTCGATGGGGGTCCCCTGGTCGACGAGTTCCCGCGCGCGGGCGGCGATGCGCAGCTGGTAGCGGGAGTAGCGGCGGTGGCCGCCCGCCGAGCGGAGCGGGGTGATGAGGCGGGCTTCGCCGAGGGCGCGCAGGAAGCCCTGGGTGGTGCCGAGCATCTCGGCGGCCCGGCCCATCGTGTAGGCGGGGTAATCGTCGTCATCGAGACGGCCGAACGAGTCGTCTGCTGTCATTGCACCTCTCTGTGGAACGCGTGGAGGGGCCTTGGTGCCGTACGGCACCAAGGCCCCGAAGGAACTGCTACACCATCTGCCGGCCTTGATACTGCGCCGACTCTCTGCGTCCGCATGCCCATCTGGGAGAGCACGGGCAATACGGGGATCGCGGTTGCTTGACCGGAGACCACCTCACTATCGATGTCCTGCGGTACCCGGGTTCAACGCTTCTGCCCGGGCGATCCTGATGGCGCTCGGCTCCTCCGTTCTTCCCTCTGGGATCCATCACTTACTAAACGGGGACTGCGTACTTCTGGTACTGCTCTACTGCGCACCGCTGGTGATGCGAACTGCTCAGTGACCTGCGACAGCGCCACTCTTCGGCAGCCAGCCCCGTCGCCCGTCCTGCGTCTGCTCTGGCTTGGAACCCCACCGCCGAACCTCCCGGTGCGCGCGTCCGCAGCCGACGCCTTCACCGAGGTACTGCTCACTGACTTCACTGCTGGGTGCTGCGAACTGCACTTACGGGTACTGCCACTGCGGTACTGCTCACGGCGGCCCCAGATCACCGCGGGCCACCCGGTCCGGTCGTCAGCCCCGTCGCCATCCTGCAACAAACCTGGCTTCGGAACTCCACCACCGCACCGTCCTGCCAACTGCAACTACGTACTGCTGACCGGCAGTTCGTGTCTGCCAGGCCCTGCTGTCTCTCTGAGCTACGAGAGAAACCATAACCAAGCCACCACCCAATGTCTACTCTGGCCAACATAGATTTTCGTGTGCTCGACAGCGAAATAATCGACCTCGTACAGCGGAGGGGACAGGAGCAAGGCCGCGACCGCCGGGTTGACAGGCCGCAGGGGACACAAGCACCCAGGCGCCTTATGTCGGTGCCGAGCAAGGATCCGCTGCGCGAGGCGCGCGATGTCCCTCCGCCACGGCATTGCCGCCGGATCTGGACCGTCTCACGATTGCGCATGCCCCGCGGGCATCCCCCGATGTTCCCGTGCCGCGTCCAAGCGGCAGCGCGTACCGCGACCCCCTGCGGCACGGCATCACCAGTTGCTCGACGACCTCGTCCGCCAGTTTGCCCTCGGCCGAGTCGACGGCCGGGGCCCGACGGCCGCCGGTTCGACCATTTGTTCAACTTGCGCTCGGCCTCGGACAGCGTGATTCTCCACAGCAGAAGGCCCCGGATGCGACATGCCAACAGGGTAGTAACTAAGAGTTCGCGCAGATAGGCATCGTTGAGGGCGTTACTCCAGCTAGGCTCAGATGATCATCGGTTACAGACCGCTATGAGGAGCCATGGCCGTCACCTACTTGATGCTCGCGAGGCTACCTGAGGGCGGCTTGGGCGCCTTCGACGCTTATGAGGGCGCTGTCTTGCCACTCCTTGCCGAGTATGGAGGGCGTCTTGAGCGCCGGCTACGCGCTCTGGACGATCAGGTCGAGGCCCACCTCATAACCTTTCCCACCAGTGAGGATCTCGCTGCCTACCGGGCGGATCCCCGGCGTTCTGCCGCTGCACCACTGCTGGAGTCGTCTGGGGCAGCGGTCGAACTTCTCGCGGTGCGCGACCTTTAGAGGTGGCTCGGATGAGGGTGCGGTCATGGTCGGCGGTTCGGGCGTTCGTCCCAGCGGTGAGTCGTCCATGCCCGCCGGATCAGACTGTGCACGGTGATGACCGCGTCGGCGAGGTCGAAGAATGCGTCGACGACGGTGGCGCGCCGCTCGTAGCAGCGGGCGAGCCGGTGGAAGGCGTTCTGCCAGGCGTGGGTACGTTCTACGTGCCAACGCTGACTGGCCTGGATGGTGCCTTCTCGCCTTTGTGCGCGATGCGGCTGTGCGGGCCGCGTTCCTCAAGTACAGCGCGGGTCTTGTCCGAGTCGTAGCCGGCGTCCAAGTGCACGGTGACGTTGTCGGGCAACGGGCCCAGCTCGTCCAGGCGGTCCAGGGTCGGGGCGAGCAGCGGGGAGTCGTGTCTGTTGGCGCCGGCCAGGACACGGCCCAGTGGAATGCCGCATTCGTCCGTCATGCCCGAGCGTTTCAGGCCCTGTTTGCCGCGGTCGACCGGGGAACGCCCGGCCACCTCGCCGCCTCAGGGAGCCTTGGGATTTGGTCAGCGAGGCAGAGCAGCAGCCCGCACGGCGGACACAGGCCGACCGGTGGGCCACCCGCCTTGCCGCGGCCCGTCAGTTCTACGCCCGCGAGGGGCACTTGAACGCACCGCGCAAACAGGTCGAAGAGATGGCAGGCGAAGGCGGAGAGGTCACGGCGGTTCGGCTCGGGGGGGCTGGACAACCCGGCGCCGGGCAGGCCGGCTCCCCGCGGGCCGCCGCGCGGAACTCGATGCCCTCGGCATGCACTGGGAGGGCGGCCGGCCCGGCAGGCGGTCGCCCCGGTGAGGTGAGCCGCAGCGCGATAGTTGTCACCAATCAAGTTTGCTGTCACCAAGCCCGGCATCCGGTATTTCGGCGGGTCACGCCTCGCGGTCGATGCTCAGCGACTCGGCCCTTGGATGTCGCTCTCGGGCTTCAGGAGCGTCCGGGCGCGGGTCGGCTCGGTGAAGGGGAGATTGCCGGGAAGGGCGCTTGGCACCCCGGGCCGCCGCCCGCGGCGCGAGGCGTTACGGCTCCGGCCGTCGTCGGCAGCGCCCGGGCTGGAATCCCCGCCAACCGGGCGGTACATCCGGGCGGGTCCGGCATGGCGCCATGTCGAGGCGCATCGTGCCCGGATGCTGATGGCCTCCGAACCATGCAGGAGTGACCATGGACGACCACCCCAGCCTTCAAGAAGCCTGGCAATCGACATCCATTGGTGCGAGCCGTGACAGTCCCGGTCAGCCGGGGGTCATCGGCATTGCGCTCGCCGCCGTGCTGACGGCCGCACTCGCGCAGGGTTCCTGGCAATGGTTCTCCACTTACATCGGGTTGACGCTTCTTGCGGTGATCTTCTCCTCTTACCGACTGCCGACATGGACGCCCGGCCTCGGATCTGCGTACATGCGGAATCTGGTCGCGTTTTCACTGGTCGTCGGCCTGTGCGTAGCGATCACGCTGGCCCCCGTGCTGCAGCGCTCGGCGTGTCAGGAAGCCACCTCCCACAAACACGTCCATGGACAGGAAGGTGAGTGAGCGTCGTGCCGTCCGCGGCGAACTTCGTTGCACGGGACATCGCGCACCGGCTCCACAACGATGCACGACAGCTGAAGCTGCGGATGTGGACGGGGTCAAGCCGCCCGGGTCTGCTGTTCGTGCTGTCGGCGTGCCGCATGGTGAGCGGTGTGCTGGTGGCCGCCGGGAATCAACCGCAGGCGGCGGCCGCCGGCATGACGCGGCTCTGAGGGCCTGGCGGTGAGACGGTCCTCGACGCGGTCCATGCCGTACAGCAAAAGCCCCAGCAGGGGCAGCAGCAAAAAAGCAACGACGATCACGACACACGTCCTTCCCGGCTGACTGCACCGCCCCGGGTACCCACCACGAGCACGGTCAGTCAGCGGGAAATGCACAAGCCTGGTGACCGCGGCGGCAGGGAATCCAAGATCGGAGACGGGCCGAACGTGCCCAGGCCGGATGACACCGGATGCCGTCGGCAGGGAAGGACCCTTCGACCTCCCCAGGTGTCATGGCCCTTCCCCGTCCGGCTGAGGACGACTACCCGCCCGCCCCGGGCTCATGCTCACGCGATCGCCACCTCTCCACGGCTGTCTGCAGATGGTTCTGCAGGTCAGGCGGCATCGCTTACTGGTCTCGCTGGTCGCCGCGGATCTGCCACCTTGAAGTGGCCGGGTTCCAGACCAGGCGAATCCGGCCACGGTCAGGCCGCTGGGCGGTGAGCTCGTCGAGATTAAGAGAAGTCAGGGCCCGCAAGGCCTCGTCCGTGACGTCTGACCACAGGCACAAGGTGATGTGTGCGTCGGGGTCGTCCGCGATGAGCAGCGTCGCCCCGTTGCTGGCCTCGCCCTGGGAGGGGGACCGGCGGAGCATGCGTGGGACCAGCGCACGGGCCTGCCCGTACGCGTCCTCGGCTGCTTTGGACATCAGGGCCTGCACGAAGGGGATGACAGCGGTCGCGACCACGGCAGTCACCACGACCGTTCCCGTGGCCGTTCGCCTGCAGAAGGCGCGATTTACGTTTGCCTCCCACTCAAGGACGCGCTTCGCTCGGTCGCGCCACTGGTTTGCCTCGTCGAAGCGGCTCTGCGCGGCCAACAGAGCCACGAGATCAAGGCATGCCTGGTGCCGCGGACCGAGGCCAGCATCGCTCTCGGCCGGGTCGAGTGGCTCGACCCACTGCTCGCCGTCGTCCTCGGCCGCTGCGCGGAGCCAGTGTTCCGCCTCTTGGGGCAAGTCCCCATCACGGAGTGCGCCACCAAGCTCCAGCTTCGCGTCGACATGCCCACTCTGGGCAGCGCGTCGCAGCCATCTACCGCGCTCCTCGAGTCATCGCCGGTCGTGCCCATCGCATACATGGCTTGGAGGTGTCCCGCTTCCGCGGCCCGCCGATACCAGTGTCGGGCTTGGTCTGCCTGTCGTCCGGTGAGGAACTCGGCGAGACGGTACATCGCTTCGCTCTCGCCGGCCTCAGCGGCATCGTGAAACCACCGATGAGCCTGCTCGGGATCGCGACGCTCGAAGAAGTGGGCCAGACGCATCATCACCCGTGAATCACCAAATTCAGCGCCCTGCACCAGACCAGGGTCTGGCCTCTCCCAAGAACGCTCGAACGCCACTGAGCCCCTCCAGACCCAACCCCGCGGTTCCCCCACCGCGTGACTGACACTCTTCATACCGCACGACATTGAGCGGCGGGGGGAAGACCCGGCTGTTCTGGGAATGCGACGAGTTCAACACGGGAACTCGCGCACGCCACCGAGCAAGGTCACCGCACCCCCGCCCTCACCCCGCACGGTCGCCGGCTGGATCCTCCCGCACCCCGAGTCCCTCCCGAGGGCGAACTGCTCCGGATGAAGGCCGTCTTGGCCCACTGCCCCGAACATCCAACCCACCAACAACGTAGGACCCGTTGACAGATGATCCACAGCCCGGACAGCCGGCCACGACCAGCATGAGTACGAAGAAGAGCCATCACACCACCCCCGCAATCAGCAACTTCAGGGTGAAACGGACTCACTGACCTCAACACGACCGTTGCCGTGCCCGGTTGCGATCGCAGCGAAGCACTCCCCTACGTCCCCGCCGCCGTCCCACGACCCGGGCAGCTCTTCCACGCGCCGCCCGTACCGGGACCGTCCATCGTCATACGCAGACCTTCGCGGCCAATGCCTCGACTCTCCGGGGAGATTCCGGGCGTCCGGTCGCGGCTGGGTGGGTAAGAGGCGGTCGGCGGGGATGGCCGACCAGACATGGTCCTTGCCCGGGTGGTCATCGGGCCGGGAGGGGGTTCCCGTGGGAGAAACGCCTGCCAGCGCAAGTAATGGGACCGGGACGCGGGCCGTCCGCGCCGATGCCGTGCAAGGGTTTGCTGCCCCTGCCGTGCAGATCTCCGGGCCCTCGCTGCTCAATCCGGGCCTGCCGCAGGTGGAGCCGCACGTCACCGCCTGGGCGCAGGCGTCGGGGCTGCTGTCCGCGGAGGCTGCCGAGCAGGCCCGCAGGGAGTGCCATACCGCCTTCGCCGGACGAGTTTGGCCCTGGGCACCACCGGAGCGGCTGGCCGAGCTGTCCCGCCTGGTCCTGTGGATGTTCGTCGTCGACGACCGGAGCGACGCCCACCGGGCCGCATCCGGAACGGTCGACGCGGAGCTGGAGGCCATGGTGTGCGCCGTCACCGGCGGGAAGCGCGCCGTGCCCGAACCGGCGCCGGCGACCGTACGCGTCCTGGCGGAGGTGGTGCCGCGGGTGGCCGGCTGCATGGGCCCCGCATGGTGCGCTCGCTTCATTCGGCATCTGGCGGAATGGATAGGCACCAACCGGGACATGATCCAGCGCCGTGCGGACCACAGCGTGCCGACGCCGCAGGCCTATGTCTGCTGGCGGCGAGTGTCCGGAGCGGTGGGCTGGTGCTTTGACCTCATCGAGTACGCGCAGGACGCGGAGCTGGCCGAGCCGGTGTGGTCCTCGCCGGCCTGTCGCCGGCTGCGGGATACCGCCGCGGATGTCATCTGCTGGACCAACGATCTGTTCTCTGTGCGTAAGGAGCTGCTCAGCGGCGAAACGAGCAACCTGGTGGTGGTATTGCAGCATCACCACTGTCTGGCGCTGCAGGAGGCCGTGGACGAGGTGCACCGGTGGCTGTCCTGGCGTATCGCCGAACTGCCTGTCGCGACGGGCCATCTGCAGGCCGCCGCCTCGGCCATGGGCCTGGCGCCGGATGAGCAGGCGGCGGTCGGCCGGTATGTGGAGGGCATCGGTGCGTGGGCTCGTGGTTTTCTCGACTTCTGCGAGGAGTCTGCGCGGTATGCCGAGGCCGGTCGCCCAAGGTCCGGGTAGCAGGCCGCAACCCGAGGCATTTCGCTGGCCGTGGGCAGCGGGAGGCGGACTTGGTAGACAGAGGCCCCAGCCGGCGCTTCTTCTCCCCAAGGAGATCCCCGACACGGTGATCGCACCGGAACAGCCCATCCTCGCGGAGTACGCCAAGGTGGCACGGTGACAGGCCCTGCCTCCATCCCTCGACCACCGGAAGATCACACGACCAGGAATTCCCTTCACACCGCCAAGCCCTCCCGCGAGCGCCTCCGCGCGGTCGGCTCCGAGCGGGCTCCTGTCCCTATCCCCCGCGTATTTGCCCCGGCCACCGGCCGGTTACTGACTTCGGCTCGTCAGGGTGATCTTTCTCGAAGTTCCTGGTGAGGGCGGGTTGTTGGCCGTATCCAGGGATGTGTGAGGTATGCGGATGGGGGCGGACTGACCGCTGCGGGGCGTCAGCGCCGGGAGACGGTACGGATGCAGGCAGCCGAGCTGTTCGAGCAGAGGATCAAGCCGCCGGAGGTCGCGCGGCGACTGCGAGTGAGCCGGAAATCCGCCTGTCAGTGGCACCAGGAGTGGTGCGATGGCGGTGTGCAGGCCCTGTCGTCCCGGGAGCCGAGTGGATCACGGTGCCGCCTCTCTCCACGCTGCCTGGAGAAACTCGCCGCGCAGCTCGAGCAGGGGCCTGCCGCGCACGGCTGGGTGGAGGACCAGGTGTGGACCGCAGCGCGAGTGGCCACGCTGATCGGCAGGAAGTTCCACGTCTCCTCCAGCATCTCCGGGGCCACGAGGTTGATGCACCGGCTCGGCTTCAGCCCGCAGGTGCCCGCACGACGGGTGGCCGAACGCGACGAGCAGGCCGTGAAGGTGTGGAAGGAGGCGACCTGGGCCGAGGTAAGAGAACCAGGGCGGCCTGCGGAGGCTACGTCTGCTTCGAGGACGAGGCAGGCTTCACCTGACGGCCGCCCAAAGGACGCGCGTGGGGCCGACGCGGCCACACGCCGGTCGTGACGGTCAGCGGGCGGCGCTCGGGACGCCTGTCAGTCGCCGGACTGATCGCCATGCGGCCCGGCTCCCGCACCCGACTCCGCCACCGCCTGCGCACCCACCCCGCCAGCAAGGGCAACCGACGCAACCTGGGCGAAAGCGAACTCGACCGACTCGAAGTCCTCCTTCGCAACCGCCTCAAGCGCCTTCAGTACCGACCCGACACCCTCAACGGATTCATAGCCCGAACCGGCCTGGACCTCGACGCGCCAACATCACCCTGACCAGCTGAAGTCAGTAATACCGCTCTTCCCCGGGCCGCATGAGCCAGCTGATGGCACCGAGAACGACGCACGATTCCTGGACCGCTCGCGGCGCGGGCGTGGACGGTCGAAGGACGCGTCAGCTGACCCGAAGACCGACCGCCAGCGTCAGTTCAAGGACCCGGTGTGGCGATGCGAGATCCGGAAACAGCTCCCGCAGCTGCGACATCCGGTACCGGACTGTCTGGGGATGGACGAACAACGCCGCCGCCACCTCGTCCCGCCTGCCCTGGTGCAGCAGCCACGCCCGCAACGTCTCCTCCAGCCGCCGTGCGGTCACGACAGGCAAGGTCCGCAACGGTGCGAGGGCTCGGGCACGCAGGTCTGCGAACGCGTCCACGTCGGCGCTCAGCACCAGCTCGGGCAGGTGGTCCTCGGTGTCGCGAATATCAGAGGAGAGGGAGCGCGCGCGTACGGCTCGTGCGTACGAGGCGGACGCACGAGTCCATGGCCGGGCCGGGCCGACCACGGCGGTGCGGTCGGTGAGCTGCCGCAAGAGATGTGATCGGTCGGCATCGGGGACGAGCAGCACACCGGTGGCGTCCGGCAGATCGTCGAGGACGAGGGTGCCCGGGTCGAGCGCCCGGTAGGCAGGCCGGGCCTGGGCGGCGGGCAGCAGAACCGCGGTCAGCGAAACCGGAGGCTGCCACCCGGCCCGTTGAACAGAGGCCAGCAGCACGTCCGGGCTCGCGCCGGCGAGGAGGTCGCGGGCCAGGTGTTCCAGGTGGCGCTCGTGGGCCCTGCCCCGGGCGGCCAGTTCGTCGGCATGGCCCGCGGCGCTCGCGGCGGAGAGCTCGTCGATGTAGGCGAAGGTCAGCTCGGCGAACTTGGCGACCTCGGCGGCGGGCAGGCCTGCGGGTACGGCACCCGCTGCCAGGCATCGCCAGGCCACGCGGGCACCGACGCGGTAGGCGCTGAGTAGGGCGTCCATCGACCGGCCGTCGCGCACCTCGCCGCGGCCCAGCTCGTAGGCTGCGTCACCGGCGTCGCCGCCTGTGGCGTTCCCGCTCGCGAGGTCCAGGTAGTGCCCCAGGGCGGTGCGGACGGCTCGGCGGATGGTGCCGCCCATGCGGCCCGAAAGGGCGTTGGCGTAGGAAGGGACCTCGTCGATGATCGCCTGGACGACCTCGTCGGCGGTGGTCTTCAGCGCGGCCCGAAGTGCGGTGACCGTCTTCTCATCGAGGGCCAGTTCGCTGGCCCTCCGGATTGCATGGCTCACGTTTTTGTTCCCTGCGAACAATTCAGCCGACCAGATTTACGTCCTGCGGTCAGGACTTTACGCCTTGAGGCACAGCAAGCTGGAGTCATGACGAGTGCAGCCCTCCGCAGCAGGGCGTGGAAACTGCTGGAGATGGTCACGACGCCGCTGTTGCCGTCGGACTACCTCGACCTGGTCAGCCCGCTGCGTGCGGGCGCTGACCTACGTGGGCGCATCGAGGCCGTGCACCCCGAGACGGGTGACGCCGCGACCATCGTGATCAGGCCGGGACGGGGCTGGCGCGGCCACACGGCCGGTCAGTACGTGCGGATCGGGGTCGACGTCGACGGGGTGCGCCTGTGGCGTGCCTACTCCATCACCTCGCCGACGAACCGCCAGGACGGCCGCGTCATGATCACCGTGAAGGCGATCCCGGACGGCAAGGTCAGCAACCACCTGGTCCGCAGGGCGAAACCGGGCACGCTGATCCAGCTCGACCAGCCGGCCGGTGACTTCGTGCTGCCGCAGGCCAAGCCCGCCAAGGTGCTCTACCTGACTGCCGGCAGCGGCATCACGCCCGTGATGGGCATGCTGCGCGACATCGAGTTCGACGACGTCGTCATGGTCCACTGCGCGCCACGGCCGCAAGACGTGATCTTCCGCAACGAACTGCACGACCTGGTCGCGGACAAGAAGCTGCGGCTCACCGAGGTGCACACCGACACGGACGGCATGCTCGACATCGCCCGTCTTGACGAACTCGTGCCCGACTGGGCCGAGCGCGAGACCTGGGCCTGCGGGCCCGCGGGCCTGCTCGACGCCGCCGAAAAGCACTGGACCGAGCACGGCATACAAGAACGCCTGCACACCGAACGCTTCCGCCCCAGCATCGTCGTCGCCGGCGACGGCGGCGAGGTCACGTTCAGCTCCACCGGCAAGACCGTCGACGCGGACGGCGCCACGCCGTTGCTGGACATCGGCGAGGAGGCCGGCGTGCTCATGCCCTCCGGGTGCCGCATGGGCATCTGCTTCGGCTGCATCACGCCGCTCAAGGCGGGCGCCGTCCGCGACCTGCGCACCGGCAAGATCACCGAGGCCGAGCCGGGCGTCCTCATCCAGACCTGCGTGTCCGCCGCTGCGGGCCCCTGCGACATCGAACGGTAGGAGCACCTTGACCGCCATCGACCCCACCGCCCACCTGACCGCGGAGCAGATCGAGGAGCTCGGCCGCGAGCTGGACGCGATCCGCGACGAGGTGATCGCCGGCCGCGGCGAGAAGGACGCCGCCTACATCCGCAAGGTCATCTCGGCACAGCGCAAGCTCGAGCTGGTCAGCAGGGGCGTGCTCCTGTTCTCGTTCTTCCCGCCCGCGTGGCTGCTCGGCACCGCCGGTCTGTCCGTGGCGAAGATCATGGACAACATGGAGATCGGCCACAACATCCTGCACGGCCAGTGGGACTGGATGCGAGACCCGAAGATCCACTCCACCACCTGGGAGTGGGATCACGTCTCGCCGTCCGACCAGTGGAAGCACTCGCACAACGAACTGCACCACACGTACACCAACGTGATCGGCAAGGACAACGACCTCGGCTACGGCATCATGCGCGTCGACGAGGACCAGAAGTGGCACCCGTTCCACCTCGGCCAGCCACTGTGGAACTTCATCAACGCCTGCTTCTTCGAGTACGGCATCGCGGCGTACGACCTGGAGCTCGGCAAGAACCTGCACAAGCGCCGCCGCAAGAACCCGGAGTTCCGCGCGCGCGCCAAGGCCGTGGGCCGCAAGATCCGCAAGCAGGTGCTCAAGGACTACGTGATCCACCCGCTGCTGTCGGGCCCGTCGTTCCTCACCACCCTCGCCGCCACGTTCACCGCGAACCTGGTCCGCAACATCTGGTCCCACTCGGTGATCATGTGCGGGCACTTCCCCGAGGGCGTGCAGGTCTTCGAGCGCCGGTCGATCAAGGGCGAGACGCGCGGCCAGTGGTACCTGCGCCAGATGATGGGCTCGGCGAACATCAGCGGCAGCAAGGCCATGCACTTCATGACCGGCAACCTGTCGCACCAGATCGAGCACCACCTGTTCCCGGACCTGCCGAGCAACCGGTACGCCGAGGTCGCGGTGAAGGTCCGCGCGCTGTTCGAGAAGTACGAGCTGGAGTACGTCACCGGACCGCTGCCCAAGCAGGTGTTCTCCGCGTGGCACAAGGTCTTCCGGCTCTCGCTGCCGAACAAGAATCCCAAGGTCAAGACACCGGACCGCGAGCAGGAGCTCGTCGCGGCCTGATTCCGGTATTGGTTCAGATCTTTCGGCCGTACCGGCGGCACCGCGGGGTTCGGTGAGATCCGTTGCGGACGGTGGGCGGCCGCGACATCAGACCGTACGACACGGGATCCGGGCAGCCCGGTGTCCGGCTGCACTGCCTGGACGTGCGCCAGAAGCTCAGCACACAGCCCCCGGCAAGGTGTTGTAGTGCGCTGACCTGCCCTGGTCGGCCGGTAGTCGGGTGCGTACGCGCACTCGGTTTGCCGAGGGGCGGGCTGGGTGGAAGGCATGGGCTGTGACGTGGAAGCTGCGATCGACTCGGGCAGCGCGGGCGAGGCCGGAGACGGTGATGTCGCCTCCGACTTCCCCACCGCCCTCGCCGCCGCCCAGAATCTCGGCTGGGAAGGCCGCCACCAACGCGCGTTGGGTGACCTGCACTGGCTTCAAGGCCCACCCGAGCGTGCCGCCGCGGCCTACCTCGCCGGACGCACCGAAGCCGAACAGCACGGCAACGCCGGCGAGGCCGCCCACAGCCAGACCCTGCACGCATTCGCCATCGCGCTCTACGCCCCCGACCAGGCCACCGCGGGAATCGACCTCGTCCACCAGCTCCTGGCCGGCCTCAACCTGCGTGCCACCACCATCAACGTCCGCCGGGCCGAACTCATCCGCGATGCCGGCAGCGACAGCGTCGACGACCAGATCGCCACGCTGCGCACCGAACTCGATATCGCGGGCCTCACTCGCTGACACCCGTGAGCGAGCTGGCCTGGGCCTTTCACCAGGCCGTCCTCGACGACCACACCGCACTGCACTGCACGCCACGCTCACCCGGCTACGAGAACAGACGTCCGACGAAGATCACGCCTACTTGGTCGACATCGCCCAGTTCATGGCCGACATGCCTGTCGACCAGGCTTCCGGAGTCCAGTGGCTCGACAGTGAACAGCACACCCGCAGCCGCTGGCGTGGCCTGGTCACCGCCCGGCAGGCGCACCTGCACGCCGGGCACTGACCAAAGAAGGAGGGCCGTTTCCCGCGAGAAACGGCCCCCCTTCGTCCGATTCGGCGCGGGTCAGGTGGGGTTCAGCGGAGTGATGCCGGTACCCGCGTACAGCTCGGGTTCCAGCGACAGGACCGTGAGCGGCTCTCCCGCCTTCACCGCGTGCCAGGCGATCGCAGCAGCGTGGGCCACCGGCCAGTCCACGCTTCTCCAGTCCATCGCATCCACAGCATGAGCTGCGGTGAACGGAACGTTCTCCGCGAACCGCAGGGATGCCGCGTGCTTGCCTGCGCCCGCAACCTGCCGTTCGGCAGCGAGCACGGCGAGGGAGGGGATGATGACACGACCGGTGCCACGCGAGGCGTCGATGTAGAGGCCCGTGAAGAAGGATTCCGCGCGATACAGGGCGGCCAGAGCGGTGTGGTCCAAAACGGCCGTCAGGTTCATGCGACGGCGCCGCCCTGATGGGCACGGATCTTCGCCCAGGCGTCCTGGCCGACCTGCTGAACCTGCTCGGTGTACTCAATGCCGAGCTCACGGGCGGCCTCGACAGCATGCTGCTCCCGCTCGGCTTCCGTGAGCTCGCGACTGGCCAGCTCTTCCAGCAGCTCGGGATGGTGGTGCCGCGCTCGTCGGCAAGGATACGCAGCCGGTTGCGCACTTCCTCGCTGGTCTTGATGCTCGTCGGCTTGCTCAGGCCGGTGATTCTACCGCCGGTAGAACCACCGGGGCAGTACCCTCGAGCCGACGGCACTGCCCGGCCTCTATGATCTATCAGTCCATGTACGCCATTGCGATGCGCCTTCCTGGATCGTCCAAGTCGTCGGTCAGCTGGTAGCTCCAACCGGCCTCACGCGCACCTCTCCTTCTGTCGCTTCGGTGGAGAGAGTCCGACCCAGTACTGGATGGTGGAGAGCCCGCGTTCGGGGCTACTCCAGGGAGCCGAGGAGTACCTGCGCAGCGTCGCTGTCCGCAGGGGCACCCCTCGCGAGATCCCCGGATGCCTGAGCTGGCCGGGCGCGTGTCGGCGAGCACCTCACGGAGCCCTGGCACCGCGTCCGAGGGCTGATCGCGGGAACGGGGTTTGAGGTCACAGCAATCGGTCGACCAGCCCGTCGACGTAGTCCGGGGCGAGCGGGCCCATGCCGAACAGGACGCGGATATACATCGGGGCCAGGATGTGGTCCAGCACGTCGAACGCGTCGGGTGCGTGCTCGCCACGGTCGCGGGCGCGATCGAGCATGGACTGCAGTTGCCGGGTGCGTTCGGCGCGGAGGTCGGCACCAGCCTGCAGGCCCTGCTGACCGCTGCTCGACAGGGCAACGGCCAGGTGCAGCACCGCTGGACCGTCGGGTCCGGTGATCTCGCGGGCCACTTGGGCCGCGTAAGTGCGCAGGTCGCCGGCCAGGCTCCCGGTGTCGGGCATCGGCGACTGCGCGTTGAGGCGGGTGAGCGCCACGTCGGTGAGCAGGGTTTCCAGGTTGGCCCACCGGCGGTAGATGCTGCTGTCGGCTACGCCTGCGCGGGCTGCGACCTCGCCGACGGTGAAGTTGCCGTAGCCGCGCTCACTGATCAGTTCGGTGACGGCCTGGTGCACCTGCGCGCCGACGCGGGCACTGCGCCCGCCGGGCCGCCGGGCTCGCTGTCGCTCGTTCATGCCCCCACCTTAACGCAGTCACGACTTGCGTTTGCGAGGCGATCCTCCCTATAGTCACCTAACGCAGTCACGGACTGCTTTAGAGCGCTCAGCTGTATCGCCACCGCATCGACCGTGACCGGGCGCAACTAACGATTGAGGGGGTTCCCATGGCTGCATCGCATGCGACCGCAGGCAGTCGATCGAACCGGGCTGTGCTGCTCACGGTGACCTGCCTGGGCCAGTTCATGGTCCTGCTCGACAACACGATCGTTGGAGCGGCACTGCCCGATATGCAGCACCGGCTGCACACCCAACTGACCGGACTGCAATGGATCGTCGACGCGTACGTACTGCTGGTCGCCATGCTCCTGCTGTCCGGCGGCGTCTTCGCCGACCGATTCGGCCGCAAGCGGGTGTACCTGACCGGCGTGGCGGTGTTCACCGCCGCGTCGCTGCTGTGCAGCCTCGCGCCCTCGCTCGGCTGGCTTATCGCCAGCCGGGTGCTGCAGGGCATCGGGGCCGCGGCGCTCAGCCCTGCCTCGCTCGCCCTGCTCGCCGCCGCCTATCCCGCGCCGCAAGAACGAATCAAGGCGATCGGGATGTGGGCCGGACTCAGCGGAATCGGTCTGGCCGCAGGCCCCGTGGCCGGCGGCGTGCTGACACAAGCCTTCGGCTGGCCCGCCATCTTCCTGGTCAATCTGCCCATCGGCGTGGTCCTTCTGTTGGTCGGCCTGCGCCACCTCGGCGAGTCCCGCAACCCGAGCGCCCCCGCGATCGACATCCCGGGCACGGTGCTGTCCGTGCTGGCGGTGGGGGTACTCACCTACGGGCTGATCGAGGGTGGTGCCCGCGGCTGGACCTCACCGGTCATCCTGGGCAGCTTCGCCGCCGCGGTGATCCTCCTCGCCGCCTTCGTCGCCGTCGAAGCCCGTCGTTCCGCTCCGATGCTGCCGCTGCGGCTGTTTGGGCAGCGCCTGTTCACCGTGTCCAACACCGCCATGGTCGTGGTGGGGTTCGCGCTCATGGGCTCGTCGTTCTTCTTCTCCCAGTTCTTCGTGTACGTCCAGGGCAGCTCAATCCTGCGCGCCGGCCTGCAGACCCTGCCGGTATCCCTCGCCATGGTGATCGTCAGCCCGTACGCGGGCCGGCTCGCCGCCCGGTACGGCTTCCGAATCGTGGTCGCCACCGGCCTGGCCCTGGCCGGCCTGGGACTGCTGGCGCTCGGCATGGTGCACGCCGACACCGGCTACGGGAACGTGTGGTGGCGGCTGGGAGTCGTCGGCATCGGCTTCGCACTGGCCATGTCCCCACTGACAGGCGCCGCCATCCAAGCAGTCAGCCCGCAGGAAAGTGGCCTCGCCTCAGGCATCAGCAGCACCACCCGGCAGATCGGTGCGGTGCTCGGCGTGGCGGTGCTCGGGGCCATCGTCCGCACCCGGCAATCCGGCGGCGCCTCCTTCGAGACCGGCCTCAACAGCGCCTTCCTCGCTGCCGGCGCCATCACTTTGGCCACCGCCGTGTTCACCGGCCTGTGGCTGGCGAGGTCCCAGCCCGCGGAAGGCTCCGCGGCGCCGCACCGTTCCACTGATCCAGGTACAGTCACCGCCTCGAACGAGGCATCCGTGAACAGCCGTTGACAATGAGAATGGCCTTGGCCGGGAGAAGCGGCTGCGCGCCGAGGGCGTCGACATCACCATGCCGCTGCCGAGGCCCCCTGGGCGAACGCGACTTCCAGGTCCGCGCGCATCCTGCTGCGTTCGCGCGCCATGTCCCCCAGCAGTTGCCACAGTCCCGCCCGGCCGCCGCAGTGTGCGATCCATCCCACGGCGGCGGCCACCGCCGCCAGGACCGGAGCCACTTCGTGTCATTGCCCCACACCCGCCTCCACTGCCCGCATCAGGGCCATTCGGACAGACCCTCACCACAGAAAAGCGCGGGCAGACCCAAAACGCTGCGGCTCCAGGCCCGTTAGCCGAACCCAAGCAGCACCAGCCACCCCGCCCATCCGCCTGTTGCACTGCACTACCGGGCAAGGCCCGAGCGGCGATGGGAAGCATCCCGCGAAGGCCCGGTCACGGTCGTGATACCGGCTCACGGGACGGGTGATCGGCTTCCACTGCATAAAGAAATGCAGCGGTCGCTGCAAGAGCCTCTTCCGGGGAAGCCACGACCTTCGCGCGCGGCGAGGCCGCAACCTCTACGCGGTAGAACCCCCCGGCGACGACGCTGATGTACACCGCTGGGATCACCGGCAGTCCACGGACCGGACGCCGTCGCAGCATCCCCCGTCGGCGGCGTCGGCCCCGGCCGGCCAGCGGGGGCGGTGCCGTCGCCTCCGGGTCGTCGGCGTACCGCGTGAGGTCCTTGCCCATGAGCCGATACGTCAGCGCTGCAAGGCCCAGGGCCCAGTCTCCGTCGGGGTTCACGCTCACGGCCTCGCGGAAGACGCGCAGCGCCGTCTGCTCCTCCTGCGTGTCCAGGTACACCGCACCGCGGCACATGAGCGCCCAGTCGTTGCGCGGGTTGAGTTCCAGTGCCCGATTGAGGTCCGTGAGCGCTTCCTCGGCTCGTCCCAGCAGCCGGTAGGTCTCCCCGCGGCCCGCGATGCACCATTCGTAGTCCGGCTGCAGTTCGATGGCCTTGTCGAGATCCGTGAGCGCCTCCTGATAGTTCTTCTGCAGACGATGGATGGCGCCGCGGGTGGCGTAGGCCCAGGCGAGGTCAGGCTGCAGGTCGATGGCCCTGCTCGCGTCGAGGATCGCGAGATCGTTCTCCTGGAGCATCCGGTGGGCGGCGGCTCTGCCGGCCAGGGCGAGCGCATGCGCCGGCTCCGCCTCCAGCACGGATGACAAAACGGTGATGGCGTCCTGGTAGCGGCCCGTGGCCAGCAGGACGCTGCCGTGCCGGAACCTCTGTTCGACGGCCCCGCTGCGTTCCTCGGCGGATGCACCGAGGAGTGTGGGGTCCCGCGTTACGGCAGTCTCGGACTGGGCTGCGATCCTGGCGTGGATCAGGCCCAGGAAGCTCAGGTTGTCGCTGCCCGGCGCAGGCTCGTCGGGCAGCTCGAGGTGGTGAGCCTGCTGGAAGGCGAGCGCGGCACGGGTCCAGCCCCAAAGACTTTGCTGCGGGGGCAGGAGGGTCGGCGCAGTTCCGCCCAAGTGCAGCCGGACCGTGCGGAAGAGGGCGCGCCAGTCAACGGACATCCGTGTCTCCCCTCGTGCCCGGCCGGCTGAGCTGGGCCGTCAGTGCGTCCGCGTCCCCTTCTCTGTCCGGGAGAGGGCGGTGCGTGGCTGAAGCTGCGATCCGGGACACCTCGGCCGACGTGGGTTCGTTGCGGACGGCCATCTGCTGGATCACGAGTGGCGCCGCGATGCCCATGGTCACCGCGCCCAGGGGGCCTACGATCTGGTGCGCGGCGGCATACACGGCGTCCAGGCCGGTCGCCATCCCAAAGCGGCACACCACGGCGATCGCATACCCCGCCTTCTGCGGCCGCCCTTTGCCGTCCCGCCAGGGCCACTTCGGGACCCGGAACGGTTGGAGAGCGGCCCACAGCGCCCGGATCTCGACGAGACCGGCCCCCAGCAGTCCCCATAAACACGCCAGCCATATCGCCACGGTCGCCCCCTGCCCGACAGCCATCCAGCGTCGCAACCGCCAGTCCCTTTCCCCGGCCGACTACGGCCCGACTCCCGCCCTCGCGGGCGCACGGAAGCTCACGGGGTGGTGCATCGTTCCTGAGGTGCGCCGGAGGCAGGCAGGAACCGGTGTCCTGTGTAGCCCGGCCTCGCCTGATCCACGGGGCTCGGATCTGTCCGTTCGCTCCCCTCAACCTTCGCGCAGGGAATGGATCATGCTCTGCAGGATCCGGAACGCGTCTGACTGCTCGGTCTCGGTCAGGCCGGCCAGCATTCTGGCCTCGACGGACCGGACCGCTACGGTCGCCTTCTCGAGGCTCCGTCGGCCGCGAGGCGTGAGCCGCGTGGGGAGCACCTTCCCGACGGGTGCCTCCGCAGGCCTGGTCACGTAGCCGTCTCGTTCCAGGGCCTGGAGCAGCACGTTCATCGTCTGCCGTGTCACGAACGCGCCCCGCGCGAGCTCGGAGTTCGACAAGCCCGGTCGTTGGGCCAGCAGCTCGAGGCAGGAGTAGTGCGTCACGCTCATCCCGAGCGGCCGCAGCACCTCCTCCATGGCTGCGCGGAGGACGCTCGACGCCTCTTTCAGCAGGTAGCCCAGAGACGTCTCCAGGTCGACACCGTCTTGATTCATGTCAGAATTCTGACATAGATTGACCTGTGTCAGAAAGCTGACACGAAAAGAAGGAGCATCATCATGCCCGCCACCGGCCCCGACTTCATCTCGCTCCAAGCGCGCGACCTCGACGCTTCGCAGGCGTTCTACGAGCAGTACCTCGGCCTCGTCCGCTCGCAGACCGGACCTCCGCACGCCGTCGTCTTCGAGACGAAGCCGATCGCGTTCGCACTCCGCGACGTCGTTCCCGGCACCGATCTCGCATCCGTTGCTCAGCCCGGCATCGGTGCCGCGATCTGGCTCCACGCCACCGACGTCCAGGCCATTCACGATGCTCTGGTCGCCGACGGTCACACCATCGTCTCCGCACCGATCGACGGCCCCTTCGGTCGGACATTCACCTTCGCCGACCCCGACGGCTACCAGGTCACGCTCCACGACCGCGCCTGATCGGCCAAACGCCACCGGACGATCACCGATCCCCGAAGACCGCGGTTGCGCCCTGGCTCGTGCGTGACGCTACCTTCTGCCCTGCTGACCTGAGGACGTTCTGCCGGCTGGATGACCTCGGCTTGGAAGGGGTCGGCCAACAGCTGCATCCCGACCACACGGTGTTGCTCTGTCGAGTGGTCGACCCTGATGACTGATGCCATGCCTGCGGCTGCCTGGGGGTGCCGCGCGACAGCGTGCTGCGCCGACTGGCGCACGTCCCGCACGGTTGGCGGGCAACGATCCTGCACGTCCGCGTCCACGACTACCGCTCTTCGGGCTGCGGGCAGGTCTGGCGCCAAGACACGACCGCGGCCGCCGCGCCGAGGGCGAAACTCTCGACGCAGGCGGCGATGTGGGCGTTGAAGAGTGTCGTCATCGACCCGATGTCGATCGCCCGGATCGCCGAGGGCTCAGGGTGTCCTGGCACACCGTCAACGACACCGTCCTGGCGACCGGCCACCAGTTGCTGATCGCCGACCCGACCCGCTTCGACGGTGTCCAAGTCCTGGGCGTGGATGAGGACGCGTGGCGCCACACCCGCCGCGGGGACAAGTTCGTCATCATCGACCTCACCCCGGTCCGCGACGGCACCGGACCGTCGAGACTGCTGGACATGGCCGAAGGCCCATCCAAACAGGTGTTCAAGACCTGGCTCGAGGCCCAGACACCGGCGTTCCGCGACGGGATCGAGATCGAGGCCATGGACGGCTTCACCGGCTTCAAGACCGCCGAAGCTGAAGTCCCCGACGCAGTCGCGGTGATGGACCCGTTTCATGGTGTCGCCCTGGCCGGCGATGCGCTGGACCGATGCCGCCAAAGCGTCCAGCAAGACACCTGCGCGCACCGCGGCCGGGGCGGTGATCCGCTCTACGCCATCCGCAGCGTGCTGCGCACCGGTGTCGGCCTGCTCACCGACCGCCAACACTCGCTGAGCATCACCTCGGAGTCGGTGTGCTGCTTGAACCGCCTTGCGGCGGATCTCGCGGCTGACCGTGGACGGGTTGCGGCCCAGCTCTGCCGTGATGGCCCGGATCGTGGCCTTCTCCCGGAGCCGGTCGGCTCTGTGGGATGCGGTCGGCCTCACACAGATACCGGGACGGACCCGAAGGCGGTACCACCGCAGTGGCCGGAGGTACCGCCTTCCGCCCACCAGAGGCACGACGGCCGTTTCGCCGGCGCTGCCCTGTACGCAGGTTGATGCCAACGATCCGGCTGGCCTCCGAGAAGCTCGTTCCTTGATCCACAAGCCGAAAGTGTTCCTCCCGCTTGTGGATCAAGGGAGCATCCCCCGGACACTCCCGTTCCCTGCCGCTCTCGATGTCCATCGCACCCCTTGAACTGGGGTGTTGCGACGACCGCCAGAACCCAAGGAGTTCAACAGGGGCCCACGGTGTAGAGAGCTGTGGAAGGCCAGGACCCGTCTTCGACGAGTGGCATGCCGGCGACATCAGCTACCGTCCGCTGCCGGTCTGACGGCCCGGCCTCACTTCAGATGGCGGGTGAAGAACTGGGCCGCGGCGTCCCCCGCGAACTGCGGGACGCCAGTGTGCCCGCCGAGATGGGCGTGCAGGGACTTCTCCTGGGAGCTGAAGGCGTCGAACAGGTCCAGGGCCGCCTGCCGGTCGTTCCCTTCGTCGTCCCACTGCAGCAGGACGTGCAGTGGAATGGTGACCTGCCGGGCCTCCTCGAAGAGGGCGCGAGGCACGAAACTCCCGGCGAACAGAACGGCGGCCGAGATCCGAGGCTCGACCACCGCCAGCCGGATACCGATGGAGATCACTCCCCCCGAGTACCCGACCGGGCCGTCGATCTCGGGCAGCGAAAGGACGTCGTCCAGGGCGGCCTGCCATTCCGGGACCGCCTTGTCGACCAGCGGGAGGATGAGAGCGTCGACGATCTCGTCGCTGACCGGCTCACCGGCCTCCATCGCCCGGCGCAGGTCAGCGCGGGCCTGCTCGGCAGCGGGCCAACGGGGCCGGTCGCCGCTTCCGGGAAGCTCGATGGTGGCCGTGGCGAAGCCCTCCGCCGCGCAGTGCCGGGCCCGAGCCACCAGCCGGGGATACATCTTGCGCAGCCCGAGGGGAGGGTGGCCGAGCAGGATCAGCGGCACCGGTGTGGATGCCGGTGCGGGTGTCCACAGGATGCCAGGGATCTCACCGAGGGTGAATTCGCGTTCGAGGACGCCGTCGTCGAGGCGCTGCTCGGAAGTGAAATGCATGGTCGTACCTTTCGGGAGTGCACTGGAACGGCGCTCCCGGACGACCTGTCTATCGCCCGACCGTGACCCCGGAGGGGAGCACCCATGTCGATACTGTGTTCACGGGTACCACCTCCTCGATCTCTCGCACGGCCTCCGGAAACGTAGCAATGGTCGCCGTCGTCCGCCAAACGGTTTTTGCGGAGTCTCTACGACGGCGGGGCGCACTGGCGTGGTCGTTTCTCATGAACATCGAACACGACGCACCGCCGCCGCCTCCCCAACTCCTGCACAGGTGCTGTCGGTTCTCGGATCAGGCACAAATTCCGTGAGGACGATCAACCGGGTTCGACTTCGTCACCAGACGTGAGCGACGGCGTTCAGCCAGCCCAGCCCACGATGTTCGAGTACGACTTATGGCTTTCAAGGACGACTCCGGGAGTACACCCGCTACGTCGCCCGTGGGTTCGCAGCCCGGCAGGCCAGCACCGGCCCAGCTCCGGCCGGGCCGGTGCCGCCCGAGTGCCTGGATGGCGCTCTGGTCCTCCAGGCCGCTGAACTGCTCGTGTCCACCCAGTTCGGGACGGTGTCGATGCTCCACCGCAAGCCTGCGTATCGGCTTCGCCCTCACGGAGAAACTTTCCTGGTCTCGTGTGCCTTGTTGCCGGACTTCCTCCACCAGCTGGACATCGTCGCCCCCTCCGACGGCAGAGATGAACCGGCCCACCAACCGGATCCAGGAGCTCCAGCAGCACCAGCCACTGGGCTTCTTCGCCCGCTGGGGCTTGCGCGCCGCCGCCCTCGGCCCGCTCGGGGGCGCATGGGAGGTCGGCTCGTGGCGGGCCCAACTCGGCTGCGTTCTCCTCGCTGCATTCCTCACGTTCTACAGCCTCGGCTGAACCCGCCGCCCGTCTCACGGCCGCCCCGGGCCACCAAGGATCCGCCCAGCCATCCCGGCCGGGTGGGTCCTTCGCGTTCCCCGCCCCGTCTCCCCCACCAAGGAGCACCCCGTGGAACCCTGCGACCTCACCCTCACCGAACACCAGCAGACCGAACACACCCCCGCCGACCACCGCCATGTCGACCGTCAGCTTGCCGGTTGAGGACCTGGAACAGATCTGGGCCTTGTTCCCCGGGGCCCGCCCCGGCACGCGGCCCGATACCTTCCGGCCGCGCCCGCCCACGCCGCGGCCGGGATCTACACCGACGAGGCGTACATGGCGCCCGTCCACGACCTGGTCCGCCCGGAGGAAACCCTCGACTTCCTCCGGGCGCAGTACGAGCGGACGGCCCTCACTCCGGTGCCGCTCCACCAGCTGCTGGTTGCGGGCGCCGACAGCCCAAGCGAGCGACCTGGTTGTGCAGGGGCCGGAAGGGCGCAGGGTTGGAACGCTGCCTCTTCACCAGTAAATCCTCGCTGCGCCTACCGGGACAGCATCGACAACGCGGCGGACTGGACGAACTTCGTCGAGCGCACCTGGGTCGACTACATCAGTAGTCGGCGAAGCGGCAGCTAAGAGGCCATCTCATTTGGCTCGGTCGGTGGTCTGCGCTTGTGGACATTGTGGAGCGTCTGGTGCCGGATGAGTTGTGGGAGTTGTTCGAGCGGGTGGTGCCGCCCGCTCCGACGCGGCCTCAGGGCGGTGGCCGGCGGCGGTACGGGGATCGTGAGGTGCTGGCCGCGATTGTGTTCGTGGCCACGTCGGGGTGCACCTGGAAGCAACTGCCGCCGTCGTTCGGCCCGTCGGGGCCGACCGCGCACCGCCGGTTCGGCGAGTGGAGCAGGGCGCGGGTCTGGGCCAAGCTGCACCGCCTGGTGCTGGACGAACTCGGCGCCCGCGGGAACCTGGACTGGTCGAGGTGCGCGATCGACTCGGTGAACATGCGGGCCCTGAGAGGGGGGATCTGACAGGTCCGAATCCTGTCGACCGGGGCAAGAAAGGCTCGAAGATCCACCTGATCACGGAGCGGACCGGTTTACCCCTCTCCGTCGGTATCTCGGCCGCCAACCTGCACGACAGTCAGGCGCTGGAGCCACTCGTGCGCGGGATCCCGCCGATCCGCTCCCGCCGCGGCCCACGCCGACGTAAGCCCGCCAAGCTGCACGCCGACAAGGGCTACGACTACGACCACCTGCGTCGATGGCTGCGCAAGCGCGGCATCACCCACCGCATCGCACGCAAGGGCATCGAATCCTCCACACGGCCGGGCCGCCACCGCTGGACGATCGAGCGCACCATGGCCCGGCTCGCCGGCTGCCGTCGGCTCCACCGCCGCTACGAGCGCAAGGCCGAACACTTCCTGGCCCTCACCGCCATCGCCTGCACCCTCATTTGCTACCGCCGACTCACCAAATGAGACGACGTCTTATCAGCTACGACGCCAATGGCGGATATGGTCATCGCGACCACGTCAAGGTGCACGAAGTTGGCAAGCGTGCCGCCGAGCTGGCCGGGGTGCATCGGGTGCTGGAGGCGACCATGCCGCGTGACGTCGTGGCTCGTCTGGTGAAGCTGGTCCGCCTGCTGAGGATCCCGTTTAGGTACGATGCGGATGCGCTGCGCACCGCCTACAGTTCGCGCGCGGCCATCACCCACACCATCGATGTCCGACGGTTCGCCGGCCAGAAACAGGCGGCTCTTGCCGCCCACCGTTCGGAGGTGTCAGGGACGGGTCGGCTTGCTCCCGTGATGAGAGCGCTGGTTCGTCTTCCGGCCCCAGTCTTCGGTTGGTTGTTCGGTCGGGAATGGTTCGTCGAGGCCCGGGCAACAGCCCCGCCCAAGGCCTGCGCTGACATCTTCCAGCCGGCCCCATAGCGTCGTGTTCGGCCGATGGGGCCTGCCCGGGTGCATCGTGAGATGAGACGATGCGCTGTCGGAGATCTTGTGACCGATGCACGGTCATGGGCTGTGAAGGATGCGTTTGCGGAGAAGCGGGAGGTGTGCGCGACCGAAGCCCATGCGCTTGAGGAGCTTGGCTCTCGTGACGTGACCTTCGACCTGGCCCGAGCTCCAGGGCGTGGCGAAGGCAGCGGTGACGGCATCGATGTCTCGGTGGAAGCCGTTGACCAGCGAGTGCAGGGCGGGCAGGTCGTCGGCCTTGACCCGGTCCATCCAGGCGGGAAGGGCCTCAGCGTTCTGGTCTCGCATCATCGCGGCGAAATCGCGGACGTGCCGGACGGTGAGGTCCAGGTGCGGACAGCCGGTGCGGATCTCCTTGAGCTCTGCAGCGTCGGCCTCTGGGAGCCGGTCGGGGGCGGTCATGATCCAGCGGACCACACGCCGGGGCTTGGGAACGGTCCTGACCGGGGGTTGTGGCGCGGGCGGTGACTTCGGCAGCGGGCTGTGCGGCTTCTTGAACGGGCGGAAGCACCGGCGGACGCTCTGGACATCACCGGTGAAGCCCTGTTCCTGGATCTCGCAGTGCAGACGCGGGACGTCGTGGCAGCCCTCGCGCCAGCGTTGATGGAGATACGGCCTGTAGGGGTCGAGTTTCGAGGCCCGGTTGGTGCCCCGATGCGGACGCCTTCGGCATAGGCGCCGACCCGGTCGCGGCAGATCACCTCGATCTCGGGGTGGCCGACGAGCCAGAGCGCCAGAGGTTCGGCGTCCCGACCGGGCAAAACCTCCAGCGGGCGGCGGGCCTCCAGGTCCACCAGGAGAGTTGCATAGGAGTCGCCCTTGCGGAGGGCGAAATCATCAACGCCCAGCACTCTGACCAGGCCGGACGGCGGATCCGGCACGGTATGGAGCAGGCCCAGGAGCACGTCCTTGGCCACCGGTATCCCCAGCAGCGCGGCCAGCCTGGCCCCGGGACGCCCCGCCAGCACCAGCGCGATCGACGACAGTATCTGCCGTAACACCGGCGTGTATCGGGCGTGCGGCCGGGTCAGGCCCTCCACCTGCTCGGCGAACGTCACCGCAGCACAGCGGGAGTTGCTGCACTTGAACCGCCGCACCACGAACTCGATCACCACCGGCGTCAGCCCGACCGGCGCATCCCGCAGCTGCCGCATGTACCGACCGTGCACCCGCCAGGACGGCAGGCCGCACCCCGGACACCGCACCGGCAGCGCCCGGCACGACGCACGAAACGTGACCACCCCAGCAGCCCGCTCCACCGACTCCACCACCACACCGGCTAAATGCGGCAGCAACCGCCCCAAATCTCCTGAACCGCACACCCAGTTGATGCCCAGTTCAGACCGACTCCGTCACAAGATCTCCGACAGAGCCGAATTACGTGACGATCCACACCGTCGTCGGCGAAGACCAGCGGGAGTTCGACCTGGTGCAGGGACCAGGTCAGAGCGCCGGTGGTGGTGTCGTGGCCGGCGACGAGCAGGGTCATGGTGCGGCTGCGGATCTGCTCGTCGCTCTGGACGGCTTCGCTGGGGTCCGTCGGCGGCCGGGTGATGAACGGGGTGAATAACTTTGCGCAGACCCCTAGGCGTACCGACCAGTCGGTACTAGCCTCTGGCCACGCTCTCGGAGCCGGGCGCAGCGCGTCCCCGTCGCCCCGACACAACCCGGTTTCCGTATCCCCAGGAGGAGCCGTATGTCCGCCACTCCGACGGCGCTCGACGCCGACAGACCCACGCCCGATGGGCCCGCCGCGGACGCCCGCGGTCCGCTGGCCTGGCTGTACCGCCGCGACCTGGCGGACTACCCGCTCACCGGTCGCCGTATGGCGTATCTCGCGATCGTGGTCATCACCACCGTCGTCCTGTACTACATGCTGTACATCCAGTACGCAGTGGCGACGTCGATCATCACGCACTTCGACATGACCTACCGCTACTTCGTCTGGATCTCGGTGATCGGCAACGCGATCGGGGCCTTCGCCTCACTCGTGGCCGGTCTTGCGGATCGCTGGGGCCGCGCGAATCTGGTGGTCTACGGGCTGCTGATCGCCGCACTGCTGGTCTTCTTCGGGCTGCCGAACGCGGCGAACAAGACCACCTATCTGGTGCTCTTCGCGCTCGTCAGCTTCATCGAGGGCATCGTGCTGGTCGCCACCCCTGCGCTGATCAGGGACTTCTCCCCGCAGCTCGGCCGGGCCACCGCGATGGGGTATTGGACGATGGGCCCGGTCATCGGCTCTCTGGTGGTCACCACCGTCACCAGCAACACCCTCGACAGCGCCACCTGGCAGGACGAGCTGCGTTATTCGGCGATCGCCGGGTTCCTCGTCTTCGTCGTCGCGATCTTCGCGCTGCGCGAGCTGTCCCCGGCACTGCGCGATCAGATCATGGTGTCGCTGCGGGACCGGGCGCTGGTCGAGGCCCGCGCCAAGGGGCTGGACACCGAGGCGGTGCGCCGCGGCGAGTGGCGGCAGATGATGCGCCTGGACGTTCTGGGCTCGGCTTTCGCCATCGCCGTGTTCCTGCTGCTGTACTACGCGGCGGTCGGCAACTTCGTCGTCTACTTCGCGACCACCTTCGGCTATAGCGAGCAGCGCACCAACGCGCTGGCCAACTGGTACTGGGGGGCGAACGCCATCGCCCTGGTCCTGGTCGGCCTGCTCTCGGACCGGCTGAAGGTGCGCAAGCCCTTCATGATCGTCGGCGCGGTCGGCTCCGTCGTGGTGACCGCGATCTTCGCCACCCGCGCCACCCACCTGACGACCGACTACTACACCTTCGCCTGGCTGTTCATCGGCATCGGCGTCTTCAGCGGCATCGCCTACGCGCCCTGGATGGCGAGCTTCACCGAGACCGTGGAGAAGCACAACCCGGCGGCGACCGCGGCGGGCCTGGCGGTGTGGGGCTGGACGGTGCGCATCGTGGTCGCCGTCTCCGCGGCCTTCATCCCGGTGCTGGTGACTTCCGTGACCCCGCTCGTGGAGCACGGCGCCGAGGTCAAGGCCGCCTCGGTGCAGGCTGCGCCGGCGCTGGCCATCGTCAACGCGCACCCTCAGCTCTTCGCCGAGCTGAACAAGTACACCCCGGCCACGGTGCCGCCCGCGCTGGGCGCCCGCGCCGTCAAGGAGGTCGGTGCGGAGAACCTGGGAGTCGTGCAGAAGGCGGCACCGCAGCTGAAGCTGCTGCAGGAGTACGGCCCCGAGGTCCAGAAGGCGTCGAAGGACGGGCCCGGCGAGTGGCGCAACTGGTGGTGGATCTGCGTCGGCGGCCAGGTGCTCTTCCTGCCCTTCGTCTTCGTGATGGCAGGTCGCTGGAGCCCGAAGAAGGCGCGTGAGGACGCGGAGGCGCACCAGCTGGCGGTCGACCGCGAACTGGCCGCCCTCGCCGCCGCCGAGGAGTGACCGGACGCGGAGCCGGCCGGCGGTGGATTGGCCGGCCGGCTCCGCGGTCGCGTGTATCGGGGCAGCGAGGCCCCGCACCCCGGGTTGACTGCTCCTGTCGCTGTGATCAATCGGGCCGGAGCCCTTCTTGATGCCGCGCCGCCACGGCGCCATCTCCAGGGCATTCTGCGGGAGTTCGGTGCGCATGTGGGTGGCAAGCTGCCTTCCGACGATCATCCGCGAGTACACGGACGAAGGCGACACAGACCCAGCCGGACCAGGTCCGTATATAGGTCGACGGGCAGGAACCCGGCGGGCTCCGCGGCCTGTTCCGCCGACGGGCCTGACGTCGGCAGGCTCGGCCTCAGCTGCCCCGGATTCCAGTCCATGTGGGCCCGCACCTGGTCGGCGGCCTGCCGGTCGGACAGACCCTCGGCATACTGCAACACCGACACCAAGGCCAGAGCTCCCGGCGAGATCGCGGGCCGGCCCCGGTCGGGGAAGGCTGCGGCGAAATCCTCGTCCGTGAACAGCGCACCGAGTACTTCCCGGATCCGCATGGTCAAGGTCCCCCTCGGGAACGAGGCTCGCACCACCCGAGCCGTCAGCTCAGGCACCCCGTCCTCCGACCGCGACTCCAACGACATCCCGCCCCACCACCCCGCCAACGACCACAGCCATCAGCAAGACCAACGACACCGCCCCGCCCGAATCACGACTTTCCCAACGGAGTCGTTCGCGCCCGGGAGGAAGCGCTTCTTAACACTGCTCTGACCCGCGCGGCGCACGGGTCTGCACGATTGGCCTCAGCCGGGACGTTTCTGGTTTTCGATGTACTCCTTGATGACAGCGAGCGGGGCGCCCCCGCACGAGGCGGCGAAGTAGGACGGCGACCAGAAGTAGTCACCCCACAGGTAGTTGCGGATGTGGCCGGGGAACTCCTGCCGCAGGCGCCGGGCGGAGACGACCACGCCGACAAGATCGCCGGAGCCGTGCACGTCGACGGCACCGCTTGTGTGGAGACCGTCGACCCGGCCACCGCCCCCGCGTACGGGGCCCTGATCGAGCACTTCCACCAGCAGACCGGAGGACCCGTCGTCCCGAACATGTCCTTCAACGACCGCGAACCCGTCGTCGAAGCCCCGGCCCACGCCCTCGCCACCGTCCAGGCCTGCGACCTGGACGTGGCTGCATCGGCCCATACCTGGTCGAACGGTCCTGCCCCCCTCTGGGGACCGCCACACTGGAAGGCATGACGACCTTCACGCCGCCGCTGAGGGAGGCCGCCCGTGCCATCGTCATGGACGCCGACGACCGCGTCCTGCTGCTGCGCTACGACGAGAACCAGGGTTTCTGGGCAACGCCCGGCGGCTCCCTGAAGCGGGGGGAGCCACGCCAGGGCAACTCTCCGTGAGCTGGGTGAAGAGCTTGGCATCGACGATAAGGCGATCGAGCTCGGGCCCCAGCTCGCGGAGCGCACGAAGGACCATCTGGTCGGCGGGCGCGAAGTCCGGCAGGTGGAGTTGTACTTCCTCGCCCGTGTCTCCGCAGCCGACGTCGACCCGGCCCGTGCGCCGCAGCCCGACAACATCCGCGCGTACCGCTGGTGGACCCTGGCCGAACTGCGCAACACCCAGCAGACGGTCCATCCCGTCGGCCTCGCGCCGACCTGGTCGCGACCGGCGCCGCAGGGCGGCCCCTGAAGCAGCCCGTCGTCCTGACAGGCTGACAACTGCACGGAAGCCGCTGACGTCATGCTCACCCCTCCCTGACCGCTGCCCAGTTGCGGGACATCACTGGTGTTTCATTGGCCTGAGCCTCTTGCGTCAGCAGAGGACCAGTCGTCAGCCCACCCACCCGATGCCACGGACCTCGATCGCTCCAGCGTGCGGCATGTAGGGGATCCAACACGTCGCCCGACCACTTCCCGGATCTCCTCCACGGATCCCGGGTCGCGCACATCGGCTCAGGTCCGCGGATCTATCCGCGGACCTCCACGAGCGCCCTCACCTCCTGCCGGGCTCGGTCGTCCGGCTGCTGCGCCATGGCCTCCACCGCGAGCTCCTCCACCACCACGCCATACCGCATGCGCACACCCCCGTGTGATCGACTCGGGCGGCAGCGTACGGAGGAACCGCAGATCACGTTTCGGCCAGTGGATAACCGGGATTTCGCGGCGTGGTCGCCCCGACCACTAGGTTCTGTCCGGCGGATCATGGCGGCATAGGCTCCTGGCCATGCACAGCACCCTGACGGAGCACGCCAGATGTCTCTACGGAGATGAGTACCGACCCACGCCGGAGTGCGGGCTCGAACACGGGGAGCACTACTTCGTCGAGGAGCTGACGTTCGCCGACGCGGATTCGATCCTTGCCATGTTTCGTGAACTCTGCCCGCACGTGGTGGACGGCTACCTGCCGGTCTGGATCCGGAATCTGGCTTATCGGCTGGTGCTCTTGCAGCGGCCGGACGAACCGGCACTGCTGCGGGAGGCTGCTGAGAATCTGTGGATGCACGGCCCGGACTGGGACCACATTGCAGAGGGCCTCAAGAAGCGGGCCGATGCTCTGGAAGCCGACTGATCACGGCTTGAGCCAAAGGCGGATCGACGCAACGGTGACGGTGCCATGGAAGACGTAGGCGTGCTTGTCATACCGCGCTGCCACAGCCCGGGAGTGCTGGAGTCGGTTGATCGTGCGTTCGACCTCGTTCCTGCGCTTGTACATCTCTTTGTCGAAGCTACTGCACTTGATTGGGTGATGTCGGGTGCGCGGGTTGCGCGGGCGTCCTGGCGGGGAATGCGGTGGCCCAGCGCTGATCAACCTGCGATTGTGATGGCGTGCCAGAAGACCTGACCATGCGCTCGCCGTTGCCGGACACGAAGTGGTCGGCCGGGTCGATCCGGATCACGAGCCGGACCGTCCGCGCCGATGAGATCTCGGCTCGCCTGGGGATCGCTCCAGACGAGCTGTTCGAGCAGGGGAGCCTGATGAGTCCCCGGAACCCGAGGAGCGCCCGGCGGGAGTCCAGTGTCTGGATCCGGTGGAGTGGTCTCGGAAACGACAGCGGGCTTGAGGAGCACGTCGCGGCGCTGGTCCGACTGGTCCGAGACTGTCGCGAGGAACTGACGCGTCTGTCCGTCGAGTGCGAGCTGGAGCTGTTCCTCGGCTGCGGTAGTGAGAACGGTCAGGGAGGGTGCGTCCTGCCGGCTCACCTGCTCGCCGAAGTCGGAGGGCTGGGCCTCGATGTCGTTCTCGATCTCTACCCGCCCACGCCAGACGCAGGCGCCTTGCGGGGATGACTGCCCCACCGCCGACGCTGGGTCGAGGGACTCGGCTGATCAGTCGAAGGTGAGGCCGATGCCGGTGAGGCAGCCGTCGACCAGGTCCGGATGGTACTGGATCTTCTTGAGTCGACGCTTGACGGCTCTGGTGATCTGTCCGAGGTCGGCGGCGGCGAGGTTGCCGATGTCGCGCTTGACCAGGGACCAGATGCCCTCCTGCGGGTTGAGGTCCGGGGCGTAGGTGGGTAGCTGGAACACGGTGAGCCACTCGGCGTTCGCGTCGATGAACTTGCGTATTCCGGCGGTCAGGTGGAGGCGGACGTTGTCCCAGACCAGGACGATCGGGCCGCCGAGCTGGGTTCGGGCGCGGGTGATCAGGTCGCGGAAGTCCCGCCATCCGAAGCCCTTCGGCTCGTCCTTGCGGCCGCGGTACTCGCGGAACGCGTAGATCAGCCGGGACCGCTGGCCCGGCTTGTAGCAGGTCATGCCCGCCATCGACACTCGTCCGGAGCCACGGCCACGTACTCGAACGACGGGGGTCTGGCCGATCCGGCCCCAGGTCCTGGCTCGCGGCGGAGTCATCGACTGCCCGGCCTCGTCCTCGAAGACCACCCAGGCGCCGCGTTCCGCCGCAATGCTCTTACCCGCGGCCAGGTCTCCGTCTTCCACATCTCGACCGCCTCGTCGTCGCGCTCGATGGCTCGCCGCGCGGGCTGCTGCCACGACCAGCCGTGCCGCCTCAGCAGCTGCCACGTGCCCTCGACCGTGTACGACACGTGGAACAGCCGGCCGATCAGCGTCTTGATCCGGGCGAGCGTCCACCGTTGGTCGGCCCAGCCGTGGGCGAGCGGGCCGCGCTCCAACTCCCGCTCCAGTCTGGCGATCTGGGTGTCGCTGAGCCGGGGCCGCCCCGGAGATCCCTTCGACAGCACCCCGGCCTCGCCCTGCTCGCGCCAAGCCCGTCGCCACCGTTCCACCGACCGCTCGCTCACCCGTAGCGCGGCGGCGATGTCCCCGTTCTTGTGCCCGTCCTCGAAGCGGTCGACGGCCTGGAGCCGTAACAGTTCCCTCCGGACCCTCTCAGCGTCGGTCAGCCCGCCGCCTTGCGCATACCTCACGCCCCTGGCCTACCGAACCCAACCAGCCACTGTCAGGCGAACGGCCCCGACATCACCCAATCAAGTTCTGTAGCGGGTCGGCCTCCTCGGCTGCCGCGGCGTCGGCGGTTGGCCCGCTGGTCCTTCGGTTCCGGGATGGTGTGTTTGATCTGCCGTCTGCGCAGGTACCGGCGGTTGCGGCGAGAGCTGTACGCCTTATCGCCGCCCAGGTGGTCGGGGCGGGTGCGCGGATGGCCACCGCCGGGGCGCGTGACCCGGATCCGTTCGAGGACGGGCACCAGCTGCGGGCTGTCGCCCCACTGGCCCGGCGTGATCAGGAAGGCCAGTGGACGGCGGCCGCCCTCCCCGGCAAGGTGGATCTTGGAGGTCAGACCGCCACGGGACCGGCCGAATCCTTCGTCGGGGCGGTGCTGCCGGGGCGTTGATCTCCGTTTCGGGATACGGGGTGTTCTGTGCGGTGCACCGGCAGCGTGCTGGTGGGCCCGGCACGAGGTGGAGTCCACGCTCACCATGCTCCAGTCGATGCGCCCCTGCGAGTCGGCCTCGGCCTGGACGGCCTGGAGGATCCTTTCCCAGGTGCCATCCGCCGACCACCGGCGGTGGCGCTCGTACACGGTTTTCCAGCTCCCGAACCGCTCCGGCAGGTCTCGCCACGGGACACCCGTGCGGACCCGGAACAGGATCCCCTTGATCACCGTCCGGTGATCAATCCAACGTCCACCCCGGCGCCCGGTCTTCGGCAGATGTGGGGCAAGTTGCACCCACTCGTCGTTCGTAAGATCGCCCCACCCCACGACCAACACAATGGTCCACGCGAGGTGATCACATGATCCGCCGGACAGAACCTAGAACCCAGACCATGGCCCCGACCACGGTCCGGCCGTGCCGCGGCCAGCCCCGATCACGACGGCTGGTCAGCTGTGACTGAGCGCGCTGCCTGGCCATTCCGGCGTTGCAGTTGGCCACACACCCGAACTGGGCCATCAGGTCTGCGTGATCGTTATGCTCGGGCCGTCCGGACAAGGACTGCCACAGCGGCGAATCTTCAGTGAATCGAGCCACCAACAGGTCCGGATGGCTTCAGACTAGGTCCCATGTCTGCGCTGTGGACCTTGCTTGCCGCCCCCGCCGGGGCCGTCGCGACAACGCTGATCGGAGTCTTTGCGGGAAGTGCGGTCAGCAGGAGGACGCAGGACAGACATTGGGGCCGGGAGCAGTTGGCGGCAGCGTGCGCACGCGTACTTCGCGAATCATCAGGGTTGCTCGTGAGCCTCAGCGAGGCAGAGTTGGCTCGCCCCAGCTCCCTCCCTCAAGGCGTCGTCCACCGGACCACCATTGACTGGCGGCCGTGGAATGAGGCGCTGAGCATGGTGAACCTTGTCGCTGACAGGGACATCGCGGAAGCCGCTCACGTCCTTGACGAGCAGATATGGCGTCTTCACACCAAGGTCAAACGCGGCCTGACCCCCGAGGAGAACTGGTTCATTCTGCGTTCACGCGTGGAGTTGGCACAGAACAGCTTCATCGTCACCGCGCGCCGCCGACTCTCGCCCGCCGGAGGCTCACTTCAGCGTTTCTCCGGGCGGCCTGCTCCAGATGACCCGATCTGGACCGCATGAGCTGTTTCAGCCAGAGCGCAGCGGGTCGGCTGGTGCGCGGAGTGGCCAACTGGGGAACAGGCATGGCTCTTGCTCGCCCCGAGCCCACCTGCGAAGATCACCGCATGATCAAGCGAAAGGACAGCCGGGTCCTCGTCCGGTGAGCCGCCCTCAGTCATGGGACCTCGGCGGCACCCTCAGTGGTCAGCCCTCCCTCTACAGCCATGCCCAGGCAGTTGAGCGTCAGCCGTCGGAGCAGCCACGGCACCATGAGCTCCCTCAGAAGACCCCCCAGCCAAGCCGCCGCGCCAACCGATCGAAGAACGCTGCGGCACGGATCGCCGCCGCTGCCACACGTCTGACCAGTTCTGTTCCCGATCGCTCGGTAGTGTCCAACCTGGACAGGCAGCTTCGGCGCATCGTGTGGCGCGACCATGCGCGAACCCTCGAGACAACTCTCCAAGAGAGATCCCTCCCCTCAGACCGCGTGCGCCAGTTGGGTCGGTGGTTCACCATGCGCGGTGAGCACCCCAATGCAGTCCAGTTCGGGATGCTGCTGCTGGGCATGGCCGGGACCGACCACGACAGTGAAATCTTGAAGACCCTGGGCACCTTCTGGGACTTCTCGGCTGAGGCCTGTGAAGCCCTGCTACGCTCCCAGGCCGACCCCTACCGGGCTCTCTTCGAACTGGCCCAGCAGGCGGAAGGCTGGGCTCGCGTCGATGCCGTCGGCCGCCTCGAAGGAGCGTCCGATCCCGAGATCAGGAACTGGTTGATCCGTGAGTCGTACACAGGCGACGTACTGGACAGCTACTTCGCGTTGACCGCCGCGAAAGTCGGTGATCTCGCTGATGTCCTGTCCAGAGAATCATTGGACGAGGTAACTCTGGACGGCGCGGGGAGGCTCCTCGAAGCGCTCACCGACGTCGATGGACCGGGGCCGGCGTTGGGGTCGTATGACGACGCAGTACGCGCGCTGACAGGTTATCTGGGTCACGCCACAGCAAGAGGCATCACGCTGCGGCAGCTTTGGAGCCTCTTGTCGATCAACCGATTCCTCAATGACCCGCACGCGAGCGCAAAATGCCGGGAACATCACGAGTGGCGGCACGTTCGGCACCAATTCACGAAATTGGTTGGAGATCCGGCATCCCGGAAAGTCGTACTCTCCGGCCTAACTGACGAGGAGCCGACCACTCTCCGTCTTGCGGCATGGGCGGCAAGACTGATGAACATCCCCGCCCGCCCGGCGCTGCTGCGGAGGGTGGAGTCACAACCTCACGACAGCACCATCTGGTTCCTGCTCATCGACGACTGTCCGAGCGAGGACATCTCGGCGGTCCTCGAGGCCGCAGAACGCCTCCTGCCTTTCCACGGCCTGCGAACCGGTCCGACAACTGAACTGGGCCTCGGGACGGAGTATGAGGTCGATGGGATCCTCGACATCATCGTGAGTCGACTGGACGACCACCCCGGCCACGGATGGCAATTGATAGAAACTGCCCTCAACAATCGAACGAGTAGGAACCGTCGTATGGCGCTCCGGGCACTCAAGGGCTGGCCAACCGAGATCCTCCCTCCTACGGCACGCCAGATCCTCCTTGCGGCTGCAGCAAGAGAGCCCGTTCCCGAGCTCCGGTCAGAAATTACACAACAAGCCCGACGCCTATGAATCTGTGACACCGACCAAGAGCAGAATGTCGTGAGGCGGGGAGACTTCACGAGAGACATTCCCCGCCTCTCGGCGCAAGCGGCGACCCTTCGGGCGCCAAGAATACTGGCGCGCGGCACTTTTCCCACAGCTGTCGTGTTCCTGAGCAAGCAGGTCCACCAGACCCCTGCTGCATAGCCCTGGGCAGTGCGAATTCCCTGGCCAAGTCAGGTGCCCGTACGGGATGCTGCACGCGTGATCGAGCGAGAAGCCGCCGTTCAGTTTGTCGAAGAACAGCTGGAGCGCGACTATCAAAGTTGGCGAGCTACGGGTGTGGACGCGATGCGCATGGCTGTGGTCCATGTCGGGCAGCACGAGCTGGTATGGATCATCTCGTGGCAGTCCGAGGAGTTCGTACGCACTCGGAACTCCGAGTTCATGCTGGCCGGCAACGGGCCGTACCTGGTCGACCGCATCGATGGGGGACTACACCAGATCGGCGTGGTCTCCGCGGTAACCGGGGAGTGGGAGGCCGACTATCGAGCCCGGATACGTGGGTTGCCGGTGCGCACCGCAGTGGACGATCTACACGATGCGCTACGTGGAGTCGCCGCTACACGCGGACGGATGCACGCTGTGCGGATACTGCGCCAGAGACTGCCCATGCTCTCGCCTGCGGAGGCCATCGAGTACGTGAGCGCATTGCTGGACGGTGATGCACCCGCGCGCCTCGTGGCCGTCGCCACCAAGGAACTCGTCGAGCCTCTCAACCCGGTACTTGCGGTGAAGACCATTCTGAGTGGAGCGGTGATCCGAACCAGTCAGAGACCCGACGGATGAATGGAAAGCCAGTCGGCATGCCGATCGCGCACCTGGTCCCGTTCCTCGGACGTGGTGAGGAAGACGTCTGCACCACCGTCGTAGGGGTGGTGGATGCGCTGCATCCGGGTGTCGGTGACGAGGACTCCCGCCACCTTGTCGTCGGCGATGTCTCGGAGCAACTCGTCGATGCAGCCGCGCCGCCAGGGCCGGCGGGCGGCGAAGAGGTGGCAGTACGTGCGGAACCCAGAGTCAGGATCGTCCTCCACCAGCAGACTCTGCCAATACCCCGCGGCGGGTTGGACTGACGGAACCTCGGCTTCGGTCGTCCAGAGCGGAGTGATCACGTACACGTCCGCAGCAGCGAACAACTCATCGAGGACGGTGTTGTAACGCTCCAGGACAACGGCGTACTCGCTCTCGTCCTCCGCGTACCGCTTCGACTCCGGCAGGCTGTGAAAACGTACCCAGACACCCCGATACGGGTCACGGAGCTTGTACCCAACCGGAGGGCAACTGGGCCAACGCTGCTGCCACAGCTCCGTCAAAGCCGTTTGTCCGCCTCCAGACACTCGCTGCACCGGTCCTCTCGCGTATGAACCTATCGACGACCATGATGCCGGGGCTCACCCACGAGAGAAACCGACTTCTTAGTGCTGGATTCCTCAAAGGAAGTACACATAGCGGCGGCGTAAACGCCTGGTGGGCGGTGCGGGTCTGCCCCAGATCCAGGGTCGGGCGCGGGCGTTGAGCTGGGCTGTGGCCACTTCGGTGGCGTGGGTGATGTGGTCGCGGTCGCCGAAGGAGCGTCCGGCCAGGGCGGTCTTGCGGAAGATGCGCCACCAGCCTTCTTGGAGGTTGAGCCAGCAGGCGCCGACTGGGATGAACACATGCTGGATGCGGGGATGTTCCTCGAGCCAGGTTCGGGTGGACACGCTGTTGTGGGAGGACAGATTGTCGGTGATCACGTAGATGTCCCCGACGGGGTTGGCGTCCTCGACCAGCTGAAGGAACTGCTGGTAGAAGGCACTGTTACGGGAGGTGGCCGTCAGCGTGAGCTCCTGGCCGTCCCGGACGCGTAAGGCGCCGTAGACCCAGGTCTTCTCCGGTCCGCGGGAGTAGTCGAGCTCGTTTTTGATGCGGTGTCCGTCCGGTGACCAGCCCGGTGCCGGCGGGAAGGTGCGTGGGATCACCGGGCCGAGTTCGTCGGCGCAGACCACCGTCGCGCCGTCGGGCGGGCTGGTGTACAGCTCGACGATCCGCGTCCTTTTCCCTCGAAGTCCACATCTCCCGAGCGCGTCCACGAGCGCGTGCGCCGCCAGCGCACCCCCTCGGCCAGCAGGATCCGGCGTACCTGGGAGCGGCTGACCTCGATGCCCAGGTCCCGGGCCGCGGCAGCCAGTGTGTCCAAAGTCCACTCCGAGGGCCCCAACTCGTCCGCGGCCCACATCTCGTTCGACGGCTGCACCTCCAGCCGACCCGGCGGCGTCAGCCTGACCAGGCCGACGATCCTCGAGCGCTCGGCCTCGGTGATCCTTCGCCTGCGGCCCTGCCCGCCCAGATCCTCCAGTCCCTCCAGCCCCAAGCGGTTGAAGCGGTGCAGCCAGCGGCGCACCGTCTTCTGACCGCACCGCAGCTCGTCGGCTATCTGCGGGACCAGCCAGCCGCCCCAGCTCAGCTCCACCATCCGGCAGCGCTCCACCACAACCTTGGGCGCCTTTCTGGCCGACGCCAGGCGGTGGACCACCGCTTGCTCACCCTCGTCACGGCCCGGCCGTGCCCTCAGCACCACTACCCAGCACCCGCCCCCGAACACCCGCAACTGCCCCGCTACCCGCAGCTATACCCACCGAAAGAGGAATCCAGCATTAGTACTGCAACGGCGTTTGGCGTGACTGTTGGCCAGGTTGGTCGTTGGTGTGGTTATGGGTGGGGACCTTGCTGGTGCCAGGCAGTGGGCGGGCGAACTGGATCGGTTGCACGAACGGTTTGAGCACCGGTTCGCCCGCAGTGAGCCGAGGGAGTCGGCTCTGGCGTATATGCAGGGACTGATCGCTCCGCTCGAGCGGAAGAACGGCTGGACACTGGCTGAACAGGCAGGTCACGCTGCCCCGGACCGCATCCACCGGCTGCTGAACCGGACCGACTGGGACGCAGACGAAGTCCTCGGCGACGTGCGCGACTACGTTGTCGAACACCTCGGAGACCGCGAGGCCGTCCTGATCGTCGATGACACCGGTTTCCTCAAGAAGGGCATCCGCTCGGCCGGCGTGCAACGGCAGTACTCCGGCACCGCCGGACGCACCGAGAACAGCCAGATCGGTGTGTTCCTCGCCTACGCCACCGGCCGCGGACGCGCCCTGATCGACCGCCGCCTGTATCTGCCCACCTCGTGGACGGACGACCGGGAACGCTGCCGGCGGGCCGGTATCGACGACAGCGTCACCTTCGAGACAAAGGTGGCCATGGCCAAGGCGATGGTCCGCAAAGCCATCGCCGACCGCATCCCGTTTCGGTGGGTGACCGCGGATGCCGCCTACGGCTTCAGCAAGGGCTGGCGCTTCGAGCTGGAACAAGCCGATGTCTTCCACGTCATGGCCACCACCCGGCACGACACCGTCGTCACCCGCTGGTCCATCGATCATCCTGTCCACGACCTGTTCCCCGGCCTGCCACGGCAGAAGTGGAAACGCCGCTCCTGCGGCGCCGGGGCCCACGGCCCGCGCGTGTTCGACTGGGCCCGCGTCGAGGTGCGGCCCTGGCACCGGGAAGACCGCCGGCACTGGGTCATCGCCCGCCGCAGCGTCCGCCGTCCCGAGGAGATCTCCTACTACATCGCCTACTGCCCCGCCGACACCACCCTGGACGAACTGATCCAGATCGCGGGCAGCCGGTGGGCCGTGGAGGAATGCTTCCAGACCGCGAAGCAGGAGTGCGGCCTGGACGACTACCAGGTCCGCCGCTACCCCGGCTGGCACCGCCACATGACCCTCGCCATGGCCGCCCACGCCTGCCTTACCGTCCTGCGCGCCCGCGAACTCGACGCCGACAAAGCAGAAACGGATCCTCCCACCTCATCCACTACAGCGTCGCTGAGATCAGACGCCTGATCCACAGGCTCACCCACCGCTGGCCCACCCCCGTTGACCACATCCTGCACTGGTCAACATGGCGCCGCAGACGGCAGCATCAAGCACGCGTCAGTCACTACAAACGACGCGGACACAGCCCCTGAAACTGCCCAGCAATCAGCACAAACACCGTTGCAGTACTAAGCAGGTCCACGTCTTCCTCGCGCAGGACAGCGGCCAGCCGCTCGGCCGCCTCCTCCGTGTCTGCCCGCACAAAGCGTGCCCGATCCGGCGGATCCGGATAGAGCACGGCACCATGGCCGCTGCTCGCATACCCCAGGTGCACGACGCGTGTCACGCCCAGCACGGCCGCGCTCGCCTGCAGTTCACTCAGGCGCAGCGCTCCGCCCTCCGGCGCGGCATCCATGAGGCCATCCGTGGCGACCACGATCACCACGCGGTGTCCCTCGGCAGCGACCTGCGCGAGCGTGCCACCTGTTAGGAACACCTCGTCGTCCGGGTGGGCGTGAAAGGCCAAGACGGTTGCCATGGGCCCATCCTGGACCACGGCACTCATCGCTGTCTCCTGCCCCACCTCGCACATGATCCGCCGGCCATGCCCCAGCGGAGGCGGAGTGATACGAAACGTGACCACCCCAGCAGCCCGCTCCACCGACTCCACCACCACACCGGCTAAATGCGGCAGCAACCGCCCCAAATCTCCTGAACCGCACACCCAGTTGATGCCCAGTTAAGACCGACTCCGTCACAAGATCTCCGACAGAGCCAAATTACGTGACCGCCGACACCGGACGCCGCGGCTCCTGGTTCAGGAGCACGACGAGCTCACCGAGCGGTCCCGATTCGGGGAGTTCGCCGGCGCCACGACCGCCGACGGGAACTGCGGGGCGGAGGGCCTGGCGGGTGGCGCGGGGCCGCTGGGCGGCGATCCAGGCCAGGGTGCGGCATACCGGGCTGCGGTCGAGGGCTGGAGGCACTCGTGTCCCGGTTCCATTGTCCGGAGTGGGGGAACACCTGGTACGCCAGCGACAGCCCGCTCGACACCGGGGCCCCAGTAGTTCTCGCCGAGAAAACGCTGGCTACACGTCGCTGGGGTCTCGTTTGTTGCCCTGAACTCGCACCATGATGAGGGTGCGGGGGCGAGGGTCGCCAGCAGGACCCGGCAGGGTGCGGACGTGGACGCAGGCTGGGATGGCCGCGAGTCCGTGCGGTTTCGGGGTGAGATCGAGGACCACGAGGAAGTTCACGGGTGGGCCTGCGACCTGGTAGGAAATCGCCTGGGGCCCGTAGGTTTTGGCGTATGCGTCCCAGGAGGGGTCGGTCCAGTCCCGCTTGAGCTCCAGGGTGATGAGTTCAGTGTGGGGCTGCCAGGCGATGTCGACGCGGCCTCCCCCGATGTTGGTTTCCTCCATGCGCACCCGCAGACCCTGGCCCCGTAGGAAGTCTCGGAGGTCACGCCCGAGTTCGGCTTCGCGCGGGTTCGCCTCGTCCTTCTTGAGCTGGCGGAGGTAGGCCCGCGCTTGGCCTCCGTATTTCTGTGTCTCGGACAGCCGCAGGTCGACGAACCGGAGGAGGTGCAGGAGCATGCGGTCCACGTCGGCGGCGAACTGGCCGGCGTATCCGTACGGGCATTGCTCTTTCAGCTGGCGATGGATGTCGCGGAACGCCGAGGCGATGATGGGCACTTCGTCGACCGGCAGGGCTGCCTGCCGGGAAGCGAGCATCACAGCGATCCGGTCACTCAGTTCCGGGACGTCTGCCAGCAGGTTCTGCAGGCGTTCGGTGTCTGCTGCGGAGAGTCCGAGCCCGGCGCGCCCGGCTACGCCACGAGATCGACACCGGTGGTTTCCCCGTCCCCAAAACCTGACGGCCCGGCGGTATCACTAGCGACGCCCACCAGGACGAAGAACGCCCCGACGCGGCCGCCTTCGGCGCCGCCATCGACGCGATCCTCGCCTACTCCGCCGGCGCTCCCCTGCCAGTGGCGGCGTCCGGTGTTCACGAGCTGGGCGGCGGCGGAGAGCCAGCGGGGACCGTCGTATCGAAGGACACCGGAGCCGTACTCCTGTCGTTCGACAACGCCGCCCCCTTCGGGCCGCTTCTGCTGGATGCGCAGCGGCTCCAGGCCGAGCCGAACCTCGTCGACGTCTACACCGCCCACCGCATGCGTCATGCCTTCCGGGTCCTTCTCGCGGATGAACAGCGGGATGACGGTCCCGCGCCTGCCCCGCTGAGTTCCGCGCCAACCCGATCGAGGCTTACCGGTCTTGCGGTCGGAGCGTCGGCGCTTGATCTGGACAGCCTGGAGGCCTTCGCCGCGAACCTGTGGCGCGATCAGAACTTCTGGCCCGACGTCATCGAACTGCTTGTCGTGACAACGCGACCAAAGGGCGGATTTTACGTCCTGAACAGCGAGGCACGCCTGAACCGAGCACAGGAAATCGCACGCATCGACGACGACTACGCACTGCGCACTGCGCACCGTCAGAGTGTCGCCCAAATCCAGCAGGCTGTTGCGACGGCGGCCGACCCTCAACGGCAAGGGGAAAACCGACATCCTCCTGCGCATCGGCGACCGCAACGTGATGGTGACGCCGAGTCGTACCAGCTGGCCGTCAGGCTCCTGGTCGGCGCCCGCGCAGCAGGGCAACGAGCGTGGGCAGTTCGTCGTGGTCGAGCAGGGTGGAAGCGCGCCAACACCTCCGCACAAGCACATTGACCTGAAAGAAGAATTCGTCCGCCGAAAGTCCGAAGCGAACGGCATCCCACCCGCGTTCCAGCATCTGCACGCCCACGCAGTAGATGCCGAAGCCGCCGCCCAGGCCCTGCGGGAGGACAACGACCGGCTTCGCGAGCGCGTCGCCGTCTATGCCCAGGTCATCCACGAACTCCGCACCGAGCTGGACCAGCGCACCGACAACAACACCCAGCGCAGCCCCGTCCGGAGCCTCCCCACCAGCATCACCTGACGCGCTCTGTGTCGGCGTACGAGCTGAAGTTCACGTGTACGCCGACACCATGAGGAGTGGCTTGTTGGCCGGTGGTGGCAGCGGGTGCCTTACTGGGCCTTGTAGCCGCCGTCGACGTTGAGGATGGTTCCGGTGACGAAGGACGCCTGCGGGGAGGCGAGCCAGGTGACGGCGTCGGCGACCTCGGTGGGGCGGCCCATGCGGTTGACCGGCTGGAGGGCGGCGATGGTGGCCTCGTCCCAGGTGCCGGCCTCGATGGCGGTGCTGAGGATGTCGGTCTTGATCGCGGCGGGGGCGACGCCGTTGACGCGGATGCTGTCGGTGGCGTACTCCAGCGCAGCGGACTTGGTCAGGCCGACCACGGCGTGCTTGGTGGCGGAGTAGTTGGCCGCCTAGCGCATGCCACCCAGGCCGGCGATCGAGGCCAGGTTGATGATGGCGCCGCCGGGGTTGTGCTGAGCCAGCATCTGCTGGATCTGGTACTTCATGCCCCAGAAGACGCCGAGCACGTTCGTGGTGAGCATCTGTTGGAAGCGGCTGGTGGGCTCGTCCGCCAGACGGCCGGTGTCGAGGGAGACGCCGGCGTTGTTGACGGCGACATCGAGCCGGCCGAAGCGCTCGGCGGTGGCCGCGACCAGGGCGGCGACTCCCTCTTCGGTGTTGACGTCGGCGGCGATGAAGGCGGCCTGGCCGCCGTTGTCGCGGATCTCGCGGGCGACGGCTTCTCCCGCCTCCATGCGGCGGCCGGAGACGACGACGGCGTGGCCGGCGCGGGCCAGGGCCAGGCTGGTCTCCTTGCCGATGCCGGTGGTGGCTCCGGTGACCAGGGCGACGCTGGAAACGCTCATGACGGTGGACCTCTTTCACGTGCTGGATGGTGCGTAACGCCGACGACCCCGAAGTAGCAGACCGTCGGTCTCTTGCTCCTCCAAGGTAAGAGACCGGCGGTCTTATGTCAAAAGACCGGCAGTCTGTAAGATGGGCGCATGGCGACTTTCCAGAGGGCGCGCAGCGAGGAACAGCGTGAGATCCGGCAGCGGGCGATCCTCGACACCGCGGCGGCGATGCTCGACGAGATGCCGGTCAGCGCGGTCAGCCTGAACGAGCTGAGCAGGCGCGTGGGCCTGGCCAAGTCCAACGTGCTGCGGTACTTCGAATCGCGCGAGGCCATCCTTCTGGAACTCCTGGACCACCACTGGCGACAGTGGACGGATGAGCTCCCCGCGCAGCTGGACGCCGTGATCACTCCGGACGCCCCGGTGCGCGAGCGCACTCAGGCGTTCGCCGCCGTCCTGACCCGTTCCCTCGCGCAGCACCGCGTGCTGTGCGACCTGCTCAGTGCCCAGGCCGGCGTTCTGGAACACAACGTCTCCGCCGAGGTGGCCGCCCGCTACAAGCGTTCCGCCCTCGGCAACGTCGCCGCTCTGGCCGCCCTGGCCCGCCGTCATCTGCCCGAACTGGGCGACCGGGCCGACGGTTTGTGCGCGCAGGCCGTCATGGTGACTGGCGCGGTGTGGACGCACGCCCGGCCCTCCGCGTCCATGCTCGCCGCCTACGAGGCGGACCCCTCGCTCGCCGCCCTGCGTATGGACTTCACCGCCACTCTGGAAGAGATGCTGTCCACCCTGATCGCCGGCACCCTGGCCCGGGCGGAGGGATGAGCATGCGTGTGGCCGTCTTCGGAGCGTCCGGCATGGTGGGGCACGGCGTGCTCGACGCCTGCCTTAACGACCCTCGAGTGGGCGACATCCTGGTCGTCGGGCGCACACCGCTGAACCTGCGCCATCCGAAGGTCCGTGAGGTCGTGCACACGGTCTTCACCGATTTCAGGGCGATCCAGGGCGAGTTCGAGGGGCTGGATGGCTGCTTCTTCTGCCTCGGCGTCTCCGCGGCGGGCCGCAGCGAGGCGGAGTACACCCGCATCACGTACGACTACACGCTGGCCGCCGCACGGGCGGTGAGTGCGCACAACCCCTCCCTGACCTTCACCTACGTGTCAGGAGAGGGGACCGACAGCACGGAGGCCGGCCGCTCGATGTGGGCCAGGGTCAAGGGCCGTACCGAGAACGCACTGCTGGCGATGCCCTTTCACGCCTACCTGTTCAGGCCCGGATACATTCGCCCCCAGCGCGGCGCCGTCTCCCGAACCGCGGCCTACCGCCGGCTCTACCGGCTCACCTCGTGGCTCTACCCCCTCCTGCACCGGCTGGCACCCGGGCACACGACGACGACCGAGCACCTGGGACGCGCCATGATCGCCGTCGTGGGACTCGACGGGCGCGGCCCCCACGTCCTCCACAGCCCCGACATCAACCGCCTTGGCACCCCTGCCTCCACGAGCGCAGCCCCTGAGCGCTGACGTCCGGCCATCAACACCCCGGCATGCTTCTCCTCACAGCGGCGGCTGCGGCCTGACTCCCGTGGGGCATCGGACGGTCATGGTCACCGTCTTGCCCCGGCATGGACCTTCACCTGCACATCGGCCGAGGCCTCCTGCACCGGATGGACGGCGCTGCCATCGTCGCGCGGCGGCGCGAGGCCACAGAGCACTCCTCCTACTCACGCGACCTGCCCCCGTACCAGGAGAAGCAACGCCCCAGGCCGTAGACCGAATCGCGAAACCGGCGGAGCGTCTCCCCCAGGGCCGTGACCGGATAGGTTCACCGAGGTCTCGTGGTCTGCGGGTGCGTGAGTCACGGGTGCTCCCCGGCTTCGGCTGGTCGCAGGGCTGAGCGACCTCGTTGGCATGGTTGTAATCAACTTGCTGTCCGCCCCGGCGGGCGGGCAGGGTCTGGATCAGCGGCGGCTGACGCTCTGTGCCAGTCCCCGCCCCTACGGAGAGCCGGAGGATTAGCCCCCTGAGGGGCCGCGCACTGGCTGAGCCTGGCCCATGTCGTCGCCGATGACTGAGGCGACAGAAGGAAGGTTCCAGTACGCCGAGTGGGTCCACATACCCGTGCTGGCCTGGTGGCTGACGGGAAGGTCCACTGGAGTGGTGCCGTCATGTAGCTGGAACACTTTGGAAGCGGCGAAAGCCAGCACATCCAGCGGCTCCCAGAGATTGGTCCAGCGGTTCAGGGAAGCCGGCAATCGTACAGGCGTGCTGCCTCCGTACGGGGTCAGTTGCCCCCCTCTGGGATCGCACACATGGAAGAAGGCCGCCTGGGAGCCGAAGGTGACCAGGGACTCGGTCCATAAGGGTGCGGTGGCGGTGGCCATGTCGACGGCGATGACACCGCCCAGGCTGTGGGCCACGATGCGCACCGGACGGGCGGGGCTGCGTCCAAGATCGGGGTGCACTTCATCGATGACCTGGCGTACGCGGGCGTGGATAGCATTCTGGTGGCGTTGGTAGACAAGCACGTCGCCGAGGAAGCGCGTGGTGCCGGGCCCGAACCGGCTCCGTATGGCGTGGTTCAGCCGCACGCCCACCGCCTGAACTGCTGCGCCTGCGAAACGATCCAGGTCGTTCAGCCGACGCAGCACCACAGCACGGAGGCGGTTGTCATCGCCGACTCCTCCGCCGCGCAATCCGTCATACGAGTCGTCCGAGTCAGGATCGGTTTCGTCTAGGAACGCATGTGCCAGAGAACGCCCGGTCTCACGCAACAGCTGCGTGTCACCGGTACGACAGAGCCACTCTGTGTCGCCCCACGCCTCCCTCACATATTCGAGGATGTGATCGGGATCGAGCTGATGGCGGCCGCCGTCCCGCAGCCCCTCGTCCTCCCCTTCTTTCCCTGCGACCAGATGTGCACGTATGGCGGCGTCAACTTGCGAGAGCTGCTGGCCTTCGTCGATCGTCTCAGCAAACAGGGCCGCGGCGTGGGGTTCGGCCATGACGGGCCTTGGTGACTCGCCGTCGCGCAGGGTGTCCGGACCGGTCTGGTAGGCGGGTAGCGTGGCGTCAATGAACTGGTCCTGCGCGCCCAGGTCACCCCAGTGGACCGGAACCATCTCAACTCCGGCCGCTACGGCGAGCGCCGATACGGCCGTGGAGAACTCGTCCCGATTGCGGTTGGCGACGCCATGGATGACGAAGACCGGATCGTTCACGTGCTGACTCAGCCGAGCACGATCCCGCAGAAAGCTACAGCCGATACACCATCCGCCATACCTCATTGTGTCGATCCTTCACGGAATCGTGGCCACAACCAGTAAAGAGCCTCATCACCGTTGACACCCAACCTAGTCGCCCCAGATCAGCGGGCTGCGCACGACTAACTTCACTGTCGAAGGACAACACCAGACCCCGACAACCTTCTCGGTGCCGGGGCCGAGCAACAAGAAGGCCCGGCTCCCTGCGGACGCAGCAGGGTGCCGGGCCTTTTGTGTTTTCGCTCGCTGTCAGGCTGGCTGTCGCTCCTGCTGATGATGCTTGGGAAGTGTCAACTGTGTCTGCTCACCGGCGGCCGTGTTGTTGTCCGCGGACAACAAAGCAGGAGACCAAGAGCCGGAGAAGGCAGCTGTCCCGCCTCGACGGAGTTTGGTCGCGACGCGGTAGGCCGGCCCGAGAGAAGGCCGGAGTCACCCCTTACGAACCTGTGGGGCCGGCGTTCCCAGCTCGCGTGGCGGCCGCCGCCTCCAGCAGGAGCCAGCCGTCGACCTCAATCGCCCGCCGCTCCCCCGGCTGCCACCCGTGGGCCGACGCCGCATCGAGCAGGGCCCGGACGGCGCCCGGTTCGTGCAGGTTGAGGGAGCCGCCTTGGACGTACCCCACGTCCCCGGAGCCCATGGGAAATCCGCCCGGGACGTATCGGCCCGGGCCTTCCGCGAAGACGATGCGCAGCGGGCCGCCGGTGCCGACCGGCTGCGGGTACAGCGTGAGCGTCTCGCGGCAGTCCGCGGATAGGCCGCTGTCCAGCACGCGGTGGCTGTGGCGCAGCGTCCACAGGTACGAACGCCCGTCGACGACCAGCCGACGGGGCTTCTTCGGATGGCGGGGCATGGAGCCGAGAGTACGGCCTGATCCACAAGACATCCCCTGGCAGTGATCGGATTTTGATGAGACCGGTCAAGGTCGATGAGCCGAGACAGCGGTGCCCGCCCTCACCAGTTCGGAGGTACGTGTTGTTGTCCGCAGACAACAACACGGCTTGAAGGTGAATTGTGCTGGTCTACCCGCCTTGGGCGGGCCGGTCGCGCTACTTCAAGAACGCCAAGAGCAGGGTCATGACGATCACGCCGATGCCGATTGCCGTGCCGAGTTCGGGATTGCGGTATGCGGCGTAGACGGCCAGCGCGCCGAGGGCCAGCGCAAGCGCGGTTCGAGTGTCCATACCCGTCAGGACGGTCCTGCAGCGGGAAATTTTGCGCCATCAACGTCGCGGCGGATGAAAGAAGTTGGCCCCTTGCGCGTCCTACTACCAACCAACCTCTGCGGGGTCCATCCCCGCCTGAGTCCGGTGGAAGGACGGCCCATGGCAACCAACTCAGGAGGAGCGGGTCCCGCGCGGCCACGAGACCGGCTGTCCCGTGAACAGGAGGCGAAGCTGAGCGAGGTACTGAGGGAGGTCCATCCGCGGCTTCTGACGGTGGTGATGCGGATGACGCGTGACTACCACCTGGCGCACGACGTCACCCAGGAAGCCTGTCTCGCGGTGATCCAGGAATTCCGCAGGGGCACCGTGTTCAGGAAACCGGTCATCGTGTACGCGACCGTCGTGGCCCGCAACAAGTTCCTCTCGGAACTGGGACGGATGCGGGCACAGCTGGAACGGCCCTCGGACGAGCTCCCGGAGGGCGGCAGGCCCTGGCCGGACACCACAGCTCCCTACGACATCACCGCGGGCCTGGAATACCTCGAACTGCTGGCCGCAGTGAAGGCCGCGATCCGTGACGAGCGGCAGGCGACGGTCTGGGAACTGACTCACGTCTGGGGCCTGAAGGGCATCGAGATCGCAGCGTTGCTGAAGGTCTCGTCCGCGACTGTCTCCAGGGATTTGGAGAAGGCAGAGACCAAGGCCAAGCGCATATCCGAACCGCACGCAGAGCAGTAGCTCGCCTCTCGGGGCCACGGTGGTCGCGAGAGCGAAACCCGTGGTCCCGACTCGGGACCTACCGCTCCCGACAGGAAGGGAGCGAGCTGCTTCCCAGACGAAGAAACGGGACACAGAAAAGGGGATGCAAATGGAGCACGAGAAGCGCTCCTCTCCTCACGAGAGGATGCTGGCCTACTTGCGGGAGGGAGAGCGGCTCGTCGGGGACGCTCCACACGGGGCACCCGGCTGGGACCTGGTGTATCGCGCGCTGTCGGATGCCGCAGACCAGGCCGAAGCAGGCGTCAACGGTGAAGAATCGGCGACGCCGAACGAGACCGGACTGCACACCGGCTCGATCGTCTGGTGACGGGACGCCGATGAAGCCTCCCGGCGCACGCGTCAGGCCACAGCCGAGCCGGACAGCCAGCACCTCGGCCACGGTGCTATTCACCTCTGCCCGCCTGTCGGGCACGTTCAGCAACACCGCATGCAGCTGTACGGACGGCACGGGGGCCCGCCCGTAGAGCTGGATCTGCACCGCCTCGGGGGCTGGGCAGGTCAATCACCATCGGTGTGCCCTCCCGCCAAGCGTCTGTGCCTGGCGGGAGGGCACACTGCATCATCCGGCTCCACGGACGAAAGCTGTCAGCCGGGAACACGACTTGGACGCCGACGTACGGCCGGCCGTCACTCGTGAGCGGCGTTTGCCCTGTGGAGAGTCAGACGGCCTTGCTCTGCGACCGGAGACAGTCGACTGGCCTGGCGCGCGGACCTCGATGGCCCCAGAACTCAACCTGAGGGCTTTCCGTTGGTTGTGGGTTCGAGTCCCCCAGGGTCTACGGGTTGCAGGAAGAGGGAAACCCTCCTGATCTGCGAGGACGTCTTCGACCGGGATCGTCCGGTCGGGATGCTGCGACGTTCTGGTGCCCGTGCGTGAGCGACTGTTCGGTCGGCTGGCCGAAAGCGGGGCGTCAGACGCAGCGTTCCTTCGGCCGTCTGCTGGACCGAGGGACGTGAAGATCACCTCTCGGCATAGCGCAATGACTCCCTGTCTTCGGTCGGCGGAGGGTCCCGGGACGCGCAGTCCCCGCGGTCCTGATAGGTGCTACTCGCTCCTCAGCGCCGCCGCCGTCCTCGCCTTCGCCGCCCACCCCGCGGGCAGCAGTGCTCCCGCCGTCGCGATCACCAGGCCGCCCAGTACCAGGGCGACCAGCACGGTGAGTGAGTACACCGCCATGTCCGTCTTCGGGATGGCTGTGCCTGCGGCGCGACCCATCACCGGCAGCACCCGCCTGTGCAGGGCCACCCCGATCGGCACGCCGACCGCACCGGCCACGAGCCCGATCCCGGCCACCGAGGTGAGCACCATGGCGACGGTCTGCCGCGGCGACATGCCGAGCGCCTTGAGCACCCCGAAGTCGTGGACGCGCTCGCGGGTGTCCAGCACCACCGTGTTGAGGACGCCGAGCCCGGCCACCGCGACCAGCATCAGGGTGAACATAGCCACCAGTGCGTCCATCGCGATGATCGTCGGGCTGACCCTGTTCCCGGACGGAAGCACCAGGATGCCCGGCGGCTGCAGGGCTTTCCCCAGCGAGGCCGCGTAGGCCGTGGCATCGGTGCCGGGCTCCAGGTCGATGTCGAACTGCACCAGCTCGGAAGGGATCTTGAGGTGGAGGCCGGCCAGAGAGGAGCTGTCGGTCAGCATGACCATGCCGCCCTCGCGGACGTCCAGGTCCTCGCCGACGATCCGCACCGCCGCGCGGTGGCCGCCCGCGGTGAGGGTGACGGTGTCGCCGACGCGCGTTCCGGTGGCTCGTAGGAAGCCGTAGGGGACCACCGCCTGGCCGGGGCCGTGGAACCAGGTTCCGGAGACCAACTGGTAGGCGCCCCAGGAGTCGTCGTCCCCATGGCTCCGGTAAGCGATCACGTTGGTGGAACCGGCGAGTCCGGCCACTCGGACCTGGGCCTGTTCCGTGCTGAAGTACCTCCAGGTGCCCGGCTGCGCTGCGATCTTCGCGGCGATCAGCGTCGGATCGACGGTGTCCTTGGACCCGTTGCCGGCCAGTGGCGCGATGTCCTGGACCGTGACTGCGCCCGCGTCTCTGCGGTCGAGGCCGTTCTGGATGCCGTTCACCGAGATCGCCAGGCCGGTCCCGAAGGTCACCCCGAGCGTGCCGAAGACGACGGCCGCAGCCACCGTCGCCGAACGGGCGGGCCGGGCGAAGGGCATGGCCAGCCCCAGGCTCAGAGCGCGCGGCAGCGGCAGCCCGGCAAGCAGCCGCTGGACCGTCCGCCCACGGCCCGCCCGCGGGGTCCGGCCCACGGTGAGCGCCTCGACTGTACGTAGCCTTCCGGCCCGCAACGCGGGGGCCAGCGCCGTCGCCGCCACCGCGGCCAGCGCGGCGGCGGGTACGGCCAGGTCGATCCAGGGCGCGACGGCCAGGGAACCGGTGCTGTAGGCGCGTTGGGCCTCGTGCAGGGCCGGGATCGCCATCAGGTTGCCGAGCACCAGGCCGAGGGCGGTGCCGACCATGGCGGGGATCAGCGCCTGGGCGACGTAGGCGCGGGCGACCTCTGCCGGGGTGAGACCCAGGGCCTTGAGGATGCCGATGCGCCTGGTCGCCGAGCCGACCGCACCGCTGACCACGGTGCCGATGACCAGCACCGACATGACCAGGCCGAGCACGCCGAAGGCGACCACGAAGGGCACGAAGGTCGCTTCGGTGCGGTCCGCGGACCGCTCGGTCTGCAGATAGGAGGAGGCCCCGGTCAGCGACCCCGGTGGTACGGCCGTCTCGACCGCCTTGCGGTCGGCGGTGACGTCGGCATCGGTGGCGGCGCTGCGGAAGCGGTAGAGCATTTGCAGGCCGGGCCTGCTGCCACGGACGGTCAGGGCCGCGATCTGTGTCGGTGAGACCCAGGCGTCCCCGGTCGCGGTCACCGACCGGGCCAGCCCGACGACGGTCAGCACCGGCTTGCCTGGCAGGTCGGGGAGAGACAGCTGATCGCCCACTCCTAGTGGCATGTTCTGGTCGCTGAGCACGATCTGTCCGCTGCCCGTGGCCCAGTGGCCCGCGGTGAGCACCAGGTCGTCGACCGCTCCCCCGGTGTCCGCCCGGCCGACCACGCTCATCTCGGTCATGACACCGCCCACCGGCAACCGCGACTTGTTGGCCCCGAACCGCGGGGACAGCGACAGCACCGGATAAGGACCGGCTGTGGCGGTCACGCCGGAGATGTGGGCGGTCGCTGCCACCTGCGCGGCAGTGGCCCCGGCCGGGTCGAACCAGGCGGTCAGCTGCGCCCCGCGCTGCTTGGCGAAGGCGTGCTCGAACGGCGCCTGGGAGGCCACCAGCAGTCCAGTCGCCAGCACCGCAGCGGCCACCGCCATCGTCGTGGTCAGCACCATCACCAGGGTCTGCGTCCGGCGTCGGCCGACCCCGGCGCGGACCACTTTGCCCAGCGCGCTCATCCGGCCACCGCCCGCACGCTGTCGCGCGTGATCCGGCCGTCTACCAGTTCGACAGTGCGGGTCGCGCAGGAGGCCGCCAGCGTGGTGTCGTGAGTGACCAGCATGATCGTCTGCCCTTCCCGATTCAGCTCGGCCAGCAGGTCCCTGACCTCCGCCGCGGAGGCGCTGTCCAGCGCACCGGTCGGCTCGTCGGCCAGCAGTAGTTGCGGACGGTTCATCAGGGCCCTTGCCACCGCGACCCGTTGCCGCTCACCGCCGGAGAGGCGGCCGGGGAAGGCGCGCGCGTGCCGGGCGATGCCCAGGCGCTCCAGTAGAGCCGCTGCCCGGTGACGGGCCAGGGCATGCGGCCGGCCAGCCAGTTGCGCAGGCAGCAGCACGTTGTCCTCAACGGTCAGGTCGTCCAGCAGGTTGAAGAACTGGAAGACCATCCCGATCCGCTCCCTGCGGTACTTCGCCAGCGCGGTCTCGCCCAGCCCGTCCAGGCGGAGTCCGCCCACGGCGACGGTGCCCTCGGACGGCCGGTCAAGGCCGGCAATCATGTTCAACAGGGTCGACTTGCCGCTGCCCGAGGGCCCGAGTACCGCCAGTGCCTCGCCGGCGTTCACCTCCAGGTCCAGTCCGGCCAGCGCCGGGCGTCCTTCGTCGTACTTCTTGCTCACGTCGCAGATCTCGATGATCGGCGCGGTCACGGGTCCTCCACGGGTCGGAGCATCGACCGGGGCACCGCTCCTGCGATGCTGCCCTCGATGCCGCCGATGACGCTAGGAACGGACCCGAGTGCGCTGACACCGTGTTGAGCGGCCTCTTGGAGGTGTAGCTGGCTACATCCCGGCTTCGGGGCCCAAGACGCATGCCAACCGCTCGGGCCGCCTTGCACACTGTTGTGGACCGACAGGGCGAAGGAGGCAGAAGTGAGCGGTAGCGCGATCACGCCGGACGGGGGCTCCCGAGGGCGGCCCCAGCCCCAGCTGTCCGCACAGCGGCGTACAAGGGAGCCGGAATCAAAGCCCTCCCGGGTCGGCCGCGGCGTCCTGGCAGCGGTCCGGCTGTTCGCGATCTGGGGCGTCACCCTGATCGGGTCCGCGGCCCTACTGGCCGCCCCCGGGCTGCTGCTGGTCAATCTGCACACCGTGGGACAGCCATTCGAACCGCCGATGGCCACCATGACGAGCAGCATCGGCAAGGACAGGTACGGCCTGTGGCTGCTGGTGATCCTCACTCTGGTTCCCTGCGCGGTGCTGGGGGTGCGTCGACTGGTCCGCAGCGGTGGCGCCGGCCTGGACGGCAGGGCCGTCCAGGGGGCTGGCGGGGCGGCACTGCTGGTGCCCCCGGTCCTGACGTCAGCCGCTCTGGCGGTTCACCACGGGCCGCTGCCGGGCGGCCACCACGGCGTCGTCTGGCTCAGCCCGCCCCTGCTGGTGTGCAGCGTGCTGGGCATGCGGTGGGTGGCCGGGCTCCACCGGACGATGGCGGCCGCGTGGAGCGGGGTGCCCATCGCGGTGCCCTACCGCCCCGCGCCCGAGGTCGCCACCCGGGTACCGACGACCGTGACCGGGGCAGGGGCAGGGCGGTGGACGGCGCAGTCGTGGCGACTGTGGCGGTGGACGCGTTGGGTGTTGGCCGACCCGGCGACGTGGCGGGACCTATTGTGGACCTCCTTCACCGGTGGTGTGGGCTGCGTCCTTGCCGCGTCGGCCGCCGCTCCGGCCTACGTCGCGGCGCAGGTGCTCGGCACGTTCCTCGGTTCCGGCGGCGTGAAGCCACCCGTGCGTCTGCTGGTACTGGGAGGGATCACGATGGCTGCGGTGCTGGTGCTGGCCCTGCTGCCGGTCGTGCTGTGGGCCGCGCCGAGGCTGATGCTCGGGTACGGCCGCTCGGCCCGCTACCTGCTGGGCCCGAGTCGGCAGGAGGAGCTGGCGCAGCGCGTCGACCACCTGGCGCAGACCCGCTCCGACACCCTCGACGCCGGGGCGGCCGAGATGCGCCGGATCGAGCGTGACCTGCACGACGGCGCGCAGGCCCGGCTGGTGGCCATGGGCATGGCCCTGGACACGGCGGAGCATCTGTTGGCTACCAACCCCGAGGCCGCGCGGAGCCTGCTGGTCGAGGCCAAGGAGTCCTCGGCGAGGGTGCTGGCCGAACTACGCGACCTGATACGCGGTATCCATCCGCCGGTACTCGCCGACCGGGGCCTGACCGACGCGGTCCACGCGGTGGCCCTGGATCTGCCGCACCGGGTGCACTTCACCGCCGAGCTGCCGGGCCGGGCGCCCGCTCCCGTGGAATCGGCGGCCTACTTCGCGGTGAGCGAGCTGCTGGCCAACGTGACCAAGCACGCCGGGGCCCGGCAGATCTGGATCGAGATCGGCCATGACAGCGGCCCGGTCACGGGTACGCTGCGGATCACTGTCACCGACGACGGTCTGGGCGGTGCCGATCCGGCCGGCGGCACCGGCCTGCGCGGTCTAGAGCGCCGCCTCGCCGCCTTCGACGGCGTACTCGCCGTCAGCAGTCCGCCCGGCGGCCCGACCATCGTGAACATGGAGATCCCGTGCGCCTTGTCATCGCCGAAGACCTCTTTCTCCTGAGGGACGGCCTGACGCGCCTGCTGGAGGCACATGGATTCGAGGTGGCGGCCGCTGTCGACAACGGCCCCGACCTGCTGGCCGCGGTGGCGGCCGAGAGGCCGGAGGCGGCGATCGTGGACGTGCGGCTTCCACCGACCTTCACCGACGAGGGCCTGCGCGCCGCGCTGGAAGCCCGACGACTCTCCCCGGGGCTTCCGGTACTGGTGCTCTCGCAGTACGTCGAGCAGCTGTACGCCCGCGAGTTGCTGGCTGCGGGCCAGGGCGGCACCGGATACCTGCTCAAGGACCGGGTGATGGATGGTGGCCAGTTCGTCGACGCGGTACGACGCGTCGCGACGGGCGGCACTGCCATGGACCCCGAGGTGATCGCCCGCCTGCTGGCCCACAACTCCGCCGACGGCGCCGTGGCTGCGTTGACCCCGCGGGAGCGGGAGGTGGTCTCGCTGATGGCGGAGGGACGCTCGAACGCTGCCATTGCCCAGCAGCTGGTGATCACCGAGCGGTCGGTGTCCAAGCACACGGCCTCGATCTTCACGCGGCTCGGCCTGCAACCCTCCGACGACGACAACCGGCGCGTCCTCGCGGTACTGGCGTACCTCAACCGCTGAGTGCACCCCTACCAACTCGCCGTCGGCCTTGGGCTACTCGGAAGCGGGCAGCGCCAGAAGGAGCGAACGCACTGGGCAGCAGATATTTCTGCGTGAGCGATGCGTGAGCGGACGGTGCGGCACGGGCCGTCATGAGGCGGATCGCACCTCACGGCCAATGCGCTTTGACCTGGTGGTTCCGGACGGCGGAGAACCGTCCGGAACCACCCACCCCACCCCCACCAGGGCTTCCTGCATCACAGGCGCGAGAACCGAAGCGTGGAGCACGACAGGCCACGTGCTCTGCCGCCCGTACCTTTCTGCCGTTTTAGCTCGCGCCCGGGGGCCACGATGGCGCTGTCGACGCAGTCAGTCGCTCCGCACTTCAGAACGGAGGCGTCGTAGGCCTGCCGGTGCGCTATGGAGCCCGGTCATGGTCAAGGCCCCCGTTCGCAGCCTTGCGTACGTCGCGCAGGAACGGTTCGAGACCCCGCCTGCGAAGCGCTTGCCGCCAGTTGGCCCTGGCGGCAGCCACCTCCTGGGTCATGGCTCCGTCCTCGTGGGACGGGGATACGGAAGCGTTACGCAAGGCTGTCAGCAAGAGGCTGATCATGGTCACGAGCACGGATGCCGCGGTGCCCGCAGCGAAGAGCCAGCCAGTTGTGATCAGAGATGAGGCCACAGCAATGCGCGGGCTCGCCAGGCGCAGCACGTAGCCGACAAGCAGGAAGATCGCTGCGGCGGTTCCGAACAGCACAGGGGCGAGAACAGCTATCACTGCGGCAACCGAGGCACCGGAGGCCCGGCCATCCGTGGACGCTTCGGATCCGTGCGCGCTGTGGGCCTGTTTCCGTACCTCAAGGTAATGCGCGTATTCGGGTGCCGCCTTCGCCACGATGGCCTCTTGGGCGGTGATCGCCATACTGCGCAGCTGCTCAGCGTTGAGGTGCTCAGTCCTCTCCGGCGGGTCCGCCTTCAGCGGCCCCGCCCCTTCATCGCATCAAAACTTGTGGGTGGGCAGTGCCTGGTGAAGAGCCGACTGCCGTTCGGCGATGAGGTTCGGTAGCTGGCGCATGTCGTAGAAGACGACGGTGTCGGGGCCTTCGAGGCGTTCGGCCGGGGTGAGTCCGCCGGCATAGCCGAAGGCTCGCATGCCGGCGGCGCGGGCAGCGTGGACGCCGGGTTGGCTGTCCTCGACGACCACGCAGGCTTCAGGATCGACGCCCATCTGCTGGGCGGCGTGCAGGAACAGGTCAGGGGCGGGCTTGCCGCGGGAGACTTCGGTGGAACTGTAGATACGGCCTGCGAAGCGTTCGTAGAGCCCGGTGCGGCCCAGAGTGTGCCGCATCTTGTCGTGGGAGCCGCTGGAGGCGACGCATGCCGGCAGAGTGAGCGCGTCGAGTGCTTCCGGCAAGCCGTCTACCGGGGCAAGCTCGGCGTCCACGGCCTCCCGGTGGAGCTGCTCGAACCTCGCCGACCAGACCGCAGCCGTGTCCGGGCCGAGCTGAACAGTGACCTGCTCGTGGATGGCGGCGTGTGAGCGCCCGATGAACCGGTCCACGACCTCGTCCTCGGTCAACGGCCAACCCAGCTCGGCTCCGAGGGCGACCTGGACACGAGCGGCAATGCGCTCGCTGTCGACCAGCACGCCGTCGCAGTCGAATATGACAAGTTCAATGGGCTTGATCATTTCCGCAGCATAGGCCCTGCTGCTCACGCTGCGGCGACCTCTTCGCGCTCGACCAGGACGCCGTTCCTGAACGTCGCGCCGGAGCGGACCAGGGCGACGAAGGAGGCTCCGGTGATCGCCCGCCAGCGTTCCTGGGCCGACTCGACCAGCTTGAACACCATCGCCAACGCGGCCGCCGGGCTGCCCGCCCCGCGGGTGACCTTGGTCCGCAGCTTGACCGTGGAGAACGTCGACTCGATCGGATTCGTGGTCCGCAGGTGGACCCAGTGCTCCGCCGGGAAGTCGTAGAACGCCAACAGCTCCTCCCGATCCTCGGTGATCTTCGCGACTGCCCTGGGCCACTTCGCGCCGTAGGTGCGAGCGAACTCTTGGATTGCCTCCTCCGCGTGAGCGCGGTCCTGGGCGTTGTAGATCTCCTGCATCGCCTTCGTCGCGCCCGGCTGCGCGGACTTCGGAAGGCAGTTCATGACATTCCGGGCCTTGTGAACCCAGCAGCGCTGATGCCGGCCGGCAGGGAAGACCTCACCAAGAGCCTTCCAGAGCCCCATCGCGCCGTCGCCTACGACCAACTCGGGGTCGCGCATGCCGCGGCGACGGCAGTCACGCAGCAGATCGGCCCACGACTCGGTGGACTCCCGTAGGCCCTCCGCGAGCGCGATCAGCTCCTTGGTGCCGTCCAAGCGCACCCCGAGCAGGACCAGCACGCAGCTGTGCGCCTGGCCGAGCCGCGCCTTGGGGTGCACGTCGTCGGCCCACACGTAGACGAAGTCGCGGTCCGCGAGGTCGCGGTCCTGGAACGCGGCGTGGTCGCCCTGCCACTGCCTGGTCAGCCGGGTCACCATCGCGGGCGACAGCCCGGCTGTGCCGCCCAGGAACTGCTCCAGGGCCGGGACGAAGTCCCCGGACGACAGTCCGTGCAGGTAGAGCAGCGGTAGTACCTCGGAGATCTTCGGCGACTTGCGGCACCACGGCGCCAGGATTTTCGAGGAGAACCGCTTGCGCTCGCCGGTGGCCTCGTCGATACGACGGTCGTTCACCCGCGGGGCCGTCACCTCGACCGGGCCAGCCGCAGTTACTAGGGTGCGGGGCCGATGGTGGCCGTTGCGGACCACCAGGCGGTGCCCGTGCTCGTCTCGCTCGGAGGCCAACTCGGCTATGTACTGGTTGACTTCCGCCCCCAGGGCTGCGGCGAGCATCCGGCGAGCGCCCTCGCGGACGATCTCGTCGATTAGGGAGCCAGACTCGATCCCGCCGTCGGCCTTCACTACGCTCAGCACGGGCATACCTTCCCGGCCCACGCTGGAACGCGGGCCTACTCGGCGACTGGTCGATCAATCACCCGGGAAGGTACGCCTTTCGCGTCTCTCCCGGGATCGATCCACAAGTCCTGAGCATTGCTCCCCGGACTCCCACGGGGAGTTCCGCCGGTGGGGCGTCTTCACCCGACGGAGTTGCGCCGGGCACGGACCCTGGGCTGTCAGCCGAAGTCGAGCGTCTCCTGCGCGAAGTCGGCCAGGGCCGGGCTGGGCAGGGTCAGCTGCAGTGCGCCGTCCTGGTGTGCGACCGTCCAGCGCTCGGTCAGCTCGTCCTTCCATCCCTTGGGCGGGGGCCACGGGACGCCCCAGGCGGCGAGCTGGTCACGCTTCCAGCCACCGGCGGGCGTACGGGCAGCTTCGATCTCATCAGGTGATGGGAGTTCCGTCATAGATAGTCAACGCTCCGTGTTCAGAAGTTGTCCCCCGAAGCTGTGTTGGAAAAGCGAGAGGTCCGTTGTCTTGTCCAGCGGGAGCCACCCCTCAGGCATCGGGGCGCTCGCCAGCGACGGGGGTTCTGCCCCGTCAGGGCGAAGAACACCTCAGCCGTCTCTTCCCACACGGTCGACTTCAAGGCAACCCGTTCGTCGAAGACCTCCTGGCGGATCTGCAGAAGACCAGCCTCGTGCAGTGCTCGGATGTAGTTCAGGAGCTCAATCGTGCCGACCATGGCCCAGGCGACAAGTGGCACAGCCACACGAAACCGGTCGAGCAGCCCGAAAGCATCGCCTTCCTGTCGCCGCTCCGGATCGTGGTGCACCACATCGCCATAGATCCAAGCCATGGCCAGCCTGTGGGCATCGAGATCGTGGTCCTCACCTGTGACGGTGTCAGCCACCATGACCCAGTAGCCAGCTTCTTCGCGCGTTGAGGGGTTCGCCCGTGTCCGCCATTCAGCACGCGCAGCCCGTAGCCACTCCGCATCTTTTGGCGATGTTCGACAGAAGTAGCCCAGTGCTGCCAGCGCCTTCATATGGAAACAGTCCTCCTTCTCCAGAAGGACCGGCCTGAGTCGCGCGGCAGCGGACTCGACCACCTCCTCGGGCGGAAGCTCATACCGGATCCGCGCTTCGCCGTTGTTGAAGAGGATTTTGATCTTCATTTGGCTCAGCGCCACAAGAGCATCCCAGTCGGCCGCGAGTGAGTGCTCCTCCACGCGGCGGGCCCTCACCACGTATGCCTCCGGCCAGCGTTGGTACTTCTCACCAACGCTCTCTGGCCGACCGCGTCCCACGTTTTCCCGGCTCTGTCGCTGATCTTGTGATCGGAACTCAGGTCCTGTGCAGGATGCGTTTGCGCAGGAGGTCGAAGCTAGCGCGGCCATATCCGGCGCGCTTGAGGAGCTTCACTCTCGTGTTCTGTCCCTCGACCTGGCCGGAGCTCCAGGGGCTGGACAGTCCGGCGACGACGGCGTCCTGGTCACGGCGGAGGCCGTTGACCAGGGAGTGCAATGCGGGCAAGGGATCGTGTTCGACTCGCTCCATCCACTGGGGAAGTTGGTCGCCGCGCAGGTCGCGCATCATCTCGGCGAAGTCGCGACGTGGTCGGTGACCGCGTCGAGTTCGGGACAGCCGGCGCGGATCTCCTTGAGGGAGAGGGTGTCCCCGTCGGGAAGGTTGTCCGGATTCGTCATGATCCATCGGACGACACGCCGGGGCCGCGGCGCGGGCCTGGGCGCCGACACGGGGACGGACGGCGTGAAGTTCCGCAGGTAGCGGCGGACGGTCTGGATGCCCCCGGGGAAGCCGAACGCGGTGATCTCACGATGCAGTTGGGCGGTGTCGTGGCAGCCCTCGCTCCACCGCTGGTGAAGATGAGGCCGGTAGGCGTCCAGGATCGTGGACCGGTTGACCGCTTTGACCAGGAGTTCGTCGATGCAGGTCGCGCGGCCGAAGCGGCGCACGGTCGAGCGGTCCAGCTGCAACTGGTGGCAGATCGACTCCAGCGAGGCTCCCTCGCGCAGCAGGCCCTGGACCAGGGCGAACCGCCCCCGGGTGCGGACCACCAGGCGGCGCTCGCGCCCGCAGACGTCCAGTGTCCCGATCGATGCGGCAACGGGGCCGTCGTCGCCTGTGGGCGCGGTGGTGGGCCCGGGGGTCGGTGGCTTCTCGAACACGGCCCGCACGCAGGTGCAGTGGGCGGCGACGGTCTTCTCGACCGCCTCGCCGACGTTCTTCCACAGGTGCCAGGCATCGGCGACCTGCACCGCTTGCGGGGCGCCGGTGCGGGCCCTCCGCGTAAGCGCCGGCCCGGTCGCGGCAGACGATCTCCACCTCAGGGTGTTCCAGTAGCCAGGTGGCCAGTGGGTCGGCGTCGCGTCCCGGCAGAACGTCGACGGGTCGGCGTCGCTCCAGGTCGACCAGGACGGTGGCGTACGAGTCACCCTTCCGCAAGGCGAAATCGTCGACGCCGAGTACCTTGACCTGCCCGATGGGCTCCTCCGGGAAGGCTCTGAGCAGGCGTAACAGGGTGTCCTTCGCCGCTGGTGTCCCCAGCGCGTGGGCGAGCCGGCTGCCCGCTCGCCCGGCCAGTGCGAGGGCGATCGAGGTCAGGGTCCCGCGCATCAGCGGGGTGTAGCGGGCGTGTGGGCTGGTCAACCCGGTGACCTGTTCGGCGAACGTCACCGTCGGGCAGACATCGTTGAGGCAGCGGAACCGACGTACCAGCAGCTCGATGACCACCCGGGTGCCGCTGACCGCTGCGTCGGACATGCGCCGCCGGTACCGACCATGCACACGACCGGACCTGCGATGACAGCGCGAGCACGCAGCATCGGCCGCCCGGACTCGGGCATGCATCGTGATCTCGCGGGTCGATCGCTCGACCAACTCCACCACAAAGCCGGACAGATGAGGCAGCCTCAAGAAAGCGATCGAGGGTGGAATTCTCCCAGTCCTGCCCTCGATGGAGATAGTCCTGGTGCAGGTCACGGATGAACGCAACCAGGTCCTCACGGCTGTGGATCTCGTCATCGGGAGCAAACGACATGAGGCGAACGCGTGCCTGCTCATATCCCGATCACAAGATCAGCGACAGAGCCCGTAATTCCCCACCCGTGACGCCGACTTGCCCGCCCTATCGTTCGAACGTGCGGATCACGGCTCGGGGGTCCATTCCACGGAAGGAAGCATGCGGCTGTAGTGGGCTCCACTGGTGCCGTAGCGGGCGAGGTGGAGGGTCTCACCGTCGATCTGGATCTCTGCCGGCGGAGGACTGGGAACGGAGATCCGCGGATGGGCGTAGGGGTGGCCTTCGATGAAGAGAGGCTCCCGGTGGCGGTTCCGGCCGTCCGCCCAGCTCTGGGCCCGCTCGCGGGTCCACGGGTTCTGCAGGGTCCGCGGGCGGCCGGGTCGTGCTCGTCACCATTGAGGCTGCGCACCAGAGCTTCGCTGTAGACGCCCTTGACCCGGAAGTTCTCCAGGTCATCCGCGCGTACGATCATGTGGACGTACCGTCGGCTGTTGCCTCGGTACAGACCCACCGCAGGCCAGCAGGGCACCTGTGCGGAAGTGCTTCGTGCCGTGCTGGATGTCGAGGCCGCTCTCGCCGTGCGCGGTTTCTCGCGCCACGTTGGCCACCAGGCACCAACCCAGCAGCCCCTCCGGCGTCTCTACTTCGGTGGGTCCCGTGTCTGTCACGCCGAGAATTTTGAGGCACGACACGGGGCGCGAGCCAGCTCTTATCGGCTGAGCCGACCGGAACGACCCCTCTGCAGATCACCAGCCGCAGGAGACAGCGGCCTCGTTCGAACATGCTGGCCCATCGGTCAGCCGGACGACCGACCGGACTCAGCCGGCCGCACCGCGCGGGGGGAAGATGGAGATGGAATGTCGGAACGCGAAGTCTGGAGCTTCCATGGCGAAGCGGGTTCACCAACCCCGCGAGGACGCGGAGTTCGATTTCATCCTCGGGATGAGCGGAGTCCCGGTCCTCGCATACTTCACCGGGACATGGCCCAAGGCAATCGAGGCCTGCCGGGCGATGGACCTCGTCGTGGGTGACATCGCAGACGAGTACACGGGCCGCCTGACGGCCGTCCGCACCGACATGACGCGCTGTCCGTCCGCGACCAAGCGATACGGGATCACCGGGGCCCCGTCCTACGTCCTGCTGAAGGAGGGAGAGATGGTGGCGCACGGCACGGGGCCCATGACCATCGCCGTGATACGGGAGTTCTTGGACGGCCACCTCTGAGCGATCGCCGCGGCACTGCGGCCGCACGTCAATCACACAAGCCGTAGTGTGCGGGCTGTGGGCGTCGATGGTGGAGCAGGCGCGCGCGGCCGGGCTCACGGTGGAGTACCTCGCGACGAACCGGCGATGTGGAGGCGCTGCTACCGGCTGTGGCAGCCACACGCTGCGGAGCTGCGCCGGGAGCTCGGTGACGACCAGGCTGCGCGGGAGGCCGGGCTGGTCCTGCCCCGGTTGGCGATGCGCGAGGCCTTGGCCGTGACGCCGAGGAGGCCTTCGGGTGGCGGATATCGCGCCTCGGCTCACACATCCGTGTGACTGACACTTCAGTTGGCGAGTTTCGCCACGTACTGTGCTCAGGCTGCAACGCCCTGCCCGAGCCGTGGTGTCGTGTGGGATGATCGGCCGCATGATCGAAGCTCCAGCACAGAAGGGCGGCCTCCGCCCGGCCCGATGACGTGGCCGGACGAGGCCGTGGCCGACGGCACCGCCACGACACCCGCCCACCCTTCCCGTATCGCGCTCTTCAAGGCGATACGCGCCGACCGCGCCGGCCCCGTCGCCACCCGGCTACTCCGACTCGTCCACGCCGATACCCCCTTCGTGCGCCGAGAGGCCTTGGACCTCCTCCATAGCCTGGCCCACGAACAGCCCTGGCCAGAGGCCGTCAACGCCGCAGCAGCCCGGCTCAGTGACCCCGACGAGGAGGTACGGCGCCGAGCCGCGTGCCTCTTCGGCTACCGCGGGCAGCCCGGCCCGGTTCTCGCGGCCCTCGGCGAACTCGCCGATCCTGTCGTGCGCACCATCCTGGCCAGGGCGCTTGGCCCGACCGCCGCCCACCTGACGGATGCTGACCTCGCGTCGGTCCGCTTCCTCGCCCACCTGGAGACGCTGCAGGCAGCGCCACCCACGCGATGGCGCTCCCTGGACGCCGCACTCCTCGACGACGTCCGGGAGGCCGCGCACCACCTGGAGGACATCGGGCACCTCTGGGGCCAGGCCTTGTACGTACTGAGGCGCGAGCACGACACGTACGCCCTCGTGGCCCGTCTCCTCGCCGACCCCGCCACCCGGGACGTCGGCGCCGACCTGGCCCGCGAGGCGTGCCACGACTGGCGGGCGGCCCCGGTCAGGCTGCTGCCGCTACTCGTCCAGCACCGGGGCCAGAGGGTCACCCCGGCTCTTGGTATGGCCCTCACGACAGCCTCGATCTCCGAGGCGGCGATGCGGACGCACGGAGTTCTCCTCGCCGAAGTCCCCTTCACGCCGTCCCCGAGGGCCCGCCGGATCCCGTCCACCGCGACGGCGTACGACAGCGCATCCGCCGCCGCGCCCCTCGCCGCCAAGCCTGTGGGCATCGCCCGCCTCGCTCACGCCTCCGAGATCTTCGAGGCCCTGCTGGACGCCGGCCCGCTGACCTTCCGACAGGCGGCCCAGCTGTACAACCTGACCTTCCGCCGCCCCGGCCGCTCACAGGCGGAATGCGCCCCGCTATGGCTGCGGCACGCCGGTCCCTCCGCCCTGTCCCGGCTGCTCGCCCTCATGACACCGCACCTGGCCGACTACGCGGTCGGCGAGTACTACCTGACGGGTCTCGCCCGGATGGGCGGCCACGCGCGCCCCGCGCTGCCCGCCGTGACGGCGCTGATCGACAGGCGTACCCGCATCCCCGTCAACGACTCTACCCGCGACGCCGAGATGAGACTGGACGAAAGCCTTCTGGCCGCCGCTCTCAGCACCCGCCGCGCGATCCTCGCGGACGCCGTTCCGCCGCCTCCTGCCCCACCGTCTCCCCCATAGCCGCCAACTCAAGTCCTTCACCCGCCAAGTGAAACGCTCAGTCACAATCCGGGCTCGCAGGCTGTTCGGGAAACGGCCTCTACAGGTCGAACTCCAAGTGCTGAATGTCCGTGAAACGAACCTCCTCCGGCTGGCCGGCGCGGCGACCACTGTCCTGGAAGTACAGCTCTTTGAGCGCTTCGGCGGCGATCTCCCGCCATTCCTGGTCGCTGGCGCCCTGCTACTGGCCGTCGAAGAGGCGGGCAGCGTAGCGGGGCGGCAGTGCGACGGTCAGGTGCCGGATGCAGTCCTGGTCCGTCGACCCGATCGGTGCGGTGTGGCCGAGGCGAGCGCGGGTGTCGACGACGATGCCGCCGGTGCTGGCCGCCTTCTCGCGGGCCTTGGCTCGGATCTGCGGCTGCCACCGCTTCTTCACCTCGCTCTCCAGACGGGCGGCGAGGCCCGGGCGGGGCTTTTTGATCTGGCCCTTCACGTATCGCTCCACGGTGCGCTGGGAAATCCGCAGCAGCTGGGCAACGGCCTTGGTGCCCTTGAGCTGCTTGACCCGGTACCGCATCTGCGCGACAGCGCTCCTGGGCGCCGGGCGGGTGAACACCTTGTGCCAGCCGCACCATGCTCATGAACATCCGCGTGCTTGCCTGGCCCCCATGCTGCCCCAGATCCGGTCCTCGGCCGAGGCCTACGACGATGCTCGCTCGGTCCTCCCGGGTGTCCGCATCACGGCCGCCCTCAGTGGGCGGGGCGACCGGCTGGCGCAGGTCCAGGTCGGCCGACGGTCGGCCAGGAGCTTCTGGACGGCGAGCGCGGTCGCGTCGTCGGCGGCCGCGAGGTCGACCACGACCAGGCCCGGCAACAGCAGCCCCGAAAACAGGGCTCCGACGATGTCATCGCCGGAGCCCCTTCACGTTCCAACCGCGTCCTCAGCCACGGTTGCCGTCCCGCCGGTTCCCACCGGGAACGGTCAGGCGGCCTGGGTGAGTTCGGCGCGGCCGAACAGGAGCGCGTATCCGGAGGGGAGCTGGGTGAGGATGCGGTCCAGGAGGCCGGGGCCGGCCAGGCGGCCGAGGACGGCGAGAACGGCGCCGGTGTCCCAGCGCGCGACCGCGGGCGTGGTACCCGTGCGGGTGGCCAGGTCCTTCACGAAGCCCCAGCCGGTGAGTGGTTGAAGGTCGGGGGTGTGGCTGGTGAACACGAGGGCGGCCGCGGAGGGGAGGCAGGCGGCGAGGTCGACGCGTTCGTCGCCGGAGAGCTGACGGCCCAGGGCCCCCAGCACGGCACGCGTGACGTCCTCGGCCCGCTCCCGGGTCGGATACGCGCCTTCGTACCGGATTCTTTCGAGCATCTGGTGAAACGTCATGCCGGGTCGGGCAGCGGCCGGTTCACGCAGCGGAAGCATCGGGAGTGGTTGCCTTTCTCGTGCAAAGGCGTTGTCGCCTGTGGGAAGGGCCGGCGGGGGTGGGCGCCGGCCGGCCCTGCTGAATTGATGAGCGGGTCACGCGTTCCTGGGCTCAGGCGCGCTCGGGTCGGCCGAAGAGGAGGTCGTAGCCCGGGGGGAGCTGGAGCAGGATGCGGCGGGTGAGTTCCTCGCCCGCCGCATCGGCGGTCACGCTCAGTACGGCGCTGACGTCCCAGGCCGCGGTCTGTTCGGTGGCTCCCTCGATCCACGCCGCGGTGGCCCGCAGGAACCGCTCCGGCGGGAGCGGTTCGGTGGCCTGCAGCGGGTTGAGAAGAATCACGGCGAAGGTCTCCGGGAGCCGGGCGGCCAGTTCGGCCCGGACCTCACCCACCAGATGCGCGCCCAGCAGGGCCAGAACGGTACGCGCGGCCCGCTCGGCTTCCTGGGGTGTGGTGTACTCGCCGCGTTCCTGCACGTGGTCGAGGAATGCTTCCCATCGCATGGCCACCACTACCCCTTCCTCACGTCGTTGTGCGATGGACGTAGGGCGGAGGGCGGGATCAGAGGGGGGAGATCGATGCCCGTCCTCCGCCGTCGGCGCGGTCGGGAAACTGGCTCCTCAGCCGCTGATCTGCTTGTGCTCGGACTCCCCGCCGATCGCGATCTTGCGGGGCTTGGCGCGCTCGGCGATCGGGATCCGCAGGGTCAGCACCCCCGCTTCGTAGTCGGCCGTGATGCGTTCGGTGTCCAGGGTGTCGGCCAGCACCAGCTGGCGGGAGAAGACACCCAGGGGCCGCTCGGAGAGCTCCATCTGTACGTCGTCGGTCTTCACGAGCGGGCGGCGCTCGGCCTTGACGGTGAGCATGTTCCGCTCGACATCGATGTCGATCGCGTCCTTCGCGACACCGGGCAGGTCGAGGGCGATCACGTACTCCTCACCCTCACGGTAGGCGTCCATCGGCATCGCCGAGGGCCTGGACCAGGTACCGGTCACACCCGTCAGCTGCTGGGCGAGCCGGTCGAGTTCACGGAACGGGTCGGTGCGCATCAACATCGCGAATACACCTCCACAGGTCTGGCAGGAACTGCCAATGCGCTTCGTCTGACACCGTTGTAACATGTCATCCAAACGATGACAAGCGAAGCGTCGTCCAAAGGGTGACAATCCCGAGAGGATCTCCATGAACGCCTCCCCCGAGCCCCGCGACCCCACCTCGTTCTTCGCCGCCACGGCAGCACTGAACACGATCAACGAAGCCGTCCGCACCGCCCAGACCGCCCAGACCGGAGCGCACCCGCAGGACGGACAAGCCAGTGCGGACCAGGCCCTGGCCGCACTCCTCCTGCTGCGTGAACTGCGCGACCAACTCGCAGGATGGGAACCTGGACTGATCGAGGCAGCCCGGGCAGCAGGCTCCAGCTGGGCGGACCTCGCCCACCCCCTGGGCGTCGCCAGCCGCCAGGCCGCCGAACGCCGCTACCTGCGCGTACGCCCCGGCACACCCGGCACCACCGGCGAACAGCGCGTGCAAGCCACCCGCAACCGCCGCGCCGCCGACCGCACCATCACCGCCTGGGCCCGGACCAACGCCGCCGAACTACGCCAACTCGCCGGCCAGATCACCGCCCTCACCGACCTCCCCACTCATGCCCGCACACCCCTGGCCCGGCTCGCCGACGCCCTCGCCGACAACGACGCCGCCAACCTCATCGACCCACTCGCCGACACCCACCCACACCTCAAGCCCAACCACCCCGACCTCGCAGCCCGCATCGCCACCGTCACCCACCACGCCAACCGCCTCCGCCAAGTCGGCAACGGCCGCGGAACCACCACCTGACGTCACGAAGGCGCCCACGGGTGAACCGTCGCCCCCGCCGCGTGGTGTGCGTGCGCGGAGCGTTCCCCTTCCGTGCCGCCCGCCGCGCACTCAAGGCCGAGGTGAAGAAGCTGCAGAAGACCGACACGGTCCGCGGAGCTGCTGCGCCAGGCATGCTCGTCCGAGATGCTCGGCGATCTCGGGGAGAAGATCCGGCGGGTCAAAGCAAGGGCCCCGGCGCGGCCGCATCCCGCCGCCCCGGACACGCCGCCAGCGAACAAACTCCGCGCACCGGGCGCCGACCCGGTGTGGTTCGCGCAGGACCACGACGTACTCGTTCTGCCGGAGCACCCGGAGGACGTCTTTCTCGACTATGTGACCGGACTGACCGGAACCGACCGGTCCACGTTGCGGGTGGCCGTACCGCCCCCGGGGCGCTTGGGCGACGGACTGCTCACGGCAGACCGCCTCACCGATCCGGTCTTCCACGACGAACTCCGTACCGTCCTGGCCAGGCGCACCGTCGACAGCGTGGTCGCCATGTCACCGCACGCCTGGGTGTCCGCGCTGGCCCGGGCGATCGGGGCGCAGGCGGCACTGAGCGGCGGCGCCTTCACCAGTCAGGGCGTCGGCACCCTGGGCGGGCACGGGGAGATGCAGTCGGCGCCGTACTACACCGCGCAGATCATCCCGGCCGACCTCGATCCCGAGACGCTGAACCGGCTCGTCGAAGGCGGTCGCCGCATGTGCGTACCCCTGCACGCCACGGGATACCGGGGCATGCTCAGTGCCGACGCCATCGTGACCCCCGACCGGCAGGTGCTCTACACGGAATGGAACGGGCGCCTGACCGGCTCCACGCACACGTACTTCATCCTCGGCGACAAGGTGGTCGGCAAGGACTACGCGAGCGACCGCGTCCTGCTCGAACACGTCTGGCCGCAGGGTTGGGCCACCTCGTCGTTCCAGAGCACGTGGACTGGCTGACCGCGGCGAAGCTCGCCTACGACCCCCGGACCGGGGTGATCGTCGCCAGCGCCTACGACAAGGAACACCAGGGCGTCATGGACTGCGTCGTCGCCCCGGACATCGACATGGCGTGGGACCTCAACGACGAGCTCAACTCCCTTTTCGGCACTGATTCCTGAGCCGGAGCGGACCACGATGAGTGCGGACATTTCAACGGACACGTCAGGGGCGACGTCGCCGCGCCCGAACGACGGGGTGCTGCCCGACCCGGCGAAGGTCTACTGGCAGCGACGGCTCGACGGCGCGACGGCGACGCTGCTCCCGGCCGATCTGCCCCACACGGAGCCGGACGCCCAGGACTGGGCCGTCTCACGGATGGCCGTGCCTCCGCGGACTCTCGCCGCGGCACACGCCTACGGGGCGGGACGGGAGACCACACCGCTCGCCGTCCTCCTGGCGCCTGGTACGCCGTCGTCCAGCGCCACACCGGCGACTGCGACCTGCTCCTGGGACCACCGTCCGGCACGCCGCACGAGGTACCCGACAACGTGCTGCCCCTGCGGACCACAGTGGACCCGGCGAGGACGTTCGACGAGCTGGTCCTGCGCAGCGAGCAGATCGCACTCGGCTACTGGAACCGGCCCGAGAGCACCGACCTTCTGGCACTGGGACGAACCCTTCCTGTCCTGGGCCTCCGAGCGGGGATACGCTCTCGATGTCGTCTTCGACACGGCACTGGACGACGAGCCCGAACTCCTGGGCCGCTACGGGACGCTGGTCACGGCCGGCCACGACGAGTACTGGACTGCCGAATGCCGGGAGCGAACGGAGGAGTTCGTGGCCGGCGGCGGCAACGTCCTGGTATTCGGCGGCAACACCTGCTGGTGGCGTACCGAGGTACGCGACAGCGAGCTGCGCGTGGCCAAGGACGAGGCCAACCCCGTGGTCGGCGACCTCTGGTGGCGCACCGACCGCCCGGAGGCGTCACTGATCGGGCTCAGCTTCCGCCACGGCGGCGCGAGTTGGCTGGCGGGCCGGCCACCCACGTCGTACGAGTTCCGGCCGGACGGCGACGCTCTGCTCGACGGGGTCGACCTGGCGGCGTTCGCCGAACTGACCGATCTGGCGGGGTACGAGGTCGACGGCCACGCCTACGAGCCCGGTCGGCCGTGGCAGCCTACCGGCGTCGAAGACGTACCCGACGGCCTGGTGGTCCTCGCGTACGCTCCGCTGGCCGACGCGCCGCCCGCGCACTGGTACTCGGACCCGCGGGAGCCGCACCTTCAGTCGCCGCGGTGCGCCACGATCGCCTACCACCGCCACGGGGACGCGCTGATCTTCAACGGGGGCACCACCGACTGGCCCCGGCACCTGGACCACCCGGCGGTGGACCGACTCACGCGTAACGTGCTCGACGCCGCGGAGTACACGGCGTTTGAGCGTACGGTCGGCAGACGTGCCCACTCCCCGCTCCCCTGATGTCGCGAAACAGGTGCCACCATGCGCAGCTTCCCCGACCGCGATCCTGGATCGCCCGACATCCGCAGTGCCCGCGGGTATCTGCTGTGGCTCGCCAGGGACCACCTCCGGTCGATCGTCCTGGGCTCGGTGTTCGCCGTCGTCTGGACGGTCGCGCAAGGGCTGTCCCCCGCGATCGTCGGCAAGGCCATCGACGAGGGCGTCTCCGCGCGGGACACGACCGCCTTGGTGTGGTGGGGAACGGCTGTGCTGGCGCTGGGTGTCGTCCAGGCGCTGGGGAGTGCGCTCCAGGACCGCTTCGCGCTGGAGGTGAAGATCGGCGCCGGGTACCAGACGATGCAGTTCGTCACCCGGCATGCCTGCCGTCTGGGCGCCGGCTTGTCCAAGAGGGTGTCCACGGGCGACATGGTGAACGTCAGCGTCTCGGACATGACGCAGATCGGCACCGCCATGGAGGTCGCCACGCGGGGAGTGGGCGCCGCCGCCGCGATCGTCGCCGTCGCCTCGGTGATGCTGCTCGCGTCGTGGCAGATCGGTCTCGTCGTCCTGGTCGGCGTACCAGTCATGCTCTGGATCACCACACAGATGATCCGGCCCCTGCACCGCCGCCAGGAGGCGTACCACGAGCGACTGCGCGCGCTGACCGACCAGGCCATCGACATCGTCCACGGCCTGCGGGTGCTGCGCGGCATCGGAGGCGAGCGGGTGATCGAGCGCCGGTACCTGGAGAGGTCCCAGTCCACACGACACGCCGCGGTACGGGTGGCGCAGCTCGATTCGGTGCTGGACGGAGCCAAGTCGCTGCTGCCCGGCATGCTCGTCGTCCTGGTGGTGGGACTCGGTGCCCACCAGGTCCTGGCGGACCGGCTCACCGCGGGCCAACTGGTCGCCTTCTACGGGTACGCGACCTTCCTGGCGGTGCCGCTGCGCCGCCTGACGCTGGCCGTCAGTCATCTGATGAAGGCCCATGTGTCGGCCGAGCACGTCACGCGGCTGCTGCGCCTGGAACCCGAGCTGCCGCTCGGACCCAGCGAAACCGGCACCGATGTACCGACCCGCCCTGGCCTCCTGATCGATCCGGTGTCGGGCGTCAAGGCGCCTCCCAGCAGTCTCACCGCCGTCGCCTGCGCCTCCCCGGCCGACGCGGGCATGCTGGCCGAGCGGCTGGGGCGCTACACGGACTCGGAGGCCGTCTACCACGGGCGGCGGCTGGACGCCCTGCCGCTCGGGACGGTCCGCCGCCGCATACTCGTCACCAGGAACGACGCCCGGTTCTTCGCCGGACCGCTGCGCGCCGAACTCGACCCGTACGACCTGGGAGAGGGTTCGCAGGACAGCCTGCTCGCGGCGATCGACCACGCTTGCGCCTCCGATGTCGTCGAAGCGCTGCTCGGCGGTCTCGATGCCGCCGTCGAGAGCGGCGGACGGCAGTTCTCCGGCGGCCAGTTGCAGAGGCTGCGCCTGGCAAGGGCGTTGATGGCGGATCCGGAGGTGCTGATCCTGGTCGACCCCACCAGCGCCGTGGACGCCCACACCGAGGCCCGGATGGCGGCCCATCTGCGCCAGACCCGTACGGGCCGGTCCACGATTGTCTTCACCACGAGCACGATGCTGCTCCGGCAGGCGGACCGGGTGAGCTATGTCGAGGACGGCAAGGTGGTCACCGAGGGCCCACACCATCAGATGCTGGAGGACGTGCGGTACCGCTCGCTCGTCACACGGGAAATGGGGACTGCGTGAACGCGCTGCCGGTCGCGTCGGCGAAGGAAGTCCGCGCTCACGCCAGGCGGATCGCCTCGCGCCATCCATGGCGCCTGGCCGGTGTCGTCGCCGTGAACGCGCTTGCGGCGGCGACCGGACTCGCCGTGCCGTGGCTGCTGGGCCATCTGGTCGCCTCGGTGGCCCGCGGCCGGAACGACATCACCCACTATGTGCTGCTGATCTGCCTGGCCTGCGTCACGCAGGCGACGCTCATCAGGTTCGCGATGTATGCGGCGGCCGTACTGGGTGAACGCGTCCTCGGGGAACTGCGCCAGCAGTTCGTCCGCGACATGCTCGCCCTGGACCTGAACACCGTCGAGAACGCCGACCGCGGCGATCTGGTGACCCGTACCACGCGGGACGTGGGCACGTTGTCCACCACCGTCCGGCACGCGATCCCGGAAACGCTGATCGCCCTGCTGACGATCGTCATCTCCCTCGGTGCCCTGATCCTGATCAGCCCGCTGCTCGTGCTGCCCTGCCTTGTCTCCGTGCCCATCCTGGTCGCGGCCTCCAAGTGGTACCTGGCCCGGGCCCGCGCCGGTTACGTACGGCAGAGCGCGTCGTACTCGCAGCTCACCGAGGGCCTGACCGAGACGGTCGAGGGCGCTCACACGGTGGAGGCTCTCCGGCTCACACATCGCCGGCTCGAACGGGTGGAGCGGGACATCGCCGAGTCCTACGCCGCCGAGCGCTACACCCTGCGCCTGCGCAACGTGTTCCTCCCGATCTGCGACACGACCTACGTCCTGCCCGTGGCGATCACTCTGGTCGTCGGTGGCCTCTTCTACATCCACGGGATGGTCACGCTGGCCGCGGTGACCGCGGCCACCCTGTACATCCAGCAGCTTCTCGGCCCGGTCGACACCCTGCTGTTCTGGCTCAACGAACTCCAGATGTCGGGCGTCGCACTCGCCCGGCTGCTCGGCATCGCCGAGTCGGCCCCGCCGACCGCCCCGGACACCTGCGAGCCCATGCCGCACAGTGCTGGGAACGGGAACTGGCTGGCGATACGGGACGTGCGGTACGCGTACCGGCCGGACGTCGACGTGCTGCACGGCATCGATCTCGACGTCGTGAAAGGCGAGCGGCTGGCCCTCGTCGGGCCCTCGGGCTCGGGCAAGTCCACTCTTGGCCAACTGCTCGCGGGGATCCACCGGCCCCGCACCGGTACGATCACCTTCGGGGGCCTGCCCCTCGCGGAGATGCCACTGGAAGAACTGCGCGGCAAGGTCGCCATCGTGGCCCAGGACCACCACGTCTTCGACGGTTCGTTGCGGGACAACTTGGTGATCGCCAAATCCGCCGCGACCGACGAGGAGATCGAGGCGGCGCTGACCGCGGTCGACGCCTGGCAGTGGGCCGAGCCGTTCGGACTCGACACCCGGATCAGCCTCCATGGCAACGCCCTGACACCTGCCCAGACGCAGCAGGTCGCCCTCGCCCGGCTGGTCCTGGCGAATCCGCACACCCTGATCCTGGACGAGGCCACCGCCCTGCTCAACCCGCACGCCGCCCGGCAGGCGGAACGGTCACTCGCCGCGGCGCTGGAGGGCCGCACGGTGATCGCCATCGCCCACCGGTTGCACACAGCCCATGATGCCGACCGGATCGCCGTGCTGGAGGAGGGGCGGATCAGCGAGTTGGGGACGCACCAGGAACTGCTCGAACACGGCGGCACCTACGCCGACCTCTGGAACTCCTGGCAGGGCCACGCCGAATCCCTTTCCTGACCCGGCCCGGGCGTGGATGTTCCCTGGAAGCTCGGCCCTCACCGGCGCACGCGGACAGGCCACTCGCCCCGGTGCCGGATGACTGTCGCTGGCATGGACAACTATGACCCTTTGGGGCAGGGCCCCGGGGAGAGTCACGTTCGTCCGGTTTGGTCATGGGATTCCGTGGAGGGTGAGGGCGGCTTCGGGGCAGGTGTGGGCGCGTCGGCCGCTGGCGGTGTTGGTCCAGCCGTTGCGGTAGAGGGCGGCGCGGGCCAGGATGCGCATGACGGCCGGGGTGTGGTGGCGGCGGATCTGCGCTCGCCGCAGTCACGCACACGGCGCGGACGACCTACGGGACGAGGCGCCGCCCTCACTTGCGAAGGGCGGCCGCAGCCTTGACTCGGTCATTGAAACTCCAGCCCCAAGCCGCTGGGCGGAAGGTCATCGTCGTCCGTGCCTGTCGGGCATGCTTTGGGGAGTGTGACTGATAGGCCGATGCTCTCCATCGCGGCTTGGAAGGGGACTCCGGGTGGTGTTGCCGCTGACCAAATCACGGAGGTGCAGGTGCTGGTGTCGCAGTTTCCCCCGAATGTGAAAAAGTCGCCGCTCTCCACGGCCTTGCAGCGGCACACAGCGTGTCTCGGGTTGCGCGGGTCGATTTCGCATTCCACGTCCAGACAGTTTGCCCATTGTGCTCGGGATGCGCAGGTCATGGTGCGGGTAAGGTGGTTGGTGTTTTGTGTCGAGAACGTCGATACCAATCTATTGCCGACTGGTGCCCGTTCTGCACATGACTTATAGCCGTAGGAGTAGCCGTATTCCACCACACAGCGGCAGATGAGGACGTTCGGGTCGCTCGGCGAGGGTTTGCAGGCGGCTTTGGTACACAGCGCGTAGCGCTGTTTGCAGAGCCATCCGCCAGCGAACTTCACTTGTTTTGGGCGCCAGTTCGCCCCGGTAACGCCGCGGGCCATCGCGCGGGTGGAGGTGACGGCGGGTACCATCGTGGCCGAGGCGAACAACAGTGCGCGTCGCGCGATCGTTGATCTACCACGCGGTTGGAGTGCCCTGGTCACCAGGTCGGCGATCTCTGCCGACCCAACTGCTGGCGCGGCGGCGAGGATCCGGTCGGTGTCGATCAGCAGTGCGCTGGGGGTGGCGGTCAGACCGTAAGTGGTGAGCAGCATTCGCTCTTCGTCCACCAGTAGGTTCCGCAGCCCGTGCTCACGTGAGAAGGCAACGCCGTCTGCGGCGGGCCCGCCGTTCACGATTGCGATGGTCAGCCGTTCTGCATAGGCCTGTTGCCACCGAGCCACCTGTGGCAGGAGTGCGTCGCACGCACCGCACGCGTGATCAGTGAAGAGAAGCAGGAGTGGCTGGTGCGCAGCGGCAAACAATTTGTCGAGAGTCCATACTTGTCCCGTTGCGTCAGGCAGTGAAAAGCCCGGTGTGACCATGCCCGGTCGCACTTTTCCGGATCGCTTGAGTCCCAGCACCATCCAACAGGTCGCTGCGATGGTCCCTAGGCCCGTGAAGAACCATGGGGCACGCCCGTCGGCTGCGACGAATCCCGCCGTAGCTGCGAGGAGCCCGTTGCGTGCGAGCGTGGCCCACCCGACCGGCGTGGAGCGTAGCCCTCCGAAGCAGTGGCACTCCGGGGCCCGGCCGCGTGCGATGCTCACCACGATGGCCAGGCAGAACGTCAGCAACAGTCCGAGCGCTCCAAGCGCACCGATTCTTGCCCATGGGTTGACGACAAGAGCCAGGGCTGTGACGAACTCGTAGGAGACGAGAAGGTATCCAAGCGGCTTCGCCGTTCGAGCTGGCAGGCCGAAGCTTGCGATCGCGCGAGGCAGTCCCTCGCGGTCCATGAGTTTGGCGATCCCCGCGACCCCGAAGACCGCAGCCAACACCAGCCGTGCTGCCAGGACCATGCCCGCTCACTCCCCATCGTTCTGGACGCCCTCCGGACGGAGCGCAGGCACCACGCACACATAACACAGCGCCCCGAACGACTCGTACCGCCTTGCGAGGCCGCGAACAACACTCCACAGGTCAGACTCACCCAGACGGCCGTGAACCCGGCGGCCGATCGACATCAATGGCGTCCATGGAAGGTCCTCGGCGGGTTCCGAAATTTCCCCAAGGCCAGGTAGTCAGCGTTTCCGCAGGAGCAACGGAGCTCCTTGCGGGACAAGCTGCCGTCGCACCGACGCCGTCGGGAACTTCCCCGACCTCACCGCGTTGATCCGTCTGGTCAGCGCGGTGCTGCCGAGCGGAACGACGAGTGGACCAAGGCCCGCCGCTACATGGGACTCGACCTGCTGACCAAGGCCCGCCTCCACCCCAGCGAGCCAGAAACCGACGAGACCGCCCTGCCCACCGAACTCACCGCATAGCCTCAAAACGAGATCACCGAGCGGCCGTCGATACACCACTCCCGCGGACGTGACCAGCACGTGGTGGAGAGCATCGCGGCCTTCCCGGCGCTGCTCCGCGCGACGGCCGGCTGAGTCGTCACGTCAGGCGGCGTGCGAATTGAGCTGGTGTCACATGGTAGTGCTTCTTGAAAGCGCGGATGAAGTGGCTGCTGTCGGTGAAATGCCAGAGCGCGGCGGCCTCGGAGACGCTGAGCCGTGATCCGGAGGCGGTGAGCACCTCGGCCGCTTCCTCCAGGCGTCGGCGGCGGATGTAGGCGCTGAACGACTCGTCCAGACTCGCGAAAGCCCGCTGCAAGGTTCGTACGGATACGTGCAGTTGCGCGGCTACCGCGGCCGGCGACAACTCGGCGTCGGTGAGCCGGGCATCGGCCAGGTCCTTGGCCGCCTGCGCCAGCGCCGGGGTGAAGGTGGGCTCGCGGTCGTCGAAGTGGTCGAGGATCAGCCCCTTGGCCAGTTCGAGCAGGGCGTTGCGAGACGCGTGCGCCCCCGCCGGGCTGAGCTCGCTCACGGTCCGCTGCACCACGCTGGTGTGTGCCATGAGGATCTGCGCTGCGGGCGAGGCGGCCTGACCGGTGCGCGGTTTCCCCGCGACCAGGGGCCGCAGAGCGTCGCCGGGAAAGATGAAGATGCGGGTGCCGATCACAGGCGTGGTGTGGAAGTGATTCTCCGTCACGACATGGTGCATGAAGTATGTGCCGGCCGAGACGTACCTGTCGCCGCCCTGATCGTGCGGGTCCTGCAGGGCCACCGCCCCGCGCAGCCCGACGTACAACCGGATCTGATCATGCTCGTACATTCCGACTGCCTGGGTGCTCACGGGTGAGGATGCCCAGAGTTCGTTGATGGCGGTGTCTTCCAAGGCCACCGACCGCATCGTTCCCTGGAAGCCGTCGACCGTGGGAGCGCTGAATTCCGGCAGCGGGTACAGGTCTCCCATGTGGTCGTTCCAGGTGTCGATGAACGGCTCCCACGTTCCTCGGCCGGTGCCGGTGGAGTCGGCGTCGACGGTGAACGTGCCCACCTTGCTGGCCGGCCCAAGGAAACGCGGCCTGCTCGTCATGTGTCCTCCGCCCCGATGAGGATGTCGCCGGAATCCCATGCTGTGTCGCGAAGGTACACCCCTTCTACGCACGGCTGTTCCTACGCTTGGCTGGCGCTTCAACCTCCACAACGATCTACCGTCTGCCGGCCGTGCCCGGCGCCGCAGACACCGTGCCTTGCTTCGCATGCGAAGCAAGGCGACCGCGACCCCTCGGGCGAAAGTGAGAAAACTATGAAGGCAGTGCGTTTCCACCAGTACGGCGACCCCGACGTCCTGCGTTACGAGGACGTGGAGCAGCCGGTTCCAGGCGCCGGGCAGGTGCGGGTCCGTGTTGCGGCGACGTCGTTCAACCCGGTCGACGCCAACATCCGCGCCGGTTTCATGCAGGGGCCGATCCCTGTGCCGCTGCCGCACTCGCCCGGCATCGACGTCGCCGGCACGATCGACGCGCTTGGCGAGGGCGTGACCGGCGTCCAGGTCGGTGACCAGGTCATCGGCTTCCTGCCGATGGCGGGACCCGGCGCCGCCGCGGAGTATGTCCTGGCACCGGTTGAGGCCCTGACGCCCGCGCCCAAGAGCGTCGCGCTGTCCGACGCGGCCGCGCTGCCGCTGGTGGGCCTGACCGCGTGGCAGGCGCTGTTCGAGCACGCCAAGCTGACCGCCGGGCAGCGCGTGCTGGTCAACGGCGCCGGCGGAGCGGTCGGCGGCTACGCCGTGCAGTTGGCCAAGCAGGCCGGCGCCTTCGTGATCGCCACGGCCGGTCCGCGCAGCAGCCGTCGCGTCAGCGCCGCGGGTGCGGACGAGATCATCGACCATACGACCGCCGACGTCGCAGCGGCGGTGAGCCAGCCGGTCGACGTCGTGCTCAACCTTGCGCCGGTCGAACCAGCACAGCTCGATGCGCTCCTCGGTCTGATCCGCCCCGGCGGTGTCCTGGTGAACACCACCGTGTGGATGCCCGCACCCAGCGACGAGGAGCGCGGCGTACGCGGCATCGACCTCTTCGTCCGTAGCGACGCGGACCAGCTGTCGCACCTGGCGGAGCTGATCGACGGCGGCGAGCTGCGGGTTGAGGTCGCCCAGTGGGTGCCGTTGGCCGAGCTGCCGGCCCTGCACGCCGACGCCGCCGCGGGCGCGCTGCCCAGTGGCAAGGTCGTCGTTGTTGCGTCCGACCGCTGACTCCCAACTGACTGATCCTCGAAGGAGGCGACCACGATGATCCCCGATGACGATCCGTCGCGCTCGCTGACCGTGGCGAACCCCGACGACCCCGGCACGACGTACATCTCGCTGGTGGGCGACACGTACGCCATGCTGGTCACCGGCGAGCAGACCAACGGCCGATACTGCCTGATCGACATGCACGTCCCCGACGGCGGAGGCCCGCCGCCGCACCGGCACGACTTCGAAGAGATGTTCACGATCATCGAGGGCGAGATCGAGTTCACCTTTCGCGGCGAGAAGCACACCGTACGGGCCGGGTCCACGATCAACATCCCGGCCAACGCGCCGCACAACTTCCGCAACGCATCGGGTGCGCCGGCCCGCATGCTGTGCATGTGCACCCCCGCCGGCCAGGACGAGTACTTCATGCGCATCGGTGACGTCGTCGCGGGCAAGGACGCGCCGCCGCCGCAGCTGTCGGAGAACGAGTTCGCCGAACGCCGCCGCCGCGCGGCCGACTTGGCCTCGACCTACCGAAGCGAGTTCCTGTAGCTCGCAGGCCCGGCAAGCCCGGCACCGGTCTGCCGTGGGCAAACTCGCCCTGACCTTGGGAGATCGTCAAGCGCACCGACGACATGACAGGGTTCGTGGTGCTCCCCAGACGCTGGGTGGCAGAGCGCACGTTCGCACGGTTGATGAACTCCCGCCGTCTGGCCCGGGACTACGGGACGTTGCCGGCCAGCAACGAGGCGGTGATCCGGTGGTCGATGGTCACCCGGATGAGTCGGCGTCTGGCACGGCCACGGGCTTCCGGGCCCCGATGCCTCCAGGAGGAGCCACCCGCGTTCTGCCAGGCGCCTGGCCCTGGAACGCACCCCCCTCGACCTTCGCCGGCGTCGTCCCGAGGCCCAGCTCCACCGCGATCTCCCTGGCCTTCACCGGTCCATTGCCCGCGGACCGGCGCTCCTCCAGCACGGCCAGAATCCGCTGGTGGTCGGGCGCGAGCACGGACACCGGCAGCCCGTCCCGCCAGGGCGGCACCACCGACCCCGGCATCGGTGAGAGCAGCGTTTCCAGCTCCGCCTCGGTCACGGCAGTCGTCTCGGAGGCGGACAAGGCCAGAGCCTCGACCAGTTCCCCCCTCGCGATCACCCGCCGATCCAGCTCGATCTCCGCGGCCTCCAACACCGCAGCCAACCGCGCGGCTTCCTCCCGCAGGCCCTCCACCCGCACCCGGGCAGCCGCCTCCCGCTCCTCCAGCATTCCCAGCACCGACGTCACCGGGCACCCCCCGGTCATGAAGCGGATACAAGACGCCGCATGTCTCCCTCACTCCGAGCAAAACCATGTCTGACCAGCAGAAATCAACGGATCACGTTCGGTTGAGACACGGAGTCTCAGACACACGCACCCCGAGCACTGCTTGGACGGCGGGCCGCCGAACCGGAAGGACGTCAGGGCCTTCATCCTTTGGACCCAGCAACGAGCAGCACCCGACTGATCTCCTCGGCGGCTGTCCGGCCCTGGTACTCCACCGGCGTCAGAGGTGACGTCACCCGCTCACCGTGGAACGGGCCATCGATCGCTGCGGCCGCACAGCCCGACGATGTGATCTCGTCGGCACAGCGACAAAATTCGGTCGCTGTGCCGGTGCGGGGGCGCGTGATTGTTCACGAGAAGTGGCGGCTCTGGCACAGATCTTGTGGAGCGGTCTCGGAGCGTCGCCGGAGCAGGGCCATCTTGCGACGCGGTTCGAATCCGGCTCGCCCGAGACGGTGCAGTCGGCCACTCCGACGCTCAGTGGCGCGCCATCTGGCCGGTGGTGACCGGGCGGGGCCGGGATCCGCAGGCGGGAGATGCGGCCGGGGACCAAATACCGTAGGTCCATGATCTTGTGGCGAGAAAGAACTTCTCGGCAGTGTGTCGATCGGTGGGTCTCCCGTTCGACGCTTGGGGAGAGGCGCGACCCGCGAAGCGGAATCCGGACAGGCCGCAGCTCTGTGATCAACAAGTGTTGTCCATTCGTCGACCGGTGGTGGGTTGCCGACCACCTAGCCGGCCGACGGACGTCCCAAGGAGAAACCATGCAGATCCGCGCCCGTATGAGTATGAGTGCCGATGGCTACGTGACCACGCCGAACGGCTGGCCCGCCCTGACCGCCGACCCCGCGTTCGTCTCCGGCGAAAGCCACGGTATCCGTGAGTTCCTCGATGACTGCGAGGCGGCGCTGATGGGGCGCACCACCTTCGAACCCGCGCTGACCAACAACCGCTGGCCGTGGCCGGACCTCGACGTGTTCGTGCTCGGCTCACGCCGTCCGGACGGCACCCCCGATCACGTCACGACCGACAGTGACCCGATGCGGCTGCTGGAGAAGCTCCGCTCGGCCAACCAGGGTGGCGACGTCCACCTCATCGGGGGCCCGCAGACGATCGGGACGTTTCATGCCATTGGCGCACTCGACACCCTTGAACTGGTCGTACTGCCGATGCTGTTCGGCGGTGGGACGCAACTGACACCCGTGCTCAGGCCCGACACCGGGCTGACCTTCCAGCGCGAACGTGCTCTCCCCGGCGGTTCAGTGGAGATCGTCTACTCCTGCCGGGGAAGTCGCACCGAACTTCCGACCAAGCCTGCCAGTCAACGCTGATCTCGGCCAGGACACAGGTCGTACAGGTGCGAGATAGCGAGCACACGGCCGCGGGTGGGCTGCGGAACCGCCCAGCAGGGGTGCCAGGAAACGGCCTTCCGAGCCGCGGGAGACGGTCGCTGCCCCAACTTCGTACGCCCAGCCGTTGGTGTCGTAACTGTCAGCCCCGGGGTGGGCCCGCGTTCCCAGCCGACGCGATCTGCTGATAGGGCGGGCACGGACGCCGACCGGTGGCACTGTGCAGGACGCACTCAACAAGGGAATCGAAAAGCTCGAAACCGGTGGCCAGGCAGCCCAGCGTGACTCCACGGACACCGTGCTCGCCGAACTCCCCCGGACGCGAAACGACCTGCGGGACACGAAGAACCGGCTGGCGGCCAGCCGCGACGAACTCAACGAAGACGTACGCGCAGCGATCACGCTTCTGCGACAAAAAGTCCAGAAGGTGAATGGAAAGACGCGATCGCGGCCCAGCCCGGGATGGCAACCGACGCAACGGCCCCGCTGGTGGAGGCCGCCGAACCGGCGGCCGCTGCCGTCTCGTACGCCGTCCCCCTCTCCCCCGGCGTCGCCTCAGGCGAGACCGCTGCGGGTGATTCGCTGCCCCCTGCGGCTGCTGGCGGCCCCGCCGCGGCAGACACTGATCGTCCGCCTGCCGGGCCGCTCCCCGCAGTGCCCGCTCAGCGCGCCGGCACGGAGGACGAGGCGCCGCCGGCTGGCCTCGAGGAGCAGGTGCGGCAGGCTGTTCGCACCGTTTTGGCCGACGAACTCTCCACCCTGCGCGCCGTCCTCACCGGTCTCAAAGACGCCCAGGACGCACAGGCCACCGCCCCTGGACGGACAAGCACCAGGAGCTCACCGAGATCCGCCAGGAGCTGACAGCACTGACGGCCGCCTTCGAAGACTGGCAGGCCCAGCAGGCCACGACAGCACAGGGCGTCGGCGCACCCGATGTCACCAAGGACCACAGCGCACTGCTGCAGCGGGCCGCACGTGTTTCGTCAGCGATCCTGGTCTGCCACCGCGACATGTGGGAGTTCATCACCGCGCACACCGGCCGCCACCCTCACTTCGCGTCCCACCGCAGATCACCGATCACGGCAACGAACGCGTCAGCACCACCATCTGGCCGTCCGGACGACGTGACACACTGGCGGCTCAGGCAGCGGTGAACGGGGGTTGATCCGATTGGGTCTGGAGATCGAGAGCCGGCCGTCGGAGCTGCCGTACATCGAGCGGGTGTGGCGCAGCCGCAGTGACGACGTGGGTCGGATGACGTCGATCGCGACATCGCACTGGGAGCTCGTCTTCTGGGAGCACGACGGCCAGGTGCGGGCTGCCGTACTGGGCCCGGAGTCCCATGCCTGCCCGGCCCCCGTCCCCAAGGACGCCACGTTCTTCGGCATCAGCTTCGCCCTTGGCACCTCGATGCCGCACGTACCGATCAGCCGGCTCGTGGGCGGTAACGCGGAGATCCCAGACGTGACGCGGCGATCCGTCTGGCTGAAGGGCTCCGCCTGGCACGTCCCCGATTACGACAACGCGGAGGCGTTCGTACGGCGCATGGTGCGTGAGGGCATCGTGGCCTGCGACCCGCTCGTGCCCGCGGCGCTCGACGACGCCACCCTCGACGTCTCCGAGCGCACCCTCCAGCGGCGCTTCGTCGCGGCGACGGGCCTCACCCGGGGCACCATCAGGCAGATCCACCGTGCCCGCCAGGCGGCGGTACTGATCCAGGAGGGTGCGCCGGCCCGGGACGTCGTGTACCGGCTGGGCTACTTCGACCAGCCGCACCTGGCACGGTCCTTGAACCGGTACATCGGCCGGACCGCCACTCAGCTGAGCGCTCCGGACAGGGCGGAGCCGCTGTCGCTTCTGTACAAGCCCTCCTCCTCGGTGCCCGCATAGTCTTCCTGACGTAGCCGACGGGGTCGGCTCGTCCCGGCTGGAGGGCTGTCCCGGCCGGGGCCGGGCAGACAACCCCGAACTCATCACGGAGGAATCATGCGCAAGGTCGTTTCGGGTCTGTTCGTCTCGCTCGATGGTGTCGCCCAGTCGCCGAACGAGTGGCAGTTCGCTTTCGACGAGGAGATGGGCGCGGCGCTGGGGGAGACGCTGGAGACGGCCGACACGATTCTGCTGGGCCGTGTGACGTTCACCGAGTGGGCCGGGTACTGGCCGACGGTGACCAGCGGGGAGGACGCCGGCTTCGCCAAGTGGATCAACGACTCGCCCAAGTACGTCGTCTCCTCCACTCTGGACAGTGTCGAGGACTGGGCGAACAGCACGCTCATCAACGGCGATCCGGCGGCCGCGATCGAGGAGCTCAAGGCGGGCGAGGGCAAGGACATCACCGTCGCAGGCAGCCCGACGCTGGTGCGTTCGCTGCTGGAGCAGGACCTGCTGGACGAACTGGTGCTGCTGATCCACCCAGTGGTGGCCGGCGAGGGCCGCAAGAAGCTGTTCGCCGACGACGCCACCCTGAAGAAGTTGCAGCTGGTGAGCGCCCGGCCGACGAGCAGCGGAGTGATCATCGCGACCTACCGTCCGACGCGCTGAGCGCTGCTCGGCGCAGGCTTGGTACAAGGACGGGCAGGAGATCGATCCGCTGGTCCATGTCGAGGCGGAACGCTGCCCCTGCCGAAAATCCCATCGGTGGGAGCGGGTGTGTGGCGTGCCGTCGATGTCGACCGAGGCCGCGCGAGTCGGCGTCCTCGCGCGGCTGACGATCAACGCAGCATGATGATCGACCGTGCTGCGGCGACTGACCTGCATGGGCGTGCGGAACGCGTTCGCCACACTGCACCTGTTGCCGATGAGCGATCGGGACAAGGACGCGGAGATCCTCCCCCTGCGCCATCAGATCACGGTGCTGGAGCACCAACTCCGCACAGGGAAGGTGCGGTTCACTCCGCGCGACCGGGCGTTCCCAGCGGCGCTGCGGTACCGGCTGCCCTTCGACGTGGTGCGGAGGTGACGGCTGCTGGTACGCCCGGACACGGTGCTGCGTTGGCACCGCGACCTGGTCAGACGTCGGCACGCTCAGGCGTCCAGGCCGAAGCACCCAGCCCGGCCCCGCACCGTGCGCCCCGTCCGTGCCCTGGTGTTGCGCCTGGCGCGGGGGAATCCCAGCCGGGGGTACCGGCGCGTCCACGGTGAGCCGCTCGTCCTGGGGGTGAAGGTGGCCGCCTCCACGCTATGGGAGATCTTGACGGAGAGCGGAGTCGACCCGGCACCCGAACGCTCCTCCAGCACCTGGGCGGACTTCCTGCGCTCCCAGTCCGAGGCCCTGTCGGCGTGCGACTGCTTCGCAACGGTCACATTGTCTGGGACAGGACATCGCGAACACCGCCCCACTGCGCCCGCTGCCCGCACCCCTCGCCGATCCGGAGAAGATCACCCGCCTCGACATACGTCGACACGAACAGCTCGGCGGCATCCTGCACGAGTACCGACATGCGGCGTGACCAGCGTGGATGGGGTTCACGACAACCGCAGGGATGCTGATGCCGGCCAAAAGCGCTGGCCACCGACTTCGACGCCGACGTGATCCGGGGATCCGGGTCAACTGCGTGGCCCCGAGCGTCGTCGACACACCGATGTCCCGCGCCGACCTCTGGCTCACCGGGAAGGGCTTCGAGGGAAAGCCCTTCCCGGTGCACCGGCCCGAGGAGATCACGGCGGCGGCCATCTCGCCTCGGACCGGCACGAGGTGTCGACGGCACGACTCACGTACTGGACTTCGGCGCCCTGGCCCGGCCCGCCTTCCTCGCGTGACGGTGGTGCCGTGTCTGTGACTTGTGCGCGGCGGGCTGCTTCGAGCAGTCGTAGAGAGGGAACGTCTGGCCGGGTACCCAGGCACAATGGCCGCGTACCCAGGCGGCGTTGACGGTGCCGGGGTCGGTGGCGGCGCCGCCCAGGACGACGTAGCGCACCCTCCCGGTGGCGATCAGGTGGTGGAAACCGGCGGCGGTGGGGGTCGGGACGGCGCCGGTGAAGCCGCCCATGGGGAGGACCGGGGCGCCGGCGTAGAGGATGTAGGGGGAGGCGGCGCGCCAGCTGGTCGTCGCGAAGACGAAGGTGGCGCGGCCCTGGCGGGCCCGGGTGTACTCCAGTAGACGCTGCTCCTCGCGAGTGAGCCCCTCGTGGCCGGTGCCCTTGAACGGCGAGCGGACCGGGGCGGTCTTGCCCCGGGAGGAGGACCAGGTGGCCCTGTTGCGGTACTTGCTGCCGTGCCGTACGAAGACGGGGCCGGCCGCGCCCATGCCTGAGTGGCCGTACTGGGTGGTGAGGACCGAGGACGCCCAGGCGGCGGACGGCAGCAGCATCGCGGCGATGCCGAGCCCGACGCCCAGCACCGCGGCCCGGGCCGACATCCCGGCGCGGACGCGGGAGAGGATCAGCAGCGCGAGCGCGCCGGCGCCGAGGACGAACGCGGTGGGCGCCAGCCAGGGCAGGAACGCCGGGAACTGGTGGGCGACGAACGCCGACCACACGACCGTGCACCCGACAGCCGTCGGCAGCGCCCACAGCCGGGCCCGGTCGCCACGCCGCCAGGCCCGCCAGAACTGCACCATTCCGCCGCCGAACAGCGCGGCGATCGGAACGCCCACCACACCCATGTAGTACGTGTGCGCGCCGACCGCGCCGGCGCTGAACACCAGGAAGTAGGTGGCCAGCCATACCGTCCAGAACAGGAAGCCCGCCCGCAACGGATCCGTGCGCGGCCGGCCGCGCAGCCACACCAGACCGCACACCGCGGCGAGCGCGGCCATCGGATAGAGCCAGCCGATCTGGGTGGTGAGCGAGGGCCCGAACATCTTGGCCCACTCGGTGAGCGTCTGTCCGGTGTGAGGCACCGGATCGGTTCCGGCCATGCTCTGCGCCGCGACGCTTCCGGTGGACTTCGCGCTGACGCCGAGGCTGGAGAAACGGGTGAGGAAGTTGTAGCCGACGACCTGGCTGAACGCGGAGTTGTCCGTCGTACCGTCGACGAACGGCCGGTCCTGCGCCGGGGTCAGGGTCACCAGCAGCACCCAGGACGCCGACACCGCGAGGCAGGTCGCGCCCGCCGCCGCCAGATGCGCGAGGCGGCGGCGCAGTGTCACCGGGGCCGACACGGCGTAGAGCAGGCCGAACGCCGGGAGGATCGCCCAGGCCTCCAGCATCTTGGCCTGGAAGCTGAGGCCGATCCAGGCCCCGGCCGCGAGCAGCGGGCGCAGCCGGCCCTCACGGGCCGCCCGCAGGCCGGCGTTCGCGGCGAGCAGCACGCACACGGTGAACAGCGGGTCCTCGACCTCGGTGCGGAACAGTCCGGCGATCGCCGGGGTGAGCACGAAGGCGCCCGCGGCGAGCAGGGCCGCGCTCTCTCCCGCCCAGCGGCGCACCGCGCGGTGCAGGACGACGACGCCGAGCACGCCCTCGATCACCTGGGGCAGGGTCAGCGCCCAAGGGCGGAAGCCGAAGATCCGCGCGGACAGGGCCTGCGGCCACAGGAAGCCCGGCAGCTTGTCGATGGTGATCGTGTTGCCCGGGTCGAACGAGCCGAAGAGAAAGCCCTTCCAGCTCTGCGTCATGCTGCGCGCGGTCTCCGAGTAGAACGCGTGATAGCCGCTGTTCTGGATGTCCCAGCTGAACAGCACCACCGCCGCCAGCAGGATCGCCCCGTACGCGACCCGCGCCCAGCCGGGTCGGCTCGCCGCGCCCCGTCCGGCCCCTGAGCTGCGGCTGAACAGCCGCACGCCTATCGGCGAGGCCGAGGCGATGGTTTCCGCGGTGGTACCGGCCATGGACAAACCCTCCCAAGTGCAACACGCTGTCGAAGTGCTAGATATCTGCGGCGACAATCTGGATGCCTCGAAAAAGTTGTCATTTGGGTGAGAATCCGGTAGCCGCGTTGACCTGTAGGTCGGATCCGTCGGTCTCAGGTGCCTTGTCACGGGTGCGGGACGGCAGTGCGCGCACGGCCAGTACGGTGCACAGGGCGGCCATCGGGAGCTCCGCGCACACGGCCATCACGACCGCGGTGGCCGGTTCGGGGCCAGGCGTCGTGACGTCGAACCAGACATCGACGACGAGCAGCGCGGCCGTGGCGGTGGCCGTGAGACAGCGCCGCGGGTCGCGGCGAAGCCTACAGACTTGGTCCGCTGGAGCCCCTGCACCCTCTGCCGCCGACAACGCCGAGATATCCGCGGCGGGCAAGCACCGCACCGGTGCGCGCGGCGAAGCCACCGGCTCACGACGCAGCGCCGTCGTCAGTGGTGGGCTTTACAGTGCAGTCGTGGCTATCGAAGCCTTTGCGTACGTGTCGGCATCAGCGTGCGGTGACGCATGACAGAGCAAGGGGCGCCGCTGCACGGGAGCACTTCTCGCACGCGTGAGCGGGAGTCTGGTGTGGCTGTCGGGGATGACCAACTGGACGTTGTCCAGGCCACGGGCCCGTAAGGACCGCAGGAACGTCGTCCAGAACGGCTTCGACCCACTGTCACCGACCATCAGCCCAAGAATCTCGCGGTGGCCGGTGGCGGAGATCCCGGTCGCGATGACCACCGCCGGGGACACGCTCCGGTGGTTCACCCAGGCCTGGCAGTAGGTCGTGACCAGGAAGACGTAGGGAAAGACGGTGTGGTCCAGCGGCCGCTCCTTGAACGCCGTCAGCTCGCCGTCGAGTTCTCCGAGTTGGAACTTGTAGTGCGGTGGACTCCCCGGCAACGCCGAGCCTGCGCTGAGGCAGGCACCCGGGGAAGGCTCACTCCGACGCGAGCGGGGGCAGCGGTTCGCGGGCGGCGTGCCAGGCAGGGGGAAGGGCGGCGACTCCCGTTCGGGCGGCGATCACCCCGCCCGCGATGGCGCAGGTGGTGTCGATGTCGCCGCGTCCGGCGACCGTGAACCACAGGCCCTCGTGCAGGTCGTCGAGGTGACTCGCCGCGCACCACAGGGCGTACGGGACGGTGTCGGGCCCGGACATCCGGTAGCCGGAGCCCAGGACCTCCGCAGCGTGCCGGACCGAGGTGCGCTCCGGCATCCGGGCCGCGACCCGCACTCCCGACCGGACGTCGCTGTCGGGGAGGCGTTCGGCGACGGCGTGGAGGAAGTCCGGGCGGGCCGGAGCGGGCTCGCCCCGGCCACGGGTTGCCAGGGCGGCGGCAAGGGTGACGGCCACCGCCGCGGCCACCGCCTCCGGGTGGTGGTGCGAGACCACGCCCTGGCGGGCGGCCTGCTCGGCGGCCGCGTCGAGATCGGCGGCGTGCCAGGCGCCGAGCGGCGCGGCGCGCATCGCTGCGCCGTTACCCCAGGAGCCCTGGCCGCCGAACTGCCCAGCGACCACCTCCCGCCAGGGCTCGCCCGCGCCGATCCGGCGGAGCACGTCATGCATCGAGGCTCCGTAGCCGCGATGCGTGTCGCCGGCGTAGGCGGCCGCGAAGCGCCGGGCGAGGCGGTCCTGGTCGACGGTGCCGCCGCCAACGGCAAGTTCCTGGACAAGGACGACCGCCTGGGCGGTGTCGTCACTCCACCGCCACAGCGGTTCCGCGGGCAGCGTCCGCGCCTCCAGGGCCGCCGGGCCGTCCCGGCGCAGGATGGCGAACCACCGGTCGCCGAATGCGTCCCCGAAGGCGAGTCCGTGCAACGAGTCCAGCACGGCGGCAGGCATGGTGATCATCGTGGCAGTTTCGCAGCGTGGCGGCGCCGCCGCACCCCGGTTTCGGTGCGGGCGTGCTCAGTGGCCTGATCGACGGCGTCCGCGGCTCGGCCTCGCCGGCTGACCCATGCCACCCGGATACATGAACGGCGCGATCATTCTCCCGGGCGGGGCCTCTTGGCTTGGCCACCTCCCCGACAGACCACCCACCACTCATGCTCGATGCCGCCCCGTCTCACGTAGAGCGGCTGGATGACGGGACCGAGGTCAAGCTCGGGGTGTTCCTGTCGAACACCAAGTCGAGGCGCGCCAAGCTCAGCGCCGACAAGCTTCAGGTGCTGGCCGACCTCGGGCTGCAGTGGGCGGTGACCTGGCACCGGGATACCGTCGACCGGACGACGGCCGGCTTCGGGCCGCCGCCCTTCACCGCCACGAGGTGAGCCGGATCAGGAGTCGGTTCACCACTGGCAGTGAACGTGCCTAGCGTGATCCGGGTCTCCGGGACCGAGGACCAGGTCGGCCCCCAGCTTGTGGCACGCGGTCATGAGCGCATGGTGGGCGGCGCCCTTGCCCACATGACGGCCGTTGATCCAGGTCACATCCACTGCACTTCCTTGGTAGTGCTTGGACCCACTGCTGTGACGGCCGCCAACGAACTCGGAGACCTGGAACTTGAAGTGGTACTGCGTGTTGAGCTTGAGGACACCGTTGAGCATCCGCGCGCTCAGGGCGACCCGCGTTCCCCTCTTGTGACCCCACGGACTGGTCTTGGCCAGGCGCCCGTTCGCGGTGTCGACCAGGTTCTGCCGCGGGAGAGAGGCGCGGTCGCTGCCGCCCTCGTGCGCCCCCGCGTAGGTGATTCCCTTGTTGTTCAGAATGGCACGGGCAAGCCGAGCCGACTCACTGGCAAGCTTCAGAGGGGTGTGGTGCTTTGCCTGCGTTCCATGCTGCCCAGGCCCAGGCTGAGCTGCTGCGACCGTCCCGGTGGTGAAGGCAAAGGCGGCGGCCGTCACGGCGACGGCAGCACGAAAACGGTTAAAGCGCACGGATTTTGACTCCTCCTGCGTGGTGGAACTGGCCACAAGAGAAGAACAGAGTGATCGTGCGCTCCTCAAGGATCTGGAAAGCTCTCCACCTGATCGAATGACGTCCTCGTCAACGCACCATGCGCGATTACCCCGGCCAGGGCTCTGTGACGGTTCCCAGGGCCCACGTAGAGCGGCTGGAGGACGGGCCGGAGGTGGAGTTCAGGGTGTCCATGTCGAACGCGACGTCGAGGCGCGGCAAGCTCACCGCCGACAAGCTCCTGCAACTGGCGGGCCTCGGGCTGGAGTGCGCGGCGTACGTGTACCACGCAGCGCCACGCCGTCGGGGCGGGCCAGCGGCCGGAGGAAGGCAAGGCGCAGCAGACGTTCCGTCAGGTCCCGCTACCTGCGCGCGGAGTACACCGGCCGGATCAACCGGACCGGCACCGGGCCTGTGTTCTGCTCCCCGTCCTCCTTCGCGGGCGGGCTCCTGCGGCGGCGCACCGCTGAGCATCGTCAAGGACTACATCGACAACCAGAAGCGCCCAGCCTGACCGCCGCCCCGCAGGCGCAGAGAACTCCGGCGCTTCGCACCTCCGGACCGAGAATCGCATCCCCGCCCGGCCTGAAGGCCGGGATTCCCTGCGAAGATTCAGAGGATGGGGCCACTGCCTCGACAGCAACTCGGCCGGGGACGTCCACGCCAACGGGTGCAACGGTGGGAACAACCAGCTGTGGCAGGTCGTCCAACCCGCGGTGGGAAGTGCCGTCATGGTCCGAAGCACGGCGACCCGCCTCTGCCTCTACCAGACCCCTGGCGGCCTGTACGGGACGACGACGTGTGACCGCAATGCGCGCACTCAGCGGTGGACCATCGGCTGAGCGACCGGTACCTCACCGGGGAACGACGTCATACGTCGACGAGACGGCTCAGGTGGGGAATGAATGCACCTCGACGAGTTGGAACGTCGACGTACGGCCCAGAGCTCCGGCAAGGTCGCGCTGAGCCAGGTCCGACCAACGGCGACACGAGCATCTCCCGCGACCGGCACCGCCCGCCCCCCAAGGAAGCTCCAATGGAGAGGCCGGCCCCGGGGCTGGACGCGAAGGAGGTCCTGGCGGCGGCGCAGCGGTGCGCGTGGGCTTTGACCCACCCGGGCGACTTCCTGGTTCCCGACGCGTCTGAAGAGATCCTGGCCAGGCTGTCAGCGCCGTACGCGAGGACGAGCGGGACGGCCATGTGCAGCGCCTGGAGGTGTTCGTCGACCGACGCCGCGAGGGCCCCCGCGGTGCCCGTGGGCGCCGTGGGCCAGGAGAGCGATCCGATCGCTCTCCACATCGAACCCGAGCACGGGATGCCCGTAGTCGCCCTCCGGATCCATCAGCGACGGCTTGCCCAGCCGCCACCCGATCGCCCGTAGGAAACCGCAGAACACATCGAGTCGCTCCCGGCCCTGAAGCTCCCGCAGATCGACATCGAGGTCGAGCTCTTCGGTCGCGTGGAAACGGAAGATCGCCAGCACCTCGTCCGCCGACGAGACCCACAGCTCAGGGCACTCCGCGTCAGTCGGGCGGGAGAGCACTGCCTCCGCCCGGGGCACGGGCAGTGTCGCATCACCCTCGGAGCACTGGCACTTCCAGCCGCTCTCACCCATCACATGGAGGACCGCCTGCCAGTCCTCCATCGAGTATCAGGAACACGCACGTCCAGCAGTGACTCCATCAGGTCAGGGTCGAAGAAGTACACGACGTCATCCCACAGCAGCTCAGACACCCCGCCATACTGCCCGGCACCCCGCCCCGCCGCAGACCGATTTCCCTTGACGAGCTACAGAGGAGCACCCAGTAGCGGGCGTGGTCGTCCAGGACCCGGTGGAGGTCGCCGACATCGGCCGTGACGATCCCGAATGGCATGCTCCGAGCCTCGCAGACGCCCATGGCCACCAGGCCTCGCTGGTCAGCCCCTGCGGCGGCGGGCGAACAGCACCGCTCCCACGCCGAGCACGGCGAGAGCCCCGGCGCCAACGGCGAGGGGGACGGTGGCGTTCGAGGTGCCGGTCTCGGCCATCTCCCCGTGGGTGTCCGACGGCGCGGCGGGCGGAGCGGACGTGGTGGCGGGCGGCGACGTCGGGGCGGCCGTTGCCGAGTCCGTCGGTGAGGGCGTCGAGGTCGGCTTGGTGGCGCTCGGCGTCGGCTTCGCGGTGGTGGGCTTCGGGGTCGGGCTGGTGGCTGTCCGCTGCTGGATCCGGAAGGTGTCGTTGCCGTAGGCGACGCCCGCGCAGGCGACTTCCTTGCCGGTGTCCGGGAAGCGGTAGACGTCCGCGAAGGTGCCCGTGAAGGCGAATTCGGAGCCCCCGAGCGTCTTCGGGACGTCCTTGACGACGCGCACGCGCAGCTCGTACGTCCTCGTCTCGCCGGGCTTCAACGGAGGCGCGTCGATCCTGCCGGAGCCGTCCAGCGGCTGCCACCCGCCGTCCGCGGTCCGTGCCTCCACCTTCACGAAGTCGCTCATGTCGGCCAGCTCCGGGTCCTCGGTCTGAAGCCAGGGGTAGGCACTCGCCACGACCGCCGGCAGATCCCGCTTGCCGACGTTCGTCACGGAGCCCCTGGCCGGCTGCCAGTCGCCGCCCGCCATCAGCACGGTGGCCCCCACGTCGACCGAGGCTGTCACCTCGTCCTGCTCGTAGCCGCCGTATGCGGTCGACACGTCGGTGCACGCGGGCAGAGACCCAGGGTCCTCTGCCGCCCAGGCTGCGGGCGAGCCGGCGAACAGGGCGACGGAGGCGGCGGCCGCGATCACGGCCGGACGGAACTTCATGGAAGCGGTCCTCACGGTGTGGGTGGGAACATCAGGACGTTGCTTGCCGTACGCCGAGAAGACACCCCACAAGTGCCCAGGGTTGTACGCTCACCCCTCGGCGAGCAGCGGTCTCCAACGGATCGGCGCTGTTTCCAGAAGACAACGCCTCATACAGCCCAGGGCAACCCACCAACCGCTGATCACGAAAGTCGCTCCCCGGCAGGAACTCGTCTCGTCGGCGACGCGACATCAGCGGGGGACGCGTCAACCGAAGTGGAGGTCGCCCTCGATGGCGCCGGTCTGGATGACGGGACCGCGGATGTCGCCTCCACTGATGTCAGGAGTCCACACAACCCCTGATGATCACGCGTTGGCCGTTCTCATACTCACCCGGGCCCCGCGCAAAATCGCGAGGGCCGACCGGATGGAGGCGGCGCGCTCTCGCCCGAGGCGGCTGATCCACCTGTCAATCCCTTTGCGCGACCGAACAGGTCACCCCTAGCGTGCAAGCGCAGAGGAACCGTGCGCCAGGGCAGGGCGCCACACGAATGAGGAGCAACCGCCGTGGGAACCATGGTCTCGGTCAGGGGCTGGGTGCAGTGTGACGACGAACAGCTAGCCCAGATCAAGGAGATCGTGGAAGCAGACGATCCGGAGCGCACCTACAGCGGCGGCTGGGCCTTCCCCGCTCGGCAGTACAACGGCGCCAGGTGGGCCTTCTACGGGGGCTACATCCGCGCGGTGTCCCTCGACTGGTTCGAGGAGAGGTTGCGTCAGATCGCCCAGATCCCGGCTTCCTATCAGGATGACGAGTACGACGAGAGGCCCCAGGGGCTGTTTCTGGTCAGCCACGACGTCGACGGCATGAGGGAGTGGAGGGTCCACAACGGCGGCCTGGTGATCGGCCTCCCGGATGGGGACTACCACTACCTCGACGCCTAGCTACTTGCCCCTGAAGAAGCCCGGAGCTCTCTCTCGGTTGTCCTCTGGGAATAGCTGGTGAGGGTGGAGCCATGGCCGCCACAGTGCAGGCGGGTCGTGGCGGCCGGGGGTGGGGCGGTGTCGCGTGTCGCGGTAGTGCAGGACGCCTGGTGGGAGGTACTGCCGGAGCAGGCACAGCAGTTACCTGCCGAGCTGGGTCGGGTCGATGCGTTCGTGGACGACGAGCGATTCATCGCACCGTGGCGGGCGATGTTCCCGAGCGGCCGGGGCGGCCGTCGGTGCCGGTGGAGACGTTGCTGCGCCTGCTGTATCTCAAGCACCGCTACCAGCTGGGTTACGAGACCCTGTGCCGTGAAGTCGCGGACTCGTTGAGCTGGCGCCGATTATGCCGCATCCCGCTGTCCTCCCCGGAGCCACACCCGACCAGACGAGGAACGCGCCCGCGACGAACAAGCCATCCGGGCTGCCACGGACCGTGTGCTGTCCGGGCAGCTTCGCCGCGGCCAGCGTTGTGATCTCCAGACCCTCGCTCAAGAGGCCGGAGTCCCGCGAACCGGCTTCTCTCCCAGAAAGACCCCAGACGGGTCGGTCCGCCCGGCCCCTAGCAGCACCGCGCCCGGGAGTTCCAGCGCCGCGTCGACGCCCAGCAGCGGGTCGGCACGATTACATACCCGCGCAGCCCAGGTGGAGCGACTCAAACGAAAGAGAACTCGTCCACCCCCCAGCACCCGCGGGGCACGGCCCGGCGCCGTCAGCAGCTGGAGCAGCCGGTCCGGCCCGCGGCCAGCCGCAGCCCTCGGCACAGTCGGACCGCCGGACGACCGCCCAACTCCACCGCGATCGACCGCAGCCACCCCGACGCTCGCGCGGCGATGCCGCTCGGTCAGGCCCGGCACCTGCTCGACGAACGTCTTCCGGGAACACGTCTGCCGGGCGCAGGAGTACCGGCGGACCCGGAGCCGGACCACGACCCGCCGCGAGCCCAACGGCAGCTCGTACAGGCTGCGTTGGTACGAACTGCGCACGCGTCTCGCCTACTTTCGGCAGTCAGGGCACCGGCCCGGCCGACCCGGTGGACACCGCCTCCACCACCCGGGCGCCGGAGGAGTCGCTGACATGCTCTACTCGCACACCGATCCCGGGAAACGGCACATCCTCAACCGTCTTGCTCGACACGGTGGGAAACACACTGCCGAAACGATCCCTCGTTCCCGCTCGTCACCTGGGGATTCACGGAACTGTGGCCAGAGCCCTGAAATCGGTCAGGGCCGCTCGTCGCCTCAGCCGGTCCGGTGCTCAACGGAGTGAGGAGCTTCGACGAGCGCGTGTCTTCGGCCAGGATCACCGGCTTGTGGAGTGTGCGGGTCATGTCGGACGGACAGAGTGCCATCGGGGTCCCCGCAGCAGCCGTCTACGCTCTCGGCATGCAACGCAGCGATGTCACGCGGGACGACGGCACGTGGATGGGCCTGTCCCTGGACGTACAGGATCGCCACCAGCCGGGTCTGTGCGTGTTCACGGCCGGTGCGCACCTGCTGGTCTCCCAGATGTCGCAGCCTGTGCTGCTCGCGGTGGTCGATGAGCAACACGAGGGCGTGGACTTCTGGCGCACCGACGGGTACCGCTCCTTCGTCCCGCCCTTGCGGGCCGATGCGGGCCGCGCCCTGGCGGGCAGCCCGGAACGGTGGGCCCACCGCTTTGCGCAGTACCTCATCGACTCGCCGGGCAGCCCGTTGCACGAGGGCCGGTGGCTGCTCTCGTGCGAGAGCCCGCTCCGGCACTGGCGCCACGCCGACGCCTCGCACGCCGAATACTGGAGCTCGATACTCGTCGACGGCCGTCCAAACGGCTACATCGACTGGTTCCTCCATGCTCATTCATGGGAGGTCCTGCCGCTGCGGCCGATGCCCGATGCCGACGACAGCCGGGTCAAGGCGTACCGCAAGCAAGCCCGTGAAGGAACACTCCCACCCGTCCTGTTGTAGTGGGTCAGCGGCCTGGACTGCCATCTGATTCTGGACGGTCACGCGCGGTTCGCCGCGGCAGTCGCCGAATCCGTCGAGCCTCCGCTGATGCAGCTGCACCGCACGGTCCCGCGCGATGACCTGGCCACGCGCACCGAGAAAGCCGTGGGCTTCTACGAGGACGAACTGGCACGCTTCGCCGAACTCCGCGCCGTCCACGGCCCCGCGGTCCCGGACGGCGCTGCCACCGCCGGCCCACAACTCGTCCGCCTCCTTCACGACCTGTACACCGCGGAACAGCCGACCTGGGCCTGGCCGCTGCCCGGCGGGGAGAAGCAGTGGCGTCGCATTGCGCGCGCGGTGACAGACAGCCAGGACTGGCCCTGTACCTGACTCCTGCCGACCCCTCCCGCCACCATGACATTCGGGTGTACCGCCGCACCGTCAGGGGGCGCGCCGGGATGAGGGCCAACCTTCCCCGGCTCGAACTATCACGCGTACGCAGGCTGCCCTCAGCAGGCGTCCGCGCCCGACTTGGTCCGACCCGCCCCAGCATGCTGCTCGACCTCGTCGGGAGGGACAGGTGCGTCGTCGGCAACGACCTGCTGGCGGTGCCGTCGTTCTATCCCGGCCTCGAGCTGGCCACCACAGGCGTGCACCGGCTGACCGGGATGCCGCTGGTCGGCGCGCAGATCCTGGTGGTTCTGCTGGCGCGATCGGTGCTGGTCATGGCGCTGTTCACGCTGGTGCGACGCGGCACTGGCTCCGGCACGGCGGGTGGGCTCGCCGTGCTGCTCTACGCCGCGAGCCCGCGCTTCTGCTTCCTTGATTGCCCAGTTCTCCCACCAGGCGGTGGCCACGGCGCTGCTGGTGGCCGTGGCGTGCCTGCTGGTGCGCAGCTTCTACCGCGGGTCGCCCGCCTCGGCGCGGCGGCGCGACTCCCGCAGGACCACCGCGCAGACCCCGAAGGTGTCGGTGGACACCAGCACGCGGCCCACGCCGAGCGCTCCGACGGCGGCCGTCAGCCGGACCACTGTGCCGGCCTTCTCGGCGGTGGGGAACACGGACGCGCTCGCGACCAGCCCGCCGGATGTCACGGCTCGGCATCGCGTTGGCGATGACACCGACCGTGGCGTCGGCCACGAGCCGGTGGCGGCTCACTCGTCAGCCGTCGGCGTGCTGCTCACCCGTCTCGCTCCCTGCCCGCCGCCGTCGCGCGTGCCGTCTGCGGGAGACGCGTTTCCGCAGCCGCTGACAAGGGTCACGACCGTCATCTGACAGGACCCGCCTGTCCTTCGGCTTGACGTATTCCGATATCGGCATACGATGGCGCCCATGGCACGAGCAGCGACGACGTCGGACGTCTTCAACGCGATCGCCGAGCCGCAGCGCCGGGAGATCCTGGCACTGCTGCGGGCGGGTGAGCGGCCGGTGACCGAGTTGGCCCGGGAGCTGGGGATGACCCAGCCGGGGGCGTCCAAACACCTGCGGGTGCTCCGGGAGGTCGGGCTGGTGCGGGACCGCAAGGCAGGCAAGCAGCGCCTGTACGGCCTTGACGCCCGCGGGCTGCGGCCGGTCCACGAGTGGACCGGCGGGTTCGAGCGGTTCTGGAACGAGAGCTTCGACCGGCTGGACGCGTACGTGCAGGACCTCAAGCAGGCAAGCCAGGAGGAGTGACCGATGGCAGCGACAGGACGGGACGCGCCGAAGCAGTCAGCGACGGCCGACCGTGAGATCGTGATCTCCCGGGTCATCAGTGCCCCACGGGAGCTGGTGTTCGAGGCGTTCACCGAAGTCCGGCACCTGTCGCGATGGTGGGGACCGGAGGGGTTCACCACCACCACGCGGGCGTTCGAGTTCCGCGTCGGCGGGGAGTGGGACTTCGTGATGCACGGACCGGACGGGACGGACTACCAGGAGTGGATCTCCTGGACCGAGATCGCCCCGCCGGAGCGGATCGCGCTGCTGCACGGTGAGTCCCGCGGCGACCCGAACGCCTTCGAGTCGGTCCTCACGTTCGCGCCCGACGGCGCGGCGACCCGGATCGAGATGCGCACGGTGTTCCCCACCAAGGAGCTGCGCGACGAGGCGGTCGAGAAGTACCACGCGATCGAGGGCGGCCGGCAGACCCTGGGCAACCTGGCTGCCTACGTCACCGAGATCGTTCCGAAGGGAGTTGAGGACTGATGGCCGGCAAGGTGTTCTTCAGCGTGACGATGTCGCTGGACGGGTTCATCGCGCCCGAGGAGCGCAGGGATGACCCGGATGCGCAGCGCTGGATGGCGCAGTGGATGGAGCTGCAGCAGTGGATATTCCCCCAGCGGTTCTTCCGGGAGAACCTGAAGCTCGGCGAGGGCGGCGAGGAAGGGCACGACAACGACATCGCGCGGGAGACGTTCGAGCGCACCGGCGCGAGCGTGATGGGCAAGCGCATGTTCGACCTCGGCGAGCGGGCGTGGCCGGAGGAGGCGCCGTTCCACACGCCGGTCTTCGTCGTGACGCACGAGAAGCGTGACCCCTGGGAGCGGCCGGGTGGAACCACCTTCCACTTCGTCAACGACGGCATCGAGACCGCGCTCGACCAGGCCCGCGAGGCCGCCCGCGACCGGGATGTCCGCATCGCAGGCGGCGGCGCAACGATCCTGGAGTACGTGAACGCCGGCCTGATCGACGAGTTCTCGATCGCGCTCTCACCCGTGCTGTTCGGCTCCGGAATCCGCCTGTTCGAGGGCGTGGACGCGGGCCGCGTGGCCCTGGAGCCGGTCCGCGCGGAGCCGACGCAGCGTGTGACCCACCTGACCTACGCAGTCCGGGAGCGGTAACTGTCTCGGCCTCCGCGCTCCTCCCCGAGGTCAGCAGCGCGGTGAGATCCTCGACGCTCTCAGCGTCAGGAAGGGCGAACGTTCGGGCCGCGATCTCGGCCGCACGCTCCTCCGGGGGGACCTCACGGCGTTGTCGTGGAACTTCCTCGCCCACTCAGGCCTCGCCAGCGAGTCACCAAGGGGCCCGGCTCCCGCGCCGCCGGTGCTCGCGATGGCGTTCGAGCTCGTCGAATCAGCACAGACGCGGTGGCGGGCCGTCAACGCACCCCCACCTCGTCGCGCTGGTCCGTGCCGACGCGGTATTCAAGAACGGCAGGCTCATCGAACGACCCGACGAATCAGAGGGTGGTGATCAGCAAGTCGCCTGACACGCTGATCCACAGGTCTTGACTGTTCCTCGCGGCGCGCCGAGCAGCCCATGCGGGGCTGAGCGGCGAGGAACCAACCGGGCCTCTCAGTTCTTCAGGAAGCGCCGACGCCACCACCCGCACGCACCCCACGAACTTGCCAGAATGAGGTGAGGACTGAGGGGAACAGTCCGTCGATCGAATGCGGAATCGAGCCTGGAGACAAGTCTGCCAAGGTCTTCTCGAGCACCGCGGGGAAGCCACAGCAGCACGTCCTCCAGGCGGTCTCGCGCCACGAGGGGATCACAGCACTCGCAGGCCATCACTGGATCCGGCAGCACACGCCCTGGCTGGTTCAGATACCACTGGCACTCGGCCAGGGCAGCAGCCACAGCCCCTGGCCATAGCCGGTCCTCTTCCAGCTTCCGGATCGCTACCCGAGTGGCCGCAGACACACCGCGGACCCGGCGAACAGGAATACCTCTTCTGGGCCGCCAACGCTTGGCGCGCAGCCCCTTCGGACGCCTACGTGGCATCGGCCTTTCGGATCAGCATGCCAGCATCCTGCCACGGACCGAGCTGCCTCCGCACGTGGTCATCGAGAGCCCGCACCACGGCAAGTGCTCTTACTTCTTCACCGACCTTCATGCGCTCTCCGGACGAACAGTCGGACGCCCGGAGACCATCGCCGAACGCGACCAACTCAGACGCCGAACATGGCTTCGGAAGGGAACGGCCAGCCCGGCTCTCGCAATCGACGCAGTGCCGTGCCCATGCACTCGGCGACCGAGGCCCCGTCGGCCCTCATCCCGCCGTCCAGCGGCCCACCGGAAGCGGCAAATGTCCACGCCGGCCGACCGTCACGCATGCGCTCCGCGTCGACCCGGATCATGGCACCGACACCCTGCTCGCCGAGCCATTCCAAGACGAGCAGCGTCACGTCCTCGACGCCGCTGTCCGGGTCCACCTTGGGGCGCCGCCCCATTCCCTTGGCCATGCCCACCTACTCAGCGTCCGGTCGGGCCTCGGCGCACGCTTTCAAGGCAGCTCGGACCATGAAGAACAAGCTCAGTGCCTGTTCCACATTCCGTTGGCCCAGCCCACAGCTGCCGGCCTCGACGGCCATCGTGAGGCGATGGTCTCCAGAGCGGCCAGGCCCGCGAGCCTGGTTAGGGTCGGGGCATGGATCGCAGCAGCAGACAGTCGGGCGACGTGTTCGCCGGGGAAGCACGGGGAGAGGTGTCGCCCCGCGCCGCCCGAGCGCTGTGGTGGGGGTCGGCCGGTCTGGTGCTCACTGTCCTCGGGACCTCGGTGCTCGTCGCCGGCGCGGAGCGCGGCTGGAGACTGCTCGTGGCCGTGGGCCTGGTCGTTGTGCAGGTCTGTGCCCTGAGATGGCAGGCGCGTGCCCCGGTTGCCGTACTGGCCGTGAATGCGGCGACAGGGCTCGCGGTGTGGGCGCTGCTGCCCGCGGTGACCTTGACGGGGGCGCTGCTCGCGGCGCAGGTCTCGTTGTGCGTGTTGTCGGCCATCAGGCCGCGGCGGGTGTCGGTGGGGGCGCTGGCGGCGATGTGCCTGCCGGCGCCGCTGGCGTTCGGGGCGGGCGGTACGGCGGGTCTGGCGGTCTATCTGCTGACGGTGGTTTTGGCGTGGACCGCAGGGCAGTGGCGCAGGGCGCAGCAGGAACGGACGAGGGTGGAGATGCGCCGGGCCGTGGTGGAGGAGCGGGCGCGCATCGCGCGCGAGGTGCATGACGTGGTGGCGCACACTCTGTCGGTGGTGGTCATTCAGGCGGGTGCTGCGGACGATGTGTTCACCCAGCGGCCCGAACAGGCCCGTCAGGCGCTGCGGGCCATTGAGACGGGCGCCCGCTCGGCGCTGGGCGAACTACGGTTGCTGTTGCGGGCGTTCGGGCCCGGTGAGGAGGAGGAAGGAGCCGGGGAGCAGCGGGAGCCGGGGCCCTCGCTCGCGTGCCTGGACGAGTTGGCCGACACCGTGCGCGCGACCGGGATGACCGTGCACGTGCACCGCGAGGGCGCCTTCGACGGGCTGTCGGCCGCGGTGGATCTGGCGGCGTACCGGATCGTCCAGGAGGCCCTCACCAACACGCTGCGCCACGCGGTCGGCGCCGACGAGGTGAGCGTGCGCGTGGCCGTCGAAGGGCAGTGCGTGAAGGTCACGGTGGTTGACAACGGGCGTACGCCGCACAGCCGTTCGGCCGCCGCGGGGGTGGGACGCGGTCTTGTGGGGATGAAGGAGCGCGCGCGGCTCGTGGGTGGCAGTCTGCGTGCCGGTCCGCTGTCCGGAGGCGGGTTCGAGGTGGCAGCGCAACTGCCGGTGGAGGACGTGTCATGACGCTGCGGGTGGTGGTGGCCGACGACCAGGCCCTGGTCCGTACAGGATTCCGCCTGATCATCGACGCCCGGGACGATCTCGAGGTGGTCGGTGAGGCGTCCGACGGCCGGGAGGCGGTGGGGCTGACGCGGGAACTGGCGCCCGACGTGGTGCTGATGGACGTACGCATGCCGGGCGTGGACGGCATCGAGGCGACCCGGCAGATCGTGGAGTCGGGTAGTCGGGCGCGGGTGCTCGTGCTGACCACCTGGGACGTGGACGCGCACGTCGTCGCCGCGCTGCGGGCCGGGGCGAGCGGCTTCCTGCTGAAGGACATGCGCCCCGCCGAACTCGTCGACGCGATCCGCCTCACCGCGCGCGGCGACGCGCTGTTGGCACCGGCCGTGCTCAGCCGCGTCCTCGACCGGTTCCTGCGCACCACGCCCGACCCGGGGCCGCCGCCCTCCCTGCGGGAGCTCTCCGGACGCGAGCGGGAGGTGCTCACCCTGATCGGGCAGGCGCTGTCGAACGCGGAGATCGCCGAGCGGCTGCACCTGTCGGAGGCCACCGTCAAGAACCATGTCACCGCGGTGCTGCGCAAACTGGGCCTGCGTGACCGCGTCCAGGCCGTCGTCGCCGCCTACGACCACGGCCTCGTGGAGCCGCGCCGTCCCTGAGGCACCACCTCCTCCTCAAGGAGGAGACCGGGCCGCGGTCCTCCTGCGTTCCCAGTGCCGGTCGGTTCCCGTGGCCGATCCGGGGCCGGGGGGCTCGGCCATAGCGTCGAGGTGTGAACGACGACCTCGCCTGCCTCATGTATCTGCTCGCCCACGACGACGCGGCCGAAGGCCCCTACGACCGTTCCCGCACGGAGCTGCTGGTCCGTGCCGCCGCCTTGATCGACCTCGCGCTGCGTGGCCGGCTGCGAGAGGACGGCCGCACGGTCACCGTGTCCGGCACGGAACCGACCGGCGAACCCGTCCTGGACGGGATTCTGCGTGACGCCGCCGGGCACGGCTGGAAGCAGCTCGTGCGCCGCCACCGCAGGCGGACGCTGGCAGAGGTGGAGGACCGGCTCGCCGTGGCGGGGCTCCTCACCGTGAGGGCACCCCGCACCCGCTTCGGCACCCGGCGGTCGACGGTGACGGACCACGCCGTGCCCGCCGCGGTGCGGGCCCGCGTGTCCGCGGCGCTGTACGGGGACGGCCCCGTGCGGGAGATCCCCGTCGCCGACGCCGCACTGCTGGCACTGGCCGCGGCGGGCGGCATCCGCTCGGCCGTGTCACGCCAGGACCACAGGACCTTCCGGGCCCGTATCGACGCGTGCGCGGGATCCCTCGGCGCCCTCGCGCCCGGCCTGGAGAAGGCAGTACGCACCCTGCCGATGACCATGATCGCCGCACAGGGCGGCATGGGCGGCAGCTGACCGAACCGGGAGACGATGAACATGCACCGCGTCCTGACCACCCTGGGCTGCGCCCTGACCGCCGTACTCGCGACGGCCTGGTCGGCTCCGCCACCGACAGAGCCCGCCGGGCCCGCCGCCACGACGGTACGCACGTCGGTGCCCGCCCAGTTCGCCGCCATCAGCACGACGGTCCGCACCCCCGACGGCCGAGTCCGCGGCACCGCCCGCGACGGCTACCGCACCTTCGAGGGCATCCCCTACGCGACACCCCCGGTCGGCCGGCTGCGTTGGACGCCGCCCCGCCGTCCGGCCCCCTGGTCCGGGGTACGGGACGCGACCCGGCCCGCGAGCGCCTGTCCGCAGCCGGCCGGTGAGGTGCCCGGCGGCAGCACCGACGAGGACTGTCTCCACCTGAACGTCACGACACCGGACACCGCCGGACCGGCACACCCGCGGCCGGTGATCGTGTGGCTCCACGGCGGCGGCTTCACCACCGGAGCGGGCAGCTCGTACGACGCCCACCGCATGGCCACCCGCGGCGACGTCGTGGTCGTCACCGTCAACTACCGCCTCGGCGTCCTCGGTTTCCTCGCGCACAGCGGCCTGCCCGGCTCCGGCACCTTCGGACTGGCCGACCAGCAGGCGGCGCTGCGCTGGGTCCGCGCCGAGATCGGCGCCTTCGGCGGCGACGCGCACAACGTGACGCTGGCCGGCGAGTCGGCCGGCGGCTACAGCGTCTGCGCCCAGCTCGCCTCACCCGCCGCCGCGGGACTCTTCGACCGGGCGATCATCGAGAGCGGCCCGTGCACCGGCCGCCCCGACCGGCCCTTCGCCCCGTCCTCCATCCCCCTGAACGCGGCACGCGCCAAGGGCGCGGCCCTCGCGGCACAGGTCGGCTGCGGCGCCGCCCGCGACGTGACGGCCTGCCTGCGACACGTGGACGTCGCCCATCTCCTCAGCGCCCAGGACACCGATCAACAGCCCGCGTACAGCACCCCGTTGCTGCCCAGTGACCCCGCTGCGGCCATCGCTGCCGGTCGTTTCCACCGCGTCCCCGTGCTCATCGGCAACAACCACGACGAGGGCAACGGCTGGGCCGCCGGGATCGTCCAAGCCGGCCATCCCGTCACCCCCGACACCTGGCCCGACGTCGCGGCCACCTTCTTCCCCTCCCCCGGTCAGGCGAAGAAGATCGTCCGCGAGTACCCGGTGCACCGCACCGACGGGGGACCGGTGTTCGGCGCGGTCATCGGAGATGCCAACTTCGCCTGCCCGACGGCGCGCACCGACGGCCTGCTCGGCGCCCAGGTGCCCGTCTGGCGCTACGAGTTCGCCGACGAGCACGCGCCGCCGCTCACCCCCGGCACACCTCCCTTCCCGCTCGGCGCCCCGCACGCCAGCGAACTGCCCTACCTGTTCGACCTGGGCGGCCGCCCCCGCCACCTGACAGCCGCGCAGCACCGGCTCGCCGACACCATGATCGGCTATTGGTCCCGCTTCGCCCGCGCTGCCGACCCGAACGGTCCGCCGTTGCCACGCTGGCCCCGACAGACGGTGGTGTCCCTGGCGCCGGACCACGTCGTCCCCACCCGCACGGCGGGGCACCGCCACCACTGCGCGTTCTGGAACACCCTCGGATGACCACGGACACGTGACCCGGCTCGGCTCAGGCCCGGTGTCGAAGACCGTCACGCCCTGATCGACTGCTGTCCAGGTGCACCACACACCTTGCAGAACCGGTTGGCCTGCAGGCCTTCGGTCTTCTCCGTCATGACCTCTCCCGGACGAGCGAACAGCGACCGCTGCCAGGCGCCCCGAGCAGCAGAGGAGATCTATTGGTGCCTTGACGGCGCCGGCGCGTCAACCTCGTGCGTCTTGGCGTCGGGCGCGCGGAAACATGCGCTGACCGACTTCCCGTGGGGACAGGGGTGCGACTCCCATGTGTCGGCCATGGCGTCCACGAGGAGCATGCCGCGCCCGCCAAGGCTCTCCGTGCCGGCCTCGCGAGGAACTGGCAGGTCGCCGGACCTGTCGTGCACGGAGACATGCAGGCAATGGTCGTCACAGGTCATCACCAACTGTGCGCTGCTGTGGGCGTGCCGGTGCGCATTGGTCACCAGCTCCGAGACGGTGAGCAGTACTGCGTCCACCGTCTGCGGAGCAGCGGTGGTCCAGCCCAGCGCCTCCAAATGCTCACGCGCCCAGTCACGGGCTGTCTTCACTTCGCTGTTCAAGGGCAGCGTGCGCGCCCAGCCCACTGCCCGGAGCGACGAACCTTCCATGGCGATCCTTCCTCGTTGAGGTGAGTGCGGTCAGCGATGGCCACCAAGCCTCCTCGGCAAGCATCCAACTTGGGCCCGGCACCGCGGGTCGGCAGCGGCTCCACGCGCCTGTTCGGCCAACCGTCGCCCCTGGGGACTCCTGGAGCCATCGCCCCTGGGGTCTCCTGGCGACCTGCTTGATGCCCTCCGTCGTGCCCGGCTTGACACTCCTCTCTCAAGGCACCGCGCCTGGACCTTCGGATACCCCCAACACGTCGACTCAGCCCTGCCGCCCGGCACCCCCAGACACGCCCCGTCAGCGCCGTCCCGGCTCTGCCGTCGCCGCAGTACGAGCGAGGGTGTCTTCCGGCACGTAGTCGGAGTACGCCTCACACCGGGCGCGCGACAGATCGGACGCGCGGTCCGCGAGCAGAGCGATGCCGAAACCGTCGCCAGTCGCGCACGGTCGTCGTGCCAGCGGAGGCACACCATTGACGTGCTCCCTGGCCTGAAGTCCAGCAGAAACGCCCACTCTGAGGTTGCACGTCAGAGCAGTGTTGAGATGCATTCATCCCCGGCGTGAACGCCCTCGTCGCACGACGTTCGCGGTCGGTGGCGGGCGCGTCGCACAAGCTGACGGCGGCGAGGTCGACATCGATGTCCGTCATCTCACTGGCATGGCATGTCGCGCGAACCGACCACAGTCCACTTCGTCCCCCGCTTCCCGCGTTGCCTGGGCCCACCTCGTACCCCGCTTTCCACGCAGGCCGCGCAGTGGCGTTACTCACCGAGAATCGCGGCAGGTCTCAGCCGGTTCCGGCGTATCGACGCCCACTTGTACGACCTCCGCTCCTCGACCGGTGGAAAGCCTTTCGCCGTCGAGAGCCGCGGCGAGGAGGGGGACCCGCCGGGTTCCGCGTCGTCGGCGAATTGGTCAGGCGGAGTCCGTGCACGTCGTCCCCAGCCGCACCTCGATCGGCGCCTCGCACCCCAAGGGACGTACAGCCGCTGGCTCCCGAATCGTTCGTTGCCCCGCCCCGGCGCTCTTCGGCCGGGGCGGGGCAAACGGTCGGGACGCCTGCTCACGCAAGCGCGCCACGGGGTCGCGCCGTCAGAGGAGGGGGCCGGGGTCTCCGGGCCGGATGCGTCCACGCCAGCCGGCGCCGCCGCCCTCGCGCTCCACGTAGTCCTTGAAACGGTGCAGGTCCCCCTTCACCCGCCGGTCGATCATGCCCAGTGCGTCCGCGCCCTTCTCGGCGACACCGGTGGGTTCGACGTCCATGGTCAGCTCGACCCGGGTGTGCGTGTCGTCCAACCGCTCGAACCGGACAGATCCGCTCTGCCGGGTGTCGCCTCCCACGGAACGCCAGGTGATCCGGTCGTCCGACAGCTGGTCGACGATCTCGGTGTCGAACTCGCGCCGCACCCCACCGATCTTGGTGATCCAGTGGTTGTGTCGGTCGTCGAGCTGCCTGACCTCCTCGACACCCTCCATGAACTGCGGGAACTCCTCGAACTGAGTCCACTGGTCGTAGGCCGTGCGCAGCGAAACCTCCACGTCGACCGCTTCCTTGACCGTACTCATGAGTCCCTCCTAGTGCTTCCTCGCCGGGGCCGGCCTCAGGAACGGACCGGCTTGCTGCGGCGTGTGCGAGACCCCGAGTACCCGGAAAAGCGCCCCGAAGACTCCCGACCTGGCCACTGGCAGGCGCCGGTCGGCTCTTGCGGGGAATCCGTCCGGTCATCAGCACCAAGGACGCCCGCGCCCACCAGGGCGCAGTGGTCCGGCGCCACAGGCCAGGACGAATGAGGCGCTCACCGTGGAAAACCGCAATGACCCCGAGGATGTCGCGCTGGCGTCGCACGAACGCCTCTCCCTGTTGCGTATCGAAGCAGCACTCCGCCAGGATCGACGCCTCGCCCGGCGTATGCGCCACCCCGGCTCCCGGCCATGCCTGCCCCTGTCGGTCCTGACGTGTGCCTCGCTGCTCCTCCTCGTCACGGGAATCCTCGCCACCAACCTCGTCGCCCCGTGGTGCTTCGCCGCGCTGTGGCCCGTCACCCTCCTACTGGGTTTGCGGCTGCTGCGCCATCCCAGCAGGGCCGAGGACCGCAGCAGGTCACGACCATGAACTCCTCGTCTTCGGCCGCCGGTTCACGGCGGCAGGCCCAGTTGCGTGGCAACGAAATCCACGAGCGGGGAATCACGCGGATCTGCGGCGCTCGGGGTGCCGCTCCGTCGATCCCGGCGGCCGGTACCGACGCCGCGGGCGTCGCCGGTACCTGTACCGCCTGCGGTTCTGGGAGCAGCGGGCGGCGGTCAAGCGCGAGCACGTGCGGGAAGTGGCTCCCGTCCTGCCCCGGCTCCGGAAACACACGGCCAGGGATCCCAGCAGCCGGGGACCTCTTCAAGGAGGGGCGGACCATCGCACCGGCCCTCGGCAGCCCGAGCGCGGGCGTCCGCTTCGGTGAAGCGGCCACGCAGGGTCCCGTGGAGGAAGCGGTGCTGCTGCTCCTGGCGTGGCTTCGGGTATCCCGTCGCCATGGGGAATTCGGCGGCCAGGAACGCCGAGGCGGGAATCAAGGGATCGTACTGGCTGGAGACCGCACCACCCAGCGAGCCACCCGCTCCCCCACCGTCGCGTGACCTCTGCGTCGACGTGGCCGGTGGTCGGCGGCGGCATCGCGGGACTCAGTACGGCCTGGAAACTGGCCAGGCAGGGGCGCGAGGTGGCCGTACTGGAGGCCGGACGGCTCGCCGCCGGGGTCACCGCTCGCACGACGGCGAAGCTGATCGCCCTGTACACGCTCGTCTACGACCATCTCCGCCGCACCCGCGGCCCCGAGGGCACACGACTGTACGCGCACTCGCAGAGCGCCGCGATCCGGCACGCCGCCGAGATCGTCGAGGAGTTGGACATCGACTGCGAGTGGGAGGAGGCGGCGGCTTTCAGGTATGCCGAGGACCCCCGGGGCGTGCCGAAGCTGCGGGCCGAGGGCCACTTCCCGCGCCTCACACTCACGTAACGGTGGGCCACGCAGGACAACGACACCGTGCCCCTCGCCGCACCGCTCCCGCCCGCAGCCGCCACACCTACGTGGCCATCGGCTCGGCGGCTGGGGGCGCCGTTCACCGCGACGAGAACGGTCAGCGCCACGCGGTCTCGGCCCGCTGAACCCACCTCGGCCGCATCGTGGCCTTCAACCGTGCGGAACAGGAATGGGAATGCCCGTGCCACGGCTCCCGCTCCGCCCAGGACGGACAGATCCTCCAGGGCCCCGCCGTACGGCCGATGGAGAAACGCGGCATCTGAACGACACGGCGTTTCACTGCCGTTCTCGATGGGAACCCGGTGCCCACCCCATCGAGAGCCTGACGCAGAGAGAAGTTGAAGCGCCGTGACCGCGCACACCGCCAAGCAGAAAGTCCTGAACGTGGCCAGGACCGGCTGGTCGAAGGCCCATGACCGCCGTGGCGAGGGCATACGCACGTGCGTCCGCGCGGTGGAGAGCAGCGGATCCCCATCCGCGGTGTCCACGAGCGCGGAGGGCAACATCGTCCGGGGCGAGGACTGACCGGCCCCCTTCGCAGGAAGCGCCACTCCTCGCGGCCGACTGCTGCGCCCCCTGGTCACCGGGGACTCACCAGCCTGCTCGCCGAACTCCTCCCCGAATTCCTCCCGAGCGAGCCCTCCCACGCGCCTTCAGCAGCGACTCCACCACCTACAACCTGGCGGGCCTCCTCGGCCCCGCGCTGGCGGCGATGCTCGCCGTTCGCCATTCCCGCCCAACCCACCGTCGAGCAGGGCTGGGGCTTCGCCGTCGCCAAGGTGAAGGAACTGCTGCGCAGCCACGGCGACGAAACCCACCGCCGACCATGTGTCCCGTTGCAGCGATTCCTCATGCTGTTGGTGGAACGGCGAGAGCTCCGGGCGGCACAGGCTTGAAACCGGTAGTGGCGCCGGTGCGCGTGGCTCGCCTTTGGGCGAGATCCGATGTGGCATAGGAAGTCGTACTGCCACACGCTGGAACCATGACAGCGCGCCGATCGTCGTGCACGGCCGCTCAAGGCGGGCGGTCGTCCGGTCATCGTGCGCGGTGAGGACGTCGGCCTGGCCCACTCAGACCACGAGGTCGTGCAGTTCCTGCGCCGCGCCGGTCTGGCGTTCGGTGAGGACGTCCTCGACGATCCAGTGCGGGTGGAGTGGAGAGGGGGTCGGGCGCACGATTACGAGCACGATTACGAGACTGCCTGATCTGGAAAGGCGCACGTCGCCGTCGGCGCACGCGTTGTGATGCGGCGGCCGACAGGCCCCCAGTGCCTGCGGAGATGCGATCCTCCGGATACCGGGCGCGGGCGCCACCACCTGCCGAGCCGCGGACAAAAGTGTGCACGGGCTCGATGTGCCAAGCAGACTGCGCAGCTCCCACTGCGCCCCCGCCGTCCTCCACCGATCGTGACCATGCCCGCCCGGGGATCCGTGGAAGGGAATCCGGTGCGGGCTGTAGTCATGGGTGATCGTGTGGCGCGGGAGGCACGGTTCAGCGGCGACGCAACATCATGACGACAGCGACGATGACAATGATGACGACGACGGTACCAAGACCTATGTACACGAGTTCCTCTTTCCTTCGGAGAGCGGCACCCATCGGTGCCGCAGAAACCCGAGTGCCCCCGTCAAAGCCTTTCAGCCCGCTCCGGTGAGTCTGTTGCCCCGCTGTGACATGCACCCATAACTGCTGGCGGAGTGCCCTAAAGAGGAGCCCCGACACCGGTCCGTCACCGGTCGGCCGGCGGAAGACGGGCAGCAATCACCACCTGATTGGCGACGGACACGGCACCCCGCTCAAGGTCATCACCACCGCGGCCAACGTGAACGACGTCACCCAGACCCTCGCTCTCGCCGACGGCATCCCGCCCATCACGGGCCGCCCCGGCCGGACACTACGACGCCGGTGCCTGCGGACCGCCCCAGTCCAGGCCCTCCGCCCACGTTGCGCCGAGTGGGCGGTGGTGCCCCGCAGGTCATGGGCGACGACGGCTGTGGCATCGCCGCGGACGAAGCGCTCGGCCGCCTCTCTTCGCAGCCGCTCACGAACCGCCCGGCGCTCAGCTCTCAGCCCGCCACCCTCCGCGCACCTCGTAGAAACGGCGTACTGCCGGGATCACCACCTGTCAGCCCAGCGAGCGCGGTCGAGGAAGTTGTGACCGACACCCATGGACTCCAGTGGCATCAACGTGCTCATCGCCGCCCACCGGACCGTCGAACCGGCTGCGCCTGGCGGGCGTGCGGGAATCCGTCCAGCGCGTCCTGAGAACCGTCGGCATTGATGCCCCCTCCCCTGTCACTCCACCGCCGAAGAGGCTCTGACCAGCTGAAACAGCCCACCTGGCGCCCCAGCGAGGGTCGTGCACGGGAAGTAATGCGTTCTTGGCGTCGTGACATGAAGCCCGAGGACTGGGGGCAGGCGCCATGAAATGAAGGGAAACCAGATGTATGCCATGAGCAACGCACACGGTCGGCCTGTACGGGAGGGCTCCTCGCAACGGCAGGCCGGGGGCAGGCATCGGCGCCATGGACGACGAGGGGGCCGGTGGCATCGCAGGCTTCTGGCCTACCGCGGCGTCGAACTGCTGCCCTCATCCGCTCTGGAGAGCGCGGGCGAGGAGTGCCTGTTGCTGGTACACATTCGCAAGGTGGTCGGGCGGGTGACCTATCGAGCGTGCGAGGAGTGCGCCGAGGGCGTGATCACCGATGTCGTCCTCGACGAACCGTTCCGCGACTGCGGGCTGGGCACCAGGGCGCTGTCGCATCTGCGCTCTCAGCATCCCGGTGTCACCTGGCACACCACGCTTGAGAAACGCCTCACTCGCGATCTGCTGCACCGCATGCGCATCCCCAAGACGGCCGTGGGAGGGACCTGCTCCCACCTTCGGTCCGTCGTCGTTGCCCCTGCCGACAGTTGAGCGGTACCAGCGGTACTGAGGCTGATCCGCCGGGCACCGTCGGGCCCACACAGGCCGGATACGCGCTGATCTGTCAGCGTCAACGGCCCTTCCCCGCTTGCAGCTCGGCGAGCCCTGGTATGCAACCGAAAGGATCCAGGGGCCCCGGCGCGGGCTGCGTAAGGGGCAGCATGGCCTGGTGGCCTGCTGATCTGGATGGCAGGCTTCCCTCCACGTGAAGGGAGTGCCGCGGTGAGCGAGAATCAGCAAACGGAACGCCACTGGCCTGGGGGTTAGCGACGCTCGCCGGATGCATCGTGGTGATCATTGCCACCCAGCGTCAGGTGACCAGCAGGCGGTTGAAGAACGACCGGTAGTGGCGCAGTGCCAGACGCAGGTCCTCGGTGTTCGCCTGTTCGCCCCGGCTCCACTGTCCTTCCAGTTCTTGTTTGTGGTCGGCGAATGTGGCGGCCAGCCTTTGCATCACGTCGGCGACGAGGGCATCGGCAGTGTGCACGGCGCCGCGCGGGTCGTCCAGGAACCTGTTCTGCACCTCCTGCCAGCGCAGGCGGAACCCTTCCTCATCCTCGGGGGTAAGGAGTTGGAGGGCCTCGTCCTCGGCGTGGGCGCCCGGGGCGGTGGCTTGGCGCTGGGTGCCGGAGTCGGCTCCCGCCTCGTCCCGAGGGCCCAAGACGGCTCCGCCAGCCTCACCTTCGGCGGGCTTGCTCGACGTGTTCGTGCTCTCGCCAGGGAAGGTCGGCACTTCGGCCTGCCTACTCGCCGCGCCCTCCGGCGTGGACCTGTCGCGAGGTTGGGCGAGGTCGTCGGTGGACCGGCCGCTCGCGGCGGCGGTGTCCGGTATGCCTTCGCGTTGCATATCTCCTCCGTTCCCGGACACCTGGGCTTACGGATCGGGGCGACGGGCCGTTCGCTGAGCCGTTCAGGCTCGGGCGTGGCGGGGTCCGCCGCCGTCGGAGAGCAGCTCGTCGAACAGGGCCCGGTAGTGCACCATGGCGCCCCGCAACTGTTCGGTGGTCGCCTCGTGTCGGTTGCTGAGCGCCTCGACATCGTGGGCGGCCCGGTAGTGCTCGAGTGTGCGGCCGTGCTCGACCGAGAGGTCTTTGAGCTGTTGATCGAAGTCCTGGGTCGGGTAACCGCGTTCGTGCATCAAGGAGGTCACCAGGCGGTCCGCGTCATGCACGGCGTCCTCTGGACGGTCCACGAACTCATCCTGCGCGCTGGCCCAGTCCCGGGTGTACCGATCCCTGACACTGCTGTCCAGCGGCTTGATGTCCAGCGCGTCATGCCGCTTCTCGCGGGCCCTGAGCTCACGCTCGCCGGCCATGCGGCTGCCGGCATCCCCCATCGTGCGTTCATACTCCGGGCCGAAACGCTCACGCAGCTTCCGGCGGCGCATGACCATCGACGCCGCCACAGCCACGGCGATCACCACCACGATGGCAATGATGATCGCCAGAAGTGTCGATGTCGACATAGGGCAGAACCCCCTAACGTGAACGTCTTATATCCCTCTCTATTGTGAATTTCCGATTCTTTTCCGTTGAAACCGCGATACAGGGAGGAGTCACCGGCAGGCGTACCAGCCGTGCGGGGGTCCGCAACGCCGCTTGCGGTAGCGCGGGTGCGTGCTCGTACTGCAGGCGACTGCGAGTCTCGCCCAGATCGATCACTGTATGACGATCGGGGAGCGGCGCCGGGGCGAGGCCCGGTGGCCTCCGCCTCCCGAGTGGCTGCTGGAACGCGGTGCTCACCTGCCGGAGGAGACTCGCTGCTCGTGGGGCCGCCTCGGTGGGAGCGCGTCGGGGCAGAACGGGCGCATGGGTGTCCGGCGTGGGCGTTTGTCGCGTGATCGCCTCCTGGAGGAGCCATCGAACGGCGGGCTGGTGGCGATCCCGCTCGTACTGATCGTGGCGATCACCGTGCTGGATCTCTACACGCCGGCCGACGTCCATCTTGGGCCTCTGCTGGTCATCGCGCCCGCGCTCACCGCCTCTCTCTCCGGGACGCGGGGGACCGCTCTCGTCGGGCCCTCGCGGTGGCGGCCCTGGTGCTCGTCGCCGCGCTCGAAGGCGGACTGACCACGGCCAACCGCACGGCGCAGATCCTCGCGCTGCTCGTCCTCTCCGCCCTGACAGTTTTCCTGCGATACGTCACGGAGCGGCGTGAACGTGCGCTGAGCCGGGCACGCTCGGTGGCGGCGACCACGCAACGGGTTCTCCTGCGGCCTCCGCCGCGCCGGATCGGGCCGTTGCGGGTGGCGTGGCTGTACCTGTCCGCGGAGGACGAAGCGGAGATCGGGGGTGATCTCTTTGCGGTCGGCCGGGCCGGGCATGCCGCGACCCGGGTGGTGATCGGCGATGTGCGGGGCCACGGCCTCGCCGCGATCGGTAAGGCCTCCCTGGTACTGAGTGCCTTCCGCGAGGGCACTCACCGCTGCGCCTCTCTGCTTGAACTGGTCACTGCCCTTGACGACAGCGTCAGCCGGAACATGGACGACGTGGCAGACACCAGTGTCATCGAGGCCCGCTCACCGGCCAGAGCGTTCTATCCGCTCGCCGAGCGGGTGGCGTCCTTCCCCGCCACAGGCCCCGACGATCTGCTGGACCGGATCCATCACGACCTGCTCGCCCACATCGGCGGACCTCCCGCTGACGACGCCGCCATCCTGATCATCGAACACACCCCCTCGCACCAGCTCCTTCGGCCCCGCACCCACTAGAAAAGCCTCAACAACTCCCCCCGGCTCCGCACCGGCGCCACATCCCAACTCCCGGCCAGCCAACCCATGGCCACCGTCTCCCTGTACTCCCACCGGCGAGGGAAAGCGCGGGCGTGAGCAGACAGGCAGGCGGCTGGGCATGGTTACCAGTGACGCTGCTGAAACTGGTCGGCCGTCGTCATCGCCCCCAACACCGGCGACTGCCGGAACGCGGGGAAGCGCTCCAAGGGCGTCAGGAGCGACACGGCGCTGCGCGCGCCTACCGAGGGCGGCGCGCCGGCCTGCCCGCACTGCCGGCGGGACGCCTTGGCCTGAGCCACGGATTCGTTCAGCGCGGCCAACAGGTCGCCAGTGTGCCGCTGAGGCGCCCGAGCCATGCCCGGGAGGTCGCGGCCGTGATCGCGTTCCTCGCAGAGGGGCTCGTTCTACGCCACGGGCGCGGCCGCTTCTTGCGTGAAGGCCGGAGTGATGCTGCGGATGGGAGCGCGGACCGGCAGCCACGTCCCCGACGAGGCCTGGCGCGTCTCTCAGCATGTGCAGGAGGCCTTATCCGATCAGGGTCACCACCATGGCGATCAGCCCGATCGCTATCAGTGCCACCACCACCATGATCAGGACGAGTGCCATCGGTCCCCATGCCTTGCCCTGCTCGGGTGGCTCCGGATGGGAGATGCCATAGATGCCCCCTTCGGCGGGCGGTGTCTCACCGGGTGACACACCGCGGCCCGGCTCGATGTCCGGGGTTCGCGTCGGGTCGGGGTCAGGAGTCGTCATGGCGCACGCTCCTCTCGGGGCCCAGCTCTTCGTGGGCTGGTCACGTCGTTGGGTTTAACGGATGTTCAGCGGGCCGTGGGGCGGCGTGGTGGGCGTGGGGCCCGACCACGTTGGAGTGGCGCAGAGCAGGCCGATCGATTCGAGTCTCCAGGCATCACACCACCATCGTATGGAGGAGGACGCGTTGCTTGTCGGGCCGCGCAGCGCTGATGTCGCCGAGAGCGGACTCTGGGTCGCGTTCAATGGCCAGGTCTCCGATGGTGACGATGCCCACCGCGTGCTGCGCTTCATCGACGACCGGTACACGGCGGATCGAATGCTCGCGCACTTCCACCGCGCGGCCGAGGTCGTCGTCGCTTCACCGTGACCAGATCGTGGCTGACACGCTGAGTGATGGAACCCTCCCTCCGTGTAGTGCGGGGTGCTTTCGCCGCTGTTCGGTCTCCGGGTACCCGTAGTCGATAGATCCCAACGCCGTCACCAGGAGCGCGCGGACGGAGCTCAGGATGCCTGGGTTGTCGGAGTGGCGGCGAACGATGAAAAGCGGCATCGTCGAGCCCGCGAGGCCGACGATCCGCAACGCCGTACCCCATCCCCATAGCCCATAGCCCATAGCTCCAGTGACGCCCGCGAGCAGCCGCAGGCGTCACGAATCAGTTCGGGCGGTCCTGGAATAGGCGCCGTCGTCCGGGAAGGCCTGGGACATGGCCACTTGGGCATGGCCCCCGCAGACCGGGGCCGGAACAGTCCGCGACCGGGCCCGCGCCTCCACGAAGCGGTAGCCAGGCGCAGAGCCACCTTGTACGACCAGACGCTGCGCTCGGTCAACGGCTCGGGACTGTGGTCTCCCCTGCTGACTCGCGGTCGGCGAAGACGCCGGCGTCCGGGTGTCTGAGGAGGTCGGCGGGATCTCGGTACGACGCGCGGGCGGCAGCCGCTTCCAGGTCCGCTCGTGGGCACCGCCACGGGGACCACCCCGTCCCGCACGGCGGCCTTCATGTCCCAGACCGTGTCGCCGACGAACACGGCTCGTTCACTGGGCACACCGGCCGGCCACCCGGCCTGCCGGGCGGGGTCGGGGGCGGGTCTGCCGTCGTCGACGTCGTCTGCACCGGCCGCCCCGAGGATGACGTCGTCCGCGTCGATGGCGCCACGCAGCGCGGATAGTTCCGCGCCACTCGCCGAGGTCGCCAGGAGGATCATCTTCCAGCCCCGCCCGGCCAGTGCGGCAGCAGGTCGCCTGCCTCGTCCAGCGCCGGTAGCCGCTCGAAGTACGTGGCGTAGGTCCCCCGGCTCGTCACCGCTTGGTCGTGAGCCACAGATCGTCGACCTCCTGCTCCTGAGGCACGTCATCGGAGGGCCGGTCGGTGGGGAAGGCCGTCCGCAGAAGGCCGAAGGCCGACGGGGCGGCTCCTGTCAGCTGTCAGTAGGCGGACCGATCCCTGACATGACACGGGTGCGAGTACCCCTCTCGTGTCCTCACTTCACAACGATCGCGGGGCGTCCCTTCCTCGTCGCCCGCCTAGGCTCCTGGGCACGTGGAGCGTCAGTCGGGCGGCTCGTCGGGCACGGGTGCCCCGGACGTGGACGGACAGAGGGTGGGGCGCCCTTCCCCTCGGTTCCGGCCTCGTTCGTGTCGGGGACCTCTGAGCCGGGAATCTTCGGGTCACGCATCTCCGACGACGCCTCCGGCTGCTCGGCGGCGGTGGCGTGTCGCTGGGCGGCATCACGGACAGTTACCACGTTCCGTTCCCTGGCCGCCTGCCTGCGCGCGAACCGCCGCCTCGCGGCATCACGTCCGGACAGATGCACCGCACACGGTGCCGGCACCGGCGCCGCACCCGCGCCCTGAGTCCCGCACCGGAGCCGCCCACCCGCCGACGTCAGAGGAAAAACGGAGCGCATCCGTCGGCGGAAATGGCCAGAACCGTGGATCGGGAGCAGGCGCGCAACTGGTCATCTGTGGCTGACGGAATCGGTCCCGACCGTCGGGCCACCCTCTATGGGAACGTCTTCCGTCGACGCGGCGTCATTCCCGCTCCTTCTTGGGAAACACGTACTCGTCGAGGATCAGGCCGGCGGCGACGGCCGCCGGGATGGCGACGAGGGCGCCGATGATGCCAAGGAGCGCTCCGCCGACCAGCACCGCAAGCACGGTGACCAACGGGTGGACATCGACGGCGAACTTCATCGTCCTCGGCACGATGAGGTAGTCCTCGGCGACCCGGAAGACGACGTAGAAGACCGCGGTCGCGATCGCGATCGGCAGGGACACGGAGAGGGCGACGAGGCTGACGACGATTCCGGCGAGAGTGGAGCCGACGATCGGGATCAGGTCCATCAGGGCGGTGAAGATGCCCAGCGCGGCGGCGTACGGGACACCGGTGGACGCGCACCAGCCGAAGGTCGCTACACCGGCGATCCCCGAGGTGACGAGGTTGCCGAGCATGAACTTCCCTATCCGGTTCATGATCTCTTCGGCCACGCCCTCGACCCGCTCGCGGCGACTGGCCGCCACGAAGCGGTAGCCGAACTCCTTGATGGTCGGCAGGGCCGCCATGCAGTACAGGGTCACCGTGATCACGATCGCCGTGGACGTGACCGTACTCAGGACCATCCGCCCGGCGCCCAGTACGCCCCCTGCCAGACCGCTCGCTCCGTTTCCTGAGCCGATCTGCTGCTTGGCCCTCTCGACCAGGTGGTAGCGGTCCTCCAGACGACCGATCGCCGACTGGTGGTCGTGGAGCTGCTCCAGCCAGTTGGGCACCGCGTCCACCAGCGCGCTGATCTCCTTGGCCACCGGCGGAATGACCAGCGCCAGGAATCCGCCGAGTACCACGACGAACCCCGTCAGCACGATCGCGACGGCCCAGCCGCGCCGCAGACCACGGCGCGTGAACCACACGACCAGTGGTTCCAGACTGATCGCGATGAACACGGCCAGCAGCAACAGGGTCAGCATCGAACTGACCCGCAGAACGGTCTGAACGGCGAGCCACGCCAGGCTCGCGCCCAGGCTCAGAGCGAACCCCACTGTCACCCATGACCGCCTACGACCGCCGCGTGGATCGCGATGCGGCGGCTCCTGGGGCGCCTTCCAAGACGCCTGTGCGGCGTCCGTCGGGCCGGGGTCGGCGCCGTTCACGCCCGTCTCCTCCACCGCACCGTGCTCCTCCCGAGCGGAATCGGGTTCGGACTGCGCAGACATCGCGACGCCTCTCCTCGACTGCCTCAAATGGGCGCAGGTGTCACCACTGAACACCCCCGGCCGCCTCTCGCCGTGCATGGCCCTGGCAGTGACACTCACCCTGTGCCGTCGCCCACGAGCAGTTCGTCCGAGACGGGTTGGTGGCACCGCTCCCGTGTACCCCGGCACTCCGCTCGTACCGCGTCCATCCCTTGTTCTTCGCAGGGAATCCCGGTCTTGAGGCCGGGCGGGAATGCGGTCCCCGGCCCGGAGGCGCGAAGCGCCGGAGATCTCTGCGTCTTTGTGGTGACGGTCAGGCTGGCCGCGTCTGGCTGTCGATGTAGCCCTTGACGATGCTCAGCGGTGCGCCGCCACAGGATCCCACGAAGCAGGACGGGGACCAGAACACCGAGCCCGTGCCAATCCGGCCGGTGTACTCCGCGCGCAGGTAACGGGAGCTCGCTCCCTTGAGGCTGTTGACGAGCGTGAACAGGGCGACCTTCGGCGGGTGGTGCACGCGAAGGGCGTCGGGGTGATCCCTGCGTACAACTTCCTCATGCGGCCTACCGTCCGGCAGGCTCAGGCGCTGTCCGAAATGCTGCGGGATCACCGCTCCCTCTACAACGGGGCGTTGCAGGAACGCCGCGACGCCTACCGGCACGTCTCGAAGACGAGCGTCGGGTACGGGATGCAGTCCGCGCAGCTCAAGGTTTGAAGTTCCCGCTAGTTGGTGCCCCTACGGTGGGCGTCTGCGCCGTAGCACCGCTCCCAGACCCAGCGCTACCGTCCCCATCGCGGCGGCCAACACGAGGACGTCCGGTCGGGCTGGAGGCCCATGAGAGTGTCACCGCTCTCTCGCTGGACGCGGGCTACCCGGCAGCGAGGGCGGGTGCTCCTTCAGCGACACGCTCGGGACGCCCGACCCGGCTCTCGACACTCTCGTCGACCGCGAGGCCGTCGAACCCGGTCTCCAGGCACTGCCGGAGCGTGACCACGTCAAGTCATGCGCGGTGCGGCCTGAGACCCCCCGCCTCTTTGTGACCGGTTTCCTTTCGCCCTCTCAGGGCACTTCGGATGCCAGGTAATCGCGCGTCGCCACCTGGTGGAGGAACAGCGATGCTTGGATGACACGACGGAAGAAACCAACCAAATAGGGCGAGTTGGTCTCATCGGTGGAGGTGCCATGTGAACCGCCGTACGACGCTGCTCGACGCGGGCGAGATCCTGGCATGGTGGGCCGTTCTCGCCCTGCTGTGGCTGGTCTTCATCAGTGCGGTGACCACCCTGGAACTCTTCGTGGGCGCTACCGCCGCGCTGGTCGCGGCGGTCGCGGCGTGGGGTGTGCGGCGGGCGGTGAGCAGGTGGTGAACGGCTGGACCCTCACCGCGACGGCCGCGCTCACCGTGGGCGTCGGAGCCACGGTCTGGGGCGTCGCCACGGGACCGCTGCGGCGCCGGGTCGTGGCACAGAACCTGTCCACCTCGCTGACCTGCCCTGCTCTGCTGCTCCTGGCCCAGGGCTACGACCGGCCGTCGTACGTCGATCTCGCCCTGCCCCTGGCCCTGTTGGGGCCGGTCGGCACCCTCGTCTTCGCCCGGCTGCTCGCCGAGGATCTGGCGAAAGATCCGCCGCGGGCGTGGGGGCTCACGTACGCGGTCGCGGCGTTCGGTGGCGGTGTCGTGGTCACCGTGTGTGTGGCCACGGGTCCAGGCCGTGCGCTGGTGAAACTCCTGGTCGTCGGTGCCCTGTTGATCGGCGGGAACCTCACCGCGTCCCGTGCCCTGTCCGGCGGCTTCACGAGGAGCCCGCGTGGATGATCCGCTGATCGTCGTGGCGCTGCTGCTGGTCGCCGCGTCCGCGACCGCCGCCGTGGCCACCCGTGATCCCTCGCGGCAAGCACTCGTGCTGGCGGTACTCGGAACGGTTCTGGCCGTTCTGTTCACCGTGCTCCAGGCCCCCGACGTGGCGCTCTCCCAGCTTGCTGTGGGCTCCGCCCTGACTCCCCTGCTGGTGATGCTGTCCGTGCGCAAGGTCCGGCGGCCGCAGCGACGGAAGGAGAAGGAACGGTGACCCGGCGGGTGCGGCTGATCGTCCTCGCCGTCGGTGGTGCGGGCCTCGCGGCCCTGCTGGTCGCCGCCTGCTTCTGTCTGCCGGGCTTCGGCGGGGTCCGGCACCCGTACGGGGACCGGGTGGTGCGGGCCTCCCTCGCCCGGCATACCGCGAACACGATCGCTTCCGTCAACTTCGACCAGCGCGCCTTCGACACCCTCGGCGAAATGAGCATCCTCTTCGCGTCCGTCCTCGGCACCGTCGTCCTGCTGCGCCAGACCCGCGACGAGCACCGCGCCGAGCCCGAACCCGAGGAGGTCGCGCTCCCCGTACGCCGGTACGCGCTCGTCGTCTTGCCCGTCGCCGTCCTCACCGGCCTTTACGTGATCGCGCACGGCCAGCTCAGCCCGGGCGGCGGCTTCCAGGGTGGTGTCGTGGTGGCGACCGCCCTTCACCTGCTCTACCTGGGCGCCGACTACCGCGCGCTGGAGCGCATCCGCCCGGTCGGCTCCTACGAGGCCGGCGACGCGCTCGCGGCCTCCGCCTACCTCGTGCTGGGCCTCGCCGGCGCCGTCGCCGGCACCGCCGTCCTCGCCAACTTCCTTCCTTATGGCACGTTCAACACCCTGTCGTCGGGCGGCACCGTCCCGCTGCTGAACGCGGCCATCGGCATGGAGGTCGCCTGCGCGGTCGTCGTGCTGCTCGCCCGTTTCCTGGACCAGGCCGTGGAGATCGAGAAAGGGGACGGGAAGTGATGTCGGTCCTGCCGTATCTCGTCGCCGCCTGGGTATTCCTCGTCGGCTGCTACGGGCTGGCGACCAGCCGGAATCTCATCCACGCCGTGGGCTGTCTCGCGGTCTGCCAGTCCGCCACCTACGTCCTGTTGCTGGCCGTCGGCTATCGCAACGGCGGCACCGCGCCCGTCTTCTCCGACCTGAAGCCCGGCTCGCGCCCCGTGGTGGACCCGGTGGTCCAGGCCCTCGCCCTCACCGACGTGGTCGTGGGGGCGACGGTGACCGCCGTACTGCTCGCCCTGGTTCTCCAGATCTCCAAGCGCCATGGCACGGTCGACCCCGACGAACTCTCGGAGCTGCGCGGCTGATGCACCACCTGCTGCCGGTCCTCGTCGCCGTCCCCCTGCTCGGAGCCACTCTCCTCGTCGCCGGCGGGCACCGCCTGCCCCGCGTCGCCGCCGAGACGGTGGGGTGCGCCTTCGCCGCGGGAACGGCCGGACTCGCGATCGTCCTCCTGCTCAACTCCTCGCCGCCCCTGACCGAATGGGTGGGTGGCTGGACCCCCGAGGGCGGCGAGAGCGTCGGGATCGTCCTCGTCGGGGACGGTCCCGGCCTCGGCATGGCCGCGCTCGCCTCGCTCCTGACCGTGGCGGCTCTGGCGTACTCATGGCGCTACTTCGACGAAGCGCCCCGTCGCCACGCCGGCTCCTTCCCCGCCCTGATGCTGCTCTTCCAGGGCGGCATGTGCGGCTTCGCGGTCGCGGGGGACCTGTTCGACGCCTTCGTGTTCTTCGAGTTGATGAGTGTCGTGGCGTACGCGTTGACCGGCCATCGCGTCGAGGAGGCGAAGGCGGTGCAGGGCGCGTTGTCCTTTGGTGTCCTCAACTCTCTAGGTGCGTATTCCGTGTTGATGGGCATCGGTCTGTTGTACGCGCGCACCGGCGAACTCGCCATGGTGAAGATCGGCCAGGGTCTCGACCGGCACGGCGGCCCCGACGCCCTCACCCTCGCGGCCTTCGCGCTGGTCCTGACCGGCCTGCTGGTGAAGGCCGCGGCCGTGCCGTTCCACTTCTGGCTGCCGGACGCACACGCCGTCGCCCCCACGCCCGTGTGCATGCTGCTGTCCGGCGTCATGGTCGAACTCGGCGCCTACGGCGTCTGGCGGATCTACCGGACGGTCTTCTCCGGCCCCGCTGGAATCCCGGCGTCCGACCTGGAACGCGCCCTCGTCGTCCTCGGCGTACTGACCGCCGCGGTCGGCGCGGTCATGTGCTGGTACCAGCGGCACATCAAAAGGCTGCTGGCGTACTCCACGGTCGCCCACATGGGGCTCTTCCTCATCGGAATCGGGATCGGCAGCCACAGTCCCGAGGCCGACGACGGGGTCGCGCTGTACATCCTGGGCCACGCGGGGGTGAAAGCCGCTCTGTTCGCCTGCACCGGCGTACTCCTCGACCGGTACGGCTCGGTTGACGAACACGCCCTGCACGGGCGAGCCCGCAGGCTGCGCGGAGTCGCCGTACTGTACGTCGTCGGCGCGTTGAGCCTCGCCGGTCTGCCCCCCTTCGGCATCGGGCTCGGCAAGGCGGTGCTGGAGGAGTCGGTTGGCGGCCCGTTGACCGTGCTGTTCGTCGCCGTGTCGGCGGTGACCGCGGGCGCGGTACTCCGGGTCGCCGCGCGGGTGTTCTTCGGCCTCGGCGCCCAGCCCGGCGACGAGTCGTCGTACGAGACCACCGGCATCACAGAGGAACCGGAGACTCGGCACCGGCTGAGCCGGGTACCGGACACCATGACCGCGGTCCCCGCCGTGCTGCTCGTCGCGTCCCTCGCCGTGGGCGCGGTACCCGGCTTCGCCGCCGCGGTCGGGCGCGCCGTGTCCGGCGAGGCCGCCCCATCGCCGCACTGGACCCTTGCCGGGCTACTCCTCGGTCTCACCTCGACCCTACTGGCCCTCGGCCTGGCCACGTTCGCAGTGACCCGCACGAAGCCGCTCGGCGAACCGTCATGGATGGCTCCGCTACGACGCCTGCAGTCCGGCCACATCGGCGACTACGTGGCGTGGATGCTGGTGGGCACGACGCTGCTGGCGGCGCTGGCCCTGCCGGGCGTCCTGAACGGCTGAGCGGACCAAGGCGACAGAGGCGACGCCGACGCATGATCGAGCCGGGTCGGGATACCCCAGTGGTATGGCACGGACATCGGGACCCGGACAGCAGGTCGAGCGGCCTAGGCCGGACAAGCCCAGCAAACTGCCGAAGCGGTCCTGGTGGGCGGTACTCAAGGGCACGATCAGGGAATTCCAGAAGGACGAACTCGCCGACCGGGCCGCAGCGTTGACGTACTACGGGGTCCTCTCGCTCTTCCCCTCACTGCTGGTCCTGGTCTCACTGCTCGGCATCGCCGGCAAGTCGGCGACCCAGCAGGTCCTGGACAACATCGAGAAACTGGCGCCGAGTTCGGCCCGGGACATCATCAGCAACGCGGTACGGCAGCTACAGGCGCCCGGCGGCCTCGGCTCGATCGTGGCCGTGGTCGGCATCGTGCTGGCGGTGTGGTCGGCCTCCGGCTACATCGCGGCGTTCATCCGCAGTGCCAACGTGGTGTACGACATGCCCGAGGGACGTCCCGTGTGGAAGGTGCTGCCGATCCGGGTCGGTGTCACGGTGGTGCTGCTGGTCCTTACGGTGATCAGCGCACTGATCGTGGTGTTCACTGGCGGCGTGGCCCGCGCGGCCGGTGCGGCGCTCGGAATCGGAGACGCCACGCTGAAGGTGTGGTCGATCGCGAAGTGGCCGGGGCTGGTCATCCTGGTCATGGTCATGATCGCGATCCTGTACTGGGCGGCGCCGAACGTGAAGGGCCGCGGCTTCCGTTGGGTCACTCCGGGCAGTGTGCTGGCCCTGCTCGTCTGGATGCTCACCTCGGCGGGGTTCGCGTTCTACGTGGCTCACTTCGCGTCGTACAACAAGACGTACGGCACGCTCGCCGGCGTGATCGTTTTCCTGATGTGGCTGTGGTTCAGCAATATCGCGGTCCTGCTCGGCCTCGAATTCGACGCGGAACTGGCCCGCCAGCGTGCCGTCATCGGCGGACTTCCGAAGGGTGAAGAGCCGTACCTTCCGCCCCGTGACACCCGCGCCTGGAGCAAGGAAGACCACCGCCGTATGGACTGACGCCGCTCGCGACCGAGAACGCAGCCGAGCACACGTGGGAACTACGCGCTCTCAGCAGACACCCTGTGGACCGAAGCCGTATTCATGGGGAACCCGGGCCCCAACACCGACGATCGGTCGCCAGGCTCCACGGGGTGTCGCGGCGGAGTACTGGCGCTGCACCTCTGCGGAGGTGGTGCGCTTCTTCACGAAGCCGGTGTCGTCAAGGATCCGCACACCGTCTGCACAGCCGAATTGTTCGGCCACGTGGGCCTGCAGGTCGTCGCGCAGGCCCTCGGCGTCCCAGCGGCTGTGGAAGAGCAGGTGCTGCAGGCCGTGCGGGGTGGCGTGGCCGGCGTATTCGGCGAGCTGCCGGCTGTTCTTTCGGCCCACCGGGCCGAGCAGTCCGCGGACGTAGTCCCGCATCCGCCGCCGGGCTTCTACACGGCAGAAGCGGGCTCCGGTCTGCAGAAAGAGTTCTTCGAGTTCCAGGTGCCAGGTGTTCGTCGGTACACCGTGGATCACGACAACGGACTGCTCGTCGCACTGTCATTACATGCCCGCGGGCACTCGTCGGTGGGACGGTCGGCCCATGACCGTCCCCCGCACGCCCAATCCTCGCTACACTCCCCACCGCCAGGCCGTTGACCAGGAGAAATACAGAAGTCCGGCTGGAGTACTAGCTTGGTCTTTAACATCCGGCGTCGAATGGTGCGTCGAACTTGATCACTCGGTTCGGTAACCGGCGTACACGGAAGCGGCCTTCGGCTGAACATGTGCTCCGACCAAGGAACACACACGTCCAGCACGAAGGCCGTGAGGATGAGTCTGCTGCATCACGAGGCCCGATCGGAGGCATTGGCGCAACTGTCATGCTTCCGGGGCGAGTTCTACTCCTGTCTGACCGCTCGTTCGGACGCGTTGTTCGAGCTGGCCGATGCCGTTCTGTGCGGCGACGGACCGGTGAGGTCGCTGGCTGAGCTGTCGCTGGTGGGCGAACACCGCCGAGGCCATGGCGGGCTCTACGCCGCCCTGGCCCGTGGACGCATCGATGCCAGCCGGCTGCGGCGGGCACTGGCCGAAGTCCCACTGCCACGGGCTGCCGACGGCCGGCTGGTCCTGGCCATCGACATCACCTGCTGGCTACGCCCCGACGCCCACACCTCACCACAACGGATCCTGTGCCACACCTACGGCCGGGGCAAGGACCAGCACATCCCCGTCCCCGGCTGGCCCTACTCGATCGTCTGCGCGCTCGAGCCCGGCCGCAGCTCATGGACCGCACCGCTGGACGCACTGCGTCTGACGCCCGGGGACGACACCGCCACCGTCACCGCCCGGCAGTTGCGCGATCTGCTCCAGCGACTGATCACCGCGGGGCAGTGGCAGACGGGCGACCCTGACATCCTCATCGTCGCGGACGCCGGATACGACGCACCCCGCCTCGGCTTCCTCCTCAAAGACCTGCCCGTGCAGGTGCTGGCCCGGATGCGATCCGACCGCGTCCTGCGCAGGGCTGTCCCACCCAGGCTCCCGCACACCCAGGGCCGGCCGCCCCGGCACGGCGGCGAGTTCGTCTTCGGGCAGCCCGACACCTGGGGCACCCCGGACACCGAAACCGTCACCGACACACGCCTCTACGGCCAAGCCACCGCCCGCTCATGGAACCGGCTCCACCCCAAGCTGACCCACCGCTCCTCCTGGGCAGCCGCCGACGGCACCCTCCCGATCGTCGAGGGAACAGTGATCCGCCTGGACATCGCCCACCTGCCCAGCGGCGCAACACCCAAGCCGGTCTGGCTGTGGTGGTCAGGCACCGATGCCACACCGGCGGACGCCGACCGTCTCTGGCAGGCATACCTGCGACGCTTCGACATCGAGCACACCTTCCGCCTGTTCAAGCAGACCCTCGGCTGGACCTCCCCGAAGATCCGCACCCCCGAGGCGGCGGACCGGTGGACCTGGCTGATCCTCGCCGCCTACACCCAACTGCGGCTCGCCCGCCCGCTGGCAGCCGACCTGCGTCGGCCCTGGGAGAGACCAACCTCGCCGGACAGGCTCACCCCCGCCCGAGTCCGCCGCGACTTTCGGCACATCCGCCCACAAGCCGCCTGTCCGGCCCAAGCACCGAAACACTCCCGCCCCGGCCCCGGACGGCCACCGGGCCGAAAGAACACCCGACCCACACACCGCCACGACGTGCACACACCCCGCAAAACACCATCGGCGAACCAGCGAACGAAGAAGTCAACCACCCCACGACCCCGCCGCACGGGTTAAAGATCAAGCTAGGGCCTGTTTCAGAAGTACGTGTAGGCGGGGCTGACAGCGAAGGCTGCAAGGATGCGGCCATGGAGCAGATATTGAGTCGGCACGAAGCATCAGAGGCGGTCCAGGACTGCGGGTGGCGCTTCTTGCTGGGCACTTTGCGAACGTCGGTCCGGGTCAGATCGCTGGCTCAGGCGGTGAGCTTGGCGGCGGACACTGTCGCGGTGTGCGGCGACGACGCCGACCGGCACCTTCGGGTCGATGTCCGCCCCGATCGGGTCGTCTTCACTCTGCAGTCGTTGGACCGCGCAGCGGTTACTACCCGGGATGTCGAACTCGCGCGTCAGATCTCCGCCACCGCTGACAGGTCCGGGCTTCTGGCAGAGCCCGAAATCGGAACGGGGGCACTGCGGTCCGTCCAGCTTCTGGAGATCGCGATCGATGCACTGAACATCGCCGGGATTCGGCCGTTCTGGAAGGCGGTGTTGGGCTATACGGATGAGGCGGGTGCCGAGGGACCGGAGGATCCGCTCATCGACCCGGTCGGGCAGGGCCCCGCCATCTGGTTCCAGCAGATGGACCGGGCGCGTCCACAGCGCAATCGCATCCACTTCGACGTCTGTGTTCCGCATGACGAGGCACCCCGGCGGATCGAGACCGCACTGACGGCTGGAGGCCGACTTGTGTCCGCGACCCGTGCCCCCGCTTTCTGGGTACTTGCCGACCTGGAGGGGAACGAAGCCTGCGTGACCACATGGCAGGGTCGAGACGGCTGAAACTTCCTTCGACCGTGCTGCTCGCAGCCATTCGTTGATGGCTGCCACCAGCACGGTCGCCTCGTAGCGGACGGCGAGCTTGTCGTATCTCGCGGCGACCGCGCGGTGGCGCTTGAGGCGATTGATTCCGCATTCCACCGCGTGGCGCTCTTTGTAGTCGGCCTTGTCGAACTGCGATGGCCGGCCACCGTGGGAGGCACGCTTCTTGCGGTTGGCGATCTGGTCGCGCTTCTCCGGGATCGTGCAGTGGGTACCACGCTTGCGCAGGTAGGTGCGGTTCGCGCGGGAGCCGTACGCCTTGTCGGCACGAACCTTGTCCGGCCGGGTGCGCGGGCGGCCAGGTCCGAGCCTGGACACCCGGATTCGGCCCAGGACCACCTGGAACTGCGGGGAGTCACCGCATTGCCCGGCCGCGATCACCAGTGACATCGGCTTCTGGGCCTGCTCGACCGCCAGGTGGAGCTTGGTGCTCAGCCCGCCCCGGGAGCGTCCGAGCCCGTGGTCGTCGGGCTCGGTGAAGACACCACCGGTCGGCTCGACCTGTAGATCCCCCTTTTGCGGGCACCCGCCGCCTGCTGGTGGGCGCGGGCGATGGTCGAGTCCACCGAGACGTCCCAGGTGATCAGTCCCTCGGCGTCGGTCCGGGCCTGCAGCTGCTCGAAGATGCGGTGCCACGTGCCGTCTCGCTGCCAACGCCGGAACCGACCGTAGACCCTCTCCCATGAGCCGTACCGCTCGGGCACGTCCCGCCAGGGAGCACCGGCACGGGTGCCAGCGTATGCCGTCTATCAGCTGTCGCTTGGGGTGCACCGGTGGCCGTCCAGGCTTCCTTCCGACCGGGAGCAGCGGCTCCAGCTTCGCCCACTGCGCATTCGTCAGATCGCGCCTCCTCATGAAGTGGATCTTGACATATCAAGATCCACTTCTGAAACCCTTAGGAGCAGCCGGGTACAGTGCTGGGGCTACCACAGTTGTTGGGCCGGTTACGGACGATGGGACTGGCGTCCCGCGTCACCGTGCCGCTGACCTTGAAAACGCCGCCACCGTCTGCTCCCGTTCCCAGCGCCCGGTTGTTGGTGACCGGGCTACGGGTGAGAGCCACCGAGCCGGAGCCCGTATTGAAGATGCCGCCACCGCGGGAGTTCGTGCCGTTGGTGGTGTTGCCGGCGACGGGGCTGCTGGTGAGCTGCACTGTGCCGCTAGTGTTAAAGATGCCGCCGCCCTGCGCATTGGCACCAGTGGTGGTGTTGCCCATGACCTCGCTTCTCTTCAGCGTCATGGTTCCGGCTTGCGCGATGCCGCCACCCTGCGCATTGTTACCGGTGACGTCGTTTCCGGTGATACGGGTGCTGGTCAACGTCACCTTCGTGCCGACGGCGGCAGCGATCCCGCCAGCCAGGGTGGTTGCGTGGTTGCCGGTGATCCTGCTTCTGTCGAAGGTCGCCGTGCCGGAACCTCCGAATGGGTTGACAAACACAGCCCCGCCGGCACTCGCTTTGTTGTTATGGAGCGTGCTCCTGTTGACGCTCACCGCGCCATTGTCATTGTCGATGGCGCCGCCAAAGGTGTCGGCGGTGTTGGTGGTGAGGCTGGAGTTGTTCAGCGTCAGTGTGGAACCGGCGCCATTGAGCCAGATCGCACCGCCCCGGCCGTTGCCAAGGCCAGTGGACGCATGACCGTTGCTGAGGATCAGGGTGTTGAGAGTGAGGTTTCCATTAGGGCCGTCGATTTCGAAGAAACGGAAATTGGCCGCGGTTGCGGCTCGGGTGATGATGTCGCCGCATCCGTTGATCGTAACGCTATTCTTGATGACCGGCAGTCCGTTATCGTCATTGGGCGGTACGGTGTCGGTGAGGGTGTAAGTGCAGCCGGGCCTGAGGTTGACCGTGCCGCCCACTGTCGCGACAGAGCCGATCGCGGCTTGCAGGTCGCTCTCGCTGCAGCTGGTCACGTTCACGATCGACGCCCGACTGGTGCCACTAGTGGTTCTGCTTGCCTCGGCGGAGGGAGTGCCGAGCCCTGGGTTGGTAGGCGCCGTAGCCGACTGCGACACGCCGAGCAGGTCCGGAGCCGGTGTGGCAGGTTGTGCGGCAGCGGGCAGCGTAACGACGTCAAAAGCGGCGATGGTGAGTCCCATGAGAATCGGGGCGATACGAGAGATTCTCTGACGCATCGGGGCTCCTTCGGGCGGATCGCGAGTGTCGTTCCCGTAAGGGGTACCGGAACACCGACAGAAATGATTCATGTCGGATCAATCGGCGGGAAGGCAACACGCCCAGCTGCGATCACAATTCAACCGAGAGGCCCTCACCCGAATAGCCGCCAGTGACACACCGCAAGTGCACTCACGGCGGCAGTAGATTCCATACCGACACCATTCGGTGACGGTGCACTCGGAAGCTCCGAGCGCGATTCGCCAAAGTATCTACGCGTCAACCGTAACCAAAGTCCAACGCAACCTGCTGGGTTCCAGAGGGCGGTTCGCCTGCTCCGACCTGCGTTGATCGGTGCTATCGGCAGACGAGGCTCGATCGAGCCATCCTGCGGCAGAGTCGGCAGGGCCCTACCATGCGATATGGGAGGCGGAGTCGGCGTTCCGTCAGATCAAGACGTTCCAGCGCGGGCCGGTCGTGGTCCTGCGCTCGGGTGACCCGGATCTGGTGCGTCAGGAGATCTGGGCGCACCCCTGACTGTGCATCACCGCCTTGCGCGGATCATCGTAGGTCTGGCCGACGACAACGCGATCGATCTGGGCCGCGTCTCCTTCATCAAGGTCCTCAGGCACTCGCGGCGCGGCGTAGTCCACCCATGCTCGGAAACGCCCACGAAGATCAAAGAGTTCTTGGTCATGCTGGCAGCGAAAGTACATCGGAAGCTCGAAACCGGCATCAGGCGCCTGCGGGAGGCGAACTGGCACCTGAAGCGCCCCGGCTCGAAGTACTCCTCGAAACTCTCCTATCGGCTCAACACTCGCGATCGGCGGCCGACGCGGCGGATCAAGACCAAGGCTTTGTCGCATTCGTACGCCCTCGCGCCGACGGGGTCCAGTCCGGTCGCCCCATCGTGTGACTGTCTCCCTCACCGGTGCGGGAACGCCGCGGACAACGGGACGCGTGAGCGGCGCTATCCCACCGACGTGACGGACGCGGAGTGGGCCGTGGTCCGTCCGCTGCTGCCGGTGCCGGGCTGGCTTCAGGGACGTGGCGGACAGCGCCCTGTCCGTCATGATCATGGCGAACAGGACGTTGACACGTCGTCGAGCCAGGGCGAACACGGCCTGCCTGTGCTGTTTCTTCTCGGCCCGCTTGCCACGCCCCAACTACCGTCACCACTGCGGCTTGACAACAACTGAGGAGGAGAAGTAGCGGTGACTCAACGGGTCATTGGTGAGCCGGCGCGTGAGTGCAAGGGCTCCGCTGCGCAGGGTGGAAGCCTGCCTCCTTTCTGGGCCCCTGATCCCTGTCGTCGGACCGGTTCCGCCTCGCCCGCCCTTCCAGCCGGAGACCTTCGATGGTTCCGGGACCTTGATCCCTCGTCTGAGATCCGTTCCCACCAGCAGCAGCGGGTCAGGTTTCCTCTCTCCAGCGCGCCGGCAGGGGCCGATCTCTCAGCAGTTCGCGAGCCCCGAGCGCTCCGGCAGACCGAGATCCCCGCCGGTCGATGGAGACACGTACGGCCCATGAGATGGCGTCCCCCGAGCACGTCTACTGGAGATTGCGGGCCGACCCTCGATTGATCTTGGGGCGTGCCGGCCTGGGGGTTCGGCTGGCTGGTGTTCACTCGCAGATCGGCCCGTTACTCGTACCGGTACTTCAGCGAGTCCGCCTCCGCCTGCTCGATGTCGGCGATCGTCAGCTCCGGCATCCGCAGTTGGGCCAGCGTCACCTCGGCCGAGGTCGGCTGGGCGTCGGCCGGCAGCCACTGCTCCGGCTTCCAGGCCCCGCTGCGCAGCAGCGACTTGGGGCAGTGCGGGTAGACCTCCTCGATCCCCAGCACCAGCGCACTGGCCGGCGGCTTTCCCACGGCGGTCAGCTGCGACAGCAGCTCCGGGCGGGTGGAGACGACAGCCCTGCCGTTCACCCGAAGAGTGGTGGTCCGCCCGGGGATGACGAACAGCAGCCCGGCCCGCCCGGTGGCGATGACGTTCTGCAGGGTGTCCAGCCGCTTGTTGCCGGTCGCGTCCGGTATCGCCACCGTCCGTGCGTCCAGGACGGCGACGAACCCGGCGGGGCCGCCGCGCGGCGAGACGTCGCAGTTGCCCTCGGCGTCCGCGCTGGCGACCAGGACCAGCGATGAGCAGCCGATCAACCGCCGTGTGTGTTCGGTGAGTTCGGTCATCTGCTTGCGCACGGCCGCGTCGCCGGGGAGTTCGTACGCCCGGCGCAGCGCCTCCTGGTCGGGCACGGCGTCGAGGCGGAGCGAGTCGAAGGCACTGCCTGCAAGGGGTGTCGTCATGCCTCCGACCCTAACGAGCCGACATCGATTGATCTTGGTCGGCGGGGCGGGGACGTAGAGACGGCCGCGCAAGTTGTCTGGCGTGTGACGATCAACAGGCCCGAACGGCCATGTCCCGCCTGTCTTCTGCGGGCTGTCGCGCCGACATCAGGGCGCCTTGGCCGCGGAACTCGCCCCCGCTGGGTGGCGCGCTGTGAGTCCGGGCGTCATGGGCGACGTGAGGGCGACCGTCGACGGAAGGCGGGGCTGGGCCGAAGTACGAACTGGTCTTCAGCGACCGACCCCTGGTGACATCGGTCCATCTGCCGACCGGGCTCACCCATGAGGCGTTGGGCGGGCTCTACAAGGTGAGGTCTTCCACGATCGGCCGGGCGATCGGAGAGGTCCGCCCGCTGCCGGCGGACCGTGGGTTCGCCGTCCCCGACCGGCTCGGCATCCGGCTGCGGACCCTGGAGGACGTGTTCGCCTGTGCCGCGGCCGAGGACGTCACTTTGCGGATCGACGGGATGGAGACCCAGGTCGCCGCCCACGGGCGGGTCGGCCCGGCCGACGGGCCTTCGTCTCCGGCAAGCGCAGGCAGAAGATCGTCAAGACGACCACGATCAGCGACGGCCAGGGCCGCACCCCGTGGTCCGGAGCCCGGCGCCCAGGCCGGATGCACGACCAGGCCTCCGTGCGCACCGAGGGCATCGCCGAGCAGTTCCACCAGCACCCCGGCGTGTGAGCCGAGGTCGACGACGGCTACCGCGGCCTGGCCAACGAGGTGCGCCGCGTTCACGTCGCGGTGGTGGGTCGCACCGCAGTCGCACGTCCACGTGCGGACGTGCAGCGGCATCGTTTCCCGCAGGGTGTCGCAGGCGGAGCACAGCCTGGAGGAGGGGAACCACCGGTCCACAGCGATCACCTCGCGCCCGTACCACGGGGCTTTGTACTCCAGCATGCTCCTGAACTCGCCCCATGCCGCGTCACTGATGGCACGGGCGAGCCGGTGGTTCTTGACCATGCTGCGCACGGCCAGGTCCTCGATCACGATCGTTTGGTTTGCACGAACGAGCCGAGTGGCCAGCTTGTGCAGGCTGTCGCGGCGCCGGTCGGCGATCCGGGCATGGATCTTCGCGACCTTCAGCCGGGCCCTGGCCCGGTTCGCCGAGCCCTTCTCCTTCTTCGCCGGACGACGCTGCTGCCTGGCCGGAGCGGCACGGTCCCGGCGCTCGTGCCGGGGGCTGGTGATCTTCTCCCCGGTCGAGAGGGTCAGCAGGTTCGTGTACAGGTGTACCCCGCACTCCTGCGCGACGTCATGCGCGACTTGAAACGCGGGTACCTGGCCCGTTTACCGAAGAAACGGGTGAACACCGTCTACAGGTGCCGCAGGCCTGCTGAAGCGGCATCGCGGAGGTGGCGTTGTAGTTCACCCGCTCCTGACGGGTCACCCACGCCTGGGTCCGCGCGGCGAGCGCCAGGTTGTAGACCTTCCGCACGCACCCGAACGTGCACGACAGCTCGGCCGCCTGCGCATCCGTCGGACAGAAGCGGTACCGATACGCCCGCTTCACGTAAGTGGTCACAACTCACAAACTGTCGCATCAACTAGTGGCTATCTGCGGGAAGTTGGCCGCGAACGACGATCCGCCCTGACGGCGGATCATCTTTCCCTGCCCTACTCCGCAGGAGTCCGATTCCTCTCCGCCCTGAAGGACGGAGTATCCACGGAGGGAACAGATGAAGGCTCCGAACGAGGGGCCGGTCGCCGAGCGGTACGGCCGGCGTGAGATGAAACGACGCCAGTCCTTGTGCCGGATCCGCGTCGAGCACGCCAGCGCCGAGGTCCGCCGGTGGCGCCCGCTCCAGTGGTACACCGGCCGCCGCGAGACCTAGGGCGAGACCCACCTCGCCATCGACCCCCTGGTCTCCGATCGCGCCGCAGAACGACCCACCCGGCACAACGCGAGCACCGAGCTGGTGTACGTCCGCGCCACGGCCTGCTGAACCACCCGCTTGCCGAGCCGGCAGACCGACGCGCCCCAAGATCAATCGCGGGTCGGCACGTTGGAGCGCCGCGTGCTTCCGCTCTCGCGGAGACGACCACCGGTCGGACGGCCGTCCACCGGAATGCGGCCATCCCCCCGCCTGCCACCTCCGTGCCTAGATCGCCAATATCGGGCTATTCTTCGATTGCCGTCACAGAAATGACACATTTTCTGGGCGTTGGCAAAGCCCGTTCGCCCCGGGCCTACGCTGTGCCGGTGACCAGTGTCGATGTCGCCGCCGGACCGACCGCCGAGAGCGGTCCCGAGCCGCGTACCCAGTCCCTCATGCTGACCTTCTTCGGTGCTCATGTGCTGGGGCGGCCGATCGCCGTGTCGTCGGGGAGCGTGATCGCCGCTCTCGGGAGGTTGGGCAGTACCGAGGAGGCGGTGCGGACCACCCTGAACCGGATGGTCAAACGCGGCCTGCTGGAGCGTCGTCGCCAGGGCCGGAAGACCTACTTCGGGCTGACACCGCACGCCGTCCAGGTGCTGACGGACGGAAGGGACCGTATCTGGCAGACCGGCGCGGTGAACCGGGACTGGGACGGCCGGTGGACGATGGTGGGCTTCTCGCTGCCCGAGGCATGGAGCCGCGAGCGGCACGACCTACGCTCCCGGCTGATCTGGGCGGGCTTCGGCCCACTGCTGAACGGCCTGTGGGTGGCTCCGGCGCGCGTCGACGTCCGTGAGATGGTGGCGGGTCTCGGCCTGGAGCCGTATCTGCGGGTGTTCCGGGCGGAAGTGGAGACGCCGACCGACGTCCGCGAGGTGCTGGAGCAGGCGTTCGACGTGTCGGCCATCGGTGCACGGTACCGGGCGTTCCTGGAGCGCTGGGACCGCACCGACCCGCTTCCCGCAGCGGTCTCCGGCGACGAACTCGCAGGCCAGCTCCTGCTGCACACCGACTGGCTGGACCTGGTGCGACGGGACCCCCATCTGCCCGCCGAGCACCTTCCGGCGGACTGGCCCGCCGCGCAGGCGGAGACAGTCTTCCGAGGCCTGGCCAGCCGCTGGGAACGCCCGGCCGCGCTCGCGGCCGCCCGACTGCTCGACACCCTGACGCTGGACTGATCCGCGCCCGGCCCCCGCCCCTCCGCCCTCGAATCCCGTGCGTCCACACACGGACCCGTCTGCCGCATTATTGGGCAGTCTATTGACGGCGATGAAAAAAGAGCCCTACATTCACAGCGCTCTTCCCGCTCGCTCCCTCACTCGGTCCCCCTCGACTCGCGGAGCCGCCGCCATGCCCCGACCCCGTCTTTCGACCCTCGCCGCCGCCTGCGCGACGGCCCTCGCGACCGCCCTGATCGGGCCGGCGATCAGCGCCCACGCCACGACCGCCGATCACTACTCCGGCACCCTGTCCGACGGCGCCACCTGGATCGCGGACAAGCCCACGCGGTGGAACGGCAGCCTGCTGCTGTTCAGCCACGGCTTCGGACCGACCACCGCCGCCGACGCCCCGTCGACCGCGGTGCGCCAGGCCCTGCTGAACTCCGGCTACGCGCTCGTCGGCTCCTCCTACGACCCGAACGGCTCGATGTGGGCGCTCGACTCTGCCGAGCGGGATCAGTTCGCCGCACTCACCGCCTTCCGCCGACAGGTCGGCACACCGACTCGGGTCATCTCGGTGGGCCAGTCCATGGGCGGCCTCATCAACGCTCAGGTCGCCCGCGACGGCGCGGGCCGCGTCGACGGCTCGCTCGGCCTGTGCGGCCTGGTCGCAGGCGGCGTAGATCTGGACAACTACCAGCTGGACGCCGAGTACACCCTGGCCACGTTCTTCGACCCTGCCGATGCCGACAAGCTCGTGAACCTGGACAGCCAGACCGACGCCGGCGCCCTCGCCGACCGGCTCACGAAGGCGGTGGAAACGGCGCAGCAGACCCCGGCGGGACGCGCTCGGATCGCCCTGGCTGCCGCCTACCTCAATCTGGCCGACTGGGCTCCCGGCCGGCAGCCGCCCGCGCGCGACGACTTCGCGGGCCAGGAGGAGCAGCAGTACGCATGGCTGGCTCAGGGCCTGCTCGGGTTCATCGTCCCGGCGCGCTGGTCGGTGGAGCAGTCCGCCGGCGGCAACACGTCCTGGAACAAGGGCGTCGACTACGCCGGGCTGCTGCGCAAGTCCGCCCACGCCCAGCAGGTCGAGGCGCTCTACCGCGAGGCCGGGCTCGACCTGCGCAACGACCTGAACCGGCTCACCCGCGGTGCGGACGTCACAGCCGACCCGACCGCAATGGCTCATCTGAAGCGGACCTCCACCGCCGGACAGGGCCTGGCCGTACCGCTGCTGGACATCCACACCACCGCCGACCAGTTGGTGCCCGTCGAACAGGAATCGGCCTTCGCCGGGCGGGTGCGCAGGGCCGGAGACTCCGCGCTGCTGCGACAGGCCTATGTGGCACGTCAGAGCCACTGCAACTTCGCCACCGCCGAAGTGCTCGCCGGGCTGCACGCCGTGGAGCACCGGCTCAAGACCGGGCACTGGGACAACTCCGCCACCAGCGCCGAACTCCAGCACAGCGCCGACGAATTGGGCCTCGACGGCGCCGCCTTCGCCGACTACCGGCCGAATCGTCTGACCGGTACCCGCTGATCCCGAAGCGTCCCCTCCCCGTCCCAAGCTCGCGCACCTCAGGAGCCCTCCGTGTCGATGACGACCGAACCCGCCGCCAGAACCGCCACCGGCCGCAGCCTGACCACCGGCACCCTGGTCGCCGGTCTCCTCGCCGTCTGCCTCGCCCAGATCGGTCTGGCCATACCGGCCACCCTCAATGGGCTGTTCCAGTCCGACCTGCACCCGGTCGGCTCGCAGCTCACCTGGATCTCCGACGCCTTCCTGCTCCCGGTCGCCGTACTGGAGCTGACCTTCGGCCTGCTCGGCGACCTCTTCGGCCGCAAGCGGCTGCTGGTCGGCGGCGCTTCACTGCTGGCCGTGGGCGAGCTGGTCAGCGCCACCGCCTCCGGCATCCACCAACTCTGGGCCGGACAGGCTCTGGCGGGCCTGGGCGCCGCCGCCCTGTTCCCGACATCGTTGGCCATCCTGGCCGCCGGCACCACCTCGCCCGCACAGCGGGCCCGGGTCATCGCGATGTGGGCAGCCCTGCTCTCCACCGGCGGATTCCTCGCTCCGCTGCTCGGAGGCATCACCGCCACCTACGGCTCGTGGCGATGGTCCTTCGTCGTGGTCACCGCCATCGCAGCGGCAAGCGCCGCCGTCAGCGCCCTGTTCGCCGTCAACTCCAGTGCCCCCGGAGGGCGTTCACTCGACGTAGCGGGCCAGCTGACCATCGGTCTCGGCTTGTTCTCCCTGCTCTACGCCATCATCCAGGGCCCGACGGACGGCTGGGCCTCACCCTCGATCGTCATCGCCTTCGTCCTGGCGGCCGTGTTCCTCGCCGCCTTCGTCCTGGCGGAGAAGCGCGCCAAGTCCCCGCTCCTTCGCCTGGACCTGTTCCGCAACCGCGCCTTCGCGGTGGCCTCGGTCGTGGCCGTGGTGGGCATGTTCGCCTTCCTGGGCACCGCCTACGCCGTCAGCATCCGGCTCGGCCCGGTACAGGACCAGGCCCCGATGCGGACAGCGCTGGCATTCGTCCTGCTCAACGGCATCACGCTGGTCATGCTGCCACTGACGGAACGGCTGCTGACAACCGCGGCACCCGGGCTGCTGCTCGGCGCGGGACTGCTGCTGATCGCGGCGGGAGACTACTGGGCGGCCACACTGCCGATCACCGACAGCACCTTCACCTCGCTGATCCTGCCGCTCGGACTCGTCGGCCTGGGCTTCGCGATCACCGTCTCGTCGATCACGGCAACAGCTGTCAACACCGTGCCAGTACACCTGGCCGGCATGGCCAGCGCCACCACCAACCTGCTGCGAGACTTCGGCTTCACCCTCGGCCCCGCCGTCATCGGCGCCGTGGCCCTGAGCCGCGCGGCAAACAACTTCTCCGGCTCCCTGCACGACTCCGCCCTCCCCGCGGCACTGAAAGGCGCAGGCACCGCCGTACTCCAAGAGGGCGGCCCACTCGCGGTCAACGGCGCCTCCACAGCGTCACCAAAACTGGCCGACCTGCACCCACTCGCCCTGGACGCCCTCGGCCACGGCTACTCCATCGGCTTCATCGTCTGCGGCTCAGCCGCACTGCTCTCCGCACTACTGGCCCTCATCACACTCCACAGCCGAGCCACCCCACACGCCGATCCCGCAGAGCGCTAGTACAGCAGCCGAACATCTCGCTTCTCCGAGCCGACACAGGACGACATGACAGGGAAATCACGGCTCCACGTGGTCAGGCGGTCGGCCGAATCAACCTGTCCACCAGTGCTTCGCCAAGACTCCCCCATACCGGCCAGATCCCCGCTTGGGTCCGGTGGTTCTCCGTCACGGCCGCAATCGCTTGCCGCGCACGGGTGGCACGCCAGGCATCCGCAGGCCTCGCGCGGTGGAGCCCGATGATCCGGCCGTATCTCCCCCTCCTTCGTGGCGGGCGGTCTTGCCCTCCGCCGATGGGAGCCGGCCCCAGGGCGGTCCGGCACTGCGCGGGTCCGCGTGCGGAGCGCGTCCTGACCGGTCGGGTACCGACGCGCTCCTGTCCCGCAGTCGCCGGACACGCTCCGGTCAGCGGGTGGCGATGAGCTCGAGTGTGTCGATCACGCGGTTCGAGAAGCCCCACTCGTTGTCGTACCAGGCGACCACCTTCACGTGCCGGCCGTCGACCCGGGTGAGGGCCGAGTCGAAGATCGACGAAGCCGGATTGCCCGTGATGTCGGAGGACACGAGCGGGAAGTCCGCGTACTCGAGGATGCCGGCGAGCGGCCCATCCGCCGCGGCGCGGTACGCGCTCAGCACGTCGTCGCGCGTCACGTCACGAGTGACGGTCGTGTTGAGCTCGACAATCGAGCCCACCGGCACCGGCACACGGATCGAGTCACCCGACAGCTTGCCGGCCAGGTTCGGCAGCACGAGGCCGATCGCCTTGGCGGCGCCCGTCGTGGTCGGCACGATGTTGACGGCGGCAGCTCGGGCGCGACGGGCGTCGCGGTGCGGACCATCCAGCAGGTTCTGCTCCTGCGTGTAGGCGTGCACCGTCGTCATGAAGCCGTGCTCAATGCCGGCGAGCTCGTCGAGTACCGCGGCCAGCGGCGCGAGCGCGTTGGTCGTGCATGAGGCGTTCGAGACGATCGTGTGCAGGTTCGGGTCGTACGTGTCGCTGTTCACCCCGAACGCCAGCGTGACGTCCGCGCCGTCCGACGGCGCGCTGACCAGCACCTTCTTCGCGCCCGCAGCGAGGTGGGCGCGGGCCGCCTCCGCCGACGTGAAGCGGCCGGTCGCTTCGAGGACGATGTCGACACCGAGTTCGGCCCACGGCAGCTGCGCCGGTTCACGCTCGGCGAGCACCTTGATGCGACGGCCGTCGACGACGAGGGCGTCCCCGTCGACGGTCACCGGGCGACCGAGTCGGCCGGCCGTGGTGTCGTAGGCGAGCAGTCGCGCGAGAGCGGCGGGCTCCGTGAGGTCGTTGACGGCGACGACCTCAAGAGTGCTGTCGCGTTCGAGCAGTGCGCGCAGCACGTTGCGTCCGATGCGGCCGAATCCGTTGATGGCGATGCGAGTCATAAGTGCTGTCCCTTCGGTTCGCCACCAAGGCTCGCTCGGGGCCCTCACCGGTGACAGTGGCGAGATAGCCATGGTTCAAAAGGATCGCGCCAAGGGCCCCGGTGGCGGGGCTACTCGCCCTGGGCGAAGGTGCGCCGGTACTCGCTCGGCGTGGTGCCGAGGATGCGGTGGAAGTGCAGTCGCAGATTCGCACCGGTGCCGAGACCGACGTCGGTGGCGATCTGCTCGACGCTGCGCTGCGAACGCTCGAGCAGCTCGCGGGCCATGTCGATGCGGGCCCGCATGACCCACTGCATCGGCGTGTACCCGGTCTCCGCTACGAAGCGCCGCGAGAACGTGCGCGGCGAGACCGCTGCCTGCCGCGCCAGTACCTCGAGGGTGAGAGGCTCGTCGAGCCGGTGCAGCGCCCACTCGCGTGTGTCGGCGAACCGCTCACCGAGCGGCTCAGGCACGCTGCGCGGCACATACTGCGCCTGACCGCCGCTGCGGTAGGGGGCTGCGACCAATCGCCGGGCCGCGTGGTTCGATGCGGCCACCCCGAGGTCGCCGCGCAGAATGTGCAGGCACAGGTCGATGCCCGAGGCGGCGCCGGCCGACGTCAGCACGCTGCCCTCGTCGACGAACAGAACGTTCTCGTCGACCTCGACGAGCGGATGCCTCGCCACCAGCGCCCGTGTGTAGTGCCAGTGCGTCGTGGCACGCCTGCCGTCGAGCAGGCCGGTCGCGGCGAGCGCGAAGGCGCCCGTCGAGATGGCGGCGAGCCGCGCGCCCCGGTCGTGGGCAGCGATCAGCGCGTCGACGACGGCCTGCGGCGGATCGTCACGGTCCGGGAACCGATAGCCCGGGATGAAGACGATGTCGGCCCACGCAAGTGCGTCAAGGCCGTCGGCGACGTGGTACGAAAGGCCGTCGCCACCGGTCACGAGACCAGGCGCCGCGCCGCACAGTCGCACCTCGTACGGCATGCTCGCGCGCGTGGTGAACACCTGTGCGGGGATTCCGACATCGAGCGGCTTCGCACCCTCGAGCACAAGGACGGCGACGCGACGCAGGCGGGAGGCTGACACGGAGACAGAGTACGCACGGGTGCGTCCGTGCGTCCGGATGGGGTGGTCGGGCGCGCAGGGTCCGGGTGGAGCCCAGCTGTCAACTTGACCCGGCCCTAAAGGACCGGGCTTGGAGGTAGTGCCCAACTGGCTGCTGGGGTGAACTCCTCCGTTCAGACACCCCGTTATGGGGTGGCAGGGACGCGTGACTCACGCCCCGCATTCCACACGCTCCCGCCACGGGTGGCGATGTTGTGGGAAGCATTCCGGTCGGCGTGGGCAACGACCCCGCACCCCCGGCAGATGAAAAGCTCCTGGTCGACACGGTTGCGCTTGTCGAGGTGGCCGCACCCGGCGCACGTCTACGACGTGTACGCGGGATCAACGAAGACCAGAGGCACACCGGCCCGCTTGGCCTTGTAGACGATGAAGTCTCCCAGCTGGGCGAAGGCCCAGGAGTGGAGTGCGACCCGTTGGGGCTTGCGGAGCCGTACCCGGTTGCGGATGCCCTTGAGTTCTTCGAGGGACAGGCCGCGCCCGGTGTGTTCAGCCTCGGTCACGATCGTCTTGGAGATGATGTGGTTCTGGTTGGCGGCGTGCCGCGCCTCTTTGCGGGCACGGGCCTTGAGTCGCCGCTTGGCGCTGTTGGTGCGCTTCTTCCGGAGCTTGGCCCGCAGGGCGAGCTGTCGTTTGCGGTACCGGTTGAGCCCCCGCCCGGCGGCGAGGTAGCCGGCGGAGGTGGTGGCGATGTTCTCGATGCCCAGGTCCACCCCGATGAAGCCGTCCGGCTCGTACCGCTCGGCCTCGGGCACGTCACAGGTGGCGACGAGGTAGAACACGCCGTCGCGCTCGATCAGGTCGGATTCGCCCTGCCGGTGCACCTGGAGCATCTTGAGCGCGTCGGCGGAGCAGACGAAGCGGATGTTCTTGACCCGGCCGTCCACGGTCCAGATGGACACGGTCCGCTGGTCGTACTGCCAGCTCAGGCACCGGTCGTCATACGGCTGGGCGGCCTCGGGGCGAAAGGTGACCGGCTTGGACTCAGCCTTGCGGCGACGCCTGGAACCGTCCTTGCCGAGGTTCCCGGCCCGGAAGTTGGCCTTGAGCGCGGTATATGAGTCGCGCACCTTCTTGATGACGTGTTGCGCGGCCTGCGCTCCCGTCCCACGGGCTTTGAGTTCGGCGTAAGTGTGATTGCGCAGCTCGTACTCACGCGGCACGCCGTGCTCGAACGCCACCTCCGACACCCAGTTCGCGGCGTCGTTGACCGTGCCCAGGGTGCGCTCAAGCGCGGATGCCTGCGCGGCGTCCGGCATGAGCTTGACCTGCGTCACGATCTTCATGAGCGTAATCGTAACGTTGATCTATGTCACCACGCAGGGAACCAAACCCCGAGATTCGCAGGGGCCATAGCGGCAAACGTCCCGGCTGAGGTCAATAGTGCAGACCTGTGCGCCCGTGCGGGTCAGAGCAGTGTTAAGAAGCGCTTCCTCCCGGGCGTGAACGCCCCGGGTTCCGCGCTAGATCATGCTGAAGGAATCAGAGCGGCTCCACAACCCCACCCGCCTCCCCGCGGCGTCTCATGGCGGTTCCGGTGCGGGAAGGTCGCGCCGGGCGAGGCGCTCGGGCAGATCCGTTCGGGAGCACGACTGAAGCGCGTGGTCATTCGAGCGGACTCCCCTCACGTGCGGGCAGGGCAGCTGATGAACAGACGGGTGCCATGCCCGCGCCCGAGGAGCCGCCACCCAGGTCGACAACCGAGCCTCCCCCACGGCCGCCGAAGTCCGGTCTTCTGGACAAGGCGGCACACATCGCGGCAGCCGGGACTGTGGCCAGGCTGCTGTCCTACTTTGGCAACGTCTACCAGCGCGCGTACTACACCACACTCGGGGTGATCCCCGAAGATCTGCAGTTCTCCGTACAGGCCATGCTGGCCGAGAGCCCGGACGCCGTCTTCCTGCCGCTGTGGTTCCTGCTCGTGTGCGGGCTGATCGTGCTGCTGGTGCTTGGCTGGGCGGGACAGTCGCTCAGCGGGCCACGGCACGCAGCCCGTCGCAGCAAGGTGATCCTCTGGCTGCAGGGCTCGGGCCCTGTCCTGTTGCTGCTGGGCTTCCCTGTCTTTTTCTGGGAGAAGAATCAACGATGTACTCGTAGCGGTACGGACCGGCTCTGTAGCCCAGGTCCTTGTATCTGATGCCGTGCGCGTGGTGCTGGAGGATCACACAGGCGGTGCGAGCGTCGAGCCGACGACGGTCACGACCGGCGTGGCACACCCGAGGGCCGGCACCGATCGGCCCCGCCAGGGAAACGGGCTGCGAGAACGTCGAGCGGCACGTGCGCTGATCGACCTCGCCACGACCATGGCCTTCTTCGCCGTACAACTGCGTCTCACCCACGACGGAGGCACACACGACCGGCCCGGCCGCACCGGGGAGCGGCTGTGGCACCGTACGGCGGGTCCACGGCCTCGCCCGCGGCGCCCATGTACACCGTGACGATGGACGTCATGGCGTCGGTCCTCCGCTCCCGTCGGTCCAGCTGGCTGGCCGGCTTTAGGCGTTGCGGGCCGGGCCGGGCGCAGCCGGATGACCGCGTGCATCAGGGCCGCCGCCCGTCAGGCGTTGTCGACGGCGACGCCGACCTGGGGGGTGCTGACCCGGCGGCGCGCGACGGCGGCCACGAGGTTGGAGAAGACGGCGGCCACGAGGTTGGAGAAGTCGTGGACCGATTACCGGGAGCGGTGTCTCCTGACCTGTCTGGCGCTTCGGACCAGGCCGGTGACGCACGGCCCGGACGACACCCGTAGCCCCTGGCTCAGCTCCACCCACACGGGGCGTCCGACCAGTCGTACGGCCACCCCGTGGGACAGGATCCTGCGGACCGTCCAAGCCGACGCCGACGCGGCAAGCCGCATCGCCCAGTCCATGGCGAGCGTGGAACCACCTCCTCTCGCGCCCACCAACACGCCGTCGGAGCACGCAAGAAGCCGCCGCAAGTGACGGGGAAAGGCGCACGCCCCGACAGCACCTCCCCGACGAGGGACTCGGACCCTCCGGGGCGGACTGCCGCCGACGTAAGAGCGAGATCGAACGGACGATGAACAGGCTCAAGAACCTCCGGGCCGTGGCCGCGAGGCACGACAAGCGGGCCTGCGTCTTCCACGGCACCGTCACCGTTGCCACGATCCGGCTCTGGCTTCGTCCGTGATCCGCTGGATGAAACCTGGCGTTGAGGCGCTCGAAAACCAGTGGAACAGCGCCGCATTACGCCATTACCGTGCTGCCGAACCAAGTCGTCTGGTCAAGGACGTGCCGTTGTACACCCTGTGAGACCTCCCGAGCGCTGATTTGTCGCGCGTCGCGCATGTGCGCCGCGCTCCTTTTTGCTGCGGACTTCTCACTGAAACCGGTGTACTTCTGTGCTCGAAAACTGGGTGGTCGTGCCCACCTGCCTGCCGCTCGTTCGCCGCCGTTGCCACGCGTGCGTGTCCGAGCGATTCCGGACAAGCGGTAAATTTCGCGTCAACGCCAACCACAAGCTCATCGACGCCTGGCTCCTCGCGCTCTGTACCGCCTGCGGGGTAACGGCAAAGCTCGCGGTCCTGGAGCGGATGAATGTGCGCTCCGTACGACCTGAGCTGCTGGACCGGCTGCATGACAACGACCCTGGTCTGGCGGCTGAGTTGCTCCAGGATCCGGTCGTGCGGCGCCGTAGTTGCATCGCCCTCGACTGGGACAATGCCTGGCGCCTCGACACCGGCGGATCGGATCGCCTGGACCGCGAGGTGATCGACGTCTCGGTCCGCTTTGCGGCGCGGATCCCTGTCCGGCCGGTGCGACTGATCGCTGAAGGGTGCGGTCTTTCGCGGGCCGAGGTCGAGAGACTGATCACGGAGGGGAAACTCGTGTCGGCAGTCCGGCTGAGCGGCAAGCTCTCCGGCGACTTCAGCTTCACGCTCAAGCGCTGAGCCCTCCTCGGGACCAAGGGCCTGGCCGGCAAGGTCCGCCGGACAGGCCCTGGTTCGCAGCTGCGTTGGGACGTTCGGAACCATTTCGGGGACAGGACGTCGTCCCTTCCGTCGCCGACCAGCGGCGTTGGAAAGCACTTGAACCGCTGCAGAGCAGAGCCCCCTCCCGGGCATCACTGCTGCACGCCCGAACCGGCAGACGAAGCACCTCCGATGACCCCGTCTTCAGGACCGCGACCACCAGGAACTGCGTCTGGTGATCCTCCTCGCGCTGCTGGTGGGACTGTTGAACACACATGCGGGCCTCGTGGACGGCCGCGGCGTCTCTGGGCGTAGGAGTCGCCGTCGTGAGCGCATTCGCCAGCGTCGTCGCCCGCGTCATCCGGAGGTGATCGGCTCTTCTTCGACGCCCAAGTACTCGAGCGCGTCCATGTTCTCGTCACGGTCACCGGCACCGTCAACGAACAGCTCTTTGCTCGCGGCGGCGTCGACCGCCACGTAGAGATCAGCGTTCTCTCCCAGGCAGGCGCCGGTCAGGGCGATGGACGGCCGTCCGGATGCCCTGGCCTGCTTCACCGTCTCCTGGGGGCCCTTGATCAGACGCCTGGGCTTCGACCACCTGGTGTGGCACGTCATCGCGCATCAACTCAAACAAGTACGCGCCAGGCCGACTGCTTCGGTCGTGACCTCGAAGGCCGGGGCGCATACAGATACCACCGATCCGCGAGACCGCCCGCTGTCTCGTCCCACGTCGACCCGTCCGAGCCGAGACCATGCAACAGGACGACCGGCGGGCGCTCGGATCCCCCCAGGTGCGGCAGGCAAGTCGCACATCACAGACTTCGATCAGGCGTTGATCGTCCACGTCGTCGAAACTAGTAGCGTCGACGACACGGGCTCAGGTCCCCTCCTGATCACAGAACGCCGCAACTCCGTGATCGGCAGGGCCGGCACCTGGGTTGCCGCCGGGACACACATCGCACCTGTTCGCACGACTCGCCCGGTCGCTGTAGTTGCTGCGTGCCGGGCGAGTCGCGCGCTTCTTCCCTCTGCGGTGCGCGGTCCCCTAGTGGGCATCGGCGGGTGTGACGAGGAGGCCGCCGACGAAGATCGCGTGGCGCGTCGCTGGGGCAGTGGGCGGGGTCCCGGTCCCAGACGGTGAGGTCGGCGAAGCGGCCGAGCTTGTGCTGCGCGACCTGCCTGCGACCCCGGCCGTGCAGTCCTGGACGTCGTACGACCTGCTGAAAGTCTTTCCCGCAGGGTTTGCCTGGAGCGCGGGACTGCTGACCCAGGAGGAGTCCGCGCAGCTCTGGCCCGGCTTCGACGCCTCCCCCGAGCCCCTGTCTCCGCTGCCGGAAGATGACGCACTCATCGATGCGCTGATCGAGGACTCCCGGATGACGTACGAGGAACTCGCCGGCCGCACCGGTAAGACTCCACGGACCGTACGTCGCCGCCTGGACGCCCTGGTGGAGGCGCATGCCGTCCGACTGGCCACCGAAGTCGATCTCGCTCTGCTGGGAGTGCATGCCGAGGCACTGCTGTGGATCAAGGCGATGCCAGGGGCGTTGCAGGAGACCGGGCAGATCCTCAGCCGGCATCCACGAGTGCGCTTCACCGCCGCCACAACGGGCTCCAGCAGTCTGTTGGTGGCCGTGGCCGCCGCCGATCTGAGCGCGCTCTATGCGTTCCTGACCGGCACGGTGGGGGCCATGCCGCATATCTCCGACATTGAGGTGACGCCCATTCTCACCGGCGTCAAGCGCACAGGCCTGGTACATCCCGCCGCGCTTTCGTCGTGATGGCGCTTTCCACTGCACGCGGATCGGCCAGGGGCAACGGGCCCGCCGTCCCTCGCTGCGCTGCGCCGGCGCGGGGGCGCACGGAAGCCAGCCGCTCGCGGAGCCGGTGGCGCCGAATGCGGCGACAGCGGTGGCGAAGGACCGTCCCCGTGCCCGCGCGGTGTCAGAGGGCGTCCCCGACATCGGGCCGTCGGAGTAGCTGTCGAACGTGTCGAAGAGGAAGGGCAGTTCGACGCAGTGCGCGGCACCGAGACGGTCGGGATCCTGGGCGGGGTGGAAGTCGAACCGGTAGACGTACGTGGCGTTGCCCCCGGCGGCGTGGTGGTCGGCCATCTGCAGGGCGCCGTTGCGCAAAAGCTCATCTGGTTGCAGTGCGGTGAAAACCTGGGCGGGAGTCGCGGACGGAAGTTCGGCGCCATCGCCGTGGAGCAGGCCCGAGAACAGCAGGAGTTGATTGGCCGTCAGCGCGTTACGCAACGGCTCCATGCCCAGCGCTCCGCCGACCGCGCCTGACCCAAGCGCCGCGAGCAGCAGGCCGTAGCCGCCGGAGCCCTGATGCAGCTGCTCACTGGCGATCACGGGCAGCAGGGCGTCTGTCGGTACACTCACGTGGATTCGGATGCCGGTGGCGGTGGCGGTGGCGTCGAGGATCCCGTCGATGCCCTGGCGGGAGCAGGATCCCCTGCGCGGTGCGGTATCCATCCACCTCACGGCCGACATGTCGACCGCCCGCACCTCCGTCCCGGGCCGCGCGATCGACGCCGGCTCGCCCCTCTTCGGCCACGTCAACGACGCCGACTTCCGAGCGAGAGGCTCGACCCCGAGCAGAAGGCTGCCTGGGACAGTTTCATCCGCATGCAGGAGAAACTCATCGGCCGACTGTCCCGCCAGGTGCAGACCGACTCCAAGATGTCCGCCGCCGACTACGTCGTGCTCGTCAAGCTCACCGAAGCCGGCGGACGGCTGCGCTTGCGATCGAAGCCGCCGCTCCCCTCCATGTCGAGCACGTCCGCCGACTCTTCATCGACGCCCTGACGCCAAAGGAGCTCAGCACGCTCGCCCAGATCTCGAACCGCGTGCTGGAGCACATGGAGAAGCAGCCGGACTGACCGACGGACGGACGGGTCGACCTCATGATGAGCCCCCGCCCGCCGGACGCCGTTGCGTACGCGGCGTCGGGCGGAAACGGAGTCGACGGCGCGCCGCACGTCCGCGGTCCCGCGCATCGCCGAAACCGTGTGCGGTTCCCTGACCACCAGTCCGCGCTTGACCATCCGTGTGACCTGGTGGGACATCCGGCTCTTCTCCCACTCCACCAGATTGGCCAGTTCCAGGCCGGCCGGGGTGGCGACGATGAACGCTCCGCGTCCGTCGTCGGGGCAGTCTACGAAGTACCCGCCTCCGAGGCCGTCAGTGGCAACCCAATGATCAGCGGCACGAGAGAGCTGGCCGGTACGCGTCCTGTACGACGTCCCAGTGCTCGACGATCTTGCCCCGGTCGACCCTGAAGATGCCCTCGACGATGACCGGTTTCGGCCCCCAGCCGGTGACACGGTCGTGAACAGCGACGAGATCACCGTCGGCGAGGACCCCGTGCATCTCGTGGTGGATGTCCGCGGCCTCACTGAGTAGGTCGCGCAGCGTCTGAAGTCCGTTGGGCATGCTGGGGTTGTGCTTGGAGTGGCGTTGGGCAGGAGCCATGCACGCCCGCAGTCAGCCCTGCAGGCAGTGTGAGATCCGGCCGCCCTGGGCCAGAGGCGCGGCCTCACGGCCGTCAGCCGGTTCGGCGCCCGGCTGCCCTGGTGCCCCGGGGCAGACGCGTCTCCCCGGGACACCAGAGCAGCGGCGTGCTGGAACGTCAGACGAAGTTGCACACGGTGATGGTCACGGATCCGCCTTCGGCGCTGATGGTGTACTCGCCGGGCTCGCGCCCGCAGGTCGCCGGCCCGCACCAGTTGTCGGTCAGTCCCCCACCTCAGGAGACCGAAGCGGCCGTCGGCGCGACCGCGTCAGCTCCGGATCGCTCTGCTCGGGAGCCTTCAAGAGTCCCCCGGGATCAACTCGTTCGGCGGGCAGAAGCCGTGGGGACTCCTCCGCGGACGGTGTGCTGCTGATGGCGGTCGGGCCCGTGCCGAGTCGGCGTCGCGTGGTACTCATGACGAGAGTCTGGCGCATGCCTGAAGGCCCCGGAAAACGTAGCCCGCATTGCCCATGGCGGGGATCAGGCTCGGGTACGACACGGCAGGCACGGCGCCGATCAGGATACACCGCCAGATGGCCCAGGCCTGACAGAACGGCCACAACCGACACTGCGTCTCCACTCCCGCTTCCTGTCTGGGACTCCGGACTGGGCGCCTGCCTGCCACCGGCCGGCATCTCCGCTGCTGTGCCTCGGTTTCGCCGCATCCAGCACACGGCCACCCTCATCGGGCCATGGCGCATCTGGTGCGGACGAGACCAGCGACTGCTACGTCGGCCAGCAGTACGCCCCACCGATGGAACTCCAATTGCCCGAACTCCCCCGAGCCTGTGATCGTGCGAACAGGCGCATGCCGAGCGAGACCGCCGAAGCCTTGGCTCTGGACCAGCCGACGTGTGTCGTGCCGACCCAAACCCTCGTCGCGAGACGTGGTGTGCGGAGCCATCGGCCGGTGAGGAAATGACACCGGTCTGAAATTGACTTCTCCCCTTCCTGACGGAGGGGGATTCTTACGGCTCGCGCCGTGAGGGTTTCTGCTTCGTCGCCGACTGCCCGTCCGGAGTACTCCGTTGAGGTCTTACACCAGCTCCACAGACTGTCACCGCCGGTTCGGCGGCCAGAAGATTGTGCGCCGCGTTCACGTCCCGGTCGTGGGTCGTTGCGCAGTCGCACGTCCACGTGCGGACGTACAGCGGCATCGTGTCCCGCAGGGTGTCGCAGGCGGAGCACAGCCCGGACGAGGGGAACCACCGGTCCACAGCGATCACCTCGCGCCCGTACCACGGGGCTTTGTACTCCAGCATCCTCCTGAACTCGCCCCATGCCGCGTCACTGATGGCGCGGGCCAGTTTCCGGTTCTTGACCATGTTGCGCACGGCCAGGTCCTCGATCACGATCGTTTGGTTTGCACGAACGAGCCGAGTGGCCAGCTTGTGCAGGCTGTCGCGGCGCCGGTCAGCGATCCGCGCATGGATCTTCGCGACCTTCAGCCGAACCCTGGCCCGGTTCGCCGAGCCCTTCTCCTTCTTCGCCGGACGACGCTGCTGCCTGGCCGGAACGGCACGGTCCCGGCGCTCGTGCCGGGGGCTGGCGATCTTCTCCCCGGTCGAGAGGGTCAGCAGATGCTCCAGCCCGACATCGACACCGACGGCCTGACCGGTGGCCGGAAGCGGCTTGACGGACGGGTCCTCGCACAGCAGGGACACGAACCAGCGGCCCGCGCTGTCCTGCGAGACCGTCACGGTGGACGGGCTCGCTCCCCCGGGCAGCGGTCTCGACCACACGATGTCCAGCGGCTCGGTCATCTTCGCCCGTGTCAGTTTCCCGTCGCGGGAGCGGAACGCGCTGGTGGTGTACTCCGCACTCCTGCGCGACGTCTTCCGCGACTTGAAGCGCGGGTAGTTGGCCCGTTTGCCGAAGAAGTGGGTGAATGCCGTCTGCAGGTGCCGCAGCGTCTGCTGGAGCGGGACCGAGGACACCTCGTTCAGGTAGGCCAGTTCCCCGGTCTTCTTCCACGCTGTCAGCATCGCCGACGTCTGGTGGTAGCTGACCCGCTCCTGACGGGTCACCCACGCCTCCGTCCGCGCGGCGAGCGCCAGGTTGTAGACCTTCCGCACGCACCCGAACGTGCGCGACAGCTCGGCCGCCTGCGCATCCGTCGGACAGAAGCGGTACCGATACGCCCGCTTCACGCGAGTGCTCACAACTCACAAACTGTCGCATCAACTAGTGGCTGTCTGCGGGAAGTTGGCCGCGAACGACGATCCGCCCTGACGGCGGATCGTCCTTCCCAGCCCTGCTCCGCAGGAGTCCGATTCCTCTCCGCCCTGAAGGGCGAAGTATCCACGGAGGGATCAGATGAGACACCACCCTGCGCGCTGCGACCGCCGCGAAACCACTGATCAGCAGCGCGTCGGGGGCACGGCCGGTGAGAACCTACACCTGTGCGGATTCTCATTCGTTCTCGTTCGTGCCGGCGGATCCTCGTTGCGGTGCGCCCTGAGCGGGGACGTGTCACATTCCGGAAGGCCCTGTCGTCGTACTGCTGAGACGAACACACCGTCCAGCGAGCAGGAGACGCTCGGCGGCACCGGCTGTACCGCCGACGTGGAGGCTTCCGTCTCAGGGCGGACCGGTGTCGTTCGTGCACCGAGTTCAAGGCGATGAGGAGGAAATCGATGAGTGACTTTCAGGCCATCGCGGATCGCGTCGAGATCGAGGCGCTGCGCGGTGAGTTCACCGACGCGGTGATGATGCGCGACTACGACCGTATCGCTTTGCTGTTCACACCGGACGGCGTATGGCGTATGCCCAACATCCCCGTTGAACTCGAAGGGCAGGAGCCGATCCGCGCATGGGGCAGGCGGGTGCCGGATGTCGTGGACTTTCTTGTGCAGAACACGCACCCGGGCGTGATCCGGGTTGACGGCGACACCGCGTCGGGCCGCGCGTATATGTCAGAGGTCGGGCGTGGCCGCGACGGCCGCGGAGGGCTGAACTATGCCATCTACCATGACCGTTACCAGCGCACCGGCGACGGCTGGAAGTTCGCCGAGCGCGTCTACGAGGTCCGATACGAAGACTCCTCGCCGCTGCCCGGCTCACCACCCCGCCCGGTTGAGGACTCGTGACCAGCCCACCCGGCACCCCAGCAGTCTGGGAACTACGACGCGCACCACCGCCGACTTCGCCGCAGGCTGGACGGGTGGGCTCGCCCCTCTCCATCGCCCAGTCCGTACCAGAACTGCCCACCGGCGCGGACTGGAGCTACGAGGTGAAACTCGAAGATTCTCCAGACGCTTCGGAGGTGTCTCGAGAAGCCTGCGAAGCGGGCCCGGCCGCTCGGCTTCATTGGCGACTGCGTCACTTCGAGCCGTAGTACAGCTGGAGGAAGTCCTCCATGGCCGCGTTGACGCCGGCGCGGTCGCCGGTGGCGAGCAGGTCGAGCAGCAGACCGCGGACGGTGGCGAGTCCCAGCCGGGCCCGGTTCCGGGCCACGGCAGGGTCCGCCCCTGCGGCGACCTCGGCGGCCACGAGCGGTTCCAGCCAGTCGTACACGAGCCCTTCGAGGAGCGGGGCAGCCTCGGGGCGGCCCCGCAGCGCGTGCCCGTAGATTTCGAAGAAGAGCCGCTCCTGACCGGCCAGTCGAGGGTCCGTCAGCTGCTGCCAGAGGAGCCGCGCAGCATCGGCGGGTGAGAGACCGGGTTCCAGGCGGAGCCGGGACAGCAGATCACGCTGGCGCTGTTCCGACGTCCGGACGATCTCGACGAGCAGGTGTTCCTTGCTGCCGAAATAGTGGATCAGCATGCGGTGACTGACGCCGATCGCGGCACCCAGACCGCGCAGGCTCAGATCTGTGATGCCGTGTGCCGCGACGTAGTCGACTGCCGCGTTCACCAATTGAGCGCGCCGGTCCCCGTCCGTGCCGGGCACTGCCTCCCCCTCAGGATGTGGGCCGTCCGTATTCACCACGTCACGAGTGTACCAATTGGTACATGCCCTGTGTACCGTGTGGTACATGAAGTCTGTCACCGTGTCGATCGACGTACCGCAGACGCCCGAGCAGGTCTACGACTTCCTCGATGCCATGGCTCACCACGAGCGATTCACCAACCACTACCTGACCGGATGGCGCTACAGCGGCCCCGGCCGGGGCATCGGATCGTGCGCCACGGTCACCGCCGCGCTGGGCGGCGTGAAGACCGACGTCACCATCGAGGTCATCGAGGCCGACCCGCCGCGGCGCATCGTCGAACGGAACGTCAGCGCGGGCGGCCGACGCCTGGCCCAGGGCACCTACACCATCGAACCGCTGCGGACCGGCGGGAGTCACGTGTCGTTCACGTACGCCTGGGCCCGCGTCCCGCTCGCCGACCGTCTGCTGGGACCCGTCGTTCGGGCGACGATACGGCGCGCGAACCGCACGGTCATGCGACGCCTGGCCACCGAGTTGGCTCGCCACGTGTCCGCTGCCGGATCCTGACGTCGGCACATGTCCGTTCTTCTGCCCGACGCAGGACCCGGGGCCCGTGGCGGACTGACGCCCGAGGCGGCACAGCGGAGAGCATCGGTGACAGTCTTCTTGCACCCCTGACGGGTGGACAGCAGATGGCGGGCCCGCCGCCCTGCCGCCGCAGTCGGCGAGGCGGTCGGGAGTGCCGAACACCGTCACGTCTCCGCAGGTCGCGGCCGCGAACTCGGCGCCCAGGATGGGGCTCACACTCGGCAGGCCGGTGATCACTTGAAAGGTGTGACGGTCCCGGAAGGGAGTGACGGTCGCCCTCCAAGGGTGGCCGCAAGACGCACGCCGGGCGGGTCTCAGGAGAGTGGCCAGTTGCGCAGGGCGGCGTCGGCCATTCCTGGAGTTCGTCGCGGTCGACACCGCTCGCGGCTTGTACGGCGATGCCGTAAACAAAGGTGGTGAGGTAGCGGGCCAGTAGCCCCGGATCGGTCCGCGGAGGCAGGTCGCCGTCGTCGACGGCGCGCTGGAACCGCTCCCGGACGCAGGAGTAGCCGTTGTCGCGCCAGGCGACCAGGAGGTCACGGACTTCCTGCCCGGAGTCGCTGGTGGTCAGGGCGCTCTGGACGCCCAGACACCCATGGGGATGGGCCGGGCGGATGGTGGTGCGAACGGTGCCGGCCAGGATTGCGGTGGCGACGCCGAGGGCGGTCGACACCTCCATGGCTCGGGCCAGATATGCGCTCGGGCTTTCGGTGTAGCGCTCCAGGGCCTTGCGGAACAGCTTCTCCTTGTTGCCGAAGGCTGCGTACATGCTGGTGGTGGAGGTGCCCATCGGGTTCGTCAGGCTAGCCGTGCTGGCCCCCTCGTAGCCATGCTACGGACCCACGGCACTCCGGGCCTTCGACACCAACGCGGTGGGAGTCGTGCGTGTCACGGAGGCGGCGCTCCCCCTGCTGCGCAGGTCCTCGAACCCGACCGTGGTCACCGTTTCCAGCAGTGCCGGGTCCTTCCGGGCAGCGCCAATCCGGACCGGCCGGAGTTCAACTTGCCATTGGCGCTCTACTCCGCTTCCAAGTCCGCAGCCACCATGCTCACGGTCCAGTACGCCAAGTCCCAGCCGGGCATCAAGTTCAACGCCGTCGAGCCCGGCACCACCGCGACCGACCTGACCGCGGCATTCGGAATCGGACGGACGCCGGAGGAGAGTGCCAGGGTCGTCGTGCGTCTCGCGATTCTCGACGGGGACGGCCCGACGGGAACCTTCCAGGACGAAAACGGGGAAGTACCCTGGTGACTTGCTCTCCCTGCTGAAGCAGGGAGAGTCTGGCCTTCCTCACCCGGTGCTGTGCCGCTGCGCGGCACGGGTTCCGGTGTGGATTCCGTGGCTTCCTGCTTCTTCGCGCTGCGCCGGAACGAGTCCCGGTCTTACCTGCGCTCGACAGGCTGTCACCGCCAGTCCGGCGGCCTGTCTGACGTTCTTGGCGGCGTTGTGGTCCCTCATGGACCGTGCCGCAGTGCGTGCACGTCCAGGTACGCACGTGCAGGGGTTGGGGCCCGTCCTTGACTCCACAGACCGAGCACACCTGACTGGTGGGCTCGAACCGGCCGACCTTCACAAAGACGCGCCCGTACCGGCCGGCCTTGTACTCCAGCATCGCGAGGAACCGCGCCCGGCCGGCGTCGTGCACGGATTTGCCGAGCCGGGTGCGCGCGAGGGCTTTCACTGCCAGGTCCTCCACCGCGACCGCTTGGCTTTCACGGATCAGGCGGGTGGAGAGCTCTCCGCCCGGCGCAGAAACCGCGGGGAGTCGATCTTCGTCCCGTCCGACAGGACCGCGAAATGGGTCAGGCCCAAATCGATCCCCACAGACGGCAGACCATCGGCATCCGGCATCCGCGCCAGGTCGGCGTCCGGGTCGCTCTCGCACACCCGAACGCCCGCGCCAGCGCAACGCGCCGACCGGACCCCGGGTCGAGACGGAAGACATACCCAACCTGCATGATCCGGACGCCAACACCCACCACCGACAACCCCGACCCCATCAGCCCAACCCAGCCCCACCCGGACACTTCCGCACTGCTGCAGTGCTGCACCGCCGTCATGCGGGCAACACCGGCCCGGACGAAGCATTCCCCGGCTCCACCGGGCGGTGCGGGGCGCTGAGCCTCCGCTAACTTGAAGTCGCAGGTCAAAGAGCTGGTGTGACCGCTAATCAGGGTGCTCACGCTGGTCCGGCGGGGGCTTCGTCGTTTTCTACCGGCCCGCTGCCAGTGGACGGGAGGGAACGGCCAATTCCACGACTGAGAACCGGACAAACAGCGGAAAGTTCGCGCCACGGATCTTGTGTGGCGCCTGTGAACCCATGAGGGTGGTCGGTGGCGCAACACGTGTTCGATTTTTCTTAGGGGGAAAAGTGAAAGCACGTTTTGTCGTTCCGCTTCTCGCGGCGGGGGCCCTACTGGTTCCGGCTGCCACGGCGTCGGCTGCGGCAGCTCCGAGCGGCAGCACGGGAAGGGCCGTCGCGAAGAGCCCTACCGAAGCCGTGTGGTGCACGTTCCAGGGTGAGAAACCGTTCCAGGTCACCCATAACGGCCCGCTGTACGCCCAGGGACATTACACGGGTTGCTCAACTCCGGCACCCGACAAATGCCGGGCCCAGGTCGATCTTCAGCAATACGAGTACGGCGGGTACTGGCGCGCGGTGAAGCACAAGGACAGCGGGTGGACGAACTGCAGCGGGCGCTACACCACTCCGCCGCTCACGTGCGTGCAAGATGGAGAGAAGGAGACGTACAACACTCAGGTGACCCTTCAGGTCGAGTACCACGGACGCTTCAGCGAACCCGGAATCTCAGACACGCACAACACCGTGATCGACTGCTGAAGTCCGTTCACCCGTGACGGCCTGCCGGATTGATTCGGTAGGCCGTTTTCGGCATCGGTCGCACAGATGAAAGAGAGACACTAGCATGCACGTTCATTTTGAAGCAGTAGACCCAGAGAAAATGATCAGGTTCTGGGGCGGCATCCCGGGTTGGGGTGGGTTCAGCGTCGGCGAAGCGGAGTCTCCGGCTGTGCTACCGGTCGTCACCATCCTTGTCGGAACGATCGCCGAACAGGTTCAGACGCTGATCGCCAAGGGCGCCTCTCTGGCGGAACCTCACGATTGTATGCACGCCCTGATGACGGATCCGGAAGGCAACAGGTTTATGGTGGTGCTCGACCCCGATCACGAAGCATGACGTTGTCCAGCGTGGATGTGGCCCGGCGTACGGCACTCGCCCTTCAACGGCGCCGGGTGGACGATCCGGTGTGGGGCGCCTTCACCGTCGCTCCGACGTCGAGGCCGACGGAACCTGCTGGCCAATCCAGGTCGCTTTCTCGGCGGCCGGATGACGCTGGGAGACGGCCTGCACCGCCACGTGAATCAACGACGACGCGAGGGCGCCGACAGCCAGCTCGCTGAGGCCGGGCGGTCTTCTACGATCCAGTGCATGGATCCCGAGCTGCTGGAACGGATCACCGCGCGGCGTGCCGAACTGGACGAACTCGAAGAACAGCTGGCCAAGCAGTTGGCGGAGGTGCGAGCCGAGCGGGACGAACTTGCCGTCGCCGAGCGGGTCCTGGAGCGGGTGAGCGAACAACTCGCCGACGAGCGCGCCTCAGCCGCGCCGATGCCCGGGCAGGTGGGTGGGCGGTCGGTGATGCTGATTCCGCACCGCGAGCCGGACCTGGAGGAGACCATGCTCCCGCCGGACTACCAGCGCATCCTCGCCGCTGTGCGGCAGGCTGCCAGACCCGTCATGGCCCGGCATGTCGGCGAGATGCTGGGAGTCGACGTCAGCGTGCGGGCCAAGCTGGAACCGCTGCGCGGGAGACTGGTCAGACTCGTTGATCGCGGCTGGCTGCGCAAACTGCCCGACGGCCGGTTCACCACCCGCCTGTGACCGGGGACGCTGTCGCCCGGAGAAGTCCGGTGCGAGCGTAACCGCGGTGCGCCCGGCGGACGTTGGAATGGTGTGACGAAAACCAAAGGACGCGCCGAGGACACCAGCCCGCTTGTCTACCAGTGCCGTCTGCCGCTGTCCACGCACACCGTCAACCACCTCGCCGGTCTGCTGCGCCGCCATCTGAAGGCGATACGGTCCAGGTGGCGAATCCTGCCGCCCGGGAGTTCGGGATCACCGGCCATGGCGTGTTCATCCGGATCTCGCCGAGGTCGACGGTCTGTTCCGGATAGCCGTGCGGCACGTAGATCTCGGCATGGTCGAAGGCCTCCAGGTATGCCTTCAGGTAAGCCTCCGGAGAGTTCATCGGGCGACCGCCCCGACCAAGTCGGCGGTCACGTCCCACAGCCGACCGGCCATGGCCGGGTCGAGGCCGGCCTTGCCCTGACGGCGGACCGCCGGGGAGCCCCGGAAGCCGCCGAGGCCGTCCGGCCCGACGTAGGAGTTGCCGGGGACGTCCTGGGTGGCGGCGTAGAGCAGCGACAGCGCTCCGCGCTCCGGGGCGTTGGTGAGGAACGTGAGTCGGTTGATGACGTTCGACCGGGAGTGGGCCGCCAGGGTGGTGCGGGCGATGCCCGGACTGGCGAGCACCGAGCGCACCGGGCTTTGGGCGGCGGTCAGTCGGCGCTGCAGCTCCAGCGAGAACAGGACTACGGCGAGCTTCGACGCCTGGTAGGCCTGCATCCCGTTGTGCTTGCGCGTCCGCCAGTCGAGGTCGTCCAGGTCGATCTTGCCTTGCTTGTGCAGCTCGCTGGTGACGTGGACCACGCGGTCGGTGATGTGGTCGAGCAGCAGGGTGGTCAGCAGAAAGGGGCCGGTGTAGTTCGTGGTGGTCTGTAGATCGAGGCCATCGGGGGTGCGCGCGGCGGGGATGTCCATCACACCGGCGTTGTTGATCAGGATGTCGATGTCGCCGGACCAGGCGTCGGCGAAGGTTCGCACCGAGGTCAGGTCCGACACGTCGAGCGGTCGGATGTCGAAGGTGCCGGGCAGGTCTGCGACGGCGTGGCGAGCCTTCCCTGGGTCGCGTACCCCCAGGACGACGTGGGCACCGGCACGGGCGAGTTCGCGCGCCGTGATCAGGCCGAGGCCACGGCCGGCACCGGTGATCACCACCGTACGGCCGGTCAGGTCCGGGAGGTCGTGCGCTGTCCAACTGGTCATGCTGGTCATGGGACTTGGCTCCGTGGCTCGTGGTTCGCCGTTGTGGGTTCGCGGCGATCGGTGATCGCATCGCCAGTGAACTCGCCGCACCACGGGCGCTGGAAGGACACGCTCAACCACTGACTGGCGGGTCGTGGCTAAGCCGCGCCGGATGGCCAACGATGGGGACCATGGACCATAAGTTCGACCGCTCGTCCCTGGGTGCCTTCCTGCGCACCCGTCGTACGGCGCTGCAACCGGAGGATGTCGGGTTGCGCCGCGGGCAACGCCGACGCGCTTCTGGCCTGCGCCGCGAGGAGGTGGCCGAGCTGTGCACCATGTCCGCCGACTACTTCGCCCGGCTGGAGCGCGGCGACGGGCCGCAGCCGTCGGAGCAGATGGTCGCGGCCATCGCCCGCGGCCTGCGGCTGACCCCCGACGAACGCGATCACCTGTTCCTGCTCGCCGGTTACCGTACCGCCCGCCGTGACCTGCGGCTTCAGCATGTGAGCCCCGGGCTGATGCGGGTCATGGACGGCTTGGCCGGCACCACCGCGCAGGTCATGGGCCCGCTGGGCGAGACGTTGCTGCAGACGTCGTCCGCGGTGGCACTGCTCGGCGAGCAGACCCAGTACACCGGCGAGGCCCGCAGCGCGACGTACCGTTGGTTCACCGATCCGGCCGCCCGTGAGCGGTACCACCCCGAGCAGCATGACGACAACAGCCGGACCAACGCCGCGCTGCTGCGCGCGGCCGTCGCCCGGGACGGGCCCGGGTCTCCGGCGGCGGACCTGGCGGACGTCCTGCTGCGCACGAGCGAGGAGTTCGCCCGGTTGTGGGAGCGCCACGAGGTGGGCCTGCGCTGGAGCGAGACCAAACGGTTCGTCCATCCCCAGGTCGGACAGCTGGACCTCTACTGCCAACTCCTGCTGGAGCCGGACCAGGGCCAGTCGCTGCTCATATTCACCGCCACCCCGGGCACGGAAAGCCACGAGAAACTCGCCCTGCTCACCGTGCTGGGCACCGACCAATTCGCCGCCGACACCCGGTGACGCCTTCCGCGGCGTCGACGAACGTCCAAGCCGTCGCCGGACTGCACTCACACCAGCAGACCGTCCCCCTCTCCGCCGGCCTTCGCACGTGAACTCCGCCGGCGTCACAGGCCTCGACGTGCCACAAGCAACCGTGCTCGAGGTCGTGAGGGCTGTCCCGCAACCGTCGGTCGCAGGAAAGATGATCTCGCTGTGGCCGGGTTGATCACGGCGTCGGAGCGCATGCGAAGAAACTCCTGTGCGTCGGCTCGCACACCTCTGCGATCATCCCCCAATGGCGCACAGTCTCGAATCGCTGGTCATCCGGCACACCCACCGCCTCTCCTCCCCCGAGGGCTCCGCCGGGGAAGGAGCCGCCGCCGCACGGCAGTTCGACGCGGCGCTGGCATCCGTGGGCTTCAAACTCTCGGCGGAACTGCTGGAGCGGCTGTCGGGGCTGTCCGAGGCCGCGGTCGTGCACACCGCCAAGCGGACGCTGCGTACCGTGAGCGAGATGGTGGGCGACCACGCCCGGCACAACGCGTACTTCATCGATTTTCCAGCGAACGTGCCGGACACCGAAGAGTTCTGGATGCAATGTGTGACGAATGCGCTCCGTGACGACACGTCGCGCGAGAACGTTTTGACGCAGCTGGCACACGGGGTGCTGGACCTGCTCAGTCTCCCCACCTACGGCCGCTACCAGCACTCCTACGAGGAAATGCTCGCGGCGCAGGACGAGCTGATCGCCTCGGCGGGCGACCGGGTGACCGTCCTGCACCTCGGGCGGGACCTGGACGACGAACTCACGGACCTGTACCTGGCCTTGGCGGGCAGCACGACGCCATTGGGCGAGGACCACCTGCGCGACCTCAAGGCCCTCGCCGGGCGGTGCGCGCTCGGCCCCCAGCCGGAGTCGATCCCTGTCCGGGAGAACCGGGCGGTCGTCAACGAGGCCCGTCTCGCTGTCGGCGCGGACCTCCTTCTGGACACCGTCATTGATGTGCTGCGGCTGGCCTGCGCACTGTCCGGCGGCGACGTGACGCTGCAGGAGCCGACCCGGTTTCGGGCACTCTCGCGGGCGGCTCGCCGTGCGCTGCTGGCGGGCCTCGATGCCGTGGTCGCGGCGAACCCCGCCAAGCTGGCCGATGTGCACGCGCACCGCGAGCCTTTCAAGCGGCTCGGTGAGCGTCTCCACCCGCACGAGTACCCACGCTGGCCGCACGCCGCCGATGTGTTCGCCGTGGCGCGGGGCGAGAAGGAGGCGCGGTCCTTCGACAGCCGTGTCGAGAAGCTGCTCGACGAGTTCGATGTCCTCGGTGCGGTGCAGCTGCTGGAGTCCGCTCCCGGCAAGCTGTTCCGCTCCATGGACCTCCTGCTGCGTATCGCCGCCGACCAGGCGGAGCGGGACGCGGTGATGGCCGCCGCGGTACGGGTCGCTCCCGAGGTCTCCGGCCGCGTCGTGCTCTCGGTCCGCGAGCACTTCCACAACCGGGAGCGGGAGACCGACCAACCCCGCATCTTCGTCAACCGCCGGGGCCGCGCCTGGGTCGCCCGCGACGTGCGGCCGCCCGTCCCCGCCGCCGACCGTGATCGTCTGATCGCCGCCCTCGACGCCGAGCTGCGCCGCAGGCTCCCGGCGTCGGGCCGGCTGCTGCTCGACCCCGACGTCCTCGACGTGGCGCTCCCGCTCAGCGGCAGGGCGACCGCGGCCGGACTCGGCGTACTGCCGCGGGGCTCGGTCTCGGCGGTCGACGGCGAACAGCTGCGCTTCTTCGTGTACTGGAAGGAGACCGAGAACCGGACAGACTTCGACCTCTCGGCCCTGCTTCTCCACGCCGACTACAGCACCGACTCCTGGCTCTCCTACACCTCCCTCAAGGCTGTAGGGGGCGAGCACTCGGGCGATGTCACCGAGGCGCCCGACGGGGCCTCGGAATTCATCAACCTGTCCCTGGACCGGGTACGCAGCACATTCATCGTTCCGCAGGTCAACATCTTCGCCGGCGAGAGCTTCGAGGAGGTCGAGGAGTCGTTCTTCGGTTTCATGCTGCGCGACGGCGAGCAGAACGGCCGACCGTTCGAGCCGCGCACGGTGCGGATGAAGTCGGAGCTTCGCGGGGTGGGTCGAGTGGCGCTGCCCCTGGTGTTCCGGCGCGAGGACGACGGCCGGTGGCGCGCGAAATGGCTGCACCTGTATCTGAAGGGCATCTCGTCGGCCAACCGGGTCGAGGAGAACCAGGTGTCAGTGTCCAAGGTGGTACGCGCCATCGTAGAGCGCGAACATCTGACGGTGCGGTACCTGATCGACCTGATGTCCGGCGACACCACGACCGTGGACCTGTGGGACGGCGAGCCGGTCCCGGACGTGCCCGTGACGTACATCGGTCTCGAACGTCCCGAGGGCCTGCACCCGGACTCCCGAGTCATCACCCTCGAAAATCTCCGCGACTTGATCCCGGACTGAGTGCTAGCGTTGCCCACGGCGAGGCCATGAAGGGGCTTCCTTCTCAATTCCTGTAACGAAAACAAGTTCTTTCGCTTTCCTCGCCCTTGACGTCGCTCCGGGCGGTGCGCGCGCTCACCGCGTGAACACCGCCCGAGCCGTTATCAGGGCCTGTTCCGCGTGGCCGCGGCCGAAGTGCACGGTGTGCACCAGCGGCGGGAAGAGCGAGAGTGCCGACCACCTCCGCGTCGCCCCGTTGGCCGTCGGCACTGCGATGTCCGCCCGTGTCGCTCTCATGGATCGCCGAGGTGTGCGCCACCGGGAACGGGGCCTTGACCACCCCCGTACCACGGATCGCGTGTCCCGGCTTGCGTGGACGCTTCTGCGTCCGGGGACGTTCTCGACGCACACGTCGTAGTGGGCGCGACAGTTCCTCGCATCAACTCGTCTCGCAGGTCACCCCGCGGAGTCTTCCCGCTGCGGGCTCGACGGCTCTCTGGGCCTTGCGCCCGACCGAGTCGCTCGGGTGTGCCAGGGCCTGAACGATAGGGACCACGGCACCGGCACCGGCGGCGATCCGTGCTCGACCGCGTTCGCCGACCGCTGGCGCCGCAGCGCGGGAACACTACTTCCATGTCCACAGGGGCGTCGCCGAGACGGCGTCGCTGGCCGAACGCGTTCGGCCGGCCGGCCCGCACATGAAGGGGGGCGGGTGCAGGATGCCTGGGGCCGCCCCCGAGCGAACACGCCCATGGCCTCTTTCATCTGCCGTTCTGTATGGGTGTCGTGTTCCGGAGTTCATGGGCTTCGGCGAGGAGGAGGTAGCTGCTGGCGGTCCATGTGTATGCCCGGTCGCGCAGGCCGGTACCGGTCAGGGCGTCGAAGTTCTCCGCGAACCCGTGGGTTTCGCACAGTCCGCGGAAACGGGCGCTGATCTCATCCGCGAGGCGGTGGTGGCCGGCGCGGCGAAGGCCGTCCTCGATGAGGACGGTGGCGGGCGCCCAGATCGGGCCGCGCCAGTAGCCGTCGGGGCGGTAGTGCGGTGAGGTGGGCAGTTCAGAGGCCAGGCCGTACGGGGTGAGGTGTGCCTCGATCCGGACGGCCAGGGCCTTGCCCAGGTTCTCGGGCAGGTGCTCGCCCAGCACGATCGGCATCAGGTCGAGCAGGCTGGAGCTGCTCCAGGTGTCGCCGCTGTCGGCGCCCCGAGCGAGGAACTTCTCTCCTGTCCACAGTTCGTCGAGCATCGCGGTCTGGGTCGCCTCCGCGGCTCGCAACCAGTCACGGGCCGCTACAGGGAGGCCGAGTTCCGTGGCCAGGGCGCCGAGTTCACGCAGTTGGAGGGCGAGGAACGCGGCCAGGTCGGCGGTGACGACCACGCGCTCGGGGTCGAAGGTGGTGGCGTTGTCCCAGCCGCTGTCGTTGCCGTGCTGGTAGTGGGGCAGGTTGGCGCCAGGTGCGCGGCGCGCGGTGAGCCAGAAGTCCGTCCAGCGCCGCAACATGTCGTAGACGGCGGCGAGTTGCGCGCGACTCAGGGGTTCGGAGAGCCGTCGGCGCAGATGGGCCAGGGTCCAGCCGTGGATGGGCGGTTTGACGAAGTTGCGGAGGACTTCCGAGTGGGTCACGGAGTCGGGCAGGGCGCCGCTTTCGTCCTGGTGGTCGAAGGGCAGAGCGAACTGGTTCCAGGCCAGCGCGGGCGCTCCGGGAGCCAGGGCGAGGGCGTTGAAGCAGTGGTCCCAGCTCCAGACCTTGTCCATCCAGTGCTTGGACATCAGCACGGCGGGCCGGTGGACGAGGCCCGCCGGGTCGACGGTGGCCGACCACAGTACGTAGGCGGCGAGTTCGGCGGCCGGGGTGCCGGGCGATCGCCAAGGGGCGACCGCGTCGGTGAAGGCGCCGATGGCCCGCTCCGCCGTGGCCACGACCTCGTCGAACGTCGTCGATGAGCTATACGGCCGGCGTCCACTGTCGAGTTCCTGGACGGCCGCCTCCCAGATGGCGTCGGCCTCCGCGGTGACCGTGAGGCCACGCTCGGCGTCGCCCAGGGACTGGCCGCCGGAGATCTCGCGAACGATGCCGGACAGTACGGTGATCCGGTAGCGGCGGCCGGTCTCGTACGAGGTGAAGACGTGAGCTCCGTCCACCGGATCGCGATAGAAGTACGTGCCGGTGAAGGGCGTCAGCGTCTGCGCCGCTGCGGTGATGCGCAGGCCCGCCTTCTTGCCGCGCAGGCGGACCGTGTCCGGCGACTCGTAGGCGAGGTCGATGTGCCCGCTCTCGTGGGTCCAGCTGAGCTGACTCGGTGTCGCCGTGACGCGGGTCTCGACCCGCTCGCCCGTCGTGGCATCGACGGGGACGAAACGCAGGACGGCGTGCATGCCGTTCTGGTGGGACACGAGGTGGAGATCGTCGGCACGCGTCTTCTCGCCCAGCACGGGCGAGATGCCGAACCAGGAGCCGTGCGTGCTGAACGGTATGTCGTGGATGGAGAAGGCCGGGCCGGATCGGGCGGCGGTCATCAAGCGGTACTCGTTTCTTCGGCAGGGTCACCGGCGCTGAGCGGACGGGGTCAGTCCTTCACCGCTCCGGCACTCACGCCGGCGGCGACGTACCGCTGGGCGAGGACGAGGATGACCGTCGCGGGCAGCGAGGCCACGACGGCGGTGGCCATGATCGCGTTCCACTGCTGGTTGTTGTTGCCGATGTAGTGGTAGATGCCGAGCGTGATCGGTTCGTGTGTGCCGCCGCCCGCGAGGGTGCTGGCGAAGACGAAGTCGGACCAGGACCACAGGAACGCGAACAGGGACACCGTCACGACGGCGTTGCGGCTCATGGGCAGGACGATCGACCAGAAGGTGCGCAGGGGTCCGGCTCCGTCCGTCTTCGCGGCCTGGAGTAGCTCGTCGGGGATGCCGGACATGAACGCGGTGAAGATCAGTACGGCGAACGGGACGGCCAGGGTGGAGTCCGCGACGATCAGCCCGGGCACCGACTGGAGCAGTCCGAGGCTGAGGTAGATGGCGTAGAAGCCCATCGCCATGATGATGCCGGGGATCATCTGGGCGACCAGGAAGAGGAAGCTGAGTACGCCGCCGCCGCGCGGGCGGAGTTTGGCCAGTGCGTAGCCGGCGGGTGCGGCGAGCGCCACCGTCAGTACGACCGTGCCCAGGCCGATGACGAGGCTGGTGCCGAGGTAAGGCAACTGGTCGTCCAGGACGGCCCGGTAACCCTCCAGCGTGCCGTGCACGGGAAACAGGTCGGGCGGGCTCTTGCGCAGGTCCTGGTCGGGGGTGAAGGACGCGTTGAGCATCCAGTAGACCGGGAACAGCATGATCGCGGTGAGGGCGAGGCCGGTTGCGGTCTTCCACCAGGTGGTCCGGCGGGCTCGGCGCGGGCGGAGTGCTGTCGCGATGGTCGTCATGGGGCGTACTGCTTTCGCTGGACCCTGAGATACACCAGGCCGAAGACCAGGGCGGCGACGACGAGCAGGTTGCCGACGGCCGCTCCGGGACCGAAGGCGGGCAGCAGGTTGCCGAAGCCGAGCCGGTAGGACCAGGTGGCGAAGGTGGTGGACGAGTCGGCCGGGCCGCCCTTGGTCATGATCCAGATGATGTCGAAGACCTTGAGCGTGTAGACCAGACCCAGCAGCAGAGTGATGGCGGAGACCGGACGCAGCAGCGGGAAGGTGATGTGCCGGAAACGCCGCCAGGCGTTCGCGCCGTCGAGGGCGGCCGCCTCGTACAGGCTGCCGGGGATCGCTTGCAGGCCGCTGTACAGCACGACCAGGTTGAACGGGATACCGATCCAGACGTTGGCGATGATCACCGAGGCCAGTGACCACGACGGCGACGTCAACCAGTTGACCGGACCGATGCCCACGGCGTGCAGGGCGGCGTTGACCACACCCGAGTCACTGTTCAGCATCCACGACCAGGTGGAGGCCGACACGATCAGCGGCAGCAGCCACGGTACGAGGAACAGGGCGCGCAGGGTGGCGGAGAGCCGGAAGTGCTGGTTGAAGAAGACCGCGAGGGCCAGGCCGATGGCGTACTGGAAGAACAGACAGACGGCGGTGAACACCAGAGTGTGGGTGAGTGCCGGAGCGAAGGTGGGGTCGTCGAAGACGGTGCGGTAGTTGGCGAGGCCGGTGAAGGGGGCGTTGCCCTGGACGAAGGAGCGGACGGTGTAGTGGCGCAGGCTCAGGTCGAGGTTGCGGTACAGCGGATAGGCGTAGAAGAGGCCGAGGTAGAGGGTGACCGGGGCGAGGAAGGCCCAGGCGGCGCACTGCTGGGAGGTGAGACGGCGGCGGGGCGCCGTGCGGGCCGGGGACGGGGCGGCGGCCGCCCCGTTCCGGTCGAGCAGGGGCCCACGGTCCGCCAGATGTGTCGTGTGGTTCATCAACGACCCTTGTGTTCCGCTTACTTGACGGCGTTCTGGGCCGCAGTGAGCGCGCCCTTCGGGGACTTGGACCCGCTGAGGGCCGTCTGAACCGCCTTCCACATCTGCTCCGAGATCTTGGGGTACTTGGTGCCGAGGTCGTCGCTGGTGCGTCCCTTGGCCGCCTTGACCGCCTCGACCCACGGCTTCAATGTGGCGTCGGACGCCACCTGCTTGTCCTGCACCACGCTGGTGGGGGCCACGTAGGACAGGGTGGTGTCGGTGGCATAGAGGTTGTCCGTGCTGGTCAGGCAGGCGACCAGCTTGCGTGTGGTGGCGTAGCGGCCGGTGTCGCCCTGGACGGGGACGGTGACGAACTCACCGCCGGTCGGGGCCGCGGCGTTGCCACCGGAAGAGCCGGGTATCGGGAGCACGCCGTATTCGAATCCGGCCTTCTCGGCGTTGGCGAGCTGCCAGGTCCCGTTCTCGGCGAAGGCGTAGTCGCCGGTGGCGAACTCCTGCCAGCTGGTGGTCTGCGTGTTGTTGAGCACCGAGTTGGGCGCGTAGCCGTTCTTCAGCCAGCCGTTCCAGAGGGACAGCGCCGACTCGCCCTGGGTGGAGTCGAGTTGGGCGAGCTTCGCGCCCGCGCCCCAGAACCACGGCAGGAACTGGAAGCTGCCCTCCTCCGTGCCGATCGCGGAGAAGGTGATGCCCTTCTTGCCCGCCTTCTTGACCTTCTCCAGGGCCGCCGTCAGCGACGGCCAGTCCTTGACCGAAGCAATGTCGACGCCCGCGGCTTTGAGGACCTTCTTGTTGTAGTAGAGGGCAAGGGTGTTGGCGCCGATGGGTGTTCCGTACGTCTTCCCGGCCGACTGGCCTGCCGCGAGGAGGTTGGGGTCGACCTTCGAGGTGTCCACCCTGTTGTCGGCCGTCGTGGTCAGCACCCCCGCCTCCGCCAGGGTCGAGACCACGGGATTGTCGACGATGAGCACGTCCGGGGAGTTGTCCTGCTGGGCCGCCAGCAGCGCCTTGTTCGCCAGGTCGCTGGTGTCGAACGCGGTCCGCTTGATCTTGACGCCCGCCTTGGTGCCGCAGCCGTCGAGCAACTTCGCCCACGCCGAGTCCTTGGCGAACTGCGGGTAGGGGTCCCAGAGGGTGTAGGTGCCTCCGTTCTCCCCTTTCGCGGACGAGCTGCCGCCGGACGAGCATGCGGTGGTACCTGTGGTGAGGGCGACGACGGTCAGGGCCGCGGCGGTGAGCCGCCGTCCGGTGGATCCGTTCATGGCGCGTTCCTTCGTGTTTTCGGCAAGGGCATGCCGAAGCTGCGGGTCGGGAAGCAGCCGGCCGAGCACGGCCGGTGAAGAAGCGGAGCTGTGGACGTGGGAGGGAAAGCGGGTGAAGGTCAGGCGTTCGAGCCGAGCCCGGCATCCGGGTGGGCGTGGGCGGGGCCGGTGCTCGCGCGCAGCGAGATGGGCGGGGCGAGCAGGTGGTGGCGTGGCGCCGCTTCGGGATGGTCCAGCCGCTCGACGAGCAGCTCGACGGCGAGGCGTCCCATCTGCTCCGCGGGCACATCCGCCGCGGTGAGCTGCGGCGTCACCGTCTCCGCCCACCGGCCGGCCACGACCCCGGTGACGGAGAAGTCGCGCGGCACATGGCGGCCCGCCGCGGCCAGACCGCGGTAAATACCCCCCAGCGCGGCCTCGTTGAGCGTGACCAGCGCCGTGGTGGCCGGGTCGTCACGCAGGATCTGCTCCACGCACACGTGGCCGGAGGGGGCGTCGTCGCCGCAGTCGTACGTCCGTGCGGTGAGCCCTCGCTCGGCCGCAGCCTTGGTGAAGCCGTCCAGGCCTCGGTGAGCCGACTCGTAGCCGGCGCGCAGCATGCGCTCGGGCCGGTTCACGAGGGCGATCCGGCGGTGGCCCAGGTCGGCGAGGTGGTCGACACAGGCCGCCGCCAGCGCGGTGTGGTCCAGGCCCACCCACCAGTCGCCGTCCGGCTGTGCGGTGCGGCCGATGCAGACGGCCGGAAAGCTCTCGGCGACGAGGTGATCGATCCGGTCGTCCTGGAGCCTGATCTCCATCAGGATCGCGCCGTCGACCCGCCGCTCGCCCAGCAGCCGCTGGAACGAACGGTCGCTGTCAGCGCCGCTCGGGGAGAGCAGCACGTCGTAGTCGTAGGCCGCCGCGGCCTCCACCACGCTGCCGATGAAGTCGAGTTGCATGCCGGTGTAGTGGGTGCCGGCGGGAGGGAAGACCAGGCCGAGGGTGCTGGTCCGGCCGTTGGCCAGGGCACGGGCGCTGGCGTTGGGCCGGTAGCCCAGTTCGTCGATGACCCGCTGGATCTTCTGCCGGGTGTCGTCGGACACCGGACGCTTACCGCTGAGCGCGTACGAGACGGTGCTCCGGGAGACACCGGCCCGCCGGGCGATCTCACCGATGTTCACGGGACTCCTTATTCGAACCGGTTCGATGGCGAGCCAGTTGTCGAACCGGTTCGCGTGAAGGGAAGTTAGGAGGGGGCGGGTCGCCTGTCAATACTTGGCGCGCAGTTCAGGAAAACAGCGGCCAGTCCGCGTCGGAGGTATTGCTGGCCCATTTCCACCGGTGCTAGCTTCCGGCGAACCGGTTCGATACAGGCCGCCTCATCTGCCCTGCGCCATCCCGAGTCTGACGGCATGACACCAGGCACGCACCCGGCTCGATACCCATCGAACCGGTTCGAATCCCGGACGGCACGGATCACCCCACGGAGACCTCAGTGCGATCGAGACGCAGCAGAAGAAGAGCCGGCGCCGGCGTCATCATCGTCGCGGCCCCACTCGCCGCACCCGCCGTCGGCCCGGCCCGAGCGGCCGAGCCCGAGCAGCTCGCGATCGACCTGGCCGATGACACCGGCGCCTTCCACGGCGGCGCCTCCGGCTCCCTCTACGGTGTCTACGGTGACGGCGTGCCCAGCCGCAACGTCCTCGAGGGCATGCACATCCGCACGGGGTCGACGAAGGCGCAGAACGGACCCCAGCACCCGGGGGCGGACGCCTTGGAGATGCTGCCGCCCTTCGTGGTCTCCGGCGGCGAGGACGTCTACATCTACATGACCGACATCTATCGCGGCTTCCCGTACGAGTGGCCGGGTACCGACGGTCCGGCGCGGCTCGCCGACTTCGAGGCGAAGATCAAGAAGCAGGTCCAGCAGGTCCTGACCATGGGCGACTACAAGAACCATGTCGTCTTCGTCCCCTTCAACGAACCCGAAGGGAACATGTTCGGCACAGGCGGATGGAGCTTCAGCAAGGTCTCCTGGCTGAACGACCCGCAGTACTACTTCGAGGCCTGGAGGGAGGTCTACCACCTCATCAAGGCCCTCGACCCGGACGCCCTCACCGCCGGACCCAACACCAGCGTCCTCTACAACCAGGTCAAGGGCCTCCTTCAGTACGCCAAGGCCAACGACGTCGTCCCCGACGTGATGACCTGGCACGAGCTGTCCAGCCCCGCCCCGATCCGCACGAACGTGGCGAAGTACCGGCAGATGGAGAAGGACGTCGGGGTCGGCCCACTGCCGATCAACGTCAACGAGTGCGGCCACAACTACCACCTCTCCGTGCCCGGCCAGGTGGTCCAATGGGTCTCCGCCATCGAGGAGTCCAAGATCGATGCCGACCTGGCGTACTGGAACATCGACGGCAACCTCAATGATTCCGCCGTCGAGGCCGACAAGGGCAACGGACAGTGGTGGCTGTTCAACGCCTACGGTCAGATGTCCGGCCACACGGTGCAGGTGACCGCCCCGCGCCCCAACCAGCAGTACACCCTCCAGGGCGCCGCCACGCTCGACGAGAGCAAGAAGCAGTCGAGGACCCCCTTCGGCGGCAAGGGCGGCGACGCGGACGTGGTCTTCAAGAACATCGACCCCATCCTGTTCGGCACGACCGTGCACGCCACCGTGCAGGAGGTCCCGTGGACCGGCCAGGTCGGAGACTCGGCCCCACCGCTGCGGCTGGCCGATCAGGAGCTCAAGGTCGGTGCCGATGGCGCTGTCACCCTGCCCATGACCGGCATGAACGAGATGTCGGCGTACCAGGTCATCCTCTCCCCCGGCGGCAACGGCGGTGTACCGGACGCGCCCTCCGTCAGTTGGCGCCGGACCTACGAGGCGCGACACCCGGGTGAAGCTGACCGCGGGCAAGCACCGCATCACGCTCGCCGCGAAGATTCCGGCTCTCGGTGTCACCAAGGGCGACGCCATCGTCGACAAGATGGATCTGTCGCTGCGCGACCGGCCTGTGACCGCGCCCGCGGTCCACGAGGCCGAATACGCCACCCTCTCCGGAACCCGGCCCGGTTACACCTGCCCCGGCACCTCGGGCGCCGGTACCGTGCCACTGGCCAAGCGCGACTCCGCGACCTTCTGGGTCTACTCCCGCACCGACGGTGAAGCAACCGTGTCCGTCGACCACTTGGGCGTCGGCCGCGCGAGTCTCTCCCTCAACGGCGAGAAGCTCGACGTGCCCCAGGTCGGAGGCGGCAGGAAGGGCACCGACCAGGTCCGGATGTTCCTGTCCGGCGGCATCAACAAGATCACCGTCACCGGCGCCTCACATGAACTGGCCCTCGACCCGCCACGGGTCACCCCGTCCAGCGGCACCCTGACGACCAAGGTGTACCAGGCGGAGGACGGCACCGTGACCGGCGCCACCAAGGTGACCGGCGGCTACACCTTCGCCTCCGCCGGCAAGGCGGTCACCGACATGGGCGACGGAAAGGCCAACGCCCTCACCGTCGACGTCACCGCCCGGCACTCCGGTCGGCACGCGGTGACCATCCGGTACTCCAACGGCGAGCAGGCACCCGCGACCCACTACAACCCCGACCCGATCGCCCGGCACACCGACCTCTCGGTCAACGGCGGACCGGCCCGCAGGGTGCTGTTCCCGACGACCTTCCACTTCAACAACTTCTGGGAACTGACCGTCCCGGTGACGCTGAAAAGGGGCACGAACCGCCTGTCTTTCACCGCGGCGGAACTGCCCGACTTCAACGGCGTCACCTACAACCAGTACGACCAGCGGTCCCCGTACACGCCGGTCATCGACCGGATCGCCGTCACCCCGCTCGCCGTGAAGTAGCGGGCGACGGTCCCTCCCCCTCCCCCGACGAAAGAGCCGCACATGCGCCTGCGTTCACCACGCCCACTTTCCACAGCCGCCGTCCTGCTGGCGACTCTGGCTGCGAGCCTGCTGCCCGCCACCGCCTCACATGCCGCCGACACGAGCGTCACCGTGGATTTCGCCACCTCCGGAGGCGCCCCGACGTACCACGCCTCCGGCACGATCTACGGAATGGCCCCGGACGGCTCACTGCCCCAGGACCACTTCTTCCAGGACATCAAGTGGCACTTCATGCGAGCCGGCGGCGCCCAGCTCAACGGCGGCGGCTACGCCACCAGCCTCGCCGACTACCAGACCCGCTGGAACTCCACCCTCGCCCAGTACAGGCGGACGGTTGCCCTGGGCGGCACCTTCGTCCTGCTCCCGCACGACCTGTGGGGCGCCGACGGCACCACCAGCCAGGGCTGGCCCGGCGACAGCGGCAGCTGGACGCAGTTCGACCACTTCGTCACTCAGCTCATCAGTGACGTCAAAGCCAACAACATGACCGTCCAGTGGGACCTGTGGAACGAGCCCGACGGCAGCAACTTCTGGGGCGCCTCGCAGAGCCAGTACCTGCAGATGTGGTCCCGGTTCTACGCCAAAGTACGGGCCGCCTTCCCCAACCAGATGATCGTCGGACCCAGCACCGCGAGCCAGCCCAACGCCTCCAACACCTGGTGGACGGCCTACCTGTCCTACGTCAAGGCCAACAACGTCGCCCCGGACATCTACAGCTGGCACGACGAACCGGGCGACCCGGTCACCGACGTCGGCCGCGCCGACTCGACCCTCACCGCGGCGGGACTGACGAACTCCCGGCCGTACCAGATCAACGAGTACGCCACGCTGTCCATGCAGTCCCCGGGCGGCGGCGCCTGGTTCATCGGGCGCCTGGAACGGGCCGGCGCCGACGGCCTGCGCGGCAACTGGGGCGGGGGCACGAACCTGCACGACTACGAGGCCAACCTGCTCACCAAGAACAGCGCCGGCCAGTACGTGCCGCTCGGCGAGTGGTTCATGTACCGCTACTACGGCTCGCAGAACGGCAACGTCGTCAGCCTGATCCCCGGCACCGGAACCGACGGCCTGGCGACCAAGGACAACACCGCCAAGAACGCCAAGATCCTCCTCGGCAGCAACGGGAACACCGGCACCGTCACCGTCAACCTCACCGGCCTCAACACCACGTCGGTCGTGGAGAGCGGCAAGGTCCGCGCGGTTCTCCAGCGCGTCCCCTACAACAACGGGGCCGCGGTGACCGGACCGGAGACCATCTCCGACACCACCCTGACGGTGAGCAACAACTCCACATCGGTGAGCGTTCCCTGGTCGAACGCCAAGGACGGTTACACCATCACCCTGCTGCCACCGTCCAACACCACCATCTCCACGGTCGCCGTCGGCCAGAACAGCGGCCAGTGCCTCGACGACACCGACCTCAGCACCGCCAACGGCACCCAGTACCAGCAGTACTACTGCGAGGGCGGCTACCAGCAGATGCTCGACCTCAAACCGGTTGCCGGCCGGACGAGCACGTACACGATCGTCAACGAGCTCAGCGGCAAGTGCCTGGATGTCTCAGGCGCCTCTACGCTCGACGGCGCCGCCGTCGACCAGTACACCTGCAACGGCCAGACCAACCAGATGTTCACCCTCAGCCCCGTCACCGCACTCGGCAACAGCCACGACTACCAACTCGTGGCCGTGCACAGCGGAAAGTGCGTCGATGTCTCCAACGTCTCGACCCAGCCGCGGGCCCTGATCCACCAGTGGACCTGCGATGCCGCGAGCACCCTCGGCACCAAGAAGAACCAGATCTGGCGTCTGCAGGGCAAGGGCTGAGCCTCCGCCCTCTACTCTCCGTCAATGGGCGAGTAGAGGGCGATACCTCGCCGGACGCCGTCGGCAGCCGACAAAGATCAGAGGGGTGTCGGCCAAGCCGGTGAGGAAGCCGTTCACCGAAGCCGTCGGGCGGAGGGACCCACTCGGTCCACAAACGGGTATTACGGCTCTGCCGTTCCAAGAAGGCGTCAATAAGGTCAGCGACGAAGCCTGCGGCTGGAGTCGCAGGCCGGCGCACCGTCTCACCGACGCGGACGACGCCGGCGGTCATGCGCACCCCTGTCAGCACCACGCTGTCCTCGGCTTCTTGTGCCTTCGGATGCGTGGTCGCGGAGGCCGCGGGGCGCGACGACACCGATGCACGACCGCGTCAACAGTGATGGGCAGAGCGCGGGGTTCGCTGCGGTGGCTGAGCCGTGATGCGCCTGCTGTCGAGCCCGGGCGAACGATCATCAGGACCACCACGATCAGCCAGGCGAGGGCGAGCAGGCCGGTGATCATCGACAGGCGGGGCAGCCGGGCGATCAGGGGCTCCGCGGCGGCCGACGCCTGTTCGGGCTTGTCGAGCTGGGTGACCACGTCGTCCTGGGTGCCGAGCACCACGATGCCCAGCAGTACGGCGGCCACCGCTGTCAGAGCCCTGGAGACGATGAGCCGCGTGCTGCCCATCACACCCATCACCTCGGCGGTGCCGATACCGAAGGCCGGGACCGAGACGCCGGCCACGGCGTAGACCCGGCAGATCCGGTGCAGCAGCCGGACCGAACCCTTGGCCGGCTGCCGCTCCGGGCCGGCGGCCAGTGCCTGGCGCGCAAAACGCGGGAACAAGCTCCCCGCAATGGTGACCCGTCCGATGAGCAGGATCGCCGCCAGTACGTGGATGCTGAGCAGGAGTTTGGCCATGGCGGTGTCTCCTTTTCGCACGCACGCCGCCGCGGGGCGTCAGGCGCACGGTTTCAGTCGGGCTTGAAGTGGCCCGACGGTTGATCACGGCGTCGCCCGGGGGTCCGGCAGTCCGTCTGACCGGTGCTCAGTTCGCGGGCGGTGGGTGCCGGTGTTGATGGCTGTGCTCAGCGATCAGCACCGGCTGTTTGAGGGACGTTGTTCGGCCGAAGGTTCTGTGGCCGCCTCGCACCGTCCCGTTGACGTGGTGCTTATGCCTCGGCGGATGTCCGAGGACTGTGAACCTTGTGGCGGACGAACAGCAGTGCAGGCACGGCCATGACGATCAGTACGACTCCGCCTATGACGTTGCCCAAGTGCACGGCGTCGGTGAACGCCTTCGGTACCGCCGTTCCCACCGCGCGAGCAAGGGATGCGGGGAGGTCCGTCGCGCCGCCGCCGTGTGGTGCGCCCTCCACGATCCTGTCCGCCCGCGGCGAGGGGATGCCTGCCTCGACGAGACGGTCATGCAGGTTCCGGGGGAAGCGACTGGTGACGACCGTTCCGAGCACGCTGGGGCCGAGTACGGTTCCCAGTTGACGAGCCATGTTCACCGCTGCTGCCGCCATGCCCTCCTGCTGCGGCGGCACACTGTTGACCGCGGCAGCCGTCGAAGGCGCCGTCAACAGGCCCGCGCCGATGGCCGCCACAGACACCACACCCGCGACAGCCATGACGGCCATCGTGACCAGCCATGCGTGCCGATAGGTCTTCAGGGAGGCTCCGCCGGAGGCGGTGCCGAGCATGGCGCCCAGGATGCTGATGCCGACGACCGAGCCGATCTGAGTCGACATGGTCACGATCGCGCTGCCGGTAGCGGCCTGCTCGGGGCGCAGACCGACCGTCGCGGAGGAGACAACGGTCGGGAGCGTCAAGCCGGCGCCGAACCCGAAGAGCAGCCGGCACGGGAGGACCCCGGAGGCGTAGTTCGGGTCGTTGTGCAGCAGAACGGCGAAGAGAAGGATGCCGGCAGAGGCGATCGCACTGCCGACCGCCGCGATGACACCGGCCGGGATCCGGAATCGACGCTGGAGGGTTTCACTGGCGGTAGCAGCCACCGCGAAGCCGATCGGTCCGGGAGGACTGGCGCATCCGGTTTTGATGGCGGAGTAGTGCCAGTGGTTCTGCAGCCAGAGGATCGTCGACAGCAGGAGGCCGGCGAACGAGGCCAGTTGCCGGCGAGGTTCGCCGAGGCGAAGATCCGGTCACGGAAGAGAGACAGGTGAACTACAGGCACCTGCTGCCGCAACGAGCGGAACAGAAACGCCAGCAACCCGACGACTGGCGTCGACCACGATCCGCAGGCCAACGAACGAGTCCGACAGGCCCTCAGGAGAATCGAGGGCTCATTGCCCGAGTGCGTTCAGGCTGCACAGCGCCATGGGGACCTCGAATCCGAGGCGTACGCCTCCGAAATCAGCCAACTGCTCATGGCCGTCAATCGCGGCGGGGAAGTGATGGCCGAGGCCGGGCTCGACACAGCCGCGCTGGAGCGCGTTGCCGATCAGGCATTCGAAGGACTCCCTCTCACGGCACGGGCCCGGTCCCATCAGACGCCCCGACCAGTCGCCTCCAACGCTCCCTGAACGCTGCTTGCCAGAGGGTCCGCAGTACGGTCAGCGCTCTGCGGCGAATGACTCGATGTAGGCCAGGACCCCGTACAGCGCGTCACGCAGGGGTGTGGACTCACCGGCCGCCTGGTCCAGTAGTGCTCCTCCCTGGAATGCGGCGGCGAGCAGGTGGGCGAGCGCGGCCGGGTCGGCCTCCGGCCGCAACACGCCGCGCTCGCGCATCTTGCTCAGGCCGCGCTTGAACAGCTCCTGCCACCGCCCGAAGCCGTCTGCCACCGCGCCCCGGTGAGAGGGCTCGGTCTTGACGACCTCAGCGGCCAGCGAGCCGAACGTGCAGCCGCCGCGCAGCATGTCCTGCGATGCGACGTACATGTCGGCCCACCGGTACAGGGCGGCGAAGCTGTCCAGTTCACCCAGCTCGGGCGCCTGGTGGCGGGCGACGATGCTGTCGGCCTGCCAGGCGAGCACCGCGCGCACCAGGGACTCCTTGGTGGGGAAGTGGCGTGTCAGCTGCGAGCCGCTGACCCCGGCGGCCTCCCGGATCTGCTCGTTGTTGGTGTTCTGCGCGCCGTGTTCGTACATCAGCTCGGCGGCCGCCCTGACGATTCGTTCGCGTGTGGCCAGGCCCTTGGCGGTCAGCTTCCGACCCGTCGCTTCGCTGGTGGTGGTCATGGTGGCCATCGTACCGTAAAAAGGGGCTTGACAACCCATTCTGCGAGGTGTCTCCTGGAGACAGACCTAAAAAGGGCTGTCAAGCCCATTCCTCTGGGAAGGCAGACGGGATGTCCACACAGGCTCCACCGCAGGCGGTCGCCACGACACCGCGAACCGCCCCGGCCCCGGCCGCCACCGAGGCGGGTCACCCGCGCCGATGGAGCATCATGGCGGTGCTGGGAGCCGTCGCCTTCATGGCACAGCTCGACTTCTTCGTCGTCAACGTCGCCCTCGACGGAATCGGGCACTCGTTCCCGGACACCAGCGTCGCGAGCGTGTCGTGGATTCTGTCGGCCTACGCGATCGTCTTCGCCGCCATGCTCGTGCCCGCGGGCCGGATCGCGGACCACTGGGGGCGCAAGAAGATGCTGCTGTCCGGAGTGGCACTCTTCACCCTCACTTCCGCCGTCGCGGGCGCCGCACCCAGCCTCGGCGTGCTGGTCGGCGCCCGGGCGCTCCAGGCCGTCGGCGCGGCGATGATCGTGCCGACCTCGCTCGGCCTGCTCTATCCGAGCTTCCCCAAGCGCCAGCACACCCTGGTGGTCGGCCTGTGGGCGGGCGTGGGCGCGATCGCGGCCTCTGCGGGCCCACCCGTCGGCGGTCTGCTCGTCACCCTCGACTGGCGGTGGATCTTCCTGATCAACGTTCCCGTCGGCATCGCCACCCTCGTCGCCGGCGCGCTGCTGCTGCCCGAGGTACGTCAGCCCAAAGGTGCCGCCGTGCCGGACGCGGCTTCCGCCCTCGCACTGTTGCTTGCCGTGAGCCTGCTGGTGCTCGCCACCGTCCAGGGGCCGGGATGGGGCTGGACGGACCTCCGCACCGTGGCCCTGTTCGCCGCAGCCGCCCTGGCCGCTGCCGCGACCATCGAGCGCACCCTCCGCGCCAAGGCGCCGGTGATCGAGAAACAGCTGTTCGCCGACAGGCCGTTCACCGCCGCCACCGCGGCCCTCTTCCTGTTCTCCGCCGGCTTCGCCATCGTCCTGCTCAGCACCGCCCTGTTCATGCAGGAGGTCTGGCACTTCAGCCCGCAGCGCGCCGGCGTCTCCATCGCCCCGGCCCCCCTGACCTCGATCGCCTTCGCGATGAACGCCGGCCCCATCCAGCACCGCTTCGGACGCACCGCCCCCGCCGTGACCGGCACGCTGGCCATGGCACTCGCCGCCGGCTACTGGCTCACGGCCGTGCACACCACCCCCGACTACTGGGGCGGCATGTTCCCGGGCCTGATCCTGGTCGGCCTGGCCGGCGGTCTGACCCAGGCGCCGCTGTTCGCCGCCGCCGGCACCCTCGCACCCGAACGCGCCACCACCGGCAGCGCCGTACTCAACATGAGCCGGCAGATCGGCAGCGCCGTGGGCGTGGCCCTGCTCGTCGCCCTCACCCCCCAGGCCACGACCACCGGATTCGGCCACGCCTGGTCCGTCCAGGCCGGGGCCGGAATCGCCGCCGCCGCCGCGCTGCTCGCCCTCCGGCCCCGCCACACACCCTGACCACGCGGCCTCGGCCACTCGGACCGGGCCCGCAACCACAGCCCCCTGCAGGGCGGGCGTCGCACCGCCTCCCACTCATCTTCTGCGGCGCCCGCTCGAAGGACTGACGCTGGATTTTCCACCAGCTCCCTCTCAAGAAACGGAGATCACCACCATGGAACGCAACCTCCTCGTGATCGGGGCCACCGGCAAAACCGGCCGGCACACCACCGAACTCCTGCTCCAGCGCGGGCACCGCGTCCGCGCACTCGTCCGCGGTCTCGACGGGCGCGCCGAGCGGCTCGCCGCCCTCGGAGCGGACTTGGTGGAAGGCGACGTCCTCGACCTGGACTCCCTGGCCCAGGCGGCCAAGGGGACCGATGCCCTGTACTTCACCTACCCGATCCGCCCCGGCCTGATGGACGCCACCGCGAACGTGGCCCAGGCGGCGGAGGAGAACGGGGTCCAGGCGATCGTGAACATGTCGCAGGTCTCCGCCCGTCGTAACACCGCCAGCAACGCGGCACGCCAGCACTGGGTCGCCGAACGCGTCCTGGACCACTCCCCGGTCCCCGTCACCCACATCCGCCCGACCTTCTTCGCCCAGTGGCTGATCGACACCTGGGCCGGCGGAACCGGCGAACTGCGCCTGCCGTTCGCCGACGGACGCCACGCCCCCATCGCGGAAAGCGACCAGGCGAAGGTGATCGCGGCCATCCTGGAAGACCCCGCTCCGCACGCCGGCCAGATCTATCCCCTGTACGGAGCCGAGGAGCTCAACCACTACGAGATCGCCGAGAAGATGTCGCGGGCGCTGGACCGCGAAGTCACCTACGTGCCCATCGAACTCGACGAATTCGCCGCCATCCTGCACGGGCGCGGCGCGCCGGACCACCTGATCCAGCACCTGCTCGCCGTGGCCGTCGACTACCGCAACGGCATCTTCGCCGGCACCAACGACGTGGTGAAGACGATCGGCGGCAGCGATCCCCTCGACGTCGAGGGTTTCATCGCCCAGAACCGCGCGGCCTTCGACCTGCCCACCGCCTGAACACTGGAGAAGACAATGAGCGTTTGGTTCATCACTGGATCGTCCCGGGGCTTCGGCCTGGAGATCACCCGTGCCGCCCTCGCCGCCGGCCACCAGGTGGTCGCGACCGCGCGGAAGGCCGAAACCGTCCGCGAGCAGCTTCCCGACGCCGGTGACGCGCTGCTCACCGTGCCGCTGGACGTGACCGACCCGCAGTGCATCCAAGCGGCCGTCGACGCGGCGGTCGAGCGGTTCGGCCGGATCGACGTCCTGGTCAACAACGCCGGCACCGGACTGCTCGCCGCCGTCGAAGAGTCCGACGACGCCGCGGTCCGCGCGGTCTTCGAGACCAACGTGTTCGGCCCACTCGCCGTCCAACGCGTCGTACTGCCGGCACTGCGGCGCCAGCACTCTGGCCACGTGATCAACATCAGCTCCATCGTGGGCTTCGCCACCGCGCCGGGCTGGGGCATCTACGCCTCCACGAAGTTCGCCGTCGAAGGCTTCACCGAGACCCTCCACACCGAACTGGCCCCCCTCGGCATCCACGTGACGCTCGTGGAGCCGGGCTTCTTCCGCACCGACTTCCTCGACCCCGCCAGCCTGCACACCGGCCCCGACACGATCGACGACTACGCGCCCACCGTCGGCGCGATGCGTGCAGCCGCCGCGAGCCTGAACCACGCCCAGCCCGGCGACCCGGTCAAGGCCGCGCGCGCCATAGTCGAGATGTCCGCCGCCCCCGAGCCGCCCCTGCGCCTCCCGCTCGGAGCCGACACCCTGCAAGCCTTCGACGCCAAACTGGACACCTTCCGCAAGGAGATGGACGCCTGGCGGTACGTCGCCCTCACCACCGATCACGACTAGGACAACACCCCTGAATACGCCTTCTTCGCCACCACGGTCCGAAGGGATGCTGCACGTGGGCATGAACATCGAGGACAAGGGCCGCCTGTTCACCGAGATCAGCCGCGTCCTGACCGACAACGGCCTCTTCATCGTGTACGACGTCATGCTCCTCGGCGACCCCACCCTCGTCCGCTACCCACTGCCGTGGGCCTCGCAGCCCGAACACAGCTTCCTGGCCCGCCCCCAGGAATACCGCTCCCTGCTGCGCAAGGCCGGGTTCGACATCGTCGCCGCGCACGATCACCGCTCTCGAGCCGTCCAGTCGCTTCGTGACGCGGGCGATGCGCACCGCCGGATCAGCACACCGCACAACCCTGCGGGCGGGGATACGCCTCCTGCCCCGATCAACGTGGCGATGGGCACCGACGCATCGATCAAGGTCGCAAAGGTGCTCCAGAACATCGAGGAGGGTCTCCTTGCTCCGACCGAGATGATCTGCCGTCTCCGCTGATCTCACGAGGACCGCACCTCGATCGGTGTCTACCGCGCCATCGTCCACGGTCGCCTCACGCCGGTCACACCGACCTCGCGCGAACCACAGGAAGTCGAAGAAGGCGCGCAGATCCCGGGCATGCGCGGCCTGCGTGTTCCACGGTGACGACGCCAGCCACACCGAGAAGGAGCGGTTCAACGTCACGTCGTACTGGCCCGCCGGACTGATCAGGAAGGGCTGCCCCTCGGACACACCCAGGTCGTCCAGTCGCAGATCGAGACCGGCGGACAGGGCGCTGAACCCCCCGTACGAACGGGGCCTCTTCGCGCGTCAGGCCAGGTCCCGGTGGATAAAGTGCACCCGCCAACCTCTGACAGATATGACGGTGAACGACAGTCCGCGGACTTTCGACCGGCTGCAGAACCGGGTCGGTCGCCGCGACCCGCGGCGCGGGGCCGACTCCACCGTCCACGTCGCAACTGGAATACGCACGGGCTCCTACGCGGACACCACGGCCGTGATCGAGCGAAGTCGGCAGGCACGATGTCGCGCCCCTCATCGTCCCCGATCCGGCGGTGCGCACCGAATCTTGAGACATGCTTTACGCGATGCGCGCAACTGCGGCCCACCTTCTCGTTGTCTGACAGGGAGTCGGGCTCATCAGGGCCGAAGAGCGAGAGAGCGGGGCAGATCGTGGGACGGCGCAAGGGCGGCATAGGGATCGCATTCGTCACGGGTGTGATGCTGGTGGGCGCGAGTGCCTGCGGCGGGGGCGGCAGTAACAAGGCGGGCGGAGACGACGCGAAGGCGTCGGGAAAGCCGAGTGCGAGCGCCTCTCCGTCACCGACGAAGCCCGCGGGCCCGCCGATGCTGCTGGATACGATCACCCCACAGACGGGCACCACGGTCGGCGTGGCCATGCCGATCTCGGTGATCTTCACAAACCCGGTGGCGGCAAAGGCACGGGCCACGGTCGAGAAGCACATGAAGGTGAGCGCCTCCCAACCGGTGGCCGGCGCATGGCACTGGATGGGCGACCAGCGCGCCGACTGGCGCCCCAAGACGTACTGGCCGTCCGGCACGAAGGTAAAGATCGACGCTGACATAAACGGCGTCAGCAACGGCAACGGGCGCTACGGCGTGCACAACTACACGCACACCTTCAACATCGGCGACGACGTGCGCGCGGACGTCTCGGTGACCGGCCACACCATGAAGGTGACCCGGAACGGCAAGGCGGTGCGCACCCTGTCGATCAACGCGGGCAGCGCCCAGTATCCGACGTGGAACGGCACGATGGCCGTCATCGACAAGCAGGAGAAGGTCCACATGACCTCCTGCAGCGTCGGCATCAGCTGCGCAAAGGGCAGCCCCAACTACTACGACCTGACGCTGCCCTGGGACGTGCACCTGACCCAGTCCGGCACATACGTGCACTACTCGACCGGCGACCCCAACCCGGGCAGCGGCAGCGCCCGCGGCTCGCACGGCTGCGTCCATCTGTCCATGTCGGACGCCAAGTGGTTCTACGGCCAGGTCAAGCAGGGCGACCCCGTCACCATCACCGGCTCGCCCCGTGCCAAGGCGCCGGCCGACAACGGCTACGCCGACTTCAACCTGGGATGGGACCAGTGGCTCGCGGGCAGCGCGTCCGGGGAGGGGACGACCGCGACGCTGTGACGCGCTGCGGTGGCGGCGCCAGTCAGCAGTCGATGGTGTCGACCGCGAGGCCCAGCCCCGTACTCGCCCTTGGGCTGGCCGGAAACGTCCAGCCCTCCGGCACGCCCCACTCGTCCAACCGCTGGTCGACGTCAGCGGACAGGGGCACGGAACTCCCACATGAGCGCCGTCGCCTTGCGTGGCCGCGCCTGCTCCCGGCGCGTCGCGTGCACTCGCCGTCCCGTGATCGACATGGCGCCGGACAATATCCGCGGACAGTTCAACAGCGCATAGGCCAGGTGGGAGGGGTGGCGGGCGCGGTTCTTCGTCCACCAGGGTTGGGTGGCTGCGCGATCAGCTCCGCGAAACCGGTCGCACCCGGCCTCTCCCCCGGCCAGAGACCGACCCAACGATGACCGCGCCGGACCCGTGATCCGGCCTTTCCCACCCTCCGGGCCGCCGTGTCGGCCGGGAGTCGACCCATCGTGATCTGCGCGATCCGCACCTCGTGTCGGGCCCTCGCGCGCCACCACGAAACGGAGCAACTCGTCGCGGAGGCGGCCGGATTCAAGCAGCCGCTCGGCCAGGATCCGCGCTGGAACGAGTACGGCCAGTCGCTCTGCCGGATCGTGACGCACCACCGCCCCAGGAACGAGGACGCGGTCGTCGTCACCTCAGGTCCGGCGGCAGTCTCGCCACGCTCTGCGGCGCCCCGCTGTCCACGTCACCGGCGACCGTCGCATGTGCTCACCTATCGCTGAGGCCGACCGCCCTCCCGGCCGCGGCCCGCCCGTCACGCCGTTCCCGGCACCACCCGGGGGCCGCTACGCCCTGGCTCGCTCGGACGGCTCGGTCGCCGCCTTCGACGCCACCGGGGATGCGGTGAACAGCGCGTGGACGGCCGTGCGGACCTGGTCGGCGACCACCTCGGGCGTGGAGGCGTCGAGCTTGCCGTCCAGGTGCAGGAAGGCCAAGCCGTGGACCAGGGCCCACACCGTGGTCGACAGCGCGTCCGGATCGGCGTCGGGAAAGGTGTCCCGGACGATGCCGCGGACGTATTCCGACAGGGCGGCGGTCGCCTCCACCCGCTCCTCGTTGCCCGGGTCGCAGGGCTCCGCGAACATCACCCGGAACATCGCCGGGTGATCGAGCGCGAATCGGACGTAGGCAACGGCGACCGCGGTGAGATCGTCAGGCGTCGCGGGCGCGGGATGCGCCGCGGTCAGGTATCCGGCGAGTTCGCGGTAGCCCTCGGCTGCAACGGAGGAGACGAGCGCGTCGCGGTCCGCGTAGTGGCGGTACGGGGCCGTCGCCGACACACCGGCCCGCCGTGCGACCGCCCGCAGGGACAGTCCGGCGCTGCCGTCCTCCTCCAGCAGCTCCCGCGCAGCGCGCAGGCAGGCGGCGCGCAGATCGCCGTGGTGGTACGAGTCATTCGCTTGTGGCACGGAACACCCTCCCTCATGTTTACACCGCGCACATGGCCCGCCTAATGTGAACGGTGCACACATTGTAATCGACGGAGAGGAGAATCCGGATGGCCAGCGAGCTTTTCTCACCGCTGTCCCTGCGCTCTGGGCAGGTACTGGGCAACCGGATCGCGAAGGCGGCCATGGAGGAGAACATGGCCGGCGACGGCCAGCTGCCCGATGGCCAGCTGCTGTCGCTGTACCGGCGCTGGGCCACCGGCGGCACCGGACTCCTGATCACCGGCAACGTCATGGTCCACGCCGAAGCACTGACCGGTCCCGCCGGGGTCGTACTCGACGATGCCGCGCCGCTGGAGCCGTTCACCGAGTGGGCCAAGGCCGGCAAGTCCGGCGGTGGAGCGATGTGGATGCAGATCAATCACCCCGGCCGCCAGATCCAGGCGGACATGCCCGGCGTCGTGTGGGGCCCGTCCGCGGTGGGGGTCGACCTGGGAAAGCACAGCAGCCGTTTCGGTCGACCTGTCGCCATGACCCCCGAGCAGATCGAGGCCACGGTGACGCGGTACGCGGTCACGGCACACCGCGCCGAGAAGGCGGGGTTTGACGGTGTGGAGGTCCACGCCGCGCATGGTTACCTGCTTTCACAGTTCCTGTCCCCGCTGGTCAACCAACGCACCGACGAGTGGGGCGGGTCCCTGGAAAACCGGGCTCGGATGCTGTTGGACGTCGTCCGGGCCGTGCGCGCCGCCGTCTCGCCGTCCTTCGCGGTCGCGGTGAAGCTCAACTCCGCGGATTTTCAGCGGGGCGGATTCGACGCCGACGATGCTCGGCAGGTGATCGCGATGCTCGAACCGCTCGGCGTCGACCTGGTGGAACTGTCCGGCGGCAGTTACGAGAGCCCCGCGATGTCCGGCCGCCCCGCCGATGCGCGTACCCAGGCCCGTGAGGCGTACTTCCTGGACCTGGCGAAGGACCTGGTCAAGACCAGTCCTCTCCCGCTGATGCTCACCGGCGGCATCACCCGGCGCGATACCGCCGAACTGGTCCTCGCCAGTGGCGTGGCACTCGTCGGGATGGGCACCGCCCTCGCCGTCACCCCGGACCTGCCCGACCGCTGGCGCCACGGCCGCGAGGCGGACCGGCAACTGCGGCCGGTGACCTGGTCCGACAAGGCCCTCGCTTCCGCCGCGAGCACGGCGCAGGTCCGTCACCAGCTGCGCCGCATCGCCCGCGGAAGCCGTCCCAAGCCCCATACCCGCCCCGCGTACGCGCTTGTCGCCGAGCAGCGTCAGCAGCGACGGGCACTGCGCCGCTACCGCGCGTGGCTGTCGGCGTCCTAGAACAGGCGGTGGCAGAGCGGGCCGACACCCTCTGCTCCACGCACACCGAGTCGTGCCGGGCTCGGACGTACTCCTGGCTCTCCATCGCCAGCCGGGCCCGGGAGCCGGCCGCCCGGCGACGAAGCCTGGGGGAACAACAGACTCGCCGCCCTCCGGTCCCACCAGCATGCCCCGTGGAGGGCGGCCCCCCTCACCCTCCACGGAGGTGCTCGCCGGCCGACGTCGACGCAGCGACAGCTAGGCGTCTTGGACCGGCTGGTAGGTGAGGAAGGCGAGGCCGTCGCCGACGGTCCGGGCGTGGACGAGGCGCATGGGCTTCTCGTCGCTGGTCTCGCCGAAGAGGCGCTCGCCGGCCCCGAGCACGACCGGGAACACGGTGAGCCGCAGTTCGTCGACGAGGTCGTGCTCCATCAGCGTGTGCACGAGCCGGCTGCTTGCGTATACGACGAGGTCGCCATCCAGCTCCTGCTTCAGCTTCGAGACCTCGTCCACCACGTCCCCCTTGAGCACCCTGCCCTTGGATGCCGTCGAGTCGCTCCACTTGGGCTCTTGGAGGGTGGAGGACACGACGTACTTGGGCAGGCTGTTCAACCTGTCCGCCCACGCGCCGGTACGGGACAGCCACCGCGTGGCGAACCACTCGTCGCTCCGCCGACCGAGGAGCAGGGCCTCGGCGCCCAGGGCCTCGGCGAGCAAGAGCTTCGCCCACGCCTCGCGGTCGTTGTCTCCCATCTGGAGGTACCAGCCACCCGGCCTGAAGCCCTCCTCACCGGTCGGATCCTGGACGACACCGTCGAGCGAGACGTTCTCGCTGATGATGATCTTTCCCATGGCGCTTCTCCCTGTGCTGTGTGGTCACTTGCCACTGAGGTAGACACCGAGAAACCGAGAAAGGGGCGCCCGCCAACCGCCCCCTTCGCCCCTCCGCCGGTGTCCATACAAGAAGGGCGACAAGATGCGGGAAGAGGTGACCCGAGAATGGGCGAAGCGGCAGCCGACTTGATCTCCAGGGCGCGGGCCGGGGACGGCGAGGCGTTCCGGCAGCTGACCGAGCCGTACCGCCGGGAGCTGCACGTGCACTGCTACCGGATGCTCGGATCGTTCCAGGACGCCGAGGACGTCCTGCAGGACACGCTGCTGGCCGCCTGGCAAGGCTTCGCAGGGTTCGAGGGACGCGCCTCGCTGCGTACCTGGCTGTACCGGATCGCCACCAACCGGTGCCTCAACGCGCGCCGGTCGGCCGGCCGACGCCAGGCCAAGGAGTGGGACGTGCCCAATGTGGAACCGCCCGCGCCCACCCGGCTGGGTGAGGTCGTCTGGCTCGAGCCCATTCCCAACGCCCTGCTTGAGGGGGTCATCGACGCACCGCTCGGCCCGGAGGCCCGCTACGAGCAGACCGAATCCATCTCCCTGGCCTTCATGACCGCCCTCCAGCTCCTGCCGCCTCGCCAGCTCGCCGTGCTCGTCCTGCGCGACGTCCTCGGGTTCCATGCCGCCGAGGTGGCCGACATGCTGGACGCGAGCATCCAGTCGGTCAAAAGCGCCCTCAAACGGGCGCGCGCCCGCCTGCAACACCGACGTCCAGCGACCGAACCGCCGCCCGCCTCCGACTCACCCTCCGAGGACGCGATCGTGGCGAAATTCGTCCGCGCATGGGAGTCCGCCGACCTGGACGCACTGGTGGCCCTTCTCACCGAGGACGTCTTCATGTCGATGCCACCGATGCCCTTCGAATACCAGGGCCGAGACGTCGTGGCCCGCTTCTGCGCCAGCATTTTCCGCGCAGATCGCAGGTTCGACCTCATCCCGACACGAGCCAACGGTCAGCCGGCGTTCGGCGCCTACCTGCGCGCCCGCAACGGCATCAGCCACGGGACCGGTCTCTACGTCCTGACCCTCACCGGCGACCGGATCTGCGCCATGACCCGCTTCGAAAACGGCGTGCTGCCATCATTCGGGCTACCCCGATCGCTCCCTCATCTCCCGAAGCTGGGATAACTCTTGCTGACGGGGCGGGTGATGCACAGCACGCTGCGCGCGCCCCGGCAACTCGCCAGAAAACTTGGCGCGTCGTTATCTCCGATGTGTCCAGGCGGGTTTGAGTCGAGAACGGCAGGGGTGCTGACGCGGGGCTGGACACGTCGTTCGCGTATCTGCCGAACGCGAGCGCCCAGCCCCCGCCTCGGTCGTGGTTAGGGCGTCACGACCTTCCCGCCGAAGGTCACGGCGAGGTGCCCGTCCGAGGCGAAGGACCAGCCCAGGGTTCCGCTGTAGGAGGAGCAGCGGGAGCCGTTCGTGCCGGTCCAGAACTGGTTCGAGCTGTCGGCGTCTCCGATGGTCTTGTCGTTCGAGCCGCTGACGCTGAAGCGGCACGAGGTGTTGGTCCGGAAGACCGAAGTGCCCGCGTCGAAGGAGAAATTGCGTTGGGGGTTGTCGACGCTCGCGTTGTTCGAGATCGTCATCTTGCCCGGATTGCTGTTGTACGTGAATCCGTGGTGACCGTTGCCGTAGGCGATGTCGTGCTGCACCACGTGGTTGACCGCGATGTCGTCACCGCCGAGCTTGTAGCCGTTGCGGTCGCCGTTGGAGTTCACGGTGCCGTCGCTCAGCGTCCCGTTCTTGTAGGACAGGGAGTACTCGATGGTCACCGGGCCGATCGCGCCCGTGTCGGTCTTCGTGTACAGGTCCCAACCGTCGTCGATGTTGTTGTGGGAGACGTCGTAACGGAAGACGTTCCCGGTGCCGGTGGTGAGCTTCGCGGCGAAGCCGTCGGCGTCCTCGCCGTCGGAGTCGGCGTTGTCGTGCGACTCCGAGCTCACGATCAGGTTGTTCGACGGCCACTGGCTGCTGGGAGTACTGGAGGAGATCCGACCCAACTGCAGTCCCGTGTCGCGGTTGTACGCGGTCACCGTCCGCTCGACGACGTTGTTGCTGCCGCCGACGTAGATGCCGTTGTCGCCGGCGCGTTGGACAGTGATGCCGTACAGACGCCAGTAGTTGGCGTACAGCTGGAGACCGCGGTTCGACGAACTCTCGCTCTGCGCCGAGAAGTTCAGCACCGGGGTCTCGCCCGGGTAGGCGGACAGGGTGGTGCGGGCGCTCGAGGTGCCGTTGTTGCCCGCCGGGATCGTGATCGTCGACGCGTAGTCGTACGTCCCGCCACGCAGGTAGATGGTGCCGCCGGATGCGATGCGGCTGATCGCCGTGGTGAGCGTCGTCGGGGCGGACTGCGTGCCGGCCGCGCTGTCGGTGCCGCTCGGCGACACGTACTGGGTGGTACTCGCGGCCTGGGCCGGGGTGCCGGACAGCGCGACAAGCGCGCCGGCCAGCAGGCTTACACACGCGATGACGGGTCTCACTTGCATCGTTCTGCCTCCAGGTTCGTCCGTGACCAGGGGTGCCGTGCAAGAGAAAGCGCTTTCCCGCGTTCTCGAAGGGGACCGTAAGCGCTTGCTATGAACGCGTCAATAGATGGGTACGTGATTCTTATTCATGCTTGCGAACAACCGTCGGGGCGTCCGGACGGGTTGGCCGGGCGCACGGGGTCCGGGTGAAACCCAGGCCTGAACGCATGAGAGCGGCTCCACGACCAGGCCCGCCGGTGCGCGGCGGCAGAGCACCAGCACGCCATCAGCGTGCGCCTGGGATCGCCGCGAAGCGGCGACGGAGGCGCCGCAAGGGGCGGAGCCCGGACGGTCGCGGGGGCGGAGCCCGGGGAGGGTGCCCATGCTGATGCCGGTTCAGCAGACGGTGGAGGCGATCGGGACCGGCGTGCCCGGCTTCCTCCGCGAGCGTCCAGCCGTTCTTCCGCCCCGGCTGAGCAGGCAGTCCCCGTAAAATAAGCCAACGCCGACTGACGCGGTCCCTCCCGGCTGAACCGACGCACGAACCGCTCGCGCACCGCACTCAGTTCGCCCGTCCGAAGAGTGGCATCAGCAAGATGCCCACCCGTAACCAGGCCAACAACGGACCCACCCAGTGGCCATGGCAAGCACCGTTGCAGCACCAGCCCGTTGCCACAGGCTGCCCTGACAGCGGTGGTGAGACCGGGGCCGCCAGGGGCACAGCAGTCCGGCTCGGGAGCGGAAGAGTCTGCGCGCGGAGGCGTGCGGTCAGCGGTCGGTCGACCTGAGGAGCCCTGCCACAGCTCGATCGTGGTGACCGGGCCCGCCGACCGGGGCGTCTCCATGCCACCAGGTGCGCGAAGCCGCTCATGGCCTCGACCGGTGTGGCGTATCCGGGTCTGTCGCCGTGGAGACCATCGGCGCCCTGCCCGGAGACATGGAGGGTCCATCAGCCGCCGCGGAAGGCGGACTGAGAGGCTGTGGCTCCCAGCAGGTAGCAAACCGGTCGTGGCTTCGGCCCGGGTCACCGGCAGATGATGACTGCAGGGAGATCCGACGACTGGGCGGACCGGGGGCGGTTACGGCCGCTTGACCGGGCTCGTACGGCCCGCCGCATCTGTCAGGCCACGCTCTCCGGCGTTCCGCAGGACACGCGGCGATGCGCGCCAGGCGATCGGGGTCGACCACGTCGGCGCCTGGGCCGTCCGCCAGGCTCTCGCCCCGATCCCGAGGGGATACGGCGGCGGCGTGCCGACGGGTACGCCATCGCCAACACCCTGCCGATCCAGTGTCCGCACCGCGCACAGCCCGGAGGCATCCGATGAACCACAAGCGCCCGGCAACGGATCCGCTCATCGTGACCGTGCTTGTCTTTCCGGGCGTGCGGCTGCTCGATGTGACGGGCCCCATCGAGGTGTTCACGACGGCTAACGAGTTCGGCGGGCGTTATCGGGTGCGGATCGCGTCCGAGGACGGGGCGGAGGTCATCACCTCCGCCGGGATCCGCCTCAGCGCCGACCTGTCCGCCGACGACGTACAAGAACCGTACGACGTCTTGGTGATCCCGGGCGGCCCGGAATGGGAGACGCTGATCAAGGACGACACCCTGCTGGATGCGGTCCGGCAACTGAACGAGAAGAGCCGCTGCACGGCGTCGGTGTGCACAGGAGCATTTCTGCTGGCCGCAGCCGGACTTCTCAACGGCCGACGCGCCGCGACGCACTGGCGGCATTCACGGCAACTGGCCTCTCGTTTCCCGTCCGTGCGGGTCCAGCCGGACGCCATCTTCGTACGGGACGGGCAGATGATGACCTCGGCAGGTGTCAGCGCCGGTATCGACCTGTCCCTGGCGCTGGTCGAAGATCACTACGGTGCGGAGGTCGCCCGGTCGGTCGCCAAGGACATGGTCGTCTTCATGCAACGGCCGGGCGGCCAGTCCCAGTTCAGCGTTCGCTCCCGAGCGCCGCACACACGCCAGGAGATGCTCCGCCGGGTCCTGGACAGCGTCGCCGAGAACCCCGGGGCCAACCACACACTCACGGCCATGGCCCGTAGAGCAGGCGTCAGCGTCCGGCACGTGACCCGGCTCTTCGACGAAGAGGTGGGAACCACTCCAGGCCGCTACGTCGAGCAGGTCCGACTGGAAGCCGCCCAGGCGCTGCTGGAGACGGGGGACGACTCCCTGCCGGTAGTGGCACGGCGCACCGGGTTCGGCTCACCCGAGTCGCTCCGTAGAGCGTTTGTACGACACCTGGGCGTGACACCGGGCGCATTCCGGACCAGCTTCCGCACGACCGGCGTGGGCACGAAGGATCCGGCACCCGCAGCGGTGTCCCCGTAACCAAGCCACGCCGAGGCACAAGCGGCCGACGACGGCGGACTGCCGGATCCCTGAAGCCGGATCATCCGACGTAGCCCACCGCACCGACAGCAGTCGTCCCGTCCGGCATCGCCGAGTTTCCCCCTCGCCGCCGACGCCTGCGTCAGCGTCCGGGCTCAGGCGACGTCGGCACCCCGAGCCTCCGTCGGCTCAGTGCCGCCGGCTCAGTCCGCAAGCGATGGTGTGGATCAGCAGGCCCAGGTGACGAGGATGCCGGACATCTCGAGCGGGGCCGTCGAATATTCCCGTGCCATGCCGGTCGATGAGAGTGCAGACTCGCTTCATGGCGGACATGAGCGCATTCCGGGACGCGGTCAGCCGATGGGCGGCCGGCGGTCCCGGCGGACCGGCTAGTGACCTGGTGGTGCAACTGGGGCTGCGGACGGCGGTGCTCCTGGAAGGACCGAGTGACCTCGCGGCCGTCGAGGCGCTGGCCGCACGACGAGGCCGGGACCTGACCGCCGAAGGGGTGTGCGTCGTATCGATGGGCGGGGCGATGAGTGTCGGCCACTACGCCGGTCTCCTCGGACCACCCGGTCTTGGCCTGCATCTGAGGGGACTGTGCGACGAGGGCGAGCGGCGCTTCTACGAGCGCGGCCTGAAGCGGGCCCGGGCGCCGCACCGGGGCTTCTTCGTGTGCGTGGCGGACCTGGAGGACGAACTCATCCGCGCGCTGGGCACGGCGCGCGTCGAGGAGATCATCCGGGCCGAGGGCGACCTGCGGGCCTGGCAGACCTTCCTGCACCAGCCCGCACACCACGGTCGGCCCCGGCAGCAGCAGTTGCGGCGCTTCCTCGGCACGAAGAAGGGTCGCAAGATCCGCTACGGGCATCTCCTGGTCCACAACCTCGACCCCGGACAGGTACCGGCCCCGCTAGACGACCTCTTCACGAGTCTGTGACCGACGCGCGAAAGCGCGGTCACGGCGACGAGTTCGGGCGCTCCGTGCCACTGTCCGTCCGAAGCGGCCAACTGGCGCTGCCAACGGCCATACGGGCTCGGAGGACTGACGCTCGCCCGCCTCCTCCACGTCCACGGCATTCCCGCGACGGTCTACGAGGCGGAGACCTCACCGACCGTCCGCACGCAGGGCGGCATGCTCGACATCCACGACTACAACGGCCAACCGGCACTCCAGACGGCAGGCCTGATCGACGAGTTCCGCGGCCTCATCCTGGAAGGCCGCGGGTCCTCGACCGCTCGCCGCGCTGCACTTCGGGGCGTCCACCCGTGCCGTCGTCGGGTTCGTCGAGGAGCACGGTTCCGTCCCCTGTTCTTCAAGAACCTTACAGCGGCGGACAGTTCACCTCGGACCCCGCACTCGTACGGAATGAATCTGCTGCGCTCACGGACAAGCCGGTCCGCATCCGCTGATACTGCAGCAAGGGGTCCACAACATGCCTTCCTTCGCCGCTCTCAGCAGGCCGACCAGTGCCGGAAGCGCTGATTCCTGTGACCGGAAAACTCAGCGTCGAAAGTCTCAGGGTGTGGTTTCGGCGCTTGCCGGCGCGGGCCGATGCTCAGCTCAGGCGGGCTTGCAGGAGGCAGAATTCGTTGCCTTCGGGGTCCACGAGGCAGTGCCAGGGCTCATCGCCGGTCTGGCCGATGTCGGCCGGGCGCGCCCCGAGCTTCAGGAGGCGTTCGAGTTCGGCGTCCTGATCCCGGTCGGTGGCGTTGACGTCGATGTGCAGCGGCAGTTTGCCCGCCTTGGGCTCGGTGGTGGGGCTGAAGACCAGAGTCGGCTGCAATCCGCCGAACCCTTCCCGTGGTCCGATCTCCACCGCGCCGTCGTCGATGTCGAGCACGATGAAGCCCAACACCTCGCACCAGAACGCCGCCAGCCGTTGCGGGTCCCGGCAATCGATCACCAGCTCGGAAATGCGACAAGCCATGACCGGGACCCTACAAGGCATCAACCCCACGCAGCCACTCCTTAAACAGCCCAGGGCCGCAAGGCAATGGGCACCCGGGAGCGGCGGGCCCTGCCGAGTCCGCGCCCGGCTTTCAACGCCGCCCGGACCTCGACCAGTTGGCCGTGGGAACCAACACGACACGCGGTTCCAGATCAAGCCGGGCGGCAGGGGCTGGTCGGGTGGGCTGAGGCGGAGCCCGCGACCCTTTTCTGCCGTATGCGCCGTCCGCTCTCCAGTCCGCGTACTTGAACGTCGCCGCCCCTCACCCGAGGTGATGTTCGCACTGATCGCGGACTTCTTCGGCGCTGGAGAAGCTCCGCCCAGCCACTGCCCCGATGGGAAGGAATCACGGGACGACCCGCACCAGCGTGGACGATCTGTATGACGTGGTCGGAGCGGACTTGACCTTGACGCTGGGTCAACCCTCCATCCTTCCGGCAGAGCTTCCGCGCAGTCGCCCGGAACAGCTCCACAAAGGAGGCAGATGGCTATGAAAGCCCCATCGATCGCCGGTCCGGCGATTCGCGTGCAGGGTCTCGAGAAGTCGTACGGAAAGCTCGAAGTGCTGCGCGGTGTGGACTTCGACGTGGCGCGGGGCGACATCTTCGCCCTGCTCGGCTCCAACGGGTCGGGCAAGACCACGACCGTGAGGATCCTCGCCACGCTCCTCAGGGCCGACGCGGGGACGGCGAGCGTCAATGGCTTCGACGTCGCCACGCAACCGGCGAACGCGCGGGAGTCCATCAGCCTCACCGGGCAGTTCGCGGCCGTCGACGAGATCCTCAGTGGTCGGGAGAACCTCGTACTCGTCGCCAAGCTGCGTCACCTCAAGGACCCGGGCGCGATCGCGGATGACCTGCTCGATCGTCTCTCGCTGACCGAAGCGGGCGCGCGCAGAGTGTCGACATATTCGGGTGGGATGCGCCGCCGGCTGGACATCGCGATGAGCCTCATCGGGAGTTCGCCGGTGATCTTCCTGGACGAGCCGACGGCCGGGCTCGACCCCGAGGCGCGCATCGAGGTGTGGCAGGCGGTCAAAGAGCTCGCCGGCTATGGAACGACGGTGCTGCTCACCACGCAGTACCTGGACGAGGCCGAGCAGTTGGCCGACCGGATCGCGATCCTCCACCAGGGTCGGATCATCGTGAACGGCACCCTCACCGAGCTCAGGCAGCTCTTCCCGCCCACCACGGTCGAGTATGTCGAGAAGCAGCCGACCCTGGAGGAGATCTTCCTCGCGATCATCGGCGACGACGACAAGAGCGACGCCACCGGCACGAACAGCTAGGGGACAAGGATGACCGCGTACTTCTTCGGCGACACTGCTGTTCTCACGGGGCGGACCCTGCGCCATGTCACACGCAGCATGGACACCATCATCACGACCGTCATCACGCCGGTCGCCATGATGCTGATGTTCGTCTACGTCTTCGGCGGGGCGATCGACACCGGGTCGGTTTCGTACGTGAACTACATGCTGCCCGGCATCCTGCTCATCACTATCGCGTCGGGCATCTCCTACACCGCGTACCGGCTGTTCACCGACATGAAGAGCGGGATCTTCGAGCGATTCCAGTCCATGCCGATCGCACGGTCAGGTGTGCTGTGGGCACATGTCTTCACCTCTCTGGTCGCCAACCTGATCTCGCTCGTGATCGTCGTGGGCGTCGCTCTGCTCATGGGCTTCCGTTCAGGGGCAGGTGCACTGGCATGGCTCGCGGTCGCCGGCATCCTGCTCCTGTTCACCCTGGCGCTGACCTGGATCGCCGTGATCCCCGGGCTCTCCGCGGCATCGGTCGAGGGCGCGGGCGCGTTCGCCTACCCGCTCATCTTCCTGCCGTTCATCAGCTCGGCGTTCGTGCCCACGGAGACCATGCCTGGCCCGGTGCGCTGGTTCGCGGAACATCAGCCGGTGACGTCGATCGTCAACACGATCCGCGACCTGTTCGCCCGGCAGCCGGTCGGCGACGGCATCTGGATCGCGCTCGCGTGGTGCGTCGGCATCCTCGTCGTGGCGTACGTCTTCGCGATGGTCGCCTATCGCCGGAAGATCGCCTGAGGCAGGCTGAGACCCATGCTCACCATCAGCCAGCTTGCGGCGTATTCCGGGGTGACGGTGCGGGCGGTACGCCATTATCACCAGATCGGGCTGCTGCCGGAGCCCGAACGCGACCGATCCGGGTACCGGATCTACGACGCTGCCGCGGTCGTACGACTGATCCGGATCCATACCCTGGCAGATGCCGGCGTGCCGCTGGCCAGGGTGCAGGAACTCCTCGACGCCGACCCGGAGGAGTTCGCCGATGGCGTCCAAGAAATCGACAAGGACCTGCGTGCCGAGATCCGGCGGCTGCAGGGCACGCGCAGACGACTCGCCCGGCTCGCCGCCGGAGAGCACCTGGCGCTCCCCCGGAGCGTCGTGGACTACCTCGACCGGCTGCGCGGTCTCGGTGTCGAGGAGCGGTACATCGAGCTGGAGCGGGATGCCTGGATCATGATCGCCGCCCAGGTGCCGCACCTGATCGACGCCGTGATCGCCAAGAAGCACGAGCAGTTGGACGATCCCGACATGGTGAGGCTCTACAGCTTTCTCAGGGGGGCGCTCGACTGCTCGGCCGACGATCCGCGGGTCGTCGAGGTCGCCGACATCCTGGAGCGCCTGAGGATTCGGGCTGTGGAGGCCGGCGAGGTGGGTGCCGACGGCTTCGACGACCAGTTCGTCGACCTGCTGGACTCCACCATGGTCGAGTCCTCACCGGGCGCCGAGCGGGTGCTGGCGATCCTGGAGGAGCGAGGCTGGAGGGGCTGGACCCGTATCGAACGCGTGCCTGCCGACAGGCTCAACACTGAGCTGCCGCCGTCTTGAGGGCAGTTCAGGAGCCCGGTGTGACGCTGGTCGGGGGTGGTTGCGCTCTCCGGGGCGGCAGTCTGCCGTGCAGATCTTCTGGCAGGACGCTTTCGGGACTTTCCGCTCGACGTCGCCGGTGTTGCCGCACGATCAGCCCCATGACGGACCCCGTGGTGCTGGAGCGGATCGCCACGCCTCGTGCGGAACTGGACGGACTCGAAGAGCAGTTGGCCAAGCAGCTGGAGGAGGTGCACGCCGAGCGGGACGAACTCGCGGTCGCCGAGAAGGTGCCGGAGCGGCCGAGCGAGAAGGTCGCCACGGCACAGGCGTCGACCGCGCCGGGTCTGCGCAGGTGGGCGGGCGCGGGGCACTGCCGGTCCCGCACCGCGCGCCGGGCGTGGACCAGAGGGCGCTGCCTCCGGAGTACCAGCGCATCCTCGCCGTCGCGCAGCATGCCGCGGGGCCGGTGAAGACCCGGCAGGTCGGCGAGCCGTTCGGGCTGACACCGGGGGGCGGGGCGCCCTGGAGCCGCTGCGCGGGTAGCTGACCAAGCTGGCCGACCGCGGCTGGCTGCGGAAGCTTCCCGACGGGAAGTTCACCGCTCGGCTGTAAGCGTAACCGCGGTCTGCCGGGCGGCCGTTGAGTTTGTGTGACCAAAACCAAAGGGCCCGCCAAGGGGCACCGTCTCCCTTGTCTACCGGTGTGGTCTGCCGCTGTCCAAGCGCGCGCCCTGACCCACGTCGCCGACCTGCTTCGGCGCCACCTGAAGGCGATACGCTCGCGCCGGCGGGCGCTGCCGCCCGGGAAGATCGCGCTGATCGTCCTCGCGGTGCTTTGGCACGACCCGCGCCTGGCCGACATGGCAGGCGGCAGCAACATCTCCGCCACCACCGTGCGGCGCTGGTGCGACGAGGTCATCGGCCTACTCGCTGCGAAACCTTCGCGGCTGGACCGCGCCCTGAGAAAGATCGCCAAGCGGGGCGGCGAAGTCGTCCTGATCGACGGCGCCCTCATCCCCACACAGCGCCGCACCGGCGCCGCGAACCGCCCGAACTGTTCCGGCAAACACCACCGCCGCTGCCTGCACGTCCTGGCCCTGACCGACGAGCGAGGCCGCGTGATCTGGATCTCCGCCACAGCACCACCCCTGACCAGCTACTTCGAGATGGTGCATGCTCACCGTTCGTCAAATACTTCCTCGGACCGTTGGTCCTGGGAAGACAGCTCCGTTTCTGAACCGTTGAATGCGATGGCCCGGTCGATGTGTGGCCGTCCAGGGCGTGACCGTCCAAGACCTGTCCGAACGAGGAAGAGCGGTGATCACGTGATGAAGGCGGTGCGGTTCCACGAGTACGGCGGGATCGATGTGCTGCGGGTGGAGGAGGTGGAGCGGCCGGCGCCCGGCCCCGGGCAGGTGTTGGTCGAGGTCCGCGCGGCCGGGATCCAGCCCGGCGAGACGATGATCCGCAAAGGCGCGCGGCACGGACGCTGGCCGGCGACCTTCCCTTCCGGGCAGGGCAGCGATCTGGCCGGCGTCGTGGTGGAAGCCGGTCCGCAGGTGCGTGGCTTCGCAGTGGGCGACGAGGTCCTGGGCTTCACCCATCACAGGGCGAGCCACGCGGAGTTCGTCGTGGTCGACGACGTGAATCTGACCTCGCGCCCGGAGGGGCTTTCCTGGGACGTGGCCGGGTCGTTGTACGTGGCCGGCACGACCGCGTACGCCACCGTGTTCGCCGTGGACCCCCAACCGGCCGAGACAGTCGTCGTGTCCGGTGCGGCGGGCGGCGTCGGGTCTCTTGCCGTACAGCTCGCGCGGCGACGCGGCGCCACGGTGATCGGGCTGGCCAGCGAACAGAACCATGCCTGGTTGAAGGATCGCGGTGTCATCCCGGTCGAATACGGGCAGGACGCCGCCGAACGGATCCGGCAGGCTTCCGGCGGGAACGTCGACGCGTTCATCGACACGTTCGGCGACGGCTACGTGAAACTGGCCGTGGAGTTGGGCGTGTGGCCCGAGCGGATCAACACGATCAGCGACTGGCAGGCCGCGGCCAGGGTGGGGGCGCGAACCTACGGAGAAGGTGCGGCGGCGTGCGCCGTCGTGCTCGGCGAGCTGGCCCGGCTTGCCGCGCGCGGAGAGCTGGAAGTGCCGATCGCCCGCACATACCCGCTGGAGCGGGTGCGAGACGCGTTCCGCGAACTGGAACGACGACACACCCACGGCAAGATCGTGCTCCGGCCCTAGGTCCTCGTCAAATCCCCTTCGGTGGCGTCGAACGCAGCGGCTACGGACGCGAGCTGCCCGACCTCGCCCTGCGGGAGTTCATGAACGCCAAGACCGTCTGGATCACCCAGGACGCCTGAACCCCTTGGCACCGGACGGCAGTCGACACCGCTGGCATGCGCGCGTCGCGGCGCGCGTCGCGTGGAGGCGCGACGATGAGCGGAACGAACGGACCCCGCCGTCCGGGCAGGGTTGGCCCGTGGTCGCCGTGCTCGGCACAGGGACCACGGGGGAGGCCATGGCACGCAACATCGCGGCGGCGGAAGTGGGGCTGCGCGCCTGGAACCGAAACCGCGCCGCCGCCGAGCCGCTGGCCGACACCGGCACCACGGTGTGCGACACGTCGGCCGCGGCCTGCCAAGGCGCCGACATCGTACTGACCGCGCTCGCGAACGAGAAGCCGGTCGCCGACGTGATGGACCAGGCCCGCGACGGTCTGGGCGGCCACGGTGTGGGTGCAGACGTGCACCGTCTCCCCGGACGGGTCCCGCCGTCTCGCGGAACAGGCGACCCGCCTGAACGTCGCGTACGTCGAAGCCCTGCTCCTCGGCACCTGACTGGACCGTCCCTTCGAGAGAGGCGAGGGAGGAACGATGACCCGTGCCGGCATCGCCGCCGTACGTTCGAGCACGGCGCAACTAGTTGAGAGCATCCCCCAGGTGGACGACGAGCAAGGGGAGCTGCCGTCCTCGTGCGGCGGCCGGCGTGCCATCGACGGGGTGGCCCACCTCGCGGCCCTCACCTCCGAGGCCGTGGACCCACCGCCGCCGGCCCTTCCCTGCCGAAGAACCGCGAGCGGTACCAGGACCTGCGCGTCGACGAACGCAGTAGCTGGAGCGATGCGGAAGTCCTCGACGAGTGGCGGCGCGGCAACCCCCGGCAACTGGAGCTCCTGGAAGCGGCCCAGGAACCGCCCGGGCCGACGAGGCCGTCGAATGCCCGGGCTCGGTACGTATCCGCGCCATCTCCTGGCGAACACCATGGCGTTCAACGTCTTCTGCCACGTGCGCCACAACATGCACGCCCGAACGGCCCGCTCCCGTTCACCCTGCCGGAACCGACCCACGGCCAGGTCGCCCCCGCCGTCGACTTCGTGCTCGCCGGTCTCCCCCAGATGCAGGGACCCGAACTGACCGCCACCGTCGATGGGCCCCGCACCCGCGGATCTACGAGGTGTCGCCGGATCAGGGAGGTGACATTCTGGCCGGCCTGCAGACCGGAGAAGGTGTCACGAAACCCGACGTCGAGGAGGAATGGGTGACCGTCGACGCCGGCAAGTGGGGGCAGGTACGCACCCGCGTCGTGCGCCCGCGCGGCATCTCCGGGACGCTTCCGGTCATCCTCTACATCCCCGGAGCCGGGTGGGTGTTCGGCGACGAGAACACCCACGACCGCCTCGTACGCGAACTCGCCGTCGGCGCCGGTGCGACTGCGGTCGCCCCCGTCTACGACCGGGCCCCGAGGCCAAGTACCCCACCCAGATCGAGCAGAACTACGCCGTGGCCCATTGGTCCGCCCGCGAAGGCGCACAGCACGGCCTGGATGCCTCGCGCCTCGCCGTGTGCGGCGACTCCGCGGGCGGAAACATGTCCGCGGCCCTCGCCCTGATGGCCAAGGACAGGGGCGGTGATGTCCGGGTCGGTTGCCAGGTCCTGCTCTACCCCGTCACGAACGCCGACTCGACACCCCGTCCTACCTGCAGTTCGCGGACGGGGAGTACCTGACCCGACGCGGTAAACCCGGCGACGTCGGCGGTGATCCCCGGGATACTGGTCGCCCATGGATGAGGTCAACGTCGTTGTCGCCCATTCCGAGCGCGCGACTCTGCGCGTCGGTGACGTGTTCTTGAAGGTGGACGCCGATCAGGCGCGCATCGACGTCGAGGTCGAGGCGATGTCCCTCGCGCCGGTCCCGACCCCGGAGGTCCTGTGGCGCAAGCCGCCCGTGCTCGCGCTCGCCGCACTCCCCGGGACGACGCTTGGGCGCCTCGGCGGGCCGGCGACCGGGTCGTCGGCGGCGTGGGCCGCGGCGGGCGCCGCCATCCGGAAGCTGCACGACGCGCCGCTGCCGCCCCTGCCGGGCCGGGCCGGCCGGAGCATCGTCGCGCTGGCGGCGGAACTCGACGACGAGTGCGAGTTGCTCGTGACGAACGGTGTCCTGCCCGCTGACCTCGTCACCCGCAACCGCCAAGTCGCCGAGGCCGCGCTCCGGCCGTGGACTCCGGCGTTCACGCACGGCGACCTGCAGATCGCGCACGTCTTTGTCGACGGCGGCGAGGTCACGGGCATCATCGACTGGTCCGAGGCGGGCCAGGGTGATGCCCTGTACGACCTCGCCACCTTCACGCTCGGACACGAGGAGCACCTCGACGACGTCATCGCCGGCTATGGCACCGACATCGACCTCGACGTGATCCACGCGTGGTGGTCGTTGCGAAGCCTGCTGGTGGTTCGCTGGCTGATCGAGCACGGCTTCGACCCGTTCGAGCCGGGCTGTGAGGTCGACGTGCTGAGATCCCGGAGGTGAGGCTGCGCGGGCACGACCGCTGTGAGTACGTTCTGACGCATCGAGCAGGCCATCCCCTGGGGGTACTTGCTGCCGGCCTTGCCCCATCCACCGGGGACGGACCGGTGGCCGGCCCGCCCTACATCCCCGCAGCCGTCGCCAGCAGGCCATCCCCGAGCCGAAGCCCAGCTCCTGGGGCAGAGACAGCCCCCTTCGGCCAGCATCAACCAGAACTGACATAACGTCATTGCCAGAGGTCCAGAAGCCTCTTTGAAGAGCCGATATAGGCATTCGGTCTACGCATACGAGGCCGCGGCAGGTTGAGGCCGCCGGAGCGGGGCGTGGCGGGCTACTTCGACGTGCTGTGCCGGCTGGGCAGTTCGAGGGCGTGGTCCTGCCGGGAGAACAACCGTCGGTCGGAGGCCAGCGAAGTGTTCGCGGCCACGTCGAGGCACCTGAGGACTACCGCTGTCCGAACTGACGACTACTTGACGGTCCAACGTCCCGGGCCATTTCCGCCGGCGTCTTCCGCTCGCCGCAGCGCCTCCGGGGAACCCAGCATGCCCTGCGGCAGACAGCCGGACCGGACGCCCAAATCCCACCCATGCACTTGGACCGCAAGGGCGGCCAGGGCAAGGGCGCTGAACGGCAGCAGAGTACGGGGGGCGGGATCGGATCCCACGCACTCCCGGTGCTCGATGAGCCGGGCCACGAGAGCCTGCTCAAAGACGTGCTGGTCATCGTCGAGAAGTACGCGAAGGAGGCGCTGATCCGGTGTCAGGGGGCGGGCCGCGTCCAGTTTCCGGGCCGCCTCGGCGCGCTCGTCGGTGTCCGGCTTGCGCAGGGTCACGGTGGGCCAGTCCCGGGGCAGGTGCCCGCGCGCCTGGGTCAGGTAGCCGCACAGTGCGTCCATCGCGGCGAGGTCCGCCGGATCCGACGTCGAATTCAGCTTCGAGTACGGCACTCCGTCGCGGATCGCGGGCGCGTAGTCGCTCCGCAGCAGCAGACCGATCACCCGCTGCCATTCTCACACCAGTCCGCTGACCAGGCACATCGCAAACCCGTCGCACCACCATCTGGCCGTGGGGACCTGCTCGATGGCGTCGCCGAAGGCGATGTCCTCGCTGCTGAGTGTCTCGCCGATCAACGAGAAGTGGATTTCCTGGTCACCGTCGAGGAAGCAGCCCACGCTCAGCGCCCCCAGGGAGCACTCCGCCGCGGTCCGCAGTGCCGTGCGCGACGACTCGTCGAATGCGGGATCCTCCACGGTGCGCGCGGCGATGTGGTCGAGGAGCTCGTCATGCATCTCCTGTAGCTTCTCCGGGGACGGGTCGTCGTAGCGCATCCAGTGCCACCGCCGCCGGGTCCGTCGGCTGATGTCGTCGAGTGCCTGGGCTATGCGCGGTCCGCTGACCTGCCCTCCACGACAATGATTCAGGGCTCTGAAACGCAGGCCTCTGAGCTGTGCGATGTGCATGGGCTGAGCCGGGCCGGACGGTGACCGCATGGGCACAGCCCCGTTGCCCCGGCTGAGGCTGGTCGTCGTGGCCGGTCACGATCCTGAGACGGGCCATCAGATGTGCCCCCGCTTGCGGCGACCCGCAGTGGGCGAAGGCGGCGGTGGTGGTGCACGTAATATCCCCTCACCGGTCGCCGAACGGGCGGCGGGTGACACGTCGCAGCCGCCCGGCCTACCTCTCAGTCGGGCCGGGCGATTGTCGTCGTCGCCCTTACGGGCTGCAGGTTGCCGGAGGGGTGGACGTGTCGGGCTTGGTGCACAGGGGGCCGAGACCAGCAACGGCGTTCGGACGGGTGATGAAGACCAGCGGGCCGGCCTGATGCTCGCCCTTGAACGGTGTGGGCGGGCCGGTGAGAGCGCAGGCTACGGCGGCCGGTGGGGTGGTTGAACCAGAAGCCGACGTGGAAGGTATTCGTCGGCTGCAAGGCGACGTCCGGATCGAAGCCGTGCCGTCCTCGCGCCAAGACATGACCCCGGCAAGGCCGTTGGCGTCGAACGGCAGCGCGCACAGGTCGTACCGCACGAACACCAGTCGCTCGCCCGGCCGGAGCGACTCGAGGACGACGAGGAGCGCGAGCCCGGACCTCGAGGAGCAGCTCACCGACGGCACCTGGCAACCCGCCGACGAGGACGAGACCTGCCATACCCGCTTGGAGACCACCCTCGTCGAGCTCCACGGCGTCCGTCCCGGAGTACGTCGCCCCTGACGCCCCGACGCCGCCGGCAACGTCCTCGACGCCTCCCCCTCGATCCCGATCCGAGCCTGCCCCCGTCCGCGACGCTTCGTCGTTCCTCCTGGCCGTGCCGGGGAGTGCGCCGTTGACAGGGCTGGTTAATAAGATTAGCTTTTAGCTAACAGAGTTAGCCAGATAGGGGATGCCATGACCGAGTACCTTGCCGTCGACGGCGGCACGATCGCATACGAGGTGGCGGGGTCCGGCCCGCTGATCGTTCTCGCACACGGTATGGGCGACAGCCGCGGCGCCTACCGTGCCGTGATCCCGCCACTGGTGGCGGCGGGCTATCGGGTCGCCGCGGTCGATCTGCGCGGCTGCGGCGAGTCCAGCGTCGGCTGGCCGGCCTGGAGCCGCACCGCCATCGCCGGCGACCTGCTCGCCGTGATCCGCCACCTGGGCGGCCCGGCCGTGCTCGTCGGCCACTCCATCTCCGGCGGCGCCGCCACCATCGCCGCGGCGCAGGAGCCCTCGCTGATCACCGGGGTCGTCGAGTTGGCGCCGTTCACCCGCAAGCAGTCGATCCGCCTCGGCGACCTGCGGGTGAAACGCTTCCGGCAGGGCATGTTGCGGCTGCTCGGCGCGGGCACGTTCGGCAGCGTGCCGCTCTGGCGCTCGTACCTCGACGTGGCCTACCCCGGCGTGAAGCCGGCCGACTGGTCCGAGCGGCTCGACCGCATCGACTCCCTGCTGCGCGAGCCTGGCCGGATGAAGGCCATGCAGGGCATGGGCCGCAGCGCCCCGACCGATGCCGGCGCGCAGCTCGGCAACGTCCGCTGCCCGGTCCTGGTCGTGATGGGCACGCTCGACCCCGACTGGGCCGACCCGCATGCCGAGGGTTCGGCGATCACTGACGCGCTGCCGTCCGGCCTCGGCCGCCTTGAGATGATCGAGGGCGCCGGGCACTACCCGCACGACCAGTTCCCCGAACAGGTCATTTCGCTCATGCTCGCCTTCCTCGGATCGGACGCCGCTCGTGCCTAGGGTCGGCCTGGACCCGGCGGCCGTGGTCGCGGCCGGCGCCGCCCTCGCCGACGAGGTGGGCCTCGCCAACCTGACGATGGGGTCGCTGGCCGAGCGGGTGGGCGTGCGCACGCCGTCCCTGTACAAGCACGTGGGCGGCCAGGAAGACCTCAACCGGCGTATCGCGGCCTTGGCGTTGAGCGAGGCCGCCGACGCGGTCGGCGGCGCGGTCCAGGGGTACGCGGGTCGCGACGCCCTGGCGGCCGCGGCGCGCGCCTTCCGCGCCTTCGTCCTGGAGCACCCCGGCCGGTACGCCGCGACGATCGGCGTGGAACCCTCCGGCCCGGACGATCCGCTGGCCGTCGCGGGTCAGCGGCTACTGGGCGCGTTCATGACGGTCCTGCGCGGCTACGAGGTCCCGGAGTCCGACGTGGACCACGCCCTGCGTATGCTCCGCAGCCTCTGCCACGGGTTCGCCACGTTGCAGGTGGCCAACGGCTTCCAGTGGAGCGCCGACATCGACGAGAGCTTCGAGTGGCTGATCGCCTTCGCCGACCGGGGCCTGCGCGCCATGTGAGCATGCTGCCGCCGACGGTCGCCACATTTCCGGGGCCAGGCGTACGGCTTCCAGCGCCCGGAACAGCCGTACGTCGAAGAAGCCAAGCGCCCGCAGCGAGTCGGACATGGACCGGAACACCGGATTGAGATGGGCGCTGTAAGCAGATGCCCCGGGCTCGCGGTCACCGGGCTTTCAAGGGCCAACCGCGATACGTAGTGCCGGAACGGCTTCCCACTCTTCACCGCGTGATCGCACCGAACCGCCGAACGGCCAATCGAGATGACATGGATGGGCCCACGCGCTGTCTCCCCGGCCGCGGCCCTACGCCTCCTGACGGCTCAGCCATTCCTTCTCCTGACCCGGGTCGGGCAGGACCTGGCCGCCTTCGAGGGCGGAACGCGCGGGACTGTCCTGGATCACCACCAGGATGCGGCGTTCGGGGATCCCGGTGATGCGGGAAGCGGCCGCCGACGAGTGCCGAGCGGGTCGTCTCCTGCGGGTGGCCGCGGCACGCCCAGCCGCTGATCAGGAGCGGCGCTCCCGGTTCTCCGAGCAATGCTCATGACCTGTGGATCGGCCTCGGGTGGGGCGCAAAGGGCGTACCTTCCCGAGTGATCGACTTCTGGTCATCGAGTAGGCCGACGTTGCACCGTCGGTCGGGAAGGCACGCCCGTGCTGAGCGTGGTGAATGCCGAGGGAACGACCGAGACCGGCTTCCTGATCGACGACATCGTCCGCGAGGGCGCGAGGCGGATGCTCGCCGCCGCCCTGGAAGCCGAAGTCAACGCGTATATAGCAGAGTTGGCCGACCAGCGCGACGAGCACGGGCGCCGCCTGGTGGTCCGCAACGGCTATCACCGGCCGAGGAAGGTCACGACCGCGGCCGGGGCGGTCGAGGTGAAGGCACCACGGGTGAACGACAAGCGCGTCGACGAGGCCTCGGCGAGCGCAAGCGGTTCTCCTCCGCGATCCTGCCGCCTTGGCGCCGCAAGTCCCCGAAGATCAGCGAGGTGCTGCCCCTGCTCTCTCTCCACGGCCTGTCGTCTGGCGACTTCGTGCCCGCACTCGAGCAGTTCCTGGGGTCGACGGCCGGGCTGTCGCCGGCGAGGGGCATTGCGCCCACAGTCCGGGCTTGTTGATCACTGGAGTGGTCGGAAGCGTGACCCTGACTTCGAAGGACCCGGTGGCGAGTGCGTTGACCGAGGTCAGTGTGTACGACCCGCCTGCCGTAGCGGTTGCTTGCGGTTGTCCCTGAGCCTTCTGCTCCTCCATCGAGAGGCTCAACTTCGCACCGCGGTCGCAGCGGATCCTGACGCTCGGTTCCGTGATCGGAGGAGGCGAGCGCCGTCGTGGCCCATATGGCGCAAAGACCCACGGCGCCCACGCCGACAGCGGCAAATCCCCATGTGTGGCGCTGCATAGTCGATCCTTCGTTCGTCCTGGAGGAAAGATCCGACGGCCTGAACCACTGGGGGGAGCCCCGCCGCCGTCTCACCACCCCCACGCCACAGACGTCCGCCCAGCACACACAGCACGACCCTTCGCCATCAAATCGTGACGAAATACGAGTACCCCGGCCAACGAGCATGGCCCAACCAGCAGTTGCCAGTGCTGGACTACCGAACAACCGTCATCTTTCGGCGTCACCCGAGGAGCCGGGGCGCCTGTCCGAAGAGGGCGAAGAAGAGGATCTCACCGAGCTCTCCCCTCTTGGCGAAGAGCTGAAGCGGGGGTTGCAGCGCCGCCAGGGCCTCCTGCTGAGCCGCGGCGGCGACCTCCTCGGCGTCGGCGAAGCGGTGGAGCGGGGCGACGGACGGTGTCTCGGTTCCTGCCGTACCTCCCTACCGGGTGGGGAAACCCAGCCGACGGGGCCTGTTTGCGCAGACCTGTCGTGCGCCTTTCCCACGGTTGGTGGGACAGGCGATTAAATACCGGAGCATGACTACAGAGCCGCAGCGCTTCCGTATCTTGTTGGTACCTGAACACATCGAGGGCAGAGGCGGCGCCTCTGTGGAGGACTCGGCCGTGCGATCGGCAGTCGTCGAGGCGACGGGCGAGACGGGCGCCTCGGGCTACCCCCGCTACGCAGGGGACGGGATCGTGGCCGACATCGACCCCAGTACACGCACGGTCGAGGCGGTGCTGGTCGATGGTTCAGAACTGGACTACGGGCTGAACGCCAGGATCGCTTCCTGATCGTTCCTGGTCTCCCGGTGGCGCCGCGTGGCGAGTGCCACCGCCTGCTCGATGGCCCGTTGAACGCAACGGGCCATCCAGCAAGGCGACAGAACATTCGGTAGCGCCGACTGACGTCGTAATTGACAGCCGACGCTGCTCGTCGCCGAGTTTGGGCTCACCGAGCCGAACCGAAGTTCGCGCAGCGGCGCGCTTTCTACGACGGAAGCTGGTCGAGCCAGTGCTTTGCGCACGGCTCCGGACGGTCATCGGACCGCACACAGGGACACGACGTAGGCTCCGAACACCCTTTGCCTCCGGCATTCACTCCCGGGGCGTACTTCTTTCACCCGTTCACCCGATTGGAGTGCTGGCCGAGCCTGCCGGTGCGGACGCCTGAACAATCCGTGTCATAGGTCTCACGGAAAGCGAGAACGGCATGCCAGCATTTCCGGTCCCGGGTTCACGGAGCCGAATACATCGCGCGCACGTCATGGCGGCGGGGTGCGCCGTGGCCTTGTCCACGGTCCTGGCGGTCCCTGTCGCCGCGGACGCCGGCAAGACCACAACCGCGACCACGACCAAACCCACGATCGTGCTGGTGCACGGGGCGTTCGCGGACGCCTCCAGTTGGAATGGGGTAGTAGAACGGCTCGAACGCCGTGGCTACACGATCATCGCTCCCGCCAACCCGCTGCGCGGGCTGTACACCGACTCCACCTACATCGCCTCCGTACTGGACAGCATCAAGGGCCCGATCGTGCTGGCTGGTCACTCATACGGCGGCGCCGTGATCAGCACGGCCGCCGCGGCCAACCCCCGGGTGAAGTCCCTGGTGTACGTCTCGGCACTGATGCCCGATGTGGGCGAGAGCGGAATGTCCCTGGGGGCCAAGTACCCCAGCGAACTCGGCACCGCCACGAAGTCCGTTCCCTACCGGGCCGGTGGCGTCAGCGGGACAGACCTGTATCTCAAGCCCGACAGGATCCATTCGGTCTTCGCCGCGGACCTGCCGGTCAACACCGCGAGGGTCATGGCGGTCACCCAGCGACCCGCGGCAACGACCGCGTTCTCGGAGACGGCCAAGGTGGCCGCCTGGAAGCACATCCCGTCGTGGTTCCTCGTCGCGAAGCAGGACAAGACCATCAATCCCGATCAGGAACGCTTCGAGGCGAAACGCGCGGGTTCACACACGGTGGAGATCAACTCCTCCCACGTGGCCATGGTCTCCCACCCCGACGCGGTCACCGCCCTCCTCCTCCAGGCCGCCACGGCTGCCGATCCCGCCCGGCCTGCGCTGGCCGCCACCGGAACCACCCATGACGCCCGGGCCGAGACCGCACTCACCGGCATCGCCACCGGCACGTTGATCGCCGGCACAGGAGCCATCCTCCTGGGCCGCCGCCTGAGGCGCTCCCGGCCCTGACAATGCTCCGGAACGGCGTCATCCCGCGGCTGATGGCGAGAGTGGCGGGCGAGGAGCGTGCGCGGGTCCGCCGACCGTCCGGTCGGCGGACCCGGTGATCAGCAGCGGTCAGTCAACGGTCACGGAGTCCTTCGCGGCGGAATGACGTCGGGGACGGCTGTGGGGACGAAGGGGCATGCGGCCTCCGGGCGGGGCGAGAAGCGCGATGGTGACGGATTGCCGGCAGTACGGACAGTGCCGGGCCGCGGTCGGTCCCAACGGGTCGCGCTCCAGGGTCGGTTGGCGGGGCCAGGTTAGAGGTGGCGCTGATACCAGGTGCCTGGCTTGCCGCCGACATCGGCCGGATCGGCAGGGCCGACCGGGACGAACCCGGATTTGGTCAGCACCTTTTGTGACGCGGCATTCTCGCGGGCCGTAGCCGCCCTGAGTGTGCGCAGCCCGTGCCGCGTCGCCGCCAGCTGACACAGGTTCCGGACGGTCGCGGTCGCCACGCCGCGCCCGGCAACGTGTTGCGCGACCCGGTAGCCGAGTTCCGCGGTGTGATCCTCGATGTTGACCAGGTTGAACCGGCCGAGCACCGAGCCGTCTTCGGCGACGAGCACATAGAAGGCGCAGGTGTCGGCCTCCTGCTCAGCCAGCAAGGCGCTGTGCCGGTCGGCGAACTCGTCGAAGTAGTCGTCGCCGCGGTCGGAGACCGCGGCAGCGAAGTAGGTGCGGTTCGCCAGCTCGAAGGCCAGGACCGCCGACGCATGGTCGGCCTGGAGTCGCTGCAGCTCGGGCATGGCTCGACTCTACCCAGATGGTGCGCTGAGGCCACCTGGGTTTCCGCCGTGCCCGCTGGCCTGCCTGACGCTTGGCGAAACGGGGTACCCGCCCTTCGACACCGTGCCCGGACTGTGGTGCGGTATCCCGTCGGGTGCACAGCCGCTACCGTCCCACTCTGGCCGACTGCCCTGTAGGCGGTCGTCCGTGGCTGGTCCGGCCGACCGTGCGCCGGTTCTTCCAGGATGCTCCAACCCTGTGTGGTTTGTGAGTTCGTTGAGCAAGTGCCAGGCCTGATGGAACGTCACCAACAGAACTACGGAGTCGGCTCCGAGCTGTCGCGGCAGAGTCGGGTGGCCGGGTCGGTCGGCACACGGCTGTGACGGAACCATCGTTGTCGATATCGAGAGCCGACACCCGGACGACGTCCTTCCGGACCGGACCTCCGAGACGCCGGTCCGCAAGGCCGTGCGCCGCTACCGCGACACCAGTTTCGACGTCCTGCTCGCATCCGCCCGCGACCGCAGGGACGTACCCCTCGACCGGTTCAAGCCGTATTCGCAGGCCGAGTTCACCACAGGCAACACCGTTGCCACCGAGCTGTACCAGTAGATCCGCGAACGGGGCTTCCGCGGCGGGTACTCAACACTCTCCCACTACGTGAGGACCCTGCTTGACGGCACAGCCGTCCCGGCCCCTGCGTCCGTCCCTGCTCCCCGCAAGGTCACCGGGTGGATCATGCGACCACATGAGAACCTCCCACCGCGAGAAGCGCACGCCTCCGAGCGCGGATTCTCACCCCACCGTGTGCCGACCCCCGTGCCGAAACTCAGCTCGGGTTGCGCGGAGATTCGTTGCGCAGCCTCCAGATCTCCTTCCACTTCCGGGCGTGATCGGCCGCCAACAGCGGGTCGGGCGCTTCGGCCCGCCGCACCGCGAGGCTGACCCCGCATTCCCTGCACAGCTGATGGATCCGGTGGACACCGTCGTGCCAGGCGCTGGTGTTGTCCCGGCTTCCGCACACCCGGCACGTCAGCGCAGAAGCTTCATCGGGCGGGACCGACGAGCGGAGCACCCGCTCGACAACCACTGGCAGCGGCTCTTCGGGATGGATCGTCGGCTCGGGACAGTAGGCGATGTTCCCCCACCCACGCTGCCGGCCCCGCCAGGACTCGTCGGCTTTCACCTGCCGAAGGCCGCGCGCTTTGTCCGCTCGGCGACTGTTGGCATAGGCGCGTTCGTCAGCGAGCCAGAGCTGTCGGGCGTGGTGCAGCTCCTCGACGGCGCGTATCAGGGAGCTCGGATCCTTCTCCAGATTCTTGGGAATCCCCGCACTCACGCAGAGGTGGTGATAGGTGGCTCGGAAGCCATAGGGCGCGAAGTGGACGAGGCAAGACCGCAGATTCGTATGCCGGACACGCGCGGGCCGGCCCTCGTCGTAGACCCGTCTCCGGTGCGTGTTGAAGCTGCTCATCCCAGGACGCTACGGCCTGCCGAGCCCGCATCGCACTTCAGTTGTGCCCAAGGCCTCGCCCCGGCAGTGCCCTTCACGAAAATGCTGCCGGAACCGGAATCAAATAGCCCCACCAACGTCCTTTGCCTAGCTGGCACATGCGGGCGGTGCGGGACTTCCTGTCGCTCAGCGTGTGAGAGACGGCCGGCGCGATGCCTCACACGAGGTGCGCTGCCGGGCACCGGCAACGGACTGTGTCTCTAGTCGGTGTCCGTCGCCGCCAGCACGGCGATCCGGCGGCAGTCACGGGAGAGTGCGGCTATGCCGTAGTCGGAGCCGATGTCGTTGTGGAACCAGTCCGTATCGGCCTCGAAGGGGAACCATGTGCTCTGCCTGGCATGGCGCTCCACCTCGTCCGCGTCCGCGCCCTCCGGAGCGCCGCTGAGATCTACCCGTAGCGGCCATCACGCGATGCGTCACGGCACGCCTGGTGTGCCGCGACGCATCGCTGTGTTCATCGAGAACCGGATATCCTCCGAACGCATTTTGATCCTCAGTGATATTTGCGATGCAGAACATGCTCCAGGCTGATCAATCGGAGAAACGATGGCCCCCTTCGATCGCATCGTCAGTCCAGCAACCGTGGTCGGAGGGAGCCGGTGAAGGCAGACCTACTGAAGGCGGCGCCTGTGAAGACGCTGAACTATGCCGTGACGGTCGGCTTGGCCAGCCTGCTCAGCTATTGGCTGACCATCACCATCATGTCGGACGTCCACCTGTCACACGAAGACGGTCGACTCGGCGGTATGTGTGCCGTGATCGCCACGATTTTTGTGCTGCGGGCGAGCCGGCAGAAGAGCCTCCATGCGGCGTTCGCCCGCATGTCGGCGACGCTCGTGAGCTTCGCGCTGTGTCTGGCCTACCTGGCGATCTGGCCCTTCCACCCCTGGGGCCTCGCTCTGCTTGTGGCGATCAGCGTGCTGATCCCCGGACTGATCGGCCAGCCCGACGCCGAGGTGACCGCGGCCATCAGCACCACGGTCATCATGGTCGTCGCAAGTCTCAGCCCGCAGGAGGCATGGAAGGAGCCGCTCCTGCGACTGGCCGACACCATCATCGGTGTGGCCGCCGGTGTCGCTGTGGCGATCCTCCTGAACGAGATCGGCAGACGGAGGCGGGGAGCCCGCCGTTCTCAGCACGAAGGGCCGCAGGCAGATCCGCCAGGCTGACCTCCTGAACATCGCCTCGCTCTCCGGGCGCCGCGTCGTTCGCCCTCCGCGCCACGCACGCCTCAGTCGTTGGCGACCCGGCATCGCGGGCCCTGCTCTCCCGGCCGGCCGCGCCGACGCCGAAACCATGGAGTTGTCACACCATTTCACGCAGGTGCGGTTCCCGTGACGTGCAGTCGCCACTAGTGTTTTCTTCTGCCCGACCCCCTCTTCGATCTCGGTTCCTCGATCTCAGCACTCAACGTTTCTGCCGGCGCTGGAGCCGACGCCGACGCGGACTTCGATTCGCCCCGTCGACGTCATCATGGACGACTCCTGACGGCGGGAGGCGATGCCCACGATGGGCGCCGTCCGCCCGGACCGTCCCACCGCGCAGCGGAAGGTTCACCGTGACTCCGCGGCACTGGTTTCGTCGTACCGCACCGGATTTCCGCCGTAGCGTACGGGGACTTCGCCATACCGTATTGGTTCGGACGGAAACCGTCTCCTACCGTTCAGCCCTCCAGACCCCCGGCGCGACGGCCTTCTTCCTGGCCTCGGCTCCTGCCCGGGTCGGGGTGGCTATGGCCGGCCTCGGCATCGTCTGGCTGGTCCATGCCGAGACCGGGTCGTTCGGGGTGGCCGGCCTGGTCACTGGCTCGTTCGCCGTGGCCGAGACCCTGACGGGCCCGCAGACGGCCCGTCTCATGGACCGTTTCGGACAACCGCGCGTCCTCATCCCCCTCCTGTGCGCTCATGCCGGTGCGATCGCCGCCCTGGTCGCGCTGACCCTGACGGGGGCGCCCGCGGTCCCGCTGATGGCGGCCGGCCTCGCCGCCGGGGCGACCATCCCGCAGTTCGGTGCGCTCTCCGCGGCCCGCTGGTCGGCCTTGCTGCACGGCAGGGCCGAACTCACTCCGGCCTTCGCACTCGAAACGATCAGCAACGAAGCCGCCTTCCTCCTGGGTCCCACCCTCGCGGTGCTGACGGCGACCCAGGTGCACCCGGCCGCGGGTACGGTGCTGGCGGGGGCGCTCGTCGTCGGCGCCGGACTGGCCTTCGCGGCGCTGCGTCGTACGGCCCCGGCGCCCGCCCCGGATCGTACGGCCGCCCGGGGCCCAGGCCCTCTGTTGACCCGCAACTTCGCCACCCTGCTGGCGGTCAACCTGGCCCTGGGCGTCTTCTTCGGCTCGATGCAGGTCTCGGTGAGCGCCTTCGCCGACGTTCACCACGCCGCCGCGGCAGCCGGGCTCCTGTACGGACTGATGAGTGCGGCGAGCCTGCTGGCGGGTCTGGCCTACGGGCGACACCGCCGACACACCCCGCCCGCGGCCCAGCTGCCCCTGATCCTGACCTTTCTCGCCTGCGCATCGCTGCTGCCGCTCCTGGCCAACTCCCCCTGGCAGCTCGGCCTTGCCCTCCTGCTCCCCGGTGCGGGCATCGCTCCATGCATCATCGTCTCCTCGACGCTTGTCGAGTCGGTCATGGACCGGTCGGTCCTGACCCAGGCCTTCACCTGGACGAACTCCGCGAGCGCGGCGGGCATCGCCGTCTCTGCCGCCGCGGTCGGCCGACTCCTCGACGGTCCAGGCGGCCCACGAGCCGGCTTCACCGTCCCCTTCCTCGCCCTGACCGCAACCGCGGCCCTGACCTGGTCCAGCCGTCATGCACTCACTCCGGGTACCACGGCATCCGGGCAGACGCCGTCGACCGGTAGTGGTCGGCCGCGGGGGTGATGTTGGTCCAGCCGGCGTAACGGCGTAGACCGTCTTCGTCTGGACGTCGCCCGTCTTGGTGTTGACGCGGCGTCGCTTGATCTCGACGGCTCGGAGGGCGTGGGGAAGAGGCTTGGAGGGCGTGGGGAAGAGTGGTCCGGCTTGGACGGTGCACACCTTCAGCCGTAGGGCCCCGCGTCGGCGGTGACGACCACGGCGCGCAGGTCGAAGCGGGCCAACAGCAGGGGGAACACCGGGATCTCGTTGCTTTTGGCCGCTACTTGGCGCTGGGCGATGACGGTCCGGCTGCCGTGCAGGGCGGCAGCCGGCAGGTGGACCGCCGTTTTGCTGCCGGTGCGCGAACCGCGCACCGCCTCCCCGCCCGGGTCGAGTCCGGCGCGGACCTCCGGAGGGGTGTCCGCTGCGTACCGAGCGGTCTGCGCGAGGAAGCGGGCTTCGCCGAGCACCCGCGTCAGGCACAGGGCCGGCAGCACGCCGAGGTGGTACCGGCGCCCGCGCACACGGCGGGGATCAGGCACGGCGGCCGGCACCTCGGATTGGGATTCCCGGCTCACTGAAGCTTTCTCAACGTGATGATTTCACCGATCGCCCTGGCGCAGTGCCCGCTGCGGCCGGCACTCCGTCTTTACACAGAGGATCTTGGGCCGCGCCTGTTCCAACTCGCGGTGCCCGCGCTCCACGCCCGCTTTCCCGCCATCCGGCTGGCCCCGCAACCGATGACGACTACCGCCCAGTTGTCCGAGCTCAGTGACCGCCGTCTCGACCTCGGCTTCTGCTGGACCGCCCAGCACCCTCCCGAGCTGGCCTCTCTGCTGGTGGCCCGCGCACCGCTCGTGGTCGCACTCGCCGCCGGTCATCCCCTCGCGGCCCCGGACACGATCGACCCCGTCCAGCTGTCCCACCAACCCCTTGTCATCGTCGAGCGCGAGGTCAACCCCTGGCTGCACGATCACTTGGTCAGCCAGCTCGAGTCCCGCGGTGCCACGGTGACCGTCCACCGCGAGATCTCCAGCCTCGACCGGCTCCTCCCCATGGTGCTCACCGGCTCGGCCATCGGCCTCACCATCACCAGCGCAGCCGCGGCAAGGCCCTTCGCGGGAATCGTCTACCGCCCCTTCACCGACCCGAGCTCCTACGCCGACCACCGCATCGTCTGGCGCCGCGACAACACCGACCCCGCCGTCACCGCGCTCGTCGACATCGTCCGCGAGCTGCGCGACACAGCGGCCTTCCTCCCGCCCGAAGTCCCCCACGCATCCGACATGCCACACCGCGGCAGTACCACCGGCGGCGTGAGGCCGGACTGACCGAATGCGGTGGCGGCGGCAACGACTCGCCGGTTCCCGGCAGCCCCAAAGCTGCTGAAAATGAGGGGCCGGTACGCGGGTTGCGCGTACCGGCCCCTCATGTGTGTTCATCCGCCGCGAGGCTACTCCTGGGCGGTCTTGCGGCGGCGCATCCACCACACGAGCGCCCCACCGGCCACGGCGAGGGCGGCGGCGATGCCCGAGATCAGGCCGATCGGGGAGTCGTTGCCGGTGTGCGCGAGGTCACCGCCCGGCTCGCTGGGTGCGGGCGTGGCGGGTGGCGGGGTGCGCGTGCTTCCGCCGCCTCCGGCGCTGTGGGTCGGGGTGGGGGTCGGCTTACCCGTGTGCGTCGGTGTCGGGGTCGGCGTGGGTGTGGGTGTGGAGGTGCCGGTGTCGTCGGCGGCCGTGTTCGCGCCGAGGAGGACCCGTCCCGTCATGTCGGTGTTGTCGGTGAGGGTCTTCACGCTGGTCTGCGCCTGTCGGGGCAGGTAGCGGTGCTGGGCGGTGAAGCGTGCCTTGCTGACGTTGTGCTTGGGCTGCTTGGACAGGTCGACGCCGCCCACGAGGTAGACCTGGACGGTGCCGTTCGCAGGAATCTTGTACTCGAACTCGCCGTGGGTGTAGATGTACCGGTACTTGTTGAACAGGGCCTCGCGGGTCCAGTTCTGGTTGGGCGCGCGCAGCGGCCAGCGGGAGACGTCACCACTGTTGATGATCTTGTGGTAGTCGGTGGGCGCCTTGGCGTCCTGCTGGCGAATGTACTCGGCCGCGACGCGGGCGGTGTAGACGCGCCGCAGGTCGGCGTACTGGGGTGCGGTGTTGATGGTCTTCTCCACCGCGGGGACGATCATCTGGTCGATGACGCGCTGTGCCGCCTTGGTCTCGGCCTCGTTCGGGGTGCAGATCGGCGTGCCAGGGCCGGGAGTGATCGTGGTCTGCGCGGTCGACTTCAGACGCAGCGGAGTGTCAAGGATGTAGATGCCGCCGTCCTGCTCGCGGACCTGCGCGGTCTTCGGCTCGATCCAGTTGCGCAGGCCGGGCATGCACGGGTAGCCGTTCTGCTTGGGCAGGGCCGCCCAATAGCGTTTGCCGAGGTCGGTATCGGGGTCCATGGCCTTGTAGAAGTCGTGCTTCATCTGGAGGTCTGCTTCCAGGAGCACGCGGCCGGCGTCGGTCTTGCCGAACTTGGCGTCCATGATGCGGTCCGGCTCGTCCGGGTTGAGGTTGACCCAGAACTTGTCGGGGCTCAGGGCGAGCCAGGTGAAGAACGCGTCCGAGATGAGCTGGGCCTTGGCCTTGCCTCCCCATCCGGACTTCTCGGTGGGGTCTTCGTTCGCGTCGAACGCGAAGTCGACGCCCTTGCCCTTGACCGGCTTGCCGATGTACTTCAGGTCCAGGGTGGAGAAGTCGACGCCGCCGGGGCCACGGGGCAGACCACCCGGGTTGGCTACGTTCCTGCGGTTCAGGTATTCCGCCATGTCCTTCGGGGTGGGCCGCGACTCGCGGATCAGGTCGGTGGCGCCGCCGCGGGTGGTGCCGGACTGGCCCAAAGGCTCCAGCAGACTGCTCGTGGCGCGCTGTCCGCCCTTGGGGGCGAGCTCCACGCGGTCGGAGCGGTAGTTGTACTCGGTGACCCGGTCCCCAGCGATCTGGCGCATGTCTCCCAGGAACTTCTTCGCGTCGGCCTTCTGGGGCTCGGCGAAGACGAACTTGGCCCGGCTGTCCTTCCAGTTGGGGTCCTTGGCCCATGCCAGGTCCTTGGGGATTTCTCTACGGTCCGGGCTGCCGTTGGACTTGATCTCCAGGATCTGCTTAGTGCGCGTGTTGAAGGCGTCGAGCTTGCGCCGGTAGGTCTTGCCGGTGTCGGGGTCCTTGAACTCGACCTCCTTCTGGCAGATCCAGTCCGGTCCGACCAGCCCGTGATCCTTGATCACCTTCCGTTCGAAGGCCTTGCCGCGGGGGTCGTTCCCGGAGTTCGTGATGAACTTCGCGTCCCGGTAGTCCTCGAACTTGGGGTATTTGTCCTTCTGTTGGAGCCACCTCCACCAGACCCGGTCAGGCTGTGTCGCCGGGGCCTTGGTCAGCTGCGACAGTGCGGCTTCCTTGGCGGCGGACGGCGGCCCGAGACCGTCCCACTCCTTGGCAGGGTTGACGTACTCGTATTCGTCCCACTGGGACTTCGCGCGGGAGGCGTCGAACTCCGGCAGAGCAACGGTCGGGCTGGTGCTGCTGGGCAGGCCGTACAACTCGTCACAGCGCTTGCCCGGGTCCAGCGGCTTCGGTGCAGCGGTCGCCAAGGTGATTCCGGGAAGCCCGGTGAGGGCCATGACCGAAGCGCACGCGAGTGCGACGGCCGACCGGCGCAGCGCACGCAACCGCCGGTTGCGTATGGGTTTTGGCACGTGATGTCCCCGTGGGGGCCCAGTAGGGCATGGGGTGTTCGTGGCGCCAGGGGCCCCCGTGGTCGATGTGGCGCCGACGAACGGAGCTCACGCTAGACACACGCGCGTATCGGCCGTAGCCGATACACGGTTCGACAACCGGGTCAACTCTCCTTCTCCACAGGACCGTTACATCCGGATCGCGGGCTGCGGCATACGCTCGGCGGCATGAGTCCCGTATCCCCCGGAACGCAGGTGAATCCCCGTCACAGCGGGCACGCGCATCTGGTCATCGTCCATCCCCCCTTCGCGGCCCCGCTCCGGCCCAACGAGCGTCCGTCTGCCACTGCCCACGACCCGGCGGTGGCCAGCGCTGCGGTGCTGTCCCTGTCGACCGTCTCAGCGATCCACCACGAGTACGCTCCGTCCCGGCTGGGGCATCCTGGAAGCCCGGCCAAGCGGGAAGAGCTGGACGGCGTACGCGCGGCCGCGTGGGGCTCCACGGTGAAGATCAGTGACCCGGCGCTTGTCGAAGACGGGGTGATGGCCACTGCTTTGGAGGACGAGTTCCAGGCGCAGAGGAAGAAGCATCCGGACGCCCGGATCGTCGCTGTCTGCGAACGCGACTTCGGCGCCTCGTACACGAAGATCCTCGTTGCTGTGCCCGGTACCCCGGATCTGATGGTCGAGGGCTTCGACGAGCTGGAGATCACCGGCGACCCGCGTGCCACGCTGGCCGCTGCGGGGATCGACCTCGACCCGTTGGGTGAGGGATACGACATCAGCGATGAAGGGTTCTTCGACTACGACGGCTTCCTCCATATGCTCACCGGCGGCGCCCTGTCCGTCTACGCGGATGAGGACCGCTTCGAGTCGGCGTTCGTTGTCGACCGGAGCGAGGAGGGCGAGAACAGCATCTGCGAGGTCTGGTTTCCGTAGCAGGCACCGAGGGTGCGACCACCGGAGGTCTTGCGACGGAGGACAGAGCCCCGCCGGAGCACCGTCGTCCACGCACTCACGCGCGCCTCCGACGGACCCGTCTCGCCCGACAGCGGACGGGACGGAACCGCCCACGGCCTCGGCGAAGTCCACCGGCCGCAGCTGTCATTCCGCGTGTTCTTGGAGCGCTACCGGAGCTGGCTCGCCTCTGCCCCAGCGCGAGCTGATCACCTGGTCTCGGGCGTCTTCGCCGCCACCGCGCTCAACATCATCCGCATCGACCGATGGCTGACTGCGGCTGCGACGCGGAGTGTTGCGGTGCCGGGTGGGGTGGGCGCGGAGCGCCCGCAGGGCTGCCGGTGGAGCCGGGGAATGCTTCGTCCGGGCCGGTGTTGCCCGCACGACGGCGGTGCAGCAGTGCGGAAGTGTTCGGGTGGGGCTGGGTTGGGCTGATGGGGTCGGGGTTGTCGGTGGTGGGTGTTGGCGTCCGGATCATGCAGCTTCGGTATGCCTTCCGTCTCGACCCGGGGTCCGGTCAGCGCGTTGCGCTGGCGCGGGCGTTGGGGTGTGCGCGGGTGGTGTACAACGACGCGGTCGCCGCCCGGGAGCGGGCCCGGCGGGAGGGTGCTGCGTTTCCGAGTGCGGGCGTGCTGTCGAAGACGCTGATCACCGAGGCGAAGCGGAGCCCCGGGCGGCAGTGGCTGTCCGAGGTGTCGGCAGTCATCCTGCAGCAGGCGCTGCGGGACGTGGAGCGTGCCTACTCCAACTTCTTCGCCTCGGTGAAGGGCGTCCGGAAGGGGGCACGGGTGGGGGCGCCGCGCTTCAGGTCGAAGCGGGATGCCCGACAGGCGATCCGGTTCACCGCGAAAGATCACCGAGGCGGGGCGGCTGCGTCACCGCCCTCGTGTCCGCCGTGCTGCCCGTGGCCGTGGGCCTGCTGCACGGCGAGCACCTGGGCGCCGCCGGGCTGATGGGCCTGCCGCTCGCGCTGGTCGCGGTGACCCTGGTCAGCGCCGGGTCGGCACGCCCGTCGCGCACCGCGCTGCTGTCTGCCTTCGGCGCGGGTGGCAGCATCCGGCCGTAGGGCGGCTGATCGACGGCGACGGGGGCGTGGTCGCCGTCGGGACTACACAGCCGTCCAGTTCACCTGCCGCACCCACATCATTGCTCACCGTCTTCGGCGACTACGCGTTCATCCCCGGCCCCTGGCGCGCCCCAGCCGGCAGCCCGCCCACCGACGGCGTCCCCACCAGCCACGCGGCCAGGGCCTCGACGTGCCCACCGCCCTCCAGCAGCGCCGCCGCCTGGAACCGCATCGGACCCTGGAAGCCCTGACCCGCGCCCATCCGCACCCACACAGGAACGGAACACCGCCCATGACCGTCTTCCGCCTCAGCCCCGCCGTCGCCGACGCCTTCCCCGACACCCTTGTCGCCCTGATCACCGCGACCGGCCTGCGCAGCCATGAATCCTGGCCCCACACCACCGCCGCCGTGGAGGAACTGGAGCAGCAACTTGCCGACGGCGCCTGGCAGCCCGCCGACGAGAACGATCCCCGTATCGAGGCGTGGCACACCGCCTACCGCGCCTTCGGCACCAACCCCCGCCGCATCCGCCCCAGCGTCGACGCGCTCGGTCGCCGCCTCGCGAAGAAGGGGGAGCTGCCGCGCGTCAACCCGGCCGCCGACTCCTACAACGCCGTCTCCGTCCGCCACGGCCTGCCCGCCGGCGCCTTCGACCTCGACCACGTCACCGGCGACGTCGAGATCCGCCACGCGGACGGCACCGAGACCTTCACCCCGCTCGGCGATCCCGACACCATCGAGAACCCCAAGCCGAGCGAGATCATCTACGCCGACACCACCGGCGTCCTGACCCGCCACTGGAACCACCGCGACGCCCACCGCACCCGTGTCACCAAGGACTCCACCCACGTCACCTTCGTCCTCGAAACCCTCCACGCCACCCGTGACGGCGGCCTTCTCAAGGTCGCAGCCGAGGAGTTGCAGGGCCTGCTCATCCCGCACGTCGAACAGACCGCCGTGCACTACCTCAGCCCGGCACACGACCAGGCCACCGCCTGAAGCCCCCAGGCGAGTCCTTGACCAGCGCCGCGGGTCCCCCCTCACGCAGGGCTGTTGCGCTCTCATGACACCAATGTGAGGGGTCGGCCTGGGGAGTTGGGGCGATCGGGTCGTCTACGCACCAGACAAAGGCCAACCCCTCTTCAGGGGCAAGTAGCCAGTAGCGGGGCACGGTCAGTTGCCTCGATCAGACCTCAACTACCGGTTCTTCTCAAGCTCCGCAACCAGCTGTTCGGCGTCCGCCGCGCTGACGCGGTGGTTGATCGCGACGGTCGCTCCGTCCTGCGCGAGGCATTCCACGACGCCTTCGCCGATGGCGCGACCCGGCTCCGGCGACCAGCACAGCGTTACTGGTGAGGTTTCCCAGCGCACCAAGGCCGAATTCGCGCGCGCCACATGCCTGTCACCTGCCGAGGTACGGACCCTCGGGCTACGACGCCATGCGCACGGCCCTCGGCACTCACCCCGAACGAGGACCCCGGCCCGTGTGCGTCCGGTGCCGGCCCCGGGCCATGCGCATCCCGGAAGCCGTCCCCCCGACAGCACCGACACCCGCCAGAGAACCACTTGCAAAACAAAACCGCTCGGCCGGTTTCACTATAGCCTCACCCGAGACCCACACAAGAGACCCCAGCACACCCCCACAACCACCCGACCCCGAGCCTCGCACACCACCCCCAACCCCCGGAAGACACCCGCAGAACGGAATCAAAACCCCCGCTTATCCAGCGAAGATCCCCACCCCACACCCACAGCGAACCAATGAATATGCACCCCGCACACCCCCACCCGACCCCCGGACCAACCCCCCGGCCCGCCCCCGCGAAATTCCCCGCCCACCCTTGAAAAGAAAACCGGTAGGTTCGTATCTTATGACCCTGCACGGTCCATCCCGGCACCTCCCACAGCGCCACGGAGACCCACATGACCCTGCTCACCGTCCACCAGGACAACCACCCCACCCCCGCCACCACGGCAACGGGAACAGGAACGGCAACGGGAACGGGAACGGCAACAGGCCCCCACCCGGCAGCAGAACCAGACCCCGCCACGCAGACCAGCACGGAAACAAAAACGGGCACCGACACCCGCGCAAAAACACCCGTCGACCCCGCCCGCATGCCCCGCCTCACCACCACCGTCCCCCGCGAATACGTCCACCGCTCCACCCTCGCCGAGGTCTTCCTCACCGGCTGCGAACAAACCGGCAACACCCACTACACCCTCACCGCCCAATGGCCCCGCGCCCACACCTTCTTCACCACCCCCGACGGCACCCACCACCACCCCCTCCAAGCCGCAGAAACCATCCGCCAAACCGGCATCTACCTCGCCCACGCCGAACTCGGCATCCCCCTCGGCCACCACTTCCTCATGCGCAACCTCCACCTCACCACCCACCCCCAACACCTCACCATCGGCCCCACCCCCACCGACCTCACCCTCACCGCCACCTACACCCCCCACCACCCCCACACCAAACGCCCCACCGACTTCACCATGCACATCACCATCACCCGCAACGGCCACCCCACCGCCACCGGCACCGGCCGCTTCACCTGCCTCACCCCCACCACCTACCAACGCCTCCGCCACCCCCACACCACCACCCCCACAAACACCACAAGCACCACAAGCACCACAGCAGCAGGCACCACCGCGATCGGCACCAGCACCGCCGGCACCCAACACCAACCCCCCAACCCCCCACCCACCCACTACGGACGCACCCTCCCCCACGACATCGTCCTCACCCCCACCCCCCACCCCCACACCTGGCAACTCACCCCCAACCCCCACCACCCCATCCTCTTCGACCACACCACCGACCACATCCCCGGCATGGTCCTCCTCGAAGCCGCCCACCAAGCCGCCACCGCCCACACCCACCCCACCCCCACAACCCACCCCACCCACCCCACCACCCTCCACGCCACCTTCCACCACTACACCGAACACCACACCCCCACCTACATCACCACCCACACCAACACCAACGACCAAACCCCCACCACCCACATCACCGCACACCAAAACAACACCACCGTCTTCACCGCACAACTCACCACCCACACCCCCACCTGAGAAGTTCTGACGAGACAGGAACTCAGCTTCGGTTCGGGCATGGTCGGAGTCCGGTGTGGCTCCACTGGCCTGGCATGCTGTTTGTACAGATGTCCACGCGGCGCCGATGGATTGCTGAGACAGTGCGCACCTTCCTGCGTCATGCCATGACCGCGAGCCGACCGCGCTCGTGACCCGGCTCGCGGAGATCACCGAACGGCACGTCGCCGACCAGGACCTCGAGTTGGAGACCGTTCGGCACATTCTGGACCGGGCAGCACTGACGCTGCGGCCCTCAGCCCGTCCTTCGCGTGGTCACAAAGAAACGGGCTCCGTCGGGGTCGGTGAGGATGGCCTCGGTCGAGCCGAGTCCCTGCTGGTGGGCCGTGCCGCCGTGGGCGCGGGCGGCGCGGGCGGCGGCCTCGACGTCGTCGACGGTGAAGTGGATCTGCCAGTGCGGCCGGATGGTCGGGTCGGGCGCGGCCTCGACCGCGCCGGAGTGGATACGGGCCACGACGTCGCCCCGGCTGCGCAGCACGACCTCGTTGTCCTCGTAGCGCACCTCGCAGGACCGGGGGTCCGAGGACGCCCACTCCAGGACCTCCGCGTAGAAGATGGCGGCGTCGAAGGCGTCGCGGGTGTGCAGCCGCACGAAGACCGGTGCCGCCCGGCGCCACTCCTCCCAGCCGGCCACCAGCTCGCCCTCCCAGATGCCGAACACCGCTCCGTCCCGGTCGGCCAGCAGCGCCGCCCGGCCCGGCGGGAACGAGATCGGCCCCACCGCGGTCGTACCCCCGCGCTCCTGGCTACGCGACACGGTCTCGTCCGCACTCGCCACCGCGAAATACGGAGTCCACACGACGACCGTGTTGACCCCGAAGTGCACCTCCGAAACCCCTGCGACCGGGACCCCGTGCACGCTCGCAACACGGTACTGGTCGCCCACCGTACTGCTCGTGCGCCACTCCCAGCCCAGCACGGCGCGGTAGAAGTCCTCCGCCGCCCGCAGATCGCGCGTGGTCAGACTCGCCCAGCAGGGGGCCCCGAACACCGAGTGACTGGCGGTGACCTCACCGTGCAGTGCTGCGTCGCTCTTCATCCTCGTACCGCCTGACCTGCCTGACACCACTGCCATCAAGGGGCGTGGACCGACCCAGGGACCCGGTGCCCGCCCAAAAGCCGGGTGCCCCTTCGAGCGCACGGCAACCGGCTGCTCCACGCTCACCGCGCGGCGACCGCCGCCAGACGCGTCGCACCCCCTGCCGTGGCGGGCAACAGACCGAGGCGGTCGGGGCTGTCCCGGCCGCCTCGAATCGGCTCACGCAGCCACACCGCAGGTGGTGCCGACCGTCGAGATCTTCGGACTCGGCGTTCTCTCAGCTCGTGCGTCCCGTCGAATGTGTCGCCGGAGCGAGCAGTCCTACCGGCCGGTCCTCTTCACACGGCCCGCCGCCTTGTCCGCGGTCTCCTGCGTCTTACCGGCGATCTGCTCACCATGGCCCTCGACCTGCATGCCCTCGTCGTCCATGGCCTTGCCGGTGGTCTCTTTCAGCTTTCCTTTGACCTGCTTGGCCTTTGCCTTCGCCTTGCTCATGATCCGTTGCCCTCCAGTGAGGCTCGAATTGGTGCTTAAACCATGCGCTGGGCACGACGGCTCCGCAACCTAGCCGCAAGGCGGTCGAGCAGCCGTGTCCGCGGAATGTGGCAGTACCAAGAAATGTCAGGACGAAACAGATCGAGGGCGAGACGAGGAAGATTCCCCGGCAAAGTCCTGGCCTACCAACCCATACAGCGGTCAGGCCGGCGAGCGAACAGCTTCGCCGCAAGGCCCGGGAGACAGGGTGGAAGCGTTCTCGCCCGGCGGATACGGGTCACGTCCGCCGGCTTGGTGTATCGACGACCACTCGGTGATCTCATTTTGAGGCTATGCAGTGCGTTCGGCGGGTAGGACGGGCCTCGTCCGTTTCGACTCGATCGGGTGGAGGCGGGCCCTCCTGAGCAGGTCGAGTCCCATACAGCGGCAAGCCGCAGTCCGTTCGCCGTTCTGCTCGGCCAGCACGGCACCAACCAGGCGGGTGAGGGCAGTACGGTCGGGAAAGATATCGGCCACGTCGGTGCTCCGCTGAATCCCAGCGGGACGTTGGCCGCGAACGACGATCCGCCCGGGCGGCGGATCGCCGTTCCCTGCCCTGCTCCGCAGGAGTCCGATTCCTCTCCGCCCTGAAGAGCGGAGTATCCACGGAAGGATCAGAGGAACGCCAAGAACGTGGACCGCGGCTCAGGACGACCAGGGAGTCCGTGCGAGATACGAGGCGACCGCCGCCTCATAGGGGGTGGCGGTCTCACTCGCCGCGTTCATACTCTGGGTGAAATCCGATGGAGTACGGACCCTAGTGCAGGACACTGACGGCGCGGGCGATCACGAGGAGCGAGGTCAACAGGGCGGAAACACTCTGGATGCTCATCATGATCTTGGCTCTCGTCGACAGCGGCATGGTGTCGGTCGGACTGAATGCGGTGGAGTTCGTGACCGACACATACAGGTAGTCCACGAGAGTCGGAACCCAGTCGGACGTGCCACTGGCGCCATCGGCGACTTCCTCCACGGCGTCGTCGTTCTCGTCCTGCGAGAATCGGAAGTCCGCCATGGGCAATGCGCCGCGGGACTCCTGGGTGCGGCTGACAGGGCCGCCCCGGTCCAGTTCCCAGTAGGCCAACCCGAAGACGATGACGTTGGTGAGCCAGACCTGCAAGGCTGCCAGCAGCAATGACCGGCCGTCCTTCACCCCGGCGTACACCAACTCGTGAATCAGGATGCCCAGCGCCACCAGATTGCCCGTCGCGATGATGGCTACGAGCAGCAGGGACAGGACGCGGAAGGCTCGGGTCTGGCGGGTCAGGCGCCTCGGGTTGATCGCGATGAGCGGTACGAGCAGAATCAATTCCAGAGCGGGCAGCACGTAGCGAGGTGCGATCAGCAGCCGCTGCGGCAAACCCAGGTACAGCGTGATCGCGGCGAGTGTCGCGATCACGCCGGGCAGGCGTGCTTCCCCTCGACGTTCGTGCCGAGGGTGTCTCGTCCGGGCCTCTGCGCGCGAGTACGGCACGTCCCGCCCCCTCCCTCACGTCTTATGAACAACGCACCGAAATTCTAACCACACGGCAAAAACCAACGGGGCTGCATTTCAGCGTGTTCGCCATCGCGACCAATCTGTCGTGGCGTCTGATCGCGTTTCTGTGACACTCCATCCCGTCACCTACCGCAATATAGTGCCGCCCTGGAATTTCTCGAACTGCTCGGAATCTGTTCCATTCCTCGACCGTCGGAGGGGCATGGAGCGAGGATCTAAGGGATGCCGAAACCAGAACGGCATGTACGACATGCCGGAGCACCGCCCGGTGTGGAAGATCCTGCCAGTAGTACGTGTCGTGTGACGGTCGCGCTGATGATCCTTCGGCGTCCTCGCCCCTGCGATCTGGCTGATCAGCTCCGCCGGATTCGCGTTCTGTGGTGCGAATTTGGCCTCATCCAACACGGCCTACGACACGATGTCCGGGGGCGTTGTCTGCCTGGTGTGTGATGAATCAGCAACCTGGCGGTCCTGTTGGGTCTGGAGTTCGACGCCGAGACGCTCCGCCCCCGGCGGCCACCCGCCGGGGGCGGAGCGCTGTGCCCAGCCGCGTGACACCCACGTGGGACGAGGAAGACGTACGCCGACTCGGCGACACTTGCATGCCAGTCCCGGAGTGCGTGGCCCCTCGGGCCAGTTCGCATGCACTGCCCTGAACTGCTCTGTTCGGGGTACTCGCTCCTTCACTGACTGCCGGGTCTCGTCGCAGGGCCTCGGCAGTGACCGAGGAGACAGGCGGGAGGTGATGGCCGTGTCGACTGTGCGGCCGCACGCCGACGAGCCCGGTGAACAGGCACGGGGGTCCGGGTCGGATGAGGTGGGAGAGCTGGTGCACCGGGCCGCGCGGCAGCTGACCGAGCTGGTCCGGGGCGAACTCCGCCTGGCGCAGACGGAGATGAAGAGCAGGGCAGGCGCTAGGGCGCGAGCGGCGGACTGTTCGGAGGCGCCGGGGTTTGGGAGCCATGGCCCTGACCGGGAAGAAACAGGTCGCTCAGGCGGCGCCGCCCATGCCGGAGCAGACAATCGAAAATGTGAAGGCCGATGTGGCCGAGATCAAGAGGAGTGCCCAGCGATGAGCAACCCGTCCGACCACGAGCAGACCGCTTCCCCTCCTGACGAACTGCGTGAGCAGGTCGAGCAGACCCGTGCCGAGCTCGGGGAGACGATCCAGACACTGGCCGACAAGGCCGCCGTCAAAGCCCGGACCAAGGAGAAGACCGCCGAGGTCAAGGAGCAGGTTGTGGCCAAGGCCGGTGAGCTGAAGGCCAAGGCTGCCCAGGCCGCGCACTCGGTCCAGGACAAGCTGCCCGACCAGGTCAAGGACAAGGCGGCGCAGACCGCCGGACAGGTCCGGGAGAAGACCGCGCAAGCCGGGAACGTGTGGGAGGAGAAGGCTCCCGAGCCGGTGCGGCAGCAAGCCGCTCAGGGTGCCCGGATGGTGAGGGACAACCGCAAGCTGCTGCTGGCGGCCGCGGGCGCAACGGCCCTCGCTTGGCTGGCGTTCCATCGCAGGAAGGGCTAGGCAACCCTTGTCGCCCTACGCCACGCCCATCAGCGACGCCTGATCGCCCGTGCCCGCCGCTCGGTTCGGCGGGCACGGGCTGGCATCAATCAGCGAAGTGTCCCGTTTGCTGCCCCCTTTTGGAGCTCCGGTCAGTCCCGGTCGGCAAAGGCGCTGCTGTCCAAGTGTTCCAGGAGGTCGGCGGGGTCGCGGTACACCGCGCGGGCGCCGGCTGCCTCCAGGTCCGCGCGCGGGATCCCGCCGGACAGGACCGCGACGGGGACCACGCCGTCCCGCACGGCGGCTTTCATGTCCCAGACGGTGTCGCCGACGAACACGGCTCGTTCGCTCGGTACGCCGGCGAGTTCCCTGGCCTGTGCGACGGGGTCAGGGGCGGGTTTGCCGTCGGCGACGTCGTCCGCACTGGCTGACCCGAGGATGACGTCGTCCGCGTCGATGGCACTTCGTAGCGCTGCGAGCTCCGCGCCGCCCGCCGAGGTGGCCAGTACGATCTCCCAGCCTCGCGCGGCCAGAGCGCGCAGCAGGTCGGCCGACGAGTCCAGTGACGGCAGTCGCTCGAAGTACGTGGCGTAGAGGGCGTGGTGGGCCGCGGTGAGCTGCTCGTCGTCGTCAGGGTCGCGGTCGTCGCCGAGCAGGTGGTCGATCAGGTCGCCGCCACTGAGGCCCACGGCCCGGTGGATCTCACGCATGGGGACGTGGTGACCGGCCTGCCGAAATGCCTCCCACCAGGTGACGACATGCAGGTGATTGCTGTCGACAAGTGTTCCGTCGACATCGAAGATCGCAGCACGTTTCGTGGTCATCTCAGGCGTCCTCGGCCTTTCACAGTGCGCGCAGGGCGGGCAGCAGCTTTCGCTGGGCCCAATCCAGGTACGGCTCCTGGTGGTCGCCGCCGATCTGGACGAGGGCGACCTCGGTGAACCCCGCATCGACGTAGGGGGACACGGCCTTGACGACGGCGTCCACGTCGTCGCCGCAGGGAATGGACCGGGCCACGTCTTCGGGCCGTACGAGCTGGGTGGCACCGGCGAATCCGGCGGGTCCGGGCAGTTCGGAGTTGACCGGCCAGCCGCTGCCGAACCAGCGGAACTGGTCGTGGGCGCGGGCGATCGCCGCATCACGGTCGGTGTCGTAACAGATCGGCAGTTGGCCGACCTTGGGCTTGCCCGCGCCGCCGTGCCGATCGAACGCGGAGATCAGTGTCTGCTTGGGTTCAGTCGCGATCAGAAGATCGGCAAGATGACCGGCGAGTTCGCACGAGCGGTCACCGGAGACGGCGACACCGATCGGCGGCAGCGAGTCGGGCAGGTCCCACAGTCTGGCGTTCTCGACGTCGAAGTGGACGCCGTGGTGGTTGACGTTCCCTCCCTCGAAGAGCGAGCGGATGATCTCCACTGCCTCCTCCAGCATCTCCAGCCGGACGTGCGCGGCGGGCCATCCGCCGCCCACCACATGCTCGTTGAGGTTCTCCCCGGAGCCGAGTCCGAGGCGGAAGCGTCCCTGGGAGAGGAGTTGCACGGTGGCGGCCTTCTGGGCAACCACCGCCGGGTGGTAGCGGGTCGTCGGGCACGTCACGTACGTCATCAGGGGAATGCGTTCGGTGGCCTGCGCGGCGGCACCGAGCACACTCCATGCGTAGGAGGCGTGTCCCTGCGATTCCAGCCAGGGGAAATAGTGATCGGATGTGACGGAGAAGTCGAAGCCGGCGTGCTCGGCTCCGACCACATGGTCGACGAGCTCCCTCGGGCCGGCCTGCTCGGTCATCATCGTGTACCCGATCTGCACCATGTCGCTCTTCTCCTCCTGGTTGGGGCCGCTCGGGCACGCATGGAGCTGCGAGAACGCGGTGCCCCTGTCACTACGGCTTCCTCCGGAGCTGCAGGTCGACCTCCTTCTCCTGATCTCCCGACGCCGTGCCCCGCTCGTACACGGCGAACGCGGCTCGCAGGGCTTCGCAGAGCTGGTCCACGGCGACGTAGCCGCCCTGCAGCGTGGCGGTGAGCGAACCCTCCAGCGGGGTCGACCCGGTGGGTATGCGCTCCTGCGTCGGCTCGAACTCCGCGGTCCACACGACAGGGTGGTCTCCCGGCTGCTCCTGGGGCGCGGCGTCGGAGGGCCGGTCGGTGGGGAACGCCGTCCTCAGGACGTCGAAGACGGTGGCGGCGTCCTGCTTGGACGCTCCGGTGAGGGACACAGTGACCATCGGGGTCACACTCCATTCCGCTGAGGTAGGACGGTGTACTTCGGATCCTCGGCGGAGGCGATGCCCGCCGCGAAGACCCCGAAGCGGGTGCAGACCGAACCCGCGAGCAGTGCGAGCCCACCCACCAGGGCAGCCGGCCGACTGCGGCCGCCGGCCAGCGCCGCGGTCGCGGCGCCCGCCAGGGTGAGGGCGCGGGCGGTGCGCATGAGCGTGCCCGCGCGGCCTTCGCGCCAGGTCTCGGCAACCAGTCCCAGGCGTCGTTCCGCGGCCTCGGTCACCACGCTTTCGGCGGCTGCGGCGAGTACCGCCGCGCAACGCGCGGGACCGCTCTCGCGCGTTGGCGCGACGATCAATGCCATCCCCGAGGCGGCGGCCGTCGCAGACGCCGTGAACAGATAGGGAAGTTCTCGGTGAGCGCCGTGCCAGGCGGGAACGGCGGTGTCGGCGGCAAGGACCGCGGTGTACGAGGCCAGAGCCGGCCCGAGCAACGCCGCTCCCACGGTCGCGGTGGCGCCCGCCCGGGGCATCCGACCGGTGACGGCACTGAGAGCGGCTGCGCCGGCGGCGGGGCCGTACGCGCTGAGCAGCCATGAGCCCATGCTCATCGGGGACGTGGGTTTGAACACCCGCAGCATGTTGGCGAACCGGCCGGGTCTGCCCAGGTCGTGGATCAAGGCGGCGGCTGACAGCGAAACGGCGGCGAGGGACGAGACCTTCATCGCGGTGGCGGTACGGGGGCGCCCGGTGAGTTGAGCACCTGCAGCGAGCACCGAGCCCGCTCCGGCGAGACCGCCGAGGAAGAAGTACCCCGCGATGTCCCGGGCTGCCCAGGACGGAGCGTGGATGATCGGGCGCCCGTAGTAGGACTCGAATTCCGCGCGCGGAACCATGAGCTGTTCGCCCCGTCGCTGCCGGGTCCTGCTCATCGTGCCTCCTTGGTTCGACCGGCCAGTGCGAAGGCGAGCGCGATGCTCCCGGCGAGGGACAGCGCGGCGGTGCCCGCGTGTCTCCACATGGCCGGAAGGTCACGGGTGGTCACGACAGGGTCGGGCGGAAGTCCGTACACCTCCGGCTGGTCGAGGAGGAGGAAGAAGGCTCCGTCACCACCGACCCCGTCCTGCGGATCATGTCCGTACAAGTGGGCTCGTTCCACGCCCTGTTCATGCAGTTGGTCCACACGCAGGGTGGCACGTTCGCGCAGCTCGTCCAAGGGGCCGAACTGGATGGACTGGGTCGGGCAGGCCTTCGCGCAGGCCGGTTCCTGGCCCGCGCCGAGGCGGTCGTAACACATCGTGCACTTGAACGCCCTTCCGTCGTGGGGGCGTTGCTCGATCACCCCGTACGGGCAGGCAGGCACGCAGTAGCCGCAGCCGTTGCATATGTCCTCCTGAACGACGACCGTGCCGAACTCCGTGCGGAACAGGGAGCCGGTGGGGCAGACGTCCAGGCAGGCCGCGTGGGTGCAGTGCTTGCAGACGTCCGAGGACATCAGCCAGCGCATGTCGCCAGGCGCCTGCGGAGGTTCGGGAGCCGCAGGCGCTCCCTCGATGAGCGAGAGCTCGGTGCGACCCTCCGGCGCAGGCACCTTCTGCTCGATGAAGGCGACATGACGCCACGTGGAGGCGCCCAGGCCCTGGGTGTTGTCATAGCTCATGCCGCTCAACGGCATCCCGTCCTCCGGGATCGCGTTCCACTCCTTGCAAGCCACTTCGCAGGCCTTGCATCCGATGCACACGGATGTGTCGGTGAAGAATCCGACGCGTTCCGGGGGGTCGGGGTGCCCGGCGTCGCGGGCAGGGTCCGGTTCGGGGCCGCTCAGCAGGTGCCGGTCCGTCATGTTCGGGTCTCCGTCCCGGTCGTGTCGGTGATGCCCGCGCGCCGGCGGTACTCCGCGACCAGCTTCGGCAGGTCGGGCCCACGGGGTCGGCGGCCGGGGCGGATGTCGGCGGTGAGTGCCTTGTCCTCCTGGATATGGGCGTTGGGGTCGAGCGCGATGGCCATGAGCTCGTTGGCCGCGTCCCCCGTGGAGATCCCGTTGGGCCCCCAGTGGAAGGGCAGCCCGATCTGGTGGACGGTCCGCCCGTGAACGGTCAAGGGCTTGAGCCTCTCGGTGACCATGACGCGCGCCTCGACAGCGTTGCGGGCGGTGATGATCGTGGCCCAACCGCCGTGCTCCAGGCCTCGCTCGGCAGCCAGCTGCGGGGAGAGCTCGCAGAAGAACTCGGGCTGGAGCTCGGAGAGGTAGGGAGACCAGCGACTCATGCCTCCGGCGGTGAAGTGCTCGGTGAGACGGTGGGTGGTGACGATGTACGGATACACATCCGCGCCCGGCTCGTCGCCACTGGGGTGGTAGCGGTTGCCCTCGCGGGGCAGCAGCCGACGTACGGGCGAGCGCGCGGTCGACGGGTAGAGGGCGTTGGGGAAGGGCGAGTCCTGCGGTTCATAGTGGGTGGGAAGCGGCCCGTCTTCCAGGCCCGCGGGCGCGTACAGCCAGCCCTTGCCGTCGGCCTGCATGATGAACGGGTCGTCGCCGCGCAGGGCTTCGGGCCCGGTCGCACCTTCCGGTGGCACGTGGTCGGGCGCGCGGTCGGGTATGAAGTCGGGGACGTCGCGGCCGGTCCACTTCCCCTCCGCGCCGTCCCACCACATGTATGCCTTGCGGTCGCTCCACGGGCTGCCGTCGGGGGCCGCGGAGGCACGGTTGTAGAGGATGCGGCGGTTGGCGGGCCAGGCCCAGGCCCAGTCGGCGGCCACGTAGTCCTGCTCCGTGTGGGGTGTGCGGCGAGCGGCGTGGTTGACGCCGTCGGCATACACCCCGCAGTAGATCCAGCAGCCGCAGCGGGTGGATCCGTCGTCTTTCAACTCCGTATAGGCGGAGAGCGGACCGCCGTCCGGGCCGTGTCCGTTGATTTCGGCCAGGATCGTGTCGGCGACGGGCTCACGCAGCGGCCCTTCGACGGGGTAGTCCCAGGTGAGATCCCGGACGGGCTGGTCCATGGGGTCGGTCGAGCCGGCCAGCTTCTCCTTGATGCGGCGGCCCAGGTGGTACATGAACCACAGGTCGCTGCGGGCGTCCCCTTCCGGTTCCACGGCCGCGTGGTGCCACTGAATCCACCGGTTGGTGTTGGTGAACGAGCCGGATTTCTCGGTGTGAGCGGCGGCCGGGAAGAAGAAGACCTCGGTACCGATCGATTCGGTGCTCAGTTCACCCGTTTCGATCTCCGGTCCGTCCTGCCACCAGGTCGCGGACTCGATGAGGGAGAAGTCTCGGACGACCAGCCACTCCAGATTGGCCATGCCCAGGCGTTGGAGGCGGGTGTTGGCCGACCCGACGGCCGGGTTCTCGCCCATCAGGAAGTAGCCCTTGCAGTCGCCGTCGAGCTGCGCCATGACCGTGTCGTAGGTGGAGTGGGAGCCGGTGAGGCGCGGCAGGTGGTCGAAGCAGAAGTCGTTGTCCGCTGTGGCGGCGTCGCCGTAGTAAGCCTTGAGCAGGCTGACGAAGTAGGCCCGCATGTTGCCCCAGAAGCCCTTGTCGGTGCGGGTGGCCTCGACGAAGGTGTCCAGGTCCTCGTGGGCGTGGGCGTGCGGCATCGGCAGGTAGCCGGGGAGGAGGTTGTAGAGGGTCGGGATGTCGCTGGAGCCCTGGATGGAGGCATGGCCGCGCAGGGCCTGGATGCCGCCGCCGGGACGACCGATGTTGCCGAGCAGGAGCTGGAGGACGCAGGCAGCGCGGATGTACTGGGATCCGGTGGAGTGCTGGGTCCAGCCGACCGCGTACACGAAAGCACTGGTGCGCTCGCGACCGGAGTTGGCGGTCAGGGCTTCGCAGACGCGCAGAAAGGTCGCACGCGGGATTCCGCAAGTCTCTTCGACGAGTTCGGGGGTGTAGCGGGCGTAGTGGCGTTTGAGGATCTGGTAGACGCAGCGCGGATGGCTGAGCGTCTCGTCGCGTGGCGGCTGGGCACCGGTCCGCGCTCCTCCCGACCCGTGGCTCTCGGCGCGGCCCGAGCCCTGTGTCTTCTGCTCGTACTGTTCGTCGACGTCGCCGGAGGGCGCCTGGACCTCCACACCCTCGTACTGCCAGCTGCGCGGGTCGTAGTGGTGCTCGTCGACGTCAAGTCCCGAGAAAACACCGTCCAGGTCCTCGGTGTCCTGGAAGTCCTCGCTGACGATCGAGGCGGCGTTGGTGTAGGCGAGCACGTACTCCCGGAAGTCCTTCTCCTCGGTGAGCACATGGTTGATCACTGCGCCGAGGAACGCGATGTCGCTGCCGGCCCGGATCGGAACGTGCAGGTCGGCGAGGGCGCTGGTGCGCGTGAAGCGTGGGTCGACGTGGATGATGCGGGCGCCACGCTCCTTGGCCTCCATGACCCACTGGAACCCGACCGGGTGCGCCTCCGCGAAGTTGGAACCCTGGATGACGATGCAGTCGGCGTGCTGGAGGTCCTGCATGAAGGTGGTGGCGCCGCCACGGCCGAAGGACGTGCCCAGGCCCGCGACGGTGGAGCTGTGGCAGACCCGCGCCTGGTTCTCCACCTGTACGACGCCGAGCCCGGTGAACAGCTTCTTGATCAGGTAGTTCTCTTCGTTGTCGAGGGTCGCGCCACCGAGGCTGGCGATGCCGAGCGTGCGTGCGGTGCGCAGCCCGTCCTTCTCCCACTCCCAGGTCGCACGACGTGTCTCGACCACTCGGTCGGCGACCATGTCCATGGCCGTCTCCAGGTCGAGGGGCTCCCAGTCGGTGGCGTACGGGCGCCGGTAGAGGACCTCGTGACGACGCGCGGAGCCCGTGGTGAGCTGAAGGGTCGCAGATCCCTTCGGGCAGAGGCGCCCTCGGCTGATGGGCGACGCGGGGTCGCCCTCGATCTGGACCACCTTGTCGTCCTTGACGTAGATCTGCTGGCCGCAGCCGACCGCACAGTAAGGGCAGATGGAAGAAACCGTCCGTTCGGCGGTGTCGGTGCGCGGTCTGAGCTGCCTTGTGTGGGCCGACACGGCGGCCCGGCCACGCGCCAGCGGATCGGCTCCGGTCAGCTGTCGGTAGACGGGCCAATCGCTCACCCAAGTGCGTACACCCATGACATGTCCTCTCGGGCGGCCGGACTCCTGTCACCAGTCGCGGGTATCTCTCCCAGCGTCACCCGCCGGGGCTCTCGCGGCACGCGGAGCGTCAGGCGGGCGGTTCGTCGGGGACGGGATGCTCCGGGCGTCGGCTGCCGGAGTGCGGGGCGCCCCTGCGGCCGGTGCCGGCCTCGTCCGTATCGGGAATCTCCAGGTCTGGCTGCCCCTCGGCGGTGGACTTCGTCGGGACGCCGGCGGCGTCCCAGGGGTCCACGTCGGCGGTGGCCTGCTGATCGGGCGGATCCCTGGGTACCGGCTTCGGTATCGGCTTCCCGCTGGTCCCAGGGGCTTCCGGGCGGCGCTCGCTCACGGGGTTCTCGCTTCCTCGAGCATGGGTTGGTGTGAGTCGCAGGTACCCCGGCGGCCGACGATGATGCCGATGATCCAGGCCCCGCCCCGATGCTGGTCGGCGCTGCGCAGAGGGTTGCCGAGTTCCCCCACGGTCGTGAGCGACCGCCTCTCGATCCCGACGTTGCTATCGCGCAGCGATGCTGCTGATCCCCGACGAGGACTACATGAGTGTTGTCGTGACCAGCCAGCAGCACGCCCTCCGCGCCACGGCAAGATTCCTCAGGGACATGCGGCATTCCTCAGGGACATGCGGCACCCAATGACCAACGACGACCTGGCACCAGCCATCGACCATTTCGCTGCCTGATCGGTTGCGGGAACGCATCCGTACGCCGCGGCGGGCGGCACCAGCCGTCCGCCGCCATGTGGACTTCGTGGTCAGTCCGCCGCGCGAGCGGCCAAGAGCTTCACCGGCCGCATCGCCTCCGCGAGGAACGGACGCGGGCCCATGTGCACATGTGCCTGCGCGCACATGCGAACTGATCTTTGTGTGGCCCCATTTGAAGCAGCATTCGACGTTCGACGACATCGGGCTCTCCCCCGCCCTGCACGCCGTCACCTACCGGGCGGCGAGCCATGCAGGCGCAGACCGACGCTGGCGACTCGAGTGTGCCGTCACCAGACCTCAGGGCCCCCGCCGTACCACTCGATGACCGGTGAGTCCGCCACATCGATCTCATCCAAGCCCACCCAGCCCGCCCGCCGCATGATCTCGGCCAAGCCTCGCAGACTGGACGCCGCCCCCACAGGCTCCCCGTCCACGCGTACCTGGCGCCCCTCCCCCTTGACGGGCGGGCAAACGGTCACGGAACGCTCGGTCATTCGGCAAGCATCGCCCGCCAACGCACGCCGCGCATCCGGACGTAGCACGCGGTGCTGTGCCGGGGGCGTGCTACCGAACTTCTTGCGCAGTGCTACAGGCTTCAGCCTGGGGGTCCTGTGGCCGCGACGTGGAGTGTTGCGGTGCCGGGCGGGGTGGGCGCGGAGCGCCCGCAGGGCTGCCCGGCGGAGCCGGGGAATGCTTCCTCCGGGCCCATGTTGCCCGTATGACAGCGGTGCGGAACTGTTCGGGCGAGGCTGGGCTGGCTGATCGGGTCGGGGTTGTCGGTGGTGGGTGTTGGCGTCCGGATCATGCAGCTTCGGTATGCCTTCCGCCTCGACCCGGAGCCCGGTCAGCGCGTTGCGCTGGCGCGGGCGTTGGGGTGCGCGCGGGTGGTGTACAACGACGCGGTCGCCGCCCGGGAGCGGGCCCGGCGGGAGGGTGCTGCGTTTCCGAGCGCGGGCGCGCTGTCGAAGACGCTGATCACCGAGGCGAAGCGGAGCCCCGGGCGGCAGTGGCTGTCCGAGGTGTCGGCAGTCATCCTGCAGCACGCGCTGCGGGACGTGGAGCGCGCCTACACCAACTTCTTTTCCTCTCTGAAAGGAGCCCGCCAGGGGGCACGGGTAGGGGCGCCGCGCTTCAAGTCGAAGCGGGATGCCCGCCAGGCGATCCGGTTCACCGCGAACGCCCGATGGAAGATCACCGAGGCGGGGCGGCTGCTCCTGCCGAAAATCGGCGAGGTGAGGGTGCGCTGGTCGCGCAGGCTCCCGTCGGCCCCGTCGAGCGTGACGGTGATCCGGGACGCGGCCGGCCGGTACTTCGCCTCCTTCGTGATCGAGACCGACCCGGACGCCGACCTGGCGCGGATGCCGGATGCCGACGGTCTGCCGTCTGTGGGGATCGACTTGGGCCTGACCCATTTCGCGGTCCTGTCGGACGGGACGAAGATCGACAGCCCGCGGTTTCTGCGCCGGGCGGAGAAGAAGCTGAAGAAGGCGCAGCGGGAGTTGTCCCGCAAGCAGAAGAGGTCGAAGAACCGGGAGAAGGCCCGTCTGAAGGTGGCCCGCGCGCACGCGCAGGTCGCCGACGCCCGCCGCGAATCGGTCGGTTCGTGGTTCGGTTCGTGGTTCGTCTGGACACACATCACCGCTGTCCCGGGCGAGAGGCGCCTTCGGTAGGCCCGGCGTGCTCCTCCACACCGACCGCCTGGTGAACGTCGGCGGCCGGCGGGTACACGTCATGGTGCTTCGCAGTGCTCCGGGTCGAAACGCCGGGAGAGGACGACTTCTCAGTGAACGAGCGCCTTGCGCAGCCCGGGCTTCGATGCGTCGGCCCACGCGGTCGGCAGTTCCCGTTCGCGGCGTTCGGCCACGGCTTGCTCCTGGCCGTACAGCAGGCCCCAGGTGAAAGCGGGCTCTCCCGCCGCGTGCGCCGCCAGGGCCAGGTGCCGCAGGGCGTCCCGCGCGACGACGGTGTCCTGATGGTCCCCGAGCACCTTCTGCACGGCCTTGACGCGCTTGCCGAGCCGCTTGGCGGGTTTGCCGAGCGAGGCGCGCGCCGGTTCGGTGGCGTACCGCATCTTCTTCGCCGCCTTGCGGGCCTGGTGGAGGGCCGCGTCGCGTTCCGTCCCCGGGGAGAGTTCCAGCGCGTGCGCCACCCGGCCGGCCAACTGGTCGTACTCCTTGAGGATCGCCTTGACCATGACTTTCTCCGGCTTGCGAGCGGCCCTACGACGCAGTGGGGGCTGCTGCGTGAGCGTGGCCAAGGAATTCAGAAGGGCCAGGTAACGGGGTGAGACCAGGGCGTCGAGGGTGCGCTGCCGCGCCTTGGAGGTACGGGAGACGTTCCACACCTGCAACCTGGCTTCGACGGGCCCAAGGACCAACTCCCGGGGCGAGGCCCCGATGCGCACGCCGAGCCGCTCCATGAGGACCTCCTGGTCGCGTTCGGCGCCCAGCTCGCCGCCCAGCCACCTGAGCTCCTCGCGGATCGGATCGGTGACCTCACGTTCCAGCACCGCCCGGTAGGAACGCAGGGTGCTGCGCAGTCGGCGGCAGGCGACACGCATCCTGTGCACCGAGTCCGGCAGGCCGCGGCGTACGGCGGGATCGAGGTCCACCAGGGCGTGCACCTGTCCGTCCACATACCTGAGAACCTCTTCGGCGGCCGAGCCGGGTACGACGGTCTCGGCACGTGTGTCCGGCAGACGCGACGCTCCCGTTCCTGTTTCCTCCAGGGCCCGGCTCAGCTTGGACGGACTACGCGCACGGTCGATGCCCTTCTTGCGCAGCGCCTTGTCCAGGAGGTCGAGGAGCAAGGGATCGGCGTCCTCGGCGAGTTCGACTTCCATCTCAGTCCATGAGGCCCGTTTGGTCCTGGCCAGAAGGGAATCCGCGCGGACCTTGTCGAGGCTCAGCTCAGCGAGGACCGCACCTTCGGAATCGACGAGGTGCCGCGTGCTGCGAGTGGACCGGATACGGACGACTGGCCTCAGCTCTCCCCCTCGGGTGCGAGAAAGGGCCAGGTCACGCAAGGCGTCCGGAACCGTGTCGGACAACGGGACCTGCACCTCCTCCCGGCTGTCCCCGGAGATGGGCAGTTTGAGGTGCCAGCCCGCATCAGCCCTGCCGGTCCTTCGCCGGAGCGTCGCCGACGCTCCAACCAGGCGCAGGTCGTCAGTGTCGTAGTACACGGCGTCCAGTTCGTCGAGGCCCTCTCCCACGACCGATGCGATGCCGTCCACGCTGGTGAGGTCCGGCAGCCACGAGGTGTCCTTGGTCGACGGAGCTTCGTACTTTCGCTCTGTCTCTCGTTTCGTATGGGTCATACCGGGCGCGTGCACGCCTCAGCGCCGCTCAAACACTCGTGAGGCAACATGTGCGGCCTCCGGCAAGGAGGCCCGGCCGAGGGCCGCATCGAAGGACATGGTCGTGAAGGGCGTTCGCCGGTGTTCGCGGCACTCATGCCGTGCCGGGTCGGGCGGCGATACGCGTCACCGTGACCGCGACGGTGACGGTGACCGGCGCCGCGACGCCGTGAGCGGCGAGGTGGGACGTGGCTGCGGTCCGTACCCGGTCGTGAACGTTCTGGGCGGTGTCCAGGGTTCGGTGGCCCTCGGCCAGGACGCAGCGCACCTCGATGCGCCATCCCGAACCGTCCGGCGCCCGGTCGGCGCGGATGCCCGCCTCGGGCGGCATGCGGTGCGGTGCGGTGTCCGTCCGGGTAAGCGCGGCGGCTGCCGCGAGGCAGTGGGCCAGGCGGGGTTGCAGGTCGGCCACGCCGGGAACCGCGAGGGCCGCCTCGGCCGCGACGCCGAGGAGCGTGGGCGTGCCGGTGGCGGTCATCACGTGCCACCGCCTGTGGGATGGCCGGGGCTCAGGGGTGGCCACGGCTCCAGAACGTCGACCACGACGATGTCGACAGTCGTCACCGCCAGACCCAGGTACGGTCCTGCCGAGTGGAGCACCGATCGGCGTACCTGATCAACCCGGTCGGGCAGCGGGCGGTCGAGGGAAGCGGCCAGGGTCATGGTCACCCGCACGTCGGTGCCCTCGCCCGCGGGTACGAGCCGACAGGTCGAGGCCCTCACACCGGGGACCGTGTCCGCGGCCTGCCGCAGTACCTTCGCGGCAGCGTTCTCGGCGATCCGCAGCTCCCGGTCCGGGTCGGCCAGCGGCAGCAGCCGTCCGAGCCGGATTTCCGCCCTGACGACGTTCATGACACGGTCGGCGAGTGTCTGCAGGCCGGGAGGGTCTTCCGCACGCAGCGCCTGGGTGGCCGCGGTCACCGTGGCCAGTCCCTCGACCGCCTCGCGGCAGTGAGGACAGGACACCGTGTGCGGGTCCGCGGCCGGTGCGGCGTCCCGCACCTGTTCCCAGACCCTGCTGAGCAGGCGACCGCAGGGCAGTACCTCATCACCCACGAACGGGAGCAGGCCGGCGGCGGTGCGGCCGGGACGGTGCCCGTCGGCGTGGGGCGGCTCGGAAGGCCAGACGTGCGGGTCGTCTAGCGCCATGGGCCCATCGCCTCCTGCAGGGATCGGCGTGCTCTGAACAGTCTGCCGCGCACGGTCTGCTCACTGGTCCGTGTCACGTGGGCGATCTCGTTGTAGGGCAGGCCCTGCAGTTCACGCAGGATCCAGCAGATCCGCTGGCCGTCGTCCAGCTCGGCGAGCGCGCGGGAGAGGGCCTCGGTGGCCGCGTCCTGCTCGGCGGACCGGGCCGGCTGGCTCCTCGCGTCGCCCGTCGCGGGTTCGGCGACGGTGTCCAGGGGGACAGGCGGCGGTCGGCGCCGCCGTCGCATGGTCAAGCAGCGGTTGATGGTGATCCGGTACATCCAGGTGCTGAACTCCGCACTGTGACGGTACTCCGGTAGACGCCGCCAGGCGCTGACGAAGGCGTCCTGAACGGCCTCTTCGGCGTCCTGGGGGTTGCCGAGCATGCCGCGGGCCAGGGCCAGGAGGGACCGGTTGTGCCGCTGGACGAGAACGGCGAAGGAGTCTTCGTCTCCCTCGGCCGCCCGCACGGCAAGCAGTCCGTCCGGCAGGTCGCATCCCCGTTGTGGGGAAGCAATACGTTGAGTCATGACGCTCTCGCAGGTGGCTCGGTAAGAGCGTGTACCCCTACCACGCCTGTGTGATGCACATCACACGCTATGCCTGTGAGAGGTAAGCCGCCTCGGGTGTCCAAACTGTTGAGAGACACCACGCAGGTGTCACACCGAGCCACTCGAGGCGACCGCCATGACGGACAACATCACCAGCGTCGGCGGGGGCAACCGGCCAGACACAGGCGTGAGCGCGCTGAAGGGCCGTACCGGGGCCGGAGCACCGGCCGAGACACGGGGGAAGACCACCATCGCGGACGGCGTGGTGGCCAAGATCGCGGGCATGGCCACACGCGAGGTGCCGGGCATCCACAGCCTGGGAGCAGGGATGGCCCGCGCATTCGGCGCCATGCGGGAACGTGTCCCCGGCGCAGGTGGCGGCGGGGGCGTCACGCGTGGGGTGAAGGTCGAAGTCGGCGAGCGCCAGGCCGCGGTGGACCTGGACGTCGTCGTCGAGTACGGCGTCTCCATCGTCGATGTCGCCGGTGCCGTGCGCACCAACGTGATCAGCGCCCTGGAACGAATGACGGGACTGGAGGTCGTCGAGGTGAACATCGCCGTCGACGACGTCCACCTCCCCGACGAGGAGGAAGAGGCCGAACGGGACGAGGGCCGCGTGCGGTGACCGACCGCCGTGACCACGGCCATGCCCTGGGCATGAGCGGGTGCTCACACGGACGGTCTCGTTCGCGAGACGGGTGAGTGGATGATGAACGCAGCGACGACGGGCCTCGCGGCCGGCATGGCCCTGGGCTTCGCCGGATACTTCGGAGGCTTCTGGGCATTCCTGCTCGTCCTGGTTCTGGGTGCGGCGGGGCTGATCATCGGCCTCGTCGTGCAGGGCGACCTCGACCTCCATAGGCGGAGGTAGCGGTGAGTACCCGGCCCGGTTCCCAACCCTCTGGCGAAGGGCCCGGCCCACCCGGGCGATCCGCCGACCTGCCACCTCCGGCCGAACGGGGGGCCACCGTCATCCCGGACAGGGTGGTCGCCCGTATCGCCGCCAGGGCCGCACGCGCAGCCCAGTCCCGACGCGCCGCCGTACCGCCCGACCGGGGTGGGGCGGCGGCACCCGGCGCCTCCGCAGCCGTCCGTACCGGATCGGTGCGCCTGCACCTGGCCATGGACCTGCCCTACCCCACCGACATCCCCCACGTCTGCGAGCGGATCCAGCACGACGTCGCCGAACGGGTGACGCAGCTGACCGGCTTGGCGGTGGGAGAGGTCACCCTCACCGTCCGGCGGTTGGTGACTGCCGCCGACGCGAGCCGGGGACGGGTCCGATGAGGCGCCACGCCGCCCGGGCCGCCGGGCACGCCGCGCAGAAAGGAGGACCGGAATGACACCCGACCCGGACCCTCCCGCACGCGGCTCCACGCCGTCCGCGCGCCGTGCCACCGTGCCGATGACGAAGGAGCTCGAGGAGCCGAGAGAGCCGACAGAGCCCGGTCCACCCGAACACGACGCGCCCCTTCCGCCGGAGTTGGCGGCGGGCGAGCACGACAGACGCCATCGGACCCACCGCCCGTGGTCCGCGCGCCGCATTCCGGCCGCGCTGGTCGCCTCGGTGATTCTCGTGGCGGCGGTCGCGGCGCTGTTCGACGTCGTCGCCGTACGGGCGGGACGCCCTGCGGCAGCCTGGCGACGGCACCTGGCCGACGAATTGGCCACCCGCCCCTTGGACGATGTGTGGGTGCTCACGGGGGCCGCCGTGGCCGCCGCGCTCGGCATCTGGTTGATCGTCCTGGCCCTCACCCCCGGGCTACGCCACTGGCTGCCCCTGCGCTCCCCCGCGCCCGGGCTGCGGGCTTCCCTGGACCGCGACGGCGCCGCCGACCTGCTGCGCGACGCCGCCATGCGGGTCCCGGGAGTCAGCAGGGCTCGCGTCCGGGTGCGCCGCCACCGCATCAAGGCCCGCGCGGACGTCCGCTTCCGCGACCCCCAGCAGGTGAAGGACGACCTCACCGCCGTCCTCGGCGAGGAGCGCGATCAGCTCGTCCTCGCCCGCCCTCCTCGCATCGTCGTACGCGTGCGGCAACGCACCGGCTGAGCGAACCCCCAACACCGGAGCCCACACCATGACGCCGCGAACCGTACTCAACCGCAGTCTGCTGGCCCTCGCCGGACTGGTACTGCTCGGCGGCGGTCTGCTGATTCTCTTCGCCGGGCTCGACGTCTACCGGCGACACGATCTGATTCCGCCCGTCGGCTGGCCCCTCACCACCCCGCACGACGTCCTGCTCGGGTCCGCCGACCGGGCCCGCTGGAGCGGTCAGGGCTGGTGGTGGTGGCCCGCCGTCATCGCCGCCCTCACGCTCGTCGCCCTGCTCGCCCTGTGGTGGCTGCTCGCCCAACTGCACCGACGCCACCCCGGAGCGCTGCCCGTCGGCGGCACGCCCCCGCAGGAAGGCGTCGAACTGCGCGACCACGCGCTCAGCGACGCGATCGCCGCCGAAGCCGGTGCCCAGCCGGGCGTTGAGCATGCAACCGTGCACATCACGGGCCGACCTGCCCACCCCCGCACCCACATCACACTCGCTCTCACCCCCCAGGGTGCGCCCGGCGCCGCCCTCGACGCCGTGTACGAAGGCCCGATCCGTACCGCTCGTCGGTCCACCGGCTCCCCCGACACCCGCCACATGCACACCGACGTCCGCCTCCAGGTCGCCCACCACAAACCGCACCGCGCACAGTAAGGCAGGACACCGACGGCCTGCCTCAGCAGCGGATCCCGCTTGCAAGCACGAGGTGCTCCCAGTTGCCGAGCCCCGCGGGCAGGCGCACGGTGAACAAAGATGTGTCGGTCCTGGACGGGCCGCGTTTCCAGCGTCTTCGAGAGGACGGCGATTCCGATGGCCAAGGCCAAGGGCAAGGGCAATGCGAAGGTGCATCAGATCACGGGCAAGATGAAGGAGACTCTCGGCAAGGCCCTGGGGGACTCATCAATGCAGCAGGCAGGGCGTGGGGAACAGTTGCGCGCCAAGGCACACGAGATGACGGAAAAGGCGACAGGCCACCTCCGTAAGCGGAGCGGGCACTGATCGAGGGCGTACGGCTGGTCCGCGTCTTCGGGGGCTCGTGTCGTCAACGTCGATATCCCGCCGGACGCGGGTGAGCGCGCAGTGGTTCAAGCGCCGCACCCGCGTCCGTCCGACGGCTTCTCCAACTGGTGGCTCACTCCGGCCAGAAGACGAGGCCCGAGAGTCCGGGAACACCAGCCGACCAACTCTCGGGGCAGGTCACGCCGTCTCTCGGGGCAGGTCACGCCGAGGGGAACCGCACGGCTCGAGCCGCGTCAGCCCTCGTCCTCGTCGTCCTCCCCTTCCTCCTCGGCGTACTCGTCCTCTGGCTCTTCTTCGTCGTACTCCTCTTCTTCCTCTTCTTCCTCGGGCGCCTCTTCCTCGGGCGCCTCTTCGTCGTACTCCTCCTGCTCCTCGCCCTCCCCTGCCGCTTCCTCCTCTTCCAGTGCTTCCTCGTGGCTGCGAACTACCTCGCCGTCGCGGATCTCTCCGCGCCAGCCCTCGACGTCCTCGTCGGCGAACGTGACGTAGCGCTGGAAGTTCTTGAAGTCCAGCCGCAAACGGCGTCCTTGGGCACGCCACAGGTTGCCCGTCTTCTCGAAGAAACCCGAGGGGTAGTACTCGACGACAAGCACGATCCGCGTCAGGTCGGGCGTGAGTTCGTGGAAACTGACACAGCCGTGAGTAGTGCCCTTCGCACCCTCGGAACTCCACACGATCCGCTCGTCCGGCACTTGTTCCTGAACCGTCGCCTTCCAACCGCGAGTCGAGGGGCCGACCTTCACCTTCCAGTCACTGGTGGTCTCGTCGTTCCGGGACACACTCCGTACGCCTTTGGTGAAGTCGCTGAACTCCTCGTACTGGGTCCAGTAGTTGTATGCCACGCGGATCGGCACACCGACGTCCAGCACTTCAATGATGTTCATCACCTTGGTGCTGCCGGACTTGCCTCCGCGTCCCCCGCCGAAAACGCTCTTGACCTTGTCCATCACATTGTCTTTGAGGCCCTTGGCCTTCTCGCCGACGAACGCCTTCAAGGGGGAATCACCTTTGAGGATGCGTCCGCCGATACCGAGAAGAGATCCACCCGATCCACCATTCTCGGCCGTGTCAAGGAGTTGGTCGGTGACATCCCCCAACTTTTCCCCGGCCTTGTCGACGAGATGTTCGACCTGAGCACCGAGGAAGTCGGTCAGTTCGTCGCGCAACATGTCGAGGCCGGATCCCTCTCCCCGGCCGGAGTCTCGCTCTTTGTCGGCCATGACCTACCTCCGCCGCGCGGGAGTCTTCTTGGCAGTCGCCTTCTTCGCGGAGGCCGCCTTCTTGGACGGGGCCTTCTTCGCGGACGCGCTCTTCGTCGGTGCCCTCTTCGCCGCCGCCTTCTTGGCAGGGGGCGGAGACTTCTTCGCGGTCTTCTTCGCCGGCGGCGACTTCTTGGCGGCAGTCTTCTTGGCTGCCGGCCTCGGCGCCGACGACTTCTTGGCCGGGGGCCTCTGCGCCGCGGTCTTCTTCGCGGGGGCCTTCTTCTCGGGCGTCCTCCTCGCAGGAGTCCTCTTCCTCTCGGGGGCGGCTTTCTTGGCGCCCGCCCTACGGGGAGAGGGTTTGGCCGCCTGCTTCTTTCCCGCTACCGGGCGGCGACGACGCCGTGGCGGCTCTTCCTCGGCTTCTTCCTCTGGCTCTTCCTCCTCCTCCGGTTCTTCTTCCTCTTCTTCCTCCTCCTCCGCTTCTGCCTCCGGTTCTTCTGCCTCCGGTTCTTCTTCCTCCGGTTCCTCCTCCTCTTCTTCTTCGAATTCCCCCTCAGGTTCTTCCTCGCCCTCTTCCTCCTCCGGTTCCTCCTCTCCCTCTTCCTCCTCCGGTTCCTCCTCGCCCTCCGTCTCCTCCTCGTCTTCGTAGCGCTCCTCGCCCTCCTCCGGTTCCTCCTCGCCCTCTTCCTCCTCGCCCTTCTCCTCACCGATGCGCAGCGTGCGCTCATGGAGAGAATCGGCGAGGCCGGCGAGGCGCCGGTCGGCGGTGGCGGCCAGGGCTTTGCGTCCGGCGTCCAGCAGCTCGCCGCGCACCTGCTCGTTCAGCTCGGCGACTCCAGGAACGTCACCGAGTTTCTTCAGGCCGGTCGTCAACAGCTGCTGCGGATCGAGCCCAAATCGGCGACCTGCGATATAGGTTGCCAGCCCGAAGGCGAAACGGGCTTTCTTCGTACGTCCGAGCACATAGCCGGCTGCGACCGCGGCGGCGAGGCCGATCTTGGTCGTGTCGTTCATGAGGCGGTTCCCTTCGGAAAGGGGAGGTGAACACACTCGAATTCGGGCCAACATCCCCTGCCCAACCAGTGGTTGAGACAGAAGCAGATCGCACGCGACGCGCCTTTCGGCTGCTGGGAGCACCCGAGACACGTCATGCGGCCCCACGGGGGCGGGTCCTTGCCCCACCGGGCAGGTTCGCTCAGAGCCATCCGTGCCCGACGATATGTACCCCTATATGATGGAATTATAGTGTTCGTGCGTGGAGTATGGCGCGCGCTCCGACCACCGGAGAGACCATGGCCGCAGCAGAACCCCGGCGGCGATCCAGCAGCAGTAGCCGCGGCACGGACCGGGGGACCACAGATGGCCCCCGGCGACGCTCCGGCAGGGGCAACGCAGCCTGGGCCATTCGTTCCGCAGTCGAACAACTGCAGGAGTTGCTCGGGCGGGCCCCCGAGTCCGTCTCGGCACTGAAATCCACCGAAGCCGGTTGGGAGGCCGACGTGGAGGTACTCGAACTGGAACGCGTCCCCGAAACCACGAGCGTGATGGCTACCTACCGAGTGACGCTGGACGAGGAAGGCGACCTGGTGGAGTACCGAAGGACGCGTCGCTACAGCCGCGGCCAGATCGACCGACTGGGCTGAGGCCGCAACAGCCATGAAGGGAGGCACCATGACGGTGGTGCCGCAGAGTGGAGGCGCTGTCGCGCGCGGTGGTGGTGGCACCAGCCTCTACGACGTCTTGGAACTCATTCTGGATCGCGGGCTTGTCATCGACGTCTTCGTCCGCGTGTCACTGGTGGGGATCGAAATCCTCAAGATCGACGCTCGTATTGTCGTGGCCAGTGTCGACACCTATCTGCGTTTCGCCGAGGCATGCAACCGTCTCGACCTCGAGACCGGGAGGAAGGCACCCGCCCAGTTGACCGACATCGTCGGAGACACGGTGGAGAGCGGGGCCAAGGGCAAATCCAAGGGGGCCCTCTCCGGCGCGGCGGAAGCGGTCACCGATTCCCTCAAGGGAATCACCGGCCGTGACGGCGGCGAAGAGGAGGAGGCCGAGGAAGAAGACGAGGCCAAGGAAAAGGAACCCGTGGAGAGGCGACGGCGGCCGGCTCGACGCACCTCCCGACGTGAGCGCGAGTAGGGCTCGCCCGGCGAGAAGGAATGAGCCATGGCCGTATACATCTACTCCATCACCGGCAAACAGCACCCGCTCCGCCTCGACGGTCTCAGCGGAGTCGGTGAGTCACCGGCGGACCTGCGGGCAGTGACGGCGGGGCCGCTGTGCGCTGTGGTCAGCGACGCGCCCGAGGATCTACGCCCCAAGCGTCGCGACATCATCGCCCACCAGGAAGTGCAGAAGCGCCTCATGGCTGACGGCACTGTGCTCCCCATGCGGTTCGGCCTCCTCGCCGAGGACGACGAGGCCGTCCGGCTGGCTCTGGAGCAGAACGCCGCAGACTATACGGACAGGCTTCAAGTACTGGACGGGTGCACCGAGTACCACCTCAAGGCGTCGCAGGACGAAGACGCGCTCCTGCGGCAGATCCTGCGGGAGTCGGACGCGGCGCGAGAGCTCAATGACGAGATCCGCGGCGGCACCGCCGACCCCGACGCATCGCTGCGACTCGGTGAGCTGGTCGCCCAGGAGGTGCAGGCACGGCAGGAGGCGCTGGCGGCGGGTGTGGTCGAAGCACTGCGGCCCTTCGCCCGGACGCTTGACACATCCCAGCCGACGGGGTCGGACTTCCTCAACGTGTCGTTCCTGGTGACCGAGGACCAGGAAGAGACGTTCCTCGCCTCGGAGTTGAGCGTCGCCCACCAGATGGGTGACGACTTCGACTTCCGGCTCAACGGCCCCCTGCCCCCCTACAGCTTCGTCTGAAGGAGTTCTCATGGGCCTGTTCACACAGCTCGTCACCCTTCCCCTGGCGCCGGTGCGCGGCGTCGTATGGGTCGTCGAGCGCGTCCGGGAGGAAGCCGAGAGCCAGTACTACGACCCCGCTCCGGTGCACCGCGAACTCGCCGAGCTCGAACGTCTCCTCGTCGCAGGCGACATCGACGAGGAGACGTTCGACCAGCGCGAGGACGAACTGCTCGACCGGCTGGAGGAGATCCGTGCCTACCGGCAGGGCTGACACTCCTGATCCGGCACGAGGGAATACGAGGCCGCAACCGTGACTGAACCCCTGGCCAACAGGCTTGGTTCCTATCCGTCCCGATCAGCGCCCCCCTACGCGCAGGGATCCTCCGCGAATCTCGCCGACATCCTTGAACGGGTACTCGACAAGGGCATCGTCATCGCGGGCGACATACAGATCAACCTTCTCGACATCGAGCTGTTGACCATCAAGCTGCGTCTCCTGGTCGCCTCCGTCGACAAGGCGAAGGAAATGGGCATCGACTGGTGGGAGCACGACCCCTCGCTGTCCTCGCGGAGCAGAGGTGAACAGTCACTGGCCGAGGAGAACCGCCGGCTGCGGGCCGAGATCGATGCCATCCGCCAGGGCAAGGCCCTCACCGCAAAGGAGGAGGCGCCGCGGGACAGGGGCAGCCGTCGCCGGGGAAGTGCTCGCGATGAGTGACCTGCTGACCTACGCGTATGCGGTGGTACGCAGCGCCGAGGGACTGCGGGAGGCAACCGTGCCGCTCCGAGGCGTCGCCGACTCTCCGGTCAGCCTCGTCACCGACACCGGCGACGATCAGCTGGGGCTCGTGGTGAGCCACGTGCCCGGACAGGACTTCCAGGAGGACACTCTCAAGCAGCATCTCGAGGACCTGGAGTGGCTGGAGGCGGTGGCCCGCGCTCACCACGGCGTCATCGAGGCCTTGGGCGAGCACACCACCGTCCTTCCGCTGCGCCTGGCAACCGTCTATCTCGACGACGACCGGGCGCGGGAGGTACTGGAAGCCGGGCGGACCATGTTCGCGGAGCGCCTGGCCCGACTCTCCGAGCATGTCGAATGGGGGGTCAAAATCTATGTCGAGCCGTCCGCGGCGCCCGCGGCCCCAGCTGTTCCCACAGCAGACCTGCCCCCGGACGCGCCTACCTGCGCAACCGCCGGCAACAGCAAAGTCTTCGCGACACCGTGTACCAAGCGGCACAACAGGCCGCCGAGCGGGTGGAGACCGCGGGCCGCAAGCACGCCTCCGACCGTGTCCGGCATCGCGTACAGCAGGGTCTTCTCGCCGACGCGGGCGGCGCCGTCGGCGAGAACGTCGTGAATGACGCCTACCTTGTGCCCCTGAAGCGTTGCGACGACTTCCTGGCCGACGTGACGCATGCCGCTGACGGGCTGGACGGGGTGCGGGTCGAGGCCACCGGCCCCTGGGCTCCGTACTCCTTCGCCATGCCATTCGATGAATCCGGCGGTGCTGCAGAGGGAGCACCCCCGTGATCACGCCTGGCCGTGCGCCCGAGGCGGAGCGTCTGCCTCAGCGGCAGGTCGCTCTCATCGATCTGTTGGACCGACTTCTGAGCGGAGGGGTCGTCCTCACCGGTGACGTGGTGCTGTCCATCGCGGACATCGATCTGGTACGCGTCTCCCTGCGTGCCCTGATCGTTTCCATCAGTGAGCAGAACCCCTCGCCATGGACGAGGACGAATCCGCCGCGAGGCGGCGACCATGACAGCTGAGGGAGACAGACGGCCGCCGAGCCGCGCCGACGAGGTCGCGGACGCCGCCGCACGCGCCTTCCGGCTGCTGCCCGCCGCCCCACGCGACCTGGACCCGCCGGCCGGCAAGGGCTCACGTTCCCCCGCTCGGCGGATCAGCTCCGACCGCGACACCGTCGAACGGGACCTCATGAAGCTCGTCCTCACTCTCGTGGAACTGCTGCGCCAGCTCATGGAACGACAGGCCCTGCACCGCGTCGACCAAGGAGACCTCACCGACGAACAGGAAGAACGCCTGGGAGCGACCCTCATGCTCCTCCACGACCGCATGAGCGACCTGTGCACCCAGTACGGACTGACCATGGAGGACCTCAACCTCGACCTCGGGCCGCTGGGCACACTGCTGCCGCCCCCCGACTGAACCCCCGCAACGCGGACCGCCTGCGCCGGCGCCCACGGGCACCTGCTCCACTTCCAGCAGGAGAGCGAGTGCCCTCGGCCCAGCGGCGAAGAAGACCGGCCATGTGAGACGTTCTCGATCACGGGTACTCCGTACACATGAATTTCTGGTCGAAGGAACCGCCACTGCCGCCGAGCCGCGGCAGAATTTCGACGGCGATCGCCGAGTACTTGAGAAGTACAGGGCCACCTCCCGACGACGGGACGATCGCAGACGCATCCCCCTTCAGCGAGGACTGGCAGCTCGGCCTGTATCTCTGTTACGAGCTGCACTACCGGGGTTTCGCCGGCGTGGACGCCGCCCGTGAATGGGACCCCGACCTCCTCAAGGCCCGAGCAGCCCTGGAGCGCCCCTTCCTCAAGGCCTTGCGCCACCAGGCGACACGGCATGAACGCGCCGCCGAGGCGCTGGACGACCTGCTCGTCGAGCCCGTGGACGGCATCGGCGTCACCCACTACCTCCAGGACGACGGCGAACTGTGGCAGCTACGCGAATACGCCGCACAGCGGTCGCTGTACCACCTCAAGGAGGCCGACCCGCACGCCTGGGTGCTGCCTCGCCTGTGGGGCCGGGCGAAGGCCGGAATGGCAGCCGTGGAGTTCGACGAGTTCGGCGGCGGCCGGGCGGATCGGGTGCACGCGCGGCTGTTCGCCGACCTCATGGCCGACCTCGGCCTGGACACCGCCTACGGGCGCTATCTCGACTCTGCCGGCGCCGAGGCACTCACCGTCGTGAACCTGATGTCCCTCTTCGGACTGCACCGCGCCCTCAGAGGCGCACTGGTAGGTCACTTCGCCACCGTCGAGATCACCTCGTCGCCCGGTTCACGGCGGCTCGCCCAGGCCATGCGGCGCACCGGCGCGGGACCGGCCGCCGAGCACTTCTACGACGAGCACGTCGAGGCCGACGCCGTACATGAGCAGGTCGTACGCCGGGAAGTCGTCGCGGGCCTCCTCGAGGAAGAACCCCACCTGGACGGCGACGTCGCGTTCGGCGTGGACGCCACCAACTACGTCGAGGACCGCCTTGCCGAACGACTCCTCGGCGCGTGGCGGGCAGGCGAGTCATCGCTGCGTACGCCCGTCTGACCAGCGAGCCCGGCCCGAACAGGTTCTCCTCACCCCCCGAGAACCGGAGATGAAACCCCCATGACTCCCCTTGCTCTTCCTGGCGTCTACGCCCCACAACACGACACCGATCTGCTCGTGCAATCCCTGCGTCAGGAACCCCTCCCCCCGCACGCTCATGTCCTCGACATCGGCACAGGTACAGGAGCTGTCGCTTTGGCCGCCGCACGGCTGGGCGCGAAGGTCACAGCCGTCGACATCTCCTGGCGGGCGGTTCTCAACGCCAAGGTCAACGCGGCGTTGGCGCGACTTCCGCTGCGTGTGATGCGCGGCAACCTGCTGGCTCCGGTGTCAGGCCGATCTTTCGATCTCGTCCTGTCCAACCCGCCGTACGTACCCTCACCGGACGCCGACTGCCCGCGTCGCGGCGCGGCCCGGTCCTGGGACGCGGGCTATGACGGCCGTCTTCTGCTGGACCGCATATGCCGGGACGCACCCGCGTTCCTGCGGCCCGGCGGAGTTCTGCTTCTCGTCCAGTCCGCCCTGAGCGGCGCGGAAGAGACGCTGAGACTGTTGCGGGCGGCCGGCCTGAACGCGGACGTCGTGGAACACCGCTACATCGCGGTCGGGCCCGTTCTTCGCTCCCGAAGCAGCTGGCTGCGCAGCCGTGGCCTGCTGGAAGACAATGACGGCAAGGAAGAGCTGGTGATCATCCGTGCCGAACGACTCCTCTGAACGACGCCGACGCATCACCGCTCAGCGGACAGGACCTCTGCTCATGGAAGGCCCGGTCGAAGTCACCCTGGACGACGGCACCGTCGTGTCGTCCGACCGATTCTGCGTAGCCCTGTGCACCTGCCGCCGCAGCCGGACCTACCCGTGGTGCGACACCAGCCATCGAAAGCCCGCCAGACCTAGCCAAACGGACACTCCAGGACCCGAGGCGACATCCGAACCCAATCCCTGATCCGGGCCGACACTCCCCTGGGGCTCAGCCCTGCGTGAGAGCCGACTCGCAGCGTCGGGCACACGCGGACAACACCCGGCGGCCGTGCTCAGCAAGAAACGAACGCCGAAGCGAGCGGCGAGGACCGGAGCCTCGCCGTGCGGCGGGGCACCGAGGGCGCGGCCGCCCGGTCCGAGCCGCTACGCTCCCGTTCGCAGCCGACAGCACCTTGAGGCGGCGACGCGTCAGGTAGGGCGGGTCTCCTCGTGCTGCTGTTCGACGACCCTGGCCAGGCGGGCGAGCATGCCCCGGTGCCGCAGTTGCAGCAGCGCTTCGGTCGCGGCGTTGTGGAGAGCGCCGCCCGGACCTCGCAACGGGTGCTCGTCGCAGACGACGAGGGTCTCCTCGCCCCACGGCCGGAGCTGGAGGAAGATCCGCGCAGTGCCCAGCGCCTTGAATGAAGCCTCCAGTTCCAGCTCCCTGCCCGTTTCGCCGTGGCGGACGGTCGTGACCCCGTCCGCCGACCAGGGACCCAGCCGCACCGTGTAGCGGATCCGGGAACCCACTTCGGGCCAGGCCTGGTCGAGGGGCGTGGACTCGGAGGGTCCCACCACCCACTCCCCGTACCGGGCCGGGTCGGCAAGTACTGCCCACACCGCATGCGGGGGACGACGTATCAGATGATGACGAACAGCCATACGACAAAACCTCCTGCCGTATCGGAACGTGTGGAGCGCCCAGTGACGGGGCGGAGGCAGGTCGGCGAGGGGTTCCGTCGGGTGGCAGGCGCACCCGCCCTGGGCGGTCTACTGGTCGGCGCTGGGAACGGCGAGGGGTTCACCGGGGGCCGTCTTCTTGGCCGCTTCCATCTGTTCGCCGAGTTCGGTGAGTCGGTTGCGGCCCATGGCCTTGCGGACATCGGGGAACCATTCCTTCTCCTCTTCCTCGACGTGGTGGCGGACGTTCTCCATGAGGACGGTCATCTTGGCGTCGAACCGCTCGTCGGCCGGGTCGAGGTCCTTGAGCTCGGAGAGCATCCACAGCACGACGTGGTGTTCCTCGACGCTTTCCAGGACGTCGTCCTTGGTGTCGGGGTCCGCCTCGCGGGCGGCCGGGTAGAAGATCTTCTCCTCGATCCAGGTATGGGTGGTGAGTTCTTCGATCACCTGGTCGGCGATCTTCCGCTTCTCGGCATGAGCGCCGTCGCCGGCCTTCTCGAACTGTTTGAACAGCTTCTCCACCGTCTTGTGGTCTTCCTTGAGCAGCACAATCCCGTCCACAGGTATCCCTCCGCATCGGCTTTCCCGGACGGCCCGTGCCGCCCAGGGGAACCGAGTACCCACTGCGGCCACGAACCTGCACAAACGGAAGCCACCGCTTGTTCCATCCCGACCAGCACACTCCCGACAAGGGCCCCGGGCGCCAGGTCTCCAAAGAAGAGGCCGGGGACCCGCACGGTAGGCCCGTGAAGAGCACGAGCGATCGCGGAGAGGAACGGAGCGAAGCCGGCAGTGACGAGAAGGGCATGCACGACACCGACCCCAAGGGCCGCTCCCGGCACCCCAGCGGAACCAGAGACGCATCCGCCCCCACCGGCGTCGACCCTCAGGACCCTTCCGGCAACCGCCGGGCCGCCGACCTTCGCGCCCAGTCTGTCGTCGAGGGGGTGACGTCACCGCCAACAGGAGCGGTGACCGCCGTCCCGACGGCGCGGGGCGACCTTCCGGACTCCTCGGGCTTCAGCGCCCTCTCTACCTGCTGGGACACCGGTAGCGCCGGAGGGATGCGCACGAGGATTGACCGCCGGACTTCGGGACACACGCACGATGTGCTGAAGATACTTCTGGTCGTCCTGCTCGGCTCGCTGGCGGTGGCAGGCTCGGTCACCGCCGTCCTGGTGTCACCCTGGTGGTGGGCCGCGGCCTCCCCTTTGCTCGTGCTCGCGCTCGTGGCCGTCCACGATCTCGTGCAGCGTCGGCATTCCGTCCTGCGGAACTACCCGCTGCTCGGGCATCTCCGATTCGCGCTGGAGGCGCTGCGGCCGGAGCTCCAGCAGTACTTCATCGAGCGCAACTTCGACGGCCGCCCCTTCGACCGTGACACCCGCAGCATCGTCTACGAGCGTGCCAAGGGCACCGACGCCGAGGAACCGTTCGGCACCGAACTCGACCTGTACCGGACGGGCAGCGAGTTCCTCACCCCGTCCATGGCCCCCCGATCGGTGCGCGCCGAGGCGCCGCGTGTCCGAATCGGCGGGCCCGAGTGCACCCGGCCGTACGACATGGCCCTGCTCAACGTCTCGGCGATGAGCTTCGGCTCGCTGTCGGCCAATGCCGTACTGGCCCTCAACACCGGTGCGCAGCTGGGCAGTTTCGCCCACGACACAGGTGAGGGCGGTCTGTCGGAGTACCACCTGCGCCCCGGCGGGGATCTCGTCTGGGAGATCGGCACCGGATACTTCGGCTGCCGGACCGACGACGGGGACTTCGACGAGCGGCAGTTCGCCGAGAAGGCGGCGCACCAGCAGGTCAAGTGCGTGTCGTTGAAGATCAGCCAGGGCGCCAAACCCGGCATCGGAGGAGTCCTGCCGGGTGCCAAGGTGAACGCGGAGATCGCCGCGGTGCGTGGGGTTCCACAAGGGGAGACCGTCATCTCGCCGCCCTTCCACCGCGTCTACTCCACACCGCGCGAGCTGGTGCGCTTCCTGGCCCGGATGCGCGAACTGGCCGACGGCAAGCCCGTCGGGTTCAAGCTCTGCGTCGGCTCGCGCCGTGAGTTCCTCGCCGTGTGCAAGGCGATGCTGGAGGAGGGCAGCACACCGGACTTCATCATCGTCGACGGCGCGGAGGGCGGCACGGGCGCGGCGCCGCTCGAGTTCGCGGACAATGTCGGCCTGCCGCTGGGTGAGGGACTGATGACCGTACACAACGCCCTCGTGGGCGTCGGATTGCGCGACCGGATCCGGATCGGTGCAAGCGGCAAGGTCGCCACCGGCGGCGACCTGGTCAAGCGCCTGCTCCAGGGAGCCGACTACACCAACTCCGCCCGCGCCATGATGTTCGCGATCGGATGCATCCAGGCCCAGCGCTGCCACACCAACGCCTGCCCCGTAGGGGTCGCCACCCAGGACGAACGACGCGCCCGCGCCGTTGATGTTCCCGACAAGTCCCAGCGCGTACGGCGCTATCAGCAGGCAACGGTCAAGAGCGCTCTCCAGATCATGGCCTCGATGGGCGTCGACGACCCGCGCGGGCTGCGCCCCCACATGCTGCTCCAGCGGGTGAACCCGCACACCGTCCGCTCCTACGCGGAACTCCACGACTGGCTCACCCTCGGACAACTGCTCGCATCGGCGCCCTCCAGCTGGGCAGCCGACTGGAAGGCAGCAGACCCGGACCGCTTCACCCACTGAACCCGGCCCTCATTCCGAGGGCCGCACCGGACCGAAGGGCACTCCCGTGGCACGAACCGTCGCCAGCGTGATCGTCGACGCACTCAAGGACCTGGGCGTCCAGCATGTCTTCGGAGTGGTCGGAGACGCCTTGAATCCACTGACCGACGCGATCCGCACCACTGACGACCTGAACTGGGTCGGCTGCCGGCACGAAGAAGCCGCGGCCTTCGCCGCCGGAGCGCAGTCCCAGCTCTCGGGAACTCTCGGAGTGTGCATGGGAACGGTGGGACCCGGCTCCGTACACCTTCTCAACGGGCTCTACGACGCGGCCAAGAGCCGTACCCCCGTTCTCGCGATCTGCGGTCAGGTTCCCCTCGCCGAGGTGGGAAGCGACTACTTCCAGGAAGTCGACAACGACCTGCTCTTCCGTGACGTGGCCGTCTACCGTGCCACGGTCTCCTCCCCCGACCAGATGCCGCGGATGCTGGAGTCGGCCGTACGTACGGCTGTCAGCCAAGGCGGAGTGGCGGTGCTCACCGTGCCCGGGGACCTGGGCGACCAGGAGCTGAGCGACGACCGGCCCGCCCGCTTCGCCCTCACCCGCCCCGTCACCCGCCCGGACGACCCGGCGCTCGCGGAGGCCGCCGAACTCCTGAACGGCGCCGACCGCGTCACGCTGCTCGTCGGCCGCGGAGCGCGCGCCGCCCGCGCCGAGGTCCTGCGGACCGCCGAAGTGCTCGCCGCGCCGATGGTGCTCACGCTCAAGGCGAAGGAGGGGTTCGAGGGGGAGAACGACTTCCAGGTGGGGCAGACCGGTCTGATAGGCAACCCCGCCGCTTCCCACGCGCTCGACAGCGGCGACGTGCTCCTGATGCTGGGTACCGACTTCCCGTACCGGGACTGGTACCCGAAGGGGTGCAAGGTCGTCCAGATCGACACCCGTGAGGAACACTTGGGCCGCCGGGTTCCCGTGGACGTGGGTCTGACGGGCGATGTGGGCGCGACACTACGAGCCTTGCTCCCGCTGCTGAAGGCGGTCCCCGACCACGGCCACCTGGACGACGCGCGGGAACGGTTCGCCCACTGGCAGGAAGGACAGCGGCGCCTGGCCGACCCGCGTCACGAGCGCCGCTGGACCGGGAAGCTGAGGGCCGCTCTGGACAACCGTGACCATGAGATCCGCCCCGAGGCACTGGCCGCCGCGGTGGACGCCTACGCCGCCGAGGACGCCGTCTTCACGTCCGACACCGGAATGGCCACCGTCTGGCTGTCGCGCTTCGTGACCATGCGCGGCAGCCGGCGCCTGATCGGCTCGTACAACCTCGGCTCGATGGCCAATGCCATGCCCCAGGCCCTCGGGGCCCAGCTCTGGGCGCCCGATCGCCAGACCGTCGCCTTCTGCGGCGACGGCGGGCTGAGCATGCTGCTCGGCGACCTCATGACGGTCAAGACGTACCAACTGCCGGTGAAGCTCGTGGTCTTCGACAACCGCCGGCTGGGGATGGTCAAACTCGAACAGGAGCAGGCCGGCCTGCCTGAATTCGGCACGGAACTCGACAACCCCGACTTCGCCGCGGTCGCGGCCGCGCTCGGCCTCACCGGCATCCGCGTCACCGACCCGGCCGACCTCCACGACAGCGTGCGCCGGGCCCTCGACACCCCTGGACCGGTCCTGCTGGATGTGCTGACCAACCCCGAGGAGGTGGCCGTGCCGGGCAAGCCGACGGTGGCACAGGGGTGGGGCTTCGCGATCGCCAAGGTCAAGGAGATTCTTCCGAGCCGCGAAGGCTGACCGGGAGCACGGTCCCCTGCCCGCTCCGGGTCAAAGGTGACGGTGCGACTCACCGCCCGTACGGATGGGTTGGCGGCCGAGCACCCCCGAGCCACACCGTGACGCGCTGGCCGAAATCGGCATCGAATCGGGCAACTGGCGCCACGGCGTGCGCGCCATCGGCGCCCCGACCGGGCGCCCGGTCACCACTGAAGCCACTCGGTCCCGGGAGGGGGCCGTAGAACCGTCTGCGAGGATGGGCGTATGACTGTGCGGAGCAGGAATCATGTGACGGTGACCGGCCAGTCCGGTCGCCCCGTACTGATGCTGGCGCACGGGTTCGGGTGCGACCAGAACATGTGGCGCCTGGTGGTACCGCTTCTGGAGCGCGACTTCACCGTAGTGCTCTTCGACCACGTGGGAGCGGGGCGTTCCGATCTTTCGGCGTGGAACATGGAGCGTTATTCGTCGATGGAGGGATACGCCGATGACGTGCTGGAGATCTGCCATGAGCTGTCGCTCGGGCCGGTGATCTTTGTGGGGCACTCGGTGAGCGCGATGATGGGCGTTCTGGCTGCGGCGCGGGAGCCGGAGGCCTTCGCCGGTCTGATCCTGCTCGCCCCGTCGCCGTGTTTCATCGACGATCCGGCCGCCGGCTACCGGGGTGGGTTCAGTGCCGAGGACATCGATGAGCTTCTGGAATCGCTGGATGCGAACTATCTGGGCTGGTCAGGCGCCATGGCTCCGGTGATCATGGGTAATCCCGAGCGTCCGGAACTGAGTGAGGAGCTCACCAACAGCTTCTGCCGAACCGATCCGGACATCGCCCGGACGTTTGCCCGGGTGACCTTCCTGTCCGACAACCGCGACGACCTCGCCAAGGTCACCGTGCCCACCTTGGTCGCGCAGTGCTCCAGCGACGCGATCGCGCCCCCGGAGGTCGGAACCTTCGTGCAGTCACGGATCCCCGGCAGCCGCCTGGTCACGTTGAACGCGACCGGGCACTGCCCCCAGCTCGCCGCCCCGGAGGAGACGGCTGCCGCGATCATCGCCTTCGCGGGTGCGGGCCGATGATGCGCAAGGCCAGTGAGGGCGGGGGCAGCGAGAGCCGCGACGACCACGCGGCGTTCTCCGCGCTGCTGGAAGACAGCGCGGAGGACCTGTACGAGCGTGCGCCGTGCGGCTACCTCTCCACCCTGCTGGACGGCACGATCGCGAAGATCAACACGACGCTGCTCGACTGGCTGGGCTACCAACGTGGCGACCTGGTGGGCCGCAAGACCTTCTCCGACCTGCTCACCGTGGGAGGCCGGCTCTACCACGAGACGCACTTCGCTCCGCTGCTGCGCATGCAGGGGGAGGTCAGCGGAATCGCTCTGGAACTCAAGACGGCCGACGGCGGCCGTCTGCCGGTACTGGTGACCTCCACGGTCAAGACCGGCAGCGACGGGCAGCCACTGCTGATCCGTACCACCGTCTTCGACGCCCGCGACCGCCGCGCCTACGAGACCGAGCTGCTGCGCGCGCGGCAGGAAGCAGAACGCGAACGCGAGGAACTCAAGCGCCTCAACGCCACCCTGCAGCGGACCCTCCTGCCTCCGACCCTGGTGAATGTGCCCGGCTTGGATGTGGCCGCGCACTACCACATCGCCTCGACCGACAAGGTCGGCGGCGATTTCTACGACCTGTTCCCTCTCGCCTCGGGAACCTGGGGACTGTTCCTGGGCGACGTGTGCGGCAAGGGCGCGGCCGCAGCGGCCGTCACCTCCCTGGCCCGCTACACCCTGCGTGCCGCCGCCGTCTACGACCCCGATCCGGTCGCCGTCCTGAGCAACCTCAACACGGTTCTCAACCACGAATACAACGGCCAGGACCCGCGGTTCTGCACGGTCGTCTTCGGACTGCTCGTCCCCGACGCAGACCGAGGCGGCTTCCGTGTCACCCTGGCCAGCGGCGGCCACCCCCCTGCCCTGCTCATGCGGGCCGACGGCAGTGCCGACTACCTCCCCACCCCCGGCGGGCAGCTCATCGGCGCCCTGCCCGACGCCCACATCGCCACCACCACCGTCCGCCTTGACCTCGGCGACACCCTGCTGCTCCACACGGACGGCCTCACCGAAGCACACACCGCCCAGATCACGGACGGCGACCGCTACGGTGACGACGCTCTCCTCGACTTCGCCCAAGTCCTGGCACCGACGACCGCCTCCGACGCCGTGGCCGCGGTCCGTGACCTGCTCGACACACTCGGCACCGGAGTGGACGACGACACCGCCGTGCTCGCCATCAGCGTGCCCCGGCCCACCAGTGAAGAGCAGCCGTGACCCAGCTGACCGTCCGCACGCGCGCCACCCCCGCCGGACCCGTCGTCGAACTGTCCGGAGCACTCGACAACGACAGCGCCCCCGACGTACGTACGCTCCTGCCCCGCCTGAAACTCCAGGCAGGCCAGCAGCTCGTCATCGACCTGACCGGCATCACCTTCTGCGACTCCAGCGGCATCACCGTCCTGATCGCCGCCCGCAATCACGCCCTCGCCGCCCGGGCGGACATCGCCCTGGCGGCGGTCCCCGACCGCGTCAACCGAATGCTCCACATCGTCGGGCTGGACCAGGTCTTCCCCACCCACCCCACCGCACGAGCAGCCGCAGAAGCCTGGACACCACCCGGCCCCACCCCTGAATGAGCGCATGCCGCGGGTTCATACGTCGCGGCGCCGGAACAGCGGGCACCGCGAGCACGACCGCTACGAGCGTCCAACCGCCTACATCAGCCAGGAGTCCGCGTCTGCGACGGTGCAGCCGAGGGATCCCTGATCCGGCGACCGGTTGTGGACCAGACGCTTCCAGGCGGTGACGACCATCGCGGGGTTGTTCGTCGGCGGACCAACGCTTGCTCTGCGAGAAGATCGTGGGCAGCATCAGCGGCTGCGGGGCCGTCAGACAGCTGTCCGCCGTGCGCGCCTCCTTCCACTCGAGTCCCAGGCGATACGTACGACAGATATCCGAGTCACCCGTCGGCGGGGAGAGACCCGCGGTCATCCTCCTGCACGGCGACATCGGGGTCTCCTCGGGATCCGCCGGCCGGCGCTGGATGACGCCCTTCCTCGGAGCCAACGGATTCCGCGTGTACTGCCCGGACTGCCCCGGCCTGGTCGACACCATCAGGCCGGAACACCTGGACGCGACGACATCGTCCACAAGCCGGAAGCCGTATGGCCCGAAGTGGTGGAGATGGGCGTCCGAGCGGCGCTCGCACAGCGCGAGGCCCGGGAGAAGGCCGGCCTGCCGACACTCCAGGAAGCGCCCGCGCCAGACACGAACGGTGTCCGCGGTGATGCCCAGCCGGCGTGCGACCTCCGCAATCGCCTGCCCGTCCGCACTCTCCAGGACGATCCGCGACCTCAGCATGCTCAGGCCCGGCGGCCGGCTGATCGCGTCGGTGGACCACCCTTTCGTGGCCTACACGATCCACGATCCTCGGCCCGACTACTTTGCGACCACCGGCTATACCTTCGATTGGACGTTCAACGGGCAGTCCGTCCCGATGAGGTTCTGGCGCAAGCCGCTGCACGCGATGACCGATGCCTCACCACCGCTGGTTTCCGCCTCTCCGTCATCAGCGAGCCGCAGCCCGACCCGGCCGCCCGTGAACTGTTCCCCGACGACTTCGATGACCTTTCGACCAAGACCTGCTTCCTGTTCTTCGTCGTCGAGGTACCGCCATCGGCTGCCGGCTCGGACGACTAGGTTCTGCACACCGGATCATTTGCCGGAGCCAACATCCGGACGATGTCGGGGCGCAGGACGGGATCGCGGAAAACACTGCGCCGGCATCCCGAAGGTCATTGCCTGGAAGTAAGAGCACAACCGCTCGCACATACAGGTCCGCGCTCGCGTTGAGCGAATCTCGCCTGCACGAGGACCTGGAAGATTCTCCGCAACTGCCGCCGCAGGGGCGACGACGTCCACCACGCCCTGCTCGACAGCGCCCGCCTGCACAACCCCATCGTCGCGGGACAAGTGAACGGGTCTCACGGCGGCGAGGCCCCTGGGCAACCCGCAACCCATGACGCCATCGATGTCCGCCGAGCGTCGAGAGTTTCATGGTCATCCCGAGACGCTGGATCGTCGAGCGCGGTTCAACTGACCTTCGCGTCATCCGTTAACCAGCGGAACCCACCCGCATCTCTCCGATATCATGATCGATCTACTTAGCCAACATCTAACAAATCGGCCAAAACAGTTGATATCGAGATCATCGCGGGTGTTTTCGCGAATAAACTGCAGAATTGCGTTCGCTGCGTGGCGCCAACCGCGGGCGATGCTGTGGGGCATGGCAGGCGTGACGGGCCTCGGGTTCCTCATCGCGCTGGAGATCGCCGCGCGTCGTTACGGCCTGCCGGGGCCGATCACCAATCAGGCGCGAGAGGTGATATTCGCTCCCAAGTCGGGTTTCCTGTTGTACGCCGGTATGGCGTTGATGATGGTCGTGCTCACCCGGCGGCAACGGTTCATCGCGGCCGGCGCCGCGATCGCTATCGACGTCGCCTTCTTCCTGGTGCGGTGGGCGGTCGACGCCAAGGTGACCGAGGGCCACCCCTTCGGCAACGGCGCGTTGTGGGTGATTTTGGGCCATGCGGTGATCGCCATCACGCGCCGCACCGGCCGGGAACGTGTCCTGCTGCTGAAGGGCGTCGGCCTTGGCCTGCTGCTGGTGACCGGCCGCAAGACTGGCGATACCTGGCTCCTCATCACGTCGAAAATCCGCCCGACAACGCTCGACCAGTACGTGGCAACCGCCGATCACGCACTGGCCAACCCGTCGTGGGTGGTAGGCCGGATCGTCACAGCCACCGGCCCGATCGGTGCCCATGTTCTCGGAACCGTCTACGTTCAGCTTGCGGTGGCCGCGGTCATCGTGGCGCTGTACCAGCTGCGTAACGTGGCGGTCGAGCGCCGCTTCCCGCGCCATCATCTGGTGCGCACCTTTCTGGTCATCGGCCTCCTCGGGCCGGCCATCTACATGATCTTCCCGGTGGTCGGACCGGTCTTCGCCTACGGCGCGGAAGGCGGGCACTGGGCGGTGGCCAACGTGTGGCCGAACACACCGCCGCCGATCAATGCCCCGCACCAGCTGCCATTCGACGAGATCACCCCACGCAACTGCATGCCCAGCCTGCACACAGCGTGGGCTACCGCGATTTTCATTCATTCCCGTAAGGGCCCACGGATTCTGCGATTCGCAGGCATGTTCTGGCTGATTGCCACACTCGGCGCCACGCTGGGATTCGGCTACCACTACGGCGTGGATCTCGTTGCCGGCGTGGTGTTCGCACTCACGATCGAGGCAGCGTTGCGCTCGCTCGACCATGGCTGGGACCGGTCAGGAATCCAGCTGGTCATCTACAGTGCCACGGTCTTCGCCGCGCTCTTGGTGTCATATCGCTATCTGCCGGTGCAGATGGCCGAACATCCTTCGGTGTTCGGGCCACTTCTCATTCTGGCGATGGCCTCAGTGGTCCACGGCTACGTACAGACCGCCAAACTGTGGGACCCGAAGGCCGCACCAGCGCAGCATCCGGAACCGCAACCCGAACTGGCTTGATTTACAGGCCATTTCATTTGAGGAGTCTGCGGTAGCAGACGAGTGGGGCCGCGACAGTTCGTTCCGTGCACAGCCGGCCTTGTCCACGATCGCAAGCGCGGCCAAGGCCTCCCACCGTGAGACCGACGACGGCCTCCGTCCGCCCTGCGGGCGGGCCGGCACCGGAGGCACCACCCGGGGAGAGTTCCCACAGGCCTTGACGTGCTCCCTGGCCTGAAGTCCAGGGATTCCGGCCTGGGTCGTCTGCCCCTTCCGGGGGCTTCCTGCTTCAACGCGCTCTGCCGGGACTTTCGTCCCGGTCCTACCGGCGCTCTGTGAGGCGGTTGGCGTCTCCGCCCGTCCGGCGGCGACGATACGGCGTCCTTCGAAGAGCACGTTGCAGGCTGCGTCGTGGTCGCGGTCGTGCACGGTGCCGCACGCGCCGCACGTCCACTCCCGGACGTGCAGGGGCTTGGGGCCGTCCCGGAATCCGCAGGCCGAGCAGACCTGAGACGACGGGAAAGCGCGGTCCACCCTGGCGAACGTGCGGCCGTGCCTGACCGCCTTGCACTCCAGCATGCCGACGAACGCGGACCATCCCGCGTCCTGCACGGGCTTGGCTAGCCTGGTGCGGCCGAGACCGGACACCGCGAGGTCTTCCACACACACCGCTTGGCTGTCGCGGATGATCTGTGCGGAAGCCTTGGAGCTCGTAACACGATCATGTTGCTGACACGGACTTGGCGGCGCGACCCGAGGACCAGCTCCAGCTGTAAGAACCAGCTTGCACCGGGCGTTGTCAGAGGCATCAGGCACACTGCGCCGTATGAACTTGGTGACCGCGCACGACTACGCCTGGATCCGCACCTCGCCGCTCTTCCGCCACATGCTGGAGAGCGGATACACCCTGACACTGATACGGGGGCGGACCCCGCGCGAGGTGCTGCGCGCGATGGAGGCGGAGCCGCGCGGCACCGGGGAGGGAACGGCCGGGCTGATCGAGGCGGACGACGCTCACCGCGCCGAGGTGGATTACGACTACTGGGACGAGTCTTACGTCGCGGGCGCCTTCAGCGCTCCGGGCGAGAACGGCGACTGGACACTCGTCCTCGGCTTCGACGGTGGCCTGGGGATCGCGGCGCCGTGCGTGGAGACGCTGTCGAAGGGCGGCCGGGTCGTGGCGCACTCGACCAACGGCGGCAAGCCCATCCACCTTTTCCATTGGTTCGAGGACGGTGAGCTCCGTACGACGTTCGAGGGCCCCTCGTCGCGCGACGGCAACACCCCCGATGAACTGGTTCCCCTGCTGCGGGAAGTCGGCTTCCCTCTGACCTCCGAGGGAGAGCACGACGAGAGCGCCCCGGACGTCGACCGGAAGGCGGCGGTCCTCGCTCTGGCCGAGAGACTCACCGGCATACGCGTCACCGAATCCCTCCTCCAGGACGCTACGTACGAGCTGGGGCTCGTCCCCGAACAGCCCGCCGAGAAGTGGACCCGCGTGGTCATCGACATCACCGATGCCCACGGGGAGCGCCTGCACAGGGAATGGACCTACGAGGAGATCGCGACGGCGTCGGACCGCGTACGGGCGGAGGCAAACGCGCCGGTCGTGATCACCTACAACGAGCCTCCGGCCAGGGATCGTTCGGAGCACGAGACAGGTGAGTAGCGAGCGAGCGCGTGGAGGGTGCCCCGGCGTACTCGCCGCCCTCTACAAGGGAACTTGCCGCCACGGGGGCTTCCGCGGTCCGACAGCCTTGTCGAGCCGTCGCCAGCAGATGAGGCCGCGGCCCAGCGAGACGAAGGCATTGTGGAGGTCGAGGCGTCGCTCCCACCGCACGGCCAGGCGCTTGAACTGGTACAGCAGGGCAAAGGTCTGCTCGACAACGTAGCGGAGCTTTCCAAGGCCCTTAATGTTCGGGGCGCCCCTGCAAGCGCGTACCCGACCCGCGTTCGCGTCGCGGACGGTGGTGTCCCCTGCGGCTTGCTGCTGATCTGCGCCTGCGCAGTCGTCTCCGGCGCTCGGGCCATCACCGAGATCACCGAGTGGGGACAGCGCGCCACCACCACGGTCCTGGAACTGCTCGGCATCCGACGCCACCTGCCCGGACGTCGCCGCGCCCCGTCCCAGGCCACCCTCACCCGGCTCCTGGCCGCCCTCGACGGCGATGCCCTGGACGCCGCGATCGGCGCCTACCCGGCCGAACGCGACCACACCGATGCCGGCGGCACCAGCTCGGCGCCCAGGACGGCGATCGCGGTGGACGGCAAGGCGCTGTCCGGCTCCGCGCACCGCCGGCAGCGCCACCGGCACCTGCTGTCCGCCGTCACCCACGCCCCCACCGTCACCCTGGCCCGGCGGGAGGAGGGGGCCAGGACCAACGAGACAGCCGCCTTCCGCCCGCTGCTGGAACCACTCGATCTGACCGACGCCGTGGTCACCTTCGACGCCCTGCACAGCGTCAAGGACCAGGTGCGCTGGCTGGTGCAGGAGAAGAAAGCCCACTCCATCGCGGTGATCAAGGGGAACCAGCCCACCGCGTCGGCCCGGGTCAAGACCCTGCCCTGGGAGCAGGTGCCCGTAGCGCACACCGTCTCCGGTACCGGGCACGGGCGGCGGGAGTCCCGCTCGATCAAGACCATGGCCATCGCGGCGAACCTGGGCGGGATCGCCTTCCCCGAAGCACGGCTCGCCTTGCGTATCCACCGGCGCCGCCAGGAGAGCGGCAAGCGGCAGACCCAGGGGACGGTCTACGCCGTCACCAGCCTCGACACCCACCAGGCCAGCCCTGCCGATGGCCGCTCTGCGGAACCTGGCCATCGGCAGGCTACGACTGCTGGGAGCCCACAACATCGCCAAGGCCACCCGAGCGATCCGGGACGCACCCGAACACGCCGTCTGGATCTGAGGTATCACTGGCAGCCCGCTCCTGCCGGGAACTTGAAACCGCGCTGGTGGACGGCAGGACGGTGCGCAGCTCCCGAACCCGTCGTCATCGCAGTGCTGCGGAAAACGAGCTCCGCAATAGCGGAGCACGAGCGATTCGGCAGGTTGCGAGGCCGGTGGTGTCGGCCTCGCAACCTCCGTCACGCGAATGCCTACTGGTTCTTGCCCAGGCAGAGCACCACGTCGGCGCGGCCGGTCTCGGTGTACCAGGCCACCACACCGGGAACGCTCTTGCACTGGTCACCGTTGCCGGTGTCCTCCCGCAGGACCTTGTAGGCGGCCTTGGGGTCCTTGCAATCGATCACGTGCACATCCGGGTTGTCGTCCGTACCGCTCACCTGGACGCAGTCACCGGCGTTGGCGGTAGAGGGGTCACCGGTCACCTCGTCGTAGATCATCCAGATCACGAGAGCGATCAGCCCGATACCCAAGCGGATCAGCAGCTTCTTGAGAGCGCGGGCGCCCTTCTTGGGCGGTTGCGGCGCCGGAGCCTGCGGCTGTACGGAGTAGGCAGGATCTTGGTAGGCGGGCGGTGTTGTCACTGGTTCCTCGAAGGTCAGCCGCAGTGGGCAGGGGTGAGGACGAACATGTTAGCGATCACGTAATGAAGGTCACTGCGTGAAGACGGAACGAGACTGCCGGGTATTCATATCGTGATCAAGGGACTACCGTTCCTCATCAGTGAGCAGGAGAGGGTCTTGAACCCATGCCTGGTCGCTGCGGGCATCCCGAACGGTGTTGGATGTCCTGGTCGCCCACTTTCGCGCCGTGTCCCGTGACACGGATCGTGTCCGTGGTCCAGGGATACGGGGGCCGGTGTCTTCAGGTGCCCGGTCCGGCCTGGACGCTCCGATGCCCCGCACGATCGCTCCGGTCGTGCGGGGGCGTATCGTCCGCCGCCGGACATACCGGAGATGAGCTTGCGGAACTTCTTACGGTGGCCGTGCCTCTCCCGGGTCTTGTCCGCCGTGAAGTCCAAATCCTCGACGGCGATCGCCAGGTCGTGCCGCTTCGCCCAGTGCAGGAGCCGGATGAGTGTGTGCCGCATCTGGGCGTCACGGTGCTGTGCGGTGCCGGACAGGTCGTACCCGGGTGTCTGTCGACGCGGGCTAACCCGTACTACGTTTGCCCGTCGCGCACACTCGAACCGCGCGGCGTCATCCGCGGCTACGCCGCGGTGGTCGATCCCGAGGCCGAGCGTCGGCAGGCTACGACTGATGGGAGCCGACAACATCGCCAAGACCACCCGAGCGATCCGGGACGCACCAGAACACGCCGTCTGGATCTGGGGCATCACCGACAGCCCGCCCCTACCAGGAACTTGAAACGCCCTGGCGCCCCGGCGGGAGATCACCGGCAGAATCCTGCGGCGCCGAAGTTCACGGCGCACAGAGCATGAGTCGTATCCCTTGTCGCCCAGGACGGACTCGGGTCGCCTTCGTGGGCGGCCGGTCCGTCTGGCGACGGGGGGATGCCGTCGACCAGGTTGAGGGTTTGGGTGATGTCATTGACGTCGGCGGCAGTTGTGATGACCCGGAGCGGGGTGCCGCGCCCGTCGCAGACCAAGTGGTGTTTGCTGCCTGTCTTCCGCCGGTCAACCAGCGGTGGACCGGTTGCGGCGCCCCCTATTTTCGCGCGGACGTGAGAGCCGTCCACGCACGCGCGCGACCAGTCGAGTTCGCCGGCCGCGTGCAGTTCGGCGAGCAGCATGCGGTGCAGCTGCTCGAAGACTCCGGCCCTCTACCAGCGGTCCAGGCGTCGCCAACAGGTCTGTCCGGAGCCGAACCCGAACTCCAGCGGCAGGAGTTGCCGGGCGATGTCCTGACGCAAGACGTACAAGATGCCCTGCAGGCACAACCGGTCCGATACCGGTTTCGGCCCTGGTGACCGCTCGGGCCAGGGCGGTAGCAACGGTTCGATCTGTGCCCAGAGGTCGTCGTCCACGATCCACGGCCGAGTCGTCACACGACACAAACGGCCGCATCATCACATCGGCTACGCCCGACCAGGGCACCTCAACAAGATCTTGTTACGAACTCTCGTGGTGGAAGTCCCGGCACCGGTCCGCCACCCCTGGCGTGCTGGCGTGCTGGCGTGCTGGCGTACGACCTTGATTCGGGCCTTGGCCCTGTTCTTCGAACCCTTGGCCTTGCGGGAAAGATCGCTTGCGTCGCTGTCGCTGTCCTGTTGTTTCCAACAGAATCAGCGCCAGACGCCCCCAGGATGGCAGGGGGCGACGAGTGAAACGGTGGCAAGCAGTGGTCGCGTACGTCATCATCCCCGGCATCGACGGCTCCGACGAGCAGCACTGGCAGACCTTGTGGGAGCACCAGTGGGGAACCTCAGCGGTGAGGATCTCCCCTGCCTCGTGGTCCGCCCCCGACCTGGATGACTGGGTCAACGCTGTCCAGACGGCGTACGACGATGCTTGCCGTCAGGACAGCCGCGTTGTGCTGGTAGCCCACAGTCTGGGCTGTTGGGCGGCCTCCACCTGGCTGAACAAGAACCCGGCGAGCCCGATACACGGCGCGTTCCTGGTCGCGCCGCCCGACCCGCAGGGGCCGGCGTTCCCACGACAGGCGGCTCCGACGTTCATCGAGCTGTCCGCCCAACGTTTGCCGTGCCCGGCCCTGGTGGTGGGCAGCACCAACGACCCGTACTGCACCCCCGAGGCAGCCGTGGACTTCGCGGAGCGATGGGCGGCGCGATGGCATCCGGCGGGCGCGTGCGGACACATCAACTCCGCCGGCGGCCTGGGCCCGTGGCCGCATGGCCGTGAACTCCTGGACTCACTGACCCGGCTGTGATCAACCACCGCAGGGAACGGTGCCCACCACCAGGTGCCACCCTGCGGTTCCAGTTCGCACAAGGAAGTCTGCCCATTGACGCCAGGCGGCCCGCCGCGTCGGGCGCTGCAACTGATCTTGCGTCAAATCCGGTGCAGGAGACTTCAGTTGCATCCGTCCACGAGATCGCCGATCTTGTCCCGCAAACAGAATGGCTGTGCTGTTGGTGTGATCCACAAGAAGAATGCTGATTCTTTTTGTGGGGGGTGTGGTGCCGCGACTCACCGACGCGCGCAAGGAACTCCGGCGCGCCCAGATCACCGAGGCCGCCGTACGCTGCTTCGGCCGCAACAGTCTGGAGCGGACCTCGATCGCCGACATCACCGCCGAGTCCGGCCTCTCGACCGGCTCGATCTACGCCCACTACAACAACAAGGCCGATCTGGTCCAAGCGGCCGCCCGCGAGGTGCTCGCCCAGCGCGCCGCGGTCCTCGATCACGATCGTTTGGTTTTCACGAACGAGCCGAGTGGTCAGCTTGTGCAGGCTGTCGCGGCGCCGGTCGGCGATCCGGGTGTGGATCTTCGCGACCTTCAGCCGGGCCCTGGCCCGGTTCGCCGAGCCCTTCTCCTTCTTCGCCGGACGACGCTGCTGCCTGGCCAGAGCGGCACGGTCACGGCGCTCGTGCTCACTGGTCTCGTCGGGATCTCCGCGCAGTCCGGTCCAGCGGATCACCGCGGGCATGGTCGTGCCCTGGACGACCAGCGTGACCAGGATGACGGCCACGGCGGTGAAGACGACAAGGCCATGTCCTGCGAGCGGCCGACCCGCGGCCGTGGTGTCCGGGACACCGAGGGTGGCCGCCAGCGACACGGCCCCGCGCACCCCGCTCCAGGCCACAGGGAACCTTTCCCGGGCGCCGGAGCGCAGCGTGCGCTGGACCGGACGGCGGTCGACGGCACGGAGGAGGTAGGGCGCACCGAGTACAGCCAGAGCAGGCGCGTGGCGATCACCACGCCGCCGACCAGCAACGCGGTGACCACGGCGTGTCCCAGGGAGGCGGAGCTGATCGCGCTCACGATGGCGGGTGTCTGGATGCCCACCAGAACGAACAGGGCGCCGTTGAGGATGAAGGTGCTCACCTCCCAGAAGCCGATGATGTGCACTCTGGCCCCCGCGCTGGTCACCCTGGAGCCGGCCTGGCTGAGGATGAGACCGCAGGTGACCACCGCCAGGACGCCGGAGACGCCCAGCAGTTGCGCGGGCAGGTAGATGGCGAACGGGGGTGCGCACGGCCAGGGCGCTCTCCAACAGGCGGTCGCGCAACCGTCTGCGCAGTGCCACCACGGCGGCGGCGCAGGCGGCGCCGATCGCGACACCACCCGCGTAGGCCAGCAGGAAGCGTGCGGCGGTGCCCCACCAGGTGACGGCCTGTCCCTGAACGGCGACCCCGACGACCACCGCGTAGAGGGCAAGGTGCCGTCGTTGATCAGGCTCTCCGTCCGGAGGACGGTCTGGATCCGGCGAGGCAGGAGCCGGGCGACGGCCTGCACAGCGATGGCGTCGGTGGGGGCCACGACGGCGCCCAGGACGAAGGCGAGCGGCCAGGAGAGGCCCAGCGCGTGCCCAACCCCTGCCACGGCGGCAGCGGTGACCAGCACCAGGCCGGTCGCGAGCAGCACGATCCCGCGCAGATGCTCCGGATCTCGCGGAGCGAGGTGGTCAGCGACTCCCAGTAGAGCAGGGGTGGCAAGAAGAGCAGCAGATCGACCGGGGGCGGCAGGACCATCGTGCGGAACCCGGGGGTGAGACCGAGCAGGCAGCCACCCGCCACCAGCAGGACCGGCTCGTTCCAGCGCAGGCGGCGAGCCGGCCACGTCATGGCCAGCACGGTCGCGAGAATTGCCGTGATGACTTCCAGGCTTCGCATTCGGCACCGCCTCCCCTACGGGTCAGGCATCCTCTTCCCTGGTTGCTCAGCCCTGCGCGAGTTCCACCAGGGCGTCGAGACGGGTGGCGTCCAGCCGAGCTCGCGGCGGGCCCGGGCGCCGCTGAGCTGCTGGTCGAGGGCGAACGCCTCGGCGATCGGCCCATCCGTCGTACGGCCTCCTCGACGGTCAGCGACTCGATCCGGTCCGGGCATCCGGCGGAGTGGCTGCGGGCCCGGGTGACGTCCGCCAGGGGAAGGTTCTGGCCGCCGACCCCGGCGTAGGCGGTCCCGGCCGGGGCGTTCAGGGCCAGGACAGCCGATCGGCCACCCCGATTCGTGCACAGCCACTTGGTGAGATCAGCGTGGGGCAGGCACTCTCCTGCCCTCCCGTCGGGCAGCGGGCGCTTCGGCCGCTGGAGGGGCGAGTTGCGCCTGCCGCTGCTCACAATGACCCCGGCATGCGCTCGATCGCCACCATGGCGGCGTCGTCATCCAGGTATCCGCCGGCGTGGTGCAACAGGTCCGCGCACAGGTGGGCCAGGAGAGCGTCGGGACCCTTGCCGGACTTGCCGGCCACCCGTTCCACAAGCGGGTAGAACGTGCCGTTCGGGTCGCGAGCCTCGATGACGCCGTCCGTGTAGAGAAGGGCGATGTCGCCGGGCTCGAAGGCGAACGTTTCCGGGGAGGGTCGGGATCGCACGAATTCGGTGAGACCCAGAGGCGGTGCTGGGTGGCGCACTTCGAGCAGGCCGACCTGGCCGCCGCGCAGCAGCAGGGGCGGGGGGTGCCCACAGTTGATCATGTGAATGGCCGGATCATGGTCCGGGACGTCCAGCACGGCGGCGGTGATGAATGCCTCGCCACGATCCTCGGCCTCGCCCTCGGGGCCCGCGGGGTCGTCCAGGTCCGAGGAGACGGTTCCCTCCAGGAAGGCGACCAACTCGGGCAGGTCGGCCTGTTTGTGGGCCGCGGCCCGGAATGCGCCCAGCAGGAGGGCGGCATCTCCGACTGCCTCGAGGCCCTTGCCCCTGACATCGCCGATGACGATCCGGGTTCCCTTGGCCGTGCGGGCGGCGGCATACAGGTCGCCGCCGATCTGTGCCTCGGTCTCCGCGGCCAGGTAGACGCAGGCGATGCGCAACGGGCCGATCCGGTGGGGAATCGGCTTGAGCACCACTTCTTGCGCGGCCATCGCCACCGAGCGCAGCCGGCTCAGTTCCCTTTCATGGTGTCCTCGCAGGTGGGCGAAGACGGTCACGAGCGCTGACATCAGGATCAGGACGATGAGCTGGAAGATGTGGTTCAGATCAAGGAGGCTGGTGCGCGTCACCGCGACCGCGGTCTGGGCCAGGACGGCCAGCGCGCCGACGAAACCGGTCGCCCAGGGCCCGGCGAACGACGCTGTGAGAGCGGGTGCGGCGACCAGGAAGGGCCCGAGGTGGACGCTGGGCGGAGCGAGTACGTCGACCACCGTGACCATCGCGATCAACGCGATCGGTACCGCCAGCAGGGCACGACGTGGTTCCCCTGACAAACCGTGATCCTTACCGAGTCGCCGAGAAACCATATGTCCTGGATACACCGCATCGCGCCCCGGCGCTCGCGCCGACAAGCGGCACTCCTACCTCGCCTGCGGCACCCCACGGCCGGGAGCGCCGAACACCAGGTCCGGCCATCACTCCGAAGGCGCTCTTGCCCTGGTCGGCGCGGCCCGGACACTGAACGAGCGGGCGGCTCCGGCTCGTCTCCGGCGCGACGCTCGCCGAAATTCCCCACTCGCTCGATCCCCCCACGCCGCAGGTAGGCGCGGTTGTCGCGGCACGGGGGCGATCCTGACGGCGGCGCGGTCGGCCGGGTCCGCGCCGCTGGATCCGCAAGCTGCCGGGTGCTCCGGGCGAGGTCCGCCGGGGCGGCGGGTGGGCCCGGTCGTCGGACGGCGGAGCGGAGATGAATCTTGCGTCCGCCGTGCGGCCCGGGTGCCCGCACTCGCCCTGCCAGGCATCGGGGCGATGAGGTCCTGGGCCGTTCGCGAGGCTGCTCCAGTTCGGCCTCATCGGCATGCGGGAGCGCGCCCAGTCCGCCCGGCGGCCACCTGCAGGCGGGCCGCCGCCCCCTTATGCGGCTTCGCCGTCACCGCCGAACTTCCCCTCCTCAAACTCAAACACACACCGCCGACGCGCTCCTCGACGTCAACCGCACCCTGACCTCCGGAGAGGTCCTCCTGTCCCCCGCGGCCACGAGCTCCCTCATCACGCGCACTTACAACCGATCTTCACTTCCGCTCTGCAGCTTCTCCGCCGGCACCCTCGGTCGTCAGGGCCGTCAGGCAGGCGGCCAGCTTCGCAGGGCCATGTCGGCCACCTGCTGGAGGTCGTCGTGGGCGGTGCCGCCGGCGGCTTGGACGGCGATGCCGTTTGCCACGGTCATGAGGTAGCGGGCGAGTAGTTCGGGATCGGCATCGGGGGGAGGTCGCCTTCGTCGACGGCTTGCCGGAATCGGTCGCGGAGCAGGGAGGTGTGTTCGTTGCGCCAGGCGATGAGGGCGTCGCGGGCATCGCTTCCCGGGTCACCGGCGGCGAGGGCACCTTGGACACCGAGGCACCCGGCGGGGCAGCCGGGGCAGGTGGTGGCCCGGACGGAGCCGTTGAGGAACGCGGCGGCCACCTGTCGGGCGGTCGGTTCTTCCAGGGCCCGGGCCCCGTACGAGGCGGGGCCTTCGGTGTAGCGCTCCAAGGCCTTGCGGAACAGGTCCTCCTTGTTGCCGAAGGCCGCGTACATGCTGGTGCGGGTGATGCCCATGGCGTGGGTCAGATCGGTGAGGCTGGCGCCTTCGTAGCCCTGTCCCCAAAAGACCCGCATGGCGTGTTCAAGGGCCTCGTCGGTATCGAAACTCCTCGGTCGGCCGATCGGTGCCTTCTGCCGCGTCTCCATGCGAGCGATCATACCTCTTCCGTACCGATCGGTACAGATGTGTTACGGTCCCGTTCAGTACCGATCGGTACCGAACTTTGTTGAGGTCATTCACATGGGAGAGCTCGCAGGCAGGACCGCCGTCGTCACCGGCGGCGGCACCGGGATCGGCCTGGCCGCCGCCGTTCGACTGGCAGCCGAGGGAGCGCACGTGTTCATCACCGGCCGGCGCAAGGCCGTGCTGGACGCGGCTGTCGAGACCATCGGCCCGGCGAGCGCCACCGCGGTGGTGGGTGACATCTCCGACCTGGCAGACCTGGACCGGCTGTACGACACGGTCCGCGCCCGGGGCCGTGGCCTGGACGTGCTGTTCGCCAACGCCGGCACCGCGTCGTTCGCGACGCTGGAGCAGGTCACCGAGGAGCACTACGAGGAGACCTTCGGCGTCAATGTCCGGGGCACGTTGTTCACGGTGCGGAAGGCGCTGCCGCTGCTGAACGACGGCGCGTCGGTGATCCTGAACTCCTCGGTGCGCGCCGATGACGGTGTCGCGGCCTTCGGCACATACGCGGACACCAGCGGCGACGATTCGTGACGGACCGACAAGTGCCAAGCTCGCCACCGGCGAGGCGCGGGAGTTGCCCCGCTGGGCACGCTCGGAGGGGCTGGATCCGCGTAGTCGGCCAGGCGGCTCCAGCCCGGCTTCAGCAGTCAGTCATGGCTCGGCAGCCACAGCCTGAAGCGCAGGCAGAGCGCGACGTCACCTGTTCGGAGCCTGGAAGCAAGCCCAACTGGCCAGGCACAGATGAGGGGTTCCAGAAAACAGCTCAGGGGTTCCAGAAAACAGCTCAGGGGTTCCAGAAAACGGAGGTGAACGCACGGTCGAAGCGCCACGCGGCCAGGTCCTCGCGTTGGATCACCCAGTGGACGGTGGCGCTCTCCCAGCCTTCCACGTCCACGCCGGCCTGCCAGTCGGCCAGGAGCACCCAGTCCGAGACGTCACCCGAAACCGGCCCGTCCCACCGGCCCGCCTCCGCCGCTTTCACGGCACGGAACGCGGCGATGACGATCGGATCGGTGTAGATGGCCTCCTCCCAGGCGTATCCCCCGATCTGCAGCGGCCCCGCGGGGGCGATGGTGTCCTGGGGGCTGTCCCAGACCTCGACGAGTTCCTCGGCGCGGGGATGCCCCGGAAGGGAACCGGCTCCCCGAGGAATTCGACCGCGTGGTGGTAGGGCAGCGACACGCTGGCCGTCGCCCGCAGCGGTCCCTGGGGGAACGCCTCGAACATCGCCTCTTCATCCTCGAAGTCGAAGGTGTTCCAGGCGTTCCTGTCCCGTTCCGTCACGGCCGTGCCGGAACGGGGACGTGCACCACGCTGCCCACCGTGTCGTCATCGTCGGCGGTCTCGGGGAAGGCGAACAGCAGCAGATGGCCGTCCGGAGGCAGGGGCAGGTCGGTCGCGTCGGCGGGCAGGGCCGCCAGGTCGATGGAGGCGACGAAGGGGTGGGCGGGGTCCGGGACATCGGCCGGAAGCAGGAGCGGGCCGCCGAACCGGCCCATGACCGGGCCGTCCCCGTCCCGCGTCAACATCGCGCAGGGGCGAGCGGTGCCCAGCCACCGCTCTACGTCATCGACGGGTATGTCCCGCGCGATCGCCTCGTCACGGAACGGACGTAACAGGTCCCACATCTCAGGAGTCATGGGCAGGCCGTAGAGGAAGCGACTGACACAGCGGCGTCGAAGCCGTCGGCGGCCCACCGAGGGGCCGTTCCGGCTCACCGCGAACTCGCCGAACGCGACTCTCGCTCCTGAGTGGGAGGTGCGACGACGCATCCGGCCTGGCGCAGGCTGCGACTGATGGCCACTCTTCTCGAAAGCGCCGGGCGGGTTGACCACCAAGGTCCACCCCGCCGCCGACCGCAAGTGCCGCCCCCCGTTACCGACTTCGTGGTTCCGCAATGAGGCCTCGGCTTTCGGGTCCGGCAGGCGGATCGCCGACCTCTACCCGGGCGCGGCCAAGACCGACGCGACCGCAGGCCACCTTGCCGCCCACGCCGGCCTCGCCCCGGCGACCCGCAGTCCGGGTCCTCCATTCACGGCGAACAGCCCTCCAGGAGGCGAAACTAGCAGCTCAAGCCGGCCCTCTTCCTCTCCGCATGCGCCGCGTGGGGCGACCCGGCAACGCGGGCCTCCTGCGACAAGAAAACGCCCAGGGCAAGCACCCCACTCAAGCCCTGCTCTGCCTCGCCCGACGGCGGGCAGACGTCATCTTCGCGATGCTCCGCGACGGAACCTTCTACGAGTCCCGGCCCGCCGCCTCATCCTGATCCTCGTCAGGCACGCCGCACACCGGGCAGTCCCATTCGTCGATCGAGTCGATGACAACAGGGTGATGGCAAAAGACGCACGGTCGCATGCGCTCATCGACCGGCTCTTCCACACATGCTCCATCGCTCATGGCAGACAGAGTGCCAGGCGGTCTCCGGCCCACAACAACCCACCACCTTGGCCAAAGAGACAGGGGCACGCCCCCGCGCAGGCAGCTTTCGGGGAGAGGCCGTGCGGGGTCGCCGCTCACAGCATGCCGAACTGTCTCCAGCGCTGTGGACGATGCATGCGTGCGGCGTGGACTCCCCTCTCCGGTACGCGCCCGGGCTCACCGGACGGCTGGAGGGTACGGGAGCGTCGCGGAGGAGCAGCGCGGAGCATGGACGGCCACGTTCGTACCTTTTGTTGGTCCACGCCCCCCTTGCGACCGTCCTGGACAAGGCGCCGTCCACCCGACGCGTTTGCGAAGGAGTGAAACGCCGGAGGGTGGGCGTGCGCCGAGCAGGGCAGGGCGGGACAGGCTGTGCATGATGCCCGTCGCGACGGGAACAACCGTGCGTTGCCGGTGCCTTTGGTGGTGCGTGCTCGTGGCTGCGGGCGCAAGGAGTCTTCGCCGAGAGAGGGCAACTCCCCCAAGGCTCGGCCCGGCTCCTGGCTGGTCCGGCGAAGGGAGCAGGTACATATTCTCGACCGCGGAGGCCCGCGCGTGAAGGCCTGTCGTGCCTGACCGCCAGACACGCCGGTGGCCCGGGGCCGCCCGCCGGTCCAGGGAGGCGTAACCACTCGCCGACCTCGGGATCACGACACTCAGAGCACCCGGCTGTGAACTTCGCGCTCAGAAAGTCCTGTTGGCCTCGTTGACATGCCGCAAGCACTCGCGTTTCACTCAACACTCGTGCATGGCAACGTTGTCAGGCCGTCGGAGCGACCGACACCGTTGCCGCCCGCCGGCGTTCCCCGTTCCCCGGGGACGTCAGCACCGATGTGCGAATCGTGAACCGCTGCGGAGGCAACCGATGGTCAGACCTCGACGTTCTACGGCGCCATGTGACCGAATGAGATTCCGCCAACGTCTGGTGGTGGTGTCCGTCCTGGGCATCGCCGTACTCCCACTCCCGGCGATCGGAGGCGCCCATGCCGCGAGCACCGCGACGCCTGCGCTGGTGAAGGACCCAGCGTCCCTCGTCAACCCCCTCATCGGCACCTCCGGCGCGGTGGACACCTTCCCCGGCCCCGACATGCCGGCCGGCATGGTGCAGTGGGGGCCCGACACGACGCCCGACCGTCCCTCGGGCGGCGGCTACGAGTACGACGACAACAAGATCTCCGGCTTCAGCCTCACCCATGTCTCGGGACCCGGCTGCGGCGTCGCGGGCGACCTGCCCATCCTGCCGGTGACCGGCGCGCTGTCGGGCAACCTGGGCGATGCGTCCGTCGGCTTCAGCCACGACGACGAGCAGGCGGGCATCGGGTACTACAAAGTCACGGACGCGAACGGCGTCAAGACCCAGCTGAGCGACACCACCCGCGCCGGCCTGGGCACCTTCACCTTCCCCACGGGCCGGCAGGCGAACCTGCTGTTCAAGCTCAGCGGGGGCGCCACACAGGTGGACGGGACCCGCGTCCAGGTGGTGAACGACAAGGAGATCCGCGGCTCGATCGACAGCGGTCACTTCTGCGGCGCGAGCAACAGGTACACGCTGCACTTCGACATCAAGTTCGACCAGCCGTTCACCGCGAGCGGCACCTGGGTCGGCAGCACCATCAACTCCGGCGCGACGTCGCTGAAGGCGGGCAGGGCCCAGCAGCCCCTGCAGACGCACCCGTCGAAACCGCTCAAGGAGAAGCATTTCACCGTTCCCGCGGCTCCCTCCCCGACCGTGCACGGAAGCGGCACCACGTCCACGAGCACGCCGTCCCCGGCACCCAGCGCCGACGCCGCGCCCCGGAAGACCGCCGCGAGCAAAGCCGTCCAGCCCCCCACCACAGGTGCCAACGGCATGTACCTGACCTTCGACACCTCCTCCACCCCGACGGTGAGTGCGAAGGTCGGCATCTCGTACACCAATGACGCCAACGCCGCGGACAACCTCACCACCGAGATCAGGAATTGGAACCTCGGTGCCGTCGAGCAGGCGAACCACGACGCCTGGAACACGGTGCTGAACAAGATCCAGACCGGCGGTGGATCCTCGGACCAGCAGGTGCAGTTCTACACCGCGCTCTACCACGCGCTGCTGCACCCCAACGTCTTCTCCGACGACAACGGCCAGTACATGGGCATGGACAACCAGGTCCACAAACTGGCAAAGGGCCAGCAGGCCCAGTACGCCAACTACTCGGGGTGGGACACCTACCGCTCCCAGACCCAGCTGATGGCGATGGTCGAGCCCAAGGTCACCAGCGACGTCGTCACCTCGATGCTCAACGGCTACGACCAGACGGGCCTGCTGCCCAAGTGGGCCTCGAACAACGGCGAGAGCTATGTGATGGTCGGCGACCCCGCAGCCGGCATCATCGCCGACGCATACGCCTTCGGCGCCCGGAGCTTCGACACCGACAAGGCGCTCGCCGCCTTGCAGCACGAGGCCACCGCCCCGAACAACGACCGCCCCGGCGAGTCGGTGCGGGACGCGAAGGGCTATCTCCCACTGGACGAGAACGACTACGGCTGCTGCAACTTCTACGGCCCGGTCTCCACGCAGTTGGAGTACGACTCCGCCGACTACGCCGTCGCCGCCTTCGCGAAGTCGCTGGGCAAGACGGCCGTCTACGAGAAGTTCGCCACTCGCGCCCAGGACTGGATGAACGTCTTCAACCCGCAGACCGGCTACGTCCAGGGCAAGAACAAGGACGGCCAGTTCGCGACCGGTTTCACCCCCGGCACCTCCAACGGCTTCGTGGAGGGCACCTCGGCGCAGTACACGCCGATGGTCCCGTTCAACCTGCAGCAACTCATCCAGGCACGCGGTGGTGCCAAGGCGTACTCGTCCTACCTGGACAGCCTCCTCGACAACATCACGCACCCGGGCAACACGGACGCCGACCTGAGCAACGAGCCCAGTGTGGAGATTCCCTGGGAGTACAACTACACCGGCGAGCCGTGGAAGACCCAGGCGGCCGTCCGCAAGGCCCAGCAGAACCTGTACTTCAACGCCCCGGTCGGCTCGTTCGGCAACGACGACCTCGGCGCGATGAGCTCCTGGTACGTCTGGTCCGAGCTCGGCATGTACCCGGAGACCCCGGGCACGGACACCCTGGCGCTGGGCAGCCCGGCGTTCCCGGTGGCCAAGGTGACCTTCGGCAACGGCAAGACGGTGCGGATCAACGCTCCGCAGGCCGCGCCCGACGCGCCGTACGTGCAGTCGCTCGGCGTCAAGGGCAACGAGTGGGACACCTCCTGGCTGACGTACCAGCAATTCGCGGGCGCGGGCACGGTCGACTTCACGCTCGGCACCGAACCCGACAAGTCCTGGGCGTCCGACCCATCGGCGGCACCACCGTCCGACACCACGGGCGGCGACCGGGTCCTGGCGGCGACCGGCCCCTCCAGTGACGGCCTGGTGCTCCGGCCGGGCGCGTCCGGTGACGGCACGCTCGACCTGACCAACCTCGGCGGCAAGGCCGTCACGGTCGACTGGAAGGCGACGACGCCCTCCGGCATCACACTGGACACGGCCTCCGGCTCGGTGCCCGTGCCCGCCTCGGGCAGCGCCGAGGCGAAGGTCCATGTGACGGCGGGCACGAGCGAGGGAACCTTCCCGGTCACCTTCGCGCTGACCGACCACAGCACCGGCGCGGCGCTCAGTGGGGCCACCCTCCGCGTGGCCGTGGCCAAGGCCGGTGCGCTGTGGCCGTACGCCACCAACGAGGGCATCTACCCCGACGGCACCAGCTACTCGGGCGGCTTCGACGGCGGCGGCTGGGCGTTCTCGCAGAACGCGCTGTCGGCGGCGGGCGTCACCAGCGGCTCCGCCCTCACGGTCGACGGCATCTCCTACACCTGGCCAACGGTGACATCCGGTCAGCTCGACAACCTGGAGATGGCCGGTCAGACCATCCCGATGCCGGCCGGCACGTCGGGTGCATCACTGGGCCTGCTGGGCTCGGCGGCCAACGCACCGACCGACGGCAGCGGGGTCTCGGGCACGGTGACCGTCACCTACACCGACGGCACCACCTCCCAGGCGACCGTCGGCTTCTCGGACTGGACGCTCAACGGCGGGTCGAGCAAGCCGCTCGCGGGTGACACGACGGCCGTCACGACCGCCTACCGAAACACCGGGAGCGGAGGCCGGGACAACGTGAAGACCTACGTCTTCGCCACGAAGGTCCCGCTCGACGCGTCCAAGCAGGTGGCGTCGATCACGCTGCCGGTGACGGGCTCGACGGGCACCGACCACCTGTTCGCCTACGGCTTCGGCCAGTAAGAGCGCCGCGCGCGGACGAATTCGGGCCGGTTCCCGGGCATGAGTCCGGGAACCGGCCCCACGCGGGCACAGGGCCGCCCGGCCGTCCCCTACCTGAGACCGCTGTGCCCGACGATGCGCCTGGGACTGCGGGTGCCGGGGATGGGCACGACGTGCTCGCCGCGGTGAGCAGCCAGGCCAGGGCCAGTTGGGAGACGGTGATGCCCTCGCTCGCGGCCAGGTCACTCAGCCGGTTGACGGCCTCGACGTTCTTCTCGAAGGTGCCGGGAGCCCAGCGCGGATCGGAGTTGCGCACGTCCGTGGCGTCGTATTCTCCGGCGGGCTCGGCGGTGCCGGTGATGAAGCCGCGGTCCAGTGGGGAGTAGGCGACGAAGCCGATGCCGAGTTCGTCGAGGACCGGGAAGAGCTGTTCGACGTCCCGCTCGAACAGGGAGTACCCGGTCTGCAGGACGGAGACCGGCTGCACCGCGTGCGCGCGCCGGATGGTCTCCGGTCCGGCCTCGCTCGAGGCCCCGGCCGACTGCGAGAGCGAGCTCCAAAGGTGCCGGGCGCTACCCGGAGCGAGCCTCCAGTGCGGTCCCCGCGCAGGCGGGGGTGGTTCGGACCCGGAGTTCGATGCGGCGGACTACTCGGGCTCCGGGCGTTCGGTGTCTTGGCGCTCGGGGTCGGTCACAGCGGGTCGGTCCAGGCGGCGTCGGAGCGGGTCAGCGTGAACGCGGCGATGGTCGCGGCCGCGAGGAGCATCGCGGCGAACAGCAGGGGCAGGGCCGGGCCCCCGTGCAGGACGGTGACGGCGCCGATGAGGCCACCGGAGAACATCGCCGCCGCCGAGAGCAGACGTCGACGGGCCTTGCCGCCGCTGCCTCCGGCGGCACGACTGTCGGAGGCGATGCCGGTGATGGTGAGCGTCAGCACGGTCGTGGTCAGATCGGGTACGGCCAGCGCGCGTACGGCGGCGCTCTGCGCCCATGGGTGCGCCGACGCCCACGGTCACCCCTTCCGTGCTGTTCCATTCCTCGATCACCCTGGGCGTGTCCGGCTCGACGTGCGCCCCTCGGTTCGGCCCGAGGTGAGGGGCGCCGCTCGCTGCTTCCCCTCAGAGGCGTTCCGGCGCTCCGCGCACCGTCGCGCCGCCCCGGCCGCCGCAAGAGATTCCCGCGGCCGTCCTTGGCGCGAACTGGTGGTCAATCGTGGCAACATTCCGGGACATGCAAGTACATTTCCGTCGACTGCTTCGCGATGGCGCCGGCAGACGGGTCAAGGCATGAGCACGGCCGACCGCGTCGCGGTGACGCCCGGGATCGCACGGCTGCACGCGTCGCCCGGACTTGCCGGGCCCGGACGGCTCGGGTTGGTGACCAACCACACCGGCGTCCTCCCCGACCTGCGCCCGGCCGCGCCCGCACTGCTCGAGGCCGGCGCGCGGCTGGTCGCCCTGTTCGGTCCCGAACACGGGCTGCACGGGACCGAACAGGCCGGCGAAAGCGACGCCGCTCAGGCGGACACCACCACCGGCCTGCCGGTCCACGACACCTACCGGTGCAGTGGCGAGCGCCTCGACAAACTACTGGTCGACAGCGGCGTCGACACCCTCGTGTACGACCTGCAGGACATCGGGGCCAGGTTCTACACCTACGTGTGGACCATGTTCGACCTGATGGTCTCGGCGGCTCGTACGGGCGTACGGTTCGTGGTCGCCGACCGGCCGAATCCCCTCGGTGGACTCGTCAGCGAGGGCCCGCTCCTCGACCCGGCGTGGGCCAGCTTCGTCGGGCGCGCGGCGGTACCCGTCCGCCACGGTCTTACCTGCGGTGAACTCGCCCGGCATCTCAACGCCTCGGCCGTACCCCAAGTGGCGGGCAGTGCAGCCGACTTGACGGTGATCGAGGCCGTCGGCTGGCAACGCGCCATGGACGCGGGGGCCACCGGCCTGCCGTGGGTCGCGCCCTCGCCGAACATCCCGTCGTCGACCACTGCCACGTTCTACCCCGGCACCTGTCTGTTCGAGGGGACGAATCTCTCGGAGGGCCGTGGTACGACGCAGCCCTTCGAGATCGTCGGGGCCCCGTACATCGACGCGCGGTTCGCGCCCTCGCTCGCCGAGCTCGCCCTGCCTGGAGTGCACTTCCGTGATCTGCGGTACGTACCGACCTTTCACAAACACGCCGGACGGCCGTTGCGCGGGGTCCAACTCCACATCACCGATCGCGAGGTGTTCGCGCCCGTGCGTACCGCTGTCGCGATGCTGGCCACGCTGCGGCGGCTGTACCCGGGAGACTTCGACTGGCGCGCCTCGGACGGCGGCGTGGAGGGGACCGGCCACCGGCACTTCATCGACCTGCTGTGGGGGTCCGACCGGTTGCGGCGCGCCGTCGACGCGGGCGAAGACCCGCTGCCGCTCTGCGATCCACCGGCGCCGCCCGGCCGGTGGGCCGGCGACGACGTGTTGCTCTACTCCTGAGACCTCCTGGGCCGCCGCCGCGACGCGTTGCCCGCTGTCATCACCCACACCACGACCAGCCCCGTCGCCGACGCCGACGCCGCGGGCGACGTTCGACGCCGTCCGTGATCTGCGTATGGAAGGACAACCCCATTGATGACGACCACCCCGTCGACGACCGATCGCACGACGACATCCGGGGTCGAGATGCGTGGCTTCGGCCCGGGCGACGGCCCGCGGTTGGTGGAGTCGTGGCGCCGGAGTGCGCCGGCCGACTCCATCACCCCGGACCGCTTCCGCTCCCTGGTGCTGCTCGACCCCAACTTCGATCCGGAGGGCCTTCGGGTCGCCGTCGACGGCGACCGTGTCCTCGGCGCGGCCTACGCGGTGCGCCGTCTGACGCCGATGACCGGCACCGACCTGGAGCCGGAGCAGGGCTGGATCCCGTTCTTCTTCGTCGACCCGGCCGTCCGCGGGCGCGGCCTCGGCCGCCGGCTGCTGACCGACGCCCTCGACTGGCTGCACGGCCACGGCCGCACCCGGGTGGACTTCTCCTCGTACACCCCGAACTACGTCCTCCCCGGCCTGGACGCCGAGGCGTACCCCGAAGCGGCCGGGCTCCTTGAGTCCCTGGGCTTTCGTACACTGTACGAGGCGGCGGCGATGGACCGCGGCCTGGTCGGCTATCGCATCCCGGAGGATGTCGCGTGCCGCTTGGACGAACTGACGGCGCAGGGCTACCGGTTCGCCACTCCGTACGACGACGACCTGGTGGACCTGTTCGCGCTCGCCGGGAACCACTTCGGCCCGGACTGGGCGTGCACGATCCGGCAGTGTCTGGCCGCGGGCACACCGCTCGACCGGATCGTCGTCGCCCGGGACCCTTCGGGTCGCCTGGTCGGTTGGGCCATGCACGGCACGTTCGACTCGGTGGACGAGCGGTTCGGGCCGTTCGGCGTGCTGGAGGAGATGCGCGGCACCGGACTCGGCAAGGTCCTGCTCCACCTGGTCCTGGAGCGGATGCGGGCGCGCCGCGCGCACTCCGCGTGGTTCCTGTGGACCGGCGAGCAGTCCCCGGCGGGCCACCTGTACCGCAAGAGCGGTTTCACCACGACCCGGGTGTTTCGCGTGATGCGTCGGGAGGCCGCCCGATGACGTCGTCACACCGAATCGGTGGCCTGAGCCGCCGTCACTTCGCGCTTGCGCTCACCTCGGCGCTGCTGCCCCCGGCGCTGCTCGCCTCCGGATGCGCCGCGCCGTACCAGGGCACCGGGCGGCCCGGGGATCCGATCGTCCTCACCTTGCTCTCCCACTACGCGAGCGGGGCGCTCAAGGAGGCCCTGCAGCGCCCGGTCGACGAGTGGAACGCCACTCATGACCGGGTCAAGGTGCGGACGAAGGCCGTCGAGTTCACGGACCTGCTGACCACGTTCATGGTCCGGCAGGCCGCGGGCCAGGGCGCCGACATCCTCCATCCGTACTGTCTGTGGAACGGCCAGCTCGTCCAGGCCGGCGTCCTGCGGCCCGCTCCGTCCGAGCACGCCGAGGAGATCAGACGCGGCTACGGCGGGGCCGCGGTCGGTGCCTCGTCGGTGGGGGGCAGGATCTACGGCTACCCGACCGAGGTGCAGACGTACGCCCTCTACTACAACAAGCGGCTGCTGCGCGAGGCCGGCTTCGAGCGTCCTCCGGGCACCTGGCGTGAGTTGGAGGAGGCGGCCTACCGCACCGCCCAGCGGGACCGGTATGGCAACACGCTGGTCCAGGGGTTCGGGCTGTCGACCTACGACGACTCCACCACCGTCGGCCAGACGCTCGCCCTGCTCAACGCCGCCGGCGGAACGTTCGTCTCCGCGGACGGCAGGAGCACCGCCATCGACTCGCCGGCCGGCCGGGCCGTGTTCGACCTGGAGCACCGCCTCGTCGTCAAAGGTGCGAGCGCCCCTGGCGTCAACGTCTACAAGGCGTTCCAGTCCGGACGGGTGGCCATGGTGGTCAGCGCCGGCTGGTGGACCGGAAGCCTGAAGACCGAGATGGGCAACGCCTACCGCGATGTCGGCGTCGCGCCGCTGCCCGTCCCCGAGGCGGACGGCAGGCGCGCCACACTCTCCACCGGCTTCATGCTGGGGGTCAACACGGCCAGTGAACACCCGCGTGAGGCCTGGGAGTTCCTGCGCTGGCTCAACACCGGGAAGGTGAGCGTCAAGAGCGCCAAGAAGGGTGCGACAGCGACCCGGATGAGCTCCCTGCAGGTGTCGGTCGGCTCCCTGACCGGCCGCGCCGAGGACATGCGGACACTCCTGAGCGAAGGCAGCGATCCGAACCTGCGCCCGTTCCTGGACGCGCTGGAGTACGCGGTGCCGGAGCCGAACGTAGCGGGCGCGCAGCAGGCCAAGTCGCTGCTGCGCAAGAACATCGAGGCGTTGTGGACCGGTCAGCAGTCGGTCGACGAGTCACTGCGCACCATCCGCCGTCAGGTCGATCAGGAGGTGTCGCGCTCATGGTGAACGCCTTGGCACCGGAGACGACCGAGCGGGTACACAGCCCCCGGGACGCCGGGTCCACCGGGCCCGCCGTCGACGGCCGCCGCCGGACCCGGCCCCGACGCCGCCAGGCCGTCGTCGCCTATCTCTTCCTGACGCCGACGCTGCTGTTCTTCGCGGTCTTCCTGATCCTGCCGCTCGGCTTCGCGCTGCTGCTGTCGATGTCCCGCTGGGCCGGGTTCGACCTCGGCGACATCGATCCGGTCGGCCTGGACAACTTCGCCGACCTCTTCGTGGACGGTTCGACGTTCCTGACGCCGATCCTCACCAATACGCTGCTGTTCGCCCTGGGCACCGTGGCCCTCGCGCTCGCCGGCTCCGTGCTCGTCGCCACCTGCATCGACAAGCTGCGGTTCCAGGGGCTGTGGCGCACCCTGTACTTCCTGCCGATCGTCACGACCGTCGTCGCCATCGGCAACGTATGGAAGTACATGTACGAGCCGGGCGGCCTCGTCAATGGCGTCCTCAACGCCCTCGGGCTCGGCTCGGTGGGGTTCCTCCAGGACCCGGACACCGCGCTGCCCTCAGTCGTGGTCGTACAGGCCTGGGCCTCGGTCGGCACGGCGATCCTCATCCTGACCGCCGGGCTGAAGTCCATTCCCGAGTCGTACTACGAGGCCGCCGCGCTCGACGGTGCCGGGCCCGTCACCGTCTTCTGGAAGATCACACTGCCGCTGCTGCGACCGTCCCTGCTGTTCGTGTGCATCACCCAGTTCATCACCGGCCTGCAGTCGTTCGCGCTGATCATCGTGATGACCAAAGGCGGCCCGGGTGACGCGACCAATGTCGCCGCGCTGGAGATGTACCGGCAGGCCTTCTCGTACGGCGACTGGGGCACTGCGAGCGCCGCGGCCTTCGTGCTGTTCCTTGTGGTCCTCGTGGTCACCCTCGTGCAGTTGTGGATCTTCCGGCGCAAGGGAGAGGACACATGATCCGCCGCCGCTTCCCGTGGTTCTCGTATCTGGTGGTCGTGACCGGCGCCGTGCTCACGGTGGTGCCGTTTCTCGACATGGTGATGACGTCCTTCAAGGGGCCCGGCGAGTCCGGGACGCTGCCGTACCGGTTCCTGCCCGAGGCGTTCGACCTGTCCAACTACCGGGCGGCGATCCACCAGCTCGATCTGCCGGTGCTCTTCCGCAACAGCGTCCTCGCCACCGCCGTGATCACCGGATCGGTGCTGCTCACGTCGTCACTCGCCGGCTACGCGCTCGCCAAACTCCACTTCCCCGGACGGAACTTCATCTTCCGCCTTGTGCTGTCGACGATGATGTTCCCCCCGTTCCTCTTCTTCATCCCGCACTTCCTGATCCTGGTGCACTGGCCGCTCGCGGGCGGCAACGACCTGTTCGGGCGCGGCGGCGCGGGCCTGACCGTCAGCATCACCGCACTCGCCATGCCTTTTCTCGTCAACGGCTTCGGGATCTTCCTGATGCGCCAGTTCATGGTCTCGATCCCGGACGAGGTCCTCGAGGCCGCGCGCATCGACGGGGCCGGCGAGTTCGCCGTGTGGTGGCGGATCGTGGTGCCGCAGACCAAGCCGGTCATGGTGACGCTCGGGCTGCTGACCTTCGTCGACGCCTGGAACGAGTACATCTGGGCGCTGCTCGTGTCGACCGCCAACCCGGACGTGATGACCCTGCCCGTCGGCATCCAGCTCCTGCAGGACTACGTCGACCCGACCCGCACGATGCCCATCGTCATGGCCGGCCTCGTCCTGAGCATCCTGCCGGTCCTGATCCTCTTCCTGCTGCTCCAGAAGTACTACATCCGCGGCGTCATGCTCAGCGGCCTCAAGTGAAGAAAGCAGCCGCCGACGCCCTGGCCGCCCTCCCCGGCGTCAGCAGGCCACCTCAGGCCGCCACACCTATCGTGGAGGGGAGGAAGGGGCTACTGCACATCGTCGATGTGTACGCCCAGGGCTGCAACGTCAAGGAGCGCGTCATGTCGCGCAGCAGCAACGCCGCCGTCCTGGAGGGCTTCGGATCAGCGGTGAACACTGACCACCTCGGCGAGCTCGAGGAATACGTGGCGCCCGACTCTGTGGACCACGACCCGGCCCCGGGCCAGGTTCCGGGACCGGAAGGTTATGAGGAGATGTTCGCCGCGATGCGGCGGGCCTTCCCCGATCTGCACATCGAGGTCGAGCACGTCATGGCCACCGACGACGAAATCGCGTTCGCCTACACCATCACGGGCACACATCTCGGTGAACTGATGGGGCACAGTCCGACGGGAAAGACGGTGAGTTACCGCGGCATGCAGATCAGCCGGTTCGCCGACGGGAAGATGGTCGAGCGCTGGGGCAGCAGCGATGAACTCGGCATGCTCCGCCAGCTCGGTCTCACCTGATCAAGTACACATCGCCGGGCCCTTGGGCGGTCGGCCTTCGGTTCGGACCGAGCCGACTCGCTCCTCCGGTCGGTACCTCCCAGGGGGCGGGCGCATCACGCCTGTGGCGGGACCGGCGTCGGCCATGCGGTCGTTGAAGCCGGTTTCTTACGGACCGGGGTCGATGGTCTGGACGGTGATTCCGATGGGCGTGAGCTCGTCGCGCAGGGTCGCGGCGATGGCTTCGAGTGCGTGCTTGCCGGCGCAGTACGCGCCCAGCCCGGAGACGGTGAGCAACCCGTCCACCGAGCTTCGGCATCAAAGTCTCCGAGCCCTTCCAGGCTCCGTAAGGCGCAAACCGAGCACCCTGCTCGCCGGCTGTTGGAGGAGATGTGACCAACCTGCTCTCAGCAGTTCTCAAGGCTCATGGCGGCACCGAGCGGTGGGGCCGGCACGCAACCGTGACTGCCACCATCGTCAGTGACGGAGAGCTATTTGCGGGCAAGGGCCTGCCCCAGGACCTCCAGCCACGCCGCATGACTGTCGACATGCACAAGGAACACGCTTCAGTGCGCCCCTTCGGGGCTCCCGAACAGCGCTCAGACTTCACACCCGACCGCATCGCGATCGAACGCGACGACGGCACCGTCGTAGCCGAGCGCTCCAATCCACGAGCGTCATTCCGGGGACACACCCTGGAAACGCCCTGGGATCCACTGGACCGCGCCTACTTCAACGGCTATGCCCTGTGGACGTACCTGACCACGCCGTTCTTCGCGATCATGAGCGGCATGGGCGTAGAGGAGGCGGAACCGTGGAACGAGTCGTCGACTGAGCGATGGCGTCATCTGCGGGTCACTTTCCCGGACGACATCGCAAGCCACAGCACGGTGCAGGACTTCTACTTCGGGGACGACTATCTGCTCAGGCGCCACGACTACCACGTTGACATCGCCGGCGGCTTCGCGGCCGCGCAGTACGTCTACGACATCGATGAAGCAGACGGAATCAAGTTCCCGACCAGGCGTCGCGCGTACCTCCGCCGGTCCGACGGACGTCCCGACCACGATCACCTCATGGTCAGTATCGACCTGCGCGACGTCCACTACTTCTGACAGCACCAGCCAAGCGGGAGCCCTGGTTCCTCGCCGGGGAGCACATACGAATGACAGCAAGCCCTCCTGCGGCGGGCGGCTCAGGTGCCGGCGAGCGAGGCACAACGGCGAGGACCGCGCCGGAGGGCCGACTGTCAGACCTGATCGGCGCCGGCCCGCTTGCGCGCACGATAGTTGCGCAGGTTGGCCGCGTTGCCGCAGACGTGGACGTCGTGCCAGACGCCGCTGTTGTTGCGGGACCGGTCGTAGAAGGCAACCAGGCAGCGCGTGTTTCGGCAGGCCTTCAGGCGGCGCAGGGTGTCGGTGCACTGCGCCTGGTAGACCTCGATGAGGGCGAGTGACGCCACCTGCCGCCATCCCGTGCCGCGGGGCTCGGCATGGATGGCCCCATGTTCGTCGAGCCGCAGCGCGGTGGGCAAGGTCATCAGTGAAGCCGCCGGGCCGACCTCCGTCGCCGAGTCACCGAGCTGGGCGTGGAGGCTCTGCCCCAGGTCATGACGGAAATCGCGCAGGCCCTGCACGTCCTCGGCTGTCAGTTCGATGCCGGGTGCGGGACGGTGGGACACCCCACTCCAGCTCTTCAATGCCTGGTCGAGCCAACCACGGGCGCCCTCGGCGGTCTGCAGAAGGTCGGACTCCCGGGGCTTGCCGGCGGACAGCGTGTTGAGCAGGTCCTGCACGAAGGCCAGCCCGCCCGGGGCGGGCTCCAGGCCGTATCGGGCGGTCGCAGTCCAGGACATTCGCGGATCTCTTTCGGTGACGGCAGCTACAGCAACATGTCCATAGCCTATTTACTTATTACGTCTGGAAGTCTAACTCTCCGAATGACGAGTGTCGGTTTCCCGAAGTTCCGCGTCGGGCCCGGTGGGTTCGCCCTTGCAGGCTGTGCCGCTCGGGTGAGTCGGGGGCAGAAGCATCTGCACGTCGGATACGCACTCGGCTGACGCCTCCCAGCGCCGGGCGCCCCGACCATGGTGTGACCGGGCGGCCACGGCCCGGCCGGTCAGCCCTTGGCGGACCTCGCCGAGCCCCACAGTCCCCTGGTTGACCCGGCCAGGACGCAGTTCCGACATGCCGCGGTAGAGGTCGAGAGTGGTCTCGGTGTGCTCTGCGACCGCCTCGAAGTCGTGGATGTAGCGCCGGGTCTCGGCGATTGCCTTCGGGTCGTCAGGACGGTCGGGGTTCTTGTGCCCCGCGACCACCGCTTCTGGCTCCAGCGCGGCAATGGTGTCGAGTGCGTCCAGCCAGGCTCGGCGGCCCTCGGCGGGCGATGCGGCGAGATAGAGGTGAACATCGTTGTAGACGGCGTCTCCGGCCACGACCAGGCCGATCGACGACACGTGCGGACAGATCGACGGCACGTGCAGACAGGGGGTGTCATCGGTGTCCGTGTGCCCGAGTCCCACGACGACAAGGTCATGGCCCTCCCGCTCCAGCCGATCGCCGGCCAGCGGCTCCGCGGCCACGAGCCTGTCCGGGATCCGGCCCGGGAAGCGCTTGTCCCAGAACGACGCGACGAACTCGGGTGCCATCTGCTTCTTCATCTGCTCCACCACCGCGGGCGTCGCCACCGCGCGCGCCCCCGGGAAACGTTCAAAAAGGGTGCCCAGCCCGAACCAGTGGTCACCGTGCCCGTGGGTCACGAAGACCGTGGTGGGATTCATGCCGCTCGCCGCAACCCAGTCGGCCAGCCGGTCGGCCTGCTCGGCGGTCATCAGCGCGTCGACCAGCACCGCATCGCGCTCGCCTGCGATCAGTGTGGCCGTGATGGGCGACCACATGCGCCGGGGGACGTCGGGCGGCAGCTCCGCGATCTCGGTGGGGATCGACGGCGCCACGTGGACACTCCAGCTCAGTTGCGCTCCGGGCATGATCGCTTCCTTGGGACTCAGAGGCAGCCACGAGGGAGCTGTAGCCGATCAGCCATATCGATACCTGTGAATGCTGCCTGGCCTGTCGCACTTCTCCAGCCGCAAGCAGCTCGATCCAATGACAGAACCCATGTGCGTGTGATTATGTCGCATGGTCGTCGTCGTGTAGGCATTGAATTCCGCTGCGCAAGCGGTCCGCCGCCGCAGCTAGTGACCAGACGACCGCGTGGGCCGCACGTTGCCCCTCAGGGAGGAGTCATCATGACCGGATCCGCACCCGGCTCTCTGGAGTACGAGACCTTCGTTTCGGACGGCACAGCCAGGGCCGGCGAGGAACGCCTGCCGAACGGTGACCGGCTCGTCTCCTCACCGCTGACCTCGACGCTGATCTTCGGGGAAGAGAACGCCGTCCTGGTCGATCCGCCTTTCACCCGTGAACAGACCGAACAGGTCGGTGACTGGGTCGAGCGGTCCGGCAGGCGCCTGACCCACATCTACTCCACCCACGGGCACGGCGATCACTGGTTCGGCACCGCGGAACTCGTCAAGCGATTCCACGGCGTCATCGTCTACGCGACCCGCGGCACCATCGAGGTCATGCACCAGCAGGCCACCGACGGGCGCGAACAAATGTGGGACAAGCGCTTCCCCGGCCTGATCCCCGACAGCCCGGTTCTTGCCCAGCCCGTTCCCGCCGATGGCTTCCAGCTGGAGCGCAACCTCGTCCAGGCCGTCGAGGTCGGGCACACGGACACCGACGAGACGTCCGTCCTGCACGTGTCGTCCATCGGCCTCGTGGTGGCCGGCGACGTCGCCTACAACGGGGTGCACCAGTACATCCTCGAAGGCGGCAATGGCGGCCTGCAGAAATGGCTTACGGCCATCGATCGCGTCGCCGCGCTCGAGCCGCGCACGGTTGTGGCCGGCCACAAGAACAAGGACCTGCCGGATGATCCCGCCATTCTCGACAGAACCCGGCAGTACCTGCTGGACGCCATCCGGCTGCTCAACGAAAACCCGACTGCCCGCGAGTTCTTCGACCGGATGACAGGGCTCTACCCGGATCTGCTCAACCCGGGTCCGGTGTGGTACGGAGCGGTCGGACTACTGGGAAAGTGACCTGAAGTTGGCCAAGGCACGGTGGTTGGTGCAAGCCGCGTTGGCGGTCGGTGCGGAGTGAGGTCTCCCTCCGCCCGCGGTGGCCGTTGTCGACGTTGCCGGAGAGGTGATCGTCCTGCGGCGAGACGATGGCGGTATGCCCATGACCACCCGAATCGCTGTGGCCAAGGCGCGCACTGCGCTGATTGCACTGAAGCCCTCCGCCCAGATCGACCTACCCTGGGGGGATCGTCGACAGCATCCAGCAACCGTTCCGCAGCGTTTGGCTGGCGTCAGTTGGCGACTTCTCAACCCAGCGTGAGCCAGCGGATGTCCAGGCGGCTGACGTCCGATGCCTCCTCCCTGGTAATCGGCTCGCGCCCCGTCGCCTTGCGCAGAAAGCGAAGCTGACTCCACCCCAGCTTCTCCGGTGCCGCTGCCCCGTCCGGTCCGAGCAGAAGTCCCTGCACCACATCTGCGGCCTCGGAAGTCAGCCACGGCTCGCGCCCCAGGGCGTCGGCCAGGTCCAGGCCGTGCACGGCGACCTCAACCACGCGTGTCAGCAGGAACGCCGACAGGAGCATCGGATCGCCGTGCCGGGTGCGAACCACACGCCCTTCGGGCTCGGCCCGGCACAGTCGGTCCACCTCTTGCCAAGTGGCGTTGAAGTCGTCGGCAAGTGCGGCACCGCTGAGCTGTTCGGCCGCATGATCTTGGGCCAGAGCGATCCGAGCCGCGTTGGCGCCCGGAGCGAAACGGGCGTCGGGCCGGTAGTACTCCACTGCCGAGACCTCGGCCCGGATCGGCGCCGGCGCGGCCAGCATGCCCGGCAGCCAGGCAATCACCACCCGGACATGAGCCAGCAAGTCGCTCACGTTCCACGGTGCACACCGCGTCGGCAGACCCCACTCGGCCGCCGAAACCCCAGCCATCTCCTGCGCGAGCTGCCCCGCCTCAAGCCGAAACGCTTCAACTACCCGCCCCTGATCCATGCCGATCAAGCTACCCAACCAGAACTGGCGCGGAAGTAGACCTCAAACGCGCTCCGTGTCCTCGGTACGGTCGAGGTCGCGTCTGGCGCACGTCGGAGTAACTTCGCCGGCCAGAGGGCTGGATACGTCGTTGTCCGGCCCCAGCAGCGTGCGTTCGGTTACTGCTGCGGGTTTATCACCATGCCAAGTGGGCGTTAAGTCCGCTCTTCCCCGGTCTGCGATCGCCCGCTCGTGGTAATGATCGCTGCACGGGGCCACCTCATGGGCATGTCCATGTTCGGATGCGGGCGTGGAGAGAGAGCCGTACCCCAGCGACTTATCGGATGCGCAGGGGGCGTTGATCGAGCCGATGATCACGGCCTGGAAGCAGGATCGGGTGGCGCGTTCGGCGACCGGGGACCCCGGGTCCTGCGACCTGAAGGAGGTCGTGAACGCGATCTTCTACCAGAACCGGACGGGCTGCCAGGGTCGCTAGTGTTCCGAGCTCGTGAGCTGCACGAACTCCTCGACATGCCCATCGGCGAGGCGTCCGTCAACGTCACCCGCAGCCGCCTCGGACGCCTCACCCGGCAAGGTTTCCTCGCCCAACCCGAACGAGGCCGCTACCAGAAACGGACTTGATGACCTTGCACATGGCGCAGATAGGGTGCTCTCCGGCGATGGCGGGGTGAGGGCCGTGCCCAGTCCGCAGTGGCAATCTTGATGTCTGTTGTCCGCCCACGGCGCCGATGGCGATGGCGGCTGTCAGGGGCTGCCAGGGCCGGCTGCTGCCAGGGCCTCCGCCGCCACCTGCCGCAGTGCACGGCCGGTAATCCAGCGGTTCTTCCCGCCGGCCAGGTACTCCGCGGCACGACCCACCCATTCCGGGTCGCCGAGGAGATGTAGCTTTCCCTCAGTGGTGAGCTGCCGCAGCAGGGACTCCAGCCGGAGGGCGTCCACCGCCCGGTACGGGCGCGTGTGCTGGTCGAAGCGCAGCTGGTGGTCCTCGTACGGGTGGCGCAGTGTCGTGTGCATCCAGCCGCCGTTGCGCGTGGCGACCATTCCCCTCAGCGTGTATACGCCTCTGCTGTTTGTGTTCCAGGAGTGCTTGCCCCAGGTGATCCAGATGCCATTCATGATCCTGGACCACGGGATCAACTGTCCCTCGGAGTCTGGCTCGTGCTGGTAGAGCCCGTCCGGACGGAACTCCACCCAGTGGGCGTCAGGTCGTGTGGCGTCCCCGACTCCCCAACGGCCGTTGGTCAGTTCCAGCGGCCCCAGAAATGTACGGTCCTCCACCATGCGGTCATTGAACCACGTGTTCTATGAACTGTTGCTCCGCCTACGCCAGTACCTCCCCTCCCGCCGCTGTCCCGGGAGAACGCCGGGTCGGAGTCGGCTTACTGGAGGCGTGGCCAGGGCCGCTGAGCGCCTGCCCGCAGGCGCTCAGCGGCAGACGGCCCGGGCGGCGATCAGTACCACGATCGAGCGATCACGAACCAAGGAAGATCGGACTTAACGACCTCTAAGAGTGTCCCGCCGCACTGGGCTCGTCCCCAGCTCCTGCTGAGCCGCCCGCTCGCGCCCCTTCGCGCTGGGGCCTACAGGAAGGCGCTCAGTCCAAAGCAGCGGTCACCGCCTCAGACACCATCGCTCCCGCCTCCTGGATCCGCTGGCGCACGTTCCCGTCGTACAGCCAGGCGCAAGCCTCGATCGCTGGAAAGAGTTCGGCGAGGATCAACGCCGCACGCTTCGGTACGTGGGTTCCTTCCCTCCACGCCGTCCCGCAGTGATCGATCTCCTCCTGTAGCTGAAGGAGTGCCTGCTCATCGAACCCCTCGTTCAAGCGCAGGGGGATCATGAAACGATTCGCTGCCTCTTCCAGACGACCGACCAAGCCTGTCTCCATGGGTGCCTCCCTCTCCGGCAGTTCGTAGCGCGGTGGGACGATCTTCTCGTGGCTGGTGTGATCACGGCGTCACAGCCGTCCTGGACAGGCCCGTTCACCGGGCCGAGCCCGCGCTGCTTCGGCAAGCTGGTGACCGCCCTGCGCCGCGAGGGAGCGGACACGGTCCGCCGAGGCCGGCCGTGGAGCCTGCCTCTGGAAGACCGCGTCCTGCTGGTGGCGGCTTACTGGCGCACCAACTTGACGCTGCGCCGGCTCGCGGCCCTGTCGGTATCTCGAAGTCTGCGGCCGACCGCATCATCAACCGAATCGCACCGCTGCTCACACTGCGGCCGCGCCGACGGTTCCGCAAGGACACCGTGCTCATCGTGGACGGCACCCTGGTACCCACACGTGACCATGCGGTGGCAGAGCAGTCGAAAAACTACCGGTACTCCACCAACCACCAGGTCGTCATCGACGCCGATACACGGCTGGTCGTCGCAGTTGGCCGACCTCGACCTGGCAACCGCAACGACTGCACGACATCGCATGGGAGTTGTCCGGAGCCAAGGCCGTCGTCGGCAACACCACGGTGATCGCTGGCGGCGGATACCGCGGCACTGGCCTGGTGATCCCGCACCGCCGTGAACCAGGCCAGGTCGACCTCCCGGCCTGGAAAGAGGAACACATCCGCTCACACCGCGAGGTCCGCGCCCGCGTCGAACACGCCTTCGCCAGCATGAAGAGCTGGAAGGTCCGCCGCGACTGCCGATTGAAGGGCGACGGCGTTCATCACGCCATGCTCCTCGCGCTCGCCGGATAGACCGACCCAAGGTGGGCATCGTCGATGCTGACCATGTCGAGTCAGTTGATCATTGTGGGACAGCCTTTAGGCCGGCCGGATGGCGGGGGATGCGGACCTGGGCGTGCTGGAGCGACTAGCGAGTCTCAGGCAGCTGGACATCGATGCCTTGGCCCAACTCGCCGACGTCGCCGAGCTCGAACTGCGCACAGTGTTCAACAGCGGAGCGCCGAACCCATCTTTGCTTCGGGGGCTCACTCCCGTGCTCGGTCTGCATACGGCGGACCTCTTTGCAATGGTCGGCGCCGAGGTACCCGACGCCCTCGCCCCCGCGGACACGACGGCCGGATCGCTTGTTCCCCACCTGGTCCGACGCACCGTCGCCCTGGCACAGGAGGAGAGCACGGAGCCCGTTCCCAGGTTGCCGGTGTACGAGCAGTACTCTCCAGGTCCGCCCGGGACATCGACGCCCCCTACGACATCGTCCTGCTGGCGGTCAAGACCGCCGGGCTTGAGCAGGCCGTCGACGACATGGCGGCCGCGGTCGGGCCGCACTCTTGGCTGTGGCCGTCCAGTTGAGATTTCTGTTCCGCGCCATGGGTATGAGCAGGGCACTCCAATCACGCGGGGACACAGGACGGTCCACCTTTCCCGTCGACGCCCACCACCAGGATCCTCATCGGCCAACTCCTCTTTGGGTGTCACCACAGCGGGCGCTGGCGCTCTCCGCCAGAGACAACCGCGATACAGCTATGTTCTTGCGTTCTCCCGGCACGGTGATACGGCGCCGTAATGTCCGTCTTGCGCGACATAGCCAAAAGGCATACGATTATTTCAACGGGACTCGAGATGCAGCGCCCCCTCTCCCCGGCGCCACCCATGAGTCGCTCTCCCGGCAGTGGTCGTACGGCGTGCAGCGCTGTTCCCCTGCCGCGTTCCCACTGATGGAGGTGTGACGATGATCATTGACGCTGCAGAACTCGACGCCGCCCACGCGTACAAACTGCTGATCGGAAGCATCATTCCGCGCGCCGTGGCCTGGGTCAGCACGGTGTCGACCGATGGCGTGGCCAATCTCGCGCCCATCTCCTTCTTCACCGCCGTCGTCCCCGATCAACACCAAGGAATGGTCCACCTCGGGCGAGGTCGGGGTCGCCCCGGGAAAGTGAGGGCGGCAATGAGGACAGAGCGGGTCGGAACGAGCGATGTGCGGTTCCGGCGGCAGGGCGAGGGAGACTTCGCTGTGGTGTTCGTCCACGGCTTCCTGGACGACCAGTACGTCTGGGACGGCCTGGTCGGCGAACTCACCACCCCCGGCATCGCATGCGTCACCCTCGGCCTGGCCAAGAGCGGGGACCGCACGCAGGCGAGTGGGCCGTTCACCTACGCCCGGTTCGCCGACGAGGTGCGCACCGTGGCCGACGCCCTCGGCAAGCCCTTCGTGATAGTCGGGCAGAGCCTGGGATGGGCGGTGGCCGAGCTGGTGGCCGCACAGCACCCCGACCGGGCTCTCGGTCTGGTCCTGGTGACCCCGGTCCCGCTGGCCGGCACCCGGCACCCCGACGAGGTGATGGACACCTTCCGGCCTTCACCACCGCACGGCACCAGCCCGGGGGGAACGGACCTCCACCGCAGCCGTCGCGTTCGCCTGCCCAGGGCATGCAGACGCGACGCGCACGAAGGAACTGCAGTCATGAACGCAGAAAGCGCCACGTCAGGCGAGCACCGCGAAGCCGTCGGCCGGGACAGCAAGCCGGTCTTCGCGCTGCACCGCCGCGGCAAGACGGCGATCACATCGGCCGTGGCACGGCGCGACAGCGACGACCTCCTACTCCCCCGGCGTCGCCCAGGTGTGCACCGCGATCGCCGAGGCCGTCGCCACCGCCGCCCGGCTCGAGGGGGTGACCCGGCGGTGAGGAACCCAATGGTGTTACCGCGAACGGGTCCCCCTGTCGTCGATCCCACCACCAGTCATGGAGAAACCCGGAGTGCATCCCCAGCCCCGCCCCCCGCATCACAGGCGCCGCCATCCCATCCGGATCTGGCTGCAGCCGTTCCTGATCGGCCTGGTCATCGTCTCGGCGTTCGTCAGCTGCTACGTCGGACTCATGCGCGACCCCCAGCCCCACCGGATCCCCGTGGCGGTCACGGGATCGCAGCTGGCGAACAAGGTCCAGCAGGCCCTGGGCGACTCGATCGACGTCCGGCGCGCCGACTCCACCACCGAGGCACGCGATGCGCTGCGCCACCGGGACATCGTGGCCGTGCTCGGCACCGGCCCTCACGGCAAAGACCTCAAACTCGACGTCGCGAGCGCGAACGGACTGTCCACGACCACCGCCGTCACCACACTCGTCACCGCCTACGCACACGGCGCCGACCAGCACCTCAGCGTCTCCGACATCGTGCCGCTCGACCGGTACGACGCCCGCGGCCTGGCCGGGTTCTACGTCTCCTTCGGGGTGACCCTCTCCGGCTTCGCCCTCGCCCAGAACGTCGTGGGACTCAGCGGCCTGCTCCACCTGCGGCACCGCTTCACCCTCATGGCCGGGTTCGCCGCAGCGTCGGGCCTTGTCGCGGCCGCCATCGCCGGCCCCATCCTCGACGCCGTCCCCGCACCGTATCTCCCCCTCGCCTTCGTCCTGGCCCTGCTGGCCGCCGCCGCGGCCTTCACCACGAAGATGCTGGCCACCTACGTCGGCCCCCTCGGTATCCCTCTCGCCACCCTGCTGTTGCTCACCGTCGGCAACTCCACCAGCGGCGCGACCGTCGGTGCCGACCTGATGCCCAGCGGAGCACGGACCGTGTCGGCACTGCTGCCCCCCGGCGCCGCCGTCCGCGCCATCGCCGACCTCAGCTACTTCCAGAGTTCCCACGTCCTCGCCCCGCTGGCGACACTCATCCTGTGGGCCGCGGGTTCCGCAGTCCTGCTGGCCTTCCGCACCACCGAACAACGCCCGGCAGCCCCCACACCACACCGGGCCACAACCGACGACACACCCATAGCCCACTGGGCCGACACCGACGAAAGACACTCCGCACCAGGCAACGGCACCACACGGCACCCGGCGTTCACCGTGCCGCCGAAAGAACCCGCCACGATGCTGAAAGCCTCGTCTGATCGCGGCTGACTGCCGCTCACGCTCCGGCCGCGACAGTCCGTAGCGTGTGAACCTTGAATGCTCCTTCCCCCGCGGGCGGCTGGACGAGGCTCCCCTGTGCTTCGCCGGACCAGCCGCGTCAGGAAGTGCAAACCCCGCCCACCGACACTTCGGTCCAATCGGCAACAATGGGAGGATTCCGCATGAGAATCGCGATTCTGGACGACTATCAAGGCGTTGCGCTGGGCCTGGCCGACTGGGATTCGCTCCCCGCCGAGGTGCATGTCTTCGCTGAAGCCTTCGAGAACGAGGAGGCGGTTGTGATGGCGCTCGCCGAGTACGAGGTAGTGGTGGCCATGCGAGAGCGGACCCCTTTCCCCTCCTCAACCCTCAAAGGATTGCCCCGTCTGAAGTTGCTCGTCACCACCGGGCCGGTCAACGCGGCAATCGATCTGGATGCCGCACACCGTCTGGGTATCACCGTGTGCGGTACGGGGTATTTCTCGTACCCGACGGTTGAACTCACCTGGGGACTCATTCTTTCCGCAGCACGCCTGATCCCACAGCAGGTCGACTCCGTTCGCCGAGGTGGATGGCAAGAGGGGCTGGGGGTGAGTCTCAGGGGTGCCACTCTGGGAGTTCTGGGCCTCGGGCGACTGGGGACTGCGGTAGCGGAGATTGGACGCGCTTTCGGCATGGAGACCATCGCCTGGAGCAAGAACCTGATCCCCGCGGACGCGCAGGCGAAAGGAACGACATACGTTTCGCGAGACGAATTGTTCACGCGCTCCGATGTGTTGAGTATTCACGTAGTACTCAGTGAACGCACGCGCGGCCTCGTCGGTGAGCGTGAACTGGGCCTCATGAAGTCGACGGCGATTTTGGTGAACACCTCGCGTGGGCCTGTGGTGGACGAGGCGGCGCTGCTCAGGGCGTTGGTCGAGAAGAGGATCGGTTCAGCGGCGCTGGATGTCTTCGATCGCGAGCCTCTGCCGGCCGACCACGCTCTGCGTTCACTGAGCAATGCTGTGGTGACACCTCACATCGGCTACGTAAGTCGGGATCTGTACGAGGTCTTCTATCGGGACGCGGTCGAGGACATCGCCGCGTGGAATGCCGGGACACCTGTTCGCATGCTGTCTTGACGGTCTTCACCCACGAGATCACCGCCATCCACGTCGCCTCTCGCCAGACCCACGGCGTCCCGCGCACCCACGCCGAACTGCGGCGTGTGGGACAGCGCGTGAACCGCGAGCGGGTCGCCCGAGTCAACGCTGAGGGGACTGGGTGAGGGTAGCTCTGAGCTGCCTGGTGGGCTCGTCGGCGAGGACTTCGCTCCGGCCGTCGGCAATCGCTTGCATACCGTCGACCAGACGGCCGAGTTCCTGCTGTCTTGGACCGCGTGCCGTTGCGGAAGCAGGCCGCCGCGCTTCAGCGGGGGTCAGACCTCCGCACGAGGTGGCTCTGCCCTCGGGATCAGGGCCACGGCGGATCGCGCCGCCTGCTCGAGCGTCGTGGCGTCGACATCCGCCTTGGCGATGGAATCGATGCCCCTGATGACGCTCAGCAGCAGATACCCCAGAGCCGAGGAGTCGACATGGTCGGCCACTTCCCCTGCGTCCTGGGCGTCGCGGATCGCGCCCGCGAGGACGCCGGCGAGATCGTCGAACGCGCGGCGGGCCGTCTGCGCCACCTCCTCGTCCTCACCGGCACGGTCCACGGTGACCTTGGTGAGGAAGAATCCACGGTGGGGCGACTCGCCGGCGAAGGCGAGGGCGAGGGAGACGAGGTAGTACTCGAGTCGCGCCATGGGTGAGGGAAGCGCAGCTTTCGGGCCGCCCTGCAGCTGCTCGCGGGCCTGGGCGACGAGGTCTCGGCAGTAGTCGGAGAAGACACGCACGTACAGGTTGCTTGAGCGTGGGATCGACCTAGACATCGCGCCGCCCCAGTGAGGCCGCTCGATGTTCGGCATCCCAGGGAACTCCCGATCAGACTCCCCGGCATCGCAATGGGGCCGGCGCTGTCAAGCTCCGTGAGGCGTTCGAGCACCGGTCTGCTCGCCCATCCATGACGCGGCGAAGCGCGTCCAGGTCGATGCCGCTCCAGCCCCATGAGCAAGGCCCAGGCTGTGGGGGCCGTGGGGGAAGACGTGCACCGAGTGGGGCACGTTGTCGGCGGCCAACGCCGCAGCAAGGCGATACGTGTGTTCCGGCGGAACGTAAGGATCCTCCGCCGTGTGCCAGAGGAAGAACGGAGGAGCCGACGAAGTGACCAACGCGTCGAGCGAGAGCGAACGACGCAGCTCCGGCGACGCGTCCTCACCCAGCAGAATGAGCCGCGAAGGACGGTACGTCTCGGTCTCCATCGACGTGATCGCATAGCCGAGAACGGCGAACTGAACCGATGTCCGCTCATCGACGTCCGAAGCGAGGGCCGCCAGGCCCGCGAGGTGCCCACCGGCCGAGAAGCCCACGACCCCGATCGTGTCGGCCCCCTTGTCCCGCAGGCGCCGGATCTCGGTCTGAAGTGCCGCGAGCGGCGCTGGATGCCGCGAGTGGAGCGGATACCGGAACACGCTCGCCTCCAAGCCCAAACCGATCAGCCAATCGACGATCGGCTCGGCCTCGTGAGCGGCGTGCACCTCATAACCGCCCCCTGGCAACACGATCACATGCGCGGCCATCTCATCGTCCTCTTTCGTCGACCGAGCGAACCGCTCGGGCACACGAGCCGAGCGAACTCGTCCACGGCTCGCACGGAGCCGTCACCGACACGGTCGCACCCCGAAGCGGCGGCGCACAGGACATCAGCGCCTGCCGAGGAGTGCACCACGCGGCCGACGTTTTCATCATCGACGCAGGCATTGCCGCCGGTCCCGCGTTCGGGCCCCTTCGCCGCCCGTCACATCGCCGACTCCCGTAGACGCCGTCCTCGCGCAGGATCTTGCCGGCCAGGAGCTTCGGGATCTGGTCCAGGAACTCGACCCGCCCGACCTTCGTGTACGGCGCGACCCTGGCCGCGACGAACGCGTGGATCTCCTCGGCATCCAGACCGGGGGGCGCGGCGCACGACGAATGCCTTGGGCACTTCTTCTCCATCGTGGTGCACCCCCACCACAGCGACGTCGGCGATCGTGGCAGCGGTCGCCCAGGGGTTGTCGAGAGAGCCGCGCATGATGTTCGGACCGCGGCACCACAAGTCGCCCTGAGTTCCGGGCCCGCCCTTGGACAGGCCGTCGAAGCCGGTCTCCCGGACCGGGCCGGCGCACCCCGGGCTGGGCCGAGCACGATGATCTCCTCCACCCGGACCTTGCCCTCGGCGACCGCGACGCGCGCCCGGTCCAGGAAATCGGCGGAGGCGAACAGCACCCGGGCGCCGGAATCGCGGAGTTGATGGGCCAGTTCGGCCGGCGCGTAGAGCGCATTGCCGGTGCGCAAACGGCGCCGGCGCTCAGCACACCGTGGAAGACCGCGGGGCAGTCCGGGCAGTTGGGAGAGAAGTCGACGGCCACGTCGTGGCGGCCCAGACCGCGCTCGGCCACACCAGCCGCGACCCGGCCGATTGCGGCGGTCAACTGACCGTAGGTGCAGCCACGACGGAAGGTGTCGATGACGGCAGGGCGGTCGGCGTCATCGGTGCCGAGTTCGGCGAACGGGTACTCCGGCAGGCAGGCCTCCGGGATGGCGATGTCCGGGTAGGGACCGCGGATGATCAACGCACTCCTCGGCTCTCGGAAGTCAGCGTGCGGCAGTGGGCGCGGGTCGGGGCTCCTTCGGCAGACCGAGCACCAGCTCCCCGACGATGCCGCGTTGGATCTGGGAGGAGCCTGCGTAGATCGTGCCGGCGCGGGCGTTGAGGTAGACGCTGGTCCAGGACGCGGACGAGTTCGGCGCACCGGGGTCGTCGGTGTGGAACCAGTTCGGCGAGGACCGCCCGGTCGGGGTCAGCGCGTCCAGGCCGAGGACGTCCACGGCCAGCTCGGTGGCCCGCTGGTGGTACTCGCTCCAGAGCAGCTTGAACGCGGCGGCGGGGCCGGGCTCCTCTCCGGCGATCAGTGTGGCGGCGGCGCGCAGCCCGTGGCAGCGCAGTGGCTCGACCTGGACATGGCACCAGGCGATCCGACGGCGGATGTCGGGGGCGCGGTGCAGCCCGCGCTCCCGGACCAGCTCGATCAGCCGGTCCAGCTCGTCGCGGAAGCGGATCGGTGCCTTGAGCGCGGTCGCGCCGCGCTCGAAGCCCAGTAGCGTCATCGCAACCGTCCAGCCGCGGTCGACCCCTCCCACGACCAGGCCGAGTTCGGTTGTCGCGTTGTCGAAGAAGACCTCGTTGAAGTCCGCCTCGCCGGTGAGGTTGCGGATCGGGCGGATGTCGATACCAGGTTGGTCCAAGGGGACCAGGAGCATGCCGATGCCGCGGTGCGCCGGGGCGTCGGGATTGGTCCGGGCCAGGACGAACGTCCAGTTCGCCTTGTGTGCGCCGGAGGACCACAGCTTCTGCCCGTTCAGTACCCACTGGTCGCCGTGCGGTTCGGCCCGCGGGGAGAGCGAGGCCAGGTCCGAGCCGGCGCCCGGCTCGGAGAAGCCCTGCGCGAAGACGTACTCGCCGGAGACAATCCTCGGCAGAAACCGACGCAACAGGCTCGGGTCGCTCCAGCGCAGCATGGTGTTGCCCAGCATGGTGATGCCGAACTCGTCGTTGTCCGAGCCGTACGGAATGCCGGCTGCGGTCAGCTCCTCGATGACGACGACCAGTTCCGCCGGTCCGAGGCCGGCGCCGCCGTACTCCCGCGGCCATGCCGGGGCGACCCAGCCGCGCTCGGCGAGCGCGGTCCGCGTCTTCTCCTGGAACGTCCCGCGCTCGATCGGGTCGAGGGCGCCGATGCCCCGCCAGTCCCGCGGGACCAGGTCCGCCACGAACGCCTGCACCGAAGCGCGGAAGCGCTCCGCCCGCTCGCTGCCTGCGGTTCCACCACACCCTCCCGGCGTCTTCGGTAAGCGAATGACCAGAACAGTTGCGTAGATAGACTCACTAGTCAATGCTGGGCGCCGTGGATTTCCCCGACGCGAGGAGGGCCCCCGATGCGCTTCGCGCCAACCGACGAACAGCTCGAACTGAGCCGGACCGCATCGCGGTTGCTCGCCGCCCACGCCCGCAGGAACACCCTTCCTCCGCCTTGGGAAGCCATCCCCCAGACCCTCAGCCGTGAGCTGTGGGCCTCACTCGCCGACCTCGGACTGCTCGGCCTGGCCGTGCCCGAGAGACTGGGCGGCTCGGGTGGCGGCGTAGCGGACCTGTGTGTCCTGGCCGAGCGGGTGGGTGCGGCCCTGCCGACCCTCCCGTTCGCCGCCACCGCGACCGTCGCCGCAGTGCTGGCCGAGCACGCCGACAGTCCCGCCACGCGGGCCGCGCTGGCCGACGTCGTGAGCGGCTCCACCGTCGCCGTACCGGCCTGGGAGACCTTCCCTGCCGACATGGTGCCCGGTCGGCGAGCGGGCTCACTGACGCTGAACGGCTCGGCGGCGCACGGCATGCTGGCAGCGGTGCCGTTCGGCCTCGACGCCGAACTGTTGCTGGCTTTCGCCGACGAGGGCAGTGCCCCGGCGCGGCCGGTCCTCGTGGAGCTCGCCGAACCGACCACCGCGCGGACCTCCGTGGAGTCGCTGGACGTCACCGAGCCGATGGCGAGCCTGCGGCTGACCGGCGCGCCCGCCCTACCGCTCGGGCCGCTCGGCGCACCTACGGCCGCCCGCCTGCTCACCGTGCTGGCGGCCGAGCTCATCGGCACCGGGCGACGCGCGCTGGAGGGCGCCGTTGAGTATGCCGGGCAGCGGCGGCAGTTCGGGCGGCCGATCGGATCGTTCCAGGCCATCAAGCACGTACTCGCCGACCGATCCGTCCAGCTCGACGCCGCCTGGATGCTCGTCCGGGGGGCGGCCCACTCCCTCGACGGCAAGCGTGCTGACGCCGACGTGGCGGCTCGTACCGCGCTCGCGGCGGCGGCCGACGCGGTCGAGGCAGTGACGGCCGACGCCCTGCACACCCATGGTGGCGTCGGTTTCACCTGGGAGCACCGGTCCCACGTACTGCTCAGGCGCGCCCGTGCGCGGCGCTCACTACTCGGCTCACCGGCCCACCGGCTCGACGTACTCGCCGAGCGCCTACTCGGATCGGCGCATGGGTCCTGACATCGGCCTTACGGGCTGTCACATCGCGGCGAGCGGCCCGCGACCGCGCGGTTGGCGGGCTGCGCCAGTTGCCCGCCGGCGCCGCAGCCCACGACCTGACACAAAGTCCATCTACACAACGTGACTGTTCAGATCCCTACTCTACGGGGATCCTCACTACCGAACGAGGAGGCCGCCGGGCCATGGAATGGACAGGCGCGCGCTACGCGGACAAGCCGACGGTCGAGGTGCCGATCTGGATCGCCGCCCCGCCGGAACGTGTATGGGGGCTGGTGACCGACATCGAGCTGATGCCGAGCCTGAGTGCGGAGTTGCAGTCGGTGGAGTGGCTGGACGGGGCGACACAGCCCGCGCCGGGGGTGCGCTTCGTGGGCCGGAGCAGCCACGAGGCGCTGGGTGAGTGGGCCACCACCTCCCACGTGGTGGAGTACGAGCCTCCCAGGGTGTTCGCCTGGGCGGTTGAGGACCCCGAGCAACCTTCGGCGATCTGGCGATTCACCCTCGACCCCGACGACGGCGGGACGCTGCTGCGGCAGTGGATGCAGCTGGGACCGGGCCGCTCCGGTCTTTCGTTCGCCATTGACCGCATGCCGGAGAAGGAACAGAAGATCGTCTTCGTGCGGATGCGGGAGTTCGAGACCAACATCGGCGTCACTCTCACGGCGATCAAGAAGCTTGCGGAGAAGTCCGGAAAGGCGAGTGTGTGATGCGTACGTCGACCACGATCGAGGCATCCGGGGGCAGCTGGCCCGAGACGGTGGACTTCGTCATCGAGGCGGAGAAGCTGGGCCTGGACATCTGCTGGGTGGCGGAGGCGTGGGGTTCCGAGGCACCGTCGCCGCTGGGGTATCTCGCCGCCCGGACGGAGCGCATGCTGCTCGGCTCCGGGATCATCCAGCTCGCCACCCGCACGCCGACGGCCATCGCCCGAGCGGCGATCACCCTGTCGCAGATCTCCCAGGGGCGCTTCCTGCTGGGACTCGGCCCATCCGGCCCGCAGGTGATCGAAGGACTGCACGGCGTACCCTTCGACCGGCCGCTGTCACGGATGCGGGAGACCGTCGAGATCGTGCGGCAGGCCGCCGCGGGCGAGAAGGTCCTCCACACCGGGCGGGAGTTCCGGATCCCGCTGCCCGGCAAGGATGCCAAGCCCATGCGCCTGTCCATGCGCGCCGAGCACGACATCCCGATCTACCTGGCGACCCTCTCGCCCAGGATGCTGCACCTGACCGGTGAGATCGCCGACGGCTGGCTCGGCACCAGCTTCGTGCCCGAGGGCGCCAAAGGGGCCTACTTCGACCACCTGGACGCGGGCCTCGCCGCTTCCGGCCGCGCACGCGCGGACTTCGACATCTGCCAGGGCGCCGAGGTGGCCTTCGCCGAGGACGAGGACGCACTGCGGACGATGGTGGCCGGCCGGAAGAAGGAACTGGCCTTCAGCCTGGGCGGCATGGGCTCCGCGAGCACCAACTTCTACAACAACGCCTACAGCCGCCAGGGCTGGGCCGACGTCGCCGCCGAGGTCCGCGAGCGCTGGCAGGCCGGCGACCGGGACGGCGCGGCCGAACTGGTCACCGACGAGATGGTGCTGGGCACCACGCTCATCGGCACCGAGGACATGGTGCGGGACCGGCTGCGGGTGTGGCGCGACGCCGGCGTCGACACCGTTCGCTTCTACCCCGCCGGCGAGACGCTGGACGCCCGGCTCACCACCCTGGGCCGGGCCCTCGACCTGGTCCGCGCCATGGAACGCGAGCCGGGCCGGTAGAACGTAATGCTGTTCGCAGTGCCGTACGACGGTCATGCGGAGCCGGTCGCGTCGCTGCGCGCCCAATCCGCGGGCAAGGTGGCACTCAGCTGCGGGACCCCGCTCGGCTTCGACAAGCGGGGTCCCGACAGCCTGAACGTCGACCGATGGAAGCGTCGCCATCGATCTGGTACTCGACCACCGTTGCGTGTCGCCGCGGTGGCGAACACGCCTGCGGATACCCACCGCCCGGCTTGCGAATCCACGGTCTGAAATGCCGAGTCCTATGGTGAGACCTCTATGCTGAGGCCATGAGGCGGACCTCTTTCGCGAACTGGCCGTGCTCAGTCGCGCGGACCATGGACATGCTCGGGGACTGGTGGACGCCGCTGGTCCTGCGGGAGGCCTTCTACGGGATCAAACGGTTCGACGCGTTCCAGCAGGAGCTCGGCATCGCTCGCAACACCTTGACCGACCGTCTCCGTCGCCTGGTCGATGAGGGCCTCATGGAGAAGAAGGCCTACCAGCACGAGCCGGTGCGCTACGACTACGTGCTCACGGAGAAGGGGCGCGACTTCTTCGGCGTGCTGGCCGCCATGAACACCTGGGGCAACCGCTGGCTCAGCGGCGAGCAGGGACCGCCGGTGGTCTTCCACCACGACCGCTGCGGTCACCAGAGCGACGCCGAGGTCGTTTGCGCCTCGTGCAAGGAACCGATGACAGCCGACGACACCCACCCGCGCCTCGGCCCTGGTTATCCCCAGCACCTCGCCGAGCGCCCGGACATCCAGAGTCGTTTCACCGCCTGAGAGGGGCCCAGGCCCTCAACGACGCCGAGGCAGTCGCGGCGCGTCCGGGGGCGTTCCCGTGCGGACCGCGTCTTTTCACGGCGGAGGCTGTCGTCCAGGGGGCGGTCCGGCAAACGACGGTCGCGGTCACGCAGGCCTCGACGAACCGGGTCACACGGCTGCGTCGTCGGCGGCGGCGGTCAGGCCCCATCACTTCTGGCGTCGAGCCGCTCCGACAGACAGCGGCACGTCACTTCGGGGCTCGGTGGCCGCTCTGCCGGGTCCTTGCCTGCCTTGCTGCGGTTCGATGCGGCGTCACCGGGGCTGCCCACCCCGCACGGCCTCGCCGGTCACCGACGGCGGCCCGTCGGCGACCGGAGGCACCTCAGCCCTGGCCTGAGCCTGGCCGCGCACAACGCCGTACTCGCGGCGAAGCGGTTGGCCTCCGTGGCGGAGTCGGTCATCCGGTGCAGCCGGCACCCGTATGCCACGGACTCGGCTGCGCTGAGGTCGTGCGCGGTCGCCGAGGCGTAGATCTTCTGTGCCGTGCCGCAAGGCTGACGCGCAGGGGTCGCCGGGCAAATTGTCACGAGAGCACCAAATCGGTAAGAAACGTGGTATTCCGCGCCCAGTGGCGATGCCTCCGCTGCGACCTAGCGTCGTACGTACTGACGCCATCGGATTCTCGATCGAGATCGAATCGATCTGAAGGAGCGGAACTTGACTTCTCCCCTTCCTGAAGGGAGGGGATTCTTACGGCTCGCGCCGTGAGGGTTTCTGCTTCGTTGCCGACTGCCCGTCCGGAGTCCTCCGTTGAGGTCTTACACCAGCTCCACAGACTGTCACCGCCAGCCCGGCGGCCAGGAGGTTGTGCGCCGCGTTCACGTCCCGGTCGTGGGTCACGCCACAGTCGCACGTCCACGTGCGGACGTGCAGCGGCATCGTGTCCCGCAACCGCGTGCTCCAGCGGCCGGACACCGTGATCGCCGCCGGGCACTTCACGGACGACGTGTTCGGCCGTGTCACTTCGGTGGGCGACGCGCACGCCTGGGCTCCCGTCGGCGAGGCGCCGAACGCGATCGGCAACTGAGCCGCACACATCACGGCCCCCGGTTCTCTCACGTCACTCAAGTAACCCACCTCACTCACATCAGGAGTCTCACCTCATGTCAGTGCCTCAGAAGCCCCACATGTTCGGGGCAACCACCACCGCCGCCGAGACAATCGATGGCGTCGACCTGCACGGCCGCCGAGCCGTGGTGACCGGAGCCAGTTCCGGAATCAGGGTGGAGACGGCCCGGGCGCTCGCCTCGGCTGGCGCCGACGTCACCCTGGCCGTACGGGACACCGACGCGGGCGCCCGTGCAGTGGCGCGCCTGGAGGCTGAACTCCCCTCCGCGTCGGGGAAGTTGACAGTGGGACGGCTCGACCTGGCCGACCGGTCGACGATCGCCGCGTTCGTGGCCGACTGGACGGGCCCGTTGCACATCCTGGTCAACAACGCCGGAGTGATGGCCCCGCCGCAACTCATCCGCACGCCTGACGGCCGGGAATTGCAGTTCTCCGTCAATCACCTGGGCCACTTCGCGCTCGCCGTCGGCCTCCACCCGGCGCTCGCGGCGGCGGACGGCGCCCGGATCGTCTCGGTCGCCTCGATCGGCCACCTCTTCTCCCCCGTCGTCTTCGACGACCTCGACTACCGCTTCCGGCCGTACGACCCCTGGACCTCCTACGGGCAGTCGCAGACCGCCAACGTCCTGTTCGCCGTCGGTGCCGCCGAGCGATGGGCCGACGACGGCATCACCGCCAACGCCCTGATGCCGGGGAACATCGCCGACACGTCGCTGGCCCGGCACATGGACATGCAGCAGGTGGCCGACTTCATCGCCTCGGGCGAACTCGCACTGCCACCACAGAAGACCGTGGAGCAGGGCGCCGCGACCTCGGTGCTGTTGGCCGCCTCACCGTCGGTGGAGGGCATCACCGGCCGCTACTTCGAGGACTGTGCGCAGTCCGAGCCGGTAGCCGAGCGAGCCGGTGCCGTCGCCGGCGTCGCGCCGTACGCCCTGGACCCGGAGAACGCCGCCCGGCTGTGGTCCGTGTCCGAAGCCCTGGTCCACTAGAGCTCTACGCTGCCGACATGACCTCACGACACTAGTGGACCCGGCTGCGCCGTCAACTGTGGCAGCCTCCGCGCGCCCATGGCGAGCAGCCGCGCGAGCGCGTGGTCGGCCCGCTGGAACTGTTCTACGACCTGGTCGTGGTGGTGCTGGTCGCCCAGGCCGCCCACCACCTGGCCGGGGACCTCGACTGGCACGGTCTGGGTCTGTTCGCCGCGGTGTTCGCGCTGGTGTGGATCGCCTGGTTCAACGGCACCCTCCACCACGAACTGCACGGCCACGAGGATGCCCGCGGCCGGAGCGTGTTTCTGCTGCAGATCCTCGTACTCGTCCCGTCGGGCGCGTTCATCCCCGAGGCAGGCGGCGTACGCGGGATCGCGTTCGCCGTGACCGCGGGGGTGCTGTTCGCGGTGCTGGCGGTGCTGTGGCTGCTCGCCGGACGCGGTGACAGCCCCGAATTCCGCCGCCCCAGCAGGTTGTTCGTGACCGGGACGGCAGCCTGCGCCGTCGTCCTGGGCGCGAGCGCCGCCCTCCCCGCGGACGTCCGCGTACTGACGTGGGGTCTTCTGGCCGTCGCGTACCTGACGGGGTTCGCGGTCATGATCGGTTCGGCCACTCCGGTGCAGGCGGTCGCGCTCAGCGTGACCGACGCGCTCACCGAACGGTTCGGGCTGTTCATCATCATCGTGCTCGGCGAGACCGTGACCCGCGTCGTCGACGGACTGGCCCACGAGCCGACCAACGCACTCACCCTCGCCGTCGGGCTCGTCGCCGTCGTCATCGGCTTCGGTGCCTGGTGGACGTACTTCGACTTCGCCGGGCACCGGCAGCCGAGGCCCACCCGCGCAAGCACCGTGCAGTGGATGCTGGTTCACATGCCGCTCACGGCCGCGGTGGCCGTCATGGGCGCCGCGATGGTCGATCTCGTCGAGCACGCCCACGACAGCCGGACTCCCACCGCCACGGCCTGGGTGCTCTGCGGGGGCGCGGCCGTCGTGCTCTGCGCGACGATGGTGCTCGCGGCCTCCCTGCGCGTCTGGCACGTGGACCGCGGGCTCTACCGGCCGCCGGCCCGCACCTGCGTCGTCGTGGCCGTCATGTGTGTGGGAGTCGGTGCGGCACGCCCGGCTCCCCTCGTCAGGAAGACAACCGGCGCTGAGCCTGCACTCGAAGCACTCCGGACGGTCCTTTCCGGAGGGATCAGTCGATGACGGCGGCCCGCCAGGTCTCCTCGTCGGCAGCCAGGAGAGCCGCGACGAGGGCGGGGTCCGGCAGGGGGCCGTGGTCGGCGGCGACCCGCAGGGCCGAGGCCGCGGTCAGATGGCCCAGCCGCAGGGCGCGATCCACGGGCAGGTGCCGTAGCAGGCCGCTCAGGAATCCGGCGGCGAAGGCGTCTCCGGCGCCGACCGGCTCGGTGACGCGCACGGTCAGGGCAGCCACGCTGTGGACAGCTGCCCCCACGAAGGCGGTGGCGGCGCGGTCCCCGTCCTTCACGACGAGGACGCGCGGGCCGGACAGGAGTTCACGGACCCGTTCGGCGTCGGTGATCCCGTCCCCCCACAGGGCTTGGGCCTCGTCGAGGCCGACGAGCACGATGTCGGCCCGGTCTGCGAGCCGGCGCAGCACGTCGGCGGCGGAGCGGCCGTCCCACAGCGCGGGGCGGTGGTTGACGTCGAAGCTGACGGGCCACGGGCGGTCGGGGCGCAGCGCGTGTTCGACGAGGCCGCGGCAGCCGGGCGACAGGGCGGGAGTGATGCCGCTGAGGTGGACGAGCGCGGCGCCCGTCACCGCCGGGTCGTCGAGCGCGTCGGGGGTGAGGGCCGAGGCGGCGGATCCGGCGCGGTGGTAGTGGACGCGGGTGCCGTGCCCGGCCGGGCCCGGGTCCTTGACCAGCAGTCCGGTGGGCCGCTGCGGGTCGGTGCGGACGCCGCTCACGTCGACGCCGCCCGCGGCGATCCGGGCGCGGATGCGGCGGCCGAAGGGGTCGTCGCCGACCGCGGAGACCCAGCGGGCGGGAATGCCGTGGTCGGCGAGGTAGAGGGCGACGTTCGACTCGGCGCCCGCGATGTCGACGCGCAGCAGGTCGGCGCCGTCCAACGGCCCGAGGGGGTCGGGGGCGAGGGCGGCCATGGTCTCGCCGACGCAGACCACGGGGCCGGGGCGCAGTGGCCGGTGGGTACTCATGGTGGGCTTCCTAGAGAGTGCCGGCGCGATCCGCCGGGGCCGGGGCGGACGGGACCGCGGGGCGGTACGGGGCGGCCGGGGCGCCGGGAACATCGACCCGGAGCGCGAAGACGGCGCCGTCGAGAGGGCCCGGGACGGGCAGGCCGATGTGCGCGCTGGTGACGAGGAGCGTATGGCCGTCGGGGCCACCGAGGCAGAGTCCCGCGGGCTGCCCGGCGGGCAGGTCGACGATCCGGTCGAGGCCCCCGTCGGGGCGATAGCGGTGGACCTGCCCGCTGCCCCAGACGGCGGTCCACAGGCAGCCTTCGATGTCGGTGGTCATACCGTCGGGGCTGCCGGAGCCGAGGGTGACGAAGGGTTCGGGCGTGCCCGGGTCGCCGCTCACGGGGTCGACCGGATAGCGGCGGATGACGCCCCGGGCGCTGTCGGCTAGGTACATGACGGTGCCGTCGGCGCTGAAGGCCGGGCCGTTGGGGATCGTGACGTCCCGCAGGACCCGGGTGACGCGGCCGTCGCGGTCCAGGCGGTAGAGGGAGCCCGCGTCCTGGGTGGCCTCGTACGCCATGCTGCCCGCCCAGAAGCGGCCGTGCGGGTCGGCGACGCCGTCGTTCATCCGCATCGGCACGGGTGCGCCCTCCTCGGGGCGCGCGATCCAGTCGACGCGGCCCGCGGGGTCGATGCGGCAGATGCCGGGGCCCGCCGCCGCGATCCAGTGGCCGGGGTGCCCCTCCACCGGTGCCACGGCGCCCAGCGGGCAGGGCAGTCGGGTGATCGGGGCGAGCGGCGCGTCGGGTCCGTCGGGCAGCGCGAGCAGTCGGCCGGTGAGGATGTCGGTCAGCACGGCGCGGCCGTCCGTCCAGCGGATGCCCTCACCCAGTTCGAGGCGGTCGGTCCCCAGGACCGCGGGGGCGGTCACGGGCGGGCGTCCGCGCGGACGACGTCCAGGAAGGCGCGGGCGCGCTCACGCAGGGCGGTGAGGTCGCCGCCCTCGGCGGCGTCGCCGATCAGGGGCGATCCGACGCCGACGGCTGTGGCTCCCTCGCGCAGGTAGTCGGCGGCCGCCGGCGCGTCCACTCCCCCGACGGGTACGAAGGGCAGGTCAGGGAAGGGTCCGCGCAGGTCCCGCAGATAGCCGGGGCCCCCGGCGCTGCCCGCGGGGAAGAGCTTGAGGGCGTCGGCTCCGAGCCGCTGTGCCTGGAGGATGTCGGTGGGCGTCATCACGCCGGCGAGCACGGGGAGTTCGAGTTCCCGCCCGGTGGCGATGCCGTCGCTGACCCCCGGGGTGACGAGGAAGGCGGCGCCGGCCTTCTGGGCGGCTCGGGCGTCGTCGGAGCTGAGCACGGTTCCGGCGCCGAGCGTCGCGTCGGGGCCGAGCGCCGTGCGGGCCCGCGCGATGACGTCGAGCGCGTCGCGCCCGGAGAGGGAGACCTCGATGAGGGTGACGCCCTCCTCGGCGAGGGTGAGTACGGTGGTCAGCGCGGCGTCCGGGTCGCTGCCGCGGACGATGGCGAGCAGCCGGTGGGCGCGCAACGCGGCGAGCAGGTTCATCCGAGATCCCTTCTGGTGACGGTGGTTCAGGTGCGTCGGGTCGCGGTGACGGTGAGCCGCCAGGTGACCTCACCGGCCGGCGGCACGACGGCGGTGTCGCCGTCGTCCGCCGCGGCGCGGTCGAAGACGCGGCCGAGCATCGGCTCGACGCCGATCGAGCGGTACGGCGCGCCTTGGGGGAAGCCGCCGAGGTTGCGCCAGAGGGCGACCGCGACGGGCTGCCCGTCGGCCTCGACGGACAGGTTCAGCGTGTCGGCGCCGTCGTGCACGGACACCCGGGAGGTGAGGACGACCGCTCCGACAGCGCTCCCGTCGTCCGGGCCGAGTCGGTCCAGCGGTACGCCGTCGACGCTGGGCCAGTTGCCGGCGAGCCAACGGTCGCCCTCGTCCGGGTGGAGCCGGGTCACCGCCGGTCCGACGACGTCGATCCGGGCGGCCGGGGAGAGGTCGAGCAGGGCGTGGGCGGCCCACACGAAGCGGTAGCCGGGCTCGGCGGCGAGCGTGTAGTCGGCGACGACCGCGTCCCCTCGCGCTCCGATGCGCCGGGTCAGGCGGAAGTCGGGGCACTCCGCGACGTCCTCCTCCCCCGCCCTTCGCCAGGGCCGCGACCAGGCGTCCCCGTGGTCGGGCAGCCCGCGCACGGTGGGCACGCACTCCTCCAGGCCGCCGGCGTCGGCGAAGGGGTCACCGGGCCGGACCACGCGGCGGCGGGGCTCGTCGCGGTGCCACAGCCACTCGCGGCCACCGGCGGTCAGCGACGTCCAGCGTCCGCCGTGGTCCGGGTCGGTGGCGACGCGGACGGGCAACCGCGTGGCGCTCACCATTCGGCGAAGGAGCCGTCGACGTGCCGCCAGACGGGGTTGCGCCAGGCGTGACCTGACCGGTCGGCGGCGCGGACCGCGTTCTCGTCGACGGCGATGCCGAGTCCGAGCAGTCCGGTGCGGTGCGCCTGGCCGTCGACGAAGCGGAAGGGCTCGGTGTCGACCAGGTAGGACAGCAGGTCGGCGTCCTTGTTGTAGTGGATGCCCCGACTCTGTTCCTGGATCAGGAAGTTGGGCGTGGCGAAGGCGACCTGGAGACTGGCGGCCAGCGCGATGGGACCGAGCGGGCAGTGCGGCGCCAGGTGGGCCCCGAAGGTCTCGGCGAGCGAGGCGATCCGGGTGACCTCCGATATCCCTCCGGCGTGCGACAGATCGGGCTGGGCCACGGCGACGCCCGCGGTCAGCACCGGGAGGAAGTCGGCCCGTCCGTAGAGCCGTTCGCCGGTGGCCAGCGGCACGGACGAGGCGGCGACAAGGCCGGGCAGCAGGTGTGCCTGCTCGGGCAGGACGGGTTCCTCGACGAACAGCGGGTGCAGCGGGGCCATCTCGTGGAGTACGCGGCGCGCGTTGGCGGCGCTGAAGCGGCCGTGGAAGTCGACGGCGACGTCGCGGTGCGGGCCCAGGGCCTCGCGGGCGGCCGCCACGCGCTCGACGACGGCGGCCGTCTCGGCGGGGCTGCCGATCGGCGGGGTGCGCCCGGCGGCGTTCATCTTGACGGCGGTGAAGCCGGCCTCCACCTGGGCGGTGACCTCCTCCTTGAGCCGCGCGGGTTCGTCGCCGCCGACCCATGCGTACACCCGGACCGTGTCGCGGACCGGGCCGCCGAGCAGGGTGTGCACCGGCACCCCGAGGGCGCGGCCCGCGATGTCCCACAGGGCCTGGTCGATGCCGGCGACGGCGCTGGAGAGGATCGGGCCGCCCCGGTAGAAGCCGCCCTTGCTCAGCACCTGCCAGTGGTCCTGGATACGCAGCGGGTCCTGGCCCACCAGGTACTCGGCCAGCACCTCGACGGCCGACCGGACCACCTCGGCCCGGCCCTCCACCACCGGCTCGCCCCAGCCGACGACGCCGTCGTCGGTCTCGATGCGGCAGAACAGCCACCGGGGCGGGACGAGAAAGGTCTCGACGCGCGCGATCTTCACTGTGCCTGGCCGTCCTTCTCGTCGGTGGAGCCGTCCGTGCCCTCGGGCGTGGACGGACCGCTGAGTTTGTCGAGGTCGCGCGTCGCCTGGTCGAGCAGGGCGCGCATGGCGTGTTCCGCACCGTCGGGGTCCCGGGCGCGCACGGCGTCGAGGACGGCTCGGTGGCTGGGGACCGGGTCCTCGCTGTGGGGGGCGCTGTGCACGAGCCGGTCGCGCTGGGCCAGGCCCGACTCGATGACCATCTCCATGCGTTCCAGCAGTTCGTTGTGGGTGGCCGCGAGCAGCGCCCGGTGGAAGGCGAGGTCGGCCTCGACGGCGTCGCTCGCGCCGCCCTCCCGGCCCATCGATGTCAGTGCCGCCTCCAACGCCTCGAGGTCGGCGTCGGTGCGGCGGGCCGCGGCCAGCCGCACGGCGGCGGGTTCGATGATGCCGCGGACCTCGCCGAGGTTGCGGAGCAGCGCGGGGTCGGCGCCGGTACCGTCGCTCTCGGAGAACTGCCAGCGCAGTACGTCGGCGTCGAGCAGGTTCCAGTCGGAGCGGGGCCGCACGAACGTGCCGCGCTTCTGCCGGGCGTCGACCATGCCCTTGGCCGCGAGCACCTTGAGCGATTCGCGCAGGGCGGTCAGGCTGACGTCCAGTTCGCTCTGCAGGGCCGCCATGTCGAGCGTCGCTCCCTCGGGGATCTCGCCGCTGAGCACCCGGCGGGCAAGGGTCTCCACGGTCTGGCCGTGCACTCCGCGGCGCGCGTATGGCGTCATGTGTTTGCCTTTCTTGCTGGTCGGTCGGTGGCTGGAGCGGTCGGTCCCGTCACGCGGAGGCCTTACTGACGCTCCAGCCGCCGTCCACGAGCAGGCTCGATCCGGTGATGTAGGAGGCCTCGTCGGCGGCGAGGAAGGCGACGGCGGCGGCGACCTCCTCGGGGGTGCCGAAGCGGCGGGCCGCGGTCTCGGCGACGCTGAGCTCGCGCTCGGCCTGCGGGACCCGGTCCCAGGCGGCGGTCAGGATCGGTCCCGGCAGCACGGCGTTGACGCGAACATCGGGGCCGTACTCGACGGCGAGCTGACCGCACAGCGACAGCAGTGCTCCCTTGCTCGCCGCGTACGCCGGGTGGCCGGGGATCCCCCGGTGTGCGTGGACGGAGGAGACGAGCACCACGGCCCCCTGATGTTCGCGCAGGTCGGGCAGGGTGGCCTTGACTCCCAGGAAGGCGCCGGTGAGGTTGACCGAGAGCTGCCGTTCCCAGGAGGCGAGGCTGGTCTCGTGGGCCGGTGCGACCGCCACTGTGTACGCGTTGCTGACCAGGACGCCCACGGGTCCGAAGCTGTGGGCGGCGGTGATCACGCGCCGCCAGTCGTCCTCGCTCGCGACGTCGGCGGCGACGAAGAGGGTCCGGGCCCCGTCCTTGCGCAGCCGCTCGGCGGCTTCCTCGCCGCGTTCGGCGGCGATGTCGACCAGGACGACGGCCGCGCCCTCCGCGGCGAGGCGTGCCGCGGTGGCCGCGCCGATGCCCGACGCGGCGCCGGTGACGACGGCGACGCGGTTGGTGAAGCGGGCGGCTGGGTTCATGAGGTGGGTCGTCTCCTGTTCGAGAGGGAGGTGGGGTGCGGATGTTCGAGAGTCGGTGCGAATTCTTCCGTTGTCGTCACTGCCGGGCCAGCACGGTCAGCTCCGCGTCGTGTCCGGTGGTCCAGGCGAACGGCAGCCCCGAGTGGAGCAGGTACGCGCCGCTGTAGCGGGTGCCGGTCGCGGTGTCGGTGTAGCCGGCGTCCAGCCTCAGGCCGCGCAGTCGGAGCCGGGCGGCCCGGCCGGGCACCAGGGACGCGCCGTCGAGCGGGCCGGTGTTCCAGGCCGTCACCACCAGACGGGCGCCGCCCGGTTCCTCGTACTGGATGCCGCAGGTCGGGTCGGCGGGGCTGCCGAGCAGGCTCACCTCGCCGCGGTGGACGATGTCGCGGATCTCCTTGTAGCGGGCGATCCACTCGGTGGCCTCGGCGCGCTGCTGCGGCGTCCAGTGGCGTATGTCGGCGCCGATGCCCAGGACTCCGGCGATGGAGTTGACGAACCGGAAGGCGAGGGAGCGGGGGCGCGGGTCGAAGACGCCGGGGGCGTCGGTGACCCAGGAGCTCATGGTGTGCGGGGCGTGCGCGTGGAGGTAGCCGTACTGGACGCGCAGCCGGTCCATGGGCGCGGTGTTGTCGCTGGGCCACATCACGTCGGTACGGGCGAGGGTGGCGTGCTCGACGCGGGCGCCGCCGCCGGCGCAGCCCTCGACGGTGACGTGCGGGTGGGCGGTGCGCAGATGGTCCAGGACGCGCAGGTAGCCGGCGACGTGGGCGGCGTCGAGGTCCTGGCGCTCGGGGTCGGGACCGGCCGGGTGGCCGGGGCGGCCGCGCTCGGTGGGCGGCCGGTTCATGTCCCACTTGAGGTAGCTGATGGCGTACGAGCCGAGCAGCCGGTCGAGCGTGCCGATGACGAAGTCCTGGACGTCCTCGCGGCCGAGGTCGAGCAGGAGCTGGTTGCGTACGAGCGTCGCGGGTCGGCCCTCGATCCGGTACACCCACTCGGGGTGCTCCGCGTAGAGTCTGGAGCGGGGGCTGATGCCCTCCGGCTCCACCCACAGGCCGAAGTCCATGCCGAGGGCGCGGACGTCCTCGACGAACCGGTCGAACCCGCCGGGGAATTCGGCCGGGTCCGGGTCCCAGTCGCCGAGACCGCCGGTGTCGTCGGAGCGTCCGGTGAACCAGCCGTCGTCGACGACGAAGAGTTCGGCGCCCAGGTCCGCGGCCGTTTTGGCGAGCTCCAGCTGCCCGGCGGCGTCGACGTCGAAGCCGGTCGCCTCCCACGAGTTGTAGAGGACCTTGCGTGGCCGGTGGATGCGCCCGCCGGTGAGGTGTCGCTCGTAGCGGTGCCAGACGCGGGCCAGTCCGTCGAGCCCGTCCTGGCTGAAGGCGCAGGCCAGCCGGGGTGCGACGAGGGTGGCGCCGGGGGCGAGTCGGACGGCGCCCTCGTGGGGTACGCGCCCGGCACGTACCCGTACGGCGCCGCCGGGCTCGGCGTCGGCGGTGATCCGCCAGTTGCCGGACCACTCCAGGGCGATGCCGTACGTGGGGGTGGCGCCCTCGGCGGGGGCGGCGGCGTCCTGGACCGCGAGCCAGGGGTGGTAGGCGTGCCCGGCCGAACCCTGGGTGCTCTCCATCTCGAAGCGGCCGCGCTCCAGCTCCACGTGCTTCAGCTGGAACTCCTGCGACCACTGTCCGGCCAGGTACGTCAGCCGCGCGCCGCCCTGGACGGGCACATTGACGGCGGCGGAGTCGAAGCGCTCCAGGCGTACCTCGGTCTCGCCGGTGCAGGTCAGCTCCGTCCAGCGCAGCACGACGTCCGTGCCGGGCACCGTCTCGTACCGGAGCGTCGTGCGCAGCCCGAGGACGTCGTCGGCGAACTCCAGGCGCAGCGCCCGGTCGCCGTCCTGCGTGGCGCCGGTGAATCGCCACCAGCTGCCGCGGTCGCCGCCGGGGCGGGAGGCGACCAGGTCGGCGCCGGTGAACGGCCGCAGTCCGTACGGGATGTACTCGGCCGGCGCGGCATCGGCGGGGACGACGAAGTGGGTGCGCCGCGACCAGTCCATGGGCGACGGCCCGTCCTCGACACCGTGCGGGCCCCAGGCGGCGAGTTCGGCCCAGCGGTCGTCGCCGCCGAGGGTGACCGCGTAGGTGGTGGTGTCGGTGCGCAGCAGCCACCGGTCGTGCACGGTCACTTGACGGCTCCGAGGTTCAGTCCGGCCACGAAGTGGCGCTGGAAGCGGAGGAAGACGGCCACCGTCGGGGCGGCGGCGATCACCGAGCCGGCCGCGATCACGTTCCACATGGACACGTACTGGCCCTGCAGCCCGATGAGGGAGGCGGTGATGGGCATCTGGGTGTCGGTGCGCAGCACCGTGATGGCCCACAACAGGTCGTTGAAGATCCAGGTGAACGACAGGGCGGTCAGCGCGGCCAGCGCCGGGCGGGCCAGCGGCAGGATGACCCGCCAGTAGATCTGCCACGGGTTCGCGCCGTCGATGACGGCGGCCTGCTGGATCTCGCCGGGGATCGCGCGCATGAAGCCGTGCAGGACGAAGACGTAGAAGCCGACGCCGAAGCCGACCTGCACGCCGATCAGGGCGTACAACTGGTCGTAGATGCCGAGCAGTTCGCTGAGCTTGGAGACCGGGATCAGCAGGATCTGCGGGGGCAGCAGGTTGCCGCCGAGCATGAGCAGCAGCAGGACGCGCCGGAAGGGCAGGTCGTAGCGGCTGAGCGCGAAGGCCGCCATGGAGGCGAGGCCGAGCGAGAGCAGCACGGTGGGGATGGTGACCAGCATGCTGTTGATGAGGGCGCGCTGCTGGCCGCCGTCCACCCACGCCTGCCGGAAGCTGTCGAAGGTGAACGAGTGCGGCCGGCTGCCGACGCCGTGCGCGGCGATGTCGTCGAACGTCCGGGTGCTGGTGACCAGGACGAGGGCGATCGGCAGCAGCCACAGCGCGGACAGCAGGCCCGCGGAGAGGTGGAAGCCGGCGGTGCGCAGGGCGCGGCCGCTCGGGGCGGGGCGGTGGGGCGCCACGACCTTGGCGGGGCCGGCCCGGCCCGCCGGGCCCTCGGCGTCCTTGAGGTCCGTGGTGGCGTGGGTGGCGGTCATGAGTCGGCCTCCCGGAAGGCACGCACGAGGTAGCTCGCGATGACGCCGAAGGCCAGCACGAAGATGACGACGGCGAGTGCGGAGCCGTATCCCAGACGCAGCGACTGGAACGCGGTGGAGTACATGTAGGTGCTCAGCAGTTCGGAGGAGTGGTACGGGCCGCCGCGGGTGAGCGCCCACACCACGTCGAACGAGCGCAGCGAGTCGATGACGATCACCGAAAGGACGACCGCGTTGACGCTGCGCAGCTGCGGCAGGGTGATGTGCCGGAACTGCTGCAGGCGGGTGGCGCCGTCGACCTTCGCCGCCTCGTACAGCACGGGGTCGATGCCCTTGAGGCCGGCCAGGTACAGCACCATCACGTAGCCGACCTGGCGCCACAGCGCGGGCACGATCACCGCGTAGAAGGCGGTGTCCTGGTCGGCGAGCCACGCGTGCTTCCAGCCACCCAGGCCGATGGCTCCCAGCACGTTGTTGATCAGGCCGTCCGGCTGGTACATGGCCTGCCACACGAGCGCGGTCGCGACCAGTGAGAAGACCACCGGCAGGAAGAGCGCCGCCCGGTAGAACCCGATGCCGCGCCGGTCCTGCTGGAGCAGCAGCGCGGCACCGAGCCCGAGGGCGGCGGACAGCCCGCCGAAGAGCAGCAGCCACAGCACCGTGTTGATCGCAGCGGTGCGGAAGACCTCGTCGTGCACCATCTCGCTGAAGTTGCCGAGGCCGACGAACTTCGGGGCCGACAGACCGTCCCAAGAGGTCAGGGACAGGTAGAAGCCCTGGAGGGCCGGCCAGAAGACCCAGAACGCCTCGACGAGCAGCGGGACGAGGACGAAGGCCAGGACCACCGGGGGCACCCGCGTGGCCCTGGACCGTCGTGTGGAGCCGATCAAAGCCATTGTCACTGGCTCCAGATCTTCTGTGCGCTGCGCTGCCAGGTGGTGAGGATGGAGCCGATCTCCTTGGGCTTGGCCAGGTAGTGCACGAGCGCCGTGTCGGCGGTCGGCTGGAGCGCGTCGCTGGAGTCCCGGTTGAAGAACTGCGTCACGTCGGTGGCGCTCTCGATGAGTTTGCGGCCCTTGAGGACGAGCGGCGTGCCGGCGTCCTTGGCGTCCGGGTGCGTGGGCAGCGCGGTGCCGGAGGAGTTCTTGAGGTACAGCTCCTGCGCCTCGGCGGAGGCCAGGTAGCGCAGCAGTTCCTTGACGCCGTCGGCGCGCTTGGTGCGGGCGCTGGCGAAGTAGCCGTCCGTGGGCGCCTCCTCGGCGACCGGCACCTTCGGGTCGATGATGGGGAACTGGAAGAAGTCCAGGTCGTCCAGGGCGTCCTTGGGTGCGGCGTCGGCGAAGAAGGTACCGATGAGCATCATGCCGGTGCGGCCCTGGAGGAGGGCGGTGGTGGCGTCCTGGAAGGGGATGGCCGTGCCGTTGGGGTCGAAGAACGGGCGGGCCTCGTCCCACTTGTCGAAGACCTTGCGCACCTCGGGGTCGTCGAAGCGGTGCTTGCCCGCCAGGAGTTCGCGGTGGTACGCGGCGCCGTTGACGCGGATGTCGAGGTAATCGAACCAGGTGGAGGCGACCCAGGGGGTGTCACCGCCGGCGCCGAGGCCGATCGGGGCGACGCCCTTGCTCTTGAGCTTGTCGCACAGGCCGAGGAACTCGTCCCAGGTCTTGGGCTCCTTGACGCCCCACTTGGCGAAGTTCGACTTCCGGTAGAACACGCCCCACCAGTAGTAGCTGGTGGGCACGAAGACCTTCTTGCCGCTGGAGGCCGAGGTGCACAGTTTCTTCAGCGCGTCGGAGTAGCCGGCGAGTTCGGGCTTCTCCCATACGTCGTCGAGACCGAGGAGCAGGTCCTTCTTCGCGTACGACTCGGCCACGGAGCCGGGGTACCAGGTGTAGGCGTCCGGCGGGTTGACCGACGTGAGGTAGGTCGGCAGCTGGGTGCGGAAGGTCTCGGACGCGACGGTGTTGAGCTGCGCCCCGGCGCCGCCGCGCTTGTCGAAGGCGGCGACGACCGCCTGCATCGCGGTCTTGGCCTGCGGGGAGGAGAGGTTGGACTGCAGGGTCACCGGGCCGCCGGACTTTCCTCCGGAGGCGGACGGGCTCTGGGTGACGCAGCTGCTGAGCAGCGCTCCGGCACCGACTGCGCCGGCTCCTACGAGGAATCTGCGGCGGTTGGCGTTGAAGGCGGTCATCTATGTACTCCCTAAGTGCCCACGGAACGGAGCTGAGGCCCCCTGACGGCCCGGCTCTGCCTGCAGCAGGCACAGCCTGTCGCAGGGGTCCGGGCATCGTCAAGATTAATTACTAATTTATTTCTCGGAGGGTGTGCCTCCGGACCGAAACAAGGCCCGGAGGCACATCGAAGCGAGCGCGCGGAGCTCAGAGCTCGGTCTGGTGGACGCGGCCGTCCACCCCGCGGTAGGCGGCCAGTACGCCGCCGTCCGGCCCGGCTACGGCACCGAGCGCGCCGTCGAAGGCACCGCTGACGAAGTCGGTGTCCTTGCTCCAGCCGGCCCAGTCGCCGTCGGCGGTCCAACTGCGCGTCCAGAGCGTGTAGTCGCCGGCCCGCGCGTACAGGTGGACGGTGCCGCCGGAGGCCACCAACGTCGGGCTGCCACTGGTCGTGCCGCCGAGGGCCGTCCAGTCCGACCAGGTGCCGGAGGTGTCGCGGGTACGTGACCACACCGAGTCGTCGGGGGTGCGCACGGCCACGTGCAGCCGTCCGGCGTCGTCGACGACGGCCGACGGTCGTCCGTAGAACGGCCGGCCCTGCGGAGCGCCGAGCGAGGTCCAGCCGGAGGCCGGGCCACGCGACCACACGTTGCCGTCCGCACCGCGCACGAACAGGGTCCAGTCGTCCGGTCCCGCGAAGGCCGCGGTCGGCGCGTCCGTCAGCGTCCCGCCGAGGTTCTGCCAGCGCCCCCAGTGCCCTTTCGCGTACACGCGCAGGTAGGCGGTGTCGTCGGCGCCGCGCACGAAGACGTCGATCCGTCCCCCGGCCGAGGCGTACGCCGCGGGCTGACCCAGGATGCGGCCGCGCGTCGGGCCACCCAGATCGGTGGTCCGGGACGTGGCCCAGTCACCACCGTGCGCGGTCTGCGCGCGCAGCGCGCCGTCCGTGCCGCGGGTGAAGACAGTGAGCGTGTCACCGTCGCGCACCAGGGCCGGGCTCGCCGACGAGCGCCCGGGAAGCTGCGTGCCGGGGGCCTCGTCGGTGCCGGTCAGCTTGAGGAAGGCCGTGCCGTGGGCGGGGACGCGCACCGTGTACGAGCCGGTGAAGGTGCCACGCGAGGCACGGGCCCGCAGGTCACGCACCGCGACCTTGCCCGCGAGGCCGGCGTCCGCGAAGGTCACCGTGCGGTCCTGCGCCCGATCGGAACGGTTGAGCAGGACGACCGCCCGCTTGCCCGCGCCCTGCAGCACCTTGCTGTAGACGTCCCCGACCGAGTCGGTCGCCACGCGGGCGCCCTGGATGCCCAGCGGGTCCTGGTCGACGGCGATGATCTCGGGGTTGCGCAGGGTGTCGATCATCGACTGCGCCAGGGTGCGCGGGTCACTGCCGAGCACGAGCGGCGAGGCCATCTCGGCCCACATCACGAACTGAGTGGTGGACTCCTCCTCCGTCAGCTCGTAGCCACCCTCGGCGAGCTTGCGCATCGGGATCAGGTAGTCCGGGTCGTTCCAGTGCCCGGGCCCCTGGGCCTCGGGATGCCAGGCGTTGGCATCCATGTTGCGCAGGATGTTCGGCCACTCCCCCGCGGTCGGAGTGCCCCAGGCGATGTCGGTGCCGGTGCGCCAGGAGTCGGCTGCCGTCGGACCGTAGACGAAGGTATTGTGCGCGTCCTGTTCCGGGGTGTGCGGCATGCCCCAGTCGTCGGTGAGCGGGTTGCACAGATTGAGCAGCATCTTCCGTCCGGACTTGGCGACGGCGTCGCTGAACTCCTTGAAGGCCGGGCCCGGATCCAGCCCCGCGCCGATGCCACACAGGAAGTCCACCTTGATGGCGTCGACCTTCCACCCGGCGAACTGGCGGGCGTCCTGCGCGTAGTGACCGCGACTGCCCAGGCCGCACCACTTCCCGCCGTCGTACTCACCCGCGTCGGTGTAGATGCCGACCTTGAGGCCCCGCTTGTGAAGGTACGTCACCAGCGCGGGGATGCCGGAGGGAAACCGGGTCGGGTTGGCCACGAGCCGGCCGGTCTGCGGATCGCGCGGCTGGTCAGCCTGCCAACCACCGTCCAGCCAGACAATGTTGTAACCGCTGTCGCGCAGCCCGCTGCTGACGAGGTGATCGGCGACCTTCCTGACCTGGTCCTCCGTCGGGGCGCCGAGCCCGTAGTAGGTGTTCCATCCCATGTACGGCGTGGAGGCGAGACCGCTGTCGTAGTACTGCGGCGCGCCCTGGTCGTCCGCGGCGTGTGCCGCCGGAACCGCCGACCCGACCAGCACCACGGCACCGAGCACCACCGCGGTCCGCCGCGGTCGTGCCATCCCTGCACGATGCGAAGCCACTGAATTCTCCCGAGAGTTGGGGGTACGGGGCACCCCGCTCCGGTCGTGCCTGGGCGTCGGTGCCACGGCGGAAACTGTGCCCAGGCCCCTCAGGCCTGTCAATATTAATTGCTAATTAACTTAAAAACGGGATCCCGCGGTGACGTAGGCACCGCCCCCGGACGGTTTCCGCAGGCCGCGGCGGTGCCCCACGCCCGGTTGATCGCCGGCGGGGTGGGCGGGCGCGGAATTGTTTGGAACCCTCACGCGCTGATGAAGCCAGAGGGCATGGGATGCCGCCGGTGGGCGAGCCGAGCAGCCCGAGTGACCGAGGCGACAGACATTGGAGGGGCCGACATGGCAGCGCAGACGCAGAGGGCCGTACTGGCGGGCGGATGCTTCTGGGGGATGGAGGACCTGATCCGGCGGCTCCCGGGCGTGACAGCGACCCGGGTCGGATACACCGGGGGTGACGTGCCGAACGCGACGTACCGCAACCACGGCACCCACGCGGAGGCCATTGAGATCCTCTTCGACCCCGAGAAGACCGACTTCCGCACGATCTTGGAGTTCTTCTTCCAGATCCACGACCCGAGCACCAAGAACCGTCAAGGCAACGACATCGGTCTCAGCTACCGCTCGGCGATCTACTACGTGGACGACGAGCAGAAGCGGATCGCGGAGGACACCATCGCGGACGTGGACGCCTCCGGACTGTGGCCGGGCAAGGTCGTCACCGAGGTCGAGCCGGTCGGCCCCTTCTGGGAGGCCGAGCCCGAGCACCAGGACTACCTGGAGCGTTACCCCGATGGCTACACCTGCCACTTCCCGCGTCCGGGATGGCGGCTGCCCGCCCGTACGGAGGGCTGACGGGGCGGAGGAGTGACGCTGAGAGCCGACCGTGTGAGGCGGCGGCCGGCTCATCCGGCGTGAGGAAGAACGGCGAGTGCGTCGGCGACCGGACCGGTCGCCGATGTCCGGGAAGCACGTCAAGGCATGGTGTGTCCTGGCGTTCCGGTCTGGTCGCCGGCCGGCCGTCTACCGACCACGTGGTCGGGGGCGTGCATGCTGGCGAGCAGACGCAGGCGTTCTTCGGAGGCGCTGCCCGGCTGCGCGTGGTAGGTGACCAGCGTCTGCCCGCCGGTGCCCGGGACCAGCAGCTTCTCGTAGTGCAGTTCCATAGGGCCGGCCTCGGGGTGACGAAGCAAGCTGGTGCCGGTCGTCTTGTGCTTGACGTCCTGCCGGGCCCAGAGCGTGCGGAAGCGCTCACTGCGCAGGGAGAGCTCTCCGACGATCTCGACGAGGCGCGGATCTTCGATGTCCGCGCCGACGACCGAGCGCAGGTACGGGACGACCCGGGCGGTCATGTCTTCCCAGTCCTGATGGAGTTCCCGCATCTCCGGCTCCAGGAACGCGGCCAGAATGCCGTTGCGCCCCGGCGCGTTGAACGGTGAGAGCGCGATGGCGAGGCTGTTGGCGGCCAGGACGTCCATGTATGTGCCGTGGATGTATGCAGGGGTGAGTGACCAGGAGTCGATGAGCGTGCGCAGGCCGTCACCGACCTGCTCCGGCCTTCGGGGCCGCTTGCGCCGCGGACTCTTGCGTGGGGCGATCTCCAGCAGGTACGTCGTCGCCTCCTCGTCCAGTCGCAGGGCGCGGGCGATGCTGCGCAGGACCTGCTCCGAGGGGTTTCTGTCGCGGCCCTGCTCCAAGCGGTTGTAGTAGTCGGAGCTGATGCCCGCGAGGAAGGCGACCTCCTCGCGGCGCATCCCCGGGACACGCCGGTTGCCCTGATCCCAGACCTCATCGGGCTGGACCAGTGCCCTGCGGGCGCGCAGATACCGGCCCAGTGGGTTCGCGTCTCCGGCGGCTGTCATGTTTCCAGCGTACGAACGCGCTCCGGGTTCATGGGTGGCCCTGCCAGTCCCAGTCTCACCCCGTCCTGGTTCGCCCCACAGCCTTCGGCGCAGTATGTCGGCGCAGTTCGAACGACCGGAGGAATGCATCACATGTCCCAGCTCTTCACGACCCTGTTCGGCCGCGACAGCACCGCCTCGGAGGTGATCGAAGGCGTCGACCTGTCAGGCAGGCGGGCGATCGTCACGGGCGCGGGCTCGGGCATCGGAGTCGAGACCGCCCGCGCTCTGGCGGCCGACGGCGCCGAGGTCACGCTCGCCGTCCGCCGTCCCCAAGCCGGCGAGCAGGTCGCGGCCGACCTGCGCAAGGCCACCGGGAACGACGCGATCCACGTCGCCCGTCTGGACGTGGCCGACCTGGAATCGGTGCGGGCGTTCACCGCCGGCTGGCAGGGTCCGCTGCACATCCTGATCAACAACGCCGGCATCATGATGCCTCCGGACCTCGAGCGGGGCATCGGCGGCCACGAGCAGCAGTTCGCCACCAACTACCTGGGCCACTTCGCCCTGGCCCTGGGGCTGCACCGGGCCCTCGCCGACGGCGACGGGGCGCGCCTGGTCTCGGTCTCCTCCAGCGGCCATCTCTTCTCTCCCATCGTCTTCGACGACATCGCCTTCCGCTTCCGCCCGTACGACGCGCTCGTCGCCTACGGCCAGTCCAAGACCGCCTCCATCCTCCTGGCCGTCGAGGCGCAGCGCCGCTGGTCGGGCGACGGCATCACGGCCAACTCCCTGCACCCCGGTGCGATCGCCACCAACCTCCAGCGGCACACCGGGGGCCTGCGGACCCCGGAGCCCTACCGCAAGACGATCGAGCAGGGCGCCGCGACCACCGTGTTCCTCGCCGCCTCCCCGCTCGTCGCAGGCATCGGCGGCCGCTACTTCGAAGACGTCAACGAGGCCCCTCTCGTCCACGCCCGGCCCACCCGGCTGGGCGTCCCCGGCGTGGCCCCCTACGCACTGGACCCGGCGAACGCCGAGCGCCTGTGGGAACTGGCGAGCGACATCGTCCGCTGACCGGCATCAAGCCCGATCAGGGTCGGTTTCATCGGTCCTGGTGACCGCGCCGGCCCCATGGCAGAAGCCTGGATGTTCTGGACAGCCACAGACCGCTCAGCGACACCGTCACACTGAGGGGCCCGGTCGGCGCGGGGCATGAGGAACATCCAGGAGGTGGTCCTCAGTCTGGCAGGGCAGGTCGGCCTGAACCTCCCCGCGCTGATCGTCGTGATCGACACCAGCAGCGGCGGCAGCGCTGCGCGATCAAGTGCCCGGAGGGCTCCCGTGACCTGCTGAGCGACCTGCGCCGTCTGGACCGGCAAGTCAGGGAAAACGAGGCCGAGATGCGTGACGCGTTCGCCGCGAGGCCCGTCGCGGCGTGGGTTCGGTCGCGGGGCGCCGCCCGCCGAATGGTTCAGCGGGCGGCGCGGACCACGGCCGTGGGTCGTGCGGGGAGAGGGGCCCGGACAGGGACGAGGCCGCGGCCGCTCGGGGAGGGATCAGGCGTTGCGGCAGGTCCAGGGCTGCCAGCCCCGGGCCTGGTAGAGACGGTAGGACGCGGCGATGTTCTGCGGGGCGTCCAGGGCACGCGACGTGGTGCCGAGGTAGGACTCCAGCGTCCCGCCGTTGTTGAACTGGAACACGCCGAAGTCGCGCGAGCCGTTGTTGTTGCGGCCGACGGCTATCTCATTGAGGCCGGACTCGCAGCGGGCGACGCGGATCGCCTTGGCTTCCAGGTTGTCGGGAAACGTCTGGCGGATCATCGCCTCGATCTGGGCGGCGGACCGGGTGTTCAGGTTCACCGATCCCGGATTGCCGAGACGGCTTTGGGTAGCCGGGCCCACGACACCGTCCACGGCCAGGTCGGCACGGCCCTGGAACGCCTCGACGGCGTTGCGGGTGGCCGGACCGAAGGAGCCGTCCACCGTGAGGTGGGCGCCGAGTTGGTCGAGTCTGGTCTGCAGCGCGGACACGCACGACCCGCTCGCGCCCTGGCTGAGTGTGGTCGAGCACAACGCCGACGTCGCCGCGGAGGCCTGCGCCGTGGGCAGCGCCGCGACGCCCGCCGCGGCCAGCAGGCAGACGGCGGCCGTACTCATGGCCGCACGGCGCAGGGTCGTGCGGGGACGGGTGGCCACGCGGTGGCCGGAAGTACTGCGGTTGCCGAACATGCGGGAATTCCTTGTTCGTTGGGGTGGGGGGCGACGAGTGCGGACGTTCAGCAGCCGCAGGTGTAGAAGAGGACGTCCCAGTGGGTGCTTTCGCGGGCGTAGATGTTTCCGGAGCCGGCCCGGTACTGCGGGGCGCCGTCGCCCGCCCGCCTGCCGATGTAGGTGAAGGTGCCGGTGATGTAGTTGCTCAGGCAGGCGTTCGGGTTGAAGTCGAGCTTGTAGCCGTTCCAGTGGCTGTACGTGCCGGAGGCGTGCCCGGTCTCCGTGCCTCCGGTGATGTTGAGCGCACAGCGGCTGGCGTTCTTCAGCGTGATGGCGCCCTGCACCGTCGAGAGGTTGATCTGCTCGAAGGACGTGCAGGTGGGGTTGTTGCGGTTGGTGCAGTTGCCGCTGGACGACCAGGTGATTCCCGCGCCCCGGAGACGGTTCGCGGCCTCCGCCTGGCCGAGCTTGGTCACGGCGGTCGGGGAGGCGGCGGCCGTCGGCGCGTCGGTTGCCGCCCAGGCGGAGCCGCCGGTGGCCGTGAGTGCGGTCGCGAGCACCGTGCCGGTCAGGGCGGCGCCCAGCTTGGTCTTCGTGTTCAAGTGCTTCTTCTCCTTGGCTGGTTGATGATGAGTCGGGCGGAGGCGTTCTCAGGTGACGAGCGCGCCCCAGGTACGGGCGTCCACGACGCCGTCGGCCGGCAGTGACGCGCCGGCCTGGAAGGAGGCCACCGCCGACCGGGTCGCGGGCCCGAAGGCACCGTCGATCCGCAGTCCGGCGCCGCGCGCCGCCAGTTGGCTCTGCACGGCGCGGACGGCCTCTCCGGAACCGCCCGTGGCGAGCGGCGCAACGAGCTGGTTCCAGGTCTGTTGTCCGGCGACACCGTCCACCCCGGCCTTGACGGCGTCCTGGAAGGCCCGGACGGCGTTGTCGGTGACGCTGCCGTAGCTCCCGTTGACGAGGAGCCCGGATCCGTGCTGACGAAGCAGGTACTGGAGGCTGCGCACGCGCTCCCCGGTGGCGCCCACGGTCAGCGTGGGCCAGACAGGGGCCACCGCGCTGCCGCCGATGCGGGCGGCGACGTCGGCCCGCAGGCGCGGCAGGCGGGCGTACAGCAGGTCGCCCGGGCAGTCGGTGTCGTTGAAGTCCCGGTGCCCGTAGATCTGGTACGCCCGCAGGCCGTACCGGGTGCAGAGGGTGGCGCACAGATCCACGAGGGACGCGTACAGCGCCGAGGGCGGCTGGGCGGTGTCGTACGTGCCCTCGTTCTCGATGCCGATGGCGACCGTGTTCTGTGCCGTGGTGTGCGCGCTCTCGACCGTGGCAGCGCCGCCGAGCAGCGTCTCCAGGCTGCGGTGCCGACCCTCCATCACGTGTCCGCCACGGCTGATGGTGAAGTGCTGGCCGGAGTCGATCCAGCCCCGGCCGAGATGCGAGTCCTGGATCGACCGGGCGAGCGCGAAGGCGTGCGCCTGCGAGCCGTCCTGGACGTTGGGGCTGTCCGTGTGATGCACGATCACCTTGTGCGGGCGCGCGGAGTGCACCGTGACCGGCCGGGAGGGCGGCCGGGCGCCCCAGCGGTCGCAGCCTGAGACCGGCGGCTCCGCCGCGGCCCTCGCCGGTCCGGCGTACCGCACGGCCGCTGTTGAGATCCCCGTACCCAGCACGACCGCGCCGCCCAATAACACCGCCCGTCGGCTCGTCCGCCCGTACGACCGCCCGCCGGAATGCAGGGAACTGCCCACCGTCCTTCGCCCTTTCGCCTCGTCGAGGCCGCCCGGGGCGGGCGACGGAAAAGGACGATGGCAGTCCCGGGCGGTGCGGACAATGATCTGCCGGACATCGGGACAGCGGGCTATTTCACCCCCGCCCACCTGCGGTGACGTGGTGGGCTGGGATGGCAGGTGGGCTGGGGGGAGCCGGGATTCGTCCGCTGCGGTTCGCGACGCCGGCTCGGGGGTCAGGGCGTGGCGCTCGGCTCCGGCTTCCCCTTCGGTCCCTTGGACGTGCCCGACTTCGACGCTCCCGCCTGGTAGGCCTTGTCGCACGACGGCCAGGCGCGGAAGTCGTGGGTACGGGCCCAGAGACGGTGGGCGGCCTGGATGTTCCATTCGGGGTCGAGCGCCTTGCGGGGCGTGCCGCCCAGCTCCCGCAGGGTGCCGTCGTACAGCTGGAACACCCCCCAGTTCCGGGTGCCGTTGGTGTTTCCCAGGCTGTACAGCGGGTCCAGGTTCGAGGCGCACTTGGCGATGCCGTCGGCGCGGTCCGCGTCCTCGGTGAACACCTCGCGGACCCGCCGGTCGACCCTCTCGGGCGACCACGGATGCGCCTTGACGCGGCCGGCGTAGAGAGCGCGTTTGGTCCCGTCGCCGACCACTCCGTCGGGCTCCAGCCCAGCGAGGAGCTGGAAGACGACGACGCGCATCTGCGTGAAGGGGCCGAAGGCACCGTCGACGTCGAGGTCGAGTCCGGCCTGCTTGAGCCGGAGTTGGAGCTCACGGACGCAGGTGTCCTGATGGCCCATGGCGACGAACCGGCACTTGGCCGACAGCAGCGGACGGTTCGGCGAGTCGTCGGCGCCGGCCGGACGCCCGCCGGTGAGCAGAACGGTGCCCGCCACCGCCGCGCCGACGACGAGCAAGCTACCGACGAGGACCGGCCATCGGCGCAGATACCGCAGCCGGAGACGGAACGGCACCCGCGCCGGCTCGGATCCCGGGGCGACGGAACTCGCCGGACCGGTCTTCAACCCGGCAGGCGAGACAGATGAGTTCACAGCTGATGCCGCCGACTCGGCTTCGGTGCCGGGCAACTTGACCGACATCTCCGCCAACTCGATGTCGGCGGTGACGGGAATCTGCGCCGGAATCGGAGTCGGCCCCGCAGCCGAGGAGGCACCCGAGGCCTGTTCGGCCCGTGGCGCCCCGCGTCTTCGGCCGGCGTCGACGAGCACCCAGAGCCGGTGCAGCTCCAGGAGTTCCAGGGCCGGCCCCGCATGCCTTGCCGAACCGGGCGATGGGATCGAAGTCGTTGGGCACGCCGACGCCCGAACAGTAGCGTTGCAAGGCGGAACCGCTCACCCCCGACCGGCGTGCCAGTGCCTCATAGCTGCAGTCCGCCCGGCTCTTGAGCGTCTGCAGCAGATTCGTGAACTCCCGCGCGTAGGGGGACCCGGCCGCCCGTAACTCCGACACGCACGTACCTCCACTGGTCGGCGCCATACCAAAGTGGAGTCCAACGGTGCACCAACCGGCCCGGTGCGTCCACCAGTTCGAGGGCTTACCTCCGGTAGGTCGAGCAGGTCACACCGTGCCGCTCTCCCACCACCAGGACTGCGCGCCGTAGGCGTACTCGACCCGGCTGTCCACGTGCTGCCAAGAGTGGGTGTAGGCCTCAAGGCCGGAGAGGCCGCACGTCTCGGCCAGGCGGTAGACGCTGCGGGTGGCGAGCCCGGCGACGATGGTGTCGGCGGCGACGCCGTACAGGTGCATGGAGTTGGGACGGCCTCCGACCGAGGCGTTGTGGGCCTTGCTGCGAAAGCCCGAGTCGATGGTGACGGCCCGGTCGCCGGCCTTCTTGCGCAGCGCTTCGAGCTTGTACATCAGGCGGCGGACGTTCTCCCGCACGGTCGCCGCGTCGACGTTCCCGCCGGAGAAGCCGGCCCCGTCCTTGCTCTGGAACTCCGCCCAGTCGAAGTGCGCGGTGGAACCGTCCGCGCCTCCCAGCGCGTTGAGCGCCGACTGCGTACGGGCGCCGACGACGCCGTCCGCCGTCAGGCCGTACGCCCTCTGGAATCGCTGCACCGCCGCCTCCGTCCCGGCGCCGAACGCCCCATCCACGGCCACGCAGGCGTGCTGGGCCGAGTCGGCGGCCCAGCCGGCGACCCGGATCTGCAACTCCCTGACGGCGGCACCGGACGCCCCGCGCCGCAGCCCAGCGGGCCACGAGTAGGCGGCGGCACGAGTGACGCCGACCAGCCCTGCCGCCGCGGCGAAGACGGCCATCGCGCCGGTGCCGCCCAGTCCGAGCACGGTTCGGCGGGTGACGGATCTGCTCATGTGGCACTCCTCATCGGTCGGTTCGTTCGGTGCATCGATGCGCCGATCGACCGCTCGACTCCCGTTGCCCGTCACTTGCGGTCGACCGGCGGACCAAGCCATTGTCGGAACGGCTGCCGCGAGGCGCACCGGGGACCGGAGAAGCGGGACAGGGGGATGCCGAACCGTCCCTCACCTGGGGTGGTGCAGCGGGGCGGGATGGGAGGAGGGATGCCGAGCGGGACTGGCGCCGCCTCCCAAGAGCAGCGGCAGACGAGCCGGGTGTACGCCGGGTATACCTGACACACCCAGGTGGACGTCGAGTCCGACGGGCACGGCCTTGTCGATCGTGACCAGGAACTTCTTGAACTCGATGGCCCGGTGGCGGCGGTGCAGTTCCGATATGACGCTGCCGTCGGCGATGTTGAAGGCGGCGAACGGGCTGGTGATGCCGTGCCGGTAGTAGTCGTGGGTACGGTGTTCGGGCATGCCCGGCATCATCGGGAGCACCGGCTGGGACCGGTCCAGCGCCTGGATCTGGGACTTCTCGTCCACGCGTGTCGGCACCGCCGGACGGGATCGCCCTCGGGCTGACCGTCAGCATCGGCGGCCTGGCCAGCCCTCCCATCGGCACCGTCGCGGACGTGACCTCCCTGCGTACCGCCCTGACACCACTCATCCTGATGCCCGCTCTGAGCCGGCTGCTGTTCCGCGCCCTGCCCGAACCCACCGCACCGAAGCCCATCGCGGCGACGCGGGCGAAGGTGATCACCGTCGAGGGCTGAAGGCGACGGACGGGGGTGTGCGGGTACCGCCGTCCGCGGCGGGTCCCTCGGCCGGTGACGGCAGCGACCCGCTCGGGCCGCCCGCCGACGGTGCCCCTCGTTCGTTCGCCCGGAGATCCAAGCGAAACCGCCTCCCCCGGCCTGCCATTGCCCCGCTCAGTCGGTGAGGCCCAGCGCACCCGCCGCCTGGATCGCCAGCCAGACCTCGGCCAGGGCTCCCGTCGACGTCAGGTCACGATCGGCGAGGGCGCCGAAGCGGCGCAGCCGGTAGGCGAGGGTGTTGGGGTGGATGTGCAGCGCCGCCGCAGCCGTCTCGGTACGGCGGTCGCGCTCCATCCAGGTGCGGGCGGAGACCAGTAGCTGCGAGTCATGTGCATCACCTTCCGCAACTACATAGACGGTGCGTTCGCGGACGCCTCGGACGGTCGCACGCTCGATGTGGTGGACCCCACCACTGGTGACGTCTACGCGACCTCCCCGCTCTCGGGGGCGGCCGACGTCGACGCGGCGATGGCGGCCACGGCCGCGGCGTTCCCCGTCTGGCGCGACACCACGCCGTCCGTGCGGCAGCGCGCGCTGTTGAAGATCGCCGACGCGATGGAGGCACGGGCCGACGAACTGGTCACCGCGGAGAGCCGGGACACCGGCAAGCCGCTCCACCTCACTCGCAGCGAGGAACTCGCCCCCGCCATCGACCAGGTCCGGTTCTTCGCGGGCGCGGCCCGCATGCTGGAGGGCCGCTCCGCCGGCGAGTACATGGAGGGGATGACCTCCCTCATCCGCCGCGAGCCGGTCGGTGTGTGCGCGCAGGTGGCGCCGTGGAACTACCCCCTGCTGATGGCGGTGTGGAAGTTCGCCCCGGCGCTCGCGGCGGGCAACGCGGTGGTCCTCAAGCCCTCGGACACGACCCCGGCCTCCACCGTGCTGATCGCCGAGATCATCGGCGGTGTCCTGGAGGAGCTGGCACTGCCCCGCGGAATCTTCAACGTGATCTGCGGCGACCGTGAGACCGGCCGCCTGATGGTGGAGCACCCGACCCCCGCGATGGCCTCCATCACGGGTTCGGTACGCGCCGGCATCCAGGTCGCCCAGAGCGCGGCCAAGGACGTCAAGCGGGTCCACCTGGAGCTCGGCGGCAAGGCCCCGGCGGTGATCTTCGAGGACGCCGACCTGGCGAAGGCGGTCGAGGACCTGGTGGTCGGCGGCTTCTTCAACGCCGGTCAGGACTGCACGGCCGCGACCCGCGTCCTGGTCCACGAGTCGGTCCACGACGAGTTCGTCGGCGCCCTCGCCAAGGCCGCGGCCGACACCAGGACCGGGCTGCCGGACGACGAGGACGTGCTGTACGGACCGCTGAACAACGCGGGCCAGCTCGCCCAGGTCAGCGGCTTCATCGAGCGCCTCCCCGAGCACGCCAGGATCGAAGCGGGCGGCCACCGGGTCGGCGAGCAGGGGTACTTCTACGCCCCGACCGTGGTCTCCGGGCTGAAGCAGGACGACGAGATCATCCAGAACGAGGTCTTCGGGCCGGTCATCACCGTCCAGTCCTTCACGGACGAGGCCCAGGCCGTGCGGTACGCCAACGGCGTCGACTACGCGCTGGCCTCTTCCGTGTGGACCAGGGACCACGCGCGGGCGATGCGGATGTCGAAGAACCTCGACTTCGGATGTGTGTGGATCAACACCCACATGGCCCTCGTCGCCGAGATGCCGCACGGCGGCTTCAAGAAGTCCGGCTACGGCAAGGACCTCTCCGCGTACGGCTTCGAGGACTACACCCGGATCAAGCACGTCATGACGTCGCTCTGACCTCCGGCTGACGTCCAGGCACTCTTCGGCCGCCCCGGGCCTGCCCCGGGGCGGCCGACGCGTCCCCACCACCCGCCGCACCACCCGCCCCATCCCCCGGCACCGGATCGGGCGACCGCGCAAGCCGGGGCCCCGTGCCGTCCTCGCGGGCCCGGCCCGGAGAATCCGCACAACAGCGCCACACGGACTGCACACAGGCTTTCGAAAGCCTCGTTAGCGTTGCTGGCTGCTCGACCTCACGTGTGAACGCGACCAGGCCCGGCGGGGCGATGGCATGTCAACTCAGGAAGACCGCAAATGGACTACTGCTCCTCGTGTCGGCGGCATCTCAATGGTGCCCTGGTATGTCCCGGATGCGGCGCCTACGCTCCGGACATCGCACCGGCCACTGCCGACCGTGGCGTCGCCCCGACGTGGGTGGGCATGGCGCCGACGGGCACGGCCGTGAGCGCATCGGTGCCGTGGGAGTACGCGGCCTCGGAGGCGTGGCACGACGGCCGTCCTGATGACGAGGCAGCGGTCGCGGCCGACCTGGAGGACGCCCCGCAGACCAACCCGTACGGCGACATCGAGGGCGCGACGCCCGCACCACAAGGGCGGGCCGCGCGGCGTCGCCAGATGGCCCGCTGGAAGAAGAACCAGCGCCGGGCCGTGGTCGCGACCGCCGTCGCGCTCGTCGGAGGCGGCCTGACCGTCGCCTCGATGGACCGGCACTCCGCCGCCCAAGCCCAGGCGGCGACAGCTCCTGACGTCGCGACCATGGGCACCGCGGACGAACAGGCGACCGAGCAGCCCGGCCCGTCGTCGACACAACCCGAAACCCACGTGTCTTCGCACACTCCCCCCGTGCAGTCGACCACGACCGAACTCGCACGCCGGCAGTCCGCCGGTGCCCCGTCCCACCTCACGCCGACGAGCGCTCAGCCGTTCGCCGCTGCCTCTCCTCATCCGACGGCGGCGTCCGCGTCGGCGACCCCGCATCCTCGGGCCGCCTCCCCGACCTCCGTCGGAACGGTGCCCGACCGCACCAGTACGTCGGCGCAGGTGCCGGCCGCGTCCGCCGGCACGGCGTCGGGACCACCGCAGGCGGCCCCCACGCCGACAGCGACTTCACCTTCACAGATCTGCCTGCTCCTGGTGTGCCTCGGCTGACCGCTCCGAATTGGACAGGTCGTCCACAACCGCACTGACGAGCTCGCCCACCATCGCCTTCGCCGACTGGAGCTTCTCCCGCTTACGGCCCGGCTCGCCGTAAATGCCCACGCCCATCTCGACCGCGTCCTCCGGCGGGTCCAACAGCGGCGAGCCCTTCGCCGGTGGCGTGCAGGCGGTGAGCGCCATGCCCATGGATCGGGTGACGTCGTTGACCTTCTCTCCGATCCGGGGATCTCGTCGAGGTCCGCACCCCGCTCGGCGGCGGAGCCGACGGCCTTCCTCTCGAAGGCCGCGACTTCGGGCTGACGGAACGCAAGAAATGCCAGGCCTGCAGCGGATGTTGCTCACATCATGACTCAAGGTCCCGCACCGCGCCCCCTGTCCGACGAAGCCCTCTCCCGCCTGCTCGGCAAGCAGCAGTTCGGCACCCTCGCCACGGTCAAGCGCACCGGCCATCCCCACCTGACCACCATGCTCTACAGCTGGGACGCCGAAGCCCGCATCCTGCGGTTCTCGACGACGGCCGACCGCGTCAAGGTCACGCACCTGCGGCGCGACCCGCATGCCGCGCTGCATGTGCACGGCGGCGACGTGTGGTCGTTCGCCGCCGCCGAGGGCACGGCCTCCGTCTCCGGGATCACGACGGTTCCCGGTGACGCGGTCGGGCGGGAACTCCTCGGGATGGTCCCCAAGGACTCGAAGCCGGCGGACGAAGCCGCGTTCCTGCGGCAGTTGATCGACGAGCGTCGGCTGGTCATCCGGTTGAAGGTGGACCGGTTGTACGGCACGGCGCTCGACATCAACGACTAGGGTCCGCCGGGAGGGCGCTGGTCACCGCCACGGAGCCGACCACGGACGGCCGCCGTCGGCCGGACGGGCGGCCAGTCCCTCCCTCGGCCGGAACAGGAAAGGCTCTCCCCCGGCCGTCCGCACCGCCCCGCCGCACTGCGTGAGCATCGCGGCGCGGGGCAAGCCGTGCGAGCCGCTCTGCGAACACGGCCTACGCGGACTCACGCAACCTGAGCTCCGCCCCCACCACCAGTTCGTCATGGCCGAGCGGATCCTCGCCGGTCAGCAGCCGCGCCGTCTGTTCCACGACGAGAGCGCCGAGCGCCCGCGTGTCCAGGGCCACGGTGGACAGCGGCGGCTCGACGAGCGCCCCCAGTTGGAGGCCGTCGAAGCCGATCACCGCGAGGTCGCGAGGAACCTCGCGTCCGAGCCGGCGCGCTCCGCGCAGCGCACCTATGGCGACGATGTCGTTGAAGGCGAACACGGCTGTCACGTCCGGGTGTTCGGCGAGCAGGTCCTTCAGCGCGCTCTCCCCGCCCTCCACGCTCTGGTCGGCGCGGCTCACCGGGCCGGCGTCGAGCCCGCAGGCGGCCATCGCGTCGGCGAACCAGGCGTGGCGGATGCTGGGCTCGGAGCGGCCCGCGTGGTCGAGCATGCCGATGCTTCGGTGTCCGGACTCGACGAGGTGCGCGATGGCCGCGCGGACGCCCTTCTCGCCGTCGATCCGGATGGAACTGAACCGTTCGGTACGGTGCTCCCGGTCGATGAGCACCACGGGCAGCCCGCGTGCCAGTTTGTCGATCTCGTCCTCGGGCTGGCTCAGATAGCCGACCACGGCGTCCACCTGGGAGGCGATCACCTGGAGTGTGCCGCGTTCCTCCTCGATGCGGTCACCCGTGTCGTACACGACGACATGCCAGCCACGGGACCGCGCCGCGTCCAGAGCTGCCGCGGCGACCTCGGTGAAGAACGGGTTGAGCAGGTCGGGGATCACCAGCCCCACGCTGATGGTGTCCTGTCGCACGAGCCCCCTGGCGAACCTGCTGGGGCGGTACCCCAGCGCGAGCGCCGCGTCGAGGACGCGCTGCTTGGTGGTGACGTCGATCTCGCCCTTGTCGTTGAGCGCCCGTGACACCGTCTGCCGGGACACTCCTGCGGTCCGGGCCACATCGTTGATCGTCACTCTGCGGGGTCCGGTCCCCGACGACGCCATCACTACCTCCGTACCTGTGTCGACGCAGGCGCGCCGTAGGGACACTGAGTATGCACCGGTCCGAAGCCATGGTGCGACCTTGTGCGCGGGTGCTCGACGATCACGGCCGTGGTGAGGCCTTCGTCGGTGGCGCCAGGCCATCACCGGTGGTCAGCGGCGTCATGTGGGCTCTCCTTAACCTGCCGGACCCATGGACGACTCGAGAGTCTTGACACTCGGCCGTGCCGCGGCGCAAACTCCGAATCACTTCATGCCACGCCTCCGTGAGCGCTCCCGTGAACGTTCACGTGAACGCTCACGAATCTTATCCCAACCAGAAGGCATCCCCGCCTGAGCTGTCAACGTCGACCCGCCTAGCGCCGCCGCTAGTCGTTCTCTGGAACGGAAAACATGAGCAAGACAGTCACGCGCACCCGTCTCGCCGCCGTCGCCACGGCAGCCACTCTCGTCGCCCTCGCCGGTTGCTCGTCGTCCGCTCCGTCGGACAAGGCGTCCGCGGCCTCCTGCACCCCCGCCAAGGGGAAGGTCACCCTCCAGTACTGGAACACCGTTCCGGGCATGGACAAGGTCGTGGACCTGTGGAACAAGAAGAACCCGGACATCCAGGTCCAGACGAAGAACATCTCCAACGACCAGTACGGCACCCTCGGCAACGCCCTCAAGGCGGGCAAGGCGCCGGACCTCGCTCAGGTGGGCTACGACGAGCTCCCCGCCCTGCGCACCCAGAACGCCTTCGTGGACGCCTCGGCGTGCTCGGCGGCCACCGCGGCCAAGTCGAAGTTCGTGCCGTGGACCTGGTCGCAGACCAGCTTCGGCGGCACGGGGGTCTTCGCGCTCCCGCAGGACACCGGTCCGATGGCCCTGTACGTGCGCAGTGACATCTTCAAGAAGTACGGCATCGCGATCCCCACGACCTGGGACGAGTACGCGGCGGCCGCGCAGAAGCTGCACAAGGCGGACCCCAGCCTCGACATCACGTTCTTCGACCCGAACAACGCCGAGTGGTTCAACGGGCTCCTCTGGCAGAACAGCGCCCAGATGTACAGCTACTCCGGCGACAAGTGGCACGTCACCGTCGCGTCGGACCAGAGCAAGCAGGTCGCCGACTACTGGCAGAGGCTGATCGCCGGCAAGCTGGTGCGCACCGACCTCGCCAACGGTTCGACGCAGATGTACGCCGCGTACCAGAAGGACCAGATCGCCAGCTACGTCGGTGCCGCCTGGGGCTACAGCATGTTCCGCGACAACCTGCCCAGGCAGTCCGGCAAGTGGTCGATCGTACCGATGCCGACGTGGGGCGCGAACGGCGCCTCCGGTGACTGGGGCGGCTCGACCGTCGCGTTCATGAAGGGGAGCACGCACCTCTACGAGTCGGTCAAGTTCAACACCTGGCTGAACTCCGACCCGGAGGCGCTGGCACTGGAGAACCAGTTGGGCGGCCTCTACCCGGCGGCCGACGCGGGGCTCAAGCTGCCCGCGCTGTCGAAGGGTGTGCCGTACTACAACAACGAGAAGATCTTCGACGTCTTCGCCGACTCCTCCAGGAAGATCGACACCAACTTCGCCTGGGGCCCCACCCAGAAGACGGTGAACCTGGCACTCCAGGACGCGATGGCCAAGGCCGCGGCCGGTGACGGCACGCTGACCGACGCGCTCTCGGCCGCCCAGGCCGCCGCCCTGAAGTCGATGAAGGCCCAGGCGATCCCGGCCACGGCGGGCAAGTGACCTCGGAATGACCCACATCGCACCCCGCGCGGTGACGTCAGGTGGCCGCCGCCGTCCAGGCGGCGGCGGCCCCCGGGCGGGCACCGTCATCGCGTTCCTCACCCCGTTCTTCCTGCCGTTCGTGCTGTTCTACCTGGTGCCCGTCGGCTACGCGCTCTGGCAGAGCTTCCGCGTCGTGCGCCGCACCGGAGGCCAGTACGGGACCTCGTACACGACGTTCGGTGGATTCGACCAGTACACGCAGGTGTTCCAGAACAGCGAGTTCTGGAACAGCATCGGCCGCATCGGACTGTTCGGCATCGTGCAGGTGCCCGTCATGCTGTTCGTCGCGCTGGTCATGGCGTTGCTGCTCGACACACCCCTGCTGAAGCTCAAGGCGTTCTTCCGCATCACCGCGTTCATGCCGTACGCCGTGCCCGGCGTCATCGCCGCGATCATGTGGTCGTACCTGTACTCGCCGCAACTCAGCCCCGTCGTCGACCTGTTCCAGCGCATCGGTCTGCACCCCGACTTCCTCGGTCCGGGCGCCGTGCTGTGGTCGGCGGCGAACGTCTCCACCTGGCTCTGGACCGGCTACAACATGCTGATCATGTACTCGGCGCTCCAGTCGATCCCGCAGGAGCTCTACGAGGCCGCCAAGATCGACGGCGCGACCAACTGGACGATCGCGTGGCGGATCAAGGTCCCGATCATCGCGCCGTCGATCGTCCTGACGACGGTGTTCTCGATCATCGGCACACTCCAGCTCTACGCCGAGCCGGCCGTGCTGCGCCAGATCTCCTCGAACATCTCCAGCACGTTCACCCCGAACATGCTGGCGTACGCGGTGGCCTCCGGGAACAACTACCAGCAGGCCGCGGCCATTTCGGTGGTCATCGCCGTCATCACCTTCGTCTTGAGCTTCGGGTTCATGCGACTCACCTCGAAGAAGGCGGGACTGTGAGCAACCCCTCCACGATCCGCGAGAGCCGGGGCAGCCGTACGGCCGTCATGGCCCTGATGTTCCTCCTGGCCGTCTACTTCCTGTTGCCGGTCTACTTCCTGGTCGTCGCGGCGACGAAGCCTCAGGGTGAGCTCGCCACCACCAACGGGCTGGCGTTCTCGCACTTCAACCTGTTCGAGAACCTGCGCATCCTGTTCACCCGCAGCGACGGCGTCTTCGGGCGGTGGGCCGTCAACACCGTCATCTACGCGGTGCTGGGCGCGGCCGTGGGCACCCTGATCTCGGCCCTGTGCGGCTACGCGCTGGCCAAGTTCCGCTTCCGAGGCAGGGAGTTCCTCTTCTCCGTCGTGCTCGGCGGTGTCCTCGTCCCGACCACCGCGCTGGCCCTGCCGCTGTTCCTGCTCTTCTCGGCGACCGGGATCGTCAACACCTACCTCGCGGTGTTCCTGCCCAGCATCGTCAGCCCGTTCGGTGTCTACCTGGCGCGCATCTTCGCCAACGCCGCCGTCCCGCAGGAGCTGATCGAGTCGGCGCGGCTGGACGGCGCGGGCGAGTTCCGTACGTTCTTCTCGGTGTCGTCCAGGCTGATGACGCCGGCCCTGGTGACCATCTTCCTGTTCCAGTTCGTGGCCATCTGGAACAACTTCTTCCTGCCGATGGTGATGCTCCAGAAGGAGTCACTGTTCCCGATCACGCTCGGCCTGTACGAGTGGAACGGCCAGACCGCCCGGGCCCCGCTGCTCCAGGAGTCCGTGATCACCGGCTCGCTGGTGTCGATCGTGCCCGTGATCATCGTGTTCATCCTCCTCCAGCGGTTCTGGCGCACCGGGCTCGCCGCCGGTTCCCTCAAGTGACCGCTCTCCCCCGCACGTCCGCACAGAAGGTCCCCCTCGCCATGCAGAACTCCGCCGTCTTCGTGCCCCATTTCCACTGGGACCGGGAGTGGTACGAGCCGTTCCAGGTGTTCCGGCACCGGCTCGTCACCGCCCTGGACACCGTGCTGGAGACAGCTGAGGCGAACCCCGACTTCCGGTTCACCGTCGACGGGCAGATGGCCGCGGTCGAGGACTACCTGGAGATGCGGCCGGAGAACCGCGACCGCCTCGTGGCGCTGGTGCGCGAGGGCCGGCTCGCCATCGGACCGTGGCTGATCCTGCTCGACGAGTTCCTCTGCTCGGGTGAGACGATCGTGCGCAACCTCCGGATGGGCTGGGACGCGGCGGAGCGACTGGGCGGTGCGATGCCCGTCGGGTATCTGCCGGACATGTTCGGCCACATCGCGCAGATGCCGCAGATCCTCGCCCGCGCCGGGATCGAGCACGCGGCGCTGTGGCGCGGTGTGCCCGGCTCCGTCGACGGCCACGCCTTCCGCTGGCGCGCGCCGGACGGCTCCGAGGTGCGCACCGAGTTCCTCTTCGACGGCTACGACAACGGTCTCGACGTCCTGCTCGTGCCCGACCGGATCGGCCGCGCGCTCGACGACTACGCGCGGATGACGGCCGAGCGATGGGGCGGCGACCCGGTGCTCGCGATGGCCGGCACCGACCACAACGCGCCCGACCCGCGGCTCGCGGACTGGCTGCGGCGTGCTTCCGGCGAGGAGCGCGCCATCACGATCGCGACCCTCGACGAGTACATCCGCGCGCACGTGCGGGACGAGGTGTCCGCCGTCGTCACCGGCGAGCTGCGCAGCCACGTCCGCGGCAACATCCTGCCCGGCGTACTCTCCGTCCGGCTCGGGCTCAAGCAGCGGATGGCCGTCGCCGAACGCACCGTCGACCACGCCGAGCGCGCGAACGCCCTGTGGTCCCGGCGGGACGACACGCCGTTCCTGTCACTCGCCTGGCACAAGATCATCGAGTCGACGGCGCACGACTCGGTCGTCGGCTCGGGTACCGACGAGACCTGCGACCAGGTCGACGCCCGCCTGGCCGAGGCCGCGCAGACCGCGCGTGCCGTGCGGGACGCCGCGCTCGCCGAGCCCGCCGCCCGGGTGCCGAGCGACGCTCATCTCGTCGCCAACCCGCTGCCGTTCGCCCGTACGGCGCTGGTCGAGGTGGACGTGGTGGCGCCACCTGCGGGAGCCGGTCTTGTCGCGACCGCCGCCGACGGCTCCACGCGCTCCGTGCAGCTGATCTCGCAGGATCCGACCGTGCTCAGCGACGAGCGTATGGACGCCTCCCGGCTCGAACGCGTCCTGCGCCGTATCCACCGCCGGGAGCTGTTCGGCCGGCTGATCGACCACTACGAACTCACCCCGAACTCGCTCGTCTTCCACCTCGCCGAGGTGCCCACCAGCGGACCGTTCGACCTGCTGATCCTGCGCCGCGAGGTCGCCGAGGCGGCCGCCGCGCACCCGGGCGAGTGGCGGGTGCTGACGCTGGAGGAGGCGCGGGCGACCGCGCTGGTGCCGGTGCACGTGCCGGCCTCCGGGCTGGCGAGTTTCCGGGTCGCGCCGAGCGAGCGGCCGGCCGCCCCGTCGGCCACCCTCGCGGATGCCACGGCGACGCCTCGCGGAGTGTCCAACGGCCTGGTCGACGTCGAGGTCGCCGCCGACGGCACCCTGACCGTGACCGGCGCCGACGGCACCGTCCTGAGCGGCGTCGGCCGCCTCGTCGACGGCGGTGACCGCGGCGACAGCTACAACTACGCGCCCCCGGCACGGGACGTACTCGTGTCGGAGCCGGTGGAGACGACCGTCGACGTCCTCGAAGAGGGTCCGCTGCGCTCCCGGCTGCGGATCACCCGCGTCTACGCGTGGCCCGCCGCGCTGTGCGACGACCGCGATCTGCGCGCCGAGCGGACCGTGGCGACTCCGGTGGACACGCTCGTGGAGGTGCGCGCGGGCGAGCCGTTCGTCCGGGTCTCCACGTCGTTCCTGAACCAGTCCGCCGACCACCGGCTGCGTTTCCACGTGCCGCTGCCGGAGCCGGTGACCGTCTCCGCGTCCGCCGGTCAGTTCGCCGTGACCGAGCGCGGGCTCACCGCCGAGGGCGGCTGGGGCGAGTATCCGCTCCCGACCTTCCCGGCGAGCTCGTTCGTGTCGGCCGGACCGGCGACCGTGCTGCTCGACCACTCCAGCGAGTACGAACTCGTCGGCGACGGCACGGAACTGGCCGTCACCCTGCTGCGCGCGATCGGCTCGATCAGCGTCAACATCCATCCCCTGCGCGACGAGCCCGCGGCGAGCGAGATCGCCGCGCCGGGTGCGCAGGACCTCGGCATGCGGATCGCGAACCGCTTCGCCGTGCTGCCCTCCTCGACCGGCTGGCAGGGGGCCGACGCGGTCGCCCTCGCCGAGGAGTTCCGGGGCGACGTGCTCGTCACCCGTGGCACCGCGCCCGGCGGAGGCGACCTGCCGGACGACGCGACCGGGCTCCGGGTCGACGGCAGGGACGTCCTCGTCTCCAGTGTCCGCCGCGTCACCGACGAGGAGCGCGGGTCCGGAACCGAGGTGCGGCTGGCCGCGATGAGCGACACCGGCTCGGTCGTCCGGGTGACGGGTTCGTTCACCGAGGCGACGGCGGTCGACCTGCTCGGAAGACCGCTCTCCGCGGAAGCGGAACCGTCCGGCGACGGCCTCGAACTCGCCCTCGGCCCCTGGGAGATCCGCACCGTGGTCCTCCGCTAGCCCTCGAAGAATCTCCCCGCTGCCACCAAGAAAGTTGTGACCTCTTGCCCTCCGAGCTTTCCGCGTACGTTTCGGACCCCACACCCGGGCGCGGTGCGCTACGCCCGGCGCGCTCGTGGCTGCACTCCGACGCTCCCTCGCTCTCGCTGAACGGAGCCTGGCGTTTCCGGCTCTCGCCCACGGCGTCGGTGGCACAGGACTTCGCGGCCGAAGAATTCGACGACCACGTCTGGGAGAGCATCCCGGTGCCGTCCCACTGGGTGCTGGAGGGCGACGGAGCCCATGGCCGGCCGATCTACACCAACATCCAGTTCCCGTTCCCGATCGACCCGCCTCACGTCCCGGACGAGAACCCCACCGGCGACTACCGGCGTCACTTCGCCCTACCCGCCGACTGGTCCGACGCCGAGCGGATCGTGCTGCGGTTCGACGGTGTCGAGTCGCTCTTCCGGGTCTGGGTCAACGGTGTCGACATCGGCAGCGCCGGCGGCAGCCGGCTCGCCCACGAGTTCGACGTCACGCGGGCGGTGCGTCCGGGCGACAACGTCGTCGCTGTACGGGTGCATCAGTGGTCGGCGGCCAGTTACGTCGAGGACCAGGACCAGTGGTGGCTGCCGGGCATCTTCCGCGACGTCACGCTGACCGCCCGGCCGCTCGGCGGCATCGAGGACGTCTGGCTGCGGACCGGGTTCCGCGACGGCCGCGGGCGTGTCGAGGCGGAGATCACCGCCGAGGCGTCCGCGTTCCCGGTCACCCTGCGTATCCCCGAACTCGGCGTCGAGCAGGTCTGGGCGACCGCGGCCGACGTGACGCCGGTCGACGCCGGCGAGGTGGAGCCCTGGTCGGCCGAGCGGCCCCGCCTGTACGACGCCACCGTGTCGACGGCGGCGGAGAGCATCGCGCTGCGCGTGGGCTTCCGTACGGTCGAGATCCGCGGTGACCGGTTCCTGGTCAACGGCCGTCGTGTCGTGTTCCACGGGGTCAACCGCCACGAGGCGCATCCCGTGCGCGGCCGGGTCTTCGACGAGGAGCACGCCCGCGAGGACCTGGCCCGGATGAAGCGGTTCAACGTGAACGCCATCCGCACCAGCCACTACCCGCCGCATCCGCGCCTGCTGGACCTCGCCGACGAACTCGGCTTCTGGGTCGTGCTCGAGTGCGACCTGGAGACCCACGGCTTCGAGAAGCTCGGCTGGGTGGGCAACCCGAGCGACGACCCGGCGTGGCGGGAGGCGTACCTCGACCGCATCCGGCGGACGGTCGAACGGGACAAGAACCACCCGAGCATCGTGATCTGGTCGCTCGGCAACGAGTCGGGTACCGGTAGCAACCTCGCCGCCATGTCGGCCTGGGTGCACGCACGGGACGCCGAACGCCCCGTGCACTACGAGGGCGACTACACCGGCGAGTACACCGACGTGTACTCGCGTATGTACGCGTCGGTGCCGGAGACCGAGCGCATCGGCACGGACGGCACGGAGACGCCGCTGCTGAACTGCACCCCCTCGCAGAGCGCCCGGCAGCGGGCCAAGCCGTTCCTGCTGTGCGAGTACGCCCACGCCATGGGCAACGGGCCGGGGGCGCTCGATCAGTACGAGGCGCTGGTGCACGAACATCCGCGGCTGCACGGCGGGTTCGTCTGGGAATGGCGCGACCACGGCATCCTGGCCACGGCCCCGGACGGCACTGCGTACCAGGCCTACGGAGGCGACTTCGGTGAGGTCGTGCACGACGGCAACTTCGTGATGGACGGCATGCTGCTGAGCGACGACGTCCCGACGCCCAGCCTGTACGAGTACAAGGCGGTCGTACAGCCGGTCCGTTTCGTCTTCGACGGCGACAAGGTCGCGGTGACGAACCTGCGGCACTCGGCCGACACCTCCGATCTGCGTTTTCGCTGGCGGGTCGAGCACGACGGAACGCCTGTGGACGCCGGGGACCTGGAGGTCCCGGTGGTCGCGGCGGGCGAGTCGGGGTGGGTGTCCCTCCCGCCGGTCCCGGTGGCGCCCGAGGGCGAGACATGGCTGACGATCGACGCGGTCCTGGCGACCGCCTCCCCCTGGGCTTCCCAGGGCCATGTGGTGGCCACCGTCCAGTCGGACCGTTCGCCTCACATCCCCGTGCCCGCCGTGCGGCACCGCACGGGCTGGCGACCGGACACCGGAACGCTGACGCTCGGGGCCGCCGAGTTCGTGGACGGACGCCTCGTGAGCCTGGCCGGCCGCGCCGTGACAGGACCACGGCTGGAGTTGTTCCGTGCCCCGACCGACAACGACGAGAGCCCGTCGGACGGTGTGGAGGAGAGCGACGCGAGTGTCCCGGGGGTGTCCAACGCCGAGCTGTGGCGTCGCGACGGTCTCGACCGGCTGACCGCACGTCGTGTGTCCGTGGAGCGGCCCCACGACACGGCGGACGCGCTGCGCACGCTCGACAAGGTCTCCGCGGCGAACTCCGCCCTGTTCGTGATGGTGGAGTCCGTCTGGTCGCTCGAAGCCGGTGAGCTCGAACTCCGGGTGGAGATCGAGCCCTCGAGGGGCTGGAGCACGGTGTGGCCGCGGATCGGCATCCGCTTCGACCTGCCCGACGGCGGGGCACCCGTCGACGGCGCCGAGTGGTTCGGGCTCGGCCCGTCGGAGTCGTACCCCGACAGCCTGCGGGCGGCGCGCACCGGCCGATTCTCCTCCGGCATCGACGACCTCTCGGTCGACTACGCACGTCCCCAGGAGACCGGACACCGGTCCGGCCTGCGCCGGCTGACCCTCACGAGCACGGGCGCGAAGGTGTTCCGTGTCGAGGCCCTGCCCGACACGCAGGGACGGCGGCCCGGCTTCACGCTCAGCCGCCACACGCCCCAGGAACTCGCACGGGCCGGACATCCGTATGAGCTCCCCGCCTCGACGACGAGCCGTCTGACCATCGACGCGGTGCAGCACGGACTCGGTTCGCGGTCGTGCGGCCCGGACGTGTGGCCCGAGTTCGCCCTGCGTCCCGAGGCCCGCACGATCAGGCTGCGCATCACGGCGGGCTGACCTCACCGGCTCCTGACACCGACGGAGCACCGAACCGCGAGGGGCACCCGTGTCGGCCGACCGCAGCACAGCGGCCGGCCGACACGGGTCTTGCGTATGAGCCACCGGTGGCGCGCATCTCCCTCAATCAGGGCTGTTCACTAAATCGAACGCCTCGTTCACTTCGACGGATGGGTTCGGTATAGTGAACGCATGGTTCATTCGATCAGGGTTCTTCCGGCCGGCATCGGTGTGCCTCGCACCGCGACCCCCAGGAGCCGCTGATGACGCCCCCTCCGTCCGGCCGCCGGCCGGTCAGCAGTACCGCAGCCGCCGTCGGCGCGAAGATCCGCCTGCGCCGCCAGCAGCGCGGCATGAGCGCCGCGGAGATGGCCCGGCGCGCCGGGCTGAGCAAGGCCACCTTGTCGCAGCTGGAGGCCGGCAACGGCAATCCGACCATCGACACCCTGGATGCGATCGCGATCGCCCTGCGCATTCCGATCGCCGACCTGCTGGCGCGTGACGCCGACACCGGGCCGGTCTTCCGACCGGGCACGGACATCGAGCCCGGCGAGGTCTCCCGCGAACTGCTGCGCCGCATCAGCAGCGGCAACAGCCTGGAGATCTGGCGGCTGCGCATTCCGCCCGAGACGGAGCTGCCCGGCGTCCCGCACGCCACGGGCACCATCGAGCACCTGCTCATCGCCACCGGGCACGTCACCGCCGGCCCCGTCGACGCCCCGCACCATCTGGGCCCCGGCGACATGCTCGCCTTCGCGGGGGACGCCCCGCACTTCTACCGCACCGGCGCGGAGGAAGTGGACATCACCGTCGTCTTCGCCTCCCCCATCACCACCTGAGACCAAGGAAGACGCCTCATGAGCGCCGCCATCGCCATCACCCCCTCCAGCCGTGCCTTCATCAGCGACAACATGGCCGGGGCGTCCCCGCGGATAGCCCAGGCCGTCACCGACGCGGCCGCCGGACAGGTCCTGCCGTACGGCAACGACCCCTTCACCGACAGCGCCCGCCGCAGGCTCGGCGAGATCTTCGAGCGGGACGTCGATGTCTTCCCGGTCTCCACCGGGTCCGCCGCCAACGGCCTGAGCCTGGCCGCCCTCACCCCGCCGTGGGGCAGCGTGCTCTCCCACCCGGACAGCCACATCAACACCGACGAGTGCGGCGCTCCGGAGTTCTTCACCAACGGCGCCAAGCTCGTCGGTGTGCCAGGCCCCGACAGCAAGATCGACCCCGAGGTGCTGCGGGTGGCGGTGCGCCGCCGGGCCGGCGACGTGCACAGCGTGCAGCCGTCTGCGGTGAGCATCAGCCAGGCCACCGAGAGCGGCAGCGTCTACACCCTGGAGGAGATCCGCGGCCTGTCCGCCATCGCCAAGGACGCGGGACTGCGTGTCCACATGGACGGAGCGCGCTTCGCCAACGCCCTGGACCACCTCGGCGCCACCCCGGCTGAGATGACCTGGAAGGCCGGCGTCGACGTCCTGTCCTTCGGCGCCACCAAGAACGGCGCCATGACCGCCGACGCGATCGTCTCCTTCGACCCCGCACTCGCCGCCGAACTCGCCTTCCGCGTCAAGCGTGCCGGCCAGCTCACCTCCAAGATGCGCTTCCAGGCGGCCCAGATCGACGCCTACCTCACCGACGGCCTGTGGCTGCGCAACGCCCGCCAGGCCAACGCGATGGCCACCCGCCTCGGCGACGGCCTCAAGTCCATCCCCGGCACCGGCCTTCTGGCCACCCCACAGGCCAACATCCTCTTCTGCCGCCTGCCCCAGCAGGTCACCGAAGGACTCCTCGCCGAGGGCTACGTGTTCTACCACGACCGCTGGGAACCGGGGATCGTCCGGCTCGTCACCGCCTTCTCCCACAGCGCCGCCGACATCGACCAGCTGCTCGACGCGGTCCGCCGCCACACCCGCTGACCGACGGACGGGGGCAACGGCTCGGTCACACCGACGCCCTAGGCAAGGGGGAACCGCGCGCCACAGGGCCGGCCTTCGGACGAGACGGTCCCGGCCGCGACTCGTAGCCGCCCCCAGGGAGCCCTCGATACCTCACCCGAGAGACAGCCTGGACGTGCCCGACGATCGGCCAGGAGAAGAAGGTCCGGTCAGGTGGACCGGGCCGTCACGCCTGATTGCATCCTCAGCTCACCGGAGGGCGGACAGGACGGGCCACTCGTCTTCCACCACTTTCCCGGCGCCCACGGACGAACGGGCGCCCCTCTGCCAAGTGAATCTTGAGCCCCAGCACCTCGCATGCCGTACTCGCCCAAGTCGAAGACAAGGGCTACGAGCTGACCAAGGCGCAGGTCATCCCCATCACCGACGACGAGCTGCGGAACCTTCCGCTGCGCTTTGTTCGCGGAAATCGGTTCTGGCTCAAGTTCCGCGACGCGGGCACGGTGAGGAGTGGAGTGGAGCGACGGGTCTGGCTGGACAGGCGCCGGGTCCGAGCGGTCCGGTGCCGGTGATCGAGTTGGCGCGGGCGGTCCCGCGGACGCGATCCGGCGAGCGCGACTTCCTCCTGGCCTCGTCAGTGCGACGACCCGGCGCCAGCCCTATGTCGACCGCGCGCGTGCCACCGACCAGGGCCTGGGCCCACGTTGGGAGCTGCATGAGGGTTCGTTCGGAGTTCACCAGCCGTCCTGCAGGGCCGTCGGCCTGATCCGTACGCGGTCGGCCGATCTTTGCCGGGGAACCGCATCGACCCTGAAACGTAACCCCTGGTGGACTTACAGACATTCCAACCAGTCGGTATCGTGCGCCGCCCAACCCGTTCCCCCCAGTTCACCTCCACGGATCCGAGCCGAAGCGGAAGGCCAGGCGATGACATACCCCGATGAGAACAAGTACCCGCAATCAGCGACGAGATGGCCGCTGCCCCACACCGCGCCCCAGTCGTACGGGCACGACGCCCCTCGGTACGGGTCGTACGGGCCAGCCCCTTGGGATGAGCCGTACGCGCACGAGACGCATCGGCGCAGTGCCGACCTCGACGCCCTGCGCTCGGCCTACCGCCTGCTCCGACGGATCTCCACACTCGCCGCGCTCGGCTCCTTCGTGGTGTACGTCGTGCTGTCCTGCTATGCGCCAGGCCTGATGGGGGCCAAGATCGCCGGAGAGCTGAGCCTGGGAATGGCTCTGGGGGTCCTCCAGCTCGTCGTCACCTTTGCGGCGGTCTTCTGGTACGGACGCAGCGCACAACGCTCGGTGGATCCGTTGGCCCGCGCCGTCAGGGAGCGGACGGTCCCCACCGGCCGGAACCCGAAGGCGGCGAGATGAACCAGTTCAACTCCGGGACGCAGGCCACCGTCCTGATTCTGTTCACCACGCTGGTCACTGTCACGCTGCTGATGTGCATCATGGCGGGACCGGACCGCGACGACCTGACGAACTTCTACACCGGCTACCTCTCGCTCACCCCGCTCAAGAACGGCCTGGCGATCGCGGGCGACTACATCTCGGCGGCCACGGTGCTGAGCACCACGGGCATCATCGCGCTCGCCGGTTACGACGGCTATGTCCTCGCGGTCAGCACTGCCCTGTCGCTGGTGCTGCTGATGTTCCTGCTGGCCGAACCCCTGCGCAACGCCGGCAGGTTCACCATGGGCGACGTCCTGGCCCGCAACATGCCGGGGCGGGCCGTGCGTATCGCCTCCTGCCTGGTGACGCTCTCTGCGACCCTGCCCTTCCTGGTCGTCCAGCTCTCCGGGGCCGGGTCGCTGCTCACCTTCATCCTCAACATCCCGCACGTGGCCGGCGCCAGGACGGCGTGCATCGTCATCGTCGGCAGCCTGATGATCATTTACGCGGCGCTCGGCGGTATGAGAGGAACCGCTCTCATACAGATGATCAAGATTGTGCTCCTGCTCGGCACCAGCGTCGTCGTCGCCGCTCTCGTCCTGAACCGCTTCGACTGGAGCCCCGGCGACGTCCTCAGCGCCGCCCAGCACGGCAGCGGCGCGGGCCCCGCCTTCCTCCGGCAGGGCCTTCAGTTGGGCACCTCGGCCGTTGACCGGCTGGACTTCGTCAGTCTCCAGATCACCGTGGTCCTCGGCGTGGCCTGTCTGCCCCACATCACGATGCGTCTGTACTCCGCGCAGGACGTGCCGGCCGTGCGTCGCTCCATGTCGTGGGCAGTCGGCACGGTCACCGCGTTCTGCCTGCTCGTGATCATCATCGGTACGGGCGCGGCGGCGCTGGTGGGATCGCGGTATATCACCGCGGCCGACCCGCAAGGCAGAACATCGGTGCTCATGCTGTCGCAGGTACTCGGCGGGGCCCCTGCCTCCGCAGGCGCGACGATTCTCTACGCGGCCGTGGCGGGCATGGTGTTCATCACGCTGCTGTCGTCGGTCGCTGGGATGACCCTGGCCGCGGCCTCGTCGCTCGCCCACGACCTGTTCGCCCATGCGGTGCTACGGGGACGGGCGGAGCCGCGCACGGAGATGACGGTGGCGGGGTGGACGAGTGTGGCCGTGGGAACCGTTGCCATCGCGCTCTCCACCCTGGTCCAGAACTGGGACGTCGGCGTACTGACCACTCTGGCCATCTGCATAGGGGCATCGGCGGTGGCACCCGCGCTCACCTACTCCCTGTTCTGGCGAGGATTCACTCGAACCGGCCTGCTCGCCACCCTCTACGGCGGCGCCGCCTGCGCACTGCTGCTGATGGTCTTCTCCAAGGCCGTCTCGGGCACGCCGTCCGCCGTCTTCCCGAACGCCGACTTCGACCTGTTCCCCATGCAGTCCACCGGACTGGTCTCCATCCCGTTCGGCTACCTGGCGGGCTGGCTGGGCAGCCGTCTTGACCACCGGCGCCGCGCCGCCGACAGTCACGAGAACCGGCGGCTGTACGACGAGAGCGAGGCACGGCTGCTCGCCGCAGCCGAATGACCACGCCGGCGGGGGCGGGCTACGCGAGCGGCCTCGGTGCCGCGGCCGTGGTCCGCCCAGGGGGCAAGTCCCGTCGCGCGGCCCCTTCATGCCGGCCGCGCGTCGAGGCCACCTGTGCTCATGACATCGACGCGGGCTGGATTGCGGCTCTCGGACAGTTCCCCGGAGGCGGCCCGTGTCGGCTGCCCGATGTTCTCGTGGTCCTCGGCCCGACCCCCGGAAGCGCAGCTCGCTCCGGCCCTGTCGCCGTACGCCCGCATCGGCGCTCCGCGTCCTGCCCCCGCCAGAGCCCGGCACGGCCTGAAGCGGTCAGGTGGGTGGGCCGGTCAGTGGTTGTTCGGTCCACACCGTCTTGCCCTCACGGGTGTAGCGGGCACCCCAGCGTTCGGCCATCTGGGCCACCAGGAACAGACCGCGCCCGCCCTCGTCGGTGGCACGGGCGCGGCGCAGGTGTGGTGAGGTGTGGCTGGTGTCGCTGACCTCGCACACCAGACACCGTTCACGGATCAGCCGCAGAGTCGCAGGCCCGCTGGCGTACCGGTAGACATTGGTGATCAGTTCGCTGGCGATCAACTCGGTGGTGAACGCCAAGTGCTCCAGACCCCATTCGGTCAGCTTGGCCGAGACCAATTCCCGGGCCCGAGCGGCGCTGGCAGGCTCCAGCGGCAGACTCCAGAAGGCGACATCGTCCGGTGGCAGCACGCGGGTGCGGGCGATCAGCAGAGCGACGTCGTCGCTGGGGCGCGACGGCACGAGCGAGTCGACCACCGCTTGGCATGTCCGCTCCAGCGCGTCCGCAGGGCGGGTGAGCGCCGCGCACAGCTTCGTCAGGCCGACGTCGGCATCGATGTGACGCTCGCCGATGACTCCGTTGGTGTACAGGCACAACAGACTTCCCTCGGCCAGTTCGATCTCCCGGGCCTCGAACGGCAGGCCGCCCAGGCCGAGCGGTGGGCCGGCGGGCAGGTCGAGCGGAGCCGCCTCACCGTCCGGAGTCGTCACCACCGGCGGTGGGTGACCGGCGCGGGCCACGGAACAGCGCCGGGAGACAGGGTCGTACACGGCGTACAGGCAGGTGGCACCGACGACCTGCTCGCCCACGGGCCGTTCGCCGGCTGCCTCCTGTTCGGCCGCCAGCATGTTGACCAGGTCGTCCAGGCGGGAGAGGACCTCGTCCGGTTCCAGGTCGAGGCTGGCGAGCGTATGCACGGCGGTACGCAGCCGGCCCATGGTGGCGGCAGCATGGATGCCGCGTCCCACCACGTCACCGACGACGAGGGCGACTCGGGCCCCGGACAGGGGAATGACGTCGAACCAATCGCCGCCCAGGCCCGGAGCCCCACTGGCCGGCAGGTAGCGCAGGGCCACCTCGACAGCCGACTGGTCCGGAACCGCCCGGGGCAGAAGGCTGCTCTGCAAGGTGAACGCGGTCTGCTGCTGCTGGGTGAAGCGCCGGGCGTTGTCGACGGCGACGGCGGCACGTGAGGCGAGTTCCTGGGCGAGGGTGAGATCGTCCGACTCGAAGGGATCGGGACGGAGCGAACGCCACAGGGTCATCACGCCCAGCACCAGGCCACGTGCGGCAAGAGGTACCACGATCAGCGAGTGGACGCCGAGGTCCGGAGCATGGGCCCCCTGGCGACCTGCCATGGAGAACCAGTCGGGCCGGAGAACCGGTTCCAGGACGGGCCGCCCTTCGGCCAGACACCTGGCCTGCGGTGTGTCGGGCCCGAACTCCACCGGCTCGCCCTGGGGGTGGGGTGGGCCAGGCTGCTGGGCACCGACGCTGCAGGCCCCCACTCGCACCACAGGCCCTGCCAGGGCACGCGTCAGTTCCTCACCGCGCGTCACCGACTGAAACAGGTCCACTGACGCATGGTCGGCGAGGTGAGGCACCATCACCTCGGCGAGTTCACGGGCGGTCTCTGCCACGTCGAGGGTGGTTCCGATACGGCTGCCGGCCTGGTCGAGGAGCGCGAGCCGACGCTGGGCTCGATGGCGTTCGGTGATGTCCTCGATCATCTCGGCCACACCCAGGATGCGGCCGGAGGGGTCCTCCATCCGGAAGGACGAGACCATCGCGACGCGCTCTTGTGCCGGATCCCGCTCCAGGCGAACGAACTGCTCTGAGTAGACCCATGGCCTTCCGGTGTCCATCACCTGGCGCACACGGTCCACGGCCTCGCGTGCGTCATCGGGGACCAGGAAACAGCCCGTGGGCAGCCCCCGAAAGTCTGCTGCCGGGACGCCTGTGACGCGTTCGATGGCCCGGTTGACCCGGAGAATGCTCAGGTCGGGGCCGTGGACGACCAGACCGACCGGGCACCGGCGGTACAACCCGTCGAGAACCGCACGGTCTCTTTGCCACTCCAGGACGTCAACCGCGAGTGCCCCGGCGAGAATCCACTCACGGACCCGGTCATGGCGCGAGAGCGCCTGCGCCCTGAGCCCCATCTCCACGAACCGCCCGTCGCTGTGCCGCACGTTGAGCATCCCGAACCAGCCGCCGACTCTCCTGGAGCTCGCCGCGGCCTCCCTGACGGCCGGCAGATCGCGAGGATCGACAAGGACCTCGAAAGCCGGCCGACCGATCACGGCCGTGTCCGCATGGCCGAGCAGTTCCTGGGCGCGCCGGCTCCATCCGACCACGGCTCCCCGGTCGTCGAGCACGGCCAAGGCGGCGAGGTGCAGGGCGAACGGATCGTCGTGGCTTTGGCTGAACTCCTTCATCCGCTCCTCCACCGCTGGACACCACCTTGTACTCGGTCATCGATGTTCTGCCGCGGGTCCAGACCGCCGCCGATGACCGGCATGACTGCGTCCGGGCGGTGGCTCGGCGTTCCCCAATGCGCGCTGCCCTGCTGATGCCATGTAAGCCTATTGAAACCCGGTGCGTCCGCGGCTTCGCCCGCCGCGTGGCACGGCGTGGCGGACCTGAGGGATGACGACGGGCACGATGGACCGCACCTCACGAAAGCGGGTCACGATGAACAGCGCGTGATCGTCAGTGCGTCCGGGCCTCGAGAGCTCGCGCGCCTCAGGCCGTACACGCCGCGCAGACCGTACCCACAGTCGGCTTCCAGCACCCTGCCGGCGGCACGGAAGGAGCAGTGCACCGCGGCCAGGACCGGGTCGGTGAGGGCACCCGCCCCGGCGACAAGCCGAAGGCCCCCGCGGGCAACGGGCGGGCGGTGGCCATGCTGGCCGCCTGCGAGGGAGCCTCCGTGGCCTGCGCCGACGTCTCCCCCTCCGCCGCGGCTGCCACCGCCGCCCTGTTCGGTGAGGAAGGTGCCCGTCGTCTCCCCGTGATCGGTGACGCCACGGATCCCGGCCAGTCCTCGGCCATGTTCGCCGAGGCTCTCCGCGAACTCGGCGCACTCCACGCGGTGGTGGTCAACGTCGGCATCGGCCTCGGCGCGGGCCTGACGGACACCTCACCGCAGCGGTGGGAACGCGAGCTCTCGCTCAACCTGAGCGCCCCCTTCCTTGCCGCCCAGTACGGGTACGGGTTGCCCCGGCCGTCTTCGTCGATTCCGTGGCCGGGCTGCGCGTCGAGTACCAGCAGCACGTGGTGGCGGACGTGGACCGGGAGCGCCGGGATCTCCTGGACCAGCTCCTGGCCGGCGTGGCACCGACGCGCGGTCCGCTGTTCGCCGCGGCGCAGGCGTACGACATCGGACTCCGCTCGCCGATGATGGCGGTCGTGGCGGTGTGCGTCGGCGACACGCACACCGGGGACTGCACCTCGGCCGAGAACGGGTACGCCAGGACGGGAGCCCACAGGTTCACGTCGAGGGCCCCGGCGAACCGGGCGCGCCACCACACGGAGAGGGCCGCCCGGCCCCACTGAATTGCGGACGCGGAAATCACCGTCGGCATCGCCGGGCTACCGAACGGATCGTCGAGGAGCTCGCTTCCAGGGAAACGGCCATGCGCCTGGCATGACCGTCACGTCCCGTGGAGGAGACAAGAAGGAGAGAGGCACCCGGGGGCACCCGGGTGTGATGCGGCAGGCGGTCGAGCGCGCGTTCACGCACGCTGATCCTCGTGCCGCCTCGGCGCCAGCACCGTCGAACGGCCGCGAGCGGCAGGCCTCGCCCCCGGGTCGGGCTGCCGGATCAGCGGTGGCCGGGGAACCGCAGGGCGTTCGCCCAGAGACGGGTGACCGTGGACACCAGCTCCTCGAAGTCCACCGGCGCACCTTCTTCTTGCCCTTCGTCGAGCACGAAGGCGTTGTAGGCCATGACACTGACCATGCCCGACAGCGCCCGGGAGGCCATCATGGGATCGACCTCCTGGTCCGCGACACCACGCGCCTGCAGGTCGGCGATGCCGCGGGCATTGCGGCGGATGAACGCGTCAGCGCGCCGGCTTCGGAACTTACGGAACTCCGGCTCCACCTGTGCGACCTGCTCAAGCAGGGCCATCAGCTTCGCATTCCGTTTGTACGCCTCGAGATATGCGCGATTGCTCGCCTCGAGTACCGCGTGAGGATCGCCGGTACCCGGCACCCGGCCCATGCCGGGGTGCATCATGTCCTCCTGCGCCTCCAGGAGGACGGCGGCAAGCACCTCTTCCTTGTTGGCGAAGTAGGTGTAGAAGGATCCCGCCGCGCATTGAGCCTCTTTGGTGATGTCGGTCAGGCGGGTGTCGAGGTAGCCGTCCCGTTCGAACACCTTCCGCGCGGCCTTCACCAAAGCGGCCCGTGTCCGCGCCCCGCGCTTCGTCGCAGGCGGCTCGCGAAGGTGCGAGAGGGGCGCCATGGGCGGTGCCTGCTCGCCCTCGATCCCCTCGGGCGCGGTGGTGTCCATCCCGGAAACTCTACTTGAATCCGACGCCATAGTCACAAAGCCGTAGGGCGCGCGGGGCACACAGGGGTTGCGCCGGCAACCGACGCCCTGGGGACAGCGTCCAGAAGGACACCGTGAGCGCCTCGGCCGCACCCACGACGGCGGGGTCGAGGCCGTGCCGTGCGATCACTCGTAAACACTTGTCATGGGCGGCGCCTTCCGGGAGGTGAGCAGGTGACGGTACGGGTCTCACCCTCGCCGACCAGTCGGCTTGGCCCGGCCTCTCCATGACCCTCGAACGGTGCGGCCGGATGACCCACCTCGTTGCGCCCGGTCGGCCGACCGTCAGGCGGTGATCCTGAAGCGTTCGGCGAGTTGGCGGCGGCTGTCGGCGGCGCTGATGTGGAGTACGCCCCCGATTCCGATCCGTGCCGCTCCGTCGAGGTTCTGCTGCAGATCGTCGATCATGACTGCTTCCTCGGGGTCGACACCGAGGCGTTCACATGCGATCGCGTACATACGCCGGGAGGGCTTGCGGATCCCGACCTCGGCGGAGATGACGACCGCATCGGCAACAGCGGCGAGGTCGACGCCGTCATAGGTTCCGGTACCGAATGAATTGGATACGAGCGCAACGGGATGGCCGGCGGCTCGCAGATCACCGAGCAGTGCGAGCATGTCCCGGTCGATCGACATTCCCGCCTGCATCCGGGCCGTGAGCCCCTCGGCCGATACGTCGGCCCCGTGGACGCGGAGACGTTCGGCGAATCCTCGCTCGAAGGCTTCGGCGTCGATACGGCCGCATTCGTGGTCGACCAGGAGGGTGCGTGATAGCTGGTCCCGGCCGAGGAGGTCCAACGGCAGGCGCGGGTCGCCGCCGAGCGAGGCGCCGAAGTCGATGAAAGCCCGCAACACACTGGAGGTGATGACGCCACCGAAGTCCACCAGGACGGCGGTTCGGGTCTTTTCCACCACGTTCGACACAGTATCCACGTCTCTCTCTGCCTCTCTCGCGGTCGGCTTACCCTCGGCCCATGCGACGGCAGCCCTATTTCGTCGGCTCTCATGGAGTGCCCCCGGTACCGCACACGCGGCCGGTCTTTGCCACTGCCCGTATCCAGCAGGGATGCAAAGCTCAGGCGACCTCGAACAGTCCGGCTGCGCCCATTCCGCCGCCGACACACATCGAGATCACCACATACCGGACACCCCGGCGCTTGCCCTCGATGAGGGCATGCCCCACCAGCCGGGCACCGGTCATTCCGTACGGATGACCGACCGAGATCGCGCCGCCATTGACGTTGAACCGCTCCGGGTCGATGTGCAGTTCGTCACGGCAGTACAGCGCCTGGGAAGCGAACGCCTCGTTGAGTTCCCACAGGCCGATGTCGTCGATGGAGAGGTTGTGCTGCTTCAGCAGTTTCGGAATGGCGAACACCGGACCGATGCCCATCTCGTCCGGCCCGCACCCGGCAACGGTCATACCCCGGTAGACGCCAAGCGGTTCCAGTCCGCGGCGCTCGGCCTCCTGCGACTCCATCAACACCGATGCCGAAGCCCCGTCCGACAACTGCGAGGAATTGCCCGCCGTCACGCTGGAATGCGCGCTCACCCGACCGTCGGGCAGCACCGGCGCCAACCCGGCCAGGCCTTCGCGCGTCGTCGACGCGCGGTTGCCCTCGTCCCGGGTCAGGGTGACCTCCTCGTCCCGCACCTCCCCGGACCGCTTGTCGAGAAGCTTCTTCACGCTGTTGAGCGCGACGATCTCCCGGTCGAACCGGCCGGCCTCCTGCGCCGCCGAGGTGCGCTGCTGCGACACCAGCGCGAACTCGTCCTGACGTTCCCGGCTCACGCCGTAGCGTTCGGCGACGATCTCCGCCGTCTGCACCATCGGCATGTAGATACTCGGCTTGTGCTCGACCAGCCAGGGATCCACCATGCGGTGGGTGTTCATGTGCTCGTTCTGCACCAAGGAGATCGACTCGACACCGCCGCCGACAGTCACCTGCATGCCGTCCGTGACGATCTGCTTGGCGGCCGTCGCAATGGCCATCAGGCCCGACGAGCACTGCCGGTCCATCGTCATCCCCGACACGGTGTCCGGAAGTCCGGCACGGAGAGCGGCCTGACGCGCGACGTTGCCACCGGAAGACCCTTGCTGCACGGCGCAGCCGAGGATCACATCCTCGACCTCACCTCCGTCGAGCCCGGCGCGCCGCACTGCGTGCGAAAGGGCATGGGCGGCGAGTTCCTGCGCCTGGGTGTCGTTGAACGCGCCGCGGTAGGCCTTTCCGATCGGCGTCCGCGCCGTCGAAACGATGACTGCTTCCCTCATGTCGCCTCACTGTTTCCTGTTGGTCCGGTTCGTCCGGGATCTTCCGGGGCGGAATCCGAGTGAGCCGGGATCGATGCCGCTAAGCGGCGCCGAAGGCCAACTGCGGTGCGGCGAGGGCTCATCGACCGTCTTCCCCGATGACCGATGACATGAGCCATGGCCGCAGGGTCGACGGAAGCCAGCCTCCCGATCCGTTATAGTTGAATTCGGCGTCATGTTCAACCAAGGCCTTGGTCGAACAGGGAAGCGTGAGGTAACGGTCCGACACCAAGGCGCACCCAAAGCGCCAGTGCGCGGCTGCCGCTGCCGGGATGCGCGCATGTTCGGGGTCTTGACAGCCCATCTCTCCTACCTGAAAGCTACCGACCAGTCAGTACGGAGGGGTGGATGTGACCGAGCCGAGCATCTCCACCGGTGCGGGCGTGTTCGACGCGATCGTGGCGGGTCCGCCCGAGGGCCGCCCGGTGCTGCTGCTGCACGGCTTCCCGCAGACGGGGCTGGTGTGGCACCGGCAGATCGCGACGTTGGCCGCGCACGGCTACCGGGTGGTGGCACCCGACCAGCGTGGATACTCCCCCGGCGCCCGCCCCGAGCGGCCCGAGGACTACCGCATCAGCCTTCTCGTCGACGACGTGGTGGCGATCAGTGAGGAACTGGGCTGGGCGGCGTTCGATCTGGTCGGCCATGACTGGGGAGGCGCGGTGGCCTGGTGGACCGCTCACGCCCACCCCGGCCGCGTACGCACCCTGACGGTTGTCTCGACCCCGCACCCCGGCGCTCTGGCCACCACCCTGCGCACCGACCAGGAACAGCGCGAACGCTCGCACTACATGATCGACTGGCGCGACACATCCACGACCGAAGAGCGCATGCTCGCCCACGACGCCCAAGAGCTTCGCGACCTCTACGCCGGAAAGGTCCCGCTCGACAGTGCCGAGGCCTACGTGCGCCACCTGTCCCAGCCGGGCGCTCTCACCGCGGCGCTGAACTGGTACCGGGCCGGCCGCCCCGACGGCGCGATCGGAGTCATCGATGTGCCCACGCTGTACGTCTGGAGCACCGAGGACAGCGCGTTCGGCCCGGCCGCCGCACAGGAGACCGGACGGTGGGTCAAAGGACCGTACCGGTTCGAGACCCTCCAAGGCGTCAGCCACTGGGTCCCCGAGGAGGCGCCCGAAACGCTGAGCCGCCTGTTGCTGCAACACCTGCGAGCCCACGGCGAGGGCTGAACCCGCAGGGAATACCCGGTTCGTCGACTCTCCGAAGAGGTACCCCATGAAGTCAGCACGCGCGGCCTGGCGCCGCCTCGAGCCCGTACACGGCATGATCTACTTCGTCCCCGAGGGAAGGCGACGGTACGCGGACCTCGGACTGAGCGGACGCGCCGGGTACTTCGCCTCCCGCAGTGCCGCGTTCGGCCGAGCATCGGCCGAGCTGGTCATCTCGACCTTCTACAACTTCAACCCCGATTTCGTACGGCAGGCGATCGACGGGGCCTGGGACGCAACGACGCCGCAGCAGGTGTTGGACGCGCGGTACGCCGCGGCGGGCGAAGCCCTACGGCGGGCGGGAATCCACGAGCTGCCCGACTTGGACGAGGTACTGGCGCTGACCCGTCGGGCCGCCGAGGCGGCCTGCGAACACACGCAGGGCCGCCCGCTCTTCGCCGCACATGCCGCACTGCCTTGGCCCGAAGAGCCGGTACTGCAGCTGTGGCACGCCCAGACGCTGCTCCGGGAGTTCCGTGGAGACGGCCATGTCGCATGTCTGCTGAGCGAGGGCGTCGGGGGGTTGGAGGCCCTGATTCTGCACGCCGCCACCGGTGACGTCCCCGTCGACTTCCTCAAGGCGAGCCGCGCGTGGCCCGAGGAGGAGTGGGCCGGCACCCAGGAGCGCCTACGCAAGCGAGGCCTCCTCGACGGCGACTCCCTCAGCCCGGAAGGCGCACTCCTCCGCCGGCACATCGAGGACATCACCGACCGCCTGGCCCTTCCCGCCTACGCCGCCCTGGGCGATACCGCTTGTGAGCGCCTCGCCGAACTCGCGAGCCCCTTCGGCCGCGCCGTCATCGAAGCCGGCCTTCTCAAGCTCGGCTGACCAGGCGTTTCCCCGCCTCCGCCTCGTGCTTGATCTGCTGGTGGCCATGCCCTGCGAGAAGGCCGTGTCCGCGACAGCGGACGGACGACGGTATGCGCCCGTGACGGGATCGGCGACAGCGATAGCTGCGAGCCCGGCTGACGCCCATGGTGTTCCTGTCCGTCTTCGACGACGTGCCCGTGGTAGCGGTACACCCCTTTCATCGAGAGGAGGGTCACCCGAGCCAACCGCCAGGCCACGTCGTAGGACATGCCTCCGCGGACCTGCACCGGTCACGGGTGCGGAACGTGAAGTCGCCACCGGAGACAATCAGTTCGTCGCACTCTGTCCGGGAGATGCACAGCACCGCGATGAACCGTCCTCTGAGTCCTGACGCTGCCTGCCAACCAGCTGGACCTGCCTCGCGCTTTCGTGAGCCGAGCTCGCGGAAGACGTCGAACAGACTCCCAGGAGATTGAACCCGACCGCAGGACCATGCAGCAGAACCGGCTCGATCGCCGGATCCTCAAGGACGTGCAACACGCCGTCGGGCGAGGGCAGTGCGGCCCAGTGCCAGACCCGTACGGCGTCACAGCTTGGGCCCTAGGAAGCCCTGCAAGCGCGCCACTCCGGCCGACGGTGTCAGGTGCGCCTGATTTGAACAACCTGACGACCTGTGACGTGGCTGCGGCCATCTCCGTGATCGGGGGCGAACTCGCGCTCATCGACCCCGCAGGCGGGTGCGAACCGGCGGAGTTCGGTGTCGCGCGCCGGGTGACACAATGCCTGGCAGTCACCGGCCCGAGCGCCTTGGCTGGCCTGACTGAGACCGCACGGTCCGCAGACCCGGCGCTTGTTCGATGTGTGCGTCGCGGTCGAGCTGGTGATTGAGGTTCGGCATGGGACCACGAGCCCGCACATGTTTGGTGGTATCGGGTCTCCGGCCCAGACCTTCACCGCCGACACCCGGCAGCCGGCCGAGGCAGTGCCCCATCGCAAAAAGCACTCTCCAGATGGTCAGGCGTAGCAGATCTTGAGGACCGAACCTTATGGGCGCGCGGTGACGGCGACGTGTCGCATCCGTCGTGCGGCACCGCGTTCAGCCCACATCACAACGATGTCATGACGTGCTTGATGCGGGTGTAGTCCTCGAAGCCGTACGCCGAAAGGTCCTTGCCGTAGCCGGACTTCTTGTACCCGCCGTGGGGCATCTCGGCGACGAGGACCATGTGGGTGTTGATCCATACGCAGCCGAAGTCCAGGCGCTTCGACATGCGCATCGCGCGAGCGTGGTCCTTTGTCCAGACCGAGGAGGCGAGAGCGTAGTCGACGCCGTTGGCCCACTCCACGGCCTGATCCTCGTCGGCGAAGGACTGGACGGTGATGACCGGGCCGAAGACCTCGTTCTGGATGATCTCGTCGTCCTGCCTGAGGCCGGAGACGACAGTGGGAGCGTAGAAGTAGCCCCTGTCACCGACACGGTGACCCCCTGCCTCGACAGTGGCGTGCGAGGGGAGCCGGTCGACGAATCCGCCCACCTGCGCGAGTTGGTTGGCATTGTTGAGCGGGCCGAAAAGCACGCCCTCCTCGTCGACGCCACCGGTCTTGACGCCGGTGGCGGCCTTGGCCAGCTCGGTGACGAACTCGTCGTGGACGTCCTGGTGCACGAGCACGCGGGCGGCGGCCGTGCAGTCCTGCCCCGCGTTGAAGAAGCCCGCGGTCGTGATGCCCTCGACGGCCTGCACGATGTCCGCGTCCTCGAAGACGACCACGGGTGCCTTGCCGCCGAGCTCCAGGTGGACCCGTTTGACGTCCTTGGCGGCGCTCTGGGCGACCTGGATGCCGGCACGGACCGAACCGGTTATCGCGGCCAGGGCTGGAACCGCGTGCTCGACCATCAGCTGCCCGGTGTTCCGATCGCCGCACACGACATTGAGCACACCGGCGGGAAGATCCAGCTTCTTCAGTACCTCACCCACGATCGACGCGAGCAGCACCGTGGACGCGGGAGTGGTGTCCGACGGCTTGAGGACCACGGTGTTCCCCGCGGCGATGGCCGGTGCGAACTTCCACACCGCCGTCATCATGGGGTAGTTCCAGGGCGCGACCTGGGCGCACACACCGATCGGCTCGCGCCGGATGACAGAGGTGAGGCCCTCCGCGTACTCCCCCGCCGCCTTGCCCTCCAACAGGCGTGCCACGCCCGCGAAGAAGCGCAACTGGTCGACCATGGGAACGATCTCTTCGGTCCTGGTCAGGGCGCGGGGCTTGCCGGTGTCCCGGCACTCCGTCTCGACCAGTTCCTCAGCACGTGCCTCGACGGCGTCCGCGATGTTCAGGAGCAGCCGCTGCCGGATACCGGGGGTTGAGTCGCGCCATACGGCAAAGGCCGCCGCCGCGGCCGCCATCGCCGCGTCCACGTCCGCCGGCCCCGAGAGCGGTGAGTTCGCGTAGACCTCACCGGTGGTGGGGTCGAGTACCGGCAGCGTACGGCCGTCCTTCGCGTCGACACATGCACCGTCGATGTAATTGCGCAGCACCTGGATTTCGCTCACGACGTTCTGTGCTCCTCGTGGCTCGGGAATCATGGCAGGGGCGATCGGCGATCTGACGGAAAGCTGCTGTCGGCAGATCTGTGTGCTCGGGCTGGCTGGACGATGGCGGTGACGCGGCGCCCCAGGGGGTGGGGGACGCCGTGCGACCGCGTTCCGGTCATGCCGGGGCGAGGGGTCGACCCGGACGATGTGGAAGGGGCAACGACGACGCTATCCATCACGCGACCAGCCAAGAAGTGGCGGATTCATCCATGCTCCCGCCACCTCAAAGTATGGTTTGCACACTGCCTCTGAGCGTTGACGCGCGGAGGACATGTCCCTACTGTTGCGCCACGCGGTCGCCGGGCTGGCGCAGACCGCGTGTACCGGCTCGTTCCCCTTCCGCAGGTCGCCTGATCGTGGCGGCGGATGTCAACGCGTTCCGGAATGTCATGTGCCATGAGCGACGGCTGTAAGCCGCGGGCCACACTCCGGTCTGTCCACTCTCGGCACACATCGCAGTTCGCGGAATTCCCTCTTTCCCCTCTGGGGCTGATCCCTGCCGTGCCCCTTCATTGCTGGAAAGGCATGCCCACCATGAACGAGCAGTCACACAGAAACACGAGCCGCCGGTCGATCCTCCGGGCGGCCGGAGCCTCCGCGCTTGCGGCACCCCTCGCGGGGAGTCTGCTCACCGCGTGCAGCACCAAGTCCACCCCTTCGGCCAAGCCGAACACCACCGTGACCGTCACTTCCTACGGCGGCTCGTACAACGACCAGCTGACGAAGACCCTGCTCAAGCCGTTCGAGAAGAAGACGGGTGTGCGCCCGTCGCTGCTGGCCAACACCAGCCTCGCCGGCCTCAAGGCCCAGGTGCAGTCCGGCGATGTCCAGTGGGACATCGTGGAGTTGACCGCACCGGAGTACCTCCAGGCGGTCGACGAGGGGCTGCTGGAGAAGCTCGACTACGGCGTCATCAGCGACAAGGGGCTGCCGTCCTACGCGAAGGCCGACTACGGCATCAAGTACCTGAGTTTCCTGTTCGTGATGGCCTGGGACCAGAAGCACATTCCCGACGCGCAGGCGCCCAAGAACTGGGAGCAGTTCCTCGACCCGGGGCGCTACAAGGGCAAGCGTTCCGTCTACGCGCAGTTGTCCGACAGCTCGATCCTGGAGGCTGCACGGCTCGCCGCGGGCGTCCCCTTCGACAAGATCTACCCACTCGACGTCGATGCCGCCCTGAAATACCTGGCGCAGCAACCCGGGCGCGACGAACTGATCTACCACACCGCCAACCAGGAGCCGATCCAACAGCTGACCTCGGGTGAGGTCGCACTCTCGACCAGCTTCAACAACCGGATCAGCGCCGCCCGCAAGGACGGGGCAAGGCTGAACTTCACCGCCAGGAACAGTGTCGTCGCGGGCGACTACTTCGTGGTCCCCAAGGGCGCCAGGAACAAGGAGGCGGCCTTCCGGCTTCTGGACTTCATGAGCAACGACGCCGCAGCCGGCGCCGACTTCATCCAGACCACGAACCTCACCCTGGCCAACACCCCGGCCCTCGCCAAGCTGCCTGCCTCGGTCGCCGACTCCCTGCCCACCAGCCCCAAGCTGGCAGACTCCATCCTGGTCCGCGACGACGCCTGGTGGGCCAAGAACCTCAAGGCGACCGAGCAGCGCTTCAAGCTGTGGCAGGCGGGCAGCTGATGACGTCCACCGTGACGCCTGCCGCGGCCTCCGCGTCCGCAGGCGCCGACACGCCGCGGCGGCGCAGGCGTCCGCGCGGCACCTGGTTGCTGCTTCTGGCGCCCGCACTCGCCTTCGACGCCGTACTCTTCCTGACGCCTCTCGGCAAACTCGTCGCGGCGAGCACCCACGACCACGCCTACCAGCGCGTGCTGAAGGACCCGCTGGTGTCCCGGTCGCTGCTCAACACCTTCGAGATCAGCGCGCTGTCCACGCTCGCCACGGTCGTACTCGGCTACCTGCTGGCCATGGTGATCTGGCGGCGTGGCCCGCTGGCGCGGGTCGTCCTCTTCGCTCTGGTGCTGCTGCCCTTCTGGACGGGCGTCCTGGTGAAGAACTTCGCGTGGGCGGTGCTCCTGCAGGACAACGGCCTGGTGAACACCGCGCTGCAGGGGCTCGGCCTCACCGACGCCCCGCTGGCCCTGCTCCACGACCGCTTCGCCGTCGTGGTCGGCATGGTGCACTATCTGCTGCCGTACGCCGTCTTCCCGATCTTCGCGGCGCTGGCCGCGATCGACGACCGGCTCGAACTCGCGGCCCGGTCACTGGGGGCGGGCGAGGCATCGGTCTTCCGGCGGATCATCCTGCCCCTGACAGTGCCAGGGGTCTCCGCCGCGGGTCTGCTGGTGTTCATCATCAGTACGGGGTTCTTCATCACGCCCGTCGTGCTCGGCGGCCCCGGTGACATGATGATCGCCAATCAGATCGACTTCTACGCACGCCAGTTGACCGACTTCGCCGGAGCGTCGGCGCTCGCGCTGCTGCTGACCGCCGTCGTCAGCGTACTCGTCGCCGTGTACCAGCGGATCCTTCGCGCAGGAGGCGAATATGAGGCTCACTAAACCTCGGCATGTGTCCTCGCTGATCGTCTCGGTGCCGGTCTTCGTGTTCCTTGTGGTGCCGACGCTGATCGTGCTGCCGGTGGCGTTCACCGGCAGCCGCTACATCACCTTCCCGCCCGGGCAGTTGTCCACGGACGCGGTCGCCGGCTTCTTCCGCGACCAGGCGTGGATGGCTGCCCTCTCCGCGAGTCTCCAGGCAGCCGGCGTCGCGGTGGCGATCGCCGTGGCGATCGGGGGACGGCAGCGGTGGCGCTGCACGGGCGTAGGTTTCCCGGGAAGGCGGCGGTGACGGGCCTGCTGCTCGCACCCATGATCGTGCCTGCGGTGGTGATGGCACTGGCGTTCTACCAGTTCTTCATCTCCCTGGGCATGGTGGGGACGGTCCTGCCGATCGGTCTCGCCCATGCCGTGATCGCGGTGCCGTACGCCTTCCTCACCGTGCGGGCCAGCCTCGCCGGGCTGAATCCGGCGCTCGTCCGCTCGGCGAGCAGCCTGGGCGCGGGAGCCTTCTCCGTCATGCGGTTCGTCTATCTGCCGGTCATCCGGCCGGGGCTGGTCGCGGGGGCCCTGTTCGCCTTCTCCGTGTCCATCGACGAGACGGTGATCGCGCTGTTCCTGCAGTCCCCGGACGCGACGACGCTGCCGGTGAAGATGTTCACCGACATTCAGTACAACCTGACCCCGAAGATCGCCGTGTCATCGGCGATGCTCGTCACCGTCGCCACACTCGGTCTGCTCGTCCAGGTCTGCCTCACCATCCGCCGCCGCTCCGTCGCACGGCTGCTCCCCTTGACCGCTCCCGAACAGACAGGGTGAACCATGACGACCACGACCACACAGCAGGCATCCGCCTCGGCGCCCAGTGAAGAGCGCCGTGGCGCCATCGAGTTGCGGAGCGTCCGTAAGACGTACGGCGACGTCGCCGCCGTCGACCATCTCGATCTGTCGGTCGAGCCCGGCGAGTTCGTGACGCTGCTCGGCCCGAGCGGCTCCGGCAAGACCACGACGATGATGATGGTCGCCGGTTTCGAGGAACTCACCTCCGGTACGGTGCTGATCGACGGCGAACCCGTGGACCGGCTTCCCCGAAAGACCGCAACCTCGGCGTCGTCTTCCAGAGTTACGCCCTGTTCCCGCACATGAGCGCCGCCGAGAACGTCGAGTTCCCGTTGCGCATGCGAGGGGTCCAGCGGGGCGAGCGGCGCAGGCGAGCGGAAGAGGCTCTCACCCGCGTCGGACTGGCCGGGCTCGGCGACCGTCGTCCGCGTCAGATGTCCGGCGGCCAGCAGCAGCGTGTCGCACTCGCCCGCGCCCTGGTGTTCAACCCGGCTGCCCTGCTGCTGGACGAACCGATGGCCGCTCTGGACAAGCGACTGCGTGAGCAGATGCAGGACGAGGTGAAGACACTGCAGCAGTCGCTCGGCATCTCCGTCCTGTTCGTCACCCATGACCAGGACGAGGCGATGTCCATGTCCGACCGGATCGTGGTCATGCGCGACGGCAGGATCGTGCAGGAAGGCGCCCCCGAGGACGTGTACGCGCATCCCAGTACCGACTGGGTGGCCAACTTCCTCGGCGACACCAACCTGCTGCCCTGCACGGTGCTGGAGCGGGGGGACGGCGAGGCCGTCGTCGACCTCGGCGCCTGGGGAGTCGGCCGGGTAAGGGACCGCGGGGTGAAGGGCGACGCGTACGCGGTCTCCGTCCGCCCCGAGCATCTGCGTTTCGTCGACGTCGACCGCACCGAGAACCGCGGCTCCGGCCGGTTGCTGTCGTCCACCAGCCTCGGCGCCACGATCCGTCACCGACTGCACGTAGGCGGCCGGGACGTGGTCATGCGCGAGCTCGGCACGGGCTCGCGCGCGACCGGCGACCTCGACACCGAGGTGACGGTCGGTTGGTCACCGGAGGAGGCACAGCTGCTCGTACTGGAGCAGTGAGGGGACGCTGGACCGCCGGCCAGGTGTACGGGTGGACCACCGTCGAGGCGGCCCCTGCGCTCCGTCTTCACTTGCGGCGCAGGACCTTCGACCCGTGCCAGCGGCAGATCGTGAGAGCGAAGTGGAGGTCGAAGGCGTTGGCCTCGAGGTCGAGGTGGTAGTGGTCGACGGCGCGCTGGACGCGGTAGTGGACGGTGTTGCGGTGGACCATCAGCTGGTCCGCGGTGGCGGCGTAGCTGCGGTTGGTGGCGAGGAAGACCCGGAGCGTCTCGCGGAGGAGTTCGCGGCGGCGGTCGTCCACGGCGAGGTCGCCGAGAGTGTCGAAGACGAAGTCGGCCAGTTCGCGGGGCTCGTCGGCCAGGAGAGCTATGGGGGCGACGCGGGTGAAGGCCACCACTTTGGGTGCGCCGGCCCCCGCGGAGAGGGCGAGGGCCTTGGCGCGGGCGGCGGCGCGGGTGCTGCGGCGGAAGCCGTCGAGGCCCGGACGGACGATGCCGAGGGCGACGCGTACCGGTAGCGCGGCGTCGCCCAGTTCGGCGGCGACGACGTCGGGGTCCACCGGGCAGCCAGGCCTGACGGCGAGCCAGATCCGGGCGTCCGCCTCGTCCGTGTGGACCAGCAGGGGCCGGCCGCGTGCATGCAGGACGGTGTACAGCAGCGAGGTCAGCCGGTCGAAGACGGCGGCGTGGTCGATGGTCGCCGTCGTGCCGTCGAGCCAGCCCTCGACGGCCAGATGGCTGCCGGACAACCGGTGGTCGAGGGCGGCCTCGGCCTGCCGCAGATCGACCCGGGGGTTGTCGAGGAGCTGGTTGACCCAGTACTGGCGCAGCACGCCTCGGCCGCCCACCCAGCGTTCGCGCTCCTCCTCGTAGACACGGCCGATCTGGTCGCAGACCCGGTCCAGAAAAGCCGAGGTGAGGCTGACCAGGGTGATGACCGTGCCGGCCGGGTCCGGCAGCCCCAGTCGGACTGCCTCGCCGAGGACCAGGTCCAGGCTCTGCGCATGGCCGATCCGGTAGGCGCGCAGCAAGGCCGAGAGCGGAACGTCGCGCTGGGCGAGCCTGCGTGCGTAGGAGACGGCCGAGGCCGGCGCGTCGACGGTCTGCGGGTCGATGCGGTTGATGATGACGTGCAGGGCGGTGACGATGTTCTCGGTGATGCTGGCTTCCAGAAGTCCGTGCAGCGATTCGTCGTGTTCCAGCTGGGCGATCTCCGCCTCGGTCGTGGCGACCAGCCCGGCGATGACCTCGTCCCGGTTGGCCTGTATCACCTGGGCCGCGAGAACGACCGGATCCGGTGCCCCGTCCGGCCGCTGCGCAGGACCGCTCACCGGTCCAGGTACCGCAGTGCGGAGCGGGCCGCGTTCGCACCGCACATGCCGTGCACCCCCGCACCGGGTGGGGTGGCCGCCGAGCACAGGTACACGCCGGGGATGCCGGTGCTGTAGGGGTCGAAGGACATCCGGGGACGCAGCGCGACCTGTCGTGCGGTGTTGGCACCGGCGACGATGTCGCCGCCGACGAAGTTCGCGTTGTAGCGGGCCAGTTCGGTGGACGAGCGCGCCGAGAGTCCCACGATCCGCTCCCGGACCCCCGGCGCGAACCGCTCGATCTGACGCAGCACCGCCTCGGTGGCGTCACCGGGGTGGCCGTGCGGGACGTGGGCGTACGCCCAGACGGGGTGAATGTCGCCGCGGGAACGGTCGGGGTCGGCGAGGTACTGCTGGCCGACCAGGACGAACGGGCGCTCGGGCATCCGCCCGGCGGCGGTCTGCGCTTCCGTACGAACGACCTCCTCCAGGGTGCCGCCCAGGTGCACGGTGCCGGCGCGGCGGCATGCCTCATGGGTCCACGGGATGCCGTCCCGGACGGCGAGGTCGACCTTGAACGCCGCCGGGCCGTGCCGCCAGCTGCGGTAGGCCCGCCGTACCCGGCCGGGCAACCGGTCGCCGCAGATGCGTGCCGCAGCTCCGGGCGCGGTGTCGAGCATGATGATCCGGGCGGGGGCCAGTTCGGCCAGGGAGTCCACCCGCACTCCCGTCTCGATGGTCCCGCCGAGCTGGGCGAGCAGTGCGGCCAGTGCCTCGGTGATGGTCCGCGACCCTCCCCGGGCGACGGGCCAGCCGAAGCGGTGGGCGGCGCCGACGAGCATCAGCCCGACCGCGGAACTGGCCGGCCCGGTCAGCGGATACATCAGATGCGCCGCCGCCCCCGCGAACAGCGCCCTGGCTTCCTCGGTGCGCCAGCGCCGGGCCACCGCCGTGGCGGGCTGGAGCGCCCTGAGCCCGAACCGGGCCAGCGCCACCGGGTGGGCGGGCAGATGCGGCACCGGGCGCAGTACGTCCTCGGTGAGCGCGTCGAAGTCGTCGGCCAGCGGGGCGAACAGCCGCTGCCAGGCAGGGCCGTCCGCGCCGAGCCCTCGCACGGTCCGCTCCACGGACCGGACCAGCACCCCGGCCCGCCCACCGTCCAGCGGGTGAGCCAGATCGACCTCGGGCCACGCCCAGTCCAGGCCGTAGCGCTCCAGGCCGAGGGTCCGCAGGAACGGCGAGCCCACGCCCAGCGGGTGGACCGCGGAGCAATGGTCGTGCAGCAGTCCGGGAAGGGTCAGCTCGCTGCTCCTCGTACCGCCGCCGATCTCGTCGGCGGCTTCCAGGACGGTCACCTTCAGGCCCCGCTTGGCCAGGGCGACGGCGGCGGCCAGCCCGTTCGGGCCGGCCCCCACCACGATCGCGTCACTCATGTACGGCCGCCACCTCGGTCGCCGGTCGCGGGCACGCGACGGGCTCGACGGGAAGCGCAGGCGTCTCGTCGTCGAGCCATGGCTGCCGGACCACCATCTCCCGCACGTTCACATGGCCCTCCTCGATCAGACCGCTCGACGCGTCCACGATCCGGTAGTACTGGCGCTGGCGGTGCGTCGGCTGTGACTCGAGCAGGACGACACGCAGGTCGCCCGGCGCGAAGCCGCACCGCTGCTGTACGGCGGCCACCAGCTGCTCGTTGTGCAGATGGCCGTCGCCGAAGTTCCAGCCGAGGACCGCTCCCGCCACCGTTTCGCCCTCGCGCACATCGTAGGACTCCACGTCGTCCACGGCCCGCGGCAACAGTCCGGCCAGCGCGCGGCCGTGGCTGTGCATCGCCCGCCAGGCCAGCCCCTGGTGCAGCACCAGCTCGGCGGTCTCGGCGCCGTACAGGCGGGTGAGCTGGTCGACCGGCAGACCGGAGGCCTTGACGATGTACTCGTTGAGCCGGTGCTCGGTGCCCTTGCGGAAACACCACAGGCTGGTGGGCCAGTTGCCGGCGTAGTAGCGCATCGATGGGAGGAACGACACCAGGTCGGGGCGGACATGCCCGAGCAGCGGGACCACCACCAGGCCCAGCACCAGCACCGCGGCCAGCAGCGGGGAGTGCACGGCGAAAGCGCTGACCCCCGCGTCGTGGCCGAAGAGGACGAGCGCCGAGTAGATGAAGAAGACGTTCCACTCCAGCGGCACCCCCATCGGGAAGGCCGACATGATGTGCAGATGGAAGACGACCATCACGGCCAGGGCGATCGTGGTGACGGTCCCGCCGTGGGAGAGCACCAGGACCAGCGGCACCCCGTACTCGATGACCGTACCGCCGTGCGCGGCCGCGGCGGCGAGAGCGGACGGCCTGAGATCGTCGGGGTAGTGCCGGTACAGCCGGCGCTTGAACCAGGCCGGGTGCAGCGGGCTGTTGCTGATCATCACGGCCACCACGAACGGGAAGTGGCGGTTGAGCTTGGAGGATGTGGCGCCCCACCACAGGGCGAGCATGACCAGTTTCAGCGCGGCGGTCATGTCGCTCACCGGGAAGAGGAAGACCAGCAGCGTCAGTCCGTAGTGTTCCGCACGGGCGGCAAGGAAGACGGCCCCCGACGCGCCGACCATGGTCCGTGTCCTCCTGCAACCAGGTCCACTTCTTCGCTGGCGTCGGCACGGGCGCCGACGCGGCCAAGGGCTGGCTGGACCAGACTCCCGGCGCCCGGGTCCTGCCCGTCACCGACGCCTACGACGTCGGCATCTTCGGGTATAGCAGAGCGCGCCCACTCAAGAAGTTCAAGCATCTCGGTTTCGTTCACCAAGAACATTCAGCGGAAACCTTGTCGCATACCACGCAAAAGCCTCGGAATGGGTTGACCCCAATCTTCGGGTCAACTCTCCAGGCTGGAGTCAGACCACCGGAGAGCACAATGGAAACGAAGCGCTACTCTTCTCGCAACGGAGGGAAAGGCCGACGCAGCCGAGAAAAAACGTCCGGCATGGCTTGATTACGCATGGCAGCAGGAAACTCCCGTTCAATCCACTTCAGGCGATCGTCAACGAAATCACGTACAGCAGATTTCAATTCTCCGTAGCCTACTGTGGCGACCGCCAGATCATAGCTACAGGAAATTAGAAGGTCACCTTGACGACGCTCAAACGCAACGAAGTCATCCGATTCGGAAAATTCAAACTGCCTCGAATCCTTGGTCGCCAAGTCGTCTAGGGAGACAGTGAGACGAAGACACCAATCGAGTAGCGTTACCCACCCGAATTTCGTACTGAAGTCCACAGCACCCACTTTGAAGACAGCGTCGCCCATGAAGGCCCCCTGGACCAGATCGGGACTGCTGACCAGGTCCAGGTCTGGCTCTGCTTCAATCTTCCTGCCAGATCCAGGATAACCCTTGATAACGAATCCAAGCTCGATCACTCATACCCCAATTAACCCTATATTGGCCACATGCTGCCGAGCTCACCTTTTGGAGTCATCCAGACTCGAACGGAATTCTCCCCATTAGCGCCCGCACCGGGCCAGGGCAAAATGTGTTCATGATTCCCACCTTCATTCACGCGACCAGTGGCATTTCCTTCGCCGATCCTGTTCACGAGACCGTCAAATAGGTCCTTTTCTGTGAGGTCAGGATTGAACTTCGTTCCGGTGACAGCGGTATCACCATGGTTGACCATCACATGATTCTTGATTCGCTGACGGATTTGATTAAAATTCAAATCCATGGGGCCGCAATTGTGTACCAGCACCGGCGTCTCGCCCGCGAGTACATAGTACGTGTGGAGCTGCTGAACGGTGAGGTTGTAACGGTTGGCAGCGCCGGGTGTGGTGTGGACGCTGGCGACGGTGGCGGGTTGGTGGTGGACGCTGGCGAGGCGGTCGCCGGGTTTGAGGTTGCCGGCGGGTGTCCAGGTGTGGGTGGTGGCGTCGTAGAAGGGGTGATTGGATGTGGTGTGGATGATCTCTGTTCGGCCGTGACCGGTATTGATGGCGACGTCGAGGAGGTCGTTGTCGTGATTGATCCAGACGTGCTGGACCATGCGGCTGCCCTTGTCCTCGCCGGTCGTGGGGTCGGCGGCTTCGACCTTGTCACCCGGCTTGATCTTGCCGATGGGCTTGGTCTTGCCCTTGGCCATGAGGACGGGGGTGTCGGGCGAGAAGCTGCACTTCGAGCCGCCGCCAGAGCCCTCGCCCCTCAAACTGCCGTCAGAGCCTTCGCCCCTAAAACCGCCGCCAGGACCCTCGCCGGCACCTCCTGTGAGTGCGAATATTGCCGCTGCGGACGCCCCAATGGAGGAACCAGTCTTACCCAGGCAGCCCTTTCCGTGGCCAAGTGCCATGCAGCTGAGGAATTTCAGGTGGGTAATGATGTGCTGGTTGGCCTCAGCTTCTGAAGCGTCCTGCGCGTTAGTCAGGCAGTCCCAGCCATAGCCATGGCACCAGGTGTCAGCCTCTTGGTTGAAGACCTCGGCGAACTGGTTGGCGTATTTCCAGTTGCGGGGGATGAAGACCTGCGGGTAGATCTCCATGTATTTCTTGTGGAAGGCAGCGCTGGCAGCGTGGCGTCTGTTTGCGTCCACCTCTCCCTGGTTGTTCGGGTCGCTGTTGGAGCTGTTGACAACGTCACAGCCGTTGCAGCCCCAGGAAGCGTCGTTGAGCGCCTTGCCGCCACTGTTCAGGGTTGGGGTGTTGTTGCCGTACTGGGCTCCGCCACCGCACTCGTCAGGGCTTGCGCAGGCCATCAGGCCGCTTGGGTCGCTGTTGGTGAGGGGGTTGTCGTCGGCGTAGGTGTAGCCGCCGAGTGACTGCGGGCTGGTCGGCTGGAGGAGCGGGTCGGCGCTGATGAAGCGGCCCAGGGTGGGGTCGTATTTGCGGGCGCCGATGTCGGTGTAGCCGGTGGTGGTGTCCTGGGGTTTGCCGAGGTAGGAGTGCGTGGGGTCGGGCCAGGTGGTGGTGTTGGAGCTGGCTCGTGGCTGGCCGTAGGGGGTGTTCTGCTGGCGGGCGACCTGCTGGGTGGTGATGTCCATCGAGAGGGTCGCGGTGCCGTGCGGGTCGTTGAAGAGGTACTTCACTCCACCGTTCGCGAGGCTGGAGCGGACGGCCACAGGGGTCCCGGCGCCGCCGTGGCTGTAGGTGCGGACGGCGCCGAGGATGACGTTGGGGGTGACGCTGGTGTTGACGACGATCTCGGTGTGGGAGTGTCTGGATCTTTGTGTGCGGTCTGGTGTGGATGATTCCTGTCAGTGGTTGGTGACGCGGTCGCCGTAGTAGCTGGCGAGGATGTTGATGGCCTGCTTCCAGGCGGGTGTCTTGCCGGTGACGTTGGCCCGGTTCTTGATCGGGTTGCGGATGACCAGGTAGAGCACCTTCAATGCCGCGTCGTCGTCGGGGAAGTGGCCGCGTCGCCGCGTTGCTTGCCGGAAGCGGGAGTTGAGGGACTCGATCATGTTGGTGGTGTAGACGACGCGGCGGATCGGGGCCGGGAAGCGCATGAAGACGATCACGTGTTCCCAGTTGCGGCGCCAGGTGTCGATCACTGCCGGGTAGCGCTGGCCCCACTCCTCTTCGAAGCGGACGAAGCGCTGCTCGGCCTCGTCGGCGGTCTTGGCCGTGTAGACCTCGCGAAGCTGGCGGGCGATGGCGGCCCAGTGCTGCTTGGCCGAGTAGCGCAGGCTGGTGCGCACGAGGTGGACCACGCAGAGCTGGACGTCGGTCTGGGGCCACACGTCGTTGATCGACTCCGGCAGCCCCTTGAGGCCGTCGCAGCAGGCGATCAGGACGTCCCCAACGCCGCGGTTGCGTAGTTCGGTCAGCCAGGTCATCCACTGCTTGGCGCCCTCGCTGCCGGTGCCGACCCACATCCCGAGCACGTCGCGGTCCCCATCGAGGTTGATGCCGACCGCGATGTAGACCGGCTTGTTCGCGACCGCGCCGTCGCGGATCTTGATGTAGATGCAGTCGATCAGCAGCACCGCGTAGACGCGGTCCAGCGGCTGGGTGCGCCAGGCGGCCAGGTCCTGGGCGACCTGGGCAGTGGCGCGGGAGACCAGGTCGCGGGAGACCTCCACGTCGTAGACCTCCGCGAGGTGGGCCTGGATCTCCCCGGTAGTCAGGCCCTTCGCGTACAGGGAGACGACGGTCTCGGTGAAGCCCTCGACGCGGCGGGCGTGCTTGGGCACGATCTGTGGCGTGAACGATCTCGCGCGGTTGCGGGGGATGTCGATGGTCACCGGCCCCACCTGGGAGAGCACGGTCTTGCGGCTGGTGCCGTTGCGGTGGTTGCCCGACCCCGCGCCGGCCGGGTCTCCTTTCTCGTAGCCCAGGTGCTCGGCCATCTCGGCCTCCAGCGCACCCTCCAGGACCAGCTTCACCAGCCCGGTGAGCAGACCGCTCTCGCCCACCAACTGGAGCCCGTCCCGTCGGGCCCGTTCCACCAACTCCTCGGCCAAATGCCGGTTCTTCTCAGCGATCCGCGCCAACTCTGCCCCCGTCCGCACCTGGTGCTCGCTTTCAACGGGGCCCGGTTCGTCCTTGCTGCCCATCTGTGATCCTTCCCGGCAGAGAACCCATCTCATGCCAACTAGGGTCATACCAGGCCAGACACACAAACTTCAGGACAGTCCCCAAGCCGAACCTGATCGTCCCGCTCGCCACCGGCAATGACACCCCCGAGGACGACTGGGAGCTGGCCACCGACGGCACCGACAGCAACGGGGACAACTCGTTGGCCACGGTCGGCGGCGTGACCTTCAGTTCTGATGGCCCGGACGCGGTCAACGCCGGCGCCGGCGCGGCGTCCTTCGACGGCAGCACCGGATTCCTGGAGAGCGACCACACCGCCGTCAACACCTCCGGTGACTACACCATCTCCGCCTGGGTGAAGATCAACTCGGATGTCGGCGCCACCGCCATCTGCCAGGGCACCAGCCAGCACCAGGCCCTCTACATCGGCTACGACAGCGGCAACAAGGGCTGGATGTTCCAGACCACAACCACCAACGACGCCAATGCCGGCTTCCCCACCGCGGAAGGAGACAGCAACACCGCCGCCGTCGGCACCTGGGCTCATCTCTTGGTCACCTACACGGCCCCCGTCGACGGAGACTCCAGCACGGGCGTGATGTCGCTGTACCAGAACGGCAGCCTGATGGGGACGGCCACCAACGTCACCCCGCAGTACGACTCGTCCATGCCCCTGACCATCGGCGGCTGCGTCAACAGCGTCGACGCGACCACGCCGTATGCCGCCTTCCCCGGCTCCGTGGCAGACGTCCATACCTACCCGTACGCAATGCCGACCGACCAGGCCAGCGCAGACAGCGTGATCGTTCCCATGGGCTGGGGCAACGGGATGCCCGAGGACGAATGGAAGCTCGCCACCAGCGGGACCGACACCGCCGCCCTCAACCCGTTCACCGCTTCCGGCAGCGCCACCTACGGCACCGACGCGCCGAGCGGGATGGCCGGCAGCGTCGCCTTCGACGGGAACACCGGCTTCCTCAAGAGCAAGCAGAGCGCGGTGAACACACTCGGCGACTACACCGTCTCAGCCTGGGTGAAGATCAACTCGGCACTCGGCACCACGGCCGGCTGCCAGGGCACTACGCAACACCAGGCGTTCTACCTCTCGTACGACAAGCCCAGTAAGAGGCCATCTCATTTGGCTCGGTCGGTAGTCTGCGCTTGTGGACATTGTGGAGCGTCTGGTGCCGGATGAGTTGTGGGAGTTGTTCGAGCGGGTGGTGCCGCCCGCTCCGACGCGGCCTCAGGGCGGTGGCCGGCGGCGGTACGGGGATCGTGAGGTGCTGGCCGCGATTGTGTTCGTGGCCACGTCGGGGTGCACCTGGAAGCAACTGCCGCCGTCGTTCGGCCCGTCGGGGCCGACCGCGCACCGCCGGTTCGGCGAGTGGAGCAGGGCGCGGGTCTGGGCCAAGCTGCACCGCCTGGTGCTGGACGAACTCGGCGCCCGCGGGAACCTGGACTGGTCGAGGTGCGCGATCGACTCGGTGAACATGCGGGCCCTGAAAGGGGGGATCTGACAGGTCCGAATCCTGTCGACCGGGGCAAGAAAGGCTCGAAGATCCACCTGATCACGGAGCGGACCGGTTTACCCCTCTCCGTCGGTATCTCGGCCGCCAACCTGCACGACAGTCAGGCGCTGGAGCCACTCGTGCGCGGGATCCCGCCGATCCGCTCCCGCCGCGGCCCACGCCGACGTAAGCCCGCCAAGCTGCACGCCGACAAGGGCTACGACTACGACCACCTGCGTCGATGGCTGCGCAAGCGCGGCATCACCCACCGCATCGCACGCAAGGGCATCGAATCCTCCACACGGCTGGGCCGCCACCGCTGGACGATCGAGCGCACCATGGCCTGGCTCGCCGGCTGCCGTCGGCTCCACCGCCGCTACGAGCGCAAGGCCGAACACTTCCTGGCCTTCACCGCCATCGCCTGCACCCTCATTTGCTACCGCCGACTCACCAAATGAGACGACGTCTAAGGCCTGGATGTTCCAGACGACCACCACCAACGACGAGAACTCCGACTTCCCCACCGCGGAAGGAGATCCCAACACCGGCCCCATCGGCACCTGGACCCACCTCGTCGCCGCCTACCGGGCACCCATCGCCGGAAAGTCCGGAACCGGCTCGATGGCCCTCTACCAAAACGGCACCCTGATGGGAACCGCCACCAACCTCAGCCCCCAGTACGACTCCTCCATGCCCCTGACCATCGGCGGCTGCGTCAACAGCGCCGCAGCCACCAGCCCCTACCTGGCCTTCCCCGGCTCCGTGGCCGACCTCCACGTCTACCCACGGACGCTCTCGGCAACCGAGGTCGGCGCACTGCACTGACCCCACCGCCGCCACCCGGGCCCCGCCGTTCCCGCCAGGAGCGGCGGGGCCCCTTCGTGTCCTCGGCCGAGACTAAATGGCAGCGCCGTTCTGACGGCACCTCGGTACCCAACGATGAAGCGATCCGTCGGATCCGCGGACGTAACTCACCGGACACTGCTTCATAAAGCTGACACGTCATCAGCACCAGCGTCAAATGAGCGTCAGAAGAACCCCCCGACAGCCTCGCAAAGCCGATACACGGCACCCGGGTTCATCGCGTAAACCGAGTGAAACACCTGGTCAGCCTGCCTTCTCAAAGTATCCGACGCAGACCACGTCATGCTCACCGGGAAACAGGTCGAACGAGTCGCAGCCTGCGACAAAACGCAGGTCAGACGCCCTTTCCAACAGGCTCCAGAACCGCCACGCACTCCACATGCGAGGTCATCGGGAACACGTGGAGACAACGCCGAGCGGAGCAGGGTAGGCGTCAATGGCCAGCTACCGAAACCGGTGATCCCTCGGATTGTTGGCAGTCCACCGCGTCTCCCCGCTTCCCCTCTGCCCCGGAAGCAACCAAACCCGAAAGGCCGTGCTAACGGGAATGCCGAGCCAGAACAGCGAATTGCAGCACGAACCGTTCAGCCCCGAGCGCATCCGTGCCACCTGGAGTGGTATCGCGAGCGTCGAGGACGCCGCCCAGGCGTTCGGCATGTCGAGGTCGAAGGGCTACGACCCTGTGCGTCGTGGGGAGTTCTTTTGCCGCGTGCTGCTGATCGGCCGCGCAGCCCGCGTCGTCACCGCCTCGCTCCTCCGCGTACTCGAAAGCGGTGAGCCCGAGTACAACGGAGCCGCCAGCACGAGCACCAATCCATCCTGGCCAGCCGCACGACGAAGGTGTCACGCGCGAATCACAGACCCCGTGGACACCCTCCCGGCACAGGATCCCGAAACTGGACATACATGTCCGCATAGGACTGGATGGACGACCCTGGACGGCTTCTACGACATGTGCCATGTGGTACCGCGGCCCACTCGCTAGCACCACGTACCACTCATCAAGATCCGGACCAGGTGCGGACCGACTCAGCCTGGCACTCGACGTTTCCACTCTTTGTCGCAGGTCAGGAGTGAGGTCAGGCGTGTACCACCAGCAGACGAAGAACCTTCTCGTGTCGTACTCGGCGCAGAAGCTCGGCTTCTTCTAGACGCAGAAAGAGGGCGCCTGACCAGGGAAGATGCGCGTCAGGTGCCCTTCTCGGCACACCAAGGGCAGTCCCGCGTCGCTGATCGCGCGGCCTCCAGAAGTGAGTCACCGGCAGCCAACCGGGCGGCCCGCCCCAGAAAGGGCCACGAACCCGTCCGCCGTACGGAAAGCGCACGCCGCGCTGGGCGCCGGGCGGCGCGTCGCCGCCCGTGCCGGAAGGTCAGTCCGTCGACCTGTTCGGCGAACGTCGCCTGCGGGCATGGGCGTTCACGGTAGCCGAGCCTGCGCGGTTCCGGGTTGGCGTGCGTCGAGGTCTGCGGGTCAGGCCCGCACGGTGCCGTGCGGGCCTGACCCCGGTGTGTCAGTTCTGCAGGCTCCAGTGCTGGTTCGCACCGCCCGTGCAACTCCATAGCTGGACTTTCGTCCCGTTGGCGGTCCCCTGGCCGCTGGCGTCCAGGCAGAGCCCCGATTGTGCTGCTTTGATCGTGCCGTCCGGATTGACGTTCCATTGCTGATCTGCCTGCCCGCTGCAGTCCCAGATCGCCGCCGGGGTGCCGTTGCCCGCTGTCTGGCCGACGCCCAGGCACTTGTTGCCGTAGACAACGAGCTGCTTTCCGGCGGTGTAGGTCCACCGTTGGTTGGAGCCGCCGTTGCAGTCCCACAGTTGTGCCTGCGTACCGTTGGTCGTGGTGAAGTTGTTGATGTCCAGGCAGCGCCCCGACTGCTGGCCGACGATCTCCTGGTTGCCGGACGGCGGTGGCGAATTCGAGCCGAACTGTGTGAAGAACTGCCACACCGCTGCCGACGTCCAGGTGCGCCAGCCGTCACCGGTGGAGCCGTCGATGGGACCGGGATCGTGGCCCGCTCCGTCGAACGCGGCCCAGACGACGGGGTATCCGGACCTGCATCCGGAGTAGGTGGTGATGATGTGCGTCAGGCTTCCATTGGCCGGCTCGGGCGGGTTCTGCGGGGTGCAGCCATTCGCCTGGACGAACGTGTCGCGCAGTTCCCGTCCCGATGAGATGGACAGCACGTTGTCCCTCAGGCCGTGCAGACCCATGTAGGCGATGGGCTGAGTCCCGCCGTTGCACCCGCTGAGGTTCGCGCCGGAGTAGACCGCGACCGCACGGAAGACGGTCGCTCGTGAGCAGGCCAGGGCGTACGACATCGCGCCGCCGTAGCTGAAGCCGGCGGAGAACAACTGGGTGGTGTCGACGCACAGACCCGCTTCGAGCTGGCTGACCATGGCGTCGACGAAGGCCACGTCCTGGCCGCCGGGGTTGGCCCAGCCGTTGCCGTTGCCCTGGGGGGCGACGAAGATCGTGCTGTTGTTCGCGTTGTCCGCCAGGCGCCGCAAGCCGTAGTAGGACCAGTTGTAACCGTCCGTTCCGCCCGAGTCGACGTCGTTGGCCGTGCCGCCCCGCCAGTGGAAACCGAAGATCAGCCGGTAGGGGTGGTTGTTGTCGTAGCCGGCGGGGACCCGCAGTATGTAACTCCGGGTCTGGCCGCCGCTCTGAATCGTGTGTGTGCCACTCGTCAGCGTGGGGGCCTTGCCGCAGCCGGCGGTCGGACTGAGGGCGCCGGTGGTCGTGGCCGACGTGGGCGGGCCGAGGCCGCTGCTGAACGAGGTTCCCGCAGCTGTGAGTACGAGAAGTACCGCGGCCACGATGGACATTAAGAGCGGTTTGCGTTTCATCCATTCCTTCTTCCGTAGTCGGGCGATGGGCAGGGAGCGCCGGCCGGTTGGGGAGGGGCGCTGTGTGCGGCGGTGACACCGCGACGAATGAGGCGGCGGTTCAGACGGCGGTGATGGTCCATTCGTTGTTGGTGCTGGAGTTCGGTGTCCACATCACCGTGGTGGAGCCGACGGTGGTGGTGCCGCTGCCGTCAAGGGCGGTGCCGGTGCCCCGATTGACGATCTGATAGCGGTCGCCGCCGAGACTGTTGAGCGACCACTGCTGGTTGTTGCCGCCGTTCCACGCCCCCTGGCGGGCGGGTGCGCCGTTGGCGGAGTTGCCCCAGCTGTCGGCAGCCATGCCGTTGGTGCGATTCATGATGCGGGAGTAGCCGTTGCCGAGGTCGATCAGCTGCCACTGCAGGTTGCTGCTCCCGTCGGAGTTCCACTGCTTGAGGTTGGAGCCGGAGGCGACGTTGCCCCCGCTGTCCAGCACCAGTCCGCTGGTCACGTTGGCGATCTTGACCCAGGTGCTGGACCCGCCCGGCGCGCCCAGGACGGGGATCTCAGCGGAGAAGGTGAGCTTGACTGTGTACGCCAGGGCGTTGAACGGCGGGTTGGACGAGGGCATGGTGAGGTGCAGGCCGGAAGCATCCTGGGTCGGTGCGGGCAGGTCGATGTAGGTGCCGGCGGTGTTGTTCAGCAGTTTCGCGCCCGTCAGGCTGCTGAGGTTGATCTGACTCGAGTTCAGCGTCGTGATGGTCATGGTGCCGCCCTGCCAGCCCAGCGCGGTGGCGTAGAGGACCTTGTTGTCCCGGCTGCGGGTGAACCGGATGTCCTGCGGTTTGCCGGCCACCGGTCCGCTGAACGAGCCTCCGCCCATCTTGGTGGGGCCCTCGCCGTAACTGGCCCAGGAGCGGGTGGCGTAGACCGCCTCTCCGAAGCGGCCGAGCCAGTCGCCCATGCCGAGCAGGATGGACTGCTGCCCGGAGGGGATGGTGCCGTCGGCCATCGGTGCGATGTTCAGCAGCATGTTGCCGCCCTTGCTGACCCGGTCGATCAGCGAGTGGAGCAGTGCCTGCGTCGAGTAGTAGCCGATGCCCACCGTGTAGCACCAGCTGGAGGAGGAGATGCTGTCGTCGGTCAACCAGTAGGGGGTGAGCAGCCCTGCCGGGCCGCCTCGCTCGAAGTCGAAGACCTCACCCTTGTTGTCGAGGCCGTCCTTGTAGGTCGCGGCCACGTCCTTGTTCCACGAGACCGCCTGGTTGTAGTAGTGCGCGAGGAACTGGAGCCGGTACGACTCCTGCACCAGGCCCAGGTCAAAGTCCTGCCAGACCAGGTCCGGCTGGTACCCGTCGATGATCTCGACCAGCTTGTCGTACCAGAGCTTGTTCTCCGCGGCCGAGCCCTGCTGGCCGTAGAGAATGCGGAGCGTCGCGTCCGACTGGGACGGCACGTGGTCGAAGAAGCCGTTGAAGTGGTAGGCGTGGTGCAGCGAGGCCATGAACTTCAGCCCCTGCCCGCGGATGGCCTGCGCGTGCAGCCCCACGAGGTCGATTCTGGGGCCGTGCTGGACCGAGTTCCACGGGTTGGAGCGACTGTTCCACATGGAGAAGCCGTCGTGGTGCTCGGCGACCGGTCCGGCGAACTTGGCGCCCGCGGCCTTGAACAGCTGCGCCCAGGCGTCCGGATCCCACTTGCCGCCCTGGGAGGCCAGTTTCGGGGCGAACTGCACGTAGTTTCCGGCCTTGTCGCGGGCACCGTCGATGAAGTTGTTGTACGGCCATACCGAGGGGTCGCCGTAGGTGGCGACGTGGTGCTGGTTCTCGGCCGAGCCGCCGATGTACATGTTTCGCGGATACCACTCGTTCCCGAACGCGGGGACGCTGAAGACGCCCCAGTGGTAGTAGATGCCGAACTTGGCGTCCTGGAACCAGGCCGGGGCCGGGGGGTGCTGGTCCACGGAGGACCAACTCGCGGTGTAGCTTCCGGGACCGTCGGTGGCGGCGGCTTCGGGGGCGAACCGCAGCAGGCCGAAGGCCGTGGCCGCGCCGGCCGCCGCCAGCAGTCGGCGTCGGCTGAGCGGGAGTGGCGAGGAAGTCATGTGGGGCCTCTCAGAAGGGTTGGCGGGGGGCTCAGGAAGAGCGTCAGCGGTCACGGGATCAACCGCGCGTCCACTTCTGGTTGCTGCTCCCGTTGCAGGTCCACAGCTGCAGCAAGGTGCCGTTGGCCGTTCCCGCGCCGGTGGCGTCCAGGCACAGGCCGGACTGGACACCGGTGATCGTGCCGTCGGGATGGATCGTCCACTTCTGGTTGTTGCCGCCGGTGCAGTCCCAGATGTCCACCTTGGTACCGGGGCTGGTGCCCTGGCCCGAGGCGTCCAGGCAGTCGCTGCCGTAGACCCGCAGCTCGTCGGCCGAGGTATCCGTCCACTGCTGGTTGCTGCCACCGTTGCAGTCCCACAGCTCCACCTGGGTACCGGCCGTCTGCGACTGGTTCGGCACGTCCACGCACCGGCCGGAACCGACCCCGACGATCGCGCCGGTCGTGCCGCCGTTGTTTCCGCCGCTGCCGGGGGTGATGGACAGGTTGTCGAACTGCGCCGTCTCGCCCTGGCTGGTCGCGTAGCCGACCTGCCCGCCTGCCCAGGTGCGGTCGTTCACGGAACCGACCGTGGCACCGTCGATGACGGCGGTGATGCCGGTGCCGGAGAAGGTGAGGGCCAGGGGGTGCCACCGGTTGGTGCCCAGCGCCGTGGTCGTGCCGCTGGCCAGGGTGGTGACGTTGCCGTTGGTGTTCGAGTTCAGGATCGACCAGGCCCCGGTGTCGCTCACCCGCAGGTGATAGGCGTTCAGCCCTCCGGTGCTGCTGTAGTCCTGTGCGTTGGCACGGCCGATCAACTCGGCGTATCCGGGCTGTTCGAGCATCATCTCGGACGAGACGGTGTAGTTGCTCCAGCTCACGTCACCGAGCAGGGCGTGCGGATCGGACAGCGCGTCCCAGGTGATCGGCTTCTGCGGGCTCATCTGCTGCACGCACTTGCCGCTGCGGCCGCCGCCGCAGACCGCCACCTCGAAAGCGCCCTGCCAGTCCATGAGGTACTTCGCCTCGGTGCCGGTGGCGTAGCCGTCGAAGGAGTCGCTGTACGGCAGACTCAGCGTGCCACGTCCGGGACCGGCGGCGGTGCCCTTGCCCTGTCCGGTCGTGGTGGTCAGGGTGTACATGTGTCCGGGCTGTACGGTCAGGCTGAAACCGCTGCCGGACGGGGTGACGTCCGTGGCGTGCACGAAGTAGTTGGCCGGGTTTCCGGAAGTGACGTCGGTGGACCAGACGTGGACGGTTTTGGCGGACAGCCCCCCGGTGATGTTGAAGTTCAGCGTCTGGGCGCTGCCCGCGTCCATCGTCTCGATGACCGTGGAGTAGTCGGAGTTGTTGGTTGACTTGAGCGAGACGTAGCTGCCGTTGTTGCGGTTGCCTCCGATGTAGCCGCTGGAGGCGTCGAGGTACCGCCACCCCGGGGCGGTGAACTGGCTGGTGTGTGCCATCACCCAGGTGTTCTTGCCGATCGAGTACGAGCCTGACCACGGCTGCGAGGCCAGGGCGAGCCCCATGGTGGGGTACGGGAGGTTGGGTGTGATCGCGGCGACCACCGGCCAGTTGAGGTACGCGGTCATCCGTCCGTCGATGTATCCGCGGTTGATGCCGCGGGCCATGGCCTGCGCTCCCTCGTTGTAGTCGTCCGAGCCGTTCTCGCTCGCCCACAGCGTCTTGCCCGACGATGTGGCGACCGACGGCACCGAGCAGTCGGACTGGGACGACCGGTAGCCGCAGGGATAGTGCGTGCCGATGACGCTCACCGAGGCGGCGAACGCCGGGTTGGAGTTGATGTCGCCCGCCACGGCCCAGTCCGAGTCAGCGGAGACGATCTTGACGTTGCCGTAGCCGTTGCTGTTGAGCGCGCCGCGCAGCTGCTGGTACCAGGAGACGCTGTAGCCTCGCTCGTTCCACCCGCCGAGGTAGTCGATGCTCAGCCCGTGCTGCTTGGCGCAGCCCAGCCACGAGAGCAGGTAGTTGGTCATGTCGGTGGACCAGAAGTTCCCGCCGCCGATCCAGCCGGGCGCACCCCAGGCGAGCCCGTACAGCTTGATGTCCGGGTTGCGCGCTTTGGCCTGCTCCATCAGCCACCATTCGTAGCCCCGGTCGCAGTTCAGGTCGGACCGGGTGTGCTGGTGACTGGGCTCGGCCCCCGAGGTGGAGTTGGTGTCACCGCCGATCTCCGCTTTGAGGATCTGCAGGGAGGCGCCGTAGCCGGGCCGGAACAGGTAGTCGAGGATCTGGCTGCGCTCGGGCTCGGGATAGTCGATCAGGAGTCTGCTGTTGCCACCCCCGCCGCTGATCGCGCCGACGCCGTCGAAGGTCCGGCCGCCGGACGCGCCGTTGATCGTGATGGAGGTGGCGGCCTGGGCCGGCGCGGCGGCCGTGCCCACGATGCCGCCGGCGGTCAGGATGAGGCCCGCGAGCACGGCCGTCGAGGCGCGCAGGCGCCGGAACAGCCGGCTGAATGCTGACACAGTGAGTTCCTTTCGCAGGTCGGAGGTGTCCCGTGGCCGCCGGGGCGGTCCGGCCAAGGGTCGCGATGGCTGTGCTGCTCGTGGCGGCCGTGGCTCCACGGTTGCCGAAGGTCGCTCGCGGGCCGGCGCCCGTGGAGCCGCAGTCAGCGGAGGATGAAGTCCTGGTTCGTGCCGGGCGTGTTCTTGCACTGCCACTGGTCCAGTTGCTGCCCCAGGTTGCTGCCGGCTCCGTAGCCGTCCAGGCACAGACCGCTGTTCTTGTTCTGGAAGTCGTAGGAGCCGTCGGGCTGCCGCATGGGCAGCCAGAGGCTGCCCGCCGCCGCGCCGGTGGCCTGCTGGACGATGTCCGGGGTGCCCGCCGCCGTGGAACTGCCGGCTACCGCCACGTCCAGGCCGGAGTTCTGCGCCCGCAGTTCGCCGTAGCCGCCCGAGGCGGGCACGAACCGGAACTGCTGGTTGCTCTGCCCGTTGCAGGTCCACTGGTCGATCGCGGCGCCCGCGCTGCCGGAGTTGCCGTACACGTCCAGGCACAAGTTGTTGTTGGCGACCACGAGTTGGTGGTAGCCGTCCGGGAAGCCTCCGCCGCCGGACGAGGCCGGTGTCAGATAGACGGCGAACGCGTCGTGCGAACCCTGGAACGTGAACGGCACGGTGATCGAGCCGCCCGAGGCGCTCACGTTCTGGTCGTACACGGTCTGCGGCGCACCGAGCGGCGCCTGGTCCGGGATGCGGTGGACGGTGACGTGCACGCTGCCGACGTTCGTCAGCCAGGGTACGGACGACAGCCCGTTGAAGGTCACGGACGCGGCGCCGGTGTACCCGTTCGAGTCGCCGATGACGGCCACTGCACGTTTGTTGGCGGAGTCCTCGGAGGCCGAGATCGCCGTCGAGCCGACCTGGCCGGAGGTGTCGACGAGGGTGCCGGTCATGTCGGCGTAGTCCCGAAGGGCCCACCAGTTGCCGGTCGGCTGCCAGCTGCCCCCGCTCTGGGTGAGGACTCCCGTCAGGTTCGGGGTGACGCAGCACACCCAGTTGCCGCGCATCGCGTTGGCGTACCCGGACAGCGCGAACCGCGCCAGGTACCAGGCCGTCACCCCGGCGGTCTGCCGGTCGGCCGGCTGGTACTCGTTCGAGGACAGTGGCAACGGACCGATACCCGCCGAGCTCAGTGCGTTGTCGAGGCTCTGCGCGACCGTGACCGGGTCGTCGACATCGCCCTCGTTGTGGTTGGTGATCATGTCCGGCACCGTCCCGGCCGCCTTCACGTGCGTGAGCCAGGTCTGCCATTCACCCGGGTTGCGCTGCGGGGTGAACGCGAGTGACGGCCCCACGATCTGCGCACCGGGGGCGATGCGCCGGATCTCCCGGTAGGCGGTGTCCCACATCTGGAAGTACTGGGCGCTGTTCACACCGCGGGTCCAGAAGGCGGAGATATCCGGCTCGTTCCAGATGTCGTAGGAGTAAGTGAGCCCCGAAGCCTGGAGCGCTCCCACCGTGGAGTCGATGAAGTCGATCCAGTTGGAGCAGTCGCCGTTGTTGCACGGGTACATCGTGTTCGATGGCTGGCCGCCGTTCGCGCCGTAGATGTCGCTCACCAGCACCTGGTACTGCGCGTGATAGGGCGGCCGGGTGAGCCGTTTCGCCTGCGCGATGATCGAGTCGACGTCGGCCCGGGTGGCCGAGCCGTACTGGTAGCCGTCCCTGATCCAGCCGCCGGAGAACCATCCGCCGCCGCGGAACGCGTTGATCCCCAGCGGCTGAAGGAACTGGGCTACGGGCTGGCTGCCGTCTTCGCTGATGCCGTAGAGGAACCCCTCCCCCACGCCGGTCGACGGCCCCCGGGGCGACGCCAGGTTCACGCTCAGCGACGTGGCCGAGGCGGCCTGGCTCGTGGACGTCGACAGCAGCGACAGCACGAGTGCCAGGACGATGCCGGCCACCAGTGCCGGACGGCTGGGTCTCGCTCTCGTCCTCATCCGTTCCTCCTGCGATTGGGTGCCGCTGCGCTGCGGCGCGGCGACATGCGGGGGCGACGCCCCGGAGTCGAGTGCGGGTCCCTCACCGGGTCAGCTCAGCGACCATTGCTGGTTGGATTGGCCGTTGCAGGTCCACAGCTCCACTGGGGTGCCGTTGGCGGTGGCGGCGCCGGTGACGTCCAGGCACAGGCCGGACTGGGCGCTGGTGATGGTGCCGTTGGCGTTCAGCGTCCACTGCTGATTGCTCTGGCCGTTGCAGGTCCAGGTGATGACCTTGGTGCCGGAGCTGGTGCCCCGCCCGGAAGCGTCCAGGCACAGCCGGCTGCCGCCGGAGTACACGGTGAGCTCCTGGGAGGCGGTCTTCGACCAGGTCTGGTTCGCCGCACCGGCGCAGTCCCGGATCTGTGTCTGCGTACCCGGCGGCGTGGACGAGCCCGGCACCTCCAGACACCTGCCCGCACCCACCGCGTGCAGCGCACCCGTCGTGCCACCGCCGCCGCCCACCCCGTAGCCGGCGGCGGTGATGGCGGCCTGCACGGCGTTCTCGGTGGCGTCGGAGGGATAGCCCGCCGTCATCGCGCCTTCGAAGAACTCGCCCACGCCATTGGGACTGTTGTCGCCCCCGGTGCCGAGCAGGACCGAACTGTCCACCTTCATCGGTGAGTAGCCGTTCGGCAGGGGACCGGAGAAGGTGGTGGTCAGACCACCGCTGCTGCCGTTGCCGTATTTGAGCGTGAAGTTGCTGGTGCCGTTGTTCTTCAGCCACGCGCTGACGAACGGATAGTGCACGCCCTGATTGTTCAGGTCCTTGTTGGAGCCGGCGTTGGTGTGGAACATGCCGTTCTCCAGGTCGGCCTCGACCCAGGGGCCGCTGCCGGTGCAGCCGCCGAACCAGCAGGCGTTGCCCCAGTAGATGGCGTTCATGGTGGCGTTGCCGGTGTCGGTGTGGGAGTTCTCACCGCTGCCGTAGTCGAAGCAGCACCACTGGTTCGTGTAGTTCGACGACGTCACCATGTAGATGCCTTCGGGCTGGGATCCGGTGGCCACGCCGCTCGCGTGGTCGATCCGGTAGCCGACACCGGGAGTGACCTTGACGCCGAAGACCTGATGGCCGGCCGCGGTCACCGGCAGAGTCATGGCGTCGGCCCCCACGTCGGATCCATTCGGGCCGGGGCCCTTCCAGTAGCCGCCCCAGGAGATCGGCAGGTCGTTGTGTCTGGGGGTCTGGTCGTAGATCTTCGTGATCGTGCACGACGTGCCCGCGCAGAACGACACCTGGGACGCGGCGTCGGCGTACCCGCCCGCGCCGAGCACCCCGATGTCGTGGTAGCTGCGGTCGGAGGACCGCTGGATCTGGTACAGCGGCCCGTTGTACGACGCGAAGAGCGCCCTCGTCGTGGCATGCGCCGTCACACACGGCGTGCCGCCCGCGGCATAGATGTCGCACGGAAGCGACGCGTCGGCCGCAGACGCGTTCGTCGGCGGGGTCGCCGGGTGCACGGCGGCGGGCGTACCGGTCGGCGGGGATGTGGCGAACGCCGGTGTGCCCAACGCGGCCAGGGCCATCGCAAGGGCGATCAGGAGCGCGGCCGGGAATCGCCTTCGTCTGCGATCGGTTGCTGATCCGGGCAAGGAGACCTCCTCTGTGGCGGTGCCACCGCACGACGGCACCGAAGCTGCCGGTGACCGAGGCGAGGGGGGAGTCATGCCAGCGTCCATCGCTGGCTGCTGCTGCCATTGCAGGTCCACAGCTCGGCGAGGGTTCCGTCAGCCGTGGCCCCTCCGGTGACGTCCAGGCACAGGCCGGATTGGACACCCGTGATCGTCCCGTTGGAGTTCAGCGTCCACTGCTGGTTGCTCTGGCCGTTGCACGGCCAGATCTCCACCTTCGTCCCCGGCGTGGTCTGGTTGTTGTAGGCGTCCAGGCACATCTGGCCGCTGCCGGAGTAGACGGTGAGCTGGTTGGGCGTGGAGTGCGTCCATATCTGGTTGACCCCGCCGTTGCAGCTCCAGATCTCCACCTGGGTGCCGGCGGTCGTGGTGGAGTTCGGTACGTCCAGGCACTTGCCCGAACCCACCGCGTGCAGCTCACCGGTCACGCTGGTGCCGCCGCCGCTGGTGCCGCCCGCGACCCGGTACATCACCGTGCCGTGCGCCGACACCGAGGCGCTGATCGTGCCCGAGGTGGTCGAGACCGCCCCCGACCACAGGTCGGTCAGCGTGTAAGCGGACGCCCCGGTCTTCCCGATCGCGGCCGCGGTGGTGGTGACGGTCGCGGTCGAATCCGTCTCGTTGAACAGCGCCACCGACACGTCCCCGCCCGCCAGCGGCTTGGCCAGCACGTCCCGGCCGCCCGAGGAGGAGACCGTGGTGCCCTGCTTGCCCAGTGGGTCCTGGTCGACCGCGATCACTCGGGAGTTGGTCAGAGTGGACAAGGTGTCCGCACTGGCCGAGGGGATGTTGGTGCCCGCGATCAGCGGCGCGGCCATCTCCGCCCACAGACTGAACTCACTGCGGCTCTCGGTGGCCGTCATCGAGCCGTTGCCGACCTCCAGCATGTCCGGGTCGTTCCAGTGGCCGGGTCCGGCGTAGGCGGCCAGTCCCACGTTGCTGTGGAAGATCGACAGCATGCTGGAGAAACTCGGGCTGATGTCCCCGGTGGTGCGCCAGCTGTTGCCCACGCCCGCGCCCCAGGTCCACACGTTCTCCTGGCCCCAGTTGCACAGGCTGAACAGGATCGGCCGGCCGGTGGCCGCCAGGGCGTCCCGCATCGTGGTGTACCGGGTCCGCGCCGGCGCCCCGGTGTTGTTGCAGTTGTCGTACTTCAGATAGTCCACGCCCCACGACGCGAACGACTGCGCGTCCGTGGTCTCGTGCCCCAGGCTGCCCGGATACTCCGCGCAGGTCGCGGTGCCGGCGTCCTCGTAGATTCCCAGCTTCAGCCCGAGCGAGTGCACGTAGTCCGCGGTGCCCTTGATGCCGTCGGGGAACTTGGCCGGGTCCGGCACCAAGTGGCCGCCGGTATCGCGGTTGTGGGTCATCCAGCAGTCGTCGATGTTGACGTACGAGTAGCCCGCCGCCTGCATGCCGTTCGTGTGCATGGCCTGCGCGGTGGACTTGATCAGCGACTCGGAGACGTTGCAGCCGTACGCGTTCCAGTCGTTGAAGCCCATCTGCGGGGTCAGCGCCAGCCCGTTGCCGAGCGCGGCGGCGGGCTGCGCCGTGCTCAGGGAAAGGAGGGGGGCCGCCGCGGTGAGCAGCACGGCCGAGAAGGTGAGCGCCAGGGTTCTGCGCAGGGACAGCAGCGTGGACAGCGGCCGAAGACCCCTGGCTCTCGCAGTGGTCATGGGCATAAGTCATCGACTCCTGGGATGAGTTGGGGAGCTTCGCGGAGTTCAGCGATAGTTGGCGGCTGTGATATTGGCCTGCACCGCGTTGTCGGTCGCGTCGGAGGGATAGCCGGCGACTACCGCCCCTTCGTAGAAGGTGCCGGCGCTCAGGTTGGCGCCGCCGCCGGGCTTGCAGCAGTCGCCGCCGCTGCCCAGGACGATGGCTCCCTGTTTCTTCATGGGGCTGTATCCGTCCGGAAGCCCGCCGTCCCACAGGGTGGTCAGGCCGCCGGACTGCGCATTGGCGCCCTTGAGGGCGAACCTCGACGTCCCGTTGTTCTTCAGCATCGCGGTAACGAACTTGCTGGGAAAAGCACGCTGGTTGGTGTTCCAGGACTGGCTGCCGCCGGAGTACAGGCCCCACTCGAGATCGGCCTGCACCCAGGGGCCGCTGCCGACGCAGCCGCCGAACCAGCACTCGGTACCAAAGTTGATCGCGTCCATCGCCCCGGCGGCGTCGGCCTTCCTGGTCGTCTCGCTGTTGCCGTAGTCGAAGCAGCAGCCACTGTTGACGTGAGTGCCACTGGTGACCATGTACGCCCCTTCGGGTGCGGCGCCGGCCGGCACGCCCGTCAGGTGACCGTCCCGCCAGTAGCTGTTCCCGGGATTGATGTACAGCGAGTACGCCTTGGTGCCCCCTGCGGTCAGCGACTCGGAGGTCGCCTTCGCGGGGCTGCTCTGACTCGATCCCGAGACCTGGGCCGAGCCCTGGTACCACAGGTCGTTGCCGTGTCCGGACTGGTCGCGGACGACCGTGATCACACACGAGGTCCCCGCGCAGAACGAGTCCTGCGCCGCCGCGTCGGCGAAGCCGCCGGGCGTCAGCACACCGATGTCCCTGGTCGCGTTGTCCGAGGAACGCCTGACCTGGTACAGGGCGCCGTTGTACGAACCGTAGAGCGCCCGCACCGTACTGTGCGCGGCCACGCAGGGCGTACCGCCCGCGAAGTAGATGTCGCACGGGCCCGATCCGCTGGGCGGAGGTGTCGGGGTGCTCCACTTCTGGTTGCTCTGGCCGTTGCAGGTCCACAGGATGACCGCGGTGCCGTTGCCCGTGCCCGCTCCGTTGACGTCCAGGCAGAATCCGGACGCCACACCGGTGACGGACCCGTCGGAGTTCTGTCGCCACACCTGGGTTGGCCGCCCGTCGCACGACCGGATGACCACCGGGGCTCCGGGAGCCGTCTGGTTGTCGTAGGTGTCCACGCACCGGGTGCCGTTCATCGTCCTCAGCTCACCCGCCGACGTGAACTCGAACGCCTGATTGACCTGGTCGTTGCAGTCCCAGATGTCCAACGCCGTACCCGGCGTGTCGACGTTGCCCTTGACGTCCAGGCACCGCCCCGACGCCGAACCCACCAGGGGAGCCACAGGTGCCGATACCGACCAGGTCGGCGCGGTCGCCAGCAAGACGGTGAGCAGTGCCATCACGCATACGGCGGCGGTTGCCGACAAGCGTGGTCTACGAGCGGGGTTCCGGGGCGAAACGGATGAAGGCTGCATTCTGTTCCTCGAAGATGTGGGGGAAGGGGGCAGAGAGTGCCGTGCCTGTCCGAGGGAATCCAGCCGGGGCGGTCCGTCGACCGCTCCCGCCAGCGGGCCCGAATGTACTCACAGAGAACACTCAGACATCCCATGTTCCATAGTGATCCCACACACCTGACACAGTGTCAACGCACGCGTCTCACCGAATCAGAACTCGATCCATCCCATGTTTGTCCTGGTCAGCTCGCCATGACGGCATGCCGGAACCCGCGTCCGGCGACGGTCACCGTGCCGGACACGGGGATGGATTCGCGGTACTCCGAAACGGACCGCGGGCAGGAGCGCGCGCTTGGCGCCGATCACCTCACCTGAAGTTCCAGTGCTGGTTGGCGCCGCCGGTGGAGTCCCAGACCTGGACGGGGGCCCCGTTGGCAGTCTGCCCGCCGGGAATCTCCAGCGCCCGGCCGGAAGCGACGTTGATCAGGGTGTACGAACCGTCGCCGTTCCGGCTCGCCCGCCAGTGCTGGTTCGCACCGCCATTGGCATCCCAGATCTCCATCCGCGTGCCATTGCCGGTCTGGCCACCCGGCTCGTCCAGAACCCGCCCACTGCCGATATTCGTCAGCGTGTACGAACCGTCACCGTTCTGATTCGCCCGCCACTGCTGGTTCGCGGCACCACCGTTGGCGTCCCAGGCCTGCAACGGCGTGCCGTTCGCCGTCTGCCCGCTCGGCACGTCCAGCACCCGCCCCGCGGCGACATCGCTCAGCGCGTACACCTGGCCCGAGACGATGCCCCCCGAGTTCCCCGTACCGCCGCCCAGCGCGGACAGGACCGCGTCGTAGGCCGGCTTCTTGCTGCCGTTGCCGCTGAACAGCAGCGGGTTGTCGCTCGACCGCCACGAGTCGCTGTCCCTGATCCCCCACACGGTGATGCCGGTGCAGCGGGGGACGTTCATGCACGCCTGCACCGTGTTGGCGTAGGCGGTCGGCGACGCCTGGGCGATGTCGAGTTCGGTGATCTGGACGTCGACGCCGAGGGCTGCGAAGTTGGCCAGGGTGGTTTGGAAGCTCGACGGCGGGCCGCCGGCGCCGAAGTGGCTCTGGAGGCCGACGCAGTCGATGGGCACGCCGCGGGACTTGAAGTCGCGCACCATGTTGTAGACGCCCTGGGTCTTGGCGTCCGACCAGTTCTCGATGTTGTAGTCGTTGTAGCAGAGCTTGGCCGAAGGGTCGGTGGCCCGGGCGGTGCGGAACGCCTCCTCGATGAAGCCGTTGCCGAGCACGTCCTGGAACACTGAGCTGCGGTGCTGGGTGGAGCCGTCGGCGAAGGCTTCGTTGACCACGTCCCAGGCGTAGATCTTGCCCTTGTAGTGGTTCATCACCGTCGTGATGTGGTTGTTCATCACGCTGCGCAGGGTGTTCGCGTCCCTGATGCCACTCACCCAGCCGGGTAACTGCGAGTGCCACACCAGGGTATGGCCACGCATCCGCTGACCGTGCGCGGTGGCGTGGCCGACGATCTGGTCGCCCGGGCCGAAGTTGAAGTTGCCGCGGGACGGTTCGGTGGTGTCCCACTTCATCTCGTTCTCCGGGGTGATCATGTTGAATTCCCGGTCGAGAATCGTGGAATACGTCGAATCGCCCAGCCTCCCGGCGGCCACAGCCGTGCCGAAATAGCGGCCGCTGTCGGCCGCGGCCGCGCCCAGCGTGCTGGAAGCCGCATGGGCGGTGGGCGCCGCTGTGCCCGCCAGGGCCAGTACCGTGCCTGCTGTCAGACCGGTGACCGAGACGAGGGCCTTGCGAAGACGGGGCCGCTCATTGAGCCAGGACATAAAGGATCATTCTCCTTGTGTGTGAGAGGGGAAGACACCGACCGCGAGACGCTGCTGCGAGTGGAGTGGGGTCACGGGCTCAGGAGACCGGCAGAGCGGTGCGTACCGTCAGTGGTGGATGCACCGGGGTCGTCGAGGCAGCGGCCGGAGACCGGGTTGCGGTAGCCGCCGTTGTACGCCTGCCATTGCTGGTTGGTTCCGCCGTTGCAGTCCCAGACCTCGATCGTGGTGCCGTTGGCGGTACCGCGGCCGGTGGCGTCGAGGCACTTGCCGAGGGCCCGCAGGGTGCCGTCGGAGTGTGCGGACCACTGCTGCGCGTCGAAGCCGTTGCAGGTCGCGATGTCCGCGGCAGTCCCGTTGGCGTTGTTGCCGCCGTTCACGTCCAGGCACTTTCCGGCGATTCCGGAGCGCACCTGACCGCCCGCGGAAGCCGGCGGTTTGATCCAGCCTGCCGCTTCCGCGGCCTGGACCCCGGCGTTGAAGGCGACCGCCATCTTGCGGTAGCCGTTGTCGTTGGGGTGCGGGGAGTCGGCCAGGTCCACGCTGGTCAGGGCGCTCGTGTCCAACAGGCGTACATGCTTGCCGGCGTCCTGCTCGGCCTGCACGATGCCGGGTGACTCGGCGTTGAACGCGGTCCGGTTGGCCTCCTCGGTGCCGCTGGTGGAGATGATCACGGTGCCGACGAGGACGGTCGCGTCGGGTGCGTCGTTGGTGATCCGGTCGATGAGCGCGCGGAGCCGGTCGGGGGCGGTCGGGATCTGGTAGCCGCCGTTCAGGTCGTTGGTGCCGATCTCCAGGGTGACCACGTTCGGCCGGTAACGGGCCAGCACGGAGTCCGCGATGCCGGTTATCTGGTCGATGCGCCAGCCGGAGCAGCCTTCGTTGTCCGGGTCGGACATGGTGCCGCCCCGGCCCGAGCCGACGAAGTCGAGGGCGTGGCCCTCGGTCGACAACTGGTTCCGCAGAAAGCCCCGGTAACTGTTCCCGGACGGGCTGCCGACACCCCAGGTGATCGAGTCGCCCAACGGCATCAGCCGCAGGCCGGTGGGCGTTGCGGCGGCCCGCGCGGCGGAGGGCGGCGGTTCGGTGCCAGTGGCGGCCGCCGCGGGCAGGGCGGTGCCGACGCCGAGCGCGGCCGTCAGCGCGGCGGCCTGGGGTGCCGCGTACTTCTTCATCAGCGTTCCTCACTGGTGCGGGACAGTGGGTGGGGGGTGAACGAGCACGCGAGCGGGTCAGCGGGGGGTGAAGTCCTGGTTGCTGCCGGCCGTGTTCTTGCAGGGCCATTGGTCGAGCTGCTGGCCGAGGTTGCTGCCGCCGCCGTAGACGTCAAGACACAGACCGCTGTTCTTGTTCTGGAAGGAGTACGAGCCGTCGGACTGCGGTACCGGCAGCCACGGACTGGCGGCCGCTCCGTCCGGGGCCTGCTGCACGATGTCGGGCGTACCGGCGGTCGTGGATCCGCCCGACACCGCCACGACCTGTCCGGAGTTCTGCGTCCGCAGCTGTCCGTAACCGCCCGTGGCCGGCACGAACTCGAACCGCTGGTTGCTCTGCCCGTTGCAGGTCCACTGGTCGATCGCGGCACCCGCGCTGGTGGAGCTGCCGTACACGTCCAGGCACAGACTGTCACTGCCGATTACCAGCTGGTGGGAGCCGGTGGGGAAGCCACCACCGCCGCCCGACGCCCGGACGCCTGCCTGCTGGATCACCTGCTGCGCGCCCTGCGGCCAGTTGGTGCCGCTGACCAGGACGTTGCCGGTAAGGACGTTGTTGTGCGGAGGACCGGTGGCCACGTACGTATTGCCGCCGTTGTACCAGTTGCCGGAGAAGGTGCTGTCGTCGGTGTGGTTGTTCGCGTTGGCGTTGGTGAGGGCCCAGTTACCGGCGTCCTGCACCACGTTGTGGGACACCGTCAGATGCCGGGAGCCCTCGTCGAGGTACAGCGCGGTGGTGTGGTTGTTGCCGTACATGTAGTTGTCGGAGATCACCGAACCGGGGCTCGCGGACAGGGTGTAGATACTGCCGCCGTCGAACATCGCCTTCTTGGTGTCGAAGACCAGGTTGTGGGAGACGGTGCTGTTCTTCAGCGTCGTGGGAGTGCTGTAGACGGGCTGGTAGGTGTACGTGCCCCGGTTGACGTAGTCCTGGCTGCCGCCGGGGTCGTTGATCCCCCAGCCCCAGCCGATGTCGATCCCGTCGTAGGGAAGGTGGTCGCACTGGTTGTGGGTGATCGTCGCGTTCGAGACGTAGGTGGACAGGATGCCCGCGGTCTCCTTGTAGTCGGTGCCCACCTCGCTGACCCGGTTGTCGCTGATCACGATGTTCTGGTTGGTCATCTGTGGGTTGCCGGGGTGGTGCGCGTCCGGCTGGATCCCGCCGACCTGGATGCCGCTGCCGGCGATGTCGGTGAACGTGTTGCCGGTGATGGTGACGCCGCCCGCGCCGAGTCCGGTGCCGGAGGCCGTGGCGACACCGTCGTTGCCCACACCCAGTCCGGCCTGCCCGAGTTCGGAGAACGTGTTGCCGGAGAACGTGATGCCGGTGGCGGCGGAGACCTGTACGGCCGCGGGCATCTGCACCCAGTGGTTACGGGCGGCCTCGAACTGTGGGCACCCCGACTTACAAGTGCTCAGCCAGTTGGCGGGCATCGCGTAGGCACCGGTGATGTGCGCGCCGCTCTGCTGGTCCGCGTATCCGTCGGATCCGCTCGGGCCGAGCCAGGAGGATCCCGTGAACCGGATGCCGGTGAAGCTCAGGCCGGTCGCCGGTGAGCTGTAGCTGCCGCTGATGCCCAGCAGACTCTGCAGCCGGGGCAGTTCGACGTCGAGGCCGTTCGGGTTCTGCCCCGGCTGGACCCGGTAGTAGAGGTCGCCGGTGGACGAGTCGAGATACCATTGTCCGGCCTGCTTGAGGAACGCGTAGTTGTTCTCGAGATACATGGTCCCGCCGGCGAACGGCGCGTTGATGGTGTCGTATCCCCAGGAGTTGTTGTTCCACGCGGGCTGCTGCATGGTGATGGTCCTGCCGCTGATCGACTGGACCGGCGCGTAGCGGTCGGTGAAGGAGTTGAGGCTCTCGACTTCCATGTGGCTCTTGTCCGAGAGCCCGGCCAGGTAGTCGAGGGAGGAGTCGGAGACAGTGAGGCCGGTCTGGGTGAAGGTGAAGGCGGAGCGGGGCACCTGGATCGCCGCCCGCGGCGCCTCCTTGCCGTTCACGTACAACTGACGCGTGTTCACACCGGTGCCGACATGGGCCGACCAGATATCGCTGCTCTGATCATGCACCTGCCAACCCGATATCTGCTGGGCGCCGCTCACGAACGGCTGCTGCCCGGAGACGGCCTGATACGTGATGGTGTGGCTGTTCTGGCCGCCGTCGCCGGAGCCGAAGGTCAGCGGCTTGGACAGCCGATAGGTGCCACCGGCCAGGTAGACCATGACGTCCGAATCGGCCGAGAGCCGGTGCGCGGGTTGCTGCGCCTGGTCGATCGTCGCGAACGGCTGCTCGGCGGTGCCGTTCCCGCCAGGAGCCGCACCCGGCACCACGTACAGGGCGGCTGCCGACGCCTGGCGCTCGGCGGGTACGGCGTACACGGCCCCGGCCGCGGCCAGGCTCTGGGCCGGTAAGGCGAGCAGAGCCACGGGGGCGGCCCAGAGGCCGCGGAGCACTCTGGTTCTGGACATCGTCATCCTCCAGTGGTGGCGCACATGGGCCGGTGGTGTCGGGGCGGTGTGGCGTTGTTCGCCGTCGAGGCCGCCCGTACAACGCGCCCACTCAGGGGTTGGGCGAGGGGGATCGGGCGATTCGGCCGGACGGTCGGAGAATCCATGTGGAGCTGCCCGCCGGGCGTCGGGCACGGGGATGCCAGTATCCGGTGGCGGTGGCCCGTGGCCGGGGGATGAGCCGACCACGGGCTGGAGCCGTTCAGGTCAGTTGAGACTCCATCGCTGATTGGATTGGCCGTTGCACGGCCAGAGTTCGGCCAGGGCGCCGTTGGCCGTGTCGGCGCCGGTGACGTCGAGGCAGAGTCCGGACTGGGTGCCGGTGACGGTGCCGTCCGAGTTCAGCTGCCATTGCTGGTTGGCACCGCCGTTGCACGGCCAGGTCACCACCTTGGTGTTGGCGGACGTCTGGTTGTTGTACGCGTCCAGGCACATCTGGCTGCTGCCGCTGTAGACAGTCAGCTGGTTGGAGGACGTGCGGGTCCAGGTCTGGTTGGCAGCACCACTGCAGTCCCAGACCTGCAGCTGTGTACCGGCCGTGGTGGACGAGTTCGGCACGTCCAGGCACTTGCCCGCGCCCACCGCGTGCAGCGCACCGGTGCTCGTCCCGCCGGAGGAGTTGCTGTATCCGGCCGCGGTGATGTTGGCCTGGACCGCGTTCTCGGTGGCGTCCGACGGGTAGCCGGAGGTCATCACGCCCTCGTAGAAGGTGCCTTGGGCGCCCTTGCTGTTGTCGCCGCCTATGCCCAGGATGATGGCACCCTGCTTCCGCATCGGGTTGTAGCCTGGGACGTTGGGACGCGGTCCGTCGTAGAAGGTGGACAGGCCGCCGGACTGCGCGTTGCCCCCACGGATCGCCCAGTGGTTCGGGCCGCCCTTGATGATGGCGGTCGTGTACCGGTGGTTGATGGTCGGGTCGCCCGCGTTGTAGTGCTGGTTGACCCCGGAGAACAGGCCGTTCTCCAGGTCGGCCATAATCCAGGGGCCGTTGCCCGAACCGTAGCCCCAGACCTTGATGTTGCCGAAGTAGATGGCCTCCATGGTGCCGTTGCCGTCGTCGTTGCTGTCCGTCTCGGCATTGCCGTAGTCGAAGCAGCAGCCGCCGTTGTAGTGCGTGCCGTCGAAGATCGCGTACATGCCCTCGGGGTTGTCCCCGGTGGCGATGCCGTTGGTGTGGTTGTTGCGGTAACCCGTACCGGGCGCCACGAAGACGCCGTAGGCCTTGTGACCCTCCACCGTGGTGGGCGCGGCGGTCGCGTTGGCGAGGTTGTCGGGGCCGCCCGCGGCACCGCCGCCCGGCGCCTGGGTGAGGTTGTTGCCGCGGCCTGACTGGTCGTAGATGATCGTGATCAGGCAGGTCGTCCCCAAGCAGAACGAGTCCTGGGCGGCTGCGTCGGCGTAACCGCCCACGCTCAGGACGCCGATGTTCCGGGTGGTGTTGTCCGAGGCACGCCGGACCTGGTAAAGCGGCCCGTTGTAGGAGGCGTACAACGCTCGCGTCGTACTGTGCGCCGCCACACAGGGCGTACCGCCTGCCGCATAGAGATCACACGGCCCGGACGTGGCGGCCCGGGCCGTCTCGGCCGTGGCTGTGGCACCGGCCAGCGCGCCGACGACGAGCACGGTCGCGGCCCCCGCCCGGGTGAACGTTTTCAGCCGGGAGTGATGGGAGCGCTCCCATTGGCGGGCAAGTGTCTGATCCGGCACATTCTCCGGCCTGCCACGGCGCCGCACCGCCGCGAGCAGCCGTTGGACGCCACCGCGCCCGGCCAGCAGGTGGCGTCTCGTACGTGTGGTTCCCATCTGATCTCCCTACCGTGCCGACGCAACCCGGTCAGGTTGTGGTGGTGGCACTGACAAATGCCGAAGCGCTTGAACGTGCCGTTGTGCAGTGGGATTGCAGAGAGGTTTCAGGGGGAGACGGTGCTCCCGGTCTCGAAGGACTGTCAAGGATGCGGAGGTCCCTGCCGCGAACCTTGTGGCGGAATCGATTCGACCGCTGATTCCTGTGGTGCGCAAGGTCTCAGCGCTCTCGAAAAGTTGCGATGTGACGGCAGCGGACGACGGCGCGACCGCCCGCCGTGCGGGCGCTGCGGGCCGCGCGGGTGTGCCCGACGGCCGGGCCCGGATCACCGGATGACTCACCATCATGCCGGTGAACAGGGACGTAGCAGAAACGCCCCAGACCGCGCAGCGCCGGTTCGGAGGGCGTCGGCCGAAGCGGCGGCGCCTCGGCCCGCGCGTGCGCGCCGTCTTCACCGCATGACGCCATCGCCCCCGAACTCCACCAGTCGTATCATCCCGTCGAAGCGCTTGTGCGGAATCGATTCGCTGCATGCCGTCCCGTCATACCTCAGACGCGGAACGTGTGACGATTCCCGGCAGCTCGACGCCGTTCCCCGCGACTCATGGCACTCGGGCATCCTTCGTCGGCCCGAGCCCGCCAGGGCGCAGCGCAGACCGGCCGCATGCACCGCCGGGCAAGAGGGCGCTCGACCAGCACCGTCCCTGACGACTCCCCCCAAGGAGGTTGCCTGGTGCACCATGGGGGTTACCGACGCCAAGAAGCGCACATTACGGCGGAAGCCCGAGAACTTCCCCTCCAGCCGGACACAGCCCGGGTTGGGGGGCACGGCCCGTCACGACGGTTGCGGCCGCGATCAGGTGGGGTCGCCGGCCGCCGACGCCGGCTGGAGGGTCACGAGCATCGCAGCGACAAGTCCCGCGACGGTCACGTTTCGTCGTGACCGGCGTCGAGAACAACAGCCGCACCGACTACGACGTCGTCCTCGCGCCCCGGCGAAGAGCCACGGTCGTCAGCCTTGCCGAAGGCCGTACCCTGCCTCGCCGACACCCTGGGCCTGATGGCGAGCAGATGCGCGCGAGGTATCCTTCGGCCCGCGGTCAAGTTGTCGGGGAGCTGCATGAACATCGGGGAGATCGCTCGGCGCGCCGGCGTGTCACGCAGCACGGTGTCCTACGCGCTCAGCGGCAAACGACCCGTCTCGAGCAAGACCCGGAGACGTATCCAAGACGTGATCGACGAATTGGGATATCGCCCCAACGCGACCGCGCGGGCCCTCAAGGAGGGCCGGACCCGAACGATCGGTCTCGTCATCCCGCCGGCCGGCAACAGGCTCACACACATGCAACTGGACTTCGTTGCCAGCGTGGTCGACGCCGCTGCCCGGATCGACCTGGATGTGCTGCTGTCCCCTTCCGGCGGGGATCATGACCGCTCCTTCGAGCGGTTGGCCTCGGAGGGCCGCGTGGACGGTGTCATCCTGATGGAGATCCGCATGGAGGACCTTCGTGTGGGTCGCCTGCAGGACGCCGGGCTGCCCTTCGTCGGCATCGGGCACACGGCCGGCGACCAGCAGATGTCCTGGATCGACGTCGACTACGCCGGCTTGGTCCAGCACTGCGTGCGACACCTCGCCGATCTGGGGCACCGCCGAGTGGCTCTGATCACTCGTTCCCCGGAACTCGTCTCGGCCGGTTACGGCCCGGCACGCAGGGCCAGAGACGGTTTCGAGGCCGCCGTAGCGGAACGCGGCCTCGATGGCATCGAAGTGCCTTGCGGGGACGACGCCCGCTCAGGTCACGAATGCGTCGAGGCGCTCCTGCGCAGCCATCCGGACCTCACCGCTGTCACCACCATCAACGAGGCCGCCCTGCCCGGCATCCAGCGCGCGCTGGCGGACGCCGGCCTCCAAGTGCCGTACGACTTCTCCATCACCGGAGTGGCGGCCAAGGCCTGGGCCGAGGACTTCCGCCCTCCGCTCACGGCAGCGGACGTACCGGCTCTGGAAATGGGCGAGAAAGCCGTTTCCCTGCTGGTGGAACGCATCACCGCGCCGAACACCCCGCCTCGGCACATCCTGTTGACCCCCGCGATCTCGCTGCGCTCCAGCACAGCCGCCGCACGCACCGGCCGGCAGGTGTGAGTCGACCGCGCGGCGCGCTGAGCCGGGCGGTACGACGATCGCGTCCACAAGACGCGCCCGACGCCCACCGTTCCACAGGCCGAGTCCTGCGCCTGCCGTGGATTGACTGGACGCCGCTGGACGGTCTCTACACCCTGTGCCGAATGGGACCGTCCTGTCAGAACGTTTCGCCCACCGCCTGCAGCCACGGCCGGCAGTTGCCGGTGTGGGTCGCCTGGAAGCCGATGTCGACTGACGCGTCTGGAGTGATGGCGGCGTTGTGGGCGACGTTCCTGGCCGTCACCTGGCCGGAGGCGGGCGAGTAGTCCGCGTTCCAGCCGGAGGTGATGGTCTGGTCGTCGGGGAGGGTGAAGACGAGGGACCAGCCGTCGATCGCGGTGGTGCCGGTGTTGGTGATAGTGATGTTCGACGTCAGGCCGGTGTTCCAGGCGCTGACGGTGTTGGTGACCCGGCAGGTCGCCGTCCCCGGCGGTGGGTTGGAGGTCTGGAACTGCGTGAAGAAATTCCAGACCTCCTGCGGCACCCAGGTCCTGGTTCCGCTGTCACCAGCGACCCCGTCCTGCGGGGCGGCGATGGGTCCTTCGTCGAACGCGGCCCAGACGACCGGATGCCCGGCCGAACAGCCCGAATAGGCGGTGACCCGGCGCGTCAGGCTGCCCTGGGCCGGCTCCGGCGGGTTCTGGGCGGTACAGCCATCGCGGCGGACCTGTGCGTCGACACGACAGCGCTTCGCCCTGGCCAGGGCGTACGAGATGGCCTCTCCGTAGCTGAATCGGAGGGGCCATCGGGAACGAACCCCGACATCCTTGCCCGCATACCCCTGCGTTGGCTCTCCCCAGTGTCCAGGCACGGGGCTCCGTGCCCCTCACCGTTGCGGGACTCCGCCACCTTCATCGATCCGGGACAGCACATTCACGCGAACCAGATCACCTGAGGCGACGAGCGAATCGGACCAGATCATTCGAGATTGGGACCATGTCCGCTGAGACGGGACACGTTGCTTCGGGCGGATCCGCCCGAAGCAACGTCTGGCTCTACGCTGCATCAACAGACCACTCGACTCGTCAAGCAAGGACCTGACACAGGCACTGAGGAAGGAGACGTCGTACTGGTGGCCGGACTGCGGCGGGCCCGGCTGCCCATGGGATGTTCCTGTTGACGGCTCGCTTGACGGAACTCCGACCCTGAACGCTATCCAAACAGGCGTCGCTGGATCTCCCGCCGGTAGTCCTCGAGCGTCCTGTCGAGGTGTGTCGCCGTGGCCTCGGCCGCCTCGTCGGGCCGGCCGTCGCGAATGGCCCGGTAGATCACCTCGTGCTCCACGACCGCGGACTCGGTTCCTTCACCGAGCGTGTCGTGGATCCCGATCGCGCTGGACTGCCGCTGCAGTCGGCGCGCGTCACGCACGGCGCTGACGAGGAAGGTGTTGTGCGAGGCGACGGCAACGCCCATATGGAAGTCCTCGTCCGCCTCGTTGAACACTTCGACCTGACCGTTGACGAACCCGTGCCGACACTGCTGCATGGCCACCTCGATGGTCCGCAGCTCGGCGGGCGTGGCACGGGTGGCGGCCAGACTGCTCGCGGCCATCTCCTGAACCCTGCGGAACTCGAACAGCATGAGTACGTGATCGAGGTCGACGGGGCGGAAGAAGCCGCCCCAGCGGCTGGTGATGAGCATGCCCTCGTCGTCCGCGACGAACAGCCCGCGCCCCTTGTGCGCCCGGACCCTGCCGAGCGCCGAGAGGATCTTCACGGCCTCCCGCACCACCGCCCTGCTGGTGTTCAGCCTCTGGGCCAGATCGTTCTCCGTGGGCAGCCGATCACCTGCCACCAGACGGGCCTCGGCGATGAACTCGAGGATCCGCTCCGCCACGATCTCGTAGCCGGGCCGGTAGTCACGCCGCTCGTCCGCGCCGTTCGCCGCTGCCGCCGCAACGGGAGGTGCCTGCGTCGGCAAGGCCGGCTGGGCCGCGGGCGTGTCGTTCATCTGTCCTGCCTCCTGGCTGACGCAACTGGGGCGGCTGATCGCTGTGGAGCCGCGCTCATCGTATCCCAAGCATCAATGAGTCGTACTCATCAGGCAAGTAGATCCACATCATAGAGCGGGATCCTAACTGGTATGAACGGTCCCCTATTAGACATTCCTCGTTCTTCGACACCGCATCGCACGCAATTCGCTGGGATGAAGCCCGCACAAACCCTTGACGGAACCCTCGATAGGGCGGCTAATTTCTTCCGCGACGGCAATCGGGACGGCCGTCGCGGTCCCCGACGCCCGACCGGTTCGGCCCGGCGTCGACCCATCCACGCGCCACCTGCCCATCTGCTCGGGGCGCCCTGTGAAACAAGTGGAGTCGCACATGACCGTCAACAAGCCTTCGTCCGGCCGGGAGAGTGCGTCCAGCAAGAGGCGTGCGGCGTTGCTGGCCGGCTGCGCGGCCACCGCCGCGCTGGCCCTGACTGCCTGTGGAGGCGGCGGCGCCACGGGTACGACGACCAAGGACGGCTTCGCTCAGGCGCCGCAGAAGGACGGTGCGTTGACCGTCTGGGTGGACGCGACCCGTGTGGAGGCCGCGAAGCTGTACCAGCAGCAGCACCCGAACGTGAAGCTGGACATCGTCACCTACGACGGCGACGCCAACGGTTCGAACTACCTCCAGACCAAGGTCCAGCTGTTCAACCGCACCGGCAAGGGCTGGCCGGACGTCGTGTTCAGCTCCCAGAACAACGAGGCGAGCTGGGCGGTCGACGCGGGCTTCGCCGCTCCGCTCACCAAGGGCCTGATCCCCTCGGCATCCCTGGGGAAGTTCGCGAGCGGGGCCAACGACGTCTGCACGGTGGGCGGCACCGTCTACTGTCTGCGCAACGACCTCTCCCAGGCAGTGCTCTGGTACAACGCTCCGCTGCTGAAGAAGTTCGGCTACTCGGTGCCGACGACGTGGGAGGAGTACCAAAAGCTCGGCGAGAAGATGGCCAAGGAGCACCCGGGCTACCTCGTGGGTGACGCCGGCGACTCCTTCACGCCCGAGATCTACCTGTGGGCGAGCAAGTGCGGCGCCAACCACATCACCGGCCCGAAGGCTGTGTCGGTGAACACCTCCAGCGAGGCCTGCACCAAGATGGCCAAGCTCATGGACGTGCTGATCGAGAACAAGTCCATGTCCATCAGCGGGGTCTTCAGCACCGACTTCGGCAAGAACAAGGCCGACAAGGTCCTGCTCATGCCGGGTCCGGCCTGGTATGGCGGCGCGCTGTTCGAGGGCACCTTCAAGACGCCGGCCAAGCACATCGCGGCCGCACCCATCCCCCAGTGGCAGGGGGAGACCTCGCCGTCCACCGGCAACGTCGGCGGCGGCACCTGGCTGCTGTCCAAGCACTCCGCGCACATCAAGGTCGCCACCGACTTCCTGAAGTGGGTCACCACCGACAACGCCTACCAGGGCAAGAAGGCGCCGGGCTTCCCCGCGTACACTCCGGCGGCCGAGACGTGGCTGAAGGGACAGGACGCCTCCGGCTACTTCGCGAGCGACCTGAGCGCCCTCAAGGCCGCCTCCTCCCAGGTCTGGAACGGCTGGGGCTCGGGCCAGTTCAGCCAGGAGGCGATCTGGGCCGCCACCGTCAAGCCCGGTCTGACCCAGGGCAAGAGCGTCGTCTCAATGCTGCCGGCCTGGCAGGACTCCATCGTCAAGTACGCCAAGTCCAACGGATACAAGGTCTCCCAGTGACCCTCACCCACTCCCGGGCCGGTTCTGCCACCCGGCGCCGTCGCGGGGGCGCCCGGCAGAGCCGGGCCGGTATGGCCTTCGTCGCCGCCTACGTGGTCCTGCTGATCGCCTTCGGCGTCCTTCCGACCGCTTACGCGATCTACTTCGCCTTCACCGACGCCGGGGGCAGGGTCACCGGCTTCACCAACTTCGTGACCACGGCGCAGGACTTCCGCTTCCTGGACGCCGTGGGCCATGTCGCCACCTACCTCGCCTTCTGGCTCCTGTCCCTGGTGGTGTTCGTGGTGGCCCTGGCGCTGCTGCTGCACCGCCTGGCCTCGGGTTCCGCCAGCAAGGCGCTGCGTTTCCTCTACTACATCCCGGGAGCGCTCGCCGGCGCCGCGAGTGTGCTGGTGTGGCTGTTCATGCTCGACCCGACGGTGAGCCCGGTCAGTTCGCTCTTGGGCGCGCTGGGATTCCACACCTTCGGCGAGGTGATCGCGCCCGGCAACCTGCCCCTGCTGTTCACCATCATCGCGTTCTGGACCGGCGCGGGCGGCTGGATCGTCGTCATGTACGGCGCGCTCAACAACATCCCCACGGACGTGATGGAAGCCGCGCGCGTCGATGGCGCGGGCGCCTGGCAGACCGCCTGGCACGTGCAGATCCCGATGCTCCGCAAGTGGATCGTGTACATGGTGATCCTGGCGTTCGCGGGCGGCGCCCAGCTCTTCGTCGAGCCGCAGTTGCTGTCCCTCGCCAGCGTGGGCGTGGCCGGACGCGACTACTCGCTGAACCAGCTGACGTACGACTTCGCCTTCCAGATGAACAACATCAACGGCGCCGCCGCGGTCTCGGTGGAGCTCCTGGTCGTCAGTGTGTCGGCCGCGGCCGTCTTCGTCGCACGGTCGGGGTTCTTCGATGCCGACTAGAACCCCTGTCAGTCGAGTCGCCGCCACGGCGAGCTCGGAACGGGAAGCACCCCTCATGAGCCGATCTCACCACCAGCCGCCGCACCGCCGGCCCGTACGGCGCCTGGCCTCCCGGCTGCTGACCGGATCCGTACTGGCCGGGTTCCTCGCCTTCTTCGTGCTGCCGGTGCTGTGGCTCGTCCTCGCGGCGACCAAGACCGACCAGCAACTGGTCCACGACAATCCGCTGTCCTTCGGCTCCTTCCCTGCGCTGAAGGCCAACTGGGACGCGCTCACGGCGTTCCAGGACAACGCCGTCATGCAGTGGCTGGGCAACTCCGCGCTCTACGCGGTGATCTCACTGGTCATCACTCTCGGCGTCGCCATTCCCGCGGGATATGCCCTGGCCATGACCGAGTTCCGCGGCCGGCACACCCTGCTGGTCGCGACGCTGGTCGTGATGCTCATGCCGAACGCCACCCTGGTGGTGCCGTTGTTCCTGGAGATCAACGCGGTGCACCTGATCGGCACGATGTGGTCGATCATCCTGCCGTACTCGTTCTACCCGTTCGGCGTGTACCTGACGTACATCTACTTCACCACCGCCGTACCGAAGGACCTGCTGGCGGCGGCACGGATGGACGGTTGCTCGGAGTTCCGCGTCTTCTGGCACATCGCGCTGCCGCTGGCGACCCCGGTCATCGCGCTCGTGGGCTTCTTCAGCTTCGTCGCCAACTGGACCAACTACTTCCTGCCGTACGTCATGCTCCCCGAGAGCAGCCAGATGCCCATCCAGGTGGGCGTCGGATCCCTGCTCAGCAACGTGCCGTCCTTCAATCCGGCCGTCGGCAACCTCGCGATCGAACGGCCGCAGCTGGCTCTGGCGACGCTCGTGGCCATCACGCCCGTGCTGATCGTCTTCCTCTTCGCCCAGCGCTTCCTGGTCAGCGGGATGCTCGCCGGCGCCACCAAGGAATAGCGGCCCGTCCCGACCGCCCGGCTGTCGTCCCCGGCGTGCGCCGTCCCGCCGCCCGCCCCGAACGGAGATCTCCCATGCCCTTCAGCTCTGCCGACCGCACCCCGGCCGAGGACGCCCCCCGCGAGCCCCCGGTCGCGCCACCCGAGATCGAGGCGGGGGTGCCGCTGCTCGAACCGCCCGGCTGGGCCGTGGCCCAGCGGTCCCTGTTCGACCTCCTCGACTACGCCTGGCGGCGCTTCGCCCACGACTTCACCGGTCCGGACGGACGGCTGAACTACTCCGGCCCGCTGACCACCCGTGATGGTGTGGACGACTTCTACGAGGTGTTCTTCAACTGGCCCCAGCTGTATCTCCTCGGCGGCGCCGACGATCTGCTGCCCGTCAGTGAGAAGCACTGGGAGGGCGTGACCCGGCAGCTCACCGAACTTGGCATGCTGCGCGAGGAGTTCGAGCGCGGATACGACTGGTTCCACCAGGGCGAGAGCCTGCTGCTGCTCTACTTCCTCAGCATGGCCGCCCCCGACCACTGGTCCGAACGCGCCCTGCGCTTCGCCGAGTTGTACGTCGACCCGGCCAATGGCAACTACGACCCCGAGCATCGCGTCATCACCCGCGCGCACAACGGCAGCGACCCCGACCGCACGGGCCTGTTCGACGGTGACGTCTATCCCTGGCTGGAGAAGGAAGCGCAGACGTACGGCTTCCCGCTCGACTGGATCCCCGGGGCCGGCGACCGCCCCCACCCCCTCTCCGCGGACCCGCGTCTCGGCGCGCAGATGCGGGACCGGATGGGCGTCGGCGACACCGCGGTCAACCTCGCCGCGGCCGGGCTGGTCCTCAACGCCTGGATCCTGTCCGGCGAGGACCGCTACCGCGACTGGATCGTCGAGTACGTCGGCGCGTGGCGGGAGCGCACCGAGGCAAACGGAGGTCTCATCCCGGACAACGTCGGCCCGGACGGCGTCGTCGGTAGCCTGCTGGAGGGCCGCTGGTACGGCGGCCACTACGGCTGGTCCTGGCCGCACGGCTGGCACAGCGTGGGCCACGCGGCCTGTGTGGCGGCGCTGGCGGCGGCCACGGTCACCGGGGACGACGACTACCTCTCCATGGTCGCGACCTCCCTCGACGCCCTGATCCAACGCGGCAAGGTGATGCCCCACACCGAAGCGGACTCCAGCCTCCCCTCCAAATGGGCGGTCGAACTCGGCCCCGACATCCACACACCCACCCCGCACCTCCCCTTCCGCCACAACGAATCGGGCTGGTTCGACTACAACCCGGCCACCCCGCCCGTCCCGGTGGCCCTGTGGCACCACACGGCCTCCGCCGCCGACCGCGCCCGACTGGAGGGGCTGCGCGAAGTCGACGGCATCGACTGGCGCACCGTCCGGCCGTTCAGAGCCAAGGAGGAGTCCGGGCACGAGAAGGCGTGGTTCGCCTTCCTCGCCGGCGACGACCCCGGCTACCCCGAGCGGATCCTCGCGACCGCCCAGGCCCAGGTCCGCCACCGCCTGCGGCGCATCGAGCGCTACCGCGACCTGGACGTGCCCGAGGCCGATATCCATGTGTGGCAACAGTCCAACCCCGTGGTCACCGAAGCCCTGGTCCAGCTGACCTGGGGCGGCCCGCAGGTGCTGTACAACGGCGGCCTGCAGCAGGCCCGGCTGCGCTACCACGACGCCGAGACCCGCCGTGCCGGCCTGCCGCCGGACGTGGCCGCGCTGGTCACCTCCATCGACCCCGACGCGACCACCGTCGAACTCGTCAACCTCTCCCCCGAGTCCACGCGCACGGTGATCGTGCAGGCCGGCGCCTTCGCCGAGCACACCATCACCGCCGTCCGGTACACCACCTGCCAGGACGACACCTGGGTAGGGGACATGTACGACTACGGCCACTCCGAGCCCGTCGTGACCGAGTCGGATCAGGTCTGCGACAGCGCCTTCCTGACGGTCCGGCTGCCCGCCTCCAGCCGCGTCAAGCTCACCCTGCGCCTCCAGCTGCGCGCCAACACACCCAGCTACCGGACGCCCTTCACCTCCCAGGAGCGTGTGTGATGAAGCGCATCGCCCAGACCATCGGGCTGCGGCCCGAACGCCGCACGGCGTATCTCGAACTCCACTCCGCCGTCTGGCCCGGAGTCGAAGCCGCCCTGCACCGGGCACAGATCCGCAACTACAGCATCTTCCTCCACGGTGACGTCCTGTTCGCCTACTTCGAGTACCACGGCGACGACTTCGAGGCCGACATGGCGGCACTCGAAGCCGACCCCGAAACCCAGGACTGGTGGAAACTCACCGATCCCTGCCAGGAGCCCTTGCCCGACCGGGGCGATTCACGCCAGTGGACGGAACTCCCCGAGATCTGGCACCTGAGCCCGTCATTGGACGACCAGTGACCCCCACCGCCACCCCGCTCATCGACGCCCACCACCACCTGTGGGACCTCGACGAGCGTCCGCAACCCTGGCTCGACGACCCCGCCCTGGCAACGATCCGCCGCACCTTCACCCCCGACGACCTGCGCACCACCGCCACTCAACTCATCGCGGGCCGCCGTCTGCACAGCACGGTGGCCGTGCAGTGCGTGCCGGACGTGCCCGAGACGGAGGACCTGCTCGCGCTCGCGGAGCGGGAGCCGCTGATCGGGGCCGTGGTCGGCTGGGCGGATCTGACGTCCCCCGGGATCGGCGACCTGCTCGACGGGTTGCGCGCCGGGCCGGGCGGTACATACCTGCGGTCCCTGCGTCATCTCGTGCAGGGCGAGACGGATCCGGAATGGCTGCAACGCCCCGATGTCGAGCGCGGGTTGGCGGCGGCCCGGGACCGCGAGCTCTGCTACGACGTGCTCGTCCGCAGCCATCAGCTCGACCAGGCGATCCGGCTGGCCGAGCGGTTCCCGGACCTGCCCCAGGTGCTCGACCACGCCGGCAAGCCGTCGATCGCCGACGGTGAACTGGCCGACTGGGAACGCCAGTTGCGCCTGTTGGCCGCACACCCGCACGTGGTCTGCAAGGTGTCGGGGCTGATCACCGAGGCGAACCATGAGAAGTGGACCGTCGACGACATCCGCCCGGTGTGGGACGTCCTGCTCTCCGCCTTCGGCCCCGGCCGCTTGATGTTCGGCTCCGACTGGCCGGTCGCGAACCTCGCGGGCGGCTGGAACCGCTGGGCCGCCACCGTGGACGAACTGCTCGACGGCTTTTCCGACACCGAGATCCACGCGGTGCTCGCCGGCACCGCGACCGCCTTCTACCGTCTCCCCTCCGTTTCAGAAGAAGCCGACGTCGCCACGCGCTTCTCCTGACCGGCACGCCCACCCCGACATACGCACCCGTCGCACACACCGACGAACCCGCGCTGGACACCACACACGTCTGCCGACCATCGGTGTCCGCACTGAAGGGACCCTCACGACATTGACTCTTGCCGTCCGTTACGCCTGCGCCCGCACCCTGGACACCGCGGTCGTCCAGCCTTCCGAACCTGGTCCGGGTGAGGTGGAGCTGGCGCCCGCTTTTGTCGGTATCTGCGATACCGATCTGCACATCTTCCACGGTGACATGGATGCCCGGGTCGCGGCGCCCGCTGTTTTGTTCCGACAGCACGCGGCAGCGCCCGCCCGTCACTTCCGCGCTGTCGTTCCGAAGGGGAGGGGTTCGCCGGAACGCAGGTGTTCCCTCAGCCACTGCTCGGTGTTGCTCACGTGCAGCAGTGCGGCGGCCTGGCTGAGGGCGGAGTCACGGGTGGACAGCGCGTTGAAGATCGCCTCGTGCTCGGTGAGAGTGCGGCCGGCGGCCTTGTCGTCGACCAGACCGCGCCAGATGCGGGCACGCAGGGTGCGGCCGGAGATCCCTTCCAGGAGGGTGAGGAGAGTCTCGTTACCCGTGGCCGAGACGACGGCGCGGTGGAAGGCGGCGTCGTGGGCGTTGAGCTGTCCGACGTCGTCGCGGGCCTCGCGCATGGCGTCCAGGTGCCGCTTCACCTCGGCCAGTTGGGCGTCGGAGATCCGGGTGGCGGCAAGCGCCGTGGCGATCGGTTCGAGCAGCCGCCGTACCTCCATGAGGTCCTGCAGGGCGACCGAGTCGCCCTGCAGCAGTTCCACCGCGCCGCCGAGCCCCTCCAGCAGCAGGCTCGGCTGGAGGCTGGTCACATACGTGCCGTCGCCCCGCCGGACCTCCAGGACCCGCGCGACGGCCAGCGCCTTGACCGCTTCGCGGGCGAGGTTGCGGGACAGTCCCAGCTGGGCGGCCAGGTCCGGCTCCGGCGGAAGCTTCGAGCCCGGAGGCAGGGCACCGGACCGGATCAGCTCACGGATCTCCTCAATGGCCTTGTCCGTCAGAGACACCGCTCATCCCTCCCCCCACCGTGCCCCGTGAGCACGTCCGACCTGATCAGCCCCTGAGCGCGGAGATCGCCCCAGAGGCTATCCGGGACTTGCCGATCATGGAGTTCCACGTTTCGTCCGACCTGTTCCGCAGTCCGCATGCCGAGGGTGACGTTGATGATACTGGGATGCGTGTACGGGAAGGCGATCGCGGCGGCGGGCAGAGTGGTCCAGTGGCCTGCGCAGACCTCGGCGATCGTCCGAGCGCGGGCGACGAGGGCCGGCGGGGCGTCCTGGTAGTCGTATTTCATGCCCTCGGCGGGCCGGTCGCTGGAGAGCAGGCCCGAGTTGAAGACGCCGACCGCGACGACGCTCTTGCCGTGTTCCTGTGCGGCGGGCAGGACGTCGTCCAGTGCGGACTGGTCCAGGAGGGTGTAGCGGCCGGCGAGCATGACCACGTCGGCGGCGGTCTCGCGCAGGAAGCGGGCGAGCATCGCCGACTGGTTCATGCCGACGCCGATCGCGCCGATCACACCCTGGTCGCGCAGTTCCGCGAGCGTGGGCATGGCCTCCTCGGCCGCCTGTCGCCAGTGGGCGTCCGGATCGTGCAGGTAGACGATGTCGAGGCGGTCCAGACCGGTGCGCTCCAGCGTGTCCTCGATGGAGCGGAGCACACCGTCCCGGCTGAAGTCCCACTGCCGGCGCAGGTCGTCCCGCACGACGAAGCCCTCGGTGTCCACGCCGCGCGGTTCCTCGTTGGGCACCAGCAGCCTGCCCACCTTGGAGGAGATGACGTACTCGTCACGCGGGCGACCCCGCAGGGCGGCGCCCAGACGACGCTCGGAAAGGCCGAGGCCGTAATGCGGGGCGGTGTCGAAGTAGCGGATTCCGGCCTCCCACGCCACGTCGACGGCGGCTGCCGCCTCACCGGCCGGGGTGACCCGGTAGAGGTTGCCGATCACGGACGCCCCGAAGCCGAGCTCGGTGACGGAGACGGATGTGTTCTGGATCTTCCGGTGGTGCAAGACGTGCTCCTGGGATACGGGCGACGGGGCGCCGGTCAGCGACTGACGTGGGCCGACCCGCCCGCGATGAGCGCCTCGACCTCGGCGAGCGAGGCCATGGAGACGTCCCCGGGCGTGGTCATGGTGAGCGCGCCGTGGGCGGTGCCGTAGGCCAGGGCGCGCTCCAGGCCTGTGTCGCCGAGCAGCCCGTACATCAGGCCGGCGGCGAAGCCGTCGCCGGAGCCGATGCGGTCCAGGACATGCAGGGCGGGCATCCGCGGGCCGGTGACGAAGCCCGTTTCGGCGGACCAGGCGGCCGAGGACCAGTCGTTGATCCCGGCCGAGGGCACCTCGCGCAGGGTCGTCGCCAGTACTTTCACCTCGGGGAGCAGGCCGGCCACCTCGACGAGCGCGTCCGCCACCTCGTCGGCCCCGACGCGTGCCTGTCCCGGGTACGTCCCGGCCAGGCCCAGGGCGCCCACCACGACGTCGGCCTGCCGGGCGAGCCGCAGATCGACCTCGCGGGCACGCTCGGCGCCGCCCCGGCCCGGCCAGAGGCTGGGACGGTAGTTGGGATCGTAGGAGACGGTGACGCCGTGGCTGCGGGCCGCGGCCATGGCCTCGTCCGCGACGTCCACCGTGGTGGCGGACAGGCCCGCGAAGATGCCGCCGGTGTGGAACCAGCGCACCCCGCCGGAGAACACGGCGTCCCAGTCGACCTCCCCTTTGCGGAGCTGGGACACGGCGGTGTGCGCGCGGTCGCTCACGCCCAGCGCGCCGCGGATGCCGTAGCCGCGTTCGACGAAGTTCAGCCCGTTGCGGGCGGTGCGGCCGATGCCGTCGTCGGGTACCCAGCGGATCAGCGAGGTGTCGACGCCGCCCTGGAGGATCAGGTCCTCGACGAGCCGGCCCACGGCGTTGTCGGCGAGCGCGGTCACGACGGCTGTCCGCAGCCCGAAACAGCGGCGCAGTCCCCGGACGACGTTGTACTCGCCGCCGCCCTCCCACACCTGGAAGGAGCGGGCGGTGCGGATCCGTCCCTCGCCCGGGTCGAAGCGCAGCATCACCTCGCCGAGGGCCACCACGTCGATCACGTCGTGCTCCTCTCCACCGCGTCGGCCGTCAGGCGACGGATCTCCTCATAGTCGCCCTTGTCGAGGTGCGCGGGGGTGGCCATCCAGCTGCCGCCCACGGCGAGGACCGTCGGGTCGGCGAGGTAGCCGGCCAGGCGGGAGGCGTCGATCCCGCCGGTCGGCACGAAACGCACTCCTGGGAACGGCGCCGCGAGCGCGCACAGCGTCCGCCCGAGCGCTTCGGCGGGGAAGAGCTTGATGGTGGTGATACCCGCTTTCAGGGCACGCATCAACTCGGTGGCGGTGGCGATACCGGGCACCACGGGCACCCCCAACGCGCGGCACTTGGCGATGACTTCCTCGTCGAAGCCGGGCGAGACGACGAAGCGGGCCCCGGCCGCCACCGCCCGTTCCGCCTGCTCTGCGGTGAGGACCGTGCCGGCGCCGACGGCCAGGCCACCGTGGGCCGCCATCGTCTTGAGCACCTGCTCGGCGCCGGGGGTGCGGAAGGTGACCTCGGTGCACCGGGCGCCGCCCGCCGCGAGCGCGTCGGCCAGCGGGCCGGCCGTGGCCGGTTCGGGCACGGTGAGCACCGGCATCACGCGGGCGCCGGCCAGCACGGCGGCCAGGTCGGTGCCGGTCATCGGCCCAGCCATCCGCCGTCGACGGGCAGCACGACGCCGTGGACGTAGGCCGCAGCGTCCGAGGCCAGGAAGACGGTGGCACCGGCCAGGTCGTCGGCGTCGCCCCAGCGGCCGGCCGGGATGCGGTCCAGGATCGCCCTGCTGCGCACCGGGTCGTCCTGCAGCGCCTGGGTGTTGTCGGTGGCGATGTAGCCCGGTGCAAGCGCGTTGACGTTCACCCCGCGCGGCGCCCACTCGTTGGCCAGCGCCTTGGTCAGACCCGCGATGCCGTGCTTGGCGGCGGTATAGCCCGGCACCGTGATGCCACCCTGGAAGCTGAGCAGCGACGCGGTGAAGATGACCTTCCCCTGGCCGCGGGCGACCATCGACGCGCCCACCGCCCGGGTCAGCGCGAACTGCGCGGTGAGGTTGACCTGGAGCACCAGCGCCCAGTCCGCGTCCGTGTGTCCGGCGGCCGGGGCACGGCGGATCGTGCCCGCATTGTTGACCAGGATGTCCACCGGGCGATCGCGTCCGGCGAGGTCCGCGCCCAGCGCTCGTACGGCCTCCGGGTCGGCGAAGTCGGCCCGGACCGCCTCGAAGCTACGGCCGGCGGCGTGCACGTCCTTCTCCACCGCGCTGCCGGACTCCTCCAGCGAGGCACTCACACCGAGGACATCCGCGCCGGCCCCGGCCAGGGCACGGGCCATGGCCCGGCCGATACCGCGCCGGGCCCCGGTGACGACAGCGAGCTTCCCGGTGAGGTCGAAGGCGGTCATCCGGCCACTCCCTGGGCGTCGTCGATGCAGTCCACCAGGATCTTCATCACGTCACCGCCGCCCTCCAGGGCAGCGAACGCCGCGGGCGCCTCGGTGAGCGGCACGACCTTGCTGATCAGCCGCTCGGCCGGAATCGTGCCGTCCGCCACCAACGCCACCGCCAGCTCGAAGTCCGAACGGCCGTACAACCGGGCGCCCACCAGGGTCAGTTCGCGCCAGAAGAAACGGTGCAGGTTCACCTCACGGGGGCGGGGATGGATGGCGACCAGGCAGAGACGGCCACGCACTCCGAGGACGTCGACGGCGGTGTCCACGCCGCCCGCCGCGCCGGACACCTCGAACGCGACATCCGCGCCCGCATCCTGCGTCCACTCGCCGACCAGGGCGCCGATGTCGTCCGCGGCCGGGTCCCAGACGGTCAGCCCCAACTCCTTGGCCAGCAGCCGACGGTGGGCGCTCAGCTCCACCAACCGCACCTCGGCACTCGCGGCCCGCGCGACCAGCGCGATCAGCACACCGACCGGCCCACCGCCGACCACCACGACCTTCTCGCCCTCGGTGACCTTCGCCCGGCCCACGTCGTGCACGGCCACCGCCGTCGGCTCGACAAGCGCGGCCCGGTCCAGGGCCAGCGACTCCGGCAGCCGGATCAGCGTCGAGGCGGGCACCGTCCAGCGCTGCTGCATCGCACCCGGCGAGTCGATACCGATGAAGTCCAGGTGCTGGCAGATGTGCTGGTGCCCGGCCCGGCAGGCCGGGCAGGTGTCGTCCCAGCGCAGCGGCATCACGGTCACCGCGTCACCAGGCGCCCAGCCCTCCACACCCGGCCCAACCCGCACCACGCGGCCGGACATCTCGTGTCCCAGAACGGCGGGCGTATCGACCCGGGCGTCCATGTCGCCGTGGAAGATGTGCAGATCGGTACCGCAGATCCCCACGTAGGCGGGAGCCAGCTCCACCTCACCCGGACCGGGCGGGGAGGGCTCGACGGGAGCCGTGTCCAGGGTTCGGGCCGATGTGTAACGGACGGCAAGAGTCATCGTGTCGTCAGGGTCCCTTCAGTGCGGACACCGATGGTCAGCAGCAGGTTGGCGTAGGTACGGGTGTCGGCGGTGACGATGGCCAGCGCCAGGTCGGGCGAGCGGGCGGCGTCGTAGAACTCGAAGCGCCCGAGCGTCTCGACCGGGATGGGTGCCAACATCGAGCGGTACTCGGCGATGGCCGGTGGCTCCGGTTCGCCCTCCGCCGGCACCATCACGTGGGCCGCCTCGACCGGCAGGGCGCGCAGCAGGACGTCGAGCACGGTGGTGACGTCCAACAGGCCGGGCGCCAGGTTGAGGTGGACGGTCCTGGCGCGCTCACCGGTGGCGGTGCTAGCCGGGTAGTGGCCGTCCGCGAGCAGGACGCGGGCGCCGTGACCAGCGCCGGCCAGGGATTCGAGGATGCCGGGATGCAGTAGTTCGGTCAGGAGCACGGGAGTGTCCTCTCCTTCTGTCCGACGGCGGCGGCGCAGCGGTCCGGCACGTCGGACACTTCAGACACGTCAGACACGGGCGGACCAGACCGGGCCGTCGGGGTACGTGTACTCCTTGAGGGATTCGGGGCGCATCTGCGCGCTCAGCCCCGGCAGCATCGGCGCCAGGTAGTGGCCGTCGACGATGCGGACCGGGTCGACGAAGTGCTCGTGCAGGTGGTCGACGTACTCGATGACGCGGTCTTCGACCGTGCGGGATACGGCCACGTAGTCGAACATCGACAGGTGCTGGACCATCTCGCACAGGCCCACGCCGCCGGCGTGCGGGCAGACGGGGATGCCGAACTTGGCGGCAAGCAGCAGGATCGCGATGTTCTCGTTGACGCCGCCGACCCGCGCGGAGTCGATCTGCACGATGTCCACCGCGCCGGCCTGGAGGAGTTGCTTGAAGACGACCCGGTTGGCGATGTGCTCGCCGGTGGCGACCTTGATGGGGCTGACGGCCTTGCGGACGGCGGCGTGGCCGAGGATGTCGTCGGGGGAGGTGGGCTCCTCGATCCAGTACGGGTCGTAGGGGGCCAGGGCGCGCATCCAGTCGATGGCGGGCTGGACGTCCCATCTCTGGTTGGCGTCGACGGCGATGCGGATGGAGTCGCCGACCGTTTCGCGGGCGGTGCGCATGCGGCGTACGTCGTCCTCCAGGTCCGCGCCGACCTTCAGCTTGATCTGGGTGAAGCCGTCGGCGACGGCCTCGCGGGCCAGGCGGGCCAGTTTCTCGTCGGAGTAGCCGAGCCAGCCGGGGGTGGTGGTGTAGGCGGGGTAACCCCGGTCGAGCAGGTCGCCGATGCGCTGTTCGCGGCCGCGTTCGGCGCGGCGCAGGATCTCCAGGGCCTCCTCGGGGGTGAGGGCGTCGCTGAGCCAGCGGAAGTCGACCTGTGCGACCAGGTCCTCGGGCGACATCTCGCCGAGAAACCGCCACACGGGCTTGCCGGCCCGCTTGGCGGCGAGGTCCCAGGCGGCGTTGACGACCGCGCCGGTGGCCATGTGGATGGCGCCCTTCTCCGGGCCGAGCCAGCGCAGTTGGGGGTCGTGGACCAGGGAGCGGGAGAAGGCACCGAGGTCGCCGCAGACCTCCTCGGCCGAGAGGCCGACCACGTGTGGGGCGAGGGCCGCGATGGCCGCCGCCTGGACATCGTTGCCGCGGCCGGTGGTGAAGGCCAGGGCGTGGCCCTCGAGTCCGTCGCCGGCCTCGGTGCGCAGGACGACGTAGGCGGCGGAGTAGTCGGGTTCGGGGTTCATCGCGTCCGACCCGTCCAGGTGCTCGGACGTCGGGAAGCGTACGTCCAGGACGTCCAGGGCGGTGATGCGGGCAGAAGCCGGGGAAGCGGGCAGCGCGGATGACATGGCGGCAACTCCTGTAAAAGCAGGGGCAATACGGGCCCTTGCGACGTGAAATGGGGCGGCGCAGGGTGTCGGGCGGCCCTAAGGGCCGCCCGGTTCACTCCTGGACCTTGCCGCCCGTGATGCGGGAGATGGCGAGGGCGACCAGGATGATCAGGCCGTTGAGGGCGCCGATCCACTGGGCGGGGACGCCGCCCAGGGTGAGCACGTTCTGGATCATGAAGAGCAGCAGGATGCCGCAGAACGCCCCGAACATGGTGCCCTTGCCGCCGTTGAGGCTGATCCCGCCGATCACGGCGGCGGCGAAGACGGTGAAGATGTAGCCGTTGCCCTGTGCGGAGGCGACGGAGGCCAGCCGTCCGGAGAGCATCAGCCCAGCAAGGGCGGCGAGCACGCTGCCGGTGACGATGACGATCCACAGCACCCGGTCGGTGCGGATGCCGGCCGCCTTCGCCGCATCGACGTTGCCGCCGATGGCGTACAGCGAGCGGCCGAAGCTGGTCCAGCCGAGGACGACGATGGCGACGGCGAACAGGACCAGGCAGATCCAGATGGAGGCCGGCATCCCGAACCATTCGGCGGTACCCAGGTAGAGCATCGACTCGGGCAGCTGGAAGAAGGTCTGGCCGCCGGAGATGCCCGTGAGGACGCCGCGCAGCACGATCAGCATGCCCAGGGTGACGATGAATCCGTTGAGACCGAAGCGGATGATCAGCAGGGCGTTGATCACGCCGACCAGCGCGCCCACGGCGAGCGTGACCGGGACCGCCCAGGCGCCGGACAGCAACCCGAGACCGTGTCCCGCGCCGGTCGGCACCACCAGCCAGGCCGCCACGCCGGGCGCGAGGCCCATCGTGGACTCGAGGGACAGGTCCATCTTCTTGACGATCAGGATCATCGCCTGGGCGAGGACCAGCAGGGCCATCTCGGACATGGTCTGCAGGACGTTGATGAGGTTGTCGGACTGCAGGAAGACCGGGTTGACGATCTGGCCGACGATCGCGATGACAACGATGGCAGGGACGAGCGCGAGATCGCGCAGGCGCGCCAGGGGTATCCGGCCGCCGAGCAGCGTGGTTCGCTTCGCTTCCGTTTCCCTGGGGGCGGCAGTGTCCGCGAGGACGGTTTCAGGCATGGAGGTCCACTCCTTCCATCGCGGCCACGAGGTCGTGGTCGTGCCAGCCGCGGGCGATCTCTGAGGTCACATGGCCCTGGAACATCACCAGGACCCGGTCGCACATGCGCAGATCGTCGAGTTCGTCGGAGGCGATGAGCACTCCGGTGCCGGTGGCCGCGGTCTCCTCGACCTTGCCGAGGAGGAACTCCTTGGATCGCACGTCCACGCCTGCGGTCGGGTTGATCAGGACCAGCAGACGCGGGTCGTTCGCCAGGGCGCGGGCCATGACGACCTTCTGCTGATTGCCTCCGGAAAGGGCGGAGACGGGCAGTTCGGGACCGGGGGTCTTGATCGCGAGGTACTCGATCATGCCCTCGGCGAGCCGGTCCCGGCGGCTGCGGCTCAGGAACCCGTTCGAGCCGAGGCGCTTCGGTACGGACAGTGTGGAGTTGTCCGCGATGGACATGTCGGGCACGAAGCCCTGATGGTGCCGGTCCTGTGGAACGAACCCGGCACCGGCGGCGAGCGCCGCGGGCACACTGCCCGGCCGGGGCCGCTGCCCGGCGATCTCCACCTCGCCCGCCGCTGCCGCCCGCAGCCCTACGACGGTCTCGGCGACCTCGGTACGTCCGCTGCCGGCGGCGCCCGCGAGGCCGACGATCTCACCGGCCCCGACCTGGAAGCCGACGTCGTCGTACGCGTCGCCTCGCAGAGCATGAACGCTCAGTGCGGCCGTGGCGCCGGGGGTGAGGGTGCTTGCCCGTTCCTCGCGCCGGCCGGCTGCCGCCTCACCGGTCATGGCGGCGACGAGTTCGACGCGGGGGAGCTCCGCGACCGGCGCGGTCACGATGTGCCGAGCGTCGCGGAACACCGTCACCATGTCGCAGATCTCGTAGACCTCCTGGAGATGGTGGCTGATGAACAGGAAGGTCACGCCCTGGCGTTGGAGGTCGCGGATGCGGTCGAAGAGCCGGTTGATCGCCGCCCCGTCGAGCTGGGCGGTCGGCTCGTCGAGGATGATGAACCGCGCCCCGAAGGACAGCGCGCGAGCGATCTCGACGAACTGCCGCTGCTCGACGCTCAGTTCGCCCGCCGGGGTGTGCGGGTCGACGTCCACCGACCAGGTCGCCAGCAGTTCCTGGGCGCGGCGACGGGTGGCCTGCCAGCTGATGAGCCGGCTGCGTCCGTGGTCGTGCCGGTGCAGGAAGAGGTTCTCGGCGACGGTCAGCGTGGGGATGATCGTGGACTTCTGGTAGACGCAGGCCACGCGTTGCCGCCAGGCGTCCCGGTCGGCGGGCCGGGGCGCAGGCTCGCAGCCGAAGGTGACCGTTCCCTCGTCGGGGGTCTGAAGGCCGGTGAGGACCGACACCAGGGTCGACTTGCCCGCCCCGTTGCGGCCGACGAGCGCGTGGGTCTCGCCGGGCCTGATGGTGATCCGGGCGCCGTTCAGGGCCACCGTCGGACCGAATCGTTTGACTATGCCCGTCGCCTCGACGACGGGCGGGTCCGAGAGGGCCCGTCCGTCATCCGCCGGGGCGGGCACGGGGGTGATCGCTCGCTCCCCGTCGCTCATCTCAACCGCCTTGTTCTCGTGAGCCGTTGCGTGCCGGAGGAGGGATCAGCCGAGGTTGTTGCCCCACAGCGACTTGTCGTCGCTCTTGACGCTGGGCACGCCGCCATAGGTGCCGCCGTCGGAGGTGACGAGCGGGGCGGAGAGCTGGTCCTCCAGCACGCCGTCGCGGACCTTGATGATGGTGCTGTCATGGTCGGTCTTGCCGGGCTTGAACGTCTTTCCGTCGATCGCGGCCTTGAGGTAGAACAGGGCGTACTTGGCGTAGAGGTCGGCGGGCTGCGAGACCGTGGCGTCGATCTTCCCGGCGGCGATGGACTTGAGCTCCTCGGGGATGCCGTCGTTGGACACGACGAAGACGTGCTTCCTATCCTTCGGGTCGACCAACAGGCCCTTTTGCTTGAGGACTTGGAGCGTGCCGGACAGGGCGAAGCTGGCCTCCATGTAGACACCCTTGATGTCCGGGTGGGCGGTCAGGTCGGTCTGCAGCTTCTGCGCGGCGACGGCCCCGTCCCAGTTGGTGGCCTCACCGAACACCTTGATGCCGGGGTAGTTCTTCTTCATGCAGTCGTTGAACGCCTCGGTGCGGTCACGGCCGTTGATGGAGTCGAGACCGCCCTCCAGCATGACGACCTTGCCCTTGCCGTCGAGCTTGGTGCCGAGGTACTGACACGCCTTCTCGCCGTAGGCCCGGTTGTCGGCGCGGACGACCATGTAGACGTTGCCGGTGTCGGGACGGGTGTCCACGGTGACGACCGGGATCTTCTTCGACTCCAGCTGCGCCAGGGTCGGCGCGATGGCGGCGGTGTCCTGCGGGGCCATCGCGATGCCCTTGACGCCCTGGCTGATGAACGTCTGTGCGTTGGCGGTGAGTTTGGCGACGTCGTTCTGCGAGTTGGTGGTCTTGAGCGAGAGGCCGAGCTTCTTGCCGTAGTCCGGCGTGTACTTGATGTACGAGTTCCAGAAGTCGGTGTCGGAGCGCGGATAGTCGACGCCCACGAGCGGCGCGTCACCCGCCGACGCCGACGTGGAGCCGCTGCTGCACGCACTGAGCAGCGCGAGTGCGGACAGGGTGGAGACGGCGGAACAGAGGGCGGTTCTCAGTCTCATCGGTGCTTCCTCGCGCCGGTCCCGTAGTGGGAAAGGTTTCGCTTCGACGACATCCACGTATCGCCGCGCAGTAGAGATGGGATGTTTATAGAGCGACTTTCGGCCGCTTGTCCAGCCCTCTGCGCAAGTCACGATGAAATCCCAGCTCGTAGACACCCGCGAGTACGGGAGAGGCATCCATAGGGAGAATATCCATCCCATCAATCGCCGCCCTTAGATGTCTCACGGCCCACCATGAAGTACTGCAAGACATGCCATGTTTATGTGACCGCAAGACATGCCAGATCAAGATAAATCCGTCATCTCGCCCGATACATTGGCCACTTTCATCCCTGCACGCTGATTGACATCCCATGGCGGCATGGCCGACCTTCATGCGTGGCCCTGTATTCCCCCTGTCCCCTTCCGCATCAGGGATGTGTCCATGTCGAGCTCGATCAACAGACGCCAGTTTCTGGCCTCCGCAACCTGCGTGGCCACGGCGGCCGTTGCCGGAGGGCTGTTCGGCGCCGGCGTCGCCCAGGCGGCGCCCAGCACGTACACGCCCGACTGGAACTCGGTCGACCAGCACCTGCCGGCCCCGGAGTGGTTCCAGGACGCGAAGTTCGGGGTCTACTTCCACTGGGGTGTCTTCAGCGTCCCCGCCTACGACAACGAGTGGTACCCGCGCAGCATGTACCAGGCCGGGAGCAACGCGAACCAGCACCACATCGCCACCTACGGCCAGCCCTCGGCATGGCCCTACCACAACTTCATCAACGGAGCGAAGGACCTGGCGGGCAACACCGTGAAGTTCGCGCCGAAGCTGAAGTCGGCCGGCGGGAAGTTCGACCCCGACGAGTGGGTGCAGCTGTTCGTCGACGCCGGCGCCAGGTTCGCCGGCCCGGTCGCCGAGCACCATGACGGTTTCTCCATGTGGGACAGCCAGGTCAACGAGTGGAACTCGGTGGACAAGGGTCCGGGGCTGAACCTGCTGCGGCTGTTCTCCACGGCCATCCGCGCCAAGGGCCTGAAGCTACTGGTGGCCATGCACCACGCGTACCACTTCAACGGCTTCTACGAGTTCGTCCCCGCCCAGACGGACCCCAGCCTCAAGAAGCTCTACGGGCAACTGGGCTCGACCGCGGAGAACCAGCTCTGGTACGACAAGCTCAAGGAGGTCATCGACCGCGCCCAGCCCGACATCCTGTGGCAGGACTTCAAGCTGGACGCCGTCGACGAAACGCAGCGGCTGAACTTCCTGGCGTATTACTACAACCAGGCCAACAGCTGGGGCCGTGAAGTCGTCGCCACCTACAAGGACGGCATGAACGGCAAGGGCGAGGTCTTCGACTACGAGCGCGGTGGTCCCGCCGACCTCACCACTCCGTACTGGCTGACCGACGACAGCATCTCCAGCTCCAGTTGGTGCTACACCCAGGGCATCGGCTACTACACCATCCAGCAGATGCTGCACTCGTTCATCGACCGGGTCAGCAAAAACGGCAACGTGCTGCTGAACATCGCGCCGATGGCCGATGGCACCATCCCCCAGGCGCAGAAGGACATCCTGCTCGGTATCGGAGACCATCTGAAGCGCTTCGGCGAGTCGGTCTACGCGACCCGCGCCTGGACGACGTACGGCGAAGGCCCGACGAAGATGGGCGGCGGTGCGTTCACCACCCCGCACGCCGGCACGCCGCAGGACATCCGCTTCACCCGCAACAAGGCCGACAACGTCCTGTACGCCACCGTCCTGGGCTGGCCCGGCAGCTCCCTGACGGTCAAGACCCTCGGCTCGGACCGGATCAACCTCTCCTCGCTCAGCTCGGTGAAGCTTCTCGGGAACACCGTCGGCACCTACATCGACCTGCCCACGCCTGCCCAGAACTCCTCCGGCCTCACCGTCACCCTGCCGTCCTCGGCGCCGTACAGCGCGGGCGCCTACGTCCTGAAGCTCACCTTCTCCGGCACGATCCCCGGCCTGCGGCCGCTCGCCGGCGCCATCGCCTTCGCGGACGTCAACTACACCGGCAACGCCGCCGTTCTCACCGTCGGCGACTACACCGCGGCCGATCTGACCGCGGCCGGACTGGGCCCGCGCACCCTCTCCTCCCTCCGACCGGCCCCCGGCTACCAGGTGATCGGCTACTCCGGAGACAACTTCACCGGCACCTCCTGGACCTTCACTGCCGAGAACCCCGACCTGCGCGTCACTGGCAACAACGACCAGATCACCTCGCTGAAGGTCCAGTTCAACCCGGTCACATACTTCCGGATCACCAACGTCACCAACGGACTCGCCCTGGACAGCGGCGGCGACGTCGCCTCCGGCTCCAACCTCAAACAATGGACCCCGGGCGGCAGCACCAACCTGCAGTGGCAGGCGGTGGCGGTCGGCGGCGGCTACTACAAGCTGGTCAACCGCACGAACGGCATGGTCGCCGACGGCTGGGGCGCCACCTCCGACGGCTCCGCAGCCAGACAGGCCTCTTGGAACGGTGGAACCAACCAGCAGTGGACAATCACCCACCGCGGCGGCGACCACTATTCCATCGCCAACCGCACCACCGGCCTGGCCCTCGACGGCGGCGGCAACGTCGACTCCGGTTCGATCACCAAGCAGTGGACCTACGGCAGCAGCACCAACCTGCAGTGGACCTTCACCGCGCTGTAGCCGGCGCAGCGCACTACCGCGGACGTGGCGACGCAATCCGTGCCGCGCGAGCCGGACCTGCCTCAGTTGCGCGACGTTCGGCTTCAGCGCGATTCCGCAGAGGGGCAGCCTTTCTCCATGGATGACCGTGATGCGGATCGTGCCGCCGCAGCCGCTGCCGTCGCACTCGTCGGCGCGATCCTTACCGGGGCGGAGGCGCTGTTCGCCGCGCGGCCGTGGACGCATACGCCGCACGCCCTGGACGTCTCGTAGTCGGTGTGAAGGCTTCAGTAGGCGGTGTCGGGCCGGATCCGGCGCCGTATCAGGTGAGGAGAGGTGATCGTGTCGCTGCCGCCTCGACACCTCCGACGTCAGCTCCGAAGACTCGGGAAATCAGCAGGCGCAGCACTGTTCCCGTGTACGGCGGCGGAGCGATCCTGTTGCGTCAGGGATGCCAAAGCGTGCCTCCACGCGCCTGGGCACGTGTCCCGGGGACAGCCGGCCACACTCAGTGAAAGGGACACAAATGCAGAGAGATGACATGCATATGACATTCCGTTCGTGGTGGGACGTGGGAGGCGTACGGCAGTGCTGACCGCGGTGACGGCCTTACTGGCGGCGCTCCTGAGCGGACTGGGTGCCGCTGGGGCGGCGCAGGCCGCCACGGTGGATACGAGCGCGTCGTACGTGCTGGTCAACCGGAGCGGCGGCAAGGTGCTCGACGTGGTGGGCGCGAGCACCGCCGACGGGACGGGCCTCACGCAGTGGCCCCGCACCGACGGCGCCAACCAGCAGTTCCAGTTCGTCGACTCGGGCGGCGGCTACTACCGGCTCAGGGCGCAGCACTCCGGCAAGGTGCTGGACGTGCTCAACTTCTCCACCGCCGACCACGCGGACATCGCGCAGTGGAGCGACGACAACGGCACCAACCAGCAGTTCCGGCTGGCCGACTCCTCTGACGGTTACGACCGGCTGATCAACCGCAACAGCGGCAAAGCCGTCGAGGTCGACAACGCCTCCACCGCGGACGGCGCCAAGGTCGTGCAGTACACCGACTGGGGCGGAGCCAACCAGCAGTGGCAACTCGTCCGCGCGACAGGAGTGCTGGCACAGGTGCACACCGCCGGACGGGTCAAGGACGCCGGCAACACCGTGCAGTACAGCTGGCCTGGTGTGTACTTCGAGGGCCGCGTCATCGGCACCGGCGTGGGCATCGTGCTCAACGACTCGGCCGCCGACTACGACGTCCAGGTCGACGGGACCACCGTCGCCACACTCGTCACGCCCGGCGACACCACGCACTGGATCAACGACCTGTCAAACCGCACGCACACCGTCCGGCTCGTCAAGCGCAACGACACCCCGGGGGACACCAGTACGTTCGGGGGCTTGCTGGCCGCGCCCGGCGGTGCCGTACTGAGCAAACCGGCCGCCCGCAACCGCCAGATCGAGTTCATCGGCGACTCCCTCACGGTGGGCTACGGCAACCTCTCGACCTCACGCACCTGCACCTGGGACCAGGTCAAACGGAACACCAACTCCGATGTGAGCTACGGCGCCCTCACCGCCCGGCAACTGAACGCCGACTACCAGATCAACGGCTACTCGGGCCTTGGCATGGTGCGCAACTACAACGGAGGCTCGCCGGACGTCACGTACCGGACCTTCTACGACCGTGCCCTACTGAACGTGTCCGGCGACGTCTGGCAGAACCCGGGCACCTGGCGCCCCCAGGTCGTAGTGGTCAACCTGGGCACCAACGACTTCTCGACCGCCATCAACCCCGGTGAGCCGTGGACACCGGACAGCCTCGCCGCCGGCTACCGCAGCGCCTACGGCGACTTCATCCAGAAGCTCCGCACGCGCTACGGGGCCACGACCACCATCGTGGCGGTAGGCGCCGGCCAGTACGCCGACCATGTCCAGCGGGTCGTCAAAGCGCGCAACGACGCCGGCGACAGCCGGGTCCGCTACTGGTCCCTCGACGACTCGGGCCTGGACCTTCTCGGCTGCGACTGGCACTACTCGGCCCACGACGACCGACTCATCGCCGACCGGCTCACCTCGTTCATCGCCGGTCTGCCGACAGGCTGGTGACGGCACGGGCGGCTACGGGCGGCTACGTCCGGTTCAGTACGACCGAGTTGATCGCCGTCAGGTTGAAGACACCGAACTCGTTGAGCTCGATGGCGGTCACGCAGTCGACGCCGTTGTAGCCGTTGCACAATCGAGCGGTGGCGTTGCCGCTGCCGTACTGGTTGTTGAGCACCTAGTGGTCGCCGAACTGGTCGCTCAGATTGTGGGCACCGTAGCTGTAGAAGATGTCCGTCGGCGTGCTCGTATGGATGTCCGCACCCTCGGGGTAGATACACACCGCCCCGCCCGGACAGCCGTACACGGGCCTGTCATTCGCGTGTGCCGAGCCGGTACCGACCGCCGTCAGAGCAGCCGCGGCGATGGCGAGCGCGGCGGCGCCCCGCGTGATCCTGCGCATAATGGTCTCCCTCAGTCCGCGGCCGACCGCCGTCGGCCGCCACCCCTGCGAGCCGAGGTCGACGACCTGATCGATGACGGGTCGTGACCTGCGGTCTTCGCGCCAACCCTGCGACGGTTACGCCGCCTCGTCCATGAATTCGATCCTGTTCAAAGCGACTCGGCGACATTCGCCGGCGGGCCTCGCCGTAACAGCGAAGGAACCCCAGCCGACGCGCGTCTGGGGTTCCTCGAGACGGTGAGCAGGTCAGCGCAGCAGGGTGAGGACACCCGGCCGCCAGGGCAGTTGGTCGTAGGGTCCGCCCGCGGTGGGGGACTTGCCCTGGTAGAGGAACTGCAGGTTGCAGGGGTCGATGGTCATGGTCTGGTCCGGGTCGTTGCGGACCAGGTCACCGTGGCTGATGTCGTTGGTCCAGTTGGCACCGCTGTTGGCCTTGCCCGCGAAGGGGTTGCTTTCGCTGGCGGCCTGCGGGGTCCACGAACCGCCCAGGCTGGAGGCCGTGAACGAGCGGAAGTAGCGCCCATTCGCACCTATCGCCTCAACGATCATGAGGTACTGGTTCTGGTCCTTGACCTTGTAGACCTGCGGCGCCTCGAACAGGTTGTTCGTCGAGTCGCTCATGATCGTCGTGTACGAGGAACCGAAGTTGCCCGGGAAGTTCCCGATCGGCATGCTCGCACGGTAGATCTTGCCGTTGTCACCGGCGAAGAACAGGTACATGTTCTGGTCGTCGGCGATCAGGGTCTGGTCGATCGGGGCGGAGTTGGGGATGCTGCCGGTGAACAGCGCCTGCGGCGCGGACCAGCCGTTGGGGTTGGTGGGGTCGCTCGACGTGCGGTAGAAGAAGGGCCACGCACCCCACTGGGACGCCAGCACCCAGATGTTCTTGGGTGCGAAGTAGAACAGCGTGGGCGCCACCGTGGACTGGTTCATCCCGGTCTGGCCGGCCGACGCCATGTCCGACCAGCTCGTGAAGGGACTGAACGCCATCGAGCCGTACCCCGATCCCGACACGTTCGACGCGTAGACCAGATGCTTGCCGTTGTACACCACGTTGGAGAAGTCCTTCAGCGAGGCCCACCCGTTCGCGGGCTGCGCCAGCACACCCGTCGACGACCACCGGTATGTCGACGGAAGAGCACACAAGCCGCCCGGCGTCCCGGACAGGCCGGTCCACTTCTGGTTGCTGCCGCCGTTGCAGGTCCAGATCTCCACCGCCGAGCCGTTGGCCGTATTGGCGCCCGTAACATCCAGGCACAGCCCGGACTCCACGCCGACGATCGTGCCGTCGGAGTTCACCCGCCACTGCTGGTTCGCACCGCCGGTACAGGTCCAGATCTGCACCCGGGTACCGGCCGCGGTGGCATGGCCCGGAACATCCAGGCACTTGTTGCCGTACACGGTGAGCTGGTTGCTGTCCGTCGACGTCCACTGCTGGTTGGTCCCGCCCGAGCAGTCCCAGATCTGCAGGTACGTGCCGTCGGTCTGGCTGGCGTTCGGCACATCGAGACACCGGCCGGAACCAACACCGCGTACGGCGCCGCTGGTGGCCGCCTGAGCCGGGTTGGCGACGAGCATCGCCGCCAACCCGACCAGGACCGTAACTGCGGCGGCGAGCACCACAGACAGATGCCTGCGGCTGAAACTTCGTCTGCGCATGGGGACCTCGTCATCCTTGGCGAAGGGGTTCCGGTTGGCCTCGTCTAGAGGCTGTCCGGACTGTCGATGTGGTGCGGTTCGTAGCGGTCCGTGGGCACCGGGCCGATCCTTTACGGCTTCCCGCCGTTCAGGTCACACTTGGCGCCGAAGTCGAGGACGGGCACCGAGTGGCCAGCACGTATTGATGAGGTCATGACATATGCGTCGCGCGACACGCCCCTTACGACTCGGCCGTTGCGGTGGGCGTGACCCGGAGGTGCCCTGCTGTGCGAGGGGAGCGGCTCTGGTACGTTCGTCATACCGAACGAGGATCGAAGTGCCGAGCAACCTGGATCATAGGGAACCGATGAACGGCGTCAATACCTCGCGCATGATTCGCGAGCAACGCCGAAACATTCGCAGGGCGCCATGAATGAAACGCCGCAGGCGAAGCCGATCGATGGAACGAGAAGGTTCGGCGTCGGCAAGGCAATCCCGCCGCCCGCTGCAGCGCAGAACGCGCCCTCGCCCAAGCCCAGTTGCTCACGAACAGCGGCCGCTTGCATGGGGTCGTGCCCCCGCCGCGGTGGAGGCCGGGGCCGTTTTTAGCGGGTTTGACGGTGAGAGGCTCGGCCACCTTCCAGGCGCGCCGCTGACCTAGCCATACGCCATCACGCGTCGGCGGCCCCGATGAACTCGCGCACGGCGCTGCGCGGGTCCCCCGAGCGGACGAGTGCCTCGCCGACCAGCGCTACGTCGGCTCCCCAACCGCGGTACCCCGCAACGCCCTTCGGGCCCGTCACTCCTGATTCCGCGCCCCTAACCGTGCCTTCGGGGATGCCCGTCACGAGGTCCGCGAACACGGTGCGATCCACGTCCAGCGTTGTCAGGTCCCGCGCGTTGATGCCGAGAAGCTCGGCTACTGCGGCAGCGCGCCGGACTTCGTCGGCCGTGCGCCTCCACGAGCGGCGTGGGACCCAACTCCTTGCACAGCCCCATCAGGTCGGCGAGTTGGGCATCGTCGAGCGACACGACCATGAGAAGCGCAAGATCGGCGCCGTGCGCGCGAGCCTCCCACAGCCGATAGGGGTCGACGATGAAATCCTTGCGCAGGACGGGCACGTCGACCCGGGCACGCACGGCGTCCAGATCGGCGAGGGAGCCGCCGAAACGCCTGCTCTCGGTGAGCACGCTGATCGCAGCGGCGCCGCCGGCCGCGTACTGGGCCGCGAGGGACGCGGGATCGGGGATGTCCGCCAGCGCAACCTTGCTGGGACTCTTCCGCTTCACCTCGGCGATGATCGACACCCCGGGCGCACGGAACGCGGGCAGGGGGTCAAGCGCGGATACCGCGTCCGCTGCCCGGGAGCGCAGCTCCGCCAACGACCTCGCACGCTTGCGTTGTTCCAAGTCATCGCGAACCCCCGCGAGGATCCCATCGAGAACGGTCGTTGCCCTCTCCCTGTCGAATCGATCACGGCGGGCGTATCGACCTGCCTCGGAGCGCGGGAATTGAACTTCTCGTGCACCAGCAACCATACATGGGGTGTTACTGGGTGACTGCCGGAGAGGGGGAGCGGCAAACAGGCCGTCGGAGCAGCGGCGACGATCAAAACGCCGCAGAGTTCACCCTGTGTCGCCTATCCCTAAATTCTGACATCCATGGGATGTCCAGCCAGGGATGTGCGTGATATCTGTACGAGTCGGCCGTCGACGCCAACGGGACGGTACGACGGCCGGTTTGCTGACTCGTATGGCGATTCAGCCCCGTTGATTCGGCACTCACTCGTCATGAGAGGACGCCTGAATGAGAAAGTCCTGGACTTCATCGCTCCTCACTCTTGCCACTGGCGCGCTCGGGGTGACGACGGCAGGTGTGACCCCTGCCTCCGCCGCCTCCAACACGCCTTTGCGGGTCATGCCGTTGGGCGACTCGATCACCTGGGGTGAGGGAAGCAGTAGGCAACGGCTACCGGGGTCCGTTGTGGGACAAGCTTGCGGCGGAAGGCCATCCGCTGGACTTCGTCGGCACGTTGCGGGGCGGTTCGATGTCCGACCCCGACAACGAAGGCCACTCCGGATACCGCATTGACCAGATCGCCGCGCTCGCCGACGCCTCGCTGACCCGCCACCGGCCCAACGTCGTGACGCTGGAGATCAGCACCAATGACCTCAACGGGAACTACCAGCCCGCCACCGCCACCGCCCGGCTGAAGTCGCTGGTCAACCAGATCACCGCCGCCGTCCCCGACGCAACCGTCCTCGTGGCTTCCCTGGTCGTATCCACCAGCGGCACGGTGGAGCAGTACCGTGCCTCGTACAACCAGGCCGCCCCCCACATCGTGAGCGAGGCACGGGCCGCGGGCAAGCACGTCGCATACGTGGACATGAGCAGCCTGACCACCGCCGACCTGACCGACACCCTGCATCCCAACGACACGGGCTACGTGAAGATAGCGGACGCCTTCCACCGCGGCATCCAGTCCGCGGACAGCGCCGGGTGGCTGAGGAACACCGCCCAGCTGGACCATTCGGATGCGGCATCGCGAACCGCTCGTGCGAGGCAGTGACCGTGCTGGACGAGGCCGATACCTCGGGCCTCCGGCTCCCCGGGGCCACCGCAAGACCCGCTCGGTCTGCCCCGGCCTCGACCTCGTCGCCCTCGCCCGCGGCAGGGGCGTACCAGCGTCGCGTGCCGCCACCGCCGAAGATCTCACGGACCGGTTGCGCGAGGCCTTCACCGAGCCGGGACCACATCTCATCGAGGCGGCGGTGCCGGCGCTGTTCTGAGCGCGTCCCGACCTTCGGTGACGGGTCGCAGCGCCAAGGGCAGCTCGGACGCGGGTCCCGTGCGGGCGACCCGCTCCCGAGCTGCCGTCGCGGCTCTGCTCACCTGCTGTCGCTGCCCCCGGTGGTGTCCATGAGGACCGCCCGTCCGGCCTCCAGCCGGGCCGCCGGGATGCGGAACGGCGAGCAGGAGACGTAGTCGAGACCTGCCCGGTGGAAGAAGTGGATGGACTCCGGGTCGCCGCCGTGTTCGCCGCACACCCCCGTCTCCAGGCGGGTGTTGACGCTGCGGCCCGCTTCGACGGCCAGCTCCACCAGTCGGCCGACGCCCTCCTGGTCGATCGTCTCGAACGGCGACACGCTGAAGACGCCCTTCTCCAGGTACAGCGGGAAGAAGGAGGCCTCGGCGTCATCGCGGGACAGGCCCCAGGTGGTCTGGGTCAGGTCGTTGGTGCCGAAGGAGAAGAAGTCCGCGCACTCGGCGATGCGTCCCGCGGTGAGCGCGGCACGCGGCAGCTCGATCATTGTGCCGATCGGGCAGTCGAGGGTCGTGCCGGTCTCCTCCTGGACCTCGGTGAGGACCCGTTCCGCCTCAGTGCGCGCCAGCCGCAGTTCCTCGACCGTCCCGACCAGCGGGATCATGATCTCGGCGCGCGGCCGGCCGCCGGCCCGCAGCCGCTCGACCACGGCCTCGGCGACCGCCCGCACCTGCATGGCCATCAGACCGGGCACGGCCAGGCCGAGCCGGACGCCGCGCAGGCCGAGCATCGGGTTCTGCTCGTGCATACGCTCGACGGCGGAGAGCAGTTCACGGTCGTGCGGGTCCGGCTGCTCGGCGCGAGCCAGCCGTACGGCCAACTCCGTGCGGTCCGGAAGGAATTCGTGCAGCGGCGGGTCGATGAGCCGGATGGTCACCGGCAGGCCGTCCATCGCCGTGAGAATGCCGGTGAAGTCCTCGCGCTGGAGGGGCAGCAGGGCTCCCAGGGCCTGCTGGCGGGCACTGTCGTCGCGGGCCAGGATCATCGCCTCGACCAGCGCCCTGCGCTCACCGAGGAACATGTGCTCGGTACGGCACAGTCCGATGCCCTGCGCGCCCAGACCGCGGGCGCGTACGGCGTCCTCGGGGGTGTCGGCGTTGGCCCGCACCTCGAGGCGCCGTACGGAATCGGCGTGGCCGAGGGCGCCCAGGACCGCCTCGGTGAGCGGCCCGCTCGCGGTACCGGTCTCCAGTGCGCGGCCGACGTCGGAGGCGGTCAGGGGGAGTGCGCCGAGGTGGACTGTGCCTGCGGTGCCGTCGACGGAGACGGTGTCGCCTTCGTACACGACCGCGCCCGATGCCGTGGTGAACCGGCGAGCTGCCGGGTCGACGTTGAGGGCTTCGGCGCCGCAGACGCAGACCTTGCCCATGCCGCGTGCGACGACGGCGGCGTGGCTGGTCTTGCCGCCCCGGCTGGTCAGGACAGCCTGTGCGGCGATCATGCCGGGGAGGTCGTCGGGAGTGGTCTCCCTGCGGACGAGGACCGTGTCCTCACCGGTCGCGGCACGTCGTACCGCCTCGGCGGAGTCGAAGACCACGACGCCGACCGCCGCGCCCGGGGAGGCGGGGACGCCCTGGGCGAGCGGCACGTCGGCCGGGGTGGTGTCGAAGCGGGGGAACATCAGACGGGTCAGGTCGGCGCCGTCGACGCGGACCAGGGACTCGTGCGCGGTGATCGTCCCCTCTTCGCACAGGTCGTGGGCGATGCGGAACGCGGCCTCGGCGGTACGCTTGCCGATGCGGGTCTGCAGGATCCACAGCTTGTCGCGCTCGACGGTGAACTCGATGTCGCACAGGTCGCGGTAGTGCCGCTCCAGGGTGCGCAAGTGATCGCTGAGCTGAACGTACGCGCGCGGGTTGAGCCGCTTCAGCTCGACCAGCGGCAGGGCGTCACGAACGCCCGCCACGACGTCCTCGCCCTGCGCGTCGGGCAGGTAGTCGCCGTACATCCCGCGTTCGCCGGTGGCGGGGTCACGGGTGAAGGTGACGCCGGTGCCGGAGTCGGGGCCGAGGTTGCCGAAGACCATCGCCTGGACGTTGACCGCGGTGCCGAGGTCCTCGGAGATGTGTTCGCGGCGGCGGTAGACGCGGGCACGTTCGCCGTTCCAGGAGTCGAAGACCGCGCGGATGGCGCGGGCCAGCTGCTCTGCCGGGTCCTGCGGGAAGTCCTCGCCGGTCTCCTTGCGGATGATGGCCTTGAACTCCTCCGTGATCAGGGCGAGTTCAGCGGTGTCGAGGTCGTGGTCGCCAGCCACCTCGCGCCGTGCCTTGTGTTCGGCGATGGCCTGCTCGAACAGGTCGCCGTCCACACCCATCACGGTGTGGCCGAACATCTGGATGAGCCGCCGGTAGGAGTCCCACGCGAACCGCTCCTGTCCGGAGGCCTTGGCGAGTCCGGTGACGGACCGGTCGTTGAGTCCGATGTCGAGGATGGTCTCCATCATTCCGGGCATGGAGAAGCGGGCGCCCGAGCGCACGGACACCAGCAGCGGATCGTCGGGCGCGCCGAGGGTCCGGCCCATGGCCCGTTCCAGTCCGGCCAGCGCGCGGGCCGCCTCGACGCTCAGCTCGGGCGGCTCCTCGCCCGACTCCAAGTAGACCTTGCAGGCCTCGGTGGTGACGGTGAAGCCGGGCGGCACCGGCAGCCCGAGCCGGGTCATCTCGGCCAGTCCGGCTCCCTTGCCGCCCAGCAGGGCGGCCATCTCCCGGCTGCCTTCGGCGAACTCGTACACGTATTTGGTCGGCGCAGTCATCAGGACTCGGGCCTCTCACTCGTGGGGTACGACGGCCACGGGGCAGCCGACGTGATGGATGGCGGTATGCGTGACGGGGCCGATGCGCGGACCCACCGACCGGTCGGTGAGGTGCCGGCCGACCACCAGGAGGCCCGCCCCGGAGGCGGCCCGCAGCAGCGCGGACCGGGCTCGGCCCTCCGTGACCGTCTCGGTGACCTCGACGCCGGGGTACTTGTCGAGCCACACCTGGAGTACGGCGGACAGGAAGCCGTGCCATTCCTCGGCTCGCTGCGGTCCGTTCACCAGGCCGATCTCGCCGGGGCCGAGCCCCAGCGGGGACGGTGGCTGCCACGCGTGGACCACACGGAGCCGCGCGCCGCGGAGCCGGGCCGCCTCGAAGGCGAACTCGATCACCGCGTCGCAGGGATCGCCCAGGTCGACGCCCAGGACCACATCCCGGTGGCCGGTCCGGGTGGAGGTGGCGCCGTCGTCCGCCGGAAGGTGCTCGTCGGAGACTTCCTCGTCCGCCCGGACAAGGACGACGGGGCATGGGGCACGGGCCACGACGCCCTGCGCGACCGAGCCCATCAGGAACCCGGTGAAGCCGCTCAGACCGCGTGAGCCCAGCACCATCAGCTCGGCCTCCTGGGCCGTCTTCAGCAGGGCAGCGGTCGCGGGACCCTCCACCTGCTCGTCGTACAGGTGGACATCGGGGGCGGCCGACCGCACCCGCTCCTCCGCCTGCCGCAGGACCCGCCGCGCCTGATGCCGCTGGGCGGCCGTGACGGGTTCGCCGTCCTCCTGGCGCGGATGCCAGTTCCAGACGTGCGTCAGCCGCAACGGCAGATCGCGGCGTGCCGCCTCATGGGCGGCCCACTCAGCGGCGGCGAGACTCTCGGCGGAGCCGTCGACTCCCGCGATGACGGGCGGAAGCATGATCCGCACCTCCTGCGCTCGGTCTGCTCCTCCCTGCCAGCGTCGCCCCGCGATCTACCCGCAGGTATGGGCCGCCAGGTCTGCACCCGAGGTCCGTTCGGCCCCAGCGCTCACCCGCCTCGCACAGTCGGGGTGGAGAGGCCACGGACCTGGAACGCGGCACACCATGGAACGAGTGATCACCGCCGGAGTCGACCGGTCGGCACGCGGCCGTGCGGCCGCGGACCGGGCCGCGCCCGAGGCGCTGCGGCACAGGCTGCCCCTGCGGGCGGTGTATGTGGCACCGCCGGAGAACCTGGGCCCGGTGGAGCGGCCCTACCGCCCGGACGGTCACCAACAGGTGGCGTACCACGTGGTCGCCGAACTCACTGGCTGGCACCAGTCGTTGACGGTCCGGGCCGTGAGCCTCGCCGGCGCGCCCGTCCCCGAGCTGCGGGCGGCGAGCGCGCGCGGAACTGGTCGTCCTCGGCCTGCGCGGCGAGGGTCAGCACCCAGGCGCTCCTGGGCTCGGCCGCAGCGGCCCTGGTCACCGGATGCGCCGGGCCGCTGGTGCCAGTACCCGGGACCCTCGCGGGGCCGGATGCACCGGGCCACATCGATGCCGTGACCGTGGGTGTCGACGCCCGGGACCCGGCGGGCGGCGCGCCCGGCTTCGCCTTCGAGGCAGCCCGGCCGCACGGCGTACACCTGGGCGCTGCCGGTGGGCGCAGCCGAGTCGCCCTTCCCGGTGCCGGAGAAGGACCGCGCCGCCTGGGAGGACCACGAGGTGGCCCTGCTGTCCGACGCGCCGCGGCCATGGCGCGCGAAGTACGTGGCCGTCGATGTCCGGGCGGACGCGCTGCTGTTCCCCGGGCCGAGGCCCTGGCCCACGCCTCGGAGACCTCCGGGTGGGTGGTGGTCGGCCGACACACCGCCCTGGCCCTCCTGGAGCACGCGCGATGCCCGGTCGCGGTCGTGCGGCCCAGGCCGGGGCCAGGCGTATCGGCCCTGGGCGATGGGTCGTTCGGCCCCTGTGGGATCGAACGACGCCGGCGCACGGTGAGAGGTATGAGGACGCGTACGCGCTTCGCCGTCATCGGCGTCGGGAACGAGTTCCGGCGCGACGACGGCGTGGGCTGGGCCGTGGTCGAACGGCTCCGGAAGCGGGCCGGCGACGGGCCTCTCCCGTCGGACACCGTGTTCGCGACCTGCGACGGTGACCCCGGCCGGCTGATCGGGCTGTGGGAACGCGCCGCGCTCGCCGTGGTCGTCGACGCGGCCCACGCGCACCCGGGTGCCCCCGGCCGCGTCCACCGGCTCGAACTGCATGCCGGACTCCTCGACCGGCCGCGGACCACGAGTTCGCACGGGCTGGGACTCGGCGAGGCCGTCGAACTGGCCCGGGTTCTCGGACTCCTGCCGGACCACCTGGTGGTGTACGCGGTGGAGGGCGCCGACGGTTCGTTCGGCACCGGTCTCTCCCCCGCTGTCGCGGCCGCCGTGGATCCGCTCGTGACGGCCGTCGAGGACGAACTTGCACGGCACCGGGACGCGATCAGCGGGGGGCGGTCATGATGATGCGGCAATTCCGTGTGTACGGCACCGTCCAGGGCGTCGGCTTCCGCCCGTTCGTCTATCGGACGGCCGCCGAGCTCGGCCTGGACGGCTGGGTGGCCAACGTCGACGGTCATGTGGAGGGCGAGGTCGCCGGACCGCCCCCCGCCATCGACGAGTTCGCGGCCCGGCTGCAAGCCGGCGCACCCGTCCTGGCCCGGGTACGCCGGGTCCAACTGGCCGACAGCACACGGCAGTCGGCGTACCGCCCGGGCTTCCACGTGCGGCACAGCGCGCCCGCACCCGCCGATCGCACGGGACGCGAGGTCCCATCCGACGCGGCGATCTGTGAGGCCTGTCTGCACGAACTGCGCGATCCCGCGGACCGGCGCCACCGCTACCCGTTCATCAACTGCACGGACTGCGGGCCGCGAGCCACGATCGTCGAGGACCTGCCGTACGACCGGATCCGCACGACTATGAGGCGGTTCCCGCTGTGCGCGGACTGCGCGGCCGAGTACGCCGACCCGGCCGACCGGCGCTTCCACGCCGAGCCCATCGCGTGTCCCGCCTGCGGACCGGAGTTGGCCTGGGAGGAACTCCGCGGCGAGGCGGCCCTGCAAGCCGCGGTCAAGACCGTCGTAGGGGGCGGGATCGTCGCGTTGAAGGGACTCGGCGGCTACCAACTGGTGTGCGACGCGGGCGATCCGACGGCCGTGTCTGAGCTGCGGCGCCGCAAGCGCCGCCCGACGAAACCGTTCGCCGTGATGGTCCGCGACCTCGGCACGGCGGCCCGGCTGGCCCAGATCGGCGCCACCGAGCGAGGCATCCTGACATCTCCGGAGCGCCCGGTGATGCTGCTCGCCCGGCGCCCGTGGCACGGCCCGGCCCCGCTCGCGCCCGAGGTTCATCCCGGCGTGCGCCGGATCGGCCTGTTCCTGCCCACCACCGGCCTTCACCACCTCCTGCTCGACGAGCTGGTCCGGCCGCTCGTGGTCACCAGCGGCAACCTCGGCGACGAGCCCATCACCATCGAGGACGCGGAGGCCCGGCGCGTCCTGGCGGGCGTCGCGGACGGCTTCCTCACGCACGACCGACCGATCCACTCCCGCTACGACGACTCCGTGGTGCAGTGCACCGGCCGGACCCGGATCACGGTCCGCCGGGCACGCGGGCTGGCCCCGGCCCCGCTGCCCCTCCGCGTACACGAACCGGTCGCCGGGGCCGGCGCCCAGCTGAAGCACACGTTCACGCTGGCCGCCGACGGCCGGGCCCATCTGGGGCCGCACACGGGCGACTTGGCGAATGTGGCGACCCACGACGCGTTCCGGACGTCGTACGACCAACTCAAACGACTCACGGGCATCGAGCCGGTGGCCCTGGCGCACGACCTGCACCCCGGCTATCTGTCCACGCAGTGGGCACAGGAGCAGCGGCTGCACAGCATCCCGGTGCAGCACCATCACGCGCACGTGGCCGCGTGCGCGGCCGAACACGGGGTGCGGGGCCGGTTCCTCGGGGTCGCCTACGACGGTCTCGGGCTGGGCGACGACGGCACGCTGTGGGGTGGCGAGATCCTCGTCGCCGACCTGAGCGGCTACCGCCGCGTGGGCAGGTTCGCGACCGCGCCCCTGCCCGGCGGCGACGCGGCGGTACGCCATCCGTCCCGTACGGCCCTCGGCCGCCTGCTCGGCGGTGAAACGCTGGGTTTCCCTCGCCCGTACCCGTGGCTCACCCGGTCCTTCAGGGACCGGCTCGATCCGGCCGAAGTGGCCATCGTGCGCGCCATGATCGCCCGGGACGTCAACTGCCCGCGCGCGTCCAGCGCCGGACGGCTCTTCGACACAGTCGCGGCCTTGCTCGGCCTCGCCGACCGGGTCAGCTACGAGGGCGAGGCGGCCGTCCTGCTCGAAGCCGCGGCGGGCGACGAGCACGCCGTCCCGCTCGCCCACCGTGTCGTACGGGCGCAGGGCCTGTGGGTGTACGATCCCGCGCCCACCCTCGCCGACCTGCTGGAACGGCAGGCGGACGGGGAGCCCGCGGCCCGGCTGGCCGCCGCCTTCCATGTGACGCTCGGGCTGGTCACCGCGGAGCTGGTCGCACGGGCGGTGGCCGAAGGCGCGCCGCACACGGTGTGCCTCGGCGGCGGCTGCTTCGTCAACCGGCGGCTGCTGACCGAGGTGAAGCGCCGACTGCACGCGCAGGGACTGCGGGTGCTGGTCGGCGGTCACGTTCCGGTCGGGGACGGCGGAATCAGCTACGGCCAGGCGGCGGTCGCGGCCGCGCGGTTGGCCGGGGAGAGGTGAACACGCATGTGCCTGGGCATCCCGGGACGGATCCTGGAAATCCACGACGACGCCGGACTGCGCATGTCCACGGTCGACTTCGGCGGCATCCGGCGCGAGGTCTGCCTCAGCTGCACGCCCGAGGCGGACGTCGGGTCGTACGTCATCGTGCACGTCGGTTTCGCGATCACCCAGGTCGATGAGGCGGAGGCACGGCGCACGCTCGACGTCCTGCGGGCGATGGCGGGCGCGGTCGAGGGCGAGTTGGGCGAGCCCCTTACCTGACGGTTCGCGGGCCGGTCGGCCCCCAAGGACCGCTCGGCCCGGCCGCGAAGGGCCGGTCGGCCCCTCCCCCGGACCCGGCCGAGGGCCGAACCTGGCGGTGGAGGAACACGCAGCCGCCTCGGACGAACCCCTGGACTGGGAGGACCGACATGACCGCCACCACAGCCCCGACCGCCGTACTCGACCGGAACGGTCTGGACGCCCTGGTCGCGGCCCTGGTGGCGCAGGGACGCACCGTCGTCGGACCGACCCTCCGCGACGGCGCGATCGTACTGTCGGAGCTGACCTCGGCGAACGCGCTCCCCTACGGCTGGGGCGTCGAACTGGACGCCGGACGCTACCGGTTGGCCCCCCGGGAGGACGGGGCCGCCTTCGCGCACAGCGCGGGACCGCAGTCCTGGAAATCGTATCTGCACCCCTCGCGCGAGCGACTGTGGAGCGCCGACCGGACACCGGAGGGCCGCGTGGCTTTCACCGCGCACGAGCCCGAGCCGTCGTCATACGCCTTCCTCGGTGTCCGCCCCTGCGACCTGCGCGCCATCGCGATCCAGGACCACGTCCTGACCGACGGACGGTACGAGGACACCGGGTACGGGAAACGCCGGCGGCGCGCGCTGCTGATCGCCGCCGAGTGCACCGAACCGGGCGCGACCTGCTTCTGCGTGTCCATGGGCGGCGGGCCCGCGGCCGGTCCCGGCTACGACCTCGCCCTGACGGAGGTGATCGACGACGAAGGTCACCGGTTCCTGGTGCGCGTCGGCAGCGCGGAGGGCGCCCGGCTGATCGAGCAAGTCCCGCACCGCACGGCCGACTTGGTCACTGAGGCCGCCGCCCGCGAATCGGTGGACGCGGCCCGCGACCGCATGGGTCGTTCCATGCCGCCGGTCGACCTGCGGGCCCTGATGGGCGCGAGCCTGGACGCCGAACGCTGGAACGACATCGCCCAGCGCTGTCTGACCTGCGGCAACTGCACGATGGTGTGTCCCACCTGCTTCTGCACCACCACGGAGGAGATCACCGACCTGACCGGTGACCACACCGAGCGCTGGCAGCGCTGGGACTCCTGCTTCGACCTCGACTTCTCGTATCTGCACGGCGGCCCGGTCCGCTCCACGCCCCGCAGCCGCTACCGACAGTGGCTCACCCACAAACTCTCCACCTGGTACGACCAGTTCGGCACCTCCGGCTGCGTGGGCTGCGGCCGCTGCATCGCCTGGTGCCCGGCCGGTATCGACATCACGGAGGAAGTCGCCGCGCTGGAGGCCGAACACGAAACGGAGACGGACTGATGCCCCCCTCGATCGCCCTCCGCATGAACCACGCACTGCCCCACGACCACCGTGAACGACTGCTGCACGTCGGCCGCGAAGTCAGCTTCCCGGCGGGCACCCGGCTGTTCGAGGAGGACCGACACGCCGACCGGTTCTGGATCGTCCGGGACGGCACCGCCGCCCTCGACATGCAGGTGCCCGGCCGCCGGACCCCGGTCGTCGAGACGCTCGGGATCGGGGATCTCGTCGGCTGGTCGTGGCTGTACGAGCCCTACGTCTGGCAGTTGGGCGCCGCGGCGGTGACCCAGCTGCGTGCCTACGAGTTCGACGCGGTCGCCGTCCGGCTGATGTGCCTGGACGACCCCGCCTTCGGACAGGCCGTCGAACACTGGGTCGGACGAGTGCTGGCCCACCGGCTCAACGCGGCCCGCGCCCGTCTGGTCGACCTGTACGGGACGTACGAGACGAAGGAACCGCGATGACCGCCGTACCGGTCCCCCACCGTGTGGTCGGCCGCCGGCGGGAGACCGGTGACACGGTGACGCTGCGGCTCGAACCGGTGGACACGCCGCTGCCCGACTTCGTGCCGGGGCAGTTCGCGATGGTGCACTGCTTCGGCCGCGGCGAGATCCCCGTCTCGGTGAGTTCCGTGCAGGCCACGGGTGGTCTCGCGCACACGGTCCGTTCGGTGGGCGCGGTCTCCGACGGGCTGTGTGCGGCCAGGGTCGGGGACGTCGTCGGCATCCGCGGCCCGTACGGCACGAGTTGGGAGCTGGAACGGGCGCGCGGCCAGGACGTGCTGGTCGTGGCGGGCGGCATCGGGCTCGCCCCACTGCGGCCGCTGATCCTGAGCGCGTTGGCCGAACCGGAGGCGTACCGCCGGGTCAACGTGCTGATCGGGGCGCGCACCCCGGACGATCTGATCGCCCGCATGGAGGGCGAGAGCTGGGCCACGGCGTACACCGGCGTGACGGTCGACCTGCCCGACGCGGGCTGGCGCGGGGACGTCGGCGTGGTCACCCAGCTGCTGGGGCGGCCCCATTTCGATCCGGACGACACGACGGCGTTCGTCTGCGGTCCGGAGCCGATGATCCGTGCCACCGCCCGCGAACTCGCACACCGCGGTGTGCCCCGCGACCGCATCCGGGTCTCCCTGGAACGCAACATGCGCTGTGCGACCGGCCACTGCGGGCACTGCCAGCTCGGTCCGGTGCTGCTGTGCCAGGCCGGTGCGGTCGTGGGCTGGGACCTGGCCGAACCCCTGCTTTCTGTAAGGGAGTTGTGACGTGGCACTGAAACTCGGGGTGTTCAAACTGGCCTCCTGCGACGGCTGCCAGCTCACCCTGCTGGACTGCGAGGACGAACTCCTGGCGCTGGCGCGCGAGGTGGAGATCGCACACTTCCCGGAGGCGTCCAGCGCGATGGCTCCCGGCCCCTACGACCTGTCTCTCGTCGAGGGCTCGGTCACCACGCCCGAGGACGCCGAACGCGTGCGGGCGATCCGCGCGGACTCGCGGCACCTGGTGACCATCGGGGCGTGCGCGACGGCCGGCGGCATCCAGGCCTTGCGCAACTTCGCCGATGTGGACGAGTACCGGCGCACGGTCTACGCGCACCCCGAGCACATCTCCACGCTGGCCACCTCCACCCCCGTCTCGGCCCATGTGGACGTCGACTTCGAACTGCGCGGCTGTCCGGTCGACCGGCGGCAGCTCATCGAGGTGATCACCGCGTTCCTGGCCGGCCGCAAGCCGGACGTCCCGGACCACAGCGTGTGCTTCGAGTGCAAGCGGCGCGGCACGGTCTGCGTCACCGTCGCCCACGGCACCCCCTGCCTCGGCCCGGTCACGCACGCCGGATGCGGCGCACTGTGCCCGGCCTACCACCGCGGCTGCTTCGGCTGCTTCGGCCCGTCCGGCACGGTGAACCTGCCCGCGCTGATCCCGCTGCTGCGCCGCGACGGCCTCGACGAGGACGCCGTGGTGCGGATCCTGCGCACCTTCAACGCCCCCGCTTTCGATAAGGAGTTACGCAAGTGACGCACCGTGGATCCCGTGTGCTGCACGTCGGCTCGCTGTCCCGGGTCGAGGGCGAGGGCGCGCTCACCCTCCATGTGCACGACGGCACGGTCACCGACGCGCGGCTGGAGATCTACGAGCCGCCGCGCTTCTTCGAGGCGTTCCTGCGCGGCCGTTCGTACACCGAGCCGCCGGACATCACGGCCCGCGTGTGCGGGATCTGCCCGGTGGCCTACCAGCTGAGCGCGTGCGCTGCGATCGAGGACGCCTGCGGGGTGAGCGTCGACCCGGCGATCCGCGACCTGCGCCGGCTGCTGTACTGCGGCGAGTGGATCGAGAGCCAGGCCCTGCACATCTACCTCCTGCACGCTCCGGACTTCCTGGGCCGGCCGAGCGCGATCGACCTGGCGCGCACGCACCGCGCCGAGGTCGAACGGGGGCTGCGCCTGAAGAAGGCGGGCAACTCCCTGATGGAGCTGCTCGGTGGGCGGGCCGTGCACCCGGTCAACGTCCGTCTCGGCGGCTTCCACCGCGCTCCCACGCACAACGAACTAAGCTCACTGACCGAGGAGTTGAAGCGCGCCCTCGACGATGCGTGGGAGACCGTGCGCTGGGTCGCGGGCTTCGAGTTCCCGGACGCGCGTGTCGAGGCCGACCTGCTCGCGCTGGCAGAACCGGACACGTACGCCATCGAGGGCGGCACCCCGACCGCCCTTCGCGCCGACGGCACCAACTCCCCCTTCCCGGTACGGGACTTCACCGAGCACGTCGTCGAGACCCACGTCGCCCACTCCACCGCCCTGCACTCACGGCTCGACGGGCGCCTTCATCTCACCGGCTCCCTCGCCCGATTCGCGGTCAACGGCCGGCTGCTGTCGCCGGTGGCGCTGGAGGCGGCGGTCGAGGCGGGGCTGGGTGATCCGCGCGAGGGTGCCGTGTGCCGCAATCCGTACCGGTCCATCCTGGTGCGGGCCGTAGAGACGGTGTACGCCGTCGCCGAGGCACTGCGCATCATCGACGGCTACGAGCCGCCCGCGCACCCGTACGCGCAGGTGCCCCGGGTAGCCGGTGTCGGGCACGGCGCCACCGAGGCGCCGCGCGGGCTGCTCTACCACCGCTACGAACTCGACGCGGACGGCATCGTGAAGAGCGCGCTGCTGGTACCGCCCACCGCGCAGAACCAGGGTGCGATCGAGGACGACCTGCACCGTCTGGCCCAGCGTGCGATCAGCGAACACGACCCGGACGACGACGAGTTGACGGCGCTGTGCGAGCGGGCGATCCGCAACCACGACCCATGCATCTCGTGCTCCACCCACTTCCTCGACCTGACCGTCGTCCGTACCTCGGACCCATCCGCGGGAGGCTGTGATGTCTGAATCTCCATACACCGTGAGCGATGTGATGCCCCACACCGCCGTCGCCATCGGGAGCGAGGCGCCCTTCAAGGAGATCGTCGAACCGCTCGACCAGTGCAAGGGCAGCGCCGTGCCGGTGCTGGCGGGCGAGGGACGGGTCGTCGGGGTGGTGTCCGAGGCGGATCTACTGGCCAAGGAGGAGTACCGGGGCGCTGTCGAAGGCGATGCGCCGGTGCCCGCCAAGGCGAGCGCGGTGACCGCGGGCGAGCTGATGAGCGCCCCGGCGATCACCGTGCACGCGGACGCCACGCCGGCCGAGGCCGCCCGCATCACGGCCCGGCGGCACGTCAAGCGGCTGCCCGTCGTGGACGGGGCCGGCCTGCTGCAGGGCGTGGTCAGTCGCAGCGATCTGCTGACGGTGTTTCTGCGGGGCGACGAGGAGATCGCCGAGGAGATCCGGCACCACGTGCTCGGCCGGCTCCCGGTCACCACCGCCCTGACGCTGAGTGTCGCCGAGGGCGTGGTCACGCTCGGCGGTTCCCTGCCCGACCGCTCGCTCGTGCCCGTGGTGGCCCACGCGGTGCGGTCGGTGGAGGGGGTCGTGGACATCCGACTCGACCTCACGCACCGATGAAGTACCTGGACGAGTACCGGGATCCGGTGCTCGCGCGGCAGCTGTTGGACGAACTGCGGCGGACGGCCACGCGCCCCTGGCGGATCATGGAGATGTGCGGCGGACAGACCCACACCCTGGTCCGGCAGGGCATCGACGAACTGCTGCCGGCCGGCATGCGGATGATCCATGGCCCGGGCTGCCCGGTCTGCGTCACGCCGCTGGAGACCCTGGACCGGGCCATGGCCGTCGCCGCCCGCCCCGGTGTGCTCCTCACCAGCTTCGGCGACATGCTGCGGGTGCCCGGCACGGACACCGACCTGCTGTCGCTACGGGCGCGGGGCGCGGACGTACGGGTGGTCTACGCCCCGATGGACGCCGTACGCCTGGCCGCAGAACACCCCGACCGCGAGGTCGTGTTCCTCGCGGTCGGCTTCGAGACGACGGCGCCCGCGAACGCGATGGCAGTGCTGCACGCGGCCCGCCTCGGACTGGCCAACTTCTCGATGCTGGTCAGTCACGTCCTCGTACCGCCGGCCATGACCGCCCTGCTCGACGACCCCGACTGCGAGGTCCAGGCCTTCCTCGCCGCCGGGCACGTGTGCGCGGTGATGGGCTGGCGCGAGTACGAGCCGATCGCCGCCCGCTACCACGTGCCCGTCGTGGTCACCGGCTTCGAGCCGCTGGATCTGCTGGAGGGCATCCTCATGGCCGTACGGCAGTTGGAATCGGGCTGGTACGAGGTGGAGAACCAGTACGTGCGGGCCGTGCGACGGGCTGGCAACACCGCGGCGCAGGACGCGATGCGCCGGGTGTTCCGGGTGACCGACCGGGCCTGGCGCGGGATCGGCGAGCTGCCCGACAGTGGGCTCGAACTCGCCGAGGAGTACCACGGGTTCGACGCCGCCCGGCGCTTCGACGTGGGCGGTCTGTGCCCGGTCGAGGACGCCGAGTGCATCGCCGGCACCATTCTCACCGGGGCTCGGCTGCCCACCGACTGCACCGCATACGGCACCCGTTGCACGCCCCGTCATCCCCTCGGCGCGCCCATGGTGTCGTCCGAGGGCACCTGCGCCGCCTTCCACACGGCCGGACGCACTCCCACGAGGAGCACGGCATGAACATCCAGTGCCCCCTCCCCGCCCACGAGGGCGAGGTCGTTCTGCTGGGCCACGGCGCCGGCGGACGGCTCACCGGGGAACTGCTCGACCAACTGGTGCTGCCGGCCGTCGGCGGCGGCACGGGTCCGCTGGAGGACGCCGCGCTGCTGCCCGGGCATCCCCGCCTGGTGATGAGCACGGACAGCTTCGTCGTCAGCCCGCTGTTCTTCCCCGGCGGGGACATCGGGTCCCTGGCCGTGCACGGCACAGTCAACGATCTCGCGATGCGGGGCGCGTGGCCGCTCGCGCTGTCGGTTTCCCTGATCGTCGAGGAGGGGCTGCCGCTCGCCGAACTCCGAGCCGTCATGGAGTCGTTGGGCAAGGCCGCCCAGGACGTCGGCGTGCCCGTGATCACCGGAGACACGAAGGTCGTGGGGCGCGGTGCGGCCGACCGGCTGTTCATCAACACCACCGGTGTCGGACAGCGACACGAACTCCTCGCCCCGTCGGCCGCGTTGGCGCACCCCGGGGACGCCGTACTGCTGTCGGGGTCGATCGGACTGCACGGCACGACCGTGCTCGGCACGCGCGAGGGCCTCGGCTTCGAGAGCGACATCGCCTCCGACTCCCGGCCGCTGCACCGGCTGGTGCGGGCCCTGGCGCCGCTCGGGGACGCCGTGCACGTGCTGCGCGACCCGACCCGGGGCGGGCTCGCCGCGGCGCTCAACGAGATCGCCCGTGACTCGTCCGCTGCCGTCGAGGTCGAGGAGAGCGCGGTTCCCGTGCCCGAGGCGGTCGCTTCGGCCTGTGATCTGCTCGGCCTGGACCCGCTGGTCGTCGCCAACGAGGGCTGTCTGGTCGCCTTCGTGGAAGCCGATGCGGCCGAGAGCGCGCTGGCCGCGATGCGGTCGGTTCCCGAGGGGGCACGGGCCGTGCGGATCGGCGAGGTGCTCCGGGAGGGGCCGCGGGGGCGAGTGACTCTGCGGACCCTGGTCGGCGCACGGCGCATCGTGGAGATGCCGCTCGGCGAGCAGCTCCCCCGCATCTGCTGACCGGTGGCACGGGACGGTCCAGGCGGCGAGCAGCACCAGGCCTCCACGAGGTGGATGCGGCGCCCGAGCCGGTTGCGCCGAAACCGCCACCCGCGCACTCGGGCCGGCTGTCCGCTCCTGCCGGGTGTCGTGATCCTCACCTGCCCGGCGCGCCACTGCGGACGAGCGTCTCCGCAGGCCCGCGCCGGGGCATGGGCCGCCCCTGGGTCGTATGGCCGAGGCGCAGGATCATCTGCGGGAAGCGGCCGAACGCTAGCCTCGTCCGGACCTCCGCGCGCACCGAGGGTACTTCGAGGGGCTGGGTGTGGAACGCCGCCCGGACCCGGTGGGCCGCCGCGTACAACAGCACGCGTTGGAGCGCCTGACCTGCGCGCAGCCAGTCCGGACGGGTGTCGTAGGGCGTGGTGAGGATGGCGACCACACCCGTGCGCGACACCCATTTCTGGGGTGGGAGAGCGAACTGCCGGACGAGGCCCAGATAGTCACGGGCGGCCAGCAGTACGCAGTCCGGGTGGTACAGGCAGGCCTCGGCCGGGACTCCGGCCGGTCCGACACACCCCGCGACCTCGGCCGTGTGCCCCCGGTCGGCACGGTGCACGTTCTCCGCGGTGCGCACCAGATCCGCGAGCAGGTGCAGTCTCTCCGGGTCCTCCACGATGTGGAGGGCAGCACCCTCGGCGCGTGCGTGTTCCCGCAGCTCGTCGAGCAGCTCCGCCCCGACATGCTCCGCCCCGAACGGCCCGCGGTGCGTGTGCCTGTGCGCCATCGTGCCCGCCATCAGCGCCTCGTCGAACGTGGCCGGGGCATGGGCGGCGAAGGCCACGCGCGCCAGGTACGCCGGGTTGCCGGACTCCGGCAGCAGGTCGACAACAGGCTGGAATCCGAGGTTGCGCACGGCGATCCGCGCGTTGAACAGCGCCGCCCCGCAGGCGATGACCGACTCCCGGCCGCCCGGATCGGTCAGGACCAGTCGGCGCCCACGATCCGCGTGGATCTCGAAGCCGTGGTCGTGGCCCTCCTCGACGAAGAACCAGGGCTGGTTGTTGTGCGGCGAGGGCGCGAGAGATGCGGCGTGGGCCAGGTGCAAAGCCGCACGGCCGTGTTGTTCGTACGCCAGAGACATGGTGCCCCCTTCATCAACCGTTCCCTTCCAGGATCCTCGCGCATCGTCCCCCGGCCCATGGGCCTTCCGTCCACGCATCAGGTCTGGGCGGCCCTCTCCGGGCCGGTGCCTGGGCTCCCGCGGCGCTGCCGCCGTGCTCGCTCCGAATGTTCGGGGTTGCCAGGCCGTTCGGCCCTGGCCCCGGGTCGTACGGCACTGGTCGCCGCCTCCCGGTGGGAGTTCGCTGGAAGTGTCGGAGGAGGAAGCCATGAACAGCGCACCATCGCTCACACCCCGCAGGCACCGGCGCCGCTCCACCGTGGTCACCGCAGCGCTGACGCTGCCCCTGCTCGCGGTCACCGCGTGCGGTACGACCACCGGTACGGGAACGCCTGGCGGCACCAACCCGAGCACGCCTCCCACTGCCGGCACGGGCACGTCGGGCGGCACATCGGGCGCACGCCCTCCGTCTGTCCCCACAGCGCCGGAGGCGACGGCGGCGCCCACCACCGCTCCCTCCGGCGACACGACGACACGCGTCCGTGTGGGGGTGTACTTCCTGCACCGCGAGAAGGTCTCCCCCGCCCCGCGCACCGTGACCGCGCCGACGACAGCCACCGCCGCCGTACGAGCCCTGCTGGCCGGTCCCGACCGCTACGAACGCGCCCACGGCCGGGCCACGGCCATCCCGTCCGGAACGCGGCTGCGTTCCCTCGTCGTCCGCAACCACGTAGCCACGGTCGACCTCTCCGGCCGCTACGACGACGAAGGCGGCAGCCTGTCGATGCGTGAACGCCTCGCCCAGGTCGTGTTCACCGTGACCCGCTTCCCGACCGTCCACAAGGTCGCCTTCGAGGTCGACGGCAAGCCGGTGACGTCCTTCGGCGGCGAGGGAATCGTCCTGAACGGACCGGTCGGCCGGAGCGACTTCGAGGACCGGGCTCCCGCCGTGCTGGTCGAGTCGCCGCTGATCGGTGACACCGCACGCACCCCGCTGAGGGTGTGGGGCAGCGCCGACACGTTCGAAGCACAGTTCCGGCTGAGGGTCACCGACACCACCGGGCGCACCGCCGCGGACGTCGTGGTCAGGGCGACGTCCGGTACCGGCACGCGCGGCACCTTCGACGTGACGTTCCCCTACAAGGCGGCTCGCACCGGCCCGGGTCTGCTCACCGCGTACGTCCTGTCGCCCAGGGACGGCACACCGGTGACCGTCGACACCGTGTCGCTGACCGTGAACCGCTGACACCGGTCCCCGGTACGGGACGACCCCGGCGCGCACTCTCCGCGCCGGGGTCGTCCCGTACCCGCCTCACCAGCGACATTCAGCCGTTGCTCACCTGCTCACTCCTTCTGCTGTGCCGCCGCCAGTTCGGCGGCGATCCGCGCCGCCCAGTCCTCGATCGCGCCGAAGTCGCGGAAATCTCCGCCCTTCTCGTTGCGCACGATCGACTGGGCGATGCGTCCCGTGGCTCCCTCCTCCAGACAGCCACCGAAGGTGACGTGGCTCCTGGCACCAAGCCGGACCATGGTGCGTCGTACGCCGCGCACAGGCGGGATGTCCCGCTCCGATGCCGAGGAGTCCAGCGGACCGCTGCTGAACAACCACAGCGGACGCTCGGCCAGTTGGCGGCCGTGTCGGCTCACGAACCGGCGAGCGTCGCGGTGCCGGCGGCCGGCGTACAGCCCGCTGCCGAGCACCACCGCGTCGTACGGCGTCACGTCCACGACGAACCTGGCAGGCGACAGGTCGGGGATGAGTCCCCCTTGCGCAGGACCTCGGCCACGGCCTCGGCGATCTGCGCGGTCGATCCGTTCGTCGTCCCGTAGGCGACCAGCACGCTGGTGGGCATGACGGTCCGCCTCCTCTCACTTCACAGGTGGTGCACCCAGTCCTCGGTGACACCGTGGTATTTCTGCTCGTCGGGCTGGATGCGCGAGTCGTCCCGCCGGTAGGAGAGCTGGTCGACGACCGCGACGACACCGTCGATCCGACGGGTCATGGAGACGGCGATCTCCGTCTCGCTCTTGCGCTCCATCTGGCCGAAGAGCGTGACGACGCCCTCCACCACGGAGACGTCGATGCTGCGCGGCGCCTGCCAGAGGGCACGCACCAGCACCTCTTCGACCACCTCGTCGCGAATCTCCGTGTCCGGCCGCAGGAAGACCTGGAGCACATCGCGGCGGGTGACGATGCCGACGAGCCGCTGTTCCTGGTCCAGGACGGGCAGCCGCTCCACACGATGCCGTGCCATGGTCCGGGCCGCCTCGACGATGGTGTCGTCGGCGTGCACGGTGACGGGCGGCTCGGTCATCAGCTGGCCGGCGGTGCGGGCCGTGGCCTTCGCGGCCCGCTGCCTGGCGCTGCGCGTCAGCTCGGCGAACCGGAACCGCTTCTTCGGTTCGTACGGGTCGGGTGCCTCGGCCTGGTGGGCCATCAGGTCCGTCTCCGAGACGACTCCGACGACCCGGTCGTCGTCGTCGACCACGGGCAGGCCGCTGATGCGATGTTCGCCGAGCAGCCGTGCCACCTCTTTGAACGGCGTTCCGTGGGTGGCACGGACAACGTCCGTGGTCATCACGGAGCCGACCGTGTTGTGCTTCATGGTGTTCCCTCCTCAGCGAAGTTGGCGCAGATACGGGTCCTGCGCCCTGCGGGGCAGAAGGCGGACGCGTGCATCGAGGACGGATACTCCGCCCGGTGCCGCGAGTACGGGGTTGAAGTCCGTCTCGGCCAGCTGCGGCAGGTCGTTCGCCATCCGGGACAGCCGCAGCAGCAGCTGTTCGAGGCCTTCGAGGTCGACGGGCCGGCTGCCGTGTGCACCGAACAGGAGCGGGGCGCAGCGCGGAGCCGTGATCAGGTCGTGCACGTCGTGGTCGGTGAGCGGGGCGAGCCGGGCGGTCTGATCGGCGAGAATCCCGGTCGCGGTGCCGCCGAGGCCGAACAGGACGAGCGGTCCGAAGACCTGGTCCTGGACGACGCCGGCGAACAGCTCGGTGCCGCGCTCGGCGAGCGGCTGCATGACCACGCCCGTGAGCAGACCTGCAAACCGGGTCTCCAAGTCGCGGAAGGCGGCGCGCACTTGGGGTTCACCGCGCAGGTCGAGCTGGACGGCGTGCTGTTCGCTCTTGTGCAACAGACCCGGCCAGTAGCCCTTCATGACCACCCGCCCGTCGGCGCCGCACAGCCGTTCGGCGGCGAGGACGGCGCCGTCCTCGGTGTCGGCCCAGGCCCAGACCGACAGGGGAATGCCATAGCAGTCGAGGAGTTCGGCGCATTGGCGCGGGTCGAGCCAGCCGCCGTCCGGATTCGCGTCGAAGTAGGCCTCGACGACGGTGTGGGCGCGCGCGGTGTCGATTCCGTCGAGGTCGGGGATCGCCCCTGCGGGCCGGGCGATCCAGGCCGCACGGTGGACGGCGTGCGCCAACGCCCGCGCGGCCGCTTGGGGTTCGGCGTAGGCGGGGACGGTCCGGTTGCCGACGGTGGGCAACAGCTCTACAGACAGGGCCTGTTCGAGACGGACCACGGCGATCGGCTTCGGCCCGTTTCCGGTTGCGTGAGTGACGGCCCGGACTAGGTCGTCCCCGGTCGCCGCGGCGACCGCCGTGGGGACCAGGGCTACGAGGACGGCGTCGACGCCGGCGTGCCGTGTGATCCGGTCCAAACACTCCTTGAGTTGCTCCTCAGTGACGGCCGCGGTGGCATCGACGGGGTTGCCGACGGCGGCGCCTTCGGGCAGCACGGCGAGCAGGTCGTCGACGAGTTCGGGGGTGGGCATCGGCAGAGTGAGCCCGGCCTCGGCGCAGGCGTCGGCCGCGAGGACCCCGGCTCCGCCCGCGTTGGTGACGATCGCGACCCGTGATCCGGTGGGCAGCGGCTGAGAGTGCAACAGGGCTGCGACTTCGAGGAGTTCACCGACGGAGCGGGTCGCGGTGATGCCTGCCTGGGTGAACAGCGCCCCGCGGGTCATGGTGAGGGTGGCCGCGGCCGCGGTGTGCGAGGCGGCGGCGCGGCGGCCCGCGTCGGTGCGGCCCGCGTCGACCGTCAGAACGGGCATCCGGCGGGTCACCCGCCGGGCGGTGCGGGAGAACGCCCTAGGGTTGCCGAAGGACTCCAGGTGCAACAGGGCCAGGTCGGTGCGGCCATCGCTCTCCCACCACTGGAGCATGTCATTGCCGCTGACGTCGAACTTGTCGCCCAGGGACGCGAAGGTCGAAACGCCGATGCCGAGCCGGGACAGCCCGTCGAGCAGGGCGATGCCCACGCCCCCGGACTGTACGGCGACGCCCGCCGTGCCGGGGCGCGGGTGATCGGCCGCGAAGGTCGCGTCGAGGCTCAGTTCCGGGTCGGTGTTGGAGACGCCGAGGCAGTTGGGGCCGACGAGCCGCATGCCGTAGGTACGGCACGCGGTCATGAGCGCTTCCACCTGGGCCGGGTCGAGTCCCGCCGTGACGACGGTGAGGGCACGTACGCCCGCCTTGCCGCACTCCTCGGCGGTGGCAGGCACGGCCGCGGCCGGTACGGCGACGACCACGAGGTCGGGTGTCCTGGGCAGAGCACTGACCGAGGGGTAGCTGGGCACGCCGAGGATGGAGGTGGCCGAGGGGTTCACTGCGAAGAGACGGCGGGTGAAGCCACCGGCGTGCAGGTGGTGCAGGATCGCCCGGCCCACGGACCCGGGTGTGCGTCCCGCGCCGACGACGGCGACCGCGTCCGGGCGCAGCAGCGGTTCGAGGCTGGCGACGTCGGCAGCGCGGCCGCGTGCGTCGATGGCCGACAGATAGTTCTCGTCCTCGTCGAGTTCGATGGTGCAGCGCGTCTCGGGGCCCTCGAAGCGGCGGGCGGTGCGCAGGCCGAGGTCGGCGAAGAGTCGCAGGACCTCGTGGTTCTCGCTGAGCGCGTCGGCCATGAACGAGGTGATCCCCTCGGCGCGGGCGGCGGAGACCAGGTGCTCGACAAGGAGGGTGCCGACGCCCCGGTGGTGCAGCCCGTCGGCGACCGCGATGAAGATGTCGGCCGCTGTCCCGGTGCCACCGGTGTCGTATTCGGCATGCGGCTGCTTGAGTCGCTACGTCGGGCCGATGGAGTTGAAGCAATCAGGGTGGTGCGCGAGCGCATCCTGCAGGAGCTGATCGAGGCCGAGGCCACCGATGTGATCGGTGCCGCGCCGCGCGAGCACTCCGAGACGCGCACGACCTGGCGCAAGGGACACCGGGACAGGCTGCTGACCACGCAGGCCGGCGACCAAACGTCGTGAGCCAGTCGAAGGCCGCCGCGCACAGGAACATGGGTGACCAGCGCGGTGCCCCGGAGTCCGGGCCGGAAAGGATCAAGAGAACGCTCCGGACGGCGACCCGTCAGGACCCGGGGCTGGGTGCCGAACCCAAGGGCGCTCAACGCCGGTCCGCCACCATCTCCTCGAGAGCAGGTGACATGGAGTCAGTCGCCTAACTGGCCCACGAACTCGTGCTCGTGGGCCGGCAGGGCGGGCGCGGCGGCGGCCCGGACGGTGTTCGCCCGCTCGACGTCCGCATAGGGCCGCTCGCCCCGGTACACGTGGGCATTGCCGCCGTGGGCGATGCGCAGGGGTTCAGCTCTTCACGAACGGCGTGTCAGTGGTGGACGGGTGTCCGCCGGGCCGGCCGGTGCGTGCGGACGACCGGTGTGACCGGCGGCCGCTGCGGTGTCCGGCGGCCGCGCATCCGCAGCACCAGCGCGTCGAGTGCGGCGCTGAGCACGAGGGTGACCGCTGCCGCGATCACCAGCAGGACAGCGAACTGCCTCCAGAACTCCGGTGTCAAGGTCGTGCCCACGGTGTTCACCCCCCTCTGTCTGCCGAGTACCTCTCACGGTTTCATCGAACCGCGGGAGGCCGGGTGGCACAGGGTGCCACAGGGCTCCCGCGGGGGCGCCGGTCGGCCCGGTCCGCGGGCCGGGTGGCCCATGGCAGGTCGGAACCCACGGGCACACGCCGGAGGTGGGAGGTCCGCAAGACTCTCTGGAGGCACGCGATGAACGCTTCTCCCCACCACGAGCATGCCGCGGACCCTGCCCGCGGAGCACCGCGAACGGCTGGTCAAGCCCCAGGTGAGGTGTCGATCCCTCTTGGCACTCGGCTCTTCGAGGAGGACGCCCGCGCCGACCGGTTCCGGATCACCGCATCGGCACGATCGCCCTCGACACGCACGTACCCGGCCGTCGCGCCGCCGTCGTCGAATCGCTGGGACACAACGAACTGGCCGGCTGGTCCTGGCTGTTCGCCCCCACACCTGGCACGTCTGTTACACGTCGTCCGCCGTGCACTCGGGCAGCGCTCCGGCGTGGCGAAGCAATCGTCGCCCAAGGTGCACAGCGACTCCCCCCGTCGCTCGTGCGCTGCCTCGTAGCCCTCGTCCTGCCAGGTCCAGGTGGTCACTTCGGTGCTCCTCACGCGAGCGGTCCGCCAGGATCCGTACGGCGTCGGCCCTTCGAAGCCATCGGGATCCGGCATGAGGATCAACCGGACAGCGGTACGACCGCGACCGGGCACTGCGCGTGGTGCGGCAGCGCGTGCGCGATCCGGCCCGGCCGGAGGCCGAGGGAGCTCTGACCGCGGTGTCCAGCAGGGCGGAGGCCCGTGCCTCGTGGCAGCGGGCCGCCGCCGTGGAGACTACGTCCTGCGCCGGGAGCCCCTCGGGCAGGGGATCGGGATCGCCGGTCCGGGCGGTAGCGCTTGGTCGCGCTCCTCCGGGACGACGGCGTGCACCAGCCGTGGCGGCACACCCAGCGGGCGGCCTCGTCGACCGCCCAGTCGACCGCGAGCAGGCTCGGGGCCGATCCGTCGACACCCACGACCTGGGGCTGCTCCATCGCGCCCACCCCTCTTCGCCGGACTTCGGCGTCCTGCAGCACAAGGCTCCACCGTCACCCTCGCACGCGCGGCCGGGCGGTACGAAGGCCACTCGGCCCAGCCGTCTGCCCGCTCAGCCCCTGGGCCGCCGGACATCGGATCGAGACGCTGGCGGTAACGCCGGAGGAAGAATGCCCTGGCTCCCGACAGAGACGGCATTCAGAGATCCGCGCGGACAACTGAAGGAGACGGTCATGGTTCCTCTCATTCTGATCGGCGCGACCGTGCTGGGCGGCTGCCTGGTGTTCGGCTACAGCTCGTTCGTCGTCGGCTTCTTCCTGATGGCGGCCGGGGTCCTCGGCCTCATCGCGTTCCTGAGCACCCGCGGCACCGTGCTGCGCCCGGGTGAGCGCGAGGCCGTCATCGAGGAACGGCACTACATCGGCAAGCACGACGACCACCAGCACTACCGGAGTTGACCGCGTTGGCCTCCGAAAGGATCGTTCGCCATGAAGGAAGCGATGTCCGCGGTACACCCGGCCCGGCTGGCCGCGGACCTCGATCCACCCCTGTCCCGCTGGCTGTGGCTCGTGAAGTGGCTGCTCGCCCTCCCCCACTGCGTCGTCCTGCTCTTCCTGTGGGTGGCGTTCGTGGGGGCGAGCGTCGGCGCCTTCTTCTCGATTCTGTTCACCGGCCGCTACCCGCGCCCGCTGTTCGACTTCAACACGGTGTGTTGAGGTGGAGTTGGCGCGTGCTCTACTACGCGTACGGCGCCCTGGCCACCGACCGCTACCCGCCCTTCACTCTCGCCGACGTGCCCGACTACCCCACGCACTGGGATGTGGCGTACCCGGAGAAACTGTCCCGTGGTCTCGTCCTGGTGAAGTGGTGGCTCCTGGGCGTTCCGCACTACCTGATCCTGGCCTTCCTTCTCGGCGGGCTCAAGGTGCCCTGGACTTCGGGCGGCTTCATCGCCCTGCTCGCCCTGTTCGCCGGGGTCTCGCTGGCCGCCAGGGGGCGCTACCCGCGCGGTCTGTTCGACCTGGTGATCGGGCTCGACCGGTGGGTGCCGCGCGTGGTTGCCTACGCGGCACTCCTGACCGACGTCTATCCGCCGTTCCGGCTCGACCAGGGAAGTGACGAACCGGGAACCTCGTCCTGACCGCTGCACCCGTCCCCGGCCCTCCGCCGCCGACGCAAGGGACCGTTGGGCACGGACAGGGCCCCGTCGGCCCACGCCACAGCTGCCGTGTCCGGGGCACCGTGGTCACAAGAGCCAACCAAGGAGGCCGCCATGACGGAACACACCGACGGCAACGGCATCGTGGTGGGCGTCGACGGATCCGAGGCATCGCTGGCGGCCCTGCGTTGGGCGGCCGACCAGGCGGAAGTCCTGCACACGGATCTCGTCGCGGTGCACGCCTGGGAACCGGTCACGAGCGGACACGCGCCCTACGCTCCGGCGCCCGCTGGTCCGACGGTCGCCCAGGAGCGCGATCGCGCGGCCCAGGTCCTGGCCGCCAGCGTGCGCGAGGCCCTGGGGCCCAGGATCGGTGGCACCGTGCGCCGCGTCGTGGTGGAGGGGCCGCCCGCTCGCGTGCTGCTCCAACAGGCGCGTGGCGCCCTGCTGCTGGCCCTGGGACGCAAGGCGCACGGGCACTTCGGACTGGCCTCGATCGGCGCGGTGGGCCGTGAGTGCCTGCGGCACGCGACGGTTCCGGTGGTGACCGTGCCGGTCGCGGACCGCTCCCGGGGTCCGCTCGGATCCGTCAACTCGCCTTCGCTGGCCGGGAGCAGTGCCTCGTAGCGCCACGGACAGGCGGAAGGCCGACCGGTTCGGACCTGGGGTCCGGGCCGGTTCCCGTGCCGGAGGGGAACGGGGTGTGCCGTACGGATACGAGGGGGTGGGGCCGGTCGGCTCTGGTGCGTGGTCGCTGTGGCCCACGGACCGGGGTCGGAGGCCCCCTCGTCGTACGGGCGTTCACGGACGAGGCTCAGGGCCTACGCGGTGGCCGGGTGAGAGGCACCTGGTCCGCGGGGCGCCGGGAGGCGGCGGTCATGTAGCGCGTACAGGAGACCAGGCGCCCCTCGATCCCGCGCCGGCCCTCGCCGCTCGACCTGCGGACCCCGTCCGGGCGACGCCTCCCGTACTGACGCCCTCGATGAGGAACTAGCTGCCGGTGACCGTTCCCACGCCGCCCAGGAAGGTGGGCAGTGCGGGTCCGACGCGGGCTGCCACGGGTCGTGCCGACGGTGGTGCTTCCTTGAGGGTCGTCGCGGTCTCCCCGTCGAAGGAGCGGGGTCGGTCGTGTGCACGGCCGGGAGAACCGGCCCGGCCGCGCACACATGGCGCGACACGGCGTGTGCGCGTGCTCAACCGTGCTGCACCGGGATGGTCCGGGTGCCCGTCTTCGTCTCCGGCACCGGGACCGTGATCGTCAGGACACCGTCCTTGTACTCGGCGGTGGCCTCGTCGCCCTTCGCACCGGCCGGCAGCCGGACGGAGCGGGCGAAACTGCCGTAGCGGAATTCCGTGCGGTGCTTCTCCGTCGTCTCCTCACTGCGCTCGGACCGCAGGGTCAGAACGCCTTCCGTGACCGTGATCTCGACATCCTTGGCGGGGTCGATGCCTGGAAGCTCCGCCTGCACCACGTACGTCCCGTCGGTCAGGTGCTCCTCGATCCGGATGGTGTGCAGTCCCGGAATCGTGTGCGTGCCCGGGAGCCCTGTCTCGACCCAGCCGAACAGCTCGGGGAGCGTCGGCCAGCCAGGCAGCCGCTCGATCATGCCGCTCATGTTCTCCCTCCTCTTCTTCGCCCTTTCCAGCGTCGCGCGCGGAGGCGGTGAGCGCGTCGGCCGACCGGGCCCGTGGACGACCCGGTCGGCCCCTGGCAGCCGATCGCTGCGGGGGTTCAGAAGGATTCGGGGTCCGGGACGGCGGGACGGCGGCACGGTCCCAGCAGCGCACACGGCAAGCGCCCGGCGGGGCCGAGCACCGTCTCGGGGCGACGAGAGCAATGGCCAGTTGCCCCTCGCCGAAAGGGGCGGCCGCCCCCACCGCGGCCAGGGCGGGTCGTGTGGCGAGGTCGGTACTCTTCCACCACCAGTGGGAGTCGGCGTGCGTGGTGGCGGTGGTGACCGGCCAGGCGGCGTCGTCCATCGCTCAGGCGGCGCCCGGTGCCGTGGTCACCAGGCGCGTGGTGCTCTGGACAGCCCTCAGTGATCGCGGTGGCGGCTCATGGTCTGCGGGACCGTATCAGAGGCTCTTCGGTGGCCAACGCGGCGTTGCAGGCGAAGGTCCGCGAGCTGTCTGTGGCCCGGGAGCGGGACCGTATCGTCGCTGACCACCGCGAGAGCGTGGTGCGGAAGATCTTCGACGCCGGACTGGACCTGCACAGCACGGCCGGGGTGATCGGTGAGGATCCCGCGCAGATCCGGCTGATGCACGGCGTGGCCGAGCCGGACGGGGTGACCCGGGCACTGCGTGAGAGCGTGTTCGACCTGGACCACGACGCCGACTCCGCGAGCGTCGCCTCCGAGAAGTCTGAACCCGACGGGCAATGACGCCAGGCCCCGCCACGGCGACGGGGTGGATCCCGCCGGACCCGACGAACCCGCCGGAACCGCGACCGCCAGCGGCAGTTGGGCAACCGTCTGCTCGGCCTCACACCTGAGACCGCGCATCCCTGTCCACGGTCACGCCGATCCGCACCCCGTCGCCGACCGGCAGCATCTCGGGCAGGCGTGGCCGGGCCCGCCGTAGTCGACCTCAGACCGCTGATCACGCCGGCGCGGTCCGTTGGCCTCGGGTGGGGCGAGCAGCACAGCCAGGATGTCGTGCAGGGCCCGATGACCCGGTTCGCGGCCATGCGTGCTCGACTGCCCGTACGTGTGGGCACTCAATGAGCGCCGCCGGGGCGACGCTCGGCCTTGTAGGTCCCGAGCACGCTCTCGGGCGCCCGTCCGTAGCCGTCGGGCAGTCGGATGTCGAGCGCCACCGCTGACCAAGGTGATGCCGGTTCCGTCCTTCAGCAGACCGTGCACACGGGCCGTATCACCTGGTCGTGCGGCAGGAGGCCCCCGGATGGGGCTCTCGGCGCCGGGCCGTTCGCCGTCGGATGCACCTCGCCACGTGCCGCACACCCACACTCATGACGCACTGGTGCACGAAATCGGCCTCGGTGTCGCGACCTTGTTCCCGCCCCCGGTCGAAGGCACAGGAAGGGGACTCACGGACCCGGTCACGGGACCGGGTGGCACTGGGTCCGGACCCGGCGGCCGGGCCAGTCTGGATTTGCTGACGAACGATCAAAGGAGTGGAGCAGATGACTTCAAGACACACCGGCGGCCATGCCCCCACGACAGCCGCCGTGCAGGTACGGACCGAGGGCGAAGTCGACGAGGAATCCGTCGCCTACGCCCGGGCCAAGCTCACCGCGCTGTTCGACCGACCGGAGATGGTCGGCATCGGCGGCGAGGTGCGGATCACCAGGGCCGCAGCGCATCACGCCGAGCAGCCTTGGTCAGCTACCGCCGAGATCCAGGTGGGAAGCGACCTCTTGGTCGTCCACGCCAGGGAGACGAGCGCGCACGCACTCGCGGACCGGCTGCAGGACCGGCTGCGCAGCCGCATGGAGCGCGTCGCACACCGCACGGACACGGCCCGCAGGTCGGCCACCCCGCCCCCGTGGCGCGGCGGCCCGAGCGACGACCAGGAGCAGGACCGGGCGGAACGTACACCGTAGCCACCGCCGCGGTTGCGCGCGCGGGCCCAGGGCATCGTCGGGGCGGTCGACAGGTTCATCGGTTAGTGCCGGCCGAGGCCGAGCACGACACTGCGGCACGAGGTCGCCTCGGGGCGGTTCCTGGCTGTACGGGAGCTGCCCAACCGCACGGCCCACGCCGACGGGCACGAGGACCGGGGGCCGCTCGGCGCAGGCTGCCACGGACAGCGCCACGGAGCCGGGCAGATGGCCGGTGCCTCGGCCCAGCCCCCGAGAACCGAGCACCAGTAGCTGTGCCTTCCGTGCGACGGCAGCCGGGGCCGCGACAGGCCGCTGATCGATGTGGTCCGCTGTGATCCGCAAACCGGGGTGACGACAGGTCAGGGATGTCTCGACCTCACGCAGCATCCGCACGGACCGGTCCGCGCCGCGCGACGGCACCTGCCCTGCGAACGGTACGTATGCGTGCGGCTGTTGGCCGCAGGCGTGAACAAGACGCGACGGGGCCACACGGAGCACCGCTTCACGGGCGGCCCGGTCGGCCGCTACGAGGCTTTCGGGCGAACCCGTCCAGGCCGACGGTGACAGCACCGGAGGACATGAGCGGAGCCTCCTCCAGGATGTGCTCACACTCCTGTCTCCCGTGTGCCTCATGGAAGAACGGGCCACAGGTCCGTATGCGGCCGACCGGCCCTTGTGCGGGTCGGCCACACCCAACTGTTCGGGGCACCGCCGCTGTCGCGCGGCAGTGCCCCCGATCACGATGGGCGCCCGGCTGTCACTTGAGCCAGGTGTGCCGGCTGACGACCGGCAGCCGCGCCCAGACCTTTCCCAGGCCCCAGGTGGCACCGGCGCCGACGGCCGCGAGGGCGATCAGGACGACGGCGTAGATGAGGTGATAGTCCGCGAACGGGTTGGACGACATGCTCAGCGACCCGTCGGACAGGTGCTTGGCCGGCGGCCACTCCGCGATCCACATCAACGCCATCATCGCCGTCCCCGCCACGGCAGCCGGCCGCAGCGCGACACCGAGGACAAGCGCGACGCCGATGCCCAGCAGACCGAGCATGAACAGCCAGTTCGCCCAGCCGGCACCGGCCCAGTCGTGGAACGTGGACTCCATCGGACCCGCCGCCACCGAACTCAGGAAACCCTTCGTCGGCGAACCGCCCTCGATCCAACCCTTCCCGGACGCAGTCGCGTAACCAAACCCGAACGCCTTGTCCAAGAACGCCCACAAGAAAACGAACCCGGTCAGAACACGGAGCCCGGCGAGGACGTAGGCGCTGGTGGTGGCCGCCGCCGTGTCGGTAGCGGCCACCGGTGCCGCCCCGGTCCGGTACAGGGACGGGATGCGGAACTCCAGGCGGTGGTGCGGTTGGTTGTGGATCGCCATGATGCTCATCCCTTTCCAGGACACGACACGTTGGATTCGACGACTCTCGTTGCACTTCGAATATCTCGCTCCGGCCGGGAATTCCGCAGGGACTGCACGACCCGCGCGAGGGGCCGAACGTCCTTTCCTGCCAGATCATTTGGCGCCGGGCATGACGACCACGGGGCAGTGGGAGCGATGCAGCAGAGTGTGCGCGACCGGGCCCAGTCGCGGCCCAAGCCCATGAGTACGTCGGTGGGCGCCGACGACCACCACGGCCGACTCACGCGTGGCCTCCAGCAGGGCCCGCGCCGGTCCGGTGCGGATCGTGCGACTCTCCACCTCGACCCCGGGGTACCGCTCCCGCAGCCGGGCCAGAGCGAAACGTGGCACGGCGTCCTCCCCTCCACTCTGACGGGCGAGTTGATCCGGGCCCGGGCTCGTCGCCGGTACCAGCGGGGGCAGTTCGGGGCTGACATGCCGGTGGGTCCAGGAGTGCAGGACGCACAGCGGGGCATTCCGTCGCTCAGCCTCACGGAAGGCGTAGACGGCCGCTTCCTCGTCGGAGTCGTCCTCCAGGCCGAGCAGTACGGACCCCCTTTCGTCACACGGATGGTCTCCGCGGACCACCAGCAACGGACTGTGCACATGCGCGGCCAGACGCAGACTCACCGAGCCGAGCAACAGCCCCGCGACTCCGCCCATGCCACGGGACCCCACAACGACCAGGTCCGCGTGCTCACTCTCGCGTACGAGCGTCCGTACTGGACTGCCGACGGCGTCCCTGGTCATCACGGACAGTTCGGGGTGACGTGCGCCGAGACGCGTGACCGCAGACGCCAGGACCGGTCCGGCCTCGTCACTGTCGGGCACGGCATACACGACGACCAGTTCGACTCCGCGCCGCACGGCCTCGTCCGCGGCCCAGTCCAGCGCCCGGACGGAGATCAGCGAACCGTCCACTCCGACGACCACATATTGGGGAGTCATGTCCCGTTTCCCTTCTGCTCCGTGCTCACGGTGTTCGGCCCGAGGCGCGGTCGCCCGGGCCCGGGCGACCGCGCCTCGGGCCGGCTCACGGAAAGGGGTTCCCGCCGCGGCTCCGCAGACGATGCTCGTCCTCCACGGGCGGTCGAATCAGGGGCTACGGGAACCTGTCGGCACGCCGTTCGGCCCCTTGTCGTAGGGCCGTACGGTCCCGGCGTTCAGGGAGTGAGGTCCACCCCGTACATCGAGCGCCCCTCGACAAGTTCACGCCCCGACACCAACTCGGGCTCGACGCGGACGAAGACGTCTGCCGGCGAGGGCGCCCAGGAACGCGGCCTCGTGCGGGTCAGGCGTTCGCGTTCAGTCAGGCCGGTCACCACCGTGGCCATGCCGGTGAGGACGACACTCCCACCGGAGTGCGCGGCGGCGTCGGTCTCGAAGGCGACCACCGCGCCGTCGATCGCACGCACCAGTTCCGATGCCGCCGAGGTGCGCAGCACTACCGCGCCGTCCTCGTCCAGGGAGAAGTTGACCGGCAGTACGGCGGGCAAGGCCTGGCGCGTGTTCTAAGGCGAGAGTCCCTTACCGCGTCGCGATCCGGCGCCCTGCGAAGCTCAGGGGATCGATGCGCACCCACTCGCCGCGCCGTCCGCACGCCGACGTTGGCGACGTGCCCGCCGAGCCGCGCCATGCGTGCACGGTTCGAAGGTCTCCGGGACGCCGACCGCCTCGATGACGACGTCCGCACCCAACCCGTCGGTGAGGTCGGTGATCAGCTGCTCGGGGGTTGCTCGGGCATCCACAACGGCGTCGGAGCCGAACCGCTTCGCCGCGTCCAGCCGGGCGAAGCCCAGACCCACGGCTACGACCCGCTCGGGCGAGAAACAGCCGGGCGGTTGCGATCACCGCCGGTCCGACCGGGCCGGCGCCGACGACGGCGACGGCGACGGCGTCTCCGGGGCGCATGTGGCCGTCGAGCACGCCCACCTCGTAGGCGGTGGGGAAATATCCGCGAACAGGACGGCGTCCTTGGCGTCCAGCGTGCTGGACAGGTGGACGGACAGGTCGGCGCGCGGCACCCGCACCTACTCGGACCGGTGCCGTCGATCAGGTCGCCGAGGATCCAGCCTCCGTCGCCCCCGCACTGGCCGTACATGGCCTTGCGGCAGTACGCGCAGCGTCCGCAGGCGGTGATGCAGGAGACCAGGACACGGTCCCCGGGCCGTACGGTACACACGTCGGAGCCCGCTTCCACGACGTCTCCGACCGCCTCGTGGCCGAGGACCGTGCCGGGCGCACCTCGGACACATCGCCCTTGAAGATGTGCAGGTCCGTTCCGCAGATCGTGACGGCGTCGACACGCACGATCACATCGGCGGGGTCCTTGACGCCGGGGTCCGGGACCTCCCCCCAGGAGGACTGTCCCGGGCCGTGGAAGACGAAGCCCTTCATGACGTCCCTTCGTTTCTCCCGATCACCCCGCTGGTCTCAGCTTGTCCGGTACGTGGGTCCTTGCTCGGGCCGGTCGGCCCTCAGCGCCCCGGCCAACGGGGTCGTTCGTGGTCGGGTAGCCGGATCACATCGTTGCGACTTGACGGCCGTGCGCTGGGCCGAGCGGCCCATGTCGAACAAACGGGCGGGTCCGATCGGCCCTTCCGTGCGCCCCGCCGAGCCGGTTGGCTCGGGCCATGACCGAGATCCACACCACCACCCTGCGCTCCTCGGAGCGCGTGCTCGCCGGGACGACCGTCGTGGAACTGCGTGGCGAGATCGACCTCGTCTCGGCGCAGCCGCTGTCGGCGCGTCTGGACGCGCTGACCGCGGGCCCCTGCCCCGATCTCGTACTGGACCTGCGCCACCTGTCCTTCATCGACTGTGCCGGGCTGGGTGTCCTGTGCCGGGCACGGAACCGGATCGCGGCAGGGTACGGACGTCTGCGGCTTGTCACCGACGACACCCGTTTCCTTCGGATCCTGCGCCACACCCACCTCAGTGGCGTCTTCGAGGTCCACGCACGGCTGTCGGACGCCCTGGCCCGTAGGCAGACGCCTCCGCCGGCCCGGACGTTGATACCGCGCGGCTACGCCGTCACGTCCGCCGGACCGCACGCGGTCGTGGCCGACGTCGCCGTCAACGCCGGTCTCCACGACCGGACATAGCGCCTCCGCTGTGCAGCGGACGGTTCAGCTCCTGTCCCGTCGTTGCGGACCGGCGGCAGGGTCACCTCGAGTGGCCGTCGGAGCGTCGGCGGTGGAGCGTGAAGGTCTCGAACACCGACAGGTCGCCGTTCGGCTTGTTCACGTTGTAGTAGGTCACGTGCATGCGGGTGGTGTCACCGGGGTGCCCTCCGGGGTCGACGGTGAAGGCGGCGAAGCCGTAGGGGTGCTCGATGTCCCGGACCCCGGTCCAGACCGCCTCCTCCTTGGTGTAGGTGGAGGTGCGCTTGCCGTTGGAGCCGGGGGTCGCCGACACAGCGGTGATCACCTTGGCGGTGCCGTCCGTGAAGAACTTCTCGTTCGTCGTGCCCGAGACGCCTCCGCCGCCGAGGATCATGTGCACGGTGCCAAGACCGGTGTCGATGGAATCGGTGGCCTGGGAGACCGGGCGCGGGGTCAGTGTCTCGCTGCCGGTGACGACACCGCGAACGGCGAGCGAGCGCTCGTAGTTGTGCTCATGGCCGCACAGCACGAGGTCCACGCCGTACCGGTCGAACAGGGGCCCGTACTTCTGGCGCAGGCCCAGGTCGGCGCCGTTCGCGTCCGAGGAACTGATCATGACCTGGTGCATGGCGACGACCACCCAGTCGACGTCACCGGAGGAGCGCGCCGCCTTCAGCTCCTTCTCCAGGAAGGCGAGTTGCCGTCCGCCGGAATAGCCACTGATGTAGACGTCGCCACCGTCCTGGAGACAGTTGTCGTCGTTCTGCAGCACGATCACCCGGACGGAGCCGACCGTGAACGCGTACCACAGGCCCGCGAGTTCGGCGTCGGTCTCGGTGGAGGGCAGGGTGAAGTAGGTCTGGTAGGCGCCGAGCCCGAGCGGTCCGTTGGCCTTCTCGATCTCGTGGTTGCCTGCCGCGGGCATCCAGGGGCGAAAGCGCGCGGAACGGGTGTTGTTGGTGAAGAAGTTGTTCCAGGTACGCACCCGGTCGACGTCCAGGTTCGCGTAGCACAGGTCGCCGTTGAGCAGATGGAAGAGCGGGGCGACCTGCTCGATGCCCGTGACGATGTCCTTCGTCGCGGGGGTGGAGTTCGCGTCGAGCGCCACCTTGCCGTCGGCCGCCCAGGTCACCTGCGGAGCGGACTGGTCGCCGAAGCTGGTGAAGGTGAACGGCTTCCGTCCACGCGGAGCGGTGCGAAAGGTACCGCTGTCGGGCGTCGTGCCTTCGTGGGTGGCGAGGTAGACGTAGTCGGTGCCCGGGATGAGCCGGTTCAGCGAGGCGTGGTGGACGTGGACGGTACGGCTGGAGGTGCCGTCCACGTAGGTGACGGTCCGGGCGTCGGCGCTGGATCCGAAGCCGTGCTCCAGCGTGCCGTAGTGCACAACGGGTCTGGTCACCGGTCTGTCGGTGATCCACGACACCGTCATCTGGGTGCGCGGGTCCGCCCCGAAGGTCAGGTGCAGCCCTTGGACCGGGGGCGCACCGGCCGAGTCCGCGGTGAGGTGAAGGGCCGGGGCGGTGAGCGGAGCGGCCTGCGCCGTACCTGCTCCCAGCAGCGGGGTGACGGCCGCGCCGGCCCCCGCCGTACCGAGAAGGCCCAGCGCGTGGCGACGGCTGACCCCCTCGGAAGACTTCGTCGACTCGTCCGATGTCCCTGTCTGTGTGGCCATGGTGCCCTCTCTGGCGAGCAGTTGAGCTGACAACGACCGCACCCTGGCGCGCCCCGGCGGCCCCTGAGTGAACGGTGCGTTGCCAGACGGTCGTTGCGCCGCGAGAGGCGGGCCACGAAGGCGATTCTTGCCCCTGCCTTTGCCAGTGACCGCCCCGCCGTTGACGTGACCGGACCACGGCCCTCGATGAGGGAGGGTCCCTTCCACCCGGTCGCCCTTCGTCGAACGAGCGCGACGGATCAGCCGAGGTCGAGCAGTTCCTCGTAGAAGCCGCCGAACTCGCGCGCCAGGTCGACGAGGTGGATCTCGAGGATCCAGTGGCAGCGGCGCCCGGCCTTGTCGGTGCGTCGCAGCGGGGTGTCATTGCCCGGCGCGACGTACGACTCCACGTCCGCTCCGTCGATCGTCTCGTGCGGGAACTCGCCGACCAGGTGTCCGGCGTGCCAGCCGCCCAGTTCCCACCCCGCGTCGGTGGCAAGCCGCTCGACCTCGGCGTACAGCCGCTTGCCCGTGATGTCCGGGTCGCTCTCGAAGAAGCGTCGCCCGGCCGCGAAGACCTCGGGCAGGTCGTCACGCAGCCGCTGCTTGACCGGGTCGTCACCGAGGACGAAGGTGCGCCCGAAGTCGGCCTCGTACTCCTCGAAGAGGGGCCCGAAGTCGGCGAACACGATGTCGTCCGCGCCGATCACCCGGTCCGGCGGGTTCTCCCGGTAGGGCTTCAGCGTGTTCGGGCCCGAGCGCACGATGCGTTTGTGCCCGTGACGGGTCGTGCCGAACAGTTCGTTCGCCAGGTCCCGGATCCGGTCGCTGACCGCCCGCTCGCCCTCCCCCGGTGCGACCAGCCTCGCTCCTCGATCTCCGCGAACAGCCGCTCCGTTTTCGCCTGGGCATCCAGCAGACGTGCGGCGCGCGTGAGTTCGTCATCCGCCATGGGGCCGACCGTAGACATGTGAATCATCGTCCGGCAAGCGGATTCGGCACGGCTGCAGCCGCTGCCAGGACCAGTCGTGGCCCTGGTCGCGGTCGTAGCGAAGCCTGCGGTGCAGTCGGTCGGGGCTGGCGTACAAGAACTCGGTGCTCTCCGGGACCAGGCGGTATCCGGTCCATCCGGCAGGGCGCGGCACCGGTTCGGTCCCGGCGAGCAGTGCACGCGCGCCCTCGTGCAGGCCGAACTGGATCTCGCCTCCGCCGACCTGGGCGCCTTCTACGACAGCATCGGCTACGTCGCCCGGGCGTCGTCGACCCGGTACGTGACGTCCTTCTGCGAGTCCACGATCCGGTTCGCAGGTGTGAGCTTGGCTTTGGCGCCCGTGCCCGGGGCCACGAGGCGCTCGAATCGACGGCCCTTCATGGTTCCCTGCTTCGCGTGCCCCCCTAGAGGCGAGTCCACGCCGCACCTGCGGCGGGAGGGCAGGTACCCCCAGGGGGTAAGATGGCGATTCGGGCGTCCGGTGCGCACGGTGAAGGTGGAGCTCATGGGGATACGGACAGCGCACAGCGGCGGTACAGCCGTTCGTTGTGTGTACGGGGTGCTCCTCGCCCTGTGCGTCGCGCTGGCCGTGCTCGTTCACCATGAGATATCCGGGATGACCGACTCGCCGATGTCGGCCACAGCCCACGCGGCCATGCCGGGCCCAGCCCATGACGCTCACGTGCTGCCGGACGGCGCGGCGTCGTCCGTCTCGGACGCATCCACGCACAGTCTCGGCGACAGCGGGTGCGCCATGCCCGGCATGCAGCACTGCAGCTCGGCGAGCGTCACCACCGTGCATCTCGCCATACCGGGGCGGAGCGCGTTCGATCCCTCGGCCGATCTCCTGAGGGCCTTGTCCGGACGCGCACCGGGCTCCGTGGCGAGCAGAGCTCCGCCCGATCTGTCCGTCCTCTCTCAACTGCGCATTTAGGCCGCGCCGGACGGCGCGCGATGTGCCGTCCCTCCGCGACCGCATCGGCAGTTACGACACAGAGGACACCACGTCATGAACAGCATCAACCGTCGCTCCGTCCTGCTCGCCGGGCTCGGAGCCGCCGGAACCGGCGCCCTCGCCGCCTGCAGTGGCGGCTCCGGCAGCACCGGATCCGGCAGCGGCGACTCCCTGGTCAGCCCGACCGCCCCGGCGGTCGCCGCCGCCGAGAAGAAGCGCACGAGCAGTGGACGGCAGCGGAAGCTCACCCTGACCGCGGCACCCGCGATGATCGACCTGGGCGGCGGCGTCATGCCCCGGACCTGGGCCTTCGACGGCCGTACGCCGGGCAGGGAGGTACGCCTCTCCGTCGGCGACACTCTGATGGCCGAGCTGTCCAACCAGCTCCCGGACAAGACGACCACATCAATCCACTGGCACGGCATCGCCCTGCGCAACGACATGGACGGCGTGCCCCCGGCCACGCAGACCGCGGTCCGGGCCGGGTCCACCTTCACCTACAGGTTCATCGCCGACGCTCCGGGCACGTACTTCTTCCACCCCCATGTCGGCGTCCAGCTCGACCGTGGTCTGTACGCCCCGCTGATCGTCGAGGACCCCAAGGAGCCTCTGTCGTACGACGACGAGTGGGTCGTCCTCCTCGACGACTGGGTCGATGGCGTCACCGGCACCCCCGACGAAGTCTTCTCCGAGCTCAAGCTGGGCATGGCCGACATGAGCCGCATGGACATGAGCAGCAGCCCGAGCCCCAGCAGCTCGGACAGCATGGGTGACATGGGCGGGATGGACATGGGCGGTTCCGCCTCCCCGTCCGCCTCGGCCTCCTCCGGCGGCATGTCCAAGAAGTTCATGCTCATGGGCGCCACCAGCAGCCTGCTCGGCGGCGACGCCGGTGACGTGAAGTACCCGCACCACCTGATCAACGGCCGCGTGGCGGCCGACCCGGATGTCTACACCGGCAAGCCCGGCAGGAAGGTACGGCTGCGCATCATCAACGCCGGCTCGGACACCGCCTACCGGGTCGCCCTCGGCGGCCACAAACTGACCCTCACCCACACCGACGGCTTCCCCGTCCGGCACCAGGAGGTGGACGCCCTGCTGGTCGGCATGGGCGAACGCTACGACGTCCTCGTCACCCTCGGCGACGGCGTCTTCCCGCTCGTCGCCCTGGCCGAAGGCAAGAACGCCAACGGCCTGGCCCTGATGCGCACGGGCTCCGGAAGCGCACCGAAGGCGTCCGTCCGTCCGCAGGAACTCGACGGCATGATCATGACGGCGTCCCAGCTGCGGGCCGCGGACGATGTGCGTCTCAAGTCGGCGAAGACCGACGTCACACACCAGATCAAGCTGACCGGCAACATGATGAAGTACAACTGGGCCATCAACGGCACGCCGTTCGACATGAAGAATCCCGAGGCGCACCCGATCGTCATCGAGGAGGGCCAGCGGGTACGGCTCGACTTCGTCAACACGACCGAGATGTGGCACCCGATGCACCTGCACGGCCACACGTACCAGCTCGGAACCTCCGGGCCGCGCAAGGACACCGCGATCGTGCTGCCCAAGAAGACGGTGTCCGTGTTCCTCGACGCCGACAACCCGGGCCAGTGGATGATGCACTGCCACAACGCCTACCACGGCGAGGCCGGGATGATGACGAACGTGGCCTACAAGGCCTGACGTTCTCCTCGTGCCACCTGGACGGGCCCGTCGGCCCACCGGTCGCGTTGCTGCCCGTTCCTCGGCATTGCCGAGGAACGGGTCGACCGTGCGGCCCTCGGCAAGGGCCCCAAGGACTCCGACGAGGCCAACCCCCCGCAGGCGGACGTCATGGCCAAAGGGAAGGTCGCCCAGGTCATCTCGACACCCGGCGGCGCCAACCTCGTCATCCAGAACAACCCGGCTCTGAAGGGAAAGCTCGGCTTCTTCCCGATCCCGGGGAGGCCGCCGACAAGCCCGGCGCGGTCTTCACCGGCGGCTCCGACCTCGTCAACCCCACGGCGTCCACCAAGCAGGACGCGGCCTACACCTTCGTCAAGGAACTCACCGGCGACACCTGGCAGAAGAAGCTCGCCGTCGCCATGAGCTACGTCCGAACAAGACCACCCTGGCCTCCGCGGTCGCAGCCGACCCCACTGCCGCGGCCATGACGGTCGGCGCCGCCCAGGGCCACGCCACACCCCACACCCCAGGCTGGGCCGCCGTGGAGGCCAAGGACCCGATCAAGGACTACATGACGGCCGTCCTCACCGGAGGCGACATCCAGGAGAAGGCCGCCACCGCGTCCGAGGCCATCACCGCGGCCATGAAGCCCGGCTCCTGAACCGTCCACGCACCGGAAGGAGGAGCGACCAGGTCCTCACACCGGCGCAGGTCGCCGCCACGGTGACGGCGTACCGCGGCGCGGGCACCACGTTCGAGGACACCGTCCCCAGCAGCTGATCCCATCGCCCGATGACGAAAGGCCGGGGCGACCGCACACCCGGCGCGCAGGCACGCACCGGGTGCGCGGTCCGCCGCCCCGATCGCACCGGCCGACGGCGAGTGGCCCACCCTCTGAGCCTCCTCAAGTCGCTTGGCGCGCGGAGAACATGGCAGTCAAGCTGATCCCCATGACAGGAATCACGGGACTGAGCAAGAAGAACAACTTCGTGCTGGCCATCCGGGACGCGGACGTGGTCGCGGCGACCCTGCGCCGGGCACTGGCCGAGGCCTCGCCGGAAGAGCGCCTCGGTCTGGAACGCGCTGCCGCGCTCGTCGAGTCCACCGCCACAGCCACCGAGACCCAGCTGCGTGCCCGCTGGGTCCGCTCCCGGCTGGCCGACGTCGGCTTCACCGGAGACATCACCTCGGTCGCGGCGGTGCGGGCGCTGCGCCAGGCGGAACCCAAACTGAGCCTGCTGGCGGCGGTGCAACTGCAGAAGGAGGCAGTGGCCCATCCGGAGTGATCCGGCAGCCCCCTGACACGCGGGGAACGGAGGCTGCCGGAGATGCTGCGCTGCTCAGGAGGTGAGGTAGCAGGTTTTGCTCACGCCCGGCAGCGGATCGGTCCCGAACGCCGCCGTCGTGCAGCCGGTGCCGCCGGTGAACGCCTTGTAGAGGAAACGGCCCCGGGCGCCGTAGGCGACGGTCTGCTGTCCGCTGAAGGCGCACGTGCCGCCTTCGGCGGAGCAGGAGGTGCCGTAGCCGACCGGGCCGCCGGTGGCGGTGTAGCAGGCCTTCGACTCGCCGGGGATCGGATCTCCGAACGTGGCGTCGGTGCACGGGGTGTCGCCGGTGGCCGCGATCGTCGTGAACGCGCCGAAGGCGCCGTATGTCACCGGCTGCCCCGCGGCGGCCGGGCAGGTGCCGTTCTGGTCCGCGCACTTGGTCCAGCCACCGGACGGTCCTCCTGCGGACGCCACGTAGCAGGACTTGGCCACTCCGTCGATGGGATCGCCGAAGTGGGCGTTGGTGCAGGCGACGGACCCGTTGGTGACCTGGTGGACGAAGTTGCCGTTGGCGCCGTAGACGACGTCACGGTTGTAGCCCGGCACGGCGCAGGTGCCGCCCTCCGCCGCGCAGACGGTGTATCCGGGCGGGCCGCCCGCGTCGGCGACGTAGCAGGACTTGACGAGATTCGACGCCGGGTCGCCGGCGAAGGAGTCGTTGGTGCAGGCGGTGCTGCCGGTCACTGTTGTGTACGTGTAGGTCCCAGCCCCGTAGGCCACCGAGCGGGTGCCGCTGAAGGAGCAGGTGCCGCCCTCGCCCGCGCACCGGGTGAAGCCCGCCCGCAGCGCGCCGGTAGCGGGATCGGCGGGTGGCGACGGATTGCCCAGTCCGGTGGCGGTCACGGTGTAGCCGCCCGGGGTGACGCCGGTGAGGTAGACGTAGGTGTCGTCCTGGCTCGCGCCGGTGATTCCCGAGGTGGGTGTGAACGTTCCGTTGCTCCAGACGACGGTGCCGTTGACGGACACCGAGAGGTTGCCGCCGCCGAACTTCGGGACGCCGATGCGGCCGGTGGTGCCTGCCGGGCTGGTGAGGTGCGCCGAGTACGTGCCGGCGGCCGGGTCGCGGGACCAGGAGGCGTTGACGGCGCCCTGGGGCAGGGTGATGCGGCCCTCGGCGCTGGTCAGGTCGCCGGGGTGCGGGACGAAGCGGTACGTGCCGGTCGCGGACTCGGGTGCGGTGCCGAGCACGTCGAAGGTGAGCGTGGAGGTGGGCGCGGTGGACCAGCCGTGGGCCAGGCTCATGAACGAACCGCCGTAGGCGAGGCCGCCGTCGGCCTTGATGCCCTCCCAGAAGGTGCTCTTGGTACCGATGTCGCTGGTGAGCATGTGGCCCCAGGTGCGGCGGATCTGGTCCAGGGCGGTGTAGTCGTCATGGGCGGTGAAGCGGGCGTTGAGCTCCATGCCGCCGGTGAAGGGCGACACATTGCCGCCCCATTCGGGGGTCGTGGGGCCGTAGATGCCCCAGTTCTTCCCGAGCCCCACGATGACACTCTTCGACTTGGCCGCGGAGTCGGTCAACCCGTACCAGACGGCGAGCGAGTTGCCGTCCTGCGGGTACAGGCCACTGGTCGGGTTGTCCTTGTACATGCCCTTCGCGGCGTCCCACAGCAGGGAGTTGGCCGCCGTCTTGATGGCGGCCGCCTTGCTGTTCCAGCTCGCGGCGAGCGCGCTGTCGCCCTCGACCGCGGCCAGGGTGGCGCCGCCCTTGAGCGCGGCGTACAGCAACGCGTTGGCGGAGATGTTCTCGCCGCCCTGGCCGACCCGGGCCCAGTCCTGGGTGCGCGTCACGTTGAGCAGGTTGTTGCCGTCGATCTTGTTGGTGATGAAGGCCATCCCGCGCTTGTAGCCGGCCCATTCGGAGTCCAGCCACGCCCGGTCGGCCGAGTAGGTGTAGTACGTCGACGTCCCCAGCAGCGTCCAGGTGTGGTATGTGTCCGAGCCGGTGAGGTTGAACGGCGGTCCCGACCAGGGGATTTCACCTTCCGCCGACTGCGCGTTGTACATCGTGGTGAGCGCGTTGCGGGTCGAGACGAGGTCGTTGGAGTACGCGTACTGCGTGGGTACGGCGATGCCCATGTCGCCGGGCCACACCGTACGGTCGCGCTTGGCCCCGTCGACCAGGACGGAGTCACCCACGCCGACGGTGGCGCCGTTGTCCCACGCCGAGGACGGCGGGGGCCAGGCGCGGCCCTGGTGGGGGGCGATCGTGTTGAGCTGCACGGTGTACGCCCCGGCATACCAGATGCGGTTGAGAAGGTCGTCGCTGGAGGAGAAGTAGTTGGCGTAGTCGGCCGGGTCGGCCTTGCCCGGAGCCGCGGTGAAGTTGAGACTGACGCCCGTGAGATCCACCCAACCCGAGGTGTCCAGGAAGACCGTCAAGTAGCGGAAGCCACCCCGCTGCTGAGCGGTGGGCACCGTGTAGGTGCCGTTGGCGGAGGCCGTGGCGTAGAGCGCCCCGTCCTCGCCGTCGCGTCCGCTGCTGCGGTCGCTGTTGTTGCCCACGTACAGGGACGACTCGCTGAAGGCCAGGCCGACGCGCTGGCCGCTGTCGCTCGTACTGCCGAAGGACAACGTTGTCACGCCGCCGACCTCTTTGCCGAAGTCGAGGGTGACGGCCGACTGCGAGCCGGAGATGCGCGTCGGCTGACCGCTGAGGACGTTCTGCGGGTTCGCGACACTGCCGGACGTCCGGTGGATCGCGGTCGGCTTGAGGGTGCGCGAGGTCGGCGAGTAGTTCAGGGCGTCAAGGGTCGCCTTGCCGAGCCCTGTCGCTGGCGACGAGGTGGCCGCCGATGTGGCCGGCGCGGGAGCCATGAGCAGTGCGGCGGCCACCATGGTGGCGAGGCCGAGTAGGCGCCCTGGGCGGGGCGTTCGGATCAGCACGGGGCGGCGGCGCCGCATGGGTACCTCCCGGGTCTGGATGCGGGAACGAGGTTCTTGAATCGATTCAAATCGATCGTTGACGAAAGCCTGGGGCTCATGAAGCGGTGGGTGTGCGAGGCGCCTCGCCGAAGTTCCACCGATGATGTGCGCCCCACAGCGGGGTGTCAACCCGTCACAGCCGACGTGAACCACCCCCGGAATCACTCCCGTTGGAGACATTGACAGTCCCCCACCAAGCCGGTTCACTGCCCCCCGGGCAGGTATGGACCAGCACCCGTCCCCCGCCCGGCTCAGTGAGACCCAACCGGCGTCCCCCACCCTGAGATCGAGGCGAGTTCCGGTGCCCTCACGCCACTCCGACATCGTTGTCAGACCGCGGCTTCTCAGCTTCCTGCTGACGGCCGCTCTCGTGTTCGCGGCACTGGTCCCGGTCGCGACGCCCGCCGCCGCCGCAACTCAGGTGTGCGTACTGGCCTGTGACACGCTGGACCCCTCACAGGCCCGGCAGGAGAGCTTCCCGGTGCCGAACATGGACCTCAACGGCCGTCGCCTCGAACTGCATGTGTCCGACGCGGACGACATGGCCTGGGCCGGCATCGACAACGGCGTGACCGGCGACTCGGTGTGGTTGGACCGCTCCTGGGACGGCGGCGCCACCTGGGAAGGACTGCTCGGCAAGGCGAGCATCCCGGGAACCTGGACCGGCACCAGGACGCTGATGCACAACATCACCGATCCTCGCAACCACCGGCGCGGTCTCGTGCGGGCCTGCGGAGACGCCGCGGGGGTCGGCTGTACGAACTGGGTCTACCCCACGGTCTGCGACACGCTCTGCGACGGCACCGACTCGGGCAAGGCGGCCGGCGACGATCAGCCGGTGCCGTCGACGACTCTCTACGGCCGCACGATCCGGCTGCACGTCGACCAGAAGAACTCCATGGCCTGGGCGAGCATCGACACCGGTGGCGCCGGCGACGAGATCTGGCTCGACCGCTCCTGGGACGGCGGCTCGACCTGGCCGGACGGTTCCTCGCTCGGCCGCACCAGCACCCCGTCCGGTGCCACCGGCACCCGTACCGCGATGTACGCCACCCGCGATCCGCGCGGGCTCCTCTACGGCGGCGCGGTCCGCGCCTGCGGCCGGGAGGCGAGCCACAACGAGGGCAGTTGCACCCCATGGGTCAGGCCCGTGCCGACCAGGACGCGCGCGGCGGCCGACGCGCTGGCGTCCTCGTACGACCCCTACAACGGCTGGTGGCCGAGCAGTTGGTGGAACTCCGCCGCCGCCCTCACCGCGCTCATCGACTCCTCCCGGGCCACCGGCAGGCACGACTACGACTGGGTCATCGCGCGCACCTTCGACCGGAACAAGGGCACCTTCGCGGCCGGTGTGCGCAGTTCGGACGCGATCGAGGGCGACTTCATCAGCCGTTCCATCGACGACTCGGGCTGGTGGGCCATCGCCTGGATCGACGCGTACGACTACACCGGTGACTCCCGCTATCTGAACGAGGCGGTCACCATCGCCGACTACGTCCAGCAGTACTGGGACCCCGGCACCTGCGGGGGCGGCGTGTGGTGGGACCGCGAGCGCACCTACAAGAACGCCGTGACGAACGGGCAGTACCTCTGGCTGACCACGGCGCTGCACCAGCGCATCCCGGGCGACACCGTATGGCTGCAGCGGGCCAAGACGTCCGCCGCCTGGTACCGGTCCAGCGGGATGATCGGCTCCTCGGGTCTGGTGAACGACGGGCTCACCTCCGCCTGCGCCAACAACGGCTCCACCGTGTGGAGTTACAACCAGGGACTGGCCATCGGCGGCTTCACCGAACTGTGGAGGACGACCGGGGACGGCTCGCTGCTGACCACCGCGCGCACCCTGGCCGATGCCGCGATCAGCAGCCCGACGCTGACCTCCGGCGGAGTGCTCACCGAGTCCTGCGACGTCGGCTCGGCGTCCTGCGACGACAACCAGAAACAGTTCAAGGGCATCTTCATGCGGAACTTCGCCGACCTCGCGAAGGCCACAGGTTCCGGCACCTACCGGAGTTACGTCCAGGAGCAGGCCGACACGCTGTGGGCGCGGGACCGTAGCTCCCTCAACGCCCTGGGCGAACGCTGGGCCGGTACCAGCCCCAACCCGACCGACTGGCGTACCCAGGCGGGCGCCCTCGAAGCGCTCACCGCCGCCGCGGGCTGACGACCGGTTCCAGGAGCCGGCTCGCACGCGGGTCCCCGACCCGTGTGCGAGCCGGTCGGCGTGGGCACGCTGGACCCTCCACGACTCGACGAGCTCCTCCGGCGCCTCGCCGAACAGCCCCGGCTACGGCCGCGGCTCTCGATGATCCAGCCAGGTCACCGATGACACTTCCCGGGCGTGGTCCCGGGCAAGCCGATCGCGAACGCACGGCATGCCCCAGCGACTCAACGGGCCCTCATGTCGGTTCACACCGCGCGCAATGGGGCACCGACCGCCCTCGCTGCACGAGCCGAGGACCTCACCAGCCGTGGATCACAAGCGCTCATGAGATCGGCTTCGTGAGACTTGCGGGCAGAGGCGTTGGGGACCCCCTGCCTCCTGGATCCCAGGCCGTTTCCCAGGGTCCGACGGTTCCCACGCCCGCCCCGTCCGCAGCCGATCGCCACCGACAATATTTCCCGCCTTGACAATTTTTTTTGTCGGAGAGATTCTGGAGCGGTGCTGGACGACGCTGTGATCGAGAACCCGCCGCGGCCGATTCCTGGACCCGAGACGGGCCCGGATCCTCGGCGCCCTGGCCGAGCCCGGCTCGGCCGCCATGCCGGCCACCCGCCCGGGGCTGCCCCGCCAGAAGGTCAACGACCACCTGAAGGAGCTGGGGCGCATGCCGAGCCGACGGGCCTGCCGCCGCTGGACGGCGAGCCGGCCTGGTCGGACGACGAGCGCATCCAGGTCCGCTCCGTCGGCGGGGCTTCTCGGCCGACGTCCGCAGACGCGTCCCGACACCCGTCCGCGCGGCCTGCGCCCAGGCCCGGCCACGGGACCGCACCGGATACCGACGGCGCCGCACCGGCCTCCCTCCGGGGCGGCCCGCAAAGAGTCCCCACCAGGAGACCGCCGCCTCGAACGTGGTCGAAGCGGCGGCGAGCAATCGACCACCGCGCACCGGAAACCCCTAAGGAAACCAGCATGCGTACCCTGATCAGCTCCGCCTTCATCTCGCTCGACGGCGTCGTGGAGGGCCCGGGCGGCGAACCCGGCTACCGCAATTCCGGATGGACCTTCAAGGACGTCGAGTTCGTCCCCGAGGCGTTCGACATCAAGGCACGGGAACAGCAGGAGTCCACCGCCGTCCTGATGGGCCGGACCAGCTACGAGGCGTTCAGCCCGGTGTGGCCGGACATGAACGAGTTCGCCCGCTACAAGACCATGCCGAAGTACGTCGTCTCCACCACCCTCACCGAGGACAAGCTCGTCTCGAACTGGGGCGAGAGCACCATCCTGCGCTCCCTCGACGAGGTCGCCGCCCTCAAGGAGACCGACGGAGGCCCGATCATCGTCCACGGCAGCGTCGCCCTGAACCACAGCCTCGCCGACGCCGGCCTGATCGACCGTTACCACCTGCTCGTCCACCCGCTGCTGCTCGGCGCGGGCAAGCGCCTGTTCCCCGCCACCGACAAGGACACCCAGAAGCTGAGGCTCGTCGAGCACGCCGTGTACTCCAACGGCCTGCAGATGAACGTCCTCGACGTCGTCCACTGACCACGCCCCGGGTCTTTCCGCGCCGCGGGACGCGATCACCCTGCACGGCCTTGATCCACTTCCGAAGAGGGCCCTAGGAGCGCGCGGGGTCGTCCGGGGAAGTGTCCGCCGTGGGGTGATACGCCTTTGTCCCCAGGCGGACCTCCTCCACATCGTGCACTTCCTGAGCGGGGCGGAGGACGATGTCGTCGATGCGGCCGGCGTCGCGCAGGTCCCTGAGCGTGTCCCGCTCGCCCTGAAGCGGGGCGAGTTCGAGGCACCGCACGCTCTCACGGCGCCGAATGGAGCCGGGAGCGGGGCCCTACGGTCCTCGATGTCCTGGGCCATGCGGAGGGTGGCCGCCTCGGGGACCCCGAACCTACGACGCGACAGCCGGCCCGTCGCCAGTACACCGACGGCGACGACAACGATCAGTTCCCGGCTTCCCACGTCGGTGCCGTTCGTGTTCATGGCTCCACGGTCACGCCCCGACGCACGGGTAACCGGGCCACGACTTGCTCAGGAGCTGCGTTCCTGGGAGTCCCGCACCCACCCTCTGGAGGACTCGGCGTGGATGAGCCTGGCGAGGTGGTGGCCGGAGGGGGTGGGCGCCCGGCGAAGGGCGATGAGCGCGGCGTCGTCGCCGAGGCGTCCACCGACGTGGGCGAGGAGGTCACGCCGGATGTGACGCAGGAGCGGTTCGGGGCCGCACTCCGTCCACTGGGCGGCTCGTTCGGCGAACGGATAGAAGTCACCGCTCTGATTGCGCGCCTCGATGACACCGTCGGTGTAGAGCAGGAGGGTTTCCCCGACTTCGAAGGTGAACACGTCCAGCGTCCGCGGCGATGGGACCAGGACGCCGACTCCCAGCGGGGGTGCTGGGTGCAGCCTCAGTGCGCTGACGGAGTGTTCCGGGCTGAGCAGCAGGGGCGCGGGGTGCCCGCAGCTGGTCATTGTGACGATGGTGGCATCGTCGGGGATCTCCAGCAACAGCGCGGTGACGAAGCGCTCCTCGGCCCCGGCCTCGTCCTCCGGCGGGGTGAATTCGCCGTGGTAGCGGCCGACGCTCTGTTCCAGCGCGTCCGTCAGCGCGGTGAGGTCGGCGTGCTGATGGGAGGCTTCGCGGAACGCGCCGAGCAGCAGGGCGGCCTCGCCGATGGCCGCCAAGCCCTTGCCTCGGACATCTCCGATGAGCACGCGCGTGGCGTCGTCGGTACGCGTGACGGCGTACAGGTCTCCACCGATCTCGGCCTCGTCCTCGGCGGCCAGATATACCGACGCCGTACGCAGGGGGCCGATCCCGCTGGGCAGCGGCCACAGCAGTACGTGCTGTGCGGCCTCGGCGACCGATCTCACCTGGGCCAGTTGCCGTCCGTGTCGCTCGCGTACCACGGAGTAGCCCACGATCAGAAGGCTCAGTACGGCGAGGGCGACCATCTGCACGACGACGTTGCGCGAGAAGAGGATGCCGTCGTGCAGGGCGATGCCGGCCTCGGCCGCGAGCGCCAGGACGCCGATCGCCCCGGTCAGCCGGGGACCGGCGAAGGATGCGGTGATCGCCGGCGCGATCACCAGCAGCGGGCCCAGGTGGATGTCGGCCGGGGCAACGATGTCGATGACCGTGATCACCACGACCAGCAGGACGGGCATCGCCAGCAGCACATGCTTCGACGGCCCCGGGCCGAAGCCGGCAAAGCGATTCCAGATCCCCACATGTTCCACAGTGCACCGCCCCAGGACAGCTTGCGAGCGCAGCCGAGAACTCTCGGCAACGCGCCGGCAGGACTGCCCAGCGCGTCCCGCACGCGCCGGACCGCACGTCGAGGGGACCGACCCCGCACCGGCGTCGGCGCGGGGTCGGCAAGGCTGCCGCCCGGCTGCCCACCGCATGCGACCAGGGGGCTCACGCTGCCCGTCCGGCGTCGGCCACCGCGGTGGCCGCCCGGTCGGATACGGAGCGCGACCACCTCCGTTGCGACACCCGAGGTCGGATCAGTCGAGGAGGAGGGGATTCGGCAGGGTGGCCGCGGGGTGCATGCGCAGGAGGGTGTGAAGTACTCCTGAGAGACCGGACATGAGGCTGGGTGAGAACGCCTCGCGGGCCAGGCCGCCGACCGGGCCGCGTTGCTCGAGGCCGGTGAGGATTTCGGCGTCGAGGTCGGAGGGGTCTCCGAAGTCCATGGACGTGAGGAATTCCCAGAGGCCGAGGTCGCCGTGGCACAGGGTATGGCTCCAGCCGAAGCCCTCGGCGGCGCAGGCACGTGCGGCCCGACGGGCCATGTCGAGGTGGGCGGGATCGCCCGTGCGCCGGTGGAGGTCGAGCATGCCGATGCCCACCCCCGCGCTGCCGTGGCACCAGCTGGTGAAGAAGTCCTCCTCGGCGCCGATGCGGACATCGAGCCAGTTGCCGTGCTCGGGTTGATAGAGGGACTCCTGATAGGCGAAGGCCCGCTCGGCGAGGCGGTTCCATTCGCGCCGTTCGGCCGCGGAACCCGCGTCGCCGAGCGCGAGCCGGGTCAGTGCCCAGCCGATGCCGGTGGCGCCGTGGGCGAAGCCGCCGATGCCCTCGGGGTTGAGCCGGGTCGTCCAGCGGGCGCCGCTCGCGTCGAGGGTGGCCAGCCCGGTCAGCCGGCGGCCGATGCGCGCGGCGGCGCCGAGCCAGCGGTCCTGCCCGGTCGCCGCGGCCAGGTCGAGCAGGGGGACGACCGCGCCTGCCGCCCCGTTGAGGAGGTCCACCTCGACGTCGTCCTCGACCAGTCGGCCCTCCGCGAGCAACAGCGCCCTCTCGGCGGCCCGCTCCAGAAGCCAGTCCTCACCGAGCACCCGGTGCAGCGCCAGCCACGTCCACACCTGCGACGCGGCACCGCTGAACGCCCCGGGTGAGGGCGTCGGTGTCCGGTCCTCGGTGCCGACCAGGACCCGCAGCGCCCCCTGGAACGTGTCGGCGACGCCCGGCACCTCCTCCGCCCGCCCGGCCCGCACCTCGGTCACGTACTCCGCGAGCGTCAGCGCCACCCCGCCCTGCCCGGTGTAGAGGTCGGCGGGCAGCACCCTGATCGACCACCCCGCGGGGGTGAAGACGGGGCTGATCCAGGTGACCGTACCGTCCTCGCCGCGCACCGCCCCGTCGCACAGCCGTCGTACCATCTGCGCGGCCAGGTCGCGGCGTCGGCGCTCCCGGTCGCGGGCGTGCGGGTCGCGGGCGGCGGCCTGCGTCCGCGTGGGCAGCGAACGCTCGTTGAGATACGCACCGACCAGCGCGTCCTGGATCACCGCCTCCTCCAGCGCCAGGTCGGCGGTGCGCCAGTCCTCCACGGTGGTCCGTACGGCGGCCGAGTCCACGGTGAAGGTGAACATCGGCACGTCACCGGCCAACAGGTCCGCGATCTCGCCGTCGATGGCCGCGCGCTCGGTCGGCGCGCCGGGCAGCACCTCGGCGTTGCGCCGCAGGATGTCCCGGGCCCGTTCGACCGCCGCCGCCTCGTCGTGCAACGACGCCGGGTGCCAGAGCATCCGGCCGATGTCGACGTACGCCTGCGTCGGCCGCAGGATCCGCCGCGCCTGGGCGCCTTCGAAGCGGCGCAGCAGCCGGTGCGGATCCGTCCCGGGCCGGCGCAGGTGCGCGGTCATCTCGCGGAAGCCGGCCAGAATCCGGTCCCAGTACGCGCTCAGCACGGGAGTGGGGCTGGGGTGGTTGTCCGCGGTGGGCATCGCCACCAGGTCAACCTGGAAACGGGCCGCCGCGGTGCCTGCGTTCGCGATCACCGGGTTCGGGATCAGCGGCTGCTGGCCGGGCAGCGACCCGACTCCGGAGATGTCGACCCCGCCGAGCGCGAAGCCGGTGCCGCGTACGGGCAGCAGTCCGGTACGCAGCACCGTACGGCGGATGGCCGCCGCGGCCACGTCCACCGCGTCGCCCCGGCCGCTGGGCGGGAAGGGCGCGGGGGCGTCGAAGAGCGTCTCGGCGTCCACGATCACCGGCACCGGACCCGCGGCGATCATGTTCTCCGCGTGCATGTCGGTGCCGCCGGTGAAGCGGAGGACGGCCAGCCAGTGCCCTACGTTCCGGTAGAACGCGGCGAGTTCGGCCTCGTCCGCGCAGTAGCGGTGACGGACGAACTCGGCCCAGCCGTAGCCCTCGCGTGCTTGTGTCCGCGGCACCCGGATGCGCTCGTCGGGCGACGGTGCGCCGGGGAAGTCCGCGTAGAGCTCGTCCAGCAGCGCGCCCAGCGCCACGTCGGACTCGGACGGCCGGGGCTTGTACATGACGCTCCCGCCGGCGAAGTCGACCCGACTGACCGTCAGGCCGCCCCGGTGGGTGTCGCCCGCCCCGAACGCGACGGCTCGCATCTCCCCCGCGGGTCCCCCCAGCAGCGGCCGCAGCACTTCGCGGTCCGCGGCGAGCCGTTCCGCGAATCCGGCCGTAGCCGCCACCGCCAGCCGCGCCACCGACGCGATCCGCGGCCCGACGTTCGGGTATCGGCCGGCCAGCCGGTCGAGATAGCCCTCCTCCCCGGCCTGCTCCAGGAACGCGCTCCACGTCCGCGTGTCGGATCCCGCCCCCGCGTCCTCGGCGTGGCGTCCGCCGCCCGCTGTCATGCGCAGCGCGTGCAGTTCGATCAGGAACAGGCGGGACAGCTTCGCGTGCAGGGACCTGAGCAGGGCGGTGTGGCCGGCTTCCAGTACCGCTTCTTGTTCTTCCCTGCTCAGGGCGTCAATGGAGGTCAGCCGCCGGGCCAGCTCTTCCCGCCAAGGCCGGGCGATGGTCCGTACGGGTCGGGCGAACCATTCCGCCTCGTCCCGCCTTCCCGACTCCCCCGGCTTCCCCGGCCTTTCCGATCTTTCCGGCGCCGATCCGCTCACCGTCCACCCTCCCCATCCGCCGTGAACTCGCTTCTTGCGGTCGTTCCGAGGGAGCGCGGCAACGGTGCGACCAGCCCGGACCCGTCCGCACCCGGCAGCAACCGACCGAGCCGCAAACCCCCGCATCCCCGACGCGCGCGGGGCGGGCGGCAACCGACTCGGCAGGCTGCGGCGCGTTCCCGGGTGCGGACGCGTCGTGGCTTGGCGCGCGGTTTCCCACGCTCCGGCTTGATGAACCGCACTCCGCAGGGGCGCTCCCGAAGAGGCGTACTCCGCAGGCGATACGGTCAATGAGCGCGCCCTGGAGAGGGCGCTCAGCGGGCAGGCCCTTCGCAAAGGGCCCTGGAGTCACCGCAGGCGATCAGCAACACCAGCTGCCGTGCGACCCACTCGGGCTGGAACAGAAGCCGTAGAGGGAGTCGCTCGGGTCGGTGAGCGCGGCTTCGGCGGCGGCGCCGCCGACGTAGAGGGGCCCGGCGGGGTTGGTCTGCCCGTACGCGCTCTCGGCGCCCGCCAGCCAGGCATCGAGCACGGCGGTGGTGGCAACGCTGGTCTGGGGCATGAGAGACCTCCGGTGGATGTGGGGATTGGGGCGGATTGCCCAGCCCTGAGTATCGCCGGGTTCGAACACCCGTCAGACGTCCAATCTGGCCAAAGCCATGTGGTGTTCATGCGGCCCGCCGCCTTCTACGGGACGGGTGGGACGGTCGCACGGCCGAGCGCCGACCGGGCGGGCGCAGCGGACGCCGCGGCTCCGACTCCGAGCTCCGGCCTGGGCTGCGCACCGCCGGGGAGCCCCTGAAGAGCGAAGTTAGGGCGCCTCGGCACTCGTCCGGTCACCGCGGGCCGGTAGGCAACCGAACGACCCCGATCTCGCGCCTCCTCATGTCCCGGTCCAGACCGTCCACTTGGCCAACAAGCGCACCGGCGGTGTCCGATGGCGGCTCCCATGAAGTCGACGGCCGCCGACGGGGCCAGGGCGAGGTCGACTGGGACGCCTTCTGCGGCACGCTCCGGGAACTGAACTTCGACGGCGTCGCCACCGCGTGCGTCTTCGCCTGGGAGGAACGCGCCGAGGAATCCTCCGCGTTCATGCTGGACCGCATCAGCAAGGAGCTCTCCGCGTAAGGCGAGCGACCCACCGTGCCCCGACGGTCGGAAGACCGCCGGGGCACGGTGGGATGGGAGTGGAGGGCACCTGGATGCCGACCGGGAGAGGCCGCCGCGATCAGACCGCCGGGGCCGGGAAGGTCGGGTACTCCACGCCGGAGACGTGCTGGACGACGCGGACGACCTGGCAGGAGTAGCCGAACTCGTTGTCGTACCAGAGGTAGAGGATCGCGTTGTCGCCTTCGACCTTGGTCGCGCCGGCGTCGACGATCGAGGCATGACGCGAGCCGATGAAGTCGCTCGAGACCGCGTCGGGGGCGCTGATGAAGTCGATCTGGCGCTTGAGAGGCGAGGTCAGCGAGACATCGCGGAGGTGGTCGAGGACTTCCTCGCGCGTGGTCTCGCGGGCGAGTTGCAGGTTGAGGATGGCGATCGACACGTCCGGTACCGGGACGCGGATGGAGCTGCCGGTGATCTTCGCCTTGAGGTCGGGCAGCGCCTTGGCGACGGCGGAGGCGGCACCGGTCTCGGTGATGACCATGTTGAGCGGCGCCGAACGACCGCGGCGGTCGGAATTGTGGTAGTTGTCCAGCAGGTTCTGGTCGTTGGTGAACGAGTGGACGGTCTCCACGTGGCCCCGCAGAACGCCGTACTCGTCCGCCATCGCCTTCAGCGGCGGGACGATCGCGTTGGTGGTGCAGGAGGCGCAGGACATGATCTGCTCGTCCGGCTTGATCGTGTCGTGATTGACGCCGTGGACGATGTTGGGAACGTCGCCCTTGCCCGGTGCGGTCAGGACGACCTTGGCGATGCCGGGGCGAAGGTGCTGGGACAGGCCCTCACGGTCACGCCACCTGCCGGTGTTGTCGATGAGGATGGCGTCCTTGATGCCGTACTCCGTGTAGTCCACCGACAGCGGGTCGTCGGAGTAGATCACCTTGATCTCGTTGCCGTTGGCGACGATCTTGCTGTTCGCCTCGTCGACGGTGATCGTGCCCCGGAACTGGCCGTGGATGGAGTCACGCCGCAGCAGCGAGGCGCGCTTGACGATGTCCTGGCCGGCACCCTTGCGGACGACGACGGCGCGCAGCCGCAGGCCGTTGCCGGAGCCGGCCTTCTCGATGAGCAGGCGGGCGACGAGGCGGCCGATGCGGCCGAACCCGTAGAGGACGACGTCGCGCGGCTCCTGGCGCTCGATCTTGTTGACGCCCGTGGCGCCGGCCACGGCCTCGGCGGTGAACTCCGCCACCGACAGACCACGGTCGTCGGACTTGTAGGTCGCGGCGAGCATGCCGATGTCGATCTGCGACGGGCCGAGATCGAGCGTGGTGAGAGCCTGCAGGAACGGCAGCGTCTGGATGACCGAGAGTTCCTCGCCGGCGATCTGCCGGGCGAACCGGTGGGTCTTGAGGATGCTCACCACTGACTTGTTCACCAGGGAACGGCTGTGCAGCAGGACCGTGACGTCCCGTTCCCGGTGCAGCTTCCCGATGATCGGGATCATCGACTCCGCGATCTCCTCGCGGTTGTTCCAGTTGGTGAACGAGTCGTCATTGACAGTCACAGATTCATCTTTCGAGCTAGGTGGCGCTCAGATGGTAGCTCGACCCCCTTTTGATCATTCGAGCGGGGCCACCTGATCAAGAGGAACACGCAGCTGAGCCGCTCGTACGCCCTCGCGCCGGTGGCGCGGGTCCCGACGACCGGCGTGCGAGCGCGCCCTCATGACCGGTCTGCCTCGCGCCTTGGATGCCCACTTCGAGGGCATGAATGCGCCCCTTGCACGCGGTTCCGACCGCCACCGGTGGCTGTTTCGCTTGACATGGGGCGCGCGCTGCCCACCTGCCCGGACCGTCACGAGATTACTGTCCTGGCGCCCACCTCCCCGGAATCCGTCTTCGACCTCCACCGCCTCCGTGAACCCACGCCGCACGGCTGCTGACGCGTCGCCGGGGCGCGCCGTCGACACGGGTTCAGGTCAGACGTCGTCCATGGCCGGCCCATAGGAGCCCCTGCCCGAGGCGTACGGCGTCGACGCCCCGCCTTGTTCGCTGATCTTCGTGCGTATCCACCCACGCCCGCTCACGTATCAGGAGGACATGTGACAGTCCCGGAAAGCTCCCCAGAAAGCGTCGCCGGGCCCACCGCCGACGGACCACGGTCCACCAGTCTCAGCACCGACGCGGCACGTCAACTGGCCACCACCACCAAGTCCGAACCTCAGATGCAGGCCATCACCTCGCGATGGCTGCTCAAGATGCTGCCTTGGGTGGACGTCAAGGGCGGCACCTACCGGGTGAACCGGCGACTCCAACTCCGCGTCGGCCGGGGCCGGGTGCAGTTCGAGCAGAACGGCGCGGACGACATCAGGGTCATTCCCGACACACTGACCGAGCTGCCCGCCCTGCGCGGCTACTCCGACACCGCGGCCCTGCAGGAGATCTCCTCACGGTTCAGGGTGCGTGAGGTGCGTACGGGCCAGGTCCTCTTCGACGCCGGGCAGCCCGTCACCGAGGCCTATCTCGTCGTCCACGGCCGGTTCACCCGCTACACCACCGGCAAGTACGGCGAGCAGGAAGTCACCGGAGTCATCACGGACGGCGACGGAATGGGGGACGAGGCCATCGGCCAGGCCGACCCGCTGTGGTTCAGCTCCGTACGGGCCGAGACTCCGGGCGTGGTGCTGGCACTCACCTGGGGCACGCTCATGGCGTTCGTGGAGCGCACCCCGTCGCTCGCCGCCCAGCTGGACGCCTTCGCACAGCAGCAGAGCAAGCCCGTGAACCGCAAGGGCGAGGCCGACGTACCCGTACAGGCCGGGCACGTGGGCGAACCGGTCCTCGCCGGCGGCTTCGTCGACTACGACCTCGCCCCGCGCGAATACGAGCTGTCCCTGACCCAGACCGTCCTGCGCGTCCACACCAGGGTCGCCGACCTCTACAACCATCCGATGAACCAGACCGAGCAGCAACTCCGCCTGACCATCGAGGAGATCCGCGAGCGCCAGGAGTGGGAGCTGGTCAACAACCGCGAGTTCGGTCTGCTGCACAACATCGACTACGGCCAGCGCGTCAGCACCTTCTCCGGTCCCCCCACGCCCGACGATCTCGACGAACTGCTGTCGATGCGCCGCAAGACCCGCCTCTTCCTGGCCCACCCGAAGGCGATAGCGGCCTTCTTCCGGCAGTGCAACCGGCGCGGGCTGGTGCCCGGCACCGTGAACCTCGACGGCCACGAAGTACCGGCGTGGCGCGGCGTTCCGCTCTTTCCGTGCAGCAAGATCCCGATCAGTCCCCAGCACACCAGCAGCATCATCGCGCTGCGCACCGGAGAGAAGGACCAAGGGGTCGTAGGTCTGCACCAGACGGGCATTCCGGAGGAGTACGAGCCGGGTCTGAACGTACGGTTCATGGGCATCGACAGCACCGCGATCACGAGCTATCTGGTCACCGCCTACTACGGGATGGCCATCCTCGTACCCGACGCCGCGGGGATCCTGGAGAACGTCCAGATCGGGCGGACCGCGGCATGAGCACCTCATCGGCTTCCGGATCGCCGACGCGACTGCCCGGGCCGCCCCGCCTCGTCCCTGTCACGCAAGCCCGACGGAACGGTCCGATCCCCGGGCTGCGCCACCGACCCGCGGCCCCCACGGACCCGGGGAAGGCAGCAGAGGTCGACCGCAGGCTGGAGGCCTGGGTCCGTCGGCTCGACGCGTTCCCCACGGCGTGGACGGGGGACTTCGCGGGGTTCCAGTTCGGCCGGGCTGTCGTACTCCAGCATCCGGGCGCGGCCGACCTCGAACGTCTCACCGCGGCCGGCAAGTTGCTGCTGGCCGAGAACCTCGTCGACAACTGCTACTGCGAGGAGGACGAGGACAGAGGCGGCTCATCGCGCGGCCTCGGCGGCAGACTGATCAGGGCCCAGTCCGCGCTCGACCCCTTCCACTCCACTCCAGAACTGGAAGCGCGGTGGCGGCGCGGCGTACAGGCCGACGGGCCGCTGCGCTCGTACCACGGGGCTCTCAAGGACTACGCCGTCTTCGCCACCCCCAGCCAGACCGACCGGCTGGTGCACGATCTCGCCCGGCTGCATCTGGGCTATCTCGGCGAGGCCGCCTGGGCCGAGATCCGGTACGTGCCGCCGGTCTGGGAGTACCTGATGATGCGGCAGTTCAACAACTTCCGCCCCTGCCTGTCGATCGTCGACGCCGTGGACGGCTACGAGCTGCCCGAGGCCCTCTACGTCCGGCCCGAGATCCAGCGGATCACCGCACTCGCCGGCAACGCCACCACGATCGTCAACGACCTGTACTCCTTCACCAAGGAACTGGCCAACGATCCCAGCCATCTCAATCTGCCTCAGGTCATCGCCGCGAACGAACGGTGTGGGCTGAAGGCCGCCTTCCTGAAGGCCGTCGAGATCCACAACCAGGTCATGGAGGCGTTCGAGGAGGAGGCGGCGGCTCTGTCCGCCACCTCGCCTCTCGTCGAGCGCTACGCCGGGGGCCTGGCCGCCTGGGTGTCCGGCAACCACGAATGGCACGCCACCAACACCCACCGCTACCACCTGCCGAACTACTGGTAACGCCCTGCCGCCCGGCCCATCGTCCACCGCGCCACGAGGAGTCACCTTTGCCCATCACCGATGCCGGTACCGCGGCAGCACCGATGCCGACCCGGGCCACCTGCCAGTCGACGTACCAGACCCGCGTCGCGGACTACTGGAACGCCGAGGAGAACCCGGTCAACCTCGAACTCGGAAAGATCGACGACCTCTACCACCACCATTACGGCATCGGGGACGTCGACTGGTCGGTAATCGACGAGAGCCGGGACGGGGGCGGAGACGGTGCTGCCCTGCGCCGTGACCGGATCACCGCCGAACTGCACCGTCTGGAACAGGCACAGGCCGACCTCCTCGCCTCCCATCTCGGCCCCCTCTCCCGCGCCGACCGCGTCCTCGACGCCGGCTGCGGGCGCGGCGGCGGAAGTGTGGTGGCCCATCTGCGGTACGGATGCCACACCGACGGCGTCACCATCTCGAGGAAACAGGCCGACTTCGCCAACGCCCAGGCCCGCACTCGGAACATCGACGACAAGGTCCGCTACCACCACCGGAACATGCTCGACACCGGCCTGCCCTCCGGCGCGTATGCGGCTTCCTGGAACAACGAGTCCACCATGTACGTGGAACTCGACCTGCTGTTCGCCGAGCACGCACGGCTGCTGCGCCGCGGCGGACGCTACGTGACCATCACCGGCTGCTACAACGACGCCTACGGACAAGCCTCCCGGAAGGTTTCTCTCATCAACGCCCACTACATCTGCGACATCCACCCACGGTCGGAATACTTCCGCGCCATGGCCCGCAACCGTCTCGTACCCGTCCACGTCCAGGACCTGACCGCCGGCACCATCCCCTACTGGGAACTCCGCAAGCAGGCCGACCACCTGGTCACCGGCATCGAGGAAACGTTCCTGAGCGCCTACGAGAACGGCAGCTTCCAGTACCTGCTCATCGCGGCCGACCGCGTCTGACATCTCCCCCGCGTTGGCGCTCCTGCGGATGCGACCTATGGTGAGAAAAGGTGCAGAGGCTTCCCACGAAGTGTTCACAACGGGGAGGACATGATCATGTCCGAAGCCACACATCCCACATATCACCGTCCGCTTCGGCGGACGCACGACGATGCCGCAGGCGTCACGGCCACCATCAACCGGGCAGCGAGCGCCGCGGGCGCCGCCGGTCGGGCCGCGGCGGATGCCGTACGGCACCCCCAGGCCGTGGTGGAGCGGCTGCGGCAGCTGCCTCAGACGCTGCCGCTGGTGCGGCAGGCGGTGACACCCATCCTGACCGGACGAGTGCGTGACTGGCGTGGAGAGTACGCCTACACATTGGGTGAGCAGGCATTCGTCTACGGTTTTCCGTACATCTACAACGCCAGGCTGCGCCACCAGTGGGTGACCCAGCCGCGTCACCCGGCGACGGTACCGTACGCCGCGGTCAACCATTTCTGGCACGCACAACAACTCCTGGACGCCTCGTACCGGGACGGCGGTTGTCCCAACAACGACACCCTGTACTCCAGCGCGTGGGTGCACCTGCGCGACGAGCCGGTCATCCTCTCGCATCCGGACATGGGTGATCGCTACTTCTCCTTCGAGCTGATGGGCATCACCTCCGACAACTTCGACTACATAGGCCAGCGCTCCACGGGATCCGAGGCCGGCGACTTCGCGATCGTCGGTCCGGACTGGAGCGGGAAGCTTCCCGATGGTGTGCGCCGCGTCGCGACCGCGCCGAGCCCATGGATCCTGATCCTCGGCAGGACGCTGGTCGACGGCGAGGACGACGTGCCGAACGTACAGACGCTCCAAGCCCAGTACCGGCTCACTCCGCTCAGCTTCTTCGACAGGGGCGGTGGCCCCGTTGACCCTGCGCGGCTCCCAGCGAGCCATGAGGTGCCGGCGCCGGTGGACCCCGCGCAGGATCCCCTCGGCCCCTGGAAGACGCTCAACGCCATGCTGGCCGAGAACCCGCCACCGGCGCACCACGCGATCCTGCTCAAGCAGTTCGCCGAGGTCGGCATCGGTCCCGGTCTCGACGTCGAGGCCCAGCCTGAGGCGGTCAGACAGAACCTCATCAGGGCTGCGGCCATCGGCACGCCGATACTCAGACAGCAGATGCTCAGCGGTGAGTGGGCACATGTGGTCAACGGTTGGCGGTATCCGCCACCACAGATGGGCCGCTTCGGCGACGACTTCGTCAAGCGTGCCGCCGACCAGTCGTTGGCGGGCATCATGGCCAACGATCCCGACGAGGCGGTCTATCTGCTCAACTACGACGACGCGGACGGCAACAAGCTGTCGTCCGGCCGGTACGCGCTGCGCTTCGACGCGGGCGCGATGCCACCCGTCGATGCCTTCTGGTCCCTGTCCGCGTACGGCGACGACATGAACCTGATCCCCAACCCGGCCGGCCGCTACTCGGTCGGGGACCGCACGACCGGGCTCGCCATGGACCCTGACGGCGGTCTGACCCTCCATCTGCAGTCCACATCACCGGGAGAGGACCGCGAGTCCAACTGGCTGCCCACACCCGAAACCGGCACCTGGTTCGTGATCCTGCGCATGTACCGTCCGCACCGCGAGGTCGTGGACGCGGTATGGGAATGCCCTCCGCTCACCCGCGTCGAGTGACCTGACGGGTCCGCAGGCCGCGCGTGGCGGCCCACGGACCCGCGCGCGGGGCCCCTCTCAGCGGATGTAGAGCTGGTATGTGGCGCCGTTGCTGGTGTCGTTCGCCGTACTGGTTCTCCCCGACGAAGTAGAACTTCACCGTCTCGGTGGACCCGCTGCAGACCTTGAGCTGTACCTAGTTGTTGGCGGCGTAGGCCGTTCCCGGAACCGCCAGACTGCCGAACCGTGCGCCTGCGACGAGTGCAGCCGTGGCGACTTTGCGCTTGAGACTGTGCAGGGGACTGTCGCCATTCTTGCTCTTGGACCGGTCGGACCGGGTTGGACAGCGGGTTGTCGAGACGGGCCGGAGCCGTCAGCAGTGTGCGTCGGGGACGGAGACGGAGACGGGGGGATTTTCGACGTGTTCGCCGCGAAGGTCTCGGGCCCGGGCGTTGATCTCGCCGGGGGCGCCCTCGCTGAGCATCAGTTCGGCGGCGTTGAGCCAGCGGCCGAAGCAGCCCTCATCGAGGTAGGCGGCTCGGTCCAGGCGTTCCTGCGCATGCCGGAAGGTGGCCGCATAACGGAGCAGACACTCGAATCCTATGCGCCCGGGGCCTGCGGCGCCGCGGTGGACGCCCGGCGAATGGCGGGCCGCAACGACCCGCCGGGGCCCGTGGGCATCAGGTCTTGGGTCCGACGGAGTCCTCGATGCGGGCGAGCTGGTGGTCGATGTCGGTCAACCACACTTCGAGATCGATGAGTGTGGGCAGGGCCGGGTGGTGCTCCGGAAGCGGTGGGCCAGGGGGGCTCCGGCCGGGTGCGGGGCGTTGGTGGGTGGTGAAGTACGTGGCGATGCGGTCGGCGTCCGTCGTCAGCTCGGCGGCCGTCCCGCGGACCCATGCGCGCGCGTCCGGCGGCACATCGGCCAGGGGCGCTTCGAAGCAAGGAAGCCGCTGGGCACCGAGCACCGTGTGGTACGCCACGATGAGCACCCCGTGCCAGTCGGCCTGGGCGCCCTCCCAGGCGGTGGGTGGCTCGCTGCGGAACTGCGCGTAGGCGGCCTCCGCCAGACGCAGATGCCGCAGCGTCGGCAACGTCGCGGGCGGAGACGGAGCGGCCGCCGACGGGGCCAGCAGCGCCTCGACCGTGGCGGGTACCAGCGCCCCGCACGAGCGCAGCAGGCCCGCCATGGTGCGGTGTACCTCTCTCCTCGCTCCCGCCGGCCAGGCGAGCAGCCCACACAGGAGGCCGATGACACTGCCGGTGACGACATCGACGATGCGGGCTTCCGACAGTCGCCAGCTGGTCGGGGTGATCTGGGCGAAGGCGAGGGTGACCACCAGCGTGAACAGCCCTTGTGCGTAGGCGATTCCGAGCCGCGGGCCCAGAGCGAAGGCGATGAGCATGCCCGGCACGAGCAGGACGGCGTAGGCGTCCAGGTGCCGGCCGAGGGCGATGAGCAGCGCACCTGCCGCGACAGCCCCCACCAGGTTGCCGACCATGGCCTGGCGCACGGCCCGCCAGGTGGCGCCGACCGTGGTACGCCCCAGGGTGAGGACCGCGAGGAGCACCCAGAATCCGTGCGCGAGGTCGAGGGTGCCGGCGACAAGACGGGCGACGGCGAGGCCGCACGCGACCCGTACCGCGTTCTGGAACCACACCGAGCGATGCGTCGCGTTGCCCACGATGCGACGCGCCCACAGCTCCGCCGTGGGCAGGTCGGCGTACCAGAAGAGTTCGCGGGGCCGGAGAGGTGAGGTTCTGCGCCCGGCGGCAGAGACACCCACGGCCGTCACCGCGATCCACGTCGACTCGGCCAGTGTCAGCTCCGCCGCCTGTCGCCGCAGGACGTCGGTGTCCGCGCCCGGTGCCCCCGGGTCGGCCGCACGGCGGATCCGTTCCGCCTGGAACTGCCGGATCGCCTTGTCGAGCGCGTCGGCCGTCGGTGGCCGCTCACCGGCGCGCAGGGCCGCACCCGTGTCCTCGCAGGTCCGCGCGACGCGTTCGCGGAGCGCGGCGGACGATCGATCCGTGCGCGGTGTCGCGCCAGGGGGCACGGATGTCGCGCTCCCCGACGCCAACTGGTCCACGACCCGGCGGACCGCGGCTCCCGCCTGTGCCAGGGCCCGGTCCCGGCGCCCCGGGCCGGTCGGGCGCTCACCCGGGGAAACCTGCGACAGCCGCATCCCCTCGCTGAGATCACGCAGCCTCGCGACGGAGACGCGGGCCGGATCGACCACTGCCGCGGCGGCCGTCTCCAGCGCGTCGGCGAGCACGATCCGGTAGCTCGTGGCAGGTGGACCGGACAGCACGAACACCTGACACAGGGAGAGGAGTACGACGCCCACGGCCGCGCCCGTCAGCCGGGCGCCCAGCGTCTGAGGGGCGTACGGCGGGAAGCAGGCCAGGATGTAGAGGAGTTGGAGACCTGGGGCGGGGCCCGCCGTACGAGGTCCGGCCACCACGGTGAAGCTCAACAGGAATCCGGCGATCAGCATGCCGGCCACCGCGGCCGCCGTGCTCACCGCGAGTGCCGTGCCCAGCGCGACGAAGACCACTCCGAACGGCAGCGTCCGCAAGGTGATCCATGCCTGCTGCCGGCCGGTCCCGGGAATGGTGGACAAGAGGCCGAGCGCGATCGGTGTGAACAGTGCGTACAGCGCCGCCACGGGTTGCTGAAGACCGTAGAGGAACGTGTAGAAGCCGATGCTCGCCGAGCAGGTGACCTGAATCGACCGTCGCAGGATCGCGGCATCACCCGGCCCCGGCGTCATGCGTGCTCGCCACCCGCGCCGGTACGTGCACCGCGGACGGCCCCTGACGGCAGTGGCGGCTGTCCGCGCATGGCGACGTTCCTCTCGGCAGGCACCGCGTGTCCTCGACGACCGGGCCTCTGCCCATTTTCGACCCTCTGAAGAGCCGGCGCACGTGGTGGCGGCCCTGATCGACGCACGACAGGCACTGGGCTCCGGGCCGTGCGGCGCCCGGTGGGCGGGGCACCTCACGGGCCCCGCCGATCCGGTCCCGCAGACCTCGGGCGGTCAGGTCGTCAGGTGGTCAGATCGTCAGCAGGCACCCTCGTCCTGCCAGACGCCCCAGTCGGAGGCGACGGGGGTCTCGTTCTGAGTCCACCACTTGGCCTTCCAGTTGTGGTTGTTGTACGACACCTCGTTGCCGGCGGTGTAGACCGCGGTCGAGCTCCAGGCCGGCTTGCACCCGGTACCAGGGGGCGTGGGCGTCGGGGTGGGGGTCGAGGAGGGCGGCGTGGCCCCGGCGAACGTCACCGAGTACTTGGCGAAGTCCCAGGAGTTCTGCGCCACGCTGGAGCAGGTGCCCGAGGTCCGGCCGCCGTTGTCGGCCGGGGTGCACTGACGGTCGCGGTTGAGGGACCAGAACGTGAAGCGGTCCATGTTGTGGCTGGTGGCGTAGTCCAGCACGGTCTGGAAGTCGGTCTGCGTGAAGAACTCGCCGGTGTCGCTGCGCCCGTTCATCCCGGAGAAGCCCTCGTGGGCGTAGGCGGTCGCCTGGTCCCATCCGAAGGTGGACTGCAGGATCTGGTTGAAGTTGGTCAGCGCGCCGGTCTGCGACGCGGCGCCGTTGAAGCCGCCGTCGAACGGCATGATGGAGAAGTTGTTCGGTGTGAAACCCTGCGACTTGGCCTCCAGCAGCATCTGCTTGCCGAACCAGCCTGTGCCGTCCGCGGTGCCGGCGGTGGTGACGGAGACGTAGAGTCCGGGGTTGTTCTGCTGGAGGATCTTCGCGGCGCCGATCTCGTTCTTGATGGCCGCCGTGTTCTCGTACTCCGGCTCTTCGAGGTCGAAGTCGATGGCGTGCAGACCGTACTTGGTGATGACCTGCTGGTACGCCGCCGCCGTGGCAGCCGCGTCCGAGCACACCTGGCCGAGCTTGGTGCCGCCGTAACCGCCGATGGAGATGGAGACGTCGCCGCCCTTGGCGCGGATGGTGTTGACGACCGACTGCACGGCGGTGTCCGAGGAGACCGGGGCCGTACCGCCCCATGTGGGGCTGCAGCCGCCGCCGTTGGGGGCGAGGACGAAGGCGAGCTGGAACGCCTTGAGGCCGGTGGCGTCCATGATGGCGGCCGTGTCCGGCGGGTCGTTGTCGAGCGGCATCAGGTAGGGAGCCGCGGCGTACCAGCGGTTGCCGAGTGCGGAGGTCGCGCCGGAAGCGCTGCCCGCGACCAGTGCGGTCGTGCCCGCTGCGGCGAGTCCAACGGCGGCCGCCGCGCCCAGACATGCGCGAAGACGTCTCACTGCGTGCCTCCAGGAGGTGGGGAGAGTCGCCCCAGCTTCCTGTAGGTGTTGCGCCCATGCCAATAGATTGGCCTAGACCAGATAACTCTTGGACTAGACCATACGATTGCTTTACCTCTCCCCCGCTACCGGAGGAACCGAACACGGTGAGACATCACGGTCGACACACGCACCGCGGAGCGTGGCCTCCGCCGGGTCAGCCCCGCGCCTGCGCCCTGACATGTGCCGGGTACCACTTCGTGAAGCGGATCGCTGCGACCAGCAAGGCGATCGGGATGACCCAGTTGAGCCAGTCCGACCCGGACCTCACATGCAGTGCGAGCAGCCCCAGCAGGGCCGTGACCAGGAACACCCCGCCCCACGTCGCCGTCAGGATCCTGTTGGTGCGCCGGAACAAGGGTGTGTCCCAGTACTGGCGGGGCACCGACTCACGTGCGTACTGCTCGGTGAACGGTGTGAAGGCGAGGGAACCGAGTGCCACGACGGCGATCACCCCGTTGGCCAGCGTCTGCGCGTAGGTCTCCAGCCACATCAGGTCCTGGCGGTCCACCGCGAGCCCGAGTACGAAGAGGACGGCGAAGAACACCAGACTCGCCGCCTCCAGAATCTTGAAGCTCCCGCGCCTCAGGTCGGGGACATTGAGCACCAGGGCGGCGATGAGCGCCGCCAGTGCGGCGTACTTCCACGTACTGGGGCTCGCCACCACGTCAAAGATGATCCAGGGGGCGAAACCGAGGAAGACATTGTTGGTGCGCGGGGCTTCGCCGCTGGACACATCGGCCCGCACACCGGTCTGCGCATCGGCCGACGGCATTCCGGACGGCGTCATTCGGGACGGCGCAGACTCGCCGCTCCCCGTCGCTCCGAGGCCTCGATTCGCATCGGGTTGAGCCATCGGACACCTCCGCGGATGGCGCCTCCATGTCGGAAACCGAGAGCGCGAGGAAACCCCCGGCCGCGCGCTGAGGCGAGGACCTCTGCTTCTCATGCTGCGACCGCCCCAACCCCGCCGCATCCGCTGCGGAAGTCCCCCGGTACTTGTTCGGGACTCCGTCTGCAGGCGGCGGACCTCGGCGTTTGACTGAAGGGTGACGGCCGACTGTCCGTCGGCGCCGGGACAGTTCGCCCACTCCCGCCGCGCCGGGAATCGTCATGGCCTCGCACCCGACCACCACGTGGGACCCCACCCGCCTCGCACCTGCCGCACGACCTGGACGGGCCGTACCTCCGCAACCGGCCCCAATCCGCGCTTCAGCCCCATCGGCTCCTACCGCTGTCCGCTCGACGGCGACGGCATGCTGCACGGGGTGTGGACGATCCGTGATCGATCCGGCCGCCGGGACCATGCGGCGCACCCTGCTCGACGACTCGCACGTCGAGTTCCCGGGCGTCGACGACCGTCTGGCCTCCAGGGCACTGCCGTACGCCGGTCGTCCTTCAGACAGGCGTCCCAGCGGCGTGACGTAGGGTGAGCGTCCGGGGTGGAAGACCAGAGGGGCAAGAGGTGGCGCCGGATCCGGTGCGGTTCGCGGTACTCGGCCCGGTTCGGGTCTGGCGGGCGGGGACGGAGCTGCACCTCGGACGTCCACAGGAAAGGGCTTTGCTGGCACTGCTGTTGGTACGGGCAGGTCAGCCGGTCTCCGTGAGCGAGGTCGTCGGCGCCCTGTGGGGCGGCCGTCCGCCGGACACCGCGGTCAATGTGGTCCACCGGCATGTAGGGGCACTGCGCCGCCTGTTGGAGCCCGGCCTTCCCACCCGTGCGACGGGCCAGTGGCTGCTCCGGGACACGGGCGGATACCGCCTGGTGGCCGACAGCGACTCTCTGGACCTGTTGCGCTTCCGTGCGCTGCGGGTCGAGGCCCGGCGGGCCGCCTCGGACGGGGCACCCGAACGGGCCGTGGATCTCCTCACCGAGGCATTGTCGCTGTGGCAGGGGCCGACGGCCCACGGGATCCCCGTGGAGGCGCGCGCACACCCGGCGTTCGTCTCGCTGGAGGACGAGCGCCTCGCGACCGTGAAGGAGGCCGCCGATGTCGCGCTGCGTGCGGACGTGCCGGGTGTGGTCCTCCCCCGGCTCCGGGAGGCCGCTGCCGACAGCCCGTTGGACGAACCGCTGATGGCCAGGCTGATGCTCGCCCTTTCGGCCACCGGTCGACGGCCCGAGGCGCTCAGCACATACGTCACCGTGTCGAACCGTCTCGCCGACGAGTTGGGCATCGATCCTGGACCGGAGCTGCGCGACGCCCACCAGGCGGTGCTGCGCGACACGGCATCCATGGCGGCCGGGCCCGCGGCCGGCGACTCCGAGGCGCGCACCGCCCAGGGTCCAGCGGCCTCGGACCTCGTCGGTCCGCGAGCGGCCTCCCTGCCCGTGCCCGCGCAACTGCCGCTCGACCTACCCACGTTCACCGGTCGGCGGGCCGAACTGACCGAGGTCCTCGCACCGCGGTCGAGCGAGGGGCGGTCCGCCGAAACGGTGGTGATCAGTGCCATCGGCGGAATGGCCGGAATCGGAAAGACCACGCTCGCCGTGCACTGGGCCCATCGGGTCGCGGACCGCTATCCCGACGGGCAGCTCTACGTCAATCTGCGGGGGTTCGACCCGTCGGGGGCCGTCATGCGTCCCGACGAAGCGGTCCGCGGTTTTCTGGACGCGCTGGGGGTACCGCCGGACCGCGTCCCGTACGGTCTGGACGCCCAGGCCGCGCTCTTCCGCAGCATGCTGGCCGGACGCCGGTTCCTCGTCCTGCTGGACAACGCGCGGGATTCCGATCACGTGCGGCCGCTGCTGCCCGGCACGCCCGGCTGCCTCACGATCGTCACCAGCCGCGACCAGCTCTCCGGTCTGGTGGCCGCTCATGGGGCCCACTCCCTCACCCTGCGTCCGCTCGGCACCGACGAGGGACGGGAACTCCTCATCCGCCGCCTGGGGGCCGAGCGGGTGTCCGCCGAGCGGGAGGCGGCGGCCGAGATCACGGCACTGTGCGCCGGTCTGCCGCTGGCCCTGGCCTGTGTCGCCGCCCGCGCGGCCACCCACCCGCACTTCTCGCTGTCGGCCGTCGCCGCCGAGCTGCGCGAGGCCCATGGCAGCCTCGACGCGTTCATCGAGGCCGACACGTCGGCCGATGTCGGCGCGGTCTTCTCCTGGTCCTCCCGCGCCCTCTCCCCCGCCGCAGCCCGCCTCTTCCGCCTGCTCGGACTGCATCCCGGACCTGATTTCACCGCGCCGGCCGCGGCCGCCCTGGCCGGGCTCGCGGTGCGGGAGGCGCGGCTGTTGCTGACCGAGCTCTCCCGCGTGCATCTCATCAACGAGCACGCCCCCGGCCGGTACGCCTTCCACGACCTGCTCCGCGCCTACGCCGCCGAACTGGCGCACACCCAGCACGGCGAGGCCGGGTGTCGGGCGGCCGTGAACCAGCTGTTCGAGCACTATCTGTACACGGCGCACGCCGCCGGTCGGCTGATCGCACCGTACGTGGACACCATGCCGCTCCCGCCTCTCCCCGAGGGGACCCTCCCCGAACCCCTCGCCGACGACGAGTCGGCCCTGGCTTGGCTCGCAGCCGAGTACGCGGTGCTGCTCGCCGTCATCGACGTGGCCACCAACTCGGGTTCGGACCGCCTTGTCTGCCTGCTCGTCTCGTCCTTGGAGCGCTTCTTCGACCGGCAGGGGCACTGGCACGACTGGGCGGCCGTCCAACGGACCGCACTCGAGGCCGCACTGCGGTTGTCCGACCCCGTCGTGGAGGCTCACGGCCTGCTCGGACTGGCCCGGGTGGCGGGCCGACTGGGCCTGCGCGACGAAGCCGGTGCCCACCTCGACCGTGTCCTGGGACTCTTCACCGAACTCGGAGACGACGTCGGACGGGCCTACGTCCATCTGAGCCTCGGCTGGGAGGCCGAGCAGCACGGTGACCTACCCGGCGCCCTCCGGCACGACCAACTGGCTCTGGATCTCTTCCGAGCCACCGGCCGGCAGGCCGCGCAGGCGACCGCCCTCAACGCGGTCGGCTGGGACCACGCGACGCTCGGGGATCACCAACAGGCCCTCGACCACTGCCTCGAGGCCTTGACCATTCAGAGGGATCTCGGAGACCACATCGGCCAGGCCGCCACCTGGGACAGCATCGCCTACGCCCACCACAACCTCGGCGACCACCCGCAGGCCCTCACCAGTTACCGCAACGCTCTCACCATCTTCCGGGACCTGGGCGTGCCGGCCGAGGAGGCCGGAACCCTCGTCCGTATCGGTGACACACACCGTGCGACAGGCGACCACGAGGCCGCCCGCGCCGCCTGGCGCAGCGCCCTCACCCTCTTCACCGAACTCGCCCACCCCGACGCCGAGCGCGTCCGTGTGCGCCTCGAGGAACGGGGCGAACCGCTGGGTGACGCGTGACGGGATGTGTGCCCCGGGAATCTCTGGCCCGGGGCACAGCGGTCAGTTGAGTGAGCTGTCTATCGAGGACAACGGTACGGAGAACAGCACCCGTTGCGGAATCGCATGGTCGGTTCCTGTCCAGTGCCCTGTGCTGTCGGCCGCCCATTCGGTGAGCGTCCACACCCGGCCCGTACTCCACCAGTAGGACATGCTCTCGGTGTGCTGGCCCCAGCAGGCGTACACGATGTCCTGCCCGCAGTTGGCTGCCGCCGTGGCTCCGCTGGTGTTCTGCCGCCACAGGATGCCGTGCTGGCCGACACCGCTGCGCGCGTCGTCGACGTAGAAGTTCGGAGTGCCACCGCTGGTGACGCTGTGCGACAGCACGCCCTGCAGCCCGACGGCGTTCGTCTCGTACGCCGCCGAGGCGTTCACGTGGCTGCTGCTGTCCGTGGCGAGGTAGCCGGGCTCGGAGCTGAAGTCGTACCGCCAGATGCGGGCCGGCTCCGTGCCGCCGGAGGAGAACCACTCGGTGGCGACCAGGCTGTCCGGCACGCTGCTGCGGTCCAGCGAGATGGAGCCGAAGCACGGCCGGGAGTCGTCGTTGGTCGAACTGCAGGCTCCTCAGGCGAGGCTGTAGAAGCCGACGGCCGGCATCACGTACTGGTAGCCGTCCGCCGACCACCCGCCACTCACCTTGCCGACCGCGGAACTGTTGACGGTCGCCTGGAGGATGCGCTTCATGTCGAAGATGTACATCACCGACCTGATGCGTCCGTGGACGATCGTCGGCCGCGACGGCGACCACCACGACAGCGTCCACCGCGGTGGCGGCCACGGCCACTGACGGGATCGATCGACCCGCGTGTGCCGGTCCGCGCCCAAGGGGCCCGGACCGGCACCACTGATGAACAGGCCTAGGCGTACGGGAAGTTCGCCGGCGCTTCTCCGCGCGCTTCCGTGACCCCCTCGACGTGCTCGGCCGCTACAGCTTCACCCCGTCCGCCCCGCGCGGTCGAGGGTGGCGACCTCGCGTACGGCCTCGGCGATGGACGGGAAGTCCTTCTTGAGGATCGCGCCGTGGTTGCCGGCGACCTTCGCACTGATCTGGATGTTCGGGTTGCGGGCGGTCACCGCGTCGAGGCCGGTGCGTATCCGTTCCTGCTCGTCACCGCGGCTTCCGAAGGACGTCCCCGAAGCGACCACGTACCGCACCGGGACGGTGATGTCGTCCAGCACGGGGCCCAGTTCGCGCTCGCGGGAGAGCCTGCCGAGCTCGATGTTGCTGTTCGCCTGCTGTTCGGCGGTCATCCGCGGGGCCAGGCCCGTCGGGCGCAGCAGCGGCAGGAACCAGCCCATCCGCCGGAACAGCTTCCGGATCCGCTGTTCCATGGCCTCGTCGAGCCAGTCGTAGGGAAACGCGCCGTCGACCAGGACCGCGCCCAGGGCACGCTCCGGGTTCCGGCCGGCCCAGTGCGCCCCGACGACCGCCCCGTAGGACCAGCCCACCACCAGCGCCCGGTCCACACCCCTGGCCGCGAGAACGGCATCGACGTCCCGGACGGCTGCTTCGAAGGAATAGTCCGCCGAGCGCTTCGATCTGCCGCGGGCCCGCTCGTCGTAGGTGATGTGGCGCCACCCCGTGCCCAGTTCGGCGATGACGCGCCGCCAGTACCCCTGCGTGGCGAACTGGCCATTGAGGTAGACCACGGGGATGCCGGGTCCGCCCATGTCGGTGACGGCCAGGGCCGTATCGTCGACCGACACCATGCCGGTCCACTTCGAACTGTTCGAACTCGTCGAGGACGTGCTGTTCTTCGTCATGTGTTCCCCCTGGCTGGTTCTGGTTCAGTTCGTTCAGAGGCTGCGGGCGGTGATGTCGCCGCGGGAGGTGGTGGCGCGGATGTCGAGTTCGGCGGTGCCGTCGTTCTTGAGGGCGTTGCTGACGCGGCCGTGGCCGGTGCCGGCGTCCAGGGCGGCGGAGACGCCGGCGGCGGCGCCGACCGAGATGTCGCCGGACTGGGTGCGGAGCACGACCGTGCCGCGTACGGCCTCGGTGATCCGGATGTCGCCCCTTGCGGTGCTGATCTCCGCGGAGCCGCCCAGCCGGCCGACCTCGACGTCGCCGTCGATCGCGGTGAGACGGACACTCGCGGCCTCGTCGATCTTGATCTGGCGGTACGCGCCTTCGAAGGCGACGTCGCCGAGGCGTCCGACGCCGCGGAGCTCGGCGCTGGCGGTCTTGGCCTCGATGCGGGAGCCGGCGGGCAGTTGGACGGTGACCTCCAGGGATCCGGAGGGGCCGAAGAGCTGGTTGTCGGAGGCCGAGGCCGTGATCCGCAGGACGCCGTCGGCGTAGGCGACTTCTGTCTGTTCGGCGGTCTTGGTGTCGCGGCTCTTGGAGGGGTCGGCGGGGAGGACCTCGACGGTGGTGTCGGCGCGGTCCGCGGCGATGAACTGGACGCGTCCGGCGGGAATGTCCAGGACGGCGGAGATCGGGGCGGGGGTGTCGAACTTCTGCATCATGCTCTCCCGTGCTCGCTCGTTGTTTCTGACATCGGAAACGCTACGTTGCTTTCCACTGTCAGACAACGAGCTTGTTGCATCGGATTGACATCTGCGCAGGTAGAGTTCAGGAAACTGTTGCAACGGTCTTGAGAGTAACGCAACGGCACCTGCCCCGTTCATTGCAATGGGTGAGATGTGAACGCTACAGTGGCGGGATCAGGGACCGCCACGAAGGACCACCGAGGAGATTGCGATGCCGGGAGGCAGGCTCACCCAGCAGGAACGCCAGCAGATCGCGCTGGGGCTGGCCGACGGCCTCCCCTACGCCGAGATCGCCCGACGCCTCGACCGCCCGACCTCGACGATCACGCGTGAGGTGATGCGCAACGGCGGCCCCACCGCCTACCGCGCCGACCTGGCCCACCGCGCCACCGAACGCCGCGCCCACCGGCGCAGGCCCGCCTCCTCCCGAGGACCGGAGTCAGTCACCCAACCGCACGGACGTGACGCCGAGGCCGTGGCCGAGTACGAGGAGACGTTCACCACCGTCCTCATGGCTTCGGGCCTGACCAAGATGACGGCCCGGGTGCTGACCTGCCTGTTCACCACCGACGCGGGCAGCCTCACCGCGTCCCAGCTCGCCCAGCGCCTCCAGGTCAGCCCGGCGTCCATCTCCAAGGCGATCGCCTTCCTGGAGAGCCAGAGCCTCGTCCGCCGGGAACGCGACGAACGCCGCCGCGACCGCTACGTCGTCGACGACGAACTTTTCTACCAGGCGACGATCGCCAGCGCCCGAGCCAACGACCAACTCGTCGAAACCGCACGCCAAGGCGTCGCCATCCTCGGCCCCCACACCCCCGCCGCCACCCGCCTGGAGAACATCGCCCGCTTCCTCGACTTCATCAGCGAAAGCATCACCCGCGCCGCCGAACAGGCCCGCGAAGTCCTCCACACCAAACCCGAAGCGACCTCGAGCGACACCGCCCCACCAGGTCCGGACCACGGATAGACAACCCTCTCGAGCGTCACAGCCATGAGACGAAGTCGGCTGCCTCCTCGGGGAAACATGAGGTTCCACCACGGCGGCCGTCCGCGACAGCGCGCGGAAATCTCCGCGCAGGCGACCGCGCGACGCAGGTCGATACAGGGCCGCGAGACACCGCTCGCGGCCCTGTTGCGTGTCGGAGTTACGGCTGCTGCTGGGCCGGAGCGGGGCGAGCGCCCGCCGGGCGGCGAGCCTTGGAGACGGTCGAGGCCGCGTCGGATGCGGGCGCTGCCACCGTGCGCCACCACGGGGCTTGAGGCAATTCGCCGCCAGGTTCGAAGGGTTGGCCCGGTATCGGCAGGGCAACCCGAGCACGTGCTTCAGCAGCGGCCGCGTACGTGCGCTCGGCGGGCTCCTCCCACGGATGCGGGGCCAGGTTGAAGGTGCCCCAGTGGATCGGCAGCAGCACGCCGTGCGGCTCGCCTCCGCCCAGGTCGAGGTGGGCGCGGAGACCCTCCTCCGGTGTCATGTGGATGTCCGGCCAGAAGTCGCTGTAGGCGCCGATCTGCATCATCACCGCGTCGAACGGACCGTGTGCCGCCCCGATTTCGGCGAAGCCGGGAAAGTAACCCGTGTCCCCACTGTGGAAGACCTGGTGCCTGGGACCGCTCGCCACCCAGGATGCCCAGAGCGTGCGGCGGTGCACGGCCCGTCCGCAGAAGTGCCGCGCCGGTGTGGCAGTCAGTGTCAGACCTGCGACCTGCGCCGACTCGTGCCAGTCCAGTTCCGTGATCCGTTCGGGTGCGACTCCCCAGCGCTCCAGGTGCGCCCCCACGCCCAGCGGGACCGCGAACTGGGCGCCCGTGCCGACGAGAGCGCGAATGGTGGGCATGTCCAGATGGTCGTAGTGGTCATGGGAGATCACCACCACGTCCACGGGGCCGAGGTCCTCAAGGGGCAGCGGGACCGGGTGGAGTCGTCGGGGTCCCGCGAAGCCCACCGGTGAACAACGCTCGCCCCATACCGGGTCGAACAGCAGCCTCGCGCCGTCGATCTCGGTGAGAACGGTGGAGTGCCCCGTCCAGGTCAGGCGCAGACCGGATTCCGGCGCCGCGTCGGGTCCCGTGACGGCCGGTCGGTGCAGAGGGATCGCCGTGGCCGGCCTGCGACGGACGCGATCGGCACGGTGGACGTTCGTCCGGGCCAAGTCGAGCGCGGAGCCGGAGGCCATGGTCAGGGTGTTGGTCGGGTTGCGGAAGCTGCCGTCGGCGTACTGAGGAGATGCCTGCATACGCTCCAGTCGTGCACCGGTGGGGATGCCGCCGAAGGCGGCGGGGCGAAGCAACCGCCCGAGGCGCGGCAGAGGCATGAGAGGTCTCCGTAGTGATAGCCGGGTGGGCCGAGGCTGAGAGGAGACGGAAGGTTCACTGTCGACCTGCCGCCTCGACCAACAGCCCTCGGGGTTTCCGCAGGATCTGCGCCCCTGAATGTAGTCACTGGAAACAATGATGTCAACGACAACAATGTCGCCAGTGTCTACATTTTCTGGGCATGGCCATGCGCCGACCGGAGCACTCCCGTCGGGCGGGACGTTCAGGCGTCGTGCGGCCGCCGGATGTCGTGGACGAGCTCGGCCGTGGCCTCCCACAGCGCACGCTGAACCGCTTCACCTCTCCCGATCTCAGGGCACCGCAGGGGCTTTGCGGTCCTGGCGGCGAAGTAGCTGATGTCGGCCCCGTGCTGGGGGTTGCCGACGCCCAGCGCGGTGAGGGCCCTTTCCAGGGCACCGGCGAGAGGGAGTTCACGCCCCAGCCCGGTGGCGTTGAAGCCGGGACAGCAGCAGGTGACCGCGACGCCCGTGCCGTGGAGCCGGCGGCCGAGTTCCTGCGTGAACATGATGTCCATCAGCTTGGACCGGCCGTAGCGCGGGCTCGACCCGATGCGCGTGAAGTCCGCGGTGTCGGTCAGGTCCAGCGACGGGTCGATGGTGTGGGCCCGCAGCGAGGCCCGGGAGGCGACCGTGACGATCCGGGCGGGTGCGGATGCGGTGAGCCTGTCACGCAGGGCGTCGGTGAGCACCCACGGCGCGAGGTAGTTCACGGCGGTCATCTCGGCGTACCCCTCCGAAGTGACCCGCTGGGAGAAGGCATGCAGGCCCGCGTTGTTGATCAGCACGTCGATCCGCGGATAGCGCGCAGCGATCTCCTCGCCCGCCCGACGGACCTCGGCCAGCAGGGACAGATCGGCCCGGAAGACGTCGATCGGGGTCCCCGGCGCCGCCCGTTCGATCTCTTCCCGCAGCGCATCGGCCTTCGGTCGACTGCGGGCGACGATGCCGAGGTGGGCACCGCGGCGGGCCAGGTCGAGAGCGGCGAGCCGGCCCATGCCGTTCGTCGCGCCGGTCATGACGATGACGGGCCGCAGATCCATGCGGTTCTCTCTTCGAGTTGATACTGAGGTACCTCATCAACGTAACATTCGCTGAGGTACCTCACCAGTCCAGGGCCGGGAGAGAGAACCCGGACAGAGCCCCGAGGAGCGAAGGCCGTGCGTGGTCGGAAGGTGACCCCCGTAGAGGTCGGACTGCGGTATCTGTCGCTCGGGTACGACCTGCGCAGAGTGGTCGACGACAGCATGACCACCGGCGGTCTTTCCCTTGCCCGTACGAAGGTCTTGCAGGTGCTCGACCGTCGGGGCACCGTACGTCAGTCGGTCCTGGCGCAGGAGCTCGGCCAGGCCCCACGGTCGGTCACCCAGTCCGTCGAGGCCCTGGAGCGTGAGGGACTGGTCGAGCGGACGGCGGATCCTCATGACGGGCGCTCCAAGCTGGTGCGCCTCACCCCGGAGGGCACCAAGGCGCTCATCGCGGGGACCGCGGCGGGGGAACAGGTGTTGCGGGAGGTCTTCGGGGCGATGGGCCCCGACCAGCTGGGGAACTTGGACCAGTTGCTCGACGCCCTCCGGGCGGCCCTGTCGGGAGCCGCCTGACCTGCCGCGACGTGACGGGGTCGGGAGCTCCCGTTCGACGGGCTCCCGCCTCAGACTTGTGCCATGCCGCCGTCGACGCTCAGTTCCATGCCTGCGCAGAAGCTGCTCTCGTCGGATGCGAGGAAGACGGCGGCCGCAGCGACTCCCTCGGGAGCACTCCTGTCGTTGTGACGGCCCGACCCGGAAGGAGCCGCTTCCCCTCCGGGAGTGGGCCGGGAGGGGGCCGGGCCTGGGCCGCGCCGACTCAGTCGCCGACGCCCGAGTCGACCTGGTGACCGTTGGCGGTCAAGGTGACGTCGATGTTGCCCCGGGTGGCGTTCGAGTAGGGACACACCTGATGTGCGGCCGCGACGATCTGCGCCGCCTGCTCGGGATCCGAGATCTGTGGCAGGGTCACGTGGAGCTCCACGGCGAGTGCGAACCCACGATCCTCGGTCGACAGGAGGCTGACACGGCTCTCGATCGAAGCGTCGCCGGTTTCGGCCCTTTCGCGACGGCCCACCACGCCGAGTGCGCCCTCGAAGCAGGCCGCGTAACCCACCGCGAAGAGCTGTTCGGGGTTCGTGCCGCCCCCGTCGCCGCCCATCTCCTTCGGCACACGGAGCTGGACGTCCAGGACACCGTCATGGGTGCGCCCGTGGCCGCTGACACGGCCGCCGGTCACGGTTGCCTCCGCCGTGTAGAGAACTCGTGCCATCTCGATCTCCCTTCCGGACCCGCCGATCGCCCCGGCCCACGGCCGGGACCTTTCTCGCACCCCGAGGAACCCATCCGTTTCGAAGGCCCTGCCCTCTTCGGCCACAACCGTCTTCGGTTCTTCGGACGGCCGTAGAGAGCGATGCGGCATTCGCGGTGCGTGGCGCAGCTTCAGCCGCTGGAGTGAGTCCTGAGCACGTGTGGAGCTGTCGAATGGCGTCCGGACCAGCGTTGTCGTGCCGGCGGATTTCGGCGAACGGTGTCAGCGAAGGGTGGCGACCGAAGTGCGGTAGAGGACTTCCTCGGCGCGCTCCCATGACCAGCCGTTCTCCACCACGAGCGTGCGCCAGCCGGTGGGACCGAACCAGTACCAGAGAAGGTCGGCCGTCTCCTTCACCGAGTGGGAGGGCGGCGGACTCAGGTGGTGCAGGTGCTGGGCGGTCGCGCGGAGCGCGTCCCGGTACGCCGCGGTCGCGCGCTCCCACAGGGCCTCGCCGTTCTCATGCACGGGCAGCGCCTTGCGGATCGCTTCATGCACGGCGAACTGCCCCTCGTTGCCCATCCGCGTGCCGTGGGCCAGGGCTTTCAGGACCGACTCCGGCGTCCGCAGGGCGAGCAGGTCCTCCATGGCCTGCTCGTAACCAGAAGCGATCACACCCTGGTCGACGATCCGGTTCAGGATGTCGCTCTTGCTCCCGACACTCGCGAAGACGGTCTTCGAGGCGACGCCGGCCGCTGAGGCGATGTCGGCGACGGTCACGCGACCGTAGCCGTGCTCGGCGAACAGTTCCGTGGCCTGACCCAGGATCAGCGCCTGCGTCCGTGCGGCGGCCTGATCGCGCAGCGGAGAGACGTAGCGGCGCTTGGACGGCATGGCGTCATCCTAAGGCGTGAATTCATTAGGCGTGCTATAACCTCAATATCGCCGGTCGGCCTCGCGCTCGACCCCGGCTACGACCGCACCGCCCGTCCCCCTCGGTCGGCGTCACCCCTCGGATCACACACCCGTCGAAAGGGATCAACGCAATGGGCATGGATGCCACGGACCTGGCCCACGGACTCTTCCGAGTCCTCGAGACAGGCGATCCGGCACTGGCCGCCGAGGTGGTGCACGAGGACTTCCACAATCGCGAGGCAGCCGTGTCGCCCACGGCCTGTGCACTGCCCGGACCGGCGGGAGTCCTTGCCTCGGGCGCGTGGATGCGCTTCGCCTTCAGCGGCCTGACCTTCCCCGTTCTCGCCATCGCCCGCAACGACGAGCAGGTCTGGATACGGCTTCGCATGCAGGGCCGCCACACAGGTCCCTTCGTCCGCTTCCGTGACGGCGCTCTCGACCAGGCCATACCCCCCACCGGGCGTGACATCGACTTCGAACAGATCCACGTGCTCGAACTCCGCGACGGCCAGGTGGTCGGACACGAGGCGGTGCGCGACGACATGACCATGCTCGGCCAGCTCGGCGTCTTCCCGCCCGCTCCGGCCACCGCGCTGCGCATGGTCGCCTGGCGAGTGACCGGAAGGGCCACGCGCGCCGCGACCGACGTCACGGCGAAAGCCGTCGAGGCGGCCGACCGCTCGCAGGGCACCCCAAGACCGAGCCGCTGAGCCACTGAACCGCTGGGTCGCTGAACCGAAAGCCTCCTAGACGTCCCGGCAGGCCAGGCGCCGCCGGGACTACAGGGACAACGTTCACGCGACCACGCGACGACCGTGCGTTCCGGCCCCGGCCTGCCCGACCGACCCGGCCATTCGTCGGCGTCCCGCCGACCGATTCGCCCCCTCCCCTCGGCGGGAATATCCGACAATGATTTAGCACTCAACAATATGGACCTGATCGCCGACCGTATGGGAGGCTCGCATGGGCACCACCGCCGAGATCGGGGATGGAACTATGTCTGAGCTGGGGCTCCTCGACACCGCTGGCATCCTGCGCCAGGCATGGGTCGCCCCGGACCGGACGAGCTCGGGTCTGGGCTGGGAGCACGCGTATCTGTCCACCCAGCGGGAAACGCCGTACCACTCGACCTTCGACGGTGCCCCCACTCATCTGCTGATCCTTCACCTCAGTGGCCCGGTGACCGTCCGACGCCGGTCCGGCCGGTCGATGCGGGCCCAGCGGATCCCGGCAGGGGGACTCTTCGTCCACCCGGCAGGCCGCGCGCTGGATGTCGAACTCCAGGGGGGCCTCGACACCGTCCACCTCTATCTCAGCGACTCGGCCCTCCAGGAAGCGCACGGCGGCCGTGAGGCGGTGGAACTCGCCGAGGAACTGGGCAGCTCGGATCCCCTGATCGAGCAGGTCATGCTGACTCTGGACGGCGTCGTGCGGCAGTGGGAGCCCTCCGCGCGCACCTACGTCGATCACCTCGTCGGCATGCTCGCCGCCCAGCTCGCCCACGCGCACACGGCCGGTCGGCCCGCGGCCCCGGCCGGCGCGATGTCGGGGCTGACCTCTCAGCAGCTCGTGTCCGCACGGGAGTTGATGGAGCAGCACATCTCCGATCCGCTGCGCGTCTCCGATCTGGCCGCGGCCACCGGGCTGAGTGCCAGCCAGTTCAGTCGGCAGTTCAGGACCAGCACCGGAAAGTCTCCGCACCAGTTCCTGTTGCAACTGCGGCTGGACCACGCACGCCGGATGCTGCGCACCACGGTCCTGCCCATCCCCGACGTGGCCGTCCACTGCGGTTTCTCCCACCAGGAACACCTGACGCGCGTGATGCGCGCCAAGCTCGGCACGACCCCCGCCGCGGTCCGACGCGCGCGCTGACGCAGCGTTCCGCGGCCTGCCCCACCCCCACCTTTCCTCCGGCGCACCACAGGCATCGCATCCGCCCCGCGCCCCCGCCAGAGCCACCGCACCGCGCCGATCCTGCAGAAACACGCTCGAAACGTGCAGGAGTCCGAGGGCCCGCCGTCCCCACACTCGGTGTCAGAAATTCAGGGACCCACGGCAACGCGAAGGCGGACCCCCATGAGGAATTTCGTGTACACCTCCCATCCCTCGCGGATCGTCTTCGGCACCGGAACGGTCGGCCAGGTCCGCGAGGAGGTCGAGCGACTCGGCTGTTCCCGAGTCCTCCTCCTGTCCACTCCGTCGGTGGCCAAGGCCGCCGCACGGGTCCGTGACGTCCTCGGTGACGTCGTCGTGGCCGAGTTCGACGGTGCCACCATGCACACTCCGGTCGAGGTGACCGAGCGGGCCCTCGACGTCCTTCGGGAACACTCCGCCGACTGCCTGGTGGCCGTCGGCGGCGGTTCCACCACGGGGCTGGCCAAGGCACTCGCGCTCCGCACCGATGTGCCGCAGCTGATCCTTCCCACCACCTACGCGGGTTCGGAAGTCACCCCCGTCCTCGGAGAGACACAGAACGGACGCAAGACCACGGTGGCCTCGCCCGCGATCCTGCCCGAGACCGTCGTCTACGACGTCGAGTTCACTCTCGGCCTGCCGGTGGGCCTGTCGGTCACCAGCGCGGTCAACGCCATGGCACACGCCGTGGAAGCCCTGTACGCGCCACAGGCGAACCCCGTCATCGACGCCATGGCGCTCGATGCGATCGCGCTGAGCGCCCGCGCCCTGCCGGCTCTCGTGGCCGAGCCGTCCGACACCGCCGCACGCGCCGACCTCCTGCGTGCCGCGTGGCTGGCCGGTACCTGCCTCGGCTCCGTCGGCATGGGCCTGCATCACAAGCTGTGCCACACGCTGGGGGGCGCGTTCGACTTGCCGCACGCCGCGACGCACACCGTGATCCTGCCGCACGCGATGGCCTACAACGCCCCGGCCGCTCGGGACGCCATGAGCCGCATCGCCGGCGCACTCGGCGTGCCGGACGCTCCGAGCGGGATGTTCGACCTGATCACCTCGCTCGGGGGCCCCACCTCGCTGCGCGAGCAGGGCATGGCGGAGGCGGATCTGCCGCGTGCCGCGCGGCTGGCGGTCGCCACGCCGTACCCCAACCCCCGTGAGCTGACGCCCACGGGAATCGAGAGCCTGTTGCGCGACGCCTGGCGGGGCCGCCGTCCGACGGTTCCCGCGGCGCCGACTCCTGCTCCGCGAACCCCTGGACTGGCTGCCCCCGCGGCGCACGGAGTGGCGGCGGACGTGGAGCGCCTGACCGCCCAGGTGGTGGAGAGCTTCGCGGACGCACCCGATCCGCGGGGCAGGCAGCTGCTCAGCGACCTGGTGCGGCACCTGCACCACTTCGTGACGAGCAATGACGTCACCCAATCCGAGTGGGAGCAGGCCATCGACTTCCTGACCCGTACCGGACAGATCTCCACCAGCACCCGCCAGGAGTTCGTGCTGCTGTCCGACACACTCGGTGTCTCCAGCATCGTCGACCTGCTCACCCACTCACGCACCCCGCAGACCACACCGTCAGCGGTCCTCGGCCCCTTCTACACGGACGGACCGCCGGAAACCGCACAGGGCGGCGACATCTCGCAGGGGGTGGCCGGCACTCCCCTGTGGGCCGACATCCTCATCACCGACACGGACGGACGGCCCGTGCCGGATGCCGTCACGGACGTCTGGCAGGCCAACAAGGACGGTTTCTACGACGTCCAGTTGCCCGAGTTGGACGGCCCGGTGCTGCGGGGCCGCCTGCGCACCGACGAGCAGGGACGCCTGCGCTTCTGGACGACCCTGCCGGCCGAGTACCCGATCCCGGACGACGGACCGGTGGGACAGCTGCTCCAGGCCGTCGAACGTCATCCCTACCGTGCGCCCCACCTGCACTTCATGATCTCCGCCACCGGCCACCAGCGGCTGGTCACCCAGCTGTTCGTGAAGGGCGGCCACTACATCGACTCCGACACCGTGTTCGGCGTCAAGGAGGGCCTGATCGTGGATTTCACCCCCCAGGTCGGACCGACCCCGGACGGCCGTGCCGTCGACGGGGAGTGGCGCAGCCTGCAGTTCACCTTCCGCATCGCCCGCCTGGCCGACGGCCCCGCACACTGACCTGGAGCAGTCTCATGGACTCGACCCACACCTACGACACCGACGTCCTCGTGGTCGGCAGTGGCCCCGCCGGTGGATCCGCGGCCCTGCTCCTGGCCACGTACGGCATTCGCACCCTGCTCGTCACCAAGTACGGCTGGCTGGCCGACACCCCCCGTGCGCACATCACCAACCAGCGCACCATGGAGGTACTGCGCGACCTCGGCGTGGACGGCGAGGCCGCCGCGGCCGGGAGCCCCGCCGAACTCATGGGCGACACCGTTCTGTGCACCGCCCTGGCCGGCGAGGAGATCGGCCGCATCCGCAGCTGGGGCACCGGCCCGCACGCGGCGACCGAGTACGGTGCCGCCAGCCCCGCGCAGATGATCGACCTTCCGCAGACCTTCCTGGAACCGATCCTGGTGAAGAACGCCGCGGCGCGGGGAGCCAAGATCCGTTTCGACACCGAGTTCCTCAGCCTGGAACAGGACGCCGACGGCGTCACCGCCCGGCTCCGGGACCGGGTGCGCGGAGACGAGTTCACCGTGCGAGCCCGCTACCTGATCGGTGCGGACGGCGGTCGCAGCGGCGTCGCGGAGCAGATCGGACTTCCGATCGCCGGGCAGAGCGGCAAGGCCGGCAGCATGAACATCGTCTTCAAGGCCGACCTGTCCCGGCACGTGGCCCACCGCCCGAGCGTTCTGTACTGGGTGATGCGTCCCGGCGCCCACATGGGCGGCATCGGCATGGGGCTGGTGCGCATGGTGCGGCCGTGGAACGAATGGCTGCTGGTGTGGGGATACGACATCGACCAGCCCCCGCCGCACATGGACGAGGCGACCGCCCGTGACATCGTCCACGACCTCATCGGCGACCGCGACATTCCCGTCGAGATCACGTCGAGCTCGCTGTGGACGGTCAACCACAGCTATGCGACGACGTATTCGGCCGGGCGGGTCTTCTGCGCCGGGGACGCGGTGCACCGGCACCCGCCGTCCAACGGCCTCGGTTCCAACACCTCGATCCAGGACTCGTACAACCTCGCCTGGAAGCTCGCCATGGTCATCCGCGGTCAGGCCGGCCCGGGGCTCCTCGACACGTACACCGCGGAGCGGGCACCGGTCGGCCGGCAGATCGTCGATCGCGCCAACCTCAGCCGTGACCAGTTCGGCCCGATCTTCCAGGCGCTGGGACTCGACGAGTACAGCGAGGAGGAGGACATCGTCGACGGTCTCGCCGCGTGCCGCAGCGGGACGGCCGAGGGCACCAAGCGACGGCAGGCGCTGGAAGAGGCCATTCAGTTGAAGAACTACGAGTTCAACGCCCATGGCGTCGAGATGAACCAGCGCTACGACTCCTCCGCTGTCGTCCAGGACACCGGCGCCGCCGAGGAATGGACCCGGGATCCGGAGCTCTTCCACCAGCCGACGACCCGCCCCGGCGCGAAACTCCCGCACGCCTGGCTCGTCGACGGCAACGGCCACCGCCTGTCCACGCTGGACGTCGTCGGCAAGGGAACACTCACGCTGATCACCGGCCTGTCCGGGGGCGTGTGGGAGTCGGCCGCGGCCGACTGCGCCGAGGCCCTGGGGATTCCCCTGAAGTGCGTCCGCATCGGCGCCGAGGACAGCCGCGACGCCTACGGCGAGTGGCGCCGGACATCGGAGGTGGCCGAGGACGGGTGCCTGCTCGTCCGCCCGGACGGACACATCGCCTGGCGGGCCTCCTCGGCGCCGGACGCCGACTCCGCGGCGTACGGCGAGCTGCTCGAAGCCCTGAGGACCGTACTGCACCGTTGACCACCACGACGCGACACCCGCGTACAGCCACACACTCACACCCCCCACACGGAAACCCGAACAGAGGCAGACACCGCTCGGGGCGAGTCTGCCGGACCGGAACGGAGCGCAGTGCACATGGACAAGGTGGTTGCCACGGCCGAGGAGGCACTGGCAGGCGTCGTGGACGGAGCGTCCCTGGCCGTGGGCGGCTTCGGCCTCAGCGGCGTCCCCGACGTGCTGATCCACGCGCTGTACACGACCGGCGTGACCGGGCTGAGCGTGGTCTCCAACAACTGTGGCGTGGACGGCGGCGGCCTGGGCATCCTGCTCGCCGCCGGACGCATAGCCCGCGTCACCGGCTCGTACGTCGGCGACAACAAGGAGTTCGCCCGCCAGTACCTCTCCGGTGAACTGCTGGTCGAACTGACGCCGCAGGGCACGCTCGCCGAGCGCCTGCGCGCCGGCGGATGCGGCATCCCCGCCTTCTTCACGCCCGCCGGTGTCGGTACCCAGGTCGCCGAGGGCGGCCTGCCCTGGCGCTACGCCCCCGACGGCACCGTGGCCGTCACCTCACCGCCCAAGGAGGTACGCGAGTTCGACGGCCGGCGTCATGTGCTCGAGCACGGCATCACCACCGACTTCGCACTGGTGCGGGCGGCCAGGGGCGACCGCCACGGCAACCTCGTCTTCCACCGCTCGGCCCGTAACTTCAACCCGCTCGCCGCGATGGCCGGCCGCGTCACGATCGCCGAGGTCGAGCGGTTGGCCGAGCCCGGCGAGCTCGACCCGGACGAGATCCATCTCCCCGGCGTCTTCGTCCAGCGTGTGGTGGAACTGACGCCGGAACAGGCCGCGGACAAGCACATCGAACGGCGCACTGTCTCCGCGCCGTCGGCACGAGGGACGGTGCGGCACTGATGCCATGGACCAGGAACGAGATGGCCGCACGCGCGGCGGCGGAGATCCAGGACGGCGACTACGTCAACCTCGGCATCGGACTGCCCACGCTGGTGCCCGAGCACGTGGCCGAAGGAGTGCACGTGGTGCTCCAGTCGGAGAACGGCGTCCTCGGTGTCGGGCCGTACCCGGCCGAGGAGGACGTGGACCCCGACCTGATCAACGCCGGCAAGGAGACGGTCACCGTACTGCCGGGTGCGAGTTTCTTCGACTCCGCGTTGTCCTTCGGAATGATCAGGGGCGGTCACATCGACACCGCCATTCTGGGAGCCATGCAGGTCTCCGCCACCGGAGACCTCGCCAACTGGATGATCCCGGGCAAGATGGTGAAGGGCATGGGCGGTGCGATGGACCTCATCCACGGCGCCCGCCGAGTCGTCGTCGTCATGGACCACTGCGCCAAGGACGGCAGTCCGAAGCTCGTCGACGTGTGCTCCCTGCCCCTCACCGGCGTGGCCTGCGTCGACCGCGTCATCACCGACCTCGGCGTGCTGGACGTCACCGAGGACGGACTCGTCCTCGTGGAGACCGCTCCCGGCGTCAGCACGGACGAGGTCGTCAGCCGTACCGCCGCGCCCGTGCGCGTGCCGGACGCCGTCGGCTGACCCCGCTTCAGCCCTCCCCTGCCCAACTCCCCCCACCACAAGGAGTCCCGATGAACGAGCGCCTGCGGGACGTCTACGTCGTCGACGCCGTCCGCACCCCGATCGGCCGCTACGGCGGTGCCCTGTCCGCCGTGCGCCCCGACGACCTCGCCGCCGGAGTCGTACGTGAACTGCTCCGCCGCAGTCCCGCCCTGGACCCGTCCCTCATCGGTGACGTGTTCTTCGGAAACGCCAACGGTGCCGGGGAGGACAACCGGGACGTCGCCCGTATGGCCGCGCTGCTGGCCGGTCTTCCCGTGACGGTCCCCGGAACCACCGTCAACCGGCTGTGCGGCTCGGGGATGGAGGCGGTCATCCAGGCCGCCCGCGCGGTGGCGCTCGGCGACGCCTCCGTCGCCGTGGCCGGCGGAGTGGAGTCCATGAGCCGCGCCCCGTGGGTCCTGCCCAAACCGGGGCGGGCCTTCCCGGTCGGCAACCAGGAGCTGTACTCCACCACCCTCGGCTGGCGGATGGTCAACCCGCGGATGCCCGAGGCGTGGACCATCCCGCTCGGCGAGAGCGCCGAGCTGATCGCCGACAAGTACGGCATCACCCGCGAGGCCCAGGACGCCTTCGCGCTCGCCAGTCACGAGAAGGCCGCCCGGGCGTGGAAGGTGGGTGCGTACGACGCCGAGGTGGTCCCCGTCGAGAGTGTGGACCTGCCCCGCGACGAGGGGATCCGGGACGACACCTCACTCGAAGCGCTGGCCCGCCTCAAGCCGGTCTTCCGTGCGGGCGGCACGGTCACGGCCGGCAACGCCTCGCCTCTCAACGACGGCGCGGCTGCCCTGCTGCTGGTCGACGAGGCCGGGCTGGCCGAGACGGGCCGTGAGCCGCTGGCCAGAATCCGCGCCAGTGCGGTGACGGGCATCGAGCCGCAGTACTTCGGCCTCGGCCCGGTCGACGCCATCCGCAAGGCCCTGGCGAAGGCGGGCCGCACCTTCGACGCCCTGCACACCGTCGAACTCAACGAGGCATACGCCGCCCAGGCGTTGGGCTGTCTCGCCGCCCTGCCGGAACTCGACTCCGGCATCCTCAACCCGAAGGGCGGCGCCGTCGCCATCGGGCATCCCCTCGGCGCCTCCGGCGCTCGCATCACCGGAGCGGTCGCCCATCAGCTCGCGGAAGCCGGCTCGGGCACGGGCCTGGCCGCACTCTGCATCGGAGTCGGGCAGGCCCTGGCCCTGGTCCTGGAGCGCTGAGGCGACCGCCAGCGGGTCAGGGTGTCGTCGCCACGCGTTCGAGGGCGGCGGTGAGTGCCGCGAGGTCATGACCTGCGAGGTTGTCGAGGACGTGCCGTCGGATGCTGGCCAGGTGGGCGGGCCAGGCCTCCTGGAGACGGGCGAGACCGTCGTCGGTGAGGACGGCGTTCCAACCACGCAGGTCTTCCTGGCACTTGGCTCGTTGGACGAATCCCTGCTTCTCGAGGCGGTTGACGACACGGGTCATGCCGCTGAGCGAGAGATTGCAGGCGGTGGCGAGCTCACTCATCCGCATCCGGCGGTGGGGCGCCTCGGACAGGAACATGAGCGGCGTGTACTCGGAAAGGGGCAGCCCTCCGTCGCCGACCATGTCCGCGTCCACCAGTCGGGGCAGGGCCATCATGACGTGGGCCAGGGCGCGCACGAGTGATTCCTCGGTCTGGTCCAAGGGGCGCAGGGGCTGTTCGTCGTAGGGCATGCCTCACACCCTATCTCCTTGACACGGCAAGCACTCATACATTTACTTGACACAGCAAGCACACATACAAGCGAAGGTGCACACCATGACAAGGATCGGCATCATCCTCGGCAGCACGCGCCCCGGACGCAACGGCGAGGCCGTCGCCCACTGGGTGCACGAGCTGGCCACGCGGCGCACCGACGCACAGTACGAGCTCGTCGACCTGGTGGACTACAAGCTGCCGCTGCTGGATGAGGCCTTTCCGCCGGCGATGGGCCAGTACAGCCAGCCGCACACGCAGCAGTGGGCCGCGAAGATCGCCTCGTTCGACGGCTTCGTCATCGTGACCCCCGAGTACAACCACTCGGTGCCCGGCGCGCTGAAGAACGCCATCGACTTCCTGGCGGCCGAGTGGGCCAACAAGGCTGTCGGCTTCGTCAGTTACGGCTCCACCGGGGGCGTCCGCGCCGTCGAGCACCTGCGCCTGATCGCCGGTGAACTGCAGATGGCGGACGTCCGCTCCCAGGTGGCGCTCTCCCTGTTCACCGACTTCGAGAACTTCAGCGTCTTCAAGCCCGCCGAGAGCCACCGTGACGCCGTCACCGCCACCCTCGACCAGGTCGTGGCATGGAGCAACGCCCTCGCTCCGCTGCGCGCCGCCTGACGCGCGGCATCACGGGGCGCCGCCCACCCATGCCCCGCACCGGCGTCCGACACCGGCGCGGGGTGCGGGGCCTGAGCCCCCTTTCGACCGTTACGGGAAAGAGAAATCCGCCGATGTCAGAACGTGCTGCCTCCCCCGCGGGCGGGCACCCGATCACGCTTGGACTGGACACCTTCGGCGACGTGACCGACGACGCCCAGGGCCGACCGCTCTCGCACGGCGAGACGATCCGCAACCTGGTGGCGGAGGGTGTCCTCGCCGATGAGGTCGGACTCGACCACTTCGCCATCGGTGAGCACCACGTCGACTGGATGCCGCTCTCGGCGGCGGATGTGGTGCTCGGGGCGATCGCGTCGCGTACGTCGCGCATACGTCTGGGATCCGGTGTCACCGTCATCAGCTCGGACGACCCCGTCCGGGTCTACCAGCGGTACGCGACCCTCGACGCCGTGTCCGACGGCCGTGCCGAGGTGATTCTCGGCCGGGGCTCGAGCACGGAGTCCTTCCCGCTGTTCGGCTACGACCTCGGCGACTACGACACCCTCTTCGAGGAGAAGGTCGGTCTCTTCGCCGAACTGCGCAAGGAGAAGCCCGTCTCCTGGTCCGGCAGCACCCGGCCGGCGCTGGCGAACCAGCCCGTCTACCCGCACAGCGAGTCCGGAGCGATCCCCACCTGGATCGGCGTCGGCGGCAATCCTCAGTCCGTCGTGCGTGCAGCACGCTACGGATTCCCGCTGATGCTCGCGATCATCAGCGGTCCGACCGCGCGCTTCGCCCCCTTCTCGCAGCTCTTCCGCCAGGCACTGGAGAAGTTCGACCGGCCCGATGTGCCGGTCGGCGTGCACAGTCCGGGGCATGTGGCCGCGACCGACGAGCAGGCGGTGGAGGAGTTCTGGCCGTACTACGAGAAGACCATCCGCATGATGGCCCGGCAGCGAGGATTCCGCGTCCCGACATTCGAGCACTTCATGAACGATGTCGGTCCCGGCGGCGGGCTGTTCGTCGGATCACCGGAGACCGTGGCACAGAAGATCGTCACCACCCTCCGGGAGCTCGACGCGAGCCGCTTCGACCTCAAGTACGGGATGAACGGTCTGCCGCACGAGACGCTCATGACGACCATCGAGCTCTTCGGCACCAAGGTGGCCCCGCGGGTGCGGGAGCTGATCGCCTCGTGAGGTGTTCCACCCAAGCCGACCGGCGTCGCCGTCCAAGCCGCCTGCACCCCCGTGATGGCTGACACGGCTGCAGGAGGGTCGCGACTGTGGGAGCACGCGACCCATCGGACACGGCCGTAGCCGTGTCCTTCGGGGCGGTATCCGTGGCCCGCGCACTGAGTGCGCGACGGAGGGCCGACGGGTACCGCCCCTTCCCGTCGCTGACGCCGCAACCTTCGTTCCCGGCCATGCGTCCAGCTGACAGCATGGTCCACGGACAGGCTCATCTGAGCCGTGGTGTCCGCGCCCACCGATCCCGACTGGGCCGACTGACCCGGTCTCGCGTGCGGGAGTCTGGCCGCGTTCGTGACCTTGGTGGCCGTCATGCACATACCGGCCGGCCCCCGGCGCGCGTGACGTTCAGCCGGGCGGTACGCAGTGGACAACCCCGACCCGCCGGGCCTGCCTGTGCGCTTCCCGCGCCCACGACTCCCAGCGTCAGGGCGGCAACCGTGGCCAGGACGTGCAACTGCCGCCGCATGACGACGTTCTTCACGCGATGATCAACGAGCCTTGGCCGACTTCGTCGCGTCACCGCCCGCGCCGCACCGCGAATCCGACCGCGGGCCCCGACCACGGCATCCGGTCACCTACACCGGGTGCTCCGGTGCCTGGGCACTCGGGCACCTCACCGCGAGGGCCGCGACGTCGTCGTTGAGCCTGCCGCCGCTGTAGTGCAGCAGGTCCTGGTGAAGCCGGTCGAGCAGCTCACGCGGCGGCCGCGGGCCCTGCCGCCGCATCCAGTCCGGGAGCGGGAAGAACTCGCCGGTGCGGCCTCGGGTCTCCGTTACGCCGTCGGTGTAGAGCAGTAGCTGGTCGCCCGGGGTGAAGGCGACGGTGTCGACGCAGTAGTGGTCTCCGAGGAGCGCCGCGAGGTGGAGAGGCGGCGAGGGGGCGGTGGGATCCAGGACGCGGATCTTCCCGCGATGCGCGAGCAACGGCGGAGGGTGCCCACAGTTGAGAAGTCTGACGTGGCCGCCGCCGTGCGGGATCTCGGCGATGAGAGCGGTGGCGAAGCGCTCCGGCAGGTCCTGCGCCGGAAACCCGGCGCTGTAGCGGATGATGCTGACCTCCAGACGGTGGATGACACCTCTCAGGTCGGGCTCGTCGTACGCGGCTTCCCTGAAGCAGCTGATCACCGCCGAGGCCGCCCCCACCGCGGACAGGCCCTTGCCGCGTACGTCGCCGATGAGCAGCCGGACCCCGTACGGCGTGGCGGCGGCTTCGTAGAAGTCACCACCGATCCTGGCCTGTTGCTGAGCCGCCAGATACAGCGACTCGATCTCGACGTCGTCCATGCGGCGTGGCAGAGGGCGCAGCAGTACCTTCTGGGCCGCGTCGGCGACGAGGCGGATGTGGAAGAGCACCTCCTCCCGCTGAAGTCGGACATGGCTGGCGTAGGCCGCCGCCAGGGTGACCGCGACGATCGCAGCCGCGGTGTACTGCGTCCCCAGGTCGGTGTAGACGAAGCTGAGGCCGATCATGACCAGCAGGCAGAACGTGCCCAGCAGGATCGTGGGGAGTACGGGCCACATCGCGGCGGCCAGGGCGGGGGCGGCAGGCAGGAGTCGGCTGACGGCGATCTCCCTCGGCGTGGAGAACGCCAGGCAGGTGATGAGGACGGTGAGGACCACCGGTGACAGCGGGGCAGCTTCCCACCAGCCACCACCGAGGGAACGACGGCGCCGCAGCCGTCCGGACGTGATCACAAAACGCATCATATCGGTCGAAGTGGATATGGAGCGGGGCACCAGGCGGTGGGGCCAGACTCCGGACCTCAGACGCACGGCGGGACAGCGGTCCGAAACGTTCGGCGCCGACGAGTGTCGATCTCGTTGGCCGACATTGCCTCCCTTAATCGAACGGACTAGTCTGTTCGATTAAGGGAGGTGCCCGCACATGGCGACGCGCACGAGAAGGACGAACACGGTCGAGAAGATCCTGGACACGGCGGCCGAGCTGTTCTACGCGAACGGCCTGCGGGGCGTCGGCGTGGACCAGGTGATCGCCGCCTCAGGGGTGGCGAAATCCACCCTCTACGTCCACTTCCGCTCCAAGGACGAGCTGGTCGCGGCCTACCTGCGCAGAACCGACATATCCTGGCGCGCGCAACTGGAGGCGGCCGCCGAGCGGGCGGGCGGCGACGCGGCGGCCCGGATCACCGGGCTCTTCGACGCACTGGCCGACGCCTTCGACCGGCACGGCTTCTTCGGTTGCCCTTTCGTCAGTGCCGCCGTCGAGACCGCGCTCGACTCCGAGGCCCGGGCCATCACCGTGCAGCACACCGAACGACGTCACACCTGGCTGACACGGCTCAGCACAGAGGCGGGCGCCGTCGACCCCGACTCCCTCGCCCGTCACCTCGGCCTCCTGATCGACGGCGCCCTCGCGTCCGGACGTCTGCTCCAGGACCGCGCGGTGGTGGATCAGGCCAGATCCGCGGCCCGGCGCCTCCTCGCCGACCACACCCGCCGTGACATGACCGACGACCTCCCGTGACCGGCCACCGGGCACACCCGTGACCGTGAGACGCCCCACGCCTCCGGCTCCGTACTGACGAACAACTTCCAGGAAGGAAGGCAGGGCCATGCGCGCAGCGATCCTCGAACAGTTCGGGGCACCCCTGATCCTCAAAGACCTCCCCCGGCCCACCCCCGACCGGGGCGAGGTCCTGGTGAAGATCGCGGCCAGCGGAGTGAACCCGCTCGACATCAAGATCCGGGCGGGGAAGGCCGCACACGCCCGGACCGTCCTGCCTGCCGTACTCGGCCTCGACCTCGCCGGTGTCGTCGAGCAAGTCGGTGCCGACGTCACCGGAATCGAAGTCGGCGACGAGGTCTACGGACTCACCGGCGGGGTCGGCGACCTCCAAGGCTCCCTCGCCCAGTACGCGGCGGTCGACGCCCGGTTGCTGGCCGTCAAACCCGCCGCCCTGTCCATGCGCGAGGCCGCCTCGCTGCCGCTGGTCTTCATCACCGCGTGGGAGGGCCTGATCGACCGGGCCCGAGTCCGTCCCGGACACAAGGTCCTCATCCACGGCGGAGCCGGCGGCATCGGACACGTGGCCGTCCAGATCGCCCGCGCCCACGGCGCCGACGTCTACGCCACCACCTCCCCCGCCCACGCCGAGACGGTCGCGCGCCTCGGCGCCACGCCCATCGACCGCACCGCGATGTCCGTGGCGGAGTACGTCGGCAAACACACCGGCGGCGAGGGCTTCGACATCGTCTTCGACACCGTCGGCGGTCCCGTGCTCGACGCCTCCTTCACCGCCGTGCGCACGTACACCGGCCACGTCGTCAGCGCACTCGGTTGGGGCACCCACGCCCTCGCTCCCCTCTCCTTCCGGGGCGCCACCTATTCCGGCGTGTTCACCCTCATGCCATTGCTCACCGGCAGCCACTGCGCGCACCACGGCGAGATCATGCGCGAGGCCACCGCCCTCGCCGACGCGGGCTCCCTCAAGCCACGGCTCGACCCACGCACCTTCACCCTCGACTCCGTCGCCGACGCACACGCGGCGGTCGAACAGGGCACCGCGGCAGGAAAGGTCGTGGTGGACATCGCCCAGACTCCCGGCGGACCGTGAGTCGCGCTCCGTATTCCGCCTGTAGTGCTCGCGCACCTTCCCCGTCGAACGCTCGACCGTGCGGAAAGGAATGCGGAAAGGAAGGGAGTGAGGATGGGAGAGTGCGGCCGTATCGCCGCACGAGAAAGCGACCGGCGGCCCGACGCGATCCGACGCGAGAACTTCCTTTCCGGCCGCGTGCGGCAGCGTTGTGGCCCTCCGTACATGGTGTCCTGAGGGTCTTGAAGGTCTTCAACGCGCCAGGGCGACCGGACCATCAGCTCTGCGAGCTCCTGGATGGTCGGCCGGTACCTTTCCGGAGGGCGTGGCGGAGAAGAGCACCCCGTGAATCACCTGACGCAGCGACTGCGCTCTCCCACCGCTCCGACAGTCGACGCCCCCGCGCGGGCAGCGGTCTCCGCCGCTGACTGCGGTCAGCTTCTCATCAGACTCACGTTCGGCCTGCTCATGGCAGGACACGGTGCCCAGAAGCTCTTCGGGATATTCGGTGGCGACGGCCTCACCGCTACGGGCAAGGGATTCGCCGCGCCGGGGTACCGTCCCGGAAAGGTGTACGCCGCCATGGGCGGCGGCTCGGAATTCCTGGGCGGGATCGGCTTCGCTCTGGGGCTGTTCACGCAGCTGGCGGCGGCTGCGCTTGATCGGCGTGATGATCAATGCGATGGCGACCGTGAGCGGGGCGCATGGATTGTGGGACACCCAAGGCGGTGTGGAGTACAGCGTGTGTATCACTGTCACCGCACTCGCCGTCGCGGCCATCGGCCCGGGAAAGCTGGCCGTCGACCGTCTTTTCCCGTGGGGCAAAGGAGGTTGGACCGAAGCGGCCCTCGCTCTGTTCCTGGGCGGAACAGGCGCCGCGATCGTCCTCATCCTCTAACCATCCGCCAGTAGCCGTTCGCCAGCCGTCAGCCGTCAGCCGTCAGCCGTCAGCCGTCAGCCGTCAGCCGTCAGCCATTTTCCAGCCGTGCCACGGAGTCATTCCGCGGATCACGCGGGAGGGCCGGCCTCAGGACTCCCTGGGGCGGGAGCCGTGAGGTGGGTTTCGGCGTATCGGCGGAAGGCGGTCACGAGACGGCCGTGCTCGCCGGCGCGGGTGGCCAGCACGACGTGGCTGGGTTCGACACCGTCCAGCGGGATCGTGGTGAGGTCGGGACGCAGGCTGTTGATGCGGGCGCAGGCCGGGACGATGGCCACGGCCTGCCCGCCCGCGATGAGTTCGATCTTGTCCTCGACGGTCCCCTCGATGAGCGGACCATCGGGTGCCGGGCGTCCGTCGGGTCGGGGATCGACTCGCCAGAAGGCGTTCCAGATGGGGTCGAGCGTCCGGGACAGGGGTTCGTGGGCGATGTCGTCGAGGGTGACCGATTCCTTGCCGACCAGGCGATGGTCCAGGGGCACCAGCAGCGCCCGGGGTTCGTCGTAGAGGACCGTGACGTGCAGTTCGTCGGTGGGAAACGGCAGCCGGGCCACCGCCACGTCCACCCGGTGATCGAGCAGCGCGGCCCGTGGTTCGTTCCAGGGCAGGTGGACGGAGCGCACCTCGGCGTCGGGGTGCCGCCGGCGCAACTCGCGCACCGCCGGAGTGACGATGATGTTCGCGATGTAGCCGATGGTGATCCGGGCCGGCCGGGCGGCGGCCCGGGCCCGTGCCGTGGCCTGGTGGGCGGAGCGCAGGAGTGCTGTGGCGAGCGGGAGGAAGACCTCTCCGGCCTCGGTGAGCCGGCTGCCCTGCGGGGTGCGGTCCAGCAGTTGGGCGCCCACGAGCTGTTCGAGACGACTGATCTGCCGGCTCAGCGACGACGCGGTGAGGTGCAGGGCGGTGGCCGCGCGACCGAAGTGCCGGTGCTCGGCGACGACGGTGAAGCACCGCACGAGCTTCAGGTCGAGGTCCTGGGCAGGGGGTGGCGAGTCGGGCACATCTGCAGCGTAACCCCTCGCCGATCGACGTACGCCCGAATGGCCGCCGCGAACTGGGGTGTTGCGCAGACCGGGATGCGTATGGCGAAACATTCATTGGACCTGGAGTGCACGGGGGTCACACAGTGGAATCACCGGTCGGACACCGTCGAGCTCCGTGTCGGGCCGACGATCCGAGGAGGATATTCATGGGGTCCACGGGGACCACTACCGTGATCGACGCGGCCCGCCGGGCCCTGGGGCCGGTCGGCGTGACCCTGCCGGTCTCCTTCACCACCCCCCTGTCCATCGATCTCCAGCGCGAGGCCGTCCACCGCCTGGAACGCGTCGGCTACCACGCCGTGTGGACCAACGAGGTCATCGGGGGCAAGGATGCCCTGGTCCAGCTGGCCGTGCTGCTGTCGGCAACGGAGCGGCTGGCGTTCGGCACCAGCATCGCGAACATCTGGGCCCGGCAACCGCAGACCCTGCACGGTGCGGCGGCCGTACTCGCCCAGGCCCATCCCGGCCGGTTCGTGCTCGGCCTGGGGGTCGGCCACCCGCAGCAGGCGGCCGACGTGGGCCAGGAGTTCGGCAGCCCGCTGGCCACCATGCGCGACTACGTGGAACGGATGGCCGCCCCGACCCAGCCGCCCGCGCCCGACGTCGCCGTTCTCCGGATCATCGCCGCGAACGGTCCGAAGATGCTGGCATTCGCCGGCGAGATCGCCGACGGAGCGTTGCCCGCCGTACAGCCCCCCGAGTTCACCGCGCAGGCCCGGCAGGTGCTCGGCCCGGACAAGCTGCTGGTCGTGGGACTGTCCGTGGTCCCCGACAGCGACCGCGACCGGGCGCGGGCGATCGCGCGGGAGCGGGTGTCGGCCGGCCTCGGCCAGTTGTCGTACGCCGCCGGGCTGGCCCGGCTGGGCTACTCGGACCAGGACATCGCCGAGGTGAGTGACCGGCTGGTGGACGCGATCATCGCCCACGGCGATCCGGCCGCGATCGCGGCCAAGGTACGCGAGCACCTGGCCGCCGGAGCGGATCACGTGACGCTGCTGTCGCAGGTCGGCACCGACTTCTCGGTCGGCGTGGACCAGTTGGAGTGGCTCGCCCCGGCGCTGGCCGGCGTCGACACCTCAGGTTGAACCGGCGTTGTCCGGCGGTCCGGTCCCGGTGCGCCCTCAGACGTGCACCGGGGCGGCGCCGGCCGATACCGCCGTCAGCCCTTGAGCTTGAGGAGAATGCGGGCCAGTTCTTCGAGTTCGGCCGGGTCCAGCCTGTCCGCCAGGACCGGCGACAGGGTTTCGCGGCGGGCGGCGTCCGCGCGCTCGAAGAGGTCGCGGCCCTGCGGTGTGATGGTCACCTCGACGGACCTGGCGTCGGTGGCCGAGGGGGCACGGGTGACCAGTTCGCGGGCCTGGAGGGCGTCGATCACCCGGGAGACCTGGCTGCGGCTGATCAACGCACAGGAGCCGAGATCGGTGGCCGACAGCGGCCCGTCCTGGTGGTAGAGCCACAGCAGTACCTCGAACCAGGAGGCCGGCAGGCGGAAGTCCTCCTCCAGCCGGGCGCTCGCGCGTGCGGTGAGGGCACTGCTCACCCCTACGAGGCGGTAGTACGCCTGGTCCTCGACAGGCAGTTCTGCCTGCTTGAGCCTGATGTCCGTCACCAGGCGAGTCTACCAATTTGCGTGCACGCACACACAACTCTAATATGTGTGTGTACACGCAACCATGGAGGTTCGTCATGAAGATCGCCCTCGTCACTGGCACGTCGACCGGCATCGGTCTGGAAACCGCCGTACTCGCCGCAAAGGCGGGCTACGGGGTCGTCGCCACCATGCGGAACACCGCCAAGGCCGCGGCACTGCTCGAGCGGCTGCCCGACGCCGACGTCCGACAGCTCGACGTGACGGATCCGGACTCGGTCAGGGCCTGCGTCGACGGTGTGATCGCCGATCACGGACGGCTGGACGCGCTGATCAACAACGCCGGGGCCGGACACCTCGGCACCATCGAGCTGGAGAGCGTCGACGACGTCCGCGACGTCATGGAGGTCAACTTCTTCGGAGTCGTCCAGGTCACCAAGGCCGCGCTGCCGCACCTTCGCGCTGCCGAAGGGCGTCTGATCACGGTCACCAGCGTGGGAGGCGTGGTCGGCCAGCCGTTCAACGAGGCCTACTGCGCGGCCAAGTTCGCGGTCGAGGGCTGGATGGAGAGTCTCGCCCCGGTCGTCGGCAAGCTCGGTGTCGCGGTGAGCGTGATCGAGCCCGGCGCGGTGGCCACCGAGTTCGTCGCGAACGTGCGGGCCGACCGGGACGTCGAGGCCCTGGTCGCCGAAGCCGGGGACTACCAGTCGGTGATCAACAGCTATCTGGCCCGCACCCAACAGGCGTTCTCCGCGGCACAGTCGGCCCGGGAGTGCGCGGAGACCGTCGTGGGCGCGCTCACCGCCGTCGAGCCCCGGTTCCGCTACCAGAGCTCCGAGTCCGCGGCCGGCTTCACCGCGGTCAAGCTGGCCGACGCCGACGGCTCGGCCGTACAGGCCCTGACCACCTCCTGGCTCGGGGCGTGAGAGCTGCAGGTCGACGACCACCTTGTCCACGTCGGCTCCGGCGACCGCTCCAACATGCCGCCTCAAGTGATGGCGCGTCACCCACGGCGGACGCCGGGAGCCAAAGGCGCCGTAGAAGCCCCGTCGGCCTGCGAGCTGGTATCCGGACAGTCAGACGGTGCGCCTCAGTTACGGCTTCCCCAAGTCATGGTGACTTCGTGGTGAGCTGGGCATGATTCGTACATGACGTTGGCCTTGCGCGCCATGGCGCAACTGGCGAGTTGGCCGGACCTCACGGAGACACCGCCCAGCTGTGGCACGGGGCGGGCGCTGCGCACGGTCCACAACGAGATCGTCCACTTCCATACGGACCAGGACGTTGACCTGCACCTCACCGCCCGCGCCATCCGGCGTTTCGAAGACCACCTCAGGGGCGCGACCGCGGTCCGTCTGGTGCCCGGTTCGCGGTGGGTGACGATACACCTCGAAGTCGAGACGGACATGGATCTGCTGCTGACCCTGGTGAGCCTCGCTCTTCAGGCCCATCAGGCGTGGCCGGTTTCCCGCGATGCGCCGTCGGCCGAGTGCAATGATCACCACGACTTGGCGCTTCCGCGTGACCATTCCAGCGGAAGCTGAGGAGTACATCCTTCGGGCAGGGGACGTCGTGGCTGTCGAGACGCACGAGGAAGACGCCATCCGCGGAGTCGTCGAACGTCTCACGAGCGCCTACGACGAGACGTGTACGTCCGAGCAGCTCGAGGCGGCTGTAGCCACGGCTCACGCCGCCTTCAGTGAGCGGCCCGTGCGCGACTTCGTTCCGGTCCTGGTCGAACGCACGGTGCGCGCCCTCTTGAACGAGGCCGCGGGCTGACTTCGCGCTTCGCACGGCGAAACGCATCCTTGTGGCGGGTCTCGAGCTGTTCGCCGAGAAGAGGTTCAGCGGGACCTCGAGGAGAGCACGCGGACGACCCGACCGAAGGAGAACTGTCCGTAGCCGAAGGGACGTTGCGGTACTGGCAGCGGCCCCCTCACGGCGATCGCCGCACACGGCATCACCGCTTCCTGGATATCGTTCCGCGCGGTGGCCCGGCACCTGCCCGCCTAGTGGACCATGTACGCGCGTGACCCACGCGGTCGCGGCGGCAGTGCCGCCGTGCCCGGCCCCTACGTCATCGGTCGGCACGCGGCCGATGTGTGCCGCGGCGGCCGATGTGTGCCGCGCCGCAGAGGAGTTCGGGCACGGCCGTCCGGTCGCGTTGACCGGGCAGTCGCTGGGCGCGTACGTCGCCCTGCGCGGTGCCGCCGACAAGCCCGAGCTCTTCGACCGGCTGCTGCTCATGACGGCGGACCGCACCAAGCCCGAACCGACGCCCGCCCGGCCCCACCGCATGTCAGCCTGGGAGCAGTCGCTCACGCGTCCTTGCGGGTGCCGGGCTGATCGGAACTGCCGCCGAGGACTTTGTCGATGTAGGCCGCGAGTGAAGAGCACAGGCCTTCGGGCGTCATCTTCTGATCGTCGATCAGGTGCGCCACGAGGTCGGCGCGGATGGCGGCCAGCAGGGCGTGGGCGGTGAAATCCGCGTTGTGGACGCCGGGCACCTGTTCCAGTGCCGCACGGAGGATTTCGTGCCACCAGCCGTAGTGCTCGGCCTGGTAGGGGCTGCTGAGTCCGGCGTCCTCCGCGGCCGTCATCAGGTTGCGGTTCTCGATCTTGAAGCGCAGGGAGACGTCGAGGAGGTCCAGCACCCGCTGCCGCGGTGATGATCCGGCCGCGTCCTGCGCTTCCCGCACGGCTCGCTGCAGGGGGTCGAGACGGGAGGCGATCACAGCGCCGATCAGGCCGGCACGGTCGCCGAAGCGGCGGAAGAGGGTGCCCTTGCCCACACCCGCGGCCGCGGCGATGTCGTCCATCGACACGCTGTGAGGGCTGCTGCTGGCCGCGAAGAGGGCGTCGGCGGCAGCCAGGACGGCTTCTCGGTTGCGCAGGGCGTCCGCGCGTTCTGTGCGCTGGGCCACGGGGCCTCCTTGGTCTTCGGCCTGTCCCGGCCCCCGGAAATGATATGCGGTGGGTTCGCGTCAGTGGCGGCTCGCGCCCGCCTTGCGCCTCCCGCGCACAGGGGCTGCAGCCGAGCGTTCCGCGTGACGCGCAACGGGTCAGATCGTGCCGTCGAGCCAGTCGAAGGTACGCGCGACGGCCAGACGGAGGGCACCCGGGTGGCAGTGGGCGTCGCCGCCTTCCTCCTCGGTGAAGCCGAGAAGCGTCTTGGGTGCAGTGAGGTGCCGGTACAGCTTGCGCGGATCGGATTCCTCGGTGGTGGAGTAGAACAGGTCGTCGGTCACCTCGCAGACCAGCACGGGGCAGGTGGTTCCCGGCGCTCCCGTCCTTGAAGCTGTAGCGGGCGTCCTCGGCCAGGAACTCGCGGTTGTTCGAGGTCCTCGTGACGTAGCGGCCGTGGTCGAAGGCCCAGCGCGGGATCGGGCTCCGCGTGCCTCGGCCTCCAGGCGTTGCGTTCGGCGGTGGAGAGCCAGGCGTCGTGCCAGCCGTCGTAGTCGCCGGGAGTGACGCGGGAGGCGGTGGCGATGACTTCGCCGACGTCCGAGCCGCCGTAGGCGGCGAGACCCAGGGTGCGCAGGGTCTCGAACCAGAAGGGTGGATCGTCGTGGAACATCAGCTGTTTCATGACAACTCCCGTTCGGCGAAGGCGCGGAACGTGCCCGGAGGGCGGCCCGTGAGGCGCTGGACGGTGTCCGAGGTGCGGTCCTCCGCGCCGTCGGCGATGGCACGGTCCATGCCGGCCAGCATGGTGGCGAACTCCAGTGGTATCTCCGCCGCCCAGCGGTCGCGCAGCTGGTCGAACGTCAGATGCCGGTGCACGACGGGCCGGCCGCCGACCTCGGTGATGATCGCGGCGACGTCGTCGTAGCTCAGGGCCTGCGGACCGGTCAGGATCAGGTCGGTGTCGGGGGCCTGCTCGTCGGTCAGGGCGCGTACGGCGACGGCAGCGATGTCCTGCGCGTCGACGAACCCGACGCGGCCGTCTCCCGTGGCCGTCAGGACGACGCCGTCCTCGCGGATGCTGCGCGCGTGGGGGGTGAAGCCGGCGAAGTTCTGCATGAACCAGGACGGCCGCAGCACCGCCCACTGCTCGAACAGGCCGGGCAGGGCCTGGTGGACCTGTCCCACCGCAGGACCGCCCGCGGGGATCGCCGATGAGCTGAGCAGCACCGCGCGGTGCACGCCGGCCGATCGGGCCCGGCGGAGGAAGGGCAGCATGACCGCGGCCGGGTCCGAGGAGCCGATCGGCGGGATGAGATAGACGCGGTCGACGCCGTCGAGGGCCTGATCGAAGGTGGCGGGCTCGTTCCAGTCGAAGCGGACAGGCTCCGCACCCTCCACCGGGGTGGCGCTTCGGCCGGCCGCCTTGACGCGGTGGCCCTCGGCGATCAGCCCGGCGACGACACGGCTACCGGTGGTGCCGGTGGCCCCGATGACCAAGGTGGCACTGCGGGCGTTCATCAGTGGGCTCCTACGAAGTCGGCGCCGGGCTGCTGAACGGCGAGGGGGTTCCAGTAGTCGCGGTAGGAGGTGATGCGTCCGTCCCTGACCGTGACCACGGCGATGTAGGTCATGTCGAAGGGGCTGTCGGTCTCGACCAGGCGGCCGACTCCGCGCATCTCCACCACGATCGTCTCGGGGACGGTGGTCTGGTGAATCGTCACGTCGGGGAAGTCGTGGACGTCCACGTGGTCGGGGTAGTGGCGCATGTAGTCCCCGATGGCCTGCCGGCCCTCCAGCCGCTGGGGCCAGCCCTGGGGCGCGAAGGGGAACTCGAGGACGCCTGCCTCGTCCCACAGGTCCACCCAGCCGGGGACGTCCTTCTCCACCAGCAGTCGCAGACCGTGGCGGAACAGCTCAGCGGCCGTCATCGGCATTGCCATGATCAAGGTTTCCGTTCTGCTCGAAGACACGGCGATCCCAGCCCGTGGGGTACGGCCACTCGTCACGAGAAGCGCGCTATCCAGTGATGACGGTTCCCCGCGACGGGCCACTCGAATGAAAGCGGACCGACAGTCCGCATGTACCGCAGCATACGGACCGCCAGTCCGCTTCGCAAGCGTGAGCGCGACCGGTGACGCCGACGGGTCACGGAGGGGTGATACGGGGCGCCAGTGCGGCGGCGTCGAGTCCCGACAGTTCCTGCAACGACCGTCCGCGCGGCTCGATGCGGAAGAGGTACGTCACCAGGAAGCCGAGCGCGCTGGTGATCGCGCCTCCTGGCGTTCCCGGTCGGCACCGGTCACCGTCACGGGTCCACCCGCGAGTGCCCGACCGATCTCGCAGGCTTCCTCCTCGTGTCCGTTCCGGGCGAGCCAGCGCGGACTCTCCGGCACCGCGCGCCGCAGCCAGATGATCAGGAGGGCGGGCAGCACGCCGAACCCCAGCATGATCCGCCAGGAGTCGACCTCGGGCCGGACGTTGAGGACCACGACACCGACCACCGCGCCGAGCAGGATCCCCGCGGCCTGCAGACTGAACGCGCCCACCAACCTCCGCCCGCGGTTCTTGGACGGCAGGATCTCGGCGAGGCAGCCGGCGGCGATGGGGTGGTCGAGACCGACCGCCGGCCCCAGAGCGAATCTGCACGCCGCCGGCGACCAGGCGTCCCAGGCGAGGGTGCAGGGTGCACAGCACCGAGAAGACCACGAACACCCACAGGTCCAGCCGGAAGATCCGGCTTGCGGCCGATCCGGTCCCCCAACGGCCCCAGCAGCGCGGCGCCGCACATCGCACCGACGATCGCGGCGGCCGAGACCAGTTCCTGCAGCGCGGAACCGATCGTGAAGTCCTTGGCGACCAGCGGATCGGCCACCCCGATGATGAAGAAGTCGAAGCCGTCCAGCAGGATGCCCAGTCCCGCCAGCAGCCAGAACCGGACATGGAACCGGGACATCGGCGCGCCGTCCAGCGCCTCGCCCAGCGGCATGGCACGAACGGCGGCATGGTCGGTCGCCGTCGCGGAATCAAGACGTCTCTCACTCGAGCACGACATTCCAGGAATCCCCCGGGAGATCGTGCGGGAGCCGACCCGCCACCACCATCGCCACGGACAGGTGGCGGACCGCGACGCTCGAACGGGTCACCTCCCCTCCCCCATTCGACCGCCCGACATCCGCACGGCGGGGTCAGCCCTCCGACCAGCGGGATCCGCACGCGCGCGCCGGGGCATCTCGTCACACCGGGGATTCTCGTGAAGTTGAGGCGTTGTTCACCCGAACTCCGGGCGGCGGCCGGGACAGTACGGCATCAATCCATGTCAGTCCCCCAAGGAGTTGCGCCTGATGCCGAGCACCACGCCCGCCGAGGTCCGTACCACCCCAGCGGGCGGCAGAACCGCACCACGAGGCCACTCGTCAAGGTTGGACATCCAGGGGCTGCGCGCGGTGGCCGTCACGCTCGTGGTGCTCTCCCACGCCGGGGTGCCTCAGGTCAGCGGCGGATACGTCGGGGTCGACGTCTTCTTCGTGATCTCCGGCTTCCTCATCACGTCCCTGCTGCTGCGCGAACTCGCCACCACCGGCCGCTTGTCGGTCCGCACCTTCTACGCCCGCCGTGCGCTGCGGCTGCTGCCCGCGTCGTCCCTGGTCATCGCGGTCACGCTGGCCGGGTCATGGCTGTTCCTGTCGAAGGCGCGGCTCGCCGAGTACGCGGGCGACGCCCTCGGCAGCGCGCTGTACGCGGTCAACTTCCGGCTGGCGGCGGCCGGTACGGACTATCTCGCCCAGAACAGTCCGCCTTCGCCGTTCCAGCACTTCTGGTCGCTCGCCGTGGAGGAGCAGTTCTACCTGGTGTGGCCGCTGCTCCTGCTGCTCAGCTGGCGGGCCGCCCGCGGCCGGCGCCGACCGATCGCGCTGGTGCTCGGGGCGCTGTGCGTGGGGTCGTTCGTGGTCAGCGTCCTGGTGACGAACTCCTCGGCGCCCTGGGCGTACTTCGGCTCCCCCACCCGGGGCTGGGAGCTCGGCGCCGGCGCGTTGCCGGCGCTTGCCACGGCCCGGCTGGGACGGCTGCCCGCCGCCCTCGCGGTCCCGCTGACCTGGCTCGGCCTGGCCTGCGTCGCGCTGGCGGCGGTCTGGTACGACGACGAGACGCCCTTCCCGGGCTACCACGCCCTCCTGCCGGTCCTCGGCGCCACGCTCGTCCTGGCCGGCGGCTGCGCGCCCGCCTCGCACGGCGCGGGGTGGCTGCTCGGGCGGCGGCCGATGGTGTGGCTGGGCGGGCTCTCGTACGGCTGGTACTTGTGGCACTGGCCGCTGCTGGTCGTAGCCCCGGTGGCGCTGGGCCTCACGGACGGCACCGCCGGGGTGCCGCTCGCGCTCGGGCTGTGCGCGGTCGCGCTGGGCCTGGCCTGGCCGACGCTGCGCCTCGTCGAGAACCCGGTCCGCTTCCACCGGGCGTTCCGGGGACGGCCGAACCGGGCCCTGGCGCTCGGCGTCGGGCTGTCGGCGGGGGCGACGGTGCTGGCGCTGACGGCGGCGGCAGTCCCGCCGACGATCGAAGTCGGCGGCCCCGCGCCCGTACTGGCGCAGGAACTGGCCGGCGCATCGGACCCGCAGGCGCGGCTGGCCGAACTCCTGGCCGCGTCCTCCGGCAGCCTGCCGAACAACCTCGCCCCGGCCCTGCCGAAGGTGAAGTCCGCCCGGTCCGCGGTCTACCGGGACGGCTGCCACGTCGACTACGACAGCACGCGGAATCCGCCGTGCGTCTACGGCAACCGCGCGTCCTCACGGACCGTCGTGCTGTTCGGCGACTCCCACGCGGCCCAGTGGTTCCCGGCTCTGCAGGGCCTCGCGACCGAGCGCGGATGGAAGCTGGTCTCACTGACGAAGGCCTCCTGCAAGGTCGCCGGCGTGACCATCATCAACCGCCACAAGCCGTACACGGCCTGCGACACCTGGCGTTCCAACGCCGTGGCGAGGATCAACGCCCTTCACCCTGCCCTGGTGGTCGTCTCCTCCTCGGACGCGGGCGACCCCGCCGAGCCCGCCGACGACACCCTGCGGCAGTGGACCACCGGCTTCGAGGACACCTTCCGGGACCTCGGCACCTCCGGCGCCCATGTGGCCGCCCTGCTCGACACCCCATGGCCCAAGGGCGACCCGGTCGACTGCGCCGCCGACAACTCCCTGCAATTGCACGCCTGCGCGAACCACCTGCCGGGCGCGATCCACGATGCGACCCGCCAGTCCGCCATCCGCAGCGCCGCCGCCGTGACCGGCGCCACGGTCGTCGACCCCCGCTTCTGGGTCTGCGCGGTCCGCACCGGCATCTGCCCCGTCGTCGTCGCCAACACCGTCGTCTACCGCGACGAAAGCCACCTCTCCGAGGCTTACGCCGCGGCCCTCACCCCCGTCCTCGCCGACTCCTTGGGCCGCCTCGTCGGTTCGTCCTGAGCGCACGGGGCGATTGAAACCGTTCAATCGCCCCCGTCTCGGACGTGTCGGGCTCCACCCGAAGCACGTGCTCACCCGGAAGCTCAGCAAGAAAATCCCGCACACTCATTGACCTCCACCCCGCACGCCCCTACGTTCACCGCCGTGAATCGATTCATCGTTTCTACGTGAGGGGCCCCAATGATCAGCAGGAGGAACTTCCTGGCGGCATCGGCGGCCACAACGGCCGCGGCCGTCGCCGACACCGGATCAGCAGTGGCCGCAACGGCGTCCGCACCGGCCCGAACGGGTGCGTCACGCGGTGCCCTGCGCATCACCACGCCCACCGTCGAGTACGTTCAGCACCCCCTGGGCCTCGACGCGCAACACCCGCGGCTGAGCTGGCCGATGGCCTCGGACGATCCGGGGGTGCGCCAGAGTGCCTATCAGATCCGTGTCGCCTCCAGCGCATCGGGCCTCCCGCATCCGGATGTCTGGGACAGCGGGAAGGTCACCTCCGGTGAGTCCGTACTCGTCCCGTACGCGGGCCCCCAACTGAAGCCGCGGACGCGCTACTTCTGGTCCGTACGTGTCTGGGACGCCAAGGGCGACGCCTCCGCCTGGAGCGCGGCGGCATGGTGGGAGACGGGCCTCATGGACGCCGCGCAGTGGTCGGCGGAATGGGTCTCGGCCCCTCCGGCTCTCACCGACGCACCGTCGCTGGAGGGCAGCGCCTGGATCTGGTTCCCCGAGGGCGAACCGGCCAACAGCGCGCCCGCGGCCACCCGTTGGTTCCGTCGCACCCTCGATCTCCCGGACGGCGTCACGGCGGCGGCCCTGGCCATCACCGCCGACAACGTGTACGCCGTTTCCGTGAACGGCACCGAGGTGGCCCGTACCGACCTGGCGACGGACAACGAGGGCTGGCGCCGGCCGGCCGTGCTCGACGTCCTCGCTCAGGTGCGCTCCGGGAAGAACGTCCTCGCGGTCTCGGCGACGAACGCGACCGAGGGACCCGCCGGTCTGGTCGCCGTTCTCGTCCTGCACACGGCGACCGGCGAACAGCGGATCGTCACCGACGACTCCTGGAGGTCGACGGACAAGGAGCCCGCCGCCGACTGGCGCGAGGCGGACTTCGACGACAGCGGCTGGCCGGCGGCGAAGGAGGCCGCCGCCTGGGGAGCCGGGCCTTGGGGGCGGGTCGTCCCGGCGTCGTACGCGGCCAACCAGCTGCGCCACGAGTTCAGGCTCCCGGGCAAGAAGGTGGCCCGCGCCCGCCTGTACGCCACGGCTCTGGGCCTGTACGAAGCCCACCTCAACGGCCGCCGCGTGGGCCGCGACCAGCTTGCTCCCGGCTGGACGGACTACCGCCAACGCGTCCAGTACCAGACGTACGACGTCACTACGCTCCTGCGGCCCGGGGCCAACGCCGTGGGCGCGTACGTGGCCCCGGGCTGGTACGCGGGCAACGTCGGTATGTTCGGACCCCATCAGTACGGCGAACACCCCGCGCTGCTCGCGCAGTTGGAGGTCGAGTACACCGACGGGACGAGTGAGCGCGTCGTCTCGGGCACGGACTGGCGGGCCGCCTCCGGACCGATCGTCTCCGCCGACCTGCTGGGCGGCGAGACGTACGACGCGCGCAAGGAGACCTCCGGCTGGACCTCACCCGGCTTCGACGACCGTACCTGGCTCGACGTCCGCGCCGCGGGCGACGCCGCTCCCGGCCTGATCGTCGCGCAGGTGGACGGCCCGGTCCGGGTTGCCGGGGAACTCACGGCAAAGACGGTGACCGAACCAGAACCGGGCGTCTTCGTCTTCGATCTCGGCCAGAACATGGTCGGATCGGTACGGCTGCGCGTCTCGGGCGAGGCGGGAACGACCGTACGTCTGAGGCATGCCGAGGTGCTCAACCCCGACGGCACCCTCTACACCGCGAATCTGCGCACCGCCTCGGCCACCGACACGTACACCCTCAAGGGCGGCGGCGAGGAGACGTACGAGCCGCGCTTCACCTTCCACGGGTTCCGCTACGTCGAGGTGACCGGGTTCCCCGGCACTCCCCCGGCGACGGCCGTGACCGGCCGCGTCATGCACACCTCCGCGCCCTTCACCCTCGACTTCGAGACCGACGTCCCGACGCTCAACAAGCTGCACAGCAACATCACTTGGGGACAGCGCGGCAATTTCCTGTCCATCCCGACGGACACACCCGCGCGCGACGAGCGCCTGGGGTGGACGGGCGACATCAACGTCTTCGCACCCACGGCGGCGTACACGATGGAATCGGCCCGCTTCCTCACCAAGTGGCTCGTGGACCTGCGCGACGCACAGACTCCGGAGGGCGCCTTCACGGACGTGGCACCCATGGTCGGCACGGTCGGCAACGGTGTCGCCGGATGGGGCGACGCGGGCGTCACGGTCCCCTGGTCCCTGTACCAGGCGTACGGGGACCGACAGGTCCTGGAAGATGCCTGGCCCTCCATCCAGGCCTGGCTGAAGTACCTGGAGAAGAACAGCGACCACCTGCTGCGGCCGGCCGGCGGTTACGGCGACTGGCTGAACGTCTCCGACGAGACTCCCAAGGACGTCATCGCCACCGCTTACTTCGCGCACAGCGCCGACCTCGCGGCCCGCACGGCCAAGGAGCTCGGCAAGGACTCCGCCCCCTACCTCGACCTCTTCGAGCGCGTCCGCGCCGCTTTCCAGAACGCCTACGTCACCGCCGCGGGCAGGGTGAAGGGCGACACGCAGACGGCCTATGTCCTCGCCCTGTCGATGAACCTGCTGCCGGAGGGGCTGCGCAAGGCGTCGGCCGACCGCCTCGTCGCGCTCATCGAGGCCAAGGACTGGCACCTTTCGACGGGCTTCCTCGGCACACCCCGGCTGCTGCCCGTCCTCACCGACACCGGCCACACCGACGTCGCCCACCGGCTGCTTCGGCAACGCTCCTTCCCCAGCTGGGGCTACCAGATCGACAAGGGCTCCACCACGATGTGGGAGCGCTGGGACTCCATCCAGCCCGACGGCAGCTTCCAGACCCCGGCCATGAACTCCTTCAACCACTACGCGTACGGCTCGGTGGGCGAGTGGATGTACGCCAACATCGCCGGTATCTCGGCGGGCCGGCCCGGCTACCGCGAGATCGTCATACGCCCCCGCCCGGGCGGCGACGTCACCTCCTCCCGCGCCACGTTCACCTCCGGCTACGGCCCGGTCTCCACGCGGTGGCGGCAGCGATCCGGCGAGTTCGTCCTGAGCTGCGCCGTGCCTCCCAACACGACCGCGGAGGTGTGGGTCCCCGGGGAAGACCCGGACGCGGTGACCCACACCCACGCGACGTTGCTGCGGACGGAGGCCGGCTGCGTGGTGTACCGGGTCGGCTCCGGCGAGCACCGCTTCACGACGTAACGGGCACGCGGACCTGCCCGTGGCTCGGGAACCGCGGGCGGGTGTGTGTCCGTGAGACTGCTCCACCTTTCCGTGCGGCAGGACGCGCGCGTGCCCAGTCACCAATAGTGGCGGCGACCACCGACAGCGTGTCCGGCAGCCCCGAGGATCCACAGGACGAGTCCGATGACCGCAAGGATCACGCCGATCGTCCAAAGAATGCTGATGCCCGTGACGAAACCGACGACGAGCAGAATGATGCCGAGGACAAGCATGGCAACCTCCCGCAATGAGCCCCCCTCGTGCCCTCCGTGTACCACCGCAGGGCAACTCCTAACGCGGTCGCGGCAGGCGATTAACGCGGTTGCGGCAGGCGATCGGGGGAGCTCTCCGACTCCTGCGGCGGGGGTGGGCTCTTCGCGGGTACGAGTTCGGTGAGCAGGAGCGTACGGTCGTCCGCTCCGTCGTTGGTGGCCGACGTGCCGCGCAGCAGCCGCCGGCACAGCGACTCCAGGGTGTCCGGGCCGGTGACGCGGTCGGGGTCCTCGCCGTCCGTGTCGAGAAGGCCCGCGAGGCGGGCGATGCCCTGGTCGATGTCGGTGTGGCGGGACTCGACCAGGCCGTCGCTGTAGAGCAGGAGCAGCACCGGGTCGGGCACGTGCAGAACGGTGGGTTCGTACGTCCCCATGCCGAGTCCGAGGGGCAGACCCGGGCTGGTGAGAGTGACCGGCCCGGTTTGTCCGCCCGGATCGCGGATCAGCGGCGGCGGATGGCCGGCTCCGACAAAGGTGCAGATACGGCGCCTCGCGTCCCATTCGGCGTACATGCACGTGGCGAAGGAAGCTCCCGGTGTGTCACAGGCGAGCGCGTCGAGACGGTGCATCAACTCGGCCGGGCTGATGTCCAGCCCCGCCAGGGTACGGACGGCGGTGCGCAGCTGGATCATGGCGACGGCCGACTCCGGACCGTGCCCCATGGCGTCCCCGACGATCAGACTGACGCGGCCTCCCGACCGGGGCAGTACGTCGAACCAGTCACCGCCGATGATGTTGTCATGCCCGGCGGGGAGGTAGCCGTGGGCGATACGGCATCCCTCGAACACCTGCTCGGTGGCGGGGAGCAGGCTTCGGCGGATGGCGAGTGCCGTACGGCGTTCGCGTTCGTACCGGCGCGCGTTGTCCAGGGCCACGCAGGCGCGCGCCGCCAGCGACTCCACGGCCTCGGCTTCGGCGGGCAGGAAGGGCGCCCGGTCCGGGCCGCGCGTGCAGGCGACGAATCCGACGGCGATACCACGTAGATGCAGCGGGACGACGAGGAAGGAAGCCGTGCGCAGGAGGACGTCCATGCGGGCGTCGCCGCCGCCGGAGGTGCTGAGCCGCGCGGACGTATGGGCGTCGACCGTGTCGAGCAGTTGCGTCTCAAGAGTGGCGGTGGCACGTGTGTAGGGCGTCCCGCGTGGAAAGACGATGACCTCGCCGACCGGCAGCAGCCCCTCCCAGTCCTCCGGCGCGTCCGTTCCGATGCGCAGCGCGAGTCGACGGGCCTCGATCTGGGGTGGTTCCGCGGAGGCGTACGCGTTCTCCTCCAGCAGCCAGCGCTCCAACAGGTAGACGGAGGCCGCGTCGCAGAACCCGGGCGTCAGCGCGTCGACGACATGGCTGCCGGTCAGGCGCAGGTCGAGTTCCGAGCCGATGGCGTCGGCCGCGGGGGAAAAGACCGGCCGGCGGGGTGAACGCGCGGCGGCGGGTTCGTCGTCCATGGGACAGTGCGCTTCGTTCCGCAGGGTTGTGCCTTTCCGGTGGGGCGCGACTCCGGCAGCGTGGCCTGGGCATCGTCCCGCCACACATGGTCGGCAACTATATGATGGAGCGTCAAGATCACGGACATGACAGGGAGTTGAGTTGGCCGACAACGACGGTCTCCCGCAGGGGATCGATCCCGACAAGGCGAGCGTTGCCCGGATGTACGACGCGATGCTCGGCGGACAGCACAATTTCCCCATAGACCGGGAGGCGTTGGCGGCCTTCACGGCGATCGACCCCCAGGTGCGCACGCTGGCGCGGGCCAATCGCGCCTTTCTCGGCCGGGCCGTGCGTTTTCTGATCGAGGTCGGGGTACGGCAGTTCATCGACCTCGGATCGGGCATCCCGACACAGGGCAACGTGCATGAGGTGGCCCAGGCGGCCAGCCCGGACGCCCGGGTGGTCTACGTGGACAGCGACCCGGTGGCCGTGGCCCACAGCACCGCCCTGCTCGCCGACAACCCCGGCGCGGACATCGTCGACGCCGACATCCGCCGGCCGGCCGACATCCTGTCGTCCCCGCAGGTGCGGAAACTGATCGACTTCGAGCAGCCCGTCGCGGTGCTGATGATCACGATCCTGCACTTCATCACGCCCGAGGAGAACCCCGCCGGCATCGTGGCCGCGTTCCGGGACGCCCTCCCGGGGGGAGCTGGCTGGCGCTCACGCATGCGACGAACCAGGATCGCCCGGACACGGCCGCCGCCGTGGGGCAGCTGTACCGGTCCAAGGCCACGTCACCGGTGACCGCCCGCTCGCACGGCGAGATCCGGGATCTCTTCAACGGCTTCGACCTCGTGGAGCCCGACCTCGTCTACGTACCCCTGTGGCGCCCGGCCCCTGACGACCACGTCCCGGAGAACCCGTCGGAGTACTGGGTGTACGCGGGCGTCGGTCGCAAGCGGGCGTGACGGGACCAAAGGCCGGGCGTCAGAGTGGGTCCGACGACAGGTCGCGACGTCGGTCGGACATGGGCGGCGTGTCCTTGTCACCGTCTGCGTGTGACGTCCGGTCGACGGGAGGGGTCCACCCGGCGCTCGCATGGTTGGGGGCATGGGGACCGAGGACTTCGGCGACCGCCGCGGACACGTGTTGCCGGAGCGGGTCGGGAAGCGGATCGCCATTGACGGCGGCGACCAGGTCTTCGGCGACATGGTGGACTTTGGTGTTGGCGTGCTGGGACACCTCGACCAATACGTTCCAGGCGTCGGCGGCGCTCAGGCCGAACGAGGCCATCAGGACTCCCCGGGCCAGATCGATGACCGGCCGGGTCTGCATGGCCCGTTTGAGCTGGACGACTTCGGTGCGCAGGTCCTGCTCGGCGTCGTCGCTCAACCCGTCCTCCTTGTGCGCTCAGTCGTTCTTGCCGGGATGCCCGTCACGGCCGTCGGCGGTCCGCCGATCGACCGCGTAGGGGCTTCGCACAGCGAGCGCTGGAGTTGGTGCTCGGTGTCGATGTCACCGGAGATCCCGACGGCCGCCCGCCCACCCGCCGAACGTGCCACGACCTTCAGAAGCCGGCCAAAGCCTTCGCTGCCGACCTGGACGGAGAGTGGACGTTCGTGCATGGCAGTCGCTCCTGGGGCATCCGCCTATCTCACTACTCCAAGCGTCGACCTTCGGATCCTCACACGTCAAGAGATACAGGAACTTTCTTTCACCCTTTTGAATGCGCGAATGCCGAGCCGTATCCTCGAGACATGGGTGAAGTACCGCAGGGACATACCGGCTGGACCTTTCTCACCAACCACGCCCGAGTGCTGGCCGCGATCTCCAGGGATCAGGGAACCCGTATTCGCGACATCGCCGCACGGTGCCGACTCACCGAGCGCGCCGTTCAGAAGATCATTTCCGATCTGGAACAGGACGGCTACCTCACCCACACCCGCCAGGGCCGCTGCAACGTCTACCACATCGAACCGGGGACCATCCTCCGGCACCCGGCGGAGGCCGGGTTGAGCGTAGAGGGCTTGCTGACCCTCCTCGACCAGCACGAGGCACGGCGCGACGGCAGGCCCGAGCCCGAGCACCACTCGCTGGCGTTCGACCGTCCCGCTCGGCACGCGACGGACTGACCTCCGCGGCCGGAACGAGAGCTGCGGCCAACCGGCGTGTCGCCGGGGGCTGTTGAGGGAGCCGGACATCGACGCCGTCACCGACCCCGCGCTGCGTGACCTGACCATCGCGGGCGTGGCCAAGGACCCCGGACGCCGCGAGCGCCGTACCGGACCCGCGTCAGTGGCCGCGCACCGCCGACCCCAGCGGCCAGGGCTTCGGACCTCACCGAGCCGGGGTGGACTCAGCAGATCGCCGCCCCGGAGACCCTCCGGCATCCGGACACCTTCGCCACTCAGGCCGCTCCGCCGCCGTCTCCTCACCACCCGTATCCGCCCACACGGGTGGACGCCGCACAGCCGCCGCCCCACGACAGGACCGTCGAAGCCCGGCCGTCCGACGCGGGGACCGTGGCACACGTACCCGCCGGACCCTTCTCCGGAAACGCGTCCGCGGTCAAGGAAACCGATCCGCTCGGCCCGCGTCGAAGCCCTGCGGTGCGGCGCCGGGGGCCCGACCCGGGGGAAGAGGCCCCGGTTGACATGCCCCCTGGGCATGGCAGGGTTGAGGCAGTGACAAAACGACCACAAGCTGCGTGCTGGGAGGCGGCTGACATGGTCAACGTCGGCTTGTGGGTCCGGGTCCAGGCCAAACCCGGCAGGGAGAGGGACCTCGCGGAGTTTCTGACCGGCGCTCGGGCCGTCGTCGAGGATGAACCCGAAACGGTGGCGTGGTTCGCCGTGCAACTGGACGAGTCCACCTTCGCCATCTTCGACGCGTTCCCCGACGACGCCGGCCGCCGGGCCCACCTGGTCGGCGGCGTGGGCAAGGCACTCTCGGAAAAGGGACCCGAACTGCTCCGTGAACCGCCCTCCATCGAGTACGTCGGCGTGCTCGCGAGCAAGCTCCCCGGCCGCGCGTAATCCCGCGGCCCATGGGGCCCCCGGGCCCTGTGCCCGGAGGAATACGTGACCGGTTACGTGACGACTCCGCAGGCAGGCTCGGGAGTTGGGTGTCCCTCCTGGTGGCAGGGAGTCCGCCGGCAGGTTGCGTGGGCGCTTGCTCGCAGGCATATCTCGCGCAGGACGGGCGGCTCCGGCTCGGTCATCGGATCCTGGTCGGTCAGATCTCGCAGTTGATCTCTACGTCGGTCCCCTGCTCGCCGTCGCAGTCGTCCCTACCGGTGTTGCCGTTGAGGAGATCGGCGTTGGGGCCGCCCCTGAGGATGTCGTCCCCGGCTCCCCCGTCGATCGAGTCGCCCCCGCCCACTCCCGGGACGCTCCGGGTGTTCTGGTCGATGTTGTCGCCGAACAGCAGGTCGTTGCCACCGCGCCCGTAGATCACATCGCGCCCGACGGTCGCCCCGGTGGCGTCCCCCAGGGAACTGTCGCCGACGATGAGGAACTCCCCCGCGCTTCCTCCCGCGATCCGGTCGTTGCCGGAGCCGACCGCGGTGCCCCCGGAAGCGGAGTGGTCCCCGATCGCGATCGTGCCGCCGTCCTCGCCGAGGTCGATGACGTCGTCACCGCCGGCCCCACTCGCGTTCCCCGAGACCGCGACGCTGTCGCCCGTCGCGTCACCCAACTCCCCGGGCCCCTCCAGGAGTACGTCGTCACCGGCCCCCGAGGCGCCGAAGAATCCCAAGGCGTCCCCGATGAGGCTGTCATTGCCGTCGCCGCCCTCGAGATGGTCGTTCGCACCCCCGGAGGCGGTGTCGCCCCTGCTGTCACCGACCATGCTGTCGTCTCCGGGGCCGCCGAACAGGCGGTCGGCCGAGGCGCCGACCGCGGCGCCCTGCTGAGCGGAGTTGTCGCCCACCAGAGTGTCGTTCCCGGCACGCCCGAACAGCAGGTCCCGGCCTGTGGCGGCGTTCACGGCTCCGGTGGCGCCGAAATTGTCGCCGATCAGGCTGTCGTCACCGTCTCCGCCGTCGAGGGAGTCGGCACCCGGTCCACCGATGAGACGGTCGTCCCCGCCCAGACCGCAGATCAGGTCGTTGCCACCGCGGCCGTCGATGACGTCGGCGCCCGCGGTACCGATGATCACGTCCGGCCCCGGTGTCCCGCTGGTGCCCGTGGCCGTCGCCGGGCCGGCCGAAACAGGTGAGCACCCGCACGGCGGCCTGCGCCTCCCGCGCTCCTACGAGGGCGGTCGCCGCGAGGACGACGACACTGCAGGACAGGACGCCCAGACGCCCCGGTCCCTTCCGACGGTTCTCCGGCACGGATGCTCCACGGGGGTCGTCGCGATGACCTGACGCGGGATCCCTTCCAGGGCGCGTCGCCCGGAGCAGCCCGGCCGGGGTCGTTTTCATCCTTTCAGTGGCGTGGCGCACCTGGGGTTGCACGGCACACCGGCCGGACATAGTGACCGGTACAGCCCCCCTCGGCTTGTACGACAAGAGTATGAACGTGATTACAGATGGTTAATCTTCTCATCACATGATGAACCCGCTCAAAGGAGGCACTCGTGACCACATCGTCGCAGCCACGGGTATCGGGTCTGGAAATCCGCTCCATCGACTACGTCCCCCTCGACGAGCGGCACGGAAAACTCTGGCACCTGGGGCCTCTGTGGTTCATGTCCAACGCGCAGATCGCCACCCTGGCGGTAGGGCTGATCAGCATCACCGAGGGCGGCAACCTCATCTGGTCGCTGATCGCGATCGCCGCGGGCACCATCCTCGGCACGTTCTTCATGGCCTTCCACTCCGCGCAGGGCCCGCAGCTGGGACTGCCGCAGATGATCCAGTCACGGCCGCAGTTCGGCTACGTCGGGGCTCTGCTCGTATGGCTGTTCGCCTATGTGCAGTACGCGGGGTTCAACGTCTTCAACACGATCCTGGCCGGTGAGGCCCTGCACACCACAGTGCACGGCGGCGTCAAGCTGTGGGTCGTCGTGGTCACACTCGTCGGGTTCGTCATCGCGCTGGTGGGCTACGACGTCATCCACCGCGCCGAGCGGATTCTCACCTACACCTTCCTGGTCGTCTTCGGGATCTTCACCGTGGGCATCCTGCTCACCCTGCACTATCCCCCGGGCTCCTTCGACCTCGGCGGCTTCCAGTGGACCCCGTTCCTCGCGCAGTTCGGCGTGGTCGCCGGATACCAGATCAGCTGGGCCATCTACGTCTCGGACTACTCCCGCTACCTCCCGCCGGACGTGACCGTCCGCAAGACCTTCTACTGGACGTACTTCGGGTCGGCGCTCGGCGGCATCTGGCTGATGTGCCTCGGGGCTCTGCTCGCCGCGTGGGCGGGCAAGGACTTCGAGACCGTCCGCTCGATCAACGCGGCGGGCGACAAGGTCTTCAGCGGCTTCGGCGCGATCGTCCTGCTGTTCTCCGCCCTGGGCCTGATCTCGGTGACCGCCCTGAACATGTACGGCGGGTCCCTCACACTCATCAGCGCGATCGACTCGTTCAAGAGAGTGCGGCCGACCGTCGCCGTACGGCTCGTGACGATCGGCCTCACCGCGGCGCTCTCCGTGGTGGGGGCACTGGCCTCCACCGCCCATTTCCTCGAGAACTTCAACAACTTCCTGCTGTTGGTGCTCTACCTGTTCATTCCGTGGACCGCCGTGAACCTCATGGACTACTACGTGGTGCGCCGCGGCCACTACGCGGTCGCCGAGATCTTCAACCCGCACGGCATCTACGGCCGCTGGGGCTGGCACGGCATCATCGCCTACCTGGTCGGCTTCGCGGTCATGGTGCCGTTCTTCTCCGTCGGCACGCTCTTCGTCGGACCCGCCGCCCACGCGCTCGGCGGTGCGGACATCGCCCTGTTCATCGGGCTGCCCGTCTCCGCGGTGCTCTACTGGCTGCTCACCCGGTCGATCGACGTCGATGCCGAGGCCCGCCTGGCCGAGGCGGAGATCGCGACGCTGGAATCGGCGGCCCATGAGCACCGAGAGCCATGACCTTGCCATGGACGCCGACCTTGCGATGGGCGCCCGGAGCTACGGGCCGGGAACCGCAGGGCACTTTTATGCGTCCTGTCCGTCTTGCGGAGTGACGGCCGCCGCTCGGGGCGCGAACAACAGCAAAGGGTGATCATGAGGCGGAGACGGGTGCTCGCCGCAGTCGTGGTGTTTCCGGTGGCTTTCGTGGGGTGGATCGCCTGGACGGTCTTCACGGCCCTCACCGCCGACCCGATGACCCAGGTGGAAGCCGCCTCGTGCGAGGACGCCCTGCGCTACGCGGACCAGGACGGGCTGCCCAAGGGGGCTCAAGACGCGAAGTGCACCGTCCGCGCCTGGCTGGACACGGAATACCGGGCCCGATTCACGATCACACGAGCGGATCTGGACGCGTGGCTGAAGGAGGCCTATCCCGGCACCCGTCTCACGTCGGAGTACTGCTCCGGGACACCGGTGGACGTCTGCGCTCACATCGATCTGCACCCTGAAGCCGAAGGCGGGGCGATGGCGGTAGACATCACCGTGCAGTACGGCGAGGACTCGACAGCGGTCGTCGATTTCTCGGCGTACGACGTGTGACGCAGCCGACGCCGCCTTCCGCACGAGCGGTTGCCACTGCCCTTCCGCCCCGACCGACCTGTGCGGTCACAGAACTAGACCGCCGCGAGCATCGGCGCGACCAGACCTCGCGCCCACTCGCCGGACGCGGGCTCCCCGCTGAAGATCGCGCGGTAGTACAGCGGACCGAGCAGTCCGTCGACGGCCCGCTCCACGCTCGGCACCTTGCCTCCTCGAGCTCGCTCCCGCTCGATGATCGCCCCGAGCTGAGCGTGCCGGTCGGCCGTGCAGGCGCTGCCGCCCTCCGGGCCCGAGCCGATCGTCGCCCGCATCAGGGCGAGGACGTCGGGATCGGCGAGGTCGGTGGCGACATCGCCCGTCCACCGCTCCAGGTCACCCACCAGAGAGCCGGTGTCCGGCACCACGACGTCGCCACTGAACCGACTCGTGGCGACGTCGGCCAGGAGCTGCGCCACTGAACCCCACCGCCGGTACACCGTGGTCGCGTGCACGCCGGCGCGCGCCGCGATGGCGGGAATGGTCAGCGCCTCGGCCGGCTCATCGGCGAGCAGTTCCCCGACCGCGCGGTGAACGGCCGCGCGTACCCGCGCGGATCGGCCGCCGGGACGGGGTTGGACTGTTGCTTCGGTCATGCGGAAATTATCGCACTGATCGCTGCGTTAGGGGAGAACTGCTAACGCAGCGATCACTGCATTCGGAGAGAGCGCATGCCTGACGTATCCACGTCCCACAAGAAGGTCCCGTCGGCCTCAGCCCCAGGTGGCCCGCCGTCCGGTCGTGTGCGGCGGGGGCTGAGCCGACCGGTGGCCTTCGCCTCCATCGCGGCCGTCTTCGTCCTCTTCATGGCCGCGTCCAGCGCGCCGTCGCCGCTCTACGTCATCTACCAGCACGAGTGGAGCTTCTCGGCGACCACGCTGACCACCGTTTTCGCGGTGTACGTCGTAGGAATGATCGGGGCACTCCTGGTGCTCGGCGCGCTGTCCGATCACATCGGCCGCCGACCGGTCCTGGCATCGGCCATCGCCCTCGAAGCGTTGGCGATGGCACTGTTCATCGTCGCCGACGACGTCTCGATCCTTCTGACAGCCCGCTTCGTCCAGGGCATCGCCACCGGCGCGGCCATGACCACGCTCGGGGCGACCCTCGTCGATCTCAACCCGCCCCACGCACCGCACCGCGCCGGCGTCATCACCGGTGCGGCCCCCACGTTCGGGCTGGGCCTCGGTGCACTGGGCTGTGGTGTCCTCGCGGAGTACGGGCCGCACCCGACCCGACTGGTCTACGTGCTGCTGCTCGCGGCTCTGGTCCTCGCCGGTCTGCTCATCGCCCTCATACCCGAGACGGCACAGCGCCGGCCCGGCGTCGTACGGTCGCTCCAGCCGCGCCTCGGCGTCGCTCCGCGGCTGCGCACGGACCTGATGGCACTCGTCCCGATCCTGGTGGCGAGCTGGGCACTCGGCGGACTGTATCTCTCACTCGGTCCGTCAGTGGCCGCCAACCTGTTCGGCCTGTCCAGCCATGTCATCGGCGGCCTCGTGGTCACCCTGCTCTGCGTGCCCGCCTCGATCACGGCGTTCGCGCTGCGCGGCTGGCCCACCGAGCGCACGCTCGCCCTTTCGGCCACCTTGCTGCTGCTCGGCACGGCCGTGGGTCTGGGCGGCGTGGAGGCGAACTCGCTCACCATGGCCGCGTCCGGCACCGCCCTCGCGGGAGTCGGCTTCGGCGGCTCGGCTCTCGCCAGCTTCGGCACTCTGGCCCGGATCGCCGAGCCGGCCGAGCGGGGCGAACTGTTCGCGGTCGCGTTCGTGATCTCCTACCTGGCCTTCAGCATCCCGGCCGTGGTCGCAGGGATCGCCGCCACGAACGTCGGCCTGCACGAGACCTCGGTCGTCTACAGCGCGGCCGTCATCGCCTTCAGCGCCCTCGCGCTCGCCGCCCAACGGCTCCGCACGGGACGGGCCAGGAACACCGGCCAGTGCGGCCGGCCCGCCACGGCCCACCACTAGAGAAACCCCGACACGGACACCCTCACCACCCATCCATGACGGGTGGCGGGCACACGAAGCCCCCGGCAGGCACAGAGGCCCACTGCCGGGGAGCTTTGATTTCCAGACGAACGACACGACCGCGCCCAGGACCGTCGTCACCACCGATGCCCGCGACGGCATCGGCGCGGAAGGTCAGCGGTCGGCGATGTCCTCGCGCAGGCCGTCGGAGAATTCCCACCATGACAGCGGAAGCCAGTCGCCGTTGACGAAGCCGTCGACCGTAGCGCCTCGGCCGCGGACCGTCACGGTCGTTCCCGGCGGGTAGGTGGTGCCGGACAATCCCGGCACGGGAACAAGCAGCGTTCCCAGTCGCTGTGCTGACATCTTTCGGCCTCCCTCTCCACTGCATTTCTCTGCACGGCACCGGGCAGTTATTCACATCGACGGTACCGGCTTGTCCGATCGCCCAGGACGGAGAATCATGAGAGATGGGTCACGCGGAGAATGTGGGCGGGGGCGTGGACATCACATACATGCGTCACCGAGCGGAGGTGGCAGCCGTGAAGGCCGTCGTTTACAAAGGGCCGTTCAGCGTTGCGGTCGAAGAGGTTGAAAAGCCCAGCATCCAGCATCCGAACGATGTGATCGTACGGGTCACTTCCACCGCGATATGCGGATCCGATCTGCACATGTACGAGGGCCGTACCGCCGCCGAGCCCGGCATCGTCTTCGGCCACGAGAACATGGGAATCATCGAAGAACTCGGCCAGGGCATCACCTCGCTCAAGGAGGGCGACCGTGTGGTCATGCCCTTCAACGTCGCCTGCGGGTTCTGCATGAACTGCGTCGAGGGATTCACCGGTTACTGTCTGACCGTCAATCCCGGTTTCGCGGGCGGCGCGTACGGATACGTCGCCATGGGCCCCTGGAAGGGCGGCCAGGCCGAATACCTGCGCGTACCGTTCGCCGACTTCAACTGCCTGAAGCTGCCGCCGGGAAACGAGCACGAGAGTGATTTCATATTGCTCGCCGACATTTTCCCCACCGGATACCACGGTTGTGAGCTCGCCCAGGTCCGCCCGGGCGAGAGCGTCGCGGTGTACGGCGGAGGGCCTGTCGGACTCATGGCCGCCTACTCGGCTCTGCTGCGCGGCGCGAAGAAGGTCTTCGTCGTGGACCGGGTCCCCGAACGGCTGCAGAAGGCCGCGGAGATAGGCGCGGTTCCGATCAACTTCTCCGAGGGCAACCCGATCGAGCAGATCAAGGACCAGACGGACGGCATCGGCACGGACAAGGGCATTGACGCCGTCGGCTACCAGGCGACAGGGCACGGCACGGACCGCGAAGAACCGGCGACCGTCCTGAACTCGCTCGTCGGCACGGTTCGAGCCACCGGAGCGCTGGGCGTGCCCGGCCTCTATGTGCCCTCCGACCCCGGCGGCCCGGACGAGCAGGCCAAGCAGGGCAAGCTCCTCGTCTCGATCGGCAAGCTCTTCGAGAAGGGCCTGCGGATGGGGACGGGACAGTGCAACGTGAAGCGCTACAACCGGTACCTGCGCGACATGATCATCGGGGGCAGGGCGAAGCCCAGTTTCGTCGTCTCCCACGAACTGCCCCTGGATCAGGCACCGTCGGGCTACGACAAGTTCGACAAGCGGATCGAGGGCTACACGAAGGTGATACTGCACCCGTAGCCCTGCGGACCGCGGCCTCCGGCCACTGCCGCTCGCCGGCTGTCGCGATGTGATGTCCTGCCAGATGCGCCGGGAGTTTCCCGGCGGGCAGGGAACGTCGGCGGACGGTGCGTCAGTGAGCCTGGCCCCGCCACTCCCCATGCGTGAGGTCGCTTTCGGCGACGGGAGCCAAGGCGGTGAACCCCCTCCGCTCGCGCACCGGACGACGGCGGGCCCCGGCGGAACAGAATCCGCCGGGGCCCGCCACCCGGGTACGTACGACCGGTGACCCGCGTCAGTCCGTGCCGGACTCCATCGCGGCGCGGTCCAGCATCGTCTCCTCGTCCGTGGCCTCGCCCCGCGAGGCGATCACCTCGGCGCCACCCTCGTCCATGGCGCCGATCAGACCGGTCGAGGCCGCCTGCGCGGCGCCGATCGGCGTCGGGTGGTCGCTGCCGACCAGGCCCAGGCCCGCGTACTGCTCGAGACGGGCACGGGAGTCGGCGATGTCCAGGTTCCGCATGGTGAGCTGGCCGATGCGGTCCACCGGGCCGAACGCCGAGTCCTCGGTCCGCTCCATGGAGAGCTTGTCCGGGTGGTAACTGAGCGCCGGGCCCCGGGTGTCGAGGACCGAGTAGTCCTCGCCGCGGCGCAGCCGCAGGGTCACCTCGCCGGTGATCGCCGTGCCGACCCAGCGCTGCAGCGACTCGCGCACCATCAGTGCCTGCGGGTCCAGCCAACGGCCCTCGTAGAGCAGCCGGCCCAGCCGCCGACCCTCGTTGTGGTACGCGGCCACGGTGTCCTCGTTGTGCACCGCGTTGACCAGACGCTCGTAGGCGATGTGCAGCAGCGCCATGCCGGGGGCCTCGTAGATGCCGCGGCTCTTGGCCTCGATGATCCGGTTCTCGATCTGGTCGGACATGCCGAGGCCGTGCCGGCCACCGATCGCGTTGGCCTCCATGACGAGGTCGACCGGGGAGCCGAACTCCTTGCCGTTGACGGTGACCGGACGGCCCTGGTCGAAGCCGACCGTCACGTCCTCCGTGGCGATCTCCACCGACGGGTCCCAGAACCGCACGCCCATGATCGGGTCGACCGTCTCGATACCGGTGTCGAGGTGCTCCAAGGTCTTGGCCTCGTGCGTGGCGCCCCAGATGTTGGCGTCCGTGGAGTACGCCTTCTCCGTCGAGTCCCGGTACGGCAGCCCGTGCGCGAGCAGCCACTCCGACATCTCCTTGCGGCCGCCGAGCTCCGTGACGAAGTCCGCGTCCAGCCAGGGCTTGTAGATCCGCAGGTGCGGGTTGGCGAGCAGCCCGTACCGGTAGAACCGCTCGATGTCATTGCCCTTGAACGTGGAGCCGTCGCCCCAGATCTGCACCCCGTCCTCGAGCATGGCCCGCACCAGCAGCGTGCCGGTCACGGCACGCCCCAGCGGCGTGGTGTTGAAGTACGGGCGCCCGCCCGACCTGATGTGGAACGCGCCGCAGGCGAGCGCGGCCAGCCCCTCCTCGACCAGCGCGGCACGGCAGTCGACGAGCCGGGTGATCTCGGCGCCGTACGCGGTGGCACGGCCGGGCACGGACGCGATGTCGGGCTCGTCGTACTGACCGATGTCGGCGGTGTACGTGCACGGGACCGCGCCCTTGTCGCGCATCCAGGCGACGGCGACCGAAGTGTCGAGCCCGCCGGAGAAGGCAATGCCGACGCGCTCGCCGGTGGGGAGGGAAGTGAGGACCTTGGACATGGCAAAATTATGCAACATCTCGCATGGTCATGCAAGGCCACTCTGCCGACGGTCAGGCGTCCCGCCGACGAGGAAGTGACCGAGACCACAAAGAAAACGATGCCGTTTCGATAGCACCGGAGCTACGCTGATGCCATCGAAGTGAACGAAACCGTTTCGTTCATGGGGAGTGCGGTGGCGGACACCCGACCCACGTCGGCGGGCGCGCCCCCACCCTCACGAAGGGCGCCCGTCATGACCTCCGTACTCGTCGTGCACAGCCAGTCCCTGCACCGGCTCGGTCTGCACATGCTGCTGGCGGCCGAGGCCGACCTGACCGTCGTCGGCCAGGCGACGAGTGGCACCGAAGCGGTCCCCATGAGCGCCGCGCTCGGTCCCGACGTCGTCGTGATGGGTGACCACGCAGCCGATCCGAACGGCGTCGAAGCCATCCGTCGCATCACCCGGCCCCTCACCCCGCTTCCGGCGCCCGAGCCCGTCAGAGCCGGCGGGCGCCCCCCGCGCGTACTGGTCCTGACCCCCAGCGGCCACGAGGGGTACGCCTACGCGGCACTGCGCGCCGGAGCCGGTGGGTTCCTCCCCCAGGACGCCACCCCCGACGAACTGGCCGCGGCCGTCCGTATCGTGGCCGCCGGAGACGCCGTCACCACTCCCAGCGTCACCCGTGCGCTCATCGACGCCGTCCGCCAGGAGCGCCCGGCCCGCACCCCCGAGCAGGAAACAGGGCTCGACATGCTCACCGAGCGGGAACGCGACGTCCTCACCGCCGTCGCCTCCGGCTGGTCCAACGCCGAGATCGCCACGCGGCTGTCCATCGCGCCGACCACCGTCAAGTCACACGTCAGCCACATCCTCGCCAAGATCGGGGCCCGCGCCCGCGTACAGGCGGTGGCCTTCGCCTACGAGTCGGGCCTGGTGCGACCGGCCGCCTGACGCCGACCCCCACCGCACGGCCGGCGACTCCGCGAGCAGGTCCGGGTCGCGGTACCACTCCCCGCAGGCCACGCCTCCCCCTCGCGCCGCGCCCCGACCGAGGCCGCCGCGACCCCAAAACGCGCCGCTGTTGACCTCCACGGAGGTCAGGCCGTTCTCCGACCTTCGCCGACCGCGAGCTGGGTGGGCCACTGGGGGCGCCCGAGCGTGATGTCACCGTCCGCCGAGCGTCACCTTGGCGGCCTTCGTGCGCCCCAGGTCGACCAGCCGCACGCTTCCGCCCGTGCAACGGCCGCGGGTCGAGCGTTCGTACGTGGAGCCGTATCGGTAGGTGCCGTTGCCCTGTGCATTCGCCGCGGGCTGGGTGAAGTAGGCGACCGACCGAGGCACCTTGTCGCAGGCGACGGCGGTGCCGAAGTACTCGCTGAAGTTGGACGGGACGCCGAGCAGGGTCTGGTTGCGCGGCACCCGGAGACTTCCGATGGCGGTGTCGACACCTGTCCTCATGTTCCGGATCCACGCGCCCCACCACTGCCCGCCGGCGTCCGCGTTCAGGCGCCACACCCGGAACCGGTAGTCGGTCTGCCGGTCGATGGCATAAGCGAGCCGGCAGCTGAGTCCCGTTCCCTCGCCGCCGAACGGCCCGCAGCTCCCCCTGCCGGCGTTGGCGTTCCACAGCGAGAAGATCGCCGTCTCACCGGTCGTGTGGTTGAAGCGCGTCCCGTCGGTCTGCAGGCCCATGTACCCGCCGTTGCCCGGTGTGGCCGTGAAGTCCCACATCACGGCCCAGTACGAGTGGTTCGCCTTCTGTGTGATCTGCACCCGCTGGTCGATGTTCCAGAACCCGTTGGCGCCGTGGAAGTTCCATATCGCGTACTCGTTGGCGTCCTGGTGTTGTGCGGCCTGTGCCGGCGCGGTGCTCAGCATGAGCACCGCGCAGACGGCCGCGACGAATCCCAGAACCCCGCGCGCCCGAGAGCGCCGACCCCGTGGGCGTGCCATTGCGCTGTTGATCGTCCCCACCCCCCTGTTCACGCCGACCACCCCCGCGTCGGCGGTCCGGACCCGGCGGTGGTCGTGCGCCACCACGCTAGGCGAACGGGCATAGAAGACATAAGGGGCGTGAGGAGAAGTAAGGGCACGCTGCCCGAGTGCTCCGTCACGCCCCCTCTACGACGTCCACGCGCCGCACTTGCGCGTATTCGTCCACGTCCTTCCGTGCGGTCGCGTCAGTCCTGCCGCTGGTAGGGAAGCTCTTCGCGTACGTTTCCGGAGTGGTCCCGGGCGACCAGGACGGCCGTGACGGGGCCGCGTTCCGGCAGGTCGGTGAGGTCGGGCCCCGCGATGAGGAACGTCCCTCCGGTGATGCGTGCCGCCAGGTCGGGCATGCCGTCGCGGCGCAGCACGACCGAGGCGATGTGGGCGTCTTCCACCAGGCCCACAACCGCGATGGTCCCACTGGCGCCGTCCGCGAAGTCGTAGTACATCCGGGTGGCCGCGATGTTCCTGCCGACCACGGCGAAGTCCCGAACCGGGCCCTGTTGAGGAGTGAAGTCGAACACGAACGGGTCCTCGGCACTCGGTCGGTCACCGGTGGTGTGCCAGACGAGCAGTTTGCCGTAGCGGCCGAGCCGGACTCGTTCGCGCGGTGTGAGATCGGCGTGAGCACCGGGTCGCCACTGCTCCGGATCGACGATCGGAGGTGCGTCGGCCGCCGCGAGAACCGCGCTCAGATCCTCGGTGGCGAGCGCGGGGTCCTCGACGGCCGACGCGGGCCGGTCCACGACGGCGGTCGCGCGCGCCGGCAGGGCCGCGACGGGCACGATCTCGCCCTTGGGGCTGCCGTTGGTCCGCAGCACGAGGCCGGTGGCGTCGACGAGGAACGCGTTGGGAGCCACGAACACACCGTCGGCGACCACCGTCCATCCCAGCGGGCGCCGGTCCGCGGGCCGTTCCACGACCAGGCTGCCGACCTCGGGTGCGGCAACGCCCGCGATGGTGCCGAACTCGGTGTGGAACGTCACCGACGCTCCTTCACCGGCCGACGCGCCGACGGCTGGCCGGGACAACGTGACCCGCTTCGGGGTGAGTTCCGCGAACACCACTCCGTCCGGCGAGCCGAATGCGATCGCCCTGATGCCGTTGCGGCCCGCGGTGAACAACGGCTGCCAGTCGGCCGGATCGGGATGCGCGCGCGTCGCGGCCGCGGCGCAGCGGCGTACGTCCGCCGTGGAGGCCCACCCGGTCCGCAGACGGTAGAAGTCCTCCACCTGACGAGTGCCGGAGCGTGGTTGGTCACCGGACGCCCCGGCATGCGCGGCGAGGTGCTGCCGCAGGCGCGGCCAACTCGGGAATCCATGCAGGCGGGCGATCACCAACTGCGCGGTGTCGAGGTTGAATTCGGCCAGTGGATCCCGACTCTCGGGCGCGTGCCGCGCGACGAGCGCCAAGGCGGTGGGCTGCTGGGAGCGCACGGCCCGCCGCAAGTCCTTCGCCCGCTTCCTGAGCTGTTCCAGACTGGCGCGCTCGGGCAGGGGCACGGGCGTTGGTGTGGTCGGCACGGAGCCTCCTTCGGTGAACCGGTGGTCCGCCGAACCGGCCGAAGGGACGGTAGGCCGTCATGACGCCCTCGTGTACACCAGGTGGGCTCTGCCCTTCCCGCGGACCCGGAGGCGCCCCGCGCGCCCGTTCGACCACTCTACTGCGTCCCTTGTTCCGTCCGTCGACGATGCCACCGTCGAGGTCGCCGCCGAGGTCGATAGGGTGCGGGCGTGCGCGCACCCGAAGAGCTGAACGAGGTGGACTGGGCGGCCCTTGAGCATGCCTATGGGCCGGCCGGCGACGTTCCGGAGATGATCCGCGTCCTGTACGCGGAAGAGTCCCCGGAGACGGAGCGCGGCGAGAGCGTCGGTGAGGAGCTGATCAACAACCTCAACCATCAGGGGTCGTTGTATCCGGCGACGGTGGAAGCGGTACCGTTCCTGGCCCATCTGGCGCTGCACGTGACCTGGCATCGAGAAGCTGTCCTGGACGATCCGTGAACTCGCCGGACACATCCGGTCGACATCGTTCCTGCCGCCGCCGGTGCTCGCGGACCACGCCGCCGCCTTCGACGAGACCCTGCGCGGCCTGCTGCGTACGCCGTCCCCGCCCGGCATCCTCCCTGCCGTCGGGCGGCTGGGCCCGCTCGCTGCGCCACTCGCGCCGGAGGTCGTCACGTTGCTCAACGACCCACGGGAGTACGGCCGTTCGCAGGCCGCCGACGCCTACTGGCGCATCACCGGCAACCCGCGGCCCGTGCTCCCCCTCCTCCTCACACGGGCCGCACCCACCACCACCTACGCCTCGAACGACACCGCCTGGTACGACCGCCGTGATGCCCTGCGCGTCCTTGCCGGCATGCGGACAGCCGGCGCCCTCGCGACCACCCCGCCGGAGCTGCGGCCCCTGCTGGAACTCTGTGCCACCTCTCCGCGTCGCGTCACGTGGAAGGACGACGACGAGCTGCGCCGCCTCGCCCTCACCCTCCTCGACGAGCCGATGCCATCCTGAAGCAACCCACAACCCACCACCGCGGCCCGCCTGCTTTCACGCCCGTGCCGGCTTGCGGGCCAGTTCGTAGGCGAAGCCGACCGTCTCGGTGAGGCGGTCGTCGGCCGTGTGGCGGCCGAGTTCGGCGGTGAGGTCGGCGTCGAAGGCGGCGGCGTGGTCCGCGAGCACCGGCGGCGGCAGGAACGATGTCGACCGGATGTGTCCGGCGAGTTCACGGATCGTCCAGTGGTGCTCGACCGAGAACTCGTGGCGTCCGGCGGGCTCGAACCCTGCGCGGGACACCACGTCGTGGTCAGGGTCCCGCTGCCTCGGCCGGTCCCAGCCGGGCGGATGGCGTCCGGCCGCGCCGAGGACGTTCCGCCCTGTGCGCGGCACGCCGGCGAGCGCCCGCTGCCAGTCCCGGGAACCCGCCCAGGGCGAGGCCGACCAGCACAGTGCGAGGCAGCCACCGGGCCTGAGCCAGGTGTGGGCGAGTCCGGCGACCGCGGCGCGGCGGAGCCGGTGGAAGGCATTGCCGATGACGATCGACTCGAAGCTGTCCGGCCCGGCGGGCAGATCCTCGGCGCCGACGGTGATCGCGCGAATGTGTGTCGCGCCCACGGCGATCGCCTTGGCGCGGACCACTTCGGTCATGTCGGGCTCGGCGTCCACGCACCACACCTCCGCGGGAGCCGCGCAGCGGGAAGGCGAGTTGGCCGGTGCCGCAGGCCAGGTCGAGCAGCCGCCCACGCCCCGAGGGGGCTGCCCGGCGTACGAGATCGGCGATCATCGCGTCGGGGTAGGGAAGCCGGAACCGGTCGTAGTAGTGGGCCGTACCGCGGTACAGATCGGGCTCGAATCTCACGTCACCTGCCATGCGAGCACCCGTCAGGTAGTGGCCACCAACAGATCTTCTCCGCTCGACGGGCGAAGGTCGTCGGTCCGATCGGCGAAGTAGCGTTCGGCGAGGACGGTTCCCGACACGTGGTGGACGTCCTTGAAGCCGGCGTCGCGGGCCAGCGCCAGCATCTCCTGCGGGGCGTAGAAGCTGATGAACGGCGTTCCGGCCGCCTGCGCCCGTGGCTTGGTCGCCTCGAGCGCGGGGCGGTCGGCGTCATCGACGAGTTCGGCCGGCAGCATGAAGGTCACGGCGAGCGTCGAGCCGGGGGCGAGCAGGGCGAGTCGCCGCAGGGTCGCCGCGGTGGCGTCTTTGGTGAGGTACATGGTGACGCCGGTGCAGGCGACGACCGTCGGCCGGCCGGGATCGAAGCCGGCGTCGGACAGTTGCTCCCACCAGTCCGCGCCCGCCTCGAAGTCGACCGGCACGAGTCGCAGCCAGTCGGGGATCCCGTAGCCGAGTTCGATCAGGCGTCGGCGCTTCCAGGCCTGGGTGCCCGGCTGGTCGATCTCGAACACCCTCAGGCGGGCGGCGATCTCGGGCCTGCGCTGGGCGAAGGTGTCCAGACCGGCGCCCAGCACGACGTACTGGGCGACGCCGTGGCCGGCCCGCTCGGCCACCAGGTCCTCGATGAACCGGGCTCGGGCCACGATGGCCGCCCGGAACCCGCTGGTGCCCCGCGGATCCATGTCCGGGCGGCGCTGCCATCCCTCGTCAGGTGCCGCCAGTCGCAGCCCGATCTCGTCCTCGATCACGTGGGGCGGCGAGTCGACCCGCACGTGCATCGCCCGCCAGAGGGCGACGCGCACCGCGGTGCTGTCCGGCACCTCGCTCTGCTCGTCCGCCACGATGCCCCTCTCCTTGCGGTCAGTCTCCGAGTCGGCCGTGGACGACCGCGACGTGGGTTCCCGGCGCACCGGGCGACAGCGTCGCGATCAGTCGGGGCCACGACCATCCCACACGCCGGGGCGCCTCAGTAGCCGAAGCTCGTGGTGTAGGCGCACTCGGTGTAGATGTAGCCGGACCGCAGCTCGGCCGTGTCCGAGGCGGGGGACTTCCCGGTTCCGCTCCGGGCCTTGTGCACGAAGTACGTGGTGCCCGCGGGCAGTCGGATGGTCCGTTGCGGATAGTTCTTCCCGCTGTCGTTGCACGGTGTGAAGCCTCGCACCAGCGTGCTGGCGAGGGAGTAGGACGTGCAACTCCCGCAGGCCTTGAGAGGGAAGCTTCCCGTCACCGGCCCCGTGTACATCACGGTGATGTCGTCGGGGCTGTCGTTCTTGACGGTGACGGAGATACTGCCGCCGGACGCCGTCGTGGGCAGCCTCTTGCCCGCGGCGGGCACCGTCTGGGCGATTTCCGCCGCGATGGCGATCTTCTGGGCGCGGGCTCGGTTCGTGTGGTGCGGATGGTTCTTGACGAAGTCGTTCATCGTGGTGACGGCCTCGTCGAAGCGTCCGTTCTTGTACTGGTCCACTCCGCAGGCGTACGTACCCGCGTCCGCGGTCCTGTCGGCCCGGTCTGCGTCCTTGCCGAGGTCCGCGGCCACACCCGCCTCTTCTCCGGGCAACGCGCGGACCTGGGTACCCAGGCTGTTGAGGTGCTGGACGGCCGTGCAGGGATCGCCGCCGGCCACCTGTTTCGCGGCCTTGTCGACCGCGGTCTTGACCGCCGGCTCCACCTTCGCGGCCGCCGCGGACCGCGGGAACGTCGTCAGGAGATCGCTGAAGTGCGTGGTCCAGTCCGCCTCGCCACCGCTCAGCGACCGCGACGCGCACGCGTAGAGCGAGGTCGCCAGCCGATCGTCGGGCCACGTGGACAGTGCTCCGAGGTCCCGCTTGCCCATGGTCCTCGGCACCGTGCGCAGGTACTTCAAGGGCGCTATGGCGTCGCAGTAGTTCTTCCGGTCGAAGGGCGCACCGACTGTGGCGTAGTACGTCTTGAGCCGATCGGGGACCCGGGCGGCCGCGCGTGAGCCGGGATGGTCGCCGCGCAGGCCCCGATAGACCGTCAGTGCCCGACGGTAGTCGGCCTCCGCCGTCGCGAACGGCTGCTTGCCGGCGGTCTGGACGAGCTTGTCCGCCCGCTCCAACCGGTCCATGAGCATCGCCTCGGTGGCCTCGTCACGCGCGCCGTCATAGAGGACGACGCCTCCGGTCGGCACGGCCAGAAGGACGACCCCGAGCGTGATCGCGAGCCAGGCGCGCGGCGCCCACACCAGACGGGTCCGCAGACCCACGACCGCCCCGTGAACGACCGCGAGACCGAGGAAGACCAGGTAGGCGACGACGGCTGCGCCCGGGACGCCGTCCGGGTCCGCGGGAAGGGCCACCCAGAGCAGCAGCGCGGTCGCGACCCAGCACAGCGCCATGAGTCCCCGACGGCGCACCAGCGCATAACCCAGGCCCAGTCCGCACAGGTTCAGCAGTGCCACCGCGGCCGCTCGCAGCCCGTCAGCCGCAGCGGGCGGCGGTGCGCTCGGCATCGGCGGTACGACGAATCCGGCGCGCGGGCCGTTGTTGTCCCAGGACATGACGGCTCCCCCAGTCAATCACGCCCGAAGTTCCATGACTTGTCAGAGTACGTTCAATCTTTCGGGCGCGACAGAGGATGCGCCGCGGCAGTGCGGACACGCGGTGAGCGGAGTGTCGGCGTCGGGGATCACCCTGTCTCCGTCGGAGATCACCCGCTCGTCATGACCGACATTTTATTTGCCAGCCCAGACTGATAAACCTATTGTTAGTACTTGTGCAGGTGGAGAGAGAAGCAGGTACCGATCACCCCCACGGACCGCCCGACACCGTCCGGCTCGCCTCCGACCTGCGCCTCGCCGTGGGCCGCATGACCAGGCGACTGCGCCAGGCCCACGCCGTGGGGGACGTGTCACTCTCCGGCGTTTCGGTGCTCGCGCGGCTCGCCGCCGACGGCCCCGGCTCCCCGGGATCCCTCGCCGACCTGGAACGCGTACGGCCACAGGCGATGGCCGGCACACTCGCCGTACTAGAACAGCGCGGGCTCGTCGGTCGTGGCCCCGACGCGGCGGACGGGCGACGGATCATCGTGGCGATCACCGAGGAGGGACGGGCCATGCTGGCGGAGCGGCGCTCCGAGTCCGTACACCGGCTCTCGGCCGTCCTCGACGAGTTCACCCCGGAGGAGCGCGGGACACTCGCGTCGGCCCTGCCCCTCCTCGACCGACTGGCGGAACGGCTGTGACCGCGCGCACCTCACGCTGGACGCGCCGGAAGGACACCCCCGCGGGCCCCGGCTACAAGTGGGTCGCCCTGTCCAACACCACGCTCGGTGTGCTGATCGCCACGATGGACGCCTCCATCGTGATCATCTCGCTGCCCGCGATCTTCCGCGGGATCGGGCTCGACCCGCTCGCGCCCGGCAACATCGGCTATCTGCTCTGGATGATCCTGGGGTATCTCCTGGTGTCGGCCGTACTCGTCGTCGTCCTCGGCCGACTCGGCGACATGTACGGCCGGGTCAAGATCTACAACCTCGGTTTCCTCATCTTCGCCTGTGCCTCCGTCGCGCTGTCCCTCGACCCCTTCCGGGCCGGCGCCGGCGCGATGTGGCTGATTCTCTGGCGCATCGTGCAGGCCTTCGGCGGCTCCATGCTCACCGCCAACTCGGCCGCGATCCTCACCGACGCCTTCCCCACCCGGCAGCGCGGCATGGCCCTCGGCATCAACCAGATCACCGCGCTCGCCGGCCAGTTCCTCGGCCTCCTCGCCGGTGGCCTCCTCGCCGCCGTCGACTGGCGCGCGGTGTTCTGGGTGAGCGTGCCGATCAGCGTCACCGGCACCATCTGGTCGTACCTGAGCCTGCGCGAGACCGCGGCGGGACGCCCCGGCCGCATCGACTGGCTGGGCAACATCACCTTCGCCGCGGGCGCCGGAATCCTGCTGGCCGGCATCACCTACGGCATCCAGCCCTACGGCTCCGACGCCACCGGCTGGGGAAATCCGTGGGTGCTCAGCGGCCTGATCGGCGGCGTCGTACTGCTGCTGCTCTTCTGCTACGTCGAGTCGCGCGTCGCCGACCCCATGTTCACCCTGTCGCTGTTCAAGGTACGGGCGTTCGCCGCGGGCAACCTGGCGGCGCTGCTGACCGCGATCGCACGCGGCGGGCTGCAGTTCATGCTCATCATCTGGCTGCAGGGCATCTGGCTGCCCCTGCACGGCTACGCGTTCGAGGACACCCCGCTGTGGGCGGGCATCTTCATGTTGCCGCTGACGCTCGGCTTCCTGATCGCGGGTCCGGTGTCGGGTTACCTGTCGGACCGGTTCGGCGCCCGGATGTTCTCCACGACCGGCCTGGTCGTGGTCGCGGTCTCCTTCCTCGGGCTGCTCGCGCTACCCATCGACTTCGACTACGGGCTCTTCGCGGCGCTGCTCCTGCTCAACGGGCTGGGCCAGGGTATGTTCTCCGCGCCGAACACGTCCTCGATCATGGGCAGCGTGCCGCCCGAGTACCGGGGCGTCGCCTCGGGCATGCGCTCCACGTTCCAGAACTCGGGCACCGCTCTGTCCATCGGTGTGTTCTTCTCCCTGATGGTCTCCGGACTGGCCTCATCCCTGCCCGGGGCGCTCAGCAGCGGACTCCAGGCGCACGGCGTACCGGCCGGCACCGCCGAGCACGCCGCGTCGCTGCCCCCGGTGAGCACGTTGTTCGCCACGTTCCTCGGCAACAACCCCATCGAGCATCTGCTCGGATCCGGTGGAACCCTCACCCACCTCACCGCGGCCCAGCACGCCGCCCTGACCGGTCACACCTTCTTCCCGCAACTGGTCTCCGGTCCGTTCCACCACGGCCTGGCCATCGTCTTCGGCGTCGCCGCGGGCATGGCGCTGGTCTCCGCCCTCGCCTCGGCCCTACGCGGCGGGCAGCGTACCGCTCCGGACAACCCGCCGCGGAGCCGACCGCCCACTGTGGCCGACCCGGCACCGGCGGAACAGCGCCGGAACAACGCACCCTCGTAGGCGCGGGTCATCGCCCAGGCCGGCGGTGCGACGCCGGTACGGGCGGCACGAGAACGACCGTCGACCGCTTCCGGGCGATCTCAACCGGCGATCTCAACGCTGAGTTGGGAGCCCAGTTCCACGAAACCCAGTACGGCGGCAACACGTCGGGAGGCGGGAGGCCGCGCGCGCCATTGCGGCAGGAGTCCGGCAGCGAGGGCATGCGCGACCGTCGCCGAGCCGGTCACCCGGGCCAGCCCGCGTCCTCGCGCTCCTGGCGCCGTCAGTACGCCGATGTGTGCCGTCCGACTCGGCCAGGCCCGATACCCGGCAGCAGCGACCACCTGACCATGCTCTCGGACCACGAACACGGGCGACGTGATCTCGTCCAGTACGGCCTCGCCGGCGTCCTCACGACCTGCCGCCCGCTCCAGGAGCCGCAGTTCCGGGTGACTGGCGGGCAGTTGCTCCACCGTCGACGCACCGGCTTCCACCGGCCGGAAAGCCTCCGCAGACACGTACGCCAGCGCCGCCGGCCCCAGCACCCGGGCCACGGGCAGCACCTCCCGGACCGCAACGCCATCCACGGCGTCTTCCACCGACAGACCCGCCAACGCGTCGCGAACGATCACGGCGGCACGCGCGCTCGGCACGGTCACGATCGCCGATCCGCCCAGGGCGACCACGCCGACCCAGCCGACCGGGCACATTTCGGACTCCGGGGATTCCACCACGCTCACACCGCCCGTCGGCGCGAACGACACCGGCACCCGGGCCAGGCCCTCCCACAGCCCACGGGCTCTGACCAGCAGCGCTTCTCTCGACATGGCCCTCATCCTGCACGGCTGGAACATCGAGGACCTCCCGTACGCCACCTCCACCGACGGCGGAGCACCAGCGACCCGTCCCTCCTCGTGCTCAAGGAACCCGACCCGTCGGCGCCCGAACCTCCCCAGGCGATAAGCCCGTTCGACACGATGAACAACGGCGTCCACCAGAACGCGGACGTCTGGCTCAACGGCGTGCACCTGGGTTTCCTCCCTTACGGCTACACGGCGTTCGCCGACGACCTGCCCCCGCACCTGGGGCATACGTGGCTGACCGTGCGGGGCCTGTGCGGATCCCGCTCCGGGGCGTTCACGTGACGACGCCCGAGGTGAGCGAGCACCGCTCGGGTGTCGGTCGCCAACCTCGGCGCACGGGCCGCCCCTGCGTACGTACGGGTCACGGTCCTCGACCCGCGCGGGCACGCGACACGCTCCTGCACGGAGTGTCGGATCGAGCGCCACGGCCGACTCCTCGCTCGACCTCCCGATCGAGCGGGCCGCACTGTGGTCCCCCGACTCACCGAGCCTCCACACCGCACGCGCCGAGCGGGCGGCCGTGTCCGGCGTCGGCCCGGTGGACATGCCGGTGGAGCGTGCGACGTTGCCGGGGACCGAGCAAGTGGTCGTCTGGTGGGGCGACTTCGACGAGTTGGCGAGCTGGCCCTGGGACGTCGGGCCCGGCCGCCCGATGACGCGCGCGTGCTCGTCGAAGTGACTGACAGCCACGGCCGTCTCGTCCCCGACGCGACGCTCAAGGTGATGTTCAGGGTCGACGACGCGGGTGGGCTCGCCGCCGTCGGAGAAGGGGGTCGGGGGCACCAACACCGGGCTCACCGCCGCTCGTTCGGAGGACTTTCCCTGCGTGGTGTCGCCGCTCTGTCTCCGAATCCCCGCGGAATTGTCCGTGATCGGTAACGGACGCATCCCCCGGCGGCCCATCGCCGTCCTCACGGATGCACGAGATCCACGAGCACGACGAGGAGTGGGGCGGACATGTCGCGGCATGGGGGACGGAGTTGGCACGGTCGGGTTCTCGCGGCGGCGGTCGGGGTGACGGCTGCGGCTGCCGCCACCTCGATGTGGACCGCGCAGGCCAATCCCGTCGAGGGGCAGCACACACCGGCCGCCAGCTCGGCGCACTCCGGCGCGCCGAACGCCGGGTCCAAGGCTCCGGGCGGGACGCCGGTGTCGGTGGACATCGCCCATTCCTCCGACCGCGGGGCCCGCGGTGTCAACATCACCATCGACGACGGACCGGACCCCACGTGGACGCCGCAGGTCCTCCAGGTGCTGCGGGACAACGGCGTGAAGGCCACCTTCTGCATGGTGGGCACCCAGGCCCAGACCCACCCTGACCTGGTCAGGGCGGTGGTGACCGCCGGACACCGGTTGTGCGACCACACCGTCTCGCACGACACCACCATGGACACCAAGTCCCAGGCCTACCAGTCCCAGCAGATCCTGGACGCCGAACGCATGATCACCCAGGCCTCCGGAGGCGTCCGGCCGGAGTACTACCGCGCCCCGGGCGGCGCCTTCACCCCCTACAGCCGCCACCTGGCCGCCTCCCACCGCATGCGACCGCTCGGCTGGAACGTCGACTCCAAGGACTTCGAACACCCCGGCACGGGCGCCATCGTCGCCACCGTCAAGAGCGAGATCTCCAACGGCCCGACCATCCTCTTCCACGACGCCGGCGGGGACCGCTCCCAGACCGTGGCCGCCCTGCGTGAGGTCCTGCCCTGGCTGAAGCAGCAGGGCTACTCCCTCGGCTTTCCCGTGCGCTGAGTACCCGCCACTCGTCCTCTCAGCGGGTGAGTCCGACCCTTCAGCGGGTGAGTCCGTCCTTTTCGCAGGCGGGCCGGAGCTCGGCGGTGCAGATCTCGTCGACCCTGTACATGCCGTCCTTGACGAGCGTCGGCTTGATCTTGTCCACCGTCACCGCCCTCGGCGTGAGCAGGACGGAGGGGATGTGCCTGGTGGTGGGACTGTCGGTCGTCGTCGTGGCGATCTTGCGCAGTTCCTCTCCGCGTCCCAGGGCGACGGCCATGGCGGCGGCCGCGTCGGCCTCCGCCTTGAAGGGTTTGTAGACCGTCATGTACTGCTCGCCCTTGACGATGCGCTGCACGGCGTCAAGGTTGGCGTCCTGGCCGGTGACGGGAGGAAGGTCCTTGACCCGGGCGCTCTTCAGAGCGGAGATGACGCCCGCGGCGATGGTGTCGTTGGCCGCCAGGACGCCGTCGATCCGGTCCGGGCCCAGGGCCGCCATCGCGGCGGACATGTTGGCGTGGGCGCTGTCCATGCTCCAGCCCTGGGTGTCGTACGCCCTTCCGATCTTCACCTTGCCGGAGACGACGGACAGTGCGCCGCGACGGAACCAATCCGCGTTGGGGCTGCTCGGATCACCGTTCATCATGACGACGTTTCCGCCGTTCGCCTTGTCGCCCATCGCCTTCAGGAGCGCCTCGCCCTGGAGCCTGCCGACCTGCGCGCCGTCGAAACTGACGTAGCCCGAGATCGGGCCTTCGGCGAGCCGGTCGTAGGCGAGGACCGGGACACCCGACTCGTGCGCCTCCTGGATCGAGGAGCGCAGCGCCCTGGTGTCGGTGGCGTCCAGGATCAGGACCCTGACCCCTTTGGTGATCATGGAGCTCATCTGTTGCCGCTGCCTCATCGCGTCGTTCTGGGCGTTGGCGTACTCCAAGGTGCAGTGGGGGCACAGCTGCTTCAGCCGCTTCTCGATCAGCGGCTTGTCGGACCGCTCCCAGCGGGGGATGGTTCGGCTCGGGAGCAGCAGGCCGACGGTGAAGCCGTCCTTGCCCCTCCCCTCTTCCAGTTCTTCGCAGGCGGCCAGGGACGTCGTCATGAATCCCGCGACGAGCACCGCGACGACGTGCCATGTACGGGTCCTCATGGCAGCCCCCTTCGCTGCGTCCGGGGCCCCGGGTCCACGTGGGGCTGCTCGCAGTGCGGCACGACGAGCTCGCTCCACACCTGCTTGCCGCCGGCCACCGGCACGGAGCCGAAGGACTCCGACATCGCTTCGACGAGCAGCAGACCTCGGCCGCCGGTCGCGTCCCAGTCCACGATCACCGGCTTGGCCGGGGCACGCGGCGAGCAGTCGCTCACGCTGACCCGCACCCGGTCTCCGCGGAGCATCAGGTCGACGCGAACCGGGCCCTGCGTGTGCACGAGGCCGTTGGTGACCAGTTCCGACACGACCAGCAACGCCGCGTCGGTCACTTCTTCGACCTTCCACCGACGCAGCGCGCGTGCGGTGAAGCGGCGTGCGTGCATGACGGCGTCGGGCAGCCGCCACACCGCCCAGCCGGCCCGTATCGGTCGGGTCTTCATGCCGTCGTAGCGCAGCAGCAACAGCGCCACGTCGTCCTCTCGAGGGTCGAGTTCGCCGAGCAGCTGGTCGGCCATTTCCCCCGGATCCGCCGGATCAGCCGCGGCGAGCGCGGTGCGGGTCCGGTCCATGCCCTCGTCCAGCGGCAGGTCGACGCCCTCGACCAGGCCGTCGGTGACCATGACGATCACCGTGCCGGGGGCCAGGGCGCAGGTGGTCATGGGGAACTCCGCGTCCGCGAGGATGCCCAGCGGGAGTCCGCCCTCGACCTGTACCTCCTCGGTCCTGCCGTCGGGGTGGCGCAGGAGCGGTGCGAGGTGCCCGGCCCGTACGAACAGGGCGTTGCCCTCCTCCATGTCCAACTCGGCATAGCAGCAGGTGGCGAACAGATCGGTCTCCATACCGACGAGGAGCCGGTTGGCGTGCGAGACGACCACGTCGGGCGGATGGCCCTCCACGGCGTACGCCCTGATCGCGGTACGCATCTGGCCCATGATCGTCGCGGCTCCGGCGCTGTGTCCCTGGACGTCACCGATGACGAGCGCCACCCGGTCCTCGGAGAGGGCTATGACGTCGTACCAGTCACCGCCCACCTGCAACCCCCGCTTCGCGGGCAGATAGCGGGCGACGGCCGTCCCGCCGGGCAGCTCGGGCAGGCGCCGGGGCAGGAGACTGCGCTGCAGCATCGTCGCGAGCTCCTGTTCGGCGTCGTGTGCGCGCGCACGTTTGAGGGCCTGTCCCACCAGTGCCGCGGTGGCGGTCAGCAGGAACCGCTCCTCGGGGACGAACTCGTGCGGCTGGTCCCAGCCGACCAGGCACACGCCGGCGACCCAGCCCTTGGCGGGGAGCGGCAGGACGGCCAGACCTCCGGCGCCGATGCCCGCGAGCCCGGGTTCGAGGGCCGCGCCGGCGGACCACAGATCCATACGTCCGTCCCGCAGAGCCATCTGAAGGGTGGGCAGGGCACTGAGGGGCGCGTCGGGCCACTCCGAACGCCACTCGGAACGCCACCACTGCGGCCAGGCGGCGGGCTCGGGCGGATCGAGCACGGTGACGGCGAACCGGTCGTCCTGCAACTCGGCGAGCGCCACCCGGTCTGCGCCCAGCGGCTCGCCCAGCGCGGTGACCACCACCCGGCTGACGTCACGGACCGTTACGGCATCGTCGAGTGCGGCAGTCAGCCACTGGATCCTGGACACGTCGTCGGCGCTCTGCCGCAGGACCGAGGTCGCCGTCACCACACCCAGTACCTGTTCGGGCCGGCCGTCACAGCCCGCCGCCACCCGGCAGCTCAGGCTCAGCCAGCGCATCTCACCGGTCGGGCGGCGGACACGGAACTCCAGCTCCCGCCGGCCGACCGTCTGGGTGGAGGGCTCCAGGACCGACATCAGCGCGTGCATGTCCTCCGGGAGGGCATGCGCGAGCAGCGTGTCCGCCTTGCCGTCGAAGTCATCGGGCGTGATGCCGGCCAATTCGAGCAGCGTCTCGTCCGCCTCGATCAGACCGGTGTCCGGCGTGATGACGAAGGAGCCGACGCACAGACTCCGCAGGGCCGGACTCAGTAGCGGCGACGGGGCGGGCCCGCCCGTTCCCGTCCGGAGCACGGCGAGGACCGCGTCGGCGTACTGCTCCAGGAAGCGGCGTTGTTCGGCCTCGAAGCCGTCCGCCGAATCCCCCACGACGACGAGGCAGCCCAGGCGACCGCGCTCCGTCCCGAGCGGCAGTGTGGCGAGCGACGCCTCCGGCCGCGGGGGTGTGGGCCCGCCCGTGGAGTAGGAGGCGAGCGCCTCGGACGTCAGCCACAGTGGCCGGCCGGTGCGAAAGGTGTGCGCCGCGGGTGAGTCGCCGGACAGCGGCAAACGCTCCGGCAGCCCGTACTCGCGACGGGCGCTTCCGGCGGTTTCCACCAGCCGAAGCTCCTGGTTCCCGGCACCGGGCAGATAGACCGCTGTCAGCGCCGCCCCCACGAACGTCAGGGCCCGCTCGCTCGTGACCGCCTCCGGCACCGGAGGCGGTGAACCGGTGTCGAAGGCGTCGGCCTCGCGTGCCCGTGGCTCCGAGACCCCGGTCCGGGCACGGCCGTCATGAGGCATGTCGGCGACCTACCTCCCGTCGATGCGTCAGGTGCCGACGGATGGAAATCAGGCACCCGCACACCAGAATCGTATATGGGTATCAATAGGACATATCCATCAGCCGGTGTCACACTTACGACGTGGTCGTCCTGCCACCGGGCCCTCGCCGCGCGAGGTGAAGGACAGGGAGGTCTCTCGCATGAAGGCCTGCATCCGGGGCGCGGTCGTCGTCGTGACCGCGATCTCGACGGCCGTCGCTCTCACGGCCTGCGGGCACGACGCCGGGAGCGGCTCCGGCGGTGGCAACAACCTGACGATCGGTGTGCTGCTGCCCGACGCCGCCACGACTCGTTGGGAGACACAGGACACGCCGCTGCTCACGAAGAAGATCACGGAGCTGTGCCACGACTGCACGGTCGAGCACGTCAACGCCAAGGGCGACGTGGCCACCCAGCAGGAGCAGATGGACTCGATGATCACCAGGGGGGTCGATGCCATCGTGCTCGCGGCCGTCGACGCCAGATCGCTCGGCGTCGTGGTCAAGAAGGCCCATGCGGCAGGTATCCCGGTCATCGCCTACGACCGTCTCTCCCAGGGCCCGATCTCCGGTTATGCCTCCTTCGACGGCGAAGAGGTCGGCAGGCTCCAGGGCAGGGCACTGCTGAAGGCGATGGGCGCCAAGGCGCGCACCGGCGCGGTCGTCATGATGAACGGCGATCCCAGCGACCCCAACGCGGTGGCGTTCAAGAAGGGCGCGCTGTCCGTGCTCAACGGGAAAGTGAAGATCGGCAAGGCGTACGACATCCTCCAGTGGCGGCCGGAGGGCGCGAACCTCGACATGTCCGGCGCCATCTCCGCTCTCGGTGTCTCCGCCATCCAGGGGGTCTACGCCGCCAACGACGGCCTCGCCGCCGGCAGCATCTCCGCCCTCAAGGCGAACAAGGTCGCCCCACTGCCTCCCGTCACCGGACAGGACGCCGAACTGGGAGCCCTGCGGCGCATCGTCGCCGGCGATCAGTACATGACCGTCTACAAACCCTTCGCTCCCGAGGCTTCCGCGGCCGCGGCCATGGCCGTGGCCGCGGCCCGCCATGAAAACCTCGACCGGGTCACCACGGGCAAGGTGAGGACCCGCGACGGGAGGACGGTTCCCGCCACCATGCTCACCCCCGTGTCCGTGACCGCCGACAACATCAAGAACACCCTGGTGAAGGACGGCGTCTACACGATCCGGCAGATCTGCACACCCCAACTCGCGGCCGCCTGCGGCAAGGCGGGGCTCACCTGACGGGCAGGTACCGAGCAGGTCCGGGCCCCGGGAAGGAGATGGTGACCGTGCCGACTCCCCCCTTGTTGGCGCTGCGTGGCGTGTGCAAGCGCTATGGCGTCGTCGAGGTGCTCACCGACATCGAACTGGAGATTTACGCCGGCCAGGTCGTCGCTCTCCTGGGGGACAACGGTGCCGGCAAGTCCACCCTCGTCAATGTCATCTCCGGCGTCGCCCCCGCGGACAAGGGCACCATCGAGTGGGAAGGCCGGGCGGTCCCCATCAAACGCCCCCACGACGCCCGGGACCTCGGTATCGCCACCGTCTATCAGGACCTCGCGCTGTGCGGGAACCTCGATGTCGTCGGCAACCTCTTCCTCGGACGCGAGATCCGCAGGTTCGGGTTCCTCGACGAGGTGGAGATGGAGCGCCGCACCAGGCACCTGCTGGAACGCCTGACCAAAGGTGTCCCCGATCTGCGGGTCCCCACCGTCTCACTCTCCAGCGGCCAGCGGCAAACAGTCGCCATCGCCCGCTCACTCCTCGGCAACCCGCGGGTTCTCCTCCTGGACGAACCGACCGCGGCTCTGGGATTCGAGCAGACGCGCGAGGTCCTGGACCTCGTCGACCAGCTGCGCGACCGCGGCCTGGGAGTACTGCTCATCAGTCACAACATGGGCGACGTCAAAGCTCTCGCGGACCGGGCCGTCGTGCTGCGGCTCGGTCGCAACAACGGCTTCTTCGACGTGAACACCGCATCTCAGGAACAGATCATCTCCTCCGTCACCGGCGCCACGGAGAACGAGCCCCACCGGATGGCCTCCCACGAGTCGGGGTGGTGAAAGGGATGCGCAGGACGGCGGACAACGCTCGGGCCGAACCCACCGAACCCGACGCCGAGGCCCCGCGGCCCCGTCACGGGCAGGCCTTCGTCCGCGCCGTCGTTGGTGTCGTCCATCGCTGGGCCGCCGTCGCCCGGCGCAAGCTCAGCGCCGGCGAACTGGGCTCACTGCCCGTCGTCCTCGTCCTCGCCGCGGTCTGGATCACCTTCCAGTCCCTGAACCAGAGCTTCCTCTCGCCCCGGAACCTGTCCAATCTCAGCGTGGACGTCGCGGGCACCGGTCTCATCGCGGTAGGCATCGTCTTCGTCCTCCTGATCGGTGAACTCGACCTGTCGGTCGGCTCGATCAGCGGTCTCGCGGCGGCCGTCTTCGCCGTTCTCAACGTGAACAACGGCGTGCCCGAATGGCTTGCCGCCATCATCGGGGTGCTCACGGGTACCGCGGCGGGAACCATCCAGGGCTTCTCCTTCGCGAAAACCCGGGTGCCGGCGTTCGTCGTCACACTCGCGGGACTGCTCACCTGGAACGGCTTCATGCTCTACATCCTCGGGACCAGCGGCACCGTCAACCTCGACGAGAAAGGGCTCGTCGCCAAGCTGACCAGCTACTACTTCACCAACGACGCCGTCGCCTACGGCTTGGCGGCGATCGCCGCGGCCCTGGTCTTCCTCGTGGGCTACCAGGACAGGCGGCGCCGCAAGACCGTCGGCATGCCGTACCGCTCGCTGCGGGGAATCGTGGCGCGCACCGGACTACTCGCGGTGATCGCGTTCACCGGCGCGTATCTGCTCAACCGCTTCCAGGGCCTGCCGCTCGCCCTCCTGATCTTCCTCGTCGTGGTGGCCGGCCTGGACATCGTGCTGCGCCGCACACACTACGGGCGGCAGATCTACGCACTCGGCGGCAGCCTCGAGGCAGCCCGCCGCGCCAGTCTCAGTGTCACGGGGGTGCAGACCGCGGTGCTCGCGATCTCGGGCACCATGGCCGCGATCGGCGGTCTGTTCCTGGCCTCGCGCATCACCTCGGTGAGCCAGAGTTCGGGCTCGGGCGTCCTGCTCCTCAATGCCATCGCGGCGGCCGTCATCGGGGGCACCAGCCTGTTCGGAGGACGCGGCACGACCTGGTCCGCCGCGCTCGGCATGCTGATCATCCAGTCGATCGCCTCGGGCATGGCACTCACGGACATCCCCGCTGCCGTCCAGTTCGTCATCACGGGCGGGGTGCTCTTCGCCGCGGTGGTCATCGACTCGCTGTCACGCCGCTCGCAGAAGGCACACGGGCGGGCTTGACGGGTGTGGCCCGAGATCACCGTGGCAGGTTTGGCCGCGAGCTACGAGGCTGCTGTGAATTCGTGCGGCGTTTGAACGCTACCGGGCTCGCCTGCGTATGGGACGGGGGATTTCCATGCCTGGCCTGCCACGGGACGTAGGAGTACACACGTGAGACGCAACACGCGCAGACGCCCCATGGGGGCACAGCGTGCAACCTTTGCCGCAGCCGCACTGATACTGGGCGGAGGAGGGCTCGTAGCGGTCAATGTCTACGCTTCAGCGACCGAGAGCGGCTCGGCCGGTGCGCCCGGTCAGGCGAACCCGAGCAACCAGACCTGGTCGGGAGCCGCCACGATCGACTGTCCGGACGTGGGCAGCAAACTCGCCGAGGTGCCACAGCAGGCACGGGCGGACGTCGACAAGGAACTCGCCCTTCTCGACCAGCAGATCTCCGAGGCGTACGCACGAATGACCTCGGAGCAGCAGGCCAAGGCACAGGACGCGGACTTCGTCCAGAACGCGATCCTCGGTCCGCTGAAGGAGAAGCGGGGCGCGGTCATCGACCGCATCAAGACCGGCTTCAAGAACGCGGGCGCCGAAGCCCCGAACTCGCTCGACGCTCTGGCCACCTGCACCGCGGTCCCCGCGGACCAGCCCCAGAACAACGCCGGTGGCCAGAACGGCAACGGCCAGCAGCAGAACAACAACGGCGGCCAGCAGGGCGGGCAACAGGGCGGCGGCCAGCAGGGCGGCGGCGCGAGCGCCGCCAGCGGCCCCGTCGCAGCGGACTTCGTGGACATCACGACGCTCCAGCCGAACGTGCCGCAGAAGCCGGGCAGCGGCGGCAACGCCTCGACCGGCACGTTCACCAGCTCGTGCGGTGTGAACGCCAACAAGAAGTTCAACACCGACAACGTGATCGTCGCCCCCGGTGTCACCAACGGCGCCCACCACCTGCACGACTACGTCGGCAACCAGTCGAACGACGCGTTCGCCACGAACGACGATCTCGCCAAAGCCGCGACCACGTGCCAGAACCAGGGCGACAAGTCCACGTACTACTGGCCGGTGCTCCGAGTGCAGGACGGTACGCAGGAGTTCGACGCCGACAAGAACGGGGGCGGCCTGGAGGGCAACGTCGGAAAGGTCCTGCAGGCGAAGCAGGCGCAGATCGAGTTCATCGGCAACCCGCAGAGCAAGGTCGTCGAGATGCCGACGTTCCTGCGCATCATCACGGGCGACGCGAAGGCGTTCACCAACGGCCCCGCGAACGCCAACGCCCACTGGAGCTGCACCGGCTTCGAGGACAAGGTGCAGCTGACGGACAAGTACCCGATCTGTCCCCAGGGCAGCAGCGTGGTGCGGTCGTTCGCCTTCCAGAGCTGCTGGGACGGTCAGAACATCGACAGCGCCAACCACCGCACGCACGTCGCCTTCGCCGACGCCAACGGCAACTGCGCGGGCGGCTTCAAGGCGATCCCGCAGCTGACGATGCGCCTGGTCTACGACGTTCCGGCGCCGACCCTCGAGAACGGCCAGGTGAAGAACCCGTACGCCGTGGACGGGTTCCCGGAGCAGGTGCACAAGGCGATCACGGACCACGACGACTTCATCAACGTCTTCGACGCATCCCTCATGCGGGAGATGGTGGACTGCATCAACGCCGGGCGACAGTGCGGCGACGGTGCCGGTGGAGGGGCCGGCGGCGGTGCCGGTGACAATGGCGGTGCCGGTGGCAACGGCGGAGCCGGCACGGGCGAGCCGTCCCCGAGTCCTGACGCCTCGTCCGGCGGCAACGACGCGACAGCCTCCGCAACCCCCACGGACACGCAGACCACGCAGCCTCCGGCCAGTACGCCCGGCACCACCGAACCGACGCGCGGCGGCCAGACCACAGGCACCGGCACCGGTACCGGCCACACTGTCGTCGTGCCCAAGGCGGACACGTCACCCTCGGCCGAGGCGAGCGACACGGCCGCCGCACCGCAGGGCGGCGCGCACGGGCACCACGGCAGCGAAGCGACCCACCGACCGCAGACGCCGGCCGCGGGCGCGGGCGCGGACACCCCGTCCACGCAGGCGACAGCGCAGGACACGTCACCGGCAGGTTCGCAGTCGCAGTCGCAGTCGCAGACCGAACCGCAGACGGTCACCGGCGATCTGGCCGACACCGGCACGAACCTCTGGCCGGCCGCGGCCGGAGGGGTTCTCGTGATCGCGGGCCTGGTGCTCCTGCGCCGCATCCGGCGCGGCTCCGTGTAACAACACCCCCGGGGTAACGACACCCCCGAACCGCACATACCGCGCCGCCCGTACCCGCAACTCCGCGGGTACGGGCGGCGCGGTGTTCGTCGTTCCCGGCAGCCCACGGCCGGGCACTCCGGCGCGCGGTCGACGTCGCCCGGGAATCACCTGGCCCTCGGCGGTTTGATCCACCCCAGCGACCGCTCGACGGCGCGCTGCCAGTTGTCGTATTCGAGGTCCCGCCGCTCGGGGTCCATGTCCGGCAGCCACTGGGCGGCCCGATGCCAGTTGCGGCGCAGCACTTCCAGGTCCGGCCAGTAGCCGGAGGCAAGCCCCGCGGCGTAGGCGGCGCCGAGGGAGACCGTCTCGGCGACCATGGGCCGCACCACGGGCACATCGAGCACATCGGCGACGAACTGCATGAGCAGGTTGTCCGCCGTCATGCCGCCGTCCACCTTGAGCTCCTTCAGCGCGACCGGGAAGTCGGCGTTCATGGCGTCGACGACCTCGCGCGTCTGCCAGCCGGTGGCCTCCAGGACGGCTCTGGCCAGGTGTCCCTTGGTGATGTAGGAGGTCAGACCGACGATGACACCGCGTGCGTCGCTGCGCCAGTGGGGTGCGAAGAGACCCGAGAACGCGGGGACGATGTAGCAACCGCCGTTGTCATCGACCGTCCGCGCGAGCGTCTCGATCTCCGGCGCGCTGTTGATCAGTCCCAGTCGGTCACGGAACCACTGGACCAGCGAGCCGGTGACGGCTATCGATCCTTCCAGGGCATAGACCGGGGGCTGGTCCCCGATCTTGTACGCGACGGTCGTGAGGAGTCCGTGCCGGGACCGCACGAGATCGGTACCGGTGTTGAGCAGCAGAAAGCTGCCCGTTCCGTACGTGCACTTCGCCTCACCCGGTGTGAAGCAGGTCTGGCCGAACAGAGCGGCCTGCTGATCACCGAGGGCTGCCGTGATGCGGACACCCGGGAGGACCGAGCGGGCATCCCCGTAGCCCTCGGCCGAGGACCGGATCTCGGGCAGCATGGGGCGGGGAACCCCGAAGAACTCCAGCAGCTCCTCGTCCCAGGTGAGGGCCCGTATGTTCATCAGCATGGTGCGACTGGCGTTGGTGGCGTCGGTGATGTGCAGACCACCGTCCGCGCCCCCGGTGAGGTTCCAGATCAGCCAGGTCTCCATCGTGCCGAACAGCACCTCGCCGTCCTTGGCGCGCTGATCCAGCCCGTTCACGTGGTCGAACAGCCAGCGGATCCGCGGTGCCGAGAAGTAGGTCGAGGGGGGCAGACCGCAACGCTCGAGAAAGAATTCGTCCCCGGGCCGCTTTCTCAGGTCCTCGACGAGCGGTGCCGTACGCGTGTCCTGCCAGACGATCGCCCTGCCCAGCGGCGCACCCGTCCGCCGGTCCCACAGCACCGTCGTCTCGCGCTGATTGGCGATACCGATGGCGGCGACCTCTCCCGCGCCGACGTCGGCGTCGGAGAGCGCCTCGGGCATGATGCGCCGCAGATTGCGCCAGATCTCGACGGCGTCGTGCTCGACCCAGCCGGGCTTGGGGAAGTGCTGCTGATGCTCCCGCTGGACGACCGACACCAGCCGCCCGTGGTGGTCGAACAGAATGCATCGGGTGGAGTTGGTGCCCTGATCGATGGACATCACATACCGTTCAACCATGATCCGGTCTGCCTTCCGATGTGTCGAGGAGGCGGGGTTCTCCTAGCGTGCTGCTCCCAGATCTCTGGAGATCGCCCGTGCGGCCTCGCGAAGCAGGGTGATCAGGTTCGGCCGGGGACGGCCGTGGCTGTCGCAGATCCTCTCGACCGGGCCGGAGAGGCCGACGGCGCCCACGACGAGGCCGCCGTGCCCGCGGATCGGCGAGGCGATACCGGCCTCCCCCATGCTCATCTCCTGGATCTCCGCGGCCCAGCCGACTTCCCGGACCCCGGCGAGCGCGCGGGTGAGTTTCTCCGGTGCGACCAGGGTGTGCCGGGTGTAGGCCTCCAGCCCGGCTTCCGAGGCCGACTCCAGGGACGCGGTTCCGTACGCCAGCAGCACCTTGCCGAGCGAGGAGGCGTGCAGAGGCAGCAGTGAACCCACGTCCAGGGTCTGGAGGGTGTCGTCCGGCCGGAACACGTGATGGATCACGAGGACCTGGCCCTCGAAGGGGGTGCCCAGGCGGACCGCTTCCCCACTACGGGCGGCCAGGGCATCGGCCCAGTTGATGGAGCGCGACCGCAGCTCATTGATGTCGAGGTAGCTCGTGCCGAGGTGCAGCAGCGCCGCGCCGAGCTGGTACTTTCCCGTCGACGCGTCCTGCTCCACGAAATCCACGTGCTGGAGGGTGCGGAGAATGCCGTGCGCCGTGCCCTTCGCCAGCCCGAGCGAGGCCGCCACCTCGCCGAGCCCGAGTCGACGGGGCCCACCAGCGAGCAGACGCAAGATCGCCGCCGCCCGTTCGATCGACTGGACTGGGCCGGCCATGAGGCGAGCCTAGTACCGCCACGGAGGGTTCGCTTTACGTGCAGGCCACCGTCGGTTCACCACCGGGCGAAGGTGAGCGTTCGGTAATGGCGACCGCCGTTCATTGACCGGCCCCACTTCGCTTCCTACCGTTCACTGAGGCCCGGCAACGCGCGCTGAGGCTCGGCAACCCGCCGACAGCGCTCCGGAGGAGAAGACATGGCGGCACAGCTCAATACGATGCTTCGGGAGGCGGTCGAACACGTCGGTCCGCTGCCTCACGTCGCCGAGGTCGTCTCGGCCGCACGCCGGCGGGTGAAGGCGGTCCTCGCCGACTGGAACGTGTCCTGCGAGATCGCCGAGGACTGTCTTCTGGTGGTGTCGGAGCTGCTCACCAACGCGATCGTCCACGCCCTGCCCCCGGCGGAGCTGCGCCTGTCCTGGGTACGGGCCGAGGGGCTCAGCACGCTGCGCGTCGAAGTCACCGACGCAGGATCCAAGCTTCCGGCCGGACAGTCGCCCCCGGGAATCGATCCGGACGAACACGGCCGGGGCCAGGAGATCGTCCACGCGCTGGCGGCTCGGCACGGCATACGTGTCCACTCCGGCGGAATCACTCGCTGGGCCGATCTCGTCGCACCCTGAGAGCAAACCTCTCGTTGGGGCATGTCTCACTCCGTGTGAAACGAACTCTGCCGATCAGCCGTGTCGGCGCAGGTCGTGGAAGAAGTCCTCGATGACGTGGAGGTGCCCGGAGCGGGCCGTCTCGTTGTAGACGTATGCGCCGACGGCGAGGTCGAGCACACCGAGTCCGAAGGGTGAGAACACCAGGGGCCGGTCGGTGGGCGGTGTCACTCGGCCGGTCATGACATCGGCGAGTGTTCCGTGCAGGAAGTCACGGTTGCCGGTGAGCTGCTCGGCCAGATGGGGGGACGTGCCGGCCTTGAGGCAGTGGTCCACGTCGTCGACGATGTTCGCCGAGGCGAGGATGACCTCGGGTGCGAGGTCGCGCAGGGACACGTGCAGGACCAGGGGGTTGTGGTCGAACCAGGCCGGGTCGCCGATGTGCGGCCGGCCCGCGACGGTGGCGAAGACGACGAGGTCGCTGGAGCGGATGACCGCCTCGGGAGTCTCGTGCACGGTGACCTGTCCCGTGGCGTCGCTCTGTTGGACGTGGTCGCGGAAACCGGCGGCACTGTCGCCCGACAGGTCGTGGACGCCGGTCTCCTCGAAGGACCATCCCAGGGCTGTCAGGAAGGTGTGGATGTAGCGGGCGATCAGACCCGTACCGAAGAACCCGATGCGGGTGGGGCGCAGCCGGTTGCGGGTGAGGTGGTCGGCGGCCAGTGCCGCCGACGCGGCGGTTCTGGTGGCGCTGATGATGGAGCTTTCCAGGCAGGCGAAGGGGTAGCCCGTGTCGTGGTCGTTGAGGATCAGCACCGCGGAGGCCCTGGGGATGCCGGCCTGGACGTTGTCCGGAAAGCTGGAGATCCATTTGATGCCGTCCACCGGCGCCGGTCCGCCGATCGAGGCGGGCAGCGCGATGATCCGGGCGGTGGGCCGGTCGGGAAAGCGCAGGAAGTAGGACGGGGGGTTGACCGACTCTCCGGCGGCGTGCAGGTGATAGGTGGCCTCGACGAGGTCCACGATCTGCTTCTCCCGATCCTGAAGGGCGTACTGGACCTGGGCGCCGGAGATCACTGCGAAGGTCGGCACGAGGTGCGGCTGGGACATGACGGGCTCCAGTGCGAGGGAAAGGTCGGGGGTCGTACGGCGCTCACCTCGCCGGTCGGCGACCACGCGGCCCTGCGCAGCGGCTCGGCCATGGCGAGGACCTCGCGTGGCCCTTGGAAGGCCTCGCTGCTGTGCGCTCAGGCAGGCGAACAACAGGGATGTCGGTGTGCGGGGTCGGGGGTCCGCCGGGGTTCAGGTGCACCTCGACGAGGGACGCCGGGGCCGCGTACCGCATGGTGCTGATCCTTTCGATGTCGGTCAGGTCCTTTCGATGTCGGTCAGGTCCTTTCGATGTCGGTCAGGCGGAGGTCGGTGGTGGGGTCGTGTGGCGTTGGGGTCCGTGGTCGACCAGCGCGGCGAGGTCGGTGAGGACCGGGTGTGCGGTGACGTCCTTGAGGGAGACCGCGCGGTCCAGGGTGATGGCGAGCTTCACCGCCGAGAGGGAGGTGCCGCCGCGGTCGAAGAAGTGGTCGCGGCGTCCGATCCGGTCCTGCGGGACACCGAGGACCTTCGCCCAGGCGGCCGCCAGGCGCTGCTCGGTCGACGTGACCGGCGGCTGGTGCTCGTCGTCGGTGGTGGCGGGTGCTGCGGCGAGTGCCGCCAGGGCCTTCTTGTCGATCTTGCTGTTGGCGGTCAGCGGCAGGCTTTCGCGCCAGTGGAAGGCCGACGGGACCATGTACTCGGGCAGCGACTCGGCGAGCCGGTCGCTGAGGGTCCCCGTGTCCAGGGGTTTCGGGCCGGAATAGAAGGCGACCAAGTGCTTGCTCCGGTCGGCGCGTTCGACCGTCACCACCGCGCCGTCGCGGACACCGGGGAGACGAAGCAGAGTGTTCTCGATCTCGCCGATCTCGATCCGGAAGCCGCGGATCTTGACCTGGGCGTCGCGGCGGCCGAGGAACTCCAGCTTGCCCGAAGGGTGCCAGCGGCCGTGGTCGCCGCCGAGGTACAGCCGTGTGCCTTCGCGGTGCGGATCGACCAGATAGGAGGCCCGGGTGAGTTCGGGGTCGTTGATGTAGCCGCGGCCGACGCAGACCCCGGAGAAAGCGATCACGCCCGGAGCGCCGAGCGGCACCGGGGTGAGGTGTTCGTCGACGACGTGGACGCGTACGTTGTTGACGGCGCGGCCGAGCAGGATGCGGTCCGGCGCCCGGTCCATGACCTCGTGGTTGGTGTCGTCCGAGGTCTCGGTCAGCCCGTAGGCGTTGACCAGCTTGATCCCGGGCTGGACGGCGAACCAGCGCTCGGCGAGTTCCTTCTTCAACGCCTCGCCGGTGACCGACACGAACCGCAGGTCCGGCAGCGGGCGGGGGCGCTGTTCGAGCTCCGTCAGGACGGCTTCGAGGTAGGACGGCACGACCTGGAGGACGGTGACCTCGCCGTCGGTGAGGGTGTCGAGGAAGCGGGGTACGTCGAGGATGACGTCCTGTGCGACCAGCAGGGTCCGCCCGCCGACCAGCAGCGCGCAGACCAACTGCCACAGGGAGATGTCGAAGCACTGGGGCGCGGTCTGGGCCACCACGTGTCCCTCGCCGACGTGGAGGTCGTCGATCTTGGCGTAGAGGTGGTTGAGCATGCCCGCGTGCTCGCACATCGCGCCCTTGGGCTCACCGGTGGAGCCGGAGGTGAAGTAGATGTAGGCGAGCTGGTCGGGCGTGACCGGGATGCCGAGATCACCGTCGGGGTGGTCTTCCGCGTAGGCCGTGTCGACGAGGAGCCGCTCGGTTCCGGGAAGGGAGTCGAGGGCCCGGTCGAGGGTGGTGGTGCTGCCGGGTTCGGTCAGCACCAGGGTGCATGCGGCGCGGGAGAGCGTGGCGGCGATGCGTGCGGCCGGGAAGTGCGGCTCGACGGGGAGGTAGGCGCCTCCGGCCTTGAAGACCGCGATGACGGCGGCCAGCCAGTCCAGATTGCGTGCGGTCACCACCGCGACCACGCTTTCGCGGGCGAGCCCACGAGCTACCAGGGCGCGGGCGAGCCGGTTGGCCCGGGCGTTGAGTTCCGCGTACGTCCACTGCCGGTCGGCATGCACGGCGGCGACGGCGTCCGGATGCTTGCGCACCCGGTCCTCGAACAGCTCGTGCATCCGCGCGTCGGGCAGTTCCCGGACCGGTCCGGCCAATTGGTCGAGCTGGAACCGCAATTCCTCGGCGGACAGCAGGCTCTGGTGCGTGTGCTCGGCATCGGGGTCGGCGGTGATCAGCGCGAGCGCGGTCAGGTGGTAGCCGGCGATACGGGCGGCGCTGTCGGCGTCGAGCGCGTCGGTGCGGTAGCGCAGCCGCAGTACGAGCCGCCCGTCGTGGTGACGGACGCCCACCCGCAGTGCGGTGTCCTCGGTGAGGGCTCCGTCGATCGCGGCGGGATCGAGAACGGACTCGGTGGGGTCGAAGAGGGTCTCGGTGAGGTCGAGGACGGTCCCGAACAGCGGCCCGGTCAGGCCCAGTTCGCTCTTCAGAGCGTCGATGTCCTCGGCCGGGACGTCCTGGTGCGCCGGCAGTTCGGTGGCGACCTGGTGGGCGTGGTGCAGCAACTCGCGCCAGGAGGCGGGCGCGGTGGTGAGCCGGCACAGGAGCGGGCTGCCGCCCCGGGCGACGTAGCCGGTGGTGATCTCCCTCTCTCCGGACAGTGCCGCGACCACCTTGGCGTGCGCGGTCAGCAGGAGCGAGGCCGGTGGTACCGCCAGCTCCGCCGCCAGACGGCGCAGCCCGGTCACGGTGTCCTCGGGGACCGGTGTCTCGTACTCCCCCACGCCGGGCACGGGCTGAAGGGTCCAGCGTGGGGCGGGGGTGAAGCCCCCGGCTGTCAGTGCGTCGCGCCAGTATGCGCGGGCGGTCCGACTGGGACTGACATGCGTGTCCATCGGGTCTTTCCTCTGCTTGTCGGCGGCGCGCGGTGTCAGAGGCCGCGAGCCGGGGCGGACTGGCTGGTGTGGGGTTCCTTACCGGCCTCGACCTGGGTCCTGTGGTCCGGCATCTCCCGGGCAGGGTTGCCTCCCCATTGGGCGTGCGAGGGGATCTCCTCGCCCTTCATGAGGAAGGAGTCGGGGGCCAGCGCGGCGCCGTCCGCGATGGTCACGCCGTAGTGGACGAAGGCGCCGACGCCGAGGGTGCAGCCGTTGCCGAGGGCACTGCGGTCGGACTTGAAGGCGCCGTCCTCCTGCGAGTGGCACTGGACCACGGTGCCCGCGTTCAGCGTGCTGTCGTCGCCGATGGTGACGAGGGTGCGCTCCGGGAAGAAGCAGCCGTCGTCGAAGACCCGCTTGCCGATCCGGGCCCCCAGCAGCCGCCAGATCACGTTCTTGAACGGGGTGCCGTCGAAGGCCTGGATGTAGTGGACCGAGGCCATCTTCCAAAAGCGTTCGTGGCGCCAGAAGGAGGGTTCGTAGATCGAGCAGTACAACGGCTTCTGGGGCTTGAATCCGGTGGAGGCCCGCTCGACGAGCGCGAAGTGGACGACGGTGTACGTCAGGGTGAGGACACTGGCCAGTGCGATCGCCAGCGCGCCGAACGACGGGTAGAGGTCGACCGCGCCCATGGTGATGAGGGTGATCACGAACAAGTGGATCAGCCGCGCGAGCAGATACAGGCCGGCGGTCGCCGCGTTGTGCCTGTTCTTGGCGGCCAGGCGGCGGCGCAGTTCGTCGCCGGTCTCGAGGTGGTTGAACCGGTTGTCGCGCATCACCGTGCGCGGGATCTCGAAGCTGGGTGAGCCCAGCAGGCCCACGCCTTCGCGCACGGGTCCGTCGATGGGGACCATGACCTTCGTCGCGAGCAGGCAGTTGTCTCCGGTCCTGCCCTGCGCGGGGTAGGCGATGCGGTTTCCGAGGAAGTTGTGCGGCCCGATCGACGTGCGGGACACACGGAAGGACGTGCTGGAGAAGTCCGCGTTCATGAGGGACAGTCCGTCGGCGATCATGGTGCCGGTGCCGACCGAGCTCAGGTAGGGGTTCTCGTGCTGCACTTCGGTGCCGAAGTTCGACCCGGTCTGCTCGACGCGGGACAGGTCGTATCCGAGGTAGCGCAGGTAGTGGACGATGCCGGAACTGTCGCCGAAGAGGGTGGTGAGGGACTTCCTGTTGGTCATCACCGCGATCGCCCGCTGAATGCCGTAGTGGAAGCCGTACAGCGGATAGACCTTGCCGGGTTGGACGGCCCGGCTCAGAAAACGCGGCACGGTGCCCACGACGAGGAGGCCGGCGAGCAGGGATCCGAACAGGAGGACCACGGAGGCGATCAGGGCATCGACGTAGAACGCCGGGCTGGCCATCGGCTGCGGGTTCAGGAACGTCTGAAGCTGCGGGAGACCCGTGAGCAGGGCGGTCACGCCGCCCAGCGCCAGCGGCAGGTACACCGCCAGCAGGCTCAGCAGCTGTACAACGCCGTACGCGGTCCTTTTGGCGGTGGAGCAGTCGGCGGGGTCGACCCTCCGGTAGTCCACCTCGGTCGGCTGCGCGGGGGAGCCGTGTCGGCGTTCGCCGGCGGGCACCACCTGGCCGGTGTGCAGGGAGGATGCGTGACCCAGCTGGGCGCCGTCGCCCATCGAGGTCTCGATGTCCAGGACCGTGTGCTCGCTGACGAGCACGTTGCTGCCGAGAGTGACCGGGCCGGTCTGGATCACGCCGGCGTGGGCGCGGTAGCAGGACAGCAGCACGTCCTTGCGGATGATCGTGCCCTCGCCGACGGTGAGCAGGTCGGTGCAGACCGGGATCGTGTGGGAGAGGATCGTGACGCCCTTGCCGATCCGTGCCCCGAGCGCCCTGAGGTAGAGCACGTAGAGCGGTGAACCGGCGAACAGACGCACGGGGCTGGTGCGGATCAACGTCTTGACGACCCAGAAACGCACATAGGCCATGCCCCACAGGGGGAACTCCCCGGACCGCCAGCGGCCGACGAGCGTCCACTTCACCACGATCGGAAGGGCGCACAGGCCGAGGAAGCCCGCGCCGGCGAGCAGGACGGACCGCAGATAGAGGTCGAACAGGCCTGATCCCGCGGAGATCCACTCATGACCTTCCTCGACGGCCAGGGCGACAAGGCAGGAATAGCCCAGGAAGATCAGGAACTGCAGCACTCCACAGACGACGTAGCGCCGTGTACGAGCCGCCGCCTGCGCCTCGGCCCGCGCCGTCCCCTCTGCAGAGGCCCGCACGTCGGTCGGTGTCCGCGCCGGTGACGGCGCCTCCGCGGACGGGGACGGGACGGGGGCGGCGGTGGAGATGGGGGCAGGAGCGGGAGCGGCATCGACGAGCGCGGTGGCCAGGCTCCGGATGGTGGGGTGCCGGTAGATGTCCTTCATCGACACCGCCGGCATGTCCCCCCGCTTCCTGACCCGCGCGCAGAACTGGGCCATCACCAGGGAATCGGCACCCAGGTCGTTGAAGAAGTGGCCGTCGACCGGGACCTGCTCGACGCGGACGACCCCGGCCAGCACGTCGGCCAGAAGCCTTTCGGTGTCGGTCGCCGCATCGGCGTCCCCACTGCCCTGGAGGGGTGGGATGTCAGCCGGTTCGGCCGTCAAGACCTCCACGGATTTCTCTAGCACGTGAGCTCCTCGATGACGTTTCATTCGGCGTCGGTCGGTACGGACGGATTCGTGATGTCCGCGCCTCTCCAGTAGGCCCGGCCGAGGGCTTCGTGTCCTGCCCCTGCATTTCGGGGCTTGACGAAGCGCATGGGTCTTGACAGTCCGGCCATTTTGCCCGTCTTCGCCCCGCGATCCCCTACTTTCCGTGCGCGTCGCGCAGGCTTAGGACCACGCCTCACAGAGCCCCGTTCGACCCGCGGGAAACCCACCCGGGAATTGGGCTGAACGGCCGCGCCCGGCCCGGTCACGACTGCTTTTGCCCGCAGACAGCGCGTGTCAAGTCCCGAATTTCGGTGGCATGACAGGGGGCCTGGATTCGGGCGTACTGAAGTCGTTCCGGCGACTCGCGACTCGCCGCTCCGAATTCCTCTCCACGCCGCACCCGGACGGATCAGCGGCAGGACGACCGGATGACGATCCCACCCCCGCAGTGAAGGAGACGACCATGCCCGTCATATCCGTCCCCCAGGACTACAACGAGGACGATCTCTTCGTCGACCTGGAGGGAATGTTCGGGCACTCGCTGTTCCTCAAGTGCGAGGGCTTCAATTTCGCCGGTTCGATCAAACTCAAGGCCGCCACCGAAATGGTCGAGGCCGCCGAACGCGACGGCCTGCTGAGGCCGCGCTCGGTTCTGGTCGAGTCGTCCTCGGGCAACCTGGGCGTGGCTCTGAGCATGATCGCTGCCGCCAAGGGCTACCCGTTCCTGTGCGTGACCGACTCCCGCTGCAACCTGGCGACCCGGCTGATGATGGAAGCCCTGGGAGGCCAGGTCCACGTCATCACCGAACCCGACCCCGTCAGCGGCTTCCTCGGCGCGCGCATCGACCACGTCCGCGCGCTGTGCGCCTCCGAGGACCGCTATGTGTGGCTCAACCAGTACACCAACCCCAACAACGGCATGGCCCACTACCGCAGGACCGCACCGGCCGTCGCCCGGCAGTTCCCGGACCTGGACGTCCTGTTCGTCGGGGCCGGCACGACCGGGACCCTGATGGGCTGCGCGCGCTACTTCCGCGAGTGGCACCGCCCGGTGCGCGTCGTGGCCGTGGACAGCGTGGGCTCCGTGACGTTCGGCGGCGACGCCGGTCGGCGGATGATTCCCGGCCTGGGCGCCAGCAGACGCCCGCCGATGCTGGACGAGTCGTATGTGGACGACGTGGTGCGCGTGGCCGAGACCGACACCATCCGGGCCTGTCACCGGCTGGCCGGGCGCGGGTTTCTGTTCGGAGGGTCCACCGGCACGGTGGTCAGCGGCGCGATGGACTGGCTGGCCCGGCACCAGGAGCGGGAGTTGACCGCGGTGGCCATCGCCCCGGATCTGGGTGAGCGGTATCTGGAGACCATCTACCAGACCAACTGGGTGCGGGACCTGTACGGCGAGGACGCCGTCGACTCCCAGGCGTTGACCGGCACGTCCCGGGCCGCCTGACCCCGTGTCCGTTCAGCGTCCCGCAACCGTTACGGAAACTGACGGCAGGTCAGGGGCAGGACCGCTTGGTGTTGTTCTCGGCGGTGGTGCGCGCGGTTGCGGCGAAGTCGGCGAATCGACCGGCGAGGGCGGCGAGCGCCTCGGGCCTGAGCCGGTAGTAGACGAACCGGCCGCACGGCTCCGTCTCCACGATCCCGGACTCGCGCAGCACCTTCAGGTGGTTGGAGAGGTTGGTCTGCTTGGCGCCCGTCTCCTCGATCAGGTGCGTGGTACAGAGCGTCTCCCGGGCGAGGAGGGTCACGATCCGGAGTCTGAGGGGGTCGGCCAGGACCCGCATCAGATCAGCATCGGCTGACGTCAGCATGGACTGATACTGTCACATCACTCGAGGCTGATACGAGTTCCGGCCGACACCGACCAGGGTTCACGCCCTCCGGGCCGACACTCACCCCCTCACGACTCACGACCCGTTGACCGCGAAAGAAGTACCGATGTCTGCCACTCCGCTCGCCTCCGTGCTGTTCGTCTGTGTGCACAACGCCGGGCGTTCACAGATGGCGGCCGGCTTCCTTTCGCATCTCGCGAGCGACCGGATCGAGGTCCGCTCGGCGGGTTCGATCCCGGGCGAGCAGGTCAACCCGGCCGCGGTCGAGGCCATGCGGGAGGTCGGCGTCGACATCGCCGGCCGACAGCCGAAGCTCCTCACCACCGAGGCCGTCCAGGCGTCCGACTACGTGATCACCATGGGCTGCGGCGACGCCTGCCCGGTCTTTCCCGGCAAGAAGTACCTCGACTGGGCCCTGGAGGACCCGGCAGGCAAGGGTGTGGAGTCCGTGCGCCCCATCCGGGACGAGATCAAGGCCCGTGTCGAGAACCTGATCAGCGAGATCGATGCCCGGCCGGAGGCGTGAGGCCGTCGGCCCTCCCTCCAGGTGCGCGTCGACCGCGGCTCCGTCTCATTCGAGCGGGACGTAGGGTACACGCTTGGTGAGGGAACGTGCACGCAGTGGACCGGAAGTCCCGGCACGTCGGTGACGGGGCCGTCGGACGACGGGGAGACGCAGTCGATCCGTTCCGACATGGAGGACGAGACCAGGGGAGGCGATGGGATGCGGCAGGCCGGTGTACTCGACGTCGGGTGCCACAGCGCGCTGCTCACGGTGGTGCGATCGCGGCCGGGCCATGTGATGGAGCCGGTGTTCTCCCACAAGGTGCGGCTGCGACTGCACGAGACGCTCGACCGCAAGGGCCGACTCGACGACGCCGGGGTGGAGAGCGTCGAGCGCGCCGTCGCCCAGGCGATCGCCGCCGACCCCCGACTGCGCGGCACCGACATGTTCGCGTTCGCCACCTCCGTCATCCGGGACGCGCCCAACCGCGACGAGGTCATCAGGCGCGTGGCGCGCAGAACCGGCACCCAACTGAGCGTGCTGGACGGCGAAGAGGAAGCGCGGCTTGCCTACGTGGCCGCCCGACAGTGGGTCGGCCCGGCGGCCGGCCGACTGCTGGTCCTGGACGTCGGCGGCGGCACCGTGGAGATCGCCTCGGGTACCGGAGACCAGCCGAACAGCGTCCACTCCCTGCCCCTGGGCGCCCGCAGAATCACCCGGGACTGGCTGCCCGGCGGCATCGCCCCGTCCAAACAGGGTCTCACCGAGATCCGTCGGTATCTGCGTCGAAAGCTGGAAGCCGTCCCCGATCTGCCGCGGGCGGAACCGGGCACCCACGTGCTGGCCTGCTCCAAGACCTTCGAGCAGCTCGCCCGGCTCGCCGCCGCCCGGGGCAAGGCACACCGCTCGCAACGGAGGCTGGCCCTGTCCCAGTTGCATGCCTGCGTCCCGGTACTGGCCGCCGCGAATCCGGCGCGCCGCGCCAAGCTCCCCGGCATCTCCCGGCACCGTGCCGAGCAGTCCCTGGCCGGAGCTCTGGTCGCCGAGGCCCTCATGGAGGCCTGCGAGGCGAAGGCGGTCGAGGTCTGCCCCTGGTCCACCCGCGAAGGCCTGCTGCTCGAGCACCTCGCCGCCCTCCACGACACACCCGGTGGTCCGGAGTCTCACCGGTCTGGGCGGACCGGGAAGTCGGACATGAGGGTGGGCGAATGACGAGCCGAGTGATGATGATCTCTCCCGCGATCAGTGCGGCGCTGCGGGAGGCGCGCTTCGACGACGGATGCCCGCTCGAGGCCACCGGCGCCGCGCGAGCGCGATCGGCCGCGGGCTCCCTTCCGGCAGCACAGCGGCTACTCGTATCCCCCACTCCGCGATGCCGGGAGACCGCGTCGGCGTTGGGGTTCGACGGCGCTGTCGAGACCGCGCCGGCCGGGCTCGACGTGGGTGGTTGGCGGGGCCGTACGCTGGCCGACGTCAGCGCCGACGCCCCGGACGCCGTCGCCCTCTGGCTGGCGGACCCGGCCGCCGCACCGCACGGCGGTGAGTCGGTGCACCAGTTGTGCGAGCGGGTCGCGGCCTGGCTGGACGAGGCCGCGGGGTTCTCCGGACGGACCGTCGCCGTGGTGGAGCCGGAAGTCGTACGAGCCGCGGCCGTTCGGGCACTCGGGGCACCGGAGTCGGCGTTCTGGCGGATCGATGTACCGCCACTGACCGCCACCGAGTTCAGCGGTCGCGCCGGACGCTGGAACGCGACGTTCGGGAGACCGCTCGGTCTCGCCGCGGGCGGCGATCAGGGCGGCACCCACTGAACTGACACACGCGACCTGACGGCTGCGCCCGGCCGACTGTGGGATCGGATCACGGGGACCCGCTGCGACTCGGATCGCCTCAGCTGGACTCGCGGACGATCAGTCGGCACGGGACGGTGTGCACGCCCGGTGCCGGGTCGGCGTCGATGGCTTCGAGGAGTCGCAGGGCGGCGATCCGGCCGATCTCGGTGAGGTCCATGTCGATCGTCGTGAGGGGCGGCCTGCTGGCCAGGGCCATGGTGTCCCAGTTGTCGTAGCCGACGACCGCGATGTCGCCGGGCACGTTGACGCCCCGCTCGCGCAGCGCGTCCGCCACACCCCGGGCGATCTGGTCGTTGCCGCAGAAGAAGGCGTCCGTGTCCGGTGCCGTGCGCAGGACCGCGTCGGCGGCGCGGCGCCCCCACGCCTCGCTCCACTCCCCGTGGTGCACCCGCCCCGTCGAGAGTCCGAGGGAGGCCCGCTCCAGATGCTCGACCGCGTGCCGGGCCCGGTCGCGGGCGGCCGCGTGGTGTTCCGGGCCGGTGATGTGGGCGATGCGCGTGCGGCCCGCGGCCAGCAGGTGCTCGACGGCCAGTACGGCCCCGCCCCGGTCGTCGGAGACCACCGAGGTGTCGGCCGGATCGGTGGACGGCGAGAGCGCGTAGACGATGGGGACGGCCTCGATGCCGTCCAGGGGCGGACGGGGGTCCGTACGGCGGCCGGTGACGATGATGCCGTCCACCCGGCGGTCCATCAGGTTGCGCAGGTGGTGCTGTTCCCGGATCGCGTCGCCGCGGGTGTCGCACAGCAGGACGGAGATCTTGCCGGCCCCGAGCGCGTCCTCGGCACCGAGCAGTACGGGGGTGCTGAAGCGGCCGATGCCGTCGGTCGTCATCAGCCCGACCGTCCAGCTCCGCCCGGTGTGCAGGCTCTGCGCGTGCTGGTTGGGCCGGAACCCGAGTGCGTCGACGGCGTCGAGGACCCGCTGGCGGGTCTCGGGACGCATCCGCCCGCCGCCGTTCAGCGCCTTCGACGCCGTACCCACACTGACGCCCGCCAGGGCGGCGACGTCGGCGAGCTTCGCCGGGCCGGCGGAGCGGGAACCTGGAGCAACGGTCACGAGCAAACCTTTTCCTGGACGGCAACGGCCCGTCCATCGTCGCAGCCTCCCGGGGGTGAGTGCCAGCCACGGGCAACAGAAAAAATCTCTTGCCGCGACTCTTGACCCGACTACCCCGCTGCCCTCTACTTCTCGGCAGGAAAAACGGTTGCTCAAACGAGTTCCGAGAACCACTCGCCTCTTGAGCACGGGGGCCGTCGTGCCCTGCCCCGCAGCCCGGCCCCTCCCTCCCCCCTCTCGGAGAACCATGCCCCGCACAGACTCCGCCCTGCCCTTCCGCACCGACGTCTCGGCTGCCACCGAACGGGGAGCTGCCCCCGTGGGCCCGGTCCGGCTCGGCCCGGACGCCCCCGCCGCGCTGCGCCCCGCCGCCGCGGAGGTGCGCACCGGCTTCTGGCACGAGCGGCGCGAGGTCAACGCGCACACCTCGATCCCGCAGGGCCCCGCTCTGCTGGAGTCCGCGGGAAACCTGCACAACCTGCGCCTGGCGGCCGGCACGGCCCAGGGCGCGTTCCAGGGCGGTTACCCCTTCGTCGACACCGACGTCTACAAGTGGCTGGAGGCCGCCTCCTGGCAGCTCGCCCGCAGCGGGCCACCGGCCGACGGTGAGGAGAACAGCCCCCACCTGCGTCAACTCGCCGCCGAAGTCGAGCGGATCATCGCCCTGGTCGCCGACGCCCAGCAGTCCGACGGCTACCTCAACACCTGGTTCCAGGTCCGCAAGAACGGTGAGCGCTACCAGGACCTGCGCTGGGGGCACGAGTTGTACTGCGCGGGCCATCTGATCCAGGCGGCGGTGGCCCATCACCGTGCGACCGGTCGCGACGAACTCCTCCTCGTGGCGCGACGGTTCGCCGACCACCTCGACTCCGTCTTCGGCCTTCCCGGCAGCGGCAGGCCGATCGACGGCGTCGACGGCCATCCGGAGGTGGAGACCGCCCTGGTCGAGCTGTACCGGGAGACCGGCGAGCGACGCTATCTGGATCTCGCCGGCTACTTCGTCGACCGTTACGGCCACGGCCTGCTCGGCGGCGAGGCGTACTGCCAGGACCGCGTGCCGTTGCGCGAGGCGGTCACCGTCGAGGGGCACGCCGTGCGCCAGTTGTATCTGCTGGCCGGTGCGACGGACGTGGCCACCGAGACCGGCGACGCCGAACTGCGCTCCGCCGCCGAGCGGTTGTGGCGGGCGATGACCACGACCAAGACCCATCTGACCGGTGGTCTCGGGGCGCACCACGACGAGGAGGACTTCGGCGACCCGTTCGAGCTGCCCAACGAACGCGCCTACTGCGAGACCTGCGCCGCCATCGCCTCGATCCAGTGGAGCTGGCGCATGGCCCTGCTCACCGGCGAGGCCCGCTACAGCGACCTGATCGAGCGCACCCTGTACAACGGGTTCCTCGCCGGTGTCTCGCTGGACGGCGAAGGCTGGCTGTACGTCAATCCGCTCCAGGTCCGTGACGGCCACACCGACCCCGGTGGCGACCAGTCGGCCCGCCGCACCCGCTGGTTCCGCTGCGCCTGCTGCCCCCCGAACGTGATGCGGCTGTTGGCCGGGCTCGAGCACTACCTCTCCTCGACCGACGCCGAGGGACAGGGCCTGCAGATCCACCAGTACGTCGCGGGCCGCTACCGCGGTGACCTCGACGGCACGCCCGTCACCGTGTCCGCCGAGACCGGCTACCCCTGGCACGGCGCGGTGTCCCTGACCGTCGAGGAGACCCCGCGCGAGCGGCCCTGGACGCTGTCCCTGCGCATCCCGCAGTGGTGCCACGAGTACCGCGTGCGGTGCGGCGACCGGACGTACGACCAGGCCGACGCCCCCGTCGCCGACGGCTGGCTGCGGCTGGAGCGCACCTGGGCACCGGGCGACCGGGTCGTCGTCGAACTCGGCCTGGAGCCCCGCCTCACCGCGGCCGACCCCCGGGTGGACGCGGTCCGCGGCTGTGTGGCGATCGAGCGGGGCCCGCTCGTGTACTGCCTGGAGCAGGTGGACCACCCCGGGGGCGGTCTGGACGACGTCGTCATCGACACGGCGCGGCCGCTCGCCGTGAAGCAGCGACCTGATCTGCTCGGCGGTGTCACCACCGTCGTCACCACGGGCCGTCGCCGCGCGGTCCCGGACACCGGCTGGTGGCCCTATCGGTCCGCCGACGCCGACCCGGCCATCGCGCCCTCGGGCGAGTCCGTCGAGCTCACCGCGATCCCCTACTACGCCTGGGCCAACCGGCAGGACGGCAGCATGCGCGTCTGGCTGCCCACCTCCTGACGCCGGCCGACCTGCACGGCCTCCTCCCGGCATCCGCGTACATCCCGTCACGCCGTCACCCCGCACGACCACTCATGACAACGAGGTCACCGCCATGCGAATCACCCGCAGAACTCTCCTCGCCGCCTGTGTCGCCGCCGGCACCCTCGCCTCCGTCACGGCCTGCGGGGGCGGCGGTTCGGGTTCCTCCGACTCCACCGGCAAGTCGGCGACGTACACCTTCTGGGACCCGTACCCGCAGTTCGACACCTCCTCGGACTGGGGCAAGCGCGTCGCCCAGTGCGGTACCTCGGCGGGCGTCAAGATCAAGCGCACCGGCTACGACACCACCGACCTGGGCAACAAGGCGCTGCTGGCCGCCCAGCAGGGCAACGCGCCCGACGTGATGCTCGTGGACAACCCGGTCGTCTCCACACTGGTCGAGGCGGGGATCCTCAACAAGACGAACGACCTCGGTCTGGACACGTCCGCGATCCAGAAGAACATCATCGGCGCCGGCACCATCGACGGCGCCTCCTACGGCGTACCGATCGGCGCCAACACGCTCGCCCTCTACTACAACAAGAAGATCCTGACCGCCGCCCACGTCGACCCCGCCTCCATCAAGGACTGGGCGTCGCTCACGGCCGCCCTGAAGAAGGTCAAGTCGGCAGGGAAGAAGGGCATCACCTTCTCGGCGATCGGCACGGAGGAGGGCAGCTTCCAGTTCCTGCCGTGGTTCTGGGGCGCGGGCGGCGACCTCACCCACCTCGACTCGCCGAAGAGCGCCGCCGCGCTGTCGCTGTGGAAGCAGTGGGTCGACGAGGGTCTCGCGCCCAAGGACGTCCTGAACAACACCCAGACCACCAGCTGGCAGGAGTTCGCCACCGGCGACTACGCCTTCGGCGAGAACGGCACCTGGCAGCTCGCCAACGCGGAGAAGGCCGGATTCCCCTACGGGGTCGTCAGTATCCCCGGGCAGAACGGCGGTTCGGCGCCGGTGCCGACCGGCGGCGAGTTCGTCACCGTACCCGTACAGCAGGACACCGCGCGTTACGACGTCAGCAAGAAGATCGTCACGTGTCTGACCAGCTCGGAGAGCCTGCTGGCGAGCGACACCGCCCTGACGTACGTCGCACCCACCGCGGCGGTCCAGGCCCAGCAGGTCCAGGCGAACCCGAAGCTCAAGCCGTGGGTGGCGGCCGTGGCCGCCGCGCGTGGCCGTACCAGTGGCGGTCTCGGCACGAAGTACCCCACCATCTCGCAGCCGATGTGGACGGCCGTACAGGCGGCCCTGTCCGGTGGCAAGAGCCCCAAGGCAGCTCTCGACGCCGCGCAGACGGCGGCCGGCAGGAGCAAGGGCTGACGCGACCGGCCAGAGCAAGGGCCGACAGCGCGCGGCGCCCCAGGCCGCGTCCCGGACACCGCCACCCGCATCCAGGAGTTCGCATGACCATCGCCCGAGTCGACCGCCGTCCCAAGCGGTCCCCGGCCGTGTCCGGAGCGGCGGGCGGCGCCGACCGGCGTGACGTGCCGCCACGCCGTCGGCGCGGCAGGGACCGGCTGACCGCGCTGGGCTTCCTCTCCCCGCTCGTGGCCTACCTCGTCGCCTTCTACCTCTATCCGCTCTACCGCAACCTCGATCTGAGCCTGCGTGACTACACGGTCCGCTCGTTCGTGGCGGGCGACGCGCCGTTCTCGGGCTGGGACAACTTCTCCCAGGTGCTGAACGACCCGACCTTCGGGCCCGCGCTGGGCAACACGATGGTGTTCACCTTCGTGTCGATCGCGCTCCAGTACGCGGCCGGGCTGGGGCTCGCGGTCTTCTTCAACCGGCACTTCCGTCTCTCCACCACGCTGCGGGCGCTGTTCCTCATCCCGTGGCTGCTGCCGCTGATCGTGTCGGCGTCGACCTGGTCCTGGATGCTGAACAGCGAGTCGGGCGTGGTCAATTACGCCCTCCACCTCGTCGGCGTTCCGCCCGTCGACTGGCTGACCTCGCCGCACTGGGCGCTCGCGTCGGTCGTCATCGCCAACGTCTGGATCGGCATCCCCTTCAACCTCGTCATCCTCTACAGCGGTCTGCAGAACATCCCCGGGGAGCTGTACGAGGCCGCCTCGCTGGACGGGGCGAGCGGCCGGCAGCAGTTCCGGCGCATCACCTTTCCCCTGCTGCGGCCGGTCTCCGCGATCACGCTGCTGCTCGGACTGGTCTACACGCTCAAGGTGTTCGACCTGATCTGGATCATGACCAAGGGAGGTCCCGGCGACTCCTCGTCGACGCTGGCGACCTGGTCGTACCAGCTCGCGTTCGGCACTCTGCTCCCGCACTTCGGTCCCGGTGCCGCCGTCGGCAACATCCTCATCCTCATCGCCCTCGTCTTCGGCCTGCTGTACATCCGCGTCCAGAGGAGGCAGGAAGCGTGAAGTCCCCCGCGAGCTCCCGCCGTCACACCGCCGTCGGACTCCTGCTGACCGGGATCATGCTGTTCCCGGTGTACTGGATGCTGAACGTGTCCCTCACTCCGCAGCAGGACATGCGCAAGTCCCCGCCCGACCTGTTCCCGCTGCACCCCACGTTCGAGGGCTACCGGGCCGTGCTGCACGACCAGATGCCCTATCTCGGCACCAGTCTGCTGATCGGCCTCGGCACGGTCGCCGCCACCCTCGTCCTCGCCGCGCCGGCCGGCTACTCACTGGCGAAACTCCGCCCCCGCGGCGGCGGCGTCATGGGCCTCGCCCTCCTCGTCGCCCAGATGATCCCCGGCATCGTCATGGCGATGGGGTTCTACGGGATCTTCCTCAACCTCGGCCTGCTGAACTCCTGGTGGGGCCTGATCATCGCGGACTCCACCATCGCCGTGCCCTTCGGCGTCATGATCTTCACGGCGTTCATGTCGGGCATCCCCGACGAGCTCACCGCCGCCGCGCGCATCGACGGCGCGGGTACCTGGCGCACCTTCTGGTCCGTCGTCCTGCCGGTGAGCCGCAACGCCGTGGTCACCGTCTCGCTGTTCAGCTTCCTGTGGGCCTGGTCCGACTTCGTCTTCGCCAACACCCTCGACGGCGGTGGCGATCTTCGCCCGATCACCCTCGGCATCTACCGCTACATCGGCAACAACAACCAGGAATGGAACGCGATCATGGCCACCGCCGTCGTCGCGTCCGTACCCGCCGCCGTCCTGCTCGTCCTCGCGCAGCGGTACGTGGCCGCCGGGGTCACCGCGGGCGCGGTCAAGGACTGACCGGGACGTCAGCCCCCCATCCACCTCCTCATCCGTCAGGAGAGCCGCCACCCATGCCTGTTCCGAGCTGTCAACCACGCACGCCCAGAAGGCCGTTCGACCGCACGGCCGCCGCCGTCCTCGCGACGGCCCTGGCCGCCGCCGCGACCGCCCTCACCGGCACACCCGCCCAGGCGGCCCCCACCACGTCCACGACCCTGGTCGTCAACGCCGCCCAGACCCTGCGGTCCGTCACCCATGTCGCCACGGGCAGCCTCTACGGCCTCGCCGACGCGAGCACCCCGGCCGACAGCCTCGTCCAGCCGCTGAAGCCGAACACCTTCGTCCAGATGGCACCCGGCGGCCACCAGTTGCCCAACGGTGAACCGAGCCCCGCCGGAGACTCCCTGGTCGTCGCTCCCAAGGCGGCCAGGGCGGGTGCGAAGGTCGTCGTCCGGATGCCCGACTGGTACCCCGACTTCCCCTACAAGTGGGTGAGCTGGAACGACTGGCTGTCCGCCGTCGACACCCAGGTCGCCTCGGTCAAGTCCTCCGGCGCCGGGAACATCAGCGCGTACGAGTTGTGGAACGAGCCCGACTGGACCTGGGACACCACCAACGCCGGTGCCTTCGACGCGGGTTGGGCACGGACGTACAAGGAGGTACGTGCCAAGGACACCGCCACTCCCATCCAGGGCCCCAGCTACTCGGCGTGGAACCAGAGCTGGATGAGCCAGTTCCTCACCGACGCCAAGGCCAGTGGCACCGTCCCGGACGTCATCGCCTGGCACGAGCTCCAGGGCAGCAAGGACATCGCCGCGCACGTCTCCGCCTACCGCTCCCTGGAGAGCGGCCTCGGCATCAGCCCGCGGCCGATCTCCATCGAGGAGTACGCGACACCGAGCGAGATGGGCATACCGGGCGCTCTCGTCGGTTACGTCGCCAAGTTCGAGCGGGCGGGCGTCCACGACGCGGAACTCGCCTTCTGGAACCACTACGGAACCCTGGGCGACACCCTCACCGACACCGGCGGATCGCCCAACGGCTCGTACTGGCTCTACAAGTGGTACGGCGACATGTCCGGGAACATGCTCACCACCACTCCCCCGGCGCAGACCAGCATCGACGGCGCCGCCTCGCTCACCGGTGACGGCCGGCAGATCAGCGTGATCTTCGGCGGAGGCACCGGTTCGACCGCCGTCACGGTCAACGGACTCGGCTCCCTGCCCGCCTTCGGCGGCACGGTCCACGTCAAACTGGAATACACCCCGTCCAAGGGCCGCACCACGGCCGTCTCCGCCCCGTACACCATCTCCGAGAGCGACTATCCGGTCAGCAACGGCTCCCTCACCGTCCCTGTCGCGATGAACGCGTCCGACGGCTACCACCTGGTCGTCACGCCCAGCGGGACGTCCACCTCGCTCGCCGGGCGCTATCAGATCAGCAACAAGAACAGCGGGCTCGCGCTGGACACACAGAGCGCGGGCACCGCACAGGGCACCGCCGTCGTCCAGGCCACCTCGACCACCGGCACCGACCAGAACTGGACGCTGGTGTCGGCGGGTTCGGGCCTCTACAAGATCGTGAACCAGGCCAGTGGTCTGCTGCTCGGCATCAACGGCATGAGCACCGCCGCCGGAGGTACGGCTCTGATCTGGGGCGACAACGGCACCGCCGACCACCTCTGGCAACTGATCCCCGCCGACAACGGCTCCTACAAGATCGCCAACTACAACAGCGGCCTCCCGCTCGGGGTCACCAACATGAGCACCTCTGCCGGCGCCCAGGTTCTCCAGTGGGACGACAACGGCACCGCCGACCATCTGTGGAAACTCACCTCGCGCTGAGTGCCCGACCGAATCTCGCGCCGAGCGCCCGGCCGAACGCTCCCGCGCCTGCCGCCCACCGCGGGCGCGAGAGCGTCGACGTCCACCTGCACGAATGCGTGAAATGGTCGGGTGAACGGTCCCGAACGTGACCGCGCACCCCTTTTCGGCGTGGTCCGATCTCCGGGCGCGGGGGCCGTGATGCCGACGACGAGTCCTCCCCGAAAGGCGCGTCGCACCCGTTGCGGCGTGCTCGCGCCTTGCTGCGCCCTCCCATCGGCGCTGATCGTGTTGCTCACCCAGGACGGCAGGCTCCACCTCCGCGACCCGCTGTCCGCCTATGAGGTACGCCGCCGACGACAGCTCCCTGCCGGACCAACACCCTGATGCGGTCCATCGGTACATCGTTCGCCAGTGCCATCGCCGGTGTCGTCCTGGCGCAGATGACCACCGACCTCGGCACCACCGCCCTGCCCTCGGAGAACGGCTTCAAGGTGGTCATGGCCATCGGTGCCGGTGCCGCCTTCCTCGCCCTCGCCCTCGCCGCCTTCCTGCCCGGCCGGCGGGCGGCGGGCTCGGCGACGCCGGCGGCCCGTGGGGTTCGCGGCTTCGACCCGGCGTCCCCGAGTGACTTGGAGACCCGCCGCGCGCTGCCGGCAGTCCTCTGCCCTGCGGGACGGTGGACCGTGGTGCGCTCACCACAGGCCTGCCGGGCGGCCTGTGCGGTTCCTGGTGACGCTGCTGACCGGGGCCGGAAAGCGACCGCCCGGGCCCGAGTGGCCCTGGCTCCCGATCACCGCGGCGTCGACCACCGCGCCCACGGCAATCGTGCCGACCCCCTCCTGTGCCGGCGCCCCAGCGCTCGGTACGCGACGCGGGCCCCGTGCGTGTCACAGTCCATCGGCCATCCCGTTGCCCGAAGATGTCCCGTCCGCCGTCGGATGGAGGGTGACCCAGCGTCCGACCAGGCGTTCACACCTTGACAAGGCATCGCAGCAGCTGGCGCCCATCACCAGATCGAACGGTAATTCGACACGCATACTTATCGGCTCCTCGGGGAAGACGCGTCGACGACAACCACCCCAAACATGCCCAGTTCACCACCCCAGTCCCCCAGCGAACACCTCTCCTTGACCAACACAGGCGGTCCCATCGTGAGCAAGTCTTCCTTCGCCGAGCCGGAGCAATCCGAATCGCCGGTCCGATCGAAGACTCACCACCGCGAGGTGACCCACCCCGGTCCACTGCCCTCCCTCACCGGTCTGCGCTGGGTGGCGGCCCTTCTCGTCTTCTGCCTGCACACCCGCAATCTGGGCTACTTCAACGGGCAGGCCCGTCACTTCGCCGACTGGGGCTTCGGGGCGGGCTCCACCGGGGTCTCCTTCTTCTTTCTGCTCTCCGGCTTCGTCCTCGGCTGGTCCGCCCGGTCCGACGACCGCCCCACGGCCTTCTGGCGCCGCCGCTTCGCCCGCCTCTACCCCGTCCACCTGGTCACGGCCTGTATCGCGGTGTTCGTCATGGGCATGGGCAAGCCGGCCGGCAGCGCGGCGAATCTGCTTCTCGTGCACTCCTGGTGGCACCCGTGGTGGCAGACACTCGACCCCGTCAGCTGGTCGCTCGCGTGCGAGGCGTTCTTCTACGCGACCTTCCCCGCGTTCGCCCTGCTGCTGCGGCACGCCGGGGCCCTCACCGCGACCGCGCTCGCCGGCGCGAGCGTCCTGACCGTGCTCATCCTGACCCGGGCGGACCTGCATCTGGGGGTCGGCCGCACCCTGTACTCCTTCCCCGCCGCCCGGCTGCCGGAGTTCGTCCTCGGCGTCGCCGTCGCCCGCCTCGTGCTCCTCGGCCGCTGGCGCGGCCCCGGCCTGGAGGCGTCGGTGGCCCTGACGATCATCGGCTACTTCCTGGTCTCCCAGGTCGGCGGATCGTACGCCTGCGTCGCCTGCACCTTGGTCGGTTTCACCTGCCTGATCCCCGCGGCCGCCCTGGCCGACGTACGCGGCCTGCCCAGCTTGTGGCGGCATCCGGCCCTCGTCCGACTGGGTGAACTCTCCTTCGCCTTCTACATGGTCCACCTGCTCGTGCTGCGCGCGGGGCAGCACCTGTTCAAACCGTCGCCGATCGGCGCGCTCACCGCCTTCGGGATGTCCCTGGCCCTCGCCTGGCTCCTGTACGAGTACGTGGAGGTACCCGCCCGGCGATGGCTTCTGCGGCCCTTCCTGAGATCCCTGCGACGCACCCCGGTGTCGCGTTGATCAGGCGGGGCTGTCCCACAGGACATGCAGGGTGGGCGGCTTGCGGAAGACCAGCCCCTGCGGAGCGGCCGGACGGGCCGGGTCGAAACGCAGGGCGGGGAGGCGTTCGAGCAGGCGCTGAAGGGCGATCCGGGTCTCCAGTCGGGCGAGGTGCGCGGCAAGGCAGTAGTGCGGGCCGTGCGCGAAGGCCAGCTGGAGGCGCGCGTTCTCGCGGCGGACGTCGAACCGATCGGGATCGGGGAAGACGGCCGGGTCGCGGTTGGCGCCGGCCAGGGACACGGTGACCAGTTCACCCCGGCGGATCGTGGCCGGGCCGAGGACGGTGTCACGGGTGGCGTAGCGGTCCACGACCGCCGCTCCCGGTTCGAGGCGCAGCGATTCCTCGATCGCGCCGTCCAGCAGGCCGTCGTCATCACGGACGAGGGCGAGTTGGCCGGGGTGTCGCAGCAGGTGCAGCAACGCGTTGGTGATCATCGCCTCGGTGGTCTCTATCCCACCGAACATCAGCACCGCGGCGTTGGACGCCACTTCGGGCAGCGCCAGCCGCTCGGCGGCGGAGCCGAGGAGCGACGCCGTACCCGGGTCGGAGACGGTGGCCTCGACGGCGGCCCTCAGCCGCGCGTACGCCTCGGCGCCCGCGGGTGCCGCCTCGTGTCCTGCGGTGATGTCCGAGACCGACCGGACGATGGAGTCGTACCAGGAGAGCACCGTGTCCGCGGTGGTGCCGACCAGCCCGAGCGCCTCGGTCACGACGGCGACGGCGAGCGGGCCGGCGAAGGCGCGCCGCAGTTCGACGGCGCCCGCCGGTTCCAGCGCGGTGATGAGCCGCTCGGTCTCCCGCTCGATGAACGAGGCGAAGCCGACGCGTACTTCCCTGGGGCGGAAGGGAGCGGTGAAGGGCTCCCGGTGGCGTGCGTGCTCGTCACCGTCCAGGGACAGCATGCTCGGACCGACGACCTGTGCGGTGGAGAACCGGGGGTCGTCGACGGTGAAGGTCGCGGGGTCGCGCATCACGTTCAGCGCCAGATCGCGGCGGGTCACCAGCCAGCCGTCCAGCTCGGGCAGCCAGGAAACGGGCTCGTGGGCACGGAGTCGCGCCAGCCGCGGATGCGGATCCGCGGCGAGTTCGGCGAGCGTGGTCGCGGCACCGAGCGGGAAGGAGCCGACCGCGCTCATCGCAAGCCTTGGCCGGGCACGGGGAATTGGATCACGACCAAGGCTAACAATCGTGCCGAAACCGCGGCTGACGGGGGCTGGCGTCGGCACCGGGATGCTCGACGTCCTGCTGCTGCCCGCCCCGGACGACCGGGCCTGGGCGGTGACCGGCCATCACGACACCACGGCGCTGAACTTCTTTTGCCGCCGGGACCGGCGCCGGACCGTGCACCCGCGGCCAGGGGCGCACCCCGCGCAGATCGTCCTCCTCGCTCCGCGGTACCCGGCGCTGTCCGAGATCGCTGTGCTGCCGTAGTACGAACCCGGCCTGTTGATCAAGACCACCCCTGGGAGGTCAAGGTCACAGCCGCGTCCTCTGCTGCTCACCTGCGTATCTGGCCTAGCATCCGAGCATGACGGTCCTGCCTGACGACGGGCTCTCGCTGGCCGCCGAGTTCCCTGACGCGACCCATGAGCAGTGGCAACGCCTGGTTGAAGGCGTCCTGCGCAAGTCGGGCAAGGAAGTCTCGGGCGCGGCAGCGGAAGACGCCCTGTCCACCACGCTGGAGGACGGGCTGCGCGCCCGCCCCCTGTACACCGCGGACGACTCCGCGCCCGATCCCGGCCTGCCCGGTTTCGCTCCCTTCGTACGGGGCGGACGCCCCGAGGGCAACACCCTCGGCGGCTGGGACGTACGACAGCAGCACACGGCCGCCGACGGCGCTGCGGTCCTCGGGGACCTGGAGAACGGCGTCACCTCGCTCTGGCTGGTCGCCGGTGCGGACGGCATTCCGGTGTCCTCGCTCGACCGGGTCCTCGACGGCGTCTATCTCGACCTGGCGCCCGTCGTCCTCGACGCGGGACGTGACGTCGAGCCCGCCGCACGCGAGTTGCTACGGCTCTACCAGGAGCGCGGGGTCGCCAAGGAGGCGGCGCGCGGCAACCTGGGAGCCGACCCGCTGGGCCACGAGGCCCGCACGGGAGACGGCGGGTTCGACTTCGCGCCCGTCGCCGCCCTCGCGGGGCTGTGCGCCGAGGAGTACCCGGGGCTGCGGGCACTGACCGTGGACGCGCTGCCGTACCACGAGGCCGGCGGCTCGGCGGCGCAGGAGCTGGGCAGTTCGCTGGCGACCGGCGTCGCCTACCTGCGGGAGCTGACCGAGGCGGGCCTGAGCGTCCAACAGGCCGTCGCCCAGTTGGAGTTCCGGTACGCGGCCACCGCCGACCAGTTCCTGACCATCGCCAAGCTGCGGGCGGCGCGCCGGCTCTGGGCGCGGGTCACCGAGGTCTGCGGGACCCCGGGCGGGCAGGTGCAGCACGCGGTGACCTCGCCGGTGATGATGTCCCGCCGCGATCCGTGGGTGAACATGCTGCGCACGACGGTCGCGACTCTGGCCGCCGGAGTGGGCGGCGCCGACGCCGTCACCGTGCTGCCCTTCGACCACGCCCTGGGTCTGCCGGACGCGTTCGCCCGGCGGATCGCCCGCAACACCTCGACCATCCTGGTCGAGGAGTCGCATCTGTCCCGGGTGATCGACCCGGCGGGCGGCTCCTGGTACGTGGAGCGGCTCACGGACGAACTCGCCCATGCGGGCTGGGAGTTCTTCCAGTGGATCGAGCGGGAGGGCGGCCAGGCGGCGGCCCTGCGCTCCGGGCGGCTCGGCGAGGACCTCGCCCGCACCTGGGAGGCGCGCAGCGCGAAGCTCGCCAAGCGGCGCGAACCCGTCACCGGGGTCAGCGAGTTCCCGAACCTCGCCGAACGCCTCGTAGAGCGCGCTCCCGCCCCCGTACCGCCGTCCGGCGGCCTGCCGCGGGTGCGGCGCGACGAGGCGTTCGAGGCGCTGCGGGCCCGGTCCGACGCCCACCTGGCGGCGACCGGTTCCCGGCCGCGGATCTTCCTGGCCGCCCTCGGCCCGGCCGCCGCGCACACCGCCCGCCTCACCTTCGCCTCGAACCTGTTCCAGGCGGGTGGCATCGAGCCCGTCACCGTGGGCGCCTTCGAGGACAGCGGCGCCACCGAGGTCTGCCTGTGCTCCAGCGACACGCTGTACGAGGAGCGGGCCGCGGAGGTCGCCGGGGAGCTGAAGGCGACGGGCGCCGGGCACGTGTTCCTCGCGGGCCGTCCCGGGCAGTACCCGGATGTCGATGCCTATGTCTTCGCGGGGTGCGACGCCGTCGCCGTGCTCTCCGCCACCCTCGACCGTATGGGAGTGTCCTGATGGCAGCGAGGGGAATCCCCGACTTCTCCGGGATCGAGCTGGGGGTCCCGAAGGCCGACGGCGGGAACGACGAGTGGCGAAGCGCCGTCAAGAAGGCCACGGGCGGGGCCGATCTCCTGTGGGAGACCCCGGAGGGCATCGCGGTCGAGCCGCTGTACACCGGGCAGGACCTGGAGGGCCTGGACTTCCTGGGCACCTACCCGGGCATCGCCCCGTATCTGCGCGGCCCGTACCCGACGATGTACGTCAACCAGCCCTGGACGATCCGTCAGTACGCCGGCTTCTCCACTGCGGAGGAGTCCAACGCCTTCTACCGGCGCAATCTCGCGGCCGGCCAGAAGGGCCTGTCCGTCGCCTTCGACCTGCCCACCCATCGCGGCTACGACAGCGACCACCCGCGCGTGACCGGTGACGTCGGTATGGCGGGCGTGGCGATCGACTCGATCTACGACATGCGCCAGCTCTTCGACGGCATCCCGCTGGACAAGATGACCGTGTCGATGACCATGAACGGTGCGGTACTGCCCGTACTCGCGCTCTACATCGTGGCCGCCGAGGAGCAGGGTGTACCGCCCGAGAAATTGGCCGGGACCATCCAGAACGACATCCTCAAGGAGTTCATGGTCCGCAACACCTACATCTATCCGCCGAAGCCGTCGATGCGGATCATCTCCGACATCTTCGCCTTCACCTCGCAGCGGATGCCGCGTTACAACTCCATCTCCATCTCCGGGTACCACATCCAGGAGGCGGGCGCGACGGCCGACCTGGAGCTGGCGTACACGCTGGCCGACGGGGTGGAATACATCCGGGCGGGGCGGGAGGCGGGGATGGACGTGGACGCGTTCGCGCCCCGGCTCTCCTTCTTCTGGGCGATCGGCATGAACTTCTTCATGGAGATCGCCAAGATGCGGGCGGCGCGGCTGCTCTGGGCCAAGCTGGTCAAGCAGTTCGACCCACAGAACGCCAAGTCCCTTTCCCTGCGCACCCATTCCCAGACCTCCGGCTGGTCGCTGACCGCACAGGACGTGTTCAACAACGTCACGCGTACGTGTGTGGAGGCGATGGCGGCGACGCAGGGGCACACCCAGTCGCTGCACACCAACGCCCTCGACGAGGCGCTCGCCCTGCCCACCGACTTCTCGGCGCGCATCGCCCGCAACACCCAGCTGCTGATCCAGCAGGAGTCGGGCACGACACGGGTGATCGACCCCTGGGGTGGCAGCGCGTACGTCGAGAAGCTGACGTACGACCTCGCCCGCCGTGCCTGGCAGCACATCGAGGAGGTCGAGGCGGCGGGCGGCATGGCCAAGGCCATCGACGCGGGCATCCCCAAGCTGCGCATCGAGGAGGCGGCTGCCCGCACCCAGGCCCGGATCGACTCCGGACGCCAGCCGGTCATCGGCGTGAACAAGTACCGGGTGGAGACCGACGAGCAGATCGACGTCCTCAAGGTCGACAACTCCTCCGTGCGCACCCAACAGATCGAGAAGCTGCGGCGGCTGCGCGCGGAGCGCGACGAACAGGCGTGCCAGGACGCCCTGCACGCCCTGACCCGGGCTGCCGAAGGCACCGGCAATCTCCTGGAACTGGCGGTGAACGCGGCCCGCGCGAAGGCCACGGTCGGCGAGATCTCCGACGCCCTGGAGAAGGTGTACGGGCGGCACGCGGGCCAGATCCGTACGATCTCGGGTGTGTACCGCACCGAAGCCGGCGAGTCGCCGTCCGTCGAACGCACCCGCACCCTGGTGTCCTCCTTCGAGGAGGCCGAGGGCCGTCGGCCCCGCATCCTGGTCGCCAAGATGGGCCAGGACGGGCACGACCGCGGCCAGAAGGTGATCGCCACCGCCTTCGCCGACCTCGGCTTCGACGTCGACGTCGGCCCGCTGTTCCAGACCCCGGGCGAGGTGGCGCGCCAGGCCGTCGAGGCGGACGTGCACATCGTCGGGGTGTCCTCGCTGGCCGCCGGGCACCTCACCCTCGTACCGGCGCTCAGGGAGTCGCTCGCCGAGGAGGGCCGCGAGGACATCATGGTCGTGGTCGGCGGGGTGATCCCGCCGCAGGACGTGCCCACGCTCCTCGAGATGGGCGCGGCGGCCGTGTTCCCGCCCGGGACGGTGATCCCGGACGCGGCGTACGACCTGGTGCAGCGGCTGTCCGCCGACCTCGGCCACGACCTCTGACCCCCATGGCGATCGACCTCGACACCTATGTGAAGGGCGTACTCGACGGAAGGCGGGCACTGGTGGCGCGCGCCATCACGCTCGTGGAGTCGACGAGGCCCCAACACCGTGCCCTGGCACAGGAGTTGCTGACCGAGCTGCTGCCGCACAGCGGGAAGGCGCGGCGGATCGGCATCAGCGGCGTACCCGGTGTGGGCAAGTCGACGTTCATCGACGCGTTCGGCACGCTGCTCACCTCGCTCGGGTACCGGGTTGCGGTGCTCGCCGTCGATCCGTCGTCGAGTCGGACCGGCGGTTCGATCCTGGGTGACAAGACCCGGATGGAGCGCCTGGCCGTCGACCCGGCGGCCTTCGTACGCCCCTCCCCCACCGCGGGCACGCTCGGCGGGGTCGCGAAGGCGACCCGGGAGTCGATCGTGGTGATGGAGGCGGCGGGCTATGACGTGGTCCTGGTGGAGACGGTCGGCGTCGGCCAGTCCGAGACCGCGGTGGCGAACATGGTCGACTCCTTCCTGCTGCTGACTCTCGCCCGCACCGGGGACCAGTTGCAGGGCATCAAGAAGGGCGTCCTGGAACTGGCGGACGTCATCGCGGTCAACAAGGCGGACGGCCCGCACGAGCGGGACGCCCGTGGTGCGGCACGGGAGCTGGCGGGCGCGCTGCGGCTGATGCATCCCGTCGACGCCGCCTGGACGCCGCCGGTGCTGAGTTGCAGTGCCCGTGAGTCGACCGGTCTGGACACGGTGTGGGAGCGCCTCGAACAGCACCGCACGCTCCTCGACTCCACCGGCCGCCTCGCCGCCAAGCGCCGCGACCAGCAGGTGGACTGGACGTGGACGATGGTCCGCGACGAACTCCTCGGCCGCCTGCACGCCGACGCTGCCGTACGCGCCCTCGCCCCCGGCCTCGAACAACAGGTGCAGGACGGGGAGTTGACGGCCACGCTGGCCGCCGAGCGGATCCTGGGGGTGTTCGGCGGCGGGCGCGGCTGAACCGCGTACGGGGCGCACCGGGTGATGCGGTGAGCCCTGTACGCGCCCCTGTGTGCCGGGGAAAGTGCGCCATGTCGACGGTCATACGGCTGAGGTAGTGCCTACTCAGCCGCTCATTTTCCAGGAAGCAGGTCGGCTGCCGTGCTCTTGCGTCTACCCACATCCGTGTCCGAAGCACAGGAGTGCATGGCCGAGGGGGCGGTGCCCATAGGCGGGGCGACCCTGATATGGGCCACCTGGCAGCGGGACGGCTTCCCCGAGCAGGCCATGTCGCTGCGCGACCTGCCGGAAGCCACCATGATCGGCCGCGAGAGGCTGGGCGGGGCCGTGATACTGAACCGGATCGACGACCGCGTGCCCGAAGCACTGCGCCGGGCGGCCGCCACCGTGGGGACCGGAGCCGTGCGCCGCACGGCCACCGTCGGCGGCAACATCGTCGGGAGCACCCTGCGCTGTCTGCTGCCCGCCGCACTCGTGCTGGAAGCGCGCGCGGTGGTCCTGGATCCGGACAGCGTCTACGAGACCGACCTGACCGAGGTACTGGCCAAGGGCCACCTGCTGCTCGGCCTCCGCTGGCGCGATCCGATCACCAGCGCGTACCGCAAGCTGCCCGGCGAAGCGGGCGGTCCGCCACCACTGGTCGTCGCCGCCGCTCTGCACGCCGTCGGCACCGGGGGAACGCGCCTGCGCGTCGCCGTCCGCGACGGGTACGACGTACTCACCGAGGGCACCGAGTACGTCGCCGGTTCCGACTCGGCCTCCGACGTCGAACAGGTCCTCGACGACCTGCGTCGCACGGCTGTCGGCGCACTGCACGCCACGGCCCGGGAAGCGGTCGACGAACTGGTCACCGACCTCGTGTCCCGTCCCACCGGTCGTTGAGGGCCCTCCCGAACACCGGCTGCACGGTCTTGGCGCCGCCGCCGTCGGCCCGAGGTCGCCCGTCGGGCAGGATGGGCGCCATGACCGAGATCCACACGCCCCGCCTCCTCCTCCGCCGCTGGTCCGACGACGACCTCGTGCCGATGGCGGACATCAATGCCGACCCCCGAGTCATGCACTGGATCGACGACGGCTCCGTTCGCGACCTGGACCACACGGCGGAGGCCATCGAACAGTGGGAAGAGGAATGGGACGAGGAGGGATTCGGCCTCTTCGCCGTCGAACTGCTGGCCTCCGGCGAACTGGCCGGTTTCGTGGGCCTGTCCGTGCCCGAGTTCCTGCCGGAGGTACTGCCCGCCGTCGCCATCAGCTGGCGGCTCGGCTCACCGTTCTGGGGTCAGGGGTACGCCTCCGAAGCCGCCCAGGCCACGTTGGAGTTCGCGCTCCAGGACCGTGGCCTCGACCGCGTCATCAGCATCACCCGACCGGGGGACGACGCGTCCGAGAACGTCATCCGCAAGCTCGGTTTGACGCTGGAGCGCGAGACGACGCACCCGGTGTACGGCTATCCCCTGTTCGTTCACGTCATCGATCTCACCGAGTTCCAGGCCTGAACCCGTCGAGTCGTCGGTCCCCGCGGTTCATGCCCTGGTACGGTCCGGCGCGGCCGACGACGCGACGAGCACCTGGGTGAGCGGGATCCGCGCCAGCAGGATCGCTCCGTACAGGATCAGGGCGGCCCCGACGGTCTCGGGGATCAGCCACCAGCCGGTGCGTACCCGCTCCGCGTACAAGGTGACGCCCAGGACGAGGCTGACCAGGGCGTCACCGAGGGTGAGGGCGGGCTGGGAAGCGACGAGGGGGCCGGACTGGACGGCGTTCTGCAGAAGGAACAGCGCGCAGACTCCGGTGGCGGCGAAGGCATAGGTCTGCCAGGCGAGAAAGAACCCGGTGACGCCGCCCGTCTCCCAGGCGTGCGTGGCGTCCTTGATCAGGGCCGCGGTGAGTGCGTAACCGATGGCCGCCGCGGCACCGAAACAGGCCGCGCGGGCGCGTCCGGCAGGGCACCGCAGGGCGACACCGACGGCAGCCACGATGACGCCGACGCAGCACACGATGGCCAGGATCCAGCCGCCGGTGGTGGGCCGGTCGGTCCCGACCGAGGGGGCGGCCGCGGCCAGCACGGTACCCAGCCCGACGGCGATGCACACCACGGCGATCCACCCGCGCCGGGTCACCCGACGCCGTAGCACCAGACCGCCGATGAGCAGAGCGAACGGCAGTTCCAGGACGAAGATCGGCTGTACGACGGACAGCGCTCCGTCGACCAGCGCCAGCGCCTGGAAGCATGCCGCCGCCATGACCGCGGCCATCCCGCCCAGCCACACCGGCCGGTGCAGCAGCTCGACGAGCAGCCTGGCGTGGAAGCCCTCGGACAACGGCACGTCCTGTGCCGCGCGGCGCTGGAGGACAGTGGCGGTCGCGTTGCTGACCGCGGCCAGCACCGCGAAGACGACGGAGAACACCAACGCCACCGGCTTGCCCCTCCTTCTCTCCCGCTCCTCTCCCGCTTTCTCCCCCGGGCACCGACCGAGGCGCACGGGTCACCCCCATGTTCCCGCGCCACCATGAAGTCCGCCCCCTGGCACACCCAGGTGCCGTTGCCCGGACCACGGACAAGACCACGCCATGGCCGCCACGCACTCGACGCGGTCAGCCCCGCGGCCGGAAATCACGCGTGGGCCGAGAACGTCTCCGCCTCACGAGCGATAGCAACGGTTCCGCCGTTCCCGGCCCGGACGGTACTGGCCAACAGCGCTCCGTCACCCTGTGGAGCCGTGCGGCGGCGAAGGTCGCCGGGGTCGGTCGGCCGCACCCCGGCACCCGCCCGACCGGTTCTGCCATCTCGTCCACGGTGTGCCCGAGGCGCTCGTACCGCTCGGTCCCGTGACGGGAGAACCCCCCAATCCCTGGGCGCAGTTGACGCCCGCGCTGAGCGAGGCCGACTGAGTCCGGGGTCGCCGCGGACGCCGGGAAGGACGCGCGGGCGTCGACACGTGCCATGCTGGAACCGCCGATCATGGCGGAGAGCGAGGCAGAACAACAGCGTGAGGACAGCGACACGGCCGGTCCGGACGAGGATCTGGGACCGATTCGCGGCATCGGACCCCGGGCTGCTGCGGCTCATGGCCGGGCTGCGGACGGTGGGGGCCATCGCGCTCACGCTCGCCGTACTGGCGCTGCTCGGGGCCAGTAAGACTCACTTGGTCGCCGGTGCCATCGCGGCCATGGCCGCGACCTTCGCCATCAAGGAGAAGCAGCAGCGCAAACAGGCGGTCACGCTCGCGCTCGGGCTGGTCGTGGCGCTCGCCGCGATGTCGCTGGGGGCGGTGCTCAGCACCCACGTGGTCGCGGGTGACCTCTTCTTCCTGGCGCTGATCTTCGCGGCCGTGTACAGCCGCCGCTTCGGTGATCGCGGAACGGCGCTGGGCCTCATCGGGTTCCAGGTCTACTTCGTGTCGCTGTTCGTCCGGGCCGGCGTCTCCGGTCTGCCGGGACTGTGCGGGACCCTGGTCGTCGCGTTCGTGTGCAGCGCGCTGGTGCGTTTCGTCGTCGTGCCGGAGACGCCCGAGCGTGTGCTGCGTCGGCTGCGCGCGGCCTTCCGGGCCCGTCTGGCGCAACTGGTGTCCACCCAGATCGAGTTGCTGGACGCCGGACCTGACCGGGTGGAGAAGGCTCTGCAGGAGGTCAGGCGGCACACCGCCCGGCTCCACGAGAGCGCGATGATGATCCAGGGACGGCTGGCGGAGGGGACCAGCGACAGCGCCACCGCCGCGCTCGTGCAGCGGCGTATCGCCGACGCCGAGATCGCCGCCGAGCGGCTCGGGGTGCTCATCCTGACCGCTCGCAGCGCGGAACGCGCCGACACGCTCACCCTGCATCTGCCGAACGCACCCGTGCCCGCGGCGAGCGACCGGCTCCGGGCGCAGGACGACACCACCGCCACCCTGCGCCGTGATCTCGAAGCGCTGCGCCTGCTCGTCCTGCGCCCGGTCGCCGAGGACCGCGGCACCGGGGTGGCCCATGTGCGCAACCGGCTGCTCGGTTACCGCGACGAGGAGAACCTGCCGCGCGCCTCGGCGGCCGTCCAGGACGTCTTCCGCGGGATCGGGGAGACGGGGCGTTCCGTCCTCGGGCTGCGGCTCGCCCTCGACGGGCCGCAGGACGAGTCCGACGACACACCGTCGACGACCCGTTCCCGTGAGGAGTTGGACGCCGAGGACATCGCCATCGCCAGGGAGGAAGAGGACGAGGAGGACGCGCACGACCCCACGGGGTGGAAACGTCCGACGACCCGCACCGCGGTCCAGGTGTCGGTGGGTTCGGCCCTGGCCATCGTCGGTGGGGAGTTCCTCTCCAGTCAGCGCTGGTACTGGGCCGTGCTGACCTGCTGGGTGGTCTTCCTGAACACGGCGTCCACCGGAGAGATCCTGGTCAAGGGGTACCGGCGGCTGCTGGGCACCGTCCTCGGCGTCGTCGCCGGCGCCCTGCTGGCGAGTCTGGTCGGCTCCCACACCTGGACCGCGTTCGCCCTGGTGCTGCTGTTCATCTTCGCGATGTTCTTCACCGCGCCGCTGTCGTACGCCCTCATGTCCTTCTTCGTCACGGCGATGCTGGGCCTGCTGTACACGCTGCTCAACACCTACAGCACCGGGGTGCTCGTCCTACGTATCGAGGAGACGGCGCTCGGCGCCACCTGTGGTGTCATCGCGGCCGCCCTGGTGCTGCCGGTGAACACGGACCGCCGTACCGACGAGCTGCTGGCCACGGTTTTGAAGCGGCTCGGGGAGGTCACCGGTGCGGCGGTCGACCAGCTGAGCGGCGGCCCGGCGATCGAGCTGCTGGACAAGGCGCGGGATCTCGACACGGCTCTGGACGATCTACGGTCCTCCACGCAGCCGTTGACCCACCCGATCACCCCGCTGCGGGCCCGCCGGCAGACCGCGCGCTATCTCGTGGCGCTCCTGGAGACGTGCGCGTACCACGCGCGTTCCCTGGCGGCGACGGCCGAGCTGCTGCCCTACAGCAAGACCGTCGCGGCCGATCCCCGGCTCAAGGGAGCCGGCCGGCGCATCGCGCGCAACATCGACGTCCTTGTCGCAAGGGTCGAGGACGACGACACCGAGGGCGGGGCCGAGACCGGCCCCAGCCTCGCGTCCATGCTGGAGACGGACCGGCCGGGCCTTCCCCGGCACGACCGCGTGACCGACCGGGTCCTGCGGCATCTGCAGCGCTTGGACGAAGGCGTGATCGGCCTCGCCCGCCCCCTCGGAGTACCGGTGTCGACCCCCGCGGACACGGCGTCCCGGGGACCCGCCGCCTAGGAAGTGCAGGTCGCGGCCCGGGAAGTGCCGGTGGTCGCGATGTAGGGGGTCACGGGGCTCACGACTTCAGGAATGCCGCCAGGCCCTCCAGCAGCCGTTCCACGTCGTCCTCGTCGTTGTACGGCGACAGTCCGAGGCGCAGGCCTCCGGTGTCGCCCAGGCCGAGGTGGCGCGATGCCTCCAGCGCGTAGAACGTTCCCGCGGGCGCGTGCACGCTCCGCGCCGCCAGGAAGCGGTAGGCGTCGTCCGTGTCGCGGTCGTCGAAGGTCAGGAGCAGCGTGGGGGTGCGGTCGGCCGCCCGGGAGTGGATCGTGACGCCCGCGAGTGCGGCCAGGCCGTTCTCCATCCGGTCCCGCAGCGCTCGCTCGTGCCGCTCGATCGACGCGAACGCGGACCGCAGCCGGGCGCGCCGGTCGTCCGCCGGACCGGTCCCGAGACCGGCGAGCAGGTCGACGGCGGCGCGGGTGCCGGCGAGGAGCTCATAGGGCAGCGTCCCGAGCTCGAAACGCTCCGGGACCGCGTCGGAGGAGGGCAGCAGCTTGTCGGGACGCAGCGTCTCCAGCAGGGCCGGTGCGGCGGCGAGCACGCCGTGGTGCGGGCCGAGGAACTTGTACGGCGAGCAGACGAAGAAGTCGGCGCCGAGCCGTGCGAGGTCCACGAACGTGTGCGCCGTGTAGTGCACGCCGTCGACGTAGAGCAGTGCATCCGTGCGGTGGACCAGACGGGCGATCTCCGCGACGTCGGGGAGCGTGCCGATCAGGTTGGAGGCGGCGGTGACGGCGACCAGCCGGGTGCGTTCGGTGAGCAGTTCGCCCACGGCCGAGGGCGGGAGTTCGCCGGTGGCCGGATCGAAGTCGGCCCATCGCACCCGGGCGCCGGTCCGCTCCGCGGCCTGGAGCCAGGGGCGGATGTTGGCGTCGTGGTCGAGCCGGCTCACCACGATCTCGTCGCCGGGGGCCCAGTCCTTGGCCAGCGCCCGGGAGAAGTCGTACGTGAGTTGGGTGGCGCTGCGGCCGAAGACGACTCCCGAGGACTCCCCGCCCAACAGGTCGGCCATGGTCTGCCGGAACTCCCTGACGAGAGCCTCCGCGTTCGCCTCTCCCACCGTGACGCTCCCCCGGTTCGACAGCGGGCGGGTGAGCGCGTCGGCGATCGCCGCGCCGACCGGCGCCGGCGTCTGGGTGCCTCCCGGACCGTCGAAATACGCGATGCCGGTCCGCAGAGCGGGGATCTGGGCGCGCAACGCGCCGACGTCGTAGGTCACTCGGGCTCCTTGGGCTGCGATGGCGTCGTCCGCTCGGGGACGACGCCATCAGGCGAGGTGTCCGGGCGGCAGGCTTCGGTAGTAGCTGCCGACCCGGGCCAGGTATGCGGGGTCCAGGGTCTCGCGGTCGGTCTGGAAGACCGGTGCCGAGGTCATCTCCTCCCGGGTGCGGGCCATGGTCACCTTCCGCGCCCGTGTGTCGATGTCGGCGACGACACCCACAGGTACCAGAACACTCTTGCCGAAAACCCACACGCCGGTGTCGACGATCAGGTGACGCATACCGCGATCGTCGGCCTGTCGGTCCACGTGTCCCATCGTCCCGTCGCTCGCCTCGACGGTGTAGCCCGTGAGGTCCAGCGCCTCGGGGCTGCCGAACCCCGGCGCGTACGACCAGATTCTGTCGATCGTCATACTGTTCCTCCTGAATCGTCCACCCCAGGTGTCAGCGCCTACGGCCGCGGGTCGCCCAGCCGCCGCCGACGCCGGAGACGTGCAGAGCGAGCAGGGCCAGGCCTATGAGCATGACGTTGGTCGACGTGAAGACGTCGTTGGTCGAGAGGTCCGCGGCATTGATCAAGAACGCGATGAACAGCACGATCGCCGCAACGATTCCGAGCATGAACTCTCCTCATCCGAAGTGGTGGTGGAGTCCGAGTGCCCCCAGGAATCCTGTCGACACAACCTCGCGCATCGGTGCGCGCCCGGAACGGGAGCCGGTCTCCGTGTACCGCTCGCGCGGGCGGAACCCCCCGTACACAAGTCCAGCCGGCCCGGACGGGGCCGAACCGCGGGTCCTGCCGTCATCATGGAGCCCACCACCTGGGCCGCGAGTACCGATCAGTCCGCTCCTGTCGCCGCACACGCCCCCACCGGCCCGCAGCTCATCGAAAGCAGACAGCCATGGCACACACCCCGGCCGGATCGGCCCGTTCTCCCGTCGGGGCCGCTTCGTGAACGCGGCCCGTGTCCCGGGACTGGTCCTGCCCCTGGTCTATCTCTGCGGGCTCGTCGCGGTCCTGGTCTGGTACTGGCGGCACCGCGGCGAGTAGAGCGCGTACGGCGAGCAGCGAGGGGCACGGCCGGCCCCGGGCGGAGCGACCGCGGTCATCTTCGGGCGAGATAGCTGCGTACGGTCGTTCCGGACGCGGCGGTGTGGACGCGTACCAGGTCGGACAGGAAGTGGACGAGGAGCAGGCCCCGTCCGCCGAGTTGGTCCGGGCGCACCGGGCGGCGGCCGGCCAGGGGGTCGGTCAGGTGTCCCTCGTCACGCACCTCGCAGACGATCTGCTCGCTCTCGGCCCAGATCCGCAGCGTCCCCGAACCGCCTCCGTGCACCACGCTGTTGGTCGTCAACTCCGCGACGACGAGGTTCAGATCCTGCAGCCGGGGCGGCGCCATCCCTCGCTCCCGTGCCTCACGCAGCGCGAAGTCGCGTGCGGCAGGCAGCAGTCCGGCGGCGAAGCGGACCGTGGCCGCTCCCGGCGGATACGGCAAGGTCTCGTTGTAGCGCGCGAGGACGCGTTCGGGATCGTAGGCGTGGCTGACGGCGGGCCGCCCGTCGCTGATCACCACGGGGTGCGTGGCGTGTGCGTCGGCGATCACGTCGTCGGAGTGGGTTCGGGCGTCGTAAGGGCAGAGGATGGTCGCGCCGCGGCCGTGGAACGCCGTGTTGATGAGGGCTTCGTGCTGGACGCAGGCCGGGTACTCGATCGGCTTACGGCCGTACCAGATCGGCTCCCCGATGATGCGCACAGGGCGTCCGGGGTGGGCGTCGGCGAAGGAACGCAGGACGGCGGGGATGATCCGGCCGGGGTTCCGGCCGGCCCGTGTCATGTCGATCCAGCGGACCTCGTGGGCGACCGGTCCGAGTTCCGCCTTGAGCAGTGCCAGTCGAGACGGAGGTGCCGCCACCGCCACGGGCAGGCCGACGGCGAGGCCCTCGGACACGAACGGCAGCGTGCCTTGGGCGTACTCCTGCTCGGAGCGGTACAGGAGCGCGGGGTGCGCGAACGGCTCCGCCCGGTCTCGGACGAAGAGCGACCGCGCTCCGTCTTCTCCCTGCTCCATGCCCACTGGCTCACCTCGGATCCCACTGTAGGCGGCGACGGTTGCCGTCGGTGTGCATCCGGCGGAGGGCTTCGGCGAGAAGTAGTACGGGCCCCACCTCCGGCGGGCCGCGGAACAGAGACGTTCCGCGGGTTTCGGAGATTGGGTGGCATGACTGGCTTGAGACGGGGCAGACGGGCACTGTCTTCAATTCCTTCGAACGAACTGGGGTGGATCGCATGGCAGCCGTGACGGCAGCGAAGGCAACCAACACGGCACAGCAGGCAGGGACGGCACAGGAGGAGGCACTCCCCCTGATCGACGAGCCGCTGAAGATCAGCCCGAAGGACGCGCGCTCTTTGTCGCGTCAGTTCTTCGACCGGCTGGCCGTGCTGGAGGAAGGCACGCACGACTACCAGTACGCGCGCAACACGCTCATAGAGATGAACCTCTCCCTCGTGCGCTACGCGGCGGCCCGCTTCCGCAGCCGCAACCAGGACGAGATGGAGGACATCGTCCAGGTCGGCACGATCGGGCTCATCAAGGCGATCGACCGTTTCGAGCTGACCCGCGAGGTCGAGTTCACCTCCTTCGCCGTTCCGTACATCGTCGGCGAGATCAAGCGTTTCTTCCGCGACACCAGCTGGGCCGTCCATGTGCCCCGCCGTCTTCAGGAGGCGCGGATCGAACTCGCCAAGGCGACGGAAGAACTGCGCACCCGCCTCGGCCGCACCCCGACCACGCGTGAGCTGGCCGCGCTGATGTCCCTCTCCGAGGAGGAGGTCATCGAGGCGCGCAAGGCCTCCAACGGCTACAACTCCTCGTCCCTCGACGCCGCGCTCACGGCCGACGACGGCGCGGACGGGGACACCGTTCTCGCGGACTTCATCGGCGAGGACGATCCCTCGCTCGAACTCGTCGACGACTTCCAGTCCCTGGCCCCGCTGATCGCCGAACTGGACGAACGTCAGCGCCGGATCATCCACATGCGTTTCGTCGAGGAGCGCACCCAGGCCCAGATCGGCGAGGAACTCGGCATCTCGCAGATGCACGTCTCGCGTCTGATCACCCGCATCATCAAGCGTCTTCGCACCGGGCTGCTCGATCCCGCGGTCGCCTGACGCGCCACGGTCGTCCGACGCACCCGCCCCGGGCTGCGTTCTACAGGGACAGCGTTCGACCGGGGCGCCACGGGACGGTCCCGCCCGAAGTCGGGCGGGACCGTCCCGTGCGTCACCGGGCCACAGTCCCGGTTGCCGCCGTGCTCGGTGCCGGGGCGTACCCGGCGGGCCGGGCGGTGAAGACTCCCCTGCCCCGGGTCCGGCTGCGCAGCCGGGTCGCGTAGCCGAACAGCTCGACCAGCGGCACGGTCGCGGCGATCGCCGCGACGCCCGCCCGCGTGACGGAGCCCGTGACGTGCCCGCGTCGCGCCGCCAGGTCACCGAGGACCCCGCCCACGGCGTCGTCCGGCACGGTGACCGTGACGTCCGCCACCGGTTCCAGGAGAACCATCGCGCAGGCGCGCAGTGCCTCCCGCAGCGCGAACCGGCCGGCCGTCCGGAACGCCCGCTCCGAAGAGTCCTTCAGATGGGTCGCTCCATCGGTGAGGACGACACGCACCCCGGTGACCGGATGCCCGCCGAGCGGCCCGTCGGCCAGCGCGTCACGGCACCCGGCCTCCAGCGCCCGGACGTACTCCTGTGGCACCCGTCCGCCGACGACGGTCGAGCGGAACTCGAAGCGCGCCGCGCCCCCGTCGCCGTCGCCCGGGACGTCCTCCAGCGGCTCCACGTCGAGCACGACATGGGCGAACTCACCGGCACCGCCGTCCTGTTTGACGTGCCGGTGAACCAGCCCCGACACTCCCCGGACGACCGTCTCCCGATAGGCCACCCTCGGCCGGCCGACCCGGACGTCCAGACCGTGGGCGAGCCGGATCTTCTCCACCGCCACCTCCAGATGCAGTTCGCCCATGCCCGACAGGACCAGCTGGCCGGTCTCGGGGTCGGTGCGCACGACCAGCGAGGGATCCTCCTCGACCAGCCGCGTCAACGCGGACACCAACAGCTCCACCTCAGCGCCGGCGACGGCCTCGACGGCCACCGAGACGACCGGATCGGCGACGGTCGGCGGTTCGAGAACCAACGGAGCCCCGGGGGCGCACAGGGTCGACCCCGCGCGGGCCGACTTCAGCCCGACCACCGCGACGATGTCACCCGCCACCGCCCGCTCCAGTGGGGCGTGGCGGTCTGCCTGCACCCGCAGGATCCGGCCGATGCGCTCGGTGCGCCCCGTGCCCGAGTCCCACACCGTCTCTCCCTTCCCGATCGTGCCCGAATAGACACGCAGGTGCGTCAGCCGCCCCGTGGCGGTCCCGTTCACCTTGAACACCAGTGCCGCGAACGGTGCCGCCGGGTCGGCGAACCGCTCCTGTTCCCCACCGTCCCGGGTGCCGCGTACCGCGGGCACGTCGCGCGGCGACGGCAGGTAGGCCACCACGGCATCCAGCAGTGGCTCGATCCCGCGGTTGCGGTAGGCCGAGCCGCACAGCACCACCACGCCGTCGCCGGAACGGGTCAGGTCGCGCAGTGCGGCGGTCAGGGTCCGCGCGGAGAGCCTCCCTTCCGCGCAGAACTCCTCGAGCGCGCCGGGGTGGAGTTCCGCCACCGCTTCCTCCAGCTGTCGGCGGCGGCCTTCCGCGGCGTCCCTCAGCGCCTCGGGCACCGGGCCTTCCTCGACCGTGTCGCGGCCTTCGGGCCAGACCAGTGACCGCATGCGCAGCAGATTCACCACACCGGTGAACCCGGCCTCCGATCCGATCGGCAACTGGACGACCAGCGGGGCCGGATGGAGCCGCTCCCTGATCGACTCGACCGCGGTGTCGAGGTCGGCACCGGCGCGGTCGAGCTTGTTGACGAAGGCGATCCTCGGCACGCCGTACCGGTCCGCCTGGCGCCACACCGCCTCGCTCTGCGGTTCGACTCCCGCGACGGCGTCGAAGACCGCCACGGCGCCGTCGAGCACCCGCAGGGAGCGCGCCACCTCGTCGGAGAAGTCCACGTGGCCCGGGGTGTCGATCAGGTTGATCCGGTGTGCGTCCCAGGCACAGCTCACGGCCGCGGCGAAGATGGTGATGCCACGATCGCGTTCCTGGGGGTCGAAGTCGGTGACGGTGGTGCCCTCATGGACCTCACCCCGCTTGTGGGTGGTCCCGGTGAGGTAGAGGATCCGCTCGGTGAGGGTGGTCTTCCCGGCGTCGACGTGGGCGAGGATGCCCAGGTTGCGGACGGCGGCGAGCGGGGTGTCGAGGTGACGGTGCAGGTCGGTACGCACGGCCCATGGCCTTTCGGAATGATCCGGATGGGACGGCGCGATTTCCCGGACGACGCGGCCCGGGGTCGTGCCACGGGCCGTGCAAGGACCTCCGGCCACGGCACATCCCCATGGGGGCGTACGGAGCCGATCTGCCCGGCGACGGGCGGAGAGAGGTCAGATGTTCGTCACGGACCACCGGCGCCGGCCGCGCAGCCGGCACCGGGGACCCGGAGACACGAGGATCACCTCGTAGCGCGAAGGGGGAACGACGACAGCGGTGCGGTGACGCACGGCCCGGCTCCCCTCACTCGTCAGGACGCGCGCCGTGATGTTCCGCAGGTGCGGTGAGCGCGCGTTGTGGGGTGAGTGTAGGGAGCGCGAAGCGGTCGGCGCACCGGAATTTCGCTCCTCGCGCCGCGCCCGGTCCCGGAGTCGGTTCGGGGCATGTCCGGTCAGAGCAGGCCGGAGTCGGCCGCCGAAAGCGCGCGGGCGAGCAGTCCGCCGGGCGGCTCCGTGGGCCTCAGCAGTTCGGCGACGGCCGCCCCCGTGGCGCCGTGCCAGGTTCCGTACCGTCGGAGCATGGCGTGGTCACCGCCCTTGACCAGCAGCACACCCGCGCGGGAACCGGCGGCCCTGGCCCGGCGGACGAACGCGATCGACTCCGACGGATCGGTGACGCGGTCGCGGTCACCGTGGAGCGCGATCACCTTCTTGTCCTGGAGGTGGGCCACCGGTTCGCCCTCCGGACACCAGGGCGCCAGCGCCACCACTCCTCCCACCTGTGTCGCCGCCGCGACGCGCAGAGCCGCCCGGCCGCCCATCGAATGACCCACGAGAATCACCGGCACCGCACCGACGAGGCGGACGAGCTCCGCGAGCGCCCGCCGGACGTCACCGACGGGGTCGGCCCGTGAACCGTTCCAGCCCTGGAGGCGGTAGCGCACCTGTCCGAGGAAGACCTCGTCGTCCGGCACGGCCGCGGCGACGGCCCGGACCACGGGCCTCATCCGCAGCGCCGCCACGTTCCAGGGCCGTGAGCGGGCCAGACTGTCGGCCCGGCCCCCGTGCAGGACGAGCACGGCCGCACGCGCCGTGTCCGAGTGACGGACCGGCACCAGGGCGGTGTCGGCCCCGACCGGTCCACGCGTCGGTGCGCCAGAGGTCCTTGTCCGCGTTCGGCCGCGCATCACAGCTCTTCCCGTGTTCCGACTCCGCCTGTGGGAGAAGTGTCCCACCGCCCACGGGTCGTCCGTCCTCCGGAGCGGATTCCAGGCGCTTGAGGTGGTGCCGGGTCAGCGCGAGGTTGCTGCGGCCACGGTCGAGTGCCAGGTGGAGGAAGAGCGGGGCGGAGGCGGCGTTGAGCGGCCTGATGAGGGGGTACTGCTCGCCGAGGGTGATCAGTGAGCGCCCGCTGCGGCACGGGACACGTGATCGTCACGGCGGTCGGCAGCCGCGCGTTGCTCGCCGTGGTTCGCCGACGAAGGTCTCGACCTCGCCGCGTTCCGCCGCGAGATCCCGGCGGTCGTGGAGGAACTCGCCCGGCATCTCGACGCCGACGTGACCTCCTGCGGCGGCTCCTGATCCGCGGCCCCGGGGCCCGGCCGTCGCGCCCCATCTCTCGCCCCGCCTCGCGACGAGGGAACGGTACCCGGAGTCGATGATGCCGACTGGCGAGAACCCGTCGCACTCTGTCATTCCGGCCACTGCCGGGGCCGCGATCACCCTCGTAGCGTCTCGCGCATGCTCTTCGTCGCACCCGTACTCATCGGTGTTCTCTACGCGTTCCTCATGTCCCTGCTCCGCGAGCCCACGAGGCGGCGGTTCAACGCCATCATGGTCGCCGGGGCCGGAGCCGCCTATCTCAGCAGTGGCAGTTTCGGCGCCTGGGAGTTCGTCTTCACCGCCGCGGTCACCTACTGCGCCTACCGCGGCCTCGACTCGTACGTCTGGATCGGCGTCGCCTGGCTGCTGCACACCGCCTGGGACGCCCTGCACTACCTGCGGGGTGCCCCGATCATCCCGTTCGCCACGCACTCGTCGCTCGGCTGCGCGATCTGCGACCCGGTGATCGCCCTCTGGTGCCTGCGCGGCGGCCCCTCGCTCCCCACCCTGATCGGCTCCTGGTTCTCCAAGCGCCCCACGTCCCTGACCGACGCCTCCCCCACCGACGCCTCACACGCCTAGCCGCCCACGGGTGACTGTGCCGCCAGGTCCCGGGCCACCTCGCGGGCCGCGCGGGCCCCCGAGGCCAGGGCCCCCTGGACGGAGCCGGTGGCGCGGTGGTCCCCGCACACATAGCGTCGCCGGCCGACCCGGGCGGTACGGCTGAGCGGCTGTGGGGGCGGCATGGCCGGCAGCGCGTCGGGCACCGTACGCACGGTCAGCGGCTGCCAGGCGCCGGTGTCGGTGCCGTACGCCTCGGCGAGTGCTCCGCGCACCTCCGCCTCGCGGCCTCCGTGGTCCTGACCGCGTACCGAAGTGGCGATCAGCGCCATCCCGCCGGGCGCGTAGCCGGGCACCACCTCACTCAGGACGCAGGTGTTGAGGAATCTCCTCCTCACGTCCGTCACGAGGACGGGTTCGGCCAGCGGAGAGCGGGGCGCGGTGTGGTAGTACGTCGTCACGGTGCGGTACTCGGGCATCTCCAGTCCCGGCAGCAGTGCGGCTGCCTGGCCGGGCCCGGTCGCCACCACCACCGCCCGCGCGGCCAGTTCGCCCCCTGTGCCCAGGAGGACTCCGTCGTCCGTGAGCCGGGTCACCGGGGTGTCGAGGTGTACGGCGCCCGCCGGCAGCGCGTCGGCGAGCAGCCGCGGCACCGCTCCGATGCCCTCGGTCGGCAGGCACAGGGTGCCGCGCAGCATGCTGCGCCAGACGAGGTGGAACACCCTGCTGGACGTCTCCAACTCGTCCTCCAGGAAGACTCCGGAGAGGAAGGGACGGAAGAACCGCTCGACGAACTCCTCGGAGAATCCGCCGGCAGCCAGTGCGGTGCGGGTGGTGCGGTCGTCGCCGTGCTTCACCGAACGGGCTGGAGCGAGCATGTCGCGGGCCGACAGGACACCCAGGGCGGCCAGGTCCCGACTGCCGGCCAGCCGTCCCGGACGCAGGTCGCCGAGCCTGCGGGGGCCCCGGGTCGGGTCACTGAAGCGGAGCGGGCCTTCGTCGGTGTGCACGAGGACCCCGGGGGTGAAGGGCCGCAGCCGCAGCGCGCGCAGTGCGAGGCGCCGTCGGACCTGGGGGTAGGAGGTGTTGAACACCTGGAAGCCGCGGTCGATGACGAACCCCTCGTGACGGTCGGAGCGCATGCGCCCGCCGACCCCGTCCGAGGCCTCCAGGACGCGGACACCGAGTCCCGCCCGCGTCAGGTCGCGGGCACAGGCAAGTCCGGCGAGGCCGGCACCGACCACCAGCACGTCCGGCCCGCCACGAGTGGCGACCATGGGAACACTCCTTCGATCAACGGCTCCGTCGTCGCGGTGATGCCCGGCGCGGTGATGCCCGGCGCGGAAACGCCGGCACCGCCCCCGAAAGGGGCAGCACCGGCGGACGGGGCGGTGTCAGTGTCCGGACCCGTAGTGTCCGCCGAGCTGATCGCGGTAATGCGGGTCACCGAGGTGCTTCTCCTTGTCGAACTCCGGTGCCGACTTGATTTCGTCCTTCGTCCGGGCGACGTGGACGGTCTTGTCCTCGTGGGTGATCGTGGTGATCGTCCCCGCGGGTAGCAGGACCTCCTTGCCGAAGATCCAGATGCCGGTGTCGACCACGATGTACTGGGACCCGACCTCGTCCGAGTGCTTGTCGACCTTCCCGATGTGCCCATCGGTCGCTTCCACCCGGTACCCGGTGAGGTCCGAGTCGGGGGTGTGGCCGCTGGTCGGAGTGTAGGCCCACAGATTCTCGTACATGAAGAAATCCTCCAGCTATGTCGTGGTGCGCTTGAAAACACCGGGTGTCCGTTCAGCGCGCGCCGACACTCTTTTTCCCGAAGAGAATTCTCAGAGAATTGCGATTTTCAACCAACAGCGGGAATTCTCCGCACGCAACTCCGCGCGGAGCAGGGAAATCCTCGGCATCCGGCGGTCCGCCCGGCCCACCGTGATGCGCACGATCGCCGGAAGGAGGAGCGTGGTGGGGTAGGGAGGAGCGCTATGGGCACGGCCGACCACCGGCATCACGTCCGGGAGAGCCAGGGCTGGCTGCGCGGAGCACCACCACCGCGCTGGGTGCGGGTGCTGCCGCCCGCCCTGCTGGTGGCGGTCTGCACCGCCGAACTCCTGAGCCGGTACCCCTTGGACATCGGCTTCCTGCTGGGCGCCATCCCGTCGCTGGCGGTGCTCTCCTACGGACCCGTGGCGACGGCCGTCTTCGGCGCCATCGTCATCGTGTTGCTGTTCGTACCGCCGCTCCAGCTCAACCATCCGGGCAACACCGACCTGCTGACCATCACGTTCGTCGCGATCCTGAGCGTCGCCATCTCCCTGGTGCGCAGTCGGCGCGACGCCCACCTGGTCACGGTGCGCACCGTCGCGGAGGCCGCCCAGCTGGCCGTGCTGCCGCCGCTTCCCGGACGCGTGGGCCCGGTGCGCTGCACGGCGCTCTACCGGGCGGCGCAGCGCGAGACACTGGTGGGTGGCGACTTCTTCGACGTGCGCGCCGGCCCGTACGGTGTGCGGGCGGTGATGGGCGATGTGCAGGGGCACGGGCTGTCGGCCGTCTCGACCGTCGCCTCCCTCCTCGGGGCGTTCCGGGAGACCGTGCTCGACCAGGGCGACCTGAAATCGGCCGCGGCCCGCCTCGATCGCCGGCTCATCGTGGACTCGGCCCAGACCGCTCACGCCGAACTGTTCGCGACCGCTCTGCTGCTGGAGTTCTCGGCCGACGCGGACGCGGTGCGCCTGACGTCCTGCGGACACCCGCATCCCTTTCTGCTGCGCGACGGCAAGGCCGTCGAGCTCGTACTCGAACCAGGAGCCCCCCTCGGTCTCGGGTTCTTCGAGATCTCTCCGCCGCAGATCTGCACCGTCCGGCTGGAGCGCGGCGACCGACTGTTCCTCGGCTCCGACGGAGTGACCGAGAGCCGGGACGCGACGGGCGCCTTCTATCCCCTGGCCGAGCGCCTGACCACGTTGGCCCGGGAGACACCGGCCGACCTCACCGACCGCCTCTGGGAGGACCTCCTACGGTTCTGCACCGCCGTGCGAGACGACGTCACGATGCTGGTCCTCACACCCGACGTCCAGGGCGAGCGGGGGTGAGGACGGTTCGCCCGCCCGGACCGCGCGGGGCGGGCCGGACGGGCGAGGTCGGCGGGCGGACAGGTCAGGGGGTGAGCTGCCACTGCTGGATGTAGCCGACGTCGATCGCGGCGGTGTCCTGGACCCTCAGTTTCCAGGTGCCGTTGACGGGTTGCGCGGAGGCGTCGACCGTGAAGGTCTGGTCGACGTCGTCGGCGCTGCCGCCGCTGTGGTTCAGGAGCGAGTAGACGGTGCCGTCGGGTCCCACCAGGGAGACCGTCAGGTCACCGCGGTAGGTGTGGATGATCTTGACATAGACCTGGGTGGTGGCCGAGGCGTTGCCGGTCCGGCCGGTGACGGTGATGGGTGACTCGACCGCGGCTCCGGCGTCGGGGATGTCCACCCGCGTGCTGTTGGCGTAGATGTTCGCCACCCGCCAGGTGAAGCTCACCGAGACGGACGCTCCCGTGCTGTCGGTGACCGTGACGGTCACCGGGCTGGTCCCGGTGGTGGTGGGAACTCCCGAGATCAGGCCGGTGTCGCTGATCGTCAGACCGTCCGGCAGGCCGGTGGCCGCATAGGTCAGGCCCGCGCCGGAGTTGGTGGTGTAGGCGCTGGTCTGGAGGGAGACCTGCTGGCCGACGCCACTGGTCTGGTCGTCGATCGGCGCCACGTTGACACCCGGCGCGATCCGGTCGCCGACATGGATCCCGGCCCAGGCGGCGGCGACGGCGAGGTAGGTGTCGCTGTACGCGCCGAAGAGGTCGGCGGCGGCCTGGAGGGTCGCGGTGCGGGCGCCGGCGTAGTTGGTGCTGGAGGTCATGTAGGTGGTCAGGGCCCGGTACCAGATCCGCTGGGCGTTCTCGATGCCGATGCCGGTCACGGGTACGCCGTCGTAGGTCGGGCTGTCGTAGGAGACCCCGTTGACGGTCTTGGCGCCGCTGCCCTCGGAGAGCAGGTAGAAGAAGTGGTTGGCCGGTCCGGAGGAGTAGTGGACGTCGAGGCCGCCCAGCGAGGAGTCCCAGTTGTCGCGGGACGCCCCGTCCTTGGAGGGCTTGTCCATGTACCGCAGCGGGGTGCCGTTGCCGTTGATGTCGATCTTCTCGCCGACCAGGTAGTCGGGGACGTCGGCGGACAGGTTGGCGTGGAACTCCACTGCGGCGGCGAAGATGTCCGAGGTCGCCTCGTTGAGGCCACCGGACTCGCCCGAGTAGGTGAGGCCCGCGGTGGCGGCGGTCACGCCGTGGCTCATCTCGTGCGCGGCGACGTCCAGGGCGGTCAGCGGGTGCGCGTTGCTCGCGCCGTCCCCGTACGTCATGCAGAAGCAGGTGTCGGACCAGAAGGCGTTGACGTAGCTGTTGCCGTAGTGCGCCCGGCTGTAGGCGGCCACGCCGTCGTTGCGGATGCCGTTGCGGCCGAAGACGTCCTTGTAGTAGTCCCAGGTGGCCGCGGCGCCGAAGGCCACGTCCACGCCGGCCGTCTGCCGGTCGCTCTGGGTGCCGTCTCCCCAGACATCGTTGTCATCCGTGAAGAGGGTGCCGGTGCCGGAGGTGCCCTGGTTGAGGTCGTAGGTGCGGTGACCCGCGCGGTCGCCGTCCACCAGCTGGTACGTGGAGCCGGACGGCGTGGTGCTGAGCGGAACCGATCCGCTGTACTGACCCGTGCCCGTGCCCGTGCGTACCGCCTGGAAGTCGAACAGGGCCTTGCCCGAGGTGGCGTCGGTGATGACATGGAGCTCGCTCGGCGTGCCGTCGTCCTGGGTGCCGCCGACCACCGACTCCCAGGCCAGCACCGGCTCGGCCCCGGCGGCCCAGACGACGAGCCGGGGAGCGCCGTCGACCGCGGGACGCGTGGCGTCGGCCTTCTTCGCGACCGCGATTGCTTTGTGGGCGGCGGTGGCGGACGAGACGCGGGCGGTGGTGGTCGTCACCTGGAGGTCGGCCTTGCTCGCCTCGGACACGGTGGACAGACCGTTCCTGACGTGTACGACGAGGTCGCCGCCGAGGACCGGCAGTCCGGCGTAGGTGCGCTCGTAGCGGGTGTGTGTGGTGCCGTCGGCGTCCTTGGAGACGTCCTTGACGATCAGCTTCTCCTTGGAGCCGAGGGCGAGGATCTTCGCGGTGGCGCCGACCGCGGCCCTGGCACTCTTGAGCAGCGCGGAGTGCGCGGCGGGAGACAGTTTCGCCGGGGCCGCGGCGGCCCGGGGGGTGGCGACGATCTTCGCGTGGCCGCGGTCGCGGGGGGCCGCGGACGCGACGCCGGTGTGGAAACCGGCGGCGAGCAGCGTGCCGGCGGCGGTGAGCGCCAACGCCGCGGTGTATCTGCGCCGGTGCGAGGTGCGGTGGGGCGGGAGCAAGGGCTTCTCCTTCTGGCGACGATCGGCCCGTGGTCGAGGCCGAGAGAGCGGGCCGGCAGGGTGTGGCCGGCTGGCAACGCGCTGAGCAGGGAAGGGCGCTGCACGAGGTGACCCACGAGGGGAGTGTCGGAACTCGGCGGCGCGCGACAGGTGGGGGGTGTGAAGGAACGGTGAACGTTCAAGAGCAGACTGACATCGCATGCACAGATTTGTCATGGAGATGACAAAGCAACGGCTGAAATTGGCTATTGATTGCTGGGTGTTCACCCCGGCTCAGGGCACTTTTCGGCCGGGGCCGGACGGTCCGGGTGGCGTGGGTGGCATGGGTGGCGTGGGTGGCGTGGGTGGCGTGGGTTGCCGAGCACGGGAAGCTGCCCACGCCGGTTTCCGCGGACCGCATCGATACGGGGACACTGGCCTGACGATGAATCAGCGAAGTCAGCGGGACCAGGGCACGCGCCGTCGGCCGGTGCGGCTCGCGACGTTCAATGTGCTGCACGGCAGGGCGCTGCCGGACGGAGGGCCCCTCTCCCCGCCCCGAACCCGGCCGAAGGACCGCTCGCCCGAGCCGTCCTGTCCCTGGACGCCGATGTCCTGGCGTTGCAGGAACTGGACCGCCTCCAGGAGCGATCGGGCGGAGCGGACCAGGCGTCGGTCGCCGCCGACGCGGCGGGGCTGAAGCACTGGCGCTACGCGAGCGCGTTCCACGCCCGTTCCACGGCGGACCGGGGGTGGGTCCGCGACCCGGCCGAGCCCGGGCTGCGGGTGTACGGCCCGCAGGACGTCGACCCGGCCACGGACGTCCCCTCGCACGGGATCGCCTTGCTGTCCCGGTTTCCGGTACGGGACTGGCGGGCCCGGCGGTTGGCCCCGGCGCCCCTCGGTATGCCCCTGAGGATGGCCGGGCGGCCCGGGTTCACCCTGGTCCGGGACCAGCCGCGCGCCGCGCTGGCCGCCGTACTGGAGGGACCGGGCGGTCCGTTCACGGCGGTGGCGGTGCACCTGTCGTTCGTACCGGGCTGGAACGTCGCACAGCTGCTCGCCGTCCGCGACTGGATCGCCGACCTGCCCCCACCTCATGTGCTGCTGGGCGACTTCAACCTGATCGGTGCCCTGCCCAGGGTCGTACTGAACACTCCCGGGAAGACCCGCACCCCACCGTCGCCCCGCGGCTGGTTCGATCTGGCCCGCACCCCGACCTATCCCGCGCAGCGCCCGGTCGTGCAGTTCGACCATGTGCTCGCGACCGGCGTCGGCGTGACAGCGGCGAGCGGAGTGCGCACGCCCGCGACGGGGATCTCGGACCATCGCCCGCTCGTGCTGGAACTGTCCCTGTGAATGCTCCCCTTCGTGAACGAGGGGGATTCCTGGCTCAGGCGCGATCCGGTGGGCCCGGTGCCACATCACGGCCGCGCGGGGCCTGTCCGGAGTGCTTCACCAAGGGAGCGGCGCGCAACAGGGGGTACCGCAGGGTCAGTCCGCAACGGACGTACTCCTGCGTGGACGTGTCCAGGAGGCGGACGGCTTCCTCCGTGTCCCCGCGGTGCTCGGCGAGCGCGGCCCGGGGTGGCACGCCGGACGTTCCGGACGCCGTGCAGCACCGCGCACGCCTCGGCCAGGACCGCATGGCCGGCCGGTGTCCCGGGGGCGGGCATGGTGTGTGCCTGGTGCGTTGATCGCGGTGTGGGGGGAGGCTCAACGGCCCGTCCGGATCAGGCCCGTCAGGTAGCGCCAGAGCGACGAGCCGCGCTGGACGGCCTGGTCCGTCGTCACCGTCCCGGACACGTCGGGGGTGTCGGGGGTGTCGGACGCCGGGCCCGCGGTGCGCTCCTGCCCGTCCGGCGTCAACGCGGGGACCGGCGGGGCGAGTTCGTACCGTACGGGCAGCGATCGCAGGCCGCGCATGAACGGGGAGGAGCGCCAAGCGGCCACGCCCCTGCCCCCGCCCTGTCCCAACAGGGTGATCAGCTCGTCGGCATGGGCGGTGACGGCCGCTTTCAGCCGCTTGGTCTGCGGGTGGCGCGGATCCTGGAAGGACTTGAGCGCCGCGTCCCACGCCGTCCGCAGCGGTTGGTAGCCGGGACCTCCCTGGATCAGCACGTGGTTCACCTCGAGGGAGGGTCCGAGCGGCCAGTCGGCGGGAACCCTGCCCTCCGACCGGGCCCGCCAGTTCTCCAGCCCCTTGGGCCACGCGTCGTCGTCCTGGAGGACCTGAAGCGACTCGCGGTACCCCAGCACCAACCACGCCGGTACGCCCAGCAGATCGACCGGCGCGACGGGGCCGTGCCGCTGCCTCAGCCGCTCGTAGACGAGCGCGGGGCGCGTCTCGTAGTCCCGGGTCAGCAGCGGCTGCGCGGTCATCGCCTCCAACCGCGTGTCGTCCACGTCCATGGATCCGCCGTCCCCCATGTGGGATTCCACCGTTCGCAGCCCTTCGACGCTCCCCGCCACCGGTTCGTGGCCCTTCAGTGGCTACGAACCGGTGCCAGACCCTACCCCGGCCCGCACCAACGGGCCGCCGCGGGGCGCCCGTTGGTTCAGGCCGTGACCTGCGCTGGTTTGCCCGGAGTGCGCAGGACCGGGTCGGTGCGCAGGCGCAGGAAGGCGAGACCGAGAGCGACGGCCTGCAGCGCGGCGCACACCGCGATGACGTAGTCGAGGGCCCACGGCGAGGTGAGGGCGACAACGATGCCCGCGAGCGGGAAGGGCAGCAGCAGAAGCAGGATGGTCAGGGAGAGGGTGCTGCCGAAGACCGCGGCGGGGATGAGCAGGGAGCGCAGCGTGCGCAGGACGACGGTCAGGCCGCCGTCGCCCGCCATGAACAGCGCCATGAGAACGACGTAGGCGGTGTACGTGGGCGCGTGGGCCAGGGCGAGGCAGGCCGCGGACGCGACGGTGGAACACACCACGCCGACTCCCCACAGGCCCAGCCGGTTGAGCGCGAAGCGGCAGACGGTGACCGTCAGCAGCGTGGAGGCCGCGGCTGCCGACCAGAGGGTGCCGACGGCCGCCGGGGACAGACCGAAGCGCTCGACGACGATGATCGGGCTGGCGGACTGGAGCAGCCCGAGCGCGAGGTTGGATACGGTCAGGCCGCCCACCAGCCAGCCGAGCGCGGGCAGCGAACGCAGCGTCCGCCAGCCCGTCTTGAGGCCCGCTCCGCGCTGTGTGGTGCCGGGCTGGGAGCCGCGAAGGGGGGTCGGCGGGGTCTGCAGGGCGAGGGCCGCCGCCAGGCACGACAGCACGCTCAGAACGGCGAGCATGTGGGTCGGCCCCGCCAGCAGCAGGACGCCGCCGAGCGCGGGTCCGGTGAGCGTCGCCGTCTGGTCGATGCCGATCAGGACGGCCTGCACCTTGTGTGCCTGGGTGTCCGCACGGCGGCTCACGATCGCGCCCACGGCTTCGTTGGCGATGAAGCTGAACTGCGTCAGTGTGCCCGTCGCGGCGGCCAGCGCCATCACGACGAGTGTCTGCGCCGACCCGCGGTCCAGCATCGTCAGCGCGACGCTCCCGCCGGCCACGAGGACCGCGCGCGCCGAGGAGGCGAGGAAGAACACGATGGCGGCTCCGCGCCGGTCGACCAGGTCACCGGCGAGACCGAAGGCCGCCACCCGCGGTATCCATTCCAGCGCGAAGGCCAGCCCGGTCAGCGAGGCGGATTCGGTCGTGGCCAGCACCAGGAGCGGCATGGCGTACGTCGACATGGAGAAGGCCAGGGCGTCGAAGGCCCGCGGTGCGTAGACCCGGCGGAGCAGGCTGCCGGGCGGTACGGCGGCATGCCGACCGGCCGGTCGGCCCTCGTACAGTTGAATGGTCACGGAGTATGGGGGGCTTTCACTCAGCTGTGATGGGGAACGCCCGGCGGGCTCGAAGGACCCTCAGGCGCATGATGTTCATCGAGCCGGAGAGCCACCCGCCGTCCACGGCGTGACGCCCCGGCGGCGGTCCGTTCGACACCGGCGGCACCTACGGGGTGGTGCGGACCGCCTCGGCACCAGGACCGGCGGGGACCTCGCCACCAGGACCGGTGGAGAGAGGACTGCTCGTCCATGCCATGGCGCGATGTCGGGTCACACGAACTCCGCTCGGAACGAGGGCGAGTCGGGAAACGGGCATGCGGGATGAATCGACACGACCGAGACCGGGGAAGGGCATCGACGCAGGCCTTGTTTAGGCATCAACATCTGTGCAGCCACAAGGTAGCCGAAACTTTCGGATCGCCCGAAAGCGTAATCAGCCAAAGTCACCGACCTGCGGCTGAATATGACATCAGCAACCGCGGGGCCGTGCAAGAGGTGCGCCGGATCCCGCCGGACCGTCGTACGGGACGGTGCGCCGAACGGACGCGTCGGGCGGTGGGATCCAGGACGTCAAGAGGGGGACGCCCGGGGCCGTGTTCGTGACCGCCCCGGTGGCCTCGTCCACGGCACGTGAGGGGATCGCGACGAAGCCTCCCGTGGCGAAATGACGGGAGAGGGCCCGAACGGTGAAATCGCGTATGCCGGTTTGCGGTGTCCACCTCCTGGCCACACGGTGAAGAAAGGCATGTCGCCGCATCCCACTCGTCGGCGGCCTCGAGGAAAGCGACTGTGATGATGAAGGGCAACGCCAGAACGAAGCAGCTCAAGGGCAAGATGAGGGAGACCCTCGGCAAAGCCCTGGGCGACAAGTCCATGCAGAGGGCGGGCCGTGGCGAACAGCTGCGCGGAAAGGCCCAGGAGATGACCGAAAAGGCCGTGGGCCACATCCGCCAGCGGACCAAGCACTGAGGACGACGGCCCGGGCGTCCCGGATACGGTCGTCGGCGCCCCGGGCAGGGTCTTCGGCGCCCCGGGGCGCGGTCCTCGGCGTCGCTCCTCCGGCTGATGTGACAGTACCGCTCGATCCGCTCACGGTGACGAACCGTGTTCCGGCCCGCCTGCTCCATCTCGGTGGTCGGCGCCCTGCGAGGTCGCTCTGCGAGGTCAGTGGCCCGGGATCGACGCCGGCGACGGCCCCTTCCTCTCGGCGGCGTGTTCCTCTCGGCGGCGTACGCGACCACGCCACCGAGGAGGGTCCGCGACGCGCCGGAGGCTCCGCCCGGGTCGAGCCCGAACCCCGCAACGGAGGGCGCGCAGCACCATGACTCTTCAGCATCCCGCCGACCGCGGCGGTGTCGGACGCGGCAAGTTCGAACGATTCGCGGAGTCCGTGTCGACGGTGACCAGTTCACCGGCCTTCTTCGTCTTCTGTCTCGCGCTGGTTTCCTTCACTGTCGCCGTGCACATCGCGGGAATCGCGACGGAGTGGCTCCTTCTCGCCGGCGACTCCATGACGGCGGTGACGTTGCTGCTCCTCGCGCTGCTCAAGAATTCGGAACTCCGGGCCGAGCGAGCGATTCAGCGCAAGTTGGACGCCATCGCCGCCGCTCTGCTCGAAGCACAGGAAGGTGAACCCGGAAAGGCGCACGAGAACCTCAGGGACGTGATCCGGATGGAGGAGGAGATCTGAGGGTCTGAGGGGCGACTCGTTCCCCGGACGGGCCTAAGCGTGCGTCAGCCGGAGCCGTAGATCGATCTCCTGGTCGCCGGAGGCGGACCCGGACACCTGGACGCCGAAGGCGGACGTGAGGGTCTGCCGCAGCCGGTCCACCGCCACGGGACCGCCTTGCAGCTCCACCGCGACGGAACCGTCCAGGGAGAGGTCGGACGGGAGCGCGGCGTCGCGCGCGTCCCGCCCCACGAGGAAGGCGCCGGTCCAGGTGTCGGACCGCGCGGTGCTGTCGTGCCGCGGCATGTCGTCACCGCTCTCCTCAGCGAAGCGTGTACCCAGGACGCGCAACACGGTGTCCGCGTCCGCGACGGAACAGGCGTCCAAGACGACCTGCACCCGCTCTGGGGAGGAGGCCGACCGGTCGGCCGGGTCGGGGGATGACGAGGTGTGGTGCGCGGTGTCGGTGTGGTGCGCCGTGCTGTTCATGGTGTCCTCTCACATCTCCTGGTCGGGCCCGGCACCGGCGGAGCCGAGCCGAACCGCGTGCGGGTCGCGTCGTCGTCAGAGTTCGCGCAGGGCGGGCAGCAGTGTCTTCTCGGCCCAGGCGATGAACGGGAGTTGCTGGTCGCCGCCCACCTGCACCAGGGCGATCTCGGTGAAGTCCGCCTCCACGTAGGGCCGGACCGCCTCCATGAAGGTGTCGACGTCGTCGCCGCACGGGATGGCTCCCGCGGTGTCCTCCGGGGTGACGTACCGGGTGGCGCCCTCGAAGCCCGAGGGGCCCGGCAGTTCGGCGTTGACGGGCCAGCCGCCGAGGGCCCAGCGGAACTGTTCGTGCGCGCGGGCCACCGCGGCCTCCCGGTCCGGGTCGTAGCAGACGGGCACCTGCCCGACGCGTGGTTTGCCCCGGCCGCCACTTCGGTCGAAGGCCTCGATGAGTTCCGGCTCGGGCTCGGTGGCGATGACGAGGTCCGCGAGTCGGCCGGCCAGGGAACAGGACCGCTTGCCGGATACGGCCACCCCGATCGGGGGCGGTTCGTCCGGCAGGTCCCACAGCCGGGCGTTCGCCACCTCGAAGTGCGTGCCCCGGTGATGCACGTCGCCGCCCCCGAAGAGCGCGTGGATGATCTCCACGGCCTCTTCGAGCATCTCAAGACGGACCTGCGGGGAGGGCCAACCACCGCCCACCACATGCTCGTTGAGGTTCTCGCCCGAGCCGAGCCCGAGCCGGAACCGGCCCTCCGAGAGCACTTGCAGGGTCGCCGCCTTCTGCGCGACGACGGCGGGGTGGTAGCGGGTCGTCGGGCAGGTCACGTACGTCATGAGCGGTATCCGCGCCGTCGCCTGGGCGGCGGCGCCGAGCACGCTCCACGCGTAGGGGGCGTGCCCCTGCGACTCCAGCCAGGGAAAGTAGTGATCGGACGTGACGGAGAAGTCGAAACCGGCCCGCTCCGCCTCGACCACGTGTTCCACGAGGTCGCGAGGGCCGGCCTGCTCGGTCATCATCGTGTAGCCGATTTGCACCATATCTTCCGCATTACCCGTAGGCATGACCCGAAACATCCGACCGCTGCCCCAGGCGGTGAGTCGGCGCCGACCGGAGGGGGTGCCGACTCTTCGGCCGCGTGGACCGGGCAACGACGACGTCCTCCGGGAACCTGATCAAGATTGGCCGCCGCGACATCGAGAAGACCGGGCCGTCGGCCCGTACCCATGGTCATGGGGTCGCCCCGCCCCTGACATGGCCGACATTCGAAGAACAGGCAGCCTCATGAACGCATCCGCTTCCATCGGCGTCACCGGCCTCGGAGTGATGGGCCGCAACCTGGCCCGTAACTTCGCCCGGAACGGTTACACCGTCGCCGTCCACAACCGCTCCGCCGGCCGCACCCGCGCGCTGGTGGACGAGTTCGGCCACGAGGGCTCCTTCGTCCCGGCCGAGACGGCCGAGGAGTTCGTGGCCGCGCTCGCCCGCCCCCGCCGCCTCATGATCATGGTGCAGGCGGGCGCGGCCACCGACGCCGTCATCGACGAGTTCGCCCCACTCCTCGAGAACGGCGACATGATCATCGACGGCGGCAACGCCCACTTCGCCGACACCCGCCGCCGCGAGGCCGCGCTGCGCGAACGCGGCCTGCACTTCGTCGGCGCGGGCATCTCCGGGGGTGAGGAGGGCGCCCTCAACGGGCCGAGCATCATGCCCGGCGGCTCGGCGGAGTCGTACGCCGTCCTCGGCCCGATGTTCGAGCGCATCAGCGCCAAGGTCGACGGCGAACCCTGCGCCACCCACATCGGCACCGACGGCGCCGGACACTTCGTCAAGATGGTCCACAACGGCATCGAATACGCCGACATGCAGCTCATCGCCGAGGCCTACGACCTGCTGCGCCAGGTCGCCGGGTACAGCCCCGCCGAGATCGCCGACGTCTTCCGCACCTGGAACGAGGGCCGCCTCGGCTCCTATCTGGTCGAGATCACCGCCGAGGTCCTCGCCCACACCGACCCGCACACCGGCGGCGCGTTCGTCGACATCGTCGACGACGCCGCCGGGCAGAAGGGCACCGGCCGCTGGACCGTGCAGACCGCTCTCGACCTGGCCTCCCCGGTCACCGCCATCGCCCAGGCCACCTTCGCCCGCGCCGCCTCCGGCCAGAGCGACCTGCGCGCCGCCTACCGAGGGCTGCCCGGCGGCACGACTCCCCCGCTCAGCCGCACCGAGGGCGCACGCTTCACCGCCCAGGTAGAACACGCCCTGTACGCCTCGAAGGTCATCGCCTACGACCAGGGCTGGAAGATGATCCTGGACGCCGCCGCCGAGTACGGCTGGAAGATCGACCTCGGCTCGGTCGCGCGCATCTGGCGCGGCGGCTGCATCATCCGCGCCTCCTTCCTCGACCGTATCCGCGCCGCCTACGCCACCGACCCCGACCTCGTCAGCCTGCTCGCCGAGGCCGGTTTCGCCCAGGAGATCAGCGACGCCCAGGTGCCCTGGCGGGAGATCGTCGCCTCCGCCGCCCGGCGTGGCATCCCCGTCCCCGCGTTCTCCGCCGCGCTCGCGCACTACGACACCCTGCGCGCCGACCGCCTGCCCGCCGCCCTCCTCCAGGGGCAGCGCGACTACTTCGGCGCCCACACCTACCGGCGCACCGATCGTGAGGGCTCCTTCCACACCCACTGGTCGCAGCCCGACCGCCCCGAAACCACCGCCTGACAGGGGCTCGGGCCGCATGGGTCACTTCCGTGGGGTGGGCGGCCCGCCCCTCGGGTTCCTGCCGCGCGCCTGGGTGTGTTCGGGGGTGTGGCAGGGCCCCCGCACGGCTGCCGACCAGGTCACGGGACTGCCACACTGGCTCGCATGGCACGTGAGCGGCACAGCGGCAGCACAGGTGGCAGGGGCGGTACGGGACTGGGGCACTTCCTGCGCGCCCGCCGCGCCCGGGTGACTCCCGCCGACGTCGGTCTACCGGAGGGCCCGGGGCTGCGCCGCACGCCCGGACTGCGTCGCGAGGAGCTGACCACGCTGGCGGGGGTCAGCATCGACTACTACACGCGTCTGGAGCGGGGCAAGGAGACCAATCCGAGCCCGTCCGTCGTCGACGCCCTCGCCGCCGCCCTCCGGCTGGACGGGACCGAACGCGAGCATCTGCGCGACCTCGCCGCGCGCGCCGCGCGCACCGTCCCGGAGCTGTCGCCGGCGCCCGGCGGCTCCGGGCTTCCGGGCGGCTCGGTGGATCCCGGTGTCGAGCTGCTGCTGGAGAGCATGCGGCCCAATCCCGCGCACGTGGTCAGCCGCACCATGGACATGATCGCCGCCAATCCGGGCGGCCTGCGTCTGATGGCCGGGCTGGAGGACTGGCCCGAGAAGCAGCGCAACATCGTGCGCTACGTCTTCCTCCACCCCGCCGCCCGCGCGCTCTTGGACGACTGGGAGAACCAGATCCGCGGCTGCGTCGCCCGGCTGCGTACCCTCGCCGGCACCGACCCCGACGCCCCGGACCTCGCCGACCTCGTCGACGAACTCCTGCTCAAGAGCCCGGACTTCGGGCGCCTGTGGGAGGCGTACGACGTGAAGGGCCATTCCTCGGGCCGCAAGACCTTCCACCACCGCCGGGTCGGGGACGTCACCTTCGGCTACCAGTCCATGACACTGGAGGCCACGGACGGCCACCGCCTGGTCGCGTACCACGCCCCGCCCGGCACCCCGGCGTACGACGCGATGCTCCTGCTCGACGCGGCCGGGAAGGCCGGAGAGCGGCCCGCACGCCGGCCGGGGCCGGCCGGCCCGCGGCCGGCTAGCGGCCCCCCTCTTCACGTGCCCCTCGGGTGACCTCGGCACGTGCGGCAGCACCCCGTACGAGGGCTCGGGGGCGCGCCTCGTACGGGGTGGTCTCGGGCGGACGGTGCCGCGGCGGGTCAGGCCAGGGTCGCGGTGTCGATCACGAAGCGGTAGCGCACGTCCGAGGCCAGGACACGCTCGTACGCCTCGTTGATCTTCTCGGCGGGGATGATCTCGACCTCGGCCCCGATGCCGTGCTCGGCGCAGAAGTCGAGCATCTCCTGCGTCTCGCGGATGCCGCCGATCAGCGACCCCGCGTACACGCGGCCCTGCATGATCAGCGAGAACACGTTCAGCGACAGCGGCTCCGCGGGAGCGCCGACGTTGACCATCGTGCCGCCGACGGCGAGCAGGCCGAGGAAGGTGTCGAGGTCGAGCTTGGCGCTGACCGTGTTGAGGATGACGTCGAAGGTGCCCGCGAGCTCTTCGAAGGTGGCCGGGTCGCTGGTGGCGTAGTAGTGGTCGGCGCCCAGCCGCAGGCCGTCGTCCATCTTCTTCAGCGACTGCGACAGGACGGTGACCTCGGCACCCATCGCGTGTGCGATCTTGACGGCCATGTGACCGAGTCCGCCCAGGCCGATGACCGCGACCTTCTTGCCGGGGCCCGCGCCCCAGCGGCGCAACGGGGAGTACGTGGTGATGCCCGCGCACAGCAGCGGGGCGGCCTCGTCGAGGCCGAGGCCCTCGGGGATGGTGACGACGAAGTCGTCGTTGACCACGACGTGGGTGGAGTAGCCGCCCTGGGTCAGGGTGCCGTCGGCGTCGATCGAGCCGTAGGTGAGGGTGTTGCCCTTGAGGCAGTACTGCTCCTCGCCGCGCAGACAGGGCACGCACTCACGGCAGGAGTTGACCATGCAGCCGACGCCGACCCGGTCGCCCACCGCGTGCCGGGTGACCTCGGAACCGACCTGGGTGACGATGCCGGCGATCTCGTGGCCGGGGACCAGGGGGTAGGTCGCCGGGCCCCACTCGCCGCGGACGTTGTGGATGTCGGAGTGGCAGATGCCGCAGTACTTGATGTCGATGAGGACGTCGTGCGGGCCGACGTCACGGCGCTCGACGGTGGTCGGCGCGAGCGGTTCGGTCGCCGAAGTGGCGGCGTATGCGGGGACGGTAAGCACCGGTTCTCCAGTGGGGGGTGAGGTTGATGGGGTCGTCGGCGGCCGGACGGGTGCCGAAGTCTGACTGGGCGTCCACTGCGCCGCGTGGCCTCGGTCGCGTCGTCGTGGAGCCCGCCACGGGGCTCGTGATGCGGGCGATGGTGTTCGCGGAGTAGCGGCCGTACTTGGTGCGGTAGGCGGCGTCGACCTCGCTGTTGATCTCGCCGTCGGCGTCCGTCAGGGTGACGTCCTTCTCGACGCCGTCGGCCTCGATGCGGCCTTCGCGGCGGGCCCGGGTGCCGCGGAACCAGTCGGAGCCCGGGGCGTTCACGGAGCGGACGTAGATCTCGTCGCCGACCCGGACGACCCAGATCGTCCGGGGGCCGCTCAGCGCGCCGTCGCGGCGCACGGACGCGATCTCCAGCTCCTCCGCCCGGCCGATCCCGGTGAGTTCGTCGCTCGTCCACGACGTGGTCATGGTCTGGCCCCCTTCATGGGTGTGGTCATTTCTGCCGGGCGCTTCAGCGTGAGAGTGGCCGCGGCCATCACGACCAGCAGGACGGTCGAGATCGTGAGGCCGACGCGCATGCCGTGCAGGAAGTCGGTGGTGATCAGCGCTCCGTAGACCGCCACCGCCAGGGCGCCGCCCGACTGCCGGAAGGTGTTGAGCACGCCGCTCGCGGTGCCCGCCCGCTCGGCCCGGGCGGCCACCAGGTTCATGAAGGCGGTCACGACGGTCATCGGCAGGAACGCGAGGCCCGTGGCCGACGAGGACAGGCCGCGCAGTTCCTGGAAGTACAGGCTGAGCAGGAACCCCAGTCCGTAGAAGCCGACGGTGAAGGCGAAGCCGCCCAGCAGCGGGACCACGACACCGCGGGACCTGAACAGGTCCAGGGGCACCATGGGGTGTCTGCCGCGTGCCTGGGACGTCAGGAACACGATCAGCGCGACGATCGCGAGGCTCAGCGCGATCAGCACCCTGGGCGTGCCGAAGCCGTCGGCACCGGCCTCGATCACGCCGTACGTCAGCCCGCCCATGGCCACGACCGCGGCGATCTGCCCGGTCCGGTCCAGCGGCGCCTCCCGGCGGGGTGAGCGCGCGATCCTCGTGACCAGCAGCAGCGCGACCAGGCCCACCGGCAGGTTGATGAAGAAGATCGCCCGCCAGCTGAGCAGGGTCAGGAAGCCGCCGCGCACCGGTCCGGCCGCCGAGGCGACCGCGCCGCCCATCGCCCAGATGGAGATGGCGCGGGCACGCTCGACCTGGTCCGGGTAGGCCTCGCGGAGGAGGGCCATGGAGGCGGGCAGCGTGACCGCCGCGCCGAGCCCCTGCAGCAGGCGTGCCCCGATCAGAACGCCCAGCGTGGGGGCGCATCCGCAGGCCGCGGAGGCGGCGATGAACAACGCGAACCCGGCCGCGTACGCCTGGCGCGCGCCGATCCGGTCGGAGAGGGCCCCTCGAGGAGAGCAGCAGCGCGGCGAACATCAGCGTGTAGCCGTCCATGACCCACTGCAGGCCCGTGACGCCACCGCCGAGGTCGTCCTGGATCGAGGGCAGCGCGACGTTGACGACCAGCGTGTCGAGGGTGATCACGAAGAAGCCGAGGAGGGCCGCCGCCAGCGCCGGCGCGGGACTTGGGAGGGCTTGCCCCGGGGGATCGCCGACGGGTCGCCGGGTCGGAGTGACGGGGACGGGCATGGGATGCTCCCGGGAAATGGGATCTTCAACGAGCATCCAGCCTGCTCGCCCGGCCCGCATCCCGGCAGACCGTGCTGTTCATGGGAGCGGTGTTCCGGGGCGTGGCAGGGCCCCCACGGGGCTGTCGCGCAGGTCACCGGGGCACCGGAGTAGGGCGCACCACTCGGTGTCAGGGCTGGACGAGCACCTTCAGTGCCTCCCGGGCGGCCATCGCGCGATAGCCGTCGGGTACCTCGTCGAGGCTCACCGTGCGGTCGAAGACGCGCCCGGGTTCGATCTTCCCCTCGAGGACGTCGGGGAGGAGTTCCTCGATGTAGGCGCGGGCCGGAGCCACACCGCCGGTGAGGGTGATGTTGTTCATGAACACCTGGACGCCCAGTGGCGCCTGGTCGTACTGCGGTGCGCCCACCCGGCTGATCGTGCCGCCCGCGCGCACCACGCCCAGCGCCGTCTCAAGCGCGGGCAGCGTACCGACGCATTCCAGCACCGTGTGCGTACCGTCGCCGCCGGTCAGCTCGCGCACACGCGCGACGCCCTCCTCACCGCGTTCGGCGACGATGTCGGTGGCACCGAAGTCGCGGCCGAGATCGGTGCGGTCCTTGTGCCGCCCCATCAGGATGATCCGCTCGGCGCCGAGCCGCTTGGCGGACAACACCGCCGACAGCCCGACCGCTCCGTCACCGACCACGGCCACGGTCGTACGCGGGGTGACGCCCGCCGTCACCGCGCAGTGATGGCCGGTGCAGAACACGTCCGACAGGGTCAGCAGCGACGGCAGCAGGGCGGAGTCCTCGCCGACGGGCAGCTTCACCAGCGTGCCCTGGGCCTGCGGTACCCGCACCGCCTCTCCCTGGCCACCGTCCACCCCGTCCGTGGCCCAGAAGCCCCCGTGCCGGCACGAGGTGTGCAGGCCCTCGAGACAGAAGTCGCAGGTGTTGTCCGAATAGACGAAGGGGGCCACCACCAGGTCTCCGGTCCTCAGTCCGGACACCTCCGCGCCGATGTCCTCGACGACACCCAGGAACTCGTGGCCGATGCGGTCGCCCTGCTCGGAGGGCGGGCGCGACCCGTACGGCCACAGGTCGCTGCCGCAGATGCACGATCGCAGCACGCGTACGACCGCGTCCGTGGGCCGCTGGATCTTCGGGTCGGGAACCTCCTCCACACGCACGTCACCGGCACCGTAAATCAGAGTTGCTCGCATGAGTCTTTCCGATCGAGTCGTCCTGTACTTGCTCGCAGAGCGTCCAGAGCGGCGGCGGCGCGTCCAGCTCGGAACAACCGGGAATTCAGGCGACTGCCCCCTTCAGTGGAAGGGACATTCCGGTTCAATGGAAGGGACATTCCGGACGTTCAAAAAGTATGGGTCCCGCTATCGGGACCCGCACTCTCACGCCTGCCTGCGATCACGACTCCGGGGCGCGGCGGTGGATCTGGTGGACCGGCGTCCTCAGACCTTCCAGGAGCGCAGCTGGTCGGCGACGGCGGGGACGCCGACGCGGGTGTCGCGGATCTTGCGGACGAGGTCGGACAGGGCTCCGTAGGGCGGGTCGATTCCCTCGCCCGACTGGTCCATGTACTGGGCGGCGACGAACGCCGCGAACAGGCTGTTGCGGTGCGGCAGCGGCTCCAGGCGCACGATGGTGTGCATCAGCGCGGCGGCGCGCCAGGCCGCGTCCGGGTCGGCCGCGGCGAGCGTGGGCAGCTTGGTCTTGTGCCGGGCGACGGCCGCGACGAGCGCGGAGTAGTCCGACACGGACATGTCCTCGCGGGCGAGGGCGGCCTCCTGGACGTCCAGCAGCCAGGCGACATCGATGGTCAGGTGCATCAGGCGGCCGCGGATCCGTCCCGGCGCTCGGCGGGCGGCACCTCGTCGGGGAACGCGTCGTCGAACTCGCCGCGCAGTCGGTCGGCCCAGGCGGTGGCGCCTGCGACGAACTGCCTGCGCTGCATCTCCCGGACACCGAGGTCGTGCAGATACTGCTTGAGGCTCTTGCCGTCGGCCGCCGCGGCCGCGCGCACTCCCTCGAGCTCCGCTTCCGTGAAGGTCACGTTCAGTGATGGCATACTCGGATGGTACCTGGTTGGTACCTGGGGTGCGAGGCCTCAGGACCGAACGAAGGGTCCTGGGGCGAATCGTCAGGTGCCCGACGCCGCCGATCTAAGCTCGGCGCATGGCCAAGTACTTCGACGTGCACCCCGAGAACCCTCAGCAGCGCACTCTCAGCCAGGTGGCGGACATCATCCGCGGCGGAGGGCTCGTCGCCTATCCGACCGACTCCTGCTTCGCCCTCGGGGCTCAGCTGGGCAACCGGGACGGACTCGACCGGATCCGTTCGATCCGCCGGCTGGACGACCGGCACCACTTCACCCTGATGTGCCAGGACTTCGCGCAGCTGGCCCACTTCGTACGGCTGGACAACGCGGTGTTCCGTGCGATCAAGGCCTCGACTCCGGGTAGTTACACCTTCATCCTCCCGGCGACGAAGGAGGCACCGCGCAGGCTGCTGCACCCGAAGAAGAAGACGGTCGGTGTCCGGATTCCCGACCATGTCGTCGCCCGGGCGCTCCTCGCCGAGCTCGGCGAGCCCCTGCTGTCGAGCACCCTGCTCCTGCCCGATCAGGAGAAGCCGCTGACCCAGGGCTGGGAGATCAAGGAGGAACTCGACCACGTGGTGGACGCGGTCCTCGACTCCGGCGACTGCGGCGTCGAGCCGACGACCGTCATCGACTTCTCGCAGGGCGAGCCCGAGATCGTACGACGAGGAGCGGGCGATCCCTCCCGGTTCGAGTGATTCGAGTGTGCGGGGCGAGGCGGGCGGTCAGAAGGCGGGGCCGCTGACCTTCCAGATCCGGGTGGCGACCTGGAGGTTGAAGCGGCTGTCCACCTCGTCGAGCCGGCGGCCGCTGACCTCCCTGATGCGCTGCAGACGGTAGCGGAGCGTGCTGCGGTGCACGGCGAGGGCCTGCGCCGTCTCGTCGTAGTTGCCGCCGTGGTCGAAGTACCGGCTGAGGGTGTGCACCAGGTCGGTGCCGTGGGCGTCGTCGTAGTCGAGGAGCGCGCCGAGCCATTCGCGGACGAAGTCGGTGACGTCCCCCGCGTCCTTGTCCCGGGCCAGAATGCGGTAGAGGCCGAGTTCCTCGCACGTCGTGGTGCCGTCCACGGGGTGGGACTGGCGGCGTACGGCGAGCGCGCGGACGGCCTGGTCGAAGGAGCGCGGGATGTCCGCCACCGCCTCGCACAGGCTGCCGATGCCCACCGCGCCGTGCGGGGAGCCCACTTCGTCGGCGAGGGCCTGGTACAGACCCGAGTCGCGCGGCTCGCCCCGGACCACGAGCACCGCCATGTCGCCTCGTCGGGCCAGCAGCGACCGCAGGCCCCGTCCCTGCGCGGCACGTCCCACCGCTCCCAGGAAGCGGTCGTCGGCGGCCGTTCCCCGCCACTGTGCGACCGTGACGTGGTGCGGTCCGTGCAGGTCGTGGCCGATGGCCTCGGCCCTGGCGTACGCGCCGCCGGCGTCGGCGCCGGTGAGCAGGTCGTCCACGAGTTCCCGGCGCAGGCGCAGTTCGGCCTCCGCCAGACTGCGGCGGTGGGCCAGTTCCAGGGACAGCGCCGTGCACGCGTGTTCGAGGGCGAACTTCTCGGCCTCGCCCGCCGTGCCGTCGGGGTCGATCAGCTCGATGCTGCCGAGGGGCTCCCCGCGGTGGCGGGCCAGTCCGACGAGGCGTCCCTCGTGGCGGATCGGACCGAGTTCGCGCATCGCCTCGTGCATGAGTTGCTCGCGCTGGAGCGGATCGGGCTTGGTGTCGGGCTCGGGCGGGACCGGCCCCGCGCGGGCGAGGAGGTTTCCGAAGCGGTCCTCGACACGGGTGGCGAGGCCGGTCAGCTCGTACACGGCGGCGGCGATGCCGCGCTCCCCCTCGTCGGTGAGGGAGGTCCGGGCGAGGACGTCGTGCACGGTGCGCTGCTCCTCCAGCTCCGCCACCAGCGCGGTGAGTCGTTCGTTGACCGCGTCCCGCTCCTCGATCGCCCGGAACAGCTGTCGGGCGTACTCGCGGTCGCGGCGGCGGGCCTCGGCGTTGTAGAGCGCGGCTCCGGTCAGCTGAGCAAGGGCGTAGACGAGGAAGCGGTCCTCGTCGGGAGGCGGCTTCCCGGCGCTGACGAGCAGGTAGCCGAGCAGCCCGCCGGGGCTGCGCAGGCCCGCTGCCCAGCCCCAGCCGCCCTCCCGGAAGTGGACGGCGCCGTCCTCCCCTTCGAGCGCGGTCAGCTGTCCGACCGGGTCGGTCAGAGCGCGCGCTGCCCGACCGCCGAGGGCCCGTGTGCTCGGCGTGGCCTCGAGCTCGAAGCGGCCGTCCCTGAGCATGCAGCAGCCCTCGGGCCGGCAGTCGAGGAGGTGTGGCACCTCGTCCATGGCCAACTGGAGGATCTCGTCCACCGGGCGGCCGTCGAGCATGGTCACGGCCAGCACGAACACGTCGTACAGGCTCGCCGACTGCTTGCGCCCCCAGCCGGTCAGTGCGGCGGTCGGCGCCCGGCTGCCGAGGCCGCGTGGTGCGATGCTCCGGTGCGTCGCACTGGTCGCGTCGTCGGCCGTGCCAGACATGCCGTAATACTAGCTTTCACCCCCTTTCGCCGCTTCTTGCGCCGGGCACCCCGGGAGGTGGCGCGTGCCGCGTGGCCTCCTGCACTCCCGGGGGAGAGGAGGGGCCGAATTTCGCCCCGTCGGGAGCAGGCGTCGCCCTTCGTCCCGTAACACCCTGGCAAGGACGGAACCCACGACCCGTGTCCGCCCGCCGACGCGCCCGCGGACACGCGACCTCACGTGAAGACAAACCGCCGCCACCGGAGACGCGCGGACGCCGGGGGTGGCAGGCGAAGGAGTTCCTCATGGGCAAGGCAGTCGGAATCGACCTGGGCACCACCAACTCGGTGATCGCCGTATGGGAGGGCGGTGAAGCGACCGTCATACCCAATGCCGAGGGCTCGCGCACCACGCCCTCCATCGTCGCCTTCACCGACAGCGGCGAACGGCTGGTGGGTCAGCTCGCCCGGCGCCAGGCGATCCTCAATCCCAAGGGCACCATCTACTCGGCCAAGCGGTTCATCGGCCGGCACTTCGACGAGATCTCCGACGAGGCCAAGGCGGTGGCGTACGACGTCGTCGAGGGCGACGGCGGAGTCGCGCGCTTCAAGGTGCGCGACAAGCTGTACGCGCCTGAGGAGATCAGCGCGCTGGTGCTGCGCAAGCTCGCCGACGACGCCGGCAAGCAGCTGGGCGAGAAGGTCACCGAGGCCGTCATCACCGTGCCCGCGTACTTCAACGACGCCCAGCGCCAGGCGACCAAGGACGCGGGGCGCATCGCGGGGCTCGAGGTACTGCGGATCATCAACGAGCCGACGGCGGCGGCACTGGCGTACGGCATGGAGAAGAAGCAGCACGAGACGGTGCTCGTCTTCGACCTCGGTGGCGGCACCTTCGACGTGAGCATCCTGGACGTCGGTGACGGGGTCGTCGAAGTGCGCTCGACGGCGGGCGACAGCCACCTCGGCGGCGACGACTTCGACCGTCGCCTCGTCGACCTGCTCGCGGACGGCTTCCAGAAGGAGAACGGGATCGACCTGCGCAAGGACCCGCAGGCGCTGCAACGGCTGTTCGAAGCCGCGGAGAAGGCCAAGACGGAGCTGAGCTCGGTCACGCAGACGCAGGTCAGCCTGCCGTTCATCACCGCGGACGCCTCCGGCCCAAGCACCTGACCGAGACGATCATGCGGTCCACGTTCGACAAGATCACCGCCGACCTGGTCGAGCGGACCATGGAACCGGTCAAGCAGGCGATGGCCGACGCCAAGGCCAGCGCGAACGACATCGACGAGGTCATTCTCGTCGGCGGCTCGACGCGCATCCCGGCCGTGCAGAACCTGGTTCGCCGACTGACCGGCGGCAAGGACCCGAACATGAGCGTCAACCCCGACGAGGTCGTGGCGCTGGGCGCCGCGATCCAGGCGGGCGTACTCAAGGGCGAGGTCAAGGACGTCCTGCTGCTCGACGTGACTCCACTGTCGCTGGGCGTGGAGACCCGCGGCGGCGTGATGACGAAGATCATCGACCGGAACACCACGATCCCGGTCCGCCGCTCGGAGACCTTCTCCACCGCCGAGGACAACCAGGAGGCCGTGGACATCGTCGTCCTGCAGGGCGAGCGCGAGATGGCCGCCGACAACCGGATCCTCGGCCGCTTCCAGCTGAAGGACATCCGCCCCGCCCCGCGCGGCGAGCCGCAGGTCGAGGTCATCTTCGACATCGACGCCAACGGCATCGTGAACGTCACCGCACGGGACAAGGACACCGGCAAGGAACAGACCATCACCATCAGCGAGGGCTCCAACCTCGACCAGGGCGAGGTCGAGCGGATGGTCCAGGAGGCCGAGCAGCACCGCGGCGAGGACCAGGCGCTGCGCGACGCCGTGGACGCCCGCAACGAACTGGACGCCGTGGCCTACCAGGTGGAGCGCCGGCTGAACGAGCTGGGCGACGCGGTGCCCTCGCACGAGCGGGCCCGGGCGGACATGCTCGTCGCCGATGCCCGTGAGGCGGTTCAGCAGGAGGCGTCCCCGGACAAGGCCAGGCCGCTGACCTCCGAACTCCAGCAGGTGCTGGCGTCGCTCGCCCAGTACCAGGCCGGCGCCGCCGCACAGGCCCGGGCCGGAACCGGAACCGGGACGGAGGACACCGCGAGCGCCTCGGCGACAGCCGGCGACGACGTGATCGACGCGGAATTCGACAAGAGCTGAGGAGCGGTCATGGCCACCGAGCAGGAGCCGATGACGCCCCCGGAACAGCCGGGCGAGACCCCCTCGTCCTCGCAGGTGCCGGAGTCGGACGAACAGACCGCCGCCCTCGACGAGATGCGCGACCGCTGGCGCCGCGCGCTCGCCGACCTGGACAACCTCCGTAAGCGACACGCGAAGGAACTGGAACGCGTGCGGGTCGAGGAGCGCGCCCGCACCGCCGGGGCCTGGCTGCCCGTCCTCGACAACCTGGAACGGGCGCTGGCCCACGCCGACTCCGACCCCTCCGCCGTGCTGAAGGGCGTCGAAACCGTACGCGACCAGGCGGTCGAGGTGCTGCGCGGCCTCGGGTATCCCCGCTACGAGGAGACCGGGGTGCCCTTCGACCCGACCCGGCACGAGGTCGTCGGAGTCGTCGACACCCCCGACGCCGAGCCGAACACCGTGGCCCAGGTGGTGAGCCCGGGCTACGGGGCGGACGGCAAGCAGTTGCGCCCCGCCTTCGTCGTGGTCAGCAAGCGGCAGGAGTGACGCCCCATGGCACGGGACTACTACGACGTGCTCGGAGTGCCGCGCACCGCGAGCGCGGAGGAGATCCAGCAGGCCTTCCGCAAGCTGGCGCGCAGACACCACCCCGACATCAACAAGGACCCGGGAGCCGAGGAGCGCTTCAAGGAGATCAACGACGCGTACAGCGTGCTGTCCGACCCGAAGACCAGGCAGCGCTACGACCGCTTCGGTGAGAACTTCCGGCAGATCCCGGAGGACTACGACGAGCGGGTGGCCGCGGGAGCGGGTGCCCGGGGCGGCTGGAGCGCGGGCGTCGGAGGGGCCGGCGGAGGAGGCGGCAGGGGGGTGCGCTTCCGTACGGCGGACGGTGTCGACTTCGACGGCTCCGGCGTCGACTTCGAGGACCTGTTCGGCGGGATCTTCGGACGTGGCGGGGGCGCGGGGGCGGGGGGCGGCTGGGGTCGGGTACCGGGTGCCGACCAGGAGGCCGAGATCCAGCTCGGCGTCGAGGAGGCGTACCGGGGCGGCAAGCGCGGCATCACCCTGGGCGGCCCCACCGGGCAGCGCACCTACGACGTCAACATCCCGCGCGGGGTGGTGGACGGGCAGCGCATCCGGCTGGCCGGAGAAGGCGGCAGGGGCAGCCCCGACGCCCCGCCGGGCGACCTGTATCTGCGCGTGCGGATCAAGCCCGACGGGCGGTTCCGGTTGGAGGGCCGCGACATCCACGTGGTCCTTCCGGTGACACCGTGGGAGGCGGCACTCGGCGCGACCGTGCCGGTGTCCACCCCCGGCGGCACGGCCAAGGTCACCGTCCCCGCGGGCTCCTCCAGCGGCCGCCGGCTGCGGCTGCGCGGCGAGGGCATGCCCAACCCGCGCGGCGAGGACGGCAACCTGTACGCGGAGGTCCGCATCATGGTGCCGCCCGAGCCGACCGCCCGTGAGCGTGAGCTCTTCGAGGAACTGGCCGCCGCGTCCGCCTTCGACCCGAGGAGACCCCGATGACCACAGCCCCCCGCCCCGGCGGTGCGCACCGCCGTACCGCCACCCCGGTACCCCGGCCGGCCTTGAACATCGTGGTCCGCGCCGCCCCGCTCGGACCGGCCCATCGGCTCGGTCTCGACGCCGTCGCCACCCGTTCCGGTCTCCATCCCGATCTCGTACGCCGGTTCGTCACCCTCGGCCTCGTCGACGCCACCCGGGACGCCACCGGGCGACTGTGGTTCGAGCCGTCCGCTCCCGCCACCCTCGCCCGCATCCAACGACTACGGGCCGCGCTCCCCCTCAACTACGCCTCCCTGGGTCTGGTGCTCGATCTGCTCGACCGGATCAGTGAGTTGGAGGACGCTCTGAGGCGCAGCAACGCCGGCTCCAGGAGTGATGAATCGTGGATATGAACCGGCTCACCCAGAAGTCCCAGGAGGCGCTCCAGGAAGCGCAGACCATCGCCGGCCGGCTGAACCAGACCGAGGTCGACGGCGAGCATCTGCTCCTCGCCCTGCTCGACCAGCCCGACGGCCTGATACCGCGGCTGATCGACCAGTCGGGCGCCGACACCCGGGCCCTGCGCACCGCGCTGAACGAGGAGTTGGCCCGCAGGCCGAAAGTGACGGGCCCCGGTGCCACCCCAGGACAGGTCTACGTCACCCAACGGCTGGCGAAGGTACTGGACTCGGCCGAGCAGGAGGCCAGGCGGCTCAAGGACGAGTACGTGTCCGTCGAGCACCTGGTGCTGGCACTCGTCGACGAGGGCTCCCGCACGGCATCCGGCCGACTCCTCAAGGAGCACGGCGTCAGCAAGGACGGGTTCCTGTCCGCGCTCACCCGGATCCGCGGGAACCAGCGCGTCACCTCGGCGACGCCCGAAGCGGCGTACGAGGCACTGGAGAAGTACGGCCGTGACCTGGTCGCCGAGGCACGCAGCGGCAAGATGGACCCGGTGATCGGCCGGGACGCGGAGATCCGCCGGGTCATCCAGATCCTGAGCCGCAAGACGAAGAACAACCCCGTCCTCATCGGTGACCCGGGTGTCGGCAAGACCGCCATCGTGGAGGGGCTCGCCCAACGCATCGTGCGGGGCGACGTGCCCGACGGGCTGCGCGACCGGACGATCTTCTCGCTCGACATGAGTTCGCTGGTGGCGGGCGCCAAGTACCGCGGCGAGTTCGAGGAACGGCTGCAGGCCGTACTGAGCGAGGTCAAGGCGGGCGAGGGGCGCATCCTGCTCTTCATCGACGAACTGCACACGGTCGTCGGCGCGGGCGGCGGTGCCGAGGGCGCGATGGACGCCGGGAACATGCTCAAGCCCATGCTGGCACGCGGCGAGCTGCACATGATCGGCGCCACCACCCTCGACGAGTACCGCAAGTACGTCGAGTCCGACGCGGCCCTCGAACGCCGCTTCCAGCAGGTGCAGGTGGACGAGCCGAGCGTCGAGGACACCATCTCCATCCTGCGCGGACTGCGCGAACGCCTCGAGGTCTTCCACGGCGTGAAGATCCAGGACACCGCGCTGGTCGCGGCGGCGACCCTCAGCCACCGCTACATCTCCGACCGGTTCCTGCCGGACAAGGCCATCGACCTGGTCGACGAGGCGTGCGCGCGGCTCCGTACCGAGATCGACTCCATGCCCGCCGAACTGGACGAGATCACCCGCCGGGTGACCCGTCTGGAGATCGAGGACGCGGCGCTCGCCAAGGAGACCGACGCCGCCAGCCAGAAGCGACTCGACGAGCTGCGCCGCGAGCTGGCCGACCTGCGCGCCGAGGCCGACGCCATGCACGCCCAGTGGGAGGCCGAACGCCAGGCCATCCGCCGGGTGCAGGAGCTGCGCCAGGAACTCGAGCACGTCCGGCAGGAGGCCGAGGAGGCCGAACGCAGCTACGACCTCAACCGGGCCGCCGAACTGCGCTACGGCAGGCTCACCGAACTCGAACGCCGCCTCACGGCGGAGGAGGAGGCGCTGGCCGCCAAGCAGGGCGAGAACCGGCTGCTGCGCGAGGTCGTCACCGAGGACGAGATCGCGGAGATCGTCGCCGCCTGGACCGGCATCCCCGTCACCCGCCTCCAGGAGGGCGAGCGCGAGAAGCTGCTGCGCCTCGACGAGATCCTCACCGAGCGGGTGATCGGCCAGGACGAGGCGGTCAAGCTGGTCACCGACGCGATCATCAGAGCCCGCTCCGGGATCCGGGACCCGCGCCGGCCGATCGGCTCGTTCATCTTCCTCGGCCCCACCGGCGTCGGGAAGACCGAACTGGCCAAGGCGCTCGCCGCGGCGCTGTTCGACTCGGAGGAGAGCATCGTCCGCCTGGACATGAGCGAGTACCAGGAGCGGCACACCGTCAGCCGGCTCATGGGCGCACCGCCCGGATACGTCGGCTACGAGGAGGGCGGCCAGCTCACCGAGGCGGTGCGCCGCAAGCCGTACTCCGTGGTCCTGTTCGACGAGATCGAGAAGGCCCATCCCGACGTCTTCAACACCCTGCTGCAGATCCTCGACGACGGCCGCATCACCGACGCCCAGGGCCGCACCGTCGACTTCCGCAACACCGTGATCATCATGACCTCCAACATCGGCTCGGCCCACCTGCTGGACGGGGTGACCGCCGACGGCGAGATCAAGTCCGACGCGCGGGCGCGGGTGATGAGCGATCTACGGGGCCACTTCCGGCCCGAGTTCCTCAACCGCGTCGACGACATCGTGCTGTTCAAGCCGCTGGGCATGACGCAGATCGAGCGGATCGTGGAGCTGCAGTTCGACGACCTGCGCCGACGGCTGGCCGAACGGCAGATCACGGTCGAGCTCACCGACGCCGCCCGCGAACTCATCGCCGAGCAGGGCTTCGACCCCGTGTACGGAGCCCGGCCGCTGCGCCGGTACATCTCGCACGAGGTCGAGACGATGGTCGGCCGGGCGCTGATCCGCGGTGATGTGCAGGACGGCACGACGATCCGCGTCGACGCCCAGAACGGCGAACTCGTCGTCACCTACGGCGGACAGGCCGCACCGGACGTGCGGAAAGCCGCGTGAGTGCGGTGACCACGAGTACGGGCACGAGCAAAACGGTCGTCTGCGACCACTGCGGTCGCAAGAACCGGGTGCCGGCGGCGGCCGACGGCACGCCACGCTGCGGGAACTGCGCGTCCCCGCTCGCGTGGATCGTCGACGCCGGCGACGCGGACTTCGCGGAGGTCGCCGAACAGGCGACGCCCTACGTCGTCGTCGACCTGTGGGCCACCTGGTGCGGGCCCTGCCGGATGGTCAGCCCCGCGCTGGAGCAGGTCGCCCACGAACTCGCCGGGCGGGTCAAGCTGGTCAAGGTCGACATCGACCAGAACCCGCGGCTCGCCCTGCGGTTCCAGGTGCAGGCCGTACCGACGCTCCTGCTGCTCGACAAGGGAGAGGTGATCGCACGCAAGACGGGAGCGGCGCCCGCGCCGGCGCTGAGGCAGTGGGTGGAGGAGACCCTGGCCGCCCGTCGTTGAACCGGGCCGCGTGAACGCGGGCACGGCCCCAGCAGGGTGAACCCCACACACGTCGCCCGCTGTCCGGAGCCCCGTGGGCCGGGCGCCCCGCTCCTGGTCGGAGAAGACCCGCGCCTCCGCGTCCGAGGTGATCTCGGCCGGCGTGGGCGGGGCGTTCAGCCGGGCGGTGATGCGTTCGGCGGCGGGGTCGCCCGTGCGGGGCCCGGCGGCACGGGCAGCGTCGACGTCGTACGAGGTCTGCCGCAGCTCGACGTCCGGGCCGAGCAGGGCCCAGAAGGCGGTGCCCGGCGGACCCTCGCGGAAGGGGAGCCCGACGCTGCCCGGGTTGACGCTGTGCCGTCCGGCGACGGTGCGGTCGAACTGGAGGTGCGTGTGCCCGGTGACGATCACCGCCTCCTCGACGTCCGCGGCCAGCTCCGCGAAACGCCCGGCAGGCGTGGCGGGTGTGACCAACTCCGTGTCGCCGCGCGGCGATCCGTGGCAGAACCGCACGGGTCCCAGCCCGACGACGTCCACGACGACGCTGAAGGGGATCCCGGCGACGAACGCGACACTCGCGTCCGAGTGCTGCCGCGGCACCCACGCCTCACGCTCGGTGCTCGGACGACGGACCCCGCGGTGAATGTCCACGACGGTGCGCTCCCCGTTGCCCCGGACGAACAGGGCCCGCGGCAGCCCGGCCATCAGCTCCACCGTACGGTCGGGTTCGGCACCCCAGGTCAGGTCTCCGCACGAGACCACCAGATCGACGCCGGCTCCCTCGATCTCCGCCAGGACCGCGGTCAGTGCCGGCACGTTCGCGTGGACGTCGGAAACGACCGCGACCCGTCGCATGGGACCGTAGCGGCGCGTCGGCCCCTCCCAGGCCCTGGGGCCGTACAAGGTCGTGTTCATGATTGACGGTAACAACGGCGGCCGGTGCCGCACCGGCCGTTCCACCGAAACCGTCGCCACCGAACCGGTCAACGCCAGTCGGGAGCACCCGAGGCGGGCGACAGCAGGGACTCGATCTTCATCCGCATCTCCCGCATGACGGCGACGATACGGGCCTCGTGCTCGCCGGTGAGCCGGACCACCGGAACCGAGCAGCTGATCGCGTCGACGGCCGGCGTGTCGTAACGCAGGGCGAAGCCGAAGCCCGCGATGCCGGGCACCGTCTCCTCGCGGTCGATGGAGTAGCCGCGCTCCCGTACCTCCGCGAGGTCCGCGAGCAGGGTGGCCGACTCGGTGTGCGTGTTCTCCGTGAGAGCGGCCAACGGCTGCGCCGGAAGCGACAGTTCGCTGTCCGGACGCTCGGCGAGCAGGGCCTTGCCGAGGGCACCGGCGTGGGCCGGGACCCGGCGGCCGACCCGGCTGAGGGTGCGCGCGTACTCGTGGGACTCACGGGTCGCGAGATAGACGACGTCGGCGCCGTCGAGGCGGGCCAGGTGAATGGTCTCGCCGAGCGCGTCCGAGGCTTCGTCGAGATAGGGGCGGACCACCCTTACATGCCGGTCGCTGTCGAGATAGCTGGTGCCCGTGAGCAGGGCACGGATCCCTATGCCGTACAGCGAACCGGTGGTGTCGGCGCGCACCCAGCCGCGGTCGACGAGGGTCTGCAGCAACTGGTACATGCTGCTGCGCGGCACCCCCAGTTGCGCGGCGAGTTCGTCCAGCCGGGCCGGCCGGTCGCCCCGCCCGGCGAGCAGTTCCAGCAGCGCGACCGTGCGGGCCGCCGACTTCACTTCTCGGACACCACTGCTCTCCGGCATGGAGCCCATCGTAAATCCGCCCTGCCGCACCCATTGACCCCGCGCGTTCACGAACCTAGCCTCCATCTTCATACATAGACACCATCTGCATATGAGGACAGAGTTCATGACACGGTTCAGTACGCCCGCCGAGGACGTGGCCAAGCGACTGCGGGACGGCATGGTCGGCGGGGTGCTGTCCTTCCCGCTCACGAGCTTCCGGGAGGATGGCGGTCTCGATCTGGAGGCGTACCGGGCCTACCTGACCACCCAGTTGGACAGCGCGCCGGGCGCGGTGTTCCCCGCCTGCGGCACCGGGGAGTTCTTCTCGCTGGACGAGGACGAGTACCGCGCGGTCGTCCGGGCCACGGTCGAGATCGCCGACGGACGGCTGCCGGTCGTCGCGGGCATCGGCTACGGCTGGGCGCAGGCCCTGCGCTTCGCCCGGATCGCGGAGGAGGCGGGGGCGGACGCCGCGCTGGTACTCCCCCACTACCTGGTCGCCGCCCCGCAGGACGGGCTGGTGGAACAGCTGCGGCGGATCGCCTCCGGCACCTCTCTGCCGCTGATCGCCTACCAGCGCGGCCAGGTCGCCTTCACCGCCGACAGCCTGCGCCGGATCGCGGAGATCCCCACGGTCATCGGCCTCAAGGACGGACACAGCGACCTCGACCGCCTCCAGCGCCTCACACTCGCGGCGCCCGACGGCTTCCTCTTCTTCAACGGCGCCTCCACCGCCGAGATCCAGGCCCGCGCCTACGCCACCGTAGGCGTCCCCGCCTACTCCTCGGCGGTCCACGCCTTCGCGCCGGAGATCGCGAACGCCTTCTTCGCCGCCCTGCGGGACGGCGACGACGCGGGAGTGACCAAGCTCCTGCGCGACTTCTACGTCCCGCTCGTCGAACTGCGCGACCGGGTCCCCGGCTATGCGGTGTCGCTGGTCAAGGCCGCCGCCGGGCTGCGCGGTCTGCCGGTCGGGCCGGTACGCGCGCCGCTCACGGACCCGGGGCCGGAGGAGCTCGACGCGCTGGCGAAGGTGCTCGACGACGGTCTGAAGGTGGTCGGGGCCGTACGGCGACCCGACTGACAGATGACGGCGTCTGTCATCTGCCATCCGTTACCTGTCACCTGTCACCTGTCACCTGTCAGCCGCAATTCGCCATCTGCCCTCCGTCATCCGGGGCCCATCTCCCGTCACCCGGTCCAACCAGTTCAAAGGGGAACTGAGACGTGCCGCTTCTCGTAGTCGGGATCAGCGTGCTGGTCCTGCTGCTGCTCATGACCAAGCTCAAACTCAACGGCTTCGCCGCCCTGCTGCTGGTGGCGGTCGGTGTCGGTCTGGTCCGTGGGATTCCGCTGGAGAAGATCCCTGACGTCCTCTCGGAAGGCATCGGCGACCAGATCGGCGACACGATGCTCACCATCGGGCTGGGCGCGATGGTCGGCCGTGTCATGGGGGATTCAGGCGCCGCCCAGCGCATCGCCGGCAAGCTCCTCGACGCCTTCGGCCCGCGCGGCGTCCAGGTCGCCATGGTGGTGACGTCGATGCTCATCGGCGTGACGATGTTCTACGAGGTCGCGTTCATCATCATCGTGCCCATCGCGTTCACCCTGGTACGGGTGACCGGCGCGAAGCTGCTGTGGGTCGGGCTGCCGATGTCGATCGCTTTGTCGACCATGCACAGCTTCCTGCCGCCTCACCCCGGTCCCACCGCGGTGGCCGCGACCTTCCACGCGTCCGTCGGTCTGACGCTGTTCTACGGCCTGTTCATCGCCGTCCCGGTCGGCGCGCTCATCGCTCTGGCGTGGCCACGGCTGCCGTTCGTCAGGGCGATGAATCCCTCGATACCCCCGGGCCTGGTCAGCGAGCGGGTCTTCGAGGACGAGGAGATGCCCGGGCTCGGCTGGTCACTGGGCGTGGCCCTGTTCCCCGTGGTGCTGATCGCCGGTGCCGCCGTGACCGACATGGCCACGTCCGGTTCGAGCCCGTTCCTGCACGTCGTCGCCTTCATCGGATCCGCGCCGATCGCACTGCTGCTGACCCTGATGCTGGCGGTCTGGGCGTTCGGCCCGCGCATGGGGCGGAGCCTCGCGGAGGTCAGCGCCTCCTGCAACTCCGCCGCCCAGGCGATGGCCATGATCCTGCTGGTGATCGGTGCGGGCGGCGCCTTCAAGAACGTCCTCGTCGAGGGCGGGATATCCGACTACATCAAGGACCAGACGCACGGCTGGTCCATCTCGCCGATCGTCCTCGCGTGGCTCATCGCGGTCATCCTCCGGGTGGCACTGGGCTCGGCGACGGTCGCCGTCGTCACGGCCTCCGGCGTGGTGCTGCCGCTCCTGGCGGGCGGCGGGGTACACCCCGAGATGATGGTGCTCGCCGTCTGCTGCGGTTCGATCGCCTTCTCGCACGTCAACGACCCCGGGTTCTGGCTGTTCAAGGAGTACTTCGACCTCTCGGTCGTCGAGGCGATCAAGGTCCGCACCACGTACACCACCGTGCTGGCCGTCCTCGGTCTGGGCGGTGTCCTGGCGGTCGAACGGGCCCTCGACGTCCTCAGCCTCTGACCACAGCCCCTGTCACCCCCGTACCCAAGGACTTTGAGACGCATGAGCAAGAGCCAGCCGACCGTCACCGCCTTCTCCGTCTACCCGGTCGCCGGCCGGGACTCCATGGAGTTGAACCTCTCCGGAGCGCACGGCCCCTACTTCACTCGCAACGTCGTCGTCCTGACGGACTCCGAGGGGCGTACGGGTCTCGGTGAGGTCCCCGGCGGGGAGAAGATCACGCGGACTCTGCGGGATGCCGAGTCCCTGGTCGTCGGAGCGAAAGTCGGGGACTACAAGCGCGTCCTGCGCGAGATCGGTGACCGTTTCGCCGACCGCGACGCCGGTGGGCGCGGCGCCCAGACCTTCGACCTGCGGACCACCGTCCACGCCGTCACCGCGGTCGAGTCGGCGCTGCTCGACCTGCTGGGGCAGCATCTCGACGTACCCGTCGCGGCGCTCCTCGGCGACGGACAGCAGCGCGACTCCGTACGGGTCCTCGGCTACCTGTTCTACGTCGGTGACCCCGGCCGGACGGAACTGGAGTACGTCCGCGAGCCGGACGCGGCCGAGGACTGGTACCGGATCCGGCACGAGGAGGCCCTGTCGCCGGAGGCGATCGTCCGGCAGGCCGAGGCGACCCACGACCTGTACGGCTTCCGGGACTTCAAGCTGAAGGGCGGTGTCCTCGCGGGCGCGGAGGAGGTGAAGGCCGTACGGGCGCTCAAGGACCGCTTCCCCGAGGCGCGGATCACCCTCGACCCGAACGGCGCGTGGTCGCTGCGCGAGGCGATCGAGCTGTGTTCGCCCCTGGTGGGCACACTCGCCTACGCCGAGGACCCCTGTGGAGCCGAGGGCGGCTACTCCGGTCGGGAGATCCTGGCCGAGTTCCGCCGCGCGACGGGCCTGCCGACCGCGACCAACATGATCGCCACCGACTGGCGGCAGCTGACCCATGCCCTGGCCCTGCAGTCGGTGTCCATCCCGCTGGCCGACCCGCACTTCTGGACGATGCAGGGCTCGGTGCGCGTGGCGCAGTTGTGCAACGCGATGGGGCTGACCTGGGGTTGCCACTCGAACAACCACTTCGACATCTCACTGGCGATGGTGACGCACTGCGGGGCCGCGGCTCCGGGCGCGTACAACGCCCTGGACACGCACTGGATCTGGCAGGAGGGTCTGGAGCGCCTGACCGTCGAACCGCCACGCATCGTCGACGGGGAGATCGCCGTGCCGGACGCGCCCGGTCTCGGTGTCCGGCTCGACAAGGAGCGGCTGCTGGCGGCCCACGAGCTCCACCAGGAGAAGGCGTTGGGGGCGCGTGACGACGCCGTCGGGATGCGCTACCTGGTCCCCGGCTGGGAGTTCGACAGCAAGCGTCCGTGTCTGGTGCGTTGAGCCACTCTCATTTCCGTCGTGGGACCGACTGGTGTCCATTCACCCTTCCGGGTGAGGACTTCGGCCTGACAGACTCCGGAGGGTGCGCGACTTCGACATGCTTGTCATCGGATCCGGCCCGGGTGGTCAGAAGGCCGCCATCGCTGCGGCCAAGCTCGGCCGCCGGGTCGCCGTCCTCGACCGCCCCGACATGGTCGGCGGGGTCTCCATCCACACCGGGACCATCCCCTCCAAGACCTTGCGCGAGGCGGTCCTCTATCTCACCGGCCTCACCCAACGCGATATGTACGGCCAGAGTTACCGCCTCAAGGAGGACATCACCGTCGCCGACCTGACCGCGCGCACCCAGCACGTGGTCAGCCGCGAGGTCGACGTCATCCGCAGCCAGCTGTCCCGCAACCACGTCTCCCTGTTCGCCGGCACCGGCCGCTTCGTGGACGACCACACGGTCGCCCTGATCGAAGCGAACGGCAACGAAAAGCTGCTGACCGCCGAGCACATCGTGATCGCCACCGGCACCCGGCCGGCCCGTCCCGCGAGCGTCGCGTTCGACGGACGCACGATCATGGACTCGGACAACGTTCTCAACCTGGAGCAAGTGCCGCGCTCCATGGTCATCGTCGGGGCCGGGGTGATCGGCATGGAATACGCCTCCATGTTCGCGGCCCTCGGCAGCAAGATCACGGTGGTCGAGAAGCGGGCCGGGATGCTCGACTTCTGCGACGTCGAGGTGATCGAGTCGCTCAAGTACCACCTGCGGGACCTCGCCGTCACCTTCCGCTTCGGGGAGACGGTCGCCTCGGTCGAGCATCATCCCGGGGGCACTCTCACCGTCCTGGAGAGCGGCAAGAAGATCCCCGCGGACACCGTGATGTACTCCGCGGGCCGACAGGGCCTCACCGACGAACTCGACCTGGACAAAGCCGGGTTGTCCGCCGACCCGCGCGGCCGTATCAAGGTCGACGAGAACTACCGCACCGAGGTGCCGCACATCTACGCGGTGGGCGACGTCATCGGCTTCCCGGCGCTGGCGGCGACCTCGATGGAGCAGGGACGTACGGCCGCGTACCACGCCTTCGGCGAGCCGGTGCATCCGATGCACGACCTCCAGCCGATCGGCATCTACACCATCCCGGAGATCAGCTTCATCGGGCGCACCGAGGACCAGCTCACCGAGGAGTGCGTGCCTTTCGAGGTCGGCATCTCCCGTTACCGCGAACTGGCCCGAGGCCAGATCATCGGTGACTCGCACGGCATGCTCAAGCTCCTGGTCTCCCCGGACGACCGCAAGCTGCTCGGCGTGCACTGCTTCGGCACCGGGGCCACCGAGCTGATCCACATCGGGCAGTCCGTGATGGGGTGCGGCGGCACGGTCGACTACCTCGTCGACGCGGTGTTCAACTACCCCACGCTGGCCGAGTCCTACAAGGTCGCCGCCCTGGACGCCACCAACAAGATCCGCCAGATAGACCGCCTGAGGGACTGACCGCCGCCGGGGCCCGGCGAGGCCCGTATCGAGGTCCGGCACGGGCGAGGCCCGGGGTGCCTGGTGAGGCACCCCGGGCCCGCTCACGCCGAGGTCATTCCCTCGCGCCGATCGCCTCGACCGGCCGGATCCTCAGCAGCATCCGCGTCGGCAGCATCGTGCCCGCGGCCGCGAGAGCCGCCGTCGCGCCGGCGATCGCCAGGTAGCCGAGGCCGGGTACGGCCGGGATCGGGGTGCCGCTCACCGCCAACGACACGAGGACGAGTGGGAACGCGGAGAGCAGGGTCCCGATGCCCACCCCGGCCGCGATGACGATGACGCTCTCCCGCCGCATCATGCCCGCGACCTGCCCGCGCGCCGTGCCGGACAGCCGCAGCAGAGCGAACTCGCGGCGTCGCGCGGCCGTGCTCATCGCCAGCGTGTTGACGACGGTGATCGCCGTGTAGGCGATGATCACGCCGACGACGAGGTAGTTGACCCACGCGTTCGCCCGCTGTTCCGCGAGCTGGTCGTCGACGGCGAGGCCGTCCCGGAGCACCGTGCCGGGGTAGGCCGCGGCCAGGTGCGACAGGGCCTGGGTCAGGTCGGGTGCCGAGGCGGCGGAGCGTACGAGGACGGACTCGTCGACCTTCCCTGTGGTGTGGGCGAGCAACAGGTCGTGGTCCACGGTCACGTCGGTGAATCCGAAGCCGCGTTCGTACACGGCGACGACCTTGGCCCGCAACGGGGTGCCGTCGCCGAGGTGGAGCCGGGCGGTGTCGCCGACGCCGAGCCCGAGCCAGGAGGCCGTGGTGGTGCTGATCGCCACGGTGTCCCGTGACAGGGCCTTCATGTTCCCTTCCCGCGGCCGCAGATCGAGGGCGCTGCCGAGCGCCCGGGGATCCACGCCCTGCGCGCTGAGCGAGACGGACTCCTGGGCGCCCAGCATCCTGCCCATGGCGACGACCTTGGACCTGACCAGTCCGGTGGCCGACACCACCTGTTTCATGCCCCTCGCCTTCTCGGCGAGTTCGGGTGACACTCCGGACGGCGCGGTGAGGACGTGGTCGGCGACGAGCCCGGCCCGCAGCTGGTCGGCCGACTCCCTGAGCCCGGTGGTCTGCGCGAAGACGACGGTCGACGAGAAGGAGACGGCGAGCACGAGCGGGGTGATCGCGCCGGCCAGCCGGACCACGTTGGCCCGGGTGTTGGCCGCCGCGAGGTAGCCGGTGACACCGGTCCGGTTCAGCAGCGGGGCAAGGAGGCGTACGGCGGTACGGGAGACCAGCGGGCCGAGGACGGCGACCGCGACGACGAGGACGAGGACGAGGGAGTTGGCGAGCCCGACGAGGGTGAAGAAGTCGGCGTCCTGTGCCAGTCCGGTGACGAAGATCCCGGCCGACAGCACGAGCAGCACACCGCCGGTGATCCGGCGTCCGCGGCCGAGCCCCGGGGTCTCCACGGCGGCCTCGCCGAGCGCCTCGGTGGGCCGGATCCGGGTCGCGCGATGCGCGGCGGACACCACCGCGACCAGCGCGGTCAGGACGGTGACGAGCACCGCCGCGAGGAAGGGCAGGGGGCTGAGGGCGAGCCCGAAGTCGGAGGGCACGATGCCGTGTCCGGCGAACCGGTCGCGCAGCCAGTACACGAGGAGCAGACCCGCCGGGCAGCCGACCGCTCCGGCGAGCAGGCCGGTGGCGGCGGCCTCGGCGGCGACCATGCGCCGGATCTGGCCCGGGGTGGTGCCGATCGCGCGCAGCAGGGCGATCTCCCGGCGGCGGTGTCGGATCGACAGGGACGTGGTGGCGTACAGGACGAAGACGGCGACGAGCAGGACGTTGCCGCCGATCGCGGCCGCCAGGACGACGAGGTTGGAGCCGCTGACGGTGACGTCGAGGAACTCGGCCCGTCCGCGCCCCTCCCCGGTGTGCACGGCGAGGGTGTCGTCGTGGAGCGCGGCCTGGATGGCGCCGGCGAGTCGGTGCGGTGACGCGCCGGGCGCGGCGAGGACGCCGAAGGCCTGGACGGAGGCTTCGGGAACCGACCGGCGCAGGGTCGCGTCGGCCAGGAACGCCACGGACCGACGGGGGGCGCCGCCGTCCTTCAGGGCGACCAGTCCGGCGACCTGGAAGGTGCGGGGCACCGAGGTGGTCATCAGACGGATGTCGTCGCCGGGGCGGACGTCCGCCTGCGCGGCGAGTTCGGTGTCCAGGACGATCTCTCCGGCGGCGCGGGGCGCGTGACCGGTGATCAGACGGAAGTCGCCGAGGCCCAGGCTCGACCAGTTGTGCGCCTCCACCCCCGCGCCGTGGTGTCCCGGCACCGGCTGACCGGCATCGGTCACCAGCCGCACCGGGGCGCCCACGTCCGTGATCACCGCCTTCGCTCCGTCCACGCCGGTGATCCGGTCGGCCGACGAGGCCCGCAGCGGTACGCGTTCGGGCAGCGGTTGGGACTCCTTCACGGTCGATCCGTCGAGGTCCTTGAAGGTCAGTTCGACCTCCTGGCGGCCCGTGACGACGACGTCGGCCGCCGCGTACCGCTCGGCGGAGGATCCGGCCCGTATGCCCGACTCCAGCAGGATCCCGCACGCGCTCAGGACGGCGGCGCCCAGCAGCAGGGCGACGAAGGTGCCGACGAAACCGCCCTTGCGGGCCTTGAGCGTCAGCAGGGCGAGACTCAGCATCGGGCGGCCCTGCGCAGGCCGGCCATGACGTCCGCGACGCGGTCGGCGCTCGGCTCGGTCAAGGCGTCGACGAGGTGCCCCGCGCTCAGGAAGAGAGCGTGGTCGGTGTGTGCGGCGGCCACCGGATCGTGGGTGACCATGACCACCGTCTGATGCAGATCGGTGACCGCCTGCCGCAGCAGCCCCAGGATGTCCCGTGCGGTCTCCGGATCGAGCGCCCCGGTCGGCTCGTCGGCGAAGATCACCTCGGGCCGGGTGACCAGGGCGCGCGCGATCGCCACCCGCTGCTGCTGGCCGCCGGACAGCTGGGCGGGCAAGCGCGCGAGCCGGTCGCCGAGGTCGACGGCCTTCACGATGTGGTCGTACCAGCCCGCGTCGACCTGCCGTCCGGCCAGCCGCAGGGGCAGCGTGATGTTCTGCTCGACGGTCAGCGAGGGCAGCAGGTTGAACGCCTGGAACACGAAGCCGATGCGGGTGCGCCGCAGCTCCGTGAGCCGTCGCTCCTTCAGTGTCGACAGGTCCTGTGCGCCCAGCCGGACCGAGCCCGAGGTGGGCCGGTCGAGGCCCGCCGCGCAGTGCAGGAAGGTGCTCTTGCCGGATCCCGAAGGGCCCATCACGGCCGTGAACGTGCCGGGGGCGATGCCCGCGCCGATCTTGTCGAGCGCCAGGACGGCCGAGGGGCCGTCGCCGTACCGCTTGGTCACGTCCGTCAGCTGCACCGCGTACCGGCCGTCGGTCGGCCCGTCCGGTTGTTGGCCCCAAGACCGCACTGTGACTCCTCCTCGACTCTCAAATGCCGACTTCTCAAGTTCCGGCTGCCAACGTTCCGGCTTCTCAAGTTCCGGCTTCTCGCACGGCGTTCCGTGAGTGGTGCTCCCAGTCCAGCGGCGGCAACGGGCCGCGGCCTCGGCCGCACCGTCGAACCGTGGTCTCCGCCGGTCGGGCGAGATCCGCGATGCCCTCCGTCGTACGGAGGAGGGCAGGGTCTCCTCGCGCCGCCGGCCGCGCGGGGCGCCTCCTCCTTGCGGAGGATGCCGCCGCGGAGGAGACCGGCGGCGCGCTCTCACCCTCAGGGCAGATCAGGGCACCGGGTGAGCCGTCTAACGTGGGGCGCATGGACCTGATGGACTCGTTCGCCGGGCGCCGTGTGCCCCCGGCCGTCACCGACGCGGGTCTGGCCCTGCTGCTCATCGCCGGATGCGCGGCCACGCCGCTGGCGATCCCGCCCGGCGGGCCCGAACTGCGTTCGCCGGATACCTGGTTCCTGGTGCTCGTGCTGGTGTCCGCGCTGCCGCTCGCCTTCCACCGCCGGGCTCCGCTGCCCGCGCTGCTGGTGATGTCGGCGGCGGCCGCCGCGCTCCAGGGCCTCCACTACATCCCGCAGCTCTCCGGACCCGAGGGCACCTCCATCGGACCGACCTACGTGGGCGTGGCCACGGGCGTGTTCCTCACCGCCGTACGGTCCACCCCCCGTACGGCGACCCTGGTCGTGGCGGTACTCATTCCGGCCGCGGCCGTCACCGAGTCGCTGCTCGCGCCGACCGGGTACCGCGTCACCACCCTGCTGATCGAGACGGTGCTGCTGGTCGCCGCGTGGGCGCTGGGCCGGCTCTCCGGGGCACGCGCCGCCATCCGGAACCAGGCGCTGGAACGGGCCGCTGCGATCGAGCGCGAACAGGTCGCCAACGCGCGCGCCGCCGTGATGGAGGAACGGGCCCGGATCGCCCGCGAGTTGCACGACATCGTCGCCCACAACGTCAGTCTCATGGTGGTGCAGACCATCGCCGCCGACCGGGTCCAGGACCGCGACAGCGCCAAGGCCCACGAACTGCACGGCACCGTCGAGGAGACGGGACGGGCCACCGTCACCGAGCTGCGCAGGCTCCTTGACGTGCTGCGGACCGACGAAGAGGCGGAGAGCGACCCGAACAAGGAACCGCCCCAGCCCACCGTCGACGCCCTGCCGGCGCTCGTGGAGTCGGTGCGCGCCGCCGGTCTCCAGGTCGAGTTCGACACCAGGGGAACGCCCGCCGAGCTCCCGGCGGGTTCACAACTCGCCGTCTACCGCGTCGTGCAGGAAGCCCTCACCAACACCCTCAAGCACGCCGGTCACACGCACACCGCGCTGACCGTCTCCTGGGAGCCGGAGCGGCACCGGCTCACCCTGCGGCTCTGCGACGACGGGCCGCGGCAGGGAGACGAGACACCTCGGCCGCCCAAGCCGACGAGGGGTTCCGGCCACGGTCTGGTCGGTATGCGGGAACGGATCGGCGCCGTGGGCGGCTCCCTGCACACCGGCAACCGCCCGGGCGGCGGATACTGCGTCCACGCGGTCGTCCCGCTCCCCTCCCCCGAACCCGACCCCCAGCACGAAGGGCACTCCCCGCATGCAAGCCATCCGCGTCCTGCTGGTCGATGACCAGCCCATGATCCGGACGGGATTCCGGCTCATCCTCGAGGCCGAACCGGACATCGTCGTCGTCGGCGAGGCGTCGGACGGCGTGGCCGCCGTCGAGCGCGCCGAGGCCCTCACCCCGGACGTCGTCCTGATGGACATCCGGATGCCGCACATGGACGGTGTGGAGGCCACCCGCCGGATCGTGGGAACGGGTTCACCCAGCCGGATCGTCATCCTCACCACCTTCGACCTGGACGCGCACGTCGTGGACGCCCTGCGCGCCGGGGCCAGCGGTTTCCTGGTCAAGGACGGTCCCGCCGACTCTCTGGTGAGCGCCATCCGTACAGTGGCCGGCGGTGAGGCCGTACTCTCCCCGCGCGTCACCCACCGGCTGCTGGACCGCTTCGCCCACCTCGCCGCGCCCGCGACGTCGGCCGTGCCGACGAAGCTCGACGCCCTGACCGGGCGCGAACTCGACGTGCTGCGCGCCCTCACCCGTGGTCTGTCCAACGCGGAGATCGCGCTCGAACTCGGTGTGGGTGAGACCACGGTCAAGACGCACGTCGCCCACATCCTGGAGAAGTACCAGCTGCGCGATCGCGTCCAGGCCGTGATCCTGGCGTACGACTGCGGCCTGGTCGTCCCGCGCGGCACGTCCTGACGGGGCCTCGGGGCGCGAGCGCCTGACCATCGCATGGCACGCCCGCGTGATCACCGATCGCGGGCACGGGGAGCGCCACGGTCAGCGCGGGCTGTGGCGCTCCGCCGTCACGCGCAGGTACTCGATACCGGTGTCGAGCGCGGCCTTCAGGTGGGTCGAGTCGCCCGTGGACATCATCACCGACACGCCTCCCTGGACTCCGGCCAGCAGTGCGGCGGCCGTCGTGTCGACGTCGAGGGTGGGCGACACCAGGCCACGCGCCCGGAGCGCGCGTATGCCCCGGGCGAGTTGCTCCTGCCACTGACGCATCAGCTCGGCCACGATGGCCCGTGCGCCCGGCCGGGATCGCCCGACCTGGAGGAACAGGGATCCCAACGGGCACTGATCACCCTGGCGTTCATAGCGTTCCACGACCGCGTCCCGCCACTGGTACCAGGACTCCCAGGAGTCCAGGCATCCCAGATGCGGCTGCTGGTCCTCCAGGACGCGGTCCGCCTCGAACTGTGCCACCGCCAGCAGTAGTTCGTCCTTGCCTTCGGGGAAGTAGTGGAAGAGCTGGCTCTTGCTCGTGCCGGTCCGGGCGCGGATGTCGTCGAGGGTGGTGAAGGCGACACCCCTTTCGCGGAGCACCTCGGCGGCACCCTCGACGATGCGGGCCCGCGTGGCCCGGCCTTTCGTGGTCGGCACGTGCGACATGGCGTGCTCCCTCCATCCCTGGACCGGCGTACGGACCCGACTCACTGAAGCGACTCGCTGGACCGAACTCACTGCTGACTCACTGGACCGATGAGTCCATTTTATGTCCTCACAGGCGCCCCAGACTGGACTTGCCGGTCCATTTTTACCGATGCACAGTGGGTCGCGCGGTTCAGCCCACTGGTGGACCGCCGTACGGAGCCGGTCGGCCTGCCCGGCCGCGGAGAGCGGGACGAGGGACCACATCATGGGTGAACGACTGCACAACAAGACCGCGCTCGTCACGGGCTCGACGAGCAATATCGGGCGGGCGATCGCCGAGGCGTTCGCCGCCGAGGGGGCCCATGTCATCGTGTCGGGGCGCGATCGGGAGCGGGCGGCCCGGGTCGTCGAAGGCATCCGCGCCGCCGGCGGGCGGGCCGATTTCCTCGTGGCGGACCTCGACGGCAGTGCCGGGGCCTCCCGGGACCTGGCCGAGCGGGCACGCAGGTCCCTCGGCGGGCGCATCGACATCCTGGTGAACAACGCCGGCATCTACCCGGGCGCCGTGACCACCGCCACGGACGAGGAGACCTTCGACCGGGTCTACGCGGTGAACGTCAAGGCACCGTTCTTCCTGACCGCCGCCGTCGCACCGGCCATGGCGGAGGCCGGAGGGGGCAGCATCATCAATCTCGGGTCATGGGTCGCGCGCCTGGGTATTCCGGTCGGCGCGCTCTACAGCTCCACCAAGGGGGCCATGGAGACACTCACCCGGGCATGGGCCGCGGAGTTCGGACCGCGGGGAGTGCGGGTGAACGCCATCTCGCCTGGCGTGATCCTCCCCGCACCGCGGAAGGGAGCGAACCGCATCCCGGCGAGGTCATGATGAAGGGGACACCGGCCGGCGAAGTCGGCAGCCCGGACGCCATCGCGCGCGCCGCCGTCTGGCTGGCCGGTGACGAGGCCTCCTTCGTGCACGGATCGGTGGTGGACGTCGACGGCGGTCGCGTGGGTGCCGCCGTCATCGCCGTGTGAGTCACCGCAGGCCGTTTCCCTCACTCCACGGCAAGGACCAACACGTCCCGGCTTGGAGTCCGTGGCGGGAGACGCGCGGGGCTGACCACGCGTATCGACGTGTCTCTCCGCACAGTTGGGGCCCGGCAAGCGCCGGGTACCTGAGGCGGACGGGACGGAAAGACCCCGTACCGGGCCCGGATGTCACCGATCCCTGGCAGGCGGCGGACCAGCGGCTGGACGCGGCCGCGCCGGCCCCCGCACTGCGCCGGGCCCCGGCCGAACTGCCCGTCACCCGTCACCCGTCACCCGTCAGACGTTCCTGTCAGTGGGCTTCACCGACGAGATCGGCTGACGTCCGAAGCGGGACCGGCGTCTGGCCCGGTCCCGCACGACACACCGCGCGCCGGACGCGGCACTTGATACCCGGGGGGCCGTTGCGCCACCGGTCGTCATCGCAGGGTGAGCGAGGTCTCGGATGCGACGCGGGTCAGTTTCTCCGGGTTGCGGACGTAGTAGAGGCCGGTGATGCGGGCGTCCTCGACACGGATCGCCATGATGCCGTCGACCTCGCCGTCCAGGCGTAGGACGAGTGCCGGGTTGCCATTGACCACGGTGGGGTCACTGGTGAGTGTGCCTTCGGCCTTCCCGGTCCCGCCGACGATGAAGCGGACCACCTTCTCGGCGCCGCTGATCGGCCGCAGCGCGGCCTGCTTGACGCCGCCGCCGTCGCTCACCAGGACGACCTCGGGCGCCAGCACGTCCATGAGGCCCTGCAGGTCCCTGGCTTCGAACGCGCGCTGGAACGACTCCAGAGCCGCCCGGATCCTGCCCGAGGGGACCACCTCGCGCGGGCGGCGGGCATCGACGTGCCGACGTGCGCGATGTGCGATCTGACGGACGGCCGCAGGGGTCTTGTCGACGGCGGCCGCGATCTCGTCGTAGCCGACGTCGAAGACCTCGCGCAGCACGAAGACCGCGCGCTCGGTCGGCGACAGCGTCTCGAGGACGAGCATCATCGCCATCGACACACTCTCGGCGAGTTCGACGTCCTCGGCCACGTCCGGCGCGGTGAGCAACGGCTCGGGCAGCCAGGGACCGACGTACACCTCCTTGCGGCGACTCATCGTGCGCAGCCGGTTGAGCGACTGCCGGGTCGTGATCCGGACCAGGTAGGCGCGCGGCTCGCGTACCTGCCCCAAGTCGACCTTGACCCATCGCAACCAGGTTTCCTGGAGGACGTCTTCGGCGTCGGCGGCCGATCCGAGCATCTCGTATGCCACGGTGAAGAGCAGGTTGCGGTGGGCGAGGAACGTCTCGGTCGCCGTGTCGGTGACGTGGTCGCTCATGTCCCGGCCCCTCTCCCGCACGGCCGACGCCGGTCGCCGAAGTCCTTCAAGCGTGCATCCACAGCGAGATCCTTCTCATGAGTAATCGTCCATACCCGTGGATTTGCCGAGTGGTGATCAGGCGCCCTGGGCCCGAGGCGACGCCCTACGAGTGCCTGGTCAGGCCGTCCGTTCAGTGGCAGGCGCCTCGCGACGCCCGGTCTGCAACAGTTGTCGGCGCTCGGCGTCCTTGGCCCACCAGGTGCGTGCACCGGGCTTGCGTGCCCCGTACGCCAGTTGCCAGGGGATGCCCCGGCAAATGAGCTCCTTGATCTTCGCACCCGGGCGGCCGCCGAGGTAGAACCCCTTCGCGGTGTCATCCCTGCCGGTGAGCTGAAAGACGCCGGCGCGGCGGCCCAGACTGATGCACTGACTGACGAACCCGACGTCGATGGGCGCGGGCTGCTCGCCCGCGAGCCGGCTGAGCACTGTCTCGGCGGCCTGCGGGCCCAGCTGAACCGCGGCCTGGCAGCTCATCCGGAACGGCAGGTCCGAGGGCGCCGCCGAGTCCCCGGCCGCGACGATGCGCACGTCGTCCACGCTCGTCAAGGTCTCGTCCGTGAGCAGGCGGCCCAAGGCGTCGGTGCTCAGTCCGCTGCGCGCGGCCAGGTCCGGCACACCGAATCCGGTGGTCCAGACGGTCACCTCGCTCGGCAGCTCGCGGCCGTCACTGAGCCGTACGGCATCACGAGTCACCGCCGTCACCTTCGTGTCGGGGCCTTCGAGCACGGTCACACCGAGTACGGCCAGCCGCCTGGTGACCGAGCGCCGACCCCGAGGGTGCAGGGAAGGGCCGAGCACGCCGCCGCAGACCAGGGTCACGGTGCGGCCCCCCTCCGCCAGTTCGGCGGCGGTCTCGATGCCGGTCGCACCGGCTCCGACGACGGTCACCGCGGCCGTTGCGGGCGCGGCGTCGACGACCGGCCGCAGCCGCTGCGCCTCCTCCAGGCCGGCGATCGGGTGGGCGAACTCGGCCGCCCCGGGCACCTGCGGGTCGGCGCTGCCACTGCCCACCGCGTAGACCAGATAGTCGTAGCCGACCGTGCCGCAGGTCGCGAGCGTCACGCTGCGCTCGGCCGCGTCGATCCGGGTGACGGTGTCGACCACCAGCCGCACGCGCTCGCTCAGGACCTTGCGGTAGTCGAGGACCGCGTCGTGGGACCCGCCCACCAGTTGGTGCAGGCGGATCCGCTCGACGAAGGTCGGGCGCGGGTTGATCAGAGTCACTGTCACGTCGTCGCGCTGTGTCAGGCGATTGGCCGCCATGACGCCGGCGTATCCGCCGCCGACCACGACCACATCGGTGTTCTCCGTCATGGTGTCTCCTTCGTTTCCGGGGGTTCGGCCTCAAGACACCACGGGATCGATCGCTGTGACAGCATGTGAGGCAGGTCACTCCCCGGACCAACAGGGCAGGTCCGCGCTCCCCTTCACACCGTGACGCAGGCCATCGCGCCCAGCGGAACCGCAGGAGGAGTGGCAGTCGTCTCCTCAGTGATCAAGCTTGAGGAGTGTGCGCAGTGCGGATCTACATCAGCGCGGACATGGAGGGTGTCACAGGCCTCGTCGACGCCGACGATGTGCAGCCCGGCGGCCGGGACTACGAGCGTGGACGGTCGATGATGGCAAAGGACGTCAACGCCGCGATCCGGGGTGCCCTCGCGGCCGGCGCCGCCGACATCACTGTCAACGATGCTCACGGACCGATGCGCAACATCCTTCCGGAGGCCCTGCACCCGGCGGCCCGCCTCATCCGCGGCAAGCCCAAGCACATGCTCATGCTCGAAGGTCTCGCGCCCGAGCACGACGCCATGGTCTGCGTCGGCTATCACTCGCGGGCCGGCGCACTCGGGGTGCTGAGCCACAGCTTCATGGGCCACGAGATCGAAGACATGTGGCTGGACGGCCGGCCGGTGGGTGAGATCGGCCTGGCCCACGCCACCGCGGCGGCCATCGGCGTTCCGGTGGCGGTCCTCACCGGTGACGACCGCGCCTGCGCGGAGATGGCCGAGTGGGACGCCTCCGTCACCACCGTGGCCGTGAAGACCGCGCGGGACAGATTCGCGGCGGATCTGCGACCTGCCGAGGAAGCACGTGCCGCGATCGAGGAGGCGGTCGCCGCCAGTCTGTCCGCGCAACGACCGGCCACAGTGGTCCCAACGGGCCCCTCCGCGCTCACCGTCCGCTGGCAGTCGGCTTCCGTGGCCTCCACCCTCCTGGGAATTCCGGGGGTGGCCTCGACGGACACGCGGACCGTCCAGGCGCAGGGCCCTCTGCCCAGCCTCTACCGGCAGTTCGGAGTGTGGATGCGAGTGGCGGCTTCCCTCACCAACCAGCCACCGTATTGCTGATCACTTGGACTCGACTCGTCCGAGCGGGTCGGGGTCGGCCGTCAGCGCGTCACGCGCAGCCTGCCAAGCGGAATCCCCGGGATGGAGCGCGGTGCGGAGGTAGGCCCAGGTGAGCCGCTGGACCGCAGCGACTCGCTCGGGGTTCTCGTCCGTGGTCTCGGCGACGTCGTATCCGGAAACCCCGCCGAGCCCGTGCTCCGCGTCGAACAGCGTGAGCAGGGACTTGGGGCCCGGGGAGAGGAAATACGGATCGGCGTGCCAGTCCGGGCCCCGAACCGTCAGATGGGTGGAGGCGTCCTTGTCGCCGGCGACCACGAGCGTGGGCGTCGTCATCTTGGAGAAGTCCATGGTCGAGAAGAACGAATAGTTCTCGGCCACGAACTCGGTGACGGCATCGCCGCCCCTGCCGGGCGCGGCGAGCAGTACACCCGCCTTGATCCGGGGCTCGGCCAGGTTCACTTCCGTTCCTTCCTCGGGATCGGTGAGCCGGGCACCGAGCAGCAGGCTCGCGGTGTGCCCGCCCATCGAGTGCCCGGCCACGGCGACCTTGTCGTGATTCAGGCGCCCGGGAAGCTGCGGTACGGCGGCCTCGATGACGTCGAGCTGGTCGAGGATGCGCGTCATGTCCTCGGCCCGTGAGCGCCAGTGCAGAGGTCCCCCGGGGGTACCGGGATCCAGGCTCAGTGTCCTCGAGCTCAGGTGGGTGGGCTGGATCACGACGAAGCCGTGCGCCGCCCAGAAGTTGGCGAGGGGGGCGTAGCCGTTCAGCGAGGAGAGGTGGTTCGAGAAACCCTGGCCGTGCGAGAGCAGGATGAGCGGCAGGTCGCTCCCGGTCACGGGCGCGGAGACGCGTACCTCCAGGTCCACGGCTCGACCGGGGGCCGGCAGCACCACGGGACTGACCGAGAGCACTGGAGTGGGCGGACCGAAGGTGTGGGCGGGGGATTCACTCATGATGCGTATGTCCCTTCAATGACCTCTGCTGCCGGTCTCATTCGACTGACGGCGGGTGAGGCGGTCAGGCCCCGTCAGGGGCGTCCGGCATCGACTCCGCACCAAACGGAGCGTCGTTCCGATTACGATACGGAGCGATGTTCCGCTTTGTCAACGCCCGCCGGCGGGAGAGCGGGCGGGGTGCGCGTCGGCGAACGCGGCCGGTCCGACGAGTTCCGAGGGCCGAGCCCTTTTCCCTGCCGGTCGCCCCGTTGTCGGATTCGTCGCCCCTGCACCCGACGAGGCGTGTTGAATGGCGTGGCTGAAGGTCCGTCACTCAACTGTTCATAGGGGATGTGGATGTTGCCGGAAATCTTGGTCGGGCTTGCCGCTTCGGGAGGAACGGCGGTCGTGACGGCGGCCGGCACCGATGCCTGGTTAGGCACCCGAACAACAGTGGCCCGGCTCCTGGGGCGAGACGGGCAACGGGAAGAGGCGGTGTTGCAGCGCCTTGACCGGACCGCCGCCGATCTCGCACGGGCATCCGCCGAAGACGCGCAGGGAGCGCTGGAACGGGTACGTGCCGCACAGTCCCTGTCCTGGGAAACACGTTTCACGGACCTGCTCCAGGATCTGCCGGAACCCGAAAGGGACGAGGCCGTCCGGGCGCTGCGCTCCCTCGTCGAGCATGTCCGACAGCACGCTCCCGGCTCCGGTGCCTCGGCCGGTACCGGTGGGTTCGCGGTCAGCGGCGACGTCACCATGACGGCCACAAACGGATCGGTTGTCGCCGGTGTGGTCAACGGAGGTGTGCGCGTGGACCCTCCCAAGCCGGGGCCGGTCCAGGACTGACCGCCCCCGGCTCCTCACCTCCACAGCGCCGTGGCCGCGGCGCGTTCCTCGGAAGACTGCTGCACAGGGCGGGCCTCGGCGCCGCCGGTGACAGCCGGGGCCCGTACGTCACCGCCTCGCACGGGTCGGTGGCGGTCGGCCACGCCGACCATGTCACGTACATCCGCAAGCAGCGTGCACGCCGCTTGCGGATGCTGGTCGTGCCCGTCGTCGTGGCGGGCGGGACGATCACGGCCATCACTCTCGGACCGGACTCGTCCCCGTCGGGCCCGGGGCGGTCCTCCACGGCACCGTGGTTCGCCGCGACACCGTCGCCTTCCGGGCCGCCGTCCGCCACCGGTTCCCCGTCCGCCACCGCCTCCCCGTCGGCACCGATCGTGCGCGCGTCCGGCTCCGCGGCAGCCGTGGCCCAGCCGGAGCGGACCGGTGCGGCGGCCGCGCCCGAAGCCGGGGCGCCGCCCTCCGTGGAGTCCGGGGCGACCAAGCTCTCCCCGGGGTCCGTGTCGCGCCTGCGGAACGTCTCCGCCGACCAGTGCGCGTCCGGCGACGGTTCCGTCTACCCCGGCTTCGGGGCCTGCGACTCCGGCGATGCCTACGCATGGACGTTGCGCTCCTCCGGCGGCGGCACCTTCGAGTTGGTCAACCGCGCGAGTGGAAACTGTCTGTCGGCGCCCTTCAACAACAACTACGCGGCCGGACTGGAAGCCTGCGGTGGCGTCGGAGGCACTGGCTACGTGGTGTGGCGCATCGGAAGCACCACCGCGGCAGGCCAGACCCTGAAGAACACCAGGACCGGGCATTGCCTGGAGATCGCCTCCCCGGCGTACGGCGGCGGCAAGCAGGTGATGGTGGCCACCTGCAACAGCGACGAGCCCCAGCAGCTGTGGAACAACGGGGGGACCGCCTAGGACTCGTCGGGTCCATCACGGGGGCTCACTGGGAAGCCCAAGGACGTGCGGCGCGGCGGGTGCCACGTCACGCCGGCGTCCGGCGTGGGCCCGGCGCTCAGGAGAGACATCATGAGGCTCTCCCCCGCCGTACCGATGGGCAGCGTGATTCTGTTGGCCGACATTGGAGATCGCTCCCGAGCCCTCGCCCCACCACCTGCTGGGGGCGGGAATCCCCTTGAACACCCCGACCGAGGGCAGCGCGGCACCGCGCGAAGGCGAAGGTCCAGGCTCGGTGCCCGTGCTGGCATCGCCCCACCAATTGCCAGGAATCCTGTTGATTGGCGACACGGCTCGACGATCGGAACCGTATGTCCCTCCTTGCCCGGCCCGGAGTGGCCTCCTTCGCCGCCAAGTCGATACAGCGCCTCGCCGTGGCGGCCGACCGGCGCCCGAGCCGGCGCGGTTCAGCGGCCGCCCCCCACAGCCGCTTCCCGAATTCCCCCGCTCCGTGGGCGAGTTGACGGTCCCGAACTCGGTCGCTCCGGCCCGGGTCGTGGTGTACCTGCCGACGTCCGAGGGTCCGCCGTCGCCGGTTCACGTCAACTTCCACGGTGGCGGGTACGTGATGTCGCTGACGGAGACCGACGATCCGCTCTGTCGTTCCCTTGCCGCCGAGGCGGGGGTGGCCGTGGTCAACGTCGACTACGTCGTGGCCCCGCAGCACCCGTTCCCCGCCCCGCCCCGGCAGGCCTTCGAGGTCGTCCGGTGGATCGCCGAGCACGGCGGCGAGCACGGCTGGGACGGCAGCCGTCCGTCCGTGGGCGGACAGAGCGCCGGGGGCGGTCTCGCCGCGGCCGTCGCGCGCCAGGCGCTCGAGGAGGGCGGGCCCGGTATCGCCCTGCAGGTCCTGCACTACCCGCCGTTGGACCTCGCGACGAGCGCCCGGGGCAAGCGCGCCGCCATCGCCAAACCGGTGCTGCGCCCCTGGAGGGGAGAGATCTTCGACAGCTCGTACGTCCCGGACCCGCGCGAGCGCGCCGACCGGCCGGTGTCCCCAGCGGGCGGCCGACACCGCCGATCCGAAGGGCATCGCCCCGGCTCTGCTCGTCACGGCGGAGTACGACCTCCTCAAGGCGGAAGCCGTGCGCTACGCCGAGCGTCTTCGGCGGGCGGGCACCCTCGTCGAGCACCACGACGTGCTCGGAGTCGACCACGGGTACGACGGCAAGGACGACAAGAAGGCCCTGGAGACCTACGCCGTGATCGCCCGTCATGTGCGACGGGCCGTCAACCCCGGGTCCCGAGAGGCGGGTTGAGCGGCGTCGCACGCCGGGATCGGCAAGACGGCCCGGAGGCGGTTGAGCGGCCGGCCCCGGGACGGACGAGGCGCCCGCCGCACGTCGGACGCCCCGACCACCCGCTCCTCCATCCCCCTCTCCATGGAGGTGACTGTCAGCCCTGCGAGCGGGCCTCGGGTGGCGTGATGCCCAACTTGTCAGCGCTCTCCGTCCGTTCACGCCACACCTTCGCCGCCACGGGTACCCCCTTCTCGGCACGCCGCACACGCACGGCGGCACGGCGCTCACCGGGGTGGAACGGTGTGCCGCCTCGGCGCTCAGGCAGGCGGTCGGCTCGTCGAGGATCGGGATCCCGCCGCCGCGGCGGACCTCACGCGCCACCTCGACCACCGTCTGTTCGGCGACGGTGAGCGAACGCGCGGTGCGCTCCACGTCGATGTCGATGCCGGGGCCGGACAGCACCGGTCCTCGCCTCGGAGTTGACGGCTTTCCGGTGGACCGTGCCGCGTCGGGTGCCAGGTCCCGGCCTCAGGCATGTGTCGCGGTCAGCCGGTGGTGGTCAGCTGCTGGGCGGCGTCGCGCCGCGGGGTCTGCTGGGGGCCGCGCAGGCCGGTGAGGGCGACGAAGACCGTGGCGAGCACCGCGGCGATGGCGAACGCCGTGAAGCCCCGGCTCTCGGACTTGGCCGCGACGAGCTGACCGCCGAGCCACGGTCCGAACACGGCGCCGAAGCGGCCGACGCCGGAGACCCAGCCCACGGCGGTGGCACGGTTGTCGTCGCCGGAGCGGCCTGCGACCGTCGCGTAGATCATGGCCTGGGCGCTGAAGAGGAACAGGCCGGTCAGGAACACCACGACGTAGGTGAGCGGCAGCGTCATGTGGATGCCGAGCAGATGGACGCCGAGGGCGGTGGCCGCGAACCAGACGGTGGCGACGCGCGCACCGCCGAAGTGGTCGGAGAAGCGGCCGGCGATCAGCATGCCCGCGATGCCGCCGAGGTTGATGACGACGACGAACGAGAGCGAGGAGCCCAGTTCGTAGCCCGCGCCGCGCATCATGGTGGGCAGCCAGTTGCTGACGCCGTAGACGAGCAGCAGGCCGCAGAACGAGGCCAGCCAGAACAGCAGCGTGGTGCGCCACAGGCCGCCGCGGAACAGGGCGACGACGGCGCTCCAGCGGTCCCCGGCCGCGGGGCGCTCCGCCGCGGGGCCGGGCAGTTCGACGTCGTAGCGCTCGGCGAGCGCGCGGGCTTCCCGAGTGCGCCCCTTGGCGACCAGGAAGTTCAGCGACTCGGGGAGGTACGTGGCGATCAGCGGGACACCGATGAGCAGCGGGACCACACAGATCCAGTAGGCGACGCGCCACCGGCCGGCGCCGGTGGTCCACAGGCCGACGAAGCCTGCCAGGATGCCGCCTGCCTGGTGGGCGGTCATCAGCGTGCCGACTATCAGAGCGCGGCGGCCACGCGGGGCGTACTCGGCGACCATCGTGATCGTGGTGGGGAGCAGACCGCCGAGTCCGAGACCCGCGATGAACCGGCCGAGTCCGAAGACACCGAGGCTGGGGGCGACGGCGCAGAGGGCGGACGCGAGCGAGAAGACCGCTGTGCAGGTGATGATCACCTTCTTGCGGCCGACCTGCCCCTTGGCACGCTCGTCCCGGGTCCATGTGATCAGGGGCCAGTCGGGGGCCAGTACGAGACGGGTGAGCGGGTTGCACAGCTCGATGCGGTTGCCGCCCGGCTCGTAGACGTAGAGGAAGAACGTCTGCTGGATGGCGTGCTTGTGCGGGCCCGTCTCGATGAACACACCGGTGTCGAGGGCGAGGTCGGCGGCGCGCAGGATGTCCTCGCGAGTGTCGGTCGCGAACGCGATGTGGTGCAGCCGCCCGCGCGAGCCCGTCCAGTCCTCGGTGTAGACGACGTCGTACGACTTGTTCGTGAACGTCAGCCACTTCGCGGCGATCCGGCCGCCGTCGAGCTGGATCTGCTCGGTCGGCCGGGCGCCCAGGAGGTGCTGGTGGAAGTCGGCGTTGGCGGCGACGTCGGCGGCCAGGTAGTTCACATGGTCCAGGCGGCGTACGCCCACCCCGTGACCGGGCTTGGCCTGGGGCTGGTTCTTCAGCCCCGGCTTCAGCTCGTCCGGGGCCTGGTACCACTCGGACTCCCAGTACAGGGCCAGTTCGTGGCCGTCGGGGTCGGTGGTGACGTACAGCGGGCCGAGGCCCGGCTCGTCCTCGGTCCAGCGGCCCTGGTGACCGGCGGCCTCCAGTTCCCTGACCCTCCGCTGCAGGGCCTTCTCGCTGGAGGCGCGCAGGGCCGTGCGGCGCAGACCGGAGGTCTGGTGCGCGGTGAGGACGAGGCTGTGGTGCTCGTAGTCGTCCCAGGTCCGCAGGTAGACCGAGTCACCGCTGCGGCCGTTGACCGTCAGACCGAGGTAGTCGGTGAAGAACCGCAGACTTCCGTCCAGGTCCGGAGTGAGCAGGCCGGGGGAAGACCGTACCGTCGAAGATCTTGCGCGCGGTGCGGACGACGGCGGTACGGCGGGCCACGGGGGCGGCCCCAGGGGTGCCGTCGTCGATCTCGCTCTCGATGTCGAGGAATCCGGTGGGATGCTCGATGCGCAGCCGTCCGCCGTTGTCGGGAAGACGGGCGATGTCCTGGCCGACGCCGCCGTGGACGCGCAGCCCGGCGGCGACACTGGCGGCTCCCAGGACACCGATGGCGGTGTGGCAGCGGACCGGGATGAAGGTGCGGGTCATGACCGCGCCGCCGTTCGCGGGCGGTGCCAGCAGGCTGAGCTTGGGCACGGTCGTCTCGCTGACGTCGCCCAGGCCCATCAGCAGGCCCGCCTCCAGGCGGATCCGCTGGAGCCGGTCGCGCAGGGTCAGGTCCTCCTCCAGGTCCCGCGGCCTCTCGTAGCCGGTGACCTGCAGGGAGGAGGCGGCGAACAGCACGGTCGGCATGCCGTTGTCCACGCAGGTCACCGGCGTGTCCGCGACGAGGTCCCGGGCGTGCCCGGTGGGCAGCAGGGGGTTGCTTCCCCGCTCGAACTCGATCACCACGGGTGCGGCGGTGCCCGGCACACCCGAGATCTCGGCCGGCCCCGTGTAGGAGACTCGCCGGTCAGGCGTGGGAAAAGTGGCGGTGGCGTGGTCACCGCTGTTGACCATTCGGATCCGTACCGAGGTGTGCCCGTCCCGGCCGGTGACCAGACCGCGTTCGACGGCGAACGGGCCGACCCCCGCGAGGAGGTTGCCGCAGTTCTGCCGGTCGGAGACCTCGGCCCGGTCCACTCCCACCTGGAGGAAGAGGTAGTCGACCTCCGCGTCGGGGCTCTCGGAGCGGGAGACCACCGCGACCTTGCTGGTGAGCGGGTGCGCTCCGCCGAGTCCGTCGATCTGCCGGGGGTCGGGGCTGCCCACGACCCGCAGCAGCAGGTCGTCGCGCGCCCCGGCGTCGGCCGGCAGGTCCTCGGCCAGGAAGTAGGCGCCCTTCGAGGTCCCACCGCGCATCAGCATGCAGCGCAGCTCCTCGTCGGCGCTCATGACGGGGAACCGTTGCGTTCGTACTCGTCGTAGGCCTGGTAGCGCACCCCGAGCCGTACAAGGGTCTCGCGCAGGCCGTAGCGGTCCAGGCCCAACCGGCCCTCGGCGAAGGCGGCCCGGGAGGCTTCCTCCTTGGCGGTGCGCGCCTTCGCCGCCTTGACGGCCGTACCGGCCCGCTCGCGGGGTACGCACACCACGCCGTCGTCGTCGGCGACGATGACGTCACCGGGGCGGACGACCTGTCCGCCGAGCACGACGGGTACGTTCACCGAGCCGGCCGTGGCCTTGACCGTGCCCTGGGCGCAGACGGCCCTCGACCAGACGGGGAAGCCCATGGCCCGCAGGTCGGCGGTGTCGCGCACCCCGGCGTCGATGATCAGGCCGCGCACCCCGCGGTACTGGAGCGCGGTGGCGAAGAGGTCGCCGAACATGCCGTCGGTGGACGGCGAGGTGGTGGTCACGACGAGGATGTCGCCCTCGTGGCACTGCTCGACCGCCGCGTGGATCATGAGGTTGTCGCCGGGCCGGCACAGAGCGGTGACCGCGGTGCCCGCGATGCGCACGTCCTGCTGGACGGGCCGGAACCCGGGACCGAGACTGCCGGTTCGGCCCATGCCCTCGTGGACGGTGGCCACGCCGTAGCCGCCGAGTGCCTCGACGTCCTCTGCATGGGCGCGCGGCGGGTTGGTGACGATCAGGCCGCTCATGCCAGCTCCTCCGTGACCTGCGGGTAGGGACGCATGTAGGCCTCGCCGTAGGTGGCGTGCGACAGGCCGAGGTGGGGGCCCGCGTTGCGCTTGAGCTGTACGCCGCGCCTCTTGCCCAGGTCGGTGTAGTAGTCCCACAGGTGCTGCTGGGCGGCGAGGCACTCCATGGCCTTGCGCTTGGTCTCCCAGACCGGGGTGATGTCGAGGAGTACCTCGGGCCGGAAGGCGCACATCTCCGGCTGGTGCGGCTCGAAGAAGAACACCGGCGGGGCTCCGATGATCTCGCCCTCGGAGGGATAGCCGATGGCCTGGGCGAGGACCCGGGCGTCCAGGGCCACGCGGGCAGCCGCCGGGTGGTCACCGTTGTAGGGATCGTCCAAGGGGTGGGTGAGCACCACGTCGGGCTGGGTGTCGCGGTAGATGCGCACGAGCTGGTCGGTCAGCTCCTGAGTGACGAGCAGGGGGTAGTCGCCGACGTCGAGGAAGCGCACCCGGGCGCCCAGGGTCGAGGCCGCCGCCTCGGCCTCGGCACGGCGGATCTCCTTGATCTCCTCCAGCGAATTGCCCTCGCGCCAGGCTTTGGCGGACTCACCGCGCTCCCCGTAGGTGAGGCACGCGATGGTCACCTTCTCTCCACGGGAGGCGGCCAGGGCGATGGCTCCCCCGGCCCGCCAGACGAAGTCCCCGGCATGCGCGGTGATGACAAGCGTCGATCGTGGGGTGGTGTGCGCCTTGCCGTGCGTCATTGCTCACATCTCCTTGGTGGACAGGCCGGATGTCCCGCCTCCGCGACGTCATTGGCGCAGCGCGTCGATGACTCCCGCGAGGTGGGTACGGACGGCCGCTTCGGCCGCCTGCGGGTCCCGGGCCCTGATCGAATCGATCATGGCCAGGTGCTCACTCAGTGACTGCTGGGGGCGCCCCGGTCTCAGCGCGAGCTGGAAACGGTGGCGCACCAGCTGCCCGTTGAGCCGCTCCAGCAGCCCCACGGCGACCTGCTGGCCGGAGAACTCCCTGATCCGGTCGTGCAGTTCGTGGTTGAGCCGGGAGTAGACCAGTGGCTCGCCGCCCGCGACCGCCTTGGACATCCCCGTGCCCAGGTCGGTCAGCTGGTCCAGCTGGTCCTCGCTCGCCTCGACGGCCGCCTTGGCCGCGCAGAGGCCCTCCAGGACCATGCGGCACTCGGTGATGGCCACCGCTTCCTCGACCGTCACCACCCGCACCCGCGCGCCGCGGTTGCGGATCCGCTCGACCAGTCCCTCCGACTCCAGCTCGATCAGCGCCGCCCGGACGCTGGCCCGCGTGACACCGAACTGCTCGGCGAGTTCGTTCTCGACCAGCCGTTGGGCCGGTGCCATGTCGCCGTGCAGGATCGCCTGCCGCAGGTGCACCAGTGCGTGCTGCTTGGCCTGCTCGCCGGTGCCTGGTCGGGCTTCCTTCGGCATCGCGCCCTCCCTGAGTGAGTGCCTGTCGAACCTAAATCCAGCCCAATAAGATTGTCAACAATTTTGTTCCCTATGTTGCCGACAGGCTTCGCCGGCGATCCGGTCACTCGCCACCACAGGGCGCTGACCGGCCGTAAACGTCCCATGGCCGCTCGAAAGGGGGGCATCACCGCCTCATCTCCCGGGCCGGGCAAGGACGCAGTTCACTCAGCGGGCACCGGCGGTGTCGGCGGCTCGAGGGCACGATCGCCGAGGGGTCCGTCGCGGGGAATGCAATTCGACGCCGGGTCCGACTCCTTGGGCGGGTCGGGCCGGGCGCGCGTCACGTGCCGTACGGGCCGAGGGTGACGACCGGGACCGCCCCGACCAGCCCCGATCCGGGCGGGCGTCAGCCGCCCAACGCCAAAAGAAAGTAAAGGGAGTTACCCACGGCACCACGGCCCACTTCCCGCACCCCAGGGCCCACCTGCTCCGCTTGACTTCATTGTCCCGATATGCGTAGGTTAGGTACGGGTTGAACAGAAAACATCCGTTTTACCTGGTGAGAGCGAAACAATCTCAACATCCCGACCGACTACATCCCGACCGGCGACAACCCGGTCGTCGGTTAACAGACGGACGGGCGCCCCGCCGCGGGGTTAGCTGCACTTCAGCAGCCTGGGTGGGCCCGATGCCGCATCCTCAGCGCGCGAGTCGGCGACGGTATCTCCCGTCACTCTCAACGCCGATGTACCGGACCCTTATCGCGAACGTCTCAGTCTCCATGCTGTCGACGTCACCGCGGCCGTGCAGAGCCGGCACCTGTTCTACGCTCCCGGGAAGGGAAAGCACCATGCGGATCATCACTTCAATGACGTTCCGGCTGGTCGCCAGCCTGTTCGCCGCTCTGGCCCTGGCGTTCGGCACAGCCGGCATCGCCAGCGCGACCAGCTCCCATTCGGATCACTCCTCCGATTACTCCTACAGCAGCAACTGGAACGACAACGGAGACCACGGCGGCGGTGACCACGGTGGTGGCGACTACGGCGGTGGAGACCACGGCGGCGGTGACCACGGTGGTGGCGACTACGGCGGTGGAGACCACGGCGGTGGAGACCACGGCGGTGGAGACCACGGTGGTGGCGACCATGGTGGTGGCGGAGACCACGGCGGCGGCGGAGACCACGGCGGCGGTGGCGGAGACCACGGCGGCGGTGGGGGCGGCCACGGCGGTGGTGGAGGCGGCCACGGCGGTGGTGGCGGTGGCGGACACTGACCCCAGTGGTCGTAACTGACATCTGAAGAGTGACGGCCCGTCATCTCGCCGAAGACGACTGGCCTTGTCCGAACGGTCCCGTGTCGCGCCGACGACACGGGACCGTTCGGCGTGCGGCCGTACGACCTGCACCGGCGGGTCGTCCACGGTCCCGGGAGCGCCGCGACACAACCGATCGGGGGCGTGATGATGGTCGGTGCACGGCGCGTGACGCTGGGCGACGTCGCCACGGCGAGCGGCGTCTCGCGGGCGACCGTGAGCTTCGTCCTCAACGACGATCCGCACCAGACCATCTCTCCGACCACGAGCGAACGCGTACGCCAGGCCGCAGGCGACCTCGGGTACGTACCGCACGGGATCGCGCGGGCGCTGCGCGAGGGCTCCTCCCGCATCGTCGTGCTCAACGTCGGCTGGGGACTGGAGGGCAACTACGCGCGCAGCTACATCCGGGGCCTCGACGACGAACTCGCCGCGCACGACCATGTGCTGCTCGTCCGGCACGGCCATGGCGCGCCGCACTCGACGCAGCAGGTCCTCGACACGATCGCTCCCCGGGCCGAGCTGCGGATCGCCGCGCATCTCACCGGCCACGAGCCCGGGGCGGCGGGCGACTGGCGGGCGGGGTTCGCCGCCAACGCCGCCCTGCAGATGCGACATCTCGCCGCCGGCCACACCCACCTCGCGATGGCGTTGCCCGACCAGGACTCCCCGCTGCTGGAAGTGCGGCCGCATCGTCCGCGCGCGATTCGGCCTGACACCGGCGGGCGGCCGGCGCACCCGATGCGCCCCGACGTCGACTACGCGGCTCGGCGATAGAGCTCCGTCAGGAGTTCGATGGCGGCGGGGGCGGCGGAGTGCGGGGCGTCCCGCCACCAGGCGAGCCGCACCGCGATCGGCTCGGCGTCGCGCACCGGCCGGTAGACGACGCCGGAGCGCGGGTACTGGTGCGCGGTGGACTCGGCCGTCATGCCCACACAGCGCCCCATGGAGATCTCGGTGAGCCACTCGTCGACATCGTGGGTCTCCCTGGTCACCGGGCGGGAGTCGGGCGGGAACAGCTCGGTCGTGGTGGTGCCGGTCCTGCGGTCGATCAGCAGGACGCGCCCGCCGAGGTCGGCGAGTCGCACCGAGCGGCGTCCGGCCAGCGGATCGTCGGCTGCCAGGGCGCACAGCCGCCGTTCCAGCCCCACGATCGCGGCGTCGAACCGCCGGTCGTCCAGGGGTCTGCGCACCACTGCCGCGTCGCAGGCTCCCTCGGCGAGGCCGGCGGTGGCGGAGTTGACACGCACGAGCCGCAGCTCCGTCTCGGGGTGCGCCCGCGCCCAGTCGCGCTGAAAGGCCAGGGTGTGACGGCCGAGTGCGGACCAGGCGTACCCGATCCGCAGCGAGGCGCGACCCGACGTGGCCTCCTGGACCAGGTCGGCCACCTCGCCGAGTACCCGCCGAGCATGCGCCAGCACCCGCAGTCCCGTCGCCGTCGGGGCGACCTCGCGGGAGGTGCGCCGCAGCAGCCGCACCCCGAGGACGCGCTCGAGCGAGGCAGTGTGCGGGACACGGCGGCCTGGGAGACCCCGAGCGCGATGGCGGCGTCGGTGAAGGTGCCCTCGTCGACGATCGCGACGAGACAGCGCAACTGCCGCAGCTCCACATTCATGACGGAGGCGTGCTTCGCGTAGGCGTCCCTGACAGCTGCGTCCTCGTCCGAAGCGCCCTTGCCGGAGGCGTCCTCGAAGGAAGCGCCCTTGCCGGAGGCGTCCTCGGCTGAAGGATCCATGCCCCAAGCGTATAAATGGATCGGCTGATGCACGTTGCGCAAGAGCCCCGACCTCCCAGCATCGAGACATGCACGCAGCCTCCGCACGCCCGGCGGCACCCGCGCGTCGCACTCCCTCGGCACCCACGGCCCCGAAGCCGGACGGCACGCGCCTGGCCGGCGTGGTCACCATGGTCGGCAGTGGCCTGTCCAACCAGACCGGTGCCGCGATCGGCTCCCTGGCCTTCCCCGTCCTCGGCCCCGTCGGTGTGGTCGCGGTCCGTCAGTACGTCGCCGCGGTCGTCCTGCTGGCAGTGAGCCGCCCCCGGCTGCGGGCGTTCACCTGGGCGCAGTGGTGGCCGGGTCGTGCTGCTGGCGCTGGTGTTCGGGACCATGAACCTGTCCCTCTATACGGCGATCGACCGCATCGGCCCGGGGCCGGCGGTGACCCTCGAATTCCTGGGCCCGCTCAGCATCGCGCTGGCCGCCTCCCGCCGCCGCGTGGACGCGTGCTGTGCGGTGATCGCCGCGGTGGGTGTCGTCACGCTGATGCGTCCGCGCCCCTCCGCCGACTTCCTCGGAATGGGCTTCGGGCTGCCGGCCGCCGGCTGCTGGGCGTCGTACATCCTGCTCAACCGCACCGTCGGCCGTCGCATCCCCGGGGCGGCGGGGTCCGCTGCCACCGTCGGGCTCTCCGCCCTCCTGTTCCCGCCGGTCGGCGTCGCCGTCACGGTCCGGCATCCTCCGACGCCGACGGCGGTCGGCTGCGCCGTGGCCGCCGGCGTGCTGTCCTCCGCGGTGCCCTGCCTCGCGGACCTGTTCACCCTGCGCCGCGTCCCGGCCCCGGCGTTCGGTCTCTTCATGAGCGTCAATCCCGTCCTGGCCGGTCTGGTCGGGTGGGTCGTCCTCGGTCAGAGCCTGGACCGGGCGGAGTGGACGGGCATCGGCGCCGTCGTCGCGGCCAACGCGCTCGGCATTCTGGCTGCACGAAGTTGACGGACACTTCACGGACCTGACGGAAATCCGGGCAACGGACGTCCCCAGAAGAACGTTTCGGCGAAAACGCCAGACCGCGCCACCCCTTCCGTCACATAGAGATATCTACCAGCATGAACGCGCCGGGTCGGCGCCCAGGTGCGGGTTCCGCATCCGAGTGCGCCGCTCCACACCTGGTCAGACGGCCTGCGAATGTCCTGGAGTTGGTCATGCCGGATGTGATGTGGATGCAAGGTGTCGAGTGGCTCGCGGCTGCCGCCTCGGACCCCCGGGCCTGCAAGCGCGAGTGGGATCAGGGGGCGGGGACCGTGCTCATGGAGGCCGGGCGGTTCTGGGACGTACTCAGCGTTCCCGAGCAACTCGGGCTGCTCGCCCTGGACATCCTGTGGAACGACCCGCTGCGCGCCCCCGGCCCCACCCTGGTGGACACCGCATCCCGGAGAGTGGGCTTCCTCCTGCCGCCGGACCCAGCCAGCCGCTGGGTCGGCTCCGGGCTCCGTCACGCGGGCAAGGGCTCGTGGGTCGCCGTTCCACCGCCGTACCGCGCCGCGCGGTTCCTGGAATGGCTGATCCCGCCCGACGGGACCGGAGACCTGCATGCCGCGGTCCCCTTGGAACTGGCGTTGCAGCGGGCCAACGGGACGCTCGCCGTCCTCGCACCCCCGCCCGGAGGGTGACCAATACTCCGCGGCGGCGCGCGGAGAGGTTCACCAGCCCAGCAGGCCACGGGGTACGGGGACGGCGGGTACGGTCCGGGCTTCGGCGGGTACCGGTCCGTCGGTCTTCTCGTCCCGCCTCTCCGCGCAGGAGTCGACCGGCCACGCCGCGCTGTCGAAGGGGCTGGAGGCGGCGAAGGAGGCCCACAGCACCGCGACCACCTCGCGGTGCTCCGGAACCACCCGCCCCTTGACCCGCCACTCCCCGACCAGTTGGTCGTAGATCGGCAGGTGACCCAGGCGCCCGTCCGTCAGCTCGGCGTAGGGCCGACCCGCGAGGCCCTGCTCCGGACGGCGCCGCTGGGCCGTGTGAGTGCTGTCCATGCCGGAGCAACGGCGGTGCGCGCGCTGGTGGTACGCGCCCGTGGTACCGCTCACCGAGTCGGGTGAACGCGCCGCCCGTTCGGAGCCATGGCCCTGTCCGACAAGCATCTTCACCCATCAATTTCACGCATCGACGCGGTCGCGCCGAGCATGGTCACGCCGAGCGTGGACCAGGTCAGCTCCGCGTGCCCGGAGCGACGGCCGCCTCCGGTTCCGTACGCGCGGAGTGGGCGTCCGCGCCGGCCGAGGCGGAGAGCCGGCCGGCACGCTGGACCGGCACGAGAAGGGCGGCCAGCGCCGCGGCCAGGCAGAGCAGGGCGAGCAGGGTGAACCCGTGGGTGTATCCCGAGCCGTAGGGAAGGCCCGAGGACTGGAGCCGGCCGGTCACCAGAACGCTGGTCACGGCCGCGCCGATGGACCCTCCGATGGTGCGGATGTTGGCGTTCATCCCGGTCGCGGCGCCGGTCTGCTCGGGCGGCACGCTGCCGACGATCAGGTTGGCCATCGAGGCGAAGGCGAGTCCGATGCCCAGGCCGAAGATGCCCGCGGCGAAGGCCACGTGCCACTGCTGGTCGTGCCACAGGGCGAGGAAGCCACAGGCGACCGCACCGAGCGCGGCACCGGTCGTGAGCAGCTTCTTGGCGCCGAGGACGGGCTCCAGCCGACCACTGAGCACACCCGAGCAGAACATGGCGAGCAGCATCGGCAGCATGAGCAGTCCGGCCGCGGTGACACTGGCGCCGAAACCGTATCCGGCGGAGCTCGGGGTCTGCACGAAGCCGGGGAGGAAGGACCAGATCGCGTACATGCCCGCACCGAACAGGAGCGCGGCCGTATTGGTGGTCCACACCGCGGGCAGCCGCATGACGCGCAGGTCGATCAGCGGGGTGCGGGAGCGCGCCTCGGCCAGCAGCCACAGCGCGAAGAGCAGGACGGCGGCGGCGAACAGCCCGATCACCCGGGCCGATCCCCAGCCCCACTGGCCCGCCTGGCTGAGCGGGAGCAGCAGCGCGACCAGCCAGCCCGACAGCAGGACGGCACCGAGCCAGCTGACGCGTCCCTCGGCCCGGCTCGGGGATTCGGGGACGTAGCGCAGGGCGATCAGCGTGGTGACCGCGACGACGCCGACGGGCAGCCAGAACAGCCAGCGGTAGTCGAGCGCGGACACGAGGGGACCGGCCGCCACCAGTCCGACGCCGCCGCCCGCGGCGATCACGGCGGACAGGTTGCTGATGCTGGGGCCGACCTCGGCCGCGGTGAACTCGTCCCGGATGATGCCGAAGGAGAGCGGGAACAGCGCACCGCCTGTGCCCTGGACGACCCGGGCGACGATCAGTACGCCGATGTTCGGCGCGAGCGCGGCGAGCAGACAGCCGAGTGTCACGGTCACGAGGACGGCGACGAGGGTGCGCTTCTTGCCGATCAGGTCGCCGACCCGGCCGAGGACGGGGGTGAAGACCGAGGCGGACAGCAGGTAGGCCGTCATCACCCAGGTCACGGTGGACTGCGAGGTGTTCAGGGCGTGCTGGACGGTCGGCAGGGCCGGTGCGATCAGCGACTGGAGCATGGAGAACACGCCCGCACCGGTCGCGAGGACCGCGAAGGTGAGGCGGGTGGACTTCGTGGGCATGAAAAGCCTCTCCGAACGGAGCGGATCGGAACAGGGAACGAAACAGAGCAAGCGGAACGGCCACTCAAGGAGCGGTGGCGGGCTGCGTACGGCCCGATCGAGGTCACAGGGGGTACGAGCGCGTCGACGGTGCGTGCGGACGCACGGCACCACGGGGAACGCACCCCCGACTGCTAAAGTGGAGGTATGCCTCCACTGTAACGGAGGCCTACCTCCGCTTCAACTTCTTCTCGGCCGGGAGGCACCAAGTGACGGCTCAGCCGTTCCCCATCAGCGGGATCGTGGCGTCCCGGCGCCCGCACCGCAAAGACGCCGCGCGCAACTACGACGCCCTGCTGACCGCCGCACGCGAGGCCTTCGCGGAGCACGGCGCGGAGGCGTCCCTGGAGGACATCGCCCGGCGCGCGGGCGTGGGCATCGGCACCCTGTACCGGAACTTCCCCACCCGCCGCCACCTCTTCGAGAGCGTGTACGCGGACGAGGTGGACGCCCTGTGCCAGGTGGCCCTGGGAGTCGCCGAGCGGGAGCCCTGGGAGGCGCTGACCTCGTGGCTGCGGCGGTTCGTGGACTACACCGTGACCAAACGGGCCATCCGTGAGGCGCTCGACAACGAGTCGGAGATCTTCCTGACCTGCCGGGACTCGATGTACCAGGCGGGCGGCCCGCTGTTCGAGCGGGCACAGAAGGCCGGCGAGGCGCGCGCGGACATGGACTTCGACGACCTGCTGCGCATGGTCGCCGGGATCACCTCGACGAACTTCCTCGACGACACCCAGCGCGACCGGGTCCTCACGGTCGCGCTGGACGGCGTCCGCGCCGCGCGCTGACATCGGCCCGGGACGGGAGGGGACCCCTGCCCCTTCGTGCGCCCCGTCGCCCCCACCGCACTTACCCTCCAGTAATATCTCGCGGCAGTCCCCTGGAGGAGGAGCCGTGCCACGGTCGGAACGCTCAGCCCTGTTGCTCGCCGGCCTGCTGGCCACCGCTGGTGTCGGTCACTTCGTGTCGCCACGGCAGTTCGACGCGACCATTCCGCGGGCGCTGCCGGGGGCACCCCGGACCTGGACGTACGCGAGCGGTGTCGCCGAACTGGCGCTGGCCGCCGGGGTGGCGGTGCCCCGTACCCGGCGGGTGGCCGCGCTGGCCACCGCGGCCTTCTTCGTCGGGGTGTTCCCCGCCAACGTCCAGATGGCCGTGGACTGGCGTCGGCGTCCCGCTCCGCAGAAGGCCGCGGCGATCGCGCGACTCCCCTTGCAGGTGCCCCTTGTACTGTGGGCACGCAGCGTTGCCAATGGTGGGAAGGGTCAGTCATGACGCGTGGTGTGGACGTGGGCGACAAGGTCGAGGACTTCGCCCTGCCCGACGAGACCGGCACGGAGCGCAAGCTGACCGATTTGCTCGGCGAGGGACCGGTCGTGCTGTTCTTCTATCCCGCCGCCCTCTCCCCCGGCTGCACCACCGAGGCGTGCCACTTCCGTGATCTGGCCGCCGAGTTCACCGCCGCCGGCGGCCGGCCGGTCGGCATCAGTGGGGACGCGGTCGACAAGCAGCGGGAGTTCGCCGGGCGTCACACGCTCGGGTACCCGCTGCTGTCCGATGTCGACGGCACGGTCCGCGAGCGGTTCGGAGTGAAGCGCGGCTTCTCCCTGGCACCCACGAAGCGGGTCACCTTCGTCATCGCGCAGGACCGCACCGTCCTGGAGGTGGTGCGCAGCGAACTGCGGATGAGCGCCCACGCGGACCGGGCCCTCGCCGCGCTGCGGGCCCATCAGGGCTGACCTTCGACTCCCCCGCGGCGGCCGGATCGTCGTGCCCCGCCCGGCGCGCCCGCGTCACTCGCCCTTGGCCGGCGGCCCGACGACATGAAGGTCGTAGGCGCCCACCAGGCCGGCAGCGGCGTCAAGGCCGAGGGACGGGGCAGTTCACCGGCAAAGGCCACCGAGGTGCCGTTGCGGGTGAACCATTCCGCGACCCCGGTCGGCACCGAGGTCACGAGCAGACGGGATTCCGGGCTGCGCACGACATGGCGGCGCGGGACGCCGCGCGGACCGAAAGCGACGTCGCCCGGGCCCAGGTCGTAGCGCTGCTCTCCGACGAAGAAGGTGATCTCACCTTCGAGTACGGCCCAGATCTCATCGTCATGGGCGTCCACGTGCATGCTGATCCCTCGCTTCGTGAGGCGGTCGGGCGAGGCCTCGTCCATTGTGCGAAGCGGTGGCTCGAGGAAGCTTCAGTCATCTGACTGGTCCGAGCGGGTCAGCACTGCGCCGAGGCCGGAAGATCGGCCCGCTCGTCGCCGCGCAGGTACAGGGCGCTGACCCAGCCGTTGCCGATGCCGGGGCCGCCGGAGAGATAGACCCAGATGTGGCTGGTGGAACCGTGGTCGACGACCGTCTCGCCGGAGAGCCAGCAGAAGGCGGAGTAGCTGTACCCGGCGCGCAGCCTGCCGATCACGGGGTGGCCGTTGCCCGGGCCGGAACGGACGGGCGCGTCGACGATGGGCACGACGGTGTACGTCTCGAAGGCGGCCTGCCGCGTGTGGCCGGTCGGCGCCGCGGCCGAGGCGGTTCCCGCGCTCAGCAGGCCGCACGCGAGCACGGCTCCGGCGAGAACGGCGGCGGCCTTGCGTCGGATGCTCATGGGTGAACTCCTTGGCACGGAGGGACGATCGAGGTGGATTCCGGTGAGTTCCGCTGCCATCAGCACTGGGCGGAGGCCGGCAGATTCGCGTACGAGTCGCCCTTGAAATAGACGGCGCTGCTGAATCCGTCGGCGAATCCGATCCAGATGTCGTTCGTGTAGCCGTGGTCCGTGATGGTCTGCCCGTGGGTCCAGCAGTACGCGGTGTAGGACTGACCGGCGGTCAGGGTGGCCAGGTAGGCGCTGTCCCGCGTCGGCAGCTGGCGGACCTTGACGTTCTCGTAGGGCACGACGGTGTACGACTGCTCGGCGGGTGAGGCGGGCGAGGCAGGCGCGGCGGCGGCCAGGCCGGCCGGGACGAGGAAGGCGAGCGTCGCGGCGCACGTGGTGACGACGGCCGGAATACGGCGCATGAGGAATTCCCCCTGTGTGGTGTTTCGCTTTCGACCACCGCCACAGTGGGCGCCGAGGAAGCACGGCGGCAACGCCATTCAACGGTGTTCGAAGTGAGCGCACGGCTGCGGAAGATGGAGCGCGGGTGTACTGCCGTTGTCCCTTCGGTGGTCGGCGGGCGTCCATATGTCCGAGCCCATGATCTTGCTCCCTGTGGGGCCTACGCAGTGGTTACGCTCCCCAGCGGACGGATCCGATGGGGGCGGGACGGCGGTCCTCATGACGGGAATGGCTCACTGTGCGAAGGCAGCGACAGGCATCGGGCGGGAACGGCAGAACCGGGGACCACGGCCGGGGAGCCGTCGGCCCGGACACGGCCTCGGCCGCCAGGAACGGCGCGGAGGTCTCGGCGCCGCACCCGGCGTTCCCGGCGACCGCCGGCCCGGGGATGACTCCCCAGGCACTGCTGGCCCTGCAGCGGGACGCGGGCAACGCGGCGACCGCGCGCGCCCTGCGTGGACGGCTCCCGGCCGCCGAGGGCGTGGCGGGCGCCACGCGTGCGCCGAGGCCCGCCCCTTCCGTGCTGCCCACCCTTGAGGAACTGCCCGAGAGCAGTGCCGCCACCCGGCTGCCCGCGGTCCTTCCCGCGATCGACGAGGCGGCGGAGGAGTCCGAGGAAGGCGTGGGGAACGCCCGGCCCCGCGCCGCCACCGCGACACGCCCCCGGCGGGAGGGCACCCGTCGGCCGGTCCCCCGTCCGACCGGCAGCGGGCCCGGCTCCTCCCATCCGCCGCTCGGACTGCCGCCGTACCTGCGGGAGTTACGGGCGGCGGGGCTCTCCACGGCGTACGGGCTCACCGGGCACGAGGTGGTGTCCACCACCCTGGGGACGGTCCTCGGACGGTCCGACGGGACGGTGGCCGAGATACGCGAGGAGCTGGCCGGGCGGCCGGAGACGTTCTACGGCCAGGGCCGCTCCTTCGCCGTCGAGGGCCCGGAGGGCAAGGGCTGGTACGACGTCACCGTCACCATCTCCCGGGACGGCACCGACCTGCCCGAGACCTTCGTCTCCCCGGAGGCCGTGAAGGCTCAGGCCGCTGCCGTGGAACAGGCCAAGGCCATGGCCGCGTTGCTGGCCGTGTCGGAGGCCGCCATGGGCAAGGGGAAGGGGAAGCCGCGAGCCGACGATCGCGACGGCGGCACCGGCACCGGCACCGGCACCGGCACCGAGGTCGTCCCCCGGCAGGCCGCCCAGGACGCGCGGACGGCCGAGGGCGCCACCATCAAGGTGGACACCCAGCACAACACCTCGGGCGTGGTGAGCCACTCCTCGGGCGGTTCGTCCAGCAAGGGTGTCAACTTCATGGCGTTCGGGCTGGCGCCGGTCGTCCCGGGCGTCTGGCTCGGCGGGGCTGTCATGGCCAACGCACAGCCGTTCCAGTCCTCCACCGACTCCCGTGTGCAGAAGGCCATGTCCGAACCCCGGGTGCTGCGCAGCGACAAGGGGTCCGTCGAGATGCGGCGCCGGGTGCGCTACGGCGTACGGGTCCAGCCCCAGGACGAGGGGCGGGGCGGCCGGGCGCAGACGTTCAGCGGCTCCGGGTCCCTCATGATGCGGGTACCCACCGAACACCTGGTGCCGGTCACCGCCGAGGCACCCGCGCGACCGCGCCCCCTCAGCACGGGGACCGCCCGGAGCGTGCGGCTCGCGGACTCGCTGGCCCCGGTCGCCCTGGACGACGCCGCGGCCCCCCATCCGGGCGGCGGCGGCCTGTTCGACACGGTCCGCTCCGTGCTGCACCCCTCCCTGACCTCCCGCGGTGCGCCCGGGCGTGCCCGGCTCCACGACGCCACCGCCGCCACGACCGTCCTGGAGGACCTGCCCCGGCTGCTGAGCGGCTGGGTGATCGGGGAGGATCTCGTCTCCAAGGACGGCAGTGCCACGGGCACCTACCGGATGCGCGCCGACCTCACCGCCCTGTCGCCCACCTGGACGACCGGCAAGACCCAACTGCGTACGCACCAGCAGGCACAGCACTCGGTGTCCCACACGGCGGCCAAGGGCCGAGGAGGGACCTTCGGCGCGGGCCCGGCGGCGGGGTTCGGCGTGCTCGGCAACGCCGCCGCGGTGCGCGCGACGGTCATGCCCACGGCCGGCGCGCGCAAAGCGCGGTTCACGGTGGCCGAGCAGACGGTGTCGAGTCGTCAGGGCGCCGAGGTCAGGGGCGACAAGGTGCTCTACCTCGGCACGGTGCGATTCAGCGTCGAGGGCACCGGACCGCTCTCCCCCGCCATGAAGGTGCGCTCCGGGGCCCGCACGGCCCGGCACTCGATGGATGTGTGGGTCAGTCTGCGCGCCGACGAGGCCCGGTCGCTGGGCCTCGAACTGCCCGAAGGCGTCACGGCGGGCTCCGTGATCAGGGAGCCGGGAACGGACGCGGACGGGAAGAAGCTCGACCGGCGGCACGGTGAAGAGGCACGGGACGGGGCCGGGTCGTCGGCCGGTCAGGACACCGAGCGCCACCTGCCGTTCGGAGCCATGGGGTCGAGCGTGGCGATCAGCCAGCTGGACGCCGCTCCGCTGCTCTCCGGCATCGAGCGGCTCTTCGCCGCCGATCCGCGACTCGCGGGCTATCTGCCCGCGTTCGGCGCGGGGGCGGGGACCGAGGTGAGCCGCGAGGAGGGCGAGGTGCAGCGGCGCAACTACCGCGAGCTGATCACCGTACTCTCGGAGACCAACCTGCGGGTCAACAAGGACCAGTTGCTCTCCTCCGGGATCCGGGTCCGGATGCGGCGCAAGAGCCGATGGCACGCGCACGACGTGCAGATCAAGGTCGTCGGCGCCCTGCGCGAGACGGGCTACCTGGGCGAGACGAAGGACTGGTTGGTGCGCAGCCACAGCGGCGTCACCAGCAACTCGCAGAGCGGGCGGTCCAGTTCACGGTCGATCGGCGGACTGGCACTCGGCCAGTTCCGGCTGATCCCCGGTGCCCTGTCCGCCACGGTGCGCGGCGAACGGACCCGGCAGAGCACCCGGCGCAACCAGGCGGGACCGGCGACACGCTCCGACGTGCTCACCAACGGCGGTGAGAACACCAGCGCGTTCGGCGGCGCCCTGCGCCTGGACGTGGACGTCACCATGACGACACGGGAGCGGACCGCCAAACGTGCCCTCACCCCGGGCATGCCGGGGCGGGACACACCCGACGCCGCGCACATCGCCTCGACCGCGGACACCGAGGCTCTCGATCTGGCCGAGCAGGACGTACGGCTGCTCACCCCGACCGCGTTCACCCTGGACACGGCCGGGAAGGACCGGCTGACGGCCAGGACCCGCAGGCGCACCGCCGGACTGGCGCCGCCGCAGCGGCAGTTCAACGCGTCGGGCATCGGCGATCTGTCGACCATGGCACCGCGCTCGATCGCGGGCCGGGCGGTCCGGGACTGGACGCTGGTGGAGACCGTCGGAGGCGGCGGACCCATCCGGGACCTCGCCTTCGAGCTCCTGTCGCGGGCCGCGAGCCGCAACCGGGAACTGCGGGAGGACCACGCGCTGCAGACGGAGGGCCTCGCGCCACGACTGGCGATCGAGGAACGCTTCAGTCCGCAGGCCATCACCTCGGCGCTGCGCCAGGCGGTGTCCTCCGGGTGGGTGGTGAAGAACCTGCAGTACCCCCGCAGGCTCCACGCGCTCAACGGCGCGATCGGTACCCGGTTCGCCCTCACCAACCCGGAGGTGGTGGCGGAGGGCACCGGGGCGGGTACCGAGACGTTCCTGCTCGGCGGCCACCAGATGACCGGGCAGGAGGGCAGCGGTACCTCCACGACCGTGCAGGGCGGCGCCCTCGGATCGGAGAACGGCCCCGGCTGGCGGCTGGGCGAGGGCGTGTCGGCCGGGCGGAGCCTGGGCCGGAGCACGGCGACGGCGACGACGCTGAGCGGCACCGTCGAACGCAACGCCCACACCCCGCGCACCCGGCCCCTCTACCTGGTCCACTGCGATCTGGTGGTCCGGATGGTCAGCGAGGTCAAGGTCACGGGAGGCGGCCCGTACGTCGCGAAGGGCGAGCGGACGCTGCCCGCCGCGGCCGCCGTCTGGCTCACCCAGGAACAGTTGGCGGCGGCCGGCCTGCGCGTTCCCGGGGCCGCCGGGCAGACGTCCTCGTCGGGGGAGTCCGCACGCCTGGGCACGGAGTCCAAGGGCCCGGAATCCAAGGGCGAAGAGTCCAAGGGCAAGGGGAAGGCCACCCAGGAGCAGACCGAGGCGTCCCGCAGCGGGGAGTCGTCGAGCACGACCGCCCCGGCGGCGCCCGCCCTCGCCCAGGAGCTGCCGCTCGGCTTCGGCATGATCGAGGAACTGCCCGACTTCGTTCCCCTGCTCGAGCGGCTGCGCGCCGACGTCGGGCGGCGTGACCGGTCTCTCGCCGACGAACTCCTGCCGAAGCGGCAACTGGCCGATCCGCACGACAACATGCAGCGGCTGCTGCGCGTCCTGGACCGGGACGGGTCGGCCGGACTGCTCTCCGGGGCCATGGACGGCGGGGTGCCCGTCGAACTCTTCCGCGGGCGCAACACACCGTACTGGGCCGTGTTCCGCGTACGCCGCACCCGGCAGGGCACGTCCGAGGGCGAGGCGAAGGACGGCCGCGACATGGAGTACATCACGTCGGCCGCCACGCAGCGGGCGGACACCCGCGAGACGAGCGACACGCGGACCGTCGAGGGGGTCGTGGCTGGTGCGGGCAAGCCGGAGGGCGGCGGCGGTCCGCTCAAGAGCGTCGGCGGCTCCGGCGGGCTCGGCGTCGGCGTCAGCGATGTCACGAAGTCGGCCGCCGTGGGGCGCGGTCAGCTCGGCATGAAGACCGTCGCCGAGGCCTCCGCCCGTTCCGTCAGAATGCGGGTGCCGATCGAGGCGACCCTCGAACTGCACTCGTCCCGTGGGCGGGTGGGCCTCGCCACCCTCGGCGGCCAGTCCCTGGTCCACCGCATTCTGGTCAAGGACCTCGAGGCACTGTCCCGGCTGCGGCCGGTGCCGCGCGCGGAAGCGGGACAGGCGTTCCTGCGGCAGGACGACGCCGAAGCGAGCCGACTGGGGCCCTGGCACGGCCGCGGGGTGAGTCTGCCGATGGAGGCGCAGGTCAACGGGTTCCGCGGCGCTCCCGAGATCCGCCGGGTGATCGACGACGCGGTGCGGGCGGCGCACGGCGGGGAGCGCTACCGCAAGACGGGCGACGCTGCGGCGTACGCGCAGCGCGAGGCGGTGTCCACCGAGTGGCTGATCTCCGCCCTGCCTCTGCTCACCGCGGCGGGGGTCGACCTTCCCGTCGTGCACGCCTCCGGCGCGCAGGGGCAGGATCTGCGGACCTCACTGCACGCCCGGCTGCGCGCCGGACGTGTGCTGGGCGTCGGCGACAAGATGACCTTCGAGACGGTGGCGCAGAGCGCCCTGGACGCGCCCCGGCCCACGGGGACGGACCACCAGCAGGCGGTGGAGCACAACAAGTCGGTGCGGGGACTGGGCGGCGCCGGTGTGCTCAACGCGGACGAGTTCCGGATGAACCAGCTCCTCGGCAACGTCGACCAGGTCGGCGGCGCCACCGACAGCTCGGCCCACGGGTCCGGCTCGATGCCTCTGCACAAGCCCAAGTTCGAGGCGACGCTGGTGCAGTTCACCCTGGACGTGCGGGTGGTGGCCCGGGTGAGCAACCGGAGCCGCCCCGGCGCCCCCTCCGTCGCCGTGCGGGACTTCACCGTCCCCACTCCGGTCGTCGTGCGGATCCCGGCGCCCGTGGCCCGCCGTATGCTCCAGGATCCTTCCCACCACACCAGACTCCACGACCCGGACGGCCGCCTCACGTCCTGATGCGGGGGCGTGTCAGCCGCCCGGCTCCTCCACGGGCTCCGCCGGATCCGCCGGCCGCTCGCCGATGACCGCGGTGAGCTCCGTCCTGCGGCGGATGCCCAGCTTGCGGTAGGAGCTGGTCAGATGGGTCTCGACGGTGCGCCGGGCCAGGTGCAGGAGTTCGGCTATCTCGGCGTTCGTCCGCCCGTCGGCCGCGAGGGCGGCGATCCGGCGTTCACTGCCGGTCAGCGCCTCCCATCCGGTGAGCGCGGTCGCCGAGCCGCGGGAGCGGCCTTCGGGGAGAACCTCCTCGGCCAGCGCCCGCATCCTTACCGCGCCCAGCCGTTCGGCGTGCTCGGCCGCCTCGCGCAGCGCGTCGCGAGCCCGGCTCCGGTCCCCCGCCGCGACGAGCTGACGCCCCTGTCCGATCAGGGCGGGGATCAGCTCGGTCTGCGCGGAGGCGTCCCGCAGGATGCGGACGGCACGGTCGGCGAGTTCCAGACCGCGACGGCCCCCGGTCGCGGTGGCGAGCCCGCGCAGCGCCCGCCCCACCAGCCGGGGGTGTCCCACACCTGGGCGAGCCGCAGTTCCTCACGGGCCAGCGTGAGGGCCTCCTGCGGACGGCCCAGCGCGCTGCGGCACTCGGCCGCCGCGGTCCGCCAGGGGGTGACCACGGGGCTCACCACGTCCCGTGCCGTCTGCCGGCGGCCGCATTCCAGGAAGTCGTCCAGCGCGCCGGCGTGATCCCCCTGCGCGGACCGCAACACGCCCCGCGCGTAGAGGAATCGGTTGAGTTCCCAGGAGTCGTGCGCGTCGCCCAGGGCGAAGCTGTCCGCGAGGCGGGCCGCCTCTTCGGTGCGGCCCGTCTCGACCAGGGCGATCACGGCGTGTCCGTGCGCGTTGGCCGGGTCGGGCCGGTGCCGGGTGGCTTCGGGGACCTGCCAGGCCGCCGGTTCGGCGAGCAGATCGGCGTACTGTCCGCGCGTCGCGGCGATGTCCGCCCGTACGTTGAGCAGCGCCAGGTGCATGGGGTGCAACAGGGACGGGCTCTGCCGGTCCAGTCCCCGGCGTACCAGCCCCTCGGCCTCGGCCAGTTCGTCGGCCCACTGCGCGACGGCGGCGGCCGTACCCAGCAGGAAGGGTTCGGCGAGCGCGTCGATCGGTTCGTCCAGCAGGGCGTGGATCCGCTTCATCGCCGTGGCTGCGGGGATCAGTCCGGCCGTCGCGTCGTAGCGGACCAGAAGGGCCCGACCTGCCGTTCCGACCAGGTCCGGCGCCCGCTCGGCGGCACCGTGCAGCCAGCGGTACGCCTCCTGGCGGATGCCCTGGTCGTGGTCCGACAGCAGCGCCGAGGCGGTCCCCAGCAGCCGTGTCAGGTCCGGATGGCCGGTCAGTTGCTCGTCCAGGTCGCGCAGGACGTCCATCGCGGCGCGCGCCTTGCCGCGCCGGGCCAGTACGGTGCCCAGGGCCACGGCCGCCCGTACCCGGTCCTGCGGCATGCCCGGCAGCCGGGTCGCCTCGGTCAGCCGGGGTATCCCGGCCGAGGAGCGGGCGGCGGCGAACTCCAGGGAACCCAGCTCGGTGAGGACCATGGTCCGGCGGGCGGGCGTCAGCGGTTCGTCCAGCGCACGACGCAGATACGACACGGCGTCGTCGGGCCTGTCGTCCCGCACCGCCACGGACGCGGCGTCCTGCAGCGCCACGGTGGCCCAGGCCGCGCCCACGGCCGGGGTCCGCAGCAGTTGTCCGGCCACCGCTTCGGCGCGGTCGCCACGGCCCAGCATCACTTCGGCCGCCGTACGGTGGGCCGCCTGCCGCCGGACGGTGGGCCAGCCGCTGAGCACCGCGTCCCGCAGCAGCGGGTGGGCGAAGCGCGGCCGCCCGTCGGGACCGGGCCGCAGCAGGCCGAGGCGGGTCATGGCGGTCAGCCAGCCGGGTACCCGCGCGGGGTCCGCGCCGGCCGTCTCGGCGAGCAGTTCGGTGAACTCCTCCGCGTGGCCCTCCTCCCACACGTCCGCGTCCAGCACCGCGAGGGCGCGGGCCACCCTCGCCGTCGCCTCTCCGGCGCTGTCCAGCCACCAGGAGACGGCGGCCGGATAGGCACCCGGGTAGAGCGCGGCACAGGTGTCCGGCACGGGCCTCGGGGGCGCGCCGTCCGGTTCCTGTGCGCGGAGGTCGTCGAGCAGGGCGCGCAGCAGCAGGGGGCTGCTCGCGCCGGCCCGGACGCAGTCGTCCACCCAGGCGGGCGTGGCGGCGTCGATGTCCGAACGGACCAGCTGCGCCGCCGCGTTCGCGCTCAGCGGGGCGAGGGTGTGGGTGCGCACCAGGGTGGGCGAGAGCGCGTGCGCCAGGCCGGCGGACGGCGGGTCGATGTCGTACTGGCTGCGCTCGGTCGCCACCAGGAGGACGGGCAGTGCGTCGATCCGCCGGGCGGCGTCGACGAGCCAACGGCGCGAGGGTTCGTCGGCGCAGTGGACGTCGTCCACGGCCAGCAGCAGCGGGGCGTCGGCGGCGTGGGAGCGCAGCCGCCTCCACAGGTGTTCGGCGTACGACCAGTGGTGCGGATTGTCGTCGAAAACGTCCGGAAACAGCTTGGTTCCGGCATCGAGTTCGCCGCCCGATGACAGAAGTTGGAGGACCGCCGCGAACTCCCCGGCCTCGCCGTCGGGCGAGCAGCGGGTCCGCAGCACCCGCATGCCACGGGCCGCCGCCCGCTCGGTGACGGCCTCCAGGAGGGCGGTGCGCCCCGTGCCGGTGGCCCCTTTGAGCAGCACCAGACGGCCGGACCCGGCGCGGGCGCGGTCCGCCTCGGCGGCCACCAGCTCGAGTGCCTCCCGTCGTTCACGCAGCGCCTCGGTCTCGCCCATCGATGTCTCCTGTCGGGGACGTTTCATGATCCATCTCGTGGTACGTCTCGTGGTCCTCCACGATTGCGCGAGGCACGCCGAGCACAGAAGTCTGGGACAAGCCCTTCGGCCACTGGCGACACAGGGGCGACCAGCACGTGGATTTGGGAGAAGCGGTTGCGCAGTTCATTACGGACCACTGACGCAGGCGTGTCACAGCGGCCCGCCGACACCGGTGCGGTGGATTCCGGAAATGGCATACCGGTGGTGGTCCAGGCACCCGACCCGATCTCCCGGGCCGGGGTGCGCAGCCAGTTGGCGCAGCACCCCGTGATCAACCTCCTCGACAGCGCGGAGGCCGGGCCCGGCACCGTGGCCGTCCTGGTCAACGAGGGACCTGACGAGACCACGCTGTCCCGGCTGCGCCGACTCGTACGCAGCGACGGGGCGCGTGCCGTGCTGGTGGTGAACGCGATCCGCGAGGCCGAGCTGCTCGACGTCATCGAGTGCGGTGTCGGCGCCATCGTCTGGCGCCACGAGGCCAGTGCGCACCGGTTGGTACAGGCCGTGCTCGCGGCCGCGCGGGGCGACGGGGATCTGCCGGCGGATCTGCTGGGACGCCTCATCACTCAGGTGGGATCGCTCCAGCGCACCGCTTCCGGCCAGACCGGTGTTCCACTCTCCGGCCTGCTGCCACGCGAGATCGATGTGCTGAGGCTCGTCGCCGAGGGGCTGGACACCGGGGAGATAGCGAGCAAGCTCTCCTACTCCGAACGTACCGTCAAGAACGTGATGCACGGGCTGACCACCCGGCTCCATCTGCGCAATCGCGCCCACGCCGTGGCCTATGCGCTCAGGGAAGGCTACATCTGAGGCGGGCGATCGTTCGCACGGGGCCTGTCGAGCGGGGTACCGAGCGGATCACAGCAGACGGGTACACAGCGGGTACTCAGCCGGCCCACGGCTGGTACGCGGCGGGACGTGACGGCACGGCGGGAGCACGACGGTGATTCACGAGGTGGACGAGGTCCTCAAAGGGCTGCTCAGGAGCGGTGCGCTGGCCGGTTCCGGTATCGAGGTCGCCTTCGACGCGCCGAGCCGCGAGTGGGCCGCCCGCCGCAACGCGCCCGCCATCAACGCCTACCTGTACGACATCCGCGAGGACGTACGGCGCCGTGAGCGCGGCGCCATGGCCGTGCGGGACGAACGCGGCATCGTGCTGCGCCGCCGCCAGCCGCCCCGCTGGTTCCGGCTTTCGTATCTCGTGACGGCCTGGACCAAGCAGCCGCAGGACGAACACCGACTGCTGTCCGCGGTGCTGGCGACACTGCTCCCCCACGAGATCCTGCCCCCGCACGCACTGCCCGACGCGCTGGCCGCACTGGGGCTGTCCGTGCCGCTCTCGGTGGCGAATCTGCACACCGAGTCCCGGTCCCTCGCGGAGATCTGGTCCGCGCTCGGCGGCGAGCTGAAGCCGTCGCTGGATCTGGTGGTGACCGCGCCGTTCCCGTCGTTCCCGGAGTACGACGCCGGGCCGCCGGTCACGGAGGGCGCCGGCGTGCGCGTACGCGGGATGGACGGAACCCTGGAGGGCTCGCCCGAACGGCGGCACCGGGCACGGCACTTGGCGTCCACGACCGCGGCCGACACGGCGGCGGGCACGGAACTCCCGGCCGGGGACCACCCGGTCGCGGAGGATCGAAACGGAGAGAAGCGAGCGAAGTGACCCCGCACGTCCCGGCGTCGGCCGCCACCGACACCTCGTCGTCCACGGACGACACGTCACCCGCCACCGCCTTCGAGGGATCGGCCGACGCGCTCCTGGTCCGGGTGTCCCGACTCCGCGAGCATGTGGCGCTGCTGGTCGAACACCGCAGCGCGACCGATCCCACCGCCGCCGATCCGCTGCGCGGCCTGTATCTGTCCGAGGACGCGGTACGGCATCTGCTGGAGCCGGCCGGTCAGGACCCCGCCCCCGAGAGCTGGGACTCCGAGCGGGGTGACCGGCTGGATCTGCTGGCGGGGCGGCTCGGGCTGACCGAGCTGGACGTCCGGATCCTGCTCATCGCGCTGGCCCCGGACCTCGACCGCACCTTCGAGCCGCTGTACGGCTACCTCAACGACGACGTCAGCCGCCGCCGGGCCACCACCGGGCTCGCGCTCGACCTGTGCGGACTTCCGGCACACCGTGCCGAGGCACGGGCCCGGTTCCATCCCTCGGCTCCGCTGGCCGCGCTGGGCCTGGCAGTGGTCGAGGAGCCCGAACGCCCCTTTCTGAGCCGGTCGTTGCGCGTACCCGACCGGCTGATCGCGCACCTACTGGGCGACGACACCCTGGACGCCGCACTGACCGGTCATGTCCACCGGCTCCGGGCGCCGGTGCGGGGCGAGCAGTACGACGAGGTCTTCCTGCGCAGGCTCGCCGGGCGGCTGGCGGCCGCCCCGCTCACCGTCTATCTGCGCGAACACCGGGCGGGAGACGGTCTCGCCTGTGCCGCGGGCGCGCTGCGCGACGCTTCGGGGCAGGAGGCGCTCCACTTCGCTCCGGACAGGACCGCCGGGCAGGAGCCGATCGCCGAGCTGCTCCGCGAGGCCCGGCTGCGTGACTGCGCGATCGTCGTGTCGCCGCTGCCGGAGGATCCCGCCCCGTTGATGCGGGCGCTGGCGGTGGACGACGTGTCCGTGCTGTTCACCGATCCGCGTCCGTACGATCCGCACTGGTGCGACCATCGCGATCCGCTCGTCCTGGACGCGCCCCGGCTGCGCTCCGGAGCGGTGGACGCGTGGGCGGTGGCGCTCGGCACCGGGGGCGACACCGCGACTTCCGCTCATGTCGCCGCCGTACCGGAACTCGCCCCCGGCTTCGACCTCGCCCCGGTGGTCGCGCCGTACCGGCTCGGTGGCGACCGGATCCTGCGCGCCGCACGTGCCGCGCAGCGCCTCGCCGTGTTCGAAGGGACCGCGCTGACCCCCGCTCATCTGCGGCTGGCCGCCAGGCAGCAGTCCGCCTCCGGGCTGGAGCGGCACGCGCGCCGGATCCGTCCGGACGTCGGCTGGGAGGATCTCGTCCTGCCCGACAAACCACTGGTGCAACTGCACGAGCTGGCGTTGCGCGCCCGCCACCGTGACCAGGTGCTCGGTGACTGGCGGCTGAGCGCGGGCGGCGGGCGTGGCCGGGGCGTCCTCGGCCTCTTCGCGGGTGATTCCGGCACCGGCAAGACCCTGTCCGCGGAGGTCGTGGCCGCCGAACTCGGCCTCGACCTCTACGTCGTGCAGCTCTCCTCGATCGTCGACAAGTACGTCGGCGAGACGGAGAAGAACCTGGAGCGCATCTTCACGGAGGCGGACCGCACCGACGCCGTGCTCCTCTTCGACGAGGCGGACTCCGTGTTCGGCAAGCGGTCCGAGGTCAAGGACTCGCACGACAGGTACGCCAACATGGAGAGCTCCTATCTGCTCCAGCGGCTGGAGTCCTTCGACGGCATCGCGCTGCTCACGACCAATCTGCGCGCCAACATCGACGAGGCGTTCACCCGCCGTCTCGACCTCGTGATCGACTTCCCGTTCCCGGACGCCGACCAGCGGCTGGCCCTGTGGCAGCACGCCCTGACCCATGTACCGTGCGCCGAGGACACCGATCCGCGGGCCGTCGCCCGTGACTTCGAGCTGGCCGGTGGTTCGATCCGCAGCGCCGTGGTCACGGCCGCCTACGGCGCCGCCGGCCGCGGTGCGCAGGTCGACACGGCCGACCTCCTGGAGGGCGCGCGCCGCGAGTACCGCAAGGCGGGCCGGCTGGTGCCGGGCGAGGGCACCTGGTAGCTCCTCGCCCGGCTGCTCGCGTAAACGCCCCGGCCATCACGCCGGGAAGGAATCCGGCTTCCCGCGTAGCGGGGGTGGGGTAGTCGAATCGCCGCCGGGCGATTCGGCGTCCACTGCGGGAGTGCCGAGGACGCCCTCCGGGAGGTAGGTGAGATCGGCGTTGCGTGACCGCCGCTCGCGCTTGGCGTGGACAGCCCAGCGGACATGAAGTGCAGTGGGGATCCTCGCAGTTGTGCGTAGCCCGTCGTCCATGGTCGCTACGCTGGCACACCATGACGGCACCATTGGAAGTCGGGGAGGCCGGGCACGCCCGGTACACCTACCGGCTTCGGGTGTCATCCACCGCGCTCACGGCGTTGCTGGGCGAGTGGGACCGGTGCCGGTGGATCTGGAACGAATGCTGCGCCCGGTCCAAGAAGGCCCACCGGGACGAGGAGAAGTGCGGTCCGGCGCGGCTGGACAAGATGCTGACCGAGGCCCGCACCCACAATGCGTGGCTGCGTGAGGGCAGCAGTGTTCCGCAACAGCAGATCATCCGGGACTTCGGCAAATCCCGCGCCAAGGCATTGAAGGACATCAAGACCCGGCTGCCGATGCGGCAGCGGGCGGGGATGCCGAAGTACAAGAAGAAGTCCGTGGCCGACCCGAGCCTGAACTACAACCGCAACGGTTTCCGGCTCAAGGACGGGCGCCTGCACCTCGCGGGCGGCATCGGCGTGACGGTGGTGTGGTCGCGAGACCTTCCTGCCGACCCGTCGTCCGTGCGTGTCCACCGCGACAGCCTCGGCCACTGGTACGCCTCGTTCGTGGCAACCGAAGTCCAGCCGCTGCCGGAGACCGGCAACGTGCTGGGTATCGACTGGGGGGTGAAGCAGACCGCGACCACCACCAGCGACACCCACGACCTTCCTCACACCGAGCACGGGCGGAAGGCCGCCGCGAAACTCACCGGGTATCGGCGGATGATGGCCCGGCGTGAGCCCAAGGCCGGGCAGGCCGCCTCCAAGGGCTACCGGACAGCGAAGAAGCTGACGGCGAAGCTGTACAAGAAGGTCGCCCGGCAGCGCCAGGACACCGGCCGAAAATGGGCCAAGCAGGTCGTCCGCGATCATGACACCATCGCCGTCGAGGACTTCCGCCCGAAGTTTCTCGCCAAGTCCACCATGGCCCGCAAGGCGGCCGACGCGGCGATCTCCGCCACCAAGGCGGAGCTGATCAACATGGCGCGTAAGCACGATCGGGACCTCCGGCTCGTGCGCCCCGCGCACACCACCATGGACTGCGCGCACTGCGGAGCGAGAGCCAAGCACGCACTGCCACTGTCGGAACGCACCTACACCTGCACCGCGTGCGGAATCTCATCCCCCAGGGACAAGAACTCCGCCCGCGTGATGCTCGTCCGGGCTGGTCTCAACCCGGCTAGTGCTGATCGTAAAAGACCTGACACCCCGCCGGGGCGGCAGGCAGCGTGAGCTAGGAATCCCCCTCGCTTACGAGGGGGAGGATTCAAACGGTGAACTTGACGGCCTCGAGCCAGAGCAGGTTGCTCAGGGTCCCGCCGAAGATGTAGTTGTCCCCGCCGGGCTCGTCGCAGCCCAGGCCGTGCCAGCCCTCGTTGTGGACGTGCGTGGTCTGGCAGACGACGCTCTTGCTCTGGCCGACGTTCATGGCGAAGCCCAGCATGTACGGGTCGTCCTTCTTGGTGCTGCCGATGTAGAGGTCGGCGCCGTCGACCACGCCCTTCCACGGCCCGAAATAGTGCCCGTTGCCGTTGGTCGACCGGGAGTCGTAGACGAAGGCGGTGGCAGCGGTGCCGTCGGTGTCGGACGTGGCGAGGTTGAGGGACTTGATCGGGCGGTTCTGTCCCACGGTGCCGGCCATGGCGCCGTCGCACACCGGTTTGGTCCAGCCCTTGTCCGTCAGATAGGCCCGGTAGCAGATGTGCCGTCCGGGGTCCTGCGCGGCCAGTTGCGCGACGGCGGTCGCCGCCGTGTCCTCCTGCGGTGTGGCCGACTCCTTCGGCTTGGTCTCGGAGGAACCTCCACCGCCCCCTCCGGAACCGCTCGCGGCCTGTGTCTCGGGCGCCGAGGGCACGACCGGGGCCTCGGCGCTGGGCGAGGGAGGCGTGGGGGGCGCGGCGGAGGTCGAGGGGCTGGGCGGCAGCGTGCTGATGCCGGCTTCCTGGAGCTTCTCCGTGGCGGACGTGCGCACCTGGGGCTTGTACGCGATCCACAGCATCACGAACGTGATCGCCAGCGCCATGAACACACCCAGGAACGTGGCGAGCCAACGCGGCAGGAACCCGCGCTGCACATACGTGCCCTCCACCGGCTGCGGACCCGTACCCGAACGCTGAATCGCCAGCGTGTACGGCCGCTGCTCCTTCGACCCGAACCAGATGATCTGCCGCGGCTTCAGCGTCGCCTTCACGAACGCCGCACGACCCGGCTCGATCTGAACATTGCTCGGATGGATGTCGTACGACAGATGATCGCCGTTGTCACTGCCACTGACCGACGCCGTCAGCCTCGTATTACCCAGATTGTCCACCGCCAGCTTCGGCCGCCCCCGAAAACGCCCCTTCACCGTCGGCGGCACCAACTCCGCCCGCACCTCCGTGAACGGCGTGATCGTCAGATTCCCCTCGGGAACCGTCGTCGCCTCCGGATGCTCCGTCGGCGTGATCCGCACCGCGAACGGATTCGGACCCGCCACCGCGTCGGGAGAACGGGGTGGCGAGAACGTCAACTCCACCGTCCCCGTCGTCCCCGGATACAGCCGCAGCGTCTGCGGCTCCACCACCGTCCACGGCGCCACATCACCCACCGGCTCGAACCGGTACTCATCCACCACGTCACCGGTGTTGCGCAACCGCAACCGCACCTTGGTGCTACCACCGGGATCCACAGTGCTGGAGGCAGGCTCCAGCGAAGTCCAAAGGCTCACCCCGTCGACGCTATGGCCGGGACCTCGCTCCCGTCAGCAAGCGTCGGGGCATGACGGCTGCCCAAAGAGTTGCGGCGCCCTGCCCTTTGTGGGTCAGGACGGGTGGACGATGTCCCACTCCTGGTCGTCGGTGTTGCTGCAGTAGTAGATCGTGAGCGGGGTGTCGTTGCCGCCGGTGCTGAAGCCGGCGACGTCCAGGCACAGGTGGTTGCTGGAGTAGTTGCGGATCCAGTAGTGGCCGTCGTCCTGCTTGTCGAGCCACCACAGCTGGTTGTCGGCGGTCGTGCCGTCACACCGGAACTCGAACACGCCGGTCTGCGCGGGCTTGGCGCCGTAGTCGGGCAGGTCCATGCACAACTGGTCCTTGACGTTGCGGATCTGGAAGAGGTCCGACTTCTCGGGACCGCCTCCCTTCTCGCGCACTTCGAGGTTCCAGAGCTGGTTGTCATGGGTGGTGCCGTCGCAGGTGAACTCCCTGACCGGGCCGTTCACCGAACCCTTGTCGTAGCCCGGGATGTCGGCGCACTTCTTGGTCGTGGGGTTCCTGAGCACGATGTTGCTCGCGGGCAGCGGCCCGGTCGCCGTCTTCTTCGTCGCCTTGGGACTGGCCTCCGCTCCGCCGCCGCCTCCTCCACCACCGCTCTCGGGCGTCTGCTGCGGCTGGGACGGAGCCGCCGGGACGTCCGCCGGCGCGGAGCTCGGCGCCTGCGACAAGGACGGGGTGGGTGCCGGGAGCGTGCTGATGCCGGCTTCCTGGAGCTTCTCCGTGGCGGACGTGCGCACCTGGGGCTTGTACGCGATCCACAGCATCACGAACGTGATCGCCAGCGCCATGAACACACCCAGGAACGTGGCGAGCCAACGCGGCAGGAACCCGCGCTGCACATACGTGCCCTCCACCGGCTGCGGACCCGTACCCGAACGCTGAATCGCCAGCGTGTACGGCCGCTGCTCCTTCGACCCGAACCAGATGATCTGCCGCGGCTTCAGCGTCGCCTTCACGAACGCCGCACGACCCGGCTCGATCTGAACATTGCTCGGATGGATGTCGTACGACAGATGATCGCCGTTGTCACTGCCACTGACCGACGCCGTCAGCCTCGTATTACCCAGATTGTCCACCGCCAGCTTCGGCCGCCCCCGAAAACGCCCCTTCACCGTCGGCGGCACCAACTCCGCCCGCACCTCCGTGAACGGCGTGATCGTCAGATTCCCCTCGGGAACCGTCGTCGCCTCCGGATGCTCCGTCGGCGTGATCCGCACCCCGAACGGATTCGGACCCGCCACCGCGTCGGGAGAACGGGGTGGCGAGAACGTCAACTCCACCGTCCCCGTCGTCCCCGGATACAGCCGCAGCGTCTGCGGCTCCACCACCGTCCACGGCGCCACATCACCCACCGGCTCGAACCGGTACTCATCCACCACGTCACCGGTGTTGCGCAACCGCAACCGCACCTTGGTGCTACCACCGGGATCCACAGTGCTGGAGGCAGGCTCCAGCGAAGTCCAAAGGCTCACGCGGGGACGTTAGCCGCAGGTCCGCTCCCGGGGCAGTGGCCTCAGGGGTAAGGTCCCTGCATGAACAGGTAGGGCGCGGTGCCCTCTCGGCCCTGTGGCCGGGGCAGCGGCACCCGGCCCGACCCTGTCAGCGCCGGGGCAGCGTCCCCCCGGTGGCCACGACGACGAACTGCGCGTAGGAGTCCGCGTTCATCAGGGCCCGCCTGCCCATGGCGTACCAGTTCAACTGCTTGTGGGGGTGGGCCGGTTCGTCCTGACCGGTGTACTGGTCCGGGTCACGGGCGACACGTTTGTCCAGCCTGCCCGCGGAGTGCTGCGCCAGCTGCTGCTGACTCCAGCCCAGGTCCTGTGCCATGCCCACGTCGGCCCGGTCCTCGCTGAGTTCGTGCTCGTAGGGGCTGTACTGGAAGTCGAGCGTGCCGGCGAACCGGTGGGTGGCCTCGTGGATGATGTACCAGACGTTCTCGCCGGGTGTCCGCAGGTTGATCGGACCCTCGCGTCCGGCGTCCATCGTCGGCAGCTCTTCGCTCTTCATGTCGTGGGGCCTGAGCCGCTCGCCCAGGGTGGGGGCGACCCAACCGGCCACGTTGGCCTGGCCGGACCCCAACGCACCCAGGTCGTACCACGCCGTCTCCCCCGCCAGCGCGATCTGCGCGCCCGACGCGTTCAGGCCCGTCTGGACCCGGGTGAGAACCTCCACGACATGCGACAGCAACGGTTCGATCTGCTGCGGTGTGGCCCGCTGGAAGGCCGGGAAGCCGGACCTGAGCGCATCGAGGAGCCGGCCGCCGGGAGGTCCGCCCGCCCCCAGCATGGCGATGGTCTCCGCCATCTTCCTCTTGGCGTCGACCAGCGCGTTGCGGACCCTGGCCTCGCGTTCCTTGTAGGCGGCGCCGTTCCGGTGCGCCTGTGGGGTGTCGGGGATCGTGCCACGCTGCGAGAACTCGACGTTCCCACTTCCGAAGTGACGCCTGGTGACGTCGTCGTACTTGTCCCCGTGGCGCAGACCGTCGGCCCCGACGCCCAACTGCGCGGAGGTGGCGGTCTGGGCGGGGTTGGTCTCGTCCTGCCAGACACCCGATGCCGGAATTCCCATGGCGAAGCGGGTCTGGGTGCTGGCGTTGTACGTCCAGACCGTGCGCTGGATCGCCGGCGCCCCCGCCTCCGCCGTCCCCGACCCGCTCCGCTCCGCCGTGTGGTCGACGGCGCGCTGCACGGGCGGCGCCCCGCTCATCACCCGCCGGGCGTTCTCCTCCGCCTGGACCTCGGCCCAGTCCCCGCGATCGGACATCATCAGCCCGGAGCCGTTGTCGGTGCCGGGAACGGGGCCCCGGATCTGCTGACGGTAGTGATCCAGCTCGTGGGCGAGGACGTGCTTGTCCTGACCGTCCCAGACCACGTCGGGTCCGGAGGTGAACGCCTTCGCACCGATCTGCGCCGCCGCCCGCTGGGCCGCCGCGTCGGTGTGGACGCGTACACCGCTGAAGTCCTCTCCGCCGTACCGGCCTTCCATCTCGGTCTGCAGCGGAGCGTCGAGCGGCCGGCCCGGGGACCGCAGCACCTCGTGCACCGCGGAACGCTGGACCGAGGGCCCGTGGCCGCAGTTCGCGTCGTGCTCGTGCCGCTGCTCCTCCACGGCACGGGCCACCGCCGCGTTGCCCGCGGCGCGCTGCAGCGCCAGGATCCCCGCGGCGGGCCCGGGCGCGGGGGCGCGGCCGGACGGCCGGCCCTCGCCCGTCCGGCCACGGGTCTTGTCGGTCTCCTTGCCCTGCGCGTGCACTAGGACTCCATTCGAACGCGGGTGCACCAATCTGCAAGGTGTACCGGACGGCGCCGTCATGGGGAACGCACTCAAGGGCAGTCCTGGGGGCAGCGTCCCTCATCGCCCGCGCCATATGCCCCTGGGGGCAACACAGCTGCCCCCGACCCGGCACCGCAGGACGTTTCGGGGGGCGCGCTTCGCGCGTGAGGGTGAGTGACGTCCCATCTCGTACCCCGAGGAGAGCAGAGCATGCCGTCCTACCTGTCGCCGGGCGTCTACGTCGAGGAGGTGGCCAGCGGCTCGCGTCCGATCGAGGGCGTGGGCACCTCGGTGGCGGCCTTCGTCGGTCTCGCCCCGATCGGCCCCCTGCACGAGCCGACACTGGTGACCAACTGGACGCAGTACGTGGCGGCCTTCGGTGAGTTCACCGACGGGTACTACCTCGCGCACTCCGTCTACGGTTTCTTCAACAACGGCGGCAGCGCCGCGTATGTCGTCCGGGTCGGCGGAACGCCCGGCGGCGCCTCGGGCGACTCCGCGGCCCCCGCCGCGGTGACCGGCTCCGGCGCGCAGGCCGCGCTGCCGCCGGGTGAGCCGAAGCAGCTCGGCACGTTCTCGGTGAGCGCCGTCGCGGGCGGCAGGCTGAGCGTCGAGGTCGCCGACCCCGAGGGCGAGGGCCCGGCCGAGCGGTTCAAGCTGATCGTCAAGGACGGCGACAAGGTCGCCGAGACCTTCGACGTGACCGCCAAGAAGGGCGGTCGCAACTATGTGGTCACCCAGGTGAAGGAGCGCTCGAAGCTCGTCGCCGTGCAGGAGGCCGCGCCCGCCGCCCAGCTGGCCCGCCCCGACAACCAGACGGTGGCGCTCGCGGCCCCGTCCGCTTCCGCCCCCGCCGTCCCGGCGACCACGGACGGCGGCCACCCCGGCCCCGCCCAGTACCTCGGCGACTCCGCCGACCGCACCGGCTTCGGCGGCCTGGAGGCCGTGGACGAGGTCTCGATGGTCGCCGTCCCCGACCTGATGGCCGCCTACCAGCGCGGCGCCATCGACCTGGAGGCCGTCAAGGCCGTCCAGCTCGGTCTGATCGCGCACTGCGAGCTGATGGGCGACCGGGTCGCGGTCATCGACCCGCCGCCCGGCCTCAACGCCCGTCAGATCCGGGTGTGGCGCCAGGAGACGGCCGGCTACGACTCCAAGTACGCCGCCCTCTACTACCCCTGGGTCAAGGCCTTCGACCCGGCCACCGGTCAGTCCCGGCTGATCCCGCCGAGCGGGCACGTCGCCGGCATCTGGGCCCGCAACGACTCCGAGCGCGGAGTGCACAAGGCGCCCGCGAACGAGGTCGTACGCGGAGCGGTGGACCTGGAGCTCCAGATCACCCGCGGTGAGCAGGACCTGCTCAACCCCATCGGCGTCAACTGCATCCGCGCCTTCCCCGGCCGCGGCATCCGCGTCTGGGGTGCCCGCACCATGTCCTCCGACCCGGCCTGGCGCTACCTCAACATCCGCCGGTACTTCAACTACCTGGAGGAGTCGATCCTGATCGGCACCCAGTGGGTGGTGTTCGAGCCGAACGACCACGCCCTCTGGGCCCGGATCCGGCGCAATGTCTCCGCCTTCCTGGTCAACGAGTGGCGCAACGGCGCCCTCTTCGGCTCGCGGCCGGAGGAGGCGTACTACGTCAAGTGTGACGAGGAGACCAACCCGCCGGAGTCGGTCGACCTCGGCCGTGTCATCTGCGAGATCGGTATCGCGCCGGTCAAGCCCGCCGAGTTCGTGATCTTCCGGCTGGCCCAGTTCTCCAGCGGCAGTGGTGAGTTGGAGGAGTAGTACCGCCCTCTCGGCCACCAGCTCCGCCCCGTACGCCCAAGAAACCGTAGAAGGACAGAGAACAGATGAGTCTCCAGCCGGGTGACGCCCTTACTTCACACAATTTCGGCCTCCAGATCGACGGTGTGATGGTCGAGTACCTCGCGGAGGTCAGCGGCCTCAGCATCGAGCAGGACGTCATCGAGTACCAGCAGGTCTCCTCTCAGGGCATCCCCGTCACGAAGAAGCTGCCGGGTGTGAAGAAGGCCGGCACCTGCACGGTCGTCCGCGGTATGACGCAGTCGGCGGCCTTCAACCAGTGGATCACCGAATCCGTCGCCGGTCAGATGAGCACCGCCCGCAAGAACGCGACCATCATGGTGATGGACTACATGAACAACCCGGTCAAGCGGTACAACATGCGCAACGCCTGGTGCAGCAAGATCGACACCAGCACCGTGAAGGCCGGCGAGGCGTCCGCGCTCACCGAGACCGTGACGATCACCTTCGAAGAACTGGTCATCGAGTAATGCGCCGTACGGCTCCCAGGGCCGCGGCCGTCGCCGAACCGGAGCCGGAGCAGACCGCTGCTCCGGCTCCGGCGCCGGGCCCCGCCCCGACCGCAGCCGCGCAACCGCTGCGCACCGAGTTCGAGTTCGAGCTGCCGCGCGGGTACGTGGACGACTCCGGCACCGTGCACCGGCACGGCGTGATGCGGCTCGCCACCGCTCGCGACGAGCTGGTCCCCTTGCGGGACATGCGGGTGCAGGAGAACCCTGCGTACCTGTCGGTCGTGCTGCTCGGCCGGGTCATCACCCGGCTCGGCACGCTTCCGCTGGTGCACGACGGGGTGGTGGAGAACATGTTCGCCTCGGACCTGGCCTTCCTGCAGGACTTCTACCGTCAGGTCAACGCGGAGGGCCACACCCGTGCCGCCGTGACCTGCCCGCACTGCGAGGAGCCGTTCGAGGTCGAACTCGGCGGGAGCCGCCTGGGGGAATCGTGACGTACGCGACCGACCGCATCCAGGAGGAGATCGCGTACATCGCCTATCACTTCCACTGGAGCCTGGAGACCATCCTGGATCTCGAACACCGCGACCGGCGCGGCTACACGGAACAGATCGCGGCACTCGTCAACCGCGGCGCCGGAGAAGGGTGACACGGCGTGGGGCTATTTGATCGGCTGCGCGGCGGCGGGGGCGGCGGACCCGAGCGGGGATCCGGCAGCGGTTCCGCCGCCGCGTCCGCTTCCGGACCGGCGGGCGCTCCAGCTTCGGCTTCGGCAGGCGGTACGGATGCCGGGGTGAGCGGTACGTCCACGGCGGGCGATGCGGGGCGGGGAGCCGGAGCGCGGGTGGTCCGGCCTGCCGCCTGGCCCGCGCTGCCGCCGATCCAGCGGGCCACGGACCGGCCGGGCGCCGTCGCCGACGCCGGGTTCGGCGGCCGGCTGACGACCTGGCAGAACCCCTCCTTCACCGGCACGCTGTCGCACGCCGTCCTCGACGGCGCGCCCGGCGGACTGGTCAAGGGCCTGCTCGCCGCCCCGGTGGGACCTGCCTCCGGGCTCGAACTCCCCTCGCTCTCCCTGCCGGTGGCCTCGCCCGTGGAGTCGGGCGAGGAGACCGGTGCGCTGCCCGTGCAGCGCATGAGTTCCCCGGTGGCGGCCCTCGGCCCGGCAGGCCCACGGGTGACGCCCGCCGCTGCCCGGGCCACGCGGCCGACCTCGCTGACCAAGGCACCGGCCAGGCCCGCGGTACAGCGACGGGCTCTGCCGGCGATGAAGCCGTCCGCGCCGTTGCCGTCCGTGTCGCAGCCGTCCGTACCGCAGCCGTCGTCGGCGCCCGCCGTCGCCGTCCCGGCTTCCGGTGGCCGCGACAGCGGCAGTGGGGGAACGTCGGTCGGTTCTGCCGCTTCGGTAAGTGCTTCCCGGACATCGGGCACCGCTCCCCGGGCTTCGGCTCCCGCCGCCCCGCTCCCGGGTTCCGGGACACCGGCTGCCTCCGTCGGCCCGGCCGCGCCTCGCGTCTCCGTGTCGCGATCGCGCGACGGTTCCGCCGCCGGGGCCGATCTTCCGGTCCAGCGGAGTACGTCGGGCGTTTCCGGACGTACGGCGCTGGAGGCGCCGCCCGTTGGGGACGAGCCGTCGGCCGCGGCATCCGTACCGGCGTCGCCCCTTCCGGCAGCATCGGCGGCATCGGCGGCACCGGCGGCACCGACCGCTCCGGTGGCTCCGGTGACTCCGGGCGGCAGCCCGACTGCTGCGGGGCCGCCCCGTCGACGCGCGGGGCTGGGCGCGCCCTTGTCCACTCCGCCTTCGCACGCCACGCCGGTACGACGTCCGGTGCAGCGTGCGGCGGGAACCCCAACGGGGCGACCGGCCGCACACACCGGTGCGACGACTCCCCCCGCTCCCTCCGCGACGACGTCTCCCAGGAGGCCGTCCCCAGAGCCAGGGACGCCACGTTCGGGTTCGTCGTCATCAGGTGCGGCACCGTCTCGACTGGAGATTCCCGAGGCGGGAGCCCCGTCCGGGGACCTGCCTGTTCAGCGTGCGGTATCTTCCCCGACCCCGACCCCGACCCCGGCTCCGACCCCGGCTCCGGCTCCGGCTCCGGCAGTTTCCGCCGCGTCAGGGACGGCCACGGTGAGCAGCTCTGTCGTACAGCGGGCCGTCGTGGCGAAACCTCGCGCTCAGGAACGTACGAGTGCGGTGGAGGGAACGGCGAAGAGTCCGGAGGGCAGTCGGCCCGTCGTCCCCCGGCAGGACGGTGGCGCGGAGCCGGTCGCTCCCGCTTCCCCGCCGTCGCCGCGTCCACCGGTGCGCCCGCTCGCTCCCGCACGCGCACTGACCTCGCTGCTGCCCCGCACGCCTCCTGCCGCCGCCGTACAGCGCCGTACCGCTCCCGCGGCCGTACCGCTGCGGCGCGCCACCACAGCCGACAACGGCCGTAGCGGGTCCCGTTCCGGCGGCTCCGACGGCGGTTCCACGAACGGCCCGTCGGCGCGGCGCTCCGACGGGGCCGGGCCGGCAGGAGCAGCCGGCCCGACAGGGGGCACGTCCATCGCCCCCGGTGGGGCCGCAGCCGGAACGTCCCCGACGTCGCCGCCGGCCCCGACCCCGGCCGTACAACGTTCCTCGGCGGCCGGGACCCGTCCCGGGCCCGGTGGCAGTCTGGTACCCGGTCCGATACGCCGATCGCCCGAGGCACCGGGAACGGCACCTTCGTCGACCAGGGCGCCTGGGGTTCCCAGTGGCACCGGTGCCGTGGTGCAGCGGGCAGTGTCGCCACCCTCGGTCGGCGGGCGCGTCGCCGGTGCCCACGGCGGTCAGGCAGCGCACGGCCCCGAGGCTCCCGGCGCCGGTGCTCCGGTCCTCCGGCGCCTTGCCGGCGTCCCCCTTGCTCAACCCGGCGCCGTTGCGAGCGGCTCGTCGGCGCGACGCAGCTCGGCCTCCGCAGGTCCTACGAGGCCGTCGACGCCTGGCTCACCGACGACAACTGCCCCTGCGGTCCGGCGCGTTGCCTCCTCGACTCCCTCGGCTCCCCCCACTTCCTCGACTCCGTCGGCACCGCTGCCCCGCGCGAGTGCGTCACCGGCAACACCCACCGGCGCCACAGGACCACTCGCCTCTCGCGCATCTGTGCCGACTCCAGCGCCAGTACCAGTACCAGAGGATGCCGGCATCGCCCGGTCGCATGTCGCCGGGGCCGCCATGCCCCCCGTTTCCCCCGTGCAGCGCTCGGCAGTTCGGCAGCCCGAGACCTCGACACCCGCACCCCAACCCCAGGTGTCCGCGAAGCAGCACCGCGCTCCTCGCTCCGCTGCCTCGACCCCGCGTCGCCTCGGCCTCGGCGCCCCTGTCGTCCAGCGAGTCGCCTCCGAGCCCGCTCCGCCGCGGCAGGCACCCGACACACCCGCCGTTCAGCGCTCGACCGCTCGCCACACCCCTGCGCACCCGCTGCCCGCCGAAGGCGTTTTCCCCGGTCTCACGCCCCCGGCGACGCACAGCGCCACCCCCGTCGTACGGCGTTCCTCCACTCCGAGCGCGCCCATGCCTCGCCCGTCGGACGGACTCCTCCTTCCGGCAGACCCGACAGACACGGCGCGACCGACACGACCGACGCGACCGACGTCACCGATTCAGCTCATGAAGTCGACGACCCGAGCGCAGCCGGCACCCCCAGCGCCCCGGGTGAGTTCCGCGAGCCCCACCCCCACAGCAGCCGTTCCCCTCCACGCCACCCCCGCCGCTGCACCCGTAGCCCTGCCGGTACAGCGCTCCTCGGCCGTACCTCCCGTACTTCCCGCGCCCCCCGCATTTCCCGCACCCACCACCCTCGGCACCGCACCCACCACCATCACCACGCCCACCACCCCTGCCATGCCCCCGGCCCTGCCCTCGGTCCAGCGGGACGTCAACCCGATGTCCCCTCCCGCGTACTCGCCCGCCTCGCCTCCGCCGACGCCACCGCCGCCGCCTCCTCCGAGCGGCCCCCCTCCCCGTACTCCGCGACCGAGCCACCCCGTCTGCCACTGCCCTCGCACGCCGAGCGCGAAGAGGCCCCGCCCACGTACACCGCCGTCGATTTCGATCCCCGGTCCCTGACTCAGGGTCAGATCGACGAGCTGACCCACAAGATGGCCGGGCCGATCACCCGCTTGCTGCGGACCGAACTCCGCCTCGAGCGGGAGCGGATCGGCAAGTTGCGCGATCCCCGTCGCTGACCCCCCACCACCCCGTACGACACGCCACCCCAAGAAAGGCCGATCCCCGATGGCCACCGATCGAGACCCGGGCTCCACCATCTTCTTCACCCTCACCATCGACGGCGAGAGCCTCGGTTACTTCAACGGGTGTGAAGGACTCTCGTCGCAGGTGGAGATCGAGCAGCGCCAGGAGGGCGGCAACAACGGGTTCGTGTGGCAGCTTCCGTCCCGCGTGACCTTCTCCAACATCCGGCTGACCCGCCCCCTGACACCGGACACGGCGAAGGTCGCGGCCTGGGTGTCCTCCGTGACCACGGGGGTCAAGCGGCCGACGGCGCAGATCGCGGCGTTGCGCGCGGACGGCTCGGAGGTGGCCCGCTGGGGTCTGCTCGACGTGCTCCCGGTCAGTTGGCAGGGGCCCTCCCTCGACCCGGCCAGCCCGGCCGTGGCCACGGAGGTGCTGGAAATCACCCACCACGGGTTCACGGACTAGGGAACGGCGAAGAACATGGCAGGCAAGTCAGGAAAGGGCGCGGGCAAGAGCCTTGTGAGGGCCACGCTGGCCATTCACGAGCCGCCCATCGGCCGCAGCACCACTCCGGGCGGGTTGATCAAGACGTTCAACTTCGACTTCAACCCCTCGACGCTCTCGCTGAGCCGGCGCGCCCGGTGGAAGACCACCCCGACCGCGGCCGTGCGGGACGGCTCCCTCCCGGAGTTCATGGGGCCCGAGCCCCGCGAGATGACCGTCGAGATCTTCCTCGATTCGTCCGACGACCCGACCAGCAATTCGGTGCTGAAGAAGGTCGAGGCGCTGTTCTCCTGCTGCGAGGTGACGACGAAGAGCATCGCGGCGAAGCAGCCGTCCACGCCGTGGGTGGTGTTCCAGTGGGGGTCGTTCTCGACCGCGCGGTTCACGGCGTACGTCAGCTCGGTGGACGCCAGTTACTCCCTGTTCGGCACGACGGGCGTGCCGATCCGCGCCACCTGTCAGGTGCATCTGCACGAGATCCCCAGCAAGACCAAGGGGCAGAACCCGACGTCGGGCGCGCTCACCGCGCAGCGTGTGCACCGGGTCGTCGCGGGCGACTCGTTGCAGTCGCTGGCGTGGCGGGAGTACGGGGACGCGGCGGCCTGGCGTGCGATCGCCGAGGCGAACAACATCGACGACCCGAACCGGCTCTCGAACGGCACCGAGCTCGTGCTGCCCGCCGCCGAAGAGGTGGGTTTCTGATGGTCCAGCCTTCGTACTCCAACGTCGTCCACGTGACCGTGGACGGCAGTCCGGTCCCGGAGAAGATCGCCTCCGACCTCGTCGGCTGCTGGGTCGACCTCGGGGCGGGGGTGCCGGCCGCGTTCCGGCTGACCTTCCGCGACCCGGACCGGCTGGTGCTCGGCGAACTCGGCATCCAGTGCGGCACCCCGGTGACGCTCGCGCCGGTCGCGGACGGCCAGGGCGCGGCCTCCCCGCTGCTGACCGGCGAGGTTACGGGCATGGAGACCGACTACGACGGCACCGGCACCTTCACCGTCATCCGCGGCTACGACATGGGCCACCGCCTGATGCGCCAGCGCAGGGTGGCCGCGTACCGCAACCAGACGGCCGCGGACATCGCGAAGAAGCTGGCCACGATGAACGGCATTCCGATCGGCAGGGGGAAGGGCGGCATCAAGCCCACCACGACGGTCTACGAGTTCATCAGTCAGGCCAACGTGACCGACTGGGACTTCCTCGCCCGGCTCGCCGACGAGAACGAGGTGGTCATGTCGCTGGACTCCGAGGGGAAGTTCCAGTTCGCCAAGGCCGACCCGGCCTCCACCGCGCCGCCGACCAGCACCCCCGGCGACAAGAGCCCCTTCGTGCTGCAGGGCGGCGTCGACGTGCTGCGCTGCCGGGCCGCGGTGACCTCTGCCGACCAGGTGGCCAAGACCGAGGCGCGCGGCTGGAACGTCACGACCAAGAAGAAGCTCACCGCCATGTCGCCCGCCACGTCCAACGACGGCTTCGCGATCGGCACCACCCCGCAGAAGACGGCGAAGAAGTTCAAGACGGCCAAGCTGGTCGAGACCGACACACCCTACGACCGCCTGGCCGAGGTGAAGGTCGCCGCCAAGGCCCTCGCCGACGACGTGACGTCCTCCTTCGCCGAGCTTGAGGTCATGGTGTTCGGCAACCCCAAGCTGCGTCCCGGCGTTCCGGTCACGCTGACCGACGTGGGCAAGCCGTTCGAGGGCAAGTACACGGTGACATCCGTGCGGCACGTCTTCGGCTACGACGAGCACTACCAGACCTGGATCACCGTCAGCGGCCGGCAGTGGCGCTCCCTGTACGGCCTCACGTCCGGCGGGGGCTCGGCCACCGCCCCGAAGCTGCCGAGCGTGGCCAACGCCCTGGTGACGAATGTGCAGGACCCGCTGAAGCAGGGACGGGTCAAGCTCCAGTTCCCCTGGCTGGACGACGCGTACGAGAGCGACTGGACGCGGACCGTGCAGCTCGGCGGGAAGGGCGGTGGCGGGGTGTTCCCGTTCGACGTCAACGACGAGGTGCTGGTGGCCTTCGACCGCGGCGCCCTGGACCACCCGTTCGTCATCGGTGGCCTCTACAACGGCAAGGACAAACCGACCGTGGTCAGTGACGTACCGCTGCACGACGGGCTGAAGAAGCAGGCGATCCGGCACACCCTGTCCGACCGGAAGGGCAACCGGGTGGACCTGCTCAGCCAGCAGACCGGTGCCCGCAAGCAGGGGGTGCGGATCGCCTCCGGCAACGACAGGCTGATCATCAATCTCGATCGTACGAAGACCGAGATCACCGTGGACAGCAAGGGGTCCGTCACCATCAAGGGCACCCGGTCGGTGTCGGTCGAGGCCGGCACCGATCTCACCCTGAGCGCGCGCCGGAGTCTGACCATCAAGAGCGGCGGCCCGCTCAACATCGAGGGCCGCGGGCTCGTCAACCTCAAGTCGCTCGCCGGTGCGGTCACCGTCGACGCGATGGGGGCGCTCAGCCTCAAGGCGATAGGCGCCGCGACGCTCACCGCCGGTGGCAGCGTGCAGGTCAACTCCATCGCGAATGTGGGCATTCGGGCCATCACGCTCGCCTTGCAGGGTGTGGTGCTGGTCAACAACAAGCCGTATCCGCTGCCGTGACGGCCGGGACGTACTTCAGGAGTAGGCGGGTGGCCCTCTGATGGCCGAGCAGTTCGTTGGATCCGGCTGGGCGTTCCCCATGCGCATCGGTCCCACCGGGGGCATCGCCATGGTCAGCGGAGAGCGGGAGATCGAGGAGGCCATCCGGCTGGTGCTGGCCACCGCGCCGGGCGAGCGGCCGATGCGGCCCGAGTTCGGCTGCGCCATCCACGACCTGGTGTTCGCGCCGGTCAACGAGGCGACTGCGGGCCGGATCCAGCACGAGGTGTACACGACCCTCGACCGCTGGGAGCCGCGGATCGAGGTCAACGACGTCGAGGTGACCGCGGGGCCCGACCAGGGCGTGCTCTTCATCGACGTGCGCTATTCGATCCGCGGCACCAACAACCCGCGCAGCCTGGTCTTTCCGTTCTACGTCATCCCATCCCACGAGGAGCCCGACGCCTTGGGCACGGGCAACTCCCTTGAAAGCGACCGCTGATGGCACTGCCCTCCCCGAACCTCGACGACCGCCGCTTCCAGCAGTTCGTCGACGACGCCAAGCGCTACATCCAGCAGCGCGCCCCCGAATGGACCGACCACAACGTGTCGGACCCCGGCGTCACCCTCGTGGAAACGGTCGCCCACATGGCCGACCAGATCGTCTACCGACTCAACCGCGTCCCCGAGAAGAACCACCTGGCGTTCCTCGACCTCGTCGGCATCACGCTGTTCCCGCCCTCGGCCGCCCGTACGGATCTCACGTTCTGGCTGTCCGCGCCGCACGAGGAACCCATCGTGCTGCCCGTGGGAACCGAGGCCGCCACCGTGCGCACCGAGAACGAGGAGGCGGTCGTCTTCGCGACCGAGCGCGAACTGACCATGGTTCCCTGCTCGTTGCGTCGTCTCGTCGTACAGCAGAACGGTGGCGCGGTCACCGACCGGACCGCCGATCTCGCCGAGGGCAAGGACGTACTGTGTTTCGCGGAGTCGCCGAGCCCCGGTGACTGCATGCTCCTGGGCCTCACCGCCGCCGTACCGCACTGCGCGCTGGGCCTGGAGCTCGACAGCCGGGTCGACGGTGTCGGTGTCGATCCGCGGCAGCCACCGCTGGTCTGGGAGGCGTGGACCGAGGACGGCTGGGCGGCCTGCGAGGTGGACCGGGACGGCACCGGTGGTCTGAACCGGCCCGGTGAGGTGGTCCTGCACATCCCGGGCGGCCACACCCTGTCGCGCACCGGCGGTCAGGAGGCGGGCTGGCTGCGCTGCCGGGTCACCGAACCGCTGTCCGACCAGCCCTTCTACACCACGTCTCCGACGATCCGGTCCGCCGAGGCGTTCACCCTCGGCGGGACCACCTCGGCCATCCACGCGGAGACCGTCCAGGACGAGGCGCTCGGCGAGTCCACCGGTCTGCCCGGGCAGCGACTGCGGCTCGCCCACTTCCCCGTCGTGGGCGACACCCCGCCGGTGCTGTTGCAGACCGCCGAGCGCGACGGCTGGGTCGACTGGGACGTCGTCCCGCACTTCGCCGCGTCGGGTCCCACCGACCGGCACATCACCCTGGACGCGGCGACCGGCGAGATCGCCTTCGGGCCCGCCGTCCGCGAAGCCGACGGCACGCTGCGCCAGTACGGGACGGCGGCGCCCAAGGGGGCCGTGATCCGCGCCCGCCGCTACCGCACCGGTGGCGGCCGGGCCGGGAACGTCGCCCGGGGCGCTGTCCAGGTGCTGCGCAGCTCGGTGCCGTACGTGGCCGACGTCGTCAACCGGGAGGCCGCCCGGGGCGGCGTCGAGGGCGAGACGGTCGAGGAGGCGAAGACCCGGGCGCCGATCACGCTGCGCGCCCAGGAGCGGGCCGTGACCCTGCGCGACTACGAGGAACTGGCCCGGCGCGCGGCCCCCGAGACGGCACGTATCACCTGCCTGGAGGGCGAGGAGGGCGAGCACGGCGCCTACGCGGTCCGCGTCCTGGTCGTCCCGCAGGCCGTGCCCGACCCCGGCGGCCGGCTGCGCTTCGAGCAACTCGTCCCCGGCGACGCCCTGTTGCAGCGCATCACCCGCCACCTCGACGAGCGCCGGCTCATCGGCACCCGGCTCGCGGTCGGGCCGCCCTTCTACCAGGGCGTCACCGTCGTCGCCACCGTGCACGCCTTCCGCGGGGTCGACACCGACCGGGTGCGCCGCCAGACCCACGACGCGCTCTACCGCCATCTGGACCCGCTCACCGGCGGCGCGGACGGCACCGGCTGGCCGTTCGGCCGGCCCGTGCAGGCGGGCGAGGTCTTCGCGGTGCTGCAACGTGTGCCCGGCGTCGAACTCGTCGACGCGGTGCAGCTCCACCCCGCCGACCCGCTGACCGGCAAGCGCGGCGACCCGACCGACCGGATCGACCTGGAGGCCCCCTCGCTGGTGTTCTCCTTCGACCACCGGGTCCGCGTCATCGGAGACGGCTCATGAGGGGCTCCATCGACGGTCTGGAGTCCTCGGCGCCGATCGGCGGCATGCTCCCCGCGGTCTTCGCCGACGACGACCTGGCGCTGCGCTTCGTCGCGGGGCTTGACGAGGTGGTCGCGCCGATCCTGCTGGCCCTCGACTGTCTGCACACCTACTTCGACCCGGCGCTCGCACCGGCCGACTTCGCCCGATGGCTGGGCACCTGGGTCGGCGCCGAGGTCGACGGGACGGAACCGGACGCGCGGCTGCGCGCGGCCGTCGCCGCCGCCGCGTATCTGCATCGCGTACGAGGCACCCGCCGCGGCCTGTCCGAAGCGGTGCGCCTCGCCTTCGGTGTCGAGCCGGAGATCACCGAGAGCGGCGCCGCCGCCTGGGACCCGCGTCCGCTCGGCCCGGTCCCCGGCGACCGCCGCCCCCGGCTGCACGTCACGCTCCGGCTGCCCGAGCCGACCCCGGCGGACGAGTACCGGCTGGAGAACCTCGTGGCGGCCGCCCGTCCCGCCCACATGCCCTACACGGTCCAGGTGACCGCCGCCGAAAGGATCCCCGAGAAATGACCACCCAGACCCCAGGCACCGGCCCCGGGCGCGCCCCGGCCTGCGCCGAGTGCGGCACCCGGGCGGAGCCCGGCCAGTCCTTCTGCGACGCCTGCGGCGCGGTGCTCGACTGGGCCGGGGAACCGGCTCCGGCGGGGGTCGCGGCCCGGACCCGTCGTCCCGCGGCTGCCGCCGACGAGGCGGCGCCGACGGCCGGCGACGAGGGCTCCCGGGCGGCGGGATCCGCCGGGTCGGCCGAGGGCGAGCCGGGCTGGGACGCATTCGCGCGACCGGGCGCCGGTACGGGAACGGCTCGTACGGCACACGACACGGCGGGCTCCATCGCGGAGGCGGACACCGTGAGTGCCGGCAGGGCAGGCACCGCGCGACCCTCACCCGACCCGCACGAGGACGATGCCGTCGGCAGCGCACCGGACGCGTCGGCCCCCAGTGCGCCGGTATTCGGTGACGCGGCGGATCCGAGCCCGATGAGCGACGACACCGCGCGTCCCCACCCGGCCCCCGTCGCCGCCCACGGCTCCGTACCGGCCGCTCCCGCGCGGCCGGACGAGACCGCGGCCACCGAGCCCCTGCCCTCCGCCGCCCCCGACCGGGACTCCGCGGCCGAGCGGGCCAGGTCCCTGCTGGTGCCGGTGGCAGACCCGGAACCGCGCGTCGCGCCGTCGGTGGCACCCGTACTGCCCGGCCGCCCCGCGGCGAGCCGCCCACAGGTCCGTACCCCGGTCGCGGAGCCCGGTGCGGACGGGGGTGTGCCCTGTCCCTGGTGCGCCACTCCCAACCGGCCGGACCGGCACTTCTGCGGACGTTGCGCGCTGTCCATGGCCGGGGAACGGCAGGCGCCGGGCCGGCTGCCCTGGTGGCGTCGGGTGCTCAACTCCCGCAACGGTGAGGTGCCGTGGGCCGGGGACCGGCCGCGACTGCGGCGGGGCCTCGGACGCGTCATGAACTGGGTGGTCGGCGCGGTGGTGCTCGGCCTGCTGGTGTTCGCCGTGACGAACACGGGGACGGCCGTGCAGGCGGTGAAGGACCACTTCGCCAAGCGGGTTCCGGTCGGCCCGGACCACGTGAAGGCGTCCCGTTCCTTCGCCGGTCACGGCGCGGGGCTCGCCTTCGACAAGCTCAACAACACCTGGTGGGGACCCGGCGTCTCGGAGTCCGGGGACGGAGAGTGGCTCGAGGCCCGCTTCGAACAGCCCACCCGGCTGCTGGACGTGATCATCACCTCGGGCACCTCCGCCCGCGCGGACCAGCTCACGAAGTCGGCGCTGCCGCACCGTATCGAGGCCCGGATCACCACGGCGAACGGCAAGACGAGCACCCGCTTCCTCACCCTCGACCAGGTTGCGGGCGGTCAGCAGCGCAAGTTCCGCGTGGGTGATGTCACCTCGGTCCGTTTCATCATCCGCTCGGCCTATGGCACCGCCCGGGACAAGCAGGTCTCCATAGCCGAGATCGAGTTGTTCGGTCCGTCGAGCGCCAACGACTCGTAGGCACACCGAAGGCTCGTGGGGAAGGTGCCATTCCTTGGTCGGGTGCTTCCGGTTCTGGCCGAACTGGGAGGATGACTCCCGCGGTACCGCCGCGGCCTTACCGTAGAGGGAAGGCACCAGACCCGAGGAGAAGCGCCACCTGTGCACGACGCACCGATCTACGCCCAACTGATCTCCGAACGAGGGGACATACCCCTGCAGGTCCGCAACGAGGCCCGCAGAATCCAGCGCGATCTCGAATGGATCCTCAACAGGGATCCCTCGTCGGGCGGTCTCCTCCCGAGACCGCCCGGCGCTCCGGGCCCCGGCCCTCGCGCGCTGCCCCCGTCTCTTCCTCCCGGGAACAGCTCCACCGGTTGGCTTTCCTGACGGTACGTCAACTCCGCTGTGCCGCCCGGGTGGGAGCGTGCCGCCGTCCCCAGGGAACGGCGGCCGCTTCACTCCGTCACTCGTCCATCGCCGAACCGGGCGCCCGCGCCGTTGCGGTACGGGAACTTCGGGTCAGGTCGTCGAGGACGGACCGCCCTCCGGCTCGTTCCCGTCCCTGTCCTGCTGTTCCGGGGTCCGCCGGTAGCTCTGGAGCTCCAGCAGTCCTTCCGTCTTCTCCGAACGACCCCCGGACTTGTGGTCGCCCGTGTTCTGACCGTTCAGGTTCTGGCGGACCGAGTCCAGGATCGTCAGGCCCTGGGCGACCAGCCCGGCGGCGATCTCACCCAGGCCGTCCGCGCCGTTCAGGACGTTGACGTTGGCGCCGGCGAGACCGCCCGCGGCCTCCTTCACGATCAGCGGGAGCTGGTCGATCAGCATCCGGTCGAGCGCCACGCGGTCGTGCGAGGCGGCGGCCTCCGCCTGGATCTTCATGCGTTCCGCCTCGGCGATGGCGAGCACCTTGATCCGCTCCGCCTCGGCCTCGGCGGGCTTGACGATCTCGGCGACGAGCTGCTGCTGACGCAACTGGGCCGCCCGCTGGGCCAGTTCGGTCTGCGCGGCGAGCACCTCCTGCTGGGCGTGCGCCTGCGCCAGCGGTCCGGCCTGGGCGGCCTGCGCCTGCGCGCGGTCCACCTCGGCCGAGTACTCCGCCTTGACGACCGCGGTCTGCCGGGCGTACTCGGCCTGGTTGCGCGCGGCCACCTGTTCCGCCTCGACGGACGCCTGGGTGGCCTGGGCCTGCGCGATCTGGGCCTGGCGCTGGATGGCCGCCTTGTGCGGTGCGGACATGGCCTCGATGTAACCGACGTCGCCGTCGTCGATCGACTGGATCTGCAACGAGTCCACGATCAGGCCGATCTTGGCCATCTCGACCTTCGAGGTGTCCAGGACCTCGGCGGCGAGCTTCTGCCGCTCGGTGACGATCTCCTCGACGGTCATCGAGCCGATGATGGCGCGCAGATGACCGGCGAAGATCCGGCCGGTCAGCACCGACATCTGGTCCTGATCGGAGAGGAACCGCTGACCGGCGTTGATGATGCTCTCGTGGTCGTTTCCGACCTTGAACGCGATCACGGCGCGGACGTGCAACGCGATGCCCTGCCGGGTCACACAGGTCTCGGTGACCTCGGCCTCGCACATCGACAACGTGAGGAAGCGGGTCTTGCGAAAGACAGGGAGCACGAACTTTCCGTGCCCCGTCACCACTCGGAACGGCGCGCCCCCCAGTCCCCGCCTGCCTCCCGAGATCAGCATCGCCTCGTCGGGAGCGGGAACGCGGTAACCGAACATCCTGTTTCTCCTTAACCGGCGTCGACGGAGTCGCCGTCCAACGCGTCCAGCGGATCGACCCAGCGGATGACGTCGACCTCACGGCATCCTCGGGATTCGACCACGAGCACGGTAGCCCCTATGGGCAGGGGCTCCTGCGACCAGGCGAGGAAGGTCTCGGATCCGCCTCTGATCCGCACGAGGATCTCGCCGGGACCGGCGGTTCCCCGTGTGCCGATGAGCAGCTCCCCGGTACAACCGATCACGGCCTCGTCCTGCACCACTGTCGGCCGCCTCCCCATTGCTCTGGTTCTGCTTCCGACCTTAGACCTCCCCCACCTCGGACGCCTACGCTCCCGTCGCTGCCCGTGTCACTCCCCGCGTGCGGCGCTCAGCTCTTGGTGAACCGGTAGGTCTTGCTGTCGGTCAGTACGCAGAAGCCGGGCGACACGACGATCACGCGCAGTGTGCCGGTGCGCCGGTCGTAGTCGATGCCCTCGGCCTCGAAGGTGCCCGAGCAGGAGCTGCGCAGCGGGAGCTGACGCAGGGCGGTGACATGGCCCGTCACATCGCCGCTGCCACCGGGAGCGGCGGACAGGTCGATCTGCAGCAGCGGCTTGGTGATGCCGAAGAGGGTGCCCGCCGGGTCGTCGGAGGAGCACAGCAGCTGGGTCGCGGTGACGAAGTCGCAGCCCTGTACGTCACGGACGGCGTGGTCGAGGTTGATGGTGGAGGCCTGCGGGAGGTTGGCCGAGGGGGAGGTGCTCGGGTTCACGCCGGGGGTGGGGAACACCAGCAGCCGGGTCATCGTCCCCCACTCCCCCGACACCATCCACTGGCCGTCCGGGGAGATGGTGTCGAAGGAGTTGTTCAGCGCCTCGCCGGGGCTCAGCGCGTGGACGTACTCCGACCAGGCACCGCCGGGCGCCTGTACCCGGAACATCTTGGCGCTGCCGGAGTCGGCCTGGTACGGCTCGACGTAGTAGCCGTTGTAGGAGGCGTCCGGGTCACCGACGTGGTTCCAGCCGCGGCTGCTGACGCCGATCGGAATGGTGCCGATCCCGGTGTAGTGGTTGGGGCTGCCGGCCGGGACCTCGACCGAGGTCAGGCCCTGGCTCTCGGTCAGCGGGTCGGCGCGGTCGGAGCCCACCTCGGTCCAGGTGTCGGCGGCCGCGGCGGGCGTGGTGACGGAGACGGACAGCACGGCGGCCGTGGCGAGGGTGACGAGTCCGGCCAGGACCGCGTGACAACGTTGCCGGGCGGGCATGCGCATGAGGTGCTCCTCGGTGGGGGGTGCGGTTTCGGCGCACAGTCTGACCCGTCAACTGCGGTCATGTACAGACCAATTAAGGAGCGTTGGCCGTCAACTCACCGACCGGCCAACGGCAGTTACCCGCCCCGCCCCCTACACCCTTGTCACCGCCCCGAGTTCCGTCCGGGCCCGGGACGCCGCGCCGATCGCCACCGCACGGCTCCCCAGCCGGGCCCGTACGACCCGGACCGGCTGTCCGCTGACCGGTGGCTCGGCGGCGAGCGCGGCGGCGATCGACGGTTCGAGGAGGTCCCAGGCCCGGCTGACCCCGCCGCCGATCACGAAGGTCGTGAGGTCCACCAGACCCGCCGTGATCAGGATCGCGCGGGCGACTCCCGCCCCCGCGGCCTCGTAGACGGCGAGCGCGTCGGGGTCGCCGTCGACCGCCGCCCCGGCGATGCCCCGGGCGGTCAGGGAGCGCCCCGTCCGCTCGTCGTAGCGGGCCGCCAGGGAGCGGCCGGAGGCGAGCGTCTCCAGGTGGCCACGACCGCCGCACGTGCACGGCAGATCGCCGAAACCGGGGAGATGGCCGATCTCGCCCGCCGCCCCGTGCGCCCCCTCGAACAGCGCGCCGTCCAGCCACAGCGCGCCCCCGACCCCGGTGCCGAGCGTCATCCCGAGTGCGGCGGGCTCTCCCGCGACGGCCCCCTTCGCGACCTCCCCGCGCAGGAAGGCGTTGACGTCATTGTCCAGGAAGGCCGGTACGCCGAGCACTTCCTCGACCCTCGCCGTCACGGGGAACCCGGCCCAGGAGCGGAAGGAGTCGCTCGCCACGAGGACGCGGCCGGCCCGGCTGTCGACGACACCTGCCGCGCCGACGCCGACGCCGAGCAGCCGCGAGGGCACGCGTTCGCGGAGCAGATCCAGAGCGGCGAGCGCGGCGCCGACCATCGCCCGTCCACCCTCGGCCGCCGGTGTCGGCACCTCCACGGAGTCGACGACGGTCAGGTCCGCCGCGCAGAGCACGACCTGGGTGGTCGTACCGCCGATGTCGACACCGGCGTACACCTCGGGCGTCGGGGTGCGGTCCCCGGATACGGTCACGCCGTGACCCCCGTGGCGGACCGCCGTTCCTCGCGCCGACGGCGTTGCAGCACCGGGTCCGGCACGGGCACGGCGGCGATGAGCCGTCGCGTGTAGTCCGTGCGCGGGTGCAGGAGCGTGGTCGCGGTACTGCCCTCCTCCTCGATGCGCCCGGCCCGCAGGACGACCACGTGCTGGGCGAATTGCTGTACGACGGCGAGGTCGTGGGACACGAACAGGCAGGCGAACCCCAGCTCGCCCTGGAGCCCCGCGATCACCTCGAGGACCGACTGCTGCACACTCACGTCGAGCGCGCTCGTCGGTTCGTCCGCGACCAACAGCCGCGGCTCGAGGACCAGCGCCCGGGCGAGGCTCACCCGCTGCCGCTGGCCACCGGACAACTCGCGCGGACCCCGCCGGGCCAACTCCCTCGGCAGACGGACGAGTTCGAGTGCGTCCCCGACCCGGGTCCGGCGCTCGGCCGCCGGCATGCCCCGGCGGTGCACGCGCAGCGGCTCGGCTACGCACTCGGCCACGCTCATGCGTGCGTCGAGCGAGGCCACCGGGTCCTGCAGGACCACGCCGACGCCGGCCAGCAGGGCGCGCCGGGCCCGCCCCCGGATCCTGCCGAGGTCGGCGCCGAACAGCGACACCGAGCCGGACGACGGTGGTACGAGGCCCAGCGCGACGCGCGCCGCGGTCGACTTGCCCGAGCCCGACTCCCCCACCAGACCCACGGTCTCACCGGCCCCGACCGTCAGCGAGACGCCGTCGAGTGCGCGGACGGCGCGACGCCCGCGGCCGAACCGCACGCTCACGTCCCGCAGTGCGACCACCGGGTCCGCGGCGGGCCGATCCCCTTCGGTTCGCCGGGAGTCGGCCCCCGGCTCGGCGACGGCCAGTCGCGGCACCGCCCCGAGCAGGCGCTTGGTGTACTCGTGCGTGGGCCGCAGGAGCACCTCCTCCACCGGCCCCGTCTCCACGATCTCCCCCTGGAGCATGACCGCGACGCGGTCCGCGAAGTCGGCGACCACGCCCATGTTGTGCGTGACCAGCAGCACCCCCGTGTCGAAGTCGGCGGCGAGCGACCGCAACAGGTCGAGGATCTCGGCCTGCACGGTCACGTCGAGCGCGGTGGTCGGTTCGTCGGCGATGAGCAGGCTCGGGGCGTTGGCGATCGCCATGGCGATGACCACGCGCTGCCGCTGTCCCCCGGAGAGCTGGAACGGGAACGCGGACGCCCGTGTCCCCGGATCCGGGATGCCGACGCGGCGCAGGAGTTCGACCGCCTCCCCGGCGGCCTCCTTGGCCGTGACGGGACGGTGGTTGCGGATGACCTCGGCGATCTGGGCGCCGATGCGGGTGAGCGGGTCGAGCGCGGTCGCGGGTTCCTGGAACACCATCGACGCGGTGCGACCCCGTAGACCCGCGAGGTCGGCCTCGGTGGCGCCGACGACGTCGGTGCCACCGACGACGGCGTGGCCCGTGGCGCGGGCGGTGCCCGGCAGCAGCCCCATCGCGGCGAGCGCGACGGTCGACTTGCCGGAGCCCGACTCGCCGACGAGGGCGAGCGTCTCACCGGGCCGGACCCGCAGCGAGACCTCTCGTACCGCGGCCACTTCACCCGTCTCCGTGGAGAAGGTGACGCCCAGGTTCTCGATCCGCAGGATGTCGGCGGTCATCCGCGTCCCCTCACGTCGAAGGCGTCGCGCAGTCCGTCACCGAGGGCGTTGAAGGCGCAGACGACGAGGATGATGGCGAGGCCGGGCGGCACGATGAGCCACCAGCGTCCCGAGTACGCGGCTGTCAGACCGGCCGAGAGCATGCCGCCCCAGTCGGTCGACGGGGGTTGGACGCCCAGGCCGAGATAGGACACGTAGGCGACGAGGAGGATCGCGTCGGCGACCTGGAAGGTGGCGGCGACCACGACCGTCGAGACGGAGTTCGGCAGGATGTGCCGGCCGATCGCCCGGCCGTGCGTGCCGCCGATGGCGCGCAGTGTCAGCACGTAGTCCCGGCCCTTCAGGGTGAGTGTCTCGGCCCGGACGAGACGGGAGGGGACCAGCCAGGAGACCAGGCCGAGGATGACGACGAGCCCCCAGGAGTCCGGGGTGGTGATGGCGGAGACGACGAGGAGGATGAAGAGCGCCGGGATGGCGATTCCGGCGTCCACGACCCGCATCATCACGACGTCGATCCAACCGCCCGCGTAGCCCGCGACCGCGCCCCAGAGCGTGCCGATGACGGTCGCGAGCAGGCCGGAGGCGAGGCCGACGAGAAGGGACACCCTGCCGCCGTACATGAGGCGCCCGAGCTCGTCGTGTCCGACGGCGTCGGTGCCGAGCGGGTGCGCGCCGCTCGGCGCCAGGTTCACCTGGGTCAGGTGGGTGTGGGTCTGGTCGGTCGAGTGGAGCAGCGGGCCGGCGAAGCAGAAGAGCAGGAACAGGACGACGACCGTCAGACCCGCGACCGCGAGCCTGTTGCGCGTGAACCTGCGCAGGACGAGGCGGTGGCCGGCGGCCGCCTCCACGGTGGGTGTCACCGGCAATACCGCGCTCATGACCGGCCCGCCTTCACTCGGGGATCGACGATCCGCTGGACGATGTCGGCGAGCAGCGTGCCGACGACCGTCGCGACGGAGATGACGAGGACGCAGCCGAGCAGCACCGGATAGTCGGAGGACTGCGCGGCGCTCCAGAACAGCAGCCCCATTCCTGGGTAGTTGAAGAGCTGCTCGACGACGAGGGCCCCGCCGAAGAGGACGGGCACGTAGTAGCCGAGCATCGCGACGACGGGGGTCAACGAGTTGCGGAACACGTGCCGCCACAGGATCGCGCGGGGCCGGGAGCCGCCGGCCCGCGCGGTCCGTACGTAGTCCTCGGAGAGGTTCTCCAGGGTCGCGGCGCGCATGTACCGGCTGAAGACGGCGACCATGGAGGCGGCTCCCGCGACGACCGGCAGGACCAGCGCGTTCGGCTGCGAGAGCACCTGCCCGAGCGTGTCGCCCTGCGGCGCCTGCGAGGGGAACCAGGGCAGCAGCTGCGTGAAGACCAGGACCAGGACGAGCCCGAGGAAGTACACGGGGGTCGAGTACGCGACGAAGCTCAGCGTCGTGATGACGTAGTCCACCGGCTTGTTGCGCCGGACCGCCTGCCACATGCCGAGCGGGATCGCGAGCGCGAGCCCGGTCAGCGCGGACAGCACGGTGAGGACCAGGGTCTTCGGGAGACGCTGTTCGATGAGCCGGGAGACCGCCTCGTTCAGGGTGTACGAGGTGCCGAGGTCGCCGTGCAGCAGGGTGCGCAGGTAGGAGAGGTACTGGACGGGGAGCGAGCGGTCGAGGCCCTGCTCGTGGTCGAACTGCGCGATCTGCTGGGCCGTCGCCTGCGGGCCGAGAATCCCGCGCGCGGGTCCGCCTGGCAGCGCGTGCAGCAGGCAGAAGACCACCACCGTCACGATGAGGATCACCGCGAGGGACTGCAGGACGCGCCGGGTGAGATAGAGGAGGGTGTCCATGCGGTCAGCGGTTCCACTTCCACTGCGCCGGGTGGAAGTTGGCCAGCGAGTCCTGTGCGAAGCCGCCGAGGCCGTTCTTGACGACCGAGATCTGGTAGTCGGGCTCCGGCAGCCAGATGACCGGAAGGTCCTTGGCGACGGCCGCGCTGTAGTCCCGTACGGCCTGCGCGGAGTTCGACGTGGTGGAGGCCGTGATCAGCTGGTCGACCTCCCGGTTGGAGTAGCTGCCGAAGTTCGAGCCGCCCTTGCTCTGGAAGAGCGAGTCGCCGGTCGGGAAGGCGTTGAAGTACCAGCTGCCGGCGGTACCGAAGAACGACAGCTGCCACGCGCAGATCGACTGGCTCGCGGTGCACGGCGGGGTCTGGGACAGCACCGAGTTCACGGGCGCGGTCTTGATCGTGAACTTGATCCCGGTCTTCTCCAACGAGGACTGGATCGCGCTCATCATGTTGTCGGTGACGGTCGAGCCGGACTGCGACAGCACCTGCATCTGGAACCTGGTGCCCTGGGCGACCCCGTCACCACACTGTGAGGCACCCGCTCCCGGATCCGTGCACACCATGACTCCGCCCTGTTCGGTCCAACCGTGCCCGGTCAGCAGGGACTTGGCGGCCGCGGTCGAGAAGGGGTACGGATTGCCCTTCTGCGTGGGCGAGAGGAAGTCGCTCGACTGCGCCTGTGGGATCGGGCCGTAGCCGGGGACCGCGGTGCCGTTGAAGATGACCTTCGCCAGGCTGCTCTGGTCGATCGACCGCTGGACCGCCTGACGGGCGTACAGCTGCTTGAACACGGCGCCCATGGAGGGGTTGTTGAAGTTGTACGGCATGTAGGTGATCGCCCAGCCCGACCAGGGCTTGACCGTGTACCCCTGGGCGGTGAACCGGTCCTTCTGGTCGAGGTCGGTCGCCTCGATGTAGCCGTAGTCGACGCTCCCCGAGCGCAGTGCGTTCTTCTCGGCGTCCGCCGTCGTGAACGGGAGGAGGTTCACGGTGGCGATGTCCGGCTTCTCACCACCGTCGTACTTCTTGTTGGCGGTGAGCACGACCTTGCCCGCGGTCGAGAAGGACTTGACCGCGTAGGGACCGCTGGTGGTCTTCCACAGCGCGTCCTTCTCATAGCCGGAGATGTTCTTCGCGACGGTGTTGAGGTACGTCCACACCTGCTTGGCGCCGGCGGCCGTCCGGTCGGCGTCCGACACCGCGGCCGATGCGGCGGTCTTGTCCCATGCGTGCTGTGGGAGCGGGTTGATCGCGCTCAGCTCGTTGGCGAGCATCCAGTCGGAGTTGTAGACCTTGTCGAACGTGAGCGTGAAGTGGTGGTCGTCGACGGCCTTGAACGACGTCCAGTTGTCCGGCGCCTTGCCGGGGTTGTAGCCCGCCCACTGTTCCTTGTTCGCCTTGATGAGGTTGAACCAGAACTCCACGTCGCGCGAAGTGATCGGCTTGCCGTCGCTCCACCTGCGGTCGCCGAGTGTGAGGGTGACGCTCTTGCCGTCGGGGGCGAAGGCGGCGGCGGTGGCGACGGACCCGTTCTTGTTCCAGGCGATCTTGCCGGTCGAGCCGTCGTACGCGACGAGCGGCTCCCAAAGGCTGTTGGCGATGGAGATGTTGTTGGTGTTGAGGTGCGCCGCCGTGCCGATCGGCAGGATCCAGTTCGGGGTGAAGTTCGCGGGCAGCGCGTAGTTGATGGAGTCGGGGGACGTGGACGACGTGCCGCTCGTCCCGGAGCAGCCCGCGAGCAGCAGCGTGCCCGCCGAGACGACGGCACCGGCGACGAGTGTCGCGCGAGCAGGGGACATGACTCTCCTCGGGGTGAACAGGGGTGAACGAAGGGGCAACGGGCGTGGCGGAGCCAGTCAACGACCCGACTGTTCGAAGAAACAGACGCCCTGCTGTAAAAAGCCTGTTTCTGCTGTTCTGAAAAAAGTGGAGAGGTGGCTTCAGGGACGTACGCTCGGCATCCCGATCCCGTCGTCGGAAGTTACTTCGTCCATGCCTGAAAAAAGTGCGGTACACCGCAGGGGTGCCACGGGCGTCTCGTCCCTGGCCGCGCGCGTCCTCGAACTCCTCGCCTCCGGGCAGGCGACCACGCGCACCGAACTTGCCGATCTGCTCGGGGCCGCGCCCTCGACGATCTCCCTGACGGTCGGTCAGCTCGTCGCCCACGGGCTGGTGGCCGAGCAGGGCACCCGCTCCTCCGCGGGAGGGCGTCCGCGCAAGGTCCTGCGGCTCGGCGGCAGCGACGGATTCGCGGTCGCGGCCGAACTCGGGGGCAGACACGCGCACGTCGGTGTCGTGCTGCCGGGCGGCGGGCTCACGGACGTGTCGACGGTGCCGTTTCCGACGGCGGAGGGGCCCGAGACCGCGCTGCCCGGGCTCGCCGAGACTCTGGAGGGCCTCGCCGAGCAGCATGGACGGGAGCTGCTCAAGGGGGTCGGCCTCTCGCTGCCGGGCCCGGTCGACGTCGCCTCCGGAGTGGTGACACTGCCGTCGCGCATGCCCGGCTGGAACCGGTTCCCCGTCCGGGCCTGGCTCGAGGACCGCTTCGGCGTTCCGGCGGCGATCGAGAACGACGCCAACTGCATGGCCGTCGGCGAGCACAGTGTCCAGCCGGCCGAGCGCCGCCAGTCGATCATGGTGAAGATGGGTTCCGCGATCGGCGCGGGCGTCATCGCCGACGGGCGGCTCTACCGGGGCGGGACCGGCGCCGCCGGCGAGATCACCCACGTACGGGTCGAGGCGGGACACGACATTCCCTGCTCCTGCGGCAACACCGGGTGTCTGGAGACCGTCGCGTCGGGCGCGGCGCTGGTGCGCGTCCTGCGTGAGCGGGGGCTCGACGTCGACTCGATCGAGGACGTCGTCCGGTTCGCGTCCGACGCCGACCCGGAGGCGACCCGCGCCGTCCGTCAGGCCGGCCGCTACCTCGGCATGGTGCTGGCCGCCAACGTCAACTTCTTCAACCCGGACGCCGTGTACCTCGGCGGCATCCTCTCCACGCTCGAACCGTTCGTCGCCGCCGTCCGCAGTCAGCTGTACGAGGGGTGCCATCCGCTGGTGACCAAGCACCTGGTGATCGAGCGCGCGAGCCTCGGCGCGGACGCGGGGCTGGTCGGCGCGGGCCAGTTCGCGCTCCAACGGGCGCTGGTCCACGCACTCCAGGCCGTGACCGGAGCGGGAGCAGGAACGGGACCCCGTACCGACCAGCGCATACGAATCGAGGAGCCATGACGCACCCCCGTACCGCCGTCGACCGGCCCGTCATCGCCATCGCCGGACTCGGCATCGAGTCGTCGACGTTCTCCCCGGCGCGGACCGAGGCACCCGCCTTCCACCCACAGCGCGGCAAGGACGTCCTCACGCGCTATCCCTTCCTCACGCCCGGGACGCCCCTGCGTGCGGCGGCCTCCTGGCGCGGCGCGCTCGTCGGCAAGGCGCTGCCCGGGGGTACGGTGACGGCGGCCGCGTTCGCGGAGCTCTCCGCGGAACTCCTGCGGCGGCTCGGGGAGCTGCCGCGCCTCGACGGGCTCTGGTACGACATCCACGGCGCCATGACGGTGGAGGGCGTCGACGACGCCGAGGCCGTCCTGCTCGCCCGGATCCGCGAGACCGTCGGAGCCGACGTCATCGTGTCCACCTCCATGGACCTGCACGGCAACGTCTCGCGCGAGCTCGCGCACATGAGCGACCTCATCACCTGCTACCGGATGGCTCCGCACGAGGACCACATGGAGACGAAGGAGCGGGCCGCCCGTCATCTCGTGGATCTGCTCACCACCGGTGCGCCCCGGCCGGTCAAGGCCTGGATCCCGGTGCCCGTGCTGCTGGCCGGTGAGCAGACCTCGACGCGTATCGAGCCCGCCAGGAGCGTGTACGCGGCCATCGACGAGGTGGAGGCGACGGACGGCGTGACCGACGCCGCGATCTGGGTCGGGTACGCGTGGGCGGACGAGCCGCGCAACCGCGCCGCGGTCGTGGTCACCGGGCCGTCCGAGGCCGCCGTCGGGCGGGGCGCCGAGCGGCTGGCGCGCGGATTCTGGGAGGCGCGGCGCGCGTTCGCGTTCGTCGCGCCGACCGGGTCACTGGACGAGTGCCTCGCCGAGGCGCTGGCCTCCTCGCCCGACGCCCGGCCGTTCTTCATCAGCGACACCGGCGACAATCCGACGGCGGGCGGGGCGGGCGATGTCACGTGGGGGCTCGAACGCGTCCTCTCCCGGCCGGAGTTCAAGGAACCGTCCGGGCCGACGGTCATCTACGCCTCCGTGCCGGGGCCGGCCGCCGTCGAGGCCGCGGAGCAGGCGGGCGTCGGCGCGACCGTCACGGTCACGGCCGGTGCCGAGGTGGACGACCGGCACGCCGGGCCGCTCACCATGACCGGGGTGGTCCACGCGGTCCGGCACGGGGACCGGGACGCCGGGACGGAGGTCGTCCTGCGGGTCGGAAGCGTGTACGTGATCACCACGCGGCTCCGTAAGCCGTACCACTACGAGCACGACTTCACCGACCTGGCGCTCGACCCGCGCGGCGCCGACGTCGTCGTGGTCAAGATCGGCTATCTGGAACCGGAACTGTTCGCCATGTCCGCCGGCTGGAAGATGGCGTTGACCCCGGGCGGCGTCGACCAGGACCTCGTCCGGCTGGGCCACCACCGCATCCGCCGCCCCATGTTCCCCTTCGACCCGCACATGCCCGACCCGGACCTCACGGCCCGCATCATCCCCGCGTCGAACGAGCCGCTGGTCGGAACGGACGAGTGACCCACCGAGCGCCCCTCACCCAGACCCCCCACCGGGACGGGCGGCGCCCGCCGGGTCGGGGCAGACTGCCGGGCCGGGGGAAAGATCCCCGGCTCGGATGGCAGATCGCGGGGCCTGGTAGCGCTCCACCAGAACCAGTGGCTGCCTGCGGGTGACAGCCCGCCGGGACCGGTGGCCGCCTGCCAGAACGGGTGACGGCGCGCCGGGCCCGGGGCAGCCCGCCGGGTCGGGTGGCAGCCCGCCGGGATCGATGGCCATCCGCCAGGGCGAGCAGCGGTCCACCGACACTCGTGACAGTCCGCCAGGTGAGATCCTCCTCCGCCAGAACCGATGGCCGTCTACCAAGACCGGCGATCCGGCACCGAAGCCGTAGCCGTAGCCGTCCGCCAGGTCCGGTGGCCGTCCACCATGTCCGACAGCCGTTCGCCATAACCGGCGACCGTCCGCCAAAACGGGCAGCCGTCCGCCAAGACCGACGACACACGCCGAAGCCGATGATCGTCCGCCAGGACCGATGGCCGGCCGGCCTCCGGCATCGGTTCGCCAAGACCGACGACCGTGCGCCATAGCCGGGCCGTCCGCCAGGACCTCCGCCAGGACCGGCGACCCGGCGCCGAAGCCGGAACCGTCCGCCAGAACCGGTCCCCGTCCACCACATCCGGCAGCCGTCCGCCAGAACAGGTAGCCGTCCGCCAGGGACCGGCGACCGTGCGCCGACGCGACGGCCGTCCGCCAGGACCGGCAGTCGTCCGCCAGGGCACGAGACCACCCGCTCAAACCGATCGCCGTCCGCCAGGAAAAGACGGCCGTCCACCGGGAAACGGTGGCCGTCCGCCGGGCAGGGAAAGACCTGCCCGGCGCGGCGGTCAGCCGGTTCAGCTGTTCGTGCAGGTGTTCCCCGTCGCCGGGTTCAGCAGACTCAGCAGGTCGAGGGAGTTGCCGCAGAGGTTGAGGCCGAGGTCGAGGGGGATCTGGATGACGTTGCCGGACAGGACACCAGGACTGTTCGCGGCGACACCGACCGGGTTGGGGTCGGCGGCGGCGGTCCCGGCGGTGGCCAGCAGGGCCACACCTGCCAGCCCGGCGGCGGCCATCAGACGAATACGCATTACGTGCTCCGATCAGTCGCAGGGGTGCGAGTGCTTCCACCATCACCTCCGCGACCGACGACCGACATCGTTGTACGTCCGAATGGGGCGCGGGCACCCCGAACCCTCCCTGAACAGCGTCCGCACAGGGCGTGTCGCGCGGGGTGTGCGGAATGCCCGTAGCGTGAGAACAGGTCAGGTGGAAGAGGGAGAGATCATGCCAACAAGCCAGCCCGATTCGTCCTCACCGTCCGACGACAGGGCGACCCCCGACACGCTGCTGCACACCGGCTCCGAAGGCCCCGTGACCGCCGAGGACATGGTGCTCGCCGCGGGTCGCGACCTCAGTCCGAAGAACCTCGCCTGGGCCGAGCGCAGGCTGCGGGAGGACGGACCCACAGCCATCGAACGACTGCTTCCCTAGCTCGCCCGGCTACCCGACTACCCGCCTACCCGGCCACCCAGCTCGCCGGCTCCACTTGACCGGCTCCGATGCGGCGGAGCCGGTCAAGGTCGTGCCGACGGAGCGGGGGGTCAGGAGGCGGGACACTCCTTCCAGGCGAGGTGGTAGATGGTGCTGATGTCACCGTCCGTGGAGTCCATGGTCATGAAACTGCTGCTGCCGGGCGTGGACGTGCCCGCGTTGACACGCAGCTCGGTGTTGATGTTGAAGTTCCGCTGGACACCACAGGGTGCCCACACCAGTTGGGCCCAGTCGGTGACGTCCGTGGACTGCCAGTTGTCGTTGTAGGGGCCGCGGAAGGGGTGGGTGATGGCCGCCGTGCTCGACGAGCCCTGGAAGTAGTACGAGGCCTTCTCGGTGCTGCTCGCGCCCGACTGGAGTGCGGCGAAGCCGCGGTAGTCCGCGCTGGCGATGGCGTACGTGAAGCCCTGCGGCACGTGGACGATCAGGTTGAGCTGGCAGTTCTTGCGGAAGGCGGTGGGGTCGGAGTTGCCTCCGACCTGGGCGAGGTAGTCGCTGTAGGTGACCGTGAAGGCCGTGTTGTCGGGGGAGACCGCGACGGCGGCGGTTCCCTGCGGGCAGCCGGAGCCGTTCACGGTGGCGACCTTGATGACGATCTTGTCCGGGGGCGGGTCGACGATCCCGGAGGACGGGTCCGGACCCGGTAGTGCGGTGGCGAACAGGGCGGCTATCGCGCCACCCAGAAGCAGCCCACCAGCCATGGTGCTCCAATCCGTTGCGTTGGTGTCTACGGCGGCACGGAACGTGTGCCACCGTGAATTGGGGGTGCGGCGCCTCACGCGGACGTGCGGCGCCGTCGCAGACCAGTGCGTTGGATCAAGCGCGGATCGTTGAAGCATGGACATGTCAAGCACATGCCTGTGCGACCCCGCCCTGTGAAGGAGCTGTGAAGGCCGGGATCGACCGCATCGTATGTACGCCCGTCACGCTTGGGCAGGGCGATCTCCGGCCATTCAGCCCGTACGTCCGTAGCGCCCGACCAGGGTGCCGGAGCCCACGGTGTGACCGGCCAGCGCACGCCGTACGGCGTCGACAGTGGCGTCCCCGGGAAGGTGCAGCCTCACGTCGGCGGCGAGGACCGAGAAGACGTAGTGGTGGGGTTTGCCGGCGGGCGGGCAGGGACCGCCGTAGCGGCGCTGCCCGAAGCCGTTGCGGCCCTGCACGGCGCCCTTCGGGACGGCGCCCGCACCCAGCGTCGTCTCGTGCGGGTCGACGCCCCACATGAGCCAGTGCACGAAGGTGCCGGACGCGGCGTCCGGGTCCTCGGCCAGCACGACCAGCTCGGCCGCGCCACCCGGCACACCGGAGAGACGCAGCGGCGGGGACACGTTCGCACCGTCGCAGGTGAAACGGCGTGGGACGGTGCCGCCGTCCCCGAAGGCCGGGCTCGTCACCGCGATCGCCCTCGAGGCGCCCGGCGTCGGTGCCGCGGACGCGGCGGGTGTCCCCGAGGCACCCCCGCACCCCGCGGTGAGGGCCACCACGGCTGCCGTCACGACGGTTCCGAGCCAGTTCCCACGGCGCATGTCCGCCACGTTAGCGCCGGGCGTGCGACCCGGGTGGGCAACCGGGCCGCACGACTCCGCTCCCCGGCGTCGGGCGGCGCGCTTCGAGAATCCCGCGCCGCCTCACCGCTCCCTGCGCGCCCCTGCGACACTGAAGGGCATGGAGCCCCGACACCTCAGAATCGGCCGCCGTCGCATCTGGATGCTCAGCGGGGCCTGCCTGCTCGTGCTCGGCCCGATCGGCTACTTCCTCGGTGGCTGGATTCCTCTTACCGCGCTCACCGTCTCCCTCCTCGCGGCCACCACCGTGGCCCACTGGAAGGCCGCCGCCTGGCTCGGACCCGCCATCGCGCGGGGACAGCGGGAGAGCCGCCGGGACGTGGCGACCTTCTGCGTGGTCATCGCGGTCAGCGGCTACGCCCAGCCCCCGGCGCGGCCCGCGCCCACCGCCGAGGAACTGACGGCACTGCGCCTGGAGGCGTACCGGGCCGCGGCGCACGACGACCTCGCCGAGGATCTCCGGGGCCTGGCGGCCGACGCGCTGGCCGCCGCCGACACCGCGCACACCGAGGACACCCCGGTGGCCTGGCGGGCGGCACGCGCGAGCGCCGAGCGCCTGGCGCACTCGGCACAGGAGGGCAACCCGTACGTACGCCAGCTCCTCATCCAGTGGGTCGAGGGCAACCCGGCCGCGGACCGCTAGGACAGGTCGCACACGCTCACGCAGGGCCGTCGCGTTCGCACTCCTCGCAGTCGAGGGACAGCCCGCGCCGCGCGAAGATCTGCGAGAACCTCGATTCCGGGGTGGCAACCACCAGATCGCACCCGAGCGCCAGGTTCCAGCCCGCGCCCACCGCCGCCCCGCTGGCCCTGGCGACGCTCGGGACGGGCAACTCGTGCAGCAGCAGGGTCACTTCGCTCAGGGTGCGCATCCGGTACATGGGGTGCGCGGCACTGAGTCCCCCGAGATGTCCGCGCCGGAGCAGAACGCGCCACCGGCCCCGGTCAGCACGAGTGCCCGTACGGACCGATCGTTCCCCCGCGTCCGTGAGCGCGTCCCGCAGGGCGCGCCACAACTCCTCGTCGATCGCGTTCCTGCGGTGCGGACGGTTCAGCGTCAACGTCCGTACGCCGCCCGAGTCGTCGCGGAGCAGCACCGGCTCCTCGCTCACAGCGACTCCCCGTCGGCGCCGATCCCCAGCTCGGCGAGGACGGCCGCGGTGTGTTCGCCGAGAGCCGGGATCGACCCCATCGGCTGCTCGTAGCGGAGACGACCGGGGGTGGCAGCAGCGCAGGCACCGGACCGCCCGGCGTGTCGATCTCGCGCCAGCGGTCGCGGGCCGTCAGATGCGGGTGCGCGACGACCTCGCTCGGGGTGTTGTAGCGGGAGTTCCCTATCCCCGCGGCATCCGCACGGTCCTGGACGTACGCCAGATCATGACGCGCGCACCAGGCGCCGATCTCCGCGTCGTGGACCTCGCTGTGCGCGACCCGGCCGGAGTTGCTCCGCAAGCGCTCGTCGTCCGCCAGGTCCGGGCGGCCGAGCAGCTCACGCGCGAGCCGCTGCCACTCGCCGTCGTTGGTCGTGCCGAGGACGACGGTGTGACCGTCGGCCGTGGGACAGGCACCGTACGGCGCCACCGCGGGCGAGCCCATGCCCTTCGGCTCCTGGTCCACGCCCGTGTGCCGGGTGTAGGTCAGCGAATAGCCCATCAACTCCGTCATGGTGTCGAACAGGCTGACCGCGGCGGACGTGGGCCCCCGCACCCGGCCGCGCTCCTTCCCGCAGAACAGCGCCGTGATCGACAGGGCGGCGTACAGGCCGGTGCTCACATCGGCCATCGGCGGTCCCGCCTTGGCCGGCGCGCCCGGTCGGCCCGTGGTCGCGCACGCTCCCGACTCGGCCTGGACCAGCAGGTCGTAGGCGCGCTTGTGGGAGAGCGGCCCGCCGGACCCGTACCCGTCGATCTCCACCGCGATGAGCCCGGGACGACTCACGGCCAGGTCGGCCGGGGCGATGCCGAGTCTCGCGGTCGCGCCGGGCGCGAGGTGGGAGACCAGGACGTCGGCGCGGTCGAGCAGTCGGCGCAGCACCGCCATCCCGGCCGAGGACTTGAGGTCGAGGGCCACCGACTCCTTGCCCCGGTTGAGCCAGACGAAGTGGGCCGCGAGGCCGCCCACCACGTCGTCGCAGCGCCGGGCGAAGTCGCCGCCCCGGACGGTCGGCTCGGTCGCGCAGGCGAAGGCGGCACTCGAGACGACCCTCGAGTACGTCAAGGAGCGGCAGGTCATCGGGACTCCGGTCGCCTCCTTCCAGAACACGAAGTTCGAACTCGCCGCGGTGGCCTCCGAGATCGAGGCCGCGCAGACGATGCTCGACCGCGCGGTGCGCGAGCTCGTCGACGGCGACCTCTCCGGCGCGGACGCGGCCAAGGTCAAACTGTTCTGCACGGAGATGCAGGCACGCGCGGTCGACCGCTGTCTGCAACTCTTCGGGGGGTACGGGTACATCCTGGAGTACCCCATCGCCCGGCTGTACGCGGATGCGCGCATCACCCGCATCTACGCCGGTACGAGCGAGGTCATGAAGGTCATCATCGCCAAATCCCTGGGACTGTGAGCAGCATGGCGGACTTCTCCAGCAGGACCGGCGTCGCGTTCGTCGCGGGCGGCACCGGCGGCATCGGCGCGGCCGTCGTACGCATGCTGGCCGAGCGCGGCAGCGACGTGGCGTTCACGTACCGCTCCAGCCAGGCCGGGGCCGACGCCCTGGCGACCGAGGTGAAGGCGTACGGGCGCCAAGTCCTCGCGCTGCGCCTCGACCTGGGCGACGAGCGGGCCACGGCGGAGGCGGTCGCCGAGGCGTCCGACGCCTTCGGGGGCCTGCACACGCTGGTGTACGCGGCGGGCCCGCATGTGCCGATGGTGCACCTCAGCAAGGTGACGCCGAGTCAGTACCGGGCCCAACTCGACGCGGACGCGGTGGCGTTCTTCAACCTCGTCCATCCCGCGCTGCCCCGGCTGCGGGAGACGCGGGGCTCCATCGTCGCCGTCACCACCGTGGCCACCCGCCGGTTCCCCGTGCGCGACGGGCTGTCGTCGGGTACGAAGGGGGCGGTCGAGGCGGTGGCGCGGGCGCTGGCCGCCGAGGAGGGCCGCTACGGGGTCCGCGTGAACTGCGTCGGCCCCGGCATGCTGACCGACGGCATCGCCGCCCGTCTGATCAGCTCCGGCGAACTCGACACGGCGGCCCTGGACATCACCCGGCGCAACATCCCGCTGCGGCGTTTCGGCGAGGCGAAGGACATCGCGGAGGCGGTGGCGTTCCTGGCCTCGGACCGAGCCGGTTTCATCACCGGGCAGGCGCTGGGGGTGGACGGCGGGTACAGCGTCTAGTGGCCCGGGTGTTCACTCCGGCGGCGTGATCCGCCGCCCGCCGACGAACGTCGCGCGTACGACGTCGGCGGACATGAGCTCGAGGGCTTCCTTCAGCGGTACGTGGAGGAGGCACAGGTCGGCGACCGATCCGACCGCCAACCGCCGTACCCGGGACGGGTGTCGGGGCTCTCCCGTGAACAGGTCCAACGCCGCGCGCCGGGCCGGCGCCTCGCCACCGGACCGCTCGAAGGCCGCCCGCATCACCGCCCAGGGGTCGGCACTCCCGTACGGCGCGTCGGTCCCGGCGGCGAGCGGAATCCCCGCCTCGGCCAGGGACCGGCAGCGGTACAGGTGGGCCTGGTCGTCCGGGTCCACATCGGTCGCGTACTCCCGTCCCCGCTCCACGGGAAAGTGCGGCTGTGTCACGACCGTCACGCCGAGCCGCGCGAGCCAGGGCATCGTCTCGGCCGGGATCACCGACCCGTATCGCCCATCGGGCCCGCGGTGAGCTGCTTGCGCACGGCCTTGGGGCGCCCCGCCCGGTGGTCCCTCCCGAGACGGGGAGCTCGCGCCCCTCGCACTCCTCGAACTCCCGCCTACCGGGCGCCGCGAGCAGGCGCTCGTACACCTCCTCGATGATGAGCAGCTCGCCCTGCGCCATCTCCTCGACCTCGGCGGGGAGGAGGTGGGTGTTGACCGGCGTGTAGAGGTGGCCGGAGCGCTGGGCGGCCCGGGCGACTTCCAGGAAGGCCGCGCCGCTGGGCATACGGATCGCGATGGCGTCCCCCGGCTTGAGGTCGAGCGCCGCCGCCAACTGCCGGGACCGTGCGTCGAGCTCGGCGTACGTGACGGTCCTGCCGCCGCTCTCGATGACCGCGATCGCGTCGGGGCGCTGCTTCGCCTGCCATCCCAGATGCATTCACTGAGAATATCATTCTCAGTGAATGCAAGAGAGAGTCTCGTATTCTGCGATGCGCGATTCGGTAGGGCGCCGCAACTTGTTCCCACTGAAGTGGAGTATCGTTCTGCAAGTGACCGCAGTCTCCGAAGAGCCCGCATGGCGCCAGCGCGCCGTAGAGCGATCGACCCGCGCCGCGAAGCTTCGCGCCGAGCAACGCGTGCAGCGCTTCCTGGACTCGGCACAGGAGTTGATCGTCGAGAAGGGCACGACCGACTTCACCGTCCAGGAGGTCGTCAACCGCTCGAAGCAGTCCCTGCGCAGTTTCTACCAGCACTTCGACGGCAAGCACGAGCTGCTCCTCGCCCTGTTCGAGGACGCCCTCTCGGTGGGCGCCGCCAAGGTCCGTGAGGCGGCCGCCACCGAGAGCGACCCGCTGCAGCGCCTGCGGATCGCCGTCGAGACGCTCTACGAACAGTCGCATCCCAGCCCCGGCGTCCAGCGCCCGCTGTTCAACGACTTCGCGCTGCAACTGCTGGTCAAGCACCCCGAGCAGGTGGCGACCGCCCACATCCCGCTGCTCACGGTCTTCACCGAGATCATCGAGCAGGCCGCCGAGGCCGGTGTCATCTCCGGCGGGAAACCCCGCCGTCAGGCCGCTCTCGTCATGCAGACGGTCATGTTCGCCTCGCAGGCCCACGGCGTCCCCGCCGACAGCCACGCCCACCCGGTGACCTCCGAGGAGGTCTGGCAGTTCTGTCTGGGCGGCATCTCGGGCGTTCCGGCCACGGCGGGCAGGTCCGCCTCCGCGTAACACGGGTTCGTCCCCCTGACTCTCCCGCTGGGGAGTTCCATTCTCCCTTTCGGAGAGTATGGTTCTCGCCACTGTGCCGGAGGATCAGGGGGTTCCCATGACCGTACCGACGGACGCCAGGCCTCACTACCGGGTCGTCCAATGGGCCAGCGGCAACTGACGCAGATCACCACCCCGGGCGAGGTCAGTGGCCAAGCCAGTACCCGAAGCCCCTGCGGGTGTGGATCAGCCCGGGACCTTCCCGGTCCACCTTGTGGCGCAGACGGGAGACGAGCTTCTCGATCGCGTTGTCGGCGCGACCCTCGCCCCCCACATGACGGCAGATCTGCTCCTTGGACAGCACCCGCTCGGCGTTGACCAGCAGATGCCGCAACAGTCGGTATTCCGCGGGGGTGAGGTCGATCTCCCGTCGGCCGCGCCACGCCTGACAGGTGTCGTCGTCCAGGACCAGGTCTCCGTAGGACGGTCCTTCCCGTTCCCGTTCGGGACCCCGGTCGCGCAGCAGCACCTCGGCCCGCGCGAGGACCTCGGCGATCCGGAACGGCTTGGTGACGTGGTCCTCCCTGCCGGCACCGAGTTCGGGGACGAGTCGACCCAGGGTCTGATAGGCGGTCAGGAAGAGCACCGGGGGGCGATCGGCGGGCGTGAAGCGGCTCCCGCGGGAGAGGCCCTGCAGATCGGGCAGGGTCACGTCGAGGACGACCAGGTCGAAGCGGTCCTCGACGAGGCGCACCATGGCCTCGGCGCCGGTGCTCACCGTACTGACCCGATAGCCCGCCAACTCCATGGTCGTCGCGAGCAGTTCGGTGGTCTCGGCGTCCTCGACGACGACCAGCACGTGTGGTCCGTCGCCGCGAGCCGGCGACCGCTTCTCACTCATGTTTCCGTCCCTGGAACGACCATTCGTGCGGAGCTGGAGCATCACGACGTCACGACCTCACACGGTCGACCTCGCCGGTCGGTGCGTCAGAACGTCCGAATGACGGCCGCCGACCTGCCGGCCGGGTCGCGCGGACGGACGACCAGGCGCTCACCACATCGACGCCGCGCCCACCCAGGGGCTGGAGTTCACACGGGCCCCCTCCACGAGCGACCACACCCCTCCCCCTCAAGGGCGATACCTCCGCACCATCACTCCGACCACGTCACCCCTCCACCCCCGGCCACCCCATCCCGAACCTCTCCCACACCACCCGAGGGCCCTGCCACCCCGGCCCGACCCTCGCTCTCCTCGTTCTCGGTGGCATGCGCGAGGAAGTCGTGGACCATCCCGTGGAACAGCGTCGCGAGGCGCTGCAGCTCCGCCGGTGCCCACTCCACCAACGCCCTCTGCACGCCTCGCGAGCTCGTCGCGCGGATCCGGTCGATCGCGTCCCGGCCGGCCGGCGTCAGCTCGATGCGCTGGGCCCGCCGGTCGTCCGGGTCCGGCACGCGGCTCACATAGCCCGCCTTCTGCAGTTGCTGCACCTGCCGGGTGATGTGGGACGCCTCCACCCCCAACCGGGCCGCCAGCTCACCGGGGCGCATGGGATCGGAGTCGGCCATCTGCCGCAGCAGCGCCACGGCGGCACGGTCCAGCCGCAGTCCCGCCATGGCCATCAGGCGATCGTGCTGCCGGACCCGGCTGTTCAGGTAGGAGATGCGCTGGAGGGCTCGCGCGATCTCGACCACGTCGGACGAGGCGGATGCCTGTGGCACTGGTGCAGGCATAGGCGGTAGCACTACTTGCCTGACTCAAGTAAGTTCTGGGAGGCGGACATAGGCCGAGCCCCTCCGATCGAGTTTCGCCGGGCAAGGCGCGGACGCGCCGGTCGCGGATGCGGACAAGGACCGCGCAGAGCACACCGACTCCGAAGCGGACGCCGGAGGTGCGCGTCCCGAGTTCGTGACCGGAGTTCATGAGCCGGAGTTCGTCACTGGCGTTCGTGACTGGCGTTCGTCACCGAAGCCTCGCCGCGCGGACCGGGTTGATGCCGTCCCCGTAGCAAGCGCTCACACAGCGCTACGATGCGCTGGTGGATCAGGGGAAGGCACGTGGACCGTACGCGAAGACACCGGCCCGACGAGCGGAGATCGTGCGCGCGGCACGCGACAGCTTCGCCGAGCGCGGATACGCCCGGGCCTCTCTCCGCGACATCGCCGAGCGGGCCGGCATCACCCACGCCGGTCTCCTGCACCACTTCCGCAGCAAGGACGAGCTGCTCGCCGAGGTGCTCGCCCAGCGCGACACCGAGGAGTGGGAGGAGGGCGTGGCCGAGGTCGACGGCCTGGAAGCGCTCGCGCCCTACCTCGGCACTCTGCTGGTGCGCCACCAGAAGACCCCCGAGCTGATGCGTCTGTGGCTGGAGCTGGCGGCGGCCGCCTCGCGGCCGGACCACCCCGCGCACGGTTACTTCGTCGAGCGGTACGAGCGCAGCCGCACCCATGTCACGCGCCGCCTGCGGGAGCTGGAGACGGAGGGGAAGCTGCGGGAGGGCCTCGGTCCGGACAGTGCGGCGACCCTTTTCCAAGCGGTACTCAACGGCCTGCAGGCGCAGTGGCTGCTCAACCAGCGCCTCGACATCATCGAACCGCTGAACCGTTTCCTCGACCTCATCCTGGTGACCGACGACTAGAGCCTGTCCGGCACCCGTGTCCCCCGCGTGCGGCAGACATGCACGCCGGACCGCTCGTCATGCTCAGGTAGGACATACCGGTCGTTTGCTACTGCGTTCTCAGTAGCCGGGAGAGTCGGCCGGCGCATGACGACGGGACACCCCTGCTCAGGCAAGCTGAGAAGGTTCACCATGGCCACAGCACCCGACAGAAAACCCTCCCGATGAACACCAGCCGGCAGCGGTTCGCCAAGGACCATCCCCGCGTCATGCGGGTGACGGTCGTTCTGCTGCTGTTCGCCGCCGCCGCTCTCGGCAGCACCTGGACCAGCGCGGAACCCAGCGGCCGGCACCTCACCCCGTGGCCCGGCATTCTCCTGGGCGGCTTCGGGGCCCTGGCCCTGCTGTGGCACCGCAGGTACCCGCTCACCGTGGTGGCGGTGACCGCGGCCGCCGCCAACGCCGCCAACGCCCTGGGCTATCTGGTCACTCCCCTGCTGCTGGCACCGCTGATGGCCGCCCTGTACTGGCTGGCCGTCCACACCGACCGCAGGACCGGGCGCATCGGTCTGGCCGGCACCGCCGCGCTGCTGGTCACCACCGCGCTGGTCGTCGACTCCCCTCACCATCCGCTGTCCCTCGTCCTCGCGACGGTCGGCCCCGTCTTCTGGGTGCTGGTGCCCATCGCCTGGGGCACCGCGACCCGGCTGCGGGCCGACTACCTGGAGGCCGTGCACGCCCGCGCGGAGATCGCCGAGCGCACCCGTGAGGAGGAGGCGCGGCACCGGGTGGCCGAGGAGCGCATGCGCATCGCCCGTGAGCTGCACGACGTCGTCGCCCACCACCTCGCACTGGCCAACGCGCAGGCCGGGACGGCCGCCCATCTCCAGCGCACCCATCCCCAGCAGGTGCAGAGAATCCTCGACGACCTCGCCGGCACCACCGCGTCGGCGCTGCGCGAACTCAAGGCCACCGTCGGGCTGCTGCGCCAGACCAACGACCCCGACGCGCCGCTGGAACCCTCCCCGGGCCTGGACCGGCTCCCGGAACTCACGGCCGCGTTCGCGACCGCCGGGCTCAAGGTCGACGTCACCACCGCGGGCGCGGCGCGCCCGCTGTCACCGGGAGTGGACCTGACCGCCTTCCGCATCATCCAGGAGGCGCTGACCAACGTCACCAAGCACGCCGCCTCGGACAGCGCACACGTGCGGCTCGTCTACTCCCACAACCGGCTGACCATCACGGTCACCGACGAGGGGGCGAGCACGGTGACCGCCGCTCCGGCCCCGGGCCACGGGTTCGGTCTCATCGGCATGCGTGAGCGCGCCCTGTCCGTGGGCGGCGGGCTCAGGGCCGATCACCGGGCCGGGGGCGGCTTCGAGGTCACCACGGATCTGCCGCTGTACACCCCCACCCCGGAAGAGGACCGCACCCCATGACCATCAGTGTGCTGCTCGCCGACGACCAGGCCCTGCTCCGGGCGACCTTCCGCATCCTGATCGACTCCTGCCCCGACCTCGAAGTCGTCGACGAAGCCACCAACGGCAAAGAAGCCGTCGACCTCGCCCGCATCCACAAACCCGACATCGTCCTCATGGACATCCGCATGCCGCACACCGACGGCCTCACCGCCACCGCCACCATCTGCGCCGACCCCGACCTCGACACCACCCGTGTCCTCATCCTCACCACCTTCGAAATCGACGAATACGTCGCCCAGGCCCTGCGCGCCGGAGCCAGCGGCTTCCTCGGCAAAGACGTCGGCGCGGACGCCCTCCTGGACGCCATCCGCACCGTCGCCGCCGGCGACACCCTCCTCTCCCCCCAAGCCACCCGCACCCTCATCACCCGCTTCCTCACCACCCCCACCCCCAACGCCCCCCTCGCCCCCCCCGAAGCCCTCACCCCCCTCACCGCCCGCGAACGCGAAGTCATGGCCCTCGCCGCCGAAGGCCACTCCAACAACGACATCGCCGACCAACTCACCGTCAGCCCCCTCACCGTCCGCACCCACATCCACCGCGCCATGACCAAACTCGGCGCCCGCGACCGCGCCCAACTCGTCGTCATCGCCTACCAGACCGGCCTCGTCACCCCCGCACCCCCCACCCCCTGACCCCGCACCACGCCGGGAGGCGGCCCCGCCCCGTTCTGTGATAACCCAGAAGGAACACCATCTCTGTGAGAGATGGACCGGGGCATCGGGAGAGGACATGGATCTGCGGCAGATGGAGGTCGTCGTCGCGGTGGCCGAGGAGGGCGGGTTCACCGCCGCGGCGCAGCGGCTGCACGTGGTGCAGTCCGCCGTGTCGAGCACCGTGCGCGCACTGGAGCGGGAGCTCGGGACCCCGCTGTTCGACCGCACCACGCACCGGGTGTCGCTGACTCCGGCGGGCGAGGCCTTCCTACCGGCAGCGCGGGCGACGTTGCGGGCCGCCGAACAGGCGCGGTCGGCGGTCGACGCCGCCCGGGGACAGCTGCGCGGACGGGTGACGGTCGGCACCATGCAGGGGGTGTGGGCCGACCTGCACCGCCCGCTGGCCGCGCTGCGCGCGGAGCACCCGGGAGTGGCGGTGCGGCTGCGGCAGGGGGCCGTGACCGACATCCGCCAGGCGTTGCGCGAGGGCACGGTGGATCTGGCGGTGGTCGCCCTCGACCGTCAGCAGCAGCGCGGTCTTGTGACCCGGCTGCTCGCCCGGGAGGAGATGGTGCTGGTGTCCGCGCCGGGCCGGGTCCTGGGCGGGACCGGGCCCGACGGGAGGGTCACGCTGGCCGAAGCGGCCCGGCTGCCGCTGGTGGACTTCACGCCCGGCTGGGCGATCCGCCTCGCCGTCGACCGGGCGTTCCGTGCCGCCACCGTCGAGCGCGAGTCGACCTTCGAGGTGAACGACATCGTCGCGGCGTCCGAACTCGTCCGCGCCGACCTCGGTGTGTGCGTCATGCCCATCTCGATCGCCGACCGCTTCCCCGACCTGGACAAGCACCGGTTCGACCGGCACGCGCCGAGCTGGAAGGTCATGGTGGTCCAGCCACGCGGGGAGGCGCCCCCGGCGGTCGCGGCCCTGCTGCGGCACATGGCCTGACGGGTGTGGCGTGAGAGGAGACGGAGGGACGAAGTGGATCGTCCCTCGTCTCAATCCCTCAGCCTCCGCGAACAAACTCCCCCCGACCGCTCAAGGTTGCTTCTCGACGTCCTTCACCGAGGTCGGCCCCAACTGCTTGGCGCTGGCGTACTCCGGCATCGTCATGGGCTTGTCGAACAGGAAGAACGACTGGTTCGTGCCGACCGTGAACTCCATGTACGCGCCCGTCGTGGCGTCGAAACCGTAGTAGGCGTTGCAGGTGGAACCCGTCGTGTACGTGCCGTCCATGCCGGGCTGCGAGAGAACCGCGACGCCGTTGGAGTAGGACTCCACCCTCTCCGTCGGAGTGAGCATCTTGCAACGCGGCACCGGCAGTCCCTTCATGATGAAGTACCCGTACTCGCCGTTGGCGTTCTGGATGTAGACGTACGAGAGTTTGCCCCGCTTCCCCCACGTCTTGATCCACTGGTTGATCGCTTCGCGGGTCGGCGAGTACTCCATGCGGCCCGCCGGCTGCTGGGCCACGAGGTGGTCGTAGGTGTCCTGCTTGGCCTTGTTCTCCTTGTCCTGGCTGGAGTCCTCGGTGCAGGACGTCAGGGCAAGGCCCAGGACGAGCGCGACGACGGTGGCCAGGCCCATGCGTACGAAGTTCTTCATGCGGTGCTGCCCTCTTCCCGGGATGAGATGGGGATCAGTTGGTGCACGTCGTGCGCTCGGCGCTGGCATCCAGCCGGTACGGCAGATCCTTGTCACGGAAGGGTGCGCGGTGCTCCTGGGCGGCCTTCGAGTTGTAGTCGTTGACCGACTCGATCCGACTGGCCTTCAGCGCGGTGATCGACTGGTCGATCTGCGTCGTGCGAGTCTCCGAAGCGGTCTTCCGCTCGTCCTGGAGCACCTGGATCGTCCCTTCGGCGTTCTGCACGGCCTCGCACAGATCGAAGAACTCCTCGTACGTGGTCTGCCGGAACTCGCCCGAGCCGACGGTGTTCTCGCGCTTGGCCGCCTCACCGCGGAACGGGGCGGTGATCCACCCCGCGGCGCCGAAGGCGAACGCCCCGATCACGTACAACACCGCCAGGCCGATGACCCCGGCGACGGCCCAAGCCCCTAACCGTGCCCCCTCGCGTACCTGCCCCATGGCCATCCCCCTTCGCAGATGGTTCCGCGGCGTGGAACCACCTTCCGCGAAGGAGGACACGGCGCCCGGTGAAACGGTTCCGCCGGCACGAGCGCCAGGAGGGGGTCACGGGGGCGGTCGAGCCACAGCGGCCACACGGTCCAGCGGCAGTACTCCTCCGGCCGCCCGCCGTGGCCGTCCGGCCATGCCGGCCACGGCTGCACCGCCGCGACGGCCTGCCGCTCCACGTCCGTGGTGTCCGAGGTACAGCGACGGGACCGGGCCGGACGGACGGCGGCCGTGCACCTCACGTCGCCGATTCCCACCCGTCCTCGACGATCGGTGTGTTCACGGAGTTTCCGCCCATCTCGTTCGGAGATGACTGACATTCGAAATCATCGCCACGGCAGAGGAAGCACGGAGGCTCCACGGGCGCTGAGGAAACCGTGCGAGCGGCAACGAGGCCGCTCGACCACCACCCAGCGTTTCCCGAACCGCTCCCACCGGTTCCCTTCCCGAGAAGGTGTCCGTGTCCAAGTCCCCCGTCCTCAAGTCACCGGGCCAGTCCGCCACCGCGCAGGCGGAGCACGGCGTGCCGGGCTGGCTGGTCGCCCTCTTCGCCGTCGCCTCCGGCATGACGGTCGCCAACCTGTACTACGCCCAGCCCCTGCTGTCCTCGCTGCGCGACGTGTTCCATGTCGGCACGGCGGCCGCCGGCGGACTCATCACCCTCACCCAGATCGGCTATGTCCTGGGCATGCTCTTCCTGGTCCCGCTCGGCGACCGGCTGGAGAAGCGCGGACTGATCAGCGTGCTCCTGACGGTCACCACGCTCGCCCTGGTCGCCGCGGGTCTCGCCACCAACTTCCCCATGCTGCTGATCGCCTCCCTGATCAGCGGAGGCACCTCGGTCGTCGCCCAGATACTGATCCCCTTCGCGGCGAGCCTCGCCCCCGACCACGCCCGTGGCCGGATCGTCGGAAGGGTGATGAGCGGCCTGCTCACCGGCATCCTGCTCTCCCGCACCCTCAGCAGCCTGGTCTCCGACGTGGCGGGCTGGCGGGTGGTGTACCTCGGCTCCGCCGTCCTGATGGCCCTGCTGGCCCTGGCCCTGCGCGCGGCCCTGCCGCAGCACGCGCCGACCACGACCATTCCGTACGCCCATGTCCTGCGCTCCACGCTCCAACTGGTAAGCCGCCACCCCGTGTTGCTGCGCCGGGGTCTCTACCAGGCGGCGATGTTCGGTGCGTTCAGCGCGTTCTGGACCACCGTGTCGTACGTCCTGACCGGCCCCCACTTCCACTACTCCCCCATCGGTGTCGGCCTCTTCGCGCTCGTCGGCGCGGCCGGTGCGGCCGTCGCCCCGTTGGCCGGTCACTGGGCCGACCGCGGGCTCGTCCGTCCCATGACCGGGATCGCCTTCGCCGTCGCGGCCCTGGCCTTCGCGCTCGCGGGCTTCGGTCAGTCCCACATCACCCTGATCGCCCTGGCCGCGATCCTGATCGACACGGCCGTACAGTCCACCCTGATCCTCGGCCAGCACACCATCTACCAGCTCGACCCGAACGCCCGCGCCCGCCTCAACAGCGCGTTCATCGCGATCTTCTTCGTCGGCGGCGCGCTCGGCTCCCAGCTCGGCTCGATCGCCTACCACGCGGCCGGCTGGACCGCGGTCACCGTCCTGGGCGCCGCCCTGCCGGTGCTGGGCCTGCTCCACTGGACGACGGAACGCCGTACGGCCTGATCAGTGACCCCGGGAGCGGGTCACGATCCCGCTTCCCCCGCAGGAAGTTGCTCACCTGACAGGCGAGGCTGTCCCGCGCCGAGTCGGAGCGGGCGGCGGCGTCGACCGAACCCTCGTAGAGGTCGATGCCGCCGACCCACAGGTACCGGTCGGTCCACTCGTCGTCGACCTTCAGCTGGATCTGGATGTCCACCCGGGGCAGGGAGGCGTCGGGGCCCGCGGCGAAGAGGACCGCGGTGGCCCGGCGCAGGGGGTAGACGTCGTAGCCCTCGATGAACTGGGAGTTCCGCCAGTCCAGGAAGGCGCTCTCGCCGTCGGGGCCGACCCGGATGTCCATCTGGCCGTCCTCGAGATGGATGCCGAAGTGCTCGCCACCACGGTTCTCGACGGTCACCCGGCACCGGAAGTACGTCAGCCCTTCGGCGGCGTCGTCGCGTCCCCGCGGCGGCTCCGCCCGCTCCACCCCGTGGACGCGGACGCGCAGGCCGGCGTGCTCGTCGTACTCCTGCCAGTCCCCGACCACGTTCGGTTCGTGCACGGTCCACCTCTCCACCTCAGAGAGCTGTTTCCTATCGGGGCCCTCAACGGGGTGTCAAATGGGCGGAACGCACCGTGGCCAGCGTTTTCGCCCGCCTGGATCGGCGATCAAGCCGTGCCCAGCCAGAACCCGTGTCCCCGCCGTTGCGAGGACATTTCCGTGCGTGCTGCACATCACGTTCTCAGGCGCCGCGGCGCAGCGCCCGCATCTGCTCGTCGAGGGGGCCGAGGCCGACGTCGCGGCGCCGCTCCTCGAGGGTCTCGGGCCGTCGGATCGGATACGGGCGCAAGGTCGCGGGGTCGACCCGGGTGCCGTAGAACTGGGGCTGGCCCAGTTCGACCGCGCAGTGATCGGCGATGTAGGCGTGGTGCGGACCGGGGCAGCGGCCGTCCGCGGTGGCCAGGGCGATCAGGTCGCGGCAGCGGAGCTGGAAGTCGAGGTCCGGGGCGTGCAGCAGGATCATCAGGGCCGCGGTCGAGGCCGGCGCGCCGACCAGGTCCGCGGTCGGCCAGCCGTGTCGGCGGACGATCGTCCCGAGGGCGTCGGCATTGGTCCTGCGGCATTCGACGAGGCCGCGCCGGACCTGTGGGGTGGGGTTCGTCCGCGCCTGCCGCATCAGGTGCCGCTCCTCGTCGGCCCGGCGCGAGAGTTCCCGGGCGAGCGCGGCGGCGAGTGCCGGGAGGATCCCCGGCGACGCGGGCACTGGCTCCACCGGCGCTCCGTCCGGCTCCACCGGCGCTCCGTCCGGCTCCACCGGCGCTCCGTCCGGCTCCACCCGCGCGCCGACCGTCAAGTGCCCCGGTGATCGCTTCATGGCATGCCCCGGAGCGCCAGGGTGAACCACACCTTCTTGCCCGTGGTGCCGGGGTCGGCCGGTGCGATGCCCCAGTCGTCCGTCAGAGCGGCCACGATGGCCAGTCCGCGTCCCGACTCCTCGGCGCCGCCCGTGTCGCGTGCTCGCGGCAGTGCGGACGAACGGTCGGCGACCGTCACACGCAGCTCGTGCCCGAGGTGTTCCAGGGTGACGGTGATCGTGTCGCGGGGGCCGGGACTGCCGTGTCTGACCGCGTTGGCGAACAGCTCGTCCGTGGCGAGGACAGCGTTGTCGAGGCACTCGGAGGGCAGGCGCAGAGGGGTGAGGTGCTCGGCGACCATGTCCCGCACGCCGGCCGCGCGCGAGGGTTGGGCGGGGACCGTGGTCCGCACCAGGCTGGGGTGCGTCCTGGGCAGCACGGCGGCGTCGTGCTGCGGTGTGGGCGACGGCCCGCGGCGATGAGCCCTGGATGCCGTCATCGGTCCTCCTTCATCGCAGCGCGGTGGGGGATGTGCTCGATGGCTGCCCGTGCAGCCAACAGGGCACGGCCCCCCGCCGACCAGGGGGTATCGGGGTTGTCCGGTTGCAGGCACGTAGTGGCATGGGATGTATGTTCGATCAGGTGAGGAACGTGAGCGGGAGCCGGACGCCGGTGCGCCCAGGCGATCCCACCGGGTGGTCGGGGGTGCGCGGCAAGCGCGTCCTGGTCACCGGTGGAACGCGGGGTCTGGGCGAACAGATCGTGCGGCTGCTCGCGGCCGAAGGGGCCCGGGTGGCGACCTGCGCGCGCGGCGCGGGCGATCTGGCGGCGCTGGCGGCATCGCTGGACTCCCCGCTGTTCACCCAGGCGCTCGACGTCACCGAGCCGGAGCGCCTGGAGGAGTTCGTCGCGGCCATGGCGAATCGTTTCGGCGGGCTCGACGGGGTGGTGGCCTGTGCGGGCGGTTCGCGCGGCGGCCGCTTCGAGGAGACGGACGCCGAGGACTGGGCGGCGACCTGGGAGGTGAACGTCGGCCATGCCGCGCGCCTCGTCCGGGCCGCGGTGCCGCATCTGCGGGCCGCTGGGGGCGGATCCGTCGTGGTGATCTCGTCGATCTCCGGCTGGAAGCCGGGGCCGCCCGTCCAGTACGGGGTGGCGAAGTCCGCCCAGATCCAGTTGGCCGCCTCGCTCGCCCGTGAACTGGGGACGGACGGAATCCGGGTGAACGCCGTCTCCCCCGGATCGATGCTCATCCCGGGCAGGCGCTGGGACCGGATGCGCCGGGAGGACCCCGAGGCGTACGCGGGATTCGTGGCGACGGAGCTTCCGAGCGGAGCGCCGGTCGCTCCGGAGGAGGTCGCCCGGGTGGTGGCGTTTCTGCTGTCCGACTGGTCGAGCGGTATTTCCGGAGCGCACCTCCCCGTCGACCGCGCCCAGAACGCACCCTCGCCGGACGGCTACTGAGCAGACCGTTCCTGCCTCAGGAACCCTTCGCGTCTCAGGGGCCACATCCGTCTCGCGGAGCGCTCCCGCCTCAGGCGCCACACCCGTCTCAGCGACCGCTCCCGCCTCAGGCGCCACATCCATCTCGGGGACCGCTCCCGTCTCAGCGACCGCTCCCGCTAAGTCACCCACCGGACCGACCGCCGCACTCCCCGTCATGCGACCGCCCCCAGCACCGCACGGGACCTGCGCTCGAACTCCTGCACCATCGGCTCGTGGCGGCGTGGCTCCAAACGGGTACGGAAGTCGCGCAGGGCCTGGATCGACCGTTCACTGTGCACGGTACTGAGGGTGTCCAGCGCTTCGGTGGCCGTACCGACGGCCTCGTCGAGCCGGTCCTGCTGGAGATGCGCGGTCGCGAGCACCGAGCGGCTGATGGCCTGGCGTCTGCGCCGGTCGGCGTTCGCGCTCAGCGACTCGCTCGCCGTACGTTCGGCCTGGGCGGCGAGCCCCAGGTCACGGAAGCACAGGGCGGCCTCGGCCTGGAGATAGTGGTGGTCGAGGTAGCGCACCCAGACGGATTCCTGGTCGGGGCCCCGGCTCGTGTCCAGTTGCCCTTCCGCCAGGCGCAGCGCCTCCGAGGCCTCGCACGAGTGCCCCTGCGCGGCATGTCCGCGTGCCGCCATGGCGTACAGGCGCATCAGTCCGAGCGGGCTGCCCGCCCCCTTCGCGGTGGCGACTCCGGCCCGGGCCAGTGCCACCCCCTCGTCGGGGCGGCCGAGGTTGGTGGCGAGATGGGAGAGCCCGGCCAGGATCTGGCCGCCCAGCACCCGGTCGCGCCCTTCGGCGCACAGGCGCAGCCCCTGGATCATGTACCGCTCCGCGAGCCCGTACTCCCCCGCGTCGTACGAGCTCCAGCCGGCCATCGCTGCGAGGCGCGCGGCCGCGGCGTACAACTGCCGTTGCAGCTGTGGCGGGGTGCCGCGGCGCTGGAGCATGGGGACGACCTCGGTGGAGAGGTAGTGCACGATGCTGGTGCGCACCCCGCCACCGCCGTAGTGGTTGTCCATCTGGTCGAACATGGCGATCATCGCGTGTACCTGCTCGACCGGCCCGCCGCTCGTCACCGCCGTAGGGCGGAAGGCATCCTGCTGCTCCAACAGCCACAGCAGCCATTGGCGTTGGGGGTTCGTCAGCGCGGCGGCGACGAAGGGCACCGAGCCGAGGAGGCTGCGGCGGGAGATGTCGGTGGAGCCCAGTTCGGCCAGGGTGTGCAGGGTTTCCGCCACGTCTTCGCCGTAGACCAGGGCCCGGCCCGAGACCGGGCGCCGCTGATCGGAGGGGAAGCCGAGGTCCGCGGGCGACACGGCGCGGCCGAGCCGCCCGGAGAGCACGGCGGCGATCAACTCCGGTGTGGTGCCGCGTGGTTGCTGCCCCTGGAGCCAGCGGGTGACCGACGCCTTGTCGTAGTTGGAGTCCACGCCCTGGCGGCGGCCCAGTTCGTTGACCCTGAGGGCGAGGGAGGCGTAGGAGCAACCGGCTTCCTTGAGAGCGACCGCCAGCGCCGAGTTGGCCCCGCCAGGGCCCTTTCCCGCGCTCCTTGATTGTCCGTCGGTCACGGTGGCCACCCAGGTCTCACATCACGGTCCGTACGGCTGCGCCCGTATCTGCTGATCCAGCAATTCCGTTGCGACACAGCACAGTTGAACGTATGCCGCCAGGGACTGTGCGACCGGTCGCCCGATCACTATGGTCGCCGACAGGCTCAACACGCAACCGGCGTTCTGATAATTTCAGAACGATCCGCATCACCCTGTCTCTGTCAACGACCGCGTGGCACACTGCACGCTGTGATACAGCCGTACCGGGAGGTAGGACGTGAGTGACAACCGCTCGGGCGGCAGCGCACCCACGGTCCTGCGGATGGTTCTCGGCAAGCGGCTGAGGCAGCTGAGGGAACAGGCGGGAGTGTCGTTCGAGGAGGCGGCACGGGCGATCGAGGTCACTCCACTGACGGTCCGCCGGATCGAGAAGGCCGAGGTCGGCCTCCGGATCCCCTATGTGAAGGAGTTGCTGCGCACCTACGGGGTGCCGGCGACGGAGATCGACGACTTCCTCGCGCTGGCCCGGGAGGCCAACCAGCCGGGCTGGTGGTACAAGTACCGCGACGTGCTGCCCGAGTGGTTCAGCGCCTACGTGAGCCTGGAGAGCGAAGCCAGCGTCATCCGTCTCTACGAACCCCACTACGTCCCGGGCCTGTTGCAGACGAACGACTACGCCACCGCGCTCATGCGCGTGGGCTTCCCCAACGAGTCGAAGGAGGACGTCGCCCGTCGAGTCGCCCTGCGGACCAGGCGGCAGGACCTGCTCGCCAAGCCGGACGCGCCCGCCATATGGGCCATCCTCGACGAGACGGTGCTGCGCCGGCCTGTGGGCGGGGCCGAGGTGATGCGGGCTCAGATCGACCGGCTGCACGAGGTCCTGGACATGCCGAAGGTCCGGATCCAGGTCATGCGCTTCGGGGTGGGGGCACACCCCGGCGCCTTCGGCCCGTTCCACCACTTCCGCTTCGGCTTCTCCGAGCTGCCCGACGTCATCTACACGGAAAGCCTCGCCGGCGCGGTCTATGTCGACCGGCCCGGCGACGTCGTCACCTATCTCGAAGTACTGGACCGGATGTCCGTGCAGGCGGAACCGGTCGCTCGGACCAGGGCCATCCTGGCTGAATTGCGTAAGGAGTTGTGATCCATGGGATCCAAGGGCCCCATCTACAGTGGCATGCCGGCCGTCGACCTGGGCACCGAGGGCTGGGAGAAGCCCTGGAGCGGTACGAACGGCGGGAGTTGTGTCGAGGCCAAGCGGCTGCCCGACGGCAGTGTGGCCTTCCGCCAGTCCACGGACCCGGACGGGCCCGCGCTGGTGTACACCCGGGACGAGATGATCTCGTTCCTCGAAGGCGCGAAGTCCGGCCAGGCCGACTTCCTCGTCGCCTGAGGCGCCGGCAGACCGCCTGAGGCCGGGAGAGCCGTCCGCCCCTCGGGCAACCACCGGAGCCGCACCGTCACCACGCCCGCACCACCACTACGCCCGCACAACCGGACAACCCGCACGCCCCCTCCCGCCGTGCGGGTCGTCCGTTCACACTGAGGGAATCGGTCGTCCCGGAGGGAGCGGTATGCGCGCCGGTCCTTGTCGCGAGGAGCGGGGATGATCCTCGGCCAGGCCCTCGCCCAGTGCCGGACCCTGGTCGTCGACGGTCCGGACGGCATCGGCAGAGGCGCCCTGATCGCCGAGCTGGCCCGGCACGGTTTCCTGGTCCGGCTCTGCCGCGGGCCCCTCCATCACGTGGACCCCACCCAGCCGTACCGCGAACTCCTCGCCGCGTCCGGCCGGTTGGCCGTCGACGGCAGTCTCGTCCACGAGCTGGTCTACGGACCGCTGCGCCGCGGACGCTCCCGGGTGACCTGGATCCAGGCCCTCGACTTCGCCGAAGCAGTGGCGGAACGCGACGGAGCCCTCGTCCATGTGACCGGGGAGACGGACGACACGGAGGCGGTCGACGCGTACGAGCGGGCGCTGCACACCCTCGCCCAGCATGTTCCCGTGGTGACCCTGGAGGCCAAAGACCTCGGCCACCCCATCCGCGGCCCTGCCTGCCCGGAGCATCAACTCGAGCTGCGCTAGAGGCAGTTGACGGTAGGTTAGCGACAGACCGCGTGACGGAGGCAGGAGACATCCATGGCAGACGGCCGACCCAACCCCGACCAAGAGGCGTTGTCCAAGATCGACACCACGGTGCCGCACTCGGCCCGCATCTGGAACTACTGGATGGGCGGGAAGGACAACTACGAGGTCGACCGGATCGCGGGCGACGCCTACCGCGAGGTCGCGCCGAACATCGAGACGATGGCCCGGGCCTCGCGCGAGTACCTGATCCGGACCGTGACCTTCGTCGCCGGTGAGCTCGGCATCCGCCAGTTCCTGGACATCGGCACCGGTCTGCCCTCGTACGACAACACCCACCAGGTCGCCCAGCGGGTGGCGCCCGAGTCGCGCATCGTCTACGTGGACAACGACCCCCTGGTGCTGCGTCACGCCCAGGCGCTGCTGACCAGCACTCCCGAGGGCGTCACCAACTACATCGACGCGGATCTGCACGAGCCCGAGAAGATCGTCGAGGCGGCGAGCCGGATCCTGGACTTCGACCGGCCCGTCGCCCTGATGCTCATGGGCATCCTCGGTCACATCCAGGACTACGAGGAGGCCAAGTCGATCGTCCGCACCCTCCAGGCCGCCCTGCCCTCCGGCAGCTACTTCGTCCACTACGACAGCACCGACACCGACGCCGCGCTCAAGCAGGCCCAGCAGGGTTACGACGACACGGGCGCCGTCCCCTACGTGCTGCGCAGCCCGGAGCAGATCACCGCGTACTACGAGGGCCTGGAGCTGATCGAACCCGGCATCGTCTCCTGCCCCCTGTGGCGCCCCGAGCCCGGCACCGCACCGGAGCCCACGGACGTGCACGGCGGGGTGGCGCTCAAGCCGTGATCAGGTGCGCGGCGCCGGGTGGATGTTCAGGTTGAGGCGGAACAGGTTGTCCGGGTCGCGGTCGGCCTTGATTCGGGCCAGGCGGGCGTAGTTGTCGCGGTAGCTGGCCCGTACGCGCTCCTGGCCCTCGTCCATCATCATGTTCACGTAGGCCCCGCCCGCGGAGTACGGGTGCAGGGCGTCGGAGTAGTCGACGCTCCACCGCTTGACGCGCTCGGCGCCGGCCGGATCGGAGTCCACGCCCGCGTAGACGGTCGCCCAGCGCGCGTTCCGGTAGCTCCAGGCGGTGTCCGCCGGTGCGATGTCGTGGACGGCGCCGTCGATCGGGTACAGGTGCATCGTCGATTTCCAGGTCGGCGGTTCGGTGCCGTATCCGAGGTGTGACGCGACCGCCTCGTCGGGGATCTCGTCGACGAAGTCCGCGCGCCAGTACCACTGGTCGCCGGGCGGGTAGATCCCGTCGAACGCGGACTGGAGCGCGGGGTACGGCATCGGCGCGGCTCCGTGCAGCAGCGGCTCGGGCACGGCGTCGAGGAGAGGTGCCATCTCCGCGGCCGCCGCCTCGGTGTCGTCCCCGACGCGACACCAGACGACCCCGCAGACCTTGCGCAGATGGATCTCCTCGGGGAACGGCGGGCCGGGCGGCACGGAGCCGAACAGGAAGAAGGCGTTCAGTTCGCGGGGGGCGTCCGGGAGGAAGTCTCGATAGGTGGTGAGGACTTCGGCGCCGACTTCGGCGGGCCAGAAGGTGGGGCCGGCGACGACGGTGCTCACCTCACGCAGCCGGAACAGGAACGAGGTGACGACTCCGAAGTTGCCGCCGCCCCCGCGGATCGCCCAGTACAGGTCGGTGTTCTCCGTGTCGCTCGCGCGCACGCGCTCGCCGCTCGCCAGGACGAGGTCGGCCGCCAGGAGATTGTCGACGGTCAGCCCGTACTTGCGGGAGAGATGCCCGATGCCGCCGCCCAGGGTGAGGCCGGCGACTCCCGTCGTGGAGATGATGCCGGCGGGTGTGGCCAGACCGTACTCGTGGGTGGCACGGTCGACCTCGCCCCACACACAGCCGCCTCCGACCCGTACCGTACGGGCCCCCGGATCGACCTCGATGTCCTTGAGCGGTGAGAGGTCGAGGACCACGCCGTCGTCGCAGACCCCCAGGCCCGCGCCGTGGTGGCCGCCGCCCCGCACGGCGAGCGGGAGGCCGTGGTCGCGGGCGAAGCCGATGACGTGGGAGACGTCCTCGGCGCTGGTGCACCTCGCCACCAGGGCGGGCCGCCGGTCGATCATCGCGTTGTAGACGGTGCGTGCCTCGTCGTACCCGGAGTCGCCGGGACCGATCAACTGCCCCTTGAATGCCGTCAGTTCCTGGCGCGCTGCCGCTGCCGTCGTGATGGACATACGTCTCCCCCGCCTGGGGGCCGGTTTCAGGGCACCCGTGTCCGGGGCCTTGGCTCCAGTCTCTCTCCGATGGATCCGACGCGCCTGTTCTGCGCAACCGCTGGGGCGGGTGGTCCCCGCCCCTCGGTCGCCGTGATCACGTCACGGCGATCACGGCCTCCGTGCCATGACGGGACACCGCGAGCGCCGGTTCCGGCAACGCCTCCTGACGCGGCGTCCGGCGCGCCTCGCGCAGGCTGGGCATGGGCGTGGTCGGGACCAGCGGAGCATGCTCGGCGGCGCGGGCCCGCCAGGAGAACCAGATGATCTTGCCACCGGCGCCGGTGGCGCAGCAGCCCCAGCCGTCGCTGAGTGCGGCGATCTGCGCCAGACAGCCCTGGGGCTCGTTGTGCGGGCGCAGATCCTGGTCGTTGTCGGAGACCGCGGTGATGAGGTGGGAACCGTTCCACCACATCTCGATGGTGGTGTTCTTGTCCGTCGCGTGCCGGTCGATCGTGTGCAGCAACGCTTCCGCACAGTGACAGACGGAATCGACGAGCGTATCCAGGTTCCAGTACCGGAGATGGGCCCCCAATATGCGCTTGACCTGGCCAACCCGCTCCGGGCTGACCTCCACGTCGAGGTGGTAGTAGCAGGGCACTGCAGGTTTCATCTTCGTTGGCTCCTCACGGCGAAGCTCTCGCCTCTCCTCGCCCTTCTCGGACCGAGCCCCGATCACGAAGCGTGAGCACTGATCGCTTTTGAGTCATTCCCAGAGTGCGAGCACTACTCCGTTCGTGCAACACGAGAGCCCGACCCCATGTGATTGAAGAGCCAACAAGACGCTGAGTGTCCGTGCGGGCACCATGAGTGAGGGCACCGCCCTCCGTAATGGGCCGGTGCCCTTCCGTGCACGGCCCTCCGGCATCAGCCGGGTGTCCCGTGCGCAGTCGCGAGAGTGGAAAGGTGACCGGCCCATGCTGCTTCCTGCCAAAGCCGAGGTCGCCAGGCATCTGGAGCAATACCGGGCCTGGGAACGCCTGTTGCTCGTGGCCCCCGCCGACCACACGGTGCGGGGCAACTTCGAGAACGCGGGGTACACCCTGTGCGTGCTGATGGGAAAGCGCTGCGCGCGGGAGGCGGTGGACGCCGCCGAGCACTATCTGCGGGACGAGGCACCGGCTGCCGCGCTGTCGTCGATGACGGTGGCGCACGGCGCGCGGGGCTCTCAGCTCTCCCAGGAGCCTCCGGGGCGGGGAGCGGGTCGAGCGGTCGGCAGGCGTCGCTGAGGCGGACCGTGGTGTCGGGAATTTTCGGTGCAGCTCTGAACCGAGGGGGCAGGGCGCGAGGACGGCGGAGGCGAAACATGGAGGCACATCCGGCCCATGGCCGTGACCCGATCGGCCGTATCCCGATCGTGGACGTCCAGCCGGTCGTCGAGCACGGCCGGCGCCCCGCGAAGGCGGTCGTCGGGGAGACCTTCGAGGTCACCGCCACCCTCTTCGGCGAGGGCCGGGATGTGCTCGGCGCCGAAGTCGTCCTGTGCGACCAGAGCGGCCGGCCCGGCCCGCGCGCCCCGATGCGTGAACTCGCCCCGGGCACCGACCGCTGGGGCGCCGAGGTCACACCGGAATCCGTGGGCCACTGGACCTGTCTGGTGGAGGCCTGGAGCGATCCCGTGGCCACCTGGCGCCACACCGCCGCGATCAAGGTCCCGGCCGGGATCGACGCCGGTCTGGTCCTGGAGGAGGGCGCCGCGCTGTACGAGCGGGCCGCGGACGCGGTACCGGACCCGGCCGGCCAAGCGGTCGTACGCGCCGCGGCGCACGCCCTGCGCGACGACTCCTGGCGGCCGACGGCCCGTCTCGCCGCCGCCCTGGCCCCGGAAGCGGTCGCCGTTCTCACCGCACACCCCCTGCGCGAACGGGTCTCCCGCTCGCTGCCGATGCCTCTGCTCGTGGAACGGAAGCGGGCGTTGTACGGCGCCTGGTACGAGTTCTTTCCGCGTTCGGAGAGCGGACAGCTCGATCCGCCGGTGCACGGCACGTTCCGCAGCGCCGCCGAACGCCTGCCCGCCATCGCCGGGATGGGCTTCGACGTCGTGTACCTCCCGCCCATCCACCCCATCGGCACCACCTTCCGCAAGGGCCCCAACAACAGCCTGTCGGCGAGCCGTCGGGATGTCGGCGTGCCCTGGGCGATCGGTTCTCCCGAGGGCGGCCACGACGCGATCCACCCGGATCTCGGCACGATCGACGACTTCGACGCGTTCGTGCGCCGGGCCACGGAACTGCGGCTCGAGGTCGCCCTCGACTTCGCGCTCCAGTGCTCGCCGGACCATCCGTGGGTGCAGAAGCATCCCGAGTGGTTCCACCACCGGGCGGACGGGTCGATCGCGTACGCGGAGAATCCGCCGAAGAAGTACCAGGACATCTATCCGATCGCCTTCGACCAGGACATGCCGGGGCTGATCCAGGAGACGCTGCGGGTGCTGCGGCACTGGATGGACCACGGTGTGCGGATCTTCCGCGTCGACAACCCGCACACCAAGCCGGTCGTCTTCTGGGAGCGGGTCATCGCGGACATCAACCGCACCGACCCGGACGTGATCTTCCTGGCCGAGGCGTTCACCCGGCCCGCGATCATGCACACGCTCGCGGCGGTCGGCTTCCAGCAGTCGTACACCTATTTCACCTGGCGCAACACCAAGCAGGAGCTGACCGACTACCTCACCGAACTGTCGGGCGCAACGGCCGCCTTCATGCGGCCCAACCTCTTCGTGAACACCCCCGACATCCTGCCCGGCCATCTCCAGCGGGGCGGCCGGCCCGCCTTCGAGGTACGCGCCGTGCTCGCCGCCACCCTCTCGCCCTCGTGGGGGGTCTACGCCGGGTACGAGCTGTGCGAGAACGCTCCGGTCGGGCCCGCAAGCGAGGAGTACCGGAACTCCGAGAAGTACGAACTGCGTCCCCGTGACTGGGAGTCCGCCGCGCGCGAGGGCCGCACGATCGCACCGCTGATCACGGAGCTGAACCGGATCAGACGGCGCCACAAGGCTCTGCACGCGCTACGGAACCTGCACTTCCACCAGACCGACAACGAGGCCCTGATCGCCTACAGCAAGCGCTCGGGCGACGACACGGTCGTGGTGGTGGCCAACCTCGACCCCCACCACACCCAGGAGGCGACGGTCTCGTTGGACATGCCGCGACTCGGCCTGGACTGGCACGAGTCCGTGCCCGTGCACGACGAGCTCACCGGCGAGACCTACCGCTGGGGCAGGGCCAACTTCGTGCGACTGGGGCCGGGCGGTGCGCATGTCCTCGCCGTCGACACCTCACCGCGGATCGGAGGGTCACCCACCACATGATCGTCAACGAGCCCGTCCCGGACACTTTCGAGGACACCCCGGCCAGGGACCGCGACCCCGACTGGTTCAAACGCGCCGTCTTCTACGAGGTCCTGGTCCGCTCCTTCCAGGACAGCAACGGCGACGGCATCGGCGACCTCAAGGGCCTCACCGCGAAACTCGACTACCTGCAATGGCTGGGCATCGACTGCCTGTGGCTGCCCCCGTTCTTCAAATCACCCCTCAGGGACGGCGGCTACGACGTCTCCGACTACACCGCCGTCCTGCCCGAGTTCGGTGACCTCGCCGACTTCGTCGAGTTCGTCGACGCCGCCCACCAGCGCGGCATGCGCGTCATCATCGACTTCGTCATGAACCACACCAGCGACCAGCACCCGTGGTTCCAGGAGTCCCGCACCAACCCCGACGGACCCTACGGCGACTACTACGTCTGGGCCGACGACGACAAACAGTACGAGGACGCCCGGATCATCTTCGTCGACACCGAGGCCTCCAACTGGACCTTCGACCCGGTCCGCAAGCAGTACTTCTGGCACCGCTTCTTCTCCCACCAGCCCGACCTCAACTACGAGAACCCCGCCGTCCAGGAAGAGATCCTCGCGGCCCTCCGCTTCTGGCTGGACCTCGGAATCGACGGGTTCCGCCTCGACGCGGTGCCGTACCTCTACCAGGTCGAAGGAACCGACTGCGAAAACCTCCCCGCCACGCACACGTTCCTGAAAAGGGTGCGCAAGGAGATCGACTCCCAGTACCCGGACACGGTGTTGCTGGCGGAGGCGAACCAGTGGCCCGAGGACGTCGTCGACTACTTCGGCGACTTCCCCTCCGGCGGCGACGAGTGCCACATGGCGTTCCACTTCCCCGTCATGCCGCGGATCTTCATGGCGGTACGCAGGGAATCCCGGTACCCGGTCTCGGAAATCCTGTCGAAGACCCCGGCGATCCCGTCCGGCTGCCAGTGGGGCATCTTCCTGCGCAACCACGACGAGCTCACCCTCGAAATGGTCACCGACGAGGAACGCGACTACATGTACGCGGAGTACGCCAAGGACCCGCGGATGCGCGCCAACATCGGCATCCGGCGCCGGCTCGCCCCGCTGCTCGACAACGACCGCAACCAGATCGAGCTGTTCACCGCCCTGCTGCTGTCCCTGCCCGGCTCGCCGATCCTCTACTACGGCGACGAGATCGGGATGGGCGACAACATCTGGCTCGGCGACCGCGACGCGGTACGCACCCCGATGCAGTGGACACCCGACCGCAACGCGGGCTTCTCCTCCTCGGATCCCGGCCGGCTGTTCCTGCCCACGATCATGGACCCCGTCTACGGCTACCAGGTGACGAACGTCGAGGCCTCCATGTCCTCGCCCTCGTCCCTGCTGCACTGGACCCGCCGCATGATCGAGATCCGCAAGCAGAACCAGGCCTTCGGCCTCGGCTCCTACACGGAACTCCAGTCCTCCAACCCCGCCGTCATCGCGTTCCTGCGCGAGGCCCCCTCCACCGAGGGCACAGAGGACGACCTCGTCCTGTGCGTGCACAACTTCTCCCGCTTCGCCCAGCCCACCGAACTGGACCTGCGGGCCTTCAACGGCCGCCACCCGGTCGAACTCATCGGCGGGGTGCGATTCCCGGCCATCGGAGAGCTGCCGTACTTGCTCACCCTCGCGGGCCACGGCTTCTACTGGTTCCGGCTGCGACGCGCGATCACCCCCGGCACCGCCAGGCGATCCTGACCGCACGTGATCACACGTGATCGTGTGCCCATCGAAGATCGCTTGCCTCTGAAAGGACGTGTCGCCATGCCGAAGACCGCGTTGCACCGTCCGGGCAGCCATGCCCCCGCCGCACTGCTCACCTCGCTCGCCGAACTGCTGCGGCAGTGGCTGCCGCGGCAGCGCTGGTTCGCGGGCAAGGGCCACCCCGTCACCGGCCTGAGCGTGGTGTCGTCGACCGAGCTGTACCCGGGCTGCCTGCATCTCCTGATACGCACCGAACATCTCGGCGGCTCCGAACCCGAAGGTCCCGGCACTCCCCCGCCCGACGACTGCTACCAGCTCCTGCTCGGCGCACGCGAGGTCCTCCCACCCCGGCTCGCCCCCGCCTTCATAGGCCGTCCGACCGCGGGACCCCTGGCCGACCTCAGCGTGTACGACGCCTTCCACGATCCCGACGCGGCGGGTCTGCTCCTGGAACGGCTGCGCACGCCCGGGGCTGCAGGACCCTTGCTCTTCGAGCGGGATCCCCAGGTGACGGTCCCCAGCGGTCTCGCCCCCCGGCTCCTCGACACCGAGCAGTCGAACTCCTCCCTCGTGTACGGGGACTCCTTCATCCTGAAGGTCTTCCGCCGCGTCCAGCCGGGCATCAACCCCGACCTGGAGGTGCCCTGGGCGCTGGCCCGGCAGGGCTGCACCCGCGTACCCGCCCCCGCGGCGTGGTTCGGCACCTCGCAGCCGCGGGAGGCGACACTCGGGGTGCTCCAGCCGTTCCTGCGCGACGCCTCCGACGGCTGGACCCTGGCACTCCAATCACTCACCTTGGGCGGGGAGTTCACCGAAGAGGCATACGAACTCGGCCGGGCCACCGCCGAGATACATGTGGCGCTGGCGGCGGCGTTCCCCGTACGAGCGCCCAGTCCGTTGCAGCACCGGCAACTCGCGGCCTCGATGAGTGAACGGCTCGACACCACGGCCCGCTCCGTGCCCGAACTCCGGCCGTACGCGGCGGGGCTGCGCTCGGCCTTCGACGCGCTCGCGGCGCTCGACGCGGCGATTCGGCCGGCGCAGCGGATTCACGGCGACCTCCACCTGGGGCAGGTGCTGCGGGCCGGACGACAGTGGTCCGTCATCGACTTCGAGGGCGAGCCGGCCCGTCCGCTCACCGAGCGCCGACGCCTCCAGTCCCCCGTACGCGATGTCGCGGGCATGCTGCGCTCCTTCGACTACGCCGCGCGCTCCCGCCGGCCGTGGCGCCCCGAGTGGGCGCAGCGCTGCCGGGAGGCCTTCTGCGCGGGGTACGCCGCCGCGGCCGCGTGGGACCCGCGCGAGGAGCCCGAACTGCTGCGCGCGTACGAGACCGACAGGGCCGTGTACGAGGTGCTGTACGAGGCGAGGCACCGGCCCGACTGGCTGCCGGTCCCGATGGCGGCGGTCGGTCGCCTCGCCGAAGGCGCGGGGGAACTGTGTGGCGAACACCCCACCGAGCGTCCTGCCCGACATCCAGCCGACCATCGCGTCGAGCATCACGCCGAACCCCCCGTCGAACGTCCTGCTGAACGCCTGTGACGACGACGCGGAGCCCAGGATCCATCCGCCCCACCGCTTTCCCCGAGGAGGCTGAAGCCGTGGCAGTTCCCACCACCGCCGTTGGCACCAGGCCGGTAGCCGCGCTGGACGCGACGGACCGCGCGCGCCTGTTGTCGGGCGCCCACCACGATCCGCACGCGCTGCTCGGCGCACACCCGGTACCGGGCGGTGTCGTGTTCCGCGTGCTACGACCGTACGCCGAGTCCGTCGCGGTGGTGGTGGACGGCCGCCGCACGGAGCTACGGGGGGTCGGAGACGGTCTCTTCTCGGGCGTCCTGCCACTCGACACGATCCCCGAGTACGTGCTGTCCGTGACGTACGCGGGCCACGCGTTCGAGGTGCAGGACCCGTATCGCTTCCTGCCCGCGCTGGGCGAGGTCGATCTCCATCTGATCGGCGAGGGACGCCACGAGGAGCTGTGGCGGGCACTCGGGGCTCACCCCATGACCCACCAGGGCGTGACCGGCACCCGCTTCACGGTCTGGGCACCCAACGCCCAGGGGGTCAGGGTCTGCGGGGACTTCTGCCACTGGGACGGCACCGCCTACCCCATGCGGTCGCTCGGTTCCTCGGGCGTCTGGGAGCTGTTCATGCCCGGCATCGGCGAGGGAACGCCGTACAAGTTCGACATCACCCGGCCCGACGGCACGCACACGATGCGCGCCGACCCGATGGCCCGCCGCACCGAAGTGCCTCCGGCGACCGCCTCGATCGTCACGGAGTCGTCCCACGTGTGGAGGGACGAGGAGTGGATGGCGGGGCGGGGCGCCCGCCCCGTGCACGAGGCACCGCTGTCGGTGTACGAGGTCCACCTGCCCTCGTGGCGTCCGGGCCTGACCTACCGCCAACTGGCCGAGCAACTGCCCGCCTACGTCTCCGACCTGGGCTTCACCCATGTCGAGCTGATGCCGGTCGCCGAACACCCCTTCGGCGGCTCCTGGGGCTACCAGGTCACCGGCTTCTACGCCCCCACCGCACGGCTCGGCACCCCCGACGACTTCAAACACCTCGTCGACGCCCTGCACCGGGCCGGGATCGGCGTCCTCATGGACTGGGTACCGGCCCACTTCCCGCGCGACGCATGGGCCCTCGCCGAATTCGACGGACGCCCCCTCTACGAACACGCGGACCCCCAACGGGCCGCCCACCCCGACTGGGGCACCCTCGAATTCGACTACGGACGCCGCGAGGTACGCAACTTCCTCGTCGCCAACGCCGTGTACTGGTGCGAGGAGTTCCACATCGACGGCCTGCGCGTCGACGCCGTCGCCTCGATGCTCTACCTCGACTACTCGCGCGAACCGGGACAGTGGACCCCCAACGAACACGGCGGCCGGGAGAACCTCGACGCCGTCGCCTTCCTCCAGGAGATGAACGCCACCGTCTACCGCCGCGCACCCGGCGTCGTGACGATCGCCGAGGAGTCCACGGCCTGGGACGGCGTCACGCGGTCGACCTCGGACGGTGGACTGGGATTCGGGCTGAAATGGAACATGGGGTGGATGCACGACTCGCTCGAGTACATCGCCCATGACCCCGTGCACCGCAAGTACCACCACAACGAGATGACGTTCTCGATGGTGTACGCCTACAGCGAGAACTACGTCCTGCCCATCTCCCACGACGAGGTCGTCCACGGCAAACGCTCACTCGTGTCGAAGATGCCCGGCGACTGGTGGCAACAACGCGCCACCACCCGCGCCTACCTCGGCTTCATGTGGGCCCACCCCGGCAAACAACTCCTCTTCATGGGCCAGGAATTCGCCCAGGGCGCCGAATGGTCCGAAACCCACGGCCCCGACTGGTGGCTCCTGGACCCCGCCTACCCCGCCGAACCCGACCACCGCGGCGTACGCGACCTCGTCCGCGACCTCAACACCGTCTACCGCCACGAACCCGCCCTCTGGCAACGCGACACCGACCCCGCCGGCTTCACCTGGATCGCCGGCGACGCCGCCGACGACAACGTCCTCGCCTTCCTCCGCCACGACACCGACGGCACCCCCCTCCTCGCCGTCTCCCACTTCTCCCCCGTCGTCCGCCACGACTACCGCCTCGGCATCCCCGAAGACATCCCCGCCTGGCACGAAGTCCTCAACACCGACGCCGCCCGCTACGGCGGCAGCGACATCCACAACCCCCACCCCCGGGCCGACGACGGCGGCCTGCGCCTGACGCTCCCTCCCCTGGCCACCATCTGGCTCCGCCCCGCCTGACGCGTTCCCGCCCCCGCGCCAGAGGCGGCGGGGGCGGGGGCGAAGGAACCGGTCAGGGAGAGGTCGGCTTGCCCGCCGTGCCGATCCACGTGTGGAACAACGCGCCGAGGTCCTTCCCGGACAACCGCTCGGAGAGGCGAATGAACTGGGCGGTGGTGCCATGGCCGCCACGGTGCTCCGTGGCCCAGGTCCGCAGGATGCGGAAGAACACCCCGTCCCCCACAGCCGTACGCAGCTTCTGCAGAGCCATCGCACCCCGCGCGTACACGGGCGTGTCGAAGATGTGCGCCCCACTCCCGGGGTTCGCCGGCGGAAACGCCCACAGACCGCTGCCGGCAGGACTGGCGTACAGGGAGTCGAACGTCTGCTGCGCCGTCTTGCCACCGTGCTGCTCGGCGTACAGCCACTCGGCATACGTCGCGAAGCCCTCGTTGAGCCAGATGTCCTGCCACGCGGTGAGGCTGACGGAGTCCCCGAACCACTGGTGCGCGCTTTCGTGGACGAGGGTGCTCAGGTCGGGCGCGGAGTCGTACACGGGACGCGTCTGGGTCTCCAGCGCGTATCCGACCTGCGGAGCCCGGTCGACGATGGCTCCGGCGGCCCGGAAGGGGTAGGGCCCGAAGACACCGCTCTCCCACGCCAGCACGGACGGCAGCTTCTTCAGTACGGGCGCCGCGGCGGTCGCCTCACGGGGGTCGACGGCGTTGTAGACCTTGAGTCCGTCGCGGGTGGTGTACTGCTCGACCTTGAACTTCCCGACCGTCGCCGTGGCGAGGTAGGCCGCCATCGGCTCGGACTGCCGCCAGCGGAATGTCGTACGGCCGTGGCCGCTCGACTGTCCGCGGAGGATTCCGTTGGCCACGGCGGTGTGCCCCTCGGGGACGGTGATGGTGAAGTCGTAGGAGGCCTTGTCCCTGGGGTGGCTGTTGGCGGGGAACCACGTCATGGCGCCCTGCGGTTCGCCGGCCACGAACGCGCCGTCGTCGGTGGGGATCCACCCGTCCGAGGAACCGTCCGGGTCGGTGGCCGGCTTGGGCGTGCCCGAGTAGGTGACGGTGACTCGGAATTCCTGGTTCCGCCGGAGGGAGTGGCGGGGGGTGACCACCAGTTCCTGGCCGTCACGCCGGTAGGACGCCTTGGCGTGGTCGACGGTGACGCCGGTGACCTTCAGCCCTTTGAGGTCGAGGTCGAAGCGGGTCAGTCGCTGGGTGGCCCGAGCGGTGATGACCGCTTTGCCGTCGAGGTGGCGGCTCTGGGGGTCGTAACCGAGGGTCAGGTCGTAGTGCCGGACGTCGTAGCCGCCGTTGCCCGAGAGGGGGAAGTACGCGTCCCCCGCACCGGACGAGCCCACCGTGCCGGCCGCCGCCGGGCCCGCCGCGACGAGCAACGCCGCGACGGCGACGGGAACCGCGGCCACAACTGCCTCCCTTCGAAGGACAGTTGTGTGTCTGGTGGTCTGATGCGGACGTGGCGTCACGTTGGCTCCTCCGGTGCGACGGCAATCAGGTGATCAGGGGATCAAGTGATCAATGACGCACAGCCTATGAGCCCCGCGGGCCGGTGACCCTCATCATCTGGTCAAGTCGCGGCGGGGGGTCGGTGCACACGCACCGTCGTACTGGAGGGACCCGGCAGGAAGCTCGAGACCACGCCCCGTAGTCGAGGGCCAGGTGGGCGTGTGTGCCGAGCAGCAGGCCGCGCAACGCGTCCACCTGGTAGCTCAACGGGTTGACCGTGCTGATGGCCTGGAGCCAGCCGGGCATGACCGCGACCGGATAGAGGGCGTTGGAGCCGAAGAACAGCGGCATCGTGATGGCCTGGGTCAACACCGGTTCACAAGGTATTGGCTGTCGACTGACGTCCGGCTGCCGGGGCGGTCGATGCGCGCCCCAAACGCGTACTGGCCTGCATCGAAGGGCACTAAGGACGCGATCTTGAGCCTGTCCCCGGTGGGTACTTGAGACGCCTCGCGGATCGCCTCCGAGACAGGGTGAGCCCGAAGACCGGGTCCAGGTTTGTGTACGGCCACGTGGTCTTTGAGCCCCTTCCTCGTTGGGTGCGGATCCTCTCGGGGGACGGTTGAGCTGGGGTCTTGCGGGTGTGGTGGTAGGTGAAGTAGTCGCCGACGCCGAAGCCGTCCTCAAACTCCGCGCCGTCCAAGCCAACGGCGACCTCGACGACTACCTCACCTACCACCACACCCGCGAACACCAGCGCACCTACCCCGACCAGCACGACTACCAACTCGGCGCCTGATCAACGGCCTTCACTCGACGGGATCCGCACCCTCGGCCAGGTGCCGGCCGATCCGGTCGATCACTGCGGCGTGGTGGGTCAGGCCGTGGGTGTCGACTCCGCCGGTGATCTGCCGGCCGTCGTGCGTCATGCTGGTCATGTCCGTCCTTGCGTGTCCGATCCGAGGGCGGCACGCGCCGGTCGGGCGGGTGGACAAGACAGTGACGGGGCTTCTGAACCAAGCTCCTGACTTGTTGAATCGAGCCCAGGCGCTCGGTCTGCAGCCGTAGCGTCCAGGGTGTCGGTCGGCACGGGCCCGCAGTGCTCCTTGCTGCCCTCGGGCTGGCTCACTGATAGCGTGCCACCGCCGGCCGACACCCGCGCGGTGTGGCTCGACAGAGGCATGAAGGTGACACGGTGACTTCAAGTCAGGGTGCCCGCCGCACTCCCCTTCCTGTCTCATCGAGTGCGAGGGCACCAGCCTGTGATCCTGATCGGCATCGATCCCCACAAGTCGTCCCACACTGCCGTCGCCGTCGACGCTGCGGGCCATCAGGGGGTCCAGCCAAGGTGAGCCCAAAAGCCGCCAAGGGATGATCTTGAGGTTCTGAGGGCCGGTCCCGCAGCCCTATCACCACGCGCCCGGCTCCGTCTCCGGTTCTGCTGTTCCGGCCTTCTCACTGCGCCGTCCCCACGATGATCCCGCGCGGGCGTATGTGGTGCGCCGGGTAGGGCTGGGCGTCGGGTGGGGTGGGGATGACTTCAATCGAGCGGACCGCGTACCCGCGGTTCAAGCGGCTGATCACCGCGCGTGAGCTGCATGTGTTCTTCACGCCGTCCGAGGAGGAGCGGGCCTGGGCGGAGGAGGCTGCGGACTCCGACGAGCACCAGTTGGCGCTGCTGCTGGCGCTGAAGTCGTACCAGCGGATGGGCTGCTTCCCGAAGGCGCACGATGTGCCGGAGCAGGTGATGGAGTTCGTGCGCCGGGCGGCGGAGCTCCCGGAGGACACCCTGCCGGTGTACGCCTCCGGCCGCACCGCCGAGCGGCACCGCTCGTGGGTCCGGGAGCGGTGCGGGATGCGCTACAACGGCCAGGCGGCCCGCGCGCTGGCCGAGGAGACGATGCGGATCGAGGCGGCGTCGAAGAACAACCCGGCGGACCTGATCAACATCGCGCTGGAGAAGCTGGTGGAGGCCGGGCTGGAGATTCCCCGGTACTCCACGCTGGACACGATGGCCTCCACCGTGCGGGCCCGGGTGAACGAGGAGATCCTGGCGGGCATCCGGGAGCGGATGACCGAGGACGAGCGGGTGCGGCTGCTGGGCCTGGTCGATGTCGTCGGCCTGGACGGCAAGACGCTGTTCAACGCGCTCAAGCACAACCCGGGGCGGGCGACCTGGTCGAACTTCAAGCGTCTGAAGGGCCACCTGACGTGGGTGGACGGGCTCGGCGAGAGCGCCAAGTGGCTGGAGGGCGTGGCGTCGGGGAAGGTCGCGGACTTCGCCGGCGAGGCGCAGGCCCAGGACGCGGCGACGCTCAAGGACTACACGGCCCGCCGGCGGGTCGCGTTGATCGCCTGCCTGGCCGCGAAGGCCAGGATGCGGGCCCGCGACGACCTGACGACGATGTTCTGCAAGCGGATGGCGGGCAAGGCGAAGAAGGCCCGCGAGGAGCTGGAGGAGATCCGGCGCCGGCAGCAGGAGATCGTGGAGACGCTGGTCGCCAACTACCGCACGCTGCTGCAGCAGGTGGACGCCGGCGGGCCCGCGCAGACCGCGCGGGCTAAGGCCGCCGCGTTGACCAAGCAGGCGCTGGACGCGCTGGAGGGCCTGGACGAGGAGTCCAGCGCCGCCGAGGCCGTCCGCAAGCTGGAGGGCCGCGTCTCGCCCGCCCTGCTGGTGCTCGCCGAAGGGCTGATGGTCCAGGCGAACGGGCTCGCCTCGCTGGTGGCGTCGGTGGAAAGGCTCGGCGGGTTCGACGCCCAGTACGCGCAGATCGAGCAGGTCTCCGCGCACCACGGCGACAACTGGGAGGTGCTGCTGCACGGTCACCTCAAGGCGGACCGGCCGGTGATGTTCGACCTCACCGACGTGATCGAGCTGAAGGCCACCAGCGAGGACTCCTCCGTGCTGGACGCCCTCGCGCACGCCAAGGCCCACCGGGCGATGGTGCGCGACTTCATCCCCGACCGCGACGCGGACGGCCGGAAGGTGGACGTCTCCTTCGCCACGCAGAACTGGCAGAAGGCGATCCGCGACCGGCGCCGGCCCGGCCACTTCGTGCGCCGCCACTTCGAGGCGATGGTCTTCTGCTACCTCGCCGACGAGCTCCGCACCGGCGACGTGGCGGTGATCGGCTCGGAGGAGTACGCCGACTGGTCCGAGCGGCTGCTGCCCTGGGAGCAGGTGGAGGCGAAGCTGCCGGATTACCTGGTGGAGGTCGGCCTGAGCACTCCGGGCGAGGCGGCGCCGTTCGACGGCCGGGCCCTGGTTGCCCAGCTGCGCGGGCGGCTGTCCGCGGCGGCGGCCGCGGCGGACGGCGAGTATCCGGACAACGACGAGCTGTTCATCGACCCCGACACGGGGGCGCCCAAGCTCAAGGCCCGCCGGGCTTCGATGCCGCGCAAGAGCACGCAGGTGCTGGAGCAGGCCGTCAAGGAGCGGATGCCCGAGCGCACCCTGCTGGGCATCGTGGCCCGCACGGCGTACTGGATCGCGTGGTGGCACCGGTTCGGACCGGCGTCCGGCAACGACCCGAAACTGAGGGACCCGTTCGGCCGGTACGTGATCACGACGTTCGTGAAGGGCACGAACATGACCTTCGCCGAGGCCGCCCGGCACATCGCGGGCGTCTCCAGCCACGAACTGTCCGTTGCGGCCCGCCGGCACGTCACCACGGCGAAGCTGAACGAGGCGATCGGCGACGTGGTGGACCGGCACGCCCAGCTCGACCTGTCCCGGGCGTGGGGCAACGGCACCACCGCGGCGGCCGACGGCACCCACATGGACACCTACCTGGACAACCTGCTCGCCGAGACGTCGGTGCGCTACGGGGCGGTGGGCGGTATCGCGTACCACCACGTCTCGGACCTGTACATCGCGCTGTTCACGCACTTCGTGCCGTGCGGGGTGTGGGAGGCGGTCTACATCATCGAGGGCCTGCTGAAGAACACCTCCGAGGTCGGCCCGACCACCATCCACGCGGACACCCAGGGGCAGAGCTACCCGGTGTTCGCCATCGCCCACCTACTCGGCATCGACCTGATGCCCCGCATCCGCAACTGGAAGGACCTGCTGTTCTTCCGCCCCTCACGCACCGCCCAGTACGAGCACATCGACGCCCTGTTCGGCGAGCCGGGGCGCAACGTCATCGACTGGCGCCTGATCGAAAACCACTTCCGGGACCTGATGCGGGTGATCGTGTCGATCCGCGAGGGCGCCATCTCCTCCGTCCTGCTGCTGCGGCGCCTGCGCTCGGGCTCGCGGCGCAACGCCACCTACACGGCGTTCCGCGAGGTGGGCAAGGTGATCCGCACCGTCCAGCTGCTGCGCTACCTCTCGGACAGCCCGCTGCGGGCGAGGGTGACGGCGGCGACCAACAAGGTCGAGGCGTTCAACGGCTTCTCGGACTGGGTGCGCTTCGGCCAGAACGGCACGGTCGCGGCGAACGACCCGGTCGAGCAGGAGAAGGACGTGAAGTTCACGTCCCTGCTGGCCAACCTGGTGATCTTCCACAACACCCTGGACATCGCCGACGTGGTCCGCGAGCTGCAGGCCGAGGGGCGCCCGGTCGACCCGCTCGACCTCGCCCAGGTCTCCCCATACCTGACCGAGCACATCAAGCGGTTCGGCGAGTACTCCACCCACGAACTCGGCATCACCCCCGACGCCTACGACGCCCGCCTGGACGTCGACTTCAGCGTGCTCGGCGGCGACGACAAGGCAGCAGCGGCATGACGGACAAGCCGACACGGTCCGAAAACCGTTAGCGTTCCCAGGGGCATTGAGCCGAGACTGATCGGTCGATCACATCGGACAGGAAGAGTGGCCAGCCCTGACGTACAACCGTGACACCCTGCCCTTCCCCGACAACCGCGTGCCCCGCGTCACCTACGAGGGCATTCGGGACTGGGAAGAGTTCGACCCTGCCCGCCAATCGTTCGCCTGGGACGAGGACGAGGAGGAACGCCTCCGCTCGCTGGTCCGCGAGTGGGTGCCGCCCGTGCTCTCCGGTACGGCTGGTTGGTGGCAGGGAGAACGTTGGTGCGAGAGCCAGGTGGACGCGATCATCCGGGAGCGATACGGCACCTGGGCCTGGGGATGGAGCTGGTGCTATCGCTACGGCGGGCCCATCGGTAACTGGGTCAGCGGGCCGAGCTCGGTGACGACCCCCGACGAGACCGCAGAACGAGTCGTGGCCGCGCTGCTGGAGTGGCGGGAGTGGTTGGAGCGAACGGCCCAGCGCTTCGCCGAACTGGCGCCGTCGCCGGACGCCTCGCCCGAGGATCGCAGTTGGCACCTGGAGCGGGCCTGCGTCCGGCTCGTGACCTACACCCTGGACTCGGGCGCGGAGGGCGGCTGGTACGGGCAAGCATCGATCGTCTTGGGCTGGTTCCTCACCAGTACCGGCATGGATAGGGCCGAAGCCGCGCGAGCGGTGGAGCGTGCGATCGGTGGCCGGTTCAAGAGCTGGGTCTATCCGGAGCGGACGCTGATCGAATCGGTCGGCGAGGATCTCGCCGTCGGCCTCACCTGCCGCGCCCCGTACCGGGACCACCGCGAGTGGGAAGCGCTGGAGAAGCTCCATGACCGCTACTGACAGCCCCTCGGTCTGGCTGCGCGTGCGCCGCGAGGTCGACTGGCGGCATTCACCGGCTCTGCAACGGGTCCCGGCCGGCCGCGACGGGTTCCGGTCCTGGTGCGAGGGACCGGTGCGTCGGCGCGACCCGATTCGCGCTGAGCGTCTGCTCGCCGCGCACACCCTGGCCCGGGAGGATGCCGCACGCCAGACCCCGCTGAACTTCGCTCTGCTGGCCCGTTGGCAACGCGAAGTCCTCGCTGCAACAGGGGCACCGTTCCGCGTGAGCGACGCCTATGCGAAGGCCGGCCGCGAGCGCTACGGTCTGACCCCTCACACGCAGGCCGACTTCGATTCCTGCCTGAACGAGACGACCGCCCCGGACATCCCGCTGGCGGCCCGCGCGGCCCGCGCCTACCTCGACGTGGCGTTCTTCCACCCCTTCACCGATGGCAATGCCCGCGCCGCACTGTTGACCTTGGTCTATGTCCTGGCGCGGGAGGACATCGTCCTTCCTGAGGTCGGCCCCCTCCAGACCACCCGCTACGCGGATGACCCGGCCGGTGCCGCCGACCTTGCCACTCTCATCGGGGTGCTCAACCGCCGCCGACGCTGAAGCGTTCGGGCGAGGGCACCGACCTTCCGCCAGACTTCAACAAACCAACGTTTTTTGAAGATCGCCGGGCGGGCCCAAGGAAGGACCCCAGCGCCTTCAAAAACTCCTTCAAAAACCTAGGTGGTTCAACAACCCTCGGGCACCGTTTTCTGACAGGATTCCGGGCGTGAGCACGCCACTTGAAGACGCCCAGTTCGAACTCCTGGGCGACGAGCCCGCCGTCCGGACCGAGATCCGCATCGGATACGCACGGGTGTCCACCGGCGGACAGAAGCTCGACCGCCAGCTCGACGTCCTCACCGCGGTCGGCTGCCGCCGGATCTTCGCCGACAGGAAGTCAGGGAAGAACGACCTACGGCCCGAGCTGAAGGCGTGCCACGCTTTCCTCGCCGCCGGCGACACCTTGGTGGTGCCCGCCCTCGACCGCTACGGCCGTTCCTTGCAGGACCTGATCACGATGGTCGGCGAGCTGCGCGAGCGGGAGATCGGCTTCACCTCGCTGCACGAGCGGCTCGACACCACCACCCCCGGCGGCCGGCTGGTGTTCCACGTCTTCGCCGCGCTAGCGGAGTTCATCCGCGAGCTGATCGTCTCCGGCACCCGCGAGGGCCTGGCCGCCGCCCGTGCCCGGGGGAAGGTCGGCGGCCGGCCCAGCGTCGTCAATGCGGACATCATCCGGGCCGCCCGCGACATGCTGCCCAACCCCGACCACTCGATCACCTCGATCGCCAAGCTCCTCGGGGTGAGCCCCGGCACGCTCTACAACCACATCCCGGACCTGCAGGAGCTGAGGGCCAGCCGTATTCCGGCCCAGCTCGAAGCGGGCAGCCGGTGATCCCCGGCGAGCACCGGCTCAAGGGCGGGGCCCTCCTGCTCGGCGCCGACGAGCCCGGCCTGCCTGGGCCCTTCGGAGCCTGGACCGATCAGGACGGCCAGGAAGACGGGCACGACCCGGCCGAAGACGCTTTCGTCGAACCGCACTGCTGATTCGCCAAGATCATCCCACTGCCCCTTTTGGGCTCCCCTTGGCTGGACCCCGACAAGGCCCGCGATGACCTCACACACCCCGGGCGGCAATGGTTCCTCGGTCACGGCCTGGCGGCCGCCTCCGGCTCGGCGCCTGCACTGTCCGGGGTGTCCTCGCGGTGGAGGAAGGCGCCCAGGAGGTCGCCGACGGGGTGGTCGGCCTCGGACGGGTGGCGAAGGGCCACCGTGGGGTCGATGGTGTAGCGGTTGCGGCGGCCCACCCGGGTCCGGGTCAGGTACCCGGCCGCTTCCAGGTCCGCGACGATGATCTGCACCGCCCGCTCGGTGATACCGATCCCGGCGGCGACGTCCCGCAGCCGCACCTCCGGGTCGCGGGCGATCCACAGCAGCACCCGTGCGTGGTTGGTCAGGAACGTCCACTGGTCGCCGCGTGCCGATGAGCTACTCATGACCTCCATCATACGAAGTCCGGTTCGCATATTCATCCCCTCGTGCGAACCTTTATTAGCGAAAAGGTTTTCGCGTAACTGTTGACGTATGTCGGGTGGGCGGGTGACGCTGGAGGGGATTCCTCCTGTTATGGAAGGCGGGTAAGTGCCATGACCCGACTGCTCTCCCACCCCCACCGAGACCGTGCTCCCCGCGTCGCGCGGGCGGGTCTGGTCCAGCCGGTGGCGGCGGTGCTGACCGACCGCATTGACGATGTCGCGGTGGCCGAGGCGGCCGCCCGCATCGCGCTGGCCCGCAGGGTGCCGCTGCTGCTGATCGCTGTGATGACCCCGCATGTGCGCCGTTCCTCCCTCGGTCCGGCCTCCGCGTCGGTGCGGGCGGTGCTGGCCCGGGTGATGCCGAAGGTCGGCCCGCACGCCACGGGCTACATCCCCGAGGTGTTCCACCTGCCCGTCGGCAGGGGTTCGCGGCTGGCGGCGGCAAAGGAGCTGCTGGCGCTGGCCTCCCGCCACCGGGCCCCGGACGTGGTGGCCGCTCGCCGCGGCCCGCACGGGCTCGACGCACACGCCCTGATCGAGGCCGCGGCCCTGCGTGGCGGCCCATTCGTCCACGCCGTCGCCCCCGCCGCCTGGGTGCCCCTGCAATCGCCGGCGCCGTGACCGCGCCGCCCGCTGGTGACGTGCCGTCCGGCTCTTGGAGAGGAAACGTTTCGCGATGAATGACCTGTCGTTCGCCGTCCCGCTGTGGGTGTGGGCCGCGGTCACCCTCGGCATCTGCGTGATGCTCGCCGTCGACCTGATCGCCCACCGCGACAACCACGTCATCGGCTTCAAGGAGGCCGCGATCTGGAGCAGCATCTGGATCGCCATCGGTCTCGGCTTCGGCCTGATCCTGCTGGCGTGGCAGGGCGGGGAGGTGTCCTCCACCTACTACGCCGGCTACCTGATCGAAAAGGCCCTGTCGATCGACAACGTCTTCGTCTTCGCGCTGGTCTTCTCCTTCTTCGCCGTCCCCGACGCCTACCAGCACAAGGTCCTCTTCTGGGGCGTCCTCGGCGCCCTGGCCGCGCGGCTGGTGTTCATCTTCGTCGGCGCCGAACTGCTCCAGGTGTTCTTCTGGACCGCCTACGTCTTCGGTGCGTTCCTCATCTGGACCGGCTGGAAGATGGCCGTCTCCAAGGACGAAGAGGTCCACCCCGACCGCAACCCGGTCGTACGCCTGGTCAAGAAGCTCATCCCCACTGACCCGAAGTTCCATGGCGACAAGTTCTTCATCCGTCGCAATGGCAAGCGCGTGGCGACGCTGCTGTTCGTGGTCCTGGTCGCGGTGGAGGCAACCGACCTGATCTTCGCCGTCGACTCCGTCGCCGCCGTCCTGGCGATCACCACCAACACCTTCCTGGTGTGGACCGCCAACGCCTTCGCCGTCCTCGGGCTCCGAAGCCTGTACTTCTGCCTCGCCGGACTCCTGCGCCGCTTCGCCTACCTCCACTACGGCCTCGCGGTCCTCCTCGCCTTCGCCGGCGTCAAGCTCATCCTGTCCGAGACCCCCGTCGGCAAGCTCCCCATCCCCCTCACCCTCAGCGTCATCGCGGTGACCATCACCGTCTCCATCGCCTGGTCCCTGATCGCCACCCGCAACCAGGACGGGGCCCCCGACGGCATCCCGGCCATGACCGGGACCCCTCCCGCCGACCGCGGCGACGAGACGGCTCCCGCACCCGATCGGCCCGCAGTCCGCGGCACGCACGGAAAGGAATCGCCATGACCACGACCCGCACCCCCCGGCCCGCTGCTACGTCCCCGGCACGCGAGGTACACGACTACCCGTTCACGCTCCGCAGCGACGGCTCCGTCCTGGCCCTGTTCACCGGCTCCCGCGCCGATGCCGCCGTGGCCACCCGGGCCGCCGACCACGCCGCCCGCACCGGGCACCAGGTCACCGCCGCGGCCGTCGTCCGCAGCACCGGCTTCAGCATCAACGCCCTGCTCCACCTGGCCCGAGGACGCCGCATCCGAGCCGAAGCCGACGCGATCCTGGCCGCCGTACTGCCCGTCATCGCCCGCGCCGGACCCGCCCGCACCACCACCATGGTCGTGCCCGCACGCACCAACCCCTACCAGGCACTGCCCGCCGACCGGGTAGAACGGCTCGTCGGCCATACCGGCGCCGATGTCGTCCTCAGCCCGGTGCCCCTGACCGGATACGCCTCACCCATCACCCGGGAGCTGAACCGCATCACAGACCCGCACTCCAGAAGCCACGCCATGGCAGCCGACCCCTGACACCAGCACACTCACGGCGCAGGCCCCGGCCAACCGGCCGGGGCCTGTCCCTGTTCAAGATCAATCTCACCGATAACCACGGTTCGATTGATCCCCGACGCCGTTGAAGACGCCCAGTTCGAACTCCTGGTCGCCGAGCCCGCCGTCCGCACCGAGATCCGCATCGGATACGCACGGGTGTCCACCGGCGGACAGAAGCTCGACCGCCAGCTCGACGCCCTGGGCGCGGTCGGCTGCCGCCGGATCTTCGCCGACAAGAAGTCGGGGAAGAACGACGCCCGGCCCGAGCGGAAGGCGTGCCACGCCTTCCTCGCCCCGGGCGACACCTTGGTGGTGCCCGCCCTCGACCGCTACGGCCGCTCCCTCCAGGACTTGATCCCCATGGTCGGCGAACTGCGCAAGCGCGAGATCGGCTTCACCTCGCTGCACGAACGGCTCGACACCACCACCCCCGGCGGTCGGCTCGTCTTCCACGTCTTCGCCGCCCTCGCCGAGTTCATCCGCGAGCTGATCATCTCCAGCACCCGCGAGGGACTGGCCGCCGCCCGGGCCCGCGGCAAGGTCGGCGGCCGGCCCACCGTCATCAACCCGGACATCATCCGAGCCGCCCGCGACATGCTCCCCAACCCCGAGCACTCGATCACCTCGATCGCCAAGCTCCTCGGCGTCAGCCCCGGCACCCTCTACAACCACATCCCCGACCTGCAAGAACTACGCGCCAGCCGCATCCCCGCCCAGCTCGAAGCAGGCAACCGGTGATCCCCGGCCTGCACCGGCTCAAGGGCGGCGCCCTCCAGCTCGGCGCCGACGAACCTGGCCTGCCCGGCCCCTTCGGTGCCTGGACCGATCAGGATGACCCGGAAGACGAGCACGACCCGGCCGAGGCTCTCGTCGAGCCGCACTGCTGATTCACCAAGATCATCCCGTGGCGGCTTTTGGGCTCACCTTGGCTGGACCCCATCAGGTGGCCCAGCGCCGGTTCGTCGTCAACGCCGGCACCTTTCGTTAGCTGATGCGCTGGTGCGAGCAGTGGCCCGACCGCCGTTTCGCGGTGGAGGGTGCTGGCGGCCTGGGCCGCTCGCTCGCCCAGCAGCTGGCCGCCGCGGGCGAGAACGTGGTCGACGTACCCTCCACCCTTTCGGCCCGGGCCCGGCTGCTGGCCACCGGAGGAGACCGGAAGACCGATGCCAAGGACGCCCTTCATGTTGCCCAGGTCGCTCTGTTTCGCCATGACCTGCGACCCGTGGTCCAGGAGGACCAGACCACGATCCTGCGGCTCCTGACCGAGCGGCGAGACGACCTGGTCCACGAGCGCACCCGCGTCCTCAACCGGCTCCACGCCGTGCTTCGCGATCTGCTGCCCGGCGGTGCCCCCACCGGGCTGTCGGCCGACAAGGCCGCCGTCCTGATGAAGGGGATCCGGCCGGTCACGGCCACCGACAACTGCCGCCGTGACATAGCTCGTGACCTGCTGGCCGACCTGCGCCGCCTCGACCGGCAGGTCAAGGACAACGAAGCCGAGATGCGCGAAGCCGTCGCGGCGACCCGCACCACGCTGACCACCCTGCCCGGCCTGGGCACCGTGTTGGCCGCCAAGGTCATCGGCCACATCGGGGACGTCAGCCGCTTCCCCACGGAGCACCACTTCGCCAGATACACCGGCAGCGCTCCCTTGGACGCCTCCAGCGGCAACAACGTCCGCCACCGACTCAACACCGGCGGCAACCGTGCGCTGAACTCGGTACTGCACACCATCGCCGTCTGCCAGATCCGCGACGGCGGGCGCGGACAGGACTACTACCTCCGCAAGATCAGTGAGGGGAAGACACCATCCGAAGCCCGAAGGGCCCTCAAACGGCGCCTGTCCAACGTGGTCTACCGGATCATGAAGCGCGACCAACGGACCCACCTCGCCCAAGCCGCTTGACACACAGAGGCGCTGTGAAGTCACAAGCGCCCGTCCGGCCGCGTGCGTGGTAACACCCGATGGGCCGACAAATCCCAAACAGGACAGTCGAAACGTCAGTCAGTCGGAGGGTCAGACCCACCAGCAGCGTCACCACGTCACATCCTCACTGTCAGTCGGCGGCGAGCAGGTGGGCGGGGGCGATCCGGGACAGCCCCCGGATCGGGACTGTCAGAGCCGCGCTCACCAGGGCGGTCGCGGCAAGCGTGGCCAGCAGTGCGGCGCCGGCGACCGCAAGGAGGTGTCCGTGCAGCACGCCCTGACCGAGCGACAGCACCACGAGCAGGCCGGCCACCGCGCCGGTCAGGCCGCCCAGCAGAGCCAGTCCGATCCCCTCGTACAGGGTGAGCATCGCCAGCTCGCGGTTGGTCCAGCCGGTCGCCCGCAGCACCGCGAGATCTGCGGCGCGCTCGCGCTGGGAGATGATCAGTACGTCGATGGCGCCGGCGGCACCCAGCAGCAGGGAGAGGGCGACGCTGAGGTAGTCGGCCCCGCGTGCCTGCGCCACCACGGCGTTGCCGAGCAGCGAGCCGGCCGCCTCGCCGCGGAAGGCCAGTGTCAGGGCGAGCAGCACGGTGAAGGCTGCCACTCCCAGCGCCAACCCTGCCGCACCCAGCAGCGTACGGCCCCGCACCCGCAGCAGGTTGAGCACGGCCAGTCCGGCCACCGAACCCACCGGGCGGGAGCGGCGGGCCGCGGTCACAGGGGGTCGGACGGCTGCCATAGGCCCCAGCCGGGCGGCGAGCCAGGCGGGGATCAATCCCGCCGCCAGGGCCACGAGGAGCGCCACCGGCAGGACGAGGAGTGACTTGGCGCCGACGTCGGGCTGTCCCAGCATGCGGCCAAGGGCGTAGGCGAGGACCGTGCCCGCGGCTCCGGCAGCGAGGCCGATGACCGCCAGTTCGCCGAGGACCAGGCGGAGTACTTCACCGCCGCTCCAGCCCAGGCAGCGCAGCGTGCCGATCTCGGTGCGGCGTGAGCGCACCGAGGCCAGCGCCGCCTGCCCGAGGAAGAGCGCGCACACGACGAGGACCAGTACGAAGAGCACCGCGCTCTTGGTGTCCACCGCCCTGAGGATCCGCAGTGCCACGCCCTTGGCGACCCAGCGCTCCGTCACATGCGCCGAGGGACTCAGCGCCACCGTCTGAGGGGCGGGGGAACTGCCGACGGTGACGTCGACCTGGAGCCGGGGGTAGGCGGCCCGGATCGCCCCGGCCACGGCGTTCACCCGCGCACGGGAGGCGGTGTCGACGCCGCTCACGCCGGCCACCCGGATCCTGATCGCGCTGACCGGCGCCTTGTCCTGCAGGCTCGGGACCCGCCGGCTCTTGGTGAGCGCGGTGATGGAGTCCATCGTCGTCAGCATGGTGGGCGGCGGGCTGGCGTAACCGCCCAGGTTGCGGTCGGGCCGCAGCGGCTTGTCGTGGAGCACCGCGCGCGTGGCGGGGTCTGCGCCGGTGACCTGTGGCGACTGGTAGGTCTCCAACGGGACGTCGGACAGTGCCGAGAAGCCGCGCAGTTTGCCGGTGTCGTAGCGGCCGACCAGGCGGACGAAGGGATTGGGCAGGCGCCCGGAGTCGACCTGGTCGCAGTATCCCAGGCCGAGGCAGTCCGTGGAGGCATGGCTGATCACCTTCCGGTACTGCTTGCCCTGGTTCTCCTCGGGGACGTAGGGGACGGGCCGCTGTTCTTGGTTGGTCACCCACAGGCCGGGCTTCTGCCGCGGCTGTGGCTGCACGGCGAGGCCGCCGTCGGATGTCCGGCGGTAGGTGACAGGGCCCACCGTCCAGTAGGCGCCGGTGTCGAAGGAATCCTCCTCCCGCGCCTTCCGGTAGCCCTCGCTCAGATCGACGCCGACCTTGCCCACACGGGTCCCGTGCAGGCCGCGGACGAAACTGGCGGCTGTCGGATTGCCCAGTTTGGAGGGCAGTTCGGCCGGGTCACCGACATCGAGCCGCTCGACGGCGGCGTTGAGCGTTCCGGCGGTCAGCGGGCTGCTGCTGAGCAGCGCCGGGATGTACGAGTCGTGCTGTCCGTGGACGCTCTTGGAGGATGGCAGCGTCCACGGCTTGTCCTGCTCGGTGAGCATGCGGCCCGAGGCGATCGCGCCGCCCAGGCCCACCAGGCGGTTCTCGGCCTCAGGATCGACGGCGGACAGCAGCACGGGGTAACTGACCGGAACGTCGATGGTGGCCTTGCCCTGCCCGGACTGACAGTTCATCCACGAATTCAGGTCCCGGTCGAACGCCGACCTGTCACTGAGATCCTCGGCGATGAGGTTCGGCCTCATCGGCAGTTGCAGGTTGAAGTCCGTCCGCTCGGTCTTGTCCCGGTTGAAGTAGAAGCAGACGTCGTACTTACCCTTCAGCTGATAGCGCTGGGTGCTCTTGTCGACCGCGCCCTTCTCCAGGGTGTCGGACCGGAAGACCTGATCCGACGACGACCCCGACGTCAGGGGGGAACGGGTGAGGTAGACGTACTCGTCGGAGGTGCGATAGGCGCCCAGTCCGGCCGTGAGCGTCGGGCTGATGCGCAGGATCTGCCGGGACGCCTTGCTGTCCAGGAAGCGGGAGACGTCCACGGTGACGGTGCTCATCACCACGAGGTACCCGATGTTGGCGACCGGTGCGGCCACGTCGATCCCGGCCATGCCGCGGATGCGCCGGTACTGGTCCATGGTGATGCCGCCGAACGTGCCGGACAGGAAGTTCGGCTCGACCAGTCCGCTCTGCCGTTCCACGTCCGTCTGCGAGTTCGGCGGGCGCACCAGGACGTCGTAGGCGGACCGTGCGTTCTTGCGGACCGTGCCCACGGTGGTCGCCCTGCTGGTGCTCACCGTCGCGGTCAGCAGGGTGAAGCTGGTCGCCGCCACCAGGATGCCGGCGGCCAGGGCCAGCGCCCGCCCGCGCCGCCGCCGGAGCTGATCGAGGATCATCGTTATCACGGGCGCAGGCCCCCCAGCCGGTTCAGCACGTCGCCGGACGGCGTGACCCGCTGGTCGGAGGTGATCCTGCCGTCCTGCAGACGCACCACCCGGTCGCCGTTGGCGGCGACCTCCGCGTCGTGGGTGGCGATCAGCATCGTCATCGCGTACCGCTCGCGCAGCGACATCAGCAGATCGATGATCTCCCGCCCGATGACGCTGTCCAGGTTGCCGGTCGGCTCGTCGGCCAGCAGCAGTCCCGGCCGGTTGACCAACGCGCGGGCGACGGCGACGCGTTGCTGCTGACCGCCCGACAGCTGCGAGGGCAGAGCGTCGGACCGGTCTCCCAGGCCGACCGCTTCGAGCAGTTCCATGCCGCGCTCGCGCCGGTCGAAGTCCACTCTGCGGGGCAGGACGGGGGCGAGCACGTTGTCCAGCGCGGTCAGCGCGGGCAGCAGATGGAAGCGCTGGAAGACGAAGCCGATACGCCGCCGGTGGCGGTCGAGGTTCCGGGGCACCAGCTCCGTACCGTCGATCTCGACACGCCCCTCGTCGGGCTGGTCCATACCGCCCGTCACATGCAGCACGGTGGACTTGCCGGCACCGGAAGCCCCGGTCAGCATCACCACCTCGCCGGCCGCGACCTCCAGGTCGATCCCGTCCAGAGCGGTCAGCCCGGGATACCGGCGGCTCACCCCGCGCAACGCCACGCTCACAGCCATAGATGCAGCCTCACCCTCATACATTGTCGCAATTCAAGGGTATGTTGTCACAATGCAGGAGGGAGCAATGCCGAAGGGAGAGGTATATGCCGCTCCACCACGCAGTACTCGCGCTGCTGACCCAGCGGCCGAACCACGGATACGAACTCAAAGCCCGGTTCGAGGAGGCCATCGGCCCGCAGTGGGGTGGCCTGAACATCGGCCACCTCTACCAGATCCTCGAACGGCTGGTCCGTGACGGCTATGTCTCACGCTCACAGGTCACGCAGACCGACCGGCCCGACAAGAACCTCTACACACTCACCGAGGCCGGCAGGACCGAGCTGAACACGTGGGCGACCAGCGCCTGGGTACGTGTCGGCGGCTTCCGCGACGAGCTGTTCCTGAAACTCCTCGGCGCCGTCGCCCTGGGCCCGCACGCCCTGACCACACTGATCGAGGCACAGCGGCAGACGTACCTGTCCGAACTCGCCGGCCTGGCACAGCAACGCCGGGCCCACGCCGCCGAGCCGCTGGTCGCGGTCCTGATCGACGCCGCCATCGCGCACACCAAGGCCGACCTCGGGCTGCTGGACAGCGCCTCGGCACACCTGGCGCCGCTCGCCGCGGCCCAAGACGCACAGGCGCCACAGCGTTCACAGCCCCAAGGATCCGGCGGTACGGACACCACCAGCGACGACAGCGGCAGGAGAGGACGCCGGTCGGAGTCCGCATAGCCGACGCCACGCGCGTTCAAAGGTGGTTACGGCGATGAGCGCAGCCGTCACCCGCCTCACAGCACGCGCTTGCGCGGCGACGACCGGACCCCGCACCCGGCGTTGTGAAGCGACGGCGCATGCGATCCGGGTTGGGTGCGGTTCCTCCGGAGTGATGGACTGATCGAGAGCGGGTGTCAGGGGCGGGTGCCAAGATCGCCGCATGGGAGTTATCTATGGCTACTTCGCTGCTGCTGACGATGACGACGCGGTCCGGGCCGTGATGCGTGAGGACGACGAACCGACCGCGACGGGCTATGACGGGTTCGACGTCAACGGTATGGATCCGACCGTCGACCTGCTGCCAGCGGAGGTGATCCTTTCGGGCCGGTCTGCCGAGACCATCCAGGCGGACCCGCGGTACGGTCACCTGCTCGCGACGGCCGACGATGGGCAACTGTTGTGCCTGTCGCTGACAGATGCCCTGCGTGACGCGCTCGCCGCCGCTGACCGCGGTTCAATACACCACATGGCCCAGGTATGGGCCGCATCGGACGTGTTCCCCACGCCGCCGGATCCACAGAGCCTTGCGGAGTTCCTCGCGCAGGCCATCGACCTGGCGGGCCGGGCGGTCGAGCGAGGGCATCGCCTCTACTGCTGGATCTGCGTCTGACGGGCGCCTGCCCCCCTTGCCTTGCCAGTTCAGCGCCAGGGAGGAGGTTGAGACGGGGACCATCGCTAGCTCCCGATCAGACTGTAGGCCCGTGTTCCTGCTGGTGGGATACGAGATGGAGACGCCGGCGTCCGCGATGCCCGTGGTAGCGCCACTAGTCCTCGAAGTCACCATTTGCGGCGATGGGCCAGCCGTTGGCCGGTGCGGTGTCGTAGTGGAACGGGTCGAGACGGCCAGCCAGATGGAGGCCCTGCCGGTCCGCGTGCTTCAGTGGCGCTGCTCACTGTTCTTCACCAGCCGGCGGAGCGCATCCCTGATACGCCACCACAGCTTGCGGGCGCGCGGGGTTTCGGTGGAATAGCTGTTGCTCAACCAGATGTTGTCCGCGCTGCGGCCCAAAGGAGTGCCCTCGGGCGAGTAACGCGTGGGGGGCCGTTCAACCATGCGCTTCTCCTACGGATTCGGAGACCTGGTCTCGCATCCCTTGCGCAGTTCATTGTCGGAGCGGGTCTTCGGGCCCCAGCCGATGCCGCTGGCGTAGCCCTGCATCACAGGGTAGTAGGCGTAGGTGCCGCCGCCGTCATCGCAGTCCGTCGACCATCCGTAGTCGATGAAGCTGTTCGAGGTGAGGCCCGTACCGCAGGCCCACTCGGGCTGGCTGCTGCCGGGCCATGCCCCTGTACGAGGCCACCCTCGCCCAGTACGAGCAGGTCTTGGGCGACACTCACCCCGACACACTAAGCAGCCGCAACAACCTCGCGTGTGACGCCCGCCGACTACGCCGAAGCCCTGCGGGTCCGGCGCATGCGTTCTCGGCGTTCTCTCAGGCCGAGACCGAGAGGTGACGCCACCTCAGATGGTCGGGGTGTTGTCAACAATCGGCCTGTGAATCTCAACGACCGGCTTCCACCCCGCGGAGAACTCGATGAACTCCGCACGGGTGGGGTAGGTGTCGATCGCGCGACGGTCACGCTTGGGGCTGTCGCTCCCCTTACGCCCCCGGGGAATCTGCTCCTCGAAGATGTCGACCTTCACGTCGGGAACCTCCTTGAGGCCCTGGCGCCAGATCTGCACGATGTCGGCGCCGAATGCCTGCCGGGCCGCAGCGTAAAGGGCCGTGAGGGCCCCCTTGTCCCCACCAGGGACGAAAAGTGCCAGGTCCAGCACGACACCGGCGGACTGGAGAACCTCAATGGTCACCGAGCCGTTCTCGTCGGCCAAGTAGATTCCGGCTTCATTCTCGTCGTCGGGAAGGCAGGAGACCTCTTCCTGGAATACGGTTCTCGCCGTGATCGAGCCGCCCTCGAAATGCTCACCGGACTCGGTCAGAAAAGCAGGGACATAGCAGCCGGGAAGCTTGAGTTCTGCCGTATCGGCGGAAATGAAGAGCCTGTCCTTCACGCCGAGCTTCGTCACCTCTTCCAGCGAGAGGCGGCGAGCGGCAATCTTCTCCGTGTTCACGATTTCCCTTTCAGGTTGCACTGTCCCTCCGAACAAGGACGCTACCACGAAACCCCGAGGTCAACTGCCCAGCAATCTTTGGGTAAATGACCTCCGATGACCTGCACGGAAGGATACCGAAGCGAGTGCCACTCGGTCGGGAACACGCATCCGCCAGGTACTGGCCCTCGTCATCGCGTTGGGGATCAACTGGCGGTTGCATTTCGGCGCGTTGGGTAGCACAGAGGAACTAAAAGAGAGTTTACGGTAGATATCACCCATATCACCTTCGGGGAGGTGGCGGCGAGGTAGGGCGATCCATTCGTCGTGCATCTCGAAGAGCGCAGCGGAAACCAACCGGGTGGTCCGACAACGCAACAACAGAGATCCCCACCGGCAACATCTGAATGGAGCCCGAACCGGAAGTCGCTTACTACCGCGCCCTCTTCGATCAGGACTTCGGCGTAGTCGGCTGACGCCAGGTTGCTGACGACTGCCCGACGCGGCGTGGTGGTCCCCAAAGGGCCCGGGAGGCAAGACCGTGTGGGTCCGCTTCGACCTCGACGCTTGCCGCCGTGCGGCCGGCCATCCCCGGCTCGATCAGCCGTGGCGTCGCGAGGTGTCGTCACTGGATCGGCAGGCCTGTGCCACCTCGATGCGGAGGAAGAAAGGGTCGTCGGGGTCGGCGAGATCTCGACGGTTGGGCCTGGCCGTGCAGGGTGACGTTGTGCTGGTCGGCAAGGTGCAAGAGCTGTTCGAGCTAGTGGTGTTGCCGCGTCAGCCGGTCCCGGTGGCAGCTTGCGATCTACCTCACCTGGCCGTTGCTGACGGCCTCGGCCAGCGCCCCCCTGGGCGGGAGCCCGGATCGCCGTCTCACCTGGCCAGCCGCCCCAGCAGTGACGACGCCGACCATACGCCGAGGGCCGCCGCCACGGTCAGTGCGGCGTAGTCGAGGGGCAGGTGCGCGGGTGTGCCGAGCAACAGGCCGCGCAGGGCGTCGACTTGGTAGCTGAGCGGGTTGACCAGGCTGACTGCCTGGAGCCAGCCGGGCATGACGGCCACCGGGTAGAGGGCGTTGGAGCCGAAGAACAGCGGCATGGTGATGGCCTGGCCGATACCCATCAGCCGGTCCCGGGTGAGCATGATGCCCGCGATGGTCATCGAGAGACAGGAGAAGAAAGCGGAGCCCAGGACGACGGCCACCGCCACGCCCAGCAGACGGAGCGGGTTCCAGGTCATCACGACCCCGAGCAGCGCCGCGATGACGACGACCACCACCGCCTGGATCAGCGCCTTGACCCCGGCGGCGAAGGCCTTGCCGGTGATGAGCGCCGAACGCGGGGTCGGGGTGACGAGCAGTTTGGTGAGGATCCCGGCGTCCCGCTCCCAGATGATCATGATGCCGTAGAAGATGGCGTTGACTTCTCCCCCTCCTGAAGGAGGGGGATTCTACGGCTCGCGCCGTGAGGGTTTCTGCTTCGTCGCCGACCGCCCGCCCGGAGTACTCCGTTGAGGTCTTACACCAGCTCCACAGACTGTCACCGCCAGCCCGGCGGCCAGAAGGTTGTGCGCCGCGTTCACGTCGCGGTCGTGAGTGATGCCGCAGCCGCACGTCCAGGCGCGGACGTTCAGCGGCATTCTGTCCTGCAAGGTGCCGCAGGCGGAGCACAGCTTGGAGGAAGGGAACCACCGGTCCACGGCGATCACCTCGCGCCCGTACCACTGGGCTTTGTACTCCAGCATGCTCCTGAACTCGCTCCACGCCGCGTCACTGATGGCGCGGGCGAGCCGGTGGTTTTTGACCATGTTGCGCACGGTCAGGTCCTCGATCACGATCGTTTGATTTTCACGAACGAGCCGAGTGGTGATCTTGTGCAGCATGTCGCGACGCCGGTCAGCGATCCGCGCATGGACCTTCGCAACCTTCAGCCGGACCCTGGCCCGGTTCGCCGACCCTTTCTCCTTCTTCGCAAGACAGCGCTGTGCCTTGGCCAGCGCGGCCCGGTCACGGCGCTCGTGCCGGGGGTTGGCGATCTTCTCCCCGGTCGAGAGGGTCAGAAGATGCTCCAGCCCGACGTCGATGCCGACCGCATTCCCGTTCTCAGGGAGCGGCTTGACGCCGGGGTCGTCACACAGCAGGGAGACGAACCAGCGTCCCGCCGCGTCCTGCGAGACCGTCACGGTGGACGGCTTCGCTCCCTCGGGCAGCGGGCGCGACCACACGACGGCCAGCGGCTCGGTCATCTTCGCCAGTGTCAGCGCTCCGTCGCGGAAGCGGAATGCGCTGGTGGTGTACTCCGCACTCCTGCGCGACTTCTTGCGCGACTTGAAACGCGGGTACTTCGCCCGCTTGCCGAAGAAATGGGTGAACGCCGTCTGCAGGTGCCGCAGCGTCTGCTGGAGAGGAACCGAGGACACCTCGTTGAGGTAGGCCAGCTCCTCGGTCTTCTTCCACGCCGTCAGCATCGCGGAGGTGGCGTTGTAGTTCACCCGCTCCTGACGGGTCACCCACGCCTCCGTGCGCGCGGCGAGCGCCATGTTGTAGATCTTCCGCACGCACCCGAACGTGCGCGACAGCTCGGCTGCCTGCGCATCGGTCGGACAGAAGCGGTACTTGAATGCCCGCTTCACGTGAATGGTCACAGCTCACAAACTATCGCATCAAATTGCGGAAATCTGCGGATAGTTGGTCGCGAACGACGATCCGCCCTGGCGGCGGATCGTCTTTCCCTGCCCTGCTCCGCAGGAGTCCGTTTCCTCTCCGTCCTGAAGGGCGGAGTATCCACGGAGGGATCAGATGAACATCGCGGACTGGGCGATGATGCCGGGCGCCAGGTAGTCGAGATAGGGGATGCCGCCGGTGGGTATCGCCTTGATCCGGGTGAAGGTCTCACCGAAGATCAGCAGCCAGAGCGCCGGCTGGACCGCCCTGGTGTACAGCTCGGTGCGGTCGTGGCGCAGCTTCTGCAGTTCGACCGCGTACATCGCGCCGACCCGGGCGGGCAGCACCCGCCAGCCGGTACGGGCCCGTGGTGGGACGACGAGCAGGTCGAGGCCGCCCGGGTGGATGCGTTCAGCCGACACGGGACGCTGTACGACGGGTGCTTCGGACATCGCTGAAGTCTCCTGACTGTTCGTCGAGGCCGCTGCCGGCGATGTCGCGGAAGACGTCCTCCAGCGTGGGCAGTTCACCGTTCTTCCCGGCGCCGCGCCGCTCGCCGAGGCCCCTGCGCAGTTCGTCGGGGGTGCCCAGGGCACGGACGCGGCCGCGGTGCATCAGCGCGACCCGGTCGCAGTACTGGTCGGCCTCGTCCATGTAGTGGGTCGTCACGAGGACGGTCATTCCGGTGGCGGCACGTACGGCGTTGATGTGCTCCCACACGCTCGTGCGGGCGATCGGGTCGAGGCCGATGGTCGGTTCGTCGAGGATCAGCAGCCGGGGTGCGCTCACCAGTGCCTGGGCGAGTTCGAGGCGGCGGACCATGCCGCCGGAGTACGTCTTGGCGAGCCGGTCTGCCGCGTCGGTGAGGTCGACCGCCGCGAGCGCCTGCTCGACGCGTGCCGCGCGTTCCTTGCGGGCGACGTCGAAGACGCGGGCGAACAAGGACACGTTCTCCCGGCCGGTGAGACTCGCGTCGGCGGACAACTGCTGCGGTACGTAGCCCAGCAGGCGGCGTACCGCCATGCGTTCGCGGGTGGCGTCGTGCCCGAAGACGCGGACCATGCCGGTGGGGACCGGCAGGAGGGTGGTGATGCAGCGGATCGCGGTGGTCTTCCCCGCGCCGTTGGGCCCGAGCAGCCCGAACACCTCTCCGTCGTGGACGGAGAGGTCTAGGCCGTCGACCGCGGTGGTCTCGCCGAAGGCGTAGACGAGCCCGGCACAGCTGACGGCCTCCGTACCGGCATCCGCCGCCCCCATCGCCACGGTCGACGTCTCCGTCACCACGGTCTCCGTCTCCGTTTCCCTCTCCCTCTCCGTCTCCTCGGTGGGGTCTCCCCCGCCCGTCGGGTTCCGCGTCATGTCTCCTCGGCCTCCTCGTGCAGGTTCGCCGCCAGCTTGCGGAGGGCCGGAAGGGCAGCCTCCAGGGCCGCGCGTTCGGCCTCGTCGAGGCGGGCCACCTGGCGGCGTACGAGAGCCGTGCGCCGCTCACGCCAGTCGCGCAGTCGCGCGTCCGCCGCCGGTGTGGGCAGCAGGCGTGCCGCCCGCCGGTCGGCCGGGTCCGTCTCGCGGTTCAGATAGCCGTCCCGGGCCAGTTGGTTGACCAGTGTCGAGACCGAATTGCCCGCCAGGTAGAGCTCCTTGGCGGCCTCCGACACACCGATGCCGGGGCGGGCCACGACCAGCCGCAGCAGCTCGACCTCCGCGCCGCGCAGCCGCGGCGCGTTCGTGCCCCTGCGCAGTCGCCGCCGGATCAGTCGCTGTCCTCCGGCCAGGGCGTCCGCCAGCGCCTCGGGAAAGCTCTCGGACTCCACGTTTCGAGAACGAGGGAAAGGGAGGGTCGAGAACCGCTCACCGGCAGGCCCGCCCGCCGGGCCGCGGCGCACCGCACCCCCTGGTGGAGAGCCCAGTCCCCGTGATGGAGTTTCCCCAGCCCGCTCCGGGCGCCAGGACAAGGAGACCTCCGTGACCGCGATCGAGACCGATGCCGCGCAGCCGTGGCCCCATCCTCCGGTGAAGGTCGGGCTGGTCGGTGCCGGGCCCTGGGCACGGACCGTGCACGCGCGCGTGCTCGCCGCCGGTCCCGAGACACGGCTGACCTCGGTGTGGGCGCGGCGCGCCGAGGCGGCCCGGGAGACGGCCGAGCCCCACGGGGCCGCGGCGGTCACACGTTTCGAGGAGCTGCTCGACGGCTGCGAGGCGGTCGCGTTCGCCGTTCCGCCCGCGGTGCAGGCGGACCTCGCTCCGCTGGCCGCGAAGGCGGGCAAGGCACTGCTCCTGGAGAAGCCGCTCGGTGTGGATCTGGCGTCGGCGCGGCGCCTTGTCGACGCCGTCGACGAGGCCGGGGTCGTCTCCCAGCTCGTCCTGACCAACCGCTACCACCCGGTCACCCGGGAGTTCCTGAGCAGAGCGCGGGAGCTGGAGATCACCGGGGCCCGTTCGTGTCTCCTGCACGGGGCCTTCCTGGGCGGCGAGTTCGCCACCACCTGGCGGCTCGAGCACGGCGCCCTGCTCGACCTGGGTCCCCATCTTCTGGATCTCCTGGACGCCGCTGTCGGACCGATCGTCCGGGTCCGCGGCACCGGTGACCCCCGGCGATGGATCGAGCTGACCTGCGAGCACGCCGACGGTGTAGTCAGTCAGGCCTCGCTGTCCGGATCGGTCCACGTCGAGCAGGGCAGCACGCGTATCGAACTCTTCGGTCCGCAGGCCCCGCTGGTCTACGACGCCACCGAACTCGACCACGAGGAGACCTGGTCGGTGCTGCGCCGGGAGTTCGCCACGGCCGTACGCACCGGGGTGTCCGGCGCACTCGATGTCCACCGGGGACTTCACCTCCAGACGCTGATGGCGCAGGCCTCGGAGAGCTGACGCCCGGCACGGAAGGTCACGAGTAGCGTCGCAGCGCCGGCGCCGCGACCGCCAGGATCGCCATGGCGACGACCACCAGCAGTCCGCCGCCCGCGACGGCGGCGCGGGCGCCCAGGACGGAGCCGGCCGTTCCGTGCAGGACGTCGGCCAACCGCGGGCCGCCCGCGACCACCACGGTGAACACGCCCTGCATCCGGCCGCGCATCTCGTCCGTGGCGGCCGACAGCAGGATCGCGCCGCGGAAGACCATGGAGACCATGTCGGCGACCCCGGCGGCGGCGAGGAACGCCACGGCCACCCAGAGGCTGGTGCTCAGGCCGAAGCCGGTGATCGCCGCTCCCCAGGCCATCACCGCGGCGATCACCATGAGCCCGTGCCGACGGGCCCGGGAGAACGTGCCCGACATCAGTCCGCCGATCACCGCGCCGATCGGGATCGCCGCGAACAGCAGGCCGAGCGCGAGCCCTTCCCCGTAGGACGCGTAGGTTTCGGCGGCCAGCTGCGGGAACAGGGCCCGGGGCATGCCGAGGACCATGGCGATGATGTCGGCGAGGAAGGACAGCAGCAGCACCTTGTGCAGCGCGATGTAGCGGAAACCGGCGGCGACCTCGCGCCAGCCCGCCCGTTTGGCCGCGGAGCCCGTCAGGGGCGGCAGTGCGGGCAGCCGCATCACGGCCCACACGGTGACGCACAGCGCCAGGGCGTCGATCAGATAGAGCTCGCCCAGGCCGATGACGGGGATCAGGGCACCCGCGAGCAGTGGCCCCGCCACCAGGCCCGTCTGCATGACGGTCGAACCGAGGGCGTTCGCCGCGGGCAGTTCGTCCTCGGGGACGAGCCGGGCGATGGAGGCGTTGCGGGCCGGGGAGTTCAGTCCGAAGAAGGCCTGCTGGACGGCGAGCAGCGCCATCAGGACGAACACCGAATCGAGTCCGACGACGGCCTGTATCCAGAACAGCACCGAGGTGACGGCTATGCCGGTGTTGGTGATGAGGAGCAGCTTGCGCCGGTCCATGCTGTCGGCGACCGCGCCGCCCCACAGCGCGAAGACCACGAGCGGCAGCAGTCCGGCCAGGCTCGCGTAACCGACCCAGGCCGAGGAGCCGGTGATGTCGTAGATCTGCTTGGGCACGGCGACGGCGGTGAGCTGGCTGCCCACCGCCGTGACGATGGTGGAGGACCAGAGCCTGCGGTACGCGGGGCGGCGCAGCGGGCGGGTGTCCATCGCCCAGCGGCGCCAGCCGGTGCGGTCCGCTCCCGCCGCCTCGTCGTGTTCGGCGGATCCGGCCGCCGAGCCGTTCCCGGCCCCGCCGTCCGTCCCCCGGTCGATCCCGCTGTCCGCCCCGTCCGTACTGCTCCTGCTCGTGTCCACGACCGTCCTGGCTGCTCGATACATCTTTCAGTTGTCAGGGTTCACTATCGCGTACGCCGTCTCAGGCGTCGGCGATCAGCAGGGTGCCCATGGTGATCATCGTCGCGGCGACCGCACCGTCCAGGACCCGCCAGGACGACGGCCGGGCGAGGAAGCGGCCGAGCAGCCGGGCGCCGAAGCCCAGCGCGGCGAACCAGCACAGGCTGGCCAGGGCGGCCCCGAGCCCGAAGGTCCAGCGCAGCGGGCCGCGGTCGGCCGCGAGGGAGCCGAGCAGGAACACGGTGTCGAGATAGACGTGCGGGTTGAGCCAGGTCATCGCCAGACAGGCGAGGACGATCTGCCGCCGGGAGCCCGCCGCGCCGGCCGCGGCCTCCAGCGCCGAGGGCCGCAGCACCCGCCGTGCGGCCAGGATTCCGTAGCCGAGGAGGAATCCACCGCCGATCAGTCCGACCGCCGTGAGCGCCTCGGGCCGGGCCACGACCACCGCGCCGACGCCGCCGACGCCCAGCGCGATGAGCAGCGCGTCGGACACCGCGCAGATGCACACCACCGCCAGGACCGCTTCGCGGCGGATCCCCTGGCGCAGTACGAAGGCGTTCTGGGCGCCGATGGCGACGATGAGGGTGAGGCCGGTGCCGAACCCGGCGGCCGCGGCGGTCAGGGCGTTGTTCATGCCAGAGACGCTAGGAACACGACCGTCAAGAGTACAGCTAAAGATTCTTACGTATCATTAGCACCTGTGATGTCGGATCTCCCTCTCGACCAGGTACGCACCTTGCTCGCGGTGGTCGACGAGGGCACCTTCGACGCGGCGGCCGCCGCTCTGCATGTGACGCCCTCGGCGGTCAGCCAGCGTGTCAAGGCACTCGAACAGCGCATCGGCCGGGTCCTGCTGATGCGGACGAAGCCGGTGCGTGCGACCGAGTCCGGCGAGGTCGTCGTGCGGTTCGCGCGCCGGCTGGCCCGGCTGGAGCGCGACGCCCGTACCGAGCTCGGCATGAGCGAGGCCGGGGAGCCGACGCGACTGTCGATCGCGGTGAACGCCGACTCGCTGGCGACCTGGTTCCTGCCCGCGCTCACCCGCGTACCGCGCGAGCTGCGGCTCTGTTTCGAACTGCGCCGTGAGGACGAGGACCACACGGCCGCCCTGCTGCGCGAGGGGGTGGTGATGGCGGCGGTGACCTCGTGGCCGGACCCGGTGGCGGGCTGTTCCGTGCGCGCCCTGGGTCGCATGCGCTATCTCGCGGTGGCCGCGCCGGCCTTCGCCGGGCGGTGGCTCGGCGCCGGGTCGGACGCGGCGCCGGACGAGCTGATCGCCGACGCTCCGGTGGTGGCCTTCGACCGGAACGACGACCTCCAGGACGAGTTCGTCCGGGGCCTTGGGGGCGGTCCCGGAGCGAGCGCGCTGCGGCACTTCATGCCCACCTCGGAGGGGTTCGTGGACGCCGTCGTCGCCGGACTGGGCTGGGGCATGGTGCCCGAGGTGCAGGCCGAGCCGCTGCTTCGGGCCGGACGGCTGGTCCGCCTCGCGCCGGACCGGATCGTCGACGTACCGCTCTTCTGGCAGCAGTGGAAACTCGACTTCCCGGCCCTCGCAGCGGTGGCCGAGGCGGTGGCGGCCGTCGCCGCGGAGACCTTGAGACGCTGAGCACCGAAAGGGCCGGGACGGGCAGACGCCGAGGCCCAAAGGCGCCGTGAAACAACATCTACGCGGGGCTCCTGGACGGGGCGCGGACGCGGTATCTTCGCGCTGGGCGAAGCCGAGTACGGCCGTACACGGCCGGATGCGGCCGAGTGCGACTCCAAGCGACCATCACGGCTGAGGCGTCGACGTGCGGGTGGGTACCCGTAAGGCGCATTCTTGCTGTGGAAACCCCCTGACGGCGGGCGGACGAGGGCAGACCGATGACTGGGAGCGCCGAGCGTGAGGACCAGGCGCTGAATAGCCTGGCCGCTCTGCTCAGCGGGTCCGTTGCGGACGCGATCCGGGCGGCCCGCGGCTTCGCGGGGGGTGTGTACCTGCGCTCCAGCTCGCCCGAACTGCTGCGGCTGGCCGTGCTGGCCGGATTGCCGGGACAGTTGTTCCGTCCCTGGTGGCGCATGCCCCTGGGCCGGCCGTTCCCGGTCGCCGACTCCCATCGGCTGGGCGTGGAGGTGCTCCTCCCCGACGCCACCGAGACGATGCGCCGCTATCCGCAGCTCGCGGCGAGTCTGCCGTTCCAGTTCGGTTCGCTGTACGTCCCCGTCGTGAGCGCCTCCTCGTCCTTCGGGGTCCTGACGGTGCTGCGCCCCTCGGCCTCGGACGCCACCGACGTACTGCCGGACCGTGACCGGATGACGGCGGTGGCGGAGAACCTGGGGACGGCTCTGTCGGTCCTGGAGAAGGACGGTGCCGAGGTCGTCTGGGACGGGGAGCCGATGTGTGTACGGCCGCCCGCCGAGGGTCTGCCGCGCCGCTATGTCGGGCGGTTCACCTGGGACCCGGTCACGGGCGAGGTCACCGGGGACGACGCGCTGGGGGCCCTGCTCGGCACCGGCGCCGGTGCCTTTCCCCGGACGCCGCAGGCACTCACCCACACACTGGCCCTCGACGATCCGCATGTGCTGCTGGCCGCGCTGCACGAGACCGCGGCGGGGCGTCCCCCGGCCCACCCACTGCCCGTGCACACGGTCAACGGCGGGCTGCGGCTGTTGGAGTTGTGGACCTCGGGCAACGCGCTCGTGCCGCCGTACGCGGTCGGCGGAGCGGTGGTCGACCCGGGCCCGGGCTCGGCGGCGGACGGCGCCGCGGACCTGCTCCCCGAGGGCGTCTTCGCACTGGACCGGCTCGGGCTGATCACCTACGTCAACCCGCGCGCCGCCGAACTCCTCGGCCGGCCGCGGCCGGAACTCCTGGGGCGACCGCTGTGGCAGGCCGTGCCCTGGCTGAACCAGCCGTCCTACGAGGATCATCTGCGCGGTGCGCTGCTGACACCGGAGCCGGTGCACTTCCAGGTCGCCCGCCCGATTGGGGGTCGCCTGACACCCGCGGCGGCCCACGGCGACACCTGGCTGACGATGTCCGTGTATCCCGGTCCCGGCAGTCTGACCTGCAAACTGATCCCCATGGGGCGGGTGGCGGACACCACGGAGGCCCCCGAGGCCGCGCCGCCGCACGGTCGGCCCGCGGCGGACGGGTCCGCCCTCGCCGAGCCCGCCACCGGCATCACCACAACGGCGCTGTACCGACCCGTCGTCCTGGCCATGGCCCTGACCGAGGCCGTGACGGCCCGGCAGGTCTCCGAGACCGTGATGCGGGAGTTGCTGCCCGCGTTCGGCGGACGGCGCCTGGCCATCTACCTGTTGCAGGACCGGCGCCTGTACCTGGCCTGGGAGACCGGCTTCCCGCAGGGGTTCCTCGCGCCCTTCGACGGGGTGGGACTGGACGCCAAGCTGCCCGGGGTGGAGACGCTCACCACCGGCCGCCCGCTGTTCTTCGAGACGATGCCCCAACTCGCCGCCGCCTACCCCGGCATCCCGCTGGACGCGAAGGTGGGTGCCCGGGCCTTCCTACCGCTGATCGCCTCGGGGCGGCCGGTCGGCTCCTGCATCCTCGGCTTCGACCGGCCGCGCGACTTCAGCACGGAGGAACGTACCGTGCTGACGGCGCTCACCGGACTCATCGCACAGGCCCTGGAGAGGGCACGGCGCTACGACTCCGAGGCCGCCCTCGCCCGTGGCCTCCAGGCGGCCCTGCTCCCGCACCGGCTGTCGTCGCACCCGCAGGTGGAGACGGCCGGGCGCTATCTGTCCGGCACCAAGGGGATGGACGTGGGCGGCGACTGGTACGACGTCGTGGAGGCCGGTGACGCGCTGGCCCTGGTCATCGGCGACGTCCAGGGCCATGGCGTCCAGGCGGCGGCCACCATGGGCCAACTACGCAGCGCGGTACGGGCGTTCGCGCTCAGCGACCACCCTCCGGACGTGGTGATGAGCCATACCAACCGGCTGCTCATCGACCTCGACCCGGGCCAGTTCGCCAGTTGCTGCTACATCAGACTGGACCCGGTGACCGGAGTCGCCCGGGCCGCCCGCGCCGGTCACCCGCAGCCCCTGCTGCGCCACCCCGACGGTCGCACCGAGCTCCTCGACCTGCCCGGTGGCGTGGTGCTCGGCGTGGCCCCACGGGCCCGCTACCCGGTGACGGACCTGCTGCTGGAACCCGACGCGGTGCTGGCCCTCTACACGGACGGTCTGGTCGAGCGCCCCGGGGCCGACATCGACGACGGGATCGAGAAGATCCGCGCGACGCTGTCCCGCGCGGGCACCCCGCACGCCCGGCCCGGCGCCTCCTCCCTGTCCGGCACCGCGGACCTGCTGACCGAGGAGGCCCGGCAGGCCACCGAACGCCCCGACGACATCGCACTCCTGCTCACCACCCGTCGCTCCACCCGCGAGGTCCGCCCCTGACCCGCCGAACTCACCAGCCGGCTCCCCCGACAGCGGGTGAGCATCCCGCGTCTGCGGCATGATCCGCCGCACAGGCCCTAGCGGTCCGCCACGGGGTGATCGGCGGCTTGTGCGGTCCATGAGGCGAGGATGCGCAGACGGTCATGGCGGGGGGGTGCCCGGCTCGGCGGTCAGGGTGATGAGCCGCTGGTCGGGGTCGGCGGCGCGAGTCCTTCGGCAAGCACCTGGCTGGGTAACCGCCGGGCAGCTCACACGTCATCGCAAGGCCTTGAACGGTCCTTCCAGAGCCGCCCACTGCAACAGCATGATCGTCTTGGCGTCGGCGATCTCCCCGGAGCGGATCATGGCCAGTGCGGTGCGGAAGGGCAGTTCGACGATCTCGATGTCCTCGCCCTCCTCGTCGAGGCCGCCGCCTTCGTGGGTGCGGGTGGACGGGCCGTAGGTGGCGGCGTAGAAACTGACCCGCTCGGTGACCGAACCCGGACTCATGTAGACGTCGAAGACGTGCTGCACGTCGCCGACGGTGTGCCCGGTCTCCTCGATGACTTCGCGCCGTACGGCGACTTCGGGATGCTCGTCGTCCTCGTCGAGCAGGCCCCCCGGGGTCTCGACCAGCATGCCGTCGGGGTGACCGTTGGTGTACACGGGGTAGCGGAACTGCCTGGTCAGCAGCACGGTTTCGCGCTCGGCGTCGTACAGCAGGAGCGTGGCCCCGTTGCCGCGGTCGTGCGTCTCGCGTTCCTGGGTGCTCCAGGTGCCGTCGGCGTGCCGGAAGTCGAAGGTGGTGGTGCGCTCCACGTACCAGTGGCTGGACAGGAGCGTGACTTCGCGGACCTTGACCCGGGGGTTGCCCGTCAGGTCGCGGCCGACGCGGTCGAGCCCGGTACGGCCCCGGCGGTCCGGGGTGTCGATTCCCGCGGTCATCGTGTGCGGGCCGGGCGGGGGCGGGAGAAGTGGTTCATGACCACTGTCTACCATCCCGGCCCGAACATCGAGGCCACAGCGGGGCTTCGCCCGTCTAGGCTCACGGCATGGAACAGACGGAGATCATCCTGCGCGCCATCGGCGTGCTCACCGAGACCAACGCGATGGTGCGCAGGATCGCCCAGGACGAGAACGCCGAGGTCGACTCGGCCGAGACCCAACTGGGCGCGCTCGTCACGGAGGTGTTCCCCAGGGTGGAGGTGCCGGGGGACGCCGGTCCCGCGGAGGCCGGGCAGGCCGTCGCGGACGCCTACCTCCCCGCCACCATCTCGCTCGTGGGCGCCTTCGCGTTCCTCTTCTCCGAACTCGCCGACCTCCACGACTCCGGACGCACCGACGTCAAGACGGCCGACCTGCTCCAGGACCTCGCCCTGCGCATGTCGAGGGCCGACAACACCTAGGCCCTGCCAGGGCTGTCCCGACCCCGGGAGTGAGGCCGGCGCGAGGGCTTCCGGCCCGGGCGTTCCTCGGTGCGGAACGCCCGGGTGCCGGTCAACTCTTCTGCTCCACGCGCACCCAGTCGGCCTCGGCCCGCACTCCCCCGGCCGCGACCCGGTCGACACTCGACTGCGGCAGCCCCCAGTACGGAGTGGTGACCTTTGAAGTCGTCGAAGAGTGTCGTCCGGTACGTGCCCGACTGTTCCCCGGGCAGTACGGGATACGCGGCAGCGGCGCTGCCTCCCGGCTCCCAGACCTGGAATTCATAGAGGGAGCAGCCGAACTGGGCCGCCGAGGGCGCGGGTTGCAGAAGGACCGGCGTTCCTTGCCGAGCATCCGCATATAGCGGCCGGACGCGGGCTGCGGGAGGGTGACGGAGCCGTGGCGGCCCACCGCGTCCGCGGGGGACTGCACGTCGGCACGGCGGCCGGCGACCTCGGCAGCCGCCCAACGACTAGCCGTGCGCAGTGGCCCGCTCGACGCCGCACAGCCGTACGTAACGGCTGGTGACCTCCTGCGGACAGGTGTGGGCGATGGTCACGGCCACAGCTGCCTCCCGGCACACGGGGATCGCGGTTCCCGCGCCATGGGTGGAACCGGTTCCGGCGCTGGGCGGGGAGCCAACCGGACTGTCATGGCGCCGTCCATACTTCACGCCGAGATTGCCCGGGCCGAACCTGAACCCCGACCTCGCCTTCGGGACTTGAACGCTCCCGAGGGCCCCGTCCGTGCCGGCGCGGGGTCAGACCCTACCCCCGGGTCAGGAGTGCGGAACCACCGCCACCGGGCAGGGCGCGTGGTGCATCACCGCGTGGGTCACCGAACCGATCCGTGCCCCTACCGCCGAGTGGTGTGCGCGGCGACCGACGACCATCAGCTGGGCCCGGTCGGCCAGCGACAGCAGGACCTGCCCGGCGCTGCCCATCTCGACGTGCTGTGTGACCGGCACGTCGGGGAAGCGCGCCCGCCACGGCTGGAGCGCCTCGGCGAGCGCCTTCTTCTCGTAGGGCTCCAGGCCCCCGGCCTCGTCCAGCAGCCTCAGCGAGCCGGGGCTGTAGGCGAACACCGGCGGCAGGCTCCACGCCCGCACGGCGCGCACTCCGGCACCACGCGCCGCCGCGGTCTCGAAGGCGAACCGAAGGCCGGCCGCGCTGTCGTCCGGACCGCCCTGCTGGCCCACGACGATCTCCCGGCCACTCGCTTCGGACGCGGCGCGGTCACCGGCCCGCACCAGGACGACCGGGCACGGGGCCTCGGCGATCACCTGCTGGCCGACGGAACCGAGCAGGAAGCCGACGATCGTGCCGTGTCCGCGGGATCCGAGGACCAGCGTCCGGGCCGCCGCGGCCTCGGCCAGCAGCGAGTCGACGGCGCCGCCGTCCAGGACCTCGGTCGTCACCGGCAGGTCCGGGTGCCGATCGGTGACGGTGCGGGCCGCGTCCTCGGCCATGTCCCGTGCCCAGCGCGCCTGCTCGTCCCGGTCCGCCCCGCCGAGCAGTTCGTGGTGCGACCACTGCCAGGCGTACACCGCGCGCAGGGGCAGCCCGCGGCGGACGGCTTCCCTGCCCGCCCAGGCCAGCGCGGCCCGGCTCTCGGGGGATCCGTCCACGCCCACGGTGATCCTGTCGGTCATGCGTCTGCCTCTCCGTCGCCGGCTCGCCCGCGGTGCCGGTCCCTCGATCCTGCTGACCGGTCCAGTGTCCGTCACCACCACCGCAGGGTCGCGCAGGGCTCGGGGTGCCGCCTACGCCGACTCGCGCACCACGAGCTCCGGATCGAAGATCACCGATGTGGGCTCGGCGCGCGCGCCCCGGAGATGCTCGTCGAGGAGTCGGGCCATCACCGAGGCCATCTCCTCGACGGGCTGGCGCACGGTGGTCAGCGGCGGACGGCAGGCCGTCGCCGCGCTGGAGTCGTCGAAGCCGATGACGGCGACGTCGTCCGGCACCCGTCTGCCCCGTTCCCGCAGCAGCTGACACACCCCCTGGGCCATCAGGTCGTTGGCCGCGAACACCCCGTCCACGTCGGGGTGTTCGGCCAGCAGTCCGGACATCGCGGCCATGCCGCTGTCGAGCGTGAATCCGCCCTCGGCGACGGGTACGTACGGATGTCCCCTGCGCGCCATCGTGTCGCGGAACCCGGCGAGCCGGTCCTGGCTGGCGTAGACGCCCAGTGGCCCCGTGACGGTGACGATCCGTCGGCAGCCCCGGTCCAGCAGATGGTGGGCGGCCATCCGGGCGCCGTCCCGGTGGGCCAGGTCGACATAGCTGAGCGGCACCGGGCGCGACGGCCGGGCGAAGAGCACCGCGGGCAGGCCGGCGTCGGCGAGCAGCGCCGGCAGCGGGTCGTCGGCGTGGGTGGAGACGACGAGCGCGCCGTCCGCGCTGCCCTGCCGCAGATCGTTCAGCGCCTGCTGTCGCGTCTGCGCGGAGTCGGCGAACATCAGCAGCGGGTGCATCGACCGGGGACGCAGGTAGTCCACCACGCCGGTGACGACCCGGCCGAAGAACGGGTCCGCCAGCACCCGTGCCGTGAAGGCGTTCCGCTCCTCGCCGGACACGTCGCCCGCGCCGGAGACGATGAGCGCGACCGTCTCGGTCCGTCGTGTCACCAGCGACCTGGCGGCCCGGTTGGGAGCGTATCCGGTCCGTTCGACGGCCTGGCGGACCGCGTCCTGAAGGGCGGGATCGACGCTCTGGACGCCGTTGACGACGCGGGAGACGGTGGCGCGGGAGACGCCGGCCTCCCGCGCGACGTCCTCAAGCGTGGGGGCCCGTCTGCTCATGTCAGCAGCCTATCGGCCCGGCGTCACGAGGGCATAGAGCGCTCTCTCGCACCACGGCACCGAGGACGCACCCACCCTCGTGAGCGCACCTCTTGAACGCAATCACCCACGGCCCGGGGAGCCTCGACGGAGTCCAGACATCACTGAACTACCGGAAAACATCCGCCTGTTGACGCCTCATCTGGAAACAATCCACGGCACTCGTGTGACAACTCTTGACGCTGTGTTCACGCGGATGAAGCATGCATCGGCAAGAGAGCGCTCCCCGCACCTCCAACCGTTCACTTTCTGAACCAGGAGAGTCGCCCCCCATGCCTCACTTCCCCATGGATTCCCCGGACTCCGTCCGTTCCCTTCCCGCCAGACGGTCCGTCCTCGGAGCGATGGCCGCCACCGCCGCCTCGCCCACGCTGCTCGGTCTCTCCTCGCCGGCGTCCGCCGCGTCCGCGGCACCCGTCGCGCAGCCGCGAGCCCTGCCCGGCGGCGGCGATCTCGGTCCGAACGTCATCGTGTTCGACCCTTCGACCTCCGGCATCCAGGCCAAGCTGGACGAGGTGTTCCGACAGCAGGAGTCGGCCCAGTTCGGCACAGGCCGCTACGCGCTGCTGTTCAAGCCGGGCACCTACAACGGGCTCAACGCCCAACTCGGCTTCTACACCTCGATCGCGGGCCTCGGCCTGTCCCCGGACGACACGGCGATCAACGGCGATGTGACCGTCGACGCGGGCTGGTTCAACGGCAACGCCACCCAGAACTTCTGGCGTTCGGCGGAGAATCTCGCCCTCACCCCGGTCAGCGGGACCGACCGGTGGGCGGTCGCCCAGGCCGCGCCCTTCCGGCGGATGCACGTCAGGGGCGGTCTCGACCTCGCCCCCACCGGCTACGGCTGGGCCAGCGGCGGCTACATCGCCGACAGCCGGATCGACGGCTCGGTCGGACCGTACTCGCAGCAGCAGTGGTACACCCGCGACAGTTCGGTGGGCGGCTGGGCCAACGCCGTCTGGAACATGGTCTTCTCCGGTGTCCAGGGCGCACCCGCACAGTCCTTCCCGAACCCGCCGTACACCACTCTCGACACCACACCGGTGTCCCGGGAGAAGCCGTTCCTGTACCTCAACGGCAGCGAGTACCGCGTCTTCCTTCCGGAGCGGCGCACCAACGCCCGCGGCACCACCTGGGGCAGCGGCACCCCGCGCGGCACGTCGCTGCCGCTCACCCAGTTCTACGTGGCCAGGCCCGGCGTCACCGCCGCCACCCTGAACGCCGCGCTCACCCAGGGCCTCCATCTGCTGCTGACCCCGGGGATCTACCACCTCGACCAGCCGATCCAGGTCGACCGCGCGGGCACCGTCGTCCTCGGACTCGGTTACGCCACCCTGATCCCGGACAACGGCGTCACCGCGCTCAGGACCGCCGACGTCGACGGGGTGCGGCTCGCGGGATTCCTCATCGACGCCGGTCCCGTGAACTCGTCGACGCTCCTCGAGGTGGGCCCCACGGGGGCTTCAGCGAGCCACTCCGCCAACCCGACCACGGTCCAGGACGTCTTCATCCGGATCGGCGGCGCGGGCGCCGGCAAGGCCACCACCAGCATGGTGATCAACAGCCGCCACACGATCATCGACCACACCTGGGTCTGGCGCGCCGACCACGGCACCGGCGTCGGCTGGGAGACCAACCGGGCCGACTACGGCATCCGCGTCAACGGCGACGACGTCCTGGCCACCGGTCTGTTCGTCGAGCACTTCAACAAGTACGACGTCCAGTGGTACGGCCAGCGCGGGCGCACCATCTTCTTCCAGAACGAGAAGGCGTACGACGCGCCGAACCAGGCAGCCATCCAGAACGGAAACGTCAAGGGGTACGCGGCCTACAAGGTCGCCGACTCCGTGACCACGCACGAGGGATGGGGCCTGGGCAGCTACTGCTACTACAACGTCGATCCGACGATCGTCCAGCACAACGGCTTCGCCGCGCCGAACACACCGGGCGTGAAGTTCCACGACCTGCTGGTCGTCTCGCTGGGCGGCCAGGGCCAGTACGAGCACGTCGTCAACGAGACCGGCGCACCCACGTCGGGCACCTCGACGGTGCCGTCCACCGTGGCCTCGTACCCCTGACCGCCCCGCGCGGAGCCTGGGTTCAGCAGGACGTCAGGCTCCCGAGGTCCACCGCGTCGGCCATCGCCTGCATCCCCTTGTCGTTGGGGTGCAGGTGATCGCCGCCGTCGAAGAACGGCAGGATCAGCTGCGGGTCGTACGGATTGCGCGTGATCCTGTCGAAATCCGTCACGGCGTCGAGCGCGCCGCTGTTCCTGATCCAGTCGTTGACGCCCTGGCGCACGGCCTCGGAGGCGGCGTCGTACTCGGACCAGCCCTTGAACGGCATGACGGTAGCGCCGACGACGCATTTGCCCGCCGCGTGGGCCCGGTCGATGATCTGCCGATAGCCGGCGATCATGTCGTCCACCGTGACACCGGAGTGGGCCTTGATGTCGTTGATGCCTTCGAAGAGGAAGACCGTGCGGACCCCGGGCTGGGAGAGGACGTCACGCTGGAGTCTGTTCAGAGCCGCCTGCCCGGCGCCGTCCGCGAGCACCTTGTTGCCCGAGATCCCCTCGTTCGCCACTCCCTTCACGGTGAGCCCGGACGCGGCCTGGAGCCGCCGGGACAGATAGTCGGGCCAGCGGCGGTTCTGGTCGGTGGTCGAGGCCCATCCGTCGGTGATGGAGTCGCCGAGGGTCACGACCGAGCCGACCGCGGCGGACGTCTCCACGTCGACGGCGTCCAGCCAGTACCAGGAGCCCATCGGATCGGTCCAGTTGGCCGCGCCTTCTTCGGCCGCGTGGTCGCCCGCGGTCGCGTAGTTGGTCTGCATGGCCATGCCGTGACCGGTCGTCGGTCCCTGGGCGCCGGTCACGTACAGGCTGATGACCAGGTCGCTCTGGGCGGCCAGTGTTCCGGGCAGCGGATCGCTGAACACGGTCTCGCCGGCCGGGACGGTGACGGACGCGGCCCCGCCGAAGGACAGCCGCCGGTTGGAGCCGTGGACCAGCTCCGCACCCTGCTTCCGCAGCCCGGCGTACGCGCTCGCGAAGGTCACCGGGTGCTCGCCGAAAGCGTTGGACAGCCGGATTCGCAGGTTCGTGCCGCCGACGCTGGTGCGCACGATCAGTCGGTAGCTGCGGTCGGCGGGTCCCGCCCCCTGCCGGTCGGCGCTGGCACCCCAGGTGACCACGGAGTGCTTCGCCCGCGCCTCGGCGGCGGGCGTCACCGGCGTGCCCGACGAGGCCCCCGGCTGCGCCGCCGCCGAGGCGGTCAGGGGTCCGCAGACCGCGAGAAGCAGCGCCGATACGACGCCCACGGCGCGGCGTCGGATCCGGTCGCCGCTCACCCGAGGCCCCTCAGGGTGACGGACTCACCGGGCTTGAGGCTGACCTTGCGGGAGGCGCCGCCCGCGACGACGGTCGTCTCGCGGCCCCCGACGCTCTGCAGCGTGGCCCGGGTCACCTTGCCGTTCTTCCAGCTGAGGTCGGCGACGAAGCCGCCGCGGACGCCCACGCCGGACACCGAGCCGGACGCCGCCCAGGCGGCGGGCAGGGCGGGCAGCAGCTCGATGTGTCCGGGTCGCGAGTAGACCAGCATCTCGACCATCGCCGCGGGGGTGCCGAAGTTCGCCTCGATCTGGAAGATGCCCCGGCCCGTCTCCACCTCGTAGATGTCGAAGAGGTTCATCGCGCTGCCGTTGCTGCCGTTGACCGACGGCTTCAGGTTGTTGACGACCAGCTGGTAGGCCTTCTCCGCGTTCTTCAGCCGCGCCCAGCACAGGCTGCGCCAGGCGTTGGCCCAGCCGAAGCTGTTCATCCCGCGCGCGGTGAGAAGGGCGGTCGCGCCGTCGAGGATGTCCTTCGGCGTGGAGCCGTCCGGACGGATCCGGTCGCCGGGGAAGAGGCCGATGAGCGGGGAGAGGTGCCGGTGGGTGGTCTCGCCGAGGTTGTCGGGCGACATCCACTCCTCGAGCCAGCCGGTCTTGGGGCTGACCACGGGCAGGTAGAGGCGCGCCCGCAGTCCGTCGATGGTCTTGCGGTAGGCGGCGTCCCTGGCGAGCGCCTCGGTCGCGGTGCGGTAGTTGCCGAAGAGGTTCCACACCAGTTCCTGGGCGTACGTGATGCCCTTGGCGTCGAGCGGGCCCTGTTCGGGCGACCAGTCGCTGTCGGCGATGAGGACCTCGCGCTCGGTCCCGGACGCGTCGGTGACGGTCGTGGTGATGAGGCGGGCCTCCCAGAACTGCACGGCGCCCTTGAGGAGGGGGTAGATCTTCTTGAGGTAGGCGCGGTCCTGGGTGTACTCGTAGTGCTCGAACAGGCTCTGACAGATCCAGGCGTTGCCCGCCGGATGCCACCACCAGCCGCCCCCGCCATAGGGGTTGGTGGAGATCGCCACGGTCCAGCCGGCGATCCTTCCGCTGGAGTTGCGGTACCGGTTGGTGGGGTCGTTGAACAGCCGCTGGGTGACCTCCGTCCAGTCGGGCAGCTGTACGAGGCAGTAGTCGGCGAAGGCGTCGAAGCAGTCGGACAGGCCCGCCCGGTCGGCCATCCAGTAGTTCATCTGGAGGTTGACGTCGGTGTGGTAATCGGCCATCCAGTCCGGGTCGTTGCCGTCCAGCCAGGGGCCCTGGAGGCCCATCGGCAGGCTGCCCCGGGATCCGGAGATCATGAGGTAGCGGCCGAACTGCAGGTAGGCGGCCTCAAGTTCCGGGTCGGGGACGTCGTCCCGGTGGCGCGCCCGCAGCCGCTCCAAGGTGTCCAGTTCGCGCTGCGCGGCGGAGGACGTGCCGAGGTCGATGTCCAGCTGTCCGAACACGGCCCGGAAGTCGGCGACATGGGTGTGCAGCAGGGCGCTCGCCGAGTGGCCGGCCGCGTTCAGGACCTTGGTCCTGGCGAGGCGCTCCGGGGCCAGGGACGGGTCGCGGAACTTCGTCGCCGCGTCGGGCACGTAGTTGGTACCACCGCTGACGACGACGGTGAGGTCCTTGCAGCCGCTGAACGCGATCGACGTACCGTCGACGCGGACCCTGCCCGTGTCGCTGTACGCGGTGACGGCGGCGCCGTACTTCAGGCCGTTGGCCAAGGAGGCGCCGAACGACGCGTAGCGGCCCGCGCTGTTGGCGGTGGTGGACTCGCCGTGGGTGCCCACGAGGGAGACGGTACCGGTGTAGGAGCCGCCGCCCTGCTGGGAGAAGTACAGGACGATGGCGTCATCGGGTCGGCTGGCGAAGATCTGCCGCCGGTAGGTGACGCCGGAGATGTCGTACGAGGTGCTGATCAGGCCCTGAGCCAGGTCGAGGGTGCGCCGGTAGTCGTTGACGTTGCCCAGGTCGTGGTCGGGGAGGGCGACGGTGAGTTCGGCCAGCATCGTCAGGGAGCCGAAGTCGTCCCGGCCGTACGGGAACTGACCGTCGCTCTGCAACTTGTCGTTGAGACCTCCGGTCCACAGGGTGGCGTCGGTGATCATCAGGAGTTCGCCGGCGGGGTCGTTGCTCGCGAGCACCCCGAGGCGCCCGTTCCCGACCGGCAGCCCCTGCTCGATCATCGACTTGGCGGAGCCGGGAGCCGCCCACCACAGCTGGTTCTTCGCGGCGTCGGCCGCGGACAGCATGGGCGACGCGGTGGGGCGCAGGGGGGCCGCCGAGGCGGTGAAGGCGGGCAGACCACCGAGTGCGGTGGCCGCGCCGGCCGCGCCGGCGAGGGCGAGGAAGCCCCTGCGGCTGGGGGTGTTGTCGCGTGATGGGGTGTGCTGAACGTCCACGGTGTTGCACTCCATATCCGGGAGCTGCTCATGCGGGAACGACGGCTGCGGACCGTCGGCGTGCTGCAGGTCCCCGCGGGGCCCGGGTCGTGTCACCGGGCCCCGCGGGAAGCGGGTCGGACGGACTGCTGAACTCAGACCGACTGCGGGACGACGATCCTGTCGATGTCGGGGGCGTATCCGCTGCCGCTGTCGAAGGTGATCGTGTTGGAGCCCGCCTTCAGCGCCAGTTGGACGCTGACCGTCTCGGCCGTGCTCCAGTCGCCCGTGGAGGGGAACTTCTCGCTGGTGCCGTTGCCGCTGTTGGAGAAGACGGTCGCCGAGCGGGGGTCGCCGCTGACGTAGGCGACCTGGACGGTGTAGATGCCGTCCTTCTTCACCGTGACGTCGTTGAACCGCAGCTTGCCGCCGGTGTAGAGGTTGCCGACCTTCTTGCCGCCGGAGCAGGCGTCGCAGCCGGCGACCGAGGCGTTGCCGGACAGGGTGTTGGCGGCGGACTCCGCCTCGTAGCTCGTCGTGGTCAGCGTGCCGCCGCCGGGCTTGACGGTGAACAGCCGCGAGCCGTGGGCGGGCAGCGCCTCGGTGATCTTGTTCTTGTAGGTCCCGAGGTTCGCCTTGTTCCACAGGTCACGCACGGAGGCGTTCCCGGTGAATCCGAGGGAGGCCCACTGAGCGGTGACGGAGGCCGGCGAGTCGGCGAGGTTGAACAGCGCGACGGTGTAGCTGCCGTCGGCGTTCTTGGTGCCCCAGACCTGCTGGTCGCCGACGGTGGTGACCGGACGCGCGACGGGCGAGTCGTTCTGGTCGACGGCGATGACCTCCTTGTTGGTCAGCAGGGAGACCCCGTAGCTGTCCAGCTTGGTGAGGTCGTCACCGGTGAACAGCGGCGACTTGTTGATGGCCCACAGAGTCATGTAGCTCTGCCGCTCGGCCTTGGTGAGGCCGTCCATCTCGCCGTTGCCGACGTCGATGCCGTCCAGGTCGTTCCAGCCGCCCGGGCCCGCCTTGCGGCTCCACGCGGGGGCGTCGTCCCACCGGTCGTTGACCGAGTTCTCCCAGGTGACAAGGGTGTTGCAGTAGCACTCGACGTCGGTGTCGATGCGCCAGCCGTTGGAGTACTTCTTCCAGTCGGCGGCGTGGCCGATGTCGAGCGACCAGGAGAGTTCGAGGTGGATCGGGCGCCCGGCGGTGGCGATGGCCTTCTGCCAGGCGGCGACGTCGGGGACGTTGTCGTAGTTGTCACCGGACTTGAAGGAGCCCGGGCCCACGCCGTCCAGCTTGAGGAAGTCGTAGCCCCAGTCGGCGAACTGCTGTGCCTGCGAGTCGATGTACTTCTGCGCGCAGGGCGTGTCGAAGTCGATCTTGTAGGCGTTGTCCCAGCCGTTGGTGGTGCGCAGGTCCGGGTAGACGAGGTCGGCGGTGGTGCAGCCGCTGGCGTTCCAGATCGGCGTACTGCCGTCGCCGTACGCGCCCTTCTCCAGGCCGACGGGCAGGTAGATGCCGGCCTTGAGGCCCTTGGAGTGGATGTGGTCGGCGACCGACTTCATGCCGTGGGGGAAGCGGACCGGGTCGGGCGTCTGACGACCGTACTGGTCGAAGCCCGTCTTCCAGGTCTTGTCCATCCACCAGCCGGCGTCGATGTTGACATGGTCGTAGCCGTAGTTCTTCAGCCTGGCGGCGAGGGCGTCCGTCTGCTTCAGGACGTTCGCCTCGGTGAGGTAGCTGTAGTCGCCGTCCGGGTTGAGGCCCGGGTACTTCGACGACTGCATGCTCCAACTCGACCAGCCCATGTACGGCTTGGCGGCGACGGGAGTCGTGGCGGTGGTCTCGCGCGGCACCGGGGTCTTGGCCTGTGCGGCCGGGACGGTCGTCGCGAGTCCTGCCGTGAGGGCGAACACCACCACGGCTCTCAGGGTGCGTGCGGGCAGGACGGAATACGAGGATGACCGCATGGGTCGTGCCTCCTGTGGGGTCAGGGTTGGGGCGGCTCAGCCCTTGCCCGAGCCGATGGTGAGTCCGCTGATGAACTGGCGCTGGAGCGCGAAGTACACCAGGAGTGTGGGGATCGCGGTCATCAGGGCGCCGGCCGCGATGAGGTTGGGATTGGTGAAGTACGCACCCTGGAGGTTGGCCAGGGCGGAGGTGATCGGGCGCTTGTCGCCGCTCTCGATCAGCGCGAGCGGCCAGAAGAAGTCGTTGTAGATCCAGATCGATTCGAGGGTCGCGAGGGCCGCGAACGCGGGCCGGCACAGCGGCAGGATGATCTGGAAGAACTGGCGCCAGACGGGGGCTCCGTCCACGAGCGCCGCCTCGGAGATCTCCTTCGGGATCGTCTTCATGTAGTTGCTGAGGACGAAGGTGCAGAACCCCGACTGGTAGGCGATGTGGATCGCGATGATGCCCCAGGCCGAGTTGTAGAGGAGGAGGGAGTCGCTCATCCACTGCGGCAGCGGGATGAGGAGGTAGAGGCGGTACAGGGGGGTGATGAGGACCTGTGCCGGGAGCAGGTTGCCCGCGGTGAACAGCATCAGCAGGACGATGTTCCAGCGGAAGTCGAAGCGGGAGACGAAGAAGGCGACCGCGGCCGAGAACAGCAGGGTGCACAGGACGGACGGCACCGTGATGAGGACGGAGTTCCAGAAGAAGTGCGGCATCCCGGACTGGCTCCAGGCGTCGCTGAAGTTGCCGAGGCCGAGGCTGTGGGGCCAGGAGAGATAGCCGTGCTTCGCGGTGTCCGAGTAGGGCCGCAGCGAGGTGTACATGGCCCACAGCAGCGGGACGAGCCACAGCAGGGCGATGCCGCCCAGCATCAGATGACGGCCGGTCTGGCGCCGCGGCCCGGAGGGGGTCTTCGGCGTCTGCTGGGCCCGCCGGGTCCGCGGCCGGGAGGCCGGTCGCGGCACGGTCGTGGTCACTGGTCCTCCTTGCGGAAGTTCTGGACGAGGAAGGTCCCGATGGCGGCAAGGGAGACCACGAGCAGGACGACCGCGAGGGCGGACCCGTAACCGATGTGACTGGACTCGCCGATGATGTTGTCGGTGATGAGGAGGGACAGGAGTTCCATGCCCGGCTTGCTTCCGACGCCGCCGCCGAGGACGTAGACGACGTCGAAGGAGCGCAGGGACTCCATGACCGTGATGACCAGGATGATGACGTTGACCGGTTTCAGGGCCGGGAAGACCACCCGCAGGAAGGTCTGGCGGCCGTTGGCGCCGTCGAGCGCGGCGGCCTCCTTGAGCGCCGGGTCGAAGCCCTTCAGGCCGGCCAGGTAGAGGATCATGATGTATCCGGTGTGCCGCCAGCTGGAGGCGACCAGGACCGCCCACAGGTTGAGGTCGGGGTTGCCCAGCCAGTCGATGTGGTGGCTGGATCCGGCGGCGCCCAGGATGCCGTTGAGGAGCCCGGTGTCGGGGTTGTAGATGATCTCCCAGATGAAGCCGACGACGGCCAGGGAGAGCACCATCGGCAGGAAGATGGCGGTCTGGTAGATCCTCGTGAAGCGGATCTTCCGGTCGAGCTGGTAGGCGAGGAAGATGCCGAACGGGGTCGGCAGCAGGGCCGTGAACAGCAGCCAGATCACGTTGTGCCGCACCGCGGGCCAGAACGGCGGGTAGTTGGTGAAGATCTCCTTGTAGTTGTCCAGGCCGATCCAGTGGATGTCGGCCAGGTCGATGCCGTCCCAGGTGGTGAAGGACAGCCCCAGGGAGGCCAGTGCGGGCAGCCAGACGAAGAAGAGCAGGGCCGCCAGCGGGATGCCGATGATGACGGTGAGGAAGATCCGGTCGCCGGTGCCGAGGCGGCGCGGGCGGGCGCCCCGCGGGGCGGGGGGCGTGGTGGGCGCGGAGGACACGGTGCGTGAGACCTTTCCGGTCCTGGTCAGGCCGTGAAGAAGCGCGAGCGCTGGGACTCGATCTTCGTCAGCGTTCCCGAGCCGTCGTCGGGGTGGCTGAGCCACTCGGTCAGGCCGGGGAGTACGACGGTGGAGATGAAGCCGGGGTCGCTGTCGCGGTCCGCGAACTGGCTGATCTGCTTGGCGGAGGCGATGAGGTCGGCGGACTTCTTCTGGAGCGCGTTGTACGAGCCGGTGCTCGCCTTGTCGTTGACGGCGAGGTTGCTCGGGTCGACGCCCATGTACAGCTCCTCGGTGTGGGCGCCGCCGAGGAACTCCAGGAACTTCTTGGCACCGGCCTCGTTCTTGGGCCGGCGGCTGAGCATGAAACCGTCGGTGGGTGCCTCGACGGCGTCCTGACCGTGCGCGGCGTCGATCTCGGGGAAGGGGAAGAAGTCGAGGTCGGCGCGTATCTTCTCGTCGGTGATCTGCTGTCCGAGGAAGAGGCCGATGACGGCCATCCCGGACTTCTTGTCGAGCAGCGACTGGGCGGCGTCCTGCCAGGAACGGCCGGCGGCACCCTGCTGGTAGTAGGGGGCGAGTTCGCGCCAGTGGTCGAGGGTGGCGAGGGCGCGCTTGTCGGTCCAGGAGACCTTGCCGCGCATCAGGGACATGTGGAAGTCGTAGCCGTTGGTCCGCAGGTTCACGTAGTCGAAGGCGCCGAGGATGCTCCAGCTGTCGCCGCCGCCGTATCCGGAGGCGATCGGGGAGAGCCCGTCCTTCTTCATCCGCTTCGTGAGCGCGATGAACTCGCTCCACTTCTGCGGGACTTGGTAGCCGCGCTCCTTGAAGAGGCTCTTGCGGTAGAAGACGGCCCACGGGTAGTTGTACAGCGGCACGAAGTAGTACTTGCCGTCCTCGCCGCGGGAGAGCTGCTTGGTGGCGTCGCTGAAGTCGGCGCCTATCGTGTCCCACACGTCGTCGAGGGGGCTGCACAGCTTCTTCTTGGCGAAGTACTGCATGCGGTAGCCGGCGAACCAGGTGAAGACGTCGTCGGGGGTGCCCTGCAGATAGGTGGAGATGCTCTTCTGGAAGGTGTCGTGGTCGACGGTGTTCGTCTTCACCGTCAGACCGCTGTCCTTGGCGAACGCGTCGGTTACGGAGGCGTAGGCCTTCTTGGGGGTGGCGTCGGCGCCGTTGGATCCGAAGGTGACCGTCTTCGGGTCGGCCCCCGCTCCCCCGCCGCAAGCGGTCAGAACGGGCGCGGCCAGTGCGGCGGCGCCGAGTCCGAACAGTCCGCCGACGACTCTGCGGCGGCCCGGGTCACGCGCAGCCAGGGGATTGCGGCTCTGCTGCGTCATTGTTGCTCCTCACGCGTGTCCGTACATGTCTGATCTTCAGTGCGTGGCTGTGCTTCAGTACGTGCTGGTCGGTGCGTGGTGTGCTCGTCGGCGCGTGCTCGCCCCTCAGGGCGTCGTGCTCCTCAGCGCGCGTCCGAGGTGGTGAAGGACTGGATGGCGGTGGCCGCCGCGCCGCGCGCCCACTCCTCGAAGGGCAGCGGCCTGGTCTGTACGTCGCAGTCCGCGGCCGAACCGAACGCGGCCGCGGCGAACGCGTCACGGATCTGTTCGGCGAACAGGTCGTAGGCGGCCAGGCCTTCGCCGGAGATGATCACGCGCTCGGGGCCGAGGAGATTGGCCACGGTCGCGATGCCCCGGCCGATCGCCGCTCCCGCCCGGGCGTACACCTCCCGGGCGCCGGGGTCGCCGTCGTGGGCGAGGGCCAGGGCCGCGGTGGCGTCGGCGACACTCGCGCCGGTGACCTCCCGGATCCGGCCGACGATCGCGGGGTCCGAGGCGATCGCCTCGACGCAGCCCCGGTTGCCGCAGTGGCAGCGAGGACCGGCCGGGTCGATCGCCACGTGCCCGATCTCCCCGGCCACGCCGTGCGCTCCCGCCACCACCTGTCCGTGCACCACCAGACCGCAGCCGATGCCCGCGCCGACGGTCACCAGCGCGAAGTCGGACAGCCCCACCCCGGCCCCGAACCACTGCTCGGCCACCGTCAGCGCCCGAACGTCGTTGTCGAGGGTGACCGGCAGTCCGGTCGTGGTCGCGGCCAGTTCGGCGAGGGGAACGTCGTGCCACTCCAGGAACGGCGAGTAGCGCACCACCCCGGCCGCCCGGTCCACGTCTCCCGAGACGGCGATGCCGAGCCCCCGGACCTGCACCCCGAAGCCGTCCGCCTCGGTCAGGAGTTCCTGTACGAGTCCCGCGACGGAGGTCAGTACCGCCTTGGGTTCGTGGGAGGTGAGCGGAACGCGCCGGGCGACCCGGATGCGGCAGCAGAGGTCGGTGAGTACGGCGATGAGCTCGTCGCCCGTCACCTTGATCCCCAGGAACAGGGCCCTCCCGCCGTCGACCCGAACCGGGTTGGCGGGCCGCCCGAGGACGGGCTGCCGTGCGTCCTCGGCGATGTCCTCCACGAGGTAGCCGGCCTCGATCAGCGGCCGGACCGCCTTGGTGACCGCCGCCGCCGACAGCCGGGTCCGCCCCGCTATCTCCGACCGCGTGAGCGGGCCGTGGGACAGCACGGTGGTGAAGATCTGGGAAGCGGCCGGCGTGTGGGCCGGGAACGCCTCGGTGGGAGAGGTCGAACGCATGGCCGGAACCTAAGGCCCTTATTTTCTGCTGTCAATGAAAGAAGCAGGATTCTCCTGAGGATGCTCCAGGAGGCACCTGTGACCTGTGAATTCCAGAATGCGAGCAAGCATTGACACGTGATCCAAGGGCAGGGTTGGCTTTTCCTCGTCTCGTACGTGAGCACCACCCGAACGCGAGGATTCATGTCGCCGATCTCCTTCGCCCCGGACACCGGGGTCTGGCTGCTGTCCACACCGCGCACCTCGTACGCGCTGCGGATCGACGAGACCGGAGCGCCCTGCCATGTCGCGTGGGGTCCACGACTGACGCCCGCGGAGGCCGCGGAGCTCGCCGTGCCACCCGCGCCCGAGGCCAGCAGCTTCGAGGGCAGGCCGACCGTCGGGGAGGAGCTGCCGGTCGACGGCGGCACGCGCTACGGACCGCCGTCACTGCAGGTCCGGTTCGCGGACGGCTCCCGCGCCTTCGAGTGGCAGCCGACCGGTCACGAGGTCGACGAGGGCGAGCTGACCCTGTCGTTCCGCGACCGCCGCTACCCGTTGCGGGTGGCGCTCCACTACCGGGTGCGTGAGGACACGGACGTCATCGAGCGCTGGACCGTCGTCCGCAACGACGGCGACGAGCCCGTCACCCTGCTGCGTGCCGACTCCGCCGCCTGGACCCTGCCGCCGCAGCGGGACTACCGGCTCAGCCATGTCACGGGCCAGTGGTCAGCCGAGAGCCAGTTGCGACGCGACCGACTGCCGTACGGCGAAACCGTGTTGACCAGCCGTCGCGGGATCACCAGCCACCACGCGAACCCGTGGCTGATGCTCGACGCGGGTGAGGCGACGGAGGAGCACGGGCGGGTGTGGAGCGCCGCCCTCGGGTGGAGCGGGAGCTGGCGCGTCACCGTGCAGCGCACCCCCGACGGGCGGGCCGGATTCACCGGCGGCCCCGGCCAGGACGGCACGACCGTGCCGCTCGCTCCCGGCGAGGAGTTCGCCACTCCCCCGTTCGCGGGACTGTGCACCGACGGCGGCTTCGGCGCGGCCAGCCGCGCCTGGCACGCGTACGTCCTGGCCCATGTCCTGCCCCATGCCGACGAGTTCGCCCCGGTGCTCTACAACTCCTGGGAGGCGACCGGCTTCGACGTCGACGAGGTCGGGCAGAAGGCGCTCGCCGAGCGGGCGGCGGCACTCGGGGTGGAACTCTACGTCGTCGACGACGGCTGGTTCGGGGCGCGCCGCAGCGACCGGGCGGGCCTCGGCGACTGGACACCGGCGCCCGACCGCTTCCCGGACGGGCTGGCCCCGCTGGTCCGCACGGTGCACGGGCTCGGGATGCGCTTCGGCCTCTGGGTGGAGCCCGAGATGGTGAACCCGGACAGCGACCTGTACCGCGAACACCCCGACTGGGTACTGCACTTCCCCGGCCGTCCCCGCTCCGAGCTGCGCAATCAGCTGGTCCTCAACTTCGCCCGCCGCGAGGTCGCCGACTGGGCCCACGGCTGGCTGACCCGGCTGGTCGGCGACCACGGCATCGACTTCCTCAAATGGGACATGAACCGCGCGTTCAGCGAGGCCGGCTGGCCCGACCGGGAGGACGGCACCGACCGCCTCGGCCCCGCGTACGTGCGCCATCTCTACGGCGTCCTCGACCGTCTGCGCGCGGACCATCCGGCGCTGCGGATCGAGACGTGCAGCGGTGGCGGCGGCCGCGTCGACCTGGGCATTCTCTCCCGCACGGACCAGGCGTGGGCGTCGGACAACACCGACGCCGCCGACCGGATGGGGATCCAGCAGGGCTACGGCCAGATCTACCCCGCCCGCACGATGGGCGCCTGGGTGACCGACGTACCCAACCAGCTCACCGGCCGTACGGTCCCGCTGCGCTTCCGCTTCCACGTCGCGATGGCCGGCGCGCTCGGCATCGGGGGCGATCTCACCCACTGGTCCGAGGAGGAACTGCGGGAGGGGGCCGACCTGGTCGCCACGTACAAGAAGGTCCGCCATCTCGTCCAGCACGGCAGGCTTGACCGGCTGTCGCCGCCCGCCGAAGACTCGGTCTGCGTCGTGCAGTACACCGCCCCGGACGCCTCGGAGACCCTGCTGCTCGCCTACCGGCGTGTCTCCCGCCACGGCGTGCCGAGGCTGCCGGTCCGGCCGCGCGGTCTGACCCCCGGGGGCCGCTATCGCGACGCGCGCACCGGCGCCGTGCACCACTCCACGGTGCTCGGCGAGTACGGTATCGACCTCGAGCTGCCGGCGGGCGACTGGTCCAGCACGGCGGTGCATCTCGTCCGGGAGGACTGACACCTCGTCAATGTGCTGGTGTTGGGCTGCCTGATGTCGCTCTCGCGCCGGGGGCCCGTCAGTACCGCTGGGCCTTCGCCAGGACCGGGGTCAGCTGGGGTTGGGTGGGCTGTCTGCTGATGGCGACGGGCTGGGCGCGCTGCCCCGGCTTGAGGTTCTCCGCGCCCACGAACCTGGTCTCGACGACCTTGCCGTCGGCGTTCTTGAAGTCGATCTGGACGGCGTACGAGGCCGTGCGATCGGTGTTGTTGGTGATGTTGACGAGCACCGCGAGCAGGCCGCCCGTCTTCGCCCTGGGCATGCCGGTCATGGATACGTCGGACCGTGCGTTCCCGGGGCCCTGCACCTTCTTCAGCTCCGCCTGTGCCTGCGCGCTCGCGCGGGCCGTGTCGGCCGAGACGGACGCCTCGAACTCCGAGGCCGCGGCGGACAGCGAGGAGGCCGCCGCCGAGGCCGAGGCCCGGGCGGAGCCGATGATCGATGAGGCGGCCGAGGCCAGGGCGGACGGCGGTGTGCCACTGAACGACGAGGTGTCCGGCGGAGTGGCGCGCGGGGTGACGGAGGCGGCACCGCTGTCGCCGCCACTGTTCGTGCTGCATGAGACGAGCGCGGCGCCGCAGGTCAGGGTGGCCAGGAGGGCCGCGGTCGCGCGGCTGCGGCCGGTCCGTGCCGGGCCACCGTGGGTGCGTCTGCTCATGGAGCTCGTCCTCTTCCTGCCGGTCCGAAAACCCGGTCTGCGGGCCTCCCTCATGCTCCGTGCCGGGCTCCGCGTCCGCGATCGGTGCTGACCCGTTGGGGTTGTCCGGCACCGGCGGGCCGCTCCGCCGGTGCCGTGATCCGACGTACACCCGGGCTCGTGCGGCTCGTTCGACGCCTGCGCCTCGAAGGGAAAGGCGTTGCACGCCTACCCGGGCAGGCACAACCAGGTGCCCGGATTCGAGGTCGACAACTCGGCCCGGTTCTTCCTCCGGCATCTCCGCCGGACCGGCACGTCACCGGACTGGCCTGACGGCGGTGTCGGCGACCCTCAAACGTCCGTTTGCCGAGCTCGGCCCAGCACTCGCGCGGCACGCCACCGCTTGGCGAGAAGGTTGTCGGTTCCAGCGGACGGCAAAAGGCAAAGGCAAGGAGAGAGCTCTCCTTGCCACTCTCAAGCTATAGCGCGCTGGGGGGCTTGCCGCAAGACCCGGGTCACGGAGCAGAATCGTCGGCCGACGCCACAACCTGCGGAAATGGGGACACGACGTGCGTGTGTTGTTGTCGACGCATTGGCCCGACCGGCCGGAGCGGCCGACCGACTCGTCAGAGGGACGGCAACCAGGGACAGGGAGCACGGATGCCTCGGAGGTACCGCGATGACTGAGCGGTACGTGCTGGATCTCCAAGAGGTTGACGAGACGCAGGTCGCGGTCGTCGGCGGCAAGGGCGCGCACCTGGGCGGGCTGTCGCGGATCGAAGGCATCCGCGTGCCGGCCGGCTTTTGCGTGACGACGGACGCCTTCCGGCGGGTCATGGCGCAAGCGCCGTCGCTCGACGATCGGCTCGATCAGCTGTCGCGCCTGAACCCGGACGACCGGGAGGCGATCCGCACGCTCAGCGCGCAGATCCGCCGGACCATCGAAGGGATCGCCATCGCGGACGATCTCACGGGGGCGATCACCCGCGCGCTCGCCCGGCTCGGCGAGCAGGCCGCCTACGCCGTCCGATCCAGCGCGACGGCAGAGGACCTGCCGACGGCCTCCTTCGCCGGCCAGCAGGACACGTACCTGAACGTGGTGGGGCCGACGGCGATCCTCCAGCACGTCAGCCGCTGCTGGGCCTCGCTGTTCACCGAGCGGGCCGTGACGTACCGCCAGCGGAACGGCATCGACCACCGTACGGTCCACATGGCCGTGGTCGTGCAGCGGATGGTCTTCCCGCACGCGTCCGGCATCCTGTTCACGGCCGACCCCGTCACGGGCAACCGGAAGGTCGCCACCGTGGACGCCGGCTTCGGTCTCGGCGAGGCCCTGGTCTCCGGCCTGGTGAACCCGGACGTCTTCACGGTGCGACACGGCGAAGTCGTCGCCAAGGCGATCGCCGCCAAACAGCGTGCCGTTCACGCCCTGCCGACCGGCGGTACCCAGGAAGTGGCGATCGACTCGCGGCGGCAGGAGCAGCCGGCGCTGACGGATGCGCAGGTGGTGCGGCTCGTGCAGCTCGGGCGGCGGATCGAAGCGCACTTCGGCCGCCCGCAGGACATCGAATGGTGCCTGGTCGATGACGGCTTCCGGATCGTTCAGAGCCGGCCGGTCACGACGCTGTTCCCCATCCCCGAGACCGGCGACCAGGAGAATCACGTCTACGTCTCCGTCGGCCATCAGCAGATGATGACCGACCCCATGAAGCCCCTGGGGCTCTCCATGTGGCAGCTGACGGCCATGGTGCCGATGCACACGGCCGGCGGGAGGCTGTTCGTCGACGTCACCCGGCGCCTGGCCTCGCCCGCGAGCCGCGCCGGCCTCCTGGACGTCATGGGGAGAGGCGATCCGCTGGTCAGGGACGCTCTGGAGACCGTCCTCGACCGCGACGACTTCGTCCCGTCGCTGCCGGGCGCGGGTCCCGGCGGGCCGCCGACCGGCGGTGCGTCCGCCACGATCGAGACCGATCCGGCCATCGTCACCGAGCTGATCGAACGCAGCCAGGTGTCCATCGCCGCCCTGGAGCGCGACATCCGGACGAAGACCGGACCGGCGCTGTTCGAGTTCCTGCTGGAGGCCTTCGAGGAGCACAAGCGAGTCCTCAGTGATCCGCTGAGCATGCAGGCGATCATGGCGGGGATGGAGGCCACGTGGTGGCTCAACGACACGCTGCAGGAGTGGCTCGGCGAGAAGAACGCGGCTGACACGCTGACGCTGTCCGCCCCCGACAACGTCACGTCGGAGATGGGACTGGCGCTGCTCGACGTCGCGGACGTGATCCGCCCTCACTCGGAGGTAGTGGCGTTCCTGCAGGGCGTCGAGGACGAGGGCTACCTGGACGAGCTGGCGAAGCTCGCGGGCGGGACCGAAGCGCGCGACGCCGTGGAGGCCTACCTCGACCGGTTCGGCGTGCGCTGCGTCGGCGAGATCGACATCACGAGGCCACGTTGGCGCGAACGCCCCACCACGCTCGTGCCCGTGCTCCTCGACAACGTCAGGAACTTCGAGCCGGGCGCCGCCGAGCGGCGCTTCGAACAAGGGCGGCAGAAGGCGCAGCGGAAGGAACAGGACGTGCTGTCACGCTTGCGGGCCCTGCCGGACGGGGACCGGAAAGCCGGCGAGGCCAAAAGGATGATCGACCGGGTCAGAACCTTCATCGGGTACCGGGAGTACCCGAAGTACGGCATCGTCAGCCGCTACTTCGTCTACAAGCAGGCCCTGCTGGAGGAGGCCGAGCGTCTCGTGCAGGCAGGCGTGCTTCCTGAGAAGGAGGACATCTTCTACCTGACGTTCCAGGAACTCCACGACGTCGTGCGCTCGCACCAGGCGGACGACCGGCTCATCCAGCAGCGCAAGGACGCCTTCCGGTCGTACCACGCGCTCACTCCGCCCCGGGTGCTCACCTCGGATGGTGAGGCCGTCACCGGGGCGTACCGGCGCGAGGACGTGCCGGCCGGCGCCCTGATCGGCCTCCCGGTTTCCGCCGGGACCATCGAGGGGAGGGCCCGCGTCATCCTTGACATCGCGGAGGCCGATCTCGAAGCGGGCGACATCCTGGTCACGACCTTCACGGACCCCAGTTGGTCGCCACTGTTCGTCGCAGTCGCGGGCCTGGTGACGGAGGTGGGCGGCCTGATGACCCATGGGGCGGTGATCGCCCGGGAGTACGGCTTGCCGGCCGTCGTGGGCGTGGAACGGGCCACCCGGCTGATCCGGGACGGGCAGCGGATCCGCGTGCACGGAACCGACGGGTACGTCGAGATCCTGCCGTGACCGACCGCACCGAGAAGCCCCATCCGTAGCTTTCGGCTGAACAACGCCCTGCGGTGAAGCCCGAGGCTGGATAGGGAGTTCGGCGGCTTCCGGTTGCCCGTCTCCCGCCGGGGCACCGGCGAACCCGCCACCGCGCTGCCCGTCGGCTCCGCGACCACCGAAGGCGGCCCGGCCAGTACCTCGGCCACTGTCACCCGGGCGTCCACCAGCCGCTGAAGCACAGCTTCCGCCTCACCGAGCGCGGCCTGCACCCGCTCGGCTTCCTCCCGCAACCGCGCGATCTCTTCCCGGACCCTCTTCTCCCTGGCCTCCAGCAGACCGAGCACCGACACCACCAGCGACCTCCACGAGCCAGACGAGCGGATGAACCACGCCCATCTCTCCCGCCACGAACGGCAGTTCATGCCCACCCACCCGAACTAAACGATCACGTTCGGAAAGCGGATGGCGTCTGACACAGTTCTCCCCCTGCGTTGGCCCCTCCCGGTGAGAGGCCGCAGCCGACCATACATTCAAGTCCCTTTAAAGCAGGGTGGTTGGAAGAACTGCGGACCCTCACTCACGCGCGACGACCTGGGGATTCACGCGGCCCCGACCGGGCCCCTGATGAGTACCGATCCGGAGCGAACGCTGCCGTCGACGACGGGCCGCTTGAGGATGGCGCTGACCGCGGAACCTGACCGTGCCCTGAAAGCTTTCTGAAGGGCTGACGCGAGGTCAGGACACCTCTGTTACAGGGCCGTTGATGATCGCCTTGTACTGTCGTGATCAACACGGCGCCCGCCAGCGCCCCTTACACTACGGAGAAGAACCACCATGCGCCTGTTTCACGCCGCCACCGCACTCGCCGCCACGTCCGCGCTGGCCCTGACGCTCACCGCCTGCGGGAACGGCAGCGGCAACGACGCGTCGGGCGACCAGTCGTCCGCACCGGCTTCCTCACCCTCCGCCACCGCGACCGACGGCGCCCCGGCCGAGAACGCGGGTGCCACGAAGGATGCGGGCAGCAGCACGGGCGGCGGCAGTACGGGCACCAGCACGGGCGGCGGTACCGGCGGCAGCGGGGGCGGCACCGGCGCGGGCCGGTGCCACACCGCCGGGCTGGGCTTCTCGTTCGGCTCCGGCGACGGCAAGGTCAGCAGCTCGGACGACCAGCAGCAGCTGGCCGTGGTGCTGAAGAACAAGACGTCCGCCGCATGCACCATCCAGGGCTTCCCCGGGGTCGATCTGAAGTCCTCCGGCGGCAGCTGGTCGCTGACCCGCAGCGGTGCGACGCCCAAGAAGGTCACCCTGGCCGCCGGCGGCAGCACGACGTTCACCATCACCTTCCTGCCGTGGAACCAGGGCAGCGGCACCGAGTTCAAGGCCACCTCGGTCGTCGTCACCCCGCCGAACGAGACCACCTCGACCACCCTGGCCTGGCCCGGCGGCAGCGTCCTGCTCCAGGACGGCGCCACGCACCCCGGCACCTACACCGGCCCCGTCGGCGGCTGACGGCCGGACTGAGTCGTACGCACTGTCGCCAGGCCTCCGACAAGTCCCGGCAGGAACTGAGCCGCAACCGCACGGCCGCCACCATGGTCCCGGGAGCCGAACCTGGCCGGAGAGAGGGGGCACGCGGCGGAGGCTACCTCTCGGCAGCCCTTGCACAGCCGTCCTCGACGGCACGGACGACGACGTGGATCCTTGCCCCGCCGACGCACGCACCGCGCGGTGGCGGCCCCACGACTTCCGGAGGACCTGCATCACCGACGCCATCCCCTCAGGGGCGCCCCCGCACATGGTGGGCAAGGTCCGCGGCCACTCCACGGAACGCCTCGCCGGCGCGAAAATGCGTGCGCCAGATGCCCACTCCACCGGGGCGGCCCAGCCCAAAAGTCCGAAGCCATGGGCACGGCCCGCGAGACGCCTGTTCTCCTCGGCACGCCGGAGGTCCGCCTGTCCGCCGACCGATCGACCACGCGGGACACGCGACGGTGAAGGAGCCGAGTCGTCCAGGGTGGCGTCGATCAAGCAGATCCAAGTGACCTTCGACGCGGTGCGTCAGCCTCGTCCCGCCGTCCGGCAGCCTGCCGCGGGACTTCATCGCCGACACCCACCTGATCGACCAAGTCACCGCCACGCAGCCCACGATCCGCAAAGTGCGGGTCGACGGTGGCTACCGCCGGCATGTCGCCGCCAGGCTGATGGCGGTTTCGAAGGACTGGGCGGTCCTGTCGTAGTGGGTGGCGATGCCGCGCCCTTGCTTGAGACGGTTGAAGCAGCGTTCTGTGACGTTGCGGCACCTGTAGACCGTTTTGTTGAAGGCCAAGGGTTGTCCGCCGTGGCGTCCGCGGCGGAGAGGGTTGCGGATCTCGTCGGCCCGCTCGGGGCCGATCCGGGGCACGCGAGTGGCCTGCATGACGGCGGTGAACCGGGTGCAGTCGTTGGCGTTACCGCCGGTGACGGTGAAGCCGAGCGGGCGGCCGAGTCCGTCACGACGAGCTGTTGGCCGTCGTCGATGTCCTGGTGTCACTCCAAGGCCATCCGCACCTGGCTGCGGGGAGCGGGGAATCGCCCACACCATGCCCGAGCGGATCCGCAACCGTCTCCGCCGCGGGTTCCGGGACTGGCCATCCACTCTCAGTCCGCGTGGACGCCGCCTTCGGTACGGGAGGCGGCCTCCGTCGCCGCCATGTCCTGCGTGCCGATGACGCCGAGCAGCTCAAGCTGAGCGGCGCCCTCGGTACCGGGCGGGGCCGTGAACCACAGGAGGCGCTGGTGGCCGTCCTCGCTGAACAGACTGTGGCAGTCCAACTCGATGACGCCCAGCGCGGGGTGCACGATGCGCTTGTGATCGGTGCGGCGCAGGCCGACGTCGTGGGTGTCCCACAGGGCAGCGAACTCCGCGCTGCGCCGCCGTAGTGCGGCCGTCATCCCGGCGACCTCGGTGTCGCGGCCCCGGCGGGCGGAGACTGCCTGCAGGTCGGCGACGAAGACCCGTGAGTGGTGCGGATGGTCCTCGGGCGGGTAGACCGCGCGGGCGGCCGGATCGGTGAACCAGCGGTACGCGAAGCCGGTGGCGGGGCCGCGCGGCTCCGGAGCCCGGCCGAGCAGTGCCGCGGCCAGCTCGTTCTGGACGAGGGTCTCGTGGAGGTCGGTGATGACCTGGGCCGGGGTGGTGGCCAGCCGGTCCAACAGCCCGAGCAGGGCGGGCTGGACGTGCCGCGCGCTCGTGCCGTGCGCCGATGCGGGCAGCGGCCGGTCGGCCAGATGGAACAGGTGGTCGCGCTGGTCGCCGCCCAGCCGCAGCGCCCTGGCGAGGGCGGCCAGCGTCTGGGACGAGGGCTGGGCGCCACGTCCGCGCTCCAGCTCGGTGTAGTAGTCGGCCGACAGGCCTGCCAGTTGCGCGACCTCCTCGCGCCGCAGGCCGGGCACCCTGCGCCGGGGCCCGGCGGCCAGGCCGACGTCGGCCGGCCGGATCCGGTCACGCCGGGACCTGAGGAACGCCGCAAGCTCGGGAAGGTTCACCCGCTCATCGTCGCCTCTCCGTCGGGGTCCGAGCCAGGGGCTGGTGACCCCTGGGTGGGCTCAGCCCTGGCCGGGGCAGGCGACTCGGACGGATGGTTGCCCCATCGGGGTCGACCTCCTGCTCGTTGTGAGCAGCTTCGGCGCCCCCGCACGAAGAGAGAGCACCATGCCGTTCGCGAATTTCAAGGTCCCCGCCGGCGCCCTCACCGCAGAACAGAAGGAGCAGATCATCACCCGCACCACCGACCTGTACGCCGAGATCTTCGGCGACGGCGCCCGGGCCACCACCCTCGTACTGGTCGAAGAGGTCGCCGACGCCGGATGGGGCATCGGCGGCGGTGTCCTGACGCTTGCCAAGATCCGGCAGACGCCGCAGGAGTGACGGCCCGGCCGGTCGCCGCCCGCGGCCCCACCGACGAGAAGATCACCTTCGGGCAGCTCCTCGACAGTGTCCAAGCCCCCTCGCCCGCCGACGCGGCCTGAGCCGGGCCTCTCCGCCTGTCGGCGCATCCGTCGGTCAGTGGACGGGGTCGTTCAGGGCCGGGGCGTCGGCCCGGGGTGCGACGTCCTGCTGTGCGACGCGGGCGTTCGCGCTCCGGACCTGGTGGGACAGGGTGAACGCGTCGGACAGCCAGCCCAGCCCGCAGATGCCGAGGGTGCACAGGTGCAGCAGCCCACGGCCGGTCCTGCCGAGATAGAAGTGGTGCATGCCGAACAGGCCGAGGAAGAACCACCAGAGGTACGCCACAGCGACCGACTTCGCCGCGCGCGGCGTGCTGTCCTGTCGTAGCGACGGCTCGGGCCGAGCCGGCGGCGGCACCACCGCCGGTCGGCTCGCGGTCGTCGTCACACCCGTGTGGTGAAGACCCGCCGTCCGTTCTGCCCGAGCGGCGCTCGCGGGCACGGGGACGACGGGCACCGGGATGACGGGCAGGGGTTCGCGCGAGGGTGTGCCCTCGATCGACACGCGCGGCAGGATCCGCTCCAGCCAGGCGGGCAGCCACCAGTTCGCCCGTCCCAGCAGGTGCATCAGCGACGGGACCAGCACGGTGCGCAGGACGAAGGCGTCGATCGCGACGGCCGCGGCCAGTCCCACGCCGTACTCGGCGATGACCCGTTGGCCGCCGAAGACGAAGGCCGTGAACACGCAGATCATGATCAGGGCGGCGGCGTTGATCAGCCGGCCGGTCTCGGCCTGGCCGATCCGGATGGCGCGGTGGTTGTCGCGGGTGTGCTCCCACTCCTCGTGCATCCGGCTGACCAGGAAGACCTGGTAGTCCATGGACAGGCCGAAGAGGATGGCCAGCATGATCACCGGAAGCTCGGCCTCCACCGGCCCGGCCTTCCCCAGGCCCAGGAGTTCGGAGCCCCATCCCCACTGGAACACGGCGACGACGACTCCGAAGGACGCGGCCGAGGCGAGCAGGTTCATCACGGCGGCGGTCAGCGGCACCAGGACGCTGCGGAAGGCGACCATCAGCAGCAGGCAGCCGAGTGCGACGATCACCCCGAGGAACAGCGGCAGCTTGCCCGCCAGCAGGTCGGCCAGGTCACCGGAGGCAGCGGTCGCGCCACCGACGTAGACCGTCAAACCGCTTCCCCGCTCCGCGGCGGGGACGACGTCCTCGCGCAGGTGGGTGATCAGGGCGCTCGTGGCCTCGTCCTGCGGCGCGCCGGTCGGCACCACGTCGATGACGGACAGTCCGGTCGCCGCGGCGGGCGACCCGGCCGTTGCCGATGCCACTCCGGGAGTACTGCGCACGGCCGAGACCAGCCTGTTCAGGGCCGGCCCGTCGCTGGGCGCGCCCCACTCCGCGACCAGCACCAGCGGGCCGTTGGAGCCGGCGCCGAAGCCCTGGGCGAGCAGGTCGTACGCGGCTCTGGTGGTGGTGCCCTTCGGGTCGTTTCCGGCGTCCGAGGTCCCCAGGCGCAGCGACAGCGCGGGCAGCGAGAGGACGGTGACGACAAGGAGCGCGGCCACGGCGAACAACGTCCTGTGGCGCTCGACCTGCTCGGCCCAGCGGCTCCGGGACCTTGCCGTTCCGTGCCCTTGCCTGTTCAGGGGCGGGTGACCGGTCCCTGGGTTCCGGGTGATCAGGGCTCGCCGCTGACGCCTGGTCAGCAGTCTGCCCCCGAAGAGGCCGAGCAGGGCCGGCAGCAGGGTCACCGCCGCGATCACCGTCGCCAGAACGGCCGTCGCGGCGCTGATCCCCATCGCGCTGAGGGGGCCGATCCGCAGGACGAGCAGACCGAGGAGGGCGGTGACGACGGTGAGTCCGGCGAAGACCACCGCCCGCCCGGAGGTGTCCAGTGCGCGTACCGCTGCCTGCTCGGGTGCCAGGCCGGTCCGCAGGCCGGTCCGGTGGCGGGTGACGATGAACAGGGCGTAGTCGATGCCGACTCCGAGCCCGATGAGGGCCGCGACCGTCGGGGCGTCGCTGCCCAGGGTCATCACGTGCGAGGTCAGCCCGACGGCGAGCAGTCCGGCGCCGAGCGCGGCGATCGCGACCAGCAGGGGCAGGAGCATGCCCAGCAGCGAGCCGAAGGCGACGAAGAGGATGATGCCGGCGGCGACCAGCCCGATCGCCTCGGTGCTCTGCGCCTCGCCCTCGGCCGCGGAGCTGATGGCCTGGCCGCCGAGTTCCACCTGCAGATCCACATCTCGCGCGGCCTGGGCGGTGTCGATGACCCGAGTGACGTCGGCGACCGGTATCCGGTCGGCCTGGGCGTCGAACGTCACCGTCGCGTAGGCGGTCCTGCCGTCCTTGCTGATCCGGGGCGCTCCCGCGGGGCCGTACATGCTGGTCACCGAGGCGACCGAGGGCAGTGCCGCGACCCGGTCCAGCATCGAGGTCACCTTCTGTCGGACGGCGGGGTCCCGGATCGACCCGTCGCGGCGCAGGTGCACCACGATCTGGTCACTGTCCCCGGCCTGCCGGGGCTCGGACGCCTGGAGCCGCGCCTGCGCCTTCGACGACTCGGTCCCCGGCAGGCTGAACGCGTCGGAGTAGCGGGCGCCGAGCGTCGCGTACGGCACGGCGAGCGCGACCAGCACGGCGGCCCAGATCCCGACGACGAGGAGGCGGTGCCGGAAGCACCATCTGGCTAGTGCGGACATGGCTGAACAACCTTCTTTGCGGTGCGGAGAGTGGAAGAGAGCGGAAGGGGGCGGCCGGCGCGCACTGGTCGGCGCGGCCGCGTCGATCCGCCAGGGGGCCGCGGCCGACCGGGGCCCGCGTCCCCGGCGGCGGATCGAGGTGTCTGCACGGGCTCAGGAGTCAGCCGGCAGGGGACACGCGCGGTGGGGACTCAGGAGCCCGGCCGGCAGGGTGCGCGGGTGTGGTGGTGCGGGATGAGGAGTCGGTCGGCGCGGACGCGGGCGTGCTGCGGGCTCAGGAGTCGGTCGGCGCGGACGCGGGCGTGGTGGGGATCGGCTTGTCGAGCATGGTGCACACCGCGGCGTTCACCAGTGCCTGGTTGGCGGGGCCGGCCGGGTTGGTTGGGCCGGTCCGCGGCGAGGCCAGACCGAAGATCGTGGTGGTGAAGACCGAGACAGTGCGGCGGCCGGTGGAGTCGGTGTAGTCCTCGCTGGAGTAGCCGGGAGCCTGGCCGCTGTGGCCCCAGACGGTGCCACAAGGGGTGGACACCTCCTCCAGACCGAGCCCGTACCGGCGGTTCGGGAACTCGGACTCCTCGGCGACAGTGGTGCGCATCTCCTTCAGCAGGGCGGGCGGCAGGAGCTTGCCGGAGATCAGCGCGCTGGAGAAGCGGGCCCAGTCCTGCGCGGTGGAGACCATGCCGCCGGCGGCCCACAGCGTGCTGGCGTTGATCCCGGTGGTGTCGACGTATCCCGCGGACCGGGCCGGGCCGGCGAACGCGGTCCCGGCGGGCGCGTACGGGGGAAGCAGCGGGCCGACGTGGGCGGCGTCCGGTTCGTAGCCGTGGGCGAGTCGGGGGTTCTTCGTCTCGCCGAACCCGGTGACCAGGTAGGTGTTCTTCAGGTGCAGCGGCCCGGCGATCCGCTCCTGGACCAGGTCGCCCAGGGTGTGTCCGGTCACCTTCTCGGCGATCAGGCCGAGCGCGGTGTAGTTGGTGTTGCTGTAGGAGTAACTCGTGCCGGGTGCGAACAGCGGGTCGTGCCGGACGGCGGCGGCGAGCACCTCCCGGGGCGTCCAGACCCTGGTGTCCTGGCCGGTGAACGCCTTGAGCACGTCGGGTTCGGTGGTGTAGTTGAACAGGCCGCTGGTGTGGTTGAGCAGCATCCGCAGGGTGATCGCGGCGCCGTTCGGGATGAGGCCGGGCAGCCACCTCTCGACCGGGTCGGTCAGCCGGAGCCGGTGTTCGGCGACCAGTTGGAGGACCACGGTGGCGACCATCGTCTTGGTGTGGGAGCCCATCCGGAACTCGTCGCTCGCGGCGAGCGCGTGGTCGGCCCTGGTCCAGGGCGCCTGCCGGGCGATCTCGATCGCCCGCCCGTCGCCCTTGCCGACCCGCACGACGACGCCGGGAGCTCCGGCCTCCACGTCCTGCTGGGCGAGCCTTGCCAGTCGGGCCTCCTGGGCTGCCACCACGCCGGGCCGTCCGGTCCGGGTATGGGCGGTGCCCTGCGACGCGGCGGACGCCTCGCAGGTCGCGAGCGTACCCGTCAGTGCCGCGGCCAGGGCCAGCGTCAGGTATGCCTGCCGAGCGTGGCCCGGGTAGGGCGTGTTCCGGAGCATGAGGTGTCCTCCTGGACATGGGGCAGGGGTCATGGGTCGATCGAACGTGGGGAACGGGCCGATCGGGTCGGGCGAAGACCGCATCCACGTGGGGCCTGCCGCACCACGCGTTCCGACCACTTCAGCCTCCCGGCCACGCAGGCGAAGAACACGGGTGCTGGGCCCCTGCGATGGTGGAGATAACCCCAGTGCGCGAACTCGGGCCGGCCGGTCATCATCAACTTCTGGCCCGTGACGATGGCCTGGCGTCGGCCGGCCGGTCGACGCGGCACCGATGCACGACGATGGACCGATGCATGACCTTGGAGCGCGATGACTCACACCGGCGAGCGCCACTTCCCCCGTGGCACACCGCAGTCGGGGGAACGTCCCGCGCCCGGCGTCGCCCCGCGCGCCGGTCTCGCCCAGCGGGTGAGCCTGCTGGGCTGGTCGCTGGTGCTGCTGCTCGGTGCGGTCCTGGGTTTCGGCCTGCTCACGCTCTGGATCACCTCGGTGACGGTCGTCGTGCTCTGGGTCGGCATCCCGCTGACCCTGCTTTCCACCGTCCTGGTGCGCTGGTTCGCCGACCTGCACCGTCAGTGGGCCGCCGACCGACTCGGCGAACCGGTGGCCCGGCCCTACTTGCCGACACCCGACGGCGGTTGGCCGATGCGGCTGGGGGCGATCCTGCGCGACCCTGCGACCTGGAGGGACTGGGCCTGGCTGGTGGCCAACTCGATCACCGGGTGGTTCACCTACGGGCTGTCGTTCCTGCTCTTCCTCTGCGGCGTCTTCTACCTGGCCTATCCGCTGCTGTTCGCGCTGACCCCTCCTCAGGTGTTCCGCACACCGCTGGGCAACGGCTTTCGTCTGCACAGCGTCCAGGAGTCGTTCGCCATGGTCCCGCTCGGCCCGGTGTTCCTCCTGCTCTGGTACACCACCGCCGAGCGGCTGGCGAACCTCAGCGCCCTGGTGATCCGCTCCCTGCTGGCGCCCACCGCGCAGACACAGCTACGGGCCCGCGTCGCACAGTTGGCCGCGTCACGGGCCGAGACCGTCGACACCCAGGCGGGCGAACTGCGCCGGATCGAACGGGACCTGCACGACGGCGCACAGGCCCGACTGGTGTCGCTGGGCATGAGCCTGGGCCTGGCCGAACAACTCCTGCCCGACGATCCGCAGGCCGTCCAGCAGCTGCTGGCCGAGGCCCGCGCATCCACCTCCAGCGCCCTGGCCGAACTGCGCGACCTGGTACGCGGCATCCACCCGCCGGTGCTCGCGGACCGCGGTCTGGACGGCGCCCTGCAGGCCCTGGCCCTGGCCAACCCGATACCGACGACGGTGGTCACCCGCCTGCCCGGACGGTTGCCCGCGCCGGTCGAGTCCGCGGCCTACTTCGTCGTTGCCGAGGCCCTGGCGAACGCCATCAAGCACGCCCAGGCCCGGCACATACAGATCACCGTGGAGTTCACGCCCCACCCGGGCACGACGGCGGGGTCGCTGACGATGCGGGTGTCCGACGACGGCCGCGGGGGCGCCCGTCCCGACGGCGGCACCGGCCTTCGGGGCATCGCGCGGCGGCTGGCGGCCTTCGACGGCACGCTGACCGCCGACAGTCCGCCCGGCGGACCCACCGAGATAAGGATGTCGCTGCCGTGCGCATCGTCATAGCCGAAGACCTCGCCCTGCTCAGAGAGGGCCTGATCCGGATCTTCCAGGCCAACGGTTTCGAGGTCGTCGACGCCGTCGACAACGGCCCTTCTCTGATCAGGGCGCTGACGACCCACCGGCCCGACGTCGCGGTCGTCGACGTGCGGCTGCCTCCGACCTTCACCGACGAGGGCCTGCGCGCCGTGATCGACGTACGCAAGCGGATCCCCGGCCTGCCCGTCGTGGTGCTCTCGCAGTACGTCGAGCAGCTGTACGCCAGGGAACTGATGTCGGACCGCGCCGGGGCGGTGGGCTATCTGCTGAAGGACCGGGTGCTGGACGTCGGCCAGTTCGTCGCAGGCGTCCGGCAGGTCGCCGCCGGCAGTACGGTCATGGACCCCGACGTGGTCGGCGCCCTCCTCACCCACCGCTCGGCAGACCCTCTCCTGCTGGAGCTGACCCCGCGTGAGCACGAGGTGCTCACGCTGATGGCCCAGGGCCGCTCCAACGCCGCCATCGCCGGCCGGATGTTCGTCAGCGAGAAGACCGTCAGCAAGCACAGCTACAACATCTTCACCAAACTCGGACTCGAACCGTCCGAGGACGACAACCGCCGGATCCTGGCAGTACTCGCCTACCTGGAAGGCTGAGCCACCATGGCCGTCCGCCACCGAAGCCGCCTACGTGCCGATTCGGGGGCAGCCGGAGCCGTCCGCGAGACTCTGAGTCCTCACCGGGCTTCAGCAGCCGGTCCGTTCCAGCGGTCAGCCCACGGGCGAAGTGGCGAAGTCGTGCCAGGACGCGGCTGCACGGCTGGTCTGCTTGAGCAGCCGTGCCGGTTCGGGCGGGGCAGGCCAGAACTGCAGCAGATACCGGTCATCCGTCTGAGGCTCGTCGTCCTCCCGGACGTTCATACTCCTGCCGGCATCCATACCGGTGGCGGAGTACCGCACGCGGTAGTCGCGCATCTCCAGTCCCAACTCCCACCACTTCTTCCAGTTCCACTGCCGCAGCTTCGTCTCCTCCGACACCGGCCGGAACGGGACCTCGACGATCTCCTCCCACGTCTCTTCCAGCACAGGTCGGCTGTCATGCAGTTCGGCGGTGAAGCCGACGCCACCGATGTGCAGACCGGTCAGTAAGAACAGCGTCCCGTCCGTTCCGCCCCCGCAGAGCCCGACGCCCTCCTGCCCGGCGAAGGCATCGTGCAGGTCGCATTCGTCCCCGCCGCTCACTACAAACATCTGGCCGTAGTCCACATGCACCTCGCCACTGACAAGCACCTTCATTGATCCCGCCTCACCTCGGCCGACTTGATCTCCGATCATGCCAGTGCCGGAATCCGCCTACGGCGCTTCTCGCGTTCAGGGTCCCCGCCGACGCGGACGCGGCCGTCCCGGCGACGATCCCGCTGAAGTTCACGAACAACGCCGACCGCCTCCGCGAGAGGACCGATGCCGGGCGCCGCCCGGACGTCCCCGGCAGCACCCGCTTCCCCTGGACCTCGAAGTCCATGACCGCATGGATCGCGCAAGAATTTGCGCTCCTTGCGTTCATTTGCGGTCCCGGAGCGCAAGCCCACAGCCGCCGCCGCGTCGCGGTCCGGACCGCGTCGGTCGGTAAAGCTGGTCCCGACGCCTGTCATTTGACTGCTTCAGCGGCCCGGATGTGGTGCCCGCGCCGCCATGATTCCCGAGTGATGGGTGCTTCTGGTGAATATTGTGCCGTTCCAGCTGTAGACCCGTCGATTCTGCTCTGCAATATTTCGATGAAAGAACGCAAAATACTGCCTCGATGTCCTCCGAAGATCTTCTCCGCCAGGTCGACTCCCGCCGCCTCACCGCACCGCACCCCGCTCCGCACTGATCGTCCTGCACCTTTCTGCACCACTCCGCCAGGAATGAGCCGCCCTCGCCGCCCATCGGCGCGCGAGCCTCCGCAGGAAGTGACCCCGCATGACTCGACACAAGCAGAGATCCACAAGGCGCCGCGCAGCGACCGCCGCGCTCGCCTCGGTCGTCATGGTTCTGGGCCTGCCCGCCGTCGGCGCACACGCGGCCGGCGGCCCCAACGCCGTCGCGGACGCCGTGACCACGGCGGGCAGCAGCCGCGGCGCACACGCCGCAGCCAACGTCACCGACGGCGACACCGACACCTACTGGCAGGCCGGAAGGAAGTCGGCCCAGTGGGTGCAGACCGACCTCGGGCGGAGCAAGCGCGTCCGCCAGGTCGTGCTGCGTCTGCCCGAACACTGGCAGACCCGCAAACAGACGCTGGCGCTGCAGGCGAGCGCCGACGGAAAGAGCTTCGCCACGCTCACGTCGTCGGCGCAGTACGTCTTCAGCCCCGGCAACGACAACACGGTGAAGGTCTCCTTCCCCGCGACCCTCGCCCGGTACGTACGGGCCGATTTCAGCGCCAACTCGGTCGCCGGCACCGCTCAGCTCGCCGAGATACAGGTCCTCACGACCGCCGCCGCGACCCCCAACCTCGCCCAGGGCAAACCCTTCAGCGAGAGCGGGCACGCCGACGTCTACGGCGCGGCCAACGCTGGTGACGGCAACCGCAACACCTACTGGGAGAGCACGAACAACGCCTTCCCGCAGTGGCTCCAGGTCGACCTCGGCTCGTCGGTCAAGATCAACCAGGTGACGTTGCGGCTGCCCAGCGGCTGGCCGAGCCGCAGCCAGACCTTCAAGGTCCAGGGCTCGACCGACAACCAGAACTTCACCGACCTCACGGCCTCGCAGGCGTACACCTTCGACAGCACCAACGACCAGTCGACGACCATCTCCTTCGACACGACCACCACGCGGTACGTGCGCGTGCTGTTCACCGCCAACACCGGCTGGCCCGCCGGGCAGGCGTCCGAGCTGGAGGTCTACGGACCGGCGACCGGCGACACCCAGGCGCCCACGGCGCCGTCCAACCTGGGCTACACCGAGCCGGCCACCGGGCAGATCAAGCTGACCTGGAGCGCGGCCACCGACGACACGGCCGTGACGGGCTACGACATCTACGCGAACGGCCAGTTGCGGGCGAGCGTCGCCGGGAACGTCCTGACCTACACCGACACCCAGCCGGCCGGCGGCGACATCACGTACTTCGTGCGGGCCAAGGACGCCGCGGGCAACGTCTCCGCCAACAGCAACAGCGTCATCCGCAAGGGATCGAGCGGCGACACCCAGGCCCCCACCGCGCCCGGAAACCTCGCCTACACGCAGTCCGGCAGCGACGTGAAGCTCACCTGGCAGGCGTCGAGCGACAACGTCCAGGTCACCGGCTACGACGTCTACGCGGGCGACCAGCTCGTCAAGTCCGTGGCGGGCGACGTCACGACGTACACCGACACCCCGTCGCCGGCGGCCACGGTCACCTATTACGTGAAGGCGAAGGACGCCGCCGGGAACGTGTCGGTGGCGAGCAACAGCGTCACCAGGGCGGGTTCCGGCGGCGGTTCCGACCTCGCCCAGGGCAAGCCCATCGAGGCGTCCTCGTACACCTTCACCTATGTCGCCGCGAACGCCAACGACGGCCAGACAGCCACCTATTGGGAGAGCGGGGGCGGCGCCTACCCGGCCACCCTCACCACCAAGCTGGGTGCCAACGCCGACCTCAGCCAGGTCGTCGTCAAGCTCAACCCCGATGCCGCCTGGTCCACCCGCACGCAGAACGTCCAGGTGCTCGGCCGCGACCAGGACGCGACGGCGTTCACCAGCCTCGTGGCCGCCAAGGACTACACGTTCAACCCGGCGAGCGGCAACACGGTGACCATCCCGGTCTCCGGCTCCGCCGCCGACATCCAGCTCAAGTTCGCCTCCAACACCGGTGCCCCCGGCGCGCAGGTCGCCGAGTTCCAGGTCATCGGCACCCCGGCCGCCAACCCGGACCTCAGGGTCACCGGCATCAGCAACATGCCCGCGGCCCCGGTCGAGTCGGACGCCATCAGCCTGACGGCGACCGTCACCAACGGCGGCAGCAAGCCGTCCAAGGCCACGGACCTGAACTTCACGCTCGGCGGCACCAAGGCCGCCACCGCGGACGTCCCGGCCCTCGCGGCCGGCGATTCGACGACGGTCACGGCGAGCATCGGCACCCGGGATGCGGGCAGTTACCCGCTCGGCGCCGAGGTGGACCCGTCGAACAAGGTCATCGAGCAGAACGAGGCGAACAACGTCTTCACCCGCTCCGACGCCCTCGTCGTCAAGCCCGTCTCCAGCTCGGACCTGGTCGCCGCTCCGGTCGCCTGGACGCCCTCCAGCGCCTCGGCGGGCGACAACGTCTCGTTCACCGTCGCGATCAAGAACCAGGGGACGGTGGCCTCGGCCTCCGGCGCCCACAACGTCACGCTGACGGTCCAGGACTCCAACGGCGCCACCGTCAAGACGCTCACCGGCTCCTACAGCGGCGCCATCGCGTCCGGCCAGACGACCGCACCGGTCGGCCTCGGCTCCTGGACGGCCGCCAACGGCAAGTACACCGTCAAGGCGGTGATCGCCGACGACGCCAACGAACTGCCGGTCAAGCGAGCCAACAACACCACCACGCAGGCCCTGTTCGTCGGCCGCGGCGCGGACATGCCGTACGACATGTACGAGGCCGAGGACGGCACCGTCGGCGGCGGCGCCAAGGTCGTCGGCCCGAACCGCACGATCGGCGACATCGCGGGCGAGGCGAGCGGCCGCAAGGCGGTGACCCTCACCGGGACCGGCCAGTACGTCGAGTGGACCACCCGGGCGGCCACCAACACCCTGGTGACCCGCTTCGAGATCCCGGACGGCACCGACACGACGCTCAATGTCTACGTGGACGGCCAGTTCCTCAAGCCGATCGACCTCACGTCGAAGTACGCCTGGCTCTACGGCAACGAGACCTCTCCGGGTAACTCGCCCGGCTCCGGTGCCCCGCGCCACATCTACGACGAGGCGAACCTGCAGCTCGGCAGGACCGTTCCGGCCGGCTCCAAGATCCGCCTCCAGAAAGACGCGGCCAACACCTCCACCTACGCAGTCGACTTCATCAACCTCGAACAGGCGACGGCGGTCCCGAACCCGGACCCGGCCGCCTACACGGTCCCGGCCGGCTTCTCCCACCAGGACGTGCAGAACGCGCTCGACAAGGTCCGCATGGACACCACGGGCAAGCTCGTCGGCGTCTACCTGCCCGCCGGAGACTACGAGACCTCCAGCAAGTTCCAGGTCTACGGCAAGGCGGTCAAGGTCGTCGGAGCCGGGTCGTGGTTCACCCGCTTCCACGCACCCGCCGCGCAGGAGAACACCGACGTGGGCTTCCGGGCCGAGGCGACCGCCGACGGCTCGTCATTCACCGGCTTCTCCTACTTCGGCAACTACACGTCCCGGATCGACGGTCCGGGCAAGGTGTTCGACTTCTCCAACGTCTCGGGCATCACCATCGACGACATCTGGGTCGAGCACATGGTGTGCCTCTACTGGGGTGCCAACACCGACAACATGACCATCAAGAACTCCCGCATCCGAGACACGTTCGCCGACGGCATCAACATGACGAACGGTTCCACGGACAACCACGTGGTCAACAACGACGCCCGGGCCACGGGTGACGACAGCTTCGCGCTCTTCTCGGCGATCGACGCGGGCGGCGCCGACGAGAAGAACAACCTCTACGAGAACCTGACGTCGACGCTCACCTGGCGCGCGGCCGGTATCGCCGTCTACGGCGGCTACAACAACACCTTCCGCAACATCCGGGTCGCCGACACCCTGGTCTACTCCGGGATCACGATCTCCTCGCTGGACTTCGGCTACCCGATGAACGGCTTCGGGACCGATCCGACGACGATCGAGAACGTCTCCCTGGACAGAACGGGCGGCCACTTCTGGGGCTCGCAGGTCTTCCCGGCCATCTGGGCGTTCTCCGCGTCGAAGGTCTTCCAGGGCATCAGGGTCAACGACGTCGACATCGACGACTCCACCTACGGAGGAGTGATGTTCCAGACCAACTACGTCGGCGGCCAGCCGCAGTTCCCGGTGAAGGACACGATCTTCACCGACATCTCCATCACCAACTCCAAGAAGAGTGGGGACGCGTTCGACGCGAAGTCCGGGTTCGGCATCTGGGCCAACGAGCTCCCCGAGCCCGGTCAGGGACCGGCCGTCGGTTCGGCCACCTTCGTCAACCTGCGGATGAGCGGCAACGCCCAGGACATCCGCAACACCACGTCCACCTTCACGATCAACGTCCGGTGACTCAGACCATCACCCCATGAAGCGGGGCCGCCCTTCCTGACGAGGGCGGCCCCGTTTCGCGATGTGTCCGTGCCTACCAGCCGACGGCGACCAGGAGCCACTGCGGGTTGGCGTGCGAGATGAAAGAGGACTGGCCCGCGACGTCGTCGTAGGGGAAGCCGTAGGCGAGCTGGTTGATGGCGTTGTCGTGCCAGAACTTGGCGTAGTAGTTCGCGGGGGCCGCCGTGTAGAACTGCGCCGGGTCGGACTGCTGCGACGCCGGCAGGGTGGCCACGTGGCGGTTGAGGGCGGCGCACATGTCGGGGTTGGCGGCCAGCGAGGCGGCGCAGCCGAAGATGTCGGAGGTGGCCGCGTTCACGTCGACCGACTGGGCGTAGGACGTGAAGTAGGCGGCGCTCGCGCCACCCGCGCGGAAGCTCGGGTCGCTGCCGGGTGCGATGATCCGGTACGGAGCCTGGGTCTGAGCCAGGACCTTGAACTGGGACGGAACCGCGTCGGTGAAGCGCTGGAAGGTGGTGGCGCGGTCCTCGGCGAAGGTCTGCCGGTTCTCGCCCACCTCGACGTCGTAACCGTCCTTGGTGTGCAGGCGCATGGCGATTTTGAGGCCGAAGGCGTCGACCCGTGCGGTGTTGCCGTTGAAGACGTTGGTGCCGACCGTGAACTCGATGAAGTCGTAGTAGGGGCCGATGGGCGAGCCCAGGTAGAAGTACATGCGGCCCGCGGAGTTGGCGGGCATGTCCAGGTAGGGCTGCTCGGCGATGGAGTGCACCTGCCCGTTGAAGCTCCAGTACACCTGGCTGTCCGGGTACTTGCCGTTGGTGCGGTTGAGGATCTTCACCTCGACGGCGTTGCTCGCCGGGGGTATGTCACTGGTACTGCCCCAGAAGTCGTCCGGCGGAGTGGTGCTCCCGGGGCCGTAGACCTGTAACTCCCACAGCGAGTAGCCGTACGGGGTGGCCCGAGCGGTGCCGTACACCCGGACGTAGCGCCCGCTGCCTGTGATGTTGATGTTCTGGGTACCGCCGGTGGAGGTCGTGGTGGAGTAGACAGTGGTCCAACTGTTCGCGTCGGTCGAGGTCTGGATCTGGTATCCGGTGGCGTAGGCGGCCTCCCAGTTCAGCGAGACGCGGGTGAGCTGCTGTGTGGAACCGAGGTCCACCCGCAGCCACTGCGGATCGGCGAAAGCCGAGGACCATCGGGTGCCGGTGTCGCCGTCGACGGCCGCGCTCGCGGGGAAGGACCCGCTCTCGGTCGAGGACGCGGTGGCGGGCTGTCCTTGGGACAGCAACTGGTCGGCAGCGCGGGCGAGCGAGGGAGTCAGCGCGGCGAAGCAGGCGACCATCAGGATGACGACCAGACCGAGAGCCGTGCGGGAGCGTACGGCGGCGGCCGAAGGTCTGCCGAGTGTGCCGGATACGCCGGCGGAAGTCTGCATGGGGGGTCTCCTCAAGCCGGTTCGGCGTGCGGGGGGGCAGGAGCAACAGCTGGTGTGAGAGCGCTCTCCCCGGGTTGTAGCCCCACCCCCGCCCGGCGTCAACAACTGAAGTCGAATCCACGGCAGTTCGTCGATGCGGGGGCAGCAAGAGGCCGGCGGCTTGGGCAACGCCGCGCGCCGCCCCGGCGATCCGTTCGGAATCCGACCACAGGCCTCGCCTCGACCGCCCTGTTCCTCCATCACTTGACGTGTCCGGTATGGACCTTCGTGATCGTCGTGGCCGTGGTCGGTCGGCTGCGAGAGCGGCGGTCTCCTGGGCGTGGCGCACTTCGAGGCGCACGACCACGCGCTGCCGCGCCAGTTTGCGAGCGGCGCGCGGCCTGGCCTCGGCCGCGAGCAGGGGGATCCGCAGCAGCCGACCCCGGAAGCCGGTCGTGAACAGGTCGGTGGGGACCAGCAGTTGCTTCACGGCGAAGCGGCGAGGCACGTGGTCAGATCGGCCCGGGTGCGGTGAGCCGGCAGCCGGCGCGGGGGCGCGTCGGCCCTTTGGCCGGCCTGGCGGCCGCGGCGGTTGGCGATCCATGTGCCGAGTCCGGTGCGGAATGCCGGACCGCCCCGGCGCAGGGGATGCGTCGAGGCAGTCCGGCATCGTGGCCGGTTAGCCGAGAGAGGTGAGGAGGGTGTTGAGTGCCTTGACCTCGGTGGCCTTGTCGGGGTTCGAAGCGCGCAGTGACTTCAGGACGTGGTCGATCTCGCTGTCGAGGAAGCGCCAGGACTGCTCGCTCTTGGGCTCAAGCGTGGGCTGGCCATCGTCCCAAGCGGTCTCGAGGTCGGTCACTCGGGTGGTCGCGGCTTGCTGGTTGCCCGAGTTGAGTTTTGCCAGGGTGTCAGCTGTGATCGTGCGGAACTTCGCGATCTCAGCCGGGGGAACGGCGACGTCGCCTGCTGCGGGGTGAGGTGGGCGGTCACAGGTGCCGGGGTGTCGGACTCGCCGGCCGCGGCCGCGTGGGGCTGGTGGTGCGCCCAGATGAGAAGAGCAGCGGTCGCGACCGCCACGACGGCGTAGTAACCGAGCATGATCCGCTCACGCGCCGGGTTCAGCGCTCGTGGGGCATCGGTGAGGTCGTTGGCCTCGATGACATCGCTGCGGCTGAGCGTGAGGTACACGACCGTGGCGAGGATCGCCGCCAGGAAGATCACGCTGGTCACCGCGGTGCCCAGGCCCAGTCCGCCGTCGCCGCTGGGCGAGCCGAGCCAGTCGCCGAGGTTGGCGCCGAGCGGGCGGGTGAGGATGTAGGCCAGCCAGAAGGAGAGCACCGCGTTGGCACCGAGGCGCCATGCGAGGACGATCACGCCGATCAACCCGAGAGGCAGGAGCACGGAGACGCCCGGGGTCCAGCCGGTCAGTTCCAGGGTCCAGTCGCCGGTCGCGGTGCCGAGGGCAAAGGTGACCAGGACCGCGAGCCAGTAGAAGAGCTCACGGGGGCGCGTGGTGATGGTGTGGACCGACAGGGTCCGCTCGCGGGCGTACCAGATCCCGAAGACAACGGCGAGGATGCAGGCGAACACGCTACTGCTCAGCGCGAGGGGAACGCCCTGGCTGTCGGTGAGGATGTCGGTGTAAAGCGTGCCGGTCACGCTCACCACCACGACGGTGAGCCAGTACACGAACGGGACGTAGCGCTTGGTGGTGAGTTGCCAGCCCAGGACACCTGCCAGAACCGCGGTGAAGATCAATGAGGTGTTGATCAGGCCGACGCCGAGGTTCATGTTGATCCAGTCGGCGAAGCTTTCGCCGACCGTGGTGCACAAGATCTTGATGATCCAGAACCAGATCGTGACCTCGGGAACCTTGTTCAGCATCTGCTTGACATGCGTCCGAGAGCTCTCGGGCGTCGTCACGGTTGTCATGTAACCCTCACATAGAACGGGCGGCAGCACAGAGGGGGCGCCCCTCACGACTGCGGAACGGTGAATGCCTACAAATGTGTGGACAAGCGCAGCCGGGGATCCGCAGGACAGCGGGATGACCTCAATTGCTCGTCAAGCCCGCCCGGGCCGCGCCGCCGGGGGCGATATCCGCGGCACGGTTCGCATTCCCGGAATGACCTCTGCTTTTATTCTTTCCTTGGCCTGCGCAAGGACTTTCTGTACACCTGTCATGACCCCGGGGCGACATACCCCATAGGCGCGGTCCTGAGATTGCCCCGCGTGATGCAGAAAACGCCTTTGGGTGAAATCCTGGGAACTTCGTCCCAGAATTCAATCTGCGAAGCGCGTGAATTCGGGTCACCCGATCCCCCGTGCGGCCTCCCCCTCCTGGCCACGCAAAGGCGCTCCCGTCACTCCCCACCCAGTGCCGGAGAGGCGGCGTGGGTCCGCCTCGGCTGGTTGCTCGCCGACTCACTGCCGGTCTCCTTGCCGGGTGTCCGCCTCTGGAACCACCTGCCCCTCAGAGGTTTCATTGGTCATACTGCTCGACTGTGCCAGCGGGAACCTGAACGCATCCTGACTGCCACCGTGTATCACTCGCTCCACTCGTGCAGCACGGCTCCATGCACACGCACCTCTCCTCCGTAACTGGCTTCGGCGTAGTCGGATGGCACCCGATTCGCGGCTGGGCGAGGTCGACTTCGGCAAGATCGAGAACCTTCGCATCGCGCCATGCCGCGGGAGGGGGCGGCGTCATCCCGCCGTGGCGCGAAATCGCCGCCCGTCCTCCGACCCAACCGTTGCTTCATCTATCGACATTCGATAGATTCCCATCGTGGATCGATGGGAGGATCGGTATGGGAAGGCTGGCAGTGCGCGCGCTGCGCGCCGTGCTCGTGGTGGTGCTCACCGGCACGGTGTTCGTACAGGCATTGATGGTGTGGGCGTTGGTCAGCGGGAGTGACCCGGAGGACGGGTCGCTCCCGCTGACCCCGTTGCGCGTGATCACGATCCTGGGCATCGGGACGGCCCAGGTCGCCCTGGTCTGTGTCTGGCGACTGGTGACGATGGTGCGACGCGGAACCGTGTTCTCCCACGCCGCCTTCCGGTACGTGGACGTCATCATCGGCGCGATCGTTGCGGCTGCTCTCGTGTGGTTCGCGGTCACGGCCGTCAATGCGCCCGGCCAGCGGGACGACCCGGGCGTCACCCTCATCATGGGCGGGATGGGCGTGGCCATCCTGGGAGTCGCGCTCATCGTGCTCGTGCTGCGGATGCTGCTCGCCCAGGCCGTCGCCCGCGACGTCGAAGCGGCGCGGATGCGGGCCGAGTTGGACGAGGTGATCTGATGCCGATCGCCGTCGACATCGACGTGATGCTGGCCAGGCGGAAGATGTCCGTGGGCGAGCTCGCAGACCGGGTAGGGATCACGCCCGCCAACCTGGCGGTACTCAAGAACGGCCGCGCCAAGGCGGTGCGCTTCGCGACGCTCGCCGCGCTCTGCGAGGTGCTCAAGTGCCAGCCGGGCGACCTGCTTCGCTGGGAGGCCGAGGACACCGCGGGCGAATGATCCGTGCCTGCCGACGCGTCATCGCCGATCCCGGTCGCCTTTGACCGACTCCCCGATCATCCCGGGGCCGTACCCGGGGAGCTCCCGGGCCTGCTGGAGCGTCTGGCCGAGGTGCCCGGCCCTCGCGACCCGCGCGGCGTAGGGCACGCGCTGGTCGTCATGCTTGCGCTGACCGCGTGCGCGGATCCGGCCGGAGCGACCTCCCTGCCGGCGGTGGGTGAGTGGATCACCGACGCCCCGCCGTCCGTCCTGGAGCGTCTCGGCGTACGGCCCGATCCGCTGTCCCCGAAGCGGTGCCTGCCGACGGAGGCGACGGTGCGTCGGTTGCCGGGCCGCACCGACGGCGACGCGTCGGACCGGGCGGTGGCCCGCCCGCGCACAGGGGCCGACGGCCGGCTGCACGCAGAGGCGGTCGACGGCAAGACCCTGCGCGGAGCGGCCAGGGCCACGGGCCGCTAGATTCATCGACTCGCCGTCTGCGACCACCTCTCCGGCCTGGTCCTGGCCCGACTCGACGGTGGCGAGGAGACCAACGAGATCACCTGTTTCCAGCCTCTGCTGGAGCCCCCCGCCGATCTGGCGGGCGTGGTCGTGACCAGCGACGCCAGGCACACCCAGCGCGAGCACGCCAGCTACCTGCTCGGCCGAGGCGCGCGGTACATCGTGATCGCGAAAGGGCCCGGGCGGGATGAACCAGTGATCGAGCGCGGCCGCAGCTGACGGCAGGAGGTATCGGACTGGCTCGTGGCTCAGGCCGCGTACCCCGACGGGTGCTCCGGTTCGGCGACATCCCCGCGGGTGACGGAGAGGTAGGTGACCAGTGCGAGGACGACCGCCAGGAACAGAGCGCTGGTCACGACGGCGCCCAGATCGAGGCCGCCATGGCTGGTGGGCTGGGAGAGGTAGTCGCCGATCGAGGCGCCCAGCGGGCGGGTCAGGATGTAGGCGATCCAGAAACTCCACACCGCGTCCAGATCCAGCGCGAAGTGCGCGATGGCCACCGCGGCGATGGCCATCGCGAAGAGCACGGCGGACAGCCAGTGGCCGAGGTCTACGCGCTCGGACACCAGGTCACCGGCTGCGGTGCCGAGTGCGAAGGTGGACAGGACCGCCAGCCAGTAGAAGGACTCACGGCTGGTGGTGTCGATGTGGTGGATGGACATGGTCCGCTCGCGCCGGTGCCAGACGGCGAACACGACCACGAGGACGATCGCGAAGACCGTGGTGCTCGCCTCCAGCGGCACTCCCATGTGGTCGGTGAGGTTGTCGCTGATCAGCGTGCCGACGACGCTGATCAGCGCCACCGCCGACCAGTACACGCCCGGCCGGTAGGCGCTGGAGCGGAACTGGACCACCAGGACGACGCCCAGCAGGCCACTCATCAGCACCGACACACCGGTCAGCCCGAGACCCGCCTTCTCGTTCAGCAGGTCCGCCGCGGTCTCGCCGACCGTCGTGCACAGCACCTTGATGATCCAGAAGTAGACGGTGACCTTGGGCACCTTGTTCGAACGCAGCCGGCCCCGCGAACCGGAGGGCTGACCGGCCTGCGGAACCACCTGACTCTCACGCGTTTCATAGGTCACGTTGTCCGACCGTGCCACCGGGCACCTGAACGCATCCTGACTGCCGGCTTACCGAGGCCCTGCTCCTGGCCGTCACCGGGCCGGCCGGAGGCATTCTCATCGGCTGGGCCCTGTCTGACATGCTGGTCAAGGTCCTCACCGGCGTCTTCGACCCCCCGCCCGCCAGCCCGGCCGTGCCCGGCGCCTGCCTCGGCCCGACAGCACTGGCCGCCCTGATCGCCGTACCGGCCGCAGCCCTGAACGGGATCCGCCGCGCCCGGCGCCCCGCCATCGAGGAACTACGCGACCTGTGAGCCGGCGCGCGACAACCGACGTGTCTACCCTGACGGCCCTGGGTACGCCCGCCGCACCCGACAACGGCCGCTTCCGAGTCCTCGTGGTCGAGGACGACGACGTCATCGGCCACCATCTCCGGACCGGCCTGCGAGGCAACGGTCACACCACCGCCGGGAGCCGCACCGGCACCGCCGCCCTCGCCGACGCAGGCCGCGCCCCCTCCGCCGTCGCCTCACCAACACCGCCGAGAGAGTCAAGGACCGTCACGGAGTGCTCGACGCCGCCGACGTACGCGCCCCGGCCGAAGACCGGAGCCGCTGCGGCCCAGCCCAGTACCCCGCCGTCGCCTTCGAGTTCGACCGGGCGGCGTCGAGCACCTCCCGGGCCGGGGCAATGGCCTCGAAAGTGGCGTTGCCCTCGTTGACGCCGAGCCGATGAGCCGCCAGGACCTGGCTGCCGCCCCCGGGCCGCATGGCCAAGTTCGTGATCGCGCTCGTAGTGACCGCGTAGGGCCGGCCGGCCTCTACTCGGATGGACGGCTCGGCGCCGGGACCCTGCGAAACCTTCTGGCCGCGCGCGGGGAACCTGCGCGAAGGTCCGGTCCCGGGCGATACAGGCGGTGCCGGGTGACGAGCTCAAGGGTCACCGCCACCGCGATGGTCTGCACAGCCATGAGCGCGATGAGGACGAACAGTTGCACCACTCCGGCCAGCACAGGGCTGGCCCCTCCGAGGAGCATGCCGACGAACGCCCCGGGGAGCGTGACCAGCCCGACCGTACGAGTCTGGTCCAGACCGGGCAGGAGAGCCTCGGAGGCCGCGGAACGTGCGATCTCCATCCGCGCGTCCCGGTCCAGGAACCCCAGCGCCATCGCGGCTTCCACCTCCCCGCGACGCTGGGACAGTTCGTCCAGGGCACGCCGTCCGGCAAGTACGGTCACGGTGAGTGCCCCACCGATGAGGATGCCCGTGATCGGAATCAGGGGGACGCCCGTCAAAGGGACGAGGCCGGTGGCGAGGAGCGCCACAACGACCGGTATCACACCCGCGGAGATCGGGGCGGCCGTCAGCCACCAGGTGTGGTTGCCGGTGAGTCTCCGCCCGGCCGTGCGCACGGCCACCGCGAACATGACCGCGAGGAACACCAGGAGCCCCAGCACTGACTTGACCGCCCAGGTGATGACCACCGAGACCAGGGCGAGTTGGAGGGCCGCGCGGAAGCCGGCGAGGAGGATCTCCCGGGCCCGGCTCTTGTACGGGTGCGGATCGAGACGGAACCGGCCCGCGACCGCTGCCGCCACCAACAGCAGAACGGCGAGCAGGACGCCGAGGGTTGGGTTGACCGGTACAAGAGATGCCGCACTCGACGTCACGATCTCCGCCTCAAGAAGCTGCCGCACGGGCCGATGGGGTGCGCGGGTCCCCAACCTGACTGGCCCCGACGGCCGACAGCGCAGTCTACGGTGCCGCAGGGCCGGGAACCTCGCGCTCGCCCGCGATCTGGTCGTCACCTTGGGCCGCCGGCTCTCCCTGACAGCCGCGCCCCCGCCGCCGCGCCCCGGCCGGCCCCGCCGCCCGCGTGAGCGGCGATGAACATGACACCCTACGCCGGGCGGAAGAGCGTCGGCCGGGTGTCGGTGATGTCGGCGACCGTGCCGCGGGCGCCCCGGCGGCCCGTGGTCACCGTCGCCACCGCCTGCGCGATGTGGGCGTGCGCCGTCGGCACCGGGGTCGCGTCGTCATAGGGCGCGCGCGGGCCGCGCAGCAGCAGCGGCCGGTGCTGCCGGCCGTGGACGCCGATCTCGTGGCCCGCCGCAGTGACCGCGGACCTCGACGGCGGCAGCCCTGTCCTGCTCCACGACTCGGACCGCACCTCGGCCCCCGGCGCCTGGCGCTCGGCGCGCTCCCCCGCATCCTCGACACCTGCACGGAGCGAGGCTACGAGGTCGGCCCGCTCAGCGACCACGGACAGCCGCTGCCGGACACGAGCCGCGGGAATCCCCTGCGGCCACCTACGGTCTACAGCCATGTAGACGATGGGCTCTGCGGTAGTCGTTCATTCCTGTGCGCTCACCGACGTCAGGGCATGACCGCTCGCCGGATGCACCAGGCGCAGGAGTCCGACCCGGACCCCGACGCCGTGCTCGCCCGGTTCGTTGACAGGCTGCCCGCCACGGACGAAGAGGTGCTGCGGCACCCACTGGGCCATCTGCCGGAGGAGCGGCGATGCGAGGGCGGCCGTGGTGCTCGACAGCGGCGAGGGCATCCACCAGTTCGCGGGCAAGATCGTCATGACAGCCCTTGCCGCGAACTGACGCAACGCCCCGGAGAGTGACTTTGACGACCAACCACAATGGGTGGACTTTGCGTCTCGCGGCCCCGATGCGGAGACTCCCCCCGCGGAAGCCGATGGTCGTCGACCGGCCGACACCGCGCCCGGCGGCGTGGATGGCCGGGGCCGGGATCGCACTGTTCGCCCTGGTCGGCGCGAGCGCGCCCAACCACAACACGCTCAGGGCACCGATCCCCTGGCTCCGGCTGCCTGCCATGGCCGGCACCGTCTCCCAGACGGCCACGATCGCGGCCATCGTGCTGTCGTGCTGGGGCACGCTGGGCATGCTCAAGGCCCATGAGCGGGGCTGGAGACCCGATGCCCGGATCCTGTTCCGGCTCGGCGCCATGACCGCGCTCGTCGTCGCCAACCTCACCCCGGTCGGCTCCTCCGACACGGCCAGCTACGCCGCGTACGGCCGTATCGCCGCGCTCGGCGGTGACCCCTACGTGACGACTCCCGCCCGGCTGGGCGGCGCGTACGCCCACCTGGTGAGCGAGGCGTGGCGGAACACACCTTCCGTGTACGGACCGCTGGCGACGTGGTGGCAGGGCGCCGCGGCATTCATCGGCCAGGAGCGGCCGTGGCTGACCATTTGGGCGCTGATGCTCGCGAACGCCACCGTCTTCGTGGGTACCGGGTACCTGTTGTTGCGGACCGCCGACGATCCGGTCCGTGCGGGCCTGGTGTGGAGCGTCAATCCGCTGCTGATCGGTGTGCTGGTCGAGGGTGGGCACCTGGACACCCTCGTCGCGGGCCTGGCCGTCTGCGCGGTTCACCTCGCCCGCAGGACGACCCGGTGGCACCACGACCTGATCGTGGGAGGGCTGGTCGGCCTTGCCTGCGGTGTGAAGATCAGTGCCTGCCTGTTCGGCGTCGGGCTGGCCTGGCCGCTGCTGCGTTCGGGCCGCTGGCGACCGGCCACCCGGCAGGCATGCGCGGCCGCGCTGACCCTGGCCGCGCTCTACGGAGCCTACGGCGCGCACGCACTGGTGCCGCTCTCCGCGGCCTCCCGACTGGTCTCCGCACCCTCCTTGTGGGCGGTCTTCGACCAGTGCGCCACCGCGGTCCTGGGCCCTGGCTCGACCGCGGCGATCGTCAGCGTGCTGTGGCCGGTGGTGATGCTCGCGCTGGCGTGGGCGCTACGCCGCCGCGCCGCTCCGGACGCCCCCTCCGTCATCGCCCTGCCGTTCGCGCTGGCCTTCGCCTGGGTCCTCGCGGCACCGTGGTCGATGCCGTGGTACACGGCTCTCGCCTGGGCCCTGACGGCCCTGTTCAGCCAGGGCCGCCCGACCCAGTACCTCACCGTGGCCACCGCCGTCCTGGCCCTGTCCCACAACAGCGGCGGCCACGGCTGGACATGGTGAGAGACCACGCCGGGCCGGCCGCAGAGGTGTTTCAGGCGCTCTGTACCTGAATCTCATGGTTGTCCAGGAACCTGGGAGCGGTCAGGAGACTCTTTCCAGGCAGGGGGTCGACCACCAGAGAGGCATGAGGATGGCTGATCAGAGCAGCCGCCCCGCGCGGAGCGGAGCCGCCTGGCACTGGTGGTTCCTCGGACTCTGGGCGACAGTCTGGTTCCTGGCGGACCTGCACGGCGGCGGCTACTCGTGGCACTACTTCGCGAACGGCAGCACTTTGCTGTTCTCCGGCTCCGAGGCGTCGCCGGCGGGGGGCCTTCACCTCTATGCGAACTACCCGAACCTGCAGATAGGACCACTGGCCTTTCTCTGCGCCCGGGTTCTGGGGAACCTCGGCGGGGTCGTCGCCGCCCAGCTGACGATGATGAGCGTCGGCCTTCTGGTGCTGCGGCTGGTCGAGCAGTCGGCACTGGCCCGGCAGCCGGATCTGCGGTCGCGCCCGCAGGCCCTGCGGATGACCGTCGTGGCCGCCGGTGCGGTGTTCCTGATCGTCTGGGCATCGCTGGCGGTGCACTACAGCCACCTCGACGACGTGCTGGCGCTGCTCTTCGCGGCACTGGCGATCCGGGCGGTCCTCGCTGACGTCCCGGCACTGGCGGGACTGTGCCTGGGCCTGGCCGTGGACGCCAAGCCGTGGGCTCTGGTCTTCCTGCCACTGGGTCTCGCCGTGGCCCGCGACCGACGACGGCATGTCGCGTTCTACGCCGTCGCCGTCGTGCTGCTGGCCTGGCTGCCCTTCGTCGTCGCCGACCCCGCGACGCTGGGCGCGACCCAGTACCACATCGTCAACGAGCCGTCCTCGGCGCTGCGCGCGCTCGGGGTGTCGGCGGCGGGGACGCCGTCGTGGGACCGGCCGGCGCAACTCGTGCTCGGCTGCGCGCTGGGGGCGGCCGCGCTCCTCCGGGGGCGCTGGGTGGCGGTGCCGCTGCTCGGCATCGGCGCGCGACTCCTGCTGGACCCCGGCGTCTACGACTACTACTCGGCGGGATTCCTGCTCGGCGCCTTGGTCTGGGAGGCCCTGGGGCTGCGTCGGCCCGTGCCCGTCTGGTCGCTGGTCTCCTTCGGCGCGCTGTACCTCGCCCCGAGGCTGACCAACGACGCGCAGGTCCTGGGCGAACTCCGACTCTGGCTGGTTCTCGCGGTGATCCTCAGCGTCCTGCTGGCTCCAGGGGACTGGTGCGTCGCGTCGAAACCGAACGAGGGGGCCGTCGGCGCCCTCCGACTGCCTCCCCGAGACCCGTGGGTCGCCCACTCGGTCGGCGCGGAAGCGGGCAGGTGGTCCGTAGATCACTGAACGTGACTGACGCGAGCCCGGGCACAGGCTCCGTAACGACCGCGTCGTTGACAGGGAAAGTCTCGCTGGTGAGGTGACGGGGCGACCGGCGGCATCGGGGCAGCCGCCGCGGAAACGCACGCGAAGTGCGGCACGCCCGTACTGGTGGCGAGCCGGGGCCGAGGGCGCGGCGGGGCCGTCGTCCAGGCCGTCCGGCAACACGGTGGCACGGCGGACTTCGTGGTTGCCGACCTGCTGGACGCCGACTCGGTGCGACGCCTCGGCTCCCTTACTGTCTGGTGGCGGTACTCGCGACCACCTGGTGGCGGTACTCGCGCCGGCGATGGCCGAGCGGGGCAGCGGGGCGGTCATCAGCACCATGGCGGCCGCGCTCGGCGTCTCGGAGATGGCACGGCACGGCGCGAGCGAGGTGGCCGTGAACCTACTGACCAAAGCTGCCGAAATACGGCCCGCGCGGGATCCGGGTCAACGCCGTGCAGCAGACCGAGCAGACGCAGGGCGGGGCGGACACGGTGTGACCCGCTCCCCTGCCGTCCCAGGTGGCGCCTCGTGCTCCGGGTCGGACGCCGGCGGCCGGTCGTAGGCGGTCAATAGGCCCGCTCACCCCGCATAGAGCCGCAAAGCGGCCGTCACCAGTGCGAGTTCCTTGAGGCTTCTCTGGGATTTCCGGCCCTTCCGGCCGTCTCCGATGCCCTGCCGGGAACGCCCGATGCAGTTCGCGACGAGAGCCGCGCGGTCGTCGAGGAGCACCTCAGCCGCACTCCCACGGGCATTCGTGACCGCTTCCGCCGACCACCCGTCGGATCCGCCGTGGACATCACCATGTGCCGCCGCCCCAGGCCAAGTTAGACCAGACCAACCCTGTCCGAATCGTTGACATGTACGGCACCCGGCGCAATTCTGAGAGCGCTCTCAACGAGAACCGGACGGCTCCACTCCGCCGGAATCCACCTCGTTGGAATCCCCCCACTCAAGGAGAGAGCGAGTGCCCAGAAGGCTCAGGAGTCTCACACGGCATGCCCTGGCGGTGGCTGCGGCCACCGCCACCACGGCGCTTCTCACGTTCGGCGCCCCCTCCGAAGCGAACGCGGCCGTCCCGGCGACGATCCCACTCAAGTTCACCAACAACTCCGGCCGCAGCGAACCCGTGTACATCTACGACCTCGGAACACTCCTCTCGACGGGGCAGCAGGGCTGGGCCGACGCGAACGGCACGTTCCACGCCTGGCCCACCGGCGGCAATCCGCCGACGCCCGCGCCCGACGCCTCGATCGCGGGACCGGCCAACGGCCAGTCGATGACGATCCGGATGCCCAAGTTCTCCGGCCGGATCTACTTCTCCTACGGCCAGAAGCTCGACTTCCGCCTGACCACCGGCGGCCTGGTGCAGCCGGCCGTGCAGAACCCGAGCGACCCCAACCACAACATCCTCTTCAACTGGTCCGAGTACACGCTCAACGACTCCGGGCTGTGGATCAACAGCACCCAGGTCGACATGTTCTCGGCTCCGTACGCTGTCGGGGTCCAGCTCGCCGACGGGAGCACCAAGAACACCGGCCACCTCAAGACGGGCGGCTACACCGGGTTCTTCAACGCCCTGCGCGGTCAGCCCGGCGGGTGGGCCAATCTGATCCAGACCCGGTCCGACGGCACCGTCCTGCGAGCGCTGGCTCCCGGCCACGGCATCGAGGCGGGCGCGCTGCCGGGCACCGTCATGGACGACTACGTCAACCGCGTGTGGCAGAAGTACAGTTCGTCGACGCTGACGGTGACACCGTTCACCGATCAGCCGAACACGAAGTACTTCGGGCGGGTCTCCGGTGACGTCATGAACTTCACCAACAGCGCCGGAGCCGTCGTCACCAGCTTCCAGAAGCCCGACTCGGACAGCATCTTCGGTTGCTACAAGCGACTGGACGCTCCCAACGACCTGGTACGCGGCCCCATTTCACGGACCCTGTGCGCGGGCTTCAACCGGTCGACCCTTCTCACCAACCCCAACCAGCCGGACACGAGCTCGGCGAACTTCTACCAGGACACGGTGACCAACCAGTACGCCCGCAAGATCCACGCGCAGATGGCCGACGGCAAGGCCTACGCGTTCGCCTTCGACGACGTGGGCACCTACGAGTCCCTCGTCCACGACGGCAACCCCCAGCAGGCGTACGTCACGCTGGACCCGTTCAACTGACCCGAAGGGCTAGGGCCTGTCCGGCACCGGGCAGGTGGTCCGCTTCACGAGGTCGTGCCACCCGGACTCCAGGCGTTCGAGCGGCATCCCGCACTGTCGCGTCAGGTGGTGGATCAGGGCGGGTTCCAGGTAGCCCATGAGGGTCTGGGCGAGGAGAACGCTGTCCGCGCCGGGCACGGCCTCGCGCAGCAGCATGACGACGTGGGTGAAGCGGACCCGGTACGGGGCGGAGCTGAAACGGCGGGAGGCGTCCGGCTCGGCGGCGATGTACAGGTCGAGCCGGTCGTGGATCTCGCGCAGGACCCGGCAGCCGAAGGCGTGCAGGCGGTCCGCCGGGGCCGCGCCGGGGCCGAGAGGTGGCGGGCCGCTGAGGAAGGCGGCCTGGAACTGCTGCTCGGTGTGGTCGAGCAGGGCCATCAGCAGGCCGGTGCGGTCACCGAAGCGCCGGAAGACGGTTCCCTTGCCCACCGAGGCCGCGGCGGCGACGGCCTCCATCGTCACATTGGCGACCCCGTGCTCCTCCACCAGCCGGGTGGCGGCCTCCAGCAGCCGGGCGCGGTTGCGCGCGGCATCGGCGCGGAGCTGCGGCGCGGCGGGGCCGACGGTCAGCTCCAGCGGGACCGGGGCTCCCGAGGGTTCCTGCCCCCTCGGGAAGGGCGGAAGTGGGGTGGACATGAACACAGCGTAACGGCAGAAGGGGCCAACTGGACCCTGGTCCGCTTAGGTGCTACAACATTAAACAGACCAGCAAGCGGACCTCGGTCCGCTTTATTGCCGCAATGTTTCGTCCCCGGGAGTTCCCATGTCCGTACGCATCCTCGCGCTCGTCGGCAGCCTTCGCGCCGGCTCCCACAACCGCCAGCTCGCGGAGGCGGCCATCAAGCTCGCTCCCGAGGGCGCGGAGATCGAGCTGTTCGAGGGGCTCGCCGAGGTCCCCTTCTACAACGAGGACCTCGACGTCGAGGGCAAGGTCCCGGTCGCCGCCACCGCCCTGCGTGAGGCCGCGGGCCGTGCCGACGCCTTCCTGCTCTTCTCGCCGGAGTACAACGGCACGATCACGGCCGTCCTGAAGAACGCCATCGACTGGCTGTCGCGTCCGTACGGCGCCAGCGCCTTCACCGGCAAGCCCGCCGCCGTGGTCGGCACCGCGTTCGGTCAGTTCGGTGGCGTCTGGGCGCAGGACGAGGCCCGCAAGGCCCTGGGCATCGCGGGTGCCGCCGTCCTGGAGGACCTCAAGCTCTCCGTTCCCGGCTCCGTGACCCGCTTCGCCGAGACCCACCCGGTCGACGACGCCGAGGTCGCCGCCCAGCTCACCGAGGTCGTCGCCCGCCTGCACAGCCAGGTCGGCGTCGCCAGCGCCTCCTGACGACTCCCCCAGGGCCGGTCCGGTTCCACCGGACCGGCCCTTCGCGCGTTCCCGGCAGCCGCCGACCGCCCCCAACCGTCCCCGGATGTCGGCGATCTTGGCGGAACCAAACCCTCCGGGCCAAGATGCCCGCATGAAGGGTGATCTCTTTTCCAGTGACCACATGGTGCAGCCCGCCGTCACGCCGGGCATGACCATCCAGAACGCCAAGTCGATCAAGTACGCCGTCAACGGCGACATGCTCGCGCGCCAGGGGGCGATGATCGCCTACCGGGGGAATCTGCAGTTCGAGCGCAAGGGCCAGGGCGTGGGCGGCATGCTCAAGCGGGCGGTCACCGGTGAGGGACTCCCGCTGATGACGGTGCGCGGGCAGGGCGAGGCCTGGTTCGCGCACGAGGCGCAGAACTGTTTCATCATCGGCATCGAGCCGGGCGACCTGTTCACCGTGAACGGGCGCAACGTCCTGTGCTTCGACTCCACGCTGTCGTACGAGATAAAGACCGTGAAGGGCGCGGGCGTCACCGGCGGCGGCATCTTCAACAGCGTCTTCAGCGGTCACGGCAGTCTGGGGCTGATCTGCGAGGGCAACCCGCTGGTGATACCCGTCTCGCCGCAGCAGCCGGTGTACGTCGACACGGACGCGGTCGTCGGCTGGACCGCGCGGCTCCACACCTCGCTGCACCGCTCGCAGTCGATCGGTTCGATGATCCGCGGCGGCTCGGGCGAGGCCGTGCAGCTGAAGCTGGAGGGGGACGGACTGGTCGTCGTACGGCCGAGTGAGGCGACTCCGCAGAAGGCACAGCAGCACTGACGCCGAGGTGAAACGGCGAAAGGGACCCCGCCAAGTGGCGGGGCCCCTTCTTCTCGTGCCGTCCTTCTCGTGCCGTCCGTCAGCGGCCGACGGCCGGGGTGTTGGCGGTGGTCACATTGACGGCGGCCCACGCCGCGTCCACCGCCTGGTACTCGGCGCTGGTCGCCCCGTACATGTCGGCGGCGGCCTCGAGGGTCGCGGTCCGCGCGTCGTGGAAGTCGGTCGTGGAGACCATGTAGCGGGTCAGCGCGCGGTAGAAGATCGCGGTCGCCTTGGCGCGACCGATGCCGGTCACCCGCGAGCCGTCGTACGTCGGCGAGTCGTAGGTCACCCCGCCGATCGTCTTGCGGCCACTGCCCTCGGCGAGCAGGTAGTACGCGTGCGAGGAGACGCCGGAGCCGGCGTGCACCTCGGTGTCGTACGCCGCGGGCGACCAGTAGTCGATGGTGCCCTCCAGCTTGTCCAGGGAGGGGTGGTCGAGGCGGCGCAGGAACTTCTGGGCGAGGCCCAGCTTCTCGCCCATGAGGTAGTTGGGCGGGTTCTTCGGGTTGTTGGCGGAGAACTCGACGTTGGACCCGAAGATGTCGGCGAGGGACTCGTTGAGCGCGCCCGGCTCGCCGTACTGGTTGCCGCGCGCGTCCACCCGGGTGGGTTCGAGGGCGGCGGTGGCGTCGACGACGCCGTGGGTCAGCTCGTGGCCGGTGACGTCCAGGACGACCAGCGGCTTCTTGAACATGGCGCCGTCACCGTCGCCGTAGAGCATGCAGCCGCACGTCGAGTCCCAGAAGGCGTTGCCGACCTTGCGGCCGAAGTGGACCATCGCGCGGGCGCCGGTGCTGTTGTTCTTGATGCCCTTGCGGCCGAAGGTCTTCTTGTAGAAGTCCAGCGTCTGGGTGATGCCGTACTGGGCGTCGACCGCGGTGGTGGTCCGGTTGGCGGTGGTGCCCGTGCCCCACTTGTTGGTGGTGCTGGTGAACTTCGTGCCGCGCGAGAAGGCCTCCAGTTCCGCGCCCTTGGCGTCCCGGGTCTCGGTGTTCCACCGGGTGGGGTCCTTGAGGAGGTAGCTGGTGCGCGCGGTCCGGGTCGTGGTCAGCGTCACCTTGCCGGCGAAGAGCGAGGCGCCGCTGCCGGTGGCCTTGACCGGGTAGCGGGCGGCCGCCGTCGCGCCGAGGAGGCCGGCCGGCTGGGTGGCCACGCCCGTCACCGGGCTCGCCGTCTCGCCCTTCTCGCGCAGCGTCTTCTCCAGGTGCGGCGAGATGAACTCGTCGTTGTCGGGGGTGTTGCTGCGGATCCGGCCGCTCTGCGCGTCCACGACGACCGTGCGGGAGCCACCGGCCTCGGTGGTGTCGCTGTCGGTCACGCGCACCTGGTAGGCGAGGGCGGCGGCGCCGTCGCGGGCGTCGACGACGAGTTCGGCGCTGCCCGCGTCGCCCTGGGCGACCGCGGCGGCCTTCTGTTCGGCCTGCTGGGGCGTCAGCTTCGCCTCGGTCGTGGCCGGCTTGACGGCGTGGTCGGCGGCCCGGGTCACGCCCAGGTAGGCGGACTGCCTGCCGAGGTGGACGACGAGGTCGCCGCCGAGCACCGGGAGCCCTTGGTGGCTGCGGACGAAGCGGACGTGCTGCTTGCCGTCCGGGTCCGTCATGACGTCCGTGGCCCGCAGGGTGTCACCCGGGCCGACACCGGTGGCCGGGGCGTGGGCGAACGCGGCGGCCCGGGCGGCATCCACCGGCGAGGAGGCCGAAGTCGCGGCGCGGGCGGGCGAGTCGGGCGCCGCGAAGGCGGGGGCCATCGGAAGCGTGGCCGCCGTCGTCACCGCGACGGCGATCGCCACACGGCGTATGTGGGGTCTACGCACTGAGTTCCTTCGAACAGGGGCGGCCGGCGTCGCCAACCGCCCTGAGGCACGGCGCCGTTGAACGCCGTGGAGGCTGTCGGGCCCTCCCGACAGATGCGACGGGAGGGGCGGTGGTTGCCCGATGAGGTCCACCAACCCGCACATGTGATCGAGGTCGCAACGCCTCCGGCCCACAGAGGGGAAGCCGGAGGCGCGCAGGTGTCAGATCGTGCGGTGGGCGAGGGAGGAAAGGAGCGTCCGCAGTTCCGCGGCGGGACGTGGGGCCAGGGAGGCTCCCGCCAGCAGGGTGTCCGCCGCGGTGAGATGCCGGCGTGCCGCGCTCAGAGCCGCCGTGCGACCACCGGCGCGCTCGACCAGGGTCGCCGCCCGGCGTACGGCGCCGTCGTCGAGGACGGCGGTGGAGGCGAGGAGTTCGGCGAGCGGGGAGCGGTCCGGCGCGGCCAGGGCGGCGAGAACGGGGAGGGTCTTCTTCCCGTGCCGAAGATCACCGTGCACCGGCTTCCCGGTGACGGCCGGATCGCCCCAGATGCCGAGCAGGTCGTCGGCGATCTGGAAGGCCACCCCGAGATGCCGTCCCGCGCGGTCGAGGGCGGCGGCGGTCTCCTGCGGCGCGCCCGCCAGCCCGGCACCGAGGGCCAGCGCGCAGCCGAGCAGGGCACCGGTCTTGTGCTCCGCCATCGCCTCGTACTCCCCCGTGCTCACCGCGTCGGGGCCGGTCCACGGGCGGTGGGCGAACAGCAGGTCGTCGGCCTGACCCCGGACCAGGTCGCGCGAGGCCCTCGTCAACCGCCGCACGGCCGCCGCGGCGTGGGAGGTCGCGGGCGCCGCGGTGAGGGTCTCGACGGCCAGGGCGAAGAGCGCGTCGCCCGTGAGGACGGCGGGGCCGGTGCCGTACGCCTTCCACACGGCGGGACGGCCGCGGCGCAGCGCGTCGCCGTCCATGATGTCGTCGTGCAGGAGCGAGAAGGTGTGCAGCAGTTCCACCGCCACCGCGCCCGGCACGCCCGCCTCGGCGGAACCGCCGGCCGCCTCGGCCCCGAGTACGGCGAGTGCCTGTCGTACGCCCTTGCCCTGGCGGTGGGTCGTGGGGGCTCCGCCGACCTCGCAGCGGCCCAGCGCGTAGCCGGCCATCTCCGCCACCCAGGGGTGCAGTCCGTCGACCGCCTCCGCGAGGGCCGGGGCGACCAGTTCGCGGCAGCGCGCCAGGATCTCCGGGGCGGCGGGCGGCGCCGTCAGGACCGTACGGGGAGAGGTCATCGGGCGGCCTCCGGGTCCGCGCCCTGCGGCGGGGTGAGGCCGAGTTCCGTCCGCGCCCGTTCGACCATCTCCTGGGCGTGTCGCAGCCCGATTCCCTCCAGCACGCGCGCCAGTTCGGTGAGTTCGGCGGCAGTCTCGGCGTGGTCACGGCCGAGCCTGGCCAGGGACTTGACCAGTCCGAGCCGGGACAGCGCCCGGCCGCGCGGCTCGCTCATCGCCTCGAACTCCGCCAGTGCCTGCGTGTAGAGGTCCCGGGCCCGCTCATAACGCCCGGCCCGGTAGAGGACGTTGCCGCGCATCTTGTGGTTGTAGGCGAGTGCCCCGGACAGGTTCATCGCCCGGCAGGACACCTCCGCCTCACTCAGCAGTGCCAGCGCGCGGTCCGGGTCCCGGTCACGTACGGAGACGATGTCCGCGAGGCCGCGCAAGGCCCAGGCGTGGCCGCGCCGGTCCTCGGCGCGCGCGGCGATCTCGGCCGCTTCCTCGAACAGGACGTACGCGGTGTCGTAGGCGCCGGTGTTGCGGTGTATCTGCGCGATGCCCTCCAGGGCCCACACCGTGTGGCGGGCCTCGCCGCGCTTGCGGGCCTCGGCCAGCAGTTGTTCGTGCAGGGCGGTCACGGCGGAGTAGTCGCCCTGGATGCGGCCGGTCTCCGCCATGCCCGCCAGGGAGTAGCCGCGTACGACGACATCCCCGGACTGTTCGCCGAGTTCGGCGGCCAGTCGCAGCAGCCGCCAGGCCAGCGGGAACGCCCCGCGCTGGCGGGCCAGGGTGCCGCCGCTCCACAGCGCCCACGCCATCGCGCCGGTGTCCCGGGCCTCGCGGGCGGTGCGGTAGCTCGCCTTCCACGCCCGGTCGGCGTCGGCCACCTGCCCGAGCCTGCGGTGCGCCTCGGCGACCGCCAGGCCCGACCGGGCCGCCTCGGCACGGGCGCCCACGCGCTCGGCGGCGCGCAGCTGCTCGGTACCCGCCGCCAGGACATCGGTCAGCGAGGAGTTCACGGACAGGGTGGTCAAAGCGCCCTGGTACTCGGGGGCGAAGGCCTTGCCGTACATGGATCCCTTTCGATCGGCTGACTTTCGCGGACCGGCGGCACCCGACGACTCGACTCCGCACGTCTCGTATACACGCCGTATATACATGCGTTGTATACACGGAGCGTATAGAGTGCTGGATTTCCACTCGGGAATCCCTGCCGTCTCGCGGTCGTCGCGCCGCCCATCCGTTGTCGATCAAGACGGCGACGGCGTGCGCCAGGTTGCCTGTCGCGAAAAAGAAGCGCGAACCTCCTTCACCCCAGGCATAGTTGGGCCGCGTGTCAGACAAAGAACCAGAAGGGCAAACGATCCCCGAGGGCCCGATGCGTCCCGGCGAGTTCCCGATCGACGCCTCGCTCGTGCGACGGCTGCTGGCCGCGCAGTTCCCACGGTGGGCCGAGCTACCCCTGAAGCGCTTCCCGTCGGCGGGTACCGTCAACGCCCTGTACCGGCTCGGCGACGACCTGGCCGTACGCCTCCCCCGGATCGAGGGGGGCGCCGAGGACGTGGGCAGGGAGGCGCACTGGGTGCCGCGGCTCGCCCCGCTGCTCCCGGCCGCCGTCCCCGAGATCCTCGCCACCGGCACACCCGGCGAGGGCTTCCCGTGGCCCTGGATGGTGCAGCGCTGGCTCGACGGCGAACCCCCGCGCGCCGACGGCCTCACCGATCCGCTGCCCCTGGCCGCCGACCTCGGCGCCTTCGTGGCAGCGCTGCGCCGGGTCCGGCTGCCCGACGGGCCGACCGCCTACCGGGGTGTGCCCCTGTCCACCGCCGACGCCATGACGCGCGCCGCGCTCGACGAGCTGCGCGGCACGATCGACACCTCCGCCGCCACCGCCGCCTGGGAGGCGGCGCTCGCCGCGCCCGCGTGGACCGGTCCGCCCACATGGGTCCACTCCGACCTGATGCCCGGCAATCTGCTCACCCGCGGGGGCCGGCTCGACGCCGTGCTGGACTTCGGCACCGTCGGCGTCGGCGACCCGGCCTGCGACCTCATCCCGGCCTGGAACCTGCTCCCCGCCGAGGCGCGGGACACCTTCCGGCGGGCGGCGGGCGCCGACGCCGCCGCCTGGGCGCGGGGGCGCGGCTGGGCCCTGTCCATGGCGCTCATCCAGCTCCCGTACTACCGCGTCACCAATCCGGTGATCGCCGCCAACGCCGAGCACGTCATCCACGCGGTCCTCACGGAGTCCGACGCCAGACCCTGAGACATCAATGGAACGTATATTCGAATACGGAGTACGCTGGAGGCATGTCCACGCACCTCCAGGGCTCGCTGTTCGACCAGACCGACGAGCTCCACCTCAGTCAGTTGAACGCGATGCGCCGGACGGTCCTGGGCGACGGGGCCTGGATCGACCTGTTGCCCGGATGGCTCAGCGGCGCCGACGCCCTGTTCGCACGGCTCGTCGACGAGGTGCCGTGGCGGGCGGAGCGGCGGCAGATGTACGAGCACGTCGTGGACGTACCGAGGCTGCTCGCGTCCTACCGGGCGGGCGACGCGCTGCCGCACCCGATCCTCGACGAGGCGCGACAGGCGCTGTCCGCGCACTACGCCCGCGAGCTGGGCGAACCGTTCACCACCGCGGGCCTGTGCTACTACCGGGACGGCCGCGACAGCGTGGCCTGGCACGGGGACCGGATCGGGCGGGGCGCACGGGAGGACACCATGGTCGCGATCCTCTCCGTGGGCGCTCCGCGCGACCTGTTGCTGCGCCCGCGCCGCGGCGGGGAGACCGTACGGCGCCCCCTCGGACACGGCGACCTGATCGTGATGGGCGGCTCCTGCCAGCGCACCTGGGAGCACGCCATTCCCAAGACGGCGCGGGCGGCGGGGCCGCGGATCAGCGTCCAGTTCCGCCCGGACGGCGTGAACTGAGACGGGGGCCGCTGTTCCGGTCCGGCGGCGTCCTTCGCCTCACGGCGTCAGGAGTGCCTGGACCGTGGGGCCGTACCGGTCGACGATGTCCTCGATCGCGGTCGCGCGCAGCCGGGTGCCGCGTGCGATCCCGTACATCGCGCCGAGCCCGAGCAGTGTGCCGACGGCGAGTTCGGCGCGCAGGTCCGCGTCGGGGCCGCTCAGCCGCAGGGCGAGGCGGTCGCTGACCTGGGTGCGGAAGTTGGCGCGCATGACGTCGCCCTGGTCGCCCTGGCGCGGGGCGAAGATGATCCGCAGGACGGGGTCGGCCCCGCGCTCGGTCTGGCCGACGAGCACCTGGCGGACCATGTGGGGGCCCAGTTGGTCCAGGGGCGCGTCCAGGAGGGCGGCGGCATCCGTCTCGAAGGACATCACGCGCCCGAAGAGCGCGTCCTTGTTCCCGAAGTACTTGAGGATCAGCGGAGCGCTCACCCCCGCGCGGTCGGCGATCGCCTTGAGCGTGATGTCCGCGTGGGCGTGCCGGGCCATCAGATGACGGGCCGCGCGCAGGATGGCCGCCTTCGTGGCCTCGGCGTCGCGGCGCGGTGGGGCGATCGGGCTCGCGCTGAGGCCGGGGGGCGGAGTGGACACGGTGCTCAGGCTCCTTCGAATGCCTCGTCCCGAGGTGCGTCCGAACTGCCGGAGGCCCGTCGGGTGTCACGGAGAGCGGGGTCGGCGGGTATGACGAGGGCGGCGACGCAGGCCACCAGTGCGACCGTACCCGCCATGGCGAAGGCCAGCAGATAGCCGTGCAGCGTGGGGATCGGGGCGCCGCCGACGAGGCTGGTGTGGTGGACCAGGATGGCGGCGACGGCGGCACTGCTCACGGCCTGGCCGACGGTGCGCATCAGTACGTTGACGCCGTTCGCGGACGCGGTCTGCCCCGCGGGCACCGCGCGCAGGATGAGGGTGGGCAGCGCCGAGTAGGAGAACGCCGTTCCCATCGCGCAGACCGCGGAACCCAGCAGGATCACCAGCAGGCTGTGGCTGTTGATGATGCGTATGCCGTAGCCGGCGGCGATGACCAGGGTGCCGAGGGCCAGCGTCACCCGGGCACCGCGGGCCGCCGAGATACGTGCCGAGACCGGCGAGAGCAACAGCATGATCACCCCGCCGGGCAGCATGACCAGGCCCGTCGCCACGATGGACAGCTCGAGGCCGTAGCCGGTCGCCTTGGGCGCCTGCACCAGCTGCGCCGTCACCAGGGAGTTGGCGTAGAAGGCGAAGCCCGTCAGAAGCGCCGCGACATGGGGCAGGGCGACGCGGGGGCTGGTCGCCAGTTTCAGGTCGACCAGAGGGCGCGCGGCGCGCAGTTGCTGCGCCCACCACAGGCCGAGGACGCAGACGCTCCCGACGAACAGGCCGAGGATCCGGGGGCTGCTCCAGCCCCACTGGCCGCCCTGTGACACCCCCAGCAGCAGACAGGAGAGCCCCAGGGCCAGGCCCAGCGCGCCGGTCATGTCGAAGCGGCCCGGCTCGCGGACGGGCGACTCGCGCACCGCCCACCAGGCCAGCGCCGTCCCGAGGGCGCCGACCGCGGTCGTCCCCCAGAACATGACGTGCCAGCTGGCGTACTGAACCACCATCGCGGCGATCGGGAGGCCGAGCGCGGCGCCGATCCCGACGGTGGAGCTCATCAGCGCCACCGCGGAACCCGTGCGCTCGGGCGGCAGTTCGTCCCGCAGGAGGCTGATCGACAACGGTACGACGGCGGCCGCGGCCCCTTGCAGGGCTCGGGCCGCGATGAGTATGCGGATGTCGGACGTGAGGGCGCACATGAGCGAGCCGACCGTCATCATCCCGAGGGCGATCAGCAGCACCTTCTTCTTGCCGTACATGTCGCCGGCGCGGCCGAGTACGGGGTTGAGCACCGCTCCGGTCAGCAGCGTCGCCGTCACCATCCAGGACACGGCGCCCGCCGACGCGCCCGTCAGCCGCGGCAGGTCGGGCAGCAGCGGCACCACCACCACCTGCATGACGGCCATGAGGCTCCCGCCGAGCGCGAGGACCGGGACCGTCAGTCGGTCACGCAGTGCCACCATGAACTCTCCAGAAGTCGGCGCGAAGAAGGTGGGGTGAATAGCAATTCACCATAGCTGGTGAATTGCTATTCACCCAAGGGGCGCCCTCCTTTCGGGCGGCGCTCCGCACCGGCAGCGGCGCCGTTCGCGTGGCTCCAGGTGCGTGCTCCCGCACAGCGAGTGGGTCGCGGACGGCGCGTGCGGACTCGGGATCGGCCTCAACTGATCACGGAGAGCAGCGGACAGGTGCGACCCCCGTGGTTCGCGCCAGCTTGCGGGCGTGAGCCGCGCCACCCGCCACCGGCCGCCCCGGGAAGATCATCGGCGGAACGTCGGCCGACCGGAGGAATTCCACCTTCCGGTCGATCGCGGATACCCGCACAGCAAGATCATCTTCGTTCAACCTTGCACGACATTTACTTAATTGTCCTGATCACGGCCAACCGACATCCGGCGATTTCTCCCGCTCTCCGACGAACCGATAGGCATATCGGGTCATCGACCGAGCTTGATCGCAGGAGGTCTCCGCATGCCGGAACTCACCCGTCGCCGTGCCCTCGGGGCCGCGGCCGCCCTCGCCGCCGCGGCCGGCACCCAGACCGTCGCCGTGGCCAGGGCCGCGGACACCGGACACCACGGCGGGCCCGAGGCCTTCGACGAGGTGTACCGGGGTCGTCGCATCACGGGCCGCGCCGCCGGCGGTGGTCACCATCACGAACACGGCGCCGGGTACGCCGTGTTCGTCGACGGGGTCGAGCTGCACGTGATGCAGAACGCCGACGGCAGCTGGATCAGCGTCGTCAGCCACTACGACCCGGTGCCCACCCCGCGCGCCGCCGCCCGCGCCGCGGTCGTGGAACTCCAGGGCGCACCACTCGTCCCCCTCGGCATGCCCATGCCCATGCCCATGCCCATGCCTCAGCAGTGACCCAGCCCCGTCAGCGCACCGTGGAGTCCCGCACATGACCGTACGCAAGAACCAGGCGAACCTGACCGCCGACGAGAAGCGGCGTTTCACCGACGCGCTCCTCCAGCTGAAGCGCAGTGGCCGGTACGACGCCTTCGTCACCACGCACAACGCGTTCATCCTCGGCGACACGGACAACGGCGAACGGACGGGTCACCGTTCACCCTCCTTCCTGCCCTGGCACCGCAGATTCCTGCTGGAGTTCGAGCGGGCGCTGCAGTCCGTGGACGCCTCCGTCGCCCTCCCGTACTGGGACTGGAGCACCGACCGTTCGCCCCGTTCCACCCTGTGGGCCCCCGACTTCCTCGGCGGCACCGGACGCAGCCTGGACGGGCGGGTGATGGACGGTCCCTTCGCGGCCTCCGCGGGCAACTGGCCGATCAGCGTGCGCGTCGACGGCCGTACGTATCTGCGGCGTTCGCTCGGCAGCGGTACCCGTGAGCTGCCGACCCGCGCGGAGGTGGACTCCGTGCTCGGCATGGCGACGTACGACACGGCGCCCTGGAACAGTTCCTCGGACGGTTTCCGCAATCACCTCGAAGGGTGGCGCGGCGTCAATCTCCACAACCGGGTGCACGTCTGGGTCGGTGGCCAGATGGCCACCGGTGTCTCCCCCAACGACCCCGTCTTCTGGCTGCACCACGCCTACATAGACAAGCTCTGGGCCGACTGGCAGCGCCGCCACCCCGCCTCCGGCTATCTGCCGCTCTCCGGCACCCCCGACGTCGTGGACCTCGACGAGACCATGAAGCCGTGGAACGACGTGAAACCGGCGGACCTGCTGGATCACACCGCGTTCTACACCTTCGACACCGTCTGACCGCGTGTTCGCAGGCCCGGTCCCGCTCGCCCCTCCTCACCGGGAGGGGCGGCGTGGACCCCGCGCCCTTCGGCCGGTGCCGAAGATCCCACATCCTCCCCGAAGGAGACCGAGGCGGGGAAAGTACTAGGCGTTGCTGGGCTCGGCCGTACGGCACTCGGGGTGCCCCCAGCCCTGGCCGTTCTTGGCGATGGGCTCGCCCGCCGCGTACGAGCGGCCGCAGAGGCAGCGGCCCGGGAACTTGGCCTTGATCGTACGGGCCGACGTGCCCTGCCGGGGCGTCTTGGCGGAGGCGGTGGCCGTGGTGCGGCGGCGGCCAGGGGGGGCCGGGGTGTCGGGGGACGGCGGGGGCTCAGGGGAGCCGAGGTCGCTGCCGGCGGGCTGCTGGGCGATGGCGGCCTGGCTCGCGGCGCGGTCGGCGAAGTCGTTCAGCCGGTCGCCGTCGACCTGGTGGGCGGGGACGTAACGGAACTCCACGGTGCGGCCGTCGAGGAGTTCGTCGATGCGCGCGACCAGTTCCTGGTTGGCGACCGGCTTTCCGGAGGCCGTCTTCCAGCCCTTGCGCTTCCAGCCGGGCAGCCAGGTCGTGACGGCCTTCATCGCATACTGGGAGTCCATCCGGATCTCCAGCGGGACGTCCGGCGCGATCGCCGTCAACAGGCGCTCCAGCGCGGTGAGTTCGGCGACGTTGTTCGTCGCCGTGCCCAGCGCTCCCGCCTCCCAGCGGGTCGGCGTCTGCGCACCGTCGGCCACGACCCACGCCCATCCGGCCGGTCCCGGGTTTCCCTTCGAAGCCCCGTCACAGGCGGCCACCACACGTTCAAGCATGTCCCCGATCATGCCACGGCCCGGCGGCGGCTCCCCGCACGGGCCGCAGCGCGCTCTCCCGCATCCGGGGGCTGGTGCCGAGCAGCCGCAGACCCAGCAGCGTCGCCGTGTGCAGGACGTACTTGCCGTCACGGAGGCTGGCGACCAGTCCCCCGTCGCGCAGCACCCCGATCTGGTAGCTGGCGCTGGGCAGCGCGATCCCCACGGCCTCGGCCACCTCGGAGGTGGTGCGGGCACTCTGTCCGGCGACCTCGGTCAGTACGGCGGCCCTGGTGCGGCCGAGCAGTCGCTCGACCCCGCCGTCCGTCCCGTCCGCGACGGCGAGCGGAGTCTTCGCCACCGGGTACACGAGCACGGGATCCAGACCGGGGTCCGCCAGCGCGGTCGGTCTGCGCCAGCAGAAGTAGGAGGGCACCAGGAGAAGTCCGCGGCCCTCCAGATACAGGTCGCGCTGGACGGGATAGTCCACTTCGAGCACCGGGGCACTCCAGCGCGCGACCGGGCGCAGGCTCTCCAGCAGTGCCTGGGTGCCGCCGTCGAGGAGGGCTCGGGCGCGCACCCCGACATCGTTTCCCACCGCCGTGCGGATGTGCGGCCAGTGCGGTTCCAGGAGACCGCGGAAGTAGATCCCCAGGGAGTTCGCCAGCACCTTGAGCGCGTCGCTGCCCGGTCTGCCCAGCGAGGCGGCCCAGTTCGGGACCGGGCGCGACTCGGCCAGCCGCGACAGTTCGCGCACCAGTTGCACACGCGGTGTGCGCAGCAGTTGGTCGAGTCCGGCGGAAAGACCGCCGCCGGTGACCGGTGGGGTGAGGAAGTCCGGGATATAGCCGGTGGCGGGGATCAGGGCGCGCAGTGGGCGCAACGCGCGGACCAGGTTCGTGTCGCCGGAGAATCGTTGCCGAGCCGAGCGACGCCAATGTCCGAATTCCAGCGGCCCCTGGCCGGTTTCCAGACGGCAGACACTGCACATCAGTTCCCACAGGGGATCAGGCTGCCGGGCCACTCGAATGTTCTGCAGGTCGTCCGAAGTGAAGTGAATGCGGAGCATGAGGTCTCTTTCGCTCGCAATCCTTGTGGGGGGTTCGGCCGTTCGAACGTGCCGCAACCACAAGAGGGGACGAGCACCGCATGCGCATGGTTGCCCCGGAGACAAAAGGCCCGGTCCGCCCCGGAGGAATTCCGCCATTCTCCGGGGGAACCGGTCCGTGGGCGATCCGTGGTCCGTTCACGACACGTCGGTCGCCTTGGGCATCGCGCCCTCGGTGGTCTTGACGTCGATCACGGAGAACGCCGCGCCCTGTGGGTCGCTCAGCGCGGCGAAGCGGCCGAACGGACTGCTCATCGGCCCGAAGCGGAGAATCGCGCCCCGTTCGGTGGCCTTCGCGACCGCGGCGTCGCAGTCCTCGACGGTGAAGTACACGTTGAAGTACGGCGGGACCTCGGGCGGGAAGTCGTCCGTCATCCGCATCCGGCCGAGGACCGGATCCTTGCCGAGGTCGTACAGCCTGAAGTCGACGGCGTCGTCGTCCAGCTGCTTCATGCGGTACCCGAAGACGGCCGAGAAGAAGGTGTCCGACTTCTCGGGCTCACGGGTGAAGACCTCGGCCCAGCAGTACGCGCCGGGCACGCCCCGGGCCTCGAAGCCCTCGTGCCGGCCGGGCTGCCAGACACCGAAGACGACACCGCTCGGATCCCGGGCGATCACCATCGTGCCGAAGTCGCCGACCTGCATCGGTTCCATCAGCACCTCGCCGCCGTCGGCCCGGATCTTCTGGGCGGTGGCGGCGGCGTCGGGCGACGCGAGGTACAGGCACCAGGCGGACTGGCCCTCCTGGCCGGGCATCGGCGGGACGACGGCGGCCACCGCCTTGCCGTTCGCGTAGGCCTGGGTGTAGTTGCCGTACTCCGAGGACGACTCGCCGAACGTCCAGCCGAGCACGTCACCGTAGAAACTCTTCGCTCCCTCGACATCGCTGAACATCGCGTCCGCCCAGCAGGGCGTTCCCTCGGGCTGTACGGCCATGGCGTTCCACTCTTCCCGGTCCATTACGGCTTGTTACGGTCCAATCCGGTTTCACGCTAGCCAGCCTCTGCCCGGGCCGCGCGCCGAGCGGGGCGCCCTGGACGACACTGGAGAGAGGGCTCGGGTGGTCGTCGACGGGACGGGGACACGGAATGATGCACGCGTGGGAAGTGGCCAGGCCCGGGCCGGTCGAAGGGGAACCGTTGCGTTTCGTCGAGCGGCCGATCCCGGTGCCGGCGGCCGACGAGCTTCTCGTCCATGTGCGCGCGTGCGGGGTGTGCCGCACCGACCTGCACGTCACCGAGGGAGACCTGCCGGTGCGCCGGGCCCGGGTGACGCCCGGCCACGAGGTCGTCGGCGTGGTCGCGGCGACGGGCGGGGACGTGCACGACCACACGGTCGGCGACCGGGTGGGCGTCGCCTGGCTGCGCCGTACGGACGGCACGTGCGGCTACTGCGTGCGCGGGTCCGAGAACCTCTGCCCCGCCTCCGAGTACACGGGCTGGGACGCCGACGGCGGCTACGCGGAGTACACGACCGTCCCGGCGGCCTTCGCCTACCGGCTGCCCGGCGAGGTGGACGACGTCGCGCTGGCGCCGCTGCTGTGTGCGGGCATCATCGGCTACCGCGCGCTGTTGCGAGCCGCGCTGCCGGACGCCGGACGACTCGGTCTGTACGGGTTCGGCGGCAGCGCCCATCTGTGCGCGCAGCTGGCCCTCGCACAGGGCGCCACCGTGCACGTACTGACGCGTGAACCGGCCGCGCGGCGGCTCGCGCTGGACCTCGGGGCCGCGTCCGCCCGGGGCGCGTACGACGAGCCGCCCGAGCCGCTGGACAGCGCGATCCTGTTCGCTCCGGTCGGCGACCTGGTCCCGGTCGCGTTGCGGGCCCTCGACCGGGGCGGGATCCTGTCGGTCGCCGGGATCCATCTGAGCGACACCCCGCCGCTGCGCTACGAGAGCGACCTGTTCTACGAGAAGGAGCTGCGCAGCGTCACCTCCAACACCCGCCGGGACGGGCGGGACTTCCTGGCGCTGGCGGCGCGCCACGGTGTACGCGCCACGACGCACGCCTACCCGCTGTCCGACGCGCAGCGGGCCCTGCGGGACCTCAAGGCCGGCCGTTTCGACGGGGCGGCCGTGCTCGTGAACGACTTCCCGGCGCGCACCTGAGCATGCGCGCCCGCGACGCGCGTGCGTGGATGGAACCAGACGTGTGTGCGACGGTGGAGGTGGCATGACGATCCGAGGCGGTGACGACGCTACGGGGGCAGGGGCGTCGTTCGCCATGAGTGAGGACGCCGTCGAGGCGATCGGCACCACCCTGGACGAGCGGATCACCTGCGAGGAACTCGCGGAGTTCGTGTGCCGGGAGGTCTGCGACGCCGCCGCGGTGGATCTGCTGCCCACGGACGTCCCGGCCGCACAGCACGCGCACGAGCCGAACCTGACCCGTGTCGCCACGGCCGGCCGGACCGAGTTGCTCACCCCTTGGACCGTGCAGGGCGCCCGCCCGCTGTCCGTCCAGGCACTCGACGAGGGGCTGCCGATCACGGCGTCGCTCGACCTGTCCGGCACGCTCCCCCGGGAGGTCATGACGGTGCCGCTGCTGGCCCACGGCCACCTGTACGGAGTGCTGCTGGCCGTCCGGCAGGGGCGGGGCTTCAGCGACCGGGGCACCGCCGTCATGCACTACGCGGCACGGCTCGCGGGCGTCCACCTCGGCCACTCACGGCAGCACGACGCCGTACGCGACACCGTGCTCTCCCTGCAGCGGGCGCTGCTGTCCGAACCGGGGCGCCCGCATCCCAACCTCGACCTCGCCACCCGCTATCTCCCGTCCGGCAGCAGCGTCCTGGTGGGCGGGGACTGGTTCGAGACCGTCCGGCTGCACTTCGGGCGCACCCTGCTGGTGGTGGGCGACGTCATGGGGCACGGGCTGGACGCCGCGGTGGACATGAACGCGTACCGCTCGATGCTGCGCTACGTCGCCTCGACGGATCTGCCCCCGCATCGCGTGCTGCGCCGCCTGGACGCGGCCGTGTCCGAGGACAGCGCCCGGCGTCCGGCGACCGCTCTGCTCGTCCAGGTCGACCCGGCCCGGGGTACGGCCACGCTGGCCAGCGCCGGGCATCTGCCGCCGGTCGTGTTCGCCGGGGACGGCACCGGGGAACTCCTGGAGCTGACGGTCGGCCCGCCGCTGGGGACCGGCGTGGGCGGCTACGAGGCGGTCATGCGCGCGCTCGCTCCCGAGGACATCCTGGTGATGTTCACCGACGGTCTGGTGGAGCGGCGCGGCGAGGACATCGACGCCTCGCTCGCCCGGCTGGCCGGGCTGCGGCTGCCTCCCGGGACCGGTGTCGACGCGGTGCTCGACAGGGTCCTCGTAGGGCTCGACGCCCGGCACGCGGAGGACGACGTGGCGCTGCTGGCAGCCCGCATCCGCCACCGTCCCGCGGCCTGACGCCCGACGCCGCCGTGACCGACGTACGTCTTCCCCTTCTGCCCCGCTGTGCTTGCCTGGGGACCCCTTTCGGCGGGCGGGGCGGGAGTTGCTTCATGCGAAGGCCGTGGATCGTGGGGGTGCTGTTGGCCGGGCTGCTGCTCGGCGCGTGCGGGGATCCCGCGTCGGGGCCCGAGCCGTCGCCGCCGGATCCCGCGCTGCCCACGGCCGCTCCGTCACCGACCACGACCACCCGCCAGCGCCCCGCCGCCTCACCCACGGCTCCCACGACAGCTGACGCAGCGGCGAAGGCGCCTACGGTTCTCTACCTCGGGGACTCGCTCGCCATGGAGAGCCAGAAGGTGCTCGGACAGTCGCTCCAGGAGCAGGTGAACGCCCGTTACACGAGCGCCCCCTACTCCGGGACCACCCTCTGCGACTATCTGGAAGGCACCGGGGAGCGATCCCTCGTACCGCCCGCGGACAAGGCCGCCGCGCTGGTGCGCTCACTGCGTCCGGACTTCGTGGTGCTCCAGTTCTGGGGCAACTCCTGGGGCTACACGCCCTGCATGGACGGCATCACGTACGACAAGGAACCGGCCACGTACTTCAAGCGGTACGAGGCGGACATGAAGCGGCTGACGGAACAGATCGCGGACGCGGGCGGCGCGCGACGGCCCCGGATCGTCTGGGTGTCGCAGGGTCCGGACCCGCTCACCCCCGAGCGGATCCGGACCGTGAACGCGCTCTACGCGGCCCGGGCCGCGGCCTCCCACGACCTGGTCGCCGACGCCGGGAGGACGGTGAGCCCGGCGACGGCCCGCTACACGTGGGCGCAGTACCTGCCGTGCACCGCGTACGAGCACGACCATCCGTCGTACTGCACCCAGCCGGGCCGTGACCGCACCGCCCTCCACCGCGACGACGACTATCTGCACTTCTGCCTGGCGCCGACCACGTCCACGCCGAAGTCCTGCCCGGTCCGCTCCCCCGGCATCGCGCGGATCACGCGCGAGATCACCCGCGTGATAGCGGACCACGTCGGCTGACGGTCCTCAGGGCTGCGGATGGGCGGCTTCGCCTACCTGCCGACTCCGTTCACTCCTTCTTTTCCCCAATCGTGACACCGGCATTTCATGTCGGTGACGAGGTCGGGGAGCACTGTTTCCTGCGCACTCCCTGGAGTACGTGATTCATGTCTGCTGAGAGCGTGACCGCTGTTGCCCCCGCGGGGCCGGACACGGCGCGTTCCATCCCTTTGAATGGTGTCGATCTCGCGCTTGCCGAACCGCCCCGGAGTGTGGACACGGAAAAGACACACAAGCGCGTGCCCACACTTTTCCGGAAAAGGCGCATGCGAATTCCGTGTCCGCCGCGCAATTCCCCCGTGCGCCGGGGATCAGTCCGTGAGATCGACGCGCACGGTCGTCAGACCGGCGCCCATCGCCCGCACCGCGGCGCTGTTGAACCGCGGCAGGGTCCTCAGTCGCGCGCGGGCGTCGTCCTCGGGCATCACATGGGCGGTCCCGGTGTACCAGCGGCCCCGGACGCGGACCCGGACCCGCGGATCCGCCTGGATGTTGCGCACGTACTGCGAACGCGCGCCGTACTCGCTGACGAACCAGAACTCCCGCCCCACCAGCCGTCCGCCGACCGGGGTCCGGCGCGGCAGCCCCGACTTGCGTCCCGTGGTCTCCAGCAGGGTCTGGATCGGCAGACGCTTCAGGAGCGGATTGCCGATCCACCGCTGGAACGAGGTGACGACGCGGTATTTCCGTTCGGGGTTGCGGGACATGCGAGGGTCCTCCTGTTCGGTGCCGGGCACCATTGTGCGGGGCCCCGCGACCGTCTCACGACCGCCGTCGGAGTTCCGTTCCGATCAGGCGGTTGAGGTGGCGGCGCGCGTCCTCGGTGCTCAGCGGAGGTGCCTGCCGCAGCCGTTGCAGGGCGAGGCCGTCGGCGAGGGCGGCGAAGCGGACCGTGAAACCGTCCAGGTCGTCGGAGCTGAACTCCCCTTCGGAGACGCCTCGTTCGGCCAGTTCGCGGATCTGGGTGTGCCAGGCCCCGTAGCGCTCGCCCTGGCCGCGGGCGAAGGCCTGGTCCGGGTCCTGGTCGCCCGCGTTCCAGTAGTCGAACCACATCCGCCAGTGCCGGTCGGTGTCCTCGGTGAACAGCGCGTCGACGAGCAGGCGCAGCGCCTCGGCCGCGCCGGCCGCCTGCGCGGCGGCCTCGCTGAGCGCCGCGTAGTACCGCTCGATGTGCAGCACCATCGCCTCGGAGAGGATCTCCTGCACGCTCCCGAAGTGGTACGTGACCGTGCCGACGGACACCCCGGCCGCGGCGGCGACGTCACGCACCCCCACCGAGGCGTAGCCGCGCTCGGCGATCAGCGGCACGGCGGCCTCCACGATGAGGCGGCGGCGCACCTCGGTGGGCTGGCGGGTGCGGTCGGCGGCGGCGACGGCACGGCGAGGGGTCCTGGGGGCCTTCATACCGACGTCCTCGGGGTGGTGCGGTGCCATGCGCGCTTGGCCACTGTCTCTCCGTTCGCCCGTGCCTCGATGCGGCTGTCCATGATGAAGTCCACGGCCGTGGCGCGCAGCTCGGTCCGCGTCACGATCTCCGCGTCCCCATCCTCCCCGCGCGTCAGCCGGATCGTCCATTCGGAGACCGCGGCCGCGGAGAGCGGATCGTCGCGGCGGATGCGGTAGGTCTCCCGGGCGCTCTCCTCGTAGCGCCGTCCGTCGGGATACGTCCGCGATCCCCCGTAGTTGGGGTCGACCTCCAGGGTCCACTCCCCCGTGGTCACGTCCTCGAGGGCGGCAGTGATCTCGTCGACGATCAGGACGTCCGGCTCTCCCGCCAGTGCCCGCGCGATGCCGATGCGCTGGCGCTGGCCGCCGGAGAGCTGGGTGGGCAGCCGGTCGGCGAGGGCCGGGTCGAGCCGTACGTCGCAGATGAGCCGCCGGGCACGGTCCGCCGCCTGTGTCCGTGTCGCGGCCGTGCCGAAGAAGCGCAGCGGACGGCGGACCGCGTCGCCCACCGAGCGGCGCGGGTTCAGCGAGGTGTCCGCGTTCTGGAAGACCAGCTGTACCCGGCGACGCAGGGCGAGCGGCCGCTTCTGCGCGGAGCGCGCGAGGGCGTCGGACTCGTGGGTCATCGTGCCGCCGGACGGGGTGCGCAGGCCGGCCAGCGTTCAGGCCAGCGTCGACTTGCCGCTTCCCGACTCCCCCACGAGCGCGAGGACCTCGCCGCGCCGGACGTCGAAGGACAAGTCGGCCACACCGTCGAGCGGGCCGAGGAGTTGATCCGCGAGACGATCGAGCGCAACGGCATCGTGCCCGAGACCGTGCACGCCGACCGCGGCACCTCGATGACCAGCAAGTAGGTCTCCCAACTGCTGATCGACCTCGGCATCACCAGGAGTCACTCGCGCCCCAGGGTCAGCAACGACAATCCGTACTCGGAAAGCCAGTTCAGGACCACGAAGTACGCCGCCGACTACCCTCAATGGTTCGATTCGCTGGCCCATGCCCGGGAGTGGATGGATGCCTTCATCACCTACTACAACCACGACCACAGACACTCCGGGATCGGACTGCACACCCCCGCCTCCGTCCACTTCGGCACTGCAGAGGAGGTCCGCGACCAGCGGGCCGTCGCTCTCGCCGAGGCATACGAACGCCACCCCGAACGCTTCGCCCGCCGACCGAAGCCACCCCAGATACCCGAACAGGTCTGGATCAACGACCCGGCCAAACGCAGGGAACCCGAACCACAAGGTTCATAGCAGCACGAACGTCTCATTTGACTTGACAACTACCGGGCATCGTGCCACCCGGTTTCACACAAAAGCGTGGTCACAACAACTGTGGCGAAGGATGTCTCAGTTGGCGGACTTCGCCTGAACCTGATCAGACGAGCCGACCGCAAGCCACCCGCCGGTAAGCAGGACGTGTCCGGAGCAGGGGCGACCTCTTACCAGCCTTTGACAGTGGCGTGCATTTCCCAGACGAGGATTTCGGCGGGTTCGTCGGCGGTGATCCGCTGGCCTCCGGTCGCGGTGAAGCGCACGGAATCCCCGGCTTCGAGTTTTCCGGATGCTTCCAGCGTGACAGTGCCACGGGGAACGAAGAGGTGCAGGAACGGGGCATCTGGAAGGATCACCGAGTCGCCCGTGTTCAGTCGTGCCGCGTGCAGTCCGGCGTACTTGTTCTTGATGCGGATCGCCGCGGCGTCGGCATGCCGGTCCATGCCCGAGGCCACGGTGACCAGGCCGCCGCCGTGCAACAGAGCATCGTCGATCTCCAACTGTTCGTAGCCGGGAGTGATGCCCTCCTCGTCGGGAACGACCCACATCTGCACGAAGTGCACAGGGTCGGTGTGGGTGCTGGCGCCCTCAAGTCGCCAGGAGTCGTTCTTCTCCGAGTGCAGGATGCCGGTCCCAGCGCTCATGCGCTGGGCGAGTCCGGGGTAGATCAGCCCGGTGTGGCCGGTGGAGTCCTGGTGGACCAGTGATCCCTGCAGCACCCACGTGACGATCTCCATGTCCTGGTGTGGATGCGTTTCGAAGCCGGTGCCGGCGGTGACGATGTCGTCGTTGTTGACCAGCAGCAGTCCATGGTGGGTGTTCTGAGGGTCGTAGTGGTGCGAGAAGGAGAAGGAGTGCTTGGAATCAAGCCAGGACAGCTCCGTCTTGTACCGTTCCTGGCTGCGGCGGATGTCCACCGTCGGCTGCAGAGCAGCGGGCATCGCATGAGTCCTTTCCACTCCCGATGTACCGCCAGGCTCACAGCCGCCCCCGTGCGCCGGGCGGAACCGTCACCGCGGGCACAGCGTCGGGCGACACCCGGTCGGCGACGTGCAGTTGTGCACAGTGCTGGTCGGCGATCTCGGCGCAGATGTCGGCCGCCTGCTCGCAGAGGGGGTTGCCGAAGTCCGCGGCGTTCAATGCCATGATCATTTTATAGCGGAGATCATCCATATCCGCCTCCGGAAGTTCGGGGTGTGTCGGCAGCCCTCAGGCTAGGCGCACCCGCGTGCCGTCGCCATCCGTGCGTGGGACCGTCGCGGGAACAGGCATCGAAGCGGACTGTTCACAGGACAGATCCATAGGCGCCGATTGCCGGGTCGCCCGCCGCCCAGGCGGCGAAGGTCGTCCAGGCGATGTCCGGATAGGAGCGGTGCAGTGCGCCGATGTCCACGTTGTAGCCTCACGGTTGATCAAGTCCCACATGGCGCGCATGTCGGCGCTGCTCTCGTGGACCATGGCAAGAGGGACCTGGACAGGCTCGACGGGGCGGTGCAACACCTTCTGCAGAGCGGCAGCCATCTGCGCAGGGGTAGGAGCGTCGGACGCGGCCTCGATACGGCGGCCGACGTGCCTCTCGCGGTCGGCCACCACGGCCGTCACCAACGCCCCGAGGTCTTGGCGCGCCAACTGCTGCAGTGGCCGGTCCGGCGGAAGCGGAAGCTGCAGCCACCCTTCGCGAATGCTCTGGAGATCGCCGAGGAGGTTGTCGAAGAAGTACGGGGGTGCGATCACCGTCCAAGCAAGGTCCTCCTGGGCGAGGATCTCCTCGATCCGCTCCTTGCTTTCGAAGTGGGGGACACCCGTGGAGCGGTTGGCTGAGGCAACCGATGCGAGGACGAGGTGCGGCAACTCTGCCTGCGCTGCGGCGGCCACAATGGCTCGTCCCTGCTCCACTTCCGCCTGCGGCCCCTCCTCGAAGGGCGTGGTGACCGCGAACGCTGCGTCCACTTCGGCGAACGCGGCCCGCAGGGACGAGGCATCGCCGAGGTCACCAGCCACCACCTCCACGCCGTGCGCGCCCAAGACGCGCGCCCGCACCGTAGGGATCGCGGACCACCGCGCGTACCTCGTGCCCTCCGTCCCTCAGCGCCCGCACCACTGCACCACCCTGACCGCCGGTAGCTCCCAGGACCGCCACGCGTACAGGCATGGACCTCGACTCCTCTGCGATCGGTTCCGACGGAACCAATGGTCTGCCCGTGTATCCGGATGCCACCGCCGAGTTCCCTCAGAAGCCGCTGCGGCGGCGCTGTCACGTCGCGGGTTCCGGGTGGGGATACGCATGATGGTAGTGAATTCGGGGTTTACCCATTCATTACAGGGAGGCCCTCATGGAACTGTTCCCGCCCTTGGTGTACGAGTCCTGGCGCCCGACCAAGGAGACGCTGCACCGGTTCGCGCAGATCGTCGGCAAAGTGCGCCTGGCATCCTCGCCACGGCGCAATCACTGGTGGAACGTGCCCTCGCATCTGACCGGGCGGGGCGTGACCACTCGGCCGATGGGCCTCACCGATCAGGGCGACTACTTCTGCATCGACTTCGACTTCGTCGACCACCGCCTCGTCGTCACCACCGGCCAGGGCGGCGAGGTCTGGTTCGTACTGCCGGGGCTGTCGGTCGCCGACTTTGATCAGAAGCTGCGCTCGGCTCTGGCGGAACTCGGAGTCAGCGCGCAGGTCGCCCGGCCTCGACCCTACGACCTGCCGGACACGGCGCGCCCCTTTTCCGAGGACCACGAACACCGCACCTATGACCCGGCGCAGGTGACCCGCTACTGGCAGATCCTTTCCCAGGTCAACCTCGTGCTGGAGGACTATGCGGCACAGTGGTCCGGCAAGACGAGTCCGTGCACCACTTCTGGCACACCTTTGACATCGCGGTGACCCGTTTCTCCGAACGCGTCATCGAGCAGCCCGCCTCGGTCGATCCCGTGACGCGAGAGGCGTACTCCCGGGAGGTGATCAGCGCGGGCTTCTGGTTCGGCAGTCCAGACTTTCCCACGCCCGCGTTCTACCCCTACACCGCCCCTGAACCCCCTGATCTGGCCGAACAACCACTCGTGCCCGCGTCCGCGCATTGGCTGCCGAGCAGGGGCAGCCACCTGGCGGTCCTGGACTACGAGGTCGCACGCACGAGTTCTTCACCTCGCGATACCGTCCGCTCCTTCCTGGACAGCGCCTATCACGCGGGTGCCCGACTCGCGGGCTGGGACACCACACGCGGCAACTGCCCCGGCGGCATCACCGACCCGGTCATCACACCAGTCTCCAGGCCGGCAGCGGGCGCATTTCGCGAAGGAGGAAGCCCACCCTGATCCACCGCCCGTGGCGCCACCGCCGAGTCCGTGGAGACCGACCTTCGAGATAGATGTCCACCACCACTTGGCAGGCGGAACCTGCTGGCCCGCCATACCGTCGAGGAATGAGCGTTTACGTCATTCTGTTGCCGGAGGCGATCGCGGACGTCGATCGCCGTGAAGACCGAGAAGCCCTGGCTATGCCGTATGAAGACGAGCCTGGCGCCGCGGTGTACAAGTATGAGGTTCTGCCCAGTGGTGCCTTGATGGTCTGGCGGACCCTTCCGGACTCTTCGGCAGCACCCGAGGCCACGTTCGGTCCTTCGGCATGGAGCCATGTGCGGGGGTCATTCTTCGGAAGCAACGATTAGCCGTCGGCGGGTACCGCGTACCTCGGTGGCCGAAGCGTCTCCGATCAGCTGAGCGATCCCATGGCAGACGTGGTTTCTGACGGGGGGTCGACGGCCGGCTGTTCAACACGGGCGAGAGGCACGGCTCGCACCAGCCGTACAGCGGGGCCGAATGGGCCCGGCTCATCCGTAGCTGCCGGGACGAGGTCGATGCCGCCTTCCGCGCGTTCTGCGCGGCCCGAGAGCAGGCTTCGGCAGGTGACGGGCCAGGAGCCTCGCTCCGTGAGCGCACCGCCCATCACTGGCTGGTGCTTCACAACGGGCCCGACCCTCTGGTCAGCGAGATGCCAGACCACGGCTCCTTCCCCTTCCGGTAGAAATATGGGGTCGGTCTTCGCACGGTGCTGGATCCGCTGATCCCGACCCTGGACGTGATCATCGCCTATCAGCTGCTGTTCGGTGCCTGACCGGTGGGCCGTCCAGGAGCCGCCACGATGCTCAGGTGCGACGCGGTTCAGGCTATGAGCAGGCGGAGGCCGAGATCTGCCGCATCGAGGTCGGCGAGGTCGCGGTTGCGCTCGGTCCACCGGCCGGAATCGAGGTCGTCGCCGAGGCTCTGCACTGCCCGCTGCTCGGCCTCCGGCCCGACCCTCGTCCATACCGACATCGCGCGGCGCACGTGATCCTCCAGATACGCCGCCGGTCGGCGCCAGTACGCTTCGAAGAGGCCGTCGGTGCAGTCCCACGGAATTGGGACCGGCTCCGCGCGGGCGCCGATCGCGTCGGCCATCCCACCAAGAGAGGGAAATTTTGCGAGGACGGCGGCGAACTCGGGCAAGTAGTCGCGGGTCAGCCAGAACCGGTCCTGCCATCCGGGCTCGTCGGTGTCGAACGTGAGCACCACCACGCGGCGGGCCACGCGCCGCATCTCGCGCAGCCCCGCTATCGGGTCACCCCAATGGTGAACGGTGGAGACGGCCATCGCGACGTCGAAGGAGTGGTCCTCGAACGGCAGGCTCTCCGCGGCGGCGGCCACGCATGGCGCCGAGCCGGGAGGCCGCTGCCCCCGCATGACCGCCGATGGCTCCACCGCGGTCACGTCGCGATCAGCAGGCTCGTAGGAGCCGGTGCCGGCCCCGACGTTCAGCACCATCTGCGCGTCCCCGAGCGCGTCCCAGATCTGCGCGGCGATCCGCGGCTCGGTACGCCGTGTCGCGGTGTAAGCGCCGCCGATCGCGTCGTACAGTCGCGCACCGAGCATCTCCAGCTGTTCCTCCGGTGTCACCTTCAGTCCCTTTGCTCGTGCCTCAAGTTCCCTGTCGATGGCCGCCACCATGGCATCAGTGCGATCACGCCGTTCCAGCAGCAGGCCGCGCAGCCGACGCAGGTGCGCGACCGTGTCGGTGGACGGGTCGCCGACCAGTTCCGCAACCTCCCGCAGACCGAAGCCCAGCCGCCGGTAGGCCAGCACCTCTCTCAGCCGCTCCACGTCGCCCGCCGAGTAGGCCCGGTACCCGGCCGCGGTCCGCGCCGACGGACGCACGAGCCTGATCTCGTCATAGTGATGCAGCGTGCGGACGCTCACGCCGGCCAGCTCGGCCAGACAGCCAGGAGCAGGCCGAGGGTGTCCACCCCGATATGGCGCTTGCGGCCTGCGATTTTCTTGCCGGTCGATGCCCTGGCTGGTCGCGGGCACGTTCGCGGAAGTCTTCACGCTCTGCGCGTCCAGCACGCAGGCGGTTGGCTCGCTGTCGCGGCCTTCGGCTTCCCGGACCAGACGGCGCAGGAGGCCGTTGAGTTGGTCGAAGATGCCTTCTTTTTGCCAGGCGGCGAAGTAGCCGTAGACCGTTTCCCACGGCGGGAAGTCGTGGGGCAGGTAACGCCAGGCAATGCCGGTGCGGTCGACGTAGAGGATGGCGCCCATGAGGCGGCGCAGGTCATGCTCGGGCGGCCGGCCGATGTCGAGCCCCTTGCCTCTGCGTTCGGCCCGCCAGGTGGTGAGCGTGGGCTCGATCAGTTCCCAGCGCGCATCGGAGAGGTCGCTGGGATACGGGCGGTGTCGCGTCATGTTTCGGTAGTACCGTCGAGCAGGCCGCCTCCCCAGGGCGCAAACGAGGTCAACTGGGGGCGCGTTGGGATCAGACAGCAGCAACGCAACGAAACCGGTCGCCGAACGACGACACGAATCCCTTGCTCCGCATTAGGCACGTCTGCCCCGAGAGCCCCATACCGGCTCGGTCTACGAATCGCCACCAAACAACCTCAGCGGGACAAAACGCCCTTTAAGAGCTCGTAACAGGATCTTGGTGAGATGTCCTGGTCGGGCGTGACCGGTGTGACGATTCGGCCGTTCGTGATGCTGTGAGTACTCGGCCGTGGATCGTGGGCGACGACTTGTGGGCACTGATCGAGCCGCTGCTGCCACCCTGGCCCGAGAAGTCACCGGGGCCACGGCCGGTGGCTGACCGACACTGTTTGCGGGGCATCCTGTACGTCCTCTACAACGACTTAGCCTGGCAACTCCTGCCGCTGGAGATGGGGTTGGGCTCCGGGCAGACCTGCTGGCGACGCCTGGAACGTTGGCAGCAGGCAGGGTCTTCGACCAGCTACACCGGATCCTGCTGGCCGAACTGAACGCGGCCGGCCGCCTTGACTGGTCGAGGGCCTGCGTGGACGGCTCTCACCTCCGCGCGAAAAAGGGGGCTCCGACACCGGTCCGTCGCCGGTCGACCGGCGGAAAACGGGCAGCAAACACCACTTGATCCGCGACGGACGCGGCACTCCGCTCAAGGTCATCACGACCGCGGCAAACGTCAACGACGTCACCCAGACCCTCGCCCTGGTCGACGGCATCCCGCCCGTCGCGGGCCGCCCCGGCCGTCCCCGCAGACGCCCCGAGGCCCTGCTCGGCGACAAGGGCTACGACTCCAACGCCAACCGCGAGAGCTGCACAAACGCCGGATCCTGCCGGTCATCTCCCGCAAGGGGGTCCCGAACATCCAGGGCCCGGGCAAGCTCCGCTACGTCGTCGAGCAGACGTTCGCCCTGCTCCACCACTTCAAAAGACTCGCGTCCGCTGGGAACAACGCACCGAACTCCACAACGCCTTCGTATCCCTGGCCTGCAGCCTCATCTGCTGGAGACGTCTCAACAGGCCCGAATCATGACGGTTCAGAAGGGCAGCGGTTCGGCGTCCAGTGACTCGGTGTATCCCAGGGCCCACCGTCCGGGAACGGTCTCGCAGATCGCCTCCAGGTCGGCCCGGGTCCGGCCCCGAACGTGCAGCCAGCTGTGGGCGCCCAAGCCGTCCTGGCGTAGCAACTGTCCCGGGGCGGAGAACCAACGCACTGGAAAGTCCTCCGGACCCGTCCACACGTCCACATCGGATAGTCGGGCAACGCGACCCGCTGGAAGCGTTCGGGCACCGCCCCAAGTACTTAGTGCACGGGGGCGTGAATGATGGTGTCGACGGCGATGGTCAGCAGGATCCGAGTCTGTCCCGGGCCGCCGTAGGAGGTGTAGGGCCGACCGGTGTACTTCTGGGAGAGGCGTTCGACGTTCTCGGCGGCACCGTCGGTGGTGGCGGCGGTCACGTGCCCCTTTACCCCGAAGTAGCGGGTTGTGTCGTCGGGGTCGGTGATAGTCAGAGCGACGCGCGGGTCACGTTGTACGTTCTTCGCCTTGCGGTAGCCCTCGACGGTGTTGATGAGGATGTTTTCGCTGTCGGTGTCCACCCAGGTTTGCGTGAGCTGGGGCGAGCCGTCGGGCATCGTCGTGGCGATGAAGCAGGGACTCGGCCGCCGCAGCAGTTCGAGGAGTTCGGTCGGCAGAGCCGCCACGAGATCGTGCCCTTCTGCAAGGAGGTCGGTTGAGGGAGGTCGCGGCGCAGGCATCCGTGCTCAGCGCACGGAGCGGAAAGTGGCCCGGACGTCATCGGTGAAGCGTTTCGGCTGCTCCAGGGCTGCGAAGTGGCCTCCTGCGGCGGGTTCGCTGAAGTGGATCACGTTGCTGTAGCGGCGCTCGATCCAGCGCCTGGACTTTCGCACGTGTTCCTCGGGGAACATGCTGAATCCGGTGGGCACGGTGATGGGTTCGGCGGGGGTCGGCGCGGAGGGGCGGGGTGCCCGGGCCATTTCCCAGTACATTCGGGCGGAGGATGCTCCGGTGTTGGGAAGCCAGTACAGCATGATGGTGTCGAGTAGTTCGTCGAGGGTGAATGACGCTTCCGCGTCTCCTGGTGTGCCGCAGGTGTCCTGGTACATCGCGTAGATCCAGGCGGCCAAGCCGATGGGGGACTCCGCGAGGGAGTAACCGATGGTCTGCGGACGGGTTGCCTGTTGTTTGGCGTAGCCCGAAAGGTTCTCCCAGAACCAGCCGGCGCTGTCGAGCATGGCCTGTTCCTGCGCGGTGGCGTCCTTGATCTCCTCGGGTGTGGGCGGGAACATGGCGAAGTTGAGGTGCAGTCCGACGCAGCCGTCCGGGGCCGCGCGACCGATCTCGTCGGTGACCGCGCAGCCGAGATCGCCGCCCTGTGCACCCCACCGCTGGTACCCGAGTCGGTCCATCAGGGTGACCCAGGCGTCGGCGATCCGGCGAAATCCCCAGCCGGGTGCGGTCGGCCGGTCGGAGAATCCGAATCCCGGCAGCGATGGCACCACGAGGTGGAAAGCGTCGCGCGGATCGCCGCCGTGGGCCGCGGGGTCGGTCAGCGGGCCGATGACCTTGTGGAAGTCGAGGACCGAGCTGGGCCATCCGTGGGTCACGATCAAGGGGAGGGCCTCCGGTTCCGGCGAGCGCACGTGGAGGAAGTGGATTCCCAGACCGTCGATGGTGGTGCGGGACTGGCCGAAGCCGTTGAGGGTTTTCTCGCACCGCCGCCAGTCGTAGGTGTGGAGCCAGTAGTCGTGCAGGGCGCGAACCTTGGCCAGTTGGGAGCCCTGGCTCGTGTCGGGCACGGTTTCGGCGTCGGGCCACCGTGTGCGGGAGAGGCGTTCGCCCAGGTCAGTCAGCTGCTCGTCGGGAATGGACAGTATGAAGGGCTCGATCAGTTCCGACATGGTGCATGCTCCATATGGTCCGCATATTGGTCGCGAAGGTTGCAGGGTGGTACGTGCTGGCGTGGTGCCCGGCGATCAGGGGTTTCCGGGCCGGCGGGTCCGCTCGTCGGCGACGATCTCGGGCACCGCGTTCAGGACTTCTTGGAGCCAGGCAACTTCGGCGCGCAGCCGGTGCGCGCCGTGGCTGACCGCGAGGGACTCGCTCACCGTCAGGTAGCCGCTGTCGATGGCATGCGCGTTCAGCGCCTCGGTGGTGGACAGCATGGAGGAGAGCTCGTCCAGCCGGGAGGTGATGACGGCGTGGAGATCATCCAGTTTCTCGGGGTCCAGGCGGGTGAGGGCCAGGTCGAAGGGGTCCGGTTTCATCCAGATGTGGGTAAGCCCCTGCGACTGCAGTTCCCGGAGCCTCCGCCGCCCTTCGTCTGTGATGCCGTAGACCTGACGCTCGGGCAGATTGCCTTCTCGCTCGACCCGTATCTCGGCGAGCAGCCCTTCGGACAGCAGCCGTTTGATCGCCTGGTACAGGCTGCCTACCGACACGTCCGTCCACAGGTGCAGATGTTCCTGCTCTGCCTGGAGACGGACCCTGTGCCCGTGCATCTCGCCGTTCCTCGCGAACGTGTCGAGGATGAACAACCTGATGGATGACATACGAGTACTCTCGCATGAGTACTGGCTCGTGGCAAACTTGGGCAGAGAGATCGGACTTGGAGATCCCTATGCCATAAGACGCTTCGGCCAGCGGGCTCGCGCCACCGGAGTCGGTCTGGATGGCTGTCGCTTCATATCCCGCGCTCCCACGGACGCAGAGCGTCGGGTACCACCTATACCCGTGAACTCGCGCCGCTGTTTGCGGTGACGGATGCGGTAGCAGTCGGCGGGGGATGTCCGGGCGATGAGACAAATGTGTTCGCGCGCCTGGCTACTGATCGTTCTGGGGCGTCCCCCGCTCCATTGCGGGTCCAGCGCGTCGAACCCCCGCTCGTTGAACGCGTGGATGACGTCACAGACGTGGTCGGCGCTGACCTGCATCAACGAGGTGATGTCCGGCACCGACTGGCCCTGGGCCGACATCATCACCAAGATGGCCCGCCGCAGCTTCACCGGATCCTTCGCGGTCCGGCTGATCCGCTGCAGCCGCCGACCCTCCTCCATGCTCACCGGCCGGACAAACACTTCAGAACGGCGTCCCACGGCACCTCCGTGATCACGACCTGGAAGGAGCCTGCCGGGCAACGGACGACGGGTCAATTACCCGACCAAGGATCCGAGACGAGCCACCTGGTCGGCGACTACGTCCCAGTTCCCCAGGACCCGAGACTTCCTGGCACGCCCAGCGCGTGAGCGACACGGTCTTCGAGCGTCCGGACGATGGGTGGCCCTGCGCCACCACCACGTTCGCGATTGACACCTCCACCGCGACGGAGGCCGAGCTTCGCGTGCTGATGTGGATCCACCACAGCTACGAGGACGACCTTCGCCAGGCGACAGTACTCTCCAGCACGTCGCCGCTCACCCTGCTCACGCCGCGTCAGCGGCGCGGATGCCTGCCGACGCGCAACCATGCTGAGCCGGCCCCTCCCCGAGGCCGCCGCGTCGACCCAGCCCGCCCACCACCCTTCTTTCTTCTCCACCGGGCATGGGAGCAGCGGCAGCAGAGGGGATGTCAGGCCCCCGACCACGCGGAAATTGGGGGCTGACCTGGGTCTACGCACAGGCGCTGACAGGAGGTGGGGAACCCTTGATGCAATAGTCAGGTGCAACAGTGGCCGCAGTAGATGGTTCCAACAGTTGGTGTCTCAACACCTGCCGCTCACAGGAGATGACCAACTCGTCGCCGTGTCCCGGCCCGCCCCCGGTCGGCGGGACACGAAGGAGCGTTGACCGTGCTTCGTGGCGACGAACCCGAGCGGAGCGGGCGCACCAGCGGGGCCTACTTCAGCCGCCGCCGCTCCCGACAGCCGGCTGCCTTAGTGGCGTTGAACAGATCCGCGAGACCAACCCAGGATCGCGCAGCGACAGATCCGCAGTGTCGACGACGGCTGAAAAGTGGACCGGTAGCGAACCCAAGCGTCGGAACTGGGTCACGATTCACGCGTCGCCGACACCGCAGGATGGCCGCAGCGCAGCGAAAGGGATCCCCACGGGTCCAGGAAGAGGCGTTGGCGATTGTCAGCTGCACACCGACAGGCGATCTACGCGAAATGATCCACGGCATCGTTCCACCCGGCAGGACTCGGGGCGCACGCACCGACGAGTCAGCCGGTGGAGGCGAGTGTTGAGCCCGGTGTAGGGCTCATCGAGGCTACTCGCGCACTGACATGGCCCGGGCGGGTGCGGCCGAGAGCTCGACGACGTATCAAGATCCCAGAACCTGGACCGCAGGCTGCCGTGGTCGGCCCTGTGGTCGGGGCCGACCAGACGGCCCCGTCACCACCTGGTTGTCCCACACGGCGGTAGCAAGCCACGCAGGTGCGCATCCTGCGCGCTCTTTTCCCTCGCTCCTTGCGGCCCCCCGCGCAGGCAAACCAATGAGCCTCACAACACCGGCTGGTTGGGGCACGCCGTGCTGCGCACCAACAGACGAACGCTGCGCACTCGATGACAGAAGGGCCTGCGCACTGGACGCCAGAGACGACTGCGCAGTTGCGCAGCGCACGATTCGTTCGCCAGGCAGCGTCCGCAACCTCCTCCTTGGGCTGCACTGCGCATCCCGCCAGGACTATCGATGGCCTCGTAGTAGTGCGCGCGACTGAGCTCGCCGCCGTTCTGCGCACGGGATGTCCGCGAGACGCACGGCACTACGAGTCACCCGGTGCCTCGGGCCTGGTCGGGCCCGTGGTCGGGTGACCACGACCCTGACCAGGACTTTCGTCTCTACTTCGTCATCATGGTCGGGGGCCTGTGGTCGGTGGTTTGGTCGGGGCCGGCTGGTAGTAACGCTCGCAGCGGCCACCCCGGCACGTCCGAACAGAGGCAGGGCGGCCTCGCCGAAGACAACGGCCCTCTGCGCACGGCCGGGGCGGCCGCCGTATCGGGCTGTGCGCAGGTTCCATCTCGGCGTGGTTGCGCACTAGCACAGACGGACGTCGTCAAGTGCGCAAGCACGCGGTGCGCAAGCACGCGGTGCGCAGTCGATGATCTCGGTGTGGGTGCTGTGGTGACGACGGCTCAGCCAAAGTGCGCGTCTGATTGCAGGACCGAACGACGTCCGTGGACGGTCGCTATCCCAGGTGGCGCGGGAGTTATGCGGCCGGGCGACCGCACGCCTCGCCGGCCTGCTGGCCGTGCCCGTTTCCCGCAGTACCGCACTGCGCCATCTGCGACGCCTGCCGCTGCCGCAGCAGGCGGTCCCGCGGGTGATCGGCGTGGACGATTTCGCCCTGCGCCGCCGCCACCGCTACGCCACGATCATCACGGATGCCGAAACCGGCCGACGCGTCGCGGTCCTGCCCGAAACCGGCCGACGCGTCGCGGTCCTGCCCGACCGCGAGAGGGCCACCCTGGAGTCCTGGCTGCGCAAACATCCTGGTGTCGAGGTCGTGTGCCGCGACGGCTCCGCCACTTACGCCGAGGCCATCCGCCGTGCCCTGCCCGACGCGGTGCAGGTCAGCGACCGATGGCACCTCTGGAGAAACCTCTGCGACAAAGTCCAGCTCGAGGTCCGCGCGCACACCGGCTGCTGGGCCACCATCAACCCGCCCCGCCCCGGCGGAGTACGCGAGCAGACCACCCGCGAACGCTGGAACAAGATCCACGACCTCCTCGGCCAGGGCATCGGCCTGCTCGACTGCTCCCGCCGCCTCGGCCTGGCCCTGAACACCGTCAAACGCTACGCCCGCATGCCCGAACCCCAGGCCCTGCGCATCGCCCCCGCCTACCGGCCCACCCTCGTCGACCCCTACCGCGACCATCTGCGCGCCCGCCGCGCGGCCGATCCAGCAGTTGCTGTCACCCAACTGCTGGGGGAGATACGAGAGTTGGGCTACACCGGCAGCGCGAACCTGCTGGTCCGCCACCTCAACCAGGGCCGCGCTGAAGGCGACCGTCCCGTCACCACCCCACGTCACGCCAGCCGCCTCCTGCTTACCAACCCCGAAAACCTGCGTCCGAAGGAAGCGACCCTGCTGGAGAAGATCGCCAATGCCTGCCCGGAGATGACCGCACTCGCCGATCTCGTAGGCGGCTTCGCCACCCTGCTGAAACCGGCCGAGGGCAACGACGTGAAACTCACCGAGTGGATCACGGCCGCCCGTGCCGTCGACCTACCCCACCTGCGCAGTCTCACCAACGGCCTCGAAATCGACCGGCCCGCCGTGAACGCCGGCCTCACGCTGCCCTACCACAACGGCCGCACCGAAGGCGTCAACACCCGCACCAAGAGGATCATGAGACAGATGCATGGACGCGCCGGATTCGACCTCCTCCGCCACCGCATCCTCCTACCCTGACGGACACCCAGCGTCACCACCGACTACGGGCCAGACCCAAGATCCAGACACTCCCCCGTCCGCGTCGACGCGGACGAGGCGGTTGTAGAGGGCGCCGAGGTATTCGTACGCGGAAAGGGCGCTGGCCGGATCCAGCGTCTCGGCCTCGGAGGCGGGCGGCCGGGCGACGCGGAGGGTGCCGCCGCGGTCGGGGGCGCCCTTCTTCGCCGCCGCGGGCAGCACGGGTGCGGCAGCGGCACCCGTACAGCCGGTGAGCAGCCAGGACGCACCGAGTGCCGCGGTGCTCGCGGCTCCCGCGGCGAGGAGCGATCGCCGTCCCGGGTGGTGGATGTCGGACATGGACCGACCGTCCTTCTCGCTATTCGTTCAACCGAACGATTGAGTGAAGGGCGTGAACGATAACGAGGAGATGGTTCCGCGCCAACCCGTGGAACCCGGAAATCAACCTCGGAAACCCACTCGTTACGGGGTGGGTGAGCATGTCGAACCCACAGACTCGGCCGATCGGGGGCGGTGGACGAGGCCACCTCGGCACCGCACAGCGGTCGGCCCGTTGCTCCTCGCCGGGAGGAGGAGCAACGGGCCGACCGCATGGTGCCGTGGGTGCGTTACTCGCCCGCGTACGCCTTCTCCAGCGCCGCGATGTCCAGCTTGGACATCTTGTACATCGCCTGGGCCGTCCGGGCCGCCTTCTCCGTGTTCGGGTCGCTGATCAGGTCGATGAGCCTGCTCGGGACGACCTGCCAGGACAGGCCGTACTTGTCCTTGATCCAACCGCAGGGGCCCTCCTCGCCGCCGTCCTCGACGAACTTGTTCCAGTAGTGGTCCACCTCCTCCTGGTCGTCGCAGTGGATCTGGAACGAGATGGCCTCGTCGAACGTGAACTGCGGGCCGCCGTTCAGTGCGACGAACTTCTGTCCGTTGGCCACGAAGTCGACGGCCATCACGGAACCGGCGGTGCCGTGCTCCGACTCGGAGAAGCGGGCGATCCTGCCGAGCCGGGAGTTCTTGAAGATCGAGACGTAGTAGTGCGCGGCCTCCTCGGCCTGACCGTCGAACCACAGACACGTGGTGAATCCGTCGGCGGACATACGTACCTCCTGCGGCGGGAAAGGTTTCGTCACCTCTGTCGACCGATCGTCGTCCCAAAACTCATCGGCGTCGCGCGGGATCCTTTCGCCGGGAGGGACGGCTGCGGCCGATCGCGTCGTTCGCCGCGCCCTCCAAGGGGCGCTATAGCATGCGCGGACATGACTTCCTCCGCTGATTCCTCCAGCCCCTCCGCCTCGGACAGCGCGCGCATCGAGCCGTTCCGTATCGGCTTCCCGCAGAGCGACCTCGACGACCTGCGCCGACGGCTCGATCGCACCCGCTGGCCCGACGAACTGCCCGGGGTCGGCTGGGCCTACGGCGTCCCGCGGGAGTACCTGCGCGAACTCGTGCGGTACTGGCGGCACGACTACGACTGGCAGGCGGCGCAGGCGCGGTTGAACGCATGGCCGCAGTTCACGACGGAGATCGACGGCGCGCGGATCCACTTCGCGCACATCCGTTCCCCGGAACCGGACGCGACCCCGCTGGTCATCACGCACGGCTGGCCCGGCTCGATCGTCGAATTCACCGACGTCGTCGGCCCGTTGACCGATCCGCGCGCGCACGGCGGCGATCCGGCCGACGCGTTCCATCTCGTCGTACCGAGCATTCCAGGGTTCGGGCTGTCCGGGCCCACCCGGGACACCGGCTGGGAGTTCCAACGGGTGGCCGCCGCCTTCGCCGAGCTCATGACACGGCTCGGCTACGAGCGGTTCGGCGCCCAGGGCGGCGACTGGGGCGGGGCCATCTCCCGGGAGCTGGGCCGGGCGTACCCCGAGCGGCTCGTGGGTGTCCACCTGAACCTGCTGCCCGGATCGTCCGCGGTCGCCGAGCCGACTCCCGGGGAACTGGCCGCGCTGAGCCCCGAGGAACGCGAGCGCGCGCTGCTGTCGTGGCGGCGGGGCGTGGAATGGCGCCGCGAGGAGGCCGGGTACGCCGAGCTCCAGGGCACCCGGCCACAGACCCTGGCCTACGCGCTGACGGACTCCCCCGTCGGTCAACTCGCCTGGATCGCCGAGAAGTTCAGGGCGTGGACGGATGCGAAGGACCGCCCCGAGGAAGCCGTCGACCGGGACCTGATGCTGACCAACGTGATGCTGTACTGGCTGACCGCCACGGCGGGGTCCTCGGCCCGCATCTACTACGAGCGGGCGCACGCGGACTACTGGGGCACCGCGCCCGAGCCGTCGACGGCGCCGACCGCGCTGGCCGTCTTCCCGCACGAGCCCCTCGTACCGCTGCGGCACATCGCGGAGCGTACGAACAACATCGTGCGGTGGACGGAATTCGACCGGGGCGGACACTTCGCCGCGGCGGAGGAGCCCGAGCTGCTGGTCGAGGATGTGCGGTCCTTCTTCCGGGACCTGCGCGCCGACGCCTGAGGCACGGGTCGGACACCTGGGCCCCGGTCCTCCGCCGGGGCCGTCGGTGGCGTCGGTGACGGCAACCCCGTATCCCCTCTGCCCGTGGCGAATCTGCTGCGGGCCGAGAAAGCTGATCCGCAAGGGCCTTCGGTCCGAGAGTGGGGATCGCGGCGACGACAGCCGCGCCACCACGAGGAGGACCGATGACTCCACTCATCACCGGCCGGTACCCGGCCCACGCACCGCGCGCCGAGGACGGCGACACCCCCGCGACCCGCTTCGACGACCATCTGGCCGCCCAACTGCTCGCGCAGCGGATCGTCCTGCTCGGCACCCAGGTCGACGAGGTGTCCGCGAACCGGGTCTGCGCCCAACTGCTCGTACTGTCGGCGGAGGACCCGCGCACCGACATCAGCCTGTACATCAACAGCCCGGGCGGATCGGTGACCGCGGGGCTCGCGATCTACGACACCATGCGGCTGATCCCCAACGACGTCTCGACCCTCGCCATGGGATTCGCCGCGAGCATGGGGCAGTTCCTGCTCAGCGTCGGCACCCACGGCAAGCGGTACGCGCTGCCCAACGCGCGGATCATGATGCACCAGCCCTCGGCGGGCATCGGCGGCACCACCGCCGACATCGAGATCCAGGCGCAGAACCTGGAGTTCACGAAGCAGGCCATCGAGCGGATCACCGCGGAGCACACCGGCCAGAGCCAGGAGACGATCTCCCGGGACGGCGACCGCGACCGCTGGTTCACGGCCGAACAGGCCAAGGAGTACGGCATGGTGGACCGGGTCGTGGAGTCGCTCGACGACGTCCGCCCGGCCGCGTCACGGCGACGGATGGGGCTCTGACATGGGTACGTACACGATTCCGAACGTCGTCGAGCGGACCCCGCAGGGCGAGCGGTCCTACGACGTCTTCAGCCGGCTGCTGTCCGAGCGGATCATCTTTCTCGGCACCGAGATCGACGACGGGGTCGCCAACGTCGTCATCGCGCAACTCCTCCATCTGGAGTCGTCGAACCCGGAGAGCGAGATCGCGATCTACATCAACTCGCCCGGTGGGTCGTTCACCTCGCTCATGGCGATCTACGACACGATGACGTTCGTACAGGCGCCGATCTCGACGTTCTGCGTCGGCCAGGCGGCCTCCACGGCGGCGGTGCTGCTGGCCGGCGGCGATCCCGGACGGCGGTTCGTCCTGGAGCACGCGCGTGTGCTGCTCGGCCAGCCCGCGAGCGGCGGCCGGCAGGGGACGGTGTCCGACCTCGCCCTCCAGGCCAAGGAGATGCTCCGTATCCGCGCCCAGGTCGAGGAGGTCCTCTCCCGGCACACACACCACGACGTGCCGACCCTGCGCGCGGACATGGACCGCGACAAGGTGTTCACCGCACAGGAGGCCGTGGCGTACGGACTCGCGGACGAGGTCCTGAGCCGACGGCTCGCGACGGTCTGAGACCGGACCACCGCCAGGGCCCGCGTCTGCGGCGACGTCCGCCGGGCAGGCCCTGGCCGGTCGTTCCGGTCAGGCGGCGAGGCACATGCCGTCGTGGTGCGAGGCCGACGGGGTGCGATGGCGGGCGGGCCGCACCTGGGCGAGGCGGGTGAGTTCGCCCTGGGCCAGCGAGAGCAGATCGGTGAGTCCGAGGCCCAGGGCGCGCGCGGCGGCCGCGAGGACTTCGGACGAGGCCTCCTTGCGGCCGCGCTCCAGCTCCGAGAGATAGGGCATCGAGATCCGGGCCGCGTCGGCCACGTCCTTGAGCGTCCGCTCCTGCGCGAGCCGCTCGCGCCGCAGGACGTCACCCACCAGGTCGCGCCACAGCGGCTCCCTGCTCCTGGGCGCCGGTGGCGTCTGCCGGGGCGCGAGGACCGGGCGGGGCCGCTGGGGCGCGTCGGCCACGGGACGGGTGGGACGGGCCGCCGGGCCGGTGACCGGAGCGGGTGCGGTCGCCGGGCGGAGGAAAATGACGCGGGCTTCGTTCGGCGCTTGGTTGCTCACCCCTTCAGCCTAGAAGCCCCGACCCGCCAGGAAAGGGCTCGGCTCGGCATTCCGCTCTCGGGGGAATCGAGGCGCGTCACCCGCCCGTCACTGCCCGACCCGCCCGTCGATCCGCTCGCGCAGGAAGTCCGCGTGGCCGTTGTGCCGGGCGTACTCCTCGATCAGGTGCACCAGCACCTCCCGGAGCGCGATCGGTTCGTCGTCGTGGGTGCCGGTGATGTCGAGGTCGCGGGCCTCGTCCACGAACCGCTCGGCGAAGGCCACCTCGGAGCGCCAGGTGTCCCAGGCATCCGCCACCACCTCGGGGTCGGGCACCGCGCCGTTGAAGTCGCCGTTCGGGTCGCCGTCCGAACGGTAGTGCCGCGGCGCGTCCTGGCCGGCCAGCACCCCGCGGAACCAGGCCTGTTCGACCCCCGCCAGATGACGCACCAGCCCGAGCAGCGACATGTTCGAGGGCTCGACGGAACGCCGGGCCATCGCCTCGGCGTCCAGACCCGCGCACTTCATCTCCAACGTCAACCGCTGGTCGCGCAGATACCCGACGAGCGTGTCCCGCTCCCCCACGAACCCCCCGTCGGAGCGCGGATCGTCGTCCGGGTGCACGAACATGTCCCACCACCCGAATCTCCGCTCGGGCGGGGTGTTCCCGGACTGGGGATGCTGGGGAAGTGTGGTGTCGGCCATGCCTCTGAGCATCGGCGCCCCGGCCGCGATCCGCCATCGGTTTTCCGCCGCCCCGAGACGGCCTCACGTCGTCCGCCGTGCCCGGGCGTCGGGGCGAGGCCCCGCCCGCGTGGATCGGGAGGAACCGGGTAACCGGGGTCAGGAACGATCACCGGTCGCGACCGACCGGTCGGCCCACCCACCCCTCCGGAGGACTCCCGTGCTGATGGCCCACCCCGCGGTACTGCGCAACCTCGTCGAGCAGTACGTCACCCTGCGCACGCTGCACGCCGAGGACGGCGGTACGGAGGTCCGGCGGCGCATGGACGACGTGGCCTACACGCTGTGCGTCTCGACCGGTACGAGGGATGTGGACGCGGCGCTCGTCGCGGCCCGCCACCGGCTGCCCGGAGCCCGCACGATGGACGACTCCGTCCTCGCCACCTGACCCGAGGGGGCGCACCTGCTGCCCAGAGATCGCAAACCTGTCGCTCACGGAACGGACGCTTGCCGCCCGTATCCGGGGTAGGCGCCGAAGCACGAAGCCGGACTGGGCGGACACCGAGTTCCCGCGGATCGTGGCTCCGCGTGACGCGCGGGAGTTGTCCCGGATCGAGATGTACGTCCCACGGGCGGGCCGTCTGGGCCGTGACGACCAGCCCTCTCATCCCCGCCTCCGACGCCGCCCGCGCTTCGCGGCGGGATGCATCCGTCATCGCGGGCGACGATCCGCGGGACATCCCCCATGTCGGGATGATCGGTCCGATCAAGGCGATCGACCGGTTCGAGCTCTCCCGCGAGGTCGAGTTCACCTCCTTCGCACTTTCGTACATCGTCGGCGAGATCAAGCGCCTCTTCCGGTGCACCACGTGGGCCGTGCACGTGCCGTGCATACTCCAGGAGTTGCGCGTGGAGCTTTCCAAGGCCCGGGAGGAACTCGCCGGCCGACTGAACCGCGAACCGAGCATCGCCGAACTGGCCACGCTGATGGGCCTCTCCGAGGACGAGGTCGTCGAGGCTCGGATCGCCGTCAACGGCTACAACTCCTCCTCGCTGGACGCCGCGCTCACCTCGAACGGCGGCCAGGACGGCGAGGCGGTCCCCAGAAATTGTCGCCCCATAGGCAGCGGCGAATGTGGTCGGGCAATTCCTGACGCAAGCGGCGCGCGGAGACGCCCTTGAGCGAGCCCACCAGCCGGGACAGAGCGATCTTGGGCGGGTAGTGGACCAGCAGGTGCACATGGTCCTTCCCGCCCTTGAACTCGTGCAGCTCAGCGCCGAAATCCACGTACACGTCCCGCATGATCTCCTCGCAGCGGGTACCAAGTGCGCGTGCAGGGACCAGACGACGCTGCGGCCCCTGCCTATATCGGGGTTTGATTCCCATCTCGGTGACACAGATCAATCCTCATCGATAACCTGAGGAAGTGAAGCTGGTGGTGCAGGTGAAGCTGCTGCCGACGCCTGTGCAGGGGGGCGGCACTTGAGGCGACCCTGCGCGCGTGCAACGAGGCCGCCACCCGGGTGAGCGAGACCGCCTTCGAGCGCGGGGAGTTCAAGAACTTCATCCTGCGCAAGCAGGTCTACGGCGAGGTCAAATCCCGCTGGGGCCTGGGCGCGCAAGCCGCCCAGCACGTCATCAAGAAGACGTGTGACGCGTACGCCACACTGAAGGCGAACCTGAAAGCCGGAAATCTGGGCCGCTCCGGCTCGCCCCGATACCGCCGGGCCGCCGAGAAGCCGATCGTCTTCCGTCCCCAGGGCGCGCAGCCCTACGACGACCGCATGCTGTCCTGGCAGATCCCGGACCGGACCGTGTCGGTCTGGACCGTGGCGGGCCGGGTCAAGGACGTGGCGTTCACCGCCTCACCCGAGCGGCTGGCCACCCTGGCCCTGTACCGCAAAGGCGAGTCCGACCTGCTGCAGCGGGACGGCATGTGGTTCTTGAACGCCACCTGCGCGGTCCCCGAAGCCCCCCTCAACACCGATCCGGTGGACTTCCTCGGCGTCGACCTGGGGATCGTGAACATCGCCACCACCTCGGACGGCGAGATCATGGCCGGACGCGAGCTGAACCGCATCCGGGTCCGCGAGCGCGGCCTGCGGGCCAAGCTGCAGAAGAAGAACACCCCGTCCGCCAAACGGCGCCTGAAGAAACGGCGGCGCAAGGAGGCGCGGCGGGCACGGGACATCAACCACAAGATCGCAAAGCATGTGGTGGTCGAGGCAGAACGCACCGGTCGCGGAATCGCCCTGGAAGACCTGACAGGGATCCGCGAACGGGTACGGCTTCGCAAGCCCCAACGGGCCACCCACTCCTCCTGGGCCTTCGCCCAGCTGGGGGCATTCGTCGCATACAAAGCCCGCAAGGCCGGAGTGCTGGTGGTGCACGTCGATCCGGCGTACACCTCCCGCACCTGCGCCGAATGCGGGCACATCGACAGGGCGAACCGGGTGAGTCAAGCCTGGTTCGCATGCCGGAACTGCGGATTCGTTGATCACGCAGACCGGAACGGCTCCCGCAACATCCGCGCCCGCGCGTGGGAGTTGTGGCGACGCGAGGCCCCGTCAACGGCCCCCGCCCCACCCCAGAAACCCGGGAGTGGGGCTGGACGCAAACGCAGCATCACACCCAGTGATGCCCGTTGTGCAAGCCGGTCGCTCTAGCGACGGGTCGTCGACCGCAGCCACTGGTCCTTCTCCGCGGGCCGGTACAGCGTCACGGCTCGTGTCACCTTGTCGAGCACCAGCCTCGGCGTCGCGACCCTGGTCACTTCGCCGTCGTACGAGAACCGCGGGTCGCCGTGCAGCACTTCGAGCCGCAGGCCGCGCACCTGCGCCGTGGTGAGGACCCGGCTGCTGTGCAGGGTGCCGGTCAGGACGGCCAGCAGCAGCCGGGTCCTGGCCAAGGGGGTGCCGGCGTCGACGGCACGGACGTCGAGCAGTCCGTCGTCGAGTTGGGTGCGGTAGGTGGGGGCGAACCCGGCGGGGTGGTAGATGCCGTTGCCCGCGAAGAGGAGCCACAGGCGCTTGGGGCGGCCGTTGACCGAGACGGTCACGGGGCTGCCCTTGGCGAGGACCCCGGCCAGTCCGACCACCAGCGCCGGCCACTTCCCGATCCGCTGCTCCAGCTTCTCCCGGGCTCCGACCAGGTCCGAGTAGATGCCGAGGCTGAAGGTGTTGAGGAACACGTGCTCCGGTCCGCCGGGGGCGCGGGCCCGCCCGAGGTCCGCGACGACCGCGTCGCCCGCCTGCACGGCTCGTACGACGTCCTCCAGGGTCTGGTTGCCGAGGTCGACGGCGAAGTGGTTGAAGGTGCCGCCGGGGAAGACCGCGAGCGGCAGGCCGAGCCGGGCGGCGATCTCCGTCGCGGCGTTGATCGTGCCGTCGCCGCCGCAGGCGCCGAGGGCGCCGCCCTCGTCCTTGGCCCGCCGGGCGGCCTGTTCCAGGAGTTCCACCAGGTCCTGGTCCTCCCGCGGCACCGTGATCTCGGCCTTGGGCAGCGCGGCGCGCAGATACGCGCTCGCGTCGGGGGTGTCGGCGCTCCACGAGATCCCGGAGGACGGGTTGACCACGATGTGCAGTCCGGCGCCCCCGGGCAGCGCCGGAGCGGGCCGCCGCGGGTGTGCCGCCGCGGCCGCCGCCTCCGGTTTGACCGGCCACCAGCGGGCGGTCAGCGCGGCGGCGCCGACACCGATCGCGACGCCCACGGCCACATCGCCCGGACGCCGGTCCCCCGAGCGCGTGCGGGCCACGGTCAGTGCGGCGGCGCCGGGCACCGCGAACAGGCCATAGCGGGGCGCTTCGAGCAGGACGCCGACGGCGAACGCGGCGGCCGACGCGACCCGGCCGACCGCGTCGAGCGGCTGTGCCTTGCGGGCCGCCGGGCGGGCCAGCACGCGGGTCACGGCCGAGGCGATGGCGACGGTGCCGATGCCGCGCAGCGCGGCCCGGCGCGCGGTCCGGTTCCCCGACGCGCCGAGGGCCGCGGCGGCGGCGCCCCACGCGAGTCCACCGGCCACGGTCCGCCGCCATCCGGAGGGCCCTGCCGGTCCCGCGGCCGCCCCGCCCGGCCGCCACGGCGTGCCGCCGCTTGTCCCTCGCCCCGTCCCGCGCCTTCTCATCAGAGGCCCACCCTCGCGTCTTGGCAACAGCTCTCCTGGTCGGCAAGGTTGTGCCGCCGTTGTCCCTGTTCCCCGACTTCGCGCATTCATGGACCCCGGCCGGGGTGGGGGTCAGGTGGTCTTGGGCAGCTTCACCACGGTCACGAAGAAGTCGTCGATCTGGCGGACCGCGGCGATGAACTGGTCGAGGTCGACCGGCTTGGTCACATAGGCGTTCGCGTGCAGTCTGTAGCTGCGCAGGATGTCCTCCTCGGCGGAGGAGGTGGTGAGGACGACGACGGGGATGTGGGCCAGGTCGTCGTCGGACTTGATCCGCTCCAGGACCTGACGCCCGTCGTACTTGGGCAGGTTGAGGTCGAGCAGGATCAGGTCGGGGCGCGGTGCCTCGGCGTACTGGTTGGCGCGGTAGAGGAAGTCGAGGGCCTCCTCACCGTCCCGTACGACGTGCAGGGTGTTGCGGATCTTGTTGTCCTCGAACGCCTCGCGGGTCATCAGCTCGTCGCCGGGGTCGTCCTCGACGAGCAGGACCTGGATGGGTACGGCGGGGGTGCTCACGTGTGTGCTCCTTCGGGTGGGCGCGCTGCCTCCTCGGCCCCGAGGTCGGGTTCCGGTCGCGCCATGGGCAGGGTGAAGGTCACGCGCGTGCCGCCACCGGCGGTGCCGTCCAGGGTGATGGCACCTCCGTGATGTTCGACGATCTTGCGGCACACGGCAAGGCCGATGCCCGTGCCCTCGTACTCGTCGCGGCCGTGCAGCCGCTGGAAGATGACGAAGACCTTCTCCCTGAACTCGGGTTCGATGCCTATGCCGTTGTCCTGTACGGTCAGCCGCCACTGTCCGTCCCCCGGCTCCGCCTCGCAGCGGACGGCGATCTCGGGCGGCCGGTCGGGACGGCGGAACTTCACGGCGTTGGCGATCAGGTTCTGCCAGAGCATGGTCAGGGTGGTGACGTCGCCCGTCACGGTGGGCAGCGGCCCCTCCCGTACGACACGCGCGCCCGTCTCCTCCAGCACCACGCTGAGGTTGCCGACTGCCCGGTCCAGTACGTCGTCGAGCGCGACGGGGACCAGTTCCTCGCCGACGCGGCCGACGCGGGAGAAGGTCAGCAGGTCGTTGATGAGGATCTGCATGCGTTTGGCGCCGTCGACGGCGAAGTCGATGTACTGCTTGGCCCGGTCGTCCAGTTGGTCGCCGTACCGTTTCTCCAGGAGCTGGCAGAAGGACGCGACCTTGCGCAGAGGTTCCTGCAGATCGTGCGAGGCGACGTAGGCGAACTGCTCCAGCTCCGCGTTCGAGCGCTTCAGTTCCAGGGTCTGGGCGTCGAGCTCCTCGGCCTGCCGCTCCAGGAGGACCTCGCGGGCCTTGGAGGCGGAGAGTTCCTCGACGATGCGGCGGCGCATCTCCTCAACGGCCCGGGCCACCCTCTCCAGGTCGCGTGGCCCGTCGAGCCGGATCCTGCGCTCGAACGCGCCGCCGCTGACGTCCACCGAGGCCGCTTCCAGGACCCGCAGGGGGCGCCCCACGATCCGGTGCAGCAGGAGCGTCAGCGCGAGGCCGCTCGCCAGGAAGGCGGCCAGCATGCCGCCGAAGAGGAGGTCGCGGGACCGACGGCTGTCGTCGGCCGAGGCGCGGGTCCGGTCGCGCAGCTGCTGGATGTCCTTCTCCAGGGTGGCGAGTTGACCTCTGATCTCGTCGAACTTGGCCTTGCTCCCCTCCAGGGAGGGGGCTTTGGCACCGCCGGACGCGCGGGCCGCCTCGATCAGCGGCTCGGCGTAGTCGCGGCGCCAGGCGTCACTGAGGCGGCCGACCGCCTTCAGGTCCGCGGCGATCCGGGAGTGGTCGGAGAGTTCCGCGCCCAGGCGGGCCTCGAAGGTCTTCTCGTCCCGTGCTCCCGACGCGTACGGATCGAGGAAACCGGAGTCCCTGCTCAGTACATAGCCTCGTACGCCCGTCTCCTGGTCCACCAGCGAGGTCTCCAGCTGGTAGGCGGTGGCACGGGCCGGCTGGATGCGGTCGGTGAGCAGATCGGTGCGGTCGTCGGCGCGGGCCTGGAGGACCCCGCCGGACACGGCGAAGACGATCACCAGCAGCACGTTGGCGGCCAGCACCACATGGATCCAGCCCTGCACGGTCAGCCGGGCGACGCGCGTGGGCTTTCCGTCCTCGGGACGGTCCGCCGTGGCGCCGTCGGGGCCCGGGTCGTTCGGCGTACGGGTCATGACATTCCGTCCGTCGCCAGGTGCAGGACGGCCACGTCGTCGGCCAGTCCGCCGTGGGAGGCCGTCAGCGCGGCGACGTCCTCGACCACCGCGTCGACGAACGGCCGCCCCCGCAGGGTCTGGTGTTTCCTCGCCACCGCGAGCAGTCCTTCCTCTCCCAGCCGCCGGCCCGGGGCCACGACGCCCTCGAAGAGACCGTCGGTGAACAGCGTCACGGCGCTGATGTCGTGCGCGGACAGCTCGGTCTCCGGCCAGTGGGCCCGGCCCGGGAGCAGTCCGAGCGCGGGGCCCGGGGTCGGCTCGAACAGCTCGATGCCGCGCGGTGTGCCCACGAGCAGTCCCGGGTGTCCGGCGCGGATCACGCTCATACGGCTGCGGTCCTTGGCGATCCGCAGCACGGTGAGGGTGGCGAAGATGTAGTCCGCGGCGCGCTCGGCGTCGATGATCTCCTCCAAGAGCTCGAGCTGGCGCGTGCCCACGCATCCGGAGAGTACGGCGGCCCGCCAGGCCACCCGTAGACAGACGCCGAGGGCGGCCTCCGCCGCGCCGTGGCCGGAGACGTCCCCGATCACGGCGTGCACGGTGCCGTCCTCGGTCTCGACGACGTCGAAGAAGTCGCCGCCGAGCAGGGCGTGGTCCCGCCCCGGGCTGTAGCGCGAGGCCACCTGGCAACCGGCGCCCCGCATCAAGGGCGTGGGCAGCAGTCCGCGCTCCAGGCGCGCGTTCTCCCGGGCCAGCAGCCGGCTCGCCTGGAGTTCGGCCCCCGAACGCTCCACCTGCTTGCGTTGCAGGGCGTACCGGACCGCGCGGCTGAGCGCCTCGGCGTCCAGGCCGTCCTTGGCGAGGAAGTCCTGCGCCCCTTCGGCCACCGCGGCGAGCCCGGCCTCGTTCTCGGCGACTCCGGTGAGCACCACGACGGCCGCATCGGGCGCGGCGTCACGCACCAGCCGGACCGCGCTGAGTCCGTGGGTGTCGGGCAGATGCAGGTCCAGCAGGACGCACACGGAGTACGGTGTGGCGTCCAAAAACACACGTGCCTCGGCGAGGGACTTGCACCAGGTGACCTCCATCGGCAGGCCGCTGTCGACCAGCACCTCCCGCACCAGCAGCGCGTCTCCGGCGTCGTCCTCGACCAGCAGCAGTACCGCGGTGGCGTCCAGGGCCCAGCGGGGATCCGAACTCCCCTGCCGGGGCACCGCGCCTCGTTCACCTGTCCGCGGCAGGCGATCCGCCACGCTCGCCCCCCTCGGGTGACCCGCGCCGACCCCGGTCGGCTGTGAGCCCACTGGTACGTCGCTCCGGGTCAACGGCGCAGGGCGAGCTGGGCCTTGACGCACTTTCCGACCGGCACCCGCCCGACGGTCACCTCCGTCGCGAGCGCGTGCACGATCTCCAGGCCGTGCCGCCCCACGCGTTCGGGATCCCGTGGATAGCGCCGGGGCAGGGCCGCGCTGCTGTCGTACACGATGACGGTCACGGAGGTGTCGGTTCCCTCCAGTTCCAGGATGTACGGCCCATGGCTGTGCCGGTCCGCGTTGGTGACCAGCTCGCTGACGACCAGCAGGAGGTCGCCGGCGGCCTGTGTGCCGATCTCGGCACACCACTCCGAACGGAGCTGTTCGAGGAACAGCTCGGCGAAGTGGCGCGCTTCGGCGATGCACCCCGGCTCGCCGGTGTAGTGCGCCGCCCGCCGGAGCGGTTCCACGGGCACGTCGAAGCCAGTCGGTATCACCGCTCCGTCCAAGCGCTCGATCATCTGGTTCTCTTTCGGATGCCGGTATGTCGGGACATTGCGCGTCCGGACACTGCTGCACAGGGGCTCGTACCCCGTGAAGTCCTCCGCAGTCACCCCGATATTCCCCCGTCCCGGTGGCTTCCGCACACGATTCCCACAAGGGAACGGTGTCATCCCGACACGGCCGGGCAGGGCCACCACGCGAGGCATGACCGGTCACCGAGTTCTCGGTGCGAGCAAGGGGCGCGGACGGATGGACGGACAGGACCCCGAAGTACGGGACGAGACGCCGCCCCGGGAAGGGGACGACGCCCTGCTCCAGGCAGCCGACCGACTCGCGGCCGCGGCGGAGATCCTGGTCTCCGTGTCGGCCCGGACCGCGGTCGCGGTCGACAGCAGACTGTCGCCGCCGCTGCTGCGCGCCCTGACCCTGGTGGGCACGGATCCGGGTCTGACGCTCGCGGCACTCGCCGCGCGGGCGCAGATCAGCCGCTCCCGGGCGAGCCGGGTGTGCGACACGCTCGAAGAGGCCGGACTGCTGGCCCGTTCGCCGCGCACCGAGGACCGCAGGGGTGTCGGCCTGAGTCTGACCGGTCGCGGCCGGTCGGCCCTCGACCGGGTGCGGGATCGGCGCACCGCATGGATCATGGACGCGCTGCTGCGGATGCCGGAGGCCGATCTGAGCGGACTGCTGGCCGCGCTGCGCTCGCTCGGCCCGTCCCTGGCCCACGGGCATCCGGAGCACGCGGAGATACCCGGGCCACCCGACCGGTCCGTCTGACACGCCCTCAGACCGCATCGGCCTCCAGTGCCTCCCCCACGCCGGGGAAGACCGCAAGCACGTCCGAGACGCCGGTGATGCCCAGCACCCGCTCCACGAACGGGGAGAGGGCGGCCAGCCGGAGCCGCGGGCCGAGCACCCCGTGGGCCCGCAGGACGACGTTGATCGTGGTCGAGTCCAGGAAGGTCACCGCGGCCAGGTCGAGGACCACCGCGCCCGGACAGACCCGGCCCGCCGCCGCGAGAGCCTCGTCGAGTTCGCCCGCGTTGTCGAGATCCACCTCGCCGCGGACCGCGATCACGGTCGACCGACCGGCCTCGCGCGTGGACAGCGACATGGTCGCCTGACCTGGACTCCGGCCTGAATGCACAGCGATCCCTCGAAATGTTGTCGAATCCGCGGAGAGTGGGGTAACCGCATGGGGACGGTGTGCCACAACGCCGCGATGGAGCGGTGTCAGGCCCTACCGTAGCCGATCGTTGTCATTTGACAACAATTGCCGTCAGGCAACAATCTGGTGCCCCTGCGATCCCAAGTCCGGCGACCCGTGGGCTGGTTGTCGCAGTGATTTGGTCGAGTGACGGGTCGCACCGAAGGGACGCAGATGGAGCTAACCGGTACCGGTCGCACGCCCGGGTGCCCGGCCGGACCCGCCGGAGCGCTCTTCGAGCTGGTCCAGCGCGGTCGCCCGGAACGCTTCGAGGCCTTCGGTGAGCCGGGCGACGTCCGCCGAGGACATCTGCTCCAGCACGGCCCGCACCTCGCGCGCACGGTGCTCCCGGAGTTCCCTCAGCACCTGCTCGCCGAGCGGGCTGAGGCCGACCTCGACCTCGCGCCGGCTCGTCGAGCTCGGCACTCTGCGGATCAGGCCGACTGCCTCCATCCGGTCACACAGACGGCTGACCGAGGAGGGACGCGAGGCCAGGGCGTCGCCGAGCGAGCGAAGATTCATGGACCCGCCCTTCTCGATCACGATCAGGGCCCGTAGCTGAGAGGGCGGCACCGGTCCGGACGGCGCGGACTCCTGCCCTCGACCCCACAGGAGTTCGAGGAGCTCCGAGACGGCGTCGAGCGTGTGCGCGGCTTCGTCTCGGGAGACGGGTGGACGGATCGAGCGAGGCACCGATCCACCTTGTCATCAACTGAAGGCCATGGCCAGCCGCGCCGGTCCACCGGAGCCCCCGAAACAGACCCCTGCGACCACGCAGACCCACTCGCACGACCACCGCACGAGAAAGTCATCACGACCGTGACCTCTGTGAACGACGTCGACAGAGCCCTGCGCGCGGCCCCGCCGCACGCGCTGCTCGACACCCTGCGCCCCCTCCTGACGGATGTCTGGGGGGCGATCGACGCCGACCTGCTGCTGGCGGACTACGGGATGACCGTGCTCCAGCCGGTCGAGGAGCCCGGCGTCCCCGCGCGTGCCGTGTCCCTGCACAACACCCCCGAGAGCCGGGCCTTCGGCAGCCAGGAGCCGCACGAGGAACACCCCCGGAACACCGAACGGACGCGTCTGCATCTGCCGGTCACCGCCCGGGGCGAGCGCCTGGGCATCCTCACCGTCCTGCTGCCCCCGGGGCCCGTGGATCCCTCGGTGACCGACGACCTGGCACAGGTCGCCGAACTGCTGGGCCACGCGATCGTCGTGGCCGAACGGGACACGGACGTCTACCGTCAGGCCCGGCGGGTCGGCCGGCTGACGCTGGCCGCCGAAATGCAGTGGGAGCTGCTCCCGGGCCGGGCCTGTGCCTGCGAGGAGTTCGCGGTCGGCGCCCAGCTGGAGCCCGCGTACGCGGTGCGCGGGGACAACTTCGACTGGTCCTCGGACGCACACCGGCTCACCCTGTCGATCATCAACGGGATGGGGGACGGCATCCACGCGTCCTTGCTGACCCACCTGGCCGTCGGCGCCCTGCGCAACGCCCGCCGCGCCGGGCTCCCGGTCGCCGACCAGGCCAGACTCGCCGACCAGGCCCTCTACGCCCAGCACCACGGCGACCAGCACGTGTCGGCGCTGCTGCTCTCCTTCGACCTCGCCACCGGCAGCGCGCTCGCGGTGGACGCGGGTTCGCCCCGGATGTGGCGCCGCCGGGGTACGGCCGTGGAGCGGATCGAACTGGAGGCGCAGCTGCCGCTCGGCATGTTCGAGGAGTCCGACTACGTGGCACAGGAGTTCGGCGTCCTGCCCGGTGACCGGCTCCTGGTGGTGAGCGACGGTGTGTACGACGCCCTGTCGCCGTTGGGCGAGGTCTTCGGGGAGCGGGCGCTGGCCCGTGCCGTGTCCGCCACCGCCCTGCTGCCCGCGGCCGACGTACCGCGCGCCATCCTCGACGAGCTGGCCCGCTACCGCGTCACCGAACCGCTGGACGACGCGTTGATCGTGTGTCTCGACTGGTCCGGCAGGCCGGTCGGCACACCGTCCGGCTGACGTCGCGCCCGGGTCGGCCGCCGAAATGGCGACCGCCACCGCGCATTCCCCCGTCCGCTCGGGGCACCCGCACCGGGCGGAATCCGGTCGACGGCGGCCGGGGCCCGAAGGCCCGGAGGTGGACGGTGGACTGGTGGATGTGGCTGGTCGTCGTGGTCGCGGCCCTGGTGCTGCTGGGCGCGGCGGCGGTCTGGGTGCAGACGAGCAGACGGTCGGGGAGCGTCATCGCCGTGCGGCGCGGGCACCGGTTCGGGAAGCGGGAGGTGCGATGAGCGAGTTGATGTCGGCGCGCGACCTCGGTGGACGACCGGTGGTCACGCTCGGCGGTGAGGCGGTGGCGCGGGTCAAGGACACCGTCTTCGACGGGCCCGGGGGACGTGTCGCCGGCTTCACCCTCAACGGCCGGGGGCTGCTCGCGGGCCCCCTGAAGCAGAGCCTGCCGTGGAGCGCGGTCCATTCGCTGGGCCGCGACGCCGTGATGATCATCGGCCGGGGGGTCCTCGCCGAACCGGCCGCGGTGATCGCCCGGGGCGAGGCGGCGCACGGCCGGGTGCTGGGCGCCAGGGTGCTCACGGACGGCGGCACGGAGGTGGGCACCGTGCTTGACCTCGTCGTCGAGGCCGGTATCAGCGGCCGCGTGGTGGGGTTCCGGATCGCCGCCCGTCAGTCCCTGGAGTCAGGTTCGAAGCGCCGCCGCCGCAAGGTGTACGTGCCCCGGGGCGAGACGCTCGCCGTGTCGGGACAGGCTCTTGTCATCCCCGCGGACGCGACCCGCTTCGTCGCGGACGACCTGGCCGGTTTCGCCGCCCAGGTCGAGGCGTTCCGGCTCCGGGACACCGCCGACCGGACGGAACCCACACCGTGACGCTGTTCTCCAAGATCCGCGGCCTGCCGGTCGTCACGCTCGGCGAGGCGAACGAGCTCGGCGTCGTCAGATCTCTCACGATCGATGTCGTATCGGGGCTGATCGGCCAGGTGCGGCTGTCGCCGGCCCGGGGGCGCAAGGAGATCGCGATCGACTGGAGCGCCTTGCACGTGATCGGCCCGGACGCCGTCCTCGTCCGGTCGGGCACCGCCCTGGACACCGCCCCTCCCGCGGCGCCCGTGGACATCCTGGGCATCCGGGTCCTGACCGAGGACGGGGACGAGCGCGGCACCGTGCGGGACATCGCCTTCGACCCGGTCACCGGCCGCGTGGAGAAGTGGTGCACGGCCCTGGGCGACATCCCGGGCGACCGACTGGTCGGGCTCGGGCACTACGCCCTGGTCGTACGGACCGGCTGAGGCCGCCTCAGTACCCAGGAGGCGTCAGGGCCGACTCCGGCGCGTCGTAGGACGACGAGGTGTCCGCCGTCGTGGCAGGTTCGGAGGAGGGGTACTCCGGATCCGATGACGAAGAGGTGGACGGGGACGACGCATCGGACGACGCCACATCGGACGACGACGGGTACGAAGGGTACGGAGACTTCGATACCGGAGGCTTCGATACCGGAGGCTTCGATACCGGAGGCTTCGATACCGGAGGCTTCGGTGACGCCGACGACACGCTCACCGCGGGGGACGGCTTCGCCGGGGGGTACGTCTTCTCGTCCCGGCGGCCGTCGGAGTCGCCCCGGTGACGGCCGACCCATTCGTCGAGGTGGGGGTCGTAGATGACGAAGACGTCGATGGTGGTCGTGGCGGGCAGGACGACCACCACGTTCACCGACCGGTACGAGGCCCAGGTGTCACCCGTCCGCCTGGGCACGGTCTGCTGCGCGACCGCCGGTGTCAACGGGTTCCCGCAGGCACAGCGCACGCGCGGCACCCCGTGGCCGTCGACGAGGACCGCCGTGCCCGTCTGGAGCACCGCCTGGTAGGGGGTGGCCGCGCCGCCCCGGTAGCCGTGGTTGGTGACGCGGGTGTCCATCCGCAGCTGTACGGGGGTGAGCGAGCGCAGGTAGGCGGGGACCGCGCTGGGCTGGACGCCTTCCACGAAGGCGAACGCCTTGTTCTTCGCCGGCTCCGCCTGGAGCGCCTTGACCTGTTTCTCGACATCGCAACTCGCGGTGTTGCGGGTGCCGCCGTAGAGCCCGGGCGTGGAACCCGACACACCGCGCGTCACATTGGCGGACTCCGGCGCGTTCGCCGCCGGGGTCACCGGCGTGGTGGAGCTGTCCTTCGCCGTCGACTCCGTGAACGGGTCGGGACCCGGTTTGTTCGCGGCCTGCAGGAACAACGCACCGCCCGACGCCGTGCCGGACGTGCCGCCCGAGCGGGCGAGGACGACACCGAGCACCACACCGGCCACCACGACCCCGGTGATCAGCGCCATCCGCGGCGCCGACTTCCACCAGGGGTGGTCCGGGCCGCCGCCGTGACCGGGCCGGCCGCCGGGACCGCGACCTCCGGAACCGCCGCCGCCCGGCGGACCGGTTGGCGGAACACTCGGCGGTGGCGTGAGCGGGCGGCCGATCCCGTGGGTCGGAGCGTGGCTGGAGGCACCCGGCCGGGGGAGCCCGACAGCGGTCCCGCAGGAGGTCCGGTGGGCCGGTCGGAGGACGGCGGGTCGACGCTCACTGGCTCTTCTTCCGAGCGTAGGGATCTCGCGGCATTTCTCGCCCTTTATGCCGTTTCCTTCCACAACGAGCCCATTGTGTGCTCCGGTCGGGTGTCCCCCGCAAGCCGACGCGGTCGGCCCTCCCGGCGGGCGGTGGACCCTGGTGCTGCTTAGCGTGGCAGCGTGAGCCCGCAGACACCGTCCGACCAGGTCATCGCCGCTCCAGGCGAGCGGACGGCCGCCCGTCACGGCTGGGCCCAGGCCCTGCTGGCGGTGGTGGCCGGGGCGATCGTCATGCTCGCGGTCGCCGCCCTCGGGCTGTGGGGGGCCGGTGCGACGGACCTGCCCGAGCATGCCTACCCACGGGTCGTCGCGGCCTCCGTCGTGACCGCGGTCGGCGGCACCGTCGAGCTGGCGGGTGACGCGGGCGTGATCGCCGACACCCGGGCGGGACTGACGGTGATCCCGCTGTCGGTCACGCTCGCGGGGGCCCTGATGATCGCCGCCGGGTTCCTGCGGCCGCTGCGGCACCGGGCCGTCGCGCGTGCCGCCGAGTTGGCCGGCTGGGCCGCCAGGATCGCGGTCCTGTGGCTGCTGGCCCTCCTCGGACTCGCGCTCTACTCCCACCAGAACTTCAAGATCTCCCTCGGCACCGGGACGATCAGCGACATCGGCGACCTCATCGGGGTCTCGCCCGAGGTGGGCTTCAAGACGGCCGTGCCGGTGACGCTGCTCTACGGGGTGCTGTGGCTCGCGGGTGTCCTCGTCCTCGCCCTGCTGGTGTCGCGCGGAGCTCCGCTCCCGGCCCGGCTGCTGCGCTTCCAGGAGTCGGTGCGCCCGGCCGCGTACGCCATGGTCGTCCTGCTCCTCGCCTGTGTCGCGGCGGGAGCGGTCGTCGCGCTGGTGGTGGCCGCCACGCGCGGACACGTCCCCGAGACCTTCGCGGTGATCTTCCTCGGGCTGCCCAACCTCGCCTGGCTCGCCTTCACGATCGGGCTGGGCGCCACCTGGAGGGGGCGGGTGGACGGGCCGTTCGGGCTGCCCATGCCGCACGTCCTCGACCAGGTGCTGCGCACCCCGGACGTCTCGACGGTCAACCTGCGCACCCTGGGCCACTACGACGGCAGGGTGTGGTGGCTGCCGGTCGTCGACGCGCTGCTGCTCCTGGGCGCCGCGTTCCTGATGGCCGCCCGCTCACCGGCCCGGGTGCGGGCCTGGCGGCACGCCGTCCGCATGGCCCTCGCGCTGGCGCTCACGGTGCTCATGATCTGCCTGGTCGGCAGGCTCTCGGCGCACTACGGCCTGTCGCTCATCGGCATCGGTGACGCCGGCGGCGGCCTCGCGGGCGAACTCTTCCTCAAGCCGAGGCTCTGGGGCGCGCTCGGACTCACCGTCGTGTGGGGCCTGGTGACCGGGTTCCTCGGCGCCCTGCTGGCGAGGGGAGTCCGCCGAAAGGGCGAGGTCGTGCAGGACACGGTCGACTAGGAAGGACACCGGCGGCCAGGGCGGTTGCCTTCCGTGCCGTCAGCGGTCACCCGGCTCGTCCGTCACCCCCGGGACCAGACGGGTCGGTTCATGGTCGCCGGGTGCCCGTACGACACCTGTGCGCGCCCGGCCCGGAACACTTCCGTTCCGCTCTGGGGTCGCCGCCGGTTCGTCCGCGACCGCGTACGTGCTCAGCCGCGTCCCGTCGGTGTACACCCAGCGCTCGTGCTCGGCGTCGTACAGCCAGAGGGACTCACCGTCGACAACCACCCCGATCCGCTGCCCGCGCGTGATGCCGCGGAAGGACGCCCCGTCCAGCCGCCCGGCCGCGAGGTCCTCGGCCGCGCTCCGATAGCGGGTGAGGGCCTGCTCGACGCGGGCGAGGAGCGGGCGCGGGTCGGCCGTTCGGGTGAGGGGGTCGCCCTCCGCGGGCGGCGGCTGCGGTACGGCGACGAGCAGCCGGCCGTCGACCCAGGCCGACCAGCCGTTGGCGCAGACGACCCGGCCCCAGTCGCCGAGCCGCTCGACGAGCTGCACCGGGAGCAGAGCGTCGAGCGGCACGGTGGGCCGGGAGGCGTCCGGCGCCTCCCAGGCGGGCAGGCCGTCCGGCGGAACGACGTGCGTCGGGCGGAACTCGTCGGTCGTCGCCGGGTCGGGAGTCGTCATCGCACCTACTTCCGCATGACCTCGGGTTCGTGCCGCCGCAGCAGCCGGGCCACCACGCACCCGAAGACGATCGACAGCAGGACCAGCATGCTCATGTTGACCAGCCACACGCTGGGCTCGTGCCGGAACAGCGGGTCGGAGGTGAGCGACCCCGGGACGATCCGGCCCAGGGCGACGGTCCCCGACATCGCGCCCAGGGCCCAGCGGGCGGGCACGAGCCAGGCCAGTTGTTCGATGCCGGGCACCCCGTGCAGCTTGAGCAGCGCGCCGCTGAAAACCACCTGGACGACGGCGATCAGCACCAGCAGCGGCATGGTGACCTCCTCCTTGGTCACCACGGCGGAGACCAGGAGGCCGAGCATCATCGCGCTGAAGGCCAGCAGGGCCACGGCCAGGGTGATCTCGACAAGCGGCGACATGAGGACACCCTGGCCGCGGGGCGCGTTGAGGTCGACGCCGAACAGCGCGACGAGGGTCAGGACGACGGCCTGGAGAACGGTGACGGTGCCGAGAACCACGATCTTCGACATCAGGTACGCCGACCGGGACAGGCCGACCGCGCGCTCCCGCTGGTAGATGACCCGTTCCTTCACCACTTCGCGTACGGCGTTGGCCGCGCCCGCCAGGACTCCGCCTATGCACAGGGTGAGCAGCGCGTTCATCGACGTCTCCAGCGTCAGTTTGCTGCCCGCGACGGCTCGGGCCATCACGCCCATGATGCACGGCAGCGCGATCATGACGGCGAGGAAGGTCCGGTCGGCGCTGAGCACGGCCGCGTACCGGCGCACCAGGGTGCCGAGTTGCGCGCCCCAGCTCTGGGCCTTGGGTGGCGGTCCGACGGCGGCGGCCGGGCCGGCCCGGAGCAGAGGGGGCTGTGGGCTGGAGCTGTCGATGTACCGGACCTGGAGCGGTGAGCTCCGGTACTCCCCCGCCCAGTCCCGGTCCTGATCCCGCTCGAAGGCCTCGAAGGCCTCGGGCCACTGCTCGTAGCCGAAATAGGTGAGCGCGTCCTCGGGCGGTCCGAAGTAGGCGACCTTGCCACCGGGAGCGAGCACCAGGAGCCGGTCACAGACGTCGAGGCTGAGCACGCTGTGGGTGACCACGATGACCGTACGGCCGTCGTCCGCGAGGCCGCGCAGCATGTGCATCACCGAGCGGTCCATACCGGGGTCGAGACCGGAGGTGGGTTCGTCCAGGAACAGCAGCGACGGCTTGGTCAGCAGTTCCAGGGCCACACTGACCCGCTTGCGCTGGCCGCCGGACAGACTGTGGATGGGCAGGCCTGCGCGCTGCTCCAGGCCCAGCTCCCGGATGACCTCGTCGACCCGCGCCTGGCGCTCCGCCTTCGCGGTGTCCTGCGGGAAGCGCAGTTCGGCGGCGTACACGAGGGCGCGCCGCACCGTCAACTGGGCGTGCAGGATGTCGTCCTGCGGCACGAGACCGATGCGCTGGCGCAGCTCGGCGTAGTCGCGGTAGAGGTCGCGGCCGTCGTACAGGACCGCTCCACGGTCGGCGGGCCGCTGCCCGGTGAGGGCGTTGAGGAGCGTGGACTTCCCGGCGCCGCTGGGCCCCACGACGGCCAGCAGGCACTTCTCGCCGACGGGAAAGGACACCTGGTCGAGGAGGATCTTGCGGCCGCGGTCGACGGCGACGGTCAGTTCCTGGACGTCGAGGGAGACCTCGCCGGTGTCGACGTACTCCTGCAACTCGTCTCCGACGAGGCGGAACACGGAGTGGCCGATGCCGACGATGTCACCGGGAGTGATCGCGGCGCGGGTGACGGGCTGCCCGTTGAGGAACGTGCCGTTGTGGCTGCCGAGGTCGAGGATCTCGTACGTCCTGTCCGGGTGGGCCAGCAGTTCGGCGTGCCGCCGGGAGACGACCAGGTCGTCGATGACCAGGTCGTTGTCGGCGCCGCGGCCGATGCGGACGGTGCGGGTGGGCAGCGGTCGCACGGTGGTCGGCCGTGGGAAGGTGCCGCTGGCCGAGGGCCGGAATTCGCCCGAGGGCCGCTGCGGGGCCTTCCCGGCGAAGACCACCCGCGGGCCGTCGGAGGGGCTGCCGAAGTGGATGACGCTGCCGGGTCCGACGCCCCATTCGTGGACCCGCCTGCCGTCGGCGTACGTGCCGTTCGTGCTGTTCTCGTCCTGGATCGTCCAGTGGTCCGCCTCGGGCCGCAGGACCGCGTGGTGCCACGAGACCCGGACGTCGTCGATGACGATCTCGCTCGACGGGTCCCGCCCGACGTGATAGTCGCGGCTCGGACTCAGCACCGTGGAGCCCGTCTCCGTTTCGAGGACGAGTTCGGGCGCCGTCGGCGCGACCGACCGCTCTCCCATACCCAGAATTCTAGCTATTCGTTCATATATGCGCCTGATCAGTGGCTCATGGCCGGTGCTGTGCGAGGTCCGCGAGGCAGGTCAGGGCGGGCAGCTCCTCCGCGTTCTCCCCGCACCGCCCGGGGGGCACCCGGGCGGGGAGCAGCTCCGGACGGCGGGTCCGGCCGTCGTGGCGGGAGCGGCCGATCCGTCGGCCCGCCTCGGTGATGTGGACGAGGAGGGCACGTCCGTCACCCAGGTCGCGACGCCGCTCCACCCGCCGAGTCCACCGGCGTCCGCACCGACGCGGCCCGCGCCCGGGCGCACGTCGACGGGGGGCGCCAAGAAAGTGATCACCGCCGTCGCGGCGACCGGCGAGGACGTCACGATCGTCCTCGGTGTGCGCCAGGGCGCTCACGGCCCGCGGCGGCACACGATCGTCTCCGCCCTGAGGCTGCTGGTCGGCGGGACCCCAGGACCCGCCCGGCGGCGGTCAGGCCGCGGAGCTGCCGAGGGCGGCGGCGGTCCGCTGCATGCGCAGCGCGTCGACGGATTCGGCGAGCAGTTCGTACTCGGTGGTGTCGTCGCTGGTGGCGATGCGGACGAGCTTTCCGGCGGCCAACTCCTCGGCGACCAGCTCCTGTTGGAGGGTGTCACCGCACCAGGCGCGCAGGACGCTCGGCACGTCCGGGACGGTGTCCGCCACCGGCGCGATCGAGTTCGGCGGGAAGGTGGGATCTTCGGGTTGCGGATCGAGCCGCGACGCCATCCAGGAGGCACGGTCCCGCATCCACCACAGGGCCAGCGCCAGGGTGGGCGCGCGATAGGTCCCCAACGGGACACCGATGCGTCTACCTCCGCATATTCCGTATGCGGTCACATGGCACAGGAATTCGTCGTGCACGATCGCTCCCCCATTGCAACGCTGTCCGCCGGCCCGGCCTCGCTTTCCCTGCGGCTCGCTCACTGCGTGCGGCTCGTTCGTGGTGCACGGTGGTGCTGCGCGCGTCGTGCATGGTCGTGCAGCGCGCGGGCGTGGCTGAATCGCCCTGTCACTCGAGTATCGCCACTCCTGACACTCTGTCACCATGCCATTCCAGCCAGTCTCCTGGCATATTCACCGCCCGGTTTGGCCGAAACGCGACTCGCTGCCCTTACCCGGGAGGTAATCGACGCCCGCGGGCGTCGGCGGGCATGGTTGCGGCATCGGATCCCGGCGGAGAGCCACCGCCCTGAATCCACTCACTGACCAGCAACTACCTTACTTTCCACGGAGGTTGATCCACCATGTCCGCAACCGACGACCGTTACGAGAACGCCGTCGCCCGCTACTTCGAGGCCTGGAACGCCACTGACCGGGATGCGCTCGCCAAGGCGGTCGCCGCCGCCTGGAGTACGGACGGCAGCTACACCGACCCGCTGGCCGAGGTCCGCGGGCACGAGGGGATCGCGGCGGTGATCACGGCGGCGCACGAGCAGTTCCCGGGGTTCTCTTTCCGGCCCGCCGGACCGGTCGACGGGCACCACGACATCGCCCGCTTCGGCTGGGAACTGGTCAACGCGGCCGACGGCACGGCGCCCGTCGCGGGATTCGACGTGATCACCCTGGACGGCGAGGACCGGATCCGCAGCGTGCACGGATTCCTGGACCGGGTGCCGACCCAGTGACGCTCCAGCGCCTCCGGTCCGCCGGCGCGGAGTCCGATGAGTCTTCCCGCCTCCGGTGGTCTCTTGAACAGGACACCCACCGGAAGCGGAAGACCACATGAGCACCATCGGCAAGGAGGCGGGCGACAGCGTGACGGTCCGCCCGGAAGAGCGTCTCAGCCCGTGAGCGCCGCCCGTGCGACGTCACGGTAGCGCCGCGGCGCGACACCCGTCGTCCGCTTGAAGGCGTTACTGAAGGCGCTCTCGGACGTATAGCCGACCCGCTGGGCGAGGGCCGACACCGACGTCTCGCCGTCCCGCAGGGCCCGGCGGGCCAGACTCATCCGCCAGTCCAGCAGATACGTCAGGGGCGGCACCCCGGCCACGGCCCGGAAACGCTCGGAGAAGGTGGTCCGGGACATGGCCGCCGCCCTGGCGAGCTCCTCCAGCTGCCAGGGGCGACTCGGATCGGCGTGCATGAGCCTCAGCGCCGGGGCGATGCGCTCATCGGCGAGGGCGCGCAGACGTCCGGCCGGGAGGGCGTCGGCGTCCGCGAGATAGGCGCGCAGGACCTGGACGAACATGAGCTGGGCGAGCTGGTCGGCCGCGAAGTCGGCCCCGGCCCGCTCGGCGGTCAGTTCGCGCAACAGCTGGTCGAGCAGCCAGCGCATGACCGGCGCCTCCTCGGCGCCGGCCCGGACACACAGCAGCGGCGGCAGGGCGTGCAGCAGCAACTCCTCGCCCGCCCGGCCCAGTTCGATGTGGCCGCCGACGAAGACGGCGTCCTCTCCGCCGCCGTAACGAATCATGGACCCGGAGGTGTCCGCGAAGAGTGTCGTGGCGTCCGCCGGCTCCACGGACGGATCGCTCGCGACCACGAACGCCCGGCTGCCGTCGAACACGGCCACATCGCCCGGCCCCAGCCGGGCGAACTCCGGCAGTCCGTCCAGGGACACCGACATGCTGCCCTGCACCACCGCGGTGATCTTGAGCATCCCGGGCGGCGGGAAGCGCAGCGCCCAGTCACCGCCCGCCGTGAAGCCGCCGGAGATGACACACCGGGCGTCCATGAGACCGAGGGTGTCGGAAAGAGGGTCCGCAGGCATATCCGTACTATCGCGCAAGTAATGCGGACTTTCAAGCATTCATCGTACGGATGCCCGGTTCTACGGTGGTCGGGAAGGCACACATGAGGAGAGCCGAACCATGACCACCGAGCAACAGCAGCAGCCCCTCCACTCCGGATTCGACGCCGCGTCCAGCGCCGAGGACGTCATCAAGGGCATCGACCTGACCGGCAAGGTCGCCGTCGTCACCGGCGGCTACTCCGGCATCGGCCTGGAGACCGTGCGCGTCCTGCGGGCCGCGGGCGCCGAGGTCGTCGTACCGGCGCGGGACACCGAGAGGGCGCGGGCCGCGCTCAAGGGGATCGACGGCGTCGAGACCGCGACCATGGATCTGCTGGATCCGGCCTCGATCGACGCGTTCGCCGAACGTTTCCTCGACTCCGGGCGGCCGCTGCACATCCTCGTCAACAGCGCGGGCGTCATGGCGACGCCGCTGACGCGTGACGCCCGGGGGTACGAGGTGCAGTTCGCCACGAACCACCTCGGCCACTTCCAGCTGGTCGCCCGCCTGTGGCCGGCGCTGCGCCGGGCGCACGGGGCCCGGGTCGTCTCGGTGTCCTCCTGGGGCCACCGGTTCTCACCCGTCCTGTTCGACGACCCGCACTTCGAGCACCACGAGTACGACCGGTGGGTCGCCTACGGGCAGTCGAAGACGGCCAACATCCTCTTCGCGCTCGGTCTCGACGAGCGGGGCAAGGCGGACGGGATCCGGGCCTTCGCCCTGCACCCGGGAAGCATCGTCGACACCGGTCTCAAGAAGTACCTGGCCGAGGAGGACCTCAGGGCCGCCGGCGTCCTCGACGCGGACGGCCGGCCGATCCTCGACCCGGAACGGCAGCTGAAGACCGTCGAGCAGGGGGCGGCCACCAGCGTGTGGTGCGCGACCAGCCCCCTGCTCGAGGGCAGGGGCGGCGTCTACTGCGAGAACAGCGACATCGCCCCTCCGATGCCCGCGGAGGAGGGCCGTGAGTGGTCCCTCGGGAACAGGTCGTCGAAGGCCGGCGTGGTGCCCTACGCCGTGGACCCGACGGCGGTCGACCGCCTCTGGGAGCTCAGCGAGCGGCTCACCGCCTGACGACCGGGCCACACGGCCCGGTCGGCTACTCCTACGGCCTGATCAGCGAGCCTCAGGCCTTGATGATCGCGTCGATCCGCGCCAGCTCCTCCGCGGTGAAGTCCAGGGCGCGGGTGGCCGCGACGCTGTCCTCCAGCTGCTGGGGGCTGCTCGCGCCGATCAGCGCGGAGGTCACCCGGCCGCCCCGCAGCACCCAGGCGAGCGCCAGCTGCGCCAGGGACTGGCCGCGGGACTTGGCGATCTCGGCGAGGGCGCGCAGCTGCCGTACCAGGTCCTCGGTGACCGTGTCGGCGCTCAGGAAGGGGCTGTCGCTCGCGGCGCGCGAGCCCTCCGGGATGCCGTCGAGGTAGCGGCTGGTGAGCAGGCCCTGCTCCAGCGGGGAGTAGGCGATGGAGCCGACCTGCAGCTCGTCGAGCGTGTCCAGGAGCCCCTCGTCCTCGGGGCGGCGGTCGAGCATCGAGTAGCGCGGCTGGTGGATCAGCAGAGGGGTGCCCAGCTCGGCCAGGATGCGGGCGGCTTCCCTGGTCTGCTCCGCGGAGTAGTTGGAGATGCCGACGTAGAGCGCCTTGCCCTGCTGGACCGCCGAGTGCAGGGCGCCCATCGTCTCCTCCAGGGGAGTCTCCGGGTCGGGGCGGTGCGAGTAGAAGATGTCCACGTAGTCCAGACCCATCCGGGCCAGGCTCTGGTCGAGCGAGGACAGCAGGTACTTGCGGGAGCCCCACTCGCCGTAGGGGCCCGGCCACATCAGGTATCCGGCCTTGGTGGAGATGACCAGCTCGTCGCGGTGGTGCGCGAAGTCCGCCTTCAGGGCGTCGCCGAGGGCCGACTCGGCGGCGCCGGGCGGCGGACCGTAGTTGTTGGCCAGGTCGAAGTGGGTGACACCGAGGTCGAAGGCGCGGCGCAGGATCGCGCGCTGGGTCGCCACCGGCCGGTCGGGGCCGAAGTTGTGCCACAGGCCGAGCGACAGCGCGGGCAGCTTCAGTCCGCTGCGTCCGGTGCGCCGGTAGGGCATGTCCGCGTAACGGTCGGGGTGTGCGGTGTACAACGCGTGCTCCTGGAAGGCCGGGAAAACAGGTCTCCACTCTCGCGCGGGCACGGTGCAGAGGTCCAACGGGAGAATCGGATGGGACTGAGCGACGGCGCTTCTCAATCGGCGACTACTGTGGTGCCCCATGGAACTGCGCCACCTTCAGCACTTCGTCGCGGTCGCCGAGGACCAGCACTTCACCCGGGCGGCGGAACGGCTGATGGTGTCGCAGTCGGGACTGTCGTCCTCGATCCGCGCCCTGGAGCGGGAGCTTCAGGCCCCGCTGTTCGTGCGCACCACCCGTCGGGTCACGCTCACGGAGGCCGGACGCGCCCTGCTCGGCGAGGCCGAGCGGATCCTCGCCCAGGTGCGCTCGGCACAGGACGCCGTGGCCGCCGTGCAGGGCGTCCTGCGCGGCACGCTCTCCCTGGGCACCGAGCAGTGCATCGCGGGCGTGGACGTGGCCAAGCTTCTCGCGGCGTTCCGGCGGCGCCATCCCGACGTCGAGATCCGGCTGCGGCAGGCGGGTTCCGAGGCGCTGGCCGAGGAGGTCGCCGCGGGCCGTCTCGACCTGGCCTTCGCCGTCAGGACGCGGGCGGACGGGGACCAGCTGCGGTCGGTCCCGCTGACCAGCGAGCCGATGACCGTGCTCTGCCATCCCACGCACCACCTCGCGACCGCCGCCGTGGTCACGCCCCAGGAGCTGGGCGGCGAGGCCTTCGTCGACTTCCACCCCGACTGGGGGCCGCGCCGCACCACGGACGCGGCCTTCGCGGCGGCGGACGTACGGCGGACGGTGGCGCTGGAGGTCAGCGACGTGCACAGCCTGCTGGAGCTGGTCCACGAGGGCCTCGGCATCGCCGTCGTGCCGCGCCACTTCGGCCACAAACGCGAGGCCGGCGATCTCACCGCTCTCCCTTTCAAGGGCGCCTGTGAAGCGTCGTACGAGACGGTCGCCATGCTGCCGCCGCCGGACGCCACCAGTCCGGCGGCGCGGGCGCTGATGGTGCTTCTCGACACCCCGCAAGAGGGGGTCTGACACCACCCCCGGAGGGGCTCCAGCACTCCTGACCTGGCCCGCTGCCCGGCCGCAGACTCGTGGACGTCCACCAAGGCGACTGCGAGGCTGGAGTACGGAGATGGCGGATCACACACGACGGACGGTCCTGCGCGGGACGGCGGTCGCGGCGGCGGGTGGGCTCGTCGGCGCGATGGGGGGCCGGGTGGCAGCGGCGGCGACACCGGTGCCGGGCACGGCGACACAGGGCGGCCATCGGTTCCCCTTCCTGGAGGGGGCGTTCGAGCCCGTCACCGAGGAGCTGACGGCGTTCGACCTGCCGGTCACCGGACGCGTTCCGCGCGAGCTGAACGGCCGCTTCCTGCGCAACGGCCCCAACGTCCTGGGCCTGGAGGATCCGCGCGCCCACCACTGGATGCTCGGTGAGGGCATGGTGCACGGCGTGCGGCTGCGGGACGGTCGCGCGGAGTGGTACCGCAACCGCTGGGTCCGGTCGGCCTCCGTGGCGAAGAAGCTCGGCGAGCCGTACCCCGGGCCCGTCCCACCGGACGACTTCCCGTGCAACACCCATGTGATCGGGTACAGGGGACGGATCCTGGCCCTCCAGGAGAGTGGGCCGCTGCCGTACGAACTCGACCACGAGCTCGACACGGTGGGCACGTACGACTTCCGCGGCACCCTCGAAGGGGCCTTCACCGCCCACACGAAGTTCGACGCGGCGGCCGGAGAACTGCACGCGATCGCCTACTACCCCACCTGGGACCACGTCCGGCACCAGGTGATCGACCACACGGGCCGGGTCGCGAGGACCACGCGGATCCCGGTGGCGGACGCGCCCATGACGCACGACTTCGCGCTCACCGAGAAGTACGTCGTGATCTTCGATCTGCCCCTCACCTTCGACCCCGCGGGAGCCGAGCGGGGCGACCTCGTGCCGTACGTCTGGAACGAGAAGCACCGAACGCGGGTCGGTCTGCTGCCACGCGCGGGGGGCGAGGTCCGCTGGTTCGAGGTGGATCCGGTCTTCTACTCGCACACCCTGAACGCGTACGACGAGGGCTCGTCCGTGGTCGTCGACATGACGACCTACCCGGCGCCCTTCTACGTCGCGGGCCGCGGCTCCGACGGACCGTACGGCGCCGGCACCGCCTCGCTCGAACGCTGGACGATCGACGTGGCGCACGGCCGGGTGCGCACCAGGACCCTCGACGACCGTCCCCAGGAGTTCCCCCGCGTCCACGAGGCGTTGGTGTCCAGGCGGCACCGTTACGCCTACACGGTCGCCGCCGCGGACATGACCCTGGCGTATCTGACGCCCGACGGGAACCCGCCCGACCGGGCCTTCGCCAACGCGTTGATCAAGCACGACCTGCTCCGCGGGACCACGCAGGTCCACCGGCTGCCGCGGGACGCCGCCGCGGGGGAAGCCGTCTTCGTCCCCTCCGAGGGCGCACGGGCCGAGGACGACGGCTACGCGATCGCCTATGTGCACAATCCCGATCGCGGGGCCGCCGACCTGGTGATCGTGGCCGCCCAGGACTTCACGGGCGAGCCGGTCGCCCGGATCCATCTCCCGGGGCGGGTGCCGCTCGGCTTCCACGGCAGTTGGATTCCGGACGCGTGAGCGACCGCGATGCGCGATGGTGGACGCATGCATGCAAAGGACATCCTCATCGACGCGTACAGCCGCATCCAGGAAGAGGTCCATGCCGCCGTCGAGGGCCTGTCGCCGGACGTTCTCAACGCCCGCCCCTCGGACGACGCCAACTCCGTCTCATGGCTGGTCTGGCACCTCACCCGCGTCCAGGACGACCATGTCGCGGACGCCGCCGGGCTCGAGCAGGTCTGGCTCGCGCAGGACTGGGAGAAGCGCTTCGGGCTCGATCTGCCGCGCCGGGACACGGGGTACGGGCACAGCTCCGCGAAGGTCGCCAAGGTGCGGGTCGACTCCGGTGACCTGCTGACCGGGTACTACGACGCCGTGCACGAACAGACGCTGGAGTTCCTGCGCGGGCTGACCGCCAAGGACTTCGAGCGGATCGTGGACGAGCGCTGGGATCCCGCGGTCACCCTCGGAGTACGGCTGGTCAGCGTCCTGTCCGACGATCTGCAGCACGTCGGACAGGCCGCCTATGTACGGGGGCTGGTTCAGAGGGCGTAGCCGGGCAGCACGACGTCCTCGATGAGGGCCTTGCGCTCGTCGAACGGGATGAACGCGCTCTTGACGGCGTTCACCGTGACCGTGCGCAGATCCTCCACCGTCCAGCCCGCCTCCTCCACCAGCAGCGCCATCTCGCGCGTCATCGTCGTGCCCGACACCAGACGGTTGTCGGTGTTGAGGGTGACGCGGAAGCCGAGGTCGCGCAGTGCGGTGATGGGGTGCTCGGCGATGGAGGTCGCGGCACCCGTCTGGAGGTTCGACGTCGGGCACATCTCCAGGGCGATACGGCGGTCGCGCACCCAGCCCGCGAGGCGGCCGAGCTTGCCGTCGACGATGTCCTCGGTGATGCGGACGCCATGGCCGATGCGCTGGGCACCGCAGACCTGGAGGGCCTGGTGGATGCTGGGCAGGCCGTGGGCCTCACCGGCGTGGATGGTGAACGGGACGCTCTCGCCGCGCAGGTGCTCGAAGGCGGCGAGGTGGTCGGCGGGCGGGAAGCCGTCCTCGGCACCCGCGATGTCGAAGCCGACGACGCCGGCGTCCCGGAACGCCACCGCGAGGTCGGCGATCTCCCGGGTGCGGTCGAACATGCGCATCCCGCACAGCAGGGTGCCGACCCGCACCGGGGTGCCCGCTGCCGCCGCCTTGGCCATACCGGCCGCCAGGCCCTCCTGCACCGTCTCGACGACCTCGGGCAGGGTCAGGCCGCCGTTCACCATCAGCTCGGGCGCGTACCGGACCTCGCCGTAGACGACGCCGTCCCCGGCCAGGTCGAGCACGTACTCCTCGGCCGTGCGCAGCAGGCCCTCGCGGCTCTGCATGACCGCGAGGGTGTGCTCGAAGGTGGCTATGTAGCGCACCAGGTCACCGGAGTTGGCGGCCTCGTAGTACCAGGCGGCCAGCGCGTCCGGGTCGGTGGTGGGCAGCGTGTGGCCGACCGTCTCGGCGAGCTCCACCAGCGTGGCGGGGCGCAGGCCGCCGTCGAGGTGGTCGTGCAGCACGGCCTTGGGGAGGCGGCGGATGGTGTCGATGTCGATGCGGGGCGCGGTCATGCGTGTCGTTCCTCGGCAGGTTCTGAACAGATGGGTGGATGTCAGGCGGTGGCGGGCTGGAGCAGGTCCCAGCGGTTTCCGTACAGGTCCTGGAAGACGACGACCGAGCCGTACGGTTCGTGGCGCGGCTCTTCCAGGAAGGTGACGCCCGCCTCGCGCATGCGGGCGTGGTCGCGGGCGAAGTCGTCGGTGTGCAGGAAGAAGCCCACGCGCCCGCCGGTCTGGTCGCCGACCCGGCCGCGCTGCGCCTCGTCCTTGGCCCGGGCCAGCAGCAGTCCGCTGCCGCCGCCCTCCGTGCCCGGCTCGACGACGACCCAGCGGGAGCCGTCGGGCCGCGGCTGGTCCTCGACGAGCCGGAACCCGAGGGCTTCGGTGTAGAAGCGGATCGCCTCGTCGTAGTCGTCGACGACGAGGGTGACCAGCGCGATGCGTCGCATCGGGACCCCTTAGGTAGTTATACGTAACACGCTAGGGTACGGCATCCCACCGCATGCTCCCGCCGGCCCTGCCCATGCCGATTCGCCGGGTGCGGCGGGGTGCGGGACGCTGGGCCCACCCTCGGCCCCCGCCGCCCGTCGGCGTCCGGCAAGGCCGTGGCCCACGCAGGGCGTTCATCTTTCGTGGCCGCCGCGGGAACGATCTCGGCGCGCCAATCGTCTACAGTTCTGTAGACCGTCTACAGAATTGTAGTCACCGCGGACGCGGTCTTCCGACGCGCCCGCACGCCTTCATGGAAGGGGCCTCCGTCGATGTCCGCAGCCCTGCACACCGCGCCGCCGTACGCGGTCGATGTTCCCCGGGCCCAGTCATGAGACGTGCGGACGCATCGGACCTCGCGGGCTCGATCGCGGTCGGCAGCCTGGTCGCCTTCGTGCTGCTGACGCTGGTCGTGACCGGTCAGGACGGTGCCCCGCTCTTCGGCGACCAGGACCTCAACTCCTGGTCCGCGGACCACCGCCCGCCCGTGGCCCTGGCCGTGGCCCGCGGGCTGACCTACACGGGCACGGGCGTCCTGCCGTACCTGCTGGTCGCGCTGGCAGGTGTCGTCCTCGGTCGCACCGCACGGCAGCGAATCCTCTTCGCCCTCGGCTGCGTCGGCTGTCTCGCCGCCGCCCAGGCCGTTCGGTTCGGCGTCATGTCCCTGGTCGCCCGCCCCCGGCCCGCGACGGTGGAGTGGGCCACGCACGCCTCCGGCTGGTCCTTCCCCTCGGGCCACACCACCACATCCGCCATCACCGGCGGCCTGCTCGTCCTCGCGGTGCTCGCGCGGGCGCCCCGCGGCGGGCGCACCCTCGCGGCGCTCCTCGCATGCTGGGCCGTCCTGGTCGGACTCACCAGGGTCTATCTGGGCGTCCACTGGTTCTCCGACGTGCTCGGCGGCTGGCTGTTCGCCCTGTGCTGGCTGAGCCTCAGTGTCTACGCCCTTGCCCGCGTCGCCCCGCACACGTTCTCCGCCATATCGGCGCTCCGTCTCCGCCCCGGTCCCACGACGACGGAAGAGCGCCCCGATGACTCCCCACCGCACCGCGAAGTCCCCCCTCACTCGGCTCCGTGACCACCTCGGCTGGGCCGTCGGCGCGTCGTACCTCGCCGCCGCGGCCCTGCCGGCGCCGGGCCGGTGGTTGCGTCATCCGCACCTGATCGGGGCGGCCGGGTTACCGCACATCGCCTTCGAGACCCCGCGTTTCCTGCTGTCCCTGCTCAGGCGCCCCACCGCACTGCTGACCGGGCTCGTCCTCCATCTGGTCGCACCCCTGCTGATCATTCCGGGCGTCGCCTTCGCCCTGAGCCGGTGACCGTGCGCTGACCCGCCTCCGGTGCTGCTGGTGGCGGCGCTGGTCGTCGCCGCGCCTGTCTGCGGCCTGTCGTTCGCCCTGGGCGGGATCACGGCCCGCGCACTGCGCCTGGACGCTCCGCAGGGCGCCTCCGTGACACTGGCCTGCGGGATGAACAACAGCAGCGCGAGCGCGGTCCTCATCACGACGACCCTGCCCGACCGGCCGCACGTCCTGCTGCCGGTGCTGGCGTACAGCCTGCTGCAGAAGGTGGCCGCGGGGCGCGTCGTGCGGGCCGGGGGCAGACCGGGCGTCCGCGCATGACATCGTGGAGATCAACTCGGGGCCGGCCCCACCGGCTCCTGCCCAGCGCTGCCCCACAGGAGTTGAGTGCGATGTCCGAGCTGCCGAAGCCGACCGGAGCCCCCGCCCATCAGAACGTGACCTTCCCCAGCGCCGGGACCACGGCCCACGGCTATCTGGCGCTGCCGCCGTCCGGGCAGGGCCCCGGGGTGATCGTCATCCAGGAGTGGTGGGGTCTGACCGACCACATCGCGCAGGTGGCGGACCGGCTGGCCGCGGAGGGCTTCGTGGCCCTCGCGCCCGACCTGTACGGCGGCAATGTCGCCCATGACAGCGGCGAGGCCTTCCGGATGATGAAGGAGCTGCCGGTGTCGCGCGGCGTCGAGCTGCTCTCCGGTGCGGTCGATCACCTGCTCGGGCTGCCCGAGGTCACCTCGGACACGGTGGGCGCGGTCGGCTTCTGCATGGGCGGCGGCTTCGTCCTCCATCTGGCCGCGGCGGACCCCCGGGTCAGCGCGGCGGTGCCGTTCTACGGCGTGATCCAGGGTGAACTGCCCGACTTCTCCCGCCTGAAGGCGCAGATCCTAGGTCACTACGGCGAACTCGACACGAGCATCCCGAAGGAGAACCTGGAGCAGCTGAGGGAGGCGGTCCAGCAGCAGGCCGGCATCGCCGCGGACTTCCGTCTCTACCCGGCCGGCCACGCCTTCTTCAACGACGGCCGACCGGAGACGTACGACCGCGAGTCGGCCGCGCGGGCCTGGGAGAGCACGGTGCCCTTCCTGCACGAGCAACTGGGCTGAGCAGGTCACCCGGGGTGGCCCGACGAGGACCGCCCCCGGTGGCGGGGCCCGTCGGTCACTCGCCCGGCCGATGGAGTGCGTCGAGGCGGGCCATCTCGTCGTCGGTGAGCCTGAGCGCGCCGGCGGCGACGTTCTCGACGAGATGGTCCGGGCTGCCGGTGCCGGGGATGGCGAGCACGTGCGGGCCCTGCCGCAGGGTCCACGCGAGATGTACCTGCGCGGGCGTCGCGCCGTGCGTACGCGCGACGGCGAGCACCTCGTCACCGTCGCTGCCGCTCGGGCCCTGCGCGCCGCCCTTGCCCGCGATCGCGAAGTACGGCACGAACGCGACGCCCTGTTCCCCGCACGTGCGCAGGAGTTCGTCGGTCTCGGCGTTCGGGAAGTCGAGCCCGTACTGGTTCTGCACGCTCACCACCGGCGCGATGGCCTGCGCCTCCTCGAGGTGCCGGAGTCCGATGCTCGACATGCCGAGGTGCCGGATCAGCCCCGCCTCGCGCAGCTCGGCCAGCGCGCCGAAGTGCTCGGCGATCGAGTCCTGCCCCGTCCTCCGCAGATACACGAGGTCGAGGTGGTCGCGGCCCAACTGCCGCAGGTTCTCCTCGACATGGGCACGCAGCTGGTCCGGCCGGGCCGGGGTGCCCCACTCCCCCGAGTAGTCGCGGAACGGCCCGACCTTGGTGGCGATGACCAGGTCGTCAGGGTACGGGGCCAGCGCGCTGTTGATCAGCTCGTTCGCGGAGCGCAGCGACGAGAAGTAGAACGCGGCGGTGTCGATGTGGTCGACGCCCAGCTCGATCGCGCGGCGCAGCACGGCGATCGACCGGTCGCGGTCACTGGGCGTGCCGAGGTGGAAGGCCGCGCTGCCCGTCAGCCGCATCGCGCCGAAGCCGATGCGACGGACGGGGAGATCTCCGAGTGTCCAGCTGCCCGAAGCTGCAGCAGTGATCGTTTCCGAGGTCATCGCGGCAGTTTCGCACACCTTTTCCGGGCCCGGCGGCTGCCGTCGACGGCCGATCAGCAGTAGAGGTTGCCGCCGGCCGAGGTCCCGAGGATCTGCACGAAGCGCTGATAGGCGTCCACCCTGCTCTGCACCTGTGCCGGGTTCTTGCCGTCGCACTCCAGGGAGCCGTTGATGCTGCGGATGGTCTGACCGAATCCCGCGCCGTTGACCATGGCGTTGTGGCCCGTCATGCTGCCGGGACCCGTCTGCGTGTTCCAGTACCACAGGCCTGTCTTCCAGGCCACGGCGGCGTCGTTCTGCACCAGGTAGGGGTTGTTGAGGAGGTCGATGCCGAGCGCGTCGCCCGCGGCCTTGTAGTTGAAGTTCCAGCTGAGCTGGATCGGGCCGCGGCCGTAGTAGGCCGACTGTCCGGCCGGACAGCCGTAGGGCTGGCTCCAGTCGCAGTAGTGTGGGTAGTTGGCGGTGTTCTGCTCCACCACGTAGACCAGACCGCCGGTCTCGTGGCTGACGTTGGCGAGGAAGGCCGCGGCCTCCTGCTTCTTCACGGTGTCGCTGCCGGTGGTGGCGAACGCCGGATAGGCGCTCATCGCCGCCCGCAGTCCGCTGTAGGTGTAGAAGGAACTCCGGTTCGGGAACATCTGGTTGAACTGCGCCTCGCTCACCACGAAGCCGTCGGAGGGGGGTGTGGAACCTCCGTCGCAGGCGTAGGGGTCCCAGTACCAGGTGCTGATGGTGGGGTCGTAGCCCGGGTTGTCGTGCTCGGCGATGTAGGTCTTCCCGTCGGTGTAGCGGACCACGTCACCGGTGACGTACGACCTCCCGGCCACCCAGCTCGGATAGCTCGAACAGGCGGCGGCGGAGGCGCCGGCGGCCGGTAGCAGCACCGGGGTGGCGGACGCGAGGGCGAGGGCGATCAGGACTGCGGAGATGCGGCGCCTCGACACAGGTCAACTCCTTTGCGGGACACGGCCGCTCCCGGACAAGGGCAGCGCGGAGCGGAGCCTTGTGCGCACGTGCCGGCGGGGCCGGCCACGGCGTCGGGGGCGGCCGTGGTGGGGGGTGTGGAGCCACACTCAACCGCTTTGGTATGTACCAGTCAAGGGTGTAGACCAGTCAGATCTGACAACGTTGGCAGAGAGTTCCGCACAACGGTGCCCCGGTGGGTTCTCGAGGATCCACCGGGGCACCATCGGGGCCAACTCAGCCCAGCGGCTTCTCCAGCACCGCCTTGCGGTGGCTGAACGTCTCGATGGAGTAGCGGCCGTGGTAGCGGCCCATGCCGCTCTCGCCGACCCCGCCGAACGGCAGGTCGGAGACGGTCAGATGGGCGAGGGGCAGACCGAGGCCGAGGCCTCCGGAGGACGTCTCCTCGGCGATCCGCTCCCGGGTGGTGTCCGACTCGGTGAAGACGTAGAGGGCCAGGGGCTTGTCGCGGTCGTTGATGAAGTCGATGGCCTCGTCCAGCCCCGTCACCGTGACGATCGGCAGGATCGGTCCGAAGATCTCCTCCTGCATCACGGGGGCTTTGGGGTCGACGTCGGCGAGGACGGTGGGCGCGAGGTACTTGGTGGCCCGGTCTCCGGTACCTCCGATGACGGTGCGCCCGGAGTCGAGCAGCGAGCCGAGCCGGTCGAAGTGCCGCTCGTTGACGATCCGTCCGTACTCGCCCGACCGCTGCGGATCGGCACCGAACAGGGCCTCGACGGCGCGGGCGAGCTCGGGCTCCAGCGCGCGGGCGGTCTCCGGGTCGGTGAGGACGTAGTCCGGCGCGACGCAGGTCTGACCGGCGTTGAGGAACTTGCCGCGGGCGAGGCGGTCGGCGACGACGGACAGGTCGGCGTCACGGTCGACGAACGCCGGGGACTTGCCGCCCAGTTCGAGGGCGACGGGGGTGAGGTGCTCGGCGGCGGCCCGCATCACGATCCGGCCGACCGCGCCGTTGCCGGTGTAGAAGATGTGGTCGAAGCGCTCCGCCAGCAGCGCGGTGGTCTCCGGGACGGCGCCCTCGACGACGGCGACCGCGTCGGTGTCGAGGTAGCGCGGCAGCAGGCGGGCGAGGGCGACGGAGGTGGCGGGGGCGAGCTCGCTGGGCTTGACGACGACCGCGTTGCCCGCGGCCAGCGCGCCGAGCATCGGCGTCAGCAGGAGCTGCACCGGATAGTTCCAGGGGGCGATGACCAGCACGACACCCAGCGGGTCGTACCGCGTCCAGGCCGTCGCGTCGCCGCCGAGGTGGGCGGGGACCGGGGCGGACTCGGGGCGCAGCCACGCGTCGAGGTGGTCGAGGGTGTGGTCGATCTCGCGCACGGTGAAGTCGATCTCGGTGCGGAAGGCCTCGGTGGAGCTCTTGCCGAGGTCCGCGTGGAGGGCCTCCGCGAGCTCGGCGCCGTGCGTGGTGAGCAGTTCGCGCAGTCTGCGCAGCTGGGTGGTGCGCCACGCGAGGGGCTTGGTGCGGCCGGAGCGGAAGGTGGCGCGCAGCCGGGCCACGATGTCGGCGGGCTGCTCGGGGGTGCGGTCGTTCACGGTGCCTCGCTGATCGGTGCGGACCTGGCGGCCCACGGGCGGTCGTCGTGAGCCGTAGGGCTCGGTGTAAACGCCAACCTTTCATGTGTCCAAATAAATTCCGGGTACATGGAGAATACGTTCCGCGATCACGCCGTCACGGACGGGGGTCGCGGTGCGGGCTCGGCGGGAGTGCCGCGCGGGCCCGTTCGAGGTAGGCGCGCTCCGGTGCGCTGCCGGTCAGCGCGATGGCCGCCTCGTACGCCCGTACGGCCTCGGTGTGGCGGCCGAGGCGGCGCAGCAGGTCCGCCCGTACGGCGTGGAAGGCGTGGTAGCCGTCCAGGTCGAGCGCGTCCACGAGGGCGAGCGCCTGCTCCGGGCCCTCGACCTCGGCGACGGCGACGGCCCGGTTGAGGGCGACCACCGGGCTCGGGGCGAGCGCGGCCAGCTGGTCGTAGAGCTGGAGGATCTGGCCCCAGTCCGTGGCGGCCGCGGTCGGGGCGTCGCTGTGTACGGCGTTGATCGCGGCCTGGATCTGGTACGGTCCCGGCCGGTCGCGGCGCAGACAGCTCCGTACGAGGGTCTGCCCCTCGGTGATGAGATCGCGGTCCCACCGCGAGCGGTCCTGGTCGGAGAGGAGGATCAGGTCGCCGTCCGGTGTGGCGCGGGCGGACCGGCGCGACTCGATGAGGAGTATCAGCGCGAGCAGGCCGAGCGCCTCGGGCTCGTCCGGCATCAGCTCGACGAGGAGTCGGCCGAGCCGGACGGCTTCGGTGCAGAGGTCCTCCCTGCCCCCGTAGCCCTCGTTGAAGATGAGGTAGACGACCGCGAGCACCCCCCTGACGCGGTCCGGGAGGTCCGCGTCGCGCGGGATGCGGTACGGGATGCGGGCGTCGCGGATCTTGGCCTTGGCCCTGACCAGGCGCTGGGCCATGGTGGGTTCGGGCACGAGGAAGGCGCGGGCGATCTGCGGCGTGGTCAGACCGCCGAGAAGGCGCAGGGTGAGGGCGACCTGGGCCTGGGTGGCGAGCGCGGGATGGCAGCAGGTGAAGATCAGGCGGAGCCGGTCGTCGCGCACGGGGCCCTCCTCGGCCGGTTCGTCCCGGGCGTACAGCCGCTCGGCCTCGGCATGCCGGGCCTCGCGCGTGGACTCGCGGCGCAGCCGGTCGACGGCGCGGTTGCGCGCGGTGGTGATGATCCATCCGGCCGGGCTGGGCGGTATGCCCGACTCCGGCCACTTCGCCAGGGCGGTGGTGAAGGCGTCCTGGACCGCTTCCTCGGCGAGGTCGATGTCACCGAGGAAGCGGACGAGGACGGCGACCGCGCGGCCGTATTCGGCGCGGAACACGGCCTCGGTGTCGGCGTTCGGGGTCATCCGTCCTCGGCTTCGCCCATGAAGGGCCGCACCTCGATCGGGAGCGTGGTCGCCAGCGTCGCCTTGCGGCCCCATTCCAGCGCCGCGTCGAGGTCGGGTGCCTTGATCAGGCAGATCCCGCCCAGGTACTCCTTGCTCTCGGTGTACGGGCCGTCGGTGACGAGCACCTCGCCCTCCTTGGCACGCACCACGGTGGCCGTCTCCGGTCCGTGCAGTCCCCCGGCGAACACCCACGCACCGGCCTCACGCAGCTCCGCGTGGAAGACGTCGAGATTGTGCATGATCTCTTTCAGGATCTCGGGCGCGGGCGGTTCACCGGGCGGCTGCATCACGCTCAGCAGGTAGTACTTCATATGTGCTCCTCGGCCGTGTCGTTCTCGGCTCGTTCTCGGGTGGTCTTTCACTGACTACACGAACCGGAGGCGGCCGGATCGACACACGACACGACGACAGCGGGAGATTTTTTCGATGACCACCCCACCGCATCCGCTCGTCGCGGCGGCCGGACGGCTGGCGGCCGAGGTACTGGCCCCACGGGCGGAACGCGTGGACCAGGAGGGCGTGCCGGCGAGCAGCATCGAGGCGGTCAAGCGGTCGGGACTGCTCGGGGTGAGCGCGCCGGTGGCCTACGGCGGGTCGGCCGCGCCCGCCGCGGTGGTCCGGGAGACCGCTGAGATCCTGGCCGGGGCGTGCTGCTCGACCTGGTTCGTGCAGACCCAGCACCACACTCCGGTGCTGACCCTGGCGAAGGGTGAACTCGCCGTGCGGGAACGGTTGTTGGGTCCGCTGGCGAGCGGAGAGCTGCTGTCCGGGGTCGCGTACGCACAGCTGCGGGCCTACCCGCGGGTCCCCGTTCGGGTCATCCGTGAGCGTGGCGGCTGGCGCTTCGACGGGACGGTCCCCTGGTACACGGGCTGGGGACTGAACGACGTGATGCTGCTCGCCGGAGTGACGGACGCGGACGAGGCGCTGTTCGCGTTCACCGAGGCGCGCGAGCAGCCCGGCCTGCGCCCTTCGCCGCCGATGCGGCTGGCGGCGCTCACCGCCTCGCGCACGGTGTCCCTGGAGCTGGACGGGCTGTGGCTCCCGGACGACGCCGTGGCCCTGCGCACGCCGTACGAGGCCTGGGCGGTCACCGATCGCCCCAAGAACACCAACGCCTCACCGGCCGTCTTCGGGATCACCGCCTCGGCGCTCGACCTGCTGGACGGCGATCCCGCGGCGAAGGAGACGGAGCAGGTGCTGCGCGCCCGCCTCGACGAGGTCCGACGGCACGCGTACGAACTCGCCGACCACCCGGTGCCCACCGAGCGGATCGAGGAGCGGCTGGCGGTCAAGACGCGGGCGTACGACGTCATGCGCGCGGCCACGACCGCGGCGGTCGTGGCCGGTGGCGGGCGCGCGATGGACCTGGGCAGCCCGTCGCAACGGCTGGCACGCGAGGGGATGTTCCTGCTGGTGCAGGGGCAGACCGCCCAGGTGCGCGCCGCCCACCTCGGTGCGCTCGGCTCGCTCGGTTCGCCCGGTTCGTTCGGTTCGCTCAGCTCGTGAAGGGCACCTGTGCGGCGGGGGTGGACGTAGGTGCGAACGGGTGCTGCCACAGGCCCTGTGCGGCCAGGCGCGGCAGGACGCCTTCGCCGAACCAGTACGCCTCCTCCAGATGCGGATAGCCGGAGAGGACGAACTCGTCGATGCCCAGGGCGTGGTACTCCTTGATCCGCTCGGCGACCTCGTCGTGGCTGCCGACCAGGGCGGTGCCCGCGCCGCCGCGGACGAGGCCGATGCCGGCCCACAGGTTGGGGTGGATCTCCAGGTCCTCGCGGTTGCCGCCGTGGAGGGCGAGCATGCGCCGCTGCCCCTCCGACTCGCTGCGGGCCAGGCCCGCCTGGACGGACTTCACGGTGTCCGGATCGAAGCCGTCCAGGAGCTTGTGGGCCTCGGTCCAGGCCTGTTCGGCGGTGTCGCGCGTGATGACGTGCAGCCGGATGCCGAAGCGGACGGTGCGCCCTTCCTTCGCCGCCAGCCCCCGTACCCAGGCGATCTTCTCGGCGGCCTGGGCAGGCGGTTCGCCCCAGGTGAGGTAGACGTCGACGTGGCGGGCGGCGATCTCGCCGGCGATGGGTGAGGAGCCGCCGAAGTAGACCTCGGGGACCGGGTCGGGGACCCGGGCCAGCCTGGCGTCCTCGACCTGGAGGTGTTCGCCGGACAGGTCGACGGTCTTGCCCTCCCACAGGTCCCGCACGATCTGCAGGAATTCGCCGGTACGGCGGTAGCGGGCGTCCTTGTCGAGGAAGTCGCCGTAGGCACGCTGTTCGTGGCTCTCGCCGCCCGTGACCACGTTGAGGAGCAGCCGGCCGCCGGTCTGCCGCTGGAAGGTGGAGGCCATCTGCGCGGCGAGCGTGGGTGAGACGAAGCCGGGCCGGAAGGCGACCAGGAACTTCAGCCGTTCGGTGTGCTGGCTGACCATCGCGGTGGTCAGCCAGGCATCCTCGCACCAGGCTCCGGTGGGGGTGAGCACGCCGACGAAGCCCAGGTCCTCGGCGGCGCGGGCGATCTGGCTCAGATAGGCGACGGTCGGCGGCCGGTTCCGGCCGAAGGCCGTGGCGGGGGTGCCGTGACCGCCGCCGACGACATGGCGGCTGTCGCCGTTGGTGGGCAGGAACCAGTGGAAGGTGAGGGACACGGGGTCGTTCTCCGATCGTGGGGGCCGATGAGCGAGTGGGGTCACAGCAGGCCGTGGCGGGGTGGCTTGGTGCCCCCCAGCACGTATCGGCCGATGTGCTGGATCTTCCAGCGGGCCGGGTCGTGCAGGGTGTGGGTGCGGGCGTCGCGCCAATGCCGGTGCAGATTGAGCGAGTTGAGGGCGGAACGGGTGCCGGACAGCTCGAAGAGGGCGCCCGCCACCTCCACGGCGGTGGCGGAGGTGTGCACCTTCGCGGCGGCCACCGCGATGGACGCCTCGGCCGCCGAGTCCTCGGTCAGCTCGTCGACGGCAGCGTCCACCGTGCGGGCCGCGGCACCGAGCAGCGCCTCGGACGCCCGTACCTGGACGGCGAGTTCACCGAACCGCTGGATGAGGAGCGGGTCCTCGGCCGCCGTGTCGAAGCCGCTCTCGAACCAGGGCCGGCTCTTCGTGCGGACGAACTCGGCGGCCTCGGCCAGTGCCCCCGCGGCGATCCCGGCGTCGATGGCGGCATGCAGCAACTGGGCGACCGCTCCGTGGAGTTGCGGGCCTCGGAAGGTGAGGTGATGGGGGACGAGACGGTCGGCGGGCACGTGGACGGCGTCGAGGCGGACGGTTCCGCTGGCCGTCGTACGCTGGCCCATGCCGTCCCAGTCGTCGACGACCGTGACCCCGTCGGCGCCGCGCGGGACGTAGGCGACGTGCAGGTTGTCGTCGGCGGTGCGGGCGAGGACGGGGATCCAGTCGGCGAAGAGCGCGCCGGTGGAGTAGTGCTTGACGCCGGTGAGGACGTACGAGCCGTCAGACCCGGGGTCGAGGCGGGTGCGGATGTCCTGGACGTGACGGGTGCCCGCCTCCGACTGGGCGTTGCCGAAGCGACGCCCCGCCAGGACCTCGTCGAAGAAGAACGTCTGCTGCTCCGGGGTGCCCTGGCGGCGCAGCACGTTCACGTACACGAAGTGGTTCTGCGGGATCTGGGCGAGGCTGGCGTCGGCCGAGGCCAGCAGCCGGAAGACCTCCGCGAGGGTCTCCTGCCGTACGTCCGCCCCGCCGTGCTCGACGGGCACGGTGACGGCGAGCAGTCCGGAGGCGGAGAGGCGGTCCAACTCCTCGCGCGGGAGCCGCCGTTCGGAGTCCCGCGCCGAGGCACCGGCGCGGAGCTCCTCGGCGAGCGCGGCGGCGACGGTCAGGGCCTCGACGTCGTCGGCGATCACTTTGGCGGGCATCGCCTCAGCCCGCCGCGGCCAGCAGGGGCGCGCTGTCGAGGGCCGCCGCGAACTGGTCGACCACCTGCGCGAGGGCCTCGGCCGTGGCCGGGGCGACGGTGATGCCGCCGTCCTCGCCCGTGGTGATGTCCTTGTCGAGAGTGAACCAGCCCTGGACGATGTGCGCGGCGCCCATGGAGTTGAGGACCGGGCGCAGGGCGTAGTCGAGGGCGAGGACATGCGCGGTGCTGCCGCCGGTGACGAGCGGCAGCACGGTCTTCCCGGTGAGGGCGTACTGCGGGAGCAGGTCGAGCAGCGCCTTGAGGACGCCGGAGTAGGCGGCCTTGTAGACGGGGGTGCCGATGACCACGCCGTCGGCGCGGGCGAAGAGTGCGGTCGCCTCGACGATGGCGGGGTGCTTGAAGTCGGCGCCGAGCAGGGCCTCGGCGGGGATCGTGCGGACGTCGAGCGGGATCACCTCATGTCCCTGCGCGGCCAGCCGGGCGTCCAGATGGCGCAGGAGTTTCGCGGTGCGGGAAGAGACGGACGGACTGCCGGAGACGGACAGGACGGTGGCCATGGGGTCCTCTTTCGGAAGCGGAAGCGGAGGGGGGAAGCGGAGGGGGGAACGGATTCAGACGTGCGCGGAGACGGACTCGGGTTCGGACTCGGACTCGGACTCGGACTCGGTCGCGGTCTCGGTCCGGGTCCCTGTGTCCGGCAGTCGCGCTTCCAGTTCGCGCACCAGGGGCAGCACCCGGCGGCCGAAGTACTCCACCTCCTCGTGGTAGTGGAGGAAGCCGAGGAGGAAGAGGTCGACGCCGAGCCGCTTGTAGGCGACGATCCGTTCGGCGATCCGCTCGGGCGTGCCGATCAGGCCCGTACGGAAGCCGTCGTTGTACTGGACGAGGTCCTCGAAACTGGAGTCCTGCCACATGCCCTTGCCGTCGGCGGTGGACCGTCCGGCCTGCTTCACGGCGGCGCCGAAGCCCTCGACGGCCTCGTGGTCGGCCTGAGCGACGATCTCGCGCAGGGTCTCGCGGGCCTCGGCCTCGGTGTCACGGGCGATGAGGAAGCCGTTGAGGCCGAACTTCGGTGCCCTGCGCCCCACTTCGGCCGCGGACTTCCGGACGTCCGCGATCTGCTCGACCACCCCGTCGAAGTCCTTGCCGTTGGAGAAGTACCAGTCGGAGACCCGGCCCGCCATGGCGCGGGCCGCGGTGGAGTTGCCGCCCTGGAAGATCTCCGGGTGCGGGCGTTCGGGGGTGTTGAGGGGCTTGGGCTTGAGCGAGAAGTCACGCAACCGGTAGAAGTCCCCGGCGAGTTCGGTGTGGTCCTCGGTCCAGATCTGGCGCAGGGCGCGGATGAACTCCTCGGAGCGGCGGATGGGGGTACCCCCTGTTCGAGCGAAGCCGAGAACTTGGGGGAGTTCGTCGTGCTCCAGCCAGGGTTCACCGAGGGCGGTGAACTCGCCCTTGAACCAGCCGCTGACGACGTTGACCGCGAAGCGGCCGTTCGACACGTGGTCGGCGGTGGCGCCGAGTTTGGCGAGGACGCCCGGGTGCCACAGGCCCGGGTGGACGGCGGCGATGACCTTCAGACGCTGGGTGGCGAGCAACAGGGCGAGGCTGAAGCTGGTCGACTCGTGCTGGAACTCGGCGCCGTAGCTGGCCATGTAACGGACCTGGCTGAGCGCGTAGTCGAAGCCGTTGTTCTCGGCGAGGACGGCCAGTTCGCGGTTGTAGTCGTAACCCCAGTCGGTACGCTGCTCGATCCTGCTGGTGACCAGGCCGCCACTGACGTTGGGAACCCAGTACGCGAATTTCACGGGATTCACGGGATTCACGGGATTCACGGGATTCAGGGGGCTCAAGGGATTCACGGGCGCTGCGGACATGCGGAACTCCTGTTGCGGATTTCGAATACGCCGAATTCAGAGGGTGCGTTCAGGACGGCGCACGGGATCGCGGAATTCAGGCGGTGCTGTGAGAACGCCGCACACGGCTGTCCGACGACAGCGGTGGGGCCGATGGGGTGCGGCGGATCCGGGGACTCAGGCCGCGGTGCAACAGGAGGCGCTGGAGACGCGCGCGAGGTCGACATGGCGTCGCCGCGTGAGGTCCAGTCGCATCATCATGCCGTCGATCGTGGCAGTCGGCCGCGAGGGCAGTCAAGGAAAACCCGACCGGTCTCGTATCGCGGACCACCGAATTTCACGAACGTGTGACAGGGAAACCCTTGAACGGGCCGGGAAACCCTTGAACGGGCCGGGAAACGGACCGCATTCTGCTGGCGTGCGGACAGAGCAACTGGAATACATCGCGGCGGTCACCCGGCTCGGCTCACTGCGCCGGGCCGCCGAGGAACTCCGTCTCTCCCAGCCGGCGTTGAGCGAGACCGTGCGGAACCTGGAGCGCGAACTCGGCGTCGATCTGCTGGAGCGCAAGCGGTCCGGCGCGCGGATGAGCGCCGAGGGACGGGAGCTGCTGCCCCACATCATCAACGTGCTGGACGCGGTGGACCGGCTGCGCGGCGCGGCCGGCGAGCAGCACCGGATCAGCCGGATGGTCCGCGTCGGCACGGTGAACGCGGCGACGGTGCCCCTGCTCATCCCGACGGTCAGGGAATTCCGCGCGGCGCATCCGCTGACGCAGGTGGAGGTGGTCGGCGCCCAGCAGACGGAGATCCACCGGACCCTGTCGGAGGGCGGCCTCGACCTGGGCCTGGTGAACCATCTCGACGGCGACGACCTGCCCGCCGACTTCGAGACCACCGAACTGCTGCGCGGCCGACCGGTGGTGTGCCTGCGCCCGGACAGTCCGCTCGCCGCACTCGACGCGGTGTCGGCGGCCGACCTGCTGGACGGACGCGAGGCGCTGATCGCGATGCGCTCCGGGTACGTCATGCACCGCTATCTCCACCGGCTCCTGGAGGGCCGCGGCCCGGCCCTCTCGTACACGACCGACGGCGCCGAGATGGGCAAGCTCATGGTCGCCGAGGGGCTGGGCGCGACGGTCCTGCCCGATTTCAGTGTGATCGGGGATCCCCTCGAGCGGTGCGGCGCGATCACCCACCGGCCGCTCACGGACGACACGACACGGGTCCTGCTGATGCTGCGGCGCCGCCGGGCGGAGTCGGTGCCGCGTGCCGCCCACGACCTGCACGAGGCGTTCGTGCGCAGGGCGGCGGAGCTCGGCGGCCGGCTGTCGGGTCGGCCCTGACCGGGGGCGTTCAGTCCTCGTCGCCGACCGGCACCACCACGAGGAAGGCGTCCGACTTCAGGTCCATCACCACCGTCGCGGGCTGCCCCTCGGTGCGGCGCCGGGCCGCGTACTCCTCCGCCGTCCAGGATCCGCGCGGGCCTCCCGCCGGAAACCGCTCCAACACCTTCGTGCCCATCACGGCAGACACCTCCAGCTGTGACCTCAAACTCTCGTGTCCTCCCGCTTGCCCGCGATTCCCCCGGACATGTCCGTAAGGACTCCGCCGGACAGGTCCTGGGTGCATCCGACCGCCGTGTTCGCGTGGAAGAGATGAGAGAGGGAACACGGAAAGCGGGTGGCCCGGAGAACGACGGAGGAACCCATGAGCGACGACGATCCCCGCCCCGGCCCGCGCTGTCTGGTGACCGGTGCCACCGGCTACATCGGCGGCCGGCTGGTGCCCGAGCTGCTGGAGGCGGGGCTCCGCGTGCGGTGTCTCGCCCGCTCGCCCGCCAAGCTGCGTGACTACCCGTGGGCGGGCGACGCGGAGGTGGTGCGCGGCGACGTCACGGACGCCGGCTCGGTCGCCGAGGCGCTGCGCGGCATCGACGTCGCGTACTACCTGGTGCACGCCCTGGGCACGGGCCACGACTTCGAGGAGACCGACCGGAAGGCGGCCCGGATCTTCGGCGAGCAGGCCCGCGCCGCCGGGGTGAGCAGGATCGTCTACCTGGGCGGCCTGACCCCGGCGGGGGTCCCCGAGGAACGCCTCTCGCCGCACCTCAGGTCGCGCGCCGAGGTCGGCCGCATCCTGCTGGAGTCGGGCGTGCCGACCACGGTCCTGCGCGCGGCCGTGATCATCGGTTCCGGCTCGGCCTCCTTCGAGATGCTCCGCTACCTCGCCGAACGCCTCCCGGTCATGGTCACGCCCCGCTGGGTGCGCACCCGGATCCAGCCGATCGGCGTACGGGACGTGCTGCGCACCCTGGTCGGCAGCGCGCGGATGCCCGCCGAGGTCAACCGCGCCTTCGACATCGGCGGTCCCGAGGTCCTGACCTATCTGGAGATGATGCAGCGGTACGCCGCCGTCGCCGGGCTGCCCCGCAGGCTGATCCTGCCCGTGCCGGTGCTCACTCCCGGGCTCTCCAGCCACTGGGTCGGCCTGGTCACCCCGGTACCCGCGTCCATCGCGCGCCCGCTCACCGAATCGCTGCGCCACGAGGTCGTCTGCCACGAACACGACATCGTCCGGTACGTCCCCGATCCGCCGGGGCGTCCGATCGGCTTCGACGAGGCGGTGTCGCTGGCCCTGCAACGGGTGCGGGACGCCCAGGTCACCACCCGGTGGTCGTCGGCCTCCGTGCCCGGCGCGCCCAGTGATCCCCTCCCCACCGACCCCGACTGGGCGGGCGGCAGCCTCTACACCGATCAACGCGAACAGGTGGTGGACGCGCCGCCCGGGGCGCTGTGGCGGGTGATCGAGGGCATCGGGGGTGAGAACGGCTGGTACTCCTTCCCGCCCGCCTGGGCGCTGCGCGGCCGGCTGGACCGGCTGGTGGGCGGCGTGGGCCTGCGGCGCGGACGGCGCGACGCCGCCCGGCTGCGCGTGGGCGACTCGCTCGACTTCTGGCGCGTCGAGGAGATCGAGCCGGGCCGTCTGCTGCGGCTGCGCGCAGAAATGCGACTGCCGGGCCTCGCGTGGCTGGAGATGTACGCCGAGCCCGGCGCCGAGGGCCGGTCCTCCCGCTACCGGCAACGGGCCCTGTTCCATCCGCACGGCCTGCTGGGACACGCCTACTGGTGGACCATCTCGCCCTTCCACGCCGTCGTGTTCGGCGGCATGGCCCGCAACATCGCCAGGGCGGCCGAGGCCGACATACCGTCCGGGGCACGGCGGGCCGCCGTGCCGTCCCTCTGAGTCCCGCATCCTCTCGCCGATGCCCGCATCCGCGAGGCACCGCGGGCCCGAAGCAGTCATGGCAGCGCTCGTCGCCGCCCCGTCACAGCACCGCCTGCCCCTGTCCCGGAGTCACCCCATGAACGTCTCGGTCGTCCTGTTCACCTCGGACCTGCGCCTGCACGACCATCCGGCGCTGCGCGCGGCGCGGGACGGCTCGACCGCGCTGGTGCCTCTGTTCGTACGGGACGACGCCGTCGCCGAAGCGGGGTTCACCGCGCCCAACCGCATGGCGTTCCTGGCGGACTGTCTGGCGGACCTGAACGGCGCACTGCGGGCGCGCGGCGGCCGCCTCGTGGTGCGCTCCGGCGATGTCGTCGCACAGGTGTGCCAGGTGGTCGCCGAGGCGGACGCCGACGAGGTGCACATGGCGGCGGGAGTCAGTGGCTACGCCCGCCGCCGCGAGGAGCGGCTGCGCGCGGCCCTGGAGGGCGAGGGGTGCCGGCTGCACGTTCACGACACCGTGATCACCGCGCTCGCGCCCGGCGCCGTCACTCCGTCCACCTCGGACCACTTCGCCGTGTTCACACCGTACTTCCGGCGCTGGTCGCAGGAGCCTCTGCGGGACCCGGTCGCCGCGCCCCGGGCGATCCGGGTGCCGGACGGCGTCGGCTCGGAGGCAATCCCCTCCCGCACGGGCCTGTCCGGGCTGTCGGAGGGGCTGGCGCGCGGCGGCGAGTCGGAAGGCAGGAAGCGGCTCACGGCCTGGCTGCGCGCGGACATCGCCTCGTACGAGGACGGCCACGACGACCTGTCGGGCGACGCCACCTCCCGGCTCTCCCCCATCTGCACTTCGGCACCCTCTCCCCGGTCGAACTCGTCCACCGGGCGCGCGCGGCGGGCGGCCCGGGCGCCGAGGCGTTCGTACGACAACTGGCCTGGCGTGACTTCCATCACCAGGTGCTCGCCGCGCGCCCCGACGCGGCCGTCGCCGACTACCGCACCAAACGCGACCGTTGGCGGTCGGAAAGAGCGGCGCACGAGGACATCAAGGCGTGGAAGAAGGGACGCACCGGCTATCCGGTCGTCGACGCGGCGATGCGCCAACTGCGCCACGAGGGCTGGATGCACAACCGGGCACGGCTGCTGGCCGCCAGCTTCCTCACCAAGACGCTGTACGTGGACTGGCGGATCGGAGCCCGGCACTTCCTGGACCTGCTGGTGGACGGCGATGTCGCCAACAACCAGCTCAACTGGCAGTGGATGGCCGGAACGGGCACGGACTCGCGTCCGGGCCGCGTCCTCAATCCGGTGACGCAGGCCAAGCGGTACGACCCGGACGGGGAGTACGTCCGGCGCTGGGTGCCGGAGCTGGCGGGGCTCGCGGGCGGCGCCGTGCACGAGCCCTGGAAACTCCGGGGCCAGGAGCGCGCCGCGTACGACTACCCGGACCCCGTCGTCGAACTCTCCGACGGGCTGGCCCGGTTCAGGGCCGCTCGGGAACGTGGCTGAGCGGCATCACGGTGGAGCGGCTGAGCGGCATCGCGGCATCGCGGCATCGCGGCATCGCGGCATCGCGGCATCGCGGCATCGCGGCATCGCGGCAGATGAGACGGTGGCTCAGCGGTTCGCGACGGTGCACATGGCGGCACGGATTTTACTTTCCCTAGAGATTTATCCGGCCCGCGCAGCCGTACTGGTGAACGTCCGACACACCCGTACCGGATCCACGCACCGGATCCACCGAGCGGCCCACCGGAGCGTCACACTCCGGGCCGCCGCCCCGCCAGGAGGCTCAATGCGCATTGCACGAACCGCAGGAACCGTCTTCGTGGCAGGTGCGTTGGTCATGACTCTCGCCGCGCTCGCGTATCCCAGCATGCTCGGACTGCAGACCACGGCCGCTGATCAGAGCCGCGTCATCGCCAATACCTCGACGGGCCCGGTGACCGAGGCCGACCGCGACTTCGTCGTCAAGGTGCGGGCGGCCGGGCTGTGGGAGTACCCCGTGGGGATGCTGGGTCTGCAGAAGGGCACCACCCCGGCGGTCAGGACCGCCGGTGACCACCTGGTCAGGGGCCATGCCGCGCTGGACGAGACCGACCGCAAGGTCGCCGCCGCACTCGGCATCACCATCCCCAACAAGCCGTCTCCTCAGCAGCAGGGCTTCGTGTCGACGCTTACCGGAGAAACCGGCAAGCAGTTCGACACCGACTTCGCCAACATCCTGCGGATGACCCACGGTTCGATCTTCAACACCGTCGCCAAGATCCGGTCCACCACCAAGAACTCGCTGGTCCGCCAGCTGGCCGACCAGGCCAACGTCACGGTGCTTGACCACATCACGGTGATGGAAAAGACCGGGCTGGTCAACTTCGACCAGACGCTGTTCCAGCAGACCACCCCGCCGAAGCTGCCCGCCTCCGATCTCACGCCGCCCGCGCCCGCGCCGGGTGAGCCGACCGCCGTCCTCACCCCGCCCGCCGGCGGCTCCCCCTCGCCCACCGGGACGGTCGGCTGAGCCGTAGCCGGCCCGACGGCGCACGGGCGATCAGCCCCGGGTGACCGGGACGGGCCGGTCGTACAGGGCCGAGAGGGTCCCGAGGGCGTCCCGGAGCCCGGGCGGGCGGAGCATCCCACGCACCGGGCGGCCCGCCCAGCCCGGCCCGCCGAGCAGCACGGCCGGATGACCGCGGGCCCCCTTGACTCCCCACCGGGTGTCCGCGACATGCCGGGCCAAGGGCAGGTCGGCCGTCGAACGGGTCTGGGCCCACAGCAGTACGGCTTTCGGGCCCAGCCGTCGTACGGCGGCGGTCAGCGCCTCCGTCGGAACCGCCGCGCCGAACATCCGGGTGGGCAGGCCGAGTTCGACGAGCCCCGCGTGCAGCGCCTCCAGCGCCAGGCTGTGCTGTTCGCCCGGGACGCACGCCAGCACCACCGGCCCCGCGGCGGCGGCCGGGCTTCCCACGGGCCCGACCGACGCGGTGGCGCGGTGCAGGGCACGTGAGATGTGCCAGGACAGCAGGTGTTCCACCTCCACATAACGGTCGCCGGAGGACTCCCACTTGCGTCCGACCGCGTGCAAGGTCGGCACCATCACCTCGTCCCAGGCGAGGACCACGCCGTAGCGCGCCACGAGGGAGGCCAGTTGGTCGCCCACGGTCGGTGCGTCGAGACGGACCGCGGCGCGCGCGAGACCCCTGCACTCCTGGCGGACGTCACCGAGCGGGAGCGCGCCGGCCGCCTGCGAACGATGCCCGCCCGGCCGGTCGCCTCCCCCGGGCAGCTCCGGGCCGGGCCGGTTCCGCCCGACGCCCTCCTGGGCGGTCCTGGCCGCCTCGGCGGGCGGTACCCCGGCCGAGGTCAGCCGGCACATCTCCTCGAGCATGGCCACGTCCTGCGGCGTCCAGCGGCGGTGCCGTCCGTCGGTACGGACCGTGGGCCCCACCCCGTACCTCCGGTCCCAGGAACGCAGGGTCGTGGGCGACACCCCGAGGCGGCGGGCCAGGGACCCCGTCGTGACGCCCGCTTCGACGGGCCGCGCGGCCGCCTCCCGCCCCTGTGCCGGTTGGTTCTCGCCCATGCGGCGACTATACGACGCACAAACGATGCGAGTTGTCCGTCATGTGCCTCGGTTCACACGATGGGGATCACCGGGCGCGTCGCGGGAAGCGCACGGTGACCGGGAGCCCGCCCGAACCGAGGAGCCGTGGCCATGACCGTGGATTCCATCACCGAGCAGTGCGTCGACGGGCGGTGGGAGGCGCTCTCCGACACGGATCTGGCCCAGGGCCTGGTGGACGGCGACGAGGAGTGTCTGGCCGCCGCCTACCACCGCTGGGGAACGCTGGTGCACACACTGGCGGGACGTTCGCTGGGAGACGCCCGGGAGGCCGAGGACGTCACCCAGCAGGTGTTCCTGGCCGCCTGGCAGGGCCGGCGGGGTTATCGCCCCGAGCGCGGCGCGTTCGCGGGCTGGCTCGTCGGCATCACCCGCCGCAAGATCGCCGACGCGCTGTCCGCGCGGACCCGCCGTACCGATCTGGTCGCCGCCGCCGGAGCCCTCCTCGGCCCGGTCGACGACACCCAGGCCCGCCCGGAGACCGTGCTCGACCGCGTCCTCCTGCGCGGCGAGCTCGCCAGACTTCCCGCGCCCCAGCGCCGGGTGCTGCACCTCGCGTTCTACGAGGACCTGACCCAGCCCCAGATCGCGCAGCGCACCGGCTGGCCACTGGGCACCGTCAAGAGCCACTCCCGGCGCGGACTGCACCAGCTGCGCCGGGGGCTGCGCGCGCAGGCCGTCGGCTGAACTCCTGGATTCGCCACCGCGAGCCGATCCGCCGGCGGTCGCGGGGCCTGGTCGGGGTGGACCGCGATCACGCCGGAGTCGTTCCCGGACCGTCGGCCCCGCCCGCGTAGCGCGCCAGTTCCCACGGGTCGTGCGCGCTGAAGACCTCCACCTCGTCGCCGTGCAGCCGCACCAGTTCCCGCAGACGGGCGTGGTTGCCGAGACGCAACGGCCGGTCCACCTCGGTGATCTGCTGGAGGACGTCCAGGCCGGGGTGTCCCCGGGGATGGTCCGGGTCGATCTCGTGGTGGAAGTAGTACGCGTCCCCGCAGTGCAGCAGCCGGCGATCACCGTCGGCGACGGCTATCGCGCTGTGGCCGCGGGTGTGGCCGCCGAGCGGGACCAGCAGGATCTCGGCGTCCAGGCCCTCCAGCGGGCGCACGGCGTCGAATCCGCACCACGCCTCGCCGTGCGGCTGCGCGTACGTCACCCAGTGCGGCCGGTGCGCCCACTGGGCGGGACGGTAGCGGACGCGGTCCTCGGGGTGAGCCCCGGGGGCCGCCATCGCCGCGCGGTGTTCGGCCTCGCTCAGATGCACCTTGGCCCAGGGGAAGTCGGGCAGTCCCCCGGCATGGTCGAGGTCGAGGTGGCTGAGGACGACGTGCCGGACGTCCTCCGGGCGGAAGCCGAGCGCGGTGACCTGGTGCAGCGCGGTCTCCGCGAGGTCGAGGACGGGCTGGGCCCGGCCGAGGAAGTCCGGGCCGAGGCTCTCCTCGGGCCGCGCCACGTCCTGCGTACCGATGCCGCTCTCGACGAGGACGAGCCCGTCCCGGTCGGTCTCCACGAGAAGACAGTGGCAGACCGCGGGAAGGCTCCCCTCCTCGGTGTCGATCGTCCGCATGGAGCCGCAGTTCAGGTGATGGATCTTCATGGTGAGTCCCTTCGGTGGATCGATTCGGTGGGTCCCTCGTACGCGCCCGGTACCGCCCGCTCACGAACCCGAGCACATAGCTACCGAACGATCGTCAGCTAATTGCGAACGGTCGTTAGGTTAAAGTGACCGTATGAGCCCCCGCAAGTCCGTTGCCGAAACCGCCGCCACGCGGAGCCGGATCATCGCCAGCGCCCTGACGCTGGCCTCCACGGACGGCCTCGAAGGCCTCACCATCGGCCGCCTGGCGACCGATCTGGAGATGAGCAAGGCCGGAGTGATCGGCCACTTCGGCAGCAAGGAAGCGCTCCAACTCGCCGTTCTGGCCGCGGCCGTCGAGAGGTTCCGGCTACGCGTGCCGGCCCGGGCCGTCGGCGCCAGACCCGGCACCGAGCGGCTGACGCGCGCCTTCGACGAGTGGATCGACTACATGACGGAGGGCGAGGGGCACGGGGGCTGCTTCCTCACCTCGGTGGCGAGCGAGTTCGACGGCCGCCCCGGTCCGGTTCGCGACGCGGTGCTCGACGCGCTCGCCTCATGGTCGGCGTACGTCGCGGCGGAGTTGGGCACGGCGGTCGAAGCCGGCGAACTGCCGCCGCGCACCGATGTGGAACAGCTCGTCTTCGAGCTCAACGGCGTAGCCCTGGCGGCCGATCAGTCCATCCAGCTCCATCGCGACCCGCAGGCACCCACGCGGGCCCGCCGCGCCGTCACCCGTCTCCTCAGCGCCCCCTGAGGACGGATCCCGCCCCGGCGGAGCGAAAAGCCACCTCTACACATAAAGAAGAAATAAGAGCACAATGAAAACAAGCGGCGCCAACCCGCATACCGCACCAGAAGCGGTCAGGCCTGCAAAGAACGAAGGAGACGACTCATGGCCAACGTCTCGCACCCCAGAAGTGACATCACGACCCACCCCGATGCATCCGAAATGCGGGAGCGGTATGACCGCGTGCTCGGTGGCCGCGACGTGGCGCTCGTCGACGGACCGGTGTTCCTGCTCGGTCTGTACTGCGCCGTGTCCCCGTGGATACTCCACTACACGACGAGCCAGCCCGCCCTGGCGACACACAACCTCATCATGGGCATCGCCATAGGCCTGCTGGCCCTCGGATTCACCAGGGCCCCCGAACGGATGTACGGCCTGAGCTGGTCCATGTGCGCGATGGGCGCGTGGTTGATCATCTCACCGTGGGTGGTCGGAACCAGCCCGGACACCGGCGTCGTGATCAACAGCATCATCATCGGCGCGTTGGCCGTGGTGCTCGGGGCGCTGTGCGCGGTCACGACGATGAGGAACACTCCTCGGGCGTAGGCCCGACGGACACCCTTCGGAGCAGTCCCCTCCCGGGACCAGCGCCGGAGGCCCCTACCCGGGCTCAGCCCCGTGAGTCGATGCCCGAGCTGAGCCCAGGCCCACGAAAGGAAACGAACAACCCCACAGGCCGGCCCGTCCACACGGACCGGCCTCCTTCACGCCCGCCCCGCGCGCGTCCCGATCGAGGCGGTCGCCCAGCCACGGACAGTTGCGCAGGTGACCGCTTGCGTGTCGGCGGGCCGAAGAGCCGCAGGTCTTTGGATACCGGCGTCTCTAGATACCCGCGCCGAGCGACCAGCTGGGGGTGCTGCCCGCGAGGCGGCAGGTGAGGAAGTACAGCGGAATCGGCGGCGTGTACGGCGAGTCGCCCTCGGGCCGGTGGATCAGACGGGGGCGCGCGGACCGTGAGCGCAACAAGGCCCGGGTCCAGGACGGGTCGGCCAGCCGGGCGCCCACCGCGTAGCTGGTGGAGGGCGGCCAGGTGACGCCTATGTGGGAGCCGGAAGGGACGATCCACCACCACCGCTCGTCGTCGGCGAAGACACAACCGACACGGGGCAGACAGTCCATGATCCGTTCCCCGTGCTCCGGGGAGGTGCCCACGGCGTCGTGTCCCAGCGCGGCGGACAACTCGGCGGGTATCGCCAGTCGTGCCGGGGACTCGTGCGGCGGCGCGGTGGGGAGGTACATGCGCAGGCCGAGGACGGCGGGATACGGGCGCGGTTCGACGGCGGCGGTGTGATCGCGGCCGTCGGGTGCCTGGAGACGGTCTCGGCCGTCGAGGGCGGAAAGGTGGTCGCTCGGGTGTCCGGCGGGCTGGTGATCGCGCAGGTCAGGAATGTGCTGTCGTTCCATCAGATAAAGATCCTTCGGCCGAGTGGGGGATGGGCCGGGCCATGGTCACCGTCGCCGGCGAGCCGGTCGACACGATGTCTCCTCCCTTCGACGGCAGTACGGCCCAGACGATGCGTCCGGAGCCGTCGGCGGTGTCTGTGACGCCCCAGTCGCTGCTCAGGGCGCCGACCAGCAGGAGCCCACGTCCACCCTGGTCGTCGGGCCCCGGCCGGCGCTGGGCCGGAAGGCTCCAGCCGCGGTGCTGATCCTCGACCTCGATGTGGAGCCGCTCCTCGGCGACGTGGACTCTGCACACGATCCACTCGCTCGCCGTGTGCGTCAGCGCGTTGGTGACGAGTTCGGAGGTCACCAGGATCGCGTTGTCGCGGGTCTCGGGGTCGATGCCCCACTCGGTGAGCCACTCACGGACGTCTCTTCGGGCCATACCCACCGAGGCGGGGGCCGCGGGCAGGGCGAACACACCTGCCCGGTGGGGATGTTCGTCCCCTGGTGGTAGGCCCAAAGGCTGGGGGAGGGAGGGCGGGGTCATCGCCGTTCGCCTTTCGTCTGCCTTCGCACCACAAGCGGTGCCAATGCCGTCCCCCGTGGTCTCGCACTGCCGCGAGATGCACACAACTCGTCGCGCAAGATGCCATGTTGCAGCCCCGTCTCCCCCAACTGGGCCGCACCACCACTCCCTTCACCGGGCCAGGGACGATAAGACCACTGTGGCAGCTGCCAACAACACCTCGCAACCGACAAGTTGAAAATTGCAATGTGCCAGGTGCATGCTTCCCCCGTTGACGGATGATCGTGACAGACTGCGACCTCGAAGCCCGCTGCGAGGGGGGTAAGGCGTGTCCACGGAGACCGACTGGGGCGGCGCCCCCTCCGTTCTGCGCATGATTCTCGGCAAGCAACTCGAGGAGCTGCGCACCCAGGCCGGGCTGACATACGAGCAGGCGGGCGAGGCCATCGGCGTCAGCCACTCCACCATCCGCCGGATGGAAGCCGCCAAGGTGGCCCGGCTCCGGCTCACCGACGCCGAGAAGCTCCTCCAGACGTACGGCGTGACGGACCAGCAGGAGATCGACACCTTCCTGAAGTCGGTCCGCGAGGCCAACAAGCGCGGCTGGTGGCACACCTACCGCGATGTCCTGCCCGACTGGTTCGCGGCGTATCTGAGCCTGGAGCAGGCGGCCCTCCAGATCCGCGCGTACGAGGCGGAGTTCGTGCACGGGCTGCTGCAGACGGAGGCGTACGCCCGCGCCCTGCTCGGCGCGGGCAATCCGCACGCCTCGGCCGAGGCGACCGAGCGCCGGGTCGCGCTGCGCATGCGCCGTCAGGAACTGCTGTCCCGGCCCGCTCCGCCGCGCGTCTGGGTGGTGATGGACGAGACCGTGCTGAGGTGGCCGGTCGGCGGGCCCGAGGTGATGCGCGCGCAGATCGACCATCTGATCGCGGTCAACAGGCTCCCCCATGTGACCCTGCAGATCATGCCGTTCAGAAACGGCCCGCATCCGGCCATGCGGGCCGGCGCGTTCCATCTCTTCCGGTTCAGGGCACCCGAGTTGCCGGACATCGTCTATCTGAGCGGTCTGGTGGGCGCCGTCTACCTCGACAAGGACGACGACGTCGTGGTGTACCGCGAGGCCCTGGACCGGCTGGGCGCACAGTCGGCGCCCGCCAGGAAGACCGAGGAACTTCTCGGTGCGATTCGCAAGGAGCTATGAGTGCACCACCACATACGCAACGGTATGCCGTCCCGGGAACTGGGCACGCAGGGCTGGTCCAAGCCGTGGAGCGACGACGCGGGCGGCGCCTGCGTCGAGGCGAAGAAACTGGGCGACGGCCGGATCGCGCTGCGTCAGTCCACCGATCCCGAAGGGCCCGCCCTGGTTTTCACGCCCCGTGAAATGACGAGCTTTCTTGCGGGCGTCAAGGCGGGAGAGGCCGACTTCCTCCTCTGACAACCTTGTCTGATTCCTATGTCCTGTTCTTTCCCCCACGAAGTTCCTGTTCCCCACGAAGTTCTCTTTCCCCCACGAACACCGGCCGTGTACCGACGACTTGATGGGAGGGGCGGCGTTGCCCGACAACGGATGGCCTGCCGACCGTATCGACACCGAGAGCGCACACTCCGCGCGCATCTACGACTACATCCTGGGCGGTAAGGACTACTATCCCGCCGACAAGGAGGCGGGCGACGCGATGGCGCGGGAGTGGCCCGCCCTGCCGATCCACATGAAGGCCAACCGCGACTGGATGAACCGCGCGGTGGCCTATCTGGCCAAGGAGGCGGGGATACGCCAGTTCCTCGACATCGGCACCGGCATCCCCACCTCCCCCAATCTGCACGAGATCGCCCAGTCGGTGGCCCCCGACTCCCGGGTCGTCTACGTGGACAACGACCCCATCGTCCTCACCCTGTCGCAGGGTTTACTGTCGAGCACCCCCGAGGGCAAGACCGCCTACGTCGAGGCGGACATGCTCGACCCGGCGACGATCCTGGGCGCGGCGGAACTGCGCGACACCCTCGACCTCACCCGGCCGGTCGCCCTCACGGTGATCGCGATCGTCCACTTCGTCCTGGACGAGGACGACGCGGTCGGCATCGTCCGGCGCCTACTGGAGCCCCTTCCCTCGGGCAGCTACCTGGCGATGTCCATCGGCACCGCCGAGTTCGCACCCGACGAGGTGGCCCGCGTCGCCCGTGAGTACGCGGCTCGCAACATGCCCATGCGGCTTCGCACCCACGCGGAGGCCGAGGAGTTCTTCGAGGGCCTCGAACTCGTCGAGCCCGGCGTCGTCCAGGTCCACAAGTGGCACCCGGACGGCACGGAGACGAGCATCCGCGACGAGGACATCGCGATGTACGGGGTGGTGGCCCGCAAGCCGTAGCCCGTCCGCTCCCCACCACCCGTGCCGCCGGCCCCACGCGAAAGGGGCCCGGCGGCACGGGTGCCCCTGCGGGTGCCAGGCGGCACGGACGTTCTCGTCGGCCGAGCGCCCGGGTCTGTCCGGCTCAGGCGTCCGCCGTGGAGTCCAGCAGGGCCGCGCACTCGGTCGCGAGGGCCGCCATGCCGTACGTCCGAGCCACGCGCAGCGCCTCCCGCAGCAGTCCGGAGGCGTGGGCGGCGGCGCCGGGGCGGTCGGACCTGCGCAGCGCGCGGGCCTGGGCCAGCCGGAGGCGGGCCAGCTGGGGCTGGGAGGAGCGGACCGGTTCGGTCGCGGTGCGGAAGTGGGAGAGGGCGGTGTCCGGCTCTCCGGCGGCCAGGGCCAGCAGTCCGCGGGCCCGGGCGGTCGGCCCGATCAGCACGGTGGGCCAGCCCGCGAGGGCGATCTGCTCGCCGTCGTGGGCGGCGAGCCGCTCCCTCAGTGCCGGCAGGACCTGGCGCAGCTCGGCCTCGAATCCGCCCCGAGCGTCGAGCGCGGCGCTCACCTCGGCCAGCAGCACCAGCGTGGGCACCGCCCATCCGGAGGGCGGGAACCGGCTGAAGTCGGCGGTGTCGTGGGCGAATCCGACGAGCCGGTCCGCCCCTTCGGCGTACTCACCCGTCTCGCACAGCGCGAGGGCGAGCCCGGCCCGCCAGACGGGGAAGTAGCCGTGCCGTTCGACGGTGTCGGCCAGACCGGAGGCGAACAGGTCCGCCATCCGGCCCTGTTCGCGCAGCAGCCAGTAGGCCTGGCCGAGGCGGGTCTGGTGCAGGTTGTCGGCGGGGACGGCCAGATCGGCGGGTAATCGCTCGACGAACGTCAGCGCGTCGCCGAAGATCCAGCCCGCGGCCTTGTCGAACCGGCCGTGCCACAGGTCGAGCAGGGCGTCCAGGGTGTGCTGCTGCCAGGTGGTCAGCACGCCGCGGGTGTCCGCGGCATGCTTGCGGTACTGGTTCGCCGTGGCCAGCGCGCTGTACACCTTGCCGGCCCGCAGCTGGTCGAGGGCGACGGCCATGAGCGCCTCGCCGCGGAAGTAGGCCGAGCCGTGCCGGGCCGCGGCGTCCCGCAGGCGTTCGGAGAGCGTCAGGGACTCGGCGGTGGACATGAAGTCGTACAGTCCCCACCGGCATTCGGTGAGCACCTCGCAGGCCACCTCGTCGTCCTTGCCGTCCACGGACAGCCTGCGCAGTGTGCTGCGCGCCAGCCGTGCGCCCTGCTCCGGGCCCGCCTGGCCGGCGGCGGTGTCCTGGCTGACCGCCATGGACAGCTTCTTCGCCAGGTGCGCGTTGAGCCTGAGGCGCAGTCCGGCGGCCTCGACGCTCCCGTCTTCACCCAGCGCGGCCAGGCTCTCCCTGATCAGCTGGAGCAGTTCGTGGTCGACCTGACCGGGGTCCGACCAGCGGCGGGCCATCCTGATGACGGCCTCCGCCCGGGCCGTGGGATCCCCCTCGGCGCTCGCGTACGCCGCGCGGTAGAGCCGGTCCGCTTCGCGCATGTCCCCGGCGGTGTGGCTGAGGTCGCCGCGCCGCAGCAGCCGGTCGAACTCGTCCCGATGCCGAGCGGTGTCCGAACCTCCCCTGCCCGCACCGGACTTGACCAGTTTGGCTGCCCGCTCCCCCGGGCCCGGGCGGATCGTCTTCGAGATCCGCTCGGTGGACGGATCGGGAACCAGGGCGAGCAGCGCGCCCTTCGCCTCCAGCCGTTCGTCGCACAGCTGCGCGAGCTCGTGCGTGACACGTCGCTGGCCCGTCTCGATCCTGCTCAGAAAGCTGCGGCTGCAGTGCACCTCTTCGGCCAGCTCACTCAGTGACTTGCCGGCCGCCGTCCGACGTCGGCGCAACTCTGCGCCGAACGCGTTCTCTTCGATCGCGATCCTCCCAACGGCCCGCTCCCCGCCCTGTGTTGCCAGAAAACGTTGGCAACAGCCGACCGCTCCACGTTGCCGCGGAAACCCACCACTCTGTCTGTGAGCGAGCTTACAGCGAGCAAGGGTGCGAACACCGGCGGACAGGAGCACTGGTCATGGGATCGGACGAAGCCAAGGTGGTGGCGGCCGTCGACTTCGGCACCCACGGCACCGGCTTCGCCTGGACGGTGCGAACGCCGCTCAACGACGATCCGCTGACCAGGCGGGTCCAGTTCTTCACCCGGTTCCCCGGCCGTCAGCTGGACAGGGCGAAGAACCTGACCGCGATCCTGGTGACGGACGACGGGGACACCGTCGCCTGGGGCCACGAGGCGCGCGCTCGGTGGATCCAGGCCCTGGCGAAGAGGGAGACCCAAGGGCTCGGCTACGCCTACGCCTTCAAGACGGCCCTGAAGAGCGGCGGTTCGATGGCGGACCTGCCGATCACGGGCGGCTTCGTCGACCGCTCCGACCGCGGTCTGATACGGGAACTCGTGACCGCCTACCTCAAGGAGATCCGCGAACTGGCGACCGCGGAGATCAAGAGGATGACGTACACGGAGCGAGAGGTCCGCTGGTGCATCACCGTCCCCGCGATCTGGGACGACGAGGACAAGGCGGTGCTGCGGCGGCTGGCCGTGGACGCGGGGTTCCCCGGTGATCCGGAGCGGCTGCTCCTGGCCATCGAGCCGGAGGCGGCGGCCCTGTACTGCCATCTGCGGATGCCCGACGCCGCCTCGGGTCCGCACCGGCGGGCCCGGCTGCCCCTGCACCTCGACGGCTTCCGGTCCGTGGTGGTCGACTGCGGCGGCGGCACGGTCGACATCACGGCGTACGAGTCGCACGGCGACCCCGGTCCGTCCATCGCGCTGCGCGAGATCGGCCTCGCCACCGGTGGGTGGCTGGGTTCGGAATACGTCAACCAGGCCTTCCTCGACAAGACGCTCGGCGACCGCTTCGGACCGGCGGCCTTGAAGCGGATCGAACGGGATCATCCCGGCGAGTTGCTCGAGCTGTCCGAGCAGTGGGAGCGGGCCAAGGCGACGGTGGAACTGGACCGGGAGGCGGATGCGGTCGCCCATGTGCTGGACCCGGTGCGGATCGAGGTTCCGGTCACCGTGTGGGACCTCCTGGACGAGCAGGTGCGGGCGCGGCTGACACACGACGCCGCCGGCCTGCCACGGCAGATCGTCCTGCCTCCCGCGGAGGTGGAGGGGCTGCTCGACGAGAGGGTGGACGGCATCCTGGACAAGGTCGCGGAGCAGCTCGCGACCATCGGCCGGACCAGCGGCGCGGGCGCGGAGCCGGAGACCCTGGTCCTGGTCGGCGGATTCGCCCGCTCCCCGTGGCTGCGCGAGCGGATGCGGGCCCGCTTCGGCGAGCGGCACCGCATCCTCGTCCCGCCGGACCCGGCCCTCGCCGTCCTGGAGGGCGCCGTCCACTTCGCCTACCGGCCGGACGTGTTCGTCTCCCGGCAGGCCAGGTACACCTACGGCTTCGAGACGGCCACGCCTTTCGAGGAGGGGGTCGACTCCACGATGCGCATGTACCGCGACGACGAGGGCGACCTCCTGTGCGTCGGCCGCTTCGGTGTCGCGGTCCGGCGCATGGACAGCGTGCGGGTGAACGACGCCCACCCCTTCCGGATCGTGCCGGTCCGCGAGGACCAGGACGCGCTCGACGTACGCCTGTACCGCTCCGCGAAGGCCGATCCCCGGTACGTCGACGAGGACGGGTCCGAGGAGATCGGCCGACTCACCGTCGACCTGTCCGGCACCGTCGGCAGACCGCTGCGGGAGCGTCCGATCATGCTGCTGTTCTACTTCGGCGCCGCCGAACTCCGGGTCGAGGTGTTCGACCCCGCCACCGGAGAGACCAGCCGGGTCTCCGTCGACTTCGACCGCCTATAGCCATGGCCTACCGCCCCGAAGGAGGAGACGTGCTGTTCAACCGCGACAAGGGCAAACGGCCGCAGGAAGTGAGCATCAGGCTGGACGGCTTGGACACCCTGGAGTCGCGGATCCGGAAGCTGGAGGCCGCCGCGGACGACCAGCGGGCCGCACTCGCCGCGCTCGACCCGCTGGGTGACCGGCTGATCGAGTTGAGGATGCGCCAGGAACGCGCGGAGGAACGGGCCCGGACGCTGGAGACGGCCGTCGCGGACACCCGCCGCGTGCTCGACGAGCAGAGCGAGGTACTGGACCTGGTGCGGGTCACCCAGGTCTGGGAACGGGCCGATCTCACCCGTGAGGACTTTCTCGTCCACTACGAACTCGCCCAGCGGTTGAGGGCGTTGTACACCCAGCGGATGCCCGACCTGATCCAGCCTCGGCTGACGGCGGAGCGGCCCCGTGACGTCGGACGGCGCCAGGCGCAGTTGATCAGCCGGCTGTGTGTGGTGCTGTTCGGCCCCGACGAGCGGGGTGGGCTCGGCGAGCCCGACCTCACCGAACTGGCCCGCATCGCCACCGACGCCGGGGTGGTGGGGCTCGACGCACGCCACCAGCGGCTGTTGGAGCGGGTCGGCACGGAGGCCGCCCATCTGTTCCGGGCCATGACCGTCAGTGGCCATGCCGGCCACTTCGACTTCGCGGTGGAACCCGGCGCTCCGGCGGATCCGGAGGAACACGCCCTCTGGCCCTCGTGCGAGGCCGGGCGACCCGTCGCCTTCGTGGTGTGTCCGGGATACCGGGCGGCGGACCGCCGGCTGCTGGAGACGTTCGTCTACACCGAGGCCGAGGGCTGACGCCGGGAATTTCGTTCGATGTGCTGTCCGGCCCTCGGGTCCGGGTCGGACAGAAGGATCTCGGTCCGGGGCGCGCGGGGGGCGCTCCGGCCCGGCAGGCCACAGGGCCCGAGGGGGGACCGGGTTGGGGGACCCGGGGGAAGGGGAGCGGAGTCGCCGCATCGGCTCCGCTCCCCTTCCGGTGCGCGCGTCCCGGCCGCCGTTATTCGCTGGCCGGGAGCGCATCCGGTCGTTCACACTCGCGCGGTGACAAGAACTGTGAGTGCGTGGGTGACCTCGGGCGACGAGTTCCTCGGGAGCGCGGGGCCCTTCGCCGTGGACGTCCCCTGGTGGTCCGAAGTGGGTCCGGTCGTGGGGTGGCTGGAGGGGCTCCTCGGGGTGCCCGTGCTGGTACTGCGTCTGCTGGACGTGCAAGGGGGCGCGGGCGGGCGGGACGGTCATGTGACGTACCACGTCGAGGCGTTGGAGCGTCCGGCGAGTGGTCTGCTGGATCAACGTCGCGTCGATACCGTGGTGTTGGACGGTGCGGAGGCGCTCAGATCGCCGTGGGCCCGGACGGAGGGGCTGCGCGAGCTGCTCGACTGGGCGGCCGGGGAGCTGGCTTCGGCGGGGCGGCCTGTGAGCGGTCCGGTCGTACAGCGACGTACCTGGAATCTGTCCGGGCTCTTTCGTCTGCCCACCGCGCGCGGTCCGGTCTGGCTCAAGGCGACACCGCGCTTCGCGGCGGACGAGGCCGCCGTCATCGCCGCGTTCGCGGGGGTCGACCCGGGACTCGTTCCCCCGCTCCTCGGCGTGGGTGAGCGGCGCGTCCTGATGGAGCACATTCCCGGTGAGGACTGCTGGGGGGCCTCGCCCGAGACGGTCGGCGCGGCGGTGGGGCGGTTCGTTGCCGCGCAGGCCGCGGTCGCCTCCGGGGGTTCGGGTGGGTGCGGCTTCGTGGCGGGGGTGCGGGACTGGCGTGCGCCGGTTCTCGAGGTGGCGGTTCGTGATCTGCTCGACGGGCCCCTCGCCGGGGAGTTGACCGAGCAGGAGGCGCGGGGAGCTCGGGAGTTGGCCGGGCGGTGGGAGCTTCTGTCGGAGTGCGGGCTGCCCGACACACTGGTGCACGGCGACTTCCACCCCGGGAACTGGCGCAGCGACGGTGGGGCGCCCGTCGTGATGGACTTCGCCGATGCCTATTGGGGCAGTCCGGTGCTCGACGGGCTGCGCGTCCAGGGATTCCTTCCCGAGTCGGGTCGTGCGGCGGCCGCCCGGGACTGGGTGGCGGCGTGGAAATCCCGGGTGCCCGGCAGTGACCCGGCTCGGGCGCTCGATCTCGCCGAGCCGCTGGCCCATCTCACCTACGCCGTCCGCTATCAGGAGTTCCTGGACGGCATCGAACCGTCGGAGCGGCCCTACCACCTGGGGGATCCGGTGGACGAGGTCCGGGCGGCGTTGCGTTGCGCGGGGATCGGGGGGTGACGGGCGCCGAGGCGGTCGTGGGCGGGGCGGGCGCCTGCGCGGTCCTGGGCGGGGCGGGCGCCTGCGCGGTCCTGGGTGGGGCGGGGCCGTGGCGGTACGTCGAGCCCGTCGCCGCCGGATCAGGCGTTGCCCTGTAGGGAGCCGTTTCCAGATCCGAACGTAAGCGACGGGCTTGCGACGTACCGCCACGGCCCCTTCCGTGCGTTGGCGGGTGCCGGCCGTGGGCTGTTCAGGCTCCGGCGGGCTCCGGGTCCGGGGTCGAGGTGGTCAGGTACTCCTCCTTGATCTCCTTCGGGCCGAAGGGCCACACCTTTTCCAGGTTCGCCCAGACGACGAAGGCGACGCAGCCCAGGGCCACCCAGGCCAGGGACCATTCGATGGGGTGGCGGCCCGGGGAGTTCTTGTCGGCGTAGCCGTAGATCGTGAGCCAGCCGACGAGGGCGAGGAGGCTGGGGATCGGGTAGAGCCACATCTTGTAGGGACGGTGGAGGGTGGGCTGGCGCTTGCGCAGGACGGAGAGGGCGACGATCTGGGCCAGGGCCTGGACGATCACCATGACGGTGGTGAGGAGTTGGATCAGGGTGGCCAGGTCGGTGTGGCGGCCGATGAGGAAGCCGATCGCCGTGATGACGCCCATGGTCGCCAGGCCCAGCATCGGGAAGCGGTGCTTGGGGTGCAGCTTGGCGTACGGGCGGAAGAAGACGCGGTCGCGGGCGGCGTCGTAGGGGACGCGCGAGCCGCCGAGGAGTCCGGTGAAGACCGAGGCGAACGCGGTGATGAGGATGAGGACCGTGACCGTGTCGGCGGCTCCCTTGCCCCAGGTCTTTTCGAGGACGGCCGAGGCGACGGAGGTGGAGGCGATGTCCGTCGGATCGGTCATGCGGTTCCAGTCGATGACACCGAGCGTGCCGATCTGGAGGAGGAGGTAGATCGCCATGATGCCGAGGATGGAGAAGACGATGGAGCGGGGCAGGATGCGGCCCGGGTCCTTGATCTCGGCGCCCATGTACGCGGTGGTGTTGTAGCCCAGGTAGTCGTAGATGCCGATGGTCAGGCCCGCGGCGAAGCCGATCCAGAAGTGGCTGCTGGTCAGTTCGAAGGCGTGCGCCGGGTAGGTGAAGGCCAGATGGGGGCTGAAGTCGGTGGCCGCGGCGATGATCACCAGCAGGACCGAGGCGATCATGACCGCCCACATGACCGCCGTGATGCGGGCGATGTGTTCGATTCCGCGCCACAGGAGCAGCACCACGAGGGCGACGACGGCCAGGCCGATGAGGTCGCCCGTCGTCTTCCCCATGTCGGGGGCCAGGTAGCCGAGGTACTGGACGAAGCCGACCACGCCGGTGGACATGATCAGGGGGATGAAGAGCATGGCCGTCCAGACGAACAGGAACGGCATCAGGCGTCCCGTGCGGTACTGGAAGGCCTGGCGGAGATACACGTAACTGCCGCCGGAGCCGGGCATGGACGCGCCCAGTTCGGCCCAGATCAGGCCGTCCGCGAGGGCCAGCAGCGCGCCCGCGACGAAGCCGATGATCGCCTGCGGGCCGCCGAACGCGGCGACCATCAGCGGGATCGTCACGAACGGGCCGATGCCGCACATCTGGCTCATGTTGATGGCGGTGGCCTGGAACAGGCCGACGCGGCGGACGAAACCGCCGGTGGGTGGCGGGCTACCGGACATAGGGGTCTCCTGATATCGGGACGCGGGGAGGCGGGCTCCCCTTCGGCCGGCCCGGCGAGGCTGACTGGGCGATAAAGTTAAGGAGACTTACTAGATGCGTCAAGAGGGTGTCAGGCATGCGTGAGAATGGTGCGATGCCCGCCAGCGACGCCATAGCGCAGCCCGAACAGCCCTGGAACCGGCAGCGGCTGCGCAGTACCAACGAGCGGCTGCTGCTCGACCGGCTGCGCACGGGCGGCGCCGCCTCGCGGGCTCAGCTCGCACGGGAGACGGGGCTGTCCAAGCCGACGGTATCCAGCGCGCTCGCGGCCCTGGAGGAAGCGGGGCTGGTGCGTGAGGCGGGCACGCACGCACCCGAGCGCGGCCGGGTGGCGGTGCTCTACGCCCCGGATCCCGCGGCCGGGTACGCGCTCGGCATCGACATCGGGCGCAGCTGGCTGCGGGTGGCGGTCGCCGATCTGGACGGCGGCGTGGTGGCACGCGCCGATGTGCGCAATCGGGCGCGCAGTTCGGGCGCCATGGCCGACCTCGTCGTCTCCACCGCCCGTCAGGTCGTCGCCAACTCCGGCCTGGGAGCCCACGAGGTGGCGCACGCGGTGGTGGGCACGCCGGGAGTGTACGACGGGGAACGGCGCCGGGTGCGGTACGCGATGCATCTGCCCGGGTGGGGCCGCGCGGGTCTGTTCGACCGGATGCGCGAGGAGCTCGGCATCCCGCTGGAGGTGCACAACGACGCGAACCTCGCGGCGCTCGGCGAGTACACGTACGGCGTCGGCGCGGGCAGCCGACTGTTCGCGTACATCCTGATCGGCACCGGTCTCGGCATGGGTGTGGTGAACGAGGGACGGCTGTTCACGGGGGCGCGCGGCGGGGCCGGGGAGATCGGGTTCCTGCCGTGGCCGGGGCTGCAGAAGCCGGAGAAGCTGGAGGACGCGGTGTCGGGGGAGGCCGTCGTCGAGGCCGCGCGGCAGTTCGGCATGACCGGCCAGCTCACGGCCAAGGCCGTGTTCGACGCGGCGCGCGCGGGGGACTCCGCCGCGGTGCGCGCGGTACGGCTGGAGGGTGAGCGGATCGCCTACACGGTGGCCGCGGCCGCCGCGGTGCTCGATCCCGATCTGGTGGTGCTCGGCGGCGGCGTGGGCCACAGCATCGACCTGCTGCTGCGGCCCGTGCGCGAGACCCTGCGTACGCTCACGCCGCTGCGTCCGAAGATCGTGCCGAGTCGGCTGGGCGAGGACGCGGTTCTGCTGGGCGCGGTGGCGACGGCCCTCGGGACCGCGAGGGACGTGGTGTTCGAGCGACGCTCGGCGTCCTGAGCGGGGCACTCGCCGTCGGTGATTGACACGGATTGCTCGGCCGCCTAGCTTGTGCGCCAGTTAGTAAAGTTTCCTAACTTGCAGGCCCGGCTCGCACCTCCTTGCTCCCGCCTCTCCCCTCCCTTGCTCCTGCCTCACAGTGCCGACATGCAGTCCCGTAGCGCGGATGCTCCCCACCCCCAAGGAGACCACCGTGTTCCATCGCCCTGCCCCAAGACGGCGTTCCGCCACGGCCGCCGTCGCCCTGTGCCTCCTGTGCACCCTCTCGACCAGCGCGTGGGCCGGGTCCCGGAGCGCGGGACCCGACGCGGCCGCACGCGTGCCGGTCACCCCGGTGCCCGCCACCGCGGGCAGCACCACCGCGCTGTCCGGGTACGCGATCCAGTCGACGGCCAAGGTCACGGACGCGGCGTCCGACGTCTCGAGCCCGGGCTATCCGGCGAGCGGCTGGTACCCCGCGGGTTCCCGCTCCACCGTCCTCGCGGCGCTGCTCGCTGACGGGAAGTACGCCGACCCGTTCTTCTCGACCAACCAGCAGAAGATCCCCAAGGCCGACTTCCAGGTCCCCTGGTGGTACCGCTCGGACTTCACGGTCGCCGACACCACCGAGCGCAGCTACCTGGACTTCAGCGGGGTGATCTCGGCGGCCGACGTCTACGTCAACGGCAGGCAGGTCGCCACCGCCGCCGATGTCGTGGGCGCCTACACACGGCACGAACTCGACATCACCTCGCTGGTGCGGTCGGGCACGAACACGGTGGCCTTCCGCATCCGGCCCAACACGCCCAACAAGAACCTGACCATGGGCTGGTTGGACTGGCTCCAGCCCCCGCCCGACCAGAACATGGGCATCGTGCGTGACGTTCTCGTCCGCCGGGGCGGTCCGGTCGCACTGCGCGACGCGCACGTCGTCACCGAGCTCGCCGTCCCCTCGCTCGCCTCCGCGGACCTGACGGTCAAGGCACAGGCCCGCAACGAGACGAGCGCTCCCGTCACGGCGACGGTGTCCGGCAGCATCGGCTCGGACGCCTCCTTCAGCACAACCGTCTCCCTCGCCGCGCACGAGACGAAGACCGTCACCTTCTCCCCCACCGACACCCCCGGCCTGCGGCTGAGCGCGCCGAAGGTGTGGTGGCCCGCGGGCATGGGCGGACAGCCGCTGTACGGCCTCGACCTGACGGCCTCCGTCGGCGGCAGCGCCTCGGACACCGCGCACGAGCACTTCGGCATCCGCGAGGTGAAGGCCCCCCTCAACTCCGACGGCGCCCGGCAGTACAGCGTCAACGGCCGCAGGTTGCTCGTCAAGGGCGGCGGCTGGTCCCCGGACGAGTTCCTGCGCTGGGACCGGAGGTATGTCGAGGACCGGCTGAAGTACGCGCTCGACCTCGGCCTCAACACCATCCGCCTCGAGGGTCACCTCGAGCCGGACGAGTTCTTCGACCTCGCCGACCGGTACGGCATCCTCACGTTGCCCGGCTGGGAATGCTGCGACAAATGGGAGGGGAACGTCAACGGCAGCGAGGCCGGCGACAAGTGGACCGCGGCCGACTACCCGGTCGCCAAGGCGTCGATGGCCGCCGAGGCCGCCCGGCTGCGCGACCACCCGAGCGTCATCTCCTTCCTCATCGGCAGCGACTTCGCGCCGGACGCGACGATCGAGAAGAACTACCTCGACGCGCTGGACGCCGCCGACTGGCCGAACCCCGTGGTCGCCGCCGCCTCCGACAAGTCCTCTCCGGTCAGCGGCAGTTCGGGCATGAAGATGACCGGTCCCTACGACTGGATCCCGCCGAACTACTGGTACGCCAAGCGCGAGGGCGGCGCCACCGGCTTCAACTCCGAGACCAGCGCGGGCCCCGACATCCCCACCCTCGACACCCTGCGTCGCATGATGTCGCCCGCCGAGCTGGACACCCTGTGGAAGAGCCCGACCACCAAGCAGTACCACCGCTCACCGTCGTCGACCTTCGGCACGCTCAAGCTGTACGACGACGCGCTCGCGGGACGGTACGGAGCGCCGAGCGGCCTGACCGACTACGTACGCAAGGCACAGCTCGCCCAGTACGAGAACGTACGCGCGCAGTACGAGGCGTACGGGCGCAACGCCACCGACTCCGCCAACCCCGCGACCGGGGTCGTCTACTGGATGTTCAACAGCGGATGGACGTCGCTGCACTGGCAGTTGATGGACCGTTACCTCGACCAGGGCGGCGCCTACTTCGGGGCCAGGAAGGCGAACGAGCCGCTGCACATCCAGTACTCCTACGACACCCGTTCGATCGTCGTCGTGAACAACCGGCACGCCTCCGCGTCCGGACTCACGGCCCGGGTCACGCTCTTCGACACCGACGGCACGCAGAAGTACGACAGGACGGCGACCGGGGTGGACGTGGACGGGGACGGCGCCCACAGCACCCCCCTCACCGTGCCGTCCTCCGTGAGCGGCCTGTCGACGACCTACCTGGCACGCCTCGTCCTCACCGACGCCGAGGGCAAGGAGGTCAGCCGCAACGTCTACTGGCTGTCCACCAAGTCCGACACCCTCGACTGGGCCAAGACCGACTGGTACTACACGCCGACGACGAGCTACGCGGACCTCAAGGGGCTCAACTCCATGGCACAGGTGCCGGTTTCGGCGACGGCCACGACCTCGGCCGGCACGGACGGCGCGTCCACGACGACGGTCACGCTACGCAACACCGGGACCGGGAAGACTCCGTCCCTGCTGACCGACGTGCACCTCGTGGACGCCGCAGGCAAGCCCGTCCTGCCCGTTCGGTGGTCCGACAACCAGGTCAGCCTGTGGCCCGGCGAGTCCACGACGCTCACCGCCACCTGCCGGACGGCCGACCTGCATGGTTCGGCCCCCCGGGTTCGGGTCTCGGGATGGAACACACCGGAGACGACCGTCCCGGCGGCCGGCACCCGATCCACCCCGCCCGGCGGGTGACAGTGACCCACATGTTTCACGCCTTGTGACGAAGGACGTGCCGAACTCCGGTGCGTGAGAGGGCGGGCCCGTTTCCGGGCCCGCCCTCTCACGCGTTTCGTACTCAGCTCACGTTGAGCGCCGTGTCGTCGAGGACGAACGACGTCTGCAGGGTGGAGCCCTCGGTGCCGGTGAACTTGACGGTGACCGTCTGCCCGGCGTAGCCGGACAGGTCGAAACTGCGCAGCGTGTAGCCCGACGCGGCGTTCAGGTTCGAGTACGTGGCGAGCGTCGACAGGACTGTGCCGCTGCTGTTGAGCACCTGGGCCTTGAGGGTGTCGTAGGCCGTGGTGGTGGTCGTCTCGGCCGTGTCCACGTGGAGATAGAAGTTCAGGGTGGCCGCGCAGCCGGACGGGATGGCGACCGACTGGGAGAGCGTGTCCGTGGTGGCCGAGCCGTAGCCGTTCAGCCAGGCCTTGTAGGAGCCCGTACGGGCGGCCTCGCTGGAGCTGTTGGTGATGACACCGCTGGTCGCGGTCCAAGACGTGTTGCCGGACTCGAAGCCGGGGTTGGCGAGCAGTTGGGCGGCCGTGCAGGTACCGCCGCCCCCTCCGCCGCCACCGCCGCTGCTGCTGCCGCCCGCGAGCCACTCGGTGGCGTTCAGGGCGAGGGCGGCGTTGGTGGCGCCGGTGTCGTTCCAGCCGTCGTAGAGCGTGTTGCCGGACTGGCCGGTTCCGTCGTCGATCGGCGAACTGTCGCCCCAGAAGGCGACCTTGCCGCTGCCGAAGGTGCTGGTGGCGAAGAAGGCCCCGGTGTTGCCCGAGTAACCGGAGCGGTAGAGCAGGCCCTTGACCGACGAGTTGTCGGCGGGGTTCAGCGTGGCCGTCGTACCGTTGGCGATGAGGCTCTTGGTGACGGTGCCGAACGAGCCGTGCAGGACGGCGTCGGTGCTGTCGCTGATCGCCGCCGGGTAGCCCGAGCTGATGTTCAGCGAGTCGATGGAGAAGCCGAACGGGTCGGTGGAGTCGACGCTGTTGTTGGTCATCAGGTCGTTGAGGATCTTCACCGCGTCGTAGCCGTCGTTGTTGCGGTCGGCGCCGGTGTGGTCGGAGATCATGAACAGACCGCCGCCGTTCTTCACGAACGTCATGATCGCGGTCTTCTCGGCCGTGGTGAAGAGCGTGTTGGGCTCGGGCAGCACCAGCGTGTCGAAGTTCGACAGGTCGGTGGCCGTCGAGCCGCCGTAGGCCAGGCTGGAGCCCGAAGGCAGCGTCTTCAGGCTGTAGTCGCCGGTCTTCTGCAGGGCCACACCCCAGGAGGAGAGGGCTCCGGTCCAGTCGGTCTCCGCCGACGGCGAGGAGTCCTGGCCCAGCGGGTCGGGCTGGCTGGTGGAGACGATCCAGTCGGCGTTGCCCGCCGTCTCCGCGTGGGCGTTGTCGAACAGGATGCGGTGCGGGGTCGCGGCGGCGGCCGGAGCGGCCGCGGACGCCTGGACGGCCGCACCCGCGACGAGCAGTCCGAACACGGCCGCGGCCGTGGTGAGTCTGTGGCGGGATCTTCTGAATCCGAGCATCCTGCAAACCTCCATGAGGGGTGGGGAGAGGCGGTGCGGGCGCCAAGTCTGCGCGCGTAGAACGGTGGTTGGCCGACTGCCGCGTGACAGATTCTTGAACGGTACATGGCAGGAACGCGACTGAACAGGAGCCCGCCGGAGCGGACGCTGGACGGCCGGAAAGCGGGACGGACTGTCTTCGCCCGCAGGGGGAACACACCTAACTGCGGGGGTCCTGACAAAAAGGGGCGGGCATGGAGATCTCAGGCATCATCAGCGCCATTCTCATCGGCATCATCATCGGCGTGCTGGGCCGGCTCGTCGTCCCGGGGCGCCAGCGCATCGGCATCCTGTGGACGATCCTCGTCGGCATCGTGGCAGCGTTCATCGGCTCGGGGATCGCCGCCGCGTTCGGCGTGGCGAACACGAAGGGCGTCGACTGGATCGAGTGGGTCATTCAGATCGGACTCGCGGCGGTGGGCGTCGCGGCGCTCGACCGGGTGAAGGTGCGCCGCTGACGGGGCCGACCTGCGGTCGGTGACGCCGTCCCTGCCCGGACGGCGTCCGGTGTCACCCGTACACGTACGGCGTTGTCGTGGTCAGGGGTTCGAAGCCCAGGCGGGCGAGGACCGGGCGGCTCTGACTGGTGGCGTCGACCTGGACGTAGCGGTAGCCGCGCTCGGCGGCGACGCGGGCGCGGTGGGCCACCAGCGCGCGGTAGATGCCGCGGCGGCGCCAGGAGTCGATGGTGCCGCCGCCCCAGAGGCCGGCGAAGCGGGTACCGGGGACCATCTCCATGCGGGCGGCGCTGACCGGGACGTCACCGGCGAGGGCCACCACCGCGACCACGTTGTCCTCGTCGCCGGTGAGTTGGGCGAGGAGTTGGTGGCGCATCCGGGTGCTGTCCGTGCCGAAGGCCTGTTCGTGGACGTCCGCGACGAGGTCGACACCCGCGCGGTCGGTGACGGGCAGCAGGCGTACGCCCTCGGGCGGCTGGGCGTCGAGCGCGAGGTCGCCCAACTCGGCGATCATCAGGGTCTCCTCGGGCTGGGCGACGAACCCGGCGGCACGCAGCCGCTTTCCCAGGCCCTCGGGCTTGTCGTGTCCGTACAGCTTCCACTCGAACTCACGGCCGAGTTCGCCGAAGTAGCGCATCTGCTCGGCGATCGCGGCATCGGCGTTCGATTCGTCCAGGTCCGACCAGATCACCCCGTTCCAGCCGTGCTCGGTGCCGACCTGGCGCACCACCTTGTCGACGCGCTCGACCCGGGCTCCCGGGCTGTCGGGCCGCGCGCCCTCCCGCATGTCCCGGTCGAACAGGGCAAGTACCGCAACGTGATCCATGGGGTCACTCCAGCACCCCGGAGCGCATAGGGCAACGGCTCCGCACCGGGGCGGAGTCGATCAGGCCGCCCCGCCCCGGTGTTTCGTCCCTGGTCAGGCACGGTTCAGTTGCGGGTCCACTGCTGGTTGGATCCGCCGTTGCACGACCAGAGGTCGATCAGGGTTCCGCTCGCCGTCGCGGCGCCCAGTGCGTCCAGGCACAGGCCCGAGACGTTGTTGGTGACGGTTCCGTTGGAGTTGAAGGTCCACTTCTGGTTGGTGCCGCCGTTGCAGTCCCACAGGACGACCTTGGTGCCGTTGGCGGTACCGCTGTTGTAGGCGTCGAGGCACTTGTTGCCGTAGACCACCAGTTCACCGCGCGAGGTGTAGGTGAACGTCTGGTTCTGGCCACCGCCGCAGTCCCACAGTTCGGCCTGGCTGTTGTTGGTGATCGTGCTCTTGAAGAAGTCCAGGCACCGTCCGGATCCGGTGCCGACGACCGCCGTCCCGTTGGTGCCCGGGACGGCGCGCACGGCCACGGCGTCGATGTCGGGCGCGGTGCCCAAGGCCCCGAAGGTCAGCGTGTTGGAGCCCTTCGCCAGGGACGCGAGGACGGAGACGGTCCGGTAGGTGGTCGCCGAGCCGGTGGGCGGGAAGGCCAGCGTCTGCGCGTACTGGCCACCCACCTGAAGCGTCGCCTTGCGGTCCGCGGTACCGCCGTTGGCGTAGGTGATGTCGATCAGCTTGGTGCCCGCGGCGGAGGCCGTGACTCCGGTGAAGGCCGGGGTCGTCGCGGAGGTGGTGTCCTCGTACGTCGTCCCGGACGCCTCGGTGCCGGAGACGGTGAGCAGCACGCCCTCGCCCGCGGGGACGCTGGTGGTGTAACTCGTCGCGAACGAACCGGCGTCGGACGCCGACCAGACGTTGCGTACGGCGGCGGAGGCGGTGGTCAGGCCCATGTCCTGCCAGCGGGCGGTGATGCTCGCCGCGGCGGACGTACGGTTCAGCAGCAGGACCGCGCGCTTCCCGGTACCGGAGAGGATCTTGCTGTAGACCTGCAGGCCGGTGCTGTCCTCGGCGACCTTGACGCCCTGGAGGCCGCGCGGGTCCTGGTCGATCGCGACGACCTCGGAGTTGGTGAGGATCGAGGCGGTCGTCGAGCTCATGGTGGCCAGGTTGTTGCCCGCGAGCAGGGGGGCGCCTGAGATCGCCCACAGGCCCATGTGGGTGCGGTTCTGGGCGGCGCTCAGGCCGTTCATGCCGACCGTCATCATGTCCGGGTCGTTGTAGTAGCCGGTGTGCTGGGCGGCGGGGTGCAGCGACTTGTCGAAGTTGGCCAGGATGTTGGTCATCGTCGGGTTGTCGGGGTAGTAGACGATGTCGGTGCTGGTGCGCCACATCGCGCCCGTGCCGGCGGCCCAGTTCCAGGGGTTGCCCGTGCCCCACTCGCACAGCGACAGGACGAGCGGGCGGCCGGTGACGGCAGTCGCGGCGGTGTTGGCGTCACGAATTGCCTGGTACGTCGTCTCCTGGTCGAGGCCCTCGGCGTCACCTCCGCACCAGTCGATCTTCAGGAAGTCGAGGCCCCAGTTCTGGAAGGTCTCCAGGTCCTGCTGGTGGTGGCCCTCCATACCGGTGTTGGGCGCGGCGGCCGTTCCCGAGGGGGTCGGGTAGTAGTAGCCGCAGCCGTTCTTGCCCGCGTCGGTGTAGATCCCGGCCTTGAGGCCCTTGCTGTGGATGTAGTCGACGACGGCCTTCATCCCGCCCGGCCACTTGGCGGTGTCGACGGTGATGTCGCCGTTGCCGTCGCGGGTGCCCAGCCACCAGCCCTCGTCGATGTTGACGTACTTGTAGCCCGCGGCGGCCATGCCCGACGACACGAGGGCGTCGGCCTGGGCCTTGATGGTGTCGTAGTCGATGACGCTGGCGAAGGTGTTCCAGGACGCCCAGCCCATCGGGGCCGGGGCGACCCCGATCTGGTTGGTGCTGACGGCAGCCGGCTCGGCGGTGAGCGCAGTGGCGGAGCGTCCGACTCCGGCCAATCCGGCGACGGCCAGGCCAAGGGCCGCGCCGTGAACGGCTGCGCGCTTCAGGAGGCCTCTGAGGCGCGCGGTGTGCGAATGGGGGGACATACGGCTCTCCCTTGAGCGGTTTGTTCGCAGACTCGAACAAAAGTCAACGAGACTCGCCATATGGGAGCCGCGATTTCGCGGGCGCGTCAAGTCCCTTGCCGGCAGAGCCCGTTCACGTTCGGCCAGGCCGTCGGTGAACGCGTCCGCGCCCCGGAGGCCGCCCGTCGCGTTGCCGGCCGCACGCGGTACCTTTCGGTTCGACCCGGCCCGACCCGGCCGGCAGAGATCTCAAGCATCGGGATGGTCATGCGCGAGGACGCGATCGTCGAGGTGGCGGCCGGAATCCATCTGGTTCACGGCAGCAACACCAACTGGGTGATCCTGACCGAGGGGGACGCCGTCACCCTGATCGACACCGGATATCCGGGCGACCGCCCGGACGTCCTCGCCTCCCTCGACGCGCTCGGCCACTCCCCCGAGGCCATCAGCGCCGTACTCATCACCCACGCGCACAACGACCATCTCGGGTCGGCCGAGTACCTGAGCAGCACCTACGGCGTCCCGGTCCATCTGCACGAGGAGGAGGTGGCGCACGCGCGCCGCGAGTTCCTCCAGCAGGTGAGCGTGGGCGAGGTGATACGCCAGGCCTGGCGTCCCGGCGTGCTGCCCTGGGCGGTGCACGCGATCCGGTCCGGCGGCACGGCGGACGTCCGGATGACCCGGCCCGAGCCGTTCCCCGGTCAGGGGGCGCTCGATCTTCCCGGCGGTCCGGTGCCGGTGCACACACCCGGGCACACCGCCGGACACTGCGTCTACCACCTGCCGGACGCCGGGATCGTGATCTCCGGCGACGCCCTGGTCAGCGGTCACCCCACCTCGCGGATACAGGGCCCGCAGCTGCTGCCCGACATGTTCCACGCCGAGCGCGCGAACGCCCTCGCCTCGCTGAAACTCATCGAGGCACTCTCGGCGGACGTCCTGCTGCCCGGGCACGGTCCGGTGCACCGCGGATCCGTGAGCGAGGCGGCCCAGCACGCCCGGGCACTCGCCAACTGACGGCCGCCTCGAGCCGGCCGGCTCAAGGCCGCGGGGTTCCCGGCCGGACGGTGTCGAGGTAGGCCCGCAGCGCGTCCCGGTTGCGGGCCAGGCAGTCGATGCGGCTCTGGATGCGGTCGATCTCGCCCCGCAGGAGTGCGGCGGTCTCCTGGGTCAGGCACTCGGGGTGGAGATGGATCTCGCCGGGGTCGGACAGGAACGGCAGGATCACACGGATGATCTCGGTGGTGAGCCCGGAGTCGAGCAGCCCCCGGATCTGCCGTACGCACGGGACGGCCGCGTCGCCGTACGCGCGATAGCCGTTGGCGGCCCGCTCGGGGCGCAGCAGGCCCTGTTCCTCGTAGTAGCGCAGCATCCGGGTGGGGACGCCGGTGCGGCGCGACAGCTCACCGATCCGCATGACTCCGCTCTCCGGGGCAGACGCGCTTGCCTTCACACTGATGTGAAGGTTTCAGCATGGTCGCATGTCGCTCGCACCGCCCGCCAAGGGCACCGCTCCGCCCGCCTCCGGGCTGCCGCTCCCGGGGCTGCTCGCTCTGTCCACGGCCGCCTTCACCGCCGTACTGACCGAACTGCTGCCCGCCGGTCTGCTGCCGCGGATGGCTCCGGCCCTGGGGGTGTCCGAGGGGCGTGTCGGTTTCCTGGTGACCGGTTACGCACTCGCCTCCTTCCTCGCCGCGGTGCCCCTCACGGCCGCGCTGCGCGGGCAGCCGCGCCGCCGGGTACTGACCGGCACCCTCCTGGGTTTCGCCCTCTGCAACGCCGTCACCGCGCTGTCGTCCTGGTACGCGCTCACGTTCGCGGCCCGGCTCGGGGCCGGGGTGATGGGCGGCACGCTGTGGGCGATGCTCGTCGGCTACGCGGCCCGGATGGTGTCCGCCGAGCGGCGCGGCCGTGCCATCGCGATCGTCCTCGGGGGCATCACCCTCGCCCTGTCGCTGGGCGTGCCCGCGGGCACCGCGCTGGCGGACGCCGTCGGCTGGCGCGCGGCCTTCGGTGTGCTGTCCGTGCTCGCCGCGCTCCTCGTGCTCTGGGTGCGGTGGCGGGTGCCGGGCCTGCCCGGCGAACCGACGGACGGGCGGGTACCCCTGCGCCGGGTGGCCGCGCTGCCCGGCATCGTGACCGTCCTTTCCGTGACCCTGCTCCTGCTGCTGGGGCACCAGGTGATGTACACCTACGTCGCCCCCTTCGCCGCGCACACCGGTTTCGGTCATACCGGTGTCGTCCTGCTGGTGTTCGGGGTGGCGACGGTCGTGGGGATCTGGATCGTCGGCGCCCTGGTGGACGCGCACCTGCGCCGTACGCTGCTGACGGCCCTCGCCCTGATCGCCTGCGCGATGGCGGCGCTGGCCGTGTCCGCGGGCGACCCCCTCGTGCTCCTCGTCTCCGTCGCCCTGTGGGGCGCCGCGTTCGGCGGGGCACCGACGCTGATCCAGACCGCGCTGGTCGACGCATCCGGCCCCGCCCACGCCGACGTGGCCACCTCCCTGCAGACCACCGTCTACAACGCCGGCATCGCGGCCGGTTCCCTCACCGGGGGACTTGTCCTGGAGAGCGCGGGAGCCACGGCTCTTCCCTGGACGTCACTCCCACTGATCGCCGCCGCGGTCGGTGTGGTGGCGGTGGGGCGGTGGCGGGCGTTTCCCGCGCGGCGGCCCGCCTGACACCCCGCCCGCAGGGCCCCAGGGTCTGTCCGGACGCCGGTCCTTCAGCGAGTTTCCCGGGCGGGGGCGCCGTAGCGGAGTCCGTCGACGAGCAGGGCGATCATGCGGGGTGTGACCGTTGCCGTCCTCCTGGGCGGGCAGCGTCAGATTGCGCGTGGCGACCAGGAGGTCTTCCGGGTCGACGTCGGAGCGGATCTCGCCGGCCTTCGCCGCGGTGTCCAGGAGCGCGCCGAGGACGGGCATGAAGCGCTGCTGGAAGTAGGAGGGCAGAGTGTCGTAGGCCGGGTCCCCCGAGTGCAGGGCCGCACTGAGTCCGCGTTTCGTGGCGATGAAGCCCGCGAAGCGCTGGAGCCACTTGGCGAGCGCCTCGGCGGGTTCGTAGCGCGCCGCCAGGGGATGCTTCCCCTTGCTAAACCGGAACAGCGTTCCGTATCGTCTAGGTTGAACGCTGTTCCGTTTCCGCCAGCCTCACGCGCCGCGGCGGGCACCGGCCGACGCAACAAGGAGACTCATGAAGCACCGCACACTGGGCCGAACCGGCATCAAGGTCAGCCCGTACTGTCTGGGCGCGATGATGTTCGGCGCCATCGGCAACCCCGACCACGACGACTCCGTCCGGATCATCCACAAGGCGCTGGACGCGGGCATCAACTTCGTCGACACCGCGGACGCCTACTCACGCGGCGAGTCCGAGGAAATCGTCGGCAAGGCCCTCAAGGGCCGCCGGGACGACGTCGTACTCGCCACCAAGGCCCACCTCCCCATGGGGGACGACCCCAACCAGCGGGGCAACTCGCGGCGCTGGCTGGTCCGCGCGCTGGAGGACTCGCTGCGCCGGCTCGGTACCGACCACGTCGACCTGTTCCAGATCCACCGGCCCGCCCCGGACACCGACGTGGAGGAGACCCTCTCGGCCCTCACCGACCTGGTGCGCGCGGGCAAGGTCCGGGCCATCGGCACCTCCTCCTTCCCCGCCTCGGACATCGTCGAGGCGCAGTGGGTCGCCGAGCGACGGGGTCTGATGCGGTTCCGCAGCGAGCAGCCGACGTACTCGGTCCTCAACCGCGGCATCGAGCGCGAGGTGCTGCCCGTCTGCGAGCGCTACGGCATGGGCGCCCTGGTCTACAGCCCGCTCGCGGGCGGCCTGTTGACCGGCCGCTACCGCAAGGACCGCCAGGCCGACAGTCACCGTGCCGCGTTCGGCTTCAAGCACCTCAGCGACGAACGCCGGCTCGACACCGTGGAACAGCTCATCCCCCTGGCCGAGAAGGCGGGGATGCCGCTGACGCACCTGGCCATGGCGTTCGCGATCGCCCACCCCGGCGTCACCTCCGCGATCATCGGACCGCGCACGATGGCCCACTTGGACGACCTTCTCGCGGGCGCGGAGACCACTCTGACCGACGAGATCCTCGACCAGATCGACGCGATCGTGCCGCCCGGCACCGACATCGGGACGCTCGACATGGCCTACAACCCACCCGCCGTCCAGGAGACCGCCCTGCGCCGTCGCCTGCCCGACGAACGCTCCGCGGCGTGAACCAGCGCCCGGCCTGATCCGCCGGACAGGATCTAGCCGAGTTCGAGCGTGGTGACCCCGTAGACGCGCTCGGCGCTGAACGGCCTGACCGGTCCGGTGTACATCCGGGCGGTCTCGAAGGAGGGGGTGAGGCCGAACTCCTCGGCGAGGGCGACGCCCGGCGCGTTCGACTCGGGGATGTCGATGGCGACCTCGCCCCCGGGAGCCTCGGCGGCCAGCGCCAGCAGGAGGGCGCGGGCGTCCTCGGCGGTGTCGGCGAACAGCGGGCCCACGCGCGGGCGGTCGAGGGCGGGCCGGACCACCGCGTAGCCGGTGAGGTGGCCGTCGGCCACGCGGACGAAGGTGCGGTGGCCTGGACCGGTGAGCCACCGCTCCAGGAAGCGGGGTCGGTCGGCCGGGCAGCAGGCACTGTCGTACGCCGCGATCGACGCGAAGTCGGCCGCCGCGGCGGGCCGCGCCCCCGGTGGCGTCTGTGCCGCCGGCACGGTTCCGATGAACCGGACGGTGCGGTGGGCCAGTTCGAAGCCGGACTTGCGGTAGTTGTCCTGCTGCGCCACCACACCGTCCAGACCGACGGTCCTGCCGCCGGCGTGGGCGAGGGCCGTCCTCCAGGTGGTGAGGCCGTGGCCGCGGCCGCGCAGATCCGGTCGTACGAGATAGAAGCCCAGGAAGGCGTAGTCGGCGTCGTACGTCACGACCGACACCGCCGAGACCGGCTGCCCGTCGATCCTGCCGATGAAGAAACCCTCGGGATCCTGGGCGAAGAAGCTCGGTGCGTCGGACAGCCCCGGATTCCATCCCTCGTCCCCCGCCCACCCGCTGATCACCGACCAGTCGTCGAGCGAGGCCCGGGCGACGACGAGATCCGCGGGACCAGGAGAAGTCATGTGCGCGCTCCATTCGCTTGCGGCGGGGGTGCGCGGCGGTCGCCCGCGCCCGCAGCATCCTTCCCGATCTCCACGGGGATTTCAGCTTGATTCTTGCGAGGAACCCCGGGCGTCTACGCCCGGGAGGAATCGCATCCCTGTCGTGGCGGCGGAGCCGCTGAGGGCTCACCCAGGACACTTCTGGCTCTCGATGTACTCCTTGATGACCGTGAGGGGTGCGCCGCCTGCGGAGGCGGCGAGGTAGGACGGAGACCAGAAATGGTCTCTCGACCGTGCGCGCCTGCAACGAGGCCGCCACCTGGGTGAGCGAGACCGCTTTCGCACGCGGGGAGTTCAAGAACTTCGCCCTGCGCAAGCAGGTCTACGGCGAGGTCAAATCCCGCTGGGGCCTGGGCGCGCAGGCCGCATACAAGGCCCGCCGGGCAGGAGTGGCGGTGGCGCACGTCGATCCGGCGTACACCTCCCGCACCTGCGCCGAGTGCGGACACGTGGACAGAGCGAACCGGGTCTCCCAGACCTGGTTCGCGTGCCGGAACTGCGGATTCGTTGCGCACGCAGACCGCAATGGCTCCCGCACCATCCGTGCCAGAGCAGGGGGGTTGTGGCGACGCGGGGCCCCGTCAACGGCCCCCGCCCCACCCCGAACGCCTCGGAGCGGGGCTGGACGCAAACGACACATCACCGTCAGTAATGACCGTTGTGCGAGCCCGGCGCTTTAGCGACGGGTCCTTGGTCCTCCGTCACTCATAGGCTTGTCGTCCATGAGTGTCGATGACGTGATCCTGCGCCCGGTGGCCGAGGACGACCTGCCCGTCATGGAGCGGTTCCTGACGGAACCCGAGACCGCCACGCCCTTCCAGTGGTTCGGCTGGCGGGACCCGGACCGCTGGCGGCGCAAGTGGGCGGAGGACCACATGCTCGGCGACGACGCGGGCTATCTGATGGTCGTGCGCGGCGAGGAGCGCCTGGGCTTCGTCGGGTGGCGGAAGATCCGGCCCACCCCGAGCACGTACTACTGGAACATCGGCATCGGCCTGCTGCCGGAGGCGCGCGGCAAGGGCTGGGGCACGGAAGCCCAGCGGCAGCTCGTCCGTTACCTGTTCGCGCACACGACCGTGGTGCGGATCGAGGCGGACACCGAGGCGGAGAACATCGCCGAGCAACGCGCCCTGGAGAAGGCCGGGTTCACCCGCGAGGGCGTGCTGCGCAGTGTGGGGTTCCGGGACGGCCGGTGGCGCGACGGCATGCGCTACAGCATCCTGCGCGACGACCTTCCCGAGATGCGCTGACGCCGCCCGGGGACCACTCGTGGAAGCCACCCGAACGGGGCCCCACCGGGTCGTGTGCCCGGTGGGGCCTTGCGCGTCAGCGGACCCCCGTGGGCCGGAACCGCCGGTACAGAACGGCCCCGCCCAGCAAAAGGGCGGCGCTCGCGGCGACCGCCGGCATCGTCTGGTCGGCGCCGGTGTGGGCGAGGGAGGCCATCGGCCGCGGCGGGGCCTGGTAGGGCGGCACCTGCGCCCTGGGCGTCGTGTGCGGCCTCGGGGCGGTCTTCACCGGCTGGGGGTGGTCGCCGGAGGTGTTCGTGGACGTGTTCCCCACGGACGCGTTGCCGAGGCCCACCACGCTCACGGAGTTGCCGCTGAGGTTCACCGGGAGGTGCACCGGGAGCTGCAGGCCGTTGCCCGAGAGCACGCCCGGAGAATCCTTTCCGCTCCCGACCGCGACAGCACCGCCGCGTGTGACGGCACCGCCGCGGTCCACGCCACCGGCGCCTTCGCCGCTCCTGCCGTGGCTCCTCCCGCCGACGCCGGGGCCCCCGCCCTCGCTCACGTTCGCACAGCCGTTGCCCGCGGCGGGGTTCAGGAGCCCGGCCACGTTCACGGTGTTGCCGCACACGTTCACGGGAACGTGCACCGGGAGCTGGAGGGTGTTGCCGGAGATCAGCCCGGGCGAAGCCGCCGTGCCGCCGTCCGCCGAGGCGTCGGCGTGCGCCGGCATCGCCACGGCCATCGCGGCGCCCGAGGCGGCGGCCGCGGCGATCAAACCATTTCGGGTAACCCGTTTCATAGGTTCCCTGCCTTCCAGACATGGACGCGGGCACTCGCCCGCACCGCGTAAAACGCGGGAGGACCATCCGACGTTATGGCTGATCGTGCTTTCACCCCATCGAGGGTCACGTTTATCGAACGCCCGCCCAGAGGCGCGCTCCCGGACACCCGCTTATCGTGAGCGAGGAGCTATCCCCCTGGCGCCCGGTACGACGCCGGGCGTCCCTGGAGGCATCCATGCTGTCCGCGCACCAACGCTGGGCGTACGGAGTCTGCGTCGTGACACTGGCCCTGCTGGCGGCGGGTCTGCCCTCGGGGGTGGCGACGGCTGGCGAGGGCCCCGACCTGTCCCGCTTCTACCACCAGCAGATCAAGTGGGGCACCTGCAAGGGCGACGCGATGCCCGCGGATCTGCAGTGCGGGCAGGTGACCGTCCCGCTGGACTACGCGCGCCCGGGCGCCGGGACGCTCGACCTCGCGCTGGCCCGCTACCGCGCCACCGGTCCGTCGAGGGGATCCGTACTGCTGAACTTCGGCGGCCCCGGCGTCCCGGGAGTCCCGCAGCTCGCCACCGGCGGCAAGGACTTCATGCCGCTCACCAACGGCTACGACGTGGTGACCTTCGACCCGCGCGGTGTCGGCCGGTCCTCTCCCGTCAGCTGCGGCGGCGGCATGGGCCAGGGCTCCGACGCGACGGGCGCGGCCACCCACGACAGCAGCCCGGCGGCACTCCTCAAGCAGGTGCGGAAGGACGCCGACGCGTGCGCCAAGCACTCCAGCCCGGTACTGGCCCACATCGGCACGGTCAACGCCTCCCGGGACCTGGACGTGATGCGCCAGGCCCTCGGCGACAAGAAGCTCAACTACCTGGGGTTCTCGTACGGAACTCGCCTGGGCGCGGTGTACGCGAGCCAGTTCCCCGACCAGACGGGCCGCATGGTGCTCGACGGCGTGGACACGCTCACCGAGCCGCTGTCCGAGTCGGGCCTGGTGAGCGCCGAGGGGCAGCAGACCGCCCTGGAGGACTTCCTCACCTGGTGCACCCAGGACACGTCGTGCCCGTTCGGGCAGGATGCGCGCGATGCCCGTCAGCGGGTCGCGCGGCTCGTCGACTCGCTGGACAAGGACCCGGTGCCGACGAACTTCGGGCAGCAGTTCTCCGGCCAGGACCTGGTGGCGACCATGGGTCTGGAACTCTTCGACCGCAAGGGGTGGCCGAAGCTCGAGCGGTCCCTCGCCTCACTCGTCCAGGACGGCGACCCGAGCCCACTGTTGCAGGCGGCCGGGGGCAGCGCCCTGCCCCACGCCACGTACGGCGGGCTGGTCGACCCCGCGAACGTGCCCCCGGACAACCTCGAGAGCGCGCTCCTGGCGATCAACTGCGCCGACGACCCCGATCGGCCCAGCGCCGCACAGCTCACCAAGGAGATCGACGAGCTGAAGGCCGCCTACCAGGAGGCGTCGCCGATCTTCGGCTCCCTCCGCCTCAACGAGCTGCTGATGTGCTACGGCCGCCCCAAGGGCAGCGACTACATCCGCGAGAAGGTACGCGATGTCCACACGCCGAAGATGCTTCTCGTCGGCACCCGCGGGGACCCGGCGACCCCGTACCGCTGGACCGAGGAGACCGCCGAGCGGCTCGGCTCCGCAGCCGTCGTGCTCGACAACAAGGGCGAGGGCCACACCGGCTACGCGTCGTCCAAGTGCGTGCGCCAGAAGGTCACCGACTTCCTGCTGTACGGCTCACTGCCGGACAACGGCAGTTCCTGCGGCCCGGAGGACGCGACGGCCCCCTGAGGGGTCGGACACCACCCGTAGGGCACTTCGGCCGTCACACTGAGCAGGCGTTGCTCACCGTTCGTGACATCGCTGATGACACCGCTCGTGACCGAAACAGGGGGAACCCACCGATGCGCATCCGACCCGTTCTCGCCCTCCCGGCCGTCGCCGTGGCGCTGCTCCTCGCCGTGCCGCAGAGCGGCTCGGCCGCCGCGCGGCCCGCCCGCTGCGCCGAGAAGGCCGTCACCGTCCACGCCCACCGCTCCGGCGACCCCACGCTGCTGCACCTCGGCGTTACCAACCGCTCCACCCGGGCGTGCACCGTCGACCGCATCCCGACCGTCGTCTTCGGGGACCTCGACGGCGCCGCCCTGCCGGTTCCCGCGGGGCGGAGCGGGCCGTACCTGCTCGATGCGGGCCGGACGGCGTACGCGGCCCTGCGGACCATCGCCGACCCGGCGGACCCGGAGGCCCGCCGGGTGGAGGCGATCAGCGTCTCGGCGGACCCCGCGCGCTTCGGCCGTACGTTCACCGCGCGCGAGCTGGGCGTCGGTCGCGTCGTCCTGGTGTGGGAGCCGGTGACCTCGTGGTGGAAGTCCTCGCAGGCGGCCGCCGACCGGGCGCTCAGGTGAGCAGTACGTCCGGGGCGTACATGTCCAGCCACAGCGCCAGGTCCAGGGTGCGCTCCAGGCCCCGCCGCGACGCCTGCGTGATCTGCGGGCTGTCGCGGTGGGCGGCCCGGTGGACCCGCTGCCGGTCGACGAGGTCGAAGACCGGGTGCGCGGGCCGGGCCAGGAGGTCCTTGGCATGGTCCTGGAGGGCGATCGCGTACTTGGGGTCCTGGGTGGACGGATAGGGGCTCTTGACCCTGTCGTACACGGACTTGGGGATCAGGTCGGCGGTCGCCTCCCGCAGCAGGCTCTTCTCCCGTCCGTCGAAGGACTTCAGGGACCAGGGCGTGTTGTAGACGTACTCGACGAGCCGGTGGTCGCAGTACGGCACCCGCACCTCCAGGCCGACGGCCATGCTCGCGCGGTCCTTGCGGTCGAGCAGGACGCGGACGAAGCGGGTCAGGTGGAGGTGGCAGATCCGCCGCATCCGGTACTCGAAGTCGCTCTCGCCGTCGAGCCGCCGGATGCCCGCGACGGCCGTACGGTAGCCGTCGGCGACGTACGACTCCAGGTCCAGCACCTTGGTGAGGTCCGGGCGCAGTACGTCGGCGTCGTCGCCGAAGTCCCGGCTGAACCGGACGAGCCAGGGGAAGGTCTCGGCGCTGCGGGCCCCTTCGTCGAAGAACTGCAGGTAGCCGCCGAAGACCTCGTCCGCCGACTCCCCGGAGAGCGCGACCGTGGAGTGCTCGCGGATGGCCTGGAAGAGCAGGTACAGGGAGGCGTCCATGTCGCCGAAGCCCATGGGGAGGTCGCGCGCCCTGATCACCTTCGCCCGGACGTCGAGGTCGGCCAGGGCGTGCGCGTCGAGGACGATGTCCTGGTGGTCGGTGGCCGAGGCGCGGGCCACGTCGTGCACGAAGGGGGTGTCGGGGGTGCCCCGCAGCTCGTCGGCGACGAAGTGGTCGCTCTGGCCGACGAAGTCGACGGCGAAGCTGCGGACCTTCTCGCCGTGCTCGCCGAGCTGCCGGGCGGCCAGCGCGGTCATGGCGGAGGAGTCGAGCCCGCCGGAGAGCAGGGTGCAGCGCGGCACGTCGGCGACGAGCTGGCGGCGCACGATGTCCTCGAGGAACGAGCGGACGGTGGCGATGGAGGTGTCACGGTCGTCGGTGTGCGGCCGGGTCTCCAGCTGCCAGTAGACGCGGCGGCGCGGACCGGAGCGGTCGACGGTGACGACGGTGCCGGGTTCCACCTCGCGCATGCCGTCCCAGATCGCGTGTCCGGGCGTCTTGACGAAGGTGAACAGCTCGCGCAGTCCGTCGAGGCGGACCCGGGCCGGGGCCAGCGGGTTGGCGAGGATCGCCTTGGGTTCGGAGCCGAAGAGGACGCCGTCGGGAGTCGGACAGTAGTAGAAGGGCTTGATGCCCATGCGGTCGCGGATCATCACGAGCTTGTCGTGCCGGCCGTCCCAGACCGCGAAGGCGTACATCCCGTTGAGCCGCTCGGGGAGCGCCTCGCCCCATTCGAGGTAGCCGCGCAGGACCACCTCGGTGTCGGAGTCGGTCGAGAAACGGTGCCCGCGGTCGGTCAGCTCGCGGCGCAACTCGGTGAAGTTGTAGGTCTCCCCCGAATAGACGAGTGCGACCGTGCCGTCCGGGGTCTCGGCGGTCATGGGCTGGCGTCCGCCGGGCAGGTCGATGATCGCGAGCCGGCGGTGCCCGAGGGCCGCGGGCCCCTCGGTCCAGGTGCCGCGGTCGTCGGGGCCCCGGCAGGACATCGTCTCCGTCATTGCATCCAATGTCTCCGCCTCGGCGCGCAGGTCGCGGTCGAAGGAGACCCAGCCGGTGATGCCGCACATGCGTTACCTCCCGCGTCCGGTTCTGCCGGGAACACCGCGCCAGCCTGCGGTTTCATGGGCGGTCCAGCGCTTCCGCAAAACCAGTTGTATTGAGCAGCTATATGACGAGGTTGTGTCATGTGCGCAAGTGACGTCAACACGTACGTAACCTGACCGGACCAGTCACCCCGACGGTTTCGGCCGCGCTTTGCGTCCCGCGGACGGACGGATCGGCCCGCTGCCGGGCGTCGGCGAACGGGAATCGGCCACGGGCAAAGTCTTCCTCAACATCCGCCGGGGTGCCCGTGGGGGAGATCCTCGGGCACCCGGGCGGCATGCCCGCTTTCGCCTCTTTCCGCCCCATGGGTTTGACTCGTGGTGTGCGCCGGATGCTCTTGCCGCTGTTCGTCGCCCTGGGTGCGGCCGGGGCGCTGGTCCTGGCATGGGCCGTCTCACCCTGGTGGTGGGGGGCGGCCACCGTACTGCTCGCCCTGACCGCGCTCGCCGTCCGGGACCTGGCCCAGCGCCGCCACGCGGTCCTGCGGAACCGTCCCCTGCTCGGCCACCTCCGCTTCCTCCTGCGGCCCGACGACCGTGATGTGCGCGGCCTCGTGTACGAGCGCGCCGGGGGCGTCGAGGTCGAGGAGCCCTTCGGCACCGGGCTTGACCTGTACGGGGACGGGTACGAGTACCTGGAACCGTCGATGCGCCCGGTCGAGATGCCGGACGAGCCGCCCGTGGTGCGTGTCGGTGGCCCGGACTGCACCCAGCCGTACGACATGGCCCTGCTGAACGTCTCCGCGATGAGCTTCGGGGCGCTGTCCTCGCACGCGATCCTGGCGCTCAGCCGGGGCGCTGCGCTCGGCGGTTTCGCGCAGGACACCGGCGAGGGCGGTCTTTCGGACCACCACCTGCGGGGCGGCGGCGACCTGATCTGGGAGATCGGCAGCGGGTACTTCGGCTGCCGCACCCCGGAAGGGGGCTTCGAGGCACGGGAGTTCGCGGACAAGGCCGCCCTGCCGGAGGTCAAGTGCGTGTCGCTGAAGCTCTCCCAGGGGGCGCAGCCGGGCATCGGCGGGGTGCTGCCCGGCGCCAAGGTGAGCACCGAGATCGCCCGGGCCCGCGGGGTCCCGGAGGGCGAGGCGGTGGTGTCACCGCCGTACCACCGGGTGTTCTCGACCCCGCGCGAGCTGGTGTGCTTCCTCGCCCGGATGCGGGAGCTGGCGGGCGGCAAGCCGACCGGCTTCAAGCTCTGCGTCGGCTCGCGCCGCCAGTTCCTCGCCGTTTGCAAGGCGATGCTCGCCGAGGGGGTCTCGCCCGACTTCATCGTGGTCGACGGCGCCGAGGGCGGTACGGGGGCCGCGCCGCCGGAGTTCGCCGCCTCCCTCGGTACGCCCCTGACCGAAGGGCTGATCACGGTGCACAACGCGCTGGTCGGCACCGGGCTGCGCGACCGTGTGCGGATCGGCGCGAGCGGCGGGGTCGCCACCGGTTCGGACATCGTCAAACGGCTGGCGCAGGGCGCCGACTACACGAACGCGGCCCGCGCGATGATGTTCGCACTCGGCTGTCTCCAGTCCCGGCGCTGCCACACCAACACCTGCCCGGTCGGGGTCGCGACCCAGGACCCGCGCCGGGTGCGCGCCCTGGACGTGGCCGACAAGTCGGCGCGCGTGCACCGCTACCAGCGGGCCACGGTCCGCAGCGCGAGCCGGATCATGGCCGCCATGGGGGTACGCGATCCGGCCGAGCTCGGACCGCATCAGCTGCTGCGGCGTACGGACCCGGCGACCGTACGGTCGTACGCGCAGCTCTACGAGTGGCTGGAGCCCGGCGTGCTGCTCGCGGAGCCGCCCGCGTCCTGGGAGGCGGACTGGAAGGCGGCGGATCCGGACGCGTTCTGAGGGTTCAGAACTCCACCGGGTCCCTGATGATGGGGCAGGTCATGCAGTGGCCGCCGCCCCGGCCACGCCCCAGCTCGGCGCCGACGACGGTGATGACCTCGATCCCGGCCTTGCGCAGCAGGGTATTGGTCCGGGTGTTGCGGTCGTAGACCACGCCCGGTTCCAGCGCGGCCGCGTTGTTGCCGCTGTCCCACTGCTGCCGCTCGGAGCCGTACAGGTCCCCGCCCGTCTCCACGATCCGCAGTGCGGACAGTCCGAGGGCCTTGGCGACGACCTCGGTGAAGGGCGTGTGCCCTCGTCGGTGAGTTCGATGCCGGGGGCCTTGTCGCTCGGGCGCAGGGAGAAGGTGCGGACGGCGTCCATGACGGTCGGGTAGAGCGTCACCAGGTCACGGTCGGCGAAGGTGAAGACCGTGTCGGGGTGCATCGCGGAGCGCAGCTTCGGCAGGCCCGCGCCGATCACGTGCTCGGCGGCGCCGTTCTCGAACAGGGCCGGAACGTCATCTGGCGACCTGAGCGACACTAACAATCAATTGCCCCAAATGCCCGATAACTGAATCGGCTCTATCGTGCTGTTATGGAGCACGCACTCAGCCCAGCGACCCTCACCATGCTGCGCAGGCCGCGGCCTTATCCCGCGGTGTCGGTGCTGACGCCCACGCACCGCCGCGAACCCGACAACGCCCAGGATCCGGTCCGGCTGCGCAATGTCGTGGCCGAGGCCAAGAAACAGATCGAGTCCGATCCGGCGGTCACCCGCGAACGCCGCACCGACCTCGTCCAGCAGCTCGACCAGGCCCTCGCCGAGGTCGACCTGGCGCACGCGGAGGAGGGCCTCGCGATCTTCGCGGCGCCCGGCGAGCACCAGGTGTGGTCGCTGGCCCGCACGGTGCCCGAGCGCGTGGTGCTCTCGGACACCTTCCTGACCCGCAACCTCGTCGCCGCGCAGGTCTCGGAGCGGCCGTTCTGGGTGCTCGCGGTGTCGGCGGACCGGGTGACGCTGTGGAACGGCGGCGCCGACCGGGTCACCGAGCAGCGCATCGGCGGTTTCCCGCGGACCCGCAGCCTCGAGGACCCGAACGCCGAGCGCAAGGAGCGCATCGGAGACCTGCCCAGCACCTTCCGCGACGAGCGGACCAAGCACTTCGTGCGGGACGCCGACACCGCGATGAGCGCCGTCCTGCGCGAGGATCCGCGTCCGCTGTACGTCACCGGCGAGACCGCCGCGCTCTCCCTCCTCGACGAGGTCGGCACGGTCACCAAGGACGCCACGCACATCCCGCACGGCGGACTCGCGCACGGCACCCCCGACGCCGTGTGGCAGGCGGTCCGTCCGCTGATCAGTGCCGAGGAGCGCAGGGACACCGACGCGGTGGCCCGGGAGCTCGAATCCGCCCGTGGCCGCAAGGAGTTCGCGGCCGGGGTCGACGAGGTGTGGCAGAACGCCTCCCAGGGCCGGGTCCGCCTGCTGGCCGTCGAGGAGAACTACCGCGTGACGGTACGCGACGACGGCGGCGACCATCTGGTCCCGGCCGAGAGCGGTGATCTGGACGCCCGCGAGGACATCGTCGACGAGATCGTCGAACAGTGCCTGGAGACCGGAGCGGACGTCCGTTTCGTCCCCGACGGCAGTCTCGGTGACGCGAAAGGCATCGCCGGGGTGCTGCGCTACTGATCATTCCGGCAGACAATCGCCTCCAGAGCTGTCTGCCGGAGAGGTGAGCGCGTGAGTGAGCTGTTGGGTGTCGCGGTCCTGGGTGCGGGCCACATGGGGGCCGACCACGTACGACGGATCGACCGGGTGGTGAACGGCGCCCGGGTGGCGGCGGTGGCCGATCCCGACACCGGGCGCGCCAAGGACGCCGTCACCGGCATCGACGGTGTCTCGGTGCACACCGAGGTGGCGGCGGCCCTCGACGCACCCGGTGTACAGGCGGTGTTGATCGCCTCCCCCGGGCCCGCGCACGAGGAGGCGGTGCTCGCGGCCTTCGACCGCGGTCTGCCGGTGCTGTGCGAGAAGCCGATGGTGCCGGAGTCGGCCGGGGCACTGCGGGTGGCGGAGGCGGAGGCGCGGCTCGGCCGGAGGCTGGTGCAGGTCGGATTCATGCGCCGGTACGACGCCGAGTACCAGCGCCTGAAGTCCCTGCTGGACAGTCGGCGGCTGGGCCGTCCGCTGATGCTGCACTGCACGCACCGCAATGTGTCCTCCCCGCCGGGCTTCACCTCGGCGATGCTGGTCAACAGCTCCGTCTCGCACGAGATCGACGTGGCACGCTGGCTGCTCGACCAGGAACTCACCGCCGTGACCGTGCTGCGCCCACGGGCGTCCACGGGTGCCCCCGAAGGTCTTCTCGACCCCCAGTTCGTGGTGTTCGAGACGGCCGAAGGCGCTCTCGTCGACGTCGAGGTCTTCGTCAACTCCGGCTTCGGCTACCAGGTGCGCTGCGAGGCGGTCTGCGAGTCCGGGAGCGCGCGGATCGGGGACGAGCACACCATGGTGGTGACGACGGCGGGCGATGCCCGCGAGGAGGTGGCACAGGACTACCTCGTACGGTTCGCCGACGCCTACGACCGCGAGGTGCAGGCCTGGGTGGACGCCACCCGGCAGGGGAAGGTGACCGGGCCGGGCGCCTGGGACGGGTACGCGGCTTCGGCCGTCGCCGAGGCCGGGGTCCGGGCGCTGGAGAGCGGCGGCCGGGTGACCGTCGAACTCGCCCCGCGCCCGGACCTCTACGCGTGATCAGCCCTCTACGCGTGATCAGCCACTGACGCTCGCCGTGCCCGTCTCGATGTGCCCGGTGAACCGGCGCGACCAGCTCGCGTCGGAGTCGACGGTGATCGTGAAGTCGTACCAGCCGTTCTGGTACGCGACGGCGTTGAAGTAGTCCTCGGCCGAACCGCCCGCGGCGACGGTGTACGTCCACGGCCCGTCGCCGCGGTACTGGTTCGAGGTGATCGTGAACTTCACCGGGGCGGCCGAGGAGTTGGTCATCTTGAAGTAGAGGGCGGTCTTGCCGGTGCCGGGTTCGGTGGCGTAACGGGTGCTCACCTCGGCCGACTTGCCCGCCTGGGTCGCGTCGCCCTTGAAGCGGCGCAGGAAGCGGTTGGGGCCGGCCATGGTGAGGTCGTACTTGCCGTTGCCGAACCCCGAGCCGATGTTGAAGGAGTCGGAGGCGGTGCCGCCGGCGTCGATGGTGTACTGGCAGGGCGTGGTGTCGCGGTAGGCGTTCGGGTGGATCGACAGGTGCGCCGCCCTGCCGGCCGGGGTGCCCTGGTTGGCCATCGTGAACCAGGCGAGGACCTTGCCGCCCGACCCGAACTCCAGGTGGTCCAGGTAGCCGTTCGGCTGGTGGGGCAGGGCGCGCGCGGGCCGGGTGCCGGGCTCCTGGGCGGGCAGGGCGTTGGTGGTCGGTACCGGGTTGGGCAGGGGGCCGCAGGTGGCGATCCCGAGCACGCTCGTGGCGGGCAGCGGGACCGTCCCGTAGGCCGGGTTGCCGAAGTCGAAGACCCCGATCAGGTCGCCGGTGACCTTGCGGCGCCAGGCGCTGATGTTGGGGCAGGCGGCGGGCTTGCCGAGCGCCGTCGTCCATGTCTCCAGGAAGCGCAGGACCGAGGTGTGGTCGAAGACCTCCGAGGAGACCCAGCCGCCACGCGTCCAGGGCGAGATGACGAGCATCGGAACACGGAAACCGAGACCGTACGGGACGCCGTTGAGGAACTCCCCCGCCGTGTTCGCGGGCGGAGCCGGGGGCGGCACGTGGTCGAAGAAGCCGTCGTTCTCGTCGTAGTTGAGGAACAGGACGGTGGAGTCGAAGACGTCCGGGTCGGCCGCGAGGGCCTTGTACACCAGGTCGACGAAGTGGGCGCCGTCCCCGGGCGGGGCATAGGGGTGCTCGGAGAAGGCCTGGTCGGCGACCACCCAGGAGACCTGGGGCAGGGTGCCCGCGAGGACGTCGGCCCTGATGGCGGCGGCTATGTCGTCGGGGGTGGAGCCGGTGACCTTCGGCACGGAGGCCATGCCGCGGTCGTAGAGCGGGTCGCCCGCCTTCGCGGAGGCGAACTTCTTGAAGTAGGCGCAGCCGTTGTCGCCGTAGTTGTCCTGCGCGTTCTGGTAGACCTTCCAGGTCACTCCGGCCGTCTGGAGCGCCTCGGCGTAGTTCTGCCAGGTCAGTCCGGACTCGTCGCCGCCGTCGTAGCTGGAGCCGTCGACCTTGCCGCTCCACAGGTAGGTGCGGTTGGGGCCGGTCGCGCTGAGTGCGGAGCAGAAGTAGGCGTCGCAGATCGTGTAGTTGTCGGCGAGCGCGTAGTGGAAGGGGATGTCGGAGCGGTCGAGATAGCCGAGCGAGCGGACGTTGCCGACACCGGAGACCCAGTTGTCGAGGCGTCCCTTGTTCCAGGCGGAGTGCTGCGAGGACCAGGAGTGCGGGAGGTCGCCGTTGCACTGTGCGAGGGTCTCGCCGTCCTTGCCGCCCGCGGCGGGTGTGGAGCTGAGCTTCCACGGGTACTGCCGTCCGACGCCGTTCGGTTGGTTGAAGACGGAGTACCCGCCGGACAGGGTGATGCCGCTGCGGTCGTCGAAGCCGCGGACGCCCTTGAGGCGGCCGAAGTAATGGTCGAAGCTGCGGTTCTCCTGCATGAGGACGACGACGTGCCGTACGTCCGAGATGGTGCCGGTCGTCGCGCCGACGGCCGCCGCCGGGCGCGAGCCGACGCCCAGCGCGGCGCCCGCCGCCACGGATGCGCCGAGTCCCACGAAACCTCTTCGGCTGATCGGTGTCATTCGCCCGCCCCCTCGTGACCGGAGTGCCCCTGCGGCACACCGCGCGCCAGCGTGCACGCGGCGATCGCCGGGAGCCCTACCGATGCGGTGAGAGACGAATGAACAGCGGCCGAACGCCGCCGCCTTTCGTCTGTTCACTGTGAACGTTGCCCCCCTCTTTCCCTGGCATGGACACGCCGCGTACATATGACCGTCGAACAAAGAAATGAAGGACGGACCCGGCCAGCCCCGGAGCCCCTCAAGTCACGTACTCTTTCTACGACTTGGGCGCGCGACCCGCGTACCGAATCCATGCCGGTCGACTCGTCCGTCTGGACTGCGGCATATGCCAGAAGCACCACCGGATCGTGTGTTGCCAAATCCCTTACAGGGCGTCGCGGGCTGTGCAACAGTCGTAACGGTCCCTCCGCCCAGCCTTGGTCGTACCGTCCCCCATCGGAGTGCGTCATGCCGTCCCATCTCTCTGCGGACCGCCCATCCGCCCAGCCGCCCCCGCGCGGCTCGGTCGACGCGCTCATTTCGCAGACGCGACGGCTGCGCGGCGAGATGGACGCCGTTCGGCGGGACGCTCCCCTCGACGGCACGGACCCCCAGGGACGCTGGCAGCGCGCGCTGTGTGATCTGGCGATGCACCAACTCGACGACCTCGACCAGCATTTGGCACAGCTGCGGGACGGACCCCCGCCGGTGCCCGCGGAGCCGGCCCGCGCGCCCGCCGCACCTGCCGCGTCGGCCGCGTCCCGGCGCGGTTCGCTGCTCAGCCGGGTGGGCAGTGCCGAGTGGAACCTGCTCACGGACGAGGCCAGTTGGTCCGGAGAGCTCTACGACATCCTGGGCCGCGACCCCGCCGCTCCCCCGCTCACCCTCGACGAACTGCCGTCGCTGATGCTCGACGAGGACCGGCCGACGCTGACGGCGATGGTCACCGACTGCCTCATCGACGCCAAGCCCATCGACGGCGAGTTCCGTATCGTGCGCCCCGACGGCGGGGTACGGACCGTGCACATGATGGGCGAGCCCGTGCTCGACACCGACGGCAGCACCGCCGCGATGTGGGCCGTGCTGCGCGATGTCAGTGAACTGCGGCGCAGCCAGCGGACGGTGAGCGAGAGTCGTGAGTCGCTGCAGCTGCACCGGCACCACGCGCAGAGCGAGCGCCGGCTCGCGGTCCAGCTGCAGGAGGCCGTCCTGCCGCCCTGGCGCGGCTCCCTGCGCTTCCCGCAGCGGGGCCCCGAGGCCCTGGACCTCGCCGCCCGCCATCTGCCCTCCTCGAACAGCGCGCTGATCGGCGGCGACTGGTACGACGCGATGGAACTGCCCGACGGAGCGACGCTGTTGAGTGTCGGTGACCTCACCGGGCAGGGCGTCACCGTCGCCTCGGGCATGGCGATGCTGCTCGGCGCCCTGCGCGGCATGGCTGTCGCGGGCACCCGGCCCGGGCAACTCATGTCCTGGCTCAACCAGTTGCTCGACGCCTCGGTGCAGCCGTCCCTCGGCAGCGCCGTCTGCTGCCGCTACCGGCCCGAGACCCGCACCCTCACCTGGGCGCAGGCAGGACACCCCGCCCCGCTGCTGTTCCGCAACGGGACGGGGCGCATGCTGGCGGCGCCGGACGGCGTGCTGCTCGGGGCCACCTCCGGAGCCGTCTACGGACAGGCCGAAGAGACCCTCGAAGACGGCGACCTGCTGCTCCTGCACACCGACGGACTGGTCCCCGGGCACTATGGAGCGCAAGCCGTCCAGAGGCTGCTCGACCTGGCCCCGCGCTTCCGCGGAGCCCGTACGGCCCAGGACTGCGTACGGACGGTTGTCGAGGAATTCGGCGAGAGTGAGCGCGAGGACGACGCCTGCGTGCTCATCGCCAGGATCGGCTCATAGACCTCACCGAGATCGGCTCACAGTCCGCCCTGGAACGCCCCGGCCTGAAACCCTTTACGGTGCACACAGGCAAGGAGTGCTCATGCCTGTGTGGTGGTGCCCCCGCGCTTCGGCCTGAGCGAGCCCTTGGGGAGGGCGAGTTGGATCTCCTCACGCAGTTCGTGGATCTTCGGGTAGCCGGAGTACTCGGCGGTGAGCCGGTACATCTCGCGCAGCCGGTCCCAGGTGCGGTGGGAGGAGTTCGCCCCCATCGACACCAGGGCCAGCCGGGCATAGCGGTCCGCCTGCTCGGGGTCGTCCGCGATGAAGCACGCCGAGGCCAGCGACAGCCAGTCGAAGATCTGTGACCGCTGCCGCCCGTTCTCCCGCAGATGCAACGCTTCCTTGGCGTGGCGCTGCGCCGTGGTCGCCGCGGCCGGGTCGTGCTCCGCGAGCGTCCGGTAGGCAAGCGCCTGCATGCCGTGCATGTCCGCCTCGTCGAACATCTGCATCCAGCTCGGCGGTGGCACATCACCCTTGTCGGAGACGAAGAGGTCTTCCGCCTCCCCCAGGGTGCGCCGCATGGCCTGGCCCTTGCCCATCGACGCCTGAGCCCAGGCCTCGATCGTGTAGAGCATGGCGCGGGTGCGCGGCAGCATCTCGGAACCCGAGCCCGACTTGGCGAGCTTCATCAGGTCCAGGGCGTCGTCGGGCCGGCCGAGGTGCACCATCTGACGGGCGGCGCGGGAGAGCGCCTCCCCGGCGCGCGGCCGGTCGCCGCCTTCTCTGGCCGCGTGCGCGGCGATGATGAAGTACTTCTGGGCCGTGGGCTCCAGGCCGACGTCGTGCGACATCCAGCCCGCGAGGACGGCGAGATTGGCGGCGACGCCCCACAGGCGGCGCTGCAGATGGTCAGGGTGTCGGTAGGAGAGCATGCCTCCCACTTCGTTGAGCTGGCCCACCACGGCCTTGCGTTGCAACCCGCCGCCGCGGGCCGCGTCCCAGGCCCGGAACACCTCGACCGAGCGCTCCAGTTCCTCGATCTCCTGCGACCCGATGGGGGCGGCCTCGTAACGGTCGAACCCAGCGGGGTCGGCGTGCAGGGGATTGTCGACTACAGGGGCGTCGGCCACGAGGGCCGGATCGGTGTGGAGCCAGTCGTGCATGGCACTGCTGAGTGCGGATCCCGCGGCGAGCGCGGCACCCGCGCCCACCAAGCCGCGTCGGTTGAGCATGAGGTCCATTCCCGTGAATTCGGTGAGGACCGCAGCGGTTCGCTCGGGCGCCCACGGCACACCGTCGGGATGTTCCACATTCCCGCCGCCCGGCCGTTTCCCCACACGCCCGTGCCGCACCAGACCGAGGTCCTCGATGGTCACGACACGGCCGAGACGCTCGGTGAAAAGAGCCGCCAGCACTCGCGGAACCGGATCGCGCGGGATCTCTCCCATGTCGATCCAACGCCGCACCCGTGAGGTGTCGGTCGCCAGCTGAGGGTGACCCATGGCCGCCGCCTGCTTGTTGACCAGCCTCGCGAGTTCGCCCTTGGACCAGCCGGCCAGGCCGAACAGATCCGACAGACGAGTGTTGGGTTGTCCGTTCACGTCAAGCCCCCAGGTTCTCGGCTGAGTTGACAGTAACCCTCTGTCAGTTGCTGAGCGACTATTCGCCAGGGTTCGCCAGGGTGCGCCAGATGGTCTGCCACTGGGCATCCGGTGTCAGGTAGGAAAGCGCCACCCCGACCCGGCTACCGAGGGACATTCCCCCAGGGTGTACCAGGGCGGCCGGGGCGGGTAGCGCAGCAACTTGCAGGCACACGAAGGGATCTGTTTCGCCCATGTACACAGCATCGTCCTCCGTGTCCGCTCCGCCCCGGTCGCTTCACCCCCGCCCGGCGGCGGCGGGCAGCGGCCCCTACCTCGACCCCGCTCGACCGGCGGCCCCCGTGCTCGGCGCCGGCAGGACGCGGCGCGTTCCGGGGCTCGGCACCCAACCGCTCAGCGGGAGAATCGACTTGTCCGGCCCTCAGGGCGCGCAGCTGCGCACGGCGATCGCGTCGGTGCACCGCATCTGTCCGGAGTTCGCTCCGGTCCAGGTACTGCGCCGCAGCGGGCGCTCCGTGCTCCTCGTCGGCACGACGGGGCGCAGCACGGCGGTCGCCAAGTGTTTACTGGACCACTCCTCGATCTGGGCGGAGCGGATCAGGCACGAAATAGCGGCATACCGATCGTTCGTGCGGCATCGGCCGCCGGTCCGGGTGCCCCGGCTGATCGCGGCGGACCCGGACAACTGCACCCTCGTGATCGAGCGGATGCCGGGGCGGGTGGCCGCGCTGCAGCGGCACCCGGCGGAGGCGCCGCCCCGCGCGGACATCCGGGCGGCACTGGGTGCGATCTGCCGGCTGAACGCGTGGCGGCCGCCGGCGGGGACGTTCGACGCCCCGCTGGACTACGCGGAGCGGATCTCCCGTTTCCATGAGCTGGGTCTGCTCACGGACCGGGACATGGGCGACCTGCAGAAGCTGGTGCACGGCATCGCGCACTCGGCGGGCCGGCAGGGCATGGGCCAGTTCTGTCACGGGGACGCGTTGCTGTCGAACATCCTGCTCTCACCGGCCGGTCCCGTGCTGGTGGACTGGGAGCACGCGGGCTGGTACCTGCCGGGCTACGACCTGGCGACGCTGTGGGCGGTCCTCGGTGACGCTCCCGTGGCACGCCGGCAGATCAGTCAGCTCGCGCAGTCCGCCGGTCCCGCGGCGCGCGACGCCTTCCTGGTGAACCTGATGCTCGTACTGACCCGGGAGATCCGTACGTACGAGACGGCCGTGCAGCGTTCGATGCACGACGCGACCCCGGCGGCACCGGGACCGGCCCATCCGGGTGCTGCGCCGTCCGGCGAGGAGCAGCGGCTGCTGCTGCGGCGGCTGCACGACGACTGCCAGATGGCCCGTCGGGCCGTTCGAGCGGCGGTCGGCACTCGTTGACGGGGACGAAGGCCCGCGGTGCGCCTGAACGGCGGCACACCGCGGGCCTTCGTCCTGCGGGGGCACTGCCGTGCGGCGCCGATGTACGGCGAACGGCGCGTCCCCGCCGGCATCCCTTCCGGGCCATCTTCACCCGTTCGCGCCACCGGTCCACTCCACTGACGCCTCGCAGGCCGTTCCGCTGCCGCCACGAAATCGTGTTCGTCCTCCGCTGACATGGAAAATCGCCTGCTCCTGGGCATGATTGACGGATCGTCGGAGAGCCGATACCACTGACCCACGTTCGGCCTGCACGCCCCACCGCGCTCGACCGTCCCAGGAGGCTGCATTGCGAGGATCCGTCACCGACCCCGAGGCCACCGCCGGGCACAGACGCGCGCGCCGTACCGCGGGCGCCGTCGCCTCGGCGACGCTGTTGCTGCCGCTGCTCGGCGCGGCACCGTCGAACAGCACCGCGCAGGCGTCCTCCGATGGGCTCCAGCGGGCCTTCGCCGGCGCCGCCGCCGAGTACCACGTGCCGCTGAGCGTCCTGCTCGGCGTCTCCTACCTCCAGTCCCGCTGGGACGCGCACGCCGGCGCGCCGAGCGCCAGCGGCGGCTACGGCCCCATGCACCTCACCGACGCACGGACGGCGATCGCGGAGGCACCGCACCACAGCGACGGCACGGAGGACGCCCGCGGTGACAGCTCGCGCGCGGCCCTGCTGCCCACCACCAAGGTGCCGCAGAACTCCCAACTCCCGGCTCGGCTGAAGACGTTGACGAAGGCGGCCCGGCTCACCGGCCTGCCCGAGGAACGGCTGCGCACCGACGCCGCGGCGAACGTGGCGGGCGGGGCCGCGCTCCTGGCCGCCGCGCAGAAGGACCTCGGCGAGCCGCTGAGCGCCGACGCGGCCGACTGGTACGGCGCGGTGGCACGCTTCTCCGGCGCGGACGACACCGCGACCGCGGCGACGTACGCCAATGACGTCTACGGAGTGATCCGCGAAGGCGAGGAGCGCACCACGGACGCAGGTCAGCAGGTCGCGCTGGCCGCCCGGCCCGGACTGCGCCCCGACACCGCGCAGCTGCGGCGGGCCGGGCTGCGTACCGTCTCCGCCAAGAGCACGGAGTGCCCCACGTCCGTGTCCTGCGAGTGGATTCCGGCCCCGTACTCGGAGTTCGGCAACAATGACTACGGGAACCACGACCTCGGTGACCGGCCCACGTCGCAGAGCATCAAGTACATCGTCATCCATGACACGGAGGGCACCTGGGACGGCGTTCTGAAGCTGGTCCAGGACCCGACCTACGTGTCGTGGAACTACACGCTGCGCTCGACCGACGGTCACATCGCCCAGCATGTGAAGGCGAAGGACGTGGCCTGGCACGCGGGCAACTGGTACATCAACGCCAAGTCGATCGGCCTGGAGCACGAGGGATTCCTCGCCTCGCCGGACGCCTGGTACACGGAGGAGATGTACCGGGCCTCGGCGCGCCTGGTGACCTACCTCGCCGAGAAGTACCACGTTCCGCTGGACCGGCAGCACATCCTGGGTCATGACAACGTGCCGGGCCCGACCACCTCGACCATCCCCGGCATGCACACGGACCCGGGCCCGTACTGGGACTGGCAGCACTACTTCACCCTGCTCGGCCACCCCTTGCAGCGTGCGACGAAGGCGAAGACGAGGACGAGTGGCGGACTGGTCACCATCCTGCCGGACTTCGCTCGGAACCAGCCCCGGTACACGGGCTGTGTCACCAGCGGCGAGCCCTGCGCGGCGCACGGCTCCAGCGAGGTGCGGCTCTACTCCCGGCCGGACGAGACCTCGCCCCTGATCAAGGACATCGGGCTGCGTCCCCAGGGCGACGACTCGACGATCGACGTGAACGACGTGGGTTCACGGGTCTCCACCGGACAGCGGTACGCGGTCGCGGACCGGAACGGCGACTGGACGGCTATCTGGTACCTGGGCCAGAAGGCCTGGTTCAAGAACCCGCAGGGCCGGCCGACGGCGGTGAACGCCTCGGGTCAGGTCGTGACCCCCAAGGCCGGCGTCACGGAGATCCCCGTGTACGGGCGTGCCTACCCGGAGGCGGCGGCGTACCCCGCGGGCGTGCCCGTCCAGGCCGTCTCGCCGCTGCCGTACAAGATGCAGGCAGGCCAGAAGTACGCGGTCGGTGACAAGGTGCCGGGCGAGTACTTCTACGCGCCGACGTTCGACACGACCCCGCACAGGGTCGTGATCGGCAAGGACATGTACTACGAGATCCAGTTCGGCCACCGGGTGGCGTTCGTGCGGGCGGCGGACGTGAACCTGACGCGCTCGCGCACATAGGTGCCGGGGGGCGCGGGGGCCGGGCCGCGGACAGCGCCCCGGCCCCGGCTCCCGTAGCGTCGTTACTCCGACCAGTCGAGCTGGTGTTCCGGCACCCCGAAGGTCCAGCCCACCGCCCGGGCCTCGGCCCGGGCCGTACGGTCGCCCCGCGCATAGCGCAGAACCCGCCCCGGGAACACCACGAACGTCTCGTCGGCGGACCGCAGATCCGCGTACCAACCGGGCTGGTCCAAGGCCCCCGATATCGCCTCGGCGACCTCCGCCGCGCGCGCCGCCGCCACGCTGAACTCGATGACCGTCCAGACGTCCGGCTGCCCGGGCCCGACGTTCCGCGGACGGAACCGATAGATCTCCCACCGTCGGTCATGGGGACTCCTGTCGATGGCGGGCGTACTGCCCGGAGACGGGCACCGGGCCCCTCTCCGCTACACCCAGTCCCGGCGAGCGGCCTGCCAGGCCAGTTGCATACGGGTGGCCGCCCCGGCGAACGTCATCAGTTGCTGGATATGACGTTGGACCGTACGCCTGCTCAGGCCCAGTTGCGAAGCGATCGCCTTGTCCGTGACGCCTGCGACGAGCAGAGAGAGCAGCCGTCGGTCCGTGGTGGAGAGGGAGTCGGCGCCGGATGTCCCGTCAGTGCCGCTGACCGTTCCGGTGTCGTCGACGTGCAGGGGGATGGCGTCGTCCCAGTAGCGTTCGAAGAGTGCGATGAGCGCGGCGAGGAGGCTGCTGTCGCGCACGAGGGCCGCGGTGGGTTCCTCGGGGCTGCCGTGCGGACCGCCGGGTACGAGGGGGCAGATGGCGATGGCGCGGTCGGACACGGCGAGTCGCAGGGGCAGATGGGGTACCGCGCGGGCGACCTCACCCGCCCGTACGCCCTCGATAACGTTGTCCACGGCTCCCTCGTCGTCGAAGAACGCCTTCTCGTAGAGGACCCGATAGCGCACCCCGCGGGCCAGGGCGTCGAACTCCGCCTCGTTGCTGCCCGACGGCATGGCGACGTACTGGGCCTTGCAGAACCACAGCATCTCGTCCTGGGTGTCCGCCTGGATGCGGCGGAGGTGCTGGCGCAGGGCGTCCGCCCCGGTGATCACCTCGATGAGCTCGCCGGCGTCACGCCGGCGCATGGTGTCCCGGTAGGTCGCCAGCAGGGCGGTGGCCGTGGCGCGGGCCTGGTCGAGGGCGTCGGCGTTGCGTTTGAGCCGGGGCATGAGCGCCACATCGGGTGGCGTGGCCCGGTAGAGCCGTGGTGATCCGTCGGTGTGACTGGCCAGTCCCCTGGCCGTGAGCGCCTCGAGAGTCTGTGCGGCGTCCGCGGTGGTGGCACCCGAGCGGATCGCGAATTCGCGCGCCGAGGCGTTGCTCATCGTCACCAGGATCCGGTAGGCGGACTCCTCGGCGTCGGTGACCCCGGCGGCTTCCAGTGTCACGGCGCTCTCCTTGGTCCCACCCCGTCCAATGGTTGAACACCGTACTGCATCCGTGTGGACGGGCGGCGGGTGCACGGCCGCGTCGCTTCGCCGTGCACCCGCCGTGCGTGCTGTGCGCGGCCGTGTCTACCCCCGTTGCAGGTAGGCGCGTTGCACCGTCTGTCGGACACTGTTGCCGAGCCGGTCTCGTGCCGTGACCCGCAGGGTCACATACGCGTCGCCGTGGCCGGAGGGCCTGGTGACGGTGGCCCGGAAGGCGTTGTGTCCGCGGCCTTGGACCGCCGCCCCGCCCCAGTGCCTGCCGTCGTCGTAGGACACCTCCACGCGCAGGGACACTCCCTGCGGGGCGGGCTGCCCGTCCTGGGCGCGGACGGCCAGGCCGATGGTGTGCGTCCGCCCGGCTCGCACCGCGTTGTACGCATCGACCGGTACGTCGTAGTCGAGTTGCAGCAGGGACAGCGGTGTCGCCGTGGCCGTGGTCGCGGAGCGGAAGGACCAGGAGGTGTCCGTACGGGTGGCGAACGCCCACTCGTCGTCCACGCGCGAGGTCGTCAGGTCCAGCCGGTAGTCGGCCGCGCCCGGGGAGACCTCGAAATCGGTCCAGGCACTGTCGGCGTCGGCGACCTTCGCCCCGTCGCGGTAGAGCGCCGCGGCTGCCGTGTCACCGCCCGGCGCGTCGGCCGCCGTGGCGAGTCCGCCCACCCCGCCGCCGTCACCGGCGAGCAGCCGTGACCAGTGACCCGCCGTGGAGTCGGTGAACTCCGGGATGCGCAGGGCCAGTACGTCTCCGGTCCGTACCGAGGGCGTCGTGGTGCCCCGGGGGATCGAGGGGCGCACCACTGCCCCCTGCCAACGCTCGTCGAGGTGCTCGCCGGGCCGGTAGGTGCGGGGCGCGTCGTGCATGCCCACGGCCAGCGGCATGTCGACGTCGAACGTGGTCGTGTGATGCACCCGGTGGAGCCAGGCCGTGCCGTTCGCGCTGACGTACTCGGTGCGAACGAAGCCCGTCGGCACATAGCGGGTGTACTGCAACCAGGCGGTGTCCTGGTAGGGGCGCCGGGCGAACCGCTGTTCACTGGCCCAGGGCGCTCCTCCGTTGTCGGCGTACGTGGTCCGCAGCACCGCGCTGTTGCGCTCGGACACCGTGTACACGACCTGCCGGGGTATCTGTTGGGACGACGTCTGCATGACGTCGTAGAGGTAGGGGCTCTTCGCCGTTCCGGTGAACCTGACGGTGGTGGTCGGGTGCTTCTTCAGCCGGTCGAGCAGGGCGGCACCCACCGCCTTGCCCACGCGGACGGTCGGCACTGCGGTGCGTTCGCCGTCAGGGCTCCAGCGCGTCCAGGCGATGTCGGCGAAGTGGGTCATCAGCAGTCCGCGTACGCCCGCTGCGGCCGCCTGCCGGGTCAACTCCCGCTCGTCCGTGCCCTCTTCGTTGCGGACGATCGCGAGTTTGCCGCGGGCCCGGCTGAAGTCGGGCGTGGCGAAGGTGCCCGCGTCCACGGCGGTCAGGGTGATGCCGCCGGCGTCGAACAGCGGTGAACTCGGCATGTAGTACGGATTGAGGGCGAGGTCGCTGCCCGACACCTTCGCCTCGAGCAGCGGGGCGACCAGCTGCCAGCGCGAGGCGAACTCGAAGGTGCCGTCGGTGACGGCCGTGGTGGGGCTGACGTAGAGCCGCTTGGCCAGGTCGAAGTACATCGTGCCCTGGAGGAGGCTGTGTCCGTCGATCTGCCGGTAGGTCTGGTAGTCGAGGATGCCGCGCTGTTCGGCGGGCCGCGGCGTGCGGATGTCGACCTTGGTGGTCTTGCGCGCGTCCAGGGTGACGGCCGTGTCCTTGGTGACCTTCACCTCCGGCAGGACGACGTGGCGCAGTTCCTGTCCGTCGTGGGCCGTGTCCAGGCTGGAGTAGTCGAGTTGATAGGTGCCTTCCTCGACTTCGGCGACGGCGGGCTCGGTGCTGACGTAGTCGACGAATCCGTCCGTGCCCCAGATGGTGGGCAGTGCCTGGACGCGGTTCCCGTCGTGGTCGTAGGTGGTGACGGTGAGCTTGTGGGTGGGGCCGTGCACCACGATGCTCACCGTGGTGTGGACCTTGACCGCGCCGTCGGTCGTGGTGGCGGTGACATAGCCGTAGTAGTCGCCCCGGCCGGCCCGGGAGGGGTCCACCGTCAGCGGCACGTCCACGGTGGCACCGGCGGCGATCCGCACCGCGTCGGAGCCGAGTCGCAGCGCACCGGTCGTGAGTTCCCGGCCGCCGGTGGTGGCGAGGTGGGCGGCGAGCGCGAGGGTGACGTCCTTGTCCGAGGTGTTGGTGTAGCGGACGGTGGCCGTGCGCGGGGCGCCGTTGTCGCCGCCGGTCCCGTACGGTCCCAGGGCCACACTCCCGGTGGCGGTGACCGGTCCGAGCGCCGCCGCGGCCACGTCGACCCGGCCGCCGCCCTCCTCGGTCACCTGCTGTCCCCCGACGGTGTGCGCCGTGCTGATGAGCGCGTCCTTGAGCCGCTGTCCGCTCCAGGTCGGATGCGCCTGGGCGAGCAGGGCGGCGGCGCCCGCCACGTGCGGGGTGGCCATCGACGTACCGGAGGCGGCCACATAGTACTGGTCCACCGGTTCGCCCATGGTGGTGCCGGCCGCGCGGGCCGCGACGATGCCCACGCCCGGCGCGGTGACGTCGGGCTTGACCGCGCGGTCGCCGTGGCGCGGACCTCGGCTGGAGAACGGGGCGAGTGAGTCGTCGCGGTCCACCGCGCCCACGGTCAGTGCGGCGTCCGCGGCGCCGGGCGAGCCGATGGTTTCCTGGCCCTGCTCTCCGCTGTTGCCGGCCGCCACCACGAACAGGGCGCCGCTGGTGCTGCTGAGTTCGTCGACGGCGAGGCTCATCGGGTCGGTGCCGTCGCTCACCTCGTCCGAGCCCAGGCTCATGTTGACGACCTTGGCGCCCTCGGCGGCGGCCCACTCCATGCCGTCGATGACCTGCGACTCGGTTCCGTAGCCGTCGTCCCCGAGGACCTTGCCGATCAGCAGGTCGGCGCCCGGTGCCACCCCCTTGCGGGTGCCGCCGGACGCGGCGCCGGTCCCGCCGACGGTGGAGGCGACGTGGGTGCCGTGGCCGAAGACGTCACCGGTCCCGGAACTGCCCGAGAAGTCCTTCGCCTGGCTGATGCGTCCGGCCAGGTCCGGATGGGTCTGATCGACACCGGTGTCGAGTACCGCGACCTTGACGGAGGTGCCGTCGTACCCGGCCTTCCAGACCGCCGGGGCGTTGATCTGTCCGGTGCTGCGGTCGAGGGTGGCGTCCACCCGGCCGTCCAGCCAGATCCTGGGCGTGGCGGCCACGCCCGCGGCGCTCACCCTGTTCGGGGCGGGGGCGAGTTGCTTCCAGAACCGGCCCAGGTCGTCGTCGGAGATCCGGACCGCCTGCGCGTCGATGCTGTGCAGCGTGCGGGCGGGCGCGTCGTCCTCGGTCAGCGTGGTGAGCCTGTGCACCGCGGCGGCCGGGACACCGGCCGGTCGGCCGATGATCAGGGGGAGCGTGTCGGTGTGCGCCGCGTCGTACTTCTGTTTGATGAGTGCGCTGACGTTGAACAACTGCCGGTCCAGGCGCCCGGCGGAGACCAGGTCCTGGGCGTCGGAGGGCAGAACCGTCAGGTCACCGTCCTGTTCCACGGTCCGGAACAGGATGCCGCGCCTGCCGCTGCCGGGCTCGACGGCGGCGATCCGCTTGCCGTCGCCGTCCGTCGTGACGGTCACACGGTCGCCGGTGATCAGCCGCACGGTGGCGCTGCCACCCGCCGAGCCTCCCCGAGACAGCGGTGGCTGCCGTTGCCGTCGTGGTCGTCCCGGCCGTACTGGACACACCAGCCGCGCCGGCCGCCGATGGCATGCCGCCGGCGGTCAGCGCCAGGCCGGCCGATATCACCGCCGCGAGGCGGATGCGTCTCATCTGATCGGCACCTTTCCGTGCATGGTCGTGCGCGTGAGGAGATCTTCATTCGGGTGCTGCACAGAATCCGCTGCCGCCGGACTCGATGTCACCGTTTCCCGGTGGCGCGGATGGGACATGTCGCAACCGCGCCACCCCGCGGACTCCGTGGACGTCGGGGCGGCAGTGCGGAAAGCGCCTGCCACCCTGGGCATAGCCGCCGTGGCGCCGACGTTCGACTGTTCAACAGAGATCGTCGCGAACGTTGGAGGAGCCTCGTGCCACTGCCCTCACACCCCTTGCGGAAGCTGGGCTTCTTGACCATCGGGTTGTTCGACGAGGCCGACCCGCGGCGGGGTCACGAGTCGACACTGGAGATCATCGAGCTCGGTGAGCGGCTGGGATTCGACAGCGCGTGGCTGCGACACCGTCATCTCCAGTACGGGATCTCCTCCCCCGTGGCCGTACTGGCGGCGGCCTCGCAGCGCACCAGCCGGATCGAGCTGGGGACGGCGGTCATCCCGGTGGGGTGGGAGAACCCGCTGCGGCTGGCCGAGGACCTTGCCACGGTCGACATCCTGTCCGGGGGCCGCCTCAACCCGGGCGTCAGCGTCGGCCCGCCGATGCACTACGACCAGGTCAAGCGGGCCCTCTACCCCGACACCGGCGACGTAGAGGACTTCGGCTACGCGCGCGTGGAACGGCTGCTGGACTTCGTGCGCGGCAAGTCGGCGACCGACTTCAGCGGCGTCGAGGGCTTCGAGGTGTTCTCCGACCGCGTCCAGCCGCACGCCGCGGGTCTGGGCCGGCGCATGTGGTACGGGAGCGGCAGCCTGCGCTCCGCGCAGTGGGCGGGCGAGCACGGGATGAACCTGCTGACCAGCAGTGTCGTCAAGGCGGAGGAGTCCGAGGACTTCGCCGAGATCCAGCGGTCGCACATCCGGACGTTCCGCGCCCACCACCCCGACGGCGACCGTGCCCGGGTCTCCCAGGGCCTCGTCGTCATTCCCACCGACAGCGCCTCACCCGAGCAGCGCGAGAAGTACGAGGAGTACGCCCTGAAGCGCACTCCTCGTACCGCGACCCCGCAGGGCCCGGCCCGGATGATGTTCGCGCCCGATCTCGTCGGCACCTCCGAGGAGATCGCCGAACAGCTGTACGCCCACGCCGCGTTCCGGGAGGTCGACGAGGTCGCGTTCGCGCTGCCGTTCACCTTCGGGCACGAGGACTACGTGCAGATCCTCACCGACCTCGCCACCCGGCTCGGTCCGGCACTCGGGTGGCAGCCGGCCGCCTGAAGGCGGCGCCGGGGCCTCAGCCCTGCTGGAAAAGCTCCGGGGGCAGCGGCTTCAACAGGGCGTACAGGTCGTCGGTGATGGGACGGTCCCAGGCGGCGATGGTCACCAGGACATTGTCGCTGCGGTCGAACTGCACGCAGGAGATGCGGGTCTCGGAGAGCTTGAGACGGCGCACGATGAGGAGACCGTCGCCCTGCATCACCGGGATGTCCTCGGTCCCGGTGACGGTGACCTCCTCGTCGTTCTCCAGCGCCAGCAGCAGCTGGGCCACCTCGAAGGGGATCTCGTCCTCGGCGACCTCGCGGGCCGGGGAGCCCTCGGGCAGATTGCCGATGATCATCGCGGGGCCACGGCCGCCGAACAGGTCGTAGCGCAGGAAGACACCCTGGCAGCTGCCGTCCGGGGCGGGCAGCAGACCGGCACCGAGATTGCCCGGCCAGTCACCCGGATCCATGGCCAGAACGTCGAAGTCGGGCCCGGCGGGCGTGGCGCTGCGGCGGCGGAGGAAGGACATGCCGCAATGGTACGTGCCCGGGCGCGAACCGGACCTCGGGGGCGTCCCCCGTGCGTGGCCCCCGGACCCGGCTGTGCGTGGCTGCCGGACCCGGTTGCGGATGGTGCCGGACCGGCCGCGCGTGGCCGGTCCGGACCCGGCTGTGCGCGGTCGCCGGACCCGGTTGCGGATGATTGCCGGACCGGCCGCGCGTGGCTACCGGGCCGTTTGCTGGCCCAGCGCCGCCGCCAGTCCCGTACGGTCCGTGCCCACCTTCCGGTAGACCGCCGAGAGCAGGCGGACGACGGTCGGTTCCTCGGTCCCCAGCTCCTCGGCGACCTCGGTCGTGGTGCGGCCCCGGGCGGTCAGCGCGGCGGCCGCGCGTTCACGGGCGGTGAGGGTGTCCGTCTCGGTGCTGTGCAGGCGGCGCGGGCGCAGTCCGGCGGCGGCCAGCTCGGCGCGGGCCTCGTCGCCGAGACCGTCGGCGCCGCACTGCATGGCCGCGTCCAGTCCCCGGTAGAGGTGTTCGGCGGCTTCCTTGGGAGAGCCCGAGCGGCGCAGTTCGGTGCCCAGGGCGACCAGCGCGCAGGCCAGTTCGTAGGCGGCCGGGGAGCGCTCCAGGTGACTGACGGACTCTTCGAGGAGCTTGACGCGGGTCGAGCCGGAGGAGACGTCGGCCGCGGCCCGCAGCGCCTGTCCGACGGCCGAGGGGGCGCCGAACTGGCGGGCGCGGTGCACCGCTTCGAGTGCCGTGGCGACGGCGCGTTCCGGCGCGTCGTGCTTTTCGGCGCGGGCGAGGTGGAGCTGCCAGGGGCACCAGGAGGGGTTGCGCATGCCGCGCGGGTCCAGACGGCGTCCGGCCGCTTCGAGCTCGGCGGCGGCTTCCTTGGTGAGGCCGCGGGCGAGCAGCAGTTCGCCGTGCACGGTCTGGACGTCGGGGAAGGTGACGGCGGCCGGGAAGGGCGCGCCGAACGCGTGGTCCTCGCCGATCTGGGCGGCCTCGGTGACGCGACCGCGGGCGAGCAGGATCTGGATGATGACGCCGACGGCGTACCAGTGGACGGGGGTTCCGGCGCCGACGCGTTCCGCGAGCCTGAGGCCGGCACGGGCGAAGTCCTCCGCTTCGGCGAGTCGGCCGCGGCGGTAGCGGACGTATCCGAGGAGGGTGTAGCCGAAGGAGAGGTGGGCGCCGTGCCAGCCCTGGGACTCGAAGTCGGCGATCCCGGCGGCGAACAGTTCCTCGGTGCGGCCCGGGCGGTCGGCGTACATGAAGGTGAGGGCGACCAGGACGGGCACCTCGAAGCCGCGATCGGCCTCGGCCCAGCGGATCCCTCCGGCGAGGGCGCGTTCGGCGTGGTGGAGCGCGACGTGGGCGGGCTCGCCGCGCAGGGTGGCGTCCCAGGCGCGCAGGCCGATGACATAGCGCTCGGTGAGGTCGCGGCCGGTGAGCCGGTCGGCGAGGCGGGCCAGGCGGCGGGAGCGGGCCGGGGAGTCGGGTTCGTCGGCGCGGAAGGCGTCCCACATGAACTGTTCGGACTGCATCCGCAGCCGCACCCGGGCGTCGCCGGTCACGCGGATCTCACGGGCCAGCGTCTCGGAGGCCTCGGCGAGCCGGTCGCTGTGGGCGAGGACCTGGGAGAGCCGGTAGACGATGTTGTGGCGCAGTTCCGGGTCGGTGATGGGTTCTTCCAGGGCGGCCCGGAGGTGGTTGACGGTGGTCGCCGGTTCGGTGAGCAGGGAGGCGCAGCCCAGTTCGTGGAGGACCGCGGCCCGCTCCTTGAGGGGTGGCGGTTCGCGCAGGGCGCGCGCGAGGTAGCGGCGGGCGGCGTCGGGGGCTCCGGCGCGCTGGGTCTCGCGGGCGGCGGCGCGCAGCTGCTGGACGACCCAGTTGTCGCCCTCGGGGTGGGTCTCCATGAGGTGGCGGGCGGCGGCGGAGGGGCCGAGCCCTTCGTTGATGACGCACCAGGCGGCCTGGCCGTGCAGGGCCACGCGGACGGCGGCCGGGATGGCTCGGTAGACGGCGGTGGCGATGAGGGGGTGGACGAACTCCAGGGTGTCGGCGCCGGCGAGGATACGGGCGCCGCGCAGGGCGTCCGCGGCGTCGGCGGCCTCCTCGGAGCCGAGGCCGGCCACGGCGGCGGCCAGGGTCGGCGGGATCTCGGTGCCGAGGACGGCGCAGGCCCAGGCGAAGCGCACGGTGGAGGCGCCGAGGCGTTCGAGGCGGGCGATCAGGCCGCTGCCCTTGACGGCGGCGGCGAGGTCGCGCAGCAGGTGCGCCCCCTCCTCGGTCGGGACCAGCCCGCGGTCGCGAACCTTCGCGGTCAGCTCCACCGCCTCGAAGGGGTTGCCCGCGGTGACCGCCCAGCACTCGCGGCAGAACACGTCGTCGGCCTGGGTGCCGAGGTCCTCGCGGACGAGGTCGGCGACGGCGGCGGCGCTGAGCGGTTCGAGGTCGAGGGGGCGCTGGCCCGCGCGTCCGGGAAGGCTCCTGAACGCCTCGGCGTGGTCGGGGAGTTCGTCGGGCCGGTAGGCGACGGCGAGCAGCAACGGAAGTTCCTCGACGCGCGGCGCGAAGGCGGCGAGCCAGCTCAGTGACTCGGGGTCGGCCCAGTGCGCGTCGTCGAGGACGAGCACCATCGGGGCGCGCTGCACCGCGAGGTGGGTGAGCACCCAGTCGAGGCCGTCGCGCAGGCCCTGCTGGTCGGGCGGGGCACCCTCGGACGGGGCGCACAGGCCGAGCGCGGGACCGACGATCGTGTACCAACTCCCCAGCTGGGCCCGGAGTTCCGCCTCCGCGATCCCGGCGAGCTGGGGTTGCAGGAGCTGGCGGGCGACGTGGAAGGCGACGCCCTGTTCCTGGTCGCCGCCGCGCGCGGACAGGACGGTGCAGCCCTGGGCCGCGGCGCGCCGCCGTACCTCGGCGAGGAGCGTGGTCTTGCCGATTCCGGCGCGTCCGGCGAAGGCGAGGAGCGCGCCGCGGGGCCGCTCGGATGCTTCGGTTCCGTCCTCGCGCAGACCGGTGAGCTCGTTCAACGCCTCGTCGGCGGCGGCGAGTTCACCCTCCCGTTCGAAGAGTGTCCTTCTGCTGCGTACAGCGCGTTGTCCCATGATCCACCCCCTGGCCACGGTGGTGCGGTCCACGCGGGGAGCGGATGCGTACCGTGACCTCCAGGGACCTCAGAGTACGCTCGTAGCGCCTCGTGGGGAGCCCTTCCGCAGCTACCCGGCGCGGGCTTCTGCCGACCGACCGGATTCTTCGGTCAATCCCCCACGGCCTGCGCGGATTTCCTGTGCCGTTCGTGATGGCGGGCGACACGTGCACGGTTCCCGCACGAAGGTTTGCACCACTCCTGTCGCGGGTGTTCCTTGATGAAGTAGCGCACGCAGCGTGGCGCGTGGCAGGCGTGCAGCCGCGACCGGTCCGGGCTCGCGAGGAAGGCGAGGGTGGCGCGGGCGAGCAGTGCCGGGAGGGGAGCGGCGCCGCCCGCGGCTTGCCGGCGTACGACAGGTTCGGCGCCGTCGTCCCAGGTGAGGACGGGGACGGTCGGCGCGAGGGCGGCGGCGGTGTTCAGACACAGCACGGCCTGGGGTACGGGAAGCAGCCGGGCGGCGTCGGCCGGGCTGGGGTCGCCGGGGCGCACGGCGCGGGCGAACAGGGCGCGGACCGCGGCGCGCAGGTCGCGTACGGCGGCGAGCGCGGCGGCGTCGGCGACGAAGGCGTCGGCCTCGGGCAGCAGGTCGGCGTGCCCGCGCACCCAGGTGGTGAGTCCACCGGGTTCCGCGAGGTCGTCGGCCACTCCGCCCTGTCCGTCGTGCCGGATGGTGAGGGCGAGGTCCAGGGCGAGCCGGGTGTCCGCGTCGATCGAGTCCGCCATGACGCGAATGATAGGTACACGTGCACCCATGAGCCGCGCGGGGCCGCCACGCCGTTCAGTCGTACGGGGCCACCGTGCCGTTCGATCCCTCGGGGCCATCGGGCCAGTCCGTCGATCGGGGCCGCCGTGCCGTTCACGATCGCCCGTCCCACAGAGGAAGCCTCGTCCTGGGACCGGACCCCGGCTCGGGCACCGGCCCCGGGACGGGACCCACGTCGCGTATCGCCTCCTCCTACGGGGCGTCGGCTCGCAGTCTCGACGTCAGGTCGGGTCAGGTCGGCTCAGGTCAGGTCGAACTCTCCCTCGCGGGCGCCCGACACGAACGCGCCCCACTCGGCCGGTGTGAAGATCAAGGAAGGGCTCGCGGGGCGGCCACTGTTGCGCATCGCGATGAAGCCCTCGACAAAAGCGATCTGGACGTCTCCCCGCCCTCGGCTGCTGGACTGCCATTCGGCGTTGCTGAGGTCCAGCTCAGGCTTGTCCCACCCCGCCAGCGGGTGCTGCTCGATGGTGCTCTCGGCCACGTCCGTGCTCCTCCCGGTTCGTCGTCCGCCGCCAGCCTAGCGATCGGTTCCGGCGGCGGACAGGCCACGTGAGGGGGACGCTTTCAGGAGGTGGGCGGCTCGGCCCCGACCAGCCACATCGAGAAGAACTGGGATCCCCCTCCATAGGCGTGTCCCAGCACCCTGCGAGCCCCTTCCACCTGGTGTTCTCCCGCCTGACCGCGCACCTGAAGTGCCGCTTCGGCGAAGCGGATCATGCCGGAGGCGCCGATCGGATTGGTGGAGAGGACACCGCCCGACATGTTGACGGGCAGGTCCCCGTCAAGCTCGGTCACACCGGATTCGGTGAGCTTCCAGCCCTCGCCCTCCTCGGCGAAACCGAGGTTCTCCAGCCACATGGGCTCGTACCAGGAGAAGGGCACGTACATCTCCACGGCGTCGATGTCACGGCGCGGTTCCGCGATGCCCGCCTGCCGGTACACGTCGGCCGCGCAGTCCTTGCCCGCCTGCGGCGACACACAGTCCTTGCCCGCGAACAGGGTCGGCTCGCTGCGCATCGCGCCGCCGTGCAGCCACGCGGGCCGCCTCGGCGAGCGGGCCGCCCCCGCCCGGTCGGTGAGGACCATCGCGCAGGCGCCGTCCGAGGACGGGCAGGTCTCCGAGTAGCGGATCGGGTCCCACAGCATGGGCGAGGCCTGCACCTTCTCCAGCGTGATGTCGTGCTCGTGGAGATGGGCGTACGGGTTCTTCAGCGCGTTGCGCCGGTCCTTGTACGCGACCAGCGAGCCGACGGTGTCGGGCGCGCCGGTGCGCCGCATGTACGCCCGTACGTGCGGTGCGAAGAAGCCGCCCGCCCCGGCCAGCAGCGGCTGCTGGAAGGGGATCGGCAGGGACAGGCCCCACATGGCGTTCGACTCGGACTGCTTCTCGTAGGCCAGGGTCAGGACGGTGCCGTGGACGCGGCCCGCGATCAGGTTGGTGGCGACCAGGGCCGTGGATCCGCCGACGGAACCCGCCGTGTGCACCCGCAGCATCGGCTTGCCGACCGCGCCGAGCGCGTCTGCGAGGTACAGCTCCGGCATCATGACGCCCTCGAAGAAGTCGGGCGCCTTGCCGATGACCACGGCGTCGATGTCGGCCCATGTCAACTCGGCGTCGGCGAGCGCCCGCCCGGCGGCCTCGCGGACGAGTCCCGCGAGGGACACGTCCCGTCGGGCCGCCACGTGCTTGGTCTGGCCGATGCCTACGACGGCCACGGGCTCCTTGCTCATCGGGAATCCCCTTCGAGTACGGCGACCAGGTTCTGTTGGAGGCAGGGCCCGGAGGTGGCGTGGGCGAGCGCCCGGCCGGACTCGCCCCGGTGGACGCGGGCGGCGGCCTCACCGATGCGGATGAGCCCGGCGGCCATGATCGGGTTGGCGGCGAGGGCGCCGCCGGACGGGTTGACGCGCACCTCCTGGCCGAGCCGCAGCGCCTTGCGCAGGACCACCTCCTGGGAGGTGAACGGCGCGTGCAACTCGGCCGTGTCGACGGACCGTTCGAAGGCGCCGGCCCGCTCGGCGGCAAGGCGCGTCGACGGTGAGTCCGTCAGATCGCGCACGCCGAGGCCGTGCGCCTCGATGCGATGGTCGATGCCCCGGATCCAGGCGGGCCGCCCGCACAGCTCGCGGGCCCGCTCCCCGCCGCGAGGATCACGGCGGCGGCACCGTCGCCGACGGGCGGGCAGTCGCCGACGCGCAGGGGCCGTACGAGGTACTCGCCCTGGGCCACCGCACCCCGAAGCTGCGCATGGGAGTTGGTGGCGGCCGAAGCACGGCTGCGGGACGCCACCCCCGCCAGCGCGGGCTCGTCGGTCTCGCCGGCGTCGATGAGCGCCTGCGCCTGGAGGGCCGCGAGGGAGACGGAGTCGGGCCACAGGGGCGCGACGTAGTACGGGTCGAGCTGCCGGGTCAGCACGTCCCGTACGGATCCGGGTGACGACTTCCCGTACCCGTACACCAGAGCGGTGTCGGCGTCCCCGGTGAGAAGTTTCGTCCACGCCTCGTACAGCGCCCAGGCCCCGTCCATCTCCACGTGCGACTCGGAGATCGGCGGCCAGGCGCCCACCCCGTCGAGGGCCATGGTGAAGGAGAAGGCGCGGCCCGCCAGGTAGTCGCTCGAACCGGAGCAGGTGAAACCGATGTCGCTGGTCTTCAGCCCGGTCTGGTCGAGGACGGCGTGCAGGACCGGGATGAGCATCTCCACCTCGGAGAGCTCGTCGGTGGTGCGCAGATGGTCGCTCTGCGCGAAGGCGACGACGGCGACGTCCCTGATGGGCGGCATCTACAACAGCTCCTTGTACGTGTCGTACTCGGCGTCCGGTTCGCCGGTGGGCCGGTAGTGGTCGGGATAGCGGCCGCCCTCCGTCCACACCGGCTCCACCCGCAGCCCCATGCGCACCTGGTCGTAGGGGATGCCGCCGATCCGGCCGTGCAGCGCGAGGTCGGCGCCGTCGAGGGCGATGTGCGCGTACACGTACGGCACTTCGATGTCGAGGTTCCTGGCCTTGATGTTCACGATGCAGTACGTGGTCACGGTGCCGCGCGGGCCCACCTCCACCTGCTCCGACGTGACGACACCGCAGGTGGGGCACGCGCCCCTCGGCGGGACGTACACCTTGCGGCAGGACGGGCAGCGCTCGCCCACGGTGCGCCGCGAGGAGAGGCTGTTGATGTAGGCGGACTGGGCGCGGCCGGGCGAGTAGACGTAGTCGAGGCGCGCGGGAGCGACGATGCCGGTGACCATGTCCTCGAACCGCCCGTCGTGACCCGCGAGCTGCGGGCGGTCTCCGTCGTACGGCTCGAAGCAGGCGATGTCGGTGATGGCGCCGGTGCGCTGCGCCGCCCAGCGGACACGCACGCGCATCCCGGTGCGTACGACCTCGGGGCCCGGCGCGTCCAGGGCGTGCAGAAGGGCGGTGTCCGCGCCGTCGAGCCGGACCAGGACCCAGGCGAAGGGGGTGTCGAGGGGTTGGCCCCGACGGGGTTCGTGGTTCCAGGCCCAGGTGGTGACGGTGCCGGTGGGGGCGACCTCGACGAGCTCGCCCAGGTCCTCCGCGGTGACGGGGTCGTACTCGACGGGCGGGACGAGCGTCCGGCCGTCTGCGGCCTTCACACCCAGGACGACACGCTCACGCAGCCCGGTGAGAAACGCGCTCTGGACGGGGCCGAGCGATCGGGTGAAGGGGAACTCGACGACGAGGGGGGCTTTGAGGACTTCAGGCATCCCGGTTGTCTCCTTAGGGGAGGGGGATCGTGCGCGTCACGACTCCGTCGGGGGGAGGATCGAGCACGGGGTGACCGCGTCGGGGGGAAAGGGAGGATCGAGCACGTCCCCGAAGGCGGAACCCGGGCCCCCGGGTCTCCCCTCCCGGCCACAGAAGGCCGCTGTCACGTCCGCCGGTCCCGCGCACCGTCACGACCCCGGACGTCACGCGCGCCGATAGACGGGTGGGCGTTTCTCGGTGAAGGCTCGGGAGCCTTCCTTCGCGTCGGCCGTGTCGAAGATCGGCCAGCCGCGGGTCAGCTCGGCCGCGAGGCCCTCCGTCTCCGTCATCTCGGCGGTCTCGTACACGGACGCCTTCACCGCCTCGACGGCCAGCGGACCGCAGGCGTTGATCAGTTCGGCGATCTCGAGGGCCTTCGGCCGCGCCGTTCCGTCGGGCACGACGTGTCCGACCAGACCGATCCCGGCGGCCTCCCGGGCCGAGTACGGACGCCCCGTGAGGAGCATCTCCAGGGCGTGCGTGCGTGGGATCTGGCGTTGCAGGCGGACCGTGGAGCCGCCGATGGGGAAGAGCCCGCGCTTGACCTCGAAGAGTCCGAAGGTCGCCGACTCTGCCGCGACCCGGATGTCGGTGCCCTGGAGGATCTCGGTACCGCCCGCGACACAGTGACCCTCGACGGCGGCGATCACCGGTTTGCGGGGGCGGTGGTGGCGCAGCATCGCCTTCCAGTGCAGATCGGGGTCGGCCTTCAGCCGGTCCCGGTATTGCTGCCCCTCCATGCCCTGCCCGGCCAACGCCTTGAGGTCCATGCCGGCGCAGAAGGCGTCCCCGGCACCGGTGAGCACGATCGAGCGGATCGCGTCGTCCTCGTCGGCCTCGATCCAGCCGTCGTACAGACCGACGAGCATCGGCAGCGACAGCGCGTTCTTGGCCTCGGGCCTGTTGAGCGTGAGCACCAGTGTGGCGCCTTCGCGCTGCACGGTGAGGTGTTCCGTACCACCCATTGCCGTCCTCCCGTCAGACAGGCTCTCTGGAACGAGAACAGGTTGCAGGAGGCGCGGGACCAGTACAAGAGTTTTCTGACAGACAGTCAGATTTCTTCTGCGCGGGCCCTTCCCAGTTGTGGCGGGCTTTGCTCTGATGGCCGTCGAGCCGAGGGGCGGGACCGGACGCACGACGTCAGGAGGAGCGGTGGAGTACAACCTTGCCGACCTGTTCGAGTCGGTCGTCGACGTGGTTCCTGGCCGCGAGGCGCTCGTGTACATCGACCATCCGGGCACGGGCGCGGAGCGCCGTCTGACGTACGCGCAACTCGACGCGGCGGCCAATCGCGTCGCCCATCACCTGATCGACAGCGGCATCCGCCCCGGCGAGCACCTCGGACTGCACCTCTACAACGGCGTCGAGTACGTGCAGACCGTGCTGGGCTGCCTGAAGGCACGGATCGTGCCGGTCAACGTCAACTACCGCTACGTGGAAGAGGAGTTGGTCTACCTCTACCGGGACGCGGATCTGGTGGCGCTGGTCTTCGACACGGAGTTCACCGACCGGGTGGCGGCGGCACTGCCGCGGGCCTCGGCGCTGCGGCATCTCCTGCGGGTGGGGGGCGCGGCGACCGACGGGGCCTCCTTGCCCGCCCTGGACTTCGCCGAGGCCGAGGCCGCCGGATCCCCCGAACGGGGTTTCCCGCCGCGCTCGGCGGACGACCAGTTCATCATCTACACCGGCGGCACCACCGGCATGCCCAAGGGTGTGATGTGGCGCCAGGAGGACCTGTTCTTCTCCGGGCTGGGCGGCGGGGCCCCGACGGGCGAGCCGGTCAGGAAGCCGGAGGAGCTCGCCGAGCGGGTGGCGGCCGGCAGTGAGGGCATCACGTTCTTCCCCACTCCCCCGCTGATGCACGGCACGTCGACACTGACGGCGTTCATCGGGTTCAACTTCGGCCAACGGGTCGTGATCCACCGCAAGTTCGTCCCCGAAGAGGTCCTGCGGACGGTGGAGAGGGAGAGGGTCACCAGCATGTCGCTGGTCGGCGACGCGATGCTGCGCCCGCTGATCGACGCGCTGCGGGGGCCGATGAAGGGCACGGACTGCTCCTCGATGTTCAGCGTGTCCTCGTCCGGCGCGATCATGTCGGAGACGGTGCGCGAGCAGTTCCAGTCACTGGTCCCGAACGTGATGCTGCTCAACAACTACGGCTCCTCGGAGTCCGGCTTCAACGGCACCGCGACCGCGGACTCGGGGGCCGGACAGGGTTTCCGGCTCCGGGTCAACTCCCGTACGCAGGTCGTGGATCCGGCCACGTACGAGCCGGTCGCCGTCGGTGAGCCCGGCCGGGTCGCACAGCGTGGCCATGTCCCCCTCGGCTACTACAACGACCCGAAGAAGACCGCCGAGACCTTCTTCCAGAAGGACGACGAGCGGTGGGTGCTGCTCGGCGACATGGCGACGGTCGACGAGGAGGGCATCGTCACCGTCCTCGGCCGCGGCTCCCAGTGCATCAACACCGGTGGCGAGAAGGTCTATCCGGAGGAGGTCGAGCAGGCCCTGAAGTCCCATCCGGACGTGTACGACGCGCTGGTCGCCGGGGTGCCGGACGAGAAGTGGGGCAACCACGTGGCGGCGGTCGTCCAGCTCCGCGAGGGCGCGGGCAGTCCCTCGCTGGAGGACATCCAGATCCACTGCCGAAGCCACCTGGCCGGCTACAAGATCCCCCGCCAGCTCGTCATCACCGACACCATCCAGCGCTCGCCCAGCGGCAAGGCGGACTACCGGTGGGCGCGCTCGGTGGCGACCCAGGCGGCCCACTGACGCACAGGCCGGCGGGTTGCGGCCCACTGACGCATGTGCCGGAACCCGGCGGCCACCGCGACCGACAGCCGCAGCCCCGACACCAAGTGGCCCGCGATCGGCGTGCGGACGCGCTCGAAGGCGGGCGGGGCGAGGAACAGCGGTCCGTGGAAGCCCAGGTCGAGGAGAGCGCCCGTGCCGAGCCCGTCCCGGGGCGACCGGTGACGGTCGAACGCGACGGTCGTCGGCCGTCTCCGCCAGGGCGCCCTATCCCTGGGCGGTCTCGGCCCGTGCGTCCGCGAAGCGGTCCCTCAGCTCGCGTTTGAGGATCTTCCCGCTGGCGTTGCGGGGCAGTTCGTCCACGAAGATGACCTGCTTGGGCGCCTTGAAGGCGGCGAGCTTCTCGCGTGCGTGGGCCAGGAGTTCGGCCTCGGTGACCTCGGTACGGGCGACGACGACCGCCGTGACCGCCTCGATCCACCGCTCGTCGGGCAGCCCGACCACGGCCACCTCGGCGACGGCATCGTGTGTGTAGAGCGCGTCCTCGACCTGGCGCGAGGCGACCAGCACGCCACCGGAGTTGATGACGTCCTTCACCCGGTCGACGACGGTGAAGTAGCCCTCCTCGTCGCGCACGGCGAGGTCGCCCGAGTGGAACCAGCCGTCACGGAAGGCCTCCGCGGTCTCCTCCGGCTTGTCCCAGTAGCCCTCGCACAACTGCGGTGAGCGGTAGACGATTTCGCCCCGCTCCCCGTCGGGCACGTCCTTGCCGGCCTCGTCGACGACCCGCGCCTCGACGAACAGCACCGGCCGCCCGCACGAGTCCATCCGCCCCTTGTGCTCGTGGGGTCCGAGGACCATGGCCAGCGGTCCGATCTCGCTCTGGCCGAAGCAGTTGTAGAACGCCAGCTTCGGCAGCCGCTCCCGCAGCCGTTCCAGAACCGGCACCGGCATGATCGACGCCCCGTAGTACGCCTTGCGCAGTCCGCTCAGGTCACGGGTGGCGAAGTCGGGGCGGTGGGACAGTCCGATCCAGACGGTGGGCGGCGCGAACAGGCTGTCCGCGTGACCGGCCTCGACCAGGTCGAGGATCTGCCCGGCGTCGGGCGCGTCGAGGATCACGTTCACGGCGCCGACCGCGAGATAGGGCAGGAGGAACACATGCATCTGCGCCGAGTGGTAGAGCGGCAGCGAGTGCACGGGCAGATCGCCGGCCTGCAGATCGAGGGCGGTGATCGCGCTGAGATACTCGTGCACCAGCGCACGGTGGGTCAGCATGGCGCCCTTGGGCAGCGCGGTGGTGCCGGAGGTGTAGAGGAGTTGCGTCAGGTCCTCGCCGCGGGGCTCCGGTCCGTCGTACGGCGCTGTCGTGTCGAGTCGCGCGAGCAGCGCGTCGTCGCTGTCGCGCAGGGCGAGAACGCGGGTTCCCTCGGGGAGGTTCCCGGCCAGGTCCGGGTCGGCCAGGACCAGTCCGCAGCCGGCCTGTCCGACGATGTACGCGAGGTCGTCACCGGTCAGGTTCTGGTTGACCGGCACGTGCACCAGCCCGCCGCGCGCGCACGCGAGGAAGCCGATCAGGTACGCGTCCGAGTTGTGGCCGTAGGCACCGACACGGTCGCCCGGCGCCAGTCCCGAGGAGCGCAGCACCTGGGCCGCGCGGGAGACGGCCTCGTCGAGTTCGGCGTAGGTCCAGGACCGGTCGCGGTAGTGGATCGCGACGCGTTCGGGGGTCCGCCGGGCGCTGCGCCGCAGCACCCCGTCGACCGTGACGCTCCGGCCCGCCGCCACCGTGGGGTTCTGACCCGCCGTCATGACCTGCTCCTTCGTCCGACTGCTGTGCCGTGATCCTCGTTCCGGCCCGCGAACGGGGTCAAGCGTCCCGCGCCCTTGGCGCGAAGAGGATCAACCCCGCCGTGAAACGTACTGACACCAGGTCACACGTCTGTGGCTGTTGTTACGCTCAACCGCCCCTTCCCTCAATGATGTCGGGAGGCACGATGCGCATCCGCCCCGGACGGTTCGCTGTCCTGGCCGTAGCCCTGCTCACCGCCTCGGCCGCGCTGCCCGCGACCGCCGCGAACGGCCAGGAGCGTCAGCACTCTCCGTCCCACCCGTCCTCCGGCGGTCTGTCCGCCGTGATCCGCTACACCGAGTACGGCATTCCGCACATCCTCGCCAAGAACTACGCGGACCTCGGCTTCGGCACCGGCTGGGCGCAGGCCGCCGACCAGGTGTGCAGCCTCGCCGACGGGTTCGTGACCGTACGCGGAGAACGCTCCCGCTTCTTCGGTCCCGACGCGGCACCCGACGGTTCGCTGTCCTCGGCGGCCGAGAACCTCTCCAGCGACCTCTACTTCCGCGGCGTGCGTGCCACGGGCACCGTGGAGAAACTGCTCGCGGAGCCCGCGCCACGGGGTCCGAGCCGCGATTCCAAGGATCTGATGCGGGGCTGGGCGGCCGGCTACAACGCCTGGCTCGCCCAGAACCGGATCACCGATCCGGCCTGCCGGGGCGCCTTCTGGGTCCGGCCCGTGACCGCCGTGGACGTGGCCGCGCGTACCTTCGCGCTGGCGGTGCTCGGCGGTCAGGGCCGCGCGGTCGACGGCATCACGGCCGCGCGGCCGCCCGCGACGACCGCCGCGCGTACCGCCGTCGGCATACCCGACCCACAGAGTGCCGCGCGCGCCGCCCGAAAACTCCTCGACACCGCCGACATGGGGTCCAACGCGGTCGCCTTCAGCGGTGCCACCACGGCCAACGGCCGCGGGTTGCTGCTCGGCAACCCGCACTATCCGTGGCAGGGCGGCCGTCGTTTCTGGCAGTCGCAGCAGACGATCCCCGGAGAGCTGAACGTGGCGGGCGGCGCGCTGCTCGGCTCCACCACGGTCTCCATCGGGCACAACGCACGGATGGCCTGGAGCCATACCGTCGCCACCGGTGTCACGCTCAACCTCCATCAGCTGACGCTGGATCCGGCCGACCCGACGACCTACCTGGTGGACGGGAAGCCGGAGCGGATGACGAGGCGAACCGTGACCGTCGAGGCGCGGGGCGGCCCGCCCGTCACCCGCACCCAGTGGTGGACCCGCTACGGCCCGGTCGTCACCTCGCTGGGCGCGGGACTCCCGCTGCCCTGGACCTCCACGACGGCGTACGCCCTCAACGACCCCAACGCCGAGAACCTGCGCGCCCCCGACACCGCCCTCGGCTTCGGCCGGGCCCGCGACACGGCCGACGTCCTCACGACGCTGAGGCGCACACAGGGGCTGCCCTGGATCAACACGATCGCCGCCGACTCGGGCGGACACTCGCTGTTCACGCAGTCGCAGGTCCTCCCGCGCATCACCGACGAGTTGGCCCAGCGCTGCTCGACGGCGCTCGGCAAGGCCCTCTATCCGTCGTCGGGTATCGCGGTCCTCGACGGCTCCCGCGGCGAATGCGCGCCGGGCAGCGACCCCGACGCCGTACAGCCCGGGATCTTCGGGCCCGCGCACATGCCGGTCCTCAAGGACGCGCCGTACGCGGAGAACTCCAACGACAGCGCCTGGCTGGCCAATACGGACCGGCCGCTCACGGGGTACGAACGGGTCTTCGGGCCGATCGGCTCGCCGCTGTCGAGCCGTGCGCGCGGCGCGAAGGCGGACGTGTCCGCGATGGCCGCGAAGGGCGAGCTGACCGTACGGGACCTACAGGCGCAGCAGTTCGCGAACCGGGCGACCTCGGGTGACCTCATCGCCGCCGACACGGCCCGTGCCTGTGCCGCGCTGCCCGGTGGGACGGCGACGGGCAGCGACGGCAAGGCCGTCGACGTGAGTGAGGCGTGCGGTGTGCTGAAGACGTGGGACCACTCGATGAAGACCGGCAGCCGGGGCGCACTGCTCTTCGACCGGTTCTGGCGGCGGCTGACCGCCGTGACCGCGCCCGCGCAGCTCTGGAAGGTGCCGTTCTCGGCGGCGGACCCCGTACACACGCCGAACACGCTCAACACGCAAGCGCCCGGCGTGGCCACGGCCCTCGCCGACGCGGTGAGCGAGCTGCGGGCGGCGGGCATCGCGCTGGACGCGACGCTCGGCGCGCACCAGGTCGTCGTCCGCGGCGATCGACGCATCCCCGTGCCGGGCGGCACGGAGTCGCTCGGCGTGTGGAACAAGGTCGAGCCGGTGTGGGACGCGGCGGCCGGCGGCTACACCGAGGTCACCACGGGGTCCTCGTACATCCAGGCCGTCGGGTGGGACGGCGGCCGTTGCCCGGTCGCCCGTACGCTGCTGACCTACTCCCAGTCCTCGAACCCGAACTCGCCGCACTTCAGTGACCAGACGCGGCTGTTCTCCGAGGGGAAGTGGGTCACCTCCCGGTTCTGCGAAAAGGACATCCTGTCCTCGCCCGGGCTGCGGGTGATCCGCGTGGGCGAGCACCGCTGACGGCAGCGGGGTGGTCCCTGCCCGCGCGGGCGCGGACCACCCCGGTCACACATCCCGCTCCGCTGTCACACCGCTCGCGCACGGCCCTCCCAATAGGGATCCCGCAGACGCCGCTTGTACAGCTTCCCGTTCGGGTCGCGCGGCATCGACTCGATGAAGTCGACGCTCTTGGGGCGCTTGTACCCGGCGAGCAGGCGCTCGCAGTGGGCGAGGATGTCGACGGCGAGGGCCGGGCCCGGCTCATGACCCGGGGCGGGCTCGACGACGGCCTTGACCTCCTCGCCCCAGTCGTCGTGCGGGATGCCGAAGGCGGCCGCGTCGGCGACGGCGGGGTGGGAGAGCAATGCGGCCTCGATCTCGGCCGGGTAGATGTTGACCCCACCCGAGATGATCATGTCGATCTTGCGGTCACGGAGGAAGAGATAGCCGTCCTCGTCGAGACAGCCCAGGTCACCCACGGTGAAGAAGTCGCCGATGCGGTTCTTCTTCGTCTTGCTCTCGTCCTTGTGGTACGAGAATCCGCCGGTGCTCATCTTCATGTAGACGGTGCCGAGTTCACCGGGCGGCAGCCGGTTGCCGTCGTCGTCGAAGACGGCGAGTTCGCTGATGGGCCAGGCCTTGCCGACCGTGCCGGGCTTCTTCAGCCAGTCCTCGGTGGTCGCGAAGGCGCCGCCGCCCTCACTGGCCGCGTAGTACTCCTCGACACTGTGGCCCCACCACTCGATCATGGCCCGTTTCACATGGTCCGGGCACGGGGCGGCGCCGTGGATGGCGTGCCGCATCGAGGAGACGTCGTAGCGCGCCTTCACCTCGTCGGGGAGGGCCAGCAGCCGGTGGAACTGGGTCGGGACCATGTGGGTGTGGGTGCAGGCGTGGGCGTCGATGACGCGGAGCATCTCCTCGGGCGTCCACTTGTCCATCAGCACCAGGCGGTGCCCGATGTGCAGGGAGGCGCCCGCGAACTGGAGTACGGCGGTGTGGTAGAGCGGTGAGCAGACCAGGTGCACGTTGTCGTCGAACGGCCTGATGCCGAAGATGCCGAGGAAGCCGCCGAGGTACGACTCCTCGGGGAGCTTGCCGGGCAGCGGGCGCCTGATGCCGCGGGGGCGGCCCGTGGTGCCCGAGGTGTAGTTCATGACCCAGCCGAGGGTGCGGTCGGCGGGCGCCGAGTCGGGCTGAGCGTCGAGAAGTTCGGCGTACGGCCGGAAGCCGGCCACGGTGCCCACCGCGTACCGCTGCGTCGCGGGAAGCCTCGCCTCGTCCGCGGCGTGACGGGCGGCGTCGGCGAACCGTTCATGGGCGATCAGCACCTTGGCGCCCGAGTCGGAGACGATCCAGGCGATCTCGGGGCCGACGAGGTGGTGGTTGACCGGCACCAGGTAGAGGCCGGCCTGGGAGGCGGCGAGGTAGGCGACGAAGAACTCGACGCCGTTGGGCAGGACGACCGCGAAGGCGTCGCCGCGTTCGAGTCCCGCGGCGCGCAGACCGTGGACGAGTCGATTGGCCGCGGCGTGCAGCCGGCCCGCGGTCCACTCGTCCCCGTCCGGGGTGATCAGGATCGTCCGCCCGGGGTCGGCGGTGGCCTGGGCCCAGAAGCCGTTGGGTGCGGTGCTCATGACTGTTCGCCCCTTCCCGCGATCCGGTTGACGCGGTCGACGGCCCGCTCGAAGCCGCTCGTCAGGTCGTCGAAGACGGCCTGGACACTGCGCTGGCTGTTCATCCGGCCGACGATCTGCCCGACCGGCGTCCCGAGCAGCGGTTCCACCTCGTACTTCTGGATCCGGGAGACCGCCTCGGCCACCAGCAGCCCCTGGAGCGGCATGGGGAGTGTGCCCGGGCCGTTCGGGTCGTCCCAGGCGTCGGTCCACTCGGTGCGCAGCTGGCGCGCGGGCTTGCCGGTCAGCGCGCGCGAGCGGACGGTGTCGCCGGACCCGGCGGCGAGCAGCTTGCGGGTCACGGCGGGCGCGTGCATGTCCGCTTCCGTGACGGTCAGCCACAGGGAGCCGAGCCACACCCCCTGGGCGCCGAGGCTGAGGGCGGCGGCCACCTGTTGTCCGCTGCCGATGCCGCCCGCCGCGAGTACGGGCAGCGGGGCGACGGCGTCGACGACTTCGGGGGTGAGCACCATCGAGGCGATCTCGCCGGTGTGGCCGCCCGCCTCGTAGCCCTGTGCGACGACGACGTCGATACCCGCCTCGGCGTGTTTGCGCGCGTGCCGGGCGCTGCCCGCGAGGGCCGCGACGAGCACCCCGCGCTCGTGGGCGCGTGCGACGACGTCGGCGGGCGGTGAGCCCAGCGCGTTGGCGAGCAGTTTGATCGGGTAGTCGAAGGCGACGTCGAGCTGGGTGCGGGCGACCTGTTCCATCCAGCCGGTGATGCGCCAGCCGGACGCCTCGCCCTCGGCGAGTTCGGGCACGCCGTACTTGGCGAGAGTGTCCTTGACGTACTGCCGGTGCCCCTCCGGGATCATCGCCTCGACGTCGGCCTCCGTCACCCCCTCGACCTTCTTCGCGGGCATGACGACGTCCAGGCCGTACGGTTTGCCGTCGACGTTCGCCTCGATCCAGTCGAGGTCGCGTTTGAGGTCGTCGGGGGCGGTGTAGCGGACCGCGCCGAGCACACCGAATCCGCCCGCGCGACTGATGGCCGCGGCGACGGCGGGAAACGGCGTGAAGCCGAAAATGGCGTGCTCGACTCCCAGTTTCTTGCTCAGCTCCGTCTGCATGGCCGCAGAATGCCGCAGTCCTCCGGACGAGGGAAGGCCTTTTCTGATGCTCCGTCAGTTTTCTGGCCGGTCCCTCGACGGAGTTCCGGGCCTCGCGCCGCGCCGGCGGCACACGACCGAACGGCGGAGCTAGTCGTTCGCGCCCTCCAGTACGGCCATGGCCGCGTTGTGCCCGGGCACCCCGCTCACGCCGCCGCCGCGCACCGCGCCCGCCCCGCACAGCAGGACGTTCGCGTGCCGGGTCTCGACGCCCCAGCGGCCCGTGCCCTCCTGGGCGTACGGGAAGGCGAGGTCGCGGTGGAAGATGTTGCCGCCGGGCAGCCGCAGGTCACGCTCCAGGTCGAGCGGGGTCTTCGCCTCGATGCAGGGCCGGCCGTCCGCGTCGGTGGCCAGGCAGTCGGCGAGCGGTTCGGAGAGGTGCGCCTCCAACTGCGCCAGGGTCGACTTCAGCAGCTCCGCCCGTACGGCGTCGTTGTCCCGCTCGAACAGCCGGGCGGGTGTGTGGAGGCCGAAGAGGGTGAGGGTCTGATAGCCCTGGTCGACCAGGTCCTGGCCGAGGATGCTCGGGTCGGTGAGGGAGTGGCAGTAGATCTCGGAGGGCGGTGCGGTGGGCAGCTCACCGGACGCGGCCTGCGCGTGGGCGGTCGCCAACTGCTCGTAGCCCTCCGCGATGTGGAACGTGCCGGAGAACGCCTCGCGTGCGTCGACCGAGGTGTCGCGCAGCCTCGGCAGCCGCTTGAGCAGCATGTTGACCTTCAGCTGGGCGCCCTCGGCGGGGGTGGGCGGTTCGTCGCCCGTGAGGTGCGCGAGTTCCTGCGGCGAGGCGTTCACGAGGACGTGCCGGGCCGGGACGACGCCCTCGCCGTCCGCGGTGCGGTAGGTGACCTCGGCGGCCCGCCCGTCGGTCTCGATGCGCACCGCCTCGTGGCCGGTGGCGACCACCGCGCCCGCGGTGCGCGCCGCCGCGGCGATCGCGTCGGTGAGGGCGCCCATGCCGCCGACCGGCACGTCCCAGGCGCCGGTGCCGCCGCCGATCACGTGGTAGAGGAAGCAGCGGTTCTGGCGCAGGGACGGGTCGTGGGCGTCCGCGAAGGTCCCGATGAGCGCGTCGGTGAGGACGACACCGCGTACGAGGTCGTCGGCGAAGTTCTCCTCCACGGCGACACCGACCGGCTCCTCGAAGAGGACCCGCCAGGCCTCCTCGTCGTCGATGCGGGCGCGGAGTTCCTCGCGGGTGGGGAGCGGTTCGGTGAGCGTCGGGAAGACCTGCTGGGCGACGCGGCCGGTCATGCCGTAGAAGCGCTGCCAGGACTCGTACTCGCGGTCCGAGCCGGTCAGACGCGCGAAGGCCTCGCGGGTGCGGCGTTCGCCGCCGCCGACGAGCAGGCCGGTGGGCCGTCCGCCGCGTTCGACGGGCGTGTACGAGGACACGGTGCGGCCACGCACGCGGAAGTCGAGGCTCAGATCCCGCACGATCTTCCGGGGCAGCAGGCTGACCAGGTAGGAGTAGCGCGACAGCCGGGCGTCGACTCCGGCGAACGGCCGGGTGGACACGGCGGCGCCGCCGGTGCTCCCCAGGCGCTCGAGCACCAGCACGGATCGGCCGGCCCGGGCCAGGTAGGCGGCGGCGACGAGTCCGTTGTGGCCCCCGCCGACGATCACGACGTCGTATCCCTCGTGTGCAGGCATGGTTCTTCGTAGCACGCGATGATCCAGAACGGCCAGAGGTACGCGGCACCCGGCGGGCATCCGGACGGGGCACGGCGCCGGCGTCCGGACCGGGCACGAGCGCGGGCAGCCGCGCCGGCGTGGCCTTCGCCACCGCCGACCACGACACCGCCGTACGGCCGGTGCCGTCCCTCGAACAGGGCGAGCGCAGCGCAACCCTCGCACGGGAGTCCCTCAGCCTCCCCGGGCCGCCCTCTGCTGCCGCAACGCGGCCACTCGGCGGTACAGCTCCACCGCTTCCTGGCCCCGGCCCAGTTGCTCCAGGCAGTGTGCCTCGTCGTTGCGGCTGGCCAGGGCGTCGGGGTGGTCGGCGCCGAGGACACGTTCGCGGGCGGTGGCGACGCCCCGGTACTCGGTGAGGGCGTCGGACCAGCGGCCCAGCCAGCCGAGGCCGACCGCGACCTCGCGGCGGCTGACGAGGGTGTCCGGGTGCTCGGGGCCGAGCACACGCTCGCGGATGGCCCACACGTCACGGGACTCGGCGAGCGCCTCCTCCCAGCGCGCCATCCGGCCCAGGTTGACGCCGAGGCCGTGCCGGGCGCGCAGGGTCTCGGGGTGGGCGGGGCCGTGCACTCGGGTGCGGTCGTCGATCAGGTCCCGGTACAGCTCCAGGGCCTGCGCGCTGCGACCGAGCCGGCCGAGACTGATGCCGACCTCGTAGCGGGCGGAGAGGGTGTCCGGGTGGTCGGGGCCGAGGGCCTGGGCTCGTGCCTCGGCCACTTCCCGGTAGGTCTGCAACGCCTCGGGCCAGTGACCCAACTGACCGAGCGCGTAGGCGACTTCGTACCGTGTCACGAGCGTGTCGGGGTGGTTCGCACCGAGCACCCGGGCCCGCGCGGCGGCGACCTCGTTCGCCATCCGGTACGAGTCCTCCAGGCGGCCCAGCCTGCTCAGGTTGAAGGCCAGGTTGTGGCGGCAGCGGAGGGTGTCGGGATGGTCGGGGCCCATGGCACGCTCCCGGACGGCGAGCACCGCGGTGTACGCCTGGTGCGCCTCGAAGTGACGGCCCAACTGGCCCAGTACGTACGCCATCTCCTGCCGCGCGGCCAGGGTGTCGGGATGGTCGGGGCCGAGTGCCCGCTCCCTGCCCCGGGCGACCCGCGCGTACTCGCGCAGCGCTTCGGCGGCGCGTCCGGTGCGGCTGAGGGTGAAGCCGACCTCGTAGCGGCTGGCGAGGGTGTCGGGGTGGTCGGGGCCGAGGACGTGCTCGCGTTCGGCGGCGACCGCGCGGTGCACCTCGCCCGCCTCGGTCCACCGGCCGAGCCGCCCGAGGCTCAGTCCGGCGTTGTGCCGGCCCGTCAGGGTGATGAGCGACTCCGGTGCGGGAGTGGGGCGTTCGACGCGCTCCGGCACCTCCGGTGCGGACGTGGCCGGGCGCGCCGTCCATTCGCCGGTCAGGCCCGCCGCCGCGTCCGGCGGGGCGCCGCCCAGTCCGGCACCGGTCGCCTTGTGGCCCGTGGTCATGCCCCGGGTCCAGGAGGGCAGCCGGGGTTCACGCGAGGAAGAGGGTGCGGGACCCCTCGTCGAGGGTTCCCACATGCGCCGCTCGTCGGCGGGACGCCCGATCGCGGGGGACACGACCGTCGGCACGTACACCGGAGTCGTACGCCCCGTGCCGATGCGCCGACCGAGCTCGCGCGCGTCCTGCGGGCGCCTCTCCGGCTCCTTGGCCAGCAGATCCAGGATGATCCGCTCGAAGTACTCGGGGAGCTCGGCGCGGTGGTGGCGCGGCGGCTCGGGAGGCGTGTCACGGTGGCCGACGAGGATCGCCCACGCGTCGTCCAGGTCGAACGGCGGTGCCCCGGTGGCGATTTCGTAGAGCACACATCCGAAGGAGTACAGATCACTGCGCTGGTCGACCTGGGCACCGCTGATCTGCTCCGGCGACATGTAGTGCGGGGTGCCCATGGCGATGCCGGTGCCGGTCAGCCGGGCGGTGAAGCCGATGTCGTGGCCGAGGCGCGCGATGCCGAAGTCGCAGATCTTCACCGTGCCGTCGGCCAGCCGCATGATGTTGGCGGGCTTCAGGTCGCGGTGCACGATGCCCTGTTGGTGGGTGTAGGCGAGGGCCCCGGACACCTGGTCGGCGATGTCGACGACGTCGGCGACGGGGAGCGGATGCTGCTTGTTGTCCTCCAGGAGCTGGCTGAGGTTGCGGCCCTCCAGCAGCTCCATCACCAGGTACAGCACCCCCTCCGACTCGCCGAAGTCGTGCACCACGGTCACCCCGCGGTGTTGCAGCGCGGCGGCCACCCGGGCCTCACGCCGGAATCTCTCCCGCAGCACACGGGTGAACGACTGATCGTGGTGCGGGCCGAGCGGTTTGAGGCACTTCACGGCCACCTGCCGTCCCAGCGACTCGTCGCGGGCGCGCCACACCTCACCCATACCTCCTCGCCCGATCAGATCGAGCAGTCGGTACCGGCTCTGGATCAGCCTGGTCTCCGCCATCTCGTGCGATCGCCCCCGTCGCTGCTCGCCGCGCCCTCCCCTGGCCCGTCCAGTATGGCGAGTTATCTGCCGACTTTGTACGGCGCCGGTCGGGAGCCGGGGCCGAGCCGCGCCATGGCCCGCAGAATGTGTTTGGGCGGGAGTTGCCAGCGAAGACGTGCGGGAACGCAGCGCAGCAAGGTGCCCGTGACACGCAGGCGCCGGGTCACCGTCGAGGGGGCCGGCGCGGGTCTGCCGTACAGCTCGTGGGCGTACGGCGGCAGAGCGGCGTACGCCAGCTGCGCCACGCGCCGCCACAGCAGGGCGCGCGCCGGGACGAGCAGCGAAGGGGTCGGCGGGTGCGACAGGAAGTCGTCCACGTCCCGTGCCTCGGGCCCGGCGGCGAGCTCCGGCAGCACCTTCTCGAAGTAGGCGGCCAGCTCCGCCCGACTCGCCGGTACGTCGGTGGGGTCGAGGCCCACCAGGCGTGCGCTGACCCGGTGTTCGTCGATGTACCGGTCGGCGTTCGCGTCCGTCAACGGGAACCCCGAGCGGCGCAGGACGTGCAGATAGGAGTCGATCTCGGCGCAGTGCACCCACAGCAGCAGCTCCGGCTCGTCGATCCGGTACCGCTCCCCCGTGTCCGGGTCGGTGGCCTTGAGCAGGGTGTGGATCTTCCGGACCCGGGCGCCGGCCTGCTCGGCGGCCTCGGTGGTGCCGTACGTCGCCGTGCCGACGAAGTTCGCGGTGCGCATCAGGCGGCCCCAGGCCTCGCGCCGGAAGTCGGAATTCTGCAGGACGCCCCGGACGGCGCGGGGGTGCAGGGCCTGGAGGTAGAGCGCGCGGATGCCGGCGACCCACATCATGGGATCACCGTGCATCTGCCAGGTCACCGAGGAGGGACCGAACAGTCCCTGGTCACCTGTGCGAAGCGCGTCCACCCCGTCAGGCTAACGCCGGACCCGCGGCATCCCCAGTCCGATCCACGAGATGATTTCGCGCTGGATCTCGTTGTTCCCGCCGCCGAAGGTGAAGATCACCGCCGAGCGGTAGCCGCGTTCCAGCTCGCCGTGCAGGACGGCGCCCGTGGAGCCCTCCTTGAGGACGCCGGGCGCGGCGACGATCTCCATGAGCCAGGCGTACGCGTCCCGGCGGGCCTCGGAGCCGTACACCTTGACCGCGGAGGCGTCCTGCGGGGTGAGGGTGCCCTCCTGGACGGCGTTCACCATCTGCCAGTTGAGGAGCTTCATCGCGTCGAGTCTGGCGTGGGTCTGGGCGAGGCGGCGGCGCACCCAGGGGAGGTCGGCGACGCGGCGGCCGTCGGCGAGCTTGGTGTCCATGGCCCAGCGCTGGACGTCGTGCAGGGCGCGGATCGCCATGGTGCCGTGTGCGGCGAGGGTGACGCGTTCGTGGTTGAGCTGGTTGGTGATCAACCGCCAGCCCTTGTTCTCCTCGCCCACCCGGCGCGAGACGGGGACGCGGATGTTCTCGTAGTAGCTGGCGGTGGTGTCGTGCGAGGCGAGGGTGTTGATGAGGGTGCAGGAGTAACCGGGGTCGGAGGTCGGCACGAGGAGCATGGTGATGCCCTTGTGGGGTGGGGCGTCCGGGTCGGTGCGCACGGCGAGCCAGACCCAGTCGGCGGTGTCGCCGTTGGTCGTCCAGATCTTCTGCCCGTTGACGGTGTAGTGGCCGGTGGCCTCGTCGCCGTCCCTTACGGCCCTGGTCTTGAGCGCCGCCAGGTCCGTCCCCGCGTCGGGCTCGCTGTAGCCGATCGCGAAGTCGATCTCGCCGGAGAGGATCCTGGGCAGGAAGTACTCCTTCTGCTCCGCGGTGCCGAACCGCATGATCGTCGGGCCGACGGTGTTCAGCGCCATCAGGGGCAGCGGTACGCCCGCCTGGGCGGCCTCGTCGAAGAAGATGAACTGCTCCATCGGGGTCAGCCCGCGCCCGCCGTACTCCGTGGGCCAGCCCACCCCGAGCCAGCCGTCCCTGCCGAGCCGCCGGATCGTCTCGCGGTAGAACCGTTTCTGGGCGGCCGGGTCGTCGTATCGGGCGTAGGCGTGGTCGGGCACCAACTCGGCGAAGTAGCCGCGCAGTTCGGTCCGCAGCCGCTGCTGTTCTGGCGTGTATTCGAGATGCACGGCGCCTCCTGGCTCCCCAAGGCCGGACCTGACGGCGCACACCGTAGAACGTGTTTCAGAAATTGTGAATGCCGAAGACAGCGGCGTCCCGACCGCGCCCCTCCCGGGGGCCCCTCATCCCGGGAACCCGTCCGAGGCGTCGGCCGGGCGGCCGTACTCCCAGACACGGTCGAACTCGGCCTGGAAGTGCTGGTACCAGTGCCCGTCGCGGTCGGGGCGCAGGGTGAACACGGCGTCCCCGCTGGCCGAGCTGTGGGAGTGGACGTCCACGTAAATGATGCCGCCCGGCCGCCGCGGGTCCAGCAGGACCAGCCCGAAGGCCGGCACGAACGGCAGGAACCTCACCTCGACCCTGTCCCTCACCCCTGGCTTCTCGAGCAGTTCTCGCAGGAGGTCGATCGAGGTGCGCAGTCGGTTCTGGTACACCTCGGGCCGGTGGGGGATGGTGCTGCGGCGCGCGGCCTCGGCGGGCGCGGTGCCGGAGGGGTCGATGAGCGCGATCCTGATCACGGATCCGGATACGGCTCGACGCTCCAGCTCGTCGATCGAGTTGCGGAGCGTGCGGGCGAGGGTCACTCCGACGATGCCGATGTCCCGTGCCCCACGTATCTGTTGGACGAGTTCCGGCTTGTCGCCACTGAAGAAGTCCTCCGCCGAAATGTCGCCGACGGCGCGGGCACGCACCTCCGCCGCCAGCTCGGCGACCTGTCGACGGCTGCCCAGCATAGATTTCCAGGTTCTCGCCGGAGGAGAGATCGTGCCGAACGCGCCCCAGAAATCGCATGCGGGCCATCGTCCGCACCGCGGCGCCGGTCCGTCAACGACGCCGTACCCGAACTCCGGGGCGGAGCGTCAGGGATTCAGCCGCGGCTCAGTGTGGCGAGGAAATCCGTGCAGGCCTCGGCGCACGCCCGGCAGGACTTGGCGCTGTCCTGCCCGCCCGGGTGCTCGTCGAAGACGTCCGCGCACTCGCGGCAGACGGTACGGCACCACTCGACCTGGACGCGGATGCCTGCCGTGTCCCGGCGGGCCTCCTCCGCCAGCACACGACAGGTCGCGTCGCACACCTCCACACACAGAAGGCCTTTGCGCCGTACGAGTTCCTGCTCCCTCGGCCCGTCCGGATCCACCGTGCTCGCCCGCAGCGCACAGGCACGGGCGGCCTCGGCGCAGGCCTGCGCACACTCGAAGCGGTCCTCCAGGAATCGGATGAGTTCTTGCTGGGATGTCATTGTCGTCACCGCGGGCGGGTAGCCGCGGGAAGACCCGTCAAACCCCGCACCTCAGGGCCTGGCGGCCGCCCTCCGGGGCGGGCTCACCCGGTTCATGCGCATGACTTCGGGTACTCGGGGGCGCATGAGTGCCATGGATACGGATGGGACAGTGCTCGCCGCGGCCCAGGGTCTGCTGATCATCGGGCCGCTCGCCGTGGGCGTCGTGCTGGTGGCGGTGCTGGTCGGTGTCGTGTGGTGGGGCCGCCGCAAGCGGCAACAGCAGCCGCCCCCGCCCCGCCCGGAGGAACAGCCTCGCCTGCCCGACAGTGGCCCGGTCCACGAGGTCAGGGAGCACCGCGAGCCCAACGAACTGCCCCCGAGCGAGCACCGACTGACCCCGCACGAGCTGAAACGAACGAACGGTTCCTAGCCGCCCATCGCCTCCGCCGCCTCGCGTGAGATCCGCTCGAACTGGGCACCCATCGCCTCGGAGAGCGCCTGGGCCGCCGAGAGCGGGCGGACCATCACCATCAGGTCGTCGATCCTGCCGTCCTCGTCGAAGTGCAGGAAGTCGCAGCCGTTGAGCTCCTTGTCGCCCACCTTCGCGGTGAAGAGGAGCGCGTGGTCGCGACCGTCGGCACCGGCGATCTCGCGTACGTAGCGGAAGTCGGTGAAGACACGGGAGACGCCCCGCAGGATGGCCGCGGTGATGGCCTTCCCCGGGTACGGCTTGAAGGCGACGGGGCTGGTGAACACGACGTCGTCGGCCAGCATCTCCTCGATCGCGGTGAGGTCGCCCGCCTCTACGGCCTTCCGGAAGGGGTGCATGCCGGCCCCGCCTCTCGCACTCAACTAATTGATTAGGTTACGAGCAGAGTAGTGGGGGTGGCGTCCGGCGTCCAGGCATTGGCATTCCTATGGCTGCGACGACGCTCCCTATTGGTCACCTATGCCAGAGCCGCTTACGGTCGAGAACATCGCCGCCGCGACGCACTGGGTCAAGTGCGTCGGGGCGTACGACAGGAACGACCGGCAACGCCCCCGCACCCTCGGAGAAACGCACCATGTCGAAGATTCTCTTCGTGATCACCGGCGTCGACCACTGGACGCTCGCCGACGGCACCCGCCACCCGAGCGGCTTCTGGGCCGAGGAGGCCGTCGCCCCGTACGAGGCGTTCGAGGCCGCGGGCCACGAGGTCGTCGTCGCCACGCCCGGCGGCGTCGTGCCGACCGTGGACAAGGGGAGCCTGGCTCCCGAGGTCAACGGTGGCCAGGAGGCCGCCGACCGCATCGCCCACGCCCTCGCGTCGATGACCGCGCTCCAGCGGCCGGTCAAGCTGGCGGAGGTCGACCTCGCCGACTACGCGGCCGTCTTCTACCCCGGCGGCCACGGCCCGATGGAGGACCTGGCGGTCGACGCGGACTCGGGTCGGCTGCTCACCCTCGCGCTGGAGTCGGGCAAGCCGCTCGGTGTGGTGTGCCACGGTCCGGCCGCGCTGCTCGCCGCGACGAAGGAGGACGGCACCAACGCCTTCGCGGGCTACCGGGTCTCCGGGTTCACCAACGCCGAGGAGACGCAGGCCGGTCTCGCCGACAAGGCGAAGTGGCTGCTCCAGGACCGGCTCGTCGAGGCGGGCGTCGACTTCCAGGAGGGCGAGCCGTGGGCCCCCAAGGTAATCGTCGACCGCAACCTGGTCACCGGCCAGAACCCGGCGTCCTCCGCCCCCCTCGCCGCCGAACTGCTGAAGCGGCTGCCCTGACCCTCAGGGGGCCAGGGCCTGTCCGGCGGATCACGCGGCAGACGCGTGGCCTGGCACCTGCACGGCCGAACCGCCACGGCCCCACCGCCGAGTCAGACGGACAGCAACTCGGCGGTGGGGCCGTGGCGGACCAGGCGACCCGAATCCAGCAGGTGCAGTCACGCAGGGTGAGATGCCAGAGCCTCTCGCCGCGGGCGGTGGCGGCCTCGATGTAGCCGGACTGCGCGAGGGGGCCGCCGCGCCCGCGACGAGCCGTGCGGCGTAGGGGACTCCGAGGACGACGGCCGCGGTGTTGACGGCCAGGCGTCCACCGTCCGGCCAGGCCAGCGCGATGAGCATGATGCCGAGGACCCGCGGCAGCAGGACGACCACGTCGGCCGTCCGTTCCACCGCCCGGCCGAGCGCGGGACGCAGCCGTCCTCGTGATCCTCGTCGATGCCTGGGCCTGCTCGGGCAGGACGCGGCGGTCGTCGACAGCGCCCGGACGATGCTGTTCGCCCTGGCGCACGGACTGCTGCCCTGTCTGTGGTTCCAGGCCATCCGCCGGTTCACCGTCGGGATGCGGCGCCCGCAGGCACCGCTCCAGATCACCGTGGCGTCCATCGCCGTGAACGCCGGCCACGGTTTCCGGATCACGCTGATCGGCTACTGCGCCGTCGGGCTGCCCGCCGCGTGGCTGGAAGCCCACCCGCTCGGCCTCGACACCGTCGGCATCTGGCTCGGTCTGCTCACCGGCCTCGCCACCACCGCCGTACTCCTGCCGCGCCGCTACTCGGCGTCCCTCACCGCCCGCACCGCCGTCGCTCCGGCGCCGGCGCCCGCCTGACCGAGTGGGGGTGCCGTCGTGCCGCGGACCTCGAGGGCCGGGGCGGTGAGGACCACCTCGCCCGGGCGGGCGGGGTCGGCGATCCGGTCGAGCAGACACTGCGCGGCACGGCGGCCGACGTCATGGCCGGCGCTGTCCACGGTGGTGAGCCACAGGTGCCGCAGCCGGGAGAGGTAGGTGTTGTCGTAGCCGACGAGGGAGAGGTCGCGCGGCACCTGGAGGCCGAGTTCCTCGGCGGCCGAGAGGGCGCCGACGCAGGCGATGTCGTTGAACGCGAAGACGGCGGTGGGCCGTTCGCGGGCGCTGAGCAGCCGGACCGTGGCACGGTAGCCGCCCTCCTCGGTCAGGTCGCCCTGCTCCACGACCGCCTCCGCGGCCAGTCCGTGCTCGCGCATGACCGCCTCGAAGCTGCGGCGGCGCAGCTCACCGACCACCCCCCGCCCCGCGATGTGCGCGATCCGGCGGTGGCCGAGGCCGATGAGGTGCTCGGTGGCCAGGCGGGCGCCGCGCTCGTCGTCGTTGGCGACGACGTCGACGCCGGGCAGCTCGGGCTCCCGGGCGCCCGCGACCACGGTGGGAATCTGCCCGGCCGCCGCCCGCAGCGCCTCGGCGGCCGGCAGGGTGCCGACGGCGATCAGACCGTCGACACGCAGGTCCACGAAGGTACGGGTGAGGTCCTCGCCCAGACGCCGGTTGAGATGGCCGTCGGCGAGCAGCATGTGCAGGCCCGAGTCGTGCAACCGGGAGTTCAGACCGTCCAGCAGCTCCACGAACCAGGGGTTGCGCATGTCGTTGAGGAGCACCCCGACCGTACGGGTGCGCCGCTCGCTGAGGCTGCGCGCCGCGGCGTTGGGCCGGTAGCCGAGCTCCTCGACGGCGGCCAGCACGGCCTGCCGCTTCTCGTCACGGACCTGGTCGGAGCCGCGCAGCACGAGGGAGACCAGCGACTTCGACACTCCGGCCCGCTCGGCGACATCGCGAATCGTCGGTGCTCTCATGGTCTGCGTGGCTCCATTCCTGGACCGTTCCATACGGCGGGCGAGCTTGTCAAAGGGCTTGACACGCACTGCAGAGGCCTTCAATGTGAGCCGGGAAATCGTTGGACCGGTCCAAAGAGGGGCAGTCATGGTGCGTACGCTCGGCGTTGCCGTCGTGGGGTTCGGCTGGATGGGACGGGTGCACACCCAGGCGTACGCCCGCGTGCCCCACCACTTCCCCGGGCTGTCCCTGCGGCCCGAACTGGTCGCCGTCGCCGACGAGGTGCCGGGCCGGGCGGAGGAGGCCGCGGCCCAGTACGGCTTCGCCGCCGCCCACCGCGACTGGCGCGAGGTGGCCGCCGATCCCCGGGTCCGGGCGGTGAGCATCGCCGCGCCGAACTTCCTGCACCGCGAGATCGGCCTCGCCATGGCCGAGGCGGGCAAGCACATCTGGATCGAGAAGCCGGTGGGACTGACCGCCGAGGACGCCCGAGCCGTGTCGGACGCGGTCACCAAGGCCGGGGTCCAGGGCACGGTCGGCTTCAACTACCGGGGCGCGCCCGCCGTCGCCGCCGCCCGCGAACTGATCGCCTCCGGCGAGATCGGCACCGTCACCCATGTCCGCATCCGCCTGTTCAGCGACTACGCGGCCCATCCCGAGGGCGCTCTGACCTGGCGCTACGAGCGGGAGCGCGGCGGCAGCGGCGTCCTCGGCGACCTGGCCTCGCACGGCGTCGACCTGGCGCGCTTCCTGCTCGGCGAGATCGAGGCGCTGACCGCCGACACCGCGATCTTCCTGCCTCGCCGGGCCCGCCCGACCGGCGCCACCGCCGGTCACACCCGCGCGACGGGCGGCGAACTGGGCCCGGTGGAGAACGAGGACTACGTCAACTGTCTGCTGCGCTTCGCCTCCGGTGCGCGGGGCGTGCTGGAGGCCTGCCGGGTCTCGGTCGGCGAGCAGAACAACTACGGCTTCGAGGTGCACGGCACCAAGGGCGCGGTCTTCTGGGACTTCCGGCGCATGGGCGAACTGGGCGTCAGCAGGGGTACGTCGTACCAGGACCAGCCCGTCAGCACGGTGTACGTCGGCCCCGGGGACGGCGAGTACGCGGCCTTCCAGCCGGGTTCCGCGAACAGCATGGGCTACGACGATCTCAAGGTCATCGAGGCCCACCACTTCCTGCGGTCGATCGCCGAGAACACTCCGTACGGCGCGACGCCGGCCGACGCGGTGCACAGCGCGGCCGCGCTGGACGCGATGTCCCGCTCCGCCGAGCAGGGCACGTGGGTGCCTCTGGCATGACGGGGCGGTCGCGATGGCCGGATCGGTCATCGCGACCATGCGGGAAGGCCTCTGGGAGACTTTCTGTTATCAGCCGCGTTCCACGGCGTCTCCTGTGCGTAGGCATCCCCGGGCACCGAGCGCTAAGGAACCACGTCAGTGACAGCACAGATCAGTCGCCGGAACATGCTGAAGATCGCCGGTGCCACCGCGGCCGGCACCGCGTTCGCGGCGCCCCCGGCAACGGCGGCGGACGGTGCCTTCGCGCACCCCGGGATGCTGCACACCCGGGCCGATCTGCAGCGCATGGCGACCCGGGTGAAGGCCGGCGCGGAGCCCTACACGGCCGGCTTCGCCAGGCTGACGGCCAACCGGCACGCCCAGAGCACCTGGACGGCCAACCCCCAGGCGACCGTCTACCGCGGCTCGGGCACGCCCGAGAACTACGTCACGCTCTACAACGACATCCACGCCGCCTACCAGAACGCCCTGCGCTGGCACATCACCGGAGACACCGCGCACGCCGACACCGCCCGCGACATCCTCAACGCCTGGTCGGCCAGGCTGACGAGGCTCGACGGCAGCGCCGACCGGTTCCTCGCCTCGGGTCTCTACGGCTACCAGTTCGCCAACGCCGCCGAGCTCGTCCGCGGTCACGACGGCTTCGAACTGGCCCGGTTCCAGAAGATGATGCTCGACGTCTTCCACCCGGTGAGCGAGGACTTCCTCGCGCACCACAACGGCTCCTACGTCACCAACTACTGGGCGAACTGGGACCTGACGAACATCTCCTCCGTCCTCGCCATCGGCATCCTGTGCGACGACCGCGCGAAGGTCGACCGCGCCGTCGAGTACTTCAAGCACGGCGCGGGGATGGGCTCCGTCAAGAACGCCATCCCGGTCGTGTACGCCGACGGCCTCGCCGAATGGGCAGAGGCCGGCCGCGACCAGGGTCATGCCCTGCTGGGCGTCGGCCTGATGGGCACCATCTGCGAGATGGCCTGGAACCAGGGCATCGACCTGTACGGCTACGACGACAGCCGCTTCCTCAAGGGCGCCCAGTACGTCGCCAAGTGGAGCCTCGGTGGAGACGTGCCCTACACCTCCTACACCCGGAAGAAGGGCGCGCCCGGCATCTGGTCCGGTTCGGAGACGGCGTCCGCGGCGGCGGCCGTCGACCCGGCCATGGCCCGGCCGATCTGGGCCATGATCGCCAACCACTACACCCAGCGCCGGGGGCTGGACGCGCCGCACCTCACGAAGATCTCGGCCCGGTTCGCGCCCGAGGGCGGCGGCGGGGACTACGGCCCCCACAGCGGCGGCTACGACCAACTCGGCTTCGGCACCCTGGCGTTCAGCCGGCCCCGGGCCACCGCCGCAGAGGCGACGGCGTCGCCGACGCCCACCGCCGGTGGGTCCGGTACGTCGCCCTCCGGCGGCGCGTCCGCCACGCCCTCCTCCTCCGCGAGCCCCCTCGGCGGGAAGGGCGGCGACCTGGCCGCCACCGGTTCCTCCGACCTGCCGGCCTGGACGGCCGCCACCGGCGTCGCCGCCCTCGCGGGGGGCTTCCTCCTGCTGCGCCGCCGCGACCGGGCCCGCCGCGACACCGGGGAGTGACGGACGGGCGGGCGCCCGTCGGTCGCGGCGCGCTCAGGTGCGGAGCAGCAGCTGGAACTCGAAGGCGTACCGCGAGGAGCGGTAGATGTGGGTGCCGTACTCGACCGCGCGGCCGGTGTCGTCGTAAGCCGTGCGCTGCATGGTGAGCAGGGCGGCGCCCGCCGGTTCGTCCAGCCGCTCGGCCTCCTCCGGCGAGGCGGAGCGGGCGCCCACGGACTGGCGGGCGCTGTGCAGGGTGATCCCGACGGCCCGCATCATGCGGTACAGGCCGGTCGACTCCAGCCGGGTGGTGTCGACGTCCAGCAGCCCTTCCGGGATGTAGTTGCACAGGGCCGCCACGGGCCGGTCGTGGGTGAGGCGCAGCCGCTCCACACGGTGCACCGCGCCGCCCTCCGCGATGCCCAGGGCCGCCGCGACCTCGGCGGACGCGGGCTCGACCGCGTTGTGCAGCACCTGGGTCGTGGGACGCTGTCCGGCGTTCTCCAGGTCGTCGTAGAGGCTGCTGAGCTCCAGGGGGCGTTTGACCTGGCTGTGCACCACCTGGGTGCCCACGCCCCGGCGGCGGACCAGGAAACCCTTGTCGACCAGGGTCTGGATGCCCTGACGGACGGTGGGGCGGGACAGGCCGAGGCGGCCCGCGAGCTCGACCTCGTTGCCCAGCAGGCTGCCCGGGCTCAGCACACCGCGCTCGATCGCGGCCTCCAGTTGTTGCGCGAGCTGGTAGTAGAGCGGTACGGGGCTGTTGCGGTCCAGCGCGAAGTCCAGGCCCACGGGCATCGCGGCCGCTGCTCGTGGGGTCCGGGCGGTCCGGCGGACGGGAACCCTTGCCATCGCATCGTCCTGACGGTAGGTCCTGAGGGCGGCCGGTGCGGGAGTCGAGGGGATCCGTCCCCGCACCGGCCGCCACTGCGAGTCAGGAGTGGCTGGGGAAGCCGAGGTTGATGCCCGCGTCGGCCGGGTCGGGCCACCGCGTGGTGATCACCTTGCCCTGGGTGTAGAAGGCGATGCCGTCGTTGCCGTAGATGTGCAGGTCGCCGAAGAGGGAGTCCTTCCAGCCACCGAAGGAGTGGTAGCCGACCGGCACCGGGATCGGCACGTTGATGCCGACCATGCCCGCCTGGACCTCCAGCTGGAAGCGGCGGGCGGCGCCACCGTCCCGGGTGAAGATCGCGGTGCCGTTGCCCCAGCGGGAGGCGTTGATGAGCTTGATGGCGTCGTCGTAGGTGTCGGCGCGCACCACGCACAGCACCGGGCCGAAGATCTCGTCCTTGTACGCGTCCGCCGTCACCGGGACCTTGTCGAGCAGCGAGACACCGAGGAAGAAGCCGTCCTCGTGACCGTCGACGGAGTAGCCGGTGCCGTCGACGACGACCTCGGCGCCCTGGGCCGCCGCGCCGGCGACGTACGACGCCACCTTGTCGCGGTGCTCGCGCGTGATCAGCGGGCCCATCTCGGAGGCGGGGTCGTCGCCGGGGCCGATGCGCAGGCTCTTCGCCCGCTCGGCGATCTTGCCGACCAGCTCGTCGCCGGTGTCGCCGACCGCGACCACGACCGAGACCGCCATGCAGCGCTCGCCGGCCGAGCCGTAGGCGGCGTTGATCGCCTGGTCGGCGGCGAAGTCCAGGTCGGCGTCGGGCAGGACGAGCATGTGGTTCTTGGCACCGCCCAGCGCCTGTACGCGCTTGTCGTGCTCGACGCCCTTGAGCTGGATGTACTTGGCGATGGGCGTGGAGCCGACGAAGGAGACCGCGACGACGTCCGGGTGCTCCAGGAGACGGTCCACCGCGACCTTGTCGCCCTGCACGATGTTCAGCACACCGTCCGGCAGCCCGGCCTCGGAGGCCAGCTCGGCGAGCCGGAAGGAGGCCGACGGGTCCTTCTCGCTCGGCTTGAGCACGAAGGCGTTGCCGCAGGCGATGGCGAGCGGGAACATCCACATGGGCACCATGGCCGGGAAGTTGAACGGCGTGATGCCGGCGACGACACCCAGCGGCTGGCGGATCGAGGCGACGTCGACCCGGGTCGAGACCTGGGTGGACAGCTCGCCCTTGAGCTTCTCGGCGATACCGCAGGCCAGCTCGACGATCTCCATGCCGCGGGCGACCTCGCCGAGCGCGTCCGAGTGCACCTTGCCGTGCTCGGCGGTGATCAGCTCGGCGATCTCGTCGCGGTGCGCGTCGAGCAGTTCGCGGTACTTGAAGAGGATCGCCGTGCGCTTGGCGAGCGAGGCGCTGCCCCAGCTCTCGTACGCCGACCTGGCGTTGGCGACGGCGGCGTCCACCTCGTCGACCGAGGCGAAACCGACCTGCTTCTCCTGGACGCCGGTGGCCGGGTTGTAGACGGGACCGAAGCGTCCGGAGGCGGACTCGACGGGCTTGCCGCCGATCCAGTGGGTGATGGTCTTCATGGTGCGGGGGCCTTTCGGTGGCGGGGCAGGCGAAGAGGTCGGGATCAGAGGTGGCGGCGGCGGTCGGCGACGTGGCCGTCGTACCGTTCACGGGCACTCGACGCGGCGTCGCGGGAGGCGACTTCGGCGACGGGTACGTCCCACCAGGCCTCGGCGGGCGGAGCGGTGGGCGTCGGGTCGGTCTCGACGTACACGCAGGTCGGCCGGTCCGAGACGCGTGCCGCGGCCAGGGCGTCGCGCAGTTCTCGTACGGTCTTAGGGCGGATGACGTCCATGCCGAGGCTCGCGGCGTTGGCGGCGAGGTCCACCGGCAGCGGGGCTCCGGAGAACGTGCCGTCGGCGGCGCGGTAGCGGTAGGCGGTGCCGAAGCGTTCGCCTCCGACCTCCTCGGAGAGGCCGCCGATGGAGGCGTAGCCGTGGTTCTGGATCAGGACCAGGTTGACGGGCAGGCCCTCCTGGACGGCGGTGACGATCTCGGTGGGCATCATCAGATAGGTGCCGTCGCCGACCAGTGACCAGACGGGCGTGCCGGGGGCCGCCTGCTGGACGCCGATGCCGGCCGGGATCTCGTAGCCCATGCAGGAGTAGCCGTACTCCAGGTGGTACTGACGCGGGCCGCGCGCCCGCCACAGCTTGTGCAGGTCACCGGGGAGCGAGCCGGCCGCGTTGATGACCACGTCGTCGTCGCCGACGACGGCGTCCAGGGCGCCGAGGACCTGCGTCTGGGTGGGCACGGCGGAGTCCTCCGCCCGGTAGGCGGCCTGGACGACCTCCTCCCAACGCGCCTTGCCCGCGCGGTACTCGGCCGCGTACGCCGCGTCGACCCGGTGGCCGGACAGCCCCTCCGTCAGCCCCTCGAGCCCCGTCCGCGCGTCCGCGACCAGCGGCCGGGCGGCGAGCTTGTGGGCGTCGAAGGCGGTGATGTTGAGGTTGACGAACCGCACGCCCGGCTGCTGGAACAGCGTGTTCGAGGCGGTGGTGAAGTCGGTGTAGCGGGTGCCGACCCCGATGATCAGGTCGGCGGTGCGGGCGATGTCGTCGCTGACCGCGGTGCCGGTGTGGCCGATGCCGCCGAGGTCGGCGGGGTGGTCGTGACGCAGGGAGCCCTTGCCCGCCTGGGTGGAGGCGACGGGGATGCCGGTGGCGTCGACCAGGGCCTTGAGCGCTCCTTCGGCCTCGCTGTGGTGCACTCCCCCGCCGGCGACGATCAGGGGGCGCTCGGCGGCGCGGATCGCCCGTACGGCTTCGGCGAGTTCGTACGGATCGGCGACGGGACGGCGTACGTGCCAGACGCGCTCGGCGAAGAACTCCTCCGGCCAGTCGTAGGCCTCCGCCTGCACGTCCTGCGGCAGGGCGAGGGTGACCGCACCGGTGTCCGCCGGGTCGGCCAGCACCCGCATCGCGTTCAGCACGGCCGGGATCAACATCTCCGGCCGGGTGATCCGGTCGAAGTAGCGGGAGACGGGGCGCAGTGTGTCGTTGACGGAGACATCGGCCTCGACGGGGTGTTCCAGCTGCTGGAGCAGCGGGTCGGCGGAGCGCGTCGCGAAGTAGTCGCCGGGCAGCAGCAGTACCGGCAGGCGGTTGATCGTCGCGAGGGCGGCGCCGGTGACGAGGTTGGTGGCGCCGGGACCGATGGACGTGGTCACGGCCTGCGCGGAGAGGCGGTTGAGCTGGCGGGCGTAGCCGACCGCCGCGTGCACCATGGACTGCTCGTTGCGGCCCTGGTGGAAGGGCATGGTGTCCTCGCCGGCCTCCAGGAGTGCCTGGCCGATGCCCGCCACATTGCCGTGGCCGAAGATGCCCCAGGTGCCGGCGATCAGCCGGTGGCGTACGTCGTCGCGCTCGCTGTACTGCGCGGACAGGAAGCGCACCAGCGCCTGGGCTGTCGTCAGGCGACGGGTGGTGGTGCTCATCAGGACCTCTCGGGGGCGGTGTAGAGGGGCAGGCGGGGGTCGACCGGCCGCTCCGGCCAGGTGTCACGGATCCAGGCGTGGTCGGGGTGGTCGCAGATCAGCCAGGCGCGGTCGGTGCCGGGGCCCGCCATGACGTTGAGGTAGTACATGTCGTGGCCGGGCACGGCCATGGACGGCCCGTGCCAGCCGTCGGGGATGAGGACGACGTCGCCGTCGCGCACCTCGGCCAGCACATCGGTGTGGGCGCCGTGGCCCGAGGGCGAGACGCGCTGGTAGCCGAGGCCGGGTGTGCCCTCGTGGGGGGCGAACTCGAAGTAGTAGATCTCCTCGAGTTCGGACTCCTCGCCGGGCCGGTGCTCGTCGTGCTTGTGCGGCGGGAAGGAGGACCAGTTGCCACCTGGGGTGATCACCTCGACGGCGATCAGCTTGTCGCACTCGAAGACCCCTGCGGCGCCGAAGTTGTTGACCTGGCGGGAGCAGGAGCCGCTGCCGCGCAGTTCGACGGGGACGGAGGAGGCGGGCCCGTAGCGGGCGGGCAGCCGGCGGGTGCAGCGGGCGCCGGTGAGCGCGAACCGGCCGCCGTCGCGCGAGGCGATCGAGACCTGGGCGTCGCGGGGCACGTACGCGAAGTCGCTCACGCCGCTGAAGACGCTCTCGCGCCCGGCGAGCCGGAACGTGTCGCCGCCGACCGCGACGGTGCAGCCACCCGAGAGCGGGAGCACGATCCACTCGCTGTCGCCGGTGTCGAAGGCGTGCCAGCCGCCGGCGGGCAGTTCGAGCACCCGCAGGCTGGAGTGGCCCCAGCCGGCCGACTCGGGAGTGACGTCCACCGCGTAGACGTCGGCGGCGGCCTTGCCCGCGGGCAGATGGTGCGTGGTGGTCATCGGGAGGGGCTCCTCTACGGGAATCAGAGCGCGCCTTCGGGAGGCGGCGAGTCGGCGCGGGCGGGTGGGAGTCAGAGCAGGCCGACCGCGGTGTCCACCGCGGTCTCCACGCTGCCCTCGGCGGGGTAGAGCAGCGAGCGGCCCACGACCATGCCCTGGACGGTGGGCAGCCGCAGGGCCTTGCGCCATCTCTCGTACGCGCCCTCCTGGTCGCCGCCGACCTCGCCGCCGAGCAGCACGGCGGGCAGGGTGGAGGCCTCCAGCACCCCGGCCATGTCGTCGGGGTCGTCGGTGACCGGGAGCTTGAGCCAGGTGTAGGCCGAGGTGCCACCGAGGCCGGAGGCGATGGCGATGGACCGGGTGACGGCCTCGGCGCTCAGGTCGTTGCGAACCTTGCCGTCCACCCGGCGGGATATGAACGGCTCGACGAACAGCGGCAGTCGGCGGGCGGCCATGTCGTCGATGGCGCGCGCGGTGGTCTGCAGGGTCTCCAGGGAGCCCGGGTCGTCGTAGTCGATGCGCACCAGCAGCTTTCCGGCGTCGAAGCGCAGCCGCTCGATGTCCTGGGCGCGGTGGCCGGTGAAGCGGTCGTCCATCTCGAAGGACGCGCCGGACAGGCCGCCGCGGTTCATGGAACCCATCACGACCTTGTTCTCCAGAACGCCCAGGAGGAGCAGGTCCTCCAGGATGTCGGCGGTGGCGAGCACCCCGTCCACCCCGGGCCGGGCCAGCGCGACGCAGAGTCGTTCGAGGAGGTCGGCGCGGTTGGCCATGGCCAGGCGGTGCTCGCCGACGCCGAGCGCGCCGCGCGCGGGGTGGTCCGCGGCCACGATCATCAGGCGACCGCTGTCACCGATCAGCGGGCGGCGGACCCGGCGCGCGGCCGCTTCGGCGATGGCCTCCGGATGCCGGGCGCGCACCGTGGCGAGGTCGGGGATGCTGATGCTCAAGACAGGCTCCGTTCAGGGGGTGGCGGCGGTCAGCCGCGCGCGAGGAGGCCCTCGACCTCGGACTCGGTGGGCATCGCGGAGGAGCAGGCGAGACGGGAGGCGACGAGCGCGCCGGCCGCGTTGGCGTACCTGATGGTCTTCTCCAGCTCCCAGCCGGACAGCAGACCGTGGCAGAGCGAGCCGCCGAACGCGTCTCCGGCGCCGAGGCCGTTGACGACCTCCACCGGGACCGGCGGGACCTCGGCGACGGTGCCGTCGCGGTGGACGGCCAGGACTCCCTTGGGGCCCTGTTTGACGACGGCGAGTTCCACACCGGCCGCCAGCAGGGCTTCGGCGCAGGCGCGGGGTTCGCGTACGCCGGTGGCGATCTCGCACTCGTCGAGGTTGCCGACCGCGACGGTGGAGTGCCGCAGCGCCTCGGCGTAGTACGGGCGTGCCTCGTCCGGGTCGGACCAGAACATGGGCCGCCAGTCGAGGTCGAAGACGGTGGTGCCGGACTTGGCGCGCGTCTTCAGTGCGGCGAGCGTGGCGGAGCGGCTGGGCTCCTCGCTCAGGCCGGTGCCGGTGATCCAGAAGATGCGGGCCGCGCGGATCGCGAAGAAGTCCAGCTCGTCGGTCCGGATCTCCAGGTCGGGTGCCTTGGGCCGCCGGTAGAAGTAGAGAGGGAAGTCGTCCGGCGGGAAGATCTCGCAGAACGTGATCGGCGTCGGGTAGGCGTCGACGGGTGTGACCCAGCGGTCGTCGACGCCGAACTCCTTGAGCGCCTGGTGGAGATAGGTGCCGAAGGGGTCCTGTCCGGTGCGGGTGATCACCGCGGTGGACCGGCCCAGGCGTGCGGCGGCCACCGCGACGTTGGCCGCCGAGCCGCCGAGGAACTTCCCGAAGGACTCGACCTGCGCGAGCGGCACACCCGTCTGCAGGGGATACAGATCGACGCCGATGCGTCCCATGGTGATGACGTCGAGGGATTCGGCGTCGAAGGATTCAGCGGACTCAGGCATGCGTGACGCTCCTGATGCGTGGGATGCGGGCAACGGGGCGCCCGGTGCCTCTTAGGTGTAGGACCCACGGCCCTCCCCTGTCAAGACTTTGTACGGACATTCGGACCTGCTCAGGAAATGATGTCTTAACAAAGTATTGACAGGGGGGTGTGTCAGGGGCTTGTATCCCGTCCCAACGAAGCAGCCGAGTCACCCGCATCGACCCGGACGTCCTGTCCGAGCTCAGCACGGGCCCAGCGCCCCGGCGCCGTCCCGTTCCCTTTCCCCTGTCGCACAGTGAGGTGCTGGAAAGATGGACCGCACGTTTCACCCCCGTACCCGCAGAATCGCCCCCCTCGTCGCGACCGCGGCGGCATCCGTGCTGCTCATAGCCGGCTGCTCCAGCAGTTCCGGCGGAAAGAAGGCCGAGGAGAGCGGGGCGGCGGTGTCGGCCGGCAAGGCCGACACTCCCCGTATGACGGTCGCGCTGGTGACCCACCAGGCACCCGGCGACACGTTCTGGGACATCGTCCGCAAGGGCGCCGAGGCGGCGGCCGCCAAGGACAACGTGAAGCTGGTCTACTCCGCCGACCCGAACGCGGGCAATCAGGCCAACCTGGTCCAGAACGCCATCGACCAGAAGGTCGACGGCATCGCGATCACCCTGGCCAAGCCGGACGCCATGAAGGACGTCGTGAGCAAGGCGACGTCGGCCAAGATCCCCGTGGTCGGCCTCAACTCGGGCGTCAGCGACTGGCAGAAGCTGGGTCTGATGGAGTTCTTCGGCCAGGACGAGACGGTGGCGGGTGAGGCTCTGGGCAAGAGGCTGAACTCGGAAGGCGCGAAGAAGGCCGTCTGTGTGATCCAGGAGCAGGGCAACATCGGACTCACCCAGCGCTGCGACGGAGTGAAGAAGACCTTCAGCGGCAAGACGGAGACCCTGTACGTCAACGGCACCGACATGCCGTCCGTGAAGTCGACGATCACCGCCAAGCTCAAGCAGGACAGCGCCATCGACTACGTCGTCACGCTCGGCGCCCCGTACGCCCTGACCGCGGTGCAGTCGGTGGGTGACGCCGGCAGCAAGGCGAAGATCGCCACGTTCGACCTCAACAAGGACCTGACGGGTGCCATCAGCAAGGGCACGATCCAGTTCGCGGTCGACCAGCAGCCCTACCTCCAGGGCTACCTCGCCGTCGACTCGCTGTGGCTCTACAAGACGAACGGCAACTACAGCGGCGGCGGTGAGCAGCCGATCCTGACCGGCCCGGCGTTCGTCGACAAGTCCAACGTCGACGCCGTCGCCCAGTTCGCCGCGAAGGGCACCCGGTGATGGGCATGGCCCAGCAGGCTGAGCCGGCGGTGACCACACCGCCGGCCCCGGCCCGAAGGAGACCGACGGGCGGACCGCGCAGCGCTCCCTGACGCTGCGGCTGCTCGCCCGGCCCGAGGTCGGCGTCTTCCTCGGCGCCGTGGCGGTGTTCGTCTTCTTCCTGATCGCGGCGCCGTCGGTGCGCTCCGGCAGCTCGATGGCGACCGTCCTCTACCAGTCGTCGACGATCGGGATCATGGCACTGCCCGTGGCCCTGCTGATGATCGGCGGCGAGTTCGACCTGTCGGCCGGCGTCGCCGTGATCACCTCGGCTCTCACCGCGAGCATGATCAGCTACCAACTGACCATGAACGTCTGGGTGGGCGTGATCGTCGCGCTCATCGTCTCGCTGGCGGTCGGCGCGTTCAACGGCTGGATGATGGTCCGCACCGGGCTACCGAGCTTCCTGGTCACTCTCGGCACGTTCCTGATCCTGCAAGGCGTCAACCTCGCGGTCACCAAGCTGATCACCGGGAACGTCGCGACCGACGACATCAGCACCATGGACGGCTTCGACCAGGCGAAGAAGGTCTTCGCCTCCTCCTTCGACGTCGGCGGCGTCCAGGTGAAGATCACCGTCGTGTGGTGGCTGGTCTTCGCGGCCATCGCCACCTGGGTCCTGCTCCGCACCAAGTACGGCAACTGGATCTTCGCCATCGGCGGCAACCAGGACAGCGCCCGCGCGGTCGGCGTACCGGTCACCTTCACCAAGATCACGCTCTTCATGATGGTCGGCTTCGGCGCCTGGTTCATCGGCATGCACCAGCTGTTCTCCTTCAACACCGTGCAGTCCGGCGAGGGCGTCGGCCAGGAACTCATCTACATCGCCGCGGCGGTGATCGGCGGCTGTCTGCTGACCGGCGGCTACGGCTCCGCGATCGGACCGGTCTTCGGCGCCTTCATGTTCGGCATGGTCAACCAGGGCATCGTGTACGCCGGTTGGAACCCCGACTGGTTCAAGGCCTTCCTCGGCGTGATGCTGCTCGGCGCCACGCTCATCAATCTGTGGGTCCGCCGCGCGGCGACCCGGAGGTGAACCGACCCATGACAACCAACGGATCCGGACCCGCCGGCGCCATCCTCCCGGACGCTCCGCCCGCGGACGGCACCGCCCCGATCGTCGAACTGCGCAGCGCCGGGAAGGCCTACGGCAACATCCGTGCCCTGCACGGAGTCTCCCTCGCCGTCCACCCCGGCCAGGTGACCTGCGTCCTCGGCGACAACGGCGCCGGCAAGTCCACCCTCATCAAGATCATCTCCGGCCTGCACCAGCACACCGAGGGCGAGTTCCGCGTCGACGGCGTCCCGGTGCGTTTCTCCACCCCGCGCGAGGCCCTCGACAAGGGCATCGCCACCGTCTACCAGGACCTCGCCACCGTCCCCCTCATGCCGGTCTGGCGCAACTTCTTCCTCGGCTCCGAGATGACCAAGGGCCCCTGGCCGATCCAGCGCCTCGACATCGACCGCATGAAGAAGACCGCGGACGAGGAACTGCGCAACATGGGCATCGTCCTCGACGACCTCGACCAGCCCATCGGCACCCTCTCCGGCGGCCAGCGCCAGTCGGTGGCCATCGCCCGCGCCGTCTACTTCGGAGCCCGCGTCCTCATCCTCGACGAGCCGACCGCCGCCCTCGGCGTCAAGCAGTCCGGCGTGGTCCTGAAGTACATCGCCGCCGCCCGCGACCGCGGCCTGGGCGTCATCTTCATCACCCACAACCCGCACCACGCGTACATGGTCGGCGACCACTTCAGCGTCCTGCGCCTCGGCACCATGGAACTCAGCGCCGCTCGCAGCGAGGTCAGCCTGGAAGAGCTGACCAACCACATGGCCGGCGGCGCCGAACTCGCCGCCCTCAAGCACGAACTGGCCCAGGTCCGAGGCGTCGACGTCGAGGAACTCCCCGAAGCGGAGGACCTCAAAGCACCCGTGGCGGCCACTCCCGAAGGGACCTCCTGACATGACCGCTCCCCTGGACCGCATCCGGGTCGGCTCCGCGCCGGACTCCTGGGGCGTCTGGTTCCCCGACGACCCCCAGCAGGTGCCCTGGGAACGCTTCCTGGACGAGGTGTCCGAGGCGGGCTACTCCTGGATCGAGCTCGGCCCCTACGGCTATCTGCCGAGCGACCCGGCCCGGCTCACCGCCGAGATCGACAAGCGCGACCTGAAGGTGTCGGCCGGTACCGTCTTCACCGGGCTGCACCGCGGACCGTCCGTCTGGGACGCCACCTGGGAACACGTCAGCGAGGTCGCCGCGCTCACCCGGGCCATGGGCGCGAAGCATCTGGTGGTCATCCCCTCCTTCTGGCGGGACGACAAGACCGCCGAGATCATCGAGCCGCCCGAGCTGACCGCCGAGCAGTGGGCCCACCTGACCAAGGGCATGGAACGGCTGGGCCACGAGGTCAAGGAGACCTACGGCCTCGACATCGTCGTCCACCCGCACGCGGACACGCACATCGACACCGAGGACCACGTCGAGCGCTTCCTCGACTCCACCGACTCCGACCTGGTCAACCTCTGCCTGGACACCGGGCACTACGCCTACTGCGGCGGCGACAGCGTCAAGCTCATCGAGACGTACGGCGAGCGCATCGGCTATCTGCACCTCAAGCAGGTCGACCCGGCGATCCTCGCCGACGTCGTCAAGAACGAGGTGCCGTTCGGTCCCGCCGTGCAGCGCGGCGTGATGTGCGAACCCCCGTCCGGTGTACCGGAGTTGGAGCCCGTTCTGGTGGCCGCCCAGCGTCTGGGCGTGGACCTGTTCGCCATCGTCGAGCAGGACATGTACCCCTGCGAGCCGGACAAGCCGCTCCCGATCGCCGTACGCACCCGCAAGTTCCTGCGCTCCTGCGGCGCCTGACCCGTCCCGGCACCCCCGCCCGCAGCCGCCGGCATCCGGATGTCCGCTCCGTGAGGCGGCCTCGTCAGCCCGACGAGGCCGCCTCGGGCGTGTAGGGGGTGTCGTTGGTCTCCAGGTACTCGTGGAAGCCGAACTCGCCCCACTCCCGCCCGTTGCCGCTCTTCTTGGGTCCGCCGAACAGGCAGCCGAAGTCGAGCGCGTCGCTGATCGCGACCCGTCCCGCCCGGATGCGACGCGCCACGGCACGCGCCTTCTCCAGGTCCGGGCCCGCCACAAAGCCGGCGAGACCGCACTCGGTGTCGTTCGCGATCTCGACGGCGTGGTCGACGCTGTCGTAGCCGAGGATCGTCACCACCGGCCCGAAGATCTCCTCGCGGGCGACGGTCATGTCGTTCGTGACCCGGGCGAACACGGTGGGCTTCACGTAGTAGCCCCTCTCCAGCCCGTCCGGGCGTCCCGGGCCGCCGGCCACCAGGGTGGCGCCCTCGTCGATGCCCTTTCGGATCAGCGCCTGGATCCTCTCGAACTGGGCCCCGAGACCACCGGTCCCCTCACGAAGTCGCCCTTGGGGGTCGCCCACGGTGATCCCGGACGCCGTCCCCCGGGCGATGACGATGGCTTCGTCCATCCGGGCGGCGGGGACGCGCATCCGTGAGGGCGCGCTGTACGTCTGCCCGGAGTTGCCCATCATGGTGGCCACGCCCTTGCCGACGTTCTCGGCGAAGGCCTCGTCGTCGAGCACGATGTTCGGGCTCTTGCCGCCGAGTTCCTGAGTCACCCTCGTCGTCGTCACCGTGGGCGCGGCGTTCCTCGCGATGTCGATGCCCGCGCACGTCGAACCGGTGAAGGAGATCATGTCGACGTCCGGGTGACCGGCGAGCGGCACCCCCACGCCGGGGCCGTCGCCCTGGACGAGGTTGCACACACGCGCCGAGTCCGAACCGCTCGACGCCGTCCGCCGGACCATGGACCTCGACCTGCTGGCCCCGTTGCTGCTCGCGCAGGCCGTGTTCCCCCCATGCGCGCCCTGGGCCGCGGCGCGATCGTCCACGTCTCGTCCATCAGCGGCCGGGTCGGCATCCCCGGTATCCCACAGGCCTCGTACGCGGCGAGCAAGGCCGGCCTGTCCGGTCTGAGCGCCGAACTCGCGGTGCGGTGGGCGCGGCATTCGATCCGGGTGAACACGGTCGCCCCCGGCTTCTTCCGCAGCGAGATCACCGGCCCGCTCTACGAGGGGGAGCGCGCCGCCGAGTACCGGCGCCGCAACACTCCGCTGCCCAAGGAGGGGACCGCCGACGACATGGCTGCGCGGTCCTGTGGCTCGTCGGCGACGCCGGAAGCTATGTCACCGGGCAGACGGTCGTCGTCGACGGCGGCTGGACCGCCCGCTGACAGCACCTCCTGCCGAGTGAAGGGAAACGGCTACGCTGAGGTCATGCCGTCCACACGTCGCACAGCGCGCCAGACCGACCTGCTCGAAAGGCTGGTCGCCCTGCTGGCGGCGGAAGGTTTCGCCTCGTTCACGCTCGACGAGCTGACCGAACGGCTGCGCTGCTCGAAGACGACGTTGTACCAACTGGCGGGCAGCAAACAGGAGTTGGTCCGCGAGGCCGTGAAGCACTACTTCCGGAGCGCGGCCGAGGCCATCGAGAAGCAGGTGGCGGACACCTCGGCGCCCGCGGAGCGCGTGGTGGTGTACCTGAACGCGGTCGCGCAGCAGTTGAGGCCGCTGTCCCGGCGATTCCTCGACGACATGGCCGGATTCGAACCGGCCCGCGAGGTGTACGAGGCCAACACTCGCCTGGCCGCGGACCGGATCAGACAGCTGATCGCGGACGGCGTCGCCGCCGGCGCGTTCCGTGACGTCCACGCCGCGTTCGTGGGCGAGGTCGTCGCCGCCACCATGCAGGAGATCCAGCGCGGCGAGGTGTCCGCGCGCACGGGGCTGACCGACGCGGAGGCGTACGCCGAGTTGGCGTCGCTCATCGTGCACGCGGTCTCGCCCTGACCGCGGGGGTGGCGGCCGGGGAGCCGACACCCCAGTCCCGCAGCACCGACTCGGTGTCCGCGCCCGGCGCGCCCGGGGCCGAGGGCCGCCGGTTGGGCGTGCGCGAGAAGCGCGGGGCGGGGGCGGCCTGGAGGATGCCGTCGACCTCGACGAGGGTGCTCCGGGCCGCCACGTGCGGATGCGCTCCCGCCTCCGCGAACGTCAGCACGGGGGTGACGCACGCGTCCGTGCCGGCGAAGTGCGCGGCCCACTCGTCGCGCGTACGGGAGGCGAACCGCCGCGCGAAGCGGGCGCGCAGCGCGGGCCAGCCGCCTCGGTCGCCCTGGGCGGACGGGTGGACCCCGGCGATGCCCAGTCCCTCCAGCAGCGCCGCGAAGAACTGCGGTTCGAGTGCGGCGACGGCCACGTACTTGCCGTCGCCGCACTCGTAGGTGTCGTAGAAGGGGGCGGCCCCGTCGAGGAGGTTGGCGCTCCGCTCGTCGGACCACTCGCCCATGCCGCGCAGCGCGTACGTCATCTGCCCCAGCAGGGCGGCCCCGTCGACCATGGCGGAGTCCACGACCTGCCCGGCCCCGGAACGTGCGCGCTCCCAGAGCGCGGCCAGGACGCCGCAGGAGCATGGACCCGCCCCCGAAATCTCCGACCAGATTGAGCGGCGGGGGCGGCGGATCACCGGCACGGCCCATCGCGTGGAGCAGCCCGGTGAGACCGATGTAGTTCAGGTCGTGCCCGGGATCCTGGGCGAGCGGGCCGTCCTGACCCCAGCCGGTGACGCGTGCGTAGACGAGCCCCGGATTGTCCCTGCCGCAGTCCTCGGGGCCGACGCCGAGGCGCTCGGCGACGCCCGGCCTGAGGCCCTCGATCAGCACATCGGCCCGGGCGGCGAGCGCCCGTACCAGCGCACGTCCCTCGGACTCCTTGAGATCGGCGAGCACCGACCGGCGGCCGCGCCGCACGATGTCGGGCGCGTCCTGCGGGCCGAGCCGCAGCGCCCGGCCGGAGGGCCGCTCGACGCGCACCACGTCGGCGCCGAGATCGGCCAGCACCATGGCCGCGTGCGGAGCCGGCCCGAGTCCCGCGAGTTCGAGGACGCGTAGACCGACGAGGGGACCGGCGGATCCATCGCTGGACTGCATGGCATCACGGTACCAAAAACGATACTGTTGTATCGCTCGCCGTATCATTGATTTCTGAGCGACCGAGGAAATCCCATGCCAGCTACCCGCACGCTTCCCACCCCGGAAGCGGTCGACCTGATCGGCCTGACCCGTGAACTCGCCGAGAAGGAGCTCGCGCCCCGCGTCGTCGAGGCGGAGGCCGAGGAGAAGTTCCCCCGCGAGGTCTTCCGCACGCTCGGCCGGGCGGGCCTGCTGAGCCTGCCCTACGCCGAGGAGTACGGCGGCGGGGACCAGCCCTACGAGGTCTATCTCCAGGCCCTCGAGGAGATCGCCGCCGTGTGGGCCAGCGTCGGGGTCGGCGTCTCCGTGCACGCGTTGTCCTGCTTCGCCCTCGCCGCCTTCGGCACCGAGGAGCAGCGCAAGGAGTGGCTGCCCGACATGCTCAGCGGCGAGCTGCTCGGCGCCTACTGCCTGTCCGAGGCCCACGCCGGTTCCGACCCCGCCGCGATGCGCACCCGGGCCGTCAGGGACGGCGACGACTACGTCCTGAACGGCGCCAAGGCGTGGACCACGCACGGGGGGCACGCGGACTTCTACACGATCATGGCGCGTACGTCCGACGCGGGCTCGGGCGCGATCTCCTGCTTCCTCGTCCCGGCCGACACCCCCGGCCTGATAGCCGATCCGCCCGAGCACAAGATGGGCCTGACCGGGTCGGCCACCGCGACCATCCGTCTGGAGGACGTGCGCGTCCCGGCGGATCGCCGGATCGGCGAGGAGGGCCAGGGACTCAAGATCGCCTTCGCCGGGCTGGACTGCGGACGACTGGGCATCGCGGCCGTGGCCACGGGCCTGGCCCAGGGAGCGCTGGACCACGCGCTGCGCTACTCGCGCGAACGGGAGACCTTCGGCCGCCCGATCATCGAACACCAGGGCCTGGCGTTCGTCCTCGCGGACATGGCCGCGGCGGTCCAGGCCTCCCGGGCCACCACGCTCGCCGCCGCCCGGCTCAAGGACCAGGGGCTCCCGTTCGCCTGCGAGGCGTCCATCGCCAAGCTGATCGCCACGGACAACGCCATGAAGGTCACCACGGACGCCGTCCAGGTCCTCGGAGGCGCCGGCTACACCCGCGACTTCCCGGTCGAGCGCTATATGCGGGAGGCCAAGGTCATGCAGATCTTCGAGGGCACCAACCAGATCCAGCGCCTGATCATCGGTCGCGCGCTGCGGGAGAGCGACCGGGGCACCCTCCGGGTCCAGAACTAGGGTCCGTCCGGCGGACCCCAAGAGTGCGGGAGCCCGTGAAGCCGGGCTCGTAGGGCGCGGGCCATGCGGTCCGCGCCTTCCGCTGTCACCCCCTCCGTCTCCGGGCGGTCCAGGAGCCCGAAGATGCCCGGCCCGCGGTGTGCGGCGGGCAGATCCGCCCCGCGCGGCACGATGTGGAAGTGCACGTGCGCGAAGCCCTCGGACTCGGCGAACTGGACGACGTAGGTCTTGAGGCAACCCGTCACCCCGCGCAGCGCCCTGGAGAGCCCGACCTGCCATACCCCCAGGGCCCCGGCCTCGGCGTCGGTGAGGTCGTGGACGGCCGTGACGTGCCGCCGCGGCAGCAGCACCAGCCAGCCGGGCACCGCGGTGTTGAAGCTGTGAGCCACCCGCCAGTACTGGTCGAACGCGATGCGTTCGCGTGGCGGTAGTTCGTCGAACCGCGCTTCCTTGCCGCATGCGTAGCAGGGGGAGTCGTCATGCCCCGGGATCGTAGAACGGACTTCAACCGCGGCACCAGCGGTGACACTTCACGGTACAGATCTCGGCACGGATCACGTATGGAGAGGAAGCCGTCATGGCTGTCATGCGCGCAGTGCGTCTGCACTTCCCCACCCACGAGCTGCGGGTCGAGGAGGTGGACCGGCCCACCCCCGGTGCGGGAGAGGTCCTGGTCAAGGTGGAAGCGGCCGGAGTGTGTCTGTCCGACGTCCACCTGATCTCCGGAGAGCTCGGCGGCACACCCGCGCTGTTGCGGGGTGACACGGTGACCCTGGGGCATGAGGTGGCCGGCATCGTCGCCGAGCCGGGTCCGGACGCGGGCGGCTGGGCGGTCGGCGACCGCGTCGTCCTCCAGGCCGGCGAGTACCGCGACGGGCGGGGCTGGACCCGTGGGGTCGACTACGACGGAGGCTGGGCCGAGTTCGCGCTCGCCCGGATCGACACCCTGGTCCCGCTCCCGGACTCGATCCCCTTCGAGCAGGGAGCGGTCATCCCCGACGCGGTCTCCACCCCGTGGGGCGCCATCACCGACACCGCCGGTGTCCGCCCCGGCCAGGCGGTCGGGGTCTGGGGCATCGGCGGTCTGGGCGCGCACGGGGTGCAGCTGCTGCGCATGGTGGGCGCCTGCCCCATCATCGCTGTCGACCCCTCCCCCGCCGCCCGTGACCGCGCCCTGGCCTTCGGCGCGGACCTCGCCCTGGATCCGGCCGACCCGGCTCTGGCGGACAAGGTCGCCGCCGCCACCCGCGGGGCCGGTATCGAGGCCGCCTTCGACTTCGCCGGCGTCACCCCGGTGCGCGAGCAGGCCCTGTCCGTGCTGGCCGACGGCGGCAAGCTGGTCCTCGTCGGGCTGAGCGGGAAGCCGGTCACCATCGCGGACAGCACCACCTTCAGTACCCGCGAGCTGCGGCTCCTGGGCCACTTCGGCTCCGGCGCGAACGCGGTGGCGCAGCTCATCCACCTCACCGAGAACGGGCGGCTGGACTTCTCCCGCTCCATCTCGGACGTACTGCCCCTGGATCAGGCGGCCGAAGCCGTCGAACGGCTGGAGCACAAGAAGGGCGATCCGATCCGCCTGGTGCTGCGACCCTGAGGGCGCCGTTCGCGTCCTCAGCACCACCACCCCCCTCGTGAAGCGTCAGCCGCCCGCGGTGGAAATCACCGCGGGGGCTGCGCTACGGGCGTCAAGGTGTCGAGCCCGGCGCGCAGGAAGGCGACCTCCTCGCACGGCCGGTGCTCCAGCGCGTCGCACGGACTCAGAAGTTGATCATGTGTCCGGCCAGGCCGTGCACGGCTTCCTTCACCGCTTCACCCAGGGTCGGGTGGGCGTGGACATTGCGGGCGACCTCGTGCACGGTCAGGTCCCACTGCTGCGCCAGCGTCAGCTCCGGGAGCAGCTCCGTCACGTCCGGACCGATCAGATGGCCACCGAGGAGCTCGCCGTACTTGGCGTCGCTGATCAGCTTCACGAAGCCGACCGTGTCACCCAGGCCGTGCGACTTGCCGTTGGCCGTGAAGGGGAACTTGGCGACCTTGACGTCGTAGCCCCGCTCCTTCGCCTGTTCCTCGGTGTAGCCGAAACTGGCGATCTGCGGCTGGCAGTACGTGGCGCGCGGGATCATCACATAGTCCAGCTCCATGGTCTCCGCGTCCGCGATCGTCTCGGCCGCGATGATCCCCATGGACTCGGCGTTGTGCGCGAGCATCAGCTTCGCGGTCACATCCCCGATCGCATAGATGTGCGGTACGGACGTGCGGCAGCGGCCGTCGACGTCGATCGCGCCGCGCTCGGTGACGCGTACACCCGTGGTCTCCAGGCCGTAACCGGTGACGTTCGGCGCGAAGCCGATCGCCTGGAGGACCTTGTCGGCCTCCAGCACCTTCTGCGCGCCGTCCTTGCCGGTGACCGTCACCCGCACCTGCGGGCCCGACTCGTCGATCGACTCGACACGTGTAGAGGTGAGCACGTCGATGCCCAGCTTCCGGTACTGCTTGGCGAGTTCGGCGGAGACGTCCGCGTCCTCCAGCGGGGCCACCCGGTCCAGGAACTCGACGACCGTGACTTTCACACCGTAGTTGTGCAGGACGTACGCGAACTCGATGCCGATGGCCCCGGCGCCCGCGATCACGATGGAGCGCGGCAGTTCCTCGGCGAGGATCTGCTCCTCGTAGGTGACGACACGGTCGCTGAGCCGGGTGCCGGGCAGCAACTTGGGGGTGGCGCCGGTGGCGATGATGCAGTCGTCGAAACCGACCGTCTTCGTGGTGCCGTCGGCGAGGGCGACCCGGAGCGTGTGGGCGTCGAGGAAGGTGCCGCGGCCGTCGATCTCGGTGATCGCGTTCTTCTTCATCAGGAAGTGGACGCCCTTGACACGGCCGTCCGCGACCCGGCGGCTGCGCCGGAACGCCTCGCCGTAGTCGAAGGAGACCTCGCCGTCGACCTTGATGCCGAAGGTCTTCGCCTCCCGCGTGAAGATGTGCGCCAGCTCGGCGTTCCGCAGCAGTGCCTTCGTGGGGATGCAGCCGACGTTCAGACAGACACCGCCCCAGTACCGCTCCTCGACGACCGCGACCCGCTTGCCGAGTTGGGCGGCGCGGATGGCGGCGACATAGCCGCCCGGTCCTGCTCCGAGTACGACCACGTCGAAGCGCTCGTCCATGAGTGGATCCTTCCGGTGAAGCCCGGCTCAGAGCCGGTCCAACATCCTCTGCTCCATCTGACCCTGTGACCTTATGTCTTCAGTGCCGCTACGGCGCTTTTCGTGTCCGTGATGACATGCGCGTAGGTCGGACCGTTCAATTCATGGGCGGCCCTCATGAGTTCGCTCGAGTACGCCGCGGTGGCGTCGGTCACCAGCGACACATGGAATCCGAGTTCCATCGCGTACTTGGCCGTGGTCTCGATGCAGGTGTTCGCCAGCAGTCCGATGACGATCACGTGGTCCACGCCTCGCTGACGCAGGCGCATCTCCAGGTCGGTGTTGGCGAACCCGCTCTGGGCCCAGTGCTGCACGACGACCGTGTCCGAGGACTCGGGCCGCAGGGGCGGGTACCAGTCCCCGCCGAACGCGTCCTGGGCGAAGAGCTGATGCTTGTCCACGGAGCGTTGTGACGGGTTCGGGTGGGAAAAGGACTCGTACAGCCCCGGTGTCCAGCGGTGGTGCGGAACATAGAACACCGGCACGTCGACCTCACGAGCGGTGGACACCAGTTCGGAGAGATGGGCCCTCAGGTCGACTTCCCGCGCGACCTCCGCGATGCGCGGCCAGAGCTTGCCCTCGTCGGCGAGGAAGTCGTTCAGCGGATCGACCAGCAGAACCCCCGTCCGGCGCCGGTCGTAGTCGTACACCGTCACAGCTGCCTGCTTTCCGTACGTCGCGCTCCTGTGCGGGGCGGCCGCTCAGACGGGGAACAGCAGACAGCTGCTGGTGGTGTGCGCCAGCAGCCGGTTCCCGGAATCGAAGAGCTCGGCCTGCGCGAGGGCGGTACGACGTCCGCTGTTGAGGACGGTGCCCACGGCACGGACCTTGCCGGTGTCCACGGTGACCGGGCGCAGGAACTTCACATTCAGGTCGAGTGAGGTATACCCCATCCCCTGCGGCAGGACCGACTGCACCGCGCAGCCCGCCGCCGAATCGAGCAGGGTGGCGTACACACCGCCGTGGACGCTTCCGATCGGGTTGTAGTGCTCCTCGCCCGGGACGAGGGCGAAGACGACCCGGCCGTGTTCGACCTCTTCGAACGTCATCCCGAGGGTCGCCGCGATCGGCGCGGCGGGGAGCCGTCCGGCCTGCACCTCGCGGAGGAAGTCGAGACCGCTGTACCGCCCGACGGCGGTGGCGGAGACGGCGGGGTCCTCCCAGTCGTACGTGCGTGACCTGCCCATGTCGCTCCCTCGATGATCTGGATGTGGAATTCGAAGCTAGCCAGCACGGGGTCTGGATGTCAACGTCGAAGCCAGCCTACGATGGGCCGCATGACGTGGCTGGAGACAAGCACCGAGAACTGCACGGTCCAGCGGACCCTCGACCTGGTGGGCGAGAAGTGGTCGCTGCTGGTCCTACGGGACGCCATGAACGGCGTACGGCGCTTCGACGACTTCCGCCGGCACGTGGGGCTGTCCGAGAGCGTGCTCGCGGACCGGCTGCGCAAGCTCGTCGCGGCCGGGATCCTGGACACCGTCCCCTACAACGAGCCCGGCAGCCGCACCCGCCACGAGTACCGGCTCACCCGCAAGGGCTGGGAGCTGTGGCCGGCGATGATCGCCCTCAAGCAGTGGGGAGACCGCCATGCGGCCGATCCCGAGGGCCCGCCCCTGGAGGTCACGCACGCCGACTGCGGCGCGCCGGTCGAGACCGTGGTCGTCTGCTCCGCGGGACACGGCGCCCTCGTCCCGCCGGAGGCACGCACCCGCCCCGGCCCGTCGGCGAAGCCCTTGGACCTCACCGCTCGTTAGTACTCCAGTTGTAGATCGCTCATGTGCTGGCGGCGCCCACCGGCACTCTTCGCGATGCTCTTCTCTGGTGACCGACGGTACCTGGCTGTGGCGCAGGGACTTCCCCTACCACGTGGAAACGCACCACGCGTCTCCTTCGACGAGCCTTTCCATCCCACTGGTACTCATAGACGCGGCCACCGTTGATCATCGGTGTGTGAAGACAAACGATCACGCGGTGGCCGCAGGTCACAGCGTAGATGCTGCCCGCTGAACATCGGTGACTGCCATGAGACTCCGCGGCACGGCGGCGCTCGACCCTGAGGAATCACCTGTCCGGGGATATCGGCTGATGACCGCCAGGCACACCCTGCCAGGCGTCACAACGACATGGAGAGCCAACGGCCCTGACCGTGTGTGACATGCCGCGTGTGGCGTAATGGGCTCTTCGTGCTGGTCGGCCGCGTCACTCTGTGCGGGTTGATCACGGCCGTGTCAGGAGCTCGTGTGTACAGATCAGCGGGTCGAGCGTATCCGCCGTGACTGCCGGATGGGCCCGAGGACGTCGGGCTGGATCCGCGGCACGAGATGAGCAGGGACACGGTGACCGAGGCTTTGAAGACGCCGGTGCGGGGGTGCGGCTGTGGCGGAAGGTGAGCGGCGGCCCGACAAGGGCATGGTGGACCGGTCGGAAGGGTTCGGTGAGCGGCTGCTGGGGGTGCTGCTGGACCGGGCACACGAGATGCCGCCGCAGCTGATCGCCCCGCTGATCGCGGAAGAGGTGACCAGGGTCGGTGGCCGCGACGTCTCGATCCTGCTGCAGGACTACGGCCAACTGGTGCTGGTGCCGCTACCGGGTCGGCGGCTGACGGTCGGCGAGCCCGAGCCGATCGACGACTCTCCCGCCGGCACGGCCTTCCTGCACGCGACCACCGCCGAGGTGCCGCAGGCCGACGGCGTCCGGATGTACCTGCCCTTGCTGGACGGCAGCGACCAGGTGGGCGTGATGGCCCTCACCCTGGACACCGTCGACGACGACGACCGACGGCTGCTGCGCAGGCTCGCCGGCCTGGTCGCCGACATGCTGGTCACCAAGCACAGCTACACCGACCAGTTCTTCCTCACCCGGCGCCGCGAACCGATGAGCGTGGCCGCGGAGATCCAGTGGTCCCTGCTGCCGCCGCTGGCGATGTCCAACCCGCAGGTCGCGGTGGCCGGAATCCTGGAGCCCGCCTACAACGTCGCAGGCGACAGCTTCGACTACGCCCTCAACGAAGACATCCTGCACGTGGGCATGGTCGACGCGATGGGCCACGGTCTGGACGCCGCCACGATGGCGACCGTCGCGGTCGGGGCCTACCGGCACGCCCGACGTTCCGACATCGGCCTGTCCGAGATCTACGCGTTCATGGACCGGGCGATCGCCGAGCAGTTCGGGCCCGACCATTTCGTCACCGCGCAGATGATGCGTCTGAACATCGTGACGGGTCACCTGCAGTGGGTCAACGCCGGCCACCCCGCACCGCTGCTGATCCGCGACCACCGGGTCGTCCGGCAGTTGGCAGGCCCGACCACCTTGCCGGTCGGCTTCGGCGGTGAAGATCCCCAGATCAGCGAGCAGATGCTCCAACGCGGCGACCGAGTGCTGTGCTTCACCGACGGCCTGATCGAGGAGCACGAGGCCGGCGAAGAACAGTTCGGCGAGGAACAGCTCATCGACTGGGTCAACCGCATCGAACACGGAGAGAAAGGAGTACGAGCGGTGGTGCGCGCACTCTCCCACGCCCTGAAGCGGCAACGGGGCGGCCGCACCACCGACGACGCGACCCTCTTCCTGATCGAATGGCGCGGGGGCGCCGCCGACCACCTCGCCGTCCTGGAGTGAGCCGACAGCCGCACCACCACGGACATCCCCCGTGGTCATCGTGATCGGCCCGACCATGCTGGTCGGCATCTCACGCCATGAGGAGACCCCCCTCCGGGTCGCTGTACGTGAGAGTGCACCGGCCCCGGGTCGTGTCAGCCGCGCTCCTCCTCCTCGGCCTCCATGAGCCGGATCCCCCGATGCGTCAACATCACCATCGCGGGTGTGTTTCCCTGCGCCCAGTCGACGGTGATCAGCTCTTCGCCCACCAGATATGCGCACGCCGCGGCCAGATCCTGCTCAGGGACCTGGAGGTCGTCACGCAGCCTCGCCCCGGTGACGCCGAGGAGGCGATTGCCTTCCGTGGCCTCGTACAGCATTTTCATGATCGCTTGGCGGTAGTTCTTCCGCTCGCGCAGTGTTGCCATGATGGCGGGTCTTTCAGCGTCCGTTGCTATGGATCGGCGAGAACAGCACCAGCGCGGAAGCCGGTGTGTGAAGGAAGCTGGTCGAGTGGGGCCGCGTGGCCGCCCGTGTGCGGGAGCCCCTGGGGAGTGGGGAGTGGTTCCGGCGGCCTCCGGCCTCGGGGGCGGCCGACGACGTGGGTTCGGCGACGGCTTGCCCAGGTTGTTTCTCCCGGTCGGTGGGGTGTCGTAGGAGCGGGGACCGCTGCTTTCCGCTGAGCCGGGTGATCACACGGGTGGCCGCAACGGTAAGGAGCAGTAGGGCGCTGAAGGCCACGGCGGTGACCATGGCGCTCACTTCGCCGTGATCAGGCGGCACGGCCGGGCGGCAGCCGCCCGGTAGGAGGAGGCGGCATCCCCGTCCTCCCAGGTGTACTCGGAATCCTGGTCCCGGTCAGCAGGGGAACTGCCGTGGAGGGCGTGTTCCGCTGCCATGAGGGTGCTCGCGGTCGTCGGAGGGCGGGAGCTGTCGCTCGCGGCGGTCATCAGGCGGTCGGCTGCCGGGGCGCTGGTCTCCGGTGGTATCACCAGCAGGTTCCAGCTGCCCGTGGTGTGGGACAGCAGCATGATCTTGTGGGGGTCGAGCTCCGTCGTGAACCAACCGACCTTCACCACGTATCCGTTGACGGGAACCCTGCTCGGGATGGCAGGCCAGTACGTCGCGTTGACGGCGATCCGGGTGATCCGTCCGGACAGGGGGTCCAATACGTCGGCCAGGGCGGAGAGTTCGTCGGTCAGGTCCCGGGAGCGGGGCCACCAGGCACCGTCGAGAAGTCCTCGGGACGTGCTCACGGTTTTCAGCGCGAGGCGAGCGGTCGGGACCCTGAAGGGCACGATCCGCAGAGGGGGTCGGTCGGTGGTCGCGGACATCGCGCGCACCTGTCTCCCGGCCGCCGCTCGGGGCGGCGGCCCGGTGTCGTCACTCGCCGAGAACGACACCGGCATGGCGGCCGATGTGCGAAATACTCTCGATACCCCCACGCTACTCCCGCGGCACCTCGGACGGGCCCCGCGAGACACCGGTTCCGAACGCCGCGCTTCGCGCAGCGCACTCTCGCGCACCGCGCCGGTCCGCCCGGGTCGCTTCAGACCTTGTCCGTCCGGTGATCGTCATTCCTCGGCGTCATTCCTTGAAGACTCGCTGGTCCCCAGCCAGGACCGTGCCGGCTCCGCCGTGCGGGTGGTGTCCACGGTGAGGTCGAGGCGGGGCCCGCCCTCGCGGCCCGCGGGGTAGGCGCTGCTCGGTGGCGGCGAAGCAACGACGGAGGCCCTCGGCGACGCGGGGACAGGGGGGACCTGTTGATGCTCAGCGGGGTTCACCACGTGCCGGGCGTTGAACCGGGATGAGCGTGCGATGCTGGACCCCACGGAGCGCGCCGAGTCCTTGGACCCCGCGTCCTCGCCGGGCGTGACAGTCCCAGGGCGGTGATGATGGTGACCACGCAGCAGTGCCGAGATCGTCGGACCAGCCGGTGTCTCGCATCGAGGGATGGTGTCCCCGCCTGCGGAGGTGGGGCCGGGTGAGTCTCTCTGCTCCGGCACGACCGCCTGGGCCCGCGCTCGGCGTGGCGTCGGCGGCGGTGTTGTCGGGGGACGACGTCCTTCGCGGACTCGGCGTCGTCGCCTTGGAGGGCCTGAGCGGCGAGGAGGTCCTGCGACGCCAGGCACAGTTCGGCCCCAACGCGGTCGCCACACACCGTGCCCGGGTGTTTCCCGTGCTGTGGCATCAGCTCCGCTCGCCGCTGCTCGGGCTGCTGGTGGCGGCCGCTGTCGCGTCCTTCCTGGTGGGCGAGCGAAGCGATGCGGTGATCATCGGGCTGATCGTGAGTGTGTCCGTCGGACTGGGCTTCGTCAACGAGTACCGGGCGGAGCAGGCCGCCGAGGCACTGCACTCCCAGATCCACCACCAGACCGTGGCGCTGCGCGACGGCGAGGCCACGCTCGTGGATGTCACGGCGCTGGTCCCCGGTGATCTGGTGGAACTGCGTCTGGGCGACATCGTGCCGGCGGACCTGCGGCTGCTGGAAGTCACCGGTTTGGAGTGCGACGAGTCGGTGCTGACCGGCGAGTCGCTGCCGGTGGACAAGAGCCTCGCCGCGGTCGCGGCCGGGACCTCGCTGGCCGAATTGTCCGGGTGCGCTCTCATGGGCACGGTCGTGCGGACCGGCGCTGCCCGCGGGGTAGTGGTGGCCACCGGGGCGCACACCGAGTTCGGCAAGATCGCCGCCGGGCTCGACACCCACCCGCTCGACACCGAGTTCCAGGTCGGCCTGCGGCGCTTCTCGCTACTGCTGGTCTATGTCGCGGGCGCGTTGACGACCTCGATCTTCGTGATCAACGTGGCCCTGCACAAGCCGATCATCGACGCGCTGCTGTTCTCACTGGCCATCGCGGTCGGTATCACCCCGCAGCTGCTGCCCGCCGTCGTCTCGACCAGTCTTGCCGCCGGGTCGCGCCGGATGAGCCGGCGCAAGGTGCTGGTCAAGCGGCTGGTGTGCATCGAGGACCTGGGTGATGTCGATGTTCTGTTCACCGACAAGACCGGCACGCTCACCACCGGCCGTATCGAGTACATGCGCGCCGTTCCCGCCGGCCGCAACGGCTCCGACGCGGTGACGCGGTGGGGACTGCTCGGCACGGAGAACGCGGCGCGGGACGAGCAGGACGTCGGCGGGAACCCGCTGGACCAGGCTCTGTGGCGATCTCCGGCCGCTGCGGGCGAGCGGGCCGCCCTCGAGGGGTACACACAGGTCGCGGTGCTGCCCTTCGATCACGAACGGCGCATGATCTCGGTCCTCGTGCGGGACAGCAACGGCCGTTCGATCCTGGTCACCAAGGGCGCCCCGGAGACTGTCCTGGACCGCTGCGTCGACGTCCCGCCCGAAGCCCGTGACGCGCTGGCGGCTGAGTTCGCCGCAGGGAACCGGGTGGTCGCCGTCGCCACCCGGCCCGTCGCCCCCGGATCGCAGGCCGTGGAGCCCGAGGACGAGCGGGGACTGAGCCTGGCTGGGCTGCTGGTGTTCCTCGACCCGCCCAAGGCGGACGCCGCCACAGCGCTGCGCAGACTCTCCGGCCTCGGCATCGCGGTGAAGGTCGTCACCGGCGACAACGCCGCAGTCGCCGCGAAGGTCTGCCGTGACCTGGGGCTCACCGACGCGGGCGCGATGACCGGCAGCGAGGTCGACACCCTGGACGACGCACAACTGGCTGAGGCGATCACCCGGACCACCGTTTTCGCGCGCGTGAGTCCCGAAGCCAAGGCGCGGATCGTGCACGCGCAACGGCGCAGCCACGGCGGCGTGGCCTTCCTGGGTGACGGGGTCAATGATGCACTGGCTCTGCACGCGGCCGACGTGGGCATCTCCGTCGACTCGGCCACCGACGTCGCCAAGGACGCGGCCGACGTCATCCTGCTGGAGAAAGACCTCAACGTCCTCGCAGACGGTGTGGCCGAGGGTCGCCGGATCTTCGCCAACACCATCAAGTACGTGTTGATGGGCACCTCGAGCAACTTCGGCAACATGGCCTCCGCCGCGGGCGCCTCGCTGTTCCTGTCCTTCCTGCCGATGCTCCCCTCACAGATCCTGCTGAACAACCTTCTCTACGACAGCAGTCAGCTGGCCATCCCGACGGACAACGTGGACGAGGACCAGCTGCGGAAGCCCTCGCACTGGGACATCGCCTTCATCCGCCGATTCATGGTCTCCTTCGGACCGCTCAGCTCGGCGTTCGACTTCGTCACCTTCGGCGTCATGCTCTGGGTCTTCCACTCCGGACCGGCCCAATTCCGCTCCGGCTGGTTCGTCGAATCGCTGGCCACCCAGACCCTGGTGATCTTCGCCATCCGCACCCGGCGCATCCCGTTCTTCCGCAGCCACCCCAGCCTGCCGCTGACTCTCGCCGCGCTCGGCGTCGTCACGATCGGCGCCGTGCTGCCGGCCACCCCACTCGCCCACACTCTGGGCTTCCAACCGCTTCCCGGGGCGTTCTTCGCCGCGCTGGTCGGCATGATCCTCGCCTACCTGGCCCTCGTCGAGATCGGCAAACGGCTCTTCTACGGAGCTGCAGTCGCGGCACCTCAGGTTCCCAGGCACTACGCCCGCCACCGTCGCCTGCGGCGCCGTGCCGCCCACTTCAGCACCGCGGCGCCCCGCCCCACCCCGGCCGACGGCCCGCACTGACGCGGACCGTCAGCCTCGCCGCGAACGGCGGTGCGGGTCAGGGACGCGGACCACGATGCGGTGACCCGGCCGGCGGATGTGCGCCGTGGGCCACCGCAAGCCTCGTGCTGCCACGGGTGCTCACAGGGTCTTGGTCGCTCCATGCGGTGCCGGCACGCGAGCGGGCTTGGTCAGATCGAGGGCCGGTACCGGCGTGGGGGACGGCGGCGCCGTGGCGGCGGCCGCGGTCGTTTCGCGGGCGAGGAAGGCGCCGAGTTCTCCGATGGTGCTCATCAGTGGTGCGGGGAAGACGACGGTGGTGTTCTTGTCCACGCCGATCTCGACCAGGCTTTGCAGGTTGCGCAGTTGCAGGGCGAGCGGGTGGGCCATCATCGTGTCGGAGGCGGCGCCCAGAGCGGCGGCGGCCAGGGACTCCCCTTCGGCGTTGATGATCTTGGCACGCTTCTCCCGCTCGGCCTCGGCCTGCCTGGCCATGGCGCGCTTCATGGACTCGGGCAGTTGGATGTCCTTGAGCTCGACCAGGGTGACCTGCACGCCCCACTCAGCGGTGGTGACGTCCAGGATCTCGCGGATGTCCAGGTTGATGCGGTCGGTCTCGGACAGGGTCTCGTCCAGGGTGTGCTGGCCGACGACCTTGCGCAGGGTGGTCTGGGCGATCTGGTTGATCGCGGCGTTCACGTTCTCGATCGCGATGACCGACCTGACCGCGTCGACCACGCGGAAGTAGGCCACAGCAGAGACGTCGACGCTGACGTTGTCACGGGTGATGATGCCCTGCGACTGGATCGGCATCGTGACGATGCGCAGCGAGACACGGTGCAGGACGTCGACGAAGGGGATGATGAACCGCAGCCCGGGTGCGCGCGGGCCGACCAGTCGGCCGAACCGGAACAGGACGCCCTGCTCGTACTGCCGGACGATACGGATCGCCATCGCCAGCCCGATCAGGACCAGGACGACGAGCACCACCAGGACAATGATCAAGGTGGTCATGGTTTCGCTCCCTCGGAGGGTGGACCGCGGCGACGAGGCACCAGGCCCAGGAAGGCGTCGCCGCAGCAGGGCACCGGGAGGCGCGAGACCGCTTCTCGGTCTCGCTGCGAGCCTGCTCCGCCCGCTCCGCGGGGCACTAGGGCCGACAGGCCCCCTATATCCCGAGACCGGGCCTCGTGCCCTTGCCCGCCTGCCGCCGAGGCGATCAGGACCACTTCTCCCCGCCAGTGGTCCCGCCGCACGCGACGCTCGACGCGGTACATGCTGCGACGGCCGGAGCCGTCCATGCCGACAACGTCACGCAGGCCGCACACATGACCATCGACACCGGAACCGATCGAGCGCGTCCAATCGCGGAGAACGACCCGGCCAAGGACCCTGAGGCGGGCCGGAAAGACCGGAGCACGCCCTGACGACGGGTAGGCGTCAAGGCCGTCGGTCTCCTCACACCCGGCCTGGGACGGTCAGGACGGCTGCATGTCTGTCACATGCCTGCCGCCGCAATCGGCACGCTGCCGAGGGCGGCGCCCACGGGACTGTGGGAGGAGGTGTGGCGGGCGTCGTGTCCGCCTTCGGAGTCCCAGACCGTTTCCCGCGCCGAGTCCCCTGCGGCGGCCTCGGCGACGCGGAAGAGCTCGGCCTCCTGGATCAGGCCGCTTGCCGTGAGGCTGCGTCCGGGATCCGAGGCGGTGGTCATCAGCCGGGCGGCGGTGACGGCGTCGGTCTCGGGTGGGATCACCAGCAGGTCCCAGCGACCCGCGGTGTAGGAGAGGAGCAGCAGTTTGTGCGGGTCCTGCTCGGCCTTGAACCAGCCGACCTTCACCACATGGCCCTGGACGGGAACCTTGCGGGGGATGTCCGGCCAGAAGGTGGGGTTCACGGTGACGTGGGTGATGCGCCCCCACAGCGGGTCCAAGACAGCGGTGAGCGCGGGAAGTTCGGCCGTCAGGTCGCGGGAGCGTGGCCACCATGCGCCGTCGATCAGGGCGGGGGCCGTGCCGGGTGGCGCCAGCTGCAGCCGGAGAGGTGGCGGTGAAGAGGAGAAGGTCCGGTCTTCGACCGCGGGCTTGTCGAACATGGTTGCGGTCATCACGCGAACCCTGCCCCGGGCCGGCCAGGACCGGCCCGGTGTCGTGAATCGCCGGGGACGGCACGGGCATCGAAGCCGGTGTACGAAGTACCCTCGGTATCTTCAGGATACCCCTGTCCGGGGTCCGATGGACGGTTATGGTGACGCGAGTTCCACGGCATGCCGGACGTGCGGTCGCCCGTTGCCCGCCGTCAGCGGATGGGGCGACGGCCGGCGCGCCGGGGACCATGGGGCGTTGGCGACGGCCGCATCGGCCGCGAGCAGCCCGATGCCGATGATCAGCAGATATCCCAGGCCCTCGGCTGCCACTCCGGCGATTCCCAGGACAACGGCGACGAGGGCGAGGAGAAGGAAGAGCACCATCGCCTGAACGCCTTCCTTGGACCGGACCCGGCTGGGCTGGACCAGACCAGACCGGCCTGGGTGGGACGGGGCGGTCGCTCAGCGGCGTGCGAGTTGGCGTTCCCCCTTCACGCCTGGCTGGTAGGTCATGCCGTAGTGCTGGAAGATCCCCTTCTCCTGATCGGCGGGCAGGATGTCGTCCGTGCCGATCGAAGGAGCCCTTCTCACCAGGCTCTTGGCGTAGGAGACCTTGAGGTAGTCCGGCCCGAGGATCGCCTCGTCGAGGGGGACGAAAACCAGGCGCTGGCGGGTGGGCAGCCCGGTCCGCACGGTGGCCACGGCGGGTTCGTCGGTGGTGGTGTCCACATAGATCGCTTCGAGCACGCCGATCTTGCGCCCCTTCGGGTCCACGACATCGTGGTCGCGCCACTCACGGATATCGGCTGCCTGGATCATGCTCTCTCCCTTCCGGGCGCGGCACTCTCACGAGGCATGAGCCAACGGCTCCGGCGCAAACACGCCGGAGCCGCCCTTCCGGGCGGTTGCACGTGAGAGTGAACCGGCCCAAAACCAACGATACTGCGCTCGGTGGTCGTCCGGAGGGAGCTGTACGGCGTCAGCGCTCGCAGGGTCCCGGGCCGGCCGCGTCGGTGTCGTCGTCATGGGTGAGGACAGGGTCGTACGGGGGTCCGAAGTCGTGGTTCGGACGGCCCGCCGCCCCGGACCGGTCCGCGTCCCACCAGTACGGCTGTCGTCGCGAGGACGATCAGGGCGGTGATCACGACGATGAACACGGCTGCCATTCCCCGATTCCTCCTAGAGAATTCCGTGTTGATGCCGAACGGGTGGTGTCCATACGACGGGGCCACCACCCGGGGCTTTCGTGGTCACCGCCTGAAGGCGTGCCTCGCCTTCTCGCCTGCCTGCCTCAGATTGCCGGAGACCCGTTCGACCTTGCCGTGTCGCTCCAGTTTCCTGTTGCGGGTGGCCCGGCCGAGCACTTCAGTGATCCAGCCCTTGAATTCCTGCGTTTTGTTCCTGACGGTTTGTCCAACGCTCATGGTCGGCCTCGTCGTTGAAGGTGGATTACCTGGGGCCGCGGTCGGAACCGATCAGCGGAAGGAGAGGAATCCGTGACATCGCCGGCTTCCGGATCGCGGGAATCTCCTGGTTCCGCGGGGGCCGGGCGGAGCGGGAAGGGGGAATGCCTCGCCCGGACGATCCGGGGTGGCACGGCCCTACGCCGTGCTGTCAGTCAACGCTCGGCGCCCTCTCGTGTCAACGGGGCCTCGGAACGCGGGAGTTCCCGGGGCCGGCCGGGGCTGCTGGGGTGAAGGGGGCCTCGGAGAGGGCGTCAGCCGGCTCGGTCGAGCGGATCGTTGCCCGCGTGCAGCGCGTCGGGCCGCGCCGGGATCGCTTCCTGGCGGGGAGCGAGTGCGGGAACGGTCACGCCCGTGGCGCGGCGGGTTCCGGCACCGATGGGCGGAGTGCGCCCCCTGGGGGCGCGTTCGCGGTGCGACGCTGCCGAGGGCCCGGGCGGCACGGCGTACGCCAGCCCTTCCGGTATTTCTCGGCAAGCGTCAAGTGGCCATCGATATCTGGCAGTAGATGCATGTGTCGCGCACTGTCGGCAGACTTCGGACAGGACTACGCTGTGGGGTGAGGCCCCAGTCCCCGGTACCGATGCTGTGTTTTGCTCCCGGGGAGGCCCGCTGTGTTCGTTCTGCTTCTCGTCCTGATCGTGGTCTTGTTCGGCTTCGGTTTCCTCAACCCCATTTGGTGGGTCGCCGCGGCTGTGGTGGTCTTCGGAGTCACCCGTTACGGCCGTGGTGGCGGGGGCCGGGGCCGCGGCGGCGGGTCCGACTTCGCTGAGTACCAGGACTATCGGGATCGCCGGGAGCGTCAGGACCGCTGGGACCGCCGCTACAGCCGTCAGCACCGAGCGCGCTGGAACCGCGAGGACCGGCGGGACCGCGAGCGCCGCGGGTGACGAACGCGTCTGTCATGCCCTGTTCCGCTCGTCGTGCATGTGCTCTACCGTCAGGGCAAGGCAGGCGGGACTTCGTCCGTGTCAGGAATCGACGGAACCGGCACGTCCCCCACCCAGGCTCCCAGCCCCCGAGTCGCAATCGAGGCCGGCCGGAGCCGCATCGCCGGAGAACGCGGCTCCAGCTCCCGTCCTCCTGGCGTTTTCCACTCGGGGTGCTCCCGCCACCCCGCCGCCGCGGAGGACAGCGCGCGAGGACGCGATGGCCGGGGGGCCTCGCGTCCTCGCGACCACGGCCGCCGCCGAACACCATCGGCGGCGGCCGTCCGGCCCGGAAAGCGGGGTCTGCGAACCACAAACCGGTGAACCACACTCTGGGAGTTGCTGCTGACCGGCCGTGGCCTTGGTCAGGACCTCAGGCCGGGGAGGGCTTCGGAGTCGTCGATGAACGCGCGGGCCAGGTCGGACAGGCGCCGGTTGTGAGCACGGGCGTAACCGCGCAGTGTGGTGAAGGCCTGTTCCATGTCGATGCCCTGGCGTTCGGCGAGTTTTCCCTTGGCCTGTTCGATCAGGACGCGGCTGTTCAGCGCGCTCTGCAGTTGCTCGTTGAGGACGGTGCTGCGGTGCGCCGTGCGTTGTTGCAGCAGGCTGATGGTGGCGACATCGGCCAGGGCCTGGGCGAGCGGCGTGGCGTCCGGATCGAAGGGGCCCGGGGTGGCGTGGAAGAGGTTCAGGGCTCCGACGACCTCGTCCCGTAGACGCATCGGCAGGGCCTGGACCGCCCCGAACCCGCTGCGGTGGGCGGTCGCGACGAAGCGTGGCCAGCGGTCGGCCTCCCCGCTCAGGTTGGCGACGATCACCGGTGCGCCGGTGCGGAAGCAGTCCAGGCAGGGCCCTTCGTCGTTCTGCAGCTGGAAGAGTTCCAGCAGGCGCACCTGTTCGTCGGAGGCGGCCATGACGCGGAGTTCGCCGTCGCGGTCCGCGAGCAGCACGCCTGCGGCACTCGCGCCGAGCATGCCCACACAGCGGTCGGTCAGCAGGCGCAGGAAGTCGATCAGGTCGAAGTCGGCGACCAGGTTGTCCGCCAGCTCGACAAAGGTCTTGGCCAGGAGTCGCTGATTCATCGTGCACACCCTCCGTCGAGACTGATCCCGGCCCGGATGAAGGGACGGGACGTGCAACTCGCGTGTTTGTCAGGTTCCTTCGCTCGGTTCCTTGGCTCGGTTTCTTCGTTCGGTTTCTTCGTTCGGCTTCTTGGCTCGGCAAAGGTGTCAGGCCTCATCGTCGGTCCGATCCGTTTCCGCGCCTGGGGGGAACGTGAGCCGGTGGGCGACCACGTCGGCGGCCACCGCGGCAAGACGGCGTCCTCTGGCGTAGGCGTAGGCGCGCAGGCGGACGAAGGCTTCTTCGGCACCGACTCCCAGCTGGGCCGTGAGCATGCCCGTGGCCTGGTCGATCTCCGCCCGGTACGCGCCCAGGTCCTCGTATCGTCCGTCCGCCGACCATCCACCGGCCAGGTCCTCCTCGCCGTCGATCCGGGAGTCGAGCAGGACCAGTGCGGCGGTGTCGGCGAAAGCCAACGCGTCGGCCAGCGCCTCCGCGTTCAACCTGCCCGGGACTTGGGAATACAGGTCCAGAACTCCGGGGCTGATCGCGCCCATGTGCAGAGGGAAGGCGTAGACGGCGCGTGCCCCGGCTTCCAGGGCCGCGTCGGCGAACACGGCCCAGCGGTCCTGCACTTCGGCGGCGAGCAGATCGGGCGTCAGAACGGCCGAACCCTGTGTGAAGGCATCCACGCAAGGACCCTCGCCCAAGGTGAGCTGGAGCTCTTCCAACTGCTCGCTGACATCGTCGGTGCTGCACAACGGATGGCTGGCCGCAGATCTGGACATCGCGGAAAGTCCGGCCCCGCCGACCGGCAGTGCGGCCACGGCCGCGGTGCACACGTCCACCACGCCGACCCGGGCACCCCGCCGGGCCGCCTGCTCGGCGACCAGTACCTGGATCCGGGCCGACCGGTTGTCGGACCTCACCTTGGCCACCGTATCCGGGCTTCGTGCGCAAGGCCCTCCAGCCTTGCCGTGGTCCGTTCCCCGAGGGGGAGCACCAGCGCACGGAACGTGGTGGGGCTGGCCGGCCTCCGAACCTCTCCGATGTCCAGCCATCCCGAGGAGTGGAGCGAGTCGAGGGTCGGGCGGTCGGCCTGATCCACCAAGGTGGCGCCAAGGGTCGCCTGGTGGTCGGTCAGCAGCTTCTCCCGCAGACGGTGGGCCAGTTTCTGGTCCTGCGGGTGCGGGCGGACCAGGGTGTCGCTGATCGCGAAGACACTGCCGGACTTGGTGATCCGCTCAATGGTGCGTGGCAGCACACTGCCGAAACCGAGCCACCAGCGGCCGTCGCTGAGCACGGGGAACCCGAAGGCGCACCCCGTCAGACTGTCCGTCTCCGCGATCACCATGGCGAATCCCGGGCGGCGGATGTAGCCCGTCAGATGGTTCAGGAAGTCCTGGCGGCCGGGACGACGGTACGCCTTTCCGGATCCCGTTGCGCCGGAGTCCTCGTACAGATTCCCCAGATCCTCGCGGATGTCCTCCACGAGCCATCGGTTCACCCGGCGCAACCGCACCGCAGCCGCTCCCGGGTCCGCTCTGAGGTCCGCGCCGGAGTTCACGCCGGGCTTCTCGTTTCCACGGGGCTGCCGTGACCGTCCCTGATGCTGCCGATCCATCACACCGCACCGCCCGACAGGACAGGTACAGGAGGAACAGGCGGAACAGGCGGAACAGACCGATGCGGCGCGGGAGCGGGAGGTGGCGACAGTTGCCCGAACGGGACCGCCGGGAGCAGGAATGCGCAGCCGGCGATGTCGAGCATGAGCACCAGTGTCCGCGGCGGATGGTGCAGTCGCAGCGTCCCCCGGGCCGCGGTGATGCGCTGTGAGGCGTAGAGGAAGGCGTTGAGGCCGCTGCAGTCGCAGAAGGTGACGAGGGTGAGGTCGACGTCGATGGTGCGGATGCCGTCGCGCAGACACCGTTCCAGTGATGCGCGCACCAGGGGCACCGTGTCCAGGTCGATCTCACCGACCAGCGTGATCAGTGCCCGTTTTCTTCGGTCGTGACGGTAGATGGTGAGCGGCGGAAGGGGCATGACGCCTCGGTTCGGAGGACCGTCCGGCAGGGGACTCGGTGGTGCCGGGATCCCGGCACCGTCGGCCCACTTCCGGCAGCGGAGTGCATTCGGCGGAGGCCGGGCAACGGCCGACTGGTCGTCTGCGTGGCAGGACTGCGGACCCACCCGGTTCCCTCCAGGGATGCGCCGGGCGACGGGCGAAGGGCCCGCTCCCCGCGGCGATCTGTGCTCGGCAACGACATGCCGTCGGGGTCTGGGACGTCTGTGGAGCAGCGTAGTCCTCACGCGGCGCTACGGACGGCCGGAGCAGCCCAATCCCAGCATGTGGACAGTATCGAGGCATGACGGCGTGCACATGTCCGGTGCACCGCAAGGTATTTGGGAGTTCAACCTCGCAGAGGTCCGAGCCCGGTGAGCACCGCGCCGTGCGCGCAAGTGCCGCGGTCGCCCTCGTACGATCCGGACACGCGGATGCATCCGGCTCCGCTCCCGGGGCCCAGTGAATTGATGCCGAACCGGGCGCCACGCCCGATCCGAGGCGAGTGCGTGACATCACCCGACTGGCTGCACTTGTCCCTGTACGGCGAGGTCGGACTTAGGGCAAGTGAGTGGCGCCCCACGGGTCATCCTGGGTCCCTGCATTCGGGCGGGGAATGCCAGATGATCGGATAAATGAACGCGAATGTTCTTGTCGTGTTCTGCGCATGAGACCGGTGGGGCAGAGCGGGCGTGCGGGATCGACCACCGCCACGTTCTGTCATGCGGCGATGACGACATGGCAGGCGCCGGGGAGGGCCCCGGCCGTGGGCCGCCCGCCTCCGGGCGCGACCATGACGTCACCGTCGCCGTGGATGACGGGGTCGGTGTCGTGACATCTCGGAGTTCCGCGGTCCGGTCGCCGGACTTCCGGAAGGGTCGGTCTGTCGCGCCGCGCCCTGCGGGGCGATGGCCTTGTCTTTCGCACGGGCGATCATGCCGCCCATGGACAGGGCGACCAGGTGCGCGCTCGCCACACCGAGGTGGTCGAGCAGGCCGGTGGTGTCCTGGGCCAGGTCGCCGCGATCCCCGTGGACCGGTCGGCATCCCGGTTGTCGAAGCGGATGACGAAGAAGCCCCGGCCGACGCAGCCGTCGATCGTCGCCGTGCGTCCGGTGGCACGGGGTGATGTCGCATCCGGCGGAGGCGGTGCGGTCGTCGCTCAGGCCGACGTCTCGGCCTTCGCGTGGCGTGCGACGGAGGTGAAGCGCAGGTTGTCGTCCTCGACGGGGCCGCCGCGCAGCAGTTTGACGTCGGAGTGGTAGTTCATCGACATGAGCCAGGGATGGGCGAGTCCTTGACGCGGCATCAGGTGGAGGGACCGCTTGACGTATCCGGCGCCGAAGTCGAGCAGCGGACGGGTCGGCATGGCCGGGTCGGGGAGCTCGGGGCGGCAGATGTCCGCGCCGGTGGCGTCCATGTGTCCGAGCAGCCGGGTGAAGTGCTCGCACAGCAGGCCCACCTTGAGCGTCCACGAGGAGTTCGTGTAGCCGATCGCGAAGGCGAAGTTCGGTACGCCGCTCAGCATCATGCCCTTGAAAGCCACCCTGTCGGCGAAGTCGACGGGTTCGCCGTCCACCGAGAGCGCCATCCCGCCGAACAGCTGCACGTTCAACCCGGTGGCGGTGACGACGAGGTCGGCGTCGAGCTCACGACCGGACTCGAGCCGGATGCCGGTCTCGGTGAACGTCGCGATCCGGTCGGTGACGACCGAGGCCGTTCCCTTCTTGAGCGCCTTGAACAGGTCCGCGTCGGGGACCGTGCACAGCCGCTGGTCCCAGGGGTCGTAGGACGGGTTGAAGTGCTCGTCCACGGGATAACCGGCCGGCAGCTGCCTGATGTTCACGGCGCGGATGAGACGTCGCACGACCCGTGGGTGGCGTTGCGAGGTCCGCCAGACGAAGCGCTGCATGGCGATGTTCTTGCGCCGGGTGAGCCGGTGGGCGAGGCCGGCCGGCAACACCTTCCGCAGCGTGTTCGCGATCACGTCCTGCGACGCGACCGGAAGGATGTAGGTGGGCGAACGCTGGAGCATGGTGACATGGCCGGCCGTGTCCGCCAGCGCCGGGATCAGCGTGACGGCCGTCGCACCGCTGCCGATCACCACGACCTTCTTGCCCGCGCAGTCCAGGTCCTCCGGCCAGTGCTGCGGGTGCACGATCTGTCCGGCGAACCGCTCCCTGCCCTCGAACCGGGGGGTGAACCCTTCGTCGTAGCGGTAGTAACCACCGGCGCAGAACAGCCAGTTCGCGGTCATCGACACCGTCTCACCGGTGTCGGCGCGTTCGATCTCCACCGTCCAGCGGGCCTCGGCGGTGGACCAGGCCGCGCCGCGCACCCGGTGGTGGTAGCGGATGCGCTGTTCGATGCCGCTCTCTCCCGCGGTCTCCCGCAGGTAGTCGAGGATCAGATCGGCGGTGGCGATCGACTTGTCGTTGCGCCACGGTTTGAAGGCGTAGCCGAAGGTGTGCAGGTCGGAGTCCGACCGGATGCCCGGATAGCGGAACAGCGCCCACGTGCCGCCGGAGACACCACGGGCCTCCAGGATCGCGTAACTGCTGCCCGGCCGCTCGGTCTGCAGGTAGTGCGCAGCGCCGATGCCGGAGAGGCCGGCGCCGATGATCAGCACGTCGATGTGCTCGCTCTGACGGGTCATGTGCGGGGACTCCGTTGCTGAGGCGTTAGCTGGGTGGTGCCTCGATGATGACCTCACATACCGGCCAGTACGGTGTGGCGGTTCGCACCTTCATCGAAAAAGACCAGTGCATTCTGCACCACCGCGGGCTAACGTGCGGACATGATCCGGCAGCGCCCTTCCGAACGTACATGCGATTTACTTCGGCAGGGTGCGGAGATCGCACTCAACAGTCTGCAGGAGTGGCTCGACGAGATCGACGAGGCGACCCTGGCGGCGGTGACCATGCGAGCCGTCGCGCAGGACCCCGCCCTGCGCGCCGCCACACGACGGATCAACCGCGCCCACCTGACGTTCTGGGCGTCCGAGACCGTGCGCGACCCCGGCGCGCCGGTACCCGCGTACACCGGCCCGGACAGTCTCAGCCACGCCCGCGACCTGGTACGCCGCGGGCTCGACGAATCGGCCCTCGACTCCTACCGCGTCGGACAGAACGCGGCTTGGCGGCGCTGGATGCAGACCGTCTTCACCCTGACCTCCGACCCCGACGAACTGCGCGAGCTGCTCGACGTGTCGGCGCGCTCCGTCTCGGGCTTCCTCGACGCCACGATCGTCGACATCGCCGCCCGCATGGCCGCCGAGCGCGAAGAGCTGACCCACGGCACCCACGCCGAACGTCGCGAGATCGTCACCCTGCTCGTCGAGGGCGCGCCCATCAGCCGACAACGGGCGGAAGCACGCCTGGGCTACGCCCTCGACCGGACACACACCGCCGCCGTCGTGTGGAGCGAGGAACCGGCCCCCGAACCGGGCCACCTCGAACGTGCGACCGAGGCCCTGGCGCAGACGGCCGGAGTGCAGCAACCGCTCACCGTGATCGTCGGCGCGGCCACTCTGTGGGTGTGGCTGCCGGGACCCGCCGCACCCGACACCGGCCCGCTGAGCCGGCTCCTCGACCCGCTGCCGGGCGTCCGGATCGCCGTGGGCCCGCCCGCCCGGGGCAGGGAGGGCTTCCGGCGCAGCCACCTCGCCGCGCTGACCACCCAGCGCATGCTCGCCAGGCTCCGTTCACCGCGTCGTGTCGCCGGTTTCGACGACGTCCAGCTCAGCAGCCTGATCAGTCAGGACGTCGAACAGGCCGACGAGTTCGTCAAGACCACCCTCGGCGACCTCGCCACGGCGAGCCCGGAGCTGAGGCACGCCGTCCTCACGTACATCCAGGCCCAGTGCAACACGACCCGCGCCGCCGGCCGGCTCTACACCCACCGCAACACCCTGCTCCGGCAGCTCGACCGAGCCGACCAACTGCTCCCGAAGCCACTCGAGGACAACACCGTCAAGGTCGCCGTCGCCCTCGACCTGCTCCAGTGGCGTGGCAGCGACTGAGGACCGTATCGGGCGCGGGCGTGCGTCCGCATCGGCACTACGCGCACTCCACGGCGTACTGCGTTCTCCGTAGCGGGATGGTCGGCAGCCGGAGGACGACGCGACAGGGCCCTGTCCGCGAGCCTGAAGGCGTCCCCGAGAGCGGGACGACAAGACCTCTCCCCTGGCTGTTTCCCTTTGGCCACCGGGTTGTCGGGCCTTCTGGCGTGCGCGCCCTCATCCGTCACCGAGTCAGCGGGACATGTCGATGACGCATCACCTACGGACCGTGCTGATCGGCGTCTTCCTCGCCCGCGCCACCCTGGTCGCCGCGGTAGGCATCACCCGGCACCACTCGGGCACCGACCCGACGCCACGAGGACCGTACGTGGCGCTCGGCGACTCCTGCACCGCCGGGCCACGGATCCCCGACCGGACCGGAGCCCCCGCCGGGTGCGATCGCTCCGACCACGACTACCCGGCGCTGGTAGCCGAGCGGCTGGGGCTGCGGGCGGCCGACTTCCGCGACGTGAGCTACGTCTCCGGCGACACCGACGACGTACAGCGGAAGATCGACACGGCGGGTGAGCGGCTGTCCGAAGCACTGGCCGAGGTGAAGCGCCGTGCCCCGAAGGCCCGTTTGTTCGTCGTGGGATACCCGGCGATCCTGCCGGCCCATGGCACCGGCTGCGCCGACGACCTGACCCTCGCACCCGCTGACGCGACCTACCTCAACGACAAGGAACAGCAGCTCAACGCCGTGCTGGGCAGGCGGGCACAGGGCGTCGGGGCCGGATACGTCGACACGTACGAGCTGTCCGTCGGCCGTGACGCCTGCTCGGGCAGGGACACCCGCTGGATCGAGCCGCTGCTGCCCAGCCTTCCCGCCGGCCCGATGCATCCCGACGAGCGCGGCGCGCGGTCGGCGCTCCGCGGTGAGCGACACCCCCGGCGCACCGCCCGCGAGGGGTGACTGCCGGGGCGGGGCTCATGAACTCACGAGCCGAGCGCCCGCCTCGGTCACGGGGGTCTCGCCGCCGATGAGTTCGACGATGACGCGGCTCAGGGCCGGCTCGTGCAGGGCCGCGCCGACGTTCACGGTCGGTGCGGGCCACTGGGACGATCCTCGGCTCATACACGGCATGCCCGACGGCAACAACTGTCGGCCGCGCATACCCCCGCTGTGCCCCGGGCCGACTTCGGGCACCGCTGGCGGACAGATGCTGGCGGACAGATGCGGAGGCGTTCCCCGATGATCAGTATCGTCGCCCAGCGACTCCAGGTGCTGGAGGTTGACGGTGGAGACGACGTCGATCCCGGCGGCGAGGAGTTCCTCGACGTCCTGCCAGCGCTTGGCGTTGCGGGAACCGGGGATGTTCGTGTGGGGCAGCTCGTCGACCAGGGCCGCCTCGGGGCGACGGGCCAGCACCGCGTCCACGTCCATCTCCGTGAAGACGGTGCCGCGGTACTCCAGTTCCTTGCGGGGGATCTCCTCCAGACCGTGCAGCATCACCTCGGTGCGCGGCCGGTGGTGGTGCTCCACGAAGGCGACGACGCAGTCGGTGCCTCGCTCCACCCGGCGGTGCGCCTCGGAGAACATCGCGTACGTCTTGCCGACGCCCGGTGCCGCACCGAGGTACATCCGAAGCTTGCCGCGTGCCATCTTCTCTTCTCTTCGTCGGTTTCGTACGCGCGCTTCAGCTCTCGAAGCGGTATCCCATGCCCGGCTCGGTGATCAGATAGCGGGGGTGGGCAGGGTCCGCCTCCAGTTTCCGGCGGAGCTGGGCCATGTAGACCCGCAGGTAGTTGGTCTTGTTGCTCTGGCTGACACCCCACACCTCCGCCAGCAGATGCTTCTGCGTGATGAGCCGGCCGGGGTTGGTGACCAGGATCTCCAGCAGATGCCACTCGGTCGGTGTGAGGCGTACGTCGTGCCCGGCGCGGGTGGCCTTCTTGGCGAGCAGGTCGATGGTGAAGTGCTCCGTGGTGACCAGGACGGTCTCGGGGGCCGGCGGAACGTCGTCCGTGCGGCGGACGGCGGCGCGCAGCCGGGCGAGGAGTTCGTCCATGCTGAACGGCTTGGTGATGTAGTCGTCGGCGCCCGCGTCCAGGGCCGCGACCTTCTCGTCGGAGGCGCGGCGGGCGGACAGGACGAGGATCGGTACGCGGGTCCAGCCGCGCAGGGCCCTGATGACGTCCGTGCCGTCCATGTCGGGCAGGCCGAGGTCGAGCAGGACCACGTCGGGCTGCCGGGCGGCGGCGATGCGCAGTGCGGTGGTGCCGTCGGGGGCCGGGTCCACTCCGTACCGCCGGGCCTGCAGGTTGATCACGAGCGCCCGGACGAGCTGAGGGTCGTCCTCCACCACCAGTACCCGGGTCATCGGTGTGCGCCTTTCCTGTGGTACGGCGGGCCGGAGCCGTATGGAACCGGCCTCATGGCTGCGGAAGTCGGCGACTCGAGGAGCGTCCCCGGCCGCCGACTCCCGCGTGGCGCAGGTAACCCCATCAGCTCTTCGCCACGAGTCCCTTGAGCGCGATGTTGAGTTCGAGCACGTTGACCCGGGGCTCGCCGATGAAGCCGAGGGTGCGGCCGTCGGTGTGCTCGTCGACCAGCTTCTGCACCTGGGCGACGGACAGGCCGTTCTTCTCCGCGATCCGGTGCACCTGGATGTCGGCGTACTTCGGGGAGATGTCCGGGTCCAGGCCCGAGCCGGACGAGGTGACCGCGTCGGCGGGCACGTCGGACGGCTTGACCGTGTAGCCGTTCACCGAGTTGTCCTTGATGACGGCCGCCTTGGCGTCCTTGACCCACTTGATCAGGTCGGCGTTGTCACCGGAACGGTTGGTGGCGCCCGACAGGATCAGCTTGTACTGGGTGTTGACGCTGTTGGTGCCGAGGCCGTTCGCGGGGCGGCCCTGGAACCACTTCAGGTCGGCGTCCGGGGTCTCCTGACCCTTCTTCAGCGGCAGGTTGTAGGACTGGCCGATCAGCGAGGAGCCGACGACCTTGCCGTTCGCCTTGATCTCCGAGCCGTTCGCCTGGTCCGAGAACAGGCCCTGGGCGACCCCGGTGATGGCCAGCGGGTAGAGCACCCCGCAGATGACGGTGAGCACGAGCAGGGCTCGCAGGCCCGCCCAGAGCAACCGGGCAGTGTTCGTAACCGAGTTGTTCATAGCCGATCAGCCGATTCCGGGGATGAGGGAGATGAGCAGGTCGATGATCTTGATGCCGATGAAGGGGGCGATCAGGCCGCCGATACCGTAGACCCCGAGGTTGCGCCGCAGCATCTTGTCGGCGCTCACCGGCCGGTACTGCACACCCCGCAGGGCGAGCGGGACCAGCGCGATGATGATCAGCGCGTTGAAGATGACCGCCGACAGGATCGCCGAGTCGGGCGAGGACAGGTGCATGATGTTCAGCTTGTCCAGGCCCGGGTAGACCGCCGCGAACAGCGCCGGGATGATCGCGAAGTACTTCGCGACGTCGTTGGCGATGGAGAACGTCGTGAGCGCGCCCCGGGTGATGAGGAGCTGCTTGCCGATCTCGACGATCTCGATGAGCTTGGTCGGGTTCGAGTCGAGGTCGACCATGTTGCCGGCCTCCTTGGCGGCCGACGTACCCGTGTTCATCGCCACGCCCACGTCCGCCTGTGCCAGCGCGGGGGCGTCGTTCGTGCCGTCGCCGGTCATCGCGACGAGCTTGCCGCCCGCCTGCTCGCGCTTGATGAGCGCCATCTTGTCCTCGGGAGTCGCCTCCGCGAGGAAGTCGTCGACGCCGGCCTCGTCCGCGATCGCCTTGGCCGTCAGCGGGTTGTCACCCGTGATCATGATGGTCTTGATGCCCATCCGGCGCAGCTCGTCGAACCGCTCGCGCATGCCCTCCTTGACGACGTCCTTCAGGTGGATGACTCCGAGGACGCGCGCGCCGTCGGTGTCCTCGACGGCCACCAGCAGCGGCGTGCCGCCCGCCTCGGAGATCCGGTTGGAGAGGGTGTCGGCGTCGGCCGACACCTCGCCGCCCCGCTCCTGGACCCAGGCGATGACCGAACCGGCCGCGCCCTTGCGGATCTTGCGTCCGTCGACATCCACACCCGACATACGGGTCTGGGCGGTGAAGGCGATCCACTCGGCCCCGGACAGCTCGCCCTGGTGCCGCTCGCGCAGTCCGTACTTCTCCTTCGCCAGTACGACGATGGAGCGACCCTCGGGCGTCTCGTCGGCCAGCGACGAGAGCTGGGCGGCGTCGGCCACCTCGGCCTCGGTCGTGCCGGGCACCGGCACGAACTCGGAGGCCTGACGGTTGCCGAGGGTGATGGTGCCGGTCTTGTCGAGCAGCAGCGTGGACACGTCGCCGGCGGCCTCGACCGCGCGGCCGGACATGGCCAGGACGTTGCGCTGGACCAGCCGGTCCATGCCCGCGATACCGATCGCCGAGAGCAGCGCGCCGATCGTCGTCGGGATCAGGCAGACCAGGAGGGCCACCAGGACGACCATCGTGAGGTGCGTGCCCGCGTAGTCGGCGAACGGCGGCAGGGTCGCCACCGCGAGCAGGAAGACGATCGTGAGCGACGCGAGCAGGATGTTCAGCGCGATCTCGTTCGGCGTCTTCTGCCGGGCCGCGCCCTCGACCAGAGCGATCATCCGGTCGATGAAGGTCTCGCCGGGCTTCGTCGTGATCTTGATGACGATGCGGTCGGAGAGGACCTTCGTACCGCCGGTGACGGCACTGCGGTCACCGCCGGACTCGCGGATGACCGGGGCCGACTCACCGGTGATCGCCGACTCGTCGACGCTCGCCACACCCTCGACGACGTCGCCGTCGCCGGGGATGATGTCACCCGCCTCGCAGACGACCAGGTCGCCGACGCGCAACTCGGTACCGGGGACCTGCTCCTCCACGTCTCCCTTGAGACGCCTGGCCACCGTGTCCGTCTTGGCCTTGCGCAGGGTGTCCGCCTGCGCCTTGCCGCGGCCCTCGGCCACCGCCTCCGCCAGGTTGGCGAAGATCACGGTCAGCCACAGCCAGGCGCTGATCGCCCAGCCGAACCAGTCGCCCGGATCCTTGAAGGAGAAGATCGTCGTCAGGACCGAGCCGACCAGCACCACGAACATGACGGGCGACTTGATCATCACCCGCGGATCGAGTTTACGGAAGGCGTCCGGCAGCGACTTGAGCAGCTGCTTCGGGTCGAACAGACCCGCGCCGACACGGCTTTCGTCAGTCTTGTGGCCGGTCGGCACATCGCTGTGCGGCGCCCGGGTCGGAGTGGCTGTGGACATCGAGTCCTCTTCTGAAGGTGAATCTGTGCGAGTGGTCATGACGCCAACCCCTCGGCCAGCGGACCCAGCGCGAGCGCCGGGAAGTAGGTCAGACCGGTGATGATCAGGATGGCGCCCACCAACAGGCCGGTGAACAGCGGCTTTTCGGTGCGCAGGGTGCCCGCGGTGGCCGGGACCGGCTTCTGCTCGGCGAGCGAACCGGCCAGCGCCAGCACGAACACCATCGGCAGGAAGCGGCCGAGCAGCATCGCGATGCCGATCGTGCTGTTGAACCACTGCGTGTCGGCGTTCAGGCCCGCGAAGGCCGAGCCGTTGTTGTTGGCGCCGGAGGAGTAGGCGTACAGGATCTCGGAGAAGCCGTGCGCCCCGCTGTTGGTCATGGAGTGGCCCGGAGTGGGCAGGGCCATCGCCGCGGCGGTGAAGACGAGCACCAGCGCGGGGGTGATGAGGATGTAGCAGGCCGCGAACTTGATCTCGCGGGTGCCGATCTTCTTGCCCAGGTACTCGGGGGTGCGGCCGACCATCAGACCGGCGATGAACACCGCGATGATCGCCATGATCAGCATGCCGTAGAGACCGGAGCCGGTACCACCCGGTGCGATCTCGCCCAGCTGCATGCCCAGGAGGGTGATACCGCCGCCGAGGCCGGTGAACGAGGAGTGGAAGGAGTCCACCGCACCCGTCGAGGTCAGGGTGGTCGACACCGCGAAGATCGACGAGGCGCCGACTCCGAAGCGGTTCTCCTTGCCCTCCATCGCACCGCCCGCGATCTGGAACGCCGGGCCGTGGTGGGCGAACTCGGTGCACATCATCAGGGTGATGAAGCCGAGCCAGATCGTGGCCATCGTGGCGAGGATCGCGTAGCCCTGCTTCAGGCTGCCGACCATGCGGCCGAAGGTGCGGGTCAGCGCGAACGGGATGACCAGCAGCAGGAAGATCTCGAACAGGTTCGAGAAGGGGGTGGGGTTCTCGAAGGGGTGGGCCGAGTTCGCGTTGAAGTAACCGCCACCGTTGGTGCCCACCTCCTTGATGGCCTCCTGCGAGGCGACCGCACCGCCGTTCCACTGCTGCGAGCCGCCCATGAACTGGCCCACGGAGTGGATCCCGGAGAAGTTCTGGATCGCGCCGCAGGCGACCAGGACGATCGCGGCGACGACCGAGAGCGGCAGCAGGATGCGGATCGTGCCGCGCACCAGGTCGGCCCAGAAGTTGCCGAGCTCACCGGTGCGGGAGCGCGAGAAGCCCCGTACGAGCGCCACGGCGACGGCGATGCCGACCGCGGCCGAGACGAAGTTCTGCACCGCCAGGCCGCCGGTCTGCACGACGTGGCCCATGGCCTGCTCGCCGTAGTACGACTGCCAGTTGGTGTTCGTGACGAAGGACGCGGCGGTGTTGAACGCCTGGTCCGGGTCGATGGCGGCAAAGCCGAGCGAGCCGGGCAGATGGCCCTGGAGGCGCTGCAGCAAGTAGAGGAAGAGGACGCTGACCGCGGAGAAGGCGAGGACGCCGCGTAGGTACGCGGGCCAGCGCATCTCCGTGTTCGGATTGGCGCCGATGCCCTTGTAGATCCACTTCTCCACACGCCAGTGCTTGTCGGAGGAGTAGACCTTGGCCATGTAGTCGCCAAGGGGGACGTAGGCGAGGGCCAGTGCCGCTATGAGCGCGAGCAGCTGGAGCACGCCGGCAAGAACGGGACTCATGGCGCTCTCAGAACCTCTCCGGGAAGATCAGGGCGAGGACGAGATAGCCCAGCAGGGCGACGGCCACGACCAGGCCGACAATGTTCTCGGCGGTCACAGCTTCGTCACCCCCTTGGCGACGAGGGCCACCAGCGCGAACACCGCGATCGTGGTGACGACGAAGGCCAGATCGGCCATCGCGAACTCCTAGATGAGGTTCAGATATGAAGCGGACGGTTAGAGGTAACCGCCTCGATGGCCGGATCTGGCCGCCGTTGACACCTCCCATACGGCGGCCGGTCCGCCTTTGACGGAACCCTTACGGTCGGCCGCTCCACGTGCGCGACGGGGCCCGCCGGCCGCCGTCCGGCCGAGTACGACGATGGCTCGCATCGGCGAGATGCGGGCCATCGGGGCGCGGACCAGGGCAGGAGGTCGGAGCGGGGCGTCGGAGCGGGGTCGGGAGCGGGGTGTCGGAGCGGGGTCCGGAGCAGGACCTCGGAGCCGGGCGTCAGAAGACGCGGAACCGCAGTCGGCAGATCACCGCGTCCGTGTCACGGCGCACCGCGTGGGCGACGACCGCGCCCCGCTGGTTCTGGAGCAGCCGCTGCCACAGCCGGTCCGGCTCGACCTCGGGGATCAGCATGGTGACCCGGGTGCCGGGCTCCGCGGCGGCCGTCTCGCCCACGTACTCGGCGATCGGGCGCCCCACGGTGCGGCGCTCGGAGGTGAGCTGGACGAGCGGTATCCCGGGGTCCCACTGTGCCCAGTCGCGGGCCAGCGCGTGGGTGCGGGCGCGGTCCTCGGCGTCGGGATGGCACACCGTGACGGCGCGCACCTCGTCCCCGAGGGAGGCGGCGGCGTTCAGCGCCTCCACGGTCAGCCGGGACAGGTTCGACACCGGAACGATCACCAGTGAACGCTCCCGGTGCGGCGGCTCGGGAATCCGCCCGAGGCCCAGCCGCTCACCGATGCGCGCGTACGCCCGGTGCACCGTCTCGAAGGCGGCCACCAGCAGCGGCACGGCGATCACTATCAGCCAAGCGCCATCCTCGAACTTCGTCGCCGTCACCACGACCGCCGAGACGCCGGTGAGCACGGCGCCGAAACCGTTCAGCAGGGCCTTGCCCCGCCACCCCCTTCCCCGCTCCCCACGCCAGTGCCGGACCATTCCGACCTGCGCGATCGTGAAGCCGATGAAGACGCCGATGGCGAAGAGCGGCACCAGGGTGTTGGTGTCGCCGCCGGAGAAGACGAGCAGGGCCGCCGAGACCAGGGCCAGCGCGAGCACACCGTGACGGTGGACCTGTCGGTCGGCCTTCAGGGCGAAGACGTGCGGGAGGTAGTTGTCGCGGGCGAGCAGTTTCAGCAGCACGGGCAGGCCGCCGAAGGAGGTGTTCGCGGAGAGCGCCAGCAGGATCATCGTGGCGAACTGGATGACGTAGAAGGCCCAGTTGTGGCCGAGCGAGGCGTCCGCGAGCTGGGCGAGGACGGTGACGCCCTCGACCGGCTGGAGGTGGAAGCGCGAGATGAGGACCGACAGGCCGATCAGCATCACCCCGAGGACGGCGCCCAGGGCCACCTCCGCCCGCTGGGCCCGGCGCACGCGCGGGACGCGGAAGGACGGCACGGCGTTGGCCAGTGCCTCGACACCGGTGAGCGCGCTGCACCCCGCGGCGAAGGCCTTCAGCAGAAGCAGCGCGCCGACGGTGGTGGCGTTGTCGGCGAGGACGGAGGCGTGCCCGGTCGCGGCCGCGGTGCTGACGGGCGCGGACCGCAAGAGGCCGACGGCGATCAGCACCAGGATCGACACGACGAAGACGGCCGTCGGCACGATGAACGCGCGCGCCGACTCCATGATGCCGCGCAGGTTCACGCCCGTGATCAGCACCAGCACGGCCAGACACAGCCACAGCCGGTCGCCGTAGAGTTCGGGGAACGCCGAGGTCAGGGCGGCCACTCCGGCGGTGACGGCGACCGCCACGTTCAGCACATAGTCCAGGACCAGCGAGGCCGCCGCCACCAGGCTCGTACGGGCGCCCAGGTGGGTCCTGGCGACGGCGTACGACCCACCGCCGTCCGGGAAGGCGGCGATCACCTGCCGGTACGAGGCGACGAGCACCGCCAGCAGGCCGGCGATGGCCAGCGTCACCGGCAGCGTGAAGCCCAGGCCGTGCGCGCCCGCCGCGGCCAGCACCAGGACGATCGCCTCGGGCCCGTACGCCACCGAGGCCATCGCGTCCAACGACAGGGCGGCCAGGCCCGTGAGGGCGGTGAGGCGGTGGCGCTCGCCGGTATCCGGCGGCTCCTCGTCGGCGGGGGTCGCCCCCGGCTCGATGGTCAGGACAGACATGGATTACGGGCTCCTTACGCGAGGGCCCGCGCACGCGGGGAGGCGTGCGCGGGTGCGCCCAGGTTCTGTCCGTCCCCGACTGCTTTCGATCCTTCCTTGCGCCTTCTTCGCGCCGAAGCCCCGGACCTTGACGGGACGTTGACGGGACCTTGACGCCCCAGTGCCCCGCACGGCTCCTGCTCAGCTGCGCGCAGTGCCCCCGCGGGTACCTACCGCCCGGCCGTGTCGAGGGCCGCGCCCGTCTGGTCGGCGAGGGTGACCGCCACCAGGCGGGCCTGGAGCGGGGGTACGGGGCCCGGGCCGGGGGTGAGCATGAAGCGGCCCAGGTAGTGGCCGTTGCCGTAGGTGCGCAGTTCGATCTCGCCATCCGGCCAGCCGCAGGCGTCGACGTCCCGGCGCCGGTGGCCGACCGAGACGTTTCCGTCCTGCTCGAGCCGGGGCGGCTGCCCCAGCAGGGTGCCGTACTCGTAGCGGCAGCCGCGCAGGCCGAGCAGCTCGGTGAGCTGGCCGCGGACGTGGTCGACCACGGTGTCGGAGGACTTGGCGGACTGGGCGAGCACGGCGGTCTCGTGGACGCGGGCGAGATAGTCCGCGTCCGTCACCGTGATGACCTCCAGGCGGCGGGCCCGGGCCGCGAGCTGGGACACGATCACGCCGACGACGAGCAGCAGCACCGCCGTCTCGATGTCGGACGAGGTATGGATGTCGAACGTCTCGTACGGGCGGGTGAGGAAGAAGTCGAACCAGGCCGCCGCGGACAGCGCGGCGAGCGCCCCCGCCGTACGGCTGCCGAGAGCGGCGACCGCGACCACCACCACGACCAGGATCAGCGCCGCGTTCGTACGCGACAGATCCGTGCGGAAGGGCACCAGGACGAGCGCCACCAGGAAGGGGCCCACCAGGCCCGCCACCAGGGCGAGCCGGTCCCGGAGCGAAGAGCCGGTCATCACACCGTCACCTCCTGCGGTTGCCACGGCGTCCTCGGGCCCGAGCCCTCGTCCGCCGCTTCCACGACTCGTACGCGCCCGCTCATATGCCGCCTCCTACGCTCTGCGTATCACTGGGAAGATCCACCCGCTCGGCGAAGGGCAGCGACAGCACCATCGTCAGACCGCCGCCGGGAGTGTCCTCCGGGGTGAGGGTTCCGTCCATCGCTTCGGTCAGCCCCCGGGACAGGGCCAGGCCTAGGCCGAGACCGGTGGTGTTGTCGGTGTCGCCGAGGCGCTGGAAGGGCTCGAAGAGCCGGTCGCGGACGGAGGTGCCGCCCTGCTCGGGCGGAGCCGAGAGCTTGGGGGACGGCGGCAGGCCGGGACCGCGGTCGACGACACGGACCTCGACGCGGCCCGCGTGTGCGCTCGCGGTCAGCAGCACCTTGCGGTCCGCCGGGCTGTGGCGGGCCGCGTTGCCGACGAGGTTGGCGATCACGCGCTCCAGGAGCGGCGGATCGGCCAGCACGGCGGGGATCTCCTCCAGGTCCCCGACCACCACCTCGGGGGTGTCCGCGAGCGCCGCCGGAAGAACCTCCTCCAGAGTGGTGGCCCGCAGGTTCAGGGTGAGCGCGCCCGCCTGAAGGCGGCTGAGGTCGAGGAGGTTCTCGACCAGGCGGTTGAGCTTGGCCATGGACTCGTCCGCGGTCGCGAGGAGTTCGTCCCGGTCCTCGTCGGAGAATTCGACGTCCCGGCTGCGCAGCGAGGAGACCGCGGCCCAGCCCGCCGCGAGAGGCGTGCGCAGGTCGTGGCCGACCGCCCGCAGCAGCGCCGTACGCATCCGGTCGGCCGCTTTGACCGGTTCGACCTCGGCGGCGGCCTCCGCGAGCCTGGCGCGTTCGACGGCGGATCCCACGTGCGCGGCGAAGGCGGCGAGCACACGCCGCTCGGAGGAGGGCAGGGGGCGCCCGCGCAGGACGAGGAAGGCGCCGGGACCCGCGGGCACGACCGTCGCGCCGTTGTCTCCGGGCGGCTCGTCGACCAGTTCCGCCGAGTCCATGCCGAAGGTCTCGCGGGTACGTTCCACCAGCGCCGGGATCGTGGCGCCGCCCCGCACGATGCTGCCGGCGAGCGAGGACATGGTCTCGGCCTCGGCGGTGGCGCGGGCCGAGCGCCGCGACAGGCGCAGGGAGCGGTCCACGACACCGGCGACCACGGCGGCGACCGCCACGAAGACCGCCAGGGCCAGCAGCGCGTTGGGATCGTCGAGCGTGAACTGCCCGACGGGCGGGATGAACCAGTAGTTGAGCAGCAGGGACGCCGTCACCGAGGCGATCACCGCCGAGACGACCCCTCCTATGCAGGCCACGCCCACCACGGTGAGCAGGAACAGCAGCGCCTCGCTGGTGAGGTTGAGCCGGTCCCGGGCCCCGTCGAGATCGAGCAGGAAGGTGAGCGCCACGGGCAGCAGCAGCCCGGCGACCGGGCCGGCGACCCGACGCGCGGTCGACAGGGTGCGCCGCCGCGAGGGCAGCAGCGTGCCGCGTCCCGCGCGCTCGTGCGTGACGATGTGGACGTCGATGTCCGAGGAGAGTTCGACCACCGTCTCGCCCGTGCCACGGCCGGTGACGAAGCGTTCGACGCGGCCCCGGCGGCTGGTGCCGAGGACGAGTTGGGTGGCGTCCTCGGCGCGCGCGAAGTCGACGAGGGCGGTGGGCACGTCGTCGCCGACGACCGAGTGGTAGCTCCCGCCCAGGTCCTCGACCAGCCGCCGCTGCCGGGCGAGTGAGGCGTGCGAGGTACCCGCGGCGAGGCCGTCGCTGCGGGTCACGTGCACGGCGAGCAGGTCACCGCCCGCCGAGCGGTCGGCGATCCGGGCGGCCCGCCGGATGAGGGTGTCCCCCTCGGGCCCGCCGGTGAGGGCCACGACCACCCGCTCCCGGATCTCCCACACCCCGCCGATACCGTGCTCGGAGCGGTATGCCTGGAGCGCCTCGTCCACCCGGTCGGCCACCCACAGCAGGGCCAGTTGGCGCAGTGCGGTCAGATTGCCGGGCCGGAAGTAGTCGGCCAGGGCCGCGTCGATCTTCTCGGGGGCGTAGATGTTGCCGTGCGCCATCCGACGACGCAGTCCCTCCGGCGTGATGTCGACGAACTCGATCTGCTGCGCCCGTCGTACGACCTCGTCGGGCACCGTCTCGCGCTGCGGCATCCGCGTGATCTTCTCGACGACGTCGTTGAGGGACTCCAGGTGCTGGATGTTGAGGGCCGTGATGACGTCGATCCCGGCGGCGAGCAGTTCCTCGACGTCCTGCCGGCGTTTGGCGTTGCGGCCGGCTCCGGGAACGTTGGTGTGGGCCAGCTCGTCGACGATCGCGACCTGCGGCCGACGCTCGAGGACCGCGGCGAGGTCCATCTCCTCGAACTCTCCGCCGCGGTGGGCGCAGTGGGTGCGCGGCACGACCTCCAGGCCGTCGAGCAGCGCCGCCGTGCCCGGGCGGCCGTGGCACTCCACGAACCCCACCACCACGTCGGCGCCGCGTGCCGCCCGACGGCGCGCCTCGTCGAGCATGCGGTAGGTCTTGCCGACCCCCGGGGCCGCCCCCAGATAGACCTTCAGCCGACCGGGCCGTACGTCACCCACGGCGGTCCGTACCTCACCCCCGCCGGTCCGCACCTCACTCATCTCGGTCGGTCCGTCATGCATCGCAGCCGACGCGCTCCGCTCACTGAAGATCAACTCTCCGACGGGAAGGGGTACTTCCCCCACCGAAGCCCTTCCGTGCGTCGTTCGGCGCGCTCATTGACGCATCCTTGGCGCCGGTCGCATGGACGTTGACACCGCCTTGACGTGCGCTGGCCCGACCGGGTGAAGGACGCACCACCGGAGGCGGTTCCGGGTCGGCCATGTCTGTGCGGGGTTCCGGTACCGCCCCGTGCGTTCAACAAGCCGTTCAGGAAGTGGTCCGGAACCCGGCCCCCACGACGGCACGCTCCACTCACCTTCGATAGTGTCGGAAAGCCAGTCCGCAGCGATCACAGACGGAGACTGCCGAGGTGCGCGTGAACCGATACGTACGAACGGGAGGGGCCTACGGGCACCTGCTGCTCGTCGTCGTTCTCGCGCTGGGCGTGTTCGTCATGCACACCGTCGGACACCCCGACCAGCCGCCCGGCGACGGCATGAGCCGCGCGTCCCAGGTCTCGACGATGCCCACGGTGGTGGCCGCCCACGACCCCATGAGGGCTCCGGCATCACCGGAGCGGGGCAGCGTCGCGCACTCCACGCACACGTCCTCCAAGGACAGGCCGGCCATGGCGATGGACATGGTCTCGCTGTGCGTGGCGGTGATGTTCGGTGCGTGGGTGCTCACGGCACTGCTGAGGAGGGCCCTCGCCCGGCGTCCGGACTGGCTGGCGAAGCCCCTAGCCGAGGCGCCCGTCATGCTGCGGCCCAATCCCCCACCCCGCGGCCCTGATCTCACCGAGTTGTCGGTCCTGCGGCTGTAGGCCGAACCGCCCTCGCGGACGCGCACCACGCGCGCTCCCGCGACGACGCGTACGCCCACACAGCCAGAACCAACACACGAGGTGAGTTCACGATGACTGCCTTCACGCGCGCCTTCCACGGCAAGCACCTCCACCGCAAGCCCGTCCGCCGTGTCGCGGCCGTCGGCGTCGTAGCGGCGGGGGCCCTGATGCTCTCCGCCTGCGGCAGCGACGGCGACGGTGCGAGCGGCATGAGCGGCATGGACCACGGCGGGAGCAAGAGCTCGGCCACAGCGACCGCGACGGCGGCCGCCAAGGCCGGTGACGTCGACGAGGCGGACGTCAGGTTCGCGCAGATGATGATCCCCCACCACGAGCAGGCCGTGGCGATGGCCGAACTGGCCGACGGCCGCGCCTCCGACGCGGAGATCAAGGACCTGGCCGCGAAGATCGAGAAGGCTCAGGACCCCGAGATCAAGGCCATGACGGGTTGGCTCAACTCCTGGGGCAAGCCCACCGCGGCGGGGGACATGCCCGGGATGGGCATGGGCGGCGACGGCATGATGTCCGACAAGGACATGAAGGAACTCAAGGCCATGCGGGGCAAGGAGTTCGACAAGATGTTCGCCCAGATGATGATCGACCACCACAACGGCGCGATCGCCATGGCGAAGACCGAGCAGAAGAGCGGCCAGAACGCCGACACCAAGAAGATGGCCGACGCCATCGTCACGGGCCAGTCCGCCGAGGTCAAGCAACTCAAGACCATCCTCGACCGGCTCTGATCCGCGGTACCCGTTGACCGTTCCGGGCTCCCTCGGCCGCCGTGGGGAGCCCGGGCGGTCACTCGGGCGCTTCAGTGGACATGCGGACCGCCGGTCGTCCGTGGCCTGCCTCGCGGTACGAGGAAGAGGGCGACGCCCGCGCTCACGGCGGCCACCATCGCGCTGAGCCTGAACGCGTCCGTGAAACCGTCGATCGCGCCGTGCTCCACGCCCGCGGCGGCGACGGTGGACAGGACGGCCACGCCGATCGAACCCCCCACCTCGTGGAAGGTGTTGACGACGCCCGAGGCGAGGCCGGCCTCCTCGTGGGCGACCATGGCCAGCGCCGTGGTGGTGGCGGTGACGAAGACCGCCCCGAGGCCGAGTGAGGCGACGGCGAGGCCCGGCAGCAGGCCGGCGTACACGCTGCCGTCGTGCGACAGCCGGGTCAGTGGCGCGGTGCCCGCCGCCGCGATCACCATGCCTGCCACGGCCGTCGTCCTGCTGCCGATCCTGCCGACGAGCCGGGACCCGAGGTGGGCGCCGGCGGCGGTGGCGACGGCCACGGGCAGGAACACGAGGCCGGTCCCGAGCGGGCTGAAGCCGCGTACGTGCTGCAGGTAGACCGAGCCCAGGAAGAAGAACGCGATCAGCAGCGCGGTGGCGATCAGCAACAGGAACGCCCCTGCGACCACGGGACGGCGGGTGAGCATGCGGAGGTCCATCAGCGGGGCGCCGCCGGCCCGTTCGGCCGCGGCGAACGCCCCGTACAGCACGACCGCCGCGAGCAGTGACAGCAGTGTGGCGGCTCCGCTCCAGCCCGTGTCGCCCGCCTTGACCAGGCCGTAGATGAGCGACCCGGTGCCCGCGGTGACCAGCAGCGCGCCGGGCAGATCGAGCCGGGCCGGCCGCGGCGGACGGGCCGGGAGCAGGCCCGGCAGCGCGGCGAGGGCGAGGACGCCGACGGGCACGTTGATGTAGAAGACCCACTGCCAGCCGGGCCCGTCGGTCAGCGCCCCGCCCAGGAGCACGCCGATGGCCGATCCGGCGCCGCCGACGGCGGCCCAGACGCCGAGCGCCTTGTTGCGTTCCGCACCGTGGAAGCCGGTGGTGACGAGCGAGAGCGCGGCCGGGGAGAGCAGGGCGGCTCCGACGCCCTGGGACATCCGCCCGCCCAGCAGCATGGGCGCGCCCGTGGCGAGCCCGGTGACCAGGGACGCGGCGGTGAACACCGCGATCCCGGCGAGAACGGTGCGGTGGGCGCCGAACACGTCGGCGAGGCGCCCGCCGAGCAGCATCAGCCCGCCGAAGCACAGGGTGTACGAGGTCACCACCCAGGTCAGCGCCTGCCTGCCGAGGTCGAGGTCGGTCGCCATGTCGGGCAGGGCGACGTTCACGACGGTGACGTCCAGGATGAGCATGAACTGGGCCAGGCAGAGCAGGACGAGCATCAGCCAGCGGCGCGGGTCGGCCGGGGGCTGCGAAGCGGACGCGTGGTGCGCGTCAGCGGTGCTGTGCGTCACGACGACTCCTCCGAGCGTGCGATACGGAAGGGGGAAGTGCGGCCGGGCCACGACGAACTCGGTACGAGCCCGGTCAAGTGAACTGTACGGCCCAGTACATATGAACTCAACCGTTCAGTTCACATGTCGGTAGACTCGTCGCATGAGCACGAAGGACGTCAAGCGGCTCCCCGCCGGACCGCGCGCCGAGGCAAAGCGACTGGCCATCCTCAAAGCGGCCCGCGAGCTGTTTCTGCGTGAGGGTTTCGACGTGAGCGTCGATCTCATCGCCGCCGAGGCGGGCGTGTCCAAGGTGACGGTCTACAACCACTTCGGCAGCAAGGAAGCCCTGTTCATCGGGGTCGTCAAGGACTCGCTCGACGCCCCGCTCGGCGGCACCCTCGCCGACGCCATCGCCCGCCTCGCCGACTCGGACGACCTGCGTGAGTCGCTCATCACCGCCGCCCGCGCCTGGGTGGCCGGAATCCGCACCAACCCGGAGATCCTCGCGTTGCGGAACGTCGTCGCCCGCGAACTGCACCGCTTCCCCGAACTCGGCGAGGGCTGGCACGACGCCGGTCCCGAGCGCCATCACCCCGCCGTCGCGGGAGCACTCCGGCAACTGGTCGCACAGAGCCGGCTCGACGTCCCCGACGTCGAGGTGGCTGTGCTCCAGCTCTACTCCCTGCTGGTCTTCCCGTACCTGGTCTTCAGTGCCTACGGCACCGACGTCGACGACGGTCTCACCGACCGTCTGATCACGGGTGGGGTCGACATGTTCCTGGGCCGCTACGCCCCGCGTCACACCGAGCCGTAACCCGAGCCGTAAGGGGAACCGCCTTGCCCGATCCCAGCGCATACGAGGTCCGCCCCGGCGTCCCGTCGGTGGAGGACTACCGCCGGCTCCGCACCCGCGCCGGTCTCAGCGACAAGTCGGCCGAGGGCACGGCGGTGGGGCTGGCCCACACCTGGTACGGGGTGGTGGTCGTCCACGGCGGCGATCCGATCGGCATGGGCCGGATCATCGGCGACGGTGGATGCTTCTTCCAGATCGTCGACATCTGCGTGCTGCCCGAGCACCAGGGCCATGGAGTCGGCCGCCGCATCATGCAGGCCCTGAACGACGAGTTGGAACGCCGCGCGCCGGCACTCTCGTACGTCTCCCTCATGGCCGACGGCGACGCGCACCCTCTCTACCGGAGGTTCGGGTTCACCGACAGGGCACCCAAGTCCATCGGGATGACCCGCTTCATCCGGGCCCGCCGAAGGGCGGCACCGTCGTCCGGGGTTGTCCATGCAACCCTCGGCCGGGGACAGGGGCGCAATCGTCCCGCGCTGTCAGGCCGCCGCGGGCTGGGGCTCGACCGTGTCCGGCACACGGCTCGGGGTCTCACGTCGGAAGACGTCCTTGAGGTAGAGCACGGCGGCAGCGCCCAGCACCCACAGCGGGAGGATCACCAGGGCGCGGGTCAGGCCGTCGTCCTGGAATCGGGAGAGCCCCTGCATGGCGCGGACGCCGACCCCGACGGGCAGGATCTCGGACAGCGGGCGCAGCCAGGCGGGGAGGTAGGCGGCGGGCATGATGCCGCCGCTGCTGCTGTTGCCGAGGATCAGCAGCAGGATCGAGGCGAGACTGACGCCGGCGGAGCCGAACAGGCGCAGCAGCATCATGGTCGTGGCGCCGACCGCGGCGCCCATCAGCGCGACGATGAGGGCGAGGGGCAGGAAGGGGCCGGGCAGGGCGCCGAAGCCGGTGCCGCCGGCGATGACGGCGACCAGGACGCCGCCGGCCACACCGAAGAGGGCCAGGCTGGCCATCCGCCAGCGGTACTGGAGGCGGGGGGCGAGCTGGTAGGTGGTCATGCCGAAGAGGTATCCGGCCAGTACCAGGCCGAAGGCCGCGTAGAAGACGGACAGCCCCCGGGTGTCCCCCGCCGACGCCGGGGCGACGTCCTCGACGGAGAGGCGGTCGTGTTCCGCGCGGGCCACGGAGCCGAACGCGGTGGTCACGGTGGCGGTGACGGCGGCTCCATTGGCACTGCCGTAGAGCAGATCCCCCTTGCCGAGGTAGGCCGCGTAGACGGACCGGTCCTGGACGGCGCGCCGGGCGGCGGACTCGTCGGGATAGGTCTCCAGGGTGAAACCGTCCGGGACGACGCGTGCGAGGTCCTGGCGCAGGCTCGCTTGGTGGCTGCCGATCTCCGTGGTGCCCACCCGCAGCTCGTGGGGGCGCGGTGCGTGGAAGGCGGCGAGGTAGACGCTGACGAACAGGGTGCCGATCAGCAGGACGACCGCCACGGGCACCAGGACGGCGCGCGGGGTCCCGGGGCGCGGCGGCGGATGAGCCACGTCCAGGGCGTGCTTGTGGTGCTGTCGGACAGAGGCGTGCTGGGACATCGGAGGCAGGATCCTCGAAGAATAGGAAGAATAGAAGGCAACTGATAATCTTTGTACACCACAATCAACTGCCTTACAAAAGGGGTCCGCCACGTGAAACATCCCGACCGGCGTACGGGCTATGTGGCCTGGCAGATCGGCCAGATCATGGCGTCCCGGATCGAGCGCACCCTGCGCCCCTTCCAGCTGACCCTCGCCCAGAACAGCGCCCTGATCCAGGCCGCCTTCGACCCGGGCGTCTCCAGCGCGACCGCCGCGCGCAGGGCGGCGATCACCCCCCAGTCCATGGGAACCGCCGTCAACGGGCTGGTCGAGCGGGGACTCCTGGAACGGCGGACCGCCCCTGGCGACAGACGCACTCAGCGCCTGCACGCCACCGAGGCCGGCCTGCGGCTCGTGGCCGAGGCCGGCGCCGCCGTGGACGCCACCCACGCCGAAGCCCTGGACGTACTCACACCGACGGAGCAGGAACAGGCCCACTCACTGCTCCTGAAACTCCTGGCGTCACTGAACCCGGCGGCCATGGACGTCGACAGCACACCCTGAGGAGCCACCGGCCGAGCAGGTCGCGACAGCGGTCCCTGACGTGGAATCAGAAGAAGCCGCCGTCGAGACCGAGGAGGCCCTGAGCCCTCCTCGGGACCGCGGGCCTGTGCGGCATGATCCGACGGGCAGGCCCCTGGTCGGTACCGTCCTGGCCGAGCCAGAACGCGGTATGCACCTCCCTCGCCCCGGAGCTCGGCATGAGCCCTTGGGCGAGCGGCGTCGAGGTCGTCACCATCGGCTTCGGCGAAGACCTGCCGCAGCTGCGGCCCACCGCGCGGAGCGCCGGGCTCGCCGCGCCGTTGTACTTCCGTTCCGGACGCAGCGCAGACATCCTGTGCGTTGTCATGGTTGCCGACGAGTTCGACGCGAGACGAAAGACCAGCCCGCGTCGCCGTCTGGTTCCGTGCGTCACCTAGGGATTTGCCCCGATGCCCGCACCGAGGTCGCTCGCCTACCGTCGTGCGTAGCGCTGAACTTCCGGTCAGCCGATCCATTCCGGATCGAACTCGTGCGCTACGGAGGCCCGATGAAGGCGATCGCCCAGGACCGGTACGGCTCGCCTGACGTCTTGGAACTCAGGGAGGTCGACAAGCCGGTCGTCGCCGACCATGAGGTACTGGTTCGAGTCCACGCGGCCGCGGTCAACGCCCGCGACTGGCACCTCATGCGGGGCGACCCGTACCTGGCGCGCCTGGTGCTCGGGTTGAGCGGCCCGAAGACGAAGATCCGGGGCACGGACTTCGCGGGTCGGGTGGAAGCGGTGGGCAGGAACGTGAAGCGGTTCCGTCCCGGTGACGAGGTGTTCGGCGAAGTCGACGGGGCATTCGCCGAGTACGTGTGTGCCCAGGACAACGTGGTGGAGCCGAAACCAGCCGGCCTGTCGTTCGAGCAGGCGGCCGCGGTGCCGCTGGCGGGGAACACCGCGCTGATGGGCCTGCGCGACCTGGGACGGGTACAGCCGGGACAGCGGGTACTGGTCAATGGCGCCTCAGGTGGTGTGGGCACCTTCGCCGTACAGATCGCCAAGGCGTTCGGCGCGGAAGTGACCGGCGTGTGCAGTACGAGAAACATGGAACTGGTCCGGTCGATGGGCGCGGATCATCTCGTCGACTACACCCGGGAAGACTTCACCCGCAACGGACGGCGGTACGACGTCGTGTTCGACCTGGTGGGGAACCATTCGTTGACCGAGTGCCGACGCGCGCTGACACCCATGGGGAGGCTGGTTCTCTCCGGTGGGGGCGTATCCGAAGGCGGGAGCCTTGTCGGGCCGATGGGTCTCATCCTCAAGGGGCAAGCGATGTCACGCTTTGTCCGCCATCGGCTGCTCGTCCTCACGGCGACGCCGAGCAAGGAGAACTTGGCAGCGCTGAGAGAACTCGCCGAGTCCGGGAAACTCACCCCAGTCATCGACCGGACCTACCCGTTGAGTGAAGTACCCGAGGCCATTCGGTACCTCGAAGTGGAGCACGCGCGCTCGAAGGTCGTCATCACCGTGTGACGGACCGCTGAGGCCCAGCATGCACCTGAGGCCGCCCCCTTTTCCTCGCTCCTCCCGATACCGGGACCTGCCAGCGGACAGCCATGCCGGCCAGGGGCAGTGAATGCGCTACCGGTTGAGGGTGACCGAGTTGTAAGGCGTCAGGTTGAAGCTCCCGATTTCCTGCACCTCGAGCGCCACGTGGCAGCCAACGCCGTTGTAGCCGGTGCACAGGCTCATGCTGGCGCCGCCGTACTGGTTGTTGAAGACGTAGTGGTCGCCGTACTGGTTGCTCAGGTTGTGGGCGCCGTAGCTCCAGTACACGTTGGTCGGGTGGGGGTCGAGGTACGGGTTGCGGTCCTCGCCCCAGATGCAGACGGCCCCGTACGGGCAACCGTTCCAGTCGCCTTCAGCGGGCTTCGCCTGCGCCGCGCCGCACATCGCCACGACGGCGGTCGCCGCGGTCGCCAACGCGGCGACGCCACGCAAGATTTTGCCCATGTCATTCCCCCTGTGTCTGAACCGGTCGACGGCAAGGACATCACCATTGGCCGTGTGCCGTCGCTCTGACCATCGTTTCGACGGTGCTCGAAAGGGGTTTGGGCCGGCCATACCGCAGGAGGAAGGTCGCGAAGTCGCAGACCCTGCACCGCAAAGTCCTCTGGCCGACGGGCGAACGATCTGGCCCCAACCGGGCCCGGTGACGTGCGGCGACCGGTTCAGTTGAGACGTTGGCTGACTGAAAGTCTCAGCGGATCTGGCCCAGGAAGTCCGGATGTCCGGTGTCGCCTCAGTCGATCTGGCCGGCCAACCCGATCGGCGCAGGCCGGCAGGGCTCGTAGCCCCTTCCCCGCTCACGGTCTTCGCCGGCACCCGCGACCTGATCCCCCCGACAGCCGCCGCCTTGTGGAACGAGCCGACGTGTCCGGACTCGCCGTCGACCCACGAGGCCGACGGCCGGCCGCACGTCCATCCGCGACCGCCGACCCCCGAGGGACGCGCCCCCCGCCGCCCCGACCCCGGGCCTCAGCACTCTCCCCACCGGCCCTCACGCCGCCGCGTCGTACGCGGCCCTCAGCCGGACTCCGCCGCCGGTGCGGGGCCGCGGGGCGCGGGGCGCGAACACAGCCAGACGCAGCACGAGATAGCGGCCGATCCCGACGAGCGCGGTGGCCGACAGGTACACCGTCTGCTGCAGGACGAGTCCGGCGCCGGGACGGAACACGGCCAGGGAGCCGACCGCTGCGGACGTGACCAGCCAACCGAGGGCAATGGTGGCCGCGCTCTTCAGGTGGCCGGCCAGACCGGGCCGGCCGTGGCCGAACGAGACGCGGGCGTGCAGCTCGGTGGCGACCACGGTGGAGGCGACGGTGGTCAGCGCGTTCGCCGCCATCCACGGGATCCACTGCGACAGCAGAACCAGGGCCGCCGAGGCAGCCAGGGTGACCCCGCTGCCCAGCCCGGCGAAGCGCCCGAAGGCCGCCGCGTGCCGACGGATCAGTCGCAGGCCGTTCATGGTGATCCCCTCCCGGTCTGCTGCCCCTGGCGGGGTCGTCGTCGTCATGCCGCAGAGCGTGGCCGACCCCCCATTCAGCGCGGTTTCAAAGCGTCCTCAGGGGTGTCGGCGGTGGTGAAACCAGTGCGGCGATGCACCACCGGCCGCCTCGACCGTGATCAGCTGCTCAAGGGCATGGAATCGGCGGGAGCGCCCCGAGCCGGCCGTGCCCGCAGACCGGACCACCGTCACCCTCAGGGCCGCCCCGCTCAACCACCAGGATCCGTGGACCCTGGAGGAGTCGGCATCCGCGAGGAACAGCAGCCGATGGTCCTCGGCTGCGACGCGGCCGGCTTGAGCTGCCGCCCGCAGGAGATGGCGGCTTCCGTCGCCGAGTCCCGGAAGGCTTCGGGGTCCTCTGCCAGGGCGTGCAGTTGCCGTTCGGACTCCCGAGTGGGGACCATCCACGGCGCGAAGGCGTCCTCGGCCAGGACCTGGTCGAGGCGAAGTCGGTGGTGGACGAGAGGTCAAAAAGCCTGACCCGGTTTTCCAGCGCCAGGTCGGCGGCTCGCCGCACGAGGGTTTGCGCGTCGAGGGCGAACTGGGTGGGGTTCGGCGAACCGCTCGAATCCGGGCTCACGGCCGCCGCCATCGAATGCCGGGTGATCTCTTTCCTCCCACAACCGCATCACGCCGACGTTCAGACAGCTGCCGTCGTTCCGGCCGGGTGGAACTCGACGATGCCCAGCCGTCATCCGTGGTCGTCGATCGAGGTGCGCGACCTTCCGCGCTGCAGGAGAGGGGGTTGAGGAAGTTGGCTCCTCTGAGGTCGGCTCGTTCGAGGGTGGCGTACCAGATGTGTGCGTCGCTCAGCGTTGCGCAGATGTGTCCCGGATCACCCGTGCGGTCAAGGAACTCGTCCAGCCGCTGCGCAACGCGGAAACAGAGGTCCTCGCGGCACATACGAGCGCCCACGCCGAACTGGCCACGGCACAGGCCAAGAACGAGGCGGCCCAGGCCGATCTCAAACGCCAGCGAACCCGCTTGCAGCGCGAACGCAAACGGCTGGACAAGACCCAACTGCAGTACGAGACGGACCTCCAGGCGTTGCTGACGGAGATCGCAGCGCTCCCTGTCTCGGCCCGCCCCGCACAGCCCTCCGAGCAGGAACTCCCCAGCCCGCAGGACGTCGCCTCCTCGCACGACGCGGTCGGCCGCCGCCTTGCCACTCTCGATCAGACAACCCAGGACTGCGACGCAGTCAGACAGGCCCTCACCCTGCACGACAAGGACCGTCAGGCCCTCGAAGGGCGGCGTCGGCGCACGATCGAGACTCCCGCACGCAACCTCATCAAACACCTGGAACGGTGGGCGGATGCAGCCACCGATGCCGCCGGTCTGCTCGGCGACGAGCCGTCCGTCGAGCTGCCACCCGTCCCGGACGCAACCGACCTGGCCGCTGTCGACGCCTACGCCCTGACCCTCGCCCCGTTGGGGCAACAGCTGACCGGCGCGCTGGACCAGGCCGCGGTGCAGGCCGGTGCCGAGATCCGTGAGTTCGAGGAGGAGCTGGCCCGCGAGGCCAGCGCCACCGCCGACGAAGCCGACTCCGCCCCCGGCTTCTTGGTGCCCGACGGCAGCGACCCGCTCGATCCCGGCGTTCTCGACCCGCTCAGCAGCAAGACAAGCCAGGCGGAAACGGCGCACGACGCAGCCGAGGCCGATCTGCGTACCGCGCAGTCCCAGATTCCCTACCACGACAAATTGACCACTGCCCTCACAGCCGCGGAGCAACAGGCCACCGCATGGCGGAGTGTGCGCGATCAGCTGACCGACGGGAAATTCCTCAAGTACCTCACCGACCAGCGCACCCTCTCCCTGCTCTCGCACGGCAGCAAAATCCTCCAGCAGATTTCTGCAGGGGCCTATGCGTTCACCGAGAAATTCGAGATCGTCGATCTCGCCACGAACCTCCCGCGCCCTCCAGAGACACTCTCCGGCGGGGAGACCTTCCAGGCGTCCCTCGCGCTGGCGCTGGCGCTCGTCGAACTCCGCAACAGCGGCGGCAGCAAGCTGGAAAGCCTGTTCCTGGACGAGGGATTCGGCGCTCTGGACGGAGAACGGCTAGATGCCGCCCTCACCGTCCTGAAGAGCGGCGTGACCGGAGACAAGACGGTCACCGTCATCAGTCATCTGTTTCCCGTGGCCGACGCGGTCGACGATGTCCTGCTCGTCGAGAAGACTCCCCAGGGCTCCACCGCCTCCTGGCTCACGCCGCAGGAACGTAACGACGTCGTCCGCAACGGGATCCAGCGGACGCTGGAACAGATCTGAGTCGTACCGGGCCTGCCTGCCCTCCAGGAGGGCAGGCAGGCCCGGGCTTCGGACAACCCCACCGGACACCGCCCGCCAGCCCCGGTCCGGACCGGTCTGCACCGCGACTTCTTCCAGGCAGGCCGTTCCCTTGGCGTGTTCTCCCACTTGACGGCACCCACCCCCGGCCGTCACGGGCCGCGGCAAAGCGTCCCACCCGAGCCGCCTCTGCGGTACACGCGCATCCGGGCAGGCCGATACGGACAGGCCCACATTCCACGGCGCGGGTCCAAGGCTCCGCCATACACCCCACTGCACGTGACAACGCGCCCGGTAGCAGGGCTGTCCTGCCGTCCGAACCTGACATGCCGACGCCACGGTAATACGCGGCACTTGTGGCCCTTTCACCACTCGTTCCCACGAAAAGGAGCACCCCCCGATGAGCGCCCCCTCCGCCGACCCGCACGGCGTCGACAAACCGGTGTTCACCACCGCCTCAGGACGGGCGGCGGCGATGCCGCGGCTGGTGATGCTGGATCAGCGCGGCGAACTGACCACCGCACACGTGCGGCTGGTCGCCCACGCACTGGGCCGATCCGAACGGGCGGTGTGGCGATGGATCGCCGAGGCCCGCGCCACCGGCCAGCTCGCCCCAACTTCCCGGGAGCGCTACGCCATCACTCCGGAGATCCGGCGGCTGCTGGTGCAGTGCGGAGGAAATGCCTCCGCCGTGCACCGCAAGTTACAGAAGCGGGCCCTCAATGATTCCCGGGTGCCGAAGGCCCCGTCGCTGGCAACGTTCCACCGGGCACTGCGACGGGACCTGACTCCCGGGGACCGGGCCGGGCTCGCCCACGGCGAAGCCGCCCGACGGGCCTTCGACGTGTACGGAACACGACCGGTGGAACACCGCAACGCCGCCTGGGAAGGCGACCACAAGTGCGTTCCCGTACAGGTACAGGTCGAGGACGAACTCTCTCGACCGTGGGTGACATGGTTCATCGACTGCGCCCGAAAGGTCATCATGGGCGTGGCCGTGACACCCCACGCCCCCAGCAGGGACGCGGTCCTGGCAGCGCTGCGCATGTCACTAGACCGCGCCGAGCCCTTCGGCCCGGCCGGCGGCGTGCCCAACCTGATCCGTGTGGACCGCGGCAAGGACTTCCTGTCCACCACAGTGATCTCGGCCCTGGGCGCCCTCGCCGTGCCCGTCATCGATCTCCCCGCCTACACCCCGCATCTGAAAGGAACCATCGAAGCGCTCAACAACGCCGTCGAGAAGATGCTGTTCGCCTCCATGCCGCGCTACGTCCACCAGCAGCGGCTCACCGGCGGCCGCACCGCGGATCCGGACGAGCCCGCGCTCACCTTCGAAGCATTCGTGGAACTACTGCTGGAGTGGGTGCGCTGGTGGAACAACGAGCACAAGCCCCAGGCGCTGGGCGGCCGCACCCCAATGGAGGCGTGGCGGGCCGACCCCACTCCCCTGTACGACGTCCCCGCGGAACAGCTGGCCCATTTCGGACTCGAGGACGACGGACTCACGCGCGTCGTCACCACACGGGGCGTGCAGATGGGCAACCGGTTCTACATCGACCCGTGGATGGTCGGCCGAGGCGGCACCCGGGTCGCGGTGCGCCGCCTGCCCCACCACGACACATCCGTCGAGATTTTCGACCTCGATGGCACACACCTGTGCAGCGCGGTCCTGGCCGAGGCCGCCAGCAAGGAACAGATCCGCGCCGTCCGCAACGCCCGCAAAGCCAAGGCGCGACAGCTGCGCGCGGACTTGGAGGCGGCCGCACGGCTGCGCCGTGAGCGGTTCAAGGCCTCCACCACTCCCGCCCCGCCCCAGCGCCTGGGCGCGTTGACCGAGGCGGAAGCCGAGGCAGAGCTCTCCGGATCGGACACCTCCGACCTGCGGCGGGCCAACCCCGACTACATCCCGCGCCGGCCCGTCCCGGACGGCTGGGCTCCCCCGATCCCGCCGGCCGCCAACCTGCCCGAAGACGGCCCGGAGGAGAACGCGTGAGTGTCGACCTGTGCGACATGGACTACGGCAGGCTCCCCTCGGAGCGCGACGACCACTTCCACCGCCTCGACGCGCATCTGGTGGCCACCGACACGCTCATGAGGACCCTGGACAACATCGAAGAGACGATCGAGGCCAAAGCCATGATGGCCATCTACGGAGCGGCCGGGCACGGCAAGACGATGTCAGTGAACGCGGCGCTGCGCCAGATCGCTCCCGACATCACCTACCGTCTGGAATTGCGCTCGGGCCCCACGCCCCGCGACATCCGTCACGGACTGTTCCGGGCACTGGGACTGCCCGGGGACCCACCAAGCCGACCGATCGAATTCGACACCCTCTTGAAAGAGACCCTGTCGGAGACGTTCCGGGTCCTGGTCTGTGACGAGGCTCAGTGGATGGGCCGCAGTTCGTTCGAGTACTGGCGCCATCTGTGGGACGACCGCCACACCAACATTGCAGTGATCTTCGCCGGCGGCGACAACTGCTACCGGGTCCTCAAGCGGGAACCGATGCTGGCATCGCGGATCTTCATCTGGCAGAAGCTCCAGCGCATGCCCGAGAACGAGGTCGTCGCGACCCTGCCGGCGTTCCACTCCCTGTGGTCCGGGGCCGCCCCGCAAATGATCCGCAACGTCGACCGGGCTGCGGCACACGGCAACTTCCGCAACTGGGTCACCATCACCAAGCACATGCTCAACGGCATGCAGAAGAAGGGGCTGACCGAGATCAACGAGGACCTCGTCCACTGGACGTACAGCAAGCTCAGCGGCATGTAGCAGCGGCCGCAGTTGGCGGCGGCCTGGCCAGAGTCGGGGCGCCGCGAGCAACCATGCGCTGCGCAGAGCGCCGGGCGCATCCAGGTGCGGGGCGGTCTGTCGGCGCGCAGCAGAAACGGGGTGGTGGCACTGGTGGACAGCGACGTGACGGTTGTGGTGGACGAGCGGGACGACCTGTTCTACACACGGGCGGCGCTGCAGGCCCACCGGCCCGGGGAAGGCTGCATCACCGTGCAGCCGACACCCGCCAACGGCAGCCCGGCCGCGCTGGCGCACGACATGCTGTATGCGCTGGGAAAGCGGCTGGCTCCGGGGCCCACCTCCCCCGACGTCTGGCTGGACTCGGTGAACGAGGCGTGGCTCGCCGCGGCCGCCTGGACGATCGCGACCGGAGTGCGGCATGTCGTGCTCTCCCGTGCCCATCTGCTGACCATCCGACGGATCGACCAGCTGCTCGCCTGGCGCGAGATGACGGGAGTTCAGCTGACGCTGCTGTGGCAGATGGCCCCGCGCCGGCTGCCGCCGGTGCTGGCCCGCGCGGAACGCCGTATCAGCAGCCGGGACCAGTTCGAGGCCCTGCTCGCCGAGCCGGGTCCGATACCCGCACGCCAGTCCTTTCCTCCTGCTGCACCGGCGATGGCCGGACGGGCAACGGTAGGTGCGGGACACTCGTCCGCCCGGCAGCCGCGGGATGCCCGGCCGCGGTCGATGAAGCCAGGACAGCAGGCTCACCCCTGCACCGGCGCGATGGCCACAGCCCAGCTGTCCCAGCCCGGCCCTGCCATCGAGCTCGCGTGCGAAGACGCCGCCGCTCTGGCCGCTCTCACGCACCCTCTCATCGCAGGAGCGCTGAGCGTGCTGGCCTTCACCCAGGCCGGCCTGGGCGCCCTGCGCTTGACCCGCGATCTCGACATCACCGGCGACGGCTGCGTCATCAAGCTCCACGGGGTCGGCCATCGGAGCTGCCCGCTGTATGCGGTCCCTGCCTGGGCGCGCCCGCTGCTGGCCGGCGCCCGCGCCCACCACCGCCTGGCGGGCCACCCGCCCGGGGATAGCGTGTTCGCCAACCGTGATGGTCGCCGAGGCACGCCATCTGCGTGCACACGTCGGGCGCCTGCCCCGACTCGACCTGACCCGGCCCGCCGGCATCCTTGTCCCGTGAGCTGGGGTGCCGACCGTCCTCACTGCGCGCCACAGACACAGCACAGCTGAGGCCGCCGGTCGCGGCAGGCATCGCCGCCCAGGCGGCGGGAGGACCAGGAGGGGTGGAAGGCAGCCCCCACCACCCCGCTCTGCCTGCCTGACGCGAGGTCAGCAACTGCCGGGCATCTGCACGGCTTTCAGCAGGCCCGGGAGTGTGGGGAGGACATCGTCGTAGAGGGTCTCCTGTTCGCAGCCGTGCCCGCCGTTTCGAGCGATCTCGTCGGCCAGATCGCGCAGGGCCTCGATGCCCTGGTCCGCGAGCCGGGCGGCGAGCTTGCGGTTCTCCTCCAGTTTCGCGGGTTCCTGGTGGTATTTGGTGCTGGCACGGTAGAGGTCGACGGTCATCGCGACGGGTGTGACGGGCCGCCCGATGCGGTCGGCGAGGTTCCCGATGATGCGGATGCCGTGGGCGTCGAGGTCACCCCAGGCCGCGACGGGCAGGCCGTCGAGGCCGCGGAGGAATTCGGCCAGTCCGTCGGTTGCGTAGCCCTTGCCCCAGATGCACAGCCAGGTGTCGGCGATCTCCGGGATCTTGCAGACCTGTTCGAAGGTGTCCTCGTTCTCGATCAGGAAGATGCCCTGGGCGTCGCAGGAGATCATGCCGAGGGCGCGGACACCGCGGGCGGGCAGAGCGAGCCAGGGGTTGCACGCTGCCGCATCGGCGATGACGGTACCGACGCGCCACTGCAGGGGGCCGCGGATGCGCAGTTCGGTGTCGGCTTTGTCGACGGCCTGGTCGAAGGGGATGCCGATCAGGTTGGAGAAGGCCTGCTGCCGGGCTGGGGTCCAGGCGCTCTTGGTGTTGCGCAGGCTGCGTCCGGCGAGTTCCTTGGCTGTGATCTTGCGGGGGGTGTCCTGGGCGGGCAACCAGATGACGGCGGCCCGGATGGCGACCTCGTAGACGCGCCAGTCCTCGGCTCGTGTGGCGGTGCCTTCGGGGATCTTCAGGACGCGCCCGGGTGGCGTCTTGGCCAGCAACACGTGTTCATGGGCGAGCTGAGGGAGGCGGGACATGATGTCGAGGAGCTCGCGGTGCAGGTCCTCAGGGAGCTGGCGGCCCTGGAGTTCGGCGAGTTTGTCCTCGGCGTTTTCAGCCCACGACTGGGTCAGCGTCCATGAGCGCGGGCTGTAGCCGGTGCCGTTGACGACGTCGCAGCGCAGGATGACGGCGCCGCAGCGGATGAGGTCGACCACGGTCTGCCAGGTGTTGTCGCCAAGGTCGGCTTGGATGGTGGGCCAGCGCTTGGTGCTCTTGGTCTGCAGGACTTTGATCAGTTGTCGAGTGGTCAGGGTGGGCGGCGGTTCGTAGGGCTAACGGGGTGGTCGGCGACGAGGTCGATCTGCCGGGGACTGACGCGTCGTCGACGGTCTCTGGGGACACGCACGTGGATGGTGTCGTCGCTGTCCTTGGTGACACGCGGCAGGGTGACGGCGGTAATGCCCGGCGGCAGGTCGCGCAAAGGAACGGTCTCGCGGCCGTGCGCTTCGCCGATGAGGAGCGGAGGCCGGGGGGTGAAATCAGGCATGGGCGCGTCCTGCGGTGATCCAGTCTTCGGTGAGTTGGGTGCGGGCACCATTGCTGTCGAAAGCCCATGCGCTGGTGGGCTGGTTGATGATGTCGGCTGCTGATGCGTGGACGAACCACAGCAGTTCCCCGCAGACATCTGCGGCGTCGGCAAGGACGCTGTCCTGGCAGGTACCGAGGATGGTCAGGTGTTGGTCACGGGCGACGTCGCGCAGGGAGGCGAGCATGTCCTTGCGGTTGACCTCCCCGAGGCTGTTGCCGAGTTCGTCCAGGATCAGGACTCTGCCCTGGGTCTGGGAGTCGGCCAGGAGCGCCGCGAGGACCAGCAGGATGGCGTGCACCTTGACCTGGGCGCTGTTGGCGTTTTCTCGGTAGGAGACGTATCCGCCGCTGCGGGAGCGTTTCCATCGAGGGATGACCTGCCACTGCCAGTCACCGGCCCCCTGGGGGCGGACGCTGATCGGTTCAATCTTGGCTCCGTAGCCGTCGCTGCGCAGGTCGAGGTCGTTGAAGGTGGCGCTGATCTGAGCGAAGAGTCCGTCGAGGTGCTTTTCGATCATGTCCTGGAGGGTTTCCAGGTTGCGTGCGCTGGTGGCGACCCCGTTGGTAAGTTCTGCGATCGCTTGCTCCCGGGCGTGTTGCTCGCGGGTGATGCGCGCTGCGGCGACCTCGTCCTGGTCCCGGTGGCCGGCGAGGCGGTTGTCGAGCGGCGCTGCCACATCGGCGAAGGTGAGGGTGGGCAGGTCGGCGGAATCGGTGTCGGCGAAGGTCCGCATCATCTCCTCGCCGACGCGGAGGTCTTGGCCGACATCTGTGCCCGGGGTGTCGTCAACGCCGTAGTGCTCGTAGGCCCGGCGCAGTCCGTCCTCCGCTTGTCGACGCAGGGCCGCCGGCCGGGATGAACGGGCCTGGTCCGGTGCCTGGTCCAGGAAGTGGATGGCGTCTTCGAGGGTGCCGTCCCACTGCAGCTGCCACCGGGATGCTGCGACTTGACCGCGCTGGCGTTCAAGAGCTGCCAGGGTGCGGTGACGTTCCTTGAGCGCCTTGTTGACTCCTTCCAGGGTGAGCTTTGCGTTGGCGAGGAGCTGCTCGTGGGAGCCGTGCCGGGCCACGGCCTTCTCCCAGACCTGCTGGAGCTCCTGTTCGTCGCGCGCGGCCTTGGTGACGCGGCCGGTAAGGTCGTCGACCTTTGCCTGAAGGTCGTGCTCCCGGGTGCCAAGGCGCGCGAGCTCTTCGGCCGCTTGGGCGGCTGCGTGCTGGGTCTTGGCCAGGGTGAGTGCAGCAGCGGCAACGGTCACGGCCTCGGCGGCCTCGGCGGCCCCCTGCTCGGCGGCTGTGAGATCGTCGCGGGCTTGTCGGAGCCGGGCTTCGCGCCCGGCCAGCGGGGTCGTGAAACCACCCGTCACGGTCAGCGCCAGCGTCTGGTCTTGGACGGTAGTCCCGTCGGCCGACGGGATCAGACGCTCTTGAAGGGTGCCGAGGAAGCGTGCCACTTTCAGGGTGCTGAGAATGCCCTGAGGCAGGCGTTCCGGCCCCTCATCGGACGAGATGATCTGTGCGCCGGGCAGAGCGGCATGCAGAAGACCGCGGGCCTTCTCTTCATGCTCGGGTTCGACGACGATCGCGTCCTGCCAGGGTGCCAGACGCGGTTCCCACGCGGGGCGGGCGGCTTCGTCCACGTTGAGCTGGTCGAGCAAGCCGTGCGCGGGGATGCCGTGCTCGCTCAGCAGATCGATGGCGCGGCCGGCCTTCCCGCTGCGCCCCCGCTCAACGCTGTGCAGGTACGTGCGGGCCCGGGTGGCGATGCCTTCGGCATCCGCGCGTTGCAGATCAGCCTTGGCGTGATCGCGTTGGCGCCGTTCCAGGCGGGCAGCCGCGGTAACGCAGTCGCTGCCGTCCCAGCCCTGCGCCTGGGGCAGGAGAATGGTCCGCCGACTGCGCAGCAGCGCCTGCTGAGTGGTCAACTCCGTCATCTTGCTGGACAGTTCGCGCACATGCTCTTGGGCGTCGGACCACGTCCGGCGGGCTTCGCCTTCTTGAGCAGCGAGTTCCGCGGCGGACCCGAGCGAGTTCACGTGGTCCTCGGCGTCCTGTACCAGGGCTGCGGCTGTCGCGGCGGTCTGCTTCTCCTCCTCCATGGCCGCAGCAATGCGCTGGTCGCTGTCGTGGGCGTCACGGAAGGAGGCCGCGAGGTAACGACGCCATGCCTCGTGGCCACGCTGGAGGGCGAGGCGGGCAGCCTCGCGGGCGCGCACGCCGCCCATCACCTCTTCGTCTGCGAGCAGCGCCTGGGCGCGCTCGGTCTGGGCCTTGTCGAGGTTGATCTGGTGTTTCAGGGCCTGGCCGCGCAGGTCCTCTTCCTCCTCCAGCAGGTGTGTCATGCCCGACAGCGCGATCAGGGACCGGCCGATGTCGTGGGGCTCCATCTCGGTCAGCTGCTGGCTCAGCAGCGAGGGAACGGGTGGGCGCAGGGCGGTGTCGAGGTAGGTGAGGCAGCGGGGGGCGGTGCCGTAGAGCTTCTCGGCCATGGCGCGGGCAGAGAGGATCTGGCGTGTGCCCAGCTCGCGCCACAGGGTGTCGGCCTGGATGCTGCGCTCGTGGTCGGTGGGGGCGTCGGCGACGTGCAGGCCTTCGGTCCAATTGGCTTGCAGGTAGGGGGCGGTGGTGGCAATGCGGACCCAGACGGTCACAGGGCTGGTGACTACATCATCGGGGTGGGCGAAGACGCCGACGATGTAGCCGTGGGTGACCGGAGAGGCGTGGTGAGCTTGGTCGACGCCGGCTGCCTCAGGGCGGAACAGGATGCCGCTAGCGTGCCGGCCCCCGTTGACCTCCAGACGCCACTGCGGGTCGGCCAGCAGCAGGGAGACGGCGATGAGGAAGCTGGTCTTGCCGGAGCCGTTGGAGTCATCCTTGGGGCCGAGGCCGGAGACGGCGATGAAGGTCTCCGGGACGATCGGAACGGCGTGTGCTGTGAGGCGGGCGATGTCGAAGGCTTGGACAGCGATGAGCTGACGGTCGCCGACAATGCCCCGGGACGGGCCGGACGTGGGCGGAGTGGTCATGATGTGTCGTGCACCTCGTGGTCGGGAGCGGCAGCCGGGGGCACGGCGCGAAGGGCGCGGCGGCGACAGATCGATTCGGCGAGGGGACTGCCGGGGTCGGCGAGCAGGATCAACTGCTCGAACAGCTCGGCCGCCGTTGACCCGCTCCAGCAGTTTCAGTCTGTTGCCATGTTCGCCCAAGACATCCGTACGAGCGCACTCGGCCGCATCGTCGATTCCTTCCCCGGCCACATCCGCACAGTTCTGCACCACGGCCTGAGCGCCCCGGATCGCCTCACCTCACTCTTCCCGCACCCCCAGCCCGACGACCGCACCGCCACCGTGCTGCGCCTACTCGCTCGCGTAGGAGATCAGTCCTCCCTCCACCTGCTCGCCCTGTATCGCGACCACCCTGTCCTCGGCGGTACAGCCGCAGACACCATTCGACGTCTCAACAACCGCACTACTGAAAGCTAATTGCGCAGCGTCGACAATGCGGAGCCACTACCGCCTGCTGGGGCAAGCAGAGCAAAGGTCCCTCGCACTCCCCCACCTATAGATAATCGACATCCGCGCCGTGGACTCCGTCGCCCTCCTGGACCCGAAGGGCGCGCCCCACGACATCGTCCAAGCCATCGGACGCGCGCTCCGTCAAAAGCCAGGACAGGGGAAGCTCGCCTCTTTGATTGTGCCGGTATTCCTCCAGCCCGAGGAAAAGCCCGAGGACATGTTCACCTCCGGCTCTTACCGCCCATTGGTCAAGGTTCTTGAAGGTCTGCGGGCTCACGATGAAGAGGCCGTGGAACTGCTCGCCATTCCACAGGAACCGCAGAAGGACATGGTGCAGCCGTCCGAGTACATCGGTGCGGCACCTGAGGAAGGCGAGGAAGAATCCCGCCTGCTGCTGCGGTTCGCGGCCCCGCGTGACCCGGTGATGGTCGCGGACTGGGTCTCCTTCAACGTGATCGACACCGAGAAGCAGGACTGGGCCCGCGGCTGGACATCACTGAAAAGGTTCACCGAGCGTGAGGCTCACGCCAGGGTTCCGTACGGGCACAAGGAGGGGGCGTACCCCCTCGGACAGTGGGTCGCGGAGCAGCGACGAGCGTACGGGGCCGGGCAGATGACCGGCCTGCGCGCCCAGCGGCTCGAGAAGCTCGGCATGGTCTGGTCACTGGCCGATGAGCGCTTCCAGGAGAACCTGGAAGCCGCCAAGGCCTACTACGACCAGCACTGGACACTCTGCGCACCCCGGACCGCAACCATGCTGGACCGGCCGGTGGGACAGTGGCTGTCCAACCTCCGCCGCCCCAGCGCCCTGGACGGGCACCCCGAATGGGAGCAGGCGCTGCGCGAGGTCGACCCGGACTGGAACCCGGCGTGGCCGGCCGACTGGCAACGCCACTACGCCGCACTACACGAACTCGTACGCGACGAAGACCAGACGGCCGGCGAGACGGAGGTGCTGCCCGGCTTCACCATCCACGGCATGGACATCGGAAAATGGCTGGCCAAGCAGCAGAAGCCGGAGGTCTGGGCGGCGTTGGCGGAGGAGCAGCGTGAGCGCCTGGAGCAGCTCGGCATCGTGCCGCTGGCCCCGGAACCGGTGGAGCCGGAGGTGTCCGGGGAGCCGTCCACGAAGCCCGTGAGCGCCTTCGAACGAGGCACCGCAGCCCTCGCCCAGTACAAGGCACGGGAGGGCTCTGTGGCCGTCCCCAGGGGGCACGTAGAGACGCTTCCCGACGGGACACAGGTCAAGCTCGGCGTGTTCCTCTCCAACACACGATCCAGACGCGGGAAGTTGACCGCCGACAAGCTCCAGGCGTTGGCCGACCTCGGGCTGGACTGGGCAGCCTAGGAGCCAACACGTCCACACCGAGCCGCATCGCTTTGTCTCCGAGCTCCACCCGCCGATCGGCACGGCTGACACACCGCACGCGCCCAATTGTTCCGCCGCGACATGTGGATCCGTCACCGCGTGGAAGCCGAAGTCGGCGGCCACCTGCTCGAGTGTCACGTCCGGACCGCGGTTCCTCGCGACCCGCGCGACGTCCCCGCGGAACTCCTCGGGATAAGGATTGGGCACAGCGACATCCTTCCGACCCGCGCCACAGGGCAAGCCAGTTCAGATGTCACCCGGTCGTGCACCAGACCCTCACGTCCGATAGCTTGTCATGCCTTGAGCTGCCGACCTATGTTTCGATGATCATGCGTACATCCCCAATGATCAGCGTCATAGTCGCCGCTCACGACCTGCAGGGTCAGCTGGAGAGCTGCCTGCGTTCGATCCTGAACCAGTCCTTCCGGGATCTGGAGGTCGTCGCGGTCCTGGACCAGTCGCCTGAGTGCCCTGCGAACGTGGTGGATGACTACGCTCAGCGTGACGGGCGCGTGTCCGTCGTGCGCTTGAAGGGTGTCGTCGGCATCGGCCGGATACGCAACGCAGGCGCGGAGCACGCCGCCGGTGATTACCTGCTGTTCCTGGACAGCGATCACATCGTCGGGGGTACAACACTTCAGGCCATGGCCGACCAGCTGCAAGCTACAGACGAGCCGGACGTTCTTCTCTTCGGGCATACGCGTCTGCATCACCGTCGCTCCTGGCACGGTGCCGCCGCCGAGCTGATTGCCCAGCAGGGGCGTGAGTCCTTCGCCCCGATCGATCTGCCTGAGTTGTTCGGTGCCCCCGCCTACTCCTGGGACCGCTTGTTCCGCCGCAATATGTGGATCCGGCAGCACCTCTCATTTCCCGACGGTCTCTACGAGGAGGTCTCGGCTGTCCACCGCGCCATGCTCGCCGCTGACCGGATCGGCGTTCTGAGATGGAACTGCGTGCAAATCCGCCGCCGGCTCACCCAACACCCCGCAGACGCGCCAGGCGGCACCCACTTCGACGTCTTCGCCAGGTACGAAGAGAGCTTCGGTCTGCTGCAGGAGCGCACCGCCCTGGACGCTCTGGCTCCCTTTCTCTTCACTCGCATGATTCGTCACTACCTCTTCCTTCTCAATCTTGAGGGGTGCCTCTCCCGCGCCGAGCGCCCGCAGTTCTTCCAACGCGCCAGCGAGCACTACCGCCGATTCCTCCCCGACGGCTACGAGCGCCCCGATGGCCGCGAGGGCGTCAAGTTCCAACTCGTCGCGAGCGGGATGTACAGCGCTTTCGAGGCCGCCAGGCTCCCTCAGCTCGCACGCGGCTTCGTCTCCCGGGGCGCCACCGTCCGCGGAGGGTAGCGCAGGCTGAGCGGCACCGACCGGGACACTCAATGTCAGGTGCGATGTGCCGGCTTCGTGGCAGTGACCCAGCTGGGGATGTACCACCCCATGACAGCCGCGAGGTCGCGAAGTACCACCGCCGTGTCAGTGGCAAGCCCCCAGCCACAGGGCGACGACCAGCAGGTACACAGTTCTCCCACTCAACCGTGACTGACACGCTCTCACTGACACGAAGCCGACACATCGCACCCAGGAGCCACGTAGAGACGGTCGTGGTCGACGGCCAGGAGTACCCGGTGAAGCTTGGGGTGTTCCTCTCCAACACACGATCCAGGCGGGGGACGCTCACCGCGGACAAACTCCAGCAGCTGGCCGCCCTCGGACTGCAATGGGCGGCATAGGCTCTCAGCGGGTGGTGAGCCGCGCCTGGATCCTTCAGCACACGGGTGCGGCTGCATCGACGGTCGCTCGCTGGTACGCCGAGCGGGGCCGGCGCCCCGAGCGTCCGCGGCACCCGGAGCCCGTCTGCACAGTGGGCCGGACGATCTATTTCGATCAGCAGGCCGTCGAGGCCTTTTGGGCGGCCTGGCAGGAGGACGTCGGCACAGCGCAGCTCGGGTCAGGCCGTCGTCCCGGAGACGGGCAGGGAACCCGCGGCGGTGGCCCCGGCCGTGAACAGCGGGAGCGGGCCGTTGAAGTGGCGCTGGACGCGCTGCGCCGGCCAGGCGGTCATCGCCGCGGGCTCGCTGCCGAACTGGCGCGTGAACACGGCGGTGTCGACCGCAGCTGGCAGCGCGCCGTGAACGAGGCCCGCGTCGTCCACAAGCGCGAGCAGTCGGCCGAACCCGGCACACCGCCCTGACACCCGTCCCCGCCGCTGCCCGCCCCACCGGTACGCCGGCCCCTGCCCGGCGCGAGCGCGGAGGGCCGCCGCCCGACGCGCAACAGACACCAGACCCGCCCCCGAACCCTCGCCCCCGATCCGCCGCTGTCTGCCTCCCCCACCCAACATCAGATACATCCCAAGAAGCAGGCAGGACAGAGGAGAGGGAAGAGGGTTGTCGCGGCGCGTGGTCGGGGCTGGTCAAGGGGTATGACCTGCACAGACAGCGGGCAAGCCGCTCTGCCTGCCGGTAGGGGACTTGGTAGGGGGAACGGTAGGGGCACCGGTAGGGGTGCCGGTAGGGAGATTGGCGACTTGCCCGTGGAACTCGCCCTGTACCCACGCATCGTGGTCTGGGCGGTCAGGCCTCGATGTACGCGACGACCACAACGGTGCGCAGTGCGGTGACGAAGTACAGGACGCGGACGCGTTCGATCTCGTCTGCGTACTGGCGGAGTTCGGGGTGGGTGGTGTCGCCGGGGATCGCTTCGCCGATCTCGGGGTCGACGGAGATGGCGACCAGGGCGCGGTCCAGGGCGTGAATCTGGTGTTAGTCGGTGAGGTTCTCCAGCTGCTTCGCAGCGGAGTCGCTGAAGGCGACCTGAGCGCGGCGTCGTCCTGTCATCAGGCGACGGCCGGGCGCTGGGCTGCCAGGCGGGCGAGGTGAGCCCCGCGCAGTTCCTCCCACGGCGTGCATTCCTCGACCGCCGGCAGTCCGTTGGCCGCGATGTCCTCGAGCGCGCCGGCGAACCGGTCGGCATCAGCCCGGGTCCGGGCGGCATACGCGCGGACCGCGTCCGCGGCCGCGGGCTCCAACGGCTGGCGTGCGGGCGGTTCCTGACTCATGACGATCTCCTACGCATCGTGGTGAGGTCCACGGTAGTGCGAGCCACCGCGGGCCGGGAGGCCTTCGACCCAGGCGGGGGTGAGCGGCTGCTCCTGGGTGCGAGCTCGCCATCCGGGTCTCTGACGACGCGCAAGGGAAGAAACGGCCGATCGGCGGCTGTGCACGCACCTTGCGCGTCGTCTCGTGGGCACCCGCTCGATGCGCACCGCGTCTTGCGCATCGAGGTCTGACGCAAGCTGACGCGACGGTCAGAACACGTTGATCGCAGATGGTGTCCGCTCCGCGCGAGTCAGGGCGCGCAGCAAGGCTGCTTGGCCATGGCGCCGGACGGCAAGCCCGGTCAGCAGTGCAACCACGGGATCGAGGGCAGTCCCGGGAAGCTCCGGTGCGCTGAGGCCCACACTGACCGCGAGGTCATCCATATGCACAGAGAGCTCAACCATCCGCGTCACGAGGAAATCGTCCAGGCTCAGCGCCCACCCTGTTTGCGGCATGAACACCACCCAGTCGCCGTGCACCTCCTCGAGGCCGGTTCGCTGCTGGTCGAGCGCGGCATGGACCCGCTCGACCAGCCGCCGCACACCTTCGGACGAGATACCTTCACCCTTCGCTCGAATCCCAGAGTTGATCTCGCCGTCGAGTGACGCGTCGATCCACACGGCCCGCGAATAGTGCTCCAGCACAGGGATGGGCTCCCGCTCAGAGGCGGGCCCCTCCAGCGCCGGATCCACGCTGAAGATCTGATACGCAAGGTGGCCGGCCAGACCTCCGACGGTCCACTGCGCCAACGCGCTGGGTTTCTCCCACGACGCGGCTACTTCCGGTGCGTCCAGCAACGCTACGGCCTGCGCGGCGGTCTCCAAGTAGGCGTTCTTCAGGCTCACAGGCCCCCCATGATCCGTCCGGAATCTCAACCCTACGCGGTGTCGCTGACGGGAGAGGCGAGATGCCACACGACCGTCCACTCAGCGCACACGCTTCGGGAGGTGATAACCGCTCAAATGCCTCGCGTTGCTACAGGCGCGCGTGCCGGGCGACATCAAAAGTCGGTTCTGGCACAGATCTTGGGGAGCGGTCGCGGAGCGTCACCTTGGTGTTCGATTGCAAGGGGGCGGGTCGAGTGAGACCGCGTACGCCTACCCGCCCGACAAACGACTCCCGAAGAAACCGGCACAGCCCTACATGCCGGCCCCAACTGCGACCGGAATGCGATGTCCGAGCGTGGGCCTATCGTCGTGAGTTCTGGTTGGGTCGTGGTGAGAACACAAGGTGGCATACGTGGGGGATGGTCGACTGGTGGCGGCGCCGGAGGTCCGCGCCTATCTCGATGCGGTGTTCACGCCGGGCACCCGGCTGGGGGTGCGGCGTGGTGATCCACTGACGTTCGTTGAAGTGGTAGAGGTGGCTCGGGTGACGTCGATCCGCGTGCCAAGCGGCCGGCTCGTGGTGGACACCCCATGGCTGGAGGACAGGGAGCCGCGGGAGCTTGCGGTTCGGATCCCTCCTGGTGCGTACGGGGTGGACGCGGCGTGGACGGAAGCACCGTACGAGTTCATGGGGGAGCACTTCTCCGGCCGCGAGGTGGCTGCGACGCGTTTGTGCGTGCGGGAGGACACGGTGGCGGTCTGGGAGATGGGCATCGCCGCAGGCGACAACATCGAACGCCTTCGTCAGGGCGACGAGGTCGGATTCAACACGGACACCTCCATGGGCAGCTTCGGCGATGCGACAGCCTGGCCTGCGCTGACAGCGCCGTTCCGCAGGTTCTGGGAGCAGTGCAGGGCAGCAGCACCGGGCATCCTTGTGTCCCGTGACACCGAGAACGTGGGCGGCGGCGAGTTCGAGATGGTCCGTGATGAGGCCCGGGGCGCAGACCTCATCACCTTCTCCGCCACCGAAGGACTTTCCGTAGCCTGGCTCGGCCGTACAGAAAACGGAGAGCTCAGCTCCATCGTCGTCATGGGCCACATGGGCATGGCCGCGCTGGCCTGAGGACCATTCAGTACGGCTCCCCGGCAACGGCGACTGCTCTCACTGCGTACCGCAACTGCACGGAGCCCCAGATTTCCCTTCGCGGGTCCGTCACGGCGACGTTTCGCGAACGGGACGGTTCTCCGATGCTCCGGCTGAGCGCCGCTGGCCTACACCGTCAGGTTCAGAGACAGGTAGTCGACGGCCCGCCGCCCTCATGCACCGACTTCATTTCTCGTGAACATTCCCCGGCCCAGTGATCAGCAGCGCTCAACCGTTCGAGGCGTTTTGAGCTCTCCACTCGGATCATCAGACCAGAGCGTCATCATTGATCTATGACCGCACTCAGCCTCGCCCAGCGGCTCGCCGACCACGTGCAGCACCTCCTCGGCGACGGCTCGTTCCCCCGGCCCGGCGGATGGACCCACATGGGCGCTGTCATCTGCGACGCCAGCTTCCACGCCCGCTGTAAGTACGAGGCGACCCTTCGGCCGCGACTTCTCCGGCTTCAAACGGACTAGCCCGATGCAACGACAGTCCGCGGTTTCCAGAGACGGCTCGCCACAGAAGACCTCGCCGTCGCCATGAACTTCAACCACTCCCAGAAGGTCGCGACGGCCCACGCCATCACTGACCTGCTGACTGCCAACGGGGTCGATACCCGCGACGATCTCCACGCGTGGCTCGGCCAGCAAGCCAATCGCGCCGTTCTACGCACTGCGAAGGGGGTGGGACCGAAGAGCATCGATTACATCGGCAACCTTGTCGGCCGTTCGCAGGTCGCCGTCGACGTACATCTGCGCACCTTCGCTGCGGATGCCGGTGTACCGGACCTCCGCTACGAGCAACTGCGAGCCGTGTACGAGGAAGCAGCCGCGATTCTCGGGCATGACCAGGGCGGACTGGAACACGCCGTCTGGCGGTATAGGTCGGGGGCCGTGTAGCCACCGCTTCCGCACCCAGCCCCCGCAGCTTCGAACTGTGCGCAGTCAAAGCGGCCCACGTGCGGAACGTGCCGTGCGCACACGACTGGTCGATCCACGTCAGATCCGGGGCCGGGACGGTGCGCCACAGCGGATGGAAGTCAGCCACCACGGTCGCCACTTCCGCTGCGGCCAGGCGCGGGACCTCCTGCCACGCGCCGACCCGCGATGCCAACTGCGGCAGCCGGGACAGCGCCCGCTCGCTGCCCGCCCCGCACAGCACCAGCGTGATCCGCGTGCCGGGGTCATCCCACAGGCTCTGCAGATACTCCAGGCACGGCCCAGGCAGGCGCTGCGCCTCATCGACCACCAGCACCCGCGCCTCGCCCAGAGCCCCCGCGACCGCGACGTCGGCCAGCGCAGAGGTGTGCGGGAAGCGGCCCGGCAGCGCCAGAGCGTCGAACACCGCCCGCCTCATGCCAGCCACCGACGGGCGCACCAGCACCGGCACCCACGTCACCTTCCAGCCTGCGGGCACTTCGCCGAGCGCCATCCGCACGGCGGCGGTCTTGCCCCGGCCCGGGTCGCCGAACACACACACCGCGCCCTCCGCCGCCATCGCCTGCCCGATCGCCTCGGCCACCGCCCGCACCAACGACGTCCGCACCAACTGCGCTCCCGCCGGCAACGCCACACCCACCACCGCGCCGCCCTCCCCCGACGGCAGGACCGCGGATGCCGCCGCCGGCGCGGGGTGCGGCGGCCGGCGCGCAGCCGCCCTCGCCTCGCCACCCTCACGCGTCCCGGCCAGGGCGAGGTCAGCCAGCGCCTGCCGCGTTTGCTGCTCCTCCCGCTCCCGCCGCACCACCGCGCGATCCGGCAGAGCCCTGCCGGCCTCCAGGTCCCGGCGCACCACCCGGTGCAACGACGCCAGCGAGGGCGCCTCTCCACCGGCATCCTTCAAGTGCCGATGCAACACCGACACGTTCCCGCCCGCCTGCGCCAGCACCTCCCACGCCTGGTCGGACAACTCCAGCCGGGCCCGCGGCCTGCGCTCCACACGGCCCTCCGTCCGCGCCGCCTCCAGCCAGCGCCGCACCGTCCGCGCATTCACCCCAGCGACCTGGGCGCCCGCCCGCACGTGCGCCGTCGTCAGCGCCCCGACCGCATCGAGCTCCAGCAGCCGCGCCACCAGCACCGGCCTGGACACCCTCAACCCCGCCGTGACCTCACCCCACGCGCCCGACTCCCCCACCCCGCGCCCTTCCCCCTGCGGACACCGACACCGACCACCGTGCCGCCGCACAGCCACCGAAGGATCAGAAGTGCCGTTCCCATGACAGCGGAACAGGACGGGGTGTACCGCCCCATGACAGTCACAACGGCACCAGACACCGCCCTATGTCAGCGACTCCCCATGCTCAACACCCCACCAACAGCGAAAACGCCCCGGCCTGACATGCCGTCACTGACACCCACCCACCGACACCAAACCGGCACATCGCATCAACGATCGCGATCTTCGGGAGTGTCTGGATCTTTGTGTGCGGTCTGGTGTGGATGATTCCTGTCAGTGGTTGGTGACGCGGTCGCCGTAGTAGCTGGCGAGGATGTTGATGGCCTGCTTCCAGGCGGGTGTCTTGCCGGTGACGTTGGCCCGGTTCTTGATCGGGTTGCGGATGACCAGGTAGAGCACCTTCAATGCCGCGTCGTCGTCGGGGAAGTGGCCGCGTCGCCGCGTTGCTTGCCGGAAGCGGGAGTTGAGGGACTCGATCATGTTGGTGGTGTAGACGACGCGGCGGATCGGGGCCGGGAAGCGCATGAAGACGATCACGTGTTCCCAGTTGCGGCGCCAGGTGTCGATCACTGCCGGGTAGCGCTGGCCCCACTCCTCTTCGAAGCGGACGAAGCGCTGCTCGGCCTCGTCGGCGGTCTTGGCCGTGTAGACCTCGCGAAGCTGGCGGGCGATGGCGGCCCAGTGCTGCTTGGCCGAGTAGCGCAGGCTGGTGCGCACGAGGTGGACCACGCAGAGCTGGACGTCGGTCTGGGGCCACACGTCGTTGATCGACTCCGGCAGCCCCTTGAGGCCGTCGCAGCAGGCGATCAGGACGTCCCCAACGCCGCGGTTGCGTAGTTCGGTCAGCCAGGTCATCCACTGCTTGGCGCCCTCGCCGCCGGTGCCGACCCACATCCCGAGCACGTCGCGGTCCCCATCGAGGTTGATGCCGACCGCGATGTAGACCGGCTTGTTCGCGACCGCGCCGTCGCGGATCTTGATGTAGATGCAGTCGATCAGCAGCACCGCGTAGACGCGGTCCAGCGGCCGGGTGCGCCAGGCGGCCAGGTCCTGGGCGACCTGGGCAGTGGCGCGGGAGACCAGGTCGCGGGAGACCTCCACGTCGTAGACCTCCGCGAGGTGGGCCTGGATCTCCCCGGTAGTCAGGCCCTTCGCGTACAGGGAGACGACGGTCTCGGTGAAGCCCTCGACGCGGCGGGCGTGCTTGGGCACGATCTGTGGCGTGAACGATCCCGCGCGGTCGCGGGGGATGTCGATGGTCACCGGCCCCACCTGGGAGAGCACGGTCTTGCGGCTGGTGCCGTTGCGGTGGTTGCCCGACCCCGCGCCGGCCGGGTCTCCTTTCTCGTAGCCCAGGTGCTCGGCCATCTCGGCCTCCAGCGCACCCTCCAGGACCAGCTTCACCAGCCCGGTGAGCAGACCGCTCTCGCCCACCAACTGGAGCCCGTCCCGTCGGGCCCGTTCCACCAACTCCTCGGCCAAATCCCGGTTCTTCTCAGCGATCCGCGCCAACTCTGCCCCCGTCCGCACCTGGTGCTCGCTTTCAACGGGGCCCGGTTCGTCCTTGCTGCCCATCTGTGATCCTTCCCGGCAGAGAACCCATCTCATGCCAACTAGGGTCATACCAGGCCAGACACACAAACTTCAGGACAGTCCCCGATCTTCACCAGAGCCGGTAATTTCCCAGGTCCTGGCTGTGTGAGCCACTAGGTTGGTGTGCGTGGAGACGCGGGGGCAGAGGTATCGGTATGTGGGTCCGGCCGAGCTGAAGGCGCTCGTCCGGGCGGGTGGTGATGGTCGGAGCATCCGCTCGTCGGCGGACTTCGGCGAGTGGGTCTCTGCGCTGCCCCTGGATGAGTTGGCCGAGCCGTTCACGTTCGTCGTCGATGGCGGCGGGGTGCTGCGACTGGCTCCGCGCCGCAGCGAGCACGTGGTGTGTGCTGGTGACGGAGAGGTGCTGAGCGCCGGTGAGATGAGCTTCCGTGAGGAGTCCGGACGGTGGGTGGTCGAGGAGGTCAGCAACCAGTCGACCGGCTACTGCCCGGACGTCAGCTCATGGCCAGCCGTGGCCGAGGCCCTGGATCGGATCGGGATCCATCGACCGTCCGGGTTCACGCACGAGGTGGTCTTCCGCCGATGCCGCTCCTGCCGGGAGCTCAACATCGTGCGGGAGGAGGACTTCGTCTGCGTCTTCTGCGGCGCGGGGCTGCCGCGGGAGTGGAACGTCAGGGAGCCCGGGTGACCGGTCAGACAGCGAAGATCGCATCGCGTTGCCCAGGTTGGTGAGTTGAGCGTTCGGCGTTCTTCCCCGGTCAGCGGGCCGTCATCTCCTGAGGATGGTTCGCCTCGGAGTACCTGTATGTAGGTGCCAGTTGGCACATTGGCAGCTGGGCACGTACGCATGCCAGGAGCGAAGATACGGCTGTGAGCCGGCCAGATGAAGGGTTGGGACAGTGAGGGCTGACGAGGAGCGGGAGCGTTGGGAGTCGCTGCCCAACGTTGGCGTGGGGCCGCTGCGGTTTGGGATGAGTTCGGCTGAGGTCGCCGACGCGCTCCAGGTTTCAGGGCCCCAGGAACGTGCGGGTGGCCCGTACCGACGGGAAGACTTCGCCGACGGGGTGGCGGCGTTTTACGACGCGGGCAAACTGGCGTGCGTGGCGTTGGATGCGATCACCGGTCCGCAGGTCTATCTTGCAGGCTTCGCGCTGGCGGGCCGCGATCCCGAGCAGGCGCACCAGTACCTCCTTGGCTACGCAGCCGAGCACGGCAACTGCCTGTTGTACACCCCCGATGACTCCCTCTCCCTGACCGATCTCGGGTTGATTCTGCGGGCCCAGCAGATTGCGGATGTGCACTTGTCGCGCCCGCTCTTCGTGATCGAGGAGTGGTTGGACTCGGAGTACTACCGCGAACGCCTGCCTCTTGAAGGCACCCCGGCCACGCATGGATGGGCGGGGCCTTCGTAGCGCGCGAGCCGCTGCCAGGCTGTGCCGGTACCCTGCCCGCCCCGTGCTCAACTCGCCAGATCAAATGCTCTGTCACATCAGCGACCTCACAGCCGGCTGTAGGGGCATCAAACTCTCCGTCCGCTACGAAGCCACCGTGGTCATCGCGGCGATCAACGAGTGGCTGTGAGGGCGCGCATCGCGCCGCACGAGGTTCATCGCGCTGGTTCCACCGGTGGCCACGGAGCCCAGGGAAGAGCTTTACGCCAGCCCGGCCGCCCCCGGGCCCAGTCCTGAAGCACTTCGGCTACAGGTTCCACGGCGAACACCTCGTGCTCGCGCGGCACCCGGGCGTGGAAGTGCCTGTCTGGGCCACCCTCGCGGTATTCAACCCGGTAGCTGAGGTCGTCGTTGAGATAGACCTGCATGTAGTGCTGGCCGACAGGTTCGAGGTCGAGCCGCTGGACAACTACAAATCGCCAAGTCAGGCTCATGTCGGCCAGCAGATCGTGCAGATGTTCGTCAGACGGGTCGTCCCATGACGTCCCGTCCCACTCAATCGCCCGCAGTACCGGTGTTGCCATGAGGGCGACTGTACTGGCCGATCATGCTGCGGACATCAGCGGACAGCCGCCTATGAAACGCACCCTCTAGGCGGCGGCGACCGGTCCCGGGGTCGCTTCGGTGTGCTGCTGCATCGCCGTCAGCTTTCTTACGAAGGCGATGGCGAGGAGTGCGGCCGTGAGGTTCAACGCATCGGCGATCATGGTCACGTCAGCGGCGCGCTGGAGGGTTTCGGGGCTCCCGGCCTGGGACTGCATGGTGGAACCGATCCGGGCCATCACCAGGGCTGCGGTCCAGGCGGCCCACCACAGCCCTACGGGCCGCTGGGAGACCTCGCGCCACGATCTGTCCGGTGCGTTCTGCGCGCTCGCAGTCCAGATCTCGCGGGCGATCGTGAACGGAATCCACAGGTTGCCGATCGGGATGAACCAGCCGCCGATGGCCCAGCCCCGGCTCCGCGTGCACACGTCCTGCGCAAACATGTCCGCGTTGCAGCGGACCCGGTAGAACCAGACGACGAACACGACGGCGGTGGCGAGGATCCCGATCAGTTGGAGGTTCCCGGCCAGCTTGTACAGGTCGTCGGCGCCGGCGATGTCGTCGGCGCTGCGGTTGAGCAGATCACCGCTCACACTGTGCATCCGCATCCCCGCGTACAGGGCGAACAGGTCGGCTGCGGCGACCAGGCCGAGCAACACGCTCGTGGCTGTGGCGAGTCCGCGCGGCGAGCGAAGGAGCGTCTGCGGCGGCGGTATGTCGAAAGGCTGAGACAACAACGCTGGAACCCCCAAGGGAATCAAGAATCCCGCAAACCGTTCAGCGGGGTGCTGCAGGATCGCATTTCATACTGCGTGTTCCGACCCAACCCATTCCGTGATCGGCCCAGTAGAGCGTCCGGGGACCGAACTCCTTACCGGCCGTGAAAAATAACTGCCGGTACCGGATCCTCGGACGACGGCCGCGTAAGTCCGTAAGGCCCGTCTGGACGGAGAAGCTCCACTGTGGTGCGGGCTCAGGAAACACCCGCACCACAGGATCTCAACCTGCCACCCTGAGGGGTGATCAAATCGGTCGATGGTTACCCATCGTATAACCGTCGAAGGCGCCATCATCGGAGTAGTTCTGGGCTTGGATTCGACGTGAGAACTACTCTCTTGAAACGAAGACGCGAACCTGTTTCGGCTGCCCCGCTGTAAACGTCCGATCAGCTAGAGACTCGGCGACTTCAGCCAGGACCGAGCACGCATCCTCAAATTCCTCGGGAGACGCCTCGAAGAAGCGCGATGAGTCTTCCCAGATGATCGCGATTTTCTGATCATCGGTTGACTGGATCCCGCCCCACAGAGAATCTGACAGCGCGTCCAAGCTACGCGAGCTTACCACCGGAGGATCCAACGGAAGTGCTGCGCGAACGGCATTGAAGAATGCCGCGCGACCTGAGCCGTCAGCAGTGGTTATGGAGTACACACGATACCCCTGCTGGGCGATACTGCTCGCAAGAGAGCACATTTCATCGCCACGGACCCACGTAAGCCCTGACTCGAAATCATTCATGCCCGATCACCGAACCTGAACAAATGCCGGGTCTCCGGAATCGCCGTAGTGCGTCCATGTGTAGTACGTCTCACCCGTCTGATCGTTGCGAACCACGCGAAGGGCGCCGGCCCCGGAGGTGCCGGGAGGCGGCTCTACACGATACTCGCGGTAGGGAGAGTTGGCCCCCTGTCCACCGGGCAACTTCCCCTCTCGATTTTGGAATGGAATACCCCATCGCCTCGCAGTCGGACCAGTGGGGACTGTTCCCGCGTCAATATGACTCAAAGTGCGACCAAGAGCAGCCTCTTCCGTTGGAGGAAGAGACCCGGGAGCAATTCGCGCAACGGTCGGACATGGGGTGGTGGAATTGTGCACCAGGACCGGTGTCTCGCCCGCCAGCACATAGTACGTGTGGAGGTCGTCGACGGTGAGGTTGTAGGTGCGGGTGTGCTGATCGAAGGCGCGGTTGGCCTTGACCCGCACGGTGGTGCGGTGAGTGCTGAGGAGTGTGGTGCCGGGGGTGAGGTCGCGGGCTTTGACCCACTGATGTGCTGAGGGGTTCCAGAAGGGGTGTTCGTAGGTGGCGGTGAGTTTGCGGGGGCCGTCAGGGGTGGTGATGGTGAGTTCATCGAAGTGCTTGTCGCCATCGGTGATGATGAGACGGCTGACCTTGCGGGCTGCGGTGCGGCCCGTGGCCGGGTCAGTAGCCAGGACGGTGTCACCCGGGTGGATCGTCTCGATACGCCGCGTGCCGCTGTCGGCCATGAGGACCTTGGTGCCGGCCGGGAAGCACTGGGCGCATCCCGGCACGTACCGCTTGAGGCGCAAGTCCTGCAGCGCGTCCATACCTCGTTCGAGGAGCTTGAACTTGGACCTGAGGGTGACGTCCTCGGCGAGTTGGAGGCAGGCCACGGGGTCCCCGCCCTTGCAGGCGTCGAGTTGTCCAAGGCCCAGGAGGTCCTTCTCGAAGGTCCACGCCTGCCTGCCCGCGGCATCGGCGGCGGGGCCCATGGTGGAGAGCTCGCAGAGGACCTCGTTGTGCTGGCACCAGCGGGCCGGGTGTTCGCGGGGCTCACAGCCGAGCATGCCGCAGCGGTAGCGTGCTTCGGCCTGGCTTCCGGTGTCCTTCTCGGCGGCCTTGCGTTCGGCTTCCTTCTTCTCCACGGCCGCTTGGAAGGCGTCCTTGAAGGCCTGGTCGGCGGCTTTGGAGTCCTTGCCGGCGGCGGTGGCGGAGGCGCGGGCTTGGTCGCCTGCGGTGTAGGCGGCGGTGGCGGATGCCTGGGCCCACTGGGCGGAGCCGGCGGCGTCGACGGCGGAGGTGGCCGCGTCGCTCGCGGACTTGTCGGCGGAGGCGGCGGCCTTGGCCGCGGTGTGGGCGGAGGCGGCTGCCTGGTCGGCGGAGGCCTGCGCGTCCTTGGCGGACTTGGCGGCCTGGTCGGCGTAGCCCTTGGCCTGTTTGCCGGATGCGTCGGCCTTCTTCGCCCAGTCGGCGGCCTGCTGTGCTGCCTTGGCGGCGGTGGCGGCGGCCTTGTGGGCGTCGGCGGCGTTCTGCTGGGCGGTGGCCGCGATGCCGGCGGCGTCCGCGATCAGCTGGGCGATCTGCGCGGTGTGGGTGGCGCCGAGGAAGTCCTGGCGCTGGGCCTTGTACTGGCCGACCTGGATGAACTGGTCCAGCAGGTCGTCGGGGCCTTCCAGGGCGATGCGTGCTGCGGACTTGAGGTCGGGGCCGCCGCTGTCGATCAGCTGGGCCGCGCGGACCCGTTCGTCCTGGGTACGGGCCTGGTATTGCCCGGTGGTGATGAACTGCCGGAATTTCTGCGGGTCGTCGGAGTCCAGCGCGGCCCGGCCGGTCTCATGCACCACCGGTCCGCCGGCGTCGATGATCTGGGCGATGGCGACGCGGAAGTCCTGGGCCCCGGCCTCGTACTGCCCGGTGGCCAGGAACGCGGAGACCTGGTCGTCGCTGCCCTTGAGGGCTTCCTCGGCGGCGGTGCGCACCGAGGCCAGGGAGCTTTCCTGGGCCAGGGTCTGTACTTGGTAGCGGTCGTCCTGGTGGGCGGCTTGTGTGCGGCGGGTGGTGAGGTACTCGACGACGTCCTGGTCGCTGCCGGTGAGGGCCACCTCGGCTGCGCCTCTGCTCCAGGGTCTGCCGGTCTGCATGGTCGCCAGCGCAATCTTGCGACCGGCCGGGGCGAGGGCCTTGGGGTCGGCTCCGGGCTGTGTGGCCTGCGTCGCCAGGGTTTTGGCCTGGGTGTCGGTGTCCTTGACCTGCTGGGCGGCTGCCGTGTCGGCGGCTGTCTGCTGGTCCTGCTGGGCCTTGAGGTCTTTCGCCTGGGCGATGCCGGCGTTGGTGCGTTCGGTCAGCTCCTCCGTCTCGATCTTGACGGCGGTGTTGTGGGTCTTCTTGGCCTTGTCGACGGCCGCGGTGGCCGCGTCGGCTGCGGCCTGGGCGGCCTTGGCATGGGCCGCGGACTGGGCAGCGGCGGTGGCCGCCTGCCCGGCGTGGGCTGCCGCGTCATCGGCGTCCTTGGCGGCGTTCTCCGCATGCGTGGCCGCCGCGTTGGCAGCGTCCCGGGCATCGCTGGCCGCACCGGCCGATTCTGCGGCCAGTGATGCGGCCGCGTTGGCGGCGCGGTTGGCCTCCTGCGCATGGCGGTGGGCCGCAGCCGCTTCGGCACCGGCCTCGGACGAGTGGACGCCAGCCTGGGTTGCGTAGTCGTTGGCCTGGTCTGCGGCGTCGGCGGCGGCGTCGGCGTTGGTGCCGGCATCGGCGGCGGCCTTGGCCGCGTTGCCCGCGTCGGCCGCGGCGTTGCCGGCCTGCGTGGCCGCGTCCGCCGCCAGGCGTGCTCCCTTGGCCGCGGTGCGGGCGTCATCGGCCGCCTTGCGTGCCGCGGACGCCTTCCCCGCGTCCGTGGCCGCGTCCGCTGCGGCGCTCTGGGCACGGGATGCTGCCTGCGCGGCACCCACCGCGGCCGAAGCGGCCTGCTCGGCGGCGCTGGCCGCCAGCCGCGCACTGTTGTTGGCTGCGGAAGCGGCGTCGATCGCCTCCTGCGCGGCCTCCGCGGCCTGCTTGGCCGCCGAGGCCGCACGTCCGGCCGCCGAAGCAGCGTGCAGGGAGTCGTTCTTGGCCGCCTGGGTCTCGGCCGCTGCCTTCTGCGCGGCCTCCTTGGCCAGCTTCGCCGCGGTCACGGCACGCGCGGAGGCGTCCTTGGCCGCCTTGGTCTGTGCCGCCGCTTTGCTGCCGGCCGCCTTGGCCTGCGCCGCCAACTGCGCGACGCTGGCGTGTTCCTGGTCACGGGCGCGCGCCACGTACTGGCCGACCTCGAGGAACTCGTGGATGTCGTCCGCCGAGCCGTCCAGCGCGATCCGACCCGCCGCGGCTATGTTGGGGCCGCCCGCGTCGATGATCTGCGCGACCTCGACCCGTTCGTCCTGCGCCTGCCGGTCGTACTGACCGGTGGACAAGAACGCCTTGATGCCGTCGGGCGTTCCGTTCAGCGCGGCCTGCCCGGCCTTCTTCACCTCCGGGCCGCCCGTATCGATGATCTGTGCGACCTGAACCCGCTGGTCCTGGAAGTACGGATCCTGCCAGCCCTCGTCCAGGAAGTCCTCCAGGTCGTCCTGGGTTCCGTCCAGGGCTGTTCGGGCGGCGTCCTGCAGATTCCGCCCGCCCACGCTGGCGAGCTGGGCCACGGCAACGCGCTCGTCCTGGAACCTGGCGTCGTTCGCCGTGTCGAGGAAGTGCCGTACGTCGTCATCACTTCCGGTCAGTGCGACTTCCGCGCTGGCTCGCACCTCGGGGCCGCCCGTCGACCAAAGGTCGAGCGCGCGGGCACGGTCGGACACGTCGTTGGTGGCGGTACCGCCGCCGGTCGGAGTGCCGTCGGCCATCGCATGGGAGGCCGCGTTCCCGAGCAGACCGACTATGAGTGCAAGCGGCAGCAGACACAGACAGAGCATCCGTGTCGCATGCGCAACCCATCTCACCGCGATGCTCGCGGGATTCCTTCTCTTCAACGCTCTCTCATATCGTTCGTGGTCAGCTGGGGGTCACGCCGGGGACGTTCGGGCAGGCGAGGGCCAGGGGGCGGCTCGCCGGTTGCCCGGGTGCCGCCCCCCACAAGGTCGTGTCCGGGTGTGTCAGCTTGCGGGTGCGAGCTGGATTTCGTCGTGGAGGCCCTTGGCGTCGACGCCGGTGAAGTAGCTGACGTGGCCGTCGTTCCAGCGGACGAGGATGTCGTTGGCGGTGGTGTTGGCGGTGAAGGCGCCTACGGCGATGACGGCAGCGTCCTTCCACTGCGAATTGCGGGAGCGGATCTTGTCTTCGGCGGGCAGGGATGTGCCGGTCATGCCGGGGTAGATGGTGGTCTCGCCGTCGATCCAGCGCACCAGAAGGTCATCGGTGGCCTTCCCGGTGAAGGAGCCGCTGGCGAGTACCTCGGCAGCGGGCCAGGTGTTGTTCTTGGCGACGGGCTGGGTCTGCTTCTTCAGCCCGTTGACCGCCAGGTCGCTGAAGACGGAGACGTGGCCGTCCTTGAAGCTCACCAGCAGGTCGTCGCGCAGGCCGTTCGCGGTGAAGCGGCCGCCGGTCAGCTGCCGGGCGTCGTCCTTCCACTCGGCGGAGCGGGGCGCGGCGAGCTGCTTCTCGCCGTGGAAGCCCTTGGCGTCGACGGATGTGTACAGGGTCATCTCGCCGTCGGACCACCGCACCACGACTCCGTCGGTGCCGCCGCCGGTGTTGATGCCGGTCACGTTGACGGCCTGGGTGAAGATGCTCTTCCCGGGCTTCAACTGGTGTTCCGCGGCGAAGGGGCGGGCGGGGTCGTTCCCGTAGCCGCCCTGGTAGAGGGTGACCTCGCCGTCGCCCCAGACGACGATCAGGTCCATGTGACGCGTACCGCCGGCGGAGTCGCCCGCGTAGTAGCCGGCCGTGATCTGCACGGCGTGCTTCCACGGGGCTGCCGCGAAGACGGGGGCGTAGGCGACCTGCTGGACCCAGGAGGACAGGTCGTCGACCCGGACGACCACCGCGCCGGTGCGGGTCTCGGCCGGATCGGTACCCAGGCAACCGCCCTGCCAGGACAGGCTGCTGACACCCACGACCGCTCCGGTGGTGCCCAGTACCGGACCGCCGGTGTCGCCCTTGCAGATCGCTGCGCCGTCCGACTTGCCCGCCAGGTCGAGGGTCGTGGCGGCGGTGTTCTGCACGGTGAAAGCGGCCGCGTGGACCTGGTCGGGCACCCACTCCTCGCGGGTACGCCCGAACCCGGCGGCCTGGACCTCGTCCCCGGCGGCAGGCGCGGCGCCGGCCACCGGTACGGGGGTGACGCCGCTGACGGGCTTGGCCAGTTGGGCCATCACCACGTCACGGTCCGTGCGCGGCACCAGGTTCACCACCTGCTGGACGCTGCCACCAATGGTGGCGGTCGTCTTCAGCTTCGGCGTGCCGGAGGCGAGTGTGCCGCCGGGGGTGTCGGTGAAGCAGCTCGCGGCGGTCAGGAGCCACTGCGCAGCCACCAGGGTGGCCGAACAGCCGCGTTGGCCGCCGACGTCGAGCCGGGCGGTTGCGGCCGAGACCGCGGCAGAAGCGGTCGGCCCGGACACGGCGGTGGCTGGTGCAGCAGTGAGAGCGGCGACGGCGGTCAGTGAAGTGGCGGCGATCAGGCCGCCGGTCCACGCGGCGCGCGGACGAAAGCCGGACATGAAGATATTCCTTGCTGTTGTGCGAGAACGGGAAGCGGGAAGGCAGGCGGACCGGTCAGCCGGTGACCCGCAGTTCCAGCAGCACGGTCGGTGCACCACCGGCCGTGCCCTCGCCCACACTCTTGATGCTCTTCTTGTCCACATTCACGGTCTTCACCGGCGCGGTGGGGTCGTCCTGCGGCCTCAGATCGGCGCTGATGGGGTGGTCAGCGGTCTCCAGCTCGAACACCCGCGGCAGTTCGAGGGAGAGGTAACCGCTCGCGGCACTCGCCTTGAAGCAGTACGCGCCCTGCGGATCGCCGCTCGGCCCCTGCACGGTGAGGACCTTGATCTGCTGGGCGGAGTCGTCACACGTGGCGAGGGTGATGTGCCCGTCGCCCTTGATCAGCTTGATGCCCTGATCCCGCTGGATCCGATCCGCGTTCGGATACGCGTAGTCCTCCACCGCGGACGGCGGCGTTCCCCCGGCGCTTCCCCCTGTCGGCTGCGGGTCGGCGGACGCGAGCATCGGCGTGCCCACGAGCGTCAGAACGGCAGCAACCCCCGCGACGGGAAGCATCCTGCGCATACCAGGAGTCACCCGAATTCCTTTCCAGGCATGGGTGACGGCATGACGAAAAAGCATCTACGGCCCCCGCGCATAAAGATGTAAAGCGAAAATAAATGGTCGAGCGAGACCCTAAAACGGCATAAGCCCGGAAACAATGTGGCGATCACCACGGGAAGGTCATGGAACCTGCGCGCTTAGTTCACGATGGGGTGGGGATGTAATGCCGTAAATATGGCATAAGGTGCACAAAATTTCGCCCATACCCCTTCGGGCGGCCTTGCGTGCGGCTCTTTATGCTTTCACTATGAACAAGTTTAGCGAACTCTTGCTCAATTCCAGCCTTGATCTTGCATGAGTGTTCGCCGGCTTGTGACCTTGTTGGTCAAGTCTCCGGCGCGTGATCGCTCCCGGATGCGTAGCCATCGGGGTGCCGTCCGCGATCAACACGGCGTCCTTGCGGAACCGCTTGCGCTGCTGGAGCGCGAACGCCGGACCGAGGTGATCGATGATGCGGTCTGCAGCCGACTTCGACACCCCGAAGAGGGGCGCCAGCTGCCGCAGGGTGAGGTTCGTCCGCCAGTACGCGGCGACCAGCAGCACGCGATCCTCCAGCGGCAGGGGCCACGGCCGGCCCCTGCGGACGGGGGGCGGCACCCTCGCGCCGCAACACCGTGATCAATTTGCCGAACTGACGTGGGCTCAGCCCCGTGAACGGGGCTATTCAGGACGGCTCCGACACCGTGATCACATCAGCCACCACGAGATCATCGCCGAAGTCCCGAGGCTCGACTGCCCCCTCCACGGCGCACGATGTACCAACGGTTGGTACCGGCTCAACACTCCATATCCGGAGTTCAACACAGAGAGCCCCCGGTGTGCCTATTGGCCGACCGCACGGCTTGGTCGCAGTCGAACCCGCAGGCACGCCGCGCGCCCTGGCCGCATGCGAGCCCTCCGTGCGGCGCTGTCACGTTGTTGCGGGGCCGATGCCTGACGGTGTGTCGGGGCGTGATGGGTTTGCGGTTGGGGCCTGTGGTCAGTCCGTGGCGGGCTGGCCGGCGGCGCCGGTGATCTGGTCCCAGATGGCGAAGCGGATGGTCATCTCGGCTCGGTAGTCGGGGGCGCTCATCAGGTGGCGGTGGGGCCGGAAGTGGGGCGAGATGCCGCTGAACGCGGACAGGAACCGCTGCGCCCCGCCGGCGGAGCGGAAGCCTTTCATCGCGTGTTCCCGTTGCCGGGTGGGCTGGTGGCTGTTCTCGGCCCGGTTGTTCAGTCCTTTGTGTGAGCAGTGCTCGACCGAGGGCATGACTTCGCGGTGGGCCGCGCCGTAGGAGCGGAGCTTGTCGGTGACGACCACCCGCGGCACCGTGCCGGTCTTCTTCATCAGGCGGCGGAAGAAGCGCCTGGCGGCGGCCTTGTCCCGCCGGTTCTGCACGAGGATGTCGAGCACGTTGCCGTCCTGGTCGACGGCCCGCCACAGGTACTTCAGCTCCCCGTTGATCTTGATGAAGACCTCGTCCAGGTGCCACTTGTCGCCGGGCCGTGGGTGCCGTCGGCGCAGTCCGTTCGCGTAGGCCTGGCCGAACTTGGCGCACCAGCGGCGGATGGTCTCGTAGGAGACGATCACGCCGCGCTGGAGCAGCAGCTCCTCGACCTCGCGGAAGCTGAGCGGGAATCGGTGGTACAGCCACACGCAGTGGGATATGACCTCGACCAGGTAACGGTGCCCCCTATACGACGGCGACGCGCTCTCCACGGACGATCCCCCTCCACCACGACCAACCAGAAGATCATCCCACCCAGCCAGTCAACGTGACAGCGCCCTTGGGCGTGCTGCTGAGCCAGGCATTCCATCGAATCGGGGCGTAGACGCTGGTGGCGTCGAGCCCTGCCAGGAAGCCGTCGACCTCGGTGGGCTCACCCAGGAGCCTGTCTTGGCGATCAGGAGGTCCTTGAAGGCGGACTCCGGAGGGCTGAGCGTTTCCTCCCTCTCCAGCAGACCGCTCCAGCTCCGTGTCGTGGCGCCCGGCTGTCATCAGACCGGCGGCCGACCGAGCCCCGGCAGGATCGTGGAGCAGCGGCGTGCCGTCCAGGCGGTGAGCGCCGGCTGGAGGCACGGGTGTCGACTCCGCTGGGATCACGCCAGCGGACGCGACGGGGCAACGTTACAGCTGCTTGCTGCAAGATTTTGCAGGAGTGCTGCGAGCGGCTAGCCTCAGCGGTCCCGCCGGATCCTCCTCTATGGATCCGGGGTGGGGGACCGCTGACAGGTGCAAGCGAGGGGACGTGAGGGCATGTCGGGGATCCGTTGGGGCGCGGTGCTTCCGCAGGGCTGGCGGCTGGACCTCGGACACCTCTCCGACCCGGTCGAGCAGTTCGAAGCAATGGTCACCGTCGGCCGTAAGGCGGAGGAGCTCGGCTTCGACTCGGTCTGGCTGTACGACCACCTCCAGCCGGTACAGGCGGAGGAGGAGACCGTGTTCGAGTGCTGGACCAGCCTCGCCGCACTCGCCCGAGAGACCCGCCGGGTCCGTCTCGGACAGCTGGTGACGTGCAACAGCTACCGCAACCCAGCGCTGCTCGCCAAGATGGCGGCCACCCTGGACGCCGCCAGCGGTGGCCGGGCCCTGCTCGGCCTCGGGGCCGGCTGGGACCAGCGCGAGTACGAGGCCTACGGCTATCCCGCGCCCTACCCCGCCACCGGCGAGCGGCTGCGCCGCCTCGGCGAGGCAGCCCAGGTGGTCACCTCGATGCTGCGGTCCCCGCGCAGTACCGTGGAAGGCCGTTACTACGGGGTCCGCGACGCCGTCAACGTGCCGACGGGCGTGCAGCAGCCGCACATCCCGCTGCTAATCGGCGGCAGCGGCGAGAAGGTCACCCTGCGCCTGGTCGCGCAGTACGCCGACGCCTGCAACCTGACCGACCACACCGACCCGCAGTTTTACCTCCGCAAGCTCGAAGTGCTCGCCCGCCACTGCGAGGATGTCGGCCGCCCTTACGACGACATCCTGCGCACGGCCACGCTCTCCGTGTTCGTCGCCTCCAACGAGGACGAGCTCGTGCGGATGATGGCCCCCCACCTGAACGGACGCACCCGCGAAGAGTTGGCGGCGCACAATGCCGTGGGCACCCCCAAGCAGCTCGTGGAGACCTTCGGCGCGCTCGTGGACGCAGGAATCGAATACTTCGTCCTTTACTTCCACGAGGCCACGCGGCTGGACTCGATGCGGCTATTCGCCACCGAAGTCATGCCGCAGCTGACGTGACTTGCATTCACCCGGACCCCTGTATTCCACGCCGCCCTGCGGCAGCTCTGCGTGTACATCGAGACCTGGGCTCAAGACGGGCCATCCCGTAAGGCTGGTTACGCGCATGGCGGCAGACCCTGTACAGGAGTTCCCCTCCAAGATCGGTGTCCGGCGGCCATTGCCTTCGGCCGAACCGGCCGCAACTGGCCGTGATTCGGTGCCGGCCCCGCCCATGCAGATCAGAACCAATGGAAGCCCGATCCCGCCCTCGCGGAGCCGCGCGACGAAGCCCCACGGCATCAACGACCGCGCGCGTTGCTGGCCCAGAACCGTGTGATAGCCATGCCCTCCCGGACCTCGGTCGGCAAGGCTATCCGTCAGGCGAGAGACACCCCCCTGGAGGGGTCCCTCTCGCTCGTCGATCTGACCCGAGGGTGCGCCCGGGGTGCGGTGTCAGTTCTTCTTGAAGACCGTCACCGACAGGCTCCCGCAGGCATTGTCGCTCGCGGCGACGGCACCGGTGGTGTCGAGTACCTTCGTCCAGGTTCCCGGCGGCAGAGCCACGTTGTACGTGCTGCCGGTCGGGTTGTCGACGACCACGGTGTCGTAGCTCGTGGGCGTGGCGGGGTTCGAGCTGAAGCGGCCGATCACCACCGAGCCGTCGGCCGTCGCGTTCACCTGATTGTGGACCGCGCCCCAGGTGGTCAGGCGCAGGGCCAAGCTCGCTTTCCGGAGCGCGATCGCGTCCTTGTAGTAGGCGAAGACGTTGGCGTTGACGGTCTTGTCGCTCCAGTGAATCGCGTTGACGGCGTCGGAGGCGTTGTAGGAGTTCATCGCTGTCGCGTAGTCGCCGTTCACGACCTTGGAACGAAGGAACTCGTCGCCCTCGGCGATGATCGGAATACCCTCGGTGGTCAGGACCATGCCGGTGGCGAACCGGTCAATGCGTCCGGCCGTTCCGGTGGCGCCGCCGGACGCGCCGGAGTATGTGATCTTGTCGTAGAGGTTGAGATTGTCGTGAATCGAGGCATAGTTCATGGTCTGCTCGGGGTCCTCGGCGAAGGCAGGGGTCCACAGGTTGGACACGGCGGCGGTGCTGTCGGCGTCCGTGGGTGAGCCGCGCATGCCGAAGGCGATGGCGGAAGCATTGCCCGTGCCACCCATGTAGCCCATGGTGTTGGTATCCGTGCCGCCTCGGATCGCGTCCCGGTAGACGCCGTTGAAGACCCCGAAGTGTGAGGGCGCGAGGGTGGGGACGTTGCCGTAGCGGACCTTCTGCACCTCGTTCGGGTCGGATGCGCCGCCGTTCCAGGCCTCGCCGTACATCAGCAGGTTGCGGCCGGCGTAGGTGGTGTTGAGGTAGTTGGCCCAGGTATTGACGTTGTTGGCGTAGTGCACGCCGACCAGGTCGAAGCGGAAGCCGTCGACGTTGTAGTCCCGGACCCAGTGCTCCAGCGAGTCCTGGATCATGCGGTTGACCATCGGGTTACCGTCGTCGATCGAGTTGCCCGTGCCGGACAGGTCGGTCGAGGTGTAGTACTTGCCGGTGATATTGCCGAAGACGCTCTTGCTGAAGGTGTGGTTGTAGACGACGTCCATGACGACACGGATGCCGTTCTTGTGGAACGCGTTGACCATGTCCTTGAACTCGCGGATCCGGTCCTCAGGAACCGTGTACTGCGAGAACTGCTCCTCGGGCACGTTGTAGTTCACCGGGTCGTAGCCCCAGTTCGGCACGGTGCTGCCGAAGTCGAACGAGGGCATGATCCCCGCCCCGCTGCGCACCCCGTACAGGGCGAGCGCGATCACCGCGTCCGGGATCCTGCGGCCCCGCTCGCCGGAGAAGGGCCGGCTGGCCGGGTACGAGCTGACCCACCACCACCGCCATCCCCGCCGGCAGCTGGAACACCAAGGGCCCCCGGGCCCCGGCCCGGCGGCAGACCCGGCCGGCGACGTCCAAACCCGCTCCAGCGGTCCGGCGCCAGCGGTGCCTCTGAGTCCTGGTAGGTGCCCCTGCACGCCCTCGCCGAGGACAACCTCGCCGCGGCGAGTCCCGACCTGCTGCGCGCGATGGTCAAGACGTTTGCCGACGCGCCTCCCCAGCGTTTGAGCACCAGGACGACCTGCCCGACGCGCCCTGTCACCTCAACCACGTAGACGTAGCCCGTGCCCTCACTCCTGGACGCCCTGGACCGGGCGGTCGGCGCCTACCTGGCCGACCGGCACCGCGCCGGACTCAAGTCCGGCGCAGTTTGCGGTTCTGGCGCCGGGACGCCCGCGGCATCACCGAACTCATCCAGCTGCGACACCTGCAGGATCGCTGTGAGTGAGTACCACCGGCCCCGCCGTACGCGCGGGTCGGGACGGTGGCGCGATGAGGTGACCGCAGTGGGTGCCGGCCGGCACCCACCTCCTCACACGGGTGGCAGGCTTCGGTCGCTCAGGGGCAGTCCGGGGTACTCGTTGTGCCCGAAGCGGGCGCGGGCGTCGCGTCGAGCGCGACTGCCAACGAATCCCGCTTCGGTTTGTTTTTCAAACCAAGATGTGTATGCTGCGATTGGTTTGACATTCAAACCATATTAGTCGGAGGGGTCGTCGAATCACCACCGGCCGTTCCGGGAACCCCCGCCCAGCGCCGCGCAGGACCTGTTCGTCGGGGGCCGTGATCGCCGCCATGCCGGCTCACGACATGTCCCCGCGATCGACCAGGTCCCGGCGCTGGGCGGGTTCGTCTGCCTGAACGGGCCCACGCAGAGCCTCAAGTGATGACCCCTCATACCGAGAAGGAACCGCACCATGACCGTTGTGAAGGCTGCCGCAGTCCAGATCAGCCCCGTGCTCTACAGCCGCGCGGGTACCGTCGGAAAGGTCGTTGAGAAGATCCGCGAGCTGGGCACGAAGGGAGTTCAGTACGCGGTCTTCCCCGAGACCGTCATCCCCTACTACCCGTACTTCTCCTTCGTGCAGGCGCCCTACGCCATGGCCAAGGAGCCGCTGCGCCTGCTCGAGGAGTCGGTGACCGTGCCGTCCGCCGAGACCGACGCCATCGCCCAGGCCGCCCGAGAGGCGCACATGGTCGTCTCGATCGGCGTCAATGAGCGGGACGGCGGGACCATCTACAACACGCAGCTCCTGTTCGACGCGGACGGCACGCTGATCCAGCGCCGCCGCAAGATCACGCCGACCTATCACGAGAGGCTCGTCTGGGGGCAGGGCGACGCCTCCGGCCTGCGCGCGGTGGACAGCGCCGTGGGCCGCGTCGGCCAGCTTGCCTGCTGGGAGCACTACCAGCCCCTGGCCCGCTACGCCCTGATCGCCGACGGCGAGCAGATCCACGCCGCGATGTACCCCGGTTCCTTCGGCGGCGCGCTGTTCGCGGAGCAGATCGAGGTCAATATTCGTCAGCATGCCCTGGAAGCTGCCTGCTTCGTCGTCTGCGCAACCGCATGGCTCGACAAGGACCAGGTGGGGCGCATCGCCGAGGACACCGGTGGTCCCGCGCTGTCCGGGGGGTTCTTCACCGCGATCGTCGATCCCGAAGGACGCGTTCTCGGAGAACCGCTCACCTCCGGCGAGGGCGAGGTCATCGCCGACCTGGACTTCGGACTGATCGACCAGCGCAAGCGCCTGATGGACGCGCGCGGCCACTACAGCCGCCCTGAACTCCTCAGCCTGCAGATCGACCGCACACCGACAGCCCCTGTCCACGAGCGCGGTGCTCAGGCTCCGGTCCGCAGCGCTCGTGCGGTGGAAGAGGGCTCTTCCACCGCGGAGTGAGCCGCTCCTGGCCGTGCTGCTCCCGCGCCCGCCGCGGGAGCAGCACGGCCGGCCGCCCCGGGAGGGCTCGGCCGTGGTGAGGTCGGCCGTGCATACCCATCCGCACGGGTGCCCCCGGCATCCGCGGCAGGCCCGGGACGGCGGGAGGCGGAGATCAACCGCCCTCGACGCCCTGGAAGAGGTCGTTCTCCTGCTCTCCGCCAGTCCACGGTGGGTCGGCTCGTACGTACTCCTCGACAGGGTTCTCACGACCGGTCAGGCTCAACATCCCCAGCAGGGCCTGAGCGTCCGACTGGCTGGCGTGTGCCGCCAGCGCCCGAAGCTTCTGGTCCCAGAACCCGGAGATGTCCACGACGGTGGTGACGTCGTCATCGTCAACGCCCATGTCCAGCGGGGGAGTCCAGGCGTCAGGACCGAGGGAAGCCTGCGCCAGGGTTCGTACCGCCGCGAGGCGGGAGACGGAGAGGGCGATGTGGTACAGCTTCGGCAGGCGCCGGCCGGTACGCGTGCCGGCACCTCCCTGGACAGGGAAGCCGCCGGCCGTCCGAATGCGCTCGAACGCGGCGGTCGTGAGGTCGTGCGTACGGACATGATCCGGGTGGTTCGAAAGCCCGTTGGGGGGATAGGTCACCAGGACATCCGGCCGGTACTCGTGCATGAGGGCTTCGAGCTGCCGGACGACCGGCTCGCCGTCGAGCCTGCTGAACGCACGAGGGTCGATGTCGTCGGGGGAGTCGGGCAGCCCGGAGTCCGGATGGTCCAGCCGAATCAGGTGACTCACACCCAGTGCGGCACCGGATATGGCGAGCTCGTGGGCGCGCCGTGCGGCGACCTCCTCGGGCCGGTGGTCGTGGTGGCCGGGTTTGCGGCCGTCGACTCCGTCACCCTGTCCGCCATCGGTGCAAGTGACAAGGACTGTCCGGACGCCCGCAGCCGCGTATCGCGCGAGTGTGCCGCCTGTCTGGCTGGCCTCGTCGTCCGGGTGCGCGTGCACGACCATCAGCGTTGGCCGGCGGGTCTCCGATGTATTCAATGTGAGCGCTTCTCTCTGGTGCGACGGAACTGGATCGATACGTGTCGTATCGATGTGTGTCGCCGCTTCGCTTGACAGCCGTTACTGGACCTGTGTGTGACGTACCGACAGATTCGGCGGGAGCCGGAGCGCGGGCAGATGCCACGTCGGCCGATTCCGGGCGGTGAAATGGGCTGCCCGGCCGGTCGCTTCGAGTCGATCATTCACCGCCTCCTCATACGGCACTGCGAGATTGAATGGTTTGAGTTTCAAACCAAGCACTGTTACCGTACCCGAGCAAGTTGCAGCTCACAACAAGACATGAGGAGTTGTGCACGGTGAACAATGCGCAGCCCGCCCCCGCGGGGGAGAACCAGAACACTGTCGACGACGGCCCCCGGGATGAGGGGCCCGCGAACAATCGGCGGGCTGGTTGGGTGTTGGCCCTGGGCAGCCTCGGCGCTTTCGTGGTTTTTCTCGACACCACGATTGTGAACATCGCCTTCCAGACCATCAGCCACAGTTTCAACACCACAGCCGGGCATTTGGCGTGGGTTCTCAATGCATACAGCCTGGTGTTCGCTGCGATGCTCATCCCGGCAGGCCGGGTAGCCGACCGTTACGGGCGCAAGAACATATTCATCGTGGGCATCACCGGATTCGCGCTCATGAGTGCGCTGTGCGGGCTGGCGCCGAGTGCGGGAGTACTGATCACCGCCCGCGCGCTGCAAGCGGTCTTCGCCGCCCTTGTCGTGCCGTCCTCGCTGGCGCTCGTCCTTCACGAGTTCCACGCCGCCCGCCGACATGTCGCAATCGGCGTCTGGGGTGCGATGGCCGCCGCGGCGGCAGCGGTCGGCCCCACGCTCGGAGCGCTGCTCACCGAGTACGCGTCATGGCGATGGATCTTCCTGGTCAACGTGCCGATCGCGGCAGTGATCGTGGCGCTCGGCAGACGTCTGCTCCACGAGTCCCGTGACCCGCAGGCCTCCGGCCTTCCCGATCCTCTCGGGGCGCTCCTCGTGGCAGCGATTCCCGCGCTTCTCAGCTTCTCCATCATCGAGGGACCTTCTCGTGGATGGTCCGACTCGTGGGTGGTGATCGGATTCGTCGCGGCGGCCCTGGCTCTTCCCGTCTTCCTGTGGCGTACATCGAAGGCCGCACGGCCGGTGATGGATCTCGCCCTCTTCAAGGAGCGTCAGTTCTCGGAGATCAACGCCGCGACGCTCTTGTTCTCGACGGCGTTCTTCGGCCTTCTGCTGGCCAATCTGATCTTTCTTCAGGTGGAATGGCACTACTCGGTACTGCGCGCAGCGCTCGCCAGTTCCGCCGGGCCGATCGTCGTCACCATCATCGCGCGCTCCACGACCAAGCTGGCCACCGTTGTCGGACATCGACGCGTACTTTTCGCCGGCGCCGTCACCTGGACACTCGGCTGCCTCGGCTTCGCTCTTTTCGTCGACTCCTCACCGCACTGGGTGACCCACTGGCTTCCGTGGACTCTGCTCACCGGACTGGGTATCGGTCTCACCCTGCCTGTGCAGTCCGGTGCCGCCGTCGCGAAACTTCCCCCGGCGCAGTTCGCCGTCGGATCCGCGATCAACTCCAGTTTCAGGCAGCTCGGGGCAGTTTTGGGAGTCAGCATCTTCGTCGCTCTCCTGGGAACTTCGAAAATGGGCCCCGGAGTGGACAATTTCCAGCACATCTGGTGGGTCTTTGCGGCTCTCGGCCTCGCCGCGGGCGTTGTCCAGGCCCTGCCGCGTCTGAGGTCTGTTTCCGCGCCCTCCGCGCGCTGAGGATCCCGCCGTTCGCGGCAGAAGAAGCTCCTGCCCGAGACCTCGAATTCCGATCTCGGGCAGGAGGGCCGATGACGCCATGGTGAGCGTGAGGTGACGAACCCTCAGGAAGGTGAGCTCGCCGTCACGTTCACCAGCCAGGAGGTCCCGAACCTGTCGACGCACTGTCCGTGCAGCGCGCCCCACGCGGATTTGGCGAAGGGCACCGTCACGGTTCCGCCGTCGGAGAGCCGGTGCCAGTAGGCGGTGAGGTGCGTCTCGTCGCCTCCGAGGGCCACGGAGAAGGAGCCGCCGGGCCCATGTGATTCCGGGGTCGTGGTGTCCGATCCCATGAGGACGACGCCGACAGCGCCTTTCAACATCGAGTGCGCGACCAGGTTCTCCTGGCCGGCGTCCTCCGCTCGGTGCAGATCCGCGTACGTGGTGATGTCCAGCGTGCCGCCGAAGACCGAGTGGTAGAACTCCATCGCTTCACGCGCGTTGCCGCCGAAGTTGAGGTAGGGAGTGACTCGAGCAGTCATGGACCGTCCTCCAGTTTAGTTTGATTTTCAAACCATACCAGCGCGGACCGGCCGCCCCCAAGGTGGCCCGCGGGGCGCTCCGTCCAGACTCGCTGTGGCGCGAAGGTGAGAGCATCCCGGTTTGTACAGGGTCGTGGTCCGCAATGAACGGTTTGATACACAAACCGTAAGTTGATATGCTGAAACGTGCCTGAATTTCCCGTAGTCCCCGGAAGGCCCTGCGCGGTCGCAGCCACGCTGGAGCTCGTCGGCGACCGTTGGTCGTTGCTGATCGCCCGCGAGATCATGTTCGGCAACCGGCGCTTCAGCCAGATCGCCCGCAACACCGGAGCGCCGCGCGACCGTCTCGCCGCGCGACTCAAATCTCTCGTGGCCGAAGGCATTCTCGAAAAGCACGAGTATCAGGCGACGCGATTCGAGTACCACCTCACCGAGTCGGGCAGAGAACTCCTACCCCTGCTCGTCAGCCTCCTGGCCTGGGGCGACCGCTGGGCCGTCGCCGAGCCGCCCATGATCCTGGAACACCATGACCACCGGGTCCGGCCGACCACTGTGTGTGGCGAGTGCGGAGAAGCGATCGGCAGCGGAGGGCTTCACTGGACGCCCAACACGCCGGGATGGTCGATGGCGGGACCCGAGGCCTGACGGGCCGGACACCGGGAGAATTCCTCTCGTCACCGGTTGCATCACACACATAGGGCAGTGGTCGCACGGCCGAGACCCCTCGTGATCGGCGCCCAGCAGAGCGCTGGCGGGTCACGCTCCGCGTTGCCGGCGGGTCGGCTTCTTCGCGGCCGTGGTCTTCTTCGGATTCGACTCGGGCATCTCATGGACCTCGGCGTCACGGCTGTCCTCACCGCGCGCGGCCTGCGCCTTGCGAACGCTCTCCTGCAGGGCGACCATCAGGTCGACGGCCCTGCCCGTTTCCGCCGGCTCCGCAGGAGCCCTGGTCGGTTCGCGATGCTCACACTTCGCGTCGAGCATCTGCTCCACGGCCTCCGTGTAGCGGTCGGTGAACTCCTCTCCGACGAGGTCGTCGCGGGTCATCCCGGCGATGAGCTGTTCAGCTTCCGAGATCTCCGCATCGGTCACCGTCACCGCCTCCGGGGCCAGCTCGGCAGGTGAGGCGAACTTCGCCACAGCCACCTTGCTGCTCCGCTCCAGCGCCATGCGCAGCAGCTTGTAGGACTCGGCCGGGCCCGGGGCGGAGAGGCCGCGGCTGCGCTGTGGAGGGGTGGCGAGGCGCACCGCCGGGGGAGGTTCGGTGCGCCTCGCCGGCTTGTGGGTCAGTGCCGTGCAGCGTCCGTGATCAGGTCGGTCACGACGTCCGGCTTAGCGACCATGGACAGGTGCGGGGCGTTGACCTTGACGGTGTGCGCGTGTGCGCGGTTGGTCAGGTACGTCTGCTCGGCAGGCGGCAGCACCTTGTCGGCGGTGCCGATCAGGGCCCAGGAGGGGATGCTCTTCCAGGCGGGTGTGCCCGAGGGCTCCTCGAGAGCGCTGGCGGCCAGCGGGCGCTGGGAGGCAGCGAGGACGGCCGCCTTGTCCGGGTCGATGCCTGCGGCGAAGATCTGCGGGAAGAGTTCGGGCTTGACGTAGAGGTCGACGTTGCCGCCGCCGTTGGGGATGGGCACGAAGTTGAACACCGTGCTGGGATCGGGCACGTTCAGTGCCGATCCTTCTTCGGCGCCCGTGAGCTGTCCGAGCGTCTCACCGGCGTCGGGGATGTAGGCGTCGACGTATACCAGGGACTTGACGTTGTTGTTGCCCGTGGCGGCGTTGGAGATGACCATGCCGCCGTAGGAGTGGCCGACCAGGACGATGGGGCCGTTGATGGTGCTCAGGTAGGCCTTGAGGTTCTCGGAGTCCGTCGCGACTCCTCTGAGGGTGTTGGGCGGAACCTTGACGGTGTAGCCCTGGTGCTGCAGCCGCTTGGTGACGGCGTTCCAACTGGAGCCGTCCGCCCAGGCGCCGTGGACCAGAACGATGGTCGGCCGGACGTAGTGCGTAGGATCCGAGGCCTGGGCGGCGCCTGCGGGGTCGGCTATCAGGACCAGGGCGCCGGCGGCTGCGGCAGCCGCGGCAACGACACTGCGAGTGCGGTTCATAATGTCCGTTCTGTTGCTTATCGGAGCGTTGGCTCCTCCAGGCGGCGTCGGTACCGGCACCTGGAAGTCTTCCTCGGCGAACGTTCTGCAGGTCGCCGTCCTGCCCTCGCGTCCCAAAGTGCGAGGCGGTCAGTAGCCCTTTCCCTGCAGCCACTTGAGAGCGAACTCGGCCACCTCACGCCATCCGTGGTCGATGGTGAGGGAGTGGCCGCGGTCGGAGAATTCCTTGAGTTCGGTGACAGCCTTCGAATGCCGGTACTGCTTGAAGGTCGCCCTCGAAATGGCAGGGGGAACGGTGTGGTCCTTCCCTCCCGTGATCAGCAGCAGCGGGCCGCGGTCGTCGTTGCGTGTTTCGACCTTGAGGGGCGAGTTGGGCGAGAAGTTCATCACTGACGCCTCGAACAGTGGCTTGGCCGGGCCGGGGATACTCCACCGCTGGTGGAGTGCATCGGACTCCAGTGCGCTGACGGCGTTTCCGAAGCCGTAACGGAACTGCTCGCGCGTCAGAGAAACGGCACGCTTGCTGTTGGCTGGGTTCTTCAGACCGGGAAATGCGCTGCGCAACATCGCGAGCGGCACCGGTCTGACGCCCTTGATCTGCGCGGCGTCCACGGCGACGGCTGCGGCGGCCCGGTTGAGACCGAGGAGCTTTTCGGTGACGGCTCCGCCGAAGGAGTGCCCGATGACGATGGGCTGCGCCTCCAGGCCGTCGATCAACTGCTCGTAGTGGGCGACAATCGCGCCGAAGCTGTGGCCGGCGAGGGCTTCGGGGTGACGTCGGGTCTCTTCGACCGTCGCGGCCTGGCCGGGCCACCCCGGCGCTATCGGGTCGTAGCCGGCGTCCCTGAAGAATTCCATCCAGGGCGCCCACGACATGCTGTGGACCCAGAGGCCGGGGATGAAGACGACGGGCCTACGCAATGAGGGCATGACGAGTTCCTTCGGGTGGGATGTGCGAAGTACGGCGGGCGCGGTGTGCCGTGCGGGTGCTCTCTTGCGGTGTGAACGTGTCAGGTCCGGGTGAGGCGGTACGTGGTACCGCTGCTGCTGGCGACCCACGCGTCGGGCAGGGCTGCGGCCAGCGCGTGCTGGGCCCGCCAGCCGGTGCAGTGCCCCGGTGCGATGAGATGTGGTGCGATGTCGCTCAGCGCGGCGATCGTGGGAGCGATGACGGGTTCGAAGGCGGGCCCGCTCAGGTGAAAGCCGCCGAGCAGAGCGTGGAGTGCTGCGACGCCGGTCAGCCGCTGGGCGTGGCGCACGATGTTGATGACCCCCGCGTGGCCGCATCCGGTCAGGACGACCAGGCCGCGGTCTTTGAGATGGACGACGAGAGCCTGATCGTCAATGACCTGCGGGTCGTGCTGCCAGCCGTCGCCGTGCCAGGCCTGGTGCGCCGCCGGCATGCCGTGCTCGAAGTCCGTGGTGCGGTCCACCTCGCCGGTGATGAGAACGCTGCCGTCGACCAGGAGCGAGGGTTGTGTTCGTTCGATGACCTCGAAGCCCTCGCCGGTGAGAGCCTTCTTGCTGAGAGTGGGCATGTCGAAGGTGCTGCGCGCATCCTGGATGCGGCGCCGGGTCCAGGCATAGGGGTGGACAACCATCGGCATCCTGCTGCTGCCGAGCCTGCTGGCAAGCCCGCCGAGGCCTCCTGCGTGGTCGAAGTGGCCGTGGCTGAGGACCACGCCCTGCAGGCCGTCGAGGCGGATGCCGAGGCGGTCGGCGTTGGTGATGATGCCCGAGGGCGACAGGCCCGCATCGAACATCAGCGTCGTCTCCTGGTCGCCGCGCCGGACGGTGACCAGGGCGGAGAACCCGTGCTCGGCCAGTAGACCCACTGCGGTCTGTCCCGCTTCGAACTGACCGGCCGGGGTGGCCACCCGTCCGAAGCCGCTCCTGGTGGTGTGGCCGTCGCCGACAAGCAGGGCGTCGAAGGTGTTGTCCATCAAGACCGTGACACGGACCTCGTCAACGGGCTGGAGGGTGATCGGGTCCACGGCGCTGCCGAGTACGGGACGCGGGGCGGAGAGCGCCGCGTCGTACACGGACGCGTGGGTGGTGTCGCACATGACTGTCCGATCGTGTCGATGCCGGCCCGGAGTGCCGGTTCGCGTCGTTCTGTCCTTGTGTGGTTCAGGCGGTGGGCGGGATGACGACTTCGACGGTTCCGGCGGCCACGTCGTACACGAGTCCTGAGACGAGGAAGTCGGGCCTGCGGACTTCCTGCCGGATGATGCCGACGTCCACGTGCACCGAGCCATAGGGGTCGCTGACGGACTTGGCGGCGAGTTCGCCCCGCGAAATCTCGAAGTACTCGGCGAGGAGGTCCTCGAAGGGCGCCAGATCGGTCATGCCGCAGTCGGTGTGGTGGAGGATGACCAGATTCCAGGGCCCGCTCGCCTTGCCGTCCGGGTTGGCCTCGCCGACCTTGCGGAGCATCGTCATGGTGCGCAAGGTCGCGGGGGTGACGCGGCCGCCCACATTGCGGATCACGGCCGCTTCGCCGTGCCTGATACCCAGGACGTGCGAGGGGTCCACACGCGGGTCGACGCACCCGATGACCATCATGTTGCCGGTGGGGTTGATGGTCAGGCTCGGTCCGGTCCGATACGGCCCAGTGACGAAGTCGGCGTTGCGCCGCACCAGTTCCGCAATGTCGGTCATGACGTCTCCAGGTGATTCGCAGGCTGACGTGCCCGGCCCGGAAGGGTCGGGGACTGGGGCGGCCGGGCCGGCGGGTCGCCCTCCCCTGGTCCTGGCGCAGCTACGGCGCGACGACGGTCTCGACCTGGCCCGTGGCCACGTCGTAGAGGAGCCCGGAGACACGTACCCCTTCCAACCGGGTCTCGGCGCGCAGAGCGGCGACGTCGTGGGCAATGGCGGCGCGCGGGTCGCTGACCGCCTGCTCGGCCAGGCCCTGCTCGTCGGTCTCGAAGTAGGGGGTGAGCAGGTCGGGCTGGTCCTCCAGGAGAGTGATGCCGCAGTGCGTGTGCTGCAGGACGATCACCTCCCATCCGAGACCGAGATCGCCACCTGCTGCCTGCGTCACCTTGCGGAGCATCATCATCTCCTCCAGCGTGCGCGGGGTGACGCGGCCGCCGACGTTGCGGATGGTTGCGATCTCGCCCGGCTCCGCACCGAGGACCGCCTCGGGGTCGACGCGCGGGTCCACGCAGCCGATGACGATCGTCTTCAGGGCCGGCATCATGCGCAGGCCCTCGGTGAACTGCGTCTTCGCGAAGTCGGCGTTGCGGCCGGTGAGAGTTTCAACGACACCCATGGTGTGCTCCTTCAGCTAGTGAGTCCACTTTCTGGACTCAGTCAGGTGTACCGTAACAGCGTGAGTCCAGAATCGATACCAACCCCGCGGGAATGCTCGCTGACCGACGCACTCGAGGTTCTCGGCGACCGTTACTCGCTGCCCGTACTGCGAGAACTGCTGTACGGCTACCACCGCTTCTCCGACCTGGCCAAGCTCACCGGCGCGCCTCGCACCTTGCTGACCGGCCGCCTGCGGCGGCTCGAAGAGGCGGGCGTCATCGTGCGGCGGCAGTACTCGCAACACCCAGTCCGTTTCGAGTACCACCTCACGCAGGCCGGGGTAGATCTCGTCCCCGTGATCCTCACGCTCACGGAGTGGGGAGAGCGGCACACCGGCCACGACAAGCCCAAGACGGTCTTCCAGCACAGCTGCGGAGCCGAGCTGCATCCGCTGGTGACGTGCAACTGCTGCCGCCAGGAGATCCGCCCCGGCGAGTTCGAGGTCGTGGGTGACACACATACCCCGGTGGCGGGCACCTAGCAGGCCTGTGCACGCGGGGCATCGGCACAGTCCGCAGGTACGACCGTCCGGATGGACGGATGCTGCGGACGCAGACGCAAGCCGGGCCGACGAACTTTTCGCAGGCCGCGCCTCGCCGACGACGGGAGCCGCGGTGACCATTCATGTATTTGCCTCCGGACTCGCGTTCCGGCCGGGAGGCAGTCTCGATGGGTTCCGGAGGTCTCGGATGGTCCACGGCTGAGACATTCACCTGCGAGAGGCAGAGGCCTGGGCACCCGTCCACGAAAGTTGGCACAAGATCAACGATGCAACGGGTGCTGGTGCGCCGCCAGTGAGCGTGTGTTGTCGTGCACACCCTGCATAGAGGTGTGCACGATTCCAAGAACGGCGGGGCCGGGACGCGCCCCGCACACCACCCGCGCTGAAAGAGGTCGGCTCGGCTCTCGCCGCCTCGCCGAGCGTCGGCGCAGAGGGCTGCGGCGCACAAACAGGTGAACCGTGTCTGGCCCCGCCCCTGGCCGGCGCAGCTCAGCCCAGGTAGAAATCCCGGCGCGCGGCGACGAACTCCTCGATCGTCTGGGCGGGTACGCCCGTCACACGCATGACGTCGTCGGACGCGCGGTCGTAGCGGTTTTCCTGGTGCAGCCGTGCCATGGTGACGATGTGCTGCTCGATGTGCGGCGGCAGGCCGAGCTTCCCGAGCACCTCGGCCCGCCACCACTCCAGCGGCACCTCCACATAGGAGACCGGTTGTCCCAGCGCCCGTGAGAACTCCTCGGCCATCTCCGTCATGGTGACCGAGCGCGGCCCGGTGAGATCGTAGACGTTGCCGATGTGGGCTGCCGGGTCGCGAAGCACGGTGGCCACCACCCGCACGACGTCAGCGACGGCAACCGGCGACGTCCGCCCGGTTCCAAACGGCAGCGGGATCGTGCCATTCTCCCGGATCGAGCGCGCCAGCAGAGCGGTGAACAGCGGACTGTCCAGAAACGATGTCGGCCTGATGTGTACCACCGGCAGGCCGGACCAGTTCAATACCTGCTCCGCCAACCAGTGCAGCCGCTGCTGGTGCGACTCCGCAGTACTGATGGCGGTCATCTGCGACACCGTCATCTGCGACATGCCCACCCGGGCATTCAGTTTGCCGTGCTCCCGCGCGACGGTGGCCACCACGGTCGCTGCCAGCAGGTGGTCCGGAGACACGGGCATCGCAAAGTACATCTGGCCGACGCCCGCCAGCGCGGCCGCGACGCTCTCGGGACGGGTGAGATCGCCGATGACGACCTCAGCGCCGAACGTGCGCAGCTCGGCCGCACGTTCGTCGTCGCGGCGGACCATCACCCGCACCGGCACGTCCTGCGTGCGCAATTGCTCGATAACGGCGCGGCCCACGCCCCCGGCGCCGGTGATGAGAACAAGGTTGCTGGCAGCCATCTGTCGATCTCCTGATGGGCATCTGATTGACGCGTGATCACACATATGATTGTGGAAAAGCAGTGGGATGTGCAGCGCCGAGGGTGCGCCGCGACGGCCGAGAGTAAGCGTCGGCCACGCGGCTGGAATCGGCCGGTCTTTGCGGGCAACATGCCGCGGACCGTGAAGTCGCCCAGGGAGCAGCTGTCGCCATACTGCCTGAAGCAGGGCTGAATTCTATGCTTGAGAAATCTCAGTTATCTCGCAGGAGTACCTGTGCCACGGCCTTGGGATCGTCCCATTGCACCCAGTGCCGGGCGTCGATCGGATGCATTTGGGAGTCCGGAAACAGCCCGGCCAGGTGTTCTGCGACCCCCGTGTTGAGGTAGGGGTCGTTCACTCCGAAGGCAATGTCGACTGGGAATTGCAGGGACGCCAGCCGACCTGATGCGATCACGTCGTTGGTGATGGCTACGTCGTCGAAGAGCCGGCCTGTCCAAGCCCGGATTGCGTCAAGAGCGTCTGGCTGTGAGGCACTTCCGAAGAACTGAGGAATGATCGCCTTCTGCCGGATGTCCGCTGTGGGCCCATAGCCGAACTGCTGGGCGGTGTACTCCAGCAGCCACTGCCTCTGGGCAGGGTCCTGCATGAGGGCGTCCGCGAGGAGGACGAGATGGGGATCGCCCAGCAGGCGAATCATCTCCGGGAACCGCAAAGTCGGGGAGTCGCCGAAAAAGCAGTTCAGGAGCACCATGCGCGCGACACGGTCAGGATGCGCAAGGGCGTACTCGACTGCGACGGGGCCGCCGGCGTCGTGACCCACGACGATGACCTGGTCGAGGTTCAACTGGTCGATGACGGCCGCGGTTTCGCTGAGGCGCTGGCCGTCGGCGACAGGGGAAGTCTGTGATCGCTCAGACTGCCCGTAGCCGAGGAAGTCGAAGGTGATCACCCTGCGGGGCTGGAGTTCCGATGCGAGCTTGTCGTAGATGGTCGAGTCGTCCGGGTATCCGTGGAGGAGGAGGAAGGGAATTCCCAGACCTGGGTAATCCTTCGCCGCCAGGAAACCCCAAGGTGTCGAGACCTTGTGCCGGACTGGTGCAGGTACTGTCATGACCGCTCCTTGTTCAGATTCCCACATCGACTTGATCGGGTCATTTTCCGAATAGATCATTAGGGCTTGGGGTTCACGGCGACTCGACCCTGGATGCATGTCAGGCGAACGTATGGCAACTCGAGTTGCCGCCCTTGTCAACCTTAATCCCATTTTTTGCGTTGCGCAGCGTGAAGGAAGGGTATGTAGCGGCTATTCGGTATGTAGATGGGATCAGGGGTGCCCTGATCGCACCACCGGAGCCCCGCTGCCGTGACCCTCGTAGACAGGTCGATCCGGCCTGAATTCTCTTCACCCGACGGCAATGCACGGCATTACGAAATCAACCCTTCAATCATTTTCGGGTACGAAAAGCGCATACGTGCTCATTGTGTCCATCGGCATGGCTGGCCGACCAGAGGCGCAGGCGCTTCGTGCAGCTGCTGCAGGGGAGCGTGCACGATTTGAGCATCGGCGTTGGATACCGTCTCTGATTTCTTCTGTGCAGGTTGCAGGTCACGCCATTCACGAGGAGACATTCCGTAAGCCGCGCGAAAGATCCTGCCGAAGTTGGACATGTCGGTGAAGCCCCAGCGACGCGCAACGGTCTCAATGGTGGTGAGGCGAGCAGATGGGCGTCTGAATTCGTTGCGGCATTCTTCAAGGCGATGCGTTCGTATCCAGTCCGCCAGGGAGATACCCCCTTCCGCCATCACTTTGTAGAGGCGACGGACGGACATGTGGTGCGCGGCTGCGACCTGGACGGCGTTCAGGCCCGGCTCCGCCAGGTGAGCGCGGGCGTACTCAAGGATGCGCAGCAGCAACGTGGACTGCAGGGACTCCTTCGCGAGGTGTACGGCATCGAGATGAGTGGTGATCACAGCTCTGAGGAGGTCGATGCTGGGCTGGCCTAGCGCCTCGGCACCCGGGCCGGCGAAGTGACTGTGTCTCGTGGCCAGTTGCCACAGGTGGCTCGCGGTCAACTGCGCAATCGGATCACCAGGGCTGAGGGTGACCGCGGAGATCTGGCTGAGCAGTGCGTGAGGCAAGGCCAGCCGGTTGACCGGAATGCGGAAGAAGTGCTGCCCTATGCCGTTCCGGTCCGCGATGATGTAAGGGAGTGTCGACTGGTAGAGGACGAGGTCGCCGGGCAGCAGCGGTGCCTCACGGTCAGCCTGACTCACGGTGCTGGAGCCCGACATCTGAAGGCCGACGAAGACGCTGGGTTCCAGGTCATCCCTGACAGATCGCGTGGTGCGCCGCACCTGGGTTGCGTTCGACCGGACCGTGCACACGGTCAGCGGTCCTAGATCAGATGTGACGCCGCTCGCCTGCACTTGCCGGCCCCGGGTAGGGAAGTCGATGTCGACGCGGCCAGTGATGTTGGCGATGACCTCGCGCACGGCTTCGGCCCGGTTCTCAGGCGTGAACTCTTGAATGTCCCAGTACCGCACCAAGATCAGCCACCTTTGTTCATGACGGAAGTGCTTTTGACGTCGGGGCTCGCAGGCTTCTGCGACATGTTCACCACCGCGTGCCCACATGCTTCATGGGCAGGCTGCGCGAACAGTGCCGTCGTCTGGACCAGGCCCAGCTCGACCGGATGCGCGAAATGCGCCGATTCGAGCCCCGTCAGCGCACAGCTGCAGTTTCCAGCTCAAGCAGATCCCGACGACCATCTCCGCCCTGGCGGCCCGCAAGCGCCGTGACCATGTGCCGCCGGAGTGCGCGAGCACAGGCCCCCGCTGCAGCAATGGCTCGGCGCGTGTGTATCGACCTTGCCCTCAGCGCCGGCAACAGCGACGACGCCGCTGAGTGACATGGAATGCCCCCTACGCAGGTGGACTAGGCCGTGCCGAGGAATGACCTCACATGGTTTGATTTTTGAACTGCTACTCACGCTAGCGCTGACTGGTTTGGTATGCAAACGGTGACTCGATATGCTGAAAAAAGCCTGAATATCAGGTAGACGGGTACGTCGATCGGCAGGGACAAGCTGGGGCACAGTCGTGGGGCGGGACCGTTGCGGCCGGTGCTCACCCGCAGGCCCAGGCCTGGATCGCCGAGTTCAGCCAAGCCATGCGGCCCTACGTACACGGCGCCTACGTGAACGCCCCCAACATCGGCATGCAGGACTGGGAAACCGCCTACTGGGACGGCAACTTCGACCGGCTCCGCAAGATCAAGCAGAAGTCCGATCCCCGCAACGTCTTCCTGTACGAGCAGAGCGTCCCACCCGCGTCCTGCTGACCGACCGCCGCCCTCGGAACCTCGATTGCGGTCAGGCTATGAATTGCACTGACCACGTCGCTGGGCCAGCTCAGGTGGGTACACGCCGCTGTTCGAGTTGACGGCAGCCTGGACGGCAACGGCGGCGCACAGTCAGCATGGTTGCGTTTCGGGGTTCTGGGGGCGGTCCGAAGACCTACGCGCCGGCACCGAAATGCGGGACCTCCGCAGGCGTCCGGTCGCCACAACACACGCGAGCCGGACGGGATGACGAGCGAGCGTGGTTACGCAGCCCGTCGCGTAGCCGCTGCGCGTCGCTGAGGCGCGGCACTCTTCCTCTATGTCTCATGAGCCACATATCAGCCTGGAGAACCCTGACTGCGGTGCCCGAGACGACGGAGATCGGCGGAGCGGCTGCCGGCGGGCTGGAGGTCCGCGTACGGGTGCAGCCGGGCCCCGGCGGTGCCGTCGGTGAGCGTCCGCTGTGGCGCTGCAGGTTGGGCTGGAGTGGGGGCGGGCGTGGTGCGGCCGAGCAGGTCCAGGGCGGCCTGGGGGCCGTGGTCGCGGCGGGCGGCGGCGACTTCTTCCAGGTCCCACACCATCTCGCCGACGACGGTGCGGCGCGGGCCGCGGGCTTCGACGGTGCCGCGCACCAGGAGCATCCCGGAGTGGAACACGGTGTGCGCGCAGGCGTCGTGGCTGTCTTCGAAGAAGGCGATGTCGACCAGTCCGGAGCCGTCTTCGAGGGTGACGAAGATGACCCGCTTGCCCGACGGGATCGGCGGAGTCTGGGTGGATGCCCGCACCCCGGCCACCAGCACCTTCTGCCCGGGATGCAGGTTGCGCAGGTGGGCGGCGTCGGTGGCATCCAGCTCACGCAGCAGCCGGTGATGGTGCTCCATCAAGTGGTGGGAGACATCGATGGACAGGACGTCCAGCTCGGCACCCAGCTTGTCGCGGCTGGTCATCTCGGGCAGCCCGCTGGAGCCGGCGGTGACCAGTTCGCCGCCCAGGGGGAGCTGCCCGTCGGTGGTGGCGCGGGCGCGGACCTGCCGGTGCAGCTCGGTGGCCTGCAGCAGCAGATCCCGCCGGGTCAGATCCGTGGCGAGGGCGTCGACGGAGCCGATCCGGATCGCCACGCGCGGTCTTGGCCGACCGCGAGACGGTGCGATCGCAGCAGCGTCCATCCGGCCCCGCCCACCACGGCCGTGGCGAGCACGGCCACCAGTACGGGCCACACCACCGACCAGTGCCGGGCCACCCACAACGCGGCGGCCACCGCCACCGCCGCCACCGCCACCGCACCCCAGCCCTGCAGCTGCCTGCGCGTCCGCTTCTTCAAGCGCCGACGCCGTCGACGTGCCGCCATCACTCCCCCGCTCCCCAGACCCGTGATCCGCGGTGCGCACCGGCGGGCGCCGTCCGGCCCGTGCGTGGGCGGGGGTTCATCGGCTGGCCTGGGTGACGCCGCTCGCGAGCTGTCCCAAGATGTTCAAGATCCCCTGGCCCGCCGGGGTGGGTGCGATCAGGACGCCCAGCGCCAGGACGATGACGACGGTCAGCTTTTGGTCGAAGCGGCTGCGGGCCTCCGTACGCCGCCGCAGCCGGAAGAACACGATGACTGCGAGCAGCAGCGTCACGTTGATGGTCAGCAACCGTCCCGACCTCCCCCACACGAACGGCCATCACCATGCGGGGATGGCAACACGCCACCCCAGCCTCCTTATGTAGCGGGGCCTCAGCGATGTTGGGACGGGGTTGCCGACGAATGGCACGAAGCCATCGGACCTGGCCGAATACCGCAGCTGGCTGATCCGCTCGCTGACATGGCGACAACCTCCGTGGCAGGGGTGGCTAATCACGTACGAGCCGAGGGGTTTCCGTGGAGAGGATCCGGGAGCGACGGTCCGCTCCGGCCGCCATACCGCGAGACACCGCATCGCCGTCAACTTGGCTCCCGACATGGGCTCGTTGGTGCGGTAGACGAGCGCCCAGTACACGACCCACTTCCGGCTAATGACAGCCGAGTGCGGCCGGGCCCCCGGGCAGCGTGTCCACGTCGGAGTCGGCGGGGAGCTCGGGCAGCCCGGTGGCGAAGAGCCCGGCGTCCATGCAATCCGCACACGGCTTCAGCCGCTTCCCGACGGAAGCTCTTCCCACCAGCGCTACTGCGCGCGGCCCTACCTGTGCTGCGACCAGTTCCGCGACCGCCGCCCACGCTCAGACGGATCGCAGTGCCACTCCCCCAACGCACGTCCTGTCTGCCAGGGCAGCCGATGTCGCGGAGCCGAGCTTCCTGTCCATCCGGTCATCATGAGCGGAGCGTCGACGGGCCTCTCCGTCGCCAAGCACGCGTCGCCGCGCCGCATCCCGTACATTCCGTCGGGCACGAAGCTGTCGACGGCAGGGGAGCCCGGAGGGCCGGTTCTCCCATTGACTCGTCCCCCTGATTACTCGATGTTGCCAAATCTTGGAAGGGCTGCTCTCTTTCAGGGCGCGAGTTTAGGCTAGCGTGTGAAAATGCGAATCGCGCTGCGAGTATTAGAAGTTGAATGCACTGACCCGATCGCTCTAGGGCGATTTTGGAGTGCCGTGCTGGGTTCTCCCATCGGATCGGGAAGTGATGGGGTAACCATCAGGTTTCCCGGCGACACTCCACAGTTCCTCTATCTCATCGAGGAGCGAGACCGGATACGTCCGCGGAGCCGGACTCGTTTGTGGCTGAGCCCGCTACAGGCGTCGCTCGCTGAGGAAGTGGAGCGGCTGACAGCCTTGGGGGCTACCGTCATCGAAAGACGCTGGCGGCACAAGGAACTCGGGCTGGGCGTGGTCACCTTGGCGGATCCTGAAGGCAACCATTTCTGTGTCGAGTCCGGTGATCGCGAGGTTGCAGAGGCCCAGGAAATTATGGAAAAGGATTGACAGCCGTTGCGGCTGGCGGAAGTTGCCCGCCAGCCGCAACATATGTGAGGATCAGCCGCACCACAGCGTCTTGGCGTGGGAGTGGACTACCTTGCTTCCCGCCTGACCCTGGTAGTGAATTGCCAGAGTGGCTACCGTGGTGTAGGGATGCCTACCGACTACGCCGGCACAGTGATAAGACACCTTGAGCGTCTGGCTTGTGCATGATCGTCATCCGCCGTCCTTGTGTGCAACGTCGCTGAAGCCGCCGTTGGCGATGCTGACCGTCAGGTGGCATTCATCGGGCGCGGGCGAAGAACAACTCCCGAATTTCCCCGATGCGTAGATGGTCTCGCTACCGCTTACTAGGAAATCAGGTTCCTGAGCCGTGACAGCGCAGCTGACGACCTCCCTCATGGGATGCTGTGCCGATCCGACTGCTGCCCGAAGGGTTGCACGAGCGCCGGGCGTGGGCGTTCCTTGCGCGTTGGCCGGCATGGCTGCCGCGCCGAGCATGGCCGCGGTCGCGATACCTGTGACGGCGGCAAGCATGCTTTTCTTGCTCTTCTTCACTTGCTTCCCCCATGCTTCGGAGGGGGCGAAGGGTGACGTGAATGACACTCCCCGATTCCCCCTTCTGATTCACCGAACTCACCGAACTTCCTGGTCAGAGAAGATCCGTTGCGAATTCGGCGTAGCGAACTTGATCTTTTTATACCTGTCGAGCAGTGGAGCGCAAGCAAATTGGCGATAGTGCTCTTCGCGTTTCGTTCCACATGGTGGCCTATTTCGCTCGATTTTACATGCACACAAAACCCCTTCAGCGGTATATACTGGTCGATCTTACGGTAGGGGTGATTATCGAATTGGCCATTCTGGATCAGTTCGCTTCGTGGGGCCGTATACAGAGGCGCCCTGGCCACCTTCCGCTCCCGATAGATGCCAACCTCTGGCTGTTCACGGGCGGCTTCCATCACCACCCCGTCGGCACGCTGGGCAGGCTAGGGCGGATAGTTGGCATTTCGACCGGTTATCGTTGGCCATTGCTGCTCTGAGTCGCCGCACTGCCTGACTGTCGCTCTCCCTGTGCCCACCTGTGTGCGGCTCGAAGTGGCGGTCAGAATGCATGGAGACTGGTCAAGGCGGCGCGCCGTAGGGTTTCACTCTCTGGCGAGTATGCATTGGAGTACGCATCACCGATGAGCGGACGTGGTCTGAGCCACACCGTGAAATTGACCGTGCAATTGCAGGTATATGCAGACCGAGTTCAGAATTCTTCGATCCGGACGTCTGCCCAGTTCGGTAGGCATGGCGCGATGGATGCGGGGTGTGGCGGTGCGCGCCAGCAAAGCATCGATATCTGCATAGTAATCGGGAAGTTGCCTTCCGTTAGAAATATGTGTTCGGAGGTCTGTACGTTTCCCCACACCGGTTGGCTTATCTGTTCCCCGGAGCAACGGTGCTCTAGGTGTCTGCCCGCCCGACCCGGGGACGGAGAAGTCAGGCCGCCGCCTGAAAGGAAGGAAAGACGCCACTATGAACTACGACGTAGTGAGTCTCGTGCTGGCACTCGCCGCCGCGGCGCGCTCGTTCGCGCCCGACGTGTGGTTCTAAGGAGACGTGCGCCGCCTCGCTGGGCGAGGGGGTGGTGGCGCGCCCGCTGATGATGCCTGGTGCGCGGCAAAGTGGCCGGGCTGATCTGGGTCCGTCCATTGAAGGTCGGCCAAGACGCGCTCGCCGGGATCGCCGAACTCGCGAACATCGCCGCCGCGGCCAGCGCTAGCGAGGTTGCCCTCGCCTGGGAGACCCTGCTGGCGAGCTTCCGATCGTCGGCCCGGCGCCGTGCTGGTGCTCTCTCCGGAACGGGAACTTCCTGCACCGGTTCCCCTACAGCGAGCAGCTCCTGTCCCGAGCCCCGGAGGCTGGGCGTTGGTCGCCCCTGCCTGAGGCCGGCCCCCGCGCCGCAGCCCGGCGGTGAGCCGGCGCCGCCGATCCGGGCCGCGGTGAACTTCTCCTTCGCCTCGATCGAGCTGGACCATTCCGACTCGTTTGGCGTCACCGTCGTGCTGAAGGCGTTGGCCTGGCAGCCGCACGCCCAGGGCTACCGCTGCCCGTACGCGACCGATTGGGGCGCCGACAAGACCCGGTGGGGCCTGTCCATCGACCCCACCGAACACGCCGCGCTCTCCGAGGCCCTCAGTATCTGCCCCGACCAGCCGATCACGGTCACCCTCGCCCGCTGACCCCCGCACTACCCCGCGCGTCCGCTCTGGCCGCCGACGGCAGTCCGTCGACGGCCGGAGATTCTTCGTCCGAGGCTCGGACTGGGCTGTGTACGACGCCGTACTCGCGGCCGAAGCGGTTGGCCTCCGCAGCCGAGCCCGTCATCCGGTGCAACCACAACCCGTACACCACGGACCCCATCTGCTCCTGCGTCAGATACAGCCGCCACCGCTTGATCCCGTGATCACACGAGGCCGCACGGACCTGCTCCGCCAGCCCGTCGGCCGGCGGCACCCGGAGCCGGCTGGCGAGGCCGACGAACACCCGCAGCGCCGCCATCTGCGACGGAATCAGCTCCACAAGCTGCCGGTCCGAGGCTGCCTCACCGGGCGGAGGCTCGGCCCGGGGGCGGGACTGGCCGTAGGCGAGAGTGTCGTGGCCGTACGGCGTCAGGCGGGCCGCCCACCGCACGGGCCGACCCTCCAGCGCCGACAGCTCCGCGCGGTCCTCCGAGTGAGGTCGACGCGTGGAGGTCTTCACGGCGAGCCCTCATAGGGGGCAGCCGACGGGACCGAATCCGACCGACCGCGGCAATAACGGATCGAAATCCACCTCATAGTCGACCGAAGCGGCCTGCGCCTGTCGATCGGTATCTCTGCCGCCAACCTCCATGACAGCCACGCCCTCATCCCACTGGTCCGCGGTAGGTCGCCCATCCGCTCCCGACGCAGGCCCGGCAGCGATGTCACCGTGGGTTCAAATCTCACACCCACCGCAGAGGAACGGCCCCTGACCAGGTGCATCGGTCGGGGGCCGCTCTCGTTTGGGCACACCGTGGTTCCCCGGTCTTGCCCGTGGTTCCCCGCCGATTGACGTGCTTGGCCACGGTGAGCACAGTGCGGGCGCAGAGCGGACAAGGCGCGTCATTCCCAGGGCGGCCTTACGCGAACTGGAGGTGCAGCCTGACGACGCCGGAGTTGTTGCCCTTCGTGATAGTCCCGTCGCCTCCGGCCCCGCGGAAGACTCCGCTGCCACCCGTGACGGCAACAGGTAGGATCTGCTCATTGTCACGGAGCTGAATGAACTGAATGCTCAATTGCCCATCGGGCAGCCGCAGGGTGAAAATCCCTTGCGATTCGACCACCGCGTTGGGCCCTGAACCAGTGACCCGCGTCGTGGTGAAGGTGCCGTCCCCGACACCGATCTTCCGACCATTCTGAAACACGTCAAGGCTCAAAATCATCTCGTCGCCGAGACTCGGCCCAGGCGGCCCCCCGAGGTTGAGTTTTTTCACCTGTGCGAACTGCACGCCGAACTCTACGAAACAGTCACCCCTATTGGGGTTGGCGGCGTTTGAGACGTGGCAGGTGTGATGGTCATGCCCACGTTGGGTGGCTGCTGCCGGGGTGACAAGAGAGGCGGAGGCAGTCACTAGAGCGACCGTCCAGATGACTCTTTTTCTCATGGTCGGAGTCCTTCCTCGATACGCGCAGTTCGTTTTGGCGTCAGAGCATGATGGATCCAGGCCAAATGGAGGCCATCAGCAATTACCCGTAACTGATCTGTCGCAATTCGATCCGGGGGGTGTTTCACCCGGTTGCGGCTGTGACCCCAGCGCACTTGTCCACCTCGGCGTGGACTACGCCACCGTAGGAAGGCACGTCCACCCTGTCACTCGAACCCCGCGAAGACGCGCAGGCGATCGCGCAGGAGCACTGATGCGCACCACGCCTCCAGGACTGAGCGTGAGTCCGGGGGGGGCCTGCTGCTTGCCTGATCTGAGCAGCTGGTCTCGTCGCTCTCATCCTGCTCGGACCCGGAGTCCTTGTGTCCTCGCACGGCGACAACCGCGCCGATGCCGCCGGCGAGCAGGAGTCCGGCGCCGCCGAGGATCCACACGGTGGTGTCGGCGCCGGTGCGGGCGAGGGAGCCGGCCGGGGCCTTCGGTGACGCGGAGTCCGTCCCCGTCCGCGGACGGGGACGATCGAAAGGTCAGTGGCCGTCGGGGTGGCCTTTGACCCGCCGGAGGCGCTCTCGGCCGGCTTCTCGGTGCTCGGGCGTGGTGGCGGTCTCGGCGCTGGTGACGGTCACAGTGGCCGGGGCGCCCGGCTCGGCGGTGAAGGTCTTCGTCGGCTTGTAGAGGTCGTAGCCCTCGAGTGACTCGACCTGCTTGATCCAGAACTCGGCCCTGCGGCTGGGCACTGGGAGTTCGCCGGTGGCGGTGCCCTTCGGTCCGGTGGGTGAGCCGGGTCTACTCTCCGCCGCCGATGTTCACGGTGACGCCAGGCAGGAGCTCTTGCCCGTCAGCCGATCCCACTCCGCATTCGCCAGATCCCCACGCCCCTTACAGCCGGCCTGACCCCCACACCCCACCCACGTCGGGAGACCCGAGAAACAGCGCCTACCTGCCGTTGGCGGACTGGCCGTTCAATGCCGGGCCCAGGTCCACCGGGGTGGACGTGGCGTTCGGCGGCGGAGGGAGGACGATCACGGGCTGGCCGGCGGGCGGGACCGGCGGGGTCATGTCCGACTTGGGCAGCTTCGGCGGGGTGGTCTGCTTGAACAGCGTGGTGTCGAAGTCGACCAGGCCGGTCTTCTCCATCACCGTGATGTGGTCCAGGACGGTGTCGTTGGCCTGGTCGGCCAGGGCGCGCACCAGCGTGTTCTTCGTCGTCGAGCGGATCTTTGCCACGGTGTTGAAGATCGAACCGTGCGTCTGGCGAAGAATGTTGGCGAAGTCGATGTCGAACTGCTTGCCGCTGTCCGCCTTGAGGGTGGTGACGAATCCTTCCTGCTGCGGACTGGCCACGTTGGGCAGCGTCACGTTCAGCATCGGCGCGATCTTGCGGCAGGTCTCGTCCAGCGCCGCGTGCCCGTCGACCAGGTGCTGACTGGCGGTGAGGACCCCCTTGCTCTGCCCCTTCTGGAGCCCGATCTGCCCCACCGGGTGCTCCCACAAACCGGCAGCGCGCACCGCCACCACGAAGGCCCGGTCCCCCTCGGTCAACGGCCCCCACTGGGTGTTGGCGATGATCCGGTCGTTCGAGGTCGACACGGTGTCAACTCCGAGCATCGACGGGTAGACCAGCGCGCCCAGTGTCAGGGCCAGCGCGCCCCCTACGAAGATACCGCCCACCATGTTCAGCGAACGCTGCACCGTTCCTCCTGCCCGTCAAGAAATCCGCCGATTCGTCATCGCCCGACTGGGGCGGACGAAGAGCATTACGGGCGCGGTGCCGTTCAGGTTCACTCGGCCCGGAAAATGGTTCATGAACGGCGCCCCGGGGAGGGTTCTTCGGCTGCGGGCGGTGGGAGGGGCGTGAGTGTGCGGGACGACGGCGCGCGGCATCCTCGGATGTTCCGGTGTCAGGGCGGGTTCAAGGCGAGGATGGCCGGGCAGTGGGGGTGTCCTGCGGCGCGACCAGGAGTGTTGCGGCTCATGTCCGAGATGCTTCAGTTCGGCGACGATGCCGTCGGGATGAGCGTGCCGGTGGCGCTCAGCGTGACCGAGCCGTCTGTGCTTGCGACGCGGCCGGAGGTAGGCAGGCGTTTCCGCCTCGTTGCGGCTGGTGGCGATGGTGAAGGCGCGGTCGGTGAAGCGCAGGACGTTGGGGCAGACCGGGACGCGCTCGGCCTCGTAGGTCTCCAGCAGTTCCTCAGGTGCGGCACCCTGGCAGACGACGGCGAGCTGCCGGCCCGGGTTCAGCGCGTCTGGATGCCGGTGTTCATACCCTGCGCGCACCGGGTCCGGGCGCGGCCGTGTCAGTCGGGAGAGCTCGCCGGCAGCCATGGTTCGTGCCATCGCGGATATCCGGCGACGAGCTTGTTCGCGGCCGTCGGTCCCCAGGTTCCCTGCCGGTAGCGCTCGGGGTCGCCGGGCGCCTCCAGCAGTGGCTGGACGATTCGCCACGTCTCCTCCACCGAGTCCTCTCGGGTGAACAGGCTCGCGTTGCCTTGCATTGCATCACTGAGCAGGCGCTCGTACGGTTCGGGTGCCTCACCCAGCTCGGCCGCGAAGAGGAGGTCGAGGTCCACCAGCTGCGTGGCCTGCTTGCCCGGCTGTTTGGCCTGGATACAGAAGTTCATGCCAGGGCTCGGATCGATCCGCAGGATCCACTGGTCGGGCTCGGGCGCGAACCGCTCCGCGAACGCAAGCCGCGGCGGGCGCTTGAACATGATCCGGATCTCGGTCACTCGCTCGGGGAGCGACTTGCCGGCGCGGATGAAGAACGGCACCCCGGACCAGCGCCAGTTCTCGACCTCCAGCCGCAACGCGACGAAGGTCTCGGTGCGCGAGTGCGGCCGCACGCCGGGGACCTGCACGTACCCCTCGTATTGCCCGCGGACGTAGTGGGCCGGGTCGGCGTCGGGGATCGCCCGGAACACATCAACCCGGCGGTCTCGGAGCGCGTCCGCGTCGGCGGCTGACGGCGGCTCGGACGCCACCAGGGCGAGCAGCTGCAGCAGATGGTTCTGCACGACGTCGCGGAGCGCGCCGACCGGGTCGTAGAAGTGCCCGCGGTCCTCGACCCCGAAGTCCTCGGCCATGGTGATCTGCACGCAGGAGACGTGGTCGCGGTTCCACACCGGCTCGAACACGGAGTTGGCGAACCGCAGGAACAGGATGTCCATCGCCGGCTCTTTGCCGAGGAAGTGGTCGATCCTCAGCAGCTGATCCTCGTCGAGGAGCTGACGCAGCTCGGCGTTGAGGGCGCGCGCCGACGCGAGGTCGTGCCCGAACGGTTTCTCCACGACAACCCGGGCGCCCTTGGTCAGCCCGACGCCTGCCAGGCCCCCGACCACCCGGGCAAACAGCGACGGTGGGATCTCCAGGTAGAAAACGGGGTGTCGCCTGCCGTCGACCTCCCGGGCGAGGCGATGGAACGTCTCCTCGTCGGCGTAATCGCCCTGCACATAGCTGAGTCGGGCGGCGAACCGGGCGAAGACGCTGTCGTCGAGCGGCTCGCCCGCTGCCTTGATCGCCGCGCGGGCGTGGTCACGCAGCGCGTCGTCGGACCAACCGTCGCGCGCCACGCCGACGATCGGGCAGGTCAGCAGCTTGCGCCGCTCAAGCCGATAGAGCGAGCGAAACGTCATCTTTCGCGCGAGGTCGCCAGTGATCCCGAAAATGACCAGCACGTCTGCGGGAACGTTCGACGAGTTCAAAGCCATCTGATCCCCCTTACGGGGCCGGCACGGCACTAGGGTCGGGCGTCATGAGGGTCGGGCGTCATGGTCATGCTGGCGGCTGGGCGCCGGCGCGAGCCGGGACCTGGCCGGCCGCCGTGTCCGCGAGGACGAGCGACGCCGCCGCCTCGACCCGGCCGGCGGGAATCGACCGGTCTCCCGCAACGAGCCTCGAGAGCGGTTCGCGCTTGTCCGCTCCGGTGATGAACCAGAGCACTTGCTGGGCGCGGGCGAGCGCAGGATAGAGCCGCGCGAACATCGCCCATGGCGTGTGCCCCCCGCTGACGGCGAACGTGAATCGGCCGTGGGCTTGCACGCAGGTCCGGGCCAGCCGCGCCACGAACGCCGCCGCGGTGCCGGCGACGGCATCGGGGTCGGCGACGACTTGGAGTTCGTGCTGCACAGCCCTCAGCCCTTCTTTTCGGCGTGCCCGCCGAACTCCGAGCGCATCGCCGAGAGGATCTTGTCGGTGAACTCCCCGGCCTCCCTGGACTCGAAGCGCTCGTAGAGCGAGGTGGTGATGACCGGTGCCGGGACGCCTTCGTCCACCGCGGCGAGGACGGTCCAACGGCCTTCCCCGGAGTCGGAGACCCGCCCGGCGAAGCCGTCGAGGGAGGGCGAGCCGGCGAAGGCGTCGGCGATCAGGTCGACCAGCCACGAGCCGACGACCGAGCCGCGCCGCCAGACCTCGGCCACCTCTCCGACGTCGATGTCGTACTGGTAGGCCCACGCGTCGCGCAGGGGCGTCGTCTCCGCGTCGACGTCTTGCCGGCCCTTGCCGACGTCCGCGCGTTTGATGATGCTGAGGCCCTCGGCGATCGCGGCCATCATCCCGTACTCGACCCCGTTGTGGACCATCTTCACGAAGTGCCCGGCGCCGTTCGGCCCGCAGTGCAGGTACCCGAGCGGGGCGGTGCCGTCGGTACGGGTCCGGCTCGGCGTCGGCTCGGCGCAGCCCTCGCCGGGAGCGATCGTCTTGAAGATCGGGTCCAGATGGGCCACGACCTCGTCCTCACCGCCGATCATCAAGCAGTAGCCGCGCTCCAGGCCCCAGACCCCACCGCTGGTCCCGCAGTCGACATAGTGCAGCGACTTGTCGGCAAGACGCTTGGCGCGTGTGATGTCGTCGCGGTAGTAGGAATTGCCGCCGTCGATCAGGATGTCACCGGGCTCCAGCAACGGCTCGAGCTGGCCGAGGATGGAGTCGACGATCGCGGCCGGAAGCATGAGCCATACGGCCCGTGGCTTGTCCAGTTTCGCGACGAAGTCCCGGGTGAGTCCGCGCCCGTCGCGCCCTCGCCGACCAGTTCGGCGACGGCGTCGGCGTCGACGTCGGACACGACGCAACTGTGGCCGTCTCTCATCAGCCGACGCACCAGGTTCGCCCCCATCCGGCCGAGCCCGATCATCCCGAGCTGCATGGGCTTGTCTGTCGCCATCTGGCGCCTCCTAGTCCTTGAGCGTGCGGTAGTGCCGCATCAGCGCGTTCGTGGACGAGTCGTGTCCGCGTTCGGGGTCGGTCGCGCTCTCGAGCTGCGGGATGATCGCGACAGCAAGCACGTCGCCGAGCTCGACGCCCCACTCAACGGAACGCCCGAGGCGATGGCCTCCTCGATCTCCGGCAGCCCCTCGGGCGTCCCGGGGATCTCGCTGAAGAGGTTGCGCCGGGCGGCCCTTGCGTGCGGTGCCTTGGCGTCCGCCACCGTTCGCTGCGTGTCGTAGGCGAGCAGCGTCCCCGGACGGCCGGAGTCGGCCGCCTGGATGGCGTCCATGCACAGAGTGCGGATCGTGTTGACGGAAAGTGTTTCCAGGTCCTTGTTGCTCAACGCGAGCCTCCCTGAAGGTGCCGCCTCTGCGCTCATGTCGAGTGCGGCAGACTAGGGTTGAGCTTTCCCGGCCGGGGCGAAGAGCGCCGCGCCGACAATGCCCGCATCGTTCAACAGCTGCGCCGGTACGATCTCGGTCCTGAGCTCGAGGTACGGCAGGAACTTGTCGGCCTTCTTGCTGACGCCGCCGCCGATGACAATCAGGTCGGGCCACAACAGCCGCTGGACGAGCTCGAGATATTTCTCCAGACGGTGCGCCCATTTCTTCCAGGACAGGTCGTCGTGCTCGCGCACCGACTCCGCGGCCCAGTCCTCGGCATCCTCGTGGTGCAACGGCAGGTGCCCCAGCTCGCTGTTGGGCACCAGGAACCCGTCGGAGAAGACGGCGCTGCCGATACCGGTGCCGAGCGTCACCATCACGACGACGCCCTTGCGTCCCTTGCCGGCGCCGAAGCGCATCTCGGCGATCCCGGCCGCGTCCGCGTCGTTCACCACCCTCACGTCGCGGCCGGTCGCTCGTGCGAAGAGCTGGGCCGCGTCCGTCTCCATCCAGGCCGGGTCGATATTGGACGTCGTCTGGACTTTGCCTCCCCGGATGACTGCCGGGAGCGTCAGCCCGACCGGCCCTGGGACGCCGATCTGGGTGAGCACCTGCACGACCACGTCCGCGACTGCCCCCGGGGTCGCCGGATGCGGGGTCGGGATCCGGACCCGCTCACCGATGAGGCTGCCGAGCTCGAGGTCGACCGGCGCTCCCTTGATACCGGTTCCGCCGATGTCGATCCCCACCACGTGGGCCGTCTTGTCCAGACTCGCCTGCGCCACTGCCCGCTCCCCTCAGGGGCCGGCCCAAAATGCGTTGTGTGAATTTTGGACGTCAGGCCCCATAAGAGCTTCGCCATGTAATCCTCAACGCTCGCACATGTCCTTTATATTCGCCACATCACTCTTACAGGGTTATATCGAAACCCAAGGGGTATACCCAAGCATTGCGCGCCCTGAAGAGCATTGACCTTCCCCCTCTGTTCGAGAGGAACGCGACTGCGACTCGTTGCCGACCGCGACGGTACCCTCCAGCAACTTTCGGAAATCAAGCCGACTGCGAACCCGTCCCACAGGCCCCCGCATCCATGAGCCGTTGCCTCTTCCCACCCGGACCGGCCGCGACCAGAGCTTACGGAGGCGTGATGCCAACCACCCCGATCCGCCTGCTTCTTGCCGACGTCGACGGCACCTTGGTCACGAGCGACAAGGTCCTCACCGACCGCGCCGTCCGTGCGGTCCACAAGCTCCACGACGCAGGCGTCCTCTTCGCGGTGACCAGCGGGAGACCACCCCGCGGCATGTCCATGATCATCGAGCCCTTGGCCCTGACCACTGAACTCGCCGCCTTCAACGGTGGTCTCATCGTCAACCCGGATATGACCGTCGTCGAACAGCAGGTCATTCCCGCGGAGGTGGTGGCCCCGGTCGTCGCGCTGATGGAGTCGTTCGGCCTCAGCGTCTGGATCTACCGGGGTGCCGACTGGTACGTCCGCGACGTGAAGGGGCCGCACGTGGATCGCGAGAGCTGGACGGTGCAGTTCGCGCCGACGCTCGTCCCCGACTTCGACGGTCTCGAGCAGGGCACCGCCAAGGTCGTCGGGGTCAGCGATGACCACCAGGTCGTCGAGGCGGCCGCGGTCGCAGCTCGCGCGCAGTTCGGCGACCATGTCTCGGCCGCCCGTTCGCAGCCCTACTACCTCGATGTGACCCATCCGCAGGCCAACAAGGGCGGTGTCGTCAAGTACTGGTCGGCCAAGCTCCAGATTTCCCCCGACCAGATCGCCACGATCGGCGACATGCCCAACGACGTACTGATGTTCGCCCACTCGGGACTGTCCATCGCGATGGGCAACGCAAGCCACGAGGTCCAGCGCGCGGCCAGGCGGGTGACGACGAGCAACGAGGAGGAGGGCTTCGCGAACGCGGTCGAGCAGTTCGTCCTCTGACCCGCGGCACCGCAAGCCCGGGCCTGGCCGCCCTCAACCTGAGACCTGGCCCAAGGAGGAGGACCGTGAGCGTCGAGCATGAGAAGCAACGTGCCGCCGAGGCCGCGGCCGAGCTGGTAGAGGACGGCATGACCATCGGCCTCGGCACCGGCTCGACCGTCGCCCACCTCCTGCCTGCGCTGGCCCGCCGCGGTCTGTCACTGCGGTGTGTCGCGACGTCGCCGCAGACCGAGGAGGCGGCCCTGATGCTCGATCTGCGGGTTGAACCGTTCGGCAGCATCGACCGCTTCGACATCGCGATTGACGGTGCGGACCAGATAACGCCGGACGGCTGGCTGGTCAAGGGCGGCGGCGCCGCGCACACCAGGGAGAAGATTGTCGCGGCGGCCGCTGCCCGCTTCGTCGTGATCGCCGACTCGAGCAAGCGAGTGACAGCGCTGCACCCGCCGGTCCCGCTCGAGCTGCTCGCATTCGGGCTGGCCGCGACCATGCGCCTGCTCCACCCGGTCTCCCTGCGCGACGTGCCACGCAGCCCCGACGGCGGCGTCATCGCGGACCACCACGGTGCCGTCGACGACCCCGCGGGCCTGGCGGCGCTGCTCGGCGCCACCCCCGGCGTCGTCGAGCACGGCCTGTTCCCTCCGACGCTGGTCGCCGACGTATTCGTCGCCCGCGGCGACTCGGTCGAGCACCACAATCATGCCAAGTCCCGTGGATGAGAGGATATTCGGTGTGGACGGTCTGCCCTGTGTCCCCTCCGCTCCGACGTCCGGTCCTCCGCCAGCTTCTCTGCCACCGGTTCCCGCACCTGCTTGATTCCCGGCCCACCGTGATGAGTGGGGGTGGGCGTGCGCCGTGCCGAATGAACGAGGAGGCCATGGGTGCCCTTTGGCGGTGAGCCGTGCCTGATCAGACCTGGTCACAGACGCCTTCACGTGCAACGTTGCAGCCCGGCCGGAATCGACCACCCCGAGACGCGCCCCTTCCTCTGGGTCGCTCCTGCCCAGGGCGCACCAACCACGTCTTACGGACGCGCGCTCCAAACCGCCCGATGAAGTTCCACCACGCGACGATCCCTCCACCGAATGCGACCCCGCCACGGCTGCGGCTGCCGTCCCCTCGGACCCTCTTCACGACATCTGGCAGCCAGCCAGAATTTCGGGGATGCTCGGTTCAGCGGGCCGTAACAGACTTCTCCACCACCAGGCCTGCATGGAATGGGGAACACGCCCGAGCCTGGGATCGAGACACGAAGTGCTTACTACACTCGCGCCGGAGCCCTCCGCGCCTCCGATGAACACTCCGTCGGACAGTGTCTCCACAGTCCGCCCCGAGGGCGGGCTTCGCCCGGCAGCCGAACAGCCGCAGACGTTTCCGCTCGCATGCGCACCGATGATCACCGCATCCCCGGCGCCGACTCTTCCCGGGCAGGCTTCTCGGGTCGATCCGTATGCATGCCGGCCCCATCCGACACCCCGCCACCGAAGTCGGCGCCGGGTCGGCGTCAGCACCGCCGGAACCCGCCCCCGACCAGCCTGAACCGCCAAGATCATTTGCTCGCCCAACATGGTCTGACCTGCAAAAATAGAGGTCAGAGGCTCACCTTTTAGTCTCACCAGGAGGTATCCATGAAGATGCTCATCAACGTGGCGGAGACGGTGGTCGCGGACGCGCTGCGGGGTATGGCGGCCGCGCATCCCGAGCTGACGGTGGATGTGGACAACCGGGTGATCGTACGGCGGGACGCCCCGGTGCCCGGCAGGGTGGGACTCGTATCCGGCGGCGGGTCGGGGCACGAACCGTTGCACGGTGGTTTCGTGGGCCCCGGGATGTTGTCGGCGGCCTGTCCTGGCGAGGTCTTCACGTCACCGGTGCCGGACCAGATGCTGCGCGCGGCGGCGGCCGTGAACAGCGGCGCGGGCGTGCTGTTCATCGTGAAGAACTACACGGGGGACGTGCTCAACTTCGACATGGCGGCCGAGCTCGCCGAGGACGAGGGCATCCAGGTGGCGAAGGTCCTCGTCAATGACGACGTCGCCGTCACCGACAGTCTGTACACCGCCGGGCGGCGCGGCACCGGCGCGACCCTGTTCGTGGAGAAGATAGCGGGCGCCGCGGCCGAAGAGGCCGCGCCGCTGGAGCGGGTGCAGGCGCTGGCCCGGCAGGTCAACGAGAACTCCCGCAGCTTCGGTGTCGCACTGAGCGCCTGCACCACGCCGGCCAAGGGCAGCCCCACCTTCGACCTCCCGCCGGGGGAGCTGGAGCTCGGCGTCGGCATCCACGGCGAGCCGGGCCGGGAGCGGCGCGCGATGATGACCTCGCACGAGATCGCCGACTTCTCGGTCAACGCGATCCTGGAGGACCTGAACCCGCGCAATCCCGTCCTGCTGCTGGTCAACGGTATGGGCGCGACGCCGCTCCTGGAGCTCTACGGGTTCCACGCGGAGGTGACCCGGGTGCTCACCGAGCGCGGGGTGCCCGTGGCACGCACGCTGGTCGGGAACTACGTCACCTCGCTGGACATGGCGGGCGCCTCGGTGACGCTGTGCCAGGTGGACGAGGAACTGCTGCGGCTGTGGGACGCGCCGGTGAAGACGCCCGCGTTGCGCTGGGGCGTGTGAATCCCGGCGGCATCGGCACGATGTCGCCCCCGCCCGGTCAACGTTCGTACCACGCAAGGAGATTCTGTGCTCGACGCCGAGTTCTTCCGCCGTTGGATGACGGCGACCGCCGCGTCCGTGGATCGCGAGGCGGAGCGACTCACCGCTCTGGACTCGCCGATCGGCGACGCCGACCACGGCAGCAATCTGCAGCGCGGCTTCACCGCCGTGGTGACCGCGCTGGAGAAGGAGGCGCCGGACACCCCCGGCGCCGTGCTCACTCTCGCCGGACGCCGGCTGATCTCCACGGTCGGCGGCGCGTCGGGTCCCTTGTACGGCACCCTGCTCCGCCGTACGGGCAAGGCCCTCGGGGACGCCGCGGAGGTCACCGAGGAACAGTTCACGGACGCGTTGCGCGCGGGCGTGGACGCGGTGATGGCGCTGGGCGGAGCCGCGCCCGGCGACAAGACCATGATCGACGCGCTGGTGCCCGCGGTGGACGCGCTCGCCGAGTCCTTCGGCGCGGCGAAGACGGCCGCCGAGGAGGGTGCCGTCGCGACGACACCGCTCCAGGCCCGCAAGGGTCGGGCCAGCTACCTGGGTGAGCGCAGCATCGGGCACCAGGATCCGGGTGCCACGTCCTCGTCCCTGCTGATCGGCGCGCTCATGGAGGCCCGCGATGAGTGAATCCCCGGACAGCACGAACCAGTTCGTCGGCATCGTGCTGGTCTCCCACAGCGCCGCCGTCGCCGCCTCGGTGGCCGAGCTGGCGACGGGACTCGCGGGCGGCGAGACGACCGCTCCCGTCGCCGCGGCCGGCGGCACGGTGGACGGCGGTCTCGGTACCAGCGCCGAGCTGATCTCCGCGGCGGCCGCCTCGGTGGACCGCGGCGCCGGGGTCGCCGTGCTCACCGACCTGGGCAGCGCGGTCCTCACCGTGAAGGCCCTGCTGGCGGAGGGGGACGAGCTCCCCGCCAACAGCCGCCTGGTGGACGCGCCCTTCGTCGAGGGCGCGGTGGCCGCGGTGGTCACGGCCTCGGCCGGAGCCGACCTCGCGGCGGTCGAGGCGGCGGCCGCGGAGGCGTACACCTACCGGAAGGCGTGAGAGCAGGGGCTGGAGCGTGTGAGTGCGGGGACCGAAAGAGGTGATCGCCGGGCCGGGAGGTCTGAACGCGGGGTCGGAAGGGCTGATCGCGGGGGCCGGGAGGTCTGAACGCGTGGGCCGGAAGGTCTGAACGCGCGGGCCGGAGGTCTGAGCGCTGGGGCACGGAGGCCTCGGCGGTCGGCTCAGCCCTCAGGCGAGCCCTTCCGCGACGATGGCGAGGGCCGAGCGCACGGTCGACACCAGTTCGGCCTCCGCCACCGCGGGGTCGGGCTGCTCCTCGTCCGTGCGCCACGCGTAGTGCTCGACCGCCGTGCGCAGGGCGCTGTTGAGCATGGCGGCCTGGATCTCCGAGCGCAGGTCGACGGCGGGCAAGCCGGCCCGGTCGGCGAGGGCGCGGGCGAAGACCGGCTCGGCCTCGTCGTGCGCCTGGAGCCAGACGGCGCGCAGGCCCGGCTCGGTCCGGGTCAGTCTCATCAGCGCCCGGATCTTGGGCAGGTGCGGTCGGGGCGTCGAGGGATCGCCGGTCGTGGCCGCCCGTTCCAAGGCGTCCTCGAGCGGCCGGTCGGGGCGCCAGGCCCGCAGGGAGGCGGCGATCGCGTCGATCCCGGCCGCGAACAGCGGGCTCACGCAGCTTTCCTTGCTCGGGAAGTAACGCCACACGGTTCGCGCAGAGACGCCGACGGCCTGCCCGATCTGCTCCCCGGTGGTCGCGGCCACCCCTTGGGCGACGAACAGTTCCACCGCGGCGCGGGCTATCTCCAGCCGGATCTCGGCCTTGCGCCGCTCGGTCAGCGGTGGCCGGCCCGTGCGGCCGCGGCCCCGGCCGGGGGGTTCGGTGATCGCGCCGTCCGGCACTGGCGACTCCCTCGACTCGACGACGGGCGGCTGTCGCCCGGGCTGCCGCGATTCTAACGATCTCGAAAACGGCTCCCGACTTTATGTCATGGAGAGACATTAAGTCGTACCGTGTGGCGCACGACGACCTCGTCGCATCACGTACGCACTTCTGGGAGCACGTCATGAGCACCACTGGACTGGCCGGCCGCTGCGTCATCGTCACCGGAGCGGGCTCCGGGATCGGGCGGGCCACCGCCCTGGCCTTCGCCGCGGAGGGCGCCCGTGTCCTGGTGGCCGACCTCAACGCCGGGGGCGCCGAGAAGGTCGTCGGGGAGATAGTGGCGGCCGGTGGCACCGCCGTGGCCGTGACGGGCGACCTGAGCGAGCAGGCCGTGGTCGACCGGGTGACCGCGACCGCCGTGGAGCAGTTCGGCGGGGTGGACGTGCTGGTCAACAACGCCGGGATCATGGACCGCATGTCGGCGGCCGGTGAGGTCGGCGACGCGGAGTGGGAGCGGGTCATCCGGGTCAACCTCACCGCTCCCTTCCTGCTCACCCGTGCGGTGCTCCCGCACATGCTGGAGGCGGGCAAGGGCGCCATCGTGAACACCGCCTCCGAGGCCAGCCTGCGCGGCAGCGCCGCGGGCGCCGCGTACACCGCCTCGAAGCACGGCATCGCGGGCCTCACCAAGTCCCTCGCCGTGACGTACCGCAACAAGGGCATCCGGGCCAACGCCATCGCCCCCGGCGGCACGAAGACCGCCATCGCCGTGGACGCCGACCGCGACGCCCTCGGCCCGCAGGTCCTCGCCTCGTACCTGGGCAATGTGGGCACCGCGGCCGAGGCCGAGGAGCAGGCCGCCGCCATCCTGTTCCTCGCCTCCGACGCGGCGAGCAATATCAACGGCGCGATCCTGCCCGTCGACAACGGCTGGTCGGCGGTCTGACGCCCTCCATCGCCTGACGGACCTCCCCATCGCGGCCGCTCAGCCGCCGCGCACGAACTTCCGGGCCAGCCGCTCACCCACTGTCACGGCTGCCGCGTGATCCTCGATGGGCGACACCCGGGAGTTCTTGAAGGCGATGTAGGTGACCCCGGAACTCGTCCCGCCACCGTGCGGGCCGGGGCGAATCCCGAGCGCCTTGGCGGTGGCGTACGAGGCCTCGCCGATGATTTCGCGCGGTCCGGTGTCGCCGACCACCGCGTACTCGACCCGGTCCCGGTAGATCACCGCGACCACCGAGCCGCCTCGGATGCCGTGGGCGCGGTGGTCCCAGATGCCACTGGGTGTGGGCACCACGACGTACGGGAGGGTCTCGGCGCTCAGATACCGCCCGTCGGACTGCTGGTACGCGGTGGTCCCGGAGAAGAGCGGGTCGGTCCGCCCGTTGCACAGGAGCCCTGGGCGGCCGTCGCAGTCGATGTCCATGTCGGCCTTCCAGAACACCGCGCCCCGCGCGCCGCAGACGGGAATCTCGGCGCGGCTGCGGGCGTCGGAGCGATAGCGCCCCTTCGAGACGGGTACGCAGTCACGGACCTTGGCGAGCAGATCCGCGGCGCGCACATTCCCTTCCCGCACCGCCACGAGCGGGCTCGGACGGGCGGCGGGAAGCGGGGCGGGGGCGAGCAGGGCCACGCCGGCCGCGACCAGCGTCAGCGACTGAACACGCACGATAAAGGACTCTCTCCTGGGGGACATTGACGGTTGTTCAGCAAAATTTGGCGGGTTTCTGACGGTACGTCCACTGGGAAGGGGCCGGACGGTGCACGGCGGGCCCGACGGGGGCACGGCGGGTACGCGGCGAATTCGGCGGGTGCACGCGGATCGGCGGGTACGCGGCGGATTCGGCGGGTGCATTGCGGCCGAGAGCCCGAGCCGTGGTGGACCCGGGCTTCTCGACCGCCCTCGCCGGCGCGGCATCAGCGACGACAGCGGTCCGCGCCGTGGGCGCGAACTCCCCTGTCGAGAGGGTGAGTTCACGCCGCGTCAGGCATCAGCATACGTAGCCCGAGGACGGTCCGACGAACGGCCACCGCCCCCTTGATGTGGCCGCGCCAGCCGTGTCTTATAGGTACAGACCAATCCCGTCGAGGGAAGGCAGGCCGGTGCGACGCGTTTCCCTTGGATTGATCTGCGGCTCGCTGCTCGTCCTCACCGCGTGCGGAGGAGGAGGTGCGGGAGCCGACGCCGGGGGCGAGCGGCTGCCCCCGGCCCCGACGGGGGTCACCGCGACGGCGGGCAGCGCGACCAGCGTGCACGTCATGTGGAACCGCGTCTCCGGGGACGTGAAGGTCACCGGTTACGAGGTGTACCGCGGCACCGCACGGGTCGAGCGGGTGCCCGGCGACGAACACATGGTGGACGTCACCCGATTGGCCCCGTCCACGAAGTACGTCTTCACGGTCCGCGCCCTGAACACCGACGGAAACCCCGGACCCTCCAGCGAGCCGGTGCGCGCCACCACACCGGTCGCGGTCGCCGCCGACCGCACGCCCCCGACCCGCCCCGGACGGCCGCACGGCAGGGCCGTCGGGAGCCGGGCGGCCCAACTGGAGTGGTCGGCGTCGGCGGACGCCCGGGGCGTGGTCTCGTACGACGTCTACCAAGGCGGCTCGAAGATCCACAGCGTGGGCGGCGGACAGACGGCGACCGTCGTCACCGGGCTGAGACCCGGCACCGCGTACGCCTTCACCGTGCGAGCCCGCGACGCGGCGGACAACCTCTCCCCCGCGAGCGCCGCGGTCCGGCTCACCACCGCGCCGGGCGCGGACGACGGCCGTGGCACCGCGCCGACGGGGTTCCGCGCGACTTCCCACCGCACGGACGGGGCGTACTACCTCGACCTGTCCTGGTTGCCACCGCGGACGGACGGGGTGGTCACGGAGTACCGGATCGACCTGGACGGCCGACAGGCGACCTCACTCGTCTGGGGCGGCACACCGCCCAGCGGAAGGGCCACCTACAGCTTCTACGTCGGGCGGGAGGCCGGGGTCGCGTACCGGGTGCGGATCAGGGCGAAGCTGCCGGACGGCACCTGGGGCGGGTTCTCGGCGGAGCGGACGGTGACGACGGGCTCCGCCGAGGGTGGGAACGCCGGCACCCCGAAATAGGCGAACCGTAGGCTCACCTCCGTGCCCCATAGCGAACTCGATACCTCGACGGCTCCCCTGGACCTCTCCCTGCTGCGCACCTTCCTCGCCGTGCACCGCGCGGGGTCGTTCACGGCGGCCGCGCGGCTGCTCGGTCTGTCCCAGCCGACGGTGACGACGCAGATGCGGTCACTGGAGGAGCAACTGGGACGGGAGCTGTTCGAACGGCAGCCACGGGGCGTGGTGCCCACGTCGGTGGCGGACGAACTCGCCGCGGAGGTCGCCGCGCCCCTGGACGCGCTCGCGGCGGTCGCGGACCGCCGCGGGGCCGGCGCGGACCAGCCGCCGGACCCGGTGCACCTGGCGGGCCCGGCCGAGCTGCTGTGCACGCGTGTCCTGCCCGCGCTGGCGCCGCTGACCGCACAGGGCGTACGTCTGCGCGTCACTCCCGGCCTCACCGACGAGCTGCTGGACGGGCTGCGCGGCGGCCGCTTCGACCTGGTCATCGCCACGACCCGGCCGCGCGGTCGCACCCTGACCGCCGTGCCGCTGATGGACGAGGAGTTCGTGCTCGTCGCCGCCCCGTCGTGGGCCGAGCGCATCGACCCGGCCCGAGTGGCGGCCGAGGGGCCCGCCGCGCTGCACGGGGCGCCCCTGGTGACATACGCCGAGGATCTGCCCATCGCCCGGCGCTACTGGCGGCACGTGTTCGGCGTACGGCTTACCGGCCCGGCGTCGATCACGGTGCCCGACCTACGGGGCGTACTGGCCGCGGTGGTCGCGGGCGCCGGCATCACCGTGCTCCCCCGCTACCTGTGCCTCGACGCGCTGGCCTCCGGTGCCCTGGTGCCCCTGCTGTCCCCCGAGGAACCGCCCATCAACACCGGGTACCTCACCCAGCGGCCGGGCGCGTCGGACAACCCGCATGTGGCAGTTGTCCGAGAGCGGCTGCTTCACGCGGGCCGCACGTGGTGACGACGGAGAGCAGATAGCAGATAGCGGATAACAGCTGACGGATGACGGATGACGGATAACAAATTTCGTCATCCGTCATCTGTCATCCGCCCAGAGAGAATCACCAGCGCAACGCGGGATTCATCCGCCGGACGAACGAATTCGTCACCTGCCCGGTCCCCGTCCACGTGCGCCCCGAGCCGGATGCGCATTGGCTCTCCCTGAGGCAGCACGGGCCTTTCCAATCCTCGGCGGCGCATGGGATGTACCGCCAACCGTGCCGCTGGAGGGCAGTCCTATGCGTACTTCTCAGATATTTCTCCGCTCCGGCCTGACCGTGGCCGCCGTCGCTGCGCTTCCGCTCACCATGACCGCTCAGTCCGCCGCCGCCTTCGGTTCGGGGATCTCGGTGAGCACCAGCGGGTCCAGCGTGTCGGTCACCACCAATTCCTGCCCGAGCAACGGCAGCAGTTTCGGCAATGCCTCGCTGCTCGCCAATGGGCAGGTGAACTTCTCCCAAGGCCGCCAGATGCCGTTGTCCGGAACGAGCGCCACTCAGTCGGCGGTCTGGTCCAACGTCAGCGCCGGCACCTACACCGTCGTCGTGGTCTGCCAGGACGGGACGACGGCCGGTACCCAGTCCGTCATCGTCTCGACCAGCGCGGTCCCCAAGGTCACCAAGACCCCGAGGATCTCCTCCACCTCCTTGCCTTCCTTGCCCTCCTCGCCGTCGCGCGGCGTGATGGGCGGTCTCGGCGGGGCCACCAGGGACTACGGGACCGCCACACTGGTGGGCGGCGGTGCGCTGGTGGCGTCGGGCGTCGTGGCGACCGCCTGGTACCTGCGCCGCCGGGCCAAGCCCCACCGGCTCTGATCACGGGGTCCGTCGCACCGGCGGCCGTCCGTCCGACTCCGGTCCGCTGGACGGCCGACTCCGGTCCGCTGGACGGCCGACTCCGGTCCGCTGGACGGCCGACTCCGATCGAGAGGACGGCCCCTACTGCTCGTCGAGGTGCTCGAACTCGTCCAGCGCTTGCGTCAGCCACTGGGTCCAGAAGGTCTCCAGGTCGATCCCGGCCCGCAGCACCAGATGCCGCAGCCGGTCCTGGGGAGCGTCCTTGCCGGGCGGGAAGTCGCGCTTCTGGATCTCCTCGTACTCGGCCAACTGCCTTTGGTGCAGGTCGAGATGGCGGCGCAGGTCCGTCGCGAGGCCCGCGGTGCCGACGACGGCCGAGGCGCGCAGCCGCAGCAGCATCGTGTCCCGCATGGGCTTCGGATCCTGGGACGCGGAGGTCCAGCGGGCCAGTTCGTCGCGGCCCGCCGGCAGCACCTCGTAGCTCTTCTTCTGTCCCCGGGCCGGCTGTTCGGACGGCAGGGCGCGGATGTAGCCCTCGGACTCCAGTCTTCCCAGCTCGCGATAGATCTGCTGATGCGTCGCCGACCAGAAGTAGCCGATCGACTTGTCGAACCTCCGGGTCAGTTCGAGGCCCGACGACGGTTTCTCGAGCAGGGCGGTGAGGATCGCGTGCGGGAGTGACATGGGGTCATCCTAGGGACGCCGGACCGAGGCCCCGGGCGCGATCGCTCCGGCCGCGGCTCGGCCGGTCACAGCGCCGCCGCCAGCTCCGTGCCCTGCTTGATGGCGCGCTTGGCGTCCAGCTCGGCGGCCACGTCGGCACCGCCGATGAGGTGCACGCTGCGTCCCGCCGCGGACAGTTCCTCGTACAGGTCCCGGCGCGGCTCCTGGCCGGTGCACAGCACGACGGTGTCGACCTCCAGGACCTGGCTGTGGCCCTCGACGGTGACGTGCAGTCCGGCGTCGTCGATCCGGTCGTACTGGACGCCCGGGACCATGGTGACGCCCCGGTGCTTGAGTTCGGTGCGGTGGATCCAGCCGGTGGTCTTGCCGAGTCCGGCGCCGACCTTGGAGGCCTTGCGCTGGAGGAGGTGGACCGTGCGGGGCGGGGCGGGGCGCTCGGGTGCGGCGAGGCCGCCGGGTGCCTGGTAGTCCATGTCGACGCCCCAGTGGCGGAAGTACGTCGACGGGTCCTCGCTCGCCTTGTCGCCGCCGTCGGTCAGGTACTCGGCGACGTCGAAGCCGATCCCGCCGGCGCCGAGGATCGCGACCCGGTCGCCGACGGGGGCGCCGTCGCGCAGGACGTCGAGGTAGCCGAGGACGCTGGGGTGGTCGACGCCGGGGATCTCGGGGGTGCGCGGGCTGACGCCGGTGGCGACCACGACCTCGTCGTAGGCGCGGACGTCCTCGGCGGCGACGCGGGTGTTCAACCGGACGTTCACGCCGTGCAGTTCGAGCTGGGTGCGGAAGTAGCGGATCGTCTCGTCGAACTCCTGCTTGCCGGGGACCTTGCGGGCCACGTTGAGCTGGCCGCCGATCTCGCTCGCGGCGTCGTAGAGGGTGACGTCGTGGCCGCGTTCGGCCGCGGAGACCGCGCAGGCCAGGCCGGCGGGCCCGGCACCGACCACGGCGACGCGCTTGCGCAGCCGGGTCGGCGCGAGGACGAGTTCCGTCTCGTGGCAGGCGCGCGGGTTGACCAGGCAGGAGGTGATCTTCCCGCTGAAGGTGTGGTCGAGGCAGGCCTGGTTGCAGCCGATGCAGGTGTTGATGGCCTCCGGCCGCCCGGCCGCCGCCTTGGCCACGAAGTCGGGGTCGGCGAGCATCGGCCGGGCCAGCGACACCATGTCGGCGTGGCCGTCGGCGAGCAACTGCTCGGCGAGTTCGGGGGTGTTGATGCGGTTGGTGGTCACCAGGGGAATGGAGACCGCGCCCATGACCTTCTTGGTCACCCAGGTGTAGGCGCCGCGCGGCACGGAGGTCGCGATGGTGGGGATACGGGCCTCGTGCCAGCCGATGCCGGTGTTGATGATCGTCGCTCCGGCCGCTTCGACGGCCCGGGCCAGCGTGATCACCTCGTCCAGGGTGGAGCCGCCCGGCACCAGGTCCAGCATGGAGAGCCGGTAGATGATGATGAAGTTCTCGCCGACGGCCTCGCGCACGCGCCGCACGATCTCGACGGGGAAGCGCATGCGGTTCTCGTACGAGCCGCCCCAGCGGTCCTCACGCTTGTTGGTCTGCGCGGCGATGAACTCGTTGATGAGATAGCCCTCGGAGCCCATGATCTCGACGCCGTCGTACCCGGCCCGCTGTGCGAGCTCGGCGGCGCGGGCGTAGTCGTCGATGGTCCGCTCGACCTCGGCGTCGGTGAGCGCGTGCGGCGGGAAGGGGCTGATCGGGGCCTGCAGGGCGCTCGGGGCGACCAGGTCCTGGTGGTAGGCGTAGCGCCCGAAGTGCAGGATCTGCATCGCGATCTTCCCGCCCTCGCGGTGCACCGCGGCGGTGATCTCCGTGTGCTGCTCGGCCTCCGCCTCGGTGGTCAGCTTCGCGCCGCCCTCGTACGGCCGTCCCGCGTCGTTGGGCGCGATGCCACCGGTGACGATGAGACCGACTCCGCCGCGGGCCCGGGTGGCGTAGAACTCCGCCATGCGCTCGAAGCCGCGCTCGGCCTCCTCCAGGCCCACGTGCATGGAGCCCATGAGCACGCGGTTGGGCAGCGTGGTGAAGCCCAGGTCGAGCGGGTTCATCAGGTGCGGGTAACGGCTCATCGGGCCCTCCGTGCGCGGTGTCGTGTGTCTGTTGTAGACGACGGGCAACGCCTTATGCAACTAGTTGCACAATGACGGAGGTCACTCACTGAGGACCGCCCCTGCTCCATGGCGACGGGCGGACCCGGGCGCTCGCCGAGCCCGCCTCGCAGGTCAGACCGCCCGTGGCGGCCTGACGCCGACCACCACGTTCGCGTACAGCTCGTCGGAGACGGCCAGCGTGGCGGTCAGACCGCCGCGGGCGAAGGCCTCGACGGCCGCGGGGGCCTGGCGCTCGCTGGTCTCGACCAGAAGACAGCCGCCCGGGGCCAGCCAGCGGGGCGCCTCGGCGGTGACGCGGCGCAGGACGTCGAGGCCGTCCGCGCCGCCGTCGAGGGCGACGAGCGGTTCGTGGTCGCGGGCTTCCGGCGGCAGCAGGCCGACCTCGTGCGTGGGAACGTACGGCACGTTGGCGGTGAGGACGTCGACGCGGCCGCGCAGGGCGTCGGGCAGGGCGTCGAACAGGTCGCCCTGGTGGACGTGTCCGCCGAAAGGTGCGACGTTGCGGCGCGCGCAGCGCACGGCGGCCGGATCGATGTCCGCGGCGTGCAGTTCGGGGCCGCCGAGGGCGGCGGCCAGTGCGGCACCCACCGCGCCGGAGCCGCAGCACAGGTCCACGACGAGGGCGGCGCCGCGCGCGCGAGCCACGGCCTGGTCGACGAGGAACTCCGTGCGGCGGCGGGGTACGAAGACGCCCGGCTCGACGACGATGCGCAGGTCGTGGAACCGGGCCCAGCCGAGGACGTGTTCGAGGGGGAGTCCCGAGACGCGCCGGTCCACCATGGCGGAGACCTCGTCCGGGGTGCGGGCGGTGGAGAGGATCAACTCCGCCTCGTCCTCGGCGAAGACACAGCCCGCGGAGCGGAGCGCGGCGACAACGGAATCGGAAAGAGGGGGCATGAGAGCCGAGAAGCCTTTCGGTGAGCCGAAGGGCGCTCTCGCGGTCACCTACAGGCGGCGATCCGCAGGGTCCTGAGGTGAGAGCACCCGACCTGACACAGCGGTAATGGGTCTCACCTCCTCGGCAACTCCCGGGCTGGGGCGGTCCGCAGCCAGGACGGTCACCTTACAGGAAGGGCCGGACGGCGAGGGAGGTGCTCCCTCGCCGCACGCCGGTCGCGGACCACCAAGTTGTACTATGCAACTAGAGAGGAAGGAGCTCCCGTGAATGCAGCCGAGGCGTCCGTCGAGACCATCCAGCGCGAGATGACGGCCTTCGCCCGCCGCGCCCGGGCCTCGGCGGGGCGTATGCATCCGGAGCTGTCGCTGGTCTCGTACACCCTGCTGGGTCATCTGGAGGAGAGCGGCGGCTGTCGTGCCACCGACCTCGCCGCGCACTACGCCCTGGACAAGTCCACGGTGAGCCGACAGGTGTCGGCGCTGGAGCGGGCCGGGCTCATCGAACGCCGAGTCGACCCCGAGGACCACCGGGTGCAGGTGCTCCAGCTGACGGAGGCGGGCACCCGCATCCTCGCCCAGGTCACCGAGAGCCGCCGGATCGCGTTCCGTGAGCGGCTCGCGGACTGGCCGCCGGCGGACCTGGAGCGGTTCGCCGCCTACCTGGTGCGGTACAACACGGCGGCGGCCGGGGCACCGCCCGCCGCACAGGCCTCCGGGAGCTGAGGCTTCACCACCGGAGGCCTTCGGGAGCCGTCAACGGACCCCCACGGCCCGGCCGTCCGTCAGATGCTCCGGAACCCGTGCCGCCATGAACCGCGTGCCGCGGCGCAGTTTGAAGCCCAGGGACTCATAGAGCCGGATGGCGTTGGTGTTGCTCGCGGCGGTGTGCAGGAAGGGGGTCTCGCCGCGTTCGCGGATGCCGTGCGCCACGGCAAGGATCAGACGGGTGGCGAGCCCCTCGCCGCGGAAGTCCGGGTCGGTGCAGACCGCGCTGATCTCGGTCCAGCCCGGCGGGTGCAGCCGCTCCCCCGCCATGGCGATCAGCGCGCCGCCGCGCCGGATGCCGAGATAGGTGCCGAGCTCGACGGTGCGTGGCAGGAAGGGGCCGGGCCTGGTGCGCTCCACCAGGTCCAGCATCTCGGGTACGTCGGCGGGGCCGAGCCGCACCGCTTCGGCGTCCGGCGCCGCGGCGAGTCCGTCGTCGACGAGTTGGACGCCGTCCAGGCTGAAGGTCACCTCCCAGCCTTCCGGGGTCGGCCCGTTGAAGCCGGCCAGCGGGGCCTCGCCGCCGGGTCCGACGAGGGCGGCGAGGTCCGCCCAGTCGTCGTCGGTCGGGTCGTCGGGCAGGGCCAGCCACGGCGACACGTCGACGGGATAGCGCAGGACGTGTCCCCGGCGTTCGGCGAAGTGGGCGTGTGGGCCGGTCAGCGAGGCGAGGGACGGGTTGTCCAGCGGGTGCGTGGCGTCGGTCGGCGGACGGGGGCTCGTGAGGCGACGGTCGCTCATCGGGCGACCTCGATCACGATCTTCCCGCGGGCGTGGCCGTCCTCGACCGTGCGCAGCGCCTCGCCGGCCCGGTCGAGGGGGAACGTCCCCGTCACGAAGGGCCTCAGCCGGCCGTCGACCACCAGGCGCGCCACCTCGTCGAGGACGGCGGCGGTACGGGCGCGTTCGACGGGTCCTCCCCCGAGCCGGGCGGCCGTCTCCCGGTCGGCGCCGGTGATCAGCTTCGTACGGTCGTCCAGCAAGGTCGCCGCGGCCTCCAGCACCTCGCCCCCGACCAGGTCGAAGACGGCGTCCACCCCGTCCGGCGCGGCGGCCCGCACCCGCTCGGCCAGATCCGGCCCCGCCGGGACGTGCACGGCCCCGAGCTCCTCGACGAAGTCCTTCTTGCCCTCGCTCGCGACGCCGACCACGGCGAGTCCGAGGGCGCGCGCGATCTGCGTGGCCGCGACACCGACGCCACCGCCCGCGCCGGTGATCAGCACGGTGGCGCCGGAGGGCAGGCCGAGCTGGTGGATCCCGTCGTACGCGGTCGCCGCGGCGATGGGCAGGGCCGCCGCATCCGTGAAGGAGAGCGCGGCGGGCTTGTGGGCGGTGACCGCGGTCGGCAGCAGCGCGTACTCGGCGTATCCGCCGGCCACCGGGTTGCCGAAGACCTCGTCCCCCACGGTGAACCCGGTCACGTCGGGACCGAGCTCCTCGACGACGCCGGCGACCTCGTTGCCGAGGACGGCGGGCAGCTCGCGTGCCCCGGCGCCTGGGCGGGCGTATCCCGTCCGCTGCTTCCAGTCGACGGGGTTCACGCCCGCCGCGCGGACCGCCACGAGTACCTGGCCGGGACCCGGGCTCGGCCGGTCCTGCTCCACCAGGGCCTCGGTCTCCGGTCCGCCGTACCGGGTGAAGACGTACGCCTTGGGCATCTGCTTCCTCACTCTCCTCCGCCGTCACCACCACGGACGGCACTATCGGCAAGGAAGATCACGGCGCGGCTATTCCCAGGTCCCGGGAGAGTTCATACGGCCGCAATGATCGGGATCCCGCCCGGGCACGGAGCACGGCCCACGGCCACGTACGGTTGAATGCGTAAGCACCGATCACGCTCGATCCGCGGGCCGCCGCACCCGACGGCCTGGAGGCACCACCGTCATGAACGTCACCCGAGCCTTCACCGGGCGCCCCCGCGTCGACCACGCCCAACTGCCACCCGGCCAGTACGACGCGGGCGACGACTGGCCCGTCCTGTCCGCCGAGGTCACCCCCGACCTGGCACCCGCCGACTGGACCTTCCGGATCGACGGGCTGGTGGCCGAGCCGCGCACCTGGAACTGGGAACAGGCGCACGCGCTGCCCGCCTCGGCGTACGAGGGCGACATCCACTGTGTGACGAGCTGGTCGAAGTTCGGGGTGCGCTTCGGGGGTGTCCGCCTGGACGCGTTCCTGGACGCCGTGCGCCCGGACGCGTCCGCCACCCACGTGGTCGCCTACTCGCACACCGGGTACACGACGAACCTCCCGCTCGCCGACATCACCGGCGGTCGTGCCTGGATCGTCTGGGAGTACGAGGGGAAGCCACTGCCCGCCGAACACGGCGGGCCGGCGCGGCTGATCGTGCCACACCTGTACTTCTGGAAGAGCGCCAAGTGGATCGCGGGCCTCCGGCTCCTCGACCACGACGAGCCGGGCTTCTGGGAACAGAACGGCTACCACGCACGCGGCAACCCCTGGGAAGAACAGCGCTACTCCGGTGACTGAGACGATGACCGACACGTTCGTACCGCCCACCCGGTTCGCCGTGCCCGGGCGGATCGCGGTGAGCAACCGGGCCGCCGCCACCTGGCAGACCGCCACGCTCACCGAGATCCGCCGGGAGACGCCGGGCGCCGTCACCTTCCGGTTCGCGGTGCCGGAGTGGTCGGGGCATCTGCCGGGGCAGCACCTGATGCTGCGGCTGACCGCCGAGGACGGGTACGTGGCGCAGCGTCACTACTCCCTCGCGTCGCCGCCCGACGACACCGCGCACATCGAACTCACCCTCGACCACGTCGAGGGCGGCGAGGTCTCCGGCTGGTTCCACACGGTGGCGAGGCCCGGTGATTCGGTCGAGGTGCGCGGGCCGCTCAGCGGGTTCTTCGCCTGGCCCGGCGACCGGCCCGCGCTGCTCGTCGGCGCCGGCTCCGGTGTCGTACCGCTGATGTCGATGCTGCGCCACCACCGGGCCCGCGCGCTGGACGTGCCGCTGCGGCTGCTCGTCTCCGCGCGCGGCCCCGAAGAGCTCATCTACGCGCGGGAGTACGGTGCCGAGACCACGCCCGTCTTCACGCGCACCGCACCCGAGGGGATGGCCGTGGGACGGCTCGCGGCGGCGCATCTGGCTCCGCTGCTGGCCGAGCGGCCACCGGGTGGGTGGGAGGCCTATGTGTGCGGCTCCAACGGGTTCGCGGAGCACGCCTCGCGGCTGCTGGTGGAGGCCGGGCAGCCGGTGGACCGCATTCGTATCGAACGCTTCGGCTGAGACGTCTCGCCCGTCGAACCCGGTCGGCTGAGACGTCTCGCCCCTCGAACCCGGTCGGCTGAGACGTCCTCACCCGTCGAACCCGGTCAGTCGTGCGGAACGACCGCCACCGGGCAGTCGGCGTGCCGGATCAGTGACCGCGCGGCGCGGCCCGGGCCCCGGCCGGTGCGGCGCCCGACGACCAGCAGACCGGCCCGCGCGGACGCCTCCAGCAGACGGGGGCCGGGATCGCCGTCGACGCGGTGCTCGCGGACCGTGGTCCCGGGGAACCTGTGGCGCCACGGCCGCAGTGTGCTGGTGGGCAGGGCCCACGGGTGCACCACGTGCAGCTGCGCGGAGCGGACGGCGGCCGTGTCGAAGGCGTAGCCGATCAGGTCGTCGGCCGAGGCGTCCGGATCGAGTCCGAGGACGACGGGCAGGTAGGGCGCCGTACTCGGCGGTGAGCCCTTGACGACGGGCATCCGTTCGTCCTCGGGGAGTTCGCCCGCGCGCACCAGGACGACCGGGCGGTCGGCGCGGGCCGCGACGCCGAGGGCGACCGAGCCGACCGGGAACCCCGCGCTCCCCGTACGGCCGCGCGAGCCGAGGACCAGCGTCTCCGCCTCGACGGCCGCGGCGAGCAGCGCCGGGACCGCCGGTGTCGCGGTGCGGCGGGCGATGATGTCCAAGGCCGGGTGGGCGTAGGAGAGTTCGATGGCGGCCCGGTCGAGTGCGGCGCGGGTGCGCCCGGCGGGAACGTCGATGTCGTCTATGTCGTCGGTGTCGAAGACGCCGCCGGGAACGGCCGGTTCGGTCCCCGCGTGCAGCAGCCGCAGGGGGAGCCGGCGGCGCTGCGCCTCACGGGCGGCCCAGTCGGCCGCGTCCAGGCTGGATCGCGAGCCGTCGATGCCCACGGTGATCGTCCGCGTGTCGGTGCTCATGGCTCCCGCCTTCCCAGGGGGCGCGACCGCGGACAACTGCCCTTCGTGCGGAGATCGGTTACGCGCCAGTGCGCGTCGAGTGCTGCTGGATGGGCACAGGTCATGGTGGCTCCTGTTCGCTGCGTGGAGTGGTGCGCGGGTTCCACAGGAGGCGCGGATCAGTCACGCCAGGTGGGCCGAATCGTCCCGGTGCGGAGTCCGTTCGGCCCTCCGCGGGCGGGACCTTGGAGGCGAGGAGGTGAAGATGCGTACCCGGGTACGCGGTTGGCGCTGGCGCCGCAATCCACTGCGCCGCCGCTCGGACGTCGTCGAGGCGTGGACGGTACTGACCGTCGCCGTGCTGGTGTTCGTCGGTGCGCCGTCGGCCGGAGCCGCTGTGGGGTGGTGGCGGTACGAGAGCGCACAGGCACGGGCGGCGACGCAGCGGGCCGAGCGGCAGCGGGTGAGCGCCGTACTCGTGGAGACCGCGCCCGCGGCGGTGCCCTCGCCACAGGGTGCCAGGCTGCCCACGTTCCGGGTGAAGGTGCGCTGGACCGAGCCGGGCAAGGGGCCCCGGACCGGTGAGGCCCTGGTCCCCGCGGGCGGGCAGCGCGGCGACCGCGTCGCGGTCTGGCTCGATGCGCGCGGCCGGAACGTCGGTCCGCCGGTGACCACCGGCGCGGTCTGGCAACACGCGCTGACGACGGGTGTGTCGACCGCCGCGGGAGTCGTGGCCGTCGTACTCGCCTGGCACTTCGCCGTACGGCGGATCGCCGCGCGTCGCCGTCTGGCCGAGTGGGAGCGGGAGTGGGCGCGTACGGGGCCCAAGTGGCGACGGCACACGGCTTGATGGCGGGGGAACCACCCGTCGCAACGGCGGGGCATCCACCCGTCTTGACGGCGCGGAGTACCACCCGTCTTGACTGCGCCGGATACCACCCCTCCCGCGCCCTTTTCGCGCACCCCGTACTGCGCTCCGGCGCCGGACGCGCCTACGGTGTCGGCAGCGGCCGGTGCGCCATCGACACGGGAAGGACGCCATGCCCACGCTGATCAACCTGTGCGAGGAGCCCGACTTCTGTCTTCGGTTCGTCAACGGGGGCCCGATGGCCGACCGCGCGGTCGATTCCGTACGCGCCCTGTCCCTGGCCGCGGCCGCGGGCGGCTCGCTGGGTGATGTGAGGGACGCGCTGGTGGTGATCGGTGACGTCCGGGCTTCCGGGCGGACGTCCGTGCACGAGGGGGTCGAGCCGTTGCTGCGTGAGCTGTCGCGGCAGCGGGCCGCCGGACTCGCCGTGGTGGTCGGGCAGCACGGCGCGCAGTCCGTTCCGGTGGTGATCCGCAGCTCGGCCGTCCGCCTCGGCGTACCACTGCTGACCACGACGAAGGAGCTGCACGACTGGCACGAACTGATCCCGCGGCTGCGCGAGTACCGCTACCGGCAGGCCGAATGGCACGCCGATCAGCTCACCGCGCTCCTGAACCGGCTTCCGGACCGGCTCGCCGACGCGCACACGGTCACGGATGCGGACACGGACGCGATGCAGCGGATAGCGGACTGGCTGGCGGCCGCGGTGGACGCCGAAGTGGTGGTCAGTGATCCCCTGCGCGGTGTCCTGGCCGCGGCACCCGACGTCCTCACCCGGCAGCCCCCTCGCACCGCCTTTCCCCGGACGCGGACGGAGTCGCTCCCGCTGGGCGCCGCCGGTTCCGGCGCGGTGCTGTCGGTGACCCCCCGCCGTCCGCTCGACGACGTACGCACCGAGTTGATGGGGCACGCGGCGAAGGCGCTGGGTCTCATCGACCGGACTCGGCTGCCGGACCAACTGGCGGAGACCCGGCGCGAGGTGCAGCTGAGCGTCCTGCAACTGCTGATGGTGGGTGAGGAGGTGGCGGCCCAGCGCGTGCTGGCCGGCCTCGCACCGGGGCTGCTGGCGACCGAGTCGGTGCGTGTCCATGTGATCGACTGCGCGCGGGAGGACCGTGAGGTGGCGCTCCGGCAGGCGGAGGACGCGCTCGCCGGACGCGCGCTGCTGGCGCGGTGCCCGGTGTTCAATCACCTGATCGTGGTCGATCCGCTCCAGACGGACGAGGACGCTCCGGGCGGTGTGTGGCACACACTGGAGGCGGTCGTCGCCGCACTGCCCGGGCACTGCATGGGCGGCAGCCGGGTGTACGCGCTGAGCAGTGTGGCGGACGCGTACACGCAGGCGGCCGGCGCCCTCGTGACGGCGCGCAGGACGGCCGGCCGGGTCGCGCTCGCCGAACAGCGTGCCGACCTGATGGACGTCCTGCCGCCGGCCACGGCCCGACGGTGGGCGGGCACACTGCTGCGCCCGGTGCTCACCCTGCCGGCCGGGCAGCGCGAACAGCTCGTGCGGACACTGGAGTTGGGGCTCGAGTTCCCGCACACGGCCGTCGGCCGGCTGCTCGGCATCCACCGCAACACGGTGACCCACCGCATCAGCAAGGGCTTCGGTCTGCTCGGCCTCGACCGCGGCCAGGTCCTGAACCGGGTGGTGGTCTCGACGGCGCTCCAGGTCGTCGTGAAGTACGGTCATGACGCGCACTCGGCCGACCCGGCGGCGGACTTCACCGCGATGGTGTCCGCTCCGGAGGTCCGCGCCTGGGCCGACTCGTTCCTCGAGCCGCTGCGGGCCGACCGCCGCGATCTGCTGCGCACGCTCCGGGTCTGGCTGGAGAACGACACCCACACCGGTCGGACGGCCGCCGCCCTTGACGTGGCACCGGTGACGGTCCGCAGTCACCTGCGGGCCGCCGCGCCGCTGATCCAGCGCCACCTGCCGGTGGGCCCGGACGAGACGGAGGCGCTCGACGGAAACGAGCACGAGCAGGCGCTCAGCGGCGTACGCCCGTTGGCGTTCGCGCTGCACGCCGGCACCGGCCGCCCCTTCCTGCCGGCCGCCTGAGACGCCCCTCACCGGCGCCGGACTGTGCACCGGTGAGGTGGCGCGCCCGCCGTCCTGTGCACCGGAACGGCTCCCGTCCGCCCCGGCGGCGCGTCCGGCGGCCCGACTGTGCACGCGTGACGTGGCACGGCGGGACGGCGCTTCCTAGCCTGGCGCTCGCCCGCCCGACGCCGTGTCGGGGCCGGCGCGAAGGAGGTCGCCGTGAATGCCAACCGCTGGTCGCGCAAGAGTGAGGACGACCGGGTCGGGCGACGTGACTGCGGTTGGTCCGTGGCCCTGGCCCTCGGCCCCGGCGGCTGACCGAACGGTGGTCTGGCGGCCCTCCGGCGTCACACGTACGGTGTGATCATCCGCACCCGTGACGTCAAAAGGTGGTCCTTCATGGCCCAGTTCGACCTCCCCCTCGACGAACTTCGCGCATACCGCAGCGCGTCCGCCGAGCCCGAGGACTTCGACACCTTCTGGGCCAAGACCCTCCAGGAGACGCGGGAGCACGACCTCGACGCCCGCTTCGAACCCGTCGAGACGCCGCTCAAGACGGTCAAGGTGTACGACGTGACGTTCGCCGGGTTCGGCGGGCACCCGGTCAAGGGCTGGCTCACGCTGCCCGCCTGGGCGAACTCCGCCCTGCCCACGGTCGTCGAGTTCGTCGGCTACGGCGGCGGTCGCGGCCTCTCGCACACGCATCTGCTGTGGGCCTCGGCGGGCTTCGCGCACTTCGTGATGGACACCCGTGGCCAGGGCAGCGCGTGGGGCGGCGGCGAGACCCCGGACCCGGTGGGCAGCGCGCCCGCGTACCCCGGTTACATGACCCGTGGCATCGACGCCCCCGAGAACTACTACTACCGCCGGGTGTTCACCGACGGCGTGCGCGCGGTGGAGACCGCCCGCTCGCATCCGCTGGTCGACGCGGAACGCGTGGCGGCCGTCGGCGGGAGTCAGGGCGGCGGGATCACGATCGCGGTGGGCGGTCTGGTCCCCGACCTGGCCGCGATCGCGCCCGACGTGCCGTTCCTGTGCGACTTCCCGCGTGCGACGACGCTGACGGACCGGCACCCGTACCGGGAGATCGGCAACTACCTCAAGACCCACCGCGGCCGCACCGAGGACGTCCTGCGCACGCTGTCCTACTTCGACGGGGTGCACTTCGCGGCGCGCGGGCGGGCGCCGGCCCTCTTCTCGGTCGCGCTGGAGGACCAGACCTGCCCGCCCTCCACGATCTTCGCGGCCTTCAACGCCTGGGACCACGAGGACAAGAAGATCGAGGTCTACGACTTCAACGACCACGAGGGCGGCGGCCCCTACCAGGAGGCGGCCAAGCTGGCCTGGCTGCCCGCGCACCTCTGACGCGGCCGTGGAGCGGTGACGGCCGGTGCTCAGCCCGCCGTTCCGCGTGGTACGACCGTCGACAGGACCGCGGGCAGGGGGTACCAGTCCGCCGAGACCACGCTCGCGTGCTGCCGGGCGAGGAGGGCGACCCGGTCCAGGGCCTGGGCCTGGGTGGGGTTGGTGGCGTCGATGGCCGGTGGCACGTTCTGACCGTCGGTCATGACGACGAGGTAGTGGCGGTCGTCGTACCAGGCGGTGTCGATGGTGCCGTTCGCGTAGGTGGCGGCGTCGCCGTCGAAGATCACGAACCAGGGGCGGATGGCCGGGTCCGTGTAGCGGGTGCGCGGGTCGCCCGTGGCCGCGTTGTGGACGGCGGGGAAGGCGGCCGCCTCGCGCAGCCGCCCGGCCGCGGCGAGGTCGCGGAGGTGGGTGGCGTACTCGCGGTCGGTCCAGAGCGAGTCGAGGGGGTTGCTCTCCTCGACGGTTCCGGGGATCAGCTCGACCATGAACTTGCCCGCGAGGGCCGAGCGGGCGGGCCAGCCGTCGGCGCGTACGGCCGAGTCGAGGTCGGCGTGGGAGCCGACGATGTCGGCGGGGCGCAACAGGGCATCGCCGAGCTTCGCGGTGAGCAGGGCGTCCAGCTGGGCGGGACCGCGGCCGTTGTTGGCCTGGAAGCCGTCCTTCATCTCGATCTTCAGCTGGATCGGCCGGTGGCCCGGGTGCGCGTCGTGCCAGGCCTTGATGTCGGAGAGGCAGCCGGCGAGGTCGCGGTTGCGGGACTTGGTGCGCAGTTCGGAGGCGTTCGCCGCGTTCTCGCAGTTGTTGTCGTTGCCGATCGGGTTGCTGTGCGAGACGCGCCAGGAGGCGCCGAACACATTGGTCCACACGTCGAGTTCGAGCATTCCGGCGCCGGAGTCCAGCGCGTCGGCGAAGTACGTGTACTTGGCCTTGTCGTAGGAGTTGTGGACCCCGACGGAGGTGCTGGCGGAGTACGAGAGGTCCGCGGCGGTGGCGCCGGGGGCCGTGGTCAGGGCGAGGGCTCCCGCCGTCGCCACCGCGATCCCGGTACGCGCCAACACCCTCACATGTCTGTACATGTTCCCCTGCCTCCTGCGTCTCGGTGGTCAACCGACGTGCAGCGTAGGGGTGTTGGGTGACTTCCGGAAGATCCCGCGGTGAAGGACGACGGGCGACGACGACACATACGGAAGACGGATGCCGTCACACCGCTTCCCTCCAGTCCGACCAGTCGGTACGTTCGGGCCCGGAGTCCCGATGGATGACGGAGGTCCCATGACCCAGCCCGCGCCGCGTGTTCACGGCCACTGCGACGCCCGCTTCGCGGCGGTGCGCACCGCGTTCGAGGAGAACTTCCGGGATCGCGACGAGCTCGGCGCGGCCGTGACCGTCACGCTCGACGGCGAGTCGGTGGTCGACCTGTGGGGCGGTTGGGCCGACGCGGCGCGCACCCGGCCCTGGGAGCGCGAGACGCTGGTCAACGTCTGGTCGACGTCCAAGGGCCCGACCGCGCTGTGCGCGCACATCCTGGCCGATCGCGGGCTGCTCGACTTCGACGCCCCGGTGGCCGCGTACTGGCCGGAGTTCGCGGCGGCGGGCAAGGAGTCCGTGCTCGTACGACATCTGCTGTCGCACCGCGCGGGGCTGGCCGGGCTGCGTGAGCCGCACGATCTGGCCCAGCTGTGCGACTGGGAGCTGACCGTGGAGCGGCTGGCGGCGCAGCAGCCGTGGTGGGAGCCGGGGACCCGGTCCGGGTACCACGCGCTCACCTTCGGCCATCTGGTGGGAGAGGTGGTGCGGCGGGTCTCCGGGCTGCGGCCGGGCGCGTTCCTGGAGCGGGAGGTGACCGGGCCGCTCGGGATCGACTTCACCATCGGGCTGCCGGAGAAGGAGGCCGAGCGGGCGGCCGAGCTGGTGCATCCGCCGGTCGCCTCGAGCAGTGAACAGGCCGCGATCTTCGCCCAGTTGGCGCCTGCGGCGGTGGCCGCCCTCACCAATCCGCTGGTCGGCGCCACCGAGGCCAACACGGCCCGATGGCGGGCCGCCGAGATACCGGCGGCCAACGGCCACGGCACCGCCCGCGCGGTCGCCGCGCTGTACGGGATCTTCGCCGGGCGCGGGGCGTACGGCTCGCGGCAGGTGCTCTCCCCGGAGGCCGCGGAGCGGGTGCGCGAGGGGCAGGGCAGCTGTCGGGACCTGGTGCTCGGCGCCGGGTTCGAGCACGAGACGGAAGCCGGCCTCGGGCTGTGGCTGAGCGGGCCCAATGGCTCGTACGGTCCCCACCCGAGGGCTTTCGGACACGACGGCTTCGGCGGCTCCTGCGGTCTCGCCGACCCGGAGTCGGGCCTCTCCCTGGGGTACGTCATGAACCGGATGGGCCCGCACATCGCCGACGACCCAAGGAAGATGGCGCTCGTGGACGCCCTGTACAGCGCGCTCTGAGCGCGCCCGCGACGCCCGGTGGGTGCGGACTGAAACCGGCCGAACCGTCCGACCGCTCTTCCCTCGTGGTTTAGACCAATGCTAGATCTGGTGGCGCACAGAGCCCGCACGGCTACGTCTTGTCACCACGATCAGCACGCTCACCACGGTCACCTCTCAGGAGGCGCGGACATGGCCCGCACCACCAGTCCAACCAGCATCCACTCGTCCGACCAGGAGCCCCGCTACGCGCGGATCGCCGCACAACTGCTCGGCGAACTGCGCGACGGGACGGTTCCGCCCGGTGAACGACTGCCGGGAGAAAGGGAGTTAGCCACGCGCTTCGGCGTCAGCCGCGAGACGGTGCGGCAGGCGCTGCAGCGGCTGCGGCGCGACGGTCTCGTCTCCACCGACCGGCGCGGCAGCCACGCCACCCTGCCCGGCACCACCGCCGAGCACATCCCCTCGCTCGACTTCCCCGTCGGCGCGCACACCGCCGAGCCGTGCGCCGTCCACCGCGCCAGTGTCACCTGGGAGACTCCCCCGCCCGAGCACGCCGAGGCACTGGGACTCGCGCCGGCCCGGCCGACCCTCGTGCATCGCTACGAGTCGGCCGCGGCGGACGGCAGCGGACTGCGTACGGCCGTCACCTCGTTCTCCGCCGTCGCCGTGACCGAGGTCGAGGAACTCGCCCGCTACCGCGACCGTGCGGACGGCTGCGCGTCGGCGCAGCTGCGGCGGGCGTACGACTGGATGCGCAAGGCCGGGCTGACCCTGCACCACCGGGACGCGATCACCCGGCTCCCGCAGTCCGTGCGGGTCACCCGGCGTGTGCACGACCAGTACGACCGGCCCCTGGAGATCACCGAACTGCTGGTGGAGGCCCAACAGGACGCCCTCGTCTACGAGTTCACGCTGCCGGCGGCGGGGTGACCGGTCCGGGGACGCAGTCACGTGACAGATCCCAGGAGCGCCGTGGGCGACTAGGTTCGAGACATGACCACCAACGACGCACAGCAGATCGAGCGAGCGAACGCCACGGGCCGCGTCCCGGTCGTCTTCGTTCACGGCCTGTGGCTCCTGCCGAGCAGCTGGGACCGGTGGACCGCACACTTCGAGCAGGCGGGCTACGCGCCGGTCTCCCTGTCCTGGCCCGACGACCCCGACACGGTCGAGGAGGCCAACGCCCACCCGGAGGTCCTCGCCGGCAAGACGGTCGGGCAGGTCGCCGACCATCTGGAGTCACTGATCGGCGGCCTGGAGAAGAAGCCGGCGGTCATCGGCCACTCCTTCGGTGGACTGCTCACCCAGATCCTCGCCGGCCGGGGCCGGTCCGCCGTCTCGGTGGCGATCGACCCGGCACCGTTCCGCGGCGTGCTGCCGCTGCCGATCTCGTCGCTGCGCTCCGCCGCGCCGGTCCTGGGCAACCCGGCCAACCGACACCGGGCCGTCCCGCTCACCTTCGACCAGTTCCGTTACGGCTTCGCCAACGCGGTGAGCGAGGAGGAGGCCAAGGAGCTGTACGACACGTTCGCCGTACCCGCGCCGGGTGCCCCGCTCTTCCAGGCCGCCACGGCGAACTTCAACCCGTGGACCGAGGTCAAGGTCGACACCGAGAACCCCGACCGCGGCCCGCTGCTGATCATCTCGGGCGAGAAGGACCACACCGTGCCGTGGGCGATCGCGAACGCCTCGTACAAGAAGCAGCAGCACAACCCGGGCGTCACCGAGATCACCGAGATCCCGGGCCGTGGACACGCGCTGACCATCGACCACGGCTGGCAGGAGGTCGCCGACACCGCGCTGGAGTTCGCCCGCCGCTTCGCCTGACCTCCCGCGACAGCGCGGGTCAGCCGGAACCGGAAGCGGCATCCGAAGCGGCGGAGGCGCCGCCGCTTCGGGTGGCCACGACCATGCGGCATCGCGGGCCGCCGTCACGCCGCCACCCGAACTCGGGCAGCGCCAGGAGCTCCACCTCGAATCCCGCCCGCCTCAGCTCCCGTTGTACGTCGCCGAGCCGGAACGCCCGGTAGTACATGACGAACGGTGGCCGCCAGACCGCGTTGCGCACCCGCATCGCCGCGTCGAAACCCCACAGGGCCCAGTACCAGGGCGAACTCGCGCGCGGCGGGGCCGTGACGGGGAACGCGAAGCGGCCGCCCGGCCGCAGGACGGAGTGGACCTGGGCGAACAGCCCCGGCAGCTCGCGCGGCAGGAAGTGCCCGAACGCGCCGAAGCTGACGACGAGGTCGAAGACGGGGCCGAAGGGCAGGGCCCGCGCGTCACCCCGTACCCACGTGAGGCGCGGCGACATCCCCTGGTCCATGCCCTCGTACGATCCGGGGCTCGCCCCCGCTCGCGCGCCGGGCCGCGGGCGCGTTCGGGCGCCGGGGGCGCGACCCCCGGCGCTTCCGCTTCCGTACGCTTCAGTCCCCCCGTACCCGTCCGCTCCCGTCCCACGGCCAGCATCCCCGCGCTGATGTCGACCCCGGTGACCCGCCCCCGGCACAGTCCGCTCAGCACCTCCATGCCCGCGCCCGTGCCGCAGCACAGGTCGAGACCGTGGTCGAACGGGCCGATGGGGCCCAGTGCGCGGGCCACGGCGTCGAGGATCGCGTCCGGAGTCCGGAACGGCGTGTGGTCGAACTTGGGTGGGAGCAGGTCATAGCCGTGCTCGACGGAGGACAGTGCCTGCGCGGCGAGTTCGCGGAGGGTGGGACCTTGCGGGGTGAACATCGCCCTCAGCTTAGGGGCAGCGCGCGCCCCGGGCGCCGGTCTAGGGTCCCGTTCATGACTTCGTTCCGTCCCGCCCCCGCCTGGCTGGCCGACGCCGTCTTCTACCAGATCTATCCGCAGTCCTTCGCCGACTCGAACGGCGACGGCATCGGCGACTTCAACGGGATCGCCGAGCGCCTCGACCACCTCGCGTGGCTGGGCGTGAACACCGTGTGGCTGAACCCGTGCTTCGTCTCACCGTTCCGCGACGCCGGGTACGACGTCAGCGACTACCTGACCGTCGCACCGCGCTACGGCTCCCTCGACGACCTGGCCAAGCTGGTCGACGAGGCGGGCCGGCGCGGCATCCGGGTCCTGCTGGATCTCGTGGCAGGGCACACCTCCGACGAGCACCCGTGGTTCAAGGCCGCCGCGCACGATCCGACCGACGACCGGTACATCTGGGCGGCCGAGGGCCGTCCCGACGGCTTCGTTCCCTCCCCCGGCACCCGCCCGGGCACGTACCTGCCGAACTTCTTCGCCTTCCAGCCCGCACTCAACTTCGGCTACGCGCGGGCGAATCCGGCCGAGCCCTGGCGCCTGCCGGTCGACGCCGAGGGGCCGCGCGCCAACCGGGCCGCGCTGCGCACGATCATGGACCACTGGCTGGGTCTCGGCCTGTCCGGCTTCCGTGTCGACATGGCCGCCTCGCTCGTCAAGGACGATCCGGACAGGACGGAAACCGCCAAGGTCTGGGCCGAGTTGCGCCACTGGCTGGACGACGCGCATCCGGACGCGGTACTGCTCTCGGAGTGGGGCGAGCCGGAGGTGTCCGTCCCGGCGGGCTTCCACGCGGACTTCTTCCTCCAGTTCGGCGGCCCCACCGACGGCCTCGCCCTGCGCTCGCTGTGGAGCAACGGCGAGGGGACGGTCAACGAGAGCTGGGACCCGCTCGACTGCTTCTTCGACCGGAGTGGCCGGGGTTCGCCGCGCTCCTTCCTCGAAGCCTGGGAGAAGGCGTCCACCGCGCTCGGCGCGAGCGGTTTCATCTCCCTGCCCACCGCCAACCACGACTTCTCCCGCCTCAACTGCGGCCCGCGCACACCCGAGCAACTGCCCGCCGCCTTCGCGTTCCAGCTCACCTGGCCGACGCTCCCGGCGATCTACTACGGCGACGAGATCGGCATGCGCTACGTTCCGGGCCTGCCCGACCAGGAGGGCAGCGTCCTCGGCCCCCGCTACAACCGCGCGGGCTCCCGCACACCGATGCAGTGGGACGAGGGCCCGAACGCCGGTTTCTCCACGGCCGCGCCGGACCGCCTCTACCTCCCCCTCGACCCGTCGCCCACCCGCCCGACCGTCGCCACCCAGCGCGCCGACGAGACCTCGCTCCTCCACCTCGTACGCCGCCTCGTCACCCTGCGCACCCACACCCCGCAGCTCGGCTCCCGCGGCTCGGTGGAGGTGCTGCACGCCGGCCATCCGTTCGTGTACCTGCGCGGCGGACGCTACCTCGTGGTCATCAACCCACGGGAGCGGAGCGCGAGTTGTGCCTGCGACGGTGCCCGCGCCGGGGTGCCCCTGGAGGCCGACGGGGTCACGGTGAACGGCTCCACGATCACCGCCGAGGGCTTCGCGTACGGGATCTTCGACCTGGGCGCCGACCGCTAGTCGCCGTCCCTGCCCCGGTCCAGGAACGCGCAGACTCCGCAGGGCCGCCCGGGCAGCTGCGAGGAGGCCGCTCCGCTGGTCGTGTATCTGCTCTCCGACGAGTCGTCCTACGTGAACGGCACGGAGATCACCGTGGACGGCGGCTACTGCGCACACGGCGGTGTGAAGGCGATCGCGAACGCGCTCGACTCGGTGTGACCACCCGGCCCGGGGACGGCCGCCCCGGACGGGTCCTACACCGATCGGCACTGCGCGAGCCGCTTCTCCAGAAAGCGCCGCTCGGCGGCGTTCTCCACGAGCTCCAGCGCCCGGGCGTACGCCTCGGCCGCCTCCACCGGGCGTCCCATGCGGCGCAGCAGATCCGCGCGGGTGGCGGGCAGCAGGTGGTAGCCGTCCAGCTCGCCCTCCCGCTCCAGCTCCGCGACGAGCGCCAGCCCCGCTTCCGGGCCCTCGGACATGCCCACCGCCACCGCATGGTTGAGCCGCACCACGGCGGAGGGCACGAAGCGCGTCAGTTCCCCGTACAGCGCGGCGATGTCGGCCCAGTCCGTGTCCTCGGCCGTCGCGGCGGTGGTGTGACAGGCGGCGATGGCGGCCTGGATCTGGTAGGGCCCCGGGCGTCCGCGGCGCAGGGCGTTCTCCAGGAGGGCGGCGCCCTCGTCGACGGCGGCCTTGTCCCAGGCGGTACGGTCCTGGTCCTCCAGCGTCACCAGCTGGCCGGCCGCGTCCACCCGGGTGGCGCGCCGGGCGTCGTGCAGCAGCAGGAGGGCGAGCAGACCGAGGACCTCGGGTTCGTCGGGCATCAGTCGGGCCAGGACCCGGGCGAGCCGGACGGCCTCCGCGCAGAGGTTCGTGCGCACGAGGTCGGCGCCGGCCGTGGCGGCGTACCCCTCGTTGAAGAGCAGGTAGACCACGCCGAGGACGCCGGTGGTGCGTTCGGGCAGCAGATGCGCGGGCGGTACGCGGTAGGGGATGCCGGCGTTGCGGATCTTCCGTTTGGCGCGCACCAGGCGCTGCGCCATGGTCGCCTCGGGCACCAGGAAGGCGCGGGCGATCTCGGGGGTGGTGAGCCCGGCGAGGGTGCGCAGGGTCAGTGCCACCCGGGCCTCGATGGGGAGCGCCGGGTGGCAGCAGGTGAAGATGAGGCGCAGCCGGTCGTCCCGGACGCCGCTGTCGTCGCCGTCGTACTCCGGGTCTCCGGGCCCCTCGTCCCGTGCCAGCACCGCCGCCTCCCGCAGTTTCTGGGCCCCCACCGCCTCGCGGCGCAGCACGTCCAGGGCCCGGTGGCGTGCGGTCGTGGTCAGCCAGGCGCCGGGGCGGCGCGGCACTCCGTCGCGCCGCCACCGGTCCAGGGCCTGGGCGAAGGCGTCCTGTGCGCACTCCTCGGCGAGGTCCCAGTCGCCGGTCACCCGGATCAGGGTGGCGACGACCTGGCCCCATTCCTCGCGGAAGGCGGCGGCGACCGCCGCCTCCACGTCGCGGATGTCGTTCACTCCCAGACCGGCCGCACCTCGACCGAGCCGCCGCCCAGCGCCGCCGGATGCCGGGACGCGAGCGCGATGGCCTCGTCGAGGTCGGCGACCTCGATGAGGTCGAAGCCGGCCACGTACTCCTTGGACTCCACGAACGGCCCGTCGCTGAGCAGGACTTCGTCGCCCTGGACACGGACGGTGGTGGCGTCGGCGGACGGTCGCAGCCGCGCTCCGCCCTTGACGATGTCGCGGCTGCGGACCTCGTCGATGTACGAGGTGAAGCGGGGGTCGTCGGCGATCTGCGCGGGGCTCAGCTCCTCGCCGCCGACGGGGGTGCAGATGAACAGGACGTACTTCATGACAGGCCCTCCGTGACACCGGTGTCGAACGGGATCGAGGTGTGCTGGTGGACGATCTGCCAGCGGTCGCCCGCGGCGCGGTAGCCGGTGGTCACCCGGGCGGTGGTGTCGAGCGGTTCACCGGTGGCGAGCGTGGCGCGGATCCGTACGAGCGCGTGGCTGAAGGCGACGCCCTCGTCGACCCGTACGCGGAAGTCGGACACCTCGCGGTGCACGGGCCCGCTCAGGGTGGAGAACCACAGCTCCTCCGCCTTGCGCAGGGCTTCGACGCCGCTCTGTTCCAGACCGCTCACGGGGTGGAACACCTCGACGTCGGGGGCGTAGCAGGCCATCGCCCGGTCGAAGTCCCGATCCCGGCCGGCGGCGGTGAGTTCCGCGTCGAGCCGACGGATCTGGGTCTCGGCGTCCTCGTCGTCCCAGAAGGCGCGCACCTCCATGGCGCCGATGGTCGCCACGGGGTGCTGCGCGGCCACCTCGACGGCCTCCTCCAGGCTGTCGCAGTCGAGGATGTCGTATCCGGCGACGTACTCCTTCGTCTCGGCGAACGGCCCGTCGGTACGCAGCACCTCGCCGTCGCGCACCCGCACGGTGACCGCCTCGGCGGGGAGCCGGAGCCGGTGGCCGTGCAGCCGGACACCGCTGCGGGCGCCGTGCTCCTCGACCCAGGGCTCGACGGGCGCCATGCCCGAGGCGTCGGCGGTGTCGTCGCCGCAGACCAGCAACATGTACTTCACGGTTCCTCCCGGTGCTCATGAACTTCCTACACCCCACCGACGAACGGGACCGCCCCGATTCGACACCCTGGGCACGCGAAGGGGCCGGGACCCGGGTCCCGGCCCCTTCGTGACGTTCCGCGCTACGCGGTAGCCGTGCGCACCGACGGCTCACCGCCGACGCCGACCGCCGCTCGGGCGGTGTTCTTGCGCACCAGCAGCAGGGTGACCAGCGCGCCGAGCAGGGGGCCGCCGCGGCGAAGGAAGGGATCCTCAGCAGGTCCAGGTTGAACATGGGCGAGGCGGCGCGGGTCTCGGCGACGACGAAGCCGACGAGGGCCACCGCCGCGAGGGCCAGCGCGCCGACGATCGCCGCGCTGCCCCAGCCGCGGTCGCCGCCCTCGATGATGCCCCAGAGCAGGGCGGTGAGGCCGACGGCGATGGTGATCTGGCCCGGCCAGTCCAGGGCGCGGCCTTCGGGGGCCTTGGAGTCGGTGAGGTGACCAGTTTCCAGCAGGCGACCGCGACCGCCGGGCCGAGGACGACGGGCGGCACGAACGCCCAGCGGAAGTCGGCGACGGTGGCGAGGACCCCGGAGGACAGCGGTCCGACCGCGGAGGCGAGGGAGATGCTGAGCGTCCGGGTGGAGACCGCCTTGGCGCGGTCCTTCCCGTCCGGGGTGGCGGCAGGGGGCGCCCCGGACGGCGGCCACCGACCCCGCCTCGGTGGAGAGGTCCACCGGGGCGAGGGACCGCATGACACCGCCGGCCTTCTCGACGCGTTCCACCGTTTCCGCGGTGGCGTCGGCATCGAGGTCGCAGCCGAATACGGTGGCGCCTTCCGCGGCGAATACCTGGGCCGCGGCCCGCCCTATTCCGGCCCCGTTCCGCTGATGAAAGCGATTTTTCCGGCCAGTCGACCCATGATGGCCATGTCCCTTGTCCCGTACCGCCGGTGTGCGGTGCTGGCAGCGCGGGGACGGCCCTTGCCCAGAACAAGAAAAGGGTCGGCGCAGGGGCATCGCGGTGTCGTATGGCTGGTATGCGGTGCGGTGTCGTACGACGGTATGCGGCGCGGTGTCGTACGGCGGTATGCGCGCGGTCAGCCGTGGGAGGTGCCCAGCCGTACCGGAAGCACCCGCACGCTGTTGCCGACGAAACTGGAGTGCCGGGAGAGCTCCGCCTCCGTCACGGCGAGGTCGAGGTCGGGGAAGCGGGTGAACAGCCGTTCCAGGGCGATGGTCGCCTCCATGCGTGCCAGCGGGGCACCGAGGCAGTAGTGGGCGCCGTGTCCGAGGGAGAGGTGGCGGGCGGCGCCGGACCTGGCGGGCCGGGTGACGTCGAAGCGGTCGGCGTCCGGGCCGTGCACGGACGGGTCGCGCCCCGCCGCCGAGTAACCGGCCAGCACGGGCGTCCCCTTGGGGATCACCGTGCCGTCAACCGTCAGGTCCCGCACCGGATAACGGAAGGGGAAGTAGCTGACGGGCGCGTCCCAGCGCAGGGTCTCCTCGACCACGTCCGCCCAGCCCACCCCGCCCTCGCCCTTCATGACCAGCTCCAGCTGGTCCCGATGGCCGCAGAGCGCCCGTACCGCGTTGGTGAGGAGGTTGAGGGTGGTCTCGTGCCCCGCGATGATCATCAGTACCAGGGTGCCGATCAGCTCCTCCTGGCTGAGCCGGTCGCCCTCCTCGTCCCGGGCGGCGATCAGCGCGCTGGTGAGGTCGTCGCCCGGCCGCTCGCCCCGCGCGACGGCCACGGCGGTGAGCACGGCGACGAGTTCACGGTTGGCCGCCAGGGCCTTCTCGGGGCCGATGTCGGTGGCGACCACCTGGTTCGACAGGTGGTGCAGCCGGTCGCGGTGCTCCGTGTCCACCCCGAGCAGTTCCCCGACGACCCCCATGGGCAGCGGCATCGCGAAGTGCCTCCGCAGATCGACGACTCCGCCGTCCCGCTCGGCCGCGGCCCGGAGGTCGTCGAGCAGTCCCGCCGTCAACTCCTCTATCCGGGGCCGCAGTTCCTCGACCCGGCGCGCGGTGAACGCCTTGCTCACGAGCGAGCGCAGCCGCCGGTGGTCCTCGCCGTCCGCGGTCGTCATCCCCCGTACGGTCGCGAAGGTCGTGAGCGGCCACCCCGGCGTTATCCGCCCCTCCCGCAGCGCGGTGAAGTGCTCGGCGCCCTTGGCGACTTCGGGATGCGCGAGGAACTCCTTCAACGCCTCGTGACCGAGCACCGCCATGCCCGCCACCTCGCCGGGCAGCACCACCGCCGCGACGGCGCTCCGCTCGAGCAGCCGCGCGTTGTCGGCGTGCGGACAGCCACCGGCCGGGTCCATGCGGTGCGGCGTGACGGGAGAGGTGTCCACCGGAGGTCTCCTTATGGGCGTGGGGAGTCGGGCGCGGGCGCTGCGAGCCGTTACGACGAAGGATTCTGCCCGCTCGGCCCCGTGACCGACAGCGAGGGCGTACGCGCCGATCCGCGGTTCTTCCCCCGGATGAGCCTGAGTCCACGGTTGGATGGTTCCATGACCGACGAGCACGAGCGGATGATGCGGGCCAACCAGGCCAACTGGGACGCGCGGACCCCCGTCCATCTCGCCAGCCGGTTCTACGGGCTGGGCGAGAAGCTCGACCCGGCGCGCTGGTTCGCCGCCTTCGAGTGGGAGGACCTCGGGGACCTGGCCGGCCTCGACGTGCTCCATCTCCAGTGCCACCTCGGCACCGAGACGATCGCCTTCGCCGAGCGCGGCGCGCGGACCGTCGGCCTGGACATCTCCGAGGCGTCCGTGGCGGCCGCTGCCGACATCGCGGCACGGGCGGGCGCCGACGTGACGTACGTACGGGCCAATGTGTACGACGCCGTCGAAGCCCTGGACGGGCGGCGGTTCGACGTGATCTACACCGGCAAGGGCGCCCTGTGCTATCTGCCCGATCTGGACCGCTGGGCCAGCGTCATCGCTCAACTGCTGCGCCTGGGAGGGAGGTTGTACATCGCCGAGTTCCATCCGCTGCTCAACGCGCTGGGCCCCAAGCCCGCCGAGGGCGAGGGCACCGAACTGCTGCTGCGCCACGACTACCTGGGCGGCCGGGACGCCGTGCACCGGAACGCGACCTACACGTACACCGACGGACCGGCCGTCGAGGGCGCGACCGACAGTTACGAGTGGATGCACGGAATGGACGAGGTCATCAACGCGTTGACGAGGGCGGGACTCGGTGTCCGCCGGCTCCGGGAGAGCGACGAGCTTCCCTGGCCGCGCTGGCCGCAGATGGTCCGTACGCCGTCCGGCTGGTGGCGCCTGCCGGAGGGGGAGCCGCGCATTCCGCTGCTGTACGGCCTCCTGGCGGGCCGTTGAGAGCTAGATCACAGCCACTTCGCCACAGGCCGTGGTAGTCTGCACTCAGCACTTGTGTACGCCCCGTCTCGGGCGCCGGTGCTGAATCCCCTTCTTTCGCTGACATCCCCGTCGCGTTTCCGATCGGGCGACCAGCTTCTTCGCATCACCTTCCGAGCGCGGTCAGCCGTAGCTCCTTCAGGTGATCTTCCCCGCCGCACCGAGGCGTGAGCACGCCGCCTCCCCCCGGCACACCCCTCCCTTCTTCATGACCTCATGATTCCGTCCTCGAAAGGACCACCTCTCATGACCACCACACTCGAACACCCTCCCGTACAGAAGCAGCTCCCGGCCCACGCCACCGGTGTCCTCGACATCGCGCACAACGGGCAGGGGTACCTGCGCGCCGCCGAGAGCTGCCTGCCCACGCCGACCGACGTCCAGGTCTCCGCCGCGCTGATCCGCCGTCACGGCCTGCGCAAGGGCGACACCGTCGAAGGCGTACGCGGCGGACCCCGCGCCCTCGCCGAGGTCGAGCGGATCAACGGCCGCACCCCCGAAGAGCTGCGCCGCCGCCCGCACTTCCACGACCTCACCCCGCTGCACCCGCGCGACCGGCTCCGCCTGGAGCACCCGGCGAGCGGCATGGCCGGACGCGTCGTCGACCTGGTCTCCCCCGTCGGCAAGGGCCAGCGCGGTCTGATCGTCGCCCCGCCCAAGACCGGCAAGACGGTACTGCTCCAGCAGCTCGCCGCCGCCGTCGCGGGCAACCACCCCGAATGCCGTCTGATCGTGCTGCTCCTCGACGAGCGGCCCGAAGAGGTCACCGACATGCGGCGCTCCGTCCGTGGCGAGGTCTACGCCTCGACCTTCGACAAGACGCCGAAGCAGCACATCGCCCTGGCCGAGCTCGTCGTCGAGCGCGCCAAGCGGCTCGTCGAACAGGGCGAGGACGTCGTCATCCTGATGGACTCGCTCACCCGGTTGTGCCGCGCGCACAACAACGCGGCCGCCTCCGGTGGCCGCACCCTCAGCGGCGGCGTCGACGCCGCCGCGGTGCACGGTCCCAAGCGGTTCTTCGGCGCCGCGCGCCTCGCCGAGGAGGGCGGCTCGCTCACCATCCTCGCCACCGCCCTGGTGGAGACCGGCTCCCGCGCCGACGACTACTTCTTCGAGGAGCTCAAGAGCACCGGCAACATGGAGCTCCGCCTCGACCGTATCCTCGCCTCACGGCGTGTGTTCCCGGCCGTGGACATCATCCCTTCCGGCACCCGCCGCGAGGAACTGCTCCTGCCCGGGGCCGAGTTGACGGCCGTACGCGGCCTGCGACGCGCCCTGCAGAGCCGGGACGCCCAGGCCGCCCTGGAAACCCTGTTGGAGCGGCTGCGCGCCACGCCGGACAACGCGACCTTCCTGCGTCAGGTCCAGCCGACCCTGCCCACCGCCTGACCCCACCGCGAATCCGCCACGCCGGACCCCCGGACCTCTCCCGCGTGTGGCATCCGGGTACTGCATCCCCTCGCTCGGGCCTGGCACCCCGGCGCACGGCGACTCCGTTCCTACGTTGACAGTATGACAATCGGATTCCCATCCCGGATGGTCGTCTCGTTGACCGCCTTCTCCTGCTCCGCCCTCTGTGTGGCCGGAGCACTGGCCCTCGCGCCGAGTCCGGCCCTCGCCCGCCTCGGTACGGGCCTGCCGAGACCCATGGCCGCCCAGACGCCCTACCTCCAGCGGGCCGGGACACAGGTACGCACACGGTCCGACGCCCCCGCACTGCCGAACGTCTCGGCGCTGTCGTGGGTGGTGGCCGACTCAGGCACCGGCGAGGTGCTCGCCGCGCACGACGCGCACCTCAAGCTGCCGCCCGCCAGCACCCTCAAGACCCTTTTCGCGCTCACCGTGCTCCCGGCGCTGCCCGCCGGCATCCAGCACACCGTCAAGGAGGAGGAACTGGAGGGCATCGGCGACGGCAGCAGCTTGGTGGGCGTGGCCGCGGGGCACACCTACCGCGTGGCCGACCTGTGGCGCGGCGTCTTTCTCAACTCCGGCAACGACGCCGTGCACGTACTGGCCGCGATGAACGGCGGCTGGCACCGGACGGCGGTCCGGATGCAGGCCAAGGCCCGCTCGCTGGGCGCCCTCGACACCCATGTCGAGTCGCCCGACGGCTACGACACCCCCGGCCAGGTCTCGTCGGCGTACGACCTCGCGGTCTTCGGACGGGCCGGCCTGCGCAACCCGGAGTTCGCGCGCTACTGCTCCACCGCCGAGGCCACCTTCCCCGGCGACGGCTACCCGTACCAGATCCAGAACACCAACCGGCTGCTGACCGGCGCCGACGGGGTGGCGCCCTACCCAGGCCTGATCGGCGTCAAGAACGGCTACACCACCAACGCGGGCAACACACTCGTCGCCGCCGCGCACCGGGGCGGACGCACCCTCCTCGTCACGGTGATGAACCCTCAGGCGGGTGGCGGCACCACGGTGTACGAGGAGGCCCGCTCGCTGCTCGACTGGGGCTTCGCGGCCGCCGGGCACGTCGAACCCGTCGGATCGCTCCCCGACAGCCGGTCCGTCCCGGCGGCGGGCGCCTCGCCCGTGCAGGCGAGAACCGGGTCCGCGGGCGGCCCCGACGGCGGCTGGCCGGAGGCGGCCGGAATCCTGGGCGCCGCGGGTCTGGGCGCGGGCGGAGTGGCCCTCGCTCTGCGTCTCAAGGGCGTGCGGGCCACCCGCGACTGACCCGCCGGCAGCCACAGCAACAGCCCCAGTGTGATCCACGTGTACGTGTTGCTGCCGAGGAATCCGTCGAGGCCGGAGGAGTCGTCGAACCAGAGCCACACCACGCTGCTGCACAGCACCGCGTACAGGGCCGCCGCGACCCGCGCCCGGTGCCGGTGCAGCAGTACGGCGAAGGACGGCAGCAGCCAGACGAGGTGGTGCACCCAGGTGATCGGGCTGAGGAGGCAGGCGGCGAGCCCGGTGAGGGCGAACGCGGCCGTCCAGTCCTCGTCGGCCAGCGCCCTCGAGGTCCGCCACGCCCAGACGCACAGGATCAGCAGGGCGGTCGCCGCCCACACGGCCCGACTCGGTTCGCCCGGTGCGGCGAGCCGGGCCAGGACGCCCTGCAGCGACTGGTTGGAGACATAGGCGAGACGTCCGATGCGAGTGGTGTCCCACAGTGCCTCGGACCAGTAGAAACGCGAGGCGTCCGGTGCCGCCCAGGCCGCGAGACCGGTGGCCGCCGCGGCGACGGCCGTCGCGACGCCGGCGGCGCGCCAGCGGCGGCCGAACAGCAGCAGACCGATGAAGAGCGCAGGGGTGAGCTTGATCGCGGCGGCCAGCCCGATGCCGACGCCCGCCCGGCGTCCCCGGCCGGTCGACAGCAGCCAGGCGTCGCTCAGGACGAGGGCCAGCAGCAGCAGGTTGACCTGCCCGAAGCTGAAGGTGTCGCGGACCGGTTCGAGCAGGGTCAGCAGACAGGCCACGAGGGCGTAGCCGTACCAGCCGTAGCGGCGCAGCGCGGGCCCGACCAGGATCCACACCACGAGCGCCAGCGCCACGAGATTGAGCACCACGGAGACGGCGATCGCGATGCGCAGCCCGACAAGCGCCATCGGCAGCATGGCCACGGCCGCGAACGGCGGATAGGTGAATCCGTACGTGGTTCCCGGCACCCAGTAGTCGTAGATCCGGCCGCCGTGATGGACCCAGGCGTCGACGGTGCCGTAGTAGACGCGCAGATCGAACCAGCCGCGCAGCAGCGGCACGGTCGCGGTGAACACGCCCACCGAGACGGCGAGAGAGAGCAGGCCGAGCAGCCGTCGGCCGTCGGTGTCCAGATGTCTCATGCCGTCCGTCCCAGCACCGGCGGCTGCGCCGGCTCCTCGGCCCTGGCGGCCTGACGGGCCTGCCAGAGCACGACGAGGGCGAGCGCGCCGCCGGATACGGCCAGCACCACCTGATCCACGTCCGGCGGTCCGCCACTGGGCAGGACGGCGAGCGCGAGTACCGCACTGGCCGCCGCGACCCGGTGGCGCACCGAGCCGTTGGGCGCCGCGGCGGCGATGAGGAACAGGCCCCACAGGGCGTACCAGGGCCGGATCGCGGGACCGAACACGGCGACCGCGCCCAGGCTCAGGCCCAGCGCGTAGATGGGGCCCGGCCGCAGGCGCAGCCATATGAACAGGACGACCAGGACGGTCACCACCAGCCCGGTCGCGTGCCAGACGGGCATCGCCAGCGGGGCGAGACCGCTGCCGAGATCCTCCAACAGGGCGCCGGTGGCGCGGCCGAGGACGCTGGTGGGCGACCAGTTGTGCGGGGAGACGGGGGTCTTCAGGGCCGCTATCCAGCCGTACCCCGTGCCCGCCACGGCGGTCACCGCGGCCGTGGTGGCGAGCGCGACCCCGGTCGTGGTCAGGACCGTGCGTACTGCTCCGCGACGCCCGCGCAGCGCCACCACCGCCAGCAGGCCGAGCACGGCCGGCGCCTTGACCAGTGCGGCGAGGGTGATGAGGACGACGCCCAGCAGGTGCCATCGGCCGCGCGCGGCGACCAGGCCGACGCCGAGCAGTCCCAGCATGATGGCGTCGTTGTGCGCACCGGCCACCAGGTGCAGCAGCACGAGCGGGTTGAGCGCGCCGAGCCACAGCGCGGCGGCCGGATCGGCACCGCTGTGCCGGGCGAGGCGGGGCAGCGCCGCCGCCATCAGGCCGACGCCGAGCAGCGCGACCAGGCGCATGCCGAGCAGGCCGGCCGGTATCTCCCCGCGGGTGAGGCCGGACAGCGCGGAGGCGACGGCGAGGAAGACCGGACCGTACGGCGTCGAGGTCTGCTGCCACACCGGTGCCACCTCGTCGGCGAGCGGCCCGCCGAGCTGCGCGGGCCCGTTGGCGTACACGTCGATGTGCGCGTCGACCATGGCGCCCTGCGCGAGATAGCTGTACACGTCCCTGCTGAACAGCGGCGGCGCGAGCAGCAGCGGCGCCGCCCACGCGGCGAGCACCAGGAGCAGTGCGCGTGGCGTCGGCGGCTCTGGACCGCGTACGACCTTGCCGAGCAGCACCCACGCGGCGATCAGCAGGACGACGCCGAAGTAGACCCCGACCACGCCGAGTACGGCACGCGCGGAGCCGGGGGCGAGGAAGTCCCGCGTGGGCAGGGCGCCGGCCGTCTCACCGCCGAGCGCGAGGAAGGCGGTACCGGTCAGGCCCAGGGCCTGACAGCGGTGGAGATCGAAGGGAGCCTTGGCCAACACTTGGCAAGCGTGTCAAGGGCGGGTGGCCGGACAGCGACGTCGTGCCTTCCCGGCGGCATCCGTGGAGTTACCTCCGCGTGGCGCTCCGTCGGGTGCGGGTGCGTGGTGGCTTGTCGCGCCCACGCGGCGGAGCCGCATCGTGTCACAGCCCCGCGCCCCTGACGGGGGCGCTCCACCGAGCCGGGACGGGGTGAACCCCACCCGTACGGACTCAGAACACCGACACGCCCGTCAGTGTCGTGAAGCGGTCCAGGGCCGCCACGCCCGCCACCGAGTTGCCCCGCTCGTCCAGACCTGGGCTCCACACGCACAGGGTGCAGCGGCCTGGGACCACCGCGATGATGCCGCCGCCTACGCCACTCTTGCCGGGGAGGCCGACGCGGTAGGCGAATTCGCCCGCCGCGTCGTATGTGCCGCACGTCAGCATGACCGCGTTGACCTGCTTGGCCTGGCTCTGGGTGAGCAGTCGGGAGCCGTCGGCGCGGATGCCGTGCCGGGCCAGGAAGCTCGTGGCGAGGGCGAGGTCGGCGCAGGACGCCTCGATCGAGCACTGGCGGAAGTACTGGTCGAGGAGGACCGGCACCGGGTTGTCGATATTGCCGTACGAGGCCATGAAGTGGCCGAGGGCCGCGTTGCGGTCGCCGCGGGTGGCCTCGGAGGCGGCCACCTCCTTGTCGAAGGTGAGGTCGGCGTTGCCGCTCTCCGCACGGAGGAAGGCCAGCAGGGTGCCGGCCGCGTCGCCGGTACGGGTCTGGAGCCGGTCGGTGACGACCAGGGCGCCCGCGTTGATGAAGGGATTGCGAGGGATGCCGTTCTCGTACTCCAGCTGCACCAGCGAGTTGAAGGGGTTGCCGGAGGGCTCGCGACCGACGTGTTCCCACAGTTCGTCGCCCTCACGGGCGAGGTCGAGGGCGAGCGTGAAGACCTTGGTGATGGACTGCGTGGAGAACGGCTGCCGCCAGTCCCCCACGCCGTACACCGTGCCGTCGAGCTCGGCCACGGCCATGCCGAAGCGCCGGGGGTCGCAGGCGGCCAGCGCCGGGATGTAGTCGGCGGGCCGCCCGCGGCCGGGTGTCTGCCCGATCTCGGTGGCGATGCGCTCCAGGACCGGCTGGAAGGTCGGGGACGACGGATACGACGAAGCAGCCATGATCACCATTGTGCCGCCGGGCCGGTCCCGGTGCGCATCGGGTCACACCGCCTGCGGGCTGCCGCTGCCCGCGATCACCTCGGGCCGCAGCAGCGCCGCCAGCCGCTCAGCGGGCAACAGGCCCTTCTCCAGGACGAGTTCGGCGACGCCGCGCCCGGTGGCGAGGGCCTCCTTGGCGATGTCGGTGGCGGCCGTGTACCCGATGTGCGGGTTCAGGGCGGTCACCAGGCCGATGGAGTTCTCGACCGCGGCGCGCAGGACCTCCGTGTTGGCGGTGATCCCGGTGACGCAACGCTCTGCGAGGGTCAGGCAGGCGGTACGCAGGTGGGTGAGGCTCTCGGACAGGGAGTGCAGGATGATCGGCTCGAAGGCGTTGAGCTGGAGCTGCCCCGCTTCCGCGGCCATGGTGATGGTGACGTCGTTGCCGATGACCTCGAAGGCGACCTGGTTGACGACCTCGGGGATCACCGGGTTGACCTTGCCGGGCATGATGCTCGAACCGGCCTGCACCGGCGGCAGGTTGATCTCGTTGAGGCCCGCGCGCGGCCCGGAGGACAGCAGCCGCAGGTCGTTGCAGCTCTTCGACAGCTTCACCGCGATCCGCTTGAGCACGCCGGACATCTGGACGAAGGCGCCGCAGTCCTGGGTGGCCTCGACCAGGTTGGCGGCGGTGACCAGGGGCAGCCCGGTGATCGCGGCGAGGTGGCGGCGGGCGGATTCCGCGTATCCGGCGGGGGCGTTGAGGCCGGTACCGATGGCCGTGGCGCCGAGGTTGATCTCGTGGATCAGCTCGACGGCCTCGGCGAGACGGCTGCGGTCCTCGTCGAGCATCACCGCGTACGCCGAGAACTCCTGCCCGAGGGTCATCGGCACCGCGTCCTGGAGCTGGGTACGCCCCATCTTCAACACGTCGCGGAACTCGAAGGCCTTGGCGGCGAAGGCGTCCTGGAGCACGGCCATCGCCTTGAGCAGCTCGCGCACCGCGAAGACGGTGGCGACCTTGACGGCGGTGGGGTAGACGTCGTTGGTCGACTGGCCGAGGTTGACGTCCTCGTTGGGGTGCAGGTACTGGTATTCGCCCTTGGCACGGCCGAGGAGCTCCAACGCCCGGTTGGCGACGACCTCGTTGGCGTTCATGTTCGTCGAGGTGCCGGCGCCGCCCTGGATCACGTCGACGACGAACTGGTCGTGCAGCTTGCCGGCGCGGATCTCCCGGCAGGCCGCGACGATGGCCATGGCCTTCTCCGGTTCCAGCAGGCCGAGTTCCTCGTTGGCACGGGCGGCGGCCTCCTTGACGGCGGCCAGGGCCTCGATCAGATGCGGGTAGGCGGAGATCGACGTTCCCGTGATGGGGAAGTTCTCGGTGGCGCGCAGGGAGTGGATGCCCCAGTACGCCTCGGCCGGGACGTCACGGTCCCCGAGCAGATCGTGTTCACTGCGGTGCGCTACGGCGACGGTCATGACTGAGCGGTCCTCTTTCGGAGGGGTGGGAGTGGGATGGGTGAGGCGGTCGGGGGCGAGCCGTTTCCGGGCCCGAGGTGCACGGGCCCAAGGGGCGCGGGGAACTGCGCGACCAGCCACAACGGCCCGCACTCGGCGACGCACCCCCACGACCTGGTCGCACACCGCTCAGCCCGGGAGCGGATCGAGCGCCCGGGCGGGGCGAAGCCCGCCCACCACGGCACCGCCTCCGAGCAACGGCACGGCGCCGAACTCCGCAAGCAACGCCGGGGCGACCCCCGCGCGCGCCAGCGCCGCCGCGGCCACCGGCCCACGCGCCCGGTCCGCACCGTCGGCGATCTTCACGGCGACGGCCCGGCCGTCGGGCAGCGCGGCCATCTGGACGCCCTCGAAGCCGTCCTTGGTGAGCAGTCCCGGAACGGCCCGCATCAGCGCCGCGACATCGCGGCCGGAGCCGGACGCCATCTCGGCGTGCTCGCGCATCGCGTCGGCGACCCGCGCCTCGGGGGTGCCGGCCGGTGCGGTGGTGATCCGGGCGGCGGCGCGGGCGAGCCCGTGCAGCGAGACGGAGAAGAGGGGCGCGCCACAACCGTCGACGGTGACCTGGGCGATCGCCTGCCCCGTGAGGTCCTCGACGATCTCCGCGACGGCCTGCTGGAGGGGGTGACCCGGGTCAAGGTAGTCGTCGAGGGACCAGCCGTTGAGCCGGGCGGTCATCAGCATGGCGGCGTGTTTGCCGGAACAGTTCTGCGCGAGCCGGGACGGCAGCCGCCCCTCGCGGATCCAGGCGTCCCGCACGACCGGGTCGTACGGCAGGTCGGGCACGTTGCGCAGGTCGTCCTCGGTGACTCCGGCCAGTTCCAGGATCCGCCGGGTCCCGGCCAGGTGCCGCTCCTCGCCCGAGTGACTGGCCGCGGCCAGCGCGAGCAGTTCGCCGTCCAGCGGCAGTCCCGCCCGCAGCATCGCCACCGCCTGGACGGGCTTGAGTGCCGAGCGCGGGTGGAACGCGGCCTCGATGTCGCCGATCTGGAGGTCGACGCCGCCGTCGGCGGCCAGTACGACCACCGAGCCGTAGTGGATGCCTTCGACGACTCCACCGCGGACGAGGTGGGCGACGGGGGCGTGCAGGGGTTCGCGGATCACCGGGGCGGCGGCGATCGAGGCGGCGTACGTCATGCTCGTGCTCACGCGTCCACTCCGTCACGGATGCCGGAGACCCGGCGGCGCACCCCGTACCACCCGGCGACCAGCGCCACGGCGATCAGCGGCAGACACAGCACGGTGGTGCGCCCCGCTCCCCCGTCGGCGTACATCAGGACGAGGACGGACACGAGGAAGCCGATCGTCACGAGCTCGGTCCACGGCGAGCCGGGCAGGCGGTAGCTCGGCCGGGTCAGCTCGCCGCGCTGGGTCTTCCGCCAGAACAGCACATGGCAGAGCATGATCATGCCCCAGGTGGCGAGGATACCGATGGCGGCGAAGTTCAGGACGATCTCGAAGGCGTCGGCGGGGACCACGAAGTTGAGGCCGACACCGAGGACGCAGATCCCGCTGGTGAGCAGGATGCCGCCGTACGGGACCTGGCTGCGGCTCATCACGCCGGTGAACCTGGGAGCGGAGCCCGACATCGCCATGGAGCGCAGGATGCGGCCGGTGGAGTAGAGGCCGGAGTTGAGGGACGACATGGCCGCGGTGAGCACGACCAGGTTCATCACGCCGCCCGCCGCCGGGATTCCGATGTTCGACAGGACGGTCACGAAGGGGCTCTGGCCCGCGCTGTACTTGTTCCAGGGCAGCAGCATCGAGAGCAGGACGACCGAACCGACGTAGAACAGGCCGACACGCCACATGATCGAGTTGATCGCCTTCGGCATGATCTTCTCGGGGTTCTCCGTCTCGCCCGCCGCGACACCGACCAGCTCGACGGAGGCGTAGGCGAAGACGACGCCCTGGATGATCAGCAGCATCGGCAGCAGGCCGTTGGGGAAGATTCCGCCGTTGTCGGTGATCAGGGACGGGCCGGGGGTGGTGCCGTCGACGGGGTGCTGGGTGACCAGCAGGAAGATGCCGATGAGCATGAAGACGACGAGCGCGCTCACCTTGATGATCGCGAACCAGAACTCCAGTTCGCCGAACATGCGTACGGATATCAGGTTCACCGTGAGGACGACGGCGAGCGCGACGAGCGCGATCACCCACTGCGGGATGTCGGAGAACATGCCCCAGTAGTGGGTGTAGACGGCCACGGCGGTGATGTCGGCGATACCGGTGGTGGCCCAGTTCAGGAAGTACATCCAGCCGGCGACGTACGCGCCCTTCTCCCCCAGGAACTCCCGGGCGTACGACACGAAGGCGCCGGAGGACGGCCGGTACAGGACGAGTTCGCCGAGCGCGCGCACGACGAGGAAGGCGAAGACGCCGCACACCGCGTACGCCACGAAGAGGGAGGGGCCGGCGTCGGCCAGCCGGCCGCCCGCGCCGAGGAACAGGCCGGTGCCGATGGCACCGCCGATGGCGATCATGTTGACGTGCCGGGACTTCAGCGACTTGCTGTAACCCGCGTCTCCGGCGTCGACGTGCGCGGCCGGTTTGCCTGCCGATGTGGCCTCGTCTTTGAGGGACTGCTCGCTCACGCCTCGGGTCCGCCTTCCGTGGGGATGTCCGTACGCGCGGGGCGCACGATGTCGGTGAGGGTGGTCTCCACGCGGTCGAGGTGATGGGACATCGCCTCCACCGCGTCGTGTTCACTGCCGTCGATCAGCGCTTCGACGATCGCCCGGTGCTCACGGTTGGACTGTTCGCGCCGCCCGCCGAGCTCGTTGAGGAAGGCGGACTGGCGGGCCAGAGCGTCCCGGATCTCTTCGATCACCCTGCGGAAGACCGGGTTCTGCGAGGCCTCGGCGACCGCGATGTGGAAGATCGTGTCCATCGCGACCCACGCCGTGGTGTCGGTCTCCCGCTCCATCCGGTCCAGCAGATGGGCCAGGTGGTCGAGGTTCTCCGGGGTGCGGCGCACCGCCGCGTAACCGGCGACCGGGATCTCGACGTGGCGGCGCACCTCGAGCAGGTCGCTGGCCGCGTAGTCGCCGAAGGTGGGGTCCTCGACCGTGTTGGCGACCACAAAGGTGCCCTTGCCCGTACGGGACACGGTCAGGCCCATCACCTGCAGGGCCCGCAGCGCCTCGCGGAGCACCGGCCGGCTGACCTCCAGGCGGCGGCACAGCTCGGCCTCGGAGGGGAGCTTGTCACCGATGGCGTATTCGCCGCGCTCGATGGCGCTGCGAAGGTGGGTGAGCACCGCTTCCATGGCGCTGACGCGCCGCGGTACCGATCCACCTGTCTGGCTGTCTGACAGGTTCACGGGGGTGATCCTGCGGGTGACAAGAGGGGGCTGTCAAGGGGAGTGAAAAGAAACATTCAGGGGGCGCGAAGCCTGTAAACCGGCTTCGCACCCCCTGTGAGCTGCTGTTTCCGCGATCAGCTGGCGAGGGTCCCGCTCGCCAGCAGCCCGAACAGTGCCAGACCGATCACGATCCGGTAGATCACGAAGGCGTTGAAGGAGTGCTTGGCGACGAACTTCAGCAGCCAGGCGATCGACCCGTAGGCGACGACGAAGGAGACGATCGTGCCGACGGCGAGCGGCGCGGCGCCCACCCCCGTACCCAGGGCGTCCTTGAGCTCGTACAGACCGGCGCCGGTGAGGGCGGGGATGCCGAGGAAGAAGGAGAGCCGGGTGGCGGCGACCCGATCCAGGTCCAGGATCAGCGCGGTCGACATCGTGGCGCCGGAGCGCGAGAAGCCCGGGAAGAGCAGCGCGAGGATCTGCGAACAACCGACCAGCATCGCGTCCTTGAAGGACGTGTCGTCCTCACCGCGCTTGTGGCGTCCCATCTGGTCCGCCGCCCACATCACACCACTGCCGACGATCAGCGAGCCCGCGACCACCCACAGGGAGCCGAGCGCCCCGTCGATGAGCGGCTTGGCGGCGAGGCCCACGATCACGATCGGGACGGTGGCGTAGATGACCCACCAGGCGAACTTGTAGTCGTGGTGCTGCCGCTCCTCGCGGTTGCGCAGCCCCCGGCCCCACGCGGAGACGATCCGCACGATGTCCTTGAAGAAGTACACCAGTACGGCGGCGATCGCGCCGACCTGGATGACCGCCGAGAACCCGACGACGGCCTTGTCGTCGACCGGGATGTTCATCAGCCCCTCGGTGATCTTGAGGTGGCCGGTGGAGGAGACGGGGAGGAACTCGGTCACTCCCTCGACGACTCCGAGGACGACGGCCTGACCGACGTTGATGACGCTCATGGGATCCAGTTCTAGGTCTGAGGGGTTGATGATGAGGAAGGTTGGTCGACAGTGCTGTAGACAGTCTTACTATGCGCGAGTGACGTCCGATGCCTAGGCCCACAACGCCTGGGCGAACGAGACACCCGCGAACGCCGCGCCGAGCCCGGCCGTCACGCTCACGAGCACGTTGGCCGCAGCGTAGAACCCCGCGCCGGTCTCGGTCAGCCGTAGTGTCTCGTACGAGAACGTCGAGTATGTGGTCAGCGCCCCGCACAGGCCGGTCCCGAGGAACAGCTGAAGGTGGGACCCCGCGGTCCCCGCGGCGACCGCGCCGGTCAGCAGGCCGAGAACCAGACAGCCGACGACGTTGACCGCGAAGGTGCCCCAGGGGAAGACGGTGTCGTGCCTGGTCTGCACCGCACGGTCGGTCAGATAGCGCAGGGGCGCGCCGACCATTCCGCCGACGATCACCAGCAGCCAGTTCACAACTACCTCTTACCTTTCTTGCCCGTTTTGTCGGATTCGCCGTCACGTCCCGCATACCGGATGACTTCGCAGTCGTCGAGGATCACCAGCCCCTCGCCGACGAGTTCGTCGAGCTGGGGCAGGAAGGCACGGACGCGGTCCTCGGTGTCCACGATGACGATCGCCACCGGCAGGTCCTCGCTCAGCGACAACAGCCGCGAGGTGTGGATCAGCGAGGAGGCGCCGAAGCCCTCGATGCCACGGAAGACGCTCGCGCCGGCCAGTCCCGCCGCGTGGGCGCGGTGCACGATCTCCGTGTACAGCGGCTTGTGGTGCCAGACGTCGTTCTCGCCGATGAAGATCGTCACCCGTAGGGCGCTGCCCGTCAGCCGTGTCATCGCTGCCTCCTTACCAGGGCGCGGCGGGTCGCGGTCACCGCGAGCCACACCGCCGTGAGCGCCGCGCACAAGGTCGCGGCGAGATAGGCGAGGCCGGTTCCGGGGTGGCCCGAGTCGACCAGTTTCCGGATGTCCACGGCGTACGTCGAAAAGGTGGTGAACCCTCCCAGCACACCGGTGCCGAAGAAGGGCCGCACGAGTCGGTGGGCCGCCCACACATCCGTGATGACGACCATGAAGACGCCGATCACCGCACAGCCGATGACGTTGACCCAGAACGTGGTCCAGGGGAACCCGCCCGTCTCCACGGGCCACAGCCGCGCGGCCCCGTACCGGGCGGTGGCGCCGATGGCTCCGCCGAGCGAGACCATCGCCACGACCGGAGCCTGGCCGTGCCAGGGGGACGCGGGCCGCGGGGTCGGCCGTGCGGGGGCACCCGGCTCGTCGACGCGCTCGGGATGCGGGACTGTCATGACGTACTTCTCCTACTCGCCGGGCCCGGGCCCCCGGGCACACCTCATCGCAAGTAGGGACCGTTGGCGGCATCAGCGCCGCGGTTCGGGTACGGCGGGCCCCACCGCCGCGCCGCGACACATGATCGCGGCCGCTGAACAGGGTAACGCCGACCCCATCGCCCTCGCACACTCGACCGGGGCACGCGGCGCCCCCGCCGCCCCTCCCACGCTTCCTCTCCCCGCCCTACCAGCCCTTCTCGAACAGGGAGCGGACCTCCGCGATGCGGTACTCGTCGCGGCGGTAGAGCGTGCGTCGCCCGATCTTCCTCGCGCGCAGCAGCCCGACCCCGACGAGGAGATCGAGGTGGGTGCGGGCGACGGCGTGGCTCACGCCGAGCTTGGTGGCGAGGGTGGCCGCGTCGACGCCGTCGAGGAGAGAGCCGTGGCGCTCGGGCGGGAAGTGCGCGGCGGGGTCCCGCAGCCACTCCAGGATGTCCAGCCGTTGCCCGCCGACGGGAACCCTCAGCATCTCGTCCCCCCTGCTCTTCGTGATGGTGGCGCTGTGTCACCACTGTCCCGCAGCCCGGAGCGACCCGCACGGGACTTCCACGCCTGCGCGCGGCCCGAAAGTCCCTGGACGACCACAAGGGCCCGGCCGCCGCGGCAGCCGGGCCCTCATGTCATCGACGGTGACTGATCAGGCCGCTGATCAGGTGGCTGATCAGCGGTGGCCGAACTGCGACATGGCGGGCAGCGCCTTGTCGTCGAAGCCGAACAGCGCCTGGTTCTCCCAGCCGTTGCCGGACGTGGCGTCGGCCGGGTCCCAGCCGTTGCCGGTGACGGCGGTCCAGGTGGCCTCCCAGTAGAAGACACCGAGGCCGCGGCCGTTCGGGACGGCCTCCACGACGTTCATCACGTCCCGCAGCCACGCGGACTGCCCGGCGGTGGTGGCCGGGTAGCCGGAAACCAGCTCACCGGTCGTGTCGATCTGGTTGACGAGCGAGTCGTCGCTGTCGAGACGGAAGGGGTAGGCCGTCTCGGCCAGGAACACCGGCTTGCCGTAGCGCGCGGCCGCGTCGTCCAGGGTCGTCTGGAAGTCGGAGAGCGGGCCGTGCCAGTAGCCGTAGTAGGACAGGCCGATGGCGTCGAACTTCACGCCGCTTGAGACCGCGTTGTCGAACCACCAGCGGGTGCCGGACAGGTCGCCGCCCTTGGCGAGGTGCAGCGCGACGGTCGTCGACGAGCTGACGGCCTTGACGGCGTCGTAGCCGGAGTTGAGGAGCCCGGCAAGCTGCGACCAGTTGTCGGTGGAGCCCTCGGACCACAGCATCCCGCCGTTGATCTCGTTGCCGACCTGGACCATGTCGGCGGTGGTGCCCTGCGCCTTCAGCGCGTTGAGGACGTCGTACGTGTGGTTGTAGACGTCCGTCTTCAGCTGGCTGTAGGAGTGGCCCGCCCAGGCGGCCGGCTTGGTCTGGGCGCCGGGATCGGCCCAGGTGTCCGAGTAGTGGAAGTCGACCAGGAGCTTCATGCCCTGCGCCTTGATGCGCTTGGCCATCGCCAGGACGCGCGTCTTGTTGTTGTAACCGTCGGCGGGGTTCACCCAGACCTTCAGGCGCGCGTAGTTCATACCTGCGGACTTCAGGATGGCGAGCGCGTCACCGGTGGTGCCGGAGCTGGTCCTGTAGACGCCGCCGAGGGCCTCGCTCTTGGCGAGGGAGGAGATGTCGGAGCCCTTGACGGAGAGCCCGGTGGCGCTGCCGGAGGTGAACGTCAGGTCGTCGACGTTGATCCAGTTGCCCGCGTTGGCATCGGAGTCGATGCTGATCGTGCACTGGTTGCCGGTCACCACGACGGGGACGACGAGGTGTATCCATCCGCTGCTGGAGACCGGCAGGTCGGTGCGCTGCTCGGTGCCGCCGCAGTTCTTCAGCGCGAGGTAGGCGGAGTTCTGGCCGCCGCCCGAGCGCACCCAGGCGGTGAGCCGGTAGTTCCCGTTGGTCAGTCCGGAGAGGTACTGGTACGTCTCCACCTTGTAGGCGGCGGAGGAGTACTGCGTGAGGCGGTAACCACCGCTGTGGCCCCCGGCCTCCACGTAGGAGGCGCCGGTGTCGCCGTACTCCGACCAGCCGGCGGGCGTGGCCGTGCCGGCGCCGTCGGCCTCGAATCCGGCGTTGGTGAGGGTGCTCGCCGCCTGTGCCGTCTGCGCGGGCAGGGCGGTGAGGGCCAGCCCGGCCGCGAGCGGCAGCAGCAGGGTCCTGAGTGTGCGTCTGGGATGGAACATCTTCGTCCGTCGTCCCTTCGACGTGATGGGAATGGGGGTGCCCCCGGAGTGGCTCTGGGGGCGCCCCCTCCGCCCGCGGCTCTCGTGGCACTCACGGGCGGAGGGGAGTTCGGCTCGGCCGCGGGGCCCTGCGACCCGGCGGCGGTCGGGTGAGGCGTGAAGTCGTACGGCGAGGACGGCGGTCGGCTCAGCCGTCAGGCCGTACGGCCGGGACGGCGGTCGGCTCAGCCGTCGAGCCGTACGACCCGGACGGCCCCCGCGGGCAGCACGAGGCGGCCCGTGGCGCGTTCGCCCGTCAGCAGCTCGGTGCCGGCCGCGTCCAGCGGCACCTTGGCGTCCGACGAGGTGTGGTTGATCGCGAACAGGAAGGTGCCCGACTCACCGCTGCGGCGCACCACTTCGACATCGCGGGGCAGGTCGGCCGGCGGCGCGATCCGCGCGTCGTCGGACGCCCAGCCGATGAGGGCGTCCAGGCCCTGCGCGCCGAGGCGGGTGGAGACGTACCAGGCGGAGCCCTCGCCGAGCCGGTGACGGGTGACGGCCGGGTGGCCCGCGGTGAGTCCGTCGGCGTACGTCCACACGGTCTCGGCGCCGCGCGGCACCACGAACTCGGTCCAGACGTCGCCGGTGAGCTCGGAGCCGTCGGGGCCGGTGATCCGGACCCGGTCGTCCTTCAGGAGCGGCGAGAACTCCTCGACGGTCAGGCCGAGCACGTCCCTCAGCGCACCGGGGTAGGCACCCTGGTGCACGGCGTCGTGCTCGTCGACGATGCCGGAGAAGTACGAGACGACGAGGGTGCCGCCGTGTCCGACGTACTCCCTGAGGTTGTTCCCGGCGGCCTCGGTCATCAGGTAGAGGGCGGGGACGACGACAAGGGGATAGGCCGACAAATCGGCTTCCGGGTGGGCGAAGTCGACCGTGAGGTGACGGTCGTAGAGCGCCTCGTAGAACGCGTCGGCGCGCTCGCGCGGGTCGTGGTCCTCGCTGGGGCGCCAGTCGAGGCTCTGCGCCCACCACGAGTGCCAGTCCCACAGCACGGCGGCGTCGGCGACGGTGCGGCTGCCCTTGACCGAGGTCAGCGACTCGACGGACGCGCCGAGTTCGACGACCTCGCGCCAGACCCGGGAGTCGGTGCCGGCGTGCGGCAGCATCGCCGAGTGGAACTTCTCGGCGCCGCGCCGGGACTGCCGCCACTGGAAGAACATGGCGCCCTCGGAGCCGCGCGCCACGTGCGCGAGGGAGTTGCGGGCCATCTGGCCCGGGGACTTCGCCGGGTTGCGGGGCTGCCAGTTGACGCCGGACGTGGAGTGTTCGAGCAGCAGCCAGGGGGCGCCGCCCGCGACGGAGCGGGTGAGGTCGGCGGCCATCGCGAGGTTGACGTGGGTGCGGCGGCCGTCGGTGATCAGGTAGTGGTCGTTGGTGACGAGGTCGACCTCACGGCCCCAGGCCCAGTAGTCGACGGAGTCGCACTGGCTGAGGGCGGTCATGAAGTTCGTGGTGACCGGGATGCCGGGGGCGAGGCGGTGCAGGATGTCCCGCTCGGCGACGAAGTTCTCGCGCATGGTCTCGTCGGCGAAGCGCTTGTAGTCCAGGGCCTGGGCCGGGTTGCCGACCGTGGGGGTCACGCGCGGCGGGTTGATCTGCTCGAAGTCCGCGTAGCGCTGGCCCCAGAAGGCGGTGCCCCAGGCCTCGTTGACCGCGTCCACGGTCCCGTACGTGCGAGCCAGCCAGCGGCGGAAGTGGGCGGCGCAGGACGCGCAGTAGCAGGCCGAGACGGGCACTCCGTACTCGTTGTGGACGTGCCAGAGGGCGAGCGCGGGATGGTCGGCGTACCGGGTGGCGAGTGCGGTGGTGATGCTCGCCGCGGCGGCGCGGTAGTCGCTGTTGCTGTGGCAGATGGCGCCGCGCGAGCCGAACTCGTAGCGGGTGCCGTCGGCGGCCACCGGCAGCGCCTCGGGGTGCTCGCGGTAGAACCAGGCGGGCGGCGCGACGGTCGGGGTGCCGAGGTCGGCACGGATGCCGTTCTCGTGCAGCAGGTCGAGCAGTCGGTCCAGCCAGCCGAAGTCGTGCGTCCCCCGGGCGGGTTCGAGCAGCGCCCAGGAGAAGATCCCGACGCTCACCATCGTGACACCCGCCTCGCGCATCAGCCGGACGTCCTCGTGCCAGACGTTTTCCGGCCACTGCTCGGGGTTGTAGTCCCCACCGAAGGCGAGCCCGGTGAGGCCCTTGGGTGTGGTCTCCGGCATGGATCTTCTCCCGTTTAATCGATCATTTGGGAACGTGCACACACTCGATCAGCGGCGCGAGGCCAACATAACCGCACAGCAACAACCATTGACAAGTGTCCGGGATGTTTCTCTACTGTGAACGCTCACAGAAGCATGGCACGGTCGCCGCAGCAGGCGGAGACCCAGGTCAGGGGAGAAAGATCCATGCCAAACACGAAGCTGCGTCGCCTCGTGGCCACCTCCATCGCCGTCACGCTCGGCGGCACCGCACTCGCCGCCTGCGGCACGTCGGACGACAAGAGCTCGTCCGAGTCGGGCCCCGTGTCCCTGACGTACTGGTCCTGGGCTCCGGGCATGGACAAGGTGACCGACCTCTGGAACAAGGGGCCGGGCAAGCAGCAGAAGATCACGGTCACGGTGAAGAAGCAGGCGTCGGGCGACACGCTGGTCACCAAGATCCTCACCGCGCACAAGGCGAAGAAGGCCCCGGACCTGGTCCAGGCCGAGTACCAGGCGCTGCCGACCCTGGTCAGCAATGACGCGCTCGCCGACATAGCGGGCGAGTCGAAGGACGCGAAGAGCAAGTTCGCCGACGGTGTCTGGCAGCAGACGACCCTGGGCTCGGACGCCGTGTACGCGATCCCGCAGGACATCGGCCCGATGATGTTCTACTACCGCCAGGACCTCTTCAAGAAGTACGGCCTGACGGTTCCCACGACCTGGGAGCAGTTCGCCGAGACGGCCCGCGCGCTGAAGAAGAAGGCTCCGGACAAGGACCTGACGACCTTCTCCGCCAACGACTCCGGCCTCTTCGCGGGTCTCGCCCAGCAGGCGGGCGCCAAGTGGTGGACCGCCTCGGGCGACAAGTGGAAGGTCGGCATCGACGACGCGGCGACGAAGAAGGTCGCCGACTTCTGGGGCGGCCTCGTCAAGGAGGGCGCGATCGACAACCAGCCGATGTACACGCCCTCCTGGAACAAGGCGCTGAACACCGGCAAGCAGATCGCCTGGGTCAGCGCGGTGTGGGCGCCGGGCACCCTCACCACCGCGGCCCCCGACACCAAGGGCAAGTGGGCGATGGCCCCGCTGCCTCAGTGGGACGGCAGCACGGACGTCACCGGCAGCTGGGGCGGCTCCTCGACGGCCGTCACCACGGACTCGCAGCACAAGGCGGCCGCCGCGAAGTTCGCGACCTGGCTGAACACGGACCCGCAGGCGGTGGCCGCGCTGGCGAAGGAGGGCGGCATCTACCCGGCCGCCACCACCGCGCAGACCAGTGACGCCTTCTCCCAGCCGCCGGCGTTCTTCTCCAACCAGGCGGACTTCTACCCGAAGGCCGCGGAGATCGCCAAGACCACCGCGCCCTCCGCCTGGGGCCCGAACGTGAACGTCGCCTACACGACCTTCAATGACGCCTTCGGCGCCGCCGCCAAGGACAAGTCGGACTTCGGTACCGCCCTGAAGAAGATGCAGGACAACACGGTGGCCGACCTCAAGAAGCATGGCTTCGGGGTCGCTCAGTGACGACGGCACGTCGGAAGTCGTACGGGGTCAAGGGGGCCCCGTACGCTTTCCTCCTCCCCGCGACGATCCTCTTCGCCCTCTTCTTCGCGCTGCCCATCGGCTACGCGCTCTGGCTGAGCCTGCACAAGGTGCAGGTCAAGGGCCTGGGCCTGGGCTCGGGCGCCCGCAAGGAGGTCTGGGCGGGGCTGGCGAACTACAAGGACGCCCTCTCCGACTCCGAGCTGCTGAGCGGCGCGGTGCGCGTGCTGGGCTACGGCGCCATCGTGATCCCGGTGATGCTGGGCCTCGCACTGCTGTTCGCGCTGATGCTCGACACGGACAAGGTGCGCCTGGCCCCCTTCACCCGGCTCGCGATCTTCCTGCCGTACGCCATTCCCGGCGTCGTCGCCGCGCTGCTGTGGGGCTTCCTGTACCTCCCCGACGTCAGCCCCTTCTACTTCGTCCTCGACAAGCTGGGGATGCCGCAGCCGAACCTTCTGGACGGCGGCCCGCTGTATCTCGCCCTGTCCAACATCGCGGTCTGGGGCGGCACCGGCTTCAACATGATCGTCATCTACACCTCGCTGCAGGCCATCCCGGCCGAGGTGTACGAGGCGGCGAAGCTGGACGGCGCCACGCCCCTGCAGATCGCGCTGAAGATCAAGATCCCGATGGTGGCGCCCTCGCTGGTGCTCACCTTCTTCTTCTCGATCATCGCGACGCTCCAGGTGTTCAGCGAGCCGACCACCCTCAAACCCCTCACCAACTCCGTCTCCACGACCTGGAGTCCGCTGATGAAGGTGTACCAGGACGCCTTCGGCAAGGGCGACATCTACTCGGCCGCCGCGGAGGCGGCGATCATCGCCGTCGTCACCCTCGTCCTGTCCTTCGGCTTCCTGCGGGCCGCGAATTCCCGTAACAAGCAGGAGGCAGCACGATGAGTTCTCTTGCCGTACGCAAGGCCGCACCGGCCGCGGGTACCACCCCCGGCACCGCCCAGGGCCCGCCCCTGCGCCGCCGTATCGCCCTCGTGCCCACCCTGACGCTGCTGCTCGGCGCGCTCTACTGCCTGCTGCCCGTCGCGTGGGTGCTGATCGCGGCGACCAAGTCGGGCCGTGAGCTGTTCTCGACCTTCACGTTCCTGCCGGGCTCCGGCTTCACGCAGAACGTCAAGGACCTCAACGCCTACCGCGACGGGATCTACTGGAAGTGGATGGGCAACTCCGCCCTCTACGCGGGCCTCGGCGCCCTCCTGTCGACGGCCGTCTCGGCGCTCAGCGGCTACGCCCTCGCGATCTACCGCTTCCGCGGCCGCGAAACCGTCTTCGGCGTCCTGATGGCGGGCGTGCTCATGCCGCCCGTGATCCTGGCGATCCCGCAGTACCTGCTGCTGGCGAAGGCGGACCTCACGGACTCGTACGCGTCCGTGCTGCTCCCCCTCATCCTCTCCCCGTACGGCGTCTACCTCGCCCGGATCTACTCCTCCGCGGCCGTGCCCGGTGACGTGGTCGAGGCCGGGCGGATGGACGGGGCGAGCGAGTGGCGGATCTTCACCCGGATCGCGCTGCCGATGATGGTGCCCGGACTGGTGACGGTGTTCCTCTTCCAGTTCGTCGCCGTGTGGAACAACTTCCTGCTGCCGTACATCATGCTCAGCGACGACGAGAAGTTCCCGATCACGCTGGGTCTGTTCACGCTGCTCGAACAGGGCTCCAACACCCCGGCGCTGTACACGCTGGTGATCACCGGCGCGCTGCTCGCGATCGTTCCGCTCATCGCTCTCTTCCTGGTCATCCAGCGATTCTGGAGCCTCGATCTCCTCTCGGGAGCCGTAAAGTCGTGACCATGACCAACGCGGGCGGCAGGCGCAGACCGCCGACGATCCATGATGTCGCGCGCGAGGCCGGCGTGTCCCGGGGCACGGTGTCGCGGGTGCTCAACGGCGGGCACTACGTGAGCCCGGCGGCACAGGAGGCGGTCAACGCCGCCATCCGCAGAACGGGCTACGTCGTGAACCGGCACGCCCGTTCGCTGATCACCGGCCGCTCCGACTCGATCGGCTTCCTGCTCACCGAACCGCAGGAGAGGTTCTTCGAGGACCCGAACTTCAACGTCCTGCTGCGCGGCTGCACCCAGGCGCTGGCCGGGCACGACATTCCGCTCCTGCTGATGCTCGCGGGCACCGAGGACGAACGGCGGCGCATAACGCGGTACATCACGGCGGGCCACGTCGACGGAGTGCTGCTGGTCTCCAGCCACTCGGGCGACCCGGTCGCCGAGCAGCTGCGTGAGGCGGGCGTGCCGCTGGTCGCCTGCGGCAAGCCCATCGGGCTCGGCTCCAAGGTGAGTTACGTCGCGGCCGACGACCGCGACGGCGCCCGGGACATGGTCAAGCACCTGGTCTCCCTGGGCCGTCGCCGCATCGGGATGGTCACGGGCCCGCTCGACACCCCGGGCGGTGTCGAGCGGCTCGCGGGCTACCGGGAGGTGCTCGCCGAGGCGGGCATCGAGGCCGACGACCGCCTCGTCGCCTCCGGCGACTACAGCCGGGCCAGCGGTGAGGCGGCCGCCGAACAGCTCCTCGACCGCGCCGCGGACATGGACGCGGTGTTCGTCGCCTCCGACCTGATGGCCCAGGGCGTGCTGGCCGCGCTGCACAAGGCCGGCCGCCGGGTCCCGGAGGACGTCGCCGTCGGCGGCTTCGACGACTCCCCCGCCGCCACCGCGGTCACCCCCGCCCTCACCACCATCCGCCAGCCCTGGGACCGCATCAGCAACGAGATGGTGCGGGTGCTGCTCGCCCAGATAGGGGGCGATGACCCGGCGGCGGTGATCCTGCCGACGGAACTGGTACGACGCGACTCGACCTGATCCGCCGGACAGGCCCTGGGGGCCGGGACCGGTCAGGATTCGAGAAGCCTCCCGGCCCTCCCCCGCTCTACCGTGAAAGCACCGGAACACACCACGGAGGAGTCACCATGACCGCAGGGCTGAAGACCATCGTCTACCCCGTCAAGGACCTCGCACGGGCGAAGGCCCTGTTCGGCGCGTTGCTCGGCACGGAGCCCTACGCGGACACCGCGTACTACGTCGGATTCAAGGACTCCGGGCAGGACGTCGGCCTCGACCCCAACGGTCACGCCAAGGGGATGACCGGACCGGTCCCGTACTGGCACGTCGACGACATCCGGGCGACGTTGGCGGCCCTGCTGGGAGCCGGGGCCGAGACGCTCCAGGACGTCCAGGACGTGGGCGGCGGCAGGCTGATCGCCTCGGTCAAGGACACGGACGGGAACCTCGTCGGGCTCCTCCAGGACGGCTCCGGCGCGTAGCCCCGCCGGGTTGTTGCAACCGCACTAGTTGCACACTCAATAAAACCCTGGACCTCTGTTACCGTTCACATATGGCAGCGAACGTGGTGGGCGAGGCCCGGCTCGAGGACCGGTGGCGGGACATCCTGTCGGTGCACGCGCGCACGATGTGTGAGATCGACCGCGCGCTGCACCCGCACGGTCTCGGCGCCAGCGACTTCGAGGTGCTGGACATCCTCGTCTCGAGCGAGCTCGCGCACGAGGGCGAGCACTGCCGGGTGCAGAACATCGCCGACCGTGTCCATCTGAGCCAGAGCGCCCTGTCCCGCCTGATCGGGCGGCTGGAGAAGGACGGCCTGGTGGAACGCACCGTGTGTCTGGAGGACCGGCGCGGTGTGTGGGTCGCGCTCACCCGCAAGGGACGCGACCTGCACGCCGAGGTACGCCCCCTGCAACGCGCCGTGCTGGCCCGCATGCTGAACGTCTAGCGTCCCCCCGCCGCACCTCGCCCCTCCCCACACGAACGCGTCACACCACGAACTCGGCCCCGTCCGGCAGCACTTCGACCCCCGCCGCGCTCACCCGCGCCCGGGCGTCCGAGTCCGGGTCGAGCAGCGGGTTCGTGTTGTTGAGGTGCGTGTAGATCCGTCGGGGGCCGGAATGACGGGCGAGGGCCGCGAGGCTGCCGCGCACGCCCGCCACCGGAAGGTGCCCCATCGCCGCCTGCCGCCCGCCCCGCGAGCGCACGGCCGTGCCCATCTCGTCGGGCGCGAAGAACGTGCCGTCGAGCAGTGCGCAGTCCGCCGAGGCGAGCAGGTCGTCCAGCTCCGGGGTCCAGGCGCCCAGACAGGGCGCGTACAGGAGCACTCCGCCGCCTGCCAGGTCCTCGATCCGGTACGCGGTCACCCAGCGGTCGTCCGGGTCGGGGCCGGCGACGTACTTCGGGGCCTTGGGACCGAGGGGGTGCGCGGTGACGACCAGACCGCCGGACAGCACGAATCCGCCCTCGGTCAGGCTGTCCGCCCACTCCCAGGGGGCGTAGCGGTCGAGCAGGTCACGCAGGGGGGCCAGGGTGGCGAGGACGGGCGGTGCGGCGTAGACCTTGAGCCCGGCTCCGCCGCGCAAGACGGTCAGCCCGGCGACGTGGTCGGCTTCCGCGTCGGTCAGGAGCACGCCCCGTACGGGGGTGTCCCGAGGCCCCGGTCCGGGCGCGAGAGCCGGGGTGGTGGTCAGCTGCGTACGGATGTCGGGCGAGGCGTTGAGCAGCCACCAGTCGCGGGAGTTGCCGCTCAGGGCGACGGACTCCTGGGTCCGCGCGGGCAGTTTTCCGTCGCGGGCGGCCGCGCAGAGCGCGCACGCGCAGTTCCACTGTGGGAAGCCGCCACCGGCGGCCGTGCCCAGCAGGACGACTTTCAAGGGGGCTCCCCTCCCTGCGCATGAAACCGTACCCGGAGGATCTTCCCCACTCGGCGGCCAGAACTACGCGGCGGCCGGGGGCAGTTCGGGACGATCTTCGCCGGGGCGCCGGTCCGCGGGGCGCGCGGGCGGGATCGGTGTCGAGGGGAAGTCCCGCGGTCCGGTCCACAGCGCCGGGACCGCGTCGCCGCGGCGGCACAACTCGAAGGCGATCGTCTCGTAGTTGACCCGCCAGCCGTGGAAGTGCGGCCACGCCTGTTCGGCCGTCCGCTCGGCGGGGAACCCGGCCGCCTCCAGCATCGCGACGGCCGCGTCGAACTCCAGGTAGGTGAGCTGGATCGGGGTCTCGGGTGCGGGGTCGGTGTCGTAGGGGAAACGCAGGGAGCGGGCGATGTCGCGCAGTGCGGTGAATCCGGCGCGCAGCATCAGGCGGGCCTCGGGCGGGGCGCTGCTCGGGGTCAGGGCGAGCTGCATGGCGGCCGCGTCCATGACGGCGACGAGGGCGACGATCCAGCTGCGGTAGGGCCGCGGTGAGCGGAACGCGAGCAGGACGGGGTACGTGGAGTGGCTCTCGCCGATGTCGGAGGCGAGCCGTTCCCAGGAGCGGTAGAGCTCGGGCAGCGCGGTCTCGGTGTCGACCAGCCACTGCCGGGCGAGGATCTCCGGTCCCCAGGCGGGTTCGCCCGCGCGCGACTGGAGCAGGGTCACCTCCAGCTCGCGGCGGTTGTAGGCGGCGTACAGGGTGGGCAGGTAGGCGATCTGGAGGGCGATCACGACCGGTCCGGTGACGGCCGCGATGAAGTCCACCACGGACAGGTGCAGTCGGTCGCCGCTGGCGAAGCCGAGCGTGAACAGGCTGGAGCCCGCCTCCCGGACCGATTGGGTCCAGGTCAGCGAGGAGATGGCGTGCAGCAGCAGTCCGAAGCCGATCAGGGCGCCGCCGAGCCAGCTCACGAGTGTGCCCATCAACATGAGCGGGGCGAGCCAGGTCTGTGCGCGGTCGATGGCACGGTAGCTGCCGCCGGGGGCGGCGAGGCGCAGCAGGAAGCGCAGGGAGCGCCACCAGCGGATCACCATCGAGGAGTACAGCCCGCGGGGCACGACGAGGGTGCGCAGGATGCTGGCGAACACCAGCAGCAGGAGCAGGCCACCGGCCACGCCCGAGATCCATTTCATGCGGTCATTCTCACGTCCGACGCGGACGTCTTCAGCGCAACGGATCTCGTACGGCGCGAACGGGGCCCGCGACCCGCATGTCGAACGGTCAGGCCCGCGGCCGGACCAACAGGGTACGAACGCCCTCGGAGGTGAGGGTCAGGCCGTTCGGTGAACTCGGGTCGATGGTGAGCGACAGATCACCGGTCGGCCATTGGGAGGCGAGCGCGCCCAGCGGAACCAGACGGTAGCGGGAGACGGACGGCAGCATTTCGGCCATCGCCGGCTCCGAGGTGAACACCGGCACCACCTGCTCCCCGCCCGGCTGCTCCAGCACGGGCAGTGCCACGGCCGCGGGGTCGCGTACGTCCTCCTCGCTCGCGTCGTCCGGCACCGGGACCAGCACCTCGCTGCCGGCCAGGGTGTCCAGCGCCAGCGGGTTCTCGGTGTTCTCCGCGAGTGCGTTCAGTGCCTCCTGGGCCGGTGTGGTGGCCGTCGGCAGGTAGTGATGGTTGTTCGAGGGTGTGTCCATTGGCAGATCCCAGGTAGTGACGGACAGGCCGCCCGGGGCGGGACTCGCCCCGGGCGCGGCTCCTGTCGCGCGTACCCACTCGCGGCCGGGGCATTCCCCGCCCCCGCCCGCCGGTGCTCACGAGGTCGAGAGACCGAGAGGTCAGGAGGTCAGGAGATCAGGAGATCAGCGGGATGTCGTCCGAGGGCAGGCCGAGGCGGTCGCGGCCGACGCGGCGGGCCAGCGGTTCGGCCATCGTGGGGCCGAGGTGCGACCAGATCGTGGCGGCGTCCCGGAAGTAGCGCTGCATCCGTGCGCCGTCGCGGGCGTGCCGGGAGCCCGCCGTGCGGAAGAGGATGCCCTGGAGCGCGTCCCAGGCCAGGCGCCCGGCGGTGACGAAGACCAGCGCGAGCCGGTTGTCGACGGCGGTCGTGAAGAGAGCCCGGCCCGACACGTTGTCGCAGCAGGCCTCCATCCAGTCGTCGGCGGTCGCCCGCAGCGCCGCGTCCGCCGTACGGATCGCGGCCAGCGCCTCCCCCAGGTGGCGCTGGTAGTCGTGGAGGTCCGCGCGGGTGCGGCCGGGGTCCAGGACGAGCGGCCGTTCGGCGATGATCCGGGCGTACTCGTCGGCGGCCGCGTACGCGGTGCCGATCATGAGGGCGGCCAGCTCGCCGTGGAAGAAGCTCGCCGCGCGCCCCGCGTACATGGGATGGCCGTGCAGCTTCGAGCCGACGGAGCCGCCCTCGACGGGCAGGTCGAGCAGGCTCGCCTCCCGGGTGAAGTGCGCGGGGATGCGGGCCTCGTCGAGGCGGATGCTGTGGGAACCACTGCCGCGCAGGCCGAGGACGCCCTGCCAGTCGTCGAGCAGGGTCCAGGCGGAGCGCGGCGCGACGAACAGCACGAGCGGCCCCGGCGGGTCCTCCGGCTTCTCGGGGGCGCGCAGGGTCTGACCGACGTAGTGGGTGGAGTACGGGGAGCCGGAGGAATAGGACCAGGTGCCGTCGAGGACCACATGACCCTCGCCGTCGGGCCGCGCCACCCCGACGGGGGTCGCGGTGGAAGCGGCCCGGAAGTCGCCCTCGTCGCCGAAGAGTTCGTCCTGTGTCTTCTCCTCGAAGACCGAGGCGACCTGGAGGACATGGGCGGCGGTGAGAGACAGGGCCCAGCCGGTGGAGGGGCAACCGCGCGCGACCTCGGTCACGACGCGGTAGAAGGTCGGCAGGCCGAAGGCGTAGCCGCCGTACCTGCGCGGCTGCAGCATCCGGTAGAAACCGGCGCGCAGGAACTCCTCGTGGGTGTCCTTGGGGTAGATCGTCAGCCGCTCGGTCTCCGGCTGACGTTCGAGCAGCGCGGGCCGCATCGCCACGGCCCGCTCGATCACTTCGCGTTCGGTGAGTTCCGGTTCGGGAACGGCGATCACGGGGCCTCCTGACAGGCGGGACTGTCCGTACGTGCGGCGACACCAGTGATTGAACACGCAGACCCGCCACGGTGTACCACCGGATAACGCCAAGTACGAGGATCTGTACAGCGGTTGAAGTGTCGGCCGGCCCGCCCGGGAGCGCGGGGGGAGCGCTTTTCCCACCCGTCGGCCAGGGCTTCGAGGCGATGGCCTTGGTGAAAACGAACCAGCGATGGTGACCGGGGCCCACGCGCCTCGCAGGCCCCGCCGCCTACCGTGGGCGCATGCCGATGCAACCCTGGTTTCCCGACGCCAAGCTGGGCGTCTTCATCCACTACGGTGTCTACGCCGTGGGCGGCGCGGCCGAGTCCTGGTCGTTCTACACGGGCGAGATGACCCACGAGCAGTACATGAAACAGCTCGAAGGCTTCACCGCGTCGAAGTACGATCCGGACGCCTGGGCCGAGCTGTTCGCCCGCATCGGCGCCCGGTACGCGGTCCTCACCACCAAGCACCACGACGGCGTCGCCCTCTGGGACACCGGCCACCGCAGTCTCGACGTCGTCCGGGACACCCCGGCCGGCCGGGACCTCGTCACGGGTTTCGTCGACGCGCTGCGCGAGCGGGGGCTGAAGGTCGGGCTCTACTACTCGCACTCCGACTGGAACCACCCCGACTACCCCAGCGTCCGGCACGTCAGGCCGGGCGAACCGCCGAGTCCCTACTCGCACGCCGAGCCCGGCAAGGAGGACCCGGCCGCCTGGGAGCGCTACCTCGCCTACCGCGACGGCCAGGTCCGCGAGTTGATGGACCGCTTCCGCCCCGACCTGCTCTGGTTCGACGGCGAGTGGGAGCGCACCGAGGAGCAGTGGCGGACGGACGAGCTCGCCGAGCTGATCCTCGCGGGCAACCCCGACGCCGTCCTCAACGCGCGGATGCTCAGCCACGGCGACTACGCCACCCCTGAGCAGGGCACCCCGCTGCAGGCCCCGGAGGGCCCGTGGGAGCTGTGCCTGACGATCAACGACTCGTGGAGCCACCGGCCGCAGGACCGCGACTTCAAGTCGGTGCGTCAGCTGGTGCGCTACTTCACCGAGACGATCGGTATGGGCGGCAATCTGCTGCTCGGCGCCGGGCCCCGCGAGGACGGGACCATCCCCGAGGAGCAGATCGAACGCCTGGAGGGGCTCGGCGCGTGGATCGGGCGGCACACGGACGCGGTGTACGGGACGGTCGCCGGGCTGCCCGCGGGGCACCACTACGGTCCCAGCACCCTCTCCGCCGACCGGCGCACGCTGTACCTGGTCTGCTTCGACGCCCCCCGTGACAACGTCTCGTTGCGCGGCCTGCGCAACGAGGTCAAGCGCGTCACGGTCCTGGGCACCGGCACCGAACTGGCCCACCACGTCACCGGCGGCCTCGACACCGTCCCGGGCGTGACGTGGATCGACGCGCCCGCCGCGGCCGACCTCGACGAGTACGCCACCGTCCTCGCCGTCGAGCTGGAGGGCGAACTGGACCTCTACCGGGGCACCGGCCGCGACTGACGGGGGAACCATGTCAAGGAAGTGCGGCGGCAGAACGGGGCGAGCAGCGGTAGAGGCGTGACATCGGGAGCGGTGCGCGTATGCAATGGGCGCGCACCCATTCGGCGTTGGTCCGGCCCGGGACGGTCACCACGCCGCCGAGGACGACGTAGCGCAGCCGGCCGGTGGCGACGAGGTGACGGAACTGGGCGTCGGTGGGCGTGGGCGCGGCCCCGGTGAATCCGCCCATGGGAAGCACCTTGGCGCCCGCGTAGAGGATGTACGCGGCGGCGGACCGCCAACTGGTCGTCGCGAAGAGGTAGGTGGCTCCGTCCTGGTGGGCCCGGGTGTAGGCCAGGAGCCGCTGCTGGTCCTCGTCGAGTCCGTCGGTGGACTTCGGGACCTTACCGCCCGCGGTCCCGGCGGCGGGCGGTGCGGAGAGGGTCCATTGCCGCGCGTTGTGGTGGTGCCACGCGGACACCGGCCCGGTGGAGCCCATGCCGGAGTGCCCGTAGGCGGGGTCGAGGACCGAGGCGGCCCAGGCCGCGGAGGGCCCCAGCATCGCCACGACGGCCAGACCGAGGCCCAGCACCGCGATGCGCCGTCGCGCCCCTACGGCGCCGTCGGTACGGGACAGGGCCAACAGCGCCAGCGCGCCCGCTCCAAGGATGATCGCGGCCGGGGCCAGCCACGGCAGGAACGTCGGGTACTGCCCCGCGACCACCGCCGACCAGACCACCGTGGTCACCACGGCGACGGGCAGCGCCCACGTCCGTGCCCCGCTCCCGTTGCGCCAGGCACGCCAGAACTGCACCGTCCCGGCGCCGAAGAGCGCCGCCAGCGGTACGGCCACGACACCCATGTAGTACGTATGGCCGCCGACCGCTCCGGCGCTGAACACCAGGAAGTACGTGGCCAGCCAGACCGCCCAGAGCAGGAAGCCCGCCCGCAGCGGGTCCGTACGCGGCCTGCCGCGCAGCCACACCAGACCGCACACCGCGGCGAGCGCGGCCGCCGGGTACAGCCAGCCGACCTGCGAGGCCAGCGACGGGCCGACCATCTTGGCCCACTGCGTGGCGGCGTGTCCGGCCCCGGGCTCTTTGGGGACGGTGCCCGCCATGGTCTGTGCCGCCACGCTTCCGGTGTCCTTGGCGTCGATGCCGAGGCTGGAGAAACGGGTGAGGAAGTTGTATCCGACGACCTGGCTGATGGCCGAGTTGTTCGTCGTACCGTCCACGTACGGACGGTCCTTGGCCGGGGTCAGTGTCACCAGCAGCACCCACGAGGCCGAGACCGCCAGACACACCGTGCCTGCGGCGGCCAGGTGGGCCAGGCGGCGGCGCAGCACCGCCGGTGCCGAGACCACGTACAGCAGGCCGAGCGCCGGGAGGACCGCCCAGGCCTCCAGCATCTTGGCCTGGAAACCGAGGCCGACCCATATGCCGGCCGCGAGCAGCGGGCGCAGCCGGGCCTCGCGGGCCGCGCCCAGCGTGGCGTCGGCGGCCAACAGGACGAGCAGGGTGAACGCGGGGTCCTCGGCCTGCGTGCGGAAGAGCCCCGCGACCGCCGGGGTGAGCGCGAACGCGCCCGCCGCGAGCAGGCCCGCGCTCTCCCCCGCCCAGCGGCGCACCGCGCGGTACAGGACGGCGACGCTGAGCACGCCCTCGATGACCTGGGGCAGGGTGAGCGCCCACGGATGGAATCCGAGGATCCGCGCGGACAGCGCCTGGGGCCACAGGAAGCCGGGCAGTTTGTCGATCGTGATCGAGTTGCCGGGGTCGAAGGAGCCGAACAGGAAGCCCTTCCAGCTCTCGGACATGCTGCGCGCGGTCTGCGCGTAGAACGCGTGGTAGCCACTGTGCTGGATGTCCCAGGTGAACAGCAGGGCCGCCATCGCGAGGATCGCCAGCAGCGCGGGTCTGGCGTGGGCCGGTCCTCCCACCGGGCTGCGGCCGGACGTCCCGGGACGGGCTAGCAGCCGCCCGCCCGTCCGCTGGGCCGACGCGATGATCGCTGCGGTGGTGCTGACCATGGACGTACCTTCCCGGTGTACTCGCCGTTCGCTCGGAGAGAGGGCGGAACGGCCCACCGGGATGCCTGGGGGCGGTGGCTGTTCAGGTGACGTTCAGGTCGAGGGAGGAACGCCGCGGCTCACACCGTGGGTCGCGGCCGGTGCGCTGCCGGACTCAGCTCGTCTCCGCCGCGCGGCAGGAGCCGCAGGTGATGTGGCGGGCCGGCTTCTCGTGGGTGGCCCGGCCGGTTCCGGCGATGTCCTGGGTCGGCGGGTGGCTTTCGTGCACATGCGTGCGACAGAGCGCCGCGCCGCAGCGGATGCATACGGCGACCGCGGGACCGGGGGTACCGAGGCAGTCGTAACAGTTCATGTCCTCACCTCGTTCTTTGGTGAGCACGGCCCTGTTGGGGGCTCTGCGATCCATCCTCCATCATCCTCACGAACATCGCCTGGCAGAGAACGCGGCCACGAGCCGTGCGCTCGGGCGGGCCGGAATCGGTCACCGTGTCGCATCGGACCAGGGGGCGGAGTAGACAGGGGACATGAGTGACAGTGATGCGCCGGCCGAAAGAGGCGGCCGGGGCATCGGCATCCACTACGCGGAGGTCTTCCGGGCCCTGCCCAGTCCCGTGCTGCTGCTCACGCCCGACATGGTGGCGGTCGACGCCAATCGGGCCTACGAAAGGGTCTCCGGACGGAGCCTCGCGCAGCTGCTCGGTCGGTGCATCTTCGACGTGTTTCCCGACAACCCCTCCGATCCCCGGGCCAATGGTCCCCAGGCGCTGCGCGCCTCGCTGGAGCGGGTGCTCGCCACCGGCGGCCCCGACACCATGGCCGTGCAGAAGTACTCCGTGGACGTGCCCGACCGGCCCGGCGTGTTCGAGGAGCGTTACTGGAGCACCGTCAACATCCCTCTTCTCGACGCCGACGGCCAGGTGACACTCATCGTCCACCGCGTCGAGGAGGTCACCGCGCTGATACGCGCCCGGCGGGCACTCGGCGCCGCACCGGAGGTGCCCCTCACCGCCGAGGACGCGATGACCGCCGATCTGTTGAACCGCTCCCTGGAACTGGAGGCACTCAACGAGGAGTTGCGCAAGGCCCACGCCCGCGCGCACGAGGTCGCCGTCACGCTGCAGCGAGCCATGCTGCCGAGTACGACGCTGCCCGACCGGCCCGGGGTGGCCGTGCGCTACCGGCCCGCGACCAGCTTCCTCAACGTGTGCGGCGACTGGTACGACCTGATCGACCTCGACGCGCGACGGCTGGCCGTGGCGGTCGGTGACGTGGTGGGGCACGGTCTGGAGGCGGCCGGGACCATGGGGCAGCTGCGCAGCGCCCTGAGCGCGGCGATCCGCGCCACCGGGCGGCCCGCCACCGCTCTCACCACCCTCGCGGCGCATGCCCACACCGTCGAAGGCGCGCTCGCGACGACCGCCGTCCAGGTCGTCATCGACCAGGCCGCCCTCACCGTCACCTACAGTCGCGCCGGCCACCCGCCGCCTCTGCTCGCCCATGGCGACGGCGCGGTCGAGGTGCTGGACTCGGCCACCGACCCGCCCCTGGGAGCGGGTGACGACTCCCTTCCCCGCTGCGAGGCGACGGTGGGCTACGATCCCGGCAGCACCCTCGTCCTCTACACCGACGGTCTCATCGAGCGCCGGGGCGAGGACATCTACGCCGGCCTGGACCGCCTCGCCCACAGCGTCGAACATCATCATCTGCTCGGGCCCGAGGCCCTCGCCGACGCCGTGCTCGCCGATCTCGTCCCCGCACCTCAGCGCGGCCCCGACGACGACACCGCGCTCGTCGTCATCCGGCTGTGAGCCGTCCGGTCCCCAGTGCGCCCTTGGTCAGGTCGTGGGGGTCGAACCACGTGGGCGCGTCCGACAGGGCCTGCTTGATCCGGAACATCCCGAACTCGTTCAGCTCGGGCAACGCGTCGACCGCGAACCAGCCGACGTCCAGCGACTCGTCGTCGTTGACCCTCGCCTCGCCGCCGACAGCCCGGCAACGGAACGTGGTGTCCATGTACTGGCAGGTGTCGCCGTTCTCGTACGTGACCGGCTCCAGGGCCTGCACCAGCACCACGCGCTCGACGACGCAGCGCACGTTGGTCTCCTCGAACACCTCCCGCACGGCGCAGGCCGCGGGCTGCTCGCCCGGGTCCGGAATGCCGCCGATGATCGACCACTTCCGGGTGTCGGTGCGCCGGCCCAGCAGCACTCTGCCCTCGTCGTCGAAGACGATGGCGGTGACTCCGGGGAGCCACAGCAGTTGGTGGCCGGCCGAGGCCCGGAGGGTGCGGATGAAGTCAGGAGTAGCCATGGACCGACCCTAACGGCCGGATTCCGTCATCCGGCCGGGGTCAGGCGAGATCGCCCGGAACGGCGCCGTTCCGGCGCCCCCGGACCACCGTCGTACCCGCCCAGCCGAGACCGCCCACCGCGACCGCCACCAGCAGCATCTCCGGCAGGATGCCGAGCCGCGTGGCGGGGGTCTCGGAGGAGCGCAGCGGCACCTTCTGGACCAGCGAGTCCGCCACGAACATCCCGGTCCGCTGGGTGATCCTCCCGTCCGGCATGATCACGGCGCTGACGCCGCTGGTCACCGGCACCGTGACGGTACGGCTGTGCTCGACGGCGCGGACGCGGGACATGGCGAGCTGCTGATAGGTCATCTCGCTGCGGTCGAAGGTCGCGTTGTTGCTCGGCACCGAGATCAGCTGCGCGCCGTCGGTCACGGTGCTGCGCACGGCCCAGTCGAAGGCGGCCTCGTAGCAGGTGACCAGTCCGACCCTGGAGCCGTCCATGGTGAACACGCCCGCCTTGTGGCCCCGGCTGAAGTCCTGGCGGACCATCGAGGTCCAGTTCTTGTTGATCGCGCCGAGCAGCGAGCGCAGCGGAAGGTACTCGCCGAAGGGCTGGACCTGTCGCTTGTCGTACGTGTCGAGGGGGCCTTTGACCGGGTCCCACAGGATCTGCTCGTTGTAGAGCTTGCCGTCGCGCTCGACGACGCCACCGACCGAGATGGGCGCGCCGATGGCCTTGGCGGCGTCGTCGATCACGAGGCGGGCGTCGGCGTTGGTGAAGGGGTCGACGTCGGAGGAGTTCTCCGGCCACAGCACGAAGTCGGGCCGGGCGACCTTGCCCGCCTTGACCTCGGCGGCCAGCCGCTCGGTCTCCCGTGCGTGGTAGTCGAGCACGGCGCGCCGCTGGGCGTTGAAGTCGAGCCCCGCGCGCGGCACATTGCCCTGGATGACGGCGACGGTCGCCGTGCCGTTCTCGGCCTTGTCGCTCACCAGCGACCGCGCCGCGAGCGCCCCGACGACGGGGACGGCCACGCCGAGCAGCGCCGCCGCGGCGGCCCCTCGGCGTACGACGCCGGTGCGCCGGCCCTCGACGACCTGGCGCACGACCTCGTACAGCCCGAAGCCGCAGAGCACGACCGCGAAGCCGAGCACCGGGGTGCCGCCCACCGCGGCCAGGGGAAGGAAGATGCCGTCCGCCTGGCCGAAGGCGATCTTGCCCCAGGGGAAGCCGCCGAACGGCGCACGCGCGCGTGCCGCCTCGCCCGCGATCCAGACCGCCGCCGCCCAGAGCGGCCAGCCGGGCAGCCGGGAGACGAGGGTGATGCCCGCGCCGACGAGCGCCACGTACACCGCTTCCACGGCGACGAGGGCCAGCCACGGGCCGGGACCGACCTCGACACCGGTCCACACGAGCAGCGGCAGCAGGAAGCCGAGGCCGAACAGATAGCCGAGCCCGAGGCCCGCCCTCCAGGAGCGACCGCGCAGAAGCCAGCCGAAGACCGCGAAGGCCGGCAGGGCCAGCCAGGAGACGGTGCGCGGCGGGAAACTGACGTAGAGCAGTACTCCGGAGAGCGCCGCGGCGGCGGCCGGAGCGTATCGCCGAGCCAGTCTGGCCCCGCGGGATGCGGGCGCGGCCTGGGGTTCGAGCTGATCCGGCTCGTCTACGGAAGTTGCGGTGGCGGTCACTCGGGGAGTGTACGGCGCGTGAGCTGGGCTCCGACAGCACGGTCCGCACCATGAACCTCGCGGCGCCGGGGGGTGGTCCGTCCGCTCCGCAGACCCTCGCATGGCCGCCTGATGCACCGTTCCTGCGCAACTCATCCACAAACCGGCGCATCAGCCGTTACGGTGTGCCCGAGCCTCTGACGTGCGGCCGGATGCGGGCGTGTCGGTCGGGGTCCGGCACAGGTCGGGGGGCGACGGGGTGGGATCCACGGGGATGAGGTCCGCGGCCGGTTCGGCGGCCGAAGGCGAGAGACGAAACGTTTCGGACGCCATGGGTGTGATCGTGCTCGGGGCCTGCGCGGTGTGGGCCCTGATCACGGCGACCGCGCACGACGGGCGGCCCGAGGGCGTGCTCCTGGCCGTGCTCGCCGTGGCCGCCGGGTACGCCTCGGGCCGGATCCTCGGGGCTCTCCTGCCGGTCGCGGCGCCGGGTGCCGGGGCCCTCGCCGGACTGGGCCTCGCACTCACCGCCGCGCACACCACCCCGGGCCCGCAGCTCACGACGCCCCTCGGGCACGGCGGCGCCACGGCCGCGCTGCTGGCCCTGTCCACCGGTGCGGCGTGCTGCGCGGCCTGGGCGGCACGCAGCCCTGCGCAGCGGCTCGCGCTGAGTCTGCTCGCCGTCGGAATCGTGGTGAGCGCGGCGGTGCTCGGCTCGACCACGGGATCCGCCGCCGGCGCCGGAGTGCTGCTGTGCTCGCTCGCCGCCGACCGCATGCGCCGGCGCGCCCTCGGACTCGGGGGTCTCGCGCTCGCCGCGGCGCTGGTGACGGGCGCGACCTGGGCGGTCGCGGAGAACGTGCTGCCCGACGGTCTGACCGCGTCCCTGGAGGGGCCGCTCACCGAGCACCGGGTCCTGCTCTGGCGCGACGCGCTCCACCTGGCGGGACACCATCCCGCCCTGGGTGTGGGGCCCGGGCGGTACGGGGAACTCGGTCCGACGGTCACACAGTCGCTGCTGCCCGACGGCAAGCCCCACTCGGCACCGTGGCAGCAGGCGGCCGAGCAGGGTCTGGTCGGCGTCGCCCTGCTCGCCGCGGTCTTCTGCTGGGTCCTCTATTCGCTGTGGCGTTCGCCGCGGGCCACGACGATCGCGCTGACGGCGGGCGCGGCCCTCACGGCGCTGGCCGTGATCGCCTCGCTGGGCAACGCGCTGAGCTTCACCACGGTGACGGCGGGTGCGGGGCTGCTCGCGGGGCTCGCGACGGCACGTCCCCTGGCCGACGAGGACCTGGAGCGCGTCCTGAACGCGGGAGACCAGACCCCGAGGAACCAGTTGGAGCCGTGAACTGCGCGACGGTCAGATGACCGCGCCGGGCGTGGCCGGCCGCAGCCGGTCCCGGATGATCCGGACCATCGCCTCCGCGTTGTCCACCGTGATGGTGAACGTGTGTCCGTCACCGAGCCGGAGCACCACACCCTCGCCGCGCCGGACGATGACCGCGGTGCCCTTGTCGGGACGCCAGCGGTAGCCCCAGCCGCCCCACTGCCGCGGGGTGACCCGGGGGGCGAAGTCGGCGCCGACGACGCTCGAGAGCGGAATACGCCGGCGGGGCAGACCGATGTGGCCGCACCGCACTTCGAGGCAGTCCTTGTCGACCTTCACGGCGACATGCACGAAGGCGAGCGTGCCGAACATGATGAGCAGTCCCGCCGCGATGCAGCCGACGACGGACATGGCCAGTGCCGCGACACCCGACGTCCACGTCGAGTCGACGGCCAGTTCGACACCCAGCGCGATGCAGGCGGCCCCGCCTATGGCGGGCAGCCACTGGACGCGATTGGTCGCACGCCCGGTCCAGACATCGGGGTGCGAGAAGTTTTCGCGGTGGAGGTGGTCCCTCATGTTTAAAAGACTACTCAGGTTCCGCACCGCGGGCACCGGGTCGCGGAGGGCCACTGCTCCGGGTGGGCGCACCGCGCACGCGGGGCGTTCGAGCCGTGACGGACGGTCGTCGGGCGGAGCCTCCGCCCGGAGGCAGAGTCAGCGGGCGGGGCTGACCGCCTGGAGATGGCGGCCTTCCTCGTACGCCAGCGCGGTCGCCGACAGGCCGCCCTCGCTGCCGCTGAGGAGCACGGTGAGGGAGCCCTCGGCGGGGGCCTCCGGGTCCGGGAGCTCGCCGATCCTGCGCAGTGCCTGCGCGGCGACCGCCCCGGCGGAGCCATGCAGCACGAGCGGCGCGAGGCCGGGCTGCCGCACGGCCGTGCGGATGCGTTCGGCGACCAGCTCGTAATGGGTGCAGCCCAGGACGACGGCCCTCACATCGCCGGGGGTGCGCTCGGCCGCCGCGGCGATCGCGGCGTCGATGCCCTCCTGGTCACCGTGCTCCACGGCGTCGGCGAGCCCGGGGCAGGCCACTTCGGTCACGGACACTCCCTCGGCGAACGCGCCGATGAGCCCGCGCTGATAGGGGCTGCCGGTGGTGGCGGGCGTGGCCCAGATCGCGACGGGTCCCCCACCGGCCGCGGCCGGCTTGATCGCCGGGACGGTGCCGATGACGGGCACCTCCGGCTCCAGGCGGGCCCGCAGCGCCGGAAGGGCGCGGACGGAGGCGGTGTTGCAGGCGACGATCAGGGCGTCGGGACGGTGTCGCGCGGCGGCCTCGGCGACGGCTAGCGCGCGGGCGGTCACGTCCTCGGGCGTACGTGGTCCCCAGGGCATGCTGCCGGGGTCCGAGGAGAGCACGAGATCGGCGTCCGGCCGCAGTCGACGTACCGCGGCGGCGGCAGCGAGCAGTCCGATTCCGGAGTCCATGAGCGCGATCTTCACCCGGTCACCATAGACGATCCGCCCCGGCGGACCCCCGGGGTGGGGCAGACTGCGGCGGGTGAGTGCCGTCGCGTGGACCGCCGTGGGATCACTGGCCGCCTGGCTGTGGCTGCTGCTCGGCCAGGGCTTCTTCTGGCGTACGGATCTGCGGCTGCCGCCGCGTCGGGAACCGGACGACTGGCCGTCCGTCTGCGTCGTCGTACCGGCGCGCGACGAGGCCGCCGTACTGCCCGAGAGCCTGCCCTCGCTGCTCGCCCAGGACTATCCGGGGCGCGCCGAGATCTTCCTCGTCGACGACGGCAGCTCGGACGGCACCGGGGAGCTGGCCCGTGCGCTCGCCCGCACGCACGGCGGGCTGCCGCTCACCGTCGACTCGCCCGGGGAGCCGCCCGCGGGCTGGACCGGCAAGCTCTGGGCCGTGCGTCACGGTATCGGCCTGGCACGCGCGCGTGGCCCCGAGTACCTGCTGCTGACGGACGCGGACATCGCGCACGCGCCGGACAGCCTGCGGACGCTGGTCGCCGCGGCGCGCGCCGGCGGCTTCGACCTGGTCTCGCAGATGGCCCGGCTGCGGGTGGAGAGCGTGTGGGAGCGGCTCGTCGTCCCCGCCTTCGTCTACTTCTTCGCACAGCTCTATCCCTTCCGGTGGATCGCGGTGAAGGACTCACGGACGGCGGCCGCGGCGGGCGGCTGCGTACTGCTGCGCGCGGACGCCGCCGAGCGGGCGCGGATTCCGGACGCCATCCGGCACGCCGTCATCGACGACGTGGCGCTCGCGAGGGCGGTCAAGGGGAGCGGGGGCCACATCTGGCTGGGGCTGGCCGAGCGGGTCGACAGCGTGCGTCCCTATCCCCGGCTGCACGACCTGTGGCGCATGGTCTCGCGCAGCGCGTACGCCCAGCTGCGGCACAACCCGCTGCTGCTCCTCGGTACGGTCCTCGGCCTCGCCGTGGTGTACCTGGTGCCCCCGGTCGCCGTCTTCACGGGTCTCTTCTCCGGGCATACGGGGGTCGCGGCGGCCGGCGGGCTCGCGTGGCTGCTGATGACGGCGACGTATCTGCCGATGCTGCGCTACTACCGGCAGCCCGTGTGGCTCGCCGCGTCGCTGCCCGTGACCGCGTTCCTGTACCTCCTCATGACGGTCGATTCCGCGGTGCAGCACTACAGGGGGCGCGGCGCGGCCTGGAAGGGCCGCACCTACGCGCGCCCGGACACGGCGCTCGACGAGCGCTGACCGGTCACTGCCCGCGAGTCATTTCCTGCGGGTCACTTCCTGGGTCACTTCCGTGGGTCACTTCCGTGGGTCACTTCCGTGGGCCACTTCCGTGGGTCACTTCCTGCCGGGGGTCCAGTTCATGCCCCACCCGTAGACGCGGTCCACCGTGCGCTGCGGGCTCACGCCGCGCTCGGGGACGAGGTAGCGGGCTTCACGCTGGACGATCAGGTCGCCGCCATTGTTGGTGATGAGGGCGAGGGCGCAGACCGTCGAGGGCACCGTGCACTCGTCGAGCGAGAAGTCGACGGGGGCGCCGTTCAGCGGTTGCAGGGTGACCGTGGCATGCAGGTCGGCGAACGAACGCGCCCCTTCGTAGATGGTGACGAAGATGAGGATGCGCCGGAAACTCTGCTTGTGGTCGAGGTTGACGGTGAGGTTCTCGCCGCTCGCCACGGCACCGGTGCGGTCGTCGCCGTCGAGATGGATGTACGGCGGCTGGTGCAGCGCCCCGAAGGCGTTGCCGAGCGCCTGGACGACTCCCTTGCGGCCGTCGGACAGCTCGTACAGGGCGCAGAGGTCGAGGTCGAGGTCCCTGTGCGCCGCGACGGCCCGGCCCCGCTTGCTGCCCCACCCCGAGAACTGCTTGCGCACCTGCCAGTTGAGGTTGACACGCATGGCCCCGGACGTGCCGCCCTGCTTGGTCAGCGAGACCGAGGGCGCCTCCTTGGTGAGCGTGACCTTGGAGAGGCGGACCGGGGCCGCCCCGGGCCGGGCGGGCGGCGGAGCGATGGCGGGGGGCGAGACGGTGACCGGCGGTGCGGTGACGGGCGGGGGCATGTTCACCGGCGGCCCGACCGGCGGCGGACCGGCCACACGTGTGCCGGGCGCCGGCGGCACGGCGGCGGAGGGTGTGGGGCCGGGCGGTGCGGGCGCCGACGGTACGGGGGCGATCGGCGCGGCGGCGGTCGGTGCGGGGGCCGGTGGGGGCGGTGCCGCGTGCTGCGGCTCGTCCACCGTGATTCCGTAGTCCTTCGCCAGCCCTTCCAGTCCGCTGCTGTAGCCCTGTCCGACCGCGCGGAACTTCCAGGCACCCTGGCGCCGGTAGAACTCGCCGAGCACGAAGGCGGTCTCGACGGTCGCGTCCTTGCTGTCGAAGCGCGCGATCTCCGTCCCCTGTCCCGCGTCGAGCACGCGGATGTACAGACCGGGCACCTGCCCGAAGGTGCCGCCGTCCGCGGAGGCGGCCAGCACCACGGTCTCGATCGCGCCCTCCACACGCGCGAGGTCGACGAACAGTGTGTCGGTCACCTGACCGCCGTCGCCCCGCTTGCCCTCGTGCCGCACGGCGCCGGAGGGGTGTGCCGGCTGGTTGTAGAACACGAAGTCGCCGTCCGAGCGGACCTTTCCGGAGACCAGCGACAGCGCGGAAGCATCCGCGTCGGGGACCCCGGGCCCCGAACGCCACCCCATTTCGACGCGCAACGCACGCGTCGGCACAGGAACATTCGAACCTTTAGGCATTGTCATGTCCGCCCCCATCACGTGTCACCGCGCCAGGCCGCGCCTCGGGCCGTCCCTCGGGCCCTTTCCCGACCAACCTATTCCCCGAAGGCGGAGAACTCCTGTGAGGTGCCGCGGAAGATCGCACGAGGGGCTTCGAAGACTGCTGGCCAACCACCGGTAACCCCCTCGGAACTCGGCCTTTACACGATCTGAACCCGGTTCGGCGCCCTTTTTTGCCGAGTTCGCTCGCATTGGGGATCCCGCGTCACTGCCGACACGGAAAACAACCCTCTTATCGGTCTCCCCAACCAGCACATCGTGGGCTTAACTTATGTGCCATGACCTCCCCCCGCTCCACCTATGGCGGCGGTTACTACTCCGCGCCGTCCTTCCCGGACACCCCGATCTACGACTCCCTGGTCGCCGAGCGGGGCACTCCCCAGATCGCCCCGATCCGGGTTCCCGCCGCCTACGACACGGGCAGCAGCTACCTTCCCGCGCTCCCCTCGGCACTTCCCGCCCTGCCCGCCGGCCCCTCGCAGCAGGCCCCCATGTACGGCGGCTACCCGCAGGCCCAACAGCCCGCACCGCTGCAGCAGGCCCCGGCGCCCTACATCCCGCAGCAGGCCGGCCCCCCGCGTGGCTACCCGGGACCCCAGCAGCCGCAGCGCCCGATGGCGGCCGGCACCGGCTACGAGGCCATGCGCCCCGCGGCTCCCCGTCCCGCCCCGGCTCCGTACCAGGACCCGTACAACAACCAGCAGTACCGCGGGTACTGAGGAGCTGAGGTACGCGGGCACCACGGCATTCGGACCGGATTGTCGGTGCCCGCTGGCACGATGGAGTCATGGGGAATGCGGAGCTGCACTCGATCCATGTCCACCCGGTCAAGGCCTTCCGGGCTCTCTCGCCCCGGGAGGCCGTCGTGGAGCCCTGGGGGCTGGCCGGAGACCGACGCTGGGTACTGATCGACGACGGGGAAAGGTCGTCACCCAGCGTCAGCAACCACGGCTGGCACTGGCCGCCGCGGAGCTGCTGCCCGACGGCGGCATACGCCTGTCCGCGCCCGGCCGTGAGCCGCTGACCGTCCGCGTGCCCCAGCCGGCCGGCACGACGCCGCTGGATCTCTTCGGCGACAAGCTGGAGGCGGTCCTCGCCGACGCGGACGCGCACGCCTGGTGCAGTGACTATCTGGGGACCGAGGTCCGTCTCCTGCACATGGACGACCCCGCCACGCGCAGGCCGGTGGACCCGGACTACGCGCGTCCGGGCGAGACCGTCAGCTTCGCCGACGGCTATCCCCTGCTGGTCACCACGCTCGCCTCGCTGGACGCGCTCAACTCCTTGATCGCGCAGGGCGACCGCGCCGACGAGGGCCCGCTCCCGATGAACCGTTTCCGACCGAACGTGGTGGTGGCGGGCACGACGGCATGGGCCGAGGACGGCTGGCGGCGGATCGCCATCGGCGAGGTCTGCTTCCGGGTGCCCAAGATGTGCGGCCGCTGCGTCGTGACCACCACCGACCAGGACACCGCCCGGCGCGGCAAGGAGCCACTGCGCACGCTCGGACGCCACCGCCGCTTCGGCTCCCAGCTCGTCTTCGGACAGAACCTGGTGCCGGAGTCCCGCGGCACGGTGCGGATCGGCGATCCGGTCACCGTCCTTGAATGACGCCCCCGGGAACCCGGGCCCCGGGCACGGTCGTTGAGCGTGTGAGAAGTTCATGAAAGACCCGTGGGAAGGGTGATTTCGCTCTCTCTTTCCCGGGGCTCGCAGAGGAACGGCTTCGCCGGGGGTTATCACGGAGGCGAAAGGGGGTGCGGGACGGTGCGAGCTATCGGCGGACTCTGGCGTTGGCGGCACAATCCGCTGCGCCGCACGACCGATCTGGTCGAGGCGTGGCTGGCCCTGCTGGCCGTCCTGCTGATCCTCGCCCTCGCGCCCCTGCTCGGCGCCCTCACCGGAGCGACGGCCGAGGACGCCCTCCAACAGGCCGTTCGGGACCAGCACCTGGGCCGCCACGAAGTGACGGCCACCGTGGTCGGCAAGGCGGCCCGGGCCCCGCTGGACCCCGATCCCGAGGCCTCGTCGGCGCAGGATCCGCACAGCCGTGTGCTCGCCGACTGGATCGCTCCGGACGGCACGGCGCATCACGGCAAGGTGATAGCCGCCCTCAAGTCACCGCACAAGGGCGAGCACTTCACGCTCTGGACCGACGCGCACGGTGACCTGGTCGCCCGCCCGCTGGATTCGGCCACCGCGACGACGCACGCCGTGCTGGCGGGCATCGGCGCGGCCCTGCTCACCGCCGGGCTCCTCGACAGCGGCAGACGTCTGATCGTGTGGCGCATGACCCTTCGCCGGTACGCCCGTTGGGATCAGGCATGGGACAGGGCGGGGCCGGACTGGGGCAGGACGGGCACCGGCAGCTGACCGCCTTCCGGCTCCGGTCAACCCACCGTGCCCGCGCACGCTACGGTGGACCGACCGAATCGTTCGGCACCGTCGTGAGAAGCTGTTCTTGATCGCGACGGGGTTTCAGCACGGCCTCGCAGGACCCGCGTACGACGAGGTGGGGGCACAACAGCGCCATGGCACAGGGCACGGTCCAGGTGACGCACACCGGCACCTCGCGGTGGCGGCGCCGCACAGGAGAGTACGCATCGCTGGCCGCCGCCCTGGAGGCCGCGGCCGACGGGGACGTGCTCACCGTCGCACCCGGCACCTACCGGGAGAATCTCGTGGTCCAGCGCGCGGTGACGCTGCGCGGCCCGGAGGGCTCCCCCGGCTCCGTGCGCATCGCGCCGGTGGACGGCGTGCCGCTGACCGTGCGCGCCTCGGCCGTGGTCCAGGACCTGCACGTGGAGGGCCAGGACTCGGCGGCGCCCGCGCTGCTCGTCGAGGAGGGCACCCCGGAGCTCCTCGACGTGCGGATCGTCACGCGCTCCGCGGCCGGCATCGAGGTGCGCGGCGGCGCCCGTCCGACCGTGCGGCGCTGCACGGTCGACAATCCGGCCGGCGTCGGCATCGCCGTACTCGACGGCGGCGGTGGCGTGTTCGAGGAGTGCGAGGTCGTCGCGGCCGGACAGTCCGGCATCGCGGTCCGCGGCGGCGCGCATCCCCGCCTGGAGCGCTGCCGGGTGCACCACGCCTCCGGCGCGGGCCTGTCGGTGACCGGCGAGAACTCCTCGCTGGAGGCGGTCGGTTGCGAGGTGTACGAGGTCAAGGGCTCCGGTGTGCAGATCACCGGGCGCGCCGCCGCCCATCTCACCGACTGCGATGTGCACCGCACGACGTCGGACGGCGTCACCCTGGACACGGACGCCGTGCTCACCCTCGCCGACTGCCGCATCCACGACATCCCGGAGAACGCGGTGGACCTGCGTTCCCGCTCGGTCCTCACCCTGACCCGCACCACCGTCCGGCAGTTCGGGCGCAACGGCCTGTCGGTCTGGGACCCGGGCACGCGCGTGGACGCCAACCAGTGCGAGATCTTCGACAGCACGGGCGACTACCCCGCGGTGTGGGTCAGCGACGGCGCGACCGCGGTGCTCGAGTCCTGCCGGGTGCACGACGTGCCCGACGCCCTGTTCGTCCTCGACCGCGGTTCACGCGTGGACGTCGTCGACAGCGACCTCTCCCAAGTGCGCAACACCGCCGTGTCGGTGAGCGACGGCGCGACGGCGCAGCTCGACGACTGCCGTATCCGCGACGCCGCTACGGGCGCCTGGTTCCGTGACCACGGAAGCGGCGGGACCCTGTCCGGCTGCACCGTGGACGGCACCCAGACCGGCGTGATCGTCACCAAGGGCGCCGACCCCACCATCGAGCGCTGCACGGTCGACTCCCCCGCGGAGGCCGGTTTCTACGTGTCGGCGGGTGGCCGCGGCACCTTCCACAACTGCCGGGTGACGGGCAGCGGGGGCTACGGCTTCCATGTCATCGACGGCTGCCGGGCGACGCTGAAGAAGTGCCGTACGGAACGCTGCGCACGCGGGGGTTACGAGTTCGCCGACGGCGGCAACGCACCGGGCGGCGGCCCGGTCGTCGAGGACTGCACGAGCGACGAGAGCGGCGGAGTGCGCCCCCCGGCGCACGAGACGGCCGTACAGACGTCCAACCCGTCCACGGGCCTGCTCGGCGCGATCCCGGGCCAGCGCACCACCGAGCAGGAACCGCTCGTCACCGCCTCGGAGCCCGAACCCGCGCAGCCGGCCCGTACCCCGAAGGTCGTCCTCGGCGAACTCGACGGGCTGGTGGGCCTGGACAGCGTCAAGCGCGAGGTGCGCGCCCTCACCGACATGATCGAGGTGGGCCGCCGCAGACAGCAGGCGGGCCTCAAGGCGGCCTCCGCCCGCCGCCATCTGGTCTTCACCGGCTCCCCCGGCACCGGCAAGACGACGGTCGCCCGCCTGTACGGCGAGATCCTGGCCTCGCTCGGTGTCCTGGAGAAGGGGCACCTGGTCGAGGTGTCCCGCGTCGACCTGGTGGGCGAGCACATCGGCTCCACGGCGATCCGCACCCAGGAGGCGTTCGACCGGGCGCGCGGCGGTGTCCTGTTCATCGACGAGGCGTACGCGCTGTCGCCGGAGGACTCGGGCCGCGACTTCGGCCGCGAGGCCATCGACACGCTCGTGAAGCTGATGGAGGACCACCGGGACGCGGTCGTCGTGATCGTCGCGGGTTACACGGCCGAGATGGAGCGCTTCCTCACCGCCAACCCCGGTGTGGCGTCCCGCTTCTCGCGGACCATCACCTTCAGCGACTACGTCCCCGAGGAGCTGCTGCGGATCGTGGAGCAGCAGGCCGAGGAGCACGAGTACAGCCTGGCGCCCGGCGCGCCCGAGGCGCTGCTGAAGTACTTCACGGCCATCCCCAAGGGCCCGGCGTTCGGCAACGGCCGCACCGCGCGGCAGACCTTCGAGGCGATGGTCGAGCGGCACGCGGGGCGGGTCGCCCAGCTCGACGAGCCGAGCACGGACGACCTCACGCTGCTCTACCCCGAGGACCTGCCGGAGCTGCCCTGAGCCTCGCCGCCTGGACGGGCGGTCGCCCTCAGGCCGTGGCGTCGCCGTCGGCACGGGGGCCCGGTACCGCCTCCGGCCGCAGCCGCGCCAGCAGCCGTTCGCGTTCCTCGGCGAAGGCCGGGTCCGCCTGGTAGTCCCCGTGTCCGAGGATCGGCGCGGGCAGCGGATGCTCCTGGGTGCGTCCGTAGGCGAGCGGGTCCTTCAGGGGCGCGCGGTCGACCTGGGGGCCGCAGTCGCCGGGCAGCCGAACGGGGCCGCCGATGGGATCGGTGAGCCGGTACAGGTTGCGCCAGCAGTCGACCTCCCGGTGCAGCGAGGTGAGGGCGGCCGGGCCGAAGTGGGCCGGGAACCAGCGCCCGTAGAGCCGTTCCAGGGGAGAGCCGTAGGTGAGCAGCGCGACCCGCCTGCGTACGGAGGGCTTCAGCTGCCAGGCCGCGGCGGCGGCCAGCACACTGCCCTGGGAGTGCCCGGAGAGCACCAGGCGCCCGCCGGTGGCCCGGGTCCAGGTGACCATGCGCCACGTCAGGTCGGGCACGGCACGCTCGGCGTAGCAGGGCGGTGCGAAGGGGTGGGCGGCGCGCGGCCAGAAGGTGCCGACGTCCCAGAGGATGCCGATGGTGCGGCGGGCCGCCTGGTCCTTGTAGGCGCGTCGCCCCGAAGTGACGAGAAGGATGAAGCCGAGGCCGATCAGCCAGGACCCGAGCGCCTGCGCGGCTTCGGCTGCGCCTCGGACGAAGGCGTACGACCCTCGCGCGGCCTGTGCCGGAGCGTCGCCGGTGGTCAGGACGCCCACCAGGGCTCCGGCGCCGAGGAGCAGGGTCACGAACGAGATCACGCCGATCATGAGGGGCGCCCGGTCGGTGAGGGCGGCCATCGCGCGCGTGCTCGCGATACGGCGGGTACGGGTGGTGTCCTTGGCCTCGCCGAGGTAGTCGAGTTCCACGGCGCGCGTCTCGACGGCGCGCAGCCGCCAGGTGCGCAGGGCCAGCCTGCCGCACAGGCCGAGGAGCACGAGGAGCGTCGGCGGGATCACGGACGCCTGCCAGGTCAGCAGGACGGGCGGGCCGGGCAGCGAGCCGCGCGTGCCGTCCAGCCAGTCGGCGACGCGCTGCGCGACTCCGCCGGACATCACGCCGCCCAGGGCGCAGGCCAGCATCGCGACGGCGGGTCCGGCCAGACCACGCAGGGCGGTGCGCGGTTCGGGCCTGGTGCGGTACAGAACGCGGGCCACCACGCCGAGTGTGATGACGAGCAGCCCCTGGGCGAGGGCGAGGCCTCCGAAGGTCGTGTCGCCCGGCAGCCGCCCCGTCGAGTGCCAGCCGGGCCGTGACCATCCGGCGTACAGCAGGGTCAGCGCGAACAGGACGATCGAGCCCAGGGGCAGCAGGCGCACGAGCGTGGCGTCCAGTTCCTGGTCCAGCCGGTGTTCGCTGCGCCCGCGCCGACAGACCACCCACAGCACCACGACCGCGCCCACGACGAGCACTGCGTAGAGCAGCAGGCCGAGGATCCCGAGCACGGCGGGTCCCCCGGCCTCCCGGTCGAAGCGGGCCGCGGGGCCGCCGACGGCGGCGGTGACGGTGAGGAGTCCCGCCGCGGTGTGCGCGGCGCGCAGCCGGGCGACCAGACGGCGCCCGTACCAGAAGCCGGGCCTGCCGAGTCCGGTGCGGCCGGTCTCCTCGGCGGGCTCGGGCCTGCGGGACACGGGTTGCTGGGACTCGTACGCGCTCCAGGTGCGGTGCGAGAGGTACCAGAGCAGGCAGGTGAGACCCGCGGGCACCGGGGCGGCCAGGGCGAGGCGGCGGCCGGGTCGGCTCCACCAGCCGTTGTCGGACAGGTCCGGGGAGAGGAAGCCGAGCCACGCGTGCGCCTCGGCGCACGCGCGGGTGCCCGCGCACTGCCAGGCGGTCAGGTCGAGCGCGACCTCGCAGGCCGCGGCGACCAGCAGCACGGTGAGGGTGAGCCCGGCCAGCCGGACGAGCAGGCCGTACAGGCGGACCGTCCGGGTGCGGCCGCGGGTGGCGGGACGCATCCAGTGCGCGAGGTTGACGACCATGAAGGGCAGCAGCAACAGCCACAGGGCCCGGGTGCCGTTGCCGGAGGTGAGGTTGCACCACACATAGGCCTCGGGGACCGGTTTGCCCCGGTAGTCGTCGGGGCGCCGCTCCGCGTCGGCGTCGTCGACGCGCCGGTAGACGGCCGCGGTGTCGTCTCCGCTGATCCGGACCGTCCGCGGATCGTCCAGCATCTCCTCGGGTGTGGTGCCCCCGACTCCGTGGACCAGGAGTTCGAGGGCGGTATCGGCCGCTTCGGGCCGCTGTGCGGGGCCTCTGAGCTCTCCCGCCGAGGCGTGTTCCCGTGCACGTTCCACTTTTCTGCACTTCCCCCGTGCGCGCGTCTGGCATGTGTCATGTGCAGGCACAAGGATCTCCGCTCAGGGGTGCGCGCGCACCTGTGGTCACGGAATCTCCCCGATACGTGTGACAGTGACGCGACGAGCGGGACGCGGTGTCCTTGCGGGGAGTGGCGCACGTGTCGGTGGCCCGTGCGAGGATGGGTCGTCCTCCAGGCCTAGGACAAGGAGAATGTCCACGTGGGAGTGGGTTCGGACCGGAGTGTCGGGCAGCTTGTGGCGCAAGGATCGGAGCGGACGTGAGTGAGAATCAGAACCTTCTCGCGGAGCAGCGTCGGGCCCTGATTCTCGACGAGGTACGGCGCCGGGGCGGCGTCCGCGTGAACGAGCTGACCCGCAAGCTGGGCGTCTCCGACATGACGGTCCGTCGTGACCTCGACGCGCTCGCCCGCCAGGGCGTGGTGGAGAAGGTGCACGGCGGCGCGGTGCCGCTGGTGGAAGCGAGTACGCACGAGCCCGGTTTCGAGGCCAAGTCGGGCCTGGAGCTGACCGCCAAGGAGGACATCGCGCGGGTCGCCGCCGAGCTGGTCGCGCCGGGCACGGCGATCGCGCTCTCGGGCGGTACGACGACGTACGCGCTGGCGCATCAGCTCCTTGACGTGCCGGACCTGACCGTGGTCACCAACTCGGTGCGGGTCGCCGATGTCTTCCACTCCGCGCAGCGCCTCTCCGGCCAGCGGCAGGGCGCGGCCACGGTCGTGCTGACGGGCGGGGTGCGCACCCCGTCGGACTCGCTGGTCGGCCCCGTGGCCGACCAGGCCATCGCGGCGCTCCACTTCGACGTGCTGTTCCTCGGGGTGCACGGGATATCGGTCGAGGCGGGCCTGTCGACGCCGAACCTGGCGGAGGCCGAGACCAACCGGCGGCTGGTGCAGTCCGCACGGCGGGTCGTCGTGGTCGCCGACCACACCAAGTGGGGCACGGTGGGTCTGAGTTCGTTCGCCGCACTGGACCAGGTCGACACGCTGGTCACCGACGCCGGGCTGCCGGCGGAGGCGCGGGCGGAGGTCTCCGAACACCTGCGGCGCCTGGTGGTTGCCGGAGAGCCCGAGGACGGTACAGACATCTGACGGTCCGCCAGCTAAGGTGACGCTGCCCGCGGCTCTCTACGCGGGACCGGAGACTCCGTTCCCAGGTGGGGGTTTCGTCCATGGCACGCCGTCTTCGCCCGGTGGGGCTCGACTTCACCGAGACCGCTCCCCTGCGTCTGGTGTTCGCCCGCGAGGTGGCGGCCCCTCCCGAGGTGGTCTTCCGCGCGCTGGCCGAGGACGTGCCCGGCTGGAGCGAGTGGTTCTCGGCGGTGACACTCGCCCGGCCGACCGGGGACGGCGCCGGGCGGGAGATCCGGCTCCGGGGCGGTACGCGCTTCCAGGAAACGGTCCTCGTGGCCGAGGCCCCCGAGGTGTACGCGTACCGGGTGGACGTCTCGAACGCGCCCGGCCCCCGGGCTCTGGTCGAGGAGTGGCGGCTGGCTCCGGCCGGGAAGGGCACCCGGGTCCAGTGGACCTTCGCCGTCGACGGCGCGGCCCCGTTCCGGCTGGCCCTGAGGCTGGGCCGGGCGGGTCTGGGCCGCGCGTTCCGCCAGGCGGTGACGGCGCTGGACCGACGGCTGGCGTCCACACACGCGTGACGAGGAGGTCCGCCTGAGGGCGTGCCCCGAGGTCAGTCCGGCCAGACGCCCGTCTGGAGCAGGGCCGTGATCGCAGCGGTGTAGGGGGCGATGTCCAGCCCCTGTTCGGCCAGCCACGCGTCCGAGTAGTACTTGTCGAGATAGCGGTCCCCGGGGTCGCAGAGCAGCGTCACCACGCTCCCCTTGCGCCCCTCGGTCACCATCTCGGCGACGATCTTCAGCGCGCTCCACAGCCCGGTGCCGGTCGAGCCGCCCGCCTTGCGGCCGATGGCCTGTTCCAGTGCCCGTACGGCCGCCACGCTCGCGGCGTCCGGCACCTTCATCATCCGGTCGATCGCGCCCGGCACGAAGCTCGGCTCCATACGGGGCCTGCCGATGCCCTCGATACGCGAGCCGCAGTCGCAGGTGACGTCCGGATCGCCGGTGGTCCAGCCCTCGAAGAAACACGAGTTCTCCGGGTCGGCGACGCAGATTCGGGTGTCGGCCTGCATGTAGTGCACGTAGCGCGCGAGGGTCGCCGAGGTACCGCCGGTGCCGGCCGTGGCGACGATCCACGCGGGCTCCGGGAAACGCTCCAACTCCAACTGGCGGAAGATGGATTCGGCGATGTTGTTGTTGCCGCGCCAGTCCGTGGCCCGTTCCGCGTAGGTGAACTGGTCCATGTAGTGGCCGCCGGTCTCGACCGCGAGGGCGGCGGACTCCTCGTACATCCTGCGGGAGTCGTCCACGAAGTGGCACTGGCCGCCGTGGAACTCGATCAGACGGCACTTCTCGGCGCTCGTGGTGCGCGGCATGACCGCGATGAAGGGCACGCCGATCAGCTTCGCGAAGTACGCCTCGGAGACCGCGGTCGAGCCGCTGGACGCCTCGATCACCGGGCGGCCCGGCCTGATCCAGCCGTTGCAGAGCCCGTACAGGAAGAGCGAGCGGGCCAGGCGGTGCTTGAGGCTGCCGGTGGGGTGGGTCGACTCGTCCTTCAGGTAGAGGTCGATACCCCACGCCTCGGGCAGCGGGAAGCGCAGCAGGTGGGTGTCCGCCGAGCGGTTCGCGTCGGCCTGGACTTTGCGGACGGCTTCTTTGAGCCAGGTCCGGTACCGCGCGTCGCTGTGGTCGACGTCGAGGGTTTCGCCGGTCCGGATCTGCTGAGGGGTGCTCACGGCGGGGCTCCTAACGCATCGCGCCGACGCCGGTTCAGATGGTCGGACGCCTCGATCATAAACACCTTGCGCACGCTTCTCACCTGCATAAACATACCTTTGAGCACCTCAAAGGCACCCCTGGAGCAGGGGTGTCCGAAGCGACGGGGGCGCACCCGGGCGAGTGCTCCCGTCCCCGCCGTCACCTCGTCTTGCGCACTGGTGCTCGCCGCTGCCTGCGGGCAGACTGCACCGCAGGGCACGCGGCCCGCGTCCGACCGCGCCGCGCGGGGTGACACTCCCGGAGCGGTCGCGCACACCGGAGCACGACCCGCGCGACATCCGGGCCCGGGACGCGGGACAGAGCGACGCGGGACAGAGCACGGCCGACGCGCACAAGGGGGCGGAGCATCATGGCGGAGCCGGAGTTCACGGCCACGGGCGTGCGGATCGGGAAGAGGCTGCGGTCGCTCACCCGGGCCGGACAGGTCCGGATCAGCGACGGCAGGCTGGAGTTGCTGACGAGTTACGGCAGCGAGATCGACAGTGCGCCGGTGCAGGCGGTGCGGGCGTCGAAGCCGTGGTTCGCGCCCGAGGACCGGGCGTTGGCCGACGTCAACGGCACCCGCTATTCGCTCACGCTCGGCGAGCACGATCCCGCGCCGGGCAGGCCGGGGCCGCCGTCGGCGCGCCGGTTCATAGAGGCGGTTCGCAGGGCGGCGGGGCGCAACGGCTGAGTCGGCCGCGCGGCAACCGACACGGGAGCCTTCGGTTCGCCACCGGCAAGGGCCGACACAGGCACCCACGACTCGCGACCGGCGACGCCCTGCGCGCAGGACTTCGGCCTCCGGCCGACGGCCGCCCACCGGGCACCCCCGAGCGCGCTACCAGCGACGCTCGCGACCCGCGGCGGTCGGCACGCGGGCCCCGGGCCCGCACCCCCAGGTCGTCGGCCCGGGCAGCCCCGGCCCGCAACCGGCGACGGCGACCGGGCGAGCCTCGGACGTCCCACCGTCGACGTCCGGCACGAACGCGCTCACCACAGCCGCCCACAGCCGACCGGCAACGCCCGGGCTCGGGCCCGCAGCCGACGATCCCCGGACCGGGGAGTCCCGATGCCGGGCCTCTCGGTCGACGAGAACCGACGGCACGCCCCGAACGCGCGCCCGGCGAAACCCGACGCGGGACCCGGCGCGACAGCCGCCCGCGCACGACCACCAACGGCCCACGGGAAGGCAGTCGGCCCACGACCACCGACGGCCCACGACAAAGCCCTGGGCCCGAAGTCGGCGCCGCCCGGCGCGCAAGCCCTGGGCCGACAACCACCCGCGCCCGATCCGGAACCCTCCGGCCCACGCCCGGCGAAACCCGAGGCGAGAACCACCCGCGCGCAACCGGCGACCGTCGACGGGGCAGCCCCGGGCCGACGGTCGGCGACGGCCGGCGACGAACCCCTGGACCCCCCGCCGACGAAGCCCGGCTACGGATCCTCCGGCCCCCGCACGGCGAAGCCCGGGCTGGGGGCCACCCGCCGACGGTCGGCCACGGGCGGCCGAAAAGCCTCAGGCTCCCCACCGGCCCACCCCGGACCGCGAGCCTCCGGCTCCCGCACGGCCAAGCCCGGGGTGGGAGCCACCGGACCGCGGGCGGAGGGCTTCGGGGCCCGGGGGGCGAGGGGTGGCGCCCGGGGACTCGGTCGGCCGCGGCCGAGGCGAACCCGGTCCGGGATCAGCGCCCTCGGCGTGGCAGCCCCCGTTCGTGGTGGGTGACGTGCGGTGCGTGAGCGATCAATTCCCGGCCCGCGGCGGTGAACGATGAACCCGGGACCGCCGGACGCCGCCGCTCAGGCGAGGCCCCCGCCCCGCGACGGCTCGGGCCGGAGCGGACCGCACCGCGAGTTGCAGGACCGCACCCCCTGAGTCACGCTGTTCTCACATCATCACTCTGGGTTCACCGGCGATAACGCTACGAATCAGTCCGCCGGTCACTACAGCAGGCGGCCGTTCCACTCAGCCACTCTGCTGGATCCGATCTCCGTCTTCTTCCGGACCTCAATTCGGGGAGTCGCAGCCGTGATCAGCCAGCCAAGCAGGCATTGCACGGTGGAGCTCCAAGCCCTGCCGTCGCGGATCGGCCAGGTCCGCAGAATCCTTTCTGCGCAGTTGCGCTACTGGCATCAGGACCCCTTGATAGACCGGGCCGCGCTCGGAGTGACCGAGCTGCTGACCAACGTGCACCGGCACGCCCAGCCGGACAAGGTGTGCACCGTGGAGATCGAGCTGCTGCTCGACCGGCTCACGGTCTCGGTGCACGACCACGACCCCCGCCTGCCCGAGGTACAGGACGTGGACCCCACGGCCACCTGCGGACGCGGTCTCGCGATGATCGCCGCGGTGAGCGAGAGCTGGGGCGTGCGCCCGGACGGCGAGTCGGGCAAGGTCGTGTGGTTCTCCCTGCCGGCGACCTCGCCCGCGGTGGCGGAGCCCGTGCTCCCGTCGTACGAACAGGCTCGCGAGACCACGCGCCGACACGCCGTCGCCCCGCTCGACCCCCTCGACGAACGCCGGCCCGGACACGCTCCCGCCCGGTCCGCCGTTGCCGGCTGACCGGGCGGTGACCCCCGTCTCGTACGTCACTCGGTGGCGATGGCGCGCAGCACGTCCAGGCGTGCTGCCCGCCGGGCCGGGCGCAGCCCCGCGAGGGCTCCCGCCGACAGGCCCACGAGCGCCACCACGCCGAGCCGCACGGGCGGGATCGCGAAGGCGAAGGCACTGTCCGACGCGCCGTCGGAGGCCTCGACGAGCACCCAGCCCAGGAAGGCACCGAGGGCTAGTCCGCCCGCCGTTCCGAAGGCGGCGACGAGGACCGACTCCCAGCGGACCATGGCGCGCAGCTGCGCCCGGGTCTGCCCGACCGCCCGCAGCAGACCGAGTTCACGGGTGCGCTCGTGGATCGCGAGGGTGAGCGTGTTGGCGATGCCGAGCAGGGCGATGAGCACCGCGAGTGCGAGCAGCGCGTAGACCAGGGTGAGCATCATGTCGATGCCGCCGGCCGAGGACCGCGCGTACGCGTCGCGGGTCTGCACGTCGGGGTTGCCGTACCGCGCGGCCACCCTCTCGACGGCCGCCCTGCCGTCGGCCGTACCGACACCGTTCTTGAAGGTGACGGCGACGAGCGAGTCGGAGTCCTGGGTGCGGTGCGGGGCCCAGGCGGCGCGGGTGACGACGTAGTCGCCGGCGAGTTCGGAGCGGCCGTAGACCGCGCGGACGGTGAAGTTCTCGCGCCTGCCGTCGGTGAAGGTGAGCCGGGCGGTGTCGCCGGTCGTGAGGTGTTGATCCGCGGCCTCCTTCCGGGTGAGCGCGATGCCGTCGGTGCCCAGGTCGTCGAGCGAGCCGCGCACCTCACCGAGGTCGAACACCTTGCCGAGTGTGACGGGGTCGGTGACGGTCAGCGCCCGCCCCTTGCCGTTGACCTGGGCGACCCCGCGGCCGAGGCCCACCGCGTACCGGACGGCCGGCTGCCGCGCGATCGCGGGAGCCAGCTCGGGGCTCAGCCCGCTGCCGCCCGCGCCGAAGGACGGGGTGCTGACGGCGACGTCGCCCGCGAAGGACCGGGAGACCGTCTGGTCCATGGTGGCCTTCAGCGAGGCGCCGAAGATCGTGAACAGCGAGACGACGGCGACGCCGATCATCAGGGCGCTCGCGGTGGCGGCGGTCCGCTTCGGGCTGCGCAGCGCGTTGCGCCGGGCCAGGCCGCCGGTGACACCGCGCAGCGTGTCGAGGGGGGCGCCGAGTGCTCGTACGGCGGCCGACGACGCCACGGGTCCGAGGACCACGAAGGCGGCGAGGGCGAGTACGGCGCCGAGGCCCGCGAGCCACAGCGACGGGCTCACCAGTACGCCGGTCAGGGTGGCTCCCACCGCGAGCACGGCCAGCGCCGCACCCACGATCGCCCTCCCCCGCGAGACCCCGGACCCGTCGACGGCGGTCTCGCGCAGCGCGGCGAGCGGCGCGGTGCGTCCGGCGCGTACGGCGGGCAGCAGCGCGGAGCCCAGGCAGACCACGACGCCGACCGCGAGCGGCAGCAGCATGGACAGAGCGCTGACCACCAAGCCGCCCTGGGGGAAGGGGAACCCGATGGCGGGGAACAGCGCCTGCAGGCCGGCCGCGATCCCGATGCCGCCCGCGAGGCCGACGGCCGACGCGGTCACCGCGACCACGCTCGCCTCGACCAGGGACGAGGCGGTGACCTGGCGGCGGGAGGCGCCCAGGGCACGCAACAGGGCGTTTTCCCGGGTGCGTTGGGCGACGACGATCGCGAAGGTGTTGTGGATGGAGAAGGTCGCGACCAGCAGCGCGATGCCGGAGAAGACGAGCAGGAAGGTGGTGAAGATGTTCAGGAACTGGCTGGAGATCATGTCGGTGTTCTCCCGCGCCGACTCCTGGCCGGTGATCGCCTCCACTCCCTTGGGCAGGACGGGAGTCAGATCCGCGACGAGCTCGGCCTGACCCACCCCGGGACCGGCCCGCACCCGGATGTTCGCCGCCTCGCCGGGCTTCGCGGTGAGGTACTTCTCGGCGTCGGCCTGCGTCATCCCGGTGAACGTCACCTGCGCCATGCCGTCCTCGCCACCGAAGGTCGCGAGGCCCACGATCGTCACCTTGACGGGACCGGGGGTGCGCAGGGTGGTCGTGTCGCCGATCTTCAGGCCGCCCTTCTTCGCTGCGCCCCGGTTGACGACGACCTCGCCGGACTTCGACGGGGCGTGGCCCGCGGCGAGTTGGTACGGGTTGAGCTTCGGGTCGGTGATCCAGTTGCCGGCGAGGGTGGGCGGGCCCTGGCCGCCGACGGGCTTGCCGTCGCTGCCGACGAGTTGGCCCGCGCCCTGGATCTCAGGGGCGGCGGCCGCGACGCCGGGAACCCGCTCGACGGTCTTGACCAGGGCGGTGTCGACCGGTTGGCGCACACCCTGGCTCTCACCGGGCGTCGTGATGGCGTCGGCGCTGCGGACGACCGCGTCGGTGCCCTTCGTGGCGTCGCCGAACAGCGTGCTGAAGCTCGCTCGCAGCGTGTCGCCCATGACCAGCGTTCCGGCCAGGAAGGCGACACCGAGGAGCACCGCCAGGAACGTACCGGCGAAGCGGCGTTTGTGGGCGCGCAGGGAGGACACGCTCAGGCGCACGGAGGCGTTCACGACCGCCCGCCTTGGGCGTCGAACGCCTTCATCCGGTCGAGGACCTTGTCGGCCGTCGGGGACTCCATCCGGTCCACGAGGCGTCCGTCGGCGAGGAAGACGACCTCGTCGGCGTGTGCGGCCGCCACCGGGTCGTGCGTGACCATGACGACCGTACGGTCCATCCGGCGCACCGCGCGGCCGAGGAGGTTCAGGACCTCCTCGCCGGAGCGGGAGTCGAGGTTGCCGGTGGGTTCGTCGGCGAAGACGACGTCGGGACGGCCGGCGAACGCCCGGGCCACGGCGACGCGTTGCTGCTGTCCGCCGGAGAGTTCGGCGGGGCGGTGGTGGAGCCGGTCGCGCAGGCCGACGACGTCGACGAGCGCGTCGATCCACTCGCGGGAGCCCTTCGTCCCGGCGAGGTCCAGGGGCAGCGTGATGTTCTCGGCGACGGTCAGCGTCGGGATCAGGTTGAACGCCTGGAAGACGAAGCCGATACGGTCGCGGCGCAGCAGGGTGAGACGGCGGTCGTCCAGCGTGCTCAGTGGGGTGTCGCCGATGAACGCGGCGCCCGAGGTGAGCGTGTCCAGTCCCGCCGCGCAGTGCATCAGGGTGGACTTGCCGGAGCCCGAGGGGCCCATGATCGCGGTGAAGCGTCCGGCCGGGAAGCCGACGCTCACCCCGTCCAGGGCCCTGACGGCGGTGTCGCCGCTGCCGTACACCTTGACGGCGTCGGTGACACCCGCGGCATGACGCGTCGTGGTGGCGGTCGTCATGCCGCTCCTCCCTTGCCCGGGCGGCCGAACTGCTCGTCCAGGACCGACAGTCGGCGCCAGTACTCGTCCTCGTCGATCTCTCCGGTGGCGAAGCGGCGGCCGAGCAGCGCGATCGGCGAGTCGCCCGTCTGGCGGGAGTCGCGGGGCGGGCCGAAGTCGCCCATGGCGCGCCACGGTCCGCGGCGCCCGCGCCCCACGGTGCGGCGCAGGACCGTCACGACACCGATCACGACGGCCGCCCAGATCAGCGGGAAGAACAGGATCCACGGGCCGGGCCGCCGTCCCAGTTCGCCAGGGTCTGCATCTCGAGTCATCTCCTAGAGGAGCAGTTGTGGGTGGGAGCTGTTGCGATGCATCGAGACTCGCTCCGGGAAGGCGCCCGAGTCGTCGTACGGCCAGCGGCCGTTCCCGTACCTCCGGGGAGTACGCGGGGCGCCCCCGCCTGCTTCCTCAGTCCGCTCTTACCGCCCTCGACTCTGTACCTACTAGTATGTACAGTGAGTTCATGAGTACTCCGGAGCGGCTGATCGAGTCCACGCGTGAGTTGTTGTGGGAGCGCGGTTACGTGGGCACCAGTCCCAAGGCGATCCAGGAGCACGCGGGCGCCGGGCAGGGCAGCATGTACCACCACTTCCAGGGCAAGCCCGATCTCGCCCTGGCCGCGATCCGACGCACCGCCGAGGAACTGCGGGCTGCTGCCGAGGGCGTACTGGGCGCGCCCGGTTCGCCCTACGAGCGCGTCGAGGCGTATCTGCGCCGGGAGCGAGACGTCCTGCGCGGCTGTCCGGTCGGGCGGCTGACGATGGACCCGGACGTGATCGCCAGTGCGGAGCTGCGCGCCCCTGTCGACGAGACGATCGACTGGCTGCGCGAGCGACTGGCCGGGATCGTCGAAGAGGGCAAGGAACAGGGGCAGTTCGCGCAGTCGCTGGACGCCGAGGAGATCGCCGCGACGATCCTCGCGACCGTCCAGGGAGGCTATGTGCTCGCGCGCGCCTCCGGCTCCCCGGCCGCCTTCGACACGGCCGTCCGCGGACTGCTGGCCCTGCTCTCCCCCGCCGGTCGGGGCCTCGGCTGAAGACCTGAAGGCCTGAAGGCCCCTCAAGGAGGCATGCGATGCACGCGACGCAGTACGAACTGACGTTCCCCGCCGACTACGACATGGGGATCATCCGCACCCGGGTCTCCCGCGTCGGACACCTCCTCGACGACTGGGAGGGGCTCGGTTTCAAGACGTATCTGATGCGTGAGCGCGGGGTGCGCGGCTCGCCGGTCAACCAGTACGCGCCCTTCTACCTCTGGAACACCGTCGAGGGCATGAACTCCTTCCTCTGGGACGGCGCCTTCCAGGGACTGGTCGATGACTTCGGGCGGCCGGTGGTGCAGAACTGGACGGGCCTCGCGTACGAGGAGGGCGGCGCCGCCGACGCGTCGGCCCAGGTCGCGGTGCGGCGACGGCAGCCCGTACCGGAGGGCGTCGACCTGGCCGAGGTGATGGCGGACGCCGCGGCGGAGACGGAGCGGCTGGCCTCGCTCGACGGCGCGGTGTGCGCGGCCGCCGCCGTCGACCCGCGCCACTGGGAGCTGGTCCACTTCTCCCTCTGGGACCACGACACGCCCAAGGCTCCCGGCGGGGTCTTCCAGGTGCTGCACTTGTCGGCCCCCGGGCGCGACCGGCTGCCCCGTGGCCGGCAGTGGTGAGCCCTGCCCCCACAAGCCCCGAAGGCGCCGTCCCCGCGAGGGTCCGTACGGTCCTCGGAGACGTGCCGCCGGAGCACCTCGGGGTGTGCGACGCCCATGACCACCTCTTCTTCGGCAGTCCCGCGCTCCCCGGACCTGCCGCTGCTCTCCCGTGACACCAGGGTCCATGGCGCTGTGAGTCTGATTACGCCGAGGACGTGAGGGGCCGCTACCGCCTGGACGGCCTCGTATCAGGTCCGGCCTCAGGTCCGAGCCAGCGCCGCCGGTGGGTCGTCGAGGACCGGCTGCCAGGCCAGCTCCGCGGCACCCACCAGGGTGTTGTGGTCCAGGGTGCAGGCGAGGATCGGTACGCCGCCGCTCTGGCCCCACAGGCTGCGGTCCGCTACGACGGCGCGCAGCCGGTCGGGGTCGGCGTCGAGGAGGGTGCGGTGCAGGCCGCCGAGGATGATCCGGTCGGGGTTGAGGATGTTGACCAGTCCGGCGAGGCCGAGGCCGAGGCGGTCGATCAGCGCCTCGGTGGCCGTGCGGACGGAGGGGTCCTGGTCGTACCGGGTGCGGATCAGGTCGTTGGCCTGCTGGAGGAGGGACACCTCGGGGCCGGGGTCACGGCCCGCCGCCGTGAGGAACGCCAGGGGGTCCGCCTCGACGTCGAGGCAGCCGCGGCTGCCGCAGTAGCAGGGGCGGCCCTCGGGATTGACGGTGAGGTGGCCGACTTCGAGGGCGAGGCCCGAGCTGCCCGTGTGCAGTCGTCCGTCGAGGACGAGCGCGCCACCGACGCCCCGGTGCCCGGTGGCCACGCACAGCAGGTCGCGGGCGCCGCGCCCGGCGCCGTGGCGGTGTTCGGCGAGCGCGGCGAGGTTGATGTCGTTCGCGGCGAACGCCGGGCCCTCGATGCCCGCCGCGCGCACCCGCTCGGCGAAGATCCGGCGGACGGGGGCGCCCGCGGGCCAGGCGAGGTGAAGGGGGTTGAGGGCGAGCCCGTCCGGTTCGGCGACGGCGGACGGTACGGCGAGTCCGGCGCCCACGCAGCGCCGCCCGGTCTCGCGAAGGAGCTCCGCTCCGGTCTCGACGACGGCGCCCAGCACCTTCGCCGGGTCGGCGTCGACGGTCTCGCAGCTGGGTGCGGTGGCGACGATCCGGCCGCCGAGCCCGACCAGTGCGGCGCGGAACCCGTCGGCGTGCACCTGTGCGGCCAGCGCCACAGGACCGTCCTCGGCGACCTCCAGCCGGTGCGAGGGCCGTCCCTGCGAACCGGCCGCCGCGCCGGGCCGCGCGTCGACCCGGATCAGCCCGAGCGCCTCCAGCTCCGAGGCCACCACGCCGGCGGTCGCCCGGGTGACGCCCAGCTCGGCGGTGAGTACGGCACGCGTCGGCGCACGTCCGGTGTGCACGAGTTCCAGCGCGGGTCCGAGCGCCCCGCGCCCCCGGTCCAGCCGTGTCCGCGTGTTCCCTTCCCCCGCCGTCCGGGGGCCCGCCTTGCCGTTCATGAGGGCGAGTCTCCCATGATCCGCTCGTGCGGTGCCCCGTCCGAAGGCACCTGGAAGCCACTCACCCGTAGCGTCACGTTCAGACGGCCGGTCAGGCCCAGTTCGGGCGGCGCCGTGTCGGGGAGCACTCGGGGAACCCCGTGGTAGGCGAGCCGGGAGGCCCCGCCGAACACGAACAGGTCCCCGCTGCGCAGCTCGACATCCGTGTACGGGCGCGAGCGCGACTCGGTGTTCCCGAAGCGGAAGACGCACGTGTCGCCGAGGCTCAGCGACACCACGGGCGCGTCGGACTTCTCGTCGCTGTCGCGGTGCATGCCCATCCGGGCGTCGGCGTCGTAGAAATTGATCAGTGCGATGTCGTACGGGGCGGTGGCGGCCTCGGGGCCCAGGGTGTCCGCGACCGCGCGGCGGCCGAGCTCGTCCAGCCAGGCGGGGAAGGGCTTCACCGGGGCGCCGTCGCCGTCGGCCACCGTGCGCGCGTACCGGTACGGGTACCAGTGCCAGCCCAGGCACACCTGCCGGGAGGTCATCGTGCCGCCGCCGGGCGTGCGCACCGTTCGCAGTCCGGCCGGTGGGCGGGCCCACGCACGGCAGGCGTCGAGAAGCTCCCGCTGGGCAACCGGGTCCAGCCAGTCCGGCAGATGCACCGCGCCCGGCGCGATCTCCGCCCGGCTCCGGGGGAACAGCTCAGCATCCATGGACATGCCACCATCCTCGCGCACCCCGCCCGTTCCGTGCCCGCATCTGATCAAGACCCGGCCCGCACGTGGCTGAGCTGCGGCTCGGCTAGCCTTGACCCACGATGAACGACCGGATGACCGCGCCCTGGGCCGAGTACGCGCTGGCCCGCTTCCCCGAGGACCCCCGCGACCAGCTCCGTGCCTGGGACGCCGCCGACACCTATCTGCTGCGGCACCTCGCGGAGAGCGGAACGCCGCTGTCCGGGTCGGTCGTGGTGGTCGGCGACCGCTGGGGAGCGCTCGCCACGGCGCTGTCGGCGCACCGGCCGACGCAGATCACCGACTCCTTCCTCGCGCAGGAGGCGACCCGGGCGAACCTGGCCCGCAACGGGGTCGAGGCAACCGCGGTACGGCTGCTGACCACCCAGGACACGCCCCCCGACCGCATCGACGTCCTGCTCGTCCGGGTGCCGAGGAGCCTCGCCCTGCTGGAGGACCAGCTGCACCGGCTGGCGCCCGGCGTGCACGAGGGGACCGTCGTCGTGGGCACGGGCATGGTCAAGGAGATCCACACCTCGACGCTGCACCTCTTCGAACGGATCCTCGGCCCGACCCGGACCTCGCTGGCCGAGAAGAAGGCCCGGCTGATCTTCTGCACCCCCTACCCCGGGATCGCCCGGGCCGCCAACCCCTGGCCGTACAGCTACCGGCTCCCCGACGGCATCGGACCGGTTTCCGGCCGTACCGTCGTCAACCACGCCGGTGTGTTCTGCGCCGACCGTCTCGACATCGGCACCCGCTTCCTCCTCCAGCACCTGCCGCGCAGCCGGGGCCCCGAGCGGATCGTGGACCTGGGCTGCGGCAACGGAGTCGTCGGTACGGCGATGGCGCTGGCCAACCCGGAGGCGGAGGTGCTGTTCGTGGACGAGTCGTACCAGGCGGTCGCCTCGGCCGAGGAGACGTACCGGGAGAACACCGACGGCTTGGGCGCGGAGTTCCGCGTGGGCGACGGGCTCGCGGAGGTCCCCGCCGGGAGCGTGGACCTCGTCCTGAACAATCCGCCCTTCCACTCGCACCAGGCGACGACGGACACCACGGCCTGGCGGATGTTCTCGGGGGCGCGGCGCGCGCTGCGGCCGGGCGGCGAGCTGTGGGTCATCGGGAACCGCCATCTCGGCTACCACCTGAAGCTGCGCCGCCTCTTCGGCAACAGCGAACTCGTGGCGAGTGACGCGAAGTTCGTCGTCCTGAGGGCCGTCAAGAAGTAGTTCCGCGCAGTACGCGGGGCGAGGCGCCGAGTTCGCGGCGGCACGCCTTGTTGAAGGCCTGCAGGTCGGGGATGCCTACGGAGGCGGCGACCGCCGGGATGGAGAGCGTCGTGGCGCGCAGCAGATGGTGGGCGCGCTGAAGTCTGCGGCGGCGGATGTAGGCCACGACCGTGGTGCCGGTCTCGGCGCGGAAGAGCCGGGTGAGGTGGTTGTGGGAGATTCCGGCGGCGCGGGCGATCTCCGGGATGGTGAGCGGTGCCGCCAGCCGGGCCTCGATGTGGGCGATGGCCGTGCCGACCGCCGGGTGCGGGCCGCGGCTCGTGGCGGTGGGCGGAGTGAGCCGGGCGACGCGCCACAGCGCGGTCCAGATCTCGGCCCGGGTGTGCTCGGGCGCTCCGGGGGCCGCCGCGATCGCGTTCAGCAACAGGCCGGAGAGCATGGGGAACTCGGGCCCCGCGTCCTGCATCACGGGGACGGTGCGAGGCGGCCCGGCGGGGGCGATGCGCAGATGGGCGTAGAGGTGTTCGGAGCGGCCCTGGTAGCGGTAGCGGACCGTGGTGCCGGGCGGTACGAGGCTGACGCGGCCGGGGCGGATGGTGTGCGCGGTGCCGTCGACGGTCAGCTCGGCGTCGTACTGGTAGAGGTGCAGCTGCCACAGTTCCGGCAGCCGGAAGACGTCCGTGCGGCTCGCCACGCCGTGCACGCCGACGCCGATGTTGACGACGGCGGGCGGTTCGCCGAGGTGGACGTCCGTCTCCCGCATGGTGAAAAGCTACCAGCAGTGGTGAGCCGCGCCCACGCGCCGTCGGCGGCCCCGACCCTACGTTGAGGCGCATGACCCACACACTGGAGCACACCTCGAACATCCCACTCCTGAGTTCGGTCCGGATGGCGCACTTCGTGGCTCACGGCTCGCTGCGGCTGGACGCCGTGGTGCCGCCGGAGATGAACGCCGAGGGCATGGAGGTGCTGCGCGCGGGCGTGCCCGAGGTGCCCTACGGCAGCTGCGTGCCGGCCGCCTACCCGGCGGGTTCCTTCGTCCGCCGGCTGCTGGAACTCCCCGCCGTGGCCGGGGCCCTGCGAAGCCTCGTCGGGCCAGGACCCGCCGTCGACCACCACTACGTCCACCTCCGCGAGCCGCACGAGGGGCGGGCGCAGCCGCTGCACGCCGACGCGATCATCGATGTGCGCACCGACGCCTTCGACGTGCAGCTGATGTACTACCCGCAGGACGTCACCCTCGACATGGGCGGCACCCTCAGCGTGCCGGGCAGCCATCTGCGGCGCACCAACGAGTCGGACACCGGGCGCTACCAGAATCTGCGCGGGCAGAGCCGGCTGGTCTGCCCGGCGGGCACCGTGGTGTTTCTGCACCATGGCCTGTGGCACGGCGGGCGGCGCAACGACAGCGACGCGGTCCGCTACATGTTCAAGATCCGCTTCAACCCGACCGTGCGGCAGCGGCGGCTGTGGGACACCTCGGACCTCGGCGACCCGCGGGTCGCCGAGGAACTCTCCACGACCTTCCCCTGGTACGAGCACGCCACCGGCCGTCTCGAGATCTACCACCGTGTCCTGCTGTGGCGCGCGCTCACCGGGGACGACTCCTTCGACCTGGACCACTGGGTGACCCGGGTCTCCAACCAGCCCAGGGAGGAAACCGTATGAATGTCCGTCAGCAGATTCTGGTCCTCTATCTGGCCACCTCCGCCCTGGACTCGGAGGTGGTGGGCTGGTCGGCCTACGACGGCACCGGCCGCACGTCCCCCACGACCGGGGACAGCGACGAGCCGCCGTACGCGTCGGGTGTGGACGCCTTGCGGGACGGCTGGCGGCTGTTCCAGGCGGCACAGCTGATCCCGCCGTGTCCCGGGGGCGAGTACGACGTGTCGTTCCTCAAGCACGAGTTCTTCTTCGAGAAGCTGGTCGACGTCGGTGCCCCCTGAGGTCAGGCGCCCAGTACGCGGATCAGGCGTGCCACCGTCTCCGCCATCGCCTCCCGCCCCACGCTGAGGTACTTGCGGGAGTCGACGGCTTCGGGGTGGGCGGCGAGGAACTCCCGGACGGCGCCGGTCATCGCGATGTTCAGGGCGGTCCCCACGTTGACCTTGGCGATGCCGCCCGCGACGGCCGCGGCCAGTTCGTCGTCCGGCACTCCGGAGGAGCCGTGCAGGACGAGCGGCACTCCGAGTGCCGCGGTCAGCCGCTTGAGGCGGTCGTGGTCGAGGGCGGCGGTGCGGGTGGTCATGGCGTGCGAGCTGCCGATCGCGACGGCCAGGGCGTCCACGCCGGAGTCGGCCACGAAGGCGCGGGCCTCGGCGGGGTCCGTGCGGGCGCCGGGCGCGTGCGCGTCGAGCGGCGGCTCACCGTTCTTGCCTCCCACCGCCCCCAGCTCGGCCTCGATCCACAGGCCTTGTGCGTGTGCCCAGTCGGCGGCGGCCCGGGTGGCGGCGAGGTTCTCCTCGTACGGCAGCCGGGCCGCGTCGTACATCACCGAGCTGAATCCGGCGGCGGACGCCTGGCGGAGCAGGTCGTCGCTCTGGACGTGGTCGAGATGCAGCGCGACGGGCACCGAGGCGCGCTCGGCGGCCGCGGCGGCGGCGCGGGCCAGCGGCAGCAGCCGTCCGTAGCGGAACTTCACGGCGTTCTCGCTGACCTGGAGGACGACGGGGGCGACCACGGACTCGGCGCCCGCGATGACGGCCTCGACATGTTCCAGGGTGATGATGTTGAACGCGGCGACGGCGGTCCGCGCCCCGGCCGCGGCGGTGACCAGGTCACCGGTGGCTGCGAGTGGCACAACTCCTCCTTCTGGGTGCGCGGCCCGACGGCTCAGCGGGCCGACGGGGCGAGGACGACCGAGCGGGTGAGGTGGCGGGGCCGGTCGGGGTCGAGTCCGCGGGCCGCGGCGACGGCGACCGCGAGCCGCTGGGCGCGGACGAGTTCGGCGAGCGGGTCGAGTGCACCCGCCACCCAGCGTCCCCCCGTGGCCCGTACCTGCTCGGCCAGCCCTTTTGGGGCCTCGCCGAGCATCCAGGTGGCCGTGCCGGCGGTGGTGACGCTGATGGGCCCGTGCCGGTACTCCATCGCCGGGTACGCCTCGGTCCAGGCCAGGGAGGCTTCACGCATCTTCAGCCCGGCCTCGTTGGCGAGCCCGACGGTCCAGCCGCGGCCGAGGAAGGTGAACTGCGCGCAGTCGACGAGCCCTTCGGGCAGCGGGGTCGCGAGCGCGGTGCGCGCGTCGGCGACGACGTCGTCGGTGTGCAGTCCGAGGTGGGCGCGGAACAGGGTGAGCGCGGTGGTCGCGAACCGGGTCTGCACCACGGAGCGTTCGTCCGCGAAGTCGAGTACGACGAGGTCGTCCGCGCGGTCCATCACGGGAGTCGCGGGGTCGGCGGTGATCGCGGTCGTCCGGGTACGTCCGCGCAGCCGCCCGAGGAGTTCGAGCACCTCGGTGGTGGTGCCGGAACGGGTGAGGGCGACCACACGGTCGTAGGAGCGGCCCTCCGGGAACTCCGAGGCGGCGAAGGCGTCCGTCTCGCCCTGCCCGGACCCCTCACGCAGGGCGGCGGCGGCCTGCGCCATGAAGAAGGAGGTCCCGCAGCCCACGATCGCGACCCGCTCCCCCACTTCCGGCAGCGCGCCGTCGTGCGCCTTGGCCTGCTCGGCGGCGCGGATCCAGCACTCAGGCTGGCTCTTCAGCTCATGCTCGACATGGGTCATGCCGTACCCCTCCCATTGACGCTGTCCATGCAAGATAGTGCAAGTTAAGGCCGACTTTCGAGCACAATCAAGCATGTCGACTGCGGAAATGCCAGGGAATGTGGTGTGCCGGGGGGTGCGCTAGGGTCGCGAAGGATCGAGGAACGGAGAGTGCGGATGTCGCGCGACGCCCGCTGGAAGGCCCTGCTGGAACTGCTCGTGGAGCGGGGCCGGCTGGAGGTCGAGCAGGCCGCGGCCGAGCTGGAGGTGTCACCCGCCACGATCCGGCGCGACTTCGACCAGCTCGCCGAGCAGCAGATGCTCGTACGCACCCGGGGCGGCGCGGTCGTCCACGGCGTGTCGTACGAACTGCCGCTGCGCTACAAGACCGCCCGGCACGCCACGGAGAAGCAGCGCATCGCGAAGGCGGTCGCCGATCTCGTCGCGCCGGGCGAGGCGGTGGGCCTGACCGGCGGCACGACCACCACCGAGGTGGCCCGCGCACTGGCGGTACATCCCGATCTCGCCTCGGGGTCGCCCGCGCTGACCGTGGTGACGAACGCGCTCAACATCGCGGGCGAACTGGCCGTGCGGCCCCAGTTCAAGATCGTGCTGACCGGCGGCGTGGCCCGCCCGCAGTCGTACGAGCTGGTCGGGCCGCTCGCGGACGGTGTGCTCAGCCAGATCACCATGGACGTCGCCGTGCTGGGCGTGGTCGCCTTCGACGTGACGCACGGGGCCGCCGCCCACGACGAGGCCGAGGCGGCGATCAACCGGCTGCTGTGCGAGCGCGCCGAGCGTGTGATCGTCGCCGCCGACTCCAGCAAACTGGGCCGACGCGCCTTCGCCCGGATCTGCGCGGCCGAGTCGGTGGACACACTGGTCACCGACGCGGCGGTGGACGAGGAGACCGTGCGGCGGTTCACGGAGGCGGGGGTCGGGGTCGTCGCCGTCTGACGGCCCCGACCGGCCCGCTGCCTCGACGTCGGACTCATGAACCCTTCCGCTGCGGCGCGGTGACCGCGAGCGTGCGGATGTCGCGCCTGGTGGCGGAGGCGTCGGGCGCGACGAGCACCGTCCTCGGGCCGCCCGGGCGGTGCACGACGACACTGGGGAAGGCCGGTTCGGCCAGGGCGAGTTGCCCGGTGCCGGCGGCTTGCGGATACATGCCGAGGCTCGCCCACACGGCCCAGGAGGACATGGCGCCGAGGTCGTCGTTGCCGACGAGGCCGTCGGGACGGTCGCTGAACAGGGTGGCCAGGGCGCGGTGGACGGTGTCGCGGGCGCGGTCGGGGCGGCCGGCGAAGTCGTACGCCCAAGGGGTGTCGAACGACGGCTCGTTGCCGAGGTAGGCGTAGGGCTGGGTGCCGCCCGCGTTGAGCTGGGTGAAGAAGGTGTCGAGGCGGGCGGTGACGGCGGCGTTCCCGCCCATCAGGGTGAAGAGGCCGGGCAGGTCGTGCGGGACCATCCAGGTGTACTGGGCGGCGTTGCCCTCGACGTACTCCTTCGTCTGCGCGGGGGTGAAGGCCGGCCAGGTGCCGTCGGCCGCGCGCGGCTGGAGGTAGCCGGTGGCGGGGTTGAAGAGGTTGCGCCAGTTCCCGGAGGCCTTCAGCAGGGTGTCGTAGGCGGCGGTGTCGCCCAGACGGTGGGCGAGCTGGGCCAACGCGTAGTCGGAGACGGCGTATTCGAGGGTGGTGGCCGCCGAGCCCCACACCCCCTTGGTGCCGGCGGGGATGTAGCCGAGGGCGTCGTACTGTGTGTGTCCGGGCCGCTGACGCTCGTCGTCGCGGCCCGCCATGGCGGCGCGCAGCAGGCCGCGGGCGTCGAAGTCGGTGGCGCCGAAGGCGTACACGGCGGAGGCGATGACGGGCAGCGGGTCGCCGACCATGACGCCGGTGCCGCCGTTGGCGAGGGTCCAGCGGTCGAAGTAGCCCGCCTGGAGGCCCTGGTTGAGGACGGACTGCGCGATGTCGGAGGCTTCGTGCGGGGCCAGCAGGGCGAGCAGCTGGACCTGGGAGCGGTAGACGTCCCAGCCGGAGAAGTTCGCGTACTGGACGTGTCCGGTGGGAGTGGTGTGGATGCGGCCGTCCATGCCGGGGTAGCGGCCGTCGGCGTCGCTGAAGGCGCTGGGGTGCAGGAGCGAGTGGTACAGGGCGGTGTAGAAGATCCGGCGCTGGGTGTCGGTGCCGCCGCCGACACTGATGCGGCCGAGCCAGTCGTTCCACTGGGCACGGGCGGCCCGCCGGATCTGGTCGTAGGCGTTCGTGTGCTGCTCGGCGGCGATGTTGCCGCGGGCGCCGTCGACGCCGACGAAGGAGACGCCGACGCGGACGGTCACCGTGCGTACGTCGGGGTCGAAGGAGACCTGCGCGGCGCCCGGTCTGCCGTCGGGGTGGACGACATGGGCGAAGGGGTGGTCGAACACGGCGTGGAAATAGAGCCGGTAGCGGTTGGCGGACTTGCAGAAGCCGCCGCTGTCGGTGAACCCGGACAGGGTGTCGGTGCCGATGTCGACCGTTCCCTTCGCCGCGTTGAACGCCTTGCCCGCGTCGACACTCAGCGCGGCGGGGCGGTCGTCGGTGGCCGGGTAGGTGAAGCGGGCGATGCCGGAGCGCTGGGTGGCGGTGAGTTCGCTGCCGATGCCGTTGTCGAAGGTGACCCGGTAGTTTCCCGGTGTCGCCTGCTCGTTGGCGTGCGAGAAGGTCGCCTGCCCGCTGGTGTCGCCGGCGAGCATCGGCATGAAGGGCACGTTGCCGTAGTCCTTGCAGCCGGCCCCGGAGATGTGGGTGAGGCTGAACCCTCTGATCCGGTTGTCCCCGTACGCGTACCCGCCGTGCTGATAGGTCACCGTGTCCGGGCTCCACTGCACCCCGCCGAGGGGTGCGGTCGCGCCGGGGAAGGTGTTTCCGGCACCGCCGCCATGGCCGAAATCGGCCCCTCCGGGCGCGGTACCGACGAAGGGGTTCACGTACTGGGCCGGGTCGGCCACCGTGTCGTCCGCGGCGGCGGGTGTGGCCGGGGCGGACGACACGACGAGCACGGCGGCGCCGGCCAGCGCGGCCCGGCGGAAGGGGAATCGCAAGTGGGTCTCTCCGGGCTGTGGCGGGCGGGGCGACAGAGTATGAGGACGACAGTCTCCCCAGGGGTGTCGTCACCTCCGCGCCGCCACGCCCGAAGATCACCCGCACGGCGGAGCGCCCGCTCTCACCCGACCGGCTCGTGCGACGCGGCGGGCTCCACCTGCACACCCTCCACAACCGGCCACCCTGCGGTGCCCGAACGCACGCGCCAACTGGCTAGACTACGCAGCCTCGTGCATGTGATCCGGTCACGTCCGATCACAGCCGTTCCCGAAGGGTTTCGACGCTTGATAGCCATCGAAGATGTCAGCAAGCGATATGCCGACGGCACGGTGGCCGTCGATCGCCTGTCCCTCCAGATACCGAACCACTCGATCACCGTGCTCGTCGGGCCTTCGGGGTGCGGCAAGACCACCACCCTGCGGATGATCAACCGCATGATCGAGCCCAGCAGCGGCACGATCCGCGTCAACGGCGAGGACATCCTCCGCAAGCCGGTCAACGCCCTGCGCCAGTCCATGGGTTACGTCATCCAGAACGCGGGGCTCTTCCAGCACCGCACGATCCTCGACAACATCGCCACGGTGCCGCGGCTGCTCGGCTGGTCCAAGCAGCGCGCCCGCGCCCGCGCGGCGGAACTGATGGAACGGGTGGGCCTGGACCCGGCCATGGCCCGCCGCTACCCCTACCAGCTCTCCGGCGGCCAGCAGCAGCGCGTCGGTGTCGCCCGCGCGCTCGCCGCCGACCCGCCGATCCTGCTGATGGACGAGCCGTTCTCCGCCGTCGATCCGGTCGTCCGCCGGGGTCTGCAGGAGGAGTTGCTGCGCATCCAGGGCGAGCTGGGCAAGGCCATCGTGTTCGTCACCCACGACATGGACGAGGCCATCACGATCGGTGACCGCGTCGCCGTACTACGCACCGGTGGCAAGCTCGCCCAGTTCGCCGCCCCCGACGAGCTGCTGTCGGCGCCCGCCGACGCGTTCGTGGAGGAGTTCCTCGGCGGCGACCGGGGCATCCGCGGGCTGTCGTTCCTGTCCACCCGCGACCTCGCACTCGACCGCTCCCGGGTCTTCCCGGTCGGCAGCGGCTGGCAGGAGCTCGCCGGAAAGCCGGGCGGCACGGAGCCGGTCCTGGTCACCGACGCGGACGGAAAGCCGCTGGGTTGGGCCGACCTGACGGTGTGGGCCGGTGACGTCCAGGCGCTGGAGCCGCATGGGCAGGCCTTCGAGGTGGGCAAGGACTCGCTACGGGTCGCGCTGGACCGGGCGGTGCTCTCGCCCACCGGTCAGGCGGTCGCCGTGGACGGGGCGGGACGCGTGCTGGGGCTCGCCGGGCAGGAGACGGTCGCCGCCGCGATCCGCGCGGCCAGGCAGCGCCGCGCCGCGGACTCCGAGGGCGTCTCCACGGTGAAGGCCTCGCGATGAACGGCTTCTTCGACATCCCGAGCGACCTCCAGAGCAGCTATCTCGGCCTGATCTCCACACACATGCAGGAGGCGCTGGTCCCGGTTCTCGTCGGCCTCCTGCTGGCGCTGCCGATCGGCCTGTTGTGCGTTCGTGTCAACTGGATCTATCCGCCGGTCCTCTGGATCACCACGGTGCTGTACGCGATCCCGTCGATCGCCTTCTTCGTGGTGCTCATCGACTACACCGGCCTGAGCAAGACCACCGTGATGATCCCGCTGACCCTCTACAGTCTGGTGGTTCTCGTCCCGGCCGTCGTCGACGGCGTCCGCTCGGTCCCCGAGGAGACGAACGCCGCCGCCGCGGCGATGGGCATCGGTTCGCTGCGACGCTACCTCCAGGTCCAACTGCCCATCGCCGTACCCGCGATCATGGCCGGACTGCGCGTGGCGACCGCCTCCAGCATCAGTCTGGTCAGCGTCGGCTCGCTGATCGGCAACCAGGGGGCGCTCGGCAACCTGCTCACCACCGCGATGCTCTACCACCGCCCGCTCCTCGCCGTGAACTCGGTCGTCACCACCGCCGTTCTCGCGGTGCTGGTCGACGCCGTGCTCGTCCTGCTGCGCCGCGTGCTCACCCCCTGGCAGCCCGCCTCCGGCCGCAGGGCCAAACGCCGTACGTCCACGATCGCGGGCGCCGCCCGCACCCCGGAGAGCGTCTCGTGAACGTACTCAACTTCATTCAGTCCTTCTTCTCCGACGGCTCCCACTGGCACGGGTACGACGGGATCCCGCAGCGCGTGTGGGAACACCTCCAGTACACCGCCGGGGCGCTCGCGATCGCCGCGGCCGTCGGCCTGCCCGTCGGCCTGGTCACCGGACACACGGGACGCGGCGGCAACGCGCTGGCGTTCGTGTCGGCGGGTGCTCGGGCGTTGCCCACCTTCGGGCTGCTGGTGCTGATGTTCGTCTGGCTCGGCCTCGGCATCGTGCCCGTGATGATCCCGCTCGTGGTGCTGGCGGTCCCGCCGATCCTCATCACCACCTACGAGGCGATCCGCACCCTGGATCCCTCCCCCGTCGACGCCGCCCGCGGAATGGGCATGCCGGAGCGGAAGGTCCTGTTCCAGGTCGAGGTGCCGGCGGCGCTGCCGCTGATCCTCAGCGGTCTGCGTTCGGCGGCGATCCAGATCGTCTCCACGGCGACCATCGCGGCCTATGTGAGCCTCGGCGGAGTCGGCCGTTACATCCTGGACGGCCTCTACCAGCGCAACTACGAGAAGGTGGTGGGCGGCGCGGCCCTCACCGCGATCCTGGCGCTGCTCGTGCTGGTGCTGTTCTGGGCCATTGCCCGGGTGGCGGTGTCCCCGGGAGTGCGCAGGCGACGTACGGCCTGAGGAAAAGGGAAGAGGGGGGACGAACCGCAAGGACCGTCCCCCTCTTCCCTCGTTCACTGCTGCGCGGTCGCCAGGGCGTGTTCGAGGACGACGAGGAGCGCGTCCCGTACGGACCCGCGCTCGCGGGCGTCGAACACGGTGAGCGGCACGTGGTCGCCGACGTCGAGGGCCCACCGTACGTCGTTCAGATCGTGTTCGACCTTGCCGTCGAAGGCGTTGACGGCCACCGCGAAGGGGATCTCGCGGTGCTCGAAGTAGTCGACGGCCGCGTAGCAGTCGTCGAGTCGGCGGGTGTCGACGATGACGAGCCCGCCGAGGGCTCCCTCGACCAGGTCGTCCCACATGAACCCGAAGCGCTCCTGGCCGGGGGTGCCGAACAGATAGAGCTTCAGGGTCGGGTCGAGCGTGACACAGCCGAAGTCCATGGCGACGGTGGTCGTCATCTTCTCCGGGGTGTGGGAGAGGTCGTCGATGCCCGCGGCGACCGAGGTGATGGACGCCTCGGTGGTGAGCGGCTCGATTTCGGAGATGGCACCCACGGTGGTGGTCTTGCCCACACCGAAGCCGCCCGCGATCACCATCTTCACCGGCATCGGCGGCCGGGGACCCTCGGTGTCAGCGCTCACGGATCGCGCCCCGGGAGTCGGGGATAGCTCGGAGACCATCGATAACCCTTCGCAATACGGTGGCGTCGCGGGCGGATTCGGCCTGCGGTGCGTACAAGGCCAGTTGACCGTCGGCGCGCAGATCGTCGGCGAGCACCCTGATCACATTCAAATGCATCCGCAGTTTCGCCGCGATCTCCGCCAGCGACTGCGGCTGGCGGCAGACCGTGATGATGTCGCGGTGCTGGTCGAAGACGAACGCGTCCAGCGTGGCCAGACCGAGATCCGTCGCGACGACCTGCGTCTCGATCGGAATCGTCGGCACCAGACTGTCACCGCCGGCGATCCGTCCCGCGGTCAGCAGGAATGGCCTGACGATCGACGGGGGGTGCTCCGCTCCCCATGCGTCGTCGTCGGCGGCTGATGGCTCGCCGGCCGTCATCTCGTCCTCACCCTTCACCTCGCGGGTCGTCCCGGCCTTCGTGACGCCCCCGCCGACCGTCAACCGGTCGGCGCGATCCCCACGGTGTTCTTGAGCTCCATGACCAGTTGCGGGCTCAGAGCGGCACCGGCGCGGTTGGCGAAGAGGGTCATCTCGTACGCGATGTTCCCGAGCTTCGCCTCCTTGGAGGCGACCACGCCGAGCACCGCGCCCGCGCCGAGCGCGGACACCAGGACGTGCCCTTCCTCCAGGTCGATGATGACCTTGTTGAGCCCGCCGAGGCCGTAGTTGCCGGACGCGCCCATGGCGAGGCTGGTGATCCCGGAGACGATGGCCGCGAGCCGCTCCGAGTCCGCCTTGCCGCGCAGTTGGGACACCGCGATCAACAGACCGTCGGAGGACACCCCGATCACGTCGACGACACCGGCGGTCTCGGTGGCGAAACGATTGAGCAGCCAATTGAAGTCGGCAGCGGCGGCCTTCACGTCCGTCGCCTGTTCCACGGCTGCGGACTCCGGTCCACCTGTCCACATGGTCACTTGCTCATGCCTTCCGGGAATGAGGGTCTGTTGTTCTCTGTGCTGGAATCGCCAGAGATGTCGGGACGGCCCCCTGAACGGGCCGACCCGAAGCCGGTACCGCGAGCCTCTGTCGCGCTCTCGCGCTCGGCCCGCAGAACGGCTTCCTCGAACTCGTCGATCTCGGATCGTGCCGCTTCCGCGTCGGCGGTCTGCCAGGCGGGCGGCCGTGGGTTGGTGATGGTCTGTTTGGGCAGCCGGGTCGAGGCGGTGGTGGCCTGCAGGGTCGCCCCGCGCACGCGCCGCCTGAGCGGACTGGGGCCGCCCTCGCCCGGTCGCGCCGGGGCGCTGCCGGGTGCCGAAGGGGCCGTACCGGAGCCGCGCGCGGCGCTCGCACCGCGGGGCGGCTGACCGAGCCCGCTGCTCGTGCCATTGTTCGGGCCGCGCGGCGGCTGCCCCGCCGCACTCCCCGGGCCGGTGCTCGCACCGCGTGAGCGCTGCAGGAGCCCACCGTCCATGCCGCTGCCCGCGGCGCGTGACGGCCGACTCTGTCCGCTCTCCATGCCGGTGCCACGCCGGTGGCCCGGGCCGCCGACCGCGTCCTGAGGCGTACCGTGTCCCGCTGTCGCGCGCTCCGCGGGCTGCGCCGCCCCCGGAGTCGTGGCGCCCGGTGTGCCGCCCGGACGGGGCCGGGAGGCGCCCGGGCCGCCGTAGCCGCCCGAGGCGCCGTCGCCCATCGGTTCCTGACGGCCCGTGTGGCCGTCCGCTCCCCGGCCGCGCGCGGGGATCCTGCGCGGCAGGGACGAGGGGCCGGGTTCCGGGTCGACCGCCGCGGGGCGCGGTTCGGTCCCGCCGGGGCGGCGCGGCGGCGGCAGGATGTGCGGGGCCCTGGTCGCGGCCCCCGTGGGGTCGGCGAGCAGCAGATGGGAGCCGGGCACCGCGACGGTGACGGTGACGCCGCCGCCCGGGGTGCGGGTCAGGACGACCTCGATGCCCCAGCGCCGGGACAGACCACCGACCACGAAGAGGCCGAGGACCTCGGTCGGGGCCAGGTCGAGCCGTTCGCGGCGGATCAGGCGGGCGTTCTCCTCCTCCAGCCGCTCGGCGCTCATCCCGAGCCCGTGGTCGATGATCTCGATCAGGGCGCCGCCGCCGGAGCCGTGCCGGGGCCGCAGGACGACTTCGACGCTGCTGGACGCCGGGGAGAACGTCACCGCGTTCTCCAGCAGTTCGGCGAGCATCAGCGTGAGGTCGCCGACGATGTCGGGGGCGACGGTGACATCGCCCTCGGCGTGCGGGGTGACCCGCTGGTAGCCCTCGATCTGGCCGAGCGCGGCGCGGACGATGTTGCTGAGCCGCATCGGCCCGGTGTTGAGGCCCGTCTCGCGGAGGCCGGCGAGCAGCATCAGGCTGTCGGCGTTGCGCTGGAGGCGTACCGCGATGTGGTCGATGCGGTAGAGCCGGTCCAGTACCTCCGGGTCGGTCTCGCCGCGCTCCACCGAGTCGATCAGCGCGAGCTGGCGAGCGGTCAGGTTGCTGACGCGGTGGCCGACGTTGCCGAACATCTCGGCGATGTTGCGGCGGCTGATGACCTGGCGCTCCAGCAGGGCGGTCGCGGTCACCTGCACCTGGTTGAAGGCTTCGGCGAGTTCGCCGAGTTCGTCGCGGACCGGCACGGGTACGGCCTCGAGGCGCGGCGGGCTCGCGTCGTCGGCGTCGTCGTCGGCGACCCGGGCGAGCTCCGTCTCGGCCGCGTCGGCCACGTGCTGGGCCGCCTCGGTGAGGCTCCGCACGGTCCGCACCACGGAGCGGCGGACCAGTACGGAGAACAGGATCCAGGCCGCGAAGGCGGCGAGGTTGGCGGCCACCAGCCACAGCACCTGCCACCAGGCGTCGCTGGACGCCTTCTGGGTGTCGGCGGCGATCTGGTGGATGAGCGACTCGGTGATCTTCAGCCGGTTCTCGGCCTGACGCTGGTACGTCGGGTCGGCGGCCAGGGCGTCGTCGAGCGCGGCGCGCAGCTGCGAGGCGTTCTCCGCGACCAGACCGCTGGGGTCGACCTGCAGCGCGGCGTAGTGCTGGGCGACGACGCTCTGGTACGGGCTGTGCTCGATCGCGGCGAGTTCGGCGCCCTGTTCCTGGCTGGCGAACCGGGTGAACCGCTCGGCCTGGTAGGTGTACTGCTCGTAGTCGCCGACGGCCCCGGTGTACTCGATGAGCGCGTTGGGGTCCCGGGTCCGGGCCGCGAACACACTGGTCTCGAAGGAGGCGTGGGCGGTGTCGGCGCGCAGCAGCGCGTCCAGCAGATTGCCCGCGGCCTCCGAGGACTCGCCGCCCGACTGACCGAGCCCGAGGCCGTTGATGAGGCCCTCGATGACCGATCCGTACGCCGGGTCGATGTTGTCGGCGGGGATCGGACCCTCTTCGATGGTCTTGCGGAGGCTGTCGAGGCCTTCCAGCTCCTTGAGCGCCTGGGCCTCGGCGTCGGGCAGCCGGTCCCCGTAGGTGGACCGCACGGCCTCCGCCTGGGCGGTGACCTTCTGCTGCGCCTGGAGGAAGGCGGAGGTGTTGGGCGCCTTCTCTCCGGAGCGGGCGGCCTCGTAGCGCAGGGAGACGAGGAGCGCCTGGCGGTGCTCGGTCTGCACGCCGTCGATGAGCTGGGTGACCTGCGCGCTGTCCCGCACGAGTTGGGCGGTGGAGGCGGCGGAACGGGCCGAGTCGATCTCGGCGTACACGACATAGGCGATCATCGCCGAAACGACGGCGAGCGGGACAATCACCAGGACGTTGAGTTTCCTGCGGAAAGGCCAACGGTCGAGGAGGGAAGGCGTCCGGCCTATTCGGGGAGCCGTGGTCTGCGGCCCCCGGGCGGCTTTCCTGTGCGCGGGCACCAAACCTCCTTGACTTCATTCCCAATTGGAAGCCCGCAGCCCGGGCTGCGTGGACTGAGTCATGCCAGCACGCTCGGGCCGAGCAAGTGGAACCAGGTCCCCCGACTCGGCCAACATTAGCGGCTGCCGCAAGAGTACGGCCATGATCAACCAAAAACTGACATGGTGATACGTCGGATTCGCTCCCGTTTCGGTCAGGTTGCGCCCACACGGCGAAGCCGTGTGGTCTCCATCGGTGATCTATTCGTGTCTTGACGGTGCGTTACTGGGCTCGATTGGATCGTCATCACGCCATGCCTTCCGGCCGTCGACCGCCCATGCACAAGTCTGGATGACCAACGTGACCCACGCCAGAAGCACCAGAACCAACGCAACGTACGCTGTATCCCTGCTGGTTGTGGCTGCGGCCGCCCTCACGGGCTGCGGTTCCTCCGACAACTCCGGCAGCAAGGACCCGCTGAAGGGCGACACCGCCAAGGGCGGCACGGTCGTGGTCGGCTCCAACAACTTCCCCGAGAGCATCCTGCTCGCCGACATCTACGGCGAGGCCCTGAAGGCCAAGGGCGTCAAGGTCAGTTACAAGTTGAACATCGGCAGCCGCGAGACCACCTACGGTCTGATCAAGAACGGCACGATCACCGTCCTGCCCGAGTACAACGGCGCGCTGCTGGCCTATCTGAACGCCAAGGCCGCCCCGACCACGGTCGAGGACACCAGCAAGGCCATCGCGGCCGCGCTCGATTCCAAGCTGACCCTGCTCGAGCCCTCCAAGGCGGAGGACAAGGACGCGATCGCGGTCAACGAGGCGACCGCCAAGAAGTACAAGCTCACGACCTCGTCGACGATCGCCGACCTCTCCGCCTCGGCCAAGGACCTGGTCATCGGCGGGTCACCGGAGTTCCAGACGCGCAAGCAGGGATTGGTGGGCCTCAAGTCCGAATACGGCCTTGAATTCAAGTCGTTCAAGGCGCTGGACGCGGGTGGGCCGTTGACGGTGGCCGCCCTCAAGGGCAACAACATTCAGGCCGCAGATATTTTCACCACCGACCCCGGAATCACCAAGAACAAGTTCGTGGTCCTTCAAGACCCGAAGAATCTCTTCGGTTTTGAGAACGTGACGCCACTGGCCTACAAGAGCGGCCTCTCCGCCGCCGGAGTTTCCGCGCTCAACGCCGTATCGGCGAAGCTCGACACGGACACCCTGGTCAAGCTCAACGCCCAGGTGCAGAACGACAACAAGGACCCGCTGGACGTGGCCAAGAGCTGGCTGTCGACCGCCGGGCTGTAGTTCCGACGGAGGTGCGCAGGCCGGAGCGGGGGTCCGCCGCTCCGGCCTTTGCCGTGCCGCGGGGTCTACGAGGCACGACGGTCGCCCGTGCGTCGCGAGATCACCGACGCTCGCCGACTGATCCGCTCATCAGTTCTGAAGAGGCCGCGGCTAGGATGATCGCATGCCCGATCGAGCCGCCGCCGCCCAGCCCGCCAACCGCTTCGAACGCAGGCGCGCCCGGACCCGCCATGCCCTGATCGCCGCCGCCCAGGGGATCCTGGCCGAGCAGGGCACGAGCGAGGTCAGCATCCAGCAGATCGCCGCGCGTGCCGACGTCGGGTTCGGCTCCTTCTACAACCACTTCCAGACGAAGGCGGAGCTCTTCGAGGCGGCGGTCGTCGACGCGCTGGAGGAGTACGGCAAGCTGATCGACTCGATCACCGGCGACCTCGACGACCCCGCCGAGGTGTTCGCGGTGAGCGTCCGGCTGACCTTCCGGCTCGCCGACACCCACCCGGAACTCACCCGCGTCCTGCGCTACGGCGGCCTCCCCTACATCCACGCCGACTTCGGCCTGGGCCCCCGCGCCCTGCGGGACATCGAGAGGGGCAACGCCTCCGGCCGCTTCCAGGTGGACAGTCCCCTCGTCGCCCTCAGCGCCGTGGGTGGTTCCCTCCTCGGGCTGCTCCAGCTGAAGTCGTCCGCCAAATCCGAGCAGTCGGGCCCCGGCGCCGACGAGGAGATGGCCGAACTCGTCCTGCGCATGCTGGGCCTGCCCCCCGAGGAGGCCCACGAGGTCGCCCGGCGCCCCCTGCCGATCGCGACGGCCTAGGGCAACCTCGTGGGCTCGCGGGCGCCTCAGGGGCGCTCGGTCAGGAACCGGTCGATGGTCGAGGTGAGTTCCTCGGGCTTCTCCACCGGGAGTTCGTGGCCGGCGTCCAGGATGCGCACCTCCGCGTCGGGGTAGGCCTTCGCCATCCGCAGCATCTGGGAGACGGGCAGCTGGATGTCGTAGTAACCGTGGATCATGAGGGTGGGGACACGGATCTCCCCGACCCGGTCGAGGACGTCGAAGGACCGCATCGCGCCGTAGCAGGTCATGACCACCTCCCGCGGTGTGGCCGCGGAGGTCCGGATGTACTCCTTGATCTCCTCGCGCGGGTACCCGGGGGCGAAGGCCCGCTGGATGTTGGCGGCGACGAACACCTTGAACGGCACCCGCGTGGACACCGCCATCAGCAGGCCCCTCCCCCTGCTGTACGTCATCCGGCTGATCGAGTTCACCAGGACCATGCGCTCGATCCGGTCCGGGTGGCCCAGCGCCAGGGTCTGCGCGATCATCCCGCCCATCGAGTGACCGACGGGGACGAACCGTTCGACCTTCAGGTGATCGAGGACGGCGAGGACGTCACCGGCCAGCTCCCCGATGCTCCGCCGTCCCGAGCCGTCGCTCTCTCCGTGGCCGCGCAGATCGACACGTATGACCCGCCGCGTGGCGGAGAAGTGGGCCAGCTGGTGGTCCCAGCGGTGCCGGTTGGCGGTCCAGCCGTGGATGAACACCAGGGGCGCGCCCGCACCGTCACGGGGGCCCTCGTCGTCGTACGTCAGCCTGGCGCCGTCGACTTCGAGCTGCGGCATGGGTGGCCTCCTGCGATGCGGTCCGGTTACTGACGGGTACGGTAACCGGCCGCCCGGTCCGCCGTCACCGTCGTTCGCCGAGGAATTCGAGGATGTGCCCGAACACGTCGAGGGCCGCGCCCCGGCCGAGGAACGTGTCCAGGTGGCCGTAGCCGGGAATCTCGGTGTACGCGACGTCCAGCTGTGGCTGTCTGCGGGCCAGTACGTCGTGACAGAGCCTCTGGGAGTCGAGCCACAGACCGTTCTCGCTGCCGGCGAGCAGCAGGACGGGGGTGTCGATTCGGGCCGCCGCGTCCAGCGCGTTCTGCGGCAGCGCCCGGTAGCGGTGGTCGCCGTCGTGCCAGCGCACCACGGTGCGGGCCAGCTCGATACGGCGCAGATGCGGCAGGATCCACAGCGGGGCGGGGCCCAGCAGCTCGGCGAGCCGGTGGTGGGTGGCCTCGGACAGGTGCTCGTGCACGAACAGCGAGGCGCCCGTCCCCCACGCCGAGTTGTGCAGGATCTGGCAGGTCGGATCCGGGCAGCTCGCCCCGCGCGAGGCGAGGGCGAACAGGGGGGTGTACTTCGACCACAGGCCGGCCCTGCGGATGTCGACCGGTATGTGATCGATGCGGGACCTGAGCAGCTCTCCCGCCAGCGACATGCGCAGCGAGGTGCGGCCCGCGAGCTTCGGCGTCAGGAACACGCCCTGGGACACCACACCCGCGAGGCCCGGGACCAGCCCGGCCGTCATACTGAGCGACAGCGTGAGGGAGCCGACGCAGTGGGCGACCACGAACAGCGGCCGGTCGCCGATGCGGCCGCGGATGTGGGAGACGGCCGCCGGGATGTCGTACAGGGCGACGTCGTCGTACGTGTACTTCTGGCCGGTCTCGTTGTACGGCAGCCGGCAGCTGCCCCGCCAGTCGAGCAGCCAGGGCTCGTAGCCGTCGTCGAGCAGGACGTCGACCAGGTTGCGGGTCTCGGGCAGCAGGAACATGTCGGCGGACGCGGTGTGCCCGTGCAGGAGCAGCACGGCGGGGCGGTCCGTGTCGCCGCTGTCCACCCGGGTCAGGCCGAGGCGTACGCCGTCGCCCGCCCGGAAGGGGATCTCCTCGACCCGCGCCGGGTCGAGGCGGTGGTGGAGGGGACGCAGGGTCGTGGTGCTCCTGACCCTGCGGAGCATCGGCCTGGTGCGGGAGTCGGTGCTCCGGAGGATCATCGGTGGTGCTCCGAGGGGGTCGTGGTGCGGCGGAGGTCGAGGAGGTCGGCGGCGGCCCGGGCGAAGGGGCCGAGCAGACCGCGGCCCATCTCCAGGCCGAACCAGGCGAGCCAGGTCAGCTTGGCGGCCCGCTTCTCCTGGCTGGTCAGGCGCGGGTCGACCTTGATGCCGTCGACCTGGTCGCGCAGATAGCTGTCGGCGGGCACGACGAGCTCGCCCGCCAGGGCCGCCGGTGCGCCCTCGCGGCCGATCTCGACGGTGAGCGCCCGGGTCTGGCGCCATACGTCACGACGGGCCCGGGCGTACTTGTGGCCCTCCAGCCACCAGCGGCCGCCTTCCGCGTCACGCAACGCCAGCCGGTAGCTGAGGAGTCGGTGGCGCATACCGTGCCGCTGCGGGATGCCCTCCTCGGGCCGGATCCAGAGGTCGCCGTGCTCGACGACCAGCGGTTCGGGATGAACCGCCGCGCACGTCAACTCGCCGGTGACGTCGACGCGGCGCTCCTTCACCAGCTGGTACATGCTCGCGAGGGAGAGGGTGAGCGCCATCGAGCAGGGAGTGTCGGCGGGGGCTCCGACCGGGCCGACACCGCCCTCGGTCGTCTCGGAGAACCACAGATAGGGCTGGTCGTCCTTGTGCGGCAGCCGGGCCAACCCGTCCTGGGCGAGCCGCTCGAACGTCCTCAGCTGGGCCTGGGCGTCGTAGCGGGCGGCGGGCCGCAATCCGAGCGCCTCGACGAGCGCGGCGGTGCGCTCGGCGGCGGCCGCCGGGCCCTTCAGGGTCGCCTCGCACAGTCTGAGCGCGGTGGGGCTCTGCAACACCCTGGTGAGGAAGGCCAGTTCGGGCACGGGCTCGGCTTCCAGCCGGGCCAGGGCGTGGGTCCGCCACTCGTCCCAGTCCTGTACGCGTACGTGCATCCCGCCGAGCGCCATGTCCCGCACGACGTCGTCGAGGGTGTTGGGTACGCCGGTCAGGTTGTAGTCGTAGCCCCACGCGTCCGGTTCGCAGACGACGCCGACCGCGACCCGGCTCACCCAGTCCACCGGGGCCGCGTTCAGGTGGCTGAAGGCGGGGACCGTGCGGAAGCGGCCGAAGGCCGAGAGGAGACCGCTGCTGAGGTCCTGCGGGTTGTAGGCGCCCGTCCTGGTGTGGCCGCCGATGCCGCCGGGGCGCAGGGCCGTGACGATCAGGCCGTGGTCGCGGGCCCGTCGCAGGGCGACCTCCGCCGCCCACTTCGTCTGGTCGTATCCCGCGACGAGGCGGTCGACATGGGCGAGCGGGTCGTCCTCGCCCATCGCGGTGATGCCGACCTCGTTGAAGACCGCGATGGAGGAGATGTGGTGCAGCGGCTTCGGCCGGCCCGTCGCCGCGAGCTCGGCGAGGGTCAGCGAGCCGACGACGTTGCTCTGCCGCAGCGACTGGTAGCCGCGCAGGAAGTCCACGGCCGCCGCCACGCCGACGACGCTGTCCAGCTCGTGGGTGAGCCTGGTCCACCGTTCGTCGGACAGGCCCAGGTGCGGGCGCCGGATGTCGCCGGGGAGCACGGTCACCCGGCGGCGGACCTCCGACGACCAGGGCAGCTCGTATCTCTTGAGCGCCTCACCGAGCCGCCCGAGGGCCGCCTCCTCGTCGGCGGCGCGGACCAGGCAGTAGACATGGGCGTCGCTGTGCCGCAGCAGGTCGAGGAGCATATGGCTGCCGAGGAAGCCGGTGGCGCCGGTCAGCAGGATCCGACGGGGCGGCAGCGGCTCGGGGTCGCCGGTCCAGGGCAGCCGGTCGGCGAGCGTCAGGTCGGCCAGGATCCGGTCGAGGTCCTCGGACCGGGCCGTGGCGTACGGGGCGGGGGGGCGGCCACCGCGGGGACGGCCACCGCGGGGGCGGTGCGGGGGCCCGGGACGGGGAGGATGCCGGGTGCGGGCGCCGGACGGTTGCCCGCGGCGGACGACGGAGGCGGACTTCCCACCGTGACCGAACCCGAGGTCCCCTCGGACCTGGCTGTACCTGCCGTGTCCGGGGCCCGGATCACCCCGGGCGTGGGCGTCTTCGGTGCGGCCGGGGCCGAGAGGGCGGCCGTGGCGCCCGCCGTCGGCAGCCGGCGGTGGGCCAGGCTGGTCGGGCGGGCGTCGGCGAAGACGTCGTCGAGGGCGATCTCCATGCCCAGCTCGTCCTCCAGCGCGGCGACGAGTTCCACGGCGCCCACCGAGGTGCCCCCGGCGTCGAAGAAGTCGACGTCGGGCGACAGGTGCCCCTCGGGCAGATGCCGGCCCGCCACGGCGGCGATGGCTGCCGCCAGAGCCGCCACGTCAGGGACCGCTGCCGCCGGACCCTCCACGTCCCGGACCGCTGCCGCCGGACCCTCCACGTCCCGGACCACGTCCGGAACCGCCCCCGCCGCAACGCCTGCGGCGGGACCGGTCGGCGTGGGCGCCGCGGCCGTCCTCACCTTGGCCAGCAGGGCGTCCACGCTCAGCCCGCCACCACCCCGCTCGATCGCCTCGGCCGCCGCCCGCTGTCCGGCGTACACCGACGCGTCCTCGTTCATCTCACGCATGAGAGCCCTTCACCCCGTGACTTGTCCTTTCGCGCACTGCCACCACTGCCACCGCCTTCACCCGTCGGCGCCGCCGGTTCACCCCCGCCGCCAGGACCGGAAGGCCCGCAGGTGTTCCGGCGTGACCACGGTCTCCAGACGTTCGTCGTCCTGGTCCCCGCCACCGAGCGCGGCCAGCAGCCGCCGGGCCGGTACGTTGCGCGGAGTGTGCTCCGCCGTCAGTCGGACCTTGACGCAGCCCAGCTCGTCGGCACGGTCGGCCAGCCACCGCAACAGCCGTTCCTCGACTCCCCGGCCGAGCGCCCGGCAGCTCATCAGCCAGGCCAGTACGTCGAGTTGGTCGCCGTCCGCACGGAGGGCGAGCAGCCCGATCTGGCCGTAGTCGCCGAACCGGTCCCGGGCCGCGGCCGTCCACACCTCACCGCGCTCCCGCCACCGCCCGAGATCGCCCCCGTCGGCGGACCGGCCCCGCAGGGTGAACTGATTGGTACGGCGGAGGAGTTGCTCGGCCCGCTCGACATCGGCCCCGGACAGGGCCCGGATGTCGACCTCAAGTTCCAGCTGGGCGAGGAACTCCTCGAATCCGGCCTGCGCGCGCACCGCGTCCCGGTCCCGCTCCTGTTCGTAGAACCGTGCCCGCAGCGCGTCCTCGGCCGTCGCCGCGGCCGGCACGAGCGGCCACAACCTGCCCAGGAATTCCCCCAGTTCGGCCGACGGCGGGCAGGTCACCGACAGCACCTCCGGCAGCGCGGACCGCACTCCCGCGATCTCGACCGGGTTGTCGTCGAGGAACAGGAAACTGTCCGGGCCGAGGCCGAGCGTCCGGGCCGCCTCGGCGAGCCGTGCGGACTTCGGGCCCCAGGTCGCGGAGAGCACGCTGAAGTGTTCGGCCTCGAGCAGGCTGTCCGGGCGGTCCAGGACGGCCCGTACCGTGGCCTCGTCGTTGTTGCTGACCAGTGCCAACAGCGCGCCCGCCGCACGCCACTGAAGGAGTCGGCGGGCGAGCAGGGCACGCGGTCCGGTCAGGTCCACCGCCTCCGGGCCGATCTCCCCGGCCACTCCGCCCCACAGCGTCTCGTCGCCGTCCACCGCGATCACCTTGGGCGCGGGGCGCCGTACCGCACGGACGACGTCGGCGAGGCACAGCGCCACCGCCGCCTGGAAGTGCGGGGTGAAGGGCAGGTGGGCGATGCGCTCGGTCCGCTCGTCGAAGGGTTCCTCGACGGCGTGGCATCGAGTCCAGTCGTCGGGGCGGAGCACCGCGATGCCGGGCACCTCGGCCAGTTCGTCGGCGACCTCGCGCTCCCACCGTGCGAAGCGGCCCCGCGCGTGCGCGGACGGCAGGAAGCCGACGATCAGCGGCTTTCGCGTCCGTTCGGACACGGCGCGCAGCGCGGCCGGGAACGCGGTGCGCAACTCGGCGAGCAGCGCGTCGTCCACCGGGCCGAACCGTTCCATGTCCGCCGCCCGCAGCAGCGCCACGCCCACCGCCGCCGTGGGGTCGGCGAAGACGCCGCAGGGGTCACGCAGGGCGGCGAGCACCTGGTGGTACGGGGCTTCCGCGACGGTCAGGCCGCCGTCCCACGCGCCTTCCTCGACCGCCGCCTCGCACAGCAGGGGCAGATTCCCGAGGGCGAAGGTGGCGGCGAGGGCGAGCGACCGGCGCGGGGGGTGGCGAGTGTCCTCGGGCGCCCCCTCGGGCACGTCCACCGCCGTACCCGACGTCGAACGGACCGCCGGCGTCGCCTCGACCGCCGTATCCGGCATCGAACGGACCGCCGCCGTCGGATCGTCCGCCACCTCCGCGAGCAGCCGCAGGAACCCCTCCCCCAGTTCGACAGAGGTCGCCGCGTCCAGGATGTCGAGGTTGTGGTCGAGCCGGATCCGGCCCGCGTCGGGGGTCATGGTGATCATCAGGTCGAGGTCGGAGTACCCGGTCCCGGCGGGCAGAACCTCCAGGTGGGCGAGACGGCCCGCCGCGGAGCGTACGTAGTTGAAGTACACCTCCACCAATGGCGCGTTCGCCCGGTGCAGCCCCTGTCGCGTGAGGGTCGACAGCACGTCCGAGAACATGGCGCCCTTCGCGCGGACCCGGTCGAGGCGGCCGTCGGTGCGGCGCAGCACCCGCTCGATCGGTTCGCCCGCCCCGGCCTCGGCCGGGAACGGCACCGGCACTCCGAAGAAGCCCACCGCGTCGTACGCGTCGGCGTGGATGCGGGTGTCGACGGGCACGGCGAGAACGAAGCGTTCCTTCTGCCGCATCCTGGCGAGCAGCACGGTCAGGGTGCCGAGGCAGAAGGCGGCGGGCGTGATCGCGAGCGCGCTCGCGGCGGCCGACACCCGTTCCATGAGCCCGTCGGGGATCGTCACGCTCACGCTGCCGGCCCGGTACGAGCGGGTCGCCGGGCGGGGCCGGGCGAGCGTCAGGTCGAGTCGGTCGCTGCCCTGGAAGGCCTCACGCCATGCGGTCACGCCCTCGCCGGGGGTGTCGTCCGTCGGTTGCGCCTCGATCAGGAGATCGATGTCCCGGTTGGTGACGGCGTCGCCGAGCGAGGTGCCGGACAGTTCGGCGTCGAGTTCCCCCGCCACGAGCAGCAGCGACTGCAGGTCGCTCACCGCGTGGTGCGCGCCGAACGCCAGGACCTGGCCCCGGGCACCGGAATCGAGCAGCTCGAAGCGCCACAGCGGAGGGTTCACCAGGTCGAAGGGCGGTTCCAGCAGCCGACGCAGCCGGTCGGCCCCGTCGAGTTCGTCGTCGCCGGGCACGTCCGTCCAGCGCAGCACCGGCCCTGCGAGCTCTCGGTCCACCCGGAGCAGCCGCGCGTGTTCGCCTCCGGCACCGGTCACGATCGCGGTGCGCAGCGCGGCGTGCCGTCCGGCGAGACGGGTGAGGATGTCGGTGAGCTCCTCGCGGGTCGTGGGCGTGGTGAGCCGGAGGGCCAGGCCGACCGCGTGGGCCGCGTCCGGCATGCCCGGCGGGGCGCTGCGCAGCAGTCGTAGGACATCGCGGGTCGCGGGCAGCAGTTCGCTCTCGGGCACCTCGACGGCGGCCTCGGGCCGCCGCGCCTCTGGCCGCCGTTCCCCGGCCTGCGCGGCGGTGTCCCGTTCGGGCAGCACCTCGCCGAGCGCCCGGGCCAGGCCGCGGATGTCGGAGGCGGAGAACACGGTGGCGGCCGGGAGTTCGGCGCCCAGCTCGCGGGCGAAGGCGTTGCGCAGCCGGACGAGCATGAGGGAGTCCAGGCCGAGTTCCTTCAGGGCCGTGGTCGCGGAGACGTCCACCGTGCCTTCCGAGACCTGGCCGACCCGGGCCCGTACATACGCTTCGAGGCGGTCCGCGCGGTCCCGTTCCGTCGTCGCCGCGAACACGCTGGCGACGAGGTCGTCCGCGCCGTCACCGCCGGTCGGTACGGTGATCAGGTCACCGAGGATCGGACGGGTGCGGGCCGCGTCCGGGTCGTGCGCGAGGGTCTCCCAGTCCAGGGCGAGGGGGGCGAGTTGGCGGCGGGAGGTGGCCAGCACCCGTTCGAAGAGTTCGCCCCCGTCCTGCGGGGAGAGCGCGAGCAGCCCGGACCGGCCGGTCTCGGCCGCCCGGACGCCGGACTCGGCGACCATGCCCACGCCCGCCCAGGCGCCCCAGTCCAGGCTCAGGGCCCGGCGGTCGGCGCGGGAGAGGTGGTGCGCCCAGGCGTCGAGGAAGGCGTTCGCCGCCGCGTACGGGCTCTGTCCCGCGGAGCCGAGGAGACCGGCCGCCGAGGCGAACAGGACGAGGCTCTCGGCCTCCGGGATCAGTTCGGTGAGCAGCGTGGTGCCGAGGACCTTGGGGGCGAGCACGCGCAGGACGCGCTCGTCGGTCAGGTTCGCCACCGTCGCGTCGTCGAGGACACCGGCCGCGTGAACGACTCCGGCGATCGGCCCCGCTTCCCGTCGTACGGCGCCCAGGGCTGCCGTCAGTTCCTCGCGGTCGGCCACGTCGGCGCGGGCGAGGTGGACGGTGGTCCCGTGTCCTTCGAGGCCCCTGATCCAGCTCGCGGTGCGCGCGTCGGGCTCGCCGCGGCTCATCAGGGCCAGTCGGCGGGCGCCGCGGCGGACCAGTCGTTCGGCGACGACCCGGCCGAGGCCGCCCAGACCGCCGGTGATCAGGTACACCCCGTCGGAGGTGACCTCGCCGTTGCCGCCGTCGTCGGGGCGGGTGCGGGCCAGGCGCGGGACCAGTCGGCCCGACTCCCGCAGCGCGACGAGCCGTTCGTCGTCCGCGTGCCGCAGCTGTGTCCACAGGGCGTCGACACCGTCGTTGGGCGGCAGGTCGATCAGGGTGGCCGACAGCTCCGGGTACTCCTGCGCCACCGCGAGGCCGAAGCCCCAGGCGAGGGCCTGCTCAGGGTGCGTCACCCGCGTGCTGTCACCGGCGGCCTGGCTGCCGCGCGCGACGACGAACAGACGGGGGGCCCGGCCCACCGGCCGGTCCGCCAGCGCCCGTACCAGGTGCAGCGTGCTCAGGCAGCACAGCCGCGCCGCCTCCTCGGCCGTACCGGCATCCGTGATCGCCGGGGCGTCGAGCGCGGACAGCTGGACCACCCGCTCGGGCGGCCCGTCGGGGAAGGCCTCGTCCAGGAGGCGGGCCAGGTGCCGCGGATCGGCGGGGTCGAGCACGTAACGACCGGGTCCGTCGACGCCGAACGACTCACCCCTGCGGGCGATCACCCACGGCACGCTCGAGCCGAGCCGCTCCGTCAGTTCGGCCGCGACGCCCGTGTCGTCCGCCAGGATCAGCCCACCGCCCTCGGCGGGCGGGTGTTGTGCCGCCGGACGCGGCTGCCAGTGGGTCTCGAAGAGCGCGCCGTCCAGCGGAGACAGCGCGGCCAGTTCGAACTCTCTTGCCTCAAGGACCAGTTGCTCGTCCTCGTCCCACAGCCGCAGGTCCACGGTCGCCGTGTCGCCGTCCACGGAACGCAGTCGGCAGGTCGCCCACACGGGGGCCGTGCGCAGTCCGGTGAACGTCAGTCGCCCGACGGCCGCGGGCACGAACGCCCGGCCCTCGGGCGCGCCGCCCGGCAGGGCGGCCGTGTGGAAGGCCGCGTCGAGGACGGCGGGATGCAGCAGATGTCCGGCGGCGGGCGTGTGGGCCAGGCGGCCGAGGGCGGCCACGTTCGTACGGCGGCCCTCCTCCAGCCCCCGGAAGGCGGGGCCGTAGTCGATGCCCAGGGCCGCGAGCCCGGTGTAGACCGCCGCCAGATCGACTTGCTCGTCGCACCGTTCGCGCACGGCGTCGAGCCGCTCTTCGTCGTCGGTGGCGGTTTCCGTGGTGACCGCGAGACGTCCGCTGACGTGCCGCTGCCACGGCGCGCCGTGCCCACCGGAGGGTGTCGAGGCGATGGTGAAGTCCCGGAAGCCGTCCTCGGCCGGGCTCAGGACCAGTTGCAGCCGTACGGGCCGGTCCACCTCCAGCGGCAGCGGCTGTTCGAACCTGACGTCGGCCAGCCGTACTTCGCCGCCGCCCCGCAGCGTGGACGCGGCCTCCAGGGCCATGTCGAGGAAGGCGGCGCCGGGCAGCCAGACCTCACCGGTGACCCGATGGTCGGTGAGATAGGCGAAGCGGCTGTCGTCGAGGTCGACGTCTGCCTGGAAGAGGTGCCGGTCGGGTTCGTCGCTGGCCTCCAGATGCGTGCCCAGGAGCGGTGATCCGCCGGCCGAGGCGGTGGCCGGGGCGGGCGCGAGCCAGTGGCGTTCGCGGGTGAAGGCGTAGGTCGGCAGGTCGACCCGGCGGCCCTGCGGGAACAGCAGCGGCCAGTCGGGCGTGTACCCGGCCGTGTACAGCTCTCCCAGCCCGTGCAGCAGTACGTCGTGTCCGTCGCTCTGCCGGCGCAGCGAGCCGACGCCGACCGCGTCGATCCCGGCCTCCGCCGCCACCGCCTCGATCGACGAGGTGAGCGAGGGGTGCGGGCTCAGTTCGACGAAGTAGCGGTAGCCGTCGTCCAGCATCCGTCGGACCGTGTCCGCGAACCGGACCGGCTCCCTGAGGTTGGCGTACCAGTGGTCGGCGTCCAGCCGGTCGCCGGGGACGGGTTCGGCCAGCACCGCCGAGTACAGCGGGGTCGGTGTCCGCACGCCCCTGACGCCGGAGAAGCGGTCGAGCAGCTCCGCGCGGAGCGGGTCCATCAGGGGGGTGTGCGAGGCGAACGGTGTCGTCAGCGGGCGTGCGGCGATGCCCCGTTCGTCGAGGCGCTCGCGCAGCTCGGCCAGTGCGTCGACCTCGCCGGAGACGGCCGTGGACCGGGCGCTGTTGACCGCCGCGACGAACAGGCGGCCCGTGAACGGCGCGAGCAGCTCCTCGACCCGCGCGGGCGGCAGCTCCAGGGACAGCATGCCGCCCTTGCCGACCAGCGGTACGACCGCCTGTCCGCGTCCGGTCACCACGGTCACGGCCTCGTCCAGGGTGAGGGCGCCCACGCTGTACGCGGCGGCGATCTCGCCCAGGCTGTGCCCGACGACGGCGTCCGGGCGGACGCCGAGCGCGCGCCAGGCGGCGGCCAGTGAGGCGTTGACCGCGAACAGCACCGGTTGCAGGAACTCGGTGCGGCCGAGCGGGGCGAACTCCTCCGGCGCCCGCAGGGCGTTGAGCACCGACCAGCCGACCCGTCGGCGAACGGCCTCGTCGACGCGGACCAGCTCTTCGCGGAACGCCACCGACCCGGCCATCAACTCGACGCCCATTCCGGGCCATTGACCGCCGTGCCCGGCGAAGACGAACGCCACCTTGCCCGTCCCGTCGTCGCGGGGCGCGGCGAGGGGCGCCCGTCCCCTCGCCAACGCGTCCAGTCGCAGCAGCAGTTCGTCCCGGTCACCCGCGACGAGGGCCGCGCGCCGTTCGAAGTGGCTGCGGTGCCGGGCCAGGGTGTGCGCGACGTCGGGGAGGGCGATGTCCTCGCCGGCCTCCTCGGTCAGGTGGTCGGCCAGTCGCGCGGCCTGCCCCCGCAGGGCGGCCTCACTGCGTCCCGACAGCGCGAACAGCCGCTTCCCCGCCGGGATTTCGTCCTTCTCGTCCGCCTTCTCGACCGGCGGGGCCTCCTCCACGATCACATGCGCGTTGGTCCCGCTGATCCCGAAGGCACTCACTCCGGCCCGTCGTGTCCGCCCCGGCGACGACGGCCAGGGCGCCGTGTCCCGCACCAGCCGCAGGCCGCTGTTCTCCCAGTCGACGTGCCTGCTGGGTGTGTCGGCGTGCAGGGTGCGCGGCAGGGTCCGGTGGCGCAGCGACTGCACCACCTTGAGGAGGCCGATCACACCCGAAGCAGCCTGCGCGTGTCCGATGTTGGACTTGAGCGAGCCCAGGTACAGGGGGTGGTCCTGCGGGCGTGAGTCGCCGAAGACCTCCGCCAGGGCGTTCGCCTCGATCGGGTCACCCAGCGTGGTGCCCGTGCCGTGCGCCTCCACGTAGTCGATGTCGGCGGGCTGCAGCCCGGACAGCTCCAGGGCCCGCCGGATCACCTGTTCCTGCGCCGGGCCGTTCGGCGCGGACAGCCCCTGGCTGCGGCCGTCCTGGTTGACGGCCGTGCCGCGCAGCACGGCCAGCACCTCGTCACCGTCGCGCCGGGCGTCGCTCAGTCGCTTCAGTACGACCATGCCGGCGCCCTCGGCCCATATGGCGCCGTCGGCGTCGTCGGAGAAGGAGCGGCAGCGGCCGGTCGGGGACAGGCCCCGCAGTCGGCTGAACTCCACGAAGGTTCCCGGGGTCACCATCACCGTCACGCCACCGGCGAGCGCGAGGTCGCACTCTCCGGCTCGCAGCGCCTGCGCCGCCAGGTGCAGTGCCACCAGCGACGAGGAGCACGCCGTGTCCACCGTCAGCGCGGGGCCGGCGAGCCCCAGCACGTAGGCGAGCCGCCCCGAGGCCACGCTCAGCGCCGAGCCCGTACCGACGTACCCGTCCAGCTGGTCGAGGCGGGACCCCGCCAGATAGTCGCTGCCGAACATGCCGACGTACACACCGGTGGCGCTGCCCGCGAGTTCGGCGGGCACGATCCCGGCGCGCTCCAGCGCCTCCCAGGCCGTCTCCATCAGCAGGCGTTGCTGCGGGTCCATCGCGGCCGCTTCCTTCGGGGTGATCCCGAAGAAGCCCGCGTCGAAGGACGTCAGGTCGTCGTCGTTCAGGAAGCCGCCCTCATGGGCGTACGACTTGCCGACGGCGTCCGGGTCCGGGTCGTACAGCGCCGCCACGTCCCAGCGTTCGGCCGGGAAGGGGCCCACCGCGTCGCGCCCCTCCGCGACCAGGGTCCACAGGCCTTCCGGATCGCTCACACCGCCCGGCAGCCGGCAGGCCATGGCGACCAGGGCCACCGGTTCGTCGGCGGCCGGCGTCGTGACGCGTGTGGGACGTGTGGCGGGAGTGGTGCGGTCGCCCGCCGCGAGGGCGGTGGACAGCAGGTGCGCGGCGAGCCGGGCCGCGGTGGGGTGGTCGAACAGCAGGGTGGCCGGGAGCTTGGCACCGATCCGGGCGCCGATGCGGTTGCGGAGTTCGACCGCCGTCACCGAGTCCATGCCGAGTTCGCGCAGCGGCTGGTCGGGGCGGACGGACTCCGTCGAGCGCAGGCCGAGGGCGCGGGAGATCTCCTCGCGGACCAGGGCCAGGACACGTTCGGCGCGTTCGGCCTCGGGCAGCCGGGCCAGGCGGTCGGCCAGACCGTCGCCGCCGCTGCGGCCGGTGCGGGGGGCGGGCAGCAGCGAGCGCCACACCGCCGCCGTACTGCCGACGCCCGTGGTGGCCGCCGTTGCCGCGGTCTCGCGCAGGCGTGGTAGGTCCAGGGCCCAGGCGACCAGGTGCGGGGCGCCCTGCCGCAGGGCGAGCTCGACGAGTTCGCGGCCCTGATCGGGGGTGAGGGCGCGGTGGCCGAGCCGGGCCATCCGGTTCAGGTCGGCGTGCGCGGCGGCGAGACCCTCGCCCGCCCAGGCGCCGAAGGAGAGGGACACGCCGGGCCGGCCCAGGGCCCGCCGGTGGTGGGCGAGTTGGTCGAGGAAGACGTTGGCCGCCGCGTAGTTGCCCTGTCCCGCGTTGCCGACGACTCCGGCGGCCGAGGAGACCAGCAGGAACAGGTCGAGTCGCGCGTCGGCGGTGAGCCGGTGCAGGTGGGCGGCGCCGTCGACCTTGGGGCGCAGTACCTGCGCGAGGCGTTCGGGCGTCAGCTCGGCGACCACCCCGTCGGCCAGGACTCCGGCGCAGTGCACGACACCGCGCAGCGGCGACTCCTCCCCGATACGGCCGAGCAGCCCGGCCACGGCCGCCGCGTCCGCGATGTCGCAGGCCGCGACCTCGACCTCGACGCCGAGCGCGGTCAGTTCGGCGGCGACCTCGGCGGCGCGTGGATCGTCCGGTCCTTGACGAGACGTCAGAAGTAGGCGCGGAACGCCGTGTTCGGCGAGCAGCCGGGCGATGTGCCGCCCGACGGCACCGAGACCTCCGGTGATCAGCACCGTGCCGTCGGTGGGTACGAGGGCGGGGCGGCCGACCGGGTCGGGGACGACCGGGGTGCCGGTCGCGTCCCGGTCGCGGGCGCGGACGAGCCGCGGCGCGAGCAAGGTGCCCGCGCGGGAGGCGAGTTCGGGCTCCTCGGGGCGGGTGGCGGCGGTCAGGAGCACGTCCGCCGGGTCGGAGTCGTCGAGGTCGAGCAGGGTCAGGCCGAGTTCCGGGTGTTCGGCGCGGGCGCTGCGGGCGAGCCCCCACAGCACGGACTGGGCGAGGCCGGGCACGGTGTCCTCGTCGACGGCCGCGACCGCACCGCGCGTCACCCACACGGTCCGGGCGGGTGCCGCGTCCTGCGGGAGGGCGATCAGGGCACGCAGTTCGGCCAGGGCCGAGGCCGCCAACTCCTGTGCCGCCGCGGACGGTTCGACGTCCGTCGCCGGGCGCGGCCAGAACCGTACGAACACGTCGACGCCGCCCGCCCCGCTCACGTCCGCGCCGCCCGTCCCGCTCCGGACGTGGGTCCTCCCCGCCTCCGCGAGGCCGCGCAGGGCCCCGGCGACCTCCGGGTCCGAGGGGGCGCCGACGACGGCCCACTCGGTGCCCGCCGCCGCGTCGGGCTGTTCGGGTACGGCCGTCCAGACCACCTCGTACAGGTGCCGGGCGTTCTCCGAGGCGCCGTTCAGATCAGCCGGGTCCGCCGCCCGCAGTCGTACGCCCTCCAGACGACCGGCCGGGAAGCCGTCGGTGTCCCACAGCGCGACGTCCAGGGTGAGGTCCGTGCCGGAGCCGCCCGTGCGTCGTACGGCAGCGGTGAGGTCCCTCGCGCCACCGGGCGGCAGGACGCACCGGCCCACCGCGACCGGGAGCAGCACCCGACCGTCGGACGCGTCGAGCCCGGCGGCCACGTGCAGCGCGGCGTCCAGCAGGGCGGGGTGGAGGGGGTACGGGTCTGCCGCGTCGCGGGCCGTGGGCGGCAGCGAGAGCCGGGCCAGCAGTTCGCCGTCGCCGGTCGTGACCGCCGACCGTACGCCCTGGAAGGCCGGGCCGTAGCCGAGGCCGAGCGCGGTGAGCCGCTCGTACGTCTCCGGGGTCCAGGCCGGTTCGGCGGCCTCCGGCCACACCGGGGGCCGATCCGCCGTCGGCGCGGCGGGCGCGGACGCGGACGCGGTGGCGTGCAGGGTCCAGCCCGTGGCCTCTTGGGCGCGCGGGCGGCTGTGCACGGTGATCTCCGGCAGGGGGCCGGCGGTGACCACCTCGACGGACACCTCGACCGTGCCGGAGTCGGGGAGGGTGAGAGGGCTGAGGAGGAGCAGATCGGTGAGGTCGGCCGGGTCGTCCGGGCGGGCCACGGCGAGTGCGGCGCGGCAGAGTTCGATCAGGGTGGTGCCGGAGACGACGGTCCGGCCGAACACCGTGTGGTCGGGCAGCCAGTCGGCGGTGTCCTCCGACCACTCGCCCCGGAAGGTCCAGCGGGTCTCGTCCGGCGACTGGAGCTGGATCCCGAGCAGGGGGTGCGCGGCACGGTCGAAGAGGCCGGAGGCACCGGTCGTGGACTCGGGCTCGATCCAGTGGCGCCGCGGATCCCAGGCGTACGTCGGCAGGTCGGCGGGGGCGGTGTCGGGGACCAGCCGGCGCCAGTCGATCCGCCGTCCGTGGACGTGGAGTTCGGCGGTGGCCCGGTCCAGGCAGGCGGGTCCGTCCTCGTCGCGGCGCAGCGAGCCGACGGCGACCAGGTTCTCGTGGCCGGAGTCCTCGGCGACGGTGTGCAGGGCGGTGACGAGGGAGGGGTGGGGGCCGAGTTCGACGAAGCAGCGGTACCCGTCCGCGGCCATGCGCTCCACGGTGGGTGCGAAGCGGACGGGTTCGCGCAGATTGGTGTACCAGTAGTCGGCCTCCAGCTCCTCGGTGACCGGCTCGCCGGTGACGGTGGAGTACCAGGCGACGGAGGTCGGGCAGGTGGTGACGCCGTCGAGTTCGTCGAGGACCGTCGCGCGGACCGGCTCCACCCCGGGGCTGTGGGAGGCGTAGTCGACGTCGAGGCGGCGGGCGAAGACCTGCTCGCGGTCGAGGTCGGCGAGCAGGGTTTCCAGGGGCTCGACGTCACCGGCGATCACCGTCGAGCGGCCGCTGTTCACGGCGGCGACCCATACCCGTCCGTCGAGGTCGGCGAGACGGTCCTCGACCTCGTCGTGCGGGAGGGCGACGACGGCCATGGTGCCGGTGCCCGACAGCCCGGTCAGGGCCTGGCTGCGCAGGGCGACCACCGCGGCGGCGTCGCTCAGGCTGAGCGCGCCCGCGACGCAGGCCGCGGCGACCTCGCCCTGGCTGTGCCCGACCACCGCGTCCGGCCGTACACCCCGGGCCCGCCACACCGCGGCCAGGGACACCATCACGGCGAACAGGACCGGCTGCACGACGTCCGCGCGGTCCAGGGGCGGGGCGCCCTCGGCACCACGCAGGACGGCCGCCACCGACCAGGTGGTGAAAGGGCGCAGGGCGGCGTCGCAGCGGTCGAGTTCGTCCGCGAACACCGGGTCGCGGTCGAGCAGGTCGCGGGCCATACCAGCCCACTGGGAGCCCTGGCCGGGGAAGACGAACGCCAACTTGCCGGTGGGGACGGTCTGCTGGGGTCCCACGACCGTATCGATACCAGTACCAGTACCAGTACCAGTACCGGTGTCGGTGTCGGTGTCGGTTGGGCCCTCGGCGAGTGCGCGCAGGGCGGTCAGCAGGCCGTCGCGGTCGGTCGCCCGCACGACGGCCCGGTGCTCGAAGTGCGTGCGGTGGTGGGCCAGCGTCGCGGCCACTTCGGGCAGCGTCGGCCGCGGCTGTGCGTCGAGCGCTTCGAGGAGGCGGGCGGCCTGGCCCCGGAGGGCGGGGAGGGTACGGGCGGAGAGCGGGAAGAGGGTCGCGCCGGGGAGGTCCGCCAGGGGTGTCCCGGTGGCCGGCCGTACGAGGTCCCGCGGCGCCTCCTCCAGCACCACGTGCGCGTTCGTACCGCTGATCCCGAACGCGCTCACCCCGGCCCGCCGCACCCGGTCGCCGCCCCGCGGCCATGTCCGGGCGACGCTGTGCACCCGCAGGCCGCCGCCCGCCCAGTCCACGTGCTCGGTCGGGGTGTCGGCGTGCAGCGAGGCGGGGAGCAGTTCGTGGCCGAGGGCCAGGACCGTCTTGATGACACCGCCGATGCCCGCCGCGGCCTGGGTGTGACCGATCTGGGACTTGAGGGAGCCGACACCGAGCGGCCGGTCGGCCGGGCGCCCCGGCCCGAAGACGGCGGCGAGCGCCCGGCCCTCGATGGGGTCCCCGAGCCGGGTGCCCGTGCCGTGCGCCTCGACGTGGTCCAGGTCGTCCGGGCGGAGTCCGGCCGCGCCGAGGGCGGCCCGCACCACCCGTTCCTGCGCCGGGCCGCTCGGGGCGCTCAGGCCCTGGCTGCGGCCGTCCTGGTTGATCGCCGACCCCTTGACGACGGCGAGGACCCGGTCGCCGTCGCGGCGCGCGTCCGCGAGCCGCTTGAGCAGCACCAGACCGCAGCCCTCGGCCCACACCACGCCGTCCGCGTCGGTCGAGAACGGGCTGCACCGCCCGGACGGCGACAGCCCGCGCAGCCGACTGAACTCGACGTGTCCGCGCGGGGTGACAAGGAGCGTCGCGCCGCCCGCCAGCGCGAGGTCGCACTCGCCGCTCGCCAGCGCCCGCGCGGCCAGGTGCAGGGCGACGAGGGAGGAGGAGCAGGCGGTGTCGACGGTGACCGCCGGGCCCTGAAGGCCGAGGGTGTAGGCGATGCGTCCGGAGGCCACACTGGACGCCGAACCGGTGCCGACGTGCCCGTCGAGCCGGCCGAGCGCGGCCGAGGCCTGGTAGCCGCTGTCGTACAGCCCGATGTAGACGCCCGTGGAGCTGCCGTTCAGGGTGTCCGGGACGATCCCGGCGCGCTCGATGGTCTCCCAGGCGGTCCTGAGCAGCAGCCGCTGCTGGGGGTCCATGGCCGCGGCCTCGCGCGGTGAGATCCCGAAGAAGTGCGCGTCGAAACGGTCGATGTCGGAGAGGAAGCCGCCGCGCAGGGTGTACGCCGTGCCGGGGGCCTCCGGGTCGGGGTCGTAGAGGCCCCGGGTGTCCCAACGGCCCGCGGGCACCTCGGTGATGGCGTCCTCGCCGGAGGCGAGCAGCCGCCACAGCGCCTCGGGGTCGTCGGCGCCGCCGGGGTAGCGGCAGCCCATGGAGATGACGGCGATGTCCTCGTCGCCGCGCACGGGCGCGTCCGCCGGCGGCGGCGCCGCCGCGCCGACGGGTCCATCGTCGAGGACCGCCGCGGCGAGCGCCGCGACGGTGGGGTGGTCGAAGACGAGGGACGGCTCCACGGGGCGGCCGATCCGACCCGAGAGCTCCGCGGCCAGGGTCACCAACTGGCGAGATCCCAGGCCGAATTCGGCGATCGGCCGCTCGGGGTCGACGGCCAGTGGGTCGAGCCCGGCCGCCTCGGCGACGGCCGACGTCAGCCAGGCCCGCACGTCCTCGGAGGTCACGTCCTCGGAGGTCGTGAGGGACATCTCGGGGAACTGCTTCGGGGACTCGCTCGCAGGCATCGGGAAAGGTGTCCTCGTGAACTCGGGTCAGGCGGATTCCGTACGACGGGTACGGCGACCGTGGACGGCGACCGTGGACGGCGACCGGTCGACGGTGATGGGTGGACGGCGCAGGCACCGGCGCACGACTGAGGAACCCCAGGTGTACGGCGGGTACACCGGGATGCCCCCTCGGCGCGGGTGTCCGCGCCGACAGGGGGGGTTGACCTCGTCTACCTCATCTCGCGGCGGACGCGCCCACGACCGCGAGGGCGTCGGCGAGATAGGCCGCCCGGGAGGCGTGGCGCTGGATCTTCCCGCTGGACGTCTTGGGGATGGTGCCGGGGTGGACCAGCACGACGTCACGCACCGCGAGGCCGTGGGCCTCGCCGATCGCGCTGCGGATCACCTCGGTGATCCGCTCGGAGTCGGCCGCCGCGTCCGGAGCCGTCTCGGCGACGATGACGGGCTGCTCGCCCTCGACGCCGCCGTCCACGGAGAACGCGGCGGTGCAGCCCGGCCGAAGCGCCCCGTGGGACATCTCGGCGGACAGCTCCAGATCCTGCGGGTAGTGGTTGCGTCCGTCGATGACCATCAGGTCCTTGAGGCGGCCGGTGACGAACAGCTCGCCCTCGCGCTGGAATCCGAGGTCTCCGGTCCGCAGGAAACGGTCCGGACGGTCCTTCAGCGTGGCCCGGAAGGTCTCGCGGGTGGCGAGGGCGTTGCGCCAATAGCCCTTGGCGACGCCCGCGCCGCTCACCCAGATCTCGCCGACCTCCCCCTCCGGCACCTCCTCCCGCCGCTCGGGGTCGGCGATCACCACGGTCGTACCGGGGATCGGCCGCCCGGAGCCGACGGCTGCCGCGTCGGCCGCGCCCGCGTGCGGACTTGACCCGGGGGCCGCGGCGAGGAGGGGCGGGGTGTCGGCCGACCCACCGGTGACGATGAGCGTGGCTTCGGCGAGGCCGTAGCACGGATAGAGGGCCTCGCGGCGGAAGCCGACCGGCCCGAAGGTCTCGGTGAAGCGCCGCAGGGTGGCGGCCCGTACCGGTTCGGCTCCGTTGAAGGCGACCTTCCACCGGCCGAGGTCGAGTCCGTCGAGGAGTTCGGGGGTGGCGTGCTTGAGGCACAGCTCGTAGGCGAAGTTGGGGCCGCCGCTGGTGTGCGGGCGGTAGCGGCTGAGGGCGGTCAGCCAACGCGCGGGCCGCTGGAGGAAGTGCAGGGGCGAGAAGAGCGTGGCGGTGGCGCCGAGGTGGACGGTGTTCAGGACCGGGCCGATGAGGCCCATGTCGTGGTACACCGGCAGCCAGCTGACGAACAGTTCGTGGTCGTACTCCGCGAGCGTGTCCGGGGTGTGGCCCATCCGCTCGGTGATGGCCCGCTCGTTGTCCAGCAGGTTCCCGTGCGTCACCATCACGCCTCGCGGGGCGGAGGTGGAGCCGGAGGTGTACTGGAGGAAGGCGACCGAGTCTGCGGTGAGGTCGGGTTCGCGCCAGGAGTCGGCCGCCTCGTCGGGTATGTCCTCGGTGGCGACGCAGGTGATCCCGTCCAGTTCGGGCAGGTGTTCCGCCTGGGCGGCCAGGGTGGCGAGCACCTCACGGCCGCCCAGGATCACCTTGGCGTCCGCGTCGGCGATGAGGCGCTTCATGCGGGTCAGGGCACGGTGGTTCTGCGACCGCCCCTGCGGGGGAACGCCCGGCACGGCGACGACCCCGGCCGAAAGACAGCCCAGGTAGCCGCAGATGAACTCCAGGCCGGGCGGGTACAGCAGCAGCGCACGGGATCCGGCCAGGCCGCGTTCCTGCAGCCAGGCGGCGACGGCGCGGGACCGACGGGCCAGACGTCCGTACGAGATGTCCTGGATCTCTCCGTCGCAGTCGCCCGTGACGAGGTAGCGGTATGCCGTCCGCTCCGGCTGTTGCGAGGCGTGCGTGGTCAGTAAGTCGACCAGGGAACGAGCCATATGAGGAGTCTCACCTGTTCGCATGAGTGAGCGAGAAAAGTGGAGTTCGAAGGCCGCGGGGTGCGTATGCGCAGGTGCCGTGGCCGCCCGGCCCCCTTGCCGGACAGTCCGTCTCGACCAACCCGCCCGAGGAGCGGCGGCGATGCATACGCCGGCCCCTCGTGGCCCCCGTTCGGCTTGCTACCAACGAGTAACACGATAGCAAGTCTTGTCGGCCAGGTGGATGTAACCCCGGGTATTCAATAGGTAACCGGCCAATCTGCCGTCCCCCACGCCTTTATGACGTGCCGGGAGTCGCGGGGTGTTCGAGATGCGCGGCGAAGGCGGCGAGGTCGGCGACCACGCGGTCGGGCTGTTCCCAGTGGACGTCGTGCCCGACGCCCTCGTAGGCGATCAGGCGTGAACCGTGGATGGCGTCCAGGATGGTCTGTTGGTCGCCGCGGGGCAGCAGGTCGTCCTGGTCACCCCAGATGACGACGGTGGGCACCAGGATGCCCGCGAGGGTCGCGCGCAGATCGGTGTCGAGCAGTCCGCGCAGGGTCTCCTGCCAGACGTACGCGGGGACCTTGAGGTTTTCGTCGATCATCGTCTCGACGAGGCCCCTGGCGACGGGTCGGGCCAGCGCGCCGGAGACGAACTCCTCGACGAACTCCCGGGGAACGGGGTCCGAGAGCCCCTCGACGGCCTCCCGCATACCGGTCACCGCCGGCTTGTCCTCGAGCGTGCCGGGTACGCCGATCAGCACCAGCCCCGAGATCCGGTCGGGATGGCTGCCCGCGACCATCCGGGCGGCCACGCCGCCGCTCGAGGCCGCGACGAGCACGGCGCGGTCGATGGCGACGGCGTCCAGGAAGGCGACGAGGTCGGCGGCGTAGTCCTCGGGCGTGTAGCCCTCGGACGGGCGGTCGGCGTCGCCATGGCCGCGCTGGGTGGGCGCGTAACCGCGCAGGGCGGCCGGAAGGCGCCTGAGGAGGGGTTCGAAGGCCCACCAGGAGTCACCGAGTCCGTGCACGAAGACGACCGGTGTGCCACTGGGGTAGCCGGCCTCGGCATAGGGCAGCGTGAGCCCTTCCCGCACCTGGGCGGACTTCAGGGAGATCACGGTCACGACACCCTGCCTCCTTCGCTCCGCCGCCCGGTCGGGGAACCAGGAGCGGAGAGCGAGCGGCGATCCCTTCCGACAGTACCGACGAGTGGCGGGGCCCGCGTCTCAGGACGTCCGGACGAAGCGCGTGAGGGCGGCGGCGTACCGCCGCGGATGGGTGACATGGGGAATGTGCCCCGCCCCTTCGACGGTCCCCCGCCGCGCCCGTGGCAGGGCCGCGGCCAGCCGGTCGAGGATCGTCCCCAACCACATCGGGCTCCGCGTGCCTCCGCTGAGCGGTACCGGTGCGGCGCACCGGGCGAGGGCGTCGGTATCGATCTTCGCCCAGTCGGGGTCGGACTGCTCGTCCAGCCAGGTGGGCGCGTTGTGCACGAACGTCTCGCGCACCGCCGCGGGCAGCCGGTCCCAGGTGCCGGGTCCCATGGCCACCTCCTCCACGAACTGCCGTGCGCCCTGTCGGTGCTCGCCCTTGCGGAGATGGGCGAGGACGGCGTCCATCGAGGCTTGCGTCGGGCGTAGTTGTCCCAGCGCGTCCGGGTCGTCGGCCACGATCGCGACGAGCGGGGGCTCGTGGACCGTGATGCTGCGGAACAACTCCGGCCGGCGCGCCGCAAGCCCCAGTGCGATCGACCCGCCGAAGGAACTGCCCGCCACGTGGGCGGGCGCGGGGCCGAGCCGCTCGATCAGGGCCTCGAGGTCGTTCTCGTCCTGTCGGCGGGTGCCCTGTCCCGGCCCCGCTTCGCTCTTGCCGTGACCCCGGCGGTCGTAGGTGACCACCCGGAACGACGCCCGAAGATCGGCCTCGATCGCGAGCTGCCACGACGTGTGGTCGCTCCACGAACCGTGGACGAGGACGAGCGGGTCGCCCTCCCCGACGACCTGGTGGTAAAGGTCCAGGTCGCCTGTACGCAGCAGGGGCACGCGTGACTCCTGTGGGTGCAGGGCGGACGGGAGGGGTCCGCCGTGAGCATGCCTTCAGTGTGCGCCGACAGCACCGGCCGGGGCGTCAGGACACGGTGCGGTAGCGGTGTTCGGGGCGGCCGGTCGCGCCGTAACGGAGTTCCAGTCGGACCATGCCCTCCCGAACGAGGTAGGACAGGTAGCGCTGGGCCGTGGCGCGGGAGACGCCGGTCAGTTCCGCCGCCTCGGCCGCCGACACGTCCCGGCGGGCGGTGCGGACCGTCTCGTGGAGCAGGGCGAGGGTCGGCGCGGAGTGGCCCTTGGCCGGGACGGTGGGCAGGGCGGTGGGGCGGACGACGCTGAACAGGGCGTCCACGTCGGCCTGGTCGGTCTCCGCCGCCGGGCCCAGGACGTTCACCCGGTGCTGGAGTGCGCGGTAGGCGGTGAGCCGCTCGGCCAGGGCGTCGGCGCCGAAGGGCTTGACGAGGTATCCGACGGCTCCGAGCTTCATCGCGGTCCGCACGGAGGTGATGTCCCGGTCGGCCGTGATCACGATGGCGTCGGGGCGGGCGCCACCCGCGTCGCCGGTCAGCTGTCGCAGCACGTCGAGGCCGCTGCCGTCGGGAAGGAAGATGTCGAGGAGCAGCAGTTCCGGGTGGAGCGTGTGGACGGCGTCCAGCGCCTCGGCCACGTTCGCCACCTGGCCGACGACCTCGAAGCCCTCGACGCGGGCCACATAGGTGCAGTGGAGTCCGTTCACCCGGAAGTCGTCGTCCACCACCAGGGTCCGTATCACCAGCGCTCCCCTCCATCGGCTGCGGCCAGGGCACCTGCCGGTACCGGCATGGCCGTCGTGAACAGTGCGCCCTGCGGCGCGGGCGCGGCGTCCGGCAGGGGCAGTGTCACGGTGAAGACCGCGCCGGACCCCTCGCTGACCGTGATGGTGCCGCCGTGCCGCTGGACCAGCCGGTGGACCAGGGCGAGTCCGAGGCCGCGCCGGGCGGTCCCGCGGTCCGGCCGGGTCGACCAGCCGTCCTCGAAGATGGACTCGGCCGCGCCCGGCGGGATGCCAGGTCCGGTGTCGGCCACCCGTACCAGCACCTCCGTGGTGGCCTCGGCGACCGTGAGCCGTACCTCCCGGCCGCCCGCCGGGGCCGGTCCGCCGACCGCGGCGTCGAGGGCGTTCTCCAGCAGGTTGCCGACGATGGTCAGCAGCCGGTGCAGATGCGGCGGCTGCTCACCGAGCGCGGAGTCCTCACCCAGCACGATCCGTACGCCGCGCTCGGCGGCGACCGTCGTCTTGGCCACGATCAGACCCACCATCAGGGCGTTCCCGATGTGCTCGCGCACCGACTCGGTCAGCTCCTGGTCGGCTCCGGCCAGCTCGACGGCGTACTCGTACGCGGACTCGTACTCCCCCACGTCCAGCAGCCCGGCCAGGGTGTGCATCCGGTTGGTGAACTCGTGCTGCTGGGCCCGCAGCGCGTCCGTCAGCCCGCGCACCGAGTCCAGCTCCCTGAGCAGTCCGACCAGTTCGGTGCGGTCGCGCACGGTGACCACCGCTCCCAGCGCCCGGCCGTGCAGCGTCACCGGCATCCGGTTGACGGCCAGGCAGTGGTCGTCGGTGAGGACCGTGATGTCCGTCCCGCTGAGGCTGCCGTCCAGTGCCCGGCGCAGCCGCCCTTCGGGCAGGAGTTCGTCCAGCCGGCTGCCCAGTGCCGTGCCCAGACCGAGCAGATGGCGGGCCTCGTCGTTGATGACGGTGATCCGGCCCTCGGGGTCGAAGGCGACCACACCCTCCCGGATGCCGTGCAGCATCGCCTCCCGGTCCTGCAGCAGGCCGGCGATCTCCTCCAGCTCCAGCCCGAACGTCGTCCGCTTCAGGCGTCTGGCCAGCAGGAACGCGGCCACCGAGCCGAGCGCGACGGCGATCGTGGCGTACAGACCGAAGGTGGGCAGCTCCCGCCACAGCTCGCCGAGTACGTCGCGTTCCGGGATGCCGGCCGAGACCTCGCCGACCAGCGTGCCCGTGGGCCCCCTCAGCGGAGCCTTGCCGTTGGCCGACCGCCCGGTCGCGCCCTGGTCGGAGCCGACGTGGGGAAGGCCGTCGAGCACCGCGATCGGCTCGCCCACCGGCTCGCCTATCAGTGCCGGGGTGGGGTGCGAGTGACGGATGCCGTGCAGGTCGATCACGACCACGTACGACGCCCCCGACGCCTTCCGGATCCGTTCGGCGACGGTCTGCACGATGTCGCCGCCACCGCCGTACTCCATGGCCTGCTGGATCTGCGGCTCGGCGGCCGTGGTCTCGGCGATGGCCAGCGCCCGCTGCTCGTATGAGCGGTCGATCTCGGCCCGCTGAGCGAACGCGAACAGTACGAAACCGATGGCTCCGGAGAGGGCCAGGATGGCCAGCTGATTGGCCAGAATCCGCGCGGAGAGCCTCCCCTTCCCGACGCGGCCGATCCGGATTCGGATGGGCATCACAGGTGCCTTCGCCCTTGTCTTGCTGCCGGGCCCGGCCCCTTCGCCGTAACCCGTGGTGGCGTGATTGTGCCCCACCAGGGACATCCTGCCCACCCCCGGCCCCCTGAGCAGAACGTGCAGAACCCCGGTTAACACAACTAACGCGAGATACGTCTGAAACAGCGACGTAATACGGGGCGGCCTCTAGCGTCTGCCTTCCTCGACCCCGAGGTTAGGGAAGGAGACGGCCTCAGATGGCTTCGCGAAACGATGCCGCGTTGAGCACGGCCGCCGACAAAAGCGGCCAGGACAGCGCGCGAGTCGAGATTTCAGGGCTCACCAAACGATTTCTGACTCCCGCGGGTGAGGTGTTCACGGCGCTGCAGGACGTTTCGTTCACCGTGGAGCCTGGCCAGTTCTGCGCGGTGGTGGGCCCGACGGGCTGCGGCAAGTCGACGACCCTGAGCATGGTCTCCGGGCTCGACCGGCCCAGCGAGGGCTCGGTCAAGGTCGGCGGCCGTGAGGTGGACGGTGTCACCGACGGCGTCAGCTTCATGTTCCAGACCGACGCGCTGCTGCCCTGGAAGACCGTCCTCGGCAATGTGCTGATGGGCCCGGTCTTCCGCGGTGTCCCCAAGCAGAAGGCCCAGGTCTCGGCGCGCGACTGGCTGCGGCGGGTGGGCCTGTCCGGGTTCGAGGACCGCTACCCGCACCAGCTCTCCGGCGGTATGCGCAAGCGCGTGGCGATGGCCGCGGCGCTGATCAACGAACCGAAGATCCTGATCATGGACGAGCCGTTCGGCGCCCTGGACGTGCAGACCAAGGCGATCATGTCGACCGAGCTGCTGGGCCTGTGGGAGCAGATCCGTCCGTCGGTCATCTTCATCACCCACGACCTCGACGAGGCCGTGGCACTCGCCGACCGGGTCGTCGTCATGACGTCCAGCCCCGGATCGGTCAAGGAGGTCTTCGACATCGACCTGCCCCGCCCGCGCGGCGCGGTCCAGGAGATCCGCTTCCAGCCCCGCTTCATCGAACTTCAGCACCAGATCTGGGAAACGCTGCGCGAGGAGGTGGAGCGCGCCTACGCACGCACCGCAGGAGGTACGGCATGAGCACGACGTCCGCAGTTTCCGCCGCGCTGGTCAAGGACGGCACACCGTCCTCGGCCGCGGCCGCCGCGAAGCGGGCCGCCCGGCGGCGCACCGCGCTGGTGTGGGCGGGCCGTATCGGCCTCGCGGCCTTCGTCATCGGCGGCTGGCAGGCGTTCACCACCTGGGGGATCGTCGACCCGTTCTTCTTCGGGCAGCCGTCGGGCATCGCCAAGCGGCTGGTCGACCTCTTCCAGCACGGCACCGAGTTCGGGTCCTTCTACGCGAACATCTGGACAACGATCCAGGAGGCGCTCGCCGGCTTCGCCCTCGGGGCCGTCGCCGGCGTGATCTTCGGCGTCGCACTCGGCCAGAGCCGGTTCCTCGCCGATGTGCTCGGCCCCTACATCAAGGTGGTCAACGCGATCCCGCGTATCGTCCTCGGCTCGATCTTCATCGTCGCGTTCGGCATCGGTGTGCTGCCGAAGATCCTGCTCGCCGCGGTACTGGTGTTCTTCATCGTCTTCTTCAACGCCTTCCAGGGCGTACGTGAGGTCGACCGCAACATCCTCGCCAACGCCAAGGTGCTCGGCGCCTCGCAGGCGCAGATCATCCGGCACGTCACCGTGCCCTCCGCTCTCACCTGGATCATCGCCAGCCTGCACAGCGCCTTCGGCTTCGCCATCGTCGGCGCGCTGGTCGGCGAGGTGCTCGGCGCGCAGAGCGGGCTCGGCCTGGTCATCAAGACCGCGCAGAACCAGTTCGATCCCAACGGCGTGTTCGCGACGATGCTCGTCATCTCGGTCATCGTGCTCGGCGCCGAGTGGCTGATCAGCAAGCTGGAGCACCGGCTGCTGTCGTGGCGCCCGCCGGCGCCCACCGAGGCGAACTCCCTCTGACGCCTCCGCACTTTCCCCTCCTTCATCTCAGAACCCTCAGCAAAGGAATGTGGTCAGCCATGTCCAGACGACCCGTCGCCGTCGCCGCGTCTCTGCTCACCGTTCTCGCCCTCGGCACGGTCAGTGCCTGTTCCGGCAACTCATCCGCCTCGAGCGGCGGTTCGGGCTCCACGCCGACCGTCAAGCTCATGGCCGGCGGCCTCGACAAGCAGATCTACCTGCCGTACCAACTCGCCCAGCAGCTCGGCTTCTACAAGAAGTACGGCGTCAACGTCCAGCTGAGCACCGAGCAGGACGGCGGTGTCGGCGCCGAGGAAGCCATGGCCTCGGGGCAGGTGGACATGGCGGGCGCCTGGTACAACCACACGATCGAGTTCCAGGCGAAGGGGAAGGCGGTCGAGGACGTCGTCCAGCTCTCCGGCGCCCCGGGCGAGCGTGAGATGTGCGCCAAGAAGTCGGGCGTCACCTCGGGCGCCGACCTGAAAGGCAAGACCCTCGGCGTCACCGACCTGGGTTCGGGCACCGACACCCTCACCCAGTTCCTGGCCGCCAAGAAGGGCATCAAGACCAGCCAGTACCACCGGATCGGGGTCGGCGCGGGATCCACGGCCATCGCCGCGCTGCAGAACGGAAAGGTCGACTGCGTCATGACGACGCAGCCGACGGTCGCCGCGATCCAGAAGAAGGGTGTCGGTGCCTCCGCGATCGACCTGGCCACCACGGCCGGCGCCACGCAGGCGATGGGCGGTGCCTATCCCGCGGCCAGTGTGATCGCCCGCACCGACTGGGTGAACTCGCACAAGGACGCGACGCAGAAGGTCGTCGACGCACTCGTGGCCACCATGCACTGGATCAACACGCACAGCGCGGCCGACATCGCCAACAAGCTTCCGGCGTCGTTCGTGTCGAACCAGTTGGTGACCAAGGCCGACTACATCTCGGCCCTGACCCAGGACAAGGGTCAGTTCCTCCCGGACGGCATCATGCCGGCCGGCGGTCCGAAGACCTCTCTGGCGACAGAGCAGTTGGTCGGCAACGTGAAGGGGGCGGTGGACCTCAGCAAGACGTTCACCAATGACTTCGCGATCCAGGCCAACAAGACCGAGGGCTTCAAGACCACCACGACCCCGGCAGGGCCGAACGGCTGAGCCTCGCCGATCACGGGGCCGCCCAGGTGCTTGCCACCTGGGCGGCCCCGGGCCGTGAGCACGAGCATTCGGGCGGGTACCTTCTGCGCCACGCCCGCATGTCCCCGCCCACCCGCTCGCAAAAGGAGACCAGTGATGAAGCCGGTCACCACGTCCTTGCTCGCCAGGGCCGTCTGCGCCGCCCTCGCCCTGGCCGTGCCCGCCTGCAGCGGAGGAGGGGGCAGGTCCAGCGCCGCCGTCGCGTCCAGGAACGGCGACGGCGCGCCCGCGGTGCGGATCATCGTCGGCGGCCTCGACAAGCAGATCTATCTGCCGGTGACGCTCGCCCGGGAGCTGGGCTACTACCAGGCGCAGGGTCTGGATGTGCGGTTCTACGACGAGCCGGACGGGGTCGAGGCCGAGACCGCCATGATCTCCGGCCAGGTGGACGCGGTGGTCGGGTTCTACGACCACACCGTCGACCTGCGGTCCAAGGGCAGGTCCACCGAGTCCGTCGTGCAACTGCTCCGCGCCCCCGGCGAGGTCGAGATGGTCCGCACCGACGAGGCGGACAGCGTCAAGAGTCCGGCGGACTTCGGCGGCAAGCACCTGGGCGTGACCGGCCTCGGCTCCTCCACCAACTTCCTCACCCAGTACCTGGAGGCGAAGAACGGCGTCAAGGCCGGCAGCGCCACGTCGGTGGCCGTCGGCGCCGGCTCCACCTTCGTGGCGGCGATGCAGAACAAACAGATCGACGCCGGTATGACCACGGAGCCGACCGTCTCGCTGCTGGAGCGGAAGAAGCTGGCCGAGCCGCTGATCGACCTGCGCACGGCCGCGGGCGCGAAGGCCACGCTCGGCGGCACCTACCCCGCCTCCTGTCTCTACCTCACCACCGGGTACGTCCGGAAGAACCCGGAGGTGGTGCAGAAGCTGGTCGACGTCTACGTCGAGACGCTCAAGTGGATCCAGGCCCACTCCGCCGCCGAGATCGCCGACAAGATGCCGGCCGCCTACTACGCGGGCGTCGGCAAGGCCGTCTACACCCAGGCGCTCCAGAACGAGAAGGGCATGTACTCCCCCGACGGTCTGATGCCCGCCGACGGTCCCAGGACCGTCTACAAGGTCCTCGCCACCTTCGACCCGACGGTCAAGGGTCACAGCGTCGATCTGTCCAAGACGTACACCAACGACTTCGTCAACGAGGCCAGGTGACAGCCCGCGCCGCCGTCACGTCGCGGGTTACGCCGAGAGTGTCGTGGTGAACGGGGTGACGGGCCGCTCGAGGCGTTCCCCGTCCACGGTGATGTCGACCGCCTCGTTGTAGAAGGCGAGGAGGCCTTTGACGGCGCCCACCGCGGGCAGTGGCTCCGGGTAGCTCCAGACGAGGTTCGCCGGGGCGTCGCCGCCACCCCGCCACGACCAGTACGCGGCGGTGCCCTTGTAGGGGCACCCCGTGCTGAGGTCGCTGGGGACGAACAGGTCGAGGCGGACGTCCTCCCGCGGGATGTAGTACCGCGTCGGCAGGCCGGTCTCGAAGAGCAGCACCGGACGGCGGGTGTCCGCGACGACCGTGCCGCCGACCTCGACCCGGACGTGACGGCTGCTCGGGAGGGCGTCCACCCGCTTGTGCGGATCGCGGGGGTGGATGAAGATCTCCTCGTCCTCTTCGTACCAGTGGTCGAGTCCCCGGCCGCTGCGGCTGAACCACTCGAAGGCGATGTGAGCGGCCAGGTCGTCGCCGGGGAACGTCCAGGCCGCGTTCTCCAGCAGTTGGCCGTCGACTTCGAGGTCGTGGAAGACCCGCGATCCGCTGTGCGTGCCGGTCGGCGGGTTCCGGGCCGGGCGGAGCAGATCCTCGCGGACCTCCTCGCGTGGGAAGGCGTACAGCGGAACGGGCACGTCGGGCTCCCAGACGAGGACCGGGTGCCGGCTGTCGACGACCGTGACCTCGCCCTTGCACCCGCGCACCCAGCGCCCGCTGGGCTCCCATCGCAGGCCTTCCGCAGGCGTGAGGTTCATGGAACGTCACTACCCAAGGATCCGGCGCTTCTGCTCCTCGAACTCGGCCTCGGTCAGGACGCCCTGGGCCTTGAGTTCCCCGAGCTGCTTCAGCTGATCGATCCTGCCGCTCATGTCGTCGGCCGAGGGGGCGGGCGACGGGGGCGGCGCGGCGGGCGCGGGCTGCGGCGGGGCCTCCTGGTACTCCTGCTGAGCCCATCGCCCCTGCTGACGGCGTGACACACGGTTCGACACGGCGGTCGCGGTACCGGCCACCACGGCTGTGCGGGCGACCCCGCGAAGGAGACCTGGCACGGCGGTTTCCTTTCTGGAAAGGCAGCCCGAGAATCCGGAAGGCGGCCCGCGATTCCGGGAGGCGGCCCGCGATTCCGGGAGGCGGCCCGCGAAATATCCACACTCCCCTGGCCGACGGGAAATTCACGGCGCATGGGACACCTCCATTGGAGCACCGCACGGATTTCCCCGCACATCGGCATCGGTGCCACCCCGCGGGAATTCCGCCGTTCTGCCGGACGGTGACTCTCATGGCAAGCTGAAATGCGGACCACCGACCGGTCACAGGTCAGTGGTGAGGTCTACGTGGGAGGAGCTCGATATGACCACGACTGGAATGCACCAGCGACACGAGGCCGGGAGCGGCGGACCGTGGGCGTCCAGCTGGACCGCCTTCGCCGCAGTCATGATGATCTTCGGCGGAGTGATGGCGATATTCGAGGGAATCTCCGCCATCGCCGAAGACGACGTCTTCGTCCTCACCCGCAACTACGCCTACAACTTCAATCTCACGAGTTGGGGCTGGATCCACCTCTCCCTCGGCGTCCTGGTCGTCCTCGCCGGCGCCGCCCTGTTCACCGGAGCGATGTGGGCACGCGTGGTCGGAATCACCCTGGCGGGCCTGTCGATGATCGCCAACTTCATGTGGCTGCCGTACTACCCCGTCTGGGCCATCGTGCTGATCGCCGTGGACGCCTTCGTCATCTGGGCGCTGTGCGTCGGAATCAGCCGGCAGCCCCGCACCGAGTAGCCGAGCGCGCCGTCCCGGGTGGACCCCTGTGGACCCCGCGGATCGGCATTCGGCCGTTCAGCCCGGGTCGGCCCCCCGACCGGCTGACAGCGGACGTGCCGACGCGCCGTCCCGGCGCACCAGTGTTTTCGTTGTGGGGCGGATTCCTCCGAAAAGCGGATTCCTCCGATGGTCCGCGTCGGCACCCACAGGGAGACATGCGTGGAAACCAGCGGCAATGATGGTCGCCAACCTCTTGCCTTCCCGCTCCTCAAGGGGCAGAAGGCGCTGGTGACGGGTGCGAATTCCGGCATCGGCAAGGCCACGGCCATCGGCCTCGGCCGGGTGGGCGCCGACGTGGTGGTGAACTACGTGTCCGGGCGGGACGCCGCGGAAGAGGTCGTACGCGAGATCGAGGGCTTCGGAGTGCGCGCCTACGCGCACGAGGCGGACGTGTCGCAGGAGAACCAGGTCGTCGACATGGTGTCCCGCATGGTCGAGGAGTTCGGGACCATCGACATCATGGTGGCGAACGCCGGGCTCCAGCGCGACGCCGCCGTCACCGAGATGACCACGGCCCAGTGGCAGAAGGTGCTGGACGTCAATCTGACCGGACAGTTCCTGTGTGCCCGCGAAGCGACCAAGGAGTTCCTGCGGCGAGGCGTCGTCCCCGAGGTCTCCCGTTCGGCCGGGAAGATCATCTGCATGAGTTCGGTCCACCAGATCATCCCGTGGGCGGGTCATGTGAACTACGCGTCGTCCAAGGGCGGGGTGCAGATGCTCATGGCGACCCTCGCGCAGGAGCTCGCGCCGCAGGGGATCCGGGTGAACGCCATCGCCCCGGGCGCGATTCGCACGCCCATCAACCGCGACGCCTGGGACACCCCCGAGGCCGAGGCCGACCTCCTCCGGCTCATCCCCTACCGCCGCGTGGGCGACCCGGACGACATCGCGAACGCGGTGGCGGCGCTCGCGTCCGACCTCTTCGACTACGTCGTGGGCACCACGATCTACGTGGACGGCGGAATGACGCTGTTCCCCGGTTTCGCCACCGGCGGCTGAAGCGCGGGGCCCCTCAGCCATCCCGTACGAACCACCGAGGTCATGTGAACAGCGCAGTCGAGCACCTTCTCGCGGACGGCCCACCACAACTCCTCCCGGCCCGGGAGCTGATGGCCTTCACCCTGGCCTCGCACATCCTGCTCGTACCCTTCGGCGTGGCGCTGCCCGCCATCACGCTCCTCATGCACTACCGCGGGCTGCGCAAGGGCGACGCCGTCGCCCTGCTCCTCGCACGGCGCTGGTCGGCGGTCATGGCCGTCCAGTTCGCGATCGGCATCGTGACGGGCACCGTGCTGTCCTTCGAGTTCGGTCTGCTGTGGCCGGGGATGATGGGCCGGTGGGGCGATGTCTTCGGCCTCGGCTTCGGGATCGAGGCCTGGGCGTTCTTCCTCGAGGCGATCCTCATCGCCCTCTACCTGTACGGCTGGCGCAGGCTCAAGCCGTGGACGCACTTCTGGCTCGGCCTGCCGCTGCCGCTGGCCGCCCTGATGGGGGCGTTCGGCATCGTGGCCGCGAACGCCTGGATGAACACCCCGCGCGGCTTCACTCTCGACGCCTCCGGCAAGCCGGTGCACGTCAATGTGCGGCAGGCGGTCTTCACACCGATGTTCGGCCCCGAGTACTGGCACTTCGTGGTCGGCGTGGTCCTGACCGCCGGATACGTCGTCGCCGGGGTGTACGCGGTCGGCCTGCTGCGCGGTCGCCGGGACCGCTACCACCGGCTCGGCTTCACCTTGCCGTTCACCGTCGCCGCGATCCTCACCCCCGTGCAGTTCGTGCTGGGGGACTCCATCGCCCGCTCCGTCTTCCACGAGCAGCCCGTGAAGTTCGCGGCCACCGAGCTGGTGTGGAAGACCGACACCCACGTACCGGAGTACCTCTTCGGGCGTCTGCACGCCGACGGGTCGGTCTCCGGCGGGATCAAGGTCCCCCAACTGGACTCGATCCTCGCCGGATTCAGACCGTCCACCGAGGTGACCGGCCTGACATCGGTCCCGGCGAGCGACCGCCCGACGGTGATCCAGGCCACCATCGCCCACTGGGCGTTCGACATCATGGTGACCGTCGGAAGCCTGCTCGTGCTGCTCGCGCTCTGGTACGGCTGGTGCCGGCTGCGACGTCGTGAACTGCCCCGGTCGCCCTGGTTCCTGCGGTGTGCCGCCCTCGCCGGCGCCGCCTGTCTGCTGACCGTGGAGTGCGGCTGGATCACGACCGAGGTGGGCCGGCAGCCCTGGATCGTCTACCAGAACATGCGGGTCTCGGAGGCGGTCACGGGCACCCGCGCCGCGTCCCTGTGGACGATGTTCGGCATCGTCGCGGTGGTCTACGTCCTCGCTTTCGGTTCCTTCCTGACCGTCCTCGTGAAGATGAGCCACCGCTGGCGGCTGGCCGACGAGGGCGCGCCCGCGGGTGCCGCCGCCGGGGATCTGGAGGGCGACACTCCGTACGGGCCCCGCCCGTTGTCGACCACCGCGAGCGGGGACAGGGGAGACGAATGATCGAGGACGTCGTCGCCTGGGTGCTGCTGGTGGCGGTGGCCGCCTACGCGTGTGCCGGTGGCACGGACTACGGTGCCGGATTCTGGGACCTCGTCGCGGGCGGCGCCGAACGCGGCAAGCGCCCGAGGTGGCTCATCGACCACGCCATGGAACCCGTGTGGGAGACCAACAACGTCTGGCTCATCTTCGTCCTGGTCATCATGTGGACCGGGTTCCCGGTCCTGTTCCAGACGGTCTTCTCCGCCATGTGGCTCCCGCTGGCACTCGCGGCCGTGGGACTCGTCCTGCGCGGTGCCGGCTTCGCCCTGCGCAAGCCCGCGCGGCGCCTCACCCGGCGCAGGGTCTACGGCGCCGTCTTCGCCGTCTCCTCGCTGCTGACCCCCTTCTTCCTCGGCGCGGCGGTCGGGGGCATCGCCACGGGCCGGGTGGCTCCCGGTACACAGGCGTCCGGCGACGCCTGGTCCAACGGGACCTCCGTGATCGCCGGCCTGCTCACCGTCGCCGCGACCGCCTTCCTCGGGGCGGTGTTCCTGACCGCCGACGCCCGCCGCTTCGACGCCCCCGACCTCGTCGGCTACTTCCGGCTGCGGGCCTGGTGCACTCTCGTCGTCCTCGCCGTGCTGGCGATCGTCGGCCTCGCCGTGACCCACGACGACGCGCCCTACGTCCACGACGGGCTGACCGGCGGAGTCGGTCTCGTCCTCGTGCTCATCGCCGTCGTCAGCGCGTTGGCCACCGCCTGGCTGCTGTACCGCGTCGCGACGGGATGGGCGAGGGTCACCGCGATCGGCAGCGTGGCCCTCGTCGTCGTGGCCTGGGGACTGGCCCAGCGTCCCTACCTCATCCCCACGTCACTGACCGTGTCCGAGGCGGCCGGCGCGTCGACGACGCTGCGCTGGCTGATGCTGGTCTCGATCATCGCGGTGGTGCTCGTGGGGCCGCCGCTCGTCCTGCTCTACCGGCTGGACACCCGCGGGGCGCTCCAGCCCCTCACCGAGGCGGACCTGCGGCAGACGGCACCAGGCCGGGAACCCGAGAATCCGTGACCGGGGCCGGAGGCGGCGAAGGGTGCGGGAAAACGCCCCCCATCATGGTGGTCCTGGGCGTGTCGGGATCCGGGAAGACCACCTTCGGCCAAGCGGTCGCCCTGGAGTTCGGCCTGGCGTTCGTCGAGGGCGACGACTTCCATCCCGCGGCGAACCTCGCGAAGATGACCGCGGGCCACGCCCTGGACGACGCCGACCGCGCGCCCTGGCTGCGTGCCCTCTCCGACCGCATCCGTCGCTCCGCCGAGGCCCACGAGGGACTGGTCGTCGCCTGTTCGGCCCTCAAGCGCGCCTATCGCGACGAGTTCCGGGAGGCCGGGGGGCCGGCGTTGCGGTACCTGTACCTCGCCCTGGACCGGGCGACGGCCCGGGACCGTGTGTCCCGGCGCACCGGCCACTTCATGCCCGCCCGCCTGGTCGACTCGCAGTTCGAGACACTGGAGCCGCTGGAGCGGGACGAGCCGGGCATGACCCTGGATGCCACGGCCGACCTGCCGATGAACCTCGCCCGGGTGCGGGCCGGCGTCGAGCGCTGCGCCGGGCGCCCGGGCCCCTGACGGATCAGGCACTCACGGGTACGGCGCCGATGCCTCCCGAACGCGCGGGCGGCGGCCGTGTGCTACTCCGTCGCGTCCAGCGCGGCCAGCACGGCGGGCACCGGGATGCGCCCGGAGGCGACCAGTTGCGCACCGCCGCGGCGCAGGGCGGTGGCGAAGGGAGCGGCCCACAGGTTCTCGTAGACCAGGATTCCGGCCGAGTTGCCGGGCTCCAGGGCGCTGCCCGCTTCTTCGATGTCGTCCTCGCCCAGCAGGCCGGAGGAGGCGCCCTCGAAAACGGCGAGGTCGAGGGCTCCGTCGCCGGTGAAGTCGGCGATCTCCATGCCGACCACGGATCCGTCCTCCTCCTTCCTGACAAACATCAGATCGAGGATCCGGATGACGCCGCGGTCCACCAGGTCGACCAGCAGGGGAAGGCCTTCGCCGGTCATGCGGTTGCCGGGAAACTCGACAACTATGTAGTCGATCGGGCCCATTTCGGCGAATTCATCGCTCACGGCGGAATCGCTCACGGCTTCACCCCTGGGTGGTCATGGAGTTTCCCCTGTCCCCGAATGCCTGCGCATCGACGGGGCCGGAATTCCATTGCAGCATCGGACGGAAGGCGCCGCACCTCGGTGCGGCGTTCACCCGCCGGGCCGGTTCCGGGTCGCGGGATCGGATCCGTACGCCTCTGCTGTAACCATGACGAGCAGCCCGCCTCCATCGGACCCGGACCGGAAGCCCCCAGAACCGTCCGGCGAGCAGCGGCTCTCGGCGCGGGAGCGCAACGAGCTGGACGAGCTGCGGCACCGGGTGAGCGCTCTGGAGACCGGGGGGCCGTCGCGGGCCGCGCGGCACCACTGGCTCCGCTCGACGGGTTCGGTCCTGCTGATTCTCCTCGCCTCGCTGCTGTCGCTGCTGGCCGTCGTCGCGGTCTGGGCGAACAGCATCGTCCGGGACACGGACCGCTATGTCGCCACCGTGGGGCCGTTGGCGAGCGATCCGGATGTGCAGAAGGCGGTCACCAACCGGGTCACCACCGCCGTCCTCGCGCAGATCGACGTGGACGCGCTGGTCAAGGATCTGGAACGGGCGGCGTCGGAGAAGGGTGCCCCGCCAAGGGCGGCCAAGCTGCTCGGCGACCTGAGCGGCCCGATCACCAGCGGTCTGAAGAGTCTGGTCGGCGACACCGTGCAGCGGGTGGTCTCCAGCAAGGCCTTCGAGACCGTCTGGGTGGACGCCAACCGCCGGGCCCACAGCGCGCTGGACAAGGCTCTCACGGGCAACGCCACCGGTGCGGTGTCCGCCAAGAACGGTCAGGTCACCATCGACGTGGCGCCGATCGTGGCCCAGGTCAAGGACCGGCTGGTCAGCGCCGGCTTCAAACCGGCCGCTCGGATCCCGGCCGTCCACACGGACTTCGTGGTGTTCGCGTCGAAGGACGTCGGCAAGATCAAGACGTATCTGCGGGTGCTGGACATCATAGGCGGCTGGCTCCCCGTCATCGCCGTGCTCATCGCCGCCGCGGGCGTGTATCTGGCCACCGACCGTCGCCGGGCCCTGATCGGGGCCGCGCTCGGGGTGTTCGCCGCCATGGTCGTGCTCGGCATCGTCCTGGCCGTCGCGCGGGCGGTCTATCTCGACCATATGCCCGTCGGGACGTCCGAGGACGCCGCCGCCACGGTGTTCGACTCCCTGGTCAGGTTCCTGCGCGCCGGTGTTCGCGCGGTCGGCGCGCTCGCGCTCGTGACGGCCGCAGGCGCCTTCCTCATCGGGCCGTCCCGGATCGCCGCCTTGATCCGTACGGGCTGTCGCAGGGGCATCGGCGCCCTGCGCGACGTCGCCGTGTCGGCGGGGCTCCCGCTGGGTCCGGTCGGCCGGTTCGTGCACCGCTTCAAGCGGTGGATCGGCGCCGCGATCCTGGCGGTCGCCGCGATCGTGCTGTTCACCTGGAGTTACCCGACCACGTGGGTCGTGGTGTGGACCGTGGTGATCGTGCTGGTCGCCTTCGCGATCCGCGAGTTCCTGGACACCGGCGCTCCGTCGGCCGCGGTCGGTTCGACGCCGTCTCCTCCGGCGCCGTCCGCCCCTACGCCGTCCGCCTGACCTCGCGCCGGTGCCGGCGTTCGCCCACCCGCCGCCAGATCGCCCGCTGGCACTTGAGCGTGCCGGTCCCGACCACGATCAGTACGACGATGTTGAGCAGGAGTTGGAGCAGCGACCCCCAGGCCTCGTCCCAGCTGGCGAACGCGCACGAGACCCCGATGTCGGCCCCGGCCGGGACGGTGGTCACCGAGATGAAGACGCCGAGGAGAGCGCTGGTCCGGGCCTCGGCCAGCGAGACGATGCCGACGACGCCGGCCAGCACCGCCACCACGACCGAGAAGAAGTTGGGGGTGTTGATCAGATTCGACACGGGCCTGACACCCAGTTCGAAGGCCCTCGGCTGAAGCCCGAAGCCCCGGACGAACAGCGAGAAGAGGAAGGTCGCGGCGACGGCCAGCGCGAAGCCCACGAGCAGGGCCATCAGGCCCTGCCGGATTCTCGGCCGGGAGCCGTGGTCGATCGCGAGGGCGACGCTGGTGATGGCCCCGTACTCGGGTCCGACCACCATGGCGGCGACGATGAGGATCTGGGAGTTGGTGATGATGCCGACCGCGCCGATGAGCCCCGCGACGACCAGGAAGAGGTAGAAGCTCGGGGGGTATCTGCCCTCGGCCCGGATCCGCGCCTCCACCTGCGCCCACACCGGTGCGCGCGGCGTGGCCCCGAGCCGCTGGGCCCCGGTCCTCGCGGCGTGTTCCGAGAACACCGTGTCCACCGGATCGAGGACGATGGAGCCGTGGCGCTCAAGGCCCAGGTCCCGCAGGCCGCGCAGCACGTCGTTCGCGGCTCCGGTCAGGACGTCGCACTCGATGGCGTCACCGTCGGGGTTGCGTACGCCGCCCGTCTGGAGGACCACGTTCAAGGCGCACGGCTCGTCGCCCAGCAGGGCCATGGTGCGCCGCGTGAGTTCCGGCGGGCACACCGCGCGGACATGAATCATGTCCATCCGGACCTCCGCGTTTCGGTGCGGTGCGCCGGCTCGTGACGTGGACAGGTCGCCCCTTCATTAACGCGGTGGGACCTGCCCCCGGCAACTCGGCGTGCCGGAATCCGGCTTCTGTCGGAGGCTGGTGACATGCCGATGCCCGACGAGCTGAGCGAGGCCGAGTTCCGGTCGCTCTACCGCCGACTGCGCGGCACGGCCTCTCTCGGTGGCAGGCGCCGAGGCGCCCTGGACACGATCACCGCGGAACAGGTGCTGGCGGCCGTCCGCGAGGTGCGGTCGGGACGTACGGTGTCGCTCGCCGCCCCCGTGGAGACCCGTACCGAACCCGACGACGCCGATCCGGCCGAGCACCGGCTCACCGCTCCGGCCGACGGCGAACCGGCCCCGAAGGGACTGGACTTCGCTCGGGACCGCTTCGCCATGAACATTCACGGCGATGTGGACAGCCACCTCGACGCGCTGTGCCATGTCATCTACGACGGCACGCTGCACGGCGGCATACCGGCGGCCGACGCGCTGTCGCCGGAGGGCGCGAGCGTCCTGTCCGTCGAGCTGGCCCGCGACGGCATCGTCGGGCGTGGCGTCCTCCTCGACATACCCCGGGTGCACGGCCTCTCCTGGCTCGAACCCGGATCGAACGTGACCGCCGAGGATCTGAGCGCCGCCGAGACCCGGCAGGGGCTACGGGTCGGCCGCGGCGACATCCTGCTCGTACGGGTCGGACACCGCCGGCGCCGCGAGGAGCTGGGCCCCTGGGACGTGGCCGCCGCCCGTGCCGGACTCCATCCGACCGCGATGGAGTTCGTGGCCGACCGGGAGGTGGCGGTGCTCGGCAGTGACAGCAACAACGACACGGCTCCGAGCGCGGTGCGAGGGGTCGCGTTCCCGGTGCATGTGCTCGCCGTCCACGCCATGGGGCTGCATCTGCTCGACTATCTGCGGTTCGAGGACCTCGCGCCGATCTGCGCGCGGGAAGGCCGCTGGTCGTTCCTGTGCGTGATCGCCCCGCTCCGGCTGCCCGCGGCCACCGGCTCGCCCGTCAATCCCCTGGCGATCCTGTGACGACGGTCGTCACCGGGCGGTCCCGTAGTGGCCGGCGCTCGCCCCGACGGTGCCGTGATGGTCGCCGTCACCCGGGCGGTGCGGTGATGGCCGGTCAGGGTCAGGCGGTCAGCTGGTAGATGCTCTTGCCCACCAGCCACAGACCCAGCAGCAGGCACACCGTCACGATCGCCTCGTCCTGATGGCCCTCGACCCACGTCCGCAGCCGCCCGAGCCGGACGCGGGACGAGTCGGGGGCGAAGGTCGCGTAGACCTCCATGACCAGCAGGCTGGAGCTGGCCAGCAGGCAGTAGCCCAGCAACGCCGCGTACGAGGCGGCGTGGGAGAGGTCCGCCTCCACCACGGTGGCGGCACCGGCGGCCACCAGCCCCCAGGGCTGGAGGAACAGCGCCAGTCCGGCCGCCGTCCACGGGGAGATCCGGTCGAGCCGGGACATCATCCCGGACGACTTGCGCCGCCTGCCCCTCCTGCGGCGGGTGCGCTCCCCGTACCAGACGAGGCCCACGCCGATGGCCAGTTTGGCGGCCAGGGCGACCGTGGAGGGCGGCGACTTGGGCGGCGGCGGTTTCCCGCCGGTCATCAGCAGCACCACGGCGATGATCGCGACGAAACTGGCCAGCCAGGTGAGGACGAAGGCCAGCCCGTTCCAGATCCCGCCCCGTGTGGACAGCACCAGCACGAACGCGGTCACCGAGAAGGGGTTCACGGCGATCGCCAGACCGATGAGGACCAGGTCAAGGACCATCGCTGCCCCCGTACGGCCGCGCGAGGTTCGGGGCGGCGGCGGATGCGCGCATGGCCCCATCGTCACCGCTCCCGCCCGCACCCACCATTCAGCGGTGCCGTCCGGGACTCCTCGGGCGGCCTCTCCCCCGCACGGCGCAACGGCGCTCGCGCCGCAGGCGGGCGGCCGCCCGGGACGGCACCCTGGTGGCGTGGTCACGCCTCGGGGCGTGGAGCCCAGTCCGGACCCGGGGAGCGGAATTGCGCGCAGGCAGAGGATCGGGCCCGCCCACCGACGGCCGGACGGCCCGCCTGCGCGGGCGGGCCGCGGAACTGGGGGCGCGGCTGCGCCGGCTGCGCGCCGGCGCAGAGGAACGCTTCCCGGTGATCACCCGCCTCACCTCGCACCTGATCGCCGTGAACCTGCTGGATTCCGCGACCCGGCTGGCGGCCCAGGTGTTCCTGACCGCCGTTCCGCTGCTCTTCGTGGTCGCGTCCTTCGCCCCGCAGGGGGTGCGCAAGGAGATCGTCTCCTCTCTGCACGACGTCTTCGGTATCAACGGCTCCTCCGAACAGGAGTTGAAGAAGGTCTTCGAGGCCAATCCCGCGAACCTGCAGCAGAGCGCCGGAGTGGTCAGTTCGCTGATGGTGCTGCTCTCCGCCACGGCGTGCAGCCGGGCGATGCAGCGCCTGTGCCAACGCGCCTGGCGGCTGCCGGGTGCGAGGGCACGGATCGCCGCCTGGCGATGGCTCGTGTGGATCGCGGCCTGGCTGGTCATCCTCGCCCTGCAGGGACCGCTGCGCACCGGGTTCGGCGTGGGGGCGTGGCTGGGCGTGCCGCTCCTGCTGGTCACCCAGGTGGGCGTCTGGTGGTGGACCCAACACCTGCTGCTGGCCGCGCGCGTCCCCTGGCTGCCCCTGCTGCCCGGTGCGCTCCTGACCGGGGTGGCCCTGACCACACTGTCGGTGGTCGCCAAGCTGTACGTGCCCAGCGCGCTCAACCGCGGCCTGGACCGCTACGGGTCGCTGGGTGCGGTCTTCACCGTGTTGTCATGGCTGATCGGGCTCTGTGTCGTCATCGCCGCCGGGATCACCGCCGGAGCGGTGATCGCGCGGGAACCCGTCGTGTCCCGGCACCTCGGCTCACCCGAACAGTCCAACTCGCCGTAAATATCCCCCAGGGATACCTTGGGCTTCGGGGCAGATGCCCACGGTGGGCAGTGGGGACGGTGGCCTGCATGACCGACGCACAGCACTACGACGTCATCGTGGTCGGCACCGGTGCGGGCGGTGGCACGATCGCTCACCGGCCGGCGCCCACGGGGAAGCGGATCCTCCTTCTCGAACGCGGGGACTGTCTTCCTCGTGAACGTGACAACTGGGATTCCACCGCCGTCTTCGTCAAAGGGAAATACCGCGCGCCGGAATTCTGGTTCGACAAACACGGAAACCAGTTCCCGCCCGAGGTCAATTACTACGTGGGCGGCAAAACCAAGTTCTACGGCGCCGCGCTCTTCCGTATGCGCCCCGAGGACTTCGGCGAACTCCGCCACCACGACGGCATCTCCCCCGCCTGGCCACTGAGCTACGAGGAACTCGAGCCGTACTACACCCAGGCCGAGCATCTCTACCTCGTCCACGGCCGGCACGGCGAGGACCCGACCGAGGGTCCCACCAGCGCCCAGTACGCGTATCCGCCGGCCCAGCACGAGCCGCGCATCGAGCAGCTCAGCCATGATCTGGAGAAGCAGGGGCTGCACCCCTTCCACCTCCCGATCGGGGTGAACCTCACCCAGGACGACCGGGGCCGGGCCACCCACACCAGCGCCTGCATCCGCTGCGACCGTGTCGACGGCTTCCCCTGCCTGGTCGGCGCGAAGGCCGACGTACAGGTGGTCGTCGCCTGCGGCGCCGTCAACTCCGCCGTCCTGCTGCTGCGTTCGGCGAACGACCGGCATCCGCGGGGTCTGGCCAACTGCTCGGACGTCGTGGGCCGGCACTACATGCGGCACAACAACCTCGCCCTGATGGCCGTGTCCAAGGAACCGAACGACACCAGGTTCCAGAAGACCCTGGCCCTGCACGACTGGTACCTGGGATCCGACGACTGGGAGTTCCCCCTCGGTGGCATCCAGATGCTCGGCAAGTCCGACTCCGAACAGATCCACGGCGAGGCGCCCCGCTGGGCCGGGGCCGTCTCTCCCGACATGCCCTTCGAGGTACTGGCCCACCACGCGGTCGACTTCTGGCTGTGGGGAGAGGACCTGCCCGCCCCCGACAACCGCGTCACCCTGGACCGGGACGGCGGCATCCACCTGGCCCTCGACGAGAAGAACAACATCGCCGGACTGAACCACCTGCGGCACAAACTGCAGGGCATGCTCAGCCACTTGGGCATGCACGAACACCATCTCCTGTCGCGGAACACGAGCTTCTTCCCGAGCATCGGAGCGGTCAATCCGTCCCTGACGGCCATCGCCAACGCCCTGCGTGTCGGTGATCGCATCGCGGACCGACTGCGATGACCTCGCACCACCCCGCCGACGGCGTCGTCGCGCACCGCACCCCCCGCGAGCGTGCCGAGACCGGCAAGGCCGCCCGGGCCGCCGTACCCCGCTCCCGTCACGCCGAGTTCACTCCCGCTCGGAAACGGCCCGACCCCGTGGACGTCATCGAGGCGCAGTCCGCGACCCGAGTGCCCGAGCTCGTGCCGATCCGCTACGGGAGGATGATCGAGTCACCGTTCCGCTTCTATCGGGGGGCCGCCGCCATCATGGCCGGGGACCTCGCCGACACTCCCCGCACCGGGATCACCACGCAGGTGTGCGGCGACGCGCACCTGCTGAACTTCCGGCTGCTGGCCTCGCCCGAGCGCCGCGTGATGTTCGACATCAACGACTTCGACGAGACACTGCCCGGCCCGTGGGAGTGGGACGTCAAGCGGCTGTGCACGAGTTTCGTCATCGCCGGCCGGGCGAACGGCTTCAGCGCCAAGGAGCGGGCCGGCGTCGTGCGGTCGACGGTGCGGTCGTACCGCGAGTGGCAGCGGCGCTTCGCCGCGCTGGGCAACCTCCCCGTGTGGTACGCCCGGTTCGACGACGACTGGGTGCGGACCCACGTCATCCAGGAGGTGAGCGCGCGGGCCCGCGAGCGCTGGACCCGGTCGGTGGCGAAGGCATGCACCCGCGACAGCCTCCAGGCCTTCGACAAGCTGACCCACGTCGTCGACGGGAGGGTCCGCATCGCTCCGGATCCCCCACTGGTCACACCGCTCCAGGACCTGCTTCCGGACGTCGAACGCGACGCGTTGGAGGAGCGGATCCGCCGGATGATCGAACGGTACGGTCAGAGCCTCTCGTCGGACCGGCGGTTGCTGCTGGAGCAGTACCGGCTGGTCGACATGGCCCGCAAGGTGGTCGGGGTCGGCAGCGTGGGTACCCGCTGCTGGATCGTTCTGCTGCTCGGTCGCGACGACCAGGATCCGCTGCTCCTGCAGGCCAAGGAGGCCGACGAGTCGGTACTCGCGCCGTTCACCGGGGCGAGCGACTGCCGGACGCAGGGCGAGCGCGTGGTCTGTGGTCAGCGGCTCATGCAGGCCACCAGCGACATCTTCCTCGGCTGGGCTCGGGCCGACGGCATCGACGGCGGCCGACGGGACTTCTATGTACGGCAGCTGCGGGACTGGAAGGGCATCGCCGAGCCCGAGTCGATGGTGCCGGACGGGATGCGGGCCTTCGGTGAACTGTGCGGTGCCACGCTGGCCCGCGCGCACGCGAGGTCCGGGGACCGGATCGCCATCGCCGCCTACCTGGGCGGGGGCGAGGTCTTCGACCGGGCGCTGGTGAGGTTCGCCGAGCGCTATGCCGACCAGAACGAGCAGGACCACCGGGCACTCGTCGACGCCGTCCGTTCCGGGCGGGTCAAGGCGGAAACCGCCTGACACGCCTGACAAGGAGAGCAGCATGGATCGCTATCCGCCCATCGCCGACCACGGGCTCGTCGGGGACCTTCAGACCACGGCTCTGGTCTCGTCCCAGGGGGTCATCGACTGGTTCGCGGCACCGCGCTTCGACTCACCGAGCATCTTCGCCGCGCTGCTCGACCACGACGGCGGCGGCTACTTCCTCCTCGCGCCCGAACACCCCGAAGGCACCTGGAGACAGCTCTACTACCCGGACACCGCCATCGTGGTGACCCGCTTCATGTCGCCCGACGGAGTCGGCGAGATCGTCGACCACATGCCGGTCCAGCCGGGCCCGACGGCGACCGACCGGCACAGCCTGGTGCGGGTCGTCCGCTCGGTGCGCGGCACCGTGCGCTTCACACTCGAATGCCGGCCGCGGTTCGACTACGCGCGGGCCGCCCACGACCTCGACCTGACGCACGACAGGCCGATGCAGGAGACGGCGACGTTCCGGGCTCCCGGGACGACCGCCTACCTCCAGGGCAGCATCCCGCTCGAACGGGACGGGCAGGACGTCCGAGGCGCCATCACCCTCAACGCCGGGGAGGCGGCGGTCGTGGTGTTCACCGTCTGCGCGCCGGACGGGGAGGCGCCGCCGCCCCCCACGGTCGAAGGGACCACCGAAGACCTCTGGGAGAACATCGACTTCTGGCAGAAGTGGGTGCGCACCTCGCGCTACCACGGCCGCTGGACGGACATGGTGCACCGCTCCGCGATCACCCTCAAGCTCCTCACCTACGCCCCCACGGGCGCCCCGGTCGCCGCCGCCACCATGGGACTGCCCGAGCAGGTCGGCGGCGAGCGCAACTGGGACTACCGCTACACCTGGGTGCGGGACGGCTCCCTCTCGGTGCGGGCCCTGCTCGACCTCGGCTTCGTGGAGGAGGCCACCCGCTTCACCCGCTGGCTGGGCGACCGCCTGAGCGCCCGCGAGGGTCCCGACGACGAACCCCTCCAGATCATGTACCGGGTCGACGGTGACCCCCATCTGACGGAGGAGACCCTGGCGCACTTCGAGGGCTACCGCGGCTCCTACCCGGTCCGGGCCGGCAACGCCGCCAGTGACCAACTGCAGCTCGACATCTACGGCGAGGTGCTCTACGCCCTGGCCGAGGGCCGCGAGGTCGGCGAACAGACGGGCTACCACGGCTGGAAGGGGCTCGCCGCCACCCTCGACTGGCTCGCCGACTCCTGGGACCGGCCCGACGAGGGCATCTGGGAGACCCGGGGCGGGCGCAAGGACTTCACCTACAGCCGGGTGATGTGCTGGGCCGCGTTCGACCGCGGCCTGAAGCTGGCGCACGAGTTCAGCAGACCGGCCGACACCGTGCGCTGGACCCGGGCCCGGGACGCGATCCTCGAACAGGTCATGGAGCGCGGCTGGAACGAGAAGGAGCAGGCCCTCGTCCAGTACTACGGCAGCGGCGTCCTGGACGCCTCCCTGCTGCTCGTCCCCCGGGTCGGATTCCTGGCCCCCCGCAGCCCCGGCTGGCTCAACACCCTGGACGCCATGGACCGCGTCCTCGTCTCCGACAGCCTGGTCTACCGCTACGACCCCGGGGCCTCGCCCGACGGACTGCGCGGCTCCGAAGGAACCTTCAGTCTGTGCACCTTCCTGTACGTCGACGCCCTCGCCCGCGCGGGGCGCCTCTCCCAGGCCCGCTATGCCTTCGAGAAGATGCAGACGTACGCGAACCACGTCGGCCTGTTCGCCGAGGAGATCGGTCCCAGCGGGGAGCAACTGGGCAACTTCCCGCAGGCCTTCACCCATCTCTCGCTGATCATGGCCGCGACGACGCTGGACGAGGCGCTCGACGCGCTCCATCGCTGAACACCGGGATTCCCGGCCCCTGCGACAGCAGTTCGGTGGTCACGAAGGACACCACGGCGGCGAGCACGATCACCGGCACCGTGCCCGAGTTGCCCACCATCAGCACGACCAGCACCACACAGCTGACCGGCAGCCGGAGCGCGGCGGTGGACGAGGCCGCCATGCCCGCCGCCACGCCCGGCACGACGCCGAGCCCCGGCAGCGGCGCGAGCAGGGCGCCCGTCGCGCCGCCCAGGAACAACGCGGGGAACACCGGACCGCCGCGCAGGCTGCCCAGGCAGAGCGCGTAGGCGACACTCTTGAACACCAGGACCGCCACCAGGCTGCCGACCGACCAGGCGTGCGGGTCGGTGGCGAGCTGCCCCAGCATGGACTGGCCCGACAGGGCGACGTCGGACGGCGAACGGCCGGTGAGGACCGCGTAGAGCGCCGCGCAGACGGCCGCGCCGAGTGCGCAGAGCACCGTGTTGCGCAACGGGTGCGCGACCACGAGGCGCGCCGCGATCCGCCCGCCCACGATGATCCAGTGGATGGCCGCCCCGATGACGACCGCCATGAGCACCGACCACACCACGTCCCCGGCGTCGAGAACGGAGGGCGCGGGCAGTCCGATCTCCAGGCTCCCGGTCTTCAGCCCGGTCCAGTGTCCGAAGCCGGTGAACACGATGGCGCCGATTCCGCCGGCCAGCAGGACGGGAAGCATCACCGCGAACAACTGCGGCCCGCCCACTCCGGACACCTCCATCAGGAGCACCGCCGCCACCAGCGGACTTCCGAAGATCACGGAGATGGCCGACGCGGCGCCCGCGGCACCGAGCAACTCCGTGTTCGCCTCCGTCGCGGGAACACGTACGAGATCCCGGAACATCAGCGCCAGACCGCCGCCCAGGGCGATCAGGGGCGCCTCGGGCCCGAGCACGGCTCCCAGCGGCAGACTCGCCAGCGCGGCGAGGACCACGCCGGGAACGGCGGCCTTCGACGCGCCTCCGGGCTGCAGGCCCCCCGCCGGGACGTGTCCGCCCCGGCCGGGAAACCGCAGGACGACCAGGGCGACGACCGCACCCGACACCAGAGCCGGCGGCAACGGCCACCACCACGGCGGATTCGACCACCCGAGACGGTGCGGCCAGTCCACCCAGATCAGGCGTTCCAGCTCGTGCAGCAGGACGAGGAACCAGAACGCGACCAACGACACCGGGATCCCGATCAGGCCGCAGAACAGCAACGTCCGCCGGTACGCGGGCTGCCGCAGCATGTCCCTCAGCTGCTCGGCCTCGCGGGGCTGATCTCCCGACGCGGGCTCCGCCCGTACGGGCTTCGGTTCGGTGATGGGTCTTCTCCTGGGTCCGCTCGCAGCGATGCCGCCGGTCGGAGCGCGAGATTACCCACCACGTCGCCCTTGCCACTCCAAGCCACGCGACACCACCCGGAAACCCTCCGGGTGGACGCGCCCCACCGATGCCGCACGGCCCCCGGACCATCGGTGGAGAAGCCGCTCAGCGGGCGCGGGGGCCCGCCGCGCCGGAGTCCGGCCGACCCGAAGTACGCAGCGTGCCGACCGTCTTCAGCAGCCGGTCGGCCGGATCCCGCAGCCGGGGATGGGCCAGGACCGTGTTGCGCAGGCCCCGCACCGGCCTGCGCCAGAGCCGGTGCGCCGTGGCCACCGGGTGGGGGCGGGTCGCGAACCCTTCGCCCACGCGCAGCTCCCGGGTCTTGAGCCAGTCCTTCCACTCCTTGTCGCCACGGCCCAGGTCCATGAGCCGCACGCCCTCCCGCCCTGCGGCCTCGGCCATCCGGAGGTGCATGATCAACCCGGGCGAGTAGTAGCGGAGTTCGGGGTCGTACGCGGTGAACCAGGCCGCGAACAGCGTGCGCGAGGTCGGTCCGAAGTGTGCGGCCACCGGCCGGTCACCGGCGTACACCACGGACAGCACTCCGTTGAAGTGCTCCTCACGGACCCGGAAGAGATGGTCCACCAGGTCCACGATCCAGGGCCGCGCGAAGCGGTCCATCCGTCCCGTCCTGCGGTACTGGGCGGACTTCCAGCGCATGAGGGTGCGCAGCACCCGCGGGTCGCGCTCGTCGTAGACGAACCGCATCTCGCCCAGGTCGCGTCCCAGGCGGCGTTCCTTCTTCAGCGTCGTCTTGGCCAGTCCCGGGTAGGCGCCGCGCAGCCACTCGGCGTAGGTGCCCTCGCCGACCTTCAGGTCTATCACCGGTGAGGCGAACGTCCCGGTGACATGTCTGCCGAAGGGTTTCTGCTCCTCGACGAGGTGGTCGAACTCGAAGACGGACAGCCCACAGGCCCGCAGTAGTTCCTGCGTGTCCCAGGTGACCCCGGGGCGGTGCACCAGGGCCTGACAGTCGGAGAGACCGAGACCGATGGCTCGGCCGACGCCCAGGGAGTTGCGCTCGTACGGGAAGAAGCCGACGGGCTCCCCTCTCTCGTGGAGGACCGCCACGTGCGCCCCGCCCCGGTACCTGTCGATCCCCGCCGCGAACTCCGGGGCCAGGAACGGGTTGGCGTAGTCGGGCGACTCGTCCATCACCCGATGCCAGGCCAGGAGGAGCGAACTGCTCAGCTCCTCCGGTCTGTGGATCGTGATCTCCACCTCAGATCAACCGCCCTTCCGCGGGCTCCGCGAGGGACGTACCGTTCGCAGCGCGGACCCCTAAGGCGTGAGGATCGTTGTTCATCGATCGCACGGCCGACCGCCCCCCATTCCCCCATGACGCGTCTCGAACTGTTCCGCGAGGCTCAAACGTCGCGAATCAGTACGCAAGCTGTCAAGGGTGTCTGTCGTAACGGAAGAGTGGGAATTGGCGTGCCCGGACCCGAACAGGCCATCGGCGCTCGGGTCCCGACAGCGGATCGGAGGCCGATGCACTCGTCGTTCACCCCACGCATGAGGCGCCGCAGGGGGTGGAAGCCGTCGCGGGAGAGGACCGGTGGCGCACCGCCGGCCCGGCCGAACGACACCACGCGCTGCGCCCCGGCGCAGGCGAGGGCGTCGCGCGGTTCCGCCGTGCGCGTGTCCGGCTCGGCGCGACAGGCTCCTTGCCCCACCCCCGCCCGCCGCCTACGCTGACTTTGTGCCGCTAATAAACAAAGCCAGGTCGCACAGTGCCGTGCGGGGCCCCGCCGGCCTCACCCGCCTGCGTGGCGCCATCACCGCCTTCTTCGCCCTCGACGGCTTCGTCTTCGCGGGCTGGGTCGTGCGCATCCCGGCCATCAAGGAGCAGACCGGCGCCTCGGTGAGCGCCCTGGGGCTCGCCCTGCTCGGCGTCTCCGCCGGAGCGGTGATCACGATGACGCTCACCGGCCGACTGTGCCGCCGCTTCGGCAGCCATCCGGTGACCGTCGTCTGCGGCATCCTGCTGGCGCTGAGCGTGGCCCTGCCCCCGCTGACGCACTCGGCGGTCGCGCTGGGGCTGGTCCTGCTCGTGTTCGGAGCGGCGTACGGCGGTATCAACGTCGCCATGAACAGCGCCGCCGTCGACCTGGTGGCCGCGCTGCGGCGGCCTGTCATGCCGAGCTTCCACGCGGCGTTCAGCCTGGGCGGCATGATCGGCGCGGGGCTCGGCGCACTGGTGGCGGGTTCCTTGTCCCCCACCCGGCACCTGCTCGCGCTCACCGTGATCGGCCTGCTGGTGACCGCCCTCGCCGGACGCACTCTGCTGAGCCATGAGCCTGCGACGCCCCCGGAGCGCGGACCGTCGCACGAGGAGCGCGCCCCGCGTCGCCTCGACGCACGCACCCGAGGGCTGGTGTTCGTCTTCGGCCTGATCGCCCTGTGCACCGCGTACGGCGAGGGTGCCCTGGCCGACTGGGGAGCCCTCCACCTGGAACAGGATCTGCGGGCCCACCCGGGCGTCGCGGCCGCCGGCTACTCCTGCTTCGCGCTCGCCATGACCATCGGCCGGGCCGGCGGTACGACGCTGCTGGAACGGCTGGGTCGCACACGGACGTTGGTGGGAGGCGGCGCCACGGCCGCCACCGGCATGCTGCTCGGCGCGCTCGCCCCCTCCGTGTGGGCGGCCCTTCTCGGCTTCGCGATCACAGGGCTCGGACTCGCCAACATCTTCCCCGTCGCCGTCGAACGCGCCGGCTCCCTCGCCGGCCCGAGCGGTGTCGCCATCGCCTCGACGCTCGGCTACGGCGGCATGCTCCTGGGCCCGCCCGCGATCGGGTTCATGGCCGACTGGTTCTCGCTGCCCGTCGCCCTCACCAGCGTGACGGTGCTGGCGGCGCTGGCCGCGCTCATCGGGTTCGGGACCCGCCGGGCGGCCGTGGGCTGACGGTACGTCGCCCCTGGGTCCTGTCGGGCGCCCCCGCGGACCGGGGGCGGGCGTGCTCCACCTCACAGCGGGCCACGGAGCCGGGCGGGAACAACCCAGGGGCATCGGCCGTTGATCCGTGCGTGGCTACGGAGGGGACAGTGTCCCCGGGTCTCACCTACAGCCCATGGGGACGATCGTCCGGCTGAAGCCCCATGGAGCGTTCCGCCGCGAGGCGACCGCCCTCCGTCGGCCACGACATACGGCCCCGGCTGGTCTCCCCCGTCCAGCCGGGGCTTCTCCTTGTCCACCACCGGGCACACTCGCCACATGGAGATTCCGGAGTTCGTGGAGACCCTGGACCAGGAGGGCCGGTCGCTCGCCGCGGCGGCTGAGCAGGCGGGGCCCGACGCCAAGGTGGCGACCTGCCCGGGGTGGCAGGTGCGGGATCTGGTGCGGCACACGGGCATGGTGCACCGGTGGGCGACGGCGTTCGTCGCCGAGGGGTACGCCGCGTACCACCCGGACGGCGGCCTGCCCGAGTTGGACGGCGCCGAACTGCTGGCCTGGTTCAGGGACGGCCACCGCCGCCTGGTCGACACGCTCGCGGCCGCTCCGCCCGACCTGTCCTGCTGGAGCTTTCTGCCCGCGCCCTCGCCGCTCGCCTTCTGGGCACGGCGGCAGGCGCACGAGACGACCATCCACCGGGTCGACGCGCAGTCGGCGCTCGGCGCGACGCCGGACACGGTGACCCGGGGCTTCGCGGTGGACGGGATCGACGAGTTGCTGCGCGGCTTCCACGGACGTCCGAGGAGCCAGGTGCGTTCCCGAACGCCCCGTGTGCTGCGGGTGCGCGCCACCGACGTGGACGCGGTGTGGACCGTACGGCTGTCGCCCGAGCCGCCGGTCAGCGAGCGGGGCGCGACGGCGGCCGGAGACGTCGACTGCGAGCTGGCGGGGCCCGCGGCACAGCTCTATCTGGCGCTGTGGAACCGGCTGCCGTTCCCCGACTTGACCGGTGACACCTCGCTCGCCGCGCTGTGGCGGGAGAAGTCCGGCGTCACCTGGGGCTGAGACACCGGGGACCGACCGGGTCGGTCCGGGTCGGTCCGCGTGCGATGGCGGTCCGCGTGTGGTGGCCTCCGACCTGCCATCCCGTGGGGTGGCCTCCGGCCCGCGGTCCGCGGTGTCAGGCGCCGGTGGCCGTCCCGTCCGCCAGCATCCGCGTCAGCACCGCCCGCTGCACCGGTAGCACCTCGGCGTGGAGCGTTCGTCCCTTCGGGGTGAGGCAGACGCGCACCCCCCTGCGGTCCTCCGGGCACATGCCGCGCGTCACGAGACCGTCCTTCTCCAGGCGGGCGATCAGCCGGGACAGGGCGCTCTGGCTCAGATGGACGCGGTCGGAGATCTCCTGGACGCGGTAGGAGCAGTCACCGTCGGACGCGGTGCCCCCGGCCAACACGTCCAGCACCTCGAAGTCGCTTGCGCCCAGGCCGTGTCCGTGCAGCTCGCGGTCGAGCTCGCACAGGGTGCGCGCGTGCACCGCGAGGATGTCACGCCACTGGTCCACGAGCACCTGCTCGGCCTTCTTCGCCGCCATGGCCGCACCGTAGCAAAGAATCGAGTTTGTTGCATCGGAATTAAATGCGCTTGCATCCGATGCATGTGCATGTACTGTCTCCCGCATGACCTCTCCGCTCACCACCCCCACCACCGAGGGACGCTGGACCCCGCGGCTGTGGGGCACCCTGCTGGTGCTCTGCGCCGCGATGTTCCTGGACGCGCTGGACGTGTCGATGGTCGGCGTCGCCCTGCCGTCCATCGGCTCCGAACTGGACCTCTCCACCTCGACGCTGCAATGGATCGTCAGCGGCTACATCCTGGGATACGGCGGACTGCTCCTCCTCGGCGGTCGCACCGCCGACCTGCTGGGCCGCCGCCAGGTCTTCCTGGTGGCCCTGGGCGTCTTCGCGCTCGCCTCGCTGCTCGGCGGGCTCGTCGACTCGGGCCCGCTGCTGATCGCCAGCCGCTTCATCAAGGGCCTGAGCGCGGCGTTCACCGCCCCGGCGGGCCTGTCGATCATCACCACGACCTTCGCCGAGGGCCCCCTGCGCAATCGCGCCCTGTCCATCTACACGACGTGCGCGGCCACTGGCTTCTCGATGGGCCTCGTACTGTCCGGCCTGCTCACCGAGGCCAGTTGGCGCCTCACCATGCTGCTGCCCGCGCCCATCGCGCTGCTCGCCCTGCTCGTCGGTCTGAAGCTGCTGCCGCGCAGCGAACGCGAGAAGGACCACAACGGCTACGACATCCCCGGCGCCGTCCTCGGCACGGCCTCGATGCTGCTGCTGGTGTTCACCGTCGTCCAGGCCCCCGAGGTCGGCTGGGCCTCGACCCGTACCCTCCTGTCCTTCCTCGCCGTGGCCGTCCTGCTCACCGTCTTCGTCCGTGTCGAGCGGCGTTCGGCGGGGCCGCTGATCCGGCTCGGCGTGCTCCGCTCCGGCAGTCAGATCCGCGCCCAGCTCGGCGCGATGGCGTTCTTCGGCTCGTACGTCGGATTCCAGTTCCTGGTGACGCTGTACATGCAGTCGCTGCTCGGCTGGTCGGCCCTGCACACCGCGCTCGCCTTCCTGCCCGCCGGCGCGCTGGTCGCGCTCTCCTCCACGAAGGTCGGTGCCGTCGTCGACCGCTTCGGGACCCCGCGGCTCATCGCGGTGGGCTTCGTGCTGATGGTCGTCGGCTACGCGCTGTTCCTGCGCATCAGCCTCGACCCGGGGTACGCGGCCGTGATCCTGCCGACCATGCTGCTGATCGGCGCGGCCTGCGCACTGATCTTCCCCTCGCTCAACATCCAGGCCACCAACGGTGTCGACGACCACGAGCAGGGCATGGTCTCGGGTCTGCTCAACACCTCGGTCCAGGTGGGCGGCGCCCTCTTCCTGGCCGTGGTGACGGCCGTCGTGACCGCGAACTCCTCGGCGGGTTCCTCGCCGCAGGCCGTCCTCGACAGCTACCGGCCCGGTCTGATCGTGGTGACGGGGATCGCCGTGGCGGGGCTGCTGATCACCCTGCCGGGGCTGCGAACCCGGCGACCGAGGCCGACCGTCGTGGTCGCACGGTCCGTGGGGAACGACTCCATGGGGAACGAATCCGTGCGGAAGGACTCCGTACGGGAGGGCTCGGAGGGGCGGGTGGCGATCGGCGACTGATCCGGTTCGCCGTCGACCTCAACTCACCACGTGGACACGACACTTGGAACCGACGCTTCGACCCGACGCGCCCGGCAGGCAACCCCTTGTCCGCCGGGCGCGCTGTCGTGACAGACTCGGACCATGGGGAGACGCACGCAGGAGCAGCGGGACGCGATGACGATCGAGATCGGGTACGCGCTCCTCAGCGCGACCTTCGCGGCGGGCCTGGCGCTGGGCGCCGTATCCGGCCCCGCGCTGCTCTTCGATCTCCCGCTCACCATCGAGAAGGGCCTGATCACCTCGGGGGTACTGCTGGCGACCGCGCTCTTCGCGGTACGCGTGGTCACGGTGCTCGTCCGCTTCGGCCGCGCGGCCGGCACTCACCCGAGCCACCCCGGCCGCACCAACCCCGACTCATAGGCGAGCACGACCAGTTGGGCCCGGTCACGGGCGCCGAGCTTCACCATCGTGCGGCTGACATGGGTCTTGGCCGTGAGCGGGCTGACGACCAGACGCCGCGCGATCTCGTCGTTCGACAGTCCGATACCGACGAGAGCCATCACCTCCCGCTCCCGCTCCGTGAGCCGGACGAGCGACTCCGCGGCCGCGGGCTCCTTGGAGCGGGCCGCGAACTCCGCGATCAGCCGGCGCGTCACGCCCGGTGACAGCAGCGCGTCGCCGCCGACCACCGCCCGTACCGCGCGTAGGAGTTCGTCCGGCTCGGTGTCCTTGACGAGGAAGCCGGAGGCACCGGAGCGGATCGCCTCGAAGACGTACTCGTCCAGCTCGAAGGTGGTGAGCATGACCACCTTCACGTCCTCGAGGTCCGGGTCGTCGGTGAGACGGCGGGTCGCGGCGAGGCCGTCGAGCAGCGGCATGCGGATGTCCATCAGAACGACGTCGGGGCGAAGTTCGCGCACCTTGCGCACCGCCTCCTCGCCGTCGGCCGCCTCACCGGCCACCTCCAGGTCCGCCTGTGCGTCGAGCAGCGCCTTGAAGCCCGCCCTGACCAGTGACTGGTCGTCAGCGAGCAGGACGCGGATCACCGTTCCTCCCGCGCCGTCCATCGATCCTCCCCCGCCGCCCTCCGGCTCTCCTGCGTCATCTGCCGGCTCTCCTTCACCGTTCACCGGTCCTCCTTGACCTTCAGCGGGAGCACGGCCAGCACCCGGAAGCCTCCGTCGTCGCGCGGGCCCGCCTCGATCGTGCCACCGAGGGCGACGGCCCGCTCCCGCATACCGGCCAGCCCGTTGCCGCTGCCGCCCGCGTCGGTGCCGGTCGCGGGCCCGTCGTCGTCGATCCGCAGCCGCAGCGTGCCCTGTGCGGCTTCGAGCCGCACGCGCGCGTGCCGCGACCCCGAGTGCCGTACGACATTGGTGAGGGCCTCCTGGACGATACGGAACGCGGCGAGGTCGGTACCCGGCGGAAGCTTCGGAACGCCGACGGGTTTCTCGACCTCGACCGTCAGACCCGCGCTCGCCGCCTGTTCGACGAGTTCGGGGAGCCGGTCGAGCCCGGGCGCCGGCGCGCGCGGCGCCTCCCCCGGCGTACGGAGTGTGTCGAGCACCTGGCGGACCTCGCCGAGCGCCTCCTTGCTGGCCTCCTTGATGGTGGTGAGCGCCGTGCGCGCCTGTTCCGGGTCGGAGTCGAGAAGCGCGAGGCCGACGCCTGCCTGAACATGGATCACGGAGATGCTGTGAGCGAGCACGTCGTGCAGTTCACGGGCGATCCGCAGCCGCTCCTCGTCGGCGCGCCGGGCGGCGGCCCGCGCGCGTTCGGCGCGGTCGCGGGCCCACTGCTCACGGCGTATCCGGGCCAGCTCCGACACCACCACGACCAGCACGCCCCACGTGAGGAAGCCGAGTTCCTGATTCCAGGAGGCGGCCCGGTCCCCCGCGGGCGGCAACCAACGGTAGAGCCAGTGCCCCACCAGCAGATGGCTGGCCCACAGCATGCCGACGGCCGTCCAGGCGGCCCAGCGGTGCCCCGCGACGACCGCTCCGAAGCAGCCGACGGCGACGGTGACGAACACGGGCCCGTACGGATATCCGGCGGCCAGATAGACCAGCGCCGCCGCGGCCGTGCCGAAGGCGACGAGCACCGGGTGCCGGTGCCGCCACAGCAGCAGGCCGGTGCCGAGGATCAGCAGCGCCCTCCCGAAAAGGTCCAGGGTGATGCGTTCGCCGTTCTGGGCGTGCGCCGCGAACTGAGAGCCGCCCAGCACGAAGACGGTCAGCAGCAGGGTGGAACGCCACGGCCACCGGTCACCGCGCCCGCCGCGCCCGTCGCCCTGGTCCTCGCCGCTCCATCGGCGCCACCCCGGTGGCCCGTGCCGCCACCACGGCGGTCCCCCGGCCCACACCGGGGACCTGGGGGTTCGCTGCTCTTCCATGACGGTCACGCTAGACGGCACGGGCCGCCGGTGGCGTCAGCCGGGCGAGGTGATCACGCGTACTCCCCACGGAGTACCGCCCGGTCCCTCCACGGATCACCACCCGGTCGTCGTCAGGGACCGCCCGTGCCGTTCCCCTTGCCCGATGACCCGGTCGGCTCGGGGTACACCAGGCCCACGCCGTGGGCGAGTTGGTCCACCGCGTGCCGGAAGAACGGCTCGCGGTCCTCCACGAGCCGGTTGAACTGCCCGAAGAGCTCGAACCCGATCAGCCCGTAGAGCTGGGCCCAGGCGGCGACGAGCGCCGCGACCGCCTCGGGCGGCAGGTCGGGCGCGAGGTCGGCGGCCATCCGCTGCGCCTCGGCCTTCAGGTCGGGCGGCAGCGGGGTGCGGGCCACCCCCTTGCCCCGATACGCGTCACGCACGATGCCGACCAGCAGCAGCCCCACGCGGGAGGCGGCCGGGATGGTCGTGTCCGGCGCGGTGTAGCCGGGCACGGGCGAACCGTAGATGAGCGCGTACTCGTGCGGTTGCGCCAGGGCCCAACGGCGCGCCGCCATGCACACCGCGATCCAGCGTTCGCGTGGCCCGGCGCCCGCGACCTGCGCGTGCGCCGCCTCCGCGCTCTCGCCGAGGGAGTCGTAGGCGTCGATGATGAGCGCGGTCAGCAGGTCGTCACGGCTGGGGAAGTATCGGTAGAGCGCGGAGGAGACCATGCCGAGCTCCCGGGCGACGGCTCTGAGCGAGAGCTTGGCGGCGCCCTCCGCGGCGAGCTGTCTGCGTGCCTCTTCCTTGATGGCCGCGGTGACCTCGATCCTGGCTCGGGCGCGTGCTCCGCGTGCGGTACTCATGCGGAGAGTGTGCCACGCCTTCAGAGCAGTGCACACAAACGAGAGCACTGCTCTTGATTTGGATCACTGATCTCATGCAGACTGCTCTCAATCGAGAGCAGTGCTCACAAAAGAGAGCAGCGCTCCCTCGCAGAGAGCGGCGCTCTCGCAACCGATGGGGGTCATCATGTCCACGCACGTCCAGAAGCCCGGCTGGTTCACCGTCAACGTCTTCAACCGCTGCGTGGCGTTCATGACCCGCCGCGGTCTCAGCATCTGGGGCTCCCGGGTCCTGGCCGTCCGTGGCCGCAAGAGCGGCGCATGGCGCACCACCCCGGTCAATCTGCTCACCGTGGACGGACAGCAGTACCTGGTCGCACCCCGCGGCCACGTCCAGTGGACGCACAACATGCGGGCCGCGGGCGGAGGCGAACTGCGCCTCGGCAAGAGGGTGGACACGTTCACCGCGACCGAGGTCGGCGACGACGACAAGGTTCCGCTGCTGCGCGCCTACCTCAAGCGCTGGAAGGCGGAGGTCGGTGTCTTCTTCGGAGGCGTCGGCCCCGACTCCTCCCCCGAGGAGCTGCGGCGCATCGCTCCCGACCACCCGGTCTTCCGGATCACGGTCACGAGCTGACCGGCCGGAAGCCGACGGACACCCCCGTCGGCCACCGGCACTCCAGGGCCACGGAGAGGGACACGGACGCGGACACGCACACGGACGCGGACGCAGCCACGGACACGACTCCGCGGCCAACGGTCACTCCGTGGTCGGAGTGCTCTCGGCGACCGTCGGCGCGGCGACGGCCGAGCGCCGGTCGAGCGCGGACAGGGCGCGCCCTGCCATCGGGTGGGAACGCACCAACTCGCCCAGCGTGGTCGAACCGCGGGTGATCCCGGCGAACGCCCTCCAGGCGGGCCGGAAACTGGTGATCGCCGCGTGGAGCATGCCCGGCCGGCGCTCGAAGGCCGCGAGCATGCTCTTGCCGACGGCCATCTCCACGCCGAGCCCGGCCTTGATGGCGAAGGCGTAGTTGAGCGCCTGGCGCCGGGTGTCCACCGCGTCGTGCGCCTCGGCGATCCGTACCGCCCACTCCCCCGCGAGCCGCCCGGAGCGCAGCGCGAAGGAGATGCCCTCGCGGGTCCAGGGTTCGAGCAGCCCCGCCGCGTCACCGCAGACCAGCACGCGCCCGCGCGACAGCGGGGAGTCCTCGGCGCGGCAGCGCGTCAGGTGACCGGAGGAGACGCTCGGCTCGAAACCGGCGAGCCCGAGCCGGGCGATGAAGTCCTCCAAGTACCGCTTGGTGGCGGCACCTTCGCCGCGCGCGGAGATCACGCCGACGGTGAGCGTGTCCCCCTTGGGGAACACCCAGCCGTAACTGCCCGGCATGGGACCCCAGTCGATCAGGACCCGCCCCTGCCAGTCCTCGGCGACGGTCTCCGGCACCGGGATCTCCGCCTCCAGGCCGAGGTCGACCTGGTCGAGCTTCACCCCGACGTGCGCCCCTATGCGGCTGGCGCTGCCGTCCGCGCCGACGACCGCCCGCGCCAGCACGGCCTCGCCGCCCTGAAGGACGACGGCGACGGTGCGCCGGTCGGGCACCGCGGACCCGTGCTGTTCGACCCGCGAGACCGTCACTCCCGTGCGCAGCTCGGCTCCCGCCTTCTGGGCGTGCTCGACGAGCTGCTGGTCGAACTCGGGCCGGTTGATGAGCCCGAACAGCATCTGCCTGGAGCGCCGGGTGCGGGTGAACTTGCCGTCGAGCGAGAACGTGACCGCGTGCACCCGGTCCTGGAGAGGAAGTTCGAAGCCGGGCGGCAGGGCGTCGCGCGAGGGGCCGATGATGCCGCCGCCACACGTCTTGTAGCGGGGCAGTTCCGCCTTCTCCAGCAGCAGGACGCTGCGTCCCGCGACCGCTGCCGCATAGGCGGCCGAGGCGCCCGCCGGCCCCGCGCCGACCACGACGACGTCCCACACCCGCTGTTCGTCGTCCGCCGAAGAGTTCTCGCTGCTCACGATGGTCTACTGCTCCAGTCCAGCCGTCTGCCGCCACGGTCCCGAGCATCCTACGGCGGGCATCGCCGCAGGCCGCTGTGGGAGGATCGGGGGCGTATGCGCCCTGCACACCAGGAACGCGCGTACGCACCGCCCGATCACTTGTACACAGAAGTACAACGTCGCACCTACAAGGAGCGTGCCCATGTCGTCGAATCCGGTCGCCGAGACCGTCGCCTCGCTCATGCCCGGGGCGCAGGCGGAGCTCGCCGAACTGGTGGCCTTCAAGTCGGTGGCGGACTTCGACCAGTACCCCAGGAGTGAGAGCGAGGGCGCCGCGAACTGGGTCGCCGGCGCGCTGCGCGCCGAGGGTTTTCAGGACGTGGCGCTGCTGGACACCCCGGACGGCACGCAGTCGGTGTACGGCTTCCTGCCCGGGCCCGAGGGCGCCAAGACCGTGCTGCTGTACGCGCACTACGACGTGCAGCCGCCACTGGACGAGGCTGCCTGGACGACCCCGCCGTTCGAGCTGACGGAGCGCGCCGGCCGCTGGTACGGGCGCGGCGCCGCCGACTGCAAGGGCGGGTTCATCATGCACCTGCTCGCGCTGCGCGCGCTGAAGGCGAACGGTGGCGTTCCGGTGGGCGTCAAGGTGATCGTCGAGGGTTCGGAGGAGCAGGGCACGGGCGGTCTGGAGCGGTACGCCGAACAGCACCCGGAGCTGCTGACCGCCGACACCGTCGTCATCGGCGACGTCGGCAACTTCCGGCTGGGTCTGCCGACGGTCACCTCGACCCTGCGCGGGATGACGCTCGTTCGCGTGCAGATCGACACGCTGGAAGGCAATCTGCACTCGGGCCAGTTCGGCGGGGCGGCGCCCGACGCGCTGGGCGCGCTGATCCGCGTACTGGACTCGCTGCGCGCCGAGGACGGTTCGACGACGATCGACGGGCTGACCGGGGACGCGCGCTGGGAAGGCTTGCAGTACGAGGAGGAGGCGTTCCGCAAGGACGCCAAGGTGCTGGACGGGGTCGAGTTGATCGGCTCGGGTACGGTCGCCGACCGCATCTGGGCGCGTCCGGCCGTCACCGTGCTCGGCATCGACTGCCCGCCGGTCGTCGGCGCCACCCCGTCCGTGCAGGCGGGCGCGCGTGCGCTGGTGAGTCTGCGGGTGCCGCCGGGCGTGGACGCGGTCGAGGCGACCAAGCTCCTCCAGGCCCATCTCGAGGCGCGCACGCCGTGGGGCGCGCGGGTGAGCACCGAGCAGATCGGCCAGGGCCAGCCGTTCCGCGCCGACACCTCCAGCCCGGCGTACACGGCGATGGCCGAGGCGATGGCCGTCGCCTACCCGGGCGAGGAGATGCAGTCCGCGGGCCAGGGCGGTTCCATCCCGTTGTGCAACACCCTCGCCTCGCTCTACCCGCACGCGGAGATCCTCCTCATCGGCCTGAGCGAGCCGCAGGCGCAGATCCACGCCGTGAACGAGAGCGTCTCCCCCGACGAGCTGGAGCGTCTCTCGGTCACGGAGGCGCTGTTCCTCCAGAAGTACGCGGCGAGCTGACCACCCGGCGAGAGGGTCCTCGCGACCCGTCGAGGACCCTCTGGCTCGGTCTGGTGAACAGCCTGCGCTCCGTGCGCCGTTGACCATCGGCGCCGGATCACCCCGTGTCCGTACGCCCCCGGCGTCGGCCGAGGGGTGGCCCGGCATCGACGTCAGCCGAGCGGTACACCGGCCTCCAGGTAGAGTGCGGCGCCGCGCTCCCGCGCCCGCAGGGCCCAGCGCAGCCGCTCGTAGCGCACGGGCGGCAGCAGGTCCGCGGCCTCCCGCTCGGTCACGAAACGCCAGGCGCGCAGTTCGGGGCCGGGGAGGAGCAGCCGGCGGGCCTCGTCGGAGTCGAGGCGGCCGCCGTCGAAGAGAAGGCGCAGACCGCCGTAGCCGGGGGGCGCGGGCGGCTCCCAGTCCACCACCAGCAGACCGGGTACGTCCTCGAGCCGTATGCCGGTCTCCTCGGCGACCTCGCGCATGCCCGCGCGCGCTGGAGCCTCCCCCGGTTCGACGACGCCGCCGGGAAACTCCCAGCCCGCCTTGTAGGTGGGGTCGACGAGCAGTACCCGGTCCTCCTCGTCGAAGAGGAGGACTCCGGCGGCGACGGTCTCGGAGGTCGGTTCGGGGGTCTGCACGATGTCGCACGCCGACGCGTCACCGGTGCGTACGGCTTCGGCGACGCGCACTGCGGTGTCGTACGGGGTGAGGGCGCTGGTGTCGACGGGATGGGCGTCGGCGGTGAGCCAGGAGGCGAGCGCCGCGCGGTAGGGCTCGATGTGGTCGTAGGACCATTGGCGCACCCGTGTCTCGCCGTCGGGGAGGTTCTCGGGTATCTCCCGGTCGGCTATGCGCGCCCGCAGGATCGTTTCCGCCGGGGCGAGGAGCACATGGCGTACTTCGATCCGGCGCGAGGCGAGGCCGCCGAAGATCTCGTCACGGTACTCCTGGCGCAGCAGGGTCATGGGAACCACGAGCACGCCGCCGAGCTCCGCGAGCAGGGCGGCCGCGGTGTCGACCACCAGGCGCCGCCAGATCGGCAGGTCCTGGAAGTCGCCGACTTCGGCGAGGCGTTTGGCGGGCAGCAGGTGCGCGAGCTCGCCGCCGATCACCTCGGGGTCGAAGAGCGTGCTGTTCGGGATCAGGTCGATCAGTTCCCGTGCGGTGGAGGTCTTCCCCGCACCGAACGCTCCGTTGATCCAGACGATCACGGACAGTTCCCCCTCTTCTCTTGGCCCCCTGAGGCTTGCCCGCTTCACCCTGCCACGGAAACCAGCCGCAGATGAGGGAGCCGACGGCGCGGCACCGGTGTTCCGTCGCGGGGAGCACCGGCGCCGCGTGTCCGCCCCGGCGTTTCAGCCGTCGTGGCCGAGCGCGGTGTCGTCCACCGCCAGGCTGTCGCTGCTGAGCGTGTGGTCGAGGCTGCTGAGCGTGTCCTTGACGGGCAGGTCGCCCAGGGAATCGCCGTCGACGGCGTGGGACGGGGTGATCGCCGCGACGACGAACCCGGTGGCGAGGGAGGCGATGGCGAGCATGCTGCGCTTCTTCATGCCCGGTTCAACTCCCAACGCGACGAGGAGTCACGGGTGGGTCACGCGCGACGGTCACCGCGCAGCCCGCCGCCGCGGGCGGTGGCGGCAGCGACGACAGCGGCGGGGGCTCCGTGTACTACGAGAACTGCGCCGCGGCCCGGGCGGCGGGCGCCGCGCCCGTCCACGTGGGAGACCCCGGTTACGGCCGCCACCTGGACCGCGACGGGGACGGCGTCGGCTGCGAGTGACACGCGGATCAGCCCTCGGTGGACCCGGTGTCGCAGTCGGGACGCCTTGTCCCGCCGCTTCCGACAGCAGCGAGCCCCGCACCGGGCGCTGTTCCGGGCGGGGCATCAGCAACAACCCGACTGGATCGTTGGGATGTCGACGACCATGCTACGGGCGGCCACTGACAACGCGGGCCGGCTGCGCCGCCGAGCCACCAGCACGCAGATGATCCGCTCGGCCCGGGTACTACGTTGCTCGTCGTCCGCTCACGTGCAGCACACGGACAAGGGCCAGGCCGTCCGGTCCGGCTCCAGCGATGGTGATGGTGATGGTCGCCTCCGATTCGCCGTATTGCCTGCTCGCGGGAGATCGACCCGTGGTGCGCGCGGGCCAGCACCGGCGCGGCGCCGAACGCGGGACCGGACGCGCCGATCGCCTCGGTCGGGAACCTGGTCGGTCGGTCGGGAACCTGGTCGGCCGGTCGGCCGGCCTCGGTCGGGAACCTGGTCGGCCGGCCTCGGTCGGCTCGGCGAGGCGCGACTACCGGCGCGGGCCGGCCGACGGCGACGGGCCTGCCAGGCGCCGCGCCGGGCCTCGGTGGGCGCGGCGAACGCGGCCTGTGAACGACGCCCTGGTCGCCGGCGAGAACGGCGCCGGCGCATCGTCGCTCACCACACCCCGTCCTCACCTGTCCCACCGACAGGTTCCGGCCCGCTGCTCAGCCGGTTCACCGGCGGAGCCGGGGCGCGAGGACCGTGCGCACGACCTTGGCCACGTGGCTCGCGGCGGATCCGTCCTCCTCTCCGGGTTCCGGTTCCAGCACACGCTGGATCTGCAGCAGCAGCTGATGGGTCGACCGCCAGAGCGGGACGAACATGCCGGCCGCCGGCCCGACGCCCTGGATCGGGCCGTTGGACAGTTCGGTGACCTTCTTGGCGATCGCGACCGTCGTCGGGTCCCGCAGGATCAGGTGCACCTCGTCGTCGACCAGCCGGATTTCCATCGTGCGCGCGGCGGCCTCCTCCGGGTTCGCGTCCGTGGTCGTCTCCGGATCCAGTTCGTCGATCTTGGCGGCGACCGCGTCCGGGTCGACCCCGAGTTCGCGCAGCACCCTGGCCGCCATGCTGTTCTCCGCCCGCAGCATCGCCTCGAGCAGGTGATGGCTGCCGACCGGTGCACCACCGGCCAGCGCGCTGGCGGCGGCCACCGTGTCCTCGGTGGCAGGCGTGCCGGCCGGCCATGGGCCGGCCTCGATGTCCTGCGATCCCTCCAATGACGCCAGCACCGCGGCACGGATCTTGTTGACCGGATTGATCCGCTCGGCGAGCACCTTCGCGCCGACGCCCTCACCGTCCCCGGTGACCAGGGCGAGCAGGATGTGTTCCGTACCGATGGAGGTGTGGTGCAGCTGCTGCGCCTCTCGCAGGGCGAGGTCCAGCGTCTTCTTCGCGCTCGGCGCGAACGGGATATGGCCCCTCAGCTCCTGCGTGCCGGGCTTGGCCACCGCGGCGATATCGACCTGCGCCGTCTCCTTGTCGTACCCGAGTCGGTGCAGAACTTTCGCCGCCGTGCTGTCCGGCGCGTCGAGCAGCCCCAACAGGATGTGCTCCGTGCCGATGTGGTGGTGCTTGAGCAGCCTCGCCTCCTCCTGAGCCGTGACGACCGCCTTGCGGGCTTCCACCGTGAACCGTTCAAATGGCATGGCTCCATAGTCCCAACCATGTCAATACACTGTTATTAATAGGGTCACTCTGTTGAAGGGAGGGTGCGATGGAGACACCGTCGGACTGGGAGGGCCGGCTCGCGCGCTGGCAGAATGAGCTGGAGCTGTTCGAACAGCTGGACGAGACACCCTGGGTCACGTTGGCCAAGGCGGAAGCCGAGACCGGCGTTTCCCGCTCGGCCCTGCGGTCCTGGTACCGCAACGGCGAGATCCGGTCCCGGCTGGTGGACGGCCCGAACGGACCGCAGCGCCTGGTCCAGCTGGACGCGGTGATCGAGCGCGCCGCCGCGTCACCACGCATTCAGCGCAGGGCGGAACGGGAAGTCAGCCTGGAAGCCCAGGTCACTCTGCTACGGCACCGGGTTGACCAGCTTGAGCTGCGACTGGCCGCGCTGGAGCGGACGTGACCGGCGCGAGCAGCACCGTGCCATCGGCCCGGAACGGTGACGCCGCCGCCGGATCCGCCTGCTCATCCACGACCAGGGTGTACGGCCGGTCCAGCGGCGCCCCGTAGGGGAACGGGCCGGCACCGGGGGCCGGCGCCACCGCTTGCCGGGAAGGTACGTCGGCCTACGAGCGCCCACGCCGTCCGGCACGCGTACGGGGGCGCTCTGAGCCCGGGCTCCGGATGCGCATCCGGGCGGGCCGGGCGAGTCTGAAACCATGCCCGGAGAGCTGCATGTGATCGTGTACCCCCCATCCCCGACCGACGGCAGTCGGCAGGTGCGCGTCAACGGAGAACTTCTCACCGCACACTCATTGCGCGACCTGGCCGCCTTCCTCCGCTACGCCGGACTGGAAGGGATCGACGAAGTCGACGTGGCCAACTCAAGGGTGATCGAGTGGCACGGCGGCGGGCCTGAAGCGTGGTCTCCACCGACGTGACGCGCGACCCGGCTGGAGGCCGACGGCGGCTCCCGGTCTGTGCGCACTTCATGCCTGAGGCCGACGTCTGCGCGTCAGGACCTACCCCTTGGTGGACCCCAGTGTCAGGCCCGCGACGAAGTGCCGTTGCAGGAGCAGGAAGACCAGGATCGTGGGGAGGGCGACCAGGACGGAGCCCGCGGCCAGCAGGTTGTAGTCGGTGAAGAACTGGCCGCGGAGGTTGTTGAGGGATGACGTGATCGGGAGCTTGTCGGGGTTGGAGATGAAGATCAGGGCCCAGAGGAAGTCGTTGTAGATCCAGGTGAACTCGAGGGTGCCGAGGGCCGCGAGGGCGGGGCGGCACAGCGGGAGGGTGATGCGCCAGAACTGGGTCCACACTCCCGCGCCGTCGACGATGGCGGCCTCGAGGATCTCCTGCGGCAGCGTCCGCATGAAATTGGCCAGCACGAAGACGCAGAAGCCCATCTGGAAGCCGATGTTGACGATGATGACGGCCCAGTAGGAGTCGTACATCGTCAGCGAGTCGGACATCCACCACGGCAGCGGGATCCTGTTGAACAGGACGTACAGCGGGGTGACGATGACCTGTTGGGGCAGCAGGTTGCCCGCGGTGAAGAACATCAGCAGGACCAGGCCCCCACGCAGCTTCAGCCGGGACACGGCGAAGGCGACGAACGAGGCGAGGAAGAGGGTCACGAGGACGGCGGGCACGGCGATGAGCAGGGTGTTGGTGAAGTACTTGCCCATGCCGGATTCGCTGTAGGCGCGGCGGTAGTACTCGAAGGACAGGTGCTTCGGGAAGGAGAAGTAGCCGTTCTGCGCCGTCTCCTCGTACGGGCGCAGCGAGGCGTAGACGGCGAGCAGGAGCGGCGCGAGGAAGGCGAGCGAGACGCCCATCAGGAAGATGTGGACGCCGAAGCGGCCGGGACGCGGCCGGCGGCGGGGAGCGGGCGCCTTCTCCGGAGCGGGTGCCGGGCGCACGGGGGCGCCGGTGCGGATGTCGGCGGTCATCGTTCGCGCGCACCTCGCAGCTCTTGGACCAGGAACGTCACGATGAACCCCAGGGAGACGGTGAGCAGGACGACCGCGATGGCGGAGCCGAATCCGATGCGGCTGGCTTCCCCGATGATGTTGTCGGTGATCAGGACGGAGAGCAGTTCCAGGCCGTTGCGGCCCTTGTTGACCGCGTAGACGATGTCGAACGCGCGCAGCGCCTCGATGACGGTGATGACACCGACGATCACGTTGACCGGGCGCAGGGTCGGGAAGACGACACGGAAGAAGGTCTGGCGGGCGTTCGCGCCGTCGATCGCGGCGGCTTCCTTCAGCTGCGGGTCGACGGACTTGAGCCCGGCGAGGTAGAGGATCATGACGTAACCCGTGTGCCGCCAGCTCGCTGCGATCATCATCATCCAGATGTTGAGGTGCGCGTCGCCGAGCCAGTCGATCGGGTTCTCGTGGTTGTTGAGGATCGTGTTGACCACGCCCTGGTCGGTGCCGAGGATCAGCTGGGCGATGAAGCCGACGATGGCGAGCGAGAGCACGACCGGCAGGTAGATCACGGACTGGTAGAAGCGGCTGAAGCGCACTCCACGGTCGATGAGCACCGCGAGAAACAGTCCGAACGGGGTGGCGATCAGGCCGAGGAAGAGCAGCCACAGAACGTTGTGGCGGACGGCGGGCCAGAACGCCGGGTAGTTCTCGAACACGTTCTTGTAGTTGTCGCCGCCCACCCAGTGGATGTCGCCGACGCCGTCCCAGGAGGTGAAGGAGAGCCCGATGGAGGCGAGGGTCGGGCCCCAGACGATGACGATGTCGAGCAGGACGGGTATGCCGAGGAGCACGCCGAGGACGACGGTGTCGCGGCGGGTGAACCGCCGCAGCCGCCGTCGTCCGGCGCGCCGTGGGATGTTGAGCGCCACGGAACGTCTTCCCCCAGTGATCAGCCGACGGGCGACGAGAAGATGGTCTTCTTCTGTCGTTCGATGCTGTTGCAGAGACCGTCGACGTCCTTCGGGTTGCCGATGAAGTCCTGGATCGCCTTGATCATCACGGTCGAGGCGAAGTCCGGACGGGTGTCGCGGTCCATGAACTGCGAGATCTGCTTGGCGCCCGAGACGAGCTGGGCCGATTTCTTCTGCAGGGCGCTGTACTTGGTGGTGTCGGCCCCGTCGTTGACGGCCACGTTGTTGGGGTCGAGGGCGAGGTAGGTGTTCTCGGCGGTGGGGGTGCCCAGCCATTTCAGGAGGGCCATGGCGCCGTCGAGGTTCTTCGACTTCTTGGCGACCAGGAAGCCGTCGATGGGCGCTTCCACGGCGTCCTGCGCGTACTGCGGGTCCATCTCGGGGAAGGCGAAGAAGTCGATGTCGTCGCGTTCGTTCTCGGGGAACTGGGTTCCCGGGTGCGGCATTCCGAAGACCGCCATCCCCGTCTTGCGCTGCTGCAGGCTCTGCCCGGCCTCCTCCCAGGTCCGGCCGAGCGCACCCTTCTGGTAGTAGGGCATGACCTCGCGCCAGGTGTCGAAGACGTTCTTCACCTTGGTGTCGGTCCATGACTCCGTGCCGGCCATCAGGGACTTGTGGAAGTCGTATCCGTTCAGGCGCATGTTGATGTAGTCGAAGGTGCCCATCGCGGGCCAGCCGTCCTTGTCGCAGAAGGCGACGGGCGTCCCGTCCTTCGACATCCGCTTGGCCAGTGCGATGAAGTCGTCCCAGGTCTTGGGCTGTTGGTAGCCCTTGGACTGGAAGAGGCTCTTGCGGTGGAAAACGGCCCACGGGTAGTAGTAGTACGGCACGAAGTACTGCTTGCCGGAGTGGGTGGACTGCTCCTTCAGGGCGTCGGAGAAGCCGGTGAATCCGCTCCACACGTCGCTGATCTCGTGCAGGAGCCCCTTCTCCGCGAAGTACTGCATGCGATACCCCGCGAACCACATGAAGACGTCGTCGGGCGTGCCCTGGAGATAGCGGTTGATGTTCTCCTGGAAGTCGTTGTGGTCCTTGGTGTTGACCTTGACCTTCTTGCCGGACTTCTTCTCGTACGCCGAGAAGGCCGCCGCGTACGCCTTCTTGGGGACCGGGTCAGAGGCGTTGGACCCCACGGTGACTTCGTTCTTGTTTCCGCCGGGTCCGCTGCCGCAGGCGGACAGCAGGGCGGGGAGCGTGAGCGCGCCGGCGCCGAGCGCCGCACCACGCAAGAGATTTCGCCGGGACATCCGATGACCTGAGGTGCCTTCGGGCACGACAATCCCCTTCAACGATGACTGTGCCATGTCCCCCTCCTCGGGGTGCCACCCAACACAACCGAACGCGAGGCTTGGATCTCACTCCCATGTCGGAGTGTCGTCAAGGGTTCGGACGAGATATCGAACAACCGTTACCACTTCTCTTCCAACAGAGTTGGACAGGTCCTACCGTAAGCGCGCACCCTTGTCGCGGACATGCAGTCATCCTATCTTTCGCGAGTTCGGAGGAACGTAACGATGCGTCACCTTCCCACCCGCACAACCCGCCGAAGAGTGGTCGGAGCACTCGCGACGGCCCTGTTGTGTACGACCGGCCTGACCGCCCCGGAGGCCCTGGCCGCCCCCGGCCCCACCGAAGCCCCCGCGTCCCCCGCCCTGGCCGACGGCCTCGCGCTCACCCCTCCGATGGGCTTCAACAACTGGAACTCCACACATTGCCGGGCCGAGTTCAACGAGACCATGGTCAAGGGGATCGCGGACCTCTTCGTGGAGAAGGGGCTCAAGGACGCCGGGTACCAGTACGTCAACCTGGACGACTGCTGGGCCCTGCCGTCCCGGGACGGCGACGGCAAGCTGGTACCCGACCCGGTGCGCTTCCCGAACGGGATCAAGGCGGTCGCCGACTACGTGCACGCCAAGGGGCTCAAGCTCGGCATCTACACCAGCGCGGGCACGAAGACGTGCGACAGCGTCGGATTCCCGGGCGCCCTCGGCCACGAGTACAGCGACGCCCAGCAGTTCGCGGACTGGGGCGTCGACTACCTCAAGTACGACAACTGCAACAACCAGGGCGTGGACGCCAAGCTGCGTTATACGACCATGCGGGACGCACTCAAGGCGACCGGGCGGCCCATCGTCTACAGCCTCTGCGAATGGGGCCAGAACAAGCCCTGGGAGTGGGCCTCGGACGTCGGACATCTGTGGCGCACGACCGGTGACATCAGCGACAACTGGGGCTCGATGCTGTCGATCCTCAAGCAGAACCTGCCCCTCGCCCCGCACGCGGGTCCCGGTCACTGGAACGACCCGGACATGCTGGAGGTCGGCAACGGCGGCATGACCGACACCGAGTACCGCTCCCACTTCTCGATGTGGTCGGTCATGGCGGCTCCGCTGCTCATCGGCTCGGATCTGCGCAAGGCGTCGCCCGCCACCTTCGACATCCTCGACAACAAGGAAGTCATCGCGGTCGACCAGGACCCCCTGGGCAAGCAGGGCACCGTGCTCTCCTCCGAGGGCGGACGCTGGGTCGTCGCCAAGGAGATGAAGGACGGCAGCCGGACGGTGGCGCTGTTCAACGAGACCGGCAGCGCCCAGCACATCGCCACGACCACGGCGGCCGTGGGGCTGCCGGCCGCCCACGGCTACACCCTGCGCGACCTGTGGCAGCACCGGAGCTACAACACCGCCGGAGCCGTCTCCGCGACCGTCCCCGCGCACGGCACGGTCCTCGTCCGCGTCTCGGCCGACCGCCACTGGGCCAAGAACCCGCCCGCCGTCGAAGTGGGCCTGGACGGAGGCCCGTTGGTGGAGGCGGGCAAGCCGGTCTCCCTGACGTCGGCGGTGACCGACCTCGGCCGTACGCCCGCGCGGCGCGTCTCGGTGGCGCTGAGCGGCCCGACGGGCTGGAAGGTCGCGGCCGCCTCACCGACCACGGCGGGCACGGTACGCACGGGACACTCCCTGCGTACGAAGTGGCAGGTCACCGCGCCCGAGGGCACGGCCGCGGGATCGTACGACCTGACGCTCAGGGCCGCGTACCGCTCACCGACCGGCATACGCGCCGAGAGCGTGCTCCCGCTCACGGTCTCCGTCGTCGTGGCTCCCCCTTCGGGCGTCTCCTACCTCGGCGACCTGCCATGGCTGTCGACGACCAATGGATTCGGCCCGGTTGAGCGCAACACCAGCAACGGGGAGAGCGCCGCGGGCGACGGTCATCCGATCACTCTCGGCGGAGTCGTCTACGCCAAGGGGCTCGGTGCGCACGCCCCGAGTGCCGTCGAGTACTACACAGGCAAGCGGTGCCGGACCGTCACCGCGGATGTCGGCGTCGACGACGAGAAGGGCGCCAAGGGCACCGTCGCGTTCGAGATCTGGGCGGATGGCACGAAGGTCGCCTCGACCGGGGTCCTCACCAACGCGATGCCGGCCCAGCCGTTCTCGGCCGACGTGACCGGAGCCCAGGTGGTTCGCCTCGTCGTCACCGACGGCGGCGACGGCGTCGACTCGGACCACGCGGACTGGGCGGACGCCCGACTGACCTGCTGACCGGTGCGCCGAGCCGGGGGTCTCCTCCCGGCTCGGCAGCGGGGGAAACCCGACCGATCGGCCCCTTGCCGGTCGCCGGCCGCCCCACACCGGCACCCCGCCCCGGACACTCCGCCGGCAACCGAAGTGCTCGGCACGACCGGGGCCGAGCCGACCGCGCCGGGGGACTTGACCCAAGCAGGCTCCCGCAGGGAGCGTCGGTCCCGGACCGCAGGCCCGCGCACGGCTCGGGCCGCGACCGCGCTCCCTCACCCCCGGCGCATCACTCGCACCTCCGGTCGGCACACCCGGCGGATCACCCGCACCTCCGGTCGGCACACCCGGCCCGGGCACGCGAACCGCGGCGCACGCCCGCTCAGCCGACCGGCCATGGGCCATCGGCCCCCCGACCCGGCGGGCCAACCCGGGCCCCGGCCGATCAGCCGCGGCTCGGGGCGGCGCTCAGCCCGCCACCCGCTCCGCGGTCGTGTTCGGCTGCCTGCTGAGCGCGGCCGCCGCCGCGCCGACCAGACCGGCGTCCGTGCCCATCAGCGCGGGCGCCACGGTCAGCCGCCGCACGAAGGACAGGGTGGCGTAGTCGGCCAGCGCCTTGCGCAGCGGCTCGAAGAGCACGTCCCCGGCCTTGCCCACGCCCCCACCGATGACGGCGATGTCGATCTCGACGAGGGTCGCGGTCGCCGCGATGCCCGCCGCCAGCGCCTTCGCCGCGCGTTCGAACGAGGCCACCGCCACCGGGTCGCCCTCGCGCGCGGCGACGGCCACCGCGGCGGCCGAGGTGTCACCGTCGGGCCCCGGCCGCCAGCCGCCGTCCAGCGCCCGCCGCGCGATGTTCGGACCGCTCGCGATGCGCTCCACACAGCCGCGCGAACCGCACGGGCAGGGGTCACCGTCGAGGTCCACGCTGATGTGCCCGATATGGCCCGCGTTGCCCGTGGGACCGGGGTGGAGCTGACCGTTCAGGACCAGCCCGCCCCCGACCCCCGTCGAGACCACCATGCACAGGGCGTTGTCATGGCCGCGCGCCGCACCCTGCCAGTGCTCGGCGGCCGTGATGGCCACCCCGTCGCCGATCAGCTCGACCGGCAGGCCCCCGGTGGCCGCGACTACCCGCTCGACGAGCGGGTAGTCGCGCCAGCCCGCCACGTTCACCGGACTCACCGTGCCCGCGGAGGCGTCCACCGGCCCCGCGCTGCCGATGCCGACGGTCCCCGCCCGACTCCACAGCGGTGACCCGGTCAGCTCGCCGAGCACCTCCTCGACGGCCCCCATCACGGTGTCGCCGTCCTCCTGCGCGGGCGTCGCGCGCTGCGCGCGCAGAAGAATGCGGCCGCGGCCGTCCACCAGCGCTCCGGCGATCTTGGTGCCGCCGATGTCGAGCGCGGCCACGAGGTCGGTGTGCATCAGTGTCAGTTCTCCCGGTGAACCTGGTGAAAGGGGCAGACCGGTCTCGCGATGGGTGGCGCAGGCCGGAGAATGCGGTGGACAGTGTCTCCCGCATCTGACAACGTTGTCCAGGCTCTATGCTCGACGCCACATCCTCATACAACCCCATGGACCGACGCACCCCCGTGGACAACAGGACCCGTGGCCGACAGGGACCGCCGCGTGGACGACGGGAACCGTGGACGACAGGACAGGACAGCGCATCGTGGCAGAGACCGCCCGCCGATCCGAGAACCGCTACGGCAACCGTCCGACCATGAAGGACGTGGCGGCACGAGCCGGGGTGGGCCTCAAGACGGTCTCGCGGGTCGTCAACGGTGAGCCCGGAGTCACTCCGGACACCGAGCGCCGCGTCCAGGAGGCCATCGACGCGCTGGGCTTCCGCCGCAACGACAGCGCCCGGGTGCTGCGCAAGGGCCGCACCGCGAGCATCGGCCTCGTCCTGGAGGACCTCGCCGACCCCTTCTACGGTCCCCTCAGCCGTGCGGTCGAGGAGGTGGCCCGCGCCCACGGCGCGCTGCTCATCAACGGCTCCAGCGCCGAGGACCCGGACCGCGAACAGGAGCTGGTTCTCGCCCTGTGCGCACGACGCGTGGACGGGCTGGTGATCATTCCGGCCGGTGACGACCACCGCTATCTGGAGCCCGAGATCAAGGCGGGCGTCGCCACGGTGTTCGTGGACCGCCCGGCGGGACAGATCGACGCCGACGTGGTGCTGTCCGACAGCTTCGGCGGGGCCCGCGACGGCGTCGCCCACCTGATCGCCCACGGCCACCGCCGGATCGGCTTCATCGGCGACATGCCGCGTATCCACACCGCCGCCGAACGGCTGCGCGGCTACCGGGCGGCCATGGAGGAGGCGGGCATACCTGTCGAGGACGACTGGATGTCCCTGGGCGTCACCGACCCGCAGCGGGTGCGCAAGGCGGCCGAGGACATGCTGTCCGGTCCCTCCCCCGTCACCGCGGTCTTCGCCGGCAACAACCGCGTCACCGTCACGGTCGTCCGTGTCATCGCCGAGCGCGGCCGGCCCGTCGCCCTCGTCGGCTTCGACGACATCGAGCTCGCCGACCTCCTCGAGCCCGGCGTCACCGTCGTCGCCCAGGACGCCGCCGCCCTCGGCCGCACCGCCGCCGAGCGTCTCTTCCGCCAGCTGGAGGGCAGCCTCATCACCCCGGAGCGCATCGAACTCCCGACCCGTCTGATCACCCGCGGCTCGGGCGAACTGCCGCCCGCGGACTGAGCCGTGGCCGAGCCGGACCCGCGCACCCTCGAAGCGCTCGGCCTCGCCGAAACACCCCACGAGCACCCGCTGAGCTACCCGGGCGCCCGCCCCGAGGAGTCCGTACTCCTCGACAGGGACCGGCTGTTGCCGCTCACGCGCAGGGTGTACGAGGACCGCGTCCCGGTCCTCGCGGTCGGCTCGAACGCCTGCCCGGCCCAACTCCGGCACAAGATGGCGCAGTCCGGGGTGTCGGGCACGATCCCGATGGTGAGAACGCGGGTCCTCGGCCTCGGGGTCGGCGTCTCGGCCCATGTCAGTGTGATGGGGTACGTGTCCGCGTCGCCCTTCCACGCGCCGGGCGCCGTCGGCGAGTTGTTCCTGACGTGGCTGGACGCGGCGCAGCTCGAGGTGGTGGACGCGAGTGAGGGCGTTCCGGTGGCCGAGGGGGCGTACGGCCGGGCGTGGCTGCCCGCCTCCGACGTGCGGATCGAGTTGGACTCCGGTGAGCTCCTGCCGGGTGCCCATGTGTACGTCAACCGCCGCGGGGTTCTCCACAACGGCGCCGGGACACCTCGCCCGCACCCCGGCGAGCGACCGCTGCTCGCCTCGCTCCTCGCCGGGTCGGCGCGGCTGCGGGAGCTGTTCGGGGAGACGCCGGAGGAGTTCTGTGCGCGGGCTCGCGGCGACGCCGCGCTCTGCGCGCGGGGAACCGAGCTGTTGGCCGTGGAGGGGCTCACCACGGCTTCCGGGCTTGAGAGGTACACGTAGACGGTCCGTCGTCAGAGCGTGGGTTGTCCGTGGTTGGTCGCACGGTTCCTCGCGCCCCCGAAAGCAGGGAGCTTCACTTCCCCGAGATGGTCAGGTCACCGCGCCTCGGCACGGCGAAGCCCTCCAGGTCGGCCCTGGTCAGGCCTGTCACCCGCGCCACCTCCGCGATGTCGAGGGCACCGCAGTCCAGGCCGCGCAGGAGGTAGCCGCTGAGGGCCTTGGCGGTCGCGGGCTCGTCCATGACGTCGCCGTCGGTGTGGTTGGCGTAGCGGGAGAGGCGGGCGGCCGCCTGTTCGAAGCCCTCGCGGTAGAAGGCGAAGACGGCGGCGTAGCGGGTCGGGATGTGGCCGGGGTGCATGTCCCAGCCCTGGTAGTAGGCGCGGGCCAGGGCGCGGCGGGTGAGGCCGTAGTGGAGACGCCAGGCGTCGTGGACCTTCTCGGTGGGACCGATCGGCAGCACGTTGGTCGAGCCGTCCGAGACGCGTACGCCGGTGCCGGCGGCCGCGACCTGCATGATCGCCTTGGCGTGGTCGGCGGCCGGATGGTCGCTGGCCTGGTAGGCGGCGCTGACGCCGAGGCAGGCGCTGTAGTCGAAGGTGCCGTAGTGCAGTCCGGTGGCGCGGCCCTCGGCGGCCTGGATCATCCGGGCGACGGTCGCGGTGCCGTCGGTCGCGAGGATGGACTGGCTGGTCTCGATCTGGATCTCGAAGCCGATGCGGCCGGGCTCCAGGCCGCGCGCCTTCTCGAACTCCTCCAGGAGCCGGACCATCGCGGTGACCTGCTCGGCGTACGTCACCTTGGGCAGCGTCAGCACGAGCCCCGCGGGCAGGCCTCCCGACTCCATCAGGCCCGTCAGGAAGATGTCGAGCGTGCGGATGCCCCGGTCTCGTACCGGCGCCTCCATGCACTTCATACGGATGCCCATGTACGGGGCGGCCGTGCCGTTCTCGTACGCCTCGGCGATCAGACGGGCCGCGCGGGCCGCCGCCTCGTCCTCCTCGGCGTCCGGACGCGGGCCGTAGCCGTCCTCGAAGTCGATCCGCAGGTCCTCGATGGGCTCGCGCTCCAGCTTGGCGCGTACGCGGTCGTACACGGGTTCGGCGAGGTCGTCGGTGAGGCCGAGGACGGCGGCGAAGGACGCGGCGTCGGGGGCGTGCTCGTCGAGGGCGGCGAGGGCCCGGTCACCCCAGGAGCGGATGGTGTCGGCGGCGAACACGTCGCCGGGGACGTACACGGTGTGGACGGGCTGCCGGGTGCCGGGGTCTCCGGGGTAACGCCGCGCCAGTTCGGCGTCGACCGGGGCGAGGGAGGCGCTGATCTCCTCGCTGACGGCGCCCGCGAGGCTCGTCGCCACGTTCTCCTGCTGGCCCTGACCCATCCCACACCCTCCAGTTTTCCGCTCCACGGAATCAACAATCCGTAGAGCGAAGTTATCCGTGGCCCTTCCTGATGGTCAACACCTGTCCACGGCGTGGTCCGTCCTGTGCGCTCCTGCCCGCCCGGTGATGCGCGAACTGTTACGCCGGGAGGCGCCCCACGTCATCGGCACCCAGGAGGGCATCTACCAGCAACTGCGTGACATCGATTCCGACCTCGGACCGCACTACGACTGGATCGGCACGGGCCGCGTGGGCGGCAGCCACGACGAGGCGGTGGCGATCTTCTTCGACACCCGTCGGCTGGCACCGGTCGAGCACGACTGCTTCTGGCTCTCCGACACCCCCGAGCTGATCGGCTCGAACACCTGGGGCGCCGCCTTCCCGCGCATCGTCACCTGGGTCCGCTTCCGCGATCTGCGGGACGCACGGGAGTTCTATGTGCTCAACACCCATCTGGACCACGCGAGTCAGTACGCACGCATGCGTGCCGCGCGTCTGATTTCCGAACGCATCGCGCGCTTCGACCGCGCTCTGCCGCTCGTCGTGACCGGCGACTTCAATGCCGTCGCCCACCAGAACCCGGTGTACGAGGCGATGCTGGGCGCCGGGCTCGTCGACACCTGGGACACAGCGGCCGAGCGCGGCACGCTCTATGGGACCTTCCACGGCTACCAGCCGTTGACGCCGGACGGCGACCGTATCGACTGGATCCTGGTGGGCCCCGGGGTGAGCGTGCACCGGGCGGCCGTCAACACCCTCTCGGTGGACGGCGAGTTCCCGAGCGGCCATCTGCCCGTGCAGGCCTGGCTGAGCCTGGCATCAGCGAGGCCCCCGAGACCGCGCGGGCGGTCACGGGGGCCTCGTACGACCGGAGCCTGACTCGATCAGCCCTTGCGGGTCTTGATCTCCTCGGTGAGCTGCGGGACGACCTCGAAGAGGTCGCCGACCACGCCGTAGTCGACCAGGTCGAAGATGGGCGCCTCGGCGTCCTTGTTGATCGCCACGATCGTCTTCGACGTCTGCATACCGGCGCGGTGCTGGATCGCGCCGGAGATGCCGGAGGCGATGTACAGCTGCGGCGAGACGGACTTGCCGGTCTGGCCGACCTGGTTGGTGTGCGGGTACCAGCCGGCGTCCACCGCGGCGCGCGAGGCACCCACGGCCGCGCCGAGGGAGTCGGCGAGCGCCTCGATGATCGAGAAGTTCTCGGCGCCGTTGACGCCACGGCCGCCGGAGACCACGATCGCGGCCTCGGTCAGCTCGGGGCGGCCGGTCGACTCGCGCGGGGTACGAGCGGTGACCTTGGTGCCGGTGGCCTTCTCGGAGAAGGAGACCGCGAGGGCCTCGACGGCGCCCGCGGCCGGGGCGGCCTCCACGGCGGCCGAGTTCGGCTTGACCGTGATGACCGGGGTGCCCTTGGCGACACGGGACTTGGTGGTGAAGGAGGCGGCGAACGCGGACTGCGTGGCCACCGGGCCCTCGTCGCCGGCTTCCAGGTCGGTCGCGTCCGTGATGATGCCGGAGCCGATGCGGACCGCGAGGCGCGCCGCGATCTCCTTGCCCTCGGCGGAGGACGGGACGAGAACGGCGGCCAGGGAGCCCGCGGCGGACACCACCTCGTACGCGGCCTGGAGCGCGTCCACCTTCGGGACGACCAGGTAGTCGGCGTACTCGGCGGCGTCGTGCGTGAGGACCTTGACCGCGCCGTGCTCGGCGAGCGCGGGGGCGGTGGCCTCGGCGCCGGAGCCGAGGGCGACGGCGACGGGCTCACCGATGCGACGGGCCAGCGTCAGCAGCTCCAGGGTGGGCTTGCGGACGGCGCCGTCCACGTGGTCGACGTAGACGAGAACTTCAGCCATGGGACTTCTTCTCTCCTGCTTACGAAAGATGAGGGGCGGTCAGCGAGTGGAGGTTCAGCGAGCCTCGAACGGGCCTTTAGATGAACTTCTGGCCCGCGAGGAACTCGGCGAGCTGCTTGCCGCCCTCGCCCTCGTCCTTGACGATCGTGCCGGCCGTGCGCGCCGGGCGCTCGGTCGCGGAGTCGACCTTGGTCCAGGCGCCCTCGAGACCGACCTCGTCCGCCTCGATCTCCAGGTCCTCCAGGTCCCAGGACTCCACCGGCTTCTTCTTGGCGGCCATGATGCCCTTGAAGGAGGGGTAACGCGCCTCACCCGACTGGTCGGTCACCGACACGACGGCCGGGAGGGAGGCCTCCAGCTGCTCGGACGCGCTGTCACCGTCACGGCGGCCCTTGACGACGCCGTCCTCGACGGAGACCTCGGAGAGCAGGGTGACCTGCGGGACACCCAGGCGCTCCGCCAGCAGGGCGGGGACGATACCGGCGGTGCCGTCGGTCGAGGCCATGCCGGAGATGACCAGGTCGTAGCCGGCCTTCTCGATCGCCTTGGCGAGCACCAGCGACGTACCGATCGCGTCGGTGCCGTGCAGGTCGTCGTCCTCGACGTGGATGGCCTTGTCCGCGCCCATGGAAAGCGCCTTGCGCAGCGCGTCCTTGGCGTCCTCGGGGCCGACGGTCAGCACGGTGATCTCGGCGTCGTCCGCTTCGTCGGCGATCTGCAGCGCCTGCTCCACCGCGTATTCGTCGAGCTCCGAGAGCAGACCGTCCACGTCGTCACGGTCCACGGTCAGGTCATCGGCGAAGTGCCGGTCGCCAGTGGCGTCGGGCACGTACTTCACAGTGACAACGATCCTCAAGCTCACGCCGGCTCTCCTACTGCATCGTCATTTCTGGGCTGCCTTCTTTCAGGCAGCATAGGCGCCTGAAGCGGCCGATCCCGGTCGGGGCGGCCCGCGCTCCGAACGAAATATTACTCGTCAGTACACCCAGTTCCCGCCCACTAAGCAAGCGCTTTGAACTGTGACCTTGGCAACGCTGCGTAACCGACGAGTAGGACTCACCGGTAGGACCGGCGAGTAGTTTCAGTCGCGCAGGCCGTTGAAGCGTCCCTGGTGGTACAGCAGCGGGCGGCCCGCGCCGGACGGATCACCGAGGACGACCTCGGCCAGCACGATGCGATGATCCCCGGCCGGCACCCGCGCCGCGACCCGGCAGACGAGCCAGGCCAGTACGCCGTCGAGGACGGGAACACCTTTCGGGCCCTTGCGCCAACGGGTGGGCGCGCCGAAGCGGTCGGCGCCGCTGCGGGCGAAGGTGGCGGCGAGTTCCTGCTGGTGCTCGCCGAGTATGTGGATGCCGACATGCTCGGACTCGGAGATCGCGGGCCAGCTGGAGGCGCCGACACCGATGCCGAAGGAGACGATCGGGGGCTCGGCGGAGACCGAGCTGAGCGAGGTGGCGGTGAAGCCCACGGGACCCGAGCCGCCCTGCGCCGTGATCACGGCGACACCGGCCGCGTGCTGCCGGAATACGGAGCGCAGGAGGTCGGGTGAGGCGGGTTGCGCATCGGGAGAGGCGAGCCGAAAAGTGTCCAGGTCGGGCGTGGCCGTCATGGAGTCGTCCTTCTGCGAGTGGTGAAGAGCAGATCCGTCGGTGCTCAACAGACCGGACAGCGCGCACTCGCGGTGCGGGCCAGATCCACGTGGACGCGCTCGAAGAGAAGGAGTTCCGGGGGCATACGGTCAGGTTGACGATAGGTGGTGCGTGCAGTCAAGTACGTCCGGTCATCTGCGAGATGCCTCACCATGATCGCCACGAGTCAGACGGCCTCTCCCAGCGCCGCGATCACATCCGCCTTGCGCGGCTGTCCGGTCGCGCGCCGCACGATCCGTCCGTCGGCGTCGAGGACGAGCACGGTCGGGGTCTTGAGGATCTCGAGCTCGCGGACGAGTTCGAGGCGGTCCTCGGCGTCGATCTCCACGTGGTGCACGCCCGGGACCATTCCGGCCACCTCGGCGAGCACCCGCCGGGTGGCCCGGCACGGAGCGCAGAAAGCGCTGGAGAACTGGACGAGAGTGGCCCGTTCACCGAGCCCCTCCCCCAACTCCGCCGCGCCGAGCCGCTTTCCACCGTCACGCCCGCGCACTCTCACCCTCCCGTTCCGCCGCCGTTGCAGCACTCCGAACGCGCTCGCCGCCGCGAGCACCACCACGCACACCACAAGTCCGGTCATCTCCAGCACAAGCATTCACGAGACCGCAAAGATTCCCGGGTCCACGGACCGCCGTTCATACGGAATGCTTGATTCATGGACATTGACGCAAGAGGGCCGCGGTTCGGTGCGGCCGTGACGACCGTCGTACTGGCGGCCGTTCTGATCACCGGCAGCACCTGGCTGTTGGCCTGGCAGGTACTGGCGTTCGCGCTGGGCGCCTCGGGCGGCGTGGCGCGCTCTCCTTACGGCTGGCTGTTCCGGAAGGTCGTACGCCCCCGACTCGGGCCGCCCGCACAGTTCGAGTCGCCGCAGCCTCCGCAGTTCGCGCAGGCCGTCGGGCTCGTGTTCGCCGTGGTGGGGCTGATCGGTTTCACGGCGGGACCCGACTGGCTGGGGTTCGCCGCGACCGGCTGCGCGCTGGCGGCCGCGTTCCTCAACGCGGCGTTCGGGTACTGCCTGGGCTGCGAGATGTACCTGCTCGTACGTCGGATGACGGTACGCGCCCAGTGACGGTGAGTGAGAAGTCCGAGGTCGATCAGGGGACACGTGACGAGGATCTCGCCGCATCGCGGCACTGGGACTGGCCACTCGTCCGTTCTTGGGGCACGATCTGCGCAATGCCGTAAACCTACGGCTGCGTAACTTTCCCGCCGGGAGAACCCTTCCCGAGCAGAGAGAAAGGGTCCACCCCGTCCATGGCAGAGCTTGTCTACCGTCCCGTCGTCGGTCTCGCCCAAGTGTTGTTCAAGGCCTGGGACCTCAAGATCGACTGCAAGGGATCGGAGAACATTCCGCGCTCGGGCGGCGCCGTGCTGGTCAGCAACCACATCAGTTATCTGGACTTCATCTTCGACGGTCTGGCCACCCTGCCGCAGAAGCGCCTGGTGCGTTTCATGGCGAAGGAGTCGGTCTTCCGGCACAAGATCTCCGGTCCGCTGATGCGGGGCATGAAGCACATCCCGGTGGACCGCAAGCAGGGCGAGACGGCGTATCAGCACGCGTTGGATTCACTGCGATCCGGCGAGATCGTGGGCGTCTTCCCCGAAGCGACCATCTCCCAGTCCTTCACCCTGAAGAGCTTCAAGTCGGGTGCCGCGCGCATGGCCCAGGAGGCCGGCGTGCCGCTGATCCCGATGGCCCTGTGGGGCACCCAGCGGCTGTGGACCAAGGGCCACCCGCGCAACTTCAAGCGCAGCCACACGCCGATCACCATCCGGGTCGGCGAACCGGTGGAGGCGCCGCAGGACCAGTACGCGGGCGCCATCACCCGGCGGCTGCGCGAGCGTGTCCAGGAGCTCCTGGAGGCCGCGCAGCGCGCCTATCCGGTCCGCCCCAAGGGCCCGGACGACACCTGGTGGATGCCCGCACACCTCGGCGGCACGGCGCCGACCCCCGAAGAGGTCAAGGCGGCCGAGGCCCGCTGAATCGTCACGCCGGGGCGTGGACGGTGATCCGCGCCCCGGGGCTGAACTTCTCCGGCAGCGCCGCGAGTTCGGCCCCGTCGCACCGCACCGCTCCGCCCGTGTCCGGGTGATGGGCGGCCGGTCTCAGAGTGCGGCGGGAAGCGTCTTCCACAGGTGCGACCGGTCGGGGGCGGCCTTGAGGACGCTCAGCACGACCGGGTGAGGTGCGGCGTACAGGACCGGATGGTCGAGCTCATCGAACTCGGGGTCGGGCGTGAAGGCCAGCCGCTCGCCGTCCAGGGAGAACTGGGCGTCCACGCCCGGCTTGTTGCCTCGAGGGTCCTGCCGGTGCCAGGCGCCGTTGAACCGCACGGCGACGAGCCCGTGCACCTCGTCGAACTTCTGGTAGCAGAACGCCGTCGGGATGTCCTCGGCCCGCAGCAGCGCGGCCAGGGCGTGGGCCTTCGCGTAGCAGATGCCGGTGCGCCGCTCCAGCACGTCGGAGGCACGCCAGGTGACCCGAAGATCGCCGGAGTCCTGCGAGTGCGGAATGGTGTCGCGCACGAATTCGAAGGCCGCCCGCGCATAGGCATACGAATCGACGACACCTTTGGCCAGCCGCGCGGCCGTCTCCCGCACGAGCGGATGATGATGGTCGATGACCTCGTCGGCGGCCAAGTACGCGGACAGGTCGGCGGTGTTCTGGATCAGCTCCATGCCCGGAGAGCATAGGAATGCGGTCACCCGAGAGTCAATGACTTTTCAGGTGACCGCATATCTATGCATACGCTGGCGCTCGGGCTACGCGTGCGCCATCTCCTCCTTGAGCGCCGCCACGAAACCGTCGACGTCGTCCTCGGTCGTGTCGAAGGAGCACATCCAGCGGACGTCGCCCGCCGCCTCGTCCCAGAAGTAGAAGCGGTAGCGCTTCTGGAGCCGCTCGCTCACGTCGTGCGGGAGACGCGCGAAGACGGCGTTGGCCTGGACCGGGTGGAGGATCTCCACGCCGTGCACCGCGCGCACGCCCTCGGCCAGCCGCTGGGCCATCTGGTTGGAGTGGCGGGCGTTGCGCAGCCACAGGTCCTTGGCGAGCAGCGCCTCCAACTGCACGGAGACGAAGCGCATCTTGGAGGCGAGCTGCATGGACAGCTTGCGCAGGTGCTTCATGTGACTGACCGCGTCCTGGTTGAGGACGACGACGGCCTCGCCGTACAGCGCGCCGTTCTTCGTCCCGCCGAGGCTCAGGAGGTCGACGCCGACCGCGTTGGTGAACGTCCGCATGGGGACGTCCAGGGAGGCGGCCGCATTGGCTATCCGGGACCCGTCCAGGTGCACCTTCATGCCGTGCGCGTGGGCGTGGTCGCAGATCGCGCGGATCTCGTCGGGCGTGTAGAGGGTGCCCAGTTCGGTGCTCTGGGTGATCGAGACGACCTGCGGCATCGCACGGTGCTCGTCGTCCCAGCCGTAGGCCTGACGGTCGATCAGCTCGGGGGTGAGTTTGCCGTCGGACGTGGGCACGGTGAGCAGCTTGAGGCCGCCCATGCGCTCGGGGGCGCCGCCCTCGTCGACGTTGATGTGCGCGCTCTCCGCGCAGATCACCGCGCCCCAGCGGTCGGTGACCGCCTGGAGCGCGACCACGTTCGCGCCGGTCCCGTTGAACACCGGGAAGGCCTCGGCGGTGGCGCCGAAGTGGCTGCGGATGATCTGCTGGAGGTTCGCCGTGTAGTCGTCCTCGCCGTACGCGACCTGGTGCCCGCCGTTGGCCAGGGCCACGGCGGCGAGCACCTCGGGGTGGGCTCCCGCGTAGTTGTCGCTGGCGAAGCCGCGGACGGCCGGGTCGTGGTGACGCCGGGCGTCGGTCTTCGGAGGGTTCACGGCTTCTCGGTCAGCCACAGACGGTTTCCGTTCACTTCACCGGCGGGCCGCGACCAGACGCCGGCGATGGCCTCGGCCAGATCCTCGACGTCCGTGAAGCCCGCGAACTTCGCGTTCGGGCGCTCGGCGCGCATCGCGTCGTGCACCAGTGCCTTGACCACCAGGATGGCAGCCGCGGACGTCGGGCCCTGCTCGCCCCCTGCCTTGCGGAAGTAGTCGGCCATGGCCAGCGTCCACGCCTCGGCGGCGGCCTTGGCGGCGGAGTAGGCGGCGTTGCCCGCGGTGGGCTTGCTCGCGCCGGCGGCGCTGATCAGGAGGTAGCGGCCACGGTCGCTGCGCTGCAACGCCTCGTGGAACGCGAGGGACGTGTTCTGCACCGTGCGGATGAGCAGCAGCTCCAGGAAGTCCCAGTCGTCGAGGCTCGTCCTGGTGAAGGTCTCGCTGCCCCGCCAGCCGCCGACCAGGTGGACCAGGCCGTCGACATGGCCGAAGTCCTTCTCGATGCGGACGGCCCAGTCGCGGGTCGACTCGAGATCGAGCAGGTCGACCGTGTCGCCCACGACGGTGGCGCCGCCGTGCCCGTAGCGGGCCGCGTCCACGGCCTCCGCGAGCCGCTCGGGATCGTTGTCCGATCCGATGACGGTCGCGCCCGCGTCGGCGAGCCGGGCCAGCGTCGCGCGCCCGGCGGGTCCACCCGCTCCGGCGACCGCGATCACCGCGCCGCTGAGAGGTCCGTTGCCGTTTCCGTGTGCCATCGCCTTCGCCTCCTGAACATCCCCGGTACGAGCGCTCACGCGGCGGCCCGCTCGGCGCTCGTCGCGGTGATGCCCCTGGTGGAGGCGATCACGTTCTTCAGTTTCTTGGAGAGCGCCTCATAGAACATGCTCAGCGGAAACTCGTCCGGAAGCACGTCGTCGACGAGCTTACGGGGCGGCTGGGACAGATCGAGGGCGTCCGGGCCCTTGGCCCAGCGGGAGCCGGGGTGCGGGGCGAGGTAGGTGGAGACGAGCTCGTACGCCTTGAACCAGTGGACGAGCTTGGGGCGGTCGATGCCGGCCCGGTAGAGGTCCTCGATCTCGGCGCACAGCTGGTTGGTGACCTGCGGTGCACGCTGCCAGTCGATGTGCAGCTTGTTGTCGGTCCAGCGGACGACGTCGTGCTGGTGCAGGTAGGCGAAGAGGAGCTGGCCGCCGAGACCGTCGTAGTTGCGGACGCGTTCGCCGGTGACGGGGAAGCGGAACATCCGGTCGAAAAGCACCGCGTACTGCACGTCACGGCCCTGCGGGAAGCCGTCGGCCTCCAGCTTCACGGCCTCCTTGAAGGCGGTGAGGTCGCAGCGCAGCTCCTCGAGGCCGTACATCCAGAACGGCTGGCGCTGCTTGATCATGAACGGGTCGAACGGCAGGTCGCCGTGGCTGTGGGTGCGGTCGTGGACCATGTCCCACAGCACGAAGGCCTGCTCGCAGCGGTCCTGGTCGTGGACCATCGCGGCGATGTCCTCGGGCAGCCGAAGGCCCAGGACGTCCACGGCGGCGTCGGTGACGGCGCGGAAGCGGGCGGCCTCGCGGTCGCAGAAGATGCCGCCCCAGGAGAATCGTTCCGGCGCCTCGCGCACGGCGATCGTCTCCGGGAAGAGAACGGCCGAGTTGGTGTCGTAGCCCGCCGTGAAGTCCTCGAAGGTGATGCCGCAGAACAGCGGGTTGTCGTAGCGGGTGCGCTCCAGCTCCGCCAGCCAGTCCGGCCAGACCATCCGCAGCACGACCGCCTCGAAGTTGCGGTCCGGGTTGCCGTTCTGCGTGTACATCGGGAAGACGACCAGGTGCTGGAGCCCGTCCTCGCGGTGCGCGGCGGGCTGGAAGGCCAGCAGCGAGTCCAGGAAGTCGGGCACCTGGAAGCCACCGTCGGCCCAGCGGCGCAGGTCCTTCACGAGCGCCTCGTGGTACTCGGCGTCGTGCGGCAGCAGCGGGGCGAGCTGCTCGATGGCGTCTACGGCACGGCGTACGGCCAGATCGGCATCGGCCGTGTCCGGGGCACCCTCGGCCTCGAAGTCGATCGACCCGTCCTTGGACTGCCAGGGCCGGATCTGCTCCACGGCATCCTTGAGCACAGGCCAAGCCGGGTGCTCCACCACCCTGCCCACGGGAGGAACCCGCTCCTCCACACCCACTGGCACAAGAATTTCCGTCATCTCTCACCCTCCACGGGAGAACCTCGCGTATGCACACCGTATGTAAACGAGGTTCCTTCCCGCAAGGGGAGACTCGATAGATTATCCTGCACCACCCCACCTTCACCGCTCTTTTTCCTGCCGGATACCGTGGAGGCGATTACTTCCGCTATGGGGAGCCGGACAGACGGACGTCCGCGGGAAGCGCCGGGAAGTGGCAGGAGCAACGGCTCCGGGGCGCTCGGGGTCAACCGCCGAAAGACTCGCCCACGCCCGGGTGACGCGCCCCGGCGGCGACGGCCCGCCCTCCCCTTGCGGCAGACACGCCCCGCCTGGCGTACGAGCGGGTACATCGCGCGGCGGGACGATTAGGCTGCGGGCTTGCCGCGTGGGTGCCGCCGAGACCACGCGCGAGCCGAGCCGCCGTCGACGGAAGCGAGTCGAATCTTGAACTTCCTCACCATCGGTCATCGCGGAGTGATGGGTGTCGAACCCGAGAACACCCTCCGTTCCTTCATCGCCGCCCAGCACGCGGGCCTCGACCTGATCGAACTCGATCTGCATCTGAGCAAGGACGGCGCGCTGGTCGTCATGCACGACGCGGACGTGGACCGTACGACCGACGGCTCGGGGCCGATCGCGGAGATGACCCTCGCCGAGCTGCGCGCCCTGGACGCCGGGCACGGTGAGCGCGTGCCCGTCTTCGAAGAGGTCCTGGACGTCGTCAGGGCGCCGCTGCAGGCCGAGATCAAGGACACGGCGGCGGCGCGGGCGCTCGCCGAGGTGATGCACCGGCGCGATCTGGTGGGGCGGGTCGAGGTGTCGTCCTTCCACGACGAGGCGATCGCCGAGATCACGCGGCTCGTGCCGGGCGTCCGCACGGCGCTCATCGCGAGCCGCTACGGCGTCGACGTCGTGGACCGCGCCGCGGAGGTCGGCGCCGCCACCGTCTGCCTCAACATCCGACGGCTGACCCTGGAGGTCGTCGAGCACGCCCGCAAGGCGGATCTGCGGATCATCGGCTGGGTGGTGAACACCCAGGACCACCTGCGGCTGGTGCGGGCCCTGGAGCTGGACGGCGCGACCACCGACTACCCCCAGATCAAACGCACCGGCCGCTTCACGGCCTGAGGATCACTGCGCCGGCTGCGCCAGGGGCTTGACCAGCAGCTCGAACTGCAGGTCGTCGCGCTGCGGAATCCCGAAGCGCTCGTCGCCGTACGGGAAGGGGGTCATCTTTCCCGTACGGCGGTAGCCGCGCCGCTCGTACCAGGCGATGAGGTCCTCGCGTGCGGAGATCACGGTCATGTGCATCTCCGCGACACCCCAGGTCTCGTGGGCGTGCCGCTCCGCCTCGGCGATGATCACCTTGCCGAGTCCGCCGCCCTGGAGTGCGGGGCTGACCGCGAACATGCCGAAGTAGGCGTGGTCGCCGCGGTGTTCGAGCTGACAGCAGGCGACGACGGCGCCGTCCCGCTCCACGGTCAGGACGCGGCTGTCCGGCGCCTTGATGACGGCGAGCACGCCCTCCGGGTCCGTCCGCTGACCTTCGAGGAGGTCCGCCTCCGTGGTCCAGCCGGTCCGGCTGGAGTCCCCGCGGTAGGCCGACTCGATCAGCGCGACGAGGGCGTCCGCATCGGCATCGGTGGCATCGCGGAAGGTCAGTCCGGTGGCGGCGGCGGTGTTCATGGAACAGTTCTCCGAAATCTCTGGCGCGGCTCGGGCACCGCTGAGCGTAACGCTCCCGCCCTTGAGGCCCTAGGCTCCGGGTGCATGGTGCATGTACTGAGCAGTCGGATCCTTCTGCGGCCCACCGACCCGGAGCGCTCCCGCGCCTTCTACGGCGAACGGCTGGGGCTCGCCGTCCACCGGGAGTTCGGGACGGGACCCGAGCGCGGCACGGTCTACTTCCTCGGCGGCGGCTTCCTGGAGGTCTCGGGCCGCTCCGAGACCCCGCCCTCGCCCGCGCTCAGGCTGTGGCTCCAGGTGGCCGACGCCGACGCGGCGTACGAGGAGCTGTCGGCGGCCGGGGTCGACATCGTGCGCCCGCCGGTGAAGGAGCCGTGGGGGCTGATCGAGATGTGGATCGCGGATCCGGACGGCGTCGAGATCGTGCTCGTGGAAATCCCGGCGGATCATCCGCTGCGCTACCGCCCCGGAATCTGAGCGCACGAGGCCCTGCGTCGGATGGCCACGGTCCGGGCCCGGGCATAGCGTGCTGGAGAGGCCTTCTGGCGGAAGGGCGGAGGAACGTCATGAAGCTCGACAAGCCGGTGCCCGGCGGTCCGTGCTGGACCGAGCTCGGGACCAGTGATCTGGAGGCGGCCAAGCGCTTCTACGCCGATCTGTTCGGCTGGCGCCCGGAGACCGACCCCCGCCAGGAGGCGGGAGGCTACACGGTCGCGCACCTCGGCGACGCGCCGGTGGCGGCGATCTCCCCGCTGTACCAGGAGTCACAGCCCGTCGCCTGGAACGTGTCCTTCGCGGTGGCCGACGCGGACACCGCCGTGGACGCGGTGCAGGCCGCGGGCGGCACGGTCGTCCTCGGCCCGATGGACGTGTTCGACGTCGGGCGTTTCGCGGTGGCGTTCGACCCGACCGGAGCGGCCTTCCAGCTGTGGCAGGCGCGGGCCTTCCCGGGCGCGAGGCTGTTCAACGCGCCGGGCGCGCTCGGCTGGGTGGAACTGCTGACGCGCGCCCCGGACCGTGCCGTCGAGTTCTACACCACGGTGTTCGGCTGGACCGTGAACGCCTCCGAGCACTACACGCAGTGGGGCATCGAGGGAGCCGACTTCGGCGGCATGGTGGCGATGGACGACAACTTCCCGCACGCGGTGCCGCCGCACTGGCTGCCGTACTTCGCGGTCGAGGACGTGGACGCCACCGCGAACGCCGCCGTCGGGGCGGGCGGCAGCATTCTCATGGAGCCCACGTCCGTGCCGCAGGGCCCCCGGATCGCCGTGCTGCGGGACCCGCAGGGAGCGTTCTTCGGGGTTCATGTGGCGGGCGAGGAGGGCTGACCGGACGCTCGACCGGAACTCATGCCAGGGGTGTCACCGCCACCTGGTCGATGACCGGCGCGTACGCGGAGCGCTGCTGGTGGGCGTTGGTGGTGTCGCCGTCGAAGTCGGGCCGTTCGTCGGCGGTGAAGGTGAGGGTGTTGGTGCCCTCGTTCAGGGTGACGGGGACGGCGAGGTCCCAGAAGTTGTTGAAGTGGAAGGTGGTGGGGAAGAGGATCCGGTGCGCCGGCGCCCCGTTCACGGACAGGTCCGCGTGGCGGCAGACCGGATCGGGGTTGTAGTGGGTGGCCGGGGGCTGCTCGCCGTTGGAGTAGCGGACGGTCACGGCATGACGTCCGGTGCGTGCCGCCGTGACGGTCAGGGTGAGGGCGTTGTCCGGCCCCCTGCCGATTCCCTCGACCGCCTTCCCGCCGGTGGCGAAGGTGTGGGCGCCCGTCACCTTGGCCTCGCCGGTCACCGTGCCCTCCTCGGCGGGGTACACGGTGGTCTCGAGGCGTCCGGTTCCCGGTCCCACGCACAGCCGGTCGAGAACGAGGCGCTCCGAAGTGCCGGTCACCGTCAGCTTGTTGATGCCGCCGGCCAGGAACAGTGGGATCCCGTCCCGGTCGAGACCTCCCACCTCCGCCCCGTTGACCGTCAACAGCCCTTCTCCCGGGCCGATGTGATGGACCGTCACGAACGCCTCGCCGTCGGCGGCCGCGTGCACCCAGAACGTGGCGGTCCCTCCTGGTGGCAGCAGTACGGCACCCGGCCCGCAGGCGCCGCCGTGCTCGTACGTCACCCGGGCGCCGGCACCGAGGCCCGCGTACGCGGCCTCGTACAGCGCGGGCGCGGTCACGTGCGCGTCCCGCAGGACGAGGTCGATCCGGTCGATGGTCGCGTCGCCCTTGGTGGCGCCGAGGTCGCGGTCCCGCGCGGACAGGGTGAGCGTGTGCGCGCCCGCCGTCAGCTCCACCCGGGTGTCGGTGTGCCCCCAGACGACCGGCTTGTAGCCGAGGGGGAGGCGCAGTTCCTGGGGGTCCGCTCCGTCGACACGCAGGAAGACGTCGGTGGGGCCCTGCTCCCGCACGAGTTCGTGGAGGTTGTGGGAGTTGGCGAGGACGCTCAGGTCGTACGTCCCGTCCTGCGGGACCTCGACGGAGAAGGCGACGGCGAGGTCGGAGCCGGTGCGCAGTCCGCCGACGTGGTAGGTGCCCGAGGTCGCGAACCGGTCGACGTCGGAGGGCGATCCCTCGGGCCCGTTCCTCACGTGCCCCTCGCCCGTGCAGGTCGCGTGCTCCGCGTGGTACGACCGGCGCCAGCCGATGGAGGGCGGCGCGAGGACCCCGTCGCCGCCGGGCGAGAGGATCACCTCGTAGGCGGACATCGCGTCGAGGTCCGCGAGGGGAAGGACCACCCGGCCTTCGTCGACCGGAAGTTCGAGGTCCTTGAGGCGCAAGGGCTGTGCCGAGGCTCCGACTTGGCCGGTCCACGGGATCTCGTGGAGCCTGGCGTGGACCGTGCCGCCGAAGATCTCGGCGGGGACGTTCGCGAAGACGAGATCCGCGGCGCCGCCGCTGCCGCCGAACAGGGCGCGGGCCTGGCGCTTGTCCCGGTCGAGCGTGGCGACGCCCTGGAGGGTGTACTGGACATTGGGGTGCGGCGCCCGTACCTGGACCGTGCGGCCGGTCATCCGGCCGTAGGTGTGGAACAGCCACCACTGGCCGTTGCCCTTGTTCGCCTCGACCGCCGAGTCGTTGAGGTTGCCGTCGATGTTCCAGTACGCCATGTCGGCGTCGATCTTCGACTCCTCGATGGCGGAGATCCACTGGATCATCTGCCCGGGCACGGACAGGTGATAGTTGTGCGCGTACTCGTTGATGTTGACGGGGAGGGGACCGATCCCCAACTCCCCTTCCATGCCGCGGTACTTGGCGACGTTCGTACGGATCGCGGCGGGTGTCGACAGCTCGTGCCAGGTCACCACGTCCGGGAGGACGTCATGGGCCTTGGCGAACTCCAGGAAGCCCCGCACCTCGTCGTACAGGACGCAGGTGTTGGGGCCCGCGATGCGCGCGTGCGGGTCGAGGCCCTTGATGAGGTGGTGGAGGTCCTTCCAGGCGGCGAAGTAGTGCCGCGGGTCGGAGTGCCAGGAGGTCCTGTCGTAGCTCCACTCCCCCGTGCCGAACATGTTGCCTTCGGGTTCGTTGAACGGTACGTAGACGATGTGGGACTTGAGGGCACCCGTCGTCAGGACCTGCCTGACCTGCTTCTCCACCCTGGCCCGGTAGTCGGCGAGGCGTTCCTCGCCGGTGGCGCCGGGCCACCGGTAGGGGAAGCCGCGGTAGATGTCGGTCATGTAGAGGTAGACGTCCCTGCCGCCGCAGTCCACGAAGGAGGGCAGGATGTCGAGGGCGTCGGCGCCGGGGTGCTGGGTGCCGTCCTGGGCCTTGGTCGACACCGTGCGCACGTACATTCCCTCGACCACGTTGCGGCTGGGCACTCCGTCGCCGTACAGGCCGTAGAGCGTGCCGCTCGCCCCGCCGTGGAAGACGCCGGTGTCGGTGCCGAGGTCGATGGTGAGCGTCTCGGTGTCTGCTGCCACTGCGCCTCCGTGGTCACGCTGCTTGTTCGACATCCCGTACGTCAGCCGGGCCTCCGAACCGGGCGAGCCTGAACGTAGGAGCGGCGCGCGGCTCGTGTCAACGGCGCGTGACCACGAAGCGGGTGGGCACCCGGCCGGACTCAGACGCGCGGCGCCCCGAGACGGCCTTCGAGCTGACCGAGCAACTCACCGAGCAGGGCGGCGAGTTCGCGTTGACGGGCGAGGTCGATCCCGGACAGGGCCGTCGTCTCGTAGGCGAGCTGCTGGGGCAGGATGCCGTCGACGAGGTCGCGGCCCGCGTCGGTGAGACGGACGTGCGCGACCCGGCGGTCGCGGGTGTCACCGCGGCGCTCGACCAGTCCGCGCTCGGTCAGTTGCTTCAGGCGCTTGGTGACGGCGGCACCGGAGGAGAACGTCTCGCGGGCGATCTCACTGGGGGTCAGCTCGTGACCGGTGCGGCGCAGGGTCCCGAGGACGTCGAACTCGGGACGGGTGAGCCCGGCCCGGCGCAACGGTGCGTCCTCGGCCTGCTGAAGCAGCGCGGCCGAGCGGTTGATCCGGCCGATGATCTCCATCGGCCCGGTGTCGATCCCGGGATGCACGGCCTGCCACTGCCGCACCACGGCAGCCATGGTGTCGACCGGGGAGGGGGCGCCGGGGGGTGCGGTGGTGGGGGCACCTGAGGGGTTGTGAGCACCTGAGGGGGCTGGGCCGCCTGAGGGGATCGAAGTGCCCGAGGGGTCTGGGCCGCCTGAGGGGATCGAAGTGCCCGAGGGGTCTGGGCTGCCCGAGGAAACCGGGGTAACCGAAGCAGCCGGAGTGCCCGACGGAACCGAAGTTCCTGAGGCGGCTGGGTCGCCCGAGGCACCCGAGGCACCCGAGGCACCCGAGGCACCCGAGGGAGCCTGGAGAGCGGCCTCGGTGTCCGTTGCGATGTCGGGTCGAACGGCGGGCGTGTCCGCCGCGGACGCCCCGGACGCCCCGGACGCCCCGGACGCCCGCGCGGGCCCCGGGCCCGGCTCCGTCGACGCCGACCGGTCGGCCTGCGGATGCGCCGGCGTGGACCCCCAGGCCGGGGTACCCGCGCCGGCCGTTTCTCCGGTCCCGTTGTCCGTCGACGCCACGCCTCCGAGGGGAGCACCCGCCGAGAGCCCCCGTCCGGCCGAGTCGCCCGACGGGCCGCGCCCACCGGCGCGCGCGTCCGCCGACGCCGAGCGCCGGGCCGCAGGCCTGTCCGCGCCGGCACCACCACCGACCACAACGCCCGCCGAACCCGACCGCCCGGCCGGGGGCTCGCTCATCCGACTCGGCTGCCCGTGCGGCGCCGCGCGCCGAGGTGTCGCCGGGGTCGCGGTGCCGCTCTGGCCGAGTGCCGCGTCCGTCGCACGCCCATCCGCTGCCGTCATGCCTGTGCGCCCTCCAAGGAGTGCAGTCCCTGCCGTCGTACCGTCGCCGCGAGCGTACGGTGTCCGGACTGCTCGGCCCGCATCACCCGCTCCTCCGGCAGGGCGCGTTGCCACCATTCGCCGGCGGCGGCGTCGGCGGTGGCGCGCAGCTCGACGACGGCACCGGACAGCGCGCGGCGGGCGGACTCCAGGGCGCCGGGATCGGGATGCTCGGCATCGAGCAGGCCCACGGCACGTTCGCGGGCCCGCTCGACGGCGTCGAGGGCTCCCTCGATACGGTCGCCGGCCCGCCGGTTGGTGACCGCGACCGCCGCGGCGAAGCCCACGACCGCACCCACCAGGGTGTCCGCGACCCGGTCGGTCATCAGCTCGCCGGGCTGCTGGACGCGGGCGAACTCGGTGATGAGCAGCGCCATGGGGGTCACACAGATGCTGCCGAGCCAGTAGTTGCGGCCGATCAGGGCCTCGGCGCCGAAGTTGAGGGCGAGGCACAGCAGGACGAGGAACGCCTGGCTGAGATGGGCCAGCGGAGCGAGCACGGCGAAGAAGAGGACACCGATCAGGTTGCCGACGACGCGCTGCACTCCCCGGCTCCAGGTCAGGGTGACGTTGGCCTGGTAGAGCGACGCGGCGGTGACCAGCGCCCAGTAGGGGCGGCCGACGCCGAGCGCGAGCGACGCGTATCCGGCGAGGGCACAGCCGAGCGCGGTGCGCAGGGCGATCGGGGCGAGTGGACCCAGCCGGCGGAACAAGGGGTTCGGGGGGACGGCGAGTTCGACTTCCACGCCCAGGAGTTCGTCGGCGGCTTCCCCGAGGTCGTCCGGACGAGGTACGGGCCCGGCACCCCGCACCTCGCGCGCCCACGCCCGCAGCCGCTCGGGCTCCGTGTCGGCGGGCGCGGCGATCGCCACCTCGGCGCGCACGACGAGCCGTTCCAGGGCACGCCGGGGCGCACTGCGGGTGCCGGTGGAGAGCAGCGACTGCCAGGCCCCGTGCACGGCGGCGGCCGCGGCGGCGCGGGCCCGGGCGGCCCCGTCACCGGTGCCCGCCGTCTCGGCGTAGGCGGCCGCGGCGTTCAGCGCGTGCGCCGTCGCGCGGCGCTCGGGCCCGTGCGGGCGGACGAGTCCGGGTGCCATGCCGACGATCCACGCCCAGGCGCCCGCTGCGGCGCCCAGCGCGAGATGGCCGGGAACCTGGCCGAGCGTCTGCGGCACGAACAGGGACGCGGAACTGATGAAGGCGAGGACCACGTGACCGGGCGGCCCGATGCGCGTGGCGTCGCACAGCGCCTTCTGCACGGCGGCCAGCAGCGCGCCGACAGTGACCAGCACGACGGCGTTCGTCGTGAGCGAGGCCGCGGTCAGCGCGACGGCCAGGCCGCCGAGCATGCCGAGGGCGACCCAGGCGAGCGCGCGGGCGCGGGCGGCGTACGGACGGTTGTGGGCGTAGAGCGCGCAGAGCGACCCGGCCATGGTGTACATCGCCAGGTCCAGCCGGCCGAGCGCGAGAAGCGTCAGATTCGGCGGGGCGACCGAGGCGACCACACTCAGCGCGGGCTTGAACCAGATGTCGGCGGGGCGGCCGAGCCGCAGCACACCGGCCAGCGGGAGACGACGTCCATGAGAGCGGTGACGTCCCTGGGGACGGCGGCGTACACGGGGGGTCTGGGGGGTCGCACTGCTCATACCTTCAAGCTTAGCAGGTGTTTTACTCGTGAAATACATATCCCCGCCCACCCACGCCCACCTGCGACGCACTCCCGCACGCTCCCCCGCGTACACCTGTGCGCTCGCTTGCGCACCGCCCGGCCCGGGCATGCCCTGACCGACTGTCCGACATCAACGACTGTCCGACTCCGTCGAGCGGGGAGGTACGCGGTGCACGGACCGGCGTCACCCGGCTGGCTGCTCGTAGCGCTGTGCGCGGCGAGCGGGGCCTACTGTCTGTTGCGGATGCGCAGCCCCGTCGAGGAGCAGCGCCGCACCGCGGGCGCCGAGGCGCTCATGGGATTCGGGATGGCCGCGATGGCCGTGCCCGCGGCGGCGGCCACTCCGCCGCGCTGGGCCTGGTTCGCGTACGCCGCGGTGTTCGGTGCCGCCGCCCTGCGCGCCCTGTGGTCGGTCCGCAGCAGCCCGCACCATCTGCACCATCTGGTCGGGGCCTGCGCCATGGTCTACATGGCCGCCGCGATGGCCGCCTCCCCCGGGCACCACGGACACGGCGGCGGCTCCGGGATTCCTCTGGTCACGGGGGCGCTCCTGATCTACTTCGTCGGGTACGTGCTGCGCTCCGGGGCCCGGCTGTTGCCGGTGGCGGCGGTGGCCGGCGGCTCGGGGACGCTCGGCGGCACCCCCCGGCCCCTCGGCTGGGGCGACCGCCCCGAGCTGTCACAGGCGTGCCGTCTGTCCATGGGGATCGCGATGCTGGCCATGCTGGTCACGCTCTGAGCGCCGCTCCGGCCCCGGCCACGTGAAACCGTGGCGTACGTCACTTTGTCGTCGCGGGCCGTATCCCCCGGCGACGCTCCGCTCATAGGCTTCACCTCATGATGGTCCCCGCGGCACTGTTGCTGCTCGGCGCCCTGGCCGCCGTGGTCGCTCCACGACTGCTCGCCCGGGCCAACTGGCCGGACCATGAACCCGTGGTCGCCCTGTGGGCGTGGCAGTGCGTGGTGGCGGCCGTTCTGCTGTGCTGCGTCCTGTCGATGACGCTCAGCGCGGCCGCCGCGTGGGTGGCGGTGCGCGGCCATGTCTTCGCCCCCGCTCCGCACTCCGTCGTGGACGCCTACGCGTTGAGCAAGGGGAGTCCGTGGGCCGCGGCGACCGCCGTGGCGCTCGCCTGCGGCGGTGCCTGGACCGCGGCGATGCTGGTCCGCGAGGTGCTGCGGGCCCGGTCCCAGCGTCGGCAGAGCCACGACGAACTCCTCGTACGCGCACCGCTGTTGCCCGGTGAGGAGCCGGGCAGTGACCGGCTGGTGGTGCTGGAGGGCGAGCGTCCTGACGCCTGGTGGCTGCCCGGGGCCGCTCCCCAACTGGTCGTCACCACAGCCGCGTTGCGCCGCCTCAAAGGGCGTCAGCTGGACGCCGTGCTCGCCCATGAGCAGGGGCACGCGCGGGCCCGGCACGACTGGCTGCTGCACTGCTCGGCCGCGCTCGCCGTCGGCTTTCCGCAGGTGCCCGTGTTCGCCGCGTTCCGCGACGAGATGCACCGGCTGGTCGAACTCGCCGCCGACGACATGGCCTCCCGCCGTTTCGGCCGCCTCACGATCGCCCTCGCGTTGGTGGAACTGAACGAGGACCGGGGCGTGTTCGGCCCCTGTCCGACTCCGCAGGCCCATGTCCCACTGCGGGTGCACCGCCTGCTCGCTCCTCCGGACCGGCTGACGCCGTCGCGGCGACTGCGGCTGACGGCGGCGGCCACGCTCGTGCCGGTGATCCCCCTGCTGGTGGCGTTCGTACCCGGCCTGCGGGCGCTCGGCTAGCCGCGACAGCGGCGGTTCGGGGCCACGGGGTTGGCCGCCGGCCCCGTACCTCGGGGAGGATCACCGTATGCAGTCCCCGCCCCTCGACCCACCGCTTCGCACTCCGGCCCCACGGACCGCGGCACTCACCACGGCGGTGCTCACCGTTCCGTCCGTGCTGCTCCTCGTGCTGGTCGCGTTCTCCTGGCGACCGCTGCTGGTCCTCGACGGCGACGTCGCGCGCACCACGCACCGCTGGGCGGTCGACGAACCGGGTGCCACCCAGGTGTTCCGCGTTCTGACGGACTGGGTGTGGGACCCGTGGACGATGCGCGCGCTGGGTGCGCTGGTCGTGCTCCTGCTGGTCTGGCGCCGTTCGGCGTGGTGGCCGGTGCTGTGGGTGACGGCCGCCTGTGTGCTGGGCACGGTGGTCCAGCAGTCGCTGAAGGCGGCGGTCGGCCGGGCGCGCCCCGTCTGGCCCGACCCCGTGGACTCCGCGCACTACGCGGCCTTCCCCTCGGGCCACGCCATGACCGCGACGGTGGTGTGCGGGCTGCTGCTGTGGTTGCTCCAGTTGTACGGCGCCGGGCGCGCGCTGCGGCGTACGGCACTGGCGCTGGCCGTGGTCAGCGTCGTGGGTGTCGGACTGACCCGTGTCTGGCTGGGCGTCCACTGGCCTTCGGACGTCCTGGGCGGCTGGCTGCTCGGCGCGCTGGTGGTCGCCCTGGCGGTGATGACCCATGAGCGCCTCTTCGGCTCGGAACGTACTTGACCGGCACGAAGTGTGCTCGACCCGCCCGGAGCGTGCTTGACCGGCGCGGAGCGCGCCCCGAAGGATTCGCCTCATGACGATCAAAGGCGTGCTCTTCGACTTCTCCGGAACCCTGTTCCGTGCCGAACCGACCGAGTCCTGGCTGCGCGCGGTGCTCAGGGACGCCGACCTCACCCTGCCGGAACGGGAGTTGACCGAAGCGGCGGACGCCCTGGAGGCGGTGGGCGCGCTGCCCGGCGGCGGCGTCGCGCCCCGACTGCCGGAGGGCTCGGAGGACTTGTGGCGCAGGCGGGACAAGAGCGCCGAGGGGCACCGGGCCCTGTACACGGCGATCTCCCGCCAGGTGCGGCTGCCCGATGCCCGGCTGCACGACGCGCTGTACGAGCGTCACATGCTCCCGGCTGCGTGGGGGCCCTATCCCGACACGGCCGAGGTGCTCGACGCCCTGTGCGAGCGCGGGGTCGCCGTCGGGGTGGTCAGCAACATCGGCTGGGATCTGCGACCCGTCTTCCGTGAGCACGGCCTCGACCGGTACGTGGGCGCGTACGTCCTGTCGTACGAGCACGGCATCCAGAAGCCGGACCCCCGGCTGTTCGCGACCGCCTGCGACGCGCTGGGCATCGCCCCCGAGGACACGCTGATGGTCGGGGACGACCGCCGCGCCGACGGGGGCGCGGCGGCGCTGGGCTGCGCGGTGCACTTCGTGGACCACCTGCCCGCGGCACGGCGCCCGGAGGGACTGCGGCCGGTGCTGGACCTGGTCGGCTGACCCGCGCACCTTCCCGGGAGCGCCCGTGGGCCCGAGGGCCGTCGATGTCGGCCCGGAGACCCGGGAGCGGCCCGGAGACCCGGGGGCGGCCCTTCACGATCAGCTCTGATAGTCCTCGACCTGCGAAGACGGTCGTACGCGCGCCTCGTCCGGGTTCTCCCCGAACTCGGACTTCGCGCGCCGCTGGCGCAGCAGGTCCCAGCACTGGTCGAGTTCGCGCTCCAGTTGTCCGAGCCGTTCGTGTTCCGTGGCGCTGTCGATCTGCCCTGATGCGACGGCGTCGCGCAGCCGGCGCTCGTCGTCCACCATCGCCGTGATCTTCGCCAGGATCTGCTCTTGATCCATCTCCACTCGCCTCCTCGGCACTTTCGCTCACTCTAAGGAGGCCACGGCGGCTGTGCGACTCGCTCGGGAATCCTGCCCGGCCGGGAATTCCGCTCGACCTGTGCCCGTCCGCCTGAGACGATCCCCCGCGTCGCCCCAGGCGGACGGCAGCCCGAAGCCTCCCCCGCGGTGAGTCATGGCCCGGACGCTCTGAGTATAGTTGGCTGGCAGCCAGTCAACACAGGAGTTCCAGCATGTCCCCGCGCAGCCCGTCGGTCAATGAAGAGTTGCGCCGGCGTTCCCGGGAGCGGCTGTTGCAGGCCGCGGTGGAGCTGGTGAACGAACGCGGCTACGAGGCGACGACGCTCGGGGACATCGCGGATCGCGCGGGATCGGCGCGCGGACTGGTGTCGTACTACTTCCCCGGCAAACGCCAGCTCCTGCAGTCCGCCGTGCACCGGATGATGCACCGCACGCTGGAGGAGGGGCTGGAGCGCGAGCCGCGTACCGAGGACGGCCGGGAGCGGCTGGCGCGGGCCATCGACGCGATTCTGGGCCTGGCGCGGGACCGGCCCGTGCTGATGCGTCAGCACATGGCGGGCATATTGCTGGGCGAGGGGTTCGTACAGTGTCCGGAGCAGCAGCGCCTTGCGCAGCTCCTGCGGGAGACCGTCGCCGAGTACGGCTCCCAGGACGCCGACACCGACTACCCGATGCTGCGGGCGGTGCTCATGGGCGCGGTGTACGCGGCCCTGGTGCCGGGTGTGCCGATGCCGGTCCCGAGGCTGCGGGCCGAGCTGTTCGAGCGCTACCACCTCGACTGGGAGATGGGTGTCCCGCCGGGCACCGAGGTGCCCGGCGGGACGTGCGAGAGCGATCTGTCACGGTTCTTCACGACCGGCCCACGACCGGACGAGCAGTCGCCCGACGATCAGCCGTCTGACGATCAGTCGCCCGGCGATCAGTCGAAGTAGTCCGGCTGCGTCTGGACGTTGAGCTCGCGCAGGTGGACCCGCTTGGCCGGATCGGTGCGCCGGTCGCTGAGCTTGAGGACGTCGAAGCCCTTGGCGATGTCGTTCGAGTAGATGTAGCCGTTGTAGTAGTACGCCGACCAGGAGCCGCCGACCGTGAGCTTGTCGGTGGTCAGCGGTCCGCGCTCGAAGTAGGCGATCTCCTTGGGGTTCGAGGAGTCGGTGAAGTCCCAGACGGAGACACCGCCCTGATACCAGGCCTGGACCATGAGGTCCTTGCCCTTGACGGGGATCAGCGAGCCGTTGTGGGCCACGCAGTTCTCGGTGTCGGCCTGGTGGCGGGGGATCTTGAAGTAGTTCTTGAAGACGAGCTTGCGCTGGTCGCCCTTGCCGACGATGTCGTAGATGCCGTCGGCGCCGCGGTTCGGACCGATGGCCGCGTTGCAGGTGGCCGCCCCACCACCGCCCAACTCGTCGGTGAACACGACCTTGTTCGCCTTCTGGTTGAAGGTCGCCGAGTGCCAGAACGCGAAGTTGACGTTGTCCTCGACCTGGTCGATGACCTTCGGGTGCTCCGGGTCCTTGATGGAGAACAGGATGCCGTCGCCCATGCAGGCACCGGCGGCCAGGTCCTTGGAGGGCAGGACCGTGATGTCGTGGCAGCCGGTGGTCTTGGAGACGCCCGGGTTGGTGGGCGCGCCCGGGTTGCCGCCGCCGTCCGGTCCCTCGCCCGGGAACAGCACCGGGAAGTTCACCACCGCGGCCTTCTCAGGGGCTTTGCGCGGCACCTTGATGACCGAGATGCCGTCGTGCGGGGGCTGGCAGTCGGGGAAGGTGGCGCTCGGCGAGTACGAGGCGACGTAGATGTAGACGTTCTTGCGCTCGGGCACCAGCGTGTGGGTGTGCGAGCCGCAGGCGGTCTCCACGGCGGCGACGTACTTCGGGTTCGCCTTGTCGGTGATGTCGAAGACCTTCATGCCCTCCCACGAGGACTTCTCGGTCGCGGGCTGCGTGGTGCTGTTGCAGGAGTTGTCGCTGCGCGAGGAGTCGGTGGACAGGAAGAGCAGGTTGCCGGAGACGGAGACGTCGTTCTGCGAGCCCGGGCAGAGCACCTGCGCCACCGTCCTGGGCGCCTTCGGGTTGCTGATGTCGAAGATGCGGAAGCCGTCGTAGTTGCCGGCGAAGGCGTACTCGCCCTGGAAGGCGAGGTCGGAATTGGTGCCGGGCAGCGCGTCCTTGGGGATGTTGGTGAGGTGTTCGATGTTGTCGGAGTGGACGATCTCGTCCTGCCCGGGTATCTCGCCGTTCGCGATCGCCGTTCTGGTCTCGACGGCGTCACTGCGGGACACCTTCTCCGGAACGGCGGGGCCGTCCCCGGGATCGGGGGTCGCGGCCGCCGGGCCGGCCGTGAGCAGCGCGGCCAGGAGTCCGGCCGCGGCTGCGGCAACTCCCAGGCGTCTGCGCCGCGTTCGGGGATCGATCAACAGGGTCACTGCGTCCTCCCTTGTAGCCGTTCGCAGTTGAACGGTTCACGGACCCCAGAAGTATCGTCCGACCCATGCGCTGATCAACAGATGGCAACGCACTCGTAATGAAGGTTTTCGATCAGTAACGTTCACCGGCGTGCTAGGACGGTCATGAAACACCCGTGAGGTGTCCGGCGATTCATGTGCCCCTGGAGGTCGATGTGTTGCTCCGTCGTACGTCCCGCGCGTCCCGTACGCCCCGCACATGCCGTGCGCTCCTGGGCGCGGTCTCGCTGGCGGTCGCCGCGCTCGCGCTCGGGGGCTGCGACTCCGGCTCGGCTTCCGCGCCCAAGTCCGCGGGGACGAGCGGGCCTTCGGTGATCGCCCCCGGCAAGCCGGGCGAGGCGGCCGAGACACTCTCGGCCGCGGACGCCGCGAAGCAGCGCAACGAGGACGACTCCCCCAACACGGCGGACTTCGCCTACGCGCGGATGATGATCGAACATCACACCCAGGCCCTGGAGATGACCGCGCTCGCCCCCCAGCAGGCAGCGTCGGGTCAGGTGAAGCGGCTCGCGGCGCGGATCGCGGCCGCGCAGGGGCCGGAGATCACCACGATGAAGGGCTGGCTCACGGCCCACCACGGCGACGAGCGGGCAACGGAGCACCGGCACGAGGCGATGCCCGGCATGGCGACCGAGGCACAGCTGAGGGAGTTGCGCGCGGCGCGGGGCAAGACCTTCGACACGCTCTTCCTGAAGCTGATGATCACACATCACGACGGGGCGATCACCATGGCCACGGAGGTGAAGGCCCAGGGCAACAACATCCAGGTCGAGGAGATGGCCGACGACGTGATCGCCCAGCAGACGAGCGAGATCAGCAGGATGCGCGCGTTGCGGTGACACTCGGAGACACCTCTGACGACCGCCGGAACGATCACCACATGTATTCATGTCATGACTTTCCGTGCGGAGGAACCCGTACGCGTATGCCGCGCGCCGCACCCTGTCAGCGGAGCGTCGGTGGTGCGATGCTGGAGCCATCAGCGATCTCCTCGAGCTGTTCGGGTTTCGGATTGGGAGTTCCGCCGTGCTGCATGTCGCCGTCGTCGGCTCGGGGCCCAGCGGGGTCTACACCGCTCAGAGCCTCGTCCAGAGCGGGCTGTCCGAGGTCCGGGTGGACGTCCTGGACCGGCTGCCGTGCCCGTACGGCCTGGTGCGCTACGGCGTGGCGCCGGACCACGAGAAGATCAAGTCGCTGCAGAACAATCTGCGGGCGGTCCTGGAGGACGAGCGGGTGCGGTTCCTGGGCGGTGTCCAGGTCGGCCCGGGCGGGGTGCCCGTGACCCGGCTGCGGGAGCTGTACCACGCGGTGGTCTACTGCGTGGGCGCCGCCACCGACCGCCATCTCGGAGTGCCGGGCGAGGAGCTGTCGGGCAGCTGGTCGGCGACCGAGTTCGTGTCCTGGTACAGCGCGCACCCCGACTCCGCCACCGACGGCTTCGTGCTCGGCGCGCGCTCGGCGGTGGTCGTCGGCGTCGGGAACGTCGCCGTGGACGTGACCCGAATGCTGGCCCGCGGCGCGTCCGAGCTGAGCCCCACGGACGTGCCGCAGGCGGCGCTGAGCGCGCTGGCCGCGAGCAAGGTGACCGAGATCAGCATGATCGGGCGGCGCGGTCCCTCGCAGGCCCGGTTCACCACCAAGGAACTGCGCGAGCTCGGCTCACTACCGGATACCGAAGTCGTGGTGGATCCCGAGGAGTTGGCGCTCGATCCGCAGTACGCCGACCCGTCGGACCTGCCCGCCGCGCAGCGCCGCAACGTGGAGGTGCTGCGGGGGTGGGCCGCCACGCCGGCGCAGGACCGGGCCCGCCGGATCCGGCTGCGCTTCTTCCTGCGCCCGGTCGAGCTGCTTCCCGACGAGGGCGACCGCACCCGGGTGGGCGCGGTGCGCTTCGAGCGCACGGCGCCCGACGGGCACGGCGGGGTGACGGGCACGGGACGGTACGAGGACATCGAGGCGCAGTTGGTGCTGCGCTCGGTCGGCTATCGGGGCGTCCCGCTCGAAGGACTGCCCTTCGACACGGACCACGGCACGGTGCCGCACCGCGCGGGCCGGGTGCTGCGGGACGGCGTGGTCGCGCCGGGCGAGTATGTGGCGGGCTGGATCAAGCGGGGCCCGACCGGTGTCATCGGCACCAACCGCCCGTGCGCCAAGGAGACGGTGACCTCGCTCGTCGAGGACGCTCCCGAACTCATGCGACGGGAGCTGGCCGAGGATCCCCTCGCGGCGCTGCGGGCGGCCGGGGCCACACCGGTTCCGTGGGCCGGATGGGAGGCGATCGAGCGGGCGGAGGCGGAGCTCGGGGCCTCGCTCGGACGGGGTGTGGTCAAGCTGCCCGACTGGACGTCGCTGCTGGCGGCGGCGCGGACGGCGACTTCGCACTAGCGCGTCTCCGGCGGGGTCGGGCGCGACTCGGTGGGCATGACACATAGCGGCAACGGGCCGGAAATCAACAAACTGTTCAAGCCCCTTACGGTCTCGTGCTGTTCGGACGTTGCTCGCGTCGTCCGGCCGTCCCCGTCCCCACCCGCCGCTCCTGGAGTGCCCATGACGACCACCGCACCCGCGCATCCCGTGCATCCCGTCGACGAGGTCCCACCCGTACGCCACCTGGCCGCCTTCGGGCTCCAGCATGTGCTCGCGATGTACGCGGGCGCGGTGGCCGTGCCGCTGATCGTGGGCGGGGCGATGAAGCTCTCGCCTGCCGACCTCGCGTATCTGATCACCGCGGACCTGCTGGTGTGCGGTATCGCGACCCTCATCCAGTGCGTGGGCTTCTGGCGGTTCGGTGTACGACTGCCGATCATGCAGGGCTGCACCTTCGCGGCGGTCTCGCCGATGGTCCTGATCGGGACGACGGGCGGCGGGCTGCCCGCGATCTACGGATCGGTGATCGTCGCGGGGCTCGCGATCGTGTTGCTGGCGCCGGTCTTCGGCAGGCTGCTGCGCTTCTTCCCGCCACTGGTCACGGGCACCGTCATCCTGATCATCGGGGTCTCGCTGCTGCCGGTCGCGGGCAACTGGGCGGCGGGCGGAGTGGGCGCGAAGGACTTCGGGGAACCGAAGAACCTGGCGCTCGCGGGCTTCGTCCTGGCCGTGGTGCTGGCTGTGCAACGGTTCGCGCCGCCCTTCCTGGGCCGGGTCGCGGTGCTCGTCGGCATCGCGGTGGGCCTCGCCGTGGCGGTGCCGTTCGGGTTCACGGACTTCGGCGGGGTCGGGGACGCCGACTGGCTCGGGATCAGCACGCCGTTCCACTTCGGCACTCCCACGTTCCACGTCTCCGCGATCGTGTCGATGCTGGTCGTGGCGCTGGTGACGATGACGGAGACGACCGGTGACCTCATCGCGGTCGGCGAGATGACCGACCGGAAGGTCGAGCCGCGCACGCTGGCCGACGGTCTGCGCGCCGACGGTCTCTCCACGGTGCTCGGCGGTGTGTTCAACACCTTCCCCTACACGGCGTTCGCGCAGAACGTGGGTCTGGTCGGCATGACCCGGGTGCGCAGCCGCTGGGTGGTGGCGACCGCGGGCGGCATTCTCGTCCTGCTCGGTCTGCTGCCCAAGCTGGGCGCGGTGGTCGCGGCGGTACCGGCACCGGTCCTTGGCGGCGCGGGTCTGGTGATGTTCGGGACGGTCGCCGCGAGCGGGCTGCGGACGCTGGCCGAGGTGGACTTCAAGGGCAACAACAACCTGACGGTGGTGGCCGTCTCGGTCGCCGTGGGCATGCTCCCCGTCGGCGTGCCGACGGTCTACGCGAAGTTCCCCGACTGGTTCCAGACGGTGATGAACAGCGGGATCAGCGCCGGGTGCCTGACGGCGATCGTCCTGAACCTGCTCTTCAACCACCTGCCGGGGAAGGCGGGTTCGGCCGGGTCCGCCGCCGAACCGAAGGCCGCCTCGGTCTGATCCCCACCGGTCGCCCGGCCGGTCACCCAGCCGTGCGCCGAGGTTCACCGAGCCGCTCACCCTGCCGCTCGATCGCGGCGAGGACGCTGTCGAGGAACCCGGGGAACAGCGCGTCCAGGTCGGCTCCGCGCAGGGCGTTCATCTTGGCCGTTCCCCGGTAGACCTGCCGGATCACCCCGCTCTCACGGAGCACCCGGAAGTGGTGCGTGGTGGTGGACTTGGTGACCGGCAGGTCGAAGTGCGAACAGGAGAGCTCGTCGCCGACGGCGGCGAGCTCGCGCACGATCCGAAGCCGCATGGGGTCGGAGAGCGCGTGCAGCACCGACTCCAGGCGGATCTCCGCACGTACGGGGTGCGGCAGGTCACGGCTGCTGCCGGCGGGGTCTGCGGTCGTCACGGTGGCTCCACTTCGTCCAGGAACCTCATCTTCGTCCAGGAACCTCAGTCTACGAGGATTGTTCGACATCTCTCGTAGTTTGACACATGCCGTACTACGATGCCTATCGTACGAGGAGCAGCTCGGCACCCTCGACGAACGGAGTCCGCCGTGAGCACGCTCTTCGAGCCCTTGACCCTGCGCGAGGTGACCATCCCGAACCGGGTGTGGATGCCCCCGATGTGCCAGTACTCGGCCGCGCCGGAGGGACCCTCGACGGGCGCGCCGAACGACTGGCACTTCGCCCACTACGCCGCCCGCGCCACCGGCGGCACGGGGCTGATCGTCGTCGAGGCCACCGCCGTCTCCCCCGAGGGCCGGATCAGCCCCTACGACCTGGGCATCTGGAACGACACCCAGGTCGAGGCCTTCCGCAGGATCACGCGCTTCCTCCGGAGCCAGGGCACCGTGCCCGCGATCCAGCTCGTGCACAGCGGCCGCAAGGCCTCCACCGACCGTCCCTGGAAGGGCGGCGCGCCGGTCGGCGAGGACGCGTACGGCTGGCAGCCGCTCGCTCCGAGCGCGCTGGCCTTCGACGAGCGGCACCCGGTGCCGACCGAGCTGACCGTGGCCGGGATCCGGGAGATCGTGGGCCAGTTCGCGGACGCGGCGCGGCGCGCGCTGGACGCCGGTTTCGAGATCGCCGAGATCCACGGCGCCCACGGATACCTCGTCAACGAGTTCCTCTCCCCGCACTCCAACCGCCGCACCGACGCGTACGGCGGCTCGTACGAGAACCGTGTCCGCTTCGCCCTCGAGGTCGTGGACGCCGTGCGGGAGGTGTGGCCCGACGACAAGCCGCTGTTCTTCCGGATCTCCGCCACCGACTGGCTGGAGGAGGGCGGCTGGAGCGCCGACGACACCGTCCGCTTCGCGGGCGAGCTGCGCGCACACGGCATCGACCTGCTCGACGTCTCCACCGGCGGCAACGTCTCGGGCGTACGCATTCCGGTCGGGCCGGGTTACCAAGTCCCCTTCGCCGCCCGGGTCAAGGCGGAGACCTCGCTGCCCGTCGCCGCCGTCGGTCTCATCACCGACGCCGAGCAGGCCGCGAAGATCCTCGCCAACGACGAGGCCGACGCCGTGCTGCTGGGACGCGAGTTGTTGCGCAACCCCTCGTTCGCGCGCCTGGCGGCCCGTGAACTGGGCGCGGAGGTCCACGTCCCCGACCAGTACCACCGCTCCGTGTAGAGGTACCGCCACCCCGCCGTACCACCACCCCGCGCGGCCGTTCCGGAGCACGCCCTAGCGTGCCGCGTTCCGGTGCAACCGTCTTAGGACCAGCGCCAGTTGGAGGCGGAGCCGGCCGTGCGGGTCCTGGACCGGCCAGTCGAGCCAGTGCTCGGCCTGGACGAGGCGGTCCTGGAGTGTGGAGTGGTGCACGTTCAGCTCCGCCGCGGCGGCGCGCAGACTCGTGCTGAAGGCGACCGCGTTCAGCGTGCTCGCCGCCCAGGGGGCCGTCGCGACGGCGTGTTCGAGGGCGCGGACGTCGGGGACGGGTTCCGTGGTCGGGCCGACCGTGTCCGCGAGCAGCGCGAGGCCGCCCAGCTCGTCCGCGTACACCGTGCGGGGGCCGGGGTCCTGGTCGGTGCCCTCCGCGGTGAACCGCAGGGCGGTACGGGCGGCGGCCCACGAGGCCGGAAGGTCCCGTACGGGCACCGCGGGGCCGATGCCCGCGCGACGGCCACCGGTGGTGGGCGTGCTGTCGCCGGTGGCGGGCACCGCTTCGACGAGCGGGCCACCCTCGGCGGTCGCCACCACACGGGCGGCGGAGACGTTCCGCAGGCCGAGCCGGACGGCCGCCTGACGCCGGGCGTGCTCGGTGGCGGCGGCGTCCAGGAGCACCTCGACCGAGGCGGGGTCGGCCTGGCGGGCCTCCGCCGGCGCCCGCCCGCGGGTCCTGTCCAGCACCGCCCGGGCGGCGGCCGCGGCGCGCTCGAGGACCATCGCGTGGACCCCGTCGGAGACTCCTGTGCGCTCCAGCCAGACGGCAGGCGGTCCGTCCGGCGTCAAGGGGGCCGAGGGCCAGGCCGGGTCGAGCGGGCCGCCGTCGTCCCGGCGCGTTCCTTCGGCCTCGACCCGGACACGGACCCCGCGCTCCTCGTCGACGAGCCGAGCCGGGCAGCCGGACAGCACCGCCGCGCCCCGCACCAACGACTCCAGACCCGCCCGGCCCTCGATCAGCCGGTCGAAGTAGGCGATCACCTGGAGTGCGGCACCCGCGTCGGGGTCGAGCGCCGCGAGCCTGCCCGCCAGCTCCTTCACCGAACTCACTCACCTCGCACGGGCCACCGGAAAGCGTCGCCCCCTCATGCTCCGTCCTCCGGCGCCCGGTGCCAAGCCGTCACCGGCAGGAGGCCCGGTGGACGGGGTCAGTTCTCCAGGAGCCGGCGCAGCCAGCGCAGACGTGCGGCCTTGGTGTCCTGGGACAGGGCGGCCTGCGGCGCCATCAGGTCGTATCCGTGGAAGCCACCGGGCCACACGTGGAGTTCGGCCCGGCCGCCCGCCTGCCACAGGCCGCTCGCGTAGGCGACGGCCTCGTCCCGGAAGGTCTCGGCCGAGCCGACGTCGATGAAGGCCGGAGGCAGCCCGGAGAGGTCGTCGGCGCGGGCCGGGGCGGCGTAGGGAGAGACGTCCGGGCCGCCGCGGGCGTCACCGAGCAGGGCCGTCCACCCCATGTGGTTCGCCGCGCGGTCCCACACTCCGAGACCGGCCATCTGATGGCTGGAGGGGGTGTCGTTGCGGTCGTCGAGCATCGGGCACAGCAGCACCTGCCCCAGGAGCACCGGTGTGCCGCGGTCCCGGGCGAGCAGGGCGACCGCCGCGGTCAGACCGCCCCCGGCGCTCGCGCCCGCGACGATGATCCGCTCGGGGTCGAACCCCAATTCCCCGGCATGCTCGGCCGTCCACTTCAGTCCGGCGTAGCAGTCCTCGACGAGGGCCGGATGCGGGTGTTCGGGCGCGAGGCGGTACTCCACCGACACCACGGCCGTGCCCAGCTCCTCGGCCCAGTCGAGCATTTCCCCGACACCGGTGCGGTTGTCGCCGATCACCATGCCGCCGCCGTGCACGTTGTAGACGACGGGCACGGCCGCGGCGGCCCGGGTCGGCCGGCAGATGAGCAGGGAGATGTCCGGTGCGCCCTGCGGCCCGGGCACCGTGCGCTCCTCCACCTCGAAGGCGCCGTCCCGGGTCAGGTCCAGGTCCGCCCCCTCGGACAGTGCGATGCCCTCGCGCAGCGCCGGGATCATCTCGATGCTGAACGAGGACGGCAGCTGTTCGCGGATGATCTCGAGGGCGGCGGCGAGCTCCGGGTCGAACGGCGGGGGCGGCCCGATCCGGGAGCCCTGTGCCTCGGCGGACGGATTGGTGGTCATCGGCTCTCCCTGCGTCCGGGCCACGTCCCTGTGACCGTGACCACTGACTGTCATCGTGCCGCGCGCCCGCGGTCCCACGGCAGCGCCGGACGGCGGAGAAGTCCCGCCGGACGGCGGGATGCCTGCCGCCGCTCAGTTCTGTCGCCGTTCCCCTCTGTCGGCGCTCACCCCTTTCGGCGCTCAGTCCCCGACCCGTAGCAGCCCGCTCTCGTAGGCGAAGATCACCGCGTGGATACGGTCCCGGAGTCCGAGCTTGGTCAGGATGCGCCCGAGGTGGGTCTTGACGGTCGTCTCGCCGACGAAGAGGCGGCCCGCGATCTCGCCGTTGGCCAGTCCCCGGGCGACCAGGGCGAGGACTTCCCGTTCCCGCTCGGTGAGGGCGGCGAGGCGGCGGCGCTGGTCGGGCGTGGACGCGGACGCGGGCCCGTGCAGGACGAAGCGTTCGACCAGGCGCCGGGTGAGCGAGGGCGCCACCATGACCTCGCCCCGCAGTACCGCCCGTACGGTCACCAGGATCTCCTCGGCCGGGGCGTCCTTGACGAGGAAGCCGTTCGCGCCGGCACGCAGGGCGGCGTAGGCGTACTCGTCGAGGTCGAAGGTGGTGACGACGAGGATCCGGGGCCCGTGGGGCTGCGCGCAGAGGTGCTCGGTGGCGGCGAGGCCGTCCAGACCGGGCATGCGTACGTCCATCAGGACGAGGTCCGGCTCCAGGGCGGCGGCGCCCGCGATCGCCGCGTCGCCGTCGGCGGCCTCGCCCACCACGGTGAGGTCGGGCTGGCTGTCGACGACCATGCGCAGCCCCATCCGGATCAGCTCCTGGTCGTCGCAGATCAGCACGCGGGACGGGGACGACATAGGGGGTGGGGTCGAGGCCGGGATCGGGGTCGGGCCGGTCATGGGGCCGCCCCGGTGGGCTCGGGCTCGGCGACGCGCAGGGTGGCGACGACCTGGTAACCGCCGTCGGGTGTGGGCCCGGCATCGACACTCCCGCCGTACAGGGCGGTGCGTTCGCGCATGCCGGTGAGACCGCGACCGGACGAGGGCAGCGGGGCGGGGCGCCCGGCGACGGCGCCCCCTGCGGCTGCTGCGTGTCCGGCTCCGGCTCCGGCTGAGTTCTCCACCCGCACGCGGACCAGCCGCCCGGGCCCCTGAGTGCCCGTGTCGACCCGTACGTGGATCGTGGCGTCCTGCGGCGCGTGCTTGACGATGTTCGTGAGCGCTTCCTGCACGATGCGGTACGTCTGCACGGTGAGGTCCGCAGGAAGACCGCGCTGCTCGCCGCGCACGTCCAGCCGGGCGCGCGTGCCGCTGGTGTTGAGGCGTCCGATCAGCCGGCGCAGATCGGCCGAGAGGGGCTCGGGAGTCGCACGGGGGTCGGAATCGGGGTGGTGGTCGGGATCCGCCGAGGCGTCCGCGTCGGGCGTACGCAGCACCTCCAGCAGCCTGCGCAGTTCACCGAGGGCCTCGCGGCCGGTCGCACTGATGACGCCGAGGGTGCGGTCGACGACGGCGGGGTCGACATGCCGCATCAGCCTGCCGCCCTCGGCGTTCACCACCATCACGCTGACGCTGTGCGCGAGGACGTCGTGGATCTCGCGGGCGATGCGCGCCCGTTCCTCGGCGACGGCGACCCGGGCCAGGGCGAGGCGCTCCGACTCGACGAGTACGGCCCGCCGCTCGAACTCGGCGAGGTAGGCGCGCCGGGCACGGACGTACTCGCCGAACACCCAGGCCCCGGCCAGCAGCAGCCCCACCGCGAGCGGGGTGAGCCAGGCGCCTCGGGCACCCGGACCCACGTACTCCCGCTGCCACGCGGGAATCCACAGCAGTACGCAGACGGCGGCACACACCACGGTCAGCGCGGCGGCTCGGCGCAGACCGCGCACGGTGAGGGTGGCCAGGACCGCGGCCAGGGCGACGGCGCCGCGCCCCGGCTCCTGTCCCCACACGTGTCCGAGGTACTGCGCCCAGAAGGCCGCCGTCACCAGGGCCGCGACGAGCACCGGCCGACGGCGGCGCCACAACAGGGGCAACACCAGGGCGACGTACACGCCCGCCTGCACCCAGACCGGCCGCCAGCCCGGCTCCGGGCGGATGACCGGGGGCACGGCCACCAGCACGACCAGCAGGACGTCCGTCAGCCACGGGTGGCCGCGCCGCCGGCGGGACAGGGTCTCGATCAGCCGATGCACCGCCTCACGCTATGACCGGGGCCCGCTCCGCCGCATCGTCCTGCGGGGCGTCACGGGGTCCTCCCGCGGTCGTACGCGCACCGACCGGGGATACGACGTGCGGCCACCCGGCGCGCTTCCAGCATGGCGGCCATGTCGATCACCACCGAGTTCCTCAGACGGCCCCTCATGACCGGTGCCGTGGCGGCCAGTTCACGTCGGCTGGCCCACGCGATGACCGAGGGCATCGATCTGGAGCGAGCCCGGCTCGTCGTCGAACTGGGTCCGGGGACCGGGGTGTTCACCGACGCGATCCTCGCCCGGCTGGCACCCGAGGCGCGGCTCGTCGCGGTCGAGCTCAATGCGGTGCTCGCGGCACGACTGTCGGCCGCGCGGCACGACGAACGGCTGACGGTGGTGCGGGGTTCGGCCGCCGAGCTGCCCGCCGCGGTGAGCGGACCGGTCGACGTGGTGGTGTCCGGGCTGCCGTGGACGGTCATGTCGCGGGATCGGCGTGGACACATCCTGGACGCCGTGAGCGAAGTCCTGGCGCCCGGCGGCCGGTTCACCACCTTCGCGTATCTGCACGCGGCCTGGACTCCGCCCGCCCGTGACTTCACCGCTGAACTGGCTTACCGCTTCGACCGGTTGGAACGCTCGCCCGTGGTGTGGCCGAACCTCCCGCCCGCCTTCGTGCACCGGGCCACCAGGAGGCCGTGACGCCCGGCGCAGGTCGACGTATCCCATGCCGAAGAGTCCGCGAAGATCCCACGACCCGACGGAGACCCGACACCGAAGCGGTTGACGAGCGGAAACCCTACATACTGTAGGGTTTGCCTCATCGTGAGCCTCTTACGTCTCGGGGGACCCCCAAATGAAGGAACGTGACGACGGTCCGGCGGCGCCGAGCGACGGCACTTTCGAGCGGATCCTGGAGCGGGCCCTCCACTCTCCCGAGATCATGGCAGCCGTGGAACGCTTCGGCGTGGCGGACACGCGCGAGCGCCTGCGCGCCGAAGCTCTTCAGGCGCGCCCCTCGCTCTCCCTGACCGCCGCGGTCGAGTACGACCGGTACCTCCGACTGCGGGCGTCCGGGCGACACGAGGGACCCGCGAAGGCCGCCGTACGTGTCGGGGACGGCTCCGTGTCCGTCTCGGCACTGCTCGTGCCGAGTCTCGGTGTCGTCGCCGCGGGTGTGTACGTCCTGAGCGGGTTCGACCTGCACGCCCTCGACGTCCGCCCGCATCTGAACGACGGACTGATCATGGTGGTGGTGATCCTGGCCGCGGTGACGGCGGGCGCGGCGCTGGGCGACCTCCTCTGGTCACTGGCGACGCGCGACCGCCCCACCTCGGAGGACCGCGATACCGAGGTGAGGCGTGCTCACGAGGAGTGGCAACTGGCCCTGTTGGAGCGGGGGGTGATGCCGTTTCTGCTCGGTACGCTGGACGGGGCGGCCTCCTGCCCGGCTCCGCTGCCGACCCCGGCCCAACCCCCTGTTCACCCTTCGCTTCAGCCCTCCACGAGGGAGCGGCCCAGCCAGTCGGACTTGTCCTTCACCCCGGGCAGCGCGAAGAAGTAGCCGCCCCCGGTCGGGCTGATGTAGTCGACGAGCGGCTCGTCGATCAGACGCGTCTGGGTCGCCTCGAACTGACGGACCACGTCCTGCTGGTAGGAGCAGAAGGCCAGGCCCATGTCGAGGTTGCCCGCCTTGTCGACGCCCCGGTCGTAGTTGTAGCCGCGGCGCAGGATCCGGGTGGTGTCGGTCTTCGCCGTACGGGGGTTGGCGAGCCGTATGTGGGCGTCCAGCGGGATCGCCTCGCCCTTGGGGTCCTTGGTGTAGCGCGGGAGGTCGGTCTCCTGGACGCCGTCCAGCGGTGCGCCGGTGTCACGGCGGCGGCCTATCATCTTCTCCTGCTCGGTGAGCGAGACCCGGTCCCAGAACTCGACCAGCATGCGGATGATCCGGATGACCTGGTAGCTGCCGCCGACCGCCCAGGACGGTTCGCCGTCGGCCGCGGTGACCCAGACGAGCTTGTCCATCTCGCGGGACGAGGCCGTGTCGGGGTTGGCGATGCCGTCCTTGAACCCGAGGAAGTTGCGCTGCGCGCCGGTGGGACGGGACGGGTTCTGGAAGCCGTCGATGCGCCACTTGATCTGCATCGCGCCGCGGGTGTGCCGGGTGATGTCGCGCAGGGCGTGCAGCACCGTGTCGGAGTTGGCGGCGCACAGCTGCAACGACAGGTCGCCGTGGCACTCGGCGGCGTCGAGGCTGTCGTTGGGGAAGGTGCGCATCGGCTTGAGGTGGCGCGGCATGCGGCCGGCGAGGCCGTAGCGGTCGTCGAAGAGCGAGGCGCCGACGCCCACGGTGACGGTGAGGTCGTCCGCGGGCAGGTCCGGTCCCAGCAGACCGCTGTCGGAGGGCGGTGCGCCCACGCCGAGGTCGACCGGGGTGCCACCGGTGGTCAGGAAGCGGGCCCGTTCGGTGATCGTGCGCAGCAGGGCGGCCAGTTGGGTGCGGTCCTCGGCGATGACGTCGAAGGAGACGAAGACGGCTGCCGTGGGCGCGGGGGTGGTGATGCCGGCCTGGTGGGCGCCGTGGAAGGACACCTTGCCGCTGCCCGAGTCGGCCGCCGCGGCGGGAGTGCTGCCCGCGGCCACCTGGGCCCCGACGAGCCCGGCGCCCGCCAGGGCGGCTCCTGCCGCGCCGACGCCGAGGGCGGTCTTGGTGAACGTACGGCGGCCGAAGGGGCAGCCGCCCTGCGCGGCCTGGTCGTCCTGGCTCGGGGTCGTCATCGGGGGAGGTCCTCTCCTGTGGGCACATGGTCCCGGTACTGCGGGGTCGGTGGTTCGACACGGGTGGCCGACGGTCTCGGGGCCGGCGCCGCCGGGCCGCCGGCGCGACCTCGGGGCTGCTCACGCGGCCTTGGGGTCGCTCAGGCAGGCATTGCGGTCGCTCAAGCTGGCGTTGGGCTGCTCACGCGGCCTTGCGGATCTCCAGGAGGTCCGGGATCGGGGCGAGCTCTTCCAGCAACTGGCCGACCGCGCCGTCGACGCGCTGCCGGTCGGTGTCGGACAGCTTGTCCAGCGGCGTCCAGGTGCCGTCCTCGGCCCGCTGGGCGAGCACCAGTTGCTCGGTGCGCCGCATCCACGTGTCGACGGCCGGGATCACCTTGGCGTTGCGCTTGTCGATCAGCGGTCGGAGCAGGGTGAGCAGTTCTCGGGTGCCGTCGAGGTTGGCCTCGGTGGTGGCCAGCTCGGTGCCGCTGCCGTAGTCGGCGTTGCCGCTCAGTTCGCGGTGCAGGGTGTTCTCGAGGATCTCGTGGGTGCGCAGCGGGAGGTCGGCCGGGTCGAAGTCCTGCTTCGGGAAGTCCTTGCGCAGGGCGTCCACATCGGCGGCGAGCTGCTTGGCGTACGGCGCGAGGGTGGCGGCGGACCGGCCGTGCCACAGGCCGTACTCGATGCGGCGGAAGCCGGTGAAGGCCGGGTCGTCGACCCCGCCCGCGAGTCCGGCCGTACGGCCGTTGATCTTCGCGTCGAAGTCGGCGAACGTTCCATAGGCGGCGCCGAGCGAGGCGTACCGCGTGTGCGCGGGCAGCCAGTCCTTGCGCGCCTGGTCGAGTTTGTCGGCGTCGAGGTCGCTCTGGAGGGTGCGCGTCTTCGTCTGCAGGTCGGCCAGACCCTGGTCGACGTACGTCCGGTAGGCGGCCAGCGGTGCGGCGAGATCCTTCTCGGAGACCGGAAGTACGGCCTGGACGGAGCCGCCGCCCGCGCTGACGCGCACGGCCGCCGAGGTGACGGCCTTCCCGCCGTTGGGCACACAGCGCCAGGCGTACGAGCCCGTCCCGACGGTGGCGATCAGGGCGCGGGTGGTGCCGGGAGCGATGCCCTCGACCTCGCCGTAGACGGCGTTGCTGACCGGGTCGATCAGATAGATCTCGGACGTACGGGAGCCGGTGTTGCGCACCTGGAAGGTCTGCCGACCCGGCTTGGGCGCGCTGAAGCCCTTGCCGCAGTCGGCCGCGGACACCTCGACGACGGGCGTCCCGGACGCGGGCTTTCCCCCACTGGCGGCGACGGTGATCCCCGCGATGAGCGCGGGCACGCCGACGAGAGCGGCGGGAACCGTCCAGCGGGGGAAGCGACGGGGGGTGGACGGCGTGGACACCGGGGGCTCGGCGTTGTCGGCGGGAGCGGACGCCTTCTCGGGGCTGGACGAAGCAGGCTCGGAGGCATGCTCCCCTTCGGAGGCGGACGTCACGGACGGGCCGGCCTCGATCGCGGCCGACGTGGCGGCCTTGTCGGCGTCGGCGGAAACCGAGCCGGCCTCACCCCCGGCCGGAGCGGGCGCGGCGGACCGCTCGGCCTCGACGGCGGTCGACGCGACGGCACTCCCGGCGCCCGGATCGGGGTCGGGGTCGGCGGGACTCCCGGCCCGCGTGGCGGCGGGCGTCGCGGGCTGCTCCGCCTCGGCGGAGTCGAGCGGCACGGACACGCGCTCGGCTGCCCCCGCGACGTCCGTCGCGGCGAGCACCGCGGGCTTCGCGCCCTCGGCGGGTGCGGACGCCCCGGCCGTCGGCTCGGCGGCCACCGCGGCGCCGGGCGCCACGGGCACCGGCTTCGCCGGGGCCGCCCCGCGGACGCCGCGTACGAACAGCGTCATCACGATCGCCAGGTACGAGCCGTAGACACCGACCTGGAGCCAGGTCATCTGCGGGGTGAGGTTGAGCGTGCCCTGGACGACGGTGACGTACCAGGAGGCCGGGTCGAGATGCGCCGACAGATCGAAGGCGTACGACGTGCCGCCCGGGATCACCGTGGCTTCCTGGAGGTCGCGCATGCCGTAACCGAGGACGCCCGCGGCAATGACGATGAGCACGGCACCGGTGATGCTGAAGAACCGCGTGAGGTTGATGTGCAGGACGCGCCGGTACAGGCCCCAGCACAGCGCCGCGGCGAGCAGCAGTCCGACCGCCGCTCCGGCCAGCGGACCCGACGAACTCCCCGCGGCCTGCGCGGTGGTCCACAGGAACAGCGCGGTCTCCAGGCCCTCACGGCCGACGGCGAGGAACGACGTGGCGATCAGTACGCCCGCGCCCATGCCCAGCGCGGCGGTGACCTTCTGCTTGATCTCGCCGGAGAACGTACGGGCCGAGCGCCGCATCCAGAACACCATGGCGGTGACGAACACGACCGCGACCAGACTCAGCGTGCCCCCGAACGCCTCCTGCGACTTCCCCGGCAGGTTCGCCGCCGTGAACGTGAGGACCGCGCCGAAGCTCATCGACAACCCGATGGCGGCGGCAACTCCCGTCCACACGTGGGGCAGTCTGCCGCGCTGGTCGGACCGTACGAGCGTGGCGACCAGAACCGAGACGATCAGTCCCGCTTCCAACCCCTCACGCAGACCGATCAGACAGCTGGGAAACGCGTCGTCCCACACCTCGGGCCTCTCTCCGATGCAGCAAATACCAGGCCGGACGGCCAAGGGCGGGGCTTAGTGTAGGCATGCCTAACTAGGGGGCAAGAGGGCGCGCAAATCGCGACACAGCGGACGCGGATCGCACGCGGTGCCCGGGTCGGCCGCATCGAGCGCGGATCGGCCGATATGTCGTCGCGGGGGCCACGCTGGGCGGGCATCACGTCTCTGAGCTGCGGTAACACCAGAGTGGCAGGCAAGAGGCCCGGCCTCCGCGCCCATGCGCGCAGCGTAGTGCGACAGCCCGGCGGCGCGGTCGCTCCCCCGCCACGGACGTTCCGTCCGCGCTTCGATTCTTACCAGTTACTTACCCCGCGGCACCGCCGGGACCAGGCAGTCTTTCCCCGCAACACCGCTGACCGCCACTCGTTAAGACCCCCGGCGGCAATCCTCACCGCGACCACAACTCACCTTTTCCTTACAGCATGTAGGGTTTCCCCGCTCTGCCCCACTCAGGGAACACACAGAGTTCGCCGCCCCCGCTCTCACAGCTCTCCCCCACCACCCTCTCCCCAAGGTGATGCTCCACGGTGTCTGCACAACAGCCAGTACTCGTCCCGGAACAGAGGAACTCGAAATCCCGCCGGACGGCCCCGACCGGACGGCCGGCCATGGTCGACCGGCTACGACCACGGGCGGCCGCGGCCACGGTCTGGTACCTGCGGCTGCTCGCGCTGCTCAACCTGGTGGCGGTCACGTCGCTGCCGTTCCGGGAAGAGGTGCACGAGCACAACGGAGGTGAGTTCTTCACCCCGTACCTGGCCACCGCCGGGCTGGTCTCGGCCGCGCTGGCGCTGTTCCTGGCCCTCGTGATGCGGCGCCGCAAACGGGCCGCGTGGATCTTCAACATGCTGCTGGCCGGACCGCTCTTCGGCCTGTACGTCCTGGCCCTCACGCAGGAGCAGTACCGACAGCACGGCTTCAACTGGTTCTCGACCGTGTTCACCGGGCTCTTCGTCGTCGCGCTGCTGGTGGGGCGCAAGGAGTTCCAGGCCGTCGGGGACCGCTCCAACCCCCGGCTGGCGCTGGCCGTCGGTGCCGGGGGCTTCCTGGTCAGCGGCACCCTCGGAACGCTGCTGGTGAGCGCCACCAACAAGGTGTCCGGGGCGCCGCTGAGCGACCGGATCGCGTACACGCTGCTGCGCGGGGTCAGCGTCGGCCCGCTCGCCGACCGCCTCGACTCGGTGATCGCGCCCCGCTGGGTGGACGTGATCGTCAACATCCTGATCGCGGCCTCCTTCCTGCTCGTGCTCTACGCCTGCTTCCGCGCCCCGCGCGGGCGGGAACTCCTCGGCGAGGACGACGAGCGACGTCTGCGCGACCTTCTCGCCAAGCACGGTGAGCGGGACTCGCTGGGCTACTTCGCGTTGCGCCGCGACAAGGCCGTCATGTGGTCCCCGAGCGGCAAGGCGGCGATCGCCTACCGGGTGGTCGGCGGTGTGACCCTTGCCTCCGGCGACCCGATCGGCGACCCCGAGGCCTGGCCCGGCGCGATCGAGGCATGGCTGCACGAGGCGCGGCGGCACGCCTGGACGCCGGCCGTGATGGGCGCCGGCGAGGAGGCCGGCACGATCTACGCCCGGCACGGCCTCGACGCCCTCGAACTCGGCGACGAAGCCATCGTGGACCGTGCCGACTTCACCCTCGAAGGACGCGCGATGCGCGGAGTGCGCCAGGCGCACAACCGCATCCGCCGGGCCGGTTACACCGTCGGCATCCGCCGCCACGAGGACATCCCCGAGGCCGACATGGCCACCCTCATCGACAAGGCGGACCACTGGCGGGACGGCGAGACCGAGCGCGGGTTCTCCATGGCGCTCGGCCGGCTCGGCGACCCGGGCGACGGCCGGTGCGTGATGCTGGAGTGCCGCGACAGTCAGGACGAACCGCGGGCCGTGCTGAGCTTCGTACCGTGGGGCGACAAGGGGCTGTCGCTCGACCTGATGCGCCGGGACCGTGACTCCGAGAACGGCCTCATGGAGTTCATGGTCATCGAACTCCTGCTGCGCGCCGAGGAGATCGGGGTGCAGCGGGTCTCGCTGAACTTCGCCATGTTCCGTTCCGTCTTCGAGCGCGGCTCCCGGCTGGGCGCCGGACCGGTGCTGCGTCTGTGGTGCGCGGTGCTGACGTTCCTCTCCCGCTGGTGGCAACTCGAGTCCCTCTACCGGGCCAACGCCAAGTACCGGCCCATCTGGGAGCCCCGTTACCTCCTGTTCGAGAAGAGCAGCGACCTCCCCCGCATCGGGATCGCCGCCGCCCGCGCGGAGGGCTTCCTCACCCCGCCCGCGCTGCCCGCGCTCGGCCGGCGTCCACTCCTACGGGCGCCGCGGGGACGGTCCCAGCCCCCGCACGGCAGCGGGCAGGTCCCCGGACAGCAGCGCGGTTCCTCGACCGACACCTCGTCAGCCAGGTAACTCCTCGCGCCTGTTCGAGGCACGGGCGCCGGGGCACGCGCACCCGGCGCCCGCCACGTCACAGTCATCCGACGTTCACGTCGTCCGGAAACGATGCGGCCGATTCACCGCGCCCGCCCCGGACGAATCGACGCCCTCATGAAACGCATCGCGGCCACCCCCCGCCCTGGCCCTCACCCTGTCCGCGCTCTCCGTCCTCCTCCTGTCCCCGCTCCCGGCGCGGGCGGGACCCAGGGCACGGCGGCCCGCACGGCGCAGCGGCTGCCCGGACTGTTCGCGCGGATCGCCGAAGGCTCCGTCCAGGTGACTTGGGAACTTCTTTACCGATGCCGTCAGTTCTGATCACACCGGCTCGGGGCACGCTCCGAGCCGGTTCGGAACGATGAGTGCGATCAGTGAAGGAGCCACACCGACATGGTGTTCAAACGGCTGCTCGGGGCGATGGGCGCAGGCGGCCCCTCGGTGGACACGGTTCTCGACGGCGGCGCGGTGGCGCCCGGCGGGATCCTGTCCGGACAGGTCCATCTCCAGGGTGGCAGCGCGAACGTGGAGATCGAGCACATCGGGCTCGAACTGATCGCCCGGGTGGAGGCCGAGCACGAGGACGGGGAGAGCGAGGGCGCCGTCGTCTTCGAGCGGTTCACGGTCGGCGGCGGTTTCCGCCTCGCCGAGCAGGAACGCCACAGCGTTCCGTTCAGCGTGTCCCTGCCGTGGGAGACACCGGTCAGCGAGCTGTACGGGCAGCCGCTGGGCATCGTCCTCGGTGTGCGCACCGAGCTCGCGGTGGCCGGTGCGAGGGACAAGGGCGACCTGGATCCGCTCGCGGTGCGTCTGCTGCCGGTCCAGGAAGCGGTCCTGGAGGCGCTGGGGCAGCTGGGCTTCGGCTTCAAGTCCGCCGACCTCGAACACGGCCACATCGGGGGTACGGGGCAGCAGTTGCCCTTCTACCAGGAGATCGAGCTGACGCCCGCGCCGCAGTACGCGCACGTGGTGAACGAGATCGAGCTGACCTTCCTCGCCACCCCGGCCGGCATGGAGATCGTCCTGGAGGCCGACAAGCGCGGCGGGCTCTTCGAGTCGGGGCAGGACGCCCTCACCCGCTTCACGGTGAGCCATCACGATGTCGGGGCCCGCGACTGGAACAGCGAAGTCGACGGCTGGATCAGGCAGTTGGTCGAACACCGGGCGTCGTACGGCTCCCACGCCACGTACGGCCACGCCGATCCGTATGCCGCCGGAAGCGGGTACGGGCACCCCTCGGCCCATAGGTCCGGCCATGCGTCCGGCCATGGGTCCGGTCATGAGGGCCACCGCTCCGGGCCCGGCCTCGGCACCGTGGTCGCGGCCGGCGCGGCGGGACTCGCGGTGGGGGTGGTCGGCGGACTGGTCGCGGCCGAAGTCGTGGACGAGGTGGGCGACTTCTTCGAGGGCGATGACGACGAAGGCGGCGAAGAGGACTGAGTCCTCAGACGTGTCCGTGTCCGGGGGCGGTGTGCGCCGCCCCCGGACACGGACCACATGGGCTCAGTGCGCGGCGCTCGGAGCCTCGGTCGTCGCCCGCGGGGCGGCCTGCTCGGCGGAGTTCTTGATGACCGCCGTGGGGGTCACCGGAGCCGTGCCCTGTTCGGCGGTGGCGGCGGACGCGGGGTTCTCGTCCTTCATCGCCTTGGTCTCACTCTTGAGGATGCGCATCGACTTGCCCAGCGCACGGGCGGTGTCCGGCAGCTTCTTCGAGCCGAACAGCACGATGAGCACGATCGCCACGATCAGCAGGTGCCAGGGTTCCAGTCCGTTGCGGAGCATCGCGCGCCCGCCTTTCTTCGCCTCGGTCGAGGGCACGCCCCACTGGCCGCCACCCACTTGATGATTGCTGCTTTGCGCAACAGTACAACCATGGGTGCGGATCGGACGGCTCCCGGCTCCCCCTTCCGCCCGCCTTCCGTTCCGGTTCCGCTCCTGTTCCACTGCTATTCCGTGCGCAGGGCGACGGCACTGCGGGTCCGGGCGGCCCAGCCGACGGCCGGCAGCGCACCCAGGGCAGCGAAGCCGTCGGGGGCGATCCGGCCGCGTACCGGGTGGTGCAGGAGCCGTTGACGGACACGGTGAAGCACACGGTCGGCGCCATGGCGACAGTGATGGTCGAGTACGGCATCGACGTGGTCGCGGAGACGGCCGACGACGCCGAAGCCGTGGCAGCGGTCCGCCGCACCCGCCCCCGACGTGGTGCTGATGGACATCCGGATGCCCGAACCGGACGGCCTGGAGGCGACCCGCCGTATCCTGACCGGCGCGTCCGACCCGCCCCGCCTGATCATCCTGACGACCTTCGATCTCGACGACCTGGTGTACGCGGCGCTGTCCGCCGGGGCCAGCGGGTTCCTCCTCAAGGACGTCACCCCCGAACACCTTGTCTCCGCCGTGCGCCTGGTCCGCTCCGGCGACGCACTCCTGGCCCCGGCGATCACCCGCCGCCTGGTCGAACGTCACGCCCGCCGGTCCCCGGAGACGACCGCACTCCCTCCCGACCTGGCCCGTCGACCCCGCGCGGACTCGAAGTCCCGCGTCCGCTCGCCCAGGGCCCGAGCAACACCGAACTCGCCACCCACCTTCACCTGAACGAGGCGACGGACAAGACCCGTGTCGCCCGCATCCTCGCCGAACTCGGCCTCCGCGACCGCGTCCAGGCGGTCATCACGGCGGACGAAGCGGGCCTGGTCACGTCCGGCACCGCGGCGAGGAACACGTAGGACCGACGGGTTCCGGCCGGCAACTCCCGCTTTGTTTCTACAGTGATGTAGTTTTTTGATGTCGATCCATCCAGTGCCGGGCGTCCACTCGCCCGGCCGCCGGCAGCACGGAGGAGAGCAGCGTGGGAGTTTCCCTGTCCAAAGGCGGCAATGTCTCGCTCAGCAAGGAGGCACCGGGCCTGACCGCGGTCCTGGTCGGTCTGGGCTGGGACGTGCGGACCACGACGGGCACCGACTACGACCTCGACGCGTCCGCGCTGCTGGTCGACGAGTCGGGCAAGGTCCTCTCGGACCAGCACTTCGTCTTCTACAACAACCTGAAGAGCCCGGACGGTTCGGTCGAGCACACCGGCGACAACCTGACCGGTGAGGGCGAGGGCGACGACGAGTCGATCAAGGTGAACCTGGCCGGCGTACCGGCCGAGGTCGCCAAGATCGTGTTCCCGGTCTCGATCCACGACGCCGACGCGCGCGGACAGAGCTTCGGCCAGGTCCGCAACGCGTTCATCCGTGTCGTCAACCAGGCCGGCGGCACCGAACTCGCGCGCTACGACCTGTCGGAGGACGCCGCGTCCGAAACCGCGATGATCTTCGGCGAGCTGTATCGCAACGGCGCGGAGTGGAAGTTCCGCGCGGTGGGCCAGGGGTACGCCTCGGGTCTGTCCGGGATCGCCTCCGACTTCGGCGTCGGGGTCTGACGCGTCCCACCGGTTCCCCGCCGTTCCCGCCGCCTCCGTCTCAAGGCGCATCCCCTGGGCGCGGGCGGCGGGCCCCTGCCACCCCTGTCGCCGGAACACCCCACAAGGCACACGTGACTGTCAGTGCCTTGGTGCACACTCACGATGAGTTGTCGTACGCCTGGGGAGGATGCCGTGTTCACGGGGATGGACGAGGTCGGCTGGGCCTCGATGAAACATGCCTACGGAAGCGCCGAGGACGTCCCGGAGTTGCTCCGGGGACTGGCCTCCGCATGCCCTCAGGAGCGTGAGAGAGCGCTCGACGGGATGTACGGAGCCGTGCACCACCAGGGCGATGTCTACGACTCGACGCTCGCGTGCATCCCGTTCCTGTTCGAACTCGTCGGGCATACGGAACTCCACGACCGGGGCGGCGTCGTGGAGCTGCTCGTCAGCATCGGCGGTGGGGACGCCTTCGACGACGGTCCGCTCGAAGACGGGGACGGCGCCGAGGGCAACTACGCCATGGCACGCACGGCGGTACGGTCGGGCGCCGCGGCCTTCATCGGCCTGCTCGCGGACCGGGACCCGGAGGTGCGCCGGACGGCACCGACGGCGCTGGTGCGGTTCCTCGGCCAACCGGAGCACGTCCTTGGGCTGTTGACGGGACGACTCGAGGAGGAAGAGGAAGAACAGGTCCGGCCGGCCCTGGCCGAGGGCCTGGGGCTGTTCGCGCGCCTGCACCCCGCGTCCGCCGCTCCCGCGGTGGAGTACCTGGTCGAACTCGGTGCCGCTCCGCACGACCCCGGGCTGCGGCTCGCCGCCCTCGGCCAACTCGCCGGCTGCGCACCCGATCGCCTTCCAGCCGACCTCGTGCCCACGGTCATCGCACTGCTTCGGGCCAGATCACGACGACCCCGGGTGCCGGACCAACCCGAGCGGCCCGACACCGACACCCTCATCGGCCACCTGCGACGCCTGCGCCCCGCCGACGAGGAGGGGGGGCATCTCCTGCAAACCCTGCACACCGCGCTCGGCGGCCGGACCGCCGACCGGATCGCCCTGCTCAAGGGGCAGTTGAGCAGCGACGAGACGGCCGACCGGTGCAACGGCGTGTGGATGGCGGCGGGGCTGTTGCGTGAATGGCGGGGCTCCTACGAAGAGCTGGTCGCGTCGATCGGCGAACAGGTCGTCGCCGAGGAGCAGCGGCTGCGCGATGCCGCGGCCTCCGTCCTGGAGACACTCTTCGGTCTGGCCGCCCCGGCCGCCGACCACCTGGCCGCCCTGGTGGCGACGGGCCCCGAGCACCGGATACGCCAGTGGGAGCGCGGGGCGCCGACCCTCGGCGCCCCGCTCAAGGCGCTCGCCAGAGCCGGCGATCCGCGCGCGGTGGCGGCGCTCGCCGAGGTGCTGGACGGGCCGGTCGTGCCTCCCGAAACCGGTTACGAAGCCGAGCACTTGGGCCCGGCCGCGGCCACACTCGCTCCACTGCTGCGCGAGCGGCTCCGCGAGGTCCCCCTCGACGCACTCGACACCTACGACCGTGCGGCGCCGCTGCTGTTCGCGCTCGGCAGGCTGGGACACGCGCCTGCGGTGCCGGAGATGCTGCGGCTGCTGCACGGGGCGCCGGAGGGGCTGCGGAGCCGGGAGTGGCTCGTGCGGGCGATCGCCGACGCGCTCGGCAGGTGCGGCCCGGACGCGCGAGAGGCGATACCGGCCCTGCGTGAACTGCTGGACGGGGGGTGCGCGGTGGCGGCGGCCGGCGCGCTCTGGTCGCTGGAGGGCGACGCGGAGGCCGTACTGCCGACGCTGCGAAGAGAATTGGTGGAGGAACCGCTCCACGCACGCAACGCGGCCGAGGCACTGGGCCGACTGGGACCCGCGGCCCGGCCCGCCCTGCCGGCACTGCGCGCCATGGCCGACTCCGGGAAGGTGTGGCTGCGTGCGAGCGCCACGGGCGCCCTGTGGGACATCGCCGGGGATCCAGGACCGGTTCTCCCCACGCTCCGCTCCGTCTGGGAACAGAACGCGCACACCCGCGCCCTCCTCGCCGGCTGTCTGACCCGGATGGGGCCGGCGGGCGCGCCCGCCCACGATCTTCTCCGTACAGAACTCGCCACGCCGCGGCGGCACCAGGCACGCGCCGGCGGATACGGCAGCCATGACATCGCCGAGGACGAACAGCTGCTGCGTGCCTGCCGCGCCGCCCTGGACGCCGCGTAGAAACCGCAGCTCAAGGCCGCTTGAGCACAGCCCTTCGGGGCATTGTCAGACCCCTCCCCTACTGTGATCACCATCGCCGACAGGTGGGTTCGGGAGGGGTCCTGTCATGGGTTGGATCGAGACATCCAGTGGGTACGCCGTCACGTTGGACGGCGCACAGGTGCGGTGCCGTAACGCGGCCGGACGCATGTTGAAGCAGGTGCCCGCGAAGCTGCGGGACGACGTGGAGGTCGTCCGGCTGCGGCAGCTGGCCGAGTGGCTGGAGCGGCATGAGCGGGAGTGCCGCTCCCAGGTGGACACCTGGATCGTCCGCTCCCTGCCCGTGCCGACGGACCTGCTGGCCCGGGTGTGGCCCGACGCCGCCTGGCAGGCGGCGCTGCGGGACCTGGTGGTGGCGCCGGTGGACACGGACGGCACGGTCGCGCTGGAGCTCGCCGGATTCCTGCGGGACGCGGATCCGGAGCAGGGCCTCGGCGTGGTGGACCTGGACGGCGACTCGGTCCGGCTCGCCGCGCGGACGGTGGTGATACCGCATCCGGTGCTCCTCGAAGACCTGGAGGAGCTGCGGGAGTTCGCGGCGGAGCTCGGTGTCGAGCAAGGCGCGGGCCAGTTGTTCCGGGAGGTCTGGCCCCGGCCGGACGAGAGGGACGGCGCCGCCTTCGAGTGGAGTGCCTACGCGGGCGGGAAGTTCGAGGAACTGCGGCACGCGACCGCGCGGGCGGGTTCGTACGGCTATCGGGTACGCGGCGGGTACGCGGTGTGCCCGCTGATCGAGAACGGGGTCGCGGTGGAGGCGGCCTACTGGATCGGCGCCGACTACCCGGAGTCCGAGACCCGCACCGGCGGCCTGGAGTGGCGGGCCGCGGGCGGGCGCCGGCTGCCGTTGCGGGAGGTGGGGCCGGTCGCCTGGTCGGAGGGGGTTCGGATGGCGGCTTTGGTGTACGCGGGGCGTGTGGTGAACGGCGAGGACGAGGAGGGGGAGCTGTGAGCGGGGATCAGCTGCTGGAGTCGGGAGCGGTACTGCCGCTGGGCGAGGGTGCCGGCGATGTGCTGACGGCGCGGACGTACGGGCATCCCGTACTGGAGGGGCGCACGGTGGTGCGGCTGGTGCCCGAGGCGACCGGGCCCGCCGAGGACCTCGCTCTGGAGTACCTGGGCTTCGGTACCGCCCACGCGGCGCCGGTGGGCCGGGTGAGGCGGCAGTCGCTGGGTTTCCCCGCCTGGGCGCTGGTCAACGACCCGGTGAACGGGCACCATGCGCTCGCCGTGGTCAAGGAGATGGAGCGGCTCACCCGGATGGTGTCGAGCAAGCCGGGCCACGCCAAGGACGGCTTCGACGAGATCGGCGCCCGGCTGGACCGGTCGGTGCCGCACTTCCTGCCGACGTACTACGAGCAGGTGGCCCGGTTGTTCCTGGCGGCGGAGTCGCGCCAGCACGCCGCGTCGTTCTTCGGCAAGGCCCGGGCCGCCGAGCAGCGGCACGCCCTCGACGTGGACGAGGACCGGCTGCGGGAGGTGTTCCTGGAGTTCGCCGGAGCGGGCGCGCTGAGCGGGAAGGCACTGCGCGAGCACGCCAAGGGCCTGGCGGCACGACTGTCCGGCACGGATGCGTACGAGCAGTTCAGGACGCTGTCGTCGCAGCGCTGCGCGGCCGGGATCGCTCCCTACGCGGGCATGCTGGAGGATCTGCGGCGGCTGGCGAAGGGGGCGGGACTCGACCCGCGCGCCGAGGAGCGGGCGCTGCTCGCCGAGATCCTCCCCTCGGGGGCCATGAACCGCGCGGCCGGGAGCTTCTGGAAGTCCGCGCTGCCCGCTCTGGCGGAGCTGGCGCACGAGGATCCGGCGGTACGGGAGCGGTTGTTGACGCTGATGCCGTCCACGGGCGGTGATCAGCGCGAGGAGTTCGACGCGGCGTGGCTGGCGCTGCTCGACGCCTGCGGGGCGATCGGTCTGCTGCTCGACGGCACGGTCGACGCGGCCGACTGGCTGAGCTCCTGGGACCGGCACCGTCAGCGCGGCTGGCGGCAGCGCAAGCGGCTCGTCGAGGAGCTCGCCCTGGTGGAGCGGCTGGCGCCCCGGCTGATCGCCGACGGCAAGCCGGTGCGGCTGCTGCGCGAGCAGGGCTGGAACTCCTCTGTGGATCTCGACCTGCTGGACACCGCCCTCGCGGCGGGTGTGCCGGTCGCCGACCCGTCCCCTGAGACCGAGGGTCTGGAGCTGCGCTACTGGACGGACGACGAGCGCCCGGGCCGCCGGGACCTGGCCGCGGTCACCGCCGACCCGCGCTTCACTCCCCTGTTGCGCAGGGCGGTGGAGAGCCTCTCGCTCGTGGACGGACCCGCGTCCGGACCGTCGGCCCGCGTGCGGCGGCTCGCGGACCATCCGGCGCTGCGCACGGCCGTGGCGGGCTGGCTGCGGGACCGTGCCGACGCACTGGCCGAGCCGGTCGGCCTGCCGGGGCTCGACGAGCTGCTGGCCAAGGTCTCCCGCTTCTCGGCACCCGCCGTACTGGCGACGGCACCGGAGGCCGTCCGTCGGATCGTCGGATTCGATCCCGCCCCGGTCCTGGGCCGCACCCTGCGTGCGGGCATCCTCGACGAACTGGGCTGGCCCGCCCTCGAAGAGGCCCTGGACACCCTCGGCAAGGTCACTCCTCCGGCGAGTGGACCACACCCGTGGCAGCGTCAGCACGGCCGGTCGTACCAGTACGCGGACGCCTGGCCCGCGCTGATCGTCCGTGTCGAGACCCAGGTCGCGCTGGCCGGCCCCGACGCGCTGCTCGACGCGCGGACGCTCACCCTGCCGTCCCAGGGACGCCAGTACGGCGAGCCGACGGTGCGTCACGTGGACGGCCAGTGGCTCATCGCGTCGGGGTACGGGAACGAGCAGCGGGCCGTCTGGTCCGGGCGCCCCGCCGACGTGTTCAAGCCGACGGGCCTGCCGGGCGGCTGGTACGGCGGCCACCCGGTGTCGCTCGCGCTGCCCGACGGCGGTCGCTGTTTCGGCGGCCGGCCCGTGCACGCCGGGGACACCACGTTCGCCGAGCAGCACCGCGAGATCGCCTCGGACGGCATCTCGTACTGGGTGCTGCACGAGAACCGCTGGCACGAGTACGACCCCGCCTCCGCCAGGCGCGGCCGGATGTCGGTGCCTGCGTTCTTCGACTCGGCGCTCGCCGACGCCCGCCCGGGCATCGTCCTCACACAGACGGACTGCCGGCTGCTGCCGGTCCAGCCGGGTCTGGAGGGCTCGCCGTTCGGCAGCAAGGACGGGCTGCTCGGCTGGTGGGTGACGCACGACCAGAACTCCGGTGCCTGGACGGCCTGTTCGGTCGACGGGAACCGCAGCCCGGCGACCACCAAGGGCGTTCCGGCCCCGCCCCTGCGCCTGCCGCGCGGCGCCGTCCTGCACCCCGTGCAGACGGGCTGGAACCGCACGATCGTCGAGCTGTGCGACAGCGACGGCCTGTCGCTGGCCCGCGTCCAGCTGGGCGACCGCGGCAGCGCACATGCGGCGGGCACCCGCTTCCTGCCGCCGCTGTGGTACTGGCACGCGCTGCGCCCGCGCGACGAGCACGGCTCGGCCGCGCTGCGGGCCGTGACCGACGCGGACGCCACCGCGCTGTTGGCCGCCGTCCGGGACGGCGAGAGCCCGCGGGAGGCCGTGGCCCGGCTGCTGCCCGCCGTCACCGACGAGCGGCTCGCCCTCGGGGTGGCCGGGTTGGTCGAGGAGACGGCCCGCTGCGCCAAGCGAATCGCCACGCTTGGCGAGCGGGCCGAGCGGCCGGTCGCCGCGCCGCAGGACGAGGAGGAAGTCCGGCACGCGTACGACCACGTCCTGCGCGAGGCGCTGCGGGAGCTCACCGCTCCCGGACACTTCTACGGTTACTACGGCAACGAGCAACACGCCACCACCGCGGTCGACCAGCTCAGGGCGCTGCGCTCACTGTTGGCCCCGGGCACACCGCCCTCGAAGTTCCCGTTCGTCGGCACCGGAGTCGCCTGGCTCTCGCTGATCGGTCCCGGCACGGCGGCGGCGGCCCTGCGCGCCGCCGCGCCCACCACGCCGGAGAGCCGGCGCACCGGGCTGCTGGAATTCCTCGACGTCGTTCTGTCGGTCGGCGACGGGGTGCTCGTCGATCCCCGCGGACGACTGCGGGTCGTGCAGCTCAAGGCCTCCCGGTCGGAGCGGCCGGAGCGCGTCGGGGAGGTGCTGGCCTCGGGCGACCGGCGGCTGCTGATCCTGTCCTGCCAGAAGGTCGACGCGGGCGACGCGTACTGGAACGCCGTCGAGTACGCCCCGGCGGGCGAGTTCGGCCCCTGGGAGGGCTTCGCACTCGTCGCGTCCGAGATCCGGGGTACGCCCGGGGACGAGGCCCTGGCGCCCGCCGTACGGCGGTTGGTGGCGCTCGTGCGGGAGCGGGGACCGCTGCCCTACCGGCCGGAGCAGGCGCGGGAGTTCGCCGAGCGAGTGGGTGTCAGCGCGGTGGCCGGAGCGCTGCTGCTCCTCGGGCTGCCCGGGCTCAACTCCTACGGCAAGGACGGACTGCTGCCCGCGGAGCACCTCCAGCCACTGGGCGCGAAGAGCGCGCAGGCGCAGGCCGCCCGGACCGCTCTCGATGAACTCTCCATCGCGGAACGGCAGTTGTTCACCGCCACGCTGATCCCCACGGATCCCGGACGCATGGAACGGCTGTGGACCGACGGTTTCGACCTGGAGCCTGTCGTACGGATCTGGATCGAGCGGCGGGGGCAGCGGCGGGCGGCGCCGCCCGAGCTGATCGCGCGGATGGTGAGCGAGATCGGACCGGGCCGGATGCTGGACGCGGTCCTCAACCCCCAGGCGCGCCCCGAGCTGACCGGTCGCACCGAGCAGCGGATGCGGGGCAACGGACTCGAACCGCTGGACGCCCAGTCCCTGTTCACCGGCTCCACCCTGGCCGCGTACGTCGGCATGCTGCGCTGGCTCGCCTATCGGCTGCCGTACGGCGATCCGCTGCGCGCGACGCTGCCCGAGACCCTGCGCATGCTCCGCGAGCGCCTCACCGACCCCGGGCTGCTGCTCGACCTCGGGGTGACCTGGGGCCATGACGGCAACACGGTGTCGACCGGGGTACGGGAGACGTTCGGGCTGCCCGCCCAGGGAGGCGGGGACGCGGAGGGCCTGCTGCGGGCGGGCCCGGCGATCGTGCTGGCGCCGATGCGGCACCGCTCGGAGTGGGACACCGTATGGCTGCGGCCGTCGGCCGTGCTGCCGCAGGCGGGCGAGGACGGCGGACCCGATCACCCGGCGCTGAAGCTGCTCGCGGCGCTGAGCCGGGACAGCGGGCAACTGCAGTCGCTGCGCACGCTGTTGAGCGAGGAGTTCACCGTCCTGGTCACGGCGGACGGCCCTCCCGGAGCCGCCCAGCACCCGGCCCACAGCGTGCCGGAGCTGGTGGCCGAGGCAGTGCAGCGGTGCGGGCTCTCCGAGGACGCGGCCGGGCTCTATCTGATGCTGCTCGCGCTCCCGGACCCCACGGACCGCAACCAGGCGGCCTGGACCGGCTGGAAGCCCGCGCGGCTGAAGCGGGCCAGGGTCGAACTGGCCGCCACCGGGCTGGTGGTGGAGGCGAAGCGGTCCCGGGCCGGGCGAGCGCAGTTCCTGCCCGGCGGCTGGCTGGAGCACAAGGCGCCGCGGCTGCCCGTCGAGAGCTGGAAAACGCCGCTGCTGCCGGAGACGGCCCACGGTTTCGTGGTGCCGGACCGCCCGGTGCCGGAGTTGTTCGCGCGGGCCTGGCGGCGGGTCGTCGAGGGTGACGCGCCCGGGTTCGAGGAGTTCGCCGGGCGCGGTGGCCGGGGCGGCAGAGGCGGCCGGAGCGGAGGCAGGGCATGAGCGGCGGACAGAGCACGGCGAGCGGGACGACGGCATCGGGTGAGACGGCAAGGACGGACGTGACGGAGGCGATGGGCGTAACGGGTGTGCCGGACGTGTCGAGCGTGACGGGCGCGCGGCAGATCGAGCTGCCCGAGGACCGTCATGCCGAGGAGCTGGCGTTTCTCGCGGCGTACGACGAGGGGCCGCGACCGCCGGGCTGGCGCCTGACCCCGCGCGCCGTGGTGACGTTCGTGTGCGGTTCGGACGGCGAGGCGCTGAGCGGCGCGGACGGGCGACGGCTCGTCGTGTCACGGAAGTTCGTGGGCGACCGGGGACTCGTCGAGCGGTGCGTGGTGACGCTCGCGGGCGAGCGGGGTCTCCTGCTGGTCGGCGAGCCCGGCACCGCCAAGTCGATGCTCTCCGAGCTGCTGGCCGCCGCCGTGTGCGGCACCAGCGCGCTCACCGTGCAGGGCACCGCGGGCACCACGGAGGACCAGCTCAGATACGGCTGGAACTACGCGATGCTGCTCGCCGCGGGGCCGAGCCGAGCGGCCATGGTGCCCTCACCCGTGCTCACGGCCATGACCCGGGGAGCCGTCGCCCGGATCGAGGAGGTCACGCGTTGTCTGCCCGAGGTGCAGGACGCCCTGGTGTCCCTGCTGTCCGAACGACGCATCGCGGTACCGGAGTTGGCCGGCGGCCCGGAGGGGGACGGCACGGTGCACGCCGTGCCGGGGTTCACGCTGATCGCCACGGCCAACCTCCGTGACCGCGGTGTCTCCGAGATGTCCGCCGCCCTCAAGCGCCGCTTCAACTTCGAGACCGTCGGACCGATCGACGACCTCGACGCCGAGACGGAGCTGGTCCGAGGCCAGGCCACGGCCGCGCTCGCCCGCTCGGGTGCCCGTTTCTCCGTCGACGACGCGGTGCTGGAGGCGCTGGTCACGGCCTTCCGGGAGCTGCGCTCGGGCCGCAGCGCGGAGGGCTGGGAGGTCGAGCGGCCCACCACGGTGATGTCGACGGCGGAGGCGGTGCAGGTCGCCACGTCCATGGGCCTGGGCGCCGCGTATCTCGGGGACGGCAGGGATGTCGTGCGCACCCTGCCCGGCCATCTGCTCGGCACGGTACGCAAGGACGACCCGGCCGATCACGCACGGCTGCTGGGCTACTGGGACGGTCCGGTGCGGCGGCGCGCGGAGCAGGGCGCCGCGCTGTGGCGGACGCTGTGGGAGCTGCGCGATGACCTCGTGTGAGGCGGCGCCCGACTCGGCGGGGTCGCCCGAGGTGGCTCTGGAGGCGCTGGCCGAGTGTCGGGAACCGTTCCTGATCGGCGTGCGGCACCATTCACCGGCGCTCGCGGCGGCCGTGCCGGGCATGCTGTCGGCGGCGGCGCCGGAGGTGCTCCTCATCGAGCTTCCGGAGGAGTTCGCGCCGTGGCTGGAGTACCTGGGGGACGCGGCGACGGTGCCGCCGGTGGCGCTGGCGGGGAGCCGGGAGCACGGCGGGGTGGTCTTTCTGCCCTTCGCCGAGTTCTCCCCGGAGCTCGCGGCGATTCGGTGGGCGAGGGGGGCAGGGGTGCCGGTCGTGCCGTTCGACCTGCCCCTGGCAGCGCGGGACGCGGAGGAGCGGACGCGGGAGGTGGCGGAGGAGCCGGGTGCGGGCCGAGCGGGTGGCGGACGTGGGCGGCTGGCGGCCGCCCTGCGAGCGCGCGCCGGAGGCCGGACGGAGGACGACCTGTGGGCGCGGTTGGTGGAGTCGGGCGCGCCGGGCGCCGCGCCGGAGGAGTTGCGGCGCGCCGCGCTGCTCGTCGGCTGGGCGTTGCGGGCGGACACCGGAGAGGACGCCGTGGACCCGTACGACCTGCGGCGCGAGGCCAATATGCGGGATCGACTGGCCGAGTGTTCGGGGCGGCGTACGGCAGCGGTGATCGGGGCGTTTCACGCGCCCGCGCTGCTGCGGGCTGGTTCCGGGCCGGTGGGTTCGGGTTCCGGCCCGGTGGATTCGGGTGCCGGGCAGGTGGGTTCGGGTGCCGGGCAGGTGGGTTCGGGTGCCGGATCCGCGGAGGGCGTCCCCTCGGTCATCACCTCCCTCGTGCCCTACTCGTACCCGCTGCTCGACGAGCGCTCCGGGTATCCGGCCGGTATCCGTGATCCGGAGTGGCAGCGAGGGGTGTTCCGGGCGGCCGGGGAGCCGGGACGACTGGACGACTTGCTGACGGCGACGGCTGTGCGGATCTGCGCCGCCGTCCGCGAGGCGGGACATCCCAGTGGCCCCGCCGACGCCCGGGAGGTGGTGCGGGTGGCGCGGGACTTGGCCACGCTGCGCGGGTTGCCCGCCGCGGGCCGGGGCGAGCTGGTCGAGGCTGTGCAGACCGTGCTCACGCAGGGCCAGTTGCTGGGTCGGGGGCGGGTGGTGGCCACTGCCATGGAGCGGGTGCTCGTCGGTGACCGGCAGGGGAGACTCGCTCCTGGCACGCCACGCTCCGGCCTCGGCCCGGCGGTCGAGGGCCTCCTCGCGGAACTCTCGCTGCCCTCCCCCACCGCTCCCGCCCGTCGTGAGCTGCGGCTCGACGCACTGCGGTCCGAGCTCGACCGCCGACGCGAGATCTGTCTGCGCAGGATGGCGGTCTGCCGTGTCCCCTACGGCGAGGAGGCCGACGTCGCCCGGGTCGGCGACGGCGCCGCGCTCACCACCCGGTGGACGGTGACCTGGACGCCCTCGACCGCGGCGATGCTGGAGGTGACCGGCGTTCACGGAGTGACGTTGGAACAGGCGGCCGGCGGCGTACTGGCGCGGCGACGGGCGGCGGAGCGGCGTGACGGCGGTCCGACCGCGGCCCAGGTGCTCGCCGGGCTCGAGGACGCGGCCCGCTGCGCCCTCCCGAAGCTCGCCTCGGAGCGCCTCACGGAAGTCGCCGAACTGCTGCCCGCGTCCGGTACCCTGCCCGAACTCCTCAGCGGGCTCGACCTGTTGAGCCGGATCGGCGCGGGACATGTGCCGGGGCTGCCCGCCCTCTGGGAGAAGGAGCGGATCGAGGCCGCGTACGAGGAGCTGGGGGCCGCCGGTGTCCGCGCGCTCCACGGGCTGACCGGCTCCACCGACACCGCCGACGCCCGCGCTCTGGTGGACCTCGCCACCCGGGTGGACGGCGCGGGCGGCGGACTCCGGCTCGCGGACGCCCTCGGCCGCCTGGACGAGGACGCTACGCCGCTGATCCGCGGCGCCGCGGGAGCCGCCCGGGTGCTGCTGGGGCTGCGGGAGGCGACGGAGTTCGGCACCCGGCTGGCCTCCCGTGTCGACGGTGCCGTGACTCCCGAACTCCGTTCCGACCTCACCGCGTTCCTGCGCGGCACATTGCTCGCCGCCGGTCCGCTGCTCGAGACGGGCGAGGCCGTGGACCCGCTCCTGGAGCGCGTCGAGTCCCTCACCGACCGGGCTTTCCTCGACCGCCTGCCGGCCCTGCGCGCCGGCTTCGACGTGCTGGCGCCGGCGGCCCGGTCCCGGATGCTCGCCGCGGTGGAGGACCGCACCGGCCGCGCGGTGGGCGCGTTGCCGGACGCGGTGGCGGAGCCGGGGTTCCTGGCCCGGATGGCGGCGGCGGATCTGGCGGGGCGGACGGCGTTGGCGGCGGCGGGGTTGGACCCCTTGGGCACGGACGCGACGCCTGCCTCGATTCAGACCCCGCACGACAACCCCGGCGTGCCCCACGGTCCTGCCGTATCCCACAGTCCGGTGCCCAACAGCCCTGCCGTACCCGGCAGTCGCGCCGTGTCCGACCTTCTCGGCCCCGGAGATCGCTGGCGGCTCCTGCTGGGCAGGGCACGGCAGTTGACGGGGCGGGCCGGCCGGATCGCCCGCGCACTCGACGAGTTGTACGGCAGCGGACGCGGCGAGGGGGTGGGAGAGCCCGGCGACGACGGTGCCGGCGGCGGGAGCGAGGCGTCGTTCCCGGATGTGCGGAGCTGGTCCGAGGAGCTGGCGGCGCTCTTCGGGCCCGGGGTACGAGAAGAGGTGCTGGCCGCGGCGGCCGACGCCGGACGCGTCGACGCCCTGCAGGAACTCGACCCTGCCTCGGCCCGCCCCTCGGTCGAGCTCCTGCGGACGGTCCTCTCGTACGCGGGAGGCATGCCCGAGCAGCAACTGGCGCGGCTTCGGCCCCTGGTGGCCCGGCTCGTCAAGGAGCTCACGGACGCCCTCGCCCACAGGCTGCGGCCCGCCCTCGCAGGTCTCGCGCATCCGCGGCCCACCCGCAGACCGGGCGGCCCCCTCGATCTCGCCCGCACCGTGCGCGCGAACCTCGCGACGGCGCGCCGCGATCCGGCGACGGGAGCGGTGACGGTGCTGCCCGAGCGGCCGGTCTTCCGTACCCGGGCCCGCAAGGCGGCCGACTGGCGGCTCGTGCTGGTCGTCGATGTGTCCGGGTCCATGGAGGCGTCGACGATCTGGGCGGCGCTCACCGCGTCCGTGGTCGCCGGGGTCCCGGCACTGAGCACGCACTTCGTGGCGTTCTCGACGGAGGTCGTGGACCTCACCGATCAGGTGGACGATCCCCTCGGGCTGCTCCTCGAGGTGCGGGTCGGCGGCGGGACGAGCATCGCCCGGGGTCTGCGGCACGCGCGCTCACTGGTGACGGTTCCCTCCCGCACCCTGGTCGTCCTGGTCAGCGACTTCGAGGAGGGGGGTCCGGTGGGCCCGCTGCTGTCCGAGGTGCGGGCACTCGTCGACTCGGGGTGCCACGTTCTCGGCTGCGCCTCGCTGGACGACGCGGGCCGACCGCGCTACTCGGCCGGTGTGGCGGGGCAGTTGGTGGCCGCGGGCATGCCGGTGGCGGCCCTCAGCCCGCTGGAACTGGCCCGCTGGGTGGGCGAACGCATGGGAGGTACACACCGATGACCACGCTTCCCCCGGTGACGGCCGAAGTGGCGGCCGGCGCGCTGGAGTCGCTCCCGACCCGGCTGCGCACACGTGCCGACTCGGCCGCGACCAAGGCGGCCAACTGGCCCGTCGCCGTCACGGACGCGACGGTCGTGGTGCGGGTCGACGACTCGACGACGGTCACTCTCACCACCACGGCCGGGGTGGTGACGTCCGCCGAGGATGCCGTGTGCAGCTGTCTGCTCGCGCCGGCGTGTCTGCATCGTGCGGCGGTCCTGACGCTGGCGCCGCTGGCGGAGGAGACGGACCAACCGGCGGCGACGGCTGTCGTGCCGTCGGACGCCGGGGACTCCACCCCTGTCGTCCCTCCGGAGACCGGGGCCTTCGACCTCACTCCCCCGCAGTCCGCGGCGGTGGACGCCCTCCGGGTGGCCGCGACCGCCGTACTGGCGGCCGGAGTGACCGGCTCCGGTGCCGTGCTCCGCGCCACGCTCCTCCATGCCGCCCACTCGGCGCGCGTCGCCGGACTCCACCGCGCCGCGGCCGCGGCCGTCCGGGTGGCGCGGCGGCTCTCCGAGGCGGGCACCGGGGACCCCGCGTTCCGACTGCCCGAACTGGCTTCGGAGCTGGCGGAGTTGCTGACCGTCGCCGCCGGGCTGCGCCGGGCGCCGGACCCGGGTCTGCTCGGCACCGCGCGTCGGGCTTATACGGCGAACGGTTCGCTGCGAGTGCACGGTCTGTTCACCGAGCCGGTGGTGACCGCTTCGGGGTACGCGGGGGCGGTCACGTACGCCCTCGCGCAGGACGGCCGGCTCCGCTCGCTGTCCGACGTGGCGCCGGGCGACGCCGACCGCGCTCGACAGGCCGCGGGCTCCGCGGTCCCCGGCGGCAGCGCCCTCACCCTGCGGGAACTGGGCGACCACGGCGGGGCGATCCTCACCGACGCGACCGTCTCGCCGGACGGGCGGATCGGCGGTGGCGGCGTGATCCGTTCCGTACGGGCGTCGGGGGCCCGTTGGCACGAGGAGCCGCTCGACACGCTCTGGCGGCGTTCCCCGGCCGACCAGGTGGCCTCCGCGCTGCGGTGGTCGGCCGAGCCCGCGGACGAACGGGACGTGGGTGGTGACCTGCTCTTCCTCACCGGGACGATCACCGGCGGAGGGTTCGCCGTGGACGGTGGTCCCACGGTGCGCCTCCTGGCGCCGGACGAGCGTCCCGGACTCCCCTACGTCGAGAATCTCCGGCTTCTGGCGGGGGCCCACGGTCTGTCCCTGCGGCTCGTCGCACGGCTCGCGGCGGACCGGCCGAGCGGTGTACGCGCCCTCGCCGCGGCCTGGCAGGGCACGGACGGCGACCCGGTCCGCGCGGACCTCGGCCTGCGCCGCCTCAACCGCACCCACCTGCCCAGGACCGCAACGGCCGTCATCCCTTCCACCTCAGCGCCCGCGCTTCCCACGGAACTCGACCTCCTGCGGCGGGCCGTGGACCGCGCGGTCGCGGGAGGCCGCGCCGTCACCGCCACCGTGGCCGACGGCGCACTCCCCCGTCGGCTCGCCGCGGTGGGTCTGACCACGGGGGCCGCGTGCGCGCGAGCGCTGGTGGACACCGCGTCGGACCGGCGCCATGACGCGCTGGGCCGACTGCGGCCGGCCGACCCGGAGGCGTACGCCCGCGCCTGGCTCGCGTCGTCCACATACGCCTCGGCCGCGACGGCGTCCCTCCTCACGGCCGCGTGGGCACCGGAGGGGGCCCACGATCCGGCCTGACCCCGGGGTCTCCTCAGCCCGTCTTCCGCCCCCACAGGGGTCCGACCCGTTGCCAGTCCTCGTCCCACTGCGCCATGCGCCGTCGTTCCATTCGTCCGCGTACCAGCCGTCCGCCGATGAACGGCACACCCGCGACGCTCACCCCCACCAGGACGCCCACCAGCGCGGCACGCAGGTGGGCCTGGGAGGGCGTGGGGGGCTTGGTGACGAGGCGACCGTCGGCGTCCGTCCACACCGTCGCCGGGGTGCCCGCGGGGCTGCCGACGGACACCCGGGCCTGGCCGGTGTGCGGCGAGCCGTCCGGCGCGGTCCAGTGGACCTTCGCCCAGACCGTGTCGGCGTCGTTGGCCGGCGCGGTCGACTTCGGCACGTCGTCGTCGAGCAACGCCTGAACGGAGTGCCACTCGGCCCGCTGCCTGGCAAGGCCGTTCTCCACGGACTGCGTCGCCAGCAGACCGGTGAGCACCCCGCCGAGCGCGGTGAGCGCCCAGGCGACGAGCACGATCCAGGCCTCCAGCGCGTCACTGCGACGCCGCAGCGGATTGCGACGCCATCGCCACAGCCACACCTTCGGAGCCTTCGGACCACGGAATGCCGCCATCGCTGGCATCCTCCTCACGACCGCACGGACATGCCACATCGCCCTCCCATACGGGATCGGTCCCTGCGATGCTCACAACGAGTCCCACGACCCGTGCGTTCCAGGGATCCGGCCATCCCTCGCCCGCAGGCGCGTCGGCCGGGACGAGACGTCGCCGATGACCGACGCCACCCGGCTGACCTGCGGAAATTCGACGTACAGAGGAGACTGTCAGTGCCGGGGTGCAGACTGGCCGATGTCTGAGACGACGTCGTCGCGGAGGTGGTCGGCATGGCCGAAGTACTGCTCACCGTCGGTACACGCAAAGGGCTGTTCATCGGACGGCGGCGCGGCGCCGCCTGGGAGTTCGACGAGAGTCCCTACTTCAACGCGCAGGCCGTGTACTCGGTCGCGATCGACACCCGCGGCGAGACACCACGACTGCTGGCCGGAGGGGACAGCGCGCACTGGGGTCCGTCCGTCTTCCACTCCGACGACCTGGGACGGACATGGACCGAACCGGCACAGCCGGCCGTCAAGTTCCCTAAGGACACCGGGGCTTCGCTGGAGCGGGTGTGGCAGTTGCACCCGGCGGCGGCCGAGCCGGACGTGGTGTACGCGGGCACGGAGCCGGCCGCGCTGTACCGCTCCGAGGACAGAGGCGAGTCCTTCGAGTTGGTACGGCCCCTGTGGGAGCACCCCACCCGGTCACAGTGGGTGCCGGGCGGCGGTGGCGAGGGGCTGCACACCGTCCTCACCGACCAGCGCGCCCCCGGGGCCGTCACGGTCGCCGTCTCCACGGCGGGGGTGTTCCGCACGCATGACGGCGGAGCCAGCTGGGAACCGTCCAACTCCGGTGTCTCCGCGGTGTTCCTGCCGGATCCGAACCCGGAGTTCGGTCAGTGCGTGCACAAGATCGCACAGGACGCGTCGACCCCGGACCGGCTCTACCTCCAGAACCATTGGGGTGTGTACCGCAGCGACGACGCGGGCGGCGCGTGGACCGACATCGGCGCGGGCCTGCCGTCCACCTTCGGGTTCGCGGTGGCCGCGCATCCGCACCGCGGCGACACAGCGTACGTCTTCCCGATCAACGCGGACGCGGACCGCGTCCCGGCCGACCGGCGCTGTCGTGTCTTTCGCACACAGGACGCCGGCAGGACCTGGGATCCGCTGACCGCGGGTCTGCCCACGGAGGACCACTACGGCACGGTGCTGCGCGACGCGCTCTGCACGGACGGCGCGGACCCGGCGGGTGTGTACTTCGGCAATCGCAACGGCGAGGTGTACGCGTCGGCGGACGACGGGGACAGCTGGCGGCAACTGGCCTCACATCTGCCGGACGTGCTGTGCGTACGCGCCGCGGTCGTCGGCTGAGGCCCGGGAGCCGCCGCTGGGACGACATCCGGCACCGGTCACCCGGCGTGGTGATGCCGACCCGACCGGTAGCGAATTCACCGCGTCGAACGGTCCCTTGCGCCGCTGGCGCGCCGCTGCGGGAGGCGCGAGCATGGAGGTATGGGGATGGCGGTGAAGACGTGACACCTGCGATTCCGGAATCGGGCGAAGGTCCCGGCACAGAGCCCTATATCGGTGCGGAAGAAGCAGCCTCGGACGCGGCGGCGATCGTCACCCCGGCCGGCATGGTGATCGGCTGGACCAGAAGCGCGGAAGAACTCCTCGGTCGTTCGGCCCGCGAGGTCGTCGGAGGCTCCGTCGGCCGTCTGCTCGCCGTGCCCGAAGACCCCCGCCGTGTAGCGGCGATCATGGAACGCTGTCGTGAGGGCCAGCCCTGGAGCGGAGTGGTCACGCTGTCGCATCGCGACGGCCGTCGTGTCGAAGTGAATCTGCGGATTTCCGCGTCCTTCCAGGTCGGCGACGACGAGTGTTTTCTTCTCTCGGCACGGGAGCGCGTCACGCGCTGGGCCATGGGGCAGTCCGTGCTGGACGGGTTCCTGACCCGCTCGCCCGTGGGAATGGCCATCGTGGACATGGACCTGCGCTGCACCTGGGTCAACAACACCCTGGAGAGCATCGGCGGCATACCGCGTGAGCAGCGTCTTGGCCGGCGCCTGACCGACCTCTTCCCGGGCCTCCATGCGGAGACCCTCGAGGACGTGATGCGCAAGGTACTGCGGACCGGCGAGCCGGTCAGCGACTTCGAGTACCTGGGCTGGAGCTGGGCCGACCCGCATCGGCAGCACGCCTACTCCACGTCGTTCTTCCCCCTGGTGGACGTCGAGGGCGCCGTCACGGACATCTGCTACATGGTGCTCGACGTCACCGACCGGTGGAACGCCCGCCAACTGATCTCCATGGTCAATGAAGCCGGCGCCTGTGTGGGCAGCACCCTGGACGTCATGGAGACCGCCCAGGAACTGGCCGACTTCGCCGTGCCCCGGTTCGCCGACTTCGCCATCGTGGATCTGCTGGAGCCGGTCCTCAGCACCGAGGGGCACGGACCCTGGCTGTCCGACACGGGTCCGGCGGTGACGGGGCCGGTGATGCGGCGGGCGGGCATGAGTTCCGTACGGAAGGGGTGTCCGGAGGCGGTCGCCCGGGTCGGCGATCCGGTGGACTTCATCCCTCCCCCGCACGATCTCGACCTCCTCGTGAGCGGCGAGCCCGTCCTCATACCGGTGCTGAACCCCGACAACCCCCAATGGGTCGTCGAACAGCCGTCCAGGACCTCGAGCATGCGCGAGTTCGGACTTCACTCACTCATCTCCGTGCCGATGCGGGCACGGGACACCATCCTCGGCCTCACCACCTTCGTCCGCTCCCAGAACCCGGCTCCCTTCACCCCGGACGACGTACTGCTCGCCCGGGAACTGGTCGCACGGGCGGCCGTCTGCGTCGACAACGCCCGCCGCTACACACGGGAGCACCACGCCACGCTGACGCTCCAGCGCAGCCTTCTGCCCCATACGCTGGAGGGCGGCATGGCCGTGGACGTGGCCTCCATGTATCTGCCCGCGGACGCCAAGGACGGAGTGGGCGGGGACTGGTTCGATGTCATCCCGTTGTCCGGAGCCCGAGTCGGCCTCGTCGTGGGCGATGTGGTCGGCCACGGTCTGAGTGCGGCCGCCACGATGGGCCGGCTGCGTACCGCGGTGCAGACGCTCGCCGACATGGATCTGCCGCCCGACGAGCTCCTGGCCCACCTCGACGACCTGGTGCTCCGCCTCAGCGAGGAGGAGTCGCACGACGCGTCGGCCGACCTGATCCGGACCACGGTGATGGGTGCCACCTGCCTGTACGCCATCTACGACCCGGTCACACGGAACTGCACGCTCGCCCGGGCCGGCCATCCGCCGCCGGTCCTCGTGACCCCGGAGGGCCGGGTCAGCTTCCCGGAACTGCCGGCCGGTCCGCCCCTGGGGCTGGGTGGACTCCCGTTCGAGGCGGTCGACATCGAACTCGCCGAGAACAGCCTGATCGGCCTCTACACCGACGGCCTCATCGAAGGCGGCGAGCGGGACGTCGAGGTCGGAATGGCCCACCTCAGGGACGCCCTGTGTCCTTGCGACCTCCCGCTCGAGACGCTCTGCGCCAACGTTCGGGGGATGACCTCCACGCCGCAGTCCGACGACGTCGCGTTCCTCGTGGCGCGCACGCACGCGCTCAGCGCCGACCACGTCGCGTCGTGGGACGTGGCCTCCGATCCCGCCGCCGTGGCGGGGGCCCGCGCCCTCGCCACCCGCCAACTCCGTGCATGGGGACTGGAAGAGCTGACGATGGCGACCGAACTCGTCGTCAGCGAGTTGGTCACCAACGCGGTGCGCTACGCCCCGGGCCCGGTGCGACTGCGACTGTTGCGCGCATCCCGTCTGATCTGCGAGGTCACCGACACCAGCAACAGCTCCCCGCGACTACGGCACGCCCGGACCACCGACGAAGGGGGACGCGGCCTCTTCCTCGTCGCCCAGCTCACCCACCGCTGGGGCACCCGCTACACACACGAGGGAAAGATCATCTGGGCGGAACTGGACTCGTAGGCGCCCGCAGCGCGGTGGTGATGTCGGCGAGGTGGTCCTCCACACGGCCGAGGGTGATCAGACCGCTGCCCGCGCCGGCGAGTTCCCCGGCGGCCGGCAGCAGGCGGGCGCGGGCCCGCTCCAGGACGTCCCGGTCACCGACCTCCAGCGCGACCACGGACTCCAGGCAGCAGCACACCTCGTACATCAGGTCGCGCGGCGGTTCCGGGAGCGCGCGCAGTGCCGCCCGGGCCTCGGCCCGGCGTCCGGATGCCAGCAAGGCGAAGGGCGTGGCCCAGGGACGGTACGGGCCCCAGTCCGCCCCCGGGTCGATCTCGACCGGCCCTGGACCGGAACCTCGTGGACCGGTACCCCCTGGGCCAGTTTCCCTTGAATCGGTGTCGGACCACGTCCTCCTGCGCTGCACCCGCAGGCACAGCAGGGCGAGCGGAAGAAGTCCACGCTCCAGGCCCGGCATCCCGGCGCCGTCCAGCCGTGCGGCGGCGTCCCGGTAGGCGGTCTCGGCCCCCGCCGGTTGCCCGGACGCGGCCAGCCGCAACGCCCGGTACCACTGGGTGAAGACGCTCGCGAGCGGCAGCTCGTGGCGCTCGGCCAGCCGGTCCACGGCGGCGGCATGGCGGTCGGCCGCGGCGAAGTCGGCCAGCGCGCCGCGTGCCTGGAGCCGGATGAGGTGACCGAGTACCTCATAGGTCACCAGGTCGTGCCGCGCGGCCAGTTCGACCAGCTCCCCGCCGATCTCGTCACGCCGCGGGGCCAGCCCCGCGCGGGTGAAGGACTGCATGAACGCCCCGTTCAGCGCGAACGCCAGCAGCGCGGGATCGTCGAGACGACGGGCGATCTCCTCCGCCTCGCGGGCGGCCTGGAGACCGCGCGGCGCCCGGCTGCCGCGCGTCTCCAGGGCGATCGTGGCCAGCAGGCGGCACCGCGCGGCCTCGTGCGCGTCGCCCGGCAAAGCGGTGAGGGCGCGCTCGGCGGCCTCGACGATCCGTCGGGCCAGCTCCGGATCGTCGCTGCGGGTCCAGATCGCGGGGACGTCGTAGGCGCCGATCACCCGGGCGGTCAGGTCCGGGTCGCCGAACTCCTCCGCCGCCGCGATGGCCTCCATACGGTGCTGCCTGGCGGCCGCGAGCCCACCGCCCCCGGTGACCGCGAGGTTGCGGATCAGACTCACCGTCGTCTCCAACCGGGCCCGGGCACCGGCGGCGACCGTACGGTCGTAGGCCGCCGCCGTCCGTGTCCACAGCCGGGCCGCGGTCGCCGTCGGCCCGGCCGGGGGATCGAGCCCGGGGTCCTGGGCGAGGATGTCCGCCTCCAGGCGGCGCAGCCGAAGCCCGGGGTCCACTCCCAGCTGGTCGGCCAGAACCGCCCGGGCTCTGCGCAGCACGCCCAGCGCATCCCCCTGACGGTCCTGCCGGTACAGCGCCAGCGCCAGCAGCCGCCAAGCGTCCTCGCGCCAGGGGTGAGCGGTGAGGTGTACGTCCAGGTCGGGCACCGCCTCGGCGGCCAGGCCGAGGTCCAGCTGCGTCCGGGCCCGCTGCTCCACCGCCTGGAGCCGCAGCTCGGCGAGGCGGGAGCGCTCGCCCCGGGCCCAGTCCTCCTCCTCGAACTCGGCGTAGGCGGGCCCGCGCCACAGGGCCAGCGCCTCCTCCAGTCGCGGCAGCGCTTGCGTGGCCGGCAACCGCGCGGCGGCGCCGACGGCCGTCTCGAAGCACCAGGCGTCCACGGCGTCCGGCTCCGGGCGCAACGCGTACCCGGGGCCGTCTGTGACCAGCAGCCGGGCGGGGGCCCGGGACGGACGGTCCGGCTCCAGGACGCGTCGCAGCGCGGCGACAAAGGTCTGTACGGCGCCCACGGCGCCGGGCGGGGGATCCGTCCACAGGTCGCCGACCAGGTGGGTGACAGGGACGACCCGGCGGCGGGCCACCACCAGCCGGGCCAGCACGGCCCGGTGCCTCGGTCCCTTCAGCGCGAGCGCGCGGCCGTCGCTCTCGGCCACGGTCGGTCCGAGCACACCGAACGTGACCCGCACCCTGCTCGCCTCTCCCGACACCTTCGCCACGGTACTGCGCCGATGCGCCACGGTACTGCGCCGCCGACCTGCTGATCACGTACTGAGCACGCGCTGATCACCTGCTGATTCGCGCCCGGCAGGCTCGTCGCGTCCGTCACCTTCCGCTTCCGCCTCCCAGAAAGGGCGAACCATGGCACCGACCATCCCCGGCTTCGACCACCGGCGGGTCCCCGTCGCCGACCATGTCGCGCTCCACGTCGCCGTCGCCGGATCCGGCAGCCCGATCGTGCTGCTGCACGGATTCCCGCAGACGCACCTGATGTGGCGGCACGTGGCCACCGACCTCGCGGCCGACCACACCGTCATCTGTCCCGACCTGCGGGGCTACGGCGCCAGCGACAAGCCCGTCGACACCGGCGCCGACGGGAACGCGTACGCCAAGCGCACCATGGCCGCCGACGTCGTCTCGCTCGCCCGCGCTCTGGGCCACGAGCGTTTCGCCCTGGCGGGGCACGACCGGGGCGCACTGGTCGCCATCCGCGCGGGCCTCGACCACCCCGAGGCGATCACCCATCTCGCCTCGCTCGACGTGCTGCCCACGCTGGACATGTGGGACGTGATGCACGGCACCGGCGCGGCCGTCGGCTTCCACCTCTACCTGATGGCACAGCCGCCGGGTCTGCCCGAGCGGATGATCCACGCCGCCGCGGACGTCTTCTTCGGCCATTTCCTCGACATCTGGACGCGGGACCCGCGGGCGATCCCGGACGAGATCCGCGCCGCCTACCTGGCGGCTTCCCGCGCGGCCGTCCCCTCCATCGTCGCCGACTACCGCGCCTCGGCCGGCATCGACGTCGAGCACGACCGGGCCGACCGTGCTGCCGGGAACCGGCTGCGGATGCCTGTGGCCGTTCTCCAGCAGGACTGGGGCGCGGCTCTCGGCTTCGACGCCGCCGCGCGGTGGCGCGCCTGGGCGCCCGACCTGCGGCACACGACCGTCTCCTGCGGGCACTTCATGGCCGAGGAGGCCCCCGCCGATGTCGTCAAGGCCATCAGGGACCTCGTCGCCGGCCACTGAGCGGACCTCTTCCCCGGCCACTGAGCGGATCTCCTCACCGGCCACTGAGCGGATCTCCTCACCGAGCACCGCGCGGATCTCCTCCCCGACACCGTTTCGCCGCGTGCCGGACCACGCGCGGGGCGAGAATCAGGGGGTGACTGTGCCAGCCGAGACCTCGCCCATGTCGGGGCAGACCGTGTGCGGCAAGGACGGGCGCGGTCCGCTGCGCTCCTTCCTGCAGACCGAGACCGGCAGTGCCGCGGTTCTGCTGGTCGCCACGCTCGCGGCCCTCGCCTGGGCCAACATGGGGCCAGGCACGTACGAGGCCTTCTGGAGCACCGAGCTGTCGGTCCGCCTCGGGGCGCGCGAAGTCTCCCTCGGCCTGCGGGAGTGGGTGAACAGCGGGCTGATGACGCTGTTCTTCTTCGTCGTGGGACTCGAGGCGCGCCGGGAGTTCGACCTGGGCGAGTTGCGGGAGCGCAGAAGGGTCACGCTGCCGCTGCTCGCCGGGCTCAGCGGCATGGTCGTGCCGATCGCGATCTACCTGGCTCTCAACGCGGGCCACGACTCCCTGCACGGCTGGGGCGCCGCCATGTCGACGGACACGGCCTTCGCCCTGGGCATGCTCGCCCTCTTCGGGGCACGGCTGCCCGACAGTCTCCGGGTCTTCATCCTCACCCTCTCCGTCGTGGACGACTTCCTGGCCCTGGCCGTGATCGCCGTCGCCTACAGCGGCGCCCTGGCCCTGCCCGCGCTGCTGACGGCGCTCGGCCTCTTCGCGGCCGTCGTGCTGGTGCGGCGCACCCTCGGGGTACGGGTTCCCGCGCTGTACGCGGTGCTGGGCGCGGCGGTGTGGGTCGCGCTGCTCAAGTCGGGGGTTGACCCGGTCGTGACCGGGCTCGCGATGGGCCTGCTCACCTACGCCTACCCCGCCGAGCGCGTCGACCTGGAACGAGCCAGCCGTCTCTTCCGGCGCTTCCGTGAACAGCCGACGCCGGAACTGGAGCGCTCCGTACGGCGGGGGATCGCCTCGACGCTCTCGCCCAACGAGCGGCTCACGCGAATGTTCCACCCCTGGACGAGCTACGTGATCGTGCCGCTGTTCGCCCTCGCCAACGCCGGCATCACCATCAGCGCCGCCCAGTTGGCCCATGCCTTCACCTCACCGATCGCCCTCGGCATCCTCCTCGGCTACGTGCTCGGCAAGCCGCTCGGCATCATCGGCGCCACCTGGCTCACCACACGCGCCAGCCGCGGGCGGCTGCACCCGCCGGTCGGCTGGGGCGCCATCACCGCGGGCGGCACCCTGGCGGGAGTGGGGTTCACCGTGTCCCTGCTGATCGCGACCCTCGCCTTCGACGGGGCCCGGCTGGCGGAGGCGAAGATCGGCATCCTCGCCGCCGTGGTGGGCGCGTTCCTCCTCACCTGGCTGGTCACCTCGGTGATCGGCGCCCTTCCCAAGCGTTCCCGTGTCCGGGCCCTCCTCGGTACGGGCACCACCATCGTCGACCTCAGCGACCCCGTGGACGTGGACCGCGACCACGTGCGCGGCCCGCTGGAGGCGCCCGTGACGCTCGTCGAGTACGGGGACTTCGAGTGCACGTACTGCGGCCTGGCCGAGCCCGTGGTGCGCGAGCTGCTCGCCGACTTCGGCGACGTGCGCTACGTGTGGCGGCATCTGCCGCTGACCGATGTCCATCCGAACGCCCAGTTCGCCGCCGAGGCCGCCGAGGCCGCGGCCCACCAGGACGGGTACTGGGAGATGCACGATCTGCTGATGCAGCACCAGGGTGACCTGCGGCCGAAGGACCTGCTCCGCTACGCCGAGGAGATCGGCCTCGACATCGAACGCTTCCGCAAGGATCTCCGCGAAGGCACGGGGACGGCCAGGGTCGCGGCGGACGTGGAGTCCGCCGACCTCAGCGGTGTCTCGGGCACCCCGACGTTCTTCGTCAACGGCCGCCGCCACTACGGCGCCTACGACATCGCCTCGCTGTCGGCGGCGGTGCGCGCCGCGCGGCAACGGGCGGCGCTTCAAGGGGTCGGCCGGCAGGACTGAGCCCCGATTGGTACGAGAACCCGTTGGGCGGATACGCCACGATCACATCCGGCCGGTACTCCCGCATGAGCGCCTCGAGCCGCCGGACGACCGGTTCGCCCTCCCTCCTGCTGAACGCGCGCGGATCGATGTCGTCCGCCGGGTCGGGCACGCCGGAGTCGGGGTGACCGGGTCTGCGGTGCGGTCATGACATGGACCCTTCCGTCGGCGGCCCACCCTGCCCAAGGCCGCCTCCCTCGGGCCGGCCGCTGTGCCGCTCAAGACGCGCTCCTCGGCCCGCTCTTCAGCGCCCCGTCGAGGGACCGGCGGAGCCCTGGGAGGTTCGCCCGCCCGCCTCGATACTTCCCTTGATGCCGAGTTTTCTGCGTGCTCGCTGGTAGAACGTCGTACCGCCCAGGCGCACGACATGAGCCGCCGCGGGGCACGCCGACACGGTGACCCGGTCGCCCGCGTCGAGGTAGCCGAGCACCTCGCCGTCGACCTCGACCGCCAGTCGCCCGGTCGTGGGGAGCAGTTCGAGGGTGACGTCCTCGTCCGCGGGCAGGACGAGCGCCCGGTCGAACGACGAGTGCGCGCTGGCGGGGACGACCAGGATGGCTTCCACCCGGGGCGAGAGGATCGGGCCGCCCGCGGCGAAGCTGTACGCCGTGGATCCGGTCGAGGTGGAGACCACGACGGCGTCGGCGGCGTAGCGGATGAACTCCTCGTCCTGGAGCCGGATCGCGATGGCGGCCATGCCGCTGCCGGGTACCCGTACGAGGGCGATGTCGTTGAACGCACGGACCTCGCGCCCGTCCGGGAGGCGCGTTCGTACGGCCATCCGGGCCTCGGTGGTGAACTGGCCGCTGTCGATCCGGTCCAGCGCCGGCTGGAGCTCGTCGACATCGATCTCCGCGAGGAAGCCCAGCCGGCCCAGGTTGACGCCGAGCACCGGAGTGGCGCTTCCGGACAGCAGCCTCATGGAACGGAGCATGGTCCCGTCCCCGCCGAGACTGACGATCAGATCGGCCCGGGCGACGAGGTCCTGATCCGGTACGGCCACGGCGCTGCAGGCGATACGGCCCACCTCGTCAGGCAGCCCCAGCACCTCGGCATCGTTCTTGCGGGCCCACTGCACGACCGACTCGATGACCGGCCCCGGATTGCGCCGGGGATGCAGGATCAGGCCGATCGATCCGATCAGACCCATGAGAGGGTTCCCTTCCGTCGAGACGCCATGTCCAAGTAGTCCATCATTGCCCGACGAGGGGCATTTCCGACCGATGCGGCACGGGATGCAGCCTGGACGACTCGTACGGAAGGGGTGAGCGGCGGACCGGCGCCGTCCGCGGGGAGCGCGGCGTCGTCGACGTACCGCCGCGCCGGACCCCGCCCCCGGCTCAGGCCTGGTACGGCTGCTGGGGCTGCTGCGGCTGACCGTACTGCTGGGCGGCGTGCGCGCTCGCGGCCTGCGCCTGCAGCTGCTCCGCCTGCTCCTTGGTCGCCTTCTGCTCCGCGCCACAGAAGGTGCACTGCGTCGCGTACTTCGACGAGATCGGGAACAGTGGCACGAAGAACAGCGTGAACTTCGTGACACGCTTGCGGAGCGTGTGCGCCGAGGGATTGCCACAGCGGCCACACACCAGCGTCATTATCGCGAGCTGGTACAGGTATCCCCTGGTGCCAAAAATGATCATGCTGTTGGTCCCTCCCGGGTCGGTGCGGACGATCTGCGGAATGCAGTCGCGGAGCACAGTCTCGTGCACGTCGACGGGCTCGGCGCTGGCGGGGTTGCACGACACCGCCCGGAAGTCCGGCGGGAGTTCGAACGGTCGGTCCCGGGCCACGGAGCCGACGGGCACCGCCTCGCGCCGGTGCCCCGCCCACGCCGCCCGCCCACGCGCCCCGGAACCCGTGCCGGGTGGCACGAGATCCGGTGACCGCTCTACGGCAGGCGCCAGTCCACCGGCTCGACGCCCTGCCTCTCCAACAGCTCGTTGGCCCGGCTGAACGGACGCGAGCCGAAGAAACCGCGGTCGGCCGACATCGGTGAGGGGTGCGCGGACTCGATCGCCGGGAGATCCCCGAGCAGCGGCCGCAGATTGCGGGCGTCCCGCCCCCACAGGATCGACACCAGCGGCTTCTCCCGCGCGACCAGCGCCCGGATCGCCTGCTCCGTGACCTCTTCCCAGCCCTTGCCCCGGTGCGCCGCGGGCTGGCGGGGCGCCGTCGTCAGCGCCCTGTTGAGCAGCAGCACCCCCTGCTCGGTCCAGGGTGTCAGATCGCCGTTGGACGGCCTGGGCAGCCCCAGGTCCGTGTGCAGTTCCCGGAAGATGTTCTCCAGGCTGCCCGGCAGCGAACGCACCTCGGGCGACACGGCGAAACTCAGCCCGATGGCCATCCCCGGTGTGGGGTAGGGATCCTGGCCGACGATCAACACCCGGACGTCGTCGAAGGGCTGCTGGAAGGCCCGCAGGACATTCGCCCCGGCCGGGAGATAGGTCCGGCCCGCCGCTATCTCGGCCCGGAGGAAGTCCCCCATGGCGGCGATGCGTTCGGCCGCAGGTTCCAGAGCCTTCGCCCAGCCTGCTTCGATGAGTTCATGCAAGGGTCGTGGTGCCACGACGTGCCACTCTACTGGCACACGCCGTGACGCCTTCATACGGATTCATACGGACGAGCGCCGCGCGCGGACCCGCCTCTCGGCGCTAGTCTTCCACCGCGCCGAGATCATCGAGCCGGTCCAGCCGATCACCCGACCGATCGCCCAGGCGGCCGGTCAGCAAAGAGGAGGGGAGCCTGTTGCGTCCCTCCCACGCGTCGGTCGGTGTGCTGGCGGTGGACTCGGGTGGCTCGGGGCTGCGGGCGGCACTGGCCGTGCACGGGCATGTCGTCGGCGTTCCACTGACCTCCAAGGAGCCGGTCCGCACCGGCCCGCGCGGCATCGACGCCGGACATCTGCTGGATCAACTGCTCCCGATGGCCCGGGAGTTGATGACGGTCACCGGGACGGAGGAACTGGGGGCCGTGGCCGTCGGAGCGGCGGGGCTCGCCACCCTCGGCGACGCACTGCGGGCCGAGCTGCCCTCCGCGCTGGAGCGCGAACTCGGCGTGCGGCGGATCGCGTTGGCCGCGGACGCGGTGACCGCGTACGTGGGCGCGCTCGGCCCCCGGCCGGGCGCGGTGATCGCCGCAGGCACCGGGATGATCGCGGTCGGCACCGATCTGGGCGGCTGGCACAGGGCGGACGGCTGGGGCCATCTGCTCGGTGACTGCGGCGGTGGGGCGTGGATCGGCCGCGCCGGGCTCGAGGCGGCCCTGCGGGCCTTCGACGGACGCCCGGGCGGGTCGGCGGAGTTGCTGGCGCGGGCCGAGGAGATGTTCGGGCCGGTGGCCGGGTTGCCGGGCAAGCTGTATCCACGCACCGACCGGCCCGCCGTACTCGCCTCCTTCGCGCCCGAAGTGGCCGCGTGCGCCGCGTCCACCGTCGGCGACCCCGTCGCGCGCGACCTGATGCGCGCCGCCGCCAGGCACCTGGCCGACTCCGCGGCCGCCGTCTGCCCGGACACCGGGGAGGACCGGATCGCCCTCACCGGGGGCCTGTTCAAGATGGGCGACCCCCTCCTCGTACCACTGCGCGCGGAGTTGACGCAGCGGGTGCCGCACGCCCGGCAGGTACCGGCCGCGGGCACTCCGTTGGACGGCGCCGTACGTATCGCCGTCGACCTGGCGGGCGACCGGCTCACGCTCCCCCGCGACGAACACATGCTTTACGTGATGACCGAAAAGGGCACAACCTCGCCATCCGTCCTCCGAAAGGGGGATTCATCCACCCTGTCGGACAAGTGAAGTTGACTCCTGCACCGGTCGCCACAGGAGCACCACAGCACCGGCGAGTCCAGCCACACCGATCATTTCTGATCCACACGTAACTCATCAGACAAAAGGGGACGGATACCGCTCACCTGCACCCTCCCCGAACAGGGGAGCCCAAGAAACCAGTAACATGCGTCGCCATGAGCTCCCCCACTGGGCCCGCGTCCGGCCTGCCAGTACGAATGCCGCGACCTCGCCAGCCCGGGCGGCACCGCCGACCCGAGCCGCTGGCGGCTCCCGAGGGCGCGCCTGCGCTCGTCCTCGCGGTGCCGGGCACCTCCAGCGCGGCCACGCGCAGCCTCGCCGAGGAGGTCGTGAGCATCGCGCGCTCCGAGCTGCCCGGCCTCGACGCCCGGATCGGGTACCTCGACGGGGACGACGCCGAGTTCCCCACGCTGCAGTCCGTGCTCACGCGTGCCGCCGAGGAGCGCACCGCCCGCTATGAGCAGGCCCGTGCCGCCGGTGCGGACGTGACCGAGCCCGACGGCCCCGTCGCCGTCGTGGTGCCCCTGCTCGCCGGCCCGGACAACGCGTTGCTGCGCCGGGTCCGCCAGGCCGTCATGGAGAGCCGGATCGCGGCCGACCTGACCGACGTTCTCGGCCCCCACCCGCTGCTCGCGGAGGCGCTGCACGTGCGCCTGTCCGAGGCGGGTCTGGCGCGCGCCGACCGTGCCCGGCTGTTCACCGTGGCCACGGCCGCCGACGGCATCATCCTCGCCTCCGTGGGCGGCGAGGAGGCCGTACAGGCGGCCGGGATCACCGGCATGCTGCTCGCCGCGCGGCTCGCCGTGCCGGTGATGGCGGCAGCGCTGGACGAGGAGGGCGCGATCGCGGCCACCGCCGAGCAGCTGCGCGGCTCGGGTTCCCAGCAGCTCGCCCTGGCTCCGTACCTGATCGGACCGGAGATCGACGCCGGCCTGCTGGACGCGGCCGCCAAGGAAGCGGGCTGCTCCGCCGCCGAGGCGCTCGGCCCGTATCCGGCGATCGGCAAGCTCGCGCTGGCCAAGTACACGACGGCGCTGGGCATCGCCCCGCAGCAGCCGCAGGGCGCGCCGGTCCGCTGACCGCCCAGGCACCACCCCTCGCACGTCGAAGGGCCCGCTCCTCTCACAGGAGCGGGCCCTTCTCTCGTCGGCCCTCTCGCATGTCTGCGGCTCGTACGTAGGCGGTTCGCGCCTCGGCAGCGGGGCACCGCCGGTCGGCTCAGCCGAAGACCACGCAGGACGCCGCCGGAACCTCCACCGAGCCGCCCCGTCGCGGCACCCCCGTGTCCGGGTCGACCGCGAACCAGGTCACGTCCCCGGAGCGCTCGTTGGCGGCGTACAGGAAGCGCCCCGAGGGGTCGAGGGCCAGCGCGCGCGGCCAGGTGCCGCCGCAGGGCACCGTGGCGACCAGCCGCAGCCCTTCGCCCACCGCGTCGGGCGTGAGCACGGAGACGACGTCCTGGCCGCGGGTGGCGGTCCACACGAAGCGCCCGTCGGGCGACACCACGATGCCCGAGGGGTACGCGTCACCGTCCGGGACCCCCGAGAGCACCGGTGTCTCCCCGACGGGGCGCAGAGAGCCTTCCTGGGCGCTCCAGCGGCAGACGGCGACCGTGGGGGCGAGTTCGTTGAGCACGTACGCGTGTTCGCCACGGGGGTGGAAGACCAGGTGGCGGGGCCCGGAGCCGGGGCGCAGCGCGATCTCGCGGTGCAGCGTGAGCCGGCCGCCGTCCAGCGCGCACACCCGCACGGAGTCCGTGCCGAGGTCGACGCTGACGGCCCAGCGCCCGCTCGGGTCGGGCTGTACCTGGTGGGCGTGCGGGCTCTGCTGGCGCGGGGTGTGCGGGCCGCGGCCCTTGTGCTGGAGCACGCTGGAGGCGGCGCCGACGAGCGTGCCGTCGTCGCGTACGGGCAGGGCGGTGACGCTGCCGGAGCCGTAGTTGGCGGTCAGGACGTGTCCCGCGAACACGCTGAGGTGCGTGGGGCCGCTGCCTCCGACGGAGACCAACGGCCCGGCGGGCTTCGGTTCGTCGCCGTCCACGCGGTACGCGGCCACCGCGCCGTCGGCCGTCTCGCTGACCGCGTAGAGCATGTCGTGGGCGGGCGACAGAGCGAGGTACGAGGGATCGGGTACGCCGTCCACCGCGCTCAGGAGGGTCAGCGCGCCGCTGCCGCGGTCCACGGCCGCGGTGAGGACGCCGGGGCCTCCCGCCGCCGTGAACGAGCCGATGAACGCCCGCTGTTCCCGCGTGCCGCCGTCTGCCACTGCCGTTCCCCTCTCGGTCCCGCGCTCTCCCGGGCCGACGGTAGCAGTCGGCGACCAACGGTCTAGACCAAGGGTCCGCCCGCCTCCCCTAGCGCCCGTGCGCGCGCCTCCGGGTGGTGGACGTAGGCCGGATGCCGTTCCACGGTCTCGTAGGTGCGGTGGAAGACGGGGGTGGCGCTGCCGGAGATGGGCGGCACGATCCACGACCAGTCCGCGCCGACCCGGCGGCCCTTGCGCTCCTCGCGGCCGAGGTGGGTGAGGAAGCGCCGGGACTCGGTGTGGTGGTCGGTGACGGTGACGCCCGCGTGGTCGAAGGAGTGCAGGACGGAGCGGTTGAGTTCGACGAGCGCGCGGTCCTTCCACAGCGAGCGGTCGGTGCGGGTGTCGAGGCCCAGGCGGTCGGCGAGGTAGGGCAGGAGGTTGTAGCGGTCGGTGTCGGCGAGATTGCGGGCGCCTATCTCGGTGCCCATGTACCAGCCGTTGAACGGGGCCGCCGGATAACAGATGCCGCCGATCTCCAGGCACATGTTGGCGAGCGCGGGCACCGCGTGCCAGCGCAGTCCGAGCGAGCGCCACCAGGTGTATTCGGGGTGGGCGAGCTCCACTTCGAGCACCGCGTCCTGCGGCAGCGTGAACCAGCGGGGTCGCTCGTCGGGCTTGCCGTCGGCGCCCTGGACCACCAGCGGCAGGACGTCGAACGGGGTGCCGGGGCCGCCGGGCCAGCCGAGCCGCCGGGCCAGCGCGGTGAGGCCCGCGTTGCGCGGATCGCCGGTCACGCCACCGTCCGGGCGGGCGTAACCGGCGTAGCGGATGAGCTGTTCGTTCCAGATCCGTGGCCCCGGGCGCCCCGGCCGGTCGGGCGCGAAGACGGTGATGAGCGCCCTGATCCGGCCCTCGCCCGCGGCCTCCCGCAGATGGTCGGCCGAGGCCTCGGCGACGTCCTCGGCCGTCCGCACGTCCCTGCGGTCACGGACGCACAGGGAGCGCCAGTACAGGCGCCCGATGCAGCGGTTGGCGTTGCGCCAGGCGACGCGGGCACCGAAGGTGAGTTCCTCGGTGGTGTGGCGGTAGGTGCCGGTCTCCGCGATCTCGGCCCGCGCGGCGGCGATGCGCCGGGCCGGGTCGCCGAGGCGCTCCTCGGTGTGGCGGAGGGTGAGGAACTCGGCGGCGGCGCGCAGGAGTACGTACGGCGGGGAGTCGTCGCGCGACGTCGGGGCGGCGGAACGGCCCGGCACGGGTATCAGGCGCCCGCCGAGACCCGGGACGGACGGCTCCGCCCGCCGGGAACCGATGGCGTGCGGCAGTGCCGTCGGGGTCGCGCCGTGCGTCCTGCGACCTGCCGGAACACGGTCCAGCCAGCCGCCCGGCCCCTCGGCCCACGGCGTCGGGTGCCGCGCGCTCCCGTCGTCGCCGAAGCGCTCTTCCTGTCCGGTTCCTCGCGGGAAGTCCCGCATGGTGCCACCCCCAAGCGGCTTGGCCCGCGGGCCGCTCCCGCACGGTCCGCGGGTTCCGTGCGTCCGATAGCCGCGGGGTTACCCCGCCCGGGCGGTGATCCACCCTCTACGTGGCCCGTGCACGTGACTCGCGTGTCAGACGCGAACGGGGTTCGAAACGCGGGGGTGCAGGAGGGGCGCGGCGAGTTCGGCGAGTGCCCGCTCGAGCCCGTGCAGGTGTGCGAGTACCGGCTCTTCCAGGGGAGGTGTTCCGGCCTGGACCGTGATCCGCCGCGGTTCGGGCGAGGTGAGTGCCTCGACGGCCCTCTCGACGCGCTCGCACGCGAGGGTGAGGCGGTGGTCGCTGGAGGCCACGGGGTCCGACGCGATGGCGGCGAGCCCCCGTACCTCCCGCGCGCAGGTGTTCAGCGCCGCGAGTACCTGGCGCGCCCTGCGGCCACGGGCGCGCAGGGGATTGAGGGGGTGCAGAAGGGGCGTGAGCGAGAGCCGCACCTTGTTCAGCACCGTCTCCAGCTCCGCGACGCGCGCCGCGGGGTCGGCGGCGCAGGAGCCGTTCAGACGGGCCGCCGCCTCGGTCGTGCAGGCGTGGACGCACTGGATCGCCCGCACGATCCAGGCGTCCGTCGTGGCGTGCGTGGTGATCGGCAGTACGAGCAGGACCGCCAGCGCGGCGCCGATCGCCCCGATGCCGGTCTCCGCCAGACGCAGCACGACCAGATGCTGGTCCAGCACGCCGAACATCCCGTACAGCAGTTCGGCCATCACCGTCACCGCGAGCATCATCCAGGTGTACGAGACCGCGGCACTGTAGAAGATGACGAACACACAGACGGCGAGCAGGGCCACGGTCGGTACGGGCGCACCGTGCAGGGGGACGACGACCGAGGCCCCGAGGGCGATGCCGATCACCGTTCCGAGGACCCGGCGGTAGCCGCGAATCAGGGTCTCGCCGCGCGAGGTGGTGTTGACGAAGATCCACCACGCGGCGCCGACGGCCCAGTACCAGCGCTCCTGGGACAGCAGGCTTCCGACGCCCAGGGCGAAGGCGGCGGCCACGACGGCCTGGACCGCCTGGCGGGTGGTGGGACGGGCGAGGCCCCGGCCGGCCGACGGGGCGGGCGCCCCGGCGGGCGGCATCCGGCGCTCGAAGCACCACAGTCCGAATCGGACCGCCGAGGAGGCGAGGAGGGCGAGCAGTACGGCGCCGTACAGCTCGGGCAGTCGCGCCGGCACGGTGTGCAGGAACTGCGCCATGAAGAAGGCCATGAACCCGAAGACGCCGAGGGCATGGCCGCGCGCGCCCCAGCGCCGGGCGTACACACCGGCGCCGACGACGGCGAGGAAGGCCGCGCCGCGCGCCGTCGGGTGGTCGTGCAGGGTGGCCGCGAGAGCCAGGACCGGCAGGCCCACCGCGGGCAGCAGCGCCGTCGTCGCCAGCTGTCCGCGCACCGTGGCGTCGGTGACCGTGAAGAGGGCGAGCAGCGCCGCGAGTCCTCCCGCGACCGCGCCCGCGAGGGAGGAGCCGGTCGCACCGCACAGGGCCACCGCCAGGCCGATGCCGAGGACGGCCCGGAGGGCGCCGCGCAGCCGCAGCCGGCCCGGGTCCGGTGCCACGAACACCCTCTTCAGCACTGTTTCCCCGCCCCTTGAGCTCAGCCTGTACTTCAGGCATGCAAAAGGCGCCGCGGGGGTCCCGCAGCGCCATCGACCTGCCCATCACAGCATCATCGGGGCTGTTGGCTCAAGTGGACTCCCGAGCACTGAGCCATTGGCACAGCCACCAGGCGGAGAGGGGAGCCATGTGGATGCCATTGGCATCACTCCGGGTCGCCCGGGCGCGGGGGGAGCTCGAAGCGCAGCAGGGCCCCGGTCAGGTGCGTGCGCAGGTCCGTCTCCCTCTCGATGTGGCGGACCTCGCCGCCGTCCTCGATGACGGTCCTCACCAGTTCCTCGATGACGTCGGGGACCTCGCGCAGGGCCTCCTGGCAGAGGGGGCACTGCTCCCCGGTGCGGGCGAGCAGCCCGTCACGGTCGCACACGACTCCCGGGGCGACGGCCTCCGCGTCCACGGCCAGCGTCCGGATCGCGGCCAGCGAGCCCGCCCACAGGGTGTCGTCGAGTCCGACCGTCGCGTGATGCTTGGTCGCGACGGCTTCGAGGATCTCGCCGACCAGCCGCTCCTGCTCCTGGTACGCGCGGTCGGTGACAAGGACGCGTACCTTGTCCCGGATGTCGACGGCGGTCGCGCTGTCGCGGTCGACGGTGAAGCGGCCGACGAGCCGGTCGTGCAGGTCACGGGGGAGGTACTCGATGAAGGCCGGCACCTGATAGGGGTGCCCGCCGACGGCCAGCAGGTCGAAGCCCCCCTCCTTGAACAGGCGCTTGAGCTCGCCGATGAGCCGCCGGTAGTGCCTTTTGCTCAGCTCGTCGGCCCTGTTGCGGACCCGGACCTCGTCGAGCCCCGCGGCGTGCTCGGGCACCCGCAGCGTCCGGTCGCGGATCGCCTCCAGCTCCCGGACCTCGTCGAGGTGGTACTCCCAGACCTGTGCGGTGGCCTCGTCCACGACGACCGCGCAGGTGCGGTCGTACTCGTCGAGCACCGCCAGCATCGGTCGGACGTAGGGGTCCGCGTCCACCACGACGCGTTCGTGGGTGGCGCGCGGCAGCCACACCTCCTCGTAGACACCGTGGCCAGTGCAGGAGAAGACGACGACGGTCCCGGGCCGTTGGGGTTCCTCGCCGAGCCTCCGCTCGATCTTCGCGATGTCGTCGCCCAGCGAGAGCCGTGCGGCGTGCTCCAGCGAGCGGTCGCCCGCGAGCGGCCTGATGCCTTCCAGCAGACTGGCCAGCCGGGCCCGGTACGTACGACGGCCGGGCCGGTCCGGTTCCACCGGAAGGTAGAGGGAGACGAACGGGAGCCCGTTCCCGGCGAGCCGGAGAATTCGGTCGACCTGCTCCTGCGTGATCATCGTCGCTCCTCGCCGCTCCTCGAGCCCTGCGCCACCCCTCCAGGTAACGCGGTGGGCGGCGCACCGGCAAACGCGGCGCGGCGGACACAGTGAGCGGGAGGGGTGAACCGGCCCACCCCACCGGGCTCCCGGCGGGCTGAGCCATTGGTACGGTCGAAGAAGATCAGCCCAGGCGGCAGGGAGGCCGGTGGATCATGGCCGTGGACGAACTCGACACCCGCATCCTGCGGCTGCTGCTGGAGCAACCGCGTACCAGCGTGCGCGAGTACGCCCGCATGCTCGGTGTCGCCCGCGGCACGCTCCAGGCCCGCCTCGACCGGCTGGAACGGGACGGGGTGATCACCGGTACGGGCCCCTCGCTGTCCCCCGCGGCGCTCGGCCACCCCGTCCTCGCCTTCGTACACATCGAGGTCACGCAGGGCCACCTCGACGAGGTCGGCGACGCGCTGGCCGCCGTACCTGAGATCATCGAGGCGTTCTCGATCACGGGCGGCGGCGATCTGCTCACCCGGGTCGTGGCGCGCGACAACGCCCACCTGGAGGACGTGATCCAGGCGCTCATCAGCATGCCCGGCGTCGTCCGCACCCGCACCGAGGTGGCACTGCGCGAGCGGGTTCCGCACCGGGTGCTGCCGCTGGTGGAGTCGATCGGGCGAGCGGCGAGAAGCTGACGGTGGCACGGGGGTGATCGGCCGCGCTCGGCCTCGCTTGGCATCCTGGACCCCATGAGCACGCTCGGCCGCACTTCGGTCATCTTCGATCTCGACGGCACACTCGTGGACAGCGAGCCGAACTATTTCGAGGCCGGCCGCCAGACGCTCGCCGAGCAGGGCATCACCGACTTCACCTGGGCCGAGCACGAGCGCTACGTCGGCATCAGCACCCGGGAGACGGTGGTGCTCTGGAAGGAGCGCTACGGCTTGCGGTCCCCACTGGACGCCCTGCTCGCCGACATGAACCGCCGCTATCTGGAGCTGGCCCGCGCCGCCACGCACGTGTACCCGGAGATGCGGAAGTTCGTGGAACTGCTGGCCGCCGAGGGCGCCTCGATGGCCGTGGCCTCGGGCTCCGCACCCGCCGCCATCGAGGCGATCCTGACGGGCACCGGCCTGGCCGCCCATCTGACGACCGTCGTGTCGGCCGACGAGGTCGCGCACGGCAAGCCCGCCCCGGACGTCTTCCTCGAAGCGGCGCGCCGTCTGGAGGCCGACCCGGCGGACTGCGTGGTCCTGGAGGACGCCGCTCCGGGCGCCGCCGCCGCACACGCGGCCGGGATGCGCTGCATCGCCGTCCCGTACGTCGCCGCACAGGCCGACGACCCGGCGTTCGCCACGGCGGGTCTGCTGCTGCGCGGCGGTCAGCGCGAGTTCACCGCACAGACCGCGTACGACTGGCTCGCGCGAGCGGCCTCGGCTTCCTGAGCCACGGCCACACCGCGACGACGTGCGGTCTCCGGCGCCGGCTCAGGAAACATGCAGCACGATCTTGCCCCGGCGGTGGCCCTGTTCCAGTGCCGCGTACGCCTGCGCGGTCTCGGCGAGGGGGAAGACGCGGTCGACGGGCGGAGTCAGTTCGCCGTCCGCGACCAGGCGGGACAGCTCCTCCAGCCCGGAGCGGTCCGGTTCCACGACGAAGAACCTGCCGCCCTCCTTCGTGGCGTCGGGCGGGGCGACGATGCTCACCAGACGACCGCCGGGACGCAACACCTGCCAGGAGCGCTCCTGGGTGTCGCCGCCGACGGTGTCGAAGACCAGGTCGACGTCCTTGACCTGCTCCTCGAAGCGCCCGCTCCGGTAGTCGACGACCTGCTCGGCGCCCAGCCCGCGTACGAAATCGGCGGCTTCGGCGCCGGCCGTCGCGGTGACCGCGGCACCGAGCGCGACCGCGACCTGCACCGCGAAGGAGCCCACCCCGCCCGCACCGCCCTGCACCAGCACCCGGGCACCGGGGCGCAGGCCGCCGTGCACGACCAGGCCCTGCCAGGCCGTCAGCCCGGCCAGCGGCAGCGCCGCCGCGTGGTCGTGGTCGAGCCGGGCCGGCTTGGCGGCGAGTACGGCCGCGGGGACGGCGACGAACTCCGCCGCGGCCCCGTCCCGGGTGAACGGGATCAGCCCGTACACCTCGTCGCCGACCTTCCAGTCCGACACCTCGGGGCCGAGCTCGGCGACGACACCCGACACCTCCTTGGACGGCACGATGGGCACCCGCTCGCTGCCGCTGCCGTCGAGGCTGTCGGTCCAGGTCGCGTCCCAGACCAGTTCGTCCGGCGTGATGGACGCGGACCGTACCCCGACCAGGACCTCTCCGGGGCCCGGCACCGGGCGCGGGGCGAGCTCGTACGTCAGCTGCTCGGGGCCGCCCCGTCGGTGGCCGCGCACCGCGTGCATGGTGTCCATTCCAACCTCCCAGGTCGCGCCGGCCGGGCACCGGCGGTACCTCCAGGGTGGTCGACCCGTGCACCTCGCGCTTGAGTTGTCGGACTTCATGCGCCGTTCTCAGGCAGCCTCCCGCGCCCCGGCCGCGCCGGTCCCCCGCCCGCCCCCGTCGCGGTGGATCGGTGTCCTGGAGCCGGTCAGAGGAGCGCCTGTCCCACCCTCCCGGGCTGCGACGATCTCCGCCGCGATGGACAGCGCGGTCTCCTCGGGCGTACGGGCCCCGAGGTCGAGCCCGATCGGGGATCTCAGGCGGGCCAACTCCCGCTCGCCGAGGCCGACTTCGCGCAGCCGCCGCTCACGGTCCTCGTGCGTGCGGCGTGACCCCATGGCGCCGACGAACGCCACCGGCATGCGCAAGGCCGCCTCCAGCAGCGGTACGTCGAACTTGGCGTCGTGAGTGAGCACGCACAGCACCGTGCGGTCGTCGGTCACGGTCCGCCGGAGGTAGCGGTGCGGCCAGTCGACCACGATCTCGTCGGCGTCGGGGAAGCGGACCCGGGTGGCGAAGACCGGGCGGGCGTCGCACACGGTCACGTGATAGCCGAGGAACCTGCCCACCCGTACCAGCGCCGTCGCGAAGTCCACGGCGCCGAAGACGATCATTCGGGGCGGCGGCACGCTCGACTCGACGAGCAGGGTCACGCCACCCGGGCAGCGCGCGCCGTCCTCCGACAGTTCGAGGGTGCCGGTGCGGCCCGCCGACAGCAGGGCCCGTGCCTCGGCCACCGCCGTGCGGTCCAGCTCCGGACGACCGCCGAGGCTCCCCTCGTGGGAGACGCCCGGGCCTCCCGCGTACGACGTGGACAACCGGGACGGGTCGGATGCCCCGAAGGAGTCGGACGAGCCGTCGGGGCGGACGAGCAGCACCCTCCCCAGCAGTTCCACCGGTCCCCGGGCCACCCGGGCGACGGCCGCCGCCTCACCCCGGGACGCCGCCGCCAGCGCCGCCGCGTACACCGGCCGCTCAGGCGCGTCCGCGCGCACCGGGGTGACCAGGACCTCGATCACCCCGCCGCAGGTCAGCCCCACCGCGAAGGCGTCCTCGTCGCTGTAGCCGAACCGTTCCAGCACCGTCCGGCCGTCCTGGAGCGCCTGAACGCACAGGTCGTACACGGCGCCTTCCACACAGCCGCCGGAGACCGAGCCGACGGCCGTGCCGCCGCTGTCGACCGCGAGGGCGGCGCCGGGGCCGCGCGGGGCGCTGCCGCCGACGCTCACGACGGTGGCGACGGCGAAGTCCCGTCCCTCCTCGGCCCACCGGTTCAGCTCGTCGGCGATGTCAAGCATCCCGGTCCTCTCCCGTGCCCGCCAGCAGCACCCGGTCCGGGCGGATCGGCAGATTCCGGTGACGTACACCCGTCGCGTGCCAGACCGCGTTGGCGATCGCCGCCGCCGCTCCGACGACCCCGATCTCGCCGATGCCCTTGATGCCGACCGGGTCCCCGGGGTCGGGGTCGTCCACCCAGTCCGCCTCGATGTCGGGCACGTCGGCGTGCGCGGAGAAGTGGTAGCCGGCGAGATCGGCGCCGACGTGACCGCCGCTTGCCCGGTCGCGGTGAGCCTCCTCGTGCAGGGCCATGGACAGGCCCCAGATCATGCCTCCGACGAACTGACCGCGCGCGGTCAGCGGGTTGACGATCCGGCCGGCCGCGAAGATGCCGAGCATCCGCCGCACCCGCACCTCCCCGCTGGTGACATCCACGGCGACCTCGGCGAACTGGGCACCGAAGGAGTGCCGTTCCTTCTGCTCCAGCGCGCCGACCGCCTGTGAGGTGTCCGAGCGTGCGGTGATCCCCTCCGGCGGAATGCCGCCGCCCAGGGCCAGCCGCTCGCGCAGCTCGTCCGCCGCGACCCTGATCGCCCAGGCCCAGGAGCGGGTGCCCATCGAGCCGCCGGCGATCATCGCGAAGCCGAAGTCGCTGTCCGCGATGCGCATCCGGATGCGCTCCGGCGCCACCTCCAGCGCGTCCGCGGCGATCAGGGTGAGGGCGGTGCGGGCCCCGGTCCCGATGTCGGACGCGGTGATCCGTACGGTGAAGCTGCCGTCCGGCTCGGCCGTCACGGCCGCCGTGGACGGGGCGGACAGCACGGGGAACGTGGACGCGGCCGTGCCGGTCCCGAGCAGCCAGCGGCCCTCGCGGCGGACACCGGGACGCGGGTCACGGTCCGCCCAGCCGAACCGGCGGGCCCCCTCCTCGAAGCACGCGAGCAGGTTGCGGCCGCTGAACGGCAGCCCGGAGACGGGGCCGACGGCCGGTTCGTTGCGGGCGCGCAGCGCGATCGGGTCGAGTCCGCACTTCTCGGCGAGTTCGTCGAGCGCGGACTCCAGCGCGAACGAGCCCGGCGCCTCGCCGGGCGCCCGCATCCAGCTCGGGGTCGGCACGTCGAGCGGTACGACACGGGTCTGCGAGTGGTGCGCGTCGGAGTCGTACATCGCGCGCCCGAACTCGGCGCACCGCTCGACGAACTCGTACACGGTCGAGGTGAGGCACTCGGCCCGGTGGTCGAACGCGCGCAGCCGGCCGTCCGCGTCGGCGCCGAGCCTGACCCGCTGGGCCGTGGGGCTGCGGTAGCCGACCAGCGAGAACATCTGGCGGCGGGTCAGTACGACGCGTACGGGGCGCTGGAGGACGGTCGCGGCCATCGCGGCGGCGACCGAGTGCGGGCGGGTGCCCTTGGAGCCGAAGCCGCCGCCGACGTGTTCCGAGCGCACCCGCACCGACTGGGGGTCGAGCGAGAAGAGCTTCGCGAGCTCGTCCGCCACGAACCTGCTGCCCTGGTTGGAGTCGATGACCTCGAGCCGGCCGCCGTCCCAGCGCGCGATCGCCGCGTGCGGCTCCATGGGGCTGTGGTGCTCCTCCGGAGTGCTGTACTCGGCGTCCACGACGACGGCGGACGCGGCGAGCTCGGCCTCCAGGTCGCCCTTGTCGGCGGCGGGGGCGCTCTCCGGCGCGTACACCCCGGGGAGCCCGGCGGCGAACACGACGTCGTGCGGCTCCTCGTCGTACGTGACGACGAGGGCCTCGGCGGCCTCCCTGGCCTGCTCGGGCGTCTCGGCGACGACCAGCGCCACCGGCCAGCCGACGAACGGGACCCGGTCGTGCTGGAAGATCTGGGCGATCGGGTCGGGCGCCCCGAAGGCGTTCGTGTAGTCGCCGTTGAGACGCGGGGCGTTCTCGTGGTGCAGGACGGCGACGACGCCCGGCATCGCGAGGACGGGCGCGGACTCCACCACGCGAATCCGGCCACGGGCCACGGTGGACAACACCAGCCAGCCGTGGGCGAGTTCGGGATACGGGACCTCGCCCGCGTAGCGCGCCGCCCCGGTGACCTTGGCCACGCCCTCGACGCGGGTGTGCGCGGCACCGACGGCCCCGAACGTCGCGGTCGCCGCCGCCGTCGCGGTCGTGGTGGCGGTCGTGCCGGTCATCGGGCCACCTCCTCGGTGAGTTCGGTCAGCATCGCCACGACGAGATTGCGCATCAGGGGCACCTTGTATCCGTTGTGGGGCAGCGTCCGGGCGGCCGCGAGCTCGGCGTCCGCGGCGGCGGCGAAGGCCTCGGCGCTCGCCGGTCCCCCGGTCAGCGCCCGTTCGGCCGCACGGGCCCGCCACGGCCGGGAGGCCACCGCCCCGAACGCGAGGCGCACTTCGCGCACGACACCGTCGTGGACGTCGAGTGCGGCGGCGATCGAGCCGATCGCGAACGCGTACGAGGCGCGCTCGCGCACCTTGCGATAGCGGGAGCGGGCGGCGACCGGGGCGGCCGGCAGGGTGACGCCGGTGATCAGTGCGCCGGGCGGCAGGGCGGTCTCCAGGTGCGGGGTGTCACCCACCGGCAGATAGAACTCCGCGAGCGGCAACTCCCCCGACCCGTCCGCCGTTTCGTACGAGACGACGGCGTCGAAGGCGGAGAGGGCCACGGCCATGTCCGAGGGGTGCGTGGCCACGCAGTGCGCGGAGATACCGAGGATGGCGTGGTTGTGGTGCTCGCCCTCGACGGCCGGGCAACCGCTGCCGGGGACCCGCTTGTTGCAGGGCTTCGCCAGATCGGTGAAGTAGCCGCAGCGGGTGCGCTGGAGCAGGTTTCCGCCGACCGTGGCCATGTTGCGCAGCTGACCGGAGGCCCCGGCCAGCACGGCCTGGGTCAACGCCGGGTAGTGGCGCCGTACGTCGGGATGGGCGGCGAGGTCGCTGTTGGTCACCGTCGCGCCGATCCGCAGCCCGCCGCTCCTTGTGAACTCGACGCGGTCGAGGGGGAGTTCACGCACGTCGACGAGCCGGGCGGGCCGCTCCACCCCGCTCTTCATCAGGTCGACGAGATTGGTCCCACCGCCGAGATAGCGCGCGTCCGGGTCGGCGCCCAGCAGGGCGACCGCGCCGGTGACGTCGTAGGCGCGCTCGTAGTCGAACTCCCTCATGCCGCCGCCTCCTTGGTCGCGGACGACCGCGTATCGGACGACTGTGCCGCCCGCGCGACGGCCTGCACGATCGACACGTACGCGCCGCACCGGCACAGGTTGCCGCTCATCCGCTCACGGATCTCCTCGGGCGTGAGCTGCGGAACCCCCGCTTCGGGCCGTACGTCCGCGGTCACGGCGCTCGGCCAGCCCGCCGCGTGCTCCTCGATCACCGCGAGGGCCGAACAGATCTGGCCGGGCGTGCAGTAGCCGCACTGGTAGCCGTCGAGGTCGAGGAAGGCCTGTTGCACGGGATGCAGCCGCTCACCGTCCGCCACCCCTTCGATGGTGGTGATCTCGCGTCCCTCGGCGGCGACGGCGAGTTGCAGACAGGAGACGGCCCGGCGTCCGTCGAGCAGCACCGTGCAGGCGCCGCACTGGCCCTGATCGCAGCCTTTCTTGGTACCGGTGAGATCGAGACGCTCACGCAGCGCGTCGAGCAGGGTGGTGCGACGGTCGACGGGCAGCGTGTACTTCTCGCCGTTGACGTGCAGGGTGATGGTGCTGGACGTCGAGGTCGTGGCGCTGGACGTCATGGGGGCCATGATCAGCCTTCTTTCGCCAGTCTGAGGGGGAAAGGAAGTCGCGAGAGGGCCGGGAAAAGGGAACACCGATGGTCCACACTGGCCGGATCCGGCGGTATGGTGAACCTAAGCGGACACCTGTCCGTTAATCATGAACCTATCGGACAGCTGTCCGCTTAGCAAGGCACCCGCCTGGCAGGGCGGAGGACGAAGGAGGCCCGAGTGCAGCAGAGGAAGCCCACCCCGCTGCGCTCGGACGCGCAACGCAATCGCGAGCGCATCCTCGAGGTGGCCCTGGCCGAGCTGACGCGGTCGGCGGACACCCCGCTCAGCGCGATCGCCAAGAAGGCGGGGGTCGGGCAAGGGACGTTCTACCGCAACTTCCCCCATCGCGAGGCACTCCTCCTGGAGATCTACCGCCACGAGGTGCAGCAGGTCGCCGACACCGCGGCGCAGCTGCTCGAGACGCGTGCGCCGGACCGGGCCCTGCGGGAGTGGATGGACCGCCTCGCCCAGTTCGCCATGACCAAGGTCGGCCTGGCCGAGGCCCTGCGCGCGACCACCCTCGCGCACGGCACCCTGACCCGGCTGGGGCACGGCGCGATGTCCTCGGCCACCGCGCTGCTCCTGGCGGCGAACGACAAGGCGGGCACCATCCGCCCGGGAGTGACCCCGGAGGACTTCTTCCTCTTCATCGCCGGTCTCTGGCAGATCGACGCGGACGGGGACTGGCAGCCGCGCGCCACCCGCCTTCTGGACCTCGTGATGGACGGCCTACGGGTGGGCGCGCCGGGTTCCGCGCCGCCCGAGTGAGCCGAGCCGCGGCCCGCGGGCCGTCGTCACCGACAGCCGCTCCCGCGCGCACGACGAAGCCGTCCGCCTGTACTCCCCCGTGGCGGACGGCTCGTGTCGCGGTGTTCAGAGATCGGGATCGGTGTCGGCGACGTAAGTGTCCTGGGCCGCTGGACGACACCCGCCGGGGCGGGCGACGGGATTCGAACCCGCGTCTCTCTCTTGACAGGAGAAGTAGCCGAAACCTTCGCACCTGAACGAGTTCACCGTAGTGGTCACCGCCGTCGCGGTCACCTGGTTTCCGACGTGCGGCAGACGCGTACCGGGGCGTTGTCAGTGGTGGCGTGCAGGATGGCGGGCATGACAACACCAGCCGCAGTGATCGTGGATGTTGCCGCCTACGCGCAGGCGGTCGAGGACGCCGTGAAGGCTTCGGCCGCCTACTACGCGGGCGGCACGTCAGTACTGGACGACGACACCTACGACCGGCTCGTGCGGGGCATCGCGGCGTGGGAGTCGGCTCATCCCGACGAGGTGCTGCCCGACTCACCCACCGGGAAGGTCGCCGGTGGCGCCGTGGAGGGCGATGTCCCGCACACGGTGCCCATGTTGAGCCTGGACAACGTGTTCTCGCCGGAGGAGTTCACCGCCTGGACCGCGTCGCTGGCCCGGCGGATCGGCCATGATGTCACACGGTTCGGTGTCGAGCCGAAGCTCGACGGGCTCGCGATCGCCGCCCGGTACACCCGTGGTCGCCTCACCCGGCTGATCACGCGTGGCGACGGGACGGCCGGGGAGGACGTCTCGCACGCCATCGGCACCGTCGAAGGCCTCCCGGCCGAACTCACCGAACCGGTCACGGTGGAGGTGCGCGGCGAAGTCCTGATGACCACCGCCCAGTTCGAGCACGCCAACGAGGTACGCACCGCGCACGGCGGCCAGCCGTTCGCGAACCCGCGCAACGCCGCGGCGGGCACGCTGCGCGCCAAGGACCGCGCCTACACCGTGCCGATGACCTTCTTCGGCTATGCCCTGCTGCCGCTGCCCGGCACTGAGGAAGCCCTCGCGGCACGGCTGGGCGAGGCCGCGCACAGCGAGCTGATGGCCCGGTGCGGCGAGCTCGGCGTGAACACCACCGCCGTCACCGTCGTGCCCGGGACCACGGCGGAGACCGCCGAGCAGGTCCTGGCCCGGGTCAAGGAGATCGCCGCGCTTCGGGCGGAGTTGCCGTTCGGGATCGACGGGATAGTCATCAAGGCCGACCTCGCCGCCGATCAGGAGGCCGCCGGATCCGGTTCGCGTGCGCCGCGTTGGGCGATCGCCTACAAGCTGCCCGCCGTGGAGAAGATCACCCGGCTGCTGGAGGTGGAGTGGAACGTGGGCCGCACCGGCATCATCGCTCCGCGCGCGGTCCTCGAACCGGTCGAGATCGACGGCTCCACCATCACCTACGCGACCCTCCACAACCCTGCCGACATCACCCGCCGCGACCTGCGTCTGGGCGACCACGTGATGGTCCACCGCGCCGGGGACGTGATTCCCCGCGTCGAAGCCCCCGTCGCCCATCTGCGCACCGGCGAGGAGCGGCCGATCGTCTTCCCCGAGGTGTGCCCGCGGTGCGGCTCCGCCATCGACACCAGCGAGCAGCGCTGGCGCTGCGAGAACGGCCGCAACTGCCATCTGGTCGCCGCCCTCTCGTACGCCGCGGGCCGCGACCAGCTCGACATCGAGGGCCTGGGTCACACCCGTGTCGTCCAGCTCGTCGAGGCCGGCCTGGTCGCCGATCTGGCCGACGTGTTCGCCCTCACGCGCGGCCACCTCCTCGCCCTGGAACGGATGGGTGAGACCAGCACCGACAATCTCCTCGCGGCGATCGGCGCCGCCAAGGGGCAGCCGTTGTCGCGGGTGCTGTGCGCGCTCGGCGTCCGCGGCACGGGTCGCTCCATGTCCCGTCGTATCGCCCGGTACTTCGCGACCATGGACCACATCCGTGCCGCCGACGCCGAAGCGATGCAGCGGGTCGAGGGCATCGGCACGGAGAAGGCCCCGTCCATCGTGGCCGAACTCGCCGAACTCGCCCCCCTCATCGACAAGCTCACCGCGGCCGGGGTCAACATGACCGAGCCCGGTGCCACTCCGCCCGTCACCGCCGACGACACCGACACCGGCGCCCTGGGCGCGGAGCCGGCGGGCGGGCCGCTGACCGGGATGGCGGTCGTCGTCACCGGAGCGATGACCGGCCCGCTGGAGAAGCTCAGCCGCAACCAGATGAACGAACTCATCGAGCGCGCCGGTGGCCGCTCCTCCTCCAGCGTCTCCAAGAAGACCACGCTGGTCGTCGCCGGCGAAGGCGCAGGATCCAAGCGCGCCAAGGCCGAGGACCTCGGCATCCGGCTGGTCGCACCCGACGAGTTCGCGACTCTGGTCGCCGACTACGTCGACTGAAGGCGGAGAGCTCGGCGGGGTTGGTGCCGCGGTCGGTGGCCTGAGGTGCGGTGAGGTCGTCGACGGTGGGGGCGGTGCAACTCATGCCGTGGACGTCGGCTGTTTCGATGCCGAGTTCGTGGGCGCCCAGAGCGGGGGTGGTGGTGGTCGGAGCGGTCGCATCCCGTGGGGGTTCCGGTCCGGGCGGGGGTGCCGGGGCCGGCGGTGCAGGAGTCACCCAGCGGCGCCCCCTATGGGCCCGGACCCCCACCGCCCTCGTCACCTTCGGCATCGGCGGCAACGACATCGGCTTCAGCGAACTGATCACACAGTGCGCCACATCCGGCATCCTCTACTTCGTCACCGGCAGCGGCGAGTACACCGGCAACCACGCCCCCTGCCGCGGCCAGTACGTCGACGGCACCACCGACACCGTCCGACACAAGATCAACACCGTGGGCGACCGGCTCGCCGACACCCTGGCCGAGGTCAGACGTCGCCTTCCTCCACCAGGAGCAGCAGCAGCTCAACACCACCCTGCGGCAACGCGCCGAAGGGGTCCCGAGGTCAAAGGCCCTGAGGCCGAGGGGGCCTGAGGCCGAGGGGGCTCAGAGGAGCCCCCGAGGACTACGCGCCGCTCGCGCCGAGCATGTCCTCGCGCTCGACGATCTTCACGCGCTCCCGGCCCTGCGGTTCGCCCAGCGCCTTCTCCGCGGCGTCCAGGCGGTACCAGCCCTCCCAGGTGGTGAAACGGACGTCCCGCTCGCCGAGGAACGCGTCCACGGCCTCCGGATCGGGCGAGCCGGGCGTGTGCAGACGTCCGTTCGCGTGGTCGTCCAGCAGGCTGGCGACGGTCTCGTTGGCGTCGCCCTTGGTGTGGCCGATCAGACCCACGGGGCCGCGCCGGATCCAGCCGGTGACGTACGTCGACTGCAGGTGCTCGCCTGTCTCCTCGATCACCCGGCCGCCCTGGTCCGGGACCGTGCCCGACTCGGCGTCCCAGGGGAGCTTGGGCAGTTCGTCGGACAGATAGCCCACGGCGCGGTAGACCGCACCGAGGTCCCAGTCCTTGTACTCGCCGGTTCCCTTGACGTTGCCGGTGCCGTCGAGGGCGGTGCGCTCGGTGCGCAGGCCGACGACCTGGCCGTTCTCGCCGAGGATCTCGGTCGGGGACTCGAAGAAGTGCAGGAACAGCTTGTGCGGGCGGTCACCGATGTCGCGGATGGCCCAGTTCTCCAGGGTCTTGGCGACCATGTCGGCCTGCTTGTTGCCGCGCCGGGTCGCGATCGAACCCTCGTCGTAGTCGATGTCCTCGGGGTCGACGATGACCTCGATGTTCGGGGAGTGGTCCAGTTCCCGCAGCTCCATCGGGCTGAACTTCGCCTGCGCCGGACCGCGGCGGCCGAAGACGTGGACCTCGAGGGCCTTGTTGGCCTTGAGGCCGTCGTAGACGTTCTGCGGGATCTCGGTCGGCAGCAGCTCGTCGGCGGTCTTGGCGAGGATGCGGGCGACGTCGAGCGCCACGTTGCCGACGCCGAGGACGGCGACCTTCTCCGCTTCGAGCGGCCAGGTCCGTGCCACGTCCGGGTGACCGTCGTACCAGGAGACGAAGTCCGCCGCGCCGTACGAGCCGTCGAGGCCGATGCCGGGTATGTCGAGGGCCCGGTCCGCCGTCGCCCCCGTGGAGAAGATCACGGCGTCGTAGAAGGTGCGCAGGTCGTCGAGGTTGATGTCCCCCGGGTAGTCGACATTGCCGAAGAGACGTATCTGAGGCTTGTCGAGCACCTGGTGCAGGGCCGTGATGATGCCCTTGATCCGCGGGTGGTCGGGGGCCACGCCGTAACGGATCAGACCGAAGGGGGCCGGCATCCGTTCGAAGAGGTCGATGGACACACCGGGCTCGACCGCAACTGCGGACTTCAGCAGCGCGTCGGCAGCGTAGATCCCGGCGGGGCCGGCTCCGACAATGGCTACCCGCAGAGGGCGAGGCATGATCAGGTTCCCTTCGAACGGTGGCAGGGTGGCTCGTCGGGAAGCCTAAACTAAGGCAAACCTTAGTCAGTAGCCGGGTTGGATCTATGGCCCCATAAGCCGATCTTATGACCTGTCGCCGGGGAGCACGGGCCGCAGATTCGGGGGCAAAATGAGATATGTGGGTGTCCGGCGTGTGTCAGTGGACCGCCTCGTGGAGCAGCCGTCGGGCCGCGGACTGGTGGCAGTCCCACTCGCGCTGATCGTAGTGATCACTGTGGTGGACCTCCACTCCCCGACCAGCGTCCACCTGGGTCCGTTGCTGGTCATCGCCCCCGCCCTCACCGCCTCCCTGGCCGGCCCACGGCTGACCGCGGTCGTGGGGGTGCTGGCCGTGGCCGCCCAGGTCTTCATCGCGGTGTTCCACGGCGGGCTGACCACCGCCAACCACGTCGCGCAGATCATCGCCCTGACCGTGCTCTCCGCGCTGGTGGTCTTCGTCTGCCATGTACGCGAGCGGCGTGCCCGGGAGCTGAGCCGGGCGCGGTCGGTGGCCGAGACGGCTCAGCGGGTCCTGCTGCGACCGCCGCCCCGCCGGATCGGGCCCTTGCGCGTGGCCTGGCTGTATCTGGCCGCCGAGGACGAGACGCAGATCGGCGGCGACCTGTTCGCGGTCTCCCGCGCCGCCCAGCCCTCCACGCGGGTGATCATCGGAGACGTACGCGGCAAGGGTCTGGCCTCCATCGGCGAGGCCTCGGTGGTGCTCGGCTCGTTCCGCGAGGGCGCTCACCGGTACGCCACCCTGCCCGAGCTCACGGCGGCACTGGAGGTCAGCGTGTGCCGCGACCTGGAGGACGTGGCCGACACCGAGCACGACCCGGGCGAGCACTTCATCACCGCGCTCGTGCTCGACATCCCCGACGAGGGGCCGGACGCCTGGATGATCACCTGCGGTCATCCTCCGCCTCTCCTGCTGCGCAAGCAGGAGGTCACGGCCCTGCACCCGCGCCACCCCCTCCCGCCGCTGGGCATGTGCGAGCTGCCCGCCGCGAGCCACCGACCCGACCCGTTCACCTTCGAAACCGGTGACATCCTCCTGCTCTACACCGACGGCGTCATCGAAGCCCGCTCACCGTCGGGCGTCTTCTACCCGCTCCTCGAGCGGGTCGCCTCCTTTCCCGTCTCCAGCCCCGATGCCCTGATGCGGAACATCCACGACGACCTCCTCGCACATGTCGGCGACCATCCGGGCGACGACGCCGCCCTCCTGATCATCGAACGCAGCGCCTCGCACCACCCGCATCGACCTCGTTTCGCCACCCGTTCCGTCGACGGCCACCACCGGCTCCATCCCACCGGATCGCCCCCGTCGGCGGAACGCTGACCTCACTCCCGGGCCATGTCCGACTCCGCCGCGCTCGCCGCGGAATCGGCGTCGTCGACGAGTTTCCGCAGATGACCGAGGTCCGCGGAGGAGGTGGGTGCGGGCTGGCCGGTGGTCTGCGTGCCCCGTGCTGTCTGTGTGCTGTGCGTGCCCTGCGTGCTCTGTGCGCTCCCGCCGTGGCCGCATCCGGCCAGGAACAGCAGGGCGGCCAGTACGGCCGGCACGGTGTGGCGCGCGCGCATCAGTTCGTACGACCGTTGTCGTGGGTGCCGCACCACTTCTCGACGTCGGCCAGGTCCTTCTGGCGGGTCTCCAGGGTGGGGACCAGGGAACGCCGGACGGTGAGCCGGTCGTTCAGGTAGGTCTCGATCTGGGTGTGCCCCGCGGACTTGGCGTTCGCCACCCGCTGCTCGAGACGGGCGATGGAGCCACGCTGGGAAGCGTCCGCGCGCAGCCGGGTGAGGATCCGGTCGATCCGCCGGTCGATCTTCGGCGCGCGCTTGCAGAGCGCTGCCGCGCCGTCGCCCGTGGGGGTGCCGGACGGCGCGGGAGTCGCGGCGTCGGCGGTGGCGGCGCCGGCGGCGCCGAACAGCGATCCGGCGGCGACCAACGAGACGACCGAGATCACGGTCTTCCTGGTGCTTGGCATGACGAACTCCTCCGCGTTCACGGGCGACTGCCCTCTCGCCGGGAAAGCTAGGAGCCGTCTTTGTGGAATTCTTGTGGCCGGTCGGCGGTCGTGATCATCCAGTTGCGCGGGAGCGGAAGGGTGGCCTCCGTGTCCGGGGTGCCGTCGCTCAGCGGCAGGGTGACCTCGACGCGGGTACCCGGACCCGTGGGCCGGTCCAGTACCCGGATCCCGCCCCGGTGCAGGGCGATCTGCTGGGCGACCAGGGTCAGTCCGAGGCCGGAGCCGGGGCTGTCCGGTCGGCGGCGGAAGCGTTCGAAGACCTCGGTGCTCAGCTCGGGCGGGATGCCAGGGCCCCGGTCCTCGACGACGAGGAGCGCGTCGGCGCCGCTCGCACGCAAGGTCACCTCGACCTGCGGGGGCTGCCCGTCCGTGTGTCCGTGGACCAGGGCGTTGACGAGCAGGTTGTCCACCAGGCTCCGCAGTCCCGCCTCCCAGCCGTGTACGCGCAGCCCCGGTGCGCAGTGGCCGGCCACCCGTGCGTCCGGATGGCGTCGCCGCTGTTCCTCGGTGCTCGCCTCGACGAGGTCGGCGAGGTCGACCGGGCCGAAGGCGTCCGCCTCCACGAGGTCTCCGCGGCCGAGGTCGCGCAGCATGACGAGGACCCCGAGGAGGCGTGCGTGTTCGCGGCTCAGGTCGTGCAGCACTTCGTCGCGGTCGGGTCCGGCGAGCTCCGGATGCTCGGTGAGGATCTCCAGGTTGGTCTGCATGCTCATCAACGGGGTGCGCAGTTCGTGCGAGGCCGCCGAGGCGAAGGAGCGGGCGGTGGCCAGTGCCTCGGCGGTCCTGAGCGCCTGCTCGTCGTAGCGGGCCAGGACGGTCTGCAGGGTGTGTGCGAGGTCGTCGACCTCGGCGATCCGCGTCGGGGTGTGGTCCAGGCGGGTGGAACTGGAGCGGGGGTCGAGGCCGCTCGCCCGGCGTTGCAGACGGCGCAGCGGTGTGCTCGCCCGGGTGGCGACGGCCCAGGCGAGCAGCCCGGACAGCGGTGCGGCGAGCAGGGCGACGGTCACCACGCGCCGTCGGACCAGGCGCACCTGGGTGTCGGCGGCGGTGTCGGACGCGAACAGCCACAGGGTGCCGCGCACACCGGGGCGCGCCCCCGTCACCCGGGTCGACAGGATCCGCCAGCTCCTGCCGTCGGCACGGAGGGTGACCGGCACGGGCGCCCTGGCGGGCAGCGCCACGTCGGCCGCCGGTTGCGGGCCGCCCGTGAAGGTCTCCTCGGGGCCGATCAGTCGTACGCCCACGTCCAGGGCCGAGGTGAACACACGGCGTTCACGGGCCTGCTCCACCGCCGCCGACCGGTCGGCGGCGCTCGCCCGCAGCAGGCTCCGGGCGTCCTTGGCGACGGCCACCGCGCGCTCACGCAGATGCGTGTCCTGCTGATCGTGCAGATCCGCGGCGACCAGCCGCAGCAGCAGCCAGCCGGTGGCCAGTACCAGTACGGGCACGGTGGCGCCGACGGCCAGGGCGATCCGCGTGGACAGTCTCACGGCCGCTCCCGCGGGTCGTCGTCGCGCAGGACGAAGCCCACGCCTCGTACGGTGTGGATGATCCGGGAGCGCCCCGACGTCTCCAGTTTGCGGCGCAGATAGCTGACGAAGGTGTCCACCACGTCGGTGCGCACCTCGAAGTCGTAGCCCCATACGCGATCGAGGAGTTGGTCCCGGCTGAGCACGATGCCGGCGTTGCGGGCGAGGAAGTGGAGGAGTTCGAACTCGCGGCGGGTCAGTTCCACCGGCCGCCCGTCGAGGCTCACCCTGCGGGCGGCGGGATCCAGGAGCAGCCCGCCGGCCCGCACGGTGCCGCTGTCCCGTGGCGGCCTGCGCCGCAGCAGTGCCTCCAGCCGCAGGACCAACTCCTGCAGGGCGAAGGGCTTGACGAGGTAGTCGTCGCCGCCCGCCTGCAGGCCCGCGATCCGGTCGGCGGTCTCGTCGAGTGCGGAAAGCATCAGCACGGGTACGTCGTTGTCCTCGTCCCGCAGCGCCCTGCACACCTCGATGCCGCTGAGGTCGGGCATCGAGATGTCCAGCACGATCACATCCGGCGGCGTCCGCCGGACCACCGCCAGGGCCGGCCGGCCGCCGTCGGCCAGGTCCACGGCGAATCCGCCGAGCCTCAGGCCCCGCTCCAGCGAGCGGCGGATCGCCGCGTCGTCGTCCACGACCAGGACACGGCCGCGCTGCCCACTCATCACCACTGTCCCTCCCACACACCCCGGCGTACTGCCAGGGCCCGCCGCCGCCCATCGTGCATCAGCCACGACGGAACGGGCCCCGAGGGGTGGACCAAGGGTTCGGTGAGAACCGCCCGGACCGGCCCCGGTCGGCGCGGGCCCGGCGGAGCGTGGCGGTTGCGCGGGGCCTGACCCGACGGTTGCATACGACTGTGTCGTCGATGGCCGACCCCGCACACAGCCGACGACCCGCCGAACCAGGCCTCCGTGCGGCCGGGCCCACCAGGGCCGGACTTCTACGACGTCCGTGGAGGAGCGATGGGTGTGGACACGAGCGCGCAGGTCGGCCACGGGAAACGGTGGGCGGCCAGGGCCGCGCTGGTCGCGGCGGCGCTGGCGGTGCTGCTGCCGCTCGGTTACGGAGGCGTGGACGGCGTACTGCTGCTCTTCGCCGCGCTCCTCGGCGTGGCCGTCACGGCGGCGGCGCTGTGGTGGGCGCTGACCCGGCGCGGCCCGCTCCGCTGGGTGGCGGCCGTGCTGGCGGCCGTCGCGCCCGGCGCCGTGATCACCCTGTTCGCCGTGGCCGGGCTGCTCTGGGCCGTTCCCGTGTCCCTGGCACTGTGGACCGTGGCCGTCTGGAGCGGCCGGTACGCCCTGCGGAGCGACCGGACGCGCGCCCCGCGCCCGAAGGAACGCAGGGCACCACCACCGCGGCGCCCCTTCCTCGTCATGAACCCGCACTCCGGCGGCGGCAAGGTGGCGAAGTTCGGGCTGCGGGAGAAGGCGGAGCGGCTCGGCGCACAGGTCGTGCTCCTCGACCCGGACAAGCACCAGGACGTCACCGCGCTGGCCCGGGCCGCCGTCGCGGACGGCGCGGATCTGCTGGGCGTCGCCGGCGGTGACGGTACCCAGGCGCTGGTCGCGGCCGTCGCCGCCGAACACGGTCTGCCGTTCCTGGTGGTCTGCGCCGGCACCCGCAATCACTTCGCCATGGACCTCGGCCTCGACCGCGACGACCCGGCGACCTGTCTGGACGCCCTCACCGACGGCGTCGAACTCCGCGTGGACCTCGGCTTCGCCGGCGGCCACCCGTTCGTCAACAACGCCTCCTTCGGCGCGTACGCGGCGGTCGTGCAGAGTCCCGCGTACCGCGACGACAAGATCGGCACCATCCTGGACCTCCTGCCCGACCTGCTCACCCGCCAGCGCGGGCCGCGGCTGACCGCTCGCGCCGAGGACACGACGCTCGACGCCCCGCAGGCCGTACTGGTGAGCAACAACCCGTACCGCACCAACGATCCGGCCGGTCTCGGCCGCCGCGAGCGGCTCGACTCCGGGCTGCTCGGGGTCCTCGGCATCACGGTGGACAGCGCGGCCGAGGCCGCCGCGCTCGTACTGGACCCCGCGCCGGACGGACTCGCGGTCCTGACCGCCCGTGAGGTGGTCATCGACGCCGACCGCGCGGAGATCGAGGCCGGCATCGACGGCGAGGCCCTGGTCCTGCCCGCCCCGGTCCACTGCCGCATCGAACCCGGCGCGCTGCGCGTCCGCGTCCCCAAGGAACGGCCCGGCGTGCCGGAGGCTCAACCCTCCTTGGACTGGCGCCGATTGCGCACGCTCGCGGCGACCATGGGGCGCACGGCGGTCGTACGACATCCTGGTCGCGGCCGGGACACGTAGACGAAGGTCACAATTACATATCGGACAGTTCGCGCTCCAATCTTCACACCAGGCACACAAATTGGCTAAGTTGACGGTAGGCCGCACGACTCCCTCCGGCGAACCTCGCCGGGTCGCGCGACCTCCGCCGAATCCGGTGCCCCCGTGGCGACCGGAACCGGGACCCAACCGACCTTGGGGTGAATCGGCCCAACTGCCCGATCGGGCAAGGGCCGTAGGGCATGCCTTCCGGAATCTTCCGCCCGAACCCGACAGCCGGCCCGGTAGGCGGAGTACGGAAGGAGTACGGCTCCCATGGCGCCGGAACGAACCCCGCGCCCTGGAGGCAACAGCCTCCCTGGCCTGCCCGACTCCGCACGTGCGACGGCCGCCCTCAGTGGCGCGGACGGTCCGAGCCGCGAGGAGGTGCAGCAGCGGATCAGCTCCCTCTACGACCAGGCCGAGAACGCCGTCGGGTTCGTCAACGGGACCCGCGCCATGACCACGGGGAGCCGAAGCCGCGTCAACCCCGCGCCGGAAACCGCGCGCAGGCGCCGCGACCCCGCCCTCGACGACATCACCAAGACCTGGTTCGACGCGGCGCGCACGCAGCTGGGTCCGTCCGCGCCGGCCAGGCTGCCGGCCGACCGGATGCCGAACCGCCCGGCCGAGGCGCGGCCCACGGGCCCGGCGAAGCGGCCGGAGGACGGACTCGCCAACGGTGGGCGGGAGTTGACCGCCCGCCCCGTTCTGGAATTGACCGCGGGCCCCTCCGCCGAGGCGGCCGCCGGGCCCGTGGCCGAGTTGACGGGCAGAGCCGTCGCCGCGCTGCCGGCCGCGCCGGAGCCTGCGCCGCAATCCGCACAGGAGGCCGCCACGGCCCTGCTGCCCGCGCTGCCCGCCGGGCCGGGGCAGTCCTCGTTGAAGACGTCCAAGGCGAAGATCCAGCGCAAGCTGGCGCTGGCCCGTGAACTGGTGTCCGAGCACGCCGCGCGGTGGAACCCCGGGCCGGCGGCGATCGAGTCACGTCCGGTCGAGGGTGTCTGGCCCACCCCGGAGGACCAGGCTCGCCGGCAGGCCGAGGAGGAGTGGCAGCGACAGCAGTCGACCGCACTCGGCCCGGACATGTCCCTCGGCGCCGGGATGCCTCTCGGCGCGGACATGTCCTTCGACAGAGGCGTACCACCGGCCACGGACCTGTCCATGGGTACGGGGATGTCCATGGGTACGGGGATGCCGCTCGGCGCGGACATGTCCCTCGGCGCGGGGATGCCCCTGGCCGCGGGCATGACTCCCGGCGCGGACATGTCCTTCGGCAGAGGCGCACCGCCGGCCACGGACCTGTCCATGGGTACGGACATGTCCCTCGGCGCGGGGATGCCCCTGGCCGCGGGTATGCCCGTAGGCACGGGTGCCTCCACCGGCGCGGTCAACACGGCCGTCGGCGCGGCGGAGTCGGCGTACGGGGGGAAGGCCGCCAAGGCCCTCGCCTTCGCCCGCGAGCAGATCGGCAAGCCGTGTGTCTGGGGTGCGACCGGGCCTGACTCGTACGACTCCGCCAGCCTCGTCCAGGCCGCCTGGAGGGCCGCCGGGGTCGCACTTCCGCGGACCGTCCACGGTCAGGCGACCGCCGGTGCGGCGATTCCCCTGACCGACATCCAGTTCGGCGACCTGATCTTCTTCTATGACAACGTCAGCCACGTCGGCTTCTACACCGGCAACGGCATGATGATCCACGCCCCCAGCCCGGGTGCCTCGATACGCGAAGAGTCCCTCTTCTTCGCCGGACAGAAGGCGATTCACAGCGCGCTGCGCCCGGCGTGACGGACGCGGCGACGTCTCCAGTGCCTCAAAACACGCATAAGGCGCTGGAAGGGTCGAAGTTCCGCAATAGGGGATGTACGTGATCCACGTGGGCCTCGCCGCCCGACCGGCCACCCGCGCTGACCATACTGGGAGGCCACGCCGCCTCCCACCGCAAAGTGACTCATGCCCAAGCCCTCCACCGCCCGCGCCACCGCTCCGGAAACCGTCTGGCTGGCCGGCGGGCGCCACGTCGGGCCCGCCCCGCTGGAGATCCTCAGGGAGAACCTGCGGAGGCTGAAGGCCGACGAGACGATCCACGACTTCCTGGAGGCAGAGGACCCCTCGAACACCGAGGGCCATGTCTTCGAGGCGCGCTGGCTGGTCGACGACGCCGTCCCGGTTCGCGCACGGCTCACGACGGACGGACGCGAACACGCCGCCGAGGGAACCCGCTGGACGCTGGTGGCCGAGGCGGAACGGCCCTGGGACCTCGCGTGGCCCTCGCCCGCGACCATGTTCTGGCCCGAGGGGCACGAGGTCCCCTGGGACCACGACATCGTGGCCGGGCTCCGCCTGCGGGACATCAACCCGCTGCCGCAGGAGGACAAGACACTGCGCCGCCTGCTCAAGGAGGCAGCGCAGCACAGCTGGAGCATCAACGTCGTCATCCACGAGGCGATGACCACCGACGAACGCGGTCGCCTCCCGCTGGCCCGGCTGCTCCCGCCCGGTCTGCGTCACCGCGTCGTGGAACACCGCGCCGCGCCCGAGCAGTTCCAGACGGTCAACTGGGCGCTGTACGACCTGGGCGTACGGGTGCCGCGCGGCGGCGCCGTCATTCTGCCCGGTTCCCCCGCCCGGCCCGGGTACGACGAGCAGGACTGCACCGTACGCAGCGTGTTCCTCGACGGCTCGGAGCCGACGGAGCTCCTGGAGAAGGTCGTACGGTACGCGGCACTGCCCCGGCCGCTGCCGGAAACGGCGGAGGACGCCCTCACCGGCCTCCGGGAAGACTGGAAGCTGCTGACGCTGGAGGAGGCGCGGGCACTGGTGGCTGTCTACGCCGAGGCACTCGACGCCATGACGAGGTCGCGCGACCAGTACCGCGAGGCGACCGAACTCGCGCATGCGGCACTGGCCGAGCTCCGAGACCTCCGGACGAGTGCGTCCGGTGCACACGAGACGTCCGCCGGTCAGGAGGGCAACCCGCTCCACCAGCTGACGCGGACGTTCCAACGGGTCGCGGGCACCGTACGGGCACGGCGCGCGGCCCGCGACGACGGCCCGGACCGGGGCACCGACACGGGAACAGGCACCGGCACCGGCACCGGCACGCCCGAGAACGGGCCCGGCAGGGGCGAGTGATCGCTACCGGAAAACCGGTGCCGACCCGAGGTCACCCTCTGAACCCGGCGGGTCACGGCGCGCCCGCTCGCGTCACGCACCTCGCCAGAGGTTGGCGAACGCCGCGTTCTCGATGGACCGGCGCTGGCGTACCGCTTCCAGTTCCATGACCGCGTCGTTGACGGCGGCCAGCACGGTCGTCACCGCGTCGTCGGTCACGACCGGTACGTCCACGCCCTGCTCGGCCGGAATCCCGACGGCCGCCGCGAGGGAGACGAGGACGGGCTCGTCGGCGGCCCAGCGGTGCAGGGCCCGGCGCCGGGCGGGCGAGTCGACCACGACCATCCGGACGGCTCCGAAAGGCAGTCTGCGTCGGCGTTGCCGGGTCAGCTGACCGTCCGCCTCGAGGGCGGCCAGATGGACCGCGGCCAGGCCGCGCCCCCTGCGCCACAGCCAGTCCTCGACCGGCTCGTAGGGCACCTGACGTACGAGTGAGGACGCCGCCTCGGCCAGGAGGCGGTCCTCCGTCGTCGGCTGCGGGGCCGGCACGAGGCGGTCGCCGTCCAGGTGGACGGCGTCAGCGGCGAGGAGGTCGATCACCTCGGCCCCGGCGAGTGCGAGGGAGAGGTCGCCCTGCCCCACGGTGCGGTCCGGGTCCACGTCCATGGCGGTGATCAAGAGGTCCCTGGCCGTGGTCATAGATGGCTCCCCCACACAGTCTCCGGAGGGGCAAGCCTACGATCTTCGGAGGGGAAAGCCTACGAACCTCCACCGCTCGGCGCGGGTGCGCGCGGAGCGGAGCAGGGGCCCGTCGCTCCCTGCGACGGGCCCCCTGCTCCGTGTCAACCGTCCGCCCCACGAGCGGCCGGGCATCAGCCGCGGAAGATGTCCTTGGTCTTCTCCTTCGCCTGACGCGCGTCACCCTTGGCCTTCTCCACGCGCCCCTCGGCCGTCATCCGCTCGTTGCCCACGGCACGACCCGTGGTCTCCTTGATCTTGCCCTTGGCCTGCTCGGCCTTGGCCTTGGCTTTCTGGTCGCGAGCCATGGAACTCACCTCTCGGTGCTCTCGGCATCAGGTGCTCACTGACCCGTGTGACCCTGGGCAGATCGTGTAAACATGCCTGGTCCATGGAGTTCGCGGGGTCCGTGGGGTTCATGGGGTCCGTGGGGTCCGTGGGGTCCGTGGGGTCCGTGGGGTCCGTGGGGTCCGTGGGGTCCGTGGGGTCCGTGGGGTCCGTGGGGATCGCGCATCACGCAGGAGCTACAGCCGCCGGAGCACCGCCCCGGCCATGACCGCCTCGCCCTTGGCGTTGGGGTGTGCGGGGGCGGCGGGCGATGCGGGCTGCAGCGGCTCGATCCACCGGTCGGCGGGCGCCTTGCACATGTCGTGTCCGACGGTGGGTTTGTACGTGTCGACGTATTCGGCACGGCTGAACAGGGCCACCGTGCGCATCATCAGGTTGAGCCGCTTCCCGACGTCACGCAGGTAGGCGAAGTCCTTGGCGGCGAAGGGGACGGACGGATAGCAGCCGCTGCCGTCGTCGGGCAGGAGGTCCGGGTAGCCGACCACGAGCACGCGGGCGTGCGGGGCCCTGTCGTGCACGGCGCGCAGCACCCGCGCGATCTTGGGAGCCGTCTCGATGATGTTCCGCGTCAGCTGGTCGAAGCCCGAGGAGTTGTAGTACTGCTGGCAGGGGTTGCCCGACGGGTCCTTGGAACTCAGCGCGGCACAGGTGCCGATGATGGAGCCGAAGCCGATGTCGTTGCCGCCTATCTGCACGGTCACCAGATCCGTGGAGCGCTCGACGGCGTCCAGTTGCGGTCCGTTGGTTCCCTGCGCCTTCCACATGTCGTCGGTCGTCGCGCCGGCGCAGCTCACGTCCATGAACGTTCTCGTCGGCCGCCGCGCCGCGACGAGCGAGGGGTAGTTCTGGTCGGAGCGGGCGCAGTCGGCGTCCACCTGACGAGGAATCAGGGGTCCGGAGGTGTACGAGTCGCCGAGCGCCACGTAGTCGGTCCCCCGGTGGGAGTGCGGTCCGCTCGCGACGGCGGGAGACGCGGAGGCGACGCCGAGGAGCAGGACACCGCAACCGAGGGCGGCTCCCAGCGCGGAGGTGTGTCGTCGTCTTCGGATGGCGTCGCCCCGGACCACGTGATGGTTCATCATCTCTCCTCCGTCGACACTGACTCGGCGTTCCTTGCAGGCTCAACATCGCTTGTATACCGGCCGGTAGGTCGCTGGAGAAGAGATCTGTCACATATGCGGGAAACCCCGTCCCCCCGAGTACCGGAGACGGGGTCTCGCGGCGCACCCGCCGCGGTACGGCGAGGGGCGTCGGGTCATGTGCCGTCAGGCGATGGTTCCGCCGCCGTCGACGTACACGGTGGTGCCCGTCGCGTAGGCGTTGCCGGTGACGAAGAGCACCGCCTGGGCGACGTCGGCCGCCTCCCCCACGCGCCCCACGGGCAGGCGTTGCGTCGCCGCCTCGTACATCCGCTCGCGGGCGGTGACGTCCATCCCCTCCCAGAGCGGGGTCCGCAGCAGTCCCGGCGAGACGGCGTTGACGCGCAACGGCGCGTACTCCAGGGCCAGGCCGCGCACGAGGGCCTCGAGGGCGGCGTTGATGGCGCTCTGCAGGGCCGAGGCCCGGCCCGGCCGCTGGGAGAGGTAGCCGGCGAGCAGTGTCAGCGACCCGGAGGGCCGGACGCGGACGGACCGGGCGATCCGGTAAGCGCCCCAGAACTTGCTGTCCATGGCGGCGTACGCGTCGGCCAGCGGCAGGGCGTCGACCCGCCCCATGGGGGTCTCCCCCGCCGAGACGACTACGTGGTCGAACTCCCCGGCGGTGGCGGCGAACTTCTCCACCTCCTCCTCTGAACGGATGTCCAGGGTCTGCCCGTTCACCGCCCCGCCGCCGGACGCGGTGAGCCCGCCGAGCACCGCGAGGGCCGCGTCGAGCCGCTGCGGGCTGCGCGAGGCGATGACGGTGTCGGCGCCCTGCGTGACGAACTCCCGGGCGGTGGCGAGGCCGACACCGGAGGTGCCGCCGACGACCAGGACGCGCTGGTCTGCGTATGCGCTCATGACTGGTTCTGCTCCTGTACGTGGAGGGGGGCGGGGCCGGTCAGGCCGCGGGACGGTCGCTGTGGTCCGCGGACCGGGTCCGGGCGAAGCTCGGGCGGTCCAGCTCGGTGATCTGGACGGAGATGTCGCAGGCCGTCTCGCGCAGGGTCGCCTCGAAGGCGTCGGCGAGTACGGTCAGGGCGGCCTCGCTCACCGCCGTCCTGGCCTCCGGGGACTTGCCGCCGAACGTCCGCACGTCGAGGTTGACGAACGACTGCTCGCGGGTGCCGTCCCCGATGAAGTACTGGTCCATGCGGACGGCACGGCTCTTGAAGTCCTGGATGCGGAAGCCTCCGACCGAGGCCAGTTCGATGTGCAGCTTCCCGAAGAGGGCGGCCGGGTCTATGCGCTCCCGGACGTTGCCGGAGTATTCGAGCACGAGGTGAGGCATGGAACGGGGACTCCTTGGGGTAGGGCGACCGGGCGGCGGCCTTCAGCGCGCGTCGGCGGTCTTCAGAGCGGGCTCGGACCCGGCCTGGGATGCGGCGGCCGTCGGTGCCGTCGCGGTGGTCACCTGCCGCCTGGGCAGGCCGACCGCGCTGAGCACCGCGCTGATCGCGAGGGCCACCACGGCGCAGAGCAGGGCCGCGCGCAGGCCGGACAGGAAGTGGTCGGAGGCGGCCTGGCCGACGAGAAGACCCATTACCGCGACCCCGATGAGGCCGCCCAGCTGACGCGAGGCGTTGAGGACCCCGGAGGCGATGCCGGCGTTGGCCGGGTCCACGGACCCGAGCATGGCGTTGGTCATGGAGGGGACGACCAGGCCGATGCCGAATCCGGCGACGACGAACTGCGCGGTCATCTGCGCGTACGCCCCGGAGTCGACGACGGGGACCGTGGCCAGGTAGCCGAGGACGGCGAGGGTGTTGCCGGTGATCAGTACGGTCCGGGCGCCGTAGCGCTTGACCAGCGGACCGCACGACAGGTTCGCGATCATGATGGCGGCCGTCATCGGGAGGAACGCCAGTCCGGCGCCGATGGGCGAGTAGTCCCAGACCTGCTGGAAGAAGAGGCTGAAGACGAAGATCAGGCCGTAGAAGGCGAAGTTCAGCAGCACTCCGATGAGGGACGTGGAACTGAACGCCCGTCGGCCGAACAGGTGGAGGGGCAGCATCGGGTCGCCACTGCGGCGCTCCACCGCGAGAAAGCCGAGCAGCGCGACCAGGAAGACGGCCAGGCAGGTCAGAACGGTGGCCGAGGACCAGCCCTGCGCGTTGGCCTCCACGATCGCTCCGGTGAACGCGCCCAGGCCGACGACGGCGAGCAACTGACCGGGCAGGTCCAGCGAGCGGCGCACCGAGGCGTCGCGCGCGGGGGCGGGCCTGGCGTGGGCTCGCACGAGCACGATGCCGACGGCGGCGATGGGGACGTTGACGTAGAAGATCGAGCGCCAGCCGAGCGAGTCGACCAGCAGGCCGCCCACGACCGGGCCGAGCGCGAGGGCGAGTCCGCCGGCCGCGGCCCAGAGGCTCACGGCGCGGGTGCGTTCCGCCGGGTCGGGGAAGTTGGTGTTCACGATCGACAGCGAGGACGGCACGATCATCGCGGCGCCGACGCCCTGGACCACACGGGCGGCGATGAGGGCGACCAACGAGGGGGCGGCGCCGCAGGCCAGGGACGTCACGGCGAACAACGCGAAGCCCGCCATGAAGATCTGCTTGGGGTCGTAACGGTCGCCCATGGCGCCGGCGGTCAGGAGGAAGGCCGCGAAGGTGAGCGTGTAGCCGTTGATCACCCACTCAAGACCGGACAGACTGCCGCCGAAGTCCGCACCGAGCGCCTTGGTGGCGACGTTCACGACGCTGACGTCCAGGATGACGACCACGAAACCGAGGCAGGCCGCGAACAGCGTCAGTCCCGGCCGGGTCTTGTGGGGTTGGGTCTGAGGCACGGTTTTCCTTCCGTCGTGCCGGAGGGCGGTGAGCCGGAGCCGGGCGATACGCAGCGGGCTCCGGTAGACTGTTCGCCTACAAGCGAACAGTCCGAGTGTACGCAGATCATCGAACACTCTGCAATCCGTGTACGGCACGCCTCACGGACCAAGCGAGTCGGGACGGAGCAACCAGCCATGACGGCACAGAGCCGAGAGTCGACGGCACGGGGCGGGCGGGCGACCGTGGACAGCCGACAGCCGACGGCAGCCGCGAGTCACCGGACGCCGCCGGTCCACACTCCCCCGGGCGACGTACCGCTGGAGGCGGCGCTGCTCGCCCTCGCCGACCCGGTCCGCCAGACCCTGGTAAGGGAGTTGGCCGGGGCCGCCGACTGGGAACGGTCGTGCGGCAGCTTCGACGTGCCGGTCACCAAAGCGACCCTCAGCCGCCACTTCGCCGTACTGCGCGAGGCCGGCCTCCTGGAGCAGCGCGACGCCGGACCCAAGAGGCTCAACCGGCTGCGCCGCGCCGAGTTCGACGAGCGCTTCCCCGGCCTCCTCGCCCTGGTCCTGCGTACCGAGGACACCAAGGACACCAAGGACACCAAGGACAAGGCCTGAACACCTCATCGGGAAGCCCCCGCCGGCAGACCCCGACGCGCCGCGGCGGGGCGCAGCACGCGGTCGCGCAGTGCCTTCGCCATGGCGCGCACCGTGTCCGGGGCGGTGCTGGGGGTGCCGAAGGCCAGTGCCGTCGTGAACGCCCCGCCGAGGGTACCGAGATGGAGGACGACCCCGTAGTTGGCGCCCACGCGGTTGACCACGGTGCGATAGCCGGTGACCCGGGCGGTGTGCGGGCCGAGCGCCGGGTCGACGACACCGACGTTGGTGATGCAGATCCCGGCGGCCGACCGGGCGGCCGCGGTCTCCTCCACCGCCCGCCGGATCACCGCGTGGTCGCGCAGGGGCGGGCGCCACGCGGCGTCCGCCCGCGCCAGCGCCGCGGCGTAGTCACGGGCTTCGTGGACCGGATCGCCCCGGCCGACCCGCACGGGAACGTTCAGGACGTTGATGAAACAGCCCACGTCGGGCAGTTCGGCGCTCTCCCCGTATCGTCGCCGCAGCGACACGGCCGTGCACAGATTCACCTCCGAACGGCCCGTGGCCTCGGCGTACGAGTCGGCCAGCGCGACCGCGAAGAACTGATTGACCGTCACCCTCCGCTCCCGGCACCAGGACTTGAGGGCCAGGCTCTCCTCCCGGGTGAACGTCAGCGGGACGAAGTCCGCGGCCCGTTCGTCCCACGGCCGGTGCGCCGCGAACGGCAGGGGCTCGGGCCGCGGCACGAACTCCCGTACCGGGGCGTCCGGCCGCGCGGGTGGACGGTACGTCAACGCGTCGCCGTTGGGTGGCAGGGTCCGGACGTCGTGAACGCTCACCCCGTCGGGCGGGGCGAACAGCGCGTCCAGCAGAGCGCGGACCACGGCACCGGTGGAGTGGCCGTCCGAGATCGCGTGGTTGCGGGTGAAGTAGAGGTGCGACGCCCCCGCGCCCGGGTCGCGGACGAGGCGTAGCCGCCACAGTGGACCACCGGTCTCCAGCACGTCGTTGAGCTCCCCGCGCAGTACGTCGTCGGCCGATTCCGGCGTGCCGAGCGGGTCGTGTCGGATCTGTCCGGGCCGGAGTCCGGGACCGGTGGTGAACCACAGGCCGTCGGGCCGCTCCTCCATGCGCAACGACAGCAGCGGCAGCTCGGCGGCCCACCGCTCGGCGCCGCGCCGGAAGTGCTCGGGGTCGAGGTCGCCGCGCACCGTGACATGGGTGGTGACCTGCGTGGTGCCGTGCATCAGCGCGTGGGTGCGGGCGAACGCCGCCTCGACGTCACTGAGTCGGCGCAGCGGGGTCACGGCGTCAGTCCTGTCCGGGGCGGCGCGTCCACACCAGCGGGTGGGACAGCCGCACACCGTGGCTCGCGACGTCGATGGTGACCCGGTCGCCGTCCCCGGTCCGGAACCCGGCGTGGAAGCTGCTGCGGTCGGCGCCGATGTAGACGTAGTGCACCCGGCCGGGGCGGTGCAGGGCCTCGTAGGAGAAGAGGCGCGACATCATCGTGGGCAGGTCGTAGTGGAGGGCGTCGACACCGGTGGTGAACGGGCCCTTCCAGGCCGGTGCCCCGCCGCGCTCGACGGTGACCTCGCCCGTCACCGAGCGCGGCGGTTCGCCGAGGTGCAGCCAGGGGGCCACCCCGGCGTCGCACAGCTTCGCGTACGACAGGTGTCCGGCGTGCTGTTGGAAGCGGCCTATGTCGGTGACGTCGTTGCCGAAGGTGTAGCCGGCGTAGCGGGGCGTCCCCCGTTCGTCGCCCACGTGGACGAGGACCACCTCGGCCTCCTCGCACACGGCCACGGCGTCTCCGGGTACGGACAGCGCCTCGCCCGACACCTTCAGGACGTCCCCGAGCCCCTTGACGAACCAGTTGGGCTGGTCCGGCACCTCGGCGCCGACCTTCACGTTGTGCGTCATCATGAAGCCGCTGACCAGCGCGTCCCCCACGTGAGCGGGCAGCAGCGGGGGCAGCAGCCGCGCCCGGTGACGGTCCGCGGACGGTACGTCGACGGCCGCCCTGCCCCGGGTGAGCAGCGCGGCGGTGTCCGCCCCGTCGTCGGCCGCCGTGGTGAGCAGCGCGGCGAGGGTGTCACCGGCCAGGGGATACAGACGCAGGGACGCTCCGTCCTGCGGCACGCCCAGTCCGAAGTACCGCTCGTCGTCGTAGATGCATTCGAAGACCACCGTCATGGTGGGTGCCTCCTGGGAAGTCGCGGGCTGGGAAGACGGGGCCCGCCCGGTCCGGGCGGGCCGGTCCGGTCACTCCATGAGGATCTCGACGAGGACGGGCCTGCCGTGCTCCTTGATGTGGGCGACCGCCTCGCGCACGGTCGGCGCGACGGCGTCGACGTGCTCCACCCGCGGCAGGGTGTGGACACCGAACGACTGGGCCAGTGTCACGAAGTCGACGGGCCGGTCGTAGAAGCTGGTGGCGATGTGCGCGCGGTCGATGTCCCGGTCGCGGTTGCCGGCGATGCGCTCGGCGTGCTGGGTGGAGTTCAGATACAGGCGGTTGTTCATGACGATCACCAGGAGCGGCACGTCGTAGGCGGCGAGGGTCCACAGCGCGCTGGGCGTGTAGAGGAAGTCGCCGTCGGCCTGGAGGTCGACGCAGAGCGTGTCGTCGCTCTGGTGGGCGAGCGCCGCGCCGATCGACGCGCCGAGGCCGTAGCCGAGGCCGCCGCCGCCGTTGAGGCCGAGGTAGCTGCCGGGTCGCTCCAGCGGCCAGAGCTTCTTCACCCAGCCGTCGATGGTGAGGCTGCCGGTGTTGGTGAGGATCCACTCCTCGTCGCGGACCGCACGGTGGATCTCGTCGACGGCCGCGGACACGTGGATACGGTCGCGGCCCTTCGCCTCCTCCGCCTGGCGCGCCCAGTCGGCGCGGGCTTCGGTGTGCAGGTCGGCGAGGGCCTTGGTGCGCTGTTCGCGGCGCTCGGTGAACGCGGGCGCCGCGAACGGACCGGCCGGGTCCTCGACGACCGTACGCAGCGCGGCCACCGAGTCCGCGGTGTCGGCCGCGACGGCGCGGGTGACCGGCACGAACTGCTGGTAGTCGGCGGCCCATTTGCTGGTGAGCAGTTCGTTGAAGCCGACGGTGACGATGTCGGCGCCGTTCGCGGGCGCTCCCTGGTCGGTGAGCGCGAGAAAGGAGCCGAGGGCGCCGACCAGGTCCTGCACCTCGAGGGCGAGGACGAGGTCGGCGTCGGCCAGGAGCGTGCCCGAGGTGTGGCTGACGTTGAGCTGGTGGGTGTTGGGGAAGTTGAGCCTGTTGCCGCGGTCGACGACGGCCAGGCCGAGTGCGTCGGCGAGCGCGACCAGCTGCGCGACGGTACCGGGGTCACGGCCCGAGAAGTCGACGACCAGGACCGGGAGTCGGGCGGCGAGCAGTCGCCCGGTCAGGTCGTCGAGGTCGGCGCCGTTCAGCGCGGGGAGCCGGGCGGCCTCGGTGGATCGCGCGGGCAGCAGCCGTACGCCGTCCTCGAGCGGCTGCTCCTGCACGTCGAAGTCGAGCGCCACGAACACCGGCGCCTGCATCGGCGTGTTCATCAGCTTGAAGGCGCGGTAGAGGGACTCGACGGTGGCCCGCTGGCCGATGGGCTGGTCGCACCACTTCACGTAGTCCTTGACGACGGACTCGATGTTCTGCGAGGTGTGGATCCAGTCGATCCACGGGCGGCGCTTGCCGGCGTCGACGGGGCCGTTGCCGCCGAGTACGAACAGCGGTACGCGGTCGCACCAGGCGTTGAAGACGGCCATCGAGGCGTGCAGCAGACCGACGTTGGCGTGCACGAACACACCCATGTGCCGGCCGCTCGCCTTGTGGTAGCCGTGCGCCACGGCCACGGCGATCTCCTCGTGGCAGGTCATGACGATCTCGGGGGCGATCTCGGCGTTGTCCGCGTGGACGAGGGAGTCGTGCACGCCACGGAAGGACGCGCCGGGGTTGAAGGCGACCTTGTCGATGCCCTGCTGGTGCAGGAACTCCACCACCAGGTCGGAGAAGTAGGACGTCGTCATGCGTGTTCCTTCGTACGGGGCGCGGGAGCGGGGAGGGGCCGCCAGGACGTGTCGCCCTCGGTGCGGCGCAGCACGGCCCAGGGTTCGGCGTGTTCGTTGAGGTCGAGGCCGAAGCCGGGCCCGGGGGCCGGGGTGATGGTGTTGGTGGTGCGGCACACCGCGGGGGGTGGTGAGACGACCGGTTCGGGGAAGAAGCGGTCGGACTGGCCGGCCTCCACGGTGAACGCGTCGCCGTGTGCGAAGGCGAGGGCGCGGCCGGCGTTGATGAGCGGTCCGACCTCGGCGACCTGGACGCCGACCTGGAAGCCGAGGCCCGCGCGCCGGGCCAGCTCGATCACTCGCGCGGCGGTGACCGGGCCGCCGTTCTTCGCCACGCGGACGTTGAAGGCGTCGCAGGCCCCGGACTCGACGGCGGTGCGGGCGTCGTCGAGGGTGCACACCGACTCGTCGAGCAGGATGCGAAGACCGGTGCGGGCCCGCAGTCGGGCGAGTTCCGCCCAGGACCCCTTGGCCAGGGGTTCTTCTACGAGGTCGGCTCCGGCGTCGCGCAGCGCGGCCAGGTGCCCGTGGGCCTCGTCCGGGGTCCAGCTCATGTTGGCGTCGACCATGACCGGGACGGTGTCGCCGAGGCGGGCGCGGATCGCGGTGACCGTGCGGAGGTCGCGGTCGATGTCGTCGGCCGCCTTGACCTTGACGAAGTGGAAGGGCCCGCGGGTGTCGAGGAACTCCTCGACGTCGAGGCTGAGGTCGAGTACCTGGGAGACGGGCAGCGCGGGGCGGCGCGCGGCGGGTGCCCCTTCGGTGGGCACCAGTTCCGCCCCGCCCAGGCCCAGCCGCCTGCCCAGCAGGTCGAGCAGCGCGGTCTCCAGGAGGCAGAGCAGATTGCCGCCGCCCCGCAGGCCGAAGGTCCCGGCGAGTCCACCGTGGCGCAGCCGGGCGAGGAGCGCGGCCGGTTCGGTCGAGCGGACCCGCGCGAAGATCTCGTCCAGCGGCACATGGCGAAGGGCGCCGGTCACGGTCTCGGTGGTCTCCCCGGTGACGTACGCCCTGGGGGCGCACTCCCCGAGGCCGCTCGCTCCGTCGACGTCCAGGCGCAGCAGGAGGCTGTCGGAGGTGGAGCGGCGTTTGGCGGGGTGGTCGAAGGAGACCGCCATCGGCATCCCGACCCGGTACAGGACGGCCTCGGCGGCGTCAGGCATGGCGGTCCAGCCCCTGGAGGAGGGTGAACGTGGACGCCCAGTCGACGAGCCGGGCCCGTACGTCGGTGTAGAAGAGGTAGTGCTTGTGGGTGGCGAACTGGAGCAGGGCGCCGTGGCTCCCGGTCATCCCGAGGAAGGTGCGCCGTGCGTCGTCGAGGTCGATGATCGGGTCGCTGATGCCGGACACGTAGGCCGCCGGGACCGCGGGCAGCGCCCGCTCGGGCCGCATGTACAGCCGCTCCAGGTCGAGCAGCACGCCCCGGGAGCGCCGGGTCAGTTCGCGTACCGCCAGGTCGTCGTGGTCGATGAAGTGCCGGTGGCGCGCCTCGTCCGTGAAGTCCTCGGCCCTGAGCCCGGCGTCCCACGGCTCCTGGCTGGTCTCGGCCGCCAGGGTCCGCAGCTGCTCGTCGTCGAGGGTGGCGTGCAGTTTGCCCAGCCATGCCGAGCAGAAGACGGCCGCGTCGTAGCGGGTGGTGAAGTCCGGGTGGTGCATGAGCGCCGCCATGAAGGAGCCGCCCAGGCAGTGCCCGAAGAGCGACAGCGGCACGCTGTCGCCGACCGCCTCCCGTACGTACTCCAGCGCGGCCACGTAGTCGCGGATCACCGTGTCCACGTCGGGCAGGTCGTGCCGTGTGCCGCCGCTGATGCCGCTGCCGCGCCGGTCGAGGACGTAGAAGGCGATGTCGTTGTCGGCGAACTGGGGCCCGACCTCCCACAGCCAGCCGGCGTGCGACTGCAGTCCGTGGAAGTAGAAGACGGCGCCCTTCACCTGCCCGCGCGGCCGCCACAGGTGCAGCGCCAGTTCGGCGCCCTCGACGGGGATGCCCACGATCTCGCGGCGGATGTTCTGCGGCGGCCTCTTGGTCTCGATCACGTCCGAACTCCCCTTTCAGCGGCCGGATATGCGGCCGGACATGGCGGCGACGAAGTCGATGTCCTGCTGGAACGGCTTGTACTTGTACTGGGTGGCGTTGCCCGCCTGGCGGCGGCTTTCGATGTAGGTGGTGAGGGCGTCGTGGGGCACGGTGACGACCTCCAGCGCGCCGAGCCGCCCGCTGTCCCGCTTGGACGCGTACTCGATGTTGATCTCGTGCAACGCGCTGTCGACGTCGGCGGACAGGGCCTGATCCAGTCGCGGTGACGGCTCGGGGGCCTCGGCGACGACGATGTAGTAGGGGGGCTCCGCCCACCGCGGTCCGCACATGTAGAGCCCGGTGCCGAGGCCGCTGGCCGCAAGACCCCGCCGGATGGCCTCGGTCACCTGGGACTCGGTGATCTTCTCGCCGGTGAAGGAGTGGAAGATGCCGTCACGGTGGACGAAGTGGACCCACGGGGTGCCGTCCACGATCCGGTCGACGCGGTAGATGTCGCCCGTCCACAGGCGGTAGAGGCCGTTGCCCTGCGTCATGATGAGGTGGTAGTCGCGGCCGGGTTCCACCTCGTCGAACAACAGCGTGTGAACCGGCTCGCCGCGGTCGACGAGTTCACCCAGGGGCACATCGGCGGGTACGAACTCGAAATACGCCTGCCCCACGGCCAGCGGCTGGCTGTGCGGCGAGTCGTCCACCGGGATGGTGGTGACCCCCTCGGTGCCGCAGCTCATGAACGGCAGCTTGTCGACGCCGGGGAAGACCGCGTCCAGCTTGGCCGCGTACAGCCCGGCGGAGGCGGAGAGCCAGCAGGTGTAGAGGGTGAGGGAGGGCCACACGTCCTTGAGGCTGAAGTCCGGCTTGCGCAGGACCTCTTCGAGGTGCCGCGCGGCCCGCTCGTCGGGTTCGGTGTACGGCCTGCCCTCCAGCGTTCCCTCGCGCAGGTCGCGCACCAGGTCCGTGCCGTGTGCGGCCAGCAGGTCCCGCAAGGAGATCAGGGTGCTCGGGTTGATCGCCGAGATGTAGTGCAGGTCCCTGCCGACGAGGTGCCGGATGCGGTGGTACATGCGGCCCTCGTGGGCGCTGGGGACGCCCGGGCCGAACCACGGCGACTCGTACCACGGCGGATTCCAGTCGCGACTGTTGATCTGCGGGTGTCGGTTGCTGACGGCCTGGTGCCCGATCCCGTGCACGAAGTCGAAGACGTCCTCCCGGACGGTCTGGGTGTCGAGCGTCGCGTACGGGTGGTCGAGCAGCTCCGGGTGGTACTCCAGGTACGTGCCCCACATCGCCTTCATGGCGGGGATGCGGTAGGTGAGGAGCCAGTGCAGGGTGTAGGGCACCAGCTTGGGGACTCCGGTGGTCCCGCTGGTCTTGAGCCAGCGCAGCACCGGACTGCAGGTCAGGGTTCCGCCCTTGGTACGGGTCTCGCGCTCGATCTCCGGTACGAAGTCGTCGTAGCGCATGATCGGCAGCACCGAGCGGAAGAGGCCGGGTTCGGCGGCGACGGCGTCGTAGCCCCGCTCCCGCCAGTGGACCGAACCCGCGCTCATGTCGATGACGTCGGCGAGGACGCGCTGTTGTGCGACACCGGGTTGCTTCAGATCGGACAACAAGGCGTCCCGGGCCTGCCAGCACTCGTCCGCGAAGGGAGCGCGGCGGTCGTTCCAGTGTTTCTGCCAGTGCGGTATGTCCACGGCTGCTCCTGAGGATCTGTTTCTGGCTCTGGGCTCTGCTGCGGGAAAAGGAGAGAGCGGCACGTCGAAGGACGGCTCTCGAGAACCTGGCCGGGAGGAGTCAGCGGTCGATGTAGGCCATCATTCGCTCGTTGTAACGAGGGCCGGCGACCAGATCGGCGCGCACGGCGTCGTCGATCTCGGCGAGCGTGTCCACGCCGAGCGCCACCGTCGCGGAGCGGGTGTTCTCCTCCAGGTACGTACGCCGCTTGGTGCCCGGGATGGGGACGATGTCGTCGCCCTGGTGCAGCGCCCAGGCGATGGCGAGCTGGGCCGGGGTGAGGCCGTGGCGCTCGGCGACCTCCCGGATCTTCGCGGCGATCGCCATGTTCTGGTCGTAGTTGACGCCCTGCAGACGCGGGTCGTGGTGCCGGAAGTCGTCGGCCGGGTAGTCCTCGGCGCGCCGTACGCCACCGGTCAGGAAGCCCCGGCCGAGCGGGCAGAAGCCGACGAGGCCGATGCCGAGTTCCCGCAGGAGGGGCAGGACCCCGTCCTCCAGGTTCCGCTCCCAGACCGAGAATTCGCTCTGCACGACGGACAGCGGGTGGACGGCGTGGGCGCGACGGATGGTCTTCTCGCCGGCCTCGCACAGGCCCAGATAGCGGACCTTGCCCTGCCGTACGAGGTCGGCCATGGTGCCGACGACGTCCTCGATCGGCACCTTCGGGTCGACGCGGTGCTGGTAGAGCACGTCGATGTAGTCGGTTCCGAGGCGCTTCAAGGAGGCCTCGACGACCTCGACGATGTGCTCGGGACGGCTGTCGGCCTCGGCCGTCGTGCCGTCCTTCAGCTTCATCGGGAAGCCGAACTTCGTGGCGATGAGGGCCTGTTCACGGCGGCCCGCGAGCGCGCGGCCGAGCAGCACCTCGTTGTCGTGGGGTCCGTAGGCCTCGGCGGTGTCGAAGAGGGTGTAGCCCAGTTCCAGTGCCCGGTGGACGGTGGCGACCGACTCACGGTCGTCCGTGGCGCCGTACCACTGGCTCATGCCCATGCAGCCGAGGCCGAGCTCTGAGACCTCCAGCCCCTGACGGCCCAGCTTCCTGGTGGTGAGCATGCCTGCTCCTTCGCACTCGGTGGTGGGGATCGCGTCGCAACTGAAGCACATGGATGTACTGGAGTTCAATAGTTGACTCGAGGTCACCGGATTCCCCCGGGGGAACCGGTAGGGCCACGGACACCTGGCGCGCAAAGGTGCCGTCAAAATCCGTTCATGTGGCGTTTGTTACACACGCTCCCTCCACCATGACCCGCCCTTAACGACACCTTCATCAAAAGGACTTCGGATCAAGTTTGTTCTTCGGTATAGATTTGGACTACTGACTCGTCAGGAAGGCGCGGATGTGAACACAGTCGAACCGATCGCGATCATCGGTATGGGATGCAGGTTCCCCGGTGCACCAGGGGTGGAGGAGTTCTGGAAACTGCTGGAGAGCAACACCGATGCCGTCGTACCGGTGCCGCGGGACAGGTTCGACGTCGCCGCCTGGTACGACCCGCGGCCCGGCACGCCCGACCGGCTGATCTCCCGTCACGGCGGCTTCCTGGACGGCGTGTTCGACTTCGACGCCGCCTTCTTCGGGATATCGCCGCGCGAGGCGCGCACCATGGACCCGCAGCAGCGCCTGCTCCTGCACGTCGTGTGGGAGGCGTTCGAGGACGCCGGCATTCCGCCCTCCACGGTCCGCGGCAGCGGCACCGGAGTGTTCGTCGGGCAGGCGACCGCCGAATACGGCGACGCGACGGGGCCGTCGGCCACGGCGGACGTGCGGGCGATTGCGGGCAGCAGGCTGCGCGCCGTCACCGCCGGCCGCGTCTCCCACGCCTTCGACCTGCGCGGGCCCAGCCTGGTGCTGGACACCGCCTGCTCGTCCTCCCTGGTCGCCCTGCACAGCGCACGCCAGAGCCTGCTCACCGGTGAGTGCGAACTGGCCGTCGCCGCCGGGGTCAACACGATCCTCACACCCACCGACGCGGTCGCCTACTCCCAGGGGCGGATGCTCGCGCCGGACGGCCGGTGCAAGTTCGGCGACAGCTCCGCGAACGGCTTCGTGCGCAGCGAGGGCGTGGGCACGGTGCTGCTCAAGCGACTGTCCGACGCGCTCGCGGACGGCGATCCGGTGCACGCCCTGCTGCTGGGCAGCGCGGTGACCAACGACGGCGACGGCAGCGGCCTGCTCCTGCAGCCCGCGGTGTCCGGGCAGGTAGCCATGGTCCGCTCCGCCTGGCGCAGTGCCGGGGTGAGCGGGTCCCAGGTGGACTACGTGGAGGCGCACGGCACCGGTACGACCGTCGGTGACGGGGTGGAACTGCGGGCGCTGGCCGAGGCGTTGGGGGCCGAGGACAGTGCCGGGGCACCGCTGCTGGTGGGCTCGGTGAAGACCAACATCGGCCATGCCGAGGCCGCCGCCGGCATCGCGGGTCTCATCAAGACGGTGCTCGTGGCCAAGCACCGCACGGTGCCCGCCTCGCTCCACCTGGAGTCGCCCCAGCCCCAGCTCACGGAGCCCGGCTTCCCCGTCACGGTGGCGGACCGCAACACACCACTGCGCCCCAGGGGCGACCGCGCGGTGCTCGGAGTGAGTTCGTTCGGCCTGTCGGGGACCAACGCGCACGCGGTGATAGGCGAATACGTCCCCGAAGCGGCAGCGCGCCCGGACACCGACACACCGCGGTCGGCCGAGGACGCGGGCCCGCACCTGCTCGTCCTCAGCGCCCGCACCCCCACGGCCCTGCGGAGGCTGGCCGCCCGCCACGCCGAGCATCTGGGGCCGGACGGACCCGGCCGCGGCCACCGGCTGCGCGACATCTGCCGCTCGGCTGCGACGGGCCGGGACGCACACCCCTTCCGTCTGTGGGCCGTCGGCCACTCGCACGACGCCCTGGCCGACGTACTGCGCGCCCTGGCGGCGGATGAGCCGACGCCCGACGGCGGGATGCACGAGGCGGGCTTCGACGGTCCGCGCGAGGTCGCCTTCGTCTTCTCGGGGCAGGGTTCGCAGTGGCGCGGCATGGGCCGGGAACTGCTGCGGACCTCCGACGCCTTCCGCGCGGCACTGACGGAGTGCGACGCGGCGGTGCGCGAGGAGCTCGGCTGGTCGGTCGTGGACCTGCTGCTGGACGACGGCGCGGAGTTCGCCGACGCCGTCGAGAGGGTGCAGCCCGCGTTGTGGGCCGTGGAGGTCGCGCTAGCGGCCCACTGGCGCGGCATGGGGGTGGAACCGGACCTGGTCGTCGGACACAGCATGGGAGAGGCCGTGGCCGCGTGCGTGGCCGGTGCCCTGTCCGTGCGGGACGCGGCACGGGTGATCTGCCGCCGCAGCAGCCTGATGCAGCGCCTCGCGGGCCGCGGCGCGATGCTCGCCACGGAGCTGTCCCCCGCCGAGGCGCACGAACTCGTCGCGGCGTACGGCGACGACGTGTGCGTGGCGGTGGAGAACTCGCCCAGCGCCACCGTGCTGGCCGGCGACGCCGTCGTACTGGACAAGATCGCCGGCGAGTTGGAGCGGCGCGCCGTCCTGTGCCGCAGGGTCAAGGTCAATGTCGCCTCCCACTCCCCCCTCATGGACGAGATACGCGACGACCTGCTGGCACGGCTGGCGGACGTGGAGCCGGCGCCGTCGCGGACGGAGATGGTCTCCACCGTCCGGTGCGCCTCCGTGCGGGGCTCCGACCTCGACGCGGCCTACTGGGTGGACAATCTGCGCCGTCCGGTGCGCTTCGCCGAAACCGTGCGGCAGCTCGCCGAAACCCGGGACGTGATCTTCGTGGAGGTCAGCCCGCATCCGTTGCTCGCCCAGGCGATCGACGACGTGCAGAGCGCGGCCGGCGTGGCGCCGAAGGTGGTGACCACGCTGGTCCGGCTGCAGAGCGAGGCGACGGCGACCGCCCGCGCGATGGGCCGGGCGTTCTCCCTCGGCGCCCGGGTCGACTGGCGGCGCTGGTACGGCGACGACAAACGCCGAATACCGCTGCCGCTGTACACGTGGGACGCGGAGGACCACCGCGTCGAGAGCGTCCCGTCGACGGTTCCGGTGCGGCTGTACGAACGTCAGGTCCTGCTGTCGCGGCTGGGCATCGCGGACCTGGACACGGGTGTGTCGGTGCGCGGACTGTCCCCCGTGCCGCCCGCGGTGTTTCTGCAGGCGGTCGCCGAGGCGGTGCGCGACCTGATCGGCGAAGGACCGGTCGAGCTGCTCGACACCCGCATCGGTGACGGGCTGCCGCTCCTGTCCGACGCTCCGCGAACCACGGTGCGGATCCGGTTGGATCGATCGGCCGGGGCAAGGGACCCGCTGGCCGAGGAGAGGAAACCCCTTACGGGAGAGGGGGAGTTCACCTTCGCGGTCGAGGTGGTCTCCGAGGGGTCCGGCGCGTCCGCCCTGTGCGTGGCGGGAACCGCACGGGCGGCGGCGACACCGTCCCACGCCTCCGGGCTCGCCCCGCTGGACGGCGCGCTGACCCGGTGCGGCGAGTACGTGCCTGGCGCCGAGTTCTACCGGCGGGCGGAGGCCCGCGGGTACTCCGTCGCCCCGGCGCTGCGCACCGTACGGCAGGTGTGGCGACGGGAGGGCGAGGCGGTGGCGCGGTTGCACGCGCCCTCGGGTGCGGCGAGCGGCGCTCTGGAGGCCGGTCTGCTGGCCATGCTGGGAGCCTGGCCGCACTCCACGGCGGCGGACGACCCGACGCGGGCCCATCTGCCCCTCTCCTTCGCCCGCGTCCTGCTGGCAGACGCACCCGGCGGCGAGTACTGGAGCACGGCCCGCTCGGCCCCCGAAGCCGACCGGGACCGCACCCGCTGCGATGTCCTGCTCACCGCGCCGGACGGACGCGTGCTCGCCGAGTTCGAAGGCATCGCGATGGTCCGCTCGCCGGGCCGGTCCGACGCGGCGCACCACGAACCCGACGCGATGACCGTGGCCACGGCGCCGCCGCCCGCGGCGCTTCCTCCCGTCGAGCGGGCTCCCCTGCCGAAACCGGGGGCCGACCGGTCGCGCGCCTCCCGTCCGCCCGCGGAGCGCCTCTTCATCCATACCGCGACGATGCTCGGCACCACCGTCGACCGGGTCGATCCACGGCGGTCACTGCGTGACCTGGGCCTCGACTCGCTGATGGCGACTCAGCTCAGGCGCATCCTGCACCGGGAACTCGGAGTGGATCTCCCGACCAGCCGTCTGCTGGGCAACGAGAGCGCCGCCGCCATCGCGGCCGACCTCCGCGAGGAGGCGGCGCCCGAGCCCCGGAGCCGCTGAGGCCTGTCCCGGCGACCAGGTCGCCTTCAGCCGGAGCGGTCGTACCGCGCGCACCACACGCGGTACGACCGCTCCGGCGTTCAACGCGTCACGTACCGCACCTAGAACCGCAATACATTAATGGACTACGGTATACCGATACGGTCGCCGTGGACCCGGTCTCTTGGCACGACGGTAGGGATGCCCGTCGTCGACTCCGAAGGTTCGCGGAGACGTCCGGTCGGAGCCGAGAGAAAGAGAGAGCCGATGACGGTTGAGAATTCCCAGCCCGTACGTCCCCCCGGCCGGCGGGAACGGAGCAGGCAGCGCATGCACGACCGCCTGTACGCGGCAGCTCTGGAGCTCTTCGCCGAGCAGGGGTACGAACGCACGACGATCGACCAGATCGCGGAACGCGCCGATGTCGCCCGGGGAACGTTCTTCAATCACTTCCAGCGCAAGGAAGACGTCGTCACGACGTGGGCGGAGCAGCGCCAGGACGACCTGCGGACCTTCATGGACAAGTCGCTCTCGCACAAGGACGACGACGCCACCGTCCAGTTGGAGCGGTGCATGGCTGCCCTGGCCGATTTCAACGAAGCGGAGCCGGACCTCACCCGGGTGATGCTGACCGCCTGGGTCAGGTCGGGCCAGCCCCTCCTCGAGGAGCCCGACTACGCGGGGCACGTCTTCACCCGGGTCATCACGATGGGGCAGACCCGCGGGGACATCGCCCGCGACATCGACCCGGTGGTGGCGGGCAACATGCTGCGCGACGCCTATCTGGGGCTTCTCTACCGGTGGACGCAGGCCGCCGACGGCAGGGCCCCCCTGCACGTCGAACTGCGCGCCCTCCTGCGGATCGCGCTCACCGGTGTCCTTTCCTGGACCCGCACCTCGAACGCGCCCCTCCGGGACCGCTGACAGCACCGGCCGCAACGAGCGAACCCCGCCTCCGGAGTACCGGAGGCGGGGTTCTGTGGAGCGCCGGGCAGGCCTTGCACCTGCATCTCCCCGCAGGAAGCGGGGCGTCTTTCCTTGGACCACCAACGCGAGGTCGGCCGCCGAGACTTCCAGCGGTCTGCTCAAGATCGATCATAGCGCATTCCAAGCCGCCGACGGCGCACGCGTCAGGCGGCCGACGGTCGGGCGTACTGGAGAAGGTGGTCGGCGAGCAGGTGCAGAACCGCCTCGCTGTGCTCGCTGTTGCGGTCGACGAGCCAGGTCATGTTCAGGCCGTCGATCACCGAGTGCACGTACCGCGCGAGGATCGGCACGGGCTGCGTCCACTCGATCCCGGCGTTGTCGGCGGCCAGTTCGAGCAGGGAGGCGAAGGCGGCCAGGAAGATCTCGTACTGTCTCCTGGCGATGTGCTCGAAGCCGGGATTGCGCAGCGCGTACTGGGTGAGCTCGTAACTGATCTGATGCTCGCCGGGGTTGGCCTCGAACCCCTTCCAGAACGCGTGCAGGCTGTCGAGGACGCTGTCGCGGATGTCCCGGTGCGGCGCGAACAGGCCCCGGACCTCGGCGACGTAGCGCTCGGTCAGGGTCTCGGTGACGCGTTCGAGGAGCTGCGCCCTGGAGTCGAAGCAGTAGTGGAAGGCCCCGAGGGTCATACCGGCCTCGTTGACGATCGCACGGGTGGTGGCCTTGGCCACGCCGTCACGCGTCATGACCCGGATCGCGGCCTCGAGGAGCTCGGCCCTCCGGTCGCTCGCCGCCATACGGGACACACGATCTCCCCTCTTCACCTGCGGGTTCGTCCGCCAGGATAGCCAGACCCACCGACCGCGCGTCGGTTCGGAGCGCGGATCCGCAGAGAAGTAAGTCAAGCGTCCAAGACTCTTGACTTACTTCCGCGCGGTGGGCGACCGTAGCGGAACCCGACGCCTGGCACGAGCCCCCTCAGGAGGCGGAAGTGCGACCGCAAGCCACTGTCGTTCTGGACGGATTCGGCACGCTGGAGTCCCTGCGCTGGCACGACGGCGCGCTGTGGTTCTGCGACTTCGCCCACGGGACGGTGCACCGCTGGGACACCCTCGGGGAGCCGGAGACTGTGCTGGAGGTCCCCGGCCGGGCGGGCGGCCTCGGCTGGCTGCCCGACGGGCGGATGCTGGTCGTCTCGATGGACGGACGCCGCGTCCACCGCCAGGAACCGGACGGCTCCCTGGTCGTGCACGCGGACCTCGGCGACATCGCAGGCGGCCCGGTCAACGACATGCTCGTCGACGGGCAGGGCCGCGCCTACGTGGGCAATTTCGGCTTCGACTACCACGGCTTCGTCCGACAGCGGCCCAACGCCATGCTCTACGCACCGCCGGGCCCACCCACGGCCCCGCTCGCCTGCCTGTCACCCGAAGGCGAACTGCTGGGCCTGAGCGAGCCGTTGGTGTTCCCCAACGGCTGCTTCCTCCTCGACGAGGGGCGGACCCTGCTGGTCGCCGAGACACTGGCGATGCGGCTCACCGCGCTGCCGGTGCTGCCGGACGGACGGCTCGGCCCGCCGCGCCCCTGGGCTCCGCTGGCCCCGGCCTGGCTGTGGAGGTCCCTCAACAGTCCCGGGCTGCGTGGCCGGATCACCCGGCGGGTCTCGTCCCTGCTGGACCACCAGGCGATCGCCGACCGCTCCGACACCCCCATCGCCCCGGACGGCATCGCACCGGGCAAGGACGGCACGGCCTGGGTCGCCAACGCGCTGCGCGGCGAGTGCGTCCGGGTCGGCCCCGGGGGCACGATCCTGGACCGCGTCGCCACCAGCCAACGTACGCTCAGCTGCCTGGTCGCGGGCCCGCGCGGTGACACCCTGTACGCCGCCACCGTCCCCACCGACGACCCGGAGCGCGCGGCACAGCTCGACGGCGCACGGCTGGAGGCGTACGTCCTGCCGTCCTGACCGCGGACGCACGGGCCCTCCCCGACGGCCGACCCGCCCCCTTCGCTCGCGGACACGCGCACTGCGTCCACGGGGCCATCCCCCGCCCGCCTCCCGGGAGTTCACATGCACGGACATCGAACGGGCGACGGCGCCCACGACACTCCGTACGGCGCCCACGTCGGCACCTCGTACGGCAGCGGCGGCGCATGCCAGGGGAGGCCGCGATGAGCGTGGTCCTGGTGACCGGCGCGGCCAGTGGCATCGGCGCCGCCACCGCGCGCGAGGCGGTGCGCCGCGGCCATCGGGTCGCCCTCGCCGACATCGATCTGGCCGGTGCCACCCGCCTCGCCGACCGACTCGGCCCCGCCGCCTGCGCGATCCCCCTCGACATCCGTGACCAGGACGCCTGGGAGGAGGCCTTCGACGCCGCCGCGGCCCGGCTCGGCCCCGTCGAGGTTCTCGTCAACAACGCCGGGATCATCCACACGGGATACGCACGCCAGTTGTCCCTGGAACAGCACCGCCACATGGTCGAGGTCAACCTGCTCGGCCCGATGACCGGGACGCTGACCGCGCTGCCCCGGATGCGCGCCCAGGGGCACGGGCACATCATCACCGTCTGCAGCATGAGCGCGTTCCTGCCGCTGCCCGGCTACACCACCTACGGCGCGACCAAGCACGGGCTGCGCGCCTTCCACCACAGCGTGGCGATCGAGGAGCGAGGCGGACCGGTGACGTTCAGCATCATCCACCCGCCCGGCACCCGGACGCCGATGCTGGAGCAGGAGATGGCCGACCCCAGCGCGGTGATCACCTTCGCCGAGAAGCCGCTCACCCCCGAGAAGGTCGCCTCGGTCATCGTCGACGCGATCGTGAAGAAGCCGGTCGAAGTCGTCCACCCCGCCGTCGGCGGACGCGTCCAGCGGGTCGCCGGGGTGTTCCCCCGGCTGATGCGCTTCGTGATCCCCAGGGTGGCGGCCATGGCGGAACGCCGCAGTAGGAGCATCGCCCCGGCCACGGCCGTGGTGCACGAGCGAGGAGACAACAACCGATGACCACCGACACCACCCCGGCCCGGTCCGCCCCCGCGGAACAGGGGCGCTACGACCGGTTGCGGGCGGCGACCGCGGGCCTGGAGCCGCCCTTCGGCGTCATCGATCTGGACGCCTTCGACGCCAACGCCGTCGACCTCGAACGCCGCGCGGGCGGCAAACCGATACGGCTCGCGAGCAAGTCGCTGCGCTCGCGCGCCCTCATCCGCCGGGCTCTCGCCCGCCCCGGGTTCCAGGGCGTCCTCGGCTTCACGCTGCCCGAAGCCCTGTGGCTGGCCGAGGAGTTCGAGGACGTCGTCGTCGGCTACCCGACCACCGACGCCACCGCGCTGCGCCGGCTGGCCGCCGACGAACGGCTCGCCTCCCGGATCACCCTGATGGTGGACTGCGTCGAGCACCTCGACCTCGTGGATGCCGCGACCGGCCCCCGGCAGACCCGCGTCCGCGTCTGCCTTGAACTGGACGCCGCCCTGCGACTGGCGGGCGGCCGTCTCCACCTCGGGCCGCGCAGGTCCCCGGTGCACACGCCGCGGGAGGCGGCCGCGTTCGCCCACGAGGTCGCGGCCCGTCCGGGCTTCGAACTGGCCGGGATCATGGGGTACGAGGGCCAGGTCGCCGGCCTCGGCGACAACCAGCCCGGCTCACTGCTCAAGCGGGCCGTCGTGCGCGCGATGCAGCGTTCCTCCGTCGAGGAACTGCGCCACCGACGGGAGGCCGCGGTCGCCGCCGTACGTGCCGTCACCCCGCTGCGGTTCGTCAACGGCGGCGGCACCGGCAGCCTGGAGACCACCACGCGGGAGGATGCCGTGACCGAACTCGCGGCGGGCTCCGGCCTGTACGGTCCCGGGCTCTTCGACTTCTACCGGTCCTTCCGGCCCGTCCCCGCCGCGTACTTCGTCCTGCCCGTCGTACGCCGCCCCTCCCCGAAGATCGCGACGCTCCTGGGCGGCGGATGGATCGCGTCAGGGCCACCCGGCAAGGACCGGCTGCCCACCCTGGCCTGGCCTCCCGGCCTGCGCGTCACCGCCACCGAAGCGGCGGGCGAGGTGCAGACCCCGCTGCTCGGCAAGCCCGCGCAGGCCCTGCGCATCGGCGACCGGGTGTGGCTGCGGCACGCCAAGGCCGGTGAACTGTGCGAGCGGGTCGGCGAACTCCACCTGGTCAGCGGCGGCGAGGTGGTCGACACCGTACCGACGTACCGGGGCGAGGGCCGGCACTTCCTGTGACGGCCCGTCCTCCGGGCAAGGTGACACCATGACCCGCATCACCGACCGCACCGTCCTCATCGTCGGTGCCTCCTCGGGCATCGGCGCGGAGGTCGCACGCCGACTCGCGCACAACGGCAACCGGCTGGTCATCACGGCACGGCGCGCGCCCGAACTCGCCTCCGTGGCCGAGGAGATCCGAACCGCGGGCAGCGCCTGCCGGGACATCGCGGCGGACGCCCTGGACCCGGGGGCGGCCTCCGCCGTGGTGGCCGCGTGCGTCGCGGAGTACGGATCCGTCGACATCGCGCTCCTCAACGCAGGCCAAGGACCGGACATGTCCATGGACCAGGTCACCGTGGCCGACATCGCACGGATCACGGCCCTGAACTACGACGTCGTCGTCCACTACCTCGTCCCCCTGATCGCACAGATGAAGACCCAGCGCGACGGAGGACTGATCGCCCACACCAACTCGCTGGCCGGCCTGATGGGCATCCCCCGCCAGGGTCCCTACTCCGCCGCGAAGGCCGCTGCCCGCACCCTCATCGACACCGCACGCGTCGAACTCGCGCCCCACGGCATCCGGTTCACCACCGTCCACCCGGGCTTCGTCGCAACCGACCGCGTCGGCGCCGACGGTCTCCCCAAGCCCTTCCGAGTCAGCCAGAACCGCGCGGCACGACACGTCGTACGCGCCCTGGAAAGAGAACCGGCACAGGCGTACTTCCCCTGGACCACGACAACTCTGGTCCGCACCCTGCGCACCCTCCCCACGCCGCTCTCCGCCCTGATACTCCGAAAGCTGGCCTCGAGCTAGAGGTGGGAGCGACTTCAGCATGATCCTCGTCGACGCGGACAGCGGCGAGGAGGTCGAGCCCGTCGTCGTCGACGCCAGGACCGGCCGCCGGCTCGACGACAGCGACGCCTTCGTCTTCACAGCGGGCCCGGCGGCGAGCCCCGCCCCTGCGCGACCGCTACCCGAACGGGTCGAAGACGCAGAGGTGAGCGGCCTCGGCGGCTGAACGCCGCGACCGCTCAGCCCGGTGGGAGAAAGCGATGGCCGGGCGGCATGTCCCGCGGGGGCAGCTCGCGTCCCAGGCGGGCGAGTGGGGACAGGGCCATCAGCGCCGGGGACAGCATCATGCCGGCGGCCGTCACCAGGAGGCTGGTGCGCAGCCCCCACTCCCCCACGAGAAAGCCGCCGAACAGCGAGCCGAGCGGGGCGGCCCCCATGCCGACGAACGTGATCGTCGCGGCCACGCGGCCTTGCATCCCGTCCGGGGTGACGGCCTGCCGCACGGCCATGACCGTGACGTTCACCAGTTGGCCGAAGGTCCCGAACACGAAGTTGACCGCGACGAGCGAGGGGATCGTCACCGCGGAGGGGCCGCTCAGCGCGGGCACACACAGCATCACGCCGTCGCCGAGCGCAGCCGCCGACACGAGCACCACGCCGTGACCGAACCGGCCCGGGAGCCGGGCGGCCAGCACAGAACCCAGGAGCGCGCCCGGCCCCGTGGCGGCGAGTGTCACCCCCACGACGCTGCCCGACAGGTGCAAGTCCCGTGGCAGGAAGAGCAGATAGCCGGTCATCGTCGCCGCGAAGGAGAACTGGAAGGCGGTCGAGGCCAGGCCCACGGTCCGTAGCCAGGTGTCCCCGGCGACGAAGCGCAGGCCCTCGTGGATCCGGTGCCAGACCCGAGGGGCCCGTCCCGACCGCTCGGGGACCGGTTCGCGGTGCCGGATCCGCCGGATCGACAGGAACGACCCCGCGAAGGACAGGGCGCAGGACGCGGCGGCGATCGGCGCCGACAGGAGGGACACCAGCGCGCCGCCCAGGGCGGGGCCGACGATCTGCGCCGCCGAGCGGCTGCCCTCGATCGCGCTGGTGGCCCGCGTCAACCGGTCGCGTGCCACCAGTCGTACGAGAGAGGCCTGGTACGCCACGTCGAAGAACACCGACAGGACCCCGACCGTGAAGGCGACCACGAGGAGTGCCGGCAGGCCGAGCCCGCCGAGGAGTCCGGCCAGGGCGGCGCCGCCCAGCGCCAGGGCCCGGCCGAGGTCCGCCAGCACCATCACCGTGCGGGTCCGCCATCGGTCCACCCACGCGCCGACGAGGAGCGCGAGCAGCAGGGTCGGTGCCTGCCCCACCGCGCGGAGGACGCCCAAGCGGCCGGCATCGGCGTCGAGTGTGAGAACGGCGATCAGCGGAAGGACCACCAGGCTCGCGTGTTCGCCGAGTTGGGAGGCCGTCTGTCCCACCCACAGTCGGCGGAAGTCGGCGTCGCGCCGGAGGGCCGGCGGAACAGGACGCCCCGAGCCGGACGCGGCGGAAGACGAGGAGGAGGGCGGACAGGAGGAATCGTCCGGCACAGGAGAACCCCTTGGGTCGCGCAAGACAGAGTCCGCCACCCGGCGCACGTCGAGGACGCCGACGGTTCAGGTGGGGAAAGGTTCGCTGTGCCGCGCATCAAGGGCAGCACGCGATGACGGGCCACTCAGGGCCTACGACGTCAACGCGCGCTCGGACGACCGACCATGTCTCGACCCCTCGGGAATCACACTCGTTTCCCGCACCCTAACCTCCGACCGATCGGCGCGAAAGGGAAATACCTACGCGGCAGTTGAGGTGTTCAGGTCCCGGTTTACGGCATGGGCGGCGCCCTCGACGGTCGCGACGCCGTCGGCCATCGTGCGGTTGTCCTGGGAGAGCACGACCAGTCCGTAGTCGTGGCCGCCGCCGGTGAACACACCGACGCTGTGCACCCGCCAGCCGTGGGTGTCGCGCGGCAACCAGCCGTTCTTGACCTGAACGGTCGCCGTCGCGGGGGCCCCGGCGGGCGTTCCCCAACGCTGCTCGGGGACGACCCGGTTCATGAGCCGGAGGGCGTAGGTACGCGCGTCCCGGTCGAGGACGGAGTTGTCCGAGGTGAGCAGTCGGAGCAGCCTCAGCTGGTCCTCGGCCGTGACCTGGGTGTGCCCCCAGTAGCCCTTGGGCCCGGGGACGGTGTCCTCCATCCCGGCCAGGGTCAGGAAGTGTTGGATGCCGGCGTGGCCGATCTGGTGCCACAGGGCGTTCGTCGCGTCGTTGTCCGACTTGGTGATCATGGCGGTGGTCAGTTCCACCTCGTGAGCGGTCAGGGCCCGGTGCTGCTCCATGCTCTGGCGCAGCAGCGCCCCCAATATCGTGACCTTGACCACGCTCGCCGAGTCGAAGGCGGTTTCGGCCCGGAAGCCGCACGCGGTCCCCGTGGCACGGTCGTACAGCGCGAGCGCCGCGGCGCGGTCCCGCCCGTGCAGGGCTCCAGCGATGTCCTTGGACAGCCGGGCCGCGAGCCCTGGCCGCTGTGAGGTGCACTTCACCTGGGAGCCGCCGACGGTGGCGGTGGCTTCGGAGGTGGCGTCGGCGGTGCTCGCCTGGGCCGGGGTGGCGGCGAAGAGCGCCGCGAGCGCCGACCCGGCCGCCGCGGTCGCGGCCAGTCCACGCCGCGCGCGGCGCAGTGCGTGCATGTCCGGCATGAAGATTCCCTGCTCTGTGTCTGCGGTCACATCGGGAGCCCGTTCGCGGGCCCGTTTCGATACCCGAATGACGGCGACGCTACAGGGACGAAAGAGGCCCCGGCGTGCGGTAAATAGGCCTATGTCCGAATTGGGAGGTTTTTAGCCGTGTGACATTCATCAACCCATTCCTCCCCGCGGAGGGTGGTCACCCCTGGGGGGACGCCGGAGAAGGAGCCATCGACTCGGGGCGCCGGCGGCGTGGCCCGGGCCCCAGCAGGACGTAGCCCGCCGAACCCGCGGCGAAGGCCAGCCGGATCAGGCCGCAGACGCGGTCCGAGGGCACCAACAAGGTGCTGCCGTACAGGGAGAGCAGGGCGATCCAGCTCCACCACGGCACCAGACGACGCTGCCCGACCGCGTCCCACAGCAGGGTGCCGAGCAGGATCGAGGCGCTGTAGTACGTGTAGACGCTCGGGTCCAGTGCGATGCGGGCATCGGCGCCGAGCAGCACGACCGCGGGCCAGCGGCCTCTGAGCACCGCCAGAGCGCCGAGACCGAATCCCAGGAGCACTTGGGCCGGGCGGTCCCACCAGGGCGTGGCCGGGGCCAGGACGCCGAGCCAACGCAGCGCCGAGGCGGGCTGGTTGGCGATGGTGAATCTGGCGGCGGCAGCCGAGTTGAGATGGGTGACGTAGAACGGCAGCCACGCCACGGCCACCAGGCCGACCGTCCAGAGCGCGGAGTTGCGTCGTCGCGCGGCCGGGAGGGCGAGCAGCAGAGCCGTGAACGCCACTGCCCAGGGTTTCGAGTCCACCGCCAGCGCGAGCATGATGCCCACCGTGCGCCCTTGGCCCCGCACCAGGGCGCGTACGGCCAGAGTGGTGAAGAACAGCGCGAGTACGTCGTCCAAGTGGGCGAACCGGACCGCCACTTCGACCCACATGGGAATGAAGGCCACCCCTGCCACGAGCACCCGCTGCTGGAGTCGGCGGTGGTTGAGTCCCGTACCGCGGTTGTGGTCGGCCGCAGTGCGGCCGACCAGAACCAGCATGTAGAGGCCGAGTGCGGACATCACCGCCTCCGCCAACACCTCCGCCATGTGGGGTGGCAGCGGGGCGAACAGCGCGGCCGCCAGAAAGCTCACGGGGCCGATCTGCAACTCGGGATGGTTGGCGTAGATGGCAAGGCCGCCACCCGGAACGGCGCCGAAGAGCAGCTGGCCCCCGGTGCGCAGGTAGTGCCAGGAGATCCCCCCGTGTCTCTGCACCAGCAGGAACCAGAGCAACGTCCACGCCGCAAGGACGACGATATGGGGTCGTATGCCCTTGCGTTCCTGTCGCATGACCCAGGGGACGGCCCGGCTCACGGTGCGGCCACCCGTTCCCCGGCGACTTTGCTCCGGGTCCTGCGCCCGAGTCGGTCCCCCCGCGTCCTCGCGACCCTCGTCCCACCGCACAGGCGCCTACCGCGCCAACTGATCGGCGACGTCACGAACCGGTACGCACCGGTTCCCCACTGGAAGATCCGCGCCTTCCATCAATACCCCTTGTCGTTCCCTCACCCAGGCACAGACCGCGGGCGGCTCCCCCGCCGGCTCCGGCGCTCAACCGCCTGCCGCCACGACAGCCACTCTCAGGTGCGAGGCACTGAACTCGCGTTGTCCGTACCGCCGGAGACATGTTCCAAGGGCCTGGTCACGGCCCTCGCTGCTTGCCCGCGCTTACGGATCAACCCTAGACATACATTCGGGCGCGACTTGCAACACAGGGGAAACACACACCCCACTCTCACCAGCCGCGCTGTTCGGCCGACGCACGAGAGGCCGCGGCGAGGACGCCGTCCAGGATGACGTCCAGAGCCCAGTCGGCGCGGCTCGGGCCGTCTCCCGACATGAGCGTGTCGCCGAGCCGGGCGATGTGGGGGTAGCGCGCCGGGTCCGCGGTGGCGATCTTCGCGGCCAGGGCGGAGAACTCGTCGGACTCCTGCGTGGCGGACTTCGGGGAGCTGTGTTCGACGGCCACGGCGGTGGGGTGCAGCAGCAGGAGGTCCATGGCCCAGGCCGCTTCCCGGCCCGACACCCCGCCCTCGTCGAGGAGGCCGAGGATCGCGTCGGCCAGCGCCAGGTAGTTCGGGCCGCTCGGCTGCGTGGACATCGCCATCCGGGCGATCTCCGGGTGCCGGAAGAGCACCTCTCCATAGCTGACCAGCAGCGCCTTCAACCGGTCCCGCCAGGTCCCCGCCTCCGGCGCGGGCGCCTTCACCGGCCCGAGCAGGGAGTCGAGGATCTGCGCGTGCAGGTCCCCCGTGTTGCGGACGTAGACATAGAGCGACGCGGGCCCGGTGTCGAGGGCCGCGGCGATGCGGCGCATCGTCACCTTGCCCAGCCCCTCGTCACGCAGGATCGCCAGCGCGGCGTCGATGATTCCCTGCCTGGTCAGGGCGGGCTTCGCCGGGCGTTCCCGTCGGCTGATCGGAGCGGGCTTCTCTGGAGTCATGCCGCACAAGACTAACGAACATGTTCGTGAAAAACAAGTTCGTACCGAACGGCGCGGGCAAACGGCGCGCCGGACACCGCCACGGGGCCGCCACGCCCGTGCCTCGGGAGTGACGACCCCACATTCCTCACACCCCGATCCCGTTCAGCTCGGCCAGCTCCTTCTCGGGAAGGACCAGGGCGGCAGCGGCGATGTTGTCACGCAGGTGTGCCACCGAGGAGGTGCCGGGGATGAGCAGGATGTTCGGGGAACGCTGCAACAGCCAGGCCAGGGCGACGGCGACCGGAGTGGTCTCCAGCCGGCCCGCGACCGCGTGCAGGGTGTCCGACTGCAGCGGGGAGAAACCGCCGATGGGGAAGTAGGGCACGTAGGCGATGCCCTGCTCGGCCAGGGAGTCGATCAGCGCGTCGTCGGCGCGGTTCGCGAGGTTGTAGAAGTTCTGCACACACACCACGGGCGCGATGGACTGGGCTTCCTTGATCTGCTCGGCGGAGACGGTACTGACACCGAGATGCCTGATCAGCCCCTCCTGCTGGAGCTCCGCGAGCACGGTGAACGGTTCGGCGAGCGAACCCGGCTCGGGGGCGTCGAACCCTCCCACCCGCAGGTTGACGACGTCGAGTGCGTCCAGGCCGAGGTTCTCGAGGTTGCTGTGCACGGCCTGGCGAAGCTCGTCGCGCGACAGCGCCTTCGGCCAGCCTCCCTCGGCGTCCCGCAGTGCTCCGACCTTGGTCACGAGGTGCAGGCCGGCCGGATAGGGGTGCAGCGCTTCCTTGATGATCTGGTTGGTGACGTACGGGCCGTAGAAGTCGGAGGTGTCGATGTGTGTGATCCCCCGCTCGACCGCCTCGCGCAGAACGGCCACGGCGGCGTCCCGGTCGGCCGGCGGCCCGAACACGTGCGGACCGGCGAGCTGCATGGCGCCGTAGCCCACGCGGGTGACCGTCAGGTCCTTGGCCATGGTGAACGTTCCGCCGGGAAGTGACTGCACGGTCATGTCGATGCTCCTGTGTGTTCGGTGGGGCTGAGTGGCAGTGGGGGCTGTTTGGCCGAGTGCCGGTCGCTGGGTCTGGCACGCGTACGGGGTGACGTACCGGCTCGGACTACCAGGGAAGGGTGCCTTCGGCGTCGAAGAAGCCCCTGGTGGGACCGTCGGGGCCGATCTGCGCCATCCGTACGATGATCTCGGCGCCCTGCTCGACGGTCTGGATGCCGGTGTTCCCGTTCAGGTCGGTCTTCGTGAAGCCGGGCTCCACCGCGTTGATCCGCATGTTCGGGAACGCCTTCGCGTACTGCACGGTGATCATGTTGACGGTGGTCTTCGAAGCCGGGTAGGCGACGCCGGGGTAGGCGTATGCCGGGGTGCCCGCATCGCTCACCCGGGCCAGCGAGGCCAGCCCACTGCTGACGTTGACCACCACCGGGGCGGCCGAGGCCTGGAGCAGCGGGAGGAAGGCGTGGGTGACACGCACGATGCCGAAGACGTTCGTCTCGAACGTCTCCCGCATCACGTCGGCGGTCACGTCCGCGGCGCCGAGCACGGAGTTGCCCTCGCCCCTCGACTCGATGCCCGCGTTGTTGATCAGTACGTCAAGCCCGCCCTCGGCCTCGACGGTCTTCACGGCGGACCGCACCGACGCGTCGTCGGTGACATCGAGCTGGACGGCCCGGGCGCCCAGCTGTTCGGCGGCCCGGCGTCCGCGTTCGGCGTCCCGGCTGCCGACGTAGACCGTGTGGCCCGCGGCGACGAGCCGGCGGGCGGTCTCGTAGCCGAGGCCCTTGTTCGCTCCGGTGATGAGTGTTGTCGTCATGACTCCACCCTGCGACCGGACGATGCGCACAACCAGTAGCCCGGCTTTCCTGGGACCGTCGGTACCAGGCTCGTACGCGTCCGGCGGCGCGCCGGGAATCCGTCCGCGCATGACGGCGACTTAGGCCACGGGAACGCCGACGGGGCCCTGCCGAACCGACCGCACCACGAGTGCCAGACTGCTCGACGGGACCGCCGCGATCGGGTGGCCGTCGGAGATCCGCGCGGCACTTCGAAACACCCGGAAGACGCCCCAGAGACGCCCGAGAGAAGATGAGGGACGCCCATGACCGATGTACGTGACGTACGCGGAACCTCCGTGAACATCCCCACCCAGGACGGCTCGGCCGACGCGTATCTGGCGCACCCCGACGACAACACCGCCCACCCCGCGGTGCTGTTCTACATGGACGCCATCGGACTGCGCCCCCGGCTGAAGGAGATGGCCGACCGGCTCGCGGGGGCCGGCTACACCGTGCTGGTTCCCAACCTCCTCTACCGCCACGGGCCGGCCCCGGTGGTGGAGCTGCCCGACTTCATCGACGCGGCCGGCCGGCCGGCGCTGTTCGAGCAACTCATTCCGATCATCCAGGAGTTGACCCCCGAGCTGGCCATGCGCGACGCCGACGCCTATCTGTCCTGGCTGGCGGCCTGCCCGCAGGCCGCCGACGGACCGGTCGGCACCACCGGCTACTGCATGGGCGCAGGTCTGGCCCTGCGCACCGCCGGCGCCTACCCCGAGCGGGTCGCGGCCGCGGCCGGCTTCCACGGCGCCCGGCTGGCGACCGACGCCCCCGACAGCCCGCACCTGCTCGCCGGCAGGGTCACCGCGGAGTTGTACTTCGGCCACGCCGACCAGGACGCCTCCCTGCCTCCCGAGCAGATCGAGCGCCTCGACAAGGCGTTCACCGAGGCGGGTGTCCGCCACCGCAGCGAGGTCTACACCGGCGCGCACCACGGCTACACCATGGCCGACACCGCCGCGTACGACGCCAAGGCCACCGAACGCCACTGGGCGGCCCTGCTCGACCTCTTCGACCGCGCCCTCTGAACACGCCTCTCCTCCGATCGCGGGGACGGCCGTCCCCGGTCGGGGACCCTCAGCGCGGTTGAGTCCTTCCGCCCTGCGTACGCCCCTCACCACGTGGCGGGAACAGCCGCTCGAGGCCACTGCGTGACCATGCCGAGAAAAGCAGGGCGCCGAGGGAATCCCACAGTCTTCGGCAGCGCCCGCGCAACACCGCCAGGACAATCGCGGCGCCCACGGCGATCAGGTGCTCACGGCCTGCCAGATTGGGTTTGACGATCGACTCCCACACCATCGAGCCGCCGGTGAGCGCGAACACGATGGGGGCGCGCCGGATGACCGAGAGGTAGGTGAACAGTCCCACCACCGCGGCAGAGGGTCCGGTGTCGAGGACCTGCCCGATCTCGGGCGGCAGGCCGAGCCCCCACCAGCCCGGGCCGAGCGCGATCATCACGCGGACCGTGAGGGTGCCGGCCAGGGTGGTGGCGTACGCGACGACCAGTGTCCGGGCCCGGCCGAGGGCGAGTTCGGCGAGTGCGAAGGCGAAGAACAGCTGGGTGATGCCCGCCCACACGGGAAGGTCGAGGGCGGGCACGTACAGCGACACCGGAGTACGCAACAGGGCCAGGGGCAGCGGCAGACACGCCTTCACTCCGCCGATCAGCCGCACGATCACCGCACCGATGGGATGTTGGGCGAGCGCGTGGAAGAAGATGACCCCGAAGACGGCCACGAACGCGAGCAGGAGTCCGGACAGCCCACGGCGCACGAGTTGCCGTACCGGATCCAGGACGATGCCGTACCACTCGCCGTACAGCGTGCGCCCGACGAACAACGCGAACCGGCGCAGCGGGCCGCGCGGCCGCGCGCCCGCGTCGTCACTCGCGGCGGACGGCGACCGGTCGTCGTCGGACCCGTCGCCGTACGCATGACCGTCCCCGGTATCACCGCGACGCTCGTCGACCGCCCAACCCAATGGTCTCTCCCCCATCCCCCACCGGACGCCTCATCGTATAGAGCGACAAAGCCCGCACCACGGAGCCCCCGGCCAGTGCCTGTTCCCCGTCTTCTTGGTCCGTGCTCCGTTGTGACAGGGCGTGACGCGCGCGCCGTTGCGACGTGTTGTGTGCGGTCGTGATGACGGGAGGCGTGTCTGAGCGGGGGAACGGGGCAGGGGAGCCGCGAATTCGGAGGTCACGCCTTTCGGCCTACGCGGAAATGGCGGTCCGACCGACCGTGCCGGAGCACTCGACATCGTCGCGGGAGCGTCCACGGGACGTGCCGGACGGTCCTGAGGTGGCCGCTCGCCGGCGAAGGGAACCGAGCGTCACGGGCAGCAGCGGAGAGGCGGAGATGACGAACGGCCAACAGCCCACGTGGCTGGACATCCTGGAGCACTGTGGTCTCCGTGTGCTGGAGACCGCCGTGCCACAGGAGGCCCCGCCGGTGAACACGGCCATCTACGAGAAGTGGCACCACTGCGCTTCGGCGAGTGCGCTGTACGGCGACAAGGGCGAGTTCCTCATCCTTCCGCGCCTGTCGGGCGGAAGTGAGATCGGCTGGGTGGCAGTCACGGATCCGGTCGGCGAGCACCTGCCCTAGGGCTCCTGCGGATGCTCAGTCGGACACCGTCTCCTGCTGCGGCTCGGCCGGTGCGGGCTCCGAGGTGACTGCCGTGGTGTAGAAGACAGACGACCCCTGCTTGGTGCGGTGAGCGTGGCTCTTGGCGACCAGTCCTTCGAGGGTGGTGCGCACGACCGTGGTCTTCACGCTCCGGTCGGGGTGGGCCTGGGTGAGCGCGGTGGTGACCTCGGCGGCGGAACGCGGCTCGGTCTGCTTCTCCAGGTGCCCTCGGATCAGCTCGACGAGGGTCGGCTTGGCCACTGCCGTGGACGCCTTCACGGATGAGGTCTTGGCGGCGGGCTTCTTGGACGCCGTCTTCTTCGCGCCCGTGGCGGGCGCCTTCTTCCCCTTGCTCTGCTTGGGTTCGGCAGAGACCTGGTGAGGCACGGACGGCGCAGCCGCGGCCTCCGTCCCGGGGGTCGAGCCGGGACCGCCGAGCGCGTCCTGCATGTTCACCAGCACGGTGTGATCGTGCCGCAGGGCACGCAACTGCTCCTGCAGAGCCTCGATCTCCGCACCGACGCGCTCCTGCTCCTTGGCATTGCGCTCGAGGTCACCCGTCACCTGGGCGATGTACTGCGACGTGAGTTCTGTGGAGTGGGAGTTGGAGCTGACTTCAGACATGACATGGGCCAATCACTCGCAGGACACAACTGCCACGGCCTGCAGCAGTGTAGAGATAGTACGCACGAGTGGAACTGGATGCTCCTGTCGCGCGGGTATGTGCGACACATGTGCTTCCCGGGCCGACTCATGTGCTAGTGCGGCCGAACCGCCATGTGGCCGTCGATCGGGGGAAGTTGGCCGCTCTCGTCGCCCGCGACCGCGTCCTCACCCGTTCGCGGCACCGTGGCCGTCCGACGGTTGGTCAGTCCTTCGGCCATGAGGATCGCGAGCGGGTACCTCAGCCGTTTCGTTCCGCTGCCCATCCGGTATCGGAGCTGCGTTCGAGGCGTTCCGGACCGGCCACCGCGTCCCTCGCGTGTCCCTCTTCCGTGTGAACCTCGACGAGGGAGGCCCACAGTCCGTCGGCTTGGAAGTGGGCTCCCCGGCTCCCCCATGACACCTGAGGCGTCGCTCTGAGGTCATGGCCCGGCAGGTCGCCACGGACAGGTTCCGTTCCCACGGTCCGGACTACGCGCCTCGACGAACGGTCCGGACTACGCGCCTCGACGAACCCGAGCGGCCTTGCGGGCCTCGGCCGTCTGGCGTGCCTCGGCGGCCCGGCGGGACTCGCCACCGGCGCGGCCCGGGCGGGTGCCCAGGCCCCGGAAGGGGGTACCGCCGCGCTCGGGTCGCTCCGCGACCGGCCGGCTGCCGCCGATGGGAACACCTGAGGGCGCCTGCGCGCCGGTGATACGGCTCAACTCCGCCTCGCCGGAACGGACCTGGGTGATGTGTGGCCGGATGCCCGCGTCGGACATGAGACGGATCATGTCGCGGCGCTGGCCGGGCAGAACGAGCGTGACGACGCTGCCGGACTCACCGGCGCGGGCGGTACGGCCGCCTCGGTGCAGGTAGTCCTTGTGGTCACTGGGCGGGTCGACGTTGACGACGAGGTCGAGATCGTCGACATGGATACCGCGGGCAGCGACGTTGGTCGCCACCAGGACCGTGATGTGACCGGTCTTGAACTGGGCCAGCGTGCGCGTGCGCTGGGGCTGCGACTTGCCGCTGTGCAGTGCCGCGGCCTTCACGCCACTGCCCAGCAGGTGCCTGGTGAACTGGTCGACGGCGTGCTTGGTGTCCAGGAACATGAGCACGCGCCCGTCGCGGGCGGCGATCTCGGTGGCGGTCGCGTACTTGTCGGCGCCGTGCACCTGCAGTACGTGATGCTCCATCGTGGTCACCGCGCCCGCCGAGGGATCGACCGAGTGGACCACCGGGTCATGGAGATACCGACGGACCAGGAGGTCGATGTTGCGGTCCAGCGTGGCGGAGAACAAAAGGCGCTGACCGTCGGGGCGCACCTGGTCCAGCAGCTCGGTGACCTGGGGCATGAAACCCATGTCGGCCATCTGGTCGGCCTCGTCCAGGACGGTGATGCCCACCCGGTCGAGGCGGCAGTCATTGCGCTCGACGAGATCGGTGAGGCGGCCCGGGGTCGCGACGACGACCTCGGCCCCGGCCCGCAGCGCGGCGGCCTGCCGCCCGATCGACATACCACCGACCACGGTGGCCAGCCGCACCTTCAGCAACTGGGCGTACGGGGTGAGCGCATCGGAGACCTGCTGGGCCAGCTCGCGGGTGGGAACGAGGATCAGGGCGCGCGGCTTGCGGGCCTCCGCCCGCTGTCCTGCCGTGCGCACGAGGACCGCGAGGCCGAAGGCGAGCGTCTTTCCCGATCCGGTGCGCCCGCGGCCCAGGACGTCGCGTCCCGCGAGGGAGTTCGGCAGCGTGGCGGCCTGGATCGGGAACGGCTCGTTCACGCCGAGGCCGGTGAGCTTGTTCAGCAACTCGACGGGGAGGTTCAGCTCACCGAAGGCCGCGACCGGGGGAGCGCCGGGGTGATGGTCTGCGGCAGCGCGAACTCGCCCTGCGGTGCGGCGGGACGGCGGCCGTCGCCGCCTGAACGGGTGCCGGAGCGCCCCTGGGCGCCCTGCTGACGGGTCTTGGCGAAACGGTCGCTCGTACGTGCTGAGCGGTTCATGGAGAACCTTCCTCGATATGGCACGTATCGAGGAATTCTCGGCAGCGGTGAACCGAATGAATTGCAAGAACGAACCGAATCCGATGTCCGGGCGGTACCCAGGGGTCCACGCTCTGCGAAATGCAAAAATGCCCGACGACATAAAGTCATCAAAGGCACTTGGATTTTACGGGAACCACGACTGTCGTCAACTTTAGCACGGCGCGCGCGTCCGGACACAAAAAGTACCATTATCGACCCGCAGGCCGGCCGGGCGAGCCCACGCAGACCTGATGTGCGGGCTCGCCCGGGCGTCGTCAGGCCACCTGAGCGGCGGGGCGCGGCGCCGGGACCTCGAGGTCGTGGGGATACGCGGCCGCCCGGTGCTGGAAGGAGAGAATCTTCGGGTTCTGGATCACTCCGTCGCGAATTTCGATGGCGTTTCTGACCGTGGCGTCGGCGTCCCAGGCGACGGGGCCGCTCATGACCTTGCGGAGATAGGGAAGGAGCGCCTCGCTGATCTCCCATGTGGCCGAGTTCCACAGATGGGAGGGGCTGTGATCCACCCCGTAGTAGTGGCAGCCCGGCCCCACCGAGGGCATGGGCTCGCCGAAGGTGGTCGGACGGGCCCATTCGAAGCCCATGCCCGCGTCACAGGCGACGTCGATGAAGAAGGTGCCCGGCCGGAACAGGGCGAGTTCCTCGTCGGTGACGAACATCAGCGGCGCGTCGGTGTCCTGCCGGATGCAGTTGACGATGATGTCGAACCCGGCCAGGTACTCCGCGAGCGGCACGGGACCGGCCGCCGTGAGGGCCCGAAGCCGCGACGGATCGTCCTCCTGCTCCTCGAAGTGACCCATCACGACCGACGGCATCGGCGAGGCCACGGCCGCCGCGGCGCGTTGGGTGAGCACCGTGACGTCGGAGACTCCCATGGCGCCGAGGCCGGTGACCGCTCCGCGCGCCGTGGCTCCGAAGCTGATGACCACCGCACGCATGCGGCGGCCATAACTACCGGTGAGCCCACCGAGTTGCAGGGCGTGCAGCACCGAGCAGTAGCCCGCGAGTTCGTTGTTCTTGTGGAACACATGGACGCTGAAGGCACCCGTGGACGTCCAGTGGTTCATGGCCTCCCAGGCGACGAGAGTCAGTTTCTGGTCGATGCCGATCTGGGTCATCTTCTCGTCCTGCACACAGTGCGGCCATCCCCACAGCACTTGGCCCTCGCGCAGCTCGGCGATGTCGTCGTGCATCGGTTTGGGCAGCAGCAGCACATCGCACTCGGCGAGGAGCCGCTCTCGGGAGCGCAGGCCTCCCACAAGTGGTCGCAGAGCGTCGTCCCCGACGCCGAACCGCCGGCCGTAGCCTTCTTCGAGGAACATCCTTTCGCGTACGTCCGGGGCGATCCGGTCGAGGTGGCCGGGGTGCAACGGCAACCGGAACTCGTTCTCCTTGCGGGAGGAGGCAAGCACTCCCAGGCTCATCAGGCTCATGCGCTTCCTTGTCATGTGACTCTTGTTCATCGCGGGTGTGTGAAGCGAGGTACCGGAGGGCCTCGGAAACAGCGTGAGAACCAAGGAGTCCGCTAACGCGGGGCGCGGGACGGAATACGGAAGACGGCGCAATCGCGCTGGCCAGGAGGCATGGGGCGGCTCATTTCCGGCCGGACCACATGGGCCCAGGCCTTGCCGTTCCCCGAGAACGACGCCGAAACGGATGACGGCATGCGAGGTGCGCTCGGTAGCACCACCGTACCCCCGTCCCCCACGGGCGCGGCCGCCGCCTGATCATGAACCCCCAAAGAAGGCTCAACCCCCGAGAAAGCTCAATCGCACCTTTCGCACAGGATTGTCCTTGTTCGTGTCCACCAGGCACACCGACTGCCACGTCCCCAGTTCCAGCCTCCCGCCCAGCACCGGAAGCGTCGCGTGGGGCGGGACGACGGCGGGGAGTACGTGGTCACGGCCGTGCCCGGGGCTGCCGTGGCGGTGCTGCCAGCGGTCGTCCGCGGGCAGCAGGGAGTGCAGCGCGGCAAGGAGGTCGTCGTCGCTTCCGGCGCCGGTTTCGATGATCGCGACACCGGCGGTGGCGTGGGGCACGAAGACATTGAGGAGGCCGTCACGGCCCGCCGCCGCCTCTCGGAGGAAGGCCTCGCAGTCGCGGGTGAGGTCGACGACCGTCTCCGCCGAACCGGTGTTGACGTTCAGGACTCGGGTGGTGAAGGCATCGGGCATGACCCGATTCTCACCCGCCCGCGGGTTTCCGGACACGACCGACAGCCCGCACCCTTGTAACCGACAGCCCGCACCCTTGTACAGGCGTCCCATTCCGCTGTACACGCGTTCCAGTCCGCGAGACACCATTGACCGGGCATGGACCATCTGGCTACTTTCACCCGCATGTTGCGTTCAGCCCTGCTCACCACGCGCGGTCACATCGACCTGCTGCGGGTGGCATCCGCCGCGTGTCGCCGCGGCCTCTGACGCCCTTTCACTCCCCCCGTTCCACCGCGCCCCCGCTCCGCTCCACCCGCACGTCGCGGCTCCGTCTGAGCCGCTGACGCGGCGGGGCCATGGCGTATCCCTCTCCGGCCGCTCTCCTCCCCGTGGAGCACTCATGAGCATCAGCCATGCCCCGCCCACCCCCTCCGGGCCCGACATATCGGATATCTCCAAGAATAGTGCGGCCCAGCCGGCGCCACCCGAGCTCGTTCCGATCGTCCCCCTCTCCACCCGCCGCACCCGTGTGCCCCGCTGGCTGCGCCGCACCTCCGGCCCGCTCCTGCTGCTCGCGCTGTGGCAACTCCTCAGCAGCACAGGGGTGTTGACCCCCGACATCCTCGCCTCGCCGGGCACCATCGCGCGGGTCGGCGGCAATCTGGTCGCCGACGGTTCGCTGCCCAACGCGATGGGCGTCTCCTTGCAGCGCGTCGCGGTGGGGCTGTTGCTCGGAACTCTCGTCGGTACCGGGCTCGCCCTCCTCTCCGGGCTCTTCCGGGTCGGCGAAGACCTCGTGGACGCGAGCGTCCAGATGCTGCGGACGGTGCCTTTCGTGGGGCTGATCCCGCTGTTCATCATCTGGTTCGGGATCGGCGAGGCCCCGAAGATCGCGATCATCACGCTGGGGGTGTCCTTCCCCCTCTATCTGAACGTGTACGCCGGTATCCGCGGCGTCGATTCCCAGCTCATCGAGGCCGGGGAGTCCCTCGGACTCTCGCGGTGGGGGCTCGTGCGGCATGTCGTGCTGCCGGGCGCGCTGCCCGGGGCGATGACCGGGCTTCGCTACTCCCTCGGTATCGCCTGGCTCGCGCTCGTCTTCGCCGAGCAGATCAACGCGGACGCCGGGATCGGTTTCCTCATGGTGCAGGCCCGTGACTTCCTGCGGACCGATGCGATCGTGGTCTGCCTGATCGTCTACGCCTTCCTCGGCCTGCTCGCCGACTTCATCGTCCGCTCCCTCGAAAGGCTGTTGCTGCAATGGCGACCGACGTTCACGGGCCGGTGACCCTCCAGAAGGGCGCCACCGCCCAGCAGAAGACCGCGACCGGCCGGCAACACCCGATCACCCAGGACTCCGCCGTACGCGTGCAGGGGCTCACCCGCTCCTTCGACGGGCGCGCCGTCATCGACGACCTCCAACTCGACGTACATCCGGGCGAGTTCGTGGCCCTGCTCGGCCGCAGCGGCTGCGGCAAGTCCACACTGCTGCGCATCCTCGCCGGGCTCGACCGTGACATCGAGGGCACCGTGCTCGTCCCGCGGCGCAAGGCCGTCGCGTTCCAGGCACCCCGGCTGATGCCATGGAAGAGGGTGTGGCGCAACGTCTCGCTGGGGCTGCCCGGCAAGCCCGAACGCGGCGTCGCCGAGAAGGCGTTGACCGAGGTCGGACTCACCCACCGCGCGAACGCCTGGCCCAGGACACTCTCCGGCGGCGAGGCCCAACGCGCCTCGCTGGCCCGTGCGTTGGTCCGCGAACCCGATCTACTGCTGCTCGACGAGCCGTTCGGCGCGCTGGACGCCCTCACCCGCATCAAGGCACAGCGGCTGGTCGGCGAACTGTGGCGGCGCCGCGGCTGTGCCGTGCTGCTGGTCACGCACGACGTCGAGGAGGCCGTGCTGCTCGCCGACCGGGTCCTCGTCATGGACCGCGGTGTCATCGCGTACGAGACCCAGGTCGACCTGGACCGCCCGCGCGACATCGCCGACCCCCGCTTCGCCGAACTGCGTGCCGGCCTCCTGGAGCGCCTGGGCGTGGACACCGTCGCCTGAGCTTCTCTTCCCCCCTCAGTCGCCCTTCGCCATCGCCTCTCCCTCACTTCACCGTCACCTCACTTCACACCTCACCTCACCTCACCTGAACCAATCGAACGGAATCGTCATGCGCCGACACGTCGTCCCCGCCGCCCTGCTCCTCCCTCTGACCCTGCTCCTGGCCGCCTGCGGTGGGAACTCGGCCGCCGACACCGCCGGTTCCGGAACCGATGGCAAGGGTTCCCTCACGCTCAACGTCGGTGACCAGAAGGGCGGTTCCGAGGCGGTGCTGCGGGCCGCCGGAGAACTCAAGAACCTCGACTACAAGATCAAGTGGTCGACGTTCACATCTGGGCCGCCCCTCCTGGAGGCCGTCAACGCCAAGGCCGTCGACGTCGGCGGCGTCGGCAACACCCCGCCCGTCTTCGCGGCCGGCGCGGGCTCGAAGGTCTCGGTGGTCGCCGCCTGGCACGGCACGTCCAAGGGCGAGGCCATCCTCGTACCGAAGAACTCGTCGCTGCGAAAGCCGGAGGAGCTCAAGGGCAGGTCCATCGCCGTGGCACAGGGTTCGTCCGCGCACTTCCAGCTGATCGCCTCACTCAAGGAGGCCGGTCTGAAGCTGAGCGATGTGAAGGTCAAGTATCTGCAGCCCGCCGACGCCCTCGCCGCGTTCACCGGCGGCAAGGTGGACGCGTGGGCGGTGTGGGACCCGTACACCTCGCAGGTCCTCAATGCCGAGCAGGGCCGGATCCTGGCCGACGGGGACGGCGTGGTCAACGGGCTCAGCTTCCAGGTGGCGGCGCCGAGTGCGCTGAAGGACACCAAGAAGGCGGCGGCCGTCAAGGACTACCTGGAGCGGCTGCGGCGCGCCCAGGACTGGGTGTACCGGCATCCGGACGCCTGGGCCAAGGTGTGGGCGAAGGACACCGGCCTGCCGTACGAGGTGGCGCTCGCCTCGGTGAAGCGCACCAACGCCAGCCGGATCGCGGTCGCCGTCGACAAGCCGCTCATCGCGTCGGAGCAGCAGATCGCGGACACCTTCACCGAGCTGAAGCTGATCCCGGGCAAGGTCGACTTCGCCGCCTTCGTGGACACGCGTTTCAACGGCGGCCTGCCCCCTCCACCACTACGCCCCGCGTCCACAAGGACTCCTGAGGGTCGTCCCTCCTGGTTCCCGGCCGACAGGTCGCGCGTCGGGTGGCTCACAGGCGTCGCCGTTCGGGAAGATCCCGCGCCCCGGTCGAGTTGGTGGAAGCGTGAACAACACCGGGGCGCAGGCGCGCGAAGTCCGCGAGGTCGATGTCGTCGTCATAGGCGCTGGGCAGGCGGGACTGTCCAGCGCCTATCACCTGCGGCGGAGCGGTTTCGAGCCGGAACGGGACTTCGTGGTGCTGGATCACGCACCGCGTCCGGGCGGCGCCTGGCAGTTCCGGTGGCCGTCGCTGACGTACGGCAAGGTGCACGGGATGCACTCCCTGCCCGGTAGGGAGCTGGAGGGCGCCGACCCGGCGCGGCCGTCCTCCGAGGTGATCGCGGAGTACTTCGACACCTACGAGCGCACCTTCGACCTGCGGGTGAGACGGCCGGTGGACGTGCGGGCCGTGCGGGAGGGTGCCGGCGGGCGGCTGCTGGTCGAGTCCTCCGACGGTACGTGGTCGACGCGCGCGCTGATCAATGCCACGGGCACCTGGGACCGGCCGTTCTGGCCGCGCTATCCGGGCCAGGAGACCTTCCGTGGGCGGCAGTTGCACACGGCGCAGTACCCGGGACCCGAGGAGTTCGCCGGGCAGCGGGTGGTCGTCGTGGGCGGCGGCGCGTCCGGCACCCAGCATCTGATGGAGATCGCCCCGTACGCGGCCGGGACCACCTGGGTGACACGGCGGCCGCCCGTCTTCCGTGAGGGCCCCTTCACCGAGGACGTGGGGCGCGCGGCCGTCGCGCTCGTGGAGGAACGCGTCCGGCAGGGGCTGCCTCCCAAGAGTGTCGTGTCGGTGACGGGGCTGCCGCTGAACGACGCGATCCGGCAGGCGCTGGCCGACGGCGTGCTGGACCGGCAACCGATGTTCGACCGGATCGCCCCGGACGGTGTCGAGTGGGCGGACGGGCGTCACGTCGACGCGGACGTGATCCTGTGGGCGACCGGTTTTCGTGCCGCCCTCGATCATCTGACGCCACTGCGACTGCGTGAGCCGGGCGGCGGTATCCGCGTCGAGGGAACGCGCGCGCTCGCCGATCCCCGGATCCATCTGGTCGGGTACGGGCCTTCCGCCAGCACGATCGGCGCCAACCGGGCCGGGCGCGCGGCGGTACGGGACATCAGGCGGTTGCTGGCGGGAGTGACCGTCGGCGCCTGATGCCCCGTGACCGGCTCTCAGACCTCGTGCGCGGTGCCACAACGGGCAGCGGGCCTCAGCTCAGGGCCGAGGCGGACGGCGAGCCCGGCAGCGGGGTCGAAATCGAGTTAGAGGGTGAGTCAGAGGTCGAGGGTGAGGCACTCCTCCGGAGCCGGTTGAATTCGGCGACGTTCCTCTGCTGCTCCTCGTAGCTGGCCGTGAATCGGGTGTCGCCCGGCTTGACCGTGACGAAGTACAGCCAGTTGCCCGGGGTGGGGTTGATCGCGGCACGCATCGCGGCCTGGCCGGGGTTGGAGATCGGTGTGGGCGGCAGCCCCATGCGCTGGTACGAGTTGTAGGGGCTCTCGAGCTTCGTCTCGTTCGTGGTCGCGGTCGGCGTGAAGCGGTTCAGCGCGTAGTTGAGGGTCGCGTCCATCTGCAGCGGCATGCCCCGCTCAAGGCGGTTGAAGATGACCCGGGCCACCTTGCCCATGTCGGCCTTGGTGGAGGTCTCGGCCTGGATGATGCTCGCGATGGTGATCGCCTGATAGAGGTTCATCGCGTTGCGCTGGGCGCCCGCGGTGATGGGACTGCCGCTGAACTTCTTGTTCGCGGTGTTCACCATGAGCGCCAGCAGGGACTCGGGGGTCGCCGTCTTGTCGATGTGGTACGTCGCCGGGTAGAGGTAGCCCTCGGGGTTGCCCTCCGCGTAGGTGGGCAACTTGAGGTTGGCCTTGGCCAGGGACTTCTTGGTGGATCCCAGAGGCAGCGCGAGAGCCTCGTCGATGGCCTCGTAGACCTGGCCGGTGCGCCAGCCCTCCGGGATGACGAGGGACGTGGGCCGCGTCTCCTCGTCCTTCGTGGTCAGGGTGAGCAGCGGCACCGTCACGGCGGTGGCCGCCACGACGGCTCCGGTCGCGATGAGGGCGACCCGGCCCCGGCGCGTCAGTCGAATCGTGCTCCGTGGCGGAGTGTTCATCTGCATGCGGGCACGGTAACCCGCTAAAGCCTACAAACCCGGCATATCGTCATCTTGTCGGCTCCAGTTCAGCGTCCCGGTGGACCAGCGCCGCATAGCGCCCCTCCCGCTCCAACAACTCCTCGTGCGTGCCGCGTTCGACCGCACGGCCGGAGTCCAGGACGACGATCTGGTCGGCGCCACGGATGGTGGACAGCCGGTGCGCGATGGTGAGCGTGGTCCGGTTGGCCGACAGGGCGTCGATGGCCTCCTGCACGGCGTACTCCGTGCGGGTGTCCAGGGCGCTGGTCGCCTCGTCGAGGATGAGGACCGGCGGGTCCCGCAGGATCGTGCGGGCGATGGCGAGGCGCTGCTTCTCGCCGCCGGAGAACCGGTGGCCGCGTTCGCCCACGACCGTGTCGTATCCGTCGGGCAGTGACGCGATGTGGTCGTGGATCTGGGCCGCCCTGGCCGCCGCCTGCAGTTCCTCGTCGGTGGCGTCGGGCCTGGCGAAGCGCAGGTTGTCCGCGACCGAGGCGTGGAAGAGGTAGGTCTCCTGGGAGACGACGCCGATCCCGCGGGCGAGCGTGTCGAAGTCGAGGTCCCGTACGTCGACGCCGTCCAGCGTGACGCGGCCGCCCGTGACGTCGTACAGCCGTGGCACGAGGTAGCTGAGCGTGGACTTGCCGGAGCCGGTCGGGCCGACCACGGCGAGACTGCCGCCCGCGGGGACGGTGATGTCGATGCCGTCGAGGATCGGGCCGCTCTTGTCGTCGTAGCGGAACTCGACGTCCTCGAAACGGATCTCGCCCTTGACCTGGTCGAGGTGGACCGGGCGCTCCGGCTCGGTGATGTCGATGGGCAGGTCGAGGTACTCGAAGATGCGCTGGAAGAGCGCGAGCGAGGTCTGGATCTGCACGCCGGTGGACAGCAGGCTGACCGTCGGCCGGAACAGACCCTGCTGGAGCGAGACGAAGGCGACGAGTGTGCCGATCGACACGGACGGGCCGCCGAACTGGAGGGCCATGCCCGCGGCCCAGTAGATGACGGCCGGCATGGCGGCCATGACGATGCCGATGACGGACATGCGCCAGCGGCCCGCCATGTTCGACTTCACCTCGAGGTCGACCAGGCTGTCGGACTCGGCCTCGAACGCCTTGGTGAGCGAATCGCCGCGGCCCATGGTGCGGCCGAGCAGGATGCCACTGACGGAGAGCGACTCGGTGACGGTGGCGGCCATCGCGGCCATCTGCTTCTGGCGTTGGGTCGCTATCTTCTTGCGTTCGTTGCCGACGCGTCGGCTGATCCACACGAAGACCGGCAGCAGGAGCAGCGAGACCACGGTGAGCCGCCAGTCCAGGGCGACCATCGCGACGATCGTGGCGACCACACTGGTGAGGTTGGAGACCAGCGAGGTGGCGGTGGAGGTCACGGTCGCCTGCATGCCGCCGATGTCGTTGGCGATGCGGGACTGGACCTCGCCGGTGCGGGTCCGCGTGAAAAAGGCGAGCGACATGCGCTGCAGTCGGCCGTACACGGCGGTGCGCAGGTCGTGCATGACGCGCTGGCCGACGGTCGTGGAGATCAGGGTCTGCAGGACACCGAAGATGCTGGTGACGACCGCGCTGAGGATCATGCCGAGCGCGAGCAGGCTCAGCAGACCGGTGCGGCCCTGGGGGATCGCGACGTCCAGGGTCTCCTTCAGCAGGAAGGGGGTCGCGACGGTGACGAGGGACGAGGCGCCGACCAGCAGGCCGACGATCGCGAGGCGGCCACGGTAGGGCCGGAACAGCTTCAGGATGCGGCGCACCTGCCGTGGCTGTTCGCCCTCGGCGGGTGACGGGGTCCAGGTGGATCGGTCGGGACGCATGGGCTCCTACGGGAGGTGAGACGACGGCTACGCAGGGCAGACAAACGATGACTGGCGGAGCCTAGCTCATTGTTACCTATACTCACAATGAGCCGCATCCTGATATTGTTCCCGTATGACCACCCCCGATGCCGACGGCCTGCTCGCCGAGCAGTTGCTGCGGCTGACCCGACGTGTGCACCGCATCCAGAAGCGGCACCTCGAGCAGCGTGAGCTGGGCATCACCCCGGCCCAGTCCCGGCTGCTGCGCACGCTCGCGCACTACAGCTCACCGCCGCGCATGGCGGATCTCGCCGAGCGCCTGGAGGTGGTGCCCCGGGCCGTGACCACGCTGGTCGACGGCCTGGAGGCGAGCCGGAAGGTGCGCCGGGTCCCCGATCCCACCAATCGGAGGGTGATCCGGATCGAGGTCACGGACGAGGGGCGCGAGGCGCTGCGCGAGCTGCGCGGCGCACGCCGGTCGGCCGCCGAGGAGATCCTGGCGCCGTTGACGGACGAGCAGCGCGAGGTGCTCGGGGGGCTGCTGGACACGCTGGTGGACGGCATGCCCAGGCTTGAGCACCGCTGCTGAGGGGTTGCCGCGGGCGGCCTCGTCGCGCGGCGCACGACGCGATGGACCGCGCGCCCCCACTCCGTACGGCTGGAGTGGGGGCGCGCGGCCCGTTCCGGAGGCACGGGGGCGGTGACCCGTCCCGAGTCGGTCAACCGATCTCGGGGGCAGGTTCCTTGGCCGACAGGGCGGGGACTTCCGGCTCGACCGATGGGGCCGGGACTTCCGCCCTGGCCGAACGGACGGGGCCTTCCGCCCGGGTCGACTCGGGCGCCGGTTCTTCCGTCGGCGACTCCGGCGTCCGCGGCTCGTCGTCCTCCTCCACGAACGCGATCTCGCCGTCCAGCATCTTCTTCGCCCGCTCCATGTCGAGCGCGCCGTCCCAGCGGGAGACCGCGAAGACGGCGACGCAGTTGCCGAGGAGGTTGGTCGCGACGCGCATCGAGTCCATGATGCGGTCCACGCCGAGGAGGAGGGCGACGGCTCCGGCGGGGATCACCCCGAGCGAGGAGGCCGTCGCCGACAGAGCGAGGAAGGCGGAACCCGGCACACCCGCCATGCCCTTGCTGGTCAGCATGAGAACCAGGACGACAGTGATCTGCTGGCCCAGGCTCAGATCCACACCCACCGCCTGCGCGATGAACAACGTACCGATCGACAGGTAGATCGAGGCGCCGTCGAGGTTGAAGGAGTAGCCGGTGGGCAGGACCAGGCCCACGGCGTCGTCGCGGCAGCCCGCCTGGCGCAGCTTCTGCATCATGCGCGGCATGACGGTCTCGCTGGAGGCGGTACCGAGCGCGAGCAGCATCTCCTCGCGGGTGTAGCGGACGAACTTCCAGAGGCTGAGCCCCGTGACCGCCTTCAGAGCGACGGCGAGCAGCGCGAGGAACAGCAGCGCGACCGCGTAGCACAGCGCGATCAGCTTGCCGTACGTCTTGATGACGCCGAGCCCGTACTCCCCCACCAGGTGGACCATCGCGCCGAACACCGCGAGCGGGGCCAACTTCATGATGAAGCCGACGATCGCGAAGACAACGTCCTGGACCTGCTCGATGGCGGGCAGCACCTTGGGCACCTTGGAGTTGCCGAGGTGGAGCAGTGCCGCGCCCGCCAGGCAGGCGAGGACGAGGACTTGGAGCAGGGAGTTCTCGGCGAAGGCCCCGACCGCGCTCTGCGGCAGCGCGTTCAGGATGAACTCGCCGGTCGACGGGAGCGAGCCGCCGCCGGTCTTGCCGTCGACGGCCGAGGCGTCGAGCTTCGAGGGGTCGGCGTGCATGCCCGAGCCCGGGCCGACGACGTTCGCCGCGATCAGCCCGAGGAGCAGCGCGGCGGTGGACGCGACCTCGAACCAGATCAGGGCCTTGAGCCCGATCCGGCCGAAGGCCTTCAGGTCGCCGGCCTTGGTGACGCCGACGACCACGACGCAGAACACGAGCGGTGAGATGACCGCCTTGATGAGGCGTACGAAACCGTCGCCGAGCGGCTGGAAGGTCGTGGCCGTGTCCGGCCACAACCTTCCGACGACGATTCCGAGTACGAGCGCGCAGGCGACCTGCGCGAACAGTGAGGTACGCAGTATGCGTGCGACGCGTCGCGGGGACGGTACGGACGGCGGCACGGGCACTCCTCCGAGGGGACTTCTGGTATGCGGAAACTTCCTTCCGCAGCGATCACTATTGAGGAGTTGCCGGTGCCGCCGGATACCTCTGTGTCACGTCCAGGTAAATCCTGGAACAGACGTGCCGTTCCCCGCCCGGGGCCTCAGCAGTCGCTGCGGTCCCGCGTCAGCACTCCCTGCGCGGTGCCCAGAACGCGGTCGTAGCAGCCGCCCGAGCCGTACAGCCGGTAGCGCTCGCTCGTCGTACCGACCGCATGCCGTTGGTCGCGGGGCACGTTCGCGGTATACGTCGCGTCTCCCGCGTACGTGTCGTCGAGCCGGGACCACGTGGTGCGCCGGCCGCCGCGTGTCTCGTCGACCGCGGCCCGGTCGCCGAGCGTCAGGACGGTCCGCAACCGGTCGTCCGCGGCGAGCGTCGTGGTGCCGTCCATGGTGTACGTGCGGTGGGTGCGCCTCACGCCGGCCGGTCCGCGCCCGTCGACGGTGACCGTCTCGTCGTCGGTCCAGGTGGCCTTGAGCGCGTCGGTGTTCTCGCCGTCGGTCCAGTGGTGAGCGGAGGTGTTGGCGAGTGTGCGGCGCACGGTGGTCCACACCCGGCCGTGCGAGGTGTCGACGTATCCGGCGGTCGTCAGCCGGTGTCCGCCCACGGTGTCGAGATGTTCTTGCGAACCGGGCGTGTACGTCGAGGTGTTGGACAAATCGCCCGCCTCGACCTCGGTCAGCGCGCCGCTCACGTGCGCGCGCTTCGCGTCCTGCCAGACGAGGACGTTGACCGGGGTGCTCCAGCCGGTCTGGCCGGCGGCGACGCCCACGACGGAGACGTCGATCCGGTGCGGACGACCGTCGTTGAGGAGACCGGCGTAGGGCGTGAGGTCGTATTCGATCGGCTTGATGTCGAAGGCCCGCGGGCCCGGGATCACGTACCAGAGGAAGGGGTTGGACCAGCCGCCGGTCCAAACGGTCGGGAACGGCTCGGCGATGCCCGCGAGTTGGCCGTCCACCTTGATCTGCACCTCGCGATAGGGGCCCTTGTCCGCCTTGCAGGAGTACGGGGCGGGGTCGGGCACCGTCAGGTACCAGTACTCCTCGCAGCCGCCGCCTGAGCCGGTCGCGTACACCTCGGCGACGACGCGCTCGCTGTTGCGAGGGGTGGTGAGGGTGCCGTCCTGGAGGGTGAGGACACGGTCGGGGGTCGCGGCGGACTTCACGGCGCCGCCCTGCGCGTAGAAGGTCAGGGTCACCTTCACGTCGAGGACTCCGGTGTACGTGTCGTCGACGACGTTCCCGATGAGCATCTCGACGTCGCCGCCGCGCCGGAACGTGTCGCTGTACCTGGTCACGTCCTTCTCGACGGACCACTCGATGCCGTCGGGCGAAGGCTCCGGGGTGGAGGTTCGGAAGATCTCCACGCCGCCGATGTGCAGATAGCCGAGCCGGTCGAACTGGCGCCCCTTGACCTTGCCGTCGAGTCGCAGGACGATCTTGCTCCAGCGGTCGCCGCAGCCGCTGGGCGGTGTGTACGCGCCCCGATACGGCGTGAAGTCACGGAACTGCGCCTCGGCGACCGTCACCGCACAGGACTCGGTGGCCGGTCTCGCCACCGGCGGGGCGGCGCTCAGGGGGTCGTGCCAGTCGGTGCCGAACTCGGCGGGCGTATCAGCGGCAGGCCCGGCGGGCGCATCGGCGGGCGTATCAGCGGCAGTCGCGGCCGGTGTCTCGGAGGGCGCGTCGCGGGGCGTGGCGGCGACCTGATCCGCCGACCGGGCGGGGGTGGCGGCGAGCTGGGCGGCGTCCGCCGGCGGTGCCGCCGAGGCCGGGCCCGCTCCCAGGAAGGTACTCGCCGAGAGGATCACTCCGGCGAGCATGGACATGACGATCCGTCTTCTCATGTGCGGTGTTCTACGGGGGAGTCGGCCCGCCCCGCAATGGGCACTCGGTGACGGCGCCACGCGGGGCAGCCCGGTCGGCCACGGCCGCTACGCCGTCAGATCGGCCTTGTCCCCCATCACGATGACGGGGTGCTGATGCGGGTCGAGCGTCCGCAGGAGGTACTCCATGGCCGGCTTGGGCACGCTGACACACGCGGACGTACCGCTGCCATGGTCCATGTGCAGCCAGATGCTGCCGCCCTTCGACTGACCCAGGGGGCGGTCCGGGTCGTCCGGCGGGGTGCCCGCGCGGCGGTTGTAGTTGATGGCGACGACGTAGTCGAAGTCGTGCCAGTGCGACCTGGCCCAGTCGCGGGGAGCCTGATAGGCCGCCGAGTGGTCGTACGGGAGCAGGGCGCCCGGGTCGTCGAGCACTCCGCCCGCGTCGGTGAGCGAGAACACTCCGACGGGGCTGCGCTTGTCGCCCTCGTGATGGTCGGTGGTCCAGCCCTTCGTCCCGTTGTGCGCGCGCCAGGAACGCCGCACCTCCCAGGTGGAACCGGACTTGGCGTACAGCACGACCGTGGAGTCGGCGGAGTCCCTGCCCTCGCCGTAGACCGCCACCACCTGGTGGGCGTTGGACGGGATCCGGGCCTGCAGGCGGTTGCCGACCTCCGGTATCCGGGTCAGATCGACGGCGCGCGCCGGGGCGTTTTCGCCCTTGGCACCGGCTCCGCCGTGGCCCTTCACCGCACCGTTCCCCCCTTCCGAACCACCACAGGCCGACAGGAACACAGCGAGGACACCGCACGCCACAGCGGTGAACCCCGTACGCCTCGCACCGTCTTTTCGCATGCGGCCCATCGTTGCATCACGTATCGGACGAATAACCCCTACCCCCCCGACTGCTCGGTCAGGCGTTGTCTTTCCGGGCACACTTTCGATGGGTCGGAAGCCGTCCCAGCCTTGTCTCGGAGCCCCCGACCCAACTCCTGTCTCCCGAACGCGTGTCCCGATTCTCTGTCCTGAACCCATGTCCTGGGATGAAAAACCGTTTGCCTCAGGTCGCACCCTGACGCGAACCTTTCACGGTTTGCTGCCGACCCCCCACGGTCGGTCGGTCGCCGGAACTCCACGGCATCGCCCCGGCCCCCTGACCCCACCCCTTACACGAGCCACTGGGACGTCATGCAGATTCAAGACCTTCCCTATCCCGACCCGGGAGTGCCGGACGCGCGCTCAGGTCCCCGATTCCTGTGGTGGCTCGGCCGGAATCAGCTCGGCGGCCAGTTCAAGGCCCTTGCCTGGGGACTGCTGCACTTCGTGGCCGTCTCCGGGCTGCCGTTCTGCGTCGGCTTCGCCGTCCAGGCGGTCGTCGACCGCTCCGGCACCCGACTCGCCCTGACCGGTGGGCTGCTGGCGCTGTGCGGCGCCTGCATCGCGCTGGGCGACACCATGCTGCACCGCGCCGCGGTCACCAACTGGATCACCGCCGCCGCGCGCGTCCAGCAGCTGCTGGCCCACAAGACCGCCCAGTTGGGCTCCGCCCTGACGCGACGTGTCGCGGCCGGCGAGGTCGTCGCGGTCTCGACCGGCGACGTCGAGAAGATCGGCTGGTTCGTGGAGGCCCTGTCGCGGTTCGCGGCGGCCGCCCTGACCGTCGTGCTGGTCTGTGCCGGCCTGGTCGTCTACCAGCCCGCGCTCGGCGTACTCGTCGCGGTGGGTGTGCCCGTCCTGGCGCTCGCCGTACTGCCGTTGCTGCCCCGTGCCACCCGGCGCGCGGACTTCCAGCGCGAGAAGGCCGGACGCGCCACCGAACTGGCCTCGGACACCGTCGCGGGCCTGCGCGTGCTGCGCGGCATCGGCGGCGAGGAACTGTTCCTCGACCGTTACCGCCGCGCCTCCCAGGAGGTCCGCCGCGCGGCCGTGCGCAGCGCCCGGATGTGGTCGCTGATCTCGGCCATCCAGGTGCTGTTGCCCGGTCTGCTGATGATCGCCGTCATCTGGCGCGGCGTTCACCTCGCCCGCGACGGCCGGATCACGGTCGGCGAACTCGTCACCGTGTACAGCGCGGTCATGCTGCTCACGTACCCGTTGCGACACTTCGAGGAGATCGCGATGGCCTACTCTTTCTCCCGCCCGTCCGCCAAGCGCGCCGCCCGGGTGCTGTCCCTGGAACGGGCCATGGACAGCGGCGGATCGCGCTCGGCCGAGGCGCCGGCCGGCGATCTGTACGACCCCGCGACCGGGCTGCTCGCGCCCGCCGGACGGCTCACCGCCGTGGTGTGCGGCGATCCTGACGCGGCGGGTGTGCTCGCCGCGCGGCTGGGTGGCCACCCCACGGAGGAGGGCACCTCGGTGCTCCTCGGAGGCGTACCCCTCGACGACTTGCCGCTCGACTCCGCCCGTACGGCCGTCCTCGTCCAGGACAAGGACCCGGTGCTGCTGTCCGGCACGCTGCGCGAGCTGCTCGACGTGCCTTCCTCGGGTCTGGTCAGCGCCGAGGCCGCACTGTCCGCAGCGCAGTGCGGCGACGTCCTGGACGCGCTCACCCAGGGGTCGTTGGAGGCCGGGGACCCGATGGAGGCCCGCATCACCGAACGTGGACGCTCCCTCTCCGGCGGCCAGCGCCAGCGCCTGGCCCTGGCCCGGTCGCTGATCACGGACCCCGAAGTGCTGGTCCTCGACGAGCCGACCTCCGCGGTCGACTCGCACACCGAGGCCCGGATCGCCGACGGCGTGCGCGCCCTGCGCACCGGGCGCACGACGGTCGTCCTCACCTCCTCGCCGCTGCTCCTGGACCACGCGGACCGGGTCGTCCTGGTGCACGAGGGCGAGGTCACGGCGGTCGGCGTCCACCGTGAGCTGGTACGCGGTGAGCCGCGGTACCGGGCCGTGGTGACCCGGGAGACGGATGACGAGGCCGCGCGGAGCGGTGTGCGGGAAGAGGACGGGGCCGCGCGAAGCCACGTACGGGAGGCAGACGAGGCCGACCTGGGCGGCGTACTGAAGGAACTGGAAGAAATCGAGGAGACCGCATGATCGGCGTGGCCCCACCGGCCTACGACCCGGCGGCCCCGACGACGGCGCACACCCTGCCCGTCGGTGCCCCCGCGACCGTACGCGCCTACGTGACCGAACTCTTCCGGCGGCACCGTCGGGCCTTCCTGCTGCTCGTCGCCGCCAACACGGTGGCCGTGGTGGCCTCGATGGCCGGCCCCTACCTGTTGGGCTCGATCGTCGAGCGGGTCTCGGACCACGCGCGGGAGCTCCATCTGGAGCGCACCGCCGCGCTGTTCGCCGTCGCACTCGTCGTGCAGGCCGTGTTCGTCCGCGAGGTGCGGCTGCGCGGGGCCGTGCTCGGCGAGCGGATGCTGGCCGATCTGCGCGAGGACTTCCTCGTACGGTCGGTCGGGCTGCCGCCCGGCGTCCTCGAGCGGGCCGGCACGGGCGACCTGCTGTCCCGCATCACCACGGACATCGACCGGCTCGCCAACGCGATGCGTGAAGCCGTACCGCAGCTCGCCATCGGCGTGGTGTGGGTGGCCCTGCTGCTCGGCGGGCTCGCCGTGACCGCTCCGCCGCTCGCCCCCGCCGTACTGGTCGCCGTGCCCATCCTGCTGATCGGCTGCCGCTGGTACTTCAAGCGCGCCCCGTCCGCCTACCGCTCCGAGGCCGCGGGTTACGCCGCCGTCGCCGCCGCTCTCGCCGAGACCGTGGACGCGGGCCACACCGTCGAGGCGCACCGCCTGGGCGAGCGCCGCATCGAGCTGTCGGAGCGCCGGATCAAGGAGTGGACGGCCTGGGAGCGCTACACGCTCTGGCTGCGCACGGTGCTCTTCCCGGTCATCGGTGTCACGCACGTGGTGATCCTCTGCTCGGTCCTGATGATCGGCGGGGTCTTCGTCCTCCAGGGCTGGATCGGTGTGGGGCAGCTGACGACGGGCGCGCTCATCGCGCAGATGCTCGTCGATCCGGTGGGACTGATCCTGCGCTGGTACGACGAGCTGCAGGTCGCCCAGGTGTCGCTGGGCCGACTGGTCGGTGTCCGGGACATCGAGCCGGACGCGGGCGACCCGGGGATGGTCCCGGACGGGCGGGACGTGCGAGCGGACGAGGTGCGCTTCGGCTACCGGGCCGGGGTGGACGTGCTGCGCGAGGTCTCCCTGGAGGTCGCCCCGGGTACCCGGCTCGCGCTGGTCGGACCCTCCGGTGCGGGCAAGTCCACCCTTGGCCGGCTGCTGGCCGGGATCTACGCGCCCCGGGACGGCCGCGTCACGCTCGGCGGTGCCGAACTGTCCCGGATGCCCGCCGAGGCGGTCCGCTCCCACGTGGCCCTGGTCAACCAGGAGCACCACGTCTTCGTGGGCTCCCTGCGCGACAACCTGCTGCTCGCCAGGACGGGAGCGGTCGACGCCGAGCTGTGGGCGGCGCTCGGGGCGGTCGACGCGGAGGGCTGGGCACGGGCGCTGGACGACGGTCTGGACACCGAGGTCGGCTCGGGCGGGCTCGCGCTCACCCCGGCCCAGGCCCAGCAGATCGCCCTGGCCCGGTTGGTCCTCGCCGATCCGCACACCCTGGTCCTCGACGAAGCGACCTCGCTGCTCGACCCGCGCGCGGCCCGTCACCTGGAACGCTCGCTGGCCCGCGTCCTCGACGGACGCACCGTGGTCGCCATCGCCCACCGGCTGCACACCGCCCACGACGCGGACGTCATCGCCGTCGTGGAGAACGGCCGGATCAGTGAGCTGGGCAGTCACGACGAGCTGGTCGCGGCGGACGGCGCCTACGCGTCGCTGTGGAGGTCCTGGCACGGGTGAGTGTGCCCTTGCCGGTGCGGTCCGGGATCGTGTGACGCAGGGGTCCGCACCGGCTGCGCGGCAGGGTCGCACCGGCGCCCGGGACCTGCCTCCGCGGGCGGGCCCGTACCGCCTCGGACCATGTGGCGTTGCGCAGTGCCGAACCGGAGTGGAAGGCTGGATATCGGCACCGGCTCGGGGAACGCCCGGGAACCACCCGGTTCGCGAAGGGCGAAGCCTGTGTCGAGTGGCCCGCGCGCCCGCCGTCGAGCGCGGTGGGATCGGGCTCGCCCGCATCACCTGGAGGTACCCGTGAACAGCGTCGACGGATGGGGAGACGACGTCTACCAGCCCGACGGATCCGAGGTCCAGGACGACGCGGGGCTGCTCGACTCCGAGGACACCCTGCTCTCCGACGGTGTCGGTGACCCGCTCGACCGGGGCTGGTCCCCGCCGGAGCGGCCGTGGGCGGTGGAGCACTCCGGGGTGACCGCCGCGGAGCGCCGCGAGGGCGAGAGCCTGGACCAGCGCCTCGCGGAGGAGATGCCCGACATCGCCGAGCCGGACGGGGACGGCATCGGAGACTGCCAGGGCACCGACGGCGAAGCCTGGGACAACGAAGTGGGCGCCAGCCGCTCCGGTCGTCTCGTCGCCCCCAATGAGGGAGCGCACGAGGACGACGAGAGCGGGCTGATCGCCACCGACGTCGGCATCGACGGGGCCGCGGCCTCGGCCGAGGAGGCCGCGATGCACATCGTCGACGAGGACACCACGTCCGGCTGACCGGCCCCCGCCCCTCTCCCCCAAGGAGCACCCATGCAGCAGGACAAGCACCCCGACTACCACTCCGTCGTCTTCCGCGACCGCGCCGCCGGGTACGCGTTCCTCACCCGGTCCACCGCGACGAGCGACCAGACCATCGAGTGGGACGACGGTGAGACCTACCCGGTCGTCGACGTCGAGATCTCCTCGGAGAGCCACCCCTTCTACACGGGCAAGGCCCGGACCGTGGACTCGGAGGGCCGGATCGCACAGTTCGAGAGGCGGTACGGGGGTGCGGGGCAGGGAGCGGGCAAGGACGGGACGGCGTGAGGGGTTGCCCCCCGCGCCCGGGCCCGAGGAGCTCGCACTCCTCCTCGGGCCTGCGGGACTGACACTCCTCGGACGTGCGGAGCTGACGCTCCACCTGGGGCCCGCGGGGCTGACGCGCTCGCTCAGATGACGTTGAGCGCCGCCGCGCAGCCCACTCCGCCGAGCAGCATGAAGACCGGCATGAGCACCTTGAGCTCGACCCAGCTGCCGGCCCGGAAGCGCATCACCTTGGGCGGGCCGATCGGGTACCAGCGCTTGCGGCCGATCGGGATGGGCCACAGGACCGGGCAGCCGGACACGGTGAGCGCGTCGCCTATGTCGTGCACCAGGGCGCCCAGGACGATCGGCAGGCCGAGCCACAGGTACTCCTGGCCCGGCGCCGTGAACAGCCAGTCCGAACCGTTGCCCGGCTTGTCCAGGACTCCGGCGAGGATCCAGGCGCTGGTCGCGGCCAGCAGCCAGACCAGGACGTCGCTGCTGGAGCCGCGGGCGGCCCGCCACAGCAGTCCCTCGATCGCGAGCACCATGTGCACGAAGAGGATGGCCAGGACCGCCCAGCGGCCACCTGTGATCGCAAGGCCCGCGGTGCCCGCGCCGATCGTCACCGCCCACAGCCAGGTGTGCGTCAGCGTGCGATGACCGCCGTTGCGCCGTGGGTCGCCCGGCTTGCGGGTCGCCTTGTAGACGGCGTACGAGAGCTTGTCGACGATCTCGCACAGGGTCCGTGAGACGGGCCCGAAGGCCCGCGAGATCGTCGCCGCCTTGTGGTCCAGGTCGGGGGCGAGCGCGGCACCCGCGCAGATCAGGGCGCCGACGAGGAGGACCGGCCAGGGCATCGTGTGGCCGGTGGCGGCCGCTGCCGCTCCGACGCCGAGCCAGGCCGCGGCTCCCGAGAGTGAGTGTGCTGGTCCCATCATGGCCGTTCCCCGCCCCATTCTTCTTCAGCCGCTGTCCAGTTGCCCGCATACGCTGACGCTTCGTCGGCGCCACAGCGTAACGGTCGTGATCTTCGGACGAGCATCCGATTCCCCCATCGAGCGGGTCGACAGGCAAGATGGGGGCGTGACCCTCATCGATCAGCTGCCGCAGACCCCAGATCCCGACGCCCTCTACGAAGCCTTCGAGTCGTGGGCCGGGGAACGCGGTCTCACGCTCTACCCCCATCAGGAGGAGGCGCTGATCGAGGTGGTCTCGGGTGCGAACGTGATCGTCTCGACGCCCACCGGCTCGGGCAAGAGCATGATCGCCGCGGGCGCCCACTTCGCTGCGCTCGCCCGCGACGAGGTCACCTTCTACACGGCGCCGATCAAGGCACTGGTCTCGGAGAAGTTCTTCGAGCTGTGCAAGATCTTCGGCACCGAGAACGTCGGCATGCTGACCGGCGACGCCTCCGTGAACTCCGACGCCCCCGTCATCTGCTGCACCGCCGAGGTGCTGGCGTCCATCGCGCTCCGGGACGGCAAGCACGCAGACGTCGGCCAGGTCGTCATGGACGAGTTCCACTTCTACGCGGAGGCCGACCGCGGCTGGGCGTGGCAGATCCCGATCCTGGAACTGCCGCAGGCGCAGTTCATCCTGATGTCGGCGACGCTCGGCGACGTCTCGATGTTCGAGAAGGACCTCACCCGGCGCACCGGACGCCCCACGTCGGTGGTCCGCTCGGCGACCCGGCCCGTGCCGCTCTCCTACGAATACGTGCTGACCCCGCTGACGGAGACGCTCACCGAGCTGCTCGCGACCAAGCAGGCTCCGGTCTACATCGTCCACTTCACTCAGGCTCAGGCCGTGGAGCGGGCGCAGGCGCTCATGAGCATCAACATGTGCACGCGCGAGGAGAAGGACCAGATCGCCGAGCTGATCGGCAACTTCCGCTTCACCACCAAGTTCGGCCGCAACCTCTCCCGGTACGTACGCCACGGCATCGGGGTACATCACGCGGGCATGCTGCCCAAGTACCGGCGGCTGGTGGAGAAGCTGGCCCAGGCCGGTCTGCTGAAGGTCATCTGTGGCACGGACACCCTCGGTGTAGGCGTCAACGTCCCGATCCGCACCGTGCTGTTCACGGCGCTGACGAAGTACGACGGCAACCGGGTGCGCACGCTCCGTGCCCGCGAGTTCCACCAGATCGCCGGCCGTGCCGGGCGCGCCGGATTCGACACGGCGGGCTTCGTCGTGGCGCAGGCGCCCGAGCACGTCATCGAGAACGAGAAGGCGCTCGCCAAGGCGGGCGACGACCCGAAGAAGCGCCGCAAGGTGGTCCGCAAGAAGGCTCCCGAGGGCTTCGTCGGCTGGACGGACAACACCTTCGAGAAGCTCATCGGCTCCGATCCCGAGCCGCTCACCTCCCGCTTCCGGGTCACCCACACCATGCTCCTGGCGGTGATCGCCCGGCCCGGGAACGCCTTCGACGCGATGCGGCATCTGCTGGAGGACAACCACGAGCCGCGCAAGCAGCAGCTGCGGCACATCCGGCGGGCGATCGCGATCTACCGCTCGCTCCTCGACGGCGGCATCGTCGAGAAGCTCGACGAGCCGGACGCCACGGGTCGCATCGTGCGCCTCACCGTGGATCTGCAACAGGACTTCGCGCTCAACCAGCCGCTGTCGACCTTCGCGCTCGCCGCGTTCGAGCTGCTGGACCCGGAGTCGCCCTCCTACGCCCTGGACATGGTGTCCGTCGTGGAGTCCACCCTGGACGACCCGCGGCAGATCCTCGCGGCCCAGCAGAACAAGGCGCGCGGCGAGGCCGTGGCGGCGATGAAGGCGGACGGCGTCGAGTACGAGGAGCGCATGGAGCGGCTCCAGGACGTCTCGTACCCCAAGCCGCTGGAGGAGCTGCTCTTCCACGCCTACAACACCTACCGCAAGAGCCACCCGTGGGTCGGCGACCATCCGTTGTCGCCGAAGTCCGTCATCCGTGACATGTACGAACGGGCCATGTCCTTCACTGAGTTCGTCTCCTACTACGAGCTCGCCCGTACTGAGGGCATTGTCCTGCGCTACCTCGCGAGTGCCTACAAGGCGCTTGAACACACCGTCCCGGACGACCTCAAGTCCGAGGACCTGGAGGATCTGATCGCCTGGCTGGGCGAGCTGGTGCGCCAGGTCGACTCGAGCCTCCTCGACGAGTGGGAGCAGCTCGCCAACCCCGAGGAGATGACGGCCGAGGAGGCCCAGGAGAGGGCCGACCAGGTCAAGCCGGTCACGTCGAACGCCCGCGCCTTCCGTGTCCTCGTCCGCAACGCGATGTTCCGCCGTGTCGAACTCGCCGCACTCGACAACGTCGACGAGCTCGGCGAGATGGACGGCGAATCCGGCTGGGACGCCGACGCCTGGGGCGAGGCGATGGACAAGTACTGGGACGAGTACGAGGACCTCGGCACGGGCCCCGACGCCCGTGGCCCCAAGCTGCTGTCGATCGTGGAGGAGCCGCAGAACAGTCTGTGGCGCGTCCGTCAGACCTTCGCCGACCCGAACGGTGACCACGACTGGGGTATCAGCGCGGAGGTCGATCTCGTGGCCTCCGACGCGGAGGGTCGCGCGGTCGTCAAGGTCACCGACGTCGGCCAGTTGTGAGCACAGGAGAATCCCACACATGACGAACCCGGCCGAGAGGCTCGTCGACCTGCTCGACCTGGAGCAGATCGAGGTCAACATCTTCCGTGGCCGCAGCCCGGACGAATCGCTGCAGCGGGTCTTCGGCGGCCAGGTGGCGGGGCAGGCCCTGGTGGCGGCCGGGCGCACCGCCGAGGCCGACCGGCCGGTGCACTCACTGCACGCGTACTTCCTGCGCCCGGGCCGGCCGGGCGTGCCGATCGTGTACCAGGTCGAACGGGTCAGGGACGGGCGGTCGTTCACCACCCGTCGCGTCACCGCCGTGCAGCAGGGGCGCACGATCTTCAATCTGACCGCCTCCTTTCACAAGCCTGAGGAGGGGAGCTTCGAGCACCAGTTGCCGCCGGCCCGCGAGATACCGCACCCGGAGTCACTTCCGACGGTCTCGCAGGAGATCACCGAGCATCTGGGCGCGCTTCCCGAGTCGCTGGAGCGCATGGCGCGCCGCCAGCCGTTCGACATCCGGTACGTGGACGGACTGCGCTGGACCCCGGAGGAGATAAAGGACGCGGAGCCGCGCAGCGCGGTGTGGATGCGTGCCGTCGGGCCACTGGGCGACGACCCGCTCGTGCACACGTGCGCCCTCACCTACGCGAGCGACATGACCCTCCTGGACGCCGTCCGCATCCCGGTGGAGCCGCTGTGGGGTCAGCGCGGCTTCGACATGGCCTCGCTCGACCACGCGATGTGGTTCCACCGGCCGTTCCGCGCGGACGAGTGGTTCCTGTACGACCAGGAGTCGCCGATCGCGACGGGCGGTCGCGGGCTGGCCCGAGGGCGCATCTACGACCTGGAGGGACGCCTGCTCGTCTCGGTCGTCCAGGAGGGGCTTTTTCGGGCGCTGTAAGGATGCGGGAAAAGGGTCAGGGGTTTCTGCGGCGCATCCACCCGAGGAGCCCGCGTGGCCGCTCGGGCTCCACGCTCGGGGCCGGGTCGCCGAGGGCGGCTTCCCGCGGTCGCGAGACCGCCGGAGCCACCGCGCTCAAGGGGGAGACCGGCGTCGGCGGAGCCTTCGGGGTCGGGCGGGGCGCGGGGCGGAGCTCTCGGGCCTCGACGAGTGCCTGGCCCAGGTCGGCACGGAGCCAGCTGATCTCGTCGGGATCCTCGGCCGTCATGAGGCGCGAGACGAGGTGTGCGGCGGGCGTGTCCGGCGCGGCACCGTGGGCGGCCCGCTCGGGCCGGAAGCGGTTCAGACACGCGCGCTCGTAGGGGTCCCTGACGATCTCGGCCACCTGAACGGGGTCGAGCAGGGAGGCCACGATCGCGGCCTGCGCCCAGGGGTCCTCGGTCTGCCGCAGCAGGAATCCCATGTGCCGGCCCCGCCAGTTGCGGGGGCGGAGGTCCAAGCCGGCTTCCAACTGGTCGCCGATTCCCTCGGGGGTACGGCCCTTCAGCAGCCTCGCGTTCTGCTCGTCCGCCCCGAACTGGCGAAGTTCTTCGGCCAGGTACAACCAGACCACAGCCCTGTACCGGTTCAGGTAGAACTTCACGGGCACCACCAGACCCAGGCGTGCGAAGCGCGTGAACCTGGCGGCCGTCACGCCCATCAGCGCCGCGCCCTCCGTGGTGCCGACGGCCTTGACGCGTTCCCGCAGTGCCTCGGGGAAGCCGTCCTCGGAGCGCACCCGCTCGATTTCCGCACGATTGACGCGGCGCCCGCCTCCCCCCTCGTCGGGAACGGTGCGGACACATCCGAGATGCAGGGCGAGGTCGAACTCGCCGCGCCTGAGCTCCAGTTCTCGCGCGGCGCGTGCAAGCGACGTTGTGGCGGGCCTCGGTGCGGTGGACTTCGAGGCGGCCGACTGCGGGACGGTGGACTGCATGATGGTGTTGCCGGACATGACGGTTCTCCCCCGTGGAGTGAGGTGCTCGCGCCGTCGGGCGCTTGCTTCGAGAAAAACCGTAGCCGGTTCGGCGGATCTCACGGCGAACCTGTGGATAACTCTGACCGCGATGGCGTATCCGCAGGTCAGCGATCCAGCGCACCTTCGGTGCGCGCCGGGGGCGTGGTAAATCCCGAGTGCGCGCCGGAGGTGCTTCTGTCCGCCCTGACCTGGGGTGATGCCGTTCGGAATCGTGGTGGTGTCCGTTCCGGACGAAACCGATATTTCTGTGATGCCGGCGAGCTCGCAGGTCAGCGTGGTGCTGGGGGCCGTCCACGGGAACCGTGGAGTGTTGCTGTGAGCACGTGCGTCAGAATTCCTGATTCACCCTGGCCCTCCCGGAACGGCGTACTCGACTGTTGGGCACGGGAGGGAGCAAGGCCGTGGACGTGCTGCACGAACGCTGCGTGGGCCTCGATATCAGCAAGAAGGACGCCAAGGCGTGTGTCCGTACCCCGAGCACGAAGCGGCGGGGGTCCTTCACGACCGAGACCACGACGTGGGGATCGACGACGAACGCGGTCCTCGCCCTGCGGGACCATCTGCTCGCCGCACGGGTGACGCTGGTGGTGATCGAGGCGACCTCGGACTACTGGAAGCCCTTCTACTACGTGCCGGCCGGCGAGTTGAACGTGATCCTCGTCAACGCACGGCAGGTCAAGAACCTACCCGGCCGCAAGACGGACGTCTCGGACGCGGCCTGGCTCGCCCAGCTCGGCGCCCACGGTCTGGTGAGGCCCTCCTTCGTGCCGCCCGAGCCGGTCCGCGAACTACGGGACCTCACACGCGCCCGGACCACCGCCACCCGTGAACGCAGCCGCGTGGTCCAGCGGCTGGAGAAACTGCTGGAGGACACCGGCATCAAACTCTCCGCGGTCGCCTCCGACATCATGGGCGTCTCCGGCCGCGCCATGCTCGAAGCCCTCACCCGCGGTGAAGCCGACCCACAGGTCCTCGCGGACCTGGCAAAACGCAAGCTCCGCAACAAGATCCCCGAACTCACCGAGGCCCTGACCGGACGGTTCCGCGAGCACCACGCATTCCTGGCCCGCCTGCATCTGGACCAGTACGACCAGCTCACCACGATGATCGAGCAGCTCACCGAACGCATCGAGGAGGCAATGGCACCCTTTCGTGGCGCCCTCGACCTGCTCGACACCATCCCCGGGATCAACCGGGCCGTCGCCGAAGTGATCATCGCGGAGACCGGCGGCGACATGAACCGCTTCGCCACCGCCAAACACCTCGCTTCCTGGGCCGGGGTCTGCCCCGGCCACCACGAGTCCGCCGGCCGCACCAAAAACACCAAAGTCCGGCCCGGCAACCCCTACCTCAAGGGCGCCCTCGGCATCGCCGCGTTCGGCGCCGTGAAAACCAAAGACACCTATCTGCAGGCCCGTTACAAGCGCCTGACCGCCCGCCGCGGCCCGCTCAGGGCGCTGGTCGCCGTCGAGCACTCGATCATCACCGCGCTCTGGCACATGCTCACCGACAACGTGCCCCACCAGGAACTCGGCGCCACCTACTACACCCAACGCGACCCCGAACGCGCCACCCGCCGGGCCGTCAACCAGCTCAACCAACTCGGCTACACCGTCACCCTCAACCCGAGGGAGGCCGCCGCCTGACCGGCAGCCCAGACACCCGGCGGCCCGCCACGGTCACCGGGCGCACAGTCCTACCCACACCCGCCCTGACCAGGATCTATTTACGCGTCAGAGATCTACGGAAGATGAACGTTCCGGTTGGCGTACGTCCACCCCGAGGTGCTCGCCGACACGGTTGACGAGCAGTGTCATCTCGTAGGCGACCTGGCCGATGTCGGCTTCCGCGGCGCTGAGGACACACAGACAGCTGCCCGCACCCGCCGCGGTGACAAAAAGTACCGCGTCGTCGAACTCGATCATCGTCTGGCGCACCTGACCGGTGCCGAAGTACCGACCTGAGCCCTTCGCCAGGCTGTGCAGGCCCGACGAGACCGCCGCCAGGTGCTCGGCGTCCTCACGTCGAAGCCCTGTGCTCGCGCCGGTCACCAGCCCGTCGTTGGACAGCACCAACGCGTGCCGTACGTGTTCGACGCGCTCGGTCAGATCGTCGAGCAGCCAGCCGAGCCCCGTGTTCTGCGCCATGCTCCATCTCCCCGTGATTCTTTTCCCCCTGGCTGGAGGATCCGACCAGCCAGCCTTCCCCACGGCCGCCCTCCGGGCAAGGAGGATGGGCGCATGGCACAGAAGATGACCGATGAGCAATGGCGGGCCTTCGTCTCGCAGGGCACCCGCACCGGAAAGCTGTCGACCGTCCGCGCCGACGGAAGTCCGCACGTGGCGCCGATCTGGTTTCTGCTGGACGGCGACCACGTGCTCTTCAACACCGCGAAGGACACCGTGAAGGGTCGGAATCTGGCCCGCGACGGGCGAGTCGCCCTCTGCGTGGACGACGACCGGCCGCCGTTCGACTTCGTGGTTCTGGAGGGTCGTGCCGAGTTGTCGGAGGATCTGGACGAGCTGCGTCACTGGGCAGCTCGGATCGGCGCACGCTACATGGGCGAAGATCGGGCCGAGGAGTTCGGGAAGCGCAACGGCGTCCCGGGTGAACTCCTCGTCCGCGTGAGTATCGAGAAGGTCGTGGCTTGGGCCTCGGTGTCGGACTAGGTCTCTCCTTCGGAGGCCTCGGCCCGATGTTCCGTGGCCTCAACCGACGGAGTCGAGCAGCCGGGCGGTGTGCACCCGCCCGGCGTACTCCACGAGCCGGATGAGTACCTCCTTCCCGGAGTCGCGGTCCCTGGCGTCGCAGAGCACCACGGGCGTGCCGCGGTCGAGGTCGAGGGCGCGGGACACGTCCTGGGCGCCGTAGGCGCGAGCGCCCGTGAAGCAGTTGACGGCCACCACGAACGGGATGTGCCGGTGCTCGAAGTAGTCCACCGCGGGGAAGCAGTCCTCGAGCCTGCGGGTGTCCGCGAGGACGACGGCCCCCAGCGCGCCCTGTGACAGCTCGTCCCACAGGAACCAGAACCGGTCCTGGCCCGGCGTGCCGAAGAGGTAGAGGGAGAGGCCGGACCGGATGGTGATGCGTCCGAAGTCCATGGCGACGGTCGTCGTGACCTTGTGGTCCACGCCGTCGGTGTCGTCCACCGACTGACCCGCCTCGCTGAGCAGTTCCTCGGTGCGCAACGGCCTGATCTCGCTGACCGCGCCCACCAGGGTGGTCTTGCCCACGCCGAACCCGCCGGCGACCAGTATCTTCAACGCCAGGGCGGTCGTTTCGTCGGCCGAGGCGTCGGAGTTCTCGGAGACCATCGATCACTTCTCTCGGGAGTGGCGGCAGCAGTCGGCGTCGGTCGAACGGTGCCGGGTGTGCGTCGGTGCATGTGTGCGCGTGTGTGGAGTCGCGTCGTTCATCTGGGTGTGCGGAGTCGCGTGGTTGCCCTGGATGTGTGGAGTCGCATCGTTCATCTAGAGCGCCCTCAGTCCCTCGATCACCTCGCGGAGGATCCGCTCGTCGGGCAGTTGTGCGGGCGGCACCGGGCGGCTGATGGTGACGCAGCCCAGTTCCATCAGGTCGCCGAGCAGCACCCTGACCACGCCCACCGGCAGGTCCGCGTCCGCGGCGAGTTCGGCCACGGATTGCGTCTCCGAGCGACACAGGTCGATGAGGGCCCGGTGTTCCGGCCCGAGCAGGGAGTCCTCGTCGACTCCGGGTGCAGCCTTGTCGAGGGTGACCAGAGCGATCAGGTCGAAGCGCACTCCGGTGGGGCCCGGTTTGGTGCGGCCGCCCGTCATCGCGTAGGGCCGGACGAGCGGTCCCGCTTCGCTGTCGTACCACTGGCTGCCCGCGAGGTCCTCGGTCATCTGCGCCGCCCGCCCTCGGTCATCCGGCGGCGGGCGGCTGCGCGGCGACCCGCGGCGGCGTGTAGAGGTGCTCGCCGACACGCTTGACCAGCCGCGCCATCTCATAAGCCACCAGGCCGATGTCGGCCGTGACCGCGGTGAGGACGGCGAGGCACGAGCCGTCGCCCGCTGCCGCGACGAACAGAAAGCCGTCATCCATCTCCACCATCGTCTGGCGTACACCCCCGGCGCCGAAGTGACGTCCCGCGCCCTTGGCCAGACTGTGAAAGCCCGAGGCGACGGCAGCCAGGTGTTCGGCGTCCTCGCGCCTGAGGCCGGTGGAGGAACCCACCGCCAGTCCGTCGTTCGACAGCACCACCGCATGCCGCACTTCGGCGACGCGCAGCACCAAGTCGTCCAGCAGCCAGTCGAGTTCGCCGGATCGCTGGGCTGCCCTCATGCTCGGGTCCTGGATCATGCGGGGTCTCCTTCACTGCTGTCGCTGCCCGCATCGGGGTCTGGGGTGGCGCCGAGACCGGGTGTTCTGCCGCTGCCGCGCGCCCAGCCGTCGCGGTAGGCCGCCATACGGTCCCGTACGAGTTCGGGGGTGCGTCTGTCGTCGTGCTGGTGGGCCGCCACTTGTGTCGGCTCCTCGGTTCGCTGTGCGCGCAGTTGGGGCGCGAGGCTCGCCTGCCGTACGCGCCGTGGGAGGTCGTCGGACCCCTCGGAGTCGTCCGGAGGGCGGTGCAGCCGCAAAGTGGTGACTCCAGGTGGTGTCGTTTCCGGCGAGCCGTTCAGAGGGGTTTCGGACGAGACGTTCATGGGGGCTTCCGGCAAGCCGTGCGCTGGGGGTTCGACAGCGGTCTGCACCAGGGGCACGAGTGCGGGCCGCTCGATGGGCGCCTGGACGGAGTCGTGCTCCGGGGCGGCCGACACACGCGCGTACTCGCGTTCGTCGGGCCCTTCGTTGTCTGTCTTGCGGGGGGAACGTTCCGCCGCGCCTCCGTGCAGCAGCGCGGTCGGCAGCAGGACGACGGCGGTGGTGCCCCCGTAGGGCGAAGTGCGCAGGTGCACCTTGATGCCGTGCCGGGCCGCGAGCCTGCTGACCACGAAGAGACCGAGCCGGTCGCTGTCGAACAGGTCCAGCGCCTCGGACTGTTCGATGCGCCGATTGGCCTCGTCGAGCGTCTCCTTGCCCATGCCGAGCCCTCGGTCCTCGACCTCCACGGCGTAACCGTTGCCGACCGGTTCGCCGGTGATGCGGACGCGGGTGTGCGGCGGGGAGAACTGGGCGGCGTTCTCGACGATTTCCGCCAGGAGGTGGGTGAGGTCGGCCACGGCGGCGCCGCCGACCGATGCCTCGGGCAGCTGTCGTACCTCCACGCGCGCGTAGTCCTCGACTTCGGACACGGCCGCGCGGACCACGTTCGTCAGCGAGACCGGCATGCGCCAGGCCCGGCCGGGTGCGGCGCCCGAAAGGATGATCAGGCTCTCCGCATGGCGCCGCATCCGGGTGGTGAGGTGGTCGAGCCGGAAGAGGTCACTCAGTTCGTTCGGGTCCTCGGACCTGCGCTCCATGCTGTCCAGCAGGCTCAGTTGGCGGTGCACGAGGACCTGGCTGCGCCGGGCGAGATTGACGAAGACCCCCGAGATCCCGCTGGCCAGTTCCGCGCGTTCGACGGCGGCGCGCAGGGCGGCCCGGTGCACGGTGCCCAGGGCCTCCGCGACCTGTCCGGTCTCGTCCTCCGAGGGTGCTCCTGGCGGAGCCTCCGCGCGGACGTCGATCTCCTCTCCCGCACGCAGCTTGCGCATCGCCTCGGGCAGCTTGCGTCGAGCGATCTCGAGGGCACTGTTGCGCAGGAGCACCAGCTCGACGACGAGGCCGCGTCCGATGCGTACGGAGATCACGAGCGAGGCGGCGACGGCGGCGAGGCCGAACACGACGGCGGCGCCGGCGGGTGTCAGCAGACCGCGGGTCAGGGGGTCGGCCCGGTCCGCGACACCCCGGCCCGCCTTCGCCTCGATGGCGCGCATGGCGTCCTGCACGCGCGCGTGGGCGGTGTTCCAGTCGGCTTCCGGCGCGGCGTCGACGGCGTTTCCGCCGGGCCTCGACGCGAGCACCTTGTCCTCGACGGCGCGTACGTCGGCGTACGCGCTCCCCGTCACGAGGTCGCGCCAGGAGGTCTGTTCGGGTCCACGCAGATCCGCGACGGCGGCGTCGGTCAGGGCGCGGCGAGTCGCGACCGCCCCGGTGAACTGGCGCAGCCGCTCACCGTCCAGGGTGTGCGCGAGGCGAGCACCGGACAGCACGGTGTCCTCCTGGGCCAGCGCCTCGCCGGCTCGGGAGAATTCGAGGAGTACGCGCGCGTCGGAGCCCAGGTCGGCGTCCTGGATGCCGGTGAGGGCGCCCCCGACCGCGAAGGCCGCCGAAATGGTCCTGGTGTACTGCCCGTACGCCTCGTCCCATCCGGTACGGCGATCCAGTACGGCGGTGCGCAGGGGCCCCAGGCTCTCGGCCCCGTTGACGAAGGCATCGAGCCGTCCGGCCACTCCGGCGGGCAGATCGGCGCCGTCGGCGACGGTGTTGTGGTCGCCCAGTCGCAGCTTCGCCACCGCGCGGTCCGTGCGTTCCGCCAGCGTCTTGAGATCGCTCTGTGGCTCGGAGGTCGGGTCGGTCGCACGGCGGACGGCGGCCGCGCGTTCGGCCTGGAGAGCGGCGACGGCGTCGTCGACCGGGGCTCGGACGGTGGAGTCCACGCGCTGTACCTGGCGCAGTCGCGCGACGTCCTGGGCGGTACTCACCGTGGCGTACGCCCACAGGGCGAGCAGCGAGACGACCGGCACCATGAGGAGACAGACGATCTTGGCCCGTACCGTGCGAGGACGTATGCGCCATCGTCCCGCGCGCGCGGACGCCTCTGACGGCGTCCCTGTGGCGTCCTCGTCGGGGTCGGTGTACTCGTCGGCAGGCGGTCCCGCGTGGGCGCGGCGGCCGCGCTGCGGGGGTGGGGCCGACGGCTCGGCGCCGGCTGCAGGGGTCCTACGGGGTGTACGCATGGCCTCCTCGCTCGGAGTGGTTCGGGGCGTGTCGTCCGAGCCGTCGTGGCTCGGGCCGGCCACTGGCTAGCGGGCGACGCTCTCGACCGGCCGCTGGGCCGATGCGGATGCCTCGCGCTCGCGGGCCGTCGGGGACAGCGCGACGAATGCCGAGGTCAGGAAGAGATAGGACCCGAGGCCGACGGCGAGGGGGAAGATGAACTGCATCGCCGTGGCCCCGGGAAGGGCCTCCCCGGAGGGGCTGACACGCACGCTCACCGCCATCATTCCGGTGTAGTGCATGCTGCTCACCGCCCCGCCCATGACGAGGGAGGCGACGGCGACCGCGACGGGCGACCTGATGTTGAGCGCCGCCCACAGGGCCGCGGTGGCCGCGACCACGGCGATCACGACGGAGAGCCCGACGAGCACCGGGTCGTAGCGCACGACGCCGTGCAGCCGCAGCGCCGCCATGCCCAGGTAGTGCATGCTCGCGACGCCGAGTCCGGTGGTGAGCCCGCCCAGGACGAGCGCACGGCCCCGGTCGCGGCCGTAGCCGACGGCGAAGACGCCCGCGCCGACGACGACCATCGCGACGAGCAGACTGAGGATGGTCAGCGGCACGTCGTAGCGCATTTCCGTACCGCTGACACTGAAGCCGAGCATCGCCACGAAGTGCATCGTCCAGATGCCGGTGCCGATCGCTGAGGCCGCGGTGAGCAGCCAGTTGCGGCGCGAGCGCCCGGTGGCGCCGAGCGCGCGGACCGTGCAGCGCAGCCCCAGGGCGGCGCCTATGCAGGCCATCACGTACGACAGCACGGGGGTCAGCCAGCCGAAGGCGGCGTGGTCCAGGTGTCCCATGGCCCAGGGACGCTAGTCCGGTCAGGGGCGCACGAAGGGGGCGCATTTCGAAAGGTGTTGAAATATGACACAGACAGGTACGTGACCGATCGCATGACGCTCGAACGTGTGCACAGCGTCGTACTTCGTGTCGGTGAGAGATCATGCGGGACATGAGCGACGACCACACACACGTCCAGGAGTTCTTCACGGCGCGCGCGGCCGACTGGGACGCGCGGTTCCCCGACGACGGGCCGGCCTATGCGGCGGCGGTCGGCGAACTCGGGCTGCGCGAGGGGGACCGTGTGCTCGACGCGGGCTGCGGCACCGGACGGGCGCTGCCGCCGCTGCGCGCGGCCGTGGGGCCCTCCGGAGTGGTCGTCGCAGCCGATCTGACCCCGGCCATGCTGGCGGCCGCGGTACGGGCCGGACGGCACCGCGACGGGCAGTTGCTGCTCGCCGACGTCACTGCGCTGCCGCTGCGCACGGAGTCGCTGGACGCCGTCCTCGGGGCGGGGCTGATCGCGCATCTGCCCAACCCCGCCGAGAATCTGAGGGAGTTGGCGCGGGTGGTACGGCCCGGCGGCACGCTGGCGCTGTTCCATCCGATCGGCCGAGCCGCGCTCGCCGCGCGCCAGGGGCGCCGGATCACACCGGACGACCTGAGGGCGGAGGCCAATCTCCGCCCTCTGCTGGCCGCTTCCGGCTGGGACATGACCTCGTACGTCGACGAGGACGCCCGCTTCCTGGCGCTGGCCACACGGCGGGGCTGAGGCCTCAGACCTTTCCGGCGACCTCGGGCACCACTCGAAGGGGACGTTCGCGACGCTTCACCGGACGGTCCCTCTTCTGCCGCCGGGCCTTCAACTCTACGTTGAGTAGCAACAGGTGAACGATCAGCGATGGCAACCGAGCAGGGGGAAGGTGGCCCGATGACCGGAATGTTCGGCAGACTCCGCGAGATATGGCACCGGAAGGCGGCCGACGGGGCCGAGGCGCAGCGGCCCGCCAAGCGGCGACCGGAGAAACGTACACACAATCTTTTCGAGGCGGCCGCGGCCTATGTGTCGGCCTGTGCGGAGGACGACCAGGAGCAGATCGACGAAGCCGCGGCCTGGGTGTCGCCCGAGGCGCTGTCGTTCGGGGTGAACGAGCTGGCCTGCCGTGCCGTCATCGCTCTGGCACGGGAGCGCGACGAGTCGCCTCGGACGGTGGCGCGGACGCTGCTCGGCCTGCCCGCCGCCTGATCGCGGTGGGCGCGGGCCGGGCGTTTCGCCCCGTCCAGCCGGATAACTGCAGCTCCGCGTCTGTTTCGGGCTCGTGACAAGCGCCTTCGGCTCGCATTATGGTGCGCCGACGAACGTAGCGATCGGGAGGCTGGGATGGCCGGGACGGACGATGGCGCCGTCGCCACCGGGGACGACGACGCGCTGTATGTGCTGACAGCGGTGCTGTTGACGCCCGCGAAGTTCCCCAGCGTGCTGGGGGACGACTACCCGGAGGCCTGCGCGGCACTCGACCTGGCACCCCTGGCCGACGGGTACGGTCTCGTGCTCGGCCAGGACGGCGAGGGTGCACGGTGGACGGTCGTCATCGACGACGTCTCGCTGGTCGCCGTCGCCATCGCGTCCTGGGACTGCGGGATGGAGCACGAGCTGTCGCCCGACGAGCGCACGGTCGTCTCCGCACTGCCCGGCTGGCCCCTGGACGTCGCCGTCGCGGCTCCCGGGGTGCCGGCCCCGCACGACCCCGCGCCCGAGCTCACGGATCGGCCTGCGCTCACCCCACCGAACACCGCAATCTGGGGACCGGCCCAACGACGCCTCGGAGCCGACGAGATCGCCCTCCAGTGGGCGATCTGGCGGGAACAGATCGACGACGGGGACTTCGTCACGCCGGAGGGCACCGCCCAGCCCGAGAACGCCCGCCAGGACGAGACCGAGAGCACCGACGGCCCCGGCGACAGCGGCAGCGGCGAAACCCGCAGCGGTATTCGCCGGGTGCTGGCGGAGGCTCGCTCCTACGTGGACACCCCGCCGCCCCTGGGCCGCGTCCGCTCGTCCTTCGCCACCGGCGACGCCCGGACCCTGCGTGCGGACGGCCCCGGCTGGTCCATGGTCGCCCGGACCGACGACATCGCCTTCGTCCTCCTCGACGAGGAGCCCGGAGAGGTCCTGCCCGTCGGCCGGGGCCCGGAACTGCCCGGTCTCCTGGAGGCCCTCGACAAGATGGCCGTACGCCCCAGTTGAGCGGTCCCGCAGTGGGTCGCTCCTCACCCCGGACGAAGCGGGGTACGCGCACGCTCGCGGACCCTGCCGGAGGCACGGTCCGCGAGCGGCGACCGAGCCGCCTCCCGCATGCCGGGAGACGCACACGATCGTCAGCGCCTCAGCGGCCGAGTTCCTTGCGGGTGATGCGGCGCAGCCTGCGCCGCTGCGAGGGGTCCAGCGTCAGGTACGCGGCCGCCGGAACTCCCACCACGATCAGGAAGGACACCCACCAGGGCAACCAGATCAGCAGGATGAGGCCTACCGCCACACCACCTGCGGCGATCTTCGCGTTCTTCGACATGTGTCGCCTCCTTCGCGGCTGCTGCCGCTCTCTGTCCTGAGAACGGGTCCACGCCTCTCACGGTTCCAGTGTGCGACCCTGAGACATCCCTGAGGCGCTCCCCTGACTCACCCCTGAGACCCTCCGCGCTCACTCACCCTCTGAGACCTTCCGCGGCTCCTCGGCCCTGAGGGGTTCGCCGACCTCGTGCATGTGACGCAGTGCCTGCCGGTAGGAGTCGACGAGCCCGGTTTCCGCATAGGGCATACCCAATTCCCGACAGTGTGCGCGCACCAGCGGCTGGGCGAGCCTCAGATGGGGGCGGGGCATGCTGGGGAACAAGTGGTGCTCGATCTGGTAGTTGAGACCACCGAGGAACCAGTCGGTCAGGGCGGCACCGCGGACATTGCGGGAGGTGAGCACCTGGCGGCGCAGGTGGCCCCAGCGCTCGCCGTCCGGGTCGGGCATTTCCATGCCCTTGTGGTTGGGCGCGAAGGCCATGCCCAGGTGCAGGCCGAACAGTGCCTGGTGCAGCGCGGCGAAGGCCAGGGCCTTGCCGAGGGACATGGAGGTGAGCAGCAAGGTCGCGTATGCCACGACGTGGGTCACCAGCAGCAGTGCCTCCACCACCCGCTCACGCGGGGCTGCCGGCGCAGGTCCTGGAAGCCGTGGACCTTCAGGGCGACGCCTTCCAGGAGAGTGAGCGGGAAGAAGAGCCAGGCCTGGTTGCGGGTGAGCCAGCGCCGGAAGCCCACCCGGCCCTCGGCCTGCTCACCGGTGAAGACCAGGACGTCGGCGACGACGTCGGGATCCTTGTCGATGTGGTTCGGGTTGGCGTGGTGGCGGTTGTGCTTGTGGTTCCACCAGGAATAGCTCAGTCCGAGGAGCAGGTTGCCGTGGACCAGACCGATCGCACGGCCTACCGACTTGTTGCCGGTGATCTGCGCATGGCCCGCGTCGTGGCCTATGAAGGCCGTGCGGGCCGAGAACACGGCGAGCAGTGGGGCGAGGGCAAGCGCCCACCAGGAGTTGCCGATCAGGGCGACACCCGTCACGACCGCGGCCAGGGCCAGCGCGTTCACGGTGATCGCGCGTGCGTACCAGCCGTGGCGCCGGTCCAGGAGACCCCGGGCCCTGACGGTGCGCAGGAGGGGCGCGAAGTCGCTTCCGGGGTTCTGCCCGACACCCACCCCTGGAAGGTCTTCCACGACGGCTGTGGCGGTCTGGGACATGGCGGGTCTCCGGTTTCTCAGGCAAGGGGCTGACCTGATGAAACGTACGAACCAGTGCCCCTCGGCGACCATGACGCCACCACCCGCGTCCGTACTGAGGCCTTCCCCGTCCGTCGAGGGGGGTTACGTACACCCCCGGCCCGGGGAGAGCCACCTCACGGTCCGGGCGCCCCCGCCCGGTGTACGCGGTGCTGTACCCTCGGCGACTCCGACCCCAGTAGTCAAATTTGAGGAATGCGCCATCGCTGTGCAGAGAATTCCTGCGGCGACGCCCGCCGAGATCTCCGAACTGGCCTCATGCTGTGCCGTGTTCATGCCCTCCGATCCGTCCCGTACCGGAAGCGTCGCCTTCTGGCGGCCCGACGGCGACGTCCCACCCACGGTGACGTCCGGCGCCTTCGACGACCTGACCGTCGCGTTGCCCGGAGACGACGGTGTCGAGCTCATGACCGTGCCCGCCGTCCTGCTCCCGGTGCGCGCCGCGCTGCCGGTCCTCACGCGCGCGCGTGCCGCCGCGCACGCACACCGAACAACCAAGTTCTGGGGCGCAAGCACCGTGCTCGCCCTCCAACTCGCCGCACGAGGACTGCTGCTGCCGGGCCTTACGGCGAGCGACCACGACGCGTGGCGTGCCGGTCCGCTGCGGGCCGACGACCTGGAGCGCGTACGCGAACTCGCCGCGGCGATGCCGCCCGACGCGCACGCCGTACCGGTGGACGGCCGTGAGCCGGTGCGGCTGCCCGACCCCGAGCCGTTGCTGCGAGCCTTCCTCGACGCGGTCGCCGACGCGCTGCCCCGCTCCCCCGCCGCGTCGCCGGCCGCGGGAGGTGCGGCCTTCGCGGCGCCGGAGCCGCAGTATGTGCCGGAGCAACGCGCCTGGGCCGCCGACGTGGCCGCGGGGCACGACGCGGGCGTACGCGTCTCGCTGCGCGTCGAGGTCCCTGGGCTGGCGTCGGTCGGGGCGGACGAGACGCGGCTCCCGTTCCGCGGGGTGCTGCAGGTGCACAGCGTGAACGACCCGGGCCTTGTCGCGGACGCCTCCGCCGTCTGGGCCGGATCGGCGGCCTTCGGCCCGCGCGCGCGGATGGACGTCCTGCTCGCCCTGCGCCGTGCGGCCCGCGCCTGGCCCCCGCTCACCCCGTTGCTCTCGGCGACGGTGCCGGACGCCGTCGAACTCGCCGACGAGGAGGTCACCGAACTCCTCGGCGAGGGCGCCCGCATGCTGGGGTCTGCCGGCGTCGACGTGCACTGGCCCAAGGAGTTGGCGCGCAAGCTGACCGCGCGCGCCGTCATCGGGCCGCCGGACGACGAGCGGAGTCCGGACAAGGTCGCGTCGGCCGCGCCCTCCTTCCTGTCCGCGGACGCGCTGCTTGCCTTCAACTGGTGGTTCGCGCTGGGCGATCAGCGACTCACACGACAGGAGCTGGATCACCTCGCGGAGGCGAACCGCCCCATGGTGCGGCTGCGCGACCAGTGGGTCCTCGTCGACCCGCAGGAGGTGCGCCGCGCCCGGGCGCAACAGGACCGCAAGGTCACGCCCGTCGAGGCACTGAGCGCCGCTCTGACGGGCTCCACGGAGGTCGACGGCCGCAGGGTCGACGTACGGCCCACGGGGTGGCTGGCTACGCTGCGGGAGCGGCTCTCGGACCCGGAGGGACAGGAGCCGGTCGGGCAGCCCGCCGCCCTCACCGCGACGCTGCGGGACTACCAGGTGCGGGGCCTCAACTGGCTCGCCCGAATGACCTCCCTGGGACTGGGTGGCTGTCTGGCCGACGACATGGGCCTGGGCAAGACGATCACGCTGATCGCCCTGCATCTGCACCGGCAGACCGACACGTCGGCGGCGGGCCCCACCCTCGTGGTCTGTCCGGCCTCCCTGATGGGCAACTGGCAGCGCGAGGTCGAGAAGTTCGCGCCCGGCACGCCGGTGCGCCGTTTCCACGGCTCGCGGCGCGGTCTGGAAGGCCTGGTGGACGGGGAGTGCGTGCTCACCACATACGGCACGATGCGGCTCGACGCGCCGCGACTGGCCGCGGTGCCGTGGGGCATGGTCGTCGCGGACGAGGCGCAGCACGTGAAGAACCCCTACTCGGCGACGGCGCGGGCGTTGCGCACCGTCGGCGCACGCGCGCGCGTGGCGCTCACCGGCACGCCGGTGGAGAACAACCTCTCGGAACTGTGGGCGATCCTCGACTGGACGACGCCGGGCCTGCTCGGGAGTCTCGGCTCCTTCCGGACGCGTTACGCGCAGGCCGTCGAAGGCGCTCAGGATCCGGCGGCGGCCGAGCGGCTCACCCGGTTGGTCCGGCCGTTCCTGCTGCGGCGGCGCAAGTCGGACCCCGGTATCGCCCCCGAGCTGCCGCCGAAGACCGAGACCGATCGTGCCGTCTCGCTCACCAAGGAGCAGGCGGGTCTGTACGAGGCGGTGGTGCGTGAGACTCTCGCGGAGATCTCGGGCGCGGACAGCATGGCGCGACGCGGTCTGATCGTGAAGCTGCTCACCGGGCTGAAGCAGATCTGCAACCATCCGGCGCAGTTCCTCAAGGAGGACCGGCCGAAGATCCCGGGCAGGTCCGGGAAGCTGGAGCTGCTGGACGAGTTGCTCGACACCATCCTCTCCGAGGGAGCGAGCGTTCTGGTCTTCACGCAGTACGTGCGGATGGCGCGCCTCATCGAGCGCCATCTCGCGGTGCGCGGAGTCGCGACGCAGTTCCTGCACGGCGGGACGCCCGTCCATGAGCGCGAGGCGATGGTGGAGCGCTTCCAGGAGGGCGAAATCCCTGTCTTCTTGTTGTCGTTGAAGGCCGCGGGCACGGGCCTGAACCTGACGCGGGCCGAGCACGTCGTGCACTACGACCGCTGGTGGAACCCGGCCGTGGAGGCGCAGGCCACGGACCGCGCGTACCGCATCGGCCAGACCCGGCCCGTGCAGGTGCAGCGACTGATCGCCGAGGGGACCATCGAGGACCGCATCGCCGAAATGCTGCGGCGCAAGCAGCAGGTGGCCGACGCGGTCCTCGGCGCCGGAGAGGCGGCGCTCACGGAGCTGACCGACGCCGAACTGGCCGACCTGGTGGAGCTGCGAGGGGACGCACGATGACGGATGGGAACGAGGAGCGTACGTTCGTGGCGCTGCCGCCCGCACAGGGGCAGGGCTTCGCGCAGACGTGGTGGGGCCGGGCCTGGCTGAAGGCGTTGGAGGACGCGGCGCTGGACTCGGAGCCGGTGAAGACGGGGCGCAGACTCGCGCGTACGGGGGCGGTGGGCGCCGTGTCGGTACGGCCGGGGCGCGTCACCGCCGTCGTCCGGGACCGGGACGGCACCGCACACCGCTCGGACGTGCTGCTTCAGGAACTGACCGAGGAGCAGTGGGACCGTTTCCTGGACATGGCGGTCGAACGGGCCGGGCATGTCGCGGCGCTGCTCGACCGCGAGATGCCCCCGCATCTGGTGGAGGACGCGGCGGCGTCGGGAGTCGAGCTGCTTCCGGGTTTGGGTGACTTGGAGGCCGAGTGCGACTGCGGGGCCTGGGACCACTGCGGGCACACCGCGGCGCTCTGCTATCAGATGGCGCGGCTGCTCGACCAGGATCCGTTCGCCCTGCTGCTGATGCGCGGCCGCGCCGAACACACGTTGCTGGACGAGCTTCAGTCGCGCGGCAGCGCGACCGCGAAGAATCGGCCGGACACCCCGGGACCCGCTCAGCAGGGCGTGGACGCCGGCGAGGCGTACGCGGCCGGGGACATCCTGCCGCCCCTGCCCGCGCCTCCGGTACTGCCCGAGGTGCCCGGCCGGCCGCCCTCCCTGGACACCGAGGCCGCGCCCGCACCCGGCGTCGACCCTGCCGCCCTGGAGTTCCTCGCCACCGCGACCGCGACCGAGGCGCACCGGCTGCTCGCCGAGGCACTCGGATCGGCTCACGGGCAGGAAGCACCGGCCGAGTTGACGGTTGAGCAGGACGCGGTCCGGCTTGCGGCGCTGGCCCCCGAGGGTGCGATCGTCGAGCGGCTGGCCGACGGCTCGGGGCGCGACCGGCAGGAACTGGCGCTCGCCGTACGCGCCTGGCACCACGGAGGTGTCGTCGCGCTGGCCGTGCTGGAGGACGAGTGGGCCGTGGAGGCGGAGGCACTCACACGCGCGCGTGCCGCCCTGGAGGCGGCCTGGGACGAGGACGAGCGGCCGCGACTACGTGCCACCCGCAACCGCTGGACCGCCGTCGGCACACCTGCCCAGCTGCGCCTGGGGCGTGACGGTCGATGGTGGCCGTACCGCAAGGAGCGGGGCCGCTGGACGCCCGCGGGGCCGGCGGCAGGGGATCCGGCCACCGCCTTCGCGATGGCGCAGGGAGACCCGGGCGGCGACCCGATGAGTGGTTGACGCCCCACGTTCACCTCGAAGTCGTACGACGTTCCGCGCGGCGGCCAACTCTGGCCGCTGTCAACGTACTTGTGCCTCAGGAGGCCCGATGTCCCCGTATGCCGTCGGCCGGCGCCACATCCACCGAACCGTCGCCGCGGGTGTACCGCTCGCGATGCTGGCCGCCCTCGTGGCGGTCGGCACCGCGAACGCTCAGGGCTACCCGTCGCAGCCGAGGGTCACGCGCACCGCGACCCTCGGCGACATCCCTCTGGGCACGTTCAGCAACACGCTGCTGCCCGGCACGGTGGGCGACGACCGGGGCGTGGACCTAGGCGGGATCGGCAGCGACATCTACCCGGCCGGGCGCCGGGGCGAGTTCTGGACGGTCACCGACCGCGGCCCCAATGGGCAGATCAAGGTCGACGGCAAGAAGCGTCGCACGTTCCCGGTGCCCGGCTTCGACCCGGCGATCGTGAAGATCAGGGTGTCCGGCGACGCCGTGAAGGTGCTGGACGCGCTCCCGATCACCACGTCCTCCGGGAAGCCCGTCACCGGGTTGTCCAACCAGGCGGGGCGCGACGAGGCGCCGTACTCCTATGACGCGCAGACCCCCCTCACGTACAACCCGAACGGCGTCGACACCGAAGGCATCGTCCGTTCCGCGGACGGCAGTTTCTGGCTCGTCGACGAGTACGGTCCCTCGTTGATCCATGTCTCCGCGCGCGGGAGGGTCCTCACGCGCTACGTGCCCAAGGGACTGAGCCTGACCGGCACCGACTACCCGGTGGTCGAGGCGCTGCCGGCCGTCCTGCTGCACCGGAAGAACAATCGCGGCTTCGAAGGGCTCGCCCAGCTTCCCGGCGGCGACCTGATGATGGCCGTGCAGAGCCCGCTCTCCCTGCCGGACGGCGACGCGGGGGACGCCTCGCGCACGACGCGGCTGCTGCGCTTCTCCCCGAAGAAGCGGGCCGTCACCGCCGAGTACGCCTACCGCTTCGACCCGGTGAACGTGGTCGACCCCAGCGAGGACGACACCTCGGAGCTGAAGATCTCCTCCGTCGTGGCCATCGGCCGTGATCGGCTGCTGGTGGAGGAACGCACGGACAAGGCGGCACGGTTGCAGGTGGTGGAACTCACGCGCCGCGCGAACATCCTCGGTGGTCCCTGGGACAGCGACACGACGTCCCCCTCTCTGGAACAGCTCGACGATCCGGCCGCCGCCGGCGTCCCGGTGCTCGCCAAGCGTCTGGTCGTGGACCTGGGAACGGTCGCGGGGGTACCCGGAAAGATCGAGGGCGTCGCGCGCGTGGACCACGACACACTCGCGCTGATCAACGACAACGACTTCGGGATGACCGACGGGGCGGGCGCGTTCGACCCGCAGGGCCGCCTGGTGGACAGCGGTATCGAGACGACGGTCACCTACGTACGACTGCCGCACGGGATCTGACCTCAGGATCCCTTTCGTCGGACACGCGCGCGTGAGTCGCGAAACGGCGTCCACGCGCGCGTGCCCATCACCTCAGTTGCTCACGGCAGCGCGCCGTTCCCTAGGTCGGGAGGAGCGACTGCAGGTCGCTCGGCAGGATGCTGCGCAGATCACTCGGCAGCTCCGAGGGCAAGGACGAGGGCAGTGACGAAGGCAGTGACGAAGGCAGCTCGCTGGGCAGCTCGGACGGAATGCTCAGCGACGGGGACGACGATCCCTGAGTGCCGCCACTCTCGGTGGACCCCTTCTTGTCGGGCGTGTCGCTGCCGCCGCGGACCATCAGCACCACGGCGACGACAGCCACAACGGCCACGAGCGCGGCGAGCGCGAGGAACAGCGGGGTGCGGCGCCGCCCCCCACCAGGGCCACCCGGACCACCGGGAAATCCAGAGGGAGGCTCGGGACCGTCACCCCCCGGTGGGGGACCGAAACCCTCGAAAGGGGGACCTTGGTCTCCCGGAGGAGGCCCATAGCCTCCGGGCGGCGGCCCGAAGCCACCGTTTCCCGGAGGGGGAGTGTTTCCTGGCGGCCGGGGAGGCTGGGGCGGTAAGGGCGGGGTGGCCATACCGTCAAGACTCGCCTCGAACCGGTCATCGGGCGACCCCTGTGCCGAAGTTGATACGGACTCATGCCGTGGATCGCATGATTCCGGAGCATTCCCCGCCGGGTCCGCGCAGCGAGATGTGAGGCCCGGCCCGCCAGGAGACGGGCCAGACCTCACCGGGGCACGATCAGCCCCGCGCGCCCAGCAGGTGGTCCATGGCGAGCTGGTCCAGCCGCTCGAAGGCCATCCCGCGCGCCGCGGCCGCCTCCACATCGAACTCCTCGAAGGCCGCACGGTCCGCGAGCAGCCCCGTCAGGCCGTCCGCCGCGGTGGGCTGCGCCAGTTCGTCCAGGCGCGACGCGCGCAGCGCCTCCTGGACCTCGGGGTCGGCACGGAAGGCGGCCGTACGCTCCCGAAGGATCAGGTAGTTGCGCATGCACCCCGCTGCCGACGCCCACACACCGTCGAAGTCCTCGGTCCGCGGGGGCTTGAAGTCGAAGTGCTTCGGCCCCGCGTACCCGGCGCTCTCCAGGAGGTCGACCAGCCAGAACGCGGAGCGCAGGTCACCGGCACCGAAGCGCAGGTCCTGGTCGTACTTGATGCCGGACTGGCCGTTGAGGTCGATGTGGAACAGCTTGCCTGCCCACAGGGCCTGCGCGATGCCGTGCGGGAAGTTCAGCCCGGCCATCTGCTCGTGGCCCACCTCGGGGTTGACGCCGTACATTTCCGGGCGCTCCAGGCGCTCGATGAAGGCGAGCGCGTGGCCGACGGTGGGAAGCAGGATGTCGCCGCGCGGCTCGTTCGGCTTCGGCTCGATCGCGAACTTGAGGTCGTAACCCTGCGAGATCACGTACTCACCGAGGAGGTCGAAGGCCTCCTTCATGCGGTCGAGGGCCACGCGCACGTCCTTGGCGGCGCCGGACTCGGCACCCTCACGGCCGCCCCAGGCGACGTACGTCTGCGCGCCGAGTTCGACCGCGAGGTCGATGTTGCGGATCGTCTTGCGCAGCGCGTAGCGACGCACGTCCCTGTCGTTCGCGGTGAAGGCACCGTCCTTGAAGACGGGATGCGTGAACAGGTTGGTGGTGGCCATCGGCACCCGCATGCCGGTCGCGTCCAGGGCCTGGCGGAAGCGCTTGATGTGCGACTCGCGCTCGCTGTCCGAGGACCCGAAGGGAATCAGGTCGTCGTCGTGGAAGGTCACACCGTGGGCGCCGAGCTCGGCCAGGCGCTGTACCGACTCGACCGGGTCCAGGGCGCGCCGGGTGGCGTCGCCGAACGGGTCCCTTCCCTGCCAGCCGACGGTCCACAGGCCGAAGGTGAACCTGTCCTCGGGGGTGGGCTGGTAGTTCATGCCGCGGCTCCTTGCTAGCTCCGACTATTTCGTCATGGCGGTTAACAAATTAGTATGCGGAGGCATCTCTGGGAAGAGACGAAATGCGAAACCTGGGCCACACCGGTCCGCAAACCCCATCACCAGGACAGATCCCGCGGAGCCGCGGAAGAGGGAGAGCCCGATGTCAGCAGCCGAGGGTCCGCTCGTCGTCGGGGTGGACACATCCACCCAGTCCACCAAGGCCCTGGTCGTCGACGCCTCGACCGGACAGGTGGTGGCGAGCGGGCAGGCGCCGCACACCGTCTCCACCGGGGCGGCCCGCGAGAGCGACCCGCGGCAGTGGTGGGACGCGCTCCGCGAGGCGCTGCACCAGTGCGGCGAGGCGGCCCACGAGGCCGCCGCGGTGTCGATCGGCGGCCAGCAGCACGGGCTCGTCACCCTCGACGCCCACGGCGATCCCGTACGCCCGGCCCTGCTGTGGAACGACGTGCGCTCGGCGCCACAGGCCCGTCGGCTGGTCGAGGAGCTGGGCGGGCCGAAGGCCTGGGCCGAACGCACCGGCAGCGTGCCCGGCCCCTCCTTCACGGTCACGAAGTGGGCCTGGCTGGCCGAGCACGAACCCGACGCCGTCCGAGCGACCGCGGCCGTACGGCTGCCCCACGACTACCTCACCGAACGCCTCACGGGAGAGGGCACGACCGACCGCGGCGATGCCTCCGGTACCGGCTGGTGGGCGTCCGGTACGGAGAGGTACGACGAAGAAGTCCTCGCGCACGTCGGACTCGACCCGGCGCTGCTCCCCCGTATCGCCCGGCCCGGCGAAGTGGCCGGAACCGTGCACGCCCGCGATGAGCTGCCCTTCTCCAAGGGCACGCTGGTCGCCGCGGGCACCGGCGACAACGCCGCCGCCGCGCTCGGCCTCGGACTGCGCCCCGGCACCGCCGTACTGAGCCTCGGCACCTCCGGCACGGTGTACGCCGTCTCGACACGGCGCCCCGCCGACCCGACCGGCACCGTCGCGGGCTTCGCCGACGCACGCGGCGACTGGCTTCCGCTGGCCTGCACCTTGAACTGCACGCTCGCCGTCGATCGAGTAGCCGCGCTGCTGGGTCTCGACCGCGAGGCGGTCGAACCGGGCGCCGGCGTGACGCTGCTCCCCTACCTGGACGGCGAGCGCACCCCGAACCTGCCCCATGCCTCGGGGCTGCTGCACGGCCTCAGGCACGACACGACGGGCGGGCAGCTGCTGCAGGCGGCGTACGACGGCGCGGTCCACTCGCTCCTCGGCGCCCTCGACCTGGTGCTCGACCCGGACGCGGACCGCTCCGCGCCGCTGCTGCTCATCGGCGGGGGCGCCCGGGGAACGGCCTGGCAGGAGACCGTACGCCGGCTGTCGGGACGTCCGGTTCAGGTGCCCGAGGCCAAGGAACTGGTCGCGCTGGGCGCCGCCGCGCAGGCCGCGGGCCTGCTGACCGGCGAGGACCCGGCCGCGGTGGCCCGCCGCTGGGGAACGGCCCACGGGCCGGTGCTCGACGCCGTGGACCGGGACGAGGAGACGCTCGCCAGGATCGCCGGGGTACTCTCCGACGCGGCCCCGCTCCTGGAACGGGAACCGAACAAGGACTGAGCAAACACTGAGCGAGCGCGGACGAGGACAGCCCCCAGTGGGACCGGCCGGACGAGGACTGACGGAGGCATGACCGCACCACTGCACGAGGCCCACCCGACCGGTTCCGGCCGTCGACTGCCCGACACCCAACAGGGCATGCGCCGCCGCAACCTCTCCCGTGTCATGCACACCGTGAGTGCGGAGGGGCCGCTGTCGCGTGCCGCCGTCGCCTCGCGCATCGGTCTGACGCGGGCGGCGGTCTCGACGCTGGTGGACGAGCTGATCCGCTCGGGGCTCCTCGAAGAGCTGGGCCCCGAGCGGCCCGGACGGGTGGGGCGACCGGGCTCGGCACTCGCCGTCAGCGGGCGCGGTCCCACCGGGATAGGCGCGGAGGTGGGCGTCGACCATCTGGCGGTGTGCGCCGTCGATCTGCGCGGTGCCGTACGGGCGCGGGCGGTGCGGCACGGCACGAACCGCGGGCGACCGCCCGAGCCGGTGCTCCAGGAGCTGACCGCGCTGGTGCGGCAGGTCGTCGCCGAGGCCGAACGGGAGGGGCTGTGGCCCGCGGGCCTGGCGGTCGCGGTGCCCGGCCTGGTGGCCCGCGACGACCGGACCGTGGTCCGTGCCCCCAACCTCGACTGGCATGACACGGATCTCGGCGCGCTGTTGCCAGGGGACCTCCCGCTGACCGTGGACAACGAGGCGAACTTCGGCGGTCTGGCGGAACTGTGGCTCGGCGATGCCACCCCACGTGACTTCCTGCATGTGTCCGCGGAGATCGGCATCGGTGCGGCCGTGGTCGTGGACGGACGGTTGCTGCGCGGGACCCGCGGTTTCGCGGGCGAGCTGGGGCATGTGCCGGTGTGGCCGGACGGGCCTCCTTGCCCGTGCGGCGGACGGGGCTGCCTCGAGCAGTACGCGGGTGAGGAGGCCGTGCTGCGCGCGGCCGGTCTGGAGCCGCGTGAGGACCGGGTCGGGCTGCTGACCGAGCGTGCCGCCCGGGGCGACGCGGAGGTACGGCGTGCCCTGCGCGACGCCGGGACCGCGCTCGGGATCGCGCTCACGGGCGCGGTCAATCTCCTCGATCCGGAGACGGTGGTGCTGGGTGGAGCGCTGTCCGGTCTCGCACCGTGGTTGCTGCCTTCGCTGGAGGGCGAGCTGGCGCGGCGCACGGCGGGCCCCGCCTGCGCCGTGTCCGTGTCACCCCTGGGGCCCGAGGGGCCATTGCTGGGGGCCGCCCACTCGGTGGTGCGGGCGGTGCTCGACGACCCGGCGGGGTTCGCGGGGCAGGCGTAGCGCGATCATCGCGGCCACGACGGCCATCGCAGCTGTCGCGACCATCGCGGTCGATGACCCGGTGCCCAGGGTCCCTTTCCCCCTCACGGGTGACCGCGTTGTCCACAGTCCCCGAGTTGTCCACCGACGAACGCCGAGCCCTCCCGCCCAACCCGCAAGCGCCGTACCGTAATTCACGCGAGGCACAGCCGTCGGGCCGATGGTCGGCTGTCCGGGCCAATCGGGGGATCGGGGGGCAGATGTCGGAGGAGACGGTTCCGGGACTGCGGCGCGAGGCTGTTGGGCTGCGGGAGGTCCTGTTCCAGAGCATCACGGCCATGGCGCCGGCCGCGGCGGTCGCCGCGTCCATTCCGTCGGGCGCGGCCTTCGCGGGCGGCAGTCTGCCCCTTTCCGTGCTGATAGCCCTCGTCGCCTGCCTCTTCACCGCGTCCTGTGTGGCCGAGCTGGCACGACGGTTGCCCACCGCGGGCTCGGTGGCCACGTACGCGGCCCAGGGACTGCACCCGGCCGTGGGGTTCCTCGTCGGCTGGGGCTACGTGTTCGTCGAGGCGCTGGTGCCACCGCTGCTGCTCCTGCAACTCGGGTTCACCACCGCGGGCACACTGCATCAGCAATGGTCCTCCTACCCGGACGACCTGTGGTGGCCGTGGTCGCTCGCGGGCGCGGCGATCATCGCGGTCGCCGGATACTTCGGAGTGCGCGCCTCGGCCCGTTTCGGCACCGTCCTCGGCGTCTTCGAAGTGCTGGTCTTCCTCGTCTTCGCGATATGGCTGATCGCCAAGGCCGGGAGCGACAACACGCTGTCGGTGTTCGGGACCTCGCACACGGCCGAGGGGTACGAAGGCGTCAGTGGTGTGTTCGCGGGATCGGTCTACACGGTGCTGGCCTTCGCCGGATTCGAGGCAGCGGCGCCACTCGCCGAGGAGACGAAGGATCCCCGCCGGACCATGCACCGCGCGGTCCTCGGCGCGGCGCTGGGAATCGGTCTCTTCTACGTCCTCACCACGTACGCCATGTCGGTGTACTTCGGGCCCGACCGCTTCGGGGGCTTCGGAGCCTCCGGCGCGGCGTCCTGGGAAGGCGTGGCCCGCGCTTCCTTCGGAGTGTTCTGGGTGCTGGTGTTCCTGGCGGTGGTCAACTCCACGATCGCCAACGCCAACGCCTGCGCGACGGTCTCGACCCGTACGGCCTTCGCCCTGGCCCGGATCAAGGTGTTCCCGCGGCTCTTCGCGCACGTGCATCCGAGGCACCGCTCCCCCGTCGCCGGCGTCGCCGCGCAGTGCGGCGTGGCGGTCGCGGCTGTGCTGGGCCTCGGTCTGTACTACGACCCCGTCACGGCGTTCCTGCTGCTCGCGACGGTGATCGTCACGGTCGTCATCGGCGTGTACATCGTGGTGAACCTCGCCTGTGCGGGCTATTTCCTGCGCCGCAGACGCGAGTTGCTCAAACCGGTGCGGCATCTTCTCTTCCCTCTGCTGGGCATCGTCGCCTTCGTGCCCGCGCTGCTGACGGCCGCGGGCCTGCCCGTCTTCGACTTCGTTTCCGAACTCACCGCGCCCGTTTCGTATGCGGGACCGGTTGTCGGAGTCTGGATGGCGGCCGGAGTCGTGGTATTGATCGTCCTGTCGCGCCGCCACCCCGGGCGCATAGCCGAGACCGCCCGTGTTCACCTCGACGAGACCTCGTCCCCCGAGTCCCCCGACCCTCGGCAGAGCGGAGCCGTGCAGCCATGAGTGACCCCCGCATCCTGACCGTGCGCCCCGAACCGGGCGAGTACGCCTGGACGTTCGGCGGCGCGCCGCCCGTGGCACGCATCGCGCCGGGCACCGTCCTCGATCTGTACACGGAGGACTGCTTCGCCGGGCGGGTGCGCTCGGAGAAGGACCTGGTGTCCGAGGTGTGCGAGTTCCCGTTCCTCAATCCGCAGACCGGCCCCTTCCATGTGGAGGGCGCGGAGCCGGGCGACACCGTGGCCGTGCACTTCGTGTCGATCGAGCCCGCTCGCGACTGGGCGGCCTCGACGACGGTCCCGCTGTTCGGCGCGCTCACCTCCACGCACACCACGGCCACGCTGCAGCCTCCGCTGCCGGAGACCGTGTGGATCTGGCAGCTCGACCGGGAGCGGCGCACCGCCCTGTTCAGCGCCCGGGACAGCGAGATCCGGATCGAGTTGCCCATGGACCCGATGCACGGCACCGTCGGAGTGGCGCCAGCGAACCTCGAGGTGCGCTCCGCGCTGGTGCCTGACGCGCACGGCGGGAACATGGACACTCCGGAGATGCGGGCCGGCGTCACCTGTTTCCTCGGGGTGAACGTCGAGGGCGCCCTGTTGAGCCTCGGTGACGGGCATGCCCGGCAGGGCGAGGGCGAGACATGTGGTGTGGCCGTCGAGTGCGCGATGAACACGATGGTGATCGTCGAGTTGCTCAAGGGAGTCGCCACCCCTTGGCCGCGCATCGAGTCCGACACGCACATCATCTCGACCGGCTCGGCACGCCCGCTGGAGGACGCCTTCCGCATATCGCAGCTCGACCTGGTGCAGTGGTTGGTGCGCGACTACGGGTTCAGCGAGCTCGACGCCTACCAGTTCGCGACCCAGGCGGTCGAATCGCCGCTCGCCAACGTCTGCGACACCAACTACACGTGCGTCGCCAAGATCCGCAAGGAGTGGCTGCCCGCGCGCGAGACACACCGCGGCTTGCACGCGCGACTGAGTGACACCGCCGCGACGCTGCGACGCTGAGCGCGGCTGACCCTGCCTCCCTATCATCGAAAGGCTCCCCCATGGAACGGGCCAGATCGTTCCCGAGCCGGCGACGCCTGCTCAAGGGCGGCGCCGCCCTCGCCGCCCTCCCCTACGCGTTACTTCCCGGCGCCAAGGCGACGGCGGAGACGGCGGCCGTCGACTATCCGCTCGCCGAATGGGCACCGGCGAGCACCTCCAACTACACGGCGTCCAGTCGGCCGACGGCCTATCCGCTCGACTACGTGGTCATTCACGTCACGCAGGAGACCTTTCCCCGAACCGTGGCCATCTTCCAGAACCCCCAGAAGAAGGTGTCCGCGCACTACCTCGTGCGATCGGCCGACGGGCATGTCGCCGAGTGCGTCAGGGAGCGTGACATCGCCTGGCACGCGGGGAACTGGGACTACAACACCCGCAGCATCGGCATCGAACACGAGGGCTGGGTGGACCGGCCCGCCTATTTCACCGACGCGCTCTACGAGGAGTCCGCCAAGCTCACGGCCGCGATCTGCGCGAAGCACGGCATCCCCAAGGACCGGGCTCACATCATCGGCCACTACGAGGTACCGGGCACCGACCACACTGATCCGGGGCCGAACTGGGACTGGACGCGGTACATCAAGCTCGTCAACTTCGCCTGACGGAGCGCCCGCCGCGGCTCCCGACGACCCACGCCCATGTGAGCGCCGCGTGAGGAGCTCCGTCACGGTGCTTGTCCACGCCCGCACCGGGAGTGACGATGGTCTCAGCCGCATCGCCTACCGGGAGGCCGAGTTGACCGAACCGTGGGTGGCCCTCGAACCAGGAGCCGATCCCGTCGAGCGGGTGCGGATACTGCGCCGCGCGCACGAGGCGTTCACCGAGGCGGGCACGGTGCCGCGACCGGTGCGCTCCGTGGTGGCCGATTCCTGGCGGCGATCGGCACGGGCCGGTGTCGCACCGGACGGCACGGCACGGGTGGAGCTCACGGACGGCGACCTGGGCTCCTACCGGGCGGAGCATCCGCTGGCCCGGGTGATGCCGCTCTTCCGGGAGCTCATGGGGACGTTCGCGGCGGACGGCGAGCACCTTCTCGCGGTGTGCGACGCGCAGGGCCGGCTGTTGTGGGTCGAGGGACATCCGGCGACGCGACGGCTGGCGGGGCGGATGAACTTCGTACCCGGCGCGCGATGGTCGGAGACCTCGGTCGGCACCAACGCGCCGGGAACGGCGGTCGCTGTGGACCGGCCGGTGCAGGTGTTCGCGGCCGAGCACTTCATCCGCCGGGTCCAGCCCTGGACGTGCGCCGCGGCGCCGGTGCACGATCCGCGCACGGGGCGGGTGCTCGGCGCGGTGGACATCACGGGCGGGGACGGGCTCGCGCATCCGCACAGTCTCGGTTTCGTGCAGGCGGTGGCGCGGGCCGCCGAGTCCCAGTTGGCACTGCTCACACCGGCGGAAGCAGCGGCCGACACGGTCGAGCTGACCGCGCTCGGCCGCGACGAGGCCCAACTGGTGGCGGGCGGCCGGAAGGTCAGGCTCAGCCGCAGGCACAGCGAGATCCTGGTGCTGCTGGCAAGACACCCGGAGGGGCTCTCGGGCGACGAGTTGCTGTGCGCGCTGTACGAGGACGAGTCGGTGACGCCGGTGACCCTGCGCGCCGAGCTGACCCGACTGCGCCGGCTGCTCGGCCCCGGCCTGCTGGGCTCGCGGCCCTACCGGCTCACGGCGCCGGTCGAGTCCGACGTGGCGGTCGTCGAACGGCGGCTCGGCACGGGTGCGGTCACGGCGGCAGCGGCGGCGTACGTCGGTCCGCTGCTGCCGGGTTCGAGGGCCCCGGCCGTGGTGCGGTTGCGGCGCCGCCTCGCCGACGGGCTGCGTACGGCCCTCATCGCGCGTCGCGACCCCGACCTGTTGGCGGACTGGGCGCGCGCGCCGTGGGGCGAGGACGACCTCGACGTATGGCGGACGCTGGCCGCCGTACGCCCGACGGCGACGGTGCGGGCCCGACTGGAGGCTCTGGAGCACGAACAGGCCGCGCCACCGGGCCGACCGTACCCCGCGGCGCTCGCGGAACGGCGACGGTCGGTTGCCGGGCAGGGCCGGCCTGCTTCGTCCGCAACGTCGTTGCAACGTCCGCGCTCCTAGCCTCGCGGCGAGAGCTGTCCAACGGCGGGCAGCGCTTCTCCGGGAGGCAGACCAGCATGACCCGTTACGCGGCGCCCGGCACCGAGGGCGCGATCGTCTCCTACCAGGCGCGTTACGACCACTTCATCGGCGGCGAGTACGTGCCGCCGGCTCGTGGGCAGTACTTCGAGAACCCGAGTCCGGTGAACGGACAGCCGTTCACGGAGGTCGCGCGGGGCACCGCCGAGGACGTGGAGCGCGCCCTGGACGCGGCGCACGCGGCCGCGCCCGGCTGGGGCCGCACCTCCGTCACCGCGCGAGGCGACATCCTGCTGAAGATCGCCGACCGGATGGAGGCGAACCTGGAGAAGCTGGCGGTCGCCGAGAGCTGGGAGAACGGCAAGCCGGTGCGCGAGACCCTGGCCGCCGACATCCCGCTGGCCATCGACCACTTCCGCTACTTCGCGGGGGCGATCCGCGCCCAGGAGGGCTCGCTCGGCGAGGTCGACGACGACACCGTCGCGTACCACTTCCACGAGCCGCTCGGGGTCGTCGCGCAGATCATTCCCTGGAACTTCCCGATCCTGATGGCGGTCTGGAAGCTCGCCCCGGCGCTGGCGGCGGGCAACGCGGTCGTCATCAAGCCCGCCGAGCAGACCCCGGCGTCCATTCACTACTGGATGAGCCTGATCGCGGACCTGCTCCCGCCGGGCGTCGTCAACATCGTCAACGGCTTCGGCGTGGAGGCGGGCAAGCCGCTCGCGTCCAGCCCGCGGGTGGCGAAGGTGGCATTCACGGGTGAGACCACGACCGGGCGGCTGATCATGCAGTACGCCTCGGAGAACATCAAGCCGGTCACGCTGGAACTCGGCGGCAAGTCCCCGAACATCTTCTTCGACGACGTCTGGGCGCAGAACGACGACTTCCGGGACAAGGCACTCGAGGGCTTCACGATGTTCGCCCTCAACCAGGGCGAGGTCTGCACCTGCCCGTCACGGGCGCTCGTCCAGCGTGGTCACTACGGCGAGTTCATGGAGGCGGCGGTCGCCCGCACCGAGCTGATCAAGCCGGGCCATCCGCTCGACACCGACACGATGATCGGGGCGCAGGCCTCCAACGACCAGTTGGAGAAGATCCTCTCCTACCTGGACATCGGTCGGCAGGAGGGTGCCAGGATCCTCACCGGTGGCGAACGTGTCGAGCACGACGGTGAGTTGAAGGGCGGCTACTACGTCCAGCCGACGATCTTCGAGGGTGACAACCGGATGCGGATCTTCCAGGAGGAGATCTTCGGACCGGTCGTCTCGGTCACGTCGTTCGACGACTTCGACGACGCCATCAAGACCGCCAACGACACGCTGTACGGCCTCGGGGCCGGCGTATGGACGCGCGACATCAACACCGCCTATCGCGCGGGCCGTGCGATCCAGGCGGGCCGGGTGTGGACGAACTGCTACCACGCCTACCCCGCGCACGCGGCGTTCGGCGGCTACAAGCAGTCCGGCATCGGACGCGAGACGCACAAGATGATGCTGGAGCACTACCAGCAGACCAAGAATCTTCTGGTGTCGTACTCGCCGAAGAAGCTGGGCTTCTTCTAGGCGCGCGAAAAAAGGCGCCTGACCTGGTCTTTCACCCGTCAGGCGCCTTTCCCTCAGCTTGCTCTCGGCCGAGCCCGGCTTGCGTGCTAGCTCCCAGTTCCTCCCAGACCTGTACCGCTCCTGACCAGTACTTCCGGACCAGTCACGGACCAAACCCACTCTTCAGCCCTCGGTTGCTTCGCCTTGGCTGACACGCCCCCACTCCTGCATCGACTGCTCGATGAGGCGGTTCGCCTGTTCTCGAACGCCGTCGAGGAACTTGGCGTAAGGACGCCAGATAGGCGCGACACCAAACGCACGTGCCATGCGGGTCAAGACAGGGCCCAGAAGGGCCTTCACGGCCTCCTCGGTTTCCCCAAAACGTGGGAAGTTCACCTAGCGACCCAACCGAACTACTCATCGATGCAGGTCAGTCAGCTCGCACGCCGCACGTTGGTGCCCTGGGTACCCGCGCGGGAAGGGGCTGCTCAGTCCAGATGGTCTTGCCGGTGCCGGTATATCGCGTCCCCCAGCGCTCGGTGAGCTGGGCGACCAGCATGAGGCCGCGTCCGCCCTCGTCGAAGATGCGGGCGCGGCGCAGGTGGGGTGAGGTGCTGCTGGCGTCGGAGACCTCGCAGATCAGCGTCTTTTCCTTGATCAGCCGCAGCTGAATGGGCGCGCCACCGTAGCGGATGGCGTTGGTCACCAGCTCGCTGACCACGAGTTCCGTGACGTAGGTCAGCTCGTCCAGCTCCCAGGCGTGGAGTTGGGCGGTCGCCCGAGAGCGGGCGCCTGCGACGACCTCCGGATCGTTGGGGAGGTCCCAGACGGCGATGTGCCCGCTGTCCAGAGCACGTGTACGGGCGATGAGCAGTACGGCGTCGTCGGTGGGCCGCTCGTCGAGCAGCGCCTTGAGCACCTTGTCGCAGGTGGTCTCCAACGACGAAGCGGCGGCGTCGGCGAGGGCGCCGCGCAGGGCATGCAGACCGGCGTCGGCATCGCGATGGCGTGCCTCGATCAGGCCGTCGGTGTACAGCGCAAGGAGACTACCTTCGGGAACTTCGTGGTGGACGCACTCGAGCGGAATCCCGCCCACGCCGAGTGGCGGGCCGGTGGGCAGTTCGAGGAAATCCACTCTGCCATCAGGGCGCACCAGTGCGGGCCAAAGGTGACCCGCACTGGCGAGCGAGCACATGCGGGAAATGGGGTCGTAGACCGCGTACAGGCAAGTGGCTCCGAGTTCTCCCGTCGACGCCTCCGCACCGGAGTCGGGCCCGGAACTTAGCCGGACCACAAGGTCGTCAAGGTGGGTGAGGAGCTCGTCCGGGGCCAGATCGACATCGGCGAGGGTACGCACGGCCGTGCGAAGGCGCCCCATGGCGGCCGAGGCGGCGATGCCATGGCCGACCACATCGCCGACCACGAGGGCGACGCGGGCGCCGGAAAGCGGGATGACGTCGAACCAGTCACCGCCGACGCCGATGTGCGAGTCTGAGGAGAGGTAGCGGCCAGCGACGTCCACGGCTGCCTGCGCGACAGTCCCCTGTGGCAGAAGGCTGTGCTGGAGAGCCAGTGCCGTCCTGTGCTCGCGGGTGTAACGGCGGGCGTTGTCGATGCAGACCGCGGCGCGCGCCGCCAGCTCCTCGGCGATCTGCAGGTCGTCGGGTCCGTACGGCGCGGCTGAGGGAGCCAATCGGGTGAAGAGGGCGACGCCGAGGTTGGTACCGCGAGCGCGGAGCGGCACCGTGATCAGCGACTGCGCGCGATACCGAACCACCCAGGTAGCCCGGTCGGGGTCGTGGGCCAGCCAGCGGGTGATCTCGGGCTCCCCGATCTGGTGCACGGTGCCGTGGCCGGTGGCCAGGCACCGGACCGGCGGTGAGAACTCCGGGTAGCGGGCCAGCTCGCCGACTGTGACTGCGGGCTTCACACTGGAGCGGATGGCTGTGCGCCGCAGCAGCAGGGGCCCGTCGACGGGGATCAGCGGGGGCTCGTCGCCGCGCAGCACGGTGTCTAGGAGATCGACGGAGACGAAGTCCGCCAGGGCAGGCACGGCTACGTCGGCCAGCTCCTGGGCGGTCCGGGGCACATCTAGGCTGCTGCCGATACTCCTGCTGGCCTCGTTGAGCAGCGCCAAGCGCTCGCGGGCCACGTACTGCTCGGAGAAGTCCAGGGCGGCCAGCTGCACGCCGTGCACCAGTCCGAGAGAGTCCTTGAGCGGGGTGAAGTGGACGATCCAGGCGTGCGCGTGGGGCTCTCCCGGGACTCTGACGTAGTTCTCGATGTGCTCGGGCTCACCGGTCTGCAGCACGCGATCGAGAGATCGCTCGGGAGCCTGGAAGCCCTGATCTGGCATGTGCTCGGTGATCCGGAGCCCCCGAAGCTCCCGCTCGGAGGCGGCGAGCTGCTTGGTCATGGGCTCGTTGACGCGCAGGAATCGGCCCTCGGAGTCGTAGATCGCCAGGGAGAACGGGGACTGGTCGAATGACCAGCGGATCAGTGGGTCCGTGTCGCGCTCCGTCTCCTCCCGCACCGGGACGCCCTCCAGCAGCCAACCGGCTCGCCCGTCACCCGTGGGCAGCGGGCACGCGCGCAACCGGCACTCCACGGCGCTGCCGTCCTGGTTGCGGAGTGCCACCGGCCCGGTCCAGCCCTCCTGCCGGGCGAATCGCTCACGAGCAGCCGCGGGGAGGGCTGAGGCGAGGAGCTCTGCCGCGGGCAGGCCGACAGCCTCGGCGGCGGAGAGCCCGAGCAACTGCTCCGCACCGGTGCTCCAACAGGTCAGCACACCGTCCGGAGCCGCCACTGCCAGAGCCCCAGCAGCGGGAAGCAAGTCACCAGGGCAGCGCTCCGGTGGGTCCATAGTCGATCATCTCGCCTTCGAGTCCCGTGCTGATTCCAGGATCTCTCGGTCCTGGAGCTTGTTCCCGTCAAGCGATCGCACGCGTGGGACTGCGCTGCCGGACAGCCGGCCGGATGGGTCTCATAGCCTGCGTGTTGTGGCGGCCATGGCAGGACGCACCGCAGGTTGCGGCCGACGGTGACGGCCAGACCGGCAGCGGCCCACGTGCCCAGGGGTACTCCGGCGCGATGCACTGCACGTCGGCGGGCGCGGGTGAGCTCGGCATCTTGCGGCACGGCCGTGGGGCCTGCGTGGCTGTCCGCCACGTCTGCACGCTCACCCCTCGACCAGGCCGCCTGAACGATCGACGCGTTGCGCTCGGGAGAGTGTCTGCCCCTTTGGTGGGACCGATCCACGGTGACGGATGTCTTCGGACGATGCGGCGCCCGCGGCCCCGAAGCGCCGTGGCTACCGCCGTCGCGCTCGCCGAATCGTCCGGCCAATACTGGGTGATCAACTCTCCCGGCGTCGAATCCGGGCAACGACGAGCTCCTGTTTCGGCAGGAACGGCACCGCATCCAGCCGCTCCAGGCCGTCCCGCCCGCGGGCGGCGAGTTCCTGGGCCGCATAATCGCTCGCGTGAGCGACCTGCCCGTTCCCTTGCCGCCCGGATCTGCACCTGCGGGTGCTCCTGCCTGGCTGTCCCATGATGCCGTCCGATGGGCAAATCCCAGGTTGTCGCGCTGGGCACAGCCTCGGTGGCCGGTACTGACGCTGCTGATGACCGTGATCGCGGCGATGATTCTGGAGCCGGAGCAGCGCTGCACGGTGGCGGCCCCTTGCGGGCCGGACTGGGTGGGCATGATCCAGGTGGGACTGGCCGTGGTGCAGCTGTTGTGGTACGTCCGGCTGCCGGAACTCACGCTCGTGTCGGGACCGGTGCTGGCGGTCATGGTGGCGGTGGAGGAGTTTCCCCTGCCCGATACCGCTTCCGACGCCGCCAACGCCGCCGTGATCGCGGCACTCGCCTTCGGGTGGGCCGCATCCTGGCAACGGCTCGCTCTTCGGCGACGGCAACGGCGCCTCGCAGAGCAGGCGGCCGCCGGGGTGCGGCACCCGCTCCCCGGCGGCATGGGCCCGCTGCGGCGGGGGATTGTTCCCATCGTTGCCGGGCTGGTGCTGTGCGCCGTGGCGGGCGTGGCGGTCGACCAGGGCCTGCGGGGCATTCACGAGGACGAGCAGCGGGCCGCGAAGGCGGTGTCGGTATCGGCCGTCGTCCTCGGCCAGGGCGAGGAAACGCTGCGCGTGCGCAGCTCGGACGGCTCGAAGCGCACCGTCGACGCCGTCTTCCCCGAGGACTACGACACCGGCAGCGTCGTGACGCTTCTGTCGGACGGTACGTCTACACCAGCGGCGGCGTTCTCGAGATACGCCGCGCCGACGGGAAGACCTGGGCACCGTCCCTGGGCTGGCTCTGGATGGAACGCCGCCTTGGCCTGCGCCCGTCGTACCTGAGAGCCGCGGAGGAGATCTCCGCCATGCACGCCCACCCCGAGCTCCGCCCCACCGAGGAGAGCCCGGCGCGCGCCCACGGCCTCCCGCTCGGCCCGTTGTTGGCGGTGCTCTACGCCCTGTGGGCGGCCGCTCTCCTCATCCTGTGACCGCGGCTGTCAGCCCGGACTATGCCGGATTCGTGGTTGGAGTCGACCACCACAGCCGCCGGCTACGTCCCCCCGTATCCATGCGCACATGATCGCGGGGAGTCGCGGAAGCCGGTGCACCTATCCGGTCGCACGAGAGAGTTGGCTACCCGTACAGCAAGGTTGATTCGTACGGGCGCGGAGCTGTGTGGGGCCCGCCACCGGGTGCTGATCTCCACCGGGGTACGGGCCCGGCCGTGGTTCGTCGAGTCCGAGGCGGCCCTGGCATGTGGCAGATCGCGGTGGTGATCGAGTGCTCGACGGCGACCAGGGCAACCCCCGGTGAACAACTCCCTGTGTGGATCTGAGGGCAGCCGGGGACCGCCGGCGAGTCCAGCGTTGATCGATTAGATGGCCGCAGGTACGGGCGGGGGCCAGGGAGAGGCCGTGTTTGCGTGCGGTCGCCACGGCACGGGGGTGGACGCGCTGCGCGGGCTCGGTTCCTGCCGAGGCTGCGCCGTCGGTCTCCTTCGGAGCGGGATCGCTCGATCAGGCCGACCTGTTCGAGCAGGGACATGAAGGCGGCGGTGTCTAGGCTCCGGAAGGGTTAGTTCCGCAGCACGAGGAACGGGATGTCCAGGGCCGCGGAGATGAGCGTGAGGGTGGGGCGCGAGCAGCCCGCGGGAGAACGAGCGCGCCGCCCGCCGCGGCGGCGTAGGGCTGGGCGGTGTGGCTGAGAGCGCTCGCAAGGGCGGCGGTGTCGCCGGGGACGGCCGCAGCCATCCCGTCGAGGGCGGAGCTGTCGCTCGAGCGCCACGAAATCCGCTTCACCCGGGGCGTGTCAACCCATGATCGCGCCACCGTTCCGTCATGGACATCTCAGGAACAACACATGAGTTGACCAGGAACAGCAAAGGACAGTCACAGTTTCAACGATCTTCTTGTTGGCATGTTCCAGCCACTCATAGGTTCTGCGCCGTAGTGACGCGCATCACGCGTCTCGGCCATCCAGCGCACCCGCATGTCTCCCCCGGTTCACCCACCTCTCGGAGGAAGTACGTTGCGCAGAACCGTTTCTCTCACCGCCGTGGCCTCCTTGGCCACGGCTGCTCTGGCCCTGGCAGCCCCGGCCGGCCAGGCGGCGCCCTCGGCCTCACCGTCGTCGAACGGCGTCACCGTCGCCCACTCCTGTGCGACCCCGACGCAGAAGAACGTGATGGCGTGCAAGGCGCTGCACGTCACCGCGGGCACCCCCAAGTCCGCGCACGCCGAGAGCGACCTGACGGCAGCCGCCGCCCCATCGGGCTACGGCCCCGCCTCGCTGCAGGCCGCGTACAACCTGCCTTCCTCCAGCAGCGGTTCGGGCCAGACCGTGGCCATCGTCGACGCGTACGACGACCCGAACGCCGAGGCCGACCTGGCCGTCTACCGCTCACAGTACGGCCTGTCCGCCTGCACCACCGCCAACGGCTGCTTCAAGAAGGTCAACCAGACCGGCGGCACCAGCTATCCGCGCGGTGACTCCGGCTGGGCCGAGGAGATATCCCTCGACCTCGACATGGTCAGCGCGGCCTGCCCGAACTGCAAGATCCTTCTGGTGGAGGCCAGTTCGGCGACCATGACGAACCTCGGCACGGCCGTGAACACCGCTGTCGGCCTGGGCGCCAAGTACGTCTCCAACAGCTACGGCGGCAGCGAGTCCTCCAGCGACTCCACCTACGACTCGTCGTACTTCAATCACCCCGGCGTCGCCATCACCGTCAGCTCCGGCGACAACGGCTACGGCGCCGAGTACCCGGCCGCGTCCAAGTACGTGACGGCCGTGGGCGGTACGTCCCTGAAGACCTCGTCCACCACACGCGGCTGGACCGACACGGTGTGGAGCGGGGCGGGCTCCGGCTGCTCCTCGTACGACGCCAAGCCCACCTGGCAGACCGACAGCGGCTGCGCCAAGCGGACCGTCGCGGACGTCTCCGCGGTCGCCGACCCGAACACCGGCGTCGCGGTCTACGACAGCTACCGGCAGGCCACCGGCTGGATGGTCTTCGGCGGCACCAGCGCCTCGGCCCCGCTGATCGCGGCGACCTACGCGCTGGCGGGCGCCCCGTCCTCCGGCTCGTACCCGGCGTCGTTCCCCTACGCCCACACCTCGGCACTGTACGACGTGACCAGCGGCTCGAACGGCAGCTGCTCCGGCTCGTACCTGTGCACCGGCACCACCGGGTACGACGGCCCGACCGGCCTCGGTGTCCCGAACGGCACGGCGGCCTTCACGGGCTGAACGGCGCTATGAGGTAAGCCTGTCGCATGTAAGCACCGCGCGGAGGACGGCGGCCGCCTTGTTGCGGCACTCGTTGTCCTCCGCGACCGGGTCGGAGTCGGCGACAATGCCGACTCCGGCCTGGACGTACGCCGTGCCGCCCCGCAACAGCGCCGTACGGATGGCGGTGTCGGAGTCGCCGGCGAAGTCGAGACAGCCAGCGCAGCCGCTGTACAACCTCCGCCTGGACGGCTCGAGTTCGTCGATGATCTGCATCGCACGCGGCTTGGGCGCGCCGGAGAGCGTGCCGACCGGGAAGCAGGCCCTGAGCGCACGTCGAAGGCGGTACGACCCGCCGCGACCCGGCCGGTCACGGTGGACACAATGTGCATCACTTGTGAGTGGCGCTCGATGGACATGAAGTGCAGGTGGTCCTCAGTGCGCTGCGAGAGCGTTGAGGCGGGCCAGCAGAAGGGCGATGTCGTCGCTGTGGCGCGGTGTCCGCCGTACCCCGGCGAGGAGTTCGTCTGCCAGGACCTCGAGGTCGGCCGTCGTGGCTCTTTCCAGCCCTGCCAGGAATGCTTCGATGCCCGCGTCGATGTCTCCCTCTGCCGCTTCCAGAAGACCGTCGGTCGTGACCGCCAGCACGCTGCCAGGGCGGATTGGTGTCAGCTTGGTCGCGTACCGGGCCTGCGGGTCGACACCCAGCGGAAGGCCGCTGGTGATGTCGAGGAGGCGCGGTGGCTCACCTGGAGCGACCAGGGCAGGTGCCGGATGGCCCGCTGTGCAGGCTTCGACCGTCCCCTCGGCGGGGTCGATCACCAGATAGCAGCAGGTGGCGAACATGGCCCGGTCCGGATCGGTGTCGAATTCGACGAGCAGCCGGTTGGTCCGTGTCAGCACGGCAGCCGGACCATGCCCCTCGCATGCATAGGCGCGCACAGCCGTGCGCAACTTGCCCATCAGGGAGGCGGCCGGCACGCTGTGGCCCTGGACATCTCCGATTACCAGTGCAACCGCGCCGCCGGGAAGGCAGATGGCGTCGTACCAGTCGCCGCCGATCCACATGCCCGAGGTGGCCGCCTGGTAGCGTGCGGCAATCGTCAAACCGGGCGCCGACAGCGGGCCGGGAGGCAGCATTCCACGCTGCAGTTCCGTGGCCAGAGCTTGCTGTGCCTCGTACATCCTCGCCCGCTCCAGGGACTGGGCGAGCAGTCCGGTGACGGCAACCAGCAAGGCCCGCTCCTCGGGACCGAACTCCTGGAGCGAGGCGAACCCCATCAGGCAGACCCCGGTCGGCCCTCGAGAATCTGCCATGGGAATCGCCGCCCACGCGCGGCGGCGAGAACTTTCGGCCGCCTGTGCCAGCTGCGGGTAGGCGGCGGCCAGTTCGGTGACGGAAGCGACGAACACCGGAGCCTGGCGTGCCAGGGCATCCTGCAGCAGGGAGCGCACGCCGGGACGCAGATCGCAGACGGCGGCCAGCTCCTCGTCGTGATCGCCGTAGGAGGCCACGGCGGACAGCCCACCGGGCAACGACGCCACCACGGCAAACCCATCCGCGCCGAAGTCCTGCAGTCCTGCCTGCGTGGCGGCCACGATGTCCTTGACCGTCACGGCCGCCGCCAGCGCGGCGGTGAGCTGTTGCATCCGGCGATTGCGGGCCGCCCCTTCGTAGAAGCCTCGCCTCTCGGCTTCCTGACGCTCATGCGCGGCCGTGGTGTCCATCACCACCCCGACCATTGTCGTAGGCACTCCGGCCGAGTCGGCCAGCACCCGCCCGCGGGCCTCCAGCGAACGCCAGACGCCTTCACCCGCCGCGACCCGGTAGGCGATCTGGTAGTCGCCACCGGATTCCAGCATCGATTGCAGCGCGACGACGAACTCGGGCAGGTCGGACTCCGGGATCCTCGACAGGAAGCTGTCGAGATGAGGCGGGCCGTCCTCGGGCAGGCCGTGGAGGGAGAAGGTGAGAGGATCACAGTTGATCTCTCCCGTGGCGACGTCCCAGCAGAAGAACCCCGCCTGCACGGGGCCGGCGCTCGGCTGGAACGGAGAGTTGGACGACTCCTCCGTGCCCGGATCCTTGGCGCCCGGCTCGCCCGTCCGCCGGGCGTGGGAGAGCAGCGCGGGAGTGGCGCTCCCTGCGATGCTCTCGCCGCCGTTCGGCCAGGACAGGGATCGGACATGTGTCACTGGTCACTCCCTGCTGTGCGCAAGGACGCCTCCTGGAGAGTGATTTGACGAGGCGTTCAGCGTAGAGCCCCGGCAGGCCGTCTCGCGGAGGAGCGATCACAGGGACACCTGAAGGAGTGAGCGGGTCGCAGAAATTGACCCTCTCGCCAGGCATGTTCCGCGCACGCGGCGTTCGACTGCGGCAGGAAGCCTCGTCCTTGGTCTTTCGTGAGCGCCGAAGTGCCGGACTCCGGTCGATTGCACAGAGGTTGCGCTCCCGCTCTGGACCTACCGCCATCTCGCGCTCTGATAATCGCATCGGACACCCGCTAGCCTGATGCGGGCTTGAGGTTCGCCGAGATCATTCGCGTAAGGTCACCCGGACGAGGAGAGCGTCATGCAGGAATACTCGTTCGAACTCCCCTTCCCTTCTCGAGTCAGTCATGCCATGGAATCGGCAGCGCTTCACCACTTCCGCTGGGTCCAGGAGCATGGACTGCTGAGCCAGGAGTCCCTCCCCGAGTACCGCCGATGGAACGTGCCGGAGGTAGCCGCCCGCTTCTGGCCACATGCGGGCGGAGCGGACCTGGAGTTGGGGGTCGATATAGCAGGCTGGTTCATCCTGTTCGATGACCAGTTCGATGGGCCGCTCGGAGTGGAGCCGCACAGAGTCGCACGGATCGTCCAAGAACTCATCGATGTCGTGTACGCGCGTCCCGGCGCGGTACCCGCGGTTCCGAACAAGAGTCTCACCCCCGCGGCAAGCGGGCTCATCTCACTCTGGTCGCGTCAGGTCCGGGGAATGTCCGCCGCGTGGCAGCAGCGGTCGACCCGCAACTGGATCGACTTTCTCAACGCCTACACCAGCGAGAGCATCAACCGTCGAAGCGGCATCATTCCCGACGTCAGCACATATCTCAGTCTGCGCCACAAGGCAGGACTGGAGAATGTGCTGATCGACTACGCCGAACGCATCGGCCATTACGAAGTGCCTGATGCCCTGTTTGCCCTGCAGGAGATCCAGGAAATGCACAATGCGACGGTCCAGGTCGTCAATATTGTTCAGGACGTGTTCTCGGTTGCCAAGGAGGAAGCCAGAGGAGACTGTCACAACCTGGTTCTCGTACTCCAGCACCACCGGAACTATTCACGTGGGGAGGCCCTTGCGGAGGCCCGGTCGATAGTCCGCGGCCACACCGATGAATTCCTTCGCCTGAAGGCACGGCTCCCGGCACTTTTCGATGCCGCGGCCCTTCCCCCGCACGACCGGGGCATCGCCTATGTCTTCGTCGATGACCTCCAGGCCCAGATGAAGGGCTGTCACGACTGGTGCCGCAGCTCCAGCCGCTACTCCCGGGTGATCCGCGCTCGACCTGACGAGCCCACCTACCTCGAGGAAATGCGCCTGGAAGGACTCGGCCGCTGAGCACGGCAGCGGTGAGGTGCGGTGCGGTGCGACGTGGATCTCGAGGCGCTGTTGGGCGAGCGGGACGGGCGGCAGTTCCTCGATGCGGTGCACACGGTAGGCGGCAGTGCAAACGGTAGACGATGGTGTTGTGGTGCACGTGCCGCTCCTCGACAGCGCGTTCCGCGATGTTGCATACGGGCTGGGTCAGCTCGACGGCCCGACGGGGCTTCGTCGTCTCACACAGCCCCTATAGCGGGGGCCTGCATCCGGGCGGACCACATCGTGCCACGAGGGCCGAAACTTGCAGGAAACGTCCCGGTTGACGGCAGCTCTCGTCACCGGGCGACGTGTTGCGCGACGGTCAGCGAAGCGTCTCGGGTCGCGCGACGAAGCGGGCAAGCTCCTCGGCGGCACCGCGGGGCAGGCCGGCGGTCATTGCCTCCGGCAATGTCGTGATCACGGCCCGCAGCCGCGCGCCGGGCTCTGGCAGCAGGGCCCAGGCCGAAGCAGGGGCGTTGACGGCAGCGAGCAGCAGGTCGCCCTCGTAGAAGCAGGCGTCGAGCAGCGGCTCCTCGAGCAGCAAGCGCACGGCGAGTGGAAGGACGTAGGGCAGTGCCACCTGCTGTGAAAGGAGAGTGCGCAGATCCGCCGCACCGAGTTCACCCAGGGGCACACGCCGCAACTCATGCACGGTGCGCACCAAGTGGGTCGCGTCGGCGGCAGGAGGCGCCCACCGGGGTGGATCCAGCTCATCGAGCGTGCGGTTGAGGTGCAGCAGACGGTCCATGAGGCCCATGTTCACCGAAACAGGCAAGGACTCCAAAAATCAGGTCACTACCACTTCACGGGATGTGCTCTCAGGCCGGACCAGGTGGAAGAACTCGCGCGCCCCGTAGCGGTTGAGTCCTCTGAGTCAAGTCAGCTGGCTGTGAGGCGTTGGGAGGCGGGGTGGTTGTCAGGGTCGTAGGGGGTCGCGTTGTGCCAGCAGGCCCATATGACGCGGAGCCATGCGCGGGCGACGATAATGGCGCCTTTTGACTTCCGGATCAACATGAGCTCAAAGGCTCAATATCAGCCCGCGATCCGACTAAGCGCGGATGCCACCCTCGAGTTCCCCTCTTCAGCAATGGCGCGAAGTTGGTCACTGCCCACCCCCTGGCGGAGGAGATCCAGCGCGGCCACGTGATCCCGCAACTCCAACGCCTCCATTTCTGTCAGTTCGGGTTTCTCGGGCGCGGGATAGAAAATGGGTGCCTCCGCAAAGCCTGGGCCAGCGATGCGTGCGACACGTCCAGGGGTACGTGGTTCACCGGAAGAAGCACTCACGAAGATCGCTGGCGACGTTACCGGCGAAGTCCTCGGTCTCCTCCCGGAGTCGCATCATGATCGCCTCAGCCGCATCCTCCTCCCCCAGCCCCGTGAGGAGGCCGTAGGTCCGGACACGCTCGCGCCTTTCGCGCGTGACCCGACCGTCTTCGGCAACCCGTTCTGGAAGGGCCAACAGCTCGTCCAGGAACGTTGCAACTTCCTCGGCGGCATCCAGGCATCGAAGAACATGGTCGTTACGGCGGTCAAGCAGCATTTCTCCTGCTTTGAGAGTGGCCAAAACGCCATCCAACACGACCGTCTCCATGGCGCTGCTTTCCAGTTCCTCCAAAAGCGAGGAGCTGAAGACCGGGAACGAGCGGATGGTTGAAACGCGAACTGGAAGATCATCTGATGGGGCCCCCGCAGCCCACGACCAGAGGTCCTCGTTGAGGGATCTCACCAAGTCTTGCTGCGCTCCCCATGAATCCGGAACAGGAAGCTCCAACACCGCAGGGAGTACACGGGAGGCCGCCGCGATGGCCAGGATCTCGGGTCCACGAATCGGTAGAGCATCGAGCGCCGGAAAAGGGTCCGTTTCAGCAAGGGACCCGAAAGTGGATTCATTGACCGTCCGCCCACGTCAGCCATTTATCCCAGTCCTCCCACACGAACATCCGCTGCGACCAGCATCGATCTCTTCCCAGAGTTGTTCCACGTCCGATTCCCCCGAGTCGGCTGCGGGAATCGGCTCGGGGGGATCGTGCTGCGGGTTCGTCGTCATGCGGTCATGATGCATTCCGCCACTGACAATGGGACCAGATCCACGATCGGACGGCCCTGATAGCCGGGCTCTGACGTGACGAGGACTTCGCTGACTGGTACCCGCGCGACGGGCGCCTCGGCCGCTCACCCGCCCAGCTCGCCACCGTCTGCGTGCTGCAGTTGCTGCTCGGCCTGTCGGACCGGCAGGCAGCCGAAGCTGTGCCTTGCCGCATCGACTTCAAATACGGCCTGCCCATGGAGCTGGACGATCCGGGCGTCCGCCACAGCGTGTTGGCCGACTTCCGCGAGCGCCTCGCGTGGCACGAGTGCCCCGACCGTCTTCTCGATCTGGCGCTCTCCCGCCTCCTTGAGGTTGGCCTCAAGGAGGCGGCCTCGTACGCGAGCGCACTACGCAGCGGACCGACTCCATCCATGTTCTGGCCGCGGTGCGCGACCTGACGCGGCTGGAACTGGTCACTGAGGCGGTCCGTGCCACGCTGGAAGACGTGGCCCGCACCGCCGGGCATCTGCTGGTCGGACTGGTCGACGAGGACTGGGGGGCCGCTATGGCCGTCCGGTCCGCCTGGGCAAGAACCCCACCCGGCCCAAGACCCGGATCCTCGCCGCCGGCGACGACGCCTGCCGACTGCTGGAACGCCTCCACCGGAACGGCCCGCAGGCCGGGGCCCTGCGGCAGATCGGCGTGCAGAACTACTACCGCGACGCGGCGGGCCGCCTATGCTGGCGCACCGCCGACGACGGCGGGCTGCCGCCCTCTTCCTCGGCGGTCGTCTCGCCCTACGACATCAGGGCACGCTATGCCCGTCACGGGCGCATCATCCGCTGGAAGGGATTCGCCGCACATGTCACCGAGACGTGCGCTTCCGAAAGCGTCAACGTGATCACGGACGTGGCCACCACCTCGGCCGCCGCCAACGACGCCCAGACCCTGCCCGATATCCACACCCGCCTGGCCCGCCGCAAGCTGCTGCCCTCCGAGCACCTGGTCGACGGCGGCTGCACCTCCCTGGTCCACCTGGAACGAGCCGCGCGCGAACACCAGGTCACCGTCAGCGGGCCGCTGCCGGGCAACCCTACTCGCCAGCACCGCCGAAGCGAGGGCTTCGACCGGGACGACTTCCACATCGACTTCGACCGCCGACAGGTCACCTGCCCCCCGGGACCAGGTCGGCGCGGGCTGGCACGGCCCCTACCCGACATCCTCGCCCACCGCCGCCCCACTGATCGTGGCGCAGTTGACCAAGGGCCAGTGCCAGCCGTGTCCGGACCGTCCCCTGTGCACCGCCTCCCGCGACGGCGCCCAGAACGTGGGCTTTCCCCCGCAAGAACTCCGCGACCTGCAAGTCCGCGCCCGCACCGAGCAGCAGACGCCCGGCTGGAAGGCCCGTTACGCGGTCCGCTCCGGAGTGGAGGGCACCATCAACGAGTTCGCCCACGGACACGGCATGCGCCACTGCCGCTACCGAAGACAGCCAAAAGCCCACCTACAGCACGTACTCACGGCATCGCCGTGAACATCGAACGCCTCAGCGTCCCGCCACCGACCGCCGACCGCCTTCCAGACCTTCCTGGACCAGCGCGAGATCCCCCGCTCGAAGTCCTGGCGAACCCTCGGAAGTTGACCTGGCCACCTCAAGATTCCCGACGGAGTCAAACCTAAAATCTGTGCGCGTCTTGAGTCCATGGCACCCGTGGCACAGCACCTGAACGTTGCTGTCTATGTCCTCGCCACCGAGGGACAGCGGGCGCACATGGCCCAGGTACACCCCGTCCCCCGGGGAAGTTCGCCCAAGCACCAGTCACACCAGTCCGAGCCTCGTTCCCTGGTCTCGCCGGCAGAGCCATGCCAGGGCATCAAACCGCGTCGCACGTCGCCTACCGCCTGAGCGGCCTGCCCGAACCGAGGAACGGTCCTGGTGTGCTTGGTCCTGAACCCCGCATCATCCGCGCTGAGTTACTGCCTCACCGCATTCAACGTGAGGGGCAGCGGACGCGGGCCCGGTCTCCGCAGGTAGACGGTCGGGAGTGTGCACAATCGGCTCCGAGGGGGTGCCGAGGCTGTTTGGCGGTGGGGCCGGGCGGAGCCGGTAGGGACGACTATGCCATGTCCAACCACGCTTGAGGATCAAGGAACACAGGCCCAACGTATCCAGGGGCAGCGATCCGGCCGCGGCTCGGACCTGTGGCCAGGAGAGTTCTCCCTGCGCCTCGAGGGCGGCGGCCAGTGTGGTCTCCAGACGCGGGTCGACCGTGCGTTGTTCGAGGAGTCTGCGGGTGCGGTTGCCATCCGTGGCCACGAGGCCCCAGCCGCGGTTCCGGCAGAACTCCACGGCGGCTCGGTACTTGGCGACGTTGACGGCCATCGCCATTTCGTAGACTGGTTTAACCTCGATGAGGATGCAGCGACCGTCCACGGTCGCAGCCAGGAGATCCGGGTAATAGGTGCGCTGTTGCCCGGCGAACTGGTAGCTGATGGCCAAGGGCTGTTCCTGGTAGTACGCGATCTGCGGTGCGAAGCTGAGCAGTTGGATCGCTCGCAGCTCCGTCTCCGACTCGTACGACACATCGCGGTCCAGCTTCGGGCAGTGCCATGCCCCGAAGCGTCCTCGGTCGACGTTCTCCGTCTCTCGGAGAGCTTCCAATTCTGCATGTGGCAGGGCCGGTTCGGGGTCGCCGAACCAGTTGACTTCGTCGGCCAGTGCCACCCAACGTCGGGTGGCACGTTCGATGCGCCCCTGTCGTGCCGCTTCGCGACGGGCAGTCTCGTGCCGCAGGATGCGTATCGTCGATGCCTCTGCGGCCAGGTTGTCCGCACGAACCTTGTCGGCGCCGGCCAGCCGTGCCAGAAGGGGTATCGCCTGCCGAGGCGCTACCGAGGACAGCAGCACGTCCGACAGGTCGAGTAACCGTTCCGCGGCCGAGGGACCCGCCTCGGACGGAACGCGCTCCACACAGCTCAGTTCGGCCAGTACCTGTCGGAGCTTTCGGGAAGCCGGGGCGTCGGAGTTCGCCAGGCGGCGGATCGCCCTCGTCTGCAGCTGGCGAACCCGCTCCCGCGAGATGCCGAGGGCCTCGGCCACCTTCTCCAGGGTCTGGGCCGGTCGATCGTCAAGGCCCAGGCGGCAGGAGAGGACCTCCTGGTCCCGCTCAGCAGGCATCTCGCCCACGGCCGCGGCGACCAGCTCCCTCAGGACGAGCACCGTGTCGGCATCGCGTTCGGCGATCAGCGGCCAGTCGGCCGTCAGGCGCACGGCACCGGGGCACACGCATTCGAGCAGCCAGTGGTCCAGCAGCAGTGTTTCACCGTCGTGCCACAGCCGCCGGGCCGCTGTCCGCCGTACGGACACGGCTGTAGCCGCTAAGTCGTGAACCACTTGCCGGGCGAGGAAGACCTCGCGCCGTTCGGGACGCAGCACATGGCCGGTCACGTGCTCCCAGTCCGCCAGCACCTCGGCCGTCACGCCCGCCGCGGTGGCCGCCGAAGGCTCGGTCGAGGAATCCTTGCTGTGGCGCGCACGACGTTCACGGCGACGCCGCTCGGCACCCACGTCCTGCCATGCGTAGCCGGGCTCCGCGGCCAGCCGAGCTCTCAGCCACTCCAGCGGATCATCGACGGCCGAGCCGGACTGCGGAACGAACTGGTCCAGACGCGCGTGGACACCGCCCGCCGTACGGCCATGCCGCTCAGCAAGCTCGGACAGAGCCAGCCCTTCGCGCACACCTTCGACAAGCTGAGCCTCCTCCTGTTCACTCCAGGCACGGCCACGCCTTGATCCGGGCGCCTCATCCTGCACGCTCTCTCCCCCACAGTTCCGGCCGACTGTGGGGGCAGTATGCCCCCTGGTACCGACAACCCTCCGCTACGGGCCCCTGGGCTTCCCCGGCCGACCTGGCTGAGCGCCGGTATCAGCCGAATCAGCCTTCCTAACGACAGGTCACGTCGGATCGCTGTGGACCGCTGCCATCCTTTCAAGGCGTCTGGCAGGCATACCAATTGTTCCGGCTTCCTTTCCACCGCACCCATCGTGCGGTGAGCACACAGCCCCTATGAGCGGGGGCGTGGCCGTAGCTGTTCGACCAGGTGGAAGACCGCCCGAGCCACGTTCCCCTGCAGGCAGCGGATGATCTCGCGCCGGGTCTTCCCTTGCCCGTCCGCCGAACACGGAGGCCCCCGTCGGCACCATCAGACGGGGCTCCTCACATCACACGCGCTGTCACACGCGTGTCACCAACACCGTGGACGCACCTGGACCACAGGGCCCCACCTGCGTGAACGGCCCCAACCCAGACCACATGACCCCCAGAAGCCACTTTCGCCTACCTGTGCCATGTGGGACCGTCATAGCTCACGACGGATGGCCACCAGCGCACGCGGCCACGGCGAGCGGATTATCGCTCTACGCCAGCAGCGTGCGGGAATCGGCGTACAGGGCGGTATCGGCCGATGGCTATGTCACACCAGAGTGCGAGCGGACGCCAGTAGGCGGCACCCCCCTTTCCTTTCTTTTTCGGTTCCGACCGCTGAGTGGCACCGGGCGGCCACCCAGTCCGAGGGACCGCATCGGTCAAGATCCGGACGATTCCCGGGCCAGCAATCCTGTCAAAGCCGAGACGGGCGCTGTTTGCGCTGGTCGGCGATGCGCTGCCTGTGTACCACCAGCAGACCAAGAACCTCCTGGTGTCGTACTCACCGAAGAAGGTGGGTTTCTTCTAGACACCCCAAGAAAGGCGCCTGACCTGGGTTTTCACCCCGTCAGGCGCCTTTCGCTCAGCCCGCTCTCGACCGAGCCCGGCTTGCGCGCCAACTCCCCATTCCTCCCACAGCCGCACCCCTCCTGACCAGCGCTTCCGGACCAGTCACGGACTCCCGGTCAGCGCTACGAGCGTCGACCATCAGCAGGCGCGAATGCGATGAAAGACTTCGGACTTCTCACGCTCGTTGACCGTCCACCGGATCTGGGGAGGCTTGCGCCGGTCGGGGCTCTCGCGTAGGTGCCAGAAGCGGACGTCATGACTCATCGCCATCCAGGCGCATCCCTTTCACACGCGCACCGACGGCTCGGGCGGCATGTCGAGGGCCGCCTCCGCGATGTCCGCGAGTACCGCTCGTCCCGGCGGTAGCCGCGTTGCAGCAGGTCCTCGCCACACAGCCCGGCCGAGCGCCTGCCTGATCAGAGCCGTTCCGTGCGTCATCCGGCAGGCCGGGCGTGGCGCCTCCAGGGACGCCCCCAGACGTCCCGAGACATCGGGTCGATCATCGCCCTGCCGCGCCTTACGTCACCAGTCCGCCGAGCAGGGATCTCACTGTGCGGGCTCGTACCCTGGCCGACATCCGGCCAATGATCCGAATGTGAGATATGCGGTATGTGTGACAATATGGTATGAGTGCCATGTAGTGCTGGCGGGATCTTCTTTGCTGAGCCCTCGACTGGGAGAGCTCAGACAGGTGAGAGGAGTGCATCATGATCGCCAAGCTGCTCGGCAGACTGTCCTTCACCCGCCACTACGGTGCGTACGGGGCCCACGAATGGGATGCGTACGCCGGCGACGACTCGGTCTGACCGCACTGTCGGCGGGCACCTCAGCGCGCCCGCCGGCTCCCAGCCACGCTGCCGACGACATCGACCTGGACAGGTACGAGAGTCAGGCACGATCTCATGGGCCGAATGAATGAGCCGCCGCGGCTGCCCGAAGGCAGTTTCGCGGCCTGGAGCCGCGACCGGCTGGCAATGGCGCGCCGTGGCGCTGACGAGTGCGGGGACGTCTGGCAGCTGGAGCCGGGTGTCTACGTAGCCGCTACGGCCGGGCCGTGTGAAGCGGTCCTGCGGGGCGCGCAGGACTTCCCCAAGGCAACCGGACCTCTCTTCCCACCGTTGAAGCGGTCGAGCGGAGCACCGACGCCGGAGGATCGTGCGCGCGCTCACGCCGCCCGCATGCGCGGACTGCGCGCGCAGGCGGTTGCAGCCCGGATCGGTGAGATCGCGCCCAGTGCCGCTCGCTTCGCCGACCAGTGGCCCACGGACCGGGACGTCGAGATTCTGCCCCGGTCCGGCACGCCCTGGCAGAGATCGGCGTGCGCTACCTCTTCTCCGAAGACGCTCCCACCCTGCTGCCCTTTGCCTCGCAGCTCTTCCTGGCCCGGGAGGTGCTCGTACGCCCTTCGCGCTGGGTATGGCCGCGCTGGGTCCCCACACCGGCACGGCGGTTCCGCACACGGCAGCAAGTCGCCTTCACCAACGCTTTGCGACCCATCGTGCGCCGACGCCGTTCATCGGGTCGGCTCGGTGACGACATGCTGGGACAGATGCTTCGGCCCTCCTCCCGCTACGGCCTGCTGCCGGAAGAGGCCATCCTCGACACTCTCCCCGGAATCACCGTCGCCACCTTCGAGACACCTTCCAGGGCAGCCGGATGGATCCTGCTGTACCTGGCCCGATACCCCCAGGCAGCGGGACGCGTCGCGGCCGAAGCCGCCTTGCTGCCCGCGGACCCGGCCGCGACGACCAGCACCCACCTCGACGGCCTGCGATACACCCAGGCTCTGGTGCGCGAGGTGCTGCGACTGCACCCCCCGAGCTGGCTACTGACCCGGCGCGCCACGCGACAGACTCAGCTCGCCGGCTACACCATCGACGCGGGGTCCACCGTTCTCGTCTGCCCCTACACCGCTCACCGCGACGCCCGGGAACACTCCGATCCGGACCAGTTCCAGCCCGAGCGCTGGCTCGATGCTTCGGGCTCGCCGACGAAACCCGGGGTTTTCCTCTCCTTCGGTACCGGGCCGCATGGCTGCGAGGGAGCCGCTCTGGCCATGGCGATGCTGACGCTCCTGACCGCGCAGACCGCCCGCCGCTACCAGTTGAGCGAGCCGCCCGGACCGGAGCCCAGCTACCAGGTCACCACCTTGGAAGGTCTCGCAACGGTCGGCTTGCGCCTGCGTGCCACCTTGCGCAGCTGAGTGCAGTCCTGCTTGCGGTGACAGGCCGCCTCCACCCCCGAGCGGCGAACGTTGATCGAGTTCGAGTGCCGTTCCGCCCACGCTTGGATGCCCGGCTCATTCACTCATCGCGTGTCGCTGGTCGAACTCGTCGGCGAGCATGCCCATCATGACGAGTTCGTGGTGCCGGCCGTGGAAGAAGACGTGTTCCCGCAAGCGCCCCTCCTCGGTGAAGCCGAGCCGACGGGTAAGTGCCAGCGATGCCTCGTTGTGGGCGAAGATCGCTCCCAGGCATTTGTGATAGCGCCGCTCGGCAAACATGAAGCGCATCAGCAGCACTACGGCTTCTGATGCGTAGCCCTTGCGCCGGTGGTCGGTGCCGATCGTGACATCGAACTCGAACCAGCCTGAACGAGGGCCGGTGCGATGTGAGCCGACCGTGCCTACCAGCTCTCCCCTGGCCCTCGTTTCGACCGCCAACTGGAAGCGGTCGTCGTCGCACGTGGCAACGGCTTGCTCCTGCGCCCAGGCGCGGTAGCTCTCGGCGGACCGCGGTAGATCCAGCCGGCTCCCTCGCCGCCCGTCATCGTCGGCGAAGTGTGTGAACGCTGTCCAGTCGTCGGGCTCGATAGCGCGCAGGCGTACCCGTTCACCAGTCCAGGACGATGCCATGCCGTATTTGATCACGCTGCGGTGCGCGTGGGGCCGAGAGGCACGCAGAGGCAGTTGAGGTTCGCGTGCGAAGCGGTGGCGGCGGCATCCAGGGAGCGGGTCGCCCACGGCACCGCGGCGTTCAGGAACTCCCTCACCGTGAGCTGCCGGTTCATCAGAAGCCGGGGGCGGAGCCGGTGAAGAACCACAAGGCGGCTGTGTACCACAACAGTGCGATGGCGACGACCAGGGTGCCGCCGACGACCGGAAGCGCCCAACCGGGCAGTCGGCGGCTGCGCACCACCAGCACCTTGGCGACGAACGCGCCGTACAGGACGCAGCCCGTGATGGAGTGCACCGCCACTCGGCTGCTCGTGAACTCAACTCCGTAGGCGGTGATGCACTGGTAGGCGATGGGCAGCGAGAGCAGAAAGGCGAGGAGGCCGATGAGCCGGTGCGCGGGGTGCACCCGGTGCGGCGCGGCCCCCGCCCCCGGTAGGCGCCGGTACATCCACAGCCCGAGCAGCAGTTGGACGAGCGCGAGTGCCATCAGAGCGCTGCCCAGGCGCGCCTTGAGGTCGATGACGCCGACGCCGTGCTGTCCGAACAGGCCGCTGGTGTAGTCGGGTGTGTGCGTGCGGCCGAACGCGTACATCCCCACCGCGACCGCGACCGGCAGCAATGCAGCCAAGAAGCCGGCCACCCTTCGTGCGGGAGGCCGCGTCCGCGCGCCCGTGTGCCCGGTCATCAGTCCCCAATCGATCGGGTTCGACCTAGTTGCCGGATGTGTCGACGACGTACCACTGTGGCACCGGACTCGCTGGTTTCCTCGCCGTCGGTGACACCGGCTGTCGTGTCACCCGCGAAGCAGCGCAGCGGGTGTCCGGTACAGGTCATGTGAGTGATGCCGTGGGAGCGTTTCGATGTGCTGATCAGGTTGCTCCTGGCAAACGGGGCCGCCTTGGGCGTGCCGGAGGTGAGCGACGGCGGCCAGGCGAACGCGCAAGCTCCGCCGGCGGTCGGCGTAGTCGACTTGGCGGCTTCGGGGAGGTGGAACGTCCGCCCCTTGGCGTCATCCAGGAGGGGGTCCAGCTTGCTGAAGTGCACCGTGGCCGCGCCAGTGGCCCTGGGCGCGCTGCCGGGTGCGGCCGAGCCGATGTACACGGGGATGCCCGCTGACAGCGCTCCAGATGTGGGCCTGGCACAGGCGACGAGATCGTCCGGCTGGGACAGCCGTTTGCGGCAGCGAGCGGCATGGCGGAAACCGCCGGCGGTGTCGCCGTGGCCATTCCTTTCATGAGCGCTCCATGGTGTCGGACGGCGTATCCAGGCAGCCGCGGGAAACGACCCCGGCGGACCTCTTCTCCCAGTTGGCCCCGGGTGCTCGAGTCCTGTCCATTTCAACTGGTCCGCCTGGGCAGTCGCTGCTCCATTGGTGAGGTCCCCGTTCACGTCGAGGACCTCGGGCCGGTACGGGAGGCGTTCGAGCCGGTTGCGGACGCCACACCTTCGCCCCCGCAGGGCTGCTCGACGGCAAAGCGATCCTCGTCACCGGCGCCGGGCGCGGCATCGGGGCGCCGCCGCACGGCTCTTCCGGGTCGTGGAGGTGGACCGACACCTGGCCGTGCGGGGCGGCGGGCACCGCCGTGCACCCTTCTGACCGCGCCCCACCCCTACGCCATTCCGACCGCGCCCCACCCCTGCACGATCCCGACCGAGGCCGCGGTGCGCCCCACCGTCACGCGATCGCCCGCACCGCGGCCTCGGTCAGGGTGGCCGCGGTCCGTGCGGCGCTGGTGATGGCCTCGTCGGGGTCGAGCCCGCACAGATCGGTGAGAGTGAAGAACGCCTCGGCGCTCACGACCACCGCGAGGTCCCGCTTGAGTTGGGCGAAGCCGTCCGGGTCCCTCGCGCCGAGCGTGTCCTCCAGCGGGAGGAGCGCATGGTCGATGAGTCCGAAGCGAATGCCCGGTCGCGTGGTCACCGTTTCGGGCCGGGTGATGGTGGCGGCGATCATCGCGCGTACCGAGCCCTGGCGGGCGAGGATGCCGCGGAGGAGGAACTCGCAGGCGAAGGCGACACGTTCCACGGGGTCGGCCGAGTCCGCGACCGGCTCGAGCGCCTCGGCGGGGGGCGGCCAGACGCCGGCCAGGGCCTCGCTGATCAGCGACGGAAGGTCGGGGAAGTATCGATAGGCGGTGGCCTCGGAGACGAGGGCCGCGCGGGCGATCGCGGGCATGGTCACCTCGGCGCCCGTGGCGGTGAGTTCCCGGGCGGCCGCCACGATCGCCGTTCGCGTGCGCTGCTTCTGGTTGGTGCGGCCGGTGCCCGCCTGCGCCGTCATCGTGGGACTCCTCCTGTTGACTCACCCGCATTTTAGCAGCCATCCCTCGTCGTGAGAGTTGACTTGCATTATGCCACCCGACCCCTCTAATCTCATGAGAGTCAACTCTCACGAAGGAGAAGTAATGAGCACGGTTTCCGTGGTCGGCCCGGACGACGGCGAGACCATCCAGCTGGGTCCCACGCAGATGCGCATCCTCGAGGACGGCAGCACCACCGGGCACCGCCTCGGCATCGGAGAGATCACCATCGCCCCGCACACCCAGGGCCCGCCCCAGCACCGTCACGCCCAGCACGACGAGGGCTTCTACGTCGTCTCCGGCACCGTGCACTTCACCATCGGGGAGACGACCCACGTCGCCCCGGCCGGCACGCTCGCCATGATCCCGCCCGGCGCCCCGCACACCTTCGCCAACCTCGGCGACACGCCCGCGGTGATGCTCAACACCTTCACGCCCGACCTGTACGTGCAGTACTTCCGCGACCTGCGGAACATGATCGCGGGCGGCCGGGAACTGACCCCGGAGTCGACCGTCGCGGTGATGAGCCGCTACGCCACCGTCCCCGCGACCGACTTCGCGTGACGGCAACCCCCTTCCCTCTCCACACGGCCCACTTGAGGAGCACCGCATGACCCGCAGCACCCACACGCTCACGCTCGACCAGGGCACCCTCGACGTCACCGTCGACCTCTTCGGGCAGGAGGGGCACCCCTTCCTGCTGCTGCACGGAGGCGGCGGCCCGGGGACCGTCACCCCGTTCGCCGGCCTCCTGGCCGAGCAGCGTCCGGCCAGGGTCTTCACCCCTGTCCACCCCGGTTTCGACGGCACGGGCCGCCCCGAGTGGCTGACCGACGTCACGACCCTGGCCCAGGTCTATGCCCAACTGCTCGACGTGCTCGACCTGCGGGACGTCGCCGTTGTCGGCAACTCGATCGGCGGCTGGATCGCCGCCGAACTCGCGACCCTGGGCAGCCCTCGGATCAGCAGCGTCACCCTCGCCAACGCCGTCGGCATCCCCGTCCCCGGCCACCCGATAGCCGACACCTTCTCCCTGACGCCCGTCGAGCTGTCCCGCCTGTCCTTCCACGACCCCTCGAAGTTCCGCTTCGATCCCAGCAAGCTGACCGAGGCGCAGCGCGCGGTCATGGCCGCCAACCGCGCGACCCTGCAGCTCTATTCGGGCCCGCACGCCATGGCCGACCCCACCCTGACCGACCGCCTCGCCAAGATCACCCATCCGACCCTGGTCGCATGGGGTGCCGGTGACCAGGTCGTGGACGCCGACTACGGACGCGCGTACGCGCAGGCCATCCCCGACGCGGAGTTCCGTCTTCTGGACGGCACCGGCCACATGCCCCAGACCGAGACGCCCGAGCAGTTCCTCCCGGTGCTCTGGGACTTCGCGGAGGCCCACGCCACCGACCGGCCGCGGCACTGACCCCGGAAAGGGGAGCCGACGTGTCTCAACCCGACCGCAGCAGACCCTCGTTGGTCCTGGCCGTCTGCTGCCTGAGCGTGCTCCTGGTCAGCCTCGACACCACCATCCTGAACGTCGCCCTGCCCTCGATACAGGAAGACCTGCACAGCTCCGTGTCGGGCCTGCAGTGGACCCTCGACGCCTACACCATCGTGCTGGCCTCGCTGCTCATCCTGGCCGGTTCCACGGCCGACCGCGTCGGGAGACGGCGTGTCTTCCTCCTCGGGCTCGTGTCGTTCACCGGCGGATCGGCGCTGTGCAGCCTGGCACCGTCGCTGGACTGGCTGATCGTGTTCCGCATGGCGCAGGCGGTGGGCGGCTGCATGCTCACCCCGGTCGCCATGGCCATCCTCGCCAACGCCTTCCCCGAGCCGCGGGAGCGGGCAAGGGCCATCGGCGTGTGGGGCGGGGTGGTGGGCGTCAGCATGGCGGCCGGACCGATCCTCGGCGGCGTACTGGTCCAGACGGCCGGATGGCGATCGGTGTTCTGGCTGAACGTGCCGATCGGGCTGGCCGCGCTCCTGCTCACCACCCTGTTCGTCCCTGAGTCACGCGCGCCACGGCCCCGCAGGGTGGACCCGGTGGGCCAACTGCTGGTGATCACCGCGCTCGGCACACTGACGTACGCCATCATCGAGGCACCGGGCCGGGGCTGGACCTCCCCCGCCATCGTGATCTGCCTGATCACCGCGGCCGGCGCGTTGGCCGCCTTCATCCCCTACGAGAAGAGACGCGACGAACCGCTGGTCGACCCACGCCTCTTCCGCAGCGCGCCCTTCAGCGGGGCCACGGTGATGGCGGTGTGCGCCTTCACCGCCCTCGGCGGCTTCCTGTTCGCCAACACCCTCTACCTGCAACAGGTATGGGGGCTGAGCGCCCTGGGCACCGGGGTGCATCTGCTGCCGATGGCGGTGCTGTCACTGGTGTGCCCGCCACTGTCCGGACGGATCGTGGGCAGCCGCGGCCCGCGCCTCCCGCTGCTGCTCGCCGGGGCCGGCATCACCGCCGGCGGCCTGCTGGCCATCGTCGCCACCCGATCCGCCGACCGCTCGGACATCCTGCTCTACGCGGCGTACGCACTGTTCGGACTGGGCTTCGGCTTCGTCAACGCGCCCATCACCCACACCGCGGTCTCGGGCCTGCCGCGGGCCCAGGCCGGGGTGGCCGCCGGGATCGCCGCGACCAGCCGTCAGGTCGGCGCCGCGCTCGGCATCGCGGTGACCGGCGCCGTGATCGCCGCCGGGGCACGCCCGGCCGCCTGGTGGATCATCGCCGGCTGCGGTCTGGCCATCCTCGCCCTGGGCATCCTGACCACCGGCCCCTGGGCAGCCCGCACGGCCGCAGGAGACGATCCTTCCGAACGCGTCCGAGTACCACGCCATCTCCTGGACGCCCGTTGACACCCGCTGCACGGATCAACACGGTCAGCGATCTTCCCGCCGCGACCTCGTGGGAGAGGCAGCCGGGCACCCGAAAGGGCACGGGCCGTCAAAACCCCTCCGTCGCACGTGAGTTGACGGCATATCGCCCTGATGCGCTCCGCTATGCTCAGCCCCGAACAACGAGCTAGCGAACGAACGACGACCGATCGAACGACGGCCGGCGGGCGCCCAGTCCACCGGGAAGGAAACGTGAGAGCGCGTGATACCCGGAGATGGCGATCACCAGGCGGCGACGCGTTCGGAACGAGGCTCGGGGCGGCTGATCGCCGATCGGTATCTGCTGCACGACGTTCTCGGCAGAGGCGGGATGGGCACGGTCTGGCGCGCCCACGACCAGCTGCTGGACCGCCGGGTCGCGGCCAAGGAACTGCACATCCTCACGCAGGGCGACGAGGAGCAGCGCATTCGGGTGCGCCGCGCGGTCCGTGAGGCGCGCGCGGTCGCCCGGGTGTCGCATCCCCATGTGGTGGGTGTCCACGACCTGGTCGAGTCCGAGGACCGGCTGTGGATCGTCATGGAACTCGTCGAGGGGCCCTCGCTGGCCCACCGGATCGCCGAGAGCGGGCCGCTCACGCCGCAGCACACCGCCGCCCTGGGTGTGCACCTGCTCGACGCACTGGAGGCCGTGCACGCGGCCGGGACGCTGCACCGTGATGTCAAGCCCGCCAACGTCCTGCTGCGCCGCGACGGCAACGCCGTCCTCACCGACTTCGGTATCGCGGCCCTGGACGACGGCGAGTTCCTGACGACCACCGGTGAACTGATCGGCTCCCTCGAGTACATGGCGCCCGAGCGGGTGATGGGATCGCCGGTCGGCCCGGCCTCCGACCTGTGGTCCCTGGGCGCGACCCTCGCCACGGTCTGCGGCGGGCAGTCCCCGTTCCGCAGGCCGGCACGGCCCGCGACGCTGCACGCGGTGGCGTACGAGGAAGCCGTCCTGTCGGAGTGGCTCGGCCCGCTGCGCCCGGTCGTCGAGGCACTGCTGCGCAAGTCCCCCGACGAGCGCCCTTCGGCGGCCACCGCGCGTTCCGCGCTGCGGCGCGTCGCGGCGGGGGAGGCGGACGCCGGGCCACTGCCGTCACCGACCGTGCGCGTGATCCAGCCTTCGGCCGCGTCGACCTACGCGGACACCGTGACCAGCGGCCAGGAGCGACTCGTCCCGGCCGGGGAGCCCGTACCGACGGCCCTGCACACCACGTCGCTCAAGCCCGCGCCCCGGCAGTCGTCCCGCCCGAGGGGCCCGAGGCGGCTGTGGTGGGCACTGGCCGGTACGGCGGTGCTGGCGGCGGGCGTCGGCGGCGGTCTCTTCCTCACCGGGGTGCTGCCGCTGAAGAAGGACCCGACGACGGCGACCATCAGCCAGGTCGTCCGGTCGACGACCGGCTGGCAGTCGGTGGCCGGACTGACCGTCCAGCAGGGAGACCGGGTCACCGTACGGTTCGTTTCCGGAGAATGGACGGTCGACTACCGGAACATACCCGTGACCGGGCCGACCGGCTACGACGCGCTCACGGACCAGTCACTGGACGGGGCGAAGAGCTGCAAGATCAAGTCGGCGGCGCCGTTCGGCACCCTGCTGGCACGCCTCTCCGACAGTCAGGACGCCCCCGTCCACACCGTCGGGCGGAAACTGACTTTCCGGGCGGCTCAAAACGGCCCCCTGCAACTGGGGATCAACGACGCCGCCGGCTCCTGCTCCGAGGACAACAGAGGCACGCTGACCGTAGAGGTGAGCGTCACGCACCAACCGTGACGGGCGGCCGCCGCGCACCGAGCGCACGTGGCTCCTCCCTCGCCATGCCACCTGATCCTCCCTCCCGCCGTCATGCAACCTGTCTGCAACCAAGCCAGGAGTTGACTGGGCCGGACCGACCGACCCTCGCGCGAAGCGGTCGCATCCGTTTCCGCGCATCAAGGCAGGGACACGCCATGGACCAGCAGGAGACGACGGACGCCGCCCCGCGCGTGGAGCTGACGCCCTCGGCCGCCGAGTTGCTGCGGCGGCTGCGCGCGGTCCACGGACCGTTGATGTTCCACCAGTCCGGCGGCTGCTGCGACGGCAGTGCGCCCATGTGCTACCCGGAGGGCGAGTTCCGCACCGGCGGCTCCGACGTGCTGCTCGCCGAGCTGGACGTCGAGGGGCTCGACGAGCCGGTCACGTTCTGGATGTCGAAGAGCCAGTACGAGCGGTGGAGCCACACGCGACTGATCGTCGACGTCGTGGCGGGCCGCGGCAGCGGTTTCTCCCTGGAAGCACCCGAAGGAGTGCGTTTTCTCATCCGTTCCCGCGTCGTAGACGCCTAGGCCCTGCGGAGGTCGTCACGGTCTGCTGCAATCCCCCTGAGTCCCAAGACAGTTGACGAGACCTCAGGGGGCACCGTGACACCTCGCGACGGACGACTCAGAACAGCACTGACGGTTCTCACGGCATGGAGCGCGCTGGCCGGTGCGGCCCTGGTGGGGGCGGCACCGGCCAGCGGCGTGACAGGCGCCCACACCTGGAACGGCACGGTCGCGGACGCGAAGGCCCTGGTCGGCAAGGCCGTCGCCCCGGGCATCACGTACAAGGAGTTCGACCTCCCGGCGGCCCAGGGCGTGGCGCGCGCACACGTCCTGAGCGTCGATCTGAGCAACCGTCATGTGCGCGTCGATCTCCTCCACTCCGCGGCCGTGGCCTCCCGGGCGGCCGTCTCCCGGCTGGCCGAGGCGCAGGGCGCCGTCGCCGGCGTGAACGGTGACTTCTTCGACATCTCCGAGGCCCAGCGTCCGGGGGTCGAGGCCACGGGCGCGACCGTGGGTCCGGCGATCGCGAACGGCCGCACCCTGAAGGCGGCGGTCCCGGACGGTCAGCGCTTCGGCCCCGCCCTGCCGCCGGGCACGAACACGAAGAACGTGCTCGGCGTGGGCCTGGACGGCCGGGCCCGGCTGGACAGTCTGGCCCTCGACGGTTCTGTGCGCAGCTCCCGTGGGCGGTGGGCGCTCGGTGGGCTCAACCAGTACGCGCTGCCGCAGGGTTCGATCGGCGCGTTCACCTCGGCCTGGGGCGGTGTCTCCCGCAAGCGGGCCGTCTGCGGCACCGACATCGACCGCGCCGCGCCCTGCAGCGGGGACACCTACGAGGTGACGGTCCGCCGCGGCCGGGTCGTGTCGATGGCCGGCACACCCGGCGGCGGTCCCATCGCGTCCGGCACCACCGTGCTGGTGGGGCGCGAGGCGGGCGCGCAGCAGTTGCGCGAGCTGACGAAGGGGCAGGCGGTCCGCATTCAGCACTGGCTCGTCGCGGCCGGCACCCGGATCCGGTACCGCTTCGCCATCGGCGGCTATCCGGTCCTCACTCACGGGCAGCCGCTGCCGGGTCTGAACAACACCGCCTCGGCCGTACGGACCGCCGTGGGCATCGCGAACAAGGGACGGCGCCTGCTTCTGCTCGCCCTCGACGGGGCGGCCGCCTACCGCGGCGGACTGACCATCGCCGAAGTGGCGCACACCATGCGGTCGTTGGGCTCCGTCGACGCGTTCAGTCTGGACGGCGGCGGCTCCACGACCATGGTCGCGCGGATGCCGGGAGCGGGCGCGGTGAGCGTCCTCAACCACCCCTCCGGCGGCGCCGAACGCCCGGTCCCCAACGGCATCGGGGTGTTCTCACACAGCTGACACCGGGCCGACACGCACCTGGACCCGCACGTCAGGGGCGCAGGCTGCTCACGATGTCCGCCGTCGCGGTGAGCCCGTTCTGAATGGTCGGCGCCATGCTGGTGGTCGACAGATAGAAGCCGAGCAGGACGCAGACCACCGCGTGCGAGGGTTTCAGCGCGCCGTTGCGCAGGAAGACCACCGCCAGGATCAGGAGCAGTACCACCACAGAGATGGAAATGGCCATCGTCAACCTCCTCCGCCACGTCGACACCGCGGCTTTCGGCCGCAAGTGTCGCGTAGCGGAGGGTTCGTCCGGGCGGCTGACGTGTCCTCCGAACGTGTGGTGTCTACGCTCACTCGCACACCAGCGCGTGCACCTGCTCGCGTGCGTCTTACGCGCACGCGTCTACTCGTGCGCGTCCAGGAAGGCTTCGAGTCCGGCGAGGTCGTCGGTGTTGAAGTAGTCGAGGTCGGCGGCCAGTAGCTCGCCCCACAGCGCCTCGCGCGCCGGGCCCGCCAGGTCGGGGGTGGCCCAGAACCGTACCTTCTGGTGGCGTCGGTGCGCCGCCGCGATGATGCCGCGCAGCTTCGCACGCTCGGCGTCGGGGAAAGGGCCGTCGCCCAACCAGGTGAAGTTGAGCGTCCAGTTGTCCGAGATCAGCGGGATGAAGGAGGCGGGGGCCGCGCTGCCGAGGTCGGTGAGCCTGCCGTCGTAGAAGGCGCGCCGCACGCTCTGCGCCTCCATGGGCGTACCGGCGGCGCGGTCGCCGGAGATCACCGCGGTGATCGGCCCCGTGCGCACCCGGCCGTGCGCGTAGGTGGTGAACAGGTGCGGGTAGCGGCTCAGATGGCGGTCGAGTTCGAGGTACGTCGACGAGCCCTCGGTCTTGATGTCGATGAGGAGTTGCAGGGGTCGCCGGTATCCCCGGTAGACCGAGCCGTGGTTGGCCTTCACGCGGGCGGCGAGCGGGGCGAGGTAGAGGGATTCGAGGGTGCGGGTCGGGTCGAGGTCGACCGGGTCGTGGGCGACGAGGAGTTGGTCGCCGACCAGGTAGATGTCGGCCTCGACGCTGCCGAAGCGGTGGTCGAGGGCGTCGAACAGGGGTCGCGGGTGCGCGTAGTCGTTATGGGCGTGGGCACGCCACAGGGGGCGCGTGGGGTGCTTCTCCTCCCCCGCCAGTGCCCGGGCGGCGGGCAGGGCGACCGAGCCCGCCAGGGCGGCGCCGAGGCTGGTGAGGGCTCTGCGACGGGTGGTGAGGGCCATGCTCTGCCTCCCTTGAGGGGTGCGCTACGGACCTCAGCGAGTATGCGGTCCTCCGAGGTCCGACAAACCCTGCTGTGGGGGGAGTTGGCCGGACTGCCGCTGTCCGTTCACTTCACCCGCGGTGCGCACACCGAGAGGCCCGCCCCTGGTGGGGCGGGCCTCTGGCCGAGGTACGTCAGGGGGCTTGCAGGTCCACCAGTTCGGCCAGCGTCGCGCGGTGGGCTCCCGCCGTGCCGTACGCGATCGAGTCCGCCTTGGCCCGCTTCAGATAGAGGTGAACCGGGTGCTCCCAGGTCATCCCGATGCCCCCATGCAGCTGGAGGGCCTCCTCGGCGGTGTGGACGGCGACGGACGCCGCGTACGCCTGGGCGACGGCGACCGACACGTCGGTGTCCGCGCTGCCGGTGGCGAGCGCGTCGGCGGCGGCGCGGGCGGCGGCACGCGTGTTGACGACCTCCAGCCACAGCTGCGCGAGCCGGTGCTTGAGCGCCTGGAATCCGCCGACGGGCCGGTTGAACTGCTTGCGTTCCTTGAGGTAGCGGACGGTCTCGGTCAAGCACCAGTCGGCGAGGCCGAGTTGCTCGGAGGCGAGCAGCCCCGCGCCGCTGCGCAGAGCTCGTCGTACGGCGGGGTCGGCGGCGCCGAGGCGACGTGCCCGCACCCCGTCGAAGGTGACCGTGGCGAGCGGCCGGGTGAGGTCGAGGGACACCTGCGGGGTGACCGTCACGGCGTCCCCGTCCACCGCGTACAGCCCGCCGTCGTCCGCCGGAACCAGCAGCACGTCGGCCACCGCCGCGTCCGCGATCCCCGTCAGCTCCCCGTACAGGAAGCCGTCCTCGTTCCGCACGGCCTGGTGGGCGCCGCCGGGTGCCACGGACAGCGCGACGGCGAGCGCGCCGATCGTCCGGCCCGACGCCAGCGCCGTCAGCAGCCCGGCGGCCTCCTCGCCCTCGCAGGCCAGCAGCGCCTCGGTGGCGACGACGGCACTGGTCAGATACGGCACCGGCGCGACCGCACGCCCCAGCTCCTCCAGCACCACGGCGACTTCGCGGTGGGTGGCGCCCTGGCCGCCCAGCGCCTCGGGCACGAGCAGGCCGGCCAGGCCCATCCCGTCCGAGAGCGCCTTCCACAGCTCGGGGTCGTGCGGGGTGTCGGTCTCGGTGCGGGCGATGACGCCCGCCGCGTCGCAGTGGTCGGAGAGGAGGTCGCGGACGGCGGCACGCAGCGCCTCTTCCTCCTCCGAGTACAGCAGATCGGGCTGGGTGCTCCGTGTTGTCATCGGGCGAGGTCCTTCCACGCGACGTCCTTGTCGGTGCGCGGCTCGGACGGCAGGCCCAGCACGCGTTCGGCGACGATGTTCAGCAGGACCTCGCTGGTCCCGCCCTCGATACTGTTGCCCTTGGAGCGCAGATAGCGGTAACCGGCGTCGCGGCCGGTGAAGTCGACCAGTTCCGGTCGGCGCATCGTCCAGTCGTCGTACAGCAGGCCCTCCTCGCCGAGGAGTTCGACCTCAAGGCCGCTGATCTCCTGGTTGAGGCGGGCGAATCCGAGCTTCATCCCGGAGCCCTCGTGGCCGGGCTGGCCCGCGACGAGCTGCTGGCGCAGCCGTTCGCCGGAGAGCCGGGCGACCTCGGCCTCCACCCACAGCCTCAGCAGCCGCTGGTGCAGATCGTGGGTGCGCAGTTCGGGACGCTCGCGCCAGGTCCTGGAGACCGGGCCGATCATGCCGCCCTCGCGCGGGATGCGCATACCGCCGATGGAGACGCGCTCGTTCATGAGCGTGGTCTGCGCGACCCGCCAACCGTCCCCGACCTCGCCCAACCGGTGCGCGTCGGGAATGCGGACGTCGGTGAGGAAGACCTCGTTGAACTCGGCCTCGCCGGTGATCTGGCGCAGCGGCCGCACCTCGACGCCCGGATCGGTCATGTCGCAGATGAAGTACGTGATGCCGCGGTGCTTGGGCACGTCCGGGTCGGTGCGGGCGATGAGGATGGCCCAGCGGGCGACGTGGGCGCTGGAGGTCCACACCTTCTGCCCGTTGACCACCCAGTTGTCTCCCTCCCGGACGGCGCGCGTACCGAGCGCGGCCAGGTCGGACCCGGCGCCGGGCTCGCTGAAGAGCTGGCACCAGACCTCCTCGCCGACCCACAACGGCCTGAGGAAGTCCCGCTTCTGCTCCTCCGTGCCGAAGCCGAGGATGGTCGGCGCGGCCATGCCGAGGCCGATGCCGATGCGCCGCGGGTCGTTGTCGGGTGCGCCGGCGGCCTCCAGTTCGGCGTCCACGACGGCCTGGAGGGTGCGTGGGGCGCCGAGTCCGCCGAGGCCCTCGGGGTAGTGCACCCAGGCGAGTCCGGCGTCGAAGCGGGCCTTGAGGAAGTCGAGGCGGTCCGTGGTCGCGGGCGGGTGCGCCGCCAGCAACTCCTTCGTACGGGTGCGCAGTTCGGCTGCGTCGGTCATGCGGCTGCTCCGTTCTCGAGAGAGGGCACCACGACGACCCGGCCGGTGGTGACACCGTCGCCGACCCGCTGCACGGCGGCCGCGCCGCCGCCCAGCGGCACGCGCTCGCTGACCAGCGGCTTGATGGCACCGCGCGCGGCCAGCTCGGTGAGCTGCTCGTGGCAGTGCTGGATGAGCTTGGGGCTCTTGGCGCCGTACAGACCCCAGTGCAGGCCGAGGATCGCGTAGTTCTTCACCAGGGCGTGGTTGAGCGCCGGGCTGGGGATCGAGCCGCTGGCGAAGCCCACGACAACGATCCGGCCCTCGAAGGCGACAACCTTGGTGGACTGGGTGTACGCCTCGCCGCCCACGGGGTCGTAGATCACGTCGGCGCCCCGGCCGCCGGTGGCTTCCTTCACGGCGGCGATGACGTCCTGGGTACGCCGGTCGATGACGACGTCGCAGCCCAGCTCGCGCGCCACGGCCACCTTGTCGCCCCCGCCGACCACGCCGATGACGGTGGCGCCCGCCGCCTTCCCCAGCTGCACGGCCGCGCTGCCGACCCCTCCGGCGGCGGCGTGGACGAGCAGCGTCTCACCGGCTTCGAGACGGGCCCGGCGGTGCAGGCCGAACCACCCCGTCTGGTAGCCGATGTGCAGGGCGGCCGCCTCGGCGTCGTCGAGGGTGTCGGGCGCGGGCAGCAGGGCGGCGGCGTCCGCGACGGCGTACTCGGCGAAACCGCCATGCGGCAGCGCGGGGTTGGCCAGCACGCGGCGTCCGTCCTCGGTCTCGCCGCAGATCTCGACACCGGGCGTGAACGGCAGTGGCGGCCTGACCTGGTAGTGCCCGCGGCACATCAGCACGTCCGGGAAGTTGATGTTCGCCGCGCGCACCTTGAGCAGGACCTGCCCCTCACCGGGCACCGGTCGCTCCACGTCCTGGAGCTCCATCACCTGGCTCGGTTCGCCGAGCTGGTGTACTTGCCATGCCTGCATGCGGGGCCTCCACGGGACTGCTCTGTCTGACCGGGCTCGACCGCATACTAAGCGGTCGCTTGCCGATCAGGGAACAGTCATGTGCGTCACGCCCTCACGAGCGGGCCGGACGCGCCCTCACATGCATCCGTTCCCCCTGCGGCCCGAACAGGCTCAGGAACTCCACGGGCCCCTCCCCCGTGGACCCGAACCAGTGCGGCACCCGCGTGTCGAATTCGGCGGCCTCCCCCGGACCGAGCACCACATCATGATCGGCCAGCACGAGCCTCAGTCGCCCCGACATCACGTACAGCCACTCATAGCCCTCGTGGGTCCGGGGTTCCGGCTCGAGCTTGCGCTGCGGTTCGAGCACCTTGTACGCCTGGAGTCCGCCGGGCTGCCGGGTGAGCGGCCAGTGGGTGCGACCGCCGCGCACGATGGGCTGGGCGCGTACCCGCGGGTCGCGCACCGGGGGCGCGCCGACCAGCTCGTCCAGCGGCACCTCGTGGGCCCGGGCGATCGGCAGCAGGAGCTCCAGACTGGGCTTGCGCAGCCCCGACTCCAGCCGCGACAGCGTGCTCACGGAGATACCGGTCGCCTCGGACAGGCCGGCGAGTGTCGCGCCCCGCTCCTTGCGGACGCGCCGTAGCCTCGGCCCGACCTCGGCCAGCACCTCGTCCGTCCGTGCGTCGTCATCCATACCCTTGCTCATGCCCATATTGCAGATTCGGCAAAGACATTTGTCAATACGGCACCGGTCGGGCGACCGTCTGCGGTGGAGGTGGTCACCATGACCGACATGACCGAGAGGTACGAGGCCGTCGTCGTCGGAGGCGGCGCGGCCGGCCTGTCCGCCGCACTGGTCCTCGGCCGGGCCAGGCGCCGCACGCTCGTCGTCGACGCGGGCGAGCCGCGCAACGCGCCCGCCGCGCATCTGCAGGGCTATCTGACCCGGGACGGCATGCCGCCCGCGGAATTCCTCGCCGCGGGGCGCGAGGAGATCGCGCGGTACGGCGTCGAGCTGGTCCGGGACCGGGCGGTGGACGTGTCCCGCCAGGACAACGGCGAGTTCCGCGTGACGCTCGCGGCCGGACGGACCGTGCACGCGCGGCGGCTGGTCCTCGCCACCGGGCTGGCCGACGAGCTCCCGGCGGTCACAGGGATCGCCGAGCGCTTCGGGCGGGACGTGCTGCACTGCCCCTACTGCCACGGCTGGGAGGTCCGCGACACGTCCTTCGGGGTGCTGGCCACCACGCCGATGAGCGTCCACCAGGCGCTGATGGTCTCCCAGTGGTCGAAGGACGTCACGCTGTTCCTGCACACGGTCACCGAGGCGGAGCTGACGGCCGACGACACGCGACGGCTCGCCACCGCCGGGGTCGTCGTGGAGCCCGGTGAGGTCGCGGGGCTCGTCGTCGAGGGCGACCGGCTCACGGGGGTCCGGCTCACGGACGGCACCGTCCATGACCGCTCGACGCTCTTCGTGGCGCCGCGCGCGGTCCCCCGCAACGACCTGTTCGAGCGGCTGGGCGCCGAGCTGCGCGAGACCCCGTTCGGCACGTACCCGGTGGTCGACGAGACGGGCCTGACGACCGTGCCCGGCGTCTGGGCGGCGGGCAACGCGGTGGGCTTCGCCGAGCAGGTCGTGAACGCCGCGGGCGCGGGCTACCGGGCGGCGGCCACGCTCAACGGCGAGCTGCTCTTCGCCGACCTCGACGCCGCCCAGGACAGGTCCTGACCCCGGAGCTGAACCGCCCGGGTGTGGACGGCGCCCCTCCGTAGCACCATGGCTCCATGCTGCTCGCCCGGCTCGCCCATGTGTCCCGGGAGGTCGCCGCCACCTCGGCGCGGTCCCGGAAGACCGCCCTGCTCGCCGAGCTGTTCCGGGACGCCGACGCGGACGACGTGCCGATCGTGATCCCGTATCTGGCGGGCCGTCTCCCCCAGGGGCGGCTCGGCATCGGCTGGAAGCTGCTGAGCGGGCCTGTGCCACCCGCGCCCGAGCCCTCGCTCACGGTGCGGGACGTGGACGCCCGGCTCACGGAGGTCGGCACGGTCACGGGCGCCGGCTCGCAGGCGGAGCGCAGGCGGCTGTTGGACGAGCTGCGGGCGGCGGCCACCGAGGACGAGCAGCGGTTCCTGTTCGGGCTGCTCACCGGTGAGGTGCGGCAGGGCGCGCTGGACGCGGTCGCGGTCGAGGGGCTCGCCGAGGCGACCGGCGCGCCCGCCGCGGGCGTACGGCGGGCGGTGATGCTCGCCGGATCGCTGCAGACGGTGGCGCGGGCGCTGCTGGCGGACGGCCCGGGGGCCCTGGACGACTTCCGGCTCACGGTGGGCCGCCCGGTGCTGCCCATGCTCGCCCACAGCGCCACGTCCGTGTCCGAAGCCGTGGAGAAGCTGGGCGCGTGTGCCGTCGAGGAGAAGCTCGACGGCATCCGCGTACAGCTGCACCGCGACGGCGACGACGTACGGATCTACACCCGCACCCTCGACGACATCACCGACCGGCTGCCCGAACTCACCTCCGCCGCGATGGAGTTGAAGGGCACCCGGTTCATCCTCGACGGCGAGGTGATCGCGCTGGACGAGGACGGGCGGCCACGCTCCTTCCAGGAGACGGCCGGGCGGGTGGGCTCGCGGGTGGACGTGGCCACGGCCGCGAGGAGCGTGCCGGTCTCCCCCGTCTTCTTCGACGCGCTGTCGGTCGACGGGCGGGATCTGCTGGATCTGCCGTTCACCGAACGGCACGCGGAGCTGGCGCGGCTGGTGCCCGAGCCGATGCGGGTGCGGCGCGCCCTCGCCCACGGGCCCGAGGACATCTCCCCGGCACGACGATTCCTCGCCGAGACGCTGGAGCGCGGTCACGAAGGCGTGGTGGTGAAGGCCCTGGACGCCCCCTACAGCGCGGGCCGGCGCGGGGCGTCGTGGCTGAAGGTCAAGCCCGTGCACACCCTCGACCTGGTGGTCCTGGCGGCCGAGTGGGGCCACGGACGGCGCACCGGCAAACTCTCCAACCTGCACCTCGGGGCCCGCGCCGCGGACGGTTCCTTCGCGATGCTCGGCAAGACCTTCAAGGGCATGACGGACGCGATGCTGACCTGGCAGACCGAGCGCCTCCAGGAGCTGGCCGTCGAGGACAGCGGCCACGTGGTCACCGTACGGCCCGAACTCGTCGTGGAGATCGCCTACGACGGTCTGCAGAGGTCCACCCGCTACCCGGCCGGGGTCACGCTGCGCTTCGCCCGCGTGGTGCGCTACCGCGAGGACAAGACGCCCGCGGGCGCCGACACGGTCGAGGCCCTGCTCGCCGCACACCCGGAGGTGGCCCCGTGACGGGGAAGCGCAGTGCGGGACTGCTGCTGTACCGGCGCACCGACGACGGCCCGGAGGTGCTGCTCGGCCATATGGGCGGCCCCTTCTTCGCCCGGCGGGACGCCGGGGCGTGGACCGTGCCCAAGGGCGAGTACGAGCCCGACGAGACCGCCTGGGACGCGGCGCGCCGGGAGTTCCAGGAGGAACTGGGGCTGCCGCCGCCCGACGGCGAGGCCGTCCCGCTCGGCGAGGTCACGCAGAAGAACGGCAAGGTCGTCACGGCCTGGGCGATCGAGGCGGACCTCGACCCGGCGCTCGTGGTCCCGGGCACCTTCGAGAGGGAGTGGCCGCCGAAGTCGGGGCGGCGCCAGGAGTTTCCCGAGCTGGACCAGGTGGAGTGGTTCGGCCTGGACCGGGCCGGGGAGCTGATCGTGCCGGCGCAGGCGGCGTTTCTCGAGCGGCTGGCGGAGCACTCGGACTGAGAACGCCCTCCGCGTTGCGCCGCACCGCGCCGCGCGGGAGGGTCGGAAAACAGGCTCGAGGAACAGCCCGCTTCAGGAGGTCGGCCATGCCCATCGCGACGGTGAACCCGGCGAACGGCGAGACGCTCAAAACGTACGACGCGCTCGGCGCCGAGGAGATCGAGCGCAGGCTCGCCACGGCCGAGACCACGTTCCGCGACTATCGCACCACGTCCTTCGCCGAGCGTGCACGGCTGCTGCACAGGGCGGCCGACCTCCTCGACGAGGAGCGGGACGACATCGGCCGGGTGATGACCACGGAGATGGGCAAGCCCGTCAAGCAGGCCCGCGCGGAGGCCGCCAAGTGCGCGAAGTCGATGCGCTGGTACGCCGACCACGCCGAGGAGCTGCTCGCCGACGAGGAGCCCGCCGACTCCGACGTCAAGGACTCCGGCGCCTCCCGCGTCCTGGTGCGCTACCGGCCGCTGGGCCCGGTGCTGGCCGTCATGCCGTGGAACTTCCCGCTCTGGCAGGTGGTCCGATTCGCCGCGCCCGCCCTGATGGCGGGCAACGTCGGCCTGCTCAAGCACGCCTCGAACGTGCCGCAGACCGCCCTCTATCTGGAGGACCTGTTCCGCCGGGCGGGCTTCCCCGAGGGCTGTTTCCAGACGCTGCTGATCGGCTCGGGCGCCGTGGAGGGCATCCTGCGCGATCCCCGGGTCAAGGCGGCGACGCTGACCGGGAGTGAGCCGGCGGGGCGCTCGGTGGCCTCGGTCGCCGGGGACGAGGTCAAGAAGACGGTGCTGGAGCTGGGCGGCAGCGACCCGTTCGTCGTCATGCCGTCCGCCGACGTGGACCGGGCGGCGAGGACCGCGGTGACGGCCCGGGTGCAGAACAACGGGCAGTCGTGCATCGCCGCCAAGCGGTTCATCGTGCACACGGACGTGTTCGACGCCTTCGCCGAGCGCTTCACGGCGGGCATGAAGGCGCTGAAGGTCGGCGATCCGCTCGACGAGGCCACCGACATCGGCCCGCTCTCCACCGAGCAGGGCCGCGGTGACCTGGAGGAACTCGTCGACGACGCGGTGGAGAACGGCGCGACCGTGCTCTGCGGCGGCGAGCGTCCCGAAGGCTTCACGGAGCACGGCTGGTACTACGCGCCGACGATCCTCACCGACATCACCCCCGAGATGCGGGTCCACCAGGAGGAGACCTTCGGGCCGGTCGCCACGCTCTACCGCGCCGCCGATCTGGACGAGGCGGTGGCGCTCGCGAACGACACGCCGTTCGGGCTGAGTTCGAACGTCTGGACGAACGACGAGGCCGAAGTGGATCGGTTCGTGCGCGACCTGGAGGCGGGCGGCGTGTTCTTCAACGGGATGACCGCCTCCCACCCGGCGTTCCCGTTCGGCGGGGTCAAGCGCTCGGGCTACGGGCGTGAACTGTCGGGACACGGAATCCGCGAGTTCTGCAACATCACCACCGTATGGCACGGAGCGTAAGCGTTCCGCAGCTACGATCCCCCTGTGAACCGCGAAGTGACCCTGCCTCTGATCGTCGACGACCGCGGCACGTTGCAGGTGGCGGCCGCCGACGTCAGCAAACTGCTGCGCACGGTGGGCGGCCGATGGCTGCACCTGGTGGAGGCCGGCCAGGACGGACTCGACGAGGACACGGTGGCGACACTGACCATCGAACTCGCCAAGCTCGCCGACCGCATCGACGTGGCCTGCATCGCGCACAGCAGCGGGACGACGTCCGACTGACGGCGCGCGTTCGCCCGGTCCGCGCGCCGGACCGACGCGCCCTCAGGTCGGCCGCTGGTCGAGTTCCCACAGGGCGTGCCAGAACTTCGCCTCGTAGCTCTGCAGCAGCCGCCCGTACCGGAGGACCTCGGTCTCCCCGATCCGCCCCGCGTCCAGCGCCGCCTGTACAGCCGCGAGCGCCTTCCGCTCCAGCTCCGGGGCGGGTGCCGCGAAGAAGTCGAAGAAGCCGCACACCTCGCCGCCGAAGCCGTAGTGGCGGCGCAGGGCCTCGGCGATCGCCGCGCAATAGCCGCCCCACGTCGTGAAGTTGCCGCTCAGGGCGAGCACCACGTCGGCCGGTGAGCCGTTCAGGGCCAGCCAGGCGACGTACGCGGGATAGGCCTGGCAGTCCGCGATCGGCTCGTAGGCCGCCGCCCGCGCCTGGTCCACCCCGCAGGCGGCGGCGAACGCTTCCAGCCTGTCCTGGGCCAGAGCCTCACCCTCCGCGAGCAGGGTGAAGAAGGCGGCGCTCTGCGGCTCGACGTCCGGACGCTCGGCCAGATGCAGGAACGCACGGCGGTCCGCGGCGATCACATGGCGCTGTTCCAGGGCGAGGGCGGCGAGCGTGGAACGCTGGGCCGCGCCCCGGGCGATGAGGGGCAACAGCCGGTTGGCGTGGGGGTCCGGGGCGAGCTTCCCCGTGGTGTCCTCCAGCAGTTCCCTGGCCGTGCGCACCATGGCGTACTCCTTCGGTTCGGCCGTCCCGGGGCCTCTTCCCTCGCACTCCCGCGTCCTCCCAAAAATCCCCGGAATGGAGTAGCCCGACGCGAGATCCCCACGCTTCCGGGTGATCGTGGGTGGACCACCCCGGTGGGTGAACCGCCCCCGTGGGTGAACCACTCTTCCGCCGGGGGACGAGAGTTCCCCGGAAGGCGAAAGAAGGCGCGCGTCATGGCGACTTTGTGCAGACCTTCGGTCTCCGTGCCGGAATACGTGATCACGATGGAGGAGACGCTGGAGCTGGCTCGCTCCCGTCACGAGGACCACCCGCAACTGCCGTTGGCACTCCGACTGATCGAGAACACCGGTGTCCAAACCCGGCACATCGTGCAGCCCATCGCGGAGACGCTGAAACACCCGGGCTTCGAAGAACGCAACAAGGTCTACGAGAGTGAGGCCAAGGCCCGCGTCCCCGCCGTCATACAGCGGGCGCTGGATGACGCCGAGCTGCTCACCTCCGACATCGACATGATCATCTACGTCTCGTGCACCGGGTTCATGATGCCCTCGCTCACGGCCTGGCTGATCAACACGATGGACTTCAGCAGCGACACCCGACAAATACCCATAGCCCAGCTGGGCTGCGCGGCGGGCGGCGCCGCGATCAACCGGGCCCACGATTTCTGCACGGCGTACCCCGACGCCAACGCGCTCATCGTGGCCTGCGAGTTCTGCTCGCTCTGCTACCAGCCGACCGATCTCAGCGTCGGCTCGCTGCTCTGCAACGGCCTGTTCGGGGACGGCATCGCCGCCGCCGTCGTCCGCGGCAACGGCGGCACCGGCGTCCACCTGGAGCGCAACGGCTCCTACCTGGTCCCCAAGACCGAGGACTGGATCATGTACGACGTCCGCGCCACGGGCTTCCACTTCCTGCTGGACAAGCGGGTTCCCGGGACGATGGAACCGCTCGCCCCCGCCCTCCACGCCCTCGCGCGACAGCACGACTGGGACGCCTCCGACCTGGACTTCTACATCATCCACGCGGGCGGCCCCAGGATCCTCGACGACCTCAGCAAGTTCCTCGAGGTCCCGCCGGAGGCCTTCCGGTTCAGCCGGGCGACCCTCACCGAGTACGGGAACATCGCCAGCGCCGTCGTCCTGGACGCGCTGCGCCGGCTGTTCGACGAGGGCGGTGCCGAGCACTCCGCACGCGGACTGCTCGCGGGCTTCGGCCCCGGCATCACCGCGGAAATGGCCCTGGGCCGCTGGCGCGACACCAACGACGAGACGGTGTGAACGCAATGACCGAGAAGACGATCACCGGGCCACTGCCGCCTGTCCGGCACTGGCCCGCCCTCGACCTGAAGGGCGTGGAATTCGACCCGGTCCTGACCGAGCTGATGCACGAGGGACCGGTCACCCGGATCCAGCTGCCCAACGGCGAGGGCTGGGCCTGGCTGGTGACCCGCCACGACGATGTGCGCATGGTCACCAACGACCCACGGTTCAGCCGCGAGGCGGTCATGGACCAGCCGGTCACCCGGCTCGCCCCGCACTTCATCCCGGTCCGCGGCGCGGTGGGCTTCCTGGACCCGCCCGACCACACCCGGCTGCGCCGCTCGGTGGCCGCGGCCTTCACGGCACGCGGGGTGGAGCGGGTCCGCGACAAGGCCCGGCGCACGCTCGACGAGATGGTCGACGAGCTGCTGCGGGTCGGACCGCCCGCCGATCTCACCGAGGCGGTCCTCACCCCCTTCCCCATCGCGGTCATCTGCGAGCTGATGGGCGTCCCTGCCGACGACCGGCAGGGCATGCACACCTGGACGCAGCTGATCCTGTCCTCCGCGCACGGCGCCGAGGTCAGCGAGAGGGCCAAGGACGAGATGGGCGCCTACTTCAGGAAGCTCATCGGCGCCCGGAACGACAGCAGGGACGAGGACGTCACCTCGCTGCTGGGCGCCGCCGTGGGCCGGGACGAGATCGGTATGGAGGAGGCCGTCGGACTCGCCGTCCTCCTCCAGATCGGCGGCGAGGCGGTCACGAACAACAGCGGGCAGATGTTCTACCTGCTCATGACCCGCCCGGCGCTGGCCGACCGGCTGCGCTCCGACCCTCGGATCCGCGCCCAGGCCATCGACGAGCTGCTGCGCTACATCCCGCACCGCAACATGGTCGGCCTGTCGCGGATCGCGAGGGAGGACGTCGAGATCAGGGGCGTACGGATCCGGGCCGGCGATCCGATCTACGTCTCGTACCTGGCCGCCAACCGCGACCCGGAGGTCTTCCCGGACCCGGAGCACATCGACTTCGAGCGCAGCCCCAATCCGCACGTGGCGTTCGGCTTCGGCCCGCACTACTGCCCGGGCGGGATGCTGGCCAGGCTGGAGTCGGAACTCCTGGTCGACGCGCTGGTGGACCGGCTGCCGGGGCTGCGGCTCGCCGTTCCCCCACGTCAGGTCCGGTTCAAGAAAGGCGCGTTGATCCGTGGCCCCGAAGCTCTGCCCGTGACGTGGAGAGCGACCCGATGACCATGACCGAAGGACTCCTCGTACCACCGGGTCACGGCCGGATCGTGCAAACCCCCGCCCAGCACGTGACGTTCAAGGTGACCGGCTCACACTCGCGCACCGCGTCCACCTTCGAGGTACTGGTACCGCCCGGGTTCGACGTGGGCGCCCACGTGCACACGCGCAGCGAGGAGCTGTTCTACGTGCTCGAAGGCGAGCTGGACGTGCTCGCCTTCGAGCCCCGGATCCGGACCCCCGACAACTGGCAGAAGTGGGAGTCGAGTTCGGGCAGCCGGGTGGTACGGGCAACCCCGGGCACGGTCATCGTCGTGCCCCCGGGCTGTCCCCACGCCTTCTCCAACCCCACCGAGACCCGGGCGAAGATGTTCTTCCAGGCCTCCCCGCCCCCGGACCACGAGCGCTACTTCGAGGAGCTGCTGGAGATCCTCGGTTCTGGCGGCCCACCCGACCACGCGGCCATCGAGGAACTGAGGGCGCGATACGACATCGAGCAGCTCACCCCTCTGAAGCTCCGGTGACTACCGAATCGGCATCCCGGAAAGCGTCCGAGCGATCACCAGCCGCTGAATCTCACTCGTACCCTCAAAAATGGTGTAAATGGCCGCATCCCGGTGCATCCGCTCCACCGGATACTCGCGGGTGTAGCCATTTCCACCCAGGATCTGGATCGCCTGACCGGTGACCTTCTTCGCCGTCTCACTGGCGAACAACTTGGACATCGACCCCTCGGCCGCGGTGAACGGCTTCCCGTTGACCGCCATCCACGAAGCCCGCCAGACCAGCAGACGCGCGGCATCGATCGACGTACGCATGTCGGCGAGCTGGAACGCGACACCCTGGTTGTCGACGATCGGACGCCCGAACTGCTCACGCGTCATCGCATAGTCGAGGGCGACCTCGTACGCGGCGCGGGCCGTGCCCACCGCCATGGCCCCGACCGCCGGACGCGACGCCTCGAACGTGGCCATCGCGGCGTTCTTCACCCGCTCGCCGCCGCCCGCCTTGGCGCGCTCCCGGGCGCGGGCCAGGCGCTCGTCCAGCTTCGCCTTGCCGCCGAGCAGGCAGGACCCGGGGACGCGGACGTCGTCGAGGACGACCTCCGCGGTGTGCGAGGCACGAATGCCGTGCTTCTTGAACTTCTGGCCCTGGGAGAGGCCCGGCGTGCTCGGCGGCACGATGAAGGAGGCGTGCCCCTTGGAGCCGAGGTCCGGGTCGACGACCGCGACGACGACATGGACATTGGCGATGCCACCGTTGGTCGCCCAGGTCTTGGTGCCGTTGAGCACCCACTCGTCCTTGGCCTCGTCATAGACGGCACGCGTGCGCATCGAGGCGACGTCGGAGCCGGCGTCGGGCTCGGAGGAGCAGAAGGCAGCGACCTTGACATCGTTGGCGTCGCCGTACATCTGCGGGATCCAGGTGCCGATCTGCTCCTCGGTGCCGTTGGCGAGGACGCCCACGGCGGCCAGGCCGGTGCCGACGATCGACAGGGCGATGCCCGCGTCGCCCCAGAACAGCTCCTCCATGGCCATGGGTATGCCGAGACCGGTCGGGTCGAAGTACTGCTGGGCGTAGAAGTCCAGGGAGTAGATGCCGACCTTCGCGGCTTCCTGGATGACCGGCCAGGGAGTCTCCTCGCGCTCGTCCCACTCGGCGGCCGCGGGGCGGATCACCTCGGCGGCGAACCCGTGGAGCCAGTCGCGGACCTCCCTCTGTTCGTCGTTGAGCTCCATGGTGAACTCGGCCATGACCCCTCCAGCACTGCACTAAAGTGTTACTTGCGGTAACTGGAGTCTGTTACTGATCAGTAGTAAAAGTCAACTCCCACGTTCCGCTCGGCAGCCCGTTCGATACGCATGGGCCGATGAGTGTTACTTTGCGCAGGCGTCGCCGAATCACCACGGGTGGGGAGAAATCATGGACACCACACAGCGAACCGACCAGCAGAGGTCCGCCGACCGCCGCCGGCGCGAGCTGCTGGAGGCCGCCGACAGAGTGGTGCTCCGCGACGGCCCCGGGGCCTCGATGAACGCCATCGCCGCCGAAGCGGGCATCACCAAGCCGATCCTGTACCGCCACTTCGGCGACAAGGGTGGACTGTACGCGGCCCTGGCCAAGCGGCACACCGACGCCCTCCTCGGAGCGCTGCGGGCCGCGCTGGACGCCCCCGCGGAGCGCCGGGAGCGGGTGGAGGCCACGCTCGACACGTATCTCGCGGCCATCGAGGCGCACCCTCAGGTCTACCGCTTCCTGATGCACCCCACGGAGGGCGCCTCGTCCGCCGACCAGGGCTTCGACCTGGGCAAGCACTCCGCGCCGCTGCTGCGCCGCATGGGCGAGGAGTTGGCCGAGGTCATCGAGGAACGGGTGGATCTCGGACCGGGCAGTCAGCAGTTGGCGCGGGTGTGGGGGCACGGGATCGTCGGCATGATGCATGCCGCCGGGGACTGGTGGCTCGGTGAGCAGCCGTGCTCCCGGGCCGAGTTGGTACGGAGTCTGGCCGACCTGCTGTGGGGCCGGCTGGCCGCGGCCGGCGATCGTGTCGGGGGTCCCGGGTTCTGAGGTCGGGTGTCTGCTGCGGGTTCGTGGCTGGTCGCGCGGTTCTCCGCAGCCCTCAGAGCGGGGCGCGCAGGTCGGCGCCCCTCCAGGGGCGCGGGTAACCGCGCGCTCAGCCGAAAACAACCCGCAGCCGGCCCGCGAAGCTCAGCGCCCCCAAGACGCCCGCGCCGCCTGCCTCATCACCCGGCGCCGGCGCCAACCGCTCAACCGGTCCACGTACAGACCACCCTCCAGATGGTCGTACTCGTGCTGCAGACACCGGGCGAACCACCCCGTGCCCCGCACCGACACCGGCTCCCCGTCCACCCTGAAACCCTCGACAACGGCGTGGTCGTACCGCTCCGTCCCCGCTTCCAGGCCGGGCAGCGAGAGACAGCCCTCCGGCCCGCGCAGCACCACTCCGTCCGCCTCGACGAGACGGGGGTTCACCACGTGTCCCAGATGGCGGACATCCTCGTCGTCCGGGCAGTCGTACACGAAGACCCGCGACGCGACGCCGACCTGGTTCGCGGCGAGGCCGACGCCCTGGGCGGCGTACATCGTCGCGAACATGTCCTCGACGAGTTGCGCGAGTTCGGGACCGAAGTCCGTGACGTCTTCACACGGTGTGTGCAGAACGGGGTCGCCGAGCAGAGTCACCGGCCGGACGCGCCCTCGGGTGCCGGGGATGGAGCCGTGTCGCATGGCGGCAAGGGTACGGTCCTCATGGGCGCGCGAATGTCGCGCGGGCACCGTGGAGGTGCCGCGATTCGGGCACGTGAGTGGATCTCGATAGGCTGAGGCCCACACGGTGCCGGGGGCAGAGGCGCGGCGCGTACGCAAGGAGGATCGAGAAACGATGTCAGGCAACTCGGACCCGCTGACGCCGCGGGCCAAGCTGGCCGTGACGGCGGGCAAGGCGGCGGCGGCCGTCTCGCGGGCCGCCGGACGCGGCAGCGGATCGGTGATCGGCGGCCGGGTGGCACTCAAGCTCGACCCCGATCTGCTGGCCAGGCTCGCCACCCACCTGGACGTGATCCTGGTGTCGGCGACCAACGGCAAGACCACGACCACCCGGCTGATCGCGGAGGCGCTGCGCGCCGCGGGCCCGGTCGTGTCCAACGCGCTGGGCGCCAACATGCCGGCCGGTATCACCTCGGCCCTCGCCGGGGGTTCGGACGCGAAGTTCGCGGTCATCGAGGTCGACGAGAAGTACCTCGCGGGTGTCGCCCGCGACACCGACCCGAAGTGCATCGCCCTGCTCAATCTCTCCCGCGACCAGCTCGACCGGGCCGCCGAGACCCGGATGATGGCCGAGCACTGGCGCGAGGGCCTGGCCGGTTCCAAGGCCGTCGTGGTCGCCAACGCCGACGACCCGCTCGTCGTGTGGGCCGCTTCCTCCTCGCCGAACGTCATGTGGGTGGCGGCCGGTCAGATGTGGAAGGACGACGCCTGGTCCTGCCCGTCCTGCGGCGGTGTGATGCAGCGCCCCGGAGACGACTGGTTCTGCGGCGACTGCGGCTTCCGCCGTCCGACGCCGACCTGGGCGCTGTCCGGGGACCACGTCCTCGACCCGCACGGCTCCGCGTGGCCGATCCACCTCCAGCTGCCCGGCCGGGCCAACAAGGCGAACGCCGCCTCGTCGGCCGCCGTCGCCGCGGTCTTCGGGGTGCCCCCGCAGGTCGCCCTGGAGCGCATGTACCAGGTGCAGGCGGTCGCCGGACGCTACGACGTGGTGCAGTTCATGCAGCGCGACCTGCGTCTGCTGCTCGCCAAGAACCCGGCGGGCTGGCTCGAGACGTTCTCCCTGATCGACCCGCCGCCGACCCCGGTCATCCTGTCCGTGAACGCGCGGGGCGCCGACGGTACCGACACCTCCTGGCTGTGGGACGTCGACTACACCCGACTGACCGGGCACCCCATCTTCGTGCTCGGCGACCGCAAGCTCGACCTCGCCGTGCGTCTCGAGGTCGCCAACCAGTCCTTCCAGGTCTGCGAGAACCTCGACCAGGCGGTGCAGCTCGCCCCGCCCGGTCGCATCGAGGTCATCGCGAACTACACCGCATTCCAGGATTTGAGGCGTCGTGTCGGCAACTGAGCAGCCACGGAGGACCAAGAGAATGAGTGACAACAGCCTGCGCCTGGTGTGGATCTACCCGGACCTGCTGAGCACCTACGGCGACCAGGGCAACGCCCTCGTCGTGGAGCGCCGGGCCCGCCAGCGCGGTCTCGACGTCGCCCGTCTCGACGTACGCAGCGACCAGCCGATCCCGACCTCCGGCGACATCTATCTGATCGGTGGCGGCGAGGACCGGCCGCAGCGGCTCGCCGCGGAGCGTCTGCGCCGCGACGGCGGTCTGCACCGCGCGGTGGGCAACGGCGCGATCGTCTTCTCGGTCTGCGCCGGCTACCAGATCCTCGGCCACGAGTTCATCAACGACCTCGGGCAGCGCGAGCCCGGCCTCGGCCTGCTCGACGTGGTCTCGGTACGCGGCGAGGGCGAGCGGTGCGTCGGTGACGTACTCGGAGACATCGACCCGCGCCTCGGCCTGCCGCAGCTGACCGGGTTCGAGAACCACCAGGGCGTCACCCACCTCGGCCCCACCGCGCGTCCGTTCGCGCAGGTGCGGCTCGGCAAGGGCAACGGCACCGGCGACGGCACCGAGGGCGCGTACAACGACACGGTCTTCGGCACGTACATGCACGGGCCCGTGCTCGCCCGCAACCCGCAGATCGCGGACCTGCTGCTGAAGCTGGCGCTCGACGTGAACGCGCTGCCGCCGATCGACGACCGCTGGTACGAGGCGCTCCGGGGCGAGCGCATCTCCGCGGCGCAGCAGCCCGCCTGAACGGTCGGCCAACAACGGACAAACGGTACGGGATGTCCACAGGGCGCGCTCGAGGGATACCTCAAGCGCGCCCTAGGCGTATCCGGCACGGTGTACCCAGGTCGGGCCCGCCTGACCGCATGTCCGCTCACTTGTGCGGCCACGTCCACCAGGCGGACGCCGGCTACGGCACCACCCCGTCCCGCCGGTAGGGTGACCGGGATTCCAGCCGGACAGCGTGGTCCGGTACCCGGCCCACGTTGAGAAGGTATTTCGGGCTATGCGCATTGGTGTCCTCACGTCCGGCGGCGACTGCCCCGGCCTGAACGCCGTCATCCGGTCCGTCGTGCACCGCGCCGTCGTCGACCACGGCGACGAGGTCATCGGCTTCCGGGACGGCTGGAAGGGGCTTCTGGAGTGCGACTACCTGAAGCTCGACCTCGACGCGGTGAGCGGCATCCTGGCTCGCGGCGGCACGATCCTCGGTTCCTCCCGGGTCCAGCCCGCGCAGCTGCGTGACGGCGTGGAGCGGGCCAAGGGCCATGTCGAGGAGCTCGGCCTCGACGCGATCATCCCGATCGGCGGCGAGGGCACGCTGAAGGCGGCCCGGCTGCTCTCGGACAACGGCCTGCCCATCGTCGGCGTGCCGAAGACCATCGACAACGACATCGCCGTGACGGACGTGACCTTCGGCTTCGACACGGCCGTCGGCGTCGCGACCGAGGCTCTGGACCGGCTGAAGACCACCGCCGAGTCCCACCAGCGGGTGCTGATCGTGGAGGTCATGGGCCGCCACACGGGCTGGATCGCCCTGCACTCCGGCATGGCGGCGGGTGCGCACGCCATCGTCGTCCCCGAACGCCCCTTCGACATCGAGGAGTTGGCCGCGCGGGTCGGCGAGCGTTTCGAGGCGGGCAAGCGGTTCGCGATCGTCGTCGCCGCGGAGGGGGCGAAGCCTCGCCCGGGCACCATGGAGTTCGACGAGGGCGGCAAGGACGTCTACGGGCACGAGCGCTTCGCCGGCATCGCCCGGCAGCTCTCCCTGGAGCTGGAGGAGCGCCTCGGCAAGGAGGCCCGGCCGGTGATCCTCGGGCACGTCCAGCGCGGGGGGACCCCGACGGCGTACGACCGCGTGCTCGCCACGCGGTTCGGCTGGCACGCGGTGGAGGCCGCGCATCGCGGCGACTTCGGGAAGATGACCGCGCTGCGGGGGACCGACATCGTCATGGTGTCGCTCGCGGAGGCGGTGGAGAGCCTGAAGACGGTTCCTGAGGAGCGCTACGCGGAAGCGGAGTGCGTGCTCTGAGGGTTCGTTCTCGGCTGCGGCAGCATCGTGGCTTGTCGCGCAGTTCCCCGCGCCCCTGACGGGGCGCTGCACTGACCCCGGTCACAGGTGTGGCCGGGGTCAGTCCTACTCTGGTTCGGACAGACAGCGCACAACGTACGAATCAGGAGCCGGCGGATGGATCACAGCGGGCACGGCATGACCATGGATCTGCCGCCGTTCACGCTGGGGCGGGGGCTCGAGTGGTCCGCGGACCCGTTCTTCCTCGTCGCCTGCCTGGTGGGACTCGGCCTGTACGGCTGGGGGGTTGTGCGGCTCGCGCGGCGCGGTGACAAGTGGTCGGTCGGGCGGACCATCGCCTTCGTGCTCGGCGTGCTGACCGTGATGCTCGTGATGTGCACCAAGCTGAACGACTACGGCATGGTCATGTTCAGCGTGCACATGGTGCAGCACATGGTGATCAGCATGCTCTCGCCGATCCTGATCCTGCTCGGAGCGCCGATCACACTGGCGCTGCGCGCGCTGCCGGTGGCCGCCACGCGAGGCAACAAGGGGCCGCGCGAACTCCTCCTGATGTTCCTGCACAGCCGCTACATGCGGATCATCACGCATCCGGCGTTCACGATCCCGCTGTTCATCGCGAGCCTGTACGCGCTGTACTTCTCCCCCATCTTCGACTTCCTGATGGGCTCCAAGACCGGGCACATCGCGATGATGTGCCACTTCCTCGCCGTCGGCCTGGTCTTCTTCTGGCCGATCATGGGCGTCGACCCCGGACCGCACCGGCCGGGCTATCTGATGCGGATGCTGGAGCTGTTCGCGGGCATGCCGTTCCACGCGTTCTTCGGTATCGCGCTGATGATGGCGTCCGCGCCGATGGTGGAGACGTACAAGAACCCGCCCGCCTCGCTCGGCATCGACGCGCTCTCCGACCAGAGCGCCGCGGGCGGCATCGCCTGGGCGTTCAGCGAGATCCCCTCCGTCCTCGTGCTGATCGCGCTGCTCTTCCAGTGGTACGCCTCCGAGAAGCGGCAGGCCCGCCGCACGGACCGGGCCGCCGACCGCGACGGTGACAAGGAACTCGAGGCGTACAACGCCTATCTGGCCTCACTCAACGCACGCGGCCGCTGAATTAACTTTGCAATTCACCTTGCGTGAAGGGCTTTTCGGTTCAGTAGCATGGGGGACAACGGGGGAAACCGCAGGGGGAGCGGTCATGTCAATTCGTGCGTCCATGCAAAGGGCGGGGATTTCCGCCGCCCGACGGCTCGCTCTACTGCTGGTTTCGGCACTGATAGTCAGCGGGTGCAGTAAATCCGATCAGTTGTTCGTGGTGCGGGCCGTGGCGGTGGGGGTTTCCTCGGTCTCCCCCTTCTTCAAGGAGGACCGACAGCTCGGCACGGACATCCATCTGCCCGAGGCCCGGCCCAGCGGTGGCGTGCAGGCCAGTAACAGTCCCGGGCTGTACGGCGGGGCCCCTGACGGCAGCGACGGAAGCGGTTCACCGGCACCGGCGCCCGAACCCGGTACCGCACCCGGCACCGGCACCGGCCCTGGCACCGGCGTGTGGGGCGGCACCACGAAACCCGGCACCTGCGCCGTGGCGAAGTTGAAGAAATTCCTCACCGACCCCAAGAACTCGGCGAAGGCCCAGGAATGGGCGCGGGTCCTGCATATAAGCACGGATCAGATCCCGAGTTATATCGATCAACTCACACCCGTCGTACTGCGTCACGACACTCTCGTGACGAATCACGACTACAAGAACGGCAAGGCGGTTTCGTACGCCGCGCTGCTGCAGGCCGGAATCGCCATTCTGGTCGACCAACAGGGACTGCCCGCGGTGAAGTGCTCCTGCGGCAATCCGCTGCTCCCCTTCGAGGGAAAGGCCTCGAAGACCGATGTGCGGTTCAAGAACGGCAACCATCAGTGGGCCGACTACCGGCAGGACCGCGCCGTGGTGGTCGAGCCGCCGCCCGGGGCACAGGAGATCCACAAGCTCCAGCTCGTCGACGTGCACAACCCCGACCGGGGGATCGCCCGCCCGGTGGGCAGCGACGGCAGCCAGGACCGGTCCTTCGACACCCAGCAGAAGCACGCCGTACCGCCGGTCACCGGCATGACCTTCGCCGAGGCGACCCGGCGGCTGACCGACGCGGGGCTGGGAATGTCGTACGCCGGTGACACCCTGCCGGCCGACGACGCCCAGGTGACGGCGTCCCGGCCGGCCGAGGGCAGCCAGGTCGCCTGGGGCACGTCGGTCGTCCTGTCGGCGCCGTCCGACAGCCCGCCGGAGAGCGGCGGTGGTCCCGCCACGCCGTCGGATTCCGGCACGAGCACGGGCGGCACGAACGGAGCGGGCGGCACGAGCACCGGCGGCACGAACGGGGCGCGCTCGGATCCCGGGACGACCCCGCCCACTCCGTCCGGGGGATCGTCCGGCCCCTCTTCCGGCCCCTCGTCCGGCGGCGCGTCGTCGGGCAGCGCCTCGCCGTCCGACGGCGGCACCGGGTCGAGTGTCCCTACGGATACGGGCACCCCCACCCCCACGAAGCCCGCCGCTCCCACGGACACGAGCGGCGGAACGGGCGGCGGAACGACGTCGGACCCGTCGCACACCTCTCCGACCGGCTCACCTGCGAGCAGTGTCCCGACCACCCCCTCGGCCACTGCCCCCACCGCGCCGACGGCCGAACCGACGTCACACGCACCGACCTCGCACGAACCGACCTCGACCAAGCCCACCGTCAGCAGCGCGCCGCCGCCGAGTGAGCCCGTGTCGAGCACACCGCCCGCCCCGGTCGACCCGGGTACGAGCGACTCCGCGCCCGGTGGGCCCACCGAGAGCGCGGCCTGACCGGCGTACGACAACGCAGAACCCGGGGGCAACCGGATGACAGCAGGATCAGCGCAGTCGGGAGTGGGCCGGATCATCGACGGCCGGTATCTGCTTCTGAAGCAGGTCGGCTCCGGCGGGATGGGCCACGTCTGGCTCGCCCACGACCAGCGGCTCGACTGCGACGTGGCGCTCAAGGAGATCAGGTTCCGCGATGTGCGGGAGGGGAGTGAGGAGCACGAGTCCCGGATCGCGCGCGCCCGCGCCGAGGCCCGGCACGCGGCGGTGCTGCGCGGCCACCCGCACGTGGTGACGGTCCACGACGTCCTGGAGCACGACGGCCTGCCATGGATCGTGATGGAGTACGTGGCGGGCGCCGAGGACCTGCGGGCCTGGCTCGCCCGGCGCGGCCCGCTGGCACCCGACGAGTGCGCCCGCGTCGGCCTCGCGGTGCTGGACGCGCTGACCGCCGGGCACGAGCGCGGCATCATGCACCGGGACGTCAAACCGGCCAACATCCTGCTCGCCCCGGACCGCGCGGGCACCCCCGGCGCGCGCATCCTCCTCACCGACTACGGCGTCTCGGTCCAGCCGGACTCCCCCGAGACCCGCTGGACCCGTACCTCCGTCCTGGTCGGCACGGCGGGCTATCTGGCACCGGAGCGGGCGCAGGGCGCGCAGCCGACCGCGGCCTCCGACCTGTTCTCGCTGGGCTGCACTCTGTACTTCGGTGTGGAGGGCCACGGCCCCTTCGACCGCGACAGCCACCTGGGGGCGCTCGCCGCGGTGGTCTCGGAGGAGGCGCCGCCGTCCCGGCGGGCCGGTGCGCTGGGGCCGATCATCGACGCGCTGCTGGTCAAGGACCCCGCCCTGCGGATCTCCGCGGAACGGACGGCGGCGGCCCTGGCCCGGATCATCCTGCCCGAACCCCATCCGCCGACCCAGGTCGACACCGGCTCGCAGCCCGCGTGGGCGGGGCTCGTCACCTCCGACGGGCCCGGCGGTCCTGCGCCACCGGGCCGGCCCCCGGGCGGCCCGTCCAGGGACCACGACTACGCGCCGCCCGCACACGACCAGAGCCCGTCCCCCGCCCGGGACCAGGGACTGGCCCGGGAACGGGGTTTCGCGGCACCGGGTTCGTACGTCCCCACGGCCCAGGCCTCTCCCGCGCCGACGCAGCACGCGACGTACGCACCCATGGCGCAGGCAGCCGGTGCCCCGGCCGCGTACGCCCCTCGACCGGGCCAGGGCTTCGGTCCGCCGACCCCGCTCCCCCCGCAGCCCGGTGCCGGCTTCGGTCCGCCCAGTTTCGTCGGGCCCGCCGCACCCGCCCCGGGTCCCGGCGGGGGGCGTCACAAGCGGACACTGCCTCTGCAGGTGACCGCCGCACTGCTCCTCGCTCTGTCGCTGACGGCGGGAGTGATCTGGGGTATGGCCCGGTACGACGGGACGCGGACGCCCGTAGCCCCGTACGGCGCCCAGGTCGGGCTCTCCGCACCGCTCAAGAAGGGCGACTGCGTACTGAGCGACCCGTCCCCCGCGCCGTCCTCGGGTACCCCGCGTCTGCAACTGGATCCGAGCTGCGGAGCGCTGCGCCCCGACGGGCAGGTGATGGAGCTGTACAAGGCCCGCTCCTTCGAGGAGGCCGGCAGCGACGGACCGGACCAGTGCGCGGAGCGGACGAAGGCGACCGCCGACAAACTCGCCTGGCACGTCCAGAGCCTGGCCGTGGTGCCCACCCGCGAGGGCTTCGACGCCACCGGCGGGAACGTCGCATGCCTGCTGGTCGGGAAGCACGGTCCGGTGTACGGCAGGCTCGGCGCCCTCCGCCCGTACGGGATGGCGTTCGAGGACGCGACCCAGATGCAGCAGGGCGACTGCCTCGGCCATGCCCGCGGCGACGCGAGCGAATACACCCACTACGAACTCGTCTCCTGCGACCAGGACCATGTGGGCCGGGTCTTCCGGATCACGCACCTCACCACCCTCACACCGGGCAAGAAGCCCGATGCCGAGGCGGACGCACAATGCGCGGCCGACGCCCCGCCGCAGCAACGCGACTATCCCGCCGACACCTATGTGAGTCATGGCCTGCGCAGCACAGGACTGTGGAGGAAGGGGTACTACCTGGTGGTCTGCAGCATCGAGCGTCTGGACAAGTCCCTCATGCACGGAGGCGAGTAGCACACCCGGCCCTGGCGAACTACGTCCCTTCGGGTGAAAATGGGCGCAGGCCACGGCCCGCGTCGCGGACCCCGCCGGGAGAAGGGTGTACTGCGATGCCCGGTTCGACGAAGGCGATGGGGGTGCTCACCGTCGGCGGACTCGTCATGGTGACGGCCTACACGGTGGCGCTCGGCAGCAACGGCTGGCTGTGGTTCGGCTGGGTGGTGCTCGGTCTGCTCACCATCGGCATGGTTGCCTCGCGCAACGCCTGACCGCGCGCACCGGTCACTGTCACTCCCTGGGCAGCGGTCCCGCCGAATGCACCCCCGGCTGGTACTTCGGCAGCCGGGCGGTGATCTTCATGCCCGCTCCCACCGCGGTCTCGATGACGAGGCCGTACGCGTCCCCGTACACCTGGCGGAGCCGGTCGTCGACGTTGGACAGTCCGATGCCGCCGGAGGGGCTCACCTCCCCGGCGAGGATCCGGCGCAGCCGGTCGGGATCCATTCCGGTGCCGTTGTCCTCGATCACGACCAGGGCTTCGGCGCCCGCGTCCTGGGCGGTGATGCTGATGTGGCTCTTGTCGGTCTTGCCCTCCAGTCCGTGTTTGACGGCGTTCTCCACGAGGGGCTGGAGGCAGAGGAAGGGCAGCGCGACCGGCAGCACCTCGGGGGCTATCTGCAGGGTGACCGAGAGGCGGTCGCCGAAGCGGGCTCTGACCAGCGCCAAGTAGTGGTCGATGGCGTGCAGTTCGTCGGCGAGGGTGGTGAAGTCGCCGTGCCTGCGGAACGAGTAGCGCGTGAAGTCGGCGAATTCCAGGAGCAGTTCGCGGGCTCGCTCGGGGTCGGTGCGGACGAACGAGGCGATCACCGCCAGCGAGTTGAAGATGAAGTGCGGGGAGATCTGGGCGCGCAGGGCCTTGATCTCGGCCTCGATCAGACGGGTGCGGGACTGGTCGAGGTCGGCGAGCTCCAATTGCACGGAGACCCAGCGGGCGACCTCACCCGCGGCCCGGACGAGGACGGCGGACTCGCGGGGCGCGCAGGCGACCAGCGCTCCGTGGACGCGGTCGTCGACGGTGAGCGGTGCGACGACGGCCCAGCGCAGGGAGCAGTCGGGCTCGTCGCAGTTCAGCCGGAAGGCCTCGCCGCGGCCGGTCTCCAGCGGGCTGCCGAGCCGTTCCATGATCTCGGTGCGGTGGTGCTCCCCCAGACCGTCCCAGGCGAGGACGGTGTCCTGGTCGGTGAGACACAGGGCGTCCGTGCCGAGCAGGGTGCGCAGTCGTCGCGCGGACTTGCGGGCGGTCTCGCCGGTGAGGCCCGCGCGCAGTGGGGGCGCGGCCAGCGAGGCGGTGTGCAGGGTCTCGAAGGTGGCGTGTTCGACGGGGGTGCCGAGGCCGCCGAGGTTCTCGGGCCGCGCGGTGCGCCTGCCGAGCCAGAACCCGGCGGCGAGCAGCGGGAGCACGGCGACGCACAGGCCCGCCAGGAATCCGCTCACGCCGTCACCGCCTCGCTCGACGATCCACTCACGCCTTGGCCTCCCCGCGTGCGTCGGCGTCCGCGCGCCTGTCTCCTCCGGCCAGTTCTTCCGGCAGGTGGAACCGGGCCAGGATCGCCGCCGTTCCGGTCGGCACCCGTCCGGCCGTGGCCAGCGACACCAGGACCATGGTGAGGAACCCGAGCGGCACCGACCAGAGCGCGGGCCAGGCGAGCAGGGCGTGCAGCGCGCCCGAGCCCGGGTAGCCCGCCATGGTCGCGGCGACGGCGACGAAGGCGGCGCCGCCGCCGCCGAGCATTCCGGCGGCCGCGCCGGGTGGGGTCAGCCGCCGCCACCAGATGCCGAGGACGAGCAGCGGGCAGAAGGAGGAAGCGGACACGGCGAAGGCGAGTCCGACGGCGTCGGCGACGGGCAGTCCGCCGACGATCACGCTCGCCGCGAGGGGTACCGCCATGGCGAGCACGGTGCCCAGCCGGAAGTGGCGTACGCCGCGCGCGGGCAGCACGTCCTGGGTGAGCACCCCGGCCACCGCCATGGTGAGTCCGGACGCGGTCGACAGGAACGCCGCGAAGGCCCCGCCCGCCACCAGCGCGCCCAGGAGATCCGCGCCGAGCCCGCCGATCACGCGGTCGGGCAGCAGCAGGACGGCGGCGTCGGCGTTCCCGGTGAGGCTCAGTTCGGGGGCGTACAGGCGACCGAGCGCCCCGTAGACGGGCGGCAGCAGGTAGAACGCGCCGATGAGGCCGAGGACGGCGACCGTGGTGCGGCGGGCCGCGACACCGTGCGGGCTGGTGTAGAAGCGGACGACGACGTGCGGCAGTCCCATCGTGCCGAGGAAGGTCGCGAGGATCAGTCCGTACGTGGCGTACAGCGGGCGTTCCTCGCGGCCCGCCGCCAGCGAGGTCGACATGCCGCCGCTGCTGCCCCGCTCGGCGGCCGGGACGGGGTCGCCCTTGGCGAAGGTGAGCCGGGTGCCGCGCTCGATGTGGTGGACGCCCGCGCGGAGTCGGAGCCGCTCGCCGTCGTAGCGGTGGCCGTCGACCTGGCCGGTGGCCGTGACGCCCAGCGGGGCCGAGAGCCTCAGGTCGAGGCTGTCGTCGATACGGACGACGCGCTGCTCGCGGAAGGTCGCGGGTTCGGCGAAGGCCTGGCGCGGGGCGCCGTCGGCCTGCCAGGCGAGGACCAGGAAGAGTGCGGGGACCAATAGGGCGGTGAGCTTGAGCCAGTACTGGAAGGCCTGTACGAAGGTGATGCTGCGCATGCCTCCGGCGGCGACGGTGGCGACCACGACGACCGCGACGAGCACCCCGCCGAACCAGTCGGGCGCTTCGGTCAGGACGGCCAACGTCAGCCCGGCACCCTGTAGTTGGGGCAGCAGATACAGCCAGCCGACCCCGACCACGAAGGCACCGGCGAGGCGTCGCACGGCCGGTGAGCCGAGGCGCGCCTCCGCGAAGTCGGGCAGGGTGTACGCGCCGGAGCGGCGCAGCGGGGCCGCGACGAACAGGAGCAGAACGAGATAGCCGGCCGTGTAGCCGACGGGGTACCAGAGCATGTCGGGGCCCTGGACGAGGACGAGGCCCGCGATGCCGAGGAAGGAGGCGGCGGAGAGGTACTCGCCGCTGATCGCGGCCGCGTTGAGCCGGGGGCCCACGGTGCGTGAGGCGACGTAGAAGTCGGAGGTGGTCCGGGAGATGCGCAGGCCGAACGCGCCGACCAGGACGGTCGCCACGACGACGAGGGCGACGGCGGGGACGGCGTAGTTCTGATTCACGGCTCAGCGGTCCTCATTCACGGCTCAGCGGTCCTCGACCATGACGCGGCGGTCCTCGTTCACGGCTCAGCGGTCCTCGACCATGGCGCGGCGGTCCTCGTTCACGGCTCAGCGGTCCTCGACCATGGCGCGGCGGTCCTCGTTCACGGCTCAGCGGTCCTCGACCAGGCGCACGAAGTCCTTCTCGTTGCGCTCCGCGCGCCGCACGTACCAGCGGGCGAGCAGGACCAGGGGCGGGTAGACGCAGAAGCCGAGCACGGCCCACTCCAGGCTCGCGCCGTCCGGCATCGCGGCGAAGACCAGGGGCAGTGGCCCGACCAGCAGGACCAGCACGGCGAACACGACCAACGCCGCGCGGAGTTGACTGCGCATCAGGGAGCGCACGTAGGTGTGGCCGAGCGTGGTCTGTTCGTCGATCTCGGTCCTGGGCCGGTAGTAGCCGGAGGTGCGGCGGGTGCGCCGGGGCACCCCGGTGACGACCACCCGGCGTTCGGTCGGGTCCTGCGGCACGCCGCTTCCCCTCTCAGCTCGTGGTCCGGCGCATCAGCAGATCGCGCAGTTCGCGGGTGTGCCGGCGGCTGACCTGGAGTTCGACGGAGTCGACGAGGACGCTCACGGCGCCCGCGTCCAGGCGGAGTTCGCCGATGTGGCGCAGGGCGACGAGATGGCGTCGGTGGATGCGGACGAAGCCGCGTGAGCGCCAGCGTTCCTCCAGGGTGGAGAGCGGGATGCGGACGAGATGGCTGCCCTGGGCGGTGTGCAGACGTGCGTAGTCGCCGTGTGCCTCGACGTGGGTGATGTCCTCGACGGCCACGAAGCGGGTGACGCCGCCGAGTTCGACGGATATGTGGTCCGGGTCGGGCTCGTGGACGGGTATCCGCGGTGCGGTGTCCTGGAGTTGGGCGGCCCGCCGGACGGCTTCGGCCAGCCGCTCCCGCCGTACCGGCTTGAGGACGTAGTCGACGGCCTTGAGGTCGAAGGCCTGGACGGCGAAGCCCTCGTGGGCGGTGACGAACACGACGAGCGGCGGTACGGCGAAGCCGGTGAGCAGCCGGGCGAGGTCGAGTCCGTCGAGTCCGGGCATGTGGATGTCGAGGAAGACGACGTCGATGGCTTCGGGCCCGCCGGGTCCGGACTCCAGGGCCCGGTTGATCCGGCGCAGCGCCTCGGTCGCGTCGCTCGCGCCCTCGGCGCTGGAGATCCGGGGATCGGCGTTCAGGAGGTAGAGGAGTTCCTCGAGGGACGGTTGTTCGTCGTCGACGGCGAGCGCGCGCAGCATGACAGTGGAGTGTAGGAGCGATCGGCGTGCCTGGACATGTGCGGGACGTGGACGTCGTCGCTGGACATGCGGACGTCGTCGCTGGTTGCGTGGACGTTGTCGCTGGATACAGTGCCGCCATGAACAGCAAGCCCGCGATGTTCGACGAACTCGACCGCAAGATCATCACGGCTCTGGTGGCCAACGCCCGGACGAGCTTCGCCGAGATCGGCACGGCGATCGGACTGTCGGCCACCGCGGTCAAGCGCCGTGTCGACCGGCTCCGCGAGACCGGTGTGATCACCGGGTTCACGGCCACGGTGAAGCCGACGGCGCTCGGCTGGCGCACGGAGGCGTACGTCGAGGTGTACTGCGAGGGCGCGGCGCCGCCTCGGCGGCTCGCGGAGGTGGTCCGCAACCATCCGGAGATCACCGCGGCCATGACGGTGACGGGCGGCGCGGACGCGCTGCTCCATGTGCGGGCCACGGATGTGGACCACTTCGAGGAGGTGCTGGAGCGGATCCGCACCGAGCCCTTCATCCGGAAGACGATCAGCTACATGGTGCTGTCGCACCTGCTGCCGGAGGCCCCGGAGGCGGGCGCCACCCACGCGGCCCCACAGGATGCGCTGGACGCATCAAACCTGCGTTGACCTGAGCCATTACGCAGCGATGCTGCGCACACACGCAGCTCTCGTCTCTTGTCGCCCGTATCCCCCGTTTCCTACCTTGGAGGCACCCCCAGTCGACACCGCAGGAAGCGGAGGAACCTCTCTGTGCCTGACAGCCGTGTGCCGCGCCCTCGGCGCTTTCTCGTCTGTGAACCCAGACACTTCGCCGTGCAGTACGCGATCAATCCCTGGATGCATCCCGACGCCCACGTGGACGTCGATCTGGCCCGTGACCAGTGGGCGGCGCTGATCGGCGCCTACCGGGCCCACGGCCACACCGTGGACACGGTGGAGCCCGTGGCGGATCTCCCGGACATGGTGTTCGCGGCGAACTCCGCGCTGGTCCTGGCGGGCCGGGTCTTCGGCTCGTACTTCCACGCGCCGCAGCGCCGCCCCGAGTCCACCGCGTACGAGACCTGGTTCAAGGCGGCCGGTTTCGACGTCTACCGTCCCGAATCCGTCTGCGAGGGCGAGGGAGACCTCGTCCCGGTGGGCCGGTACGTACTGGCCGGCACCGGATTCCGGACGACCCCCGAGGCGCACCGCGAGGTGCAGGAGTTCTTCGGTGTCCCGGTGGTCGGCCTCCAACTGGTGGACCCGCGTTTCTACCATCTGGACACGGCGCTCTTCGTCCTGGACGACGGGCCCGAGGCGAACGTCGCGTACTACCCGGAGGCGTTCTCGCCCGGCAGTCGCGAGGTCCTGGCCCGGCTCTTCCCGGACGCGGTGCTCGCGACCCGTGAGGACGCGTTCACCTTCGGCCTGAACTCCGTCTCCGACGGCCGCCACGTGTTCATCGCGCCGCGCGCCGAGGCCCTCGCCGACCGGCTCGCCCGCCACGGCTACGTCCCCGTCCCCGTCGACCTCTCCGAGTTCCACAAGGCCGGCGGTGGCATCAAGTGCTGCACCCAGGAGATCCGCTCATGACCGCTCCCGCCCGTACGCTCGCGTCCTCCGCCGCCGGTCCGCGCTCCTCCGCCGACCTGATCCGCGCCGAGGAGCCCGTCCTCGCACACAACTACCACCCGCTTCCCGTGGTCGTCGCCCACGCCGAGGGCACCTGGGTCGAGGACGTCGAGGGCCGACGCTACCTCGACATGCTGGCGGGCTACTCGGCCCTCAACTTCGGCCACCGCAACCCGGTGCTGATCGACGCGGCCCATCGTCAGCTGGACCGGCTGACGCTCACCTCGCGCGCCTTCCACAACGACCGGCTGGCCCAGTTCGCCGAGTCGCTGGCCGAGTTGACCGGCCTGGACATGGTCCTGCCGATGAACACGGGCGCGGAGGCGGTGGAGAGCGCCATCAAGGTGGCCCGCAAGTGGGCGTACGAGGTGAAGGGCGTCGCGCCGGACCGGGCGACGATCGTGGTGGCCGCGGACAACTTCCACGGCCGTACGACGACGATCGTGAGCTTCTCCACGGACGAGACGGCGCGCGCCGGCTTCGGCCCCTTCACCCCGGGCTTCCGCGTCGTCCCGTACAACGACCTCGCCGCGCTGGAAGCGGCCGTCGACGAGACCACCGCGGCCGTGCTGATCGAGCCCATCCAGGGCGAGGCGGGCGTCGTCATCCCGGACGACGGCTACCTGACGGGTGTCCGGGAGCTGACCCGGCGCGCCGGCTGTCTGTTCATCGCGGACGAGATCCAGTCCGGCCTGGGCCGCACCGGCACCACACTCGCCGTGGAACACGAGGATGTCGTCCCCGACCTGCTCCTCCTGGGCAAGGCGCTCGGCGGAGGCATCGTGCCGGTGTCGGCGGTGGTCGGCCGCCGGGACGTGCTCGGGGTGCTGCGACCCGGTGAGCACGGCTCGACCTTCGGCGGCAATCCGCTGGCCGCGGCGGTCGGCTCCGCGGTCGTCGGACTCCTGGAGACCGGTGAATACCAGAGCAGGGCGGCCGAGTTGGGCGTGGTCCTGCGCAGTGGCCTGACGGCGCTCGTGGGCCGGGGCGTGGAGGGCTTCCGCTCTCGCGGGCTGTGGGCGGGCGTCGACATCGACCCGGCCATCGGAACCGGGCGCGAGATCAGCGAGGGCCTGATGCGTGAGGGAGTCCTGGTCAAGGACACCCACGGATCGACGATCCGACTGGCTCCGCCGTTGACCATCACCGGTGAGGAACTCCACTCCGCCCTGGGTGCCTTGGAGAAGGTGCTGTCACAGGGGGTCTGACACCGGCGCCGGCGGCCGCCGGCGCCTTGGTGGGCACGCCGCGCTCTCCTTGAGGCCCTCCCCGCGGAACGACTGTGGGTCAACCCCGACTGCGGCCCGAAGACCCGCGCCTGGCCCGAGACCCGGGCCTCGCTGGAGAACCTGGTCACCGCGGCCCGGACGGTCCGCACGGAGCTGTCCGCGTCCTGAGCCCGGACGGCCCGGGAGAGCACGCCCACCACTTTCCCGGGCCGCCGGCGACCCACCGCACCACCAGCCTCGCGCCGGCACGGAGGCCGGTGGCTCACGGGCGCCAGTACAGCGCGGGGTCGGGGTGGTTGGTGAATCCGAGTTCGCGGTACAGCGGTTCGCCCTCGGCGGAGGCGTACAGGTCCACTCGGGCGACCTCACGTTCCTCGAACCAGTCGAGCAGGCTCCGCATGATCGAGCGGCTGTGACCGCGGCGCCGGTACGACGGGTCGGTGACCACGCCGATCACATGCCCGATCCGGCCGTTGCGCAGATGCGGGCCGGGCAACCGCTGCTCGATGGTGGCGATCCCACAGGCGGCCAGGCCACGGTCGCCGTCGCTGTCGCCGTCACCGTCCACCACGAGGATGCGCACGGCATCCGCGGTCAGCTGTTCCTTCACCACCACGGCCAGGGCGTCCAGCCAGTCGTCGTCCGCCGACGCGGGGCTGAAGAAGGGACCGCCGAGGTTCTCGAACAGCAGGGCCCGCAGACGCACGAGCTCCACCAGGTCGTACTCCACCGCCTGCCGCACGGCCGGCCCGTTTCCTTTGCGTTGTCCCATGCCGACCAGACTGATGTAATGGTCTTATGCACCTCAACCCTTACGGCGAGGATGCCGTGAACCTGGCCGCCGATCTGGCCAACCGACGCCCGGCCGGCGCCGAGGAGCTCGCGGACCGCTGCCGCGCCGCCGGGTTGGTGCTGGAGAGCCCGGCCACTCCCCAGGACCTCGCCCGCACCCAGGACGCACTGGAGGCGTGGGAGAAGGTCGTCGATGCCACCGACGAACACGAACGCGCCGAGCTGCTCAACCGGATGCTGGCGGCGGCCGCCGCCCACCCCCGGATGACCAACCACGCCGGCAGCGGCTGGCACCTGCACTTCCGCGACGACCGGCAGACACTCGGCTCCGTACTGTTCTCACTCATCGCCGTGGGCACCGCACTGCACCTGACCGGACGGGGCATGCACCGCCTCCGACGCTGCGCCGTGAGCGAGTGCACCACGATCTTCGCCGACACCTCCCGCACCGGACGCCGGCGGTACTGCTCCTCACGCTGCGCCAACCGCGACGCGGTCCGCCGCCACCGGGCACGCGGCGTTTGACGAGCGTCACGAGCCGCCCCTATCCCCCACGTGGCCAGTAGAGCATCCTCAGGGATGAAGTCCGGAAGAACGCGGCCCCAGAGCCGATTCGGTAGAGTTGGAGAGACACCGTGTTTTACTACGTGCTCAAATACGTGCTTCTGGGTCCACTGTTGAGGCTGGCGTTCCGGCCTCGGATCGAAGGCCTTGAGCACATACCGGCGTCGGGTCCCGCCATCGTGGCCGGCAACCATCTCTCGTTCTCGGACCACTTCCTGATGCCCGCGATCCTGAAGCGGCGGATCACCTTCCTGGCGAAGGCCGAGTACTTCACGGGGCCCGGTATCAAGGGACGGCTGACGGCCGCGTTCTTCCGCAGCGCCGGGCAGATCCCGGTGGACCGCTCCGGCAAGGACGCGGGCCAGGCCGCGATCCGCGAGGGACTGGGCGTGCTGCGCAGGGGCGAACTGCTCGGCATCTACCCGGAGGGGACGCGTTCGCACGACGGGCGCCTCTACAAGGGCAAGGTCGGCGTCGCGGTCATGGCGCTGAAGGCCGGGGTTCCGGTCATCCCCTGCGCCATGATCGGCACCTTCGAGGCGCAGCCGCCGGGCCAGAAGATCCCGAGCCTCCGCCCCGTGGTGATCCGCTTCGGGAAGCCCCTCGACTTCTCCCGTTACGCCGGGATGCAGAACGAGAAGGCCATCCTGCGCGCCGTCACCGACGAGATCATGTACGCCATCCTCACCCTCTCCGAGCAGGAGTACGTCGACCGGTACGCGGCCGTCGTCAAGGCGGAGGAGGCGGCCGAGGTCTCGGCCCAGGCCCGCAAATTCCCCCGGATACCGCTGAGTTGACAGACGCGCGACAGGCAAAAGGGGCGGCCGGGGATCCGGCCGCCCCTCTGTGCGTGGGGTGCTACGGGGTCGGCGTGGCGTGCGGGGTGCACGTCACATCGGCCGCGTCCGTCCTGCCCGTGAGCAAGTAGGAGTCCACCCGGGTGTTGATGCACGGGTTGACCAGGCCGGTCACACCGTGCGAGCCCGCACCGTTCTCGGTGATCAGGCGGGAGCCCTTGAAGCGCTTGTGCAGTTCGACGGCGCCGGGGTACGGAGTGGCGGCGTCACGCGTGGACTGCACGATCAGGACGGCGGGCAGGCCCTTGCCGGTCTTGACGTTCACCGGGGTCTGCTGCTTGACCGGCCAGGTCGCGCAGGGCAGGTTCATCCACGCGTTGGCCCACGTCATGAACGGGTAGCTCTTGTGGAGCTTCGTGTTGTCCTTGTCCCACTTCGACCAGCTGGTGGGCCACTTGGCGTCGGTGCACTCGACGGCCGTGTAGACGGCGTTGCCGTTCTCCGAGGCGATGTTGCCCGCGGTGTCGGACATGTCGGGGGCCGCGGCGTCGACGAGTGCCTGGGTGTCACCGGCGACGTACTTGCTGAACGCCGTCGCGACCGGCACCCACGACGAGTCGTAGTACGGGGCGCTCTGGAAGAAGGAGATCAGTTCGGCGGGTCCGACGACGCCACCGAGCGGGCTCTTCTTCGCGGTGGCCCGCAGCTTCAGCCACTGGTCCTGGACCTTGGCGCGGGTGTCGCCGAGGTGGAAGGCGGCGTCGTTCTTGGCGACCCAGTCCTCCCAGTCCTTCCAGCGGCCCTCGAAGGCGATGTCCTGCTCCAGGTTGGCCTGGTACCAGATGTTCTCCTTCGCCGGGTTGACGACACTGTCGACGACCATGCGGCGGACGTGGCCCGGGAACAGGGTGCCGTAGACGGCGCCGAGGTAGGTGCCGTAGGAGACGCCCAGGTAGTTGAGCTTCTTCTCACCGAGTCCGGCCCGGATGACATCCAGGTCGCGGGCGGTGTTGGGCGTGGTCATCTGCGCCAGCATCGCCTTGCCGCTGCGCTTGGCACAGCCGTCCGCGTAGGCGGCGGCGAGCTTGCGCTGGACGCGCTTGTCGGCCTCGGAGTCCGGGACCGGGTCGGCCTTGGGCGCCTTGACGAACTCCTGAGGGTCAATGCAGGAGATCGGGGCGGAGTGGCCGACACCGCGCGGGTCGAAGCCCACGAAGTCGTACGCCTTCGAGGTGTTCACCCACAGAGGCGCCTTGGTGGTGACGCGGCGCGGGAAGCGCATGCCCGAACCGCCGGGGCCACCCGGGTTGTAGACGAGCGCGCCCTGGCGCTCCGCCTTGGTCCCGGTGTTCCCGATGCGGTCGACGGCGAGCTTGATCTGCTTGCCGTAGGGGTGGGCGTAGTCGAGCGGGACGGAGACCCAGCCGCACTGGATCGGCTTCTCGAAGCCCCAGTCCGCAGGGCAGTCCTGCCAGTTGATCCCGGCCTTCGCGGCTCGGGCGGCGGCGATCGCCGCGCCGCGGGCCTCGCGGTCCTGACCGTGACGCGAGTCGGCGGTGGCCGACGGCGCCGCGACGGCTCCGGCTATCAGGGTCGCCGTGACGAGTGCTCCGGCCGAAGCGAACGCGGTCAGGCGTCTCGTCGGTCTCTTAGCCCTCAAGTGGGACCTCCCCGTACATCGTTGCGATTGGTACGGGGATCCTTTCTGCTGTGAGGTCCCTGAGAACAGGGGTGACCGGCCTTCTTTACCATTCCGATAACCGGAGTACCAAGTCCCGTTGAGCGGAGAGTACTTGTCGACTTATCGGTCGAGTGTGCGCAATGCCTCGTCCAGTACCCGCCGCAGTCGCAGCGCGTCCGGCGCCAGGGCGCTCACCAGGACCGCGGGTCCGGCAAGCGGCATGACGGCCGCGTACTCCTCCAACAGCCGCGCCTGCGGCGGCTCGCTCTCGAACTCCGGTCGTACGACGACGAGCTGACCCAGCGCCCGATGCCCGCCGAGCCCCGCGGGACCGTCCCAGCCGCCGGGTGCCCCGGGGCCGCACGACAGCTCCTGGTCCAGCAGCGGCCGTCCGTCGAGCCGTAGGGTAAGACGACTGGTGAGCCGTCCGGGTTGCTCGCCGACGCGCCCGAGCACCTGCTCCTCCCGGAAGACGAGCCGAGCGCCCGACCGGAGCTCGACGCGCGAGGACACGTACAGGTCACTCCCCTGGGCGGAGATCAACTGCTCGGGCAGCCAGCGCAGTTCACCCCCACCGGACACGTCGAGCCGCACGTCGTAACGGGCCTCGCCCTTGGCCTGTCCCGGCAGGGCGATGGTCGCGGCGGCCGATCCGACGTGCAGTCGGGCCCCCTCCCCCACCTCCGCCTCCACGGCGAAGCGGTCACCGCCGAGCGGCCCGCTCATCGCCCCGACGAGCATGACACGTGCCTCGTCCCCGCTCGCCCGGGTGCGCCGCAGGGCGAGCGGCCCCTCTCCCTCCAGCACGGGCAGCGCGGTACCGCCGCGCCCGTCGGCCCGTGCCCCGATCCGTGCGGTGGCCCGCACTCCCGCTGTGGTCATGCCGTCCACGCGGCCAGCCGTTCCCGCACCCAGTCGGCGACGGCCGTCACCCCGGCCTCGGTCCGCAGCGACTGGAGGACGACGGGCAGCTCATCGCGCTGCGCCTTGGCGTCGGCGGCCATCCGCCCCAGGTCGGACCCCACGTACGGTGCGAGGTCGGTCTTGTTGACAACGAGCAGGTCGGCGGTGGTGACACCGGGCCCGCCCTTGCGCGGAATGTCGTCCCCGCCCGCCACGTCGATGACGAAGACCTGCGCGTCCACGAGTCCCTTGGAGAACGTCGCGGTGAGGTTGTCACCCCCTGACTCGACGAGGATGAGGTCCAGGGGGCCCACCTCGTCCTCCAGGTCCTCCACCGCTTCGAGGTTCGCGGAGATGTCGTCCCGGATCGCGGTGTGCGGGCACGCCCCCGTCTCCACGGCGGTGATCCGCTCCGGGGGGAGCACGGCCTCCCGCAGCAGGAACTCGGCGTCCTCCCGTGTGTAGATGTCGTTCGTGACGACCGCGAGCGACAGCTCGTCCCGCAGCGCCCGGCAGAGCGCGGCGACGGTCGCCGTCTTCCCGGACCCGACGGGCCCGCCGAGCCCGATGCGCAGAGCGCGCCGCGAGCCGTCGGGCCGCCGAGCGTCGGCACTGACGGCCAAGGCCCGGTCGTGGGAGTGATCGTGGTCGAGATGCATGATGGCGGCTCCACATTCTTCTTCGGCCCGGGCCGGCACCATCCAGCCCGTCCGGCGTTTGAGGACGAGGCCGTTCGGGCCGGTACCGGGGGTCTGGGGGCGGAGCCCCCAGGGAGGGGAACGGGTAGGGGTGGCGGGGGGGATCCACCTACGACGCGAAGAGCCGTACAGCCCAAGCGGCATGCGCCTGCGCACTGATCTCCAGCAACGGCGCCGACGCCGAGGGCAACGCGTCGACCCCACCGTCGGCCACGTTCCGCGCCGCATCGGCCGCCGCACGCGCCACGACGTCCAGCTCCGGCGCGAGCCGGGCCAGCACCCCGGTGGCATCGAACGGATCAAGGCTCAGCAACCGCACGGTCGCGGTCGCCGGACCACTGACGCTCTCGTACGCGGAGCAGTACGCGGCGTCCTCGGGCCCGAGCCCGGCGGCCCGCGCCGTCAGCCCCAGAACGACCGGCTGATGCGCTCCCTTGGGAAAGGCCCGTGCCAGCGCGTCCAGTTCCCCGGACGGCCAGGTCGCCCGAGCCGCCCGCATCAGCTGCCGTCCGAGCCGCCGCGCGGCGACCCGCAGAGCGGGCGATGGCGTGCGTGCGTCCGCGGCCGAGTCCAGCAGCGCCGGATCGACCCCGAGCGCGGCCGCCGCGGCCAGGGCGGCCGATACCAGCCCCGCCGTGTTGAGGCGCCCCCGGCAGAAGTCCTCCAGGCTCGACGCCCCGCTGATCCGCCCGGCCTTGACCGCCGCCTCGGCCCCGCCGGAGTGGGCGTGCCCTCCGGCGGGGAAGCGGCCGTCGGCCAGGACGAGTAGTGCCGCGCGGGACATCAGAAGAGGAAGTAACGCTGGGCCATGGGCAGTTCGGAGGCCGGGGTGGCCTCCACCAGCTCCCCGTCGATGTGCACGGCGAAGCTGTCGGGATCGACCCGTACCCGCGGCCGGGCGTCGTTCTCCCGCATGTCGGCCTTGGTCACCCCACGCGTCGACTCGATCGCCACGAACCGCTTCCCCAGCGAGAGCCGCTCCGGCAGTCCGTCCTCGATGGCGAGCGGCGCCACGAAGTTGAACGAGTTCGAGGCGGGTGCCCGTCCGATCGCCCCGAACATCGGCCGGGGCAGGATCGGCTGCGGTGTCGGGATGGACGCGTTGGCGTCGCCCATCTGCGCGTACGCGATCTGCCCGCCCTTGATGACGAGCTGCGGCTTGACCCCGAAGAACGCGGGCTCCCACAGCACGAGGTCGGCCAGCTTGCCGGTCTCGACGGAGCCGATCTCGCGGGCGAGGCCCTGTGCGAGCGCCGGGTTGATCGTGTACTTGGCGACATAGCGACGTACGCGGTGGTTGTCCGCGCGCCCGTCACCGGGGAGGGCGCCGCGCCGCCGCTTCATCACGTGGGCCGTCTGCCAGGTCCGCATGATGACCTCGCCGACCCGGCCCATCGCCTGCGCGTCGGACGAGATGATCGAGATGGCGCCCAGGTCGTGCAGGACGTCCTCGGCCCCGATGGTGGAGGGCCGGATGCGGGACTCGGCGAAGGCCAGGTCCTCCGGGACGGCCGCGTTGAGGTGGTGGCAGACCATCAGCATGTCGAGGTGTTCCTCGGCGGTGTTGACGGTGTACGGCCGGGTCGGGTTGGTGGAGCTGGGCAGTACGTGCGGCTCGGAGACCACGGTCATGATGTCCGGGGCGTGCCCGCCGCCCGCACCCTCGGTGTGGTAGGCGTGGATGCCGCGGCCGGCGATCGCGGCGAGCGTGTCGCCGACGAACCCGGCCTCGTTCAGGGTGTCCGTGTGGATGGCGACCTGGATACCGGTGCGGTCGGCGACGGTCAGCGCGGCGTCGATGACGGCGGGCGTGGAGCCCCAGTCCTCGTGCAGCTTGAGACCGAGCGCCCCGCCCCGGATCTGCGACAGCATCGCGTCGCGCGAGACGGTGTTGCCCTTGCCGAGCAGACCGAAGTTGAGCGGGTACTGCTCCATCGCCTCCAGCATCCGGGCGAGGTGCCAGGGGCCGGGAGTGACCGTCGTCGCCTTCGAGCCCTCGGCGGGACCGGTGCCGCCGCCGACCAGCGTGGTGATGCCGGAGGCGAGCGCCTCGTCGGCGATCTGCGGACAGATCAGGTGGACGTGCGCGTCGATGGCACCCGCGGTGACGATCCGTCCGTTGCCCGCGATGATCTCGGTCTCGGGGCCGATGACGAGGTCGGGGTGGACCCCGTCCATGGTGTCCGGGTTTCCGGCCTTGCCGATGCCGGTGATCCGGCCGTCGCGGATGCCGACGTCGGCCTTGACGATCCCCCAGTGGTCGACGATCACGACACCCGTGACGACCGTGTCCGGAGTGCCTTCCGCGCGCGTGGCGCGCGACTGGCCCATGGATTCGCGGATGACCTTGCCGCCGCCGAAGACGGCCTCGTCACCGGCGAGCCCGGGGCCGCCGGAACGGTCCTCCTCGATCTCGATCAGCAGGTCGGTGTCGGCGAGTCGGATGCGGTCGCCGGTGGTGGGGCCGAACAGGTCGGCGTACGCGGCGCGGGAAAGCTCAGGCATCGAGGGCACCTCCGGTCTCCCCGCGCAGGCCGGGCACGACACGGGCGCCGGTGAGCGGAACGAGTTCGACGTCGACGGGGATCCCGGGCTCGAAGCGCACGGCGGTGCCGGCGGCGACGTTGAGCCGCTTGCCGCGCGCGGCGGCGCGGTCGAAGTCCAGACCGGGATTGGCCTCGGCGAAGTGGTAGTGGGAGCCGACCTGGACGGGCCGGTCGGCGGCGTTGAGAACGGTCAGCCGGGTGATCTCGCGGCCCTCGTTGAAGGCGACGGGTCCGTCGGCGAACAGGAACTCTCCGGGAATCATGGCTCTCGCTCCCCCTCAGACGATCGGGTCGTGGACGGTGACGAGCTTGGTGCCGTCCGGGAAGGTCGCCTCGACCTGAACGTCGTGGATCATCTCGGGGATGCCCTCCATGACGTCGTCCCGGGTGAGGATCTTGCGTCCGGAGGACATCAGCTCGGCGACCGTACGACCGTCGCGCGCGCCTTCGAGGATGTGCGACGTGATGAGGGCGACCGCCTCGGGGTGGTTCAGTTTGAGCCCGCGGGCCCGTCGCTTCTCGGCCACGTCGGCGGCCACATGGATCAGCAGCCTCTCTTGCTCGTGCGGGGTCAGTTGCACGGCGTCCCACCTCACAGTCCTCGCTCCGGACCGTGCGGGGTCCGGTGGCCGCAGCCACCAAAACCCCTGGTGGCGTGGATGGGCACGCTAGTTGGCCGTCGTTTCGAGGACGTTAACCGGGCTGTGATCCACGCCTGACCGACGTGGCGGCTCCCGGGCCGTCGTCGAGGCCGCCGCCCGGGACGAGGCCAGGGGCCGGACCGTATACGGCGCGATGGCCGCCCGCCTTCGACGCGGCCGTCACCGTCGCCGTCACCACCGAGGGGGCCCTAAGAGGCGCCGTGCCCCCGGTGCTCCGCCGCGATGCCGAAGCGCTGGCGCTCACGCGGGGCGGACGCGACCTCGCGGACGCTGGAGAGGGAGCTGACCACCTGCTCGTCGGCGGACTCCGGGAGTTCCTCGAGCCGCTCCAGGTCGGCGGCGGAGACCAGGGCGACGAGGGGCTTGCCGTGCCGTGTCACAACGACGCGCTCGCCCCCGTACACCACCCGGTTGATCAGATCGGCGAGCTCAGCCCTGGCTTGCGTCACCGGAATCTCGTAGGCCATGCCCACCAGCTTAGACCGGGCCCCCGACACCCCCACAGAGCGGACGATCTCGTTCAGCTCCACCGAAAACGATCCGTTCGCACGATCAGGCGACCCTCTCCACCGGCGGCGCACGGGGATTTTCGCTGTCAGCCGAGCACCCTTCCGTCGCTCTGTACGTCCTGTACATTTTTTACAGAACCCTTCACAGGAGGCGCGTGCCATGAATGAACCGTCCGCCCGTCATGTCCTGCCCGAGTTCACCGAGCGGACGAGCATGGGGCACCGGACCCTGGATCCGTACTCGAAGCTGCTCGACGAGCGGATCGTGTTCCTCGGGACGCCGATCGACGACACCTCGGCGAACGACGTGATGGCGCAGTTCATGCACCTCGAATACCTGGCGCCGGACCAGGACATCGCGCTGTACATCAACTCCCCCGGCGGCTCGTTCAGCGCGATGACGGCGATCTACGACACGATGCAGTTCGTCAGCTGCGACGTGGAGACCACCTGCCTGGGGCAGGCCGCGTCGGCCGCCGCCGTGCTGCTGGCCGGCGGCGCGCCGGGCAAGCGGTTCGCGCTGCCGGGGGCCCGGGTGCTGATCCATCAGCCGTCACTTCCCGAGCCGGTACAGGGACAGGCGAGCGATCTGGCCCTCCAGGCCGAGGAGTTGATGCGCACTCGGAGGCTGCTGGAGGACATGCTCGTACGGCACACGGGGCAGAGTCCTGAACAGGTCGCCGCCGACATCGAGCGGGACAAGATCCTGGACGCTCAGGCCGCGTTGGCGTACGGACTGGTGGACGGGATCATCCCCAGCCGCAAGACCTCGCGCACCGCGCCCGGTGCGAGGAACGCCACACCCGACGCGAGGTGATCCGCCGATGGTGCCCGAACTGCCCCCGCTGCCCGCGCTGACACGAGCCGAGGCCGAGCTGATCGACCGTTACCTCGACGTGGTCGACCTGTTGGGCCGTATCAACCCGGCCAGGCCCGGAGACACCTACCGTGGGCTGCGGGCCGCCCAGGCGCTGGTCGCCAAGGCCACCGAGCTGCGGGACGCCCTCGCGCTGATGCACCAGCGCGGCGAGAGCGAGGTGCACGCGCCGACGCTGGCGCAGGCCTTGCGCGTCCTCGACGGTGAGCGGCGGGCGGCCCGCGTCACCCTGCCGCCCGACGCCGACAATTGACACATCCACGCCCGGGTCGCCGTGCGCGCCGAGTCGGCGAGGCGTCCGGCCCGGGGTTCAAACGGACCAGATGGCGTACCCCCTGATGGAGTAGTCGCAGGCCCCTTCGGGGAACCGAAAAAGTTGCGCAACGCGCGTAACCCAGAGGCGGAATGAGACGCTCCAGTGCTGGTGGGCGCGTCGTCGGTGTCCCCAACATCGCCCGAACAGAGGGTGGTCCACCCGAACGGGTGAGTGGTGAGTAACCCCACAAATCGCCGGTTCCGCTCGGATTTTCCGACCGCTATGCGTGAAGATCCCTTCCGACGACAAGCCCCCGCCACAGCGGCGGGGCGGTCCGGGCGGACGCCGAGTCCTGCCGCTGCCCGGATGACCGGTCGACAGAAGTGCATCGGCAGGAGTGGAGGACCCAGCAAGACGGGTCGCCGGAGAGATCCGGGCGGTCCTTGGGGTGAAGCCGCGCAAGCGGCCGGGCTACTTCGCCAGCCCGAATCCGACAGGTCATCCTTCACAGGCGGCTGACGAAGGGTTGCGCATGACTGCGCTCAATCGTGTCCCGTCGCTGTGGACCCGGGCCGGTACGGCCTCGGTGCTCACCATCGCCGCCGTGGGCGGCAGCCTCGTGGTTCCTGGCGCCGCATCCGACGCCGAAGCGGCCACGTTGGCGACGAAGGCACTTCAGGTCGCGGCTTCCAAGAAGGGCTCCCCGTACCAGTACGGCGCCGCCGGGCCACGCCGCTTCGACTGCTCCGGGCTCACGCTCTACTCGTACAAGAAGGCGGGCAAGACGCTGCCTCGTACGGCCGCGGCGCAGTACAACAAGACGCACCACATCTCCGCGTCCCACCGCAAGGCCGGAGACCTGGTGTTCTTCCACTCGGGCCGGAACGTGTACCACGTCGGCATCTACGCCGGGAAGGGAAAGATCTGGCACTCCCCGAAGACAGGGGAGGTCGTGAAGTTGCAGAAGATCTGGACGAAGAGCGTCTGGTACGGCCGGGTCAGCTGACCTGCCCGAGGGGGTGCCGCCGGCCGGCACCCCCTCGGGGTTCCACGCCCGGGCGTGAAAAGCGGGCGAACCGGTTAATCGTTCAGCATGGCTGAGCGACCTTCCTCCAAGGAGCGGAACGAGACGCCCCTCGAGCGCGCCGATCGCAACTTCGGCGAACTGCTCCAGGAGCTGCGCGTCACGCAGACCGGTGTGCAGATCCTCTTCGCGTTCCTGCTGACGCTGGCATTCACCCCGCGCTTCCCGTCCCTCGACACGATGCAGCGCGCCACGTACGTCACCACCCTCCTGCTGGCCGTGGTGGCCGCCGCGCTCTTCACGGCGCCGGCCGCGCTGCACAGGTCACTCTTCCGGCAGGGCGCGAAGCCGGCCATCGTGCGGGTCTCCTCCGTCCTGGCCACGGTCGGGATGGGCGTGCTCATGCTGGCGCTGACGGGATCGGTGCTGCTCGTCGTGGACGTGGCGCTGGGACGCGCCGCCGGGATCGCCTCGGGCGCGGGCACCCTGCTCGTCTGTGTGGCGCTGTGGGGCCTCCTGCCCGGCCTGGTGCACCGTGCCGTCGTCAGCGGAGCGACGGCTCCGAGAGAAGCACCGGACCGAGAACCGTGAGCGCGCTCATCGCCTGACTGCCCGCGGGCACGAACCGCGGCAGTCGGCTGGGGAAGGTGATCGGCGCCTTCGGGTCGACCACGTGGGTGAGGGACCCCTGCCGCGGCGAGCGGTTCGTCCCGGCTGACGCCGGCCGACCGGCCGGACAGCGCGGTCGTAGCGGAGAGGGTGGGCGGGACGGCGGCGGCTCCGGTGGGGGCGCGGTCACTGTGACCGGGAGATCCGCGCCGTACGATCTCCGTCGTCCGGACCGGGGGCCGGTCGGCGCCGACGGCCGAGGCCTTCCGGGGCCCCACCGCGAGGCGCCGGACGGGGCAGACACGACAACTGAGCAGCTCCTCAGGGCTCTTGTGGGCCGCCGGCCGTCACCGGCTGGGCCGGCACCGTCCAGGGCAGCTCGATGGCGACCGTCTTGCCGCCCTCGCGGGTGGGCCGGACGACGAGTCTGCCGCCGCATTCGGCGGTCAGCCAGCGGATGATCACCATGCCGCGCCCGTTGTCCTGCTGGACGGCGGCGGGTAGACGTTTGGGAAAGCGCGGATGGCTGTCGGTGACGCCGATCCGCAGGTGTTCGTCTCGGTCGAGGCGGACGTCCACCGTGAACGTGGGCGACTGCCCGAAAGTGTGTTGGACGGCGTTGGTGGCTAGTTCTGACACGATCAGGCGTACGGTGTCCGCGACTTCGGCGTCGCACGGCAGGCCCCATTCGGCCAACACATCGGCGACGAAATTCCGGGCCGCGGAGACCGAGGCGGGATCGCTCGGCAGAGTGACGGATGCTTCCTGGTGATCTGCCATGGCGACGTCGTCCCTTTCCCACGGGACCGGAGTCCGACACGGAGCGGATGGTTCGAGTACGGTCCCGGACTGGTGCTTCGCGCCAGACTGCCATCACTGGGCGGGTCACGGGTGCGATCCACCGAGATATGCATATATCTGTCGCTCGATGCGGTGAACTCTGCGACGGCGGGGCGTATTTGGGCGGCTCGGAAGGAGTAAGGAGTACGGCCATGCAGCACGGTCCCGCGGTGCGCCGCCGCAAGCTCGGTGCCGAACTGCGCGCGCTGCGCGCCGATGCGGGTCTCACCAGTGGTGAGGCGGCCCGTCTCGTCGGCTGGCACCAGTCGAAGGTGAGCCGGATCGAGACCGGTATCAGTGGGGTGAAACCGGCCGACGTGGAGCGCCTGTTGGACGCCTACGCCGTCGCGGAACCCGAGTTACGGGAGCTCCTGGTGGGCCTCGCGGGCTCCGAGGGCAACGGTCGCCATCACTGGTGGCACGCCTACCGCGGGGTTCTGCCGCCCACGTACCGCGACTTCATCAGTCTGGAGTCCCAGGCCAGCGGCATGCGCACGCTGGAGACCTCGGTGGTACCCGGACTGCTCCAGACACCCGAGTACGCACGGGAGGTGACCCGGGTCGCCGTCGGCGGCCTGGAGGACGGCAAGCTCGACGCGCTCGTCGAGGTGCGCCTCGCCCGGCAGGACGTCCTGCGGTCGAATCCGCCGCTGGAACTGACCGCGGTCCTGGACGAGGCCGTGTTAAGACGCGAGGTCGGCGGCCCGGAGGTGATGGCTCGGCAACTGGAGCGTCTGCGGGAGGCCGCCGCCCTGCCTCAAGTGCGGCTTCAGGTCCTGCCGTTCGCCGCGGGAGCCCATATCGGCGTCACCGGGCCTTTCGTTATCTTCTCATTTCCGAACACAACTGATCTGGATGTGGTTGTTCTCGACCACTTGACGAGTAGCCTCTATCTCGAACGGAAAGAAGACCTTCAGGCCTACACCGAGGCCTTCAACGCCCTTCAGTTCCACGCCCTTTCGCCCGAGGACTCGTTGGACTACATCGCCGGGATAGGTGACGGCGCGTAAGGAGGCACCCCCCATGACCGCACTGCCTCGGTACATACCTTCCAGTACTTCACTGCGCGACGTGCGATGGCTGCGCAGCAGCCGCAGTACGGGAATGAACAACTGCGTCGAGACGGCCCGACCCGGCCCAGGGCCCTGGGCCGGACTGGTCGCCGTGCGCGATTCCAAGAACAAGGCGGGCCCCGCCCTGCTCTTCACTCCCGCCAGTTGGGAGGGCTTTGTCGCCGGACTGAACTGATCACGCCGACGGCGTGCTCGATCTGCGCGTCGGTGAGGTCCGCGCGGGCGGTCAGCCGCAGCCGTGAGATGCCGTCCGGCACGGACGGCGGGCGGAAACAGCCGACGGCGAGTCCCGCCTCACGGCAGTCGGCGGCCCATCGCACGGCCTGTTCGGGGGACGGCGCGCGCACGGAGACCACGGCGGCGTCAGGCCGTACGGCTTCCAGGCCCTCGGCGGTCAGCCGGGTGTGCAGCGCCGTCGCCACCTCACGGGCCCGGGCGGCGCGCTCCGGCTCACGGCGCAACAGCCTGAGCGCCGCGAGAGCCGCGCCCGCCGCCGCGGGCGCGAGACCCGTGTCGAAGATGAAGGTGCGCGCCGCGTTGACCAGGTGGTCGATGACCGGGGCCGGGCCGAGGACGGCTCCGCCCTGGCTGCCGAACGACTTGGAGAGCGTGGCGGTCACGACCACGTCCGGGGCGCCCGCGAGCCCCGCGGCCTGCGGGGCGCCCCGGCCGCCGTCGCCCAGGACGCCCAGCCCGTGCGCGTCGTCGACGAGCAGCGCCGCGCCGTGCTCGCGACAGGCGTCGGCGAGTTCGGCCAGCGGGGCCGCGTCGCCGTCCACCGAGAAGACCGTGTCGGACACGGCGACGGCGGGACCCTCGTGCGTGCCCAGCGCCTTGCGCACGGCGTCGGGGTCGGCGTGCGCCACAACCTGGGTCGCGCCCCGGGCGAGCCGGCAGCCGTCGATGAGGGAGGCGTGGTTGCCCGCGTCCGAGACGACCAGCGAGCCGTGCGGCGCGAGCGTGGTCACGGCTGCGAGATTGGCCGCGTAGCCGGAGGAGAAGACGAGCGCGGACTCGAAGCCGCAGAAGTCCGCGAGCTCGCGTTCGAGTTCCCCATGAAGTTCGGTCGTGCCGGAGACGAGCCGCGAGCCGGTCGCACCGGCGCCCCAGCGGCGCGCGGCCTGAGCGGCGGCCGCCGTGATCTCGGGGTGGTGGGCCAGCCCGAGGTAGTCGTTGCTCGCCAGATCGAGAAGGGGTGAGTCGGCGGCGCGAGGGCGCAGGGTGCGGACGAGTCCGGCCTGTAGGCGCTGGTGCGCCTGCTCGTCGATCCACGCGAACGGCGATCCGGCCATGCTGGTGCCTCCGGGCCCTGGGAGTGGTCGTGAGGGGGTCATGAAGGTGGTCGTTTTGTAGGCAGTGCACAGACCCTAGCGGGGCGACGCGGCGCCCATGATGTGGCAATACCCACACGTCGAAGCGTCTCTGTTGTGCAAACTCTCCTTGGCCGCAGCGGCTCGCATACGTCAGGATCGGATCTCATGGACCTGCTGAACACGCTGGTGGACAAGGGGCTTCGGCGCGAGCTGCCGACCCGTGACGAGGCGCTGGCCGTGCTGGCCACGTCCGACGACGACGTGCTCGACGTGGTGGCCGCGGCCGGAAAAGTCCGCCGGCACTGGTTCGGCCGTCGAGTGAAACTCAACTATCTGGTCAATCTGAAGTCCGGTCTGTGCCCCGAGGACTGCTCGTACTGCTCGCAGCGCCTCGGCTCCAAGGCCGACATCCTCAAGTACACCTGGCTCAAGCCGGACCAGGCCTCGCAGGCCGCGGCGGCCGGGCTCGCCGGGGGCGCCAAGCGGGTCTGCCTGGTGGCCAGCGGCCGCGGTCCGACGGACCGTGACGTGGACCGGGTCTCCGACACCATCAAGGCGATCAAGGACCAGAACGAGGACGTCGAGGTGTGCGCCTGCCTGGGCCTGCTCTCCGACGGCCAGGCCGAGCGGTTGCGCGAGGCGGGAGCGGACGCCTACAACCACAACCTGAACACGTCCGAGGGGACGTACGGGGACATCACGACCACGCACACGTACGCCGACCGGGTGGACACGGTCCAGAAGGCGCACGCGGCCGGTCTGTCGGCCTGCTCGGGTCTGATCGCGGGCATGGGCGAGTCGGACGAGGACCTCGTCGACGTCGTCTACTCGCTGCGCGAGCTCGACCCGGACTCCGTTCCGGTGAACTTCCTGATCCCCTTCGAGGGCACCCCGCTCGCCAAGGAGTGGAACCTCACCCCGCAGCGGTGCCTGCGCATCCTGGCCATGGTCCGTTTCGTCTGCCCGGACGTGGAGGTCCGCATCGCGGGCGGTCGCGAGGTCCACCTGCGGACGATGCAGCCGCTCGCCCTGAACCTGGCCAACTCGATCTTCCTCGGCGACTACCTCACCAGCGAGGGCCAGGCGGGCAAGGCCGACCTGGAGATGATCGCGGACGCCGGGTTCGAGGTGGAGGGCGCGGGCGAGGTGACCCTGCCCGAGCACCGCGTGACGGCGGGCGCGGGCTGCGGTGCGCACGCCGAGGCCGGATGCGGTGCGCACGCGGACGCGGACGCCGGGTGCGGCTCGCACGAGGGCGGTGGCGTGTGCGGTTCCGTGAAGGTGCAGGCCGAGCAGGAGCAGCCCGCCGAAGCGCGTACGGATCTCGTCGCCGTACGCCGCCGGGGTGCCGGAACGGACCTCGCCCCCAATGCCTGACCCGTCCGAGCCGTCCACGCTGCCCGTGCGGGAACTGCTGGAGTTGGACCGGCGGCATGTCTGGCACCCGTACGGCCCCATGCCCGGCCGCCAGGAACCGCTCGTCGTGGAGTCGGCGAGCGGGGTACGCCTGCGGCTGGCGGACGGCTCGGGCGAGCTGGTCGACGGCATGTCGTCCTGGTGGTCGGCCATCCACGGCTACAACCACCCGGTCCTCAACGACGCTGCGCGCGACCAACTGGAGCGCATGAGCCATGTCATGTTCGGCGGGCTCACGCACGAGCCCGCCGTACGGCTGGCGAAGCGACTTGTCGACATCACGCCCGAGGGCCTGGAACACGTCTTCCTCGCCGACTCCGGATCGGTGTCGGTCGAGGTCGCCGTCAAGATGTGCCTCCAGCACTGGCGCTCGCTCGGCCGCCCGGGCAAGCAGCGGCTGCTGACCTGGCGCGGCGGCTACCACGGGGACACCTGGCAGCCGATGTCGGTGTGCGACCCCGAGGGCGGGATGCACGAGCTGTGGCAGGGCGTGCTCCAGCGCCAGGTGTTCGCCGACGCCCCGCCGGTCGCGTACGAGGAGTCGTACGCCGACCGGCTGCGCGAGCTGATCGGGCGGCACGCCGACGAACTCGCCGCGGTGATCGTGGAGCCGGTGGTACAGGGCGCGGGCGGGATGCGGTTCCACTCCCCCGCGTATCTGCGGGTGCTGCGGGAGGCGTGCGACGCCCACGACGTGCTCCTCGTCCTCGACGAGATCGCGACCGGCTTCGGCCGAACGGGCGCTCTCTTCGCGGCGGAGCACGCCGGTATCACGCCGGACGTGATGTGCGTCGGCAAGGCGCTGACCGGCGGCTATATGACGATGGCGGCGACGCTCTGCACGGCGCGGGTGGCCGAGGGCATCTCACGCGGTGAGGTCCCGGTGCTGGCTCACGGCCCGACCTTCATGGGCAATCCGCTCGCCGCCGCGGTGGCCTGCGCCTCGATCGACCTGCTGCTCGGACAGGACTGGCAGACCGAGGTGAAGCGGATCGAGGCGGGTCTGCGGGACGGCCTGGCGGAGGCGTCCTCGCTGCCGGGTGTCCGGGACGTACGTGTCCTGGGCGCGATCGGCGTCGTCCAGCTCGACCACGAGGTCGACATGAAGGCGGCCACGGCGGCGGCCGTGCGCGAGGGCGTGTGGCTGCGCCCGTTCCGCGACCTCGTGTACACGATGCCGCCGTACGTCACGGGTGACGTGGACGTGGCACGGATCGCGCGCGCGGTGTGCGCGGCGGCACGGGAGGGATGACATGGCGGTTCTGGTGATCACGGGGACGGGCACGGAGGTCGGCAAGACGGTCACGACGGCCGCCGTCGCCGCCACGGCCCTCGCGGCCGGACGCTCCGTGGCCGTACTCAAGCCGGCGCAGACGGGTGTACGCCCGGACGAGCGCGGGGACGCCGACGAGGTGGCCCGGCTCGCGGGCGCCGTGACCACGCTCGAACTCGCCCGCTATCCCGAGCCGTTGGCTCCCGCGACGGCCGCGCGGCGGGCCTCCCTGCCCCCGGTGAGCCCGGTCGCGGTGGCGAAGGCGGCGGCCGAACTGGCCACCGAGCACGACCTCGTGCTGGTCGAGGGAGCGGGCGGTCTCCTCGTCCGTTTCGACGACGAGGGCGGCACGCTGGCGGACGCGGCGAGCCTGCTGGACGCGCCGGTGCTGGTGGTGGCGTCAGCGGGCCTCGGCACCCTGAACACCTCCGAACTGACGGCTCGTGAACTGCGGCGCCGTGGGCTGGACTTGGCGGGATTCGTCATCGGCAGCTGGCCCGACTCCCCCGACCTGGCGTCGCGTTGCAACCTCGCGGACCTGCCGGTCGTGGCGGAAGCTCCGCTGCTGGGAGCGCTGCCCGCGGGGGCGGGGGCTCACCCGGTCGCCGACTTCTGCGCGCAGGCGCCTGGGTGGCTGGCCTCTCGGCTGGGCGGCACCTGGGACGCCCACGCCTTCATTTCGGCGCAGGGGGTCTGAGCGCCTCGTCAGAGGCGCGGGGGACTGCGCGCCCGGCCACGACCGACCCGCAGCCGGCCAACGACACCAACCGCCCCCTCACCGCTCACCCAACAACCGCACCAACTCGATCCGCGACCGAATCCCCAACCGCGCGAACACCCCCCGCAGATGATGATCAATGGTCCGCGGACTGAGCAACAACCGCGCCGCGATCTCCCGATTGGTCGCCCCGTCGGCCGCCATGCGCGCGACCATCAACTGCTGCGCGGTGAGGCGGGCGACGAGATCGTCGGCGCCCCGCACCGGGGAGGCGGGCTCCCCCAGGACGCGGAGTTCGGTCCGCGCCGCCGCCGCACACTGCGGCGAACCGAAGTGCTCGAACGCCTCGAGGGCGCTGTGCAGCCGGTCACGGGCCTCCGTCCGGTGCCGCAGCCGCCGTAGCGCACCGCCGAACAGCAGCTCCGTGCGGGCGCGTTCGAAGTTTCGAAGTCACGGGTGCCCGAGGCGTGCAGGTCGAGGGCGGTGCGGTAGTGCTCGACGGCCTCCGCGCCGGAGGCGAGCAGGGCCCGGCAGCGGGCGCTGAGGGCCAGGTCGTCGGGGCTGCGCACGGTACGCGCCCAGTGGTCGTAGTCGGCGTGGGCGACCCGGGCGACCCGTGTGTAGCCGGTGCGGACGGCGGCCTCGACGTAGTGCGGGGTGGCGATGTGACGGATGGCGCGGTGCCCGTGCCCGGGGCCGAATCCGGCGAGGGCGCGCAGCCGGGCCGCCGAGGCGGCGAAGCGGCCGGTGCTCAGGTCGAGGAAGGCGAGCGCGAACAGGGCCAGCGCGGCGGGCCGGCCGAGCCCGCGGGCGAGGGCGTAGGAGCGGGCGGCCTCGGCGCGCTCCCGGCAGACGTCCTCGTCGCCGGTGACCGCGGCGAACATCGCGAGGGCCGCTGCAGATGACAGGCCCCGTTGTCCTGGCCGCTGGTGTACGCCTGGCGGAGGGCCTCCAGTGTGGCGGCCTCGGCGGCCCTCGGTCGACCGGTCCAGGAGTCGGCGTAGGCCCGGAACTCCATGGCCTGGGGAACGGTGACCCCGTCTCCCCCGGCCCGGGCGGTGGCGGCGGCCCGGACGGTGGCGGTGGCGGCCGCGGTGTGGTCGCCGAGCATGAGCGCGGCGATCCCGGCGTGGATCAGCAGGGTGGGATCGCCCCCGGGACCGCAGCGCCCGGCCGCCGCCTTCAGCAGGTCCCGCGCGTCGTCGTACCGGCCCTCGATCGCGGCGGCCAGCCCGCCCGCCAGGCGTCGGCGGCCGCGCGGGCGAGCAGCCGGGCCCGCTCGCTCGGCTCGGGGGACAGCGCGGCGGCGCGTTCGACGAGGGCGCAGGCCAGGGCGTGGTCGCCCGCGGTGCGCGCGGTGTGGGCGGCCGCCCGGAGTTCGGCGGCGAGGCGTCGGCTGGGACCGAGTGCGGCGGCGCCCCGGTGCCAGGACCGCCGGGGTGACTCGCCCTCGCCGCGCAGGACCCGGGCGAGCAGGAGGTGGACGGCGCGCCGGTCCGTCACGGAGGCGGTCTCGTAGGCCGCTGTCCGGGTCCACGGATCGCGGAAGACGATCCCGCCCGCCGTGGCGTGGGCGACTCCGGCCACCTCGGCGGTGACCAGGGGCCGGGCGTCGAGCCGGGCCGCGGTGACGGCCCGCAGGAAGGCGTGGGTGTCGACCGGGGTCGGCCGCCGCGAGGAGCAGGGGGCGCCGGGTGGTGTCGGGCAGGGCGCGGACCTCCTGGCGGTACGCGCGCAGGAGTACGGGAGGCTGTGCAGGCAGCGGGTCGAGGCCGGTCAGCTGACGTTCGGTCAATGCGGAGGCGAGTTTCGCGGCGGCGCGGCGGTCGCCGTGCGCGGTGCGCAGGATCCGTACCCGTACGCCTTCGGGAAGCGAGGGGCCGAGTTCGGGTTGTGCGGGGCCGCGTACGGGGTTCACCGAAGTCACCACCCGAAGGACGTTACCGGTGAGTTAACTGGCAAGTAAAGACCGGCGATTTCACCGATGCGGCGCGCGTAGACCCCGGCCGACACTCCAGGCACCCCACCCTTGTCTGGAGGCACCATGCAACGCCGCTCGCGTCGCATCGCCACGTCCTTCTCCGCCGTGGTCGCGGCGCTCCTCGTGTCACTCTCCCTGTCCGCCGTGCCCGCCCGGGCCGCGACCCACAACCCCGTCATCTTCGTGCACGGTCTCAGCAGTTCGGCGAGCACGAGCGTCGCAGAGCGTGCGGCGGACGTCCTGGGGGGACAATCCCGGTAAGACCCCGTCCTCCCGGGAGGTCCGTCATGCCCTTCAGGCCAGCCGGCTCCGCCAAGCTGTCGCACGACGCCGTGCACCATCCACTGTTCGCCCGCTACTACGCCCGTGTCAGCGTGATGGCCGAGACCCGGATGGGCATGGGCGGGGTACGCGACCGGCTGCTCACCGGACTTTCGGGGCGGGTCATCGAGATCGGCGCCGGCAACGGGCTGAACTTCGCGCACTACCCGAGCGCCGTCTCCGAGGTGGTGGCGCTCGAACCCGAGCGGCTGCTGCGGCAGTTGGCCGTGGAGGCCGCGCTGCGCTCCGAGGTGCCCGTGGACGTGGTGCCGGGCGCGGCGGAGGCGCTGCCGGTCAAGAGCGAGGCGTTCGACGGGGCGGTGATGTCGCTGGTGCTGTGCAGCGTGCGCGATGTGCCGCGGGCCCTGGGCGAGTTGCGGCGCGTGCTGCGGCCCGGTGGCACCGTGCGGTTCTTCGAGCACGGAAAGGGCGGCGGGCGCGTGATGGCGTCCGCCCAGCGCGGCCTGGACCGGACGGTGTGGCCGCGACTGAACGGCGGCTGCCATCTGGCCCGCGACCCGATCGCCGCGCTGCGCGAGGCCGGATTCGAACTGGGCCCGTACCGGCGGCTGTTGATGCCCGAGAAGGGACCGCGGCTGCCCACGTCGTACTGCGTGCTGGGCAGCGCGAGGCGCCCGCCGGTCAGGGAGTAGTCACAGACTCCACTGCCGCAGCTCCTGTGCGATCTCGTGCACGGTCGCGTCGCCGCCCTTCACCAGGCGGGCGAGTTCGCGCACCTGCTCGGGCGAGGTGACGACCTTGAGGCCGCTGGCGACGAGATAGGCGTACGCGACGGCCGAGGCGAACATCGCGTTGGACCGTTCGAGCGCCGGGACGTGCAGCAGCAACTGGAGCAGCGCGGCGGCGCGGGCGTGCGGGCTGTCGTAGACGGGAATGCCGAATATCTCCGCCTCGTGCCGACTGACGGCGGCGACGAGGGCTCCCCAGTCGGTGACCTGGGGATCTCCGGGCGTCTTCTGTTCGGCGACCATGAGGAGCCAGGCGAGGTCGACTCTGAGACTGCTCAAGGGATCAACGACGACCTTCGCGCGAGCCGTCCCGGAACGCGTCCCGTGAGCCCTCCCGGTCCGCGCCGAACTCCTCGGCGAAGACGTTCGCGTACTGCTTCATGAAGTCGGAGGCGGCGTCGACGAAGGTGTGGCCGACCTCCCCGGTGTCCTGTCTGACCAGTTCTTCGATGTAGCGGTTCACGCTCATGCCGCGTTCCAGGGCCCGCTCCCGGGCCGCCCTGGCGGTGCCCTCGTCCACCCGCACGTTCAGCTGAGTCTTCGCCATACCTCGAAGCTAGCGCCGAAGTGCTAGCACCCGCAAGGGGGCGACTCGCCGGAGCCGGTACCTCGGGGGATACCGGCCGTGGGCGGGGTCACACTACGCTCGGCCGGGACCAGGGAGTCAGGACGTCCATCACGGAGGAGGCGGCCTTGTCCACACCTGCTGCGGAGCACGCCGTCGGACGACGGGACGCCGACGGGGTCGCCGCCCGCGCCCGCGGCCTGACGAAGGCGTACGGATCCGGCGAGACCACCGTCCTCGCCCTCGACTCGGTCGACGTGGACATCGCGCGCGGCCGCTTCACCGCGGTCATGGGCCCCTCGGGTTCCGGGAAGTCGACGCTGATGCACTGCCTCGCGGGACTCGACACCGTCTCGGCCGGACAGGTGTGGCTCGGCGACACCGAGATCACGGGGCTCAAGGACCGTGAGCTGACCCGCCTGCGCCGGGACCGGATCGGGTTCATGTTCCAGTCCTTCAATCTGATCCCCACGCTGAACGCGGCCGAGAACATCACGCTTCCGATGGACATCGCGGGTCAAAAGCCGGACCAGAAGTGGCTGGACCAGGTCATCGACACGCTCGGGCTGCGGGACCGGCTGAAGCACCGGCCCGCACAGCTGTCCGGCGGACAACAGCAGCGCGTCGCCTGTGCGCGGGCGCTCGCCTCCCGCCCCGAGCTGATCTTCGCGGACGAGCCGACCGGCAACCTCGACTCCCGTGCGGGGCTCGAGGTCCTCGGCTTCCTGCGCGAGGCGGTCGACGACCTCGGCCAGAGCGTCGTCATGGTCACGCACGATCCGGGCGCGGCGGCCCACTCCGATGTGGTGCTGTTCCTCGGGGACGGGCGGATCGTGGACGAGATGGAGCGGCCGACGGCGGAGGCGGTGCTGGAGCGCATGCGGCACTTCTCCGGGGGCCGCCCGGCCGCCGGGGGCGCCTCCGACGGCGTGGACGTGGTCCTGGCCGCCGACTCCGACGACGTACCTCTCGACGCGTCTGTGGACGCATCTCTCGACACCCTCGACACCTTCGACAAGGACTGAGGCGGCGGCCGTGCTCAAGGCGACTCTGCGGAGCTTCCTCGCCCACAAGGGACGACTGCTGCTCTCGGCGCTGGCCGTCGTGCTGTCCGTGGCGTTCGTGGCGGGCAGCCTGATCTTCTCGGACACGGTCACCCGTACGTTCGACCGGCTCTTCGCGTCCACCGCCGCCGATGTGACCGTGTCGCCGAAGAACGACCTCAAGTCGCGGGTGGCGACCGGCGCCACGCCGACGCTGCCCGCCTCGCTCGCGGACCGGCTCGCGAAGGTCGACGGCGTGGCGGCCACCCATGTGGACGTGAGCGTCGAGAACCTCACCATCGTCGACCGCGACAACAAGTCGATCGGACCCACCTCGGGCGCGCCGACCATCGCCACCAACTGGCAGGTCACCAAGCGCAGCCCGGTGAAGCTGACCTCCGGCCACGCCCCGCACGGCGCCGACGAGGCGCTGCTCGACGCGGACACCGCCCAACACAAGCACGTGGCGATCGGCGACACCCTGACGGTGCAGGCGGAGCGCACCTTCCCGGTGAGGGTCGTCGGCATCGCCACCTTCACCACCACCAACCCCGGTGCCGCGCTGCTGTTCCTCGACACCCCCACCGCGCAGACGAACCTGCTCGGCAGCCCGGACGCCGCCACGAGCATCGCGGTGGACGCGGCGCCCGGTGTCGCCGACGCTCCGCTCAAACAGCGGATCGCGGCACAGGTGGGCACCACGACGTACGACGTGAAGACCGCCGACGAGCAGGCCAAGGACGCCACCGCGCAGCTCGGCGGATTCCTGGACGTCATCAAGTACGTGATGCTCGGCTTCGCCGGCATCGCCGTACTGGTCGGCGTCTTCCTGATCGTCAACACCTTCTCGATGCTCATCGCCCAACGCACCCGTGAGTTGGGCCTGTTGCGCGCGCTCGGCGCCGACCGGCGGCAGGTGCGGCGGTCCGTGCTCACCGAGGCGCTGCTGCTCGGTCTGGTCGGCTCGACGCTCGGACTCGCCGCGGGGATCGGTCTCGCCCTCGGGCTGATCCGGCTCATGAGCGCGTTCGGGATGAACCTCAAGTCCACCGAGATGGTGATCGGGTGGCCGACCCCCGTCACGTCGTACGTCGTCGGGGTCGGCGTCACCTTCGTGGCGGCGTATCTCCCGGCCCGGCGCGCGGCCGGTGTCTCCCCGATGGCGGCCCTCTCGGACGCCGAGGTCGCCGGAGTGGGACGGCCGCTGCGGACGCGCGCCCTGGTGGGATCGGTCGTGGGCGTGGCCGGAGCCGCCGCGCTGACCGGCTGCGCCACGGCGTCGAAGACCGCGACGTCCGCCTCCCTGCTGGGCCTCGGTGTCGTACTCACCCTCATCGCGACGGTGATCGCGGGACCGCTCCTTGTGCGGCCGGTGATCCGGGTCCTGGGCGGTGCCTTCCCCGCCCTGTTCGGCCCGGTCGGCCGGATGAGCCAGCGCAACGCGCTGCGCAATCCGCGACGCACCGGTGCCACGGCGGCCGCGCTGATGGTGGGCCTCGCGCTGGTCGGCGGGATGTCCGTGGCGAGCGCGTCCATGAGCAAGTCCTTCGACCACCAGATCGACAAGACACTGGGTTCCGACTTCGTGATCCAGAACAGCAACTTCGTGCCGTTCACCAGGGAGATCACGGACAAGGTGCGCGCCACCCAGGGTGCCGGGCTCGTGGTCCGCCAGCGGTTCACGCCGGTCGCGGTGCGACTGCCGGACGGCAAGCGGGTGGAGACGACCGCGGCGGGCTACGATCCGCGGCTCGACGACGTCGCCCACGTCACGTACACGCAGGGAAACACGGCGGCGGCGCTCGGTGCCGGGCACCTGTCGATGGACGCGAAGTTCGCGCGGGAGCACGGCGTGCGCGTCGGCAGTGTGATCCCCGTCGAGTTCCCCGCCGGGCGGAAGACCGAGCTGACCGTGGGGGCGCTCACCGACCAGGGCGGCTCCGGGGGTTTCGGGATGCAGGGCGGGCTGGCCTTCGGCTTCGGCACGGTCGAGAAGTACGTGCCCGGCGGGCAGGACTCGGCCCTGTACGTGAACGCGGCTCCCGGCACGAGCCCCGACCGGCTGCGCGCGCACCTGGAGCGGACGCTCAAGCCGTATCCGCAGGTGCAGGTCCGTGACCAGGCCGACTACAAGAAACTCGTGCACGACCAGATCGCCGTGCTGCTCTACCTCGTGTACGCGCTGCTCGGACTCGCGATCGTGATCGCGGTGCTCGGCGTGGTCAACACCCTCGCCCTGTCGGTGGTCGAACGCACCCGCGAGATCGGGCTGCTGCGCGCCGTCGGGCTCGCCCGGCGCCAACTGCGCCGGATGATCAGGCTGGAGTCGGTGGTGATCGCCGTGTTCGGCGCCGTCCTCGGCCTCGCGCTCGGGCTGGTCTGGGGCGTCTGTGTGCAGCGGGTCCTCGCGCTCCAGGGCATGAAGTCGCTCGCCATCCCCTGGACCACCATCGTCGCCGTGGTCGTGGGTTCGGCGGTCGTGGGCATCGTGGCGGCGCTGCTGCCGGCGCTGCGCGCCTCGCGCATGAACGTTCTGGCGGCCATCGCGCACGAGTGATGTGGGCGTTCCTGTTGATGGACGCGTCCTGTCCACCGGTGTACGTGTCCTGTCCACCGATGGATGTGTCCTGTCCACCGATGCACTCGCGTCCGACCCACTCCGTTCGCCTTGCGCACAAGTGGCCTGTGAATGAGGAGAGTTCATGCCGCAGTCCCTGGGCTCCTCCCGCCCGTTCCGGTTCGGCGTCAATCTGCTCGCCCCCGCACCCCTCGACGAGTGGCGCGCCAAGTGCCGACGCGCCGAGGAACTCGGTTACGACGTGATCCTGGTCCCCGACCACCTGGGCATGCCCGCGCCCTTCCCCTCGCTGGTGGCAGCGGCGGAGGCAACCGAGCGGCCCCGCCTCGGCACCTTCGTGCTCAACGCGGGCTTCTGGAATCCCACGCTGCTGGCCCGCGAGGTCGCCACCACGGACACGCTCACGGGCGGTCGCCTCGAACTCGGGCTCGGCACCGGCTACATCCGGGCGGAGCACGACACGGCGGGCCTCCCCTGGGGCTCACCGCGCGAGCGGGTCGACCGTCTCCGGCGCACCGTCGAGGAGTTGGAGCGCCTCCTCGGTTCGGACGAGCACCAGCCGGGAGCGGTGCAGCGCCCCCGCGTGCCGCTGCTGATCGGCGCCAACGGCGACCGGATGCTGCGGCTCACCGCCGAGCACGCGGACATCGCGGCGTTCACCGGGGCGCGCACCAGCCCGGGCGGCACGCTGGAGCCGATCACGGCCGCCGCACTGGACGAACGCGTCGCCCTGTACCGGGAGGCCGCGGAGGGGCGCAAGGAGCCCGCCGAGCTCAATCTGCTGATCCAGGTCCTCGCCGTCACCGAGGACCGCGGCGCCGCGATCCGGCCCTGGCTGCCCCGCATCCCGAGTCTGACCGAGGACCAGGTGCTGGAGCTGCCGATCGTGCTGGTGGGAACACTGGAGCAGATCGTCACGCAGGTGCGGGCGCAGCGGGAACGGTATGGCTTCTCGTATCTGACGGTCCTGGAGCCGAACATGGAGGCGTTCGCCCCCGTCGTCGAGGCGCTGCGGGACGAGTGACCGTCCGGATCGTGGAATTCGGTGCCGCCCCACGGGACGCGTGATGGGATCGGCGCCATGACCGACATGCGCATACGGGCCGCGACGCCCGAGGACCTCGGCACCGTGCTGGCCTTCTGGAAGGTGGCGGCCGAGGGCACGAGCATCAGTGACGACCGGGACGGCGTGGAGCTGCTGGTCGCCCACGATCCGGAGGCGCTGATCCTGGCCGAGGACGACGGCGAGCTGGTGGGCACGGTGATCGCGGGCTTCGACGGCTGGCGCTGCCATCTGTACCGGCTCGCGGTGCATCCCGGGCGGCGCCGCCGCGGGATCGGCTCCGCGCTGCTCGCCGCCGCCGAGGAGCGGTTCGTACGGCTCGGGGGGCGCCGCTCGGACGCGATGGTGCTGCGGCGCAACGAGACCGGGCAGCATGCGTGGCGGGCCGCCGGGTACGAGCTCCAGGAGCAGTGGCGCCGCTGGGCGAAGCCGCTCACCGACTAGCGTCCAGCACCCAAGAGGGCATTTTGCCGATCCTTTACCATGGGAGGATCATCCGGTCCTTCCATGAAAGGTGTGAGCGTCCGCCGATGGGCGAGACTCCCTATACCTCACATCGCGCGATCCCCCCGCCCCTGGCCGATCATGGGACGGAGGTGACCCGATGACCGAAGTGCTCCTCCTCCTGGTGGCGGTGCTGCTCTCGCTGGCCTGTGGCGCCTTCGTCGCGGCGGAGTTCTCGCTGACCACGGTCGAGCGCAGCGAGCTGGAGCGGGCCGTCGAGCGCGGCGAGCGCGGCGCGTCGGGCGCCCTCAAGGCTGCACGGAACCTGACGTTCCAGCTGTCCGGCGCCCAGCTCGGCATCACCGTCACCAACCTGGTCGTCGGCATGCTCTCCGAGTCGTCGATCGCCAAGCTGATCGCGGGTCCGCTGGAGTCGCTCGGCGTCTCGTCCTCCGCGTCCCGTTCGGTGGCGCTGGTCATCGGTACGGCCCTGTCGACGGTCTTCCTGATGGTCGTCGGCGAGCTGGTCCCCAAGAACTGGGCGATCTCCTCTCCGCTCGCCGTGGCCAAGCGGGTGGCGACGCCGCAGCGCTGGTTCAGCGCCGCGTTCCGCCCGTTCATCACGCATCTCAACAACACGGCCAACCGTGTCGTACGGGTCTTCGGACTCGAACCGGCCGAGGAGCTGGCCTCCGCGCGCGGGCCCCAGGAACTGGTCGCCCTGGCCCGGCACTCCGCCAAGGAGGGCGCCCTGGAGGCGGACACCGCCGAGCTGTTCGTGCGCACCCTGAACCTCGCCGACCTGACCGCGGAGAACGTGATGACCCCGCGCGTCCAGGTCATCGCGCTGGACGTCCAGGCGACCTGCGAGGACGTGGCGAACGCGACCCGGGCGACGGGTCTGTCCCGCTTCCCCGTCTACCACGGCAACCTCGACTCGGTCGTGGGCGTGGCACACATCAAGGACGTGGTGGCGGTACCAGCCGAGTCACGGCCCCGCACCCCCGTCTCCCAGATCATGCGCGCACCCCTGTTCGTACCGGAGTCACTCACCGTCGATCGGCTGCTCGACCGGCTGTCCGGTGGGCGCACCATGGCCGTCGTCATCGACGAGTACGGCGGCACGGCGGGCGTCGCCACCCTGGAGGACATCGTCGAGGAGGTCGTCGGCGAGGTCCGCGACGAGCACGACCCGCACGAGACGCCCGACCTGGCCCCGGCCGGCGCGGACCAGGAGGGGCGGGCGCTGTACTCGGCCGACGGGTCCGCCCGCACCGACCAGCTGGCCCGCGTCGGGCTGCGGGTGCCCGAGGGGCCCTACGAGACCCTGGCCGGCTTCCTCGCGACCGAGCTCGGGCGCATCCCCGCCGTCGGGGACGCCGTCGAGGTCGCCGGGTGGCGGCTCGACGTGGTGGACGCCTCCGGGCGGCGGGCCGCGCGGGTGCTGCTGCACGCGCCGCGCGACGGGGAGCAGCGGTACGACGAGGAGAGGGGGCCGCGATGACCGCCGTACAACTGCTGATCGGGCTGGCGACGCTGGTCGTGAACGCCTTCTTCGTGGGCGGCGAGTTCGCGCTGATCTCGGTGCGCCGCAGCCAGATCGAGCCGCACGCCGAGGAGGGCGACCGGCGGGCACGCAGCGTCCTGTGGGGCCTGGAGCACCTGTCCGCGCTGCTGGCGGCCGCGCAGCTGGGCATCACCCTGTGCACGCTGGTCCTCGGCATCGTGGCCGAGCCCGCGATCGCGCACCTGCTGGAACCGGCGTTCCACGCGGTGGGCGTCTCGCAGAGCGCGGGCCACGCGATCTCGTTCGTGATCGCGCTCGCCCTGGCGACCTATCTGCACATGCTGCTCGGCGAAATGGTGCCGAAGAACATCGCGCTCGCGGAGCCGGTGCGCACCGCGCTGCTGCTCGGACCGCCGCTGGTGGCGCTCTCCCGGGCGCTGCGCCCGGTGATCTTCACGGTCAACGCCTTCGCGAACGGCCTGCTGAAGCTGCTGCGGGTCGAGACGAAGGACGAGGTCGTCGCCACCTTCTCCGACGACGAGCTGGCCAGGCTGATCAAGGACTCCGGCGAGGCGGGGCTCATCGACGACCGCGCTCTGGAACGGTTGCACGACGCGCTGGAGCTCGGCCGCCGGCCCGTACGGGACGTGGTGCTGCCACTGGAAGGTGTCGTCTACGCGCGCGTGGGCGTCACTCCGGACGAGCTGGAACGGCTGTCCGCCGAGTCCGGCTTCTCGCGCTTCCCGGTCGTGGACGAGGGGCGCCGCATCGTGGGCTATCTGCACGTCAAGGACGCGCTGGACGCGATGCCGCGCGAGGTGCCGTTCCGGGTGGAGGACATGCGGCCCATCGCGCGGGTGCGGGAGAGCACCCCGCTGGACGACGTGCTCACGGCGATGCGCCGCAGTCGTACGCATCTCGCGGCCGTCATGGGCAGCGACGGACGGATGACGGGGCTGGTGACGATGGAGGACGTGCTGAGGGAGCTGTTCGGACAGACGGTGTGAGGGCGGCCGGGCCGGGCCCGGCGGAGGCCCGACCGACCGGCGAGTATGCGTGCGGGTTAACATCTTGTCCGCCATGCAGACGAATGCCACCTACACCAGTCTTGTCGCGGTCGGCGACTCCTTCACCGAGGGCATGTCGGACCGGCTGCCCGACGGCTCCTACCGCGGCTGGGCCGATCTCCTCGCCGGCCGGATGGCCACGCGGACGCCCGGTTTCAAGTACGCCAACCTCGCGGTGCGCGGCAAGCTGATCGGACAGATCGTCGAGGAACAGGTGGACGTCGCGGTCGCGATGCGGCCCGACGTGATCACCCTCGTCGGCGGACTCAACGACACACTGCGCCCCAAGGTCGACATGGGACGCGTCCGCGCTCTCCTGGAGGAGGCCGTGGAGCGGCTCGCCCCCGCCTGCGAGCGGCTCGTCCTGATGCGCAGCCCGGGCCGCAACGGTCCGGTGCTCGAACGGTTCCGGCCGCGTATGGAGGAGCTCTTCTCCGTCGTCGACCAGCTCGCGGATCGGCACGGCGCGCTGGTGGTCGACCTCTATGGGGCGCCCTCACTCGCCGACCCCCGGATGTGGGACGTGGACCGACTGCATCTGACGGCCGAGGGGCACCGGCGGGTCGCGGAGGCCGTCTGGCAGACGCTCGGGTACGAACCCGAGGACAAGGAGTGGCGTACGCCGATGCCGCCGACGGCGCCGCCCGGCTGGGTCGCCCGCCGCGCCGCCGACGCCAGCTTCGCCAGGCAGCACCTGCTGCCGTGGATAGGACGACGCCTGACGGGACGCTCATCGGGGGACGGCCGGGCAGGCGCGCAGTTCAGCCCTGAGCTGGGCAAAGCCTTCTGGGTCACCCCTGCGGACCACACGAACCCCGGTCCTGTGGCGGACTGGCGACGGGCGGAGCCCTAACCCAGAGCCCAGCCCGGCTGCCAGTACCCGACCCTACTCAGACGAGTGCGTTCTTGTAGAACAGGTTCGAGCGGCGGTCTCCGGCGGCGCCCGAGGCGAAGCCGAGGAACAGCCGGACCTCACCGGCGACCGTCTGATAGATGGCGAGGCCTTCCGGCTCACGGAAGTCGAGAGTCTCGCCCGCCTTGGTGAGGACCGGGCCCTGCACGATCGTGCCGGTGTTCATGTCGACGCAGGTGATCTCCGAATTCACCACACCGCCACTGGCGTCGTAGGACGTCCCCGTGAGCAGGTACAGGTACTGGCCGTAGGCCGTGTAGCCCTGGAACGTCGGCGACAGCGTCGGCAGGCTCGGCTGCTTGAAGTCGGCGAGCGACGAGGAGAAGTCGCCGTTCGTGGCGTCTGCGAGGTCGTAGACCGCGATGTGCTTGCCGTCGCTGACGTTGTACCGGACGATCAGGCGGTTGTTGACCGGGTCGATCGAGCAGGTGTGCTCGGTCGCGGTGGCCACGGGCGTGTACTTCGTCAGCGCCGACGACGTGTTTGACAGCGCCGTCCCGCTGGTGAACTTGAAGCGGGCGAGACGTGCGCCGTAGCCGTTCGCGTTGGCGTCGACCTCCGTCCACAGGTACGTCGACGAGCCCACGCCCTGCGCGCCGAAGGCGACACCGTGCCCGAAGCCCGTCAGGTGCATGTAGCCGACGTAGTTGCCCGCGAAGTCGAGCTGCGTGATGCACAGGTCGCCGGCGGTGTCCGAGGAGCCGTCGCGCCGCTGCGCCACGAACAGCCGCCGGTTGACGTTGTCGAAGGCGAAGCCCTGCTGGACGGTCACGTCGTGAAGGGACTGCCCGCGGTAGAGGTCGTACGAGGGCTGTGTCAGGTCGAAACGCGGGGACGTCGGTATGGCGGCGCTCGCGGCGCCCGCGCCGTATCCGACGCCCAGCGCGGCGAGGCCGAGGCCGGTACCCGCGCGCAGCAGCCCGCGTCGGCTGAAGCTCATGGGCGACGTGTGTGTCATCTTCTGTCCTCCTGTGGCGGCAGCGAAGAGTTGATCATGAAGGCATGAGCTTATGCGAAGACGCACGGGAGGGCTTGCCCCGGGTGCCCGCACCGGTCGGCCTGCCGACGTGCTCGCAGTCGCTGACGGGGTCTACGGTCCCGGGCTGGAACTCGCGCCGCGCGGGGCGTGTGCGGGCGCCTCGAGGTGCTCGCGGGGGCGACCCGGTGGACTGGTGTCAGGGCCGGGGGTCGGGGGCGAAGCCGTCCCAACTGCCGACGAGGTGGGGGCCGGTGTGCTCGTCGCGCTTGCCGGGCCGTACAGATGGACGAGCAGGCCATGGGCGCGCGAGCCGCGCCGGATCGTCAAAAAGCGGCGCCGGGGCGCTGCTCGTGTCGGCGAGTTCGTCTGCGGCGAGCGCGAAGGCGCTCTGGCCCAAGTGGCCGAGGCTGCGGGCGAGCTGCGGAGCGGCCGAGGACATGGACGGATCGTGGCCGCTGTCGATGCGGATCTCAGTTGTCAGACCCGCCCTTACCGCAAGGAAAGTCCCGTACCAGCGATCGCTTGCCGTGGGCTGGCTCGATGATCAGGCGAGCACAGTGGAAGGGATACGTCCGAGAGGCGCACACTCAACGCGCCGGGACTGTGGGCCATGAACGACGCCGGTTGGAGCCATCAACTCGCCGGCCCCGAGCCGAACCTGATCTCGTGGTTCCAGGTCGAGGCCAGCAGGGTGGCGGACGACCGGCCCCCCACACAGCCGTTCCTGCGCTGCGCCGCGGACACGACAGAGTGGATCGGCACGATGCGTCTTTCCGCGGTCCAGGTCCTCTTGCCGGTCCAGGGGCTCGACGCCTCAGCACGACCGCCGTACGCTGTCGTGCCGTCCCTGCACACGGTCGACTGGTTCCGTGTGAAGGCGACCCACGATCGCCGACAACGGTGGGCGGGACTCGGCCACCATGCCCCAGCTCAAGGACGACGGCCTGCCCGGCCTCTCCGCCAACGACTGGCTCACCCCCGCCATCAACTACCTCGGTCTCGCCGTCTTCTCAGGTGGCGGCGTGGTGAAGCGAAGGGGCCGGGCCCGGTGGCGGAGGACCGGGAGAGCCGCGGCACGGCGCCCGGCGGTCCTCCGCGTGGTGCACGCTGGCGACCGGCTTACCCCATGGGGAGGTTCAGCCGGTGAAGGCCGCCGCGCCGTTCGGTGTGCCGAGCCCGGACGGGCCGTCGTAGCCGGTGGTGCCGGTGCACAGGTACGACCCGCCGCAACTGCCGTTGGAGCCGCTGGTGACGTCGTACAGCGCCGAGGTGTGGGCATACGGGAAGGATGCCGGGTAGGAACCGGAGGACGGGGCACCGGCCAGCGCGTAGACCGCCGCGATCAGCGGGGAGGAGGCGCTGGTACCGCCGAAGACCATCCAGCCGTTGCCCTGGCCGTAGGTGTCGTACACCGCGACACCGGTGTTCGGGTCGGCGACCGCCGAGACGTCCGCGACCGTACGGTTCGCGCAGCCGGAGTCCTTCTGCCAACTGGGCTTGGCGTCGTACGCGGAGCAGCCGGAGCCCGCACCGCTCCACACCGTGTCGGTCCAGCCGCGTGCGGTAGAGGCGGTCTTCAGAGATGTACCACCCACCGCCGTCACGTACTTGGACGCCGCCGGGTACTCCACGCTGTAGCCGCCGTCACCCGAGGAGACGGTGATCGCGACGCCCGGGTGGTTGAAGTAGCTGGAGTCGTATGTTGCGTCGCTCGACGACTCGGAGCCGCCGTAGCTGTTGGAGACGAACCTCGCACCCAGCCTGACGGCGGTGTTCACGGCCGTGCCCAGATTGGTCATGCTGGCCGAGCCGGCCTCCACCAGCAGGATCTTGCAGTTGGGACACGCCGCGCTGACCATGTCGAGGTCGAGGGAGATCTCCTCGGCCCAGCCGGAGTTGCCGCGCGGGTACTTGGTACCGCCGTTCTGGTCGGTCTTCTTGAAGCAGCCGTTGGCCGTGGTGCAGGCGGACAGGCCGTACTGGGAGCGGTAGACGGCGAGGTCGGCCTCGGCGCTCGGGCCGTCATAGGCGTCGACGATTGCCACCGTCTGACCCGAACCGCCGCTCGCGGACGGCAGGTTGTATGCCGACTGCAGCGAGGCGGGGCCGTAGCCGGAGGGAACGGCGGCCGCTGTCAGGACGCTCTCGGCGTGCGCCGAGACGGGGCTGCCCGCGGTGACCTGAAGGGCGTTGCAGGCCATCACGTCCTTCTCCGTCGACGCTGCGCAGGCACGGGCGACAGAGACGCCGTGGGACGCGGAGGCGGTGGCCTGGGCCGCCTGGCCGATGGGTGAGGCCAGGGCGAGGGCGGCCGTGGCGAGCGTGGCCACGGCGGTGAGGGAAACGGTTCTGCGCAACGTACGTCCTCCACATGGTGGGTGTACCGGGAAGGGCTGTGGGGGTGCGCGGTACGGCCTCGGCGCGTGGTGTGCGCCGGGGCCGCGCAGAACGTGCAAATGTCGAGGCCACGTCAACAAGGTGGATGTTGAACCGGGAACGCTCCTTTGCCTTTTCTGAGAAATTCCTGTGTCGTTCATGGGTCAGTCATGACCTGGAGTCGACCTGTCCATGGCTTGATCGACCCGGGCGGCGGTTCGGCCGGATTCAGTCGGCAACCCCGTTCCGAAGCGAACCTCTTGAGCCGCATACTCAGACCCGGGGTGGACGCGGGCTACTTCGCGGAGAAATCGCGGGGCCGAGAACAACTGCGCCTTTCGTTCCGGTCTGCGCTCACCGGCCCGGGTGTGGCCGGAACCATCCGCCGACAGGGCCTGTGCGTTCGCTTCGAGCAGCCTTGGTATCAGCGCCCGCCGCACCGCGTGCCCTCTCATGAAGCTTCGCCGTGCCCTTGTGGCGGTCGCAACGACCGCCGCTGTCGCCCCCGCCGCGTCGACGATGGCCACCGTGGCCTACGCCGACGACAGCTCGGCCTCGGCCACTCCCACCGCGAGCACCAGCTCTTCCGCCGCGGCCTCCTCCGCGCCGGTTCACGCCTTCTTCTCCCCGCCCACGTACCGAACGATCGCCACCGGCGGATCCTCGCTCAGCGACCTGCCGAACCCCTCACGAGGCAGAACTGTCAGTACTCGTGGGTGGTGTCGTGGGGCGCGGGCCGGGGAGGCGTCACGTACGGCCATGGCTGTGGGTGAGCTTCGTGCGGCCAGGGGGCCGGGTGGGAGGGGTACAGCTCAGGGTCCGGCTGAGACGCGTACGGTCCGGGCCCCGGGACGGCTGCGTACGGTCCGGAATGGGTGACCGCCTCGTACGGTTGCGGCTGCTGAGCGGCCTCGTACGGTTCCGACTGCTCAGGGGCGGCAGTGCGGTTGTCCCCGGAGGGCTCCGCTCCCGCCGGTGCCCTCAGGCTGCCGTAGCGCTCCATGCGCTGCCAGCGCAGTCGTGAGCCCGACACGGCGGTGAAGACGGACTGGATGACCACCAGGTACATCAGCTGACGGTAGACGAACTGCTGCAGTGGCAGGCTCCACAGCGGGCCGGGCCGCTCGCCGTCCAGGCGGAACGCGTACAGGCCCATGCCGAGTTGCAGGAGAAGGAAGGCCAGCCACAGGGCGGTGATCCGGAGTGGGTCGAGGAAGACCAGGCCGTAGACGCCGAAGACATCGACGACCGGGGCGAGCAGGGGCAGCAGGACCTGGAAGAGGAGGAGGTAGACCAGGCCCCGGCGGCCCAGCTTGCCGGCGGCGCCGCGCTGGATCAGGGCGCCGCGGTGCTTCCACATCGCCTGCAGGGTGCCGTAGCACCAGCGGTACCGCTGGCGCCACAGGGCGTTCAGGGAGGCGGGTGCCTCGGTCCAGGCCACCGCGTGCTCCTCGTACACCACGCGCCAGCCGGCCCGGCACAGTGCCATGGTGAGGTCGGTGTCCTCGGCGAGGGTGACGTCACTGACGCCGCCGAGGGCGAGCAGCGCCCGGCGGCGGAAGGCGCCGACCGCGCCGGGCACGGTCGGCATGCACTCGGCGAGGTCGAACAGGCGGCGGTCGAGGTTGAAGCCGACCACGTACTCGATGTGCTGCCAACGGCCCAGCAGGCCACCGCGGTTGACGACCTTGGCGTTGCCCGAGACGGCACCCACGCGCGGGTCGGCGAAGGGCTGCACGATCGTGCGGACGGTTTCGGGTTCGAAGACCGTGTCGCCGTCGACCATGACCACCAGGTCGCAGGAGGCCGCGGCGAGCCCGGTGTTGAGCGCGGCCGGCTTGCCCGCGTTCTCCTGCCGGATCACCCGCACCCCGGGCAGGCGGAGGGACTCCACCAGGTCGGCGGTGCCGTCGGTGGAGCCGTCGTCCACCACAATGATCTCGACCGGATGGTCCGAGGCGACCAGGGAGCGTACGGCCGCCTCGATTCCGGCGCTCTCGTTGTACGCCGGGACGATGACGCTGACCCGTTCGGTCACCGGCGGCCCCCACGACCTGCCCCGGCGCCCCTTGCGCAGCCGCCGGTGCCGGCGGGCCGCGAGCACCGTGACCACCGCACGCAGCACACTGATCACTCCGGCCGCGAACATCAGCACACCCAGCAGCCGCACGGCCCAGTCGCCGGCCTGCAACACCGTGACGAGGGCCATGCCCTGGAGGTGCTCGCCCAGTCCGGCAGGCTGGACGGGGCCGGCCATGCCGACGGCGGCGCCGACCGTCGCGAACTGGAAGCCCCGGGCCTTGAGCCGGGGGATCAGGGTGTTCAGCGCGGCGACGGTCTGGGAGCGGTCGCCGCCGCCGTCGTGCATCAGCAGGATCTGTCCGGCGCGACCGTGCGGGGTCGCGTTCGCGACGATGCGGTCCGTGCCGGGGCGCTGCCAGTCCTCGGCGTCCTGGGTGGAGAGCACCGTGACGTAGCCCGCCGCGCCAGCCTGCTTCAGGACCGACCAGTCGGCGTCGTTCAGCGCGTCGTTCTCCGAGGAGTACGGCGGCCTCAGCAGCGCGGTGGTGACCCCGGCCGCGCCGGCCACCGCGAGCTGGGTCTCGCGCAGCTCCAGCGAGCGCTGCCACGGGGCGAGGCGGGACAGGTCGGGATGGGTGAAGGTGTGGATGCCGATCTCGTGGCCGTCGGCGACGATCCGGCGGACCAGTTCGGGGTGGTCCACGACCTCGGTGCCGACGACGAAGAAGGTCGCCTGCACATGGTTGCGGCGCAGCACGTCGAGGATGCGCGGCGTCCAGACGGGGTCGGGGCCGTCGTCGAAGGTGAGGGCGATGGTGCCGGCCTTCGGGCGGGCGGTGTGCGGGGCGCCGGCGGCGTCCGCGATCACGGGGCCGCCGTGGGTCACCCGGCCGGGCACCGCCTCGGCGCGACCCCGGGGGCCGGTCACGTTGTCCGAGGTGATCCCGAACATGTGGTGGGTGTAGCCCTGCAGCAGCAGGGCGGCCGACAGGGTCACCACGAGCACACACAGCAGCAGCCAATGGGCGCGAGGGGTGATCCGGCGGGTACGGCTGCGGCGGTGAGGAGCGGTGCGGCGGCGATCGGTCACGTCAGGGCCTTGGATCACTTCACGGGCTTGTGGGACGTCCCGAGGGCGCGCCCCTGGGAGGAGGGGGCCGGGGCCGGGGTCGGGGTCGGGCTGGCGGTGGCCGTCGCAGAAGTGGTCCTGGTGGGCGCCGCGGTGGGCCCGGACGTGGCCACGGGGGCGGTCGAGGCTGTCGGCCGCACCGGCGAGGAGGTCCGCTGCGCCGTGGGACCGGACTTGTCGTGCGCCGCGGTGGAGCTCGTGCTCCCCGCCGAGTGGCCGGTGCCGGACGGGGAGTCGGAGGCGGTCGCACGGGGCGCGGCCCGGTGTGTGGTGTCCGGCTGCGGGACGAACGGAGCGCTGATGCCGGGGCCGCCCAGCATGGTGCTGATCAGCAGGGCGACATAGCCCCCGGCGGGGATCACCAGCAGCCGGGCGACTCGCAGCACGAGGCGCTGGCGTCGCTCGGAGGAGTCCACGAAGACCGGCCGCATCGGTCCGTTCCCCGGCGTGTCCGGGTCCGGCTCGGATTCGAGCGCCGGCACCGGCACGAAGGGGACGGGCTGCGTGTCGGTCTCCGGGGCCGCCACGGTGAGGACGTCGCCGTGGGCGGCGTCCCACGCCGTCGGGTGGGGCTGCGTCCACTGCGCGAGCTGCACCGGGTCCCGGGTCAGCGCGGCCGTGTCGCCGTTGTACCCCTCATGGCCGTACCCGTCGTGACCGTAGGCATACGCGTGCCCAGCGCCACCGTACGGATCCTCGCCGTACGCTTCACCGCTGCCGTTCGTCCACTGCACGAGTCGTGTCCCCTGTCCCGGCCGGCCGACGCGGCCGCCCGCATGGACAGAGCGCGGCGGGCCGAAACTGTTACACCTCCCCCACAACTCATGCCTCGGCAGCCACTTCACCACCGCGTCTCCGCACTCGGCCGTTTGCACGTGGAACGCCCTCAGTTCCCGGTGCGCCGCAGCGAAGGCGCCCCATGTCTCGGGCTCCGCGATCACGCCGCCGTAGCGCGGCAGCAGTTCGTCCCGGGCGGCACCACGGCGCCTCGAAGTCGGCCGTCGCGAGGAACCCGGCCACGTGGCGGGCCTGGGCCGCCGTCAGCACCAGGAGCGGTCGTCGTCGCCGTCGGCCGACCGGTCACGGGCAACCGCAACGATTGCAAGGCGTGGGAACTTTCCGGTGCGAAGGCCGCCGTCGGACGGGCCACGGTCATCGCGGACGGCGGCTATCGGGGCACCGGCCTGCCCATTCCGCACCGCCGTGAACGCGGCCAGACGGAACTGCCGGATCGGAAAGAAGAGCACAACACCTCCCACCGCAAGGTCCGGGCCCGCGTCGAGCACGTCTTCGCGCGGACGGAGGCATGGAAGAGCCTTCGTGACCGCCGTCTGAAAGGCGACGGCGTTCACACTGCCGTGCTCGGCATCGCCCGGCTGCACAACCTCGCCGTCGCGGGGTGACTCCCGCCCCCTACGAGACCAGAGAGGCCCGAGGGAGGTGGCTCCCCACCTCCCCCGCTCGCAGAATGTTCAGTCGATACAGAACTCGTTGCCCTCGATGTCCAGCATCGGGATGCACGACTCGTTCTCCTCATCGGCGTACAGCGTTCGCACGTGGGTCGCACCGAGGGCGACCAGTCGTGCGCACTCGGCTTCGAGCGTGGCGAGGCGCTCGTCCCCCACGAGCCCGGTGCCGGCCCGAACGTCGAGATGCACCCGATTCTTGACGATTTTCCCTTCGGGGACGCGCTGGAAGTACAGGCGCGGGCCCACGCCTGAGGGATCACTGCAGGCGAACCATGATCCCTGCTCCTCAGGAGGCAGGGTGCGGTTGAAATCGTCCCAGGTGCTGAACCCCTCCGGTGGCGGCGGTATGACGTACCCCAACACTTCACACCAGAAGCGAGCAAGGCGCTCAGGTTCTGCGCAGTCAAAGGTGACTTGGAACTTCTTGATCGCTGGCATCGGCGCACCGTACCGCGTACCAGGCGGACCCTGCCGCTCATTTCCCCAGGCGGATCCGCCCGTCCCCCGCTGGCAGGGTCGCGGCTTGCCGGGGAGGACATCTGCTCGGGGAAGACCTCCCCGGATCCCCCTGGGCGGAATTCGCCGTCGTTCGTATCCAGCGAGTCGAGCAGCAGCGGCCACAGGCCAAAGCGTGTGTGTTCGGCGCGCATCCGCGTCCACAGCACAACCGTGGCCGGCCCGTCACTGAGCCACAGGAGCTGTCCATCTCCGTCGCCCTCATCGGACCGGACCATCCGGCCCGACGGGAGCAGGCCCTCACAGCTCAATCGGGCTTGAGGGCGCACGCTACTACTGCGACCGAGAGGCATCACGGAGAGGGGCCGACCACTCTGTGGGGCACTGGCTAACGCCGCTTGCGCTTCTTCTTGTTCCGGTTGTCGGCGCTCGGCTTGGCACCGCTCGGCCGGCCGGGCGGCGTCGGGTTCGCCGCGGCCTCGCGCAGGCCGATCCGGCGAGTCTGCCAGACAGTCAGCTCCCACAACCCGATCGCGACGCCGACGCCCACGACGCCGACGGGGAGGGAGCTGAAGTCGGCATCGGCGGCCTGCGGGGCCAGCCAGCCGCTGGGGTCCACCAGCAGGTCCTCGGTGGTGCCCGCGTCCTCCCTGCCGTGGCAGCCCATGCCGACGATGTCGGCGTGGTCCATCGGCCTGCCGTCGGTCCGCTTCAGCCTGCAGTGGTAGATCGAGCCGGTCTTGCCCTTGGTGGTGTACACCGAGGTGATCCGCACCTCGGTGCGCCGCCCCTGGCTCTGCATCAGCGCGGCCTGGAAGACCAGCCCGGAGCCGAGCGCGACGGCCAGTCCAGTGATCAGCCCGGCGAAGAACACCCACCCCTTGGTCGCGGTCGCCATCAGCACCGCGATCGCGAGGGCCACGGTCAGCACACCGAGGATCAGCGCCGCCGGAAACCAGTCCGGGCTGGTGCCGAGCACGCCGATGCCCACCATCAGCAGGGGGACGAGCGCGGCTATGCGGGCGAGCCGCCGCACCACGTGCGGGGGCCAGGCCACCTTCTTCCGGGACCCGGGCGCCATCAGCGGCCCTCGAACCGGCGCAGCCCGACCCGCCGGGACAGCCAGACCAGCAGCTCGAAGAGCACCAGTACCACCGGCAGGGCCCACGCGGCGATGTCGATCCCGCTGTAGTCCGTCTCGGCCAGCTCCGGCGCCGTCCAACCGTGCGGGTCGACGAGCACGTCCTCGGTCTGCCCGACTTCCATCGGGCCGTCGCAGGAGTCGTTGCCCAGCTCGGCGTGTTTGAGCGGCTTGCCGTCCACCCGCCCCAGAAGGCAGGTGTACTCCGGCCCGTGCTTGCCCTGGTACGTCTTCACCGAGGTGACCCGCACCTCCACCCGCTGCCCTTGGTGCGCCATCACCTCCGCCTGCAGCACCGGCCCCGGCCCGGACAGCGCGGCGATCCCCACGATCACCCCGCCGACGATCAACCACCCGTTCGGAGCCGCGGTGATCAGCAGCGAGAGAGTCGCGATCAGCGTGAAGGTCCCGAGCACCAGTCCGAGCCCGCTCCAGTCCGGATTGGCGGCCAGCAACGACAGCCCGACGATCACCGGCGGACCGAAAAACGCCATCGTGGTGAGGCGGCGGACCTGCCGGGACGAGGTGGCGGTGACTATTCGAGGCACGGCGTCAGTGTGACGAACGGGGGCGTCAGGCTGAAGAACGGGGTCCGCCACTACAGTCGCGCTCTCGATGAGCACCTGTGATCCGAGCGATGTGGCATGCCTGGCGCACCGGGCACCGGCCCTGGCCTGAGGAGATGTTCTGGCCCGGCGAGCGTGCGGCGGTCCACTTCTGCTCCTGCGGTGAGCAGTTCTGGCCCCTCACGAAGGAGGCGCCTACCCCGACTGGCGCGACAACCCGGTCCGCAGGGAGCGAGCCGAATGACCTAAACGGTGGAGCGCACGTATGCGGAGGTGACGTATTCCTCTGGGGCGGTGGAGCTTTACTCGCACTGGAGTGTTTGAGCGCGTGTTTCGAGGTAGGTGCTCCTGTTGCGGCCGGCCAGGTGTGTCCAGTACTCCCTTCGCGGTGCGGTGGACGTCGTCCGTCTTGAGGGTGGAGATGCGGGTGATCTTGGCGCCGTGGAGCAGGACGAGTGCGTCGTCCGCCCGCACGTCGGCGGGCAGGTCGGTGTCGCTGACGCATCGGGTGAGCAGGGCGACCTGCTCGTCCTGGTCGACGAAGTTCGCCGGTTCGCTGTCGCGCCATCCGGTGACGGACGCCTGGCCAAACGGCCGCAGCTGCTGCCGTACGAGGGGTCCATGGGGTAGACACCGGTGGGGAGACGGACGGCCGAAGGGAATCCCATGCCCACCACCGTGATCAACCTCAAGGGTCATATCCACGAGTTCGGCCCCCGGCTCGAACACGCCCCCGCGGACCTCGTCTACATCGGCCGCCGCTGGACCATGGGCCACTGGGACCTCCCGCAGCACCCGCTCTACAACCCCTTCGCCTACGACACCCCCACCAAGAAGCGCGACGGCACCCGCGCCGAGATCATGGAGAAGTACCGGGCGTATCTCCTCGAACGCCCCGACCTCCTCGACCAGGTGCCCGCCCTGCGTGGCAAGACGCTGGCCTGCTGGTGCGCACCCGAGCTGTGCCACGGCGACATCCTGGCGGAGCTGGCCGACGCCTCGTAGCGCGGCCGATTCCCGCAACCGGCCCCCGGCTGAGCGGGGCATCACCCCCACGGGTGTCCCCGGTGGCGTGGGCGCACCGGTGCCTGCTTGCTGGACCGAGAGGGGAACGGGGTCTCGGGAGGAGAGCGAGCGCCGATGGAGCCGAGGGAAGAACGGCTGCGGACGCCGCGCGCCGCCGGCCTGGCGGGGACGGTGTTCGCCCTCCTGCTGGCGGCGGCGATCGTGCTGGTGCGGATCGCGATCCCGGCGGGGGACGCCGAAACGGCGACGGTCGCGCCGGACCAACGATGGGAAGTGCGTACGGCTTTGGAGATCCTCCCGTTCGCGGGGATCTTCTTCCTGTGGTTCATGGGCGCCCTGCGCGCACGGGTCGGCGATGCCGAGGACAGGTTCATCGCCACCGTCTTCATGGGCAGCGGACTGGTCTACGTGGCCACCATGTTCGCGGCCGGCGCCGCGGCGGGCACTGTACTGAGCCAACCCTCAGGCTTCGGCCGCCACTTCGCCTACACGCTGATGACGACGTACGCGCTCCGCATGGCCGCCGTGTTCGTCTTCACGACCTCGACCATCGGTCACCGTCTCCGCGTCCTCCCCCGTTCGCTCGCCGTGTTCGGCTATCTCGCGGGGCTTGTCCTGCTCGTCGCGGGATCCTCACTGCCCTGGTCGGAGCTGGTCTTCCCGTTCTGGGCACTGGTCGTCAGTCTTCACATCCTCCGTGTCGGTCTGCACGCCCCGGCGAGCGGCTGAGCACCCTCTCACGCATGCTGAGGGGCAGGGGGACGAGAACGGGCCACGGAAAGGCTGATCCTCGGTGAGGCTTGTCGTCGATCTCAACCGCTGCCAGGGATACGCGCAGTGCGCGTTCCTGGCTCCCGATGTTTTCGTCATGCACGGGGACGAGTCCCTGCTCTACAGCCCCGAGGTCGAGGAGGATCGGCGCGAGGACTTGGCGCGAGCCGTCGCCGCGTGTCCCGTCCAGGCCATCGTGGTGGACGCGAACTTCCCCGACACGAACTCCGGAACCGACCGGTGAGCGTCGACGGATCGCTGGACCGGCTCAAACGTGAAGGTCGCATCGTCGTCGTCGGCGCCTCGCTTGCGGGGCTTCGGGCCGCGGAGACCTTGCGGGAGAAGGGGTTCGACGGTTCCCTCACGATGATCGGGGACGAGCCCTACGAGCCGTACGACCGACCGCCGTTGTCCAAGCAGGTTCTGCTGGGCAGGGCGACGGCGGACCGCACCGGCCTCCCCCGGCACCGCGCCATCGACGCGCGGTGGCGCCTCGGGGTTCCGGCCACCGGCCTCGACATGGCGGCCCGGCGGGTACGGCTGGCCGACGGCGACGAGGTGGAGTACGACCGGCTGCTCATCGCCACCGGTATACGAGCCAGGCCCTGGCCCCAGGAGGACGAGGCGGAGCTCGACGGGGTGTTCGTGCTGCGGACCCGCGACGACGCCGAGGCGCTGGAGCGCTCGCTCGCGCAGGGCCCCCGCCGCGTGCTCGTCATCGGCGCCGGGTTCACCGGCTCCGAGATCGCCTCCGCCTGCCGGGAACGCGGGATCGCGGTGACCGTGGCCGAGCGGGCGGACGCGCCGCTGGTCGGAGCGCTCGGCGGAGTCGTCGGCCGGGTAGCCGCCGAGCTGCACCGCAAACACGGCGTCGACCTGCGCTGCGGCGTCATGGTGACCGGCCTGGAGGGCGACTCCGCGGGACGCGTCCGCGCCGCGCATTTCTCCGACGGGAACACCATCGAGGCCGACGTGGTGGTCGTCTCCCTCGGTGCCCAGCGCAACACCGAATGGCTCGCCGGGTCAGGACTCGGCGCGGGTCCCCGCGGGATCGCCTGTGACGCCGGGTGCCGGGCCTTCGACATCCGGGGCATCGTCACCGACGACATCTATGTGGCCGGCGATGTCGCACGGTCCCCGCACCCGCTGTTCGGATACCAGTTCCTGTCCCTGGAGCACTGGGGCAACGCCGTCGCCCAGGCCGAGACCGCCGCGCACAACATGCTGAGCGACAGTGCGGACCGCCGCCCCCACATCTGGGTGCCCGCCTTCTGGTCCTCCCAGTTCGGCGTGAACATCAAGTCCGTCGGGGTGCCGTCGATGGGTACCGAGATCCTCATCGCCCAGGGCTCCCGCAGCGAGCACAGGTTCACCGGCGTCTACGGGTACCAGGACCGCGTCATCGGCGCCGTCACCTTCGACCAGACGAAGTGGCTGCAGTTCTACCAACAGCTCATCGAGACCACGGCGCCGTTCCCGCCGGCCTCCCCCACCGTGGACCGCCGCCCCGAGGGGCAGCAGCCGATGCCCGCGGACTTCCCCGACCCGTCCGTGCCCACCCACGGCCCGACCGTCACCCTCAGCGGATACGCGCCGGACGACCGACGGCTGACGTTCACCCCCGCTCGGCACTGATCCGACGTTCCCTAGGACGCACCCATGACCGAAGCCATCCTGCGGCAGATCATCGACTACGCCCACCGCGCCGATCCGTATCCGCTGTACGCGGAGCTGCGTCAGACGCCGGTGTACCACGACGCGGACGGACCGTTCGTCCTCAGCAGGTACTACGACATCCAGAGCCTGCTCCACGATCCGCGCATCAGCTCCGACGCCCGCAATCTGAAGACGCCGGCGACCGCGAACCCGCTGGCCGCCGAAGCGGACGAGGAGACGGCCCTTCCGCCGAGCTTCCTGCGGCTCGACCCGCCGGAGCACGACCGGCTGCGGCGCATGACGAACCGGCCGTTCGGGCCGCCGCACTCCCCGCGGCGTGTCCACGAGATGCGCGGCGAGCTGAAGGACATCGTCTCCGGGCTCATCGACGGCATCGACAACCCGGACCGGATCGATCTGGTCGACCAGTTCTCCTATCCCTTCCCCGTGACCGTGATCTGCCGGCTGCTGGGGGTGCCGCGCGAGGACGAGGCGCGCTTCCACTCCTGGGCGGACACGATCGCCGCCAGCCTGGACCCCGTCCCGGGCGCCGACACCGACGAGCGCGCCAAGGTCTCCCACAACGCCCGCACCGAGCTGGGCATGTATCTGGCCGGGCTCATCGAGGAACGCCGCAAGAAGCCCGGGGACGACATGCTGTCCCAGCTGTCCACGGCGGGAGGGCCGGACGGGGTCATGACGACGATGGAGGTCCTGAGTACCGCGGCGCTCCTGCTGATCGCCGGCCACGAGACCACGGTCAACCTCATCACCAACGGCATGCTGACCCTGCTGCGCAACCCCGATGTGCTCGAGCGGCTGCGCAAGGACCCGAATTTCGCCGTCCCCGTCGTCGAGGAGCTGCTGCGGTTCGAGCCGCCGGTACAGCTGGTGCCGCAGCGCACCACCCTCGCCGACATCGAGGTCCGCGGGGTCACCATCCCCAAGGGCGCGTCACTGTGGCTGGTGCTGGCGGCGGGGAACCGCGACCCCGACCGCTTCGAGGATCCGGACCGGTTCGACCCGGACCGCGGGGACATCCAGCACCTCGGCTTCGGCAGCGGCATCCACAGCTGCTTCGGCGCCCCGCTCGCCCGCCTGGAGGCACAGCTCGCGCTGAGCGAGCTGGCCCGCAGACTGGAGAACCCCCGCCTGCTGGAGGACCCGCCGCCCTACCGGCAGAACGCTGTCCTGCGTGGCCCACGCCATCTACCGATCGCCTGTGACGGCATCCGCCCCTAGGGCCGCCCGGCCAGGGCCACTACCGCTGACCTGGGCTCCGGAGCGTGCGGACGTTCCGGAGCCCGGCCCGACGGCGGGTAAACTCCGTCCACGTGACTGCCGCGCCTGCAAAGCCCCGTATCCCCAACGTCCTCGCCGGACGCTACGCCTCCGCCGAGCTCGCCACGCTCTGGTCCCCCGAGCAGAAGGTGAAGTTGGAGCGTCAGCTCTGGCTCGCCGTGCTGCGGGCGCAGAAGGACCTCGGCATCGAGGTCCCGGACGCCCCCATCGCCGACTACGAGCGCGTCCTCGACCAGGTCGACCTGGCCTCCATCGCCGAGCGCGAGAAGGTCACGCGGCACGACGTGAAGGCGCGGATCGAGGAGTTCAACGACCTCGCCGGGCATGAGCACGTACACAAGGGCATGACGTCCCGTGACCTCACCGAGAACGTCGAGCAGCTGCAGATCCGGCTCTCGCTGGAGCTGATGCGCGACCGCACGGTGGCCGTCCTGGCGCGGCTCGGCAAGCTGGCGGGCGAGTACGCCGAACTGGTCATGGCCGGCCGCTCGCACAACGTGGCCGCCCAGGCCACCACCCTCGGCAAGCGCTTCGCGACCGCGGCCGACGAGCTGCTCGTCGCGTACGGCCGTGTCGAGGAGCTGCTCGCCCGCTACCCGCTGCGCGGCATCAAGGGCCCGGTCGGCACCGCGCAGGACATGCTCGACCTGCTGGGCGGGGACGCGGCGAAGCTCGCCGAGCTGGAGCAGCGGATCGCCGGGCACCTCGGCTTCTCGCAGGCCTTCACCTCCGTCGGCCAGGTCTACCCGCGCTCGCTGGACTACGAGGTCGTGACCGCGTTGGTGCAGCTGGCGGCCGCGCCGTCCTCGACGGCCAAGACGATCCGGCTGATGGCCGGGCACGAGCTGGTGACCGAGGGCTTCAAGCCGGGCCAGGTCGGCTCCTCGGCGATGCCGCACAAGATGAACACCCGCTCCTGCGAGCGTGTCAACGGCCTCATGGTCATCCTGCGCGGCTATGCCTCGATGACCGGCGAGCTGGCGGGCGACCAGTGGAACGAGGGCGACGTGTCCTGCTCGGTGGTCCGCCGGGTCGCGCTGCCCGACGCGTTCTTCGCGCTGGACGGTCTGCTGGAGACCTTCCTCACCGTCCTCGACGAGTTCGGCGCCTTCCCGGCCGTCGTCGCGCGCGAGCTGGACCGCTATCTGCCCTTCCTCGCGACGACCAAGGTCCTGATGGGCGCGGTGCGCGCGGGCGTCGGCCGTGAGGTCGCGCACGAGGCGATCAAGGAGAACGCCGTCGCCTCCGCGCTCGCCATGCGCGAACAGGGCGCCGAGCGCAACGAACTCCTCGACAAGCTCGCCGCCGACGAACGCATTCCGCTCGACCGCGCGCAGCTGGACGAGCTGATGGCCGACAAGCTGTCGTTCACCGGTGCCGCTGCCGACCAGGTCGCCGCCGTCGTCGGCCGCATCGAGGAGATCGTGAAGCAGCACCCGGAAGCCGCAGGTTACACGCCGGGGGCGATCCTCTGACGCGGCTCACTCCCGCGGACCTCGAGGCCGCCCGCGACCGGCTGGTGCCGGATGTCGTCGGGGACGGCCTCAAGGTGCTTTTCTGCGGCATCAATCCGGGGTTGATGACCGCCGCCACGGGCCACCACTTCGCCCGTCCCGGCAACCGCTTCTGGCCCGTGCTGCATCTGTCGGGGTTCACGCCCCGGCTGATGAAGCCGTCGGAGCAGGGCGAGTTGCCGTCGTACGGGCTCGGCATCACGAACGTGGTGGCGCGCGCGACCGCCCGGGCCGACGAGTTGTCCGCGGAGGAGTACCGCGAGGGCGGACGGCTGCTGAGCGCGAAGGTGGCGCGACTGCGGCCGGGGTGGCTGGCGGTGGTGGGGGTGACCGCCTACAGGGCGGCCTTCGAAGACCGGAAGGCGGTGGTCGGCCCGCAGGAGCGGACGATCGGGGACACCCGGGTCTGGGTGCTGCCCAACCCGAGTGGGCTCAACGCGCACTGGACGGCGGCGACGATGGCCGAGGAGTTCGGACGGCTGCGGGTGGCTGCCGCCGAGGGGTAGCGGATCAGGTCAGGGCGGATCGATCTCGGTGACCAGGGCGAGCAGGCTGAACTCCTGGTCGACGCCCGGCCGGGAGATGCCGAGGGCGACCCAGCGGCCATGACCGTGCGCCTGCCACACGTACACGTTCCGCACGTGCGCACCGAGCGAGGCCCACGGCTCCGGTATGTGCTCGTCGCCCTGCTGAGCGCGCAGGAAGACGCCGTCCAGGCTCATGTGCCCCTGTTCCCCCCACCGGTCGGCGAGCCGCTGCGCGAGGCCCTCCCGCCACGCCTCGACCTGCTCCTCCCGCTCCCCGTCGTCGCCCTCCCCGGAGCCGGCGCTCCGCTCTAACTCGACGAGGTGGAAACCGGGTCCCCCGGGACTGCCGGACGACCCGCCGTGCTCCAGGGGGAAGTCCTGGGAGCACAGCCGGTCGATCGTGGCCAGATGCCGTGCGATGGTCATGAGGTCCAGTAAAGCCGCTGCCTCTGACAATTGGCGTGCCGTCAGGCGTCCCTGCGGCGTACGCTCCACGCGCCCGCCGCGAGGGCCGCCGCCGTCCAGGCCGCGGTCACCATGAGCCCGGTCCAGGGGCCGAGGGCGCCGTCCCACGTCTCGTGGAGCACCACTTGGCCCGCCCGGTCGGGCAGGAAGTCGGCCGCGCCGCCCGACACTCCGCCGATCACGAAGGAGACGATCAGGAGGAACGGCACCAGGATGCCCAACGTGGCGACCGCGCTGCGCAGTAGGGCCGTGAGCCCGGCGGCGAACAGCGCCATCAGCGCCAGGTAGAGGCCGCAGCCCACGGCCCCGCGTACCCCTTCGCCCCACGTCAGCCCGCTCGCCCTGGTTCCGAGGACCGCCTTGCCCACGAGCAGGCTCACGAGCCCTGACACCAGGCCGACGGCCAGCGCGGGCACCCCGATCGCCACCACCTTGGCCGCGAACCACCGTCCCCGCCGGGGCACCGCCGCCAGCGACACCCGCAGCGCACCGCCCCGGAACTCGGCCGCGACGGCCTGAGCGCCGAACGTGATCGCCGCGATCTGCCCGAAGCTCACGCCGAAGAACACCGAGAACAGCGGGTCGAAGTCCTGGTCACCGGAGTCGTCGAGACCGGCGAGCGCGGAGAACGCCGCCGTCGCCAGGAGCACCGCGAGCAGTCCCGCGACGAGGGACCGCAGCGTACGGATTTTGATCCACTCCGCGTGGAGTACGGGTGCGAAGGTCATGAGCGGGCCTCCTGGGGCCGGGTGGGCGACGGTACGGCGGTGAACTCGGCCTCGGCGGCGGTCAGATCGAGGTACGCCTCCTCCAACGTGCCCTCCTCCGCCGCGAGTTCGAGGATCGGCAGGCCCGCGCCGGAGGCGAGGAGCCCGATGTCCTCCACACGTGCGTGCGGGACGGTCCACGCTCCGTCCGCACCCTCGACGGCCTCGTGACCGTGGCGCGCGAGCAGCGCGCCGAGAGCGGCGCCGTCCGTGGTGCGCACCCGTACCCGGGGCCGCACGCGCGCGTGGATGAACTCCGGCAGGGGGGTGTCGGCGAGGAGCCGGCCCCGGCCGAGGACGACGAGGTGGTCGGCGAAGGACGCGGTCTCGTTCATGAGATGGCTGGAGACGAGCACCGTGCGGCCTTCACGGGCCAGTCGGCGCAGCACCTCGCGGATCCAGACGATCCCTTCGGGGTCGAGCCCGTTCGACGGTTCGTCGAGCAGCACCACGGGCGGGTCACCGAGGAGCGCGGCCGCGATCCCCAGGCGCTGTCGCATGCCCAGGGAGTACGTCTTCACCCTGCGCCGCGCCACGGACGCGAGCCCCGACTCCTCCAATACGTTGTCCACCCGGCGTTCGGAGATGCGGTTGCTCGCGGCGAGTGCCCGCAGATGGTCGCGCGCGGTGCGCGAGCCGTGCGCGGCCCCTGCGTCGAGCAGTGCTCCGACTTGGCGCAGGGGTTCGTCGAACGAGGCGTAGGGCCGGCCGCCGACGGTGGCGGTGCCGGACGTGGGCCGGTCAAGACCCAGGACGAGCCGCATGGTGGTGGACTTTCCGGCGCCGTTGGGTCCGAGGAAGCCGGTGACACGGCCGGGAAGCACGCTGAAGGTGAGGTCGTCCACGGCGCGCAGACTGCCGTACTCCTTGGTCAGGTTCTGGACGTCGATGCTGGTCATGGCCCCAGCCTGGCGGCCTTTGCGCGGTCGGTACTCCCCCGCGGGTGGAGATCGTCTCCCCCGCTCGGGGAAGCCGGCCCGCGGGGCCGGCTGGGACGATGGCGCGATGGCCCGCTTTCTGCGCCCGTTGTTCCTGGGGACCACCTACACGCGCCTGCTGCATCTGTGGGTGCCGATGCTGTGCGTCAGCGTGTGGCTGTTCATCGACATGTCGAGACCGTGGGTGCCCGCGGTGCTGTTGATCCCGCTGGGGCTGGTCCCGGCCGTGCGGCGGGGCGAGGGCGTGCAGGCGCGGTACATGCTGGCGCCGGACGCGCCGCGGGAGCGGGGCGGCCGGGACGCGGTGATCTCGGTCGCGCCGTCGGCGACCTGGCGGGACCGGCTGCGGACCGTGCTGTGGCTCGAAGTACGGATGGGCCTCGGGGCGGTGACGACGGGGGTCACCGTCTGGTTGCCGGTGACCGCCATCGAGCTGGCCGGGGCCGCCTGCGGTCGCCCCGTCGACATCACACTGCTGCCGGTGTCGCCCCCGCCGTGGGCCTGCGCCCTGCTCGTACCCGTGCCGCTGCTCGCGCTGTACGGCGCGGTCGTCGGCCTCGGCGAGCTGGTCACGGCCATCGCCCACCGTCTGCTGGGCCCCTCCCCCGCCGAGCGCCTCGCCGCCCTGGAGGAACGCACCGAACAGCTCCTGGAACGCACGCGCATCGCCCGTGAGCTGCACGACTCGATCGGGCACGCGCTGACGGTGGCGGTGGTGCAGGCAGGCGCGGCACGGGCGGCCGGCGACCCCGCGTTCACCGACCGGGCGCTGCTCGCCATCGAGGACACCGGCCGGGCCGCCCTGGAGGACCTGGAACGCGTGCTCGGCGTGCTGCGCGAGGCGGGGCGCCCCGCGAGCGGCCGACCCACGCTGAGCGAGGCGGACCGGCTCCTGGAGTCGGCGCGCGGCTCGGGTGCGAAGGTGGACGCCGAGGTGACGGGTGCGTTGGAGACCGTGCCGGGACCGGTCTCCCGCGAGGGCTACCGCATCCTCCAGGAGAGTCTGACCAACGTGCTGCGGCACGCGGGGAGCGTGCCGGTGCGGGTCCGTATCGCGGTCGACGACGGCACTCTGGGCCTGGAGGTCCGCAATCCGCTGACGGCCGGGATGTCGGGGCCGGGCCGCGGCAGTGGCCTGCGGGGCATACGGGAGCGGGCGGCACTGCTCGGCGGGCGGGCGCGGACCGGGCCGGACGGGGGTGACTGGCAGGTACGGGTCGAGCTGCCGTTGCGCTGATCTACGCTGGCCGGATGCCGGTCACCGTTCTCCTCGTCGACGACGAACCGCTCGTCCGCGCGGGTCTGCGGGCCGTCCTGGCGGCGCAGCCCGACATCGAGGTCGTGGGAGAGGCGGCCGACGGCGCCGCGGTGATCCCGCTCGTGCGGCAGCTGCGGCCGGACGTCGTCGCCATGGACGTCCGCATGCCGCTCATGGACGGCATCGAGGCCACGCGCGCGCTCCTGCGGACCGTGAGCGATCCCCCGAAGATCCTCGTCGTGACCACGTTCGAGAACGACGAGTACGTCTACGAGGCGCTGCGCGCGGGTGCCGACGGTTTTCTGCTGAAGCGGGCCAGGCCCGCCGAGATCGTGCACGCGGTGCGGCTCGTCGCGGAGGGCGAGTCGCTGCTGTTCCCGGCGTCCGTACGACAGTTGGCGGCCGAGTACGGGGACGGTGGCGGGAATCCGGCGGCGCGGGCGGCCATGGAGCGCGCCGCGCTGACCGAGCGGGAGGCGGAGGTGCTGCGGCTGATGGCCCGGGGGCTGTCGAACGCGGAGATCGCCGGGCGGCTGATCGTCGGAACCGAGACGGTCAAGTCGCACGTCAGCGCCGTACTGGCGAAGCTGGGAGCCCGGGACCGTACCCAGGCGGTCATCGCGGCGTACGAGTCGGGGTTCGTGGCCCCCGGCTGAAACGGCGGTCCGTCGGTGGCCGAAGCGACCGGTCGGTAGCAAAGGAGGTCCCCGGCTCTCGCCGGGGCGCGCCGCGCCGAGTACGATCCGGCCAACACGCGCACGAGCTGGGAGGACGGACGTTGGGGCGGTTGACCGGCGGGGACCCCTCTCTGCTGCGAAGGATCAATTCCGCGGTGGTGCTGCACGCGTTGCGTGCCACGGACTGCGCGACGCTGACCGAGATCACCCGGGTGACCGGGTTGTCCCGGCCCACGGTCGAAGGTGTCGTGGAAGGGCTGATCGAGGCCGGGCTCGTGGTCGAGCAGGCGGCCGAGGAGGGCGCGGCACGGCGCCAGGGCCGTCCCGCGCGGAGGTTTCGGTTCCGGGCCGAGGCGGGCCATCTGCTGGGCCTGGAGATCGGTCCCCATCGTGTCGCCGGGCTCCTCGCCGATCTGGACGGCCGGGTGCTGGGCGCCATGTCCAAGGAGGTGGACGAGACCGCGTCGGCGGACGAGCGGCTGGAACGGCTGCGCACGGCGGTCGCGGATCTGCTGCGCCGGGCGGGTGTCGCGCGCAGTTCCCTGCGTGCGGTCGGCGTGGGCAGCCCGGGGATCGTCGAGGCGGACGGCACCGTGCGCCTGGGTACGGCGCTGCCGGAGTGGACGGGGCTGCGCCTGGGCGACCGGCTGAACCGCTCCTTCAAATGCCCGGTGCTCGTCGAGAACGACGCCAACGCGGCGGCGGTCGCCGAGCACTGGAAGGGCTCGGCGACGGAGTCGGACGATGTGGTGTTCGTGCTGGCCGGGCTGAGCCCGGGGGCCGGTTCGCTGATCGGCGGGCGGCTGCACCGGGGATACGGGGGTGCCGCCGGGGAGATCGGGGCGCTCCATCTGCTCGGCCGCGGAGCCACTCCCGAGACGCTGCTGTCGACCACGGACGAGCCCCTGCACCCGCTCGACGAGCAGGCCGTCGCCGAGGTCTTCGCGCTGGCCAAGGGCGGTGACCAGCGGGCTCGCGCCGCGGTCGACCGCTTCATCCAGCGCCTCGTGCACGACGTGGCGGCCCTCGTCCTCGCCCTCGACCCGGAACTGGTCGTCGTCGGCGGCTGGGCGGCGGGTCTGGACGGCGTACTGGAACCGCTGCGGCGCGAGCTGGCGCGCTACTGTCTGCGCCCGCCCAAGGTGGCGCTCTCCCTGCTGGGCGAGGCGGCCGTCGCGACGGGCGCCCTTCGGCTGGCCCTCGATCATGTGGAGGAGCAGCTGTTCGCGGTCGAGGGGACCGTGACCGCACGCCGCTGACCAGCGGTCTCACGGGTACGGGAAAGCCGACATGCCCCGGAGTGTTCCGGGGCATGACGTGAGACCTCGGCCGCGGCTCAGGAGGCCCGGCGCTCGGGGTCGTGGTGGATCTCCACGCCGCCTGAGTCGCCGAAGGTCAGCCGGCAGGTGTCGGCGCGGTACGTGGCCACGGAGACCGCGGCGGTGCGCCCCTCGGCGAAGTAACGGGTCGTGACGACGAGGACGGGCGCCCCGGGCAGCCGGTCCAGCTCCTTGGCGTCGTCCGCGCGGGCCGAGCCGAGCTCCACGGCGCGGTCCTGGCCCTCCAGGTCGAGGTGCTGCAGTTCGCGCAGCACGGCACGGGCGAGGGTCGCCCCCGACGGGGCGTCGATCGCGGGCAGGCCGGGCACCGAGGACGCCGGGATGTAGAGCAGCTCGGCGGCGACCGGCTGGCCGTGCGTCACACGGGAGCGGCGGATCGTGTGCACCTGGTCGTCGGGGCCCGTCTCCAGGACCTCGGCCACCGCGGCGGGCGGAACCGCCACCGCGCAGTCCACGGGCCGCCAGGCGTCGCCGACCGCGCCGGGCCACACATGCTGCTCGGTTCCGACGGCCACGCCCACGCGCGGCGGGGCGACGGTCGTGCCCACCCCGCGGCGGCGCTGCAGTCGCCCTTCGAGTTCCAGCTGCTCCAGCGCCTGGCGCAGCGTGGCGCGGGCGACGCCGAACCTGGCCGCGAGGTCGCGTTCGTTGGGCAGGATCTCGCCCACGGAGAACTCGGAGTCCAATGCCTCGGTGAGCACCGTCTTGAGATGCCAGTACTTCGGCTCCGGCACCGTTTCCAGCTGCGTGGTCCCCACCCTGTCCTCCGCAATCGCCGTGGCCCGGCGGCGTTTTAGCGCCCTTGTTTATTAAAGGTTCTTGCACTATCCCTGCGACCATAGGGCCGCCCCCACCCTTGGTCAAGACCAATCCTCGATCCCTTACGGATTGCGGAGGCGTCTTGCCGCACAGCGTTCACAGGGCGTTCGCGCGGGGCGATGTTCGTGACACAACGTCGAAAGCCCCCGTCCAGAAGACGGGGGCTTTCGAGGGGCATGAGGGGAGCGCAGTGGCTACTGGTTGCCCAGGGACACCAGCTTCTCGGGATTGCGCACGATGTAGATGCACTGGATCCGGCCGTCCACGACGTCCAGTTGGACGGTGCTGTCGGGCTTGCCGCCGGAGAGGACGAGGAGCGCGGCGCCTCCGTTGAGCTCCAGGGAGCGGTACGACGGGTCGGGAACACCCTGCTGGGCGACGGCGTACAGGAAGCGGCCCACCTTGTCGGCGGTTTCGATGACCCGCAGCGGCGCCTTCGACAGTCCGCCGCTGTCGCCGATCAGGCGGACGTCCGGGGCCAGCAGGGCCATGAGCCCCTCCAGGTCTCCTCCGGCCGCCGCCGCGAGGAACCGCTCGGTCAGGTCGCGGCGTTCGGCCGGGTCGACCTCGTAGCGCGGGCGTCGCTCCTCGACGTGTTTGCGCGCCCGCCCGGCGAGTTGGCGCACGGCGGGCTCGCCCCGGTCGAGGACGGCGGCGATGTCCGCGTACGGGTAGCCGAACGCCTCTCTGAGGACGAACACCGCGCGTTCCAGGGGCGACAGGGACTCCAGGACGACGAGGACGGCGAGCGAGACGGAGTCCGCGAGCACGGCCCGCTCGGCGGTGTCGGGGGCGGTGCCTCCGAAGTCGGTGACGTACGGCTCGGGAAGCCACGGTCCCACGTACGCCTCGTTGCGCGACCGCACCTGGCGCAGTCGGTCGACGGCGAGCCGGGTGGCGATGCGCACCAGGTAGGCGCGTGGTTCGCGCACCTCGGTGCGGTCGGCGCCGGACCAGCGCAGCCAGGCCTCCTGGACGACGTCCTCGGCGTCGGCCACCCGTCCCAGCATGCGGTAGGCGACGCCCATCAGGACGGGGCGGTGCTCTTCGAAGACCTCGGTCGCGGTGTCGATGGTCACGGCCCCATCCCATCCCGGCGCATCCCGCCGTGTCCAGGCGGCGCCGGTGAACGCGTCGGTCTCGTGACCACCGGGGGCTACCCGTCGGTAGCAGTTGCTGACAAGCTGTCTACGAAGACGGTTCGTCAACGTGCCACCAGACGAGGAGCAGCATCATGTCCGCCACGGTCTCCTTCAGCCTTCCCTCCGCGCACGGTCCGCGGACCGTGACCCTGTCCTACGCGCGCGTGGGCACCGGCGAACCGCTGCTCCTGCTGCACGGCATCGGCCACCACCGGCAGGCCTGGGACCCGGTCGTGCACATCCTGGCCGCCGAACGCGAGGTGATAGCCGTCGACCTGCCCGGGTTCGGCGAGTCCCCGGCGCTGCCCGACGGGCTCAGGCACGACCTCGGGACGGTGGTGCCCACGCTCGGCGCGCTGTGCGAGGCGCTGGAGATCGAGCGTCCGCACGTGGCGGGCAACTCCCTGGGCGGCCTGCTGGCCCTGGAGTTGGGCCGCGAGAAGCTCGTACGGTCCGTCACCGCGATCTCGCCCGCCGGGTTCTGGTCGCCGGCCGAGCGGCGTTACGCCTTCGGCGTGCTGCTCGCGATGCGGCAGGGCGCGCGGCGCCTGCCGCTCCCGGTGATCGAGCGGCTCTCCCGCTCGGCGGCCGGGCGGGCCGCCCTGACCAGCACCATCTACGCCCGGCCCGGCCGCCGTTCACCCGAGGCCGTGGTCGCCGAGACCCTCGCGCTGGCCCGCGCCGAGGGCTTCGCCGACACCCTCCGGGCCGGCACCACCGTCCAGTTCACGGACGACATCCCGGGGCTGCCCGTCACCGTGGCCTGGGGCACCCGGGACCGGCTGCTGGTGCGCCGCCAGGGAATCCGGGCCAAGCACATCATTCCCCGGGCCCGGCTGGTGCGGCTGCCGGGCTGCGGTCACGTCCCGATGAACGACGACCCGGCGCTCGTCGCCCGTGTGATTCTCGACGGCAGCCGCTGACCGACGCCGGCTGGGGCGCCACGCGCCGGAGCCCAGGACGACGCCCGCGCCGACCAGGGCGCTGCCCGCGGCCTGTGCGGCGCCGTACGCGCCGGTGCCGACCAGCGGCGCCGTGCAGGCCGCGGCGACGGGGATGAGCCCGGAGAAGAGCGTGGCGCGCTCCGCGCCGATGCGCTGCATGCCCATGTACCAGCACACGAAGCCGACGACCGTGACGACCGCCGCCTGCCACAACAGCGCGGCGGCCTCGGTGGCGTCCGGTATCCGCAGCCACGCGCCGCCGGTGAGGCGCGCGGTGAGGATCCCGGCCACCGCCGACTCGACCGCGGCGATCCCGCAGACGGTGGCCGACAGCAGCCGGGGGCCGAGCGGGCGCAGCACGGGTACGGCGAGCACCGCGAAGCCCACCTCGCCCGCGAGCGCGCACACGGAGTACGCGATCCCCGTGCCGTCGGCGCGGCCCCAGCCCTGGACCGTGAAGGCGCCCACCGCGACGAGCGACGCCCCGTACAGGACCGGGGGCTGGGGCCGGCGGCCCTCAAGGAGGGGGACGACAACGGCCACGACCACCGGGGCGCAGCCCACGAAAACGCCCGGAACGGCTGGTTCCGCGGTGCGTTCGGCGGCGATCACGGCGAGGTTGAAGCCGACCATGCCGACGGCCGCGAGCAGCGCGAGGCGCCCCCACCCGCGTACCGCGAGCCGCCGCAGCGGTGCCGTGCCACCCCGTCCGACCAGCGGCAGGAGCAGCACGCAGGCGAGACCGTAGCGAAGGAACTGACCCCCCGCGTACGGGTAGTGGCCCAGGACGCTGTTGGCGGTGAAGGAGCCTCCGACGAGGACGCAGGCGAGGGCGGCGAGCAGCGACCCGCGGAGGGGGGTGGTGTTCATGACGGTGACGCTACGAAGCACGGCGGTCCGGTTTAAGGTCCACTTTCATGACGCCATCGGGGACCACATGACGCCGTCGGGGGCCGCCTGGGAGCTGCTCGTGCCGGCCGCTTCGGCACCGGCACGCGCGCGTGGGCGCGGTTTGCAGGCCGCGCTGCGCGAGGCGGTCCGCACGGGGCGGCTCGCGCCGGGCACCCGGCTGCCGTCCAGCCGCGAGCTCGCCGCCGACCTCGGGGTGTCGCGGGGGCTGGTCACGGAGGCGTACGAGCAGTTGACCGCGGAGGGGTACCTGCGCAGCGACCGGGGCGCGGGGACCTGGGTCGGCGGCGCCGCCCGGGCGGCCCACCCGCGCGCGCGTGACCTCGCACCGCGCCCCGCCGGGGCCCGCGCCGACTTCCTTCCCGGGACACCGGATCTGTCGCTGTTCCCGCGCGCCGCCTGGGCGGCCGCCCAGCGCGGGGTCCTCGCCGAACTGCCCCACCAAGCGCTCGGTTACCCGGATCCGCGCGGTCTGCCCCGGCTGCGCACCGCCCTCGCCGAACTGCTCGCACGGCGCCGCGGCGTGGTCGCGGACCCCGAGCGCGTCATCGTGGTCTCCGGGGTCGCGCAGGCGACGACCCTGCTCGGATTCGTGCTCCACGCGCGCGGGGTGCGCGCGATCGGCGTCGAGGACCCCGGAAGCCCGGAGCACGGCGCTCTCTACGCCTCGGCCGGCCTCGACGCCGTGGCGCTGCCGCTGGACGGCGAAGGGCTGGCCACCGGGCCGCTGAAGGAGTCGGGCGTACGGGCGGTGGTGACCACGCCCGCCCACCAGTTCCCGTCGGGGATCGCCTACTCGGCGCGGCGCCGCACGGAACTCCTCGACTGGGCGCGCTCGGTGGACGGTCTGGTGGTCGAGGACGACTACGACGGGGACTTCCGCTACGACCGTGCTCCCGTGGGGGCGCTTCAAGGGCTCGATCCCGAGCGCGTCGCCTACACGGGGTCGGTCAGCAAGTCTCTCGCGCCCGGGCTGCGGCTCGGCTGGCTGCTGGTACCGGCGGCGCTCGCCGAGGAGGTCGTCGAGCGCAAGCGCACCATGGACCTGGGGAACCCCGTCGTGGACCAGGCGCTCCTGGCCCGCTTCGTGGAACGGGGCGACTACGACCGGCAGCTGCGCCGCTGCCAGCGCGCCTACCGGGAACGGCGCGACACCCTCGTGTCCGCGCTGGAGGAGCACTTTCCCGGTACCGAGGTGTCCGGGATCGCGGCGGGACTGCATGTCATCGCCGTGCTGCCCGGGAGGTACGGGCCGCCGGAGTACTTCCTGGAGCGAACCGCGGCGGCGGGGGTGGCCGTGCGCCCACTGACGGACTACGGACGGACGGTCGAGCGCGCCGACGTACGTCTGGTGCTCGGTTACGCCCACCAGTCCCCCGCGCGGATCCGCGACGGCGTACGTCTGATGGCGCAGGCGCTGCGCGCCTGACCACTGAAGAAGCGTCCGGGTGAGTGGGAAACCGGGGCATCCGTGGGACGTGCGCGCTCGGGGGCGGACGTCGCTGCCCCTGTCGACGGGGCCAGTTGTTCACTTGTGGTTTCCGTGTGCGCTGCGGCGCACCCGTAGTTGTGGCTGGGCACATCGCCCGACTCCTTCGACTCCGTCCCTGGAGGCGCATTCATGTCACACCGCCCGCAAAGCCCTCTCCCCCTCCCCGGTCGCCGCGGCGTCCTGCGCGGATCCCTCGCCGCCTCCGCGGCCCTGGCCCTGCCCACCGCACTCGGCTCGGCCCCGGCGTTCGCGCTGTCCGGACGGCCCGAGGCGGGGTGGGGTGTCCAGGCCGGAGACGTGAGCGCGCACTCCGGCCTGGTGTGGGTCCGCTCGGACCGCCCCGCCCGGATGATCGTCGAGACGTCCGCGACCGAGTCCTTCCGCAACCCGCGCAGATGGCACGGTCCGCTGCTCGGCGCGGACTCCGACTTCACCGGTACGACACGGCTGCACGGACTGCCCTCCGGCGAGCAGATCCACTACCGCGTGCTGCTGGCCGACCCCGACGATCCGCGCCGTACGGGCGAGCCGGTGACCGGCACCTTCCGTACCCCGCCCGCGAAGCGGCGCCACGGCGTCCGGTTCGTCTGGTCCGGTGACCTGGCCGGACAGGGCTGGGGCATCAACGAGTCCATCGGCGGTTACCGGATCTTCGACGCCATGGCGAAGGTGGACCCGGACTTCTTCCTGTGCAGCGGCGACAACATCTACGCCGACGGCCCGATCTCCGCCACGGCGGCGCTTCCGGACGGCAGCCTGTACCGAAGCATCACCAGCGAGGAGAAGTCGCACGTCGCGGTCACCCTGGCCGACTACCGGGGCAACTTCCGCTACAACCTGCTGGACTCGGCGCTGCGCCGGTTCAACGCCCGGGTTGCGAACATCATCCAGTGGGACGACCACGAGGTCCGCAACAACTGGTACCCGGGCGAGGTCATCGGGTCCGGCACCCCCTATCCGGCCGGCACGAAACTCGACGACCTGGCCGCCCGTGCCCGGCGTGCGTTCTCGGAGTACTTCCCGATCTCCACCGTCAGCGGACGCCCGGACGGACGGATCTACCGGACCGTCCACCACGGCCCGCTCCTGGACGTGTTCGTCCTGGACATGCGGACCTACCGGAACGCCAACTCGCCCGACGACCAGACGACCGACCCGCAGGGCATCCTCGGCCGCGAACAGCTGGAGTGGCTCAAGCGCGAGCTGGCCGCGTCGAGCGCGGTGTGGAAGGTCATCGCCGCCGACATGCCGCTCGGCCTGGTCGTGCCCGACCCGGTCGAGGGCAAGCCGAACATCGAGGCCGTCGCCCAGGGCGACCCGGGCGCGCCGCTCGGCCGCGAGCTGCAGATCGCCGAGCTGCTGCGGTTCATCAAGCACCGGCGGATCACCGGGACCGTGTGGCTGACGGCCGACGTCCACCACACCTCGGCACAGCACTACGACCCCTCGCGGGCCGCTTTCAAGGACTTCGAGCCGTTCTGGGAGTTCGTCTCCGGACCGCTCAACGCGGGTGCCTTCCAGGCGAACGCCCTGGACGGCACCTTCGGCCCCGACCGGGTCTTCGTCAAGGCTCCCGCCACCGCCAACGTCTCGCCGGCGGACGGTTACCAGTTCTTCGGCGAGGTCGACATCGACGGCGACAGCGGGGAGCTGACGGTGCGGCTGCGTGACCTGGACGGCACGGTGCTGTTCACACAGGTGTTGCAGCCGGGGCGTGTGGGTCAGTAACGGCGCCCAACTCCCGTACCCTCGAAGGGTCGGGCCGCGCACCGGAGTCATCCCCCGGTGCGCGGCCGCTCTCGTGACCCGGCACGTAAGCCAGGTGATCCGAGGCAGGCAAAACAAGGGCAAAAAGAACCGCAAAAAGGATAGAACGACACTTTACCGATCAGTCACAGACCGTTCGTGATCACGCAACACCATTCCTTCACAGTGGTTGCATGACTCCAGACATGTCTGATGTGACCCGGGCGAAGCACGGACGCCCCGTCCACCACTGGCGACGCGACGTGGTCGAGCTCGCCGCGCTGTTCACGGCCGTCGCGGTCGCCGACGCCGTCGCCAACCTGATCGGACACGGCCCCGACGGCCCGGCCCTGCTGGTGATCTCGTCCGTGGTCCTGGTGGCCACGGCCGGATTCCACACATGGTGGGCACGCCGCCACGGTCACGCCCCGCCCTCGGGCGATACCGGTGCCCGGACCCTCGCCGTGGGGCGACGGTCCGGGCGGGCCGACCGGGCCACGGCGGCGCCGGAGACCATCACCGGAGAGACCGTCCTGTGGCGGATGCGGACGACGGTGAAGGACGAGCCCGGTTCGCTGGCCGCGCTGTGCATGGCCCTGGCCCACCAGCGGGTCGACATCCTGAGCCTGCAGACGCACCCGCTCGCCGAGGGCACGGTCGACGAGTTCCTGCTGCGCGCGCCCGTCGAACTGAACGCGTCCGAGATCACCCGCGCCGTCTCGCAGGCGGGCGGCACCGGGACCTGGATCGAACGGGCCGACGCCCACGACCTGGTGGACGCTCCGACACGCGTCCTGGGACTCGCCACGCGCACGGCTTTGGACGCCGCGGAACTTCCGCTCGCCCTCCGGCAGTTGCTCGGTAGGTGCACCATTCGTTCGCTGCCCGCCCGCTCCCCCGGGTCGGGTCGGGCGGAAGAGGGTGCGCCGGTCGAAGGAGTGCTGGAAGACACGGTGATGCGGTTGCGCGCACCGGAGGGTGGGGTGATCACGGTGGAACGGCCGTATCTGCCGTTCACGCCGACCGAGTTCGCTCGGGCGCGGGCGTTGGTGGAGCTGGACGCGCGGCTGGGTCCGCGCATCCCGCTCCACCAGGACATGCTGACACTTCCGGAGGGCAACGCGATCACCGTGCGTCGCGCCGACGTCTCCGACGTCGCCGCGGCGAAGGCGATGCACGAGCGCTGCTCCCCGCGCACGTTGAGCATGCGCTACCACGGGCCGGTCGGTGACGCGGACCGCTATCTGAACCACCTGCTCAGCCCGCGCTTCGGACGCACCCTCGCCGTGCAGACGGCCTCGGGACGCGTCGTCGGGCTCGGCCATCTCCTCTGGGACGGCGACGAGACGGAGATCGCGCTGCTCGTCGAGGACGACTGGCAGCGGCGCGGGATCGGCGCCGAACTGCTCGGCCGGCTCGTGACGATGGCCGTCGAGGCGGGCTGCGAGAGCGTCTACGCCGTCACGCAGGCCTCCAACACCGGCATGGTCGCCGCCATGCGCGGCCTGGACCTGCCCCTCGACTACCAGATCGAGGAGGGCACCCTCGTCATCACGGCTCGCCTGGACGCCACTCCGGTGACCTCCCGACTGCCGTACGACCAGGAGCAGGGGCAGAAGAAGTAGGACGGACACCGGGAGGCCCCGGGCACCTTGCCCGGGGCCTCTCCCCGGTCACCGCCCCAACGCGCCGTCCAGATCGGCCCACAGGTCCTCCACGTCCTCCAGCCCCACCGACAGGCGCAGCAGCCGGTCACCGACCCCGGACTCGCGGCGGTCGTCGGCGGCCACGATGCGGTGGCTGATGGACGCCGGATGCTGGATCAGACTGTCGACACTGCCGAGGCTCACCGCCGGGGTGATCAGACGGACCCCGGCGATGACCTCGTGCGGGTCGCCGTGGACCTCGAAGGCGATCATGGCACCGCCGATCCGCGGATAGTGGACGCGGTCGACGCGCGGATCGGCGGCGAGCCGGCGGGCGAGTTCGGCGGCGTTGGCGGACGCCGCCCGGACCCGTACGGGCAGGGTCGACAGGCCGCGCAGCAGCAGATATCCGGCCAGCGGATGCAGCACGCCCCCGGTCGCGAACCGCACCTGGCGCAGCCCCCGGGCGAACTCCTCGTCGCAGGCCACCACTCCGGCCATGACGTCCCCGTGTCCGCCCAGGTACTTGGTGGCGCTGTGCAGGACCAGACGGGCCCCCTGCTCCGCGGGGCGTTGCAGCACGGGTGTGGCGAAGGTGTTGTCGGCGAGCAGCGGAACGGACCCGCAGGCGTGCGCGACGGCGCGCAGGTCGAGTTCGGCGAGCGTCGGATTGGCCGGGGACTCGACCATGACGAGGCCGGTGTCGGGGCGCAGGGCGTCCGCGATGCCCGCCGGGTCGACCCAGGTGACCTCGGAGCCCAGCAGCCCGGCGGTGAGCAGGTGGTCGCTGCAGCCGTACAGGGGCCGTACGGCGACGACGTGGCGCAGGCCGAGCGCGTTGCGCACGAGCAGTACGGCGCTCAGCGCGGCCATGCCGCTCGCGAAGGCGACCGCGCTCTCGGTTCCTTCGAGGCGGGCGAGGGCGGTCTCGAAACGGGCGACGGTCGGGTTGCCGAGGCGCCCGTAGACGGGCGGGCCCTCCGGCTCGGCACCGTCGGCCGCGAACGCGTCGATGCGAGCGGCTTCGCCGCGGCTGTCGTACGAGGGGTAGGTCGTGGACAGGTCGATCGGCGCGGCGTGCAGCCCCAGCCGGGCGAGGTCCTCCCGCCCTGCGTGCACGGCCTCGGTGGCGAGGGCGCGCGGCGCGAGGGCACGGGTGCCCTGCACGTCGTAGAGGTCGTCCCGACCGTCATAGGAGTCGCCCCGAGTGTCGCAGGAGCCGTCCTGAGCTTCGTATGCGTCGTGCACCACGGATTCCATGCACAGCAGACTGAACACCGGCCGGGACCCCGGACGCACACTCCGTGTTACGTTCGGGCCATGGCCGAATCTGTCGTACTCGATCCGGTGGATCTTCATCTGCTGCGGCTGCTCCAGAACGACGCACGGACGACGTACCGCGATCTCGCCGCGCAGGTCGGAGTCGCGCCCTCGACCTGCCTGGACCGGGTGACGAGGCTGCGCCGTGCGGGGGTGATTCTCGGCCATCAGCTGCGCCTCGATCCGGCGAAGCTCGGGCGGGGTCTGGAAGCCCTGCTGTCCGTGCAGGTCAGACCGCACAGCCGCGAGTTGGTCGGGCCGTTCGTGGAGCGGATCAGGGCGCTGCCGGAGTCCCGGACCGTCTTCCATCTCACCGGGCCCGACGACTACCTCGTCCTGGTCGCCGTCGCGGACATGGCCGACCTGCAACGGCTGGTCCTCGACGAGTTCACGTCCCGGCGCGAGGTGGCCCGGGTGGAGACCCGGTTGATCTTCCAGCAGTGGGACTGCGGCCCACTGCTCCCGCCCTCCCCGCCGTCGCCCTCCTCCTCGTTTCCGGCCCCGACCCCGACAAAATCAGGCTGATGGCCGCCCCATGCCCGGTCGACCGGGCTGACGCGGCACCCGTCCTCGTATGAGGATGTCGGCATGTCAGAGACGAAGAGCCCGCTGCCCCGCGAGGTCGCCGACGCGTATGTCGACGATCTCATCACCCTCGATCCGGTCCTCGGTACCTACCTCGGTGTGAAGGAGAGTGCCGACAAGCTCCCCGACACCTCGCCCGCGGGGCAGGAGGCCGTCGCGGCGCTGGCGCGGACGACGCTCGCCCGGCTCGACGAGGCGGAGCGGCAGCCGGGGGCGGACAGCGACATCGAGCGCCGCTGCGCCCGGCTGCTGCGTGAGCGGCTCACCGCCGAACTGGCCGTCCACGACGCCGACGAGGGCCTGCGGGCCGTCGGCAACATGCAGACGGCCGCGCACTCCGTGCGCCAGGTGTTCACCATCGCGCCCACGGAGACGGACGAGGACTGGGCCGCGATCGCCGAGCGACTGCGCGCGGTGCCGACCGCCCTTACGGGGTACCGCGAGTCCCTCGCCCTCGGCCTGGAGCGCAAGCTGTACGCGGGCCCGCGCCCCACCGCGACCTTCATCGAGCAGCTCACCGAGTGGTCGGACCCGGACGGGCAGGGCCGTGGCTGGTTCGAGGACTTCGTGTCCGCGGGGCCCGACGCCCTGCGGGACGAGCTGGACACGGCCGCCCGGACGGCCACACGGGCCCTGGTGGAGCTGCGCGACTGGATGCGTGACGTCTACGCGCCCACGATCGAGGGCGCGCCGAACACGGTGGGCCGCGAGCGGTACGCGCGCTGGGCGCGCTACTTCAACGGTACGGATCTCGACCTCGACGAGGCGTACGCGTACGGCTGGTCCGAGTACCACCGGCTCCTCGCGGAGATGAAGTCCGAGGCCGAGAAGATCCTGCCGGGCGCCGAGACCCCCTGGGTGGCGCTCGCGCACCTCGACGAGCACGGCAGGCACATCGAGGGCGTCGACGAGGTCCAGACGTGGCTCCAGGGAGTGATGGACCGGGCGATCGACGCCCTGGACGGCACCCACTTCGAACTCGCCGAGCCCGTACGAAAGGTGGAGTCGCGCATCGCGCCGCCCGGCGGCGCGGCAGCCCCGTACTACACCGCGCCGTCCGCGGACTTCTCGCGGCCCGGCCGCACCTGGCTGCCCACCATGGGGCAGACCCGCTTTCCCGTGTACGACCTCGTCTCGACCTGGTACCACGAGGGCGTCCCGGGCCATCACCTCCAGCTCGCCCAGTGGGTGTACGTGGTCGACGACCTCTCGCGCTACCAGGCCACCGTCGGTCTCGTCAGCGCCAACGCCGAGGGCTGGGCGCTGTACGCGGAGCGGCTGATGGACGAGCTCGGCTTCCTGGAGGACGCGGAGCAGCGGCTCGGCTACCTGGACGCGCAGATGATGCGCGCGGCCCGGGTCATCGTCGACATCGGCATGCACCTCGAACTGGAGATTCCGGCGGACTCCCCCTTCCACCCGGGCGAGCGCTGGACCCCGGAGCTGGCGCAGGAGTTCTTCGGCGCGCACAGCAGCCGTCCGGCCGACTTCGTGGAGAGCGAACTCACCCGCTACCTCTCCATCCCGGGTCAGGCCATCGGCTACAAGCTCGGTGAGCGGGCCTGGCTGCTGGGCCGCGAGAACGCGAAGAAGCGGCACGGCGCAGCCTTCGACGCCAAGGCCTGGCACATGGCGGCCCTGTCCCAGGGTTCGCTGGGCCTGGACGACCTGGTGGACGAACTGTCCCGGCTCTGACGGACTCCGACGACGGCCGGGCTCACCGTGACGACTGAGCCCGGCCGTCGCGTATCCGGTACGTCGCGTGTACGCGGGGTATCAGGCACGCGGGGTATCAAGTACGGGGAGTACCGGAACTACCGGGCGTGCTCGGCGTGTTCGGTGTGCTCGGCATGCTCGGAGCACAGGCAGCCGACGCCCTTCTCGATCCACTCCCGGCCGACCCACTCCGGGTGCCGTTCGAGCATCAGCGCCGAGACCTCCTCGACGATCGTCCGCTCGTCCACGGCGGAGTCGCGGCGGGCCCACGTCTCGTCCCGCAGCAGCCGCAGGTAGTCGCGCACGTCTGCCAGCAGCCGCGCACCGCCGACCTCGCCGTGGCCGGGCACCACGATCCGGGGAGCCTCCGCCGCCAGCCGCTCCATCACCGCGATCCAGCGGGTTCCGGACACGTCGGTGTCGTACGGCGGGAACCAGGGGAAGATGGCGAACTGCCCGGCTTCCACGAGGTCTCCCGTGAACAGGACGTCCGCGTCCGGCACCCTGACCACCTGGTCGCCCCTGCTGTGGGCCCGGCCGGTGGCCCGCAGCTGCACCACCCGCCCGCCCAGGTCCAGGTCGTACGCCTGGTCGTAGACGACATCGGGCCGCGCCGGTTCGACGCCCTGGAGCCGGCGCTCGACCGGCTCGCCGAGCCCCTTGAACATCTCCAGGTAACCCGGCCCCTTCACCTTCAGGTCCTCGGCCTGGTCCCGGTTGAGCAGGAACGTCGCTTCCCCGGCGAAGACCTGCGCCCCGAAGGCGTGCTCCGGGTGAAAATGCGTCGTCGTCAGGTAGATCCGACGTCCCTCGGCATAGTCGGCCGCGAACTCCAGCACCTTTTCGGCGTTGCTCGGGCCCATGCCGGTCTCGACGACGAGCACGGCACCATGACCGCCGATCACGCCGATGTTGGGCACGAGCTGCACCCGCCGGTCGGGGATGACCACCAGGTCACGGGCCAGCTCCTGAGCACCCTCGACGTGCACGACGGGATCCGTCGTCACCGCTTCCTCAGACACTGCGACTCCTCGGTGTTGCGCTGAGCCACCAGTCCAGCGCGGGACGTCCGCGGCGTCCAACACCGATCTCGCAGCCCCGATACCGCACGGGTATCGTCGCAGTTGAGCGAAGTCGAGAGAGCGGCTCGGGACGGCGATGGAGCGATGATGGAGCTGCGGACCCTGCGCTACTTCGTGGCGGTCGCCGAAGAACTCCACTTCGGCCGGGCCGCCGCGCGACTGCACATGACCCAGCCCCCGCTGAGCCGGGCCGTCAAGCAGCTGGAGACCGACCTCGGCTGCGAACTGCTGCGCCGCTCACCCACGGGCGTCACCCTCACCCCGGCCGGAGCCCTCCTCCACGACGAGGCGTGCACCCTGCTGGCGCGGGCCGACCAGGCCCGGGCCCGGGTGGCCGCCGCGGCCGGCACAGCCTCCCTGACCATCGGCACCCTCGCCGACAGCGCCGAGCAGGTCGGCACCCGGCTGGCCGTCGCCTACCGGCACCAACACCCCGCCGTGCGCATCCGGATCCGCGAGGCCGACCTGACCGACCCGACCATCGGACTGCGGGCCGGCCTCGTCGACGTGGCCCTGACGCGGGCGCCGTTCGACGGCACCGGCATCAGCACCCGCGTGCTGCGGTCGGACCCGATCGGTGTGGTCCTGCGCGCCGACGACCCGCTGACCGACCGCGACCGGCTGCGCCTGGACGAACTCGCCGACCGCCGCTGGTTCCGGTTTCCGGAGGGCACGGACCCGGTGTGGCAGGCCTTCTGGACGGGCCCGCCCGGCGCCGACGGGCGCCATGACGGTCCCGTCATCCGCACCGCCCACGAATGCCTCCAGTCGGTCCTGTGGAACGACACCGTCGGACTGATGCCCCTCGCGCACTCCCAGGCCCTGCCCGAGGGCCTCACGGTGATCCCCTTGGCGGATGCGCCGCCCAGTGACCTGGTCATCGCGTGGAACAGCGCCCACACCACCCCGCTCATCCGCTCGTTCGTCAGCCTCGCGACGACCCTCACACGCTCCTAGGAGCGGTCAGCAGCCACAGTCCGCCGCGTCCACCGGAGCCGTCAGCGGGTCCGCCGCGCGCCGCTCGTCTCCCTCCCAGGTCTCGTACGCGAAGCCTTCGCGCACCCAGTACTCGAAGCCCCCGAGCATCTCCTTGACGGGGAAGCCGAGTTCGGCGAGGGCGAGGGCGGCACGGGTCGCGCCGTTGCAGCCGGGTCCCCAGCAGTAGGTGACGACGGGCACCGACCTGTCGAGGAGCTGCTCCGCCTGCTCGGGGATGAGCGCGGTGGGCAGATGGATCGCACCGGGCACGTGCCCCTGGTCCCAGGCCGCGGTGGAGCGGGAGTCGAGGACCACGAAGCCGGGGTCGCCACCCGCCGCGAGCGCGGAGGCGACGTCGGAGACATCGGCGTGGAAGGCGAGGCTCGCGCCGAAGTGGGCGACGGCCTCGGCCGGGGACGCCGGGGCGACCCGCAGCACGGGGTTCGTCCTGGTCGCGGCGCTGGTCACAGTGGTGTCGGCGGTCACAGTCATGGTCCGGCCTTCCCTCCCTGCCCCGGCTGACCGGCACCTTCGCGGCACCGGCCCCACGGGGATCTCATGGCCAGGAATCTACGGCCGGTGATCCTCTTCCTGAAGTGGGGATCCACGGCATCGCTCTTGATCGGCCGGGGTTTTCCCTGCTATCCATCGCTCATGACCGCGTATTCCCCGGACGCCACCGACTGGCGTATCCTCGACGTCCTCCAGCGCGAGGGCAGGGCCAGCTTCGCGGAGCTGGCCCGTGCCGTCTCGATGTCCGCGAGCGCGGTCACCGAGCGGGTGCGCCGCCTGGAGGAGGCGGGCGTCATCCAGGGGTACGCGGCCGTCGTCGACCCGGAGAGCCTCGGTCTGCCGATCCTGGCCTTCGTCCGGCTGCGCTATCCGAACGGCAACTACAAGCCGTTCCACGATCTCGTCGAGGCGACGCCCGAGATCCTGGAGGCGCACCACGTCACGGGCGACGACTGCTTCGTCATCAAGGTCGCGGCGCGCTCGATGAACCATCTGGAGAAGATCTCCGGCCGGATCGGCACCCTGGGCTCGGTGACCACGAGTGTCGTGTACTCCTCACCGCTCCCCCGGCGCCCCCTGGGTCACTGATCCCCCGGCGATCCGCCGACTCAGTCCTGGACGCCCCGCTGCCGTACGACCGATCCCGTCCTGCCCTTCACGACCTCAAGCTGGGCGTGGATGCGCCGCCGCAGGTCGGCGACATGGCTGACGATGCCCACGCTGCGATCACGCTCCCGCAGGGAGTCGAGCACGTCGAGGACCTCGTCCAGGGTCTGGTCGTCGAGGCTGCCGAAACCCTCGTCGATGAACAGCGTGTCCAGCCGCACCCCGCCGGCCTCGTCCGTGACGACGTCCGCGAGACCGAGGGCCAGCGCGAGCGACGCGAAGAACGTCTCGCCCCCGGAGAGTGTCGCCGTGTCGCGCTCCCGGCCGGTCCAGGCGTCCACGACATGCAGTCCGAGCCCGCTGCGGCCACGGCCGGCGCGGTCGTCGGAGTGGACGAGGGTGTAGCGCCCGGAGGACATGCGCTGAAGTCGTACGGTCGCGGCGGCGGCCACCTGTTCCAGGCGGGCGGCGAGGACGTACGACTCCAGGCGCATCCTGCGCTCGTTCTCCGCCGAGGTGCCCGCGGCCAGCCCGGCCAGGCGTGCCACCCGGTCGAACTCCTCACGCAGCGGCGCGAGCCGGCGTACGGACGTGCCCGCGCGCGTCGACAGCCGGTCCAGTTCCGTGCAGCGTCGGGCGGCCTCGTCCTGGGCGGAGGCGGTCTCCCGCAGCCGTCGGGCGGCGGACTCGGCTGCCCGTTCAGCGGCGGCAAGGTCGGCGGCCGGCCGCTCGGCGGCGGCCGCCGTGTCGGCCTCGGCGAGCACGGCGCGCACCGCACCGTCCTCCAACTGCCATGCGTCGAGGCGTCGTTGGAGGTCCCGGTGGGCCGCGCTGTCGAGGAGCGCGGCGGCCGCGGCCTGAGGGGTGTCGAAACCGGCACGGAAGGCCGCGTCGGACAGGCGGGCGTCGGCGTCCTTCAGACGCTGCGCGGTGTCCTCGGCCACGCGCACGGCCTCGGCGGCCTCCGCGAGCAGGGCGGCCCGCCGCTCCAGCTGCGCGGCGCGCGCGGCGACGCTCTCGGCGGCGCCCCGCGCCTGCGCCAACTCCTCCTCCAGGGAGGCCCTTTCGTCGTCGTTCCGGTCACGGTGGGAGACCCGGGCGGCGGATCGCAGCGCGATCTCCTGCTGGGCCGCGACCCGCCGCTCGTGCTCGAGTCCCGCCTGCGCGAGCCGCTCCCGCGCGGCGTGCAGCCCGGATCCCGCAGCCCGCGCCTCGGCGTACCGCAGCTCCAACTCCTCGGCCTGCTCGGCGAGTTGCCCGGTCGGCGTGTCACCCGCCTCGGCGGTCGCGGCCGCCAGCGCCTCGCGTACGAGGCCGAGCCCGCGCTCGTCCTCGGTGGCCTGTTCGTCGGCGCGCTGGTACGCGGCGAGGGCGCGCTCCTCGGCCTCCCGGTCGACGTGTCCGGCGTCCTTGCGCGCGGGTGCGGGGTGCGCGGAGCTGCCGCACACGGCGCAGGGCTCGCCGTCGACGAGACCGGCGGCGAGTTCCGCGGCGATGCCCTGAAGACGCTGTTCCTTCAGATCGAGCCAGTGGACCCGGGCGTCCGTCGCGCGTTCACGGGCGGCGAGCGCCCGGGCGTGGGCGGCGTCCGTGTCCCGGGCGAACTGGTCGCGCTGCCGGGCGGCCCTGAGCCGCGCCTGGGCGGGATCGCGCCGCTCGGCGAACTGTTCCGCGCGTGTGGTGGCCTCCTGCGCGGACTCGACGCGCGCCTGGAGCTCCGCGCGGGTCGCCTCCCAGGTGGCGAGCCAGCTCTCGGCGTCCTGGCGGACGTCCTCGTCCTCGCGCTCCTGACGGTCCAGGGAGGCGCGCTCCCGGGTGAGTTCGCCGAGCCGGAGCTCCGCCCTGCGGGCCGACTCCAGTCCGCCGAGCTCCTCGGCCGCCTTGCGCGCCGCCGCCGCGAGCCCGGACGCACCGGCTCCGGCGTAGGTGTCCGGCAGGGCGAGACGCGCGCGTGCCTCGGCCGTGGCCGCGCTGCGGTGTTCGGCCTCGGCGGTGTCACGCAGATCGAGCGCGGGGGCGACCGTCTCGGCCTTGCGCGCCCGCTCCATCCGCGCCCGTGCCTCCCGATGGGCGTCGGCGCGCTCCTCCAGTCGCACGGCGCGCTCCCGCGCCTCGGTGAACCTGCGCTGCAGCCGGGCCACTTCGCGTACGTCGCCGAGTACGCGGTCGGCGGCGGCCTGTGCGGACTCGGCCGCCGTACGCGCGGTGCGCGCGAGGGTCAGCCGCTCGCGGGCCGTACTGCGGGCCACCGCGGCCCAGGTCAGGACGGCGTCGGCGAGGCCGGGCTCACCGGGCGCGAGAGCGGGCGGCGGCACCTCGACGATGTCCCCGGCGGCCTGCTGCATACGGTGCGCGTCGGCGAGCAACGCGGCGTCACCCTCGCGTACTTCGGCCTCCGTGGCGCGGCGCCGCTCGGCGAGCCGCTTCTCGACCTCGGCGAAGCGGTGGGTGTCGAAGAGCCGGCCGAGCAGCTTGCCGCGGGCCTCGGCGTCGGCCCGCAGGAAGCGGGCGAAGTCGCCCTGGGGCAGCAGCACGACCTGGCAGAACTGCTCACGGCTCATGCCGAGCAGTTGGGTGATCTCCTCGCCGATCTCCTGGTGGGATCGGCTGAGGTCCTTCCAGGTGGCCGCCGACGCCTCGTACTCGCGCAGCCAGCTCTGCGCCTTTTCGGTGGTCGTGCCCGTGCCGCGCTTCTTGGGGCGGGCCCAGGGCGGCTGCCGGGTGACCTCCAACCGGCGCCCCGCGACGGTGAGTTCGAGAGTGATCTCGGTGCGCGTCGTGGGTGCCGCGTGGTCGCTGCGCAGGGTCAGGCCCTGGCCGCTCTGGCGGGCGCCCGGGACCGCCCCGTACAGCGCGTAGCAGACGGCGTCGAGGACGGACGTCTTGCCCGCGCCCGTCGGGCCGTGCAGCAGGAAGAGCCCCGCGGCCGACAGCTCGTCGAAATCGACGCTCTGGGTGCCGCCGAACGGCCCGAAGGCCGTGATGTCCAGGCGGTGCAGCCTCATCGGGCCTCCTTCGGGTCCAGCGCGTCTCGCGCGTCGTGCGTTCGTGGCGTCATCGGGCAACCTCCCGAACGGCCTCGTCGGCGTGGACGTCGTCGAACGCGTCCCTCAGGACGGCCTGTTCATCGGCGTCGGGACCCGCGCCGCGCACATGGGCCACGAAGTCCTCCGCGATCTCCTGCTCGCTGCGGCCCGCGAGCCGCCGGGCGTAGGAGACGTCCGGGTCCTCGGGGGCCCGCTCCGGTTCGAAGACGAGGCTGAGCGTGTGCGGGAAACGCTCGGTCAACCGGGCCATGGGCTCGGTGGGGCGGACCGGGTCGGTGAGGGTCGCCTCGACCCACGCCTCCTCGTGGCGCGCCAGCCGCGGATCGGCGAGCAGGTCTTCCAGGTGCCCCCGGACACGGGCGAGCTTCCGGGGAACGGGACAGTCGACGCGCTCCGCGCCCACGAAGCCCTCCGGCCCCAGGTCCACCAGCCACATGCTCTTGCGGTGGTCGACCTCCGAGAAGGAGTACGGCAGCGGGGAGCCGGAGTAGCGCACGCGCTCGGTGATGGTCTGGCTGCCGTGCAGATGGCCCAGCGCGGTGTAGTCGACGCCGTCGAAGACCCCGGCGGGTACGGCGGCCACCCCGCCCACGGTGATGTCCCGCTCGCTGTCGCTGGCCGCCCCGCCGGTGACGAAGGCGTGGGCGAGGACCACGGAGCGGGTGCCCGGCGCGCGCGTGGCGAGGTCGGCGCGCACCCGGTCCATGGCGGCGGCGAGGACGGCCTCGTGCCCCGCCTTCTCGACACCGAACTCGGTTCTGACCAGGGCCGGTTCGAGATAGGGCAGTCCGTAGAAGGCCACGTCGCCGTGGTCGTCGGCGAGCAGCACCGGCGTGCCGCACGCGGAGGGCTCGGTCCGCAGATGGATGCCCGCGCGGCCGATGAGCCCGGCGCCGACGCCGAGCCGGCGCGCCGAGTCGTGGTTCCCGGAGATCATCACCGTGGGTACTGCGAGGTCGGCGAGCCGGTGCAGCGCGTCGTCGAAGAGCTCGACGGCGGCCAGCGGCGGCACCGCCCGGTCGTACACGTCCCCGGACACGACCACCGCGTCGACGTCGTACTCGCGCACGGTCGCGACGAGGTGACCGATGAACCCGGCCTGGGCGTCGAGCATGTTCACCCGGTGGAAGGCCCGGCCGAGATGCCAGTCGGACGTGTGCAGAATCCTCATGATCCCCGAGACTAACGGGCGGGTCGGACATCACGGGCGGCTACTCCCGTATCGGTCCGCGCCGCCCGCCTATGCGTCCCCGTACGCCTCTCCACCCAGTTCGAACCCGGCCGTCCCGGCCGTCGCGTCGGCGAGCCACACCCGGAAGGGCTCGACGTCGGTGTCCGGCAGCCCGATCTCGATCGTGACGGCCTCGCCGTACCGGACGTCACGGACCTCGCGCCCGGTGGACCGCAGGTCGTTCTGTATCTTGCCGGCCCGCTGGTGGTCGACCGTGACCGTGGCCAGCCGGAAGCGTTTGCGCGTGAGTGTGCCGAGGGAGTCGAGCGCCTCGCCGACCGAGCCGCCGTACGCCCTGATCAGTCCGCCCGCGCCGAGCTTGACCCCGCCGTAGTAGCGGGTGACGACGGCGACGACGTACCGCATGTCGCGGCGCAGCAGCATCTGGAGCATGGGCACGCCCGCGGTGCCGCCGGGTTCGCCGTCGTCGCTCGCCCTCTGGACGGCGGCGTCGGCTCCGATGACGTACGCGTAGCAGTTGTGCGTGGCGTCGGCGTGCTCCTTGCGGACGCCCGCGATGAACTCCTGGGCCTCCTGCTCGGTGGCCGCCGGGGCGAGGGCGCACAGGAAGCGGGAGCGGTTGACCTCGGTCTCGTGCACGCCCGCGTGGGCCACTGTGCGGTACTCGTCCTGCATCACGCCAGCGTATGCGCTTCCCGCGCGCGTGCGGCACGACCCGGGTCGCAGGCGCGCGTACGACCCGGAGATCTCGTCGGCGCGGCGAGAGAGCGCGGATCGTCCGCGCGGCGGTCGCGGCACGCGCGACCCGGCGCAGGCGTCCTCGGCGCAGGCGGCCTCGACGGGGCGCGTCCCGGCAGGGCCCGCCCCGGCAGGGCCCGCCCCGGCGCGGACCCCTCCCGGCGCGGGCCCCTCCCGACGCAGGCGGCCTCGGCGGCCGCGCGCCCGACGGCCCGAGATAGCCCGCTGGGCGCCGGCAGCGACGGGCCGACTCACGGCCACCGACTCCGCCGCGCACCGCGCCCGACCGCGGCGGCGGGTCCGCCCATGATCGCCTCCGGCGTGGGCACCACGGCCCCCCGCGCCCAAGGACCCCCGCGGAGGCGCCCCGAGCCCCGCGCCATCGCCCCGGCGACAGCACGACGGCCCCGGTCGCCTCGCGGCCAACCCTCGTCGTCACCCCGCGGCCGACCCCTGTCGCCGCCCCGCGCTCGGCGGGGTCCCTCCGGACGTGCGGACCCGGCTCGGGCGCGCGGGGCGGGGTGGTGGATACTCGCTCCTCGTTGCCCGAAGCCGGATCGCCGGCCCGACCGATCGCAGGGAGATCGCAGCATGACCGGCACCCAGGTGGACAGTTCGGACTCCGCCGAGCCCCTCGAACGGGAACCCTCCACAGCCGCACCGCGCTGGCGGGCGTGGCTTCTGGAGGGACTCAGCGAGCAGTCCGCCAAGCACCCCGGCCCGCACGCCACCCCGGACGCCGAGCACCAGGGCCACAAGTGGTGGCGGGTGATGTGCCTCACCGGCGTCGACTACTTCTCCACGCTGGGCTACCAGCCGGGTATCGCGGCCCTCGCCGCCGGACTGCTCTCCCCGCTCGCGACCCTCGTCCTGATCGGGCTCACCCTGCTCGGCGCACTGCCGGTCTACCGTCGCGTCGCCAAGGAGAGCCCCCACGGCGAGGGTTCGATCGCGATGCTGGAGCGGCTGCTGCCCTGGTGGGCCGGGAAGATCTTCGTCCTCGTGCTGCTCGGCTTCGCGGCCACCGACTTCCTGATCACGATCACCCTGTCCGGAGCGGACGCCTCCGCACACGTCGTGGAGAATCCTTTCGCTCCGCACTGGATGCACGGCGGGAACACCTGGATCACCCTCCTCCTCATAGCCGCGCTGGGCGCGGTCTTCCTGAAGGGCTTCAAGGAGGCCATCGGGATCGCGGTGGCGCTCGTGGCCACCTATCTCACCCTCAACGTCGTCGTTCTGGCCGTCTCCGCCTGGCAGGTGCTCAGCCACCCGGTCAAGATCGGCGACTGGACCGACGCGATGACGGCCGAACACTCCTCGCCGCTCGCCATGATCGGCGTGGCGCTCCTCGTCTTTCCGAAGCTGGCGCTCGGCATGTCCGGCTTCGAGACGGGCGTGGCGGTGATGCCGCAGGTCGAGGGCGACCCGACGGACACGTACGAGAAGCCGACGGGCCGGATCCGCGAGACCCGCAGGCTGCTCACCACGGCCGCCGTGATCATGAGCTGCTTCCTGCTGCTGTCCAGCCTGGCGACGACGATCCTGATCCCGCAGGACGAGTTCAAGAGCGGCGGCGCGGCGAACGGCCGTGCCCTCGCCTACCTGGCCCACCAGCACCTGGGCGAGGCGTTCGGCACGGTCTACGACCTCTCGACCATCGCGATCCTCTGGTTCGCCGGTGCCTCCGCGCTCGCCGGTCTCCTCAACCTCGTCCCGCGCTATCTGCCGCGCTACGGCATGGCCCCCGAGTGGACGCGCGCCGTCCGCCCCCTCGTGCTCGTCTTCATGGCGGCCGCGGTCCTCATCACGCTGTGGTTCAACGCGAACGTCGACGACCAGAGCGGCGCGTACGCGACCGGTGTGCTGGTCCTGATGCTCTCGGCGTCCTTCGCCTCGGCGGTCGCCGTGCACCAGCGGGGCCACCGCGCCGCCGCGATCGGCTTCGGCGCGATCACCGCCGTCTTCGGCTACACCCTGGTCACCAACGTCATCGAACGCCCCGACGGCATCAAGATCGCGCTGATCTTCATCCTGGCGATCCTGATCACCTCGTTCGCCTCCCGGGTACGCCGGGCCTTCGAACTGCGCGCCGCCGAGGTCACGTTCGACGAGGCCGCGGCCCGTTTCGTCGACGAGGCCGCGGCGAGCGGACCGCTGCGGCTGATCGCGAACGAGCCGCACGAGCACAGCACCCGGGAGTACCGCGCCAAGGAGTACAGCCAGCGCGAGCAGACACACATCCCGGACGGCCGTCCCGTGCTGTTCCTGGAGGTGTTCGTGACCGACTCCTCGGACTTCACCGCCGACCTGACCGTGCACGGCGACGAGAAGCACGGGGTGCGCAGGCTGCGCGTCGAGGGCGCGACCGTGCCCAACACCATCGCGGCCGTCATGATGCGGCTGCGCGACCGCACCGGCCAGGTCCCGCACGCCTACTTCAACTGGACCGAGGGCAACCCCCTCAGCCACCTGGTCCGCTTCCTCGTCTTCGGCGACGGCGAGGTCGCCCCGGTCACCCGCGAAGTGCTCCGCCGCGCCGAGCCGGACCCCGAGCGCAGGCCCCGGATCCACGTGGGCTAGCTCTTCCTCCTCAGCCCTTCTTCTTGCCCCGCGGCACGGTCATGCCCGTCAGCAGCGCCGTGCCCGGGGCGAGCGCGTCCCAGGAGTCCCCGTGCCAGGCGAGGACCGCCGTGGCGGAGGTCGGGAACTTCGTCCGTACGTCGTCCAGCGCGTCGTCGAGGCTGTCCCCAGCCAGTTCGAGCACGAGTTCCTCCAACCCGGGGTTGTGCCCGATCAGCAGCAACGTCCTGATCTGGTCCGGGACTTCGTGCAGGGCCGCAAGCAACTCCGGTACCCCGGCGCCGTACAGCCGCCGCTCGAACCGTACGGGCGGCGGGGTGCCCCACTGCCGAGACGCCAACTCCCAGGTCTGGCGGGCGCGTACGGCGGTGGAGCACAGGGCGAGGTCCGGCAGACAGTCCGACTCGGCGAGGGCGCGTCCGGCGGCCGGGGCGTCGCGGCGGCCGCGCGGGGCGAGGGGCCGCTCGTGGTCGGCGACACCCGTGGGCCACGCCGACTTCGCGTGCCGCAGGACGACGAGTCTGCGCAGCGGGCCCGCTCCGGCGCGTGCGATCACCGCTGCGCCCCGATGTCACGCGTGAGTTCGAGCCCGAGGAGACGGTCCGCGTAGGCGTACGTCTCGAATCGGGCGCCGTCCGGCACGTCGTCCGCGTGCTCGACGCGCCGAAGCACCTCGAGGACGGCGGGTACGTCGAGGTCGTCCTCCCACGCGGCGCGCAGTTCCTGGCGTACGCGCTCGGGGACGGGCTTGGACGGCCGGGTGGCCCAGGTCGCGACGGACTTGCGCCAGCGCGCGAGCGTCTCGCGGGCGCCGTCGAGGTCGGCGGTGGCGAGGTCGACGGGCTGCCGGCGCGGGGCCGCGAGCAGGACCATCCTCAGCAGCGCCGGGTCGGCCGTGCCGAGCACCGGGGCGACCTCGATGCGGATGCCCTCCACGCTGGTGGCGTCGGGCGCGAGCACGTGCAGGGCCGGGCCCGCACCGCTCCGGTCGCCCTCGGCCCGGCGGATGCCGAGCGCGTCGGCGCGCGCCCGGAGCTCCGGGGGCGGGTCGGCCACCGTGACGACGGGGGTCCCACCGAGTTCCAGGGTCCTGGCGAGCACGTCGGCGACCAGCAGCACCCGTAGGGCGGACAGATCGTCCCGCTCCACGTGCGCCTCGACGCGGGTCAGGCTCCGGCGGGCAGGGACGGCATCGATGGGCTCGCCCGTTCGGGCGTCGGTGATACGCAGCACGGAGCGAGCGTAGGCGGGCGGGAGCCCCGGCGCAGGGAGGTCGGACCCATTCCGGACACGCGGGCTTCCCGGGCCGTCCCGCGTACGGGAGGTGGGTGGTTCCACCCCGGGGGTGTAGCCCACTGCACCAGGGGTTCGGGAGATCGCTCTCTCGTGGGCGCGGCCGGGGGACGAAAGGGTTGATCCCGGCGGACGACAGCCCGTCGACCTCGGAGATCCCCCCTCCGCACGCTCCTTCGGCCCGGAAGTGGACCTCATCCCCATGACCATCCGTGTCCTGCTCGCCGACGACCAAGCCCTGCTGCGGGCGACGTTCCGCATCCTGATCGACTCCTGCTCCGACATGGAAGTGGTCGACGAGGCCGCCGACGGCCGGGAACGTGCCGATGAGCACGCCGAAGGCCTTGCGTTGCATCACGTAGTCGACGCTCGCGCGCGACGGGATCCTCGCGGCCGACTGGGCGCCCGAATACGGTGGGAGCGGGGTCGATCCCGGCTTCGCACGGGCCGTGTTCGACGAACTCGGCCGCAGGGGGCTCGCCTCCGACGGCTGGTCCATGACCTCCATGGTGCTGCGCACCATCGAGCACGTGGGAACCGAGGAGCAGAAGCGCGCGTACATCCCGGCCGCGCTCCGCGGCGACAGGCTGATCGCCCTGGGGTACAGCGAGCCGGACTCCGGCTCGGACGTCGCCGCGGCGAAGACCACCGCGGTCCGGGACGGCGACGAGTGGGTCATCAACGGCCAGAAGATGTTCACCAGCACCGCCCAGCTGTGCAGCCATGTGTTCGTGCTGGCCCGCACCGATCAGGGCTTCCGGGCGGCGGTGGTCGGCACCATCTACGGCGGGACCAGCGAGATCCTCCGGGAGATGATCGCGGAGCGCCACCTCGGGTTGCCCAGGAACCGCTGACGGGACGGGGTCCTGCGGGGCGGTGGGAATCGTCGTACGGCAGGCACCCCTGACCGGCGGCGCCGAGGCTCGAGCGGGCCTCGGCGCCGAGACGTCGGACCCAGGAGCGCGGAACCGGTCCCGGGCCCGAGGGCCGCACGAGCGTCGTGGCCAGAAACTGCCCGCGCGTCCGTCCGTCGAGCACGCCCCCCCTGTAGGCCCGCACCCCTGGCGTCAGACCTTGCGAGGAACCTCGGGCGTCAGGTCGATCTCGTCGTCGGCGTGTTCGAAGAAGTCGTCGACCAGCCGATGGCACAGCGTGGCGAGCTGCTCCAGGTCTTGCGGTGACCAGTCCGCCAACGCCACCGACATGCCTCGGCAGCTCGCCTCCCGCACGCGGTCGACCGCGTCCCGGCCGGCCGGCGTGAGCTCGATGCGCTGGGCCCGGCGGTCGTTCGGGTCCGGGACGCGCGTCAGATAGCCGGTCTTCTCCAGCTGCTGCACCTGCCGGGTCACGTGGGACGCCTCGACGGACAGCAGATTCGCCAGCTCACTGGGCCGCAGCGAGCCGGAGTCGGCGACCTGCCGCAGCAGCGCCACGGCGGCCCGGTCCAGCGGCAGCCCGGCCATCGCCATGAGGCGCTCATGCTGACGAACCCTGCTGGTCAGATACGAGATACGGGTGAGCGCACGCTCGATCTCGGCCACGTCCGTCAACGCGGGATCGGCTCCTGTGGGCGGTGGTGTCGACATGGGACGACTCTAACCTCTACTTGCATAAGTTAAGCAATATCGAGTGGGGCCGGAACGTCGTGCGGGCTGCTCGGGCCCCGCCCCTCAGGAGTCGAGGTCGTCGGCGAAGTGCCGGTAGCCGTGCCGGTCCTGGTGGATGTTCCAGATGGTCTCCGCGAGCACGGCGGGGTCCTTCCTGGGGTGTCCGGGGCTGATCGCGCCGGGGATGACGAGTTGCGCGACGTGGATGCCCTCGTCGGCGAGCGCGCCGTGCAACAGGTGTCCGTAGGCGCTCTCGGCGGCGAAGGCGAGGGAGGTGCCGGCCCGGTCGGGGTGGGGTACCGCGGCGGTGCCGCCGTTGACGAAGAGGATGGTGCCGCGGCCGAGGGCACGCATGCCGGGCAGCACCTGGTGCACGGCGGCGACGGGGCCGTACACCGAGAACTCGATCGGGCCCACGAGGTCGGCGGGGGTGGTTTCCAGGACCGGCCGCATGAACTCCCGTTGCGGGACCGGGCTGTACTGCATGACCTCGATGGGCCCCAGCGTCGCGGTCGCCGCGTCCAGCGCCGCTTCGAGGGCCTTCGGGTCGCGTACGTCGGCCGCGAAACCCCGCACCGTCAGGCCCTCGCCCGCCAGCTCGGCGGAGAGGGTCTGCGCCCGCTCCGTGGTGTGGGTGATGAGGGCGACGTCGAACCCCTCGCGGCCGAACCGCCGTGCGACGGCGACTCCGAGGCCGGGTCCGGCTCCGATGATGGCGATGGTGGTCATGGTCTTCCTTGGGGCCTCGGGGGAGCAGCCTACGAGGGGCAGCATGCCCCCAGTGGGCCTCCGCTGCTCGTCGTTCACGGCGCGACGACGTACCGCCCCTGCGCGATCAGCCACGCGAGTGCCACCTGCGCCGGGGTGACCCCGGCCCGCCGACGACGGACGTCGCGTGGCGGACGGCCCCCACGCCGCGGGGAATCACCGTGTGCCTCATGCTGTTCTGCGGCTGAGCGCGCATGACAGGTCGCGCGGGCCCGTGACAGTCCTTGACACCAGACCCAGGAGGCCGACCGTGTACGGCGACCCGGCAACGATCCGCAAGATCCTCACCGAACTCGGCGACACCTGGGCGATCGTGGGCCTCTCGTCCAACGAGCGGCGCGCGGCGTACGGAGTCGCCGACGTTCTCCAGCGTTACGGCAAGCGGATCGTCCCCGTGCACCCGAAGGCGGAGACCGTTCACGGCGAGAAGGGCTACCCGTCGCTGGACGCGATCCCGTTCGACGTCGATGTCGTCGACGTCTTCGTCAACAGCGACCTCGCGGGGACCGTGGCCGACGAAGCCGCCGCCGTCGGTGCCAAGGCCGTCTGGTTCCAGCTCGGAGTCGTCGACGAGGGCGCGTACGGCCGTACCCGCGCCGCCGGACTCGACATGGTCATGGACCGCTGCCCCGCCATCGAGATCCCGCGCCTCGGCTGAGCGGCGTCCGCACGGCAAGCCGGTTCGGGCAAACCTGGTTGACGGCCGGTGGTGGGGATCGGTTTGCTGCTCCGGTGTCCACACTCACCTTTCAGCAGGCGGACGACGAGGCCGGTCTCAAGGACTGGCAGTACGTCCACAATGTCATCGTGCCACCCGCCGCCATGTCGCTCGACGAGGTCCGTGAGCGGTCCGGGCGCAACCACCTGGAGGTCGTGTACCTCGGCGACGTCCTGGTGGGCTGCTCGACCGTGCGTCCGCCCAAGGACGGCGGCTCGACGGCCACGGTGATCGCCCGGGTCCTGTCCGGACACCGTCGGCAGGGGTTCGGTGAGGAGCTCTACGAGCGCGGGCTGAAGCAGGCGCGGGCGCTGGGCGCGGACGTGATCGAGACGGTCGTCCTGGCGTCCAACGAGGACGGGCTGCGGTTCGCCGTGCAGCGCGGGTTCGTCGAGATCGAGCGGTATGTGCTGCCGGGCGAAACGGCCGAGTGGGTCGACCTGCGGCTGGCCTGAGCCCGGCCGGCCCCGGTCATCGCGTCCGGTCACCGCGTCCGGTCACCGCGCCCGGTCGAGGAACGCCGTCACCGTTTCCGTGAAGCGCCGGGGGTCGTCGAGCCACGGGTGGTGGCCGGCCCCCGGCTGGACGATCAGCTCCCCCTCGGGGAACAGCTCCGCCACGGCGGCGGCCACGCGCGGCAGTGGGCCACTGTCGAGTTCGCCCGCGAGCAGCAGGACCCGGGCGTCCAGCGTGGCGACGGCGGCGCGGGCCACGGCGGGTTCGAAGGCACCGGTGGACGCGTACAGGTCCGCGGCCTCCTCGTTGGTCTGTTCGACCTCGGTCTCGGCGTGCGCCTGCGCGACCGCGTCCCAGCGGCCGTAGAAGAACGGGGCGGCCGAGTCCCAGTCGGCATCGGCCGCCGAGCCGGCCCAGATCCGTTCGTAGGCGTCGTGCGCCGCCGCGAACCACGGCTCGGCCGCGCGCCGCGCGGCCGCCTCCCGGCGGTGCTCCTCGGTGAAGTCGACACCGAGGGCCCGGGCGCGCCCGGTGACCGAGGTGAGGGTGCGGACGCGGTCCGGATACCGGGCCGCGTAGAGGAGCGCGAGGTCACCGGCCGCCGAGTGGGCGAGGAGATCCACCCGCTCCAGCCCGAGGTGCGCCCGGAAGGCCTCGACGTCGCCCACCTGCCGGTCGCAGCGGTACGTCGCCGGGTCGGCCGGGACGGCGGAGTCACCGGTCCCCCGCAGATCCAGCAGGAACAGTCGACGATGCCGCGACAGCCCGCCGAGATCGCCGAGATAGGCGGAGGCACGCATGGGCCCACCGGGCAGACAGAGCAGCGGCTCCCCCCGGCCCGTGACGTGGTAGGCCAGTTCGGTCCCGTCGGGGGCGGAGAAGATCGGCATTCCGTCATCCTCATGACGACGGGACGCTCGGGGCAAGCGTTTTTACGCGGCGCTGAGGGAGGTCCCCGGACCGAAGGACGTCCAGGCCGGCCGTACGGGCCGACCTGGACGTCCTGGCGTGGATGATCAGACGAGGTCGAACCGGTCGAGGTTCATGACCTTGTCCCACGCCGCGACGAAGTCCTTCACGAACTTCGCCTTGGCGTCGTCGCCCGCGTAGACCTCGGCGAGCGCGCGCAGCTCGGAGTTCGAGCCGAAGACGAGGTCGGCACGGGTGCCGGTCCACTTGATCTCGCCCGTGGCGTCGTCGCGAGCCTCGAAGGTGGTCGCGTCCTCGGACGTCGGCGTCCACGTCGTGCCCAGGTCGAGCAGGTTGACGAAGAAGTCGTTGGTCAGCGTTCCGGGGGTCGCGGTGAGGACACCGTGGGCCGACTGCTGGTGGTTGGCGCCCAGGACGCGCAGGCCACCGACGAGGACCGTCAGCTCGGGAGCGCTCAGGGTCAGCAGGTTCGCGCGGTCCAGCAGCAGGTACTCGGCCGGGAGGCGGTTGCCCTTGCCGAGGTAGTTGCGGAACCCGTCGGCGGTCGGCTCCAGCGCGGCGAAGGACTCCACGTCGGTGTGCTGCTCCGTCGCGTCGACGCGGCCCGGGGTGAAGGGCACCTCGACGTCGTGACCGGCGTCCTTGGCGGCCTTCTCGACCGCGGCGCTGCCGCCGAGCACGATCAGGTCGGCCAGGGAGACCTTCTTGGCACCGGTGTTGAACTCCCGCTGGATGCCCTCCAGCGTGCGCAGCACCGCCGCGAGCTGGTCGGGGTCGTTGGCCTCCCAGCCGCGCTGCGGCTCCAGGCGGATGCGCGCGCCGTTGGCGCCGCCGCGCTTGTCGCTGCCGCGGAACGTCGAGGCCGACGCCCAGGCGGTGGAGACCAGCTGCGGGACGGTCAGACCCGAGTCGAGGATCTTCGCCTTGAGGGCGGTGACGTCGTCGGCGCCGATGGCCTCGCCCTCCGCCTCCGGCAGCGGGTCCTGCCACAGCAGGGTCTCCTCCGGGACCTCCGGGCCGAGGTAGAGCGACTTCGGGCCCATGTCACGGTGGGTCAGTTTGTACCAGGCGCGGGCGAAGGCGTCCGCGAACTCCGCGGGGTTCTCGTGGAAGCGGCGGGAGATCGGCTCGTAGATCGGGTCGACGCGCAGCGAGAGGTCGGTGGTGAGCATCGTGGGCAGACGCTTCTTCGACGGGTCGTGCGCGTCGGGGACGGTCGCCTCGGCGTCCTTCGCCACCCACTGGTTGGCGCCGGCGGGGCTCTGGGTCAGCTCCCACTCGTAGCCGAAGAGGTTGTCGAAGAAGCCGTTGCTCCACTGGGTGGGCGTGGTGGTCCAGGTGACCTCCAGGCCGGAGGTGATGGCGTCCGCGCCCTTGCCGGTGCCGTACGTGCTCTTCCAGCCCAGGCCCTGTGCCTCGATCGGGGCGGCCTCGGGGTCGGCGCCGACGCTCTCCGCCGGGCCCGCGCCGTGGGTCTTGCCGAAGGTGTGACCGCCCGCGATGAGGGCGACCGTCTCCTCGTCGTTCATCGCCATGCGGCGGAACGTCTCACGGATGTCGCGGGCCGCGGCGATCGGGTCCGGGTTGCCGTTGGGGCCCTCGGGGTTGACGTAGATGAGGCCCATCTGGACCGCGCCGAGCGGGCTCTCCAGCTCGCGGTCACCGGTGTAGCGCTGGTCGTCGAGCCAGGTGGTCTCGGGGCCCCAGTACACGTCCTCCTCGGACTCCCAGACGTCCGCACGGCCGCCGGCGAAGCCGAAGGTCTCGAAGCCCATCTGCTCCAGGGCGACGTTGCCGGTGAGGATCATGAGGTCGGCCCAGGAGAGGCTCTGGCCGTACTTCTTCTTGACCGGCCACAGCAGACGGCGGGCCTTGTCGAGGTTGCCGTTGTCGGGCCAGCTGTTGAGGGGGGCGAAGCGCTGCTGGCCGGCGCCGGCGCCGCCGCGGCCGTCGCTGATGCGGTAGGTGCCCGCGCTGTGCCAGGCCATCCGGATCATGAACGGGCCGTAGTTGCCGAAGTCGGCCGGCCACCAGTCCTGCGAGGTGGTCAGCACCTCGGCGATGTCCCGCTTCACGGCCGCCAGGTCGAGGGTCTTGAACGCCGCGGCGTAGTCGAACTCCTCACCGAGCGGGTTCGCCACGGCGGGGTTCTTGGCCAGGATCTTCAGGTTGAGCCGCTCCGGCCACCACTGGCGGTTTCCGCCGCCCTGGGTCGGATGCGCGGCACGCCCGTGCGCGACGGGGCAGCCGCCTGCGCCCTCCGACTTCGCATCGGTGACGATTGCATCATGGTTCTCGGACATGGGAATCCTTCCGGACGGGGCGGATCACTGTGCTCAGGAACTGCGGGCGGTGGAACAGTCGGTCGAAACAGTCGAAACAGCCGGGGCACCGACCCCTGGGGACGTCGTCGACGACACCGTACGACCGGCGCATGACGTAGTGGTGGCAGTCGCCGACGCGTCGCTCGAACCGGGTCGGGCCGCCCGGCTCCGGGATGCGCTCGCGACTGAAGTGGGCGAGCTCCACCCGTCTTCTGAACGTCACGTGCCTTTCCCTGCTGTTGTCCGGTCCCTTGGCTGTCGCCGGAACCGATCCTACGATGGACTCAGTCCAAGTCAATACGAGAACCAGACCCGTACGGATTCATTCGTCGGACGATGCATGATGAGGCTGGTGAGCATGAGTGACCTGCTCGAACGACTTCGCGGACGCGGCTGGCGGATGACCGCCCAGCGCCGGGTGGTCGCCGAGGTACTCGACGGCGAGCACGTACACCTCACCGCGGACGAGGTGCTCGCACGCGCCACCGTCCGGTTGCCGGAGATCTCCCGCGCGACCGTCTACAACACCCTCGGCGAGCTCGTTTCGCTCGGCGAGGTGATCGAGGTGGCCACCGACGGCCGCGCCAAGCGCTATGACCCGAACGCCCACCACCCCCACCAGCACCTGGTGTGCTCGGGCTGCGGCGCCGTCCGGGACGTCCACCCCAAGGGCGACCCCTTGTCCGATCTGCCCGCCTCCGAGCGGTTCGGCTTCACCGTCTCCGATGTCGAGGTGACCTACCGGGGCCTGTGCCCCGACTGTGGCCGCGCATAGGACGATTTTCAGCCACCGCGCACCGACCGGCCCTTGAGCGAACCGCGTCGAGGCCCGATCCCCCGTCCCGTCGCCTTCACTCCGGCTCACACCGTCTTCGCCTCCGGTTCGCCGGGCGTACGCCTGCGCTCGCTTCCATGAGCGGATGGACCACGTCACGTTCCTGGTGGCGGTCGTCATCGTCACGGCGCCGGCCTTCGATTTCACCAACGGATTCCACGACACCGCGAACGCGAGGGCCACGTCCATCGCCACCGGGGCACTGAAGCCGAGAACAGCGGTCCTCTTCAGCGGCGTCCTGAACATCGGCGGAGCGTTCCTTTCCACCGAGGTCGCCAAGACCATCTCGGGCGGCATCGTGGACGACACCCTGGTCACCCCGGGGATGATCTTCGCGGGCCTGGTCGGGGCGATTCTCTGGAATCCGCTGACCTGGCCGCTCGGGCTGCCCTCCAACTCCTCGCACGCCCTGTTCGGCGGACTGGTCGGGGCGGTCCGAGTCGGCGCGGGCGAGCACGGCGTGCACTTCGACAAGGTGGTCGAGAAGGTGCGGCCGTGGCCTCGCCGATCGTGGCGGGCGTGGCGGCGATGCTGGCCACCTACCTCGCGTACAAGATCACCGCACGGGCCCGCCAGGACTCGGTGACCACGGCACCGTGGTGATCGCCCTGTGCGCCGCCGCCGTCGCCGCGTTCATCGTGCTCGCCTCGCGCCGCAACCCGGTGCGCGCCGACCATGTGAACGACGCCCACGAGGTCACCGTCCGTGCCGCTGCGCCGACGACCGTCGGCACCGTCGCCTGAGCCGAGGGGAAGTCGTACGATGCATGTGGAGTGGACCACGCTCGGCGAGGTCACCGCGGTGAGCATCGCCGTCACTGTCGGAGTGGTGGTCGTCTTCGCGCCCGGCGTGCTGGGCGTCTCCCAGGTCGAGACGGCACGCGAGAAGGACACCGGCCCCCGCCCTCGGCTTCGCACAGGCCGGACTGTGTTTCCTGGCCTGCGCGGCGATCGTCGCGTACGGAATTTACCTGATCGTGCCGCAGTTCCACTGAAATGAAGCCGGGGAGGCCGCGATGACGCCATTGCTGACGGGTTTGACCGTCGATTACAGCGACCACGACGACCCGGTACTGATCCGGTCGGACGGCAGTCCGGTGGAGACCTGGCGCGAGAACTACCCGTACCACGAGCGCATGGAGCGCAAGGAGTACGAGTGGCACAAACGCCTCCAGCAGATAGAACTGCTGAAGCTGCAGAGTTGGATCAAGGCGACCGGCCGCCGCCTGGTCATCGTCTTCGAGGGACGTGACGCGGCCGGCAAGGGCGGCACGATCAAGCGGTTCACCGAGCACCTCAATCCGCGCGGTGCCCGGGTGGTGGCGCTGGAGAAGCCGACCGAGCGCGAGCGCGGCCAGTGGTACTTCCAGCGGTACGCGGAGCATCTGCCGACCGCGGGCGAGATCGTCATGTTCGACCGGTCCTGGTACAACCGGGCCGGTGTCGAGCGGGTGATGGGCTTCTGCACGGACGACGAGTACCACCGCTTCATGCGGCAGGCGCCCGCCTTCGAACGGATGCTCGTCGACGACGGGGTGGACCTGATCAAGTTCTGGTTCTCCGTGTCGCAGGGCGAGCAGCGCACCCGTTTCACGATCCGCCAGGTCGATCCCGTACGGCAGTGGAAGCTCAGCCCCATGGACCTGGCCTCCTTGGACCGCTGGGACGACTACACCGCCGCCAAGGTCGCCATGTTCCGCGAGACGGACACCGAACAGGCTCCCTGGACCGTGGTGAAGAGCAACGACAAGAAGCGGGCGCGTGTCGAGGCGATGCGCAGCGTCCTGGCCCGCTTCTCCTACACGGACAAGGACGAGGAGGTCGTCGGCAGCCCGGACCCGAGCATCGTGGGCGCGGCGGCGAACCTGCTGGAGGCGGGCGAGGACGACACCGGCCACTGAACGCGGCGTTGGTCCCCTCAGTCGTGCGGCGGACGGTCGGTGAGGCGGTGGTCGGCCAGGTTCAGCGCCTCGTCCACCACCCGGCGCAGATGGCCGTCACCGAGTGAGTAGATGACCCGGCGGCCCTCCTTCCTGGTGTTCACCAGACCGGCGAGACGCAGCCGGGCCAGATGCTGGCTGACGGCCGGGCGCGCGGCCCCGCACGCCTCGGTGAGCGTCGTGACATCGGCCTCCTGGCCGGTCAGCGCGTGCAGGAGCGTGAGCCGGGTGCGGTCGCCCAGGAGGGCGAGGAGTTCGGCGGCGAGCGCGAACTGTTCCTCGCCGGGGGTACGCGGATGCGCATCATGCGCAGGTGATAGGTGCATGCGTGCGCTCATACGCACATAATGGTCCCGTGGACGCCGAGACGTCCACTCCCGCGCACCGGAAGGGGACCCCCGTGAGCGACCGGCACGACGAGTACGGCCACGGCCACGACGACAGCGGCGGTCACGGCCACTCCCACGATCACGGCACGCCCCACGGCCATGACCACGGCCACGGCCACGGCCACTTGGGGCACGACCACCCGCAGCCCCATCCCCATCCGCACCCCCACACCCACAGCACCCCTTCCGGGCCCCTCCCCCGTCTCCGTCACCTGCTCACCCCCCACTCCCACGAGACCGGCGACAAGCTCGACTCCGCGCTGGAGTCCTCGGCGCGCGGTATGCGAGCCCTGTGGGTGTCCCTCGTCGTCCTCGGTACCACCGCTGTGGCGCAGGCGGTCGTGGTCGTGGTCTCCGGATCGGTCGCACTGCTCGGCGACACGGTGCACAACGCCGCCGACGCGCTCACGGCCGTCCCCCTCGGCATCGCGTTCGTCCTGGGTCGGCGCGCGGCGACGCGCCGCTTCACCTACGGCTACGGCCGGGCGGAGGACCTCGCGGGCATCGTGATCGTGCTGACGATCGCTGCGTCCGGTGCCTTCGCGGCCTGGACCGCGGTCGAGCGGCTGATCGACCCGCGCCCCCTGCACCACGTCCCGATGGTCGCGGCGGCCGCGCTGATCGGCTTCCTCGGCAACGAGTGGGTCGCCCGGCATCGCCTCCGGGTCGGGCGTGAGATCGGCTCGGCCGCCCTCGTCGCGGACGGCCTCCATGCCCGTACGGACGGATTCACGTCACTGGCGGTCCTGGTGGGGGCGGGCGGCGCGGCACTGGGGTGGCAACTCGCCGACCCGCTGGTGGGCCTGGCGATCACGGCCGCGATCCTGCTGGTGCTGCGCGACGCCGCCCGCGAGGTGTTCCGGCGTGTGATGGACGCTGTGGACCCGGAGTTGGTCGACTCGGCCGAACGGGCCCTGCGGGAGGTCCCCGGCGTGCGCGGGGTGGGTGAGCTGCGGCTGCGCTGGATCGGGCACCGGCTGCGCGCCGAGGTGGCGGTCGTGGTGGACGGCGAGGCGAGTGTGCGACAGGCGCACCGGATCGCCGTCGAGGCCGAACACGCCCTGCTGCACGCCGTACCGAAGCTCACCGCGGCCCTCGTACACGCCGATCCGGCCCCCGCGCCGGGCGAGACGGACCCGCACCTGGCGCTGGCGCATCACATGGTGGCCTGACCGGTCAGGCGATGCCCAGCCCCTCCAGCACCACCGCGTTCGGCAGTTCGGCGAACGCCTTGCCCGGCACCAGCAGCTTCCCGCGCCGCCGGCCACTGCCCACCAGGACGTAGGGGAGCTCGACGACCGCCGAGTCCACCAGCACCGGCCAGTCGCCCGGCAGTCCGATCGGGGTGATACCGCCGTACTCCATGCCGCTCTCGCCGGTGGCGGTGTCCATCGGGGCGAACGAGGCCTTGCGGGCGCCGAGTCGGCGGCGGACGACGCCGTTGACGTCGACGCGGGTGGCGGAGAGGACCACGCAGGCGGCGAGCGTGGTCTCGCTGCCACGCTTGCCCGCGACGACCACGCAGGTGGCGGACTGGTCCAGCAGTTCCTTGCCGTAGTGCTCGACGAAGGTCGCGGTGTCGGCCCACTCGGGGTCCGTGTCGACGTACACGATCTGGTCGGCGGGGACGGTGCCGCGCCAGTGGCGTACACCGTCCGCGACCGGGCGGGTGAGCTCGTCGAGGCAGTCGGGGGCGGCCGTGGCGTGGTCGAAGTGTCCGATGGGAGCGCGCATGACGGCACGCTAACAGCCGCTCCGGTCCGCCCGGTGGGGTGTCTCAGTGCACGAGCGGGACCGACACCGCCATGACCATCTCCACCGGCACGTCCCCCTTGTTGGCGTACGTATGGGGGGTGTTGGCCTCGAAGGACACGCTCGCGCCCTCGGGGACGCGGTAGTCGGTCCCGTCGACGACGAGAGTGAGGTCGCCCGCCATGACATGGACGAGTTCGACCGTCCCCGTGGGGTGCGGGTCCGAGGGGCTGCCGTCGCCCGGCATGAGCCGCCAGTCCCACATCTCCAGCGGTCCGGGCGCCTCGGTACCGGCGAGGAGGCGGTTGTAGCTGCCCGCGTCCGTGTGCCACAGCCGTACGGCCTGCTCGGCCGGGACGATCCGGACCTTGGGCCCCTGCTCGTAGTCGAGGAGGGTGGTGATGCTGACGCCGAGCGCGTCGCCGATCTTCACGACGGTACCGATGCTGGGGTTGGTCCTGGCCTGCTCGATCTGGATGAGCATGCCGCGGCTGACTCCGGCGCGGCCGGCGAGCACGTCCAGGGTGAAGCCGCGCTCGGTGCGCCATCGCTTGACGTTGCGCGCCAGCGACTGGGTCAGCAGGTCGAGATCCGACACATTCCGTCCATGAGTCTGCGTCCAATATTTTAGATTACAGAGTTCAATACAATGAACTATGCTGTGGTGCACCTGATCGTTCACTGAACTGTACTGCGAGGCGGACCATGACAGCGCTCTTCGCCCTGGCCACCAGCCTCCTGTGGGGCCTGGCCGACTTCGGCGGGGGGCTGCTGACCCGGCGTACGCCCGCGCTCACCGTGGTCGTCGTCTCACAGTCGATCGCGGCGGCGGTACTGGGCGCGATCGTGGTCGTGACCGGCGGCTGGAGCGCGGCGGGACCGCAGCTGTGGTTCGCGTTCGCGGCGGGACTCGTGGGACCGGTCGCGCTGCTCTCCTTCTACAAGGCGCTCGCCCTGGGCCCGATGGGCGTCGTCTCCCCACTCGGCTCCCTGGCCGTGGCCGTCCCCATCACCGTGGGACTCTTCCTCGGGGAGCGCCCCGGGCTGACGCAGGTGGCGGGCATCGCGGTCGCCGTCGTGGGCGTCGTGCTCGCTGGCGGGCCCCAGGTGAGAGGCGCCCCCGTGCAGCGGCAGGCGGTCCTCCTCACACTGATCGCCGCGCTCGGCTTCGGCACGGTGTTCGTGCTGATCGCGGAGGCGTCCTCGTCGGTGACCGGACTGTTCCTCGCGCTGTTCGTGCAGCGCCTGACCAACGTCGCCACCGGTGGCGCGGCGCTCCTCGTCTCCGTGCGGCGCGGCGCCGCCGCCCTTCCCGAGGGTGGCTTCCCCTGGCGCTCCCTGCCCGCGCTCGCCTTCGTCGGCCTCGCGGACGTCGCGGCGAACGGTACGTACTCCGTCGCCGCCCAGCACGGCCCGGTCACGGTGGCAGCCGTCCTCGCCTCGCTCTATCCGGTGGTCACGGCCCTCGCCGCACGGGGCTTCCTCAGCGAACGGCTGCGTGGAATCCAGGCCGCGGGCGCGGGCCTGGCGCTGGTCGGCACGGTACTGCTGGCCACCGGCTGACCCCTGCCGATCGGCCTCAGGACGACTCGGCGTCCAGCTCCGCCAGCCGCTCCACGGTCTCCTCGTCCAGCTCCGACAGCGCGAGCAGCTGCTCCGGGGTCACCCCGTCGGGAATCGGGACCGGCGCGGGCGTCCGCAGCGGCGGCTGCCAGCCGTCGACCGCGTCCCAGCGCCGTACGACCCGGGCCGGAGCCCCCGCCACGACCGAGTGGTCCGGCACCGCGCCGCGCACCACCGCGCCGGCCGCCACCACGACGTTCCGCCCGATCCGCGCCCCCGGCAGGATCACCGCCCCGGTGCCGATCCAGCAGCCGGATCCGATCTCCACCGGCTCCATCCGGGGCCACTGCTTGCCGATGGGCTCGTGCGGATCGTCGTACGAGTGGTTCGTGGACGTCACGTAGACATACGGCCCGAAGTAGCAGTCGCTGCCGATCGTGACCGTCGTGTCGGCGATGACGTGGCTGCCGCGACCGAGCACGACACCGTCGCCGACGCGCAGGATCGGGTCGGCGCCGAGGTCCAGGTCGGGCATCAGACCGGCAGTGAGGGTGACCTGTTCGCCGACGATGCAGTGGGCGCCTAGGTGGATCCAGGGTTCACCGAAGACGGTGCCCAGCGGGAAGGCCAGCCTGGTACCCGTTCCCATCGCACCGAAGCGCAGCCGCCCCGGCTGCTCGGCCGTCACGGAACCCGTGCGCTGCACCCAGGCCCAGCACGCGTGGACGGCGCGCTGCGCGAGACGGCGCCGCCATGATGAGAACACGTTCCTGTTGCTGGGCACCCGCTCACCGTACTCAGGGCCGCCTGGGCCGAGCAGAGATCACCGCTGTGATCTTCGCCCCACCGGGGCCGGGAGCGATGGCATACGGTGCCGCTGTACCGACGACGACGAGGAGACGCTGATGACGCAGCAGGCGCTGATCATGGGGATCGGCGGCAAGGACCCGCAGGTGGACCCGGAGGCGTTCACGGCACCGACGTCCGTGGTGATCGGCGACGTCACCCTGCACGCGGGCGCGAGCGTCTGGTACGGCGCGGTACTGCGCGCCGACTTCGGTCCGATCGTCATCGGCGCCGACAGCAACATCCAGGACAACTGCACCCTCCACGTCGACCCCGGCTTCCCGATCACGGTCGGCGAACGCGTCTCGGTCGGCCACAACGCCGTGCTGCACGGCGCGACGGTCGAGGACGACTGCCTGATCGGCATGGGGGCCACGGTCCTCAACGGCGCGGTGATCGGCGCCGGCTCCCTGGTGGCGGCCCAGGCCCTGGTGCCCCAGGGGATGCGGGTCCCGCCCGGCTCCCTGGTGGCCGGAGTCCCCGCCAAGGTCAAGCGCCCCCTGACGGAGGAGGAACGCCAGGGCCTCACCCTCAACGGCACCTTCTACGTGGACCTGGCGAAGACGCACAAGGAAGCACACGGGAGCTGAAGCACGCCTTCAGGGGTTGGCGGGGCTGTGTTCACTGTGCGGCTCCGCCGCGTGGGCGCGCCCAGCCACGTACAACCTGCGGACACACGACGACGGAAACCTACTCGGCAGCCGCCACCGGCTCCCGCTCCCCCGTCTCGATCTCCGCCGCCGCCTTCTTCGCCCTGCGCTTCACGATCAGCATCGAGGCAAGCCCGATGAGCACGGCCACCACGAGCCCGACCCACGAGAACCGCTTCAGCCAGGACTCGGCGACGACACCCACGGAGTAGATGACCGCGGTGGTGCCCCCGGCCCAGATGATCCCGCCCAGCACATTGGCGATCAGGAACTTCCAGTACGGCATCTTCAGCACACCCGCGAGCGGCCCCGCGAAGATCCGCAGCAGCGCGATGAACCGGCCGAAGAAGACGGCCCACATGCCCCACTTCTGGAAGGACCGCTCGGCGGTCGCGACGTGCCCCTCACTGAAGTGCCTGGGGAACTTCGCTCCCAGCCAGGCCAGCAGGGGGCGCCCGCCCTTGCGGCCGATGGCATAGCCGAGGGAGTCGCCGACGATCGCACCGATGCTGGCGCACGCCCCGAGGATGACGGGGTTGATGCCCGAGTGCTGCGAGGACAGCAGCGCCGCCGAGATCAGGATGATCTCACCGGGCAACGGGATGCCCAGGCTCTCCAGACCGATGACCAGGGCCACCAGCGCATAGATGCTGACCGCGGGCACCGTCTCGAGCCAATGCTGGACGTCCAACGCCGGTTCCTCCCGAATCGCGCACTTCCCGGCGTGCGCCCGCGACAACGGGCACACGCCGGGAAGCCTACCGCTCAGCCTCGCGCGGCGGCGTCCCACAGGTCGCACCGATGCTCCCGGTGGACGGTCGTACTCACGAAGTTTCCGCCCCGGGAGGCGGTCCGCAGCGAGAGCACCGGGCCGGCTCCGCCGGGCATCGCGGGCTGCCCGTCGGCACGCGGCACCCCACCCCTGACGAAGGACCCCCAGTACTGGATCATCTGCCGCGACAGGACCCGCTGCTCCGCGTTCAGCGGGGTGGTGAGCCCGAAGTGCTTGAAGAGGTACTGCACCTCGTTCACGTGGGTCGCCCCGAAGTCGAAGCTCGTACGGAGATCGCGCAGCGACGCGAACGGCGGCGAGGTGCGGTCGGCGAACTCGTACGCGTACACGGGCCCGCGTCCGGCGAGCACCGCGTCGAGCCGCAGCGCCGGACACGCCATGAGGTAGTCACCGAAGGCGGTGGCGTAGGCGAGGGTCGGCGACGCGTAGCCGTCGAGTGGATAGCGCTCGAGCACGCGCTCGCCCGGACCGGCGCCCCAGGCCTCCTTCACGACCGCCGGGTACCGCTCGGCGGTGAGCGGGGTGCCGGCATGGTCGAACCGGGCGAACGCGAACAGCCGCCCCTCGTCCTCGTTCGCCCCGTTCAGCACGGGGACCCGCGCCGCGGCCCCCTTCGCGTACGCCTCGAAGGGCTGTACCGGCAGGAAGGCGCCGCCCACGACGGGCCCCCAGTCGAATCCGCCCTGGGCGGCGAGGATCTCCGCGGACGACTTGCCCCGCAGACACGCCGCCGACAGATCGGCGCAGCCCACCTTCCGCGCGAAGGCCGCGCCCGCGGCCACGGCCGCCTCGTGGCTGCGCGCCGCGCAGTTCCCGTACGCGCCGCTCTCGACGATCCCCGCCCGGTACAGGCCCTTCGAGGTCGGCGAGGCCAGCTGGGTGCAGACCGAGCGGCCGCCCGCCGACTCGCCCGCGACGGTGACACGGCCGGGATCACCGCCGAAGCGGCCGATGTTGGCGCCCACCCAGCGCAGTGCGGCCTGTTGGTCGAGCATGCCGAAGTTGCCCGAGACCCCGTCGCGCGCCTCGCCGTCCAGTCCGGCCGTGGCGAGGAATCCCATGGCCCCGAGGCGGTAGTTGACGGTCACGACGACCGTGCCGGTCCGCCGGGCGAAGGTGTCGGGCACGATGTCCTCGCCCGCGCCCGCGGTAAGCCCGCCACCGTGCAGCCAGACCATCACCGGCCGGCTTCCGGCGCCTTCGGGGACGTACACGTTGAGGTCGAGGCAGTCCTCGGTGTCGCTGGGCCGCTCGTAGCCGGGGTCCCAACTGGCCGTCTGCACACACCGGTTGCCGAAGTCCCATGCGGTGCGCACACCGCGCCAGGGTGCGACCGGCTCCGGGTTCTTCCAGCGGAGAGCGCCGACGGGCGGCTGCGCGTACGGGATGCCGAGGAACTGGCGTCCCTCGGCGGTGACTTCGCCCCGGACCAGGCCGGCGGCGGTGCGCACGACGGTCGGGTCCTGCGCGGCGTGCGCCGGGGCCGAAGCGGCAAGGGCCGGGGCGGCGTCGGTCGCGGCCGGGGTCGGGGCGGCGAACGCGGCGGCGCAGAGCGTCGCCGCCACCGTCAGCGCGCGCAGGCGGCCGGATCGGACGATCTGCCCCCTGTTCACACACCCACCTCCACGCTGCCGCGCAACCGCAGATCCCGCGACGACGAGCCCACCCACACCGTGCGCCGCCCGGTGCCGAGGACCCAGCCGTGCCGCCTCGCGTCCCAGGACGACAGCGTGCGCGGGTCGAGACGCACCGTCACCCGTCGCCGCTCCCCCGCGCGCAGCGTCAGCCGCCGGTACCCGGCCAGCACCCGTACGGCCTGGTCGAGCCGGAGATCGGGCGACGGCCCCAGGTAGACCTGCGCCACCTCGACACCGGGGCGCCGCCCGGTGTTGCGCACGGTGAAAGCGACCTCTCGCCCCCGGACCCGCAGATCCTCGTACGCGAACGAGGTGTACGAGAGTCCGTGCCCGAAGGGGAACAGCGGACGCGCGCCCTGCGCGTCGTACCAGCGGTAGCCGACGTGGATCCCCTCCGAGTACTCCTCGGCGCCGTTCACGCCGGGATAGCGGTGCGGGTCACCGGCGACCGGGTGGTGGGCGTCGTCGACCGCGAAGGACTGGGTGAGCCGGCCGCCGGGATCGCAGTCGCCGAACAGGACGGCGGCGGTGGCGGCCGCGCCCTCCTGGCCCGGGTAGTACATCTGGAGCACGGCGGCCGTGCCGTCCAGCCAGGGCATCGAGGTCGAGGAGGAGGTGTTGAGGACGACGGCCGTCCGGGGGTTGGCCGCGGCGACGGCCCTGATCAGCCGCTCCTGGTTGCCTGGCAGCGCGAGGGTGCCGCGGTCCAGGCCCTCGGTGGCGTCCTCGTAGGCGAAGAGGACGACGCTGTGGGCGGCGCGCGCGGCGTCGACCGCCTCGGCGACGTCCTGCGCGCGGGTCGCGCCGGTGATGCGCCGCAGCCGGAACAGCTGTCCCGTGTCGGCGCCCTGGGCGGTGATGGAGACCTGGTGCGCGCCCCGGGAGAGGTTCAGGGCCGTGCGGCGTACGGCGAGTCCGTCGGGCGCCGCGGAGACCAGACCACCGCTGAAGTACTCGCCGTAGCCGGGCAGCGGCGGGAAGAGCTCGACGCCGTCGACGAGCACCGTGGGCCGGATGCCGGAGTAGTGGATGACGAAGGTCCACTCGTCGGCGTCCGCGACGGTCAGCGTCCCCGTGTACGTCCAGGCCCCTCCGGCGGCGACCCTCTGGCCCTCGGTGTCGATGCCCGCGGTCAGCGCCCCGTCGGGGATCGCCTTGCCGAAGAGGTCCTCACCGAGCGCGTACGACACCCGGGCGCCGCCTCCCGCTCGGGAGCGGATGGCGGCCAGCGGGCTGTCGGCGTGGTCCGGGACGACGTGCGCGCTGCCGCCCCCGCTGATGAACGGCAGGGAGCCGGTGGGGCCGACGACGGCGATGCTGCGGGCGGCGGCGCCGGTCAGGGGCAGTGCGTGTCGCTCGTTGCGCAGGAGCGTCGCGCCCGCCTTGGCGACCTCCAGGGCGACGGTCGCGCCGGCCTTCGGGTCACGGACGGGACGGGGCGGGACGCTGCCGTCGAGGAGCCCGAAGCGGTCCATCACGGCGAGGACGCGGCGTACGGCCCGGTCGACGTAGGACTCGGCCACGGCGCCGCTCTGCACGGCCGTCTTCAGGGCGGCCCCGAAGTACGTCCCGTCCGGCATCTCCATGTCGAGGCCCGCGGTGAGGGCGGTGACGGTGCTGTGGGCCGCGAACCAGTCGGTCATCACCCAGCCGTCGAAGCCCCACCGCTCGCGCAGGATGTCGGTGAGGAGCGTCTTGTTCTCACAGGCGAAGGTGCCGTTGACCTTGTTGTACGCGCCCATGACCGCGCCGGTGCGGGCGGCGACGGCCGCCTCGAAGCCGCGCAGTTCGACCTCGTGCATGGTCTGTTCGTCTACCCGCACGTCGATGGACATGCGGTCCTGCTCCTGGTTGTTCAGCGCGAAGTGCTTGACGGTCGCGATGAGGCCTTCGCCCTGGATGCCGCGGATCTCGGCCGCGACCAGGTCGCCGGCGAGCAGCGGGTCCTCGCTGAAGGTCTCGAAGTTGCGGCCCGCGTACGGGGTGCGGATGAGGTTGACCATCGGGGAGAGCAGCACGTCCTGGCCGAGGGCACGGCCCTCGCGCCCGATGACCTGCCCGTAGCGGCGGGCCAGGCCGGGGTCGAAGGCGGAGGCGAGAAGCACCGGTGCGGGCAGGGCGGTGGCGTGCCGGGTGACACGGACTCCGGCGGGGCCGTCGGCGAGGCGGAGCGGGGGGATGCCGAGGCGGGGTACTCCGGGTACGTATCCGGCCTGGCCGAGCGAGGCGGGGTCGGTGGCGCCGTGCAGCAGGGAGATCTTCTCGTCGCGTGTGAGTTTGACTATCAATCCCTCTACGCGAGGGCCGGCGCCGGATCTGGACTTGGCCCGGGCGAGCGCAACGGGGCCGGTGGCGGTGGTGGCCGCCGCGGCGACCGCGATGGCGCCGCCCAGCAGACGCAGGGTCGAACGCCGGGAAAAGGTGTGGGACATGAGCCGTCACTCCTTCGGTGCGCGGGCACGTCGTCGTGAACCGCGGGTACGCGCGCCGACGACAACGGCCGCGTTCGGCCCTTGAACACACCACGCATCAAACGGACGTGACACGCCGTCACACAGCACGGGTACGGCGCGAAAACTATGACCACCGGTGACTCGTGTCAATGAAATGAACAGGAACCGCCGGCACCCCGACGACAACCGAAGGGACCACAGCAGAGGCCACGGCAGGGACCGAAGCAGGGACCGCGGCGAGGGTGGGTTATGCCGTCGCCGAGCCTCCCGCCACCACCAGTTCCGCGTTGCGGTCCCCGGGACCGCCCGCCCAGCCCTCCTGGACGCCGCCCTTCATGGTCTCGGCGAGGCCGGGAGCGTTGTAGGCCACTTCCCGGTACAGGGAGGCGAGTCCCACCGCCGACAGGTCGTCGAAGTCCCGGGCGGTGCGGTGCGGTGCGGCGGACTCGACGAGGGTGGTGAACAGGGACACCGTCCCGTCCCCGTTGTCGGCCAGCTCGATCAGCCGGGCGTGGTGCGGATAGTCCACGTGGGAGGCGGTGTTGACCTCCCAGAAGGAGCGGGCGGGCGTCGCGTGCGCGTGCGGCGTGATCCGGTTGACGTGACTGTGCCCGTTGATCCAGGCCACCACGTTCGGGAACCGGCCGAGCAGGGCGATGACCTCCGCTCCGTCGTGGCGCGGCTCGTCCGTGCGGGCGGCGTCGGGACGGCGGGTCATGCTGGGGCTGTGATGGTGGCTGAAGACCAGGATGTGGGCGTCGTCGGCCCCGGTGTTGCGGACGAGCCGGCCGTCCGCGTCGTAGGACCGGGAGCTGTGCGCGGCCAGGGTCCTTTCCAGCCAGCGGAGTTGGTCGCTGCCGAGTGAACCCTCGTAGTGGCCGCTGCGGTACGTCGTGTCGATGCTGATGCCGAGGACGTTCTCGGCCACCTTGAAGGAGTAGTACATCCGCTCGCCGTCCAGGTTGTCCTGGGTGTAGCCGTGGCCGACCGGACCGGCACCGGCATGAGCGGGGTCGAGATGCGCGGCCAGATAGTCGTGCGGGGTGCACAGCCGGCGCCGCTCGTCGGCGGTCACGGTCCGCGCCGAGGCCGCGTTCCTGGTGAGGATCGCCTTGAGCACCTCGCTCTTCGGATCGTCCCCCGACCCGAGCGCCTTGGCGTAGGCGGCCGCGTCCGCGGCGGACACCGACAGCAGTTTGCGGGACCCGACGGCGAAGTCGTTCAGCGCGGGCGACAGGCAACCGCCGGGCAGATCGTCGTGGTTGCCGACCGTGGAGTACCAGGGGATGCGCAGTCCCGGGCTGGCGATCGGGCGGGTGGCCGCGGCGAGGAAGCCGGGGATCAGGGGCAGCCCACGCCGCTTGTCCAGGTCGCGCAGGTGGGGGTCCCCGGGGTGCCAGTACAGCGGGAGACCGGAGTTCTGGGCACCTTCGTACGCCCGCGGGTCACCGGTGTTCGGCGTGATCCGGCCACCGCTCATCACGGTCAGGAACCACTCCAGCTCGATCGCGGAGTTGTTGTCGACGTTGTCGCCCGTGGTCATCACGAAGGCAGGGCGCAGCCTGGTGTTCGGCCCTCCGCCGAGCGCGTTCACCTGCTCGACGAGCGCGACCGCCCCGGCCACCGTCAGCGCCTCCTGCGCCCGCCACGACGAGGCCCCGCGCGAGCGCAGGAACTCGGTGCGCAGCGGGTTCTGTACGTCGGCGAGATGGAGGTCGGTGAACTGTACGAAGCACGCGAGCGGGGTACGCCGGTCCTGGCGCCCGGCACCGGGCGTGGCGAGGTCCTTGCGGACGACCAGGGGCCAGCCGGGGCCCGAGACCAGCCGTCGGTAAGTGCCGGTGTGGGCGCTGCCGCCGAGGCGGGCCGTCGTCTCCAGGGTGGTCAGGGCGTACGGCGCCGCCCGCGGGGCGCTGCGGGGCGGCCGCTGGGCGACGGTCCGTGCGGCGGGCTCGACGGCGGGGATGTGGCGCTGGCGCGGCAGGAGCGTCCCCGCGCTGGTTCCGGCGACGCCGGCCGCTGCCGTGGCGCCCGAGGCGAGCAGAAATCGACGACGGTTGACGGCGGCGGATACGGATTCGGTTCCGGCCATGGGGCGACCCTCCGGTGCCTCCGAGCGATTCACTTGCTGGAACCACTCAGCCAGGCCGCGGGGACACAGGCGTGGCCTCGCCGTGAACGCCTCCGGAACAGGCGGAACGCCACTTGGCCCCGGTGTTTGCGCGGACGTCGCCCGGCCCGCGGAAGGTCCGGCGCGACGCGGACCACGGCCTTCCGGGGCCGTTCCGCCATCGGTCCCAAAGTCCCTTGACGCGCGCCATGTTACCGATAACATCACTGAGCCTGGGAACGCTCACAAGCCCCCGAACTCGAGAACGAGAGCGGGAACGGGAACGGGCGAGCGAACCCCACCGCGCCCGCGCCCGCCCTCCTCCCGCCCTGCACTCGCACCGCACCCACACCCACACCCACACCCGCACCTCGCCCCGCCGAAGCCGACGCCCTCCCCCAACCCGGACCGGAGAAGTCCCGATGTCGCATCTCCTGCGCGTCCCCGCGCCCCCCGCACCGCCACTGACCGGCCATCTCCCCTTCACCGACGCCCCGGGGGCGCCCGACCCCATCGAGGTGACCAGCCGCTACCTCACGCGCGGCGGCCGTCCCTGGTTCCCGGTCTCCGGCGAGTTCCACTACGCGCGCTACCCGGCCCGGGACTGGGAGGAGGAGCTGCTGAAGATGAAGGCCGGCGGGGTCACCGTCGTCGCCAGTTACGTCATCTGGATCCACCACGAGGAGATCGAGGGCCGCGTCCGCTTCGACGGCGACCGCGATCTGCGGCGCTTCGCCGAGTTGTGCGCCCGGCACGGCCTGGACTTCATCCCGCGCATCGGCCCCTGGTGCCACGCGGAGGTCCGCAACGGCGGCTTCCCGGACTGGCTGCTCGCCCGCACCCGCGCGCCCCGCACCGACGACCCCGCCTATCTGGAGCCCGTACGCGGCTGGTTCACGGCGATCGCGCGACAGCTGCGCGGACTGGACCGGGCGCACGGCGGTCCGATCGTCGCGATCCAGATCGAGAACGAGCTCTACGACCAGCCCGGCCACCTCCTCACCCTGAAGCGGATGGCCCAGGAGGCGGGTCTGAGCGCGCCACTGTGGACGTCCACGGCGTGGGGCGGGGTCCGACTGCCGTCGGACGAACTGCTCCCGCTGTACGGCGGCTACACCGAGACGTTCTGGACCGAGGCGGACGGCGGCTGGCCCGACACCTGCCGCAAGCACTTCTTCTTCACCCATCAGCGCGACGACGAGGGCATCGGCGCCGACCTGCGCCCGACGACCGTACGCGGCGGCGACCCCACGCCCACGGACCGCTTTCCCTGGGCCACCTGCGAGCTCGGCGGCGGCATGGCCGTCGCCTACCACCGCAGGCCACGCGTCGAGCCCGACGACATCGGGGCGCTCGGCCTCACCAAGATCGGCTGCGGTTCGGTCTGGCAGGGCTACTACATGTTCCACGGCGGCACGAACCCGGCAGGTGAACTCACCACGCTCCAGGAGTCCCACGCCACCGGCTACCCCAACGACCTGCCCGTCCTCACCTACGACTTCCAGGCGCCGCTGGGCGAGTACGGCCAGGTCCGGCCCTCGTACCACGCACTGCGCCTCCAGCACCTGCTGCTGGCCGACTTCGGCGACGTGATCGCACCCATGGAGTCCGTCCTGCCCGAGCGGCAGCCCGCCTCCCAGTCCGACCGGGACACCCTGCGCTGGGCCGTGCGCGGTGACGGCGCCTCAGGCTTCCTGTTCGTCAACAACCACCAGCCGCACGAACCGCTGCCGGCCCACCCGGGCACGACCTTCACGGTCGAGTTCCCCGACGCTCCCGCCCTGACGTTGCCCAGCGCCCCGGTCACCGTCCCGACCGGCGCGTACTTCTGCTGGCCGCTGCGTCTGGACATCGCCGGTCTGCGGCTCGACTGGGCCACCGCCCAGCCGGTGTGCCGGGTCCAGGACGACGGACGTACGGTCCTGGTACTGGCCGCCATCGATGGCGTTCCGGTCGAACTCGCCCTGGACGCGGGCACGGTCGCGTCCGTCGACACACCCTCCGGGGCCGTCGACAAGACCGACGGCCGTGTTCTGATCACCGGTCTGCGTCCCGGCACCGACGCCCTCGTCCAGGTGAGGACCGCGGACGGGAACGACATGGGCCTGCTCGTCCTCGACGCCACCACCGCGCGCACGGCCTACCGGGGGACGGCGTGGGGCGCCGAGCGGCTGGTCCTCTCCCCGGACAGTGTCGTTTTCGACCAGGACGAACTCCGCGTGCACAGCTCCGCGTCGCGCCCCTCCTTCGCCGTACTGCCCACGCCCGCACGGCCGTTGACGGTGACCGGGGCACCCCTGTCGGCGACGGCCGACGGCGTGTTCACCCGCTGGACGACCGAGGAATGGGCCGACGGGGACATCCCGCCCGCCGCCACCCTCGTGCGCCCCGCGGGCCCGCCGCCCACGACCACGACCGGTCCCCTGGGCCGGGCGAGCGCCCCGGCGGACGAACACTTCGCCGCCTCCGCCGCCGAGTACCACGTCAAGCTGCCGGACGACCTCCCGCACCGGCCGTCCGGCACCGTCCTGCGCGTCCACTGGACCGGCGACGTGGCCCGCGCGTACGTCGGAGACACCCTCGTCGCCGACCAGTTCTTCTCCGGGCGCGTCTGGGACATCGGCCTGGACCGGCTCCCCGCCGCGGCCCCGCGCAACCATGGGCTGCGGCTGCTGTTCCTGCCCCTCGCCTCCGACGCTGCGGTGTATCTGCCCGAGCGGGCGGGCGACGTCACGGGACGGGCGGCGGTGTGGCGCGTCGAGTGGGGGACCAGCCGCGCCTGGGCGGTCCGGGCGGGCTGACGGAGGGGAGGCGGTCCCGGCGGGCCTATCCTGTGGGCCTGCCGGGCGGATCGGGACAGACCGCCGCCGAGACGTCGGAGGAAGCGCCCCCATGACCCGAGGTGCCACGGACGGCGCCGCCCCCCAGGGAACCGAGGGCCCCAAGGGACGCAGCCGGCGCAGCTTCGCGGGGGCGCGTCCGGTGATGGACGACGTGGCCCGGCTGGCCGGTGTCTCGAAACAGACGGTCTCCCGGGTGCTCAACGACAGTCCCGCGGTGCGGCCCGAGACCCGGGAGGCGGTCGTGACCGCCATGCGTACACTCGGCTACCGGCCGAGCCGCAGCGCGCGTTCCCTGGCCAGTGGCAGGACGCGGATGCTCGGGGTGATCTCGTTCGACGCGGCGCGCTACGGGCCCGCCTCCATCCTGACCGCGATCAACTCCGCGGCCCAGGAAGCCGGTTACCTGGTCAGTTCCATCGCGCTCGACACGGCCGACCAGGACACCCTGGTCCGCGCCGTGCACACGCTGTCGGCCGAGGGGGCGGACGGCCTGCTCGCCATCGCACCGCAGCGCTGGGTGGGCAGGGCCCTGGCGGAGGCGGCGCTCGACGTTCCCCTGATGGTCCTGGAGAACGACCTCGGGGACGACGCCTCCTATGTCACCGCGGACTCCCGCGACGGGGCGCGCCAAGCCACCGAGCATCTGCTGAAGCTCGGCCACGGCACGGTTCACCACATCGCGGGCCCCACGGGCTGGCTGTCCGCCGAGCGCCGATTGGACGCCTGGCGGGACACCCTTCGGGCGGCTGGGGCCGAGGTCCCCGAGCCGCTCGTCGGCGACTGGAGCGCGGACTCCGGGTACGCGCTGGGCCGCCGGCTGGCCACGCGCCCCGAGGTGACGGCGGTGTTCGCCTCCAACGACCAGATGGCGCTCGGCGTGCTGCGCGCTCTGCACGAGGCAGGGCGGCACGTTCCGGACGACGTCAGCGTCGTCGGCTACGACGACATCCCCGAGGCCGCCCACATGCTGCCCCCGCTGACGACCGTGCGTACCGACTTCGCCGCGACAGGCCGGCGTTCGCTTCAGCTGCTGCTGTCGCGCATCGACGGTTCGGCGAAGCCCCGGATCGATCACATCGAGCCGGTCCGGCTCGTCGTACGCCGCAGCACGGGCCCCGCGCCACGGGGGCGGTGACGCGGGGGCAACCTCCGGGCGGGTCCGCCCGGCGCCAGGGGGAGGCGTTCGGATCACCCCGGGGCCGCGGCGATCCGAACGACGTCTCCTGGGCCGAGCAGACCCGCTCCGTTCGCTCGGCTCAGCCGTTCGGCCGCAGGGTCCAGACGACGGTCATCTCGCCCGTGACGGCGCCGTCCGCGCGCTGGATGGCGATGGCCACGGGGAACTCGGGGCGCTGACCCGCGTCGAGCTCGGCGACGACCTCCGCGGCCGGGCGGCCGAGGGTCGCGGTGGCCGTCACGGGGCCCATCGCGAGCTTCTTGTACGCGATCTCGGCGCTGACCGCGAGCGGCACGGCGCGCGACAGCTGCTCCCCGAACGCGGCGAGGAGGAACGCCCCGCTCGCCGACTCGCCGAGGGTGAACATCGCTCCGGGGATTCGCCCCTAACCACACGCGGGACATCGGTTCGGGTCGGGACTCGACGCTGAGCGTACGTGTTCGGGCGTTGTACGTCATGCAGAGACCGAACAAAAGGGCGACGTCATCTACGTCGATCAGCACCTCTTCTTTACGGTGCCGGTTCTAACCGCAGCAGTGCTCCAGCGGCCTCCTCGTTCACTGTTGGCGCTTCATCAGGGAGCGCCTGCGGTGGGCGCGGTGGAAGAAGCCGGGCCAGGCGTCGTCGATGGCGCCTTGGTCGTCGCTGCCGTAGCAACTGTGCACGGCGGTTGCGGGGAGCGTGGCGGGGCGGAGTTCCGCGAGGAGCACCGGCTTGCTGCGCGGCGAGGTGTACGTGTCGTCGCAGGTGGCGTCTTCCACGGCGCAGGAGGTGCGGGCGTCCATGCCAGGTGCGGTGTCGCCGAGGTCAGGCGCAGCAGCGGGGCGTGCGTGGGGCCGGGGCGGTGCGTGAACTCGGTGCGGATCTTGTCGAGGGCCCAGGCGGGCAGGACGGACGGGGCGTCGGGAGAGGGCTTGGTGTCGTGCGGGCCGGACAGCCAGATAGTGGTCGACAAGGGCGACGCGTTCGTCGTCGTACGGCTTGGTCATGGATGGGGTGCGCTGGGCGGGCCGGGCGCCGGGTCGTGCTGACACCCGTCTAAGGAGAATTTCGGCGGCTGATCGTGCCAGCCGCAAGGCCACGGTCTTGCGCGGCAGAGACCCTGAGCGCCGGAGAAATTGCTGGTCAGCGGCCGATCTGCCATGAGGGGGCGCATTTGCCGGCGACGCCTCAATACGGTTCAGCCGACGCCGACGGCTTCCGGTCGGTGTCGGGCGCAGAGGACGGGTTCGCAGCAGCGCAAGCCAGTTCTCAAGAATTTCTTCGGTGAATTTCACCGCTGTCCGGGCGCGGAAGAGCTGCTGGTCGGCGGCAGATCTGCGGGTCGAGTCGGCGTTCCTCACCCTGGCCGCCGCGCCGTGGCCGCTGACTCTGCCGGCCTCGCTGCTCACCAGCCCGGAGGCGGGAGCGCTGCCGGTGACCATGGTCCGTTCGCGGCTGGTCCACCCCAGCTGCACGGCTCAGGCCCGTGCTGGGGTGTGGCGTGAAGTCCTGCGCCGCCGCCAGGAGCAGGGCGAGCCGTGGGGCACCGTCGCCGTCGGCTTCATCGTGCCCGGGTTGCGGCGTGCGCTCGCCCGGTTGCCCCGGCTGGCGGAGATCGAGGCATGCGAGCTGGAGCAGGAGGTGCTGGCGGCGGTGACCGTCGAGCTCGCGGCCCTGCCGGTGGAGGCGGAGGAGGCCGGGCTGCGGCTGGTGAGGGCTGGGGACCGGGCGGCGCACCGCCTCATCTACGCCGCACAGCGGGCGCGGCGTACGGCGACGGTGCCGCTGGACGAGAACGTGATCCCGATCCGCCAGCTCTCCCGTGGCAGCGCCGAGGTGTTCGCGGTGCTGGAGCGCGCCGTGAACGCCGGTCTCGTCACCAAGGAAGAGGCCGAACTCATCGCGCAGACCCGGCTGGAGCGCCAGGTCATGGCCAAAGCCGCGGGCGCGGTCGGGATGAGCGTGCGCGCCGCCTTCCGCCGCCGGGCGGCGGCCGAGCAGCGGCTGGCCGCCGCGCTGGCCAAGGAGCAGTTCTGAAACCTGCGGTGGCACGATCGGGCGCCGAATTTCTCCTCAGGAGAGTGAGGGCACCGGCAGCACCCAGCGTGCCGTAACCACCCTCCGGCCCTACTCGTCCCTGGGGTTCGGGCAAGGCGTCTCGTGCTGACACCCGAACCCGCCCCCTCCCGCATCAGCGGCTCGCCGCCGCGGCGGTCGAAGGAAAGGCCGAAGAAACGACACGGCCCGCCTGACAGCCCTCACCGCGGCAGAAGTCCGCAGATTCCTGGCACCTGCCGGACAAGACCAACTCTGCGAGTGCCGAATAATCATCTGTCCTGGTCAGGCCACTGATCAGCGATGAACCGAATCCAGCCGGCTGCCAGCGGGGCAGGCGCCGCCTTGGCATGATGATCAGCCGTGCTACTGCGCTTGGTCTACTTCGCCGTCACGAACACGGTCTCCTTGATACACCTGCCGCCGATGAGTGAGCGCGAGAAGGCGATCGAGATCCTGGTGCTGCGACACCAACTCTCTGTCCTGCAACGCCAGGCAGCCAAGTACGCGTTCACCCACGACGACCGGTTCCTGCTCGCAGGTCTGCTCCACCACCTGCCACGCCAGGTCGGGGCCCTGATCCCCACGCTCCGGCCGTGTCCGCTGATCACGTCAGAGGCTTCGCCTGCACGGTGTCCTGCCGGAAACCTCATCCATGCTGGTGGTAGCGGGTGTTGGGGGGGCTTCGGGGAGGTTGGTTGTGGGCGGTGCCGCTGGGACTCTCGTCAAGCTGATGATCGCCGCGGCACGCTGCTCCACATGCTGGGCAGCCTGTACCACCGCCCACACAGTGGAGTGAGGCGGGGCAGCGACGCCCCATGAGACGGCCGGAAGACGGCGCAGAGCCTGGAGAGGCCCCCTCACACATGGTCGTCACGGGGTGGTCGTCGCAGTGGAACGCACACCGGCGGTCGGGGAGGCGGAGGGTGGAGGGAAACTCGGGTGCAGCGAGGGGGACAGCGGAGCCAGCGACCCGCACAGCGAGGCCGGGAAGGCGGGCTCCGCGCGCTGCACGTCCCGGCAGCCTCCGGCCGAGGTCCGGACGATCGGCGCCCAGCCCGATTTCTTCGCCCGGAAGAACCAGCGGTCGCCCAGCCGGGACGAGCAGGCGGGGTCCGTCGAGTCGCCGCAGGCCGGTCCCGTGCGCCAGGAGAAGTCCAGCACCAACCACTTCCCGTCGCACTTCTCCGAGTTCCGGTACGTGTGTTCGGGCGCGTCGACCGCCATCAACGCCTGGTCGTAGGAGGCGGCGGTGCAGCCGGTGGCCGGCGGTGTGCAGCCCAGCTTCCCGCACAACCGCAGCCCGGGCGGCTTGGCACCGTCGGCGGTGAAGCGCGTGTAGTTGTCGACGATCACGTCCCGGTCGCCCAACGGCATGGGCAGCCGGACCCTCGCCGTGGCCGTGCTCTCCTTGGTGCACCCGGAAGCCCTGTCCCCGGACGGCGAGGTGAAGGTGATCTGCACCCGCACGAGGTCCGCCATCGGGTCGGTGAGCACCGCCTTGAGCTTGCGCACGCACGCGTGAGCGCCACTGGGCACCGGCGCGTCGAGGAGCAGCGTGCGGCGGTCGTCGCCGAGACGGGCTCCGGTGACCGCGGAGGGCTCCATCGTGGTCCAGGGGATCGGCTCGGTCGCCGCTGACGACGGTGACCTCCCGTCCCCCTGACCGGCCACCTGTGTCCCGCACGCGCCGAGGAACAGCACGGCAACGGCACAGAGCACGGCGGCGACGGCCGCTCGACGTGTTCCACCTGATCGCAAGAGCGCTCCATCCCCCCGCACTGCACCGACGTCAGTCACCCCAGGCCAATATAGGGCTGTGGCCGGGAAGGCTCACCAGGTTCGGTTGGCGTGGTGGGCCGACGGGCCAGCGCTCTGTCGTAGGCCACTTCGTGTCGTGAAGGAGCAGGCGTGACCGTAGACGCTCGTTCTGCCGCCCCCGGGGTAGGAGTGAACGCCACAGCGCGGATGCGAGGGGACACCACGGATGGCCGGAACGACCGAAGGGCGGTCCGGGGAGTCCAACTGCCGTGCAGCAAACCGGTGTTGTGAGTGGCGGCTAGAAGGATTGCCGTCTTGGCGGAGGAGAACTTCGACTGACGTTCTTTCCTGGTGCGGTGGAGCGAGGAGTGGGCGGACGCATGCAGTGCCGACACCTCGCGCGGCGAGCAGGACGACGAGGCCCGGTGAGCACTGCTGCACCTGGTAGAGCCAGACGAGACTCCCGCCCCCCTGTTGGCGGCTCTCCCCATCTTCGATGGCCCCGAGGACCTCAGTGAGCGCGTCGACGACTACTGGTACGGGAAATCCGCCTGACCTGCACGGACGGGGTTTCCAGCAGGCGCAAGCATGGGAACTCTCCACGCTGCGAAGGGTTGTCCAGTAAATGATCTTTGAGTCGCCCCAGGCATGGCGTGTCACCCGTCGGCCTATCCGGCGAGGGCAAGGTTGTGCATCCGGGCGATGCCGAGCATGGCGTGGTGGACGCCGTCGCCTTTGAGGCGGCAGTCGCGGAGGATCTTCCAGGCCTTCATGCGGGCGAAGACGTGCTCGACGCGGGCCCGGACCTGCTTGTGGGACTTGTTGTGTTCTTCTTTCCAGTCCGGGAGTTCGTTCTGGCCACGCTCGCGACGGTGCGGGATGACCAGTCCGGTACCCGGGTAGCCGCCGTCGGCGATCGTGGTGGTCTTGCCGACGGCGGCCTTGGCACCGGACTCCTCCCACGCCTTGCAGTCGTTGCGGTTTCCGGCGAGCGGCCGACCGACCACGCCGACCAGGCCAGTGTCGGCGTCGATGACGACCTGGTGGTTCGTGGAGTACCGGTAGTTCATCGACCGCTCGGCGATGGTGTGATCGCGAGTGGGGACCCACGTGCCGTCCACGATGAGCACGGTGTCCTTGGCGAACCGCGTGCGTGGCTGGAGCGCGAGCATCGGCCCGAGGTGGTCGATGATCCGGTCCGCCGCCGACTTCGAGACCCCGAACAGCGGCGCTAGCTGGCGCATCGTCAAGTTCGTGCGCCAGTACGCCGCACCCAGCAGTGCCTGATCCTCCAGCGGAAGGCTCCACGGCCGGCCCTTGCGGACCGCGTCCGCACCCTCGCGCCGCAGAACCGTCACCAGCTTCCCGAAGGCTCGGGGGCTCAGCCCGGTGAACGGGGCTATCCAGGACGGCTCCGATGCCGTGATCACACCAGCCACACCAAGATCATCCCAGGCCGGTTAGGGGGCCTCCTTCGAGCCGACGGACTGGAGACAGATGATGGAGCAGCACGAGGCCCTGCAGCTCGCGGTGGCGTTTCTCGCGCGCAGCCAGCGCGATGACGAGCCGCCTCTCGCCATCGACGCAGAGCGGGTCCGAGAGAGCAACGGGCTCTTGATCGTGCCCTACAACTCTGTGCAGTACCTCGCCTCGCGTGATGTGAGACAGCAGCTGCTGGACTGCTGGCCCATCCTCGTCGACCTTGAACGCGGAGACGTGCGATTCGGGACCCTGGACGAGCGGCATGTGTGGAGGAACCCGAGCACCTGACGAGGCCACGGCTGTCCGCAACCGCAGTCACGGGACAACCCTGAGGGGATCGACGCCTACATCCCCCACACCACAGTGATCTTCAGGCTCATGGCGGTTTCCGTGCTCGCCTTTGTCGTCCCCGCCGTTCCCGTTTTTCCCCAACCTGTTCGGCTGGATGCGTCCTTCGCCGAAGCGCCGCCCACTGCTAGCGTCGGGCCAACTGGGAGACGGGGGCAGGCGGTGGCGGCAGCCGAGGTGATCGATCTGGTGGCGATGGGCGAGGACTTCGTCCGCGATCCGTATCCGGTTTACGCGGCGCTGCGCGAGCGCGGACCCGTGCACAAGGTGCGGATTCCGGAGGGTGCGGAGGCCTGGCTTGTCGTCGGGTACGAGGCCGGCCGGGCGGCGCTCGTAGATCCGCGGTTGTCCAAGCAGTGGAAGAACGCGTCGCCCACCTTTCCAATCCCCAGTCCATCTGCGGGCCCGCACATGCTCAACTCCGACCCGCCGGACCATGAGCGGCTGCGCAAGCTGGTCGTCCGTGAGTTCACTCCGCGCCGGATCGAACAGTTCGCGCCGCGCGTGCGGCAGATCACCGACGAGTTGATCGACGCGATGGTGGCGCTTCCGGACGGGCGGGCCGAACTGGTCGAGGCACTCTCGTTCCCGCTGCCAATCTCAGTGATTTGCGAGCTGCTCGGCGTGCCGATGCTGGACCGGGCCGCGTTCCGCACCTGGACCGGCACGATCCTCACCGACCCCGACCCGGAGGCGCGGCTGGCGGCGACCGGTGAGGTGGCGACGTATCTCGCCGAGTTGCTGGAGCGCAAGCGCCTGGCCCCGGGCCAGGACCTGATGAGCGCCCTGATTCGCACCACCGACGAGGAGGGCGACCGGCTGTCTGCGGAGGAACTGCGCGGTACCGCTTGGCTGCTGCTGGTCGCGGGGCATGAGACCACGGTCAATCTGATCTCCAACGGCGTGTTGGCCCTGCTGACCCATGCCGACCAAGTCGCCGCACTGCGCGAGGACATGACGCTCATGGACAACGCCGTGGAGGAGATGCTGCGCTACGACGGGCCGGTGGAGACGCCGACGTTCAGGTTCACCACCGAGCCGGTCGAGATCGGCAATACGGTCATCCCCGGCGGTGGTGAGCTGGTCCTCGTGGCCCTGGCGGACGCAAACCACGACCCGGCACGCTTCCCCGACCCCGGCCGCTTCGACGTCCGGCGGCCCGCCCATGGTCATGTCGCCTTCGGCCACGGCATCCACTACTGCCTGGGCGCGCCGCTCGCCCGCATGGAGGCTCGGATCGCGATCCGTGCTCTGCTGGAGCGCTGCCCCGACCTCGCCCTCGACGCCCACCCGGCCGCCCTGACCTGGCGCAACGGCATGCTCATCCGCGGCCCGCGTCAGCTGCCGGTCCGGTGGAAGTCCTGACCTCCCGCTTGCCGAATACCTCATCCGTGCTGGTCAGGCTCCATGCGTGTACTCGTAGAGGATGCCGCCGCATTGCGTGCGTCTACGTTGCCCTTGCCGAATACCTCATCCATGCAGGTGCAAGCAGGTTTCGGGTGTGCTGGCCATTGTCGCTGCAGTCCGCGCTCTCGCGCGGTTGGCGGTGTGCCCGGCATGGTGATCGGTCGTGCTGCTGAGACTGGCCACAATCCACCACCCACCTCCGGGTGGCGCGCGGCGGGTGTACGGATTCGGAACTGTGCGCCTGCCGGTGCCGTTCGGCCTCGCGGATCAGCACCGCCGGGTCGTCGAAGGCCGCGCCACGGATCTCAACGGCGAGGTCGTGCCGGAGGCTCTCGGGTTCGAACGCCATATCGCGATCCTTTCTGTGCAACTGGTTGCGCAGACAGGCGGCAGCGCTCGTTGAAGAAAGGACTCACCCGGGACGGCGGGGCAACTGGTCGGGCGGTAGCCGGGCCTCATGCCGAACGCTTTGGGCTCACACACGATCGCGGGCGTCTATCATCCGCGCATGACCATGCCGCTGGGCGCCGACCCGTGCATGACTGATCTGCTCGACCGGCTCCTGGTCTCGGTGGACTCACTGACCGACGAACTGACCGCCGAGATCCTCAACGGCGAGCGCTCGTACGCCGAGGGCATGCTGCTGAGCCACGAGCAGTTGCGCGCCCCCGTGCACGACAACCTGTGCACGCTGCTGGCAGCCTTGAAAAACGGGGGTGTGCCCACCAGCATGGACGCCCCGCGGGCGGCGGGCCGGCTCAAGGCCGAACAAGGCATCCCGCTGGCCGCTCTGCTGCATGCCTTCCGTCTCGGCGGGCGGTTCATCTGGGACCGGCTGCTGGCGATGGCCCTCGGCAAGGACAGCGCAGCCTGGCTGCTGCACAGGGCCTCGGACATCTGGTTGATCATCGACGAGTGCTCCAGCGCCGCTGCCGAGGCCTACCGCGTCGCGGTGGAGGAACAGGTATGCCGCGATGCCGCCGCACGGCGCGTCATGCTCACCACGCTGCTCGACGGCACCGCGGGGAACAGCTCCAGGGCCTGGGAGGCCATGCGGGTCCTGCGGCTGGACCGCAAAGGACCGTTCCTGGTGGTGTGCGGCGAGATCAACGACGGCGTCGGCCCTCTGCCGACGGTCGAGGGACAGCTGCGGGCGGTCGACATCGACGGCGAGTGGATCCACCGGGCAGGCAGCCTGCTCGGCCTCCTCGCCCTGCCGAACGAGCAGCTGGTCGTCGCGGTGGAGGAACTCCTCGACGGCATCGCACTTTCCCGCGTGGGCATCAGCCGGCCCTTCGCCTCGCTCATGGACGCGCCGAACGCTCGACGGGAGGCCCAACTGGCGGCCCAGTGCCTGCCACCCGGGACCCCCGGCACACACGTCTACGGGAGCTCGCCGATAGCCCTGCTCGCGGCGGCCTCCCCCGACGCCGCTTCCGAGGTGGCCCGTACGGTCTTCGGGCCGCTGCTCACCCTGCCGACGACGGAACGAGCCGTCCTGCTCGACACCTTGGGCGTCTGGTTCGCCACCGGCGGCTCGACCACAGTGGCCGCCGAGCACCTGCACTGCCACCGCAACACCGTCCTGTACCGGCTGGGCAGGATCACCGAACTGACCGGCCGGCGAACCAGCGACGCGGACTCCTGCGCGGAGCTCTACGTTGCCCTGCAGGCCGTGCGACTGGGCACCATCCCGGAATGAGGCCTCGGCCGGCCTGGACACCGGTACGCGCGGACGCGCTCCGGCGATCACGCCGAAGGTCGGCGCGGGTGTCTCCCGGTGGTCAGGGAACCGGCGGACTGAGGTTCTCCCGGCGCCGACAGGCCTCTGACTGTCTCCCTTCACAGTCCCCTTTCACTGTCCTTTTTCGCTGTCTCCTCATTTCATTCTCTCCTCGTGCGAATACTGGCTTTCCGTTGTGCTCGCGCACAATCTGCTGCCCCGCTTCGCTGGTGCTCGGCCCAAAGACCAGGACTTTATGCGGTTCTAGGCTCTGGTCCGCTCGCCTATGGGGAGCCGACAACAGGTTGTGCCCAGTGCTCCCTGCCGCGCTGGTCCCGAGAACGCACCTGTCTGCCGATCTCGGGAGCGGACGACCGGGAACAAGAAAGGAATGGCCGATGACCGACGTCCCTGCCAGGAGTAGCCGCACCTCTGGACGTGGTGAGCGCGCGCGGGTCGGCCGCCGCGCGTTCATCGGCTATGTGCTGGGTGGAGCCACGCTTGCCGTGGCCGCCGACCTCGGGCTGGGCACACCTGCCTACGCCGCGGTGCCCTCAGCGCCCCAGATCCCGGAGTTGTACGACCTCGAGGATCTGCAGACCGACGCCGCGCTCCCCACGTCCGCGCTGATCAAGATCGTGATCAACGAGGACGGCACCGCGTCGTTCGAGCTTCCGCGGATGGAGGTCGGCCAGGGAATCACCACCTCGACAGCGATGATCATCGCCGAGGAGCTCGACCTGCCGGTCGACAAGGTGCACGTGGCCTTGGCACCGGCCCGCCCCGAGTTGATGTTCAACCAGCTCACCGGCGGATCGAACACCACGGTCTCGACCTTCACACCTGTACGAGTCGCCGCGGCGATCGCCAGGAAGGCGCTGCTGGAAGCCGCGGCGATCGAGCTCGGCTCGGCAGTGGCGCTGCTGAAGTCCAAGGAAGGGGCGATCTTCGCGCCTGACGGGTCATCAATGACTTACGGCTCTCTGGCCACCAAGGCCGCCAGCCGCACCGTCAAGGCGGTGCAGGTCGAACTCAAGGCCACTTCGAGTTTCTCGGTGATCGGCAAGCCCTACCGGCGGGAGGACGCCCGACTTGCGGTCACCGGGCGGAAGAAATTCACGCTGGACCTTCACGTGCCGGACGCGCTGCCGACCATGGTCTGCCGCCCACCCACTCTGAACGGCTCGCCGAAGTCGGTATACAACCGAGCCACGGTGCTTGCCATGCCGGGCATAACGGATGTGGCGATGGTCGACACGGGAGTCGCTGTTCGCGCGGAGACATTCGGGCAGTGCATCGACGCGGTGCGTGCCCTCGACGTGGAGTGGAACCCGGGCCCGGTCGCGGGCGAGTCCGACGAGACGATCCTGGCCCGGCTGAGGAAGGCCGAGCTGCCGCTGGCGGTCCCGAAGGTCCCGCTGCTGGCGGGCACGGTGGAGGCGGACTTCACCTTCATGTTCCGCAGCAGCGCCGCTCTCGAGCCGAACTGTGCGATCGCCGACGTCCGGTCGGACCGCGCGACGGTGTGGGCGGGACTGAAGGTGCCGATCGTGGCACAGGGTGACATCGCCAAGGCAGTCGGCCTGCCGCAGAACGCGGTCACCGTCAACGTCGTCACCGGCGGAGGGTCGTTCGGACACAAACTCTTCGCTGACCCCGCCATCGAGGCCGCCAAGATCTCCAAGGCGATGGGCAAGCCGGTCAAGCTGATGTGGCATCGCGCCGACGAGCCTCGGCAAGGGCGGGTGCACCCCATGGTGACCTCGCGGATCCGGGCCACGTACCTGGCCGGGCAAGTGCTGACCTTCGAACAGCGGCAGACCAGTGTGGTCACCGACTTCAGTCACGGACTCGGCGAGATGATCACGGCGACGGCCGACAGGCTGCCCACCGGGCTCGGCGCGCTGGGGTTCTCCGAGACCATCTTCACGCTGACCCAGGAACTCCCCTATAACTTCGGCGTCGTCACCCAGCTGCTCAACGAGACCGACGCGCGCTTCAACACCGGGAGCATGCGCAACATCTACTCGCCCGATGTGGCGTGTGCCAATGAACTGGTGGTCGATCAGCTCGCCCGGAAGATGGGCAGGGATCCGCTGGCGTTCCGACTTGCGTTCCTCAAGAACGACCGGGTCAAAGCGGTGCTCCAGAAGGTCGCCGACGTGGGCAGGTGGGGCAGGTCGATGCCCGCCGGGATGGCGCAGGGCATCGCGATCCACAGCGAGTACAAGGGCGCGACCGCGGTGCTCGTCGAGATCGACTGTCGGCCCGAGACCGTGAACCGCAAGATCTACAACGCCGTCACCGGGCCGCGGGTGACGAAGGCCGTGATCGCCGTGGACGCCGGACTGGTGATCAACCCCCAGGGCCTGGAGGCCCAGATGCTGGGTGGTGTCTCGGACGGGATCGCGCTCGCCCTCACCAGCAGCCTGCACCTGCGCGACGGGCACTTCCTCGAAGCCAGCTGGGACAACTACTTCTACACCCGGCAGTGGAACGTCCCCTTTGACTTCGAGTGCATCGTGATGCCCTCCGACTCCGAGCAACCCGGTGGTGCCGGCGAAGCCGGGGTGGCCGCGTCCGTGGCCGCGGTCGCGGGCGCCTACGCCCGTGCGACCGGCACGATGCCCACCCGGTTCCCGATCAACCACGGCACGGTGTCCTTCGAGGTCAAACCCTTCATCCCACCCATTCCCGAGTCTCCGTCCGACGGCCTGAGCCACACCTACTGAGGAGCGCACCATGAGCACGCACACCTTCATCCTCAACGGCAAGCGCGTCAGCGTCGACGTCGATGACAACCTTCGACTGCTGTGGGTCCTGCGTGACGTACTGGACGTCACCGGACCGAAGTACGGCTGTGGCATCAATGTCTGCAAGGCCTGCACGTCCCACTTCAACGGCAAGGCCTTCAATCCTTGCGCGGTGGAGGTCAAGGACGTGGGGCCGGACGACGAGATCACCACGATCGAAGGCCTGCCCGACACGGTCGGCAAGGACCTGCACCCCATGCAGGAGGCGTGGCTGGAGTACGACGTGGCACAGTGCGGCTACTGCCAACCCGGGCAGATCATGGCGGCGGTGGCCAAGGTCAGGCAGGCACGGGCCGCCGGTCATGAGATCAGCGACTCCGACCTCGACGAGATCCGCAACATCTGCCGCTGCGGTACCTACCACCGCATCCGGGAAGCGATCAAGGCGGGCGCCGCGCACATGTGACCTGCCCCCGCCCGAGTGCGCGCCGCACAGGGCGTGACACGCACCTGCGTCAGCCCTCGCGGGGGGCTCTCGAGGGCGGGCCTGCACAGAGTGGCCACCATCAAGGGCCTCCCCCACGGCCGGCAGGGCCCTGCGCCCTCGAGGCCACTGTGTTCCTGGAGACAGGGCGCACGGGCACGATCGAGATCGGTGCCCGAGGCAGCCGGTGCGGCGAGCCACTGACGCTGTTGGTGGAATCGATCGCTCCAACGCCACGTATGTTGGTCTTCGGTGCCATCGACTTCGCCGCGGCACTCGTACGGATCGGCAAGTACCTCGGCTACCACGTGACCGTATGCGATGCGCGCCCCCTCTTCGCGACTCCGGCACGCTTTCCGGAAGCGGATGAGGTGGTCGCCGACTGGCCGCACCGCTACCTGGCGTCACAGGCGTGGGACGCACGCACCGTGATCTGCGTACTCACCCACGACGCCAAGTTCGACGTCCCGTTGCTGCAGCGGGCGTTGCGGCTCCCGATCGCCTACATCGGCGCGATGGGTTCGCGTCGGACCCACCTGCAACGGCTGGGGCTCCTCCGGGAGTCCGGTGTCACCGAGGCGGAGCTGGCACGGTTGCACTCTGCGGGTGCCGATAAATCATCCGGCCAGGTCAGGAGCTTGATCGTCGGTGGCGGGCCCGCTGCCACCGCACCGCTCCATGGTCTTCACGTGAACGGCGGTCGGGCGGCATCATGATCTGTCGCGCTGCTGCGCCTCGCCTACCTCACCGTGACCAACGCCGTCACCATCCTGCGCCTGCTGCCGATGAGCGACCGGGACAAAGACATCGAGATCCTGGCGCTGCGGCACCAGCTGCTGGTCCTGCAGCGCCAGGTCCGCAAGCCCGCGTTCACCGACACCGACCGCGCAGTCCTCGCCGGGCTGCTCCATCGCCTCCCGATGGGCAAACTGCGCCAACTCCTGCTCCTGGTACGCCCCGACACGATCATGCGCTGGCATCGCGACCTGCTCAAACGACGCCACGCTGCGACCTGCATACCGAAGCGGCGCGGACGCCGACCCACCGTCCGCTCGATCCGTACCCTGGTCCTTCGCCTGGCACGCGAGAACAGCTCCTGGGGGACAGGCGCATCCGCGGCGAGCTGGCGGCACTGGGCATCAAGGTCGCCGCCTCCACCATCTGGGAGATCCTCCGCGAGCACGGCATCCCACCCGCCCCCGAACGTGAGAGCACGACCTGGGCCGACTTCCTGCGCAATCAGGCGGACGGGCTGCTCGCCTGCGACTTCTTCGAAACCCGCACCCTGACCGGGGCGCGCCTGTACGTCTTCGCCGTCATCGAGCACGCCACCCGGCGCCTCCGGATCCTCGGCACTACCGCGCACCCCACCGCGGACTGGGTGGTGCAGCTCGGGCGCAACCTCGTCATGGACCTGGAGGACGCGGGCAGCAGGGTCAGATTCTTGATCCGCGACCGGGACTCCAAGTTCACGCAGGCCTTCGACGCCGTGCTGACCGATGCCGGGCTGGAGATCGTCAAAAGCGGTGTCCGGATGCCGCGGATGAACTCCATCATGGAGCGCTGGATACAGACCTGCCGGCGCGAGCTGCTGGACCGCACCCTCATCTGGGACCAGCGCCACCTGCTCCACGCCCTTCGCGAGTTCGAGTCGTTCTACAACGGGCATCGCCCCCACCGGGCCCTGAGACAAGCCGCTCCACTCCGCTCCCTGCCCGAACCGACCACCGAGCCAGGACAGATCAAGCACCTTGAGATCCGCCGGCGAGACCGACTCGGCGGGACCCTCCACGAGTACCAACATGCAGCCTGAGAAGGCCGGTTATCGGCACCCGCAATGCCACGTATGAACTCGGTCATGGAACGCTGGGTGCAGTCCTGCCGCCGCGAACTCCTTGACCGCACCCTCATCTGGAACGAAACCCACCTGCGCCACGCCCCGCACGAGTACGAGCAGTACTACAACGCGCACCGCGCTCACCAGGCTATGAGGCAGGCAGCACCTCTACGCGCCCTCCCCGAACCGATTGCCGATCCGTGCCGGATCGCCCGCCTCGACATACGTCGGCACGACCGCCTCGGTGGAGTGATCCACGAATACCGACATGCCGCCTGAGCTGCACGGATGAGGTTTTCGGCAGGCGCAGGGCCGCCGGGAAGCAATCCCGGCGGGCCCTCTGAAGCTCAGCCCGACCCCTTTACTCCGCCCCGAGCCAGCCGGTGCCGAGGAAGGTGATTCTGCTATTCATGCGGACGTCCCACCTCAAGGAACTGCCGATAGACGAGGTCGAGCAGCGCCGCGTATGCGTGTTGCGAGCGGACGACGGCCTGGTCTTCACCCGATGCCGTGTCACCGAGCCGATTGATTCGCTGCATCAACTCTTCGAGCATGGCGAGGAGGTCGACCGGCGCCGGTTTGAAGATGCCGCGTTCCACGAACCTGATGACCGTCGTGACGTATTCGTCGGCTTCCGCCAGATCGGCGTACGTCATTTTCAAGCCCTCGGTCGAGCCGCCCGACGGAAACGGCAGGCGGCACCACAGGGTGTAGGAATCCATGAAAGTCAACGTCATCCGTATCTCGAGCGCATCGTCTCGCCCAGGTTCCACCAGTGGGACGCTGGATGGGACAGGGTGAGGTGCCCGTTGATCTGCACGGGTGCGTAGGCGTCGACGATCTGCTTGTAGTCCGTCGGAAGCTCCCTGCCGAGTTCCTCCTCCAGGCGGAGCCAGGCCGCAGGCTTGGCGAAGCGTTCCTCTCCCGGGCCGAGCATGGCGAAGACGGCCTACGGCCTGCAGGTAGTCGGTCATGGCCCCTCGAAAGTAATTGCTGGGAAAACGTCCATGTCAGCATCGACCACGTCTCCGGTCCGCGGCCCGCAGGGGCCCTCGTTGTCATGGCATGGAAATGGTGCAGCAGTTGGTGCCCGACAAGTTGTGGGAGCTTTTTCTTCGTGTGGTGCCCGAGGCGCCGGTGCGTCCTCAAGGGGGCGGCCGTCGGAGGGCTGACGATCGTGGTGTCCTGGCCGCGATTCTGTTCGTTGCCACCTCAGGCTGCACGTGGCGGCAGCTTCCACCAGTGTTGGGGGCGTCCTGGCAGACCGTCCATCGCCGATTCGCTCACTGGACCGAAGCCCGCGTCTGGGCCAAGCTCCATCGCGTGATCCTTGACGAGCTCGGTTCCAACGGCATGCTCGACTGGTCCCGGTGCGCCATCGACTCAGTCGGTCTCCGGGCTCTAAAAGGGGGGCTCTGACAGGCCCGAATCCGACCGATCGAGGCAAGAAGGGATCCAAAGTTCACCTGCTCACCGACCGCAGTGGCCTGCCTGTCTCCGCCGGCATCTCCGGTGCGAATACCCATGACAGTCAAGGACTTGAGCCGCTCGTCCGGGGCATCCCACCGATTCGCTCGCGTCGCGGGCCACGCCGACGCCGCCCTGCGAAGCTCCACGGAGACAAGGGATACGACTACCCCCACCTGCGGCGATGGCTACGAGAACGGAACATCACGCCTCGTATCGCGCGCAAAGGTATCGAGTCCTCGGAGCGACTCGGCCGGCACCGCTGGGTGGTCGAACGGACCGTGGCTTGGCTGAACGGCTTCCGCCGTCTGCATCGCCGTTACGAGCGTCTGGCAGACCACTTCCTTGGGTTCGTCGGCATCGCCGTAGCCCTCATCTGCTACCGCCGAATCACCAACTAAGACGGCGTCTTAGGAGCGAGGTGAGGTGGTCACAAGCCTGACCTGCGGGTTCACTGCCTTGGGCAGATTCGGCGGCGCGTCCCCGTGCGCCCCCTGATTCCCTCTGAGTCCCCGCCCGTTCTGGCACGAGAGTGGCACGGGGACCTGCGCTGGTGACCTTCTCGATGCGAACTATTGGCTGCTCGGTCGCTCAGGTCTGCCGCGCTGGTGGCGTCGTTTCTCCTCCCGTTGGGCGGCCACGTCGGGGATGACGGCAATGGCCTCGGTGAGGCGGCCCTGCCGGATCAGTAGTTCGGCCAGGTCGGTCGCGGCCCGTTCGCCGGGCAATGGGCGTAGGAGGGCGATGGCCTCCTCGACGCGGCCGTCCTGGGCAAGCAGCCAGGCGATGGTCAGCTCGCGGTCCTCGACCCTGTCGGCTGGCAACGCCTGGATCTCCGCGATTGCCTCCCTGGCGCGTCCCGACTCTCCCATCAGCCACCACCGGTTGGACCGGAGCCAGAACTCATCGTTCTCCGCCAGGAATTCGGGGCTGCGCCCTTCCGTGAGTCCAAGGGCTCTGTCGTGCAGGCCCCGGTCGGCGAGCACGATCAGGGTCGCCTGGAGAAGGTTCCCGTCGTAGAGGTCGTCGAACGTGTGCTCCACCGCCTCGATCGCGTCGTCTACCCGGCCCTGACGGATGAGCAGTCCCATCAGTGTGCTCTCGTGCCAGCCCGGATGCTTGGCGGCGATGAGGTCGCGCAGATACGCCTCCGCTTCCCCGGCTCGGCCCAGGTTCTCCAGGGCCGTCACGTACGGGCTTACGGCGGCGTACCTCTGGGTGTCGGCAAGGTCGCGAAGTTCCTCGACCCGACCGTGTCGGGCCAGCAGCTCGGCATAGAACTTGACGTTGTTCTGCGGCCCGTACCGGCGTGCGGCCATGTCCGCGCCGAGCAGCCGGATTGCCTGGTCCGCCCGGCCGGACCGCTCCAAGACCCGGGCCTGTGCAGGGAGGGCACCCCACAGGTCGTCGCACTGCTTCGGGTCGTGCCGGAACTCCTCGGCGATCGGGGCCAGCAGTTCCAACACCCGCTCGTCGCATCCCTGGCCCTCGGTCATCTCCACCAGGGCCCCCAACAGGCGCCCGCCGCGCAGGTGCGGGCCGAGTACGCCGATCGCGTCGTCCACCCGCCCGGCCCGGACCAGCGCCTCGGCGTAGTCCCGCCACGCGTCGACCGCGTTTTCCTGCGGCCTCTTGGGGTGCGCCAGCTCCAGCGCCTGGTCGACATGGCCCCACCGCAACAGGACGTCGGCGCCCGCCCGCACCGCCGGCTGCCAACCGGTAGCCGCGAACGGCTCCACCACCGTCCAGGCCCGTCCGAACTCCCCCACCGCACACAACCCCCGCACCGCACCCGCAGCGCAGAACCAGTCCTCACGCTCCCGTGCCGCCTCCACTAGGGCCTCCAGGCCGCCGCGTTCGAGGATCTCGTCCACGATCCGCGGCGGGACGCCGCCGAGGTTGCTCAACTGCCACTGAAGATCATCCACATTCACGGGGGCACCCTAGGGTCAGCCGCCGACACACCCGCGGCGCGGCTTGCCGGTTGGCCCACCGAGCCTGTCAGCGGGCCACCCGCTCGCTGCTACGCGCGGTGTCGAGCATCTCGGTTAGCGCGTGCGGTCTTCCATTGCCGATCCCTTCGGAGCAGAGATCCGCAGGGTATCGATGAGGTCGGCGGAGTCTCAATGGCCGAGTCAAGCCGGAGGGACGTCGTCCATCGACAGGACGGCGTCCCTCCGGGCAAGGGTTTTACAACCTGGCCTCATCCTTATCAGGTCGATCACGGGGACCCATCGACGTCGGTCAACCTGCCCTCTGTCTCGTCCTGCTGGCCGCTGAGTTTCGGCATCGACCGCCCCTGCTCGCACCTGTTGGTGTCAGGTGCTGATGTCAGACCTCGAGCTACTCCCGGGCTGGTTCCTCTGCCCTTTGTGCGGCCTCTGCGGAAGTGGGCCCGTGCAGACCTGGAACACGTCACGATTCTGATCGGGATCGTGACGTGTTCCTGTCGGTCGCGCTCCTCGATGCGAACTACGGGCGGGACGGTCGCTGAAGTCTGCCCGGCTGATCAGACATTCGCTCGCGGGCGCGGCGGGTCGGCTGCGGTCGCGGCGGTTGCCGTACTTCGCTGCTGTATGCCACGCCCCAGTGGCAGGGCCGGCCATCGACCGCCGGCACGGGGCGCCCTTCACGTCCGTCACACGCGGGTGGTGTGCTGGTCCAGGATGGCCCGAAGCCGGTCGAGGTCCTCGGCCTCATGCACACCCCGCTTGGGCAGGACTTCGAGCCACATGATGTTGGGGTCTCGGCTAAGCAGGACGAAGTGGTGGGCCGTCTCCCGGTAGCCCTGGTAAACGGACCACTTCTGGACCAGCGTGCTGTAGTCGCTGTGGCAGGTGATCCCGGCCGCAGACACGGTGGCGCGGTACTCACCTTGCCATCCGATGATGCGCTGTATGTAGGCGACGTGCAGCCGTGGGTACCCCCACATCCACAGGACAACGAACAAGAGCAGCCCGGTCGAGACCACGTCGATAGTGATCAGCCAGAACCCCACCCCCAGCACGAGGAGGACACCCCGCAGCACCAGCTTGGTCCGCTTGACCCGGTCGCGGACCCGCAGACCGACCCGTGTGTCGGCAGGCTGCGGCCGGTACACCAGTTGGACCGCGGACGGTTCGTCCACGAGATCGCCGGAGGTTTCCGCGCTGTTGTCGGTACCTTCGGTCCAGCCGTCCTTGGCCATGATCCCTCCCCAGTTACAAAGACCGCGGGATCCTATCGACCGGCGGCCCTCGCACGCCCTGGTGGGGGTGACAGGCCTTGAACCTGCGGCCTCATCCTTATCAGGTCGATCCACAGGCGCCAACGGCGTTGACCAACCCGCCATGCATCCCGCCCGAGCGGTCGCGGAGGTTCGGCGCCAGTCGGCGAGGTTCGCTGCTGTTGGTGTCAGGCGTTGATGTCGGGGATCGGGGTGACCTTGACAAGCGCGCGGAGAGTATCAAGGTCGGGGCGTGGCAGCGGACGACCCCACTGGGATGCGTACTCCTCATCACCCAACTCGCCGGCCACGTGATCGAATGCGCTCACCGCAGCCTGCGCGAAGGCCGCAATAGGGTGGTGTCCTTCCCCGAACAGGGTGCCTGTATCGGCAGGTGCTTGATGGTCATCGGCCAGCACCAGACAGATGTGGGGTCTGCTACCGGCGACCGCTGTGATCAACCATTCTGAGCAGCAACGCTGGCAAACAGAACAGCCGCCGCACCGAGAACGAGCAGGTGAACGGACCCAGCGATCCACAACCGCAGGCCCATCAACCCACCTCCCGCCACGACCGCTGCGCAACCACAGCTCCACGCCCCGCGCCGCCCGGCTTGGGCAGTACGAATGCCGGGGGATCCGAAGTCATCACCCGAGAACATCACATGCATCCCGAGCCAGGCGATAAGCATGACCGACACCGGTAGAAGCGCGATCGCGAGTCCAAGATCCAACCACACCGAAGGACGCTGCATGTCCGCCAGCATGCCGCGCCACCCGCAGATACACGTGAGTATGGGTACTCATCCTGCACGCCAACTGAGACGACCACTAAGAGCTCGTAACAGGATCTTGGTGAGATGTCCTGGTCGGGCGTGACCGGTGTGACGATTCGGCCGTTCGTGATGCTGTGAGTACTCGGCCGTGGATCGTGGGCGACGACTTGTGGGCACTGATCGAGCCGCTGCTGCCACCCTGGCCCGAGAAGTCACCGGGGCCACGGCCGGTGGCCGACCGACACTGTTTGCGGGGCATCCTGTACGTCCTCTACAACGACTTAGCCTGGCAACTCCTGCCGCTGGAGATGGGGTTGGGCTCCGGGCAGACCTGCTGGCGACGCCTGGAACGTTGGCAGCAGGCAGGGTCTTCGACCAGCTACACCGGATCCTGCTGGCCGAACTGAACGCGGCCGGCCGCCTTGACTGGTCGAGGGCCTGCGTGGACGGCTCTCACCTCCGCGCGAAAAAGGGGGCTCCGACACCGGTCCGTCGCCGGTCGACCGGCGGAAAACGGGCAGCAAACACCACTTGATCCGCGACGGACGCGGCACTCCGCTCAAGGTCATCACGACCGCGGCAAACGTCAACGACGTCACCCAGACCCTCGCCCTGGTCGACGGCATCCCGCCCGTCGCGGGCCGCCCCGGCCGTCCCCGCAGACGCCCCGAGGCCCTGCTCGACGACAAGGGCTACGACTCCAACGCCAACCGCGAGAGCTGCACAAACGCCGGATCCTGCCGGTCATCTCCCGCAAGGGGGTCCCGAACATCCAGGGCCCGGGCAAGCTCCGCTACGTCGTCGAGCAGACCTTCGCCCTGCTCCACCACTTCAAAAGACTCGCGTCCGCTGGGAACGACGCACCGAACTCCACAACGCCTTCGTATCCCTGGCCTGCAGCCTCATCTGCTGGAGACGTCTCAACAGGCCCGAATCATGACGGTTCAGAAGGGCAGCGGTTCGGCGTCCAGTGACTCGGTGTATCCCAGGGCCCACCGTCCGGGAACGGTCTCGCAGATCGCCTCCAGGTCGGCCCGGGTCCGGCCCCGAACGTGCAGCCAGCTGTGGGCGCCCAAGCCGTCCTGGCGTAGCAACTGTCCCGGGGCGGAGAACCAACGCACTGGAAAGTCCTCCGGACCCGTCCACATCGGATAGTCGGGCAACGCGACCCGCTGGAAGCGTTCGGGCACCGCCCCAAGCAGGTCCGCCGGCAGCTCGCACGCGTTGTACAGCCGACCTCCACCGCCGAACAGTGCCTCGCTCAGTACAAGCTCGACGCATGCCAGAGACACCCGGTCCAAGAACGGCACCCAGCCGTGCCGCGCCTGGACGAGCACCGGCGGATCGTCCTGATCAAGGTCGCGCAGGCGCACGCCCCAGAAGGCGCAGCCCTGGTTTTCGCTGCGGAAGACGAGGACACCGCCGCACTCGTCTTGCACGAACATCTCGGCGGGCGGCAGCAGCGGATCCTGGTTGGCGAGCAGGCCGGACCGCGTACCCAGGAGCTCGTAGAACTCGCGCAGCACGGCCGGCAGGGAGCAGCCGAGCGTCGCCTCGGCGCGCGCCAGTTCCGCCGCTGGCGTGCCGTCGTCCTCGGTCAACGGCTCGTCCCAAGCAGCGGCGAAGCCGCGCACGAATGCCCACGCCCGCTCCTGGTCGGTGATTCCGCCGTCTAGAGCCTGGGCCACGTCGAACACGCCAGTCATGCCGCGACCGTACCGGAAGCACACGCCGCATCACCCAGAGACGACCGCCAGTGAGAGCAGACATACCGAGCCAGTCCGAAGCTCCTCGCCAAGATCGTGTTACGAGCTCTATTCGCTGAATTGCGTCTTGCTACGCGGCTATAGATTGTTTTTGGCACAGCATTTCGAGATCGGCGTATCAGCTGTTCGGATTGCGTAGCATGAGATGCTATCGCACGTATTCTCCGCTGGGCGGGAGGGCCGGTTCAGTCGAACATTGCTCACAGGCCGACTTCTTCGAGGAAGAAGCCGCTCCGCAGCATGGCCGCACACTGATCAGGCGGCGGCCGATCCCGATGAACCGGACGGCGGTCTATCCATGCCGAGTAGGTCCGTGGCACGGTAGGCGGTCTCATCCGCGTCGCGCGGGAGAAAACGGCTGGCCTTGCCGCTCCACGTGACGATGGGCTCATCACGTGCGCGGGTGGCAGCGACGAAGACCAGGGAGCGGGCCCGTTGCTCCTCTTGGCGGTAGCGGTCCGGGTTCTCAAGCCGATACTGCTCGATACGCTGATGCGGCACCTGTCCTTCGCCGACGGACGTCAGGAAGACGCGCTGGAACTCGAGACCCTTGAAACGGTGCATGGTGCCGATGCGCACGGCGTCCAGTTCGGCACGGACTCCTTCCCGCCCCAGCTCGACCACGGGGATACGGAAGGGGTCCCGTGCGAGAACGTTGGCGAACTCCTGAGCGGAACTCCCGTCGGGCACACTCACGGCCATCGCGGAGTACGGCGTGCCGTAGGTGTCGTGGCGCTCGGGCAGTGACCTCGCACCGGGCGCGCCACCCACAAGGAACGCCGAGAGTGCGCCAGGGAACATCGACCCAGTCCTGACGGGTGGTGAGGATATTGATGTGCCCCGCGCCTGATGGAGTCGGATTGCTGGAGAATGAGAGGGCATCTGTCGGCACCTCACGTTTTCAGCCGCCACAGCGCACCCATCCAGCCCGCCCGGCAGCTGGGGCTCTCGGCGTACGGCCCCTCGCGTGCCGTCAGGCAGGCATCCGGCAGTCGGCGCAGGAGCGCGGCAAGACAACTCATGGGAAAGAGCACGCCACTTCGCGCCGTACTGCGTTGCGCCTGCAACGCGCCATACGAGAGGATGTTCGACGCATTGTGAGATGTGCGTGACGCACGGGCGCCGTGGCGGCTGAGTGATTGGTTGGCCGCGGCGTACAACACGATTGACACGGGGGCGGGTGGATGAAGTTCGACATGGGGTCGTCGACCCTGGCGGATCTCGGCAAGAGCACGGTCGGTTCGACGGAGGACCTGGGCACGCTGATCCGGTGGCTGGTCCAGGCGGCGGAGCCGCTGGAGGGGAAGTTCAACGGCGCGGGCAAGGCCGCGTTCGACTCGTTCAAGGCGCACACGGACGAGATCACGAACGCGTTGAACGGCTCGCTGGGTGCGATTCTGGGCGGCCAGGGCGGCATGGACACCGCGTTCGGCTCCGGCGATCTGGAGCAGGAGGACAACGCCCACCAGAACATGGGCCAGTCCAACTTCGACGCCGCCCGCTTCGGCGCCCGATAAACACGCACAGGGGGAGCTTGACCATGGGGCAGAACCAGGACCGCCGCTCGTACGACACCGGCGCCTCAGCCGAGGTACAGGGCAGCCTGCAGGGCATCATCGGCCAGCTGGAGCGCGTCCTCGGTGACCGCGACCGCGCGGTGAAGGCCGCGATGGCCGACTTCACCGCCGACGGTGTCGCCGACGAGTACCACGGCAAGGAACAGCGCTGGAACCGCGCCACGAACGAGGTCCGCGACATCATCCGCCTCGTCCGCACCACGCTGGAGCAGAACGACGGCACCGCCCAGTCGACCATGGCCAAGGCCCGCGCCGCCGTCGACAACATCGGCTGACCGGGGCCGACCGTAGTAAGCAGGAACGTTTCCACGGGGGTTTGGCATGTCGGGGTGGGACATCTCGTCGTCCGGCGTCGAGTTCGTGACCTCGCTGGTCGCGGACGCGATGGACGACGTGGCCAAGGACGTCAAGGCGTACGGGACGGATGTGGAGAGCGCGGCCACCTCGGCCGGCACGGTCAGCGGACCGTATTGCGGGTCCGCGCCAACCGGCGCGATCGGCGCGGCGCTGGCCATCTTCGTCGAGAAGACCGCGGGTGACGTGCTGTTCCTCGGCGCGCGGGCGGCGAAGTCGGTGAACGGGGCACGGGAGGCGACCGCGTACTACCTGGCCGGGGATCTCGAGATGGCCGCCCAGGCCGAACACAAGGCGCTCGGCGCACCGAAGGTCGATCTGCCTGGCCAGGGCGGCAAGGGCAAGGACGGCGGCGCCAAGTGATCGACCCGTCGGGCATACCCCAGTTCACCGGCGACTTCGACCAGCTGGACAAGGACACCTCCGGGCTGCGCGGCGACGCCATCGGGATCCGCAACGGCGGCATGGACGTGCACTCCCGCTTCCAGATGCTGGAGGCCTTCTACACCGCGCCCGAGGCCGACGACCTGTTCGCCACCACCCAGCCGGTGATGGACAAAGCCGACGCCTTCGCCGCCCAGCTGGAGACGGTCGCGGACGCGCTGGACACTTACTCCATCGAGGCCCGTCCGCTCGCCAAGAAGCTCGCCCAGCTCAAGACCGACGCCTTCGCGTTCGTCGACAGCGTCGAGGGCGACGACAACTGGACGTACGACGGGGACAAGATCCACCGTCACCAGGAGCTCATGGACGGCGTCGCCGCCGCCGAGAGCGCCTTCCGGGAGGCCGAGCGCCGGGCCGCCACCAAGATCTCATCCCTCGTCGGCGGGCCGGAGTTCGTGGTCGACGACGGCCACCACACCGTCAACGAGAAGACGGTGATGTACGGCTACGACCTCGACGTCCTCAAGCACGCCAAGGACACGCCTTGGGGCGCCCCGGAGAGCGAGTCCCACCATGCGTGGGAGGTCGGCTACTGGGCCAAGAGCTTCTTCTGGGACGGCCTGGTCATCGACAACATCTGGGGCGGCATCAAGGGTTTGGGCACCTTGGTCGGCTGGAACGGCTCGGATGCGGCCGGGGACGCCTGGGGTCATCTCGGGGACGTCGTCAGCGGGATCGGCCAGTACACCGCCAAGCCGTACGACGCGCTCATGGACTGGGCGATCGGCCCGGACAAAGAGAGCGCCACCGAGGTCCGGCAGAAGAAGGCCGCCAAGGACTTCGCCAAGTCCATGGTCGCCTGGGACATGTGGAGCGAGAATCCCGCCCGCGCCGCGGCGACGGTCGTCTTCAACGGCCTCACCCTCGGCCGGCCCCCTGGCCATCGCAGCCAAGGGCGGCGAAGTCGGCGCGGTTGCCAAGGGCGCCGGCATCGCCGCCAAGGTCGGCGAGTACATCGACCCGGTCGCCGTCGGCCTCAAAGCGACCGGCAAAGCCATCAGCGCACTGCCCAAACTCTCCGACCTCACCGCCGGAATCCGCACCGGCATCGGCGCCTCGGCGGACTCCCAGCGCATCCACAGCGTCATCGAACTCGGCGACGGCTCCAAAGTCGTCATCAAGGACGGCAAGTTCATCCCCGTCGACAAGCACGGCAACGTCATCGGGGACACGCCGCGCCAGGAAGTGGCCGCGGATACGCGGGCCACGCCGGAGGAGACACCCGCGCAGCAGCGGCAACCCGCCGGAGTCAGCGCTGCCTCAGGCACCCCCGGGGCCACGGCTCACGTTGGGGAAGCATCCGGCGGAGCTGGAGCCTCACATACCGTCGGCTCCGAGACACCCAGGTCCGGTGGTGGGCCGATCGGCAGCGGCCATGGCGGCACGGGGTCAGAAGGACACGGAAGCGGTGGCCTGGACGACCTCGGCCGGGCAGGCGACGACGCGCTCGGAGACGGCGCGGACAGGCCGGACAGTGACATCCCTGGTCAGCGTACTGAGGTCGAACGCCCCAGTTTCATGCGTGAGGGAAGCAATCCTTACGGACATCGCGGATCGCTCACGCTGGAGCAGATCGAGGAGATCCAGGTCTACCGGGCCAACCACGAGCCCGGTTACTTCGAGCACTACTACCGCAAAGACGGCACCCGAAAGCTCCTGGAGCGCTACGACGAGAGCGGGCACACCCCGCCGCAGCTCACTCGGCTGTCCGACGACGCACCGTTGACCCGTGCCAAGGACGCACCGGAGCCGCCCAAGCCGCATTTCCTTGACGACGATTTCATCTCCGTGAAGTCCGACACCGTCACGAGTACGGCACGGCGTCGGGTCTTGGAGGAGGCTGCGCGGATCCGCCACTTCGCGATCAAGTGGGACAACCTCGTCTCGGACTGGAAGGCGGATACGGGCAAGGCGCATGAGCTTCACGGAACCATCGATTCGGCCGCACAGTGGGGTGAGGCCCGTGGCGCGTACAAGGAATCCCACACCCTTATGGGGAAAAGGCCGAAGACTTCGGCGAGGCGGCGGCCGAGTATCACTACATCGCCGAGAACCACCCGGACTTCACGAAAGAGACCCTCCTCGGCCCGAAGAGCGGAAACGACCAGTTCGACCAGGTCTGGACTCATGAGGACGGCCGTGTCGTCGTCATCGAGGCCAAGAGCAGCCCCACTACCGAGCTGGGCAGACGTACCCTGCCGAACGGTCGCCAAGTATCCCAGGGGAGCAGGGAGTACTTCTTCGACATCATCCACGCCATGGAGAAACGCGGCGAGTTCGATTTGGCGGAAACCCTCGACAAAGCGCTCAACGACGGGAAGCTAGAATATGTTGGGGACCCTTCCGTGACAGCACGCATCGACCGGCATGAGCTGCCGACAGGGCCTGAGGCCGAACAGTTCGCGGAACGGCTCAACAAGCACCTCAGCAGGAAGGTCGACCGGCTCGAGGAGTCCACATCCACCATCGACTCGGCCTTCAACACGTCAATCCTGAACCTGCGTGCCCACTGTGTCATCGACCCTCGGGCAGCCGCGGTGGAGACGTGGGAAGCCACGGTCACGGCGATGCAACTGGGTTCTGCGCTGTTTGCTGTGACCGGCGTGAGCGAGGGCACCGTCGAGTGCCGTATCGACCGCGAGGTACGCAGCTTGCGGGCCGTCGGCCCCCTCTCTACTGCTGATGCGGGCACCTGGCTGCAGGCGTTCTGGCTGGCTGTCATCTGCCGCGAACAGGACCGTATGACGCAACTGTGCGAGATCCCGCTGGAGCGCCTGCGTGCGCCGGAGGGGCAGTACGACGAGTACATCTACCACTGGGTGGACACCCTGCAGACGTACTGGCTGCGGCGATCAGGGCTGGTGGAGAAGCTCACCGCTGCGTTCCAGGCGTCGGATCCCACGGTGGCGCAGGTCGCCCCCCGGGATCTGCTGCAGGGTGTGCTCTATCCGCCGATCAACCTCTTTTGCCACTTCGTACGCAAGGACGAGGAGGGCTTCAGCCCGGCCCTTGTCGAGGCACTGAAGCTGCACCGTGCCTACTGGACCTTGAGCGAGGAGCGGACGGCGGACATCGACGGCAGCATCGCCCTGGGTCCGCTGGCCATCGCATGTCTGGCCTACGACGGGGGGATCCCCATCGAGGTCGAGTCCGACTATCTGCCCAAGCACCTCCTCCAGCACGGCTGGCTCGGCGAGTTCCCCACCTGAGAACTGAAACGGACAACGAATACCTGTGGCAGCCCAGGATTACGACAGCCAATTGCTGGAGTCGGTGTCGGTTCGGCGCCGGCGGCTGCGGGATGCCGTCGTGTTCGGAACGCAGCGGCAGCGGCGGTCGGTGGACGAGCGGCTCGGCAAGGTGTTCGCCGGGATCGTGGTCGCGGCGGTGTTGTGTGCCGGGTGTGTGGGCTGGTCGTTCGTTTCGCACCGGGTCATAGGGAAAAGCCCGTACGGCACCTCTGTGCCCTCTTCCTCGCCTTCCGCGGCGCCTTCGGCGTCTTCCACCCGATGACTCGATGATAGGTTCGAACGCGTGGTATCTGCGGAGTCCCTGAGCCGTACGACGCCGAGCCGGACTGCTTTGAGCCGGGTCACTCTGATCGGCGAGCGGAGGCGGGTTGATCTCGTCCTGCCCTCTCAGGAACCAGTCGGGCTGCTGTTGCCCGAAGTGATGCGGCTGCTGGACGACCGGACATCGGACCGGCCCGAGTTGCGGCATCTCGTCACCACGGAGGGTTCAGCGCTCGCGCACGACAGCACGCTGGAATCGGCCGGGGTTCCGGACGGCGCCGTCCTGCGGCTCGTGCCGCTGGAGGACGCCCCCGCGGCACCCGTGGTGCACGACGTCACCGATGAGGTCGCTGACGATCTGAATGTACGTACATGGCGGTGGAGCCCCGCATCCCGGCGCATCGTCGCCGGAGTCGCGACGGTCGGCTGGGCCGTCATAGCCGGCACCCTGGCCCGCAGGGAGTTCGCGCTGTCGGCCGTAGGCAGCGCTCTGGTGACGGTTGCCGCGGTGTCCGCACTCGCGGGGGCTCTTTTCGGGCGGGCCGGGCAACGTGGCCTGGCCACCACGCTCCTCGTCACCGGGGGAACTCTCGGGGCGCTGGGGGCATGGACCCTGGCGGATGCCCATGCCTGGTCCGGCGTGGCGCGGCTGGCCGGCGTCGCGGTCGCACTCGTTGTGACGCTGCTCCTGCTGGGCTGGTTCACGGCACTGGGCCGCGGCGGGCTCGTCGGCGCTGCCACAGTCGTTGGCTGTGTCCTCTGCTGGCAGGTGGCGGTCGCTGTCCAATCGGGCGCGGGTACGTCAGTGGAACAGGCTCGTGTGGGGGCCTTGCTGAGCGTCGTCTCGGTTGTCGCCCTCGGCGTGCTGCCGCGGCTCGCGCTCATGGCGTCCGGTCTGTCCGGGCTGGACGACCGGCGCTCCAGCGGCACGTCCGTGAGCCGGTATCAGGTGAGCACCGCCCTAACTGCCACTCATCGTGGCCTGGCGCTCGCCACGATCGTCCTGGCCGTCTCGGCCATGGCGGCGGGGCTTCTCGTACTGCGGGCACCTTCGGCGTGGACCGTCCTGCTCTCCGTGGTGGTCGCGGTCGTTCTGGCGCTGCGGGCGCGTGCCTTCCCGCTCGTCATCGAGGTCGTGGCGCTGTTCGGGGCCGGTGCCGTGGTCGCCGTCCGGCTCGTCGGGGTGTGGCAGGAGCACTCCGGTGCCGCGGGGCCGTTGGCCGTGCTCGTCACGCTGGCCGTCCTGCCCTTGATGGTGCTGGCGGTGCAGCCCGCCGAGCATGTGCGGGTGCGGCTGCGGCGCTTCGGCGACGTGCTCGAGTCGGTGGGAGTCATCGCCCTGTTCCCGCTCGTCATCGGGGCGTTCGGTGTGTACGGGCGTCTGCTCGGCACCTTCGCGTAGGGGTGACTTCATGGCTCAGGGAGGGGACTGGCAGCAGGACGTGCTGCGGCAGTTGGGGCAGTTGGGGCAGCACGATGCAGCGGACGAAGCGGCCAAGCCCGCCCCCGAGTCCACCGAGCCCACCGCGCGGCCTCGACTGATGCACCCCGCCCCGGAACCGCCCGCTGATGCAGGTCCCGCTGCCTCTCCGGGTTTCCCTCAGCACGCTGCCCCGGCACCGCAGTCGGAACCCGCTGTCCGGTCACCCCGTGATCCCCGGCTTCCCCTGCACACCCCGGAGTCCGTGCCGACCGTCGACCCCCGCCTGGCACACGCTCTGGGTCGCCCCCAACACGGCGATTCCGTGACCCGCCGCACCGGACACACGCTCCGCAAACTCGCCACGTCAGCCACCCAGGACGTCGCCGAAGAGACACGCCTCGCTCGGGAGCTGCAGCAGCCGGTCACCACCGGCCGGGTCATCGCGGTCACGTCCATCCGGGGCGGAGTGGGCAAGTCGACCGTCTCCGCCCTGCTGGGCCGCACCTTCAACCACTACCGACACGACCCTGTCCTCACCCTGGAGGCCGATGCCGCACTCGGCACCCTCCCCGTACGGATGGGCGCCGAATCGGTGCGCTGGTCGTGCGCGGACCTCGCGCAGATCCTGACCCCCGCGATGCAACTCACCGACGTCACCGGCTACTTGGTTCCGGTGTCCGACGGCGGCTGGCTGCTGCCCGCGAGCCAGGGGCGCGTCGGCGCGCCGATGGACGTCCGCACCTACCGCACGGTCACACTGGCGCTGCGGCGCTACTTCGCGGTGACGGTGGTGGACTGCGAGACCCTGCCCGGCGAAGTGGCCCGTACGGCGATGGACACCGCGCATGCCCGGGTGGTGGTCGCCCCGATGACCGCGGAGGGCGTCAACGGCACCCGGCAGGTCCTGGACTGGCTGGCCCAGCTGCCGCACTCCGCCCTGGCCGGCACCGTCGTGGCGCTGTCCGCGAGCTCCCCGGACACCACGCTCGACGAGAAGACGGCCACCGCGCACCTGCGAGAGACGGGCGTGTCCGTCGTACCGCTCCCCTACGACCGGCATCTGGCCCAGGGAGGCCCCATCCACACCGCGATGCTGGGCCGGGCCACCCGGGACGCCGCCGTCCGCCTCGCGGCGGAGGCGATGCACCGCGCGGTGAGGACGCGATGAGCACGAGCCAGGCTTCAGGACCCGTTCAAGAAAAGGCCAGTCCGTGACACAGCACCTCGTCCACCGGCCCGCGCGCTCCACCCGCCCCCTCACCCCGCCGCAGCCGCGCACCATCGAGCCGCCGCCCAACCTGTCCGAGGGAAAGATCGGCAACGCGGCGACCGCACTGCTGCCGATGGCCGGCGTCATCAGTTCGGTCGTGATGATGACCGTCATCCGCAACAGCCAGTTCGCCGCGCTCGGCGCGATCGTCCTGGTCTTCGCCCTGCTCGGCGCGGTGGCACTGTTCCTGTCCCAGCGGGGCAAGGCGCAGCGCACCCGGCGCACCCAACGCGAGCGCTACCTCGAATACCTTGAGGAGCTGCGCGACGAGCTCGGCACCGGCGAGCGGGAGCGGCGCCGGCAGTCCCAGCTGCTCGATCCACCGCCCGAGGCCTTGTACGACTTGGTACGCAATCCGGCACGATTGTGGGAGCGGCGCCGCCAGGACCCGGACTTCCTGCGGGTACGGGTGGGCACCGGGGACGTACCAGTGCAGGAGCTGGTGGTCGGGCAGAACAGCGCGGGCGGGGTCCTGACTCCGCCGGACCCGTTCATGCTCAACGAGGCCCGAGCCCTGCAGAACCGGTTCACCACGGCAACGGACTTCCCCCTCACCGTGCCCTTGGACCGGGCGGGCAACGTCAGCGTCGTCGGGGACCGCGAGGGTGTGCTGCGGGTGGCTCGCGCGTTGCTGGTCCAGACGGCGGTCACGCACGCGCCGGACGACGTGGCCGTCGCGCTCGGCATACCCGGCGACCAGCTGACCGCGTGGGAGTGGGCCAAGTGGCTGCCCCACGTACTCGATCCGGGCCGGCGTGATGGTCCGGTCGCCGCCCGCCGGATCGCTCCGAGCCTCGCCCAGTTGGCGGCGCTGTGCCGCGATGATCTGCGACAGCGGGCCTCGTACGCGGCGGAGGTACGGCGCGGGCTGTCGGACCGTAACGCGCTGCGGATGGCCGGTCGGCTGCTGATCGTCAGCGACGAGTACGGCGAGACGGCCGCCGAACTGCCCCGCCCTGACAAGGCGGTTGATCTGCCGGACATGGGTGTGACCGTGCTGCACCTGCTGGAGCAGCAGGTGCACGAGTCGGATCAGGTGACGGTCCGCGTCACCGTCGAAGGCGACCGGATCACCGTGGAGGACCTGCGCGAGACGTCGACGGTGGCGCAGGGCTCATCGAATGCCGTGAGCGTCGCGGGCGCGGAGGGGCTGGCCAGGATGCTGGCCCCGCTCAGGTTGTCGGCGGAGTCCACGGCCGAGGGCACCCCCGTCTCCGGGCCGGTGGACGTTCCCGGCCTGCTGGGCATCGACGACCCTGCGGCACTCGACATCGAAAGGCTGTGGGCGCCGCCCAGCGAGCGAGCGTTCCTGCGCGTACCCATCGGCTTGACGGACCGTCACGAGCCGGTGTTGCTGGACCTGAAGGAGTCCTCCGAGCTCGGCATGGGCCCGCACGGATTGTGCGTGGGCGCGACCGGTTCCGGCAAGAGCGAACTGCTGCGCACCCTCGTCCTCGCGCTCGCCGCCACCCACTCCCCCGAAGACCTGGCCCTCGTCCTGGTCGACTACAAGGGCGGCGCCACCTTCGCCCCGTTCACCGAACTCCCGCACGTGGCCGGCGTGATCACCAACCTGGAGAACCAGGCCGGGCTCGTCGAGCGCGTCCACAGCAGTCTCGCCGGTGAGGTCAAGCGCCGCCAGCAGGTACTCAAGGACGCTGGCAACATCGCCGACATCGGCCACTACGCCGCCCTGCGCGCCACCGGTCGCCCGGACCTCGAGCCCCTGCCGCACCTGTTCGTCGTCATCGACGAGTTCGGCGAACTCCTCACGGCCAAGCCGGACTTCATCGACCTGTTCCTGTCCATCGGCCGTATCGGCCGTTCCATCGGCGTCCACCTGTTGCTGTCCAGCCAGCGCATCGAAGGCGGCAAGCTCAAGGGCTTGGACACGTATCTGTCGTACCGCCTGGGCCTGCGGACCTTCTCCGCCGACGAGTCGCGCACCGTGCTGGACACCACGGACGCCTTCCACCTGCCTCCGCTGCCGGGCTTCGGCTATCTGAAGGTCGACACCTCCACCTACGAACGCTTCAAGGCCGGGTACGTCTCCGGCGCCCACCTCGGGCCCGCCCTGCGCGACAAGCAGGACGACGAACCGCTCGTCTCGCCGTATCCGACGTACAACACGCTCGGCACACCCCATGAGGATGCCGCGAAGGCGTATGCCGCCACCAAGCGCGAGACCGGGCCGACGGTGATGTCGGTGATGGTCGGCCAACTCGCGACCGCGGCCCCGCCGGTACGCCGGATCTGGCTGCCGCCGTTGCCTGACGCCATCACCCTCGACACTGCGGCCGGTCCCCTCGAAGCCGGCGCGGAGGGCCTCCGGCTCGCGCACCGCGACGGCGCGATGCGCGTTCCGCTGGGCATCCTGGACGATCCGGCCAAGCAGTGGCAGCAGCCGTGGCTGCTGGACCTGACCGTCGCCGGCGGCCACACGGCCGTCATCGGCGGCCCGCAGTCCGGCAAGACCACCCTGCTGCGCACCCTGGCCCTCTCCCTGGCTCTCACCCACACCCCGTACGACGTCGCCGTCTATGGCCTCGACCTGGTCGGCGGCGGTCTGTCCGCGCTGGCCGGACTGCCGCATGTCGGCGGCATCTCGGGAAGGGCGGACCACGAACGGGCAGCCCGCACGGTCGCCGAGGTCCGCACCATGCTCGGCCAACGCGAGGAACTCTTCCGCGCGTACGGCATCGACTCCATCGACCAGCTGCGTCACCTGCGTGCCCAGGGCAAGCTGCCCCAGCTCGGCTCGACCGACCTCGTCCTGCTCATCGACGGATTCGGCGCGTTGCGCGACGAGTTCGCCGCACTCGACGACGCCGTGGCCGACCTGCTCAAGCGCGGCGGCGGATACGGCATCCACGTCGTCGCCGGAATGCTGCGCTGGAACGACGTCCGCATCGCCACCCAGTCGATGTTCGGCACCCGCGTCGAACTGCGCCTCAACGACCCGGCCGACTCATCCATCGACCGCAAGCTGTCCGAGACGCTGTCACCCGAAGTGCCGGGCCGGGTGCTGACCGACGGCAAGTTGTTCGCGCAGGTCGCACTGCCCCGCATCGACAGCCGCCCCGGCACGGGCGACCTCGCGTCCGTCCTCGAGCGGTCCGCCCGCACGATCCGCGCCGGCTGGCACGGTGACGTCGCCGCCCCGGTACGGGTGCTCCCCACACGGCTCCCCGCGGCGAAACTCCCCTCACCGGCCGTCGAACCCAGGACAATCCCCGTAGGCGTGGACCAGGACGCGCTCGCCCCCGCGCTGCTGGACCTGTTCGGAAGCGATCAGCATCTGCTGATCCTCGGCGACAACGAGTGCGGCAAGACCAACCTACTGAAACTGATAGCCCGTCAACTCATCGACCGGTACGGAGACGAGGAGCTGGTCTTCGGCGTCTTCGACCCGCGCCGCGGCCTGCGCGGTGCCGTTCCGGAACCGTACCGCGGCGGCTACGCCCACAATGCGAAGCTGGCCGCAGCGCTGGCCACCGGCATCGCCACCGAGTTGGAGAAACGCCTGCCAGAGACGGCGGACCCGGACGCGGTCGGTGCGGAGCCCGCGTTCACGGGGCCGCGCATCGTGATCCTCGTCGACGACTACGACATCCTCACCACCGCCGGCCAGCAGCCCCTGGCTCCGTTCCTGCCGTACATCTCCTCCGCCCAGGACATCGGTCTCCACTTCGTCATCGCCCGCCGCACCGCCGGATCCTCCCGCGCCCTGTACGAACCCCTGCTGACCACCCTGCGCGAGACCGGCACCACCGCACTCCTCATGACCGGCGACCGCACCGAGGGCCAGCTCTTCCCTGGCCTGTACGCCTCCGCGCAACCGCCCGGCCGCGGCACCCTCATACGCCGCGGTCGCCACCACCAACTCATACAGACCGCGCTCGCACACGAGGCGGACGAAGAGGCCGGACAGCCGTGACCAAGGACGTCATCGCCCTCACCCCGAAGATGCCGGACCTGCGCACACTCCTCGCGGGCCTCTACGCAGGCGGCCCCGACCTCGGCGTGAACACCCTGGCCGACGGCGCCGTCATCCAGCTCTGCGCCCCCGACGGCCGCCCCCTCGTCTCCGTCGAGGCCCCCATCCTGGTCCAAGTCCCCGGGGAGACCACCCGCCTCCTCGGCACCGGTCCCGGTGTCCCGGACAGCCCGGTGTGGTGGACGGAGGCCCGCGCCTCCACCGCCGTCGCGGAAGGCGGCCGACTGGCGGGCTCCTTCGCCGGACGCCTCGCCACCGTCCTGGGCGGCACGGTGTGGCCCCCGGAAGCGGCCTCCACCGACGTCGTCCCGCTCACCACGGACATCTCCGCCGTCCCCGTCCCCGCCACATCGGCGCCGGCGGTGGACGTACTCACCGCCAAGGCGGCCGTGGTCATCCAGGATCGCCCCCTCGTCACCCTGACCAGCTGGCTCTCCGACGCCCTGCGCGGCGCGACCACCGACGACCGCGCCCTGCAGATCGTCACCCCACCCACCACCCGCCTGACCCTGCCCACCCGCACCGCCCTGCTCGGCCACCCCAACCGCTGGGTCATCCAAGACCCGGACCACGGCTTCTACGACGGCCTTTCCGGCGCCGTACTCCACTGGAAGGGCGGCACCTTCACCCCCGTCCTCGACGAGAACGGCACGGCCTCCGTCGCCGCAGCCTTCACGGCCAGCCCCGACACCGGCGAACGCCAGCTCATCCTCTCCCTGCGCACCCTGCACCCCGCCGACAAAGACCTCATCCTCGGCCGCGCCCTGGAAACCGCCTGGCAGCACCTCACCGGCACCCCACCCGCCGGCTGGAGCTCCGCCGAACCTGTCAACCTCCCCTGGTCCACGAGACAGTTGACCGATCTCGCCCGTGGCCGCGCCCCCCAGCCGACCTGGCTGATCGCCGTCGGCCACCCCGACCGCCCGGTCATCGCCACCGTCCGCATCACCCGCACTCCCGCCGGCGTCGAGCAGGACGTCACCCTCACACTCGGCTACGGCAAAGACGCCGACCCGCCCCTCGACGCGATCGAATCCCTCGCGGAGACCCTCTGCGCCGAGCACAGCCTGACCACCATGCTCACCTCGCTCCGCGCCGCCCGCAGCGACCTGACCGTCCCCCCGTGCTTCGAAGCCCCGCCCATCCCCCTCTCATTCACGCTGGGCGCAGGCGAGCTCAAGGACGTCGGCCTCGACCACGCCCTCCGCTCGCCCCTCAGCCTCGCCCCCCTCCGACTCGGCCCCGCAGCCGAACCCGCCCTCCACTACCGACTCGGAGACGGAACCGACCCCCGCGCCTGGAACACCCTCCAACAGCTCACCCAGCATCTGAGGCAGGTCTCATGAACCCGGACCCGGACGACTGGGCACGCGGCCTACACGACGCAGTCCGTGACACGATCGAGGCAATCGGCGGGGACGTCGCGGCCTTCGACCACGACCCGCTCACCGCTGAGTCCGTCCTAGACGACTTCGTCTCCCGCCTACCATGGCGGGAGTTCGAAACTGACGACTGGATCTGGCTCCACACCCAGCTCGTCGCCTAGTCGGTGAAGTACTCCCCGTCCTGCATCTCAGGTTCTCGCCCCCAAGCGGGCTTTGCCCCCGGGACGCCGACGACTGTCTTCCTCCGGACCGTCCACGGGCTCAGCCACGCCGGCACGATTCCGGCCGTACCCACCGAAGTCCGGGACCCGCGGGGTGGGACGAGGGTCGCGAGGATGACGTACGCTGCGACCGTACGACGAGCCCACGGGGACCCGGCGTCGGCCGCGGCGACCGAGCGCATCGGAGGCGATTGCCCTGCTCACGCTGGATCTGCACCCGATCTTCCGCAACAATCGCGACATCGATGTCGCGCTGCGCCAGACCCTCTTCAAGGCGGCCGCCACCGGGATCGACGTCGTGCAGATCATCCCGGGCAAGGGGACAGGCCAGCTGAAGAAGCGGGTGCTGGCCGTGCTGGCGCAGAAGCACATCAAAAAGCTCTACGTCCGCGTGGAGACGGATGCGACCAACGCCGGCCGGGTCCTGGTCCACCTCCGATGACTCCGCCGGCGGACGCGACGGACACCGTGCGCTGGTGGAGCCGCAGGGGTCACGCGGGGCCGGAGATCGTCATGGGGGTGGCAGGCCACGGCTTCGGTCCGCCACTGGAGCGGCCAGATCCTCCGAGGTAGCGGCGGGATGAGCTGAGCGCTACGACCGGCGGCGGGGCATGCCGAGCCTGCCGCTCCTTGGGGTGCCGGAACCGGTCCGGGAACCCTTGGCCGTCGAAGTCCGGGCGGACTTGCCCCCCGACTTTCCGGCCTTGCGCCTGCCGATAACTCATCTGCCCGGGTCTGCGGGTGCCGATAATTCGTCCGTCCAGGTCAGGGCCCTGGCTCCCGCGCTCCGACCAAGCCGCACCGCTCCGACCCCTACCCGAACCGATCAGCGTGCCAGCACGGATCAGGTACCTGGAGGTCCGCCGACGAGACCGATTCAGCGTTTCATGAGTGCCGACGTGCCGCTTGACCAGGCCGGATGATGTATCGGCACCCGCACCCTTGACCGTGTACTCGTGGTAGTAGCCGGTCCCTCGCAGGTGGCATCGGTGTCGGTGAGCGTGAAAGGTGCCGGCCCGTTGTCAATGAAGGCAAGTACGTCCGAGCCAACGGCGATGACGACGATCGCGAGGGTGGAACCACAACCAGGGTGAGTGCAAGGGTCCGTACGCTGCTTCCGGCAGGCGCATCGTCCGCAGCTTCCGGCTGCTGCCGGTCCCGACCCGAAGGTTCGGCTCCGGACCGGCGACAGCTCCCAGACGTCATTCCTGCCCGTTACCCGTTGAGCCGCAACGTCCACACAACCGTCATCTCACCCGTGATGACCCCGTCCTCGCGCTGTATGGCGATGCCCACCGGAAACTCCGGCCGCCCGCCCGCGTCGAGCTCGGCAATGACCTCGGCCGCCGGACGGCGCAGGGTCGCCGTGGCCGTCACCGGCCCCATGGCCAGCTTCTTGTAGTCGATCTCGGCCCGCACCGCGAGCGGCACCGCACGAGAGAGCTGGTCACCGAAGGCCTTGAGGACGATGGCACCGCTGGCGGACTCAGCCAGGGTGAACATGGCGCCCGCATGGGGTCCGCCAATGTGATTGTGGAAGTCCGGCTGGTCCGGGAGCCGGAGCACGGCCCGCTCCGGGGTGACCTCGACGAACTCCAGGTTCAGGGTCCGCACCATCGGAACAGCGGCGGCCAACATTTCGCCCATCGAGGCGCTTTCAACTGTCATGAGCGAGATGTTACCCGTGAGTAGTAAAGCTGACCAGCCCTTCACGCTCCGCCCCCGGCCCGAAAGGAGCCCTTCGGGTCACGCACCCGCTCCACAATCGGAATCTTCAACTCGACACGGAACGCGGGCGTGTGGGTATGGGTCGTTACGCCCCGGCGTGCGGCCCGCCGACATGGTTGCGGTGGTCGCTCTGGTGGTAGTCGCTCTGGTCCGGCAGGGCCACCACGGCCTTGTCCGGCGCGGTCTCCACGAACTCGGGGTTCAGTGTCCGGGCCATCGGCACGGTGGCGGCGAGCATCTCGCCGATCGCCATCCGGTCTGCACCCATGGCGGCATGTTACTCACGAGTAGCCCATTCTGGCCAGATTTCGATGCGTCCCTGACAAGGAGCAGTGACCGAATCGTTTCCCTCGTGCCACTAGGGTTAACGCCCATGTGGCCAGGACAGCAGCCGCCCGGGGGCGAGCAGAACCCGCAGAACAGTCCGTATCAGCAGCCGAATCCGTACCAACAGCCCGGCTATCAGCAGCCCAACCCTTATGGGCAGCAGCCGCAGTGGGGCACCCCCGCGGGCATGGGCGCGCCGCAGCCGCCGCAGGGCGGGGGCGACGGCGGCAACCGGACGAAGCTCGTGGCGATCATCGCGGCCACGGCCGTGGTGGTGGCCGCAGGCGTGACGGGATTCCTGGTCCTCGGCGGAAACAAGGACGACAAGGCCGACGGCGGCACGAACAACACGTCCGGCCCGTCGACGTCGGCATCGGCGGACCCGAGCGACTCGGCTTCCGCTTCGGACGACAACCCGCGCGGCACGGACACGGAGAAGCCGACCATCGCCGGCTGGAAGGTCGTGGTGAACCCCAAATGGGGCATCGCCTTCGACGTGCCCGCGGACTGGGAGGTCCAGTCCCCCGGCCTCGGGATCGGCTTCGAGTTCCCGAAGGAGGCGGACAAGGGAATCACGATGTCGGGCACCGCCGAGTACAAGTCCAAGTGGTGCACCTCGGACGACGACAAGGACGGCCGGACCGAGGACACCCCCTTGGCCGTGGTGGGCACCAAGGGCGCCAGCGGTGCCAAGAACAGCGACGAGGTCGCGATCAACACCCCCGTCTGGTGGGTCTTCGGCGGCTACACCCAGCCCGACAAGAAGAGCCTCTCGTACGACAAGAAGGCCACGCCCTTCACGACCACCTCGGGCATCACGGGCAGCGTCGGGTGGGCCCAGTCGACCAACACACCCGACAAGGGCAAGTGTGCGAGCGACGGCAAGGCACTCACGTTCGGCTTCAAGAACTCCGCCGCCGATTTCGTGTCGTTCAACTTCTACGGGGCCAAGGGCGTGAAGGACGAGGTCGCCAAGGCGACCATCATGAAGATCCTCGGCACGGTCCGGCTGCACGGGACCCCGACCGGCGGCTGACCCCGGTGGCACACCGGCCCGCCTCGACGGGCGGGCCGGAACGCCGGGAGCCTCAGCCCGTCAGGTAGTCGCGGAAGACCCAGCGGCCCGTGGTCGACTCCTCGTCGCCGTGGCACTGGCCGATGCACACCCAGTTGCCGGTGCCGTTGCCGCAGGCAAAGTCGGCGTGCACCTTGTTGGACGGCCGTCGGCCGTCCGGTCGGCTTGTCCCGTCATGGTCGGAGATGGGCCGGCAGTTCGTCCCCGGGACTCCCCCGTACGGGCGGCCCTCCTGGACTGGCTCGGATCACCTGCCTACGACGGCGATGACGAGAGCCTCGCCATCGGTGAGCGGCACTTCGACGATGGCTTTCTCAACGAGTACCCGGAGACGCGTGTCTTCCGGGAGCACCGCCCCGTCTTCTACCGTGCTGTCTCGCCCTTCCCGACCCGCAAGGACGCGGATGCGCGTCATGCCGCCGTCGTCACGGCACTTCCCCTGATCGAGCACCCCGACCCCGCCTCCCACCGAGACGCACTGGCGGCCACGCCCAGCACTTTTCCTGGCAAGCGCCCACCGCTACCACCGCAGCCGATGCCTGGACGCCCTGAAGAACTGGGGCCACGACGTCACTGCTCTGGAAACAGCCGACGACGTCCGCGCGCGCAAGAGACCTGTTCATCAAGCCGTGTTGATAGACCCGGATCCGCTGATCCCTGGGCGGCAGCGATTCACGTCAAGCCTCGCTCACAGACCTTTGGGCTCCGCGCCCCCGCAGACCATCGGTCCGCTGTATGCCCGGCAAACTCAGCCGTCGTCACTGGGAGGCGGCTTTGAGCTGAGCGGTGATTTTGGCCAGAGCCTTTTCGGCGGGGTGCTGCTTGATGAGCCCCTCACGACCTGCGGCGCGGAGCTCCACCACCGCTACGCCTTCGGGACCTGCGGCCACGACAGCGGTCACAACGGTGGGGTTCAGGCCCCCGATCCCTACACCGACCATCGCTCGTACGGCGATGTCCCCGTTGTCTCGGGCTTCCACGCCCAGCGGATTCCCTATGTCGGCCAGAGTCGTGTGAACCAGCTGGAAGACTGCCGTCACCGTTCCGGACAACTCGACAAGAGTGGTGCTGACGTCCTTCTTCGTCCATCTGAAGCCTCGAGCGGCTCCACGAGCACCGCCCCGTGCCCCTGCTCTGCCCAAACCGTGCGTTCCGGTGGCCGCCCCTCCGGCGGCAGCTCCTATCGAGCCGCCCTTCGCACCGAGTTGCATCAGTGCGGCGAGCAGGAGCTCGTTCTCGCTGGCCTCATCGAACATGCCCGCCTCCTCAGCACCACCAAGACATGGCTCTACAACCAAAGTCACCCAGTCTTACCACTGGCCGGCAGCCAGATCGGCTGCCGTCTGCGGCTTCTCCGTGTGATCCATGCATTCGTTGGGGGCGCGCGACCTCGACCCGGAAGCCGGCGAGGACCACGACCGGGTGGCGAGCCTGCCCGGAGGGCTGACGCACTTTGGTGCCACCCCTCGTAGCTCAGCCGGTGTGCCGGTCGGTGGAGAGTAGCCACTGCCAGCGTGGACGTTCCGTGACGAGGGTGGCCGCCACGAGGAGAGACACGAGGACTGCCGCGTAGATGGGCCATGCCAACCATGCGGCGATCGCGGCAGCAGTGAGCTGGAGCAGCACGAGCAGGATCGTGACCGTACCCGAGACAGGGATGATCACCTGCGCCTTGTCTCCCGGAGTGGAGAAGACGGTCGGGAGGCCGATCAGTACCACCACCGCCAAGACGGCAAGCAGCCATGAGTACTTGGACAAGGCCCAGGGGGTGGCCACCCAGGCGACGAGTTCCGCGGTGAAGCGCAGGACGGATGCGATGCGGTCGTCCGGTCTCTCCATGTTCGCCCCCGCGCAAGCTGTATCGATCACCAGCGGGAGATCTTACGACCACGGATGGGGCTGTGAACGCGCCTTGGTGATCCACGTCAAACCGTGTTCATGGAATGTGCACGTGTCATGGGCACGCGACCGGCCACACGCAGCTGATTACCCTGGTTGGAACGGACTGGGGGCGTCCTGCCCGACGGGGATTGCCTCGGCACCGTCGACGCCCATAGCCACCCTTGGTGAATCCGCGTCTGAAGAAGGCGGCCGTGAGACCGGCGACTCGCACGGTGCTGCGGCCGACGTGCTCCGTCGCAGCGAGCAGCAGTCGAAAATCGGTGGCCATCTGAGCCGGCCGATCTCACGCTGTACGCCATGGAAGAACCGCACCGCGGGATCCGCGCACTCCACACGGCATCCACGATCACCGTCTACCAGGCGTACGCCCCTGAAATCGGAGTGACCGCCGTCCGCGACGGCCGCTTCCCCTCCACGTGGCTGCGGAATCGCATGACGTGGATCAAACCCAGCTTCCTGTGGATGATGTACCGCTCCAACTGGGGCACCCGTGCTGGGCAGGAGACCGTTCTTGCCGTCGAGATCGCTCGCGTCGGCTTCGACTGGGCGCTGCGCCACGCCTGCCTGTCGAGCTACGTTCGCGGCCTGCATCCCGATCGCGGCACCTGGCGGCGTGAACTCAAGCGCGCACCGGCCCGTGTCCAGTGGGACCCCGAACGCGACCTGAACTTGCGTCCCCTGCCGCACCGCTCGCTGCAACTCGGACTCTCGGGCGAGGCATCGTCGCGCTACGCGGACGAGTGGACGGTGTCCATCAGCGACGTGACTCCACTCGCGCGAGAAATCCGCACACTCGTCCATCGCGGCGATCTGGACTCCGCGGCACGACTGCTTCCCCAGGAACAGCGATACCCCGCCGGTGACGGACTGCTCGCCCACCTGCGGTCCTGACCAGCAATTCGAACAGGGAAGCCGGCAGCGCCCAGAGGTCGCTTGGCAGCACGGGCTCGCCGGGACGGAGACCAAGCCAGATGACCTCCTACCGCAGGGCCGCTGTCCGCCCCACCCGCGAGGCGAGCAACACGTCGGCACCCGTTGGCGGTCGTGCCAGCGCTCACAGCCCACCGAAGCGGCTGGAACGACTAGGCATGCTGAGGCCTTCCTGCTCGACCACGACAAGGCCAGCCTGGCCCTGATCTCCCGGGCCTTCGCCGGGCAGACCGAAGACCTCACCCGGGACGACGTCCTGGACAACATCACGCTCTTCTGGCTGACCAACACGGCGATCTCCGCGGCTCGCCTCTACGCGGAGAACAAGACCTCCTTCTTCGGTATCAACGGCGTCACCCTGCCGGTTGCCGTGAGCGTCTTCCCCGATGAGCTCTACCAGGCCCCGAAGAGCTGGGCGGAGCAGGCCTACCCGAACCTCGTCCACTACAACAGGCTTCCCAAGGGCGGCCACTTCGCCGCCTGGGAGCAGCCGGAGCTGCTTGTTGAGGAGACTCGCGCGGGCCTCCGGTCACTTCGCTAGACGTCCACGCCCGACCGACGGCACAAGCCTTAGCTCGGCGGGGCGGCCGAGTGGCCCATCTCCGAGGGGCTCGACCGCCCCGAGCTGCGTGGCCATGCCGTCTTTGTACTTCTGGACGCGGAGGTACATCACCCGCTGCGCGCGCAGCCGTACATGTGTGTGGTCACATGCCTGCCGAAACGACGGGTTGGTCGTCATCGGAGTCCACACGCCGGAGTTCTCGTTCGAGCACGCGATCGATCGCGTGCGGCGGGCGACGACGGGGCGAAAGAGCGACAGAATCGAGCAACCCGATCGCGAACGAACGGCGACAGATGGTCCCGGTGGTGAGGCGTCGCTGGTAGTGGCTGCTGCTGGCGGCGGCCTGGTGGTGCCTGCGCCAGGTGGACCGGTGCAGCAGCGTGGTGAGGTCCGCAGCACGAAGAGCGTGCCGATGAGCCGGCGGATTTCAGGGACGGTCAGGTCGATCAGGGTGCGGCTGTGGTCGGCCCGGGTTGGGCCCGCGGGGAGGGCGTGGGGCGACGGCAGCGAGGCAGGCCGGCGCGAGCATGGCGAGGCGTCGAGCGCCAGCCTATTGGCCAGCCCGCACACCGATCGCGATGGCGACCAGCAGACCGACGAATCGATGCCTATCGGCCAATCTCGGGTCGAGTGCCATCCGCACGAGGAACGGAACGGTATGCACCGCGGCCTGAGAGCGCGTGCCCTGGTGCACGATATGGTTCGCGAGCTGCGCACTCGGAAGGTACCGGCCCTCCCGGACTCCCGCCTGCATCGCCCGGAGGTGTCCGGGGACGTCGTCGGCCATGCCGTAGCAGTGCTGCAGCTGGGCCCAGGGCACACCGTCCAGGCCGGTGAGAGGGTCGTCGTCCGTCGCAGCAGCCGATCCTGGCATACCAGGATTCCATCCTGCGATTCGAATGTCCGATCAACCGATAGTCATGCGATCACCTGCGACCTGGACTCTGAGACACACGGGCCACATGTCTTCGCTGTGATGAGGGCTCTGGCCGGCCGCTTCGGGGAGGAAGGCGTTCGCCCGGTCGTGGCATGCGACTGACGTCGCGGAGCGTGGTTCTCACAGCGCGGGAACGCTGGCAGTCCCGCGCACGAGCTGACCCCCCCCGGCGACTTGCCCCCACCACGCCGACGCATGGACGAGTTCTGTGAACGCGGCTTGATGATCCAGGTCAAGCCTCACTCGCAAACCTCTGGCGGGACTGCTGGCCCGTGACAACCGCGGCACCAGAAGCCGACATCCGGTCGTTTGGGAGTTGGACCGTGGAGCGAACGGTGGCGTGGCTGGCCGGGCGCCGCCACCTGTACCGTCGTTACGAGCTCAGGGCGGAGCGCTTCCTGGCCTTCGCCGGGATCGCCGCGGCGCTCATTTGCTTCCGGCGCTTCTCGCGGCAGGCGTGAAGCAGCGCGCTGCCGCTACGGGACGTTCCAGGCGGCGATGAAGGGCTGCTCGTCCTCGGTGGCCAGGAAGCTGAGAGTGCCTGGATGTGGGTGGCCGAGCAGTCGGCCGGCGTACGCGTCGAGGCCGAGCCAGCGCACGGTGAGCACGCGTGCCAGATGACCGTGGGCGACGACGGCGACGTCGCCGTCGTCCAACAGCGGCCGGATCCGGTCCAGCACCGCGTCCGTGCGCGCGGCCACCTGCTGGAGCTGCTCGCCAGGATGGGCGGCGTCGCCGGGAACGACGCCGTCCCGCCACAAGTCCCAGCCCGGCCTCGCCTCCTGGATCTGCGCCGCGGTCAGGCCCTCATAGCCGCCGTAGTCCCACTCCATCAGGTCGGAATCGAATCTGACGCCGGTCAGGTCCGCCAACTCGGCCGTCCGCACAGCGCGGCTCAGCGGGCTGCTGAACACGGCGGCCAGATGGCGTCGGGCAAGCCTCGGAGCGAGCGACTTGGCTGCGGCCTCGCCCGCGTCAGTAAGCGGAATGTCGGTGCGGCCGGCGTGCCGGCCAGACAGGCTCCATTCGGTCTGACCGTGCCTGATCAGTATCAGTTCACCCATGGCTGCGCACGATATCTGATCATGCGGCACGGCTGGACACTTCGTCACTTACGCCCTCATCTGCTGCACCCGACTCACCGCATGAGATGACGTCTAAGTCGGTGAACGCGGCTTGATGATGCACGTCAAGCCTCGCTCGCAGCCCTTTCAGCGCGAGTTGCCAGTGCCACGGCCGCCCTCTTCGGGCGAGGGGGCTTGCGTCGTCAGGCGAGGGGGCTTGCGTCATCGCCAACTTGTCCGTTGCCTCCGGCGCCGGGGCGATGCCGGTCGGGCACGACGCCCCCAGTACGTCTCGATCGGCGGCGCGCGATCCGGGTCGGCGGTCGATCGGGATGCCTCCCCGGAGGCGGTTCTCGGATTGCGGTGGGGCCGCACTCCCCTTAATTTCAGGTCGTCGGGTATACCGACAAGGCGGCATAAAATCGTTATGTCCGCTTTTCTGTGGTGGCATCGAATGGAGCATTCATGTCGGTGATGACCGGTACTCAACCCCAACAGCAGTTCGGCCAGCAGATGGGCGGCTCGCAGCAGATCGCCCAGGTGGTCCAGCAAGCCATCCAGCAGGCGTGTCAGCAGGCGAGCCAGCAGGTCGCGCAGCAAGTGCAGCAGACGTTCCAGCAGATCCAGCAGGTCCAGCAGCAGCTCCAGCAGCAGGGATTGGCCCAGCAGGCGCACCCGTACCTGGCTCTCGCGCTGCACCGCTCGCTGCACACAGGCATTCAGCACGCCGTGGAACAGTCCGTGCAGCAGGCGCTGCCGACCGCGATCGTGGCGCTGCTCCAGCAGAGCCAGCACGGCCAGCACGGCCAGCAGGGCCAGCAGGGCCAGCAGGGCCAGCAGCAGTGGGGTGGTGGGTTCGGCCAGCAGTCGTTCGGTCAGCCGTTCCAGCAGTACCAGCAGCCTGGCTTCGGCTTCGGCCAGATGGGCCAGATGGGCCAGCCGTACGGTATCGGCTGACCCTTGGGCGGCGTGATGCGGTGTGCCCGGAGCAGCTTCCGGGCACACCGCATCACCGTGGAAGCGCGAGATCGTGGAAGCGCGAGCCGCCCCGCCGCCGGATCAGGAGCACATCGACGACGTAGGCGTGGTGAAGGTGGACGTGATGGTCAAGGAAAGGCCCGGAAACGGCAGCGAGAGCGGGGCCGAGGGTGCGGGGGTGGGCGGGCCCGGACCCGAGGCTAGGCAAGCAGGGCCGAGCAGGAAGGGCGCGCAGTCACCGCTCCCGGTGCAGCCGCGCCGGGAGCGGTACATGGTGACACCGCTGCCGCAGCATCTGCTCCCGCCGGGAGTGCCCGAACTCGGCATGGACGCAATGTGTGACCGACTGGACCGGATGCCCGAGGTCAAAGTGGTCCGCAGACTCCGGCCGTCGGAGAAGACCCAATCGGGCGACCTGCCCCTCTCCTGCCCGGAAATCGCTGTCGTCGAGGCAGCCGAGGCTCAAGTACCGGCGATGCGGTCGCTGCACGTGCACATCGAGCCGGACCTGCCGCTCTCCGGAACCGGCCACGTCGCCGGGCCGACCACGGGGGTCCTGCCGCTCCGCGATCCGGGGCTGGTCGCACCGCTGGAAGAACCGGTGGCGATCTCGCTGCGCATCTGCGGGCCGGAGGGCGAACCGCTGGCCGGCGCCGGGGTGTTCCTGATCGGGGCGTCATGGCCGGGCCAGGGCCTCACCGGGGCCGACGGGACGACCACCGTCATCATGGCCACGGAGACCCCGCAGTCCATTCAGTGTCTGTACGTCCGGCCCGCGGGCGGTTATGCGGACCGCTGGATCCATCGCCCGGAACTGTCGGTGACCCGGGAGAATCTGGTCACCCTCACACCGCTGGCCAAGGTTTACCCCGGGCTGGAAGAGAGACAGCAGTACGGCTGGGGTCAGCAGGCCATGCGGCTGGACCGGCTGCCTCCCACATTCCGTGCCTTCGGCATCAAGATCGCGGTCATCGGTTCGGGTGTCGCCGCCGAGCACCCCGATCTCAAACAACGGGTGCACTCCGGGGCCGATCTCGTACGCGGCACGGAAGAGGGCTGGGCCCACGACCCGGTGGGCACCGGTACCCACGCAGCGGGCATCATCGCCGGGGCGGACACCGGCACGGGCGTCATCGGCATCGCGGTCGACGCGGAGATCGATGTCTGTCAGGTCGTGCCCGACGGCTGCTTCAGCGACCTGATCGCCGCTCTGGACTACTGCATCGAACACGAGGTCGACATCGCCCATATCGCGGTGGCGACCCCGTACTCGTCGGCGCTGGTCTCACGCAAACTTGCCGATGCCAACGCGGCGGGTATCGCCTGTGTCGCCCCGGCGGGCGACACGGCTGGACCGGTCGCCTTCCCGGGCTCGTTGCCCACCGTGTTCACCGTGGGCGCCCTGGGAGTCTTCGGGTCCTATCCACCGGACACATCCCAAGCCACCCATTCGGGCCCGCAGCTGACACCGGAAGGGCTGTTCGCCGCGCCGTTCAGCTGCTACGGCCCCGGGGTCGACGCGGCTGCCCCCGGCGTGGCAGTTCTGTCGTGCTCGCCGCTCGGCGGATACACGGCTCTCGACGGCACCGGCACGGCGTCGGCCCACGTCGCCGGTCTTGCCGCCCTCGTTCTCGCCCACCACGAGGACTTCCACGGCCAACTGCTGCCACGCGGACCTGGCCGGGTGCAGCACCTGTTCGACATCATCGCCGGCAGCTGCCGCCCACTGGCTGCCCCCGGCACGGTGGAGGCGGCTCGCGTCGGACGTGGCCTCCCCGACGCTCTCGTCGCCCTCGGCCTGGCCCTCGGAGTGCAACTCGCTCCGGCCTTGTCCCCGTACGCCTCGTCCATGGCCGGTTAGGCCCACGCCCACAACAGCAAGCGCGAGCAACGGCGCCCGTCTGAGGGAACGGGCGCCGTTGCGTGTGCCACGCGTCCCGGCGGACCCGAAGTACCGGGCCGGAATCCTTGCTGTCGAGGCACTGCTGACCACTGGGTCGGGGGCGTGAGATTCAGTCCTCTCGGTTGTGGCCGAGCATCCATCTGCGGGATGAACCGCACCAAAAGGCGCACGTCTACGGCTGATAAATGGCTTCCTGACCCACACCGACCACCAGATCGGCCGACTGATCGACTTCCTCGAAAGCACCGGAGAACTCGACAACACGCTGATCATGGTGGTCTCAGACAACGGAGCCAGCCCGGAGGGCGGCGTCACCGGCACCGCCAACGAGGCCGAGTTCTTCAACAACGCGCCCGCTCCGCTGGAGGAGACCCTCCGCTCGATCGACAACCTCGGTGGCCCCACTCTGTTCAACCACTACCCGTGGGGCTGGACCTGGGCGGGCAACACACCCTTCCGCCGCTGGAAGCGGGAGACCTACCGCGGCGGCGCAAGCGACCCCTTCCTCGTCCACTGGCCGCGGGGCATCAAGGCCCGGGGCGAGGTGCGCGCCCAGTACGCCCACCTGATCGACATGGTCCCCACCGTGCTCGACGCCCTAGGCATCGACCCTCCCGACACCATCAGAGGCGTCACGCAGTCTCCCTTGCACGGCGTCAGCTTCGCGCACACCTTCGACGACGCCGCCGCGCCCACTCGCCATCACACCCAGTACTTCGAGATGCTCGGCCACCGCGCCATCGACCACGACGGATGGCGCGCGGTCTGTCCGTGGCCCGGCCCGTCGTTCGCTGAGTCCGAGGCACCGTTCGGAACACCCATCACTGCCCGAACGCTGTCCCAACTGGACGCCCACCACTGGGAGCTGTACCACATCGACGAGGATTTCGCCGAGACGGAGGACCTCGCCGCCGACCATCAAGACAAGCTGATCGAGATGATCTCGCTGTGGTACGTGGAGGCGGGCAAGTACGGCGTCCTTCCCATCGACAGCAGCACACTCGCGCGCATGACGGTCGAACGCCCGCAGATCACCCCGGCACGGACTTCGTACACGTTCCGGCCCGGCACCCAAGCGCTCCCGTCGGCCGTGGTCCCACGGGTCCTCAACCGCCCGCACAGCATCACCGCCGAAGTGGAGGTCCCCGCCGAAGGCGCGGAGGGCGTACTGATCAGCCAGGGCACGAGCGCCGGCGGCTGGTCCCTCTACATGAAAGACGGCAAGCTCCACTACACCCACAACTACGTCGGTCGCGCCTCGTACACGGTCTCCTCGCAAAACCCGGTATCAGAAGGCCGACACCAATTGCGCTTCGAGTTCGAGCCCACCGGCGAGCCCGACCTCCAATCCGGCAAGGGCGCACCCGGACGAGCAGAGCTCTACGTCGACCATCGGCCGGCCGGCTCGGCGGACTTCCCCGTCACCACGCCGATCATGTTCAACCCCGGCAGCCTGATCTGTGGCGCTGGCCTCGGCCCAGCCGTCACCCCGGAATACACTCCGCCCTTCCGCTTCACCGGCACACTGCACACCGTGACCATCGACATGTCTGGCGACCTCATCACGGACGCGGGGAGCGAGATGCGCATGCACCTCGCCCGGCAGTGATCCTCAGGATCCGACAACGCAGCAGCGGTAATGGGGGTGGGGCTTCTCACTCCTCGTTGTCTGTCGGCACGAGTCCCGTCGGGCAGGACGCGCACCCATTCGTTTCGACGGCGGTCGGCGAAGGCCGTGCTGCCGCCCGACCCACTGTGGCCGAAGCCGCCTGCCGGGCGCACCGGCTTCGCTCCGCTGTCCCCGATCACGAATCCGCCGCCCATCGTGCAGGTGGTGCCCATCATCCTGTCCACCCCGCTCGCCCACCCCGTGGTCGCCTCCTTCAAGGTCGCCGCCGAGTACGGCCGCCCCGTGGGGCTGTTCGGCGCCGGTCGTCGTGGTCACGGCGGCGGTGCTGTGCGTGCCGGACGTACGGAATCTGACCCGGCGGACCAAGGCGGTGGCCCACGGGTCACCGGTGGCGGAGTTCGCGCTCCGGTCAGCCGATGCTGAAGGCACCGCCGGGCGGCTCGGGTGAGGGAACCGCGTCCTCGTCACGCACGGGTGCGGCGGAGCCGATGAACTCCCTCAGCGCGGCGCCGCTTTCGACGCGAGCCGGGAAGGCGTCGGCGGCCGTGCGGCGGGCGAGGACGGCCGTGTCGAGCGGGCGGTGGGAGGCCACGAGTACCGCGTTGCCGAAGCGCCGGCCACGCAGCACACCGGGTTCGGCGATCAGGGACAGCTCCTCGAACACCGTGGCGAACGTGGCGAGTTGAGAGCGCAGGAAGGCGAAGGGCGCGGCGTCGGCGAGGTTGGCCAGATAGACACCGTCCTCGCGCAGGACGCGCGCGGCGGCGCGCGCGTACGCCGTGGACGTCAGGTGCGCCGGGACACGCGCGCCGCCGAAGACGTCCGCGATCACGATGTCGGCAGAGGCGGGCGCGGCGGATTCGAGCCAGCCCCGCGCGTCCGCGCCGTGCAGCGTGATGCCGGCGTCCTCGGGCACGGGCAGGTGCTCGCGGACCAGGTCCAGCAGACCCAGGTCGGCCTCCACCACGTCCTGTCGTGAGCCGGGGCGGGTCGCGGCCACGTAGCGGGGCAGTGTCAGGGCTCCGCCGCCGAGGTGGAGCACGTCCAGGGGCCGTCCCGGCGCCACGACCGTGTCCAGGACATGCCCGAGCCGTCGGGCGTACTCGAACTCCAGATGGGTCGGCTCGTCCAGATCGACGTACGACTGCGGTGCGGCGTCGACCGTGAGCAGCCAGGCCCGCTTCCTGTCCACGTCCGGCATCAGCTTGGCGGTTCCGTGGTCCACGGTCCGTGTCACGGGTATCGGCTCGTCCACGGGTCCATTGTGCCGCCCCTCAGGAGCGCGGTCGTCGCTGCCGGACCCCACGCGGGCCGCGGGCTCCGCGACCGCGATCGGTACGAGCCGGTGCCCGCTCCCCCGTAGCGGGAGCGGGCACCCTCGTCCTGCCCTCCGTCAGTCCACCGAGGTCACCGTCCGGTCCACCGAGGTCACCGTCCCCGCGCCGACCGTCCGGCCGCCCTCGCGGATCGCGAAGCCGAGCCCCGGCTCCAGCGGCACCTCACGCCCGAGCTCGACCGTCATCGTGACGGTGTCGCCGGGCCGGGCGACCGCCCGCTCGCCCAGGTCGACGTCGCCGACCACGTCCGCGGTGCGGATGTAGAACTGCGGCCGGTACCCGGTGGAGACGGGCGTCGTACGACCGCCCTCGCCCGTCGACAGGACGTACACCTGGGCCGAGAAACGGCGACTGGGGACGACGCTGCCGGGCGCGGCGACGATGTGCCCGCGGCGTACGGCGTCGCGGGGCACCCCGCGCAGCAGCAGCGCCACGTTGTCCCCTGCCTGCGCCTCGTCCATGGGCTTGCCGAAGGTCTCCAGGCCGGTCACCACCGTGTCGACGGCCGCGCCGAGCACTTCGACACGGTCGCCGACCCGGATCGTGCCGCGCTCGACCGCTCCGGTGACGACCGTCCCGCGCCCGGTGATCGTGAGCACGTTCTCGACCGGCAGCAGGAACGGCGCGTCGAGGTACCGCTCGGGCATGGGCACATAGGTGTCCACCGCGTCGAGCAGCGCGTCGACCGCCGCCGTCCAACGGGGGTCCCCCTCAAGAGCCCTGAGGCCGGACACCCGTACGACGGGTACGGATTCGCCCCCGTAGCCGTGCGCGGAGAGCAGCTCGCGGACCTCCAGCTCCACGAGGTCGGTGAGCTCCTCGTCGCCCACGTCGGCCTTGTTCAGGGCGACGACGATGTGGTCGACGCCCACCTGCCGGGCGAGCAGCACGTGCTCGGCGGTCTGCGGCATGATCCCGTCGAGCGCGGAGACGACGAGGATCGCCCCGTCGAGCTGCGCGGCGCCGGTGACCATGTTCTTGACGTAGTCGGCGTGACCCGGCATGTCCACGTGCGCGTAGTGGCGGGTGTCGGTCTCGTACTCGACGTGCGCGATGTTGATGGTGATGCCGCGCGCGGCCTCCTCCGGCGCCCGGTCGATCCTGTCGAACGGGACGAAGGTGCCGGAACCGCGCTCGGCGAGGACCTTGGTGATGGCGGCGGTCAGGGTGGTCTTGCCGTGGTCGACGTGACCCATCGTGCCGATGTTCAGATGCGGTTTGGTGCGGACGTATGCCGTCTTGGGCATGGCGGTACCTCGAAGCCTCTTGAGTGTCAGCGGAGCTGAGTGATGGCCCCGGCGCTCGGCGGCCGGGACGGGGACCCCAAGGACTTGCCGACCCTCCCCCTGCGGGGTCCGCCGGACGATCCGGGAAGGGTCAGCTTCGGGCGCCGTCGACGGCGGCCACGATGATCGGGACGGCAGCCTTCGGCGCGTCCGCGACTGCGGATGCTGCGAGGAGGAAGGCGTGCCGGAACATGAGGCGATCATCGCCGACGTATCCGGCCACGTCGAATGGTTTTTCTCGCCACGCAGGCGGGTGCGGCGGGTGTTTCTGCTGGTGCGTCAGGGGCCGATGTTCTTGAGTGCCTCACGTACGGAGAGGGGAGCGAGCCGCTCGCGTTCCCGGGCGACGAAGGCCCGTACCGCCTCCGGATCCGTCTTCGCGTGCTCGCGCAGACACCAGCCGATCGCCTTGCGGACGAAGAAGTCGGGATGTCCGGACTGCCGTACGCAGTAGGCGAAGAGCCGCTCGGTGTCGGTCGTCTCCTTGTAACGGAGCTGGTGGAGCAGCGCCGTACGGGCGACCCACTGGTCGTCGTCCTCGATCCACGCGTCCATGTCGCTCTTCAGCTTCGCATCGGCGGCCACGAGGCCTCCCACGACGTGGGAGGCGAGTGCGTCGACGGTGTCCCACCAGGAGACCGTGCCGACGAGATGGCGCGCCACCGGGAGGAAAGCGGAAGAGAGTTGCCTCACATGGCGGCGCAGGTAGTCGACGGCGAAATAGTGGTACTCGCGCTCCGGCAACGCCCAGCAGCGCAGGGCCACGGCGGTGCAATCGGCCTCTGCAGGGGCCGCTGTCGCGAGCAGGACCGTACGGGACAGCGCGCGGCGATCGGGCGTGGTCAGACCGAGGAAGGGGGCGACGTCCTTCATGTACGCGCGCATGGACACGGCCCGTTCCGGGTCGGCCGCATCGCCGTAGGTGGCGGTGAGCCGTTCCAGCACGGTGTCCGCGAGGGAACTGTTCGGCACCTCGAACCGCGCACCCGACGTTCCGGAAGCTGTGACGCCCATGAGACGAACCATACGGCGATCACACACACGGGTCGGTTAGTGTCGCCGAATGCTCGATGCCACCACCCGCTCTGGGGGCACCGCCACAGCCGTTCCCCCGGCTCCCGTCGCTGAGCTCTCCCTCGCCGCGGAGTTCGCCGTCTCCACACCCACGGGCCTCGCCGCCCGTTGCACGAGAGTCCTGCTCTCGCCCTGGTCCCGGCTCTCCCTGCTGCTGGTGCTGCTCGCGGCGGCCGCGTCGAGCGTGCTGCTCTTCGAACCGCAGCGGCTGCTCTCCGACGGCTGGCCGCCACAGCTCAGCGGCGCCGCGGCGGCCGTGGTGTTCGCGGTGGCGTACGGGCTGTGCACGGTGGCGTTCGTGCCCCGGCCGCTGCTCAACCTCGCGGCGGGCGCGCTCTTCGGCTCGCAGCTGGGCCTCGGCACCGCGCTCGCGGGCACGGTGCTCGGCGCCGGCGTGGCGTTCGGGCTCGGCCGGATCCTCGGGCAGGACGCGCTGCGCCCGCTGTTGCGCGCCCGCTGGCTGAAGGCGGCCGACGGACAGCTCAGCCGGCACGGCTTCCGCACGATGATGCTGGCCCGGCTCTTCCCCGGTGTGCCCTTCTGGGCGGCGAACTACTGCGCGGCCGTCTCCCGCATGGGCTGGCTGCCGTTCCTCCTCGCCACCGCCCTGGGATCGATCCCGAACACCGCCGCGTACGCCGTCGCGGGCGCCCGGGCCTCGGCGCCGACCTCCCCCGCCTTCCTGATCGCCATGGGCTTCATCGCGCTGCCGGCCCTGGTCGGCGCGGTGGTGGCCTGGCGCAAGCGCCACCACCTGCGCGGAGACTGAGCGACCTCCAGCACTGATCGGCCTCCAGCACTGATCGATCTCCGGCACTCACCAGTCCCCGGCACGGCGGCTCTCGCGGAGGCGGACGGCCCGGGCCGTCCGGGTCTACACGGCCTCGATGACCATCGCGTTGGCGAGTCCGCCCGCCTCGCACATCGTCTGCAGGCCGTAGCGGGCTCCGCGCTCGCGCATCGCGTGCACGAGGGTGGTCGTCAGCCGGGTGCCGCTCGCACCGAGCGGGTGGCCGAGCGCGATCGCCCCGCCGTGCACGTTGACCCGGGACAGATCCGCGCCCGTCTCCTGCTGCCAGGTCAGGACGACGCTCGCGAAGGCCTCGTTCACCTCGAAGAGGTCGATGTCGCCGAGGGCGAGCCCCGCCTTGCGGAGCACCTTCTCGGTGGCCGGGACGACGCCCGTGAGCATCAGCAGCGGGTCGGAGCCGGTGACGGCGAAGCTGTGCAGGCGGGCGAGCGGGCGCAGGCCGAGCCTGGCCGCGGTCTCGCTCGACGTGATCAGCACGGCCGACGCGCCGTCGTTGATCGGGCTCGCGTTGCCCGCCGTGACGGACCAGTCGATCTGCGGGAAGCGCTCGCCGTAGCCCGGGTCGTAGTAGGCGGGCTTGAGCCCGGCGAGTATCTCCGTGGTGGTGGCGGGCCGGACACTCTCGTCACGCGTCACGCCCTCCAGGGGCGCGACCTCGGCGTCGAAGAGGCCGTTGGCCCAGGCCGCGGCCGCCTTCTGGTGCGAGCCCGCCGCGAAGGCGTCCATCTGCGCGCGCGACAGGCCCCACTTGGCGGCGATGAGCTCGGCGCTGATGCCCTGCGGCACCAGGCCCTCGGGGAAGCGCGCCGCGATCCCGGGTCCGAAGGGATCTTCGGCACCTCGGACGTTCGAGCCCATCGGCACACGGCTCATCGACTCCACACCGCAGGCGACGACCATGTCGTACGCCCCCGACAGGACGCCCTGGGCCGCGAAGTGCACGGCCTGCTGGGACGAGCCGCACTGGCGGTCCACGGTGGTCGCGGGCACCGTCTCGGGGAAGCCCGCCGAGAGCGCCGCGTACCGGGTGATGTTCGCGGCCTGCTCACCCACCTGGCTGACGGTGCCGCCGATGACGTCGTCGATCAGCGCCGGATCGACTCCCGAGCGCTCGACGAGGGTGCGCAGTGTGTGGGCGAGAAGCTCCACGGGGTGGACGTGGGCAAGGGAGCCGTTCGGCTTGCCCTTGCCGATGGGGGTGCGTACGGCTTCGACGATGACGGCGTCACGCATGGCTGCTCCAAACTCACCGAGTTTGATTTCCAAACCTACTAGGTGACTCGAGAGTAACTCAGTGGGTTGGACAAACCAACCCACCCCCTAGACTGGTGGCATGAAGGACGCCCGCCCCTGTTCGATCGCCGACACACTCGCTCTCGTCGGCGAGAAGTACTCCCTGTTGGTACTGCGCGAGGTGTCGCTCGGCGCCACCCGCTTCGACCAACTCGTCCGCAACATCGGCGCACCGCGCGATGTGCTCACCGCCCGCCTGAAACGGCTCGTCGACGCGGGCGTACTGGAGAAGGTGGAGTACAGCGACCGCCCGAAGCGCTACGAGTACCGGCCCACCCAGGCCGGTCTGGAACTGGAGCCGGTGCTGCACACGCTGATGGCGTGGGGCGACCGCCATCTCCAGGAGGGCGGTTTCCGTCCCATGGTGCTGGAGCACACCTGCGGACATGAGCTGGTCCCGCAGGTCGTGTGCCGGGAGTGCGGCGAGGTGGTCGAGCACGGCCACCTGACGGCCCACCCGCAGACCCCGGGCTGGACGGCGACGGGGCCTGCGGTGGCGTAGGGACCAGCCTGCACTCGCTCAGGAGGGACGGACCCGCGGTGGCGCGGGCCCGGAAGAACCCCCGTAGGGGCTAGTCGGTCCCCTTGTAGACGTCGAGCCGTCCGCACATCCCGAACTTGCCGTGCGCGGACGGCTGTTCGGCCCGTACGAGGGCATCGGTGAGGTGGGAGACGTCGCCCCGCTCCAGCCGGTCGAGCTGCTCTCCCGTGGCCGCGGCGGCGGCCTCGGCACCGCGCCGCCACCGCTCGCGCCACGCGGCGAGCCGGGGCCGCACCAGCGCGGCCGCGGCCCGGTGGAACGCGGCGAGCGGCTCGGGCCCGTCCGCCGCGCGCAGCGCCCGGTAGCCCTCCAGGGCGAGGTCCCGCCGGGACCGGGCGACCCGCTCCTGCTCCGCCTCGGGCGCGTCGGCCGGGATCACCGTCGCGGCGGCGTACGTCTCGGGATCGGTCAGGTACTCCGGGGGCAGGGTGAGCACGGCGTCACCCGCTTCGGGGAGGCCGTTGTTCTGCATGAGGACCGTGATGCGCAGGTCACCCTCGTTGACCAGGCGATGGATGGTGCCGGGCGTGAACCACGCGACGGTGCCGGGTTCGAGCGGCGTGACCTCGTACCCGGACGTCGTCAGCGTCTGCACCGCTCCACGCCCGCCGGTGACGACGTACGCCTCCGAACAGGTCAGGTGCAGATGGGGGGTTCCGCCGGAGACTCCGTCGGGGGCGGGCCAGTCGTACACGCAGAGGTGCGAGACGGCGACGGCGCCCGGCAGCCCGGTGAACACCGGGGTCTCGTGTGCGCCGCTCACCACGGGTGCTCCTCCAGGTACTTGGCGACCTCCTCGCGTTCCCAGGCCCCGTCGGCCACGACGACGCGGTAGCGGCGGGTGAGGGTGGCGCCGGGGGCGAGTTCGAGCTCTTCGAAGAAGGCGAACGAGGGGGCGACGGCGGCGAACGGATCGTTGCGCACGAACCAGTGGGCCGGGTGGGCGCCGCCCTCCCCGGTGTGGTCGTTCTCGGGACCGTGCGCGAAGACAAGCGTCGCGTGGCCGTCGGCGCCGTCGTGCTCGCCGGAGTACGCGAGCCAGGGCGCCTGCTGCCCCATCAGACCGGGCCCTTCGGAGTCCGGCCCGATGATCCGGCCGTCGCGGAAGGCACGCGGTCCGCGCCAGAACAGGCCCGTGTAGCCGGCCATCTCCCGCCCCGCGGTGGTCGGGCTGCCGAAGCGCAGCGCCTCGTCCCGGCGGTTGGTGACCGCGGTCGTCCAGGTCAACGCCCAGGAACCCGACGCGGGATCGACGTCGTGCACCTCGACGCGGCGCTCCTCCTCGGCCCACAGCTCACCGTCGTACGGATGCCAGGTGAGGCGCTCGGCGATGACCGCACGGCTCCCGTCCGAGACCACCTCGTCGAAGCCGACGTGGGCCATCGACCCGACGCGCTCCGGGAGTTCGAGGTATCCCTCCCCGTGGACGTACGTGTTGCCGCCCCACAGGTTGGAGCCCGACAGGTGGGAGGCCGTCATCTGGAGGCCCTTGTGCCAGCGGTGGTCGTTGGGCCGGTAGTCCGTGACGATGTCACCGGCCAGTGTCCTGAGGGGGTGCAGATACGGCTTGGGGGCCTCCCAGGCCGCCTCGGGCCGGTAGACGTAGCTCAACAGCTCCACGCCGGTCGTCGTGTCGCTGATCGTGATGCGATCACCATGGGCGTGGACGATACGCAGCCCACCCTGCGCGGACTCGGTCATGCCGACACCTCCTGGCTCACGGTGGACGTGGACTCGCCGGCGGACGCGGCGGGCGGCGCCCAGCCCGGCGCGCCCCCGTGCAGGGCCGTGTAGAACGGGTCCCCGGGCCCGACCTCCCCGGCGCGGACGGTCGTGTCCGTGAACGCCGACTTGTAGAGCGCGGTGATCAGTTCCAGACTCGTACGCCCGTCGGCGCCGCTGCTGCGCGGCCGCTCACCCGCGCGCATGCTCGCGACCAGCTCCCGCAGCTGCTCCAGATGCGAGCTGGGCAGGTCCGTACCGAAGTCACGCCAGGCCGCCACGTCCTCGTCGGACACGTCGGGGGCCGGGGTGATCCGCCAGTTGTCGTTACTGTGGCCGTAGAGGTGCGTGAGCTCGACGGTGGCGCGTTCGCAGTCGATGCGGATGCGGCTCACCTCGTCCGGGCTCAGGACGCTGTTGACGATCGTGGCCAGCGCGCCGCTCTCGAAGCGGACGAGGGCGGTCGAGACGTCCTCCGTCTCCACGTCGTGCACCAGGCGCCCGGCCATCGCCCGCACCTCGCTCCACGGCCCCATCAGGTCCAGGAGCAGGTCCATCTGATGGATGCCGTGTCCCATCGCGGGCCCGCCGCCCTCGGACTCCCAGCGCCCGCGCCAGGGCACGGCGTAGTACTCGGCGTTGCGGTACCAGGTGGTCTGGCAGTGCGCGACGAGCGGGCGGCCCATGGTCCGCTCGGCGATGAGGCGCCGCACGTGCCGGGACCCGGAGCCGAACCGGTGCTGGAAGACGATGGCCGCGTACGGGCCCCCGTCCGTCCCCTCCTCCGCCTCGACGGCGTCGAAGTCGGCGAGCGTCAGGACCGGCGGCTTCTCGCACCAGACCCAGGCTCCGGCGCGCAGCGCGGCGACGGTCTGGTCGCGGTGCAGGGTCGGCGGGGTGCAGATCGCGACCAGGTCCGGCCGCTGCTCCTCCAGCATGCGGTCCAGATCGGTGTACGCGTGCGGGATGCCCGCCTCGGCGCAGAACTTCTGGACGGCGTCCTCCGCGATGTCGACCGCGGCGACGATCTCCGTCTCGCCCTCCTCGGCGAGCCGGGCGAGCGCGGGAACATGGCTCCCGCGCGCGATGGCGCCCGTACCGATGACGGCGGCCCGGATACGGCGGCCCTCGAACGGGGTCGCGGGACGGTTGGGGGCGGACTCGGTGCTGTTACTCATGTACGTGATCAGCGCTCCATCGGACGTCACGTCAGACGTTGGCCAACGCATGGTGTCACCGAGACGGAACCGGCGGCAGCAAGCGCTTTCTCTTCTGCTGCAACGTATGTGCCGGTCCAGTGGCAGGTCAACACCCCCGTCACCCGGTGGACAACGTTGCCCACCGGGTGACGGCACAGGACCCTCACGGCCCACCCTCCGTCCGCCCACCGCCCGACCACCGTCTGCACCCGAAACCCCTGTGGCCGAGCCGTCCTTGGGGGACGCTACGCTGCCACCCACACCCGTGATCACCGCCCACAGCGGCCCGGCGTGCCCGTCGTCCCTTTCCGATCAGTGCTTGGACCACCTCACTTCATGTCTTGGTTTGAATCCCTCATCCTCGGACTCGTCCAGGGGCTGACCGAATTCCTTCCCGTCTCCTCCAGTGCGCATCTGCGCCTGACGGCGGCGTTCTCCGGCTGGGAGGACCCCGGAGCGGCCTTCACCGCGATCACCCAGCTCGGCACGGAGACGGCGGTACTGATCTACTTCCGCAAGGATGTCGGCCGGATCCTCGCCGCGTGGTTCCGCTCGCTCACGAACCAGGAGATGCGCCGGAACCACGACGCCCAGATGGGCTGGCTGGTCATCGTCGGCTCCATACCCATCGGCGTGCTCGGCCTGACACTCAAGGACCAGATCGAGGGCCCGTTCCGCGATCTGCGGATCACCGCGACGATGCTCATCGTCATGGGCGTGGTCATCGGCATCGCCGACCGGCTCGCGGCGCGTGACGAGACCGGCGGGAAGCACCGGGCACCCAAGCAGCGCAAGGCCCTCGAGGACCTGAACGTCAAGGACGGCCTGCTGTACGGCCTCTGCCAGGCGATGGCCCTGATCCCCGGCGTCTCCCGGTCCGGCGCGACCATCAGCGGCGGCCTCTTCATGGGCTACACCCGCGCCGCGGCGGCCCGCTACTCCTTCCTCCTCGCCATGCCGGCCGTGCTCGCCTCGGGCGCCTTCGAGGTCAAGGACGCCACCGCGAACGGCCATGTGGCGTGGGGGCCGACCATCTTCGCGACGGTGATCGCCTTCGCGGTCGGTTACGCGGTAATTGCGTGGTTTATGCGATTCATCTCGCACAAGAGCTTCATGCCGTTCGTCTGGTACCGGATCGCGCTCGGCATCGTCATCATCGCGCTGGTCTCGGCCGGCGGCCTGAGCCCGCACGCGGCCGAGTCCGCGGGCTGACGGCTCACCACCCCTCAGGCGCCCGAGCGGTCCGTCCCCGGCAGGGCGAGCGCCCAGGGTTCCGGTTCGATCCGCGCACCGTTGGCGACGTACGCGATCGTGCGGTACCAGCCCGCGAGGACCAGCAGTTCGAGGACTTCGGGCTCGTCGAGATGCTCCCGCAGTCCGCTCCAGGCGGCGTCGCCCACCCGGGCCGTGTCGTGCAGTTCGTCGACGGCACGGAGCAGCGCCGCCTGCCGCCCGGACCAGGCCGGATGGTCGGGTCCGCCGGTCGCCGTGAGCGTCACCTGCCGCGGGGTGAGTCCGGCCGCCTCGGCGTACGTCGCCATGTGGACACCCCACTCGTACGCGCACCCGGCGCGGGCGGCGACGCGGGCGATGACGAGTTCTCGGTCGGCGTCGCTCAGTCGGCCGTGGACGAGGAGGCCCGCGCCCAGTGCCCGCATGCGTGAGGCCAGCTCCGGGTGGCGCTCCAGCACCTTGAACAGCATCAGGGGATCGCGGGCGACACCGGGCGGCATCCACCGGTGCAACGCGCGGTCGGTCTCGGGCTCGTAGGGCGGCGTGACGCCGTCGATGCGCTGCCTCATGGCTCGTAGCCTTGCGCTTCTGAAATCGAAGCACAAGAGTGGGAGACGAGCGACTCCCAGCGAGAGGTACGTACTTGGGCACGACACCCGCGCCGAACGATTCGACGTCCGGCGTTCCGCGACGGGGCGATCCGGGCCCCGGCGGCCCTTTCGAGGGCACGGGCACCTCGGCTCCCGGCGGCTCCGTTCAGGGCGCGGGCATCCCGGCACCCGGCAGCAGTGGTCACGCACCGGAAGCCCTTGGTCCCGGCTTCCCCACGTCTGGCACCACCGCCCCCGGCACCCCCGTCCCCGCCATTCCCACACCCGGCCGCCCCGTGCGCGGCTCGGCCGGCGGTCGCCCCGTCATGGCGGCGCTGGATCTGCTCGGCCGACGCTGGACACTGCGGGTCATCTGGGAACTCCACGTCGACGGCGCCCCGATCGGCTTCCGGGACCTCCAGCGCCGCTGCGACGACATGTCGTCCAGCGTCCTGTCCACGCGCCTCACGGAACTGCGCGAGGCAGGCATCGCCGCGTCGACTTCGACGGCGGCGCAGCCGGCGTGGCATCTCACCTCCCTCGGCGACGACCTGGTCACCGCGATGGGGCCGCTGCTGGACTGGTCCCGCGCCTGGGCCGAGCGGCGCTGAGCCGGCCCCGTCCACCTCGGCGCAAGTCCGGCGGCAGCGCACCTCCGACCTGCCCATGCTCCAGCACATGGCCCTGATCCAGGAGTTCGCCCGAGCCACTCCGGAGTACTTGGCACGGTGTCGCGGGTCGGCCGTCGACTCCCCCGGCGCCGCCCCTCATCGGGACCCTCCGCCCGACGACGTCCTGGACACCGACTGGGCGTTGTGGGGCCTGCTCCGGTACCGCCGCGGGACGGCACGCTGGGCACCCCTCCACACCGCTCTCGACCGGGCGCTGTCCGGCGACGACATCGGCTTCCTGGACCACGACGAGGTGTACGACGGTTGCACCGCCCCGCCCCGTCTGCCGGCTCCGGCCGCGGTCGACGAGATCACCCGTGCCCTGCTCGCAGCGGACATCGACCAGGTCCTCGCGGGCCTGCCGGACGCCCCCGCGGCAGCGGCCTCGGCCGTCGGATTCCAGGGATTCCGGGGTGACTGCGCGTCTACCTGGTCGAGCACTTCCTCACGCTGTGTGCCTTCTTCTCGGGCGCTCAACTCCGGGGCCGGTGCGTCATCGTATGGATCGACCGAGCCCGTTCGCGTCGCTCCGCGTCGGCCGTGACGAACCGCATACGGGATGAGTAGCCGCCCGGTAGCGCAGTGTCAGTCCTTGCCCCTAGGCTGGTGCGCATGTCCCCCGACTTAATGTCCTCTGGTTCCGTGCGGTCCGCTGCGGCGCTGAACGAGCAGATCCGCGCCTTGTGGATGCGCGCGGGCGGCTCCCTCTCCGCCCAGGAGCGCGCGGAGTACGAGCTGCTGGTCGTGAAGTGGGCGGAAGCGATACGCGGAGAGGTCGTCGAGGCCGCGTGAGATCGAGCATGGGGACCCGGACGAAGTCCAAGGGCCGGTGACCGGCACCCCCGTCGGGGCTCACCGTCCCCCGGACACCCGCAACACCGCCCCCGTCGTGTACGACGCATCGGGCGACATCAACCACGCGATGGCCGCGGCGACTTCCTCGGCCTGACCGACGCGACGCAGCGGAATCGACGAGGCGGCGCGCTCGGCGCGGCCCGGATCTCCGCTGGTGGCGTGCATCTCCGTGGCGATCATGCCGGGTGCGACCGCGTTGACGCGGATGCCGTCCGGGCCGAGTTCCTTGGCGAGGCCCACCGTCAGGGCGTCGACGGCGGCCTTGGTGGCCGCGTAGTGGACGAAGTCACCGGGGCTGCCGAGTGTGGCCGCCGCCGAGGACACATTGACGATGACGCCGCTCCCCCAGGCCGCCATGGACCGGGCGGCCCGCCGCGAACACAGCAGCGTGCCCAGCAGGTTGACGTCCACCACACGCCGTAGATCGGCGGGGTCGGTGTCCGCGAGCCTGCCCAGCGGACCGGTCACACCGGCGTTGTTCACCAATCCCGTCACCGGCCCGAGCCGGTCCGCCGCCGTGTCGAAGAGCCGCTCGACGTCGTCCTCGTCGGAGGTGTCCACGCGTACCGTGACGCAGCGGGCCCCGGCCGCGCGGACGGCGCTCGCGGTCCACTCCGCGGCGGCGCCGTCGCGCACGTACCCCACCGCCACGTCGTGTCCGTCCGCCGCGAGACGCGCGCACGTCGCGGCACCGATCCCCCGGCTGCCGCCCGTGACGACGGTGACATGGCGTGTCATACGTGCCTCCTGGTGGCGAACGGGCAACCCGGGTCCGTATCGAGCCCGTACTCGTCTTCGATCACTCTACGATCGAGGACGCACCGCCGTGCAAGGGGTGAGGATGCGTCAACCCGCCCTCATGGATACGTCCTGGGCGACGGGGTCCGCGGCGACGTACGGCACACGGAACACACGGCCTCGGGGCCCCCACAGCCCGGGGACGCCCTGCCACAGCACGGCCCCGTTCGCGCGCTCCCAGCCCGCGGTCGCCCGGGACCGCGCCCCCTGGGTCAGGGCAAGCGTGACCAGCATGATCGGCGGCAGCACCTGATGGGACGCCAGGCCGATGAACAGGAACCAGCAGGCCATGACGCCCCCGAATCCCGCCGTGCGCCGCAGCAACAGCCGCCGCACCGCGTCCTGCCCGTCGCGTGGTGCGGCGACGCTCTCGATCGGCGAGGCATCGTCGTAGGTGCGGCGCAGGCGGGCGGGGAGACGAAGACCCATCGGCGGCAGCAGCACGGACACGAAAGCGATCGCTGTCGATCCCATCATCAGCGTCTCGCGGTCGTGAGCCGTGCCGACCAGGGCACACAGCACCGCTTCGGACAGCACCGCGCCCCCGGCCATCATCAGCGCGGAGATCCGCTCCAGATACACCACGCGTATCAGCCCGTCGCGCGCGTCACCAGCCATCGTCGTACCCCTCTCACAGCCCGGACGCCCCCACGGGCAGGCAAACCCCGTCGCCTCACCGGCAGCACCGACGGTGAGGACGCAGGACAGGACGATGCCGGCGTACGCGTCGTCGTCCCAGGAGCCGGACGGGCTGATGGTCAGCGCCATCCAGCAGAAGTACGCGGCGACGAGGGTGAGCAGGGTCAGGGATACGGCGAGCGCCAGGCGTAGGCAGCCGCGGTATTCGTCCGGGTGAGACGAGTGGGACGCGTGAGCGAGGGGACTACGGTCGGCGTCGGGCAGTCCGGTCAACGCGCCGTGTCGCGCAGGACGACGAACAGGCCGCGGCTCTCGTCGCCGTTCTTCGCCCGCCAGTCGGCGACGACATGTCCTCGGGCCGACCGGGCCGCATGGGACCGGGCAGCCTGCGAGTCGGACCGGAGGACGCGCATGACGTCGATGGTCACGGCGCCCGCCGACCGACCGTGCGGCCCGGCTTCCTCCTTGGTTTCCACCATGATGGCGGTGCCGTGCTGCCGGTCGTCGACGGCTGCCGACGCGATCACGGTGGAGAAGCCGGCTCCAGTGAAGTGGCTGGTGACGGACGGGGCGGGAGTGTCGGTCTCGCTCTGCGCCTGCGGTTCGGCGCGGCCCTGGAGGAGATCGAGCAGTTGAGCGACGAGGACCGGGTCATGGGTCCCGTCGTACACCCACCGCCGTCCCAACACCCCGTGCTCGGACGTGCCGATGAGCGCCCGATCGGCTCCGTCGAGCGGCGCCCCACGGTAGCTGAGCGGCACGTGGTAGGAGCGCGGTCGCTCGCCGGAGTTGTCCGTGACCACCATGAACTCGATTCCCACCTCCCCTTGAGGATCATCGAGCCGGAACCCACCGGCCTTGGTCAGGTGCGGCTCACTCGCCGCGCCGATGTACCACGGCTGCCCGGGAAGCCAGGCGGCGAGGAGTTCCAGCTTGCTGGGCGTCATCGTGGTCTTGTAGATCACAGCCATGCTTCATGAACGTCGCCCGTCGGCACGAGGTTCCTCCATGACGTGCCGCTTGACGAGTTCGTACGACCTCAGTCGGTCGGCCAAGGCGTAGACGGGCGTCACCAGCATGAGTTCGTCGGCACCCGTCAGGTCCGCCAGGTCCGTCAGGTGCTTCGCGACGGTCTCGGGTGAGCCGTGTGCCTGATGGACACGGAAGCTCGTCAGCACGCGCGCTTCTTCCGCGGTGAACGAGTGGGCCGCCGCCTCTTCGGGCGTGGGGAAGGGAAGGTCGCCTCGCCCCTTGAGGAGTCCGGCCTTGACGACGCCCATCGGGCCGGCCAGCCGGGCCGCCTCCTCATCGGTCTCGGCGCATACCGTTTCCACGCAGATCAGCACGCGCGGGCGAGCGCACCAGCGGGAGGGGGAGAAACGCTCGCGGTAGTGGCCGAGCGCGGCCAGGGTGTTGTCGGGACGAATGTGATGGGCGAAGGCGATCGGCAGCCCGAGTTCCGCGGCGAGCGCGGCGCCCGCCGTGCTCGATGAGAGCAGCCACGGCTCCGGGAGCGGGCTGAGCGCGACTTCGTCCACCAGGAAACGCAGAGTCGAGGACACGTCGTCGCGGTACTCGTCGTCCGTTGTCGGACCGGCCCCGCGGCGCAGGGCCCGCGCCGTGGAATCGTCGAAGGTACCCGGGCCGCGGCCGATGCCCAGGTCGATCCGGCCCGCGTGCAGTGCGGACAGCGTGCCGAATTGCTCCGCCAGCATGATCGGGGCGTGGTGCGGAGCGAGAACGCCCCCGGAGCCGAGACGGATGGACGACGTCAACGCGGCCGCGTGGGCGGTCAGGACGACGGGCGGGAACGCTCCGATGGCCGGGGAATGGTGATGCTCGGCGTACCAGAGTCGCAGGTAACCGAGGTCTTCCAGGCGCCGGGCGAACTCGGTGGTGTCTCGTAACGTGTCTGCGGCTCCGGCGCCCGCTTGGACCATGGCCACTTCGAGCGCGCTGAGCGGTACGGTGATCATCCGATCAGTATAGAAATCGCCCATCCGCACCAACTCCCTTTGCTTACGAGGCGGAGTTATACACCTGTTGGCGCACGCCCCTTGGCTGCGCACCCGCCGTGGCCAACACTGAGCCGATGACGCAGCGTGTAGAGCTCGCGACCGTGATGGACCGATTCGCCGTGGACGGACTCGTGACCGAGTACGCGGTGGCCGTCGACGACGGCGACTGGGAGGCGTACCGGAGGCTGTTCGCACCGGACGGACGCGCCGACTACCGCTCGGCCGGCGGGATCGAGGGCGGCGCCGACGAGGTCGCGGGATGGCTCGCGCGGAGCATGGAGCTCTTCCCCATGCGCCAGCATCTGATCGTGAACCGGCGGCTGCGGTTCGGGGCGCTGGACCAGGAAACGGGCGACACGGCCCGGGTCCAGGCGGACTACATCAATCCGATGCGGTTCGCGGGCCACGACGGTGGGTCCACCGCGCCCGACTTCGTGTGCGGCGGCCGGTACGCCTTCGAACTGGTGCGTACGGACCTGGGCTGGCGCCTGCGCGAGGTCGTCGTCCAGGAGAAATGGCGCCGCGCGCCCCAGCCGGGCCGGGAACCCGCCGCCACCTGACCGGACGCGCCGACCGCAAGCCGCCCGAGTACACCCTGACCGGAAAGCCCTGACGGGAGGCCCTCTGTCGGAGATCGTCGCCGACGCGCACACTGGAGGCATCCCCCGGGGAGGGAGACCCTGTATGAAGAGGCCCGAGCGTTGGCCCGAGCGTTGGCTGGGCAGTGGGCCCGATCTGTGGCTCGCCTCCCCGTGGCGGCGCGCGATCGTCGCCGTAGTGGCCGGCGCACTGCCGATGCTCGCCTTCCCCGCCCCTTCTTGGTGGTGGTTCGCCTACGTCGCCCTGGTGCCCTGGATCCTGCTGGCCCGCTCGGCCCCGACGGGCAGGCGGGCCGCCTACGACGGCTGGTTCGGCGGGCTGGGTTTCATGCTGGCCGTGCACCACTGGCTGCTGCCGAGTCTGAATGTCTTCACGGTCGTCATAGCGGCACTGCTCGGCGCGCTGTGGGCGCCCTGGGGCTGGCTCGTCCGGCGGTTCCTCGGCGGGGTGCCCTCGGCGGGGCGGGTCGGGGCCGCGCTCCTCGTCCTGCCGTCGGGGTGGCTGATCGTCGAACTCGTCCGGTCCTGGCAGGGCCTCGGCGGGCCCTGGGGACTGCTCGGGTCGAGCCAGTGGCAGGTCGGACCCGCGCTGCGACTCGCATCGGTCGGCGGGGTGTGGCTGCTCAGCTTCCTGGTGGTCGCCGTCAATGTGGCGCTCGCCGTACTGGTCGCGGTGCGTGAGTCCCGTGTGCCCGCCGTCGCCGGACTGGTCGCGACGGCCGCCGTGACCTCGGCGACCTGGGTGTGGTCGCCGCGCCCGGACGTGACGGGCCAGGTACGGATCGCCGTCGTACAGCCCGGGGTGATCGGCGGCGCGGACAGTGCGGAGGCGCGTTTCTCACGCGAGGAGGCCCTCACCCGCACCCTCGCCGGGCAGGATCCCGACCTCGTCGTCTGGGGTGAGAGCAGCGTCGGCTTCGACCTCGCGCACCGCCCCGACCTGGCGAACCGGCTCGCCGCGCTGTCCCGGCTGACCGGCGCCGACATCATGGTGAACGTCGACGCGCACCGCTCCGACCGGCCCGGGATCTACAAGAGTTCGGTCCTGGTGGGACCGCAGGGCCCGACGGGCGACCGCTACGACAAGATGCGGCTCGTCCCCTTCGGCGAGTACATACCCGCGCGTTCCCTCCTCGGCTGGGCGACCTCGGTCGGGAAAGCGGCGGGCGAGGACCGCAGGAAGGGCACCGAGCAGGTCGTGATGAACGTCGGGCACGGACTGCGCGTCGGCCCGCTGATCTGCTTCGAGACCGCCTTCCCCGACATGAGCCGCCATCTCGCCCAGGACGGCGCCGGGGTGCTCCTCGCACAGTCCTCGACCTCGACCTTCCAGCACAGCTGGGCCCCCGAGCAGCACGCCTCGCTCGCCGCGCTGAGGGCCGCCGAGACCGGCCGCCCGATGGTGCACGCGACGCTGACCGGCGTCTCCGCCGTCTACGGCCCGAGCGGCGAGCGGATCGGCTCCTGGCTCGGCACGGACGCGAGCGCGGCGGTGGTGTACGACGTACCGCTCGCGCACGGCGTCACCCCGTACGTCCGGTTCGGCGACTGGCCGGTGCACGCGGCGCTGCTGATCCTGGCGGGGCTGTGCGCGACGGAGGGCTTCCGGGCGTTCAGGACCCGGCGGACCGCTCCTGAACCGCTCGTACCACCCGCTCGCACAGTTCATGAGTCGCCAGCGCGTCACGGGCGCTGAGTACCTTGCCGACGCGCACCGCGTCGAGGAAGGCGAGCACACTCTGCTCGATGCCGCGCTGCCGGGCCACCGGCACCCAGTCCCCGCGCCGCCGCACCGAAGGCTGCCCCTTGTGGTCGATCACCTCCGCGAGGTTGACCACCTGGCGTTTGGTGTCCTGCCCCGAGACCTCGAGGATCTCCTCCGCCGAGCCGCTCAGCCGGTTCATCACACCCAGCGCCGTGAAGCCGTCCCCGGCGAGTTGCAGCACGACATGGTGCACCAGGCCGCCCTCGACCCGGGCCCGCACGCTCACGTCGTCGATCGGCCCCGGCGCCAGGAACCGCAGCGTGTCCACGACATGGATGAAGTCGTCGAGGACCATCGTGCGCACGTCCTCGGGCAGCCCTATGCGGTTCTTCTGCATCAGGATCAGGTCGCGGGGGTGATCGGCGCACTGCGTGTACCCGGGCGCGTGACGCCGGTTGAAGCCGACGGCGAGGCTGACGTTCCGCTCCTCCGCGAGCCGCACCAGACGCTCGGAGTCGGCGAGTTCGTACGCGAGCGGCTTGTCGACGAAGGTCGGCACGCCCGCTTCCAGCAGCCGCGTCACGATCTCGGGGTGCGCGACGGTCGCCGCGTGCACGAACGCCGCGTCGAGGTTCTGCGCCAGCAGATCCGACAGGTCGGTGTGCCGCTGCTCCGGCGGCAGGCGGAGGCTGTCGCCGACCCGGGCCAGCGTCGCGGGCGTCCGCGTCTGCAGATGCAGCTCGACCCCCGGCTGGACACCGAGCACCGGCAGGTACGCCTTCCGCGCGATGTCGCCGAGTCCGATGCAGCCGACCTTCACGAGGGTCTCCTTCCGTTACGACGCGGGCCTCGCCGGAAGCATACGGCCGCAGTGGAGGGCGGGCAGCGGCCCGGCGACAGTCGGGGGCAGGAAAAGCCCTGGTGAACGACCGTGCGCTCGACGAAAATACGGGCATGACGAAGCAGCGCACCGAACCCGCGACCAACGCCGACGAACGGTCCATGCTGGAGGGCTGGCTCGACTACCACCGCGAGACCCTGGAGATGAAGTGCGCGGGCCTCGACGACGCCCAGCTCAGGACCGCCTCGGTCGAGCCCTCCGAGTTGTCCCTGCTGGGTCTGGTGCGGCACATGGCGGAGGTGGAGCGTGGCTGGTTCCGCAAGGTTCTGGTGGGCGACGATCCGGGGCCGATCTACTGCAGCGAGGAGGACCGGGACGGAGAGTTCCATCTCACCGACGCGGACACCTGGGACGAGGCGTACGCCACCTGGCAGGCCGAGATCGGGATCGCCCGGCGCAACGCGGCTCGTTTCGCGCTGGACGACGCCTGCGAGGGCAGGAGCAAGTTCACCGATGGCCCCATCAACCTGCGGTGGATCTACACCCACATGATCGAGGAGTACGCGCGTCACAACGGTCACGCGGATCTCATCCGGGAACGGATCGACGGCGCCACGGGTGAGTGAGACAGGGGCACTCGGCGTCGGGTCACCTTGCGGACACCGGCGCCCTCCGCAGGGACGGAAGGATCACCCGTGTGGGGCAACCTCCGCTTGTCAGCTCCCCAAAGCGGGCCGGACGCAGCAGAGTTGAGCGGGTGCATCGAACGACGACCGCCGCAACGCTCCTGGTCACCATGGCCACCGCCACGCTCTCCGGCTGTGTGACCGTCCAGCGACCGCCCGCTCCCACCCTGCCGACGGGGCCGTCCCGGACGTCGCCGCCGCGTCCCGACGGCAAGGCCGGGCCGCAGATCGTGCAGGCGCCGGCGCGCGAGGCGCTGGAACTCATCGGGCCGTCCCGGAAGCCGTCACCGAGCGCTCCGGCGCCGCACCGTACGCCCGCCCCGGCGCCCGCCGCCCCGCAGGCCCCTCCGCGCCACCCGGGCGCCGCGCATCACCCACGCCCGCAGCCTCACCCCCACCCACAGCCCCACCGGCCCGCACCCCGCACCGACGTCCCACCCGTCGCCCCCGAGCTGCCGAACAACACGGACGTGTGTGCCCTCGGCCGGAAGTACGGAGGCTGGAAGGCGGACAGTCCGGAGGCGGTCATCTGCAAGCGGTCTTACGGGCATTGACCACGGCCGGTGTCCGCAGGATCTAGGGGCGCTGTCTCGGCGGCCCGAGGGTCTCCCCTCCGGACCCGCCGAAGGGACCGGGCCGCTCGACAGTGCCGGGCCCCTCGACGGAGCCGGGATCCTCCCCCGGCCCTCCGTGCGACGGGCCCGTCCCGTCGAGTCTCAGCTCCAGACGGCCGATCGCCGCGCGTACGCCGTCCCCGTAACGGTCGTTCCCGAGGGCTCCCGCCGCGCCCCGGGCATGGCGCAGATGGCTGCGGGCGGCTTCGGAGCGGCCGAGTTTCACATAGTCGGCCGCGAGGTTCAGGTGCAGCGACGGGTAGAACGCGCGCACCGCGACCGACCGGTGACGCTCGGCGACGTCGCCGTCGGTGAGTTCCTCGGCCGCCGACAACGCCCGCAGGTCCCAGGCCAGTTCGTCCGCGGGGTCGTCCTGCGTGTCCGCCAGGTAGTGCGCCAGGGTGCAGCGGTGCAGGGGGTCGCCGTCCTCGCCGATCTCCCCCCACAGATCCAGGAAACGCCCCCGAGCCTCCTCACGGTCACCACCGTGGTGCAGCATGACGACCTGGCCGATCCGGGTCATCATGGCGTCCGGCGCCGCCTGCTCCTGTTGCTCCGCCACCGCGTCCTCCAGGCTCGTCGCTGTCCCTTCCGACGCTAACCGGACACACTGACAATGAGGCTCAGGCGCCCCCGGACACCACTGAGCCGCCCCGGTGACGGCCGGACCGGACGCCCGCACCCGGCCCGGGCCGCTTCCGGTCCCGGATCAGCCGAGGTTCGGAATCCGCCAGTCGATCGGCTCGTGGCCCTGCCCGGCGACCGCCTCGTTGATCTGCGTGAAGGGGCGGGAGCCGAAGAACTTCTTCGCGGAGAGGGGCGACGGGTGCGCGCCCTTCACCACGATGTGCCGCTTCTCGTCGATGAGCGGGAGCTTCTTCTGCGCGTAGTTCCCCCACAGGACGAAGACCGCCGGGTCGGGCCGGTCGGCCACGGCACGGATCACCGCGTCCGTGAACTTCTCCCAGCCCTTGCCCTTGTGCGAGTTGGCCTCACCGGAGCGCACGGTCAGCACCGCGTTCAGCAGCAGGACGCCCTGCTCGGCCCACGGCATCAGATAGCCGTTGTCCGGGATCGGGGTGCCCAGCTCCTCCTTCATCTCCTTGTAGATGTTGCGCAGCGAGGGCGGGGTCTTCACCCCCGGGCGGACCGAGAAGCACAGGCCGTGGCCCTGGCCCTCGCCGTGGTACGGGTCCTGGCCGAGGATCAGTACCTTCACCCGCTCGTACGGAGTCGCCTCCAGCGCCGCGAAGACCTCCTCGCGCGGAGGGTAGACGGGACCGTTGGCGCGCTCCTCCTCGACGAACTCGGTGAGTTCCTTGAAGTAGGGCTGCTGCAGTTCGTCACCCAGGACGCCGCGCCAGGACTCGGGCAGCATGGCGGTGTCGGTCACGTCAAGTTCCTCCGATGTGCGGTCACTTCCAGGTCTCAGAACCTACAGGCGACCACTGACAATCGGCCCCGCACCCCGTAGGACGACACCACTCGCCGGGTCCTGCCCGTGACCTACCAGCTGGTCTTGCGGTGCAGCTCCCACATCATCATGATCGTCGAGGGGTCCAGCGCCTGCTCCCCGCCCGAGATCTCCTCACTCGCCGCCACGAACTGCTTGCCCTGCCACAGCGGCAGCAGCCGTGCGTCGTCGACGAGGATCTGCTGGGCCGCCTCGAACTCCTTGACCACCGCTCCACGGTCGCTCTCGCGGCGCGAGGCGGGCAGCAGAGTGTCGGTGATCCGGGGAGCCGGATAGGGCGTGCCGAGCGCGTTCTGCCGGCCCACGAAGGGCGCGATGAAGTTCTCGGCGTCCGGGAAGTCGGGGAACCAGCCGCGCCCGAACACCGGGTACTCGCCCTTGCGGTAGCCCTCCTCGTAGGTCTTCCAGGGGCGTCCGTTGAGCGACACGCGGAACAGACCGGAGTCCTCGAGCTGCCTCTTGATCTCCTGGAACTCCGGGGCGGTCTCGGAGCCGTAGCGGTCCGTGGTGTACCAGAGGGTGAGCGGGACGCGCTCGGAGATGCCCGCCTGCGAGAGGATCTGCCGGGCCTTGGACGGACTGGGGTCCCCGTAGTCGTCGAAAAAGCCCGTGGTGTGACCGGTCAGGCCCGCGGGGACCATGGAGTACAGCGGGTCGACCGTGTCCTTGTAGATCTTGTGCGCGATCGCCGCACGGTCGACGACCTGGGCGACCGCCTTGCGCACCGCGAGCTTCTTGGCCCACGGATCCTTCGGGTTGAACACGAGGTAGCTGATCTCCATGCCCGCGCCCTCGACGAGCTGCAGTCCGCTGTCAGCCCCCTTGCTCCGGAGCGAGACGATGTCCTTGGAGGCCAGACCACGGAACGTGACGTCGATCTTCTTGTCCTTGAGGGCGTCGACCATCTGCCCCGAGTCCTGGAAGTAGCGGATCGTGACCGCGTCGTTCTTGAGCTCGGCGAAGCCCTTGTAGTGGTCGTTCCTGACGAGTTCGGCCTGCTTGCCGTCCTCGTAGGAGCGCAGGCTGTACGGCCCGGACCCGAAGACCTTGCCGTCCTTGCGCAGCGCGTGCGCGGGGTAGTCGTCGGGGTCGACGATCGACATGGCCGGGGTGGCGAGGACGAACGGGAAGGTCGCGTCCGATTTGTTCAGGTGGAAGACGAGTTCGCGCGCGTTCAGTACCTGGATCCGGTCGAGGCTGCCGAGGAGGCCTGCGGGGCCGCCGGGCAGGTTGATCTTCTTGATCCGGTCGATGGAGTACTTGACGGCCCGGGCGTCCAAGGGGTCGCCGTCGGAGAACTTCATGTCGGCGCGCAGCTCGCAGCGGTACACGAGGTTCGAGGTGTCCGCGAACCCACAGCTCTGGGCGGCGTCGGGCTCGGGCGTGGTGGCCCCGGAGGGGTAGCTCAGCAGCGTCTGGTAGATGTTGCGGAACAGTTCCCAGGAGCCGTCCCAGGAGGCGGCCGGATCCAGCGTGCTCGGGGCGCTGGTGGTGCCCACGACGATCGGTCCCTTGTCGCCGGACGACGCCGAGGACAGGACGCCGCACCCGGCCACCAGGGTGATGGACGTGACCGCCGCCAGATGCCGCAGACATGGGTTCCGGTTGAACACGCGCACGCTCCTCGATCTGCCGTACCAAGGGTCGGCAGACCATACCGCAGCGCCACACCGGTGGATCCGTGTTCCCGGCAGGGCACTTGATCAGCGCGTTTGTGACTACGTTGTCATTTGGCTGTCCGTCTTCATACGTCGACGCGAGCGCCGATTTCGTCCATCAGCGCCCGCGTCGATGCTCCGTTCGTCCCGTCTCGGGACTCCGGTCAGCCCACTCCTGCGTTCAGGAAGATGCCGCCGTCGACGACGAGCGTCTGACCGGTGATCCAGTCCGACTGCGACGAGGTGAGGAAGGCGGCGGCGCCTCCGATGTCGGAGGGCACACCGAGCCGGCCGAGCGGGTAGGACGCGGCGGCCTCCGCCTCCCGGCCTTCGTACAGGGCCTGCGCGAACTTGGTCTTGACGACGGCAGGCGCGATCGCGTTGACCCGCACCTTGGGCGCGAACTCGTGCGCCAGCTGCACGGTCAGGTTGATCATGGCGGCCTTGCTCATGCCGTACGCACCGATGAAGGGCGACGGGGAGATGCCGGCGACGGACGCGATGTTGACGATCGCGCCGCCGTTCTCGCTCTGCCAGGCCTTCCAGGTCAGCTGGGCGAAGCCGAGCGCCGAGATGACGTTGGTCTCGAAGACCTTGCGTGCCACGTCCAGGTCCAGGTCGGCCATCGGGCCGAACACGGGGTTCGTACCGGCGTTGTTGACCAGGTAGTCGACGCGGCCGAAGGCCTCCATGGTGCGCTCGACGACCGTGGCCTGGTGGGCCAGGTCGTGAGCCTTGCCGGCGACGCCGATGACACGGTCGGCACCGAGTGCCTCGACGGCCTCCTTCAGGGCGTCCTCGTTGCGGCCCGTGATGCACACGCGGTCACCGCGCGCGACGAGGGCCTCCGCGATGCCGTAACCGATGCCGCGGCTCGCGCCCGTGATGAGCGCGACCTTGCCGGAGAGTTCGGGGAGTGTGGTCATGTCGTGCCCTCCGGCGTCAGTTGAGGGGTCCGCCGGCCACGTACAGGACCTGGCCGGAGACGAATCCGGCGGCCTCGCCGGTGAAGAAGGCGATCGCGTTGGCGATGTCGTCGGGGTTGCCGACGCGCTGCACGGGGATCTGGGTGGCGGCCGCGGCCTGGAAGTCCTCGAAGCCCATGCCGACGCGCTCGGCGGTGGCCGCCGTCATGTCGGTGGCGATGAAGCCGGGCGCGACGGCGTTGGCGGTGACGCCGAACTTGCCGAGCTCGATGGCGAGGGTCTTGGTGAGGCCCTGGAGACCGGCCTTGGCGGCGGAGTAGTTGGCCTGGCCGCGGTTGCCGAGCGCCGAGGACGACGACAGGTTGACGATCCGGCCGAACTTGGCGTCCACCATGTACTTCTGGCAGGCCTTGGCCATCAGGAAGGCGCCGCGCAGGTGCACGTTCATGACCGTGTCCCAGTCGGACGCGGCCATCTTGAACAGCAGGTTGTCGCGGAGCACGCCCGCGTTGTTCACCAGGACGGTCGGCGCACCGAGCTCCTCGGCGATCCGCGCGACCGCGGCCTCGACCTGGGCCTCGTCGGAGACGTCGCAGCCGACCGCGAGGGCCTTGCCACCGGCGGCGGTGATCTTCTCGACGGTGTCCTTGCACGCGGCCTCGTCGAGGTCGATCACCGCGACGGCGCGGCCTTCGGCGGCCAGTCGTACGGCGGTCGCGGCGCCGATGCCGCGCGCGGCACCGGTGACTACGGCGACGCGCTGCTCAGTGGTGGACATTGCTGGTTCTCCTCGCCCTTGAAAAGCCCTGTGGCTTGAAATGCCCTGCGGTGGAATGTCCTGCGGTGGAATGTCTTGCGGCTCACACGGTACGCCCGTCCGGTGAGCGACCGCTTAGTACCTTCGGTAGACGTGACGCTAGAAGCCCTGGCACCCGGTGTCAACGGCACACCGCGTGGGTGTGATCCATTACCTGACCAGCAACTGGAGCAACCGCTCCGTCTCCGCCTCCGGATCGGCGGTGAGTCCGGTGTGCACGGGCCCCGGCTGCACGACCGTCGAACGGGGCGCGATCAGCCAGCGAAAACGCCGCCCGGCATCGTCACCAGCGGCCTGACCTGCCGCTTTCCCGCCCGCGCAGACCCCCTCGACTGCCCGTAGCGCGGCCCGTACGCCGGTCACGTCGGCCTCCGGGTCCAGGGCGAGCAGCTTGGTCTCGTCCAGATGGGTGCGCACTCCGACGAAGGACTTGGCGCGGCAGTACACCAGTACGCCCGCGTTGAAGCACTCGCCGCGCTCCACCCGCGGCACCACACGCAGCAGCGCGTACTCGAAGACGTCCCGCTCGCTCACTTGTCCCCCTCGAAGCCCTTGATGCGCCCCTCGATCACGCCGGCGCGTGCCAGCAGCGGCTGCGCGTAGGCACGCCGCAGTGCGTCCGGCGAGTCGAAGCCGGGTTCGTCGGCCAGCCACGCGTCGGGGATCTCCGAGGTCACCTCGGCCAGCAGGTCCTCGGTCACCAGCGGCGCCAGCTGGGCCGCGGCGGAGGCGATGTCCGGGCCGAAGGGCGCGAGCGCGTGGTCGGAGGCGTCGTAGGGCTTGGCCGCGGAGGTCGCCGCGCCCGGCCAGTGGTGATGCCAGATCATGGTGGCGCCGTGGTCGATGAGCCACAGGTCGCCGTGCCACATCAGCAGATTGGGGTTGCGCCAGGAACGGTCGACGTTGTTGACCAGCGCGTCGAACCAGACGATCCGCCCGGCCTCCTCGGGGCTCACCTCGAAGGCGAGGGAGTCGAAGCCGATCGCGCCGGGGAGGAAGTCCATCCCGAGGTTCGGTCCGCCGCTCGACTTGAGCAGCTCCTGCACTTCCTGGTCCGGCTCCCCGAGCCCCAGGACCGGGTCGAGGCCGAGTGTCACCAAGCCGGGCACGCGCAGGCCGAGCCGACGGGCGAGTTCACCGCAGACGACCTCCGCGACGAGCGTCTTGCGCCCCTGCCCCGCGCCGGTGAACTTCATGACGTACGTCCCGAGATCGTCGGCCTCGACGAGCCCCGGCAGCGAGCCGCCCTCACGCAGCGGCGTGATGTAGCGGGTCACGGTGACCTCTTTCAGCATTTCCCCAGGCCACCCATCTATGCAACCTTGCGATCCACGGCAACTTTGGAGGGGCGTAGCAACGGGAATCGCCCGTCAACGGGCCTGGGGAGAATCTGGGGAGTTTCGACCGGCATGCCGATCTCCCCGCTCCCCAAGCAGTCCGTCGATGGCGGTGCGCCTCTTGCTTCCGGCCTCCGGCATGAAGTGAGCATAGTAACCGAGGGTGATCGCGGGCGAGGAGTGCCCGAACCACCGCGCCAAGGACACGACGGGCTCTCCGGCCTCCAGCATGATCGAGGCATAGGTGTGCCGCAGCACGTGGAAGCCGTCCTTCGGGGCCGCCGCCCCCTGCCAGGGATTCGCTCCTCGGCGCGCGGCGGGATGAGGGCGGCCTCGGCCGGCGCGGGCTTCCAGGTGTAGGTGTTCCCCGTGTTCACCGCGACGGCGTTGCCGAGGCGTGTGGTGAACAGCGGGGAGAACTTCCTCCCCGCACCTCCGGCTTCCCCACGGAAGCTCCACCTCCAGCGGTGGGAAGAACGCTTCGACGTGGCGCTTCAGCTCCTCGGCCACCGAGGAGGGCGTGTCGACGGTACGGGTCTTCTTCCCCTTCGGCAGGGCGAAGTACAACCTTCCACGGGTTGCGTGGATTTGGTGGCGGACGTGGAGAACGCCTCGCGCGGAGTCGATGTCCTCCGGGCTCAGCCCTGGCACCTCGCCGTGACGGAGCCCGATGCGCGCGGATCCGCCGCCGTGATGTTCCCGAGGGGGAGTTGACCCGGGTGCGCAACGATGTGAAGGCGCGCTCTCCGCTCCTGGTTGTCCTGGGTCTTCGGAACCCGGGTCTTCGGAACTCCGCCCCTGCCCGGTGTCCAGTGCATCGCGATGCAGTCGGCAAGTGTGATGGATCGCCGACCACCGCCTTCTACTGGTGGAAGGGGAAGGTCGAGACGGCGCAGGAGTGAGGAGCGACGGGTCTGCCGTACGACGGCTTCGCGTCCTGGGCTTGCCCGCCTACCGCGCGAGGGGGCTCAGGATGCGAACTGCCGCAGGTGAACGGCGAGTTCCTGTGCGCTGTCGGGGAGCGAGGCTGCGACAGTCGCTGCGCGCTCCTTGCCCATCGTGTTGGGCTTGGTCTGTGCCGCCGCCGCGAACTGGGGTGACACGTAGACGCCTTGGTCGACGTCACCTCCACGCAGTAGGGCCGAAGCGAGATCTCCGAGGACCACAACGCTTCCGTCCGGCAGGCGCGCACGTGGCCGTCCGCGGTGAGCCGGGTGCGGTCGCAGGTGCCGCAGAAGGGACGCGTGACAGAGGCGAGGGCGGGCATCGGGACGGTTGCACCGGTCGGTGAGCGGTACCCGCAGGTCGGTGGCGACGCGGGGGAACGTGTCGACGAGCACAGCTGCGGCCCCCTTTCCCTCCATCAACGCGGAGATCGACAGGCCGGTCTCCCGGGAGAGTCGCAGCAGCTCGTCGCCCGTGCGGAACGGGTGGGCGAGCACGGTGTCGTCGAGCTTGATCCGGTCCGCCCCGACGGCGTCCTCGTCGACCACGAAGCCGCCGCCGAGCGAGTGGTACGTCTTCTCGAGCAGCGGCACACCGTCGGCGTCGTACGCGAAGAGGATCATGCCGTTCGCGTGGTACGGCAGCGAGCGCCGCCGGTGCAGGACCAGCTGGTTCGCGACATCGAAGTCGATCTCATGGGCCGGGCCGATTTCGGCACCGAGCAGGCGGATGCGCCCGGTGCCGCGGATTCGCTCGACGTCCCGGTCGGCCTGGGCGACGTCGACCGTGTGCGGCTCGTTGCCCTCCAGACCCAGCAGCACGGCCTTGGGGGTGCCATGGCCGTGGCCGGTGGCGCCGAGGGAGCCGAACAGCTCCGCCCGTACGGCGGTGGTCTGGGCGAGCAGGCCGTCCTTCTTCAGCAGGGCGCCGAACCTCGCAGCGGCGCGCATGGGGCCGACGGTGTGGGAGCTGGACGGGCCGATGCCGATCGAGAACAGGTCGAAGACGCTGATTGCCACGCCGTACTCCGGGGGTGGGAGGAACGTGCCGAAAGGTCACGGGCACGCCCCCCTGCGGAAGGTTGTCGGTTACAGGCCGGGGTAGAGCGGGTGCTTGTCCGCCAGGGCCTTGACCCGGGTCTTGAGGGCCTCCGCATCGCACGACGGCTTGAGCGCCTCGGCGATGACGTCGGCGACCTCGGTGAAGTCCTGGGCGGTGAAGCCGCGGGTGGCGAGGGCGGGGGTGCCGATGCGCAGGCCGGAGGTGACCATCGGCGGGCGGGGGTCGTTGGGGACGGCGTTGCGGTTGACCGTGATGCCGACCTCGTGGAGGCGGTCCTCGGCCTGCTGCCCGTCCAGCTCGGAGGCGCGCAGGTCGACCAGGATCAGGTGCACGTCCGTGCCGCCGGACAGCACGTCGACCCCGGCCTCACGGGCGTCGGCGGCCGTCAGACGCTCGGCGAGGATCCGCGCGCCCTCGACCGTACGGCGCTGCCGCTCCCTGAACTCCTCCGAGGCCGCCACCTTGAAGGACACCGCCTTCGCCGCGATCACGTGCTCCAGGGGACCGCCCTGGAAGCCCGGGAAGACCGAGGAGTTCAGCTTCTTCGCGAACGCCTGCTTCGCCAGGATGATGCCGCCGCGCGGGCCGCCGAGCGTCTTGTGCGTCGTGGACGTGACGACGTCCGCGTACTCCACCGGGTTCGGGTGGAGCCCGGCCGCGACCAGGCCCGCGAAGTGCGCCATGTCGACCCACAGGTACGCCCCGACCTCGTCGGCGATCCGGCGGAACGCGGCGAAGTCCAGCTGACGCGGGTACGCCGACCAGCCCGCGATGATCACCTTCGGCCGGTGCTCCTTGGCCAGCTGCTCCAGCTCGTCCATGTCGATCAGACCGGTCTCGGTGTCCACGTGGTAGGCGACCACGTGGAACTGCTTGCCCGAGAAGTTGATCTTCATGCCGTGGGTGAGGTGGCCGCCGTGGGCCAGGTCCAGGCCGAGGATGGTGTCGCCGGGCTGGGCCAGCGCGAAGAGCGCGGCCTGGTTCGCGGAGGCACCCGAGTGCGGCTGGACGTTGGCGTACTCGGCGCCGAACAGCTCCTTGACCCGGTCGATCGCGATCCGCTCGGCCACGTCGACGTGCTCGCAGCCGCCGTAGTAGCGGCGGCCCGGGTAGCCCTCGGCGTACTTGTTGGTCAGGACCGAGCCCTGGGCCTCCATGACCGCGACCGGAGCGAAGTTCTCCGAGGCGATCATCTCCAGGGTGGACTGCTGACGGTGCAGCTCGGCGTCGACCGCGGCGGCGACGGCCGGGTCCAGCTCGCGCAGGGGCTGGTTGAAGAGGGTCATCGACGGTCTCCTTGGGTGTGAGCGCAGTGGGCGGCACAGGCATCGGCCGACAGGGCGCCGGCGATGTTCTCGACGCGCAGCCGGAACAGCCGGCCGACGGTGCAGAGAGCGTGTTGACGACGCCGGGCTCGTCGGCCAGCGCGGTGTCGACTTCCAGAACCGCTTCCGAGGCGGGGGCGTACAGGCCGCTCACGGAGGTCAGCGACCTGATCTCGCCACAGCTCTCCCCCGCCTCGACCCACGTGCCGACTTCGGGCAGCCGCAGGTGGACTGCGTCGCCCAGGGTCTTCGCCGCGAACGCGGTGATGCCGGCGGTGGCGTTGCCCTTGTCCACGACCAGCCACTCGTGGTCCCCGGCGTAACGCAGGTGCCGCGGAATGCTCAGGGCGGTCTCCCGTCGGGACGGGAGGGGGAGCCGGGGCGGGGAGATCATGAGACGACGACCGGGACCGGCACCGGTCGCGACGACGATGCCGTCGGTGCGCACATGCCGTCCTCCGGTCGGAGTGACGGTCCGGGGATCGGGGTCGAGCCGCACCGCGCGCTCGCCGAGCGGCCATTGCACGTCGAGGGCCTCGTACTCGTCCGCGTCGCCGAGCGCGAGCGCGTCGGCGTCGAGGTCGCCTTTGAGGAAGTCCTCGGACAGCGGCGGGCGGTCGTGGGGAGTGTGGCGCTCCTCCCCCACGACGACGATCTCGCCGTCGTGGCCCTCTGCGCGCAGTGCGCGAACCGTGCTCAGGCCTGCCGGCGACGCTCCGACGACGGTGATGCACCTCATGCCGGCTCCAGACGAGGGAGTTGTCTCACATAACACAACGTCGATCGCTATGTGCAACATGCTTTCCGTGGCGCCCGGGTGCTGTCAAGAGGGAGGAGCCGCACATTGGTTCCCGAATGCGCATAGTGTTGCGCAGTTCGCAACGGAAGTCCCTGAAGGGGGCCGGAGCTCCGCCGGTCGGAGCGTCGGCTCGTCCCACCGGTCCAGCAGGACGTCGACCATGGCTTCATCGAGCCCGGCTTCGGAGGCGTCCAGGGGCAGTTCGCCCCAGACGAGCTGCCGCGGTCGGTGTACCGCGTGCCCCGGCGCCGGACGAAATGAGCGACAAGGAACAGTCCTCGGCCGCCTTCGCCGGTGGTGGCCACGCAGATACCGCGGGCCGTGATCACCTGCGGGTGCCGGGCGAGGACGAAGTGCTCGTCCGGAGATGACCGGACGCTCGATCCGCGCGGTCACAGGAGGACCACCGAGCGCAGGACCTCACCGTGGTGCATCTCGGCGAACGCTTCCTCCACCTCGTCGAGCGCGACCGCCTCGGGGACGAAGACGCCCAGACCGAAGCGGCCCTGCAGGTAGAGGTCGATCAGGGCGGGGAAGTCCCGGGAGGGCATGCAGTCACCGCACCAGGAGGGGCTTCCGCCGTGGTGCAGGCAGCGGCCGAGAAGATCTCGGACCGCCTCGCCACCTCCGCCGGGCCTGAGATGCGCGGGTGGACTCCGCAGGTACGTCCACCCGTCGACCGGGACGATCACTCGCGGTCGTGACAGTTGCACACCATCCCTTGACCAGCCGGTCACCCCCATTGGAGCATGTTGCGCATCACCCACTACGTTGCACGATACGCATCACCATGACACGACGGAGGATGCCATGTCCCCTCGACCACAGCCCGGCCGCGAGTTCGTCCTCACCCTTTCGTGCCCCGACCAGGCCGGCCTCGTCCACGCCGTGACCACCTTTCTCGTGAGCCACTCCGGAAACATCCTGGAGAGCCAGCAGTTCAACGACCGGCTGCAGGACCGCTTCTTCATGCGGGTGCACTTCGGCGTCTCGGATCCCGACGTCTCGCTGGAGGACCTGCGCACCGGGTTCGGCCCGGTCGGCCAGGCGTACGGGATCAGCTGGCGGCTGCACGACGCCTCGACCCCGACGCGAACCCTGATCATGGTGTCGAAGTTCGGCCACTGCCTGAACGACCTGCTCTTCCGCAAATCCACGGGCGCGCTCAACATCGAGATCCCGGCGATCGTCTCCAATCACCGCGACTTCGAGCCGCTGGCGCAGACCTACGGTGTCCCCTTCCACCACATCCCGGTGACGAAGGAGACCAAGGCGGAGGCCGAGGCGCGACTGCTGAGCCTCGTCGACGAACTGGACATCGACCTCGTGGTCCTCGCCCGCTACATGCAGATCCTCTCCGACGACCTGTGCAAGCAGCTCGACGGACGGGCCATCAACATCCACCACTCCTTCCTGCCGAGCTTCAAGGGAGCACGGCCGTACGTCCAGGCTCACCAGCGAGGCGTCAAGCTCGTCGGGGCCACGGCGCACTACGTCACGCCCGACCTCGACGAGGGCCCGATCATCGAGCAGGACGTCGTCCGCGTGGACCACTCGCGCGCCCCCGACGAGCTGGTCACCATCGGCCGGGACGTCGAGGCCCATGTGCTCTCCCGCGCCGTGGAGTGGCACAGCGAGAGCCGCGTGCTGACCAACGGGAGTTGCACCGTGGTCTTCCGCTGACGGGACGGGCCGTGCGACCACGCGGGCGGCCGGATCCCACCACGGCCATGACCTTCCGGAAGCCCTGCGAGCCCATGGACCCGACCGCGTATGGTTGCGCTATGAGCAACCACACCGCAGACGCCGAAACAACAGGTCCCGCGGTGAACGGAGTTCAGTCCGTCGACCGTGCCGTCAGCGTCCTGGAGCTCCTCGCCCAGCGTGGCGAGGCCGGTGTCAGCGAGGCCGCCGCCGAGATCGACGTCCACAAGTCGACCGCGTTCCGCCTGCTCGGGGCGCTGGAAGCGCGCGGACTGGTCGAGCAGACGGCCGAGCGGGGCAAGTACCGGCTCGGCTTCGGGATCGTGCGGCTGGCCGGCGCGGTCACGGGCCGCCTCGACATCACACAGCAGGGCCGGCAGGTGTGCGAGCGGCTCGCCGAAGAGATCGGCGAGACCGTCAACATCGCGGTCATGCAGGAGCACTACACGGTCAACCTCCACCAGGTACGCGGCCCGGGCGCGATCGGCACGCACAACTGGGTCGGGCAACTCACCCCGGTGCACGCCACGTCGAGCGGCAAGGTCCTGCTGGCCCACCTGCCGGCGCAGGAGCGCGCCGACGTGCTCACGGCGTCCGGGATGCAGAAGCTGACGCCGCACACGCTGACCGTGAGAACGAAGCTGGAGAAGAACCTCGCCGAGGCGCGGGAGCGGGGGTACGCGATGACTCTGGAGGAGTTCGAGATCGGACTGCACGCCGTCGCCGCCCCGATCCGGGCCCGCGACGGCGAGGTCGTCGCCGCCTTGAGCGCCTCCGGCCCCGCGTACCGCTTCACCGAGGAACGCATCCACGAGCTCGCGCCCGTGCTGCTCAAGGGCGCGGCGGAGATCAGCCGCCGGATGGGCTATCCGGGCTGAGCCTCGAACGATCCGAGGGACCGTACCGACGCCGCCGCCTCGGCGCCCCAGCGGGCTGTCACCCGCACCGCGTCGAGCGTCGAGACGACATCGTGCACCCGCAGGCACCAGGCGCCCTGTGCGGCGGCGGGAACGGATACGGCGGTGGTCGCGGCGTCCCGCAGCCGTGCCGGGCGGGGTTGTCCCGTCACCGGGTCCACCAGCAGCCGGCCCAGGAACGACTGCAGCCGGCCCAGGAACGGCTTGCGTGACGCGCCCACGAGGACGGGACGGCCCAGCGCGACGATGTCCCCGAGCCGGCCCAGCAGTTCCCCGTTGTGCCCGGACTCCGTGGCGAAGCCCAGCCCGGGGTCGATGATCAGGCGACCGGGCCGGATGCCCGCCTCCGACGCGGCCTCGATCCGCAGGCGCAGTTCGCCGACCACGTCGGTGACCACGTCGTCATAGACGGCGTTCGTCTGCATGCCGGCGGCGTGTCCGCGCCAGTGCATCGCCACGTACGGCCTGTCCGCCCGGGCCATGAGCGGCAGCATCGCGGGATCGGCAAGGCCCCTGAGACGTCGTTGACCAGCCGTGCGCCGGCGTCGAGCACGCGGGTGGCGACCTCGGCCCGCACGGGGTCGACGCTGACGGTCCCGCCCGCCGCGGTGAGTTGCCGGACGACGGGAAGGACGCCTCGCAGCTCCTCCTCGACCGGCGGGCGGACCGCGCCGAGCGAAGCGAGATGGGGTCCCCCCGGACGGAGTCTGGGGGAGGGTCGACTCCCCGCCCACGTCCACGCTGTCCGCGCCCTGCTCGAACAGCGCGAGTCCGTGCGCGACAGCCGCTTCCGGAGCGAACGACAGCCCACCGTCGGAGAACGAGCCCCGGGTGACGTGCACGACGCCCATGACCGGCGTGCGGCCGGACCGTGGCAGGCCGTGCGGGTGGAGTTCGGGCGTTCCCGGGTGGGGCGGGGTGATGCCGTGAGCCGTGGCGGTCACAGGGTTCCAGCCGTCGAAGCAGAGGACGGAACTTGCTGCACAAAGCCTTGTGGGAGCCCCGCCGAGGGGCTCCCACGAGGGCGACGGGGAGCAACCCCGCCGAGGTCGCTCAGACGTACTCCGTCGCCGCGTCCAGCAACCAGTCCACCAGATAGCCGGCGAAGGACGAACGGACCAGTACCCAGAACCCGGCCCTGGGTTCGTCCCGGGAGACCAGGACCACCTGCGTGCGGCCCAGTGTCGTCTGGGCGCAGCGGCCGGAGCCGAAGGCCCTCGGATGCAGATCCAGCGCGCAGCCGTGCGCCAGCAGGTCGTGGGCGCGGGGACCCGTCACGAGGAGCGTGGTGCGCTGGGCGGAGACGTCCGTGACGGAGACGGGCTCGTCTCCCGCTGCCTCCCGGATCCGGCTCTCCAGGTCCCGTTCGCTGTCGGGCGTGCCGACCAGCAGCCATTCGTCCGGGCCGAGCCACAGCACGGTCAATTCCCCGGCGCGTACGACGGTGTTGGGTTCGAGGGGCAGTTGCAGGCCCAGCGCGAGCCCGACGGCGTCCGCCGCCGCGCCCTTGGCGTCGAGGCGCACGTTGATCTGGGCCAGGAAGGGCAGTTCGGCCAGCCGGATCGCACCCCCTGACGTGCGGGTCACGGCGGCCAGGCGGTCCGCGACCTGAGACAAGGGGCTGCGGGGCGGGGCGGTCGGGGCGGTGTCAGCCATCGCGACGGGCTCCCTCGGGGTCGTAAAGGACGGGGCTTGCGACGGTCACCGGGACCAGCCGGTCGCCGACGGGGGCGTACAGCCGCTCGCCGATGCGGTCCCGGCCGCCCTTGATCAGGGCGAGCGCGAAGGTCCGGCCGAGGGCGGCACTGCGGTAGCTGGAGGTGACGTGGCCGAGCATCGGGACGGGCGGGGCGGGCAGCTCGCTGTCGGCGACCAGGTGGGTGCCCTCGGGAAGGAAGGTGCCCGGGTCCTCGGGGAGAAGGCCGACCAAGTGCTTGCGGTCGGCGCGGACGCTGTCGGCACGGGCGTAGGAGCGCTTGCCGATGAAGTCGGGCTTCTTCTTCGACACCACCCAGTTCATGCCGAGGTCCTGCGGCGTGACGGTGCCGTCGGTGTCCTGGCCGATGATGGGGTAGCCCTTCTCGGCGCGCAGGACATGCATGGTCTCGGTGCCGTACGGGGTGATGCCGTACGGGGAACCGGCCTCATGCAGCGCCTGCCACAGGGTGAGTGCTTCCCAGGGGGACACGTTGACCTCGTAGGCGAGTTCGCCGGAGAAGCTGATCCGGCACACCCTGGCCTCGATGCCCGCGACGGTCGTCTCCCGCCATGCCATGAACGGGAAGTCATCGTTGGCCACGGCCAGTTGGGGTGCCAGCGCGCCGAGAACGTCACGGGAGCGGGGGCCGACGAGGGCGACGGTGGCCCACTGTTCGGTCACGGACGTGCAGTGGACCCTCAGTTCGGGCCACTCGGTCTGCAGCCATTCCTCCATCCAGTCCAGTACGACGGCCGCGTTGCCGGTCGTGGTGGTGACCAGGAAGCGGTCCTGGGCGAGGCGGATGACGGTGCCGTCGTCGAAGACCATGCCGTCCGGGCGGCACATCACGCCGTAGCGGATCATGCCGACCTTCAGCGTGCTCATCATGTTGGTGTAGAGCCGGTCGAGGAAGACGCCCGCGTCCGGGCCCTGTACGTCGATCTTGCCGAGGGTGGAGGCGTCCATGAAGGCCACCCCGTCGCGGGCGGCGGCACACTCGCGCAGGACCGCGGCTGCCATGTCCTCGCCGTCCTGCGGGTAGTACCAGGGGCGCTTCCACTGGCCGACGTTCTCGAAGAGGGCGCCGTGCGCGACATGCCACTCGTGGATGGCGGTCGTGCGGACCGGGTCGCTCAGGGCGCCGCGGTCGCGGCCGGCGAGCGCCGCGAAGGAGACTGGCGTGTACGGCGGCCGGAACGTGGTCGTGCCGAGCGCGGAGATGTCCACGCCGAGCAGTTCGGCGACGACGCCGCTGGCCAGGACCCCGGAGGTCTTGCCCTGGTCGTTGGCGGTGCCCGCCGTCGTGTAGCGCTTGGTGTGCTCGACCGAGCGCAGACCGGCGCCGGCCGCCCGGGCCAGGTCGTCGATGGTGACGTCGCGTTGGAGGTCGACGAAGCGGGGGGCGTCCGAAGCGCCGGGGACGACGTACACGTGCATCGCCGGCGTCTGCCGCGGCCGATCGGCCACCGCCGGCAGGCGGGGCGCCTGCGGGGTGTAGCCCTCGGCCTCGATCGCGCGGGCACCGGCGGCGGCGCCCTGGGCCAGGACCTCGGCCGGATCCAGGACACCGCTCGCACTGCCCACGACCTCGACCGCCTGTCGGCAGGTGTCCGGCACGAAGGAGCCCAGTGCCTCGTCGTAACGCAGCTTGCCGCCCGACTGGCTGAACAGGTGAGCCACCGGGTTCCAGCCGCCGGAGACCAACAGCAGGTCGGCCGTGAACTCCCGCTGTCCCACGGACTCTCCGTACGGGGCGACGGTCACCGCGGTGAGCCGCGCGTCGCCCTCCGTACCGGTGACGGCGTGCCCGGCCACCACCTCGATACCCGCCTGCCGAGCGCGCTGCGCCCACTCTCCCGGTGTGGGGCGGGTGTCGACGATCGCCACGATGTCCACGCCCGCCGCGGTGAGGTCCAGCGCTGCCGGGTAGGCGCTGTCGTTGGTGGTGAGGACGACCGCGTGGCGGCCGGGCAGCACACCGTGGCGGTTGACGTAGGTGCGGGCCGAGGCGGCGAGCATGACGCCGGGGCGGTCGTTGTCCGCGAACGCCAGCGAGCGCTCGTGGGCGCCGGTGGCCAGGACGACGCGACGCGCGCGGATGCGCCAGACGCGCTCGCGGGAGACGTGCTCGGGGGCGTCGGCACCGAGGTGGTTGGTACGGCGTTCGACGGCGAGGAGGTGGTTGTCGTCGTAGTAGCCGAAGACGGTGGTACGGCGCAGGACGCGCACCTCGGGGGCGGTGTCGAGCTGCCCGGTGACGTCCGCCACCCAGTCGAGGTGTTCGGCCGTGCCCAGGAGGCTGCCGCCCAGTTCCGGTTGGTCGTCGGCGAGGATGACACGGGCTCCGCTGCGGGCGGCGGCGGCCGCCGCGGCGAGGCCGGCCGGTCCCGCGCCGACGACCAGCAGGTCGCAGTGGGCGTGTACGGCGTCGTAGCGGGCGGGGTCCGGTTCGGTGGCGAGGCGTCCCTGGCCGGAGAGGCTGCTCGCGACCAGGCCGTCGTAGAGCTCGACGGTGGTCGCGGGGAGCATCGGCTCGGGGAAGGGCGCCTCGATCTGGACGACCGCGTTGGGCTCCTCCACACCGGCCGAGAAGATGCCTCGGGGGCGGCCGAGCTTGATGCTGGTGCCGGCCTCGATGACACCGTTGGCGAGGAGGGCGGAGGCGAGGGTGTCGCCTCGGTGGCCCTGGTACTCGGTGCCGTCGAAGGTGAAGGTGAGGGGGGTGCCGCGGTGGATTCGGCCGCGGGTGGGGTGGCGGAACGGCTGGCCTGCGGCGGAGCCGCTGATGGTTGCAGCGCCCCCTCCGCCCCTCCTCGTCCCGTCCTGAAGGGGCTTCGCCTCCTGCGCCCCCGTCGGCCCTGAAGGGGCCTTGTCCTCAAACTCCCCCAGAGGGGGTACCCCCGGACAGGCTGAGTGCACCGGGCGGGGCTCAAGCGTCGCCGGGCGTTCCTCACCCGCCCGGTACACCGCCAGGATCTCGTTCGTCGCCGTGTCCCGTACCGCGTTGAACCACTTGCGGCAGCCCGCCGCGTGGCTCCAGCGCTCGGCGAAGGGGCCCTTCGGGTTGTCGCGGAAGAACAGATAGCGGGCCCACTCCTGGTCGGTGAGGGCCGACGGGTCGTCGGGGTAGGGCACGTGGGCCTGGCCGCCGTAGTGGAACTCGGCCTCGTCGCGGGGCCCGCACCACGGGCAGGGGATGAGCAGCATGGTTGGGCTCCCTAGTGGGCCACCGCGGCAGCGCCGTGCTCGTCGACGAGCGCGCCGGTGGTGAAACGGTCGAGCGAGAAGGGGGCGTTGAGGGCGTGCGGGGTGTCGTGGGCGATGGTGTGGGCGTAGACCCAGCCCACGCCCGGCGTGGCCTTGAAGCCACCCGTGCCCCAGCCGCAGTTGAGGTAGAGATTGTCGACGGGGCTGAGTCCGATGATCGGCGAGGCGTCGGGGCTGACGTCCACGATGCCGCCCCAGGTGCGCAGCACATGGGCGCGGGCGAAGACCGGGAAGAGCTCCAGGGCCGCGGACATCTGTTCTTCGATGATGTGGAAGGCACCGCGCTGGGTGTAGGAGTTGTACGAGTCGATGCCCGCGCCCATCACCAGCTCGCCCTTGTGCGCCTGGCTGACGTACACGTGGACCGCGTTGGACATGACGACCGTCGGGTGCACCGGCTCCAGCAGCTCCGACACGAGCGCCTGCAACGGATGGCTCTGGACGGGGAGTTCGATGCCGGCCATGGCGGCCAGGACCGAGGTGTGGCCCGCCGAGCAGAGTGCCACCTTGCCCGCCGCGATGGGGCCGAGGTTGGTCTGGACTCCGACCACGCGGTTGCCGACCATGTCCAGGCCGGTGACCTCGCAGTTCTGGATGAGGTCGATGCCGGCGGCGTCCGCCGAGCGGGCCAGGCCCCACGCCACGTAGTCGTGCTTGGCGATGCCGGCGCGCGGCTGGAAGGTGGCGCCCAGGACCGGATAGCGCACGTCCGGCGAGATGTTGACGATCGGGCAGACTTCCTTGACGCCGTCCGCGTCGAGCCACTCCGCGTCCACGCCGTTGAGGCGGTTCGCCTCGACGCGGCGCACGCTGTCGCGGACGTCCTGGAGGCTGTGGGCGAGGTTCAGCACACCACGCTGGGAGAAGAGGATCGGGTAGTCGAGCTCCTCTCCGAGTCCCTCCCACAGCTTGAGCGCGTGCTCGTAGATGCCGGCGCTCTCGTCCCACAGGTAGTTGGAGCGGATGATGGTGGTGTTGCGGGCCATGTTGCCGCCCGCCAGCCAGCCCTTCTCCAGCACGGCGACATTGGTGATGCCGTGGTTCTTCGCCAGGTAGTGGGCGGTGGCGAGGCCGTGGCCGCCGCCGCCCACGATCACCACGTCGTACGAACGCTTCGGCTCGGGCGTGCGCCAGAGGAAATCCGGGTGGTCCGGGAGGTCGGCGCCTGGGGTACGGGGGCTCATCGGACGTCTCCGTCTTCTCAAAGGTACTGATACAGCTGGTGCTTGGGGGCCGTCACATTCATACGGCGTTCGCGTTCCTCTCGGCGGCCTCGACGACGTTGGCGAGCAGCATGGCCCGCGTCATGGGTCCTACGCCCCCGGGCATCGGCGCGAGCCACCCGGCGACCGAGGCCGCGTCCGGGTGTACGTCGCCGACCAGCCCGTGGTCGGTACGGGTGATGCCGACGTCCAGGACCGCGGCGCCGGGGCGCAGCATGTCCTTGGTGATCAACTCGGGCGAGCCGGCGGCCGCGATGACGATGTCCGCCTCGCGTACGTGCCAGGCCAGGCCCTTGGTACCGGTGTGGCACAGGGTCACGGTGGCGTTCTCGGACCTGCGGGTGAGGAGCAGTCCGAGGGGCCGTCCGACCGTGATGCCCCGGCCGATCACACACACCCGTGCTCCGGTGATCGGCACGTCGTACCGGCGGAGCAGTTCGACGATGCCGCGCGGGGTGCAGGGCAGCGGGGCTTCGACGCCGAGGGTGAGCCGGCCGAGGCTGACGGGGTGCAGGCCGTCGGCGTCCTTGGCCGGGTCCATGCGTTCCAGGACGGCGCCTGCGTCCAGGTGGCGCGGGAGCGGGAGTTGGACGATGTAGCCGGTGCAGGCCGGGTCGGCGTTGAGCTCGTCGATGACGGCCTCGACCTGCGCCTGCGTGGCGTCGGCGGGCAGTTCACGGCGGATGGAGGCGACGCCGATCTGCGCGCAGTCCCGGTGCTTGCCGCCGACGTAGGCGCGGCTGCCGGGGTCGTCGCCGACCAGGACTGTGCCGAGCCCCGGCGGACGGGCGCCCGTGGCGGTCAACTTGGCCACGCGTTCGGCGAGTTCGCGGCGGACCGCGGCGGCGGTCGCCTTGCCGTCCAGCAACTGAGCGGTCACCGGCAGTGCTCCTTCTCTCGAAGTCGACGCTGGGTACTATCCACGGAGGCGGGACATGGTCGGGTCGAACAGGGGCTCCTCGGCGACGACCGCCTCGACGCGCCGGTCGAAGTATCCGATGTGCACGGTGGTGCCGGGGGTGGCGAGTTCCGCCGGGAGCCAGGCGTAGGCGATGCCCTTGCCGATCGTGTAGCCGTAGGCGGCGCTGGTGACGTAGCCGACGGCGCGCTCGCCGTCGTACACCGGCTCCTTGCCCATGACGACGGACTGCGGGTCGTCGATGGTGAGGCAGGTCAGCTTGCGTCGTACGTCGGTCTTACGGCGCTCAAGGGCCGCCTTGCCGATGAAGTCGCCCTTGTCGAGCTTGACGGCGAAGCCGACGCCGGCCTCGTAGGGGTCGTGCTCGTAGGTCATGTCGGTGCCGAAGGAGCGGTAGCCCTTCTCCAGGCGGAGGCTGTTGAAGGCACCGCGGCCGGCGATGACGCCGCCCAGCGGCTTGGCCGCCTGCCACAGGGTGTCCCACAGTTTCTGGCCCAGGTCGGCCGTGGTGTACAGCTCCCAGCCGAGCTCACCGACGTACGAGAGGCGCATCGCGGTGACGGGAACGGAGCCGATGTGGGCGCGCTGGGCGCGGAAGTACTTCAGGCCGTCGTTCGAGAAGTCCGCGTCGGCGAGAGGCTGCAGGACCTTGCGGGCGAGCGGGCCCCACAGGCCGATGCAGCAGGTGCCCGGGGTGATGTCACGGACCTGCACCGTGCCGTCGGTGGGGAGGTGGCGCGTGAACCAGTCGAGGTCCAGGTTGCCGTTGGCGCCGACCTGGAAGAGGTCGCGGGCCAGCCGGGCAACGGTGACGTCACTGCGGATACCACCGTCCTCGTCCAGCAGGAGGGTGTACGTGACGGAGCCGACGGACTTGTCGATCTTGCCGGTGGACAGGCTCTCCAGGAAGGCGGCGGCGCCGGGACCGCCGACCTCAAGGCGCTTGAGGGCCGTCATGTCGTACATCGCGACGGTCTCGCGGGTGGCCTGTGCCTCCGCGCCGACGATCGGGGACCAGTAGCGCGCGGCCCAGTCGTTCGGGGTCGGGATGGAACGGCCTTCCAGCAGGCTTGCGTTGGCCTCGTACCACTGGGGGCGCTCCCAGCCGTTCGCCTCCAGGAAGAAGGCGCCCAGCTCCTGCTGGCGGGCGTGGAAGGGGCTCGCGCGGATCGGGCGCGGGGCCCCGGACGGCTGGAGCGGGTGGAGAATGTCGTAGACCTCGACGAAGTTCTGGCAGTCACGGGCCAGGACGTACTCGGGGGCGAGCTGGTGCGGTTCGAAGCGGTTGACGTCGCACTCGTGCAGGTCGAAGGACGAGCAGTATCCGTCGACCAGCCATTCGGCCATGGCCCGGCCGACGCCGGCGGAGTGGGTGACCCAGACGGCCTCGGCGACCCAGAAGCCCTTGACGTCCGGGGATTCACCGAGGAGCGGCTGGCCGTCGGTGGTGAAGGAGAACAGGCCGTTGATGCCCTCCTCGACCTTGGCCTCGCGCGTCGCGGGGAGCAGGGACTGGGTCTCGGTCCAGGCCTCCTCGAAGTCGTCCTCGGTGAACTTCAGGACCGACGGCATCTCGTCGGCCTCGTCCACGGACAGGATGTCGTCGGCGGAGATGGGCATCGGGCGGTGGCCGTAGTAGCCGATGCCGATGCCGTCGAAGCGATCGCGGTAGTAGAGGTCGGCGTCCTGGTGGCGCAGGATCGGGCGCACCGCCTCCTCGGTCTGGCCCGCGAGCGCCGGTACCGGGCCGGTCCAGGCGAGTTGGTGGCCGAGCGGGGTGAGTGGGAGGTTCATACCGACCATGCGGGCGATCTTCGGGCCCCAGATGCCGGCGCAGCACACGACGACGTCGGCGGGGATCTCGCCCTGGTCGGTGAGGACGCCGGTGACGCGGCCCTCGCTCTGCTGGACGTCGAGGACCTCGTGGCGGGCGAGGAAGCGTACGCCGCGCTCGGTGGCCCGGCGGATCTGCGCCTCTACGGCGAGGACAGCCTTGGCGAGGCCGTCGGTCGGGACGAGGAGGCCGCCGAGGACCTTGTCCGGGTTGACGAGCGGGTGCTGCTCGACGCACTCCTCCGGGCTCAGCAGCCGGGCCTCGATGCCCCAGGCGGTGATCCAGCCGTGGCGGCGGTGCAGTTCGGCGACGCGCTCGGGAGTGGTCGCCACTTCGAGGCCGCCGACCTGCAGGAAGCAGGGCTTGCCGTCGACGTCGAGGGAACAGAACTTCTCGACCGTGTAGCGGGCCAACTCGGTCATGGTCTTGGAGGAGTTCGTCTGGAAGACCAGGCCCGGGGCGTGCGACGACGATCCCCCGGTGGCCGGCAGCGGGCCCTGGTCGACCACGGTCACTTCGGTCCAGCCGCGCGCGGAGATCTCGTCAGCGAGGGCCGCTCCCACGACGCCTGCTCCGATGATCACCACTCGGGGTCCCGCCATCGCCGCACCTCCGAAATCAAAACCGTAGAGTTGCTGTCTGCGCAACATGATTCAGGTTGCGCAACTCAATGTGCCTGTCGCAGGGAGGGGGTGTCAAGGGGTCCGTGACGTCGGAAAACAGGCCGAAACACCGCCCTGAACACGGCAATGCCCGGCGGGCGGCGCGCACCTGCACGCACCGCCCGCCGGGCATGTCCGACCGGCTCGGGCCTCGGCCTACTTGAGCCAGGCGTCCACCTTGTCCTTGTTGGCGTCGACCCACTTCTTCGCCGCCGCCTCGTCGGTCATCTTGTCCTGGGCGATGTACTTGGCGACGGTGTTCTGGTCGTCGTTCGTCCAGTTGAAGTTCTTCACCAGGTTGTAGGCGGGGCTGCCCGACTTGGCGAACTTGGCGCTGACGATCTTGTTGAGGTTGTACACGGGATAGTCGCAGGCGATCTTCGCCGCATCGGCGTCACAGCCCGTCGTGTACGTGGGCAGCGAGACCTTCTTCAGCGGGACCTCGGACAGGAACCACTGCGGCTCGTAGAAGTAGCCGATCACCCACTGCTTGTTCTTCTCGGCGGTGCGGAAGGCCTGGATGAGCGCGGTCTCGCTGCCCGCGTACACCACCTTGAAGTCCAGCTTCAGGTTCTTCACCAGCGCCGCGTCGTTCGTGACATATGACGGGTCGCCGTCCAGGAGCTGGCCCTTGCCGCCCGACTCCGACGTCTTGAACTTCGACGCGTACTTGTTGAGGTTCTTCCATTCGAGGATGTCGGGGTGCGCCTTGGCCAGCCACGGCGGCACGTACCAGCCGATGATGCCTTTGTTGCCGGTCTGGCCGGCGTCGACGGCGGTCTTCTGGCCGCTGATGTACTTCTTCGTCAGGTCGGCGTGGCCCCAGTTCTCCAGGACGGCGTCGACCTCGCCGGTGCCGAAGCCCTGCCAGGCGATCTCTTCCTTCAGGTTCTTCTTGGTGACCGTACAGCCGAGGTTGTGCTGAGCGACGTACGCGACGACCGCCGCGTCGGCCTCGTAGCCCACCCACGGGTTGACCGCGAGGTTGAACGTGCCGCACTTGCCGGAGCTGCCCGCGTTGTTCGAGCCCGAGGAGGAGTCGCCGACCTTCGCCCCTCCGCACGCGGTGAGGGTGAGGCCGAGGACGGCCAGGCCGGCCGCGCCGGCTCGCCAGTGTCTTGCCATGGTGTCGTGCTCCTTAAGCGCTCGCGCGTCGCGCCGCTGCCTGAGTGATCCGGTCGAACATGACTCCGAGAAGGACGATGGCGAGACCCGCCGCGAGTCCCTTCCCGTACAGCTGCCCCTGCGAGAATCCGGCCACGACGTCGTAGCCGAGGGCGCCCGCTCCTACCAGGCCGCCCACCACAACCATCGACAGCACGTAGATCAGGCCCTGGTTGGTCGCGAGCGTCAGGGCACTGCGTGACATCGGCAGTTGGACCTTGGTGATGATCTGCCAGGTGTTGCACCCGGCGGAGGTGGCCGCTTCCACGGTGGTCTCGGGCACGGCCCGGATCCCGTCCGCGATGATCTTCATCGTGACGGGCGCCCCGTAGACGATCGCCGCGACGATGGCCGTGAAGCGGGTGGCGCCGAACAGCGCGAGGAACGGTACGAGGTAGACGAACGGCGGCATGACCTGGGCCGCGTCCAGGGTGGGCCGGATCAGCCGGTCCACGAGCACGCTGCGTCCCATCCACACGCCGAAGACGATGCCGAGCACCATCACCAGCACCGTGGCGACGAGGGTCGAGGCCAGCGTCGTCATGCCGTCCGACCACACACCCGTGCCGACCAGCAGGCCCACGCACACCGCCGTGGTGACCCCGGCCTTCCAGCCGCCGAACACCACGCCCAGCGCGACCAGCACCACGCCCACGAGCCACCACGGGGAGTCGGTGAGCAGCGTCTGGAACGGATTGAGCAGGCCGTTGGTGATGGCGTCGCGGATCGCGTTGGTCAGACCCGACAGGTTGTCCTGCGCCCAGTTGGTCGCGGTGTCCGCCGCGCTCGCGATGTGGCTGCCGATGGTGCCGTCGCCGGGGAAGTCTGCCGCCCACAGATAGGTGTGCGACAGGTAGATCAGGACCGCCGTGACCACTGCGCCTGCGCCCAGCAGTGGCCGCCGCCACTGCACGAAGGTGTTCTTGGAGCGCCGCGCGTTCTCCTCGCGGGCGCTGGCCGCGGTCGTGACCCGGTCCAGGACGATCGCCATGACCACGATGGCGAGACCCGCGTTGAAGGCCGTGCCGACGTCGAGGGACTGCAGTGCCTGGATGACGTTCGCGCCGAGGCCGGGCGCATTGATCAGGGCGGCGATGGTCACCATGGCCAGGGCGGCCATGATGGTCTGGTTGACGCCCATCACCACGGTCCGCTTGGACATCGGCAGCAGGACCTTCAGCAGGGACTGACGGCGGGTGGCGCCCAGGGAGTCGGCCGCCTCGACGGTCGTCTTCGACACGTTGCGGATGGCGTGCGCGGTGATGCGGATCGTCGGCGGGGCCGCGTAGATCACGGTGGCGATGGTGGCGGACGCTCCGCCGATGAGGAAGAACAGGGTCAGCGGTGCCAGGTAGACGAAGGTCGGCATCGTCTGCATGAAGTCCAGGAAGGGCGTCATGATCCGGTTGAACCGGTCCGAGAGCCCGGCCCACACCCCGAGCGGGATCGCGAACAGCAGGGCCACGAACACCGCGGAGAGGGTGAGGGCGAGGGTGTCCATGCTCTCCTGCCACAGCCCCTGCAGCCCGAAGAAGGTGAAGCCCGCCACGGCCAGCAGCGCGACCCGCCAGTTCCCCACGGCCCAGGAGACGTACCCGGCGATGCCGACGACGCCGAGCCAGCCGACCTGCGGGACCGGGCGGGCCCCGGACGGCTGGGAGATCAGGTGCTGGATGAAGGTCACCAGGTTGTCGATGACCAGCCGGATCTCGTTGAAGAAGTACAGGAAGAGCGGGTTGGAGTTGCGGTTGGCGCCGATGGAGTCGTTGAAGTCGTTGATCCGCCGGTGCAGATCGGTCAGGTCCGCCGCCGCCAGGGGCAGCGTCTGCTTTCCGCGCAGGACGGCGAACAGCACCAGCCAGACGACGAGGATCGCGCCGATCATCATGGGCCGGCTGACCTTGCGCGCGCCCTTGGCGGGCGCGGCCGGTTCTACGGCCTTTGTTTTCTCGGGTTTCTCGATGGCGACGGTCATCATGCGCCGCCTTCCTGCCCGGCGACCACCGCGAGGATCTCCTCGTCGCCGACGATGCCGAGCAGCTTGCCGTTCTCGACGACCTTGACGGGCTTGTCGGCCGCGAGCACCGCCCGGGTGGCCTCCTTCACCACGACATCCGGGCCCAGCTCGGGGCCGTCCAGTTCGTCGCCGTCCTCCGGCGCGCGCATGATCCAGCGCAGGGTGAGTACGTCGCCGCGCGGCACGTCCTTGACGAACTCGCGTACGTAGTCGTCGGCGGGGGCGCCGACCAGCTCGTCACCGGTGCCGCACTGGACCGTCTTGCCGTCGCGCATGATGAGGATGCGGTCACCCAGCTTGAGCGCCTCGGAGAGGTCGTGGGTGATGAACACCATCGTCTTGCCGACCTCGTGGTGCAGCCGGATGACCTCGTTCTGCATGTCCCGGCGGATCAGCGGGTCGAGCGCCGAGAACGGTTCGTCGAAGAGGAGCACGTCCGGGTCGCCTGCCAGCGCCCGGGCGAGGCCGACGCGCTGCTGCATACCGCCGGAGAGCTGGTCGGGGTAGGAGTTCTCGTATCCGGAGAGGCCGACCAGTTCGACCACCTCAAGCGCCCGCTTGGTGCGCTCGGTCTTGCTCATGCCGCGGATCTCCAGGCCGAACGACACGTTGTCGACGACCCTTCGGTGCGGCAGCAGCCCGAAGTGCTGGAAGACCATGGAGAACTTGCGGCGACGCAGTTCGCGCAGGCGCTTGTCGTCCGCGTGGCGGATGTCCTCGCCCTCGAAGACGATCTCCCCCGCGGTGGGTTCGATCAGCCGGGTCAGACATCGCACCAGCGTGGACTTCCCGGAGCCGGACAGGCCCATGACGACGAAGACCTCGCCGGGCGAGACCTCGAAGTTCACATCGCGTACGGCGGCGGTGCATCCGGTGCGGTCCATCAGCTCGCGACGGGTGAGCCCGCACAGCTCCTCGGAGTCCGGTACCTGGTCTGCCTTCGGCCCGAACACCTTCCACAGCTTGCGCACGGATATGACCGGGGTGGGAACCGAGTCCTGGGACGTGCCGCGCCGCTGCGGCACCTCAGTCTGTGCTGGGGTCACGATCGACCTCTCTTCGGCGTTCAGCCGCGGAACCAGTGCTGCGGCCGGGGTTGGATGTTCTGCCAGATGTGCTTGGGCTCTCGGTACTCGTCCAGGCCGGTCGGTCCCAGCTCCCTGCCCACGCCCGAGTGCCCGAAGCCACCCCATTCCGCTTGCGGCACGTAGGGGTGGTAGTCGTTGATCCACACCGTGCCGTGGCGCAGTCTCCGGGCGACCCGCTGGGCCTTCCCGGCATCCTGGGTCCAGACGGCTCCGGCGAGTCCGTACTCGGTGTCGTTGGCGATGCGTACGGCGTCGTCCTCGTCGGTGAAGCGCTCGACGGTCAGCACGGGTCCGAAGGACTCCTCGTGCACCACCCGCATGTCCTGCGTGCACGCGTCGAGCACGGTCGGCGGGTAGTAGTAACCGTCCGCGAGGGCGGCATCGCCCGGCCGTTCGCCGCCGCAGCGCAGTACGGCGCCCTCGGCGAGGCCGGCCGCGACATACGCCTCGACCTTCTCCCGGTGCTGCGCGGAGATCAGCGCGCCGGTCTCGGCCTCGGGGTCGAAGGGCCCGCCCAGTCGGATCCGCCGGGCGCGACGGACGACCTCGTCGACCAGGGCGTCATGGATCGAGTCCTCGACGATCAGCCGGGCGCCGGCCGAGCAGACCTGGCCCGAGTGCAGGAAGACGGCCGTGAGGGCGAAGTCGACGGCCGTCTCGAAGTCGGCGTCGGCGAAGATCACGTTGGGGTTCTTGCCGCCGAGCTCCAGCGCGACCTTTTTCACGGTCGCGGCGGCGGTGGCCATGATGCGCTTGCCGGTCTCCAGGCCTCCGGTGAAGGAGACCATGTCGACGGCCGGGTCCTCGGAGAGCGGTGCGCCCACCTCGGGGCCCGTGCCCAGGACGAGATTGGCGGCACCGGCCGGGAGCCCGGCCTCCTCCAGTGCCCGCATCAGCAGGATCGAGGTGGAGGGGGTGAGCTCACTGGGCTTGAGGACGATCGTGTTGCCCGCGAGAAGCGCCGGGGCGACCTTCCAACTGGCCTGCAACAGCGGGTAGTTCCAGGGGGTGATGAGCCCGCACACGCCGATCGGTTCATAGACGACACGGCTGACGGCGTCATCACGACCGGTGTCGATCACCCGGCCGGCATCCGTGCCCCCGATCCCGCCGTAGTAGCGAAAACAGGAGACAACGTCGGTGATGTCGTACTCGCTCTCCACCAGCCGCTTGCCGGTGTCCAGCGACTCGGCGCGGGCGAACTCCTTGGCGTCACGCTCGATGAGGTCGGCGGTGCGCAGCAGCAGCGCACCGCGCTCCCGCTCGGGGGTGTGCGGCCAGGGACCTTCGTCGAAGGCCCGGCGGGCCGCCGCGATCGCCGCCTCGGTATCCGGACGCGTCCCCTCGGACACGGTCGCGGCGAGCGCGCCGTCAGCGGGACAGCGGATCTCCCGGCGCCCACCGGCCACCGCATCGCGCCATTCCCCAGCCACATACAGGTCTGCCACGCGCCAAGCCCTTCAGCCGTTATGCGTTGCGCATCGTGCATTCAATTGCTTGTGGTGGAACACCATGACGAACGCTGCAGACCTACGTCAAGGGGTTGGCGGATGACGATTTCGCAAGGGGCCCATCGACCCTTCTCTCTTGACCGATGACCCCATCGAGTCCGCCTATGTTGCGTATTGCTCGCCGAGTTGTGCAATACGCACCGACGAACGCTGCGCATGTCCCCTCGACCGCAACCTGGCCGTGAGTACGTCCGTTCGGTGATCGGCTCCAGGGCCGTTTCTTCATGAGGGTTCACTTCGACGTCTCCGGCCCTGACGCGAAGGTGAAAACTCTGCGTTACCGATTCGGTCGCCCCGGACGCCGACCATGGTGTCCAAGTGGAGCCGGTCGAGGACGGCGGGGCGCAGGCCGGGGCTGCCGGCGGAACCGACGTACTCACGCACCAGGGTGCCGTCTGGACGAGGTGCCCCGCTCCGGCGACCGGTTCGAATTGCGCGCCGGGGACGAGAGCGGCGAGCTCGCGGCCCTTCGCCACCGGGATCCAGGTGTCGTCCTCGCCCAGCAGACGAGCGTGGGGATGCCGATCCCGCTGCAGCGGCCCTGGATCTCGTCGTCGGCGTGCTCGCCGACGAGCCGGAAGAACGGGGACCCCCACGGTGCCGGCGCGACCGGATCCACCCGGGCGAGGGCCCGACAGCGGGCGCCGTGCAGCAGAGGGGCCCGCAGGACGACGGCCCCGCCGAAGTCGTGGGCGACCACGAGCGGTTCCCTGAGGCCCCAGTGGCTCAGGAGCTCGGTGAAGACCCGGCCCTGGGCGGCCAGGGACACGTCCTGGCCCGTCCTTCTCGGAGGTCCCGTAGCCGGGCATGTCCCGGACGAACACCCGAGGGTACCGGGCGAGCGGGCGGGCGACCGCACGCCGGACGTACGACGAGAAGGGGGTGCCGTGCAGCAGGACGACCGGTGGCCGGCCGGGGTGGCCCAGCCGGTCCCAGCGGACGCCCCCGGAGGCGCCGGTATAGGTTCGGGGCAGTCGCCAGTCGGTTTCGGGTGCCATGCCCCTCCCGGTTCAGTCGCCCAACCGGTCCAGCAGGGCACGGCGCCACCGTTCGGTCTCGGCGATCTGGTTGAACGTGAACACGTGCAGGCCCGCCACCCCAGCCGAGGGCGTGGTAAGCGCCTCGGCACTGCGGGCGAGCAGCCGGTCCGGCGAGTAGCCGCCGGGGGTCGCGAACCGCAGGAACCACGAGGCGTGCCGGGTGAGGAAGCGCGTCGACTCCCCCACCCCGATCTTCGTCGCCATGGCCAGCAGCTTCGCCCGCTGCACGGGCCCCGCCACGCCCACATGGACGGGCAGGGTGACGTCGCGGCGCCGTATGCGGCCGACCCAGTCACCCAGCACGCGCGGATCGAAGCAGAGGTTGCTCACGATGTACGTGGCGTGCGTGTGTTTGTCCCACATGGCCTGGATGGTGAGGTCGTCGTGGATGAGCGGATGGCTCTCGGGATAGCCGGTGATACCGACCCGCGCGAACGGGCTGCCCAGCTCGCTCAGCCTGCGCAGCACCGGTAGCGCCCCGTCGTAGACCCCGGCCGGCGGATCGGCGTCGCCGGCCGGGACGAAGACGTCGTCGACACCCGTCTCCCGGAGCCGGTCGACGACATCCTTCAGATGCGCGTCGTCCCGCAGCAGCCGCGCGGGCACGTGCGGGACGACGCGGTATCCGTGCGCCGCCAGCCGGCCGACGAGGTCGAGCGTCGGCTCCAGGCCCTTGACCGGCGACGCCGTCACGGTGACGACGACGTCGCGCGGTACATGGGCGAGGACCTTGTCCTCGGCCGTCTTCGCGGGCAGCACCTCGTAGCGGACGCTCGACAACAGCGCCCGGAACCCTTCGGCGTCCAACGTCTACCCGGCCTGCTTCTGGGCATCCCGGTATCGGTAGTACGTGGCCTTGGAGGCGGGCAACGGCTCCTTGCCGAGGATGAGGTCGGCCGCCTTCTCCGCGATCATCATGACCGGCGCGTAGATGTTGCCGTTGGTGACGTAGGGCATCACCGACGCGTCGACGACGCGCAGCCCCTCCACACCGTGCACCCGCATGCTGGTGGGGTCGACGACCGACATCTCGTCGGTGCCCATCTTGCAGGTGCAGGAAGGATGCAGGGCGGTTTCGCCCTCCTTGGCGACCCAGGCGAGGATCTCCTCCTCGCTCGCCACGGACGGGCCGGGTGAGATCTCCCCGTCGTTGTACGGGGCCATGGCCGGCTGGTTGAGGAGCTCGCGGGCGACCCGGATCGACTCGACCCACTCGCGGCGGTCCTGCTCGGTGGACAGGTAGTTGAAGCGCAGCGCCGGGTGTTCCTGCGGGTCCTTGCTCTTGATCTTCACCGAGCCGATGGCGTCGGAGTACATGGGCCCGACGTGCACCTGGTAGCCATGGCCGCCGGCGGGCGAGGAGCCGTCGTAGCGGACCGCGATCGGCAGGAAGTGGAACATCAGGTTGGGGTAGTCCACGTCCTCGTTGCTGCGGGCGAAGCCGCCGGCCTCGAAGTGGTTGGTCGAGGCGGGGCCCTTGCGGAAGAGCCATTGCAAACCGATGAAGGGCGCGCGCCACTTCGCCATGTACGGCTGCATCGAGACGGGCTGCTTGCAGGCGTACTGGATGTACACCTCCAGGTGGTCCTGCATGTTCTCGCCGACGCCCGGAAGGTCGTGGACGACGTCGATGCCGAGCGCGCTCAGTTCCTCGGCGTTGCCGACTCCGGAGAGCTGGAGCAGCTGCGGGGAGTTGATCGCGCCGCCGCAGAGGATGACCTCGCGGGCGCGCACCTGGTGGACCTTGCCGCGGCGCCGGTACTCGACACCGACGGCCTTCTTGCCCTCGAAGAGGACGCGCGTGACCAGGGCGCGGGTGGTGACGGTGAGGTTGGGCCGCTTCTTCACGGGCTTGAGGTACGCCTTCGCGGCCGACAGCCGGCGGCCGCGGCTGACGTTGCGGTCGAAGGGGGCGAAGCCCTCCTGCTGGTACCCGTTGACGTCGTCGGTGCGGGGGTGGCCCGCCTCCTGGACGGCCTTGAGGAAGGCGGTGAACAGCGGGTTGGAGGCGGGACCGCGTTCGAGGACGAGCGGGCCGTCGTGGCCGCGGAACTCGTCGTCGGGGTCGGCCGCGAGACAGTTCTCCATCCGCTTGAAGTACGGCAGACAGTGCGCGTAGTCCCAGGTCTCCATACCGGCGTCGGCGGCCCAGCGCTCGTAGTCCATGGGGTTGCCGCGCTGGAAGATCATGCCGTTGATGCTGCTGGAACCGCCCAGCACCTTGCCACGCGCGTGGTAGATGCGCCGATTGCCCATGTGGGGCTCTGGTTCGGACTCGTACTTCCAGTCGTAGAACCGGCTGCCGATCGGGTAGGTCAGCGCCGCGGGCATGTGGATGAAGACGTCCCACGGGTAGTCGGGCCGGCCGGCCTCCAGGACCAGCACCTGGTTGCCCGGGTCGGCGGAGAGTCGGTTCGCCAGTGCACTGCCGGCGGATCCACCACCGACGATGACGAAGTCGTATTGCAGGGGAGCCATGGTGCCTCGTCTCGCTCGCGCCGTAGATACGCGTGGCATGCTAGTACGGGTATCGCTATACGCACTAGGTTGCGTGCCACGCAACTTGCGCGGTCTACGTTTCGACGCTGTTACTTGCGCCGGCGTTGTTTACTGCGCGTATAGTTTCGCTATGAGCAACTACAGTCCAGATACTGAAACGACAGGTTCGCAGTCCGGCGGGGTGCAGTCCGTCGACCGCGCCATCAGCGTGCTGGAGATCCTGGCCCAGCGCGGCGAGGCCGGCGTCAGCGAGGTGGCCGCCGAGATCGATGTTCACAAGTCGACCGCGTTCCGGCTGCTCGGCGCCCTGGAGGCGCGCGGTCTGGTGGAGCAGGCGGGCGAGCGCGGCAAGTACCGCCTCGGTTTCGGCATCGTACGCCTGGCCGGCGCGGTCACGGGACGCATCGACATCACCCAGCAGGGCCGCCCGGTCTGTGAGCGCCTCGCCGAGGAGATCGGCGAGACCGTCAACATCGCCGTCATGCAGGAGCACTACGCGATCAACCTCTACGAGGTGCGCGGCCCCGGCGCCGTCACCGCGCACAACTGGGTCGGCGAGCTGACCCCGTTGCACGCCACCTCCAGCGGCAAGGTCCTGCTGGCCCACATGCCCGCCAAGGAGCGCGCCGCGCTGCTGTCGGAGGCCGGCCTGAAGAAGGTGACCCCGCACACGCTGACCTCGAAGGCGAAGCTCGAGAAGAATCTCGCCGAGGCCCGGGAGCGCGGCTACGCCTGGACTGTGGAGGAGCTGGAGCTGGGGCTCCACGCCATGGCCGCGCCGGTCCGCGACCGGGACGGAGAGGTCATCGCGGCACTCAGCGCCTCCGGGCCCTCGTACCGGTTCACCGAGGAGCGCATGCACGAACTCGCCCCGGTGCTGGTCAAGGGCGCGGAGGAGATCAGCCATCGCATGGGCTACCTGGGCTGACCCGCCCCCCTACGGCCGGGGAGTTCCGAGGCGCTCGTTCACCCAGTCGTGGAAGGCACCGATGTGGTGTTCGCTGGGCACCAGCACCCCGCCCTTGGCATACATCCGGGAGCTCATCCCGGGCTGCGTGCGCTCGCACGCGTCGAAGTCCTGGCGGTTGACCCGGTCGAAGAGTTCCACGGACCGGCTGACGTCCTTGCCGCTCTCGACGACGTGCGGAAGATAGAGCCAGTCGCACTCGACGATCGTGCGGTCGACGGCCACCGGGTACATCCGGTGGAAGATCACGTGATCGGGGACGAGGTTGATGAAGACCTGCGGTTTGATGGTGATCGCGTAGTAGCGGCGGTCCTGGTCGTCGGACACGCCGGGTATGCGGTCCAGCCCCTCGGAGCCGTCGACGGTGAAGCCCTGGACCTCCTCGCCGAACTCGGCGCCGTGGCCGACGTAGTACTGGGCCGCGTAGCCGTCGGCGAACTCGGGGAGCACCTCGGTGAGTTCGGGGTGGATCGTGGCGCAGTGGTAGCACTCCATGAAGTTCTCGATGATGAGCTTCCAGTTCGCCTTGACGTCGTAGACGATCCGCTTGCCGACCGAGAGGTTGTCGATGTCGTAGTGCTCGATCGACTCCACGTCGCCGAGCCGGCCGACGACCTCGCCGAGGACGTCGTCCTCGAAGGAGGGCGGGTTCTCCGCCAGGCAGACCCAGACGTAGCCGAGCCATTCGCGGGTGGTCACGCTCACCAGGCCGAACTCGGTGCGGCCGACGTCGGGCATCTTCGTGAGGTTGGGCGCCGCGACGAGCTTGCCGTTCAGGTCGTACGTCCAGGCGTGGTACGGACACTGGAAGGCACGCTTGACCTCGCCGGCCTCCTCGGTGCAGAGCTTGGCACCGCGGTGCCGGCAGACGTTGAAGAAGGCGCGTACGGAGTTGTCGCGCGCACGCGTGATCAGGATGCTCTCGCGGCCCACCTCTACGGTCCGGAAGGCCCCGGGCTTGGCCAGGTCCGAGGAACGCACGGCGCAGAACCACATCGTTTCGAAGATGCGCTCCTGCTCTTGGGCGAAGATCCCCGGATCCGTATAGGAGGAGCCGGGGAGGGTGGCGATCAGACTGTCCGGCAGGCTGGTCGAGGTCACGGTGCACTCCTCGGGGAACGTCGTGGAGGGGCCATTCACGCGCCGGGAAGAACGACTCCGGACGGCGTTGTGCATGGAGCAACGCTGCGTGCCATGTGCAACCGCAGCATGAAATGACTCAGAGGCCGTGTCAAGAGCCCGCGGCGGCGAGCTGCTTGCGCCAGCGGGTGAACAGCCGAGGCTGGTTCATCCCGAGCACGGCGACCGGAACTCCGGCACGCCGGTAGACGGCCAGGACGTCGCGGTCGTCCGCGGCGCCCGCCTCGATGGTCACACTGTCGGCGGCTGCCGCGTGACCGGCGAACTGGATCTTCACGCCGTACTGGTCGGACCAGAAGTACGGCGGCCGGGGCACACCCGGCTCCACCGCGCCGCCCGCCAGCAGTGTGGCGATCGCGGCGTCGGGACGCTCGCGCGCCCCGGTCCAGTGTTCGACGCGGCGGTGGGCACCCGCGCGGGGGTCGTACCAGCTGGCGCAGTCGCCGACCGCGACCACGCCGGCCAGGCTGGTGCGGCCGTCGGCGCCGCACTTGACGCCGTTGTCGAGTTCGACACCGGAGCCTTCCAGCCACTCGACGCACGGGCGTGCGCCCACACCGACGACGACGATGTCGCCGGGGATGCTGCGGCCGTCCTCGAGCAGGACGGCGTCCACCCGCCGCTCCCCGCTCAGTCCCTTGACCCCCACGCCGCACAACAGCCTTACGCCGTGGTCCACATGGAGGGCGGAGACGATGTCGCCCATTCTCGCGCCGAGCGGTCCGGCCAGCGGCGTCGGGGCCGCCTCGACGACCGTCACGTCCAGCCCGAGGGCGTATGCGGTGGAGGCGACCTCGGCACCGATGAAGCCGCCGCCGATCACCACCAGCCGTCCGCCCCGGGCCAGTTCGTCCCGCAGGGCCCGGGCGTCGTCCAGGGTGCGCAGGGTGTGCACCCCGGCCAGGCCTTCGGACCCCGGCAGAGTACGCGCCGCGGCGCCGGTCGCGATGACGATGCCGTCGGCGCGGACCTCCCGCCCGTCGGCGAGCCGGACGGCGCGCTCGGTGCGGTCGAGTCCGGCGGCACGAGCGCCGAGCAGCCACTCCGCCCGCAGGTCCTCGTCGTCCGTCTCCAGCGAGAGATCCGCCTCGCCGAGGGTGCCGGCCAGGAACTCCTTGGACAGCGGAGGCCTGTCGTACGGACGGTGGAGTTCGTCACCGATGACGACCAGCCGCCCGTCATAGCCCTGCTTCCGCAGCGAGCGCGCCGCCGACAGACCGGCCAGCGAGGCGCCGACCACGGCGACGGTCCTCACGCGGAACCCCCGGCGAGCCGGGCTGCGACGCAGGGCGGCAGGTTGGGGGCATCCGCGGACACCCGGACGTGGATCACGCCGTCCTCGACGACGACCTCGTGCGTCCGGACCGGGAGCTTGGCCGGCGGAGAGTCGACCGCGCCGGTCCTCAGGTCGAACTTCGAAGCATGCAGCGGGCATTCCACCTCGCAGCCCTCCAGCCAGCCGTCGGCGAGCGAGGCGTCCTGGTGGGTGCAGGTGTCGTCGATGGCGAAGAGTTCGCCGTCGTCGGTGTGGAACACCGAGACCGGAGGATCTGTGTCGAGCCGGTGGGCCTCTCCTCGCGGGAGATCCGCGAGACGGCACGCGGGAATCATCATGACACCTCGGTGCGTATAGCGAAACGGATTGCGGTAAGCGCAACATCAGTTTGAGGTCGGCCAGAACCCTTGTCAAGGCATCCAGAGGGCACTCCGAGCCGTTTATGGCGTTGCGTAACACGAAACCCAATTCATATAGAACAACAACAGCCCGCCGCATCGGCTCGCGACGGACGCGAGCCGAGGGCGGGCGGGTGAGGGGCGCGAGTGGGCGTCAGAAACCGCGGCCGATCCACTCCTGGAGGTGCGGAGCCTCGGCGGCGACGGTGGTCGTCCCCCGTGCCCGGTGTGCACGACGGTGTCGCCCGGCAGCGTCAGCAGCCGGTCCCGGATCGACTCGATGATGGTCGGGAAGTGGCTGTACGACCGTCCCGTCGCCCCCGGTCCACCGGCGAACAGGGTGTCGCCGCTGAAGAGGGCCGTCAGGGCCGGTGCGTACAGGCAGACCGCGCCGGGCGCATGGCCCGGCGTGTGCAGCACGGTCAGCTCGATGCCGGCCACCGTGAGGCCCTGGCCGTCGGTCAGTTCGGCGTCCGGCGCCTTGTCGGGGTGGGTCTGCTTCCACAGCGGCAGGTCGTCCGGGTGGAGCAGGATCGGGGCGCCGGCGCGCTCCGCGAGTGCGGGCGCGGCGTCGATGTGGTCGTTGTGGGCGTGGGTGCACACGATCGCCCGCAGGGTGCGCCCACCGACGGCGGCGGCGATGGCCTCGGCGTCGTGCGCGGCGTCGATGACGATCACCTCGTGGTCGTCGCCGACGATCCACACGTTGTTGTCGACGTCCCAGGTGCCGCCGTCCAGGGAGAACGTTCCCGAGGTGACGAGGTGTTCGATGCGGGCGGCCATCAAAGGACCACCACCGAGCGCAGCACGTCGCCGCCGTGCATCCGCTCGAACGCCTTCTCGACCTCGTCCAGCGCGATGGTCTCCGTGACGAACGCGTCCAGGTCCAGTCGGCCCTGCTGATACAGGTCGACGAGCATCGGGAAGTCGCGGGAGGGCAGGCAGTCGCCGTACCAGGACGACTTGAGCGCGCCGCCGCGTCCGAAGACGTCCAGCAGCGGCAGTTCCAGCTTCATCTCCGGGGTGGGCACACCCACGAGGACGACCGTGCCGGCCAGGTCGCGGGCGTAAAAAGCCTGCTTGTACGTCTCCGGGCGACCGACCGCCTCGATCACGACGTCGGCGCCGAAGCCGCCGGTCAGCTCGCGGATCGCCTCGACCACGTCGGCGTTCCTGGAGTTGACCGTGTGGGTCGCGCCCAGCTTCTTGGCCGTCTCCAGTTTGTGGTCGTCGATGTCGACGGCGATGATCCTCGCCGCGCCCGCCAGGTTCGACCCGACGACCGCCGCGTCCCCGACGCCACCGCAGCCGATGACCGCGACCGTGTCTCCGCGGCCGACGTTGCCGGTGTTGATGGCCGCACCGATGCCGGCCATCACGCCGCACCCCAGCAGACCGACGGCGGCCGCCGACGCGGCCGGGTCAACCTTCGTGCACTGCCCCGCCGCCACCAGCGTCTTCTCCGCGAACGCGCCGATGCCGAGCGCCGGGGACAGCTCGGTGCCGTCGAGCAGGGTCATCCTCTGCTTCGCGTTGTGGGTGTTGAAGCAGTACCACGGCCGTCCGCGCAGGCACGCCCGGCACTGCCCGCACACCGCACGCCAGTTGAGGATGACGAAGTCGCCGGCGGCGACATCGGTGACACCCTCCCCCACCGCCTCCACGACACCCGCGGCCTCATGGCCCAGCAGGAAGGGGAAGTCGTCGTTGATGCCGCCCTCGCGATAGTGCAGATCGGTGTGACAGACCCCGCAGGCCTCGATCTTCACCAGAGCCTCACCCGGTCCCGGGTCGGGCACGACGATTGTTTCCAGGCTGACGGGGGCGCCCTTGCCCCGCGCGACAACAGCACGGACCTGGTGTGTCATGGCCACTCCTCGGCTGGTCGAGACTTGAGTCAGACGTTGCTCATTACGGCACACATCTCATGTGCCGCAACACAGCATCGTGGAGTGCCGGCCGGGGGTCAAGGAGCCCGACGGGAGGATGTCGATGACCGGGCCGCCCCAGCCGTTCGCCCGCTTCTCGCCGATCAGAGGGGTGAACACGGCGCTGATCCGCTGTCGGAGGTGGCCTCGTTGACGTCGGCCGGGTCGGCGCCCGGCGGCGGCGAGGTGAAATGCGACAGCGGTTCGACGACGCCGTAGAACGTCAGGCCGATATCTGTACATCAGGCCGGTTCCAACCGGACGACGACGGACTTCGACGTGGGTGTGTTGCTGATGTCCGCCGTGGAGTCGAGAGGCACCAGGACGTTGGTCTCAGGGAAATAGGCGGCGCAGCACCCCCGGGGCGTCGGGTACGAAACCGCCCGAAAGGCCGGTGCCCGGCGTTCCACGCCGTCCCCGTACTCGCTCACGATGTCGACGAGGTCCCCGTCGGCCAGGCCTCGGTCGCTGAGGTCGTCGGGATGCAGGAAGAGGACGCGTCGCCCCTGGTGGATGCCGCGGTAACGATCGTCCAGGCCGTAGATGGTGGTGTTGTACTGGTCGTGGGAGCGGAGCGTCTGCAGCAACAGCCGGCCTTCGGGGACGTGCGGGCTCTCCAGCGGGTTGGCGGTGAAGTTGGCCAGTCCGGTGGAGGTGGTGAACCGGCGCCCGTCGCGCGGCGGGTGGGGCAGCGCGAAGCCGCCCGGCTGCCGTACCCGGGCGTTGAAGTCCTCGAAGCCGGGGATCACGCGTTCGATGCGGTCACGGATCCGGTCGTAGTCCGACTCGAAGTTCTCCCACGGCACCTGGGAGCCCGCTTCCCCGAGGGCCGCCCGTGCCATACGGCAGATGATCGCCACCTCGCTGAGCAGGTGCTCGGAGGCGGGTTTCAGCCGCCCCCGTGAGAGATGCACCATGCTCATGGAGTCCTCCACCGTCACCAACTGCGGCCCGGCCGGACGCAGATCGGCTTCGGTCCGGCCGAGACAGGGCAGGATGAGCGCCTGCTCCCCGGCGATGACGTGCGAGCGATTGAGCTTGGTCGAGATCTGGACGGTGAGGCGACAGCGCCTGAGCGCCTGTTCGGTCAGGTCGGTGTCGGGGGCCGCGGCAGCGAAATTGCCGCCCAGCGCGACGAAGACCCGTACCTGGCCGTCGCGCATGGCACGGATGCTCTCCACCGCGTCGTGGCCGTGGTGGCGCGGGGGCGTGAACGCGAACTCGGTGCCGAGTGCGTCCAGGAACGCGTCGTCGGGCTTCTCGTAGATGCCCATCGTCCGGTCGCCCTGCACGTTGGAGTGACCGCGTACCGGGCAGAGGCCCGCTCCCGGACGGCCGATGTCGCCGCGGAGCAGATGGAAGTTCACGACGTCCCGGATGGTGGGCACCGAGTGACGGTGCTGGGTGAGCCCCATCGCCCAGCAGACGACGATCTTCTCGGCGGCCAGGACATGGCCGAACGCGGCCCGTATCTCTTCCTCGGGCAGACCGGTGGCCTGAAGGATGTCGCTCCACGAGGCCTTGCGGGCTTGCTCGGCGAACTCCTCGAAGCCATGCGTGTACCGGTCGATGAAAGCGGTGTCGAGGACCGTGCCGGGCGCCTCGTTCTCCGCCTCCAGCAGCATGCGGTTGAAGGCCTGGAACAGCGCTTGGTCTCCACCCAGCCTGATCTGCAGGAACTGGTCCGCTAGCCGGGTGCCGCCACCGAGGACACCGGAGGGCCGCTGGGGGTTCTTGAACCGGAGCAGCCCGGCCTCGGGCAGGGGGTTGACCGCGATGACGCGGCCGCCCCGCCGCTTGGCCTCCTCCAGCGCGGAGAGCATACGGGGATGGTTGGTGCCCGGGTTCTGGCCGACCACGAGGATGAGGTCGGCCTCGTGGAGGTCTTCCAGGCTGACGCTGCCCTTGCCGATGCCGATGGTCTCCGTCAGAGCCGATCCGCTCGACTCGTGGCACATGTTGGAGCAGTCCGGCAGGTTGTTGGTGCCGAGCATCCGGACGAAGAGCTGATAGACGAACGCGGCCTCGTTGCTCGCCCGTCCGGAGGTGTAGAAGGCGGCCTGATCGGGGTGATCGAGCGCGGCGAGTTCCCGGGCGACGACGGCGAACGCGTCGTCCCAGGAGATCGGCCGGTAGCGGTCGCTGCCCGCCGGGCGGTACATGGGGTGCGTGAGGCGCCCCTGCTGCCCGAGCCAGTAGTCGCTACGGGGCAGGAGTTCGCCGAGGGTGTGCTCGGCGAAGAAGTCCGGGGCGACACGGCGGACGGTGGCCTCCTCGGCCACCGCTTTCGCGCCGTTCTCGCAGAACTCCGCCCGGTGCCTTTGCTCCGGCTCGGGCCAGGCGCAACCGGGACAGTCGAAGCCCTTCTTCTGGTTGACCTGGAGCAGAGTGAGCAGACTGCGGCGAGCCCCCATCTGTTCGCCGGCGTGCCGCAGCGAGGAGGTGACCGCGGGGATACCGGCGGCGTACTCCTTCGGTGGGCCGACCCTCAGACGGGCGTCACCGGGGGCCTCAGCAGGTGGCTTACGGGTCATCTGTAGCGCTACTCCGCGGTGTAGGGAACCAGAGCCATGCCAGTGCCGCCGCCGGGCATCGCGGCCCCTCGTACGGAGAGCCGCAACCGAAGATCCGGAAGTTTCACATTGAGCAACAGTAGCGTGATACGCAACCAGTCCAGGGAAACCCTACCGGCGACCTCCTGTCAAGGCCGATGACCACGGTCAGAGACTTCCCCTGGGTGCGCTGGTCAGCGACGCGCTGCCCGCGCCCGCGGCACGGGTCGCCCTTGGGGAGAATCCGGGGAGTACGGACCGTGCTGGGGAGCGCGTGGGGTGAATCGGCCAGGCAAAGTCACACGACCCTGAAAGACCCTGAAAGACTCATCACCGCAGGTCAGGGACGGTAGTGGCAGGGTCGGCGCAGGTCAGAGCCATCCGATGGACGACTTCAGGACGTACGTCCCGAGATCGTCGGCCTCACGAGCCCCGGCAGCGAGCCGCCCTCACGCAGCGGCGTGATGTAGCGGGTCACGATGACTTCCTTGAGCATCACTCCAGGCCACTGGGGTGGTCACGGCCACCGGACGCGACCCGTGGGCGCCCGCGGCGGCGTCCCGAGCAGATCGGCGCGGCTGTCGAACCGCTGTCGATTCGGTCAAGAAGTCCTCAGCTCCTGAACAGGGCAGACGGGCGGACCGTACCTCTGTACGGATCACCATCACGTCCGTTGAAGGGAATGTCAGCATGACCAGCGAATCGCTTCACCCCGTTCCGGCCCCGGCCCGCCGCACCGTCGTGGCGGCGGTCGGTACGGCGGGACTCGCCGTCGCGCTGACCGCGTGCGGGTCGGACAACAAGTCCTCCGACTCCACCAGCTCCGACTCCGGCTCCGGCGCGAGCGCGAGCAGCGGGGGTACGGGCGGGGGCGACAACGCCGCGGCGGGCAACGCGGGCGGCACGGTCCTCGCCAAGACCACCGACATCCCGGAGGGCGGCGGCAAGGTCTTCGCGTCCCAGGGCGTCGTCGTCACCCAGCCGACCGCGGGCACCTACAAGGCCTTCTCCTCCAAGTGCACCCACCAGGGCTGTGCGGTGAAGGGCATCGCCAACAACGTGATCACCTGCCCGTGCCACAACAGCCAGTTCTCCGCGACCGACGGCAGCGTGAAGAAGGGGCCCGCGACGCAGCCGCTGGCCGCCGCCCACATCACCGTGGACGGGGACTCGATCAAGCTCGCGTGACGCGGCCGGGGCCGCGCCTCAACGGCGCGGCCTCACGAAGCAGGCCAGCACGTCATCGGTCGCCGTGATCGTGGCGACGAGGGCGAGCGTGTTGCGGATCAGCGCGGGGGTGTAGTCGGAGGGCACCCCCGCGATCGCGTCCGCGGGCACCACGGCGTTGTAGCCGCGGTTCACGGCGTCGAACACGGTGTTGGGGACGGCCACGTTGGCGGAGACTCCCGTCACGACGAGGGTGCGACAGCCCAGGTTGCGCAGCAGCGCGTCGACGTCGGTGCCCGCCAGCGGGGACAAGCCGTGCAGGCGACGTACGACGAAGTCCTCCTCGGCGACCTCGATCGGCGGCGCGACGCGGACCGCGGTGGTGCCCGACAGCTGTTGCACGGGCAGCCGTTCGGCCGCGCGGAACAGGCGGGCGTTGTGGTTGGCGCCCCGCCCGTCGGGCCGTCGCTCGGCGATCGCGTGGATCACCTGGACGCCGCCGCGGTGGGCACCGGCCACCAGCCGGGCGATGTTCGCGAGAGCCCCCGACGACCGGGCCTCCTTGGCGAGTTCGGGCAGTGCGCTGTCCGGGCCGACGACACCCTGCTGGCATTCCACGGTGAGCAGAACGGTCCCGTCCGGGTCGAGGAGTGTGCTGAGCTGTTCACGCGACGGCATGACTCCCCTTGTCGTCGAGGGTCGGGCGGGCGAGCGTAACGAGCATTGCGCAAGGACGGAAGACGGCCCATGCTTTTCTGACGCACTGTCAGAGAATCTCTGTCGACACAGAAGATCGACGCATCAGGTCGACATGAAAGAAGAGGTGACCGCATGACCGTCACTCAGCGCAGGGGTCGGAAGATCATGATGACCCCCGGCGAGCTGGACGAGTTCCTCACCACCCAGCGCACCTGCCGCGTCGCCACGGTGTCGAAGGACGGCGCCCCGCACGTGAGCGCGCTGTGGTTCGTCTGGGACGGCACCTCGCTGTGGCTGTACTCCGTGGTACGCAGCAAGCGCTGGACGGAGCTGAGCCGCGACCCACGGGTCGCGGTGGTGATCGACACCGGCGAGGAGTACGGGGAGCTGCGCGGCGTCGAGCTGTCCGGCGCGGTGGAGTTCGTGGGCGAGGTCCCCCGCACCGGGGAGCTGTGCGCCGAACTCGACGTCCCCGAGACCTTGTTCGCCCGCAAGAACTTCGGCCTGGAGGAAATGCCGCACGACGGCCGCCACGCGTGGGCCCGGCTGACGCCGACAGCGATGGCCTCCTGGGACTTCCGCAAGCTGCCGCCGCTCTAGGCCAGAGGTGAGCCGGCACTGTCGCGCACCTTCCGTGCGGTGAGGCGGCGGCGTGGTACTTCCGCGAGCTCTCCCCACCGCACGACGTCCGCATGCCCTCCCCACCGCACGACGTCCGCGAGCCCTCCCCATCGCGGGACGTCCGCGAGCCACCACGGCGACCGGCCGCGCAGCGTCCGCCCGCGACAGCTCAGGTCACCGCTCAGCCGATGCTCTTCCCCGCCGCCCGCAGCGCCGCGACCGCCGCTCTGATCGACGGGCGGCGGTCGGCGTCCGCGCGCCAGATCACGTAGACATGCCGCCGGACGGCCTGCCGCAGCGGCACCGTGACGACTCCCTCCGGCATCGGATGGCGCCCGAGCAGCGGCGCGATGCAGACACCGAGCCCCGCGGCGACCAGGCCGAGCTGGGTGTGCGTCTCGGCGGCGCGATGGCCGATGTGCGGCTCGACGCCCCGGGAGCGCAACGTGAACATCAGCCACTCATGGCAGAACTCGCCCTCGCCCCAGGTGATCCACTCATCGTCGGCGAAGTCGCCGAGGTCGACCTCCGCGCGGTCCGCGAGCCGGTGGCCGACCGGCATCGCCACGTCGGCCGGGTCGTCGAGGATCGGGGCCTTGACCAGGCCGTCGGGCAGCGGCATCGGCTTGTTGTACCAGTCGAGCACCACCGCCAGATCGAGGTCGCCCCGGATCACTCCGGCGACCCCGGCCTCGGGCTCCAGCTCGCTGGAGCGCACCCGCAGCCCGGGGTGATCGGCGCGCAGCGCGGCGAGCGCGGTGGGGAACAGCCCACGTGCGGCGGTCGGAAAGGCGGAGAGCCGCAGCTCACCGACGACCTGACCGCGCTGGGCCTCCAGGTCGGCCTGGGCGAGCTCGACCTGCGACAGGATGCGCGCGGCATGCTCGGCGAGCAGCCGCCCGGCATCCGTGAGACGCACCCCGCGCCCGTTCTTGGCGAGCAGCTGCTGCCCCACTTCGCGCTCCAGCTTGGACATCTGCTGGGAGACGGCCGACGTCGTGACGTGCAACCCCTCGGCCGCGCCGCTCACCGAGCCGTGCCGGGCGAGCGCGTCGAGGGTGCGCAGACGCTCCAGATTCAACATGTAAGCGATGCTACGAGATACCGCTCGAGAAATCTCGCTTGTGCTACGTGATTGTCTGCCTCATCGTTACGTCCATGAGCGCCGTGACCACTCCCCGAACCGACACCCCCACCGCCGCGGCCCCCCGCCGTCGCACCGCCCTCGACTGGCGGATCCGCTTCGGCGCCCTCTCGCTGATCTGGGGTTTCAGCTTCCTGCTCATCAAGGTCGGCACGGAAGGCTACGCGCCGTTCCAAGTCACCTTCGGACGGCTGCTGTTCGGGACGGCGGTGCTCGCGGCGGCGATGGCGGTGAAGCGGGAGCGGCTGCCGCGCGGGGCTCGCACCTGGGGTCATCTCACGGTCGCGGCCTTCCTGCTCAACGCACTGCCGTTCTCACTCTTCGCCTACTCCGAGCTGACGATCCCGTCCACGCTCGCGGGCATCTGCAACGCGACCTCACCCCTGTGGGGCATGGCTCTGTCCCTGGTCGCCCTCTCCGAGGACCGTCCGACCCGGCGCAGGGTCGCCGGTCTCGGCATCGGCTTTCTCGGCGTCCTGACGGTCCTCGGCGTCTGGCAGGGCTTCCACGGCCTGGACGCCACGGGCACACTGATGGCCCTGCTGGCCTCGCTGAGCTACCCGATCGGCTGGATCTACGTCCGCCGCACCCTGGCCGGCACCGGCCAGTCGCATCTGTCCATGACCGGAGCCCAACTGCTGCTCGCCACTGCCCAACTGGCCCTCGTCACCCCGCTGTTCACCACCTTGCCGAGCCACTTCCCGGTCGTCCCGCTGCTCGCGATCGCCGCTCTGGGGGCCCTCGGCACGGGCCTGGCCATGCTCGTCCAGTACGGCATCGTCGCCGAGGTCGGCCCGACGACGGCCCAGATGGTCACGTACTTCATCCCGGTGATCGCCACCGCCGCGGGCGTCGCGATCCTCGGCGAGTCGCTGAGCTGGTCCACGCCGGTCGGCGCGGTGATCGTCCTCGCCGGCGCCGCGCTCACCCAGGCCCGGCCGCGCCACTGACCGCGCCCTCGGAACGTACGGACGGACGCACACATAACCGCACGTAACCACGCACGGCCCGACCACACGCAACCGCGCACGGACCGACTCACACGTAGCCACGCGCGGGCGCCGGTCCGACGGCGGAGGCGACCGCGTCCGCCAGCGGCTCGATGTCGTCCGGCGTCAGGGTCGAGACGGTGATCCGTATCCCGGGCGGCGCGCTCATCCGGAAGCGCGCCCCGGGCGCGACCGCCCAGCCGGCGTGCAGCAAGCGCGCGACCGCTCCCGTCTCGTCCGGGACGGGGATCCACACGTTCATCCCGCTGCGCCCGTACGCCTCGATGCCGCGCTGTTTCAGGGCGTCGATCAGCGCGTCCCGGCGCCGCCCGTACGCCGCCGCCACGGCCGTGACGTCCACCGCGCCGTTCGCCCACAGATGCACGACCGCCCGTTGCAGCAGATGGCTCACCCAGCCGGGCCCCAGCCGCTGCCGCCCGTGCACCCGGTCCATGGTGACGGGGTCCCCGGTGAGAACGGCGAGCCGCAGGTCGGGGCCGTAGGCCTTGGCGACGGAGCGTACGAAGGCCCAGTCGCGGGTCACCCCGGCCAGGGGGTGCAGCGGCAGGTCGACGATCCGATGCCCGTGGTCGTCCTCGACGAGCAGGACGTCCGGGTGCTCCTTCAGCACGGAACGCAGGGCACGCGCGCGTGCGGCGCCCACCGCGGCGCCGGTCGGGTTCTGCGCCCGGTCCGTGACGATCAGCGCGCGGGCACCGGCCTCCAGGGCACGGCGTACGTCGTCGGGGACCGGGCCCTCGTCGTCGACGCGCACCGGGACCGTGCGCAGCCCGAGCGCCGGGGCGAGGTCGAACACGCTGCCCCAGCCGGGATCCTCGACGGCGACGGCGTCCCCGGGCTTGAGATGCGCCGCGAGCACGCGCTCGATGGCGTCGAGCGATCCGGAGGTGACGACGACGGGCCCGTCGGGCACGCCGTCCGCGTCGAGGTCGGCGCGCGCGAGCCGCTCCAGCTCCGCCCCGACGGCGGCCTCCCCGTACATCACGGGATCCCGGTCCGACCGTCCTGCCGCCGCCGCGAACGCCTCGGCGAGAGCGGGCAGCAGTGCCGGGTCGGGGTTGCCGTCGGCCACGTTCCGCACGCCCTCCGGCACCTCGACCCGGAGGTAGTCGCGTCCCGTCGTGGCGGGCTTCGAGCGGATCCGGCTGCCCCGCCGCCCCGCGGTCTCGATCACCCCGCGTTCGCGCAGGGTGCGATAGGCGGCGGCGACGGTGTTGGGATTCACCCCGAGCCGCTCCGCCAACTCCCGCATCGGTGGCAGCAGTTGTCCCGGTTCGAGGTCCCCGCTGCCCACCGCACGCTCGACGCTCGCGGAAATGTCCGCTGCGCGACGCCCTTCGATCCGATACTCTTCTAGCACAAAGAAGATTATGCACTAGTGCAATGGAGAGCGCAATGTCGGAGACGAGCACTCAGCCCGGGACGACGCGGCCCGCCGCCTACACCCCGACCGATCGCACCGTCCCCACCCGTTCCAAGGAGCGTGCCGCCTACGACCACGAGCTGGTCCACGCGATACTCGACGAGGGGTACGTCTGCCACCTCGGCTTCGTCCGGGACGGCGCCCCGGTCGTGCTCCCCACCCTCTACGGACGGGTCGGCGAGCGCCTCTACGTACACGGCTCGACGGGTTCGCGCCCGCTGCGGATGACCGGTCAGGCCGACCCCGGACTGCCCGTCTGCCTGACCGTGACCCATGTCGACGGTCTGGTCCTGGCCCGCTCCGCCTTCCACCACTCGATGAACTACCGCTCCGTGGTGGTGCACGGCATCGCCCACCAGGTGACGGACCCGGACGAGAAGCGGGAAGCCCTGGACGCGCTGGTCGACCAGGTCGTCCCGGGCCGTTCGTACGACTCGCGCCCCGCCAACGCCAAGGAGCTCGCCGCCACCGCCGTGATCCGCCTCGACCTGAACGAGGTCTCCGCGAAGCTGCGCACCGGCGGCCCGAACGACGACGCGGAGGACCTCGCCCTCCCCCACTGGACCGGGGTCGTCCCCCTCACCAAGGGACACGGGACCCCGATCCCCGCCGACGACCTGGCCCCCGGCATCGAGCTCCCCGACTATCTCGCGACCCTGTGACACCGAGGCGGCCGAGGCACCGGGCGGGGTCACGCCCCCCCGGCACCTCGGCCTCATGCCTCATAACTGCCGCGGCCCTCAGACGAGCGCCCGTTCCTCCTCGGGCACCCTGCGGATGTCGCCCCGGATGCTCCGCGCCTCGGCCACCGCGAGCCCCGCGACCGAACCCAGCATCAACAGGGTGCCCGCGAGCGTCGTCATGGTCAGTCGTTCACCGAGCAGACCGACGGCCAGCACGGCCGCGCTCACCGGCTCCAGGAGCATGATCACGGAGACGGTCGCGGACCGGACCACGGCGGCGCCCGCGAAGAAGAGGGCGTAGGCCAGCGCCGTGGGGACGGCGGCGATGTAGATCAGCAGGGCCAGGACGTGGGCCGGTCGGGCGCTGTGCGGGACCAGCCCCTCGGCCAGGCCGAGCGGCAGCAGACAGACGGTGGTGACGGCGAACGTCCACACCGTCGTACCGGAGCCGTCGACGCGGCCGTCTCGTCCCCACCACCGGGTGAGCAGCGTCATCGTGGAGTATCCGGCCGCGGACACGACCGCGAGCACGACGCCCCAGGGCCGCACCGTGGCACCCCCGCCGCCCAGCGCCAGTACCCCGAGCCCGCCCAGCGCCCCGGCGACGGCGGCGCTCCCGCCGCGCCCGAGCCGCTCCCCCAGGGTCAGTCGGGCGCCGAGGGCGATGAGCACGGGTCCGGCGCCGAGGGTGACGACGGTCGCCACCGCGAGTCCGGTGGCCTGGACCGCGGCGAAGTAGGCGGTCTGGAAGACGGCAAGCCCAAGGCCCGTGACACCGATTCGCAGGGCCTTGCGGCCGAGCGGCTCCCGGGCGGCCGGCACGACCCGTCGGCGCCACCGCCGGTGCCGCGGCAGACGCACGGCGAGCAGCAGCACGAGTCCGCCCGCGCAGCGCCAGAAGGAGAGGGCGATCGGCCCCATGTCACTGGCCCGGTAGACCAGTGACGCGGCCCCACCCGCGGTGCCCCAGGCGGCACCGGCGACGATCAGATAGAGGAGGCCTCGCCCGAGGGGCAGGCCTGAAGCAGCTTGCGACACGTGTTTCTCTCCGCGGATACGCGCGGCCGCGCACGAGGCAGCCGCGCAGAAGTTCGGGAAGGACCACGTCGCAGTCCGTGCCGAGTGGGCAGGGGCGTACGGGAAGGTCCTCGGACTTCTTCTGCGGGCAGCGCCGTGCCACCCGGCACCGCGCCGGGTGGGAACTCCGCGGGGCCCGCCTCAGGCGGTCGGAGGCGGCAGAACGAGCGTCGAAGGCATGATCAGCACCTTAGACGGCGGTCCCGTGGGCCGACAACTCCCTTTCGGCGCCGCTCCCGCCGCTCGCGACCGGCCCGTCCGAGGGTTTCGCGGGCGCCGACGACTGTGCGATGAACGCGCCGACCAGCACCACCGCACCGCCGACGATCTGCGGCGCGGAGAGATGTTCGCCGAGCAGGACCCAGGCGAGCACGGTCGCGATGACCGCCTCCAGGCAGGCCACGACGCCCGCGACCAGTGGGGAGAGTCTGCGCACGGAGAGCACTCCGGTGACGTAGGCGACGACGGTCGCGATCAGCACGATCCAGCCGAGCAGCAGGGAGGCGGCGACGGAGGTGCCGTTCATGTCCGCACCGCCCCCGAGCAGCGACCAGTCCATGGTCCAGGGACGTGCGACGACCGTCAGCACGACGGTGCCGACGAGCAGGCCGTACGCGATGACGCCGAGGGGGTCCGGTGCCTCCTCGCCCGCGTCGCTGCCCTGGTCGGACAGGACGAAGTAGCCGACCTGGCAGCAGGCGGCGCCCAGCGCGAGCAGCAGCCCGACGACGTCGAAGCTCAGTCCGGACCACACCTGGACGACACACGCGAGCCCGCCGACCGCGAGGACGACCCCGAGCGCCGCGGCGCGTGTCACGGGCCGGCGCTGCACGAACCGCACCCAGCCGAGCACGAGTGCCGGCGCCAGGTACTCGACGAGCAGTGCGACGCCGACGGGGATACGCGAGATCGCGGCGAAGTAGCAGGCCTGGACGCCCGCCACGGCGAACAGTCCGAACCCGACGAGCAGGGCGGGGCGCCGCCGTACGAGAGCGCGATGGCGCACGGCCAGCGGCAGCATCACCAGGGCGGCGCCCGCGACCCGCAGCCACACCACGTGGAGCGGATCGAGCCCCGCCTCGATCAGCGGCTTCGCCGCGACACCCGATCCGCCGAACGCGACCGCCGACGCGAGCGCGAGGCCCAGCCCGACGCCCTTCCCACGGTTGTCCTGACTGCCCTGAGAGGTATGCACCGGCACATGATGACAGGCCACGACATGAGCGTCACCCCCAATGACACCTGTCTCAGCGATTGGACCGGCAGCCCGGGTCGCCACTGCCGACGTACGTCTCGACGTCGAGTCGGAACTCGCACGCCAACTCGTCCTCGACGTCGAAGGTGTTCTCGATGCGCAGCAGCAGCGACTGGGCGTCCACGCCGGCCCGCCGCAGGACCTCGACGGCCCGCGACTGCGGATCGGTGACGATCGAGGCGAGCAGATCGAGACAGCGGGCCCGTTCGTCACCCCGCCTTTCTGCACGCTCGCACGCGCTCTCCATGGCTCCGGCCGCCACCGGTGACCAGCCCGCCTCGGCCACGACCCGCGACCGGCCCGCCCCGGCGACGACCGGAATCGCCCCCGAGTCCTCGACGCCGCTCTGCCAGCGCAGTCCATAGCCGATGCTGCGCTGCACGAGATAGCCGAGCAGCCGGGCGACCTGCGGGGCGCCGTCGAAGACGGCGCGCACCTGGGGGTCGGCCTCCAGCAGCGAGTGCAGCAGATGGGCGGTGTCGATCTGCCGGTCGCCGTCCCGCAGCGCCCGCCTGCGCGCGCCGGAGACCACCGACGCCAGCTCTGCACCGAGCCTGGCATCGAGTTCCGTGCGGTGGGAGCCGCTCTCGGCGGCCGGCTGCTGGGGAATACGCGGTGGCACAACCCCTACCTCATCAGTCCCGGCGACCCGGGTCATCCTCGGTGGGCAGCATCTTCACGTCCCACACAGGGTGGGCTTCCGCGAGCACGTTCTCCTCCTTACGGATGACTTCGCACCGTTTCCCCCTCAGGTCCTCCCTCGGGGCGCGCGCCGCCTTGCTTCGCGCCCCGTGCGCGACCACGCCGTTTCGGCCTTCGGCTTTCCGTGGCATGGAACGCACGCGTGGGACCTGTTCGACGCGGCGGTGACGCGTCAGGTGGGCCGAGTTCACAATTCCTGACGGTTCATCAGTATTGAATGTTCCGAGGGCTGCGGCTACGTTCCGCGACACCGTAGCTGCGCCGGGCGCAGCGCCTGACACGAAGGGGTGGTCGCATGGCCGAAGTCAGCGCGGAAGCACGCATCGAGGCGCCTGCCGAGAAGGTCTGGGCGCAGCTCACGGACTTCTCCTCGTACGGCGAGTGGAACTCGACCCACACCAACTTCCCCAAGGGCGGCCCCGCCTCACTCGAGGTCGGCGGCACCTTCCAGGAGAACATGAAGCTCATGGGGTTCCCCGCCGAGGTCGAGTGGACCATCGAGGAACTCGAGCCCGCCCGCACCCTGGCCATCCGCGGCAAGGGTCCGATGGCGGTGACCGTCGCCACCCGCTACACCCTGACCCCCGACGGCGACGCCACCTCGGTGCGGATCGACGGGGAGTTCACCGGCGCGGCCGTCTCGCTGATGGCGGGCAAGCTCAAGGACTCGGCGACGGCCGCCCTCAACGAATCGCTGCGCAAGCTGGCCGGACTGGTGACCTGAGTCCCCCTCCTGACCCGAGACCCGCACCCAGCCCCCGTACATGGACAGGCGCCCCGCGGAAACACTTCCACGGGGCGCCGTCAGATACCACAGCATGCCCGTCAGTCCTCGTCGGCGAGGATCAGGTACAGCTTCTTGCGGGCTTCGTTGATGACCGCCAGCGCCTTGTCGCGCTGGTCCTTGCTGCCGGTCTTCCAGACCTGACCGAACGCCTCCATGAGACCGAAGCCGGCCTGCCGGATCTCGTGCAACGTCTCCCAGTCGACCCCGCGCCCGGCCTCTTCCCACGGCGCCTCGGGGCCCGCCTCGGCCGCTTCGCGGCCTTCGTCGGTGAGCGAGAACAGCTTCTTGCCACCCTCGGCCGCGCTGGCGATGAGGCCCTCGTCCTCCAGCAACTGGAGGGTCGGGTAGACCGAACCCGGGCTGGGCTTCCATGCCCCGCCGCTGCGCTCGGCGATCTCCTGGATCATCTCGTAGCCGTGCATGGGCCGGTCCTTGAGAAGGGCCAGGATCGACGCGCGTACGTCACCGCGCCGCGCCCTGCCGCCCGGACCGCCCCGGCCGCCGCGCCGGCCACCCCAGGGGCCCGGCCCGAAGCCGAACCCGGGGCCGCCGGGGCCACCGCCCGGACCACCCGGACCGAAGGGCCCGAAAGCCCCGCGCCGCCCTTCGAAACGGCCCCGGTCACGCGGACCGGGCCCACCGTATCGGCCATGTCCACGTTCGAATCCAAATTCCTGTCCTTGGGGACGCATCGCCCTCACTCCATTCGTTCGTTGATCGGTCGCGATGCGTCAACGATATATCGGAATAGCTCGCCTGACAACCCTCGACATGGGGCAGGTCAGGGGGCCGGAAGGCCAAAACCGGTCCAGATCCACGGAATTGGCCTTGTCCCGCGGCCCACGCGGGCCGCTAGCGTCGGGGCATGCGGATTCGAATCGTCGACGCCTTCACCGAGCGTCCCTTCACGGGCAACCCGGCCGGGGTCCTCCTTCTCGACCACGACACCTTCCCCGAGGACAGCCGGCTCCAGAGCGTCGCCCTGGAGGTCAACCACGCGGAGACGGCCTTCGCGCACCGCCTCCCCGAGGGTGGCGACGCCGACTGGGCGCTGCGCTGGTTCACCCCCGTCGCCGAGGTCGCGATGTGCGGGCACGCGACCCTCGCCACCGCACACGTCCTGCGCACCACGGGCGCCCACACGGGACCGGTGCGGTTCGCCACGCGCAGCGGCGTACTCATCGCCACGCCCCACGAGGACGGTTCCCTGACGCTGGACTTCCCCACCGCTCCACTCACCCCGGTCGAGGTCCCGGACGGGGTCGCCGAGGCCCTGGGCGCCGAGCCGCTCACGACCTTGGACACCGGCCCGAACACCGGCGACCTGCTGATCGAAGTCGCCGACGAGAAGACGGTCCGGGGACTCACCCCCGATCACAAGGCCCTCGCCCGGTACTCGGAGCGGGGCATCATCGTGACCGCCCGCGCCGAAGACCCCTCCCAGGGCTACGACTTCCTCTCGCGCTGCTTCTTCCCGAACGTCGGCATCGACGAGGACCCGGTCACCGGCAGCGCCCACACCGCCCTCGCGCCCTACTGGTCGGAGCGCCTGGGCCGCCCCCTCCTCACCGGCCTGCAGGCCTCCCCGCGCTCCGGCCTCGTCCGCACCGAGCTGCGCGGCGACCGCACGCTGCTCACCGGCCACGCGATCACGGTGATCGAGGGCGAGCTCCTCGTGTAGCGACGCACGGAAAAGCCGTACGAAAAAGGGGCGTACGAGACCGTCGTACGCCCCTTTCGGACCCGCTCACACCGCCGCTCAGGCGGTCGGAAGCCAGCCCACCTTCCCCGCCAGCAGCGCGTATCCCACGAACGCCCCTATGTCGAGCAGCGAGTGCGCCACCACGAGCGGTCCGACCCGGCCCCACCGCCGGTACAGGTAGACGAAGACCACGCCCATCGCCATGTTCCCGATGAAGCCGCCGATGCCCTGATAGAGGTGATAGGAGCCGCGCAGCACCGCGCTCGCCACCAGCGCGGTCCCCGGCGTCCAGCCCAGCTGCCCGAGCCGGCGCAGCAGGTACCCGACGACGATGACCTCCTCCAGTACGGCGTTCTGCACGGCCGACAGGATCAGGACCGGGTACTTCCACCACACGTCGGGCAGCGCTTCCGGCACCACGGTCAGGTTGGCGCCGAACCCCCGGGCCGCCAGGTAGAAGGCGATGCCCGTGCTACCGATCACCGCCGCGATCGCGGCCCCCCGCCCGAGGTCGGGCCAGGGCCGCGTACGGTCGAACCCGATCACACGCAGTCCCGTGCCCTCCCTCATCAGGAAGTGCGCGACGAGCGCGACCGGGACCAGGGCCGACGCGATGCCGAACAACTGCCAGGCCAGATCAAGCCAGGGGCGACCCGGCGCGGCCGAGGCGTTGAGGGTGGCCGCCTGGTCCTTGAGACCCCCCGGTTTGGTGACCGACCCGACAAAGCTGATCAGCGCGGACACTCCGCTCGCCCCGAGCGACAGGCCCAGGACCAGCAGTGTTTCGTCCCGGAGAATCCGTCGCGTCAGTCGCTCCTCGGGAAAAGAATCGGCCACCGACCCCGCCTCCACCTGCACTCCCGCCTCCAGTTGAGTAATCCCGCCGCATCCCCATCTTCGCCCCGCTAGGGTCTCGAAAGAAGTTGCGAAGATCGTGCGCGACAGGCCGTTGGGTGGACGGACGCCGTACGGGCGTACCTCCCCGTCGCCTTCTGCCTCACGGCCGTTTCTACGGCTTTCTCGCGACTCCGGCTCATTTCAGGGAGGGCACCACCGTCATGGGACGTCACAGCTTGCCCGATGCGTACGGGGCGGGCGCGGCCGACCCCCGTCCACGCGCACGCCGCCGTACGGTGGCCATCGCGACGGTGTTGGTGCTCACGGTCGCCGCGGGCACGGCGGTCGCGGTCCGCGGTGGTCTGCTCTCCTTCGGCTCGTCCTGCCGGGACAACGCCGTACCGGTCAAGATCGCCGCGTCCCCCGACATGGCGCCCGCCCTCAGGGCCGTCGCCGAACACGCCCGCGCCCACAACATCACCTCCGACGGTCACTGCATCGCCGTGACCGTGACGGCGCGCGAGTCGTACAAGGTCGCCGACGCACTGAGGTCGGGCGACAAGTCCGACGTCCAGGCGTGGGTGCCGGACTCCGCCCTGTGGGTGACCCGGGTCAGTGGTGAGAGCAACGCGACCCGGGTGACCGCGGCGGGCAGCGTCGCCTCCTCGCCGGTCGGCGTCGCGATGGTCCCGTCGGCCGCGAAGTCGCTGGGGTGGCCCGAGAAGACGTACACCTGGACCGAGCTGGCGGGCGCCGCGCTGCGAGACGACCGGCTGAGGCTCGGTGCGGCCGACCCGGTGCGCAGCGCGGCCGGCCTGCTCGCGCTGACCCGGCTCAATACCGCCGCGGCCACCATCAAGGGAGGTGACACCCAGGCGGCGGCCATGGCGAAGACACTCTCCCAGCGCACGTCCGACAGCGACAGCCAGGTCCTGGACACCCTCCCGCGCGACTCCTCCGGCACCGAGCAGGGCAATCCGCAACGCAACCAGGCGCTGATCCTCTCCGAGCAGTCGGCGTTCGCGTACAACTCCTCGGCCGGCGGTGGCGCCGGACTCGACCTCTTCTATCCCAAGGACGGGTCACCGCGGCTCGACTACCCGTTCACCCTGGTCGACGAGTCGCGGCTGAACACCGACACGAGCCGTGCCGCCCTTCGGTTCATGACGCTGCTCGGCGAGTCGGACGGGCAGCGGATCCTGGAGCGGTACGGATTCCGCACGGACGACGAGAAGGTCTCGCCCGCGCTGGTCGCCAAGGCCGGGGGGCGAGCCCCGCAGCCGTTCGCGCGCGCCGCGCTCGATCCCACCCCGGCGAAGGCGGTCGACGAGGCACTCGGCACGTGGACGATCACGGTGCAGAGCGCCCGGATCACCACGGTCGTCGACGCCTCCGCGTCCATGGCGCAGCCGGTGCCGGGCACCGGCCAGTCCCGCATGGACGTCACCAGGGCGTCCCTGCTGCAGGCCCTCGCGACCTTCACCTCGGAGGACGAGATCGGCCTGTGGAAGTTCTCCACCCGCCTGGACGGCGACCGCGACTACCGGGTGCTCGTGCCCACGGAACGCCTGGGCGACCGCAAGGGCAACGGCACCCAGCGGGACAGGCTGTCGGCGGCGTTCAGCTCGCTGTCTCCCGTCCCGAACGGCGCGACGGGCCTGTACGACACCACGCTCGCCGCGTACAAGGCGGCCACCTCCTCCTACGCCAAGGGGAAGTTCAACGCGCTGGTGCTGCTGACCGACGGCGTCAACCAGGACCCGGGGAGCATTTCGCGCTCCGCCCTCGTCACCCGACTGCAGAAGCTCACCGACCCACAGCGCCCGGTGCCGCTCATCGCCATCGCCGTGGGCCCGGACGCCGACAAGGCGGAGGTCCAGGAGATCGCCAAGGCGACCGGCGGCTCCGGCCAGCAGGTCAACGACCCCACGCAGATCCACTCGGTCATCCTCAGGGCGATCGTGGCGGCAGGCAGCCAGAACCAAGGCTGACACCCCAAAGAAGCCGCCACCACAGCCCGCCCGGGGCAGCGACGCAGGCCACCCGGCCCAGGGCGCACCGTCACACCCCGCTGGACCCGGCGCACCGGCGCGGGCGGTCCACCCGGGCCACCACCACAGCCCAGCCGACCCAGGGACAATCCCGCGGACCAACCTAACCCGGTCCCGGCCCCCCCCACAGGCCATCCGCCCCAGCCACACCCACGCAGGCCACCCGGCCGGCGACCATGTCACCAGTGGCCTGGCCAGGGACAACCACTCGGGGCGCACTCCGCCCCCTGAACACCCACCACGAGCAGGCCACCCCCAGAGACACCGCCGCAGGCGGACCGCCCCGATCAGCCCAGCGGTACCCGCTCCGGCAGTCCCACCGGCCAGGTGTGCACGGGCTCACCGAGGTGCATCAGCTCGCCATAGCGCCGGGTGGTCGCGGCCAGCGCGGCATCCCTCGCGAGGCCCTTCTCCAGCGCCTGGTGGAAAGTGGCCGCCTGCCAGGTCGCCCCGTTGGCACGCAGTCGGCACCGGTCCTCGATCACCCCCAGGTAGTAGTCCCGGTCGGCCGGCTCGACGCCCCACGCGTCCAGCCCCGCCGCGGCGAGCGGCAGCAGTTCGTCACGCACCAGGTGCACGGCCTCGACCTGCGCGGTGGTACCCCCGTACCGTCCCCGCCGCGGCCACTCCAGTCGCGCGTCGATGCCATGACGGCAGGCCGCGTCGAAGTTGGCCGCCGCCGACTCGAACGGCAGCCGTGTCCACACGGGCCGCGCCTCCTCGGCGAGCGCACGGACGACCCCGTAGTAGAACGCCGCGTTGGCGACGACATCGGTGACGGTGGGACCGGCGGGCAGCACCCGGTTCTCGACGCGCAGGTGCGGGACTCCGTCGGCGACGTCGTACACGGGCCGGTTCCAGCGGTAGACCGTGCCGTTGTGCAGCACGAGTTCGGCGAGCCTGGGAATGCCTCCGGCGTCGAGGACCGCGAGCGGGTCCTCGTCGTCGCTGATGGGCAGCAGAGGCGGGAAGAAGCGCAGGTTCTCCTCGAAGAGGTCGTACGCCGAGGAGATCCACCGCTCGCCGAACCAGGTGCGTGGACGCACCCCCTGCGCCTGGAGCTCGGGCGGCCGGGTGTCGGTGGACTGCTGGAACAGCGGCGGCCGCGACTCGCGCCACAGCTCACGGCCGAACAGGAAGGGCGAGTTGGCACCGATCGCGACCTGCACGGCGGCAACGGCCTGCGCCGCGTTCCACACGTCCGCAAAGCGCGCCGGGGTGACCTGGAGGTGCAACTGCACGGAGGTGCAGGCGGCCTCGGGCGCGATGGACTTCGAGGTGCAGACGAGGCGCTCCACCCCGTCGATGTCGAGCACGAAGTCCTCGCCACGGGCGGCCACGATCTGATCGTTGAGCAGGGTGTAGCGATCGACGTCCGACAGGTTCGAGGAGACCAGGTCGTCACGGTCGAGCGTCGGCAGAATCCCGATCATCATGATTCCCGCGTCGAGTTCGCCGGCCTTTCGATGGGCATATGCGAGCGAGGTCTGCAGCTCCTCGGCGAGCCGGTCGAATACCCGTCCGTCCAATCGATGTGGGGCTATGTTGACTTCCAGGTTGAACATGGCAAGTTCTGTTTGAAAGTCCCGGCTCGCAATCCTTTCGAGTACTTGTGCATTCATCATCCTGGGCATGCCGTCGGGCCCGGCGAGATTCAGTTCGATCTCCAGGCCCATGAGATTCTTCGGGCGATCGAACCGCTTCTCCTCCAGCAGCCGCGCCAGCCCCGTCAGACACTGCCGGAGCTTGCCTCGGTAGTGCTGGCGATCGGACAGGTCGTACGACCCTGCCACGACCTTCTCTCCCATCGAAGCGTCCCTCCTCGAATGGGCAGGCCGATCCTCCGGCCCCTGCCGTCCCGGAGGATGATGCCCAGGCAACACGATCGATAACGCCCCGTACGGCCTCGTCGACCGCTACCCTGGTACCCGTTGTCCGGAGGCACATTCACGGGGCATGAACCAGAGCACGGTTTCAGCCTGACACGATCTCGTGAAAAACGCCGACGAGAATCGGCCGACCGCTCCGACAAAGCAATCCGAGGTCACCGACGGGTCCCGACGCAGAATCGGGATGAACGTCTCGTTTCGTCGACCGAATATCGCCTTGTTCTTCATATTCAGGACGGCTAGACGAAACACCATCTGAACACGTGTCGTATAAACTCCGCACACGAGGCGGAGAGTTGGCGCTCGCGGTCCTAGGTCCTGTCGTCGAGGTGACGTGCGGCAGGCGACATCCTGTCGGCAGATCCAGACCCCTCGCCCCTCCGACCCGAGAGCTGACAGCGCCGTCCGCCCCCGCCCTCGCGCCACTGTGCCTGTCGAATGAGAGGCGACCCACCATGCCGCTGCATGTCCCCCCGGCTCCCTCGCCCGCCCTGCGCACCGTCCTCACGGCACTCGGTTCCCCCACCGCAGTCCGCGAGGCCCGCACCCCGTCCCTGCGCATGGCCCAGGGACCCGTCACCCCCGAACTCCCTCTGCCCGTACACGTTCTGGACCGCATCACACCGGCCGGCGCCTCCACCACCCGGCTCGCCGGATGGCGTTTCCTGATCCGCAGCGGCGAGCGGTCGGTGGCCGCGGCCGACACCATGCTCACTCCCGACGGCTGGGCCTTCTCGCACTTCTTCGAAGGCCCCTACATCGCCTCGACCGAACGCGCCCTGCGTCACGCCGAGAACATGAGCCAGCCGTACCAGGCGCGACTGTTGTCCGTTCCCGAGCTCTACATGCTCACCCTCTGGCTGCACGGCGACTGCGCCGCGGACGGCGCCACCGGGCACCCGGCCGCCACCGATCTCCTGGTGCCGCTCGCGCCCGCGCCACCCGGTATCGCCGCGCATCGCCCGCACCGCGTCGCCGAACTCCTCCCGGTCCTCACGCACCGGCTCTCTCCCGCCCCACTGCTCAGCTCGCCCGCGTAATCGCGCACCCGGAGAAGCACACCAAGCGCATCGCCCCGTGCCCCGCTACCGTCGTCCCGGTCGCGGGGCACGTTGCCGCCCGACCCCGTCCGCTCGTTCGGGCCCCACAGCGCTCGTACGAGGGAGAACGCCCCCTCCACCCCGACCGGACTAGCCCCATCCGGCCACCACGAACCCCCCGAAGGGACCGTGCAGTTGGACTGAACCGTCCGCGCGGGTGACGCGTCTCCAACCTGTGAGGAGCGCTGCTGCGAAATCCCTGCGGATTGACGCCCGTAGGGCAACACTGGGTTCCACACACACGCCACCGGGGGGCGGCCATGAGCACTTCAAGCCGCGGGAAAGACACCACAGCCACCACTCAACTCTCATCCCAGCGAAAGATCCCATCCATGTGCCAGCACCAGCCACCGTGTCCGACAGCCGAATCAGCCGACCGGGAGTCCGCCCGCCTCGTGGCGCATCACCCGGAGCAGGGATGGAGCCTGCTGTGCAACGGCGTTCTGCTCTTCGAGGACACCGGTGAGCTCCTGCCCGACGGCCAGATCATCGCCCCTCACCGCCCCCAGGGCAGCGAGCACGTGATGACGGCCGCCTGAGCCGCACAACCGGGTGGCGGTGACCGCCACCCGGACATGGAGAGGGGCCGGCCCGGAGACGTGATCTCCGAACCGGCCCCGACGCGTATCCGAGGGTGACTACTCTTCGTAAGCGTCCAGCGGCGGGCAGGAACAGACCAGGTTCCGGTCGCCGTACGCCTGGTCGATGCGGCGCACCGGCGGCCAGTACTTGTCCGCGGCCGAGACACCGGCCGGGAAGACGGCCTCCTCGCGGGTGTACGCGTGCTCCCACTCGCCGCCGAGCGCGGCGGCGGTGTGCGGCGCGTTGCGAAGCGGGTTGTCCTCGGCCGCCCAGACGCCCGAACCGACCTTGTCGATCTCCGCGCGAATGGCGATCATCGCGTCGCAGAACCGGTCGAGCTCGATCAGGTCCTCGGACTCGGTGGGCTCGATCATCAGCGTGCCGGCCACCGGGAAGGACATCGTCGGCGCGTGGAAGCCGTAGTCGATGAGCCGCTTGGCGATGTCGTCGACACTGACGCCGGTCGCCTTGGTCAGCGAACGCAGATCGATGATGCACTCGTGCGCGACGAGCCCGCCGGGACCGGTGTAGAGCACCGGGAAGTGCGGCTCCAGGCGCTTGGCGATGTAGTTCGCGGACAGCACCGCCACCTGCGTGGCCCGCTTGAGGCCCTCGCCGCCCATGAGACGGACGTACGCCCAGGAGATGGGCAGTATGCCCGCCGAGCCCCAGGGAGCGGCGGAGATCGGCCCCACGCCGGTCTCGGGGCCGGCCGCGGGCTGCAGCGGGTGGTTCGGCAGGTACGGCGCCAGGTGCGCGCGTACGCCGACCGGGCCCACGCCCGGACCGCCGCCGCCGTGCGGGATGCAGAACGTCTTGTGCAGGTTCAGGTGGGAGACGTCACCGCCGAAGTGGCCCGGCTTGGCGAGGCCCACCAGCGCGTTGAGGTTGGCGCCGTCGACGTACACCTGCCCGCCGGCCTCGTGCACCTGCGCGCAGATGTCGGCGACATGCTCCTCGAACACACCGTGCGTCGAGGGGTACGTGATCATCAGCACCGCGAGCTGGTCGCGGTGCTGCTCGATCTTCGCGCGCAGGTCATCGACGTCGATCTCGCCGTCCTCGGCGGTCTTCACGACGACGACCTTCATGCCGGCCATCACGGCACTCGCGGCGTTCGTGCCGTGCGCCGAAGACGGGATCAGGCAGACCGTGCGCTGGTCATCGCCGTTGGCCCGGTGATAACCGCGGACGGCCAGCAGCCCGGCCAGCTCGCCCTGGGAACCCGCGTTCGGCTGGAGCGACACCTTGTCGTACCCGGTGACCTCGGCGAGCCGCTCCTCCAGCTCCTGGATGAGGGTGAGATAGCCCTGCGCCTGCTCGGCGGGCACGAAGGGGTGCAGCTGGCCGAACTCGGGCCAGGTGACCGGCTCCATCTCGGTGGTCGCGTTGAGCTTCATGGTGCAGGAGCCCAGCGGGATCATGCCGCGGTCGAGCGCGTAGTCACGGTCGGACAGCTTGCGCAGGTAGCGCAGCATCGCGGTCTCGGAGCGGTACTGGTGGAAGACCGGGTGCGTGAGGTAGTCGTCGCTGCGCAGCAGCGCCGCGGGCAGCGTGTCCTCGGCGACGGCGTCCAGGGCCTCGATGTCACCGTCGACGCCGAACGCGGTCCAGACGGCGCCCACCTGCTTGCGGGCGGTGGTCTCGTCGCAGGCGATCGACACGTGGTCGGCATCGACGAGGTGGAGATTGACGCCTCCGTTGCGCGCGCCCGCCACGACCTCTGCGGCCCGGCCCGGCACCCGCGCGGTCAGCGTGTCGAAGTAGGCGCCGTGCACGACCTCGACCCCGCCGGCCGTCAGGCCCGCGGCGAGGATCGTGGCGTACCGGTGCGTACGCCGCGCGATGGTCCGCAGGCCCTCGGGACCGTGGTAGACGGCGTACATGCCGGCCATCACCGCGAGCAACACCTGCGCCGTACAGATGTTGCTGGTCGCCTTCTCACGGCGGATGTGCTGCTCCCGCGTCTGCAGGGCGAGCCGGTACGCCTTGTGTCCGTCGGCGTCCACGGAGACGCCCACCAGCCGGCCGGGCAGGCTGCGCGCGAACGTCTCACGCACCGCCATGTATCCGGCGTGCGGACCGCCGAAGCCCATCGGCACGCCGAAGCGCTGGGTCGTGCCGATCGCGATGTCGGCGCCGAGCTCACCGGGCGAGGCGAGCAGCGTGAGGGCGAGCAGGTCGGCGGCGACCGTGACGACCGCGCCGAGCTCGTGCGCCTGCTCGATGACGGGCTTCAGGTCGCGTACGGCACCGGAGGCGCCCGGGTACTGGATCAGTACACCGTTGATCTCACGCCCGGCGATCTCGGCCGGGATGCCCTCGCTCAGGTCGGCGACGACGACCTCGACGCCGGTCGGCTCCGCGCGGGTCTCGATGACGGCGACGGTCTGCGGCAGGGTGTCCGCGTCGACCAGGAAGAGGCCCTTCTTGTTCTTGCCCATGCGCCGGGACAGCGCCATCGCCTCGGCGGCGGCGGTGCCCTCGTCGAGCAGCGAGGCGCCGGAGGTGGGCAGCCCGGTCAACTCGGCGACGACGGTCTGGAAGTTCAGCAGCGCTTCGAGCCGCCCCTGGGAGATCTCCGGCTGGTACGGCGTGTACGCGGTGTACCAGGCCGGGTTCTCCATGACGTTGCGCAGGATCACCGGCGGCGTGAACGTGCCGTAGTAGCCGAGGCCGATCATCGAGTCGAGCACCTGGTTGCGGTCCGCGAGGGAGCGCAGCTCGGCCAGTACCTCGGCCTCGGTGCGCGCGCCCGGCAGCTCCAGCGCCTCGGCGTTCTTGATGACGTCCGGCACAGCGGCGGCCGTCAGCTCGTCGAGCGAGCCGTACCCGACCTGCGCGAGCATCTTGGCCCGCGCCTCGGAGTCGGGCCCGATGTGGCGCTGCTCGAAGGGGATTCCCTGTTCGAGCTCGGAGAGCGGAATGCGATGGGCGGTCATTGCGGAGGCCTCCTGGTCTGACACGACCTTCGAGGGGCACCACGGCGCGGGTACCCCGACGGCCTCCCCCTCTGTCATCTCAACCTGAGAGCTTCACCGGCCCGCCCGCTCGCTGCGACCCGGCTTTCACCGTCGGTGAGGGCGGAGGCCTTCGACACCCGCCCTGCTTTCCAGAGTGACCTCGTCCGTGCGGTACGTGTGCCTGAGAGATTCCGGGGAGGATTTGCTCCTTCGGCGCCTCCGATGATGTCTGGAGGACTCTCCCGCACGGGGTCAGCAGCCGCTTGCCAGCCTACCAGCGAGGACAACGCACGAGCTTTCGAGTGGCCACCTTCACGATTGTGCTCTTTTGTAGTGCTTACGGATGAGTTGCTAGCGAGTGGAGGGACCGTGCAGACCGACATCGATCCGCGCAACCTGATCGGCCGCAAGGCGCTCGACCGCAACGGCGCCAAGATCGGCACGGTCGACGAGGTCTATCTCGACGACGCGACCGGCGTCCCGGAGTGGGCCGCCATACGGACCGGCCTGTTCAGCAGGGACGCCTTCGTCCCCCTGGAGCCCAGCGAAGTCGTCGAGGGCACGCTGCGTGTCCCCTTCGACCGCGCCCTGATCAAGGACGCCCCCGACTTCGGCGTGGGCCGCCACCTCTCCCCCGAACAGGAACTCCAGCTCTACCACCACTACGGCCTGGACGTGACACCCCCGCCCCCACCCCCGGACCGCGACTTCGGCCGCCTGGCAGGCACGGACGAGGGGTAACTTCTCGGATCGGGCCCCGCCGACGCGCCCCGAAAGGGGCGCGGGAACTCGCGCGACCAGCCACATACCGCCCGCGGCGCAAAGCCGACTTCACCCCCCACGGCGATCGCACACGGCCCCCCTCACCAACGGCAACGGATCAGCCAACTCCAACGCGACATCATCCGTACGAAACGTCCGCACACGCCCCGGCTCGGAGTAAGGCGTCTCGAACCGTACGGTCACCCTCCCGAGCCCACTCCCCTGCACCCATCCGTGCCCGTACTCCACATGCCGCACGTCATGCCCCGCAGGCCACCGCCGCTCGGCGGGTGGCGCCTGCTCGGCGGCCACGTCCTCCGCCCCCTCCTCGTCCGAATGCTCCAGCACCGCCGACTCCCCCGCGGCGGCCTCGGCCTCCGCCAGAGCCTGAGCCTGGGCCTGGGCCTGGGCCTGGGCGAACAGGTCCTCCTGCGTGTAGTCGGCGAGCCCCGAGACGCCGACCCCCAGCAGCCGCACGCCCCCGGTCGTGTCCACCGCCTCCAGAAGTCGCGCGGCAGCCTCCCGTACGACGCCAGGGTCGTCCGTCGGCCCCCGCAGCGTCTCGGACCGGGTCAGCGTCGAGAAGTCGTACCTCCGCACCTTCAGCACGATGGTCCGCCCGGACAGCCCCGCATCCCGCAACCGCCTCACACACCGGTCGGCGAGTCGCTGCACCTCCAGGCCGACCCGCATCCGGTCGTGGATGTCCACGTCGTACGTGTCCTCCACCGACACGGACTTCGTCTCCCGCTCGGCCACCACGGGCCGCTCGTCGTGCGCCAGTGCCATCGCGTACAGCGCGTGCCCGTGTGCCTTCCCCACCAGCCGTACGAGTTCGTCCTCGCCCGCCTCGGCGATCTCGTCTACCGTGGTGATCCCGGCCCGGCGCAGATGGTCCCCGGTCGCGGGCCCGACCCCCGGCAGCGTCCGCACCGACATCGGCCCCAGCAGCGCGCGCTCCGTCCCGGGTTCTATGACCACGAGACCGTCGGGCTTCGCCTGCTCCGAAGCGATCTTGGCGAGCATCTTGGACGCGGCGAGCCCCACCGAACCCGTCAGCCCCGTGACGGCCCGGATGTCCGCGCGCAGCTTCGCCCCGGCCAGCCGCGCGGAAGCCTCGTCCCAGGCCGCTGCCCCCGCCTCCAGATCGACGAACGCCTCATCCAGGCTCAACGGCTCCACCAGCGGCGACAGCGCCCCCAACAGCCCCATCACCTGCTCGCTGACCTCCCGGTAGAGCGTGAAGCGGGGCACGAGATACGCGGCGTTCGGCGCCAGCCGCCGTGCCTGGGCCATGGGCATCGCCGAGTGCACCCCGAAGACCCGTGCCTCGTACGAGGCGGTCGCGACGACTCCACGGGGTCCGAGCCCGCCCACGACGACGGCCTTCCCGCGCAGGCTCGGCTTGGCTGCCTGCTCCGCAGAGGCGAAGAAGGCATCCATGTCGAGATGCAGGATCGTGGGCGCGGTTCTCACATGTCCGATGCTGCCCTACGCCACTGACAATGCCTCTGCGGACCTCAGACGGCCCGATTGCGCCGGCGCGCCAGCTCGTCCGTCGGGTTGTGCCCGACGAGCGTCTCGCCCGTGTCCACACGCTCCCCGTGCAACTGCGAGAGCGCGCTCTCGACGTCCCGCCACACCACGCCCACAGCGATCCCGAAGACGCCCTGACCGCCCTGCAACAGGGCGTGGACCTCGTCGGGCGAGGAGCATTCATAGACGGTCGCGCCGTCGCTCATCAGCGTCATCCGCTCCAGGTCCCGGAAGCCGCGTTCCCTGAGGTGCTGGACCGTGGTGCGGATGTTCTGCAACGACACTCCCGTGTCGAGGAACCGCTTCACGATCTTCAGGACGACGACATCCCGGAAGCTGTAGAGCCGCTGGGTCCCCGACCCGTAGGCGGGCCGCACGCTCGGTTCGACCAGACCTGTCCTGGCCCAGTAGTCCAGCTGCCGGTAGGTGATGCCCGCGGCGGCACACGCCGTAGGACCGCGGTAGCCGATCTCCTCGGCAGCCGCCCCACCCTCACCGGACTCACCAGACACCGCTGTCGGCCGCTGCGGAACGTGATCGGCCGCGCTGCCGTGAAGCGGGTACGGGCCGCTCTCCCCCAGACTTCGTCCGGGGGCACCCCCAGCCGTACCGTCGCCGCTGCTTCTCACGCCGACCTCCGTCCTTGACCTGCCCTCTCGACGGTAGGCAGTCACCGGGGGTGCGTCAACGATCGCCACACTCGGCACGCCGAGTGATAATCACCCTAGGAGTGGTTTCCCGTGTCCCACCGCGGGGAAAGGCTAGCCGAATGCTCTCGGAGCGGGCCGCAGCGCGCCACACGGGCCACGGGCCCTTGCCACCCTGGAGACCTGCGATCCAGCGGTTTACCCGATCCGCCGGCTTACCAGGGGTGGGCGCCACGGCCGGTTCCCGAGCCCGGGCGTCCGACCGCCCGCCCGTGGGCGATCGGTCCCCTCACTGGCTGTTGGTCCCGAAGTCCTCGGGCGAGATCTGGTCGAGGAACTCGCGGAACTTCTCCACCTCGTCCTCCTGCTCGTCCGGGATCGCGATGCCGGCGTCGTCGAGCACACCGTCACTGCCGTAGATCGGCGTTCCGGTACGCAGCGCCAGCGCTATGGCGTCGGACGGACGGGCACTGACCTCGACCCCGCTGGCGAACACCAGCTCCGCGTAGAAGACCCCCTCGCGCAGATCAGTGATGCGCACCTCGGTGAGCTCCTGGCCGACGGCTTCCAGCACGTCCTTGAACAGGTCGTGGGTCAGCGGTCGCGCGGGGGCCATGCCCTGCTGGGCGAAGGCGATCGCCGTCGCCTCCCCCGGTCCGATCCAGATGGGGAGGTAACGGTCGCCTCCCACTTCACGCAGGAGCACGATCGGTTGGTTGGAGGGCATTTCGACCCGGACACCTACGACATCGAGCTCGTTCACACAGCAACCCTAGGCCGTGCCCGGGATGTTTGGGTAGTCGGGCACAGAACGGGGGGCCGATCCGGACGCCCACCGGGCACTTCGGGGGGCACTTCGGGTCAGGGCAGCCGGACGCCCAGCGCGGTCTGCACCAGCGCCGCGTGCAGCTTCACCGTGAGGCCCGCCAGCTCCTTCGTACGGGCCTCGGCGTGCGCCCTGGTCTGCGGATTGCGGTGGCGCCGCAAAGGGGCCACCACCTGGTCCACGAGCCCCGCGTCACGTTCGGCCGCGGCCTTCATCGCACGCAAATGGCGTGGCTCGATCCCGAACCGCCCGAGCTCGACGACGAGCGCGGCGACCGTCACGGCCTCAGCGTCATACGCCCCGTCCGGGAGCGGGGCGAGGAGTCCGTACGACTCCCACTCCTGAAGCTCCTGCTCACCGATCTCGGCGGCGGCCAGCAGCTCCGCACGGCCCACCCGAGCCGCTGGGGGTGCCTCGACCTCTCCGAAGAGATCACCGAGCCCACCCGGCGCCTCCCCGTCGCCGGAGTCGCGCTGACGCCCCACGGACGGCAGCCGCACCGGCTCCCCGCGCTCCAGAGCGTCCAGATGCTCGCGGATCACCTTCAACGGCAGATAGTGGTCCCGCTGCATCCGCAGTACGTGCCCGAGACGCTCGACGTCGGCCTGGCTGAACTTGCGATACCCCGAGGGACTCCGCTGCGGCTCGATCAGCCCCTCCGACTCCAGGAACCGGATCTTGGAGATCGTGACTTCGGGGAACTCGTCGCGCAGCGTGTTCAGCACCGAGCCGATGCTCATCAGCCCACTGTCCGCTGCGGCGGTACCGCTCCCGGCACCGCCGCTCGGTGATCGAAGCATGGACCTTCCTGAGGGTCCCCCCGGACGCAGTCCGGGGAGGGTCAGATGCCTCGCTGGCTCGCGTAGAAGACCAGCCGGTACTTGCCGATCTGCACCTCGTCACCGTTCGACAGCGGGACCGAGTCGATTCGCTCCCTGTTGACGTACGTACCGTTCAGGCTGCCCACGTCGGCGACCGTGAACGAGCCGTCCGCGGCGCGACGGAACTCCACATGTCGACGCGACACGGTCACGTCGTCCAGGAAGATGTCGCTCTGCGGATGACGCCCGGCCGTGGTCAGGTCGCTGTCCAGCAAGAAGCGGCTGCCCGAGTTCGGACCGCGGCGCACCACCAGGAGCGCCGAGCCGAGCGGCAGCGCGTCGACGGCCGCCTGCGCCTCCGGAGAGAGCGTCGGCATCTGCGTCTGGCCGGTGACCTCGGCATCGTAGGCCTCGAGGCCCGAGATGGAGATCGTGGACGTGGTCTCGGACGGACGCTCCGGGACCGCACCGGGTCGCAGCGGCGCACCACAGTTGGAGCAGAAGCGGCTGTTCTCCGCGTTGCGGTTACCGCACCTCGTACATACCAGGGCCGACATGGACGGATCCTCCTGCCGCGGCTGCCCCCAGGGGCATGGGACGCGTACGGATCGGAGGCGAACCCTCCACCCGCACTTGAGGCTGACGGTTCCCCGAAACCTATGCGTCCGGACTGGGCAGGGTCAACAGACGGCGCGCCCTGACCACCGGGAATGTCACCGACCTGGTCCCGGAACAGCGGGCGGTCGCCGCTCTGGCCCTCCGCGTCTCCATGGCGTGGTGCACGGTGTCGGGCAGTCGCGTTGTCGCTGCCCTCTCCTCGTGCGCTCTTGCCGAACAACTTCGCAAACAACTTCACGGGCGATTCCCCTTGACCGAAACAGACCCGCCCGTGGGGCAGGACGAACACTGATTGAACACACCGGTCGACCCGGACATCCTCACAACGTCCGTAACCACCAGACAGTTTCCACCACGCACCACCCATTCGGTGCGCCGACCCCCCGCAACCTCATGCCCTCGCCGGACGACGCTCATGCACCTCCGGTTCACTGCGAGGACGACCGAGCGTAGTCAGGCTGCTTCGCAGCCCGCAAGGCATCCACAATGATCTTCGTCGCACGCTCCACCGTGACGGTGGCCTGCTCCTTCTCGAGAGTCTGCACCACACCTCCGGGGATGTTGAGCGCCGGCTCAAGGTCCTGCGGTTTACCGATGACCTTGAAACGATAGGGCTGGGTGATCTTGTTCCCGTCGACGCTCACGCCCTTGCCGGAGTCGGCCAGATAGGTGCTGGCGACGACCCGCACACCGTTCACCTGGATCGCCTCCGCACCGGCGGCGCGCAGCTCCTGGATCGCGTCAAGCAGCATGTCTGCCTTGACCGTCCCCTTCGTATCGTTGATCGTCAGCGTGATGCCGGGTCCCTGCGCCGCCACCGTGCCCGCCAGAATGCCGAGTTGCTTCTCCTTCTCGGCGGTCTGCTTGCGGGCCTCCGCGGCCTGGTTGGAGCTGTTCTCCAGCTCGGTGCGCTGATCTTCGAGACCCTGCTTCTCGTCTTCTAGACGCTGCGTACGGTTGTCGAGTTCATCGAGGATGCGTACGAGATCTTCTTGACGCGCACCGCGCAAGGCGCTGCCGCTGTCGCTGTTGGAGGCCACCTGGACGGCCAGACCGAAGCCGAGGCCGAACAGAAGCAGGGCGACGATGAGTTGCGCGCGCGTCACCCGCGGCGGCCACACCCCCTTCACCAGCCGCTGCCGGCCGGTCAGCGACGGCTCGTCCTTCTCGTCACGCTGCTCGGGCCCCGAACTCTCGGGAGCCGCGGCCGGGACCTCTTCGGGAAGCTCCCTGCGCAGCCGGTTCTCGGGTGTCTCGCCCTCGTTGCTCATCTGCCTCACGCCCTGAAGACGTGCCGGCGGATCGCCGCGGCGTTGGAGAAGATGCGGATGCCGAGGACGACCACGACGCCGGTGGAGAGTTGGGCGCCCACGCCCAACTTGTCGCCCAGGAAGACGATCAGTGCGGCCACGACCACGTTCGACAGGAAGGAGACCACGAAGACCTTGTCGTCGAAGATGCCGTCGAGCATCGCCCGCAGCCCTCCGAAGACGGCGTCCAACGCCGCCACGACGGCGATCGGAAGGTAAGGCTCGACAACCGCCGGAACCTCGGGCCGGACCAACAATCCAGCCACGACTCCCACGACGAGGCCCAGTACGGCGATCACGATGTGCCCTTCTCTGTGCTCGGCTGTGCTGTACGTACGATCACACTCGGTGCGGCGGACAACTGGACGTCCTTCTCGACGGAAATGGCGGTCCGGATGCCGTAGTTCTCCTGCAGGGCGTGCAGATACAGGCCGTCGGCACCGTTCTGGAACCTGGTGCTGAGCCGCTCGCCGTCCCCCACCGCCAGCACCGTGTAGGGCGGCACCAGCGGCTTGTTGTCGACCAGTATCGCGTCACCCGCCGCCCTGATCGCCGACAGTGCCGTCAGCCGCTGTCCGTTGATCGAGACGGCCTCCGCGCCGGACTCCCAGAGCCCGTTGACGACCCGCTGCATGTCACGGTCGCGGACGCGCCCGGTGTCGGAGAACCCGCTGGTCTCCCGAGGATTGCCGTTGCCGCCCTCGGTTGCTTCCTTGGCGTCGTCCACGACGAGCTTCACACCGGGCCCGTGGACGGCGACGGCACCCGACAGGACGCCCACCAGATCGGCCTGGCCGCTGCCCCCCTGTTTCTTCAACGCCTCGTTCTGCCGGGCGCTCACATCGTCGCGCAGGGTGTCGACGCTGCTTTCGAGCTTGTCCGCGGCCGCGGTCTGTCGCTCGACGCGGTCGATGAGTTCCTGGCGCTCCTTGGCGACGACCGGTGCCGCGATCCGCGCGTTCGCCGCGCCCACGGTCACCACCAGGGCCGCGAGGACGAGACCGGCCGCGAGTCCCAGCTTCGCCCGCACCGTTTTCGGCATGCCGCCGGCACCCTCGGTCTGCCTACGGGCGGCGGCCTCGGCGTATCCGTCGTCGAGGCTGTGATCCATGACGTTGGTGAGCAGCGACATGGAGGCGTCCGGGCGCGGAGGTGTGCTCCGAATGGGGGGCTGCTGCGGCATGCCGCACATCGTCGCACGTCGCGGGCGCTACCTCCGAATGGCCCCACCGGCGTGCCGGACAGGCCCCTTTGGGGGCACTTGTCCGGCACGCGCGTGTGCTGTCCGTTTCAGCGACCTGCGCTGTCCACGACGGCAGCCCACTCGTCGAGCAGGGCCTCCGCGGACGCGTCGTCGGGCCCCTCCGCCCACAGATGCGTCACCGCCTCGGCGGGGTCGGGAAGCACCATCACCCAGCGCCCGTCCGTCTCCACGACCCGTACGCCGTCGGTCGTGTCCACGAACCGGTCCCCGGCCGCCTCCACGACCCGGCGCATCACCAGGCCCTTGACGGCCCAAGGAGTGGCCAGGTCGCGCTTGAGAACATGCGCCCGCGGAATCCGCGCGTCGATCTGGCTCAGCGTGAGCTGCGTCCGCGCCACCAGCCCGATCAGTCGTACGAAAGCCGCCGCGCCGTCGAAGACGCTGCTGAACTCAGGAATGATGAATCCGCCGCGCCCGTCACCGCCGAAGATCGTCGACTCTTCGCGTCCGACCCTCGTCAGATCGTCCGGAGACGTCGTCGTCCACTCCACCTGCGTCCCGTGGTACGCCGCCACCTGCTCGGCGATCCGCGTGGTGGTCACCGGCAACGCCACCCGCCCACTGCGCCGCTCCGCGGCCACCAGGTCGAGCATGACGAGCAGGGCCCGGTCGTCCTCGACGATCCGTCCCTTCTCGTCGACGAGCGAGAGCCGCTCACCCACCGGGTCGAAACGCACCCCGAACGCGGCCCGCGCGGACGCGACGATCTCGCCCAGCCGCACCAGACCGGCCCGCCGTGTGTCCGCCGTCTCCGTGGGCCTGGATTCGTCGAGACCGGGATTGATGGTCAGGGAGTCCACACCGAGCTTGCCCAACAGACTGGGCAACACCAGCCCCGCACTGCCGTTGGAGGCGTCCACGACCACCTTCAGACCGGATTCGGTGATACCGGTGGTGTCGACATTCCTGAGCAGTGACCCGGTGTACGAGTCGAAGACGCTGGCCGGGAAGTGCAGATCCCCGATCTCCCCCGGGAACGCACGCCGGTACTCCTGCCGCGCGAACACCCGGTCCAGCTTGCGCTGCCCCCCTTGCGACAGGTCGGCACCCTGCCCGTCGAAGAACATGATGTCGACGGAGTCCGGTACCCCGGGCGTCGTACGGATCATGATCCCGCCCGCACTGCCCCTGGCGGTCTGCTGACGAGCCACTGGCAGCGGTACGTTCTCCAGGTCGCGTACGTCGATGGCGCTGGCCTGCAGCGCCGAGATGACCGCTCGCTTCAGCGCACGGGCGCCTCGGGAGTGGTCGCGGGCCGTGGTGACGGTGGAGCCCTTCTTGAGCGTCGTCGCATACGCCCCCGCGAGGCGCACGGCGAGCTCCGGAGTGATCTCCACGTTCAGGATTCCGGTGACACCGCGGGCGCCGAAAAGATGCGCCTGACCGCGCGACTCCCAGATCACCGAGGTGTTGACGAAGGCGCCGGCCTCGATGGTCTTGAACGGATAGACGCGTACGTTTCCCTGGATGATCGATTCTTCACCGACGAGGCATTCGTCGCCGATGACAGCGCCGTCCTCGATCCTCGCGGCCCGCATGATGTCGGTGTTCTTCCCGATCACGCAGCCCCGCAAATTGCTGTGCTGACCGATGTACACGTTGTCGTGAACCACGGCCCGGTGCAGAAAGGCCCCGCTCTTGACGACGACGTTGGAGCCGACGACGGTGTGCTCACGGATTTCGGCGTCCGCTTCGACCTTGGCGTAGTCGCCGATGTAGAGCGGGCCCCGCAGCACGGCGTCGGGGTGCACTTCGGCGCCTTCGGCGACCCATACGCCCGGGGAGATCTCGAAACCGTCGATCTCGACGTCGACCTTGCCCTCGAGGACGTCGGCCTGCGCTTTCACATAGCTCTCGTGGGTGCCGACGTCCTCCCAGTAGCCCTCGGCGATGTAGCCGAAGACCGGCTTGCCCTCCTTCATCAGCTGAGGGAAGACATCGCCCGACCAGTCGACCGAGGCATCGGCCTCGACGTAGTCGAAGACTTCGGGCTCCATCACGTAGATACCCGTGTTGACGGTGTCGGAGAAGACCTGGCCCCAGGTGGGCTTCTCCAGGAAGCGCTCGACCTTGCCCTCTTCGTCCACGATGGTGATGCCGAATTCAAGGGGGTTCGGCACACGCGTCAGACAGACGGTGACCATCGCACCCTTTTCCTTGTGGAAATTGATGAGGTCGGTGAGATCGAAGTCGGTCAGGGCGTCACCGGAGATCACCAGGAAAGTGTCGTCCTTCAACGCCTCCTCGGCGTTCTTGACGCTCCCGGCGGTACCGAGTGGCTTCTCCTCATTGGCATAGGTGAGCTCCATACCGAGCTCCTCGCCGTCACCGAAGTAGTTCCTGACCAGTGAGGCCAAGAACTGGACAGTAACGACGGTCTCGTTGAGCCCATGCCTTTTGAGCAGCCGCAGCACGTGCTCCATGATCGGGCGGTTCACCACCGGCAGGAGCGGCTTGGGCATGCTTGAGGTCATAGGACGAAGGCGTGTGCCTTCGCCTCCGGCCATCACGACGGCCTTCATGTCGGAAGCGTCCTCCTTGAAGAGACGACGGTCTAGCCGACTTCACCCGTCCTGATTGTCCCGCAGTTTTCGAGTGCGGGCCATCCGGGCACTTCAGCTGCCCTATCGGGCCGAGCTCAATCGGCCATGGCGTCCGCCCTGAGAAGCCGGCGGACCTGGACCACGTAGAGGACTCCTGCCCACCAATAGAGGGTTGTACCCCACCCGGCGAACGCCCATCCGAAAATCGCGGCGAGTGACGCGAGCCATCCGCTTCCGTCGCTGAGCAGCAACAGAGGGAAGGCGTACATCAGGTTGAAGGTGGCCGCCTTCCCGAGGAAGTTCACCTGCAGCGGCGGATAGCCGTGACGTCGGAGGACTGCCACGACCACCAGCAGAACCAACTCACGCGCCAGAAGCACAGCCGTCAACCACAGCGGCAGAATCTCCCGCCAGGTGAGCCCCACAAGAGTGGACAGAATGTAGAGCCGGTCCGCCGCGGGATCGAGCAGCCGGCCGAGGCCGCTGATTTGATTCCAGCGCCGCGCGAGCTTCCCGTCGAGATAGTCGCTGACGCCGCTCAGCATGAGCACGAGCAGTGCCCAGCCGTCACTCTTGGGACCGCCGAACTCGGGCCGGAGGATCAGCCACAGGAAGACGGGCACGCCGACTAGGCGCGCCATGCTGAGGATGTTCGGGATGGTGAGGACCCGGTCCGTCTGGACGCGGGTCTCCTGGACCTCCACCCGGGGGCCTCCTGTGGGGAACGAGCCAACGATGCCCCCTGACCTTACCCGCAGCGCTCGCGTCGAGGTGCGGAGGGGTGGCGGAGCAACCGCGAAATCAGACCTGACCCCGAACGCAGAAAACCCCCGTACCGATTTCCCGGTACAGGGGTTCTCCCTACAAATAGTTCGGCGGCGTCCTACTCTCCCACAGGGTCCCCCCTGCAGTACCATCGGCGCTGTGAGGCTTAGCTTCCGGGTTCGGAATGTAACCGGGCGTTTCCCTCACGCTATGACCACCGAAACACTATGAAACTGTGACTACCGCACCACACCCAGTGGCCCTGGGAATGGGGTTGTTCGTGGTTTCAGAACCAACACAGTGGACGCGAGCAACTGAGGACAAGCCCTCGGCCTATTAGTACCGGTCACCTCCAGCGGTTACCCGCCTTCCAGATCCGGCCTATCAACCCAGTCGTCTACTGGGAGCCTTAACCCCTCAAAGGGGGTGGGAATACTCATCTCGAAGCAGGCTTCCCGCTTAGATGCTTTCAGCGGTTATCCCTCCCGAACGTAGCCAACCAGCCATGCCCTTGGCAGGACAACTGGCACACCAGAGGTTCGTCCGTCCCGGTCCTCTCGTACTAGGGACAGCCCTTCTCAATATTCCTACGCGCGCAGCGGATAGGGACCGAACTGTCTCACGACGTTCTAAACCCAGCTCGCGTACCGCTTTAATGGGCGAACAGCCCAACCCTTGGGACCGACTCCAGCCCCAGGATGCGACGAGCCGACATCGAGGTGCCAAACCATCCCGTCGATATGGACTCTTGGGGAAGATCAGCCTGTTATCCCCGGGGTACCTTTTATCCGTTGAGCGACGGCGCTTCCACAAGCCACCGCCGGATCACTAGTCCCGACTTTCGTCCCTGCTCGACCCGTCGGTCTCACAGTCAAGCTCCCTTGTGCACTTACACTCAACACCTGATTACCAACCAGGCTGAGGGAACCTTTGGGCGCCTCCGTTACTCTTTAGGAGGCAACCGCCCCAGTTAAACTACCCATCAGACACTGTCCCTGATCCGGATCACGGACCCAGGTTAGACATCCAGCACGACCAGAGTGGTATTTCAACGACGACTCCACAACAGCTGGCGCTGCCGCTTCAAAGTCTCCCACCTATCCTACACAAGCCGAACCGAACACCAATATCAAACTGTAGTAAAGGTCCCGGGGTCTTTCCGTCCTGCTGCGCGAAACGAGCATCTTTACTCGTAGTGCAATTTCACCGGGCCTATGGTTGAGACAGTCGAGAAGTCGTTACGCCATTCGTGCAGGTCGGAACTTACCCGACAAGGAATTTCGCTACCTTAGGATGGTTATAGTTACCACCGCCGTTTACTGGCGCTTAAGTTCTCAGCTTCGCCACCCCGAAGAGTGACTAACCGGTCCCCTTAACGTTCCAGCACCGGGCAGGCGTCAGTCCGTATACATCGCCTTACGGCTTCGCACGGACCTGTGTTTTTAGTAAACAGTCGCTTCTCGCTGGTCTCTGCGGCCACCCCCAGCTCAGAGTGCAAGACTCATCACCGGTGATGGCCCCCCTTCTCCCGAAGTTACGGGGGCATTTTGCCGAGTTCCTTAACCATAGTTCACCCGAACGCCTCGGTATTCTCTACCTGACCACCTGAGTCGGTTTAGGGTACGGGCCGCCATGAAACTCGCTAGAGGCTTTTCTCGACAGCATAGGATCATCCACTTCACCACAATCGGCTCGGCATCAGGTCTCAGCCTTGATGTGCGACGGATTTACCTATCGCACGGCCTACACCCTTACCCCGGGACAACCACCGCCCGGGATGGACTACCTTCCTGCGTCACCCCATCACTCACCTACTGCAGGTCTGGTCCGTCGGCTCCACCACTCCCCTTTGCCCGAAGGCTCCGGGGCGGCTTCACGGACTTAGCATCGCCTGGTTCAATGTTTGACGCTTCACAGCGGGTACCGGAATATCAACCGGTTATCCATCGACTACGCCTGTCGGCCTCGCCTTAGGTCCCGACTTACCCTGGGCAGATCAGCTTGACCCAGGAACCCTTAGTCAATCGGCGCACACGTTTCTCACGTGTGTATCGCTACTCATGCCTGCATTCTCACTCGTGAACCGTCCACCACTGCCTTCCGGCGCGGCTTCACCCGGCACACGACGCTCCCCTACCCATCACAGCCGCCGTTGGGCGTATTGCTGCAATGACACGACTTCGGCGGTACGCTTGAGCCCCGCTACATTGTCGGCGCGGAATCACTAGACCAGTGAGCTATTACGCACTCTTTCAAGGGTGGCTGCTTCTAAGCCAACCTCCTGGTTGTCTGTGCGACTCCACATCCTTTCCCACTTAGCGTACGCTTAGGGGCCTTAGTCGATGCTCTGGGCTGTTTCCCTCTCGACCATGGAGCTTATCCCCCACAGTCTCACTGCCGCGCTCTCACTTACCGGCATTCGGAGTTTGGCTAAGGTCAGTAACCCGGTAGGGCCCATCGCCTATCCAGTGCTCTACCTCCGGCAAGAAACACACGACGCTGCACCTAAATGCATTTCGGGGAGAACCAGCTATCACGGAGTTTGATTGGCCTTTCACCCCTAACCACAGGTCATCCCCCAGGTTTTCAACCCTGGTGGGTTCGGTCCTCCACGACCTCTTACAGCCGCTTCAACCTGCCCATGGCTAGATCACTCCGCTTCGGGTCTTGAGCGCGCTACTAAATCGCCCTATTCGGACTCGCTTTCGCTACGGCTTCCCCACACGGGTTAACCTCGCAACACACCGCAAACTCGCAGGCTCATTCTTCAAAAGGCACGCAGTCACGACGCACTGAGTAAACTCAATGCGCGACGCTCCCACGGCTTGTAGGCACACGGTTTCAGGTACTATTTCACTCCGCTCCCGCGGTACTTTTCACCATTCCCTCACGGTACTATCCGCTATCGGTCACCAGGGAATATTTAGGCTTAGCGGGTGGTCCCGCCAGATTCACACGGGATTTCTCGGGCCCCGTGCTACTTGGGTGTTTCTCAAACGAGCCGTTGACGTTTCGACTACGGGGGTCTTACCCTCTACGCCGGACCTTTCGCATGTCCTTCGCCTACATCAACGGTTTCTGACTCGTCTCACGGCCGGCAGACCGTGAAAGAGAAATCCCACAACCCCACATACGCAACCCCTGCCGGGTCTCACACGCATATGGTTTGGCCTCATCCAGTTTCGCTCGCCACTACTCCCGGAATCACGGTTGTTTTCTCTTCCTGCGGGTACTGAGATGTTTCACTTCCCCGCGTTCCCTCCACATACCCTATGTGTTCAGGTATGGGTGACAGCCCATGACGACTGCCGGGTTTCCCCATTCGGAAACCCCCGGATCAAAGCCTGGTTGACGACTCCCCGGGGACTATCGTGGCCTCCCACGTCCTTCATCGGTTCCTGGTGCCAAGGCATCCACCGTGCGCCCTTAAAAACTTGGCCACAGATGCTCGCGTCCACTGTGCAGTTCTCAAACAACGACCAACCACCCATCACCCCGAACCTTCCGGATCGAGTGCACTGGGGCCGGCACTGAAGGCAGCCAACAATCGGCCGTACCCTCAGACACCCAACAGCGTGCCCGGCACCCTTGCCGCTTCCCTCATTCGTTCCACGCCCCGAAGAGCAGTACTGGAAGGAGAAGACAGTCAAGTGCGCCGAATAATCAACGTTCCACCCATGAGCAACCAGCATCAGACATTCGCCGATGTACTGGCCTCTGACCTCACCCCGGAGGGATCGGTAAGAAGTGCTCCTTAGAAAGGAGGTGATCCAGCCGCACCTTCCGGTACGGCTACCTTGTTACGACTTCGTCCCAATCGCCAGTCCCACCTTCGACAGCTCCCTCCCACAAGGGGTTGGGCCACCGGCTTCGGGTGTTACCGACTTTCGTGACGTGACGGGCGGTGTGTACAAGGCCCGGGAACGTATTCACCGCAGCAATGCTGATCTGCGATTACTAGCAACTCCGACTTCATGGGGTCGAGTTGCAGACCCCAATCCGAACTGAGACAGGCTTTTTGAGATTCGCTCCGCCTCACGGCTTCGCAGCTCATTGTACCTGCCATTGTAGCACGTGTGCAGCCCAAGACATAAGGGGCATGATGACTTGACGTCGTCCCCACCTTCCTCCGAGTTGACCCCGGCAGTCTCCTGTGAGTCCCCATCACCCCGAAGGGCATGCTGGCAACACAGAACAAGGGTTGCGCTCGTTGCGGGACTTAACCCAACATCTCACGACACGAGCTGACGACAGCCATGCACCACCTGTACACCGACCACAAGGGGGGCACTATCTCTAATGCTTTCCGGTGTATGTCAAGCCTTGGTAAGGTTCTTCGCGTTGCGTCGAATTAAGCCACATGCTCCGCTGCTTGTGCGGGCCCCCGTCAATTCCTTTGAGTTTTAGCCTTGCGGCCGTACTCCCCAGGCGGGGAACTTAATGCGTTAGCTGCGGCACCGACGACGTGGAATGTCGCCAACACCTAGTTCCCACCGTTTACGGCGTGGACTACCAGGGTATCTAATCCTGTTCGCTCCCCACGCTTTCGCTCCTCAGCGTCAGTAATGGCCCAGAGATCCGCCTTCGCCACCGGTGTTCCTCCTGATATCTGCGCATTTCACCGCTACACCAGGAATTCCGATCTCCCCTACCACACTCTAGCTAGCCCGTATCGAATGCAGACCCGGGGTTAAGCCCCGGGCTTTCACACCCGACGTGACAAGCCGCCTACGAGCTCTTTACGCCCAATAATTCCGGACAACGCTTGCGCCCTACGTATTACCGCGGCTGCTGGCACGTAGTTAGCCGGCGCTTCTTCTGCAGGTACCGTCACTTTCGCTTCTTCCCTGCTGAAAGAGGTTTACAACCCGAAGGCCGTCATCCCTCACGCGGCGTCGCTGCATCAGGCTTTCGCCCATTGTGCAATATTCCCCACTGCTGCCTCCCGTAGGAGTCTGGGCCGTGTCTCAGTCCCAGTGTGGCCGGTCGCCCTCTCAGGCCGGCTACCCGTCGTCGCCTTGGTGAGCCACTACCTCACCAACAAGCTGATAGGCCGCGGGCTCATCCTTCACCGCCGGAGCTTTTAACCCACCCAGATGCCCGGGCAGGTGTTATCCGGTATTAGACCCCGTTTCCAGGGCTTGTCCCAGAGTGAAGGGCAGATTGCCCACGTGTTACTCACCCGTTCGCCACTAATCCACCCCGAAGGGCTTCATCGTTCGACTTGCATGTGTTAAGCACGCCGCCAGCGTTCGTCCTGAGCCAGGATCAAACTCTCCGTGAATGTTTTCCCGTAATCGGGACGACACCACGAGAGCGGAACCGAAGGGAGGAATAATCCCCACGGTTCACAGCATCCTCGCTGTGCGCCCACCGAGACCATGCCCGGCAGGACTTTTTCAAAGGAACCTCGCCCCAGCCGATCGGCCGGAGACGGGGTATCAACATATCTGGCGTTGATTTTTGGCACGCTGTTGAGTTCTCAAGGAACGGACGCTTCCTTTGTACTCACCCTCTCGGGCTTTCCTCCGGGCGCTTCCCTTCGGTCCTGCTGTCCTGCCTTTGTTCTTGCGTTTCCGACTCTATCAGACCGTTTCCCGATCCGATTTCCTCGGCGCTTTCCAGGTTTCCGCTTTCGCGTTTCCCTTTCCGGCGGTCCAAACACTATCAGCGTTTTTCCGTCTCTCTGACCACGGCTCTGCGGACATGCAGAACCAGACCCCGAGATAGGATCTGACAAGTTGGGTGCTGCCAGGCAAGGACGCTTGGTCGCGTCGCTCGGCCTCAAGCAGGAGTACGACTCTACATGGGGGTTTGGAGCGCGCGCAAATCGTTTGCGCAGTGTTCTAGGGCCGCCAACCGGGACCTCTCATGCGGAACCGGCAGTTCGTATGACATACCCTGCTCAACAGTGCGCCGTCCGGTACAGGCAGTGACGGCCCATATGAATCTCCACCCCTGGGAGGCTTCCCATGACCATCGTGACGTCCCCTCTTGCAGGACGCACCATCGGACTCGCCGCGGTACCGGATCCCGTCTTCTCCGGAGCGATGGTAGGCCCCGGCACGGCGATCGACCCCGTGCGTGAGCCGGGGGAGGCTGTCGCCCCCGTGGACGGGGTGATCGTCTCGCTTCACCCTCATGCCTTTGTCGTCGTCGACGCAGAAGGCCATGGCGTGCTCACGCACCTGGGCATCGACACAGTGCAGCTCAATGGCGAGGGCTTCGAGCTCCTCGTCAACAAGGGTGACACCGTGACGCGCGGTCAGGCCGTCGTCCGCTGGAACCCGGCTGCCGTCGAGGTGGCCGGCAAGTCGCCGATCTGCCCGATCGTGGCACTCGAGGCAACGGCCGACTCCCTCGGTGATCTCCGCGAGGACGGCGATGTGAAGGCCGGCGACGCCCTTTTCAGCTGGCAGTGACATCAACAGCGCTGCCGTCATAGACGGCAGGTTCGAAAACCACCGCGGCGGCCGGACGCGCCGCACTACCGGAGACGGGTGAGATGGAGACAACGCTGCGAGGCGTCGGCGTGAGCCACGGTGTGGCGATCGGCGAGGTTCGGCACATGGGAACGGCGGTGCTTGAGCCGCCTGCCAAGCAGATCCCGGCGGAGGACGCGGAGCGCGAACAGGGGCGCGCCCGTAAGGCCGTCGAGGCTGTGGCGGCCGATCTGATGGCGCGCGGCAATCTGGCGGGGGGCGAGGCCCAGGCGGTGCTCGAGGCGCAGGCCATGATGGCCCAGGACCCCGAGCTGATGGCGGACGTGGATCGGCGTGTCGCGGTCGGCAGCACGGCCGAGCGTGCCGTCTATGACGCGTTCGCCTCCTATCGCGCACTGCTGGCGGGTGCCGGTGAGTACCTCGCCGGTCGAGTGGCCGACCTCGACGATGTGCGGAACCGTATCGTCGCCCGACTGCTGGGGGTGCCCATGCCGGGTGTCCCCGACAGCGACGAGCCGTACGTCCTTATTGCTCGTGACCTTGCGCCCGCCGACACCGCGCTGCTCGACCCCACCCTCGTCCTCGGCTTCGTCACCGAGGAGGGCGGGCCGACCAGCCACAGCGCGATCCTGGCTCGGGCGCTCGGAGTGCCCGCCGTCGTCGCGCTCCCCGGCGCCGGAGAGCTCGCCGAAGGCACGGTGATCGCCGTGGACGGCAGCACCGGCGAGATCTTCGTGGAGCCGAGCGCCGAGAAGCGGGCGCAGCTGGAGGCCGCGGCGGCCGAGCGGAAGGCGTCCCTGTCGGCCTCGACCGGACCGGGTGCCACCTCCGACGGACACAAGGTGCCACTGCTGGCGAATGTCGGCGGTCCCGCCGATGTGCCGGCCGCCGTCGAGGCCGGGGCCGAGGGTGTCGGTCTGTTCCGCACCGAGTTCCTCTTTCTGGACGACAGCAAGCAGGCGCCGTCCGAGGAGAAGCAGGTCGAGGCGTACCGGCAGGTGCTGGAGGCGTTCCCCGAGGGGCGTGTCGTGGTGCGGGTGCTGGACGCGGGCGCGGACAAGCCGCTGGAGTTCCTCACTCCGGCCGACGAGCCGAACCCGGCACTGGGCGTACGGGGTCTGCGCACCCTGCTCGACCACCCCGATGTCCTGCGAACGCAGCTGACGGCGCTCGCGAAGGCCGCGGAGGGGCTGCCGGTCTATCTCGAGGTCATGGCGCCGATGGTCGCCGACCGCATCGACGCCAAGGCGTTCGCGGACGCGTGCCGTGCCGCTGGGCTGCAGGCGAAGTTCGGCGCGATGGTGGAGATTCCGTCGGCCGCGCTGCGGGCTCGCTCGATCCTCCAGGAGGTCGAGTTCCTGTCGCTGGGGACCAATGACCTCGCCCAGTACACCTTCGCCGCCGACCGGCAGGTGGGCGCGGTGTCCCGCCTGCAGGACCCGTGGCAGCCCGCGCTGCTCGACCTGGTCGCCGTGTCCGCCGAGGCGGCGAAGGCAGAGGGCAAGAGCTGTGGTGTCTGCGGTGAGGCCGCGTCCGATCCGCTGCTCGCGTGTGTGCTGACCGGTCTGGGGGTCACCTCCCTGTCGATGGGTGCCGCGTCCATTCCCTATGTCCGGGCGACGCTCGCCAAGTACACGCTGGCGCAGTGCGAGCGTGCCGCCGCGGCGGCACGTGCCACGGACACGGCCGACGAGGCGCGCACGGCGGCCCAGGCGGTGCTGTCCGGCGAGTAGCCGGGACCGTTCGTCGCGCGAAGGTTGCTCAGGGGCGCTCCACCTGCGGATGGGGCGCCCCTTCGCGTTCAGTGCGTGTGACCTGTCGCCTCCTCTCCGCCGCCGAGGTCGGGTGGTACGCAGTAGTCGACGCCTGACTCCGGGGAGACGAGGTCTCCGGAGGTGACATCGGTGCAGTAGGCGTCGAAGACCTCGCCTGCGGTGAGGGGTTGCAGGCCTTCTCCGCGCAGGCGCCATCCGTAGACGCGGTCGGTCGTGCCGGGGGCGGTGGTGCGCATGACGAGTCCTCCGGCGCTGCCGGTGGCGAGGCCCAGGGCCAGGACGGTGGTGAATTCGAGGGCTTCCGCCTCGTCGAGGCGGGTGGTGCCCTCGGCGTCGTCGTCGGCCCGCAGCACCGCGACGAGTGTTTCTGGTGCCGCGGAGACGCTGCACACGAGTTGGCGCTCGCCGGGACTCGCGGTGTCGAGGACGCGGGTGAGCAGGTGGGAGGCGCGGGCGAAGGACGCTCGTCCGATGTCCTCTCCGCAGGACGCGCAGGTGCCGATGCGGGCCAGGAGTGTGGTCGCGTACTCCCAGGTGGCTTTGCGGACGGCTTCGTCGACGAGGTCGGGGACGAGTTCGGCGAGGGGCTGCCCCTCGTACGCGACGGTGGGGCCGATGGCCGCGAGTTCGGCGGTGAAGCGTGTGCGGCTGGCGGCTGTGTCGGGCTCCAGGCCGTGGTGGGCGCAGAACTCCGCGTACTCGTCGGGGTCGAAGAGCGCGACCGTGGTGTGGCTGCCTTGGGCTGCCAGGGTCCTGAGCAGGGATTCCACCTGCTGGAGGTAGGTCGTGTGGTCGTTGAACGTGAAGGTGCGGTAGCGCCGCATCGCTGTGAAGTCGTGCTCGTCGGTCAGCAGACCGATGGTGCCGGCGATTTCGCGGCGCAGGACGCGTCGCATGGTCTGGTGCTCGGTGTGCGCCATGTTTCCCCCTGTGCGCAGTCGATCAATGCTCACTCACCGTAACCGGTGGCACTGACAACCCGGTGCGGGAGAGCTGGTCGCGCACCAGGTGGTGCTGAAACACGCAGGTCACAGCGATGGTCGCGCCGAAGGCCGTCCAGCCGAGGGGGCCGGTCGCGATGGCCGCGGTGACGGCGAGTGGTCCGATGCTGCGCTGGGCGGACTGCGCCAGTCCATGGACGCCCAGGTAGGCGCCCTGGGCCGTCCCGGGCGCGAGGGCGACGGAGAGTTCCCAGGAGACGGTGGCGTGCAGCATCTCCGCCACGGTGAAGGCGACGGCCGAGGTCGTGAGGAACAGCGTGGCGGTGAAGGCTCCGCCCGTGGCCGAGAGCGCCATGGCGACGCCACCGAGAGCGAAGGCGGCGGAGAGGGGGAGGAGCAGGGAGCGCGCGGCGGCCGTCGTGGTGCCGAAGCGGGCCAGGGGGACCTGAAGGGCCACGACCATCAGGTTGTTGAGCACCATGAGCAATGGGGCGAGGCCGTGAGGAGCTTGGTCGGAGTGGGCGATCCAGAGCGGCAGGCCGACCTTGAACACGGCGTCGTCGAGGAAGAGGACGGTCTCGGTGGCGACGTACGCGAGATAGCCGCGGTCGCGCCAGGGGGTGGCCGGCCTGGTGGTGGGGGCGGGGTCCTTGGACGTGGCGATCGTGCGTGCGGGGGACGGCGGTTCGGCGCAGCGCGCGGTGAGGAGCGCGGCGGCGACGAACGACAGCGCGTCTCCTGTCAGGAGCCACTGGTAGGCGGTGGTCGTCCCGATCGTGAGAGCGGCCGCGGCGGTGAGGCCGCCCAGGGCCCATCCGGCGTTGGCGACGGTTCTGGTGACGGCCTGGTAGCGGACGCGGTCGGGTCCGGAGACGCGGGTGGCGTACAGCTTGGTGAGGACGTTGGCTGCCCGGTCGCCGAAACTGCCGGCGGCCGAGAAGACCAGCAGCAGGGCGTAGTTGTCGGTGGTGAGCAGGGCAAGGGAGGCCAGGGCCCGCAGGATCTGCAGGGAGATCAGGACGCGGGTGAGGGGCAGGCGGTCGGCGATGCGGCCGCCGAGCGGTGCGCCGGCGATGCCGATTGCCCCCGAGAGCGCCGCGAGGGTGCCGACCTGTGCCACGGACAGGCCGGTGACGTAGGTGAAGTACAGGACCGACACGGCTGCCCACAGGCCGCTGCCGGTCCGGTCGACGAGTGCGATCCAGAGCATTCTTCGACCGTCGGGGCCTCCTGGAATGCGCGTCGACCATGCGGCTGCGCGGCTGATCGGTCCCACCGTTCCCCCTTGCTTCCACTTATGTATTGATACATACTTGGTAACGTGGCAACACAATATGGGATCACTGGCGCGACGGCCAAGGGAATTGCCTCGTCCGTCGAACGAGGCGTGGCCGAAGGCGCGTTGGGGCCGGGAGCGGCGCTGCCTCCGGTGCGCAGGCTCGCCGACGAGCTCGGAGTGAGCCCGGGGACGGTCGCGACGGCGTACAAGGAGCTGCGGCGGCGCGGGATCGTCGTGACGCGCGGGCGTGGCGGGACCGTGGTCGCCGCGGCGCCCTCGGTGGCGTCGCGGCGACCGCCGAGGGTGCCGGACGGGCTGCGGGACCTGGCGGGTGGCCATCCCGACCCGCGGCTGCTTCCGCATCTGGTACCACCCTCGCGGCTCTCCCCCGGCGCGCGGTCCCACCGCAGCACGCCGCGTCTGGCGCGGTTGGAGGACGCCGTGCGCGACTGGCTGCGACCGGACGGGGTGCCGACGGAACACGTGACCTTCGCGCACGGCGCGCTCGATCTGATCGGGCGGCTGCTGTCGGTGGAGTTGCGTCCCGGTGACGCCGTCGCGATGGAAGACCCCGGCTATCACCATCTGCTGGACCTGGTCACGGCGCTGGGGCTGCGTACGGTCCCGGTGGCCGTGGACGACCAGGGGATGCGACCCGAGGCCCTGCGCGACGCCCTACGGGCCGGCGTACGAGCGGTGGTGTGCAGTCCACGGGCGCAGAATCCGTACGGCGGTCGCTTCTCGGCGGAGCGCCGGGACTCTCTGGTCGCCATACTCCAGGAGGAGCCCGATGTGCTCGTGGTGGAGAACGACCATGCGTCCGCCGTCGCCGATGCGCCTCTTCATGCTCTGGCCGCGGGCGGCCTTGAGCGCTGGGTGCACGTGCGGACCGTGAGCAAGTTCCTCGGGACGGACCTGCGGTGGGCGGCTGCGGCCTGCGATCCGACCACGCTGGCCCGGCACGACGGCCGGATGCTGCTCACCTCCGGCTGGGTCAGCCACCTGCTCCAGGAGACGGTGTACGAGCTGATGACGGACGACGACACGCACGCGTTGGTCGCCCGCGCACAGGACATGTACGCGCTGCGGCGGAACGCACTGCGACACCAACTCGCGGAACAGGGGATCCCGTCCCATTCCGTGAGCGGACTGAATGTCTGGGTACCGGTGCGCGACGAGTCGGCCGTCGTCAACGGGCTGCGGTCCTACGGGTGGTGGGTCGCGGCGGGTGCGCGGTTCAGGCTCGCTTCCGCGCCCGGTGTACGGATCTCGGTCGCGGAACTCGACCCCTCCGACGCGGCGCGCCTGGCCTCGGACTTCGCTGTCGTGCTCGGCGAGTCCGAGGCCACCTACGGAGGTTGATCAGCCGCGCTTGCGGGCCAGCTCTTCGTAGAAGTGCAGCAACTCGACGTTGTCCACGGAGCCGACGTTGACCGCCTTCTCCAAAGGGGCTCCCTGGAGAAGGCGCTTGACCGGAACCTCGATGCGTTTGCCCGTGAGGGTGTGCGGGACACCGGGCACCTCGATGACCTCGTCGGGGACGTGGCGCGGGGAGAGCTGTTCGCGGATGGTCTGCTTGATGCGGTTCAGGAGGGCCTCGTCGAGCGCGGCTCCGGGGGCGAGGTGGACGAAGAGGGGCATCCAGTAGCCGCCGTCGGGCTGTTCGACACCGATGACGAGCGACTCCTTGATCTCGGGGAGGCGTTCGACGGCTTCGTAGATGTCGGCCGACCCCATGCGCACGCCCTGGCGGTTGAGCGTCGAGTCCGAGCGGCCGTGGATGACGACCGAACCGCGCGAGGTGACGGTGATCCAGTCACCGTGGCGCCACACTCCGGGATACGTGTCGAAGTAGCTGTCGTGGTAGCGGCTGCCGTCGGGATCGTTCCAGAAGCGGATGGGCATGGACGGCATCGGGTTGGTGACCACCAGCTCACCGACTTCGTCGATCAGGGGCTTGCCTGCGGGGTCCCAGGACTGGAGGTCGGTGCCGAGACCGGGGGCCTGGAGTTCCCCGATGTACACCGGGAGCGTCGGTACCGCTCCCGCGAAACAGGAGCACACGTCCGTGCCACCGCTGACGGAGGCGATCCACAGATCGTCGCGGACCTCGTCGTGCAGCCAGCGGAAGCCGTCGGGCGGCAGGGGCGAGCCGGTCGTCGCGACGCACTGCACACGCGTGAGGTCGAAGTCCTGGGAGGGGTGGACGCCCGCCTTGCGGCACGCCATCACATACGCGGCGGAGGTGCCGAAGAGGGTCGCTCCCGTGCGTTCGGCGATCCGCCATTGGGCACCCGTGTCCGGGTATCCGGGGCTGCCGTCGTAGAGGACGATCGTGGTGCCCGTGAGCAGGCCGGAGACGAGGAAGTTCCACATCATCCAGCCGGTGGACGTGTACCAGAAGAAGCGGTCCTCGGGGCCGAGGTCGCAGTGCAGGCCCAGTTGCTTGAGGTGCTCGACGAGGATGCCGCCCTGGGACTGGACGATGGCCTTGGGGAGGCCGGTCGTGCCGGAGGAGTAGAGCACCCACAAAGGATGGTCGAAAGGGACCTCTTCGAAGACGGGCGCCACGTCCGCAGAGGTCAGCTCGGACCAGTCCAGGGCTCCTTCGGGTGCTTCGGTGCCGAGCAGTGGGATGTGGACGACGGCGCGCAGGGTCGGCAGTTCGCGGCGCAGCTCGGCGACCACGTCACGGCGGTCGTGCTCCTTGCCACCGTAGCGGTAGCCGTCGACCGTGAAGAGCACGACGGGTTCGACCTGCTGAAAGCGGTCGAGGACGCTGCGCGCGCCGAAATCGGGGGCGCAGGACGTCCACACGGCCCCTACGGCGGCCGTGGCGAGGAGGGCGGTCACGGCCTGCGGAATGTTCGGGAGATAGCCGCTGACGCGGTCCCCCGGGCGTACCCCGAGGGCGCGCAGCTCGGCGGCCAGGGAGCCGACCTGACGGCGCAGCTCGGACCAGCTCACCGGGGTCGGCTCGTGGGTCTCGTCGACGTACAGGAGTGCTGGTTCGTCCGTGCGGGTCTCGGCCGCGCGCAGGGCGTGCTCGGCGTAGTTCAGGGTCGCCCCGGGGAACCATTCGGCGCCGGGCATCGAGCGGTCACCGAGCACGCGCGCGTAGGGGGTCGAAAACCGTACGTCGAACCACTCGGTGACGGCCTTCCAGAACGTGTCCAGTTCCCGCACCGACCAGCTGTGCAGTGCCGAGTAGCCGCCGTCGGACGGGGCTCCGTGGTGCTCGGCCGCCCAGGCCTGGAACTTGGTGACCTGTGCCTGGGTGATGCGCCCTGGGTCGGGCTGCCAGAGCGCTGAGGGGTTCGCGGTGGACATGAATCGGCTCCCGGACTGTGTGCGTCGGTCGCGCACGAGCTGGGGTGTGCGCGTCACGCGGCTGACACGGACGATGCCATGTGATCGACTTCCGCACCAGGGTGCGCCGCAGTTGGTCGTCCGCGTGAAGATGTGCCCCCGTCGCGGGTGAACGGAAGTTGAACGACTCACTCATTTGGCGCAGGCAATGGCAGGGTGAGCAGCATGGACGGTCGTGACCTGGTGCGTTCGGTGAAGGCGGTCGGTTCGACGGGGGCGGCCCAGGGCTTGCGTACCGTGCGGGCCGCATGGCGAAGGAGGCGTGCCGACGCCGCTGGGCTGCCACGGCGGGGGGCCGAACGCGCGCGGGTGCCCGGCCCGGTGCAGGGGGCGGAGCCGGGGCCCGGGGGTGGGGTCATCAGGTTCACGCGGTCCGAATTGCGGATCACGGTCGCGGTGAGCGGGGCGGTGTTCTGGGGCTGGGACGGGGCCGGTCCGGAGCCGTCATACGCGCTCGCGGGCCGTTGCCCGGAGCCGGACCCGCGGGCCGTCCTGGAGCCCGACAAGGACGACGGCTGGCGGGTGGTGGCCGAACGGGTGACCGTCGTCGTCTCGCGGCACGGCGCCGTCGAGGTGCGAACCCCGGGTGGTGTGATCCTGCGCCGTGATCTGCCGCCCCGTTGGTGGGAGCCGGTCGACGGGGGCGGCGCGCGGTGGATGCAGCGCTCGGAAGTGGCCGCCGACGCTCGGTTCTTCGGCCTGGGCGGGCGCGCGGCCGGTCCCAGGCTGCGTGACGGGACGTACCGGCTGTGGAACACGGATCCCGGGCACCCCTTCGCGCCGGGCGACGATCCGCTGTACATCACGATGCCCGTGCAGATGGTGGTCTCCGACGCGGGCACGCATCTCGTGTTCCACGACACCTCCTGGGACGGCACGGTGAACCTGCGCGAGGGAGAGGAGGGCGCGGGGTCCGGGCACGACCGCGCGGGAACGTGCGAGTTGCGGATGGACGGTGGCCCGCTGCGGTGCTGGTTGATGGTGGGCACCCCCGCGCGCGTGCTGCACGCCTGGGCCTCGCTCACCGGGGCGCCCGCGCTGCCGCCCGCGTGGGCTCTGGGACACCATCACGCGCGCTGGGGCTTCGGCAGCGAGCAGGAGGTGCGGCGGATCGTCGCGGGCTATCAGGAGCGCGGTCTGCCCCTCGACGCGGTGCACCTGGACATCGATCACTACGACGCCCACCAGGTGTTCACGGTGGACCGGGAGCGCTTCCCGAAGCTGCCGGTACTCGCCGAGGAGCTGCGCCGCGACGGCATCCGACTGGTGTCGATCGTCGACCCGGCGGTCAAGGCCGCGCCGGGCAACGCGGTGTACGACAGCGGTCTCGCCGAGGACGCCTTCGTCCGGGACGGTTCGGGCCGGCTTGTGCGGGGGGTCGTATGGCCCGGGGAGTCGGTCTATCCGGACTTCACGCACGCGCGTGTGCGGGAGTGGTGGGGCGGCCTCTACGAGGAACGGCTGGCGCAGGGGTTCGCGGGATTCTGGCACGACATGAACGAGCCGACGTCGTTCACGGCGTTCGGGGAGTCGACGCTGCCGAGGTCGGCTCGGCACTCCCTGGAGGGACGCGGCGGTGACCATCGTGAGGCGCACAACGTGTACGCCCTGGGCATGGCCCGAGCCGCGTACGAGGGACTGCGCGAAAGGGATCCCCAGGAGCGGCCGTTCCTCTTCTCGCGCTCCGGGTGGGCCGGAATGCAGCGCTACGGAGGGACCTGGTCCGGTGACGTGGCCACGGGCTGGCCCGGGCTGCGGGCTTCGCTGTCCCTGGTGATGGGGCTCGGGCTGTGCGGGGTTCCGTACTCGGGTCCCGACGTGGGCGGTTTCGACGGCAGCCCGTCTCCCGAGCTGTACCTGCGGTGGTTCCAGCTCGGCGCGTATCTGCCGCTGTTCCGTACGCACGCGAGTCTGCGGGCGGGTCGCCGGGAGCCATGGGAGTTCGGTGACGACGTACTGGAGCACGCGCGCGCGGCTCTCGTCGAGCGGCGGCGGCTGCTCCCGTACTTCATGACGCTGGCGCTGCTGGCGCGCCGCACGGGCGCACCCTATGTGCGGCCGCTGTGGTGGGCGGCGCCGGAGGACCGGGCACTCAGGGACTGCGAGGACGCCTTCATGCTGGGTGACTGCCTTCTTGTGGCACCGGTGCTGGACCATGGGGCCGATCGTCGTGCGGTGCAGCTGCCCCGGGGGCGTTGGTACGACACGGTCACCGAGGAGGTGCACGAGGGGCCGGCCCAGGTGTTGCTCGATGCCCCCTTGTCGCGGATTCCGGTGCTGGCGCGCGCGGGTGCCGTCGTGCCCGTCCGTGGCGACGACGGCGGCCTGGAGCTGGAGGCGTGGGCTCCGGCGCGCGGGCGGGTCGGGGGCGGGCTCGCCGTGCCGGACCGCGGCGACGGCTGGGACGAGCCCGAGCTCGAACGCTACGTGACGCGCTGGGAGGGGCAGCACGTGGTCGTGCGGCGGGACGGAGAGGGCGGAGCGGGCACGCCGGAGTATCCGGTCCGGGTGCGGGGCCTCGGGGCGCGGTGACGGCCTCCGAGAACCCCGTGGGACCCCCTCAGACGTAGCGACCCTCGAACCACGCGCGCGCCGCCAAGGTGTGCAGCGGGAAGGCGAGCTCGGTGGGCCGGCGCAGCAGGTGCCAGCCCTCGGTCTCGTCCGTGGCGGCGGACGGCGGCAGGTCGGCGGCCGGGCGCTCCGGTAGGAGCCCGAAGAGCAGCAGGTGCCCGGCAGGAGAGCTCATCGCGTCGGCGAGCCGCACCTCGCGGCTCGCCACGTCGATTCCCGTCTCCTCCTTGAGTTCCCGGGCGACGGCGTGCCGCCAGTCCTCCCGGTGGTCGATGAACCCTCCGGGCAGCGCGACGCCTCCGCGGGCGGGAGCGATGGTCCGGGTGATGACGACCAGGGCGGTGCCCCTGTCGTCGTACACGGGCTGCAGCGCCACCGCGACCGGCAGCGGGTTGCGGTAGGCCACGCCGCCGCAGACGGCGCAGGTGCGGGGCCAGCCGGAGTTGGCTTCTCCGTAGGGTGCTCCGCAGCTCGAACAGTGCGAGTCCGGCGCGAAGTCGGCGGGTGGGTGCGGGGTTGCGGACACGCCGCGGACTGTAGCCGATCACTTCTCGCTCGTCTTCGGGTGCCTCATCAGATACGGGCCCGGGCGCCTGTCGAAGCGCGTCTCGTGATGCGGTCCGCCCCGCCGTCACGGGGCGGACCGGCCCGGCTCAGGGGGACGAAGTCAGTGATTCCTTGGACACGGGGAAGTCGAAGTACGTGTCGGGGTAGGGCTCGGGCTTGTACGTGTAGTGCCACCACTCCTCGGCGAGGTTGACGAATCCGAGGTCTTCGAGGGTGCTCTTCAGGAGCAGCCGGTTGGCTCGCTGCACGCCCTGGACGCGTGGGTCCAGCGTGTGCGCGAGGGTGTCGAAGCAGTCGAAGCCGGTACCCATGTCCACGGAGTTGTCCGGGAAGCGCTCGTCCTGGGGCGCGTAGCAGGGCACGAGGGGTTCTCCGGGGACGTACGGGCGGGTCGGCTTCGCCGGCAGCCGCACGATCGTGAGGTCCGTCGTCGAGCCGCGGCTGTGTCCGGACTTCTCGGCGATGTAACCGTCCTCGAACAGACGGGTCTTGTCGACCTGCGGATAGAACTCGGGCTTCATCGCCTGGTCGTCGAGGTCCTCGGCCCAGCGCACGAAGTGGTCGACGGCGCGTTGCGGCCGGTAGCAGTCGTACACCTTGAGGGTGTAGCCCTCGTGCAGCAGTGTCACCTGGGCCTTGTGGAGGGCTTCGGCGGCGGGTCGGGTGAGGATGCAGATCGGCTGTCGGTAGCCGTCGACGCGTTCGCCGACGAAGTTGTGCGGCGTGAAGTAGCGCACCTCCTGGATGATCGTCGGGTCCACGGACCGCAGGGCCACGAAGCCCTCGGGAGCCTTCGGCTCGGGCGTCGCCCGGGCGGTGGCGGAGGCGGCGGTCACGGCCAGTAAGGCGGCGAGCGTGGTCACCAGACCGCGTACGGCGTTGGAGAGTCGTGTCATGCCCCCTGCATCTATCAGGTGCGGGATCCGTCGGGGAAGGGATCACGTGCGGTCGGCCACCATCGAGTGAGGGAATCACCGGATCGCCCAACGGGCCCCGGAGACGCACCGGGAGACACGGCCGGAACCACCCCCGTGGGCCCCGGCCGCACCTCCGGATACTCCGACGCCCGGGGGGCCTCCACGGTTCTCTCCGTCGCGCTGCCCATTTCCCGACGCCCGTGGCACACTTCTGACGTTCCGTCAGATCCAGCGTCGTGGAGGGGTCTTGTCGCGTACACGTACACGTACACCTGTGGTCGCCGGATGGTTCGCCGGGGACGGGGACGACTTCCGTCTCCTCGGCACACGCTGCTCCGCGTGCGCCTCGGTCTTCTTCCCCCGCGAGGACGCCTTCTGCCGGAATCCGGGATGCCGGGGCGGTGAGCTGACCGAGGTTCCGCTGTCCCGGCGCGGTCGCGTCTGGTCGTACACCGACAGCCGGTACCGGCCTCCGTCACCGTATGTGACCGATCCGGAACTCTCATGGGAACCCTATGCGTTGATCGCTGTGGAGCTTGAATCCGAGCGACTCGTCGTACTTGGTCAGACGGTTCCCGGGATCACCGTCTCCGACCTGGCGGTGGGCATGGAGGTGGAGGTCGTCCCCGGTGTGCTGAACGAGGACGAGGAGACGACGTGGACGACATGGCACTGGCGGCCGACGGGGGTGACGGCATGAAGGGCACGTGGCGTACGGGGGTGACGGCATGAGCGGTGAGGTGGCGGTGCTCGGCGCGGGCATGCATCCGTGGGGCAAGTGGGGGCGCGGATTCGTCGAGTACGGGGTCGTGGCGGCGCGTGCCGCGCTGGCCGACGCGGGGGTCGACTGGCGGGACGTCGGCTCGGTCGTGGGCGCCGACACCGTGCGCGCCGGCTATCCGGGGTACGTGGCGGGAGCGACGTTCGCGAAGGCCCTGGGCTGGCAGGGAGCGCGGGTCACGAGCGTGTACGCCGCGTGCGCGTCGGGGGCGCAGGCCATCAACGCGGCGCGGGCACAGATCCTTTCGGGCCTCGCGGACGTGGTCCTCGTCGTCGGCGCCGACGCGGCGCCCAAGGGATTCTTCCGTCCGGCGGGCGGCGACAGGCCGGACGATCCCGACTGGCTGCGGTTCCGGGTCCTCGGAGCGACGAATCCGACGTACTTCGGACTGTACGCACGGCGGCGGATGGCCGTGCACGGGGACACTCTGGAGGACTTCGCGCAGGTCAAGGTGAAGAACGCCGCCCTGGGGGCGCTGAATCCGAACGCGCGGTACCGCAAGAGGGTCACGGCCGAAGAGGTGGCGGGTTCCGCCGTCGTCGCCGACCCGTTGCGGCTGCTCGACATCTGCGCGACGTCCGACGGGGGCGCCGCCCTCGTGCTGTCGAGCATGGACTTCGCGCGACGGCACGGGGCGGCGGACCCCGTACGGATCCGCGCGGTGTCGACGGTGACACCGCGCTACCCCAACACCGTGCTCGACCTTCCGGACATCGCCACGGACTCCGCCGTCGCGGTGGAACCCTCGGCCGGCACCTTCCGGGCCTCGATCGCGCGGGCGGCGTACGAGGAGGCGGGCATCGGCCCCGAGGACCTCTCGCTGGCCGAGGTGTACGACCTGTCCACGGCCCTGGAACTGCAGTGGTACGAGGACCTGGGGCTGTGCGGGGAAGGGGAGGCCGCGAAGCTGCTGCGGGAGGGTGCCACATCGTTGGGCGGGCGCATACCGGTGAATGTCAGCGGCGGGCTGGCCTCCTTCGGAGAGGCCGTTCCGGCGCAGGCCATAGCCCAGGTGTGCGAGCTGACATGGCAGCTGCGCGGGGACGCGGGCGACCGGCAGATCGCGAGCGCGCGTGTGGGAATCACGGCGAACCAGGGGCTGTTCGGACACGGTTCGTCGGTGGTCGCCGTCCGTTGAGCGGGCGGCCGGCCCACTGCACCGCGCCCAGGGGCGGCGTGAGCCGCGACGACCGCCGTCCGCGGAGGCTCGCCCCGCGGCTGTCCGCACTCGGTGTGACGACCCCGGAATGCTGCGTGAACACCTCGTGAATCGCGCCCGGGCGTGCGCGGGCGGGGCCAGTATGCTCCCGTGCCTTCCTGGACGGATACTGTCCGCTTCGCCTTCCAGCCGGTCGTCAACCTGACGACCGGAGGGGTCGCGGCGCTGGAGATACTCGCCCGTCCCGAATCCGGTGACATCCTGGCACAGGCCCGCCGTGACCCCAAACTCGACGGGCGGCTGGCGGCGTTGGCGATCCGTGCAGCGGCCCGCAGGGAGACGATGCTGCCACTGCACGTGAATGTCTTCGCCGGGACACTGGCTGATCTCGGACGGCTCGCGGCGCTGCGCGACGCCGTGCGCGAGGCCGGTCGGCTGCCGTGGGAAGTGACGATCGACATCGGTCCGCCGTACACGCACGTGCCGCACCAGGCCCTGCTGGAGGCGGTGTCCACGGTGCGCAGCGAAGGCTTCCGGATCTGTGCGGACGGGGTGGGCGACGGCGACGCACCCCTGCGGCTGCTCACGGACCTCGCGCCCGAGCTGGTGAAGCTCGACGCGTCCCTGCTGACGCGGCCGGCGGCGGTCAGGGCGATGCGGACGCTGTGCGAGCAGTTGGGCGCACTGCTGTCCGTGGAGGGCGTCGAGACGGAGCTGCAGTGCGCGGCCGCGGTGTCGGCGGGGGCGCAGTTGGCGCAGGGCGAGCTGTTCGCGCCGCCCGCACGGTTGCCCGTCGCGGACGTATACGTTCCGGCCCTCTCCCCCGGCGTCGCGGCGGCCCCCCGGTCGGGACCGTCGGTACGGCAGTTCGTGCGGCCGGCCGCGCTGCTGCCCGCGACCGCGTCCGCGGGGCAGGTGCGGGCGCTGCTCACCGGCTCGCCCGACGTGTCCGGCGTGCTGCTCGTGGATCCCTCCGGGATCCCTGTCCGCTCGGTGCACCGGTCACGGTTCCTGCTGTCGATGTCGGGGCCGTACGGGCATGCCCTGTACGCCGACCGGCCGGCCGCCAAGCTCGGCGATCCGCCGCGTACGGTCGGCGTCGACGCGACCGCGTGGGAGGTCCTCGACGTGGTGGCGGACGGCGAGCGGGATCGTACGTCGGACGATGTCGCGGTCGTCGATCACTACGGGCGGTGCGTGGGGGTCGTACGTCTGGCCGATCTCGTACGAGCGCTCTCCGAGACCCGGGTCGAGGAGGCGGCCGGGCTCAACCCGCTGACCAGGCTGCCCGGTTCGGACGCGATCACCGACGAGGTGGACCGGCGGATCGCCGACGGCCTGACGTTCGCCCTCACTTGGCTCGATGTCGATCACTTCAAGCGGGTCAACGACGGAGCGGGCTTCGCCGCGGGCGACGAGCTGATCCGGGCGGTCGGGCGGACGCTGCAGCACGCGGCTTCCGGGACGACCCGGGTGGGGCACATCGGCGGCGACGACTTCCTGGTCCTCGCGGATCCGGAGACTCTCGGCCCGCTGGCCGGCACGGTACTCGACGCGCCCTGGTCGGCGGGCGGACGTCCCGTCACCTTGTCGCTGGCCACGGTCCTGTGCGCGCCGGGCAGCGTGACCGACCACCGACAGGCGGCGGCCTGTCTGGCACCGCTCAAACAGGCCGCCAAGGCTCTGAGCGGGGCGAGTTGGGTGCTGGGGCGGGCGGGACTGCCGGGACATGAGGTCCTGCGTGGTTCGGGGGCGGAGCGGGCACAGGCCGGTTGAGCGACGGACCGGGAGGGTTCTGAGCAACGGCCGTGCCGCCCGGGACCCCTGTGCCGGGTGAGAGCGAAGGGACGGTCGGCCCGAGACCGTGTCCCGGGCAGGCCCGTACCGTGTCCCGATCTTGGCTCGTTCACGGCCTTCAACCGTTGCCGTCGGCGACCTTGACGCCCTCTGGGCGCCGGTGAACACTTCCGGATGTCAGTCGGCATCGCCGCATTCGGGCGTCTTCAGGCACCGCACCGCTCGGGTTCCCGACCTGTTTCCAAGGCCGTCCCCCACGGGCGATTCCGCTGCGACGGCACGCTCGTCACGGACGCCGGGCGGGGCGTGGGACCTCCCTGCCTTCGGCTGAAGTAGCCATGGGAAAAGCACCCCGCACGGTGGCCCGGAGCGGACCGCTCCGGGCGAGGCCTAGGAGCCGCCATGAGCAACGGCGACATTTTTGTCGGCGAGTTGATCGGCACTGCGATTCTGATTCTGTTCGGCGCGGGGGTCTGCGCCGCGGTCACCCTCAACAAGTCCAAGGCGCAGGGCGCCGGCTGGGTCGTCATCGCGTTCGGATGGGGTTTCGGCGTGCTCGCCGGGGCCTACACCGCGGCGCCGCTGTCCGGCGGTCAGATCAATCCGGCCGTGACCATCGGTTTCGCCATCGAGGGCTCGACGAAGTGGGAGGACGTGCCCTTCTACATTCTGGGCCAGTTCGCGGGCGCCATCGTCGGCGCCGTGCTTTGCTGGCTGCTCTACCTCGGCCAGTTCAACCTCAACGCCGACGAGGACAACGCCATCGAGACGCTGGGCATCTTCTCGACCCGGCCGGAGATCAACCATCCCGTGCAGAACCTCATCACCGAGACCATCGCCACCGCCGGCCTGATGCTGCCCATTCTGGCCATGGTCGGCGGCCACAAACACGTGGCCGGGATCGGCGACGCGGGACTGCCCGTCCAGCTCATCGCGTTCCTCGTGGTCGGTATCGGACTCTCGCTGGGCGGGCCCACCGGGTACGCCATCAACCCGGCCCGCGACCTGGGACCGCGCCTGACCCACGCATTGCTGCCGATTCCCAACAAGGGCACCTCGGAGTGGAGTTACTCCTGGATCCCGGTGGTCGGCCCGATCGCCGGTGCCGCCATCGGGGCCGCGATCTACAACGCAGCCTTCTGACGAGAACGCAGGCTTCCAACGCAGCCTTCTGACGAAGAAGACGTAAGGGGACGTCATGACGGAGAACGCCGAGAAGTACGTCGCCGCAATCGACCAGGGCACCACCTCCAGCCGCTGCATCATCTTCGACCGGAGCGGCGCGATCGTCGCCGTCGACCAGCGCGAGCACCGCCAGATCTTTCCCAAGCCGGGCTGGGTGGAACACGACGCCACCGAGATCTGGTCCAAGGTGCAGGCGGTCGTCGCGGGAGCCATCGCCAAGGCGGGGCTGCGCGCCGACCAGCTGAGCGCGCTCGGCATCACCAACCAGCGCGAGACGACGGTCCTGTGGGACCGGGCCACCGGCAAGCCCGTGCACAACGCGATCGTGTGGCAGGACACCCGGACCTCGGCGCTCTGCAACCAGTTGGGCGGCACGGACGGCCAGGACCGCTTCCGCGAACGGACCGGCCTGCCGCTGGCCAGCTACTTCTCCGGCCCCAAGGCGGCCTGGCTGCTCGACAACGTGCCGGGGCTGCGTGCGCGTGCCGAGCGCGGCGAGATCGCCTTCGGGACCATCGACTCCTGGCTGATCTGGAACCTGACCGGCGGCACCGACGGCGGTCGGCACGTCACCGATGTCACCAACGCCGGACGCACCATGCTGATGAACCTGGAGACCCTTCAGTGGGACCCGTCGATCCTCGCGGCCATGAACGTCCCCGAGGCGGTGCTGCCCGAGATCAGGTCGTCGGCCGAGGTGTACGGCACCGCCGTGGGCCAGCTCGCGGGTGTCCCCGTCGCCTCGGCCCTCGGTGACCAGCAGGCGGCCGTCTTCGGGCAGGCCTGCTACGACGTGGGCACCGCCAAGAACACGTACGGCACCGGCAGCTTCCTGCTGCTCAACACCGGCAACCGGCCCGTCCCCTCGAAGAACGGGCTGCTGACGACCATGGGCTACAAGATCGGCGGCGAGGCGCCCGTCTACTGCCTCGAAGGGTCGATCGCGATCACCGGCGCCCTGGTGCAGTGGTTCCGCGACCAGCTCGGCATCATCCGCAACGCCGACGAGATCGAGACGCTGGCCGCGAGCGTCGACGACAACGGCGGCGCGTACATCGTGCCGGCGTTCTCGGGCCTGTTCGCCCCCTACTGGCGCTCGGACGCGCGCGGTGTCGTCACCGGCCTCACCCGGTACGTCACCAAGGCGCACCTCGCCCGCGCGGTCCTGGAGGCGACGAGCTGGCAGACCCGTGAGGTCGTCGACGCCATGTTCCAGGACTCCGGCGTACAGATCACCACCCTGAAGGTGGACGGCGGCATGACCAAGAACGATCTGCTGATGCAGCATCAGGCGGATGTCCTGGGCGTGCCGGTGATCCGTCCCCGGGTGTCCGAGACGACCTGTCTGGGCGCGGCCTACGCGGCCGGCCTCGCGACCGGTGTGTGGAACGACCTCGACGAGCTGAAGTCGCACTGGCAGAAGGACGTCGAGTGGACACCGTCCATGGAGGCCTCCGTGCGTGACCGTGAGTACCACAACTGGCGCAAGGCGGTGGAGAAGAGCTTCGGCTGGCACGAGGACGACGTCAGCTGAGACAGGGGTCCACGCGCGCGTGCGTCTCGCGTGAGCCACACGCGTGTGCGGGACGACGGCCCGTACCCCGGTCGGCGGGGGTACGGGCCGTATGCGCGGTTCGGACCGTATGTACGGGTCAGGTGGTGACCGGTTCGCGTCGGTCGGCTCCGTACGCCATCGCGTGTTGGACGACCTCGATGAGGACCTCCTTGGCCGACTCCCGGTCTCTCGCGTCGCACAGGACGACCGGAACGTCGTCGTCGAGGTCGAGTGCCTGGCGGACCTCGTCGACCGGGTACCGGGCCGATCCTTCGAAGCAGTTGACGCCCATGACGAACGGTATGGAGCGCCGCTCGAAGTAGTCGACGGCGGCGAAGCAGTCCTCCAGGCGGCGCGTGTCGGCGAGCACGACGGCGCCCAGGGAGCCGGAGGCGAGCTCGTCCCACAGGAACCAGAAGCGATCCTGTCCGGGCGTCCCGAAGAGGTAGAGCACCAGGTCCTCGCGGAGCGTGATGCGGCCGAAGTCCATGGCGACGGTGGTGGTGTGCTTGCCCTCCACGCCGCTGGTGTCGTCGACCGGGCGGCCCGCCTCGGTGAGCACCTCCTCGGTGCGCAGCGGTTTGATCTCACTGACCGCGCCGACCAGGGTCGTCTTGCCCACCCCGAAGCCACCGGCCACCAGGATCTTGAGCGTGACGGGCTCGACCGGGGGCTTGCCGCGCTCAGAACGCCCGAAGATCATCGATCTCTTCTCCTGCTTGATGGGGGTCGTGGGACGGTGGGCCGTAGCCCCCGCCGCCGGGGGTTTCGATGACAAGTACGTCGCCGGGGCCGACGTCGGCCGTATCACTTGCGCCAAGTTCCGTGACCGTGCCGTCCGCGCGCTCCACCCGGTTGGCGCCGAGCGCCCCGGGCTCGCCGCCGGCCATGCCGTAGGGCGGGACCCTGCGGTGCTGGGACAGCGTGGAGACTGTCATGGGCTGCTGGAACCGGATACGGCGCACGGCACCGTCCCCGCCGCTCCAGCGCCCGGCTCCGCCGCTGCCCCGTCGGACCGCGAACTCCTCGAGCTGGACCGGCAGTCGCCACTCCAGGATCTCGGGGTCGGTGAGCCGCGAGTTGGTCATGTGGGTCTGTACGACGGAGGCGCCGGGGAAGCCGTCGCCCGCGCCGGATCCGGAGGCCACGGTCTCGTAGTACTGGTAGCGCTCGTTGCCGAAGGTGACGTTGTTCATCGTTCCGGACCCTTCGGCCTGCACGCGCAGGGCTCCGTACAGCGCGCCGGTGATCGCCTGAGAGGTCTCCACATTGCCCGCGACCACCGCGGCGGGGGCCTCGGGAGCGAGCATCGAGCCACGCGGCACGACGATGTCGAGCGGACGCAGACAGCCGTCGTTGAGCGGGATGTCGTCGGCGACCAGCGTGCGGAAGACGTACAGGACGGCGGCGTTGACCACCGCGAAGGGTGCGTTGAAGTTGGTACTGAGCTGCGGGGACGTCCCCGTGAAGTCGACAGTGGCGGAACGATTTTCGCGGTCTACGGAGACCCGGACGCGGATGACCGCCCCTGAGTCGGTCTCGTAGGCGAACTCACCGTCTTCCAAGGCGTCGATGACGCGGCGTACGGCTTCCTCCGCGTTGTCCTGCACGTGCCGCATGTAGGCCTGGACGACGTCGAGGCCGAAGTTCTCGATCATGCGGGCGACTTCGTCGACGCCCTTCTGGTTGGCGGCGATCTGGGCACGCAGGTCGGCGAGATTGGTCTTCGGATTGCGCGAGGGGTAGGGCACCTCGGTGAGCAGGCGAAGCGTCTCGGCCTCGCGGAAGCGGCCGTTCTCGGCGAGCAGCCAGTTGTCGAAGAGGATGCCCTCCTCCTCGATGGTGCGGCTGTTCGCGGGCATGGAGCCCGGGGCGATACCGCCGATCTCGGCGTGGTGTCCGCGCGAGGCGACGTAGAACAGGATGCGCTCACCCTCCGTGTCGAAGACCGGGGTGATCACGGTGACGTCGGGGAGGTGGGTGCCTCCGTGGTACGGGTCGTTGACCGCGTACGTGTCGCCCGGGCGCATGCTGTCGCCGCGTCGCCGGATGACCTCCTGCACGCTCGTGCCCATCGAGCCCAAGTGGACGGGGATGTGAGGGGCGTTGGCGACAAGGCTGCCTTCGGGGTCGAAGAGCGCGCAGGAGAAGTCCAGGCGTTCCTTGATGTTGACCGACTGGGCCGTGGACTCCAGGCGGGCGCCCATCTGCTCGGCGATGGACATGAAGAGGTTGTTGAAGACCTCGAGGAGAACCGGGTCCGCTTCTGTGCCCAGATCGGAACTCTGCGTAACCGCCACGCGTTCCATGACCAGATGCCCGTCGTCGGTCGTCGCGGCCCGCCAGCCGTCGTCGACGACGGTCGTCGCGCTGGCCTCGGTGATGATCGCGGGGCCGGTGACCGATTCACCGGGGGGCAGTTCCTCACGGCGGTGCAGGGGTACGTCGCGCCAGGCGCCACCCGTGTGGAGGCTGACCGTCCGCGCCGCGCCTCGGGCGGACGAAGAGGTCGCGAGGGCGGAGAGATCGGGGGGTTCGGTGAGTCCGGTGGCCTCTACGGAGAGGGCTTCCACGACGACCGGACGGTCGAGGGTGAAGGAGTAGGTGGCGCGATGGCGTTCTTCGAAGGCGTGGGTCATGGTGTCGGGCTCGGTGAGCTCGACGGTGAGCGCCGTGTCCGTTCCGTCGTAGCGGAGTTGGGCGCGGCGGGTGACGCGGATGCGGTCCTCGGGCACGTCCTCGGCGAGGAGTTCGGTGCGGGCGGCGCCCTCCAGGTCGTCGGCGGTCTTGCGGATGCCGGGCATCGCGGAGGTCTCAAGGGGTGCCTCCACGGACTGCTCGCGCATGGCCGTCGTGTCGGCGAGTCCGATGCCGAGGGCGGACAGGACGCCGGCCATGGGCGGGACGAGGACGGTGCGGATGCCGAGCGAGTCGGCGACCATGCACGCGTGCTGGCCGCCCGCGCCGCCGAAGGTGGTGAGCGCGTACCGGGTGACGTCGTGGCCCTTCTGGACCGAGATCCGTTTGACCGCGTTGGCGATGTTGGCCACGGCGATCTGCAGGTACCCCTCCGCCACCTGCTCCGGGGTGCGGTCGTCGCCGGTCTTCTCACGGATCTCGCGCGCGAGGGCGGCGAACCGGTCGCGGACGAGGGTGTCGTCGAGGGGCTGGTCTCCGTCGGGGCCGAACACTGTGGGGAAGTGGGTGGCTTGGATGCGGCCGAGTGCGACGTTGGCGTCCGTGACGGTGAGCGGACCGCCACCGCGGTAGCAGGCGGGGCCTGGGTCGGCACCGGCCGAGTCGGGGCCCACCCGGTAGCGGGAGCCGTCGAAGTGGAGCACCGAGCCGCCGCCCGCGGCGACGGTGTGGATGTCCAGCATGGGCGCCCGCAGCCGGACCCCGGCGATCCGGGTGGTGAAGACCCGCTCGTACTCGCCCGCGAAGTGCGAGACGTCCGTGGAGGTGCCGCCCATGTCGAAGCCGATGACACGGTCGAAGCCGGCGAGCTGCGACATCCGGGCCATGCCGACGATGCCGCCCGCCGGGCCGGACAGAATGGCGTCCTTGCCGCGGAACTGACCCGCTTCGGCGAGGCCTCCGTTGGACTGCATGAACATCAGTCGCACGCCCTGGAGCTCGTCGGCGACGTTCTGGACGTAGCGGCGCAGCACGGGCGACAGGTAGGCGTCGACGACGGCCGTGTCACCGCGCGGGACGAGCTTCATCAGTGGGCTGACCTCGCTGGAGAGCGAGATCTGCGGAAAGCCGACGCGTGCCGCCAGTTCGCCGACGGCCTCTTCGTGGGCGGGGTGGAGGTGACTGTGCATGCAGACGACGGCGACGGCCCGGATCCCGGAGTCGTAGGCCTCCTGGAGGGGCCCGGCAAGGGCGTCCAGGTCGGGGACGCGCAGGATCGTGCCGTCGGCGGCGATCCGCTCGTCGACCTCGACCACGCGTTCGTAGAGCAGCTCGGGCAGTTCGATCGCGCGGGCGAAGATGTGGGGGCGGTTCTGGTAGGCGATGCGCAGGGCGTCGCGGAAGCCTCGGGTGACGACGAGGAGAGTGCGCTCTCCCTTGCGTTCCAGGAGGGCGTTGGTGGCGACGGTGGTCCCCATGCGGACGGCGTCGATCCGCGCGCCCTGGGCGTCCTGCCCCCTGCCGAGGAGTTCACGGACACCCGCCACCGCCGCGTCGGCGTACCTCGCCCGGTTCTCGGACAGCAGTTTGTGCGTGAGCAGGCGGCCGTCCGGGCGTCGCGCGACGATGTCGGTGAAGGTGCCGCCTCGGTCGACCCAGAACTGCCAGCCTGTCACGTCTGCTCCCCGCTTCCGCCCAGCTCAGAGCGCCCGGAGGCCGCTGATCACGTCGCGCAGAATACTCTCGTCCGGCAGCTCGGCAGGGGGTACGGGACGTGTCACATGGACCATTTCCTCGGTCACGAGGTCCCCTATGAGGACCCGGACCACTCCGATGGGCAGGTCGAGCTCGGCGGCGAGCTCGGCGACCGACTGGGGGGTGTCGCGGCAGAGCTCGACTATGTCCACGTGTTCCGGGGACAGCGAATGGTCGGCTTCGGGGTCGTCCGCGTGGGGTTCCGTGACGACCACCGCGATCAGGTCGAGGCGATGCTGGGCCGGACTGGTGGTGCGCCCGCGTGTCATGGCATAAGGGCGGACCACCGGTCCGGCGTCGTCGTCGAACCAGTGGCGTTTTCCCTGACCGTCTCCGCTCATGCCATCCCACTACCCGCCCGAGGGCAGATCGGTGCGCGGAGCGGCGGCCAGATGTGCGCCGACCCGCTTCACCAGGAGCGTCATTTCGTAGGCGACCTGCCCGACATCGGAGTCGGCGTCCGAAAGAACGGCGAGACAGCTGCCGTCCCCGGCGGCCGTGACGAAGAGGAAGGCCTCCTCGAGCTCGACCACGGTCTGCCGGACACCGCCCGCCTCGAAGTGGCGGCCGACGCCCTTGGCGAGGCTGTGGAAGCCGGAGGCGACGGCGGCCAAGTGCTCACTGTCCTCCCGGGTCAGATCCTTGGAGGCCCCGGTGGCAAGGCCGTCGCCGGAGAGCACGATCGCCTTGCTGATGCTGGCCACGCGGTCCACCAGGTCGTCGAGCAGCCAGTTCAGCTCTCCCGACGTCTTGCTGGTCGCGGTGGGCCCTGTGGCCTTCGGTGCGGTCATCGACCGTCCCCCTTCGTCGTTCCTGGTGCTGTGCCGCCCTGGGCCCCGTCGCCCGCGGCGTTCTCCTCGCGGCCCCGCTGCCAGCCCCGCTGGAGCGAGGCCATCCGGCTGCGTACCTCGTCGGCGTCGCGATCGGCGAGTTCCGCCCCCTTGGGGGCGCGGGCCTTGTCGCGCTCGGCGCGCCGTTCGGGTCCGTCCTTCAACTGGGGGGCCAGATTGGCCTGTCGGACGCGGCGGGGCAGCGGGCTCGCACCCGATTCTGCCCCTTGTGTCGTGGCGGCGGAGCCCGGGGTGGTCCCGGCCCGGTCCGACGGCGAGCCGGCGGAGCGAGTGCGCCGGGGGAGAGCGGGGGCCTCGCGGAGGCCGGACGCCTCGGAGCGAAGGACCGGAGTCTCGGGGCGTTCGCCGTTGCGGCGCCCGGAGGTCTCGGGGCGTTCGCTGTTGCGGCGCCCGGAGATCCCGGTGCGGTCAGCACGCCGGGCGGTCGACGACTGTGCGCTCGCCCTCTCCGCGATGCCTTGCCTCTCCACCGGCTCGAGGGCCGGTTCGAGGCTCTCCGCCGGCTTCAGCGCCTCGGCGGGCTCCTCACCCGCCTCGCCGCGCCGGGGCCTCGTCCGGGTCACGGGACGACCGTGCGAGCTGACCAGCTTGGGAGTTCTGCGGCGCGGCAGGGGGACCGCGCCCCCCACGTGGTCGTCGTCGCCGGAGCGGGCCGTCTCCGCGCCGCCTGCGCGGGGCTGCTGGTGGGGCCGGTGCTGCTCGACCGGGACACCCGCTAGGGAGCGGCGCGGCCGGAACAGACCGCCCTGCTCGGCGTCCTCGTCGTCGAGGGCGCCGGGGAAACCGCCCAGCACGTCCAGATCGACCGGCGCCTCCAGTTCGACCGGCCCGTCCAGGATCGCGGCAGGCAGGCCGGGGAGGCGCACCGGTACGTCGGAGAGCGCCGCCTTGCGGTCCTCCTCGATCTTGCCCTCCTTCGAGGGCAGCGCTCGGTCGAGACGGAAGCCGATGCCGTTGGTGTCCGGGACATCGTCCGTGAGCAGCGCGTCGGGGATGAACACCACGGCGGTGGTGCCGCCGTACGGGGAAGGCTGGAGGGAGACACGGACGTTCTGCCGCTGTGCGAGCCGGCTGACCACGAAGAGACCGAGCCGGTCGGTGTCGGACAGTTCGAACTCGGGGGTCTCGGCGAGTCGTAGGTTGGCGTCGAGGAGCGCTTCGGCCGCCATGCCCAGACCGCGGTCGTGGATCTCCAGGGTGAAACCGTTGGCGACGCGTTCGCCGACGACCTGCACGGCCGTGTGCGGGGGCGAGAACACCGTGGCGTTCTCCAGGAGTTCGGCGACCAGGTGCGTGAGGTCGGCGACCGCGGGCCCCGTGACGGCGACGCGGGGAAGTCGGCGTACCTCGATGCGCTCGTAGTCCTCGACCTCGGCGACGGCGGCGCGGACGATGTCCATGAGCTGGACGGGCTTGCGCCACTGCCGGGACGGGGCCGCGCCGGACAGGATGACCAGGCCCTCGGCATGCCGGCGCATGCGGGTGGTCAGGTGGTCGAGACGGAACAGGTCGGCGAGTTCGTCGGTGTCCTCGGTCCTGCGTTCCATGGTGTCGAGGAGGGTGAGCTGCTTGTGCAGCAGGACCTGGCTGCGGCGGGCGAGGTTGACGAAGACCTCGGAGACGCCGTCCCGCAGTTCGGACTGTTTGACGGCGGCCTCGACGGCCGCGCGCTGAAGGGTGTTGAGGGCTTGGCCGACCTCGCCGATCTCGTTCTTGTCGTACTCCAGGCGGGGCACTTCGGTCTCGACGTCGACCTGTTCGCCCCCGGAGAGGCGGCGCATGACGCTGGGGAGTCGGACGCCTGACGCCTCGTGGGCGTCCAGGCGCAGCCGTCGCAGGTCGCGGATGAGGCCCCGGCCGATGCGTACGGACATCACGAGCGAGGCCAGCAGGGCGATGAGCCCTAGGACACCCGCGATGACGGCCTTGACGATGACGCCCGTGGCCACGGGGCGGACACGGTCCTGGTAGCGGTCGCCGGCCTTGTCGTCGAGGCCGGCGAGTTCGTCGAGCACGTGTCCGGCCGCCCGGTCCCAGCTCTGCGCGGTGACACCGTGCGGGGCCCCGGCCGGGGAGGTGACGACAGCCTGCTCCGCCACACGCAGGGGAGCCGTGTCGGCGTTCGACCAGTAGCGCTCGAAGCGGCCGCGTTCCGAGGAGGGCAGCAGCGGCAGGCTGATGTCGTACAGCAGGGTGCGCTGCGCGACGAGATCGGAGATGTCGCGAATGTCGTCGCGGGTGATGCGGCCCGCGACCAGCGCGGAACCGAGGAGGGCGTCCTCGCGGGAGAGCAGTTCGCGGGCGTTCGCGACGTTGACGAGGGCGCGGCCCTGCTTGTCCATCTCCACGTTGTCCACGACGTGGAGGTTGGCCATCAGTGTGTAACAGGGGCCGACCAGACGGTTGTAGAGGTCGAGGGCCTGGGCCCGGTTGACGGTGCCCTCCTCGACACTGCGGCGCAGCGAGTCGATGCCGTCGAGGGCGTCGAGGATGGTGGTGAGGCGCTGTGAGGTGCCCCCGTTCATCTCTTCCCGTACGTCTTCGTCTTTGGCGTTCTCGCGGACCTTCGCCACGGCCCGGTCGGTCGCGGTGCGACTGCGCTTCAGCGCCGCCAGCGCGTCGGAGGCACGGGGATCGGCGAGATAGACGAGTGTCTGGCGGCGTTCCCGCTGGAGAACGCTGATGGTGTCCTCGGTGGGGTAGCCGATCTTCTCGACGACGTCCGACACGTTGAACAGCTGGTTGGCCGCGCGGCCGGTGAGTACCGTCGCGAAGGCCCAGATCCCCGTCAGGGAGACGAGTGGCACGAGGAGCAGCGCCACGATCTTCCGGCGGATGGACTTCCCGCGAAAGCGCATGGCCTCCCCCAGCTCGACCCCCTCCGGCCCGGGGCACACCTGTGTGTCAACAAACGGCGTGAGCCTACTACTGACCCACAGGTAACTCGAAGACGTGTCCGGGCGGCCGCCCGGCGTGAAGAGGGGGGAGCCCGGGCTGTTGAGGGAACCGGAGATGGGCAGTTGTCCGTTCATTGGGGGAGATTGCCGCCCCGATTCCGGCATGGCGAACCGGAGCTCATCGGGCCAGTGAACTTGGTCAGTTGGCCGGAATTTTTCGCTTGTCGGGAATCTTCCGGGCACATTGTTCGTCCTTCTCTACGGGAATTGGGGGCGGAATCGGCCACAGGGGCCGCATGCCGCGTCCAGGCGGCGTAAAACAGCGCAAGCCGGGCAGCCACTGGGGAGCAGGTGTCGTATGACACCCGTGCGAGGGTCTGCTGGGCGGTGGGGAGTGACACGTTGATGGGCACGGCGGAGCGGGGCGGGACACCAGGGGTGGGTACTGCGGTGCCTGTGGCGGTGCGATCGGCCACACGAACACCGGATCGCGACATACCGGCGGACTCGGCGGACGGACGCGACGAAGTGAGCGGTCAAGGCGTTGCCACGGAGGGGCGCGATCGGGTGCGCCGGCAGAGCGTGGCCCTGGAGGGACGCGACCGGACGTACGACCGGACGGGTGTCGCCGGGATCGGAAGCGAGCACCTCAACGCCCAGGCCGAGGGCGGCCCCGAGCCGGTGGGTGGGCGGAGCACGGCCACCCGAGGGCATGAGCAGGCGGTCGGGGAGGGTACTGCCGCCGGTCGCAGGCATGTCGACGGGCAGGCGCGGGCAACTGTCGGTCACATGAACGGATACGAAGAACAGGCGTACTACCGGCCGTTGTGGATCGAGGAGCCCGCGCGCCGGCGACGGCTGCCCGATCCGGTGCGCACGTCGGCCGTACGTGCGGTGCTGATCATCGCGGTGACCCTGATCCAGGCCGTGATCGCCTTCCTGTCCACGCTGGCGGAGTCCTGGCTCGCCTTCCCGATGGTCCTGAGCAGCGTGGCCAGCACGGTGGTGGCCACCTGGGCCGCCCTCGACGTCTGGGTCACCCGCCAGGTGTGGAACCAGCGCAACGGCGTGGTGTCCGAACCGAGCAGCACCGCAAGGACCCTGAGGCGCGAGCGGCGCCGGGGCCGACGGCAGGCACGCGCGACGGAGCGCGCTCAGGAGCGAATACGGCGGCAGGGCGGCACCGGGCAGTTGTCGCACCCCTGAGTACGGCTCGCGACGACTACGGCTCACGACTGAGTACGGTTCGACTCGCGGCTGAGCCCGGCTCGTGACTGAGCTCGGCTCACGGCTGCCCACGGCACGGCCAAGGGGCGGACTCCACGGACCCGTGGACCCCGTGGACCTTTTGGGTCCAGCCCCCCGGCCGTGGGTCCGCCCACGGGCCGTCAGCTCCCCACGGCTGCTCCCGCCGGCTCCACCGGGTCCCCACCGCACGCCAGTTCACGGCGTGCCTTCATGGCAACGTGGTCGCGGCCCGGCTCTCCGAAGATCCGACCGTCACCGTGTGCGTTTTCGAGGCGGGCCCGAGCGATGTCGGCGACGACGACATCCTGAAGCTGGAACGCTGGATGGGACTGCTGGAGTCCGGATACGACTGGGACTACCCGATCGAACTCCAGGTCAGCGGCAACAGTTCACGCACGAGCACGACGTGCGCGTGATGACGTACGGGCTGAAGCTGGCGCGGAGGATCGCCTTCCAGCCGGCGCTGAACGGCTGGGCGGGCGCGGAGCTGGCCCCCGGGCCGGACGTGCGGACGGACGAGGAGCTGCTCGACTACATCCACAAGACCCACAACACCGTCTACCACCCGTCCTGCACCGTGAAGATGGGCGCGGACGGCGACTCCTCGGCCCCGCTCGACGCGCGGCTGCGGGTCAAAGGCGTCGAGGGGCTGCGGGTCGCGGACGGTTCGGTGATGCCGGATCTCGTCTCCGTCAACCCCTGCGTCACGACCATGATGATCGGCGAGAAGTGCGCGGACCTTTTGAAGGAGGATCGCTAGGACTCTTGAGGTGAAGGCCTCTTGAACATTCTCGTCGCCGTGATCTCGCTGTGCACCGAATCACCTTCCCCGGCCGGGGCCTGCTGGGGGAGCCCCGGCCGGAGGTGTTCCTCCACGCTGATGTACTTCAGCCCGGCGCGCAGGTCGGCGTCGTTGCGCAGGCGGATGACGAGGGGGAACTCGGCGAGCGCGGTCGTGTCGAACAGGCCGGTGGTGTAAAGGAGCTGGACGCCGAGCGCGTCCGAGACGGCCCTCTGCAGCTCCAGCAGGTAGGTCGCGTTGGCGCGTCCGATGGGGTTGTCGAGGAAGAGCGTGCCGGCGTGCCGGTGCTTGTCACGGCCCCGGTCGTTGCTGCGCAGCGCGGCCATCGTGCAGTACAGCGCGATGGCCGCGGTCAGCAGCTGACCGCCGGAGAAGACATCGCCCATCTGCCCGACGGGGACGCGCTCGGCACGCAGTACGGCGTCGGGCTTGAGGATCTCGACGGCGACGCCCTTCGGTTCGAGGGCGGCGCTGACTCCGCGCAGCAGCAGTGACATGCCGTCGCGCCGCATGTCGGAGTTCTTCTTGACCGCCGCGCGGGTGGCCTCGTCGACGACCTCGCCGAGCCGCTCGGCGAGCGTGGCCTGATCGGGCTCCTCGAAGCGGATGCGCAGGAACTCCTGCCCGGACCACTCGCCGAGCCCCTCCGGCAGTCGGGACAGCCGCTGCGCGGACCGCAGGGTGGCGAGCGACGACTCCACCAGCCCCCGCAGCCGGTCCACGATCGAGTCCCGGTTGCGCTCCAGCTGCGCCAACTCATCGGTCAGCACCCGCAGTCGGGGCGCGAAGGCGTCCGCCCACTTCTGGGCGTGTTCCGGCAGCGCGGACGCGGGCAGCTCACGGATCTGCTGCCGGGCGGGGGTACGTACCTGCTCGTACCGGTTGGAGTTGGCATGCCGTACGAGGATGTCGCTCGCCTCGCGCACGGCGCCCTCGGCCGCGGAGAGGTCGGCGGCGCAGCCGCGCAGGGAGCGGCGGGTCTCTGCGGCGGAGTGCCGGGCCTCCTCAAGGGTGCCGGGGTAGGGCTCGGGCTCCTCCTGCTCCTCGTCGGAGTGCTCCCGCAGCAGGTCCCTGAGCAGGGCGGCCGTCTCGTCGAAGCCACCGGCCGCGTCCTCGGCGGCTCGGTGCGCGTCGAGCAGCTCTGCGTGCGCCTCGCGTGCCTGGCTGAGCGCCTCGGCGCGGGAGGCGAGTTCACCGGTGGCCGTGCGCAGCAGCGACTGCGCGTGCTCGGCGTCGCGCGGGACCAGCTCCTGTGACAGCTCGGTGTGGGCCTCGCCGTCCTCGGGCGCGTGCCGCTCGGCCTCCCCGCGCAGCCGCCCGAGCTGCTCGCTCGCGGTGGACATGCGGGTCTCCAGGAGCTGTACGAGCTCCTCGGCACGGGCGGCCGCGGCCTGCCGGGACGGCCCGTCGGAACCGTCCGGCGCCTGAAGGAGCTGCGCGGCGCGCGTGCGCACCTTGTTGCTGAGCCGGTCCAGCTCTGCCAGGGCCGCGGTCTCGTCGCTCTCGGCGCGGGCCTGCTCGGCGCGCAGATCGGCGCCGACGCCGACCTTCTCGTACAGCTGCGACGCGGCCCGGTAGGCCTCACGCAGGGCGGGCAGCGAGGCCTTCGCCGTCTCCGACGCGTCCTCCGGTACGTCGTCGGGGGCGCCCGCGATCTCGGCGCGTTCGGCGCGCAGCGCGCGGGCCGTGCGGCGGGCGTCGTCGGCGGCGCGCTGGGCGGCGCGGCGGTCCTCGTCGGCGGCGCGGGCGCGCTCCAGGCAGACCTGGGCGCGGGCCTCCGACTCGGCGGCCTCGTCGGCGAGTTCGCGCACCTTGACCTGCCAGCCGGCGCGCTCGCGCAGGCGGAAGGCGAGTCCGGCGAGCGCGTCGGCCGCGCGCCGGGCGCGCTGGGCGGCGTCCTGGCGCTCGTCGCGCACCAGGGCCGCCTCGGCCGCCGCCTCGTCCGCCTCGGCCCGCACGGTGCGCGCCTCGGCGAGCTCGGCTTCGGCCTCCTCGGCGAACGCGCGCGCGTCCCGGGCGGCCGCGGCCAGTTCGACGAGCCGCCCGGCGGGGCAGCCGGTGCGCCAGGAGGCGAGCCGGGCCGCGAGCTCCCGGTCCTTGCCGAGCCGGGCCGCGAGGACGCGGATCTCCTCGTCCCGCTCGGCCGCTCGGGTGCGCAGCGCCTGCCGTTCCTCGTCGGCGGCCTGCTCGTCGTGCATGGCCGGGTTCGGCGGTACGAGGAAGACGCCGCCGTCGCCCGCGTCGGTGGCAGGGGTCGGGGCGAGCAGCGCGGCGGCCGTGCCGACGGCGACGGCGGAGCGGGGCAGCAGCGCCGCTTCGCCGAGCGCCTCGCGGGCCCGCGCGTGGGTGTCCGGGTCGGTGATGATCACGCCGTCGACGAGCTCGGGCCTGGCGGCCAGCACGCGCGCGTGGTCGACGGGGTCGACGGCCTGCGCGAGATAGCGCCAGCCGGGCAGGGCGGGGATGCCGTGCTCACCGAGGTACTCGACCGTGGCCAGCACGTCGGGGCCGGGCGGCAGGAGTCCGCCGTCGCCGAGGGCGCCGAGGATCCGGGCGTCGTCGGCGGCCGCGGTGCGCAGCTCGAAGAGCTGGCGCTCGGCGGAGGCGACTCCGTCGTCGAGCAGCTCACGCAGTTCGTCGGCGTACTGGTCCAACTCCTCGGGCGTGAGGGCGCCCTCGGTCTCCGCCCAGACGTCGGCGGAGGTGCCTCGGCCGGTGTCGCCGCCCTTGCCGTGGCCGGCCCAGGCAGCGGCGTCCCCGGGCGCCCGGGGCACCGGTACCCCGCCGTGCCGCGTTCCGGCGACACCCGGCAGGCTGAGCAGCTCCGCGAGCCGCTCCTCCCCCGCCAGCGCCTCGGCCGTACGGCGCTCGCCGTCGTACGCGCGCTCGGCCGCCGTCGCCGCGTCCGCCGCGCGAGCGGCCGTCAGTTCGGCGCGGGACTCGGCGGACGCCGCCTCGCGGCCGTGCTCCGAGGCCCGTCGCGAGGCCTCCCGCGCGGTGTCCCACGCCGCGACGGCCGTCTTCTCGGCGTCGCTGGCGGCGAGGGCGGCGCGGGCCGGGTCGGCGTCGGGGGCGCTGTCGTCGAGCCAGCCTGCGCGGACCGCCTCCGCGGTCTCCTGCTCGACCTCGCTCAGGCGCTGGCGCAGATGTCCGACCTCGCTGCGGGCGCGCTGCGCGGCGGTGGCCGCGGCGGTCGAGTCGGCGTACGCGGTCTCGCCGACCTCCTGGAGTCCGGCGGAGCGCTCCTCCTCCTCGTTGGCGAGCGCCTCGGCGCCATCGGCGGCGCGGTGCAACGCGCGGACGAGGTCGACGGCGGCCTTGGCGCGGGCGGCGAGCGCGGGCGCGGCGTCCCGCTCGGCCTCGAGGATCGCGGCGGCCACGCGCGCGGAGCGGTCGGCGGCGGCACGGTGCCGCAGTACGAGTTCGGCGGCCTGCCAGGAGGAGTGCAGGGTGCGCGCTTCGGCCAGTTCGCGCTTCTGGGCGGCCGCCGACTTCTCGGCCCCGGCGAGCGCCAACGAGGCGTGCCGGTAGGCGAGTTCGGCGGCGATGAGGGCACTGCGCTCGCGTGCGCCCTCGGCGTGGGTGACGGCGTACGCGGCGGCGGTCACGCGCTGTGCGAGCTCACCGGCGCGGACGCGCTCCCGCACGCCTCGCGCGGACAGTCGCCGGGCCAGGGTGCGGGTACGCCGCTCGGCGCCCGCGTGGATGTCACGCGCGCGTGCCCGTGCCTCGGCGGCCTCGACGATCCGGCCGAGCAGATCCACGGACCCCGCCGTGAAGTCCCGCTCGGCGATCAGCTCGGCGCGCCGCCCCAGCTTGTTGCCGAAGCCGCCGACCAGGTCGGCGAGCCCGTCGGTGTCCCGGGTGTCGGTGACCGCGCGCAGCAGCAGGTCGGTGAAGTCGGAGTCCTTCTTGACGGCGAAGAGACCGGCGGCCTCACCCTCGTCGGCGTTCATCTCCCGCTGGTAGCGGAAGAGTTCGGGGTCGAGGCCGAGGTCCGTCAGATGCTCGTTCCAGCGGTCGTGGATCTCTTCCCAGTGCACTTCGAGATGCGGATACGCCTTTCCGGCCTCGGTGAGGGCGTCGCGGAAGCCCTTCATGGTGCGCCGCCGTCCCTGCGCGCCGGACGCGCCCTCGACGGGCGGCCGGACGGCGGTCGCCTCGGCGACGGGCAGGTTGTCCAGGCTCAGGCCGGGCCCGGGCCGGAAGGAGTACCAGGCTTCGGCGAACTTCCGCGGGTCGTTGGAGACCTGCCGTCCCCGCCACTCGCTGGCCTTGCCGACCACGACGCACTCGCCGGTCAGCGTGTGCTGCCACTCCAGCGCGACATGACCGCAGTCGTCGGCGAGCAGGAACTTGCGCAGCACACCGGAGCTGGCGCCGCCCAGGGTGTTGCGGTGGCCCGGCAGCATCACCGAGAAGATCAGCTTGAGCAGTACCGACTTGCCGCCGCCGTTCTCCAGGAAGAGCACGCCCGCGGGCGCGGGCCGGCGCGGCGGCCCGACGGGCTCCTCCTCGAAGAACTCCGCCTGGGTGGGGGCGGGGTCGGGCACGGGCTCGCCGACACCCCTCAGGTCAAGGACGGTGTCGGCATAGCGCGCGCCAGCAGGCCCGATGGAGTAGAGACGGACCCGGGACAGCTCGTACATGGCGGCGGACTCTCGTAGTAAGTCTTCGGATACGTAGGGGAGATACGCAGGGCAGATACGTAGGTGGGTTCAAGAGTGGAACGGCAGGCCCGCGTCGGCCACCAGCTCCAGGTCGTCGGTGTGCTCGGCGGGCAGCAGCGTCGGGGTGCCGTCGGTCACCGGGACGACGCCCAGCTCGAGGAGCTCGGCCATCGCGGCGCTGCCCGCCATGTCCCGTACCTGGAGCTGATAGCGGGCCGTCGTCCGGTACGTCCCCCCGGAGTCGTCCCCGGTCCGCTGGAGGAATCCGGAGTCGGTGAGGAAGGCGACGGCCTTGCCGATGATGCCGGTGGTCGAACCGGACAGTCTTCGCGCGTCCTTGGTGGCGCCGGTGGAGCTGCGCCGGGCCCAGATCCGCCAGGCCGCCTCGAGGCCGGGCGCCCCGGTCGCCGGATCGGTGTTCTCGCCCTGCTCCTCGGCCCGCTCCTCCAGGCGGCGGCAGGCCTGTCGGACGAACGCGTCGACGCCGTTGACCGAGACCCGCCCGATGTACCCGTCGTCCGCGAGGTCCTCGGGGCGTGGGAAGGCCATCGCGGCGACGGCGAGGTGGGCGAGGCCGTGCAGGAAGCGGTCCGCGGAGTCGGCCGAGGTACGCCGGGCGTAGTCGCCCATCCGGACGGCGAACACCGAGTCCTCGGCGGCCGTCACGGCCATCCCCGCACGCGGGGACACCTCCAGCACGACCAGCCCGAGGCCGGCGGCCACGGCGTCGGCGAGCCGGGCGAACGCCGGGTCCTCGCGGTACCGCCGCAACAGCTCGGCGTACTCCTGGTCCCGCGCGGGCTGCAGTTTGGGCTGGAGCCCGAAGGCGACGAGCCGCGCCGCGTCGGCGGCGTCGGCGGGTGTGACGGGAGCGTTCGCCGGCGCGGCGACGGCATCCGGCTCACTCCACTCGACGTGCTGCTCGGTCACGACAGAGGCTCCTTGTACAGAGTTACGAGGCTGGGATTCACGACCGATCCGCCGCCATCCCCGCCGCGTCAAGCAAAGCCATCCCCACGATGAGATCGGCCCCGCCGAACTCGGGATCATCGAGCTCGACCCCGTCGTCCACGGCGAACAACAGCTTCTCCTCACCCTGGCGATACGCGGTACCGACCGGCGGACTGGCCGCGTGAACGGCCAGCAGGGCGACGAGGTAGGGCAGTTCGGGATCGCGGCGGCGCGCTTCGGCCAGCAGCCCGGACAGCCGCCGCGGCGCGTCCGCCGGCAGGTCCAGCAGCTCCATCGCGGAGACGAGCTGCTCCTCACTGAACCGACTGTCGTCCGGCGTGGCGATCAGGTCCGGCTCGGGCATCTCCGCACCGAGGTGCTCCCGCTCCAGGGGTGGTGTCAGCAGGAGCTCGACAAGATCCCCCACCCGTACGGCCACCGGCGTACGCAGCCCCGTCCCGCGCGCGAAGAACGCGTCCGTCACGCGCCGAGCCTGTGCGACGGGCAGCGGCAGCACGGGCGCGACGAGGTGGCCGTAGAGGTCGATCCCCGAAGTCGTCATGGGTGTGGCGAAGGCCTGCCGGTCCTGCTCGGCGCGGAACAGGGGCCCGGCCTCCAGGAGCCGGGACTGCAACTGCGTGTGGCGGCGGATGCAGTCCTTGACGATGTCGACGAGCTCGGCGGCGCGGCGCTTCTGCTCGGGGTCCTCGGACTCGTCGCGGGCCTTGCGGATGTTGGTGAGGATCGCGTTCTCGTGGCGGTACCGGTCGGCGACGTGGTCGAGCGCCTCGGCGATCATGTCGGGCACGGCCTGGAGCCAGTCGACGGCCCGCACATTGCGCCGGGTCGCGTCGAGCGCCCTGCGGAGCGTCTCCGAGTACTGCACGGTCCGGTACCGGGCCTGCTCGGCGGCGAGCTGGGCGTCGGCGAGGCGGCCGCGGCTGATCAGCACCTCGAGCTTGACCTCGGCGGCGATCTGCGCGCTGGTGACGTCGGTGTCGAGGGCGCCGACGAGAACGTTGACCGCCTCGTCCGTGGTACGGAGGTAGACGGTCCCCCCGTACCCGGGCACCTCCTCGATCAGCTTGAAGTCGTAGTCGCGGCGCACATAGGAGCCGTCGGGGGCGAAGGTGCCGTACACGGCCCGGAAGCCGCGGTCGACGCTGCCGACGTTGATCAGGTTCTCCAGGACCCACCTGGCCACGCGCTCGTGCTCGGCGACGGGGCGCCGGGGGGCCTGCGCGGCGATGCGCGGGATGAGCCGGGCCACTATCTGGTCGTGGTCGGCGCCCGTGTCGAAGTCCATGTTCAGTGTGACGAGGTCGATGGCGGCGAGGGCCACTTCGGCCATTCCGTACACCGTGTACTCGCCCGCGAGATTCGCCTTGCGCACATCGAGGTCGTGCAGCGGCGCGGTGCATGCGAGCGCGCGCAGCCGCCGCGCCAGGCCCTCGTCGGCGGCCGGGCCCGGAGCGGGGCGCGGCCCCGCGCTGAGCTGGGGCGGAACACTGTCCGTCGATGCAGGCGAAGTCACGGTGCACAGACTAGGTCCTCGGTCTGACAACGGTCGAAACGACGCAGAAGCGACCGCCGTCACACCGCCTCCACGCAGCACGTCACACCTGACCCACCCCACGCGTCACGCCGGCCCACTCAGCACGTCACGCCTGACCGACACAGCACGTCACACCGGCCCCAGGCAGCGCCTCGCGGTCGCCGCCTCGCGAGAGCAGTGTCGAGAGCGGCGACGAGAGCAGCGGAGCGAACCGTCGCCGCGGCCGTCCCCGAGAACCGCGACCCGGCTCAGCCGATTCCCTGCGCCGCGTCGGCAACCCGCCGCGCATAGGCCTCCACGACCCCGGTGAGGGAATCGTCGAGATAGACCGCGAGCAGTCGCTCGGCCCCGTCGCGGTCGCCCGCCCGGAGCGTCTTGAGGATCTCGTGGTTGCGCGTGAGGTACGGCTCGTGGAGTCGCCGCGGATCGGCCACCACGTGGAAGGCGAGGCGCAGTTCGGCGAAGACGCTGCGCATCAGTTCGTCGGTGCGGTCGCTCCCGGCGAGCGCCACCAACTCCCGGTGGAAGTGGATGTTGGCCGTACCGACGCCTTTCCAGTCACCTTCGCCCGCCGCCCGCTGCCCGTCGGCGACGGCCTGTGCGAGGTCGTCCACCGCGTACGGCGGCTCGCCGAGGCCACGGACCACGGCGCACTCCACGAGGGTGCGGGTGCGGTAGATGTCCTCGACGTCCTCGATGGTCAGCACCCGTACGAAGACCCCGCGGTTGAGCTCGTGCACCAGGAGTCGTTCGTGCGTGAGCAGCCGGAACGCCTCGCGCAGTGTGTTGCGGGAGACGCCGAGCGCCCCGCCGATGCTGTCCTCGGACAGTCGTGTCCCGGGCGGGAAGTACCCCTCGGCGATACGGCTCCTGAGGATGTCCGAGACCCGCTCGGCGGTGCTGGTGCGGCCCAGCAGGGCGCGATCGTCGGCCAGTCCCGTCAGCTCTGCCATGCCCGGAATTCAACCGCAGAAATAAGAACGAAACAACACGGGTATTGAGGGATCGTTCAACGATCCTCTACCTTGCTGCACACGGCGCCACCCGCTCACCCGAGCGCCGACGGCTTCCGCACGGCACGGCTCAGTCCTCAAGCACCCTCCGTCCTCCCACTGCGAGGTGCCCATGAGCACGACCCCTCCACCACAGGCCCTGACCACCGGCACACACCCCGGAACGGATGAACTCACCCCGGACGACGGCGCGTTGGCCTGGTTGCGCGCCCTCGGCCCGCAGGGCCGCCGGGCGTTCGCCGGCGCGTTCGGCGGCTATGCCCTGGACTCGTACGACTACTTCACGCTGCCGCTGAGCATGGTCGCGCTGGCGGCGTACTTCGGCCTGGACAGCGGCCAGACCGGTCTGTTCACCACCGTGACGCTGGTCGTCTCGGCGGTCGGCGGCGCGATCGCGGGTGTGGTCGCGGACCGGATCGGACGTGTCAAGGCACTGATGATCACCGTGATCACGTACGCGGTGTTCACGGTGGCCTGCGGATTCGCGCCCACCTACGAGACGTTGCTGGTCTTCCGTGCCCTTCAGGGCCTCGGTTTCGGCGGCGAGTGGGCGGTCGGCGCCATCCTCGTAGCCGAGTACTCGAGCGCCAGGCACCGGGGACGCACGCTCGGCGCGATCCAGAGCTCCTGGGCCGTCGGCTGGGGGCTGGCGGTGGTCGTCTACACCCTGGTCTTCCAGTTCCTCGGCGACGACCTCGCCTGGCGCGTGATGTTCTGGACGGGCGCGCTGCCCGCACTGCTCGTCGTGTGGGTGCGGCGCCGGGTGCAGGACGCCCCGGAGGCGGCCGCCGTGCGCGAGCAGAGCGCCGAGAAGGGCTCGTTCGTCGCGATCTTCAAGCCCGCCTCGGCCGACGGACCCGGCCTGCTGCGCACCACCTTCTTCGCGGTCCTGCTCTCCACCGGCGTCCAGGGCGGCTACTACACTCTGGCCACCTGGGTGCCCACGTATCTGAAGACGGAGCGCGGCCTGTCCGTCGTCGGCACCGGCAGCTACCTCACGTTCCTGATCTCCGGGGCCTTCATCGGCTACCTCACCGGCGGCTACCTCACCGACAGACTGGGCCGCAAACGGAACATCCTGCTCTTCGCGATCCTCTCCGCGGCCTGCATCCTCACCTACGCCAACATCCCGAGCGGCGCCAACACGCTTCTCCTTGTGCTCGGTTTCCCGCTCGGCTTCTGCATGTCGGCGATCTTCAGCGGGTTCGGCTCCTTCCTCAGCGAGCTGTACCCGTCGGCGGTGCGCGGCACGGGGCAGGGCTTCACGTACAACACCGGGCGCGCCGTGGGGGCCGCCTTCCCCACCACCGTCGGCTTCCTGGCCGACAGCTGGGGTGTGGGCGGCGCCCTGGTCTTCGGCGCGATCGGCTACGCCCTCGCCGCCCTGGCACTGATCGGACTCCCCGAGACGCGTGGGAAGGAACTGCTGTGAAGCACACCCTCCAGGAACGCCCTTCGAGCCTCCTCCCCATCGACGGCCGTGCGCACCGGTGGACCCCCAAGGAGGCGCGCGCCCGGTTCCGTTCGGGGGTGTCCGGTCCGACCGCGGGAGTCGCCACCGGCCACACCCAGGCGAACCTGATCTCGGTGCCGGCCGACTGGGCGTACGACATGCTGCTGTTCTGCACGCGCAACCCGAAGTCCTGTCCGGTCCTCGACGTCACGGACGCCGGCTCCTGGACCACCCCGCTCGCCCAGGACGCGGATCTGCGCACCGACCTGCCGCGCTACCGGGTGTGGGAGCACGGCGAGTTGGTCGACGAGCCCACGGACGTGGTCGACCGCTGGCGCGACGACCTGGTGTCGTTCATCATCGGATGCAGCTTCACCTTCGAGTGGGCGCTGACCGAGGCGGGCGTCCCGATGCGCCACATCGAGCAGGGCCGCAACGTCTCCATGTACGTGACGGAGCGCGAGTGCCGCCCCGCCGGGCGGCTGCACGGACCGATGGTGGTGTCGATGCGCCCGGTCCCTCCCGAGCATGTCGCCGCGGCGATCAGGGAGAGCAGCCTGCTGCCCGCCGTGCACGGCAGCCCGGTGCACTGCGGCGAGCCGTCGGGGCTGGGCATCGAGGATCTCTCGCGTCCCGACTTCGGCGACGCGGTGGACGCCGAGCCGGACGACATCCCGGTGTTCTGGGCCTGCGGGGTGACACCCCAGGCGGCCGTGATGGCGTCCCGCCCACCCTTCGCCATCACCCACGCACCGGGCCAGATGTTCCTCACCGACGCCCGCGACGAGCAGTACCGCGTGGCCTGAAACGACCTACGAAGGAGAGACCGCACCTCATGACCCCGATCGACCTCAACGCCGACCTCGGCGAGGGCTTCGGCCGCTGGCGGCTGACCGACGACGAACAACTGCTGTCCGTCGTCACCAGCGCCAATGTGGCCTGCGGCTTCCACGCCGGGGACGCGGCCACCATGCGGCGGGTGTGCGAACTGGCGGCCGAGCGGGGTGTACGGATCGGCGCCCAGGTCTCCTACCGTGACCTGGCGGGCTTCGGGCGGCGCGCGATGGACGTGCCGCCCGACGAGCTGGCGGCCGAAGTGGCTTACCAGATCGGCGCCTTGGAGGTCTTCGCACGCGCGGCCGGGGCGTGCGTGTCGTACGTGAAACCGCACGGCGCGCTCTACAACCGCGTCGTGCACGACGAGGAGCAGGCGGCGGCGGTCGTCGAGGGTGTGCTGCTCGCGGACGCCGCGCTGCCCGTCCTCGGTCTCCCGTCCTCCCGGATCCTGAAGCTGGCCGAGCGGGCCGGACTGCCCACCGCCACGGAGGCGTTCGCGGACCGCGCCTACACCGAGCAGGGCACGCTGGTGCCCCGCACCCAGGCCGACGCGGTGATCACGGACGCCGAGGCCGTCGTCGAGCGCTCGCTGGGCCTGGCCCGCTTCGGCATGGTCACGTCGCACTCCGGGGCGCGTATCCCGGTCCGGGCCCGCTCGTTGTGCCTGCACGGCGACACCCCGGGCGCGGTGGACCTGGCACGTCGGGTCCGCGCGCGTCTGGAGTCCTCGGGCGTCGCCGTGAAGGCCTTCGTATGAAGGCCGTTCCGGCCGCCGGCGGCACGCAGGCGTCACCGGCCGCGGGCGGCACAAGGGCGCTGTCGGTCGGTGACCACGCGCTGCTCGTCGAGGTCTCCTCGGTCGCGGCCGCCCAGGCCCTGCACGCCGAACTGCTGCGCCGCCGCGCCGAGGGCTCCCTCTCGGCCACGGAGATCGTCCCCGCCGCCCGCACGGTCCTCCTGGACGGTCTGCAGGACCCCCGGCGGCTGGCGGAGCAACTCCCCGGGTGGGAGATCCCACCGCACACCGCGCGCGCGGAGGAGGCGATCGAGATCCCCGTGCGGTACGACGGTCCCGATCTGGCGGATGTCGCGGCTCTGTGGGGGGTGCCCGAGCACGACGTACCCGCGATCCACGCCGCGGCCGAGTTCCGTGTCGCCTTCTGCGGGTTCTCGCCCGGTTTCGGCTATCTCACGGGGCTGCCGGCCCGGTACGACGTGCCGCGCCGGGCGACTCCGCGCACGGCGGTTCCGGCGGGTTCCGTGGCGCTCGCGGGCCCGTACACGGGCGTCTACCCCCGCTCCTCGCCCGGCGGCTGGCAGCTGATCGGTACGACGGACGCGGTGTTGTGGGACCACGCGCGCATGCCGGCCGCGCTGCTCGCCCCTGGGACACGCGTCCGGTTCGTACCGGTGAGGTGCTCATGACCGACCGGGCCCTCGCCGTCGTGCGCGCCGGAGCCCTGACCACCGTCCAGGACCGGGGCCGCCCCGGCCACGCCCACCTCGGCGTACCCCGCTCCGGCGCGCTGGACGCGCCCGCTGCGGCGCTGGCCAACCGGCTCGTCGGCAACCCCGTCGAGTCGGCCGTACTGGAGACGACGCTCAACGGATGCGCCCTGCGTCCGCGTTCGGTGGTCACCGTGGCCGTCACCGGCGCGCCCTGCCCGGTCACGGTGGGCGGCCGTCCGGCGCCCTGGGGAGCGCCCGTGCGCGTCCCCGCCGGAGCGCTGCTGGACATCGGTCCGGCCCGCGCGGGGGTGCGCAGTTACGTGGCCGTCGCCGGCGGAGTGGCCGTCGATCCGGTCCTCGGCAGCCGCTCCACGGACCTCCTGTCGGGGCTCGGTCCGCCACCGCTCAGGGACGGCACGGTGCTGCCTCTGGGGCGCCCCGACGGCATGCACACGCGTGTGGACGTGGTTCCGCATCCGGGGCCGCCCTCGGAGCTGGTCCTGCGGGTGACACCGGGCCCGCGCGACGACTGGTTCACGGTCTCGGCCCTGCGGACCCTGGCGACGGGCACCTACCGGGTGTCCTCCGCGAGCAACCGCATAGGGCTGCGTACGGAAGGGCCCTCACTGGAGAGGACCGTTTCCGGCGAACTCCCCAGTGAGGGCATGGTGCTGGGCGCCGTGCAGGTGCCGCCCGACGGCAGACCGGTCGTCTTCCTCGCCGACCATCCGACCACCGGGGGGTACCCGGTGATCGCGGTGGTCCGTGGCGCCGACCTCCCCGCGGCCGCTCAGGCGATCCCGGGCACGCCGGTGCGCTTCATGGTCGTACGCCGCCGCTGACGAACCCCGGCCCACCGCCTCGAACCGTCATGCCGCGTCCGGCCGTTCCGCCACCGACAGGGCGGCCAGCGCGGACGCCACGGCGTGCGAGGCGCTGAGGTCGAGCCGGGCGCTGGTGCCGCGCGCCCGGTGTCGCACCTCGGCGGCGGCCAGGGTGAGCAGTTGCGGCAGCAGGTCGGTGCACCGCCGTGCCACCCACCCCGTCCCCGCGGTGGCCAGCCACCACAGGCTGGCCGACCGGGTGGGCGCGGGGAACTCGGGCTCGGCCGAGGGCGTGACCCCGGTGGCGACGCCCTCCTGTTCGAGCAGCGCGTGGAAGCGCAGGGCGAGTTGCCGGTGCCCCCGCTCCCCCGGGTGCAGCCGGTCCGCGCTCCACATCGCGCGGTCCGTGAGCCAGGCGCCCTCCGCCGCGTGCAGATGCACGGCTCCATGGCGCTCGGACAGGGCGTGCACGACCGTGTTGACGGCCCGCTGCCGCCGGGCAAGGGGCCTGGCCAGCACCCCCGGCAGCCCGAGCATCGCGCCGGGATCCGGCAGGCATGCGGTCAGCAGGACGGCGCCCTGGGCCCGGAACGCCGCGTACACCTGGTCGAGCCGCGCGGCCACGGCGTGGATGTCGAAGGTGCAGCGAAGGGTGTCGTTCACACCGATCACGACGGACACCACGTCCGGACCCAGGGCCAGTGCCGCCGGGGTCTGCCGTTCCAGGACATCGCGCGTCTGGGCCCCGCTCACCGCGAGGTTGGTGAACTCCACGGACGTGTCCGGGCCGTCGGACAGCCCGTCGACGAGCAGCGCGGCCCAGCCCCGCCAGCCCTCGCCGACGGGGTCGCCCACGCCCTCGGTCAGCGAGTCCCCGAGGGCGACGAACCGAAGGGGTCTCATCCGACGCCCTCCTGGAGGCAGGGCCGGGACTCGACCACCGCGTCGTGCGCGGCGAGGAACGCCTCCACTGCGGTGTCCCAGCCGAAACACTCCGCACGCGCGCGTGCGGCTTCCCTGCGCGCGGCCTCGGGACGACCCAGGAGCAGGCGTATCGCGTCAGCGAAGGAGTCCCCGCTGTCCGCGGCGGTGGCTCCGGCGGACCCGACCACCTCCGGCAGCGCCGACACCGCGCTGGCCACCACCGGCGTACCGCAGGCCATCGCCTCCAGGGCGGCCAGCCCGAACGTCTCGGCGGGCCCCGGAGCCATGCACACGTCGGCGGAGGCCTGCAACGCGCCGAGCAGCGCGCGGTCGGCGACATGCCCGAGAAAGGTGACGGGCAGCCGCCGCTCCCGGGCCCGCTGTTCGAGCCGGGCCCGCAGCGGCCCGTCCCCGGCGACGACGAGCACGGCACGCTCCCCGCGCCGCAGCAGCGCCTCCAGCGCGTCGAGAGCCGTACCGGGCCGCTTCTCGACGGACAGCCGGGAACACATCACGAGCAGCGCCTCGTCGGCGCGCGCGTACCGCTCGCGCACCTCGCGATCGCGCAGCCCGGGGTGTCGGCCGACCAGGTCGACGCCCAGCGGGGCCCGTACGACGTTGCGGGCCCCGATGCGGACGAACTCGCGCTCCGCGAACTCCGTGGTGCACACGACCCGCGCGTAGGTGTGCGCCGTACGGATGTTGAGGGCGTCGGCGGCCCGGCGGGCCATTCCCTCGGAGAGCCCCCAGGTCCGCAGCACGCCGTCGGCGGTCTCGTGGGAGACCATCACCGCGGGCACCCGGGCGCGCCGCGCCCAGACCCCGGTCCAGCGCAGGGTGGTCCGGTCGGAGACTTCGAGGCGGTCGGGCGCGAGCGACTCCAGGAGGCGGGCGACCCGCCGCTTGTCCGTGAGGACGCGATAGCCGCCGGTTCCGGGCAGCAGCGGACCGGGCAGCGTGATGACCCGCCCCTGCTCCGTCTCGCGGTCGGTGGCACGCTCGCCGGGGACGACGAGCACGGGCTCGTGTCCGGCGGCCAGGTAGCCGCTGCCGAGCTCCCGCAGGGCGGTGCGCAGACCGCCCGACGCGGGGGCGACGAAGTTGGCCAGCCGTACGATGCGCAGGCTCATGCCGCCACCACCGTCCGCGCGGTGAGCACGTCGGCGTAGTGGTCGATGAGCTGGTCGCCGACGGCCGCCCAGGTGCGGCCCTCGACGGTGGCCCGCCCGGCGGCGCCGTAGGCCGCTCGCAGCGCCGGATCGGCGGCCAGCGCCCCCACCGCGTCGCGCACGGCGGCCTCGTCGCGGGGCGGCACCAGCAGCCCCGTACGGCCGTGTGCGACGAGGTCGAGCGGTCCGCCCGCGGCGGGTGCGACGACCGGTACGCCGCTGGCCATGGCCTCCTGGACGGTCTGACAGAAGGTCTCGAAGGGACCGGTGTGCGCGAAGACATCCAGGGAGGCGAAGATCCGGGCGAGTTCGTCGCCGGTGCGACGCCCGAGGAAGACGGCGCCGGGAAGCGCCTCGCGCAGGCTCGTCTCGCTGGGCCCGTCGCCCACGATCACGACGCGTACGCCTTCCAGACCGCAGGCTCCGGCGAGCAGTTCGACCTGCTTCTCGGGGGCGAGCCGGCCGACGTAGCCGACGATCAGCTCACCGTTCGGCGCCAGTTCGCGCCTGAGTGCCTCGTCCCGGTACTCGGGGCGGAAGCGGACGGTGTCCACACCGCGCGGCCACAGCCGCACCCGGGGCACACCGTGTGCCTCCAGGTCGTGCAGGGCCGCGCTGGACGGGGCGAGCGTCCGGTCGGCGGCGGCGTGGACGGAGCGGATGCGCCGCCAGGCGGTGGCTTCGCCCGCGCCCACGTACGTACGGGCGTAACCGGCGAGGTCGGTCTGGTAGACGGCGACGGCGGGGACGCCGAGCCGGGCGGCGGCCGCCATGCCGCGGACGCCGAGGATGAAGGGACTGGCCAGGTGGACGATGTCGGCGCGGTGTTCGGTGATCGCAGCGGCGACGCGTCGGCTGGGGAGAGCGACGCGGACCTGGGGGTAGCCGGGGAGCGGTAGGGAGGGGACACGGACGACGGGGCACGGCGCGAGGGCGTCGGGCCCGTGCCCGGCCGCGGTGGCCGGGGCGACGACGAGGGGAGCGTGACCGCGATCGACGAGGTGCCGGGCGGTCTGGAGCGCGCAGTGGGCCACGCCGTTCACATCGGGGGGAAAGGATTCGGTCACGATGACGACACGCATACCCGTGTTGTCGCCGTGCTGGACGTGGCCGCGTCAACGTCGATCTTTCCTGCCGGGGAACGCCCCGTGAGCGTTGTACTGCACGCTTTTCCAGGTCAGCCCGCGGCCACGCCCTCCTGACCCGCGAGTCACTTCGTGTTCACACGGCGGGTGCGTCGGGCCCGATCCGGCTGCGTACGGCTGTCTGTACTTCCGCTTCCTCGGCCGGATCCGACGCCAGCCGCCGCAACTGATCGACGACGCGCGCGTCACCTGTTTCGGCGTGTCGAGCGGCCACCTCGCGGGTCGACTCCTCGCAGTCCCACAGGCACTCGACGGCGAAGCCGGCGGGGAAGGAGGGGTCGGTGGCGGCGAGGGCGCGGGCGGCTCGCCCGCGCAGATGGGACGACGCCGTCTCCCGGTAGACATGGCGCAGTACGGGTGCGGCGCAGACGATGCCGAGGCGTCCGGCTCCGTCGACGAGGGTCCAGAGTGTGGGTGCGTCGGGGCCTTCGCCGCGTACGGCCTCGCGCAGGGCGCCCAGCACCAGTTCGCTGTCCTTGGTGCCGCCCCGGCAGGCGAGCATCCGTCCCGCGGCGGCGCCGAGGGCGTCGGGCCGCTCGGCCCACCGTCGCGCCCGCTCGACGGCGGCGACACTGCGCATACGTTCGAACGCGTCGACGGCGGCCTCCCCGACGGCCGCCGTGCCACCGGTCGCGGCGACCTCGATCAGGTCGAGAGCGTCCGGATCGTTGCTGTCGGCGAGGTAGCGCAGGGCGGTACAGCGCGCTCCGTCGCCGCCGTCCCGGGCGGCCTGGAGAATCTCTGGCCGGTCCTCGGGTCCCGCGACGGCCGTGAGGCAGCGCGCGGCCGGCACATGGAGTGCGGCTCCGCGGTCGAGACCCTGCTGGGCCCACTCGAACACGGCCCGCACGCTCCACCCCGGACGTGGTCCGGTGGGGCGCAGTTGCCGTTGCCATCGGTCGAAGGAGCCCTGTTCCTGGGCGGCCCGCACACGCGTGGCGATGGATTCGCGGGAGTCGTCCGCCCACAGCCGCCAGGGCCGGGGCTCGAAGGCGTCGCGCACCTGGGCGACGAGTGCGGCCTCGCCCTCCGGATCGGCCGGGAAGCGGGCGAGGACGGGCACGGCCAGGGCGCGCAGTCCCGCGTCGTCGTCGCGCAGGGCCAGCTCGTCCAGGGCCCAGGCCCAGTTGGTGCCCGAGGCGGCGTACCTGCGCAGCAGTTCCAGGGCGTCCCGCCTGCCGTACGAGGCGAGGTGGCCGAGGACCGCGAGGGCGAGCCCCGTGCGTGACTCGCAGTCGTCGAGGATGTCCTCGGCGTCGAAGAGGTGCCGCTCGATCTCGTCGAGCTCACCGCTCAGATCGAGGTAGAGACGGGCGTAGTACAGGGAGCGGTTCTCCACCTGCCAGTCGTGGCGGGGATCGCGCAGCACACAGTGGTTCAGTGCCGCGAGCGCTTCGGCTCGCGGTGCGGTGAGCGCGTGCAGCGTGCCGTCGCCGCGGCCCCTCTGAAGCAGGCCGAGCAGCGTACCGCTGGGCGCTATGACCGGATCGAACATGGGAAACAGCCTCACATCAAGCGTCGACGCAACCGGGATCCTGCATTACCTGGCCGCGTGACAACACGTCGGAGCGCCCGCCGTTTCTTGCTTGCTGTAGACCATCTTCCTCTGCCTCTCGTCGGTGGCCCATACGGGCCGCGTCACGGCCCGCGCGGTGCGGCAACACCTGCCCAGCCATCGCGTCCGTGAATCACGACGTCATGATGACTCGGCAGTTCTTCTTGCCGCGACCGTATTTCCGGCGGCCCCGTACCGCCTCCCCCGTTTTCGGTGTTGTACCTGGTCAGCGCGGACGGATCAGCGCACGCCGAACAATTCGAGTAGTTCCGTCTTGCCGAACATCCGGGCGGTGTCGACGGCCGAGGGGGTGCCCGCGGCCGGGTCGGCGCCGCCGTCCAGAAGCACGCGGATGACCGCCGCCTCGCCCTTGAAGACGGCCCCCGCGAGGGGGGTCTGGCCGCGGTCGTTGATGCGGTCGGCCTCGGCGCCGCGCTCCAGCAGGGCGCGCACCGCCTCGGCGTGGCCGTGGTAGGCGGCGAGCATCACCAGCGAGTCACCGCGGTCGTTGGTGAGGTTGGCCGGAACACCCGCGTCGACGTACGCCACGAGCGCCTCGGTCTCCCCTCGGCGCGCCAGATCGAAGATCTTGGTCGCCAGCTCCACGACCTCGGGGTCGGGGGCTTCACTCATCGGCCGGACCACCTCTCACAAGGACAACGACAGCTACGTCATGGGGGACTGCGGGAGCGTACGACAGCGGATGGGCTGTCATGCGCAGGTCCGTACGACAGCGAAGTGTGCGGCCGTACGGGTGATTCGCCAGCGTACTGGCTCCGGCGGCACATGACCGGCGCCCACCGAGGCAAAGATCACCACAAGCCGCCCAAGAGCCGACAGGCGGCAACAGACCTGTGCAGGGGGCCCGGAACGACTCCCCCGACTGGATGAAATCAGCCGAATTTCACTCAGTTGCACCTTTTATCGTATGGATACATCCTGTGATCCTGGAAGTACTCATGGTGACTGTCCCCACGAACCAGGAGAGCACAAATGATTCTGTCCATCTCAGGCGTCGTCCTGCTCGGCATCATCGTCTTCCTCTTCTTCCGCAAGGACGGGCTCAAGGCGTCGCATGCCATGGTGTCCTCGCTCTTCGGTTTCTACCTCGCCAGCACGGCCATCGCGCCGAGCATCAAGGCAGGCGGGGAGAGCCTGGCGAGCCTCCTCGGCGGGATCAAGTTCTGACGTCCCTGCCCATCGCACGCACCTTCAGGAGACAGCAGTGGCCCGGCGCCCTCTCCCCCGCATCCTCAGCAACGGCAGCGCACAGATCGCCCGAAGCCGGGAGCTGGCCCGAACGGCGGCCGACAGCGCCACCGACGTCCTCCATCCACTGATCACGGTCACCCGTGGACTGCGTCGGCTGGCAGCCGCCGGCGGACGCAAGTGGGCCGCCACCCCCAAGGACCGGCGCGGGCCGCTGCTGTTCCTGGTGGCCTCGGTGATCCTGGTCGTGGCGCTGGTGCCGTACGGACCGCTGCTCGCCGCCATCACCCTGATGGCGGCGGCAGCATGGACGGGCCGTCAGCAGGCCTCGTCGGAGCCCACGGGCCCCGACGAGGCGCAGATCCAACGACTCCAGTCGTTGTACGACGCCCTCGTCCCGTACTTCTCCGTGGCCGAGGATCCGGCCCCCCTGTACGCCCACGGCGGCGACTGGGAGAAGGCCTTCCCCACGCACGACTTCGACGACGACGGGCGCGTGTCCCGGCTGCTCATCCGCTACCCGGCGTACTTCACGGACGGCGAGGCGGAGTCCCGGGCCCGGATCGAGCAGCTTCTGCACGCCAAGTCGGGCCGCGGTCGCGAGTACCACTTCGACTGGGACGAGGAGGGCAACGAGCTCACCATCACGGTCCTCCCGCCGCTTCCCACCGACATCGCCGCCCAGCGATTCGTCACCTCACCCGGCGAGACGGTCCTCGGCTTCACCGACCCGGCCGACGTCCAGCGCACCCTCCCCCTCACCTACGGGGAGGAACAGCGAGACGTCCCCCGGTCGTCTGGCGCACCGGCATCCGCTCCACCGAGCCGCACCTGCTGATCGCCGGCCATCCCGGCAGCGGCACGACCACACTCGTGCGCTCCATCGCGCTCCAGGCCCTTCAGTACGGCGATGTCGTCATCGTCGAGGGCGGTGGCACCGGCGAGTACGCGTGCCTGACCGGCCGGGCCGGCGTCCTCGCCGTCGAGTCCGGCCTCGCCGGGGCGCTCGCGAGTCTGGAGTGGGCCGCGAACGAGACGGAACGGCGGCTGATCTCCGCCAACCGTGCGCGGCAGGCGGGGCACCCCGCCCCCGACGACACCAAGAACCCCCTGTGGATCCTGCTCGACCGGCCGAGCGCGCTCGGACACTTCGCCGCCGCCGACGGCCGCAACGATCCCCAGGCACTCCTGCAGGTCCCACTCCGGCACGGGCGCGCGGCGGGCGTCACGGTCGTCATCGCCGAGCAGTTCGAGGACCTCGAGGCGCTCAGCGAGGCCGTGCAGCAGCACACCCGCGCGCGCGTGGTCCTCGGTCCGGCCTCTCCGGTCCAGCTGGAAGCCGTCCTCGGCGCGCCGCCGCACACCACTCCTACGCGGGAGGTGCCGCCCGGCCGCGGGTACGCCCGGCTGGGCGCGGGTCCCGTCCTGCGCCTCCAGGTTCCGGCCACGCCGGACCCCTACGACGACGCCACCAGCGAGACCCATCGACGCGCCGTCCTCGACCTGCTGCCGGAACGCACGACTCCGGCAGAGGCGGAGCCGATCCCCGCGGAGGCCGCGGTGGCGGAGGGCTGAGCGGGCTCCTGGTCGTGGAGTTCGGCCGCGGGTGAGTGGGGGCTGGTCGCGCAGTTCCCCGCGCCCCTGGGCGGGGGCTGCTCCCTCGGCCCCCACCGCCCCGCGGCCGACGAACCCACCCGGGGCCGGTCGGCTGCTAGGCCACGAACGTGCGGGGCGCTTCGTTGCCCCCGGTCGCGCCCGTTCTCACCAGGTGCGCCGCCGCGGCCAACCGGACCGCCGCCTCCTCGGCCACCGCACCCCCCACGGTGAACGGCAGCCGCACATACCCCTCGAAGGCGCCGTCGACCCCGAACCGCGGCCCGGAGGGCACCCGTACCCCCACCCGTTCGCCCGCCTCGGCGATCCGCGAGCCGGACAGTCCGCCGGTGCGCACCCACAGCGTCAGCCCGCCCCGCGGCACAGTGAACTCCCAGTCGGGCAGCGCACGGCGCACGGCGACGACGAGCGCGTCCCGGTTCTCCCGGGCCTGCGCACGCCGGATCTCCACGGCCCGCTCCCATCCCCCGGTGCTGAAGAGCCAGTTCACGGCCAGTTGCTCCAGCACGGGCGTTCCGAGGTCGGCGTACGCGCGCGCGGAGACGAGACTGCGGATGACATCGGGGGCCGCACGGACCCAGCCGATCCGCATCCCCGCCCAGAACGCCTTGCTGGCCGACCCCACGGTGATGACCGTGGACCCGGAGGGGTCGAAGCCGCACACGGGCCGGGGCATCGACAGCCCCTCCTCCAAATACAGCTCGCTCATCGTCTCGTCGACCACCAGTACGGTCCCCGCCGACCGCGCCGCGTCCACCAGGCGGCGCCGCTGGTCCTCGTCCGCGAGGGCTCCCGTCGGGTTGTGGAAGTCGGCGACGACGTACGCGAGGCGGGGCGCTGCGTCGCGCAGGACCTGGCGCCAACGCTCCACGTCCCAGCCGGCGAGCCCCTCGGCCATGGCGACGGGGACGAGCCGGGCGCCCGCCACCCGCATCAGCTGGAGGATGTTGGCGTAGGAGGGGGACTCGACGGCGATGCGTTCACCGCGCCCGGCGAAGAGATGACAGATGGCGTCGATCGCGCCCATCGCGCCGGTCGTCACCATGATCTGCTCGGGCATGGTCGGAATGCCGCGCGCGGTGTACCCCTCGGCGATCATCGCGCGCAGCGCGGGCAGCCCCGCCGGATAGTCGCCGTGCGTGTGCGCGTACGGTGGCAGCTCCTCCAGGGCGCCCTGCACGGCACGGGTGAGCCAGGGCTCCGGCGCGGGGAGTGACGCGCAGCCCAGGTCGATCATGGAACCGAGGGCCTCGGGCGGCAGCGGTTCGAGGCCGCGCGCGGGCAGCGGGTTCCCGGCGGGGACGGCGGTCCAACTGCCCGCTCCCCTGCGGGACTCCAGGAACCCTTCGCCGCGCAGCGCCTCGTAGGCCGCCGCGACCGTCGTACGGCTGACGGAGAGGGACAGCGCGAGCTCCCGCTCGGCGGGCAGCCGCGCGGCGACCGGAACCCGGCCTTCGAGGACGAGCAGCCGGATGCCGTCGGCGAGCGCGCGATAGGCGGGCGGGCGGCGGGTGCCGGGCCCCGCGGGGCGCTCCTGCTGGGAGTTGAGCAGCCGGGCGAGCTGCGCGGCCCCCATCGCCGAAGTCCACTGCGTCATGATTCCCAGTCCACCTTCCTCGGATTGGCCTTGGATGGCGCCTTCCTTCAAGCCACAGAATGTCACGAGCCAGGCCACCATCACCACCGCGGTTCATCACGGACCATCACGGGTCATCACCACAGGGGGTACCTCTTGTCCACGCGCGCCGACTCCCCGCACCGGGAACCCAGGGGAACCGGGCGACGGCTTCCTCGTCGCCTCGCCCAGCTGTACGCGGGCCTCGCGCTGTACGGCGCGAGTTCGGCCCTGCTCGTGGAGTCGGGCCTCGGCCTGGAGCCCTGGAACGTGCTGCACCAGGGGCTCGCCGAACTGACCGGTCTGACGATCGGCGTGGTGTCGATCTTCGTGGGCGCGGCGGTGCTGCTCCTGTGGATCCCGCTGCGCCAGCGCCCGGGCCTCGGCACGGTCTCCAACGTGTTCGTGGTCGGTATCGCCATGGACGGCACCCTCGCCCTGGTGCCGGACGCCCACTCCTTGGCCGTACGGATTCCGCTGCTCGTGGCGGGCATCGTGCTGAACGGCGTGGCGACGGGCCTCTACATCTCGGCCAGCTTCGGTCCGGGTCCCCGGGACGGTCTGATGACGGGCCTGCACCGGCGTACGGGACGCTCGGTCCGGTTGGTGCGCACGGTCCTGGAGGTGGCGGTCGTCGCGACCGGATTCGCGCTCGGCGGCACGGTCGGCGTCGGCACGGTGCTGTACGCCGTCGCGATCGGGCCGCTCGCCCAGCTGTTCCTGCGCGTGTTCGCCGTCCGCCCGGCACCGGGCGGCAGCACCGTCGTTGCCGCCGGTCAACCGGAGCGAGCGATACTTCCGGGGTGAGCCCGCGCATACGCCACCCGTACCTCGACCACCCCGGCCCGATCGCCTTCGCCCACCGGGGCGGCGCGGCGGACGGTCTGGAGAACACCGTCGCCCAGTTCCGCCGCGCGGTGGAAGCGGGCTACCGCTACATCGAGACGGATGTGCACGCGACGTCGGACGGCAGGCTCGTGGCCTTCCACGACGCGACCCTGGACCGGGTGACGGACGGCGCGGGGCGGATCGCGGACCTGCCCTGGGAGGACGTGCGCCACGCGCGCGTGGCGGGCAAGGAACCGGTCCCCCTCTTCGAGGAGCTCCTCGAAACCTTCCCCGACGTCCGCTGGAACGTCGACGTCAAGGCCGAACCCGCCCTCCACCCCCTGCTGGACCTCATCGGCCGCCTCGACGCCTGGGACCGCGTCTGCGTCGGCTCGTTCTCCGAGGCGCGGGTCTTCCGCGCCCAGCGTCTGGCCGGAACTCGGCTGGCGACCTCGTACGGCACCAAGGGTGTCGTGGGGCTGCGGCTGCGCTCGTACGGCATCCCGGCCGCGCTGCGCGACTCGGCGATCGCCGCCCAGGTGCCCGAGTCCCAGTCGGGCGTGCCGGTGGTCGACCGACGCTTCGTGCGCGCCGCCCACGCGCGCGGCCTGCAGGTCCACGTGTGGACGGTCAACGAACCCGATCGGATGCACCGGCTCCTGGACCTGGGCGTCGATGGCATCATGACCGATCACATCGACACGCTGCGCAGGGTCCTGGAGGACCGGGGCACCTGGGTCTGAGCCCTCTCGCGCGGTCCGTTCAGGGGGAAGCGAGGGGCACGGGTGGGCACCGAGACCGTGCGGGCACAGGCGACCGACGAGGTCACCGAACGGCGGCGCGAGCAGCGCGGCTGGTACTTCTACGACTGGGCGTGCTCCGTCTACTCGACGAGCGTGCTCACCGTGTTCCTGGGCCCCTATCTCACGTCCGTCGCCAAGCACGCGGCGGACGCGGACGGCTTCGTCCATCCGCTGGGCATCCCGGTCCGCGCCGGCTCCTTCTTCGCCTACACGGTCTCGGCGTCCGTCATAGTGTCGATCTTCGTGATGCCGATGGCGGGCGCCGCCGCCGACCGCACCGGCCGCAAGAAGCCCCTGCTCGCGCTCTGCGCCTATCTCGGCGCCACGGCCACCACGGGCATGTTCTTCCTGGACGGCGACCGCTACCTGCTCGGCGGTCTGCTGCTGATCGTCGCCAATGCCTCGGTGGCCGTGTCGATGGTCCTGTACAACTCCTACCTGCCGCAGATCGCCCCGCCCGAGGAGCGTGACGCGGTCTCGTCCCGCGGCTGGGCCTTCGGCTACGCGGCGGGCTCGCTGATGCTGGTCGTGAACCTGGTCCTGTACTCGGCCCACGAGTCCTTCGGGCTCTCCGAGTCGACGGCCGTCCGCATCTGTCTGGCCTCGGCGGGCATCTGGTGGGGCGCCTTCACCCTCGTACCGCTGAAGCGGCTGCGGGACCGGCCCACGGCGTCCGCGGGGCAGGCGCCGGGGCACGGATGGCGGCAGCTGGCGGCCACCGTGCGGGACATGCGGGGCAAACCGCTCACCCTCGCCTTCCTGTTCGCCTACCTCGTCTACAACGACGGAATCCAGACGGTCATCTCGCAGGCGTCGGTGTACGGATCGCAGGAGCTGGGGCTGAGCCAGTCGACCCTGATCGTCGCCGTGCTGCTGGTGCAGGTGCTCGCGGTCGGGGGCGCCCTGGGGATGGGACGGCTCGCACGGACGTACGGCGCGAAGCGCACGATCCTCGGCTCGCTCGTCGCCTGGACCGTGACGCTCGGCGCGGGGTACTTCCTGCCGGCGGGCGCGCCCGTCTGGTTCTTCGTCCTGGCCGCCGGGATCGGCCTGGTCCTGGGCGGCAGCCAGGCGCTCTCGCGCTCGCTGTTCTCCCATCTGGTGCCGAGCGGGAAGGAGGCCGAGTACTTCTCCGCGTACGAGATGAGCGATCGGGGGATGAGCTGGCTCGGCCCGCTTCTGTTCGGTTTGACCTACCAGCTGACGGGAAGTTATAGGGACGCGATCATCTCGCTCGTGGCCTTCTTCGTCATCGGATTCGTGCTGCTCGCGAGGGTTCCGGTGCGGCAGGCCGTGCGCGACGCGGGTAATCCCGTACCGGACAGGATTTAGCACCTGAGGCCAAAGGCCGGTAGTGTACGCGTTTGGCCTGCCAGGCGTACCGTTACTGCGCGTCAAAGATACTGAAGCGTTGGGTGACATCTGCTGCCAGATGTGACAAACCGGGCGCCGGTGGGTACAACAAGGGGCGGCTACGACGGCGACGCATGACCCGGAACGGGAATCTTTACCGCCGACCGGACGTTGACCGGATGACGACGACAGCGACACCTGTCCTGTGGGCGACAAGCCCGGGAGGCACGATTCATGAGTGAGCGAGCTCTTCGCGGCACGCGCCTCGTGGTGACCAGCTACGAGACGGACCGCGGCATCGACCTGGCCCCGCGCCAGGCCGTGGAGTACGCATGCGAGAAGGGGCACCGGTTTGAGATGCCCTTCTCGGTCGAGGCGGAGATTCCGCCGGAGTGGGAGTGCAAGGTCTGCGGGGCCCAGGCACTCCTGGTGGACGGCGACGGCCCTGAGGAAAAGAAGGCCAAGCCCGCGCGTACGCATTGGGACATGCTGATGGAGCGGCGCACCCGAGAGGAGCTCGAAGAGGTCCTCGAGGAGCGCCTGGCCGTTCTGCGCTCCGGCGCGATGAACATCGCGGTGCATCCGCGGGACAGCCGCAAGTCCGCGTAACCCCTCCGGGGGTTGGGCGGCATACCACGCACGCAGCCGCGGGCGCCGTACGCACGTCGTACGGGGCCCGCGGCTCTGTGCGTTGTGCGTGCCCCTCAGGGGCACGGAGAACTGCGCGACCAGCCCCCACCGGCCCGCAGGTGAAAACCCCACGGGCCACCGACGGGAAAGCCTCGGTCAGCGGTTCAGTGGCGGACGCGGGCCCGGGTCCGTCGTCGGGTTCTCTTCCCTGATGACCTCGCCCTGGACGACCTTGCCGTCGGGGCGATGGATACGGGCCTGCTGGAAGGCGTCGCCGACGCCGCCCGGCACGGCCTCGCGGATCTTGCGGTCGATGGCGCGCTCGGCGTAACGGCTCAGGGCCTTCTGGACGGGCGGGATCAGCAGGAGCAGGCCCAGCGCGTCGGAGATGAGCCCGGGGATCATCAGGAGCAGACCGCCGAGCATCATCAGCCCGTTGCCTTCGCCACCCCCGCTCGTGGGGGGCACCCCGCTCTGCTGCTGTTGCAGCGTCTCGGTCAGGTTGCGGAAGGCACGGCGGCCGGCCCGCTTGATGACCACGGAACCGAGGACGAAACCGGCGACCAGCAGCAGGAAGACCGCGAAACCGCTCGCCGCGCCCGCGACCACGGTCAGAAGCCAGATCTCCAGCACCAGCCAGACGGCGATGCCGAGCGGCAGGTAGGCGCGCAGCCGGGATCGACGCGGCCGCGCGGGGTATGCAGGGGTCGGTGCGCCAGTCGTCATGCACCCAGTGTGCCTGGGCACAGCTCAGTATGGGATAAGCGGATGATCAGCCGTAGCTGTGGAGTGAAGTGAGGGCGAAGTGGGAGTGGGGGGCGGCCCCACCCGGGCCCGCCCCCCACTTCGCAAGCGCTCCTACGACCTGTGCTTCCGGCCGGTGATCCGGCCGACCCGCTCCCCCACGCCCCACGTGGTGACCCGCCACAGCGCCTCCACGAGGATGTCGCGGCTCATCTTGGAGTCGCCGAGCTCGCGCTCGACGAAGGTGATGGGCACCTCGACGACGTGGAAACCGGACTTGACCGCACGCCGGGCCAGATCCACCTGAAAGCAGTACCCCTGGGACGCCACTTCACCGAGTCCGAGACCTTCGAGGGTCTCGCGGCGGAAGGCACGGAAGCCTCCGGTGACGTCGCGGATCGGCACGTCGAGCATGAGGCGGGAGTACATGCTGCCGCCGCGCGAGATGAATTCGCGGGACTTGGGCCAGTTCACGACCCGCCCGCCCGGCACCCAGCGCGACCCCAGCACGAGGTCGGCGCCCTTGAGCGCGGTCAGCAGCCGGGGCAGTTCCTCGGGCTGGTGCGAGCCGTCCGCGTCCATCTCCACGAGGACGCCGTAGCCGTGCTCCAGGCCCCAGGCGAAGCCCGCGAGATACGCCGCGCCCAGGCCTTCCTTGCCCTTGCGGTGCAGCACCTGGACATGGTCGTCCTCGGCGGCCAGCTCGTCGGCGAGCTTGCCCGTGCCGTCCGGGCTGTTGTCGTCCGCCACGAGAACGTGTGCATCGGGCACCGAGGCTCGTACCCGGCCGACGATCTTCTTGATGTTCTCCGCCTCGTTATAGGTCGGGATGATCACCAAGGCCGTGCCGAGCGGGCCGAACTGCCTCCCCTTGGCTCCTGCCGCGAGGGTCCCGTCGCCGTCGTTCACTACTGCCCCTTCAAGTCCGTACGCAGGGGTCCACCATAGTGGCCGCAGCCTGCACTGACGCGTCGGCGCGTTAGTACGGGGGTGTCGATTCGGCAAGAGCCGGGTAAGAGAGAGCCCGCCGCGCCGGAGCACCGTACTGCGGATCGGGGCCCGGCGCCCTTCGGGCCGACCTGGGACCCGCTGGCTGCGGGTCGACCGAAAGCCGTTGTCTACTGGACGTCCGGGCCCCACCCGGGTCACACCCTTCCGACAGGCGTGAACGTTCCCTCGCCGTCGCACTGGCGCTGAGCCTGGCTCCCAGTGGTGGTGCGCCGGTGCGGCACACCACCCCTGACCCAGCGGCGCTCCGGCGACTGCGTGGAAGTTCTCCGGTCGGACGTCCGGTGGTGGACCCGGCCGAACCTACCGGCCCCCCGAGGCCAGCTGTCAACACTCGTCTGACCTGCTGGTTTTCCCTCAATTACCTGGTCAGCGCGGAGGATGCGCAGGTCGCGCGACGGGGCGGCGGCGGATGATCAGCACGGCGCCACCCCCGGAGATCACTCGCCCGGCCGTACAAAGACCGTCCGCCCGCCGACGACCGTACGCAGGCACACCGGCAGGTCGCCGCCGGGGCTCAGATCGGGCAGTCCAGGAGTACCCGAACGAGGGTCGGTCGACCAGCGAGCGACGCGGTCGTCGGGGGCCTGCACGACCAGTTCCTCGGTGCGCCACACGGCGTAGTCGGCGGGCGCGCCCGGCACCAGGACTCCCGCGTCGTCCCGTCCGATCGCCCGCCACCCGCCGCGCGTATGCGCTGTGAACGCGGCGCGCACGGAGACCCGGTGCTCCGGCGTGCGGTGGAACGCGGCGGCACGCACGGTGCCCCACGGGTCGAGGGGGGTGACAGGGCTGTCGGAACCGAAGGCCAGCGGCACGCCGGTGCGCAACAGGGCCGCGAACGGGTTGAGGGCGCGGGCCCGCTCGGCGCCCAGGCGCTGGGCGTACATGCCCTCCTCGCCGCCCCACAGTGCGTCGAAGGCGGGCTGCACGGAGGCGGTGAGGCCGAGCTCGGCGAAGCCGGCGATGGTCTCCGGGGTGAGCATCTCGGCGTGCTCGACGCGGTGCCGGGCGGCGCGCACACGGGCCAGGCCGAGCTTCTCGGCGGCTGCGCGGACCCCCTCGACCACGGCGGTCACGGCGGCGTCCCCGATGGCGTGGAAGCCCGCTTGGAGGCCCGCCTCGGTGCAGGCGACCACGTGCGCGCCGACGGCGGCGGCGTCCAGGTAGGCGGTGCCGGTGTGGTCGGCGTCGGCGTAGGGCTGGTGCAGGCAGGCGGTGTACGAACCCAGGGACCCGTCGACGAAGAGGTCGCCCGCGGCGCCGATCGCGCCCAGCGCCCGGGCCTTCTCGACATCCTGTTCGGCCCAGTAGCCGACGACCCGGGTCGGCTTCCCCGGCGGCGAGGCGCAGCAGTCCGGTGAAGTCGTCCTCGGAGGAGATCTCCGGGCCCGCGCACTCGTGCACGGATCCGATGCCGAGCGAGGCGGCGTGGGCGAGCGCGGCGCGCTGGGCCTCGATGCGCTGGGCCGGGGTGACGGCGCCGAGCGCGGCGGCGCGCACGGCGTGGTGGGCGTCCCGGGTCAGGGGGCCGTCGGCGGCGTACCCCGCTCGTGCGGTGACCCCCGGGACCAGGTCCAGGAGCGCGGTGGTGACCACGGCGGAGTGCACGTCGATGCGGGAGAGGTAGAGCGGGCGTCCGCCGGCCGCCTCGTCGAGTTCGGCGCGCGTCGGGGGGCGGCCGCCGGGCCAGCGGGCCGCGTCCCAGCCGTGGCCGAGCAGCACCCGGTCGGCCGGGCGGGCGGCGGCGAACCCGCGTACGAGGGCGAGGGCGGCGTCCAGGGAGGGCGCGTCGGACAGGTCGAGGCCGGTGAGCGCGAGCCCGGTGGAGGTGGTGTGGACGTGGGCGTCGGTGAACGCCGGGGTGACCAGTGCGCCTTCCAGGTCCACGACCTCGGCGACCCCGTCGGCGAAGGCGTCGGCCGCGCCCTCCGAGCCGACCCAGGCGATCTGTCCGCGTTCGACGACCATCGCGGTGGCGAAGGGATCGGCGGGACTGTGGACTTCTCCACCGCGCAACAGCACGGTGTCCGACGTGGCGGTGCTCTCACTCATGGGGAACAGTCTCGCGCCTGGCGGTGTCCGGTCGGTCCCCGGGTGGGTCAGATGCGGGGCGGGCGCGCCTCGTACGGCGTCGACAGCACCACGGTCGTGCGGGTCGACACGCCTGCCAGGGTGCGCAGGCGGGCGAGGAGCTCCTCCAGTTCGTGCGGGGTCGAGACCCGCACCTTCAGGATGTAGTTCTCGTCGCCCGCGACGCTGTGGCAGGCCTCGATCTCGGGCACGTCGGCCAGGCGTTCCGCGATGTCGTCGGGGGCGCTCGGGTCGAACGGTTTCACCGAGATGAAGGCGGTCATGGGCAGCCCGACGGCCTCGGGGTCCACGACCGCGGCATAGCCGCGGATGACACCGCGTTGTTCGAGCCGGCGCACCCGCTGGTGCACGGCGGACGTGGACAGGCCCGTGGCCTTGCCCAGGTCTGTGTAACTCATCCGCCCGTCTGCGACGAGCAGCTGCACGATCTGTCGGTCCAGCTCCTCCATGACGCAAGAACCTACAGGGCCCTTGATCTCGTCGGATACCTCAGCGGCGCAGGTCATACCCGCTTTGTGATGTGGCAGAGTGCTGACGGTGAACCGCCTGGTGGACAAATCCACCGCGCCGGGCACCTGCGGGCGGCATGTGACGAACGACACAGTGCCGCAACCGGGTCCGTGATGTTCTCGTGATTACCGCAGAGACGGGACGGGAAATGCTTGCTGTGGTCGAGGCCGCAGCGCCTTGTCGGCCCACCCGAGGGGGAGAATCCCATGCAGAGTCTTAAGCGCCCTGGTCGTCCCGCATCCAGGCGGCCCAAGCTGGTCGTCGAACCCGAGCCGGAGGGCGTCGAACCCGACGCCGTCGACGGTGAGGAGTTCGACGCCTACGACACCTTCGAGATGTACCGGGTGATCTGCCCGGACTGCGCCCAGCCCATCGCGCTCCTGGCGGACGAGGAGAGCCTGCCCGAGCACGCGCTGTGCGCCTCGCCGTGGAACCCGTTCGGGCTGACGGTCTGCGCCGGCACGGGCCGTGCGGCGGGCGACGCCCGCCCCGCCGACGAGTCGGTGGAGCCTCAGGAGCAGGACACCGCCCTCCTGTTGACGCTCCCTCAGGGACTCGACTGGCGGACGCAGCCGTTCTCGCACGTCGGCGGCCCGGCCTCGCGCCCGATGCGGGTCCCCGAGATGGGCGGCCAGGCGGCCTGACCGGCCCTCGCGTTCAGCGACCGGCAGCCGGTCCCTCCCAGTAACTGCCCTGCACCATGGCTCGCAGGCTGCCGTGGTGCAGGATCAGTGTGTCCGGGTCCGGCGGTACGGCGACCTCGCCGAAGTGCACCTGACGGTAGGCGACGCGCAGCATGACGATCGCGTGCCGCAGTGCCGCGTACAGTGTGTGGAAGTCCATGTCCCGGGGTGTGTGGCCGGTGAGTTCGGCATAGCACCGCTCGACGCGGTCACGGCGCAAAAAGTCGGGCAGTCCGCGCTGGCCGAAGCTCGCCGTCAGGTCCTGGAAGAAGCGGTGCAGGTAGACGGTCCAGCCGAGGTCGACCTCGCGTGGGGCGAGGGCCGCCATCTCCCAGTCGAGGACGGCCGCGGGGGCGAACCCGTCGTAGACGACGTTCCCGATGCGCGCGTCGCCCCAGCTGAGCACCGCCTCGCCCTCGTCACTCGGCCACAGCTCGTCGAGCCGGTCGAACGCGCTCTCTATCAGCGGTGAGCGGGACAGCCCGTCAATCACCCACGTGTAGTAGGCGCGCTGGGCCTCGACGTGACGACGGAGGGGGCTGCCTTCACCCGGGAGGCTCAGGAAGTCGGCTTCCGGCAGCGGGACTTGGTCGTGCAGCCGGGCGAGGAGACCCACCGAGGCCGCCTCCAGCCGTTCGCGTTCCTGGTCGCTCGCCGCGTGCAGCCAGTTCCCCTCGTACGTGTAGGGCATGACGTCCGGTGGCACGCGGCCCTCGACCCGTTCCATGACGAAGAACGGCGCGCCGAGCGGGGCGGGGTCCTCCTCCAGCCACAGCACCCGCGGCACCGGGAGGTCGGTGCGCTCGGCGACCAGTCTCATCGTGCGGTACTGGCGGGGCATGTCGTAGACGGGGAAGACGGTGTACGCCGCCGGGTCCGCCGCCAGCCTCAACGCGCAGGCGGTCAGCGGCGGTTCAGGGTGCTCGATGTCGAAGAGCAGGGTCTCGCTGGACATGCCGTTGGACTCGGGGACGGTGACGTTGGCCGCCTTGGCGCCCGGGAGGCGGGCGGTGAGCCAGGCGGTCAGCCGGCGGCCCAGTTCCTCCGGGTCGCGGGTGGTCGTGCGCGGGCGCGGTGCCGTGGCCATCTCGTTCCCCCTCAGGGCGCGACCGAGTCGAAGCCGGTGAACCCGCTCGGATCGTGGCGGCCGAACGAGCCGTGTTCGAAGATCCCGTGGCCGACCCGCCCGTCCAGCGTGCAGCGGGCCGCGTGGTCGATCACCCCGTACGCGGCGCGGTGGTGCACGGACGGGTCGGAGAGGTCGTAGGCGCGGCGGTCGGTCCAGTCGCGCCCGACCCAGGTGCCGTGCTGCCAGTCGTCGGCGGGCGGATAGCCGGCGCCGACGGCGAGCGGGGAGGAGGTGAGCACCTCCACGTCCAGCTCCATGGGCTTGCGGTCGCCCGGGCGGGTCAGGTGGATGACGGCGGACGTGGGGTGGCGGCTGCCGGGGCGGTAGGTGATGTCGGTCTGGGGCCAGCCGAGTTGCAGGTCGCGCTCCGCGTTGCGTACGAGTGTCGCGTCGTTCAGCGTCCGGTAGCCGTCGGCGTCCTCCTGGACGACGACCATCAGGAACCGGTCCTCGAACCGGACGGGGCACCACAGCCAGTGGAAGCCCTCCGTCGGGTTCTCCTGCGCGAGCCGGCCGCCCTCCTCTCCGGGGATCGGGCGCACGCCCCAGCTGCGGTCGCGGGTGCCGGTCCAGCGGCCGCGCTCCAGACGTATCTCCTCGCCGCCGATCCGGATCCAGCCCTCGCAGTGCCCCGCCTGCACGAAGCGTTTGCCCTCCAGCGTGAGCCGGCCGCCGCGCCGCTGGAGGTGGTGCGGCTCCCACAGGGCCGGGAAGTCCGCCGTCCAGGTGATTTCGTACGACAGTCCCTCAGGGTCGGCGGGATCGGCCGCGCAGCTCAGTACGAACGTTCTCAGGGGGCGCTCGACGAGGATGCGCAGCGGGCCGACGGCGAGGCGCATCCGGTCGTCCCCGAGCGCGTCCGAGGCGCGCACGGCGTGCAGGCGGTCGCCGAGTCGCAGGGTGGCGTAGGCGTCGACGACCCCGACGTTCGGATAGACGCCGAGACCCAGGATCAGCAGCGCCCGGCCCTGGTGGTCGAAAACGTGGAAGATGCAGCGGTCGTACGCGTTCCGGTCCCCGGTCGCGAGGTGCTTCATGGACAGGGGCACCTGGTGCACGGGGTACTCGTCGAGGGCAACGGGGCGGTCGTCGGGCACGGCAAGCCTCCCTGGGGGCACGGCTGTTGACGTCCCCCGGAGGGGTGCGGCCCCCGGCGGCGCCAGTTGACGGTACGTCAGATGGTGGCCCGCGGCCAGACGCCTGCACGTCGGGGCGCCCCCCGTAAGGGCCGGCCGCGAACCCACGCTCGATTACGCGGGCGGGTGACCTGCGCACTCGCCCGCGCGTTGCCCCGGTATGACCCCCACCTATGCGGCGACCGAGCGGCCTCGCCGGATCTTCGTCCCGGCTCCGGCAGAATCGGTTCGGCCGGCGGCCGCCGCGCCACCGCCCCAGGATCCCCCCATCTACCGCGCGCTGATCCGCGCCTGGGCCGAGCGCGGCCGTACGCTGCCGGGGCGCCACGACCCGGAGTGGGTCCGGCTGGTGGCGCCGCCGGTCCTGTACGGCTACGGGCAGTTCAGTGTGACTCCGGCCCCGCGAGGTGACGGGCGATGACCATCCGCTGGATCTGATTGGTGCCCTCGACGATCTGGAGGACCTTGGCCTCGCGCAGATAGCGCTCGACCGGGAAGTCCGCGGTGTAGCCGTACCCGCCGAGCACCTGGACGGCGTCCGTGGTGACCTTCATCGCCGTGTCCGTGCACAGCAGCTTCGCCATGGCGGCCTGTTTGGCGAAGGGCCGCCCCGCGTCGCGCAGCCGTGCCGCGGCCAGGTAGAGCGCCCGGCCCGCCTCGATCTGCGTCGCCATGTCCGCGAGCATGAAGCGCAGGCCCTGGAAGTCGGAGATCGGCCGGCCGAACTGTTCGCGCCCGGTCGCGTACGCGACGGCCTCGTCCAGGGCCGCCTGGGCGACGCCGATGGCGCAGGCCGCGATGCCGAGCCGGCCGGAGTCGAGCGCGGCGAGGGCGATCGCGAAGCCCTGCCCCTCGTCGCCGATGCGCCGGCCGTCGGACACCCGTACACCGTCGAAGTGGATCTGCGCGGTGGGCGAGCCCTTCATGCCCATCTTCCTCTCGGGCGGGGCGGCGCTCAGTCCCTCGGCGTGGCCGGGCACCAGGAACGCGGTGATGCCGCGCGGGCCCGCGCCGCCGCTGCGGGCGAGCACGGTGTAGAAGTCGGCGACGCCGCCGTGGGTGATCCAGGCCTTGGTGCCCGTGATCGCCCACTCTCCCCCGCTCCCGGCTTCTCCCCCGCCCGCCCGGACGGCCTTCGTCCGCAGGGAGGCGGCGTCCGAGCCGGAGGACGGCTCAGAGAGGCAGTAGGCGCCCAGGAGGCCGCCGCCGAGCATCGCAGGCAGGTACTCGGCGCGCTGTTCCTTGGTGCCGTAGTTCGCCAGGGCATGGCAGGAGAGGGTGTGCACGCTGACGCCGAGGCCGACGGTGAGACGGGCCATGGCGAGCTCTTCGAGGACCTGGAGGTAGACCTCGTACGGCTGGTCGCCGCCGCCGTACTCGGAGTCGTACGGCAGTCCGAGCAGGCCGGAATCGGAGAGCAGGCCGAAGATCTCGCGCGGGAAGCGTCCGGCGTCCTCCTCCTCGGCCGCCTTCGGGGCTATCTCGCGCTGCGCGATGTCACGGACGAGCGAGATCAGATCCCGGGCCTCGTCCGTGGGCAGTTGACGGTCCACCGGCTGCGGGGCGCGGTCGGGCATGGCGACGCTCTCCTCCCTGTCGGGCGCATCGGCGCACGCGCGCCAGGGGTGGGGCGGCGGCGCCGGGTCTCACGGCCCAGCCAATGCTGTCGTTCCTGGGTGGAGAACGGCCTGATCAGCGGCTGTGGCGCTGTGAGTATGCCCGTTCGGGGGCATCGAGTCACCAGTTGACGACCGCTGACCAAAAGTAAGGGGAACCGATCCGACCGCTCCGCCCAATTGGTCCGAACCATTGACGCACTGGTCTAGTCCTCCTACTGTTTCGTCAACGCCTCACCGCGTTCATGCCAAACAGCACGCGCAGGTCCCAGCATGCCTCCCCCACACTCCCCTCCCCCACGAGGAGAACCGATGCTCCGACCGCACCGCCCCCGCTTCCGCGCGCTCCTGTCCGCCGCCTGTTGCGCCGCCCTCGGGGCCACGCTGCTCGCCGGCGCGGGCACGGCCACCGCGACCACCGCGCCCCCCTCTGCCCAGCAGGCCGCCGGTTCCAAGGTCGTCGGCTACTTCACCGAATGGGGCGTCTACGACCGGAACTACCACGTCAAGAACGTCGAGACGTCCGGCTCGGCCGCCAAGCTCACCCACATCAACTACGCCTTCGGCAATGTCACCGGCGGCAAGTGCGCCATGGGCGACGCCTACGCGGCGACCGACAAGGCGTACACCGCCGACCAGTCGGTGGACGGGGTCGCCGACACCTGGGACCAGCCCCTGCGCGGCAACTTCAACCAGTTGCGCAAGCTGAAGAAGAAGCACCCGAACCTCAAGGTCCTCTGGTCCTTCGGCGGCTGGACCTGGTCGAGCGGTTTCGGTGAGGCCGCCAGGAACCCGGCCGCGTTCGCGCAGTCCTGCTACGACCTGGTCGAGAACTCCAAGTGGGCGGACGTCTTCGACGGCATCGACATCGACTGGGAGTACCCGAACGCCTGCGGCAACACCTGCGACAGCAGCGGCAGGGCGGCCTTCAAGAACGTGATGGCGGCGTTGCGGGCGAAGTTCGGCTCCGGCAACCTGGTCACCGCGGCGATCACCGCGGACGCCACCGCGGGCGGCAAGATCGACGCGGCGGACTACGCGGGCGCGGCGCAGTACGTCGACTGGTACAACCCGATGACGTACGACTTCTTCGGCGCCTGGGACGCGGCCGGCCCCACGGCTCCGCACTCCCCACTGAACTCGTACAGCGGTATCCCCAAGGCGGATTACCACACCTCCGCCACGATCGCGAAGCTCAAGGGCCTGGGCATCCCGGCCTCGAAGCTGCTGCTGGGCATCGGGTTCTACGGGCGCGGCTGGACCGGCGTCACCCAGGCGGCCCCCGGCGGCACGGCCACCGGACCGGCGGCGGGAACGTACGAGCAGGGCATCGACGACTACAAGGTACTGAAGGCGAAGTGCCCGGCGACGGGCACGGTCGGCGGCACGGCGTACGCCAAGTGCGGTACGAACTGGTGGAGTTACGACACCCCGTCGACCATCGCGGGGAAGATGGCCTACAAGAACCAGCAGGGCCTGGGCGGCACCTTCTTCTGGGAACTCAGCGGTGACACCACGAACGGAGAGCTGATCAAGGCGATCAACTAGCCGGTGTCGTACCTGAGTCGGGGCGGGGGTTCGGTCGCCCCCGCCCCTCGCTCAGGCCTCCCGGCGGGCCGGCTGCGGGGCCCGGTAGGTGGGGTCGAGTTCCTCGACCGCGCGCATCGCGCCGCCCAGCATCTTCACCAGCAGCTCGCGGACCGTGTCGCGCGACAGGGCCGGGTTGCCGATCCAGTCGAGGGTCGCGCCCTCGACGCTGTAGAGCCAGCCGAGCAGCGCCATACGGGGCAGCGGCGCTATCTTGCGTCTGCCGTATGCCCCTTCGGCGATGGTCTCGACGATGACCTCGCGCACGCCCTCGCGGATGGTCTGCACGTCGGTGTCGAAGCCGACTCCGCCGGTGATGATCGTGCGGTACGCGGCCTGGTTGTGCTCGGCGTAGCGCAGATAGCCGTCGATGGTGCGGTGCACCCGCTCGACCGGGGGCAGTTCGAGGCCGCTCGCCGCCCGGGAGATCAGGTCCGCGACCGAGTCCTCGACGATCGCGAGGTAATAGCCGCGCTTGGACTTGAAGTAGTAGTAGATCAGCCCTTTGGCGACATGCGCCTGGCGTGCGATGTCATCCATCGAGAGCGCGTCGTAGGACGTGTCGGCGAACAACTTCCGCCCGATGGCGATGAGTTCGGCGCGGCGCGCGAGTGAGCGATCGGTGCCGCGCGCCCGGGGGCGGTCGACGGCGCGCTGTTGACTATGATTCAATTCCAGCCCTAGTCTCCGACTGCCAGCGGGACGTTGGCAGTATGGCAGACCGGTACCACCCACTCGTTCGACTCTGATCGACCGGGCGCGGTCTTGGGGGAAACCGTCGTGTGGGCTCAGCGCGCCCCTGACGTCCGTGGGTTCAGTTCACAGCGGGGCCGCCGGTCCGGTTCACAGCAGGCCGAGCTGGGTGACGAGCATCGCGAGGACCACGACGAAGGTCCAGCCCGCGACGTGTTCGAGGATCTTGGGGCCGTCGTCCTTGGGACCGCCGGTGCGGGCGCGGAGTCGGGTGGCGGTGGCGGAGCTCGCGGTCATGGTTTCTCGCTGACGTAGTGGTGCGGTGACATCCCCCGCCCTCACGCCGGCTCCCCACCGACCCGACCACCTTGCCACCGGAACGGGTTTCAGCGGTAGAGACCTGGGTCACCCCGGACACCTCGAACCCCTCGACGGGACACGCCGGACACTTCGACCACCTTCGAATACCTCGCCTTTCGGCAACGATGCGTCAGGGGTGTGGGTCTCCTCACAGGACAGTGGTCAGCCAACCGAAAGGTCCTCGATGAGCACGTTCCGGACGCCTCGCCGCAGAGCCCGCCTCGCTCTGGCGGCGGCGATCACGGTGGCAGCCGCCTTGACGGGGCCGGTCTCGCACGCCGCCGGCTCCCCGTCCGCCCCCACGTCCCCGTCCGCCGCGCCCTCCCCGGGTGCGCCGGGCCTCGGCGACCCGATCTTCCCGCTCGACGGCAACGGCGGCTACAAGGTGAACCGCTACCTCCTCGACTTCGACTGGCAGGCACCCAGGACGCCCTTCGAGGCCGCCACGACGGTCAAGGCGACCGCCACCCAGGCCCTGTCCCGCTTCGACCTGGACTTCGCGGGCAACACCCTGCACACGGTGACTGTGGACGGGACGACCGCCACGGCCGTGCGCGACGGCGACGAGCTGGTGATCACCCCGGCGAAGCCGCTCGCCAAGGGCAAGCCCTTCACGGTCAAGGTCACCTACACCGCCGACCCGACCCAGACACGGCACCGCGACGACGCCATCGAGGACTACGGCTGGATCCCCACTCCGGACGGCACGGTGCTGTACCCGCAGCCCAACGGTGCCAAGATGATCTTCCCGTCGAACGACCACCCGAGTCAGCGCGCCCCGATCACCTTCCGCATCACCACTCCGCCGGGCCTCACGGCCGTCGCGGGCGGCGAACTCACCGGCCGCGCCGAGCAGGCGGACGGGCGCGTGACGTGGACGTACGACTCCGAACAACCCCTCGCCACCCAGCTCGCCCAGCTGGCGATCGGCAGGTTCACCTTCGTCGACAGCACCGGTCCGCACGGGCTGCCGATCCGCGATGTGGTCCCGGACGACCTGGTCACCTCGACCGAGCAGTACCGCAAGCTCACGGCCGACCACATCGCGTGGCTGGAGGAGCGGCTCGGCCCCTTCCCCTTCAACCGCTACGGCCTCCTCGTCGGTGACACCGACCTGGGCGTGGCCCTGGAGACACAGACGCTCTCCCTGATCCCGAAGGCCGACCTGCTCGGCGACCGGGTCGGCGCCGAGCGCAACCTGGTGCACGAGCTCACCCACCAGTGGACCGGCGACAGCGTCGGCATCAAGAGCTGGTCCGACCTGTGGCTGAGCGAGGGCCACGCCCGCTTCTACGAGCGGCTGTACTCGCAGGCGCACGGGGGCGACAGCTTCGAGGCCACGATGAAGACGGCGTACGCGAGCCACGACCAGTGGCGCCACGACTACGGCGCCCCCGCCGAACCGACCGAACCGAACCTCTTCAAGCGGATGCGGTACGACGGCTCGACGCTCGTCCTGTACGCGTTGCGCGAGAAGGTCGGCCAGGAGACGTTCGGGAGGATCGAGCGGGCCTGGGTCACCGAGTACCGCGGAAAGATCGCCAGTACCCAGGACTACGTCGACCTGGCGTCCAAGGTCGCGGGCCAGGACCTCGACGGTTTCCTGCACCCGTGGCTCTACGGCGCCAGGACCCCGCCGATGCCCCATCACCCCGACTGGGTGGTCGACCCGGTCCAGGGCTGAGGACCCCAGGGTTGAGGGGCCCAAGGCCGAGGGCCCAAGGCCGAGGGAGGGGGCGGCACCACGGGGGTCGCCCCCTCGCTCAACGGACTCCGACCGCCTTGAGCGCCTCGATCTGCCCCGCCGAGGGATTCGCCGGGAAGTACAGGTAGCAGACCCCGCCCGTACCGGAGACGACGTTCCCGGAGGCGTTGTACCTCTTGGTACGGAGCCAGATGTTCTCCCACTCGCGCCGCTTGTAGACGCGGCGCACGGCGTCGTCGCCCGGCGAGGCGGGGTCGTTGGCGATCACATCGCCGCCCGCGGTGAATCCGATGACGGTCATGAGGTGGCCCGAGGTCCCGTACCCCGCCCCCGTCAGCTCGGACTTCAGGAACGACTGGGACGTTATGGCCGGGATGCCGGCGGCGATCAGCGTCTCCAGGTCGGTGAGCGAGCGGAGGCGGGTGACCACCCCCTGGAGGTCCTTGTACGTCGCCGCGTACGCCGCGTTGAAGGGCCAGTTGCCGCAGCCGCCGTACTGGTAGTCGTAGGTGAAGCGGGCCGCGTGGCAGACCTGCGGGTCGGCGAAGGCCGGGTCGACCCAGGCGAGTTGCTCCGCCGTGGGCCTGCGCCCCCAGTACTCGATGATCATCTGCGAGGAGGTGGGGCTGCACCAGGCCTCGCCGCCGTTGTCGTACTCGGGGTACTGGCCCGCGTGGATCTCCTGGGAGTAGCGCGGGACCGTCAACTCCTTCGCGAGCCCGGGAGTGGAGGCCGGGACGGTGAAGCGGTCGGGGATGTCGGAGCCCATCGCGCCGAGCCGCCACACGGTGGGCGTGAGCCCGGAGCCGGGGGTGCGGTACAGGGTCAGACGGAGCCGGTACGAGACGAGGCGCAGGCCCGAGGCCGCGTCGTCGATCGAGAAGGTGTCCGTCGAGATACTGCTCTTGCCGTCCTTCTGGTTGTCCACGGAGGTCCGCTTGATGTCCTGGTCGCCGGCCGCCCAGCGGCCCATCACGTACCAGGGCGTGGCCTTGCCGTCGGAGTACGTGCCCGTGAGCTCGACCTGGAGCCAGGTGCCCGCCGGGGTGTGCGCGTTCCAGGAGGCGATGGCCTCGGTGGCGGGGACGGCGAGCCGGTGGACCGGGGAGGTCCAGGTCGCGTACTCCCAGGTCGCGGTCTTTCCGGTGTGCGGGTCGGTGTAGTCCGCGGTGCCGGCCGGGGTCGCGATCACCAGGCCGGCACGGGCGGCGTCGAGGGCCCGCGTGCCCTTCGCGGTGCCGGTCCGCCAGTCGGCGTACGAGGTCCAGGCCCGGTTGTCCACGAGGCCCGGACCCGCGTGCCCCCGCGCCGCCCCGGCCGGCGTGGCCGCGGCCGCGGTGCCCGCGGTACCGATCGCCGCCGCGGCGACCGCCACGGCCAGCAGGGCTCTGCGGGACGGCTCTGAAGCTCTGGTCATGGGTGGGGACCCCCCGTTCGTCCGGAAGCGGCGGCTCCCCACTATGGACGGTGGAAGGCGGCTCCTGCCAGCACTTCGGCCTGTGCCGCGCCCACCAATATTGGTCGGAACCACTGGCATGACCTGCGACGCCTCGGTTCCGGCGGGCGCGCCGGCCGCCACTAGAGTGGTCCCCGTACAGGGGTGCGTGTGCCCGCCGGGCGGACGTGCCCGCGTCTCACCGCACCTCGGGAACCGTCATTCGCGACCTCGCCGCGCGCCTGCGCGCCCTGCCGCCCTCCTGCGGACCCGTCCGCCTGATCGGTGTCGACGGGCACGCGGGCTCCGGGAAGACCACCTTCGCCGGACGGCTGGCCGCGGCACTCGGCGACGCGCCCATGCTGCACCTCGACGACATCGCGACGCACGAGGAGCTGTTCGGCTGGACCCGGCGGCTGCTGGGCCAGGTGGTCGAGCCGCTGAGCCGGGGCGAGACGGCGCGCTACGTCCCGTACGACTGGAGCGCCCGCGCCTTCGGTCCGGCCCGCGAACTGCCGCCCGCGCCCGTGATCCTGCTGGAGGGGGTCGGCGCCGGCCGCCGGGCGCTGCGCCCGTATCTCGCGCGGCTGCTGTGGATGGAACTGGCGCGCGACGAGGCCTGGACACGAGGGCGGCGACGGGACGGCGAGGCGCAGAGCGCGTTCTGGGCCGGGTGGGTCGCCGCCGAGCGTCAGCACTTCGTCGAGGATCCCTCAAAACCCTTCGCCGATCTTCTGGTGCGGCAGTGTTCTGAGGGATACGAGGTGTTTTCGGGACCCACTGAGACCGTTGGACCGGACCAGCCCCTCACTCACGGTGACGGATCATCCGCAATGTGCTGAACTTGTGAAGAGCCTTGCGAGGGAAGTTCCCTCGGTGCCTCAACTCGGCTTGACCCGGGGGCCGTACAGGACTTACGTTCTGAATGTGCGGTCTCTCGAAGCCGCCCGCAGTCGCGAAGCCCCCGGTTGTTCCCCGTGATCGGGGGCTTCGTTCTGCCCACACCCTCTCTTTTCGGGCGCTCCGCGCCGCGATTCGCTCACCCTCGGTCACCGAGTCAAGTGCGCCCCGTCTGCTCCCACCTCGTGGAACGGGAGCGTGCGGCACCCTTCGGCACGCCCATGAACCGCAGGTACGATGCCTCTCGGTGCGACCTTCGGACGGCTGCTCTACGCACCGGTGCAACTCCCGTCCGCGGCACAGGGGTTCGACCAAAGCTGCCGACGGGCACCGGCCCGTTCGGAGAAGCATCGGGGGCACGGTTTGTGGGGGACGTGATGGACTTCGGCATGCAGGGCCCGGAGGCCCCGGCCGACCTCGCCTGGATGCGAGGTGTGGACGCCTACACCATGGGCGCCTATCCGCAGGCGGAGGAGGAGTTCCGTACCGCGGTCCGGATGGACCCGGGCATGGCGGACGGCTGGCTCGGACTGCACGCGCTGCGGGTGGACACGACGACCGCGCTGCTGCGGATGTTCCGGCACCGGGACCGCTTCGGTGAGCAGCGCTCGCGCCACCGGCGCACGCTCAACTCCTGGTACTGGCTGGGCTGGTGGGTGCAGCCGGTACTGGAGAGCCCGCGCGATCTGCTGCTCGCGCACGCCTCGCACTGGCTGGACGGCCGCCATGTGCCCGAGCTGGACCGGGCGCTCGCGGGGCTGCCGCCGGTCGACGCCGATCATCAGGTGCGGTTTCTGCACGCCTGCCGGGCCTATCTGGTCAAGGACTGGGAGCAGCTGGTCCGGCACACGGATCCGCTGATCGACGACCCCATGCTGGGCATAGAGGCCGGCCTCTTCGGCGGCATGGCCCGGGTCCGCCTGGAGATGTTCGGCCAGGCGGAGCCGCTCCTGTCCTCCGCGCTGATGCGCTGCCGCAGCGAGCAGCCCCAGCGCAAGGAGCTGCGGTACTGGCTCGCGCGGGCCCACGAGGGCACCGGGCGGTCGGCCGCCGCGCTGCCTCTGTACCGGGCGGTGCACCGCGTCGACCCGGCCTTCATGGACACCTCGGCCCGATTGGCCGCGATCTCCGAGGGCGACGGCTACGACGATGCCGCGGCCGACCTCGCGGCGATCACCCTCGCCGGGGTCGGGCAGGACGTCATGGACGGCCCCGACGGAATCGATCCCCTCTTCGGCGTCGAGGGCCGCGACCTGAAGCTCTCGGAGCCCGATCCTCTCCCGCCGGGCGCGTTGCCGCCGGAGACCGACGTGGTGCGCGAGAAGGCCGTGGTGCCGGTGCAACCGTTGCCGGCCGGGCCGACCGACGCCGCCTTACTTGACGAAGCGCTCGCCGAACTGGAGCGCATGGTGGGGCTGGAGCCGGTGAAGCGCCAGGTCAAGGCGTTGTCGGCGCAGCTGAACATGGCGCGGCTGCGGGCCGGACAGGGCCTGCCCGTCCAGCCGCCGAAGCGTCATTTCGTCTTCTCCGGCCCCTCGGGCACCGGCAAGACCACGGTGGCTCGCATTCTCGGACGGGTCTTCTACGCGCTCGGCCTGCTCGGCGGTGACCACCTCGTGGAGGCACAGCGGGCGGACCTCGTGGGCGAGTATCTGGGCCAGACCGCCGTCAAGGCCAACGAGCTGATCGACTCGGCGATCGGCGGGGTCCTCTTCGTGGACGAGGCGTACGCGCTGTCGAACTCGGGCTACGGCAAGGGGGACGCGTACGGGGACGAGGCGCTGCAGGTGCTCCTGAAGCGGGCCGAGGACAACCGCGACCACCTCGTGGTCATCCTCGCCGGCTACCCGGAGGGCATGGACCGGCTCCTGGCCGCCAACCCCGGCCTCTCCTCCCGCTTCACCACCCGGGTCGACTTCCCCTCCTACCGCCCCCTGGAACTCACCTCCATCGGTGAGGTGCTCGCCGCCGAGAACGGTGACATCTGGGACGAGGAGGCGCTCGACGAGCTCCGCTCCATCGCCGGGCACGTGGTCGACCAGGGCTGGATCGACGAACTCGGCAACGGCCGGTTCCTGCGCACCCTGTACGAGAAGAGCTGCGCGTACCGGGACCTGCGTCTCTCCGGTTACCCGAACACGCCCTCCCGCGACGATTTGTCGACACTCCGGCTGCCGGACCTCATGCAGGCGTACGGGGAGGTGCTGTCGGGCCGGGGCCCCCAGGACCCTTCGGCGATGTGACCGACGGTCCTCGTCCTCGAACGCGGGATGCACCGAGGCTCTCCGGGGCGCGGCCGGTCCGGGGGTGTGGGGAGCCGCGCGAGCGGCTCCCCACCCGGTGTCAGGTTGCCAGGGCCTGCTCGGGGGTCTCGCTGAGGCGGGGTTCCTTCAGCGGCGTGGCCACAGCGGCGGCGCCGACGTCCCGATGGGCCGGGTCGCGTACCTCGCCCACCAGGAGCTCCAGGACGTCCTCCAGCGCGACAAGGCCCAGAACCTTCCCCGACGCGTCCGCGACCTGCGCGAGGTGCGTGGCGGCGCGGCGCATCACGGTCAGGGCGTCGTCCAGCGGGAGTTCGGAGCTCAGGGTGGTCATGTGTCGCCACAGGTGCTGGGGAACCGCCCGTTCGGACTCCTCCAGGTCGAGTACGTCCTTCACATGCAGATAGCCCATGAAGACGCCGTTCTCCGCGACCACCGGGAACCGGGAGTACCCGGTGCGGGCGGTGAGCGCGACGACCTGGCCGGGGGTGACGGAGGGGCCGACGGTGACCAGGGAGCCGTGGTCCAGGAGGACGTCGGTGACCGGTCGGGAGCCCAGTTCCAGGGCGTCTTCGAGGCGTTCCTGCTCCTTGGGGTCCAGCAGGCCCGCCTGACCTGAGTCCTCGACGAGCCGGTTGAGCTGCTCGCTCGTGAAGACCGCCTCGACCTCGTCCTTCGGTTCGACCCGGAAGAGTTTCAGGATGAGGCGGGCGCAGGCGCCCAGGGCGACGGTGACGGGACGGCACAGGCGCGCGAAGGCCACCAGGCCGGGGCTCAGCCACAGCGCCGTCTTCTCGGGCGCGGCCATCGCCAGGTTCTTCGGGACCATCTCGCCGATGACGAGGTGGAAGAAGACGACGAGGGCGAGCGCGATGACGTATCCGAGGGGGTGGATCACCCCCTCGGGGAGGTGCACCGCCTCGAAGACGGGCTCGAGCAGATGCGCCACCGTCGGTTCGGCCACCGCGCCGAGCGTCAACGAGCAGATGGTGATGCCGAACTGGGCCGCCGCCATCATCTGCGGCAGCCGCTCCAGGCCGTACAGGACCTGGCGGGCCCGCGCGGACCCGAGCGGTTCGATCTGACTGCGCCGTACGGAGACGAGCGCGAACTCGGCGCCGACGAAGAACCCGTTGGCGAGCACCAGCAACACGGCGAACAGGAGTTGGAGCACGCTCATCGGACGGCCTCCGGCGCGGCAACCGCGTCGGCGGTCCTGACCAGCCGGACCCGTTCGGCCCGGTAGTGCCCGACCTGGCGTACCGAGAGACGCCAGCCGGGCAGTTCGGCCTTGTCGCCGGGGGCCGGGATCCGGCCGAGCAGATCGGCGACGAGGCCCGCGACGGTCTCGTACGGGCCCTCGGGCACGTCGAGGCCTATGCGCTGCAGGATGTCGACCCGACAGCTGCCGTCGGCGTCCCAGGCGGGCCGCCCGTCCTCGGACGGCACGGCGGCGAGCTCCGGCAGGTCCTTGGCGTCGTGCTCGTCGCGGACCTCGCCGACGAGTTCCTCGACGATGTCCTCCAGGGTGACCACGCCCGCCGTACCGCCGTACTCGTCGACGACGACGGCGATCGGCTGCTGGTTGCGCAGCTGCTCCAGCAGGGGCTGCACGGGAAGGGTCTCCGGGACCAGCAGCGGGGCCTGGGCGATCCGGCCGACAGGGGTGCGCAGCCGGTCCTGGGAGGGAATCGCCAGGGCGTCCTTGAGGTGCGCCATGCCGACGATCTCGTCGATCCGCTCCCGGTAGACGGGGAAACGGGAGAGGCCGGTGGCGCGGGTGAGGTTGACGACGTCCTCGGCCGTGGCGGAGGACTGGAGCGCGCTGACCCGAACCCGCGGGGTCATGACGTGCTGCGCGGTCAGGTCGGCGAGCGAGATGGTCCGTACGAAGAGATCCGCGGTGTCCTGCTCCAGGGCGCCGGCCTGGGCCGAGTGCCGGGCCAGGGAGACGAGCTCGCCGGGGGTGCGGGCGGAGGCCAGCTCCTCGGCGGGTTCGACACCCAGGGCCCGTACGAGCCGGTTGGCGACGGTGTTGAGCGCGGCGATCACCGGCCGGAAGAGGCGGGAGAAGACGTGCTGCGGGCCCGCGACGAAGCGGGCGACCTGAAGCGGCTTGGAGACCGCCCAGTTCTTGGGCACGAGTTCGCCGATCACCATCTGCACGGCCGCGGCGAGCAGCATGCCGACCACGACGGCGACACCGGACACGGCGCCCTCGGGCAGTCCGATCGCGGTGAAGGGTCCGTGCAGCAGTTCGGCGAGCGCGGGTTCGGCGAGCATGCCGACGACGAGCGAGGTGATGGTGATGCCGAGCTGGGTGCCGGAGAGCTGGAAGGACAGCTCCTTGAGCGATTCGACGACCGTACCGGCCCGTCGGTCGCCTTCGGCCGCCGCCTTCTCGGCGTCGGGCCGCTCGACCGTGACGAGGCCGAACTCGGCCGCCACGAAGAAGCCGTTGGCGAGGATCAGCAGGAACGCCGCCCCAAGGAGCAGCAGGGGGATGGTCATGATGCCGCCGCCTCGATATGTCGGGAGGGGGCGGCGCAGGTACTACAGGACGATCCGTCCATCGCTGGAGGGAGTCACTCCTCGGGTAGCAGGGGGCCTCTGAGTCACCAGGTGGAAAATCAGCGGCGGAGGCGCAACGAAAACGCCTCCGCCAACAGATTAATCAAGACATGGGCCCGTACGGCAGGGTGGAAGGCCGAGAGTCAGCCGTGATGTTGCTCCGGGTCGCCGATGGAGCGGGCCTCTGCGAGCGCGCGCAGGGCGCGGGCGTCCTGGATCGCGCGCTGTTTCGCGATGCCCGGCTGGATGCCGAGCACGGGCAGGCTGGTGCCGTCGCTGAGGTTGAGGAACACCCAGGGGTCGCCGGGGCGCAGGTTGACCTGGAGGATCTCCGCCCACTCGAGGTGTCGCCTGCTGGTGATGTTCACCACGGTGACGCCGGTCTCGTCGGCGACGACCTTGGGCCGCGAGAGCATCAGCAGGACACCGAAGAGCAGCGCGCCGATGAAGACGAAGCTGAGCTTCTCCCCGGGCTGAGCTGTTCGAGGAGCATCGCGACCGTCGCTATGACGACGAAGATCGCGACGCCCGCGGTGAGCAGCACGGCCCGGGTGAGGGACGGCCGGAACGTGACGGGGAGCGTGGGAAGGTCGGGCATGGCTTCGGTCGGGGTCCTCAGAGGCGGCAGGCGTGGATGGCCGTGGTCAGGATGGCCCGCGCGCCGAGCGCGTAGAGGTCGTCCATGATCTGCTGGGCCTCCTTGGCGGGCACCATGGCACGGACGGCGACCCAGCCCTCGTTGTGCAGCGGGGAGATGGTCGGCGACTCCAGGCCGGGCGTGAGCGCGACGGCCTTCTCCAGGTGCTCGGCGCGGCAGTCGTAGTCCATCATCACGTACGTACGTGCGACCAGGACGCCCTGGAGCCGACGCAGGAACTGCTGCACCTTGGGCTCGGCGTCCTCGGAGGTGTCGGCCCCGACCCGGCGGATGACGACGGCCTCGGACTTCATGATCGGGTCGCCGAAGACCTCGAGGCCCGCGTTGCGCAGCGAGGTTCCGGTCTCGACGACGTCCGCGATGACCTCGGCGACACCGAGTTCGATCGCGGTCTCGACGGCGCCGTCGAGGTGGACGACGGAGGCGTCGATGCCGCCGTCGGCGAGGTGCTTGGCCACGATGCCCTCGTAGGAGGTGGCGACCGTCATGCCGCCGAGGTCCTCGATGCCCTTGGCGGTGCCGGGCTTGGTGGCGAAGCGGAACGTCGAGCGGGCGAAGCCGAGCGGGAGGATCTCCTCCGCGTTGGCGCCCGAGTCGATGAGCAGGTCGCGGCCGGTGATGCCGATGTCGAGACGGCCGGAGGAGACGTAGATCGCGATGTCGCGGGGGCGGAGGTAGAAGAACTCGACCTCGTTGCCCGGGTCGACGATGCGCAGTTCCTTGGACTCCCGGCGCTGCTGGTAGCCGGCCTCATGCAGCATCTCCGCCGCAGGGCCTGACAGGGAACCCTTGTTGGGGACGGCGATGCGCAGCATGAGGTCGGCTTCCTTCGTTCGTGCGTACGATACGTACGGGATTGCGGGGTTTACGGCTCAGAGGTGGGCGTACACGTCGTCGAGGGAGATCCCGCGCGCCACCATCATCACCTGAACGTGGTAGAGGAGCTGCGAGATCTCCTCGGCGGCGGCGTCCTTGCCCTCGTACTCGGCGGCCATCCAGACCTCGGCGGCCTCTTCGACGACCTTCTTGCCGATGGCGTGGACGCCCTTGCCGACCAGTTCGGCGGTGCGCGAAGTGGTGGGATCGCCGGTGGCGGCCTTGTGCTGGAGCTCGGCGAAGAGCTCCTCGAACGTCTTCTTGGACATGATGCTGCCCACCCTACGCGCTACCGCCCCTGCCTCAGTGCCAGGGTTCGGATACTGAGCGCAGTGTGGCCGCGGTCGCCACGGCGGCCGTCACCGCCTCGTGTCCCTTGTCCTCGTTGGAGCCCTCGATGCCCGCACGGTCGAGAGCCTGCTCCTCGGTGTCGCAGGTCAGCACGCCGAAGCCGATGGGGACGCCGGTGTCGATGGAGACCTGGGTGAGGCCCTGGGTGACACCCTGGCACACGTATTCGAAATGCGGGGTACCGCCGCGGATGACGACGCCGAGCGCGACGATCGCGTCGTAGCCGCGGCCCGCGAGGACCTTGGCGACGACCGGCAGCTCGAAGCTGCCGGGGACCCTGAGCAGGGTCGGCTCGTCGATCCCGAGCTCGTGCAGGGCGCGCAGCGCGCCGTTGACGAGGCCGTCCATCACCTTTTCGTGCCACTGTGCCGCGATGACCGCGACCCGCAGGTCGCCGCAGTTGCGTACGGACAGTTCAGGTGCACCCTTGCCGCTCACGTCTCTCCTCAGTGCTTTCTTGTTACTGGTTGCCGCAGGCGGACACGGTGGCCGTGTCGAGCCAGGGCAGGTCGTGACCCATCCGGTCCCGCTTGGTGCGCAGGTAGCGGAGGTTGTGCTCGCCCGCCTGTACGGGCATCGGCTCCCGGCGCGTGACCTTGAGGCCGTGCCGGACCAGGGCGTCGGTCTTGTCGGGGTTGTTGGTCAGCAGGCGCAGGCTGTGGACGCCGAGGTCCTGAAGGATCTGCGCGCTCGCGCCGTAGTCCCGGGCGTCGGCGGGCAGGCCGAGTTCCAGGTTGGCGTCGAGGGTGTCGCGGCCGCGCTCCTGGAGCTCGTAGGCGCGCAGCTTGGACAACAGGCCGATGCCGCGCCCCTCGTGCCCACGCAGGTAGACCACGACGCCCCGGCCCTCGGCCTGGACGCGCTCCATGGAGGTCTGGAGCTGGGGACCGCAGTCGCAGCGCAGCGAGTGGAAGATGTCGCCGGTCAGGCACTCGGAGTGGACTCGGACGAGGACGTCGTCGCCGTCGCCGATCTCGCCGTGCACCAGGGCGACGTGCTCGACGCCGTCGACGGTGGAGCGGTAGCCGTACGCCGTGAACTCGCCGAAGGTGGTGGGCAGTTGCGTCTTGGCCTCGCGGCGGACGGTGGGCTCCGCGGTACGGCGGTAGGCGATCAGGTCCTCGATGGAGATGATCGTCAGACCGTGCTTGCGGGCGAACGGGATCAGCTCGGGCAGACGGAGCATGCGTCCGTCCTCCCCGGCGATCTCGACGATCGCGCCGGCCGGGCGCAGTCCCGCGAGCCGGGCGAGGTCGACGGCGGCCTCGGTGTGGCCGTTGCGGACGAGGACACCGCCGGGCTTGGCGCGCAGCGGGAAGATGTGGCCGGGGCGCACGAAGTCGCCCGCCTCGGCCGCGCCGCCGGCCAGCAGCCGCAGTGTGGTGGCGCGGTCGGCCGCGGAGATGCCGGTGGACACGCCGTGGGCGGCGGAGGCGTCCACCGAGACGGTGAACGCGGTCTTCATCGACTCGGTGTTGTTCTCGACCATTTGGGGGAGCTGGAGGCGGTCGAGTTCGTCGCCCTCCATGGGCGCGCAGATCAGCCCACGGCACTCGCTCATCATGAAGGCGATGATCTCGGGGGTCGCCTTCTCGGCGGCGATGACGAGGTCGCCCTCGTTCTCCCGGTCCTCGTCGTCGACGACCACGATCGGTCGGCCCGCCGCGATGTCGGCGATGGCCTTCTCGACCGGGTCGAGCGCGAAGTCCGAAGCATCTTCATCGTGCCCCGTGCTGTACCAAACGGGTGCCGTGGTCATGCGGGGGCTCCTTCCAGGACGGGCTGCCCGGCCTTGCGGGAGCGCAGCCACCAGTCGCGCATGCCCGACAGGACGAGCGCGCCGTAGACGACGTAGACGAAACCGGAGAAGGCGTAGCCGTTGGCGAAGTTGAGCGGGACGCCCACCACGTCGACCAGCAGCCAGGCGAACCAGAACTCGACCATGCCGCGGGCCTGCGCGTACATGGCGACGATCGTGCCGACGAAGATGTACGCGTCCGGCCAGGGGTCCCAGGACAGGGTCGGGTACGCGTGGAACAGACCGCTGACCGCCAGCGTGCCGACGGCGGCGGCGCCCACCATGTAGGCGCGCTCGCGCCAGGTGGCGAACCGAACGGAGATGTGGCCGCCCCGGCCCTCCGCCCTGCCGCGGTTCCACTGCCACCAGCCCCACAGGGCAACGACGATGACCACGACCTGCTTTCCGGCGCTGCCGGAGAGATGGCCGCTGGCGAAGGCCGCGAAGAGGACGACGCCGGACAGGAGTTGTACGGGCCAGCTCCATATGGAGCGCAGCCAGCCGAGTGCGAGGCCGATCAGACCGATGATGTTGCCGATCATGTCCGACCACTTGATGTGCTGTCCGAGGAGCGTGAACGCCTCGGAGTTCAGCCAGTTCACCGACCGCTCCCCTGGGTGTCGGGCAGCGCGACCGGCTGCTCACCACGGGCGCCGAGCAGTCGCTCGACGTACTTGGCGATGACGTCCACCTCGAGGTTGACCGGGTCGCCGGCCTGCTTGCGGCCGAGCGTGGTCAGGTCGAGGGTGGTGGGGATGAGGCTGACGGTGAAGAAGTCCGGGCCCGCGTCGACCACCGTCAGGCTGATGCCGTCGACGGTGATGGAGCCCTTCTCGACCACGTAGCGGGAGAGGTCCGCGGGGAGGGAGATCTTCACGATCTCCCAGTTCTCGGACGGCTTGCGCTCGATGACCGTGCCCGTGCCGTCGACGTGGCCCTGGACGATGTGGCCGCCGAGGCGCTCGCCCACGGCCATCGGGCGTTCCAGGTTGACGCGGGATCCGACGGTCAGGGCGCCGAGGCTGGAGCGGTCCAGGGTTTCGGCCATGACGTCGGCGGTGAATTCCTCGCCTTCGTGTTCGACGACCGTGAGACAGACGCCGTTCACGGCGATGGAGTCGCCGTGCTGTGCGCCCTGCGTGACGACGGGGCCACGCAGACGGAAACGGGAGGCGTCGTCGAGAATTTCGACGGCGGTGACCTCACCCAGCTCTTCGACGATTCCGGTGAACACTTCCCGGGTCCTCCTGCCTCATGGGGCACGGACTCCGGGGCCTGTCGATGACGACAGAATGAGCGGACTGCGACACCGGGAGCGAGCCGCATGGGGCGACACGTCCCGAAGGACGCGCCGAAACAAACGGCAGCGCGCACGAATGCCCGCCCGCCGCGCACTGCCTCCCATCCGGACTTTAACCGTCGGTCCAGGAATTCCACCTGGTCAACCGGCCGCTGGAAGCGACCGGGTCGCGGACTATAACCGCCGGTTCGGACTTTCACCGACCCCGGAGTGCGCTGCTTCTGGTACAGCATCAGTGTGCCACGTCTGATCCACGTCCATGCGGGCGAACGTCTGTGGGGTGCCTCACAGGTCGTCCGGATGGACTTCTCCGGCGCATCGCGAGAGGTCAACTCCCGCGAGAATCCTCACGCTTGGCGCGATCGCCCATGGGTCCGTACCCATTGACCACCTTGGTCTAGTCCTCTTAAGGTCCATGATCAATGGTTTGCCGAAGCCGAGGCGTCGCACTCGCCCCTTGAGCGACCCGGCGGCGGTGACGGAGGCCCTTGCCCCGCCGCCGGGTCTCCCCATCCGGGGAGTCTTGGGCTGCGGGCGCGTGGGGCTGATCGCGCGGTTCCCCGCGCCCCTCGCGCGGGGCGCGCGTCTTCAGGCCGGGTTACCGGGAGCGCGGCGCGAAGAGGTCGTCCTGGGCTGATTCTCGGGCGGTCAGGAGGGCTCCGCGGAGTACCGCGCCGCCACCCAGCGCGCTCGCGCGTACCTCGACCGGCAGCGGGGACATCAGGGCGAGTCGCTCGCCGACCCGCGCGGCCAGCACCTCCCCGCCCACCTGCCCCACCTCACCGCCGAGCACCACGCACCCGGGGTCGAGAACGGCCACCACGGACGCCGCGCCGATGGCGAGGCGGTCGGCGAGGGCGGAGAGGAAGCGGTCGGCTCCGGAGAAAGCCGAAGGGGAAGGGGAGAGGGAGGGAGGGGAAAGGTTCGCCACCGCTTGCCTCACCAGCGCAGCCGCCTCCGGTTCGCCGGGCGACACCGCTGTCGCCACCAACCCGTGGCCAGCCGCGAGTTCCGCGATCGCGGCGGACCCCGCCAGGGAGTGGAACCCGCCCTCGCAGTCCGTCGCCGAGGGCAGCGTCGACGTGCCCGGTACCGGCAGGAAGCCGATCTCGCCCGTGCCGCCGGACGCCCCACGACGGAGTCTGCCGTCGAGGACGACGGCCGCACCGGTGCCGTGGCCGAGCCAGAGCAGGACGAACGTGTCGCGATCGCGGGCGGCGCCGTCACGCTGCTCCGCGAGGGCGGCGAGGTTCGTCTCGTTCTCGACGATCACGCGGGCGGGCAGCCGTTCCTGGAGGGCGGCGACCAGGCGGCGGTGCCACTCGGGCAGGCCGGAGGAGTCGCGGAGTTCGCCGGTGGCGGGGTCGATGAGACCGGGGGCTCCGACGCCGACCGTGTGCAGGCGCTCCGCCCCGGCCTCCTTGGCCGCGCGTTCGACCAGCGTGACCGCCTGCTCGACGGCGGGCCCGGTGCCGGTGTCGTCCGCGATCGGCACCGACGCCCGGGCCAGTTCCCTGCCGAGGAGATCGGAGACGACGACCGAGACGCCCTCGGTGCGGACGTCGAGGGCGGCGAGATGGGCCCGGTCGGCGACGATCCCGTGAAGACGGGCGTTGGGGCCGCGGCGCTGTTCCCCCGACTCCCCCACCACCTCGATCAGTCCGGCGGCCGTGAGGCGTTCGACGAGGTCGGCGACGGTGGGCCGGGACAGTCCGGTGAGCTGCTTCAACTGCCCTGCCGTCAGGGGGCCTTCCTGCTGGAGCAGGCGCAGCGCGACGCGGTCGTTGATGGCCCGGGCGGTGCTCGGTGATGCGGGCATGCCGGGATCCTCCCAGATCAGTCGCTCAGTCGGTGGCCAGTACATCATCTATCTATCAGGCAGGGTTCCTGATAGTTTACGGCGGCATCGCGGGGAGCGAAGCCTGGAGGGGCGGGAAAGATGGGTTACATGGTCTACGACCTGCGTGACGTGAAGCGGGCGCGGTACGCCGTGGCCGCCGTCTTCGCGGTGCACGGAGCGGTGACGGGCTCGTTCGCCACCCGTGTCCCCTGGATCCAGGACCACGCGTCCGTCAGCACCGGCCAGCTCGGACTGGCCCTCGCGTTCCCGGCGATCGGGGCCTCCGTCGCGATGCCGCTGGCGGGCCGGATCAGCCACCGCTTCGGCGCCCGTACCGCGCTGCGCGGGCTGCTGTCCCTGTGGACGCTGTCGCTGATCCTCCCGTCCCTCGCGCCGAACATCTACACGCTGTGCCCGGCCCTCTTCGTCTACGGCGCGTCGGCGGGCATGGCGGACGTGGCCATGAACGCGCTCGGCGTCGAGATCGAGAGCCGTCTCGGAAAGTCGATCATGTCGGGGCTGCACGGCATGTGGAGCGCGGGCGCCCTGGTCGGCTCGGCGGGCGGCACCCTCGCCGCGCACCTCGGCTCGGATGCGCGCCTGCACCACGCACTGGCGGCCGGGGTCCTGACGGTCCTGGGTCTCACCGCCTGCCAGTGGGTCCTCGACCTGCGACCGGCCGAGGACGAGGCCCCGCCGCCGCGCTTCGCGCTGCCACCGAAGTCCGCCCTGCTCATCGGCGCGATCGGCTTCTGCGCGGTGTTCTCCGAGGGCGCCAGCCTGGACTGGTCGGCGGTCTATCTCAAGGACGAACTGGGCAGCTCGGCCGGTCTCGCGGCGGCGTCGACGACCGGGTTCATGCTGACCATGGCGCTGGCCCGGCTCGCCGGCGACGCGGTGGTGAATCGGTTCGGCGCGGTGCGCACGGTGCGGGCCGGCGGCGGTCTCGCCGTGCTCGGCGGGCTGCTCGTCGTCGTCGCGGACCACCCCGCCGTGGCGATGAGCGGCTTCGCCCTGATGGGTCTCGGCATCGCGGTCGTCGTCCCGCTCTGCTTCGCGGCGGCGGGGCACAGCGGCCCCAACCCCAGTCAGGCCATCGCGGGCGTCGCCACCATCACGTACACCTCCGGCCTGGTCGCGCCGAGTGCGATCGGCACGCTGGCGCAGGCGACGAGCCTGGTGGTGTCGTTCGGGCTGGTCACGGTGCTGGCGTGCGGCCTTGCCGCGTTCGCGGGGGTGCTGCGCGCGGGTGAGCGCGACCGGCCCAAGGTCAGTCCCGCGCCCGCAGCAGTTCCCGACCCACGGCCCTGAAGCGGTCGCTCCAGGACGTGGGACGCAGCGTCGCGGCGTCGAGCCTGACGAGGACCCGCGTGCCGTGCGCGTACGTGAGCGCGCCGCCGGCCGAGCAGAAGCGGAATCCGTACGTCAGTCCGGTGTTCCCCAGGCGCTCCAGCCAGAGGTGGACGGCGTACTCGCCGGGGCGGTTGATCGGGGCCTCGTAGCTGATCCGCAGCTCCTTGACGGCGTTGCAGAAGTCGCCCGCCGCCTCCCAGTCGCCCTCGAAGGCGAGGAAGCCCTGGTCGTTCCACAGGGCGGTCCAGGCGCGTTCGACCATGACCGGGTAGCGGGCGTTGTGGAGCAGGCCGAGTGCGTCCAGGTCGTCGAAGTGGACGGTGACGGGGAGGAGCCGCCCGTAGGAGAGGGCGGGGGCTGCGGGCGCTTCGGCGGTCACGGGCGGGGCTCCTGAGGGTGCCGGTGGGGACGGTGGGGACACCCCCATCCTAAGCGGCCGCTCAGGAGCCCCTGATCAGGGTGTGCGTATGCCCTCCGGTCAGCCGGCGATCGAGTCCAGCTGCTCGGCGGCAGGCCGCAGTGTCCACAGGTCGCCGCCGGGCGGTGTCTCCAGTTTCGGCACCGCGGCCTGGGCCGCCCGGTCCCCCGCGTCGGCCGCCGCGTGCACGATGTCGCTCGCCGCGTAGCGGTGGAACTCCAGCTCCGGGTAGGGCCACGGCGCGGCGCCCGTCGCGGCGGGCAGCAGATAGTCGACCGCCTTGGCCAGGGTCTGGCCGTCCGGCCCCGTGTACCGCCACAGGTTCACGCCGACGTGCCGGCCGATGGCCGCGAGGCGGGTGTAGGCGACGAGGTCGAAGGTCGAGTAGTGCCAGCTGCGGGTGCGGGTGAGCTCCTGGGGCTGGCTGCCGTCCGCGGAAACCTGCGGGTCGATCCGCTTGGACTCCGCGCCGAGGACGGTCCGGCGGGCGAGGTCCTCGTCGCCGGTCGCGTACGCCAGGGCGGCGAGCTGCATGTCGTAGAAGGTGCCGTGGTTGTTCTTGGCGGCGCCCTCCTCGCCGCCGAAGGCGCTGTTCTCCAGCCAGTCGCGGAAGTCGGTGTTCCAGGCGCGCATGGCGGTGCGGTCGCTCTTCGACCAGCCGGGGGCGCCCGTCTCCAGGATCGCGATCGCGTCCAGGACGCTGGTGTAGGACTGCGAGAAGTCGATGATGCCGATGGCCCGGCCGTCGTACTTGCAGGGGATGAACTGCCCGTGGTCGAGGTTCGGGTTCATCCGGGTGGCCGGGGCGAGGAACCAGGTGCGCAGGACGGTGGCGGCCTTCTCGGCGTACTGCTTCCTGCCGGTGTAGTACCAGGCGAGCGCGAGGTCGTACGTCGAGTCGAAGACCTTCTCGACGTCCTGGCGGTCGGTGCCGGTGTCGACCTCGGGGTTGCGCTGGCCGTCGCGCTGGACGTACGGGCAGCCCCAGGGGTTGTCGGCGGTCTTCGGCTGGGAGGGCCACCAATACGGGGCCTGGCTCAGGTAGTCGTGGACGTCGCCGCCGGGGGCGGGCTTGGGCTTGTCGACGACCGTCCAGGGGCCCTGGGGCAGCCAGTTGTCGGCGCGGGCCGTCAAGCCCTCGAGCGTGCGCTTCAGTTGGGGATCCCCGCGGTCGAGGCGGAGCCGGGTCTGCTGGAGCCGCGCGCCGTCGAGGACGGCGGTCCGGGGGGCCTTCGGCGCCGCGTGGGCCGAGGCGGAGGGGACGACGACCGCCGCGAAGGTGGCCACGGCGGCGAGGAGGACAGCCAGACGGGGTCGTGCACTCATCAAGCCTCCGATCAGAAATATGAACGCAGTTCATGAGTAAGACCGTGTGAGCGTAGAACCGCCAGGTACCCGTGACAATGGTCCGGACAAAGTTTCACGTACGAAGAAAGCGAAACCCACCATGGACCTCGGTGTGCGCTGGAAACTGCACGGCGACGGGCGAACGCCCGCGCCCGGAGCGGTTGTCCGCCCCGATGAACGCCTCTCGTGGCCGCGCACGATCGGGCTCGGCGCCCAGCACGTGGTGGCGATGTTCGGGGCGTCGTTCGTGGCACCGGTGCTCATGGGTCTGAACCCGAACCTCGCGATCATGATGTCCGGCTTCGCGACGGTCATCTTCCTGCTCGCCACCCGCGGCCGGGTGCCCAGCTACCTCGGCTGTTCGCTCTCCTTCGTGGGCGTCGCCGCGGTGATCCGCGCGCAGGGCGGCACCAGCGCCACGGTGACGGGCGCGGTGTTCGTCGTGGGCGTCGCGCTGTTCCTGGTGGGCCTGGCCGTGCAGCGGTTCGGGGCGCGGATCATCCATGCCGCGATGCCACCGATCGTGACGGGCGCCGTCGTCATGCTGATCGGTTTCAACCTGGCGCCGGTGACGGCGTCCACGTACTGGCCGCAGGACCAGTGGACGGCGCTGCTCACCATGCTGCTCACCGGTCTGGCAGTCGTCTGCCTGCGCGGTTTCTGGTCACGGATCGCGATCTTCCTGGGCCTGCTCTTCGGGTACGGGATCTCCTGGGTCTTCGACCGGATCTTCGGAAAGATCCACTCGGTGGACGCGAGCGGCAAGCTCACCGACCACTGGCGGCTGAACCTCTCCGGCGTCGGCAAGGCGGACTGGATCGGGCTGCCGTCCTTCCACGGCCCGTCCTTCCAGTGGTCGGCGATCCTCGTCGCGCTGCCGGTCGTGATCGCGCTGGTCGCCGAGAACGCGGGGCACGTCAAGGCCGTCGGCGAGATGACCGGCGATCCGCTGGACGACGAGCTGGGCACCGCGATCTCCGCGGACGGCGTCGCCTCCATGCTCTCCACGGCGGTCGGCGGCCCGCCCAACACCACGTACTCCGAGAACATCGGCGTGATGGCCGCGACCCGCGTCTACTCCACGGCCGCCTACTGGGCCGCCGCGGGCTTCGCCCTCCTCTTCGGCCTCTGCCCCAAGTTCGGCGCGATCGTGGCCGCGATCCCGGGCGGCGTGCTCGGCGGCATCACCGTCATCCTGTACGGCATGATCGGCCTGCTCGGCGCCCAGATCTGGCTCAACGCCCGGGTCGACCTGCGCAATCCGCTGAACCTGGTGCCGGCCGCCGCGGGCATCATCATCGGCGTCGGCGGCGTCTCCCTGAAGTTCACGGACAACTTCTCACTCAGCGGCATCGCGCTCGGCACGCTCGTCGTGATCACCGGCTACCACGCGCTGCGGGCGATGGCCCCGGCCCACCTGACGACCGATGAGCCGCTGCTGGACTCCGGCACGTCCTCGTACGACGAGGCGGACGATCAGCGCGCCAGCTCATAGGCGTACTCCGCCGAGAAGGTCCCCGGCGTGCCCTTGCACCCGTCCGACTCCCCCGGCAGCTTCACCCAGAGATAGGCGTCGATCCTGGCCTCCCCGGTGTTCAGGGTCGGCGCCCGGCCGATCTTCCGGCCCGCCGGATCGCACCACTCCCCGTCGGCCGGGGCGCCGTTGCCGTTGCGGCTGGTGTCGATGACGGCGCCCAGGCTCGCGGGGCCGCCCAGTGCGGACAGCACCTGCCGGGCGTACGCGATCTCGTCGCTCGTACGGTGGAAATTGGACACGTTGGTGAAGACACCGTCGGAGGAGGCGGCCGACGCGGCGCCCGCCCGTGCGAGGAGCGCGGCCTGCTCGGCGGCCGGGTTCCAGGCGGAGTGGCCGGCGTCGTAGTAGACGCGGGCCCGGGGGTCGGCGGCCTTGAGGACGCGGCCGGCGCGGGCCAGCGAGGCGAAGCGGGCGGCCCGGTCGGTCACGGGGAGGCAGCCGGCCTGGGCGACCGAGTCGGGCTCCAGGATGACGATGACCTCGTCGTCGCCGAGGCCCGCCGCGAAGTCGTCGATCCAGCCGTCGTACGCGGCGAAGTCGGGCGCGCCGCCCTGTGAGGCCCCGCCGCAGTCGCGCTGCGGGATCGCGTACGGCACGACGACCGGGACCCGGCCCTCGGCCGCGGCGCCCGCGGTCACCGCCCTGACCCGCGCGGTGATGGTGGCGGGGGTGAAGTCGGCGAACCAGACGGCGGCCGGGCGGTCGGCGATCCGGGACTCGATGACGGCGCGCCGGTGGTCGCCGGGGTGGGACGCGACCCAGTCCAGGACCTGGGAGTCGGGGTGGCTGTAGAGCAGGGCGGGGGCGGCCACGGTCGCCGGCTCCTTCCCGCTCGGGGAGGGCGTCGGGCTCGGCTTCGGGGACGGGGAGTGCCAGGACGGGGACGGCGCGACGGAGGTCCCGGACGGGGAGGGAGCCGGTACGGCGGGCGGCGGCCGAAGGCCGGGCGAGCGGGTCACCAGCGGTCGGGCGTCGTCGGAGGGGCGCTCGCGGTCGAGGGCGGACATCATCCCCGTCACTCCGCCGACCGCCACGACCACCGAGGCCGCCGCGACCATGGCGGCGCGCCGGGCCACCCGCCTGCGCTCGGCCCTGCGTGCGGCCAGGCGCCGCGCACGTAAGCCTGACACGTACCGCTCCCCCCGGTTCCCATCACGTTTGCGCCGCCCCCGGCCGCATCCGCGCCTCCCGACACGGGCGTGTTCCCCCGTTCCGGGGATGTGCCCGGCCAGGCGGCGACTCCGGTCAGCCTAGGACTGGGAACCTGCCCCCATGACGCAGTTGGAACAGTTCTCCACCCCCGTGGACGCGATCGCCTCCCGGATGCGCACCCTGGCGGCGACCCTGCCGGAGCGTGACGGAATCGCGGTCTTCAACCGCGTCTACCTCACCGTCACCGAGGAGGTGGAACGGCGCCTGGACGCGGGGGAATTCCCGGACGGCGAGGCCGCGGTCACGCTGGATGTACGGTTCGCCGAGCGCTATCTGCGCGTGGCCGAGGAGGGGTCCCCGCCCGCCTGCTGGCGCCCGCTGTTCCAGTTCCGGCGCCATCCGGGAGTACGCCCGCTGCAGTTCGCGCTCGCGGGCATCAATGCGCACATCGGACACGATCTGGCGCTCGCCGTCGTGGACACCTGCCGTACCCTGCGCTGCGAACCAGCCGATCTGGAGGACGAGTTCGAGCGCGTGGGTGACCTCCTCGTCTCGCTGGAGGAGCGCGTCCGCGAAGATCTGATGCCGGGCCCCGACCTCCTCCAGATCGCCGATCCGCTCACCCATCTCCTCGGTTCGTGGAGCCTGGAGAGGGCCCGCGACGCGGCCTGGTCGGCGGCGCGGGCCCTGTGGGCGCTGCGCGGACTCCCCGACCTCGCCGAGGAGTTCGCCGACCGTCTCGGCGCCGCGGTCGGCCTGGCGGGCCGGATGCTGCTCACGCCCCTGGGGGACCGATCCGGCCATATCGCCGCGTACGGCACGTAACTCACCCTCGTACGCGATACGTTCACGATTCAAATGCCGAATGCGAAGGAGCACAAGCATGGCTGCTCGGCTGGGTCTGAGTCTTCCTCAAACACGCCAGTTCGACATCGGTCGTGACGTCCCGGACGTGGCGCGCACGGCTGAGGAGATCGGCTACGAGAGTCTGTGGGTGTTCGAGCGCGCCCTGTTCCCGGACCCCGCCACGCAGGGGCTGTACGGCGTCCCGAACCTGCCCTGGCCCGACTTGTACCGCGGCGTCGCCGAGCCGCTGGTGACCCTGACGCTCGCCGCGGCGGCCACGCGGCGGGCGCGGCTGGGCACCAGCGTCCTGGTCGCCCCGTTGCACGGCCCGTTCCAGCTGGCCAGGGCCCTGGCCACCCTGGACGCGGCGAGCGGCGGCCGGGTCGTGGCGGGCCTCGGTACCGGCTGGTCGCTCGACGAGTACGCGGCGGCGGGCGTGGCGCCGTTCGAGGAGCGGGGCCAGGTCCTGGACGAGGTCCTCGACGTGTGCCGCGCGGTGTGGGGCCCGGACCCGGTGTCGTACGAGGGCCGCCTGACCAGGATCGAGTCGGCCGTGGTCGCCCCGAAGCCGGCCCGGCCGATCCCGATCCTGCTGCCCGCCTTCAGCAAGAAGGCGCTGACCCGGCTCGTGGACCGCGGCGACGGCTGGCAGCCCGTGGCCCAGGGAGGCGCCGACCAACTCGCCGCCCAGTGGCGGCAGGTGCAGGACTTCGCGGCCGAGCGCGGGCGCACCGAGCCGATCCAGTCGGTGGCGCGGATCAACACGCGTTACTCCGCCAAGGCCTACGACGGCGCGGACCGCCAGCCCTTCCAGGGCAACGTCGACCAGATCGTGTCGGACCTGGTGCCGTACACCGAGATCGGCCTCGACGAGTACTTCGTCGACCTCCAGGACGGCCCGCGGGACGCCGAGGAGCTCAAGGACCTGGCCGCCGAGGTGTACGCGGCGGCGCGGGCGGCCGGAATCTGACCGGCCGCCCCACGAAGGCCGGCCCGAACGGGTCCTAGTCCTCGGGCAGTTCCACCGGCGCGATCTCGTCGTAGACGTCGCCGGGCCCGGGGTTGGTCGGGTCGGTCGCCCCGCCCAGCTGGTGCATGACGCCCCAGACCGCGTTCAGCGCGGTCTGCACGGCACCCTCGGCCCAGCCGGCCGTCCAGGAGATGTCGTCGCCGGCGAGGAAGATGCCCCGCTTGTCCTCGGGCAGCGCTTCCTGCATGAAGTGCGTGAACAGGCGGCGCTGGTAGCGGTAGTGGCCGGGCAGGTTGGCCTTGAACGCGCCCATGAAGTAGGGCTCGTTCTCCCAGGACACGGTCACCGGGTTGCCGATGATGTGCTTCCTGATGTCGACCTTCGGGTAGATCTCGCCGAGCGACTTCAGCATGACCTCCATCCGCTCGTTCGCGGACAGCGGCAGCCACTTCAGGCTGTCGTCGCACCACGTGTACGAGAGGCAGATGACGGCGGGCTTGTCCGGGCCCTCGTCGAGGAGGTAGGTCCCGCGGGTCATGCGGTCGGTGAGCGTCATCGACATGACGTCACGGCCCGTCGGATTTCCCCTGTCGTCGACGGCCTTGTCCAGCCAGAACGGCCGGTCGACCGGCACGAAGAGCTTGGAGCTCTCCATGTAGTGGGTCCGCTCGATGGCGGTCCAGTGGTCGATCGGGAAGAGCGAGTCGTCGCAGGCGATCTTGGAGAGCAGCATCCAGGACTGGGCGGTGAAGATCGCCGCCTTGAAGGTGCGGATGTCACCGTTGGCGTCCGTCACCGTGATCTGGTTGCCCGCCGTGCGGTGCAGCCGGGTCACGGCCGGACGCGGGGCGCCGTCGTGCAGCTTCGCGAGCGAGGTGCCGTAGGCCCAGTGCACGATCTTCTGCGGCTCGCGCTCCCACAGGCGCAGCGGCAGTTGCTGGGAGCCACCGACGATGCCGCGGTGGTGGTCGTCGGCCTCGGTGTAGACGACGCGCAGGATCTCCAGGATCGAGTTCGGGAAGTCGGTGTCCCAGCCGCCGGTGCCGAAGCCGACCTGGCCGAAGATCTCGCGGTGCCGGAAGGACTTGAAGGAGTCCGAGTCGCAGAGGAAGCCGTAGAAGGTCTGGTTGTCGAGCTTCTCGACGAGCTTCGCCCAGATCTCGCGGATGCGCGGCACATCGCGCTCACGCATGGCCTGGTTCATGTCGGAGAAGTCGGCGCCCTCTTCGAGGCAGGCGTTCCAGGCGTTCATCACGTCGCGGTAGACCTGCGGCAGGTCGTCGACGGTGGTCGCGTAGTGCGACTCGCCCTTGAGGTCGACGACCGTCGAGGGAGTGGACTCCGCGAGCGGGTTGGGGAACAGCCGGGTCTCCAGACCCACCAGGTCGATGTAGTGCTGGAGGGCGGTGGAGGAGGGCGGGAAGCGCATGGCGCCCATCTCGGCGGTGAGCGACGGGTCGCACCCCTCGAAGCCCACGGTCCGCAGGCGACCGCCGATCTCGTCGGCCTCGTAGACGACGGGCTTGAGGCCCATCTTCATCAGCTCGTAGGCGGCCACGATGCCGGACAGACCGCCGCCGATGACCGCGACCTCGGTGCCGTGCTCGGTCGCGGGTATCTGGCCGAGGCCCGCCGGGTGGGCGAGGAAGTCGTCGTACGCGTACGGGAAGTCCGGTCCGAACATGGTGATCGGCGGCTGCTGCGCGTCGGCGTGCTGGACGGCGGTGGGCACCGTGGACGTCATGGGGTACGGACTCCTTGCGGGAAAGCTGGTGAGGGGAGGCGCCGAGGGGGCTGCCGGGTGTCAGACGAGCGACCCGTAGAGGCCGGGGCGGCGGTCCTTCAGATACGGGTTCGCCTCGCGCGAGGCCGCGAGGAAGTCGGGGTCGGCGTCGGCGAGGACGAGTTCCTCACCGCGTCCGGCCCGGGTCCGGGCGATCCCGTCGGGACCGGCCAGCGTGGACAGTCCGACGAACTCGAACTCGCCCTCCGGGCCGACCCGGTTGACGTACGCGACGTACATCTGGTTCTCGAAGGCGCGCACCGGGACGACGGACTCGGCGACGAACTGGAAGGGGTGCATCTGCGCGGTCGGCACGACGAGGAGGTCGGTGCCGGCGAGGGCGTGCGCCCGGACGTTCTCCGGGAACTCGACGTCGTAGCAGATCATGAGGCCGACGCGGAGGCCGTTCAGGTCCGCCTGGACGACGGGCTGCTCGCCGGGCGTGAAGTGGTCGCGCTCGAAGCAGCCGAAGAGGTGGGTCTTGCGGTAGTTCGCGAGACGGGTGCCGTCGGCGGAGATGAGCTGAGCGGAGTTGTAGACCGTCTCGCCCTCGCGCTCGGGGTAGCCGTAGACGACGGCGACGCCGTGGCGGGTGGCGATCTCGGCGACCGCGTCGGCGGAGTCCCCGTCGGCGGGCTCGGCGAGGCGGGCGATGCCGTCGCCGATCGCGTACCCGGTGAGGAACATCTCCGGCGCCGCCACGAGCCCGGCGCCGGCAGCGGCGGCGCGGCCCGCGGCCTCGTCGAGGACCTTCAGGTTCTCGACGACCGAGCCGGGGCGGCCGGAGCTCTGGAGCAGGGCTGTGCGCATGCGTGGTCCTCACGGGTACGGAGGGGTGTCGGGGACTGCTTAGACGGTACGGGCGGGGGGCTCGGGGGGACAAGGAGGAGCCGTTGCGCGCCGGTGGACGAATCGTTGCGTGCGCCCTGCCTCCGGCGGCGATTCGTTGCGCGCCCTCGGGCGGCGCCCGAAACCCCTGAGGCGCAGGTCACAGACGTCGTGACGAGCCGTCGCGACCTCGCCGTGCCGAGCGTCCCGGCCGCACGGCCCGCGTCCGGTTCTCACAGCGCGCGCAGTCGCTCCACGATCTCGCGCAGCAGCTCGGGATCGGCCGCCGGGCCGCCCGGTTCCGGCCGCCGCGGCGCGTCGATGCGTACGAGACCGGCCTCGGCCAGATCGCCGAGCAGCACGCGTACGACGGTCAGGGGCAGGTCGGCGTCGGCGGCGAGCTCGACGACCGGCCGGGGTCCGTGGCGCACCAGGGCCAGCAGGGCGGCGCCGGCGTGGTCGACACCGGGCCTGCCCTCGTCCGTCCGCAGGGCGGTGACCCGCGACATCAGATCGATCGTGTGCCGGTCCGAGGGCCGGGTCCGGCCCCGGGTCACGGTGTAGGGCCGCACCATCGACCCGGTCTCGTCCTCGTACCAGTGGTCGTCGGTCACGGCCGGGTCAGGGGCCCGCGGGGTCGGCGGCCGACCGTACGGCGGCGGCCATGTGGCGGCCGACGCGGCGGACCAGCAACGCCATCTCGTGGGCGAGCTGTCCGACGTCCGTCTGCACCTCGCTCAGGACGGCCAGCCGGCTGCCGTCGCCCGCCGGGGTGATGAAGAGGTAGGCGTCGTCGAGCATCACCATGGTCTGGCGCACCTCCCCCGCGGCGAAGCGTTCACCGGCCGAGCGGGCCAGGCTGTGGAAGCCGGAGCAGACGGCGGCGAGGTGCTCGATGTCCCGTCGGCGCATGCCGTCCGAGCAGCTCAGCGGGAGGCCGTCGGCGGTGAGGAGCACGGCCTGGCGGACGTGGTCGGTCCTGGCCACGAGGTCGTCGAGCAGCCAGCCGAGGTCCGTGCCGGGCGGTTCGGGGGTGGCGCCCCGGGGCTCGGAGGTCCGGTCGGAGTGCTCGGGGGTCTGGTCACGGAGCATCGTCGGCGTCCGTCCCTTCCTCGGTGTCGGTTCGCCGCTCGGATCCGGACCCGGTGGGCAGGCCCTTGCGGCCGCGGTCGAGGCCGCGCTGGAAGGCGCCGAAGACCGCGCGGACCTCCTCGGGGGTGACCTCGCGCTCCGACGGCTCGTCGGTGGCCGGGCCGTCGGTGCGCAGTTCGGGGGCGAGGGAGGTCTGCCGGACTCGGGTGGGCAGCGCGGGCGGGCTCGTGGCGGGAGCAGTCTCCGGCGTACGGTCCGCGTGCCGGAGAGGTGCCTCCCGCGGTTTCTCCACACGGTCCGCGTGCCGCTGAGGTGCCTCCGGCTGTTCCTCTGCACGGTCCGTGTGACGGTCGGGTGCCTCCCGCTTTTTCTCAAGGACCGCGGTGCCCTTCCGGGAGCTCTCGGAGGTCCGGGACGTCCCGGAGGTCCGGGAGGTGCGCGACGGCAGTGCCCGCGATTCCGTGTCCGCCGCCGGCTCCGGCCGCTCGGGGTCGACCGGCGCGAGGACCGCCTCCGGCAGCAGCACCACCGCCGTCGTGCCGCCGTACGGCGACCGGCACAGCGTGACCTCGATGCCGTGTCGTGCGGCGAGCCGCCCCACCACGTACAACCCGAGCCGGTCGTGCCGGGTCGGATCGAAGTCGTCCGGCGTGGTGAGGGTGCGCTGGGCCTCCTCGATCTGTTCGGGTTCGAGACCGAGGCCCCGGTCGTCGATCTCCAGGACGAACCCGCCCCCGGCCCGCCCGGTACGCAGGGTGACCTGGGTGTGGGGCGGTGAGAACACCGTGGCGTTCTCGACGAGTTCGGCGATCAGATGGACGACATCGGCGACGGCGTCCGCCGCCACGCCCACCTCCGGCATCGGCGGGACCACGACGCGCGCGTACTCCTCGATCTCGCCCACCGCGGAAGCCACCACGCGGGCGACCGGTACGGGCCTGCGCCATCTGCGGCCGGGCGCCGCGCCGGAGAGGATGATCAGGCTCTCCGCGTGGCGCCGCATCCGGGTGGTGAGGTGATCGATCCGGAACAGATCGTCCAGGACGTCCGGGTCGTCGGTGCGCCGCTCCAGCGTGTCGACCAGTTTGAGCTGGCGGTGGACGAGCGCCTGATTGCGGCGGGCGATGTTGAGGAGCACCGCGAACAGCCCTCGGCGCAGGGTGGCCTGCTTGACGGCGGCCTCGACGGCCGCGAGGCGGGCGGTGTTGAAGGACCGGCCGACCTGGCCGATCTCGTCGACTCCCGCCTCCCCGTCGGCCAGGGGCGGTGCCTCGGTGGCGGCGTCCACGTCCTCGCCCGCGCCGAGCCGCCGCATGACGTCGGGCAGCTGGCGCGTGCTGAGGAGGTCGGCGGCGTCCCGGAGGGTCTCCAGGCGGCGCGAGATGCGCCGGGCGCCGCGCACGGCGAACCACAGGGACAGTCCCACGGCGGCGAGTCCGAGTACACCGACGATCGCCGCCTTGGCCAGCTCCCGGTAGGCGAAGGCCCGCCCTCGTTCGGCGGAGTTGACGGCCGACCGCGTGCACAGCTGCATGTACCGCTTGACGGCCCGGTCGGTGGTGGTGCGCCAGGAGCCGACCGCGACGGCCTCCCCCGCACCCCGTGCGCCCGCCCGCAGCAGGGCGTCCTCACCCCGGGTCAGCTCCCGGTACAGGGAGCCGCGCTGGAACTCCTCGAAGAGGGCGCGCGAGTCGGCGGGGAGGTCGGGCACATACGTCCGCTCGAAGACCCGGCGGTCCTCGATCGTCGCGGTGAGCGTGCCGTACTGGCCGTCGGTGAGCGATCCGGCGGCTCGCGCCCCGGCGACGAGGGCGTCCTCCCGCGAGACGAACTCCCTCACCCGCACCAGCTCGATGACGACCTGGGCCTCGCGTGCGAGCTGTCCGGCCTGCAGCGCGGTGAGGGCGGACTGGACGTCGAAGCCCGGCTCCACGAGGGCGCCGTACTCGGTGACCGCCCGGTCCCAGCTGATGGCGCGGGACAGCACCCGCTCCCGCAGCCCCTCCAGCCCGTCGAAGGAGCGCAGCACGGCGTCGAGCACCTGCCGCTGCCCGGCGGAGAGCCGCCCGCGGTCGCCGTCCCGGATCGCCGTCCGCAGGGCGGTCACGGCGCGGTCGGTGCGGCGCTGTTGTTCCATCAGGTCGAGGGCCGCCGCCGTGCCGTGGTCCGCGCCCAGGTAGGCGGCCGCGAGCCGCCGTTCGATCTGGATCTGGCCGACCGCCGTGTCGACGGGTGTCCCGAAGTCGTCGTACACCCCCTGGACCCGGACGAGCGCGCGCAGTTCGCCGGTGACGGACACCATGGCGAAGCTCCACAGCACCATGAGGGCGACCACCGGTGCGACCGCGAGCGCCACGATGCGCGTACGGACCGTGGTGGGACGGCCGAAGGGCCAGCGCATGGACTCCCCAGGACGGCAGGACGGTCGGGTGGCCGGGCGACGGTTGGTTACCCATCGGTGTTACTCGCTGGTAGCGGGCGCGGATCAACCTACGTGATGGCGCGCCCGCACCGCAATGGTTTCCTGGACCGCCGCTCGGTTCAGACGGCGAAGGTGGTGACGACCGCGGCGTGGTCCGAGGGCCAGTCGTTGCCCGCGACCTCGGGCCAGGGACGCGGGGTGCCGGTGACCAGCGCCCGGGAGTCGAGCACCGTCAGCCCCCGGTGCAGCACGAAGTCGATCCGGTCCTGCGGCTCGGGCCGCCCGCTGCCGTCCTCGTGCTCCACGTGAACCGGCGACCAGGTGTGTCCGGGCTCCCGCACGGGGTCGGGATGGGCCTCGCGGTAGGAGTCGCTCAGGCCCGCCTCCTCGGCGGCCCTGGTCACGGGCCATTCGACGTCCGGCCAGTCCAGGTGCGAGGGCGCGTTGAAGTCACCGACCAGGACCACGGGGACGGCCTCGGCGGCGGACTCGGCGATCCGTCGCAGGATCTCCCGCATCTGCTCCAGCCGGACGCCCTCGTGGGCGATCAGCTCGGCCGCCGGGAGCCCGTCGAAGCGGGCCTCGTAGGGGCCGTACGGCGTGTAGTCGAGGTGGGCGCTCCAGACGTCCACCTCCTGGCCGCCGTCCAGCCGGACGCGCACTCCGGTGCCGCCGTAGAAGCCGACGTCCGGGTCGCCGTGGCGGGCGATGATCGGGTAGCGGCTGATGACGCCGAGGTTCTCGCCGGCCCGGTGGTGGTGCCAGCCGAGGGCCTCGGCGAGTTCCTGTGCCGAGGTGCCGTACGTCTCCTGGAGGCCGACCACGTCCGCGCCCGTCTCGGCGATGACCTTGAGCTGCTTCTCGCGGTGGTCGTCGACCTTCGTCCCGCCGTACCAGAGGTTCCAGCTCATCACCCGCAGCTCGCGGGGCGCGACCATGGCGCGCAGCCGGGCCGGGGTCACCTCCTCCAGGCTGGTCAGGACGGTGCGTCCGGGTACGGAGTCGATCGGCGCGAGCGAGGGCACGGCGAGCACGGCGCACCCCGCCGCCTCGGCGGACGCCACACCCGTCTCGGTGTCCTCCACGGCCACACACGCGGCGGGATCGACGCCGAGGGCGCGGCAGGCGGCGAGGTAGGGGTCGGGGGCGGGCTTGGTGCGTTCGGTGTCGTCGGCCGTGACGGAGACCGCGAAGTGTTCGGCGCCGAGGGCCGCGAGGACGGTGTCGGCGACCGCGCGAGGCGACGCGGTCACGAGGGCGGTGGGGACACCCTCGCGGACGAGTTCGCCGAGGAGCCGCAACGCGCCCGGGCGGGGCACGATGCCGGTGCGGACCCGGTACGCGAACTCCCGGTGCAGCTCGGTGGCGATCTCCCCCACCTCGGCGCCCGTGATCCCGCCCAGCCAGGCGGCGGTGTACTCGACGGGCCTGCCGAGCACCTCCGGCTGGTCGGCCCCGGTCAGCCGGCGTCCGAGCCCGTCGGCCACCTGCTCCACCGCCTCCCACCACAGCCGCTCGGTGTCCACGAGCGTGCCGTCCATGTCGAACAGGACTGCCTGGAGGGGGAGTTGGGGGGAGGTGGTGCGGAGGGTCACGGTGCTCTCTTTCACTCGGCGTAAGTCAGTGGGGGGTGCGTCTGCTACCGCGTGCGCTCGGCGACCAGCACCGGCCGCTCCGGGAGGCTCACGGTCACGGCGGCCCCCGAGCCGAGCCCGGCGGCCTCATGGGTGGACAGGTCGGCCTTGACCTCGGTGGCGTCCGGGAGCCGGACGGTGACACGGGTGGCGGCGCCGAGGAAGGCGGTGGCGACAACGCGCGCGGTCCCGGCCTCGTCGGCCCGTACCCGCACCGCCTCGGGCCGTACGAGCACGTCGATCTCGGTCGCGGCGGGCGCGTCCCCGTCGACCGGCAGCCGCTGTCCGAGCACCTCGGCCACGCCGGAGTCCAGCCGCCCCGGAATCCGGCTCATCGTGCCGACGAACTCGGCGACGAAGGCGGTCGCGGGGCGCCCGTACAGCTCGGCGGGCGCGGCGCACTGTTCGAGCCGCCCGGCCCGCATCACGGCGACGCGGTCCGCCATGGACAACGCCTCTTCCTGATCGTGCGTCACGAACAGCGTGGTGATGCCGAGTTCCTGCTGAAGCCGGCGGATCTCCTCGCGCAGGGTGAGTCGCACCTTGGCGTCCAGGGCGGAGAGGGGCTCGTCGAGCAGCAGCACGCGCGGACGCAGGGCGAGCGCGCGGGCCAGCGCGATGCGCTGCTGCTGGCCGCCGGAGAGCTGGTGCGGGAACCGCTCGCCCTTGTCGGCGAGTCCCACGAGGTCGAGCAACTCGGCCGCGCGGGAACGCCGTTCGACGGTTCGCACCTTGCGCATCCGCAGCCCGAAGGCCACGTTGTCGAGGGCGCTGAGGTGCGGGAAGAGACTGTAGGACTGGAAGACCATCCCCGCGTCGCGGCGGTGGGCCGGGACCCGGGTGACGTCCTCGCCGTCGACCAGCACCTCGCCGGAGTCGGGGTGTTCGAACCCGGCGAGCATGCGCAGCGCGGTGGTCTTGCCGCAGCCGGAGGGGCCGAGCAGGGCGAGGAGTTCACCGGGACGGGCGGTCAGGTCGAGGCCGTCGAGGGCGACGGTCGGGCCGAACTCCCTTCGCAGGCCTCGGAATTCAACGGTGGCGGCCTTGGCGTCGGCGGCCTTCTCAAGCGTGGTGACGGTCATGGTTCATCCCCGGGATGCGGAAGCGGAACGGGAGCGCCCGCCGAGCCCGGCGAGCGAGAGGAGCAGGGCCCAGGTGACGAGCAGGCTGAGCACGGAGACGGCGACGGAGAGCTGGGCCTGCGAGCCGCCGACGCTGTAGATCCACACGGCGAAGGGCTGGAAGCCGAGCAGCTGGGCGACGGTGAACTCGCCGAGCACCAGGGCCAGCGTGAGGAAGGAGGCGTTGAGCAGCGCTCCGCGCAGATTGGGCAGCACGACCCGTACCAGCGCCTGCGGCCAGTTCGCCCCGCAGCTGCGCGCGGCCTCGACGAGGGTGCGTACGTCGACGGCGCGCAGCCCGGCGTCCAGGGCCCGGTACACGAACGGCAGTGCCATCACGACGTACGCGAGGACGAGCACTACGGGGAAGTCGGGGTTCTGGAGTGCCACGAACGTCTCGAAGAGCGGGGTGCGGGAGAGGTGTTCGGGTCCCCACTTGAGGACCGTGGCGATCCCGGCGACGAAGGCGATCGGCGGGACGACCAGCGGCAGCGAGCAGATCACCTCCACCACGGGCCGCAGCTTCGGGGCACCGAGCCGCAGCGCGACCATCGCGGGCACCATCAGCAGCAGGACCACGGCGATGGTGGCGGCGGCCAGTTCCAGCGAGAGCAGCAGGCTGGAGCCGAAGCCGTCGGCGGAGACGATCTGGCGGTACGCGTCGAAGGTGATCCCCTGGTTCGGCACGTCGACCGTGAAGACCACGGAGGCGGCGAGCGGGACCAGGAAGTAGAGCCCGGCGCAGACGAGGACGACCCCGCGCCAGGGACGCACCCGTACGGACTTGTTCGCCCCGCGGGCGGGCTTCAGGACCCGAGCGGGATTGTTCAGGCTTCCAGCCATCGCGCGCTCCGTCGTTGCAGGGGCAGGTACACGGCCATGACCAGGCCCGCGATGAGGACCATGTCGAGGCTGAGGGCGAGCGCCACGTTCTCCTGGCCGACCAGGACGTTGCCGGAGATGGCGTCGGCGATCTGCAGGGTGACCAGCGGGACCGCGCTGCCCACCATGGCCGCCGCGGTGGCGTACGCGGCGAAGGCGCTGCCGAAGAGCAGCACGAGGCCGCCGAGCAGGGAGGGCGTGAGGACGGGGAGGGCGATGTGCCGCCAGTACTGGATTCCGGTGGCGCCGTTGTTCTGTGCGGCCTCGCGCCACTGGGAGCGCAGACCGTCCAGGGCGGGCGTGATGGTGAGGACCATCAGCGGGATCAGGAAGTACAGGTAGACGATGACCAGGCCCCAGAAGCTGTAGAGGTTCCAGCCCTCGTCCTTCAGGCCCAGGTGCTCGGTCAGGACACCCGCGTTGCCGAGGGTGGCGACGAACGCGAAGGCCAGCGGCACACCGCCGAAGTTGGCGAGGACGCCGGACGCGGTGAGGACCGCCTCGCGCAGGGCACGGAAGCGGGAGGTCACCACGGCCTGGGCGAGCGGCAGTCCGAGGACGGTCGCGATGCCCGCGGAGACCGCGGACAGCTTGACGCTGCCGATCAGGGCGGTGAGGTAGGCGCCCTGGAGCGAGTCGGTCAGGTTGGCCGTGGTGTACGAGGTGGCGCCGGTCGTCTGGTCCTTGACGGTGAAGGCGCCGTTCAGCATGGCCAGGGCCGGGATGCCGAAGGCGATCGCGACGAAGACGAGCAGCGGGAGCACGGCGAGCCAGCCGGGGGCGCGGCGCCGCCGCCGCTGGGAAGCGGCGGCGGCGGGCGTCACGTCGGCCTCGGCCTCGGTGAGGAGGGTGGTCATCCGGAGACGGCCTTGCCCCAGCCCTGCGCGAGGACCGTCTTGGCCTTGGCCTGCTGGGCCTCGGTCGGGAAGCTCGGCGTGCCGGAGACCGCGGGGAGCTTGGCGGCGGCGGTCTTGTCGAGGGTGCCGGCCGTCTGCATGGCGGTCATCAGGGCTGGGCGCGCGTAGCCCTTGAGCCAGAGGTTCTGGCCCTCGGCGCTGTAGAGGTACTCCTGCCACAGGCGGGCGGCCGCCGGGTGCGGGGCGTCCTTGTTGACGGCCTGGGAGTAGTACTGGGAGAACTTGCCGTCCGCGGGGACCGTGACCGTCCAGTCGACGCCCTTGGACTTGAACTCGTCGGCGTAACCGGCGTTCAGGTAGTCCCAGTCGATGCTGATCGGGGTCTCGCCCTTCTCGACGGTGGCCGGGGTCGACTCGACGGGCGTGTAGTTGCCGTTCTTCTTCAGCTTGGCGAAGAAGTCCAGGCCGGGCTGGATGTCGTCGAACGAACCGCCGTTGGCCAGCGAGGCCGCGTAGACACCACCGAAGGCCGAACCGGACTTGGTGGGGTTGCCGTTGAGGGCGACCTGGCCCTTGTACTCCGGCTTGAGCAGGTCCTTGAAGGTCTTCGGGCACTCCTTGACCTTCTTGGCGTCGCAGCCGATGGAGATGTAGCCGCCGTAGTCGTTGAACCAGCGGCCCTGCGCGTCCTTCTGCCCCTCGGGGATGTCGGCGAAGGCGGTCACCTTGTACGGCGCGAGCAGCCCCTGCTGGGCGGCGCTGAGCGCGAACGAGCTGCCCAGGTCGAGGACGTCCGGGGCACGGTCCTGCCCCTTCCTCGACGTCACGGCGTTGATCTCGTCCTGGCTGGAGCCGTCCGGGTTCTCCACCTCGATCTTGATGCCGTACTTCTTCTTGAAGCCGTCGATCAGGGCGCCGTAGTTGGCCCAGTCACGGGGCAGCGCGATCGCGTGCAGCGTGCCCTCCTTCTTGGCGGCCTTGACCAGGGCGTCGAGGCCGCCGAAGTCCGCGGCGGAGGTCGCGGTGGCCGCGCTCTTGCCGTCGGCGGTGGTCGACTTGTCGTCGGGGGCCGCGCCACAGGCGCTGAGGGCGAGGGCGGCGGCGACGGCGAGGCCGCCGGTGAGGACGGCGGTCCTCGGCAGGAACACGGTCACGGTCTCTCCAGGAGTACGCACGAGGTTCGGGTAGTGCGGAGAACTTGTCTGAACAAGTTGGCCCCAGTAGGCCCGGCGTGGGTGTCCTGTTCGTAAACTTTGGCGAAACCGTGACCCTTGATTCCCTGCACAATCCCGGCCCGCGCCGATCACGTTCGGATCTCGATTAGGCTGGTCACGCTGTGCACAGCAGTCGAATCAGAGGGGAAGCATGCCGGCGCGACACGAGGAGATCGCCGACGAGCTGCGGCGCGCCATCGACCGCGAGGAGTACACGGTGGGCAGTCTGCTGCCCGCGGAGACGGACCTCGCGGCCCAGTACGGCGTGGCCCGCGGCACGGTCCGCCAGGCCGTCGCGGCCCTGACCGCCGAGGGCCTCATCGGCTCCCGCCAGGGCGCCCGCCGGGTGGTCCTCGCCAGCCGCCGCAGCCAGAGCTTCGCCGAACTGCGCAGCTTCGCCCAGTGGGCGCGCGCGATGGGCCGGGAGGCGACGGGACACGTCATCGAGCAGGAGAGGCGCCCGGCGACCACGGAGGACGCCGGGCGCCTCCAACTCCCCGAGAGGACACCGGTGTTGCACGTCCTGCGGGTCCGCGGTCTGGACGGCGAGCCGGTCCTCCTGGAGCGGACCGTGTACGCGGACTGGATCTCCCCCGCCGTCGAGGCCATCGAGCCCGACTGCCCCTCGGTCACCCAGCGGCTCTACGAGGACACCGGCCTGGTCTTCGCCTACGGCGAGCACGTCATCGACGCGGTGGCCGCGGGCGCCCAGGACGCCGACCTCCTCGGCGTCCGCCGCACCAGCCCCCTCCTGCGGGTCCGCCGCGTCACCACCACCCGCGAAGGCCGCCCGGTGGAATGGTCCGACGACCGCTACCGCTCGGACGCGGTGAGCTTCAGCGTCCACAACTCCATCGGCAACAACGCGCTGGCACGAAAGACAGCGGAGTAAGGGTTCTTGTCAGAGGGCGCGGGGTGCATCGCCCCGTCAGGGGCGCGGGGAACTGCGCGACCAGCCACAACGAACCCTCAGCCGCCGCCCAACCCCCCCTCACGTGGGCGACCCTGACGAGAACCGCCGCAGCAACGGAGACAACACCAGCACCGACTTGGTCCGCTCAACGAACGGCTCCCCAGCGATCCGCTCCAACACCCGCTCGAAATGCCGCATGTCAGAAGCGAACACCTGCACCACCGCATCCGCCTCACCGGTGACGGTGGACGCGGCCACCACTTCCTGATACCGCTCCAGCCCCCGCTGAATGGTCTCCGGCGAGGTGTTCCGGCGGCAGTAGATCTCGACGAACCCCTCCGTCTCCCACCCCAGCGCCGCCGGATCCACCCGCACGGTGAACCCGGTGATGGCACCCGTGGCCCGCAGCCGGTCCACCCGGCGCTTCACGGCGGGCGCGGACAGGCCGACCAGGTGGCCGATGTCGGCGTAGGAGCGGCGGGCGTCCTCGGCGAGGGCGTGCACGATGCGTTCGTCGAGATCGTTCAGCACTGCGGGTGTTTCACTTTTCTGAGGGCGCGAGACGGGAGCGGCGGTAGCCGTAACTGAAGTAGAACACGAGCCCGGCGGCCATCCAGACTCCGAAGACCACCCAGGTGACGGCCGAAAGGCTGCCCATCATCCACACGCACAGGGCGAAGCCGATCGCGGGCAGCACCGGCGACAACGGCACCCGGAAGGTGCGCCGCATCTCCGGGCGCGTCCGGCGCAGCACCACGACGGCCACATTGACCAGCGCGAAGGCGAAGAGGGTGCCGATGCTGGTGGCGTCGGCGAGCTGGCCGAGCGGGATCGCGGCGGCGAGGACACCGCAGAACAGCGAGACGATCACGGTGTTGGCGCGGGGCGCGCCGGTCTTCGGGTGGACACGCGAGAACACCTTGGGCACGAGCCCGTCGCGGGACATGGCGAAGAGGATGCGGGTCTGGCCGTAGAGCACGGTCAGGACGACGCTGGCGATGGCGATGACGGCACCGGCGGCGAGCAGCGTGCCCCAGAAGGTCTGCCCGGTGACGTTCTTCATGATCTCGGCGAGCGCGGCCTCCGAGTCGTTGAACTTCCGCCAGGGCTTGGCGCCGACGGCGACGGCCGCGACGACGACGTACAGGGCCGTCACGATGACCAGCGAGAGCATGATCGCGCGCGGCAGGTCGCGCTGCGGGTCCTTGGCCTCCTCACCCGCGGTGGAGGCCGCGTCGAAGCCGATGTACGAGAAGAACAGCGTGGCACCGGCGGCACTGACGCCCGCCATGCCGAGCGGCATGAAGTGCTCGTAGTTGCCGGACTTGAAGCCCTGGATGCCGATCGCGCAGAACAGCAGCAGCGCGACGATCTTCACGGCCACCATGATCGTGTTGGCGCGTGCGGACTCCTTGGCGCCGCCGAGCAGGAAGGCCATGGCGAGCAGGACGACGATCAGGGCCGGCAGGTTGAAGATGCCGCCGTCGCCGGGAGGTGCGGAGAGCGCGTTCGGGAGGGTGACGCCGATCGTGCCGGCGAGCAGTTCGTTGAGGTACTCGCCCCAGCCGACCGCGACGGCGGCCACCGACACGCCGTACTCCAGGACCAGACACCAACCGCAGATCCAGGCGATCAGCTCACCCATCGTTGCGTACGCGTACGAGTACGAGGAGCCGGCGACCGGGATGGTGCCGGCCAGCTCGGCGTACGACAGGGCCGAGAACAGCGCCGTGAGACCGGCGATCACGAAGGAGAGGGTGACCGCGGGTCCGGCCTTGGGGACGGCCTCGCCGAGGACCACGAAGATGCCGGTGCCCAGGGTGGCACCGATGCTGATCATGGTGAGCTGCCACAGCCCGAGGGAGCGCCTGAGCGAGCCTCCCTCACCCTGGCCGCCCTCGGCGACCAGGCGTTCCACGGGCTTGCGGCGCATGAGACGCGCGCCGATACCCGGGGACGGTGCGGCGGACTCTGTGCGGGACTGCGGGGGTGCGCCTTGATCGAGCACGCGGTGGCTCCTTCATCGCTGCCGGTCGATACGGCGGGAACCGGCGGCACCCCTGGCAGCAGGGACCCACCGAGCGGGGTCCCCGCCACGCCATGTACAGCGCTTGACCCTATGAGTCCGGGCTTCACGGGCGTAATGCAGCAACCTTGCGCATCTCCGCAAGATCATTGCGTTCATCGCACCTCGGCGCGTGTTCGTTGCGCGGGGTCTTTCGATGGTTGCGTACGCCCCCGCACGGCAGTCCGCGGCAGGTACGCCGACGGCCCCCGCGGGCGCACCACGGGGGCCGTACGACGGTGGAAGGGGTCAGCTCCAGCTGGCGTGCAGGGGCTTGCCCTCCGCATAGCCGGCCGCGCTCTGGATGCCGACGATCGCGTTCTCGGCGAACTCCTCCAGGGAGTTGGCGCCCGCGTAGGTGCAGGAGGAGCGGACGCCCGCGATGATCGAGTCGATCAGGTCCTCGACGCCCGGGCGGCCCGGGTCGAGGAACATCCGCGAGGTGGAGATGCCCTCCTCGAAGAGTGCCTTGCGGGCGCGGTCGTACGCCGACTCCTCGCTCGTACGGTTGCGGACCGCGCGCGCGGACGCCATGCCGAACGACTCCTTGTACAGGCGTCCGTCGGCGTCCTGCTGGAGGTCGCCCGGGGACTCGTACGTCCCCGCGAACCAGGAACCGACCATCACGTTGGACGCGCCCGCGGCCAGCGCCATGGCCACGTCGCGCGGGTGACGGACGCCGCCGTCGGCCCACACGTGTTTGCCGTACTTCTTCGCCTCGGCGGCGCACTCGAGGACGGCCGAGAACTGCGGCCGGCCGACGCCGGTCATCATGCGGGTGGTGCACATGGCGCCGGGGCCGACGCCGACCTTGATGATGTCCGCGCCGGCGTCGATGAGGTCCTTGACGCCCTCGGCGGCGACGATGTTGCCCGCGACGATCGGGACCTGCGGGTCGAGCGCGCGCACGGTCCTGATCGCGCTGATCATCGACTCCTGGTGGCCGTGCGCGGTGTCGATGACGAGCGTGTCGACGCCCGCGTCGAGGAGCTGCTTGGCCTTGCCCGCGGCATCGCCGTTGATGCCCACGGCGGCCGCGATGCGCAGCTTGCCGGCGGCGTCGGTGGCCGGGGTGTAGAGCGTGGCGCGCAGGGCGCCCTTGCGGGTGAGGATGCCGGCGAGCTTGCCCTCGGCGTCCACGGCCGGGGCGTAGCGGCGGTTGGCGCCGTCCAGCTTGTTGAACGCCTCGCGCGGCTCGATGTCGGCGTCCAGGAGCAGCAGGTCCCGGGACATGACCTCGGCCAGCTGCGTGAACCGGTCCACGCCGGTGAGGTCGGCGTCGGTGACCACGCCGATCGGACGGCCGTCCTCGTCGACCACGACGCCCGCGTTGTGGGCGCGCTTGGGCAGCAGCGCCAGCGCGTCGGCGACGGTCTGGTGGGGGGCCAGGACGATGGGGGTGTCGAGCACCAGGTGGCGTCCCTTGACCCAGGAGACGACCTCGGTGACGACCTCGATCGGAATGTCCTGCGGGATGACCACGAGACCACCGCGGCGGGCGACGGTCTCGGCCATCCGGCGGCCCGCGATCGCGGTCATGTTGGCGACGACCAGGGGGATCGTGGTACCGGTGCCGTCCGGGGCACTGAGGTCCACGCCCTGCCGGGAGCCGACCGCGGAGCGGCTGGGCACCATGAAGACGTCGTCGTACGTCAGGTCGTACGGAGGCTGGATGTCGTTGAGGAAACGCACGTGCTGCACATCCCAGTCGATCAGAGGTGGCCCCCGGACAGGTCAGCCAGGGGGAAGAGCACGTACTTCATTGTCCCATGGCGACCTGTATGTGATGCCCGGACAGATCATCCAGGCTGGTCAGGGGGCAGTTGGTCGGATCCTCCAAGCGAGAGGACCACCGACAGCACGGCGTCGTGCTCCTCGTAGCGCCCGGTGGCCGATTCCAGCACCTCCTGGGCGATCTCCCACTCGTCGGGGCGGGCCTTGGCGTAGTGCCGCCAGCCGCTCACCAGGATGACACGGCCCGGGCTGGCGGGCCCCCAGTCGGGGTCGCCCAGGCAGTCCGCGAGGGCGTCCCAGTTCCGGCCGAACCATTCGGGCAGGTCGAGGGCGCGGACGCAGCGTTCCATGAAGGCCGCCTTGTCCGAGACTCCGGTGAGGTCGAGGACGCTGACCTGCCATCCGACCGCGCGCGCCGCCCGGAACACCTCCGCCAACGGGCCGTCCGTCATCTCAGCACCGCCCTGAACGACTTGTAGTGATCACCGGTGTAGTAGATCTCACCGCCCTGCCCGGTGACAATGCGACGGGCTCCCCGATCGTGTGCGCCGGGGGTTTTGACCGTGTACTCGTGGTAATAGCCGCGCGGGTGCTTGGGCAGCATGCCCTCGAAGTTCCCGAAGACGATGCCGTCCCTGGCGTACGGGAAGGGGCCGCCCTTGTCGATGAGGGCGAGCGTCGTGCGGGCCTCGGCGGGAAGCCGGGTCGCGTCGACCGTCCCCATCCCGTGGGCCCAGGTGGGAACCGCTGAACGGGCCGCCGACGGGGCGCCCGTCACCGCACCCGTACCGGCCGACTCCGTCGACGAGCAGCCCGTCAGGAGCACGCCGAGACACAGAAACAGCCCCACGAGCGCCCGGGGCACCCACCGCACCACCACCATGCCGCCGATGCTGCCACGCCCCCCTCCGCGCGGCGCGCCGATACCCCGAAGCGCCTCCTGACGGGTCACGGACCGTCCGGATCCGCCCGGTTCAGGGCGGGTCGGGGAGTCGTGCCCGCTGTCATCAGGTAGTCCGCGGCGGACGTGTCCGTCACCAGGCTGGTGACGAGCCCGGACCGCAGCACCGCGTCGATGGCGGCGGCCTTGCGCTGTCCGCCCGCGATCGCCACGACCTCGGGAATGCGTCGCAGCCGGTCGGCCTCGACGGTGATGCACCGCTCGCCCAGGTCACGGCCGACCCGCCGCCCCTCCGCGTCGAAGAGGTGCGCGGACATCTCGGCGGCGACACCGAGGGTGGCGTAGTGGGCGCGCTCCTCCTCGGTGAGCATGTCGTGCACCGTCGAGATGCCGGGCTCCCAGGAGCCGATCGACACGCAGGCGACCGTGACCTTGTCGAAGTACTCGAAGGCACGGGCGATCCCGGTCTGGCTGCGCAGCGCGGCCGCGGTGGCCGCGTCGGGCAGCAGCATCGGCGCGTAGATGGGGTGGGCGTCGCCGCCCGACACCTGCGCGGCGCGGCGTACCGCCTCCACCGACCCGCGTTCCGCGGTCCCGGCGTCGTACACGCCCGTCAGCTGCACCACCGTGCACGGCGGGAGCCGGTCGAGCGCCGCCGCCATGTGGATGGTGGAGCGGCCCCAGGCCAGGCCCAGCACATCGCCCTCGTTGACCAGCTCACCGAGCAGGTCGGCGGCGACTTCACCGAGGTTCTCGGGGTCGGGCGACTCCTCGGCATCCGCCGGGGACTCGACCACGACGGCGTGCCGCAGGCCGTAGCGGGCGCGCAGCGCGTCGGAGCGCTCCGCGTCCAGCTCGGCGGGCACCCGGATCTCGATCCGCACGAGATCCCGTTCGAGGGCGGTCTCCAGGACCCGGGCCACCTTGAAGCGGCTGACGCCGAACTCCTCGGCGATCTGGATCTTGGACTTCCCCTCGAGGTAGAAGCGGCGGGCCATGGCCGCCGCCTGCACCAGCTCAGCGGGTCCCATCCGCATGGCTGACCGGCCCGCCGACATACCCGACACGGCGATCTCCTCACTGCTGTTCACACTCTGGATTCGCCGTTCATCCTTGCAGATCCGGCGTACTCGATCAGCCCTGATGGGCGGCGTTCACGTTCCCTTTGGTCAGTGGTCGCACGCCCACGCCGCAGGGGCCGTCGCGCCCTGAGCCTGGGTGCGCAATGCACGTACCGCCTGGGCCGGATCAGCGGCCCCGTACACGGCCGAACCGGCGACGAAGACGTCCGCGCCCGCCTCCGCGCACCGCTCGATGGTGGACGCGGACACACCGCCGTCGACCTGAAGCCAGAGCTCGAGGCCGTGCTTGCTGATCAGCTCACGGGTGCGGCGGATCTTCGGCAGCATGATGTCCAGGAACGCCTGGCCACCGAAACCGGGCTCGACCGTCATGATCAGCAGCATGTCGAGCTCGGGGAGCAGGTCCTCGTACGGCTCGATGGGGGTCGCGGGCTTGAGCGCCATGGAGGCGCGGGCGCCCTTGGCCCGGATCTCGCGGGCGAGCCGAACCGGCGCGGCGGCCGCCTCGACGTGGAAGGTGACGGAGCCGGCACCCGCTTCCACGTACTGGGGTGCCCACCGATCGGGGTCCGCGATCATCAGATGGCAGTCCAGCGGCGTGTCCGTCGCACGGGCCAGGGACTCCACTACCGGCACACCGAGCGTGAGGTTCGGGACGAAATGGTTGTCCATGACGTCGACATGGAGCCAGTCCGCGCCCTCCACCGCCTGTGCCTCTTCGGCAAGACGGGCGAAGTCCGCGGACAGAATGCTGGGGTTGATCTGCACGGCCATGCCCCAAGCCTGCCATGCCCCGGGCCGGTTGCTCTCCTCGGTCCGGCTCCTGGACCGTACCTGAGACATACCGGCGGCATACCTGTGCCATACATGCGCCATACATGCGCCGTGCCCGAGCCGCACCGGGGCGACACCAAAACGGCACCAAAGCGGCACCGGGACCGTTGCGCGGGTGTCGCGCCCCGCGCGGTCCGGGTGCCGCCGGTTCTTCAGCCGCGGGCGAAGGCCGGCAGGTCGGCGTCGAAGACGTCCTTGAACGGGGCGACCATCGACAGGCCGTGCGGGGCACCCTGGTACACCTTCAGCGTGGCGTCCTTGACGATTTTCGAGGACTTCTCCGCGGCCGCGACGATGGGCACGATCTGGTCGTCGTCGCCGTGTGCGATCAGGGTGGGGATGTCGAACCGCTTCAGGTCCTCGGTGAGGTCGGTCTCGGAGAACGCCTTGACGCAGTCGTACGAGAAAGCCGTTTTCGGCCATCATGCGGACCTGGGGGTCCCAGGCGTCGGCGTTCAGCGGCCAGCCATGGCTGAACACGACCGGCTGCCCCGTACCCCAGTCCTTGTAATAGATTTCCGTGTCATCCTTCGTGGAAATGAAAGGCAGGGCATATTTCTTTCGATCGAGTTACGTGCGGGATCCCTGATCGGCTGAAATGCATGACGGGAATTTCACGCTACCCGACATGCCGCTTTTCCGCGCGGTACGCCTCCAGCAGGCGGAGCCACACCTCACTCGCGGTGGGGTAACTGGGCACGACATGCCACAGCACGGGAAGCGGCACTCTCGCGACGATGGCCGTCGTGGCGGAGTGGACGAGTTCCGCGACGCCCGAACCGACGAACGTCGCGCCCACCACCGTGTCGGTACCCCGGTCGACGACCAGTTTGGCGCGCCCGAAGTAGTCCTCACGCTGCACATAGGTGCCGGCCAGCGCGGCCATGTCGTACTCGACCGTCGCCACGTCGAGTCCCGCCGCGCGCGCCGCCCGCTCGGTCATGCCGGCCGATCCGACCTCCGGGTCGGTGAACGTCACCTGCGGGTTGCCCCGATGTCCGTCGGCGGAGCCCGGCACACCGCTCCCCGCTCCGTCCACCCGCCCGTCCGTGGCACGGGCGGCGATCACCTCACCGGCGATCCGCGCCTGGTACTTGCCCATGTGGGTCAGCAGCGCGCGCCCGCAGACATCACCGACCGCGTACAGCCAGTGCCCGTCCACCGCCCGTACGGCCTGCTCGTCGTCGACCTCCAGAAAGCCGCCGTCGGGGCGTCCCACCGACGACAGGCCGATGTCCTGGGTGTTCGGCGTACGTCCGGTGGCGAGCACCAGTTCGTCGGCGACGAGCGTGCTCCCGTCGTCCAGCCGGACGGTGACCTCGCCGCCGTGCGCCAGCCCGACTCCCGTGTCACGGGGGTCGTCGCGCCGCACCTCGGTGACGGATCTGCCGGGAAGCAGCCGCACCCCCGCGTCCGTCAACCGGTCGGCCACCATGCGCCCGGCGAAGGGTTCCGCCCGGGCCAGCAGGCCGGTGCGCCGGTACACGACGCTCAACTCCTCGACGCCCAGCGGCTTCAGCCAGGTGGCCGCCTCGCACGCGACCACCCCACCGCCCAGCACCACGACCCGGCGTGGCACCTCGCGCAGATTGGTGACGTCGCGGGACGTCCACGGCCGTGCCTCGCTCATGCCGGGAATCGTCGGCACGGTGGTGCAGGAGCCCGTGTCGATCACCACCGCGTGCCGTGCGGTCAGCACACGGGTGCCGCCGGCCGCCGTCTCCACCGCCACCGCGCGCTCCCCGGCGAGCCGCCCGTACCCGCGCACGACATCGATGCCGACGCCGAGCGCCCAGTTGATCTGCGAGGAGTCGTCGAGGCCGTTCACGACGGTGTCCCGGCGGGCCAGTACCGCCCGCACGTCCAGCTCGCGCCCGGTCAACAGCGAGGACACACCCGGCACATGCCGTCCGCCGTCCAGCACCTCGGCCGGGCGCAACAGGGCCTTGCTGGGCATGCAGGCCCAGTACGAGCACTCGCCGCCCAGCAACTCCGCCTCGACCAGCACCGCCTCCAGACCGGAGAACTGCGTGGCGTACTGAGCCGCGTTCTCCCCGGCCGCGGCGCCGCCCAGGACGATGACGTCCCACTCGGAACGATCGGGATCCACACGCGCTGCCATCATTCACGCCCTCAAATACGAGAATGGTGAACTCGGAGGATCAGGCGATGACTCTCATTATTGCGCTCGGACGGGGTTTACCACGCCTCGTCCTACTCCGCTCCGGCCTTTTCTCCGAATACGAGAAAGGGTACGCCTTCGGACTGTTCTCGGCGCTGGGAGAGGTCACGCCGTCCGGCGGATCAGCGCCAGATACATGGCGTCCGTACCGTGCAGATGCGGCCACAGCTGTACGTCGGGGCCGTCGCCCAGCGCCGGGACGCCGGGCAGGAGCGGGCGGGCGTCGAGGAGTTCGGCGGAGCCCGTGTCGTAGTGCTTGAGGACGTCGTTCACGACCGCGCGGGTCTCGGCGAGGTGCGGCGAGCAGGTCGCGTACCCGACGACGCCGCCGACCCGTACGGAGTCCAGCGCCGTGCGCAACAGCCCGCGCTGGAGGGGCGCGAAGCCGTCCAGGTCCTCGGGACGGCGCCGCCAGCGGGCCTCGGGACGGCGGCGCAGGGCGCCAAGACCCGTGCAGGGCACGTCCATGAGCACCCGGTCGAAGGTGCCGGGCAGCCACGGCGGACGGGTGCCGTCGGCGGCGATGACCTGGTAGGGGCCGGGATTACCCGCGAGCGCCTTGGCCACCAGGCCCGCCCGGTGCGGCTGCTTCTCCGCGGCGAGCAGCGCGGCGCCGCGCTCGGCGGCCAGTCCGGCGAGCATGGCGGCCTTGCCGCCGGGGCCCGCGCAGCCGTCCAGCCACGCCTTGTCGGGGCCGTCGAGCGGCGCGTTCGCGAGAGCGAGCGCCACCAGCTGGCTGCCCTCGTCCTGGACGCCCGCCCGCCCCTCCCGTACGGCGTCGATGGCACCGGGCTCGCCGCCCTCGCTGAGCCGCACGGCGTACGGCGACCAGCGTCCCGGCAGCGCGGACTCCTCCCCGAGGGCGCCGAGGAGTTCGTCGGCGGTGGAACGCCCGGGCCGCGCCACGAGCGTCACCTCGGGCCGCTCGTTGTCGGCCTCCAGCAGGTCCTCGATCCCGGCACGGCCGCCGCCCAGCGCGTCCCACAGCGCCGAGACGACCCAGCGCGGGTGCGAGTGCACGACGGCGAGGTGGTCCTCGGGGTCCTCGTCGTAGGGCGGCGCGACCTGCTCCAGCCAGGCGTCGAGATCCTGCCGGGCGACCTTGCGCAGCACGGCGTTGACGAACTTGGCGCGCCCGTCGCCGAGTACGACGCGGGCGAGTTCGACGGAGGCGGACACGGCGGCATGCGTCGGGATGCGCGTCCCGAGCAGCTGGTGCACGCCGAGGCTGAGCACATCGAGCACGGGCGGGTCGACTTCTCGCAGCGGCCGGTCCACACAGGCCGCGATGACGGCGTCGTACGTCCCTTGCCGGCGCAGCGTCCCGTACACCAGCTCGGTGGCCAGCGCCGCGTCCCGCCCGTCGAACTTTTCCGGTCCCTCCTTCTCGCGCGCCTTCCGCAGCAGCGGCGGCAGCACGAGGTTGGCGTACGCGTCGCGCTCGTCCACGGCCCGCAGTGCCTCGAAGGCGAGCATGCGGACCGGGTCCTTCTGGGGGCGGCGGTAGGGCTTGCCGGGCTTGCGCGGCCCGCGGGACTGCTCAGTCACGAAAAAGGTGCTCCGGATCCTGGATGGTTCGACCCCTCCAGCCTACTTCCGGACGGACGTCGTTCGGCCGGACGGCCCAGGTGTCCTGGTCGGCCGCCCGCCGCTCAGCCGCCCGGGATCACCGGTCCCGTCTCGTACGCGATCACGACCGCCTGGGCCCGGCTGTCCGGGCCGAGCTCGTCATGGTGCGGTCGAGGTGGGCCTTGACGGTGGCCTCGCTGATGCCGAGGCGGTGGGCGATCTCCAGGTTGGGCAGGTCCCGGGCGGTCAGCTTCGGCACCTCGACCTCGCGCGAGGTCAGCACGCCCGGGTCGGGTGGCGCGGCGTCCCGCGCGGGCCCGTGCTGCCGGGCGAAGGCCTCGATCAGACGGCGGGTGATGCTGGGCGCGAAGAGCGCGTCGCCGCGTCGACCGCGGCCACCGCGGCGAGCAGCCGCTCGGGCCCGGAGGCCTTCAGCAGGAACCCGCAGCCCCCGCCGACCCTCACCCGGTCGAGCGGCCACCTGCCGCGCAGGGGGACCGGCAGCTGCGCGAGGGCGATCAGGACGTGGGCGCGCCCATCGGGCTCGGGCCGGCCCCGCGCCGCCCTCGACACATGCCCCACCAGCATGGCCACCCCGGTCACGGCGAGCGCGATCAGTGGGTCGACGACGAACGGCCGAGGCGTCCTCAGGCGCATCGCCGCAGACCAGTCCCGGATCCCGGACGGTACGTCAACTCCTGTGCTACCAAGGGAGTTGTACGACCTCACGGCTACGGCGCCCGGCTACTGGGCATACGCCGCCCACTACTCGGGGACCACCGTGCGGCCTTCGAGCACCGGGATGTCGTCCGCGGGCATCGAAGCACAGTGCCTGCTCGACCTGGCGGGCTTCAGCCCCGGCACCATCGACGGGGTCCTCGGCACCAAGTCCCAGGCGGCGGCCGCGGACTTCCAGCGACTGGCCAACGAGTACGACGGGGTCACCCTCACGGTGGACGGGTCGGCCCGAAGACCTGGCCGTTGCTGCGCGCCCACGCCTTCTGATCCCTCCCGGCCGGCCGGGAGCCCGATGGCCCGCGCCCCCCGGGGGGAGGTGCGGGCCATCGCCGTACGACCGCGTGTCACGCCCCGAGCCGCTCCCCGGAGGCGATGCGCACCCCGCGGGCCCAGTCGGCCGCGCGCATCGGCTTCTTGCCCTGGGCCTGGACCCAGAGCAGTTCCACGGCGTACGAGCCGGTCCCGACGTACACGTTGTTCTTGCCTACGGACAGTTCGCCCGGGGCGAGGTCGGTGCGCTCGGGCACGGGCGTGGCGTGGATGAGCTTGAGCCGCTCGCCGCGGAAGACGGTCCAGGCGCCGGGCGCGGGCGTGCACCCGCGCACCATCCGGTCGACGCGCAGCGCCGGTGCGGACCAGTCGACGTGGGCGTTCTCGACGGTGATCTTCGGCGCCAGGGTGATGCCGTCGGCAGGCTGCGGTACGGCCTTCAGGGTGCCGTCCTCGATACCGTCCATGGTCGCGACGAGCAGGCCGGAACCGGCGAAGGCGAGCCGGGTGAGCAGGTCCCCGCTGGTGTCCGTGCGCCGGATCTCCTCGGTGACGGTCCCGTACACCGGCCCCGAGTCGAGCCCCTCCTCGATGAGGAAGGTGGAGGCACCGGTGATCTCGTCCCCCGCCATGATCGCGTGCTGCACGGGGGCGGCGCCACGCCAGGCGGGCAGCAGGGAGAAGTGCAGATTGACCCATCCGTGGGCGGGCACGTCGAGGGCGACCCGGGGCAGCAGCGCCCCGTACGCCACCACGGGGCAGGCGTCGGGCCCGATCTCCCTCAGCCGGGCCAGAAAGTCCTCGTCCCGCGGCTTGACCGGCTTCAGGACCTCGATGCCGGCCTCCTCCGCCCGCTCGGCGACCGGACTCGCGACGAGCCGGCGTCCCCGGCCGGCGGGCGCGTCGGGCCGCGTGACCACGGCGGCGACCTCGTGCCGCCCGGAGGCGATCAAGGCGTCCAGTGCGGGAACGGCGACCTCGGGGGTACCTGCGAAGACGAGCTTCATGGGTGGCGGCTGGCCTCTCGGGCGGGAACGCTTCAGGGCCCTGCACACCCGCCGGTCCGGACGGGGTACGGGGCAGCGCACCAGTCTATGCGGCGCGAGGGCTCGGCGGCTCGGGGGTTCGACGGGCGGCACGCCCGAACACACGAACAGGTACCGAAGGCCGAGGCGAGACGACAGCGCACCGGGGGCGTACGCCCCGGGACGCGCCCTGTGCATATGCCCTTGCGCCCCCACAGCGTGACCACTCACCCGCAAACGCGTTGGTCAAGTGAGAGTTGACCACAACGGGCCGCGATCGCGGCCCGATCCTTTTCAACGCCGGTTCGAGAGGCTTGTTCATGGCCGACCACGCAACCCACGACGCCCAGGCTCGGGCCAGCCTGCACTTGCTGGTGCGGGACATCGAGCGGGTCCGCCGGCAGGTGGACGCACTGCGCACGCTCACCGCACAACTGGGCAATGTCTACCGCCCGCGCCGCTCCGGCCCCTCCGCGGGCTTCGTCGTCTACGGACGCGCCCCCGCCCCGACCGTCCGCCTCGCCCAGGAGCTGCGGGACAGCGTCGAGACCCTGGTCACGGCCGCCGTGGACTTCGACCGCTCCCTGGGCTTCTCCTGGGACGCGGTGGGCTCCGCCCTCGGGGTCACCAAGCAGGCGGTGCACCGCCGTTACGGCGCCCGCCGCGCCGCCGCGCAGGCCGCCGCCGAGGCCGAGCGCTCCACGGAGACCTCGGGCACCCGCACGGTCGCCGTCAACACGGGCATCCCCACGGTGCCGACGGTCCCCGCCGCCCGCTCCATGCCGACCCAGCCGACCGCGGGCAGCCCCACGCTGCGCGAAGAGGTCAGGCCCACGGCGTTCCCGGGCCCCCGCAACGGCTGACCCCACCTCTCGCCTGCCTCCCGGCACCATCGAAGCCGGGAGGCGGCCCAGGGCGGGGAGGCCCGGACGGGGGCTGACCGACACTCGTCACCCGATGTCCGGCGGATCGATCCGAATCCGTACGGGCTCACTCACGCCCCGCGCCATCCGCGCCGCCTGGGCGGCCTTCAGCGCGGCCGCCAGCGCCGCCCCGCTCCCCGGCGGCACCCGAACGAGCGCCCGCTCCCACTGCTCCCCCGGCGGCGGCGCACCCACCCGGCGCGGTCCCCCGGGCTGTGTGACGGGCAGCGGCACCGGCCCCAGTACCTCCGCGTCGCCCGGAAGCCCGACCACGGCGAGGAACCCGGCGAGCGCCTCCGCCGTACCCGACACGGCCGCCATCCGGGACACCGGCGGAAACCCGAGCTCGGCCCGCTCGGCGAGCTCCCGCACCGCGTGCCCGACGGGATCCCACCGTACGAGCGCCTGCACGGGCCGCAGGGTCGGCTCCGCGACGACCACGACCGTGCCCCCCGCCCCCTGTCCACGGACCAGCGCCGCCGCGCCGATCCACCGTCGCAGCGCGTCCTCGCCGGCCCGCAGATCGGGCCGCGACAGCATCGTCCAGCCGTCGAGCAGCAACGCGGCGGCGTACCCGCCCTCGGCGACGGGCTCGGCACCCGGCGTGCTCACGACGAGCGCGGGCGCACCCGGGACGGTGTCGAGCACCTGCTCGCGTCCCGACGTCCGCACGGGCACGGCCGGAAACGCCCGCCCCAGCTCCTCCGCGGTCCGCCGCGCGCCCACGACCTGGGCCCGCAGCCGGTACCCACCGCACTCGGGACAGTGCCAGGCCGCCTCGTCCCGCCCGCACCACGTGCACAGCAGGGCCCCGGCGTCCCGCGCCTCCAGCGGTCCCGCGCAGTGCCGGCAGCGAGCCGGCGCCCGACACTGCGCACAGGCCATCCGCGGTACGTACCCACGCCGGGGGACCTGCACCAGTACGGGCCCGTGCCGCAGGCCGTCCCTCACCACCTGCCAGGCGAGGGTCGGCAGCCGGGCGGCCCGCGCCGCCTCGTCCCGCGCGAGGTCCCCGTCCCCCACGGTCCGCACGAGCGGCGCGCTCGCCCGCACCTGCTCCCGCTCGGCGACCAGCGGCAGCGCCCACCCGCTCTCGACCAGCTGCGCCGCCTCGACGGTGCAGCCCCAACTCCCCAACAGGAAAGCGCACTTGTCATGAGCGGCCCGCAGCAGCAGTACTTCCCGGGCATGCGGCTGCGGCGCGTGCTGCTCACTGTGGCTGTCGTCGCCGTCGTCCCAGATGACGACGAGTCCCAGATCCCGTACGGGCGCGAACATGGCGGCCCGGGTCCCCACGACGGCCCGTACGGAACCACGCCGCACGGCCAGCCACTCGCGATACCGCTTCTCGGGGCCGGCCTCGGCCGTGAGCACCGCGTGCTGCCCCTCCCCCAGTACGGCGGACAGCGCGGCATCCACCCGTGTGACGGCCCGGCCGTCCGGCACGACGACGAGCGCGCCCCGCCCCGAGGCGAGCGTCGCGCCCACGGCTCTGGCGATCTCCTCGGCCCAGCCGGGCCCCGGCAACGCGTTCCACACGGCCCGCGGTGTCCCGCCCGCGGCGAGCGACTCGAGGAAGGCCGCCCCCCGCCCGTATCGCGTCCAGGAACCGGTCTCGGGTATGCCGGGCGGAGGAAGCGGCGCGGGCGAGGGCTTCTGTTCGGCCCGCGCGTTGCGCGGCGGGACCGCGAGCTGCAGCACGTCCGCGAGGCTCCCCGCGTACCGGTCGGCGACGGCGCGCGCGAGTCCCAGCAGCTCGGGCCCGAGCACGGGCTCGGGCGACACGACCTGCGCGAGCGCGGCCAGCGGCCCGGCGTAGTCGGACGCGGCGAGCCGCTCGACGAGGAACCCGTCGATCAGCCCCCCGCCCTCGCGCCGGCCCTCCCGCACCCGGTGCCGCCCTGCCCCGAACCGCACCCGGACCCGCACGCCCGGCTGTGCCTCGGCATCCAGCTCCGCGGGCACGGCGTAGTCGAAATAGCGGTCGAGGTGCAGCACACCCTTGTCGACGAGAACGCGTGCGACAGGCAGCTCCTCGGCGAGCTTCGCCCCCCGCCACGTCCGCGGCTTCGCCTTGGGCGCCCGGGCCTGCCGCACCCCTTCCCGAATCAACGCAAGCTGCTCGGGCGGCGCGCCCTCCGCGCCACCCTCACCCCACCCGTTCGCGCTGCTCACAGCAACATTCCTACCAGACCCCACTGACACCGCCGCGCGCCCGAGATCGGACCGGCCACGGATCACGAACGCCCCGAGGGCGCTTCTGCCATGGGCCACTCGGCCATACCGGTCCAAGGACCGGCAGCAGGATGCGAACCTGCGAGGGGATCACACCCCGGAAGTACCCGTGCCCATCGCACCGGACGCCACGACGTCAGTTCTCCCGAGTTCCAAGCGGCAGCGGACCATGATCCAGAATCACCGCGCGCGCCCTGGGCGCACTCCACCGAAGTAACCGCGGCCATCGCACCGGGAGACCCCGACCTTACGAACCGCGCCCCCACCCGCACCACCGATTTACCCACCCACCTTTACCCACCCGCAGCGCCCGCCCCTCGCGGACTCCCGCCGGGAAACGGTGAGGCCCGGCACCCCCGAAGGGGTACCGGGCCTCGCCGTGCAGGCGTTGCTTACAGACCGACGGCCTTGCGCAGGGCCTCCACGCGGTCCGTGCGCTCCCACGTGAAGTCGGGCAGCTCGCGGCCGAAGTGGCCGTAGGCGGCCGTCTGGGAGTAGATCGGGCGCAGCAGGTCGAGGTCGCGGATGATGGCCGCCGGGCGGAGGTCGAAGACCTCGGCGATGGCGGTCTCGATCTTCTCGGCGTCGACCTTGGCGGTGCCGAAGGTCTCGACGAAGAGACCGACCGGCTCGGCCTTGCCGATGGCGTAGGCGACCTGGACCTCGCAGCGGGAGGCGAGGCCCGCGGCGACGACGTTCTTGGCGACCCAGCGCATGGCGTAGGCGGCGGAGCGGTCGACCTTGGACGGGTCCTTGCCCGAGAAGGCGCCGCCGCCGTGGCGGGCCATGCCGCCGTACGTGTCGATGATGATCTTGCGGCCGGTGAGGCCGGCGTCGCCCATCGGGCCGCCGATCTCGAAGCGGCCGGTCGGGTTCACGAGGAGACGGTAGCCCTCGGTCTCCAGCTTGATGCCGTCGTCGAGGAGGGCCTTGAGCTCCGGCTCCACCACGAACTCGCGGATGTCGGGGGCGAGGAGGGAGTCGAGGTCGATGTCCGACGCGTGCTGCGAGGAGACGACGACCGTGTCCAGACGGACCGCCTTGTCGCCGTCGTACTCGATGGTGACCTGGGTCTTGCCGTCGGGACGGAGGTAGGGGATCGTCCCGTTCTTGCGGACCTCGGAGAGGCGGTGCGACAGGCGGTGCGCGAGGTGGATCGGGAGCGGCATCAGCTCCGGGGTCTCGTCCGTCGCGTACCCGAACATCAGACCCTGGTCGCCTGCGCCCTGCTTGTCGAGTTCGTCCTCGTCGCCCTCGACCCGGTTCTCGTACGCCGTGTCGACACCCTGCGCGATGTCGGGCGACTGCGAGCCGATCGACACCGAGACACCACAGGAAGCTCCGTCGAAGCCCTTCTTCGACGAGTCGTAACCGATCTCCAGGATCTTGTCGCGGACCAGCTGGGCGATCGGCGCGTACGCCTTGGTCGTGACCTCGCCGGCCACGTGCACCAGGCCGGTCGTGATCAGCGTCTCCACGGCGACCCTGGACGTCGGGTCTTCCCGCAGAAGCGCATCGAGAATGGTGTCGCTGATCTGGTCAGCGATCTTGTCGGGGTGACCCTCGGTCACGGACTCCGAGGTGAACAGGCGACGGGACACAACGCTCCCTGTGGTTGCAGCGGCTGCTGGCTGATCATTGGTGGACGGGACGAGAGCTGCGCTCGGCGTCGTCCGAGAACAGTTTATCGGTCGCGCTCACCCACAGGCCCCCCTGTCTCGCTTCTCGGAAGCCCTGTGACCTGCGGCACGGGCATTCTGCGCCATGCCGATCGTTCTCCACCAGGGTCCCCACGGGCGATTTCACGCTGATGGACGCGGCGGCTGGGGTTAATGAGACAGTCACACCAGGCGGCGTACCACCAGGTCCCACACCATCTCGGCCAAAGCCTCCTTGGGTCCGTACGGCACCGCGGTCTCACTGCCGTCGGCCCCCAGCACCACGGCCTCGTTCTCCTCGGCACCGAAGGTCTTGCGCTCCCCCACCTCGTTCACGACGAGAAGATCGCACCCCTTGCGCGCCAGCTTCGTACGACCGTTGGCGAGGACGTCGTCCGTCTCGGCGGCGAAACCGACGACCACCTGGCCACGGCGGGGACGGTCCGCCGAGATCTCCGCGAGGATGTCCGGATTGCGAACCAGAACGATCGGCTCCGGTTCCCGGTCGTCCTTCTTCTTGATCTTCCCGGTCGCGTAGGCGGCCGGGCGGAAGTCCGCCACCGCAGCCGCCATCACCACGGCGTCGGCGTCCGAGGCCGCCTTGAGGACCGCCTCGCGCAGCTGTACGGCCGTCCCGACCGGCACCACGTCCACGCCCGCCGGGTCCGGCAGTCCGGTGTTCGCGGCGATCAGCGTGACCCGGGCGCCCCGCGCGGCCGCCGTGCGCGCCAGGGCGTACCCCTGCTTGCCGGAGGAGCGGTTGCCGAGGAAGCGGACGGGGTCGAGGGGCTCTCGGGTACCGCCGGCGCTGACGACGACGTGGCGGCCGGTCAGATCGGCCTCGGTCGCGCCGCGGGCGAGCACCCGGCGGCAGACCTCGAAGATCTCCGCGGGCTCGGGCAGTCGCCCCTTGCCGGTGTCGACGCCGGTCAGGCGCCCCACGGCGGGCTCGATGACGACGGCGCCGCGGCGGCGCAGCGTCGCCACGTTCTCCTGGGTGGCGGGGTGCTCCCACATCTCTGTGTGCATGGCGGGCGCGAAGACGACCGGGCAGCGGGCGGTGAGCAGGGTGTTGGTGAGGAGGTCGTCGGCCAGGCCGTGGGCGGCCTTGGCGAGCATGTCGGCCGTCGCGGGGGCCACCACCACCAGGTCCGCGTGCTGTCCGATGCGGACGTGCGGGACCTCGTGGACGTCCGACCAGACCTCGGTGGAGACGGGATGGCCGGAGAGCGCGGACCAGGTGGCGGCGCCGACGAAGTGCAGCGCCGAGGCGGTGGGGACGACGCGCACGTCGTGGCCCGACTCCGTCAGCCTGCGCAGCAGCTCACAGGCCTTGTACGCGGCGATGCCACCGCTGACCCCCAGCACGACCTTGGGTTTGTCCACCGTCTCTCCCCGAGCTCGGAAACGTACGACTCCATGACACACCACAGGCCCGGCGGTCGCGCCGCCGGGCCTGGGATGAGCGATTGAACGACTACTGCGCGGGGCCCTCGACGGCCTCGGACGTCAGCAGACCCGCGTTGATCTCGCGCAGGGCGATCGACAGCGGCTTCTCGTGGACGTGGGTGTCGACGAGCGGACCGACGTACTCGAGGAGGCCCTCGCCGAGCTGCGAGTAGTACGCGTTGATCTGACGGGCGCGCTTGGCCGCGTAGATCACGAGGCTGTACTTCGAGTCGGTGGCCTCGAGGAGCTCGTCGATCGGAGGGTTGATGATGCCCTCGGGAGCGGTAATGGAAGAGGACACGCTCTGCCTTCCGAAAGGTGGAAATGACCTAAAAGTGACCTGAAAGATCAAACAACTTCTACCAAGGCTAGCAGCTCACGCGCCACGTCCTCGACGGAGGTGTTGACCAGGGTGACATCGAACTCCGGCTCGGCCGCCAGTTCGATCTTGGCCGCCTCCAGGCGGCGCTCGATCACCTCGGGCGGTTCGGTGCCCCGTCCGGTGAGCCTGCGCACCAGCTCGTCCCAGGAGGGCGGAGCCAGGAACACGAGCAGGGCCTCCGACATGGACTCGCGGACCTGCCGTGCGCCCTGGAGGTCGATCTCCAGGAGGACGGGCACGCCCGACTCCAGGTGCTCCAGGACGGCGGCACGCGGCGTCCCGTAGCGGTTGCCGGCGAATTCGGCCCACTCCAGCAGCTCGCCGTTGGCGATCAGCTTGTCCATCTCCTCGTCGGAGACGAAGAAGTAGTGGACTCCATGCTTCTCACCGGGGCGCGGCTTGCGGGTCGTCGCCGACACCGAGAGCCAGACCTCGGGGTGTTCCTTGCGCATATGGGCGACGACCGTGCTCTTGCCGACCCCAGAGGGGCCGGAGAGCACGGTCAGCCGCGGTCGTTCACTCATGCAGCGATTATTCCAGCAATCCCGGTATGCCCAGGACTCAGGCGCCGGAGCCGCCGAACTCACGCTCCAGAGAAGCGATCTGGTTCGAGCCGAGGCCGCGTACGCGGCGGCTCTCGGAGATACCGAGTCGCTCCATGATCTGCTTGGCGCGGACCTTGCCCACGCCCGGCAGGGACTCCAGGAGAGCGGAGACCTTCATCTTGCCGATGACGTCGTTCTCCTGGCCCTGCTTGATGACCTCGTGGAGGGAGGCGCCGGAGTGCTTGAGTCGATTCTTGACCTCGGCCCGCTCCCGGCGAGCCGCGGCGGCCTTTTCGAGCGCGGCTGCGCGCTGTTCAGGGGTAAGGGGCGGAAGAGCCACGCCTACGTCACCTCGGATGTCGAACTGTCGGATACGGACCGGTGAGGAACCTAGTCGCCCCACACCTGGGGAGCTACGAGCAACACGCTTGCCCGTTCTCCCCCGCACTGCCTTGAAAGCGTGGGAGGTGGCCCCACTCGACGGAGACTAGCGGGCAAGTGCGCCAGAGTCAGCGAGAACAGCGGAAAAGTCCTGGTCAGCCTCCCTGGAGCCGGACATTTACGACATACTGCCCCGGATTTGAGGATGTATTCAGACTCGCGGCGCTCCGAACGCACTCATCGGAGGACTCCCGAACGGCTGTCGGAGGACTCAGGCGGCCGTCACGGCGGCTCTGATCTCCTCCGCGAAGCGCTCGGCGGACGCACGCAGCGCGACCACGTCGGGACCGTGACGAAGAACACCCCGGCTCACGTTCGGCACGACATTGCGCACCGCCGCCCCGAAGACGCCCGCCAGATCGGCCGCCGTGGCTCCCTGGGCGCCGATGCCGGGCGCCAGGAGCGGTCCGTTGATGTCCAGGTCGTAGGAGGAGAGATCGCCCAGCGTGGCGCCGACGACCGCACCGAAGGACCCCAGGGGCGTCTGTCCCGCGTTCTCGGCGGCGAGGTGGGCCAGCATGGTCGCTCCGACGTTGCGGCCGTCCCCGCGGACGGCGTGCTGCACCTCGCCACCCTCCGGGTTCGAGGTGAGCGCGAGGACGAAGAGCCCGGCCCCGCTCTCGCGCGCCAGGTCCACCGCGGGCTTCAGCGAGCCGTAGCCCAGGTACGGCGACACCGTCAGCGCGTCCGAGAAGAGCGGCGCGTCCTTGCGCAGGAAGGTCTCCGCGTACGCGGCCATGGTCGAGCCGATGTCGCCGCGCTTGGCGTCCATCACGACCAGCGCCCCGGCCGCCCGCGCCTCCTCGACCGACTTCTCCAGGACGGCGATGCCCCGCGAGCCGAACCGCTCGAAGAACGCGCTCTGCGGCTTGAGGACCGCGACCCGCTCGGCCAGCGCCTCGACGACGGTGCGGCTGAACCGCTCCAGGCCCGCGATGTCGTCGTTCAGGCCCCAGTCGGTGAGCAGCGAGGCGTGCGGGTCGATGCCAACGCACAGCGGGCCGCGCTCGTCCATGGCACGGCGAAGACGTGCGCCAAAGGGTTCCAGGCTCATGCGGACTTCCTCACGTCGGCGCCGACCGCGTCGGCGAGGGTGGCGTACGGGCTGGTACGGAGGCGGGCGGCGAGCCCTTTGTGGATCGCCCGGCCCCAGAAGGGGCCCTCGTAGATGAACGCGCTGTACCCCTGGACCAGCGTGGCGCCGGCCAGGATGCGCTGCCAGGCGTCCTCGGCGTTCTCGACGCCGCCGACGCCCACCAGGGTGATCCGGTCGCCCACGCGCGCGTAGAGCCGGCGCAGCACCTCAAGGGAGCGTGCCTTCAGCGGCGCGCCCGAGAGTCCGCCGGTCTCCCCGACGAGCGAGGGTTCGGACTTCAAACCGAGTCCATCGCGCGCGATCGTGGTGTTCGTGGCGATGATCCCGTCCAGGCCGAGCTCGACGGCGAGGTCGGCGACCGCGTCGACGTCCTCGTCGGCGAGGTCGGGCGCGATCTTGACGAGCAGCGGCACACGCCGGTCGGTGACCGCGCGGTCGGCGGCCTCGCGGACGGCGCTCAGCAGCGGCCGCAGTGCCTCGGTCGCCTGGAGGTTGCGCAGGCCGGGCGTGTTCGGCGAGCTCACGTTCACCACGAGGTAGTCCGCGTGCCGGGCGAGCCGCTCGGTCGACTTCACGTAGTCGCCGACGGCCTCCTCCTCGGGAACGACCTTGGTCTTGCCGATGTTGACGCCCACGACGGTCCGGAAGACGGGCGTACGGGCCCCCAGGCGCTCGCTGACGGCCGCGGAGCCCTCGTTGTTGAACCCCATGCGGTTGATCAGCGCCCGGTCCGCCACGAGGCGGAACAGCCGCTTCTTGGGGTTGCCCGGCTGCGGCTCCCCCGTGACCGTGCCGATCTCGACGTGGTCGAAGCCGAGCATCGACATCCCGTCGATCGCGACGGCGTTCTTGTCGAAGCCCGCCGCGAGCCCGAAGGGACCGTGCATCCGCAGGCCGAACGCCTCGGTCCGCAACTCCTTGTGGCGGGGCGCGAGCACGGCGGCGACGAACGTACGCAATACGGGGATACGGGCGACGAGCCGGATCCAGCGGAAGGCGAGGTGGTGGGCCTGCTCGGGGTCCATCCGCTGGAAGACCAGCCGGAAGAAAAGCTTGTACATGTCTCAGTGTCCTCTTGAAGCTCTCGGTGTCCTCGTGAAGCCTCATGAGCCTCATGAAGAGGGGGACACCGTTTCCGGTGTCCCCCTCAGGGCTGCTAGTCGCGGGCCGCTGTCAGATGCTCGGCGTGTTCCTGGAGTGAGCGCACGCCCACGTCGCCGTGGTTGAGCGCGTCGATGCCCTGGACGGCGGCGGCGAGTGCCTGGACGGTCGTCAGGCACGGCACGGAGCGTGCCACCGCGGCCGTACGGATCTCGTAGCCGTCGAGGCGGCCACCGGTGCCGTACGGCGTGTTGACGATGAGGTCGACCTCGCCGTCGTGGATCAGCTGGACGATGGTCCGCTCGCCGTTCGGTCCTGTGCCCTCGGACTGCTTGCGCACGACCGTCGCGTTGATGCCGTTGCGCTTGAGCACCTCGGCCGTGCCGGAGGTGGCCAGCAGCTCGAAGCCGTGCGCGACCAGCTCGCGCGCCGGGAAGATCATCGAGCGCTTGTCACGGTTGGCGACCGAGATGAAGGCGCGGCCCTTGGTCGGCAGCGGACCGTAGGCGCCCGCCTGGGACTTGGCGTACGCCGTGCCGAAGACGGAGTCGATGCCCATGACCTCACCGGTGGAGCGCATCTCCGGGCCGAGGACGGTGTCGACGCCGCGTCCGTGGATGTCGCGGAAGCGCGACCACGGCATGACGGCCTCCTTGACGGAGATCGGCGCGTCGAGCGGCAGCTCGCCACCGTCACCGTGCGCGGGGAGCAGCCCCTCCGCCCGCAGCTCGGCGACGGTCGCGCCCAGCGAGATCCGGGCGGCGGCCTTCGCCAGCGGCACCGCGGTCGCCTTCGAGGTGAAGGGGACCGTGCGCGAGGCTCGCGGGTTGGCTTCGAGGACGTACAGGATGTCGCCCGCCATCGCGAACTGGATGTTGATCAGACCACGGACCCCGACACCCTTCGCGATGGCCTCCGTGGAGGCCCGCAGCCGCTTGATGTCGAAGCCGCCCAGCGTGATCGGCGGCAGCGCGCACGCCGAGTCGCCGGAGTGGATGCCGGCCTCCTCGATGTGCTCCATCACGCCGCCGAGGTACAGCTCCTCGCCGTCGTACAGCGCGTCCACGTCGATCTCGATCGCGTCGTCGAGGAAGCGGTCGACGAGGACCGGCCGGGAGGGGCTGATCTCGGTCGACTCGGCGATGTAGGACGACAGCCGGGTCTCGTCGTACACGATCTCCATGCCGCGCCCGCCGAGGACGTACGACGGCCGTACGAGAACCGGGTAGCCGATCTCGTCCGCGATGGCCTTGGCCTCGGCGAAGGTGGTGGCGGTGCCGTGCTTGGGGGCCGGGAGACCGGCCTCCGCGAGGACGCGTCCGAAGGCGCCGCGGTCCTCGGCGGCGTGGATCGCCTCGGGGGACGTACCGACGACCGGCACGCCGTTGTCCTTGAGGGCCTGGGCCAGGCCCAGCGGGGTCTGGCCGCCGAGCTGGACGATCACACCGGCGATCGGGCCGGCCAGCGACTCCGCGTGGACGATCTCCAGCACGTCCTCGAGCGTCAGCGGCTCGAAGTACAGACGGTCGGAGGTGTCGTAGTCCGTGGAGACGGTCTCGGGATTGCAGTTGACCATCACGGTCTCGTAGCCCGCGTCGCTGAGCGCGAAGGAGGCGTGGACGCAGGAGTAGTCGAACTCGATGCCCTGGCCGATGCGGTTCGGACCGGAACCCAGGATGATCACCGCGGGCTTCTCGCGCGGCGCGACCTCCGTCTCCTCGTCGTACGAGGAGTAGAAGTACGGCGTCTTCGCCGCGAACTCGGCGGCGCAGGTGTCGACCGTCTTGTACACCGGGCGCACACCCAGCGCGTGCCGCACCTCGCGCACCACGTCCTCGCGCAGCCCGCGGATCTCGGCGATCTGGGCGTCGGAGAAGCCGTGCCGCTTGGCCTCGGCGAGCAGCTCGGGGGCGAGCTTGTCGGCGGCGCCCAGCTCGTCCGCGATCTCCTTGATCAGGAAGAGCTGGTCGACGAACCACGGGTCGATCTTCGTCGACTCGAAGACCTCCTCGGGCGTGGCGCCCGCGCGGATGGCCTGCATGACGGTGTTGATCCGGCCGTCGGTGGGCCGCACGGACTCCTCCAGGAGAAGAGCCTTGTCACCGGGCTCGCCGACGAACGTGAACTGGCTGCCCTTCTTCTCCAGCGACCGCAGCGCCTTCTGCAGCGCCTCGGTGAAGTTGCGGCCGATCGCCATGGCCTCGCCGACCGACTTCATGGTGGTCGTCAGGGTGGAGTCGGCGGACGGGAACTTCTCGAAGGCGAAGCGTGGGGCCTTCACGACCACGTAGTCGAGCGTCGGCTCGAAGGAGGCCGGGGTCTTCTCGGTGATGTCGTTCGGGATCTCGTCGAGCGTGTAGCCGACGGCGAGCTTCGCGGCGATCTTGGCGATCGGGAAGCCGGTGGCCTTGGAGGCGAGCGCCGAGGACCGCGAGACGCGCGGGTTCATCTCGATGACGATGATGCGGCCGTCGACGGGGTTGACCGCGAACTGGATGTTGCAGCCCCCGGTGTCGACGCCGACCTCACGGATGATCGCGATGCCGATGTCGCGCAGTCGCTGGTACTCGCGGTCGGTCAGCGTCATCGCCGGCGCGACGGTGATGGAGTCACCGGTGTGGACGCCCATCGGGTCGAAGTTCTCGATGGAGCAGACGACCACGACGTTGTCGTTCTTGTCGCGCATCAGCTCCAGCTCGTACTCCTTCCAGCCGAGGATGGACTCCTCCAGGAGCACCTCGGTGGTCGGGGAGAGCGTGAGACCCTGACCGGCGATCCGGCGCAGCTCCTCCTCGTCGTGGGCGAAGCCGGAGCCGGCGCCGCCCATGGTGAAGGAGGGCCGGACGACGACGGGATAGCCGCCGAGCGTCTCGACGCCCGCGAGCACGTCGTCCATGGAGTGGCAGATCACGGACCGGGCGGACTCGCCGTGCCCGATCTTCGCGCGGACGGCCTCGACGACGCCCTTGAAGAGGTCGCGGTCCTCGCCCTTGTTGATCGCCTCGACGTTGGCGCCGATCAGCTCGACGCCGTACTTCTCCAGCACACCCTGCTCGTGCATGGAGATCGCGGTGTTGAGGGCCGTCTGGCCGCCGAGCGTCGGCAGCAGGACGTCCGGGCGCTCCTTGGCGATGATCTTCTCGACGAACTCGGGGGTGATCGGCTCGACGTAGGTGGCGTCGGCGATCTCCGGGTCCGTCATGATCGTCGCCGGGTTGGAGTTGACCAGGATGACCCTCAGGCCCTCGGCGCGCAGGATGCGGCACGCCTGGGTGCCGGAGTAGTCGAACTCGGCGGCCTGGCCGATGACGATCGGGCCGGAGCCGATGACCAGGACGGACTGGATATCGGTGCGCTTAGGCACGCTGGCCCTCCATCAGGGAAACGAAGCGGTCGAACAGGTAGGCGGCGTCGTGCGGGCCGGCTGCCGCTTCGGGGTGGTACTGGACGCTGAAGGCCGGCTGGTCGAGGAGGTGGAGCCCCTCGACGACCTGGTCGTTCAGGCAGACGTGGGAGACCTCGGCGCGGCCGTAGGGGGTCTCGGAGACCTTGCCGAGCGGCGCGTCGACGGCGAAGCCGTGGTTGTGCGCGGTGACCTCGACCTTGCCGGTCGTACGGTCCTGGACCGGCTGGTTGATGCCGCGGTGGCCGTACTTCAGCTTGTACGTGCCGAAACCGAGGGCGCGGCCGAGGATCTGGTTGCCGAAGCAGATGCCGAAGAGCGGGGTCCTGCGGGCGAGGACCTCCCGCATGACGGCGACGGGGCCGTCGGCGGTGGCCGGGTCACCGGGGCCGTTGGAGAAGAAGACCCCGTCGGGGTTCACGGCGTACACGTCCTCGGCCGTGGCCGTGGCGGGCAGCACGTGCACCTCGATGCCGCGCTCGGCCATGCGGTGCGGGGTCATGCCCTTGATGCCCAGGTCGACGGCGGCGACCGTGAACTTCTTCTCGCCGATGGCGGGGACGACGTAGGTCTCATTGGTGGCGACCTCGGCGGCGAGGTTCGCGCCCTTCATCTCGGGCGCCTGGCGCACCTCGGCGAGCATGGTGCCCTCGTCGGGCAGCGCGTTGCCCGAGAAGATGCCCACGCGCATGGCGCCGCGCTCACGCAGGTGACGGGTGAGGGCGCGGGTGTCGACACCGCTGATGCCGACGACGCCCTGGCTGCGCAGTTCCTCGTCCAGCGAGCGCCGGGCGCGCCAGTTGGAGGGCACGCGCGCGGGGTCGCGGACGACGTAGCCGGCGACCCAGATCCGCTTCGACTCGGGGTCCTCGTCGTTGACGCCGGTGTTGCCGACGTGCGGGGCGGTCATGACAACGACCTGGCGGTGGTACGACGGGTCGGTGAGGGTCTCCTGGTAGCCGGTCATCCCGGTGGAGAACACGGCCTCGCCGAAGGTCACCCCCACGGCCCCGTAGGCGCGGCCACGGAAGGTCCGGCCGTCCTCCAGGACGAGTACGGCGGGAGCTGCCTTGTGCCTCTGCGAGGCGGCTCCCTGGATGGAGGTCGTCATCGTGCGCCTTCCGTCTTGGTGCTCTTGTTGATCATGTTGTTCAGGGTGTCGACCCACTCGATGTGCTCGGCCGCGCGGTCCGAGCGGAACCCGGAGTCGATCAGCTTGTCGCCGTACGCCCAGGTGATGACGAGCAGACCGCCCTCACTGAGGACCTTCCCGGCGATGCCCTTGCCGAGCAGGGCCTCGCGCAGTGCCTCGGCCGGGATGAAGAAGTCGGTGGCGCCGGGGCGTACGACGTCCAGTCCCGCGTCCGTCAGCGTGAGCTCGACCCGGCTTCGGGTGCCCAGGCCGTGCGCCACGATGCGGTCCAGCCACTGCCCGGCGGTGGTGGAGCCGTGGTAGCGGCCGCTCATGCTCAGTTTCGCCGGGCCGGGGTCTTCCGGCGCGGCGGGCAGCTCCGGCAGGTCACTCTGAAGGGTGCCGCGCCACTTCCAGCCCTCGCGCATCAGCCAGTAGACGAGGGCGACGAACAGGACGAGGCCGACGAGCCAGCCGATCCGGGCGGCCCAGTCGGTCACTTCGGCGGACTTCTGTTCGGCAGCCATGGAGGCGGCCATCGGGATGAGAGGTGTCACGCGAGCTTCCCGTCGACGAGGGTGGCCTTGCCCCGCAGCCAGGTGTGCGTGACCCGGCCCGGCAGCTCACGGCCCTCGTAGGGGGTGTTGCGGCTGCGCGAGGCGAAGCCCGCGGGGTCCACGGCCCCACGGTATGCCGTGTCGACGAGCGTGAGGTTGGCGGGCTCACCTGCCGAGACGGGACGGCCGTGGCCCGCGGCCTGCCCGATCCGGGCGGGCTTGAAGGACATGCGGTCGGCGACGCCGGCCCAGTCCAGCAGTCCGGTCTCCACCATCGTCTGCTGGACGACGGAGAGCGCGGTCTCGAGCCCCACCATGCCCATGGCGGCGGCGGCCCACTCGCAGTCCTTGTCCTCGTGCGGGTGCGGCGCGTGGTCGGTGGCGACGATGTCGATCGTGCCGTCGGCGAGCGCCTCGCGCAGCGCCGTCACGTCGCGCTCGGTGCGCAGCGGCGGGTTGACCTTGTAGACCGGGTCGTACGTGCGGACCAGCTCGTCGGTGAGGAGGAGGTGGTGCGGGGTGACCTCGGCGGTGACGTCGATGCCGCGGGACTTGGCCCAGCGCACGATCTCGACGCTGCCGGCGGTCGACAGGTGGCAGATGTGGACGCGGGAGCCGACATGCTCGGCGAGCAGGACATCCCGGGCGATGATCGATTCTTCGGCCACCGCGGGCCAGCCCCCGAGCCCCAGCTCGGCGGAGACGACGCCCTCGTTCATCTGGGCGCCCTCGGTGAGGCGGGGCTCCTGCGCGTGCTGCGCGACCACGCCGCCGAAGGCCTTCACGTACTCCAGGGCCCGGCGCATGATCACCGCGTCGTCCACGCACTTGCCGTCGTCCGAGAAGACGGTGACGCCGGCCGCGGACTCGTGCATCGCGCCCAGCTCGGCGAGCTTCTTGCCCTCCAGGCCGACCGTGACGGCGCCGATGGGCTGCACGTCGCAGTAGCCGTGCTCCTGGCCGAGCCGGTAGACCTGCTCGACCACACCGGCGGTGTCGGCGACCGGGAAGGTGTTGGCCATGGCGAACACGGCGGTGTAGCCGCCGCTCGCCGCCGCTCGCGTACCGGTCAGGACGGTCTCGGAGTCCTCACGACCGGGCTCCCGCAGATGGGTGTGCAGGTCGACGAGGCCCGGCAGCAGGACCTTGCCGTCGGCCTCGACGACCTCGGCGCCCTCGTCCGGGAGACCGGTACCCACCGCCTCGATCACGGCACCGTCGATCAGTACGTCCTGCGGCTCGCCCCCGAGCACCTTCGCACCACGGATCAGGATCTTGCTCATGTTCTTACTTCTCCTCGGTACGGGTGTGGGTGACGGCGGGCTCGTTGCCGCCCAGGAGCAGGTAGAGCACGGCCATGCGGATCGAGACGCCGTTCGCGACCTGCTCGACGACGGTGCAGCGGTCGGAGTCGGCGACCTCGGCGGTGATCTCCATGCCGCGGACCATCGGACCGGGGTGCATCACGATGGCGTGCTCGGGCATCTTCGCCATGCGGTCGCCGTCGAGGCCGTAGCGCCGCGAGTACTCGCGCTCGGTCGGGAAGAACGCCGCGTTCATCCGCTCGCGCTGGACGCGCAGCATCATCACCGCGTCGGACTTGGAGAGGGTGCTGTCGAGGTCGTAGGAGATCTCGCAGGGCCAGGACTCCACGCCGACCGGCACCAGGGTGGGCGGGGCGACGAGGGTGACCTCGGCGCCGAGGGTGTGCAGCAGGTCGACGTTGGAGCGGGCGACCCGGCTGTGCAGGACGTCGCCGACGATCGTGATGCGCTTGCCGGACAGGTCCTGGCCGATCCCGGCGTCGCGGCCGACCAGGCGGCGACGCATGGTGAAGGCGTCGAGCAGGGCCTGCGTGGGGTGCTGGTGGGTGCCGTCACCCGCGTTGATGACGGCGGCGTCGATCCAGCCGGAGGTGGCGAGCCGGTACGGGGCTCCGGAGGCGCCGTGCCGGATGACGACGGCGTCGACGCCCATGGCTTCGAGGGTCTGGGCGGTGTCCTTCAGGGACTCCCCCTTGGACACCGAGGACCCCTTGGCGGTGAAGTTGATGACGTCCGCGGAGAGGCGCTTCTCGGCGGCCTCGAAGGAGATCCGGGTACGGGTCGAGTCCTCGAAGAAGAGGTTGACGACGGTGCGGCCGCGCAGGGTCGGCAGCTTTTTGATCGGCCGGTCGGCGACCCGGGCCATCTCCTCGGCGGTGTCGAGGATCAGGACGGCGTCGTCGCGGGTGAGGTCGGCGGCCGAGATGAGATGACGCTGCATCTGTCAGGCTCCGTAAGGCAGTTCAGGAGAATTCGGGCAGGCGGGCGCGCGAGGAGCGCACTCGGGGGCGTACGGCGGTGACGTACTCCGGAGTGCTACTGCTGTGCGTCCGGGGAGGTCCGCTTCGCACCGAGCAGCACGGTGTCGCGACCGTCCTCCTCGGCGAGCTGGACCTTGACCGTCTCCCGCAACGACGTGGGGAGGTTCTTGCCGACGTAGTCGGCGCGGATGGGCAGTTCGCGGTGGCCGCGGTCGACGAGGACCGCGAGCTGCACGGCGCGCGGTCGGCCGATGTCGTTCAGCGCGTCGAGCGCGGCGCGGATGGTGCGGCCGGAGAAGAGCACGTCGTCGACGAGGACGACCAGGCGGCCGTCGATGCCGTCACCGGGGATCTCGGTGCGGGCCAGCGCACGCGGCGGGTGCATGCGCAGGTCGTCGCGGTACATGGTGATGTCGAGCGAGCCGACCGGGATCTTGCGATCGGTGATCTCTTCGAGCTTGTCGGCCAGTCTGCGGGCCAGGAAGACGCCCCGGGTCGGAATGCCGAGGAGCACCACGTCGTCGGCGCCCTTGGCGCGTTCGACGATCTCGTGGGCGATGCGGGTCAGCACCCGCGCGATGTCGGGGGCTTCCAGAACGGGCCGCGCGTCGGCTTCGTACTGCTGCTTGTCCTGCTCGGTGTCCATACGAAACGGACCTCCTTCTCCGCCTCACGGGACGGATCATTAAAGGACGTCGGATTTGCGCCATCCACGGTACCAGCCCGGCAACGCGCCTGATCACCACCCCGTGGGCCACCGCCGGTGACTCCCGCGCGAAGGTCGGTCCGGACCATTCGGCTTGACGGGGGAGAGTAACGCTGCGTAACCTCACAGTGAGTCACCAGAGTCACCAGCCGCGCGGCGGAGCCGCACGTTGATACAGCGTCCGGGGAGCTATATGTCCAGCGAATACGCCAAACAGCTCGGGGCCAAGCTCCGGGCCATCCGCACCCAGCAGGGCCTTTCCCTCCACGGAGTCGAGGAGAAGTCACAGGGACGCTGGAAGGCGGTCGTGGTCGGGTCGTACGAGCGCGGCGACCGCGCCGTCACCGTGCAGCGCCTCGCCGAACTCGCGGATTTCTACGGGGTTCCCGTGCAGGAGCTGCTGCCCGGCACCACTCCTGGCGGAGCCGCCGAGCCGCCGCCGAAGCTCGTCCTCGACCTGGAGCGGCTGGCCCACGTGCCGGCCGAAAAGGCGGGTCCGCTGCAGCGCTACGCCGCGACGATCCAGTCCCAGCGCGGTGACTACAACGGCAAGGTGCTGTCGATCCGCCAGGACGACCTGCGCACCCTCGCCGTCATCTACGACCAGTCGCCCTCGGTCCTCACCGAGCAGCTGATCAGCTGGGGCGTGCTGGACGCGGACGCGCGCCGCGCCGTCGCCCACGACGAGGGCTGATCCCTTCGGGGAGTTCAGCAGAAACGTGCCGCCGGGGTGGCCGGAACCATGTGTTCCGGCCACCTCGGCGGCTGTGTGCGGGCCTCGGGAGCCAGCTGGGTACGAGAACGCCGGAGGGCCCGCAGCGGACGTGCTGCGGGCCCTCCGGCGTTCTCGTACGTCGTCTGCGGGCGCGTACGGACCATCGGCGCCGTACGCGCCAGGTCCTGTCGTCGAATTCCCGTCCGCCCGGAGGGCGGGCCCTGCGGCGTCAGGTGCGTGCTCTCGGGGTGCCGGGCACCGGCCCTCGTACTGGATGTACTCGGGTCGGTGCCCGGTGCGGCGAGAGTGCGTGCATGGCGTCGCGGGGCAGACGGGAATTCGACGACAGGGCCTAGGCCTCGTCGCGGCGCAGCGACGGCTTCAGGTCCTTCAGACGGCCCAGCAGGCCGTTCACGAACGAGGGCGACTCGTCCGTGGAGAACTCCTTCGCCAACTGCACCGCCTCGTCGAGGACCACGGCGTCGGGGGTCCCGTCGACCCAGATCAGCTCGTAGGCGCCGAGGCGCAGGATGTTGCGGTCGACGACCGGCATCCTGTCCAGCGTCCAGTCGACGGCGTAGGTCGCGATGAGCTCGTCGATCCGCTTCGCCTTGGTGGCGTAGCCCTCGACCAGCTCCATCGTGTACTCGCTGACCGGCGGCTGCCGGGTGTCGGTCCGGGAGTGCCGGATCCAGTCCGCGAGGACCGTCAGGACGTCCACGCCGCGCTGGTCGCCCTCGAAGAGGATCTGGAAGGCGCGCTTGCGGGCCGTGTTGCGGGCAGCCACGGTTAGCTGTTCACCCGGCCGAGGTAGTCGCTCGTGCGGGTGTCGACCTTGATCTTCTCACCGGTGGTGATGAAGAGCGGGACCTGGATCTGGTGACCGGTCTCCAGGGTGGCGGGCTTGGTGCCGCCGGTGGAGCGGTCGCCCTGGACACCCGGCTCGGTCTCCTGGATGACGAGCTCGACGGCGGCCGGCAGCTCGACGAAGAGCACCTCGCCCTCGTGCTGCGCCACGGTGGCGGTGAAGCCCTCGATCAGGAAGTTGGCGGCGTCGCCGACGGACTTGCGGTCGACCATCAGCTGGTCGTACGTGTCCATGTCCATGAAGACGAAGTACTCGCCGTCCATGTACGAGAACTGCATGTCGCGCTTGTCGATCGTGGCCGTCTCGACCTTGACGCCGGCGTTGAACGTCTTGTCGACGACCTTGCCGGAGAGCACGTTCTTCAGCTTGGTGCGCACGAAGGCCGGGCCCTTGCCGGGCTTGACGTGCTGGAACTCGACGACGGACCAGAGCTGGCCTCCGTCGAGCTTGAGCACCAGGCCGTTCTTGAGGTCGTTCGTGGAAGCCACGGTTGCGGAATCTCCTGGACTGACGTGGACGACCCCGGGACACGCGCGTAGCGATTGGCTACAGCGCGAGCAGTTCCTTGGTCGTGATGGTGAGTAGCTCGGGTCCGCCGTCCGCCTCGGGGCGTACGACGAGCGTGTCATCGATCCTGACACCGCCCCGGCCCGGGAGGTGGACCCCCGGTTCGACGGTGACCGGCACGCAAGTGTCCAGTTTACCCATGGCCGCGGGGGCCAGCTGCGGGTCCTCGTCGATTTCGAGCCCCACACCGTGCCCGGTCAGTGCGGGAAGGCCCTCCGTGTGGCCCGCGGAGTCGAGCACCTGGCGTGCGGCCCGGTCCACGTCACGGTAGGCGGCGCCGGGTACCAGCGCCTCGCGTCCGGCCCGCTGGGCGGCGAAGACGAGGTCGTACAACTCGATCTGCCAGTCGGCGGGCGAGGTGCCGATCACAAAGGTACGGCCGATTTCACAGCGGTAGCCGCGGTAGGTCGCGCCGAGGCATACGGAAAGGAAATCTCCTTCCTCGACGCGCCGGTCGGTGGGCCGGTGCCCGCGCCGCCCGGAGTTCGGGCCGGTGCCGACGGAGGTCGCGAAGGCGGGGCCGTCGGCACCGTGGTCGACCAGCCGGCGCTCCAGCTCCAGCGCGAGATGCCGCTCGGTTCGGCCGACGAGGATCGATTCGAGGAGCTCCCCGAGCGCCTGGTCGGCGATCTCGGCGCCGATCCGCAGACAGGAGATCTCCTCCTCGTCCTTGATCACCCGCAACTGCTCCACCGCACCGCCCAGGTCGGCGAGACGCAGCCCGGGTGCCACCGAGCCGATGGCCCGGTGCCGGGTCACGGTGAGGTGGTGCTCCTCGACCGCCAGGGAGTCGGCGCCCTGGGCGATGGCTGCGTCGGCGGCGGCGACCGCCGCGTCGCCCCCGGCGCGCGGCAGCACCTGCACGCGCAGCGCCTCGTCGGGACGCCCCTCGTCGGCCTCGCCGCTCGGCGGAGCGCCGCAGAGCAGCAGGTCCTCACTGCTGCCCACCAGGAGGACGGCACCGCGCGGGACCGCGCCCGCGAGGTACCTCACGTTGGCCGGGCGGGTGACGAGCGCCGTCGCGCTGCCGCCCGCCGCGCAGCGCTCCCGAAGCCGCTCGCGTCGCGCCGCGTACACCTCTGACATAAATCGAGCCTACGAGCGTCGACGCGATGTCGCCGTTCCAGCGGGGCCGGATGGGCGGTAGGCGGTCGCCGGTGAGAGGGAGGCACCGCGGGCGGGGGCCAGGGGGCTGGTTCCGCGACTGCGATCAGCGGGCCCGACAGGCGGCGCGACCTGACTCGTGGGGCGGCGCCCCAGAGGGCCGACACGTCGGAGGCAAGTACCCGGGCGGTAGTCCTGGGTGCCGTCGGCCGCGCTGCACCCCCGCCTGGGGCGCGGCGCGCGCCGCGCCATGGCGGTCCGGACATGGGCGGGGGCGACACCAAGGATGCGGCCCCCCGACGGAGTCACCGACGACGCTGTGCCGCCGGCCGCCCGGCGCTCCTCCACCGATGCCGTGCGGCCGACGGGTTACGCCGGTGCCGCGGGGCTACCACTGCGGTGGGCTCGCGATGGAGCGGGCGAGGACCTCGTCCAGGACGCGGGCCGTGGACGGGACGTCGAGCTGGGAGTTGTCGATGATGGGGAGCCCGGAGCCGTACCAGCCGGCCATCCGGCCGTGGATACGGGCGACTTCCTCGTCGGTCAGGCGGCGGTTTCCGGAGCGCTCGGCGTTGCGCTCCAGGACTATCTCCAGGCCCGGCAACAACACCACGGGCAGCAACCCCGGCCCGACGTGTCGCTTCCAGCCGCCGAGGCCGACGACCGGGCGGTCCGGGAAGACCGCGTCGTCGAGGATGCAGGAGATGCCGTTCGCCAGGAAGTTCCGCGCGGCGAAGCCGCAGGTGCGGCGGGCCAGGCGGTACTGCGCCTCCGAATGGTCGTTCCACCCCGACTGCGGATCGGCGAAGCCCGAGCGCACCCATTCCCGTACGTCGTCGAGGCTGATGTGGGCGGTCGGCACCCGGCGGTGGTCCGCCCAGTACTTGGCGACGCTCGTCTTGCCCGCACCCGCGGGCCCGATGAGCAGCACGGCGAGGGTGGTCGCCGCGGGGTCGGGAGCGCCCGGGGCGCTGGGCATGGCGACCGGGCCGCCCGGGGGCAGCTGCACATGGCCCGTCGTGTCGGGGATCGGCGCCGCGGGGGCGTGCTGCGGGGGCGCGGGATGCGGCAGGTGCGAGGGGGGCGCCGGATGTCCCGGCGGCGGACCGGTGAAGCCGGGGGCGGGTGGGCTGGTGGGCGCCGGACCGGCGGGGCCGCCCGGGTGTCCCGGGTGCTGTGCGGTCGGCGACCAGCCGTCGGCGGCGGGTCCTTGCCCCGGCTGGTGGGGCGGCGGCAGCGGAGCCCCCACTGCGTGCTGCATCCGGTGCCACTCCGTCTCGTGAATCTCTTCGCCCATTCGCTCGCGGCAGGCGATCGACGCCGCGAGCGGAGCCTCCCGCTCTCCCCCACAGCCTGAAGGGCGCGGGAGGGATCCCCACCGAACGGTACCTTCCCCGGCCGTCGTTGTGTGAACGGCCGGGGAAGCCGGGGAGTGCCCATGAACGGAGGGCAAACAGGGCCAAGTAGGGGCCCGTTGGGAGCTACTCCCCCACTTCGCCGTAAGCCGCGAGGAGCACCGCCGGGTCGGGGCCCTCCAGGACGGTCGGCTTGGCCAGCCCGTCGAGAACGATGAAGCGCAGCAGATTGCCGCGGGACTTCTTGTCGACCTTCATGTTCTCCAGCAGCTTGGGCCACTGGTCGTAGCGGTAACTGAGCGGGAGGCCGACGGACTCCAGGATCGTGCGGTGGCGGTCGGCCGTCGCGTCGTCCAGACGGCCCGCCAGTCGGCCGAGTTCGGCGGCGAAGTGCATGCCGACGGAGACGGCCGCGCCGTGCCGCCACTTGTAGCGCTCGTTCTTCTCGATGGCGTGCGCGAGGGTGTGGCCGTAGTTGAGGATCTCGCGCAGCCCCGACTCCTTGAGGTCGCCGGAGACGACCTCGGCCTTCACCTTGATGGAACGCTCGATGAGCTCCGCGGTGTGCGGGCCCGCGGGCGTCCGCGCCGCCTCGGGGTCGGACTCGATGAGCTCGAGGATCACCGGGTCGGCGATGAAGCCGGCCTTGATGATCTCGGCGAGCCCGGAGACGAAGTCGTTGACCGGCAGCGAGTCGAGCGAGGCCAGGTCGCAGAGCACGCCCGCGGGCGGGTGGAAGGAGCCGACGAGGTTCTTGCCCTCGGCGGTGTTGATGCCGGTCTTGCCGCCGACCGCCGCGTCCACCATGCCGAGCACGGTGGTGGGAACGGCGATCCACCGCACCCCGCGCAGCCAGGTCGCCGCGACGAACCCGGCGAGGTCGGTGGTGGCGCCGCCGCCCACGCCGACGATGACGTCGGTGCGGGTGAAGCCGGACTGGCCGAGCGCCTTCCAGCAGTAGGCGGCGACCTCCGCGGTCTTGGCCTCCTCCGCGTTGGGCACCTGGATGGCGACGGCCTCGAAGCCCTGTCCGGCCAGGTCGGCGCGGAGCGCGTCCCCGGTCTCGGCGAGCGCCTCGGGGTGGATGATCGCGACACGCTGGGCTCTGTCGCCGATCAACGCGCCCAGTTCACCGAGGAGTTGACGGCCCACCAGGACCTCGTACGGGTCGGTGCCCGCGGTGCCGCCGACCTGGATACGCGTCACTGCCTCGCTCATGCTTCCTTCAACTCCAGTGCGTCGAGGACGGCTTGGGCGACCTCTTCGGGGGTGCGGCCGTCGGTGGGCACGACCGCGCGGGCGACTTCTGTGTACAGGTGGCGGCGGGCCTCCATCAGCTCGCGCCACTGCCGGCGCGGGTTCACGGCGAGCAGCGGACGGGCCGCGTTCAGGCCGGTGCGCTGGACCGCCTCCTCGACGTCCATGGAGAGGTAGACGACCCGGTGCCCGGCGAGCAGCGCGCGGGTGTCGGCGTCGAGGATCGAGCCCCCACCCAGCGCCAGTACTCCCTCGTGCTCGGCCAGCGCCTTGCGCACGGCGCTCTTCTCGATGGCGCGGAAGGCCGGCTCACCCTCGTCGACGAAGATGTCGGCGATGGTGCGGCCCTGCTCGGCCACGATGTCGTCGTCCGTGTCGCGGTAGGCGCAGCCGAGCCGGGCCGCGACCAGCGCGCCGACGGTGGACTTGCCGACACCCATCGGCCCGACGAGGACGACCAGTGGTCCAGCGGTCACCGCACGACCAGGTTCTCGAGGTAGGACTCGACGTTGCGCCGCGTCTCGGGCACGCTGTCGCCGCCGAACTTCTCGGCCACCGCGTCCGCGAGGACGAGGGCGACCATGGCCTCGGCGACGATTCCGGCGGCCGGGACCGCACAGACGTCGGAGCGCTGGTGGTGGGCCTTGGCGGCCTCGCCGGTCGCGACGTCGATCGTGGCCAGCGCGCGCGGCACGGTCGCGATCGGCTTCATCGCGGCGCGTACGCGCAGCAGCTCGCCGGTGGTCAGACCGCCCTCGGTGCCGCCGGAGCGGCCGGAGGTGCGGCGGATGCCGTCCTCGGTGTGGACGATCTCGTCGTGGGCCTTGGAGCCGGGCACGCGGGCCAGTTCGAAGCCGTCGCCGACCTCGACGCCCTTGATCGCCTGGATGCCCATGAGCGCGGCCGCGAGCCGGGCGTCGAGGCGCCGGTCCCAGTGCACGTGCGAGCCGAGGCCCACCGGCACGCCGTACGCGAGCACCTCGACGACGCCGCCGAGCGTGTCGCCGTCCTTGTGGGCCTGGTCGATCTCCGCGACCATCGCCTTCGACGTGTCGGCGTCGAGGCAGCGCACCGGGTCGGCGTCGAGCTTCTCGACGTCCGAGGGCTTGGGGTAGACGCCGTACGGGGCCTTCGCCGCGGCCAGCTCGACGACGTGCGAGACGATCTCGATCCCGGCCGTCTCCTTCAGGTACGAACGGGCCACGGCGCCCAGCGCGACACGGGCCGCGGTCTCCCGGGCGGAGGCGCGCTCCAGGATCGGCCGGGCCTCGTCGAAGCCGTACTTCTGCATGCCCGCGAGGTCGGCGTGGCCGGGCCGGGGCCGGGTCAGCGGCGCGTTGCGGGCCACCTCCGCCAGCACCGACGGGTCGACCGGGTCGGCCGCCATGACCTGCTCCCACTTGGGCCACTCGGTGTTGCCGACCATGACGGCCACCGGCGAGCCGAGGGTGAGACCGTGCCGGACACCGCCCAGGAAGGTGACCTCGTCGCGCTCGAACTTCATCCGGGCACCGCGTCCATAGCCCAGGCGCCGCCGGGCGAGGTGGTCCGCCACCATCTCCGTGGTGATCGGCACGCCGGCGGGAAGGCCCTCCAGCGTCGCGACAAGTGCGGGACCGTGGGACTCCCCCGCGGTCAGCCAGCGCAACCTGCTCAACGGTGCTCCTCATGCTCGCGCCCTGGTACTGCTGCTGCGTACACGCGTCCTCGTGTACGGCGTCGGCGCGACCGGGTGCGCGGCCCGGGCCCGCCACCTCCGATCCTCCCACGTCCGGGCGCGGTGCCCCGCCGCAGGTCCATCAGGCGGGACGGCGCCCGGCCCGCCGCCGCGGTGCTCAGCGGCTCGCGAGGGCCAGCTCGCCCGCCTTCCGCATGGCGTCGAGGGGCGCCGGGGCGAGTCCGGTCATCCGCTCGACCTGGAGCACCGCCTGGTGCACGAGCAGGTCGAGTCCGCTGACCACGGCACCGCCGTAGCCCGACCAGCGGGCCGCGAGGTCGGTGGGCCACGGGTCGTACAGCACGTCGAAGAGCGTCGCGGGCCGTTCCGGGACGGCGGCGGACAGGGCGTCCGTCGTGCCCGCGGGGGTGGTGGCGATCACGAGCGGGGCGCGCAGGGCCTGCGCGGCGTGCGCCCAGTCCTGCGTACGGACCTCCACGTCGAGCCGCTCGCCCCACTGGCGCATCTCGGCGGCCCGCTCCGCGCTGCGGACGTAGGCGACGACCTCACCGGTGCAGATCCGGGCGAGCGCGGCCAGCGCGGAGGAGGCGGTGGCGCCCGCGCCGAGGATCGCGGCGGAGTCCACCTGCTCGATCCCGCGCTCGCGCAGCGCGGCGACCATCCCGGGGATGTCGGTGTTGTCGCCGACGCGACGGCCGTCCTCGGTGAACACGACCGTGTTGACGGCCTCGACCGAGGCCGCCGTCTCGCTGACCTCGTCGAGCAGCGGGATGACGGCCCGCTTGAGCGGCATGGTCAGCGACAGACCCGCCCACTCGGGACCCAGGTCCCCGAAGAAGCCCGGCAGCGCCGCCTCGTCGATCTCGAAACGGTCGTAGGACCAGTCGCCGAGTCCCAGCTCCCGGTACGCGGTGCGGTGCAGCACCGGGGAGAGGGAATGGGCGATCGGCGAGCCGAGTACCGCGGCCCTTCGGGCGTCAGTTGCCCGAGCTCTCATTGAACTTGTCCTTGAGCTTCTGGAATTCCGCATAGGTCTTGGCGAATTCGGTGTTGCTCTGACCGTCGGTCGCCACGAAATAGACCCAGCCGTCGCTGGTCGGGTTCAACGTCGCCTTGATCGCGTCGTCACCGGGGTTGCCGATCGGTCCGGGGGGCAGCCCCTTCCGCGTATAGGTGTTGTACGGGTCCTTGTTGCTGTTGATCTCGGACTCGCTGATGTGGATGTTGCTCTGGCCCTTCAGGTAATTGAACGTCGAGTCGAACTGGAGCAGCCTGTTGGTCTCCGTGTTCGTGGTCTTGAGACGGTTGTAGACCACCTCGGCCATCTTGCGGAAGTCGTCGTGCGTCTTGCCCTCGGCCTGGACGAGGCTCGCGACCGTGACGACCTGGAGCGGGTTCTGCAGGTTCAGTTCCTTGGCCTTGGCCGTGAGGTTGTACGCGGCGTACTTCTCCTTGGCCTGCGTCACCATCTGCTTCAGGATCGCCTCGGGCTTCATGCCCTTGGCGGCGGGGTAGGTCGCGGGGTAGAGGAATCCTTCCAGCGGATCCTTTATGTCCTTGCTGTCGTTCGCCCAGCTGGGAAGTCCGAAGGTCTTGTATTCCTTCTTGGCGATCTTTCCGGTGGTGCCGTCCGCGAGGTCGAGCTTCTTGTCGATCGCCTGATAGACAACGACGTTGCGCTGCCCAGGGGCGACGATCACGTTGTTCTGGCTCTTGGGATCGAGCATCAGCTTGACCGCGCTGGCAGCCGACATGCCCTTCCTCAGCACATACGCGCCCGCCTGGATGCTGTTCCCGTTGGGGTTGTTCTGCTGCGCGGACACGAAGGCGTCGATGCTCTTGACGACGCCGTTCTCCTTCAGCACCCGGGCGATCGCGAGGCCACCCGCGCCCTTGGGGATCTCGACCGTCACCTGGCCACTGCCTTCGCCCGCGAAGTCCGGAGCCGGGCCGAAACGATTTTGGTAGAACTGATACCCGAAATATCCGACACCGGCGATACCGCCGCCGAAGACCATGACCACGACCAGGCAGGCACAGCCACTGCGACGCTTCTTGCCCTTGTCGCCCTTGCCGCCGCGGCCCTTCCCGCTGCCGGCCTTCGGATCGTCGTCGTCGAGGTCGTCGTCGCCGCCGCCCGCGAAGAAGGCGTGTTCGCCCTGGTCGGGTCCCGGATCCCAGTCGATCTCCGGTTCGGGCTCGGCGCGGCGGCGGGCGGGCGGCTCCGGCGGCGGATACGCGTCGGGAGTGCCGTAGAAGTCGGGCTGCTCACCGGTGTACCCGGCGGCCTGGTTCCCGTACGGGTCGTTCGGGTCGGCGGCGTAGGTGACCTGGTGCTGCGCCCCGTTGTCCCAGCCACCGTCGTGGTACTGCTGCTGGTTCTGCCCGTTGTACTGCTGCTGACCCTGATCGACGTACTGCTGCTGCTCCTGGCCGGGGTACTGCTGCGGGTACCGCTGCTGCCCCTGACCGTGGAAGTGCTGCCGGCCCTGGTCGTGATACTGCTGGCCGCCCTGGCTCTCGTACTGCTGCTGGTTCTGGGCGCCGTACTGCTGCTCCTGGCCGTAGCCGCCCTGCTGGTCGGGGCTCCACTCACCGTACTGGGACTGCTGGTGCTGCGGCTGCTGCGGGTAGTGCTGCGGCTGGCCGCCGTAGGGGGACTGGCCGTCGGCGGCCTGCCCTCCCCATCCGCCGTCCCCGTACAACGGGTCCTCCGGATTCCACGGTTCGGAGCCTGCGCCCCGGCCATACTCAGTCATCGATCCCCTAGAGCCGCGAGGCGGTGGCTGCTGCCGCTGGTGGCTCGGCTCCCGTCCGCCTCTTCGCTGTGCGGTAGCTGTTCGAACACCACCACATCGCGCGGAACGTTACCGTATCGCGATCAGATGACCACTTCGACGCCCTCACCCGGTGCCTTCCCTGACGCCCGTTCGGACTCCAGAGCCTGCTGCAGGATGATGACGGCGGCTGCCTGATCGATGACAGACCTGCCCTTTTTGGACTTCACGCCCGACGCGCGTAGACCCTGACTGGCCGTCACTGTGGTCATCCTCTCGTCGAGGAGCCGGACGCCGACGGGCGCGATCGCCCGGGCCAGCTCCTGGGCGAAGGCGCGCACCTTCACGGCGGCGGGACCCTCGCCCCCCTTGAGGGAGCGAGGGAGCCCGACGACGACCTCGATCGGCTCGTACTCCTCGACAAGTTGCTTCAACCGGCGCTGAGCGGCCGGGACATCGCGCCCCGGCACGGTCTCGACCGGAGTCGCGAGGATCCCGTCGGGGTCGCACGAGGCGACCCCGATCCGGGCGTCCCCGACGTCGATCGCGAGCCGGCGGCCGCGGCGCATGCCCCGGCCGTCCCCGCTCCGCTGCTGATCGTCCGTGCTCACTTGGCCGTCTCGGCGACGAGCCGCTCGACCGCGTCGACGGCCTCGCCGATGGCGGCCGGGTTCTGGCCGCCGCCCTGGGCGACGTCCGGCTTGCCGCCACCGCCGCCGCCGAGGGTCTTGGCGGCCGTACGGACCAGGTCACCGGCCTTGAGGCCACGCTCGCGGGCGGCCTCGTTGGTGGCGATGACCGTGAGTGGCTTGCCGCCGGCGGTGGTGAACAGGGCCACGACGGCGGCCCGTCCGCCCTGGATGCGGCCGCGCACGTCGAGGACCAGCTTGCGCAGGTCGTCGGCGCTCGTGCCGTCCGGGACCTGGCCGGTGACCAGCGCCACACCGCGGACGTCCTTGGCGGACTCCACGAGACCGGCGGCGGCCTGCAGGACCTTCTCCGCGCGGAACTTCTCGATCTCCTTCTCGGCGTCCTTCAGCTTGCCGAGCATGGCGGAGACCTTCTCCGGGAGCTCCTCGGGGCGGCCCTTGATCAGCTCCTGGATCTGGGCGACGACCGTGTGCTCGCGGGCGAGGAAGTTGTAGGCGTCGACGCCCACCAGGGCCTCGATACGCCGTACGCCGGAGCCGATCGAGGACTCGCCGAGCAACTTGACCAGGCCGAGCTGGGAGGTGTTGTGCACATGCGTGCCGCCGCACAGCTCCTTGGAGAAGTCGCCGATGGTCACGACGCGGACGCGCTCGCCGTACTTCTCGCCGAACTCGGCGATGGCGCCCTGCTTCTTGGCCTCGTCGAGGCTCAGGATCTCGGCGTGCACGTCCAGGTCACGGGCGAGCACCTCGTTGATCTTCTGCTCGACGTCGGTCATGACGGCCGTCGGAACGGCCGAGGGGGAACCGAAGTCGAAGCGGAAGCGGCCGGGCTGGTTCTCGGAACCGGCCTGGGCGGCCGTCGGACCGAGGGCGTCGCGCAGGGCCTGGTGGGTGAGGTGCGTGGCCGAGTGGGCGCGGGCGATGGCCGTCCGGCGACGGGAGTCGATGGTGGCCTGGGCCTGGGCACCGACGGTGACCTCGCCGACCTGGACGACGCCCTTGTGGACGTACACACCGGGGACGGGCTTCTGGCAGTCGCGGATCTCGATGACGGCACCGGTGTCGACCTTGATGCGGCCGGTGTCACCGATCTGACCGCCGCCCTCGGCGTAGAACGGGGTGCGGTCGAGGACGATCTCGACCTCGTCGCCCTCGGTGGCGGCGGGCGAGGAGACACCGTCGACCAGGATGCCGACGATCCGCGACTCGCCGTCGGTCCGGTCGTAGCCGATGAACTCGGTCTCACCGGCGGCGTCGGCGATCTGACGGTAGGCGCCGAGGTCGGCGTGGCCCGTCTTCTTGGCCTGGGCGTCGGCCTTGGCCTTGTCCCGCTGCTCCTTCATCAGACGCCGGAAGCCGTCCTCGTCCACCGAAAGACCCTGCTCGGCGGCCATTTCGAGGGTGAGGTCGATCGGGAAGCCCCAGGTGTCGTGGAGCAGGAACGCCTTGTCGCCGGCGAGCACCGTGCCGCCGGACTCCTTGGTGTCCGTGATGGCCGTGTCGAGGATGTTCGTGCCGGCCTTCAGCGTCTTGAGGAAGGCGGCCTCCTCGGCGAGGGCCACGGTCTCGATGCGCTGCCGGTCGGTGACGAGCTCCGGGTACTGCTGGCCCATCATCTCGATCACGACGTCGATGAGGTCCTTGACGACCGGACCGGTGGCGCCGAGCAGCCGCATGTTGCGGATGGCGCGGCGCATGATGCGGCGCAGGACGTAGCCGCGGCCCTCGTTGCCGGGGCTCACGCCGTCGCCGATGAGCATCACGGAGGTGCGCATGTGGTCGGTGACCACGCGCAGCGAGACGTCCGAGTCGTGGGCGGCGCCGTACTCGACGCCCGTCAGCTCGGTGGCCTGCTTGATGACGGCCATGGAGGTGTCGATCTCGTACATGTTCTGCACGCCCTGCAGAATCATGGCGAGGCGTTCCATGCCGAGGCCGGTGTCGATGTTCTTGCTGGGCAGCTCGCCGAGGATCTCGAAGTCCTCCTTCGAGGTGCCCTCACCGCGCTCGTACTGCATGAAGACCAGGTTCCAGATCTCCACGTACCGCTCGTCGTTGACGGCCGGGCCGCCCTCGACGCCGAACTCGGGGCCCCGGTCGTAGTTGATCTCGGAACACGGGCCGCAGGGACCCGGGACGCCCATGGACCAGTAGTTGTCCTTCTTGCCCAGGCGCTGGATGCGCTCGGCCGGGACACCGATCTTGTCGCGCCAGATGGACTCGGCCTCGTCGTCGTCGAGGTAGACCGTGATCCACAGGCGCTCGGGGTCGAGCCCGTAACCACCCTTGTCCTGGGGCGAGGTGAGCAGCTCCCAGGCGTAGGTGATCGCGCCTTCCTTGAAGTAGTCACCGAAGGAGAAGTTGCCGCACATCTGGAAGAACGTGCCGTGCCGGGTGGTCTTGCCGACCTCTTCGATGTCGGGCGTACGCACGCACTTCTGCACGCTGGTGGCGCGCGACCACGGCGGCTTGACCTCACCGAGGAAGTACGGCTTGAAGGGCACCATGCCCGCGGGGACCAGGAGCAGAGTCGGGTCGTCCGCGATGAGCGACGCCGAGGGAACGACAGTGTGACCGCGCTCCTCGTAGAAGCTCAACCAGCGGCGGCGAATCTCGGCCGACTCCATCAGTGGTCCTCATTCCGGTTGTACGAGTACGTCGACCTCTCGACGTACGTCGGGTTCTTGCTGTGTTTCGGACTGTTCTCGATCGCGGCGACACGCCGGGGCGCGGGCAGCTCGGGGCGGTGATCGAGCCCGAGTGCCTCGCCGAGTTCGGCCTCCCGCTCGGCCATGCCGTCGCGGACGTCGAGCGCGAAGTCCTTGAGCCGGTGCCCGGCTTCGATCGCCTTGTTCGCGGCCTGGGCCGCGAGGCTCTCGGGGGTCAGCTGCTTGAGCTTGCGGTTGACCTTGGTGGTGGCCCACACACCCGCGGCTGCGCCGGCGGTGAACCAGAACGTACGGCGGAACATCGCTGCGTCAGTCCTTCTTCCGCTTTCCCCGTCGCGCGGACGGGACGGTGCGGCCCACGATCACGGTACGACGGGAGGCCTTGGGGGGCACATTGTCCTTGCGGCCGCCGATGGCCCGGCGGACGCCGTAGCCGAACGCCGCGACCTTCACCAGCGGGCCGCCGAAGGTGGACGCGACGGTCGTGGAGAGCGCCGACGCGTTCGAGGTGACCTCCTGGACGTCCGACGCGATGGCGTCGACCCGGTCGATCTGGGTCTGCGCGGAACGCACCGCCGCGGAGGCGTCGGCCAGCAGCGGGACAGCCTGGTCGGTCACGTCCGCCACGAGCTTGGTGGTCGCCCTGAGCGTCTGGGCCAGCCTCGCCAGTGCGACGGCGAGGAAGGAGACCAGGATCGCCCAGAAGACGGCCACCAGGATCCCGGCCACCTCTCCACCGGACACTGTTCGCACCCGCTCCCTAGTACATGCCTGCCAGTACGTGCCCGGACACCGTGTCTGATACCTGCCTGGACATCGTGTCCGAACATCAAAAAGTCGTCCCCCGAGCCTATCGCGCCGGGGCCGCCGCTCCGTACCGCATTACCGGCTGCCGGACCCGGAGTTGCGCGAAGTGATTGTACGGACCGCTTACGGGTCAGTACGCTCCGTGTCCCATGCGAGCTTCTGAGTGCTCCGACCGGTCCGCACCCGGCAATCTGCCCCTGGAACTCAACGCGTTCGTGGGGCGCACGGCCGAACTCGCACAGCTGGCGGAGGCGCTGGGGCAGGCCCGGCTGGTGACGGTGACGGGCATGGGCGGCGTGGGCAAGTCACGCCTCGCGGCACGGGCCGCGGCACACATCCGGCCGCGCGACGGATCATGGCGGGTGGAACTGGCCTCCGTGCACGATCCGCATCTCGTCGCGTACGCGCTCGTGGAGGCCCTCGCTCTGACGGACCACACGTCGAGGCCGCCCCGCGCACTGCTCCTCGACCATCTCGCCGAGCGTCAACTCCTGCTGGTCGTGGACGGGTTCGAGCATCTGGTGGACGCGTGCGCCGCGTTGCTGGGCGAGCTGCTGCGGCATGCGCCGGGGCTGCGGGTGCTCGCCGTGGGCCGCAGGCCGCTGGAGGTCGAGGGCGAGCTGCGCTTCCCGCTGGCCCCGCTGCCCGAGCGGGAGGCCGCGGAGCTGTTCACGGACCGGGCGGCGGCCCGGGTGCCCGGGTTCGCGCTGGACGACGGCAACCGGGCGGACGTCCTGGAGCTGTGCCGACGCCTGGACGGGATCCCGCTCGCCGTCGAGCTGGCCGCCGGCCGGCTGAGCGCCCTCTCGCCCGGGCAGTTGCTGTCCCGGCTCGACGACCGCTTCCGGCTGCTCACCGGCGGCGGGCGTGACGCCCTGCCGCGTCACCAGACGCTGCGGACGGCGATCGGCTGGAGCCATGAACTGTGCACGCCGGAGGAGCGGCTGCTGTGGTCGCGGCTCTCGGTGTTCGCCGGACCGTTCGACCTGGAGGCCGTCGAGTACGTGTGCAGCGGTGCCGGACTGTACGCCGACGACGTTCTCGACGTGCTGGGCGAGCTGCTCGCGCAGTCGGTGCTGGCGCGCGAGGAGACGGCGGCCGGCCTGCGCTACCGGATGCTGGACACGGTGCGGGCCTACGGCGCGGACTGGCTGGTGGCGGCGGGCGACGCGAGCCGGCTGCGCCGTCGCCACCGCGACTGGTACATGGGCCTGGCCACCTGGTGCGAGCTGGACTGGTTCTCGCCACGGCAGGGCGAGGTGGCCGCGCGCGTCGAGACGGAGCTGCCGAATCTGCGCTGCGCCCTGGAGTACAGCCTGACCGAGCCGGGCGAGACGCATCTGGGCCAGTACCTCGCGGGCAGCCTGTGGTTCTACTGGGTCGGCTGCGGCCGGCTGACGGAGGGGCGGCACTGGCTGGAGCGCGGGGTGGAGCTCGACAGCGACCGCGACCAGTCGCGGCTGAAGGCCCTGTGGGTGCTCGGCTACGTGGCGATCCTCCAGGGCGACATGGCGTCCGCGCTCACCGCGCTCCAGGAGTGCCGCGAGGAGGCCGAACGCACCGACAACCCCACTGCGATCGCCTACGCCGAGCACCGCACCGGCTGTCTGGCGCTGGTCGGCGACGACATGGCACGCGCGGAAACCCTGCTGCGCTCGGCGCTCGACCGCTACCACGCGATCGGCGAGCTCAACAGCAACGTGCTGATGGCCCAGGTGGAGCTGGCGATGGCACTGGCGTTCCGGGGCGATCTGCCGGGCGCGGTGCGGCTGTGCGAGGACGTCCGCCGGGTCTGCGAGGACCACGGGGAGCGCTGGGCGCTCGCCTACGCGCTGTATGTGCTGGCGTACGAGGCCCAGACCGCGGGCGATCCGGGGCGCGCCCGGGGGCTCCTGGAACAGAGCCTGGACATCGGGCACGCCTTCCACGACCTGCTCGGCACGGTCCTCGCGATCGAACTGCTGGCGCTGGTCACGGAGGCGGAGGGCGACCCGGCCGAGGCCGCGCTGCTGCAGGGGGCGGCGGCCCGGCTGTGGCCCTCGGTGGGCCTGCCGCTGTTCGGCTCGGCTTACTACAACGTGCCGCACGAGCGGTGCGAGGCCGGGGCCCGGCGGCGGCTGGGCGACGAGCGGTACGAGGAGTGCGTACGGGCGGGGTCTCGGCTCGGGCGGGAGGCGGCGGTGGCGCGGGCACTGCGGCGGCCCGGTCCCCGGCCGCTGGGTGCGGTGCCCTCGCCGCGCGGGCTGCCCCGGACACGCGGAAGCCCGCCGTCTCGCCCACCTCTAAGGGCGGGGAGACGACGGGCTGACGCGCAGGTGGTGCTACGTCCGCTGTAAGACGATCAGCGGGCGTAGTACTCGACGACGAGCTGCTCGTCGCAGATCACCGGGATCTCCTTGCGGTTCGGCTCGCGGTCCAGGCGGAACGCCAGGGCCGGGAGGTTCACCTGGAGGTAGCGCGGGGTCTCGCCGTCGGGGGCGAAGCCACCGGCGCGGGAGACCTCGAACAGCGTCTTGCTGCGGCTGCGCTCGCGGACCATCACGACGTCGTCGGGACGGACACGGAAGGACGGCTTGTCGACCTTCTGGCCGTTGACCTCGATGTGGCCGTGAACGACCATCTGGCGGGCCTGGTAGATCGTGCGGGCGATGCCCGAACGCAGGACCAGCGCGTCGAGACGGCGCTCGAGCTCGATGATCAGGGCCTCACCGGTCTTGCCCTGGACCTTGGAGGCACGCTCGTAGGCGCGGACGAGCTGACGCTCGGACACGTCGTACTGCGCGCGCAGACGCTGCTTCTCGAGCAGACGGACCTTGTAGTCCGAGTTCTGCTTGCGGCCGCGGCCGTGCTCACCCGGCGGGTAGGGGCGGGCCTCGAAGTACTTGACGGCCTTCGGGGTCAGCGCGATGCCGAGGGCACGCGACTTCTTGACCTTGGGGCGGGACTGATTCGCCACTTTTTCTCTTTCCGTGATTTCGGCTCACCAGAGTTAAGGGAGGTCGCAATCCGCAGCCCGGGAAACCCCGCGGGTCCTCGGGGGACCTGCTGGGCAGCCGCTCCTGGGTCTGGGCACATACGTGCAGCACGCGAGTCGCCCACCGACCGTTCCCGGAGACCGGGTGGTGGTGGGCTGCCCGCGACACCTTCGACGGTGCGCGACGCTCCTGGAATCCCTCCGTGAAGGCAGAGGCTCCGGCTGGATGTCCCGTTCTGGTGGTGCCGACCGGAGCCGGACACGGGACGCAGCGCTTCGCCTCATGTTACAGGGTGGTCAGGACCGCCCTCTACCGAGGTGCTTCCTGGTCCACTCCACCGCGTCCGCGTAGCGTGCCTCGGCGCCGTGCCGGGTCGGTGTGTAGTACTCCCGGTCCTTGAGCTCTTCCGGGGCGTACTGCTGGGCGGCGATGCCCTCGGGCAGGTCGTGCGGATACACATACCCCTGGGCGTGCCCGAGCTTGGCCGCGCCCTTGTAGTGCCCGTCGCGCAGGTGCATCGGCACCGGGCCCGCGTGCCCCTTGCGTACGTCCTCCGTCGCGGCGCCGATGGCCATGGTCGCGGCGTTCGACTTCGGGGCCAGGGCGAGGGCGATGGTGGCGTGGCTGAGGGTCAGCGCCGCCTCGGGGAAGCCGATCATGGCGACCGCCTGGGCGGCGGCCACGGCTATCGGCAGCGCGTTCGGGTCGGCGAGGCCGATGTCCTCGCTGGCGGAGATCATCAGGCGGCGGGCGATGAACCGGGGGTCCTCGCCCGCCTCGATCATCCGGGCCAGGTAGTGCAGCGCGGCGTCCACGTCGGAGCCGCGGATGGACTTGATGAGGGCGCTCGCCACGTCGTAGTGCTGGTCGCCGTCGCGGTCGTACGTCACGGCCGCGCGGTCGACGGTCTCCTCCAGGGTCTGGAGGGTGATCTCCGGCTCCCCCTTGTCGAGCGCCGCGCCGGCGGCGGCCTCCAGGGCGGTCAGGGCGCGGCGGGCGTCTCCCCCGGCGATGCGCAGCAGGTGCCGCTCGGTGTCCTCGGGGAGGGTGACGGCCTCCTTGAGGCCGCGCTCGTCGGTGAGGGCCCGGCGCAGCAGGCCGCGCAGGTCGTCGTCGGTGAGCGGTTCGAGGGTGAGGAGGAGGGAGCGGGACAGGAGCGGGGAGATCACCGAGAAGTACGGGTTCTCGGTCGTGGCGGCGATCAACGTCACCCAGCGGTTCTCGACGGCCGGGAGCAGGGAGTCCTGCTGGGCCTTGCTGAAGCGGTGGATCTCGTCCAGGAAGAGGACGGTCTCCTTGCCGAAGCCGCCGGTGGCGCGGCGTGCGCCGTCGATGACCGCGCGGACTTCCTTGACGCCCGCGGTGATCGCGGAGAGCTCCACGAAGCGCTTGTTGGTGGCCTTGGAGACGACGTACGCGAGGGTCGTCTTGCCGGTGCCGGGCGGGCCCCAGAGGATCACCGAGGACGGTCCGGCAGGACCGCCGTTCCCCTCGCCGACGAGTCTGCGCAGGGGTGAGCCCGGCTTCAGCAGATGCTGCTGGCCCACGACCTCGTCGAGGGTACGCGGGCGCATCCGTACGGCCAGGGGGCTGCTGGACGGGTCCTTCTCCTGGCGTTCTTCTGCTGCGGCGGTGAACAGGTCGGGCTCCACGTCCAAAACCCTATGTCACGCCACTGACAATCCCCGCAGGGCTGTCAGCTGGTCCAGAAGTCCCACCAGCGGGTCAGGATCAGCATCCCGATGATCCCGATGTGCACGACGGGCAGGACCCAGGTGAACTCGCCGAAGAAGCTCTTCAGCCAGCGCGGGGCGGGGAGGAAGTCGTTGCGGATGTTCGACGAGGTCACGTACCAGAACATGATGATCGTGGCGACCCAGGCCAGCGAGCACCACAGGCACAGCGAGTTGATCCGGTACAGCGACTGGAACTGCAGCCAGGTGCAGAATCCCACGCCGAAGAGGGTGCCCGCGTTGAAGGTCAGCCAGTACCAGCGCGGGTAGGTGGCCCGCGCGAGCAGACTCATCCCGACGCAGATCACGATGCCGTACGCCACCAGGCCGAGCATCGGGTTGGGGAACCCGAAGGCCGCGGCCTGCTTGCTCTTCATGATGTTGCCGCAGGAGACGACCGGGTTCAGGCTGCATCCCGGCACGAAGTTCGGGTTCTCCAGCAGCTTGAACTTGTCGATCGTGATGACCCACGCGGCGAGCAGACCGGCCGCACCGGTGATCACGAGCAGTACGGCGAGCGCACGGCTGCCGCCGACCGTCCGGGGACCGTCGGAGCGTTCCTGGTCGAGGGAGACGTCCTTGACTGTCGTCTTGCTCATCACGCCGTTTCCGTAGTCTCGAAGGGCCTGCGGGCAACCGACATTGTGCCGCACCCACATGTGTGTCCACCGTTCGATGGACATAAGGAGGTACGCACGGTCGTCGCGGAGCGTTCGTTTCGGCGGCAGGCTCGTCGGCATGACAACACACGCGAACGAACTCGCGGTGGACGTACGGGGGCTGCGCAAGCAGTACGGGGACGTGACCGCCGTCGACGGCATCGATCTCGGCATCCGCCGCGGCGAGGTGTTCGGCCTGCTCGGACCCAATGGCGCGGGCAAGAGCACCACGGTGGAGATCCTCCAGGGCAACCGCGGGCGGGACGCGGGCGAGGTGTCCGTGCTCGGCGCGGACCCGGCGACGGGCACACGCGCGTGGCGCTCGCGGATCGGCATCGTCTGGCAGGACGAATCGGCGCCCGCTGAGTTGACGGTCGACGAGACCGTACGGCACTTCGCCCGCTACTACCCGCGGCCCCGCGACCCGGAGGAGGTCATCGGGCTCGTCGGTCTGGAGGCGAAGGCGGGCAGCCGCATCAAGGCGCTCTCGGGCGGCCAGCGCAGGCGTCTGGACGTGGCGCTCGGGGTGATCGGCGGCCCCGAACTGCTGCTCCTGGACGAACCGACGACCGGCTTCGACCCGGCCGCCCGCCGCCAGTTCTGGGACCTGATCCGGAAACTGGCCGACGAGGGCACGACCATCCTGCTCACCACGCACTACCTGGAGGAGGCGGAAGCGCTGGCGCACCGGCTCGCGGTCGTCGCGCGGGGCCGCGTCGTCGCGGAAGGCGAACCCGCCGCGCTCCGCGAACGCTTCGGAACCGAGGCGACCGTCGAGTGGACGGAGGCCGACGGCACGACGCGCAGCGAGCGCACGGACACCCCCACACGCACGGTCGCGGAACTCACCCGCCGCTTCGACGGCGAGATACCCGGGCTGAGTGTGACCCGCCCGACCCTGGAGGACGTCTACCTCCGTCTGACCGGACAGGAGAACGCGCGATGACCCTGACGACCGTACGCCTGCGCGGTGAGGCCTCCTCCGTGCGGCTGCCCGGAGCCTGGGGCCTCGGCCTGCGGCGGGGCGCCCTGGAGATCAAGCAGTTCTTCCGTCAGCGCGACCAGGTGGTGTTCACCTTCGCCTTCCCCGTCGTCTTCCTCTTCCTCTTCGCGTCGATCTTCAAGGACGACGTGCGGGGCGCGGGCATCACCGCCTCCCAGCTGTACGTCCCCGCGATGATGGCCGCGGGCATCATGTCCACCAGCTTCCAGTCCCTCGGCATCTCCATCGCCATCGAACGGGACGAGAAGGTGCTGCGGCGGCTGCGCGGCACTCCGATGCCACCGGCCGCGTACTTCGTGGGCAAGATCTGGCTGGTCCTGGTCACCGGCCTCCTGGAGACGGCGATCCTGCTCGTCGTCGGTACGACGCTGTACGACGTGAAGCTGCCCTCGGATCCCGCCAAGTGGGCCGACTTCGCCTGGATCTTCGTCCTGGGCCTGACGGCGTGCGCCCTGCTCGGCATCGCGATCAGCTCGGTGCCGAAGTCCGGCAAGAGCGCCACCTCCGTCGTCGTACTCCCCTTCCTCGTGCTGCAGTTCATCTCCGGGGTCTACATCGCCATCGACACGATCCCCGACTGGATGCTGAACATCGGCGCCCTGTTCCCGCTGAAGTGGATGTGCCAGGGGCTGCGCGGGGTGTTCCTGCCCGAGTCGGCGAAGGTCCTGGAGCAGGCGGGCGGCTGGGAGTTCGGGCGGATCGCCCTGGTGCTGGGTGCCTGGTGCGTCGGAGGATTGCTGCTGTGTCTGCTGACCTTCCGCTGGAAGAACCGCCGCGACGGATGACCGAACGAATCGCCGGACCCGACGGCGCGAAGAGCTCGTACACCTGGGACCGTTCCTTCCGGCTCTGGGACTCGTACTTCGCGGTCGTGTGCGTGGCCACCCTGGTGTTCGTGCTCGGCACGGGGCATCCGGGGTGGCCCCTGCGCCTCGTCTCGGCGACGCTGCTGGTGGCGCTGGTTCCCTGGTACGTGCTGGTGGGGCGGCCCGTCCTCGGCGCCGACCCGCCCGACGAACGCCGGGCCCTCGGCTATCTCGCGGGGGCGATCGTGCTGTTCCTGCCGTCGGGGATCCTCGTCGGTGAGACCCGGCTGATGGCCTTCGCGCTCGTCCCCCAGTGCTTCATGGCGCTGCGGCTGCGCTGGGCGCTGGCGGCCGTGACGGTCATCAACATCGCGCCGGTGGCGGGTTGGGCGCTGCTGTGGTGGCCGAGCGGCCAGGACGTCTTCTTCAACTCGCTCTTCGGCGTGGTCACCCTCGTCTTCTCGGCGGCCTTCGGCAACTGGACCATCCGCATCATCGAGCAGAGCCAGGAACGGGCCGAGCTGATCGCCGAACTGGACGTCAGTCGCCACGAGCTCTCCCGGCTCTCGTCGGCGCACGGCGCGCTGGCCGAGCGGGAGCGGCTCTCCCGGGAGATCCACGACACGCTCGCGCAGGGCTTCACCAGCCTGCTGATGCTGGTGCAGGCGGTCGAGGCCGAACTCGAGCACGACGTCCCGCAGGCCCGCCGCCACCTGTCCCTGATGGCGGAGACGGCCCGGCAGAACCTCGCCGAGGCGCGGGCCCTGGTCGCCGGGGGCGCGCCCGCCGATCTCGACGGGGCCTCGCTGCCCGACGCGCTGCGCCGGCTGGCCGCGCGCCACGAGGCGACGGTCGACGTCACCGGCCCCGTGCGCGCGCTGCCCGCCGGGCCCGAGGTCGTGGTCCTGCGTTCCTGCCAGGAGGCGCTCGCCAACGCCCGTAAACACGCGGGGAGTTCTTCGACGATCGCGGTCGCCCTGACGTACGCCCACGATGCGCTGACGCTCTCCGTACGGGACGACGGCCCCGGCTTCGACCCCGCCGCGCCGGTCGACGGCTACGGTCTGACCGGGTTGCGTGCCCGGGCCGCGGAAGTGGGCGGCAGGGCCCGGGTGCGCAGCGCGCCCGGCGAGGGCACGACCATCACCGTGTGTCTGCCCGTTCCAAGGAGTGACTCGTGATCCGCATCGTCCTGGCCGACGACCATCCCGTCGTACGGGAAGGGCTGCGCGCGATGCTCAGTGCCGAGCCCGACCTCGATGTGATCGCCGACGCGTCGAACGGCCCGCAGGCGGAGGCGCTGGCGGCCGAACTCCGGCCGGACATCGTCCTGATGGACCTGCGGATGCCGGGGGGCGACGGTGTCGACTCGATCGTGCGGATGACCGAGGCGGGGTTGGGCTGCCGGGTCATCGTGCTGACGACGTACGAGACGGACCGGGACATTCTGCGGGCGGTCGAGGCCGGAGCCGCGGGTTATCTGCTGAAGGACCTCCCTCGCGCCGAACTCGCCGACGCCGTCCGCTCCGCCGCGCGCGGCGAGACCGTGCTGGCCCCGTCCGTCGCCGCCCGACTCGTCGACCAGCTCCGTACGAAGCCGGAGCGGCCGAGGTTGTCCGAGCGTGAGACGGCGGTGCTGCGGCTGGTGGCGGAGGGCTGCACGAACGCCGAGATCGGGCGCCGTCTGTTCATCGGCGAGTCCACCGTGAAGACCCACCTGCTGCGGGCCTTCACCAAACTGGGGGTGGACGACCGAACCGCGGCGGTGACGAGCGCGATGCGCTTCGGCTTGCTGGACTGAGGACCGTGTATCTCGCCCCCGCCGCCCCTACCGGTCCCCTCCCCAAGCTGGGGGCTCCGGCCCAGACCCCGGCTGGGTTCTTCGACTGCGGGCCGGTGGGGGCTGGTCGCGCAGTTCCACGCGCCCCTTGGGAGCACCGGCGCGCATCTTCCAGCCCGTCCGGCGTTTGAGGACGAGGCCGTTCAGTCCGATCGGGGGTTTGGGGGCGGAGCCCCCGAGTAGGGAAGGGACGGGTAGGGGCGGCGGGGGCGAGAAAACCGGTTCTCAGCCCAGGCGCGTCTCGAGCTCCGCCACGATCTCGTTCACCCCGACCGCCACCTGCTCACCGGACTCCATGTCCTTGAGCTGCACCACACCCTCGGCGAGATCCCGCTCACCGGCGACGATCGCGTACCGCGCCCCCGACCGGTTCGCGTTCTTCATCGCCCCCTTGAGCCCCTTGGACCCGTAGGAGAAGTCGGCGGCGATACCGAGCTTGCGCAGCTCGGTCATCTTGGCGAAGAGCACCCGACGGGCCTCCTCACCGAGCGGAACGGCGAACACGCTGGTGGCCGCGGGGAGTTCGAGCGAGACACCCTCCGCCTCCAGGGCGAGCACCGTGCGGTCGACACCGAGCGCCCAGCCCACCGAAGGCAGCGCGGGCCCGCCGATCATCTCGGACAGCCCGTCGTAGCGCCCGCCGCCGCCCACCGCGGACTGGGAGCCCAGACCGTCGTGGACGAACTCGAAGGTGGTCCGCGTGTAGTAGTCCAGGCCGCGCACCAGCTTGGGGTCGTCCTCGAAGGCAACGCCCGCCTCCGTGATCAGCTCGCGCACCTCCTCGTGGTACGCCTTGCACGCGTCGCAGAGGTAGTCACGGAGCAACGGCGCGCCGACCAGCTGCTTCTGCACGTCGTCGCGCTTGTCGTCGAGGACCCGGAGGGGGTTGATCTCGGCGCGGCGCAGCGTGTCCTCGTCCAGGTCGAGGCCGCGCAGGAAGTCCTGCAGGGCTGCCCGGTACACCGGACGGCACTCCTGGTCGCCCAGCGAGTTCAGCAGGATGCGGAAGTCCCGCAGCCCCAGCGACCGGTACGCCTGGTCCGCCAGGATGATCAGCTCGGCGTCGAGTGCCGGATCCTCCGCACCGATCGCCTCGGCGCCGACCTGCGAGAAGTGGCGGTAGCGGCCCTTCTGGGGACGCTCGTAGCGGTAGTAGGAGCCCGAGTACCAGAGCTTGACGGGGAGGTTGCCGGCCTTGTGCAGGTTGGCCTCCAGCGCGGCGCGCAGTACGGAGGCCGTGCCCTCGGGGCGCAGGGCGAGCTGGTCGCCGCCCTTGGTCTCGAAGGCGTACATCTCCTTGGTCACGATGTCGGTGGACTCACCGACACCGCGCGCGAAGAGCTCGACGTTCTCGAAGCCGGGCGTCTCGATGTAGCCGTAGCCGGAGTTGCGCAGCGGCGCGGCGATCGCCTCGCGCACGGCGAGGTACTTGGCGCTCTCCGGCGGGATCAGGTCGTACGTGCCCTTGGGGGCCTTGAAGGTGCTCACGAAGGTCTCTCGTCACATTCCTCGTCGGGGAGCGGGTTCGGCGCCGCGCGCTTGGCGGTCCGCCGCCACCTGCCGCAGATACGGGTTGGTGGCGCGCTCCTGGCCGATGGTCGTCTGGGGGCCGTGGCCGGACAGCACCACGGTCGAGTCGTCGAGCGGCAGGCACACACGGGCCAGCGAGCCGAGCATCTCGTCCATGTCACCGCCGGGCAGGTCGGTGCGTCCGATGGAGCCGGCGAAGAGCAGATCGCCCGAGAAGAAGACCGACGGAATGTCTGATCCGTCGCGGGCTTCGGGCATCTGGAAGGTCACCGACCCCTTCGTATGGCCGGGCGCGTGCGCGACGGACAGCTCCAGACCGGCCAGCTCCAGCCGCGTGCCGTCGGTGAGCGTCCGCACGTCGTCCGGCTCACCCACGGTCAGCTCGCCCATCAGCGGCATGCCGATGGACCGGCCGAGCGCCCGCTCCGGGTCGCTCATCATGTACCGGTCGTCGGGGTGGATCCAGGCCGGTACGTCGTGGGCACCGCAGACGGGCACGACCGAGGCCACGTGGTCGATGTGGCCGTGGGTGAGGACGACGGCGACGGGCTTGAGCCGATGCTTCTTGAGTGCGTCCTCGACTCCCTGGGCGGCCTGATGGCCCGGGTCGATGATCACGCACTCCTCACCGGCGGCGGGGGCGACCAGGTAACAGTTGGTGCCCCAGGCCCCGGCGGGGAACCCGGCAATGAGCACGATCGTCCTTCGTGGTGGCGTACGCGTGATGCCGTACGGGGTGGGTGGCTGTGGATCAGAGCCTACCGGCGCTGCCGATTCCTCAGCTAACCCATATACGGTACGGGGCACACGCAGGCGGTCGGCTCACAAGACGCACGCGTCCCACTTGACGTACGAGACGCATGAGGAGATAACCCGGTGGTCACCCAGGAACAGCGGCGGCGTCAGCTCGCCCGGGAGAAGTTCTTGCGGCAGCAGCAGCGGCGTACGGCCGCGCGGCGCAAGTCACACATGCGCAATACGGTGGTCGCGTCGGTCCTCGGCGTGATCGTCGTCGGCGGTGTGGTGTCGTACGCGACCGGGCTCTTCAAGAACGACGGCAAGAAGGCCAACGCGGGCGCGGAGGTCACGCCGAGCGCCTCCCCGACCAGCAAGGCGCCGGACCCGTGCGCCAAGCCCGCCGAAGGCGCGGTGAAGTCGCTGAGCTGGAAGACGGAGCCGGCGATGGCCATCGACAAGTCGGCGGCCTACACGATGAAGCTGGCGACGACCTGCGGCGACATCGACGTCGCGCTGAAGACGGCCGCGGCCCCGCACACGGTGAACTCGTTCGACTTCCTCGCGGGCAAGGGGTTCTTCGACCACACCAAGTGCCACCGTCTCACCACGAACGGCATCTACGTGCTGCAGTGCGGTGACCCGAAGGGCACCGGCAGCGGCGGTCCGGGGTACACGATCCCGGACGAGAACCTGAAGGACACCAGCCTCAAGGGCGGCGTCTACCCGGCGGGCACGATCGCGATGGCCAACACGGGCCAGAAGCACACCGGTGGCAGCCAGTTCTTCCTCGTGTACCAGGACAGTCAGCTACCGGCCAGCTACACACCGTTCGGAACTATTTCCAAGTCCGGTCTCACGGTTCTCAAGAAGATCGCCGCGGCCGGAGAGAGCACAGGCCAGGGCGACGGGGCGCCCAACGCGACGGTCGTGATCAACAAACTGACCGTGACGAAATCCTGACCGTCAACTGCGAAATTTCGGTCGCGCTGGATGCGGACAGCCGCCGGGCTGGTCGCCTATGTTGGCCGTGACGAAACTGTGGACGATGCCCAGGGGCGCTGAAGCCCCTCGCAGGCATCATGTGGAGGAGGCGCTGTGAGCAGCGACCCGTGGGGCCGCGTCGACGAGACGGGGACCGTGTACGTGCGTACGGCCGACGGCGAGCAGGTCGTCGGTTCCTGGCAGGCCGGCTCCCCTGATGAGGCGCTGGCCTACTTCGAGCGCAAGTACGAAGGCCTGGTTGTCGAGATCGGCCTCCTCGAGCGACGAGTGAAAACCACCGACCTGTCGGCGAAGGACGCTCAGGTCGCGATCGACCATATTCGCGAACAGGTGGACGCCCACCACGCGGTCGGCGATCTGCAGGCGCTGAAGAAGCGGCTGGACAAGCTCGTCGAGACGGTCGACGCGCGCCGTGAGGAGCGCAAGGTCCAGCGTGCGAAGCAGTCCGACGAGGCGCGGCACGCCAAGGAGGCGCTGGTCGTCGAGGCGGAGGAGCTGGCGCAGAGCGACCAGTGGCGGGCGGCCGGTGAGCGGCTGCGCTCCCTGGTGGACACCTGGAAGGGGCTGCCGCGGCTCGACCGCAAGTCGGACGACGAGCTGTGGCACCGCTTCTCGCACGCGCGCTCGGCGTTCTCCAAGCGCCGCAAGGCGCACTTCGCCTCGCTGGACGCGCAGCGCGAGGATGCCCGCAAGACCAAGGAGAAGCTGGTCGCGGAGGCCGAGTCGCTGTCCGCCTCCACGGACTGGGGTCCGACGGCGGCGCGTTACCGCGAGCTGATGGCGGACTGGAAGGCCGCGGGCCGCGCGCAGCGTGAGCACGAGGACGACCTGTGGAACCGCTTCCGCGGCGCCCAGGACGTGTTCTTCGCGGCGCGCAGCTCGGTCTTCGCCGAGCGGGACGCCGAGCAGTCGGAGAACCTGAAGCTCAAGGAGGAGCTGGCCGAGGAGGCCGAGAAGCTCGTCCCGGTGCAGGACCTCAAGGCCGCCCGCGCCGCCTTCCGTTCCATCAACGAGCGCTGGGAGGCCATCGGGCACGTGCCCCGTGACGCCCGCCCGAAGGTCGAGGGCCGGATGCACGCGGTGGAGCGGGCTCTGCAGGAGTCCGAGGAGGCCGAGTGGCGCCGGACCAACCCGGAGGCACGCGCGCGTGCCGAGGGTCTGACCGGTCAGCTGCAGGCCGCCGTGGACAAGCTTCAGGGCCAGATCGAGACGGCGCGCGCCGCGGGCAACACTTCGAGGGCCGACAAGCTCCAGAAGGAGCTCGATGGCCGTCAGGCGCTGCTCGACCAGGCGTTGAAGGGTCTCCAGGAGTTCGGCGGCTGAGGCGGCCGAGGCGGCTGGGTTTTCCCGCCACTACGTAGAGGGGCTCCCGTACGGTGCGTACGGGAGCCCCTCTACGTAGTGGGCCGTGGATGGGCCGGGTACGTCAGGACCCGTCGGAGGGCCTGCGCGCCGAGGTCACCCGGTACACGTCGTACACGCCCTCCACGCCCCTGACCGCCTTCAGGACGTGCCCCAGGTGCTTGGGGTCGCCCATCTCGAAGGTGAAGCGAGAGGTGGCGACACGGTCGCGGGAGGTCTGGACGGCCGCGGACAGGATGTTGACGTGCTGGTCGGACAGGACGCGGGTGACGTCCGACAGGAGCCGGGAGCGGTCCAGGGCCTCGACCTGGATGGCCACCAGGAAGACCGAGGACTGGGTGGGGGCCCACTCGACCTCGAGGATGCGCTCGGGCTCACGGGAGAGCGAGTCGACGTTGACGCAGTCGCTGCGGTGCACCGATACGCCGCTGCCGCGGGTGACGAAGCCGATGATCGGGTCGCCGGGGACGGGCGTACAACAGCGGGCGAGCTTGACCCACACGTCATCGACGCCCTTGACGACGACACCCGGGTCGGCGTTGGAGCGGCGCTTGCGGCCACGCCCGCGCGCGGGCGGAACGCTCTCGTCGATCTCCTCGGTGGCCGCCTCCTCGCCGCCGAGGGCCTGCACCAGCTTCTGCACGACGCTCTGCGCGGTGACATGGCCCTCGCCGATCGCCGCGTACAGCGAGGAGATGTCGGGGTAGCGCATCTCGTGCGCGAGGGTGACCAGGGAGTCGCCGGTGAGGATGCGCTGGATCGGCAGGTTCTGCTTGCGCATCGCCCGGGCGATGGCGTCCTTGCCCTGCTCGATGGCCTCGTCGCGGCGCTCCTTGGAGAACCAGGCGCGGATCTTGTTACGGGCGCGCGGGGACTTCACGAAGCCCAGCCAGTCGCGCGAGGGGCCCGCACCGGCCGCCTTGGAGGTGAAGACCTCCACCAAGTCGCCGTTGTCCAGGGTGGATTCGAGCGGGACAAGGCGTCCGTTGACCCGTGCGCCTATCGTCCGGTGGCCGACCTCCGTGTGGACCGCGTACGCGAAGTCCACCGGTGTCGCGCCGGCCGGAAGCGCTATGACGTCACCCTTGGGCGTGAAGACGAAGACCTCGTTGCGGGACAGGTCGAAGCGCAGGGACTCCAGGAACTCGCTCGGGTCCTCGGTCTCCTTCTGCCAGTCGAGCAACTGGCGCAGCCACGCCATGTCGTTGACGGTGTCCTGCCCCGCGCTGCCCTTGGCCGCCCGGGGCACGTCGGTGCGGATCTTGGAGGAACCGGCGACGGTCTCCTGCTTGTACTTCCAGTGCGCGGCGATGCCGTACTCGGCACGGCGGTGCATGTCGAACGTGCGGATCTGGAGTTCGACCGGCTTGCCGTTGGGCCCGATGACCGTCGTGTGCAGCGACTGGTACATGTTGAACTTGGGCATCGCGATGTAGTCCTTGAACCGGCCGGGGACCGGGTTCCATCGCGCGTGCACGGTGCCGAGGGCCGCGTAGCAGTCGCGGACGGTGTCCACGAGGACGCGGATGCCCACCAGGTCGTAGATCTCCGCGAAGTCACGGCCTCGTACGATCATCTTCTGGTAGACGGAGTAGTAGTGCTTCGGGCGGCCGGTGACCGTCGCCTTGATGCGGGCGGCGCGCAGGTCGGCCTGGACCTCGTCGGTCACTATGGCGAGGTATTCGTCGCGCTTGGGGGCGCGCTCGGCGACCAGGCGCACGATCTCGTCGTACATCTTGGGGTAGAGGATCGCGAACGCGAGGTCCTCCAGCTCCCACTTGATGGTGTTCATGCCCAGGCGGTGGGCGAGCGGCGCGTAGATCTCCAGGGTCTCGCGCGCTTTCTTCTCCTGCTTCTCGCGCTTGAGGTAGCGCATGGTGCGCATGTTGTGCAGACGGTCGGCGAGCTTGATGACCAGGACGCGGGGGTCCTTGGCCATGGCGACGACCATCTTGCGGACCGTCTCGGCCTGCGCGGCCTCGCCGAACTTGACCTTGTCGAGCTTGGTGACGCCGTCGACGAGCAGGGCGACCTGGTCGCCGAAGTCGCGCCTGAGCGTGTCCAGGCCGTACTCGGTGTCCTCGACGGTGTCGTGCAGGAGACCGGCCATCAGCGTGGCGGGGTCCATGCCCAGCTCGGCGAGGATCGTCGTGACGGCGAGCGGGTGCGTGATGTACGGGTCGCCGCTCTTGCGCTTCTGACCGCGGTGCCAGCGCTCGGCGACCTGGTAGGCCTTCTCGATCTGCCGCAGCGTCGACGTCTCGATCTTCGGGTCGTTGCTGCGCACTATCCGCAGCAACGGCTCCAGGACCGGGTTGTACGGGTTCGAGCGCTGCACGCCGAGCCGGGCCAGGCGGGCGCGGACGCGGTTGGAGGAGGAGCTGGGGCGGCCGGACGGAGCGGCGGCGGAACGGACCGCCGGAGTCTTCGCGGGGCGCTCGGAAGGGGCCGGCTTGGGGCGTGGCTGCTCGGCCGCCTTGCCGTCGGGCGCGGACTGGGCGTGCTCGACCGGCCCGCTCGTGGCGTTCTTGGCGGGCGTCGCCGCGGGGGCCGAGGCAGTCTCGGGCTTGGCGGCGGTGAGTGGCTGGGCCTCGTCTGGCAAGAGGGCTCCTCGTGCGCGTTCCGGGTCCCCCGGTCAGGCTCCGGAAACCCCATGGTAGCGATCCTGGGCACCGGGCTCGCTTTCGGCCGCTGGGACGGCCTCGTACAGAAGGAACGCCAGAGGCGGGCTCCGGATTCCTCCGGGCCCGCCTCCACGGTGTCCTACGGGTGTCTCAGGGCCTTCCCAGGCCTTTCCCGGGGCTTTCCCCGAGGTGTCGCGAACGCGGCCCTCAGACCTTGAGGAGCGCCTCCAGCGGAGCGCCCGCGAGAGCAGGCTCCAGACGGCCACGGCCGCCGAGGAACCCGAGCTCCATCAGCACGGCGACGCCCGCGACCTCGGCGCCCGCCCGGCGGATGAGCCGGAGCGAGGCCTCGGCGGTGCCGCCGGTGGCGAGGACGTCGTCGACGACCAGGATGCGGTCGGCCGCGGTCAGGTCCTCGGCGTGCACCTCGATCTCGGCCGAGCCGTACTCCAGGTCGTACGCCTGCGACAGGGTCGCTCCGGGGAGCTTGCCCGCCTTGCGTACGGGGATGAAGCCGATCCCGGCGCGGACGGCGACCGGGGCGCCGAGGATGAAGCCACGGGCCTCCAGACCGACGATCTTCGTGGCCTCGGCGCGCACGGCGATCTCCGCCAGGGCGTCGGTGAGCGCCGTGAAGGCCGCCGGGTCCGCCAGGAGCGGGGTGATGTCCTTGAACATCACACCCGGCTCCGGGTAGTCGGCCACGTCGCGGATACGGCTGAGCAGCAGCGTCGTGATGTCCGTGAGCTCGGTCATCGGCGCTTCCCCGAGGGTCGGCCGCGACCTCGGTTGCGGGACGCGGGCTGGTTGCGCGGGCCGACGACCATGGGCGCGTCGTCCTCCGGCTCGTCGTCCAGCATCACGTCGGAGACCTCGGTCTCCAGGGGCTCGCCCTTGGCGGCGGCCTGGGCCCGCTTGGCGAGGACGCGCTTCCTGAGGGCCTTCATCTGCGGCTCGCGCTCCTTGAGGTCGGCGACGAGCGGCGTGGCGATGAAGATCGAGGAGTACGCACCGGCCGCGAGGCCGACGAACAGCGACAGCGAGATGTCGTTGAGCATGCCCGCGCCGAGGACACCGCCACCGATGAACAGCAGGCCGGCGACCGGCAGCAGCGCGACCACCGTGGTGTTGATCGAACGGACCAGGGTGCCGTTGATCGAGCGGTCGGCGATCTCGCTGTACGTGTAGCGGGTCTGCTTGGTGATGTCCTTCGTCTGCTCCTTGAGGCTGTCGAAGACGACGACCGTGTCGTAGAGCGAGTAACCGAGGATGGTGAGCAGACCGATCACGGTGCCCGGGGTGACCTCGAAGCCGACCAGGGCGTAGATGCCGACCGTGATCGTGATGTCGTGGATCAGGGCCACGAGCGCGGCCACGGCCATGCGCCACTCGAACGCGATCGCCAGGTAGATCACGACGAGGACCATGAAGATCGCCAGGCCCTCCCAGGCCTTGTTGGCGATCTGGTCACCCCAGCTGGGGCCGACCAGGTCCGCGTTGATCGACTCCGTGTTGACGTTCAGGTCCTTGGCGAGCTCGTCCTTGATCTTGTCGGACTTGTCCGTGTCGATGCCGGCGACCTGGATGCGCAGTCCGCCGTTGCCGAGCTTCTGGACGACCGCGTCGTGGCCGGACGAGTTCTGCGCGAACGTCTCGGCCTGGGTCACCGAGACGCTGGTCTTCCCGGTGGTGAAGACGGCCCCGCCCTGGAACTCGATGCCCATGTTCAGGCCGCGCACCGTCAGGCCGAGGATGGCCGTGATGGTGATCAGGATCGAGATGCCGTACCAGATCTTGCGCTTGCCGACGAAGTCGTAGCCGATCTCGCCGCGGTGGAGCCGGGCGCCGAGGGTGCCGAGTTTCGACATCTCACGCCTCCTTCGGGTCGACGGGGGCGGAGGGACGGCGCGTACGACGCAGCGGTGGTTTGGCGCCCAGGGCCTTGGGGTCGAGACCGGACCACTTGCTGCCGCTCGCGTAGAACTTCCGGCGGGCGAGAAGCGTCATCAGCGGCTTGGTGAAGAAGAACACGACGACCACGTCGAGCACCGTGGTCAGACCGAGCGTGAACGCGAAGCCCTGGACCTTGCCGACGGTGACGATGAAGAGCACCGCGGCGGCGAGGAACGACACGAAGTCGGAGACCAGGATGGTGCGCCGGGCGCGCGGCCAGGCACGCTCGACGGCCGGGCGCAGGGAGCGCCCCTCGCGGATCTCGTCCCGGATGCGTTCGAAGAACACGATGAACGAGTCCGCTGTGATTCCGATCGCGACGATGGCGCCACAGACCGCGGGGAGGTTCAGCGCGAAGCCGATGGTGGGGCCGAGCAGCGCCATGATCACGTAGGTGAGGGCGCCCGAGACCAGCAGGGAGGGGATGGCGATGATCGACAGGCCCCGGTAGTAGACCACCAGGTAGATGACGACCAGGCCGAGGCCGATGGCGCCCGCGATCAGACCGGCGTGCAGCTGCTCGCCGCCGAGCGCGGCGGTCACCGTGGTGACGCTCGACTCCTTGAAGTCGAGCGGCAGCGAGCCGTACTTCAGCATGTTCGCCAGGCTCTGCGCCTCGGTCTGGTCGAAGCTGCCGGAGATCTCCGCGCTGCCGCCGGTCAGCGCCTGCTGGACGAACGGGTCGGAGACGACATCACCGTCGAGGACGATCGCGAACTGGTTCTGCGGGGACTGGTTCTTCGCGAGCTTGCCGGTGATGTCGGCGAACTTCTTGGAGCCACCGGAGGTGAACTCCATGGTGACCTTCCAGCCCGCCGCGCTCTGGGTGTCGAAGACGGCCGAGGCGCTCTTGATGTCCGTGCCCCTGACCTCGGCGGGGCCGAGGACGTACTTCTGCCACTGGCCCGAGGAGTTCTTGCCGCACGCCACGGTGGGGTCGGAGGCCTTGGAGCCTTCGCCGGCCCTGGCGCGCTGCGCCTTGTCCGTGCAGTCGAGCGCGGTGTACTGGGCCTGGAGCTTGGTGGCCGCGGCACTGGCACTCGCGCTGCTGCTCGCCGACGGCGAGGCGCTGGAGGAGGCCGAGGGGCTGGCCGAGGAGCTCGCGGAGCTGCTCGCGGACGGCGTGGAGTCGGCCTTCAGGGCGTCGGTGACCGCACGGCCCTGGGACGTGGCGGAGGCCGTCGGGCTCGCGGAGCTCGACGAGGTCGCCTTTTCGGTGGCCTTGTCCGTGGCCTTCGAGGAGGAGCTGCTCGAGGCGCTGGGCGACGGGCTGGCCGACGCGGCCGAACCGGAGACCTCGGTGGCCAGGACCGGACGGAAGTAGAGCTTCGCGGTGGTGCCGACCTGTTCCCGGGCTTCCTTGGAGTTCGTGCCCTTGGGGATGTTGACAATGATGTTGTCTGATCCCTGGGTCTGCACCTCGGCCTCAGAGACGCCGAGACCGTTGACACGGCGGTTCATGATGTCGACCGCGGTGTTCATGTTGGTCTGGTTGATCGCGTTCGGCTGGCCCGGCTCGTTCTTCGCCGTGAGCGTGATGCTCGTGCCGCCGGCGAGGTCGATGCCGAGACGCGGGGTGGGATGCCCGGAGAGGAACATCCCCCCCGTGAGCGCCGCGATGGCGATCAGGATGAAGGCCAGCGAGCGCCCCGGCCTGCTCTGGGCGCTCGCGCTCCGGCCCTTCTTCGGTGCTGCCACCTTCTCGTACTCCCTCTCGGGCCGCCGTGCGCGGGGTCAGCGCGGGGGCGGCCATGACATGGTGTCGGGATTCCGTGCGAAAACGCAGGTCCCGGAGGTGCGGAGCGCAAGCGGATCGCGCCGCGTCCCCGGGGCGTGACTACTTCGCGTCGGCCTCGCCGTCGGTCTTCTTCGGCTCTGCTTCGTCGGCCTCGTCGGCCTTCGCCTCGGCGGGCTTGTCGGACGGCTCGGCGGCCACGTCCTTCTTGCCGAGGTCGAGGGGCTTGTCGTCGGAGGCGTCGGAAGAGGCGTCGGCGGCGGGCTCGTCGGTCTCGGTGAGGGAGGAGGCGTCGTCGGGGACGACCGACCCGTCCGCGTCCAGGTCGTGCTCGGCGCCGTGGACGATGCGGTTGTACTCCTCGTCGGAGAGCACGGCGCCGATCGCGTTCTTCGCAAACAGCAGGTCGACGCCCGGGCCGGCGTCAAGGAGGACCGAGTCCTCGTTGACCTCCTTGACAGTGGCGTACATGCCACCGATCGTGCGCACGCCGGAGCCGGGCTGCATCTCATTGCGCATGGAAGCGGCCTGCTGCTGCTTCTTCTTGGCCGACCGGGTCATCAGGAACATGGCCCCGATGAGCACGATGAACGGGAGGAGGGTCACGAGACTCACGGGTCGGAACTTCCTTCTTCGACCGCGATGGTGAGCGGCCTGCTGGATGGGGGTATGTATGCCGTCGACTAGGGCGGCATCGGCGGAGTCTAAGCGAGTCCGCACTCAGGGAACAACGCTCAGCATGGCACCGGGGTTCCTGACCCCGCGAGTGCGCGCGCCGTCACGCCCCGAACAGGTCCCCTTGTCCGTTTCCCCCATGGGCCGGCGCGGCGGCGTCAGACCGAGATGAGCCCATGCGGCCGGGGTCGCCACCCGGCCACGCGGTGTACGGGCGAGCAGTCCCTCCCGTACGAGGAAGGGCTCGGCGACCTCCTCGACGGTCTCGCGCTCCTCCCCCACCGCGACCGCGAGCGTGGACAGACCGACCGGGCCGCCGCCGAACAGCTTGAGCAGGGCCTCCAGAACACCGCGGTCGAGCCGGTCGAGGCCGCGGGCGTCGACCTCGTAGACCTTGAGCGCGGCCGCGGCGATCTCGCGGGTGATGATCCCGTCCGCCTTGACCTGCGCGTAGTCCCGGACGCGGCGCAGCAGACGGTTGGCGATACGGGGCGTGCCGCGGGAGCGCCCCGCGATCTCGGCGGCGCCTTCCGAGCCGATCTCCACGTCGAGGAGATGCGCGGAACGGTGGATGACGCGCTGCAGCTCCGCGGGCTCGTAGAACTCCATGTGCGCGGTGAAGCCGAAGCGGTCGCGCAGCGGGGGCGGCAGCAGACCCGCGCGCGTGGTGGCCCCGACCAGCGTGAACGGCGGCAGCTCCAGTGGGATCGCGGTGGCGCCGGGGCCCTTGCCGACGATCACGTCGACGCGGAAGTCCTCCATCGCCATGTAGAGCATCTCCTCGGCGGGCCGGGACATGCGGTGGATCTCGTCGAGGAACAGCACCTCGCCCTCCTGGAGCGAGGAGAGGATCGCCGCCAGGTCACCGGCGTGCTGGATGGCGGGGCCGCTGGTGATGCGGATGGGGGCGCCCATCTCGGCGGCGATGATCATCGAGAGGGTGGTCTTGCCGAGGCCGGGGGCGCCGGAGAGCAGCACGTGGTCGGCGGTGGCGCCGCGCGCGCGGGCGGCACGCAGGACGAGGTCGAGCTGCTCGCGGACCTTCTCCTGGCCGATGAACTCGTCCAGGTCCTTGGGGCGCAAGGCCGCCTCGACGGCCTGGTCCTCACGGTCGGCGGACGCGCCGACGAGCCGCTCGGCGTCGCTCTCGTCGGTCGTGTCGTCCCAGTTCACTGAAGTTCTCCTCGCCGTGGCATGCCGGCTGTGTCATCCGGCCGGGGGTCCGGGGACGCTCCCCGGGAAGACACAGCGTGCATGTGTGCCTCGCGGTCTGGTGGTCGGGGGCCGGTGGTTCAGCGGGCGCGGTTGAGGCTCTGGAGGGCCGCCTTCAGCAGCTGGCCCACCTGGGGTGCGCCCTCGGCGGCCTCGGCCTGCGGGGCGACGGCGGAGACGGCCTCGTCGGCCTCGCGCGTCGCGTACCCGAGGCCGATCAGCGCGGCGTGCAGTTGGTCGCGCCAGCCGGTGCTGACCGGGGCGCCGATGCCGGTGCTCGTGCCGAGGGGCTCGCCGAGCCGGTCCTTGAGCTCCAGCAGGAGCTTCTGGGCTCCCCTCTTGCCGATGCCGGGTACGGCCGTGAGCGTCTTCTCGTCACCCGTGGCGATCGCGCGGCGCAGGGCGTCGGGCGAGTGCGTGGCGAGCATGGCCTGCGCGAGGCGTGGGCCGACACCGCTCGCGGTCTGGAGCAGCTCGAAGGTTCCACGCTCGTCGTCGTCCGCGAAGCCGTACAGCGTCAGGGAGTCCTCGCGCACGACGAGGGAGGTGGCGAGCTTGGTCTGCTGTCCCATCCGGAGCCCGGAGAGCGTATTGGGCGAGCACTGGACGGCGATGCCGATGCCGCCGACCTCGACGACCGCGGAGTCCGGGGCGAGGGCGGCGACCGGGCCGCTGACGAAGGCGATCATGCGGTACGGCCTTTCGAAGCGTGGTGCGATGCGGGTTTCGACGCGTGCAGGGCGGCGGCTTGCTGGAGCCGGTTCTGCGCGACGGCCTGCTGGAGCCGGTTCTGCGCGGGGGCGCGCCAGATGTGACAGATGGCGAGGGCGAGGGCGTCCGCCGCGTCGGCGGGCTTGGGCGGCGCGTCGAGCCTGAGCAGCCTGGTGACCATGGCACCCACCTGGGCCTTGTCCGCGCGTCCGCTGCCGGTGACGGCGGCCTTGACCTCGCTCGGGGTGTGCAGGGCGACCGTCAGGCCGCGACGGGCGGCGCAGAGCATGGCGACGGCGCTGGCCTGGGCCGTGCCCATCACCGTCCGCACGTTGTGCTGGCTGAACACCCGCTCCACGGCGACGACTTCGGGCTCGTACTCGTCGAGCCACTGCTCGATGCCCTGCTCGATGGCGACGAGGCGCAGGCCCAACTCGGCGTCCGCCGGACTGCGTACGACGCCGACGCCGCGCATGGTCAGGGGTCGGCCCGCGACTCCTTCGACCACCCCGACACCGCATCGGGTCAGTCCCGGGTCAACGCCCAGCACCCGCACCCCGAACCCCCCTTGTTTTGCGGCTGAGCCGCCATCGCTCTCGCGGAAGTGGCCGATCGCCGTCGTGGTTCCTCAATTGATGGTTGCGGTCCGCTGGACCGCGATCATCATCCGTCCTCGACAGGCTAACGGCTGCCACTGACAACGACGGCGGGCCTGCAGGACGTGTCCCGCGGGCCCGCCGAAATGAATCCTTGGCGGCTCAGGCGTCGACCTTGGCCATCACGTCGTCGCTCACGTCGAAGTTGGCGAAGACGTTCTGCACGTCGTCGCTGTCCTCCAGGGCGTCGATCAGCCTGAAGATCTTCCGGGCACCCTCTTCGTCGAGCTCGACCTGCATGGTCGGGACGAAGTTGGCCTCGGCGGAGTCGTAGTCGACGCCGGCGTCCTGGAGGGCCGTGCGGACCGCGACCAGGTCGGTGGCCTCGGAGATGACCTCGAAGGACTCGCCCAGGTCGTTGACCTCTTCGGCACCCGCGTCGAGCACGGCACCCAGGACGTCGTCCTCGGTCAGCTCGCCCTTGGGGACGATGACGACGCCCTTGCGGTTGAAGAGGTACGAGACGGAGCCCGGGTCGGCCATGTTGCCGCCGTTGCGCGTCATGGCGACGCGGACGTCCGAGGCGGCGCGGTTGCGGTTGTCGGTGAGGCACTCGATGAGCACCGCGACACCGTTCGGCCCGTAACCCTCGTACATGATCGTCTCGTAGTCGGCGCCACCGGCCTCGAGACCGGCACCGCGCTTGACCGCGGAGTCGATGTTCTTGTTCGGGACCGAGCTCTTCTTGGCCTTCTGAATGGCGTCGAACAGCGTCGGGTTGCCGCCCGGGTCGGCGCCACCGGTGCGGGCCGCAACCTCGATGTTCTTGATCATCTTCGCGAAGAGCTTGCCGCGCTTGGCGTCGATCACGGCCTTCTTGTGCTTCGTCGTAGCCCATTTAGAGTGGCCGGACATCTGCCTGTCTCCTTCGCGTAACCCATCCTGTACGAACTCCCCCAGACCTTGAGGATCTGGGGGACCCCCAGATCCTACAAGGACTCCGGTATCCGGTTCGCGCGCACCATGTCGACGAACAGGCCGTGCACGCGGTGGTCGCCGGTCAGTTCCGGGTGGAACGACGTGGCGAGCGCGGTGCCCTGACGTACGGCGACGATGTGACCCTCGTGCTCAGCGAGCACTTCGGCCGCGGCTCCCACGGACTCGACCCAGGGGGCGCGGATGAAGACGCCCTCTACAGGATCGCCCTCGACGCCCCGGACGTCGACCGCCGCTTCGAAGGACTCGTTCTGACGTCCGAAGGCGTTGCGGCGCACGATCATGTCGATGCCGCCGATCGTCTCCTGGCCCGAGCGCGGGTCGAGGATCTTGTCGGCGAGCATGATCATGCCCGCGCAGGTGCCGTAGACGGGCATGCCTGCGCGCACGCGCGCGCGGAGGGGCTCCATCAGTCCGAACAGGACGGCCAGCTTGGAGATGGTGGTGGACTCGCCGCCGGGGATGACCAGGCCGTCCACCTCGGCGAGCTCCTCGGGACGCCGCACCGGCCTGGCCACGGCGTCGGCCGCGGCCAGGGCGATGAGGTGCTCCCGTACGTCGCCCTGGAGTGCCAGGACGCCTACGACAGGTGCGTCAGTCATGTACGTGATGCCTTTGTCCGGTCTCGTGCGTCCGGTCTCTCACCAGCCGCGGTTGGCGTAGCGCTCGGTCTCGGGGAGGGTGTCGCAGTTGATGCCGACCATGGCCTCGCCCAGGTTGCGGGAGGCGTCCGCGATGATCTTCGGGTCGTCGTAGAAGGTGGTCGCCTTCACGATGGCGGCGGCGCGCTTGGCCGGGTCGCCGGACTTGAAGATGCCGGAGCCCACGAAGACGCCCTCGGCACCGAGCTGACGCATGAGAGCGGCGTCGGCGGGGGTCGCGACACCACCGGCGGAGAACAGCACGACCGGGAGCTTGCCGAGCTCGGCGACCTCCTTGACCAGCTCGTACGGGGCGCGCAGGTCCTTGGCGGCGGCGTACAGCTCGTTGTTGTCGAAGCCGCGCAGACGGGCGATCTCATTCTTGATCTGGCGCAGGTGACGAACGGCCTCGACGACGTTGCCGGTGCCTGCCTCGCCCTTGGAGCGGATCATGGCGGCGCCCTCGGCGATGCGGCGCAGGGCCTCGCCCAGGTTGGTCGCACCGCAGACGAAGGGGGTCGTGAAGGCCCACTTGTCGGAGTGGTTGACCTCGTCGGCCGGGGTGAGGACCTCGGACTCGTCGATGTAGTCGACACCGAGGGACTGCAGGACCTGGGCCTCGACGAAGTGGCCGATGCGGGACTTGGCCATGACGGGGATGGAGACCGCGTCGATGATCTCCTCGATCATGTTCGGGTCCGACATACGGGCCACGCCGCCGTCCTTGCGGATGTCGGCGGGCACCCGCTCCAGGGCCATGACGGCCACGGCGCCGGCGTCCTCGGCGATCTTCGCCTGCTCGGCGTTGACCACGTCCATGATCACGCCGCCCTTGAGCTGCTCGGCCATTCCGCGCTTGACGCGGGCGGTGCCGGTTGCGGTGTTCTCGGCGGGCTGGGCGGTGTTGGAGAGCGTGCTGGACACGGGTTGACCTCACTCGGTGAAAGAGGATTTCTGCAGCACCGAGGAAACGTGAGTGGACCAGTCCACAGCAAGGGCCAATGGGGAGCCGGTGGATCCTTTTCGCCCCCGCATCGGCCTGAACGGCCTCGTCCTCAAGCGCCGGACAGGCCGAAAGATGCGCGCCGCGCCCCTTCAGGGGCGCGGGGAACTGCGCCACCGGCCCCCACCGGCCGTCGGCGAAAAGACCACGGGCGGGCGGGGATTCGGGGCGCAGCCCCGCCCGAGGGGGCGGGAACTGCGCGGCCCGCCCCCACCGGCCCGCAGCCGCTGAGCAGCGCCCACCCACGGCCGAAAGGGACCCCCGTCCTCAGGTCGTGGGGCGGTCCGCCAGCGCGGTGGGAGGCTCGTCGTCCATTTCGAAGGCCATGGGGAAGGGCGCGTGGCCGGCGAGGCGGAACCAACGGACCTTGCGGTGGCGACGAAGAGCGCGGGCGGCACGTACCGCGTCGTTGTGGAACCGCCGAGCCATCGGCACCCGCCGCACCGCCTGCGCCAGCTCGGTCGCCGCCGCGTCCCCACCCGGCGCCTCCCGCACCGCCTCCACCTGCTGCACCTCTCCGAAGACGGCCCGCAGGGCCTGGCTGAGGTCGCTCTCGGCCACCTCGCGCTGCTCCTCCTCCGCCTGCCGCGCGGCATGCGCGGCCTCGTAGAGCACGATCGAGGCGGCGGGATCGAGCACCCCGGAGGTCGCCAACTCCTGGGCGACCGAGGCACGGCGCAACAACTGCGCGTCGAGCGCGGCACGGGCGGCGTCGATCCGGGCGTGCAGCCGGTCGAGACGACCCGCGGTCCAGCTCAGGTAGAGGCCGATCGCGACAAGGCCGACGAGGATCCAGATGAGGGTTGCGGTCACGGGCGGCAAGGCTACCCGGGTGCGCTCACCCCTCTCCCACGTCCCAGGCGCAACGGAAACCGCCGTGGCCGGTGGAGGAGTCGGGGGTGTTCTTCGAGGGGGTGTTCTTCGAGGGGGCGGCCACCCGGTAGCGCGGTTGCGGTACGAGGCGTGGCACAGGTACGAGCCCCGCGGATGACCCGTCGGCCGCATCCGTCGCGGAGGTCTCGGCCGAGGTCCCGGAGGGCTCGGTGAAGGCGTCCGCGCACCACTTTCACACGTTGCCCGAAGTGTCCTACAGGCCGGAGCCGTTGGGCTCGTAGGAGACCACCGGGACGGTTCCCGTACGGCCGCCGGGGCGGGTGCCGACCCGGGGGAAGTCGCCCTGCCAGGTGTTCATGCGCTTCTGGCCCGTGGGCGCGAACCCGTCTCCCCAGGGGTAGCGGCGGCCTGCCGAGCCACCACGCGCCGCCTACTCCACTCCGCCTCGGTGGGCAGCCGGGCGCCCGCCCGGGCACCGTACGCGAGGGCGTCGTGGTGGGAGACGTGCGCCACGGGGTGGTCCGCGCGGTCGGAGCCTGGGCCCTCGGGCCAGCCCCGGTGAGCCCCCTCGGAGAGTTGGAGAAGCGAACCGGCCTCCCCGCGCGCGGGTGCGCAGCACGCCTCTCCCACGCCCGGCGTCGACGTGTCCCGCACGCTCAGTCCCGGGCCAGGCCGAACCTCGCCCGCAGCCCCGTCCGTTCGTCCGCGGCGACCGCCGCCGCGCCGTCCGTCACCGTCTCGTAGACGGACAGGATGTCCGCGCCGACGGTCGACCAGTCGAAGCGCCGTACGTGGGCGCTGCCCCGCGCGCGGAGTTCGGTCCGGCGCTCGGGGTCGCCGAGCAGGCGAAGGGCCGCGGCGGCCAGGTCGTCCGCGTCCTCGTTGGCGAAGAGTTCACCGGCCGCGCCCTGGTCGAGGACCTGGGCGAACGCGTCGAGGTCGGAGGCCAGCACCGGAGCGCCCGCCGACATCGCCTCCACGAGGATGATGCCGAAGCTCTCGCCGCCGGTGTTGGGCGCCACGTACACGTCGACGCTGCGCAGGAGGCGGGCCTTGTCCTCGTCGCTGACCATGCCGAGGAACTCGACGCGCGAGCGCATCTCGGCGGGCAGGGACTCGACGGCCTCCTCCTCGTCACCGCGTCCGGCGACCAGGAGCCGGGTCCCCGGACGCTCGGCGAGGATCTTGGGCAGGGCCTTCATGAGGACGGGCAGGCCCTTGCGGGGCTCGTCGATGCGGCCGATGAAGCCGAGGGTGCCGCCCTGCCACTCGGACTTGGGCTTGGCGCGGGCGAAGAAGTCGACGTCGACGCCGTTCGGGATGACGACCGCGTCGCCGCCCAGGTGCTCGACGAGGGTGCGGCGGGCGTACTCGCTCACCGCGATCCGCGCGCTGATCTTCTCCAGGGCCGCCTGGAGGATCGAGTACGCGGCGACCATGGCCCGGGAGCGCGGGTTGGAGGTGTGGAAGGTGGCGACGATGGGGCCCTGCGCGGCCCAGCACGCGAGCAGGCCGAGCGAGGGCGAGGCCGGCTCGTGGATGTGGATCACGTCGAAGGTGCCGTCGTGCAGCCAGCGCCGCACCCGGGCCGCCGACAGGAAGCCGAAGTTCAGGCGCGCCACGGAGCCGTTGTAGGGCACCGGGACCGCGCGGCCCGCCGAGACGACGTACGGCGGCAGCGGTGTCTCGTCGTCCGCGGGGGCGAGCACGGAGACCTCGTGTCCGCGGCGGATGAGGTGTTCGGCCAGGTCACGGATGTGGAACTGGACGCCGCCCGGCACGTCCCAGGAGTAGGGGCAGACGATGCCGATCCTCACGGAGTCCTCTTCTCGGAATCCTGCCGGGCGTTGTCAGGATCCTTGTTGTCAGGATTTCCGCTGTCAGAATCCCTGTTGACGGGATTCTTCCCGGGATCGAGGTCCTTGAGCCACAAGCGCTGCAGCATGTGCCAGTCCTCCGGATGTTCGGCGATACCCGTGGCGAAGGCGTCGGCCAGCGCCTGTGTCATGACAGACGTCTTCTCGGCCCGGGTGCCTGTCTCGGGGACCTCGACGGGGGGATGCACACGGCCTTGCATCACGGGTGAGTCGTCGTACCAGAGCGTGACCGGCAGCAGGACGGCTCCGGTCTGCTGGGCGAGCAGCGCCGGGCCCGCCGGCATCCGGCTCGTCTCGCCGAAGAACTCCACCTCGACGCCCGAGGCCGACAGATCACGCTCGGCGACCAGGCAGATCAGTCCGCCGTCCCGCAGCCGCCGGGCCAGCGTGCCGAACGCGGTGCCGCCGCTGTGCGGCAGGACCTCCATGCCGAGGCCCTCGCGATAGGCGACGAAACGGTCGTACAGCGACTCCGGCTTGAGGCGCTCGGCGACGGTCGTGAACGGGGTCTCCAGCTTGGTGGTGACCCAGGCGCCGGCGAGGTCCCAGTTACCCATGTGCGGCAGGGCCAGGATGACGCCCTTGTCGGAGGCGAGCCCGTCCGTCAGATGGTGCACGTCCTTGCAGTCGAAGCCCGTCCGCACGCGCTCCTTGCTCCAGGCGGGGAGGCGGAAGGACTCCATCCAGTAGCGCAGGTACGAGCGCATGCCCGCCCGGGAGAGCTCGGCGAGCCGCTCCGGGGTCGCGTCGGGCAGCACGCGCGCGTAGTTGCTCTCCAGCCGTTGTACGCCCTTGCCGCGCCGCTTCCAGGCGATATCCGCGATGGTGCGGCCCAGGCGCACCGCGACCGGCTCCGGAAGCTTCTTGACGGTGCTCCAGCCGAGCGCGTACGCCCCGTCCACCAGCCTCTCCTGGAGACTGGTCACGACGTGGCCCCGCTGTTCTGTGCCGCGGCCGCGGCGTCCGCCTCCGCGGACTCCCGGCGCACCGTGACGACGCGCTGGATCAGCGTGACCAGGCTGCCGACGGCGACGATCCACAGCGCGACGGGCAGCAGCCACTGGATGCCGGGCACGCCGAACTTGTGCAGCCCCGCGAGGCCCGCCGCGACCAGGGAGACCACCAGGCGCTCGGCACGCTCGACCAGGCCGTTCACGGCGACGGGCAGGCCGATCGACTCGCCACGGGCCTTGGTGTACGAGACCACCTGGCCGCTGGCCAGGCAGAAGATCGAGACGGCGCACAGGGCGTTGTTGTCGCCGGCGCCCGCGTACCAGAGCGCGAAACCGCCGAAGATCGCGCCGTCGGCGACCCGGTCGAGCGTGGAGTCCAGGAAGGCGCCCCAGCGGCTGGAGCGGCCGAGCTGGCGCGCCATGTTTCCGTCGACCAGGTCGGAGAAGACGAAGAGCGTGATGACGATCGTGCCCCAGAAGAACTCCCCCCGGGGTAGAAGACCAGCGCGCCCGCCATGACTCCGGCCGTACCCAGGAGGGTGACCGTGTCGGGGCTTACCCCCCGACGGATGAGAAACGCGGCGAACGGTGTGAGGACACGCGTGAAGAATGCACGCGCGTACTTGTTCAGCATGGCCTTCCCGAGGGTCGGTGTCGCCGCGCGGCCCCTGCTGGCCACCGGCTGGCCCATCGTAGCCACGCGCGCGCCGGTGCGACGGCCGGGCACCCGCACCCCGTGTCACGGTGGGATGCCGCCGATGTCACGGCGGGATCGCGTCCCCCGTATGGACGCACCGTGACGCGAGTGCAAAGCTCGAAGACACCGCGGGCGTCATCGGAGCCGCACCGCACGCGGATCCGGCCATGCCCGCGCCCAAAGAGACCTCACCGTGCACGGGAGGCATGACCATGGGCGACAAGGCGAACGCACACCCCGGAGCCGCCGGCAGGGCTACAGCGGCCGACCACCCCGCGTCCGTACGGAATGTGGTGCTGGTCGGCCACAGCGGATCCGGCAAGACGACATTGGTGGAAGCTCTCGCGCTGACGGCGGGAGCAGTGAATCGGGCGGGCAGGGTGGAGGACGGCACCGCCGTCTCCGACTACGACGAGATCGAGCACCGGCAGCAGCGCTCGGTGCAGCTGTCCCTGGTACCCGTCGACTGGGACGGGTACAAGATCAACATCATCGACACCCCCGGATACGCCGACTTCGTCGGGGAACTCAGGGCCGGTCTGCGCGCCGCGGACGCGGCCCTTTTCGTCGTCTCGGCCTCGGACGGGGTGGACGGCTCGACCCGGATGGTGTGGGAGGAGTGCGCGGCGGTCGGCATGCCGCGCGCCATCGTGATCACCCACCTCGAATCGGCGCGCGCCGACTTCGACGACATGACGCGGATCTGCGCCGAGGCCTTCGGCGCGGACGACCCCGACGCCGTACTGCCGCTGTACCTGCCGCTGCACGGCGCGGAGGGGCCCGACGGGCACGCCCCTGTCACCGGGCTGATCGGGCTCCTCACACAGCGGCTGTTCGACTACTCCTCCGGGGAGCGCAAGGAGGCCGAGCCGGGACCGGAGCAGCTGCCGCTGATCGAGGAGGCGCGCAACCGGCTGATCGAGGGGATCATCGCCGAGAGCGAGGACGAGACCCTCATGGACCGCTACCTGGGCGGCGAGCAGATCGACGTCAAGACGCTCGTGCAGGACCTGGAGCGGGCCGTGGCGCGCGGGGCCTTCTTCCCGGTCCTGGCGGCCGCGCCCGCCGCCGAGGGCGCCCGCCAGGGTCTCGGCACCGTCGAGCTCCTGGAACTCGTCACGGGGGGCTTCCCGACCCCGCTGGAGCGCCCGGCGCCCACCGTGACGACACCGGAAGGGCAGGAACGCGGGGTCAAGGCCTGCGATCCGAACGGGCCGCTGGTCGCGGAGGTCGTGAAGACGGCCAGCGACCCCTACGTGGGCCGGGTCTCCCTCGTCCGCGTCTTCTCGGGCACCCTGCGCCCCGACGAGACGGTGCACGTCTCCGGGCACGGGCTCGGCGACCGCGGGCACGAGGACCACGACGTCGACGAGCGCGTCGGCGCCCTGTCCGCGCCGTTCGGCAAACAGCAGCGCTCCCTGACGCACTGCATCGCGGGCGACCTGGCCTGCGTGGCGAAGCTCAACCGGGCCGAGACCGGTGACACGCTCTCGGCCAAGGACGACCCGCTGCTGATGGAGCCCTGGCAGATGCCGGACCCGCTGCTGCCGCTCGCCATCCAGGCACACAGCAAGGCCGACGAGGACAAGCTCTCGCAGGGCCTGGGCCGGCTGGTCGCCGAGGACCCCACCATGCGCCTGGAACAGAACCAGAACACCCACCAGGTCGTTCTGTGGTGCCTGGGCGAGGCCCACGCCGACGTCGCCCTTGAGCGGCTGCGCAACCGGTACGGCGTCCAGGTCGACGTGGTCCCGCACAAGGTCTCCCTGCGGGAGACGTTCGCGGACAGGGCCGCGGGGCGCGGTCGCCATGTGAAGCAGTCCGGCGGGCACGGCCAGTACGCGATCTGCGAGATCGAGGTCGAACCCCTCCCGAACGGCTCGGGAATCGAGTTCGTGGACAAGGTCGTCGGCGGGGCCGTGCCCCGGCAGTTCATCCCCTCCGTCGAGAAGGGGGTGCGGGCCCAGGCCGCCAAGGGCGTGGTCGCGGGCTATCCCCTCATCGACGTACGGATCACCCTGCTCGACGGCAAGGCGCACTCCGTGGACTCCTCCGACGCGGCGTTCCAGACCGCGGGCGCGCTCGCCCTGCGTGAGGCGGCCGCCGACACCAGGATCCATCTGCTGGAGCCGGTGGCCGAGGTGACGGTCCTGGTCGGCGACGAGTACGTGGGCGCCGTGATGAGCGACCTGTCGGGGCGGCGCGGCCGGGTGGTCGGCACCGAGCAGGCGGGCGGCGGACGCACGCTCGTACGGGCCGAGGTCCCGGAGATCGAGATCGGACGGTACGCCGTGGATCTGCGCTCCCTCTCGCACGGCACCGCACGCTTCAACCGCACCTACGCACGGCACGAGCCGATGCCGTCGCAGATCGCCGAAAGGATGCGCGAACAGGCCCAGAACGCCTGACGGTTCGGTTCCTCTCACCCTCGGCGGGCGGCTTCGGCCGTCCGCCGACGAATGTCGGTCGCGGCCGATACTCTGGGAACTGATCAAGACGATGACCTGATCAACAGGTGTGCGGGGCAGGGAAGTCGGGAAAGCCGCAGGAGCGGGTGCGGCGGCGATGGGGGCGGAAGTGGCGTTCGACGGTTTCGATTTCACTCCCGGGGCGCAGGTGCCGCTCTCGGGTTCGGCGGGACAGACGGCGGCGACCTTCGCCCTGGCCTCGGCGGCGTACCGGGACAGCGATGTCGGCGAGATCCTCAAGGCGAACAACCAGTGGCACGAGTCCACCGTCAGCTCAGGCCGCAAGTGGGCCACGATCTTCAGGCCCAACCTCGGCGAGGCCTTCGGGCGGGCGGTGGTGGACCGCATGCTGGGCGCCGGCCGCAAGCCCCTCATCCAGTCCTTCGGCACCGAGCCGCAGGTCGTCGTCGAGCACTGCCTCGCGGCGAACCGCATCCGCCGGGAGCGGGACAACTGGCTGTCGGCCGTCATGGTGCTGTGCGGTGTGCTGTTCCTGCCCGGGCTGCTGGTGTGGCTGCTGGTCTTCCAGCTCCGGTCCATGATCGCCAAGCAGACGAACAAGCGCGCCGGCGCCCTCGGCACCACGCTCCTGGTCGCCTTCGGCGCCCTCGCCGTGGTCTTCCTCGTCCGTATGCCCTTCACCGGCTTCTGGGCCTGGTACGCGCGTGCGTCGGTGGTCCTCCCGGTGATCGGCTGGCTCTGGGCCAAGCAGATCTGCGAACGGACCGCCAAGGACCTGCGCGCGCGCTGGGACAGCCTGCTGTCCGGAGGTGGCCTCGGTGCCAAGATCCCGGAGGCGGTGCCCGGCAGTCCGGGCGAGACGGCGGCCGAGCGACTGCGCCAGGCCCTGGCCGCCCTCAGCGCCGAGCAGCAGTCCAACTCGGTGTTCTACGCCGGGCCCAAGGGCATACTCGGCATGGGCACCCGGTGGGGCAGTTGGCAGCTCGCCGAGGACCTCGTCCCCAAGGACCCGGACAAGGAGATCCACCCCTTCCGCAGCTGGGACGTCGTGCGCAACATCCACGACAAGCTCCGCATGCTGGAGCGCGGCCCGCTCAACACCGGTGGTTTCCCCACCCCTTCGATCAAGCACTGGGTCGTCTCGCCGATCGGTGAGAACGCCAAGGAGGTGTCCCGGCCGGGCGGCACGGACGTCGAGGCGTACACGATCAAGAGCCACGCCATACAGGACATCTGCAACAAGCAGCAGTTCGGCAGCGGCCAGCGGCACTACCTCGGCGTGCAGTGGACCCTGTGGGACGGCCAGTTGATCATCACCATGCTGATCACCGTGACCGTGCTGCACGAGACGCTGCGCATCGAGATCACCGGGCACGCCCTGGGTCCCGTGAACTCCCTGTTCACCAGCAAGCCCGAGGCCCCGACGAAGGAAGTCGCCAAGGCGGTCAAGTTCTGGGAGACCCGCAAGGTGAAGCTGCCGCTGGTCACCACGGACGAGGTCGTACGTCTCACCGCGCGCGCCCCGCTCACCGGGTACCCGCCGCTGCTCAACTGGCTCGGCGGCAAGCTGACGCTGCCCGAGCCGTTCGGCCTGCGGCACGCGTGGGCCGACCAGCCCTGGCGGCACCGCTTCATGGCCGACGACGCGCTGCGGGCGGCCACGCCGGTGCTGCGTGTCGTGCACGCGGCGGCGATCAAGGTGCTGGACGAGAACGGGGTCGACACGGAGAAGTTCGGCAACCGGTCGGCGTTCCTCAGCACGGCGGTGCAGGACACGTCGCCCCGGAAGGCCGACCTCTACGACGCGTGAGCCTCCGGCGGAGAGGCGGGATGGGCCGGTACGCAGAGTGACGGTCGTCGGGGGCTGGTCGCGCAGTTCCCCGCGCCCCTGAAGGGGCGCGCCGAAGGGGCGCCTGTCGGCAGGCGCCCCGTTTGAGCTAAGGCGTCGGCCAGGCCTCTGCCAGCATCTTGCGGGTGTCGGCCAGGAGCTGCGGGAGCACCTTGGTGTGGCCGACGACCGGCATGAAGTTGGTGTCGCCGCCCCAGCGGGGGACGATGTGCTGGTGGAGATGGGCGGCGATGCCCGCGCCCGCCACCGTGCCCTGGTTCATGCCGATGTTGAAACCGTGCGCGCCCGAGGCGGTGCGCAGCGCGGTCATCGCCTGCTTGGTCAGCTCGGCGAGCTCGGCGGTCTCCGGGTCGGTCAGGTCGGTGTAGTCCGCGACATGGCGGTAGGGCACGACCATGAGGTGGCCGCCGTTGTACGGGTACAGGTTGAGCACCGCGTACACCTGCTCACCGCGCCTCACGATGAGCCCGTCCTCGTCGGACTTGGCGGGGATCGAGCAGAACGGACAGCCGTCGTCGGCCCCCGGGCCGGTGGGCTTGTTCTCGCCCTGGATGTAAGCCATCCGGTGGGGCGTCCACAAGCGCTGGAACGCGTCCTGCGTTCCCACTCCGATCTGCTGCTCCGGCTCACTCGTCATGTGGTGCAGCATATTGCTTCGCCCGTTCGCGGCGTGTCGGCGGGGCTCTCCCGAATGCTCGCCGGGCCAAGCTGGGCCGATGGACGACGACAGCCGACAGGCCCGGTGGGAAAGGCGCACGGAGGTACCGCTCAGCCTGGCCTCGGTGCTGTTTCTCGCCGCGTACGCCGTCCTGGTCCTCGGGCACACGCTGCCCGTCGTCTGGCGGCACGCCTGTGTGGCGGCGATGCTGGCCGCCTGGGCGCTGTTCGGCGTCGACTACGCGGTGCGCTGGGGCCTGAGCGGACAGCGCCTCGACTTCGTCCGCGCGCACCCGGTGGACACCGTGGCCCTCCTGCTGCCGCTGCTGCGTCCGCTGCGCATCGTCAAGGTCTACGAGGCCGTACAGCGTCATCGTGGAGAGTCCCGTCTCTCCCTGCACGCGCGCGTGGTCTTCTACGCGGGGTTGTCGTCCGCGCTGCTCGGCTTCGCGGGCTCCCTCGCCGTCTACCAGCAGGAGCGCGGGGCGCCGGGGGCCTCGATCAGGACGTTCGGGGACTCGGTGTGGTGGACCTGCACCACGCTCACGACGGTGGGGTACGGGGACGTGGTGCCGGTGACCCCGATGGGGCGCACGATCGCGTCGGTGCTGATGGTGTGCGGTCTGGCGCTGCTCGGCGCGGTGACCGGCTCGTTCTCGTCCTGGCTGCTCCAGGTGTTCGCGCGCGAGGACGAGAAGGACGGGAACAGGGGTGAGAAATGGCCCCCGGGGAGCTGAGCTCTCCGGGGGCCTTCCGTCCCCTGCGCGTCAAAGCGGCACCGTACGCGTCGGACCTGCGCGCCAGGCCTGTGCGTCAGACCTGTGCGCGCTCCTCGACGACCTTCATGATCTTGGTGATCGCCTCGTCGACCGGGATGCCGTTCTCCTGCGAGCCGTCGCGGTAGCGGAAGGAGACGGCGCCGGCCGCCATGTCCTCGTCGCCCGCGATGACCATGAAGGGCACCTTCTGCTTCTGGGCGTTGCGGATCTTCTTCTGCATGCGGTCGGAGGAGCCGTCGACCTCGACCCGCAGGCCCTTCTTCTTCGCCTCGGTGGCGAACTTCTGCAAGTACTCCACGTGCGCGTCGCCGATCGGGATGCCGACCGCCTGCACGGGCGCCAGCCAGGCCGGGAACGCGCCCGCGTAGTGCTCGAGGAGCACCGCGAAGAAGCGCTCGATGGAACCGAACAGCGCGCGGTGGATCATGACCGGACGCTGCTTGGAGCCGTCGGGGCCGGTGTACTCCAGGTCGAAGCGCTCCGGCAGGTTGAAGTCCAGCTGCACGGTCGACATCTGCCAGGTCCGGCCGATCGCGTCCTTGGTCTGGACGGAGATCTTCGGACCGTAGAAGGCGGCGCCGCCCGGGTCCGGGACGAGCGGGAGGCCCTGCTTCTCGGCCACCTGCCGCAGCGTCTCGGTGGCCTCCTCCCAGACCTCGTCGGAGCCGACGAACTTCTCCGGGTCCTTGGTGGAGAGCTCCAGGTAGAAGTCGGTCAGGCCGTAGTCGCGCAGCAGGTTCAGGACGAAGGTGAGCGTCTTGTCGAGCTCCTCCGCCATCTGCTCCTTGGTGCAGTAGATGTGCGCGTCGTCCTGTGTGAAGCCACGGGCGCGGGTCAGGCCGTGCACGACGCCCGACTTCTCGTACCGGTACACGGTGCCGAACTCGAAGAGGCGCAGCGGCAGTTCACGGTACGAGCGGCCGCGCGCGTCGAAGATCAGGTTGTGCATCGGGCAGTTCATGGGCTTGAGGTAGTAGTCCACGCCCTCGTCGAGCTGCATGGGCGGGTACATGCCGTCGGCGTACCAGTCCAGGTGGCCCGAGGTCTCGAAGAGCTTCCCCTTCGTCGCGTGCGGGGTGTAGACGAACTCGTAGCCCTCTTCCTCGTGGCGGCGCCGCGAGTAGTCCTCCATGACCCGGCGGATGATGCCGCCCTTGGGGTGGAAGACGGCGAGGCCCGAGCCGATCTGGTCCGGGATGGAGAAGAGGTCCAGCTCGTTGCCCAGCTTGCGGTGGTCGCGCTTCTCGGCCTCCACGAGGAAGTCGAGGTGCGCCTTCAGCTCCTCCTTGGAGGGCCAGGCGGTGCCGTAGATGCGCTGGAGCATGGGGTTCTTCTCGCTGCCGCGCCAGTACGCGGCGGCGTTGCGCATGAGCTTGAACGCCGGGATGTTGCGGGTGGTGGGCAGGTGGGGACCGCGGCAGAGGTCCTTCCAGCACAGCTCGCCGGTCTTGGCGTCGAGGTTGTCGTAGATCGTCAGCTCGCCGCCGCCGACCTCGACGTCCGCGCCGTCGTCCGAGGACGCGGAGCCCTTGATGCCGATGAGCTCCAGCTTGTACGGCTCCGCGGCGAGTTCCTCGCGGGCGTCCTCGTCGGTGACCACACGACGGGAGAAGCGCTGGCCACGCTTCTGGATCTCCTGCATCTTCTTCTCGATGGCCTTGAGATCCTCGGGCGTGAACGGCCTCTCGACGTCGAAGTCGTAGTAGAAGCCGTCCTTGACCGGCGGGCCGATGCCCAGCTTGGCCTCGGGGAAGAGCTCCTGCACGGCCTGTGCCATGACGTGCGCGGTGGAGTGGCGCAGGATGTTGAGGCCGTCCTGGGAGGAGATCTCGACGGGCTCGACCTCCTCGCCGTCCCGCACCTCGTACGCGAGGTCCTTCAGCTCGCCGGCCACGCGGGCCGCGACGACGGTGCGCTCGCCGGTGAAGAGGTCGGCGGCCGTAGTGCCCGTCGTCACCACGCGTTCTTCCCGCTCGGAATCGCGTTGGATGATCACACGGACGTCTGACACCGGTCTCTCCTGACTGAAGGGGGCAAGCTCACCCAGTGGGCACGGCAGTGCCATGCCTGCCCGGCGATCCTACCGAGCCCGGGGCACCCTCCGCGAAACGGTTGGCGGCGAAGCGCCACAAAGCCCTCAGTCCCCGCTGCACGCCTCCTCGAAGAAGTCCAGGTTCTCCTGCAGCGACTTCATCAGCCGGTCCCGCTCGGCCTCGTCCACCTGCACCGGTACGACCCCGGAGGCGTCGGTGAGTCTGCGGAAGCCGCCGCGGCTCTCCAGTCGCCCCAGCACCCGCACCGGCAGCCCCACCAGATGGGCGTGGCCCGCTATCCGGTACGCCTCCTCGTCGAGCGTCATGCGGACGTGCTGGACCTCCGCTCCCGCGATCACCCGCAGCCGTACGGTGCCCTCGCCGCGCGGCTGGGACCTGCGCATCCGCACCACGGCACCGGTGAGCCGCACCGGTACGGACGGTTCGGCGCGCAGGTAGCGGGCCCCGGCCTCGCGCAGGACGGGGAGGTCACCGGGCGAGAACTCGACGGCCTCGTCGGGCGCCGCACAGCCCTCGGGGACCCCGGCGGCGGGCGCCCACTCGACGGCGACCCGGGCGCCCTCCGTGCCGCGCACGAGGGCGACGACGGCCTCGGTGAGTTCATGGCTGACGCCCGCCTCGACGGCCGCGTCGAAGGCGTCCATGCCGCCGGTGGCCCGCTGGTAGTCGATGGCCTCGCGGGCGGCGTACAGCGCCTGGTGCAGGCGTACGGACAGTGGTCGGCCGGTGTCGACGGGTACGAAGGCGGTGAGTCGGCGCCCGCCGGGGTCGGCGCCGACCAGGACGTTCTCCAGGGAGGCGGCGGCGGGTCGGCGGTGGCGGGCGCCGTAATAGCCCGCACGCGCACGTGTGGCGAGCGCCGCCGCGAGCAGCATCGAGCGGGCGGCCGAGCGCAGCCGCTCCTCCACGCTCCAGGACGTGGCGCCCAAGGGCCCGGTCGGGACGTCGCGCCACCAGCGGATCTCGTCGCTGGGCACGGCGAGGGCGACCAGCACGTCGCGCGCGGACGGCGCGCCGCTGCGGGAGAGTGCGAGGAGCGCCTCGCCGAGGAGGTCGTCGCTGTCGGGGAAGGCCCGGTTCTCCGGCACGAGCAGGCTCGTGCCGCCGCCACCGGGCCCGGGTGGGGTCCATCGGCCGTACCGTCCGGCCGCTCCGCCGCGGCGCTGCCAGCCGTGGCGGTGCAGCAGCGCGCTGAGGACGGCGGGGTCGACCTGCCCCGGCTCGGGCGGCTCGGCCCAGTGGGACTCGACGGGATGCGGCCTCACCGGCCGGAGCGGTTCGCCGAGGGAGTCGATGGGGCGGTGTGTCAAGGTTTCCCTCCCGTCCCGACCCTCGTCATGATCTCGCAGAGCGCCCTGTCGTCGAAGATGCGCGAGGTCGGTATACGCACGGTGGTCCGGCGCCGGCCGGTGATCGCGTGGCCGGCGAGGTTGATCCAGTAGCAGCAGTGCCGCAGGTCGAGGCGGTCGTGGCTGGCGCGCAGCCAGTCGTCCTGGGACCTGGGCACGAGCATCACGACCAGGATCTTGTGCACCGAGACCGGGGTGCGGGCGAGCTTCGCCAGGTGCTCGTTGTCGAGCGTGAAGGAGAAGGCGGGCCCGGGCGGGTTCGGCGGGATCTGGTACGTGCACTTGAGCTGCACCTTGATAGTGACTTCGTCGTCGACCGTGTGCCCGGGGGCGCTGTGGCTGACGTGCCAGTCGATGCCGTTGTCGGGAAAGGGCTGGGACAGCGAACAGCCCGCCGCGGCCGCGACGGCGTGCAAGTAGCCCACCTGCAAGGTCTCCATGCAGGCGGTGGTGGCGAGTGTGCCGCGATGGGGTGCCGTCCGCTGGGGCAGCAGCCCGCCCCGCTCGGGCTGCGCGAGTGCCATGAGTCCAACAGCCTTCCAAGCCAAGTGATTCCCCGCGACGGGCCGCTGAACTGCAAAGACCCGTACCTGTGTTGTCTCCTTCCGGCGTACGGCGCAAACAGCCCGGGTATCACCAAACGGGCAGAAGACGGTGCGTCAGCTGCCGTGGGTGAACGAGGAGTTGTGTACGTATGACGTGCTGGTACGAAGGCCCTTTGGCCGCGTTCGACACGGAGACCACGGGTGTGGACGTCGAGACCGACCGGATCGTGTCGGCCGCCGTCGTCGTCCAGGACGCCGCGGGTTCCCGGCCCCGGGTGACCCGCTGGCTGGTGAACCCGGGCGTGCCGGTGCCCGCGGGTGCGACGGCGGTGCACGGGCTGACAGACGAACACCTTCAGCGCAACGGCCGCTGGCCGTCGCCGGTGATGGACGAGATAGCCAGGCTGCTGGGCGAACAGGCCGCGGCGGGCCGCCCGCTCGTCGTGATGAACGCGCCGTTCGATCTGACGCTCCTGGACCGGGAGTTGCGCCGCCATCGCGCCACCACTCTCGACCGGTGGTTCGAGCCGGCGCCGCTGCGTGTGCTCGATCCGCGGGTTCTGGACAAACATCTGGACCGCTATCGCAAGGGCCGCCGCACCCTGACCGACCTGTGCGCGCACTACGACGTGGTGCTGGAGGGCGCGCACGACGCGGCGGCGGACGCACTGGCCGCGATGGAGGTCGTACGAGCGGTGGGGCGTCGTTTCGCCACCAGGCTGGAGCGGCTCTCCCCCGCCGAGCTGCACACCCTGCAGTCGGTGTGGCACGCGGCACAGGCGCGCGGCCTTCAGGCGTGGTTCGCGCGCAGTGGTTCACCGGAGGCGGTGGATCCGGCGTGGCCGCTGCGCCCGGAACTGCCGGCGGCGGCCTGAGCCCGCGCGGGACAACGAAAAACCGGTCCGTCTGTGACGGACCGGTCTTCTCCGGGTGGGCGATACTGGGTTCGAACCAGTGACCTCTTCGGTGTGAACGAAGCGCTCTCCCACTGAGCTAATCGCCCGGGAACGCACTGAACAATACAGGTCCCTGCGGGTGTGGTTCAAACCGCTTCGAGGTGAGCCGTCAGTCACCCGTGAGTCGGGCCGCCAGTCCGCGCTGTCCCGCGCGCATCATCAGGGCGTGGTTGGCGCGGAACACCGGCCGTCCCGGTACCGCGAACCGCCGCAGCAGCGGCTTGCTCACGTCGACCTCCTGGTCGTACTGGGCGCGGGTGCCGGACCCGGCGGTGGTGAGCGTCCAGCGCGCCCAGCCCTCGAGGTCGCCCGCCATCGCGATCTCCAGGACCCCGGCCGCCGGGTCGCGGCGCAGCTCGCGTGCCGTGAACACCAGGTCGTACGGCAGGAACGAGCGGATGCGCATGGTGCCGCTGCGCTCGTCGATCCGGGTCACCTCACGGACCTGGGGCCACCAGCGCGGGTAGTCCTCGGCCTGTTCGAGAACGGGGTAGACCTCGGAGGGCGGCGCGGGCAGGGCCCACACACTGCGGAAGCGGTAATGGCTCCAGTCCATGGACGGAGTGTGCCCGACCGGGCATCTGAGTACGGCATGAGTACGCGCACTCATGCCGGAGAAGGTGACCGGGACCACACTCCCGGAATATGACCCACCTTCCGCCCCCGGCCGAGGAGTTGCGGCTCCTGGACACCGAGCTGCGGCAACTCGACGCGCGCCGGGCCCTGTTGCTGGCGCGCCGCGCCTGGCTGATCACCGCGCTCCGGCCGCCCGTGGCTCCGCCGCCTCCGCCCCCGCCCGTACGCGGGCCCGAGGCCACGGCGCCCCGCGTCCAGAACGTGCTGCTCGTTCTCGGCGGCGCCCTCCTGACCATCGCCGCGATCGCGTTCACGCTGGTCAGCTGGGGCCGGATGGGGATCGCCGGGCGGGCGCTGGTGCTGGGCGCGGTGACGCTGGCCGCACTCGGCTCACCCGTGCTCCTGCTCCGGCACAGGCTGCGCTCGACGGCGGAGGCCGTGGCGGGGCTGGGACTCGCGCTGACGGTCCTGGACGTGTACGCGCTGCACGAGGTCGCGCTCCCCGACACGAACGGCCTGGGCTACGCGGCCATCGCGTCGGCCGTGTTGGCGGCCCTGTGGACGGCGTACGGACTCGCACTGGGCGGGACGCGCCGGCCGACCGGTGAAGCGGCCACCCCCGCGCGGCTCACTCTGCGCCTGCCCCTGCCGACGGCGCTGGCCGCCGCGCAGCTCCCGCTGATCCTCTGGGCGGCCGCGGCCGACGCGGGCGCCCCCGTCGTGACGGGGGCGCTGCTGGTCACGGCCGCGCTCGACACGGCCGTCGCGCTCCGGGTGCCCGTGCGGTCCGTATGTCTCGTCGCCGCCGTGGGCGCGTACGGCCTGGGCGGCTGGGGCTCCTTCGCGGCCGGCTGGCTGTCCTGGACGGCCACCGGTCCGAGCGCCGTCGCCCGTGCGGCGGCGCTGCTCCTCTTCGCGGCGGCGATCGCTCTGGCGGCGGCGTGGCGGCTGCCGGACACGAACGTCGCCACCTGGGTCGCCTCGGCCGGCGGCCTGCTCACGGTCGCCGCGCTCGGGGGCGTCCCGCGCTCCTCGCTGCCGGGCGAGTGGACGGTTCCGGGGTATCTGGTCTGCGCCGTGGCCGTGTCGGCTGCCGTACGCACCCGGCTCCCCGAGCCGATGAGGCGTGGCCTCGCCCTGGCGGCCGCCTCGGTGCAGGCGGTCGCGGTGGTGTGGGCGTTGCCGCCGGTCGCCGTCGCTCTGCTGGGCCCGGTGGCCCGGGTGGGACGGGTCTGGACCGGGGCCCCCTCGGCCGCGCGTGAGGCGGTCACGACCGACGGCGTCCCCTGGCCCCCGTACGCGGCCACGGCCCCGCTCGTCCTCGTGGTCGTCGCCACCGTCCTCGCCGTGGCCGTCCGCGGTACGCAGTGGCGCCCCAGGGCGACGATCGGCGCGTCGGCCCTCGTCTGGGCTGCCGCGCTCGTCCTTCCCGCGGCCCTCGACATCCCCTACTGGGCCGGGATGTCGGCGCAAGGACTCACGATCGTGGCGGCGCTGGCGTACGTCGCCCGCTCGGCTGAGCCGCGCCCGGTCCTCTTCCTCCTGGCCCTTGTCAGCTCGGTGAGCCTCGCGTGCCTCTCCCTCGCCGCCGAGGGCACGACCCTCGGCGTCCTCGCCGCGCTGACCGTGCTGTTCGCCGCCGTGTCCGGGCGCTCGCGCCTCGCCCCGGTCGCCGCCCTCACGTACGCCACCGCGCTGGCCTGTGCCGTGGGCGCGTCCCTCGGCTGGCCGTCGCAGTACATCGCGCTGCTGGTCCTCGTCGTACCGGTCGTCGCGGCTCTGCTCGCGGCACGCCTCGTGGGCTCCCCCGCGCGTGTGCCCGTCGAGGTGACGGGCGCCGTCGCCGGGCTGCTCGCCGTCGGTCTCGCGGTGCCCGCCCCGCCGTTGCTGGCCCTGGTGCTGGCCCTGTGCGCGGTGATCGCCGCGGGCACCGCCGTACGGGAGGACAGGCGGGCCGCCGGTTACGCGGCCACCGCCCTGTTCGTGCTGGCCGCCTGGGTCCGGCTGGCGTGCTGGGGCGTCGGCTCCGTCGAGGCGTACACACTGCCGGTGACCGTGCCGGCGCTGCTGGTGGGGGCGTTCGGGCGCCGAAAGGATCCGCTGACCTCGTCCTGGACGGCGTACGGAGCGGGGCTGTCCGTCACGCTCGTGCCGAGTCTCCTGACGGCGTGGGTCGACCCGGACTGGCCGCGCCCCCTGCTGCTCGGTGTCGCGGCCCTCGCGGTCACCCTCGTGGGTGCCCGGCACCGGCTGCGGGCCCCGCTCGTCCTCGGGGGTGGCGTGCTCGCGCTGGACGCCCTGCACGAACTCGCCCCGTACCTCGTGCAGATGGCGGGCGCGCTGCCGCGGTGGGTGCCTCCCGCACTCGCCGGTCTGGTGCTGCTCGCACTCGGTGCGACGTACGAGCAGCGGATCCGGGACGCGCGACGCGTGCGGGAGGTACTGGGGAGAATGCGCTGACCGGCGGGGGCTACGGCATCTTGTCGCCGAGCAGTGCGAGGTTCTCGATGGCGGCGAGGCCGTACAGGGCGCTGTCGTTCGAACTGACCCAGTTGGCCTCGCTGCCGGGAACCAGCGTGACCGGGCCGCTCAGCGGCTCGGTCTTCCAGGGCGAGGACTCCATGTAGCCGTCGGAGCTGTAGAACTTCGTCCACGCGCGCTTGGCGAGCGTCGCGTCGCCGGTCTGGACGGCGGCGTACGCGTCGAGGCGCGAGTGGCCCTGGAACAGCAGCAGGGAGCCGAAGTTGGAGCCGTAGCGCGCCGCCTGTTCGGTCTTGGTGGCGTTGAAGTAGCGGCAGTAGTCGAGGTAGACCTCCTTGAACTTCGGCATGTCGACCAGGTCGATCAGCTCGGCGCACAGTTCGTTGAGGCCGAAGACGGCGGAGAGGTGCGAGACCGAGACGACCGGCGCGGAGGCGATGGCGAACCTGCCGGTGTCGAGGTCGTACAGTCCGCTGCCCTGGACGAAGCCGTTGGGCTGGGCGGCGATCGTCTCCATCGTGGACAGCACGCGTGCCTTGGCCTTCTCCGCCTTCGGGCCCTTGCGCTCCCACTCCGTGAGCCAGGCCGAGACCAGACCGCTCCAGTCGGTGCCGAAGCCGATGGACAGGGCGTGCCGGTCGGGGGTGTACGGCTCGGTGCGGATCTTGCGGATCGGGTCGAGGACGAGAAAGGTCTCGTCGGAGTCGACGTTGGCGTGCATGAGGTCGCCGACCCGCTCGTCGGCGGTGAGGTAGTAGTAATAGCGGCGGTACGTGGTGTTGGCGATGCGCTGCTGTTTGGCGCTGTCGGCGTAGTGCTGCACGCCGTGCCGGGTGCCGAGGCCCGCCCACTGGCCGAGGTGGTAGACGTCGACCTCGCCGGTGTGCCGGGTGAGCGCCTCGGCGAAGCGGAAGATGTCCGAGCGGCCCGAGCGGAGATAGGCCATCCAGAGCCAGATGTCGGGCGACAGCTCGGAGTTGTCCCAGGCGTAGCCGCCGACGTCGTAGCGCCATTGGTGACGCACGGTGTCGTACGAGTGCATGAAGTCGCCGTAGTCCCAGAAGCCGTACCAACGGCGCATCTCCACCTGGTCCTTGTAATAGGTGAAGAGGAAGTCGAGATGGTCCTCGATCTTCGCCTTGGCGGCGGTGGAGCGGTCCGGTTCGGAGAAGAGGCCGCCGAAGACCTTGGCCTTGATGAGCTGCTTGGGCGGGGCGGCGAGCTGCGGCAACACCCGTACGGCCGCGACCTGTTCGGCGAGCGTCTCGGGCGTGGGCGTCGACTCGTTGGCCCAGAAGAGGAGTTCGGAGGTGCGGGCGATGCCGTAGGGGGTGCCGAACTCGGGTTCGTAGTCCTCGTAGGTGATGTTGAGGCCTTCGAGCTGCTCGGCGTAGGTGTCCTGGCCCATGCCGTCGTGGTAGAAGCGCAGGTCCATGGGCTGCGCCTCGGGCGACCAGAGCCAGAGGGTGACCTCGGCCTCGTCGGTCGCCGCGTCGCGGATGTCGAGCTGCGCCGGGTACTTCTCCCAGAAGTCCCTGAGGCCGAAGGAGAGACCGCCGCTCGCCCCGCCGACGTAGCCGAACCCGCTCGCCCGGTGTCCACCGCCCGCACCGATCCAGCCGTGCCCCTTCTTGGTGCGCTTGCGCAGGGTGAAGCCGTCGGCGGAGAGCTGGGAGAGGGTGTAGTCGCCCCACTGGGGGATGTACTGGAGGCGGGTCGTCACCCGCTGGTCCCAGGTGGAGGGGTCGGGCAGCTTCTCGCCCGCGAACTGGGCCGCCTGCACGGCCGCGCCCGGGTCGCGGCGCAGCCCGGTGATGCCCTGCACGGCCTCCCGCAGCAGACCGGAGCCGTCGCCGCCGATGCGGATGTGCCGGTCGTACGCCGCGTCGCGCATCGGCACGTTGAAGCGGACGCCGAGGCCGCGGATGAAGTCGCCGCTCGTCTTCCCCGGCTCCTGCTTCCCGTCGAAGGTGATGGTGTGCACCATCCGGAAGGAGTCGGCGCCCGCGTAGAAGTACAGCCGGATCGAGAACGGCAGCCAGCTGCGGCTGCCCTTGCGGTGCTTGCCGTCGATGCGGACGACGGCACGGACCGGGCCCTCCTGCTCGACCGTGACCTCGGCGATGACGCTCTCGAACCGCTCGTACTTCTCCGCGCCCTGGTCCTCGTCCTCGATCTCGGGCTGGCGGATCAGCACCAGCCGGCCGTCCTTGGCGATCTCGGTGGAGCCGCGCTTCACCGATTTGACCAGGGCGGAGCCGCTCTTGCCGATCTTCGCGGTGATGACGCCCGTCGAGATGTCGATGGTGCCGCCGCTCTTGTCGACGGTCACCTTCTTGTCGGGGGCGGCGGGCGCGCCGGCGGCGAGCGTGAGCTTTCCGGAGCCGGAACTGACCGCGTGAGCCGTCCACTTGAGGGAGCCGTCCGGCCAGTACGCGATCGGCCAGGACTGCACCGGCACGTCCTTGCCGGAGGCGTCGGTGAGCGCGAAGGTCTGGTCCTGCTGGTACGCGCCCTTCGGCCAGGGCACGCCGACGGTGGAGCCGGGGGCGGCACCAAGGGCGCCGTCCTCCAGCCAGTCCAGGGTCACGGGGTCGGTGTCGGCGGCCTCGGATCTGGCGGCGGCCTGCGCGTTCGTGCTTCCCAGGGCCCAGCTGAACTGTGCGGCGGCTCCGGCGACTGCGGCCGCCTTCAGCAGGGACCTGCGGGGGATGGGGGACATGGCCTTTCCTTTCCGTGCGGGGAAGTCAGGGGCATGACAGAGCGAGGTACGACGCCGGGGCGCCGACCTGCGAGGAGCTCAGTGGCGGCGGTGGCGTGCCTCGACGGCCACGGCCGCCGCCGCGACGGCCCCCAGGACGGGGACCGCGAGCGGCGCGACGAACAGGGCGGAAGCGACCACGACGGCCAGTCCGCCCACGAGCAGGAACGAGCCGGCCGGATCGAGGACCGTACGGCGTCCCGCCTCCGCGAGCAGCGCCCGCCAGGAGGCACCGGGTTCCCAGACGGCCGCCGCGCGCAGCCCGGCCACGACGAGGCCGATCAGGGCGAAGAGACCGACGGCCCCGACGAGCGGGCCACCGGGGATGCCGGCGCGCACGGCCTGGACGTCCACCCAGACCGCGGCGGCCGCGGCCCAGCCGGCGACGCCGGCGATCCAGCCGCCCCGGACGGCGGCCCGGAAGTCGGCGACGAACTCCCTCAGGCCGCCCGCCTCGTGGGACGTACGCCGCCGCAGATGCCGTGCGCCGGCCGCGAACGCGGCGGGGTAGGTGACCAGCGGCAGCGAGGCCACCGCGATCCACACCCCGGTGAGCAGACACTCGGCGAACACGCCGAAACGCTCGACGAAGACGGATTCGCGAGGTGCCTTGCGCGCCTTCGCCCGCCTCTTCCGCTCAGCCCGCGCGCGCAGTTGGCTGGTGGCCATCTCAGCCCTTCAGTCCGGAGGTCGCCATACCGTCGATCAGGTAGCGCTGGAAGGCGAGGAAGAAGAGGAGCACGGGCAGCAGGGCGACCAGTGACATCGCGATCATGCCGCCGTAGTTGGCGACGCCTTCCTGGTCGCGGAACATCATCATGCCGAGCGAGACCGTGTACTTGCTGGGCTCGTTGAGGTAGATCAGCGGGCCCATGAAGTCGTTCCAGGCGTTGATGAAGGTGAAGATCGCGCTCGTGATGAGGGCGGGGCGGCACAGCGGCAGCACGATCGACCAGTAGATCCGCAGATGGCCACAGCCGTCGAGCCGGGCCGCCTCGTCCAGTTCGCGCGGCAGGTTCCGCATGAACTGGACCATGAGGAAGACGAAGAACGCCTCGGTGGCCAGGTACTTGCCGATGAGCAGCGGAACGTAGGTGTTGACCAGTTCCATCTTCTGGAACATCACGTACTGCGGGATCAGCAGCACGTGATACGGCAGCAGGAGCGTGCCGATCATGAGCGAGAACAGCAGGTTCCGCCCGGCGAACCGGATCTTGGCGAAGGCGTAGGCCGTCAGCGAGCAGGAGATGAGGATGCCGACGACGGAGCCGAGCGCGTAGAACAGGGAGTTCTGGAAGAAGGTCGCGATCGAGATGTCCGCGATGCCGTCGGCCAGCCCCTTGAAGTTGCCGAGGACGGGGCTGGTCGGGAACAGGTTCAGGCTGCCGATGATGTCCCGGCTGGGCTTGAACGAGGCGCCGATGACCCAGATGACGGGATAGAGGACGACCGCGAGGATCAGCAGCGCGCCGATGTGCCAGACCAGCGAGCCGGTATGTTTGCGGCTGTCGACTTCGAGGGGCTTGCGCAGGGTGGTGCTCATCGGGCGTCCTCCTCGTAGTGCACCCACCGCTTCTGGGACCAGAAGAGGACGGCCGTCACCAACGCCACGGCGAGCAGCAGCATCCAGGCCATGGCGGACGCGAAGCCCATCTGGGACTCCCTGAAGCCCTTCTGGTACAGGTAGCAGGTGTAGACGAGCGTGGCGTCCGCCGGTCCGCAGGTGGCGTTGGAGACCACGTACGCCGAGCCGAAGATCTGGAAGGAGTGGATGGTCTCCAGGAGCACGTTGAAGAAGAGCACCGGCGAGATCATCGGCAGGGTGATGCTCCAGAACCGCCGGAACGGTCCCGCGCCGTCCACCTCGGCGGCCTCGTACAGCTCCTTCGGCACCTGCTTGAGTCCGGCGAGGAAGATCACCATGGGGGCGCCGAACTGCCAGACGGTGAGCGCGACCAGGCTGTAGAGCACCCAGTTCGGGTCGCCGACCCACCCTCCCGTGTGGAAGCCGAGGAACGACTGCGTGCGGTCCACGATGGCGTCGTCGGAGAAGAGCGCGCGCCACACGAATCCGACGGAGACGCTCGCCCCGATGAGCGAAGGGGCGTAGAAGGCGGCCCGGTAGAAGGCCTGCCCCCGTCGGCTCTGCGCGAGCAGCAGGGCCACTCCGAGCGCGAGCAGCAGCTTGAGCGGGGTGCCGATGACGACGTACTTCGCCGTCACCTCGACCGACTTCTGCCACCGCGGATCGTGGAACATCGTGGTGAAGTTGTCGAAGCCGATCCACTTCGGCGAATTGAAGAGGTTGTAGTCGGTGAACGCGAAGTAGAGGGAGGCGGCCATCGGGCCCGCGGTCAGCAGCAGGAAGCCCGCGATCCACGGGGACATGAAGAGATAGCCGGCGAGGTTTTCCCGGCGCCCCCGCCGCTTTTTGGCGGCGGGGGCCTCGGGGCGTATCTCCGGGGCGTCGGGCGGAGAGTCCTTGACGAGCGTCACGACGGTTCCCATCAGGAGGCGAGGGCGGTCTTCGCCTCGGAGAAGAACTGCTTGACCGCGTCGGCGACCTTGGTCGTGCCCTGCGACATGTCACCGCCGATGCGCAGGAAGGCGGACTCGCAGGTGTCGGCGCCCGCCGGGTGCGGGGTGATGGTGCCGAGCACTCCGGCCGCGGCGACATCCGTCTCGTACTTCGCGATCGCCTGGTTGGGCGCGTCGGCCGGCTTGTAGGCGTCGAACTGCTCGGTGGTGGCGAGGATGCCCCGGTCGTAGCCCATGATCTTGCCGACCTCGGGGTCGTGGACCATGAAGTTGATGAACTGGGCGACCTCCTTGGGGTGCTTGGTGCGTGCGGAGGCGCTCAGCATCAGGGAGGCGAGGTACTGACCGGTCTGCTTGCCGTCGGTGGTCGGGATCGGCGCGAGACCGTAGGTGCTGGTGCCCTCGGCGGTGTAGCGGACCGTGAAGTTGTCCCAGGTGAACTCGGAGGCGCCGTGGGCCGCCGAGAGCGAGGACTTGGGCTTGTCCTGCTCGACCCGCTTGGGGTCGGTGACGATGCCCGCCTTGACGCGGTTGTAGCCGTCCGTCCACCACTCCGTCAGGTCGGCCTCGTCGAAGCCGAGTCCGTCCTTGGTGAAGAACGCCTTGCCGTTCTGCCGAAGGTAGAGGTCGTACAGATACATGATGCTGAAGTAGCCGGTGTCGCCGGGCAGCTTCTGGGTGTCGTGGATCTTCTTGAGGGCGGCGAAGTACTCGTCCCAGGTCCAGCCCTGCTTCGGCTTGACGCCCGCCTTCTCAAACACCTTCTCGTCGATGACAAGTGACATGGTGTTGGATCCGACCGGAATACCGAGCTGCTTTCCGTCGACCTGACCGACCTTCTCGACTCCGGCGCGGAAGTTGTCGAGGCTCAGATTTCCCGCTTCTATCTGAGGCTTGAGGTCGAGCAGGACACCTCTCTTGTCGTACTTCCGCAGGAATCCGACGGCGTTCTGGAATACGTCCGGGGGATTTCCGCCGGCGGCCTGGGTCTGGAACTTCTCCCAAAAGGCCACGTAATCCTGGAAGTCGGTCTTCACTTTGATCTTCGGGTACTTCTTCTCGAAGAGCGCGATGGACTGGTTGATCCTCTTCGCCCGCTCGTCGGCACCCCACCAGGCGTACCGGATCGTGACCGTCCCGTCCCCGGAGCTGCCGCCGTCCCCGCCACAGCCCGTCGTCGCGGCCAGCCCCAGCGTGGCCAGTGAAGCTCCGGCCGCCTTGAGGACCGTACGCCTCTCAACACTCCCGTTGTTACCCACAGTCGGGCCTCCCCGCGACGTCGTTGCCGCCTGCATGAATCGTTTCAAGTAAGCGCTTGCTGGCACAAGGTACGGAGGGCTTCCGAGCGCGTCAATGATTCGGACAGGAATTGGTGTGACGCGGTTCGGCCGCGTGGCGAGGGGTGCTGGGGGCGCCGCCCCGTCGAGGTGCCTGAATGTGCAGGTCCGGGGCGCGCGGTCGGAGTGTCGAACGGAAAGCGACAGGTCGGGCGAGCGTGGGGCCAGGCCGAAAACACCTGCCGTGCGGGTGGGGATGCGGGGGCGCGGCGGGGGCGGAGGAGGGGTGGGTGGACCGAGAGTGAGGGGGTTGGGGGGCGGGTTTCCGCGAGGGGGTGGTGGTCGAACTGGCGTACGTGCGGGTGGGGATGGTGGGGGGTGGAGAGGTGCACAGGGGGGTGGGCTTCGGGGGCTCGGGGGCTGGACGGGTCGGTCCGGTGTCCGCCCTGGTCGGCGCGGGGGCGCGAGGACGTGGGGGCGCGTCCGCGATACGGGACGGTTGGTGCGCGTCCCTACGGCGACTCGCTCGCGCTGGTCCGGCGTTCGCCCCGGTGGGCGGGACGGTGTGGGGCCCGCGACGCTGAGTAGCGATGCGGAGTTCAAGATTTCGCGGGGCAGTGCCTGCCACACGCCCGGCGCCGCGCCGCGTCGCGTCCCGGCGGCGGTGCGCGCGAGCGGCGCGGAAGGTGCGCGGCGGTCCGGCCGACGCCCGGCGTCGGAGGGGTGAGCGGAGCCGCGTGGTCAACATGGCTGCACCGCAGGGCGGGACACCGTCGGTGACGGGCGGAGTTCGGACCGAGCAGCACTGAGGGAACGGACATCTATCCAGGTCAGCGGCTTGGGAGAGGTTTGCCGCTCGCCCGGAGTCCGTGTGCGGAGGGTGTTCGGGGGTGGGGGCGGGACTGGGCCCGAGCGGGGTGCCGGCGCCGATTCCGATGGCGGCCGCGGCCGTGACTCCGGCTGCGATCCTGACGCCCGCACCGGGACCGCTGCCGGTTGCGGTGCGGGCACGGAGTGCGGTCCGTCGGTGCCGTGGGCGCGCCCTCCGGCCGCCGCGGGGTGGTGCGGAAATGACGAAGGCGACCCTGCCCACGTGGTGCGTGGAACCGGGTCGCCTGTCGTGCTGGTGGGCGATACTGGGATCGAACCAGTGACCTCTTCGGTGTGAACGAAGCGCTCTCCCGCTGAGCTAATCGCCCGGGCGCAGGGAGAACATTACCCCATGTCAGAGGGTGCTCCGACCAGCGAAGGAGCCTCCAGGAGGGACCTTCGCCCGTCGGTCACTCCTGGATGTTCCACGGCATCTGGACGCCGAACTTCCAGAGGTAGACGCCACCGAGGGCCGCGACGATGACGACACCGACACTGGTGAGGATGATGTTGCGGCGCCGCACCTTCGGGTCGAGCGCCCGCTGTGTCGCCTCCGTGACTTTGCGCTTCGTCCAGCGGAGCACCAGCTGGGCCCAGACGAACTCGGTCGCCCAGATCGCCAGGCCACCGAAGATCACCAGCCAGCCGGGGCCCGGCAGCGGAAGCATGATCACGCCCGCGCCGACCACCGCGAGCCCCACGACGAAAACACCCACCTGCCAGCTCAGATGCAGCGCACGGCGGGCCTTGATGAATTCCGGCGCCCGCGATCCGAGCCGCCCTTCGATCTTCGTCTCACCATCGGCCGTGGCGACCTCGCCCGGCTCGTCACTCCCCGTATTCATACGGCCAAACCCTACCGGAGAGAAACCGGTCACCGGAATGGCCCTATCCGGCGAACGTGCTCTCGGCCGGAAGAGTTACGTAAAGACACGCAAAACACTCAGAGGGGTTTACAACGGCACCGTAGGTGGCATGTCGATTTCGCCGACGTGCGAATCCCCGAGCGCACACTGAGCGAAAGGCCCTGGCGCTTATGAACACCACGGTCAGCTGCGAGCTGCACCTGCGCCTCGTTGTGTCGAGCGAGTCCTCACTGCCTGTACCCGCAGGACTGCGGTATGACACGGCCGATCCCTACGCCGTGCACGCCACCTTCCACACCGGAGCCGAGGAAACCGTCGAGTGGGTGTTCGCCCGCGACCTCCTCGCCGAGGGCCTGCATCGGCCCACCGGTACCGGCGACGTCCGAGTCTGGCCGTCCCGGAGCCATGGCCAGGGCGTCGTATGCATCGCCCTGAGCTCCCCGGAGGGCGAGGCCCTGCTGGAAGCCCCGGCGCGGGCCCTGGAATCGTTCCTGAAGCGAACCGACGCCGCCGTGCCCCCCGGCACGGAACACCGGCATTTCGATCTCGACACGGAGCTCTCACACATCCTGGCCGAGAGCTGACGAGACCCCCATAGAGCCGCCCGGCGCCGTCCACTCGGGGAGACGGCTCGGGCCTAAACATCTGCAATGGGCACAACCGCAAGGGCACGAACACAGGCGCCGTCGCCGCGGACTCCCGCGGGGGCGGCGCCGGTGCGCGTGGTCGACGGCAGGCCTCGACGGCCCCAGCGCCGCCGCGCGTGGCCCGGGCGGCCCTTCCTGCCCTGCCCGGGGCAAGGACGTCGACGAGAGCCGATGAGAGCCGTTGAGGGCGCCGCCCGGGGCACGGGGCGGGCACGGGGCAGGCGCCGGGTCGAGTCGGGCCGACAGGCAGGGAGGGGTACGCCCGGCGGACTCACGCGACCCACCAGGCTCAACGTCGGCCCGGACGGGGCTGAGGCTGTTCCGCAGGCGTTCAGGGTGCCGTTCGTGGCCCGTGGAACCGACCCGCGACCGACCCGCCACCGGCCCGTGACCGGCCCGCAGTCGTGGCGGACCGCGTGCAGATCGACCGCCCCCGCTCCCCCACGCCAGGAAGCCACTACCATCGGCCAGCATCGGAGGGCGCCCGCCCGACCCCCAGGCCATGGAGCGAAACGTGCTGATCACCCACGACACCCGGCGCTCCCTCGACGCCGTGGTGGACCTGGTGAACACCGCGGCGGAGAACGACACGCCGGACGGGCTCGCGGACGTCGCGTCCCTCGACGAATTCGTACGAAAGCACGGGATCAGTGATGTCGGCGTGCTGTCGGAGCAGGACCTCGCGGCCGTACGCGAGGTCCGCGGCCGGTTCGCCGGAGTCTTCGCCGCCGACGACCCCCGTACCGCCGCGGGCCTCATCAACGAGTTGGTCGCCGTCGCGGGCACCACTCCCCGGCTCACCGACCACGACGGCTACGACTGGCACGTGCACTACTTCGCGCCGGGCGCCTCCGTCGCCGACCACCTCGCGGCCGACTGTGGGATGGCGCTGGCGTTCTTCGTGGTCGCCGGAGAGCAGGACCGGCTGCGGCGCTGCGAGGCCCCGGACTGCCGGCACGCCTTCGTGGATCTCTCCCGCAACCGCTCGCGCCGCTACTGCGACAGCCGGACCTGTGGAAACCGGCTCCATGTGGCGGCGTACCGGGCGCGCCGCAAGGAAGCGGCGGGCTGACGGACGCTGGACGCGCGGCGGGCTGACGGAGCCCTCGGCGGGTGACGCCAGGGGCTCCGCGTACGGCTCAGAGCAGCAGCAGGTCGTGCAGCGAAGCCATGAGCAGCAGACAGCCGATCACCGCAAGGAAGATCATCAGCGGTGGCTGGGAAAGCGCGTAGAGACAACCCCGCGGCTCCTCGGGAGGGGCGGCGGTGTCGCTCTGTGTTGTGTCCAGCATCTCGCGGCGATGATGACGCAGCCACGACCCGCTCAGCGATCAACACGCCCGGAATGACCGGGAGTTCGCCAATATCCGCGATGAGCAGGCACGAACGTGATCGTTTCCGCGCTCTCCCATGATCCTCTGTGTCGTTTCAGTCCGTCATATGCCGCGCTTCTTCAAGATCGCCTCGATGTCGCTGAAGTCGTCCTCGGAACCCGTGGCCCGGGGTGTCGTCGCGGGCCGGGCGGCCGGACGGGAGCCCTGGCTCAGCGAGGGCGCCGAGGACGCGGGGGCAACCGCCTCCCGCCGAGCGGCCCGGGCGGCCGCCTTGCGTTCCTTCCGGGTCCCGCCGCCACGCCGCTCCACGGCCCGCGTGGTCATGAACAGCAGCCAGGCCACGCCCAGCACACCGAAGCCCGCCCATGCGGTGGGGCTGAAGGCGGTGTCGGCCAGCCAGCCGACGACTCCGGTCATCACCAGGCCGACCGGCACCAGCGAGTAGGCGGCGATGCGGGCGGCGGAGAGGAACCGCTTGCGGTAGGCCGTGACCGCGGCGATGCCGAGGCCGGCCGCGGAGACGGCGGAACAGACAGTCTCGGCAATCATCCGGTCCTCCAGGGCAGGGCTCGGCAGAGCGGGTCGGTTCGTCCCTTCCATCCTGCACCGCCCCACGCCCGATATGCCATGCTCCGGGCGGACCTCAGGGACATCTCCGGGTCGGGGTCCTCCCCAGGTCCCGGTTGGGGCACCGTCGGCAGGGCTGGGAGACTGGGTGCCATGAACGACTCCTCCGCAGCCCGCGCCACCGCCGTCCTGGACGTCTGGTGCGAACTCCAGTGCCCCGACTGCCGCAGCGCCCTCGCCGACCTGCGCGCGCTGCGCGCCCGCTACGGCGACCGTCTGGAGCTGCGGCTGCGGCACTTCCCGCTGGAGAAGCACAAGCACGCCTTCGCCGCCGCGCAGGCCGCCGAGGAGGCCGCGGAGCAGGGCCGGTCCTGGCCGTATGTCGAGGCGGTCCTCGACCGTGTCGAGGAACTGGACCGCAAGGGCGAGCCCTTCCTGATCGAGGTGGCCCGCGAACTCGGTCTGGACGCCGAGGAGTTCGACACCGCCCTGATCGACGGCCGGCACATCCTGATCGTCGACGCCGACCAGGCCGAGGGCAAGGCCATCGGCGTGACCGGCACCCCGACGTACTTCATCGGCGGCGAGCGGCTCGACGGCGGCAAGAGCCAGGAGGGCCTGCGCGAGCGCATCGAGGAGATCGCCGACCGCCTGCTGGCCGAGGACGCGTAGCCCTCGTTCTCGCGAAGTGGTTCGGAGCGGGTTCTCGTAGTGGTTCAGAGCAGGTTCTTGTAGAGGTAGTACTCGCTCGTCGTATAGCCGAGTGACGCGTACAGCTTCTCCGCCGGGGTGTTCCCCGCGAACACGTTGAGGCCGATGCGGTCCCTCCCGCCGGCCACCGCCCGGGCCTCGGCCAGCAGCATCAGGGTGCGCCCGTGGCCGCGGCCCCGGTGCTCCGGGTCGGTCTCGACCCCGAGCACGAAAGCCGCGTCGGGCCACAGGCCCAGCCACAGCGTGCCGACCGGGGTCCCCTCGTGTTCCAGGACGCTGAGCACCGTGTTCTCGCTGGCCAGTCCGTCCGGCAGGAACCGGGCGAGCCCCTGGTCCGTCTTGCGGTACGCCTCGGCCTCGGGCACGCCGCGCTCGATCTGCGAGCCGGCGAACTCCTCGCGCTCCTTCGCCAGCCAGGGCACGTACTCGGCCTCGGTCATGGGCCGGGCGACACTGCCGGCCGGCAGTTCGGGGCCCGGGCCGTCCAGGGGCTTCGTCATGACGCGGTTGCTCAGCACGTACCCGAGCGTCGTGGCGAGCCGGAGCACACCGTCCGCGTCCCCGGGCACCGACGTCTCGACGCGCTTGCAGCCCCAGCCGCGGGCCACCTCCTCGGCCGCGAGCGCGGCCACCGTGCCCCGGCCGCGCCCCCGGTCGGGTTCCTCGACGTACAGTTCTCCGACTCGGGCCACGGTGGGGCCGTACTCCGGATGCGTGGAGAGGCGGATCCCGCCCACGGGACGACTGTTCACGCACACCTTGTAGCGGCGGGACAGCGCCCCGTCGGCTCCGCGCTGAAGCGGCTCGGTCGGCCGCAGGGTGGTGGTCATCAGGGGTGTTCTACCCGTCCCGTGCCCCGTCGTCATCCTGTTTTGCCGTCATCCTTCTTGCGGGCCGACGTGCCACGCGCGACCTCTACGGGTCGAGGTCGTTTCCGGCCCGCTCCTCGAAGACGCGCATGGCCTTGGCGGTCACCGGGCCCGGCGCGCCCGGGAGTTGGCGTCCGTCGACCCGGTGCACACCCTGCACGTCCCGCAGCGTGGACGTCAGGAAGACCTCGTCCGCACGCTCCAGGACATCCAGTGGAAGATCGGTCTCCCTGGCGCCGGTCCACTCGACGGCGAGCGCGCGCGTGATGCCGGCGAGACAGCCGGAGGCGACGGGCGGGGTGTGGATCTCGCCGTCGAGGACGACGAAGACGTTCGACCCCGTGCCCTCGCACAGCTGCCCGATGGTGTTGGCGAACAGCGCCTCGCTCGCGCCCTGTTCGCGCGCACGGGCCAGGGCCACGACGTTCTCCGCGTACGAGGTGGTCTTGAGGCCGGTGAGGGCGCCGCGCTCGTTACGGGTCCAGGGCACCGTGATCACGGCGGTGGAGTCGGGACGGCGGGTGGACTCGCCGAGGGCGACGAGCAGGGTCGGGCCGTGTTCGCCGCGGTCGGAGCCGAGCGGGCCGTAGCCGCCGGTGTACGTGATCCGCAGTCGGCCGAGCGGCATCGGGTTGGCGTCCAGCACGGCGACGCAGGCACGGCGCACCTCGTCGAGGTCGGGTGCGGGCAGCCCCAGGCCGCGCGCCGAGCGTGCCAGCCGGTCGAGGTGGCGGGTCAGCGCGAACGGCCGCCCCTCCACCGCCTTCACGGTCTCGAAGATGCCGTCGCCCACGGTCAGTCCGTGATCGAAGACGGAGACGCGGGCGGACTCCATGTCCTGCAGACCGCCGTCGAGCCAGATCTTCACGTCAGAGAGTCCTTCCACTTTCGTACGCGTCTCCGTACTGTCCCGACGCTACCGCGAGCAGCCTGGCGGCCTTCAGCTCGGTCTCCTGCCATTCCCTTTCGGGGTCGGAGCCCCAGGTGATGCCGGCGCCGGTGCCGAAACGCAGGACGCCTTCGGCGCGGTCGTGCCAAAAGGTGCGGATGCCGACGGCGAGCTGTGCCGTGGCGCGGTCGGCGTCGACCCAGCCGATGCCGCCGCAGTAGGGGCCGCGGGGTGCGGTCTCCAGAGCCTCGATGATGGTCAGGGCGCTGGTTTTGGGGGCCCCGGTGACGGAGCCGGGCGGGAACGCGGCGGCCAGCAGTTCGGGCCAGCCGGTGTCGGCGCGCAGGTGGCCCCGCACGGTGGAGACGAGGTGGACCAGCCCGGGGTGCTTTTCGACGACGCACAGGTCGGGGACGGTGACGGTGCCGGTGGCGCAGACGCGGCCCAGGTCGTTGCGCACGAGGTCCACGATCATGACGTTCTCGGCGTGGTCCTTGTCGAGGAGGTCGGCCTCGGTGCGTCCGGTGCCCTTGATGGGGCCGGATTCGATGACGGGGCCGGTGCGGCGCAGGAAGAGTTCGGGGGATGCGGTGGCGATCTCGACGCCGTGGCGGGGCAGGCGGATCGTTCCCGCGTAGGGAGCGGGGTTGCCGCGGGCCAGCAGCGCGGTGAGGGCGTCGATGTCGGCGTCGGGGGCGAGGGGTGCGGACAGGACGCGGCAGAGGTTGGCCTGGTAGACCTCGCCGGCGGCTATGTGGGCGCGGATCCGGCGTACGCCGGCGGTGTACGCGGCGTGGTCGAGGGAGGACGTCCAGTCACCGGAGGTGGGTCCCTGCCACTGCCCGGGGACGGGGGCGGGCACGGGTTCGGTGCGTACGTCGGCGAAGCGGGCGCAGACCAGGCTGCCCTCGAAGTCGGCTGCCACGGCCCAGAAACCGGCCGAGTCCAGGGCCGCGGGATCGCTGGTGACGTCGAGGAGACCGGTCGCGACGAGGCCACCGAAACGGGCGAGAGGAGGGAGGTCGAGCACGCAGTCGAGTCTAGGTCGGGTGACCTGTGGGTGCCCTGACCGTGTCCTTTGCCGGACAGACCGCAGCACGCTGCGCAAACGCGTTTTTGTGCTGGCCCGGGAATCCGCTAGAGTTCAACACGTCGCCGGGACGCGCAAGCCGAACGGAAACGACACGCGGACGTAGCTCAGTTGGTAGAGCGCAACCTTGCCAAGGTTGAGGTCGCCAGTTCGAACCTGGTCGTCCGCTCGCAGGAAGAGGGGGATCATCCCGAACCCCCACACTCCTGGTGGAGTGGCCGAGAGGCGAGGCAACGGCCTGCAAAGCCGTCTACACGGGTTCAAATCCCGTCTCCACCTCCAAGGACGATTAGCTCAGCGGGAGAGCGCTTCCCTGACACGGAAGAGGTCACTGGTTCAATCCCAGTATCGTCCACTGGTCTGCAAGGACCCGATCCATCCGGATCCCCGCGCGATTAGCTCAGCGGGAGAGCGCTTCCCTGACACGGAAGAGGTCACTGGTTCAATCCCAGTATCGCGCACGCAGTACGCACCACCCGCACCCTCTGCAGGGTCACCTGCGCGATTAGCTCAGCGGGAGAGCGCTTCCCTGACACGGAAGAGGTCACTGGTTCAATCCCAGTATCGCGCACCAGCCGAAGCCCCCGGCCGTCTCGCACGGTCGGGGGCTTCGTCGTGTCAGGTCGTTCCTCCGGTCGTGCTCAGGAGGAGAAGAGCATGTGGCCGAAGCTCTTGTGGCGGTGGTGACCGCCGTAGTGACCGCCGCCATGGCCTCCGTGTCCGCCGTGCTGCGGGGCGCCCCACGCGGGCGCGGGCGCCGAGGGGTAGGCCTGCGGGGCGGGCGGCGGCGGCGCGGGCTGCGACCACTGGGATTCCACGCGGCTCAGCGCCTCCAGCTCGCCGTAGTCGAGAAATATCCCGCGGCAGCCGCTGCACTGCTCGATCTGGACGCCATTGCGGTTGTACGTGTGCATCGGCGCATGGCACTTCGGACACTGCATGCTCGGCTCAACTCCTCGCCGTTCGGTACCGCTTCCACCAGGACAGACACTGTCCGGCCTCGAACGGTTGCACCCTACGCGGTCGGGCCCTGCGCCAACTCGGGCGGGACGGCTCCCATTCGGTCACAGGCGTCGATCACGGCCTGCTGCACCTCGTCCAAGGGGCGTTCCTCCCCCACGGACTTGGCGATCGCCAGGGCCGCGGTCTGCACGGTGAGGGCGCGGGCCGCCACGTCCAGGGCGGGCCAGGGGTCGCCGTCGGCGGGTACCGCCGGGCCGCCGGCACGTTGGTAGGCGGTCAGGAAGCGGGTCCACTCGTCGGGCGGGAGCAGGCCGCAGGCGTACCAGGCGGCCGGGCGGGCCAGGTCCCAGGTCGGGACGCCCACGCCGAGGTCGTCCACATCGATGAGGAGCCAGGGGCCGGTCGGCGCGGGGTGGCGCACGAGCTGGCCGAGATGGAGGTCTCCGTGGCAGAGGGTCCCCGCGGGCGGCATGGGAGCCTCGGCGCGGGCCCAGGCGGGCAGGGCCGCCCAGGCGCGCAGCACCGGGGCGGCGGCCGGGTGCGGGCCCGTCGTCCGCAGCCGGGCGATCGCCCGGGCCGCCTTGGCGGGGCCACGCATGGGCGGCAGGCCGTCCGGCGCGGGGGTCCGGTGGAGGCGGGCCAGCAGGGTCGCGGCGGCCTCCCAGGGAGCGGCCTCGGGGGTCTGCGGGTCGACCGGGGTGCCGTACGGCCAGAAGGTGACCAGGCGGCCGTGGAGGTCGACGGGCTTCGGGCGCAGCGGGGCGAGGAGGATGCCGGTGAGGGCGGGGTGTGCGGCGAGTTCGAGACGGCGAGCAAGTTCGGCGGGGTCCGTGCCGGGTGCGTGGGCCTTGGCCACGGTGTCGCCGTGGCGGACGACGGTGCCGTCGCGGCGGTCGGCGAGGACGGAGTCGTGGTGGGTGCAGGGGGTGCCGGCGGGGTGGGCCGCGGTGCGTGCCCCGGCGGTCAGGGCGGGAAGCACGTCTGCGGTCACGGGGCCCCCTGGGGTGTGCGGTCGGTACCTCGCGAGCGTACGTTCTCCGCTCCCACGGCCCCCTTCCAGTCCCCTTCCCGTTCCCGGGACTCCGAGCCCGGATCCCCGGGTGGGTTCGTCGGGTGCGGGTGGGTGGGGGCCGGTCGCGCAGTTCCCCGCGCCCCGGGGCCGTGGGGCTGCGCCCCACGGCCCCGGTCGGCCTGAACGGCCTCGTCCTCACACGCCGGACGGGCTGAGGATGCGGGCAGGGGTGGGTGGGGCAACGGTCTCCCGCCTCGCCCGTAAACGCCGGACAGGCTGAGGGATGCGCGCGGCGCCTCTCCAGGGGCGCGGGCAACCGCGCGGTCAGCCCCCACCCGCCCGCGGTCAGGGAACCTGGCTCCCGCGTCAGGGCAAGACAATGCCCGCGCAGCTCCCCAGCTGCGCGGGCATTTGTGCCGTCCGCCGCACCCCCGTCCCCACGGGGTTTCATGGCCGGATGTCCCCGCCCGGACCGCTCTTCCGGGCCTGGGGCGCCGCTCAGCGCCCCAGCATCACGCCCACGGACGACGCTTGTGTGACCACCGCGTCCCAGCCGCCGAAGACGACTACGAGCAGGGCCGCCAGGGGAAGGACCATCGCTGTCGCCACCAAGGGGTGGCGCTGACCCTGACGACGCGGGCGGAACGCGGCGCTGTACGCCTTGCGTCCTGTGCGGATCGCCGTCCGCGGTGCCGTGTGGGCCATGGTCCCTCTCCTGACCGAGCATCTATGTGGTTGGGCAGCGGCGGGTGTCTGACCTCGGGGGACGAGTGCTGCACCCGCCGCTTGACCTCAAATCTATGGGTGCGGGGGCGATCGGTCGTCATGCCCTCGTACCGATTGCCGGGCCTCCCGGAGGATGAGCGATGACCTGCGGTGTACTCCCCTGGGTGGAGATGAGGACCTAGGTCTCAGGGTCTTCCCGGAGGGGGCGTCCGGTGTGCCCGGACTGTTCCGAGCTGTCCTCCCTCGGCACCGGCTGCTCGACCAGCGCCAGCACCCGGGTCGCCATGAAGCGGGCGGTGCGCACCACTGATCCGCTTCGGGTGACTTCGCTCACTTCCACCACCCCCCGGCGCACCGCGGTCTCCACTCTGCGACCCGCCCTGCTCGCCACCACCTCGTACGTACGCGTCGTGTCCCCGGCGTCCACCACTATCTCCACGCGATCACCCTTCACAGGTTCAATCCCCCTTCCGCGACGGACGGTTGGGATCACGGGCAGCTCAAAGCAGCCGTGTTCTCGCAGTCCCTGACCGTCTTTCAAGTTTCCCACCCGGCACTGACAATCGATCGGGCCGTGAGGGCGCGGCCTCTGCGCGCACCCGGCCGCGGAAACGTAAGCTGTGGCTCGTCAAACGGACCGGGCAGCGGGGATGGACATGGCGATGATGCGCCTGAGGCGCGAGGACCCGCGTGTCGTCGGCTCGTTCAGGCTTCACAGACGGCTCGGCGCGGGTGGAATGGGCGTGGTCTACCTGGGTTCCGACCGCCGTGGCCAGCGGGTCGCGCTGAAGGTGATCCGACCGGATCTGGCGGAGGATCAGGAGTTCCGGTCGCGGTTCGCCCGCGAGGTCTCGGCGGCCCGGCGGATCAGGGGCGGCTGCACGGCGCGGCTCGTGGCCGCCGATCTCGAGGCGGACCGGCCGTGGTTCGCCACGCAGTACGTGCCGGGGCCCTCGCTGCACGACAAGGTCGCCGAGGAGGGCCCGATGTCGGCCGCCGACGTGGCCGCCGTCGGGGCCGCGCTCTCCGAGGGGCTCGTCGCCGTGCACGAGGCCGGTGTCGTGCACCGGGACCTCAAGCCGTCCAACATCCTGCTGTCCCCGAAGGGGCCGCGGATCATCGACTTCGGCATCGCCTGGGCGACGGGGGCGAGCACCCTGACACACGTCGGTACGGCGGTCGGCTCGCCCGGGTTCCTCGCGCCCGAGCAGGTGCGCGGCGCCGCCGTCACCCCGGCCACCGACGTGTTCGCGCTCGGCGCCACGCTGGCGTACGCGTCGACCAACGACTCGCCCTTCGGACACGGCAGTTCCGAGGTGATGCTGTACCGAGTGGTGCACGAGGAACCGCAGCTGCACGGGGTTCCGGACGCGTTGGCTCCGCTCGTCCGCGCATGTCTGGCCAAGGACCCCGAGGAGCGTCCCAGCACGCTCCAACTCTCCTTGCGGCTCAAGGAGATCGCGGCCCGCGAGGCGCAGGGCATGGCGGACGTCCGCCCGCCCGCGCAGCGCAATGATCCCGACCGGCCGACGGGGCGCCTCGCCGAGCAGTACGCCGAGCAGCCCACCCAGCGCCGCCCGCAGGGCACACCGCCGCCGCGCACGGGCGGCACCAACGGGGGCTCACGGCCGCCGCAGTCGGGCGCGCGACCCGCGCCCGCCCGGGGTGGCGGACGCTCCGGCAGCAGGCCCGTGCCCCGCAGCGGCGCCGGGCGTCCCGCGCCCCGGACCACGGGGACCGGACGGCGGCCGGCCAATCCGCGACTGCTGCGTCAGCGGCTCTTCGTGTTCGTCGTGGTGACGCTGCTCGTCGCGCTGGGCATCGCCGCGGCGCAGGGCTGCCAGGGGCCGGCCCGCGGGCTGGACGACGGGGGTACGCGCAAGGACGTACGCCAGGGGCAGTCGTCGTACGCGCCACCGTCCGGCGATCTGATGGCCGCGCAGTACCGGAGCCGACCGGACAGGCCCTGGGGCCGGGTCCAGGTCGCTGCGGAGCCGGTCTAGAGCTGGGGGCGGCCCGTCGCGACCGCGTAGAAGGCGACCGCTGCCGCCGCGCCGACGTTGAGCGAGTCGACGCCGTGGGCCATCGGGATGCGGACCCATTCGTCCGCCGCCATCAGGGCCTTCGTGGACAGGCCGTCGCCCTCCGCGCCCAGCATCAGCGCGACCCGGTCCATCCGGTGCGGGGCCGCCTCGTCCAGGGACCTCGCCTTCTCGTCCGGGGTGAGGGCGAGCAGGTTGAAGCCGGCGTCACGGACCGTCTCCAGGCCCTTGGGCCAGGTCTCGAGACGGGCGTACGGAACCGAGAAGACCGCGCCCATCGAGACCTTCACGGAGCGGCGGTACAGCGGGTCCGCGCAGTCCGGGGAGAGCAGCACCGCGTCCATGCCGAGGGCCGCGGCGGAGCGGAAGATCGCGCCGATGTTGGTGTGGTCGTTGACCGCCTCCATGACGACCACCCGGCGCGCGGACCGCAGGAGTTCCTCGGCCGTCGGCAGCGGCTTGCGCTGCATGGACGCGAGCGCGCCGCGGTGCACGTGATAGCCGGTCACCTGCTCGGCGAGCTCCGGGCTGACCGCGTAGACCGGGGCCGGGAGTTCGTCGATGACATCGCGCATGACGTCGACCCACTTGGCGGACAGGAGCATCGAGCGCATCTCGTACCCGGCGTCCTTGGCGCGTCTGATGACCTTCTCGCCCTCGGCGATGAACAGGCCCTCGACGGGTTCGCGCTTGCGGCGCAGCTCCACGTCGGTCAGGCCCGTGTAGTCACGCAGACGCGGGTCGTCGGGGTTCTCAACGGTGATGAGATCGGCCACAGGGTGATACTGCCTTGTCCTGGGTGCGGTGCCAACGGCTGGGCACGGGTTGGGTTACCGGTGGTTACTCGGAAGCGTTCAGCGGGCTGTGCACACCCACGTTCACGACCTCGCCGATGACGATCACCGCCGGGGGCCTCACGTCCTCGGCGCGTACGGTCTCGGCGACCGTGGCCAGGGTCGCGTCGACGCGGCGCTGGGCGGCGGTCGTGCCCTCCTGGACCAGGGCGACCGGGGTGTCGGCCGGCCTGCCGTGCGCGATCAGGGTCTCCGCGATCCTGCCGATCTTGTCGACGCCCATGAGGACGACGAGCGTGCCGCGCAGCCGGGCGAGGGCCGCCCAGTCCACGAGGGATCGCTCGTCGTCAGGGGCCACATGACCACTGACCACGGTGAACTCATGTGCGACGCCTCGGTGGGTGACCGGGATGCCGGCAGCACCCGGCACCGAGATCGAACTGGAGATGCCGGGAACGACCGTGCAGGCGATGCCCGCCTCGGCGAGCGCCTGGGCCTCCTCCATGCCGCGGCCGAAGACGAACGGGTCGCCGCCCTTGAGTCGGACGACCGACTTGCCCTGCTTCGCGTGCTCGATGAGCGCGTTGTTGATGGCCTCCTGCGCCATGTACCGGCCGTAGGGGATCTTCGCCGCGTCGATCACCTCGACGTGCGGCGGGAGTTCGGCGAGCAGGTCGCGCGGGCCCAGGCGGTCGGCGATCACCACGTCGGCCTCGGCGAGCAGTCGCCGACCGCGGACCGTGATCAGGTCGGGGTCGCCGGGGCCGCCGCCGACCAGGGCGACACCCGGGGTGCGGGTGCGGTGGTGGGGCGCCACGAGGGTCCCGTCGCGCAGCCCCTCGACCACCGCGTCGCGGATCGCGGCGGTGTGGCGGGGGTCGCGGCCCTTGGCGTTCGTGGTGAGGACGGCGACCGTGACGCCCTCGCTGTGACCGGTGGCCGGGGTCCAGGCGGTCGCCGCGTCGGCGTCGTCGGAGCGGACGCACCAGACGCGGTGGCGTTCCGCCTCGGCGGAGGCGTCCGTGTTCGCCTGCCGGTCGCTGGTCGCGATCAGCGCGTACCAGGCGTCGGCGAGGTCGCCGTCCTCGTACGGGCGCTTCGTCCAGGTGATCTCGCCCGCGTCCGCCATCGCCTCGACGGAAGGGGTGGCCGCGGGTGACACGAGGTGGATGTCCGCGCCCGCGGCGATGAGCGCCGGGAGGCGGCGCTGAGCGACCTGGCCGCCGCCGAGGACGACTACGCGGCGACCGGTGAGGCGGAGGCCTACGGGGTAGGCGGGGTTTTCTGCCATGGCGGTGCGGCTCCTCGTACGGGGCCGCTGCGCTCGGCTGGAGCGGCCTTGACGTGCTGTTTTGAGTGCGGGTCCACGATACGGCGGGGGCGGGAGGGGCTCCTTCCCCAAGCCCGCCCCGTCCCGGCAGTGACACTGTGCGGCTCCGCCGCGTGGGGGCTGCGCCCCCGACCCCCCGCTCGAGCGGGTGCGCCGTCGGTCTACTTCTCGGTGACCCCTGCGGAGTCGAACGTCGCCACCTCGTGCATCGCCCGCGCCGCGCTCTGGACCACCGGCAGCGCCAGCAGGGCGCCCGTGCCCTCGCCGAGGCGCAGGTCCAGGTCGACCAGGGGGCGCAGGCCCAGCTTGTTCAGGGCCGCGACGTGGCCGGGCTCGGCGCTGCGGTGACCGGCGATGCACGCCGCGAGGACCTCGGGGGCGATGGCGCGGGCCACGAGGGCGGCGGCGCCGGCGCTGACGCCGTCCAGGATCACCGGCGTACGCAGGGAGGCGCCACCGAGGAGCAGGCCGACCATGGCGGCGTGTTCGAGGCCGCCGATCGCGGCGAGGACGCCGATGGGGTCGGCCGGGTCCGGCTGGTGGAGTTCGATGGCACGGCGCACGACCTCGGTCTTGCGGGCGAGGGTCTCGTCGTTGATGCCGGTGCCGCGGCCCGTCACCTCGGACGGGTCGGTGTCCGTGAAGACGGAGATCAGGGCCGCCGACGCCGTGGTGTTGGCGATCCCCATCTCGCCGGTCAGCAGGGCCTTGTTGCCTGCCGCGACGAGGTCGCGGGCCGTCTCGATGCCCACCTCGATGGCGGCCGTGACCTCTTCGCGGGTCATCGCGGGGCCGGTCGTCATGTCGGCGGTGCCCGCGCGGACCTTGCGCGGGAGGAGACCCGGGGTCGCGGGGAGGTCGGAGGCGACGCCCACGTCGATGACGCAGACCTCGGCGCCCACCTGGTTGGCGAAGGCGTTGCAGACCGCGCCGCCGCCCAGGAAGTTGGCCACCATCTGTGCGGTGACCTCCTGCGGCCAGGGGGTGACGCCCTGGGCGTGCACGCCGTGGTCGCCCGCGAAGATCGCGACGGCGGCGGGCTCCGGGATCGGCGGCGGGCACATCCGGGACAGACCGGACAGCTGCGCGGAGATGATCTCCAGCATGCCGAGCGCGCCCGCGGGCTTGGTCATCCGCTTCTGGCGCTCCCACGCCTCGCCGAGCGCCTTGGCGTCCAGCGGGCGGATGTTGGAGACCGTCTCGGCGAGCAGGTCGTGCGGCTCCTCACCGGGCAGCGCGCGACGGCCGTACGTCTCCTCGTGCACGACCCAGGACAGCGGGCGGCGCTTGGACCAGCCGGCCTGCATCAGCTCGGGCTCCTCGGGGAACTCGTCGACGTAGCCGACGCAGAGGTACGCCACCACGTCCAGGTGCTCGGGCAGGCCGAGGGCACGGACCATCTCGCGCTCGTCGAAGAAGCTGACCCAGCCGACGCCGAGGCCCTCGGCGCGGGCCGCGAGCCACAGGTTCTGGACCGCGAGCGCGGAGGAGTACGGGGCCATCTGGGGCTGGGTGTGACGGCCCAGGGTGTGACGGCCGCCGCGGGTCGGGTCGGCGGTGACGACGATGTTCACCGGGGTGTCGAGGATGGCCTCGATCTTCAGTTCCTTGAACTGCTTCGCGCGCCCCTTGGGCAGCGACTTGGCGTACGCCTCGCGCTGACGGGCGGCCAGTTCGTGCATCGTGCGCCGGGTCTCGGCGGAGCGGATGACGACGAAGTCCCAGGGCTGGGAGTGGCCGACGGACGGCGCGGTGTGCGCGGCCTCGAGGACCCGCAGCAGCACGTCGTGCGGGATCGGGTCGCTGCGGAAGCCGTTGCGGATGTCGCGGCGTTCGCGCATCACGCGCAGCACGGCCTCGCGCTCGGCGTCGTCGTAGCCGGGGGCCGCGGGGCCGGTGGACTCTCGTACGTCTTCCACTGCGGCCGTGCTCTCTTCCTGGTCGGCGACCTGGGTGTCCAGGTCGTCCGCTTGCTGTGCGACTACTACGGGCTCCGGGTCCGCCTCGAACGGCTCCGGTACGGGGGGTGTCTCGGCCTCGGCCTCGCGGGGCGCGGGAACCTGGGCGACGGGCTCCGGCTCGATGACGGGCTCCGCCTCGGCGAGAGGGGCGAGGGGAGCCTCCCGGCTCTCCACCGCCACCGCTTCCGCCATCGCCGGGGGCTCTTCGACCGGAGGCTCTTCGACCGAGGGCCGCTCCTCCGTGGGCAGCGGCGGCACGGTCATGGCGTGCGGCGGGGTCGGGGCCAGGTGCGGGGTCGTCGGCACCGTGCCCTCGACGGGCACGAACTGGCCGAGGGGCTGGTCCGCGGCGGAGTCCAGGGGGGCGCCCTGGACTCCGGGTGCGCCTGCCGTGTCGCCGGGGCGGTGCTCGCCGTGCGACTGGTTCGTGGCCGCGTGCGGCGTCTGCGCGTGGGCGGCGACGCCGACCGGTACGCCGGCACCGGCCTCGGTGAACGCGGCGTGGGCCTCGGCGGCGGGCACGAACTGCGCGGCCTGGACCGGGAAGGCCTCGACGCCGGGGTGTGCCTGTCCGTACGAGTCGTGCGCGGCGTGCGCCACCTGCGCCTGGGCCTCGGCGGCGGCGTGGGCGGCGGACACCACGAGGGGCTCCGGGGCGAACTCCGGCTGCGGGGCCTCCGCGAGGGACGCGGGCTCCACGCCGGTGTCCGCCGACTGGACCTCGGGTTCCGGGGTGTGGACACCGGCTTCCGGGAACCGGGCGTCCCGGGCCGGGAACTGTGACGCCTGGTCCACCGCCTGGGCGACGGGCTCGGCGAGGTGGGTGGCCTGGTCCGCGAGTTGGGGGGCCTGTTCGGTGGCCTGCGGCTCGGCCGCGGGCGTCGACTGAGGGTCCTGCGCGGGCTGGAGCACCTGCTCGGTCGCCAACGGCTCCCCCGCCTCGGAAACCTGTGCCGGGGTGTCGGCCAGGTGCCCGGCGGTGTCGTCCGCGGTCGGGGCCAGGTGCGGGAGGTCCTGGGCGACCGGGAAGGGTGTCGAAGCGGCGGGGGCCGCCGGGACCTCGGGGGCCGGGAAGCCGTCCGTCGCGGGCGCGGTCTCAGGGGCCGCCGCCACCTCGAAGCTCTGCTCGGCCTCAGGGCCGGGCGCCACCTCGAAGCTCTGCTCGGCTTCAAGGCCCGGCCCGGTCCCGGGGCTCGGTGCGACCTCCACCGCGTGCTCGACGAAGTGACCCTCCGACCCCTCGGGCATGTGGGCGGCCTGCGGAGCCTGGGGCGCCTGCGCGAACCCCTGAGCCTCGGCCCCCTCGACCGCCTCCGCGGCCTGAGGAACCGGGGCGAATTCCGCGGGCTCGGCGACCTCCGCCTCCGGCGCCGTCGGCTCCTCGGCGACCTCCGCCTCCGGCGCCGTCGGCTCCTCGGCGACCGCTCCGGCCTCGGGGCCCTGGACGGCCGACGGGACGACCGTTTCTGCGGCCGCCTCCTCGGGACCCACCGGCGGCGCTCCCCACGGCACCGCGCCCTGCGGCGGGATCTCGGAGAGCTGCGACACGTCGAGGTACTCGGGACCGGTCGTCGGGGGACCCGCGTGCCGTACCGGAGTTGGGGGAGTCACGGGGTTCATCGGGGTGACCATGGGCGCGGCGGCGGGGCCGCGGTCGGCGAGCGAGCGCACCGGGCTCGCGGAGCCGTCCGGAGTCGGCGGCCCGAGGTGCAGCGGACGGCGCGGCGCCGTCGGCTGCGGGGCGGGCGCGGGGCCGGGTACGCGGACGCCACTGAGGTCGAGTGAACCGCTGTCCCGGCCGTCCGTCTCGTGCGGACCCGGCTCATGGACGAGAGGCTGCTCCTCGACGAGGGGCTGTGGGGGCGGCGGGGCCACCTCGTTGCCCCACGCTCCCTGTGCGCCCGGCATGAGAAGCAGGTCGTCGTCCTCGGCGGGGTTCTCGGAGGGGTCGAGGAAGGTGTACGTGCCCAGGGCGGGGACGCCCGGCTGCTCCACCATGCCTGCGTTCTCCGGCAGTCCCTCGCCCGGGACCTGGCCGGTGTCGGTCATGCGTACCCCTCGCCCATCGGTTAGTGCTTCCAAGTCCTGCTCGCCCGGAACGGCGCACCGACCGCCCCGCAGTGAAGAACGAGCGTGCGTGCCCAGCGGCACGAACGACCGGCCAACAAAGACGACAAAGCCATTAACGGGCATTGTCCCGGTCGTCCGACCCTCGCGACAGCTTGACCCGCGACGGCCCGCTGTGGACTGCGCCACGTTGCGCGTCCTCAGGTTCTGCCGTACCACACACGCCTCAAAACGGGCGCGTTTTCGGGACATTGGCCTACGAAAGGCCGATCGCCCTGGAGCGGTACAACGATCGGCCAGCCTACCGCGCGCAGTACGACAACAGGATCACGGGTTGCGATCGGGCAGACGGCCTGTGAGCAGGAACGCGACGCTCCGCTCGGTCTCCGTCCAGGCCCTTGTGTCGAGTTCGACAGACTGAATGAGGGCGCATTCGACCTGATATCCGTGCTCGCTGAGATCACGGCCCACGAGTTCGGCCGCGTCACGGGTCGCCGCGTGCGTCACGATGCGCTGCGGACGGCGGTCGGCGACGGCCGAGACGACCTGCACTCCCCCGCCGCCGACACGTACGACATCGGGTTCGGGGAGGTTCTCCAGGACGTGCGGCGCGGTGCCGTGCACGATCTGCATCTGGACGCCGTAGCGGCGCGCGGAGTCCTCGGTGCGGGCGCAGGAACCGGGGTTGCGGTCGACGGCGATGACCGCCGCGCCGGTGCGCGCCGCCTCGGTGGCGAAGGCGCCGCTGCCGGAGCCGATGTCCCACACGAGGTCTCCGACGCGCGGGCCCAGCCGGGCGAGTTGGGCGGCGCGCAGCAGATCCGTTTCGCCTTCGCCCAGAGCGCCGCCGTACGCCTGGGCGGGCAGCGCCCAGCCGCGCGGTCCGGTGCCCGGGTCGCGTCCGGCGATCCAGCCGCCGTCCTCCGCCGCGGCCACGAAACCGCCGATGACGATGACGACGTTGGGGTCGCGCCAGGTGTGGTCGGCGGCCTTGTCGGAGGTGAGGATGGTGACCCGCTCGCTCGCGGTGCCGAGCTCCTCGCAGATGACGAAGGTGCGGTGGACGCCTTCGAGGAGCAGGCCGAGTTCGGCGGGGCCGGCGCCGGGCGAGGTGAGAACGGCGACCTTGGTGTGGGCGCGGCAGACGTTCACCGCGCGGCGCAGGGTGCGACGGTGTGCCACGACCACCTGCGCGTCGTCCCAGGGCATGCCGGCGCGGGCGAAGGCGGCGGCGACCGAGGAGACGGCGGGCACGACTTCGATCTCCAGGCCGAACTCGGGGGCACGCAGGGTGCGTACGACTCCGAAGAAGCCGGGGTCGCCGTCGGCGAGGACGACGGCGCTGCCGCGGTGGCCCGCGATGCGGCGGGCGGCGAGGGAGACGCTGCCGAGGCGGATGCGTTCGGCGGCCCGGGGTACCTCGGGGAGCGCCAGGTGATGCGCCGCTCCGGCCACCAGGGTGGCCGCGCCGAGGGCGGAGCGCGCCGCGGCGGTCAAGGGCGAGCCGTCCCAGCCGATCACCGTGACCCGGTCGGCCATCGTCGTCAGTCTCCAGAAGGTTTTCGCAGGTCGTCGGTGGGCAGCCCGCGGGCGGGCTCCGTGAGGGTATCTGGTGTTGCTGGGTGCGGGCGCACAGGTCGCTGCCGGGTGGGAGCGGATCTTCGGATCGCGCCGCGGGACGTCCCCCGGATTCGGCGCGGGGGATCCCGCCGGTTCAGTTCCAGTCGGAGAACGACGTGAAACCACCCGTGTCGGCGAGCTGGTCGCCGACTCCGTCGAGGTCCTCCGGGAGGAGGCTCCAGACGATGAAGTCGGTGCGCAGGTCCACCCAGCGGCCGTCCTCGGTGCGGGTGTGCGCTATACAGGCGTTGCGCAGGACCCCCTCGCTGATGCAGCCGATCTTCTGGGCGACCTGCTGGGAGGCGGTGTTGTCGGCCGCCGTGCGCAGTTCGATGCGCTCGAACTTCTGGTCGCGGAAGAGCCACTGGGCGGTGGCGAGCGCCGCCTCGGAGGCGTAGCCCTCGCCGCGGGCCCAGGGGGCGATGACGTACGACAGTTCGGTGGAGCGCACATGCCAGTTGGTCTTGGCGAGTTGCACGATGCCGACCAGGCGCTGGGTGAGGAACTCGGTGACGGCGAGGTCGAGTCCCCGGCCCGCCGTGCGTTCGGTGGGCGCGTACTCGGTGATCCAGGTGCGGGCCGCGTCCTCGGTGTAGGGCTGGGGCACGTCGGTCCAGGCCCCGACCTGCTCGTCGTTCATCATCGCGGCCAGGGAGGGAACGTCGTCCTCGTCGAGCGCACGCAGGACCAACCGCTCCGTGCTGATGGAGATGTCGGGGAAGGTGCTGGTCATGCGCCGCTCCGTAACCGTCGGGACGTCGGGCCCCCGGATCCTTCGGGCCCGCTGAACTGCCCAGCATGCAGCATGAGGCCACCGAACTGCACCACGGGGTCCACTCCGAGTGATGGAGTGGACCCCGTACGGTGACCCGACCCGAACGACGGGATGACCGGAACTAGAACGACGGGATGACCGAACCGGCGTACTTGTCCTCGATGAACTTCTTGACCTCCGGCGAGGTCAGGAGCTTGGCGAGCTTCTTCACCCGCGGATCGCTCTCGTTGCCCTTCTTGACGGCGAGGAAGTTGCCGTAGGGGTTGTTCGTCGCGGACTCCAGGAAGAGCGCGTCCTTGGCCGGCTTGAGGCCGGACGAGATGGCGTAGTTGCCGTTGATCACCGCGGCGTCGACGTCGTCCAGGGAGCGCGGGGTCTGAGCCGCCTCCAGCTCCTTGAACTTGAGGTTCTTCGGGTTCTTCGCGATGTCCTGGGTGGTCGCGCTGTTGCCCGCGCCGTCCTTGAGCGTGATGAGTCCCTTGGAGGCGAGCAGCTTGAGCGCCCGTGCCTCGTTGACCGTGTCGTTCGGGACGGCGACCGTCGCACCGCTCTTGAGCTCGTCGGTCTTCTTGATCTTGTGGGAGTAGAGACCGAGCGGTTCCAGGTGGACCGTGACGACGGGCACGATGTGGGTGCCGTTCTTCTTGTTGAAGTCGTCGAGGTACGGCTGGTTCTGGAAGTAGTTGGCGCCGACGGACCCGTCCTCGGTCGCCGTGTTCGGCGTGACGTAGTCCGTGAACTCCTTGACCTGCAGGTCGAGGCCGGCCTTCTTCGCCAGGTTGTCCTTGATGTAGTCGAGGATCTCGGCGTGCGGGGTGGGGCTCGCGGCCACGACCAGCGGACCGCTGGTGTCGGAGGCGCTGCTGCTCTTGTCCGAGCCGCAGGCGGAGAGGCCGAGGGTGAGGGCTCCGGCGGCGAGGACTGCGGTGGTGATCTTTGCGGTGTTACGCACGAAAAGTGCCTTTCCTTAAGGGTGGAGCGACCCCGTGGTGGGTGGTCACGGGGAATCTGCGGGTGGGGTAAGAGAACCGGAGGGGGTGTTCGGGCGGTCTCAGGCGACGTTGCCGACCTCCGCGGTGGCGGGCTCCTTGGCCTTCAGCAGCCGCAGCTTCGGGGTGGCGCCGGAGTGGCCGCCGCGCCGGTGCAGGGTGCGGGCCGCGTAGTCGCCGGCGAACTGGATGAGGGAGATGACGACCGCGAGGATCGCCACGGTGATCCACATGAGTCCGGTCTCGAAACGCTGGTAGCCGTAGCGGATGGCGATGTCGCCGAGGCCGCCGGCGCCGACGGTGCCGGCCATCGCGGAGTAGCCGATGAGAGCGACGATCGTGGTGGTCGCGGAGGAGATCAGCGACGGCAGCGACTCCGGTACGAGCACCTTGCGCACGACGGTCCAGGTGTTGCCGCCCATCGACTGCACGGCCTCGACGAGACCGCCGTCCACTTCGCGGACCGCCGTCTCGACCAGGCGCGCGAAGAAGGGGATCGCGCCGACGGCGAGCGGCACGATCGCCGCCTCGCGTCCGATGGTCGTTCCCGTGATCGTGCGCGTGAAGTTCATCAGCGCGACCATCAGGATGATGAACGGCAGCGAGCGGGCGATGTTCACGACCTGCCCGATGACCTTGTTCACGACGACGTTCTGCAGGAGTCCGCCGCGGTCGGTCAGGACGAGCAGAACGCCGAGCGGCAGACCGCCTACGATCGCGATCAGCGTGGACCAGCCGACCATGTAGAGCGTGTCCCAACACGCCTGGGACAGCAGGGGCTGCATCTCCGACCAGGTCACTTGGCACCGTCCGTCGCGAGCACGGGCTGCTGGCCCTGGATGTCGATCTGCAGGCCCTGCTCGCGCAGGAATCCGATCGGCACGACGTTCTCCTCGTAGCGTCCGGGCAGTTCGATGCGCATCCGGCCGACCTGCTTGCCGGCGACGGTGTCCATCGCGGCGCCGAGGATCGAGATGTCGATGTTGTACGTGCGCGAGAGCTGCGAGATGACGGGCTGGGTCGCGGCCTCGCCGTGGAAGGTGACGTCGATGACGGTGCGGTCGTCGCCTGACGGCTCGCCACTCACCGGGAAGAGCGCCCCGGCGAGTTCGGAGCCGGGGGTCGCGAGCAGTTCGCTGACGGTGCCGGACTCGACGATGCGGCCCCTCTCCATGAGCGCGGCCGAGTCGCAGATCGTCTTGACGACGTCCATCTCGTGGGTGATGAGCAGGACGGTCAGGCCCAGCTGCCGGTTCAGGTCGCGCAGCAGTTGGAGGATGGAGCGGGTGGTCTCGGGGTCGAGGGCGCTGGTGGCCTCGTCGGAGAGCAGCACCTTGGGGTCGCCGGCCAGGGCGCGGGCGATGCCGACGCGCTGCTTCTGGCCGCCGGAGAGCTGGGCCGGGTAGACCTTGGCCTTGTCGGAGAGACCGACCAGGTCGAGCAGCCCGAGCGCCTTGGAGGATCGTTCCTTCCCCGACAGGCCAAGGATTTCGAGCGGCAGCTCGACGTTGTCCTGGACGGTGCGCGAGGACAGCAGGTTGAAGTGCTGGAAGACCATGCCGATACGACTGCGCGCCCGGCGGAGCTCCTTGCCCGCGCGCGGGCCGCGGCCGGCGAGCGCGGTGAGGTCCTGTCCGGCGACGGTGACCGTGCCGGCGGTGGGACGCTCCAGGAGGTTGACGCAGCGGATGAGGGAGGACTTGCCGGCGCCGGACTGGCCGATGACGCCGTACACCTCGCCTTCGCGAACGTGCAGATCGACGCCGTCGAGGGCGGTCACTTCACGGCCGCGCGAGCGGTAGACCTTGGTGAGGCCCGTTGTCGTGATCACTGGGGGTTTCCGTCACTGTCGAGTGCGGGGCGCGGGTGTGCGCCGGCACGGGTGCATTCGGTCGGGAACGCGACACGGTTCTCGCGGTGGCGATGGAACCGGATGAATCCGGGGAGAACATGCGCGCGGGGCGGCGCCGCTCACGTACGGGGTACGGACAGGGCGCGGCGGTCTCGCTTCGGGGCGCGAGACGGGGCGGTGGTGCGGGGGCCCTCTAGAAGGCGCACATTCGACACATACAACGAGCACCGGGCGTCATGGTCGCCTCGGTCGCAAGGATGCGGCTGCTCGTCGTGGTCATGGGATCAAGTAAAGCAGACGTACAGGCGGGACCCAGAACCGCTGTCCGCATTGCGGACAGCGGTGGACACCTCTCAGCCGCGGGTGGAGATCTCCACTCCCCCGTCGGTGACCCGTACGGACAGGGCCGAGAGGTCCTGCACCACGAGGTCCGCCTCCAGCTCGGACGCCTCGTGGGTTGTGGCCAACGCCACGGTGGTCATCCCGGCGGCGCGGCCTGCCTGCAGGCCCGCCGGGGCGTCCTCGAAGACGACGCAGCGGGCCGGGTCGACGCCCAGTTCACGGGCGGCGAGGAGGTAGGGCTCGGGGTCGGGCTTGCCACGGGTGATGTCGTCGGCGGAGATCAGCGTCTTGGGCCGGACACCGACCTCGGCGAGCCGGGCCTCGGCCAGTCGCCGGGTGGCGGAGGTGACGACGGCCCAGCGGTCGGCCGGCAGCGAGTCGAGGAACGCCGCGGTGCCGGGGAGCAGGACGACGCCGCCGGGGACGTCCTCGACCTCCAGCAGTTCGATGCGCGCGAGCGCCTCGGGGACGAGGTCGGCGGGCAGCAGGTCGGCGGCTATCTCGGCGGCGGGGCGGCCGTGCAGTTCGATCCGGGCGAAGTCCTCCGCGGTGATCCCGTACTCGCGCGCCCATCGTGTCCAGCACCGGTTCACCGACTCGAGAGACGAGACGAGCGTCCCGTCGTTGTCGAACAGCAGGGCATCAGCGTGGATCTTCATGCGCTCGACCCTACGGGGCAGCCCGGGGGCGAGGGCATCGGGCCTTTTGGCCCGTAATAGGGTCACGGCATGCTTGATGCCCTGACGGTCGCGACCGCCGTCGCCGCGCTCGCGCTCGCCGCCTGGTGCGGCTGGGCCGCCTACCGTGATCAGCCCACCAAGGACTGGCACTTCATCGGCATGGCCGTGGTGACCCTGCTCGCCGTGATCCAGCTGGTGGTCGGAATCGTCCAGCTGGCGCGTGGCGAGAAGCCCGACCAGGGCACGACGATCTTCGTGGCGTATCTGCTCGGTGCCTTCGCGTGCATTCCGGCCGCGGGCTTCATGTCGCTGGCGGAGCGCACCCGCTGGGGATCGATCACGGTGGCGGCCGGCGGTGTCGTCCTCGCCGTACTGGAGGTGCGGCTCTATGACATCTGGGGAGGCTGAGATGACGGCCACGGAGGAGAACGGGACCGCGCCGCAGGAGAATCAGGAGGGCCGGGAGAGTCGGGCGATTCCGGAGAAGAAGCGCACCCGGCTGATCAGCGGCCCCGGCATGCTGCTGCTCTGGCTGTACGGCGTGATGGTCGTCGGCGCCGTGTCGCGCTCCGCCGTCCAGATCTCGACGGAGTTCGACAAGGCCCCGCTCGCCTACTCGTTGTCGGCGGTCGCGGGCCTCGTCTACGGCTTCATCACGTACTCACTCGTGCGCGGCGGCGAAACGGCCCGCAGGGCGGCGCTGGTGTGCTGCGCCGCCGAGCTCGTGGGCGTGTTGACCGTCGGGACCTGGACACTGGTCGAGCCGTCCGCCTTCCCCGACGCCACCGTGTGGTCGGACTACGGGATCGGCTATCTGTTCATCCCGGTGCTGCTGCCGCTGTCGGCCATGTACTGGTTGCGCAAGGCGCGTACGGCCGACCGGTCGGCATAGCTCGGGCCGTAGCCCTACCTCGGGCCCGCAGCCGTGGCTCGGGCCCGGAACACGGGCGCTCGTCAGGCGCTGGTCACGAACGCGCCCGTGTGGGCGCCCTTCTGCAGGGTCACCAGGGTGAGCCGCTCGTCGACGCGCTCCGTGGAGACCTGCGCGTAGCCGTGCTTGCGGTACATCCGCAGATTGCGGTCGCTGCGGTGGCCGGTGAAGAGCTGGAAGGACTTGGCCGCGCCGTCCGTCGCGAGCTTGGCCTCGATCGCGGCGAGCAGCCGCCCGCCCAGGCCGTGGCGCTGCATACGCGGATGGACGATGAGCTTGTTGATGCGCGCCGTGCCGTCCGGGTCCACGGCTCCGCGGACCGAGGCCACCACTTCTTCGCCCAGTCTGGCCACCAGGACCGTACCGTCCGTCAACTCCGCCCTGAGGGAGTCGAGCGGCTGCGTGAGCGGCTCGATGCCGTAGTCCCCGTACAGCTCGGCCTCGCTCTGGTAGCAGAGGTACTGCAGCTTGAGGATCTGCTCTGCGTCCTGCTCGGTCGCCGCCGAGATGGTCACGCTCATGCCCATGTGTGCATGCCTCCCGCTCACCTGTTCCACCGGTCGTCCCCCACTCCTATCCCCGTGGTGCGTGGGCCGCAACCACCGGAGAGAGCAATCGACGCAGACATCCCAGGCATCTGGAACGTTCCGGACCCAGACTGCCCTGTGAGATACCCAACTCGCCTGCGATCTCCCGATAGGTGAGGTCCTTCGGGGAGAGCAGTGCCGCCATCAGACCGGGGCAGCGGCCCGGCAGCCGCCGGACCGCGTCGTGCAGGGCGCGCCGGCTGTCTGCGGTCATCACCTGCTGTTCGGGGTCCGGCCCGCTCTCGTCGGCGGGTTCGCGGACGTACGGCCGTTCGTACCGGGCCGTACGGCGGGTGCGGCGGACCTCGGAGCGCACGGCGCGGCGCAACCAGCCCTGCGGGTCGACGGGCGGCCCGTCCGAGTCGAGGCGCTCCAGCAGGCGCAGCCAGACGGCCTGTTCGAGGTCGCTCGGTTCGGTCCCGGACGCAAAGCCTTCCGCCGAGGCCTCGGCGGCGAGCAGCGGACGCAGGGTGGAAACCATCTCGTGGGTCATATGCGGCGGGACGCCGCCGACCCGGCACAGGGTTGCCGGGGCGGGGGACTGTCACCCCATCCGGGGTGAGTGGATCATCCGTTGACGAAGTCCTCGCGGGCGAGCAGCGCGGTGTCCGCGTTGTCCGAGAAGACGCCGTCGATGCCGGTGGCGAAATAGGTCCTGAAGGCGCCGAAGGCGTCGCCGTAGGCGTTCGGGTCGGTGCCCTGACGGAAGTTCGCGGGCAGGAAGGTGTTCTCGTTGCGCATGGTGTACGGGTGCAGGATCAGGCCCGCGCGGTGCGCGTCGGCGACCAGCGTGGTCGGCGTGGTGAGGGCGCCGTTCGCGTCCTTGGGGATGACCAGGTCGAGCGTGGGTCCGATGCCCCGGGCGTACGAGGCGATCCACTTCAGGCCCTCGGGCTTGACGAGGTCGGCGACGGTGCGCGGGTCGCCCGTCGTGACGAAGTCCCAGGGGCGGGTGTTCGCGGCGGAGAGCAGCACGACGAGCGGGTTGTCGACCAGCTTGTCGAGGCGCTGGATGCTGGTCGGCTCGAAGGACTGGATGATGACCGGCGAGTTCTTCTTGTCCTTGCCGTGTTTGCGGAGCACCGTGGCGAGGCGCTCCTCCAGGCCGAGGCCCAGCGCGCGGAAGTAGGTGGGGTGCTTGGTCTCGGGGTAGATCCAGACCTGCTTGCCGCGCTTGCGGGTCTGCTCGTCCTGCCAGTGGAGCACCTCTTCGAAGGTGGGGATCTCCCAGCGGCCGTTGTAGAGCGTGTTGTGCGGGCGGTTGGCGGGGATGCGCTCGACGGCCCGCAGGGTCTTCAGCTCGGCGAGGGTGAAGTCCTCGGTGAACCAGCCCGTGGTGGGGATGCCGTCGAGGGTCTTGGTGGTCTTGCGGTCGGCGAACTCGGGGTGCGCCGACACGTCGGTGGTGCCGCCGATCTCCGGCTCGTGCCGGCAGACGAGGTGGCCGTCCTTGGTGGGCACCAGGTCACCGGCCTCGACGACGTCGGCTCCCAGGTCGAGGGCCAGCTGGTACGAGCCGAAGGTGTGCTCGGGCCGATAGCCGCTGGCGCCCCGGTGCCCGATGACGGTCGGCTTGGGCAGGCTCTTGTAGCCGCCGTGGCCGCCGCTCCCGTGCCGCTCGTCGGCTCTCGCCGCGCCCGGCAGGCCGAGGACCGCTCCGCCCGCGCCGAGCACCGCGGCCCCGAGCAGCGCGCGGCGCGCCGTGCCCCGGTCCTGCCCGTTCGGCTCCCGCGACTCCGATGTCCCCTGCGTCCCCTGCGTCTCCATGAGCGCTCCTCCCGCCGTACCGCCCCGTACCTGTCAAAGCGGGTCGATCGTAGGTTCCCTTCCGTGACGGGAGGGAGACCTGTGGCGGAACACGTGGGTGCCACTGGATGGCGTACGGAACGGCGGTACGGAACAAGAGAGCTGGCGGCCCGTCAGTTTCGGGGTGACGGTGGTGGGTACGCGGTCAGAGGTTCCGGAATCCGGGGTCCCGGTCCCGGGCAAGCCGTGCGACCCGGTCGAACCGTGCGACTCGTTCGGCGAACCTGTGCGACTCGTCCGGCGTGGCGGCCGAAGCCGTCGCGAGATACGTCACATGCTTCCGTCCGTGTGACGAACGCGCAACAGCCCGCCACCTCAGGTAAACATTGGTCAACAGTCCGTATCCAGTCGGTGAACCCGATGTGCAATCACCGGGGGGCCGCGAGTATCGTCCTCACCTGCACATACTTCATACCGATCCCTTGACACCGGAGGGCCCGTTGTCCCGCTTCGCGCTCATCAAGGCAGTGCTCGGACCGATCATGCGCCTGATGTTCCGCCCACGGGTGGAAGGCGTGGAGCACATCCCGGGCGACGGCCCCGTCATCCTGGCCGGCAACCACCTCACGTTCATCGACTCGATGATCCTGCCCCTGGTCTGCGACCGGCAGGTGCTCTTCATCGGCAAGGACGAGTACGTCACCGGCAAGGGGTTCAAGGGCCGCCTCATGGCCTGGTTCTTCACCGGTGTCGGCATGATCCCGGTGGACCGGGACGGCGCCAACGGTGGTGTCGCGGCGCTGATGACCGGCCGTCGCATTCTGGAGGAGGGCAAGGTCTTCGGCATCTACCCGGAAGGCACCCGCTCCCCCGACGGCCGGCTCTACCGCGGCCGCACCGGTATCGCCCGCCTCACCCTGATGACCGGCGCCCCGGTCGTCCCGTTCGCGATGATCGGCACGGACAAGCTGCAGCCCGGCGGTGCGGGGATGCCGCGGCCGGGCCGCGTCACGGTCCGCTTCGGTGAGGCGATGGAGTTCTCGCGGTACGAAGGCATGGACCGTGACCGGTATGTGCTGCGGGCCGTGACCGACTCCGTGATGACGGAGGTCATGCGGTTGTCGGGGCAGGAGTACGTGGACATGTACGCCACGAAGGCCAAGGCTGCGTAGCGCCTCCGGCGGTTCGGCCGTGTGTTGCCTGCGGGTGCGTTGTGGCTGGTCGCGCGGTTCCGCGCGCCCCTGAGGGGCACGCGCCCTCAGACCCCGGTTTCCAAGTTCTGGCCCTTCAGCAGGAACCATGCCGCTGCCGCTGTGGCCAGCAGTACCGCCGCTCCGATGCCGGACGCCAGTGCCAGGCCGTCCACGAAGGATGTGCGAGCCGCGGTCAGCAGGGCCTCCGCGGTGTGGGTGGGCAGGGTTGCCGCCGCCTCCACCGCGCCGCCCAGGGAGTCATGGGCCCCTGCCGGGGTACCCGCGGGGCCGGTGAAGCCCGCGTAGACGCCGGTCACGATGGAGCCGAGCAGGGCGATGCCGAGGGCGGCGCCGAGCTCGTACGCCGTCTCGGAGACCGCGGACGCGGCGCCGGCCTGCTCCCTGGGCACGCTGGAGAGGATCACGTCGGCGGTGACGGTGAACGAGAAGCCCGCGCCGACGCCCACGACCAGAAGCGCCGAGCCGAGCACCGTGTACCCGGTGGACTGGTTCAACAGGGTGAGCACGCCGAGCGCGAGGCCCACGGCGGCGAGACCACCGGAGACCACGGCACGGACCGAGTAGCGACGCGCGGCCGAGCCCGCGATCAGACCCGCTCCCACCGCGCCGATGGCGGCGGGCAGTTCGGCGAGCCCCGCCTGGAACGGCGGCCTGCCCTGGACGAGTTGCAGGTACTGGGACAGGAAGAAGACCAGTCCGGACAGGCCGAAGACGGTCAGCAGATCGGCGAGCACCGCCGCCGAGAAGCCCCGGTTGCGGAACAGTCGCATGTCCAGCAGCGGTACGGGCATCGCGAGTTGACGGCGTACGAAGCCGTGGAGGGCTCCGGCGCCGAGCACGCCTACGACCATCGGCTCCCAGGTGAACCCGTGCGTGGCGGCCTCCTTCACCGCGTACACGATGCCGATCATGCCGACGAGGGAGAGCACGACGCTGGCCAGGTCCCAGGGGCCGGGGTTCGGGTTGCGGGACTCGGGCAGGAGCTTGATGCCGACGGGGACGAGGATCAGCATCACGGGCACGTTGATGAGGAAGACCGAACCCCACCAGAAGTGTTCGAGCAGGAAGCCACCGACGACGGGCCCGACCGCCGTACCGGCGGAGGCCGTGGCGCCCCAGATGCCGATGGCGAGGCTGCGCTCGCGCGGGTCGTGGAAGAGGTTGCGGATGAGGGCGAGCGTGGCGGGCATCAGGGTCGCGCCCGCGACTCCGAGCAGCGCCCGCGCCAGGATCATCATCTCCGGGGTCGTCGCGTACGCGTTGAGCACCGATATCGCGCCGAACGCCGTGGCGCCCATCAGCAGCAGCTTCTTGCGGCCGATGCGGTCACCGAGGCTGCCCATGGAGACGAGCAGACCGGCGATGACGAACGAGTAGACGTCACCGATCCACAGGAGCTGGGTGCCGGAGGGCTTCAGGTCCTCGCTGATGTAAGGGGTCGCGAGACCGAGCACGGTCGCGTCGACGGCCACCAACAGCACGGCGAGGACGAGGACGCAGAGCGCGAGCCAACGGCCCGGACGCTTCTCCACCTCCGCCGTCAACGCCGGCTGCAGGGTGCTGGTCATGATCACTCTCTCCGTAGTGCGCCGCCGAGCAGCAGCTCGACGATCATGTGGTGGAAGTCCTTGGCGGCGACGCGGCCCTCGGTCACGGCCCACGCGCCCGAGGCCATGAGCCCGTAGAGCGCCTCGGTGAGCCAGGCGGGGCTGAGGTCGATGCGGAACTCGCCGCCCTCCTGGCCGCGCCGGAACAGGGCGGCCATCCGGGCATCGAGCCGGGCCCAGCCCTCGTTCTGCCCCTCGCCCTCGAACAGCTGGTTCTCGGTGTAGAGGAAGGCGAGCAGCCCGGCCACGCGCTCGAGCTCCTTCACCAGGCGGCGCAGGGCCTCCTGAGCGGTGCCCTCGTCGAGGCGGGTGGCATCGAGTGCCGCCTCGCACTCCTCGATGCAGAGGGCCTCCAGCGCCCGGACGAGCGCGTCCCGTCCGGCGAACTGGCGGTGCAGCGTGGCCCGGCTGATCCCGGCCGCCCTGGCGACCTCGTCCATGGTGGCGGTGGATTTACGGGTGAGCAGGGCGGCTGCGCTGCGCAGCACGTGGTCACGGTCGACGGCCATGAGACAACCGTACCCCATGTGAGACATGTTTGTCTCATCAGGAGCGTGCGAGTCTCACCAGTGCCCTGTTTCTTGGCTTTTATGCTGCCCGGGATGTCCGCTGCGGTCAGTGCCAGGGCAGCTGCCCGCGCCGCTCCCAGTACACGTCCGGGTCCTCCGCGAGCGCCGCGAGGCGGGTCAGCTGGTCCTCGTCCAGATCGACGACCGCCGCGTGCAGGTTCGAGGCGAGCTGGGCGGAGGTGGCCGCGCCCGAGAGGACGACTCCGGCCCAGGGCTGCCGCAGGATCAGCGCGAGGGCGACGGCGTCGGCGCCGAGGCCGGTCTCCTCGGCGATCGCCCGCACCGCGTCCGGCGCGTGCTCGGCGGCCAGGCGGCCGTTGGCCATGCCCTCCTTGACGATCACCGTGAGCCCGGCGTCGTGCGCCTCGGCGAGGGCGGGAGCCGCCGAGGTCTCCAGGACGTTGTACGTGGACTGGACGGTACGGAAGAGGGGCTCGCCGTCGACCGTCACGGCGAGCGCGGCGCGGATGGCGTCGGCCTGGGCGGGCCCGCTCGTGGAGAAGCCGATCGAAAGGCCCTGGGCGGCCGCCTCGGCGAGTTTCGCGTGGAGTTCCTTGTCGGTGAGGGCCGGGCTGTCCGGGGTCACCGAGTGGATCTGGTAGAGGTCGAGCCGGTCACCGAGCAGTGCGGCGGTCTCGGCGCGCTGTCGCTCGTACGTGGCGAGGGTGTGGTCCTTGACCTCGTGCTGCTCGGCGTCCGTGGTCCAGTCCGCGGTGTAGGTGTAGCCCCACTTGCTCCCGATGACCACGTCGTCGACGTCCGGCCGGCTCTTCAGCCAGTCGGCGAGGAACTCCTCCGAACGGCCGTAGGAGCGGGCCGCGTCGAAGTAGCGCACGCCCTGCGCGTAGGCGGCGTCCAGGAGTTCGTGGGTGCGGGCGCGCAGCGTTTCGACGCTGCGATCCTCTCCGAGGTCATGGTCCCGGCCGAGGTTGATGTAACCCGGGCGGCCGACGGCGGCGAGACCCAGGCCGATGTGGCAGGTGGGCGTCGTGGCGGTGGCGAGACGGGCGAAGGGCATCGCGGGCTCCGTTCGGTCGGCTCCGGTGCGGCTCCTGACCAACGTAACCCGCGATGACCTTCGGCTCTCGCCTCAGAGCTCGGCGCGTGCGGTGCTTCGGCGAGTGCGCGTTCGTCGTGGCTCGTCGCGCAGTTCCCCGTGCCCCTTGCGGGGCGCTTCCCTCACCGCTTCTTCTTGGCCGTGGCCCACGCGTGCTGGGCCGCCACGTCCGCCTTCACCTCGGCGAGCTGGACGGCGACCGCGCTGGGTGCCGTACCGCCGCGGCCGTCGCGCGAGGCTAGGGCACCCGGGACGTTCAGGACCGAGCGCACCTCGGGGGTGAGATGGGCCGAGATCTTCGCGAACTGCTCGTCGGTGAGGTCGTTCAGCTCCTTGCCGTCGGCCTCCGCGACCTTGACGCACTCGCCGGCGACCTCGTGGGCGACGCGGAACGGCACACCCTGCTTGACCAGCCACTCGGCGATGTCCGTGGCGAGCGAGAAGCCGGCCGGGGCCAGCTCCTCCATGCGCTCGCGGTGCACGGTCAGCGTGGCCATCATGCCGGTGAAGGCCGGGAGCAGGACCTCGAGCTGGTCGATGGAGTCGAAGACCGGCTCCTTGTCCTCCTGGAGGTCGCGGTTGTACGCGAGCGGAAGCGCCTTGAGCGTCGCCATCAGGCCCGTCAGGTTGCCGATCAGACGGCCCGACTTGCCGCGCGCCAGCTCGGCGATGTCCGGGTTCTTCTTCTGCGGCATGATCGACGAGCCCGTGGAGAAGGCGTCGTGCAGGGTGACGAAGGAGAACTCCTTCGTGTTCCAGATGATGACCTCCTCGGCGATCCGGGAGAGGTTCACGCCGATCATCGCGGTGATGAAGGCGAACTCCGCCACGAAGTCGCGGGAGGCCGTGCCGTCGATGGAGTTCGCGACGGAGCCGTGTTCGAAGCCGAGGTCCCTCGCCACCGACTCCGGGTCCAGGCCGAGGCTGCTGCCGGCGAGCGCGCCGGAGCCGTACGGCGAGACCGCCGTCCGCTCGTCCCATTGGCGCAGCCGCTCCGCGTCCCGGGACAGGGGCTGGACGTGAGCCAGCACATGGTGGGCGAAGAGCACCGGCTGGGCGTGCTGGAGGTGCGTACGGCCGGGCATCGCCACGTCCGGGTGCGCCTCCGCGAGGCCGATCAACGCGTCCTGGAGGTCGGCGATCAGACCGCCGATCGTACGGGCGTGGTCGCGCAGGCACATGCGGAAGAGCGTCGCGACCTGGTCGTTCCGGGAGCGACCCGCGCGCAGTTTGCCGCCGAGGTCGGGGCCGAGGCGCTCCAGCAGCCCGCGTTCCAGGGCCGTGTGCACGTCCTCGTCGGCGATGGTGCCCACGAAGGAGCCGTCCGCCACGTCGGCTTCGAGCTGGTCGAGGCCCGCGAGCATCCGCGTCAGCTCGTCGTCGTCCAGGAGGTTCGCCTTGTGCAGTACGCGCGCGTGGGCACGCGATCCGGCGATGTCGTACGGTGCGAGCCGCCAGTCGAAGTGGACGGACGCGGACAGCTTGGCCAGCGCCTCGGCGGGACCGTCGGCGAAACGGCCGCCCCAGAGCCGGACGTCACCGCTGTTGCTGCTCACTTGCGTTGCTCCTCGGAAGGTCTGGATGTGCCGCCGCCTCCCCACCCGTGAGTGAGGAGGCGGCTGTCAGGCTAGTGCGTGCGGGGTGGACCTCGTCGTACGCGAGCCGTTACACGAGGTCCCGCTTCGCGGCGATCTTCGACGACAGGCTGTAGATGTCGATGAAGCCCTTGGCGGCGGCCTGGTCGAACGTGTCGCCCGTGTCGTACGTCGCCAGGTCGAAGTCGTAGAGCGAGGTCTCGGAGCGCCGTCCGGTGACGACCGCGCGGCCGCCGTGCAGGGTCATCCGGATGTCGCCGTTGACGTGCTGGTTTGCCTCGTCGATGAAGCCGTCCAGGGCGCGCTTGAGCGGGGAGAACCACTGCCCGTCGTAGACCAGTTCGCCCCAGCGCTGCTCGACCTGCCGCTTGTAGCGGGCGAGTTCACGCTCGACGGTGACGTTCTCCAGCTCTTGGTGGGCCGTGATGAGCGCGATCGCGCCCGGAGCCTCGTACACCTCGCGGGACTTGATGCCCACGAGCCGGTCCTCGACCATGTCGATCCGGCCGACGCCCTGGCCGCCGGCGCGCTCGTTGAGCTGCTGGATGGCCTGCAGGACGGTGACGGGCCTGCCGTCGATGGCGACCGGGACACCCTCCTTGAAGGAGATGACGACCTCGTCGGCCTCGCGGACCTCGGCCGGGTTCGAGGTGTACTCGTAGATGTCCTCGATCGGCGCGTTCCAGATGTCCTCCAGGAAGCCCGTCTCGACCGCGCGCCCGAAGACGTTCTGGTCGATGGAGTACGGGGACTTCTTGGTGGTGGCGATCGGGAGGTTCTTCTGCTCGCAGAAGGCGATCGCCTTGTCACGGGTCATCGCGTAGTCGCGGACCGGGGCGATGCACTTGAGGTCGGGGGCGAGGGCGACGATGCCGGCCTCGAACCGCACCTGGTCGTTGCCCTTGCCGGTGCAGCCGTGGGCGACCGTGGTGGCGCCGTGCTGCTGGGCGGCGGCGACGAGGTGCTTGACGATGGTCGGCCGGGAGAGGGCCGACACCAGCGGATAGCGGTCCATGTAGAGGGCGTTGGCCTTGATCGCCGGGAGGCAGTACTCCTCGGCGAACTCGTCCTTCGCGTCCGCGACCTCGGCCTCGACGGCACCGCAGGCGAGGGCGCGCTTGCGGATGACGTCCAGGTCCTCGCCGCCCTGACCGACGTCGACCGCGACGGCGATGACCTCGGCGCCCGTCTCCTCGGCGATCCAGCCGATGGCGACGGAGGTGTCCAGACCGCCTGAGTAGGCGAGTACGACGCGCTCGGCCACGGGTTTCTCCTCACACTGCATTCGCTGGTATGCATGAGTATGCAGCTCTCTGCATGATTCGTCAATTACGGGTCACTCTCGAAGGGGTCATGGAGAACCCTGATCGAAAATATCTGAGGGCGTTTGAACGATGGAACGCGCTTTCTCGTACCTCTCCCCGAACGCAGGCGCCGCGTTTTTGTACACCGAGGTTTTCGTACACAGAGGTTTTTGCCGCCCAGGTCTTCGCGGACCGAGGCGCGACGAGCAACGGACCGCCCGGACGACCACCGGACGGTCCCCCACCCCCGAACCGAGTGAGGCTTCCGCATGTCCAGGGCCCTTCCGAAGTACAACAAGCGCCGCGTCCTGATGATCGGCGGCACCGCCGCGGTGGTGCTCTCCGGAGCCGTGATCGCCGGCAACGCCTTGGCCGGGGAGACGTCCAAGAGCGGCACGAACGCCACCACCAGGGCCGCGACCTCCCCGGGCACGGTGAACTGCCCGGCCGTCGCGCCGAGCCTGCCCGCGATCCCCGCCTCCGCGCAGGCCGAGGTCACCCGCAACCTCGCCCTCCTGGACACCCAGATCGCCGAGGCCAACAAGCGGCTCGTCGACACCGTCGGCCAGGGCGGCCCCAACTTCGTCCAGAACGCGATCCTCGGCCCCCTCAAGGACAAGCGGGTGGCGACGATCAACCGCATCGCCACCGCGATCGGCCGCACCGCCGCCAAGCCCACGGGTCTCGACTCGCTCGCGCCCTGCACCCTGAACGCGAACGGCGTGAACGCGGGCGGCGCCGCGGCCACCGCGGCCCCGAGCGCGACGGCCACCCGGCAGGCAGGCAACACGGGGAACACCGGAAGCACCACCGCCGCCGGCACCATCACCTGCCCGGACGTCGCGTCGAAGCTGCCCGCGATCCCCGCCTCCGCGCAGGCCGAGGTCACCCGCAACCTGACGCTCCTGAACACCCAGATCTCCGAGGCGAACACCCGACTGGCGAACACCGTCGGCCAGGGCGGACCGAACTTCGTGCAGAACGCGATCCTCGGCCCCCTCGCGGACAAGCGGAAGTCGACCATCGACCGCATCGCCATCTCCATCGGGCGCACCGCGGCCAAGCCCACGGGTCTGGACTCCCTCGCGACCTGCACGCTCAACAAGTGATGTCTTCCGTGGCCGCCGCGCCCCGTCTGCCGACCGGGGCACGGCGGCCACGGATCCGTCCGCCATGTGAACCCATGCCCCGGACGGGTGAATTCCTTAGACAGACGAATGGTCTTGCCCAATAATCATTAGACATGGGAAAGACTTATGAGCGCATAGACGGCAGGCTTCGTTCGTTCATCGAGGCGCAGCCCCTCTTCTTCACCGCGACGGCACCCCTGTCCGGGGACGGCACGGTCAACCTCTCCCCCAAGGGGCTCACGGGCTCGTTCGTCGTCCTCGACGAACTCACCGTCGCCTACCTGGACTTCGCCGGAAGCAACGCGGAGACGATCGCCCATCTCCGGGAGAACGGCCGGATCACCCTCATGTGGTGCGCCTTCCAGGGCCCGCCGAACATCGTCCGGGTGCACGGCCACGGCGAGCCCGTCTTCCGCGACGACCCCCGCTTCGAGGAACTGCTCACGCACTTCCCCGGCATCGACCCGACCCCGCACGGTCTGCGCGCGATCATCGTCGTGACCGCCGACCTCGTCCGGGACACCTGCGGCTACGCGGTGCCCTTCATGTCCTACGAGGCGGACCGCGACCTGCACGGCAAGCGCTTCGCTCGCGAGGACGACGCCTCGTTGAGCGAGTACTTCACCAAGAAGGACCATGTGGCGACGAGCCTGGACGGACTGCCCGGGCTGCCGCTCCCACTGCCTCCCCGTACGGTCTGAGCCATGCGCCTCGCAGCCGCCGCCCTCGCGTCCGCGTCCCTGCTCGCCCTGATCCCGAGTGATCCGCCCGCCCTCCCCGAGCAGATGGCGGACACCGGTGGCGGCAGCCAGCTGATCACGGCTCAGGCGCCCCGCGAGGGCTCGACGTCGGGCACGCTCACCTGGTGGGACCGGCGGGACGGGCACTGGGTGAAGGCCGGTTCGGCGGCGGCGCGCTTCGGGGCGAAGGGGCTGGCGGAGGGGGGCTCACGCAAGCAGGGATCGAACACGACGCCCACGGGGCTGTACGACCTTCCGTTCGCCTTCGGGATCAAGGCGGCACCGGCCGGTACCGCGGTTCCCTATCGGCGGGTGCGGGAGGAGTCCTGGTGGTGCCAGGACAACGACTCCCGTTCCTACAACCGGTGGACCGAGCCGCGGCCGGCCGACTGCCGCGCGTCCGAGTCCGAGCATCTGATCGCGTACGAGACGCAGTACGCCTACGCGCTGGTCGTGGGGTTCAACTACGAGCGGCCCGTACGGGGGCGCGGGGCGGGAATCTTCCTGCACGTCGACGGGTCCGGGGCGACGGCTGGTTGTGTGTCGGTGTCGGAGGAGGCGATGCGGCGGGTTCTGGCGTGGGTCGATCCGGCGCGGGGGCCGCGTATCGCGATCGGGACGGTGAGTGGGGGGACTGCGCTCACCCGTTACTAGGTGCGGGTGCTTTGCGGCCGGGACCAGGTGCGGGTGCTTTGCGGCCGGGACCAGGTGCGGGTGCTTTGCGGCCGGGACCAGGTGCGGGTGCTTTGCGGCCGGGACCAGGTGCGGGTGCTTTGCGGCCGGGACCAGGTGCGGGTGCTTCGTGGCCGGGCGCGCCCACGCGGCGGGGCCGCATGGCGTCACAGCCCCGCGCCGCTTACAGGGCGCCCAGCCGGACGGTGAACGTCGTCGCCCCCGGACGGCTCTCCAGCTCGACCGTGCCGCCGTGCGCCTCCACCACGGCCGCCACGATGGACAGCCCGAGGCCCGCGCCACCGCCCGCTCCACCGGAGCGGCGGCGGTCGGCTCTGGTGAAGCGTTCGAAGACGCCGGGCTGGACGTCCTCCGGGACTCCCGGGCCGTCGTCGTGGACCGTCAGGACGGCCGTGTCGGCGTCGGTCTCCAGGGACACCGTGACCTTGGTGCCAACAGGCGTGTGCCAACGGGCGTTGGCCAACAGGTTGGCCAACACCTGTTGGAGACGGTGGGCGTCGCCCGTCACCGTGACCGGTTCCTCCGTGAGTTCCAGCGTCCAGCGGTGGTCGGGCCCCGCGGCGCGGGCGTCGGTGACCGAGTCGAGGACGAGGTGGGTGAGGTCGACGGGAAGGCGCTCCAACGGACGGCCCGCGTCGAGGCGGGCGAGCAGGAGCAGATCGTCGACCATCTCGCCCATCCGCGCCGACTCGGCGGCGATGCGCTCGAGGGCCCGGGTGACCTTGGGAGGCACCGGGTCCGGATGCAGCAGCGCCAGCTCGGCGTGGCCGCGGACCGAGGCGACCGGCGTGCGCAGCTCATGGCTGGCGTCGGCCGCGAAGCTGCGCAGCCGTTCCTCGCTCGCGTGCCGCTTGGTCAGGGCGTCCTCGACATGGCCGAGCATCCGGTTGAACGCGCCGGCGAGACGGCCCACCTCGCTGCGCGGGTCGGGCTCCGGCGCACGCGGCGGCAGCGCCACCTCACCGCTGGCGAGCGGCAGCTCGCTGACCCGGGTCGCGGTCGCGGCGACCCTGCTCAGTGGGCGCAGCGACCAGCGCACCCACAGGGCTCCGGCGACTCCGGCGGCCACGAGGGCCAGGCCGAAGACACAGCCGGCGACCAGTTCCAGGCGGTGCACGGCGGCCCGGACCGGTTCCATCGGCAGCCCGGCGACCAGGACGTCGCCGTCCAGTCCACGCGCCGCCAACACGCGGTAGTCGCCGAGCGCCGACAGGCAGACGGTGTGGGCACGGCCGTCGGCGGGGATGCCGGCCAGGGTCTGCCGGTCGGAGGTGGTCAGGGACACGTTCAAGTCGGTGATGTTCTGGCCGGAGGGCACGACGGCCGCGTTGGTGACGTCCCGGCCGACCAGCCGTGCGCCGAAGGTGCCGCTGCTCTGCCGCCGGGTGTCGCCGTTCTCGTCGCCGTCATGGTCCGGCGGTCTGACGGTGCCGTGCTCCAGGCTCGCGGGGAACCGCACCCCCACGTCATGCAGCTGCTGGTCGAGGCGGCCGGTGAGGAAGCCGTTCAGTTCGTACACGGCGGCCACCCCGACGGCGGCGCAGCTGACGGCGAGCAGCACCAGGAGCCCGGCGGTGAGGCGGGCCCGCATCGTGCGCGGGAGCAGCAGCCGGCGTACGCCCGCCCGCACCCGTGGCCACCAGTGCCGACTCATCGTCCGACCACCGGCTTGATCACGTACCCGGCGCCCCGCACCGTGTGGATCATGGGCTCACGGCCCGCGTCCACCTTTTTGCGGAGGTACGAGATGTACAGCTCCACGACATGGGCCTGACCGCCGAAGTCGTAGGACCAGACGCGGTCGAGGATCTGCGCCTTGCTGAGCACCCGGCGCGGGTTGCGCATCAGGAAGCGCAGCAGTTCGAACTCGGTCGGCGACAGTTCGACCAGCTCGCCGCCCCGGGTCACCTCGCGGGCCTCCTCGTCCATCACGAGGTCGCCGACGGTCAGACGCGGGCCCTCGTCCAGTTGCCGGGCCATGCCCGCGCGGCGCAGCAGGCCGCGCAGCCGGGCGACGACCTCCTCCAGGCTGAACGGCTTGGTCACGTAGTCGTCGCCGCCCGCCGTGATGCCCGCGATGCGGTCCTCCACGGCGTCCCGCGCAGTGAGAAAGAGCACACAGACCTCGGGGTGCACGGTGTGCAGGGTGCGCAGCACGGAGAAGCCGTCGGTGTCCGGGAGCATCACGTCGAGGATGACGGCGTCCGGCATCAGCTCGCGTGCCTGGGTGACGGCCGAGGCCCCGTCACCCGCGGTCCGTACCTCCCAGCCCTCGTAGCGCAGGGCGCCGGAGAGCACCTCGGCCAGGTCGGGATCGTCGTCGACGACGAGGACCCGTACGGGGGTGCCGTCGGGGCGGGTGAGCGCGGGCAGGCCGGTGCCGCGGGAACGGGGAGTGTTCATATCGTCTTCCAGGATCGCCCCTCGCCGGAGGTGGCGGCCCCCCTCCTGCCTCTGAGTTTCCTCTGAGTGGGTCGCGTGTGTCACTCTGCGTTTCCTGTGAATCCGTGACGAGGGCGCCCGCTCAGAGGTTGCTCAGAAGTTGCCGAAGCACAGTTTCCTCCCGGACAGCCGGAAGGACGGACATATGACCACGATGTACGAGCGGACAGCGGTCCCTCGCCCGTCACGCGGACGCGGACGACCCCGCCCCTCGCCCGCCGGGCCCCTGCTGGCCCTGCTGTGGGCCGGGGCCGGCGCGGTCGTCGCCCTGTGGTGGTACGACACGCGGTCGGTGGTGGGCCTCGCCGGGTGGCTGACGGACGCCGGGCGGATCGCCGGGCTGCTGTGCGGCTACAGCTGCGCGGTGCTCGTGGCGCTGATGGCCCGGGTGCCCCTGCTGGAGCGGCGGATCGGCTCCGACCGGGTGGCCCGCTGGCACGCCATGGCCGGCCGGTACACGGTCAGCCTGCTGGTGGCGCATGTCACGCTGATCCTGTTCGGGTACGCCGCGCAGGACGGGGCGGGCATCGTGCACGAGACGCTGAGCGTGGTGTTCGACTACCCGGACATGCTCAAGGCCACGACCGGCACGCTCATCCTCTTCGCGGTCGGGATCACCTCGGCGCGCGCGGCCCGCCGCCGGATCAGCCACGAGTTCTGGTACTACCTGCACCTGCTGACGTACGTGGCCGTGTTCCTCACCTTCTTCCACCAGCTCGCGCTGGGCTCGGACTTCGTCGGCGACACCGCCGCCCAGGCCGCCTGGTACGTGCTCTACCTGGGCACGGCAGCGCTGGTGGTGTGGTTCCGGCTGCTCGTCCCGGTGCGGCTCAACCTGCGCCACAAGCTGCGTGTGGAGTCCGTGTACCGCGAGGCGCCCGGCGTCTTCTCCATCGTCGTACGCGGGGAACGGCTGGACGAGCTGAACGCCCAGGCCGGGCAGTTCTTCCGCTGGCGCTTCCTCTCCGACGGGATGCGGTGGACCTCGACGCCGTACTCGCTGTCGGCCCCGCCGCGCCCCGACCTGATGCGGATCACCGTGAAGGCGCTCGGCGACCACAGTGCCGCCGTGGGGCTGCTGCGGCCCGGCACCCGGGTGTGGGCGGAGGGCCCCTACGGCGCGCTGACCGCCGAGCGGCACACCGGACGCAAGGCGCTGCTGATCGCCGGCGGCGTCGGCATCACACCGCTGCGCGCCCTGTTCGAGACGCTGCCCGGCGGGCCCGGCGACGTGACACTGCTCTACCGGGCGAGCACGGCCGAGGACCTCGCGCTCGGCGCCGAGCTGGAGGCGATAGCGCAGTGGCGCGGGGCGCGCGTCCTGTACGCGGTCAACGGCGCCGACGGCACGCGTCCGCGGTTCACCGCCGAGTCCCTGCGGGCCTCCGTGCCCGGTCTCGCCGGGCACGACGTCTATCTGTGCGGTCCCCCGCCATGGCGCGGGACCTGTACGGGGCGCTGCGCGCGGCCGGTGTCCCCGACCGCCGTATCCACCACGAGTCGTTCGAGCTGTGAGGTCACCGTGCACGCCCTGAAGAAGCACCGTCCGCTGCGCAGGGTGACGCTGGCGGCGGCCACCACCGTCACCGGTTTCGTCCTGCTGCTGTCGCTCAAGCCGCACACGCCGCCGTCCCTGGCGCAGGCGTCGTCCTCCCCCGGACAGTCGGCGTCACAGTCGCCGTCCCGGTCACCCGCGCCCGAAAGCTCTTCCGGAAGCTCATCGGGAGGCTCGTCCGGGAGCACGAAGAGCACCGGCACCAAGACCGTCACGGGTGACACGATCCAGACCCGCTGGGGCCCCGTCCAGGTGCGCGTCACCCTGAAGAACGGCAAGATCACCGATGTGACCGCGGTCTCCTATCCCACGGACAACCCACGGGATCAGGAGATCAACAGCTACGCGATTCCCCAGCTCAGGAGGGAGGCGCTGGCCGCGCAGAGCGCCCGGATCGACTCCGTCTCGGGGGCCTCGTACACCAGCGACGGATACAAGCAGTCCCTCCAATCGGCACTGGACTCGGCAGGCCTCTGAACGCACGGCCGTCTGGGCCCGTATCTCTGGGCCAGGGGGCCTCTCCCCTAGCCCCGTCCCCACGGACGACCACGGAGGAACCGTGTCCACGATCGCCGGTGGCCGCGCCGCGCGGCGCCAGACCTTGCGCCGTATTCGCCCACGACGCTCTCCCGCCGTCCCACTGCTGCTCGCCGTCGGGGCGGGCGCGGCCGGGGTCATCTGGCTCTGGTGGAGCAACACCCCGTCCATCGCCGACGACAACAGCAAGATCCTCAACGCGGGCCGGATCACCGGGCTGCTCGCGGGGTATCTGATGGCGCTGGTGGTGCTGCAGATGGCCCGGGTGCCCGCCCTGGAGCGCCGGGTGGGCTCGGACCGGGTGGCGCGCTGGCACGCCATGAGCGGCCGGTACACGATCTGTCTGGTGCTTGCGCACCTCGTGCTGATCATGTGGGGCTACGCGCTGCAGGCCGGCAAGAGCTTCGGCGACATCGTCCAGCAGACCATCGACTCGATCAACCAGCTGCCCGACATGGGCAAGGCGGCGATCGGCACCGGTCTGCTGTTCCTGATCGGCCTGCTCTCCATGGGCCCGGTGCGCCGCAGGATGGGCTACGACACCTGGTACCACATCCACCTGCTCACCTACGCCGCCGTCTTCCTGACGTTCTGGCACCAGCTGTCCACAGGCAACGAGTTCGCCGTCGAGCCGACCGCCAAGACGGTCTGGTACGGGCTGTACGGGTCGGTGACGGCCCTGGTGATCTGGTACCGCATCCTCTCGCCGATCCGGCTGAACCTGAAGCACCGGATGCGGGTCGAGGCCGTGATCGAGGAGACCCCCGGGATCGTCTCGGTGCTGATCAGCGGGCGCAAGCTGCACCGCATGGGCGCCGAGGCCGGGCAGTTCTTCCGCTGGCGCTTCCTGGCTCCGGGCATGCGGCTCAGCTCGCACCCGTACTCGCTGTCGGCGGCACCCCGCCCCAACATGCTGCGCATCACGGTGAAGGCGATCGGCGACCACAGCTCGGCGCTGCGCGACCTGCAGCCCGGCACCCGGGTCTGGGCCGAGGGCCCGTACGGGGCGCTCACTGCGGGCAAGCGCAGCCGCGGCAAGGTGCTGCTGGTGGCAGGCGGGGTCGGCATCACTCCGATGCGGGCGCTGTTCGAGACGCTGCCCGGCGCGGCGGGCGACCTGACGCTGCTCTACCGGGCCAACACCACCCAGGACCTGGCCCTGTGGGACGAGCTGGCGGCGATCGCCGAGGAACGCGGGGCCAGGCTGATGTACGCGGTGAACAGCCCCGAGGGCGAGCGTCCGGACATCTCTGCGGAGACGCTGAGCCGCAAGCTGCCGGACATCGACCGCCACGACGTCTTCATGTGCGGGCCGCCCGGCTTCGCGCAGCAGGTCTACGAAGCACTGCGCGGCGCGGGGGTCCCCGCCCGCCGCATCCATCACGAGTCGTTCGAGATGTGAGCGACGGGAGTCAGGAGCGATGAAGAAGAGCCACCCCTTGCGGCGTGTCGTGCTGGCCGGCGCCGCCACCGTGTCCGGAATCGTCCTGCTGCTGTCGCTGAAGCCCGCCTCCGATCCGGCGTCCGCGTCGGCACAGGGCGCCGCGCCCCAGCAGTCGGTGGCGGGTCAGGAGTCGCCCCAGGGCGGCAGCGCGCAGCAGTCGTCCACGGGGGCCCGGACGGTCACCGGCGACGTCGCGCAGACCCAGTACGGGCCCGTTCAGGTCCGTATCACCGTCAGCGGCGGAAAGATCACCAAGTCCGAGGTCGTCCAGATTCCCAGCGGCGGACGCAGCACCGAGGTCAGCAACGCCTCCGTGCCCAAGCTGAACCAGGAGGCCGTCGCCGCGGGCAGCGCGAACATCGACGCGGTGTCGGGTGCCAGCTACACGAGCGCCGGATACAAGAAGTCGCTGCAGTCGGCCCTCGACAAGGCCAAGGCGAGCGGCAGCGGTTCCTCGGGGGCCGCGGGGTCGACCGGGTCCGCGGGTGCGGGCTCCGCCGGTTCCGCCGGCTCCTCGTCCCAGGCGCCCGCCGCACAGGCCAAGACGGTCACCGGAAGCGTCGCCCAGACCCAGTACGGGGCGGTCCAGGTCCGTATCACCGTCAGCGGCGGAAAGATCACCAAGTCCGAGGCGGTGCAGGCGCCCAAGGGCGGCCTGAGCGACCAGAAGACCGCGATGGCCGTGCCCAAGCTCAACCAGGAGGCGGTCGCGGCCGGGAACGCGACGATCGACGCCGTCTCCGGTGCGACCTACACCAGTACCGGTTACAAGCAGTCCCTGCAGTCGGCCCTGGACAAGGCCGGTGGCTGACCCGGACCAGGAGCCGCCCGCCCTGCGGCACGCGGAAGAGGTCATGGGCACCGTCTTCTCCTTCGACGTGCGGGGCGGCGAACCCGAGGCCGTGCGGACCGCGTTGGAGGAGGCGGTCGCCCAACTCCACCGGGTGGACGAGGTGTTCAGCACCTATCGGGAGGACAGCCAGATCTCGCGCCTCGCGCGCGGGGAGCTGACGGTCGAGGAGTGCGACCCGGAGGTCGCCGAGGTGCTCGACCTGTGTGCCGAGGCGGAGCGGGTCAGCGACGGCTGGTTCAGCTCGACGTACGAGGGCCGGCTCGACCCGACGGGGATCGTGAAGGGCTGGTCGACCGAGCGCGTGGCCCGCCACCTCGCGGCGGCCGGCGCGACCGGAGTCAGCGTGAACGGTGGCGGCGACGTCCAGCTGCTCGGCGCGCCCGGCACGCACCGCCCGTGGCGGGTCGGTGTCTCGGACCCGCTGCGTCCCGGTTCACTCGCGGCCGTGGTCTCCGCGGCCGGAGTCGACGAACTGTCGGTGGCCACCTCCGGCACCGCCGAGCGCGGCGCGCACATCGTCGACCCCCGCACCGGCCGCTCCGCGGTCACCGACCTGGTCGCCGTGACCGTGGTGGGCCCCCGCCTGACCTGGGTGGACGCCTGGGCGACAGCGGCCTTCGCGATGGGCTCCCGAGAGGGCCTGACCTGGCTGGAGTCCCTCCCCGGCATCGAGGCCCTCCTGATCACGGCGGGAGACGAGGTGCGGTGCACGGGGGGCCTCGCACAGCGCCTGGGGTGAGTGCCCGTTTTCAGGGGCGCGGGCAACTGCGCGAGCAACCACACGCACACCGCACCCGAAAAAGACCACGGGGGCGCACCCCGACCCAGGGTGTGCCCCCACCGTCGTACAGCTCAATGATTGTTCTGAGCCAACCGCAACAGGTGATCGGCCAGCGCCTGACCGCCGGTGGGATTCCGGCTGATCAACAGCAATGTGTCGTCACCCGCGATCGTCCCGAGAATGTCCTGCAGCTCGGCCTGGTCGATGGCGGAGGCGAGAAACTGCGCCGCCCCCGGCGGGGTACGGAGAACCACGAGGTTCGCGGACGCCTCCGCGGAGATCAGCAGCTCCGACGAGAGCCGCCGCATCCGCTCCTCCTTCGCCGACTCCCCCAGCGGCGCGCGCGGGGTGCGGAAACCGCCCTCGCTCGGCACCGCGTAGATGAGGTCGCCGTCGTTGTTGCGGATCTTCACCGCGTTCAGCTCGTCCAGGTCCCGGGAGAGCGTCGCCTGCGTGACGCTCAGCCCGTCGTCGGCGAGGAGCTTCGCCAACTGGCTCTGGGATCGCACCGGTTGCCGGTTGAGGATGTCCACGATCCGGCGGTGGCGTGCGGTGCGGGTCTGCGGCACGGCAGGCCCGACGTGCTCGTGATCCTGCGCCTGGCTCATCGTCGTCGTCTCATTCTTTGGCTCGTCCGTCCCCGTTGGCTACAGCGTCGAGGACACCGGGAAGTGCCTGGAGGAACGCGTCCACCTCGTCGTCGCTCAGGTTCAGCGGGGGCATCAGCCGTACGACATCGGGGGCGGGCGCGTTGACCAGGAGACCGGCGTCCTGAGCCGCCTGCTGCGCCTGGGGCGCGAGCGGCTCGGTGAGCACGATACCCAGGAGCAGGCCCGCACCCCGGACATGGTCGATCAACGGGTTGCCGAGTGACTCGATTCCGCCCCGCAGTTTCTCGCTCGCGGCCTTCACGTTCTCCAGGAGCCCCTCGGACGCGATCGTGTCGAGGACGGCGAGTCCTGCGGCGCAGACGACCGGGTTGCCGCCGAAGGTCGAACCGTGGTGGCCCGGCTTCAGCAGCTCGGCGGCCCGGCCGAAGGCGACGGTCGCGCCGAGCGGCAGTCCGCCGCCGAGGCCCTTCGCGAGGGTGACGACGTCCGGCAGGACACCTTCGTGGTCCTGGTAGGCGAACCAGGGTCCGGTGCGGCCGATGCCGGTCTGCACCTCGTCGAGGACGAGGAGGCTGCCGGTGGCGGCGGTGATCGCGCGGGCGGCCTTGAGGTAGCCGGGCGGGGGTACGACCACGCCGTTCTCGCCTTGGATCGGCTCGATGATCACCAGGGCGGTGTCCTCGGTGACGGCCGCGGCCAGCGCCTGCGCGTCACCGTAGGGCACGTGTGTGACGTCACCGGGCAGCGGCAGGAACGGCTCCTGCTTCCCGGGCTGGCCGGTGAGCGCGAGGGCGCCCATGGTGCGGCCGTGGAACCCGCCGTGGGTGGCCACCATGTGGCCCCGGCCGGTGAGTCGGCCGATCTTGAAGGCGCCCTCGTTGGCCTCGGCGCCCGAGTTGCAGAAGTAGACCCGGCCCTCGCGCCCGAAGAGCTGGAGCAGCCGTTCGGCGAGCGCGACGGGCGGCTCGGCGACGAACAGGTTGGAGACATGGCCGAGGGAGGCGATCTGCCGGCTCACGGCCTCGACGATCGCCGGGTGGGCGTGGCCGAGCGCGTTGACGGCGATACCGCCGACGAAGTCGAGGTACTCCTTGCCGTCGGCGTCCCACAGTTTGGTGCCCTCACCACGGACGAGCGGCAGCCGCGGGGTGCCGTAGTTGTCCATGAGCGCGCCCTGCCACCGCTGGGTGAGCTCCGCGTTGGTCCCGGTCATTCGGCGTCCCCCTGCTCATCGGGCCGTGCGTCCGGCACGACCATCGTGCCGATCCCCTCGTCGGTGAAGATCTCCAGCAGGATCGAGTGCTGGACCCGGCCGTCGATGACGCGGGCGGTGGTGACGCCGTTGCGCACGGCGTGCAGGCAGCCCTCCATCTTCGGCACCATGCCGCTGGCCAGCTCCGGCAGCAGCTTCTCCAGTTCGGAGGCGGTCAGGCGGCTGATCACCTCGTCGCTGTCGGGCCAGTCCTCGTAGAGGCCCTCGACGTCCGTGAGGACCATGAGGGTTTCGGCGCCCAGTGCCGCAGCGAGAGCCGCAGCCGCCGTATCAGCATTGACGTTGTAGACATGTCCGTCGTCCTGGCTCCGGGCGATCGAGGAGACGACCGGGATCCGGCCGTCGGCGAGCAGTGCCTCGATCGCGCCCGTGTCGATCGCGGTGATCTCGCCCACCCGCCCGATGTCGACCAACTCCCCGTCGATCTCGGGCTGGTGCTTGGTGGCGGTGATGGTGTGCGCGTCCTCGCCGGTCATGCCGACGGCGAGCGGCCCGTGCTGGTTGAGCAGTCCGACCAGCTCGCGCTGCACCTGACCGGCCAGGACCATGCGTACGACGTCCATGGCGTCCTCGGTGGTGACGCGCAGGCCCGCCTTGAACTCGCTGACGATGCCGTGCCGGTCGAGGGCGGCGCTGATCTGCGGGCCGCCGCCGTGCACGACGACGGGCTTGAGTCCTGCCTGTCGCAGGAACACCACGTCCTGGGCGAAGGCGGCCTTCAGCTCCTCGTTCACCATGGCGTTTCCGCCGAACTTGATGACGACCGTCTTGCCGTTGTGGCGGGTCAGCCACGGCAGCGCCTCGATGAGGATCCGGGCCTTGGGCAGTGCGGTGTGTTTCCGCGTCACGTTGGTCATGAGGAGTAGGCGCTGTTCTCGTGGACGTAGTCCGCGGTGAGGTCGTTGGTCCAGATCGTGGCGGTCTCGGAGCCCGCGGCGAGGTCGGCGACGATGTGGACCTCGCGGTAGCGCATGTCGACGAGCTCGCGGTCCTCGCCGACGCCACCGTTCTTGCAGACCCAGACGCCGTTGATGGCGACGTTGAGCTGGTCGGGCTCGAAGGCGGCGCCGGTCGTGCCGATCGCGGACAGCACGCGTCCCCAGTTGGGGTCCTCGCCGTGGATCGCGCACTTGAGGAGGTTGTTGCGGGCGATGGAGCGGCCCACCTCGACGGCGTCGTCCTCGCTCGCGGCGTTCACGACCTCGATCTTGATGTCCTTGCCGGCGCCCTCGGCGTCCCGGATGAGCTGCTGCCCGAGATCGTCGCAGACCGCGCGTACGGCCTCGGCGAACTCCGCGTACTGCGGGGTGACCGCACTGGCTCCGGAGGCGAGCAGCAGCACGGTGTCGTTGGTCGACATGCAGCCGTCGGAGTCGACGCGGTCGAAGGTGGTGCGGGTGGCGGCGCGCAGCGCCCTGTCGAGGGTCTCGGAGTCGAGGTCCGCGTCCGTCGTCAGCACGACGAGCATGGTGGCGAGGCCGGGGGCGAGCATGCCCGCGCCCTTGGCCATGCCACCGACGCTCCAGCCGTCGCCCGAGTGCACCGACGTCTTGTGCACGGTGTCGGTGGTCTTGATGGCGATGGCGGCCTTCTCGCCGCCGTGCGCGGAGAGCTGGGCGGCGGCCGACTCGACCCCGGGCAGCAACTTGTCCATCGGCAGGAGTACGCCGATGAGCCCGGTCGACGCGACGGCGACCTCGCCGGCGTTGACGTCGAGGACCTCGGCGACCTTCTCGGCGGTCGCGTGCGTGTCCTGGAAGCCCTTGGGGCCCGTGCAGGCGTTGGCACCGCCGGAGTTGAGGATCACGGCGGAGACCTGACCGCCCTTGAGGACCTGCTCGGACCAGAGGACCGGCGCGGCCTTCACGCGGTTGGAGGTGAAGACGCCCGCGGCGGCGAGGCGGGGCCCGTTGTTGACCACGAGGGCCAGGTCCGGGTTGCCGTTCTCCTTGATGCCTGCTGCGATGCCGGAGGCGGTGAAGCCCTGGGCAGCGGTGACGCTCACGGTGCGACTCCGATCGTGGAAAGACCCGTTTCCTCGGGAAGCCCGAGGGCGATGTTCATGCTCTGCACGGCCCCGCCGGCCGTGCCCTTGGTCAGGTTGTCGATGGCGCTGATCGCGATGATGCGGTGCGTCGCTTCGTCGTACGCGACCTGGACCTGAACGGCGTTGGAACCGTAGACGGACGCGGTGGCGGGCCACTGCCCCTCGGGCAGCAGGTGGACGAAGGGTTCGTCGGCGAACGCCTTCTCGTACGCGGCGCGCAGGGACTCACCGGTGACCCCGTCACGCGCCTTCGCGCTGCACGTGGCGAGGATGCCCCGGGGCATCGGCGCGAGGGTGGGTGTGAAGGAGACGGCGACGGGCTCCCCCGCCGCCGCACCGAGGTTCTGGATCATCTCGGGGGTGTGCCGGTGGACGCCGCCGACTCCGTACGGGGACATGGAGCCCATGACCTCGCTGCCGAGCAGATGGGGCTTGGCCGCCTTGCCCGCGCCGGAGGTCCCGGACGCGGCGACGATCACGGCCTCGGGTTCGGCGAGTGCGGCCGCGTACGCCGGGAAGAGGGCGAGGGAGACGGCCGTCGGGTAGCAACCGGGCACCGCGATGCGCTTGGACCCCTCCAGCGCGGCGCGGGCGCCCGGCAGTTCGGGAAGGCCGTAGGGCCAGGTGCCGGCGTGCGCGGAGCCGTAGAACTTCTCCCAGTCCGCCGGGTCCTCGAGCCGGAAGTCGGCGCCCATGTCGACGACGAGGACGTCGGGGCCGAGCTGCTCGGCGACGGCGGCGGACTGCCCGTGGGGCAGCGCGAGGAAGACGACGTCGTGGCCGGCGAGGACGTCCGGGGTGGTCTCCTGGAGGACTCGGTCGGCCAGCGGCAGCAGGTGCGGCTGCAGTGCGCCGAGGCGCTGACCCGCGTTGGAGTTGCCGGTCAGGGCGCCGATCTCGACCTCGGGGTGCGCCAGGAGCAGACGCAGGGCTTCGCCGCCCGCGTACCCACTCGCTCCCGCCACTGCTGCGCGTACCACCATGGAACCCTCCTCCTAGATGGCATGACTATACGTTTCGCTGCACGTTTATGCAATCTGCCCGTATAGGATCGCCGTCATGGCACTGCGACCTGTTCAGGTGAACATAAAGGCTCTTGACGACTCGGCGGTCGGCCGGTTCTGGGCGGAGGCGCTCGGCTGGGGTGTGTCCAGCGAGGGGCCCGGCGTGACCAACGTCGAACCCGGCGGCGGCTTCGTCTGGCCGGACCCCGTCGCCGTCTGCATCGACGTCGTCACCGTCCCGGAACCCAGGACAACGACGAAGAACCGTGTGCACCTCGATCTCGCCACCACTTCCGCGACCCATCAGGCGGAGTTGGTCGCGCGCCTCCGGGCTCTCGGTGCGACGCCCGCCGACGTGGGCCAGGGCGACGTGCCGTGGACGGTCCTCGCCGACCCGGAGGGCAACGAGTTCTGCGTGCTGGAGCCCCGGGAGATCTACCGGGACACCGGGCCGATCGCCGCGGTGGTGGTCGACTGCGCGGATCCGCGGGCCATGGCCCGGTTCTGGGGTGAGGCGACGGACTGGACCCTGCACGAGGTGACCGACGATCACGCGGTGTTGCGCTCCGCCAAGGGGGTCGGCCCCTATCTCGAGTTCCTCCGCAAGCCCGGCGTGAAGACCGTGCCGGACCGCGTCCATCTCGACCTGCTGCCCTACCCCGGTGACGACAAAGCAGCGGAGGTGGCCCGGCTGCGGGGCCTCGGCGCCACCGACCTCGACCTCGGCCAGGGCGACGTCCCGTGGACGTGCCTGGCCGACCCGGAGGGACACGAGTTCTGCGTCCTCGGCCGGTCCTGACGCGCAGCCGCGACGGCACGGTCGGCGCGGCCACCGCGACCGCAGGGCGCCGACGGCGGACGCGCGTGGGGTGGGGTCAGGGGCGGGAGGGCCGGGTCAGGGGCGCGAGGTACAGGTCAGGGGCGGGAGGTGCGGGGCTGGGCGGCGCGCTCCGTGCTCCGCTCGGCGTGCTGCTCCGCGCGCTTCTCCTTGATGCGGACCTCTTCCTTGCGGACCTCGGCCCGGGTGGCGCGCTCCCGGCGCAGCCATCCCGGGTCCTCCTGCTTCAGGGCGTCGATCTGCTCCGTGGTGAGGGCCTCGGTGACCCCACCGCGGGCGAGCCCGGCGATGGAGATGCCGAGCCGCGCGGCGACCACGGGCCGGGGGTGCGGGCCGTTGCGCCACAGCTCCTGGAGCCACGCGGGCGGATCGGCCTGCAGGGCGGTCAGCTCGGCGCGCGAGACGACGCCCTCCTGGAACTCGGCGGGGGTGGCCTCGAGGTACACACCCAGCTTCTTCGCCGCGGTGGCGGGCTTCATGGTCTGGGTGGTCTGGTGCGACGTCATGCGTCAAGGGTATCGAGCGTGTGCGCGACCTCCGACCACGACCGATAGCCTGGCGAGGTGACAGGCTCGGAAGTACCCCCTTCGTTCCGGCTCGCCTATGTCCCGGGAGTGACGCCCACGAAGTGGGTGCGGATCTGGAACGAGCGGCTGCCCGACATCCCCCTCACCCTCGTCGCCGTCTCCACCGACGAGGCGTTCGACGTGCTGCGGGGCCGCGGCGCCGACGCCGGATTCGTGCGGCTGCCGGTCGACCGGGAGGACCTCAGCGCGATCCCCCTCTACACCGAGACGACGGTGGTCGTGGTCCCCAAGGACCACATCGTGGCGGCGGTCGACGAGGTGACCTCCGAGGATCTGGCCGACGAGATCGTGCTGCACCCCCTCGACGACACGCTCGGCTGGGAGCGTCCGCCGGGGCAGCCCGCGTTCGAGCGCCCCGCCACCACGGCGGACGCCGTCGAACTCGTGGCGGCGGGCATCGGGCTCCTCGTCGTCCCCCAGTCCCTCGCCCGCCTGCACCACCGCAAGGACCTCACCTACCGGCCGGTCACGGACGCCCCGGAATCACGCGTCGCGCTGTCCTGGCCACAGGACGCGACCACCGATCTGGTCGAGGACTTCATCGGGATCGTCCGCGGCCGGACCGTCAACAGCTCACGGGGACGCGCCCAGGCCCCGGCGGCGCCCGCGGCCAAGACGAAGGCCAAGCGTCCCGAGACGGGCGGCGGCGCACGGCGCAAGCCCGCCGCGGGCAAGTCGTCCGGCAAGTCGACGACCGGCCGGAACCCCCGCGGCGGCGGTTCCGGAGGCGCCAAGGGCGGCGCCAAGCGGGGCAAGCCCCGCGGTCGTTCCTGACCTGGGCCGAAACGCCGTCGGCCCCTCGCCAGGATGGCCCGGCAGATGAAGACCGGAAGGGCCCGGCAGATGAAGCTTGACCTGGAGCACACTCCAGGTTCTACGGTTTCTCCATGGCCAGCGAACAGCCCCTCCCCCAGGGGCCGACGCTCACGATCGCCCAGGTCGTCGAGCGCACCGGACTCTCGCACGACACGCTGCGGTACTACGAGAAGGCCGGCCTGATCCAACGGGTCGGCCGGACCACCGGGAACCAGCGGCGCTACGAGGCGGCCGACCTGGCCTGGCTGGAGTTCCTCATCCGGCTGCGCGAGACGGGCATGTCGATCGCGGACATGCAGCGGTTCGCCGAGTTGCGGGCGCGCGGCGACGCCACGGTTCCCGACCGGCTCGCGATGCTCCGGGAGCACCGCGCCGACCTCGCGGACCGCATCCGGGCGCTGCGCCGCAACGCGGCCTCCCTCGACGACAAGATCGACCACTACGAACGGCTGCTCGACCAGCCGGGATCGGACGAACTCCCATGACGCTCACGAACACCGCCACCACTCGCGAGGAGCGCTTCGAGCACGGCCTGGAGGTCCTCAAGCGCGTCGACGGCGAGGCCGGACAGCGCGTCGTCGACGCGCTCGGCGACATCAATCCCGAACTCGGCCACCAGATCGTCTCCTGGGCCTTCGGCGACATCTACGACCGGCCCGGACTCGCCCCGCGCGACCGCCAGTTGGTGACGCTGGGCATGCTCACCGCGCTCGGCGGCTGTGAGACCCAGTTGGAGGTGCACGTCAACGCGGCCCTGAACGTGGGTCTTTCGCCGGACGAGATCGTGGAGTCGCTGCTGCACTCGGCCGTCTACTGCGGCATACCGAAGGCGATGAACGCGAGCCTGGTCGCGAAGAAGGTCTTCGCCGAGCGTGGGCTGCTGCCCGCCGGGCAGCAGCCCACGCCTCCGGCTACCGCTGCCTGATCCGCAGGAAGGTCACGGAGTTCGCCGGGAAGGTGTAGGTGAACTTGTCGGCGACGCCGTCGAAGGTGGACTTCACGGGGGCGACCGCGCTCACCGCCTCCGAGTTCACCGCCTCCGGCGCCGCCTGGAGGGTGGTGACGGCGGCCTTGCGGCCCGCCTTCGCCCCGCCCAGGTCGATCGCGGTACGGGCGTCCGCCGCCTGCGCGTTGACGACCTTGACGATCAGGTCGCCGGTCCTCGCGTCCCGCGTGACGATCTGACGGAACGGCTCCGCGGGCTTGTCGTCCTTGAAGCTCCCCCACTCCTGGCCGTCCAGGTAGAGGGTCACCTGCCGGCCGCGGACCTTGATGTGGACGTCGTACGCCTTGCCCGTCTCGATCGTGCCGGGCTTGGACATCAGGGTCGACTTGCCGCCGTCCACGGCCTGTTCGACCGCGGTCGTGGTGTTGTTCCAGCCGCCGAGGTTCCACCAGTAGTAGTTGCCGGTGTCCTTGACGCCGAAGGCGACGAGGAAGCCCTCCTTGCCGGACTTCTTGGTGGCCTTCACGTGCAGGTCGTAGTCGTGCCAGGCCGGGTCGCCCGCCGACACCATGGTGTTCTCGGCGCCCACGTCGGTCTGCACGTACTGGCCGTCCTGAAGGCTCCAGCTCCCGCCGCCCGTGTGGGTCCACCGGGAGGCGTCACCGCTGAAGTCGTCGCTGAGCAGCGTGGTGCCGTCGGCGCCGGTCACCAACACATCGTCGTACGCCGCCGTGGTCGCCCAGGTCGACAGGCCGACGGCGCCGGAGATGGGCGCGCCCAGCGAGGGCGTGGTGGTGGCCGTCGACGGCACCACCCGGTCGCCGACGTTGTTCATGAACAGCTTCTGCACCTCGTAGTCGGCCGAACCCCACGAGGCGTGGTTGTTGAACCAGATCATGTCGGGCCGCCACTGCACGTAGTCCTCGTTGGCGAGCAGCGGGGCGTACGAGGCGAGCTTGACGACGTCCGCGTTGCGCTCCAGACCGGTCATGTACGCGGCCTCGGCGAGGGCGTTCTTGAAGGTGTTGCCACCGGAGGCGTACTCGCCGAGAAAGACCTTGGGACCGTTCCTGTCGTAGGAGTCGTAGCGGTCGTTGTTCTGCAGGAACCACTGGGTGCTGTTGTAGTAGTGCTCGTCGACCATGTCGACGTTCGCTTCCTTGTTGAGCTTCCAGGCGGTGTCGAAGGTGGTGCCGGAGTCGTCGGGTCCGGCGTTCGAGATCACCTTGATGTTCGGGTACTTGGCCTGGACGGCGGCGCGGAACTGCTTGAAGCGGGCGAAGAACTCGTCGGGAAGGTTCTCCTCGTTGCCGACTTCGAGGTGCGTGAGGTGGAAGGGCTTGGGGTGGCCCATCGCTGCCCGCTTCCTGCCCCATTCGCTGGTCACCGGCCCGTTGGCGAACTCGATGAGATCGAGGGTGTCCTGGACGTGGCGCTTGAGGAGCGCGTCGTCGTCGGTGGCCTGGTTCTGGCCGCAGCCGGTGACGAGCGCGGGCACCACGGGCAGCGGCATGGCGCCGATGTCCTCGGCGAACTGGAAGTACTCGTAGTAGCCGAGCCCGTAACTCTGGTTGTAGCCCCAGAAGTTGGAGTTGGTGGCGCGCTGCTCGACCGGGCCGATGGTGTCCTTCCACTGGTACGAGCGCCGGCGCTGATAGCCCGAGGCCTCGTCGTAGCCCTGCATGCTGCCGGTGTTGACCAGGCAGCCGCCGGGGAAGCGCACGAAGCCGGGATGCAGGGCGGCGATCTTCTCGGCGAGGTCCTTGCGCAGGCCATGGCCCTTGTACGTGTCCCGCGGGATGAGCGAGATCATGTCGAGCGCGACGGGGGCGTCGGCGGCGACGGTGAGGCGCCCGGTGGTGCTGTCGCGGGTGGCGGTGAACCTGGCCCGGTACTTGGCCCAGCCGCCGCGCGCGGTGACCTGCCGGGCCTCGGCGAGCGCGCCGTCGGCGTCGTGCAGGGTCACGGTGAGCGGCGTCCTCGCGTCCGCGCGGGCCCAGACCGAGAAGTCGTACGTCTTGCCGCTCTCGACCCTGATCCCGGTGTTGTAACCGGAGTTGGTGACGGACGAGCCGGCGCCGAGCGCGAGGTAGGTGCGGTTGCGGGCGTCGAGGCGCCCGCCGTCGTCCAGGGTCGTCGTGGTGCCCGTGGTGGCCCAGGAGGTGAGCGGCGTATAGGACCTGTTGTCGGCGGTGCTGTACTCGAACGACCGGTTCTGGACGAGTTCCGCGTACAGTCCGCCGTCCGCGGCGCGGTTGATGTCCTCGAAGAAGACGCCGTACATGGTGTCGTCGATCTTCACACCCGAGCCCTTCGGGTCGACGGTGATCGCGTAGTCGGTGACGTCGGCGGCGTGGGCGGGCCCGGGAACGACGGCTGAGGCCACCAGGAGTGCGGTGGCCGTGAGTCCGAGTCTCCAACGGGTGCGGGTGCGTGACATGGATACTCCGCGGCTCTGTGGTGTTGAGTTGTTCGAGGCCTTGAGCTGTTCGGGATTTCGGACAACGATCAGTACTTCGAACGGCAAGATAGGGAGGGGGTCAGAGCGCGTCAATGGGTCGCGCGGCATCGCATGGGACGGAGAGCGGGACGGTATGGGCGAGTTCTGGCCAGTGACGGACGTGCTCGCCCATCTGGGCGGGAGCTGGCGGGTGGAGCGCTCGGTGCGGGATCTCGCGAGCGGCGCGGAGGGGCGGTTCACGGGGACGACGGTTTTCGGCCCGCTGGGGGAACCGGGAGCGCCGTACGGACTTCTGCACCAGGAATCCGGCACGTTCGTGTGGCAGGGCACGCCCCGGCCCGCCGAACGGACGCTGCGGTTCCTGCCGGGGCCGAGCCCCGCGACGGCCCTCGTCCAGTTCTCCGACGGCCGCCCCTTCCACGACCTGGACCTGAGCACCGGCCGGTGCGTCGCCGACCACCCGTGCGCGGCGGACCTCTACCGGGGCGAGTTCACGGTGCGGGACGAGAACCACTGGCGCACGGTGTGGCGGGTGGGCGGCCCCGCCAAGGACCTCGTCCTCACGACCGACTACACACGGCTGCCCTAGGCGTGCTGCGGCACGCCTTCCAGGCGCAGGTTCCAGCGGCCGTTGACGCCGGTGAGGGTGATCGTCGACAGGGGGCGGACGTCGATGTTCCAGTACGTCGAGGGCTGGGCCTTGAGCGCGTAGACGAGCGCGGCCCGCACCACCGAGGGTTCGGCCACCGCGACGATCCGGCTGCCGTCGTCCGCCGGGCGGGTGCCGAGCCAGCCGCCGACGCGGGAGATGAAGGAGGTCAGGGACTCGCCGCCGTGCGGGGCGGAGCGCGGATCGGCGAGCCAGGCGTCGACCGCCGACGGCTCGCGGGCCATCGCCTCACCCAGCGTGAAGCCGCGCCAGCGGCCCATGTCGCAGTCGCGCAGCGCGGGTTGCGCCAGCGGCGCGTACCCGAGGGCGTCGCCGGTGGCACGGCTGCGCGGGGTCGGTGAGCAGTAGCGCAGCTCGGCCGCCGCCAGTGGTACCAGTTCCGGGGCGGCGCGCTGCACCTCGTCCCAGCCGGCCTGGTCCAGCGGCCGGTCGTCCTCGAAGCGTTCGGCCAGCAGCGAGGAGCTGCGAGCGGCGGCGACGAAAGTGACCCGAAGATGCATGCGGAGATCGTGGAGTGCGGGACTCCGCAGGTCAATAGGCGTTACGCAAGGTATACGCAGGCTTGGCGGAGTGCACTTGCCGAAGCGGACCCGTGGGAGGGGGCGGGGCTGGGCCCCCGGGGGATCCCCTGGGGGCCACTGGCGGTCAGCCGGCGGAGGTGTCGAGGCCGGTATCGGGGATCCAGGAGCCGTGGATGCCGCCGGTGGCCCGGCGCGGGAGGTGGACGGTGGCGATCCGGTCCAGGCCCGAGGCGTCCGGGACCTGGAGCTGGGAGGCGTCCTGTTTGAGGTCGAAGACGACGGTGAGCAGGTAGCCGTCGTCCTCGCGGGTGGCGCCGACGGCGGGGACGAACACGGCCTCGCCGCGCAGGCGGGCGTCGCCGGCCCGGTGGACGCGACGGGCGCCGCTGGTGCGGTCGTACTTGACGATGCCGCAGCCGCCGTAACCGAACCAGCGGATCTTCGCCGCGCCCTGCGGGCCGCGGGGCATGACGCCGATCCGCGCCGGCTGCGCGTCGTTCCGGCCCTCGCGCGGCCGGATGCCGTGCACCATGCCGCGGCCCTTGAACCAGTGGGTGGGGGTGGCGCCGGGCTCGGGGTGGTGGCGGTTGCGGATCAGCCGACCGAACGCGTCCGCGTCGGCGCCGCTCACCGCAGTACCCCGTCGCACGCCGCCCTCAGCCGTCGTACCCCCTCCGTGATCTCCCCCGTCCCCCCGACCGCCGCGAAACTCAACCGGAGGTGCCCGGCAGGGGGCTCCGCGCTGAAGTAGGGGCGGCCGGGGGCGACGGCCACGCCCTCGCGGAGAGCCGCGAAGACCAGGGCGGACTCGTCGGTGCCGTCGGGCAGGCGGAGCCACAGGTGGTAGCCGCCGGAGGGGATGTGGGGCAGGGCGAGTTCGGGGAGCGCCAGCCGGAGCGCGGCCGTCATCGTGTCGCGGCGGTTCCTCAACTCGGCGGACACGGCCCGCAGATGACGGGGCCAGGCGGGCGAGCCGACCAGTTCGAGCGCGGCCTCCTGAAGGGGACGCGGCACGAAGAAGGTGTCCACGACCTGGATGGCACGCAGTCGTTCGAGGACCGGACCGCGCGCGGCCAGCGCACTGACCCGGAAGCTCGGCGAGGTCGCCTTGGTCAGGGAGGAGACGTGCACGACGACCCCGTCGGGATCCTCGGCGGCCAGCGGACGCGGCAGGGGCCCCGCGTCCTCGTGCACCAGACGTCGTACGAAGTCGTCCTCGATGACGAAGGCGCCCGCCTCGCGCGCGATCCGCACCACCTCCGCGCGCCGCTCGGGGGCGAGCACGGCGCCGGTCGGGTTCTGGAACAGCGGCTGGCAGACGAACACCCGGGCGCCGGTCGCCGTGAAGGCGTCGGCGAGCAGGTCCGGCTTCACCCCGTCCGCGTCGACCGGTACGGGGACCGGCCTGAGGCCCGCCGCGCGGGCGATCGCCAGCATGCCCGGGTACGTGGGCGACTCGACCAGGACCGGGGCCCCCGGCGGGGCGAGTGCCTTGAGCGCGGTGGTCAGCGCGGACTGGCCGCCCGCCGTGACGAGCACCTCCGCGGCGGTGATCGCACCGCCGATCCCCCGCGCGAACCACTCGCGCAGCTCCGTCAGCCCCTCCATCGGTGGCCGCGACCAGGCGCCGGGACGCCGGCCCGCCCGCGACAGGGCGGCCCCCATGGCCCGCTCGGGCTGGAGCGAGGGGTGCAGATAGCCGCCGTTGAACTCGACGACGCCGGGCGGTGGGGCGGCGAGCGAGGCGAGGACCCCGGAGGCGTCCACCGTGCGCGGGACGAGTTCCGTCGCGGCGTCCGCGCTCAGCGTGACCTCCTGCCAGGAGGTGTCCCCGGCGGGCACGACGGACGTACGCGGGTGCGCGCGGAACGCGCCGGCGCCCGGCCGGGTCACCACCAGCCCCTCGGCGGCGAGCTGAGCCAGTGCCCGCGACACCGTCACCGGGCTCACCCGGAACCGCTCGACGAGTGCCCGGCTCGATGGCAGCTTTCCATCGGGCGAGTAGCGGTCCAGCTCACTTCGCAGCTGATTCGCCAGATCTCCGACACTGCTACGCTCTTGCATGAGAGCACAGAGTAGCGCTATTGACCAGATCGGGATAGCGGTCAGCACGCCCAGGACGCCCGAGCAGGGGCCCCCGGCGGACCGCCGTTCCGGCATCCTCCTGGCCGCGCTCGGCGTCACCGCCTTCTCCCTCACCTTCCCCGCCACCGCCTGGGGCCTGGAGGGCTTCGGCCCCTGGTCGCTGGTGGCCGTGCGCAGCGTTCTCGCCGCCGTCATCGCGGGCGGCTGTCTGCTGGCGCTGCGCGTGCCCGTACCGGCCCGCCGGCACTGGGCGGGGCTCGCCGTCGTGGCCGCCGGTGTCGTCCTCGGCTTCCCCCTGCTGACGACGCTCGCGCTGCAGACGTCCACCACCGCCCACGCGGCCGTGGTCGTCGGGCTGCTGCCGCTGACGACCGCGCTGCTGTCGGCGCTGCGGACCGGCGCGCGCCCCTCACGGATGTTCTGGGGCGCCGCCCTCGCGGGCGCGGCCGCGGTGATCGCGTTCACCGTGCAGCAGAGCGGTGGGGCGCTGAGCAGCGCGGACGCCTATCTCTTCGGGGCGCTGCTGATCTGCGCGGCCGGCTACACCGAGGGCGGCCGGCTCGCCCGGACCATGCCGGGGTGGCAGGTCATCGGCTGGGCGCTGGTCCTGTGTCTGCCGCTGTCGGTGCCGGGCGCGCTGGTGGCGCTGTCGTACGAGCCGGTCCACCTGTCGGCGCACAGTGTGGCGGGGCTGCTGTGGGTGGCCGCCGGATCGCAGTTCCTGGGTCTGGTCGTCTGGTACCGCGGGATGGCGGCGATCGGAATTCCCAAAGCCAGCCAGTTGCAGCTGGCGCAGCCGCTGCTCACACTGGTGTGGTCGGTACTGCTCCTCGGCGAGCAGCTCACACCGGCCGCGCCGCTGACGGCGGCGGCCGTGCTGATCTGCATCGCGCTCACCCAGCGAGCGCGGGGCTGAGCCCCAGGACCGTTACTCCCGCAGATGACGAGGAGACCCTTCAGATGCATGCAGACGTGGGCGACAAGCTCGTGCAGCACGGCAGGGTTGTCGGGCAGCACGACAAGGTCGCGGAGATCACCGAAGTAATAGGAACGGAGGGCACGCCCCCGTACCGCGTGCGCTTCGCGGACGGGCACGAGGCGATCTGCTCACCGGGCCCCGACTCGGAAATCCGTCACAAGGACCGGCTGTAGACATTCGGGCACGAGGACCAGCTGTAGACATTCGGGCAGAGATTCAGCGCGCGGGTCGCGCCGGCCGCTGGTAGTGGTCGGACACGACCCGCGCCATCGCTCCGACGCGGTCGCCGTCGACCTCCTTGGCGGAGAAGAAGACGTGTCCGCGCACTTGAGTGTGTTCGCGCGCGAAGGTGAGGTGCCGGGAGAGTTCGGCCGGGTCCTGCCAGGCCGCGGGCTGCGCGGGGTCACCGGCCTTGTAGAGCGCTTCGCCGATGTACAGCTTCACGCCCGTGCCCTGTGAGACCGCCGCCCACCAGGGCACGAGCCGCGCGTAGTCGGCGGCGGCGAAGCCGAGGTTCCAGTAGACCTGCGGGACGATGTAGTCGATCCACCGCCCGCGGACCCATTTCCTGGTGTCGGCGTACAGATCGTCGTACGTCTGCACGGCGGCCCGGGTGTCCGAGCCCCGCGGGTCGGTCGCGTTGTTGCGCCACACCCCGAACGGGCTGATCCCGAAGCGGGTACCGGGCCGGATCAGCGGGATGCGGGTGGCCGTCTCCCGCACCAGTCTGTCGATGTTGTCGCGCCGCCAGGCGGCCCGGTCCGCGAAGCCCGCGCCGTGCGTCCGGTACGCGGCGTCGTCGTCGAAGACCTGGCCCTCGGCCGGGTACGGGTAGAAGTAGTCGTCCCAGTGCACGGCGTCGATCGCGTACGACCGCACCGCGTCGAACATCGCGTCCTGGACGAAGGAGCGGACCTCGGGCAACCCGGGGTTGTAGTAGAGCCTGCCGCCATAGGGGACGACCCAGTCCGGGTGCTTGCGGGCCGGGTGGGTCGCCACGAGTCTGCCGGGGTCGGGGTGGTTCGCGACACGGTACGGGTTGAACCAGGCGTGCAGTTCGAGGCCGCGCGCGTGGGCCTCTCGCACCGCCGTGCCGAGCGGGTCCCAGCCGGGGTCCCTGCCCTGGACGCCGGTGAGGTACTGCGACCACGGCTCGTACGACGAGGGCCAGAACGCGTCGGCCGTGGGGCGGACCTGGAAGAACACGGCGTTCAGGCGGCGGTCGACCGCCCTGTCGAGGTGGGCGAGGAGTTCGGCGCGCTGCCGGGCGACGGACAGGCCGGCTCGCGAGGGCCAGTCGCGGTTGAGGACGGTCGACAGCCACATGCCCCGCAGCTCGGAGGCCGTCCGTGGCCGACCGGGCTCCCGGGTTCCCCCGGAACGGGGTACGGCAGCCGAGTCCCCCGCCGAGCCGAGACCCGGCTCCCCCTCGGTGACGAGACCCGGCTCCCCCGTCGTGACGAGACCCGTCAGCGTCGCCATCGCCGCCACGGTGAACGTCCGCCGTGACCCCCGCCCCGTTCCCGCCGTCCGCCCCGTCACACCCCGCTCCTCCACGCTCCGGATCCGTCCGGTCACGGATCGTCTCCTCGGCCAGCATGCCCCACCCGGGCGATCGATCATCGATACTTCGGAGTAACGTGCACGGGACGTGCACGATCGGAGCAGGCACCGAACAACGGGGGCCCTGCGACAGCCGTAGATCAGCGAAGGGGACGATGTGACCGACATCGAACGCGTCGGAGTGGTGGGCTGCGGCCAGATGGGAGCGGGCATCGCCGAGGTCTGCGCCCGCGCGGGTCTCGACGTCAAGGTCGCCGAGACCACCGGTGAGGCCCTGGAGATCGGCCGTACCCGGCTGTTCAACTCCCTCGCCAAGGCCGCCGAGCGCGGAAAGATCTCCGCGGACGAGCTCACCGCCACCCAGGAGCGGCTCAGCTTCACCACCGACCTCGGCGAGTTCGCCGACCGCGATCTGGTGATCGAGGCGGTCGTCGAGAACGAGCAGGTGAAGACCGAGATCTTCCAGGTGCTCGACCAGGTGGTGACCCGGCAGGACGCGATCCTCGCCTCCAACACCTCCTCCATCCCGCTGGTGCGCCTCGCGGTCGCCACCTCGCGCCCCGACCAGGTCGTCGGCATCCACTTCTTCAACCCGGCTCCGGTGCAGCAGCTCGTCGAGCTGATCCCGGCGCTGACCACCTCCGAGGGCACCCTCGGCCGGGCTCAGCTGTTCGCCGAGAAGGCCCTCGGCAAGCACGCGATCCGCGCCCAGGACCGCTCCGGGTTCGTCGTCAACGCGCTGCTGATCCCGTATCTGCTCTCCGCGATCCGGATGTTCGAGTCGGGCATCGCCAGCCGCGAGGACATCGACAACGGCATGGAGCTGGGCTGCGCCCACCCGATGGGCCCGCTCAAGCTCTCCGACCTGATCGGCCTGGACACGGTGGCCTCGGTCGCCTATTCGATGTACGAGGAGTACAAGGAGCCGCTGTACGCCGCTCCCCCGCTGCTCCAGCGCATGGTGGACGCGGGCCGGCTCGGTCGGAAGTCCGGCTCGGGCTTCTACACCTACGCCTGAACACGTTCGATCGCCCCCTTTCGTACCGTCACCTGATTACGTACGGTGAAACTCAGGCGTACGCGGGCCCGGCACCCCTTTCGGTGCCGGGCCCGCGCCATTCACACGCCGTGTGCGCGCCGGGCTCGCATATGCCCCTCGCACACGCTCCCCACGTGTCCACCAGGCGAGTTGACTTTCCGTGCGCATCCAAGGGATGTGACGACTACGGAAAGGAGCGGACCCGTGACCGCCGACCCGGAGCATCCCGTGGTCCATGGAGAACTCGCAGAGTTACGCCGTCGCCTCGACGTGGCATACGCACGCGTCGAGGGAGGGCATGCCCTGCTCAGTCACCGCGCCGAACAGACCGCCAAGGAGCTCGACGACCTGAGCGCACGGGTCGTCGCCCTGGAACACACCCGCTGGCCACTGCCCGCGATCGCGGCCCTCACGGCCGTGGGCGCACTCGCCGTGGCGGTCTGGCAGGCTCTCGGGCGCTAACGCTCAGGACGCCGTGGGGGGATGGATCGGGGCAACGCGTCCTGCCCGAGCCTGAGGTGATGCAGGAGGAGTAGCGCGGCAGCCATATTGGCGGCCGGGACCTCGCCGCGGGCGACCATGTCGGGGACGAGCTTGAGGGGAACCCATTCCCGACGGTCGGACTCGAAGTCGTCCACGGGGTGTCCGATGTACGCGCCTTCGTCGGCCCAGAAGATGTGGTGCCGGGCGTCGGTGAGCCCGTTGGAGGGCTCGACGCTCATCAGATGGCGCAGGGGTCCCGGTCGCCAGCCGGTCTCCTCCTCGAGTTCGCGGGCCGCCGCGACGGCGATGTCCTCGCCGTCCTCGACGACGCCCGCCGCGAGTTCCCAGCCCCAGCTGTCGGTGATGAAGCGGTGCCGCCACAGGAGCAGCACCTCATTGGCCTCGTTCACCACCGTGGCCACGGCCACGGGACGCAGCCGTATCAAAAAGTGATCGAGGTGCCGACCGTCCGGCAGCTCGACATCTGCGAGATTGACGCTGAACCAGCGGTTTGCGTACACAGTTTGTTCGTTCTGTTTCGTCCACTGCACGGTTCTGCCACCTTCCGCCGAGTAGATGGCAATATCGCAGCAGGAGCGTGCTGACAGCAGGCGCACAGCAGCGCACAGTGCACGGTGCGGCGGCGGGACTCGGTGGTCTACAGCGGTACGCGCAGTGCTCCGTCGATGAGTTCGGCGGCCTCGGCCGTGCCCGCACAGCCGCTGCGCACCAGGTGTTCGCGTACCGCGCGCAGTCTGTCGCGCAGCCGCTGGGACTCCATCCCCCGGGCCTGCTCGGCCATTTGGACGGCGGTGGCCACCGCCTTGTCGGCGTTCCCCTGCCGCAGCTCGATCTGACTGAGCATCGCGAGACGATGCACGCGCCCCCGGTCGTGCGCCGGAGTGTCGACGGCGGCCTCGGCGTGCGCCGCGGCGGCCACCAGGTCACCGAGGCTCAGCAGTGCCTCCGCCACCTGTACGTTGACCAGACCGGGCTGGACATAGCCGGTCTCGTCCGGTTCGTAACCGCGCCGGATGCGCTCGGCGGCCTGTTCGGCACGCCGGATGCAGGACAGCGCGCTGCTGCCGTCGCCGAGGTGCGCGTACGCCTTCGCCTGCATGGCGTAGAGGTCCGAGGCGAGCGCCGGGGTGATGTGCCGTCCGGCGGCGCGCAGCGCGGCCTCCGCGAAGGCGACGGCCTGCCGGTGCTCGCGCATGAACAGCGACTGGTTGACCAGCAGCGCTATGACGTACGCCCCAAGACCCCGGTCCCCGCTGGCCTTCGCCAGCCGCAGCGCCTGGTGGAAGTAGCGCTGGGCGAGCCCGTGCGCGTCGGAGTCGTAGGCACAGATCCCCGCGATGGCGACCAGGCCGCCCGTCGCACGGTGGAGCTGGCGGCCGGTGGCGTCGGGATAACTGCCGCGCAGCAGGGGCGCGGTCTCCGCGTTGAGGAAACCGACGATCCGGCTGCGGGTCGCCACCCCGCCCGCCTTGCGGTACATCTGCTCGTAGTGGGCGCGGGCCGCGCGCAGCATCTCGATGTCGGCCATGCTCACGTGGTGGCGGCCGCCGCGCGAGACGTCCACGTCCTCGGGCGGGTTCTCCCACTCCCACACCGGCATCACGGCGGGCGTTCCGGTGACGGCCGGGGCGCCGAGGAGGTGCGGGCGCTGCTGTTCGTCGGAGCGCCACAGGGCGGTGGCGCGCTCCACGAAACCGGAGAGCGAGGTGCCGTGCGGGGCGGACGGCTCGCCGGGCACGCCGAGGCCGATGTCGTCCAGGGTGACGGGCCGGTGCAGGCGCCCCGCGAGCACTTCGCAGATCAGGTCGGGCACCTGACCGCGCGGGCGTTGACCCTTCAACCACCGTGCCACGGCCGTGTGTTCGTATCTGAGCGCGAGGCCGCGTGCCCTCCCCGCCTGGTTGACATGCGCGGCGAGTCCGGAGTGCGAGATGCCGGCCTCGTCGAGTATCGCGTCGAGCAGAGTGTTGGGCTGCATTCGGGCCCCCGGGTGGCTCGGTGGCGACAGTGCGGTCAGAGTAATCCGTCCTCTGTGCTTGTGGGTCCCCCTTCACACGGGGTGTGAACCGAGTGCTCGTATCCGTACCGTGTGCACGCTGTCGCGCAGAGTTCCTTGCCGGTTGACTGAAATGCCTCGCAAGAGGCCGGCCGGGCCGCCGGCTCCCCCTCGTACAGTGCGGCGGCTCGGCTCCGCCGGTTGAGCGGGGTCACTGCGGGAGCCGGCGTTCATCCCATGTGCCGGGCAACGGTGCAGCTCTGCTGTGTCGGGACTCGGCTGCGGTCGTTGCGGAGGATCAGTACGGCCACGTCGTCCGCCGGTCTGCCACCGGTGTGGCGCAACAGACGGGTGAAGACCGCCCTGAGAACGGTCTGCGGGGAGACGGGCTGGGTACGGACGGCCTCGGCGAGCGTGGCGGGCAGGGGGAAGAAGCGGCCCTGGGGGTCGCGGGCGTCCTCCACTCCGTCGGTGTGCAGGAACAGGGACTCGCCGGGGAGGAGTCGGCCGCACCGGGTGGCCGCCAGTTCGGCGGGGAGCGGGAACGGGCCGAGCGGGGGCAGCGGTTCGGCTCCCGTGAGTGGCTCCACCCGACCGGTGCCGAGTCGGTACGGCGCCGGGTGACCGCAGTTGAGGGCGTACACCTCGCCGTCACGGCGGATCTCCAGGAGCAGTACGGTGACGAACTCCTCGGCGACCGGGCTGTCGGGGTCCGGGCCCGCCGAGGGGTGTTCGGCGCGCGCCCGCTCGCGCAGGTACCGGGCCAGGGCGCGTTCCAGCCGCCGGAGCACACAGGCGAGTTCGGGTTCGTCGTGCACGGCCTCGCGGAAGCTGCCGAGGACGGCGGCGGCGGTTCCGATGGCGCCGAGGCCGTGTCCACGCACGTCGCCCATGACGACCCGTACACCGTGCTCGGTGGCGATCACCTCGTACAGGTCGCCGCCGATGTTCGCGCCGTGGTCGGCGGAGAGCTGGGCCGCGGCGACGTTGAGGCCGTCGATGCGTGGAGGCAGCGGTCTCAGCAGCACGCTCTGGGCGGCGCCCGCGACCTTGCGGATCTGCCTCAGCTCCCGCAGCAGCGCCCGTCTGACGTGGAGGATCAGCCCGGTGCCGACGGCGAAGAAGACGGCGCTGGTGACGATCCGCGCCTCGAGGCCGTCCCGCTGGGCGAGTGGACAGGTCATTCTGTACGTGATGGCGATCGCGCCCCAGGCGGTGGGCAGCCCCAGGCTCAATACCCGCCGCAGGGTCCGGCGCTCGGCCCGGCGCACCGTCCGGTCGAGGCCGTCCGGCGGACCGCCACCGTGGACCGTCCGGGCCGGTCGCACGCGCGGTCTGCCCCGGCTCACCGCCCGGACGAGCCCGGCCCGCAGACCACTCCCCCGGTGTCGCGCCCGGAGGCCCGCCCGGGCCCGCCCCCGCGAATTCGTCCGGGACGTCGCCCTGCGGGGAGCCCCAGCCTTGATACGGATCATGCCGATTGGCCCCCCAATAGGCCCTGACAGCGCAGACGACCTTCAACAGGCCGGTCCGATTCTGTCGACCGCATGCCCCGATCGGGCCAGATCGCCCCGACGTGCCACCCGAATGAGTGACACAGCTTCGGACGCCTGCATTTATGCAGGTCGGCCGGGGAAAGCGCCCAGAAAGGGGCGCGGGGAACTGCGCGCCCAGCCACGCATCACACGCAGCCGGAAGACGACCCGCAGTTCCCCGCTACGCCCAGCGGAGCTAGCCCCGTAGCACCGCCCCGGTCCGCTCACCCGCGAGCGCCACCGCGACGTCACGCGCCGCGGAGGCCTCGTCGACGGTCAGCGTGCGGTCGTCGGCGCGGAACCGCAGCGCGTAGGCCAGGGACTTCTTGCCCTCGCCGAGCTGCTCACTGTTCTCGTAGACGTCGAACAGGCGGATGGACTCCAGGAGTTCACCCGCGCCCTCGCGCAGCGCCGCCTCGACGTCCACGTGCGGGACGGTCTTGTCGACGACCAGAGCCACGTCCTGGGTGGCGACGGGGAAGGTCGAGATCTTCGGGCCCTTGGGGAGGCCCGCGCTCGCCTGCTCCAGCGCGTCCAGGTCGAGCTCCATCGCGCAGGTGCGCGCGGGCAGACCGAGGGTCTTCAGGACACCGGGGTGCAGCTCACCGGCGTACCCGATGACCTTCTCCTGGCCGTCGACGACGACGGCCAGTTCGGCGCAGCGACCCGGATGCCACGGCCCGTACTGCCCGGCACGGACGAGAAGTTCGGTCCCCGCCTCGCGGGCCAGCGAGCGCGCTGCCTCGATCGCGTCGGCCCAGTCGGCCGGGCGGCCCTTGCCCCACCAGCCGGCCTGCTCGCGGGCGCCCGCGAGGACGACGGCGGCGTGCCGGGGCTGGACGGGGAGCGCGGCCGTGAGGGACGCGATCTCCTCGTCGGTGGGACGGCGGTCGACGGGCAGGCGGCCCGCGACGCGCAGTTCGTCCTGCGGCTGGAAGACGAGACCGGTCTCGAAGAGCGCCAGGTCGTGGCTGCCGCGGCCGTCGTTGCGGCGCAGGGCGTGCAGCAGGCCCGGCAGCAGCGTCGTACGGAGCGCGGGCTCCTCGTCGGAGAGCGGATTGACCAGCTTGACGACCTTGCGCTTCGGGTCGTCGGCGGCCAGGCCGAGCTGGTCGAAGACGTGCTCGCCGATGAACGGGTAGTTCAGCGCCTCGACGTATCCGGCGCCGGCCAGGGTGCGGCCGATCCGGCGGTGCAGCCGCTGCCTGCCGGTCAGGCCCAGGCCCGCGGGGGGCTTCGGCAGGGTCGAGGGCAGGTTCTCGTAGCCCTCGAGCCGGATGACCTCTTCGGCCAGGTCGTTCGGGTCCGTCAGGTCGGGCCGCCAGGACGGCACGGTGACGATCAGCTCGTCCTGCCCGTAGACGTCGCAGCCGACCTGCTGGAGGCGGCGGACGACGGTCTCGCGGCCGTAGTCGACACCGGCCACCTTGTCCGGGTGGTTCGCCGGGATGGTGATGCTGTGCGGCGCGGAGGGCGCGATGACCTCGGTGACCCCGGCGTCGGCGGTGCCGCCGGCGAGGAGGACGAGGAGGTCGACCGTGCGCTGGGCGGCGGCGGAGGCGGCCTGCGGGTCGACGCCGCGCTCGAAGCGCTTGGACGCCTCGGAGGCCAGCTTGTGACGGCGGGCCGTGCGCGCGATGGAGAGCGCGTCGAAGTGCGCGGCCTCGATGACGACCTCGGTGGTGGTGCCCTCGGTGTCGTCGATCTCCGTGTTCGCCCCACCCATGACGCCCGCGAGGCCGATGGGGCCGCGGTCGTCGGTGATGACCAGGTCCTCGGCGTCCAGCGTGCGCGTGACGCCGTCGAGGGTGGTGAGCTTCTCGCCCTGCTCGGCCCGGCGCACACCGATCGCGCCCTGGACGCGGGTGCGGTCGTAGGCGTGCAGGGGCTGGCCGAGCTCCAGCATCACGTAGTTGGTGATGTCGACGGCGAGCGAGATCGGGCGCATGCCCGCCTTCTGGAGGCGGCGGCGCAGCCAGATCGGCGAGAGGGTCTCGGGGTCGAGGCCCGTCACCGTCCGCGCGGTGAAGCGGTCGCAGCCCATCGGGTCGGACACCCGCACCGGGTAGCCGAACGCGTTCGGGGCCGGTACGTCGAGCAGCGCGGGGTCGAGCAGCGGCAGGCCGTAGGCGATGGCGGCCTCGCGGGCCACACCGCGCATCGACAGGGCGTAGCCGCGGTCGGGCGTGACGGCGATGTCGAGGACCTCGTCGACGAGCTGGAGCAGCTCGATCGCGTCGGTGGCGACCTCGACCTCCGGCGGCAGGACGATGATGCCGCCGCTGCCGTCGTCGCCCATGCCCAGCTCGTCACCGGAGCAGATCATGCCGTGCGAGGTCTTGCCGTACGTCTTGCGCGCGGCGATCGCGAAGTTGCCGGGCAGCACGGCGCCGGGCAGGACCACGACGACCTTGTCACCGACGGCGAAGTTGCGAGCGCCGCAGACGATCTCCTGGAGCTCACCCGTGCCGTTGGCGGTGCCGACGTCCACGAGGCAGAAGCGGATGGGCTTCTTGAAGCCCTCCAGCTCCTCGATGGACCGCACCTGGCCGACGACCAGGGGACCCTTGAGGTCGGCGCCGAGCTGCTCGACGGTCTCGACCTCGAGGCCTGCCGAAATGAGCTTGGCCTGGACGTCGCGGCCGGTCTCCGTCGCCGGCAGGTCGACGTACTCCCGCAGCCAAGAAAGCGGGACCCGCATCAGATCTCCATCCCGAACGGCCGGGTGAACCGGACGTCACCCTCGACCATGTCTCGCATGTCTTCGACGTTGTGGCGGAACATCAGCATCCGCTCGATGCCGAACCCGAAGGCGAATCCGCTGTACTTCTCCGGGTCGACGCCACAGGCGACCAGCACCCGCGGGTTGACCATGCCGCAGCCGCCCAGCTCGATCCAGCCCTCGGAGGAGCAGGTCCGGCAGGGGCGGTCGGGGTTGCCGACGGACTCGCCCTTGCAGACGTAGCAGAGCATGTCCATCTCGGCGGACGGCTCGGTGAAGGGGAAGTAGTTCGGGCGCAGCCGGGTCTTCATGTCGGCGCCGAAGAGCGACTGGACCATGTGGTCGAGGGTGCCCTTGAGGTCGGCCATGGTCAGGCCCTCGTCGACGGCGAGGAGCTCGATCTGGTGGAAGACCGGGGTGTGCGTGGCGTCCAGCTCGTCCGTGCGGAACACCCGGCCGGGGCAGACGACGTAGACCGGCGGCTCGCGGTCCAGCATGGCGCGGGCCTGCACGGGCGAGGTGTGGGTGCGCAGCACGACACCGGACTCGCCGTGGTCGCCCGTCGGGCCCTCGACGAAGAAGGTGTCCTGCATCTGCCGGGCCGGGTGGTCGGGCGTGAAGTTCAGGGCGTCGAAGTTGAACCACTCCGCCTCGACCTCGGGGCCCTCGGCGATCTCGTATCCCATGGACACGAAGACGTCGGCGACGCGCTCCATCATGGTGGTCAGCGGGTGGCGGGCGCCCGCCGGTACGCGGTCGTACGGCAGCGTGACGTCCACCGCCTCCTCGACCAGCACCCGGGCGTCGCGCTCGGCCTCCAGCTCACCCTGGCGGGCGCCGAGGGCCTTGTTCACCGCGCCCCGGGCCTGGCCGACCAGCTTGCCCGCGGCGGCCTTGGCGTGCGGGGGCAGGGCGCCGATCTCGCGGTTGGCGAGGGCCAGCGGCGAGGTGCCGCCGGTGTGGGCGACCTTGGCCTCCTGGAGCGCGTCGAGGTCGCCGGCGGCGGCGAAGGCGGCGAGCGCCTCGTCCCGCATGCGCTCGATCTCTTCCGGTTTCAAGGCCTCGACCTCTACAGGGTCGTACGACTTATTCGGTGCCGACATCTCTTCCCGTGCTTCCGGTTGGCTGGCGGATGGTCCCCGTCCCGACTCGGGGGACGCATCGTCCCTGAAACGGGGACGCAAAGGTGCCAAAGGCCGAGTCTAACGGGGTGGGAGCCGACCTCGGACGCGCAGTCCGAGGGGTGGCTCCGGTACGACTGCGCCCGTGGGGCCTCTTCGGCGTTACAGCAGGTACGCCGGGGTGCCCACGGGCAACGTAAATCGGAACTCGGCACCGCCGCCGGGGGCTCGGCCGACCGTGATGGTGCCGCCGTGGGCCTCGACGATGCCCTTGACGATGTACAGCCCGAGGCCCGTGCCGCCGCGCTTGCTGCCCCGCCAGAAGCGGGTGAAGACGCGGTTCATGGACTCCTCCGGGATGCCGGTGCCCTCGTCGCTCACGGTGACCGACGTGGCCGCGTTCTCGCCGTCCTCGCGCTCACGCGGGGACGCCGAGGGCGTGACGTCAATAGTGACGGTTCCCTCGCCGTGCCGCACCGCGTTTTCGAGCAGGTTGCTCAGGACCTGGTCGATCTTGTCCGGGTCGGCCCACAGCGGCGGCAGGGGCTGTTCGATGCGGAGCAGGAAGCGGTCGGCGGGCTGGCCCGAGGTGACGTACGCCTGGATGTGGCGGCCGACGGCGGCGCCGATGTCGACGGGCTGGCGGCGCACTTCCAGTCGGCCGGAGTCGATGCGGGAGATGTCGAGCAGTTCGGCGATGAGCCGGGTGACGCGGTCGGCGTCGGCGTCGACGGTCTCCAGCATGAGTTTCTTCTGGTCGTCGGTGAAGCGTTCCCACTTGGCGAGCAGGGTGGCGGTGAAGCCCTTGACCGAGGTGAGCGGGGAGCGCAGCTCGTGGGCGACCGTGGCGATCAGCTCGGCGTGACTGCGCTCGGTGCGGCGGCGGGCCTCGGTGTCGCGCAGCGAGACGACGACGCGGCGGACGGGCCCGGTGGGCGCGGTGCGTACGTAGCGCGCGGCGACGAGCACCTCACGTCCCCCGGGAGCAGCAGATTCCGCTCGGGCTGTCCGACGCGGATCGCGAGGCCGCCGTACGGGTCGGTCAGCTGCCACCAGCGACGGCCTTCGAGGTCCTCCAGGGGAAGGGCCGACTCCAGGTGGCGTCCGAGGGCCGCGGCGGCGGGGACGGCGGTGATGCGGGCGGCGGCGGCGTTGAAGCGGATGACCCGGCCGTTCTCGTCGGCGATGACGAGTCCGTCGGGCAGGTCGTCGGGGTCGATACCGAGTTCGCCCCCCGGTTGCGACCCGGGACCGGCACCGTGATCGGTGTCGTGATCGGCATCGAGCCGATCGTCGTGCTGACCGGCGCGCGGGGGCGCGGGTGTGTCGCGCACGTCCCGCGCGCGCGGTGCGCTCTTCGCACCGCTCGTGCCGACACCCATCCCCGTACCCCACCTCTCGTCTGGCGCAGTGGGCCCCCGAGCCCGTCACCCTACTAGCTGTCGGTGACGGAGCGGCACCCTCCGGAGGCGCGCTGTGCACGGGCGGACGCGTAGAGACATACGGCGGCGGCCGTCGCGAGGTTCAGACTCTCGGCCTTTCCGTGGATCGGTACGCGCACGACGGCGTCCGCCAGCGCGCGCGTCTCCTCCGGGAGCCCCCAGGCCTCGTTGCCGAACACCCAGGCGGTGGGGCCGCCCATGGTCCCTTTGTCGAGCTCGTCGTCTAGGTCGTCCTCGCCCGCGCCGTCGGCGGCGAGGATCCGTACGCCGGCGTCCTTGAGGCCCTGCACGGCTGCCTCCACGGGCACACCGACGGCCACCGGCAGATGAAAGAGGGAACCGACCGAGGCCCGTACGGCCTTGGGGTTGTAGAGATCGACGGACGCGTCGGTGAGTACGACGGCCTCGGCGCCGGCGGCGTCGGCGCACCGCAGCACCGTGCCGGCGTTCCCGGGGTCGCGGACGTGTGCGAGTACGGCGACGAGCTTGGGGCGGGCCGTGAGGATCTCCTCGAACGGGGTGTCGAGGAAGCGGCAGATCCCGACGAGCCCCTGGGGAGTGACGGTGGTCGAGATGTCGGCGATCACCTCCTCTTCGGCGAGGTGCACCCGGGCTCCGGCGGCCCGGGCGTCCCCGACGATGTCGGCGTAGCGCTCCGCGGCCTCGACGGTCGCGAACAGTTCGACGAGCGTGGCCGCCTCGTCGACGCGGTGCGCCGCCGCCTCGCGCACGGCCTGCGGTCCCTCGGCGAGGAACAACCGCTCCTTGCCGCGGAAGTTCCGCCGGGCGAGCCGCCGCGCGGCGGCTACGCGCGGCGAGCGCGGGGAGATCAGCTCGGGGGCGGCGGGCATGAAGTCACCTCGGGGGGGTTGCGGAGGGTTCGGCTTGGGAGGGGGCGGGGCAGGGTCCCCTCGGAGAAGACGACGAGGCTGGGTACCCCCGCCGGAGGCCGGAGGCCATGTCCGCCGAGACGGAACCCCGCCGCCGGGCCCGGGGCCGACGGGTTGGGTGTCCCGTCGGAGGCCGGGCATCGGCCGAGCCGGAACCCCACCACCGGACCCAGAACCAACCGGCCAGGTATCCCCACCGGAGGCCAGGCGACCAACCGGCTGGGTGTCCCCGCCGGAGGCCAGGCGTCCGCTGGGACGGAACCCCACCACCAGACCCGGGCCAACCGGCTGGGCGACCTCGCCGGAGGCCAGGCATCGGCCAGGACGGAGTCCCGCCGCCAGCTCCGGGACCAATCGGCTGGGTCCCCCGCTGGAGGCCGCGTCGGCCGAGACGGAACCCCGCCGCCGGACCCGGGCCCGACCGGCTGGGTGTCCCCCCGCCGGAGGCCAGGCACCGGCCGGGACGGAATCCCGCCGCCGGACCCGGAATCGACGACCGGCTGGGCGACCCCGGCCGGAGGCCAGGCACCGGCCGGCACGGATCCCGCCGCCGGGCCCGGGGCCGATCGGCTGGGTGTCGCCGGCTGGAGGGCTTCGGTGTTGCGGGTGGGCTTCGTGTGCCCGGTGGGGGCACACGGCCTGTCATGCGTGGCGTTCGGTGCCGATCCGGGCAGGGATTCCCGCGCCGCAGGCACTTCTCCCGCCCTCGCGGCACTCAGCCGCGAACGGCGGAACCCGGCGGTGCCGAACCGACATCGCCGACGCGCAGCGTGCCTGGACAGGCCGGCGGAGCCCAAACGCACCGGGACCCGCAAGCCGTGAGGCAAGCGGGTCCACAGCGACGTACGGCTCAGGCGAGCGCGAGCGTCACGCGGCCTTCGGCGCGTTGACGTCCGACGGCAGCGCCTTCTGCGCGACCTCGACGAGCGCGGCGAACGCACCGGCGTCGTTCACGGCCAGCTCGGCCAGGATCTTGCGGTCGACCTCGATGTTCGCGGCCTTCAGACCCTGGATGAAGCGGTTGTACGTGATGCCGTTGGCGCGGGCAGCGGCGTTGATGCGCTGGATCCACAGCTGCCGGAAGTCGCCCTTGCGCTTCTTGCGGTCGTTGTAGTTGTAGACCAGCGAGTGGGTGACCTGCTCCTTGGCCTTGCGGTACAGGCGCGAACGCTGACCGCGGTAGCCGGAGGCCGCCTCGAGGATCGCCCGGCGCTTCTTGTGGGCGTTGACTGCCCGCTTGACGCGTGCCACTTTTTAACTCCTTGTAGCGGGGCCGTGGTTGTCGTCACACGGCCCGAAATCGATGGGGTCCCGGTCGGAGGTCAGGCGCGCGGTGCGCGCCCGACGTCACTTGCCGAGAAGCTTCTTGATCTTCTTGGCGTCGCCCGGGGCCATCTCGGCGTTGCCGGTGAGGCGGCGCGTCAGGCGCGACGACTTGTGCTCGAGCAGGTGGCGCTTGCCGGCGCGCTCACGGAGCACCTTGCCGGAGCCGGTGACCTTGAAGCGCTTGCTGGCACCGCTGTGCGACTTGTTCTTCGGCATAGCGCCGTTCTCTCCTCGTCAGTGGCGTTCCGATGCCCGGTCGTTAAACCGGGCACGGTGGAACGTCATGTATGTATCGATTGACATCCCCGGACTCACGTCCCGTGGACTCCGTGGACTGCCGTCCCGGACTCCCCGGAGCCTTCACCCTGGGATCAGGCCTCGGCGGAAGCCTCGGCCGGGGCCTCGGAGGTCTCGGCCTCGGAGGTCTCGCCCTCGGCGATCTCACCCTCGGCGATCTCACCGTCGGCGGCGTTCTGCGAGCGACCGGGGTTGGCCTTCGCTTCTGCCTTGCGAGCCGCCTGGGCCTCACGGGCCTCGGCCATCGCCTCGGTCTTCTTCTTGTGCGGACCGAGAACCATGATCATGTTTCGGCCGTCCTGCTTCGGGTTCGACTCGACGAACCCGAGGTCCTCGACGTCCGAAGCCAGACGCTGCAGCAGTCGGTAGCCGAGCTCCGGCCGGGACTGCTCGCGACCGCGGAACATGATCGTGATCTTGACCTTGTCGCCCTGCTTGAGGAACCGGACGACGTGACCCTTTTTGGTGTCATAGTCGTGCGGGTCGATCTTCGGCCGGAGCTTCATTTCCTTGATGACCGTGTGCGCCTGGTTCTTGCGCGCCTCACGGGCCTTCATGGCCGACTCGTACTTGAACTTCCCGTAGTCCATGAGCTTGCAGACCGGCGGACGCGCGCTCGCCGCCACCTCGACCAGGTCGAGGTCGTACTCCTGCGCAAGCTCCAGGGCCTTGGCAAGCGGAACAATCCCGACCTGCTCGCCGCTGGGACCGACAAGTCGCACCTCGGGAACGCGAATCCGGTCGTTAATGCGGGGCTCGGTGCTGATGGATCCTCCTCGGTAGCACCACACGGCGGTCTGGCGGACAGCCGCGTATGTCTCTGATGACATTGGACCAACCACCGCGGGGCATGAAAAATGCCCCGGGACGGTACACAGGCGGGGCTCCAACGAATACCGGAGCACCGCCGCGGTGAACCGCGGGGCGCACATTCGGGCGACTCCACCGTCCGTACGGAACGGTGGTGGCCGCCTGACCGGGTGACCCGCCATCCCTGAGGACGGTCGGGTGGGAGATCGGAGCCTCCACTTGTGGGCCGAGCACGCTGACATAAGTCTGGGCGCATCCGGCCGGTCGTTACACAAGGTTAGCAGCTCCCCGGGGCCCGCGCTAACCGAGCGCCTCCACGCTCCCGCGGACGGGTGCCCACGTGCCGGGGCCTATCGTGTGGGACATGAGTGAGACCCCTCCCCAGAACCCCGACTTCGACAGCATGACCCGCGACATCGCCGAGGTCCCCGCGGTCGAGGTCCTCGTCACGGTCGCCGTCAACCTGATGAGCGCCGCCGCCGTGAAGCTCGGTCTGACCGAGGAGGGCGACAAGTACAAGGACCTCGACGAGGCGCGCAAGCTGATCCACGCGCTGGCCGGACTGCTGGACGCGAGCGCGACCGAGATCAGCTCCTTCCACGCGTCCCCGCTGCGCGACGGACTGAAGTCGCTGCAGCTGGCGTTCCGCGAGGCGTCGATCGTCCCGGACGAGCCCGGCCAGGGCCCGGGCGAGAAGTACACGGGCCCGATCTACGGCTAGGACCTGATCCGCCGGAGAGGCCTTGGCTCCTCTCCGGCTCCCGCTCCCGCTTTCTATCGACGTACGAACAAGGGCTCGCCCGGTGGCGTCGTCCCGGTCGGCAGCAGTGCCAGGTCGAGACCGCGCACCAGGCGGGCCCTCAGTGTTTCGTCGGCGGCGAGCCGCCCGGCGAGCGCGCGGGCGGCCTCGGCCGGGGCCGCGGTCGGGTCCAGTACCAGCGCGAGCGTGCCGTCGGCCTGGCCGGGGCCCAGGTGGGCGCGGAGTACGGCGGGCTCGGCGGCCACGGCGGCGCGTACCGCCTCGACCACGGCGGGATCGGCGAGCGGGTCCGCCGTCGTACGCCCCTCGGCTAGGGCGAGCAGCGCCGAGCCGGTCAGTTCGTACGGCACCGGACCGGCCAGGTCGAGGACGACCGTGTCGGCCTTCTCGTGCGCGGCGGCCTGCAAAGCCTGGTGCAGGGGTACGGCGACGGGGCGGGCCGCCGGGTCCCAGCGGGCCAGCGACTCGGTGGAGGTGAAGGCGGGCAGGGCCGTGCGGTGGCCGGCCTTCAGGGTGGGCACCGCCATGTCGCTGGTCTTCTCGTGACGCAGCCCGTTCTCGTCCTCCTCGACCTCACCGAGGACGGCCACGACGGGCACGAGGAGCCGGGCGCCCTTGAGCGCCTCCAGGACCGGCCCCACGGCGGTGCGGTCCTCGGCCCAGGCCGCCAGTGCCGCGCTCAGCCGGGGATCGGCGGAGCCGTCGTCGTCGGGGAAGCCGGAGTCGGGAATGTTCTTGTTCGCCACGGTCCCCGACCCTATCGGGGGGATGCTGCTGGGCTTGTGCGGGCCCTGAAACCTGGCGTTGACAGCTTTCACCGGATTCTCAGCTTTCGCTGACACACCTCTAACATGCGTCTAACGCCGGGCACAGGCACCGCCCCGAGCATCGCGGGATGGCCCCTCACAGAGCTCGTCGGCGTCGCATCCGCCGCTCCGGACGCAGGACCCTCGTCCACACCGTGGTGGCTTCCGCCGTCCTCGTGGGCGGGACGGCGGCGGGTGCCGTGTACGTGAAGGCACAGGCGCACGACCGCGGGAGCCTCCTATCCTCTCCTCCCCCTCGGCATCGCCGGGTACGTCGTCCTCGGCGTCGGCCGCGTCGTCGTCCCCCAGCCAGGAGGCATCGGTGGAACCTGTGACGGAGCCCACGGTGGACCGGGACGCCCTGCTCGCCAAGGCGATGAAGGCCGTGGCGTTGGAGAACGGCGCGGCGGTCTCGGTCGCGGTGTTCGACATCGACGCCGGCGAGGGCGCCGCCTACGGCGAGGGGGCCTTCGACACGGCCAGCATCGTCAAGGTCGACATCCTCGCGACGCTGCTGCTCCAGGCGCAGGACGCGGACCGGCATCTGACGGCGGCGGAGAAGACGTACGCCACCGCGATGATCACGAACAGTGACAACGCGTCCGCGTCCGCGCTGTGGGACATCATCGGGCAGGCGGACGGTCTCGACGCCGCGAACGAGCGGTTCGGGCTGACCGGCACCTCCGGCGGGGACGGTGCGCTGTGGGGGCTGACCCAGACCACGGCGGCCGACCAACTCTCCCTGCTCCAGCAGGTGTTCGGGGACGACTCCGAACTCAGCGAGGCCTCGCGCACATACCTCCAGGGGCTGATGGGCGAGATCGCCGCCGATCAGCACTGGGGTGTGTCGGCGGCGGCCGACGGCACGCGGTGGGCCCTCAAGAACGGGTGGCTGGCGCGGAGTTCGACCGGGCTGTGGGACATCAACAGCATCGGTCGGGTCACTGTCGACGGGGACGAGTACCTGGTGGCGACGCTGTCGAACGGCAACACGACCAAGGCCAAGGGGATCTCACTCGTGGAGGCGGCGGCGAAGGCGGCGGTGGCCGCGTTCAGTGCGGCGTGACGTCGGGTTGTCCGTTCGGGTGCGGGTGCGTTGCGGCTGGGCGCGCCCACGGGGCGGAGCCGCCTGTGTCACAGGCCGGCGCCCCTAAAGGGGCACGTCGCCCGACGCGTCCTGCGCCGAGAACCTGCGGCCTCGCCACAGGAGTACCGACGCGGCCAGCAGGAGCACGCCCACGCCGCCCGCCGCCGGGCCCACCCAGCCGGACGGCTGGTTGTCGTCCGGGGTGGCGTCGGGGCCCGTACCGAAGTACTTCTTGCCGTACGCCACCGCGTGGGTGCGCTCCGGCTTGAGGCGGCCGGCGGCCTCGATGGCCGCCGCGGGGTCGATGAAGCCGAAGCCGCGGGAGTCGTCGCGCCCGCCGCTGGGGGCGTTGCGGGCGGTGTCCTCCAGGAGCTTCTTGATCTGCGCCGGGGACAGGCCCGGGTGGGCCGCCTTGATGAGCGCGACCGCTCCGGAGACGAACGCGGAGGCGGCGCTGGTGCCCCAGCCCTCGTAGTACTTGTCGTCCGGGTCGGCGATGACGACGTCGACGCCGGGGGCGCTGACGGTGGCGTACCAGCGGCGGGTGGAGAACGAGGCGTGGGTGCCGTTCTGGTCGACGGCCGTGGCCGCGATCACGCCCGGGTAGGCCGCCGGGTACGAGATGTGGTCGCCCTTCTCACCGCCGTTGCCCGCCGAGGCGACGACGACCGCGCCCTTCTTCAGGGCGTACTGGACGGCGGCGTCCTCCGCGGGCTCGGGATGAGCGGACTTGGAGTCGTCGCCGAGGGAGAGGTTGATGACGTCGGCGCCCTGGTCGGTGGCCCAGCGGATGCCCTCGGCGAGGGCGTTGCCACGGGTGTTGCGGGCCCTCGTACGGGCCGAGTCGCCGTCTTCGAGGATGACGCGGACGGGGAGGATCTTCGCCTCGGGGGCGATGCCCAGGACTCCGTCGCCGTTCCCGACGCCGTGCCCGTGACCGGCGATGATCCCTGCCATCGCGGTGCCGTGCCGGGCCCATGCGCGGTCACCGCGCTGCGCCCCGAAGCCGACCATGTCCTTTCCGGTGAGGACGTTGCCGGCCAGGTCCGGATGCTGGTCGTCGACGCCCGTGTCGAGGACCGCGACCGTGATGCCCTGGCCCTTCGTGGTGCGCCAGGCCTGCTGGGTGTGCATCGCGTCGAGGGCCCACTGCTGGGCGCGAATGCCGTCGGCGTGCGCGGCGGTGGACGGGAGCAGGGCGAGGGAGGCGGCCAGCAGGACGCTCAGGGCTCCGGCCCTCCGAGCGGCCCTGCGGGATGCCTTGGAGGCGGTCTGGTGGGTGGCCCCGCGGGTGGTGGCCTTGCGGGTCATGACGGCTTCTCCGTGGCCGAGCCGACGGTTTTGCGCAGGCCGCGCTCGATGCGGTCGGCGAGGCCCTGTGCGTCGTGGCCCAGGCCCGCCTGGGCCGGGGTCGTGGTCGCACCGGGCTTGATGGCGTCCGCGGCGGGCTGCGGGGCGGTGACGATACGGGCGTCGGCGAAGCCGGAGACGGCGTAGACGACGACGGGCGCGTCGGTGAGCACCGACACCGTCCAGGACGCGCGCTGGGCGTCGCCGAATCCGGCGGCGACGGTGCCCTTGGCGGCGTACGGACGGGGCATCAGATCCGTGCGCCGGTCGAGGCCTTCCTGCTGGAAACGGTTCTTCAGCGCGGTCATGGCCGCCGGGTCCGCCTTGGTGAACAGCAGGCCCACGGTGGTGACCTGACTGCGGGTCGCGTCCGTGTACGTGGCCCGCAGCAGCCGCAGACAGCCGGCCGGGGCGAGCGCCTTGCTCAGGAGCGGATCGAAGGCGTTCGCACAGCCGCTGTCCGGGGCGACGGCGAGTCGGGTCCAGGTGCGGTCGGCGCCGCCGGGGCCCGCGCCGCGGCCCTGCACGGTGGGCGGGAAGAGCTGGTCCACGGGCACGCTGTGCCACAGGCTTCCGGCCGCCACGAAGGCGCTGCGCGCACCGTCCGTGCCCGTGCCGTCGCCGGTCAGCCAGCTTCCGGCCGCCGCGCCGCCGATGAGGCCGAGGCCCAGCACGACGCAGGCCGCGGCCGCCGCCGCCCGGGGCCGGGAGCGCGCGCCGACGTGGCGCGGGCGCGTGGTGTCGTCGTAGGTCTCGGGCTCCGCGAACGAGACGTACGGGCGTGCCGTGTCGCGGGCCGGACTCGCGGGGGCGGGCGGTTCGACGGACCGCTCCGCGGGGACGGGGCGCAGCCGCGTGGTCGTCTCCGTGATCCCGTCCTCGGGTACGGGGGTCCGCCGGGTCGGGCCGGGGTGCGGCACGCCGGGGTGCCGGCCGGCCGGCGGGGCGTCGGGAAATCGGGCGGAGGCCGGGGGCGGGGGTGGGGGTGGAGACGCGGGGGTGGTGCGCCGGCCGGGGAAGCGGGGGTGCGTCGACTCGTGGCGCGGGGGCTCGGAGGTGCCGGTGGCACCCGGCGCCGGTGGGGACGCCGTACCGGCCGAGGACGACCCCTCCGACGGTTTCGGATCGTGCGAGAGCCGGAAGGGGCGCCCCGCCCGGGTACCGCCGTCGGCCGGGCGCGCCATGACATCGCCGGAGGTGTCGGGCGCCTCACCGGAGCGCGGGACCCCGTCCGCGCCCGGGCGCGATGCCGCGTCCGCGGAGGAACCTGCCGACACCGGCCGTCCGGAACCACCGCCCGCGCGGGGCGCGCCGGCGGTGTCGGGCGACGACGGGGTACGGAACTCGCCGCCCGACCGCGGTGTCCCGGCGGTGGACGGACTGGGTGACGGGGAGGCGGCACCCGCGCGGGGCGGCGTCATGGCGTCGTCCGCCGGAGACGGGCGGCTCTGCCGGGGTGCGCGCGCGGCGGGGGCGTCAGCCGTGGTGGGCCGCTCCGCCGGGCGGCGCGGGGCGCCTGTCGCGGGCAGGTCCCCGGAGTCGGGGAGCGTCCAGGACTCGCCCACCACGGACGGGTCCGTCCGTCGGGGCCCCGGGGCGGGGGCCGCGGGCGGTTGCTGCGGGCTCGACAGCGACCAGGGCTCGCCGCCCACGGGCGGCTCGGCCGGACGCGGCCGCCAAGTGGCGCCCGAGGGAAGGTACTTCGGGCGGGGCGGCACCGCGTCCCCACCCACGGCGGACTGTTCGGGTCGCGGCGGGGTCGCCGGACGCGGCGGCGTGACACCCTGCGCGGGCGGCGCTTCGAACCTCTGCGGGGGCACCGGATTCCCACGGCCGGGAGACATCTCCGGCCTCGGTGCGGTCACCGCACGGGACGCCACACCGCCCTCGCCCCTCGGAGACCGTTCGGGCCGAGGCGGGGTCGCCGACCAGGAGGGCACGCTCTCTCCGCTCGCCGGAGACTGCGCGGGCCGCGGCGGGGTCGCCCGGCCGGAGGGCAGGCGCTCCCCGCTCGTCGGGGCCTGTTCGGGCCGTGGTGGGCTCGCCGGGCGGGAGGCCGTGGAGCCGGTGCGGCCCTCCGTGGGAGGCGGTGGGGTGTCCTGCGCGGGAGACGCTGCCGCCTCGGGGGAGACTGTCCCCTCGGGAGACTCTTCCGGTGGCTGTGCCGGGCGGGGTGGGGTGGCCGGGCGTGGCGGGATGGAGGCGCGGCGCGCTTCCGTGCTCATGCACCCCCCGTTTCCTCGTACCCGGGCTACCGACCCGGCCCGGAATCCGCCGGGCCGCTCACGTGTACGGAAGAAACCACCTCGGCGACTCACCCGTCACGAGCACCCATACCCGTGCCGACGGACCGTCATCCCGGGCACGACCCGCCCGGACAAGGTCGTTCCTCCCTGCGTGCGCGTCACTCTACGGGTTGACGTGGGCAGAGAGGGAACCAGTCCGCGCGCCCGGGGCATCTGCCCGGAACGTCCCCCTACCCTGCGGTAATCGAGTCTGGCAGGCTTCGGGCATGACTGCCCGCGCCGCAGACCGGGCCCGCTACGACCGGGCCACAGCTCACCTCGACGCCCCTCTCGCGATCGTGGATCTGGAGGCCTTCGACGCGAACGCGGACGATCTCGTCCGCAGGGCAGGCGGCAAGCCGATCCGGGTCGCCAGCAAGTCGGTGCGCTGCCGCGCGCTGCTCGAGCGCGTCCTGGAGCGGGACGGTTTCGCGGGGATCATGTCCTTCACCCTGGCCGAGTCGATCTGGCTGGCCCGTTCCGGCTTCGACGACATCCTGCTCGCCTACCCCTCGGCGGACACCCGGGGCTTCGCCGAGCTGACCTCCGACCCCAAACTCGCCGCCGCCGTCACCGTCATGATCGACGACCCCGCCCAGCTCCACCTGATCGACGAGGCCCGCCGGGACGGCACCGAAGTGGTGCGCGTCTGCCTGGAGTTGGACACCTCCCTCAAGCTGCTCGGCGGCCGGGTGCGGGTCGGGGCGCTGCGCTCGCCGCTGCACTCGCCCGCCCAGGTCGCCGACCTGGCCCGCGCCGTGGTCCGCCGGCCCGGGTTCAAGCTGGTGGGGATCATGGCGTACGAGGGGCACGTGGCGGGTGTCGGTGACGCCGTCGCGGGGCGGCCCTTGCGGTCGCGTGCGGTCAGGCTCATGCAGGCCACCGCCCGCAAGGAGCTCGCGCGGCGGCGCGCCGAGGTGGTCCGTGCCGTACGGGCCGTGGAGCCGGACCTCGAGTACGTCAACGGCGGCGGGACGGGCAGTGTGCAGCACACGGCCGCCGAGGACGCGGTCACCGAGATCGCGGCGGGCTCCGGACTGTACGTGCCTCGGCTGTTCGACAACTACACGTCGTTCAGCGGGCGTCCGGCCGCGCTCTTCGCGCAGCCGGTGGTCCGCAGGCCGGGTGTCGGGGTCGTCACGGTGCTCGGCGGCGGCTACCCGGCCTCGGGCGCCCCGGGCCCCGACCGGCTGCCGGTCCCCCACCTGCCGGAGGGTCTGCGCTACGACCCCCAGGAGGGCCCCGGCGAGGTGCAGACGCCGCTGCTCGGCGCCCCCGCGGACGACCTGCTCATCGGCGACAAGGTGTGGTTCCGGCACGCGAAGGCCGGGGAGCTGTGCGAGCGCTTCGACGCGCTGCACCTGGTCGAGGGCGACACGGTGACGGCGACCGTCCCGACGTACCGGGGAGAGGGCCACACCTTCCTGTAGCCGGGCTCACCTCGTGCCCACCGGCCGGTGCTCACCGCGTGCTCACCGGCCGGATTCCCTCGGTGATCCGGTCCATGTCGGTGAGCGGCGGCCCGTCCGCACCCGCGTCGAACACGAAGCGGACGATGACGAGGGCCCGGGAGCCCACGCCGGAGGGGAACGCCAGCGATTCGACGTACCCCCCGGGTCCCACCCCCGTCTTCACCCGCCAGCGCACGAGGTATCCGACGCTGCCCGCGACGGCGACCGGACTCGCCCGCAGCTGCCGGTGGGACGTGATGCCGTGGAAGGGCCGGTTGTCGAGGAGGTCGCGGTCGTACGCGGTGCTCGCGGCGTCCGCGATGTCGTGCTCGGCGAGGGCCTTCGGGGACCTCTCGTCGTTCGCGGTGACGGTGCGCGAGACGACCCGCCCGTGCCGGCACAGGCCGGGGTCGCCCGGACAGTCGTAGGTGCCGGGGGTGGTCATCATGACGTCCTCCTCGGCGACGTCCCGGGCGCGGACCCAGCCGTCGAACAGCGGCAGGGCGATGCCGTTGAGCTCGTCCACGACGACGGACGGGTCGCCGGAGGACGGGCCGGCCGGGGAGCCGGCGGTCCGTCCGGGTGCGGCGGGCGGGGTGGTCCGTGTCGCCGCGGTGCCCCCGCCGCCGCCCTCCCGGCCGAGCACGAAGGCGCCCGTGACGATCGAGGCGACCAGGACGACTCCGGCGGTGACGAGCGCCACGGCCTTGGCACGGCGGGAGCCGCCGCCGACGGGTCGCGGCGGTGCCAGGGGCACCTGGAGTGCCTCGGGTCCTCGCCGGTGGTCCGTCCAGGCGGCGCCGTCCCACCAGCGCTCGACGAGCGGGTGCGAGGGGTCGCGGTACCAGCCGGGCGGAGGCGTCATGCTCATTCCGGCACTCTAGGGCGCGCCCCGAACGTCAGTACACGGGTGTTCCGTACACGGTGTCCATCTGGTCGGGTACGACCGAACCGTCGTCCCTGAGGACGGGTTCCGCGCCCCCGCCGGTCGCGTGGTAGGCGCTGGTCGCGCACGGATACGGCTCGGGCCTGCGCGGCAGCGGCTCGATGAACATCGGGTTGATCACCCAGCGGCCGTCGGCGTCGTCGTACGCGCGGCACATGAGTTCGCTCTTGTTGCGGTTGAGGACGAGGTGGGCTCCGGTGGCGTCCCCGACGAAGGTCACATCGGTGTCGGCGTCGCCGGCCGCGAGCGCGGTGCGGTGGCGCGGGTCCTGCCGCTGCCAGGCCGCGGCGCCGTGGACGCCGTAGATCTCCTGGTTGATCCAGCAGCGCTTGCCGTCGACGTACGGGATGGCCTCGCCCCGGCTCGCCGGTACGCCGCCGCAGCCCTCGTTCCACGTGGTGATCCGGCCGCGCCGGTCGAGGACCGACCGGATGGCGATCGTGTGCCGGGCGTCGATGCCGACCCCCCGCGACCAGACCTCGGTGACCGGTTCGGCGCCCGCGGAGACGACGTAGACGTCGAATCCGGCCCTCTGGAGGGTACGGATCAGCTCGCGCTGCTGGTCGTAGTAGCGGACGTACGCCGGGACGGTGTGCGTGCCCAGGGTCCGCGTCGAGCCGAGGGGCGCGGCGAGTGCCTGCGCACGGACGCCGCGGGCGTACGAGGTCAGCTCGGCGACGGTGCGTCCGGCGAAGAGCTGGGGCACCCAGGCGTACTGAGGGACGGTGCGCCGGTGGTTCCAGGTGCCGGCGAAGGCGGCGGCGCCGCTCATGGTCCGGCCGTTCTCGCGGATCTCGAGGATCTCGTCGGCGCAGCGGGGCTCGGTCGAGGTGGGGAGGGGTCCGCCCGCGGGTGTGGTGGTGCCGCAGGCGGCGGTCAGTGCCCGGTCCGCCGCGTCCGTGAGCCACCGGCTGGTGTCCCGCCAGTGCGCGGGGCGCAGGATCTTGTCGTGTCCCAGGGCCCAGACGAGGGTGACGTCGGTGACGTCGTTCTTGGTGACGGTGTTGTCCCAGTCGAAGGCGGCGACCGGGCGGCCCGCCGGGGGGATCGGCCCGGCGCAGGTGCCTCGCTCGTCGATCACCTGTTGCAGGTGGGCGCGGTTGTCGCCGTACCAACGCGCGGAAAGCCGCGGGCAGTCGGGACGGGTGCCGGAGGAGGCGGGTGGCGCGGCCGCCAGGGTGGCGGCCGCGACCAGGGCCCACGCGAAAGTGACACGAACGGATCGGTATCGCATGGAACGTGCATACACCGGGGCGATCTACAGGGGTGTGACGTACGCGCCCGAGATCCCCCCGTCCACCAGGAAGTCGGAGGCGTTCACGAAGGAGGAGTCGTCGCTGGCGAGGAAGGCGACCGCCGCGGCGATCTCCTCGGCCTCGGCGAACCGGCCGACGGGGATGTGGACGAGTCGGCGTGCGGCCCGCTCGGGGTCCTTGGCGAACAGTTCCTGGAGCAGCGGGGTGTTGACCGGTCCCGGGCACAGGGCGTTGACGCGGATGCCCTCGCGGGCGAACTGGACGCCCAGTTCACGGGACATGGCCAGCACACCGCCCTTGGAGGCCGTGTACGAGATCTGCGAGGTGGCCGCGCCCATCCGGGCCACGAAGGACGCCGTGTTGATGATGGAGCCCTTGCCCTGGCGCCGCATGTAGGGGATCGCGGCCTTGCAGCACAGGTAGACGGAGGTGAGGTTGACCTCCTGGACGCGCTTCCAGGCCTCCAGGCCGGTTTCCAGGATGGAGTCGTCGTCGGGCGGCGAGATGCCCGCGTTGTTGAAGGCGATGTCGACGGAGCCGTAGGTGTCGAACGCCGTCTTGAACAGCGCCTCGACCTGCTCGGGGTCGGTGACGTCGACCTTGACGAAGATCCCGCCGACCTCGTCGGCCGCGGCCTTGCCGCGGGCGTCGTCGACGTCGCCGCAGACGACGTGGGCGCCCTCGGAGGCGAGCCGACGGGCGGTGGCGAGACCGATGCCGCTGCCGGCGCCGGTGATGACGGCGGTACGGCCGACGAGGCGGCGGCAGATGATTCCTTCGGCGTCCGCGGTGGCTTCGGTGCCTGCGGTGCCTGCGGTGCCTGCGGTGGCTTCGGTCACTGTGCGGGGCCCTCCGTGCTGATGAAGACGTTCTTGGTTTCGGTGAAGGCGGTGAGCGCGTCCGGGCCGAGTTCGCGGCCGATCCCCGACTGCTTGAAGCCGCCGAAGGGGGTCCAGTAGCGGACGCTGGAGTGGGAGTTGACGGACAGGTTCCCGGCGCGGACGGCCTGCGAGACGCGCAGGGCGCGGCCGACGTCACGGGTCCAGATGGAGCCGGAGAGGCCGTACTCGGTGGCGTTGGCGAGCCGGATCGCGTCCGCCTCGTCCTCGAAGGGCAGGACGACGGCGACGGGGCCGAAGACCTCCTCGACGGCCACCCGCGCGTGGGGCTCGACGCCGGTGAGGACGGTGGGCGGGAACCAGAAGCCGGGGCCTTCGGGGGCCTTGCCCCGGATACCGGGGGTGTCGACGGGGACGTACGAGCGCACACGCTCCAGCTGCACCCGGGAGATCAGCGGGCCCATCTGCGTCTGCTCGTCGGAGGGGTCGCCGACGACGACGGACTCGATCGCCGGGGCGAGGAGGTCGACGAAGCGGTCGTAGGCCGAGCGCTGGACGAGGATGCGGGTGCGGGCGCAGCAGTCCTGGCCCGAGTTGTCGAGGAAGGCCATCGGAGCCGCTGCGGCGGCGGCCTCGATGTCCGCGTCGGCGAAGACGATGTTGGGGCTCTTGCCGCCGAGTTCGAGGGTGACGCGCTTGAGCAGGGCCGAGCCCTTCGCCAACACCTGTTTGCCCACGGCCGTTGACCCGGTGAACACGATCTTCGCGACGCCGGGGTGCTCGACGAGCGCGTTGCCCGCGACCGGGCCGTGGCCGGGAAGCACCTGGAACAGCCCCTCGGGCAGACCGGCCTCCAGAGCCAGCTCGGCCAGTCGGAGCGCCGTCAAGGGGGTCGTCTCGGCGGGCTTGAGGATGACCGCGTTCCCGGCCGCGAGCGCCGGGGCGGTGCCCCAGGCGGCGATCGGCATCGGGAAGTTCCACGGCGCGATGACGCCCACGACGCCGAGCGGTTCGAGGATGGTCACGTCGAGGCCGCCCGGAACCGGGATCTGGCGGCCGGTGAGCCGCTCCACTCCCCCGGCCGCGTAGTCGAGCAGGTCTCGTACGTTGCCCGCCTCCCAGCGCGCGTTGCCGACCGTGTGCCCTGCCTCGCGCACCTCCAGCAGTGCGAGTTCCTCCAGGTGTCCGTCGACGGCGGCCGCGAAGCGGCGCAGCAGGCGGGCGCGGTCGGCGGGCGGGAGAGCCGCCCACTTCACCTGGGCCCGCGCGGCGCGTACGACGGCGGCGTCCACGTCGGCCGCGGTGGCGGCCGGGACGGTGGCGAGGACCTCCTCGGTGGCCGGGTCGAGTACCTGGAGATCGAGCTCGTTCGACAAGGAAGGACCTCTCACATGCGTTCGAAGGAGCGGCGCAGCTCCCAGTCGGTCACCGCGGCGTCGAAGGCCTCCAGTTCGACGCGGGCCATGTTGCGGTAGTGCGCGACCACCTCGTCACCGAAGGCGGCCTTGGCGATGGGGCTGTTCTCCCAGAGCTCGGCGGCCTCGCGCAGGGTGGTGGGCACGTGCGCGTACTCGGCGGTGTACGCGTTGCCCGCGCACGGCTCCGGCAGCTCCAGCTTCTGTTCGATGCCGTACAGGCCGGCCGCGACGAGCCCGGCCACGGCCAGGTGCGGATTGACGTCACCGCCGGGCAGCCGGTTCTCGAAGCGCATCGAGCGGCCGTGGCCGACGACGCGGAGCGAACAGGTGCGGTTGTCGTATCCCCAGGCGACGGCGGTCGGCGCGAAAGAGCCGGGCTGGAAGCGCTTGTAGGAGTTGATGTTGGGCGCGTAGAGCAGCGAGAAGTCGCGCAGGGCCGCCAGCTGCCCGGCGAGGAAGTGCCGCATGACCTCGGACATGCCGCCCGGGTCCTGCGCCGAGCCGGCCATCACGTTCGTGCCGTTCGCGTCCGTGAGCGAGAGGTGGATGTGACAGGAGTTGCCCTCACGCTCGTTGTACTTGGCCATGAAGGTGAGCGAGACGCCCTCCTGGGAGGCGATCTCCTTGGCTCCGGTCTTGTAGATGGCGTGCTGGTCGCAGGTGACGAGGGCCTCGTCGTACTTGAAGGCGATCTCGTGCTGGCCGGGGTTGCACTCGCCCTTGGCGGACTCGACGGTCAGCCCCGCGGCCTGCATCTCGTTGCGGATGCGGCGCAGCAGCGGCTCGATGCGCCCGGTGCCGAGGACCGAGTAGTCGATGTTGTACTGATTGGCCGGGGTGAGCCCCTTGTAGCCCGCGTCCCAGGCCTGCTCGTAGGTGTCCTTGAAGACGATGAACTCGAGCTCGGTGCCGACCTGGGCGGTGTAGCCGAGTTCGGCGAGGCGGTCGAGCTGGCGGCGCAGGATCTGGCGGGGCGCGGCCACGACCGGGGAGCCGTCGTTCCAGGCGAGGTCGGCGACGAGCAGGGCGGTGCCCTCGTTCCACGGCACCCGCCGTAGGGTGCTGAGATCGGGGCGCATGGCGAAGTCGCCGTAGCCCCGGTCCCAGGAGGACATGACGTATCCGTCGACCGTGTTCATCTCGGTGTCGACGGCGAGGAGGTAGTTGCAGCCCTCCGTGCCGTGCTCGAGGACCTCGTCGAGGAAGAAGCGCGCGGCGAACCGCTTGCCCTGGAGCCGCCCCTGCATGTCGGGGAAGGCCAGGACGACGGTGTCGATCTCGCCGCCCGCGACGAGGGCGTGCAGCTCCTCGACGGCGAGCGGGGGTGTGCGGTCTGCCACCGGAAAAGCCTCCTTGGGTCAGCCGAGAGCCATAAGGTATTGCCGAGAACCATTGCTTGGGAAGGGGGCACGACCAGATGACGCGGGCGGAAGCCGACGGTGGTGTGGACGACCGACTGACGCCGGTGCTGCGGCCGGTGCGGGCGGGCAACGGTTTCGAGGAGGCACTGGAGCAGATCCTCCAGGTGGTCAGGCTGGGGCTGGTGCCCGGCGGCGGACGGCTGCCCGCGGAGCGGGAGCTGGCGGAGCGGCTGGGGATCAGCCGGGTGACGCTGCGCGAGGTGCTGAAGGTGCTCCAGGACCAGGGTCTTGTCGCGTCGCGGCGCGGACGGTACGGCGGCACGTTCGTGGTGCCGAGGGCCGAGACCCCCGGCGAGGACGAGCTGCGGCGCCGGTTCGCCGAGGTCGACATCGAAGACGTCCTGCGTTTCCGTGAGGTGCTGGAGGTGGGGGCGGCGGGGCTGTGCGCGACGCACGGGCTCTCCCCGGAGCAGGCCGAGCGGCTGCGCGAGGCGCTGGCCCGCACCCACGAGGCGCCGCTGGCGGACTACCGGCGCCTGGACACCCTGCTCCACCTCACCCTCGCCGAGCTGAGCGGTTCGCCGTCGCTGACGGCCCAGTACGCGGCCGTCCGCGCCTCCGTCAACGACCTGCTCGACTGCATTCCCCTCCTGGTCCGCAACCTGGAGCACTCCCAGCGCCAGCACACCGCGCTGGTCGAGGCGGTACTCGACGGGGACGCGGACGGGGCGCGGGAGATGATGCGGGAGCACTGCGCGGGGACGGCGGCGCTGCTGCGGGGCTTCCTGGCGTGAGCCCTCTGCCGGTACCGTACAAAGACTTCAAAGGTATGACTGCATTCCATTGAATCCCCAAGGAGCGCGGCGTGGGCGGTACGGACGGCGTGGGCGGTGCGAGCGGCGTGGGCAGACCGCTGATCGGCGTGAGTACGTATCTGGAGGCCGGGGCGCGCTGGGGGGTGTGGGAGCTGGAGGCCGCTCTGCTGCCGGCCGGCTATCCGCGGCTCGTCCAGGCGGCGGGAGGTCTCGCCGCGATGCTGCCGCCGGACGACCCCTCCCACGCCGCGTCGACCGTCGCCCGTCTCGACGGCCTCGTGATCGCGGGCGGCCCCGATGTCGACCCGGTCCACTACGGCGCCGAGCGCTCCCCGCGGACCGGTCCGCCGGCCGCCGCCCGCGACGCCTGGGAACTCGCCCTGATCGACGCCGCGTTGGCGATCGGCATCCCGCTCCTGGGCATCTGCCGGGGCATGCAGCTCCTCAACGTCGCCCTCGGCGGCACGCTCGTCCAGCACATCGACGGGCATGTGAAGGACGTCGGGGTCTTCGGGCGGCACGAGGTGACGCCGGTGACGGGGAGCCTGTACGGGGATGTCGTGCCGGAGACCTGCGCCGTGCCGACGTATCACCACCAGGCGGTCGAACGCCTCGGAGAGGGACTGACGGCCTCGGCGCACGCGCTCGACGGGACGGTGGAGGCGATCGAACTCCCCTCTTCCCGCTGGGTGTTGGGTGTGCAGTGGCATCCCGAGATGGGCGAGGACCTCAGGGTCATGCGGGCGTTGGTGCGAGCCGCTTCCTGAGCCAGCCGAGGGCGGCGGCGCCCTGGGCGTGCTGGAAGGCGCGCAGGGTCGGCAGTCCCGGGGGCGGTGGTTGCCGGGACTGCTGGACGAAGAAGCCGGCGAGGGCCGCCAGGGTGGCGGTGACGCCTTCCGGGTCGGCGTCGCGGCCCAGCGGGTGGGTGGAGAACACCTCTTCCGGGTCGGGGCCGCCCTGGGCGCGGACGCAGGGGAGCATCAGCAGCAGGTCGAACCACGGGGCGGCGCGCACGGCGTGCGGCCAGTCGACGAAGACGACCCCGCCGTCCTTCGTGAGCAGGACGTTGTCCGCGCGCAGGTCGGCGTGCGCGAGGGTGTCGCCGGTGGCGAACTCGGCCCACGGGGCGGAGAGTTCGGCCAGTTCGTGCAGGTGCGCCGCGATCCACGGGTCGAGGCCCGCGCCCCCGGTGTCCCCGGAGTCGATGAGCCGCCGCCACCCCTGGAAGGCGTGGGCCAGGGACTGTGCGGCGGTCGGGGCGTCGAACGGTGCCGGCGTCAGGGCCCGACCCAACTCCTCGACGGCGTCGAGCACGCGTCTGAACTCGTCCTCCCGCCAGGGGACATGGGGCTGACGGCCCGCCACGTCCTCGAAGACGAGGGCGACCCAGGTGCCGTCGTCGTAGGTGCCGAGGAGCCTGGGGGCGGGGGTGTTCGGCGGGAGTGCGGAGGCGTTCCTCGCCTCCGTCCGGTGCAGGGAGGGGCTGTCGGGGTTCGTCTCTCCGCTGACCGCCTTCACGAACGCACGGCGGTGGTCCGTGGTGGTCACGCGGGCGGCAGCACCGGGCGAGAAGCCGCCCTCCTGCGTGACGGCCGTCCGCACCGGCGCGCCGAGCACGTCCGCGACGGCGTCCCGGAGCGTGCGCGGGAGTTCTTCCCAGGGTGTGCGCAAGCCGGCGGCGGGCGGGGCGGTCGCAGTCATGCCTGGCATCCTGCGGCGCCCCCGACCCCGCCCGCCACCGATTTCTCCTGGCCCCCCGCATCGGCCGGCCCCCACCGGCCCGCGGCCGAGCGACCACAGCAGGGTAGGGATCCGGGGCGCGGGGAACTGGGCGACCGGCCTCCACCGGCCCGCGGCCGAACGACTACAGCCGGGCAGGGATCCGGGGCGCAGCCCCGCCCAGGGGCGCGGGGAACTGCGCGACCAGCCCCCACCGGCCCGCGGCCGACACACTCACCGCGCAGCCCCCCGGTGGCGGTGACCTACAAGCCTCGCGTCAGCGAGAGCAGTTCGCGTGCCGGGCCCGTGGGGCGATGGCCCGTGGGCCATACCGCCCTCAGGGCCCGGCGGAGCTGAACGTCGGACAGCGGGATGCTCACCAGCCGATGCGTCGACAGCTCCTCGCCGAGGGCCAGCTCGCTCAGGACGGCGGGCCCCGCCCCACTCACCGCCGCCGCCTTCACCGCCGTAGTCGAGGAAAGCTCGATCAACGGCCGTGCCAACCCACCCAACGCCGCGTCGAGGACCTGCCGCGTACCCGAACCCTCCTCCCGGAGGATCAACGGCGTCGCGGCCAGCTCAGCCCCGGCGAGCGGCGCGCGACGCCGGGCCCACGGATGCCCCGGCGCCGTCACCACGATCAGCCGGTCGTGCGCGATGACCGTCGAGTCGAGGGCGGGCGGCACGGACAGCCCCTCCACGAAGCCGAGGTCCGCCTCGCCCGCGAGAAGACGTTCCGCCACGGCCGTCGAGTTCCCGGCGAGAAGCGACACCGCCGTGTCCGGCCGCTGCGCGCGCAGCGCGAGCAGCCACCCCGGCAGCAGATACTCGGCGATGGTCATGCTCGCCGCCACCCGAAGCCGCGAGTCCCGCCGGTCCCGCAACGCCTGCGCCCCCGCGTCGAACGCCTCCGCCGCCTCCACGACCCGCCGCGCCCAGTCCGTGACCAGCGCCCCGGCGTCGGTGAGCCGCGAGCCCCGGGGCGAGCGGTCGACGAGCGCGACCCCCAGTTGCCGTTCCATGGAACGGATCCGGCTGCTGGCCGCGGGCTGGGTGATCCCCAGCTCTCGCGCCGCCCGCCCGAGACTCCCGAGCCGCGCCACCGCGAGCAGCAGTTCCAGCGCCCCGAGGTCGGGCACCCGATGCGCGATCCCGACCGTGACCGGTCCCGGTTCCCCCGACCGGCCACCCTCCATCGATCCCTCAGTACCCATAAAGCCAGCTTATGCCCCCATAGACCCGTACTCCCTGGTGGGGACCCGGCGGGCGCGCGACCGTGGACGCATGGTCACCGCAGCCCCGTCCCTCCTGTCGCCGCCCGCCGCCGACGTCGGACGCCCGCACGTCACCGCCGTCCGGTATCTCGGCCCGAACTGGTACGCCTCCGTCATGGGCACCGCGATCGTGGCGACGGCGGGCGCCGGACTCCCCGGCGACGTCCCGGGCCTGCGAACCGCCTGCACGGCTGTCTGGGCCCTCTCCGCCCTCATGCTCGTGACCCTGCTCGGCGCCCGCGCCCTGCACTGGACGCACCACCGCGACCAGGCCCGCGCCCACCTCCTCGACCCGGCCATGGCCCCCTTCTACGGCTGCCTGGCGATGGCCCTGCTGGCCGTGGGCGGCGGCACCCTCGTCGTCGGCGGGGACTGGATCGGAACGCGGGCGGCGGTCGCGGTGGACGCCGTGCTGTTCACCGCCGGCACGGCCGTCGGACTCGCCGCCGCCCTGGCCGTCCCGTACCTGATGGTCGTACGCCACCGCATCCGCGCCGACCAGGCCACGCCCGTCTGGCTGCTCCCCGTCGTCGCTCCCATGGTGTCGGCCGCCGTCGGACCGCTCCTCGTGCCCCACCTGCCCCCGGGCCAGCCCCGGGCGACCCTGCTTCTCGGGTGCTTCGCCCTGTTCGGGCTGAGCCTGCTGGCCACCTTCGTGATGCTGCCGGTGATCTTCGCCCGGCTCGTCACCGCGGGGCCGCTGCCGCTCGCGCTCACTCCGACGCTGTTCCTCGTGCTCGGTCCGCTCGGCCAGTCCACGACCGCGGTCGGCAAGTTCGCGGACTTCGCACCGGGCGTCGTGCCGGCCCCCTACGACCAGGGTTTCGGGATGCTCGCCGTCCTCTACGGCGTCCCCGTGCTGGGCTTCGCACTGCTGTGGCTGGGCCTCGCCGGCGCGCTGGTGGCGCGGGCCCGCCGACGGGGCATGGGGTTCGCGATGACCTGGTGGGCGTTCACCTTCCCGGTGGGGACCTGTGTCACCGGCGCCGAGAGCCTCGCCCGGCACACCGGACTGGTCGCGTTCGACTGGCTCGCGGTCGCCCTGTACGCGCTTCTCGTGGCCGCCTGGTCCGTGGCCGCCGCCCGCACCGCGCGCGGCCTGGTCAGCGGCGAGCTGCTCGCGACACCTAGGTAGGTGTAACTCCGCATCGGAAGCGGCCGACCGGCTGCTTACGGTCCGGTTCGACTTCCGGGACGAGGACGCCATCGCCTCCCTGGTCGCCTCGGGCGGCGGCTCGATCGTCAACGTCTCCTCGCTGGCGGCATGGCAGCGGGAAGCGTGTCCGAAAGAACATCCGGGCCGACGCCGTCGCCCCCGGGGTCGCTCTCACGGAGAACGTCCGCGCGGGCACGCCCCCCGAGGTCCGCGAGGTCCTGTCGGAGAAGACCGCACGACCGAGGCCCGGTGAGCCCGAGGACCTCGCCTCCATGGTCGTCCTCCTCCTGTCCGCGGAGTCCAGCTGGATCACCGGCCAGTCGTGGTGCCCGGACGTATCCCCGGCGTGATCCGTACACGAGGGGCACCGACGGCGCGGGAACGCCGCAACCTCATGGTGCGAGCTGCGACTCTCTGCCCGTATCGTGAAAAGGCAGACAGCGGCACGGTAAGCGGGAAAATCATGGCAGAACCGGCGGTCGACTACGCGGCGGTGTTCCAGGCTCTTCCCGGGGCGGTGGCGCTGGTGACTCCGGAGCTGATCTTCGCGGACGCCAACGCGGAGTTCCTGCGCCTCCGGGGCCTCCCCCGCGAGCTGTTGGTCGGTCGCTTCCTGCCCGATGACCGCCCCGAGAAGGACCCCGCCGAGCCTCTCCTGCTCAGAGTTCTGGCGTCATTGCGCCGGGCTGTGGACACCGGTCAGCGCAGCATCGTAGCGCTGCAGCGCTACGACCTGGAGGACCCCGACCGGCCCGGGGTATGGCACGAGCGGTACTTCAACATGACCGACATTCCCGTATTCGGACCTGATGGTCGGGTGACGCTGCTGCTGCACCGGGTGGAGGACGTCACGGAACTCATCCGCGCCCGTGAAGTCGCGCTGACCTTGCAAGAGGCCATGTTGCCCGCTCCTCGCCCGGTCGGCAGGCACCCGGCGGCCGTTCGCTACCGGCCCGCCGCCGAAGCGCTGAATGTGGCAGGCGACTGGTACGACCTGGTCGACCTGCCCGGCGATCGCATCGCCGTGGCCGTCGGCGACGTCGTCGGCCACGGCCTGTACGCGGCCGGCGTCATGGGACAACTGCGCAGCGCCCTCGCCGCCGCCTCTCTCGTCCCCGAAGGCCCCGCCCGCGCCCTGGAAGTCCTCGGGCGGTACGCCCGCACCGTCGACGGCGCCGAGAACACCACCGTGGCCACGGCATTCGTCGACTGGGAGAACCACACCATCACTTACAGCAGCGCCGGCCACCCCCCGCCGGCGCTCCTGCACGGGGACGGGACCGTCGAGTTCCTGGACCAGGCCACCGACCCGCCACTGGCCGCCCGTCCTCAACACGGCCCCCGGATCCAGGCTGTCGCGGCCTTCCGCGAGGGTGCCGTCCTCGTGCTCTACACCGACGGTCTGATCGAACGCCGCGGCGAAGACATCGACGCGGGCCTCGCCCGGCTCGCCGACTCCCTGACCCGCCACCAGGCAGACGACCCCGAAACCCTCGCCGACGCCGTACTCACCGACCTCATCCCACCCGGTGGCGCCACCGACGACACCGCCCTGGTCATCGTGCGCCTGTGAACCCGGCCGGGCCACGTTCGCCCGCTCGATGCCGAGCTCACGCACGGTGGGGAGCACGCCGGCCTCTCGGGGGTGCCGTTCAGCCCGAGGGCCTGCAACCCGTTGCTCCCAGAGCTGTCCGTCGGGTCCGACCGTCAGCGCGCCAACTTCGCAGGTTCTGGCGTCCAGCCTCCGCTCATGGTCGACATTGACCTTCCGCGGACCCTGCTCGCAGCGCCGCGCCGAGCAGGCTCGGCGCCTGTGCCAGCGACGGCCCGTACCAGGTCAGCAGGCGGCCGTCGACGAGCGCGCAGGGCACGCCCTCGAACGCCTCGGGGCCGTCGTCGGCGGTGAAGCGGTACGGCTCGTCGGGCAGGATCACGAGATCGGGGGCCGCCGCCCGGAGTTCGGGGAGCGGAACGCGGGGGTAGCGGTCGGCGTGGTGGGCGTACACGTTGTCGACGCCCAGGCGCGCCAGGACGTCCCCGGCGAAGGTGTCCCGGCCGAGGACCATCCAGGGGCGCCGCCAGATCGGCACGATCGCGGTCGTACGGCGGTCGGGAGCGGGGGGCCGCGCCCATGCGGCCTCCGCCTCGTCCAGCCAGCGGGGGCGGCTCCGCGCGCCGCACGCGCCCAGCACCCGCGCCAGCTCGCGGAAGGCTTCCGGCACCTCGCGGACCTCCGTGACCAGTACCTCGAGCCCCGCCTCCCGCAACGCCGTCAGATCGGGCTCGCGGTTCTCCTCCTCGTTGGCGATCACCAGGTCCGGGGCGAGTCGTACGATCCGCTCGACCGCGGGATTCTTGGTGCCGCCGACGCGCACGACGTCGAGGTCCGGCGGACGGCTGCACCAGTCGGTCGCGCCGACCAGGGCACCGGGGACGGTGACGGCCACGGCCTCGGTGAGTGAGGGCACGAGGGACACCACACGCACTCCGGCGGGCACGCTAGGCATGACGGGAGGTCTCGGGCGGCATGGCATCCAGTATCGCAGCGGCCCGCGATTCGTGGCCGCCCGCGATCGTCGCGGCCCGCGCGGGAACGGCTCAGCGCTTGCCGAAGGTCTGGCGGTCCTCCACCGCCTCGATGTGGTCGGCGACCTCGACCACGACCACCCGGGTGTCCGGCACGGTCGCCCGCCACCGGTGGCGCACCCCACCGGTGAGGTACAGCGTGTCGCCGCGCCCCAGGCGGTGGGCGCGGCCCTCCGCCTCGACCTCGACGGCCCCGTCGGCGACGTACATCAACTTGTCGTTGCGGTGCTGGAGTTCGCGGCCCTCCTCGTGGTCGCCGGTGAACTCCGTGGCGTGCAGCTGGTGGTGACCGCGCACCAGGGGGCGCATATGGGCTTCGGGAGTGAACTCGGCGCCCGCTTCGGCGCGCACCACATCGACACTGCACGCCGGGTCGGCCGCCGCGAGCAGTTCGACTGCGGTGGTGCCCAGGGCGTCGGCGACCCGCTCGAGGGAACTCTGGCTGGGCCGGGCCCGTTCGTTCTCGACCTGGCTCAGGAAGGGCACCGACAGGCCGCTGCGCTCGGCCACGACGGCGAGCGTGAGCTCCAGTGCCCGGCGCCGCCGCCGGACGGCCGCACCCACCCGAAGGGGCTGTTCTTTGTGGTCGCCCATCGCTCCGGCTCCCTCCCACGCGTCGTCGGTCCACTGCTTCGGTCTGCCGCTTCGGCTGCCCCTCAGGCTGCGGCTTCGGCGCACAACTTCTGATGAGTTGTTTGCACCCTACGCATGTTCGGCAAACCGTTTCATGCACCCGTCACATCGCTGACACACCGGAGGAGGGTGAGGGCCACAATTCGCGCCAATAGACGAGTCGCCCCGGCTCCCTGGGCGCCATGCCCTCCCGCGGGACGAAAACGCTGGCCAGCAGGGCCGGATGCCCCCGCGGATCGATGAGCGCGGGCACGGAGGGACCGGCGAGGGCGCGACTGCCGCCGTGGGTGCGGATGGTCAGCCGATCAGCCCGCCCGGTCCTCGGATCATCGGCGTACGTCTGTCACCTCCCGAAGCCCGATGCCAAGGCTGACTTTCCGTCAAAATTCGTCTGGCGAGGTTGAGTTGGAGGAGTGAGCGGTCGCCGGGGTCGCCGCGCACGCCCCAGGACTCCAGGGCGCGGTCCGGCCGCCGGTCGGGGCCGTCGTACCAGGCCGTGAAGTCCTTGAGGATGGCCCGGAGTTCACGGTCGGTGGCGCGGCGCGCCCGGTGGTGGCCGGTGAGCTCGACCGCGCCGTCGTACACGGAGGTGATGTCCGGAGCGCCTCGGCGCGGCGCGAGAGGTGCGCGGCGCATCGACGGCGTGGGAGGCGTTCTCGGACGGGAGGGCGTCCGGATCGACGCAGCCGCGTACGGCGATGTGGTTGTCCGGATCCTTCTCGTACGCCAGTACGTAGCCACTGGTGTCGTCGGTCGCGAGTGCGGGCCGGAACAGGGGGCTCCGGGAACGCCGAAAGGGGTGGCTGTCGGTCAGACGGGTTCCGACACCCGTGTGACCGACAGCCACCCCTCACCGAACATCCGTGCGGTTACTGCGGCGTCATCCGCTCCACCACGTCCGGGTGCTCCTTCAGCCATGCGGCGACGGCCGCCTCCTCATGGCCCTGGCCGCGCTGCTTGATCTCGCTCTCCAGGGTGCCGAGCTCGGACTCGCTCATCCTGAAGTTCCTGATCCACTTGGTGAGCTGCGGATACCGCTCGGGGAACTTCTTGCTGGAGATGGTCCGGATCGTGTTCCCCTCGCCGAAGAGCTTCTTGTCGTCGGCGAGCTTGGTGAGCTTGTACTCGCTGTACGCCCAGTGCGGGGACCACAGGACGACGGCGACCGGCTGCTTCTTCGCGTAGGCACGCTTCAGCTCGGCCAGCATCGCGGGCGTGGAGCCGTCGACGACCGTGTACTCCTTGTCCAGGCCGTAGCCCGGAAGCACCTTCGTCTTCAGGAGGTTCATCTCGCCGGTACCCGGCTCGATGCCGATGATCCGGCCGCCGAAGGTGCCCGCCTTGCCCTTGAGGTCCGCGAGGGACTTGACGTCCTTCACGTACGAGGGCACGGCGATCTCCAGGGAGGTCGGCCGGTACCAGGTGCCCAGGTCCCTCAGGTCGTTCTTGTGCTGGTCCCAGTAGTTCGACTGGGCGTACGGCAGCCAGGCGTCGAAGTTGAGGTCCAGGTCACCGGAGGCGAGGCCGGTGTAGACGGGGCCGACGTCCATCTGCTTGAGGTTCAGCGTGTAGCCGCGCCGCGCCAGGACGTTCTTCCAGAGGTAGCTGACGGCGACGTCCTCGTCCCAGGGGAACCAGGCCACGTCCAGCGGGCGCTTCGTCTCGGCAGCGGCCACGGAGTTCTTGACCGGGGCCAGCTTGTCGACGACTCCGGGGTTCCGCTTCAGCCAGGCGCGCACCGCGTCCTGTTGCTTTCCCTTGCCCACCTTGTTGATCTCGGCCTCGAGACCGGTGAGCTGCTTCTCCGTCATCCTGAAGTTCTTCAGCCACTGCCCGACGACCGGGTTGTCCTGCGCGAAGCCCTTGCGGGAGAGGGTGTGCACGCCGTCGCCCTTGCCCCAGGCGCCCTTCGGGTCCTTGAGCTTCTTCAGGTCGTAGTCGCTGTAGGCCCAGTGCGGCGACCAGAGGGTGACGACGATCGGCTCCTTCTTGGCGTAGGCGCGCTTCAGCTCGGCCAGCATCGCGGGCGTGGAGCTGTCGAGGACCTTGTACTCCTTGTCGAGGCCGTAGTCCTTGAGGACCTTGCGCTTGAGCAGGCCCATCATTCCGGCGCTGGACTCGATGCCGGTGATCTTGCCACCGAAGGTGCCGGCCTTGCCCTTGAGGTCCGCGAGGGAGTCGACGCCCTTCATGTACGAGGGGACGCTCAGCTCCAGCGAGGTGGGGCCGAACCAGGAACCCAGGTCGTCGAGCTTGCTGCCGTACTTCTTCCAGTACTGCTCGTGGGTGGTCGGCAGCCAGGAGTCCGTCTCGAAGTCGATGTCGCCCTGGGAGAGGGAGGTGTACAGCGGGCCCGCGTCGAACTGCTTGGTGTCGACCTGGAAGCCGCGCTCCTCGAGGATCTCCTTCCACAGGAAGGTGGAGGCGACGCCCTCGTCCCACGGGATGTAGCCGATGGTGACCTTCTTGCCCTGGCCGACGTTCTCGCCGTCGGCCGCGGTGGACGTCGAGTCGGTCCCGGCGAACATGCCCATGCCGCCCGCGACCAGCGCGAGCACGACGACACCGATGACGGCGACGGCCGCGCTGGGGCGGTAGGACCAGATCTTCAGGCCCTGCGCGGCGCGCAGTTTGGCGGCGGCGCGGCGGCCGAGCGGGGAGACCTGGGTGCCCAGGGCGCTGGTCATGCGGTCCAGGTAGATCGCCAGGATGACGATGGCGACGCCCGCCTCGGAGCCGAGGCCGACGTTCAGCTGCCCGATGGCCTCGTTGACGTCGCCACCGAGACCGCCGGTGCCGACCATGCCCGCGATGGCGGCCATGGACAGGCCCAGCATGATGACCTGGTTGACGCCCGCCATCACCGTGGGCAGCGCGAGCGGCAGCTGGATGCGCAGCAGGGTGTCGCGGGGCGTGGTGCCGAACGCGTCGGCGGCCTCGACGAGTTCCTTGTCGACCTGACGGATGCCCAGCTCGGTCATGCGGACGCCGGGGGCCAGCGCGAAGATCAGCGTGGCCACGATGCCGGCCGGGGCGCCGGTGCCGAAGAACAGGATCGCCGGGATGAGGTAGATCATCGCGGGCAGCGTCTGCATGAAGTCCAGCACCGGGCGGACGATGCCGCTGACCCGGTCGGAGCGCGCCGCCCAGATGCCCACGGGTACCGAGACGACGAGCGCGATGAGCGTGGCCACGAGGACCAGCGAGAGGGTCACCATCGCGTCCTCCCACAGTTCGAGGGAGTCGATGAACGCGAATCCCACGAAGGTGAGGACACCGGCGGAGGTGCCGCGCAGCCAGAACGCGATCACCGCGAAGATGCCCGCGAGGAGGAGCGGTTCGGGGGCCTGGAGGACGGCGTCGATGCCGTCGTAGGTGCCCTGGAAGACGGTCTTGAAGAAGTCGAAGAGCCACGCCATGTGGTTCAGCAGCCAGTCGACGGCGCTGTTGACCCAGTCGCCGAAGGGGATCCTAGGCACCGGCCGTCACCGCCTCGTCCCGAGGACTGGCACAGCGTGCGGGGGTCGCCTGCTCGTCGCCGAGGAAGGCGACGAGGCGCTGCCGGTGGACGACGCCCACGAGGGCGCGCCGCTCGTCGAGCACCGCCACCGGGTGCGTGAGGCGGGCGCTGATCGCGCAGAGGTCCACGAAGGGGGTGTCGGGCGTGGCGCTCTCGCAGTCGCAGTCCGCCTCGTCGCCGCGCACGTCGGTGTCCATGACGGCCCCGGCGGTCAGAACCCGGGAGCGGTCGACGTCCTGGGTGAAGGAGGCGACGTAGTCGTTCGCGGGACGCACGAGGATGTCCTCGGCGGTGCCGGTCTGGACGATGCGTCCGTCGCGCATGACGGCGATCCGGTCGCCGAGGCGCATCGCCTCGTTGAGGTCGTGGGTGATGAAGACGATGGTCTTCTTGAGCTTCTTCTGAAGCTCGATCAGCTGGTCCTGCATGTCACGCCGGATCAGCGGGTCCAGCGCGCTGAACGACTCGTCCATCAGCAGCAGATCGGCGTCGGTGGCGAGCGCGCGGGCGAGGCCGACGCGCTGCTGCATACCGCCGGACAGCTCGTCGGGCCAGGACTTCTCCCAGCCGGCGAGCCCGGCCAGCTCCAGGGCCCTGGTGGCGCGTTCCCTGCGCTCGGGGCTCGGCACGCCCTGGACCTCAAGGCCGTAGGCCGCGTTCTCCAGGACGCTGCGGTGCGGGAAGAGCGCGAAGTGCTGGAAGACCATGCTGATCTTCTTCGACCGGACCTCGCGCAGCGCGCGGGCGCTGAGCGCGGTCAGGTCCTGGCCGTCGAATCGCACCTGGCCCGCGGTGGGCTCCAGGAGTCCGTTGAGCATGCGCAGGAGGGTGGACTTGCCGGATCCGGACAGGCCCATGACGACGAAGATCTGGCCGGGTTCCACCGTGAAGGACGCGTCGATCACCGCGGCGGTCGTGCCGTCGGCGCGCAGTTCCTCACGGTCGGCTCCCTGGCGGAGCCGCTCCACCGCGGCGTCGGGTCGTCTCCCGAACACCTTGTACAAATGCTCGGCCTCAAGCCTGGATGACACGGGTGCCTCTCGATCGGACAGTTGAAAAACCAACGGGGTTGTCCCGGCGCCGCGCCTGCCCACGCTTACACGGAGCAAACACAGGAGTGGTCCAGGTCACTGTCAGTGGCGTACGGCATGATGCGAGGCGTGACCAGACGCCTGATGCTGCTCGACACCGCTTCCCTGTACTTCCGGGCCTACTTCGGGGTCCCCGACTCGGTGAAGGCCCCGGACGGCACGCCCGTGAACGCCGTGCGCGGGCTGCTCGACTTCGTCGACCGGCTGGTCAGGGACCACCGTCCCGACGATCTGGTGGCCTGCATGGACGCGGACTGGCGCCCGCAGTGGCGGGTCGACCTGATCCCCTCGTACAAGGCGCATCGCGTCGCTGTGGAGACCGAGGCCGGCCGGCCGGACGAGGAGGAGGTGCCGGACACGCTCTCCCCGCAGGTGCCGGTCATCGAGGAGGTCCTCGACGCGCTGGGCATCGCCCGCGTGGGGGTCGAGGGGTACGAGGCGGACGATGTGATCGGCACCTTCACCGGGCGCGCCGACGGCCCGGTCGACATCGTCACCGGCGACCGCGACCTCTACCAACTGGTCGACGACAAGCGGGGGGTGCGCGTCCTGTATCCCCTCAAGGGCGTGGGCACGCTCCAGCTCACCGACGAGAGCTGGCTGCGCGAGAAGTACGGGGTCGGCGCTTCCGGATACGCGGATCTCGCGTTGCTGCGCGGCGACCCGAGCGACGGTCTGCCGGGGGTGCCGGGGATCGGTGAGAAGACGGCGGCCAAGCTGCTCGACCAGTTCGGCGACCTGGCCGGAATCATGGCGGCGGTCGACGATCCCAAGGCGAAGCTGACACCTTCTCAGCGCAAGCGGCTCGCCGAGTCGCGGCCGTACGTCGCGGTCGCGCCCAAGGTCGTACGGGTCGCCGGTGACGTTCCCCTGCCGGACGTCGACACGGCGTTGCCGCACGCGCCGCGCGACCCGGCCGCGCTGGAGGGACTGGCCGCGCGCTGGGGCCTGGGCGGGTCGCTGCAGCGGTTGCTCACCACGCTCGGCGAGTGATCGGGAGCGAGTGGAAATGATGTTCTCGCCCGGAAGAGTGACATTCCCCATTCAGGGTAGCCTTACTCGCGGAGCAGGACTCGACCCCTGCCACCGCGCGACTCGAGCCCTGGCGTGGGGGGCTCATGAGCTTTTCGCGCGGGGGGTGTCAACTGGGGAAGAGGTGCTAGCTTAGGTAAGCCTAAGCGAGTGAACGAGGAGGCCGTCATGGCAGAGCGTCCGGCACGCAGGTCCAGGAAGCCCCACTCCGCGCACGTCGTGCGGACCGAGCGGTTGACCCCCCACATGCAGCGTGTCGTGCTGGGCGGCGAGGGCCTCACCGAGTTCACCGCGGGCACCAGCACCGACCACTATGTGAAGTTGCTGTTCGCCCCGGAGGGTGTCACCTACCCCGAGCCCTTCGACATGGAGCGGATCCGCGAGGAACTCCCGCGCGAGCAGTGGCCGGTGACCCGGACCTACACCGTGCGTGCCTGGGACCCCGAACTGCGCCAGCTGACGCTCGACTTCGTGGTGCACGGCGACGAGGGCCTGGCCGGGCCGTGGGCGGCGCACGTCCAGCCGGGCGAGGTCGTACGGTTCATGGGTCCGGGTGGCGCCTACGCGCCCGACGCGAGCGCCGACTGGCATCTGCTCGCCGGTGACGAGAGCGCGCTGCCCGCGATCAGCGCCGCCCTGGAGGCCCTGCCGGAGGGCGCCGTGGCCCGCGCCTTCGTGGAGATCTCCGGGCGTGAGGAGGAGCAGAAGATCGACTCCGACGTGGAGGTCGTCTGGCTGCACCGCGGGGACCGGCCGCTCGGCGAGGCCCTGGTGGAGGCCGTCCGCGCCCTCGACTTCCCGGCGGGCCGGGTGCAGGCGTTCGTGCACGGCGAGGCGGGCTTCGTGAAGGAGCTGCGCCGGCTGCTGCGGGTCGAGCGTGAGATCCCGCGCGAGGACCTGTCGATCTCCGGCTACTGGCGCCTTGGGCACAACGAGGACGGCTGGCAGGCCTCCAAGCGGGACTGGAACGCGCAGGTGGAGGCGGAGCAGGAGGCGACCGCGTCGGCCGCCTCCTGACTCCCGCCCCCTCGCGTCACCCAGGACGCCGACCCCGGCCCCTCGGGGTCACACGGAACGCTGGTAGGACCTGAACGTACGGATCGACAGCCACACCGCCGCCACGGCCAGTGCGAGCAGCGCGCCCGAGCGGCCGACCACGACACCCCAGTCGGGGTGCTCGGACATCGCCGAACGCCCCGCCACCATGGCCCAGTTGAGCGGATTGAAGTCGGCGATGTGCCGCATCCAGCCGGGCATCTGGGACGGGGCCATGAAGGCCGAGGAGAGGAAGGTCAGCGGCAGCAGCAGGAACGTGTTGATGCCGATGATCGACTCCCGCTCCCGGACCAGCATGCCCAGCGCGTTGGACAGCGCTCCGAAGATCGTGCCGAGCAGGACCGAGGCGGCGATCAGGATCGCGATGCCGCCGATGCCGTCCGGGTAGTCCGCGCCGCCCAGCAGGCCGAGCAGCACGATGATGACCGACTGCAGCGCGGTGATCAGGCCGTTGTTGACGACGTTGCCGTTCATCAGGGCGGCCCGGCTGACGGGCGTGGTCAGGAAGCGGTTGAGCGTGCCGCGCTGGATCTCGTCGAGCGTGCCCATGCCCGCCCACATGTTGGAGCTGAGCGCGCTCATCACGACCACGCCCGGGACGAGGTAGTCCAGATACGAGGTGGTGCCGAAGCCTCCGAGTTCGACGACCTTCTTGAAGAGGCTGCCGAACAGGAACAGCCAGATCACCGGCTGGATCAGGGTGATGATCGCGTAGGCGGGCTGCCGTGCGAACACCATCAGCTGACGCTGGGTCATGTACCAGGTCTGGGAGACGGCGGTGCTCATCGGACACCTCCGGCGAGGACGAGGTTCTCGGCGCCTTCCGCTTCCGCCTCCGCGTAACGGCGGCCCGCGTAGCGGAGGTAGACGTCGTCGAGCGAGGGGCGGGCGACGGTCGCGGCGGCGACCCCGACCCCGGCCCGCTCCAGCACCCCGAGCAGGGCGGGCATCGCGGCGGCCCCGTCATCGGCGCGGACACTGACACGGCGGCCGTCGAACAGCGCCTCGTGCACGCCCGGCAGCCCGGTGAGGGCGCCGTTCAGCAGCGTACGACCGGTGTCTCCCAGGGCTTCGCGCAGTTCCACGTGGACGGCGTCACCGCGGAGTTCGCCCTTCAGGGCGTCCGGGGTGCCCTCGACCACGACACGCCCGCGGTCGACGATCGCGATGCGCTCGGCGAGCCGGTCGGCCTCCTCCAGGTAGTGCGTGGTGAGCAGGATGGTCAGCCCCTCGTCGCCGGCGAGGCGGGCGATCTCGTCCCACATCGCGGTGCGCGCCTCGGGGTCGAGTCCGGTGGTGGGCTCGTCGAGGAAGAGCACCTCGGGGCGGTGGACGAGACCGAGCGCCACGTCGAGCCGGCGCCGCATGCCGCCCGAGTAGCCCTTGACCGGGCGCCGCGCCGCGTCGGCGAGCGTGAAGCGGTCGAGCAGTTCGTCCACCCGGCGGTTGAGGCCCGCACCCTTCAAGCCGTAGAGCCTGCCCTGGAGTTGGAGGTTCTCCCGGCCGGTGGCCACCGGATCGGCGCCGGAGTTCTGGGCGACGACGCCGATCGCGCGGCGCACCCGGTCCGGGTGGCGCAGCACGTCGTGCCCGGCCACGGTGGCGGTGCCCGAGTCGGGACGGGCCAGGGTGGTGAGGATCTTGACGGTGGTGGACTTGCCGGCGCCGTTCGGGCCGAGCAGGCCGAAGACGGTGCCGGTCTCGACGGTGACGTCCATGCCGCTGAGCGCGGTGACGTCACCCGGATAGGTCTTGATCAGCTGACGCGCCTCGACCGCGGGCGCACGGGTACTGCTCATGACGACTGCTCTCCTGTGTGAGCGGTGATCTCGGGCGGGTATGCCGAGCCGATCCGCGTGAAGAGCGCCGGGCTATCCTGGGTGTGCCGCACCTCGATGGCTCGAAGCTGCCTCACGGCGGGTTCGGTTCGGGGTTCGAGACCCCGGCGGAGCTGCTGCAACAGCGCTGCCGGGGTCTTTTCTCTGTTCGGCTACGGCCTTTCGGCCTCACCGGCTTCCAACTGCTGGTACTCCTCGGGGATCTCCCCCGTCTCGCTGAAGGACCGCCACTCCTTGACGCCCGGAAACGTGCCCGCCGTGACCTCCGCCAGGAAGCCGCGGACCCATGCGGCCTCCGCCTCGATCATGTGCAGCTTGAACTCGGACTCGATCAGGAAGAGCCGGGGCAGCGTCTCGTACAGCTTCTCCAGGCCGCCGCGCAGACTCGCGGCCCGCACCTCCAGCATGGTGAGCCGCTCCCCCAACAGGCGTGCCACCTCGTCGGGATGGAGCACGCCCATCAGCGAGAGCGCGGCCTCGAAGATCGGATACTCCTCCGCCGGGACGGCGAGCAGGTCCGACAGCCACTCCGTGGCCTCCGCACGTCCGGCGTCCGTGATGCCGTACAGCGTGCGCTCGGGGCGGTTGCCCTGTCGCTGCACCTCCGCGACCTCGACGAAGCCGTGCTTCTCCAGGTTCTGCACGACGGTGTAGAGCGAGCCGTAGTTGATCTTCAGGCTGGTGTCCTTGCCCCGTCGGCGCAGGGTCTGGGCGATCTCGTACGGATGCATCGGCTTCTCGGTGAGCAGCACCATGACCGCGAGCGCCAGCGGATTGCTCAGCTTCCGGCGTTTCGTCGCCATGATGACCTCACCTCGTCTCCGAATATCCGTTGCCGAACATATCGCGTGTACGCGGCGCGCGTCAATACACACGATGTATCGCGATTCTTCACGGGGCGCAAGGGCGTGAGGACTTAGGCCCGACCCCGACACGGCCGTGTCACGCGAGCGAAACAGGTACTCCCTAATTTCTGTCACCCGACAGGAATCCGGCTCACGCCGTCCAGCACACCCACCCCGCCCACCCTTCCGCGCCGAAGGCAGGTGCCGCCGTGACCACCACCGCCCCCTCCGACGTACGCCCCGACCCTCCGGAGTCCTCCGGCGACCGATCCCTGGCCGAGTTCGGCTACCGCCAGGAGCTGCACCGCAGCCTCGGCCGGTACGCCTCGTTCGCCGCAGGGTTCTCCTTCATCTCCGTCCTGACGACCGTCTTCCAGTTCTTCGCCTTCGGGTACGCGTTCGGCGGCCCCGTCTTCTTCTGGACCTGGCCGGCCGTGCTCGTGGGCCAGTTGGCGGTCGCCGCCTGCTTCGCGGAGCTGGCCGCGCGCTATCCGATCTCGGGCGCCATCTACCAGTGGTCCTCGCGTCTGTCGAACCTCTCCTTCGGCTGGTTCGCCGGCTGGATCATGGTGATCGGGCAGATCGTGGTGGTTGCGGCGGCGGCGCTCGCGCTGCAGATGGTGCTGCCCGCGATCTGGTCCGGCTTCCAGCTGGTCGGCAGCGATCCGGCTCCCACCAGCCCCGACGGAGCGGCCAACGCGGCGGTCCTCGGCGTGATCCTCCTCGTGCTGACCACCCTGGTGAACGTCATCGACAACCGCGTGATGTCGGTGATCAACCGGATCGGTGTCACCGCCGAGATCATCGGCGCCGTCCTGATCATCGTGCTCCTGCTCACCCACTCCGAGCGCTCTCCCGGCATCACCTTCCACGCCGGCCAGGGCAGCACCGGCCTGTTCGGGGCGCTGATGGTGGGCTCGTTCATGGCCGCGTACGTCATGATCGGCTTCGACAGCGCCGGGGAGATGAGCGAGGAGACCCACCACCCGCGCCGCACCGCGCCCCGCACGATCCTCACCGCGCTAGGCGCCGCGGGTCTGCTCGGCGGACTGATCGTGCTCGGCGGACTGCTCGCCGCGCCCAGCCTCACCGACGGCCGTCTCGGCGTCGACGGTCTGAGCTACGTCCTGACCAGCAGCCTCGGCGACGGGGTCGGCCGCGCGCTGCTCGCCGACGTCGTGGTGGCCATCGCGGTGGCGACCCTGGCGATCCAGACCGCTGCCTGCCGCATGCTCTTCTCGATGGCCCGCGACCACCAGCTCCCCTTCTCCGGCCGCCTCTCCAAGGTCAACCCGCGCACCGGCATGCCGAGCGCTCCCGCCCTGGTCGTCGGCGTCCTCGCCGCCGCTCTGCTGCTGCTCAACTTCGCCTCCCCCGACGCCTTCCTGGCGATCGGCACCACCTGCATCGTGATGCTGTACCTGGCCTACGCGATGGTGACCGGGCCACTGCTGGTCCGTCGGCTGCGCGGGCAGTTCACCGCCGACGGCACCGACGAGAGGGGCGCCCCGCTCTTCTCGCTGGGCCGCTGGGGCGTCCCCGTCAACGTGATCGGCCTCGTCTACGGCCTCTTCATGACCGTCAACCTCGCCTGGCCGCGCGCGGCGGTGTACGACCCGGCCGGGGGACACTGGTACTTCCAGTGGTTCACGGTGCTGTTCCTGGGCCTGACGCTGGTCGCCGGCGCCGCCTACCGGGCCTACCGGGCGCGGACACCGGTGGGCGAGACTCCCGAGGTGGTCCCGGCCTCGTACGCCTGAACCCGTCCCCCCGCCCCGAGCCTCGTACGCTTGACCAGGTGAGACGCAGACCCCGGATCCCGCCCTCCCCCCTGCCGCAGCGCGAGGGAGTCGACCCCGTGCGGATCAGGCTGCCGCGGGACGGGGGGTGGGCCACCGTGCGGGAGCATCTGGTGGAGCGGCTCGCGGCCGAGGCCGGGGTGATCGACGGGATGTTCGGGGACGGGCTGATCGTCGGCGCCGACGGGCGTCCGGTGGCGCCCGACGCGGCGTACGAGCCGGGGATGTTCGTGTGGTTCCACCGGGAGCTGCCCGACGAGGAACCGGTGCCGTTCGCCCTCGACGTGCTGTACCGCGACGAGCACATCGTCGTCGCCGACAAGCCGCACTTCCTCGCCACCACCCCGCGCGGGGGCCATGTCGCCGAGACCGCGCTGGCCCGGCTGCGGCGGGAGCTCGGCCTGCCGGCGATCGGCGCCGCGCACCGGCTGGACCGCCTCACCGCCGGGCTGGTGCTGTTCACCGTGCGGCCCGAGGAGCGCGGCGCCTACCAGACGCTGTTCCGCGACCGGCGGGTCCGCAAGGAGTACGAGGCGGTGGCCCCGTACGACACGGGGCTCGCGCTGCCCCGGACCCTCACCAGCCGGATCGTGAAGGAGCGCGGGGTGCTGGCCGCGCGCGAGGTGGCGGGCGAGCCGAACGCCCTCACGGAGGTCGAACTCACCGACCACCGCGACGGACTGGGGCGCTACCGCCTGCTGCCGCACACCGGGCAGACCCATCAACTGCGGGTGCACATGAACGCGTTGGGCGTGCCGATCCTCGGCGATCCGCTCTACCCGGTGGTGACCGGCCCCGTGCCGGCCGGTGACTTCCGGCGTCCGCTCCAACTGCTCGCGCGGGTACTGGAGTTCACCGATCCGGTCACGGGACGCGCGCACCGGTTCGTCAGTGGGCGAGCACTGCGGGCCTGGTCCTCGTACGACGAGTGGGCCCAGGGGGCGTGATCGCCGGCGGCCCGGCTCAGTAGCCCCGCCACCAGCGCAGGAAGCGCTGCCAGGCGCCGAGCCCGCGCACGGGTTCCGGTGTCGCCGGCAGGACGGGCGATGCCACGGGTGCCGGGGCGGGCGCCGCGGCCGGCTCGTCCGTCGTGACCTCCAGGCTCGGCCGCTGCCGCGGCACGGGATTCATGGAGGGCACGTCCTCGACGTCCTGGGGCGCCTGCGGCGCGAAGTACACCGGAAGCTCCACCAGGTGGCGCGAGGACATCGACGAGCGCCAGCGCAACTCGTCCTCGTCGCCCTCGAGTTCGACGTCGGGCAGCCGGATCAGCAGTGCCTCGACCCCGACGTCCGCGATGGCACGACCGATGTCCTGGCCCGGGCACTCGTGGGGGCCGCCGCCGAAGGCGAGGTGGGCGCGGTTGCCCATCATGTTGGCCTTGAGGTCGGGACGCACCTTGGGGTCGATGTTGCCCGGCGCGATCCCCAGGATCAGACCGTCGCCCCGGCGGATCTCCCGGCCGCCCAACTCCGTGTCCTGCTTGGCGAAATAGCCGAGGACCGCGCTGAACGGCGGCTCGTCCCACAGGGACTGCTCGACCGCCTGGGGCACCGTCATCTGCCCGCCGTTCAGCTGGGCACGGAAGCGCGGGTCAGTGAGCACCACGCGCAGCACGTTGGCGAGCAGGTTGGCCGTGGCCTCGTACGCGGCGAGCAGCACCAGGCGCAGATGCTGGGAGACCTCGTCGTCGGTGAGCTGGGCCGGGTGGTTGATCAGGACGCTGGTGAAGTCCCCGGTGGTCTCGACCCGGCGCCGGGCGGTGTGCCTGATCAGGATGTTCATGACGTACTCGTTGCTGGCGATCGCGGTCTCGGTGCCCCTGAGCAGGTCGCGGGTCGCCTGCACCAGCCGGTCGTCGTACTCGTCGGGCATGCCGAGGATCTCGCACAGCACGGCCATCGGCAGGTGCTCCGCGAACTGGCTGACCAGGTCGGCCCGGCCCTTCTCGCAGAACCGGTTGACGAGCAGCTGGGTCGCGCGGTTGATGTGCCGCCGGATGGTGCGGTGGTTGATGGTCGACATGGCACCGATGACCGCGCCGCGCAGCCGCAGGTGTTCGTCGCCCTCGGCGTGCGAACAGATGGGCTGCCAGGCGATGTGCGGCGCGAGGGGGTGGTCGGGGCCGGCCGTGCCGTCCTGGACGGCCTTCCACAGCCGGCTGTCCCGGGAGAAGTGTGTGGGGGTGCTCACCAGGTGCAGGTTCTCGGCGTGGCCGAGCACCACCCAGATCGGCACGTCGTTGTGGAGCAGGACGGGGGCGACCGCACCGTGCTCCTGACGGAGTTTCTCGTACAGGTCTCCCAGGTCGTCCGCCTCGGGGCCGTACAGCCGGTGCAGCCCGCCGGGACCGAGGCCGTGGGCGGGGCAGCCGGGCGGCGGGGCGAGCGTACGGTCGTCCGTACCGGCCGGGAAGTGGGATTCAGACGTCACGGTGATCGCTCCGAAACTGAAGTGGATCCGGTGTGTTGGGAGTGTCCGGGTTCTTGGGGACGGTCCGGTGTCTTGGGACGGGAGTGGCGGCCGCCGCGGGCATCAGGTGTGTGCCTGGCTCATCGTGAGCGAGTACAGGAAGTGCATCAGCGTCATCAGGACGTCCCGGCTGGAGGCCCGGCGGCGCGCGTCGCACTGCACGATCGGGATGTCCTCGGACAGGTCGAGCGCGGCGCGCAGGTCCTCGATGGGATAGCTGGGCGCGTCCGGGAAGGTGTTCATCGCGACGACGAAGGGAACACCGCGCTCCTCCAGACGGCCGATCACGTCGAAGCTGACTTCCAGCCGGCGGGTGTCGATCAGTACGACCGCGCCGAGCGCGCCTTCGAACAGGCCGTTCCACAGGAACCAGAAGCGCTCCTGGCCGGGGGTGCCGAAGAGGTAGAGCACCAGCCGTTCCGTGATGCTGATGCGGCCGAAGTCCATGGCGACGGTGGTCGCGGTCTTGGTCTCCGAGCCGTAGTTGTCGTCGATGCCGATGCCGGCCTGCGTCATGGTCTCCTCGGTGGTCAGCGGTTTGATCTCGCTGACGGCACCCACCATGGTCGTCTTGCCGACTCCGAACCCGCCCACGATCACGATTTTCACGGCGGCCTGCGCCGTGTGCGGCAGATGGTCCTCGGCGCGCGGGCCGGTGATCGTCTCAGAGCTTTTGAAGTCCATGCATCACCGCTTCGAGGAGGGAACGGTCGGGGAGCGCCGAGCGAACGATCGGGGCGCGTGCCTGTACCAGTTCGGCCGCCAGCAGCTCGGTGAGCAGGACGGTCACCACGCTGAACGGCAGATTGAGATAGGCCGAGAGCTCGGCCACGGACAGAGGGGCCTGGCAGAGCCGGAGCAGCGCCGACTGCTCCGGCTGGGTGGTGGGTGTCGGCGCGTCGGCGCGCGCCACGATCAAGGTGACCAGGTCCAGGTCGGCCCGCTCGCCCGCCTCGCCCCCACCGGTGAGCAGATACAGGCGCCCGGGATTCTTGGGGTCCTCTTCCTCACCGTCTTCCTCACCCTCTTGGGGAGGCCGCTCCCGGGGAGGCTCGGTGAACTCTTCCTTGGGGTATCGCCGTCGGCGTTGCGGAGGAGTCATACGGTCTGCCCGTTGCGCCTCGGCGGACTGGTCAGATGGGCGCCGATCCGGGCGACGAGGTCGCTCATGCGGTTGCTCATGAGGCCGGGCTCCGCGATCTGGTTGGCGAGGACAGCGAGATAGGCGTTGGCCCCGGCGGACATCAGGTAGAAGTAGCCTCCGTCGATCTCGATGAGGACCATCTTCATCGTGCCGTCGCTGCTGGGAACCTCGCTCGCGACCGCCGCGGCCAGGCTCTGCAGGCCCGCGCAGGCCGCGGCGACGCGGTCGGCGGCGTCCGGGTTGCCGCCGTAGCGTGCGATGCGCAGTCCGTCGGCGGAGAGCACCACGATCTGCTGGATGCCCGGTACTCCGTCAGCGAGATCCCTGAGCATCCAGTCGAAGTTGTCCCGCTGATGGATCACTTGAGGTCCCCCTCGTCGTCGGCCTCCGAGGCCGCCTGGTTCTTCCTGGTGAACGCGTTGGGGTCCGGGTCACGCTTGAGTCCCTCCCAGAACGCCTCGACCCAGTGCCCCGGTGGCTTCTCCTTCTCCTTCTCCTGCTTCTTCGGGGCGGCGGGCACAGTGCCCCAGGAGGGAGCCGCGGCGGCGGCGGCCGCTTCCTCGGCGGCGAGCCGGGCCGCCTCGGCGTACCGCTCCCTGAGCGGGATCTTGACCCGGCTGCGCCGCTGCGGCAGGCCGTTGGGCGTCCACTCGGTGACCAGGGGGGCGTCGTCGTCCCTGGACCCGTCGTCCTGCTCGGGGAGGCGGGGTCCGGTGGTCGGGCGACGCTTCTTCGGCTTGCGGTTGGGCCCCTCGACCCCGTCGGTGTCCATGGTCGCGGTGGAGTTCGCGCCGATGCCGTGGGCGAGGGAGGCTGCGGGGTCCTTGGTGAGCATGTTGCTCGGCACCACCACGACCGCGCGGACACCGCCGTACGCGGACTGGCGGAGCGCGATCGCCATGTCGTACATCTTGGAGAGCCGGCCGACGACGGAGATGCCGAGCCGCGGGGCCTCGCCGAGAACCTGGAGGTCGGTGCCGGCCGCGGCCTGCCGGAGCAGTTCCTCCATCTTGCCGCGGGCCTCGTCGCTGAAGCTGACGCCGGAGTCCTCGATCTCGATGGCGACACCGGTCTGCACCTTGAGGGCGGTCAGGTGCACCTTGCTGTTCGGCGGCGAATAGCGCGTCGCGTTGTCGAGGAGTTCGGCGACCGCGTGGATGACCGGTTCGACGTGGATGCCGTTGACGTTGACGTCGGCGATCGAGTGCAGCTCGATGCGCCGGTACTCGAGGATCCGGGACATCGCGCCGCGCATCACGCTGAACAACGGCACGGGCTTGGGCCAGTTGCGGCCCGGACGGCCGCCGCCGAGCACCGCGATGGAGTCGGCGAGGCGACCGATCAGCGCGGTGCCGTGGTCGATGCGGAGCAGGTCGTCGAAGACCTCGGGGTTACGCCCGTGGTCCTCCTCCATCTCGCGGAGTTCCTTGTTCTGCTGGTGGACGATCGCCTGGACGCGGCGGGCGATGTTGACGAAGGAGCGGTGCGAGGAGTCGAGCAGCAGCTTCTCGGTGTCCAGCAACTCCAGGACGGTGCCCAGCAGGTCCCGTTCCACCTCGGAGATCTGCGGCAGGCTGGGATCGTCGACGCCGAAGCGGTGCGCCACGGAGTCGGGGTTCATGCCGCGGTTCATGCGCCGGATCGCGGCGGGCAGGACTTCGTGGTGGAAGCGCACGATGTCCTGGTCGTGGGCGGCGATGCGCTGCTCCAGGTACGCCGTACGGCGGGCCAGTTCGGCGCGCACCGCACGGATGACGCGGCCACGGCGTACGGCTTCGGCGGCGACCGCGATCACCAGCAGCGTCGCGATGCCGCCACACCAGCCGACGGCGGCCCGGGCCGGGCCCGTCACCAAGGCGACGGCGGCCCCGGTCACCGCGGCCATCAGTATGGCCGGCGGCAACAGCACGCGCGCGTAGGGAAGTTCACGGCCACCGGGAGGCGATTGAACACTCACCATGTATGCCCTCTGAGACAAATCGGATGGGGTAGGGGGGAGTTCGTGGGGAAACTGCGTGGTCAAACCGCATCTTCGGAACTTTTGGGAACAAGCGCACGATTACATCTCAACTCGGTGCGCTGCGGGCGAGCTTAGTCCGACCGGATCATCGCCGTGTCATATTCAGCAACCGCCTGAAATCGCCCGCGCGGCAGGAGTACTCTCGGCCGTTTGCACGCTCAGGCTTCGTTCGCACACGATGAGTAGCGGCGTACGGGCATGCGAAAACCGCACCTCCACAGGGCGGTACGTCAGATTCCGGCGATCCGCAGCGCCGCGTCGGCGGTCGCTTCGGCGAAGGCGGACACGGGCCGCTCGGGGTCGGACCGGTGCACGAGGATCACCCCTTCGATGAGACCGAACAGCAGATCCGTCCGCAGGTCGAGTTCACTCTTGACGAGCGCGCCACCTGCCGTGGTCGCGGCCAGCAACTGCCGGTAGGTGTCCTTCAACTCGGCCCGTACGGCATGGAAGCCGGCGAAGCGCTCGGCGCGCACCTCGGGCAGCAGATACAGCCCGCCCAGGTTGTGCGGGCCTGCGCAGAGCAGCTCAACGTCGGTGCGGCACAGCTCCCACAGCCGGTTCTCGGGCGGGGTCGCGTCGTCGGCGAGGAGCTCCCGGGCGAAGGCGAGCGAGGGTGTGACGGTCGACTCCAGGAGCTCGGCGAGCAGCTCCTCCTTGCCGGAGACGTAGTGGTACATCGACGCCTGGCGCATGCCGGCCCGCTCGGCGACGGCACGGGTGGTCGTCGCGGCGTACCCGCGCGTCGTGAACAACTCGGCGGCGGCGTCGAGCAGTTCGTCCCGCGGCGACAGCCCACTGTCCGGCCGCTGCGCAGCCCGGGGCCGCCCGACCCGTCGCCCACCACCACTTCCCATGCGTTCGATCCTCGCACACGACACCGGACCCGAGCAGGACAAGGAACGGCCCGCCCACCCACCAGGGGTGCGAGGAACTGCGCGCCCAGCCACACACAACCCGCAACTCCAAACCCACAGCACACCCTCACAGGGGCGCGAGGAACCACGCACCCAGCCGCACCCGACCCACACCCTCAAACCCACGGAGCGCCCCGTACCGCCAAACCCGCGGAACGTCCGGTGAGGGGTCGGTAACCGTCCGGCAACACTCGGGACACGACCCCGACCCTCCCCGCCCCTAATTTCTGTCGAGCGACAGAAACCACCCAGGAGCCGGAGGACTCGCGATGGCGACAGCGACCACTTACGGAGCCCGTGCCCACGCCCGGGCGCAAGAGGGTTCCCGCACGGAGGCCATGCCCGTCGTCCCGGCGGGCGCCTGGCCCGCGCCGCCCTGCGAGGCGGGCCACCTGGTGTGGGCGGAGACGGTGGCCGCCGGCAACTACACGCACAAGGTGCTGGCCCGCGGCACGGAACTCAGGCTCACCGACCTCAGGGGCGACGCCTGCGCACACCTGCTCCTGTACGCCGCCGACCGCCCCTGGGAACGCCTGAACGTGGCGGACACGGTCAAGGTCCAGTGGAACGCCTACCTCGGCGAGGGGCAGCTGCTCCTCTCCGACCAGGGCCGCGTCCTCGCCTCCCTGGTCGCCGACACCTCCGGCCGCCACGACACGCTCTGCGGCACCTCCACCCTCGTACGCAACACCCAACGCTACGGCGACGGAACCCCGCAGTCCGCCTCCCCCGCCGGCCGCGAACTGTTCAAGCTGGCCGCCGCCAAGAACGGCCTCGAACCCCGCGACCTGCCCCCCTCGCTCTCCTTCTTCCAGGGAGTGGAGGTCCGTGACGACGGCTCGCTGGACTTCACCGGTTCGGCGGGCCCCGGCGGCAGCGTGACGCTCCGCGCCGAACAGGACGTGACCGTGCTGCTCGCGAACGTGCCGCACCCCGCCGACCCCCGTACGGAGTACGTCAGCACTCCCCTGGAGGTCCTCGCCTGGCGCGCGGCCGCGACCGCGCCCGGCGACCCGCTGTGGGAGGCCACACCCGAGGGCCGCCGCGCCTTCCTGAACACCGCCGAGTTCCTTGCCGCGAGGGGGATCGCATGAAGACCGTGGTTCCGGCCCGGGCCGCCTGGTCCGCCGTCGTCCGCACCGGAGAGACGCTCACCGTCACCGACCTGCACGGCAACCAGGCCGTCGACTTCCTGGTGTACGACGCCCACGACACGACCGTCCGCTACAGCGCGCCCGACACCATCCACGCGCAGGGCAACCTCTTCCTCACCACCGGCAGCGTGCTGATGTCCAACGAGCACACCCCGCTGATGACCGTGGTCGCGGACGAGGTCGGCCGGCACGACACGGTCGGCGGCGCCTGTTCCAAGGAGTCGAACACCCTGCGCTACGGCCACCACACCTGGTCCCAGCACGCCTGCGTGGACAACTTCCTCGCGGAGGGCGCCAAGTACGGCCTCGGCAAGCGCGATCTCGTCTCGAACATCAACTGGTACATGAACGTGCCGGTCGAGAAGGACGGCACCCTCGGCATCGTCGACGGCATCTCGGCCCCGGGGCTCACGCTGACCCTGCGCGCCGAGTGCGACGTCCTCGTGCTGGTCTCCAACTGCCCCCAGATCAACAACCCCTGCAACGGCTTCGAGCCGACCGCGGTGGAGATGACCATCGAGGCGAGCGGGGCGACGGGATGACCTTCGACACCCTGCTGGTCGCCAACCGCGGCGAGATCGCGGTACGGATCATCCGCACCGCCCGTGAACTCGGCCTGCGCACGGTCGCCGTGTACTCCGACGCCGACCGCTCCGCACCCCACGTCCGGCTCGCCGACGAGGCGGTACGGCTGGGGCCCGCGCCCGCGAAGGAGTCCTATCTCGACGCCGACCTCGTCCTGAACGCGGCCAAGGACACCGGGGCCGGGGCGATCCACCCCGGGTACGGCTTTCTGTCCGAGGACGCGGCCTTCGCGCGGCGTTGCGAGGACGCCGGGATCGTGTTCGTGGGTCCGACGCCGGAGCAGCTGGAGCTGTTCGGGGCGAAGCACACGGCGCGGGCGGCGGCGGAGGCGGCCGGGGTGCCGTTGGCGCCGGGCACGGGACTTCTCCCCGGTCTCACCGAGGCTCTGGAGGCGGCCGCCCGCATCGGCTATCCCGTCATGCTGAAGGCCACCGGCGGTGGCGGCGGCATCGGTATGTCGGCATGTCGCTCCGCCGATGAACTGACCGGGGCATGGGAGCGGGTACAGCGCGTCGCCGCCGCCTCCTTCGCCTCCGCCGGGGTCTTCCTGGAGCGGCTGGTGGAGCACGCCCGCCATGTCGAGGTGCAGGTCTTCGGCGACGGCCGGGGCCGGGTCGTCACCTTCGGGGACCGGGACTGCTCGCTCCAGCGCCGCAACCAGAAGGTGCTGGAGGAGGCTCCGGCACCGGGCCTGCCGTCCGCCGTTCGCACCCAACTCGCCGACGCGGCACGGGACTTGTGCGCCGCTGTCGGATACCGCTCGGCCGGAACCGTCGAGTTCGTCTACGACGCCGCCCGCGAGGAGGCCTACTTCCTGGAGGTCAACACCCGCCTCCAGGTGGAGCATCCGGTCACCGAGGAGATCTACGGCGTCGACCTCGTCGCCTGGATGCTGCGGCTCGCGCGCGGGGAGTCGGACGTCGTACGCGATCCGGGGGCGCCGCGCGGTCACGCCGTCGAGGCCCGGGTGTACGCCGAGGACCCCTCGCGCGACCACCGGCCGAGCGCGGGCCTGCTGACGCGGGTCGAGTTCCCCGGCGGCGTCCGCGTGGACGGCTGGGTGGAGACGGGCACCGAGGTGACCACGTCGTACGACCCGATGCTCGCGAAGGTCATCGCGTACGGCCCGGACCGGGCGCACGCGCTGGAACGCCTCGACGAGGCGCTGGCCAGGACCCGGTTGGACGGTATCGAGACGAACCTGGGGCTGGTGCGGGCCGCGCTCGCCGAACCGTCCTTCCTGCGGGCGACGCACTCGACGGCGACGCTGGCCGAGGTCGGCGATCCCACGCAGCGCGTCGAGGTCGTCTCCGGCGGGACCCTCACCACGGTCCAGGACTGGCCTGGCCGCACCGGCTACTGGCAGGTGGGTGTGCCCCCGTGCGGCCCGATGGACGACCTCTCCTTCCGGCTCGGCAACCGCGCCCTCGGCAACTACGAGGGGGCACCCGGTCTGGAGTGCACCCTCCAGGGGCCGACCCTGCGCTTCACCCATGCGACGACGGTGTGCGTCACGGGCGCACCGGCGCGGGTCACCGTGGACGGCGCGGCGGTCGCGCAGTGGGAACCGGTGACGGTACCGGCGGGGGCCCTGCTGGAGGTCGGCTCCCCCACCGAACACGGCCTGCGCACCTACGTGCTCTTCGCGGGCGGGGGCCTGGACGTACCGGCGTTCCTCGGCAGCGCGTCCACGTTCACGCTGGGCCGATTCGGCGGGCATGGAGGCCGCGCCCTGCGCACCGGCGACGTACTGCACGGCGGCTCGGCGACGGATCACGGGGTGCCGGTACCGGTCGGCGACCGCCCCGGGTTCTCCTCCGCCTGGCGGGTCGGCGCGCTCGAAGGCCCGCACGCCGCACCGGAGTTCTTCACCGAGGACGACATCCACGACTTCTACGCCGCCGACTGGAAGGTCCACTTCAACTCGGCGCGCACGGGCGTACGGCTGATCGGCCCGAAGCCCCGCTGGGCGCGCACCGACGGCGGCGAGGCGGGCCTGCACCCGTCCAACATCCACGACACGCCCTACTCGGTGGGCGCCGTCGACTACACCGGCGACATGCCGGTGCTGCTCGGCCCGGACGGCCCCTCGCTCGGCGGCTTCGTCTGTCCGGCGACGGTCGTCAGCACGGAACGCTGGAAGCTCGGCCAGTTCCGCCCCGGTGACACCGTGCGCTTCGCACCGCTGGCCGACGACGGCTCGCAGCGGCCCGCGATCGTCGACGGCGGGGTGCTCGCGCGGGACGGCGACGTGACGTACCGCCGCAGCGGAGACGACAACCTGCTCGTCGAATTCGGGCCCATGCAACTGGACCTGGCGCTGCGCATGCGGGTCCACGCGCTGATGGAATCCGTGGCCGAGGCCGCGCTCGACGGCGTCACGGACCTGACCCCCGGCATCCGCTCCCTGCAGATCCAGACGGACCCCGGCAGGCTTCCGCAGCACGAACTCCTCACCGCGGTACGGGAGATAGCCCGCACACTCCCGCCGAGCGACCAGCTGGTCGTCCCCTCCCGCACGGTGCACCTCCCCCTCTCCTGGGACGACCCCGCGACCCGCGAGGCGATCGCCCGCTACATGGCGGGCGTCCGCGACGACGCGCCCTGGTGCCCGTGGAACATCGAGTTCATCCGCCGCGTGAACGGCCTGGACTCGGTGGACGACGTGTACCGCACGGTGTTCGACGCGGAGTACCTCGTCCTGGGCCTGGGCGACGTCTACCTCGGCGCACCGGTGGCCACCCCGCTGGACCCGCGCCACCGCCTGGTGACCACCAAGTACAACCCGGCGCGCACCTGGACCGCCGAGAACTCGGTCGGCATCGGCGGCGCCTACCTCTGCGTCTACGGCATGGAGGGCCCCGGCGGCTACCAGTTCGTCGGCCGTACGACCCAGGTGTGGTCGGGGTGGCAGCAGCGCGGTGCGTTCGAGCCGGGCTCGCCCTGGCTGCTGCGCTTCTTCGACCGCATCAAGTGGTACGCCGTCGAGCCCGACGAACTCCTCGACCTGCGCGCCGACATCATCTCGGGCCGTTTCGTGCCCCGGATCGAGGAGGGCGTCTTCTCGCTGGCCGAGTACGAGGCCTTCCTCGCCACCCACTCCACGTCCATCGCGGAGTTCCGGGCCAGGCAGGGCGCCGCGTTCTCCGCCGAGCGGGACGCCTGGGAGGCGGCGGGCGAGTTCGACCGCGCGGACGCCGTGTCCGCACCCGCGGCGCCCACCGCCGAGGTGACCGTCCCCGCGGGCGGCCGTCTGATCGAGGCCGAGTTCGCGGCCTCCGTGTGGCAGCTGAACGTCAGGCCGGGCGACCGGGTGACGACCGGCCAGCCCCTGCTGGCGCTGGAGGCGATGAAGATGGAGTCCAGGGTGCCCGCCCCGATGGACGGAGTGGTCCAACAAGTCCTCACCAAGCCCGGCGCCCAGGTGGAAGCGGGCACAGCACTGGTGGTCCTGGCACCCGCCACCTGACAGCACGCGTGCGGCCTGTGGGCAGACGCCACACCCAGGCGATTCCAACGGCCACGTCGACCACCCGCCGTGGTCTGTGGGCAGGCGTTCCGCAGGGCGGAACGGGTGGGCACAGACCACCCACCGGCCGCACCCGAAGAACCAGGAGCAACCCATGTCCGTCCTGACCCGAGTCCACCTGGCCTACGCCCGCATCGAGGCAGTCGACCGCCCCGAGATCTGGATCGACCTACGCCCCCGGGCAGAGGTCGAGAAAGAAGCCCAGGCCATCGACGCCCGCCTCGCCGCAGGCGAACACCTCCCCCTCGCCGGCAAGCTCCTCGCCGCGAAGGGCAACATCGACGTGGCCGGCCTGAAGACCACCGCAGGCTGCCCGGCCTACGCGTACACCCCGGAGGGCGACGCCCCCGCGGTCGCCCGCCTCCGCACAGCCGGCGCACTCGTCCTCGGCACCACGAACCTCGACCAGTTCGCCACCGGCCTGGTCGGCACCCGCTCCCCGCACGGCGCCGTACGAGGCGCCCTGGACCCGGCCAGGATCAGCGGCGGCTCCAGCTCGGGATCGGCCGTGGCCGTGGCCCTCGGCATCGTCGACCTCGCCCTCGGCACCGACACGGCCGGCTCCGGACGCGTCCCCGCCGCCTTCAACGGCATCGTCGGCCTCAAGCCCACCCGCGGTCTGGTCCCGGCCACCGGTGTCGTCCCGGCCTGCGCCTCGCTCGACTGCGTGACCGTCTTCGCCCGCACGCTCCCGGAGGCCGAGCAGGCCCTCTCATACCTGGCGTCCCCCTCAGGACGCGAACTCCCCGCACTCCCCCAGCGGGCCCCCGGCCCCTGGCGCGTCGCCGTCCCCCGACGGCACAGCTCGGCGAACTCGACGAGGGCTGGGCGCAGGCGTACGAGGCCGCCGTGGAGCAGCTCGTCGCCGCCGGGGCCGAGGTGCGCACGCTCGACCTCACCCCGTTCACCGAGGCGGCGGCGATGCTCTACGAGGGCGCGTTCGTCGCCGAGCGCTACACGGCGGTGGGAAGCTTTGTCGACAAGTTGATCAGCGAGGGGGGTGCGGGTCTCGACCCGACCGTCGCCGGGATCATCACCCGCGCCCGGGACATCCCCGCCCACCAGCTCTTCGCCGACCAGGACCGGCTGGCGGCGCTGCGCACCCGGGCCCTCGCCGAACTCGGCGACGCGGACGCCCTGTTGCTGCCGACCGCACCCGGCCACCCCACGCTCGCGGAGGTCGCCGCCGACCCGCTCGGCGCCAACGCCCGGCTGGGCCGCTTCACCAACTCCACGAACCTCTTCGACCTGGCGGCGGTCGCCGTCCCGGCCGGTCTCACGCCCGCCGCACTGCCCTTCGGCGTGATGCTGATCGGCCCGGCGTTCACCGACGAACGCCTCGCCCGGATCGCCGCGCTGCTCCAGCCGGGCCTGCGGATCGCGGTGGTCGGCGCCCACCTGTCCGGCCAGCCGCTGAACCCCCAGCTCCTGTCCCTGGGCGCGGAGTGGGAACGTACGACCACGACGGCACCCGCCTACCGTCTGCACGCACTGTCCACCACCCCGCCCAAGCCGGGCCTGGTCCACGGAGGCGAGAGCGCCGGAGCCCGCATCGAGGCCGAGGTGTGGCGACTGCCCGCGGCGGGCCTCGGCCGGCTGCTCGCCGACCTGCCGCGACCGATGGCACTGGGCCGTGTCGAACTCGCCGACGGCACTCACGTGCCCGGCTTCCTGTGCGAGCCCGCGGCGCTCGAAGGCGCCGAGGACATCACGGAGTACGGCGGCTGGCGCGGCTACCTCCGGACCCGCGCCTGACCTCACGGCCGTGGTCGGGCCGGAAAGCCGACGAGTCACGATGCGGCAACGAGCAGCGCGAAAACGGAGCCGAACGTGCCCCGGGGCCGGGGCGTCACAGGCGTGGCACGAGCTTCGCGCCGCACCACTCGCCTTCCGTTCGTCAGCGCCGGCCCCCGGGGGACCCATGCAGTACAAGACCACCCGCACCGCCCGTCTGCTCGTCTCCCTCGCCCTCCTGAGCGCCGGAGCCGGTGCCGTCACGGGGTGCGGCAGCGAAAGGGCCGCCGGCAGCGGGGTGGAGGCCCCCGGCACCGGTCAGGAGCCGCGGGCGGAGAGCCGCGCCCGACAGGTCGCCGACGCCTGGGACGGGTCCGAGGCCGCGCGGCAGTGGCGCCGGGGCTACCACCCGATGGCGGACGCGGTCCAGCTGCCCGAGGGCGGCCCGCGCGACAAAGCCGACCAGCGGGCCTTCACCACCCAGAACTTCGTGCTGCGCGGCGGGAACGACGGCCCGCACCTGACCGTGACCGGGGTGAAGCCGGGCGAGATGACCCTGGCCACCAGCCGGGGCCCGGCGACCGTTCCGGCCTGGCTGTTCACCCTGGAGGGCTACGACACTCCGCTCACGCGCGCTGCCGTCCGCCCCCCGAAGCTCCCCGAGTCACCGATCGGGCCGAGCCGGGATGTCCCCGCCGGCACGCTGGTCCCGCTCGGCCGACTCGTCGAGGTGGCCGGCGACGGCCGGTCCGTCACGGTCCTGGCCGACCACGGGTCCTGCGACTCCGGGCCCGCCGTGCACGTACGGGAGACCCGGACCCGGGTGGTGCTGTCCGCGTCCGTCCTCGGCGCACGGAAGGGTCCCTGCACCGGTGAGACGATCCGCGCGAGGGTGACGGTGAGGCTGACACGCCCGCTCGGCGACCGAATCCTCCTGGACGCCCACACCGGCCGCCCTGTGCCGCATGAGGGGCCGCACGAGGCCTCACCGAGCTGGAGCTGACAAGAAGGCGCGCCGCCCCCGGCAGGGAGGCGGCGCGCCACGACCGACCGGGCCACCGGCTCGGCTCAGCCCACCGACGAGTAGGCGACCACTCCGCGCAGCAGGCCGTCGACCGCCTTACGCGCGTTCTTCGCGACCGTCGACCTCTCACCGCCGGAGACCGGCGCGGCGGCCGAGATCTGGCCCAGCACGTCGATGACCTGCTTGCACCAGCGGACGAAGTCACCGGCCGGCATCTCCGCCTCGCGCAACACCTCGTCGAGGCCCTTGCCGGAAGCCCACTCGTAGGCCGCCCAGGCGAAGCCGAGGTCCGGCTCGCGCTGGCCGACTCCCTCGGACTGGGTGATCCGGAAGTCCTCCTCCAGCGCGTCGAGACGGCCCCAGATGCGGACCATCTCACCGAGCGCCGCCTTGGCCCTGCCGGACGGCAGCTTCGGCGCCATCGCGTCGTCACCGACCCGCGACTCGTACACCAACGCCGAGACACAGGCCGCGAGTTCGGCCGGGTCGAGACCTTCCCATACCCCGGCGCGCAGGCATTCGCTGGCCAGCAGGTCGAGTTCGCCGTACAGCCGGGCGAGTCGTCTGCCGTGCTCCGTGGCCTCGTCGCCGCGCAGGTAGTCCAGCTCGGTGAGGAGGGCGACGATCCGGTCGAAGGTGCGGGCGATGGTGTTCGTCCGCCCCTCGATGCGGTTCTCCAACTGCTTGGTGTCGCGCAGCAGCCGGTGGTAGCGCTCGGCCCAACGGGCGTGATCCTCACGGTCGTTGCACCCGTGGCAGGGGTGGGCGCGGATCGCGGTGCGCAGCCGGGCGATCTCGCGGTCGTCGGCGGCCTCGGAACGGCGCTTGCGCAGCCGGTCGGGAACGATGTGCCCGGCCTTGGTGCGCAGCGCGGAGGCGAGGTCGCGACGCGACTGCGGGGAGCGCGGATTGAAGGACTTCGGGATACGCATCCGCTCCAGCGCCTCGACCGGCACCGGGAAGTCCATCGAGGCCAGTCGCTTCACCTGGCGCTCGGCGGTGAGGACCAGCGGGCGCGGTCCGTCGTGGTGCTCGAAGCCGCGGTGGCCGTTGGACCGGCCCGCGGGCAGCCCCGGGTCGAGGACCAGCGCCAGGCCCGCGAACTTGCCGGTCGGGACATGGATGATGTCGCCGGGCTTGAGCTTCTCCAGCGCCACGGCCGCCTCGGCGCGCCGCTGCGCCGCGCCCTGCTTGGCGAGCTCCGTCTCGCGGTCCTTGAGTTCGCGGCGCAGTCGCGCGTACTCGTCGAAGTCCCCGAGGTGGCAGGTCATGGACTCCTTGTAGCCCTCCAGACCCTCCTCGTTGCGCTGCACCTGCCGGGAGATCCCGACGACCGATTTGTCGGCCTGGAACTGCGCGAAGGACGTCTCCAGCAGCTCGCGCGAGCGGTGCCGGCCGAACTGCTCGACCAGGTTCACGGCCATGTTGTACGACGGCTTGAAGCTGGAGCGCAGCGGGTAGGTGCGGGTGCCCGCGAGTCCCGCCAGGTGGTCGGGGCTGAAGCCGCGCTGCCACAGCACGACGGCGTGGCCCTCGACATCGATGCCGCGCCGACCGGCACGCCCGGTGAGCTGGGTGTACTCGCCGGGTGTGATGTCGGCGTGCTGCTCGCCGTTCCACTTGACGAGCTTCTCCAACACCACCGAGCGGGCGGGCATGTTGATGCCCAGTGCCAGGGTCTCGGTCGCGAACACGGCCTTCACCAGGCCGCGTACGAAGAGTTCCTCGACGACTTCCTTGAACGTGGGCAGCATGCCCGCGTGGTGGGCCGCGATGCCGCGCTCCAGGCCCTCCAGCCACTCGTAGTAGCCCAGGACGTGCAGGTCCTCGGAGGGGATGGACGCGGTGCGCTCCTCGACGATCTCGCGGACCTTCGCGCGCGCCTCCTCGTCGTTCAGCCTGAGGCCCGCGTACAGGCACTGCTGGACGGCGGCCTCGCAGGCGGCGCGGCTGAAGATGAACGTGATCGCGGGCAGCAGGCCCTCGGCGTCGAGCCGTTCGATGACCTCGGGGCGGCCCGGTGTCCAGATCCGCGAGCGCTGCCGGCGCTCGCGCTCGCGGTCGGCCTCGCGCATGGCGCGGCCACGTCTGCGGTCCTGGAACGACGGACGGCTGGCCTCCATCCGGGCCAGGCGGGTGAGGTCGGGGTTGACCGCCTTCTTGTTGCCCTCGCCCTCCTCGAAGAGGTCGTACATCCGGCGCCCGGCCAGCACGTGCTGGAACAGCGGGACGGGCCGGTGCTCGGAGACGATCACCTCGGTGTGGCCGCGCACGGTGTCCAGCCAGTCGCCGAACTCCTCCGCGTTCGACACGGTCGCCGAGAGTGACACCAGGGTCACCGAATCGGGGAGGTGGATGATCACTTCCTCCCAGACGGCGCCACGGAAGCGGTCCGAGAGGTAGTGCACCTCGTCCATGACCACATAGCCGAGGCCGAGGAGGGTCTGGGAGCCCGCGTACAGCATGTTGCGCAGCACCTCGGTGGTCATGACGACCACCGGGGCATCGGAGTTGACGCTGTTGTCGCCGGTGAGCAGGCCGACCTTGGCCGCGCCGTAACGGCGGCACAGATCGGCGTACTTCTGGTTCGAGAGCGCCTTGATCGGCGTGGTGTAGAAGCACTTCTTGCCCTGCTGGAGGGCGAGGTGGACGGCGAACTCGCCGACGACCGTCTTCCCCGAGCCGGTGGGCGCGGCCACGAGCACACCCTTGCCCGCTTCGAGCGCCCGGCAGGCCTCGATCTGGTAGGGGTCGAGGCCGAAGTCGTACATCTCGCGGAAGGAGGCGAGCGCGGTGGCCTGCTCGACAGCGCGCTTCCGTGCTGCCGCATACCGCTCGGCCGGTGAGAGGTCCTCTGTCATCGTGCTTTCGAGACTACCGGCAGCCACTGACAACATGACGATCAATATCCGGATCTGTTTATCTCAAACCCCGGATTCCCGCAGCTCAGGGAATGGCCACACGCACCGCAGCGGGCACGCACTCCGCCGTGAGCGGCAGCGGCCCCAGCGGCTCCCCGTCCGCGTACGCGGTGACACCCTCTGCGACGAGCTCGACCTTGGCGGCCCGGTGCACGGTGACGACGGGGTGGTCGAGGTGGGTGCCGCGGTAGACCCTGGGGAACACCGTGAGCAGGGTCGTACGGCTGCACTCCCCGACGACCGTGACGTCGAACAGCCCGTCCTCCAGGTCGGCGCCCGCGCAGATCCTCATCCCGCCGCCGTACGACGATCCGTTGCCGACCGCCACGAGGGTCGCCGCGATCTCCCGGACCTCGCCGTCGTCCAGGGTGATCCGGTACGGGAGGGGCGTGAGGGCGGCCAGTTCGGCGAGCATGGCGAGGTCGTACTTGAAACGGCCGACCGGCCAGCGCATGCGATTGCCGCGATCGTTGACCCGGGAGTCGAAGCCGGAGGCGAGGACGGTGGCGAACCAGGTGCCGTTCACCCGGCCCAGGTCGACGTCGCGCAGCCGCGCCCCCTTGAGGGACTCGGCGATCAGCCGTCCCGCGGCCGCCGGGTCGCGCACCGGAAGCCCGAGGGCGCGGGCGAAGTCGTTCCCGGTGCCGGCGGCGACCAGGCCGAGCGGGGTGCGGGTGCCGGCGACGGCCTGGAGGGCGAGGTTCGCCATGCCGTCGCCCCCGACGGCTATGAGGGCGCCGGTGCCGCCCTCGACGGCCGCACGCGCGCGCGTGAGGGCGTCCTCGGCGTTCTCCCCGAGGACCGTACGGACGGAGAATCCCGCCGCCCGCAATGCGAAAGCGGCCGGCTGCGCCGCGTGGGCGCCCCGGCCGCGTCCCGCGGTGGGGTTGACGAAGAGGGTGATCTCGCTGGTCACGGCCCTGACCCTACGAGATCTCCGGCCTTCGTCAGGTCACGTCGTCATAACCGTTGACCCGGTCCGTGCCCGACTGCTCGGGCAGCGCGCGGTGCGCCGACACGCTCTCGACCTCGCCGATGTCCTCGGGCGTGAGGTCCAGGTCGGAGGCCTCGTCGTCCGCCGGACCCTCGGCCTCGCGGAGCCGCTTGCGCCGGTCGTTCATCAGCGAGAAGACGACGGCGCCGAAGTAGAGGACCCAGATGGGTACCGCGAGCGCCAGCATCGTCAGCGGGTCGGTGCTCGGCGTGGCGACGGCCGCGAAGACCGTGATGCCCATGATCATGGCGCGCCACCAGCCGAGCATGCGCCTGCCGGTCAGGATGCCGGTGAGGTTGAGCATGACCAGCAGCAGCGGCAGCTCGAAGGAGAGACCGAAGACGACCACCATGCGGGTGACGAGGTCGAGCAGATCGTCCAGCGGCAGCAGGTTGTTCACACCGTGCGGCGTGAAGGTGATCAGCACCTTCGCGGTGGTGGGCAGCACCTTGTAGGCGAAGAAGCCACCGGCGAAGAACAGCGGAACGCCCGTCCCGACGAACGCATACGCGTACTTCTTCTCGTTCTGGTGCAGACCGGGCGCGACGAACGCCCACAGCTGGTAGAGCCACACCGGCGAGGCGAAAGCGACGCCGGCCATCAACGAGACCTTCAACGCCAGGGTGAACGGGGCGAGCAGACCGTTGATCGTGATCTGCGCGCACTGCTTGCCCTTGGGCATCCTCGCCAGCTCGGCGAAGCTCGAAGGACACCCGACCGAGTCCAGCACCGGCTTGGTGAAGAAGTTGATGATGTCGTTGTAGTAGAAGGCGGCCACGACCGTGACGATGACGATGGCCAGCATCGCCTTCGCGAGCCGGTTGCGGAGCTCACGAAGGTGGTCCGCAAGGGGCATCCGTCCCTCGGGATCCTTCTCCTTCTTGCGGGCAGACTTGAGCAACCCACGTCCTCATCTCGTGCGGCGGACCGGAGGCGTCCGGCCCTGCGTCAGCGCTTGGTCGTGTCCGTCGGCTCGGTGACCGGGCGGGAGCTGGTCACATCGCCGGGCGCGGCCTGGATCGTGCGCTGAGCCGGGGTCTGCTCGTCGGTGCTGGGCGGACCGGCCGGGGCGGAGGTGCTGCCCTCGTCCTTCATCGCCTTGGCCTCGCTCTTCAGGATGCGCGCGGACTTGCCGAGGGAGCGCGCCATGTCCGGAAGCTTCTTCGCGCCGAACAGCAGGATGATGACGACGAGGATGAGAATGATCTCGGGAGCGCCGAGCCTTCCGAACATAAGTCTTTACCTTCTCACCGAGGCGGCTGGGTCGGGGTGCTGTCCGATCGGTCGGACATGTGCCCGAACGTCGTGATGACAGCGATCGTAACGCTCAGGGGTGAACGCGGGGCAATCCCTGTGCGTACTCCCAGTTCGCGGCCCGCGCCTCGTTCTCCGGACCGCGATCAGAAGCGTACCCGCCCTCACCGGCAACTTGACAGGTTCAAACGGCTCATTGCGTATACCTCGACGGACTCATACCGGGATCCCTGGAAGGTCATACGGCATCCACAGAACGCGCGACCCCCACGGCCGCCCGCTCCAGGTCGTCGGCCGCCTGGTTGATCCGGCGCGCGGAGTCCGTCACCTGCTTCCCCAGACGCTCCGCTTCCACGAAGACACGGACAGCGAGGACGCCGAGAACGGCGATTCCAAGAAAACCCACCACAATCGCGAACATCGGCCAGAACATGAGGTCGAGCCTAAGTCGTGGAGTGCAGACGCAGTGTGCGCACCCCGCCGCCGGTGAGGAGTTCGACGATGCGCTCGCCCGCGGGCTTGCGGACGGCCGAGCCGCACTCGGTGCAGGTGAAGGAGTAGAACGTGGTGCGGCTGGTGGCGCCGATGGCCAGCATCAGGGCGTTCGCTCTGAGCTCCAGAGCGGCCCGGCAGTCGGGGCAGCCGGCCTTGAACAGCACGTCGGCCACTCTCCGCATACCGGCGAACGCGGTGACGGCCGTCATCTCCGCCGCGCCCACGGACGCGCCGGCCCGCTCCGCGCCGCCCGCCTTCACCGACCCGCCGGTCCTCTGCGAGGTACCGGCCCTCCCCGACGCGCCCGACATCGCCGACGTGGTCAAAGCCCCTGCTCCTGCCTGTCGTACGGTCCGTCCTGATCGCCCTCGAGCCCGTCGTAGGCCGCGAGTGCCTCCCGAGCCGCCTCACGGGCGCTGTCCGCCAGCTCCGGCGGCGACACGATCCGTCCGTCCCGGCCCAGGCGCAGCGCCAGCCGTCGCAGCGACGCGGGGTCGGGGGTCCGCAAAGTAATACGCAGCCCGCCCTCCGGCAGCTCATCCGCGCTGTCGTGCGGGTAGTACTCCGCGACCCAGCGCCCGCCCGGCCCGACCTCGACGACCACCTCCGGATCCTCGGCCGCGGGCTGCACCAGCCCCTCGGAGAGGTCCCGCAGTTCGATCTCGGGCGGCGCGGACGGCTCGTCGAGGATGCGGATCTCGGCGACCCGGTCGAGCCGGAAGGTGCGGCGCGCCTCGGAGCGGCGGCACCAGGCCTCCACGTACGTGTGCCCGACGCTGACCAGGCGGATCGGGTCGATCTCGCGCTCGGTGAGTTCGTCACGCGAGGGCGAGTAGTAGCGGATCCACAGCCGGCGCCGCTCGGAGATCGCCCGGTCGACGTCCGCGAAGACCCCGCCCTCGGACTCGAAGGTCACCGAGAGGCGGGAGCTGGCGGCCGCCGCCTCGCCCGAGGCGGCCTCCACCTTGGCGGTGGCGCGCAGCAGCGCCTGCCGGTCGCCCTCACGCAGCCCGGGCAGCGTGGAGACCGCGCGGGCGGCCACCAGGAGCGCGGTCGCCTCGTCCGCGGCGATACGGAGGGGTTCGGCGACGAGGTCGGGGTTGTGCCACCAGATGCGGTCGCCGTCGGTGTCGATGTCGAGGAGGTCACCGCCGCGGAAGCTGGTCCCGCACAGCGGCAGCACGTCGAGGTCGGAGATCAGCTCGTCCTCGGTGATCCCGAAGGCCCGGGCGACATCACCGACGCGCGCGCCGGGGCGCTCGCGCAGATAGGTCACCAGGGACAGCATCCGCCGGGTCTGGTCGATCGCGTTCGTGGGCCTGGCCGTTTTTCCTGCCACGTTCTCTACGTTCCCCCTCAGCCCTTGGCCACGGCGCGCAGCCGGTCCACTACATCGGCCCGCAGCTCGGCGGGCTCCAGGACCACCACGTCGGGCCCGAACTCGACGAGCCAGGCGTCCAGGCCGTGTCCGTACGGGATCTCCAACTCGTCCCAGCCGTCGCCGAGTTCCCGTACGGAGACCGCTTTGGCCCGCAGCGGGTAGCCGGAGCCGGTGCGCAGCCGGATCAGCGCGGAGCGGTCGGCGATCTCGCCCGCCCAGCTCGCCACGGTCTCCCGCACGGTGACGACGTCGGGCACCTCGGCGGTGTACCGCCCGGCGCGGGAGCGGACCCTGCCGGTGATCCGCGAGAGCCTGAAGACGCGCTCGGCGCCGCGGTCGCGGTCCCAGCCCGCCAGGTACCAGTGGCCGCGCCAGCACTCCAGCGCCCACGGCTCGACCTGCCGGGTCTCGGGGTGCGCGGCGGTGGCCTTGCGGTAGTCGAAGACGACCGGGCGGCGGTCGCGGCAGGCCAGCATCAGCGGCTCGAAGGCCGCCTCGTGCACGGGGATGTGCGGTTCGAGGGCGCTATGCGCCTCGTAGGGGTCGAAGTCCTCGGGCAGCCCGGCGGCGCGCAGCTTCTGCAACGCACCGCTCGCCGCGCCGGCCAGCCGGGCCTGCTGCCAGACCTTGGCGGCGAGGCCGAGGGCGGCGGCCTCCTCGGCGTCGAGGGTGATGGGCGGCAGGCGGTTGCTGTCGCGGCGGGCGAGATAGCCGACCTCGCCGTCGAGGTTCTCCACCGTCTCGATGACCAGGCCAAGCTCGCGCAGATCGTCCTTGTCGCGCTCGAACATCCGGTTGAAGGAGTCGTCCGACCCGGCTTCCAGATAGGCCTCGATGGACTCGCGGAGTTCGCGCTTGCTGAGCGGCCGCCGCGTCCCGAGCAGACACAGCGCGAGGTTCATCAGCCGCTCGGCCTTGGCAATGGCCATCGACGCCCTTCCTATGGTGCTTCCGACCGTTGACCGTACCGCTCCGAAGTGCCCCGGCAAAAGCCGAGGGCCCATGCCCGGACAGGCATGGGCCCCAGGTGATCGGCTTCGGACGAATCCCGATCACAGAGCGTACGAAGATCGGGCGGGAACCCGGCCTTCATGATGATCGGATCAAGACCCGATCCCGCTGTGGATCAGACCGCGACCAGGTCGCAGACGAAGATCAGCGTCTCGCCGGGGCCGATTCGGCCACCGGCGCCACGGTCGCCGTACGCGAGGTGCGCCGGGATGACCAGCTGGCGACGGCCGCCGACCTTCATGCCCTGCACACCCTGGTCCCAGCCGCTGATGACCTGACCGACACCGAGCTGGAACTCCAGCGGTGCGCCGCGGTTCCAGGAGGCGTCGAACTCCTCGCCGGTGGAGAACGCCACGCCCACGTAGTGGACCTTGACGAAGTCGCCGGCCTTGGCGACCTGGCCTTCGCCTTCCCAGATGTCCTTGATCTCGAGGTCCGCCGGGGGCTCGCCGCCCGGGAAGTCGATCTCGGGCTTCTCGATGCTCACGTCTCTAGCTCCTGCTTGTTCGCGTAAAGGCCTTAAAGCAACACCGACAGTCTCACATCCCGCAAGGCGTTACATCTTGGCCAGGATGTCCACCGAGAACACCAGGGTGGAGTCCTTCTTGATGCCACTGCCGCTCGGCGGGTTGTTGCCGTAGCCCAGCGCCGGCGGAATGACGATGAGGACGCGGCTGCCCACCTTCTTGCCGGTCAGTCCCTGCGCCCAGCCCTTGACGACCTGCTGCAGCGAGAACGACGCCAGCCGGCCGCTGCTGTACGTCGAGTCGAACTCCTTGCCGGTGTCCCAGAGCACGCCCTTGTACTGCACCAGGACGCTGCTGTCCGCCTTGACCTCGTCCCCGTCGCCCTCGAGGACGTAGTTCGCCACGAGCTTCGTCGGGGCCGTCGCCTTCGGCACGTCGATGGAGGGGGCCTTGCCGTCGGTGTTGGTGCCGACCTTCGGGAGGGCGGCGTCGCTCTGCGCGACCTCCTTGCCCTGGGCGGAGCTCTTCGCGTTGAAGGTGTTCTCGATGTCGACGACGAACACCAGCGTGTCGGTGCCCTTGATGCCCGCCTGCGTGTTGCCCTGCGGGCCGTAGCCCCAGGTGGGCGGCACGGACATCTCGACGCGGCTGCCGACCTTCTTGCCCACCAGGGCATAGCGCCAGCCGTCGATGATGCCGCCCTGCGCGAGCTGGATGAGCAGCGGCGTCTTGCGGTCGTAGGAGTTGTCGAAGACCTTGGCGGTGTCCCAGATCTGGCCGAGGTAGTTGGCCTGGATGTAGTCGTTCTCCGCGACCGTCTTGCCGCCGCCCGCGATGACCGTCTTGACCGCCAGGTCCTTCGACGGGGAGCCGCTGCCCTTGGCCACGGTCGGCTTCTCACCGAACTTCGCCCCGGCCGTGATCGCCGGCAGCGGACCGTCGACGATCTTCGGCGGCGGCGCCGCCGAGGCGGACGCGGGGGCCGACGGGGACGGGCTGCTGGTACTGGACTTGGCCTTGCCCGACTTGTCGTCACCGCATCCGGCGAGCGTGACCAGTCCGGCGGGTACGGCAATCATGAGGGAGCGTCGGCGCACGGTGAGGGCCTCGTATCGATCGATCTTGGTTGATGGCGTGCGCGCAACTCTACGACGTGAGAAGGGCGCCGTACGGAAAACGTACGGCGCCCCGCGTTGCGTTCCGCCCTCACACCCGGAACTCAGCGCTCACATTCCCGCGATCAGCTTCTCCACCCGGTCGTCGACCGAACGGAACGGGTCCTTGCACAACACCGTGCGTTGTGCCTGGTCGTTGAGCTTGAGGTGGACCCAGTCGACGGTGAAATCGCGTCGCTGCTCCTGAGCGCGCCGGATGAAGTCGCCGCGCAGCCGGGCCCGAGTGGTCTGCGGCGGCACGGACTTGCCTTCGAAGATCTTCAAATCGTTGCAGATCCGGGTGGCTTGTCCCTTCCTCTCCAGGAGGTAGTACAGACCACGACGCCGGTGGATGTCGTGATATGCGAGGTCTATCTGCGCGACCCGGGGATGCGACATCGTCATGTTGTGCTTGGCCCGGTACCGCTCGATGAGCTTGTACTTCATCACCCAGTCGATTTCGGTACCGATCCGGTCGAGGTCCTCGGCCTCGATCGCGTCGAGCGTGCGGCCCCACAGTTCGAGCACCTGCTCGACCGTGCCGGTGCGGATGCCGCGGCGCTCGCAGAAGTCCACGGCCTTCTCGAAGTACTCCCGCTGCACTTCCAGCGCGGAGGCCTCCCGGCCGCTGGCCAGACGCACCTTGCGCCGGCCCGTGATGTCGTGACTGACCTCACGGATCGCCCGAATGGGGTTCTCCAGGGTGAGGTCGCGCATGACCGTACCGGCCTCGATCATGCGCAGTACCAGGTCGGTGGCGCCGACCTTGAGGAGCATCGTCGTCTCGGACATGTTCGAGTCACCGACGATGACGTGCAGCCGCCGGTAGCGCTCGGCGTCGGCGTGCGGTTCGTCGCGGGTGTTGATGATCGGCCGGGAGCGGGTCGTCGCCGAGCTGACGCCCTCCCAGATGTGCTCGGCGCGCTGGCTCACGCAGTACACGGCGCCGCGCGGAGTCTGCAGCACCTTGCCGGCACCGCACAGCAGCTGCCGGGTGACCAGGAAGGGAATGAGAATGTCCGCGAGCCGGGAGAACTCCCCGTGCCGGGCCACCAGATAGTTCTCGTGGCACCCGTAGGAGTTGCCCGCCGAGTCGGTGTTGTTCTTGAACAGATAGACGTCGCCCGCGATTCCTTCCTCGTGCAGGCGTCGTTCGGCGTCGACCAGGAGTCCTTCGAGAATGCGCTCGCCGGCCTTGTCGTGGGTGACGAGTTCCGTCACGTTGTCACATTCGGGTGTCGCGTATTCCGGATGTGATCCCACGTCGAGATAGAGGCGGGCACCGTTCCGCAGAAAGACATTGCTGCTGCGGCCCCATGACACGACACGGCGGAAGAGGTACCGCGCCACCTCGTCGGGAGACAGGCGGCGCTGTCCCCTGAACGTACACGTGACGCCGTACTCGTTCTCCAGCCCGAAAATGCGGCGGTCCATGACTGAACATTACGCCCGATCCCCCGAGCTGAAACGGGGTTCGACGGCACGGTTTGGATCATTTTCCGATGAGACCGCAACGACCGCACCGTCCCCGGTAGCTGCGAGGACCCGCCCCGTGGCCAGCAGAACCACCAGTGCGGCGGCACCCGCGACACCCGGCAGGGCGAAGCCCCACACCGCCCCGCCCCACTCGACGACCGGGCCCGCGAGGCCCGTTCCGACCGACGCGCCCACGGTGAACGTCGTCACAAGCCAGGAGAACGCCTCGGTGACGGTGCCCTTCGGCGCGTGCCGGTCGACGATGATGAAGGCGCAGGCGATGCAGGGCGCCAGGAAGACCCCGGCGAGCGCCGCGAGGGCCGTCATGGCGACCACGCCCGGCATCAGCACGAGTGGCAGATAACACACCGCCAGAAGGGCGACCAGCACCCGCAGTCGCCGCTCGGGCGCGCCACTCCACCGCCGCGCCCCGTACGCCGTCCCACCGACGAGGGCCCCGAGCCCCACGGCCGCCATCAGCCAGCCGTACACCGCGTCGCCGCCGTGGTCGTCGGCGTACGACACCGCGGCGACCGTGATCGAGCCGAGCGCGATCCCCACGAACAGGAACGCGCCGAGCAGCGCCAGCAGCCCGGGGGAACGCAACGCGCCGAGCCAGTGCGCCTCGCGCGGTGCCGAACGCCACGCGCGCGAGGGTGGCGAGAGGACCACGGAGAGGGCGCCCAGCACCCCGACGACGTTCAGGATCAGCAGCGCCGCCCGGGCGGACCAGAGCGAGGCACACAGGGTCAGCAGCAACGGTCCGACGGTGAACATGACTTCCTGCGCCACGGCGTCCATCGCGTACGCGGTGTGCACCTGCTCCTCCCGGCGCAGCACGGAGGGCCACAACGCCCGCAGACCGCCCTCCAGGGGCGGCGTGAAGAGCCCGGCGACGACCATCGAGAGGTACGCCACCGGCAGCGGGTCGGTGCCCGAGAAGGCGAAGACGCCCATCCCGAGGGCCGAGACGAGCGCGGCCGGCAACTGGACACGCGGCTGCCCGTACAGATCCACGAGCCGCCCGAGCAGCGGCTGCCCCACGGCATTGCCCACCCCGTACACGGCCGCCAGCGCACCGGCCAGGCTGTACGTCCCGCCCTCCGCCCGGACGAAGAGCACGACGGCGATGGCCGCGGTGGCGTTCGGCAGCCGCCCGGTGAGCGTGCCGGCGAGCAGCCGTGCGGCGTGCCTCGCCCTGAGGATCTCCAGGTATCCCGCGGCCATGTCATGCCCTTCCGGTAACGCGTGACGCCCGATGGTCATGCACACGAGGTTTTACGTATAACGCCCTGGGTCATACGTACCATGTGCCCAGTCCGCGAGTCCAGACGAAGGAGCAGGTCGCCGGTGGCACGAGGTAGCACCCGCCCGACGAGCCGTGACGTCGCCCAGGCCGCCGGGGTGTCCCAGGCCGCGGTCTCCCTCGTGCTGGCCGACAAGTGGCGCGGCCGGGTCTCCGAGACGACCGCGGAACGTGTCCGCGAGGCCGCTCAGGAGCTCGGCTACCGCCCGAACCTGGCCGCCCGCAACCTGCGCCTGGGCCGCACCCGTACGGTCCTCCTGGTGGTCCCGGCACTGACCACCGAGTTCTTCGCCGGGGTCTACACCGGCGCGGCCCGCGTCGCGGCGGAACACGGCTTCGGCGTGGTTCTGTACCCCTCCCCCGAAGGCATCGGCCCCGCGCGTGACCCGTTCGGCTCCGCGGCTGCCGCCCTGGACGGCGTCATCGCCTCCTCCATGGCCGCGGACGCCCTGACCGCCATCCGGGGTGACCAGCTCCCCCTGGTGATGCTCGACAGCGACCCTGAGGGCAGCCTGGGCGCGGCGACCGTCAACCTCGACATCACGGACGGCGTACGACAGGTGGCCGAGCACCTCCTGTCCCTGGGCCACCGCCGTTTCCTCCATCTGGCGGCGGACATCCCGTCCTGGACCTTCGAGGTACGCGCCCGGGAACTGGCCGAGCGCCTGTCCGAGGTCCCCGGCACGGACCTCCGCACGACCCGGGCCCCGATCTCCATCGAGGACGCGGTGGCCGCCGCGGGATCGGCCCTCGCCGCCCCCGGCCCCCGCCCCACCGCCCTGGTCTGCGACGACGACAAACTGGCGGCAGGCGCCTACAAGGCCGCCCGCCGCCTGGGCCTGCGCATCCCCGAGGATCTCTCCGTCACGGGCCTGGACGACCTGGCCCTGGCCCAGGCCATCGACCCGGAGCTGACCACCGTCCGCCTGGACGCGGAGCGCTTCGGCGAACGCGGCATGGAAGCCCTCCTGGCCGTCCTGGACGGCCGAACACCCCCCGTGGGCGACATCCCGGTGCACCTGGTCGTACGAGGCTCCACAGCCCCACCAGGCGCCCCCTAGACCACCCACCCCGCGCGCCCGCGGCCCCCGGCCGACGCACGAAAGGGGCCGTGCCGGTACATCAAGGCCCGTCGCTCACGTCCGGATCTGGAAACGACTCCCCATGGGGCAACGTCCGATCCGGCGGCGACGGGCTGATGTACCGGCACGGCCCCGCCCCACCCACCGGCATCCGGCGGGCGGGGCGAAGACGAACGGTCACTCCTCGTCTTCGGCGTCCTCGGCCTCCGTGGCGGTCTCCGCGCCGCCCTCCTCCAGCAGCCGGCCCAGCTGACGCCCGACGATCCGCCTGAACTTGCGCTGCTGCGGGCGCGTACGGTCCAGGACCGCGACCTCCAGGCGCTCCGCGGGGATCTCCCGCTCGCCCCCGTTCGGCTCCCGCGACAGCGACTGCACGGCCAGCTTCAGCGCCTCCGCCAGCGACATCCCGTCCTGGTGGCGCTGGTCCAGGTAACTGCTGATCTGCTCGGCATTGCCACCCACCGCGACGGACCCGTGCTCGTCCACGATGGACCCGTCGTGCGGCAGCCGATAGATCTGGTCGCCTTCGGGGGTCTCCCCCACCTCGGCGACGACGAGCTCCACCTCGTACGGCTTCTCGGCGGCCGAGGAGAAGATCGTGCCCAGCGTCTGTGCGTACACATTCGCCAGACCCCGGGCGGTCACATCATCACGGTCATAGGTGTAACCCCGCAGATCGGCATAGCGCACGCCGCCGATCCGCAGGTTCTCGTATTCGTTGTACTTGCCGGCGGCCGCGAAGCCGATCCGGTCGTAGATCTCGCTGAACTTGTGCAGGGCACGGGACGGGTTCTCGCCGACGAACACAATGCCGTCGGCGTACTGCAGCACAACGAGGCTGCGACCGCGGGCGATGCCCTTACGGGCGTATTCCGCCCGGTCGGCCATGGCCTGCTGGGGTGAGACATAGAACGGCGTCGACACCGGTTATCCGTCCCTTTCTGTCGAAGTCACTGGGTCACCTTGGCAAAAGGAGCCGGGCTCAGAGCAGCGCGGCCCGCGGACCGTCCGGCTGCTCCAGACGCCGCTCCAGAATCGCGCGGGCGATGTCGGAGGACTCGCCGTCGGTGAGCCTGCGGAAGCCGTCCTCGGTGATCACGGTGACGATCGGGTAGATCCGGCGGGCGACGTCGGGACCACCGGTCGCCGAGTCGTCGTCGGCCGCGTCGTACAGCGCCTGGATGACGAGGGTCGTGGCCTGCTCTTCGGTCAGGTCCTCGCGGTAGAGCTTCTTCATGGCACCGCGCGCGAAGATCGAGCCGGAGCCGGTGGAGGCGTAGCCCTGCTCCTCGGAGCGGCCTCCGGTGACGTCGTAGGAGAAGATGCGGCCCTTGTCGCGGTCCACGTCGAAACCCGCGAAGAGAGGGACCACGGCGAGGCCCTGCATGGCCATGCCGAGGTTGGAACGGATCATGGTGGAGAGCCGGTTCGCCTTGCCCTCCAGGGAGAGCGTGGTGCCCTCCACCTTCTCGAAGTGCTCCAGCTCCAGCTGGAACAGCTTGACCATCTCGACGGCCAGACCGGCCGTACCGGCGATGCCCACCGCCGAGTACTCGTCGGCCGGGAAGACCTTCTCGATGTCGCGCTGGGCGATCATGTTGCCCATGGTGGCCCGGCGGTCGCCGGCGAGGACCACTCCGCCGGGGAACGTGACGGCGACGATGGTCGTGCCGTGCGGGGCCTCGATCACGCCCTGGATGGGCGGCAGCTGCCGCTTGCCCGGCAGCATCTCCGGCTGATGCTCGGACAGGAAGTCCATGAAGGACGACGACCCGGGCGTCAGGAAGGCAGCCGGTAGACGCCCGGTGCTACGAGTGTTGGCTTCCACGGGGATCCTTCCAAGTAGGCGGCAGCCCGACGAACAGCGTCGGGATCATCTCCCAACTTGCCGATGGCCGAATTGCAGTTGAAGCACAGTACGCCACGGACCCTACCCGTCTCGTGGCAGTGATCCACATGAACTGCAGGAGCTTTCAAACAGATCACACAGAGCCCCATTTGAGAGGCGATCATCTCGTCCCGTTCGGCTTCGGTCATGCCTAGTGGCGCTTGAGGTGACCTTCTCGCCCCCCGGATGGCCTCGCACGCTTTGCAGCACGTCGCAAGGCCATCCGATGCGGTGGCATTGCGATGCCACTCGCTATGGGGCTTGATCTCGCCACAGCCCCGACAGAGTTTGTGCCCCTCGGGCACGTCCACTGGAGGCCGGACGTTCCACCCCTTGGCGAACTGCCGCTCCTGGTGATGCGCCGCAGCACACGCGCGACGATGAGCTTGAAGTCCGTCGCGCATCGACTTGTTACTCGCGAAGGCCGTCCGCGGTTTGCACTCCTTACACCGCGAACAGCGCTTCACGGTGCGGCCCTCCGACACCTAAAGGCCACCGGACCTTCGATTCAAAGGTAGGGTCACTCCCCACCCTTCTGAACGAAGCTTCGCACGAAGTCCTCGGCGTTCTCCTCCAAGACGTCGTCGATTTCGTCCAGAACCGAGTCGACGTCGTCGCTCAGCTTCTCCTGGCGTTCCTTGAGGTCGTCCGTCACCTGCGCGTCCTGCGCCTGCTCCTCGACCTCCTCGGTGGAACGCGTCGCCTTCTGCTGTCCGCCGCCGGTGTCCTTGGTCGCCATAACCCTCACCCCGCTCGGTTCGACGTTCTTGATCAGACCCTACAAGCAGGGTCCGACATCGGCCCCGCAGTTGCTACAACGTCCGGGAGCCACCTCGATGATTCCCGGACGTCGCGTCTTTCCACCCCGTTGTGCCGCCCGGGCTCCGATGCCCCTGGCGGCCCGGTCAGCCGCCCGACAGGACCCTGACCAGGTCTTCCGCCGTACGGCAGCGGTCGAGGAGCTCCTTGACGTGATTACGCGTTCCGCGAAGCGGCTCCAGGGTTGGGACGCGCTGGAGCGAGTCCCGGCCCGGCAGATCGAAGATCACCGAGTCCCAGGAGGCCGCCGCCACATCGTCCGCGTACTGCTCCAGACAGCGCCCGCGGAAGTACGCGCGGGTGTCCTCGGGCGGCTTCGTACGGGCCCGCTCGACGTCCCGCTCGTCCAGGAGCCGCTTCATCTTGCCGCGCGCCGCCAGACGGTTGTACAGGCCCTTCTCGGCCCGTACGTCGGCGTACTGGAGGTCGACCAGATGCAGCCGTGCCGCGTCCCAGTCGAGGCCGTCACGGCGCCGGTAGCCCTCCATGAGCTCCCGCTTGGCGACCCAGTCGAGCTCCCCCGAGAGGCTCATCGGGTCGTTCTCCAGGCGGTTGAGAGTGTCCTCCCAGCGGGCCAGGACGTCCTTGGTCTGGTCGTCGGCGTCCGCCCCGAAGCGTTCCTCCACGTATTTGCGCGACAGCTCGAAGTACTCCATCTGGAGCTGCACCGCGGTCAGCGTGCGTCCGCTGCGCAGCGTGACGAGCCGCTTCAGCGTGGGGTCGTGCGAGACCTGGTGCAGCGTGCGCACGGGCTGGTCGACGGCCAGGTCGACGGCGATGAAGCCGTCCTCGATCATGGACAGGACCAGTGCAGTCGTGCCCAGCTTGAGATAGGTCGAGATCTCCGACAGGTTCGCGTCACCGATGATCACGTGCAGCCTGCGGTACTTCTCGGCGTCCGCGTGCGGCTCGTCGCGGGTGTTGATGATGGGGCGCTTGAGCGTGGTCTCGAGGCCCACCTCGACCTCGAAGTAGTCCGCGCGCTGACTGAGCTGGAAGCCGTGCTCGTGCCCGTCCTGACCGATACCGACGCGGCCCGCTCCGGTGACGACCTGGCGTGAGACGAAGAACGGCGTGAGGTGGCGCACGATGTCCGAGAAGGGGGTCTCCCGCTTCATCAGGTAGTTCTCGTGCGTGCCGTACGAGGCGCCCTTGTTGTCGGTGTTGTTCTTGTAGAGGTGGATCGGCTGGGCGCCGGGGAGCTGGGCCGCGCGCTCCGCGGCCTCCGCCATGATGCGCTCGCCGGCCTTGTCCCACAGGACGGCGTCCCACGGGTTGGTGACCTCGGGAGCGCTGTACTCCGGGTGCGCGTGGTCCACGTACAGCCGTGCGCCATTGGTGAGGATGACATTGGCCAGGCCGATGTCCTCGTCGGTGAGCTGGCTGGAGTCGGCGGCCTCGCGGGCGAGGTCGAAGCCTCGCGCGTCCCGCAGCGGGTTCTCCTCCTCGAAATCCCAGCGGGCGCGGCGCGCCCGGTGCATCGCCGCCGCGTACGCGTTGACGATCTGGGACGAGGTGAGCATGGCATTGGCGTTGGGGTGGCCGGGGACGGAGATCCCGTACTCCGTCTCGATGCCCATTACTCGCCGTACGGTCATGCGGCCCTCCTTGCCCGGCGGCGCCCTCGGTCGGGGGCGCTGCTCAAGTACCGCTGGTGCTCCGGTGCGTGTGCGGTGCCCGTCCCCGCAACGCGCGACTCGGCGGTACGAAAGAGCCTAGAACGCCTCTGCGCTGGTGGGGAGATCATTTGCGTCATTGCTCTGCTCCAGCCGTGGCCCCGAAAAGCAGTCGGCTGCGGGTACCCGTGGAGGGCACCCGCAGCCGCCCTGTCTTTTACAGGTACTGCCCGGTGTTCGCCACCGTGTCGATGGAGCGTCCGGTGTCCGCGCCCTGCTTTCCAGTGACGAGCGTACGGATGTAAACGATCCGTTCGCCCTTCTTTCCGGAGATTCGGGCCCAGTCGTCCGGGTTGGTGGTGTTCGGCAGGTCCTCGTTCTCCTTGAACTCGTCCACGCACGCCTGGAGGAGGTGGGAGACCCGAAGGCCCTTCTGGTTCTGCTCGAGGAAGGCCTTGATCGCTGCCTTCTTGGCGCGGCCGACGATGTTCTCGATCATGGCGCCCGAGTTGAAGTCCTTGAAGTACAGGACTTCCTTGTCGCCGTTGGCGTAGGTGACCTCGAGGAAGCGGTTTTCCTCGGACTCGGCGTACATCTGTTCCACGGCGGTCTGGATCATGCCGTGGACGGTGGCCGCCCGGTCCCCGCCGTGCTCTCCGAGGTCGTCGGAGTGCAGCGGGAGGCGTTGTGTGAGGTACTTGGCGAAGATGTCCTTGGCGGCCTCGGCGTCCGGGCGCTCGATCTTGATCTTCACATCGAGTCGTCCGGGGCGCAGGATCGCGGGGTCGATCATGTCCTCGCGGTTCGAGGCGCCGATCACGACCACGTTCTCCAGGCCTTCCACGCCGTCGATCTCGGCGAGCAGCTGGGGGACGATGGTGTTCTCCACGTCCGAGCTGACGCCCGATCCACGGGTGCGGAAGAGGGACTCCATCTCGTCGAAGAAGACGATGACGGGGGTGCCCTCGCTGGCCTTCTCACGAGCACGCTGGAAGACGAGGCGGATCTGCCGCTCGGTCTCGCCGACGTACTTGTTCAGGAGCTCGGGGCCCTTGATGTTGAGGAAGAAGCTCTTGCCGGTGGCCTGGCCGGTGACCTCGGCGACCTTCTTGGCCAGCGAGTTGGCGACCGCCTTGGCGATGAGCGTCTTGCCGCATCCGGGAGGCCCGTAGAGCAGCACACCCTTGGGCGGCCGCAGTTCGTGTTCCTTGAAGAGGTCGGGGTAGAGGTAGGGGAGCTCGACCGCGTCGCGGATCAGTTCGATCTGGTTTCCCAGGCCGCCGATCTGCTCGTAGCCGATGTCCGGGACCTCTTCGAGGACGAGTTCCTCGACCTCGCTCTTCGGGACAACTTCGTAGACATAGCCGGAACGGGGTTCGAGAAGGAGGGCGTCTCCGGGGCGGATGGTGACGTCCAGCAGCGGCTCGGCGAGCCGTACCACCCGTTCCTCGTCTGTGTGCCCCACCACGAGGGCGCGTTCGCCGTCCTCGAGGATCTCCTTGAGGGTGACGATGTCGCCGACGCTCTCGTACTCCATGGCCTCGACCACGTTGAGGGCTTCGTTGAGCATCACTTCCTGGCCGCGCCTGAGCTCTTCGAGCTCCACGCTGGGGCTGACGTTCACCCGGAGCTTGCGGCCCCCGGTGAAGATGTCCGCCGTGCCGTCCTCGTTCGCCGTGAGGAAGACACCGAAGCCGGCCGGTGGCTGTGCCAGCCGGTCGACCTCTTCCTTGAGGGCCACGATCTGGTCGCGGGCCTCACGGAGCGTGTTGGCGAGCCGCTCGTTCTGTGCGGACACGCCTGCCAGGTTGGTCTGCAGCTCGACGATCCGCTCTTCGAGAATCCTCGTGTGCCGCGGAGAGTCGGCGAGCTTGCGTCGCAGGACGGCGATCTCCTGCTCAAGGTAGGCAACCTGCCCGGCAGGGTCATCGGACCCTCGTCCCGGGCGGATGCCGCGGTTCATGTCGTCGTCGTGGGCTGCCACGGTCCTCACCTCCTCCAAGGGGAGCTGGACGCTTCCAGACCCTACCTGGGTGGGTGTCGATTGAAACCCCTAGATCACAAAGACTGTCGAGGTGTGTCCGATCTTCACCCTTGCGCTCTCCCTCACGCCAGGGGAATACCCACCGAACACGGTCGGGAAGCGGGCGGAGGTAGGGTCGACGTGTTCAACACCCGTCAGAGCTGGCCCGATTCCCCAGTCTTCGGATCGCTCGACGCAGGAAACGGCAGGAGAAATGACCGTGCAGCAGGAGGCCCCAGGCGACAGCGAGGCTCTCGAGGTCTGGATCGACCAGGATCTCTGTACCGGGGACGGTATCTGCGTCCAGTACGCGCCGGAGGTCTTCGAGCTGGACATCGACGGTCTGGCCTATGTGAAGAGCGCCCAGGACGAGCTCCTGCAGGCCCCGGGCGCCACAACGCCCGTACCGCTGACGCTTCTGCGGGATGTCGCCGACTCCGCGAAGGAGTGCCCGGGCGACTGCATCCACGTACGTCGAGTTTCGGACAGGGTCGAGGTCTACGGTCCCGACGCGGAGTGACCTGAAGGGCACTCCGCGTCACGAAATGTCTCTTTTCTCACATACTTCTCATGCGTTCTGCGCCCCGGAGGGTGTCGAGCGGATGAACGTGCCGTTCTTCCACTGCCACTTGGCCTGCTCCTTCACGTCCGGGCAGCAACTCGGCACGTCGGCAGAGGAGTAGCCGAGCAGGGTCGCCGTGACGGCGCTGTCACGCACCGCGAAGTCGGTGACGTCGAGGCGGTCCTTCGGGTCGACCAGGGTGGCCACGACACGGGGCTTCCTGGCTCCCGACCCGCCCTGCGTGAGGACGTAGACGCCGTTGGGCGGGGTGCCGATGCCCGCGTCGCAGCGGACGACGGCCACCGTCTCCGGGCTGCCGTCGCCGTCGAGGTCTCCGGACGCCTTCTTCTGCACGAGGACCTTGACGGGCCCGCACTCGATCGGGAACGTGACGCCCGCGGGGTCCGGGGGCGCCGTCGCGGCCGGGGCGGACTTGGCCTCGGGGCCGGGCTGGGCCGCCGTCGCGGAGCCGGGCTGGAGGACCGAGGAGAGGGCGACGACTCCGGCCAGCGCGGTGGCCGTGGCGAGCCAGTGGATGGGGCGGGTGTGGGTGTGTGCCAGTTCCGGGACGACGGATTGCTGCACTAGGAGCGTCTCCTGGGAGGGCCGTGACGGCGGGGGTGGAGTGGCCAGCATGGTGCCACACGTCACAGTGGGGGGAACGGCGGGGTCCGGACTTCTGGCGGCGCGTCATCGTGGCACGTCAACGGAAAGGGCTTGCGGCGGAGTTGCCCACCTGTTCCGCGGCCCCCGCGCGGGAACGCACCGCGGCCGAGCTCCGGAGTGCTTCCGGGAACTCGGCCACAGATGTGGTGCGTTGAGTACGTCGACGGCGTGCGCGTCGGTCGGGTCAGCGGCCTGAGCCGCCGTCGGCGTTCGGGCCGGAGTAGTCCTCGCCGTAGGCGCCCTTGGCGGGGCGGCGGCGGCGCATGGGCGGCTCGACGCCGTCCGCGAGGCGGCGGGCGGTGAGCAGGAAGCCGGTGTGGCCGATCATCCGGTGGTCCGGACGGACCGCGAGGCCCTCCACGTGCCAGTTGCGGATCATCGACTCCCACGCGGTCGGCTCGTTGAAGGAACCGATCTCGCGGATGGACTCGACGGTCCGTGCGAGCTGGGTGGTGGTGGCGACGTAGCAGCACAGGATGCCGCCGGGGACCAGCGCCTTGGAGACGGCCTCCAGGCACTCCCAGGGAGCGAGCATGTCGAGGATGACGCGGTCGACATCGGTGTCGGACAGGTTGTCCTGGAGGTCGCCGACGGTGAGCTGCCAGGCGGGGTGCGGGCCGCCGAAGTAGCGCTCCACGTTCTGCTGGGCGATCTCCGCGAAGTCCTCGCGGCGCTCGTAGGAGTGGAGCATGCCCTGGTCGCCGATGGCCCGCAGCAGGAAGCTGCTGAGCGAGCCCGAGCCCACACCCGCTTCCACGACGCGCGCGCCGGGGAAGATGTCGGCGAAGGCCAGGATCTGCCCCGCGTCCTTGGGGTAGACCACGGCGGCGCCGCGGGGCATGGACAGGACGTAGTCGGGGAGCAGGGGGCGCAGCGCGAGATAGGCGACGTTCCCCGTGGTGCGGACAACGCTGCCCTCGGGAGCGCCGATCAGCTCGTCGTGGGGGAAGGAACCCTTGTGGGTGTGGAAGTTCTTCCCGGCCTCGAGCGTGAACGTGTAGTGGCGGCCCTTGGGGTCGGTCAGCTGAACCTGGTCCCCGACCTTGAAGGGCCCGCGCCTGCGGGCGGCACCGGTCGGTTCGGACATGTGACCAGCCTACCGGTCCCCGCGCGGGGCGCCGACCACGTTCGGGCCGCGCTCAGGACGGGCGGGCCATCGCCTTGACGAAGGCTCGCTCGACGTCTGCCGCCGAGAGGACTCCGTAGATCTCGCCCGAGTCCTCCACCACCAGGTACTCGGTCGCCGGGGTGGCGCGGAGGGTGTCCAGGAGGGCCTCGCCGGCGAGCTCCGCGGAGACCCGCATGCCGTCGGTGAGGTCCTGGGCGAGGCCGCTGACGGCGACCCAGGGGCGGCGGTGCTCCGGTACGCCGACGATGGCGGCCTCGCGGACGAGGGAGAGCGGTTCGCCGTCGGCGTCCACGACGACCAGGGCGCGGGCGCCGGCTTCGTTGGCACGGCGCAGCGCCTCCGAGAGAGGGGTGCTGGTCTCGACCGGGACCGCGCGCCGGGTGAGCGAGCGGGCGCGCAGCTCGGGCAGGTGTTCGCGCAGACGGGCCATGCGGAGGCTGTTGCCGGCGCCGGTCCAGATGATCGCGGCGAGGATCGCGGCGAGCAGGGCGTCGGTGACCGTGTCCATGCCGCCGACGTGGTCCTGGGTGGCGCCGAGCGCTCCGGACTGGGTGAGCAGGGGCAGCCCGATCAGTACGGAGACGGCGAGGGCGCGGCCGACCCAGGCGGCGGCGATCGTGCCGCTCATCGGCCTGCCGGTGATCTTCCAGACGACGGCGCGGAGCATGCGGCCGCCGTCCAGGGGCAGGCCGGGGAGCAGGTTGAAGGCGGCCACGATGAGGTTGGAGATCATCAGGCCGGCCAGCAGCACGCCGGGGACCGTGCCGGGCTCGACGGCCAGCATGGCGAGGTAGAAGAGGCCCGAGAGGACGAGGGAGAGCAGTGGTCCGACGAAGGACAGCACGAACTCACGGCCCGGGGTCTCGGCCTCCTTCTCGATCTCCGAGACGCCGCCGAAGAACTGCAGCTGAATCCGGCGCACCGGCAGTTTGAAGCGCAGGGCGGCGACCGTGTGGGCCAGCTCGTGGACGAGGACGGAGGCATAGAAGGCGACCGCGAAGAAGAGGGACACGAGGTAGCGCAGGGCGCCGAGTTCGGGCAGCACGCGGTCGAGCTGGCCGCCGAACACCCAGGTGATCAGCGCGGCCACGAGGAACCAGCTGGGCGCCACGTACACGGGGACGCCGAACGGCCGCCCCATCAGCAGCCCGCCACCGGGCTCCCGGCCGCGTCGCGGGGGCTGCGCCTTGCCGGTACCGGTACCGGTGCCGGCGTGGGCAAGGGTTCGGGGGTGTTCGGGCTCGGGGTGCGGGTGGGCTTCGGCGGAGGGGCCGTGGGGCGCGTCCTGGGCGGACGGCCCGGCCTCGTCCGGGGAACCGGAACCGGCGGGTGCCCCGGCCTGGTCCGGGGAAGCGCCGGGCGCCTCGGCCCCGTCCTCGGCCCCGCTCGAAGGGTCGCTGTGCGTCGCGGCCCCGCGGTCGGAGTCGGTGGGGTCGTGGGGTCGGTCGGGGGACGGGGCGGCCTCGGAGGTGCCCGGGGCGGCCGTGGGTGGTGTCGGCCCGGTGGGGTGCTCGGGGCGCTCCGGTCCGGAGCGCGTGCCACCCGCGACCGGGGCCGAGGAGGCCCGCTGCTCCCCGTGGTGCTCGGTCGCTTCGTCGGTGCCGGACCGCGGCTGCCCGCTCCCGCCGCTCTCGTCCACGATGTCCCCTCGTTCGAAGCGTCTCCCGCTCCCGGTCATGCGGAGCAGGAGGGTCTGGGTCGATGGTATGCGTCCGTCGCGACGCGTTCCGCCCCGGCACCCCCTCTGTTTTCCGCTCCGTCGCACAAGCGCGCACAAGCCCCGACTGTGCACTCACTGTCAGTGGCGGGCCGTAAGGTCTGTGGACATGGAAACCAGCACCGGGGGCGCCGTGCCTCCCGAGCCGACCGAAGCCGTCACGGCCGAAGCCTCCGTGGCCGAGGCCGCCATGGCCGAAGCGACGGACGCGTCGGCGGTTCCCGCGGCCCGCCCGGCCCTGCCTCCGAGCTCGCTGTCGCCCTCACGGGCGGGCGACTTCATGCAGTGCCCGTTGCTCTACCGGTTCCGGGTGATCGACAGACTCCCCGAGAAGCCGAGCGAGGCGGCCACCCGCGGCACGCTGGTCCACGCGGTGCTGGAGCGCCTTTTCGACGCCCCGGCGGCGGAGCGGACGGCTCCGCGCGCCAAGGCGCTCATTCCGGGGCAGTGGGACCGGCTGCGCGAGACGCGGCCGGAGGTCGTGGAGCTGTTCGCCGACGATCCCGAGGGCGAGCGGTTGACGCGCTGGCTCGGCGAGGCCGAGCAGCTGGTGGAGCGCTGGTTCAGTCTTGAGGACCCGACGCGGCTGGAGCCCGCCGAGCGTGAGTTGTCCGTCGAGGCCCAACTCGACTCCGGGCTGAAGCTGCGCGGCATCATCGACCGCGTCGACGTGGCCCCGACGGGCGAGGTCCGGATCGTCGACTACAAGACGGGCAAGGCGCCGCGGCCGGAGTACGCCGAGGGCGCGCTGTTCCAGATGAAGTTCTACGCCCTGGTGGTGTGGCGGCTGAAGCAGGTGGTCCCGCGCCGGCTCCAGCTCGTCTACCTCGGCAGCGGCGACGTGGTGACGTACGACCCGATGATCGAGGACCTGGAGCGGGTCGAGCGCAAACTGCTCGCGCTGTGGGAGGCGATCCGGCAGGCTACCGAGACGGGCGACTGGCGACCGAGGCCCACCAAGCTCTGCGGCTGGTGCGACCACCAAGCGGTATGTCCGGAATTCGGTGGTACTCCCCCGCCCTACCCGCTGCCGGTCAGGGCGCCGGATTCCGCCGTCACCGAGCAGGGCAGAATGGGGCGGGACTAGGACCTGTCCGGCGCGTTTTCAGCTCCGGCCCGGTCCGCCGGACAGACTCCAAGGAGACTTGCGTGGCCATCCGCGTCCTACTGGTCGACGACCAGCCGCTGCTGCGTACCGGCTTCCGGATGATTCTGGAGGCGGAGCAGGACATCGCGGTCGTCGGCGAGGCCGGTGACGGTCTGCAGGCACTGGATCAGGTACGTGCGCTGCAGCCCGATGTGGTTCTGATGGACATCCGTATGCCGAGGATGGACGGGGTGGAGGCGACCCGGCAGATCACCGGGCCGGGGCGGGACGGACCGGCCAAGGTGCTCGTCCTGACGACCTTCGACCTCGACGAGTACGTGGTGGAGGCGCTGCGCGCCGGGGCCAGTGGCTTCCTCCTCAAGGACGCGCCGGCCAATGAGCTGGTGCAGGCGATCCGGGTGGTCGCGTCGGGCGAGGCGATGCTCGCGCCGAGCATCACCCGCCGGCTGCTCGACAAGTACGCGGGTCATCTGCCGTCGGGCGACGAGCCGGTGCCCGACACACTGCACACCCTGACCGAGCGGGAGGTCGAGGTGCTGAAGCTCGTGGCGCGCGGCCTGTCGAACGCGGAGATCGCCGCCGACCTGTTCGTCAGCGAGACCACCGTCAAGACGCATGTGGGCCACGTGCTCACGAAGTTGGGGCTGCGCGACCGGGTGCAGGCCGCGGTGTACGCGTACGAGAGCGGGTTGGTGCGCCCCGGCGCACAGCAGTAACCCCCGGACGCCGTCCACTCCCCCAGGAGTTCGGCCGAGGGTCCCAGGAGATCGACCGAGAGTCCCAGGAGCACGACCGAGGGCGCCCCCTTCCGCGAAGAGGGCGCCCTCGGCGTCGGTACCGGCGTGGAGTCAGTCCTTGCTGATCTCCCAGAAGCGGAACACCGTCGAGGCGTCGAGGCAGTTCTCGAGGCCGTAGACGTTGTCCCGCACGATCGCGTACTGCTTGGCCTGCCAGATCGGAAGGACCGGGAGGTCCTCGGCCACGATGTTCTGGATCTTGCCGTACTCGGTTTCGGTCGAGGAGCGGTTGCTCTGGGCGGCCGTCTTCGGGATGAGCCGCCCGGTGATCGTGCTGTTCGTGTAGTGGTTGCTCAGCACGTTGCCCTTGCCGAAGAAGGGGGCCGTGAAGTTGTCGGGGTCCGGGTAGTCGGGCACCCAGCCCTTCACGTACACGCCGTACTTGCCCTTGGCGATGTCCTTCTCGTACTGGCCGTACGCGACGGACTTCACGGTCGCGTCGAACAGCCCGCTGGCGTTGAGCTGCTGGGCGATCGCCCTGAACTCCTGGTCGGTGGCGGGGCCGTAGCGCGAGGGGGTCGACCAGAGCGTGAGCCTGACCTTGCCGGTGATGCCCTCGGCCCGGAGCGCGGCGGCTGCCTTCGTCCTCGAGGGGCGGGCTCCGTAGCGGTCGAAGAAGGCCGTGTTGTGGCCGGTGACACCGGCCGGGACGATCGAGTACAGCGGCGTCGCGGTGTCCTCGTAGACCTTGTTGACCAGGGCCTCGCGGTCGAGCAGGTAGGCGATGGCCTTGCGCACGCCGAGCTTGCCGGCGACCGGGTCGTCCATGTTGAAGACCATGTGCTGGACCTCGGCGCTGGTGCCCTCGACGACGTTGAGGCCCCTGCCGGTGGAGGTGTCGTTGCTGATGTCCGCGATGTCGTCGGCGGCGAGACCTCGGTAGGCGATGTCGACCTGGTGGTTCAGCAGCGCCTTCTTCAGGGCGCTCTGGTCGCCGTGGAAGAACTTCAGCGTGATGCCGGAGTTCTTCACCTTGGCGGTGCCCTTGTAGCTGTCGTTGACCGCGAAGACGGCCTGGTCCTTGCCGAAGGAGTCCAGCTTGTACGGGCCCGAGCCGACCGCCTGGTCGTCCTTGCGCAGCCCGTTGTCCGCGTACTGCCGGTGGTCCACGATCGAGCCGGCGCCGGAGGCGATCTTGCTGGGGAAGGTGGCGTCGGCGTACTTCAGCCTGAAGACGACGGTCTTCGCGTCCGGGGTCCGGACCGTGTCGAGCATGGGGAACATGACGGCCGGACCGGAGGCGTCGTCGATCTTCAGAATGCGGTCGAAGGAGAACTTGACGTCCTCGGAGGTGAGGGCGTCACCGTTGCTGAACTTCAGGCCGTCCTGGAGCGTGCACTTGTAGACCTTGGTCGTGGCGTCCGCGAACGCGCACTCCTTGGCCGCCTCGGGAACCGGCTCCGTACCGCCGTTGGGGAAGCTCAGCAACGACTGGAAGACGTTGTTGAACAACAGCCAGGATCCCGGGTCGTAGCCGGAGGCCGGGTCGGTGGCCAGGACGTCGTCGGACATCCCCATCACCAGGGAGGAGCCGGTGCTGCCGGTGTCGCCCGTCTGCGAGCCGCAGCCGGCGAGCAGACCGACGGCCAGCCCCGTCGCGACGGACAGGACTGGCCACTGGTTGCGCATGTTCACGAGGAGGTGCCTTGTCGTTGTTTCTCTGGAACGCCGCATGGAGCGGGCGCCGGGCCGGGCGCCGGGCCCACGGGACCCGGCGCCTGAGGAGGACCGGTCAGCCGCCCACACCGCGGCCGAGCTCCCACAGCTGGAGCGTGGAGGACGAGTTGAGCGCCCACTCGGTGCCCGTGATGTCGTCCCGCGCGGCGATGTACTGCTTGCCCTGCCACAGCGGCAGGAGCGGTACGTCGTCGGCCACCTTGTCCTGGATCTCGGTGAGGCTCTTCGACGCGGTGAGGCGGTCGGCCTCGCGGCGGGACTCCGGGATCAGCGTGCTGCGGATCGTGGAGTTCACGTACGGGGAGCCGAGGGTGTTGTCCTTGTCGAGGAACGGCGCCAGGTAGTTGTCGGCGTCCGGGAAGTCGGGGAACCAGCCCATGCCGTAGACCTGGTACTCGTTCTTCTTCTCGGCCGGACGGAACGTCGTCCAGGGCTCGCCCTTGATCTCGACGCTGAAGAGGCCGCTGGCGTTGAGCTGCTTCTTCAGCACCTCGAACTCCTGCGCGGTGGCCGAGCCGTAGTGGTCGGTCGTGTAGTGCAGGGTGAGCTTCACCGGGGTGGTGATGCCGGCCTTGTTCAGCGTCGTGGTCGCCTTGGAGACGCTCGGGTCGCCGTACTTGTTGAAGAACGAGTTGGAGTGACCCGTGATGGTGGCCGGGACCATCGAGAACAGCGGCTCGGCCTGGGAGCCGTACACCTTGGAGACGAGCTCGCCGCGGTTGATCACCTCGGCCATGGCCTGGCGGACGGCCTTGCTCTTCACCGACGGGTCGTTGGTGTTGAAGCCGAGGTAGCGGATCTCGAGGCCGGGCATCTCGACCAGGTCGATCTTGCCGGTCGCACCGGCGGCGCCGAGCTTGTTGATCTGCTCCGGCGTCATCGCGCGGGTCATGAGGTCGATGTCGCCCTTGTTGAGCGCGGTGCCCATGGCGTCGGCGCTCTCGAAGGAGCGCATCTCGACCTTGTCGTTCTTCGGCTTCAACAGACCCTTGTAGTTCGGGTTCTTGGTGAAGGTGATCTTGACGGCCTCGTCGTTCTTGACGTCGGCCTGGAGGGTGTACGGACCGGAGCCGTCGACGGAGAAGCCGTCGCGCAGCTTGCCCTTCTCGTAGTCCTTCGGGTTCACGATGCCGGCGACCGGGGTCGACAGCTTGAACGGGAAGGTGGCGTCCGCGGTCTTCAGGTGGAAGATCACCTGGCGGTCGCCCTGCGTCTCCACGGTGTCGACGGTGGACAGCAGCGCGAACACACCACTGTCGGCCTTGAGCGCCATGGCGCGGTCGATCGAGAACTTCACGTCCTTGGCGGTGATCGGGTCACCGCTCGCGAACTTCAGTCCGTCGCGCAGCGTGCAGGCGTAGCGCTCGTTGCCGGAGTCGGTGAAACCGCAGCTCTCGGCAGCCTCGGGCTGGGGGTCGCCGTCACCGCGGGGCTGGACCATCAGCGTCTGCACGGTCTGACGCAGGATGTTCCAGGTGCCGACGTCGTACGCGTACGCCGGGTCGAGAGGAGCCGGGGCATCCTTCGATGCGGTGAACCGGTCCGTGGTGCCCACGACGATCGCACCGCCGCCGCTCCCCCCGCTGTTGGAACCGCCACACGCGGCGAGCACCGGGGCGAGCAGGCCCACAACGGCCGGCAGCACCAAAGTCTTGCGGTTCATGCTCGAGTTTCTCCAGAGCTGTCGTGTCCGTGTACTCGCCATGCAGGGGTGGTGCGGGCGAGTCACCGGGGTTATGGCGAGGTTCTCGCGACGACATTAGTCCGCACCACCAGGACGGCCCGCAGAGACCGGAGTTGAGCTCCCATCACGCTGCGAAACCGGGCGTGGACGCACCGATAACCCGACAGCGGAAGGATTAGTGCAGCGTTCCACCAATCGGGACACAAGGGCACGCCCACCACCCCCGAAAGGGGGGTTACTGCACACGACAGGCCGAATGTCGACCCCTCGTCAGGTGACGAACCTCACACTGCCAACTCGGTGGGAGAGTACCGGAATTCGGCCATCCGGCCCCGGAATCAATTTCCCGTGGCAGGTCCGGGGCCCTTACCTGCGGATACGCAAGGGTTATCGGCACATTCGGTTATGCACGCTGGGTGAACGCCTAGCGCATTTCCGTCATCAGACCTCGGAGGAATGGCAGGTCGACCTCTTCCAGGGAGGTCACGACCGTGCGCCGGACGGCGGGGGCGATCGGTGCGACGGAGGGGACGGCGACCACGTGGCAGCCCGCGGCCTCCGCGGCGGCGACGCCCGTGGCGGTGTCCTCGATGACGGCGCACCGGCCCGGTTCGGCGCCGAGTCCGGACGCCGCCAGCAGATACGGGTCGGGGAAGGGCTTGGTCCGCTCCACCTCGTCGCCCGCGACGGTCAGCGCGAAGTACTGGGGGCCCAGGGAGGCCAGAACACGGTCGATGATGCGCCGGTGCGAGGCGGAGACCAGGGCGGTGGGGATCTCGTGCGCGGCGAGCTCCGCGAGGAGTCTGGCCGCCCCCGGCATCAGCGGCAGCGCCCGGTCGATACGGTCCTCGAAACCGTCGTTGAGCAGCACCGTGAGCTCGCCGAGCGTGATGTCGGCCCCGGTGGCCTCGATCAGGAAACCCGCGCTGCGGGTCATGGGTCCGCCGACCACCACATGGCGCCAGGAGTCGTCGAGGGTGTGCCCGAGCACCCGGAAGATCTCGACCTCGACATCCCACCAGAACCCCTCGGTGTCCACCAGGGTGCCGTCCATGTCCAGGAGCACGGCCTGCAGCGCTGAGCCTTCGGCCGTACGGGTACCGAGCGCGGGAACCGTAGTGGTCATCCTGGCGCACCTCCTTGAGGGACGAGAAGGCCGGTTCCCTCAGGGGGAACCGGCCTGCTGTGGACCGTCCAGTGTACGACGGCGTCAGATGAAACGCCTGTCGGTTGTGAGGGCCCTCACCTCGCGTTGAAGTACTTCGCCTCCGGGTGGTGGATGACGATCGCGTCCGTGGACTGCTCGGGGTGCAGCTGGAACTCCTCCGAGAGGTGGACGCCGATGCGCTCGGGCTCCAGGAGTTCGGCGATCTTGGCGCGATCCTCCAGGTCGGGGCAGGCGCCGTAGCCGAGGGAGAAACGGGCACCGCGGTACTTGAGGTCGAACATGTCCTCGATGGCCGAGGGGTCCTCACCGGCGAAGCCGAGCTCGGAGCGGACGCGGGCGTGCCAGTACTCGGCGAGGGCCTCGGCCAGCTGCACGGACAGGCCGTGCAGTTCGAGGTAGTCACGGTAGGAGTTCGCCGCGAAGAGCTCGGCCGTCTCCTCACCGATGCGGGAGCCGACCGTGACGACCTGGAGGCCGACGACGTCCCGCTCACCGGACTCCTCGGGCCGGAAGAAGTCGGCCAGGCACAGCCGCCGTCCGCGGCGCTGGCGCGGGAAGGTGAAGCGGGTGCGCTCGTTGCCCTGTTCGTCCAGGATGATCAGGTCGTCGTCCTTGGACACACAGGGGAAGTAGCCGTAGACGACGGCCGCTTCGAGCAGGTTGTCGGTCTGGAGCTTGTCCAGCAGTCCGCGCAGCCGGGGCCGGCCCTCGGTCTCGACGAGTTCCTCGTACGTCGGTCCGTCGCCCACGCGGGCCTGCTTCAGGCCCCACTGGCCCTTGAACAGCGCGCCCTCGTCCAGCCAGGAGGCGTACTCCTTGAGTTGGATGCCCTTGATGACACGGGTGCCCCAGAAGGGCGGGGTGGGCACCGGGTTGTCGACGGATACGTCCGAGCGGACGTGGCCCTCCTCCGGGCGCTCCTCGACGACCGTCGGGGCGGTGGCCCTCACTCGGCGCTGCTTGAGCTCCGGCAGTACGGCCCCCGGCACGCCCCGCTTGACCCCGATGAGCGCGTCCATCAGGCGCAGGCCCTCGAACGCGTCCCGGGCGTAGCGGACTTCGCCCTCGTAGATCTCGTACAGGTCCTGCTCGACGTACGCCCTCGTGAGGGCGGCGCCGCCGAGGATGACCGGGTAATCGGCGGACAGACCCCGCTGGTTGAGCTCCTCCAGGTTCTCCTTCATGATCACCGTGGACTTGACGAGCAGGCCCGACATGCCGATGACGTCGGCCCGGTGCTCCTCGGCCGCGTCCAGGATCGCGGAGACCGGCTGCTTGATGCCGAGGTTGACGACGTTGTAGCCGTTGTTGGACAGGATGATGTCGACGAGGTTCTTGCCGATGTCGTGCACGTCGCCGCGCACGGTCGCCAGCACGATGGTGCCCTTGCCCTCGGCGTCCGACTTCTCCATGTGCGGTTCGAGGTAGGCGACCGCGGACTTCATGACCTCGGCGGACTGGAGCACGAACGGCAACTGCATCTGGCCGGAGCCGAACAGCTCTCCGACCACCTTCATGCCGTCGAGCAGCGTCTCGTTGACGATGTCGAGGGCGGGGCGGGTCTGGAGGGCCTCGGCGAGGTCGGCCTCGAGGCCGTTCTTCTCGCCGTCGATGATGCGCCGCTTGAGTCGCTCGTCCAGGGGCAGCGCGGCCAGCTCCTCGGCCTTGCCCGCCTTCAGCGACTTGGTGGTGGCGCCCTCGAACAGCGCCATCAGCTTCTGGAGGGGGTCGTAGGCCGGTTCGTCGCCCTGCTGGGCGATGCGCCGGTCGTAGATCAGGTCGAGGGCGGTGGTGACCTGCTCCTCGTCGAAGCGCGCGATGGGGAGGATCTTCGACGCGTGCACGATCGCCGAGTCCAGGCCCGCCTTGACGCACTCGTCGAGGAAGACCGAGTTCAGCAGGATGCGCGCGGCCGGGTTGAGTCCGAAGGAGATGTTCGACAGGCCCAGCGTGGTCTGCACGTCGGGGCGGCGGCGCTTGAGCTCGCGGATCGCCTCGATGGTGGCGATGCCGTCCTTGCGGGACTCCTCCTGGCCGGTGCAGATGGTGAAGGTCAGGGTGTCGATGAGGATGTCCGACTCATGGATGCCCCAGTTCGTCGTCAGGTCCTCGATGAGCCGTTCGGCGATGGCCACCTTGGTCTCGACGGTGCGGGCCTGGCCCTCCTCGTCGATGGTCAGCGCGATCAGCGCCGCGCCGTGCTCCTGCGCCAGCCCGGTGACCTTGGCGAAGCGGGACTCGGGGCCGTCGCCGTCCTCGTAGTTGACGGAGTTGATGACGGCCCGGCCGCCGAGCTTCTCCAGGCCTGCGCGCAGGACGTCGACCTCGGTGGAGTCCAGCACGATGGGCAGCGTGGAGGCGGTGGCGAAGCGTCCGGCGAGCTCCCGCATGTCCGCGACGCCGTCCCGGCCCACGTAGTCGACGCACAGGTCGAGCATGTGGGCGCCCTCGCGGATCTGGTCGCGGGCCATCTCCACACAGTCGTCCCAGCGGGCCTCCAGCATGGCCTCGCGGAACTTCTTCGAGCCGTTGGCGTTGGTGCGCTCACCGATCGCCATGTACGCGGTGTCCTGGCGGAACGGGACGGTCTGGTAGAGGGAGGCGGCGCCCGGTTCCGGCTGGGGGCGCCGCTCCGCCGGTGCCATCCCGCGCACGCGCTCGACGACCTGGCGCAGGTGCTCGGGGGTGCTGCCGCAGCAGCCGCCGACCAGGGACAGGCCGTACTGCCGGACGAAGGTCTCCTGCGCGTCCGCCATCTCGGGCGGGGTCAGCGGGAAGTACGCCCCGTCCTTGGTGAGGATGGGCAGCCCGGCGTTCGGCATGCACAGCAGCGGGATGCGGGAGTGGCGGGCGAGGTAGCGCAGGTGCTCGCTCATCTCGGCGGGGCCGGTGGAGCAGTTCAGGCCGATCATGTCGATGCCCAGCGGTTCCAGCGCGGTCAGCGCGGCGCCGATCTCCGAGCCCAGCAGCATCGTGCCGGTCGTCTCGAAGGCGAGGGAGACCAGCAAAGGCAGGTCGGCCCCGAGCGCGTCCAGGGCCCGGCGGGCGCCGAGGATGGACGACTTCGTCTGGAGGAGGTCCTGGGTGGTCTCGACGATCAGGGCGTCCGCGCCGCCGGCGATCAGGCCCTCGGCGTTCGCCTGGAAGCCGTCGCGCAGCGTGTGGAAGCCGATGTGGCCGAGGGTCGGCAGCTTCGTACCGGGGCCGATGGAGCCCAGCACCCACCGCCGGCGGCCGTCGCGGCCGGCGAACTCGTCGGCCACCTCGCGGGCGATGCGGGCGCCCGCCTCGGACAGCTCGTGCACGCGGTCGGAGATCTCGTACTCGGCCATGGCCGAGTGGTTGGCGCCGAAGCTGTTCGTCTCCACGCAGTCCACGCCCACCTCGAAGTAGGCCTCGTGGACGGAACGGACGATGTCGGGGCGGGTGATGTTCAGAATCTCGTTGCAGCCCTCGAGGTTCTCGAAGTCCTCCAGCGTCGGATCCTGCGCCTGCAGCATCGTGCCCATCGCGCCGTCGGCCACCACGACACGCTCGGCGAGCGCCTCGCGGAGGGCGGCGATGCGGGTCCGGTTCTCGGCAAGCTCGGACGAAAGGGACGGGTTCGGCAACGAAGCCATGAAGGTGCTCCCTGAAGTGCGACGGCTGTCGGCTTTGCGCTTCCCATGGAAGGCGCACGCCGTCAGGGTAGCCCGAGCACCGTCACGGGGTCAGGGCCGTCCACGGGGCGGACGGGCGTGGCGGGTGCGTCCGGGGTGTTAAGACAGATCGAACCTGTTGCGACGACCCATTAGCGGGAGCTCGGCAACGAACGGTAGTGTTCGACATTGCCGAACGGCGGTAGCGGAGGCGCACGCTGTCGGTCGAAGGGGACGGAGGCAGCACGGCGATGGCACGGAACATCCAGTCGCTCGAACGGGCGGCGGCGATGCTGCGGCTCCTCGCGGGCGGCGAGCGGCAGCTCGGCCTGTCCGACATCGCCTCCTCGCTGGGCCTGGCCAAGGGCACGGCCCACGGCATACTGCGCACCCTCCAGCAGGAGGGCTTCGTCGAACAGGACAGCGTCTCGGGGCGCTACCAGCTCGGCGCCGAGCTGCTGCGGCTCGGCACCACCTATCTCGACGTGCACGAGCTGCGCGCGCGGGCGCTGGTGTGGACCGACGACCTGGCCCGCTCCAGCGGCGAGAGCGTCTACCTGGGTGTGCTGCACCAACACGGCGTACTGATCGTGCACCACGTGTTCCGGCCCGACGACAGCCGTCAGGTGCTGGAGGTCGGGGCCATGCAGCCGCTGCACTCCACGGCCCTGGGCAAGGTCCTGTCCGCCTACGACCCGGTGGCGCACAGCGAGGTCCTGGAGGCCGAGCGGAAGACGTTCACGGCCCGCACGACGGTCGAACCGGAGCAGTTCGAGGGGGTCCTCGACCTGACCCGCGCGCGCGGGTACGCCGACGACGTCGAGGAGACATGGACGGGCGTCGCCTCGGTCGCGGCACCCATCCACAACCGGCGGCGCATGCCGGTGGGCGCGGTGGGCATCGCGGGAGCCGTGGAGCGGATCTGCCGGGACGGCGAGGTGCGCCCCGAGCTGATCGCGGCGGTGCGGGACTGCGCCCGCGCGGTCTCCCGGGACCTGGGAGCCGGGCGGTTCTGACGCCCCGAACGACGAGCTGAACCCCGTACGACAACAGGCCGGTACGTGTCCCACGTACCGGCCCCTTTTGGCATGTACGCGCGAGGTACCCGAGCCGCTCAAGATCGATAACTCACAGCGATCAATAACGATCGTGTTTTCGATAACGGAACTCTTGACGAGCTGGTAACGCCAGGGCAAGACTCCCGTCCATCGGTCGGCATTGTCGAACACCTACCGGCAATACGCGTTAGAGTGTGACAGTGCCATGGGCCGGCATCGCCCTCACCCCCGAGGGCGCGAACCACCGGTGGGACCCGGGGTTCGCCTTCCCCTGGACGAAGGACAAAGGAGTCGCGGGTGTCCAGCTCCGACATCTTCATCGGCGAGACCATAGGTACCGCCATACTCATCCTGCTCGGCGGTGGCGTCTGTGCCGCCGTCACGCTGAAGGCCTCCAAGGCCAGAAACGCCGGCTGGCTCGCCATCGCCTTCGGGTGGGGCTTCGCGGTCCTCACGGCGGTCTACACCTCCGCGCCGCTGTCCGGCGCACACCTGAACCCGGCCGTGACGCTGGCGCTGACCATCAAGGACGGCGGCTGGAACAACCTGCCGGTGTACTGGGGCGGCCAGCTGCTCGGCGCGATGATCGGCGCCACGCTGGTCTGGGTCGTGTACTACGGACAGTTCCACGCGCACCTGACCGACCCCGACATCGTGGAGGCTTCGGACGCGCAGGCCGCTGGTTCCAAGGCCGTCGAGGCGGAGGAGAAGGGCGCGGGCCCCGTGCTCGGTATCTTCTCCACCGGCCCCGAGATCCGCAACGCGGTGCAGAACCTCGCCACTGAGATCATCGCGACTGTCGTGCTGGTGCTCGCGGTCCTCACGCAGGGTCTCAACGACAAGGGCAACGGCCTCGGCCCCCTGGGCGCCCTGATCACCGCGCTGGTGGTTGTCTCCATCGGCCTCTCCCTCGGTGGACCCACCGGCTACGCGATCAACCCGGCCCGTGACCTCGGCCCGCGCATCGTGCACGCGCTGCTCCCCCTGCCGAACAAGGGCGGCTCCGACTGGAGCTACGCCTGGGTTCCGGTCGTCGGTCCGCTGATCGGCGGCGCGATCGCCGCAGGCCTCTACAACGTCGCCTTTGCTTAAATCCCCGAGGCCTTCGGGCCTCGGGCCCTCCTTGAACCGCAAGGTTTTCCGAGCCGTAAGCAATACGCCGTCAGGCCGTGAGCAATACGCCGTGAGCCAGCCTCTTTCATACGGAACCTTCAGGAGCACACCGTGACCGACGCACACACCGCCGGCCCCTTCATCGCCGCGATCGACCAGGGCACCACGTCCAGCCGCTGCATCGTCTTCGACCGCGACGGACGCATCGTCTCCGTCGACCAGAAGGAGCACGAGCAGATCTTCCCCAAGCCGGGCTGGGTCGAGCACAACGCCGCCGAGATCTGGACCAACGTCCAGGAAGTCGTGGCCGGGGCCATCGAGAAGGCGGGCATCACCCGCGACGACATCAAGGCCATCGGCATCACCAACCAGCGCGAGACCACCGTGCTGTGGGACAAGAACACCGGTGAGCCCGTCCACAACGCCATCGTCTGGCAGGACACCCGCACCGACGCGCTCTGCAAGGAGCTCGGTCGCAATGTCGGCCAGGACCGCTTCCGCCGCGAGACCGGCCTGCCGCTCGCGTCCTACTTCGCCGGTCCCAAGGCCCGCTGGCTGCTCGACAACGTCCAGGGCCTGCGCGAGCGCGCCGAGGCCGGGGACATCCTCTTCGGCACCATGGACTCCTGGGTCATCTGGAACCTGACGGGCGGTGTGAACGGCGGTCACCACGTCACCGACGTCACCAACGCCTCCCGCACCATGCTGATGAACCTGCACACCCTGGCGTGGGACGAGAAGATCGCCGAGTCCATCGGCGTCCCGCTGGCGATGCTCCCGGAGATCCGCTCCTCCGCCGAGGTCTACGGCGAGGTCACCGGCGGCCCGCTCGGCGAGCTGCTCGGCGGCATCCCGGTCGCCTCCGCGCTCGGCGACCAGCAGGCGGCCCTGTTCGGCCAGACCTGCTTCTCCGAGGGCGAGGCCAAGTCCACGTACGGCACCGGCACGTTCATGCTGATGAACACCGGCGACAAGATCATCAACTCGTACTCGGGCCTGCTCACCACGGTCGGCTACCGCATCGGCGACCAGGCTCCGGTCTACGCCCTCGAGGGCTCGATCGCCGTCACCGGTTCGCTGGTGCAGTGGATGCGCGACCAGATGGGCCTGATCAAGTCCGCCGCCGAGATCGAGACCCTCGCGTCCTCGGTCGAGGACAACGGCGGCGCCTACTTCGTGCCGGCGTTCTCCGGTCTGTTCGCCCCGTACTGGCGTCCCGACGCCCGCGGTGTGATCGCCGGTCTGACCCGGTACGTCACCAAGGCGCACATCGCGCGCGCCGTCCTGGAGGCCACGGCCTGGCAGACCCGTGACGTCAGCGACGCCATGACGAAGGACTCCGGCGTCGAGCTCACGGCCCTCAAGGTCGACGGCGGCATGACCTCCAACAACCTGCTGATGCAGACCCTGGCCGACGTCCTGGACGCCCCCGTGGTGCGCCCGATGGTCGCCGAGACCACCTGCCTCGGCGCCGCCTACGCCGCCGGTCTCGCCGTCGGCTTCTGGACCAACACCGAGGACCTGCGCGCCAACTGGCGCCGGGCCGCGGAATGGACCCCCAACATGGACGCGGAGACCCGCGACCGTGAGTACAAGAGCTGGCTCAAGGCCGTCGAGCGGACCATGGGCTGGCTCGAGGACGAGAACTGACGAGGAGTAAGAACCCGCAATGACCAGTCAGTCCACCCTGCAGACCGTGCCTGCCCTCGGTACGCACCCGGCCTCCGGCTCCAACCCGAGCCGCGCCGAGACCCGGGAGCAGCTCTCCAAGGCGACGTACGACCTTCTCGTGATCGGCGGCGGCATCCTGGGCATCTCCACCGCCTGGCACGCCGCGCAGTCCGGTCTGCGGGTGGCTCTGGTCGACGCCGGCGACTTCGCCGGCGCCACCTCCTCCGCCTCCTCCAAGCTGCTCCACGGCGGTCTGCGCTACCTGCAGACCGGCGCGGTGAAGCTGGTGGCGGAGAACCACTTCGAGCGCCGTGCGGTCTCCCGTCAGGTGGCCCCCCACCTGGCGAACCCGCTCACGTTCTACCTCCCCGTGTACAAGGGCGGGCCGCACGGCGCGGCGAAGCTCGGGGCGGGCGTCTTCGCCTACTCCGCGCTGTCGGCGTTCGGTGACGGCGTCGGCCACCTGCTCTCGCCGGCCAAGGCGCAGCAGGACGTGCCGGAGCTGCGCACCGAGAACCTCAAGGCCGTGGCCGTGTACGGCGACGACCAGATGAACGACGCGCGCATGGCGCTGATGACGGTCCGCGCGGCCGTCGAGGCGGGCGCCGTCGTGCTCAACCACGCGGAGGTGACCGGACTGCGCTTCACCAAGGGCCGGGTCACGGGCGCGGACCTCAAGGACGGTACGAACGGCGTGGAGTTCGGCGTCAACGCGCACCTCGTCCTCAACGCCACCGGTCCCTGGGTCGACCACCTGCGCAAGATGGAGGACCCGAACGCGGCGCCGTCCATCCGCTTGTCCAAGGGCGCGCACCTGGTTCTCAAGCGCACCTCCCCCTGGAAGGCCGCGCTCGCCACCCCGATCGACAAGTACCGCATCACCTTCGCCCTCCCCTGGGAGGACATGCTGCTGCTCGGCACGACCGACGAGGAGTACGAGGGCGACCCGGCGGACGTCTCGGTCACCGAGAAGGACATAGCCCAGATCCTGGACGAGGCCGCGTTCTCCATCCGCGACCAGCAGCTCTCCCGTGATCTGATCACGTACTCCTTCGCCGGTCTGCGGGTGCTGCCCGGCGGCCCCGGCGACACCTCGAAGGCCAAGCGCGAGACGGTCGTCACGGAGGGCCGCGGCGGGATGCTGTCCGTCGCGGGCGGCAAGTGGACCACCTTCCGGCACATAGGCCGTACGGTCATGAAGAAGCTGGAGTCGCTGCCGGGCCGTCCGCTGGGCGAGGACTTCGAGCCGATCTCCGAGCTGCCGAAGAAGATGCCGCTGCCGGGTGTCGCCAACCCGCGCGCGGTCGCCCACCGGCTGCTCGTCGACGGCCCGGCGCCCGGCCCCCGTATGGGCGCCGACACCGCCAAGCACCTGGCGACGCACTACGGTTCGCTGGCCTTCGACATCGCGCGTCTGGCGAACGAGAACCCGGAGCTCGCCGAGCGCGTCCACCCGGACGCCCCGGAGATCTGGGCGCAGGTCGTGTGGGCCCGCGACCACGAGTGGGCCGAGACGACGGACGACGTGTTGCGCCGCCGTACGACGCTGACGATCCGCGGGCTCGCCACGGACGAGGTCCGCGGCAAGGTGCAGGACCTGCTCGACAAGAAGTGACCAAGAAGTGATCAGATCCTGAGCGGATGATCGGATCGACTTGAGGGGCGGCTCCCACGGGGGAGCCGCCCTTCCGCGTGCGCCGCCATGGCCGAGCACCCGTCAGCACAGGAGCGCCTCGACGTCCTGGGGTGACGTCAACTCCGCGCGTCGCACGATCAGTTCACGGCCGAGGAGAAGGGCGCGCCGGGAGGCGGGCACCGGGTCCGGCAGCGTGGTGAGGTCGGTGAGGTGGGCGAAGCCGATGATGCGACGGACGATCTCCGCGCCGGCGAAGCCCAGGGACTCTGTCCAGACGCGGTCCAGGAAGCGGTCGAGGAAGGCGTCGTCGAAGAAGGTGTCGACACGGGTCGGCCACAGCCGGCGGAACTCCGCCCGGAACGCGTCCCAGGAGAGCCGGAGTTGGCCGCCGTGGTCGCCCTCGACGCCGAGCGCGTCCGCGCGGGCCGCGGAGACGAGCGTGTTCGCCCAGTACAGGCCGAGGTCGAAGCCGATCGGCCCGACGAAGGAGAACTCGGGGTCGAAGACCCGTACCACCGGGGCGCCGTCGCGCGTGCCGACCATGATGCTGCCGGTGTGCAGGTCGCCGTGGAGCAGGGCCTGCGCGCCGGTCATGAAGAGGTGGCGCAGTTCGGCGACCTCGGTGCGCAGTCGCGGGTCGGAGCGGAAGGCGGCGGCGAGGTCGTCGAGGCCGGGGTGCCAGTGGTTGTGCTCGTGCTCGAGGTACGGCTCGCTGAGCACGACGTCCTCGGTGATCTTGCACAGCTCGGGGCTGACGGACGCCGCGATCAGGGCCTTGCGCTCGGCGGAGGCCATGCCGAAGTCGCTGGTCGCGAAGGAGAGCTGGGCGACGAACTCGCCGATGCGGCGGGAGGTGTCCGGGCCGTAGGTGCCGCCCTCGTTGAGGATCGTGCGCAGCACCTCCAGGTCGGACATGTCCTCCATGACGAGGGCGTGGTTGTCGGAGTCGTAGCCGTGGATCGCCGGGATCTTGTCCGGGGCGACCTTGGCGACCTGCTCGTAGGCGCGGGCCTCGGCGTCGGCACGCTCGGGGCTCATCGGCCAGGAGGGGCCCGCGACCCGCACCCAGGGCAGGGCCTGCTTGACGGCGAGGCCCCGGGTGCCGTCGGTGGCGGTGACGAGGAAGACGCGGTTCATGTTGCCGTCGGAGACCTCGCGGACCTCCGGCTCGTCGGTGCCCCAGTGGCCGCGCTCACGCAGATAGCCGGCGACGTCCTCGGTCTCCAGGATGCGGTAGCCCATCGACTCGTAACTCCCTTATGCGGTGCGGCGCTTGGACAGGGTGAAGCTGAAGACCAGGGCGAGGATGAGGACCGCGCCCTCGACGACGTCCTGCGTGTAGTAGGGCAGTCCCTCGATGGTCAGACCCGTGGTGATGATCCCGATCAGGACGGCGCCGAGGGCCGTGCCCCAGACGTTGGGGCGGCCCCGGCCGAGGACGGAGGTGCCGACGAGGGCGACGGCGACGGCTTCGAGCAGCTGGGAGGTACCGGCGGAGACATCGCCCTGGCCGATGCGGGAGGCCAGGATCAGGCCGCCGATGGAGGCGAGGACGCCGGAGAGGACGTAGGCCAGCGCCCGGTACGCGCCGACGCGGATGCCGGCCAGCCGCGAGGCCTCGGGGTTGGCGCCGATCGCGTACAGCACGCGCCCCCAGCGGGTGCGGGCCAGGAACACCCAGGCGACGACGGTCAGCGCGCCGAAGATCAGCACCGAGCCGGGTACGCCGAGGAAGGTGCCGCGGTCGATGCGCAGGAAGCCCTCGGTGAACCTGCCGGGCGCGGTGGTGCCGTCGGACTGGGTCATGCCGGGGGTGATGGACTGACCGTCGACCAGGATGAGTTTGGTGCCCTGGATCACGAACATGGTGCCGAGCGTGGCGAGCATGTCGGGGATCTTGAGGACGACGATCAGCAGGGCGTTCAGCAATCCGGCCAGTGCGCCCGCAGCGACGACCGCGAGGATCGCCACCGTGCCGACCTGGTTGTAGGTGACCATCGTCTTCGCGGCGACCGTGACGCCGAGGCCGGCGACGGCGCCGACCGACATGTCCATTCCGCCGACGGCCATGGTGAGCGTGACGCCGAGGCCGAGGACGGCGGCGACGGAGACGTACCGGAGGGTGTCGAGGAGCGTCGCCGAGTCGCGGAAGGACGGCTCGCTGATCGCGAAGTACGCGAAGAGCGTGACGGTGACGAAGATGAAGCCGTACTTGATGACGGCGTTCTGGATCCGGTGGCCGACGGCGGGTGCGGACGGGGCCGCGGTCGGCACGGTGGTGCTCTGGGTGGTGGTCATGGCGTACTTCCTGGTGTGCCGGGCATCAGACGGACGCCGAGATGGTCTGGATCACGCGGTCGCGCTCCGCGTCTTCCCCGTACGCGTCGAGGCGGATCTCGCCCGCGGCCAGGACGACGACCCGGTCGGCGATCTCGAGGATCTCGTCGACGTCGGCGGACAGGACGAGGACGGCTGCCCCTTCGGTGGCCAGGGCGCGGGCGCGGCGGCCGATGTCGCGGCGGGCGCCGATGTCCACTCCTCGGAACGGCTCGTCCAGGATGAGGACGCGGGGGTTCTCGGCGAGCCAGCGGCCGACGACGACCTTCTGCTGGTTGCCGCCCGACAGCTCCTCGACGGTGCTGTGTTCGTCCCGGGCGACGACACCGAGCTGCTCGATGGCGGCGCGGCCGAGCGCGTCCTCCTTGGAGCGGCTCACGAGTCCCACCGTGGAGAGCGACCTGAGGAACGGCAGGGAGATGTTCTGGGCCACCGACCAGCCGGGGACCAGCGCGTCCGTGTGCCGGTCCTCCGGGACCAGGTGGATGCCGGCGCGGATGGCGTCGGCCGGGCGGCGCGGCTCGTAGGGCTTGCCGTCCAGCTCGACGCCTCCCCCGGTGAAGGGTTCGGCGCCGAAGAGGCCGCGGGCCAGTTCGGTCTTGCCCGCGCCCAGCAGCCCGACGACACCGGTGACCTCGCCGGCGCGCAGGTCGAGGTCCTGGGGCGGGTGACCCGCCAGGAACGGAACGCCGCGCAGGGAGAGGACGACCTCGCCGTGTTCGCCTGTGTGCCGCGGCCGGGCGGTGGTCGTCTCCTGGGCCTGGGCGAGCATGGCACGCAGGGCGCTGTCCCAGTCGAAGGGCTTGACCTGGTCCTCGGTGAGACGGCCGTCCCGCAGGACGACCAGGCGGTCGGCGAGCGTGTCGATCTCGCCGAGGCGGTGGGAGACGTAGAGCACCGCGATGCCCTCCGACCGCATCCGCTCGACGAGCGCGAACAGGCGCTCCGCCTCCGCGGCGGAGAGTGCGGAGGTCGGCTCGTCGAGGACGAGGAGGCGGGGCCGGGTCGCCAGGGCCCGCGCCAGGATCAGCAACTGACGGTCGGAGATGCCGAGTTCGGTGACGTCCCGCCTGAGCACGGCGTCGCTCCAGCCGAGGTCGAGGGCCGACTGGATCTCACGGGCGCGGGCCAGCAGCCGGCGTCCGCCCAGGAACGGGTTGCCGCGTGTCTGGGCCAGCTCCTCGAAGACCAGGTTCTCGGCGACCGAGAGGCCGGGCACGATGCCCTCGCCGATGCGCTGGTGCACCGTCTGGATGCCCAACTGGCGGGCGGCGAGCGGGGAGTGGAGCGCGGCGGGCACGCCGTTCACGCTCACCTGGCCGCCGTGCTCCGTGTGCACGCCGGACAGGATCTTGATGAGGGTGGACTTGCCCGCGCCGTTCGCGCCGAGCAGCGCGACGACGCTGCCCGGCGCGATGTCGAGGGAGACGGAGGCGAGCACCGTCTTGCCCCCGAAGGCCATGCTGACGTCGCGGAGGGCGACCGCCGCGCTCTCCGCCGGTGCGTCAGTGGGCGACATTGGGAATCCAGTCCGCGGTGCTGACCTTGGAGACGTTCAGCGCGGGCAGCGCCGTGCGCAGCTGGTCCATGTTCTCGATCTTGTTCTGCTTCAGGAAGTCCTGGGTGATGGCGACGGCCGGGAACTCGACCGAGGTGGTGTTCAGCTGACCGGCCAGTTCCAGGGCGGCCGTACGGACCACCGCGGCGCCGACCGCGGACGGGTCGGTGCCCGCCGTGGCGACCCACGGGCTGTCCTTGGCGGTCATGTTCTGGATGTCGGCGTTGGAGACGTCCGCGCCGAAGACCTTCACCTTGCCCTGGAGCTTCTTGTTCTGGACGGCGAGGACGGTGCCCTTGGCGAGCTCGTCGTAGGGGGCGAAGACGCCGGTCACGTCGGAGTTCTGGGTGAGCGCGGCGGACACCAGGGGAACGTTGTCGGTGGCGGTGGAGTCGGTGACCTTGCCGACCTTGAACGCCTGCTTCCAGCCATGGGCGTCGGCGGTCTTCTTCCAGACACTGTCGCGCTTGTCGAGGGCGGCGTACCCGGCGACGTTGACGTAACCGACCTCGGCGTTCTTGCCGAGGTCCTTAGCCATGACGTCGAGCACGGCCCGCGCCATGCTCGCGTCGTCCTGCTTGGTGCTGACGACGCTCTTGTCGGTGGTCTCGACGTCGTAGACGACGACCTTGATGCCCTTCTTCACCGCCTGGTCGATCTCGGGCTGGATCGTGGCCGGGAAGCCATGGTCGACGACGATGGCCTGCGCGCCGGAGTTGATGGCCGAGGACAGGTCGGTGGCCTGCTTGGCGTTGTCGGCCTGGGCGTCGTACACGGTCAGGTCGATGCCGAGGGCCTTGGCCTGCGCCTTGGCGCCGTTGCCCCACTGCTCGAAGTAGTCGCCGGCGCCGCTCTGCCGGACCAGGGCCACCTTCACGTCGCCCTTGCTGAACGGCGCGGGCTTCTCGCCGGTCGCGGCGGCGGCCGAGGCGGCCTGGTCGCCGGTGCTCTGCGAGGCGTTGGAGGACTGGGAGCAGCCCGCGAGGAAGAGCGCGGAGACGGAAGCGAGCGACAGCGCGGCGAGCGGGACGCGGGTGCGGGCGGTACGGGACATGAGTGCTCCAGGGCTGGGAAAGCAGAAGTGAGCGGGGCGAAGAGGGAGTGCCGGTCCGGAGCGCCGGGGAGAGGACAGGCCGGGGCGGCATACGTCTCGTACACGGGCGGGCGCCTCGGGTTCACGGGGAACGCACCGAGGGCGGGGCGTGGTTGAGCGCTCCGGGAGGAGGTCAGCGACAGCGGGCCGTGCTCGACCGGAGCAAGTCCACGTACAGCCGCCGCACGAGCAGCAGCGTCTTCATAGGCAGATCATGTGAACGTTTCCAGCCAGCAGTCAAAGAATTGGACGTCGTTTCTCATTATGTGGAACGACCGCTTCGTGACACTCGGCCGATCACCGGGCGGGAGTTACCATCGCCGGACGACGTTGGACAGTGAGGCTTCCGATGACGACACCATGCGCGACAGCGACGCACCGCTGCACCAGCGCGGCATGTCGCGGCTGACCACCGGCTCTCCCGCCTCCTGCACGCCGCCCTCCTCATCTCCGGGCCGGGCACCGATGCCAGTCTCGGTATCCGGACACCCCATCCACCCCTTGGAGTTCCTCCCATGAGCCTGCTGACGACGTGGCCCGAGTCCGGACCCGAGACCTTGGTCCGCCGTACCTCCGACCCGGCCGAGATCGCCGCCGCGCTCGCGCCGATCGGTGTGCGCTACGAGCAGTGGCCGGTCCGCGAGGAGGTGCCCGTGGACGCGGACAGCGACACGGTGTTCGCCGCCTACGGTGCCGAGATCGAGAAGCTGAACGCGGAGGAGGGCTTCACGACGGTCGACGTCCTCGGACTGCACCCGAGCGACGACCCCGAGTACCCGGTCAGGGCGAAGGCCGCGCGCGCGAAGTTCCTCCAGGAGCACACGCACGACGACGATGACGAGGTGCGCTTCTTCGTCTCGGGGTCGGGGATCTTCTACCTCCACGTCGGCGGCGAGGTGCACGCCGTGCTGTGCGAGAAGGGCGACCTGCTGGGCGTGCCGCGCGGTACGACGCACTGGTTCGACATGGGTACGTCGCCGTCGTTCACCGCGATCCGGTTCTTCCACGAGGAGGACGGCTGGGTCGGGAACTTCACCGGTGACCGGATCGCGGACCGCTTCCCGGACTTCGACACGATCGACGCGGGGTACCAGCGGGACCGGGCCACGGCGTGACGCTCCGGTTCGACGTGGACGCCGTGGTGCTCGACATCGAGGGCACCACGAGCGCCACGGGGTTCGTCGTGGACGTGCTGTACCCGTACTCCCGCTCTCGATTGGGAGCACTGCTCTCGGAGCGGAGCGGTGATCCGGCGGTGGCACGGGCGACCGCGCAGGTGCGGGAGTTGATCGCGGAGCCCGACGCGGACGCCGCCCGCGTCGAGAAGGCCCTGAACGGCTGGCTCGACGAGGACCGCAAGGCCACCCCGCTCAAGACCCTCCAGGGCATCATCTGGTCCGAGGGCTTCGCGCGCGGCGAGCTCGTCTCGCACTTCTACGAGGACGTCGTCCCGGCGCTGCGCGCCTGGCACGCGGCGGGCGTACGGCTGCACGTGTACTCGTCGGGGTCCGTGGCGGCGCAGCGGGCGTGGTTCCGGTCCAGCCCCGAGGGCGACCTGCTGCCGCTCGTCGAGGGGTTGTACGACACGGAGAACGCGGGGCCCAAGCAGGAGCCGGCGTCGTACGAGACGATCGCGGCGGCGCTGGGCACCGCGCCCGACCGGCTGCTCTTCCTCTCCGACCGGCCGGGCGAGCTGGACGCGGCGCGGGCGGCCGGATGGCGGACCGTGGGGGTACGCCGCCCCGGGGAGCCGTACTACGAGCAGGGCGTCGGCGATCACCCGCAGGCGGGGACGTTCGACGAGATCACCATCGCGAGGAGCACCACATGACCGCCGAGACGCCGGCCCTCGACCTCAAGGAGGCGGGCGCGGTCCTGGCCGCCGAGTCGGCCCGCTTCGCCTCCTTCGGCTGGATGCGCGGCACGTCCGGCAACCTGTCCGTCGTCCTGAGCCGGGACCCGCTGCGGCTCGCCGTCACCGCGAGCGGGCACGACAAGGGCGAACTCACGCCCGACGACGTGGTGCTGGTGGACGGCTCGGGTGCGGCGGTCGCGGGCGGGAAGCCCTCGGCGGAGGCCGAACTGCACGCGCGCGTGGCCGCGCTCACGGGTGCGGGGGCCGTCGTCCACGTCCACACGGTCGCGTCCGTGGCGATGGGACGCCGGGAGCCCGGGGGCATCGTGTTCCGGGACCTGGAGATGCTCAAGGGCGTCGGCCTGCCCGCCCACGACGTCGAGGTCACCCTCCCCGTCATCGCCAACAGCCAGGACATGAAGGTCCTGGGCGACCGCCTGGAAGCGGCCCGCGAACCCCGCATGCCGGCGGTCGTCGTGGCAGGCCACGGGCTGTACGTCTGGGGCACGGACCCGCGCCGGGCCCGCCATCACACCGAAGTGGTGGAGTGGCTGCTGGAGTTGGAACTGACGGGCCGCTGAGTCACTGCGGCGGGTGGACCCACCCGGGACGAGAGCACCGTGTGAGTGCGCCCCCCGCCGGCTAGCGCAGGTGGTGGGCCGGGAGTTCGCCCGCCGATATCTCCAGCACCCCGCGTTCGGTCACCAGGCCCGTCACCAGGCGGCCCGGGGTGACGTCGAAGGCCGGGTTGTGGCCCCGGGACTCCGCCGGCGCCGTTCGTACGCCCGACCACTCCAGTACCTCGTCCTGGCCGCGGAGTTCGATGGGGATGTCGGCGCCCCTGGCCGTGGCCAGGTCGACCGTCGTGGTGGGGGCGGCCACCAGGAACGGGATTCCGGCGTCCGCGCAGGCGAGGGCGATCCCGACCGTGCCCACCTTGTTGGCCGTGTCGCCGTTGGCGGCGATGCGGTCGGCGCCGACGATCGCCGCGTCGACCTCGCCCCTCAGAATCGTTCCCGCGGCGGCGCCGTCGGCCTGGACGTAGTGCGGTATGCCCTCCTGGACGAGTTCCCAGGCGGTGAGGCGGGAGCCCTGGAGGAGGGGGCGCGTCTCGTCGGCGTAGACGACCTCCACCAGGCCGCGCGCGTGCAGTTCACGGATGACGCCGAGCGCCGTGCCCCAGCCGGCGGTGGCGAGCGCACCGGTGTTGCAGTGCGTGAGCACCCGCAGCGGCCGGTCCACCCCGGCCTTCTTGAGCAGCCAGTCCGCGCCGTACGCCCCCATCGCCCGGTTCGCCTCGACGTCCTCGCGCTGGACGGCCGCGGCCTCCGCGAGGACCGCGTCCAGTCCCTCGTCGAAGCGGGCCATCACCCGGTCGACGCACACCATGAGGTTCACCGCGGTCGGGCGCGCCGCACGGACGCGGGCCACGGCCGCCCGCGTCTCCTCGGCCGACCAGCCCTCACGCTCCCCCTGCAACAGCGCGAGCGCCACCCCGTACGCCCCCGCCGCCCCGATCGCCGGCGCGCCGCGCACGACGAGCCGCTGGATGGCGTCCACCAGCCCGTCCACGTCATGGATCTCGCGGGTCTCGGTGCGGTGCGGCAGGACCGTCTGGTCGATGAGCGCGAGGCAGCTTCCGGTCCAGTCGACGGCGCGCAGTTCCTGGGGCATGGCGGGCACTCCTGATGTTCCGAACGTCCGCGACACCGTACAGGAGCCCGGGAAACGCCGACGTTTCTGTCCGTTCGGCCTGGTGACCCCACATAATGGCCCAAGACATCGGATGACTCAGCGACATCCGGAGTGACAGGGAGGTCGGCCATGGCAGTCACCGATGAGGCGATCGAGAAGATCAAGGGCATGATCGTCTCCGGCACGCTGCGCCCCGGCGACCGGCTTCCCAAGGAGAGCGAGCTCGCCGCCGACCTCGGCCTGTCCCGGAACTCCCTGCGGGAGGCGGTGCGCGCGCTCTCGCTGATCCGCATCCTGGACGTACGGCAGGGCGACGGCACGTACGTCACCAGCCTGGACCCCCAGCTCCTCCTGGAGGCGCTGAGCTTCGTCGTCGACTTCCACCGGGACGACACGGTGCTCGAGTTCCTCGCCGTGCGCCGGATCCTGGAGCCCGCCGCGACGGCGATGGCCGCATCGAGGATCAGCGAGCAGCAACTGCACGCCCTGACCTCCCAGCTGGACGCGCTGGGCGCCGCCCCCTCGGTGGAGGAACTCGTCGCCTGCGACCTGGAGTTCCACCGAGGCATCGTGCAGAGCTCCGGGAACTCGGTCCTGTGCTCGCTGCTGGACGGCCTCTCGGGGCCCACCACCCGGGCCCGGATCTGGCGCGGCCTCACCCAGGAGGACGCGGTCAGCCGCACCCTGCACGAGCACCGGGCGATCCTGTCCGCCCTGCGGGACCGCGACGCGGAGGCGGCCCGCTCGTGGGCGACGGTGCACATCGCGAGCGTGGAGCAGTGGCTGCGCAGCACCCTGTAGAAACAGCTCGGATGACTCGAGGGGGGTTCATGGTGGCGATCACGCGTGTTTCCGGCCCCTCGGTGGGGCAGTGATCCGTTCACTCCCCCGTGCAAGGGGGCTGCGGAGGCCCCCTGGGCACGCCGTAAGGTTGGGGCGTACGTAAGGGGCACGTCGGAAGGAGGCGCTGGGTGATCGAGCTCGAGGGGGTTCCCGAGCTGATCGACCCGGTCATGGTGGCCGCGTTCGAGGGCTGGAACGACGCCGGCGACGCCGCCTCCACCGCGGTCGCGCATCTCGACAAGGAGTGGAAGGGTGAGGTGTTCGCGGCGCTGGACGCCGAGGACTACTACGACTTCCAGGTGAACCGTCCCACGGTGTGGCTGGACGGCGGGGTCCGCAAGATCACTTGGCCGACCACGCGCCTGTCGGTGGTCCGGGTCGGCGGCGAGAAGCCGCGCGACCTCGTGCTGGTCCGGGGGATCGAGCCGTCGATGCGGTGGCGCTCGTTCTGCAACGAGCTGCTCGGCTTCGCGCACGAGCTGGGTGTGGAGCTGGTGGTGATCCTGGGCGCACTGCTCGGTGACACCCCGCACACACGTCCGGTGCCGGTGAGCGGGGTCACCTCCGACCCGGACCTGGCCCGCACGATGGACCTGGAGGAGACCAAGTACGAGGGCCCCACGGGCATCGTCGGCATCCTCCAGGAGGCGTGCACACACGCGGGCGTACCGGCGGTGTCACTGTGGGCGGCCGTACCGCACTATGTGTCGCAGCCGCCGAACCCGAAGGCGACGCTGGCGCTCCTCAACCGCCTGGAGGACCTGATCGACCTGCGGATCCCGCTGGGCGAACTGCCCGAGGACGCGCGCGCCTGGCAGCTGGGCGTGGACCAGCTGGCCGCCGAGGACAGCGAGGTCGCCGAGTACGTGCAGACGCTGGAGGAGGCCCGGGACACCGCGGAGCTGCCGGAGGCGTCGGGCGAGGCGATCGCGCGCGAGTTCGAGCGCTATCTGCGGCGGCGGGACGGCGGCGGTCCTGCGGGCCCGGCCCCCGGCGGACATGCCACGGCCGACGGCAGCGACAGCTCCTCGTATCTGCGGGACAACCCCGGCGGTCGTCCGAAGCCTCCGAAGCCCCCGCGGCCCGAGACCGGCACCGAGGACGAGGACTCCCCGGAGGACTGAGCGGACGGATCGGGCCGGGCGGAAGCCGGGCCGACGGAAGGGGCGGTGCGCACCTGGCGCACCGCCCCTCCGCGTTCAGCGCCCCGCGGTCTCCACGCGTCGGCGTGCGACGGCGATCACGTCGTACGGGGTGTCCGGCGTCGGCGTGGTCGTGAACCGGGCGTTGGGCAGGTACAGGCGGTCCCCGTACGCGGCCACGGTGGTCGGCACGTGGAGGTCGTCGATGGCGATGCCCTCCGGGCGGATGCCGTTCGGCAGATGGATGACGGCGGGTAACGAGGTCTGCGCTGCCCAGGCCGGGCCGGCCGAGGACCCGGCCAGCGCGGCACCGGCGGTGAGCAGTCTTCGGCGGCTGAGACGGCCTGGGAACGAACGGTGCGTGGATGTCACGGTGCGTCCTTCCGGGCGGGACCGGGAGTTGACCGGCCCAGCGATCAACTGTCCCTGCCACCCCACCACATGCCCCCTGACTCCGCAGCCTTTGGCCGGTTTGCTGCGTGACATCTGTTTCAGGACGGATTGCACAGGTTTCCCCATTCAACTTGTTTTCAAACCGAGTTGGCGAAGCCGGGGTGGACGAGTCGCCGTCGGCGTGCCAGGTTGTGCCCCGAAGGCGCGGCCCGGGGACGGGACTTGGCAACACCCGCAGAACCGAACCGAGAGGAGCGGTACGCGATGACCGACCAGGTACAGCCGACGCAGGGCCCGGGAACGGCCGGGCCGGGACCCGACGGAGCGGGGTTCACCTACCGGGGAGCCGAGCAGGAGCTGATCGTCGTCGCACGCCCCGAGGCCCGGCTGCGCGCCGGGGCCGAGGGCGTCCGTTCGGCGGCGGGCTCGGACGTGTCGGCCCTCAACATGTTCCTCAGTGACGAACAGCTCGCCCTGGAGCCGCTGTTCGGCAGCGAGGAACGACTGCGGCAGTCCGAGGTGGCGGACGGCGGGGGCGGAAGCGACCTCGCGCTCTTCTACCGGGTGCGCGGCGTCGAGAGCCGCGCCCAGGAGCTGCGCTCACGGATCGCCGCGCTGCCGGAGATCGACACGGCGTACGTGAAGCCCGGCGCCGTCCCCGCCTCGGTGGGGTCGGTCGGGCGGAGCACGAACGGCTCGGCGAGCGCGGACGACGGCCGACGGACGAAGGAGGGGGCGCCCGTCACTCCGGACTTCACCAGCCGCCAGGGCTATCTGCGGCCGGCGCCCGAGGGCATCGACGCCCACTGGGCCTGGCAGCGGCCGGGCGGTACGGGCCAGGGCGTGACGGTGATCGATGTGGAGGGGGCGTGGCAGCTGGGCCACGAGGACCTGGCCGCGAAGCTCGCGGGCGTGGTCGTCGGCACCCCGCTGACGGACCTCGCCTGGCGCAACCACGGCACCGCCGTCATCGGGGTGATCGGCGGCGACCGCGACGAGCGCGGGATCACCGGCATCGCGCCGGACGCGGTGACCGCCGCCGCGTCCTTCCAGGGCATGGGCACGGCGGCCGCGATCCACGCGGCGGCCGACCGGCTGGGCCCCGGTGACATCATCCTGGTCGAACTGCACGCCCCAGGGCCGCGGTTCGACTTCGAGGAGCGCGACGACCAGCAGGGTTACATCGCGATCGAGTGGTGGCCGGACAACTTCGCGGCCATCCGGTACGCGACCGCCAAGGGGGTGCTCGTCGTGGCGGCCGCGGGCAACGGCGCCGAGTCGCTCGACGACGCGGTGTACGAGCGGCGCCCCGCCGAGTTCCCCGCGTGGTGGCGCAACCCCTTCAACCCCGCCAACCCGTCCTCGGGCGCGGTACTGGTCGGCGCGGGCGCACCGCCGCCCGGCACGCACGGCCGCGACCACGGCCCGGACCGCTCCCGCCTCGCCTTCTCCAACTACGGGGCGCGGGTGGACGCGCAGGGCTGGGGACGCGAGGTCACGACCACCGGCGGCTTCTGGGACCGGCCCGGCGACCTGCAGGGCGGTGCCGAGGAGATCGGCTGGTACACGGACACGTTCTCCGGGACCTCCTCCGCCTCCCCGGTGGTGGTCGGCGCCCTGGCCGCGCTGCAGGGCATGCTCAAGGCGGCGGCCCAGGAACCGATGTCCCCGGAGCGTGCCCGCGCGGTGCTGCGGGCCACCGGCTCCCCGCAGCAGGACGCGCCGGGCCGGCCCGCCTCCCAGCGGATCGGCAACCGGCCGGACATCAAGGCGGCGGTCACCCGTCTGCTGCCGGAGGCGGTCGGCTCGGGCCAGGCCGAACGGTACTGGGACGAGCTGCTGCCGTACCCGCGCGAACTCCCGCCCAGACTCCGGCTGTTCGTGGCCGGTGACTGGCGCAACCTCGACAACCCCTCCCCCGAGATCCGTCAGGCGGTGCACTCCGCCTTCGCGGGCGGACGGCCCGACGTACGTGTCTGGTTCTCGGACGACGAGATCGTCGGCCTGGTGGTCACGGGCTGACGTGTCCGAGGGCGTAGCCGCAAGTCAACGATTCGATGATTCACGGAAGGTGGCACCCGTATGAGCACCACCCCGCAGATGAGTCAGCAGCAAGGACACCAGCAGGGCATCCAGCAAGGCATCCAGCTGGGGCAGCAGGGACCGAGCACGGCGCCGCCCCAGCAGTTCGGACAGCAGCAGCCCATGGCGTTCGGACAGCAGATGCAGCAGCCGTTCGGCCAGCTGCAGAACCCGCAACTCCAGAACCCGCAGCAGCAGAACCCGCTGCACCAGAACCCGCTGCACCAGAACCCGCAACCGCAGATCCCGCAGCAGCAGATCCCGCAGCACCTCCAGCAGCAGCTTCAGCAGATGGGGCAGCAACAGCCGTTCCAGCAGCTGCTCCAGCAGCTCGGCGGGCAGCAGCAACAGCAGCAGGCGCAGGTCCTGACGAGCGGGATCGCCCAGCACTTCTGGGACGTGGTCACCCCGCTCCCGGGCCAGCCGTCGATCCTCTACCTGTTCATCGACAACGCCTGGCGCCCCCTGGTGAACCCCAACCAGGTCACCCACGACGAGGTCCAGCAGGCCTTCGCCTACGGGCAGCAGGTCATCGGCCTCTACGACGCCAACAGCAGCGCCGTACAGGCCGTCATCGTGAACAAGTGACGCTCTGAGAGAGATCTGAGAGAGAAGAGGCGCCGGGCGGTACGACCGCCCGGCGCCCCACACGTACGGGAGAACTACAGGGCCACGCCCAGGAGGGCGTCCACGGCACGCGAGACGACGCCGGGGGCGCCCTCGTCCGTACCGCCCGTCTCGCGCTGGAGCGCCGCCCAGCGGTCGACCGCGGCGAGCGCGGCCGGTGCGTCCAGGTCGTTCGCGAGGGCCTCGCGGATCTCCTCGACCAGCGCCTCGGCGGACGGCCCGTCGGGACGCGACACCGCCGCCCGCCAGTTCTCCAGACGGGCGACCGCGTCCGTGAGGACGGTGTCCGTCCACTCCCAGTCGGCGCGGTAGTGGTGCGCGAGGAGGGCGAGGCGGATGGCGGCCGGGTCGACGCCGTCGCGCCGGAGCTTCGACACGAAGACGAGGTTGCCCTTGGACTTCGACATCTTCTCGCCGTCGAGGGCGACCATGCCGGCGTGCACGTACGCCTTGGCCATCGGGAACTCGCCGGTGAGCACCTGGGCGTGCGAGGCGCCCATCTCGTGGTGCGGGAAGGCGAGGTCGGAGCCGCCGCCCTGGACGTCGAAGCCCATCCCGAGGTGGTCGAGCGCGATGGCGACGCACTCGATGTGCCAGCCGGGCCGGCCGCGGCCGAGCGAGCCGCCGTCCCAGCTGGGCTCCCCCTCCCGCGCCGCCATCCAGAGCATCGGGTCGAGCGGGTTCTTCTTGCCCGGACGGTCCGGGTCACCGCCCCGCTCGGCGGAGAGCAGGCGCATGGCGGCGGCGTCCAGGTTGGACACCTTGCCGAAGTCGGGGTCGGACTCGACGGAGAAGTAGACGTCCCCTTCGAGTTCGTACGCCGCGCCCGCGTCCCGCAGCCGCTCGACGAGCGGCACGATGCCGGGTATCGCCTCGACGGCGCCTATGTAGTGCCGCGGCGGCAGCATCCGCAGGGCGGTCATGTCCTCACGGAAGAGGGCGGTCTCCTTCTCGGCGAGTCCTACCCAGTCGACGCCGTCGCGCTCCGCCCGCTCCAGGAGCGGGTCGTCGACGTCGGTCACGTTCTGGACGTAGTGAACCTGCCGCTTGGTGTCGAGCCACACGCGCTGAACGAGGTCGAACGCGTTGTAGGTCGCCGCGTGACCCATGTGGGTCGCGTCGTACGGCGTGATGCCGCAGACGTAGATACGGGCGACGGGACCGGGGTCGAGTGTGACGAGGCCGCCGGTCGCGGTGTCGTGGATCCGGAGGTCGCGGCCCTCACCAGGCAGGGCGGGGACCTCAGAAGCGGGCCAGGCATGCATGTCATGAGCCTAACCGGACGGAACTTCCGTATACGAACCGGACCAGCCCCGATGACGCGGAAGGCCCTCTTGCGCGACGCCCGACAGTGTGCGTCACCCGGTCCTCCGGGGGTGAGGGCGCCGTACGACGGCACCACCCACCGCGCACACCGCCGAGGACGGCGATCCGCCCCCCTCGCATGCGCCGTGAGCGAGAACGCGAGCCGCCGGGCCGCGCCCCGCCCCACGGGCGTGTGCGCCGCCGGGACCGGCTACGCGCGAGGCCGGTGAGTGTCGCAAGTCACGGGCCGCGGACCGTTCCCGGACGGGGCCGCTCCCCGGCGGGGCCACTTCCGGGCAGGCCCCCATTGGACGCCACCCGTCAGCCAGAGCCGACCGCGCCCGAATCCGGCCCCGACCACGGGCGCGGCAACGGGCGCCCACCACCAAACCCGGCGCCCCACGTCCCGCACGTCCGCCACATCACACCCACGACCGCCGCCCGTTGGCCTGCCCAGAAGTGGCCCCGCACGGATGTGGCCCCGCACGGGAGCGGGTCGCCCCGGACGGGGCCCATCCGCTGCCGGGGCGGCGGAATGCGTCCCATGGGTGCCGGTTTTCGTGGGACCCCGTCGGCGTACTCGGTGTGAGGCGGGCGAGTCCGGCCCCTGGACGGTCGAGGGTGTTTACACCGGTGGCCAGGGGATCGCCGGCCACTCCCCGCTCGGCTCCGGGTGTTTCCCCGACGCGAGCATCGCCTCGACACGCGCGCGCGTGGCGTCGATTTCTGTGGTGGTGATGAGTTCGGCCAACCGGGTGGCGAGCGGCGCGCCCGGCGCCAGACCGTCCCGCAGGGAGGTGAGGACCTCGACCGCCTCCGGCGTCAGCGGCTCCCCCGCCCAGCCCCACAGCAGCGTGCGCAGCTTGTTCTCGGCGTTGAAGGTGACCCCGTGGTCGATGCCGTACAACCGCCCCTCACCGGCGGGCAGCAGATGCCCTCCCTTGCGGTCGGCGTTGTTGATCACGGCGTCGAGCACGGCGAGCCGCCGCAGCCGCACGTCGTCGGCGTGCACGAGCAGCGCCGTCTCTCCCTCGCCGACCTCGGCGAAGCCGATCGCCTTCCAGCCCGCCGCGGGCTCCTCGGCCTCCACCAGCGCCAGCAGCCCGTCCCCGTCGGCCTCCGGCAGGGCCTCGATCCACAGCTGGCACATGCCCTCGCCGTAGGGCCCGTCGCGCAGCACGGTGGTGGGGACCAGCCCCCAGCCCGTGGCCTCGGAGACCTCGTACGCGGCCACCTCACGCTGGGCGAGGGTCCCGTCCGGGAAGTCCCACAGGGGCCGCTCCCCGGCGATCGGTTTGTAGACGCAGAACGCGTCCCTGCCCTCGTACGAAACGGAGCAGTACAGCACCGCGTTCGAGGCCTCACGGATCCGTCCGCGCACCTTCAGCTCGCCCAGGGCGAGCAGCTCGGCCGTGGTCACGCTCCGCGGCGGTATCCGTTCTGGCGCGGACATACGTGTCCTTCCGGGTCGAGCGGGAGGCTGCACAGCGGGCAGGGCGGCCGGCCCGCGTTGACGACGTCGAGGGCGCGCTTGGCGAAGGCCCTGGCCTGCGCGCCGGTGAGCCGGACGCGGAGCATCGGCGGGCCGTTCTCCTCGTCCTGGAGCAACCTTTCCTCGGCCTCGGCGAGGTCCTCGTCGGTGTCGGCGTCGAGCTCCACGAGGGCCTGCGCCTCGACGATCATGCGCTGTTCGTCACCGTCCCAGGCCAGCGCCATCGTGCCGACCCGGAACTCCTCCTCCACCGGGGTGTCGAGAGGGGCGGTGTCGGAGACCTCGGCGGGGACCATGGCCGGGACGGGGGCGCTGCCGCCGGTGCGCCGTACGACCTCGTCGAGGAGTTCGTCCATACGTTCGGCGAGCGCGGCGACCTGGGTCTTCTCCAGGGCGACGCTGGTCACCCTGGGGCCTGAGGAGGCCTGCAGGAAGAAGGTACGGCGCCCGGGCAACCCGACCGTACCGGCCACGAAACGGTCCGGGGGGTCGTAGAGGAACACCTGACGGGACACGTCCTGTCTCCATTGGAATCGGCATGTGGACCGGCTGACTGCCTCGGCCCTCATCGGCTGCTGACAACTTGCTGACAACTACTGCGCTGCTTCGACCGCTTCACCCTACTGCGGCCGACGATCACGGTGCGCCCGCACCGCCACCGACCGGGGCGTCCCCGCTGGGGGGTTCCTCGCGCGGCGCCAGGGAGGCGAGGTCGCCGGTGTCCCCGAGGCGCACAAGGAAGGGACGCAGTCGTGTGTAACGGATCGCGGTGATGGAACACGGTTCTACAGAGATCCGCTGAAAGAGGTCGAGATGAAGTCCGAGTGCGTCCGCGACAAGGGATTTGATGATGTCGCCGTGCGAGCACATGACGTAGACGGCGTCGCCGCCGTGGTCGCGCTCCACGCGCGCGTTCCACTCGCGCACCGCTTCGGCGGCCCGCGTCTGCATCGCCCGCATCGATTCTCCGCCGGGGAACGCGGCCGCGGAGGGATGCGCCTGTACGACCTCCATCAGCGGCTCGTCCTTCAGCTCGGCGAGCTTGCGGCCGGACCAGTCGCCGTAGTGCGCCTCCCCGATCCGCTCGTCGGTGTGCACACGCAGCTCGGGGCGGGCGTCGAGCAGCGGCTGCACTGTCTCCTGGCAGCGCTGCAGGGGGCTGGTGACGACTTCGGAGATCGGCAGCGCGGCGAGCCGCCCGGGCAGCGCCGCGGCCTGCTGGGCGCCGCGCTCGTCGAGGGCGACGCCGGGCGTCCAGCCCGCGAGCAGCCCAGCGGTGTTGGCGGTCGAACGTCCGTGCCGTACGAGAATCAGGGTGGGCATGCGGCCCAGCGTAAACGGGTGACTCGGAGACCCGGAGGGGCCTGTGGACAACGGCGGCCGGAGTGCGGTGACGGCCGGGCGACGGGAGAATACGCTCCGTGATCGTCGACTGCGCCATTTACCAACACGGGCGCCGGGCGGAGGGCCCCGAGGACCTCTCCCACGCCCTGGATCTGGCACGCGCCGAGGGCGACGCCTTCATCTGGATCGGGCTGTACGAGCCGACGGAGCAGGAGTTCGACCTCGTCACCGAGGAGTTCGGGCTGCACCCGCTGGCGGTCGAGGACGCCCTCAAGGCACATCAGCGGCCCAAGCTGGAGATGTACGACGATTCGCTGTTCGTGGTCCTGAAGCCGGTCGAGTACGAGGCGGAGAGCGATGTCGTCACCACCGGTGAGGTGATGGTGTTCATCGGGGACGCCTTCGTGGTGACCGTCCGGCACGGCGAGTGCTCGCCTCTCGCGCAGGTGCGCCGCCGGCTGGAGGAGGACCCCGAGATGCTGCGGCACGGGCCGACGGCCGTGCTCTACTCGATCGCCGACGCCACGGTCGACCACTACCTGGAGGTGGCGACCGAGCTCCAGACGGACCTGGAGGGGCTGGAGGCGGAGGTCTTCTCGCCGAACGGCGGCGGTTCACGGCACACCGCGTCCAGGATCTACACGTTCAAGCGGCAGATCCTGGAGTTCCGGCGGGCCACGGTCCCCCTGACCGTTCCGCTGACCCGGCTCTCGGGCTCGGGCGCAGCCGGCACCCCGGTGCCGTTCGTGAACGAGAAGGCGCAGCCCTTCTTCCGCGACGTCAACGACCATCTGGCCCGTGTGAACGAGTCGGTGGAGGGCCTGGACCGGCTGGTCTCGGACATCCTCGCGGCGCATCTCGCGCAGATGAGCGTGCGCCAGAACGACGACATGCGGAAGATCTCCGCGTGGGCGGCCATGGCCGCGGTTCCCACGATGATCGCCGGCATCTACGGCATGAACTTCGACCACATGCCCGAGTTGCACTGGCTCTGGTCGTACCCGGTGGTGATCCTGGCGATGGCGGCGCTGGAGTTCCTGCTGTACCACCTCTTCAAGCGGCGAGGCTGGCTGTGACGGGTCACGCCACCTCCGGTGCGGGGGGCGCGGGGCCGCCCAGGGCGTCGGGGTGTTCCGGCATCTTCAGGGACACCATGCGGCGCCAGCCCGCGGCGCGCTCGTAGGCGTAGACGGTGTGGATGGCCGCGGTGAGCGTCGCCGCCCTGGCCCTCGACCAGCCGAGAATGCCTCCCATGTGGGCCATCACGGCGAGACTGACGTCCCGGTAGACGCGGATCTCGGCGAGCGCGCACGCGCGCAGCGTCCGCCGGATGGCCGGGCCGTGTCCGGCGGACGCGAAGCGGAGCAGTTCCTCGTGGCAGTAGGCGAGGTGCCGGTCCTCGTCCTCGGAGATCATCCGGACCGCGCGACCGATGTCGGGATGGTCGGCGAAGTGCCTGAGCAGCAACTCCATCTGCTCGGAGGCACGCTGCTCGGTGACCCTGCTGTGGGCGAGGTAGGTGACGATGTCCCGTACGGTGAGTGGCTGCCGGCTCTTCAGCTTGTCGTGGGCGAGGCCGATCCCGTGCCGTTCCAGGAGCATCGTGTAGTCGGTGTCGGCCGGGACCTTGACCGGCGTGAGGCCGCGCCTGTTCATCAGGGCGTTGAAGATCCGCCCGTGCTTGTCCTCGTCGGCGCCGTGCCGGGTGATCTTCGGGGCGAGTTCGCGTGCGCTCGGCGGAACGAGGGCGGCGATGCGCGCGTTCTCCCAGCCACCTTGCGACTCCCCGCTGGCGGCGATGGAGCAGAAGAGCCGGAACGACTCGTCGTTGTCGAGGATTTCCTGGAACACGCTCTTGGCCGAAAGCATCGATGACACCACTTTCTGCAGGGTCCGCAGAAAATGAGTCAAATGGGATGCCGGGGGCCCGGCAACCGATGTGTCGGACAAATGCGCCGAACGAGGGATGACGGGGCGGCCCCTGGCGCGTAACCCGGGACACGCCCGCGCGTTGTTCCCCGTGACGGCCGTGGCGGGGAAGACCCCCGAGCCCCCACCACGGCCGCAGAACTTCTTCCGTCCCTCCGGGGAGAGGGTGACGACGCGTTACGCCAGACCGGCCCGCTCCAGCGCGTCCGAACCGGCGCGCAGCGAGGCGATCCGGTCCTCCAGCGTGAAGCCGGCCGGCGACAGCGTGAGCGTGGTGACGCCCGCCGCCGCGTAGGCCTTCATCCGCTCGGCGATGCGGTCCACGGAGCCGAGCAGGGTGGTCTGGTCGATCAGCGTGTGCGGAACGGCGGCGGCCGCGCCCTCCTTGTCTCCGGACAGGTACTTGTCCTGGATCTCGGCGGCCTCCTTCTCGTACCCCATGCGCTGGGCGAGCTGGTTGTAGAAGTTCTGCTTGCGGCTGCCCATGCCGCCGACGTACAGCGCGGTGTAGGGGCGAAACATGTCGGCGAGCGCCGTCACGTCCTTGTCGGCGCCGACGGCGAGCGGCAGCGTCGGACAGACGTCGAAGCCCTCCATGGTCTTGCCGGCCTTCTCACGACCCGCGCGCAGATGGCGGAGCGCGGTGTCCTCGAGGTGCTCGGCCGAGGGGAAGATCAGCAGGGCGCCGTCGGCGATCTCGCCGGTCTGCTCCAGGTTCTTCGGGCCGATGGCGGCGATGTACAGCGGGATGTGCTCGCGCTGCGGGTGCACCGTCAGCTTGATCGGCTTGCCAGGACCGTCCGGCAGCGGCAGCGTCCAGTGCTCACCCTCGTACGACAGCCGCTCGCGGGTCATCGCCTTGCGTACGATCTCGACGTACTCGCGGGTGCGGGCCAGCGGCTTGTCGAACTTGACGCCGTACCAGCCCTCGGAGACCTGCGGCCCGGAGACGCCGAGGCCGAGGCGGAAGCGCCCGCCGGAGAGCGAGTCGAGCGTCGCGGCGGTCATCGCGGTCATCGCGGGCTGACGGGCCGGGATCTGGAAGATCGCCGAGCCGACGTCGATGCGCTCGGTCTTGGCGGCGACCCAGGTGAGCACGGTGGCCGCGTCCGAGCCGTAGGCCTCGGCGGCCCAGCACACCGCGTATCCCAGTCGGTCGGCCTCCTGGGCGACGGCGAGATTGTCCGCGTCCATTCCGCCGCCCCAGTAGCCGAGGTTGATCCCGAGCTGCATGGCCGATCCCCTTACCGATCAGTAACGTCCCTTGTGCCGCAGACCCTAGCGCGCTGGTGGGCGCGGTGGCAGGAACGGGTTCAGGTCTGATCATCCAGGTTGTCCACAGGGCCCCCACGAGGCGAGTTTTGGCCAGTAATCTCGGCGTCCATGGAGCAGAGGCATCTCGGCCGTACCGGCCTGCGTGTGTCCCGGATCGGACTCGGCACCCTCACGTGGGGGCGGGACACCGACGAGCACGACGCCGCGGAGCTGTTGAAGGTGTTCTGGGAAGCGGGCGGGAACCTCGTCGACACCGCGGACGTGTACGGGGACGGGGAGTCGGAGTACCTGCTCGGACAACTCATAGAAGGGCTCGTGCCGCGTCGCGACCTGGTCATTTCCACGAAGGCGGGCAGTGTGCCCGACCCGGACCGGCGGTTCGACGGCTCGCGCGGGCATCTCCTGTCGGCACTCGACGCCTCGCTTCAGCGCCTCGGCACGGACTACGTGGATCTGTGGCACGTCCACGCCTTCGACCCGGGCACCCCGCTGGAGGAGACCCTCCAGGCGCTCGACCTCGCGGTCAGCAGCGGTCGCGCGCGGTACGCGGGGGTGTCCAACTTCTGTGGCTGGCAGCTCGCCAAGGCGGCGACCTGGCAGCTGGCGGCGCCCGGGACACGGACGCGGATCGCGAGTACGCAGATGGAGTACTCCCTGCTCCAGCGCGGCGTGGAGCGGGAGGTGTTGCCCGCGGCGCTCGACCTGGGCGTGGGCCTGCTGCCGTCCTCCCCGCTCGGGCGGGGGGTGCTCACCGGGAAGTACCGGGGCGGCACACCGTCGGACTCCCGGGGCGGCTCGGAGCACCTCGCGCCGTTCGTCGCGCCGTACCTGGACGACACGGCGAGCGGCATCGTGGACGCGGTGACGACGGCGGCGGACGGCCTCGCGGTCACGCCGTTGCAGGTCGCCCTCGCCTGGGTCCGCGACCGGCCCGGTGTCGCCGCCCCGATCGTCGGCGCGCGCAACGCGCAGCAGCTCACGGCCGCGTTGTCAGTGGAGACCCTTAGTCTTCCTGACGAGATCTGCCGGGCGCTCGACGACGTGTCGGCACCGGTGCACCACTATCCCGATCACGACTGGAGCACGCTGTGAGCACGGAGCCCGAGACCACGGAGGAAGTGGAGCCGGGGACGCCGGGCGCGGGAGCGACCGCCGACCCGCAGGACGTGGACACGGATACGGACACGGATACGGATACAGACACGGCCGCGGTCACGGACGCGGTCGAGGGCGGTGCGGAAACCGACGGCACGGCGGACGCCGCGAAGCTGTCCGAGGCAGCGGCCGAGTTGGCGGCGCAGCGGCTGGAGCGGGAGCGGATCGAGCGGCGGAAGGCCGAGAAACAGGGACCCATCGCGGCCGGGACCAAGCTCAGCGGGACGGCCGCCGATCTGCTCGCGGCGGTGCGGGCCGTGGAAAGCGGCGAGAAGCCCGTGGCCACCGCGTTCCGCGAGCCGGGGCCGACGCCGCGCCGGGCGGTCGCCCCGGAGCCCGTGTCGCGCCCGCAGCCGGTGGCCGCCCCGGCCGAGGCCTCGGTGGCCCTCGCACCGGAAGCCGTCGCCGCCGTGCGCGCCGTACTGGGCGAGGGCGGCGCCCCCGACGCCCTCGCACCGGGGGCCCTCGCGGCACTCGGCGAGGGCGCTGACGACCAGCTGCGCGAGGACCCCTGGCAGCTGCTGCGGGTCGCCGGGGTGCGGCCCGAGCAGGCCGACGGGTACGCCCGCGCTCTGCTCGGCGCGGAGTGCCGCCCGGACGACGAGCGGCGCGGGCGGGCGGTCACCGTATGGCTCCTCGAGCAGGCGGCCCTCGCCGGGCACACCGCTCTCGACGCCCCGGCGCTCACCGCCGCGCTCGCCCAGCACGCGGTGCCGGATCCGGACGCGGCCGTGCAGAGCGCCCTCGCGGAGGGCGACGCGCTGGTCTTCCAGGACGCCCTCGACACCGCGCCCCCGGCCCAGGAGGACGGCACCGAGGAGTCCGAGGAGCGTCCGGTCCGCGTCCTCATCGGCCTGGAGCGGTACGCGCTGGCCGAGGAGAGCCTCGCCGACGGATTGGCCCGGGTCATGAACTCCGTACCGAAGACGGACGGCTCCGCCGACGGATGGGAGCAGGCCGCCACCTCGGCCACCCGCTCCGCCGCGGAGCTGATCCGGGCGGTCGCCGGCCACGGCCTGGTCCTGCACACCGGCGGGCACGCGTCCCAGGCCGAGGCGGCGGCACTGCTGCACGCCGCGCGCGGTCTCGGCCTGCGCGCCTGGGCGGCCACCCACACGGCGAGCGGCCGCGACGACTGCACGGCCCGGATGGCGCGGTACGACCTGCCGGCCGGCCCCTCGGGCGACGCCAGGGAGGGGCCGGTCACCGGGGTCGCCACCGTCGCGGGACTCCTCTCGGGCGCCGAGGGCCCGGGCCGGGACGCGGAAGGCGCCTTCGACCTGGACCTCCTGGTCGTCCTGGACGCACCGCAGCTGGACGTCGAGACGGCGGCGATGCTCGCCGAGTCGCTGCCGGACGGCGCACGGCTGGTGCTGAGCGGGGACCCGGGAGTGCTGTGGTCGGCGGGTCCGGGACGGGTCTTCGCCGATCTGCTCGCCGCCCGGGTGTGCCCGCAGGTGGCCTCGCGGACGCCGGACCCCGGCCCCGTCGGGGAGCTGGTCTCCGGGGTCGGCATCGGCGAGCTGAACCAGGTCGAGGCGCCCGGCAAGGAAGTCGTGATCGTCCCCGTTCGGGACGCCGGCGAGGCGGTGCACCGGACCGTGCAGCTGGTCGCGGACTCGGTGCCGCGCGCCATCGGCATCCCGGCCGAGCAGACGCAGGTGATCACCCCGGGACACGGCGGCGCCGTCGGCACCCGCGCACTCAACAGCGCGCTCAAGGAGCGGCTGAACCCGGGCCCCGGCCGCTTCGGGGGCTTCGACCCCGGGGACCGCGTCGCCCACTCCCCCGCTCCGGGTCGTACGACGGTGGGGCACGTGGTGAAGGCCGATGCCGACGGGCTGCACCTGGAGTGCTCGGGTCTGCCCGTCGTCGTACCGAAGGAGCGGGTGGAGCAGTCCGTGCGGCACGGCTGGGCGCTCACGGCGCACCAGGCGGTCGGTCTGCGCTGGCCCGCCGCGGTCGTGGTGCTCCCCGGTGACGCCGCGGGGACCCTGACCAGGCCTTGGGTCTACACGGCCTTCGGCCGGGCCGAGCGCCATCTGTCCGTGGTCCATGGGGTGGAGCAGGCCCTGCAGCGAGCCGTGGCCGAGGTCCCGCAGAAGCCGCGCACCACGCGCCTGCCCGCCCTGCTCAAGGCACAGGTCCCGGCGGCGGCCTGAGCCGCCCGCCCAGGGAGACGGCTCCCGTACGCGGGGAGGTGGCGGCCACCGGCTTCCGGTGACCGCCACCTCCCTATGACACGGTGCTCAGCGCTTCCACTTCCTGTGACGCGGTGCTCAGCGCTCCCACTTCCTGTGACGCGGTGCTCAGCGCTCCCACTTCCTGTGACGCGGTGCTCAGCGCTCCCGCGACGGCATGCTCAGGATCCCGCTGACACGGTGCTCAGCGATCGGCGTCCAGCGGCTCCAGATCCCCGTCCTCGTCCAGTTCGGAGTCCGGGGCGAGGTCGTCCTCCAGCTCGTCGTCGTCCGACTCGTCGTCGAAGACCGCGCTGACGTCGAAACGGCAGACCACGCGCTGCGGGTCGATCGCCTCGAAGGGGGTCTCCAGCCACTCGCCGGGATCGGCCGGTTCGTCGGCGGCCGTGACCCAGAGGGTCGAGTCGCCCTCCTCCAGGCCGAACTCCTTGTGCCGAGAGGCGATCTCGTCCGGCTCGAACTCGCCGAACAGGACGCCCAGCGCCCCGTGCACGGTGCCGGACGCCGCGTCGAAGCCCACGGCCGCGGTGGCCCCGTTCTCCTCCACGGCCTCCACCCGCTGGGCCTGCGCCAGCAGTCGCTGCGGCTCCACCACCGCGTAGTCCCGGCGGATCAGCACGCTCAGCGCGTTCGGCTCCTCGGGGCCGGTGTACGGCGGCAGCGTGTCGTCGCTGCCGGGGATCTCGAAGGGAGTGACCTCGTCATAACGGTCGTAGAGCAGCTCGTCGTACTCCTCGGCCGCGGCGGCCAGCTCGTTGAACGCCTCGTATACGGCCGGGTCGTCATCGCCCGACCTGCGCTCGACCGCGGCCAGGTGGCGGTCGAGTGCGGTCTTGACAGCCTCGGCGGCGGCGCGTACCTCGGCAGCGGTGGGCTGCACAGCATCAGACATAGTGCAGACGCTATCCGTACAGGGCCTCTGCCCGCACAATAGATGCGATGCCGGAATACGAATTTGTCGACGTGTACGTGCCGCGCGGGGTGTCCCGCAAGGAGACGACACGCCTGCTGACGGACCATGCGGAGTACGGACACTGGGAGTTGGACCGCCTCAGCCTGCACCCCGACGGCAGCCGCAAGGTGCGGCTGCGCCGGCGGATCATCCGCCAGGTGCGTGCCACGTGGTGAGCGAAAGCGGCTGAAACGGAGCGGGCCCCGCCCGTGCGGGCCCGCTCCGGTCGCTTCGCCACAGGGGATGCCTGTGGCGAAGCGATCCCGTCTGCCCCGACCCCGTTCCAGGCCCGGACACTTCTCTCCGTCCTGCCGACTACGCGCCCGAGCGCGCCCGGCGGTAGAGCACGGCGCCCGCCAGCAGCGCGCCCGCGCCCGCCGGGATCACCGCGCCGATCGGCAGGTCACTGCCGGTGTGGGCGAGCTGCCCCGCGGCGCTCTGCGGCTGGGAGACGTTCTGCGTCCCCGGGTGGTGGGGGTGCGAGCTGGGCGGCGTGCCCGGGGTTCCGGGGTGTCCGGGCGTACCCGGGTGTCCGGGGTTGCCGGGGTGTCCGGGCTGCCCAGGGTGCCCCGGGTTCCCGGGCTGTCCCGGGTAACCGGGGTGACCAGGGTGTCCCGGGTGACCGGGGTGTCCCGGGTGACCGGGGTGACCGGGGTGACCGGGGTGACCGCCGCCGGGCGGATAGTGAGTGTGGTCGCCGTGTCCGTTCGCGCAGTCGTTGCCCATCGCCGGGTTGCCGACTCCGACGACGTTCACGCTGTTGCCGCAGACGTTGACCGGCACGTCGATCGGCACCTGGACGTGGTTGCCGGAGCCGACGCCCGGCGAGCCCGTCGCGTGCCCACCGGCGTGGGAGCCGCCGCCCCCGTGCCCCCCGGCGGACGACCCACCGCCGCCGTTGTTGACGCACGTGTTGCCCATCGCCGGGTTGAGCAACCCGACGACGTTCACGGTGTTGCCGCAGACGTTGAGCGGTACGTGCACCGGTGCCTGCACCGTGTTGCCCGACAGCACGCCGGGCGAGTTGGAACTGACGCCGCTCGCACCCGAGTCGGCGTGTGCGTAGCCTCCGGTCGCGGCGAGTACGCCGGTCGCGGCCGCCACGGTCATCAGGCCCTTGCGGGTGACCTGTCGCATAGCTGAATTCCCTGCCTTAGTCCTTGGCTTGGACCCTCCGGAAAGCGCACGCATCCGTCCCGTGCGTGCGCCGAAAGCCGGTCGGCCCCGGAGCGCATGGCGCACGCTCCGGGGCCGACGGGCTCAGACCCTCATGGGGTGAGGCACAACGTCACTTGTTGATGCAGGTGTTGCCGAAGGCGGGGTTCAGCAGCCCGATCACGGAGACCGTGTTGCCGCAGACGTTCACCGGGACGTGAACAGGCACCTGGATGACGTTGCCGGAGATGACGCCCGGGGAGTGCACAGCGGCACCCTGGGCACCCGAGTCGGCGACAGCCAGGCCCGCACCCGCGAGAACCAGACCACCAGTGGCAGCCGCAGCAGCGACGACCTTCTTGATCATTATTCCTCCTTGTAGGCAAATGCGATCCCCAAGTAGCGGATCACATCACCTGTAACGAGGAAGAAGTACTTGAGCTACGAGCTTATGGTCCCATTCACCCGTCCCGGGCGATCTCCGCACGTACGGGCGATTGCGGGCGTCAACGCGTCATGACGCCTCGATGAAGCGGTCGAGTACGCGGACGCCGAACTTCAGCGCATCCACCGGCACCCGCTCGTCGACCCCGTGGAACATGCCCGCGAAGTCCAGCTCCGGCGGCAGCTTGAGCGGGGCGAAGCCGAAGCAGCGGATGCCGAGGTCGGCGAAGGACTTGGCGTCGGTGCCGGCCGAGAGCATGTAGGGCACGGCCCGCGCGATCGGGTCCTCGGCGGACAGCGCGGTCTGCATGGCGTCGACCAGCGCCCCGTCGAAGGTGGTCTCCAGCGCCTTGTCCGCGTGCACGTCCTCACGCTTGACCCTCGGTCCGAGAATCCGGTCCAGGTCGGCGAGGAACTCCTCCTCGTACCCCGGCAGGTAACGCCCGTCGACGTGCGCGGTCGCCTGCCCCGGAATCACGTTGACCTTGTATCCGGCACCGAGCTGGGTCGGGTTGGCGGTGTTCTGCAGGGAGGCGCCGATGAGCTTGGCGATGCCGCCGAGCTTGGCGAGCGTCTCGTCCATGTTCTCCGGGTCGAGCTCGGTGCCGAGCGCGTCGCCGAGCTCGTCGAGGAAGTGCCGCAGCGTCTTCGTCACCCGGACCGGGAACCTGTGCCGCCCGAGCCGTCCGACGGCCTCGGACAGCTCGGTGATCGCGTTGTCCTTGTGGATCATCGAACCGTGCCCGGCGGTGCCGTCCACGGTGAGCTTCATCCAGTGCATGCCCTTCTGGGCGGTCTCGACGAGGTACAGCCGCAGCTTCTCGTTGACCGTGAAGGAGAACCCGCCGACCTCGCCGATCGCCTCGGTCACGCCCTCGAAGAGGTCGGGGTGCTTGTCGACGAGGTGCCGCGCGCCCCACGTACCGCCGGCCTCCTCGTCGGCGAGGAACGCGAGGACGATGTCACGCGGCGGCTTGCGCCCGCTGCGCAGCCGGTCCCGGACGACCGCCAGCGTCATGGCGTCCATGTCCTTCATGTCGACCGCGCCGCGGCCCCACACCATCCCGTCCGCGATCTCGCCGGAGAAGGGGTGATGGGTCCAGTCCGCCGCGTTGGCCGGTACGACGTCGGTGTGGCCGTGGATGAGCAGCGCGGGGCGCGAGCGGTCCTCGCCCTCGATACGGGCCACGGTCGACGCGCGTCCCTTGTGCGACTCGAAGATCTGCGGCTCGAGCCCGACCTCGGCGAGCTTCTCGGCCACGTACTCCGCGGCCTTGCGCTCACCCGGTCCGGAGTGGTCCCCGTAGTTGCTGGTGTCGATCTGGATCAGCTCGCGACAGAGGTCCACGACCTCGTCCTCGCCGGAGACGCTCCTGGCCGTGTTCGACTCGCTCACGCTGCTTCCTCCCACTGTCACTGCTGGTGGTCCCCCCTCATCCTCTCCCCCACCCCCGCCTCGCCCCAAGGCCGGACCCGGCCCGTCACATGCCGTTCACGCGGCGACGGGGTGTGACCGGGGGCCCTCGAAAGCCTGGTAATGTTTCCTCTGTCGCCGCGAGGGAAACCCCGCGCGACAAACACCTTGTCCGGGTGGCGGAATGGCAGACGCGCTAGCTTGAGGTGCTAGTGCCCTTTATCGGGCGTGGGGGTTCAAGTCCCCCCTCGGACACACAGAGGAGTGAGGGCCGCGACCATCAGGTCGCGGCCCTCACTCGTTGTCTGCATCGGGGCCCCCAACTCGTCGTGTTCGCCGCGTTACGCACAGATGTGGGACAGATCTCGTCAGGATGACATACCCCCATGTCAGAGCACCGTCACCACACCGGAATCAGCGGTTCCGGTGCCCTCGTACGGCCTCCTCGCATGGCTGATGACCAGGTGCGGGACTAGCGTCGTACTAAAATTCAAGGCTTGTTTGGAGCTGGACCGGAATATCCCCAGGCATACCTGCGGGCCCACCGGCTCCCCGGACGCTCCGGGAACGACACGTGAGGACCCGATGGCAGCCCTCGAGCAAGGCCCCGCACTCGCGCTGTTCGACGAGGAGGTGCGCGCGGAGTTCGGCGACCCGGCGCGCTTCTCCGCCTCCGTCGCCGCCTCGCCGCGCACGCTGGTCGACATCCTCGACGCCACGGTCCGGGCCCACCCCGACGAGCCCGCCCTCGACGACGGCCACCGGGTCCTCACCTACCGCGCCCTGGCCGTCGAGGTCGAGGCCCTGCGGCGGCGGCTGAGCGACGTCGGGGTGGGCCTCGGCGACCGGGTCGGCGTCCGCGTCCCCTCCGGCACCAACGAGCTGTACCTAGCCATCCTCGCCGTACTGGCCGCAGGCGCGGCCTATGTGCCGGTGGACGCCGAGGACCCCGACGAGCGGGCCGAGCTGGTCTTCGGCGAGGCGGAGGTGCGGGCCGTCATCGGGGCCGGGCACCGGCTGACCGTCAACGGCACCTCCGAGGTGCCCGCCGCGCGGCCCGGTGCGGAGCACGACGCCTGGATCATCTTCACCTCCGGGTCCACGGGCAAGCCCAAGGGCGTGGCCGTCAGTCACCGCAGCGCCGCCGCGTTCGTCGACGCCGAGGCGGAGCTGTTCCTCACCGAGGACCCGATCGGGCCCGGCGACCGGGTCATGGCGGGCCTGTCCGTCGCCTTCGACGCCTCTTGCGAGGAGATGTGGCTGGCCTGGCGCTACGGCGCCTGCCTGGTGCCCGTGCCGCGCTCCCAGGTGCGCAGCGGCGCCGACCTGGGGCCCTGGCTCGTCGATCAGGAGATCAGCGTCGTCTCGACCGTGCCGACGCTCGCCGCGCTCTGGGAGCCCGAGGCCCTGGCCGACGTACGGCTGCTCATCTTCGGCGGTGAGGCCTGCCCGCCCGAGCTGGTCCAGCGGCTGGTGACCGAGGGCCGCGAGGTGTGGAACACCTACGGGCCCACCGAGGCGACCGTCGTCGCCTGTGCCTCCCTCATGACCGGCGAGGAGCCGATCCGGATCGGGCTGCCGCTGAACGGCTGGGAGCTGGCCGTGGTCGACGAGGCCGGCGAGCCCGTGGCCATGGGCGGCAGCGGCCAGCTGGTGATCGGCGGGGTCGGTCTCGCCCGGTATCTCGACGCCGAGAAGGACGCGGAGAAGTACGCGCCGCTCAAGTCGCTCGGCTGGGAGCGGGCGTACCGCAGTGGTGATCTCGTCAAGGCCGAGCCGGAGGGGCTGATTTTCCTCGGGCGGGCCGACGAGCAGATCAAGCTGGGCGGGCGCCGCATCGAACTCGGCGAGGTCGACACGGCGCTCCAGGCGCTCCCCGGGGTGGCGGGCGCCGCCGCCGCCGTCCGGACCGCTCGCAGCGGCAACCAGCTGCTCGTCGGCTATGTCGTCACCCAGGACGGCTGGGACCACGCCGCCGCCGTCCAGAAGCTGCGCGCCGAACTGCCCGCGGCCCTCGTTCCGCTGCTCGCCCAGGTCGCGGACCTGCCGACCCGTACCTCGGGCAAGGTGGACCGCAACGCGCTTCCCTGGCCCCTGGAGGGCCTGGAGACCGGCGGTGCGAAGGAACAGCTCTACGGCACCGAGGCCTGGCTCGCCGAGCAGTGGAGCGAGGTCCTCGGCATCCCGGTCGGCAGCGGGTCCGACGACTTCTTCGCGATCGGCGGTGGCAGCCTCGCCGCCGCCCAGCTCACCACCCGGCTGCGCACCCGCTACCCCAGCGCCGCCGTGCTCGACATCTACCAGCAGCCCGTCCTGCGCAAGCTGGCCCGGCACCTGGAGAAGTCCGCGCAAGGCGACGGCGGCGATCGGGTGATCGCCCCGGTGCCGCTGCGCGCCAAGGTGGCCCAACTGTTCCTGCTGATACCCCTGTTCACGCTGATGGGGCTGCGCTGGACCGTGGCGCTGGCCGCGCTCGGGAACGTACTGCACTGGTTCGGTCCCTACCCCTGGGCGCCGAGCGCCCCGTGGTGGCTCGTCGGCGCCGGGGCGCTCGTGCTCTACAGCCCGCCGGGGCGGCTCGCGATCGCGGCGGGCGGGGCACGGCTGCTGCTGCGCCGGGTGAAGCCCGGGCGCTACCCGCGCGGCGGAAACGTGCATCTGCGGCTGTGGACCGCCGAGCGGCTGGCCGAGTTCAGCGGCGCGGCCTCGCTGACCGGGTCCTGGCTGGAGCGGTACGCGCGTGCCCTGGGCGCCAAGGTCGGCGCGGACGTCGATCTGCACTCCCTGCCGCCGGTGACCGGCATGCTCAAGCTGGGCCGGGGTGCCGCCGTCGAGTCCGAGGTGGACCTGTCGGGGTACTGGCTGGACGGTGACCGGCTGGAGATCGGGCAGGTCAAGGTCGGCGCCGGTGCGGTGGTCGGGACGCGCAGCATCCTCTTCCCGGGCGCGCGCGTCGGCAAGCGGGCCGAGGTGGCGCCGGGCTCGGCGGTCGCCGGGCAGATCCCCACCGGGCAGCGCTGGGCCGGAGCGCCCGCCGGCAAGCTCGGCAAGGCGAAGCGTGCCTGGCCCAAGGAGCGTCCGCGCCGGGGTACGTACTGGCGGGTGATGTACGGCGCGACCGGATTCGCCCTGACCGCACTGCCTGTCCTCTCCGCCGTAGCCGCGCTCCTGGTGGCTCATCTGTTCGTGAGCGCGGACGCCGGGCTCGGTGCGGCCCTGCGCGGCGCGGCGCTCGCGCTGGTCCCGGCCACGCTCGCCTTCGGGCTCGCGTACGCGCTGCTGCTCCTGGTCGGCGTGCGGCTGCTCAGCCTGGGCCTGCGCGAGGGCACGTACCCGACGCACAGCCGGATCGGCTGGCAGGCCTGGACCGTCACGCAGTTGATGGACCGCTCGCGCGACACGCTGTTCCCGCTGTACGCCGGGCTGATCACGCCGGTGTGGCTGCGGCTGCTCGGTATGAAGATCGGCCGGGGTGCCGAGGTCTCCACCGTCCTCGCGCTGCCGAGTCTCACCACCGTGGGCGAGGGCGCCTTCCTCGCCGACGACACCCTGACCGCGCCGTACGAGCTGGGCGGCGGCTGGATGCGGATCGGGCGTGCCGAGATCGGCCGCCGGGCCTTCCTGGGCAACTCCGGGATGACCGCGCCGGGCCGCAGCGTGCCGGACGGCGGGCTGGTCGGGGTGCTGTCGGCGACCCCGAAGAAGGCGAAGAAGGGCAGCTCGTACCTGGGTCTGCCGCCGGTGAAGCTGCCGCGCTCGACGCAGGACGGCGATCAGAGCCGTACCTACGACCCGCCCGCGCGGCTGCTGTGGGCGCGGGCCCTCGTGGAGCTGTGCCGGATCGTGCCGGTGTTCTGCTCGGCGGCGCTGGCGGTGCTCACCGGCGCCGCGCTGAGCGCGCTGGGCGTCTGGGCGCCGCTGCTGGCCGGAATCGTGTTTTTGGGCGTCGGTGCGCTGGCCTGCCTGACGTCCATCGCGGCGAAGTGGCTGCTGGTGGGCCGGCACCGGGCGGGCGAGCACCCGCTGTGGAGCGGTTTCGTGTGGCGCAACGAGCTGGCCGACACCTTCGTCGAGGTCGTCGCCGTACCGTGGCTGGCCGGATCCGTGCCCGGTACGCCGCTGATGACGGCGTGGCTGCGCGGCCTCGGCGCCCATATCGGCAAGGGCACATGGATCGAGAGTTACTGGCTACCCGAGACGGACCTGGTGACCCTGGAGGACGCGACCACGGTCAATCGGGGCTGTGTCCTGCAGACCCACCTCTTCCACGACCGGATCTTGCGGACGGATACTGTTGTCCTCCGTGAGGGCGCCACCCTGGGCCCGGGCGGAATCGTCCTTCCCGGCAGCACAGTCGGGGCGCGCAGCACGCTGGGACCCGCGTCTCTCGTCATGGCGGCGGAATCCGTCCCCGACGACACCCGCTGGCTGGGCAACCCGATCGAGGCATGGCGTTCCTAGGCGCGGCCCGTGCGGCGTCCGGGGACGGTGCACCGGCACGTCGTACGAGCACAGCGCAGGGAGCAGACGCAAGCGTGAGCGTTCAGCAGACAGTGGGTTCGGACCCGTACTTCCCGGCCAACGGTGATCCCCGTTACCGGGTCCACCGGTATGAGCTCGCGCTGGACTACCGCCCCGGCCCCAACCGGCTGTCGGGCACCGCGCGGCTCAACGCCATAGCGGGCCGGGCTCCCCTCACCGAGTTCCAGCTGAACCTGGCCGACTTCCGGATCGGCCGGGTCCGGGTCGACGGCAAGGCACCGCACTACACGCACCGGGGCGGCCGGTTGCGCATCCGGCCGCCGAAGCCGATACGGGCCGGGGCCGCGTTCACCGTGGAGGTGCACTGGTCGGGCAACCCCAAGCCGGTCCCCAGCCCCTGGGGCGAGCTCGGCTGGGAGGAGCTGGAGGACGGGGCCTTGGTGGCGAGCCAGCCGATCGGCGCTCCCTCCTGGTACCCGTGCAACGACCGCCCCGCCGACAAGGCCTCGTACCAGATCTCGATCACGACGCCGTCGGCGTACTCGGTGGTGGCGGGCGGCCGGCTGCTCACCCGCACGACGAAGGCGTCGACGACGACCTGGGTGTACGAGCAGGCGGCGCCGACCTCCAGCTATCTGGTCGGGCTGTCGATCGGGAAGTACCAGACGGTGCTGCTCGGCGACCCCGGGCTCGGCGGCGTGCCGCAGACGGGGCATCTGCCCGCGCACCTGCTCGCCGCGTTCTCCCGGGACTTCGCGCGGCAGCCCGCGATGATGGAGCTGTTCGAGCAGATCTTCGGGCCGTATCCGTTCGGCGAGTACGCCGTCGTGGTGACCGAGGAGGAGCTCGATGTCCCCGTCGAGGCACAGGGGTTGTCGCTGTTCGGCGCCAACCACGTGGACGGGGCGCGGGGTTCGGAGCGGCTGGTCGCGCACGAGCTGGCGCACCAGTGGTTCGGCAACAGCGTGTCCATCGCGGACTGGCGGCACATCTGGCTGAACGAGGGCTTCGCGAAGTACGCCGAGTGGCTGTGGTCGGAGCGGTCGGGAGGCCGTACGGCCCAGCAGTTGGCCGCTCTCGCGCACCGCAAGCTGTCCGGGCAGCCGAAGGACCTGGTGCTGTCCGACCCGGGCCGCAAGCTGATGTTCGACGACCGGCTCTACGAGCGCGGCGGGCTCACCCTGCACGCGCTGCGCTGCGCGATGGGCGACGACGCCTTCTTCCGTATGCTGCGCGGCTGGGCGGCCCTGCACCGGGGCGGCGCGGTCACCACGGCGGCGTTCACCGCGCACGCCGCCCGGTACTCGGCCGAGCCGCTGGACGACCTGTTCGGGGCCTGGCTGCGTACGGCGAAGCTGCCGCCGCTGCCCACCCCGGCCGTACCGGTCGCGCCGATGCCGGCCCGCCCGACGTACCCGCCGACCAGCGCCGACTCGGCGTAGGGGACTCCGGGCGGGGAGAGAGGCCCCTCGGGGCCGGGAGAGAATGGCGGTCATGACCAGTCGTAGCTGCCCGTGCGGGCTGCCTGAGCCGTACGCGCGGTGCTGTGGGCGCTTCCACCGCGGTGAGGCGCCCGCGCCGACCGCGGAGCGTCTGATGCGGTCGCGGTACTGCGCCTTCGTCAAGGAGGACGAGGGGTATCTGCTGCGGACCTGGCATCCGCGGACTCGGCCGGCGCGGGTCGACTTCGATCCGGGGATGCGGTGGACGGGTCTGGAGATCCTCGACACGGGGCAGGGGTCGGCCTTCCACTCCGTGGGGACCGTGACCTTCCGGGCCTCCTACCGGGGCGGTTCGCTGCACGAGCGGAGCCGGTTCGAGCGGGTCGACGGAGCCTGGGTGTACGTCGACGGCGACTTCCTGGGGTAGGACGCCTACGGCGCGAGGATGTCCAGTTCCTGGAGCGCGCCGACCGTGATCTGGCGGGTGAGTTCCTCGGCGCGGGACGCGTCGCCCGCGCGGACCGCCTCCGCGACCTGGACGTGCAGGGTGACGGCGGCCGGGTCGGGGTCCTCGAACATCACCTCGTGGTGGGTGCGCCCCGCGAGGACCTCGGCGACCACGTCACCGAGACGGGCGAACATCTCGTTGCCGGAGGCGTTGAGGATCACCCGGTGGAAGGCCATGTCGTGGACGAGGTACTCCTCCAGCTTGTGGCCGCGTGAGTTGGCCACCATGCCGAGGGCGCACTCGGTGAGTTCCGCGCACTGCGCGGCGGTGGCGTGCCGGGCGGACAGCCCCGCGGCGATCGGTTCGACGGCGGAGCGCAGCACGGTGAGCGAACGCAGCTGGTGAGGGCGGTCGGCGCCGGCCAGCCGCCAGCGGATGACCTGAGGGTCGAACACGTTCCATTCCGCCTTGGGGCGGACCGTGACGCCGACGCGGCGGCGGGACTCGACCAGGTACATGGACTCCAGCACCCTGACCGCCTCGCGCATCACGGAGCGTGACACCTCGAAGCGCTGCGCGAGCTCGTCGGTGCGCAGCACGCTGCCCGGCGGGTACTCGCCCGCCGTGATCGCCGGCCCGAGGGATTCCAGTACATGTCCGTGCAGCCCCCGGCCCCGTGTGGTCATGGGGTCAGCGTACGAGGCGGAGCCCTGGAACAAAAAGTCAGACTTATATGTCACACACTCTTGAATTCGTCGTACCTAATGAGTTTCAGTGTCGTCGACATCAGATGTCGACGAAGACAGTCACGCGACAGTGACGTAGACAGTGAGGCAGCGATGAGCACCCCCCATGTCGTCGTGGTCATGGGCGTCGCAGGTACCGGCAAGACCACCATCGGTCCCCTGCTTGCGGCCCGGCTCGGCGTTCCGTACGCCGAGGGCGACGACTTCCACCCGCCGGCCAACATCGCCAAGATGACGGCCGGGCACCCGCTGACGGACGACGACCGCTGGCCGTGGCTGGACGCCATCGGCCGTTGGGCGCACGACCGGCACGGGCTCGGCGGAGTGGTCAGCAGTTCGGCGCTCAAGCGCAGCTATCGCGACCGACTGCGGGCCGAGGCGCCCGGAGTCGTCTTCGTCCATCTGACCGGTGACCGCGCGCTCATCGAGGACCGGATGTCGCACCGTCAGGGGCACTTCATGCCGACGGCGCTGCTGGACTCGCAGTTCGCCACCCTCCAGCCGCTGGAAGCGGACGAGGCGGGTGTCTCCGTGGACGTCTCCGGCGACCCCGGGGAGATCACCGAACGGGCCGTGGCCGCACTCCAGGGGCTTGCCCAGCCCTCGCTCTAACACCTTCCCCTCGTACATTTCTCAAGCAAGGGACCACCGTGACCAGACTCAGCGTCGAGATGCTGGCAGCGGACACCGTCGAGCCGATCACCTCGGCGGGCCATGCTCAGCTGGGCATCGCCGTGCTGGCGGGCATCGCCGTCATCGTCCTGCTCATCACCCAGTTCAAGCTGCACGCATTCCTGGCCCTGACCATCGGCTCGCTCGCCCTCGGCGCCTTCGCCGGGGCCCCGCTCGACAAGACCATCGCCAGTTTCACCACCGGCCTCGGCGCCACCGTCGCCGGCGTCGGCGTCCTGATCGCGCTCGGCGCGATCCTCGGCAAACTCCTCGCCGACTCCGGCGGCGCCGACCAGATCGTCGACACCATCCTCGCCAAGGCGGGCGGGCGCGCCATGCCCTGGGCCATGGTGCTGATCGCCTCGGTGATCGGCCTGCCGCTGTTCTTCGAGGTCGGCATCGTGCTGCTGATCCCGGTCGTGCTGATGGTCGCCAAGCGCGGCAACTACTCCCTGATGCGCATAGGCATCCCGGCGCTGGCCGGTCTGTCCGTGATGCACGGCCTGATCCCGCCGCACCCCGGCCCGCTGGTCGCCATCGACGCGGTCAAGGCCAACCTCGGCATCACGCTCGCCCTCGGCGTCCTGGTCGCCATCCCGACCGTGATCATCGCGGGCCCGGTCTTCTCCCGCTACGCGGCCCGCTGGGTCGACGTCCCGGCCCCCGACCGCATGATCCCCACCCGCGCCTCCGAAGAACTCGACAAGCGACCCGGCTTCGGCGCCACCCTCGCCACCATGCTCCTCCCGGTCGTCCTCATGCTCTCCAAGGCACTGGTCGACATCATCGTGGACGACCCGACCCACATGGTGCAGCGCGTCTTCGACATCGTCGGCTCCCCGCTGATCGCCCTGCTCGCCGCCGTCATCGTGGGCATGTTCACCCTCGGCCGCGCGGCCGGCTTCACCAAGGACCGCATCTCGACGACCGTCGAGAAGTCCCTCGCCCCCATCGCGGGCATCCTGCTGATCGTGGGCGCGGGCGGCGGCTTCAAGCAGACCCTGATCGACTCCGGCGTGGGCCAGATGATCCTGGACATCTCCAAGGACTGGTCGATCCCCGCGCTGCTGCTCGCCTGGCTGATCGCGGTGGCCATCCGCCTCGCCACGGGCTCCGCGACCGTCGCCACCATCTCGGCGGCCGGCCTGGTCGCGCCCCTCGCGGCCGACATGTCCACCACCCACACCTCCCTCCTGGTCCTCGCGATCGGCGCCGGCTCGCTCTTCTTCAGCCATGTCAACGACGCCGGGTTCTGGCTGGTCAAGGAGTACTTCGGCCTCAGCGTCGGCCAGACCGTCAAGACCTGGTCCGTCATGGAGACGATCATCTCGGTGGTGGCGGGCGGGCTGGTCCTGCTGCTGTCGCTGGTCATCTAGGGGGCCGAGGATGAGAGACGGGAGTACGGGGATGAGCCACCCTCTGTTCGACATCAGTGGTCGCAGGGCCCTGGTCACCGGCTCCAGCCGGGGCATCGGGTTCGCGCTCGCCCGCGGGCTCCTGGAGGCGGGCTGCACGGTCGTCCTCAACGGGCGGGACGCCGACCGGCTCACCAAGGCCGCGTCGGAGCTGCCCGGCGACGTCCACACCGCGGTCTTCGACGTCACGGACGGCCCCTCGGTGGCCGCCGGAATAGCGGACGTCGAGGACCGGGTGGGCCCGCTCGACATCCTCGTCAACAACGCGGGCATGCAACTGCGGGCCCCGCTCCTGGAGTTCACGGACACCGACTGGCACCGGATCCTGAACACCAACCTGACCAGCGCGTTCCTGGTCGGCCGCGAGGCGGCGCGACGGATGACGGAACGCGGCCACGGCAAGATCGTCAACATCTGTTCGCTGCAGAGCGAGGTCGTCCGTCCGGGCATCGCCCCGTACGCGGCCACCAAGGGCGCGCTGAAGATGCTCACCAAGGGCATGTGCGCGGACTGGGGGCAGCACGGGGTGCAGGTGAACGGGCTCGGTCCCGGTTACATCGAGACGGAGCTGACTCAGCCCCTCGTCGAGGACGAGGAGTTCAGCGCCTGGGTGCGGCGACGCACCCCGGCCGGCCGGTGGGGCCGTACGGAGGACCTGGTCGGCGGGGTGCTCTTCCTCGCCTCGCCGGCGGCGGACTTCGTGAGCGGGCAGGTGCTGTACGTCGACGGCGGTATGACGAGTGTGCTGTGAAGCGGACCGCGCGGTGAAAGGGGCCTGACACGATGCTCGGCTGTGTGATTCACGGGCAGGGCGACCTGCGGGTCGACGAACTGCCGGTCCCCTTCACCGGGCCCGGCGAGGCACTCGTCGCCGTCCGGTACGGCGGGGTGTGCGGGTCGGACCTCCACTACTGGCGCCACGGCGGCGTCGGGGACTTCCGGCTGCGCGAGCCGATGGTGCTGGGCCACGAGGTCGTGGGGACGGTGCTGTCGTACGGCGACGGGGCCACCGGTCCCACGCCGGGTACGGCCGTGGCGGTGCACCCGGCGACCCCGTGCGGGGTGTGCCCGGAGTGCGCCGACGGGCGGGCGAACGTCTGCCGGGACACCCGCTACCTGGGCAGCGCGGCGCGCACCCCACATGTGCAGGGCGCCTTCGCCGCCCAAGTGGTGGTGCCCGCCCGGCAGTTGAGGGAACTGCCCGCAGGGCTCCCGCTGCGGCGGGCGGCGCTCGCAGAGCCGCTGTCGGTGGCGCTGCACGCCGTCCGCCGGGCAGGTGCCGTGCAGGACCGGCATGTCCTGGTGACGGGGGCCGGGCCCATCGGCTGCCTCGTGGTGGCCGCCGCGAAAGCCGCGGGCGCGGCCCGGGTGACCGTGACGGACCTGCTGCCGCAGGCGTTGTCGTACGCCGTCGCGGCGGGCGCGGACGCGGTGGTACGGGCCGACGATCCCGCCGATCCCGGCTGGCCGACGGAGGTCGACGTGGCCGTCGAGGCGTCCGGGGTGGCCGCGGGCCTCGACACCTGCCTGCGCCTGGTGCGGCGCGGCGGGGTCGTCGTCCAGCTCGGCATGCTGCCGCCGGGCCAGAGCCCCTTCGCGGGGAACCTGGTGGTGAGCCGGGAGATCGAGCTGCGGGGCGCGTTCCGCTTCGACGCGGAGTTCGACGACGCGCTGGTCCTGCTCGCGGCCGAGCCGCGCTTCGACTCTCTGGTCAGCGCCGTGGTCCCGCTAGCTGCGGCGGAGTCGGCGTTCACCCTGGCCGCGGACCGCAGCCGCTCGTGCAAGGTGCTGCTGGACTTCGAGGTCGAGCAGGGCTAGGGGTGTGCCGGGGGCCGCGGACCCCCGGCAGACTCGGCCTAGGGCCGCCAGAGGGGATGCTCGCGCTCCGCCCACTCACGGCTCACCGAGCCCGTGCGCAGGCCGCGGCGGGCCTCCGGGTCGCCGAGGGCCATGCCGATGTGGCCCGCGAGGACGACACCGATCGTGAGCGCCAGCCAGTCGTGGACGAAGGTCGCCGAGGTGCGCCACATCAGGGGGGTGAGGTGGGTGAACCACATCAACAGCCCCGTGGCGAGCATGACCAGGGTCGCGCCGGCGATCCAGGCGGCGTAGGTCTTCTGGCCCGCGTTGAACTTGGCCGCGGGTCGGGACGAAGGGCGCCGGTCCCGTCGTAGCGCCGCGCGCAGCCACGTACGGTCGTGCGGGCCCCAGCGGTTGAGGCGGCCCAGGTCCGCGCGGAAGGCGCGGGAGACCAGGCCCGCCAGGACCGGTACCGGGAGCATCAGGCCCGCCCACTCGTGGATCCTGACCACCAGCTCACGGCGGCCGACGAGTTCGGCGAACATCGGCAGGTACAGGCACGCCGCCGTCGCCACGCAGATCCCCATCAGCAGGGCGGTCACGCGGTGCACCCAGCGCTCGGCGTGGCTGAAGCGCCGTACGCGCGGCGCGGGCGCGGCGAGGGTCGGGGTGTCGTCAACTCGTGGGTGCATCGTCGCGTCCGTTCGAGCGGCCGACCCACGCGTCCACGTCGTAGCCACGGTCCTCCCAGTACCCGGGACGGACGTCCTCGGTGACGGTGATGCCGGAGAGCCACTTGGCGGACTTGTAGAAGTACATGGGAGCGACGTAGAGGCGGACCGGGCCGCCGTGGTTGTGGCCGAGTGGCTTGTCCTGCATGCGGTGGGCCACCAGGATGTCGGGGCGCCGGGCCTGCTGGAGCGTGAGGCTCTCGGTGTACGCCCCGTCGAAGCAGGTGAAGCGGATCGCGCGGCCCTTGGTCTGGACTCCGGCGGCGTCCAGAAGATGGGACAGCCGTACGCCTTCGAAGGGGGTGCCGGGCACCCTCCAGCCCGTGACGCACTGGACGTCGTGCACGATCCGGGTCTGCGGCAGGGCCTTGAGGTCGGCCAGGGTGTAGCTGCGGGGGTGGTCGACCAGGCCGTCGATGGTGAGGCGGTAGTTCGACGCGTCCTTGTTCGGGACCGAGGAGGTCACCGAGTAGTAGCGGAAACCGCCGCCGTTGGGGAGCAGGCCGGTCAGCCCCGTGGGGTCGTCGGCGAAGAGGGACTCCAGGCCGCGCTGCAGGGTGGGCGCGGCCAGCACGCCGAAGGCGCCGAGTCCGAGCGTGCCGAGCAGGAGCCGGCGGCCGATGGGCGCGCCGGAGGCTTCCGGGTCCTCCGGCGGGCGTTCCCGGGGCCGGTCCGGTCCCCGCCGTGGGGACTGTAGAGGGTTCACACACCCATACGAGCACCCGCGACCCCCTTGAGGCCAGCGGCAGCGGGTGCTCGTCAGAATTCCGTAACCACTTCTCACACGCTTCTCAGAACGGGAGCCCCGGATCGAGGCGCCGCATCAGGGGGTGGACTCCGCCGCCTTGTCCAGTTGGAACGCCTCGTTGCCCAGGCCGATACGGGCGTGCGCCTCGGGTGTGCGGGAGCGCAGCACCAGGCCCTGCGCCAGGCCGACGACCAGGGCGGCCGCGATCAGGGCGGGCAGCAGCCAGCTGAGCACGGAGTCGGGACCGGCGCCGACCAGGACGTCGAAGTCCTTGACCGTGTAGCCCGCGATCACCAGGAGGGCGACGGCCGCGATCGCCGAGGTGGCCAGGCGCCAGGCCTGGGCGCGGGCGGCGCCGCGACGGGCGAAGAAGACGATCACGGAGAGCGAGGCCGCCGCCATCAGCAGGATGACGCCGAGCGCGCCGACGTTGCCGGCCCAGGTGAACAGGTGCAGCACGGGCGCGGTCGGGTCGCCGATGGGCTTGTCGTCGGTCACGGCGAACGCGATCAACACGATCGCGGAGACGCCGGTCTGCAGCAGCGAGCCGGTGCCGGGCGCGCCACTCGTGCCGGTGGTCCGGCCGAAGGCGGAGGGCAGCAGCCCTTCCCGGCCCATGGCGAAGGCGTACCGCGCGACGACGTTGTGGAAGCTGAGCAGCGCCGCGAACATGCCGGTCACGAAGAGGACGTGCAGGACGTCGGTGAAGGCGCCCCCGAGGCGCGACTCGGTGAGGGAGAACAGCAGTCCGGCGCTCTGCTTCTGCGCCGCCCCGACGATCCCGGAGGGGCCCGCGGCGATGGTCAGCGCCCAGGAGCTGAGTGCGAAGAAGACGGCGACGAAGCCGATCGCCAGGAACATCACGCGCGGGACGAGGATGTGCGGGCGGCTGGTCTCCTCGGCGTACACCGGTGCCTGTTCGAAGCCGGTGAAGGCGGCGATGCAGAAGCACAGCGCGGTGCCGACGCCCGCCCCGGTGAGCGTGTCCGGGTTGAAGGCGTGCAGGGAGAGGCCCTCCTTGGCGGGGTCGGCGACGGCGGCGATGTCGAAGATGACGACGAGCGCCACCTCGACGACCAGGAGGACGCCGAGTACGAGCGCGTTGACGTCGATCTTCAGCCAGGAAAGCGCGCCGACGGCGAGGACGGCGATCAGCGCGGGTATCCACCAGGCGACTTCGACGTGGGCGTAGGTGGCGAACAGCCCGGAGACCTCGAAGCCGAAGACGCCGTAGATGCCGAACTGCAGGGCGCTGTAGGCGACGAGCGCGACCGCGGCGGCGCCGGCGCCGGCGGTGCCGCCGAGACCGCGGGCGACGTAGGCGTAGAAGGCGCCCGCGTTGTGGACGTGGCGGCTCATCTCGGCGTACCCGACGCTGAAGAGCACCAGCACCACGCCGAGGATGACGAAGAGCAGCGGCTGTCCGACGATTCCCATCACCGCGAATGTGGTGGGCATGACACCCGCGACCACCATGAGGGGGGCGGTCGCCGCGAGGACGGAGAGCAGCAGACCTCCCGTGCCGAGCCGGCCCGCGTGCAGGGCGCGGTCCTGGCCCTTGAAGGTACTGATGGCGCCACCGGCCGTGGCGGGTCTACCCGTGTTCGAACTGCTCGAGGTGCTCGAACTGCCCGTCGTCATCGCGGGGCCGTCCTTTCGGGTTTCTCGACTTCTTGTGGGTGGGGTCACACCGTGCCGAGCGCGCTGTCGCGGGCGGCACGGAAGGCTTGGTACGGGTCGCGGTCCGGGTAGGACCACGGCTCCGGGGTGGCGTGCGGGCCGATGCGGTGGAACAGGGCGGCGGCCTCGGCGCCCCGGCCCTCGCAGAACTTGGCGTGGGCGAGGAAGTTGAGGTCGAGGTGACGACGGGGGTGGTCCTCGCACTCCCACTCCAGCCACCAGTCGAAGGCGGCCTTCATCACCTGGCGGGCCCGGCGTCCGACCCAGTGCCCGGAGGCGGCGGGGTCGGTGGACTCGCTGCCGGCGCCGGCCAGCACGCGATAGCGCTCGGCGTGCGCGACGACGGGCAGCATCGCGAGCGGAGAGTCGGCGGGCGCCTGTTCGGCCGCCCAGTTCGCGAAGTCGTAGACCTCGTGGAGGGGGTCCTGGCCGGCCTCGGCGCGGCGCTCGGCGAGCCGGGCGACCATCAGGTGGTGGGCGTGGTGGTGCTCGGGGTAGCGGTGGCGCACCTCGTCGAAGAGCCGGACCACGTCGCCCTCGCTGCCGCGCGCACGCTCCAGTATCAACAGGCCGAGCCAGGGGGTCGGGTCGGCGGGCGCGAGCGCGGCGGCGGCGTCGCAGGCCTCACGGGCCCGCTCCGGGCGGTCCTTGCCGTGCAGCGCGCGCTCGACGGTGGCGCAGGCGAGGAGTACGGCGGCGTCGGCGGACTCGGGTTCCGCGAGCTGCCAGTCCCGGGCCCAGGCGAGGGCGGCGGGCTCCTGGGCCAGGACGGTGACGCGGTGTCCGCGGCGGTCCCAGTCGTCGCCGGTGGCGGCGAGCAGCGCGCGGACCGCGGTCCATCGTCCCTGGGCCAACGAGGTGCGCGCGGCGACGAGTTCGGTGTCGTCGAGCGCGGCGTCGAAGGCGTGGACCGCGCGTTTGCGGCCACGGCCGAGGGGAGGAGGGGGTGGCGGGGGTGGCGACACCGCGGGGCTTCCTCACAGACGCGGCTAGTCAAGGGGAGATCACGCACAGCAAACCCTTGGCTGAGGGTTTACGTCAAGGCCCGATCGATCCGCTGCACGGTGCAACGTTCCTTGAATGGCGCAGAGTTGATGTTCTCTCGCTCGCTCTCCGGGACGGGAACGGGCTGGTGGGACGGCTCTCTCCGGGGGCGAGCCCGACTCCCGGCGGGGGCCGAGCCGCGCTCGGGCCCCGGCTCCCCGGAGTCCGGGTCACGGCCGAAACCCGACCACGGAACGGTCCCCTGTGGAGCCGGGCCCACCGGAGCGGGATGCGGGCCGGGGCGTCGGGCCCGGACTCTTGCGAGGGTCAGCTCACCGCCTTGGCGGCCGCTCGGCCCGCTGTGCGGCCGGAGAAGAGGCAGCCCCCGAGGAAGGTGCCCTCCAGGGAGCGGTAGCCGTGGACTCCGCCACCGCCGAAGCCGGCCGCCTCGCCTGCCGCGTACACGCCGGAGAGCGGGTCGCCGCCCTCCGTCAGTACGCGCGAGGAGAGGTCGGTCTCCAGCCCGCCCAGGCTCTTGCGGGTGAGGATGTGGAGGCGGACGGCGATGAGCGGACCCGCCTTGGGGTCCAGGATGCGGTGCGGGGTGGCCGTACGGATCAGCTTGTCCCCGAGGTAGTTGCGGGCGCCGCGGATCGACGTCACCTGGAGGTCCTTGGTGAAGGGGTTCGCGATCTCCCGGTCGCGTGCGACGATCTCGCGGCGCAGCGCGGCCTCGTCGATCAGCGGTTCCTCGGTCAGGGCGTTCATGCCGCGCACCAGGGCGCCCAGATCCTTCTCGACGACGAAGTCGGCGCCGTTGTCCATGAACGCCTTGACGGGGCCCGGTACGTCGGCGCGCGCCCGGCCGATCACGTCCCTGATCGACTTGCCGGTCAGGTCCGGGTTCTGTTCCGAGCCGGAGAGCGCGAACTCCTTGCCGATGATCTTCTGGTCGAGCACGAACCACGTGTACTCGTATCCGGTCTTCATGATGTGTTCGAGCGTGCCGAGGGTGTCGAAGCCCGGGAAGAGCGGCACGGGGAGCCGGTTCCCGCGGGCGTCCAGCCAGAGGGAGGACGGGCCCGGCAGGATGCGGATGCCGTGGTTCTCCCAGATGGGGTTCCAGTTCTGGATGCCCTCGGTGTAGTGCCACATGCGGTCGCGGTTGATGAGGTGCGCGCCCGTCTCCTCGGCTATCGCGAGCATCTTGCCGTCGACGTGCGCGGGGACGCCCGCGACCATCTTCTCGGGCGGCGTACCGAGCCGCTCGGGCCAGTTCGCGCGGACCAGGTCGTGGTTGCCGCCGATGCCGCCCGAGGTGACGATCACCGCCTGCGCCTTGAGCTCGAACGCCCCGGTGACGGTACGGCTGCTGGCCTGCCCGCGCGCGATGCCGGACGGCTCCAGGATCTCCCCGGTGACCGTGTCGACGGTGCCCGCGCTGCGGGACAGCCCGGTGACGCGGTGGCGGAACTTGAGCTGGACGAGGCCCCGGGCGACCCCGGCGCGTACCCGCCGCTCGAAGGGCGCGACCACTCCCGGCCCGGTCCCCCACGTGATGTGGAAGCGCGGCACGGAGTTCCCGTGACCGTTGGCGTCGTAGCCGCCGCGCTCCGCCCAGCCGACCACCGGGAAGAAGCGGACCCCCTGCTGGTGCAGCCAGGACCGCTTCTCACCGGCCGCGAAGTCCACGTACGCCTCGGCCCAGCGGCGCGGCCAGTGGTCCTCGGCCCGGTCGAAGCCGGCCGTGCCCATCCAGTCCTGGAGGGCGAGCGCGTGACTGTCCTTGATCCGCATCCGGCGCTGCTCGGGCGAGTTCACGAAGAAGAGTCCGCCGAAGGACCAGTGGGCCTGGCCGCCGATCGACTGTTCCGGCTCCTGGTCGAGGAGAATCACCTGGCGGCCCGCGTCGACGAGCTCCGCGGTCGCGGCGAGCCCCGCGAGGCCCGCTCCGATCACGATCACGTCTGCGTCGTAGGCCATGGACCCGTCCTCTCGGCCTGCCGACGTTTGCGGTCGGCTTCTGCCGGCTTCGTCACGAGCCGGTGGCATCGTCGTCGGTTGATGAGACAGTGGTACGGAAGACATCAGGCACCGGTATCGGTCGAACAGGCAGCGCCGCCGGTCGACCAGCCGTTGTTACTGATCGGTCAGATCCTTCGGCAAGAAGAGTGACAGAGTCAACTGCCCGGTTCCGGGTACTCCCGTGGGCAGGGCACGGTCGATGGCACTACAGTCGGCGGGAATACGCGCCCGCGACCCGTGCTGACCCGAACGTATCGAGGTACCCAGCGTGTCGGTTCTCGTTCTGATCCTCTCGGTGAGCGCGGCCTGCTGTCTGGGCTTCGGTTTCGTGCTCCAGCAGAACGCCGCCTCACACGCCCCGCTGAGCGACTTCCTCTCCCCGCGCCTGCTGCTCGACCTCATCCGGGTGCCCCGCTGGCTGGGCGGCATCGGGCTCATGGTGTGCGGCATGGTCCTCGGCGCGGTCGCCCTGGGCAAGGGCGAGATCTCCCAGGTGGAACCCCTCCTCGCGACCAATCTGCTGTTCGCGCTCGCGCTCACCCGCCACCAGACCAAGCACCCCCTGGGCCGCCAGGGCTGGGCGGGCCTCGTCCTGCTCGCGGGCGGGGTCACGGCGTTCATCGTGGCGGGCCAGCCCAAGGGCGGCGACTCGGTGACCGAACCGTTGCGGCACTGGCTGATCATCGGGATCATGATCGGGCTCGCGCTGCTGCTCACCGCCTACGCCAAGCGCTCCCGGATGACCGCGGCGCCCGTCCTGCTCGCGCTGGCCGCGGGGCTGCTGTACGGCGTCCAGGACGCGCTCACCCGGGTCAGCGGGCAGCGGTTCGGAGCCGGCGGCTTCAGTGAGCTGCTGACCGGCTGGCAGCCGTACGGGGTGCTCGCGCTCGGAGTGACGGGCCTCGTACTGGTGCAGAGCGCCTTCGAGACGGCGGAGCTGCGGATGTCACTGCCCGCGCTCACCGCCGCCCAGCCGCTGGCCGGAATCGTGTGCGGCGTGGGCTTCCTCGGGGACAAGCTGCACACGGACGTGGGGGCACTCACCTGGGAAGCGGCGGGGCTCGCGGCGATCGTGGCGGGAATCGTCCTGCTGGGCATGCACCCCTCGATGCCGTCGGGCACCGCCAAGACCGAGTCGGTACGGAACCTCCAGCCGCATTGAGGGCGTACGACGACGCCGCGTCGGGCCGCACGGACGGCGCGCACCGCGCCCGGCGCCGGCGGCTGCTTGGATGGGGCCATGAGCGCCGCTGACGAGATCCTCGACATCGTGGACGAGAACGACGTGGTCGTCGGGCAGTCCCCGCGCGGCGAGGCGTATGCGCGCGGTCTTCGCCACCGCTGCGTGTTCATCCAGGCCCGGGACGCCCGGGGCCGCCTCTTCGTCCACCGCCGCACGCCCACCAAGCTCGTCTTCCCCTCCCTGTACGACATGTTCGTCGGCGGGGTCGTGGGCGCGGGCGAGTCCTACGACTCCGCGGCCCTGCGCGAGGCCGAGGAGGAACTCGGGGTCTCCGGACTCCCTCAGCCCGTCCCCCTCTTCAAGTTCCTCTACGACAACGGCTCCGGCCAGACCTGGTGGTCGGCCGTCTACGAGGTCCGCTGCGAGCTCCCGGTGAACCCCCAGACGGAGGAGGTCGCCTGGCACGACTTCCTCACCGAGGAGGAGGTGGAACGGCACCTGACGGACTGGACGTGGGTGCCGGACGGCCTGGCGGCGTACGAGCGCCTGAAGGACCACCGGGCGACGGGCACCGGCTGAGCCCCCGACAGGCCCCGGTAGGGTCGATGGCGTGATCGAATTCGTACGGAACGTCCGGCTGTGGTTCGCGCCCGGGGAGGTCCAGCAGGAGGGCGTCACGCCCGACTACCGGTTCTCGCTGGCGAACGAGCGGACCTTCCTCGCCTGGCTGCGCACCGCGCTGGCGCTGATCGGCGGTGGTTTCGCCGTGGATCAGTTCCTGCCGGACCTGCGCTGGGGCTGGCGGGTCGGCCTCGCGCTGGCCCTGCTGGCGGCGGGCGTGCTCTGCTCGCTGCGCGCCGTCAACCACTGGGTGCGCTGCGAGCGCGCGATGCGCCGCGGGGAGGACCTTCCCGTGTCGCGCTTCCCGGCACTGCTGAGCATCGCCGTCGCGATCGTGGCCGTCGCGATGGTCGTCGTCGTCCTCGTCGGCTGGGAGGGGTGACCGTGCCCGGCCCCCAGCACCGTCCCGAGCGGGACCCGGGGCTGCAGCCGGAGCGTACGCGGCTCGCGTGGCGACGTACGACCCTGTCGAGCACCGTCGCCGCGGTCCTCGCGGCGAAGGCGGCGCTGCACGGCGGCCCGTCGGCGAGCGACGTGGCGGCCTGTGCCCTGTGCTGCGCGCTCTGGCTGGGCTTCCTGGCGCTCGCGCACCGGCGTATCCGGGTGCTCGCGACGTCCGGCACCGACGGTCCGCCCGCCCTCGCGCCGTGGCACGCGACGGCGGCGACCCTGTGTACGGTCGCCCTCGCCGTGTGTGCGGTGGCACTGGTGTTCTGATCGGGATCAAATGGGGCGGAACCACGCAAATGGCGATGAATGCGGCTCTTTCTGGCGCTAGCCTGAGCCGTCATTCCACGCCACTCACGAAGGTGAGCACCATGACCACCCTTCACCTGGAGCATCCGACCCACGAGCACACTCACGGCCCGGACTGCGGGCACACCGCCGTGCCGCACGGGGACCACGTCGACTACGCGCACGACGGACACCTGCACCGGGAGCACTCCGGACACTGGGACGAGTGCGAGCCGACCGGCCACACGGCGCACGGCGAGCACGGCCACCGGCACGGCGAGGGCTGCGGGCACCCGACGGTCGCGCACGGCGACCACGTCGACTACCTTCACGACGGCCACCGCCACGCCGAGCACGACGGCCACTGGGACGACCACTAGGCGCAAGCACGCCCGGCGTCTCCCCCGGCTCCCGGAGGGAGACGCCGATCACGTTTCGTCCCGGCGCTGGACGACATACCGACTGGTCGGCATCATGGTCACGTCCCGTTTCCCGGCGTGCAGGAGAAATGATGAGTCCCGACCACCCGCCAGGTCTCGACCTCGACCGACTGCGCGGCCTGCTCGACGGCGAGCGGCCCGGTCTGGTGCACGGCCCGCTGACCGGCCGGCTGATCGAGGGCGGACGGTCGAACCTCACGTACGCGGTCACGGACGGCACCACGAGCTGGGTCGTCCGACGGCCCCCGCTCGGGCACGTACTGGCCACCGCGCACGACATGAAGCGCGAGCACCGCGTCATCAGCGCGCTGCACCCGACCGCCGTCCCCGTGCCGCGTCCGGTGCTGCTGTGCGAGGACGAGGAGGTGCTGGGCGCGCCCTTCTACGTCATGGAGTTCGTGGTCGGCACCCCGTACCGCACCGCCGAGCAGCTCGCCCCGCTCGGCCCGGAGCGCACCCGGGACGCGGTGCTCGGGCTCGTCGACACGCTCGTCGAACTGCACGCCGTCGACCCCGCAGCCGTGGGCCTCGCCGACTTCGGGCGCCCCGAGGGCTTCCTCGACCGGCAGCTGCGCCGCTGGGGCAAGCAGCTGGACGCCTCCAGGAACCGTGAGCTCGCCGGGATCGACGAACTGCACGCCGCCCTCGGCCGTGAGCTGCCGCACTCCCCCGCGCCCTCCGTCGTGCACGGCGACTACCGGCTCGACAACGTGCTGATCGGCGAGGACGACCGGATCAAGGCGATCCTCGACTGGGAGATGTCCACGCTCGGCGATCCGCTCACCGACCTGGGCCTGCTGGTGATGTACAGCGCGCCGCTGGACCTGCCCGACTCCCCCATCAGCACGACCGCCTCGGCCGCCGGGCACCCGGACCCGGCCGAGATCGTCGAACGGTACGCCGCGCGCTCGGGGCGCGACGTGTCCGACGTCGCCTGGTACACGGCGTTCGCCTGGTTCAAGCTCGCCGTGATCCTGGAGGGCATCCACTACCGCTACACGCTCGGCCAGACGGTCGGCGCCGGCTTCGACCGCATCGGTGAACTGGTCCCGTTCTTCATCGAGCACGGTCTGACCACTCTTCAGGAAGGCTGATCCGAGATGGACTTCGCATTCGACGCGCGTACCGAGGAACTGCGCGGGAAGCTGCTCGCCTTCATGGACGAGTACGTCTACCCGGCGGAGGCGGTGGCGGAGGAGCAGCGCGCCGGACTGGCCTCGCCGTGGGACACGCCCGCCGTGGTCGGGGAGTTGAAGGCGGAGGCCCGCAGGCAGGGCCTGTGGAACCTCTTCCTGCCCGACGCGCAGTACGGCGCCGGGCTGACCAACCTCCAGTACGCGCCGCTCGCCGAGATCACCGGCCGCAGCCCGCACTTGGCGCCCACCGCGCTGAACTGCGCCGCGCCGGACACCGGCAACATGGAGGTGCTCGCGCAGTTCGGGGACGAGCAGCAGAAGAAGCAGTGGCTGGAGCCGCTGCTCGCCGGTGAGATCCGCTCGGCGTTCGCGATGACCGAGCCGGAGGTGGCCTCCTCCGACGCCACGAACATCACCACACTCATCGAACGCGACGGTGACGAGTACGTGATCACCGGCCGCAAGTGGTACATCTCCGGGGCGATGAACCCGGACTGCAAGATCTTCATCGTGATGGGCAAGACGGACCCGGACGGTCCGGACATCCGCCGCCAGCAGTCCATGGTCCTGGTCCCGCGCGACACCCCGGGGCTCGAAGTCCGGCGCGCCATGCAGGTGTACGGCTACGAGGACCACTCCCACGGCGGGCACGCCGAGGTCGTCTTCGACCATGTCCGCGTCCCGGTGAGCAACCTCGTCGGCGAGGAGGGCGGCGGTTTCGCCATCGCCCAGGCGCGGCTCGGCCCGGGCCGCATCCACCACTGCATGCGGCTGATCGGCATGGCCGAGCGGGCGATCGAGCTGATGTGCCGCCGGGCCGTGTCCCGTACGGCCTTCGGCAAGCCGCTCGCCCAGCAGGGCGTGGTCCAGAACTGGATCGCGGACGCGCGCGTCGCCGTCGAACAGCTGCGTCTGCTGGTCCTGAAGACCGCCTGGATGATGGACACCGTCGGCAACAGGGGCGCCCACACCGAGATCCAGGCCATCAAGATCGCCACCCCGCGCACGGTCGTGGACATCCTCGACAAGGCGGTCCAGCTGCACGGCGCGGGCGGTGTCAGCCAGGACTTCCCGCTCGCCGAGCTGTGGGCGAGCGCACGGACGCTGATGCTCGCGGACGGCCCGGACGAGGTGCACCAGCGGTCGCTGGCGCGACGGGAGATCAAGAAGTACGTGTGACCGTCCGGTCCGGTGGGGCGGGGACGGGCTCTTTCGCCCCCGCCGCCCCTGCCCGTTCCCGTCCCCTGGGGGCTGCTCCCCCGGGCCCCCGCGAAAGATCGCGCAGTTCCCCGCGCCCCTGGTCAGGCGCGCGGGGAACTGCGCGGACGGGGTCTGGAGCAGAACTACGGACGTAGCGCCCGCAGCAGCAGGTCGGCCAGGTGGTCGGCGACCTCCTGGGGGGTGAGGGGGCCGTCGGGGCGGTACCAGGTCGACAGGTGGTGCACCGAGCCGAAGTGGTAGTCGACGACCAGGTCGGCCGGGGTCGCGGTGGAGAAGACGCCCTTCTTCTGGCCCTCCTCCACGAGCGCGCGGAAGCGTTCGTGGTACCGGCGGCGCTCGGCGCGCACCTGCTTGTCCTTCTCGGGGCTGAGGTGGTGCATGGAGCGGAAGAAGATCGCCGCGTCGTCGAGGTTGTCGATCGTGGTGACGACGACGTCGGCGGCGGCACCCCGCAACCGCTCCTCGACCGGCGCGTCGGCATCGGCGAACGCGTCCAGCCGCTCCTGCTGAAGCCGCAGCACGCGCGCGTACACCTCGTGCAGGAGGTCGTCCTTGGAGCCGAAGTAGTGATACAGCGCGCCCTTGGTGACGCCCGCCGCCTCCACGATCTCCTGCACGGATGTGCGGTCGTAGCCCTGCTCCGCGAAGAGCCTGGTGGCGGCGGCCAAGAGCCGCTGCGGGACGGGCGTACCGTCTCCGTCCGTCGTCCTGGGCACTGCCGCCACCTGCCTTTCAAGCGTTGTCCGGTGAAACGCGTCGTCTACTGGGAGTCCTGGGGACGGGAACGCAGTTCCCGACGGAGGATCTTGCCACTCGCCGTCTTCGGCAGCTCGGGCAGGATCTCCACATGCCGCGGATACTTGTAGGCGGCCAGTCTCTCCTTGCAGTACGCGGCGAGCGCGTCGGGGTCCTCGTCCGCGCCGGGCCGCAGACTGATGTAGGCCTTCACGGTCTCGCCGCGGTAGCCGTCGGGGATGCCGACGACAGCCGCCTCCCGGACCGAGGGGTGCGTGTAGAGCACGTCCTCGACCTCGCGGGGCCACACCTTGAAGCCCGACGCGTTGATCATGTCCTTCTTGCGGTCGACCACGTAGAGCCAGCCTTCGGGGTCCATGAATCCGATGTCGCCGGTGCGCAGCTCACCGTCCGGGAAGGTCTCGGCGGTGGCTTCGGGGCGGCGCCAGTAGCCGGGCACGACCTGAGGGCCCCGTACGAGGATCTCGCCCTGTTCGCCGAAGGGCACCTCCTGGCCCCGGTCGTCGACGATGCGTACGACCGTGTCGGGGCCCGGCACACCGACGGCCAGCGTGCCCGAGACCGGGTCGACGGGAGCCTCCCGGCCCGGCGGTACGGAGGCGCAGGGCGCGGTGCACTCGGTGAGTCCGTAGCCGTTGCGGATGTAGGGCCCGAAGCCGGCCCGGAACTTCTCCACCAGGGCGGGCGGCAGTGGCGCGCCGCCCGAGGAGATGTTCACGAAGGAGGCGAAGTGGTCCGGCGTGACCGCCGGATGCGCCGCGAGTGCCATGAAGGCGGTCGACGGGCCGACCGTGTACAGCGGCCTGTGCTCGGCGAACGCGTCGAGGACGACCCCCGCCTCGAAGCGGTAGGCGAGGACGAGCGTGCCCCCGCTGTCGAGGCAGGCGGCGAGCTGGCAGACCATCCCGGTGATGTGGAACAGGGGCGCCATCGCGAAGTAGACGGGCGCCTGCGGCAGCGCGAGGCCCGTCCGCTGCCGCTCGGCGTTGTACATGATGTTGCCGTGTGTGTTGGTGGCTCCCTTGGGGGTGCCGCTCGTCCCCGAGGTGTAGCTGATCAGCGCGATGTCGGAGGGCTCCGCGTCACGCCCCGCGGGGGCCTTGTGACCCGCCCGGGCGACCGCCACCAGATCGTCGGCGTCCGCGGCCTGCGGCAGCCGCTCGAAGGTCAGCACCCGTGCGTCGCCCCGCGTCTGGAAGTCCAACTCACATCCGGTGAGGACGACGCGCACGGCCGAGTCGGCGGCCGTCTCGCGCAGATACGACTCCCACGCGCGGTCGGAGCACACCAGCGCGCGCACGTCCGCGTCGTGCAGGACGTGGCGGACCTCGCCCGACTTGTACATCGGGTTGACCGGCACGACGGTCGCGCCCGCCTTCCAGGCGCCGAGCAGCGCGAGCACGAAGTGCGGGGAGTTCTGGAGCAGGATCGCGACGCGGTCGCCGCGCTCCAGCCCGCCGGCGGCGAGGTGCCCGGCGACGGAGTCGCTCAGCTCGTCCACCTCGCGGTAGCTCAGCCGCCCGTCGAAGTAGGCGAGCGCGGCGCGGTCCGGAGCGTCCGCCACGGCACCGCGCAGGGCGTGCACCAGGGAGTCGGCCGGGCTCACCGGGCCGCTCTGGGCGTCATTGAGGAGGGCCACCCAGGGCCGGTCGGCGTAGGTGGTCACCGGGTCGCCTCCCACTTCTGCTGGATGTGGTTCATGTTCGTCAGCCAGCGGTCCGGTTCGGCGGCCCGCACCTGGTAGTACCCGGCGACCTCGGGGTGCGGCAGGATCAGGAAGCGGTCCTCCTCGATCCCCGCGAACAGCGCGTCGGCGACGGTCTCCGGCTCGATGGCGGTGGGCTGGAGGACCAGGTCGCCCGCGCTGCCGGTGGCGTCGAGCATGTCGGTGCGCACGCCCTGCGGGCAGATCGCGTGCACCTTCACGCCGCGGTGGCGGTACGTCAGCGACAGCCACTCGGCGAAGGCGTACGCGCCGTGCTTGGTGACGCTGTAGGGCGCGGCGCCGATCATGGTGAGCAGTCCGGCGGCGGAGACGGTGGAGACGAACCGGCCGCTGCCGCGCTCCAGCCAGGCCGGGAGCAGCTCCTGGGCCGCCCGGACGTGCGCCATCACGTTGACGTCCCAGGCGAGCGCCCAGACCTTCTCGCCGGCCGACTCACTGCCGGCCGAGGGGAGGCCCGCGTTGGCGCAGTAGACGTCGATGGTGCCCCCGAGGGCGTCCCGGGCCTCGGCCACGATGGTGGACGCGTCGCCGGGAACCGCGATCGCCCCGATCTCCTCCGCCACGGCCTTCGCCTTGGCGGCGTCCAGGTCGTTGACGACGACCCGGGCCCCCTCGGCGGCGAAACGACGGGCCAGTGCGGCCCCGATGCCGCCTCCGGCCCCGGTGACGACCACTCCCGCATCCTGTACGGCTTCCACCATCGGTCTCCTTCGACACGACGCGACACAACACGGCTCAGCTGCGACCCCAGACTAACCAGTCGGTATGTAGCAGGGGAAGGGCCTTTTGACAGCTCCGGCCGGCAGGAGCGCCCCTTCAGGGGCGCGGGGCTCTGGCATGTGCGGCTCCGCCGCGTGGGCGCGACCAGCCACTTACGGCCTGCCGCTTACGAACCGTCCGCGGGAGCGCATAACGTGCCGATGCCAACCTTCCGCGATCACGGAGGTCCCCCCATGCGCCTCTCCCGCCGAGCCCTCCTGACAGCCACCGCGACCGCCACGGCCGCCTTCGCGGCAACCCGCACCACCCGCACCACTCCCACCACGACGACCTCCCATGCCGACCCCCTGCGCACCGGCTTCGAGCAGCTCCAGGCGAGCGGCTACGCCACCCTCCACGGCCGGCGTGTCGGCGTCGTCACGAACCCCACCGGCGTCACCAGAGACGTTCGTCACATCGTCGACGTCATGCACGCCGACCCCCACGTCGAGCTGACCGCCGTCTTCGGGCCGGAACACGGATTCCGCGGCACCGCGCAGGCCGGCGGCTCCGAGGGCCGCTACGACGACCCGGCGACCGGGCTCCCGGTGTACGACACGTATCTCAAGAGCGGCAAGCCCCTCGCCGACGTCTTCACCGCCTCCGGCGTGGACACCGTCGTCTTCGACATCCAGGACGTGGGCGCGCGTTTCTACACGTACATCTGGACGCTGTACGACTGCATGGAGGCGGCCCGGCTCGCGGGCAAGCGCTTCGTGGTGCTGGACCGGCCGAACCCGGTGACCGGACGGGCCGCCCAGGGCCCGGTGCTGCACAAGGAGTTCGCGACGTTCGTCGGGCGGCAGCCCATCGCGCAGGCGCACGGGATGACGGTGGCGGAACTCGCGCGGCTGTTCAACGGGGAGTTCCTGGCGGCACCGGTGGAGCTGACCACCGTACTGATGTCGGGCTGGAAGAGGTCGGACTTCTACGACGCCTCCGGCCTGCCCTGGGTTCCGCCCAGCCCGAACATGCCGACGGCCGACACCGCCCTGGTGTACTCCGGAACGTGTCTCTTCGAGGGGACGAACCTGTCGGAGGGGCGCGGCACGACCCGTCCGTTCGAACTGCTGGGCGCGGAGGGCATCGACGGCCGATGGGCTCTGGAGGCGAACCGGCTCAAGGTCCCGGGCGTGCGCTTCAGGGAGGCGTACTTCGCTCCGACCTTCTCCAAGTTCCAGGGAAAGACGATCGGCGGCGTGCAGATCCATGTGGACGACCGGGCCGCGTACGACCCCGTCCGCACCGGAATCGCCCTCCTGGTGACCGCCAAGAAGGTCTGGAGCGGCTTCGCCTGGCGCTCGGACAACTGGATCGACAAGCTGACCGGCTCCGCCGAGGTGCGCACGATGATCGACGCGGGTGCGACGACCGACGAGATCGTGGCCGCCTGGCAGGACGAACTGAAGGCCTTCCACAGAATCCGGAAGGAATATCTTCTCTACGCATGAGCGGAAAGAACTTCTTTTCCGCGGTTCAGTCATGACGTATGGCCAATCTTCGCCCCCGGTAGGACGATGCGCCCACATCGCACCGCCTTCGGGGACGAGGGGGCTTGCCATGGCGGATCCGGCAGTCAGTGTTTCTCCCTACTGGGAGCTGACCTTCGACGCGGACGGGGACGTGGACGGCCGGGAAAGGGACCGGTTGCTCGCCGAGGTGCCCCGGCGCGGAGTGCGTGATCTGATCGTCTTCGCGCACGGCTGGAACAACGACCGCTCCGGCGCGACCCGCCTCTACAGCCAGTTCTTCGCGCCCGTGCCGGATCTCGCGCCGCACGCGCGTCTGGGCTACGTCGGTGTGGTGTGGCCCTCGATGCGGTTCTCGGACGAACCGATCCCCGACTTTCCCCGGTCGGTGGCCGCCGGCGTCCCCGCCGACGCCCGCACCGCGCTCGACAAGGACACCCGGCACGCGCTCCTGGAGGTGTTCCCCGACCGGGCGACGGTCGTCGAGCAGCTCGCGCGCCTGCTGCACCAACAGCCGGACGAGGGAGCCTCGTTGGAGGAGTTCGGGCGCCTGGTGCGGCTGCTCGTGGAGGTATCGCCCCAGGGACCGCAGGCCGCCTTCGCCGCGGACACGCTCGCGGAGGGCGCGCCGCAGGGCGACCCCGCGATGCTCTTCGGGGACACGGCCACGGTGTGCGGCGAGTTCGCCGAGGTGCTGGCCGGCATGACGGCCTCCGGCGAGGCCTTCGCCCTGCCGCGGCCCTGGGACGGGGCGCGTGAACTGCTGCGCCAGGCCACCTACTACGCCATGAAGCGGCGCGCGGGCACGGTGGGTGAGCGTGGGCTGGGGCGCGCGCTCGGGCAGCTCGCGACCGCCGCGCCCGGGGTGCGGGTGCATCTGGTCGGACACAGCTTCGGCGGACGGCTGGTCTCCTTCGCGCTGCGCGGACTGCCCGAGGGCATGCGCACGGTGAAGTCCGTGACGCTGCTCCAAGGGGCGTTCTCGCACTACGCGTTCGCCGCGTCGCTGCCCGGCAACCCGCGGGCGAGCGGCGTGCTGCGCGGCCTGCAGAGCCGCGTCGACGGCCCCCTGGTGTGCTGCTACTCCCACTTCGACACGGCGCTCGGCACGATCTATCCGCTGGCCTCCCGGATGGCGGACGACGACCGTTCGGTGCTGGGGATCGACCTCGATCCCGGACACCTCCTGGGTGCCCGCTGGGGCGCGATGGGACACGACGGGGTGCAGGCGGTGGAGGGCACGAAGACGTTCACGCTCGCCGACGCGCTGCGCGCGCAGCTTCCGGTGTCGGGGTGCGTGAACGTCGACGCGTGCGCGGTGGTGAACCGCGGCGGGCCCCCGAGCGGGGCCCACAGCGACATCTGCCACCGGGAGCTGGCCCAGGTGGTGCTGGCGGCGGGCCGCGTTCGATGACCCGCCGCCGGGAGTCCGCGACGCGCTCCGGGGTCACCGGTGCGACGTGTACTCCACCACCTGCTGGTAGGTCGGCCGGTTCTGCCAGGTGATCTTGCCGTGCTTGATACCGCCGAGCGTCCGCTGGACGATCGAGTCGGCACACCACTGGTCGCCCGCCGAGCACTGGTCGTCGCCCGGGTAGACCTGGGCGGCGGTCAGGCCGGCCGCCGTCTTGAGCGTGCTGATCAGGGTGTCCCGGCAGGCGCTGAGGGTGCCGCCACCACAGTACTTCTGCGACAGTCCGCCCTGCACCGACTCACCGAGGACCGCCCGGATGTCCTTGTCGACATAGCTCCACCAGCCGTACTGGAAGGAGCTTCCGGCGTGCGCCCCGGTCGGGCCGTGCGCGGCCGACGGGGACTCGTCGATGGGCAGGTTGCTGGAGAAGGCCGTGTACAGGTCGGTACCGAGACCGGGTTCGAACTCGGCCTTCACCAGCAGCGGCCACCAGGCGTCCAGGATGCGGATCGCGTCGGCGTTGGCGTAGGCCTTCGAACCGGCCGAGGTCTCCTTGCGCTTGGCGCCGGCCGTCACCCAGTCGGACAGCTTGGTCACCGCCGCCGCGGCCGTGGTGTCCGTGACCGTCGAACTGTTGATGACCTTCAGCAGCTTCGGCAGCACGTCCTCGGCCCGCAGATCGGCCAGCGCGGCGTCGGCCATCGCCTTGGTGAGCGAGGACCTGGTCACCCCGCCCGCGGCGACCAGCTTCTTCACCCGGTCCTCCAGGAGGTTCCCGCGGTGCACGGAACCGTCTCCCCAGGGGGCCGTGGTGTAGTCCTTGGCCTGCTTGTTGTTCCAGGAGATGTAGTAGTCCTGGTCGATGGAGTTGGGGTGCGCGGACGGTGGGGTGTACGAGGCGGTGTTCGTCGTCGGGTCCCAGTTCCGCCACTCGTACGCGGCCTGCGCCCAGACCGGGAACTCGGCGTCGACGCCGGCCGCCCGCACCGGGTTGTCACCGCTGTTGTAGTACGCGGTGTGCGAGGAGTCGGCGTAGAACCAGTTGAAGGTGTAGTTGATGTGCTGCACCGCGCTCTGGAACGTCCCCGGGCTTTTCACGTAGTCCGGGTCGTTGAGCATCTGGAAGCCGATGATCGAGTCGGCCTCGTGCAGGTAGGAGGAGCGCAGGGTCGTGTACGCGACCTTCTTGCCGCCGACCGTCGCGCGGTACTCCACGGGACCGTACTTGGTCCGGTAGACCTGCATGCGGTACGAGCCCGCCGCGGTGCCGTCGGCCGTGGTGGGCTTCCAGGAGTTGGTCCGCTCGACCTTGTCCATGGCGGTGCAGGTGCCGTGGTACAGGTAGTGGTAGTCGTCCTGGCACAGCTCGACGGCGTACGTGTCGATGATGTCCTGGCCGGAGGTCGTCGCGCTCCAGGAGTAGTCCTGGCCGCGGCCGAGTTCGACGTACATGCTCAGGCCCGCGAAGGAGGCGCCGCGCGCGCTGAGGCCCGGCCCCTGGATCTCCTGGAGCATGAGGAGCTGTGGCGCGAAGTAGCCGGTCTGCGGCCCGAAGACGGCGATGGGATGGCCGCTGGCGGTGTACTTGCCGCTCACCACGAGGGCGTTGGACATTCCGCGCTTCGCGGAGGTGAGGGTGGTGGCCGCCGCGGTCGCCGAGGCGCCGGTGGCCGTGGCGGTGGCCGCGCTGCCGGTGCGGTCGTAGACCAGTGGCTCCTGGGTCACCGAGCCGGCGTCGGGCAGGGCCTCGCCCTGCGCGGTGTCGGGCTTCGAGGCGTACGGGAAGCTCTCGCCGTTGTGGACGGTGAGCACCGCCTCGGGGTCGTTGCGCTCGCGGAAGGACTCCCAGACCTTGGTGCCCTCGGTCACGCCGTACTTGGACTGGGCGGCCAGCAGCGAGATGGCGTTGTTGACCTCGCCGCCGCCTCCGGAGCCGAAGAGCGAGCCGATGACGGAGGCCAGCGCGACCAGGTCGGTGATCTTGAAGTGGTCGATGGTGCCGGCGTTGGTGATGGAGTCCTTGTGGCCGGTCAGGACGTACTCACCGGGGAAGTAGCGGCCGCTGTCGGAGGCGTCGATGTAGGCGTTGATGCCGTCGATGTAGGCGTTGGCGTCGGCGAGGGCCTGCTGACCGCGGGCGCCGTTGTTCGCGATGGCGTTGTCGATCTGGGTCTGCAGATCGGCCTCGGTGTAGGGCGCGTTGCGCCAGAACTCCTGCTCCAGGCCCTGGTTGGAGGAGGCCCCGCCGGCGAAGGAGGTCAGCTGGCCGCGGCCGACGTGCCGGAAGACGTCCATCAGCCACAGCCGGTCCTGGGCGGCGGCGTAGCCGGCGCCGTACTCGGTGCCGTAGCGGGTGGTGCCCGTGATGTGCGGCACACCGGTCTTCTTGTCGCGGACGATCGTCACGTCGGTGCGTCCGCCGGGCGCGGTGGTGGAGGCGACCTGGTCGGAGGCGACCCCGAAGGACGCGTCGTTGAAGAAGTCGTTGATCTTGGCGTCGGTGAGCGTGGCGGCGCCCGAGGCCAGGTTGCTGTAGGGGCCGAGCTGGTCCTCGGCGTGGTCGGGCTGGATGCCGAAGGCCTGGTTGAGGAGGATCTGGGCGAGGGTGGCGTTGCCGTTCTGACCGGGCGGGAGGATGTCGGAACACTGGCCGCCGCAGTAGTCGTTGGCGGCGAGCGCGGTCGTGCTGTCGGCGGCCGCCGCCTGGGTCAGCGGGGACAGCAGGGCGGCTATGAGAGCACAGATGGAAGCCGCCCCCAGGAACTTGGGGAATCTGCGGGGAGTTCTCTGTCTGTCGAGTGCGGTGCGTGGGGTGCGCCGTGGCATGGCTGCTCCTACCGACGGGGGTGGGCCGGACGTTACCGCCGGTATCCCCGAGTTGGAAGATGAACATGCGTCAACTTTTCAACGATCACTGAGCTGTTCGGACGTCACGAGCCGTTTAGAGATCGACGGGCCATGCGGATCCGGCGGCACCCCGCTCATCCCGGCCCGCGGGCTTTTCGACAGGCGGTTGACAGCGAGGGGAGGTAGGCCGGAGGAAGTTCGGTCGGTGACTTATGCCGCTCATCGGAAATTGGATGGAGCCGAATCGCGTGTCGATACGTCTACTCGGCGACGTCCCTGGGACGGCAACGCCGAAGTGACCGAAGTACAGGTGCAGGTGTGACGGAGGTGCAGGGCGATGGCGGGTTTTCGGAGTCTGGCGAGACAGGTGCGAGATCCGAGGAATGATCTGGCGCTGCGACGCTATTCACTGCGCAAGTGCCTGGAGAGGTTCGCCCCTTACGGGCATCGGGCGACCTGGGACCATCTCTGCTCCCGGGCCGGGTTCGGCCCCGAGGACCGGTCCCCCGATCCAGCGCGGCTCGTGGCCGCACTGGACGAGTTGGAGGAGGCCCGCTCCGTCTGGCTCGCCTACGAGGTCGAGTTCGCCGAGCGCCGCAAGAAGGAGAAGCACGACGGGCTGCGCCGGCCGGGCAGCGTGGACGACTGGCACCGGCTGACCTGGGGCGGATTCGGCGTCGCGTGGTGCGACGACCCGCGGATCCACCCCCACGAATCACTGGCCGAGGTGCTGCGCCGGCTGATCGCCGCGCTGGAGCGCGAGCCGGGCACGGTCTGCCCGGTCTGCACCGGTGAGCGCCTCACCTGGATGTACGACCTGGCCCACGAACCGTCGTCGGGTCCCGTCTGCACGGAATGCGGAATCGTCGTACCGCGGCCCGTCCTCACGCCCGAGGCGCTGGCGGAGGCCAGGCGCGGGCGGTTGCTCGTCTCCGCGTGAGCGCTCCGCCGGGTTGAACGGGGGGCGCGCGGCGGGGGTCGCCGGTCGGAGTGAGGCTCGGGGTCGGCCGGGTTACGGGGGCTGCGGGTGAGTCGTCGGCTGCGGGATGGTCCGTGGCTGGGCGCGCAGTTCCCCGCGCCCCTGGCGGGGCGCTGACCTCGCCGGGGTGCGGACGGGGCCGTACAGACCTGTGAATCCGACGCTAGCAGGCGCAAATCCGCTCGCTCCAGCGCTTTCTCCTAGGGACAGTTGGGCTCGATGAAACCCCGTCGAGGTGCCCGCGGAACCCGAGGAGTCCCGATGTCGACGCTGCGCGTCACCGCCGAAGTGCTGACCGTCCACGAGCATCCGAACGCCGACGCGCTCGAACTGGCCCAGGTGGGCCTGTACCGAGCCGTCGTCGCCAAGGGCGCCTACCGCACCGGCGAGAGTGCCGTCTACATCCCCGAGCAGTCCGTGCTCCCCACCACGCTCATCGAGGAGTTGGGTCTGACCGGACGCCTCGCGGGCCCCGGCTCGGACCGCGTCAAGGCCGTACGCCTGCGCGGTGAGCTGTCGCAGGGCATCGTCTGCCGCCCGAAGGCGCTGGCCGACGTCGACCTGGCGCGGGCCGCCGCGGACGGCACCGACTTCGCCGAGGCGCTCGGCATCGTCAAGTGGGTGCCGCCGATCCCGCCCACCATGAACGGCGACGTCGAGGCCGCGCCCGATCTGCTGCCCTGGGTCGACATCGAGAACATCCAGCGGTACCCGGACATCTTCACGCCGGGCGAGAACGTCGTCCTGACGGAGAAGCTGCACGGCTCGGCCTGCCTGCTGACCTACCTAGCCGACCAGGACCGCGTGTACGTCTCCTCCAAGGGCTTCGGCGCCAAGTCCCTCGCCCTCAAGGAGGATTCCCGCAATCTGTACTGGCGTGCCGTCCACGCCCACGGCGTCGCGGCGGCCGCGGCCCGGCTCGCCGAACGGCTCGGCGCCCGCCGGGTCGGCATCTTCGGCGAGGTGTACGGGGCGGGCGTACAGGACCTGTCGTACGGTGCCGACGGGCGCCGCGAGTCCCTCGGCCACGCCGTGTTCGACGTGTCCGCGGAGATCGCCGGCGAGGTCCGCTGGCTGGACGCGGCCGAGCTTCTCGACGGGGAACTGCCGCTGGTGCCACGGCTGTACGAGGGCCCGTACGACATCGACCGCGTCCTGGAGTGCGCCTCGGGCCGGGAGACCGTGTCCGGACGCGCACTGCATCTGCGGGAAGGCGTCGTGATACGCCCTGCCGTCGAGCGCCACAGCCCGGTGACCGGCGGCCGGGCCATCGCGAAGGCGGTCAGCCCGGCGTATCTGACGCGCAAGGGCGGCACGGAGTACGAGTGACGGGACCGGGCGGTCGCGGCACGGGAGCCGCGCTTCCACCCGGCCCCGGGGCGGGTCGAGGGGTGCCCTCAGCAGCACTCTTCGGCCGCGCGCTGCGACTCCTGCCCCCTTGGGACCGCTGCGGCTCCGGCCGTGCGATGACGCGCTCCACCATGAGCCGGGAGCCCGCCTGGCGTTCGCCGAAAACGTCGTCCGGGTTGGACAGCACGCAGTTCTCCAGAGACAGACAACCGCACCCGATGCAGTCGGTCAGGTGATCCCGGAGTCGGCTCAACTGCTTGATCCGCTCGTCGAGTTCGGAACGCCAGGCCTCCGACAGCCGGGCCCAGTCCTCGCGCGTCGGGGTGCGCTCCTCGGGGAGCTCGGCGAGCGCCTCGCGGATGGTGGCGAGGGGGATGCCGACACGCTGGGCGGCCCGGACGAAGGCGACACGGCGCAGCGCGTCACGGTGGTAGCGGCGCTGGTTGCCGGTGGTGCGACGGCTGCTGATCAGACCCTTGGACTCGTAGAAGTGCAGGGCGGAGACGGCGGCGCCACTGCGGGCCGACAACTGGCCGACGGTCAGCTCGTGGATCTTCTCAGGGATCTGGGGCACCCCTCCAACCCTACCTACTGCGTCACCCGCCCTACCTACTTCGTCACACGTCCGGTCCGTTGACATGCGCCCCGCACCCGACCATGCTAAGCAGTTGCTTAGACATGGAGATGTGGGAGGTCGGGAAGATGGCAGAGCCGAGGACGTTCGCGACGGTCGACGAACTGCGGGCCGCGGTGGGCGAGCAGCTGGGGTACAGCGACTGGGTCGAGATCGAGCAGAAGCGGGTCGACCTCTTCGCGGAGGCGACCGGCGACCACCAGTGGATCCACGTCGACCCCGAGAAGGCCGCGACCGGCCCCTTCGGCACGACGATCGCGCACGGCTACCTCACCCTGTCGCTGCTCCCGCTCTTCGGCCCGCAGCTGATCAAGGTCGAGGGCATGAAGATGGGCGTCAACTACGGGACGAACAAGGTGCGTTTCCCCGCCCCCGTACCGGTCGGCTCACGGCTGCGCGCCACCGCGCAGATCACCGGCGTCGAGGACGTGACCGGCGGTGTCCAGGTATCCGTGGCCTTCACCGTGGAGCGCGAGGGCGGCGACAAGCCGGTGTGCGTGGCCGAGTCGGTGTCGCGCTACTACCTCTGAGCGCCCCCACCCGCCGGGGGGGCCGCTACTGCTTGGCCCCGACCATGCGCAGCACGAGGTCGGCGTAGAGCGCGCCGACCTCGTCGGGCGTACGGGGCCCGTCGACGTTGAACCAGCGGGCCACGTCGATGCAGAGGGAGAGCACGGCGAGCGTGGTGCCCGGCACGTCCGGCACGTCGAAGTCGCCCGCCGCCACGCCGTCCGCGATGATGCCGCGCACGGCCGCGTCGGTCTGCCGTCGCAGCGCGACGATCTCCGCCCGCGCCTCGGGCCCGAGGGCTTCCAGCTCGTACTGCACGACCCGCGCGGTGGTGTGCTGCCCGGCGTGCCACCGCACGAAGGACCGCACGGCGTCGGTGAGCCGCTCGGCGGCGCTGCCGCCGCCCTGCGCCGCGCCGCGCACGATGTCGAGCGCCTTGTCGTGCCCGATCCGGCTGATGCGGTGAAGCAGCTCTTCCTTGGTCTTGTAGTGGATGTAGAGCGCTGCGGGGCTCATGCCCGCGCGGCCCGCGATGTCCCGGGTCGTCGTCGCGTGGTATCCGCGCTCGGCGAAGGCCTCCACGGCGGCGACGAGCAGCCGCCGGGCCGCGTCCGGGGTGACCTCGGCCCACGGCTGCATCTCGCCGCCGGCCGTCTCCTCCGCCGTACTCATCGCTGGTTCGCCCCTCTCGCTGACAGGAGGTACACCATACCGCCGAAGCTGAGCGGGCGCTTAGCGTGCCCGCTCGGCGCCCGCGTCCTGACGGTCCCGGATCACCTTGGCCAGCGTGAAGGACGACGTCACGAGATAGAGGACGGCGATGGCCAGAAAGGCTCGCACCCAGGCGTCGGCGTGCAGCTTGTAGATACCGACGGCGGTCGCCACCATGGCGACGGAGAAGGAGGCCACGGCCTGCCCGTAGAAGGCAGCCGTGTTCTGATGCTTGACGGGTGTCTCACTCATGGGGACAAGGGTCGGCGGACGCGACCACCGCCGCATCCGCCCTCGTACTCAGTGCCGCGTGCGGGCGTACTCAGAAGGCGGAAACCCCCGTCAGCGCGCGCCCGATGACCAGCTTCTGTATCTGGCTGGTGCCTTCGTAGAGGGTCATCACGCGGGCGTCGCGCAGCAGCTTGCCCGCCGGGTACTCGTCGATGTAGCCGTAGCCGCCGAAGACCTGGAGTGCGTTGTTCGCGGCGCGCACGGCGGCCTCGGAGGCGAAGAGCTTGGCCTTCGACGACTCCGTGGCGAAGGGCAGTCCGCGGTCGACGAGATCGGCGACCCGCCAGGTCAGCAGCCGGGCCGCGTCCACGTCGACGGCGATGTCGCTGATCAGTTCCTGGACGAGCTGGTGGTGCGCGATGGTCTTCCCGAACTGCTCCCGCTCGGTCGCGTACCGCACGGCGACGTCCAGGGCCGCCTGGGCGATGCCGACACACCCGGCGGCGACCGACATCCGCCCCTTGGCCAGGGCGGACATGGCCACGGAGAACCCCTTGCCCTCGGGCGCGAGCATCGCGCTCGCGGGTACGCGTACGTCCTCCAGGACGAGTTCGGCGGTGGCCTGGCCGCGCAGGCCGAGCTTGCCGTGGATGGTGCGGCGGGTCAGGCCGGGGGTGTCGGTCGGCACGAGGAAGGCGGAGACGCCCTTGTGGCCGGGCGCGTCGGTGGAGCGGGCGAAGAGCAGGACGACGTCGGCCCAGGTCCCGTTGGTGATGAACATCTTGGTGCCGTTGATGACGTAGTCGTCGCCGTCGCGTACGGCCTTCGTCGTCAGATTGCCCGCGTCCGAGCCGGTGCCGGGTTCGGTGAGGCCGAAGCAGCCCACGTACGCGCCGGAGGTCAGCCCCGGCAGCCACTGCCGCTTCTGCTCCTCGCTCCCCCAGTACGCGATCGTCTTGGCCACCAGACCGAGCGAGACGGAGACGATGCCGCGCACGGAGGAGTCACCGCGGCCCAGTTCCTCCGTCACGAGGCAGTACGCGAGGTGGTCGCCGCCGCTGCCGCCGTACTCCTCGTCGACGGTGAGCCCGAGGAAGCCGACCTCGCCGAGCTTCTTCACGAGCGAGCGGTCGACCTCCTCCGCCCGGTCCCACTCGACGACATGCGGGGCGATCTCGCGGTCCACGAAATCCTTGGCGAGTCGCCGGACGGCGGTCTGCTCCTCGCTGAGCTCCAGGTTCATGACGGTCACCCCATGTGAAAGCCGTACATTCGAATAGCTAAATTAGCACTGCTAGTTTAACTCCGCAGCCCTACTATGTGCGCCATGGCCCGACCGCGCAAGCCCCTCCTGAGCACCGACCGGATCGTCGACACGGCGCGGGCCCTGGTGGACGCGGAGGGTCTGGTCGCCGTCTCCACGCGGCGGCTCGCCGCCGAACTGGGTGTGAGCGGGCCCTCCCTCTACAACCACTTCCGTACCAAGGACCAGATCCTGGAAGCGGTGGCGGACTCCGTGAGCGCGCAGGTCGACCTGTCGATGTTCGAGGACGGGCGGGACTGGCGTACCGCCCTGCACGACTGGGCCGTGTCCTACCGGGCGGCGCTGCGCGACCACCCGAACATCGTCCCGGTCCTTGCCCGCGGACCCGGGCGCCGACCCGCCGGGCTGCGCCTCGCGGACGCCGTCTTCGGCGCGATGGTCGACGCCGGCTGGCCACCGGCCCAGGCCACGTCGATCGGCGCCCTGATGCGCTACTTCATCATGGGCTCCGCCCTCGGGTCCTTCGCCGGGGGCTTCGTCGACGACGAGAGCGCGTACGATCCCGCCGACTATCCCCACCTCGGGCAGGCCCACCTGCTTGCCGAGCAGCAGGAGAAGGTGGACGAGCGGGCCTTCGAGGTGGGGCTCGGGGCGTTGCTGGACGGGCTGGCGGAGCAGTTCGGAAGGGTGACGGGCACCGGCTGACGGAGCCGAGGCGGCCGGGCGGGCTTGTCGGCTGCAGGTGGGTGGGGATGCGGGGCGAAGCCCCGTCCTGGGGGCGCGGGGAACTGCGCGGTCGGCCCCCACCGGCCGTCGGCCGAACGAGTCGGGCGGCGGATGCGGGGATGCGGGGCGAAGCCCCCGCTTCAGGGGCGCGGGGAACTGCGCGCCCAGCCCCCACCCGCGGCCGAAGAACCCCTCGGCCCGGAGACCGTTCGGCAGGGGCCGAACGGTCGAGGGCGGATGATGGGTGGCATGACGAGGTCGACGGATCCGGTCGCACCGGGACTCGCCGCGCTGGCGGCGATGTTCGCGGACGAGACCCGCGCCACCTTCCTGCTCACCCTGCTCGACGGCCGCGCCTGGACCGCGGGTGAACTGGCCAGGCACGCCCACGTCGCCCCCTCGACGGCCAGCGAACACCTGGGCAAGCTCGTCGCGGGCGGCCTGCTCACCGAGGACCGACAGGGCCGACACCGCTACGTACGGCTGGCGGACCCCCACGTCGCCCAACTCGTCGAGGAGCTCGCCGCCCAGGTCGCCCCCGACACCACCCGACGCCCCCGCACCCTGCGGGAAGCCGGCACGGGCTCCGCGATGGCCCGCGCCCGCACGTGCTACGACCACCTCGCGGGCCGCCTCGGCATCACCCTCACCGACGCCCTCACCCACCGCGGCCTGCTCCGCCAGGACACCGGGTTCGCGCTCACGGACGCGGGCCTGCGATGGTTCGACGAGGCAGGCATCGACCTGAACCGCACCGGCCGCCGGCCCCTCACCCGCGGCTGCCTCGACTGGACCGAACGCCGCCCCCACCTCGCGGGCACCGCCGGCGCGGCCCTGTGCCGCCACGCCCTGGACGCCCACTGGTGCGTGCGTATCGGCTCGGAGCGCGCGGTCAAGGTCACGCCGGACGGCGAGCGGGCCTTCGCGGAACTCCTGGGCATCGAACCGACGGCACTCCGCTGACCGGCCATGTCCCACCGCGGCGTCCGAAAGCCGCGAGTGCCCTGCCCCGTACCCCACCTAGCCTCGGGACCATGATGAACGCCACCTCCCCCACGTCCGCCCGTCGCGCGGACCTGCTCGCCGCGGGCGCCGCGACCGTCACGGTCGTGCTGTGGGCCTCCGCCTTCGTGTCGATCCGCAGCGCGGGCGCGGCGTACTCGCCGGGCGCGCTGGCACTGGGGCGGCTGCTGGCGGGATCCGTCACGCTGGGCGCCCTCTGTCTCGTACGCGGCGAGGGGTGGCCGCCGCGCGGGGCCCGGCGCGGGATCGCGATATCCGGCCTGCTCTGGTTCGGCTTCTACATGGTGGTGCTCAACTGGGGTGAGCAGCAGGTGGACGCCGGCACGGCGGCGCTCGTCGTGAACATCGGCCCGCTGCTCATCGCGCTGCTCGGCTCCCGACTGCTCGGCGACGCGATGCCACCGCGGCTGCTCGCGGGCATGGCGGTGTCGTTCGCGGGGGCGGTCGCGGTGGGGTTGTCGATGTCCGGCGAGGGTGGGTCCTCGGTGCTGGGAGTGGTCCTGTGTCTGCTCGCCGCCGTCGGCTACGCGGCGGGGGTCGTCGCGCAGAAGCCGGCGCTCGGGCGGGCGAGCGCCCTCCAGGTGACCACGTTCGGATGTCTGGTCGGGACGGTGGCGTGCCTGCCGTTCGCGGGGCAACTCGTCCACGACGTGGCGAGCGCGCCCGCCGCCGCCACCCTCAACGTGCTCTACCTGGGCGTCTTCCCGACCGCGCTGGCGTTCACGACCTGGGCGTACGCGCTGGCCCGGACCACCGCGAGCCGGATGGGCGCGACGACCTACGCGGTGCCCGCTCTCGTCGTCGCGATGTCCTGGCTGTTCCTCGACGAGGTACCGGCGCTGCTCACGCTCGCGGGCGGCGCACTGTGCCTGGCCGGGGTCGCGGTGTCCCGCTCCCGTCCCCGGTCCAAGGCTTTCAGGGACACGAGGAACCCCGCGACCGGTCCCCACACACCCGCGGACGACCACGCCACCCGGGGCTAGAACACCACCAGCGCTCGTCCGCCCTTCCCCGCCACCATGTTCTCGAACGCCCCCGCGATCCCGTCCAGTTTGATCCGCTCGGTCACCAGCATCCCCAGATCGAGCCGCCCCGCCCGCACATGCTCCGCCAGCACCGGCAGATCCCGCGCGGGGTCGGAGTTGCCGTACACGCAGCCGGCCAGCGTACGGCCCCAGTGGAAGATCTCCAACGCGTTGAAGGTGACCTGCTGGTCCTTGCCACCGATGCCGACGACCGTCGTACGCCCACCGCGGCGCGTGGAGTCCCAGGCCGCGCGAATGGTCACGGCCCGACCCACACACTCGACGGCGACGTCGACACCCTGCTTGCCGGTGAGGGAGCGGATCTCGCGGGCGGTGGTGTCGGAGGCGACGACGTAGTGCGTGGCACCGGCCTCGCGTGCCAGTGACTCCTTCTCCGGAGAGATGTCCACCGCGATGACCTGCGACGCGCCCGCGATCCGCGCCGCCTGGAGCGCCGCGAGCCCGACCCCGCCCACCCCGAACACGGCGACGGTCTCACCGGCACGGACCCGCGCCGAGTGGTGGACGGCGCCGTACCCCGTGAGGACGGCGCAGCCGAGGAGGGCGGCGTCGGTGAGGGGGACGCCGTCCGGGACGGGGAGGACGCAGCCTGCGGCCACGACGGTCTCCTCGGCGAACGCGGCGACGTTCAGGCCGGGATGGAGGTCGCTCCCGTCGGAGGCGCGCCGCGCGTACACGTCGCCCGCGCCGGTCAGCGCGTTGGCGCACAGCCACACCTCCCCCAGCGAGCAGGCGTGGCACCTTCCGCAGGAGGGCGCCCAGTTGAGGACGACTCCGTCGCCGGGCTCGACACCCGTCACGCCCTCCCCGACGGAGACGACGGTCCCGGCACCCTCGTGGCCGAGGACGGCGGGGACGGGCACCCGCATGGTGCCGTCGGACAGCGAGAGGTCGGAGTGGCAGACCCCGGCGGCGGCCAGCCGGACGCGGACCTGACCGGGGCCGGGCGCCGGGAGGTCGATCTCGGCGATCTCCAGGGGAGCGCCCACGGCGGGAAGTACAGCAGCGCGAACCACGTAAAAGCTCCTCGGCCCAGAACTCTGGAACTGACGGGAATGGAGTGGAACGGAGTGGAGTGGTGTGGAACGGAGTGGAGTGGAACGGGCTAGAACTGGAGGGACTTCGTCTGGAGATACTCGGACAGTCCGTGCGCGCCCAGTTCCCGTCCGACCCCCGACTGCTTGTAACCGCCGAACGGGGCACTGGGGTTGAACCGGCCACCGTTGATGTCGACCTGCCCGGTGTCGAGCCGTCGCGCGAAGGCGACCGCCTCGGCCTCGTCACCCGCCCACACCGCGCCCGCGAGCCCGTACACCGTGCCGTTGGCGATCCGGACGGCGTCCTCCTCGTCCTCGTAAGGGATCACCGACAGCACCGGGCCGAAGATCTCCTCCTGCGCGATCGTCATCTCCGGGGTGACGTCCGCGAAGACCGTCGGCTGGACGAAATACCCCTGCTCGCGCGGGGATTCGGGGCCGCCCGCGACGAGCCGGGCGCCCTCGGCGACGCCCTTGTCGATGTAACCGCGCACCCGCGCCTGCTGCTTGGCGTTGACGACCGGGCCGATGCGGTCCCCGTACTTCGCCGCGGCGGTCGCGGCGAGTTCGACCGCCTCCTCGTACTGGGCGGTCTGCACGAGCATGCGGGTCCAGGCGCTGCACGTCTGGCCGGAGTTGGACATCACGTTGGCGACGCCGACGTTGACGGCCTTGGCGAGGTCGGCGCTCGGCAGGATGACGTTGGCCGACTTGCCGCCGAGTTCGAGGGCGACCCGCTTGACGGCCGCACCGGCGGTCGCTCCGATCCGCCGCCCCACCGCCGTGGAGCCCGTGAAGGAGACCAGGTCCACGTCCGGGTGTTCGGCGAGGGCCTGGCCCGCGACCGGGCCGAGGCCGGTGACGAGGTTGAAGACGCCCGCCGGGACACCCGCCTCCGCGACCGCCTCCGCGAAGAGCTGGGCGGTGAGCGGCGTGTCCTCGGCGGGCTTCAGGACGACCGTGCAGCCCGCCGCGAGCGCGGGGGCCACCTTGGCGACGATCTGGTGCAGCGGGTAGTTCCAGGGCGTGATCGCGCCGACGACACCGATCGGTTCCTGGTAGACGGTCGAATTGCCGACCTTCTCCTCGAAGGCGTACGTGGCCGCCAGTTCGGCGTACGAGCCCGCGACCAGGATCGGTACGGTCGCGTGGACCGCCTGCGAGAAGGACAGCGGGGAGCCGAGCTCCGCCGTGACCGTCTCGGCGATCTCGTCCTTGCGTGCGGTGAGGACGTCACGCAGGGCGCCGAGCCGCGCGGCCCGCTCGGCGGGCGGCGTCGCGGCCCAGGCGGGGAAGGCGGCGCGGGCGGCCCGTACGGCGGTGTCGACGTCCTCGGCCGTGCCCGCCGGCACCCGGCCGAGAACCTGTTCGTCCACCGGGTTCACGACCTCGATCGTGTCCGTCCCGGCGGCGGGGCGCCAAGCACCGTCGATGTACATGCCGTCATGTGCCTTCATCGTGTTCCTCCCGGGCGGGGGCGTACCGTCCGCCTCGCGGCGTCGTCCGAACCACAAACTAGCGGTGTTAGTTTTCAGGCGCCAGACGTCTTCCCGCGACTCACCCTGCTCACCTCACTCGTCCAGGTCCGGCAGCCGCGCCGGAGCGGGGCTGATGCGTTCGCCGTGCTGGTCGAAGACGAACAGATGGGCGAGGTCGACGAGGAGGGGCACCTGCATGCCGTGACGGAGGTCGAAGTCGGGGGTGGTGCGGACCACCAGGTCGCCGGGGAGCCGGCCCTCCGGAGGTATCTCGTCGTCGCGGGCGGGACCCATGCCGGCGGGCTCGTCGAGGTCGACCACCGGGCCGGCCCGCAGACCGGCCCGGCGGTCCCGGAGACGGTCGAGGAGCGAGCCCTCACGACGGCGGCGCCCGACCGGGCGGACCGGGCGCGGCGCCTCCAGATCCGGGACGAACGCGGGCCGCGAGCCGGTGTTGAAGTGGACGAGCACCTCGTGCCCCTGGAACTCCACATGCTCGACGAGACCGCTGATCGCCACCTCGCCGGGCCGGGCCTCCGACGGCTTGGCCAGGCGGACGGCCTCGGAACGCAGCCCGACGATGACCTCGCGGCCCTGCTGCACCCGCAGCAACCGCTGGTCCACCGACCAGGGCTCGCGCAGCGGCAGATACTGCTTGCCGAGGCTGATCGTCATCGCCCCGTCGAGCGGCGCCCGGACCAGGCCGCGCAGCAGATTGATGCGGGGGGTGCCGATGAAGGCGGCGACGAAGACGTTCGCCGGCAGTGCGTAGACCGTGCGGGGTGTGCCCACTTGCTGGAGGACGCCGCCACGCAGGATGGCGACCCGGTCGCCGAGCGACAGCGCCTCGGCCTGGTCGTGGGTGACGTACACCGTGGTGACGCCCAACCCCCTGGTGAGCGAGGCGATCTCGGCACGCAGATGGTTGCGGAGTTTGGCGTCGAGGTTGGAGAGCGGCTCGTCCATCAGGAAGGCGGAAGGGTGGCGCGCGATCGCTCGGCCCATCGCCACGCGCTGGCGCTCGCCGCCCGACAACTGGTGGGGAAAACGGTCGAGGAGGTCCTCGATGCCGAGCATCCGGGCGGTGGCGTCGACACGCGGACGCGGGTCCTCGCCGGGGGTCTCGATGCGCAACGGGAAACCGATGTTGTCGCGGCCCGTCATGCTCGGGTAGAGGGCGAAGTTCTGGAAGACCATCGCCATGTCCCGCTCGGACGGCGGCAGATCGCCCGCGTCCTCACCGTCGAGACGCACCTCGCCCTCAGTGGCGTTCTCCAGGCCGGCGATCATCCTGAGCACGGTCGACTTGCCGCAGCCGGAGGGACCGAGCAGGACGAGGAACTCGCCCGGCCGGATGTCCAGCGACAGCCGCTCCACCACGCGGACCCCGCGCGTATACGACTTGCTGACCTGGTGCAGGGAGATGGCGCGTGTCATGAAGGGTGCCCCCGGGGGCTCAAAGGGCGCTGTCGCTCCGCGGTCGAGACGCCCCGAGCGGGCCGCAAGGGACGTATGAGTCACGGAAGTTAACGGACCGCGACCACCCGGGGGAAGACACCCGGCGGGATCCGGCGTGTCGCTTCCCGCCCCTGTTCGGGCGCGGCGGAAACGGACGATCGCCCACCGGCCCGACAGACACTTCGCCACACCCTCGTCGGGCCGGTCGCGGAGGTCAGATGTCGCTCTTGCGCCGCAGGCGCACTCCGGGCCGTACGGGCTCGGCACGGCCCGCGGGCGCCTTCCTCGGCGAGCGCAGCGCGACGCCCGAGGACAGCACCAACAGCGCGCCCAACATCACGAACGGCGCGGCCACACCGGCGGCCCCGGCGACCAGCCCTGCCGCGGCCGGGGCGGCCACCTGCCCCAGACGGTTGCCGGTCAGCCGCAGGGCCAGGGCCGTGGAGCGGGCCTCGTCCGGGGCGGCCTGCACGACCGTCGTCATGGACAGCGGCTGGCCGACGCCCAGACAGAAGCCGAGGACCAGCAGCATCGCGGCCAGCGCCCACACCGGCACGGGCAGCGCCAGACCCGCGCACAGCACACCGGCCACCAGACAGGTCGCGGTGAGCAGCGCCGCCCGGCCCAGCAGTCGCAGCATCGGCGTCATGACCAGTCGACAGGCGATGGTCGCCGCCGCGCGCAGACTGAGCAGCAGACCGATCACGGACGGCGCGATGCCCCGGTGCTCGCCGACCACGGGCAGATACGCGGTCAGGATGTCCGTCGCGGACAGCACGGAGAGGCTGATGAGGATTCCGGCGGGTACGCCCCGGGCGCGCAGAATGCGGTGCACGGGCACACGGTCGCCCTGAGCCGTACGGGACTCGGCGGGCGTACGGTGCTCGATGCGCCACAGCGAGGTGAACGACACCGCGGCGAGCGCGCCCGCCACGAGCAGGGCCTGCGCGCTGCTGCCCGCCCTGTCCGGGCCCCCGATCAGAAGGCCCGCGACGATCGGCCCGACCAGTTGGCCCAGGGACGCGCCGATGGTGAAATGGCCGAAGTTGCGGTCCTGTTCCCGCGGCGCGGACTGCCGGGCCACGATCGACTGGGCGCCGATGACGAAGCAGAGGTGACCCAGGCCCATCACCCCGCTCCAGGCAGCCATCGCCACCAGCGAGTCCGCCGTACCGCTGAGCGCGCAACCGCCGGCGATGAGGACGACCCCGACGGGCAGCAGCGGGGCACAACGTCCGTGGTCGGTACGGCGGCCCAGCGGTACGGCGGCGAAGAGGGGCAACAGGGCGTACACACCGGCGATCACACCGATGGCGCGTTCGTCGGCGCCCAGGGCGAGGGCCCGGTAGGAGACGGCGGGCCGGGCCATCGACACCGCCCCCTGCGCGAAGCCGAAGGCGATGACGAGGCGCAGCAGCCAGCCGCGGTTCCGACCGGGCCCCACGGGGACACCCCTCCATCCGATGACGGATTACAGATGACGGATTTCAGAGAACAGGTGGCAGATGACGGGTATCGACTGGCTGATATCGACTGACAGATAACAGGTGACGGATTTCGCATGACAGATGACAGATGACAGAAACTGTCAGCCGACACCCACCCGTCAGATGATGCCGAACACAATCCCCGCCCCCAACACCACCAGCGAAGTCAGCGCCGCCCACTTCACCACGAACCTCGTGTGGTCGCCGAATTCGACCTTCGCCATGCCGACGAGGACGTATACGGCGGGCACCAGCGGGCTGGACATGTGCAGCGGCTGGCCGACGAGCGAGGCGCGGGCGATCTCCAGGGACGAGACTCCGTGTGCCTGGCCCGCTTCGGCGAGGACCGGGAGGACACCGAAGTAGAAGCCGTCGTTCGACATGAAGTAGGTGAGCGGGATGCTGAGGACACCGGTGACGAGGGCCATGTGCGGGCCCATCCCGTCGGGGATGTTGGAGACCAGCCACTTGGACATGTGGTCGACCATGCCGGTGCCCTGGAGGACGCCGGTGAAGACGGCGGCGGCGAAGACCATGCCGGAGACGTTGAGGACGTTCTCGGCGTGGGCGCCGAGGCGGGCCTTCTGGTCGGGCATGTGGGGGAAGTTGACGGTGAGCGCGAGTGCGGCGCCGAGCAGGAAGAGGACCGGGATCGGCAGCCACTCCATGATCATGGCGGTGAGCAGCGTGACCGTGAGGAGCGCGTTGAACCAGTAGAGCTTGGGGCGCAGAGTGGCGCGGTGGGGGTCGAGACCCTGGAAGTCGTCGTCCGCTTCGGGCAGATCGGCGTCAGCGCCGGAAGCGGTGCCGGAGCCGGAGCCCGAACCACCCGTGCGCGCCGCCCTCTTCGCCCCGCCGACGGCGTCGGCGCCGTCGCCGGAGGCGCCCGCACCCGCGCCGACGAGCACCGTCTCGGTCTCCGGCTCCAGGACCTCGTCCAGCGTCAGCACGCCGAGCCGCTTGCGCTCGCGGCGCCCGAGAACGTACGAGAGGGCGAGGACGCCGAGCAGGCCGACGGCGAGGGCCGGGATCATCGGGACGAAGATGTCGCTGGCGTCGAGCTTCAGCGCGGTCGCGGCGCGGGCCGTGGGGCCGCCCCAGGGGAGCGTGTTCATGACGCCGTTGGCCATGGCGGCGACGCCGGTCATCACGACCAGGCTCATCTTGAGGCGCTTGTACAGCGGGTACATCGCCGAGACCGTGATCATGAAGGTGGTCGAGCCGTCGCCGTCGAGGGAGACGATCGCGGCGAGGAGCGCCGTGCCGACCACGATCCGCAGCGGGTCGGCCTTGCAGAACTTGAGGATCCCCCGGACGATCGGGTCGAAGAGACCGACGTCGATCATCACACCGAAGTAGACGATCGCGAACATCAGCATCGCCGCGGTGGGGGCGAGGCTGGTGACGCCGTCGATGACGTAGTCACCGAGCTTGGCGCCCTTTCCGACGAAGACACAGAAGAGTGCCGGGATCAGCACGAGCGCCGCGATCGGCGACATCTTCTTCAGCATGATCAGGACCAGGAAGGTCGCGATCATGGTGAAGCCGAGGATGGTCAGCATGAGTTGGATTACCTAACGTTCGCCCTTGAACTCCCACCAGGGACGGCGGTGCGATGACGTTAGGTCGCGCAAGATTGCGTTAACAAGATGTTGACACGCGAGCAATAAGCGCAAAACTCCAGGTCACAGGCTTGTCTCGGGGAGCGGAGGCCCGCTACGGGCACGCTGCGAGCTCCACCGGCACCCCGTTGAGCACCGCCGTACCCGACAGCGGGTCGAGGAGCGAGCCGTCGAGGAGCTGGTTGACGTTGACGCCCGGATCGAGGGCCGCATGGCTCATCCGGGTGCCGGGGCGGTCGTGTCCCCAGCCGTGCGGCAGGCTCACCACCCCACGTCGTACGGTGTCCGTGACCTCGGCCGGGGCGACCACTTCTCCCCCGGCGCCCTTGACGCGCACGGCCGTCCCGTCGGCGAGGCCGAGGCGTGCCGCGTCCTCGGGGTGGATGTGCAGGGTGCAGCGGTTGGTGCCGCCGGTGAGGGCGGGGACGTTGTGCATCCAGCTGTTGTTGGAGCGCAGATGGCGGCGGCCGACGAGGACGATCGCGGCCGGACGCTCGCGCAGGGCGGCGCGCAGCCGGGGAAGATCGTCGACGATCGGCGCCGGCAGCAGCTCGATCTTTCCGCTGCGCGTCTTCAGCGGCTGCGGCAGACGGGGGCGCAGCGGTCCGAGGTCGATGCCGTGCGGGTGGGCGAGCAGTTTCTCCAGGCTCAGGCCGTCGGGCCGGGCGCCGAAGCCCTCGCCGTAGGGGCCGAGGCGCAGCATCATGTCGAGCCGGCGTTCGGGTCCGCTCTCGCCGGTGAGCCGCGTGGCGAGTTCTTTCGGGTCGCGTTCGTGGACGGGTCCGTGCGGGTCCTGGACGGCCTTGCCGAGGGTGGAGTCGATGACCATGGCGTCCACGGCGGACGGGTCGGCGCCGTGCATGCCGGTGGCGGCGAGCACCAGCCGGGCGAGGATCTCGGTCTCGGCCATGCGGCCCGGTTCGAGAGGGACGGCGGGGCGGTTGTAGCGGACCTGGTTGCGTACGGCGAGGGTGTTGAAGGCGAAGTCGTGGTGGGCGCTCTGGGAGGGCGGGGGCGGCGGCAGCACGACGTCGGCGTGGCGTGCGGTCTCGTTCAGGTACGGGTCGACGCTGACCATGAAGTCGAGGGAGTCGAGGGCCTTGTCGAGGCGGTTGCCGTCGGGTGCCGACAGTACGGGGTTGGCGCCGATGGCGATGAGGGCGCGGACGGGGCTGCCCTCGTGTGTGGCGGTGTCGATCTCCTCGGCGAGTGCGGCGAGCGGGAGTTCGCCCTTGGCCTCGGGGTGGCGGCTCACCCGGCTGTGCCAGCGGCCGAGCGCGAAGCCGCGGCCGGGTCCGGCGGGGCGGGGGGTCTTGTCGGTGGCGGCTTGCGGGAAGAGGGCGCCGCCGGGACGGTCGAGGTTGCCGGTGAGGATGTTGAGGACGTCGACGAGCCAGCTGGCGAGGGTGCCGTGCGGGACGGTGCAACTGCCGATGCGGCCGTAGACGGCGGCGGTGGGGGCGGCGGCGAGTTCGCGGGCGAGTTCGCGGATGGTGTCGGCGTCCACGTCGCAGGCCTCGCTCGCGGCCTCGGGGGTGAAGTCCCGTACGGCGGTGGCGAGTTCTTCGACGTCGTGGACGTGCGGGGCGAGGTCGCGCAGGTCGACGAGTTTCTCCTCGAAGAGGACGTACGTCATCGCGGCGAGCAGCAGGGCGTCGGTGCCGGGGCGGATGGTCACGTGGCGGTCGGCGAGTTTGGCGGTACGGGTGGTGCGCGGGTCGATGACCGTCAGGGTGCCGCCGCGGGCGCGCAGTGCCTTGAGCTTGCCGGGGAAGTCGGGGGCGGTGCACAGACTTCCGTTGGATTCCAGGGGGTTGGCGCCGATGAGGAGGAGGTGGTCGGTGTGGTCGAGGTCCGGGACCGGGATCGCGTTGGCGTCGCCGTAGAGCAGGCCGCTGGAGACGTGTTTGGGCATCTGGTCGAGCGTGGAGGCGGTGAAGACGCTGTGGGTGCGCAGCGCGCTGAGCAGGACGGGCGGGTAGAGGGCGCCGGCCATGGTGTGCACGTTCGGGTTGCCGAGGACGATGCCGAGGGCGTGCGGGCCGTACTGCTCGACGATCGGGCCGAGGCCCGCCGCGATCGCGTCGAAGGCCTCTTGCCAGGTGGCCTCGCGCAGTTCGCCGTCCGTGCGGACGAGGGGGGTGCGCAGCCGGTCGGGGTCGCCGTCGGCGGCGCCGAAGGAAGCGCCCTTGGGGCAGATGAACCCTTTGCTGAAGACGTCGTCGCGGTCGCCGCGGGCGCCGGTGACGCGGGTGCCCTCTATGGTGAGGGTCAACCCGCAGGTGGCCTCGCAGAGGGGGCAGACGCGCAGGGCGGTGCGGGAGTCGGGGGTGGCGCCGGAGGTGCGGGACACGGGTCCTCCCGGAGGACGGTGGCGACGGTGGCACACGGACTGGGGATGAGCATACCGACCGGTACGGATGGGCGGGAGGGCTCTGGAGGATCACGTCGGAGAATCGCGAGGGCCGGGCCCGTGGACCGTCTCCGGGACGGTCAGTCGAGAACGACCAGTCCGTTGCGGGTCGCGACGACCAGCGTGCCGTCGGGGCCCGCCGCGAGGTCGGTCACGGCGGAGGGAATGTCGATGAGCTGCGGCTCGTCGGCGTCCAGGCCGAACACGGCCAGCTCACCGGCCTGCTCCCCCGCCACCGCGTACGCGCGTCGTCCGGGGAGCACCGTCGCATGGTGTATGCCGAAGGGCACCGGATGGATGGTCAGCTGTTCCGCACGGCCGAGGTCGCCCGGGTCCACCGCGTACACCCGCACCAGGCTCCGCCCCACCACCAGGAGGCTCGCACCGTGGGCGTCGTTCATCGCGAGCACGTTCCTGGCGCGCGAGCCGAGGACGTCTCCTTGGAAGACACCGCCGTCGTCGAGGTCTTCGAGCCGCAGGGCGGTGAAGCGCGGATCCGGGCGCCGTCTGGTGAGCAGGGACCAGGAGAGACTGAGCAGCGCGCTCCGCGTCATCCACGGCTCGGTCCTGGTCTCGAGTCTCCTCGTGAAGTCCGACCACGACACCGCGACCCGGCGCTCCCCGAGTCGTATCTCCCAGGTCCCGGGTGTCCTGCGGTGGTCGAGCTCCGACACCCCGAGCCATCTTCGTGCCGGGTCGGCGAAGTCCCAGCTCTCCACGATGCCGCGCGCGCTGTGGGTCCGCAGTACCGGGCCGGGCGCGTACTCGGTCGCCAGCGCCCCCACCGCGCTCCCGCAGATCGACCGCAGACGGCCACGGGCGGTTCCGTCGGCCCCGTCGCGGATGAGCAACTCGCCGTCCGGTCCGCCCGCGACCACCTCGTTCACGTCTCCGTGGGAGACGACGGTGACCGCCAGCACCGGCCGCACCGCCTCCAGGGACCGAGCGGTGTGCCAGCCGTCCTCGGTGTGCCGGAGCAGGAAGACATCGCCGGTGTCGTCTCCGCACAGGACACCTCCGTCGGCCCCGGCAAGAGCGGACACGGGTTTGGGCAGCACGCTCGTGCCGGCCGGCCCCGTGCGCACCAACCGCCGGTCGTCGCCCGCGCTGACCAGCAGAGGGTGGTCGGGGCCCGGCACATGGGACAGGGCCGTCACACGTGACGTGTGTGCGGTACGCGCCGGTCCGAGCGGCCGGCACTCGGGCAGGGACCATTCGCGTACCGTGCCGTCGTCGGCGCCCACTCCGAGCCGCCCGGAGCCGTCGGGGGCGAGCGCCAGCGCCGTCGTCCAGCGCTCGCGGTCCGGTTGTGGCCCTCGGGCGTACCAACGCTCTGCGGTGACGTCCCAGCACGAGATGCGTCCCGTGTCGGTCCCCACGACGACGACGTCGCGACCGCGCACCCGGCCGGTGCAAAGGGCCGTGACGATCTCGGGGACGGTGAACTCCTGCTCGGCCACCGCGAGTCCGTCCCGCAGCACGAGGACGCGCACGCGCCCCCCGTACTCCCCCGTCACCACAAGATCGCGGCCGGTCGACGTACGCCCGGTCGCCGCCGCTCCGTACAGGGGCAGTTCCCACGGGTAGGGGTGTGGAACGGTGCGGTGCCAGAGCTCGTGGGGGGTGCCGTCGGCGGACCAGCAGCGGATCATGTGGTCCTGGCCGACGCTGACGACCGCGGGAACCCCTCCGGGGCCGCGGATCGCCCCGAGCGCGAGAACACGGTCGTCGTGGGCCTCTGTACGGGTGGCGTTGGCGGCGTGCTCGGTGGGCCAGCAGTGGATGACGCCGTCCGAGCCACCCACCCACACCGTGCCGTCCACCATGCGGACGGCGGTGGCCTCGTGGCGTACGGTGCGGCCGCCGATCCGCTCTCCGGTCTCCAGGTCGTACGCCTGGACACCGCGCCCCGGTGTCTGGACCACGACGCTCGGGGTACGCCGCAGGTCGAGTGCCGTCAGCACAGTCCCCTCGCCCGTGCCGACGCGCAGGGGGCGCCCTACGGGGCGGCCGCTGTCCACGTCGATCCGGTGCAGCGAAGCGTCCGCGGTGACCACCGCGGCCAGCCACTGGCTGCCCGCCCAGTGCACGGCGAGGGAGTTCACGTTGGCCGAGCCGTGAAGCAGCGTTCTGACGGGTTCGCCAGTGATCAGCGAACTCAGCCGGACCGAGCCGTCGCGGGCCGCCGTGACCACCTGTGGGCCGTCGGCGTGCGAACGGATCACCTCCACGGAGGTGACGGGTCCCTCGTGGCCGGTCACGATACGACGCAGCCCGTGCCGCCCCACGGTGTACACCGTGACGCTCCCGTCCGCGTGCCCCAGGAGCAGTTCGCCCGGTGCCGCCCCGGAAGGAGCCGCGCAGCAGGTGACGGGCGGCAGCGTGACCTGGGTACCGCGCGGCCGCTCCATACGTGTGCCCCGTTCGGGCAGTGCGGGTCCGAGCGTGGCCGAGATGACGGCCCCCGACTGCTCCCGCAGCCGCTCGTACAGCGCCACGTCGGCGGGATGGACCTGACGCCACTGTCTGCGCGGCTCCGGCAGACCACTGCCCCGGAGCAAGTCGTGCACGACGACCTGGCCGCCACGAAAGCGGAGCGCGGCATAGCGGACGCCGGAGTCCGTCGGCGTGTCGGCCGCCGCCTGGACAACCGTCACCTGCTCGGCGGGAACAAGACCGCGCGCCTCTCCTTCCGGGTCCAGCACCGGATGGGCGGGCAGCCGCCAGGTCTCCGGCGTGCCCCGGCCCGACCTCAGCTCCCACAGGTGCAGAAGCCGCGCCTCGGGCACGGCCGCGTTCCCGAGCACCCGCTTGGTCACGCTGCGCACATCGCCGAAGTCGGTGGACAGTACGGCCGCGTACGAGCCCAGCGCGGGCAGCGCCGTCAGCGTCTCCTCCCACAGCCCGAACGGAAGCCGGGCGGTCCAGACGAGATCGCCCTTGAGCAGATCCCACTGCCGCAGCGGGGTGGGGCCCTCGACGACGCCGAGGAAGCGGGCACCGCCGTGCGCGACGGGCACGACGACGCCGGGGCACGCGGGCGGAGCGGCGAGGGACCTCGCGCCTTCCTGCGGATCCCACACCGCCCAGCGTGCCCGCCAGGGCAGTGGCTCACCTTCGTCGCAGGTACGTGCGAGCCGGTCCGCCCGGCGGCAGACGGCCGCGAGACGCAGCCGGGCCCGTGCTTCGGGGTCCGGGCCTCGCCCTCCTCGTTCGCGCAGCATGTCCTCGATGTCGCGCAGCGCCTGACCCGCTCCGATTCCGTCGTGGGTGCGCAGCGAGGGCAGTGCGGCCAGCAGGTGCCCCGGATCGCAGCCGAGTACGAAGTCGGCGTCCTGCACGAGTTCGTCGAGGACGGCGCCCTCCGCGGCGTGCCGGGCCAGGTGTCGGCGTGTGTACGGGTGCGGGATCTCACGCAGCACTCGGGTGATGGTGTGCTGGACCGCCCGGGCGTCCACGCCCTCCCGCAGGTAGTCGATGAGCGCTTGGTGGTAGACGCGGTAGACCGACCCGTGGTCCTCCTCGGCTTCCACCAGATAGGAGCCCGCGACTTCCAGGAGCCAGGCGATGTCCTCTCCGCTGTAGGGCCGTCCGGCCAGGGCTGTCGCAAGTCGTGGCCAGACAGCGCCCCAGGGCAGCCCGACGCCCTGCGCGAAGGCCACAGGGAGCAGCAGGTCCCTGGCCCGGGTGCGGTCCGCTCCGAGACGTTCCAGGTCGCGTTGCATGGCCTGGCCCGGCATCTTGGGCAGGGCGGCTCGCCATCCGGGGTGGTACGGATCGTTCGGCGGGTCTTCCCGCACGAGGGTGCGCGCTGTGATCAACGCGACGAGGAAGGATCTCCCCGCCGCTTCGGCGACCGCGTCCGCGATGGCGCCTAGGTGATCCTGCCGGTGACGGACGAGGGTCGAACCGGGAGCCGTGAGTACCTTGTGGGCGTACGCGCGGACGGCTTCCGGGTCCGTGTAGGACTCGTCGTCGAGGTCGATGCGCAGGGCGCGGGGGCCGAGCCGTACCGCGATATGGGGTCGGGCTCCGATCAGCAGGCGCAGCGGCAGTCCCAGTTCGGCGTCGGAGAGCAGCATCAGTGCTTCGACGAGCCCTTGCGGATCCAGCGCCTCGTCGACGGCGTCGATGAGCACCACCAGCCGTTCTCGGCGCTGTAGCGCCGGAATCAGCGCCTCGACGGAATGTGCGCCGGGGACTCCCGCCGCGGTGGCGATGCGGTCGATGATCTGGCGGGTGGACTTGTGGCTCGCGAGCACGGAGTCGTCGATGGACCCTGGCTCGGGCACGGTGTCGGCGGGAAGCCCGTCCCGCGGCAGGGAGGCGCGGCGTTGCCGGTCGCTGAGGATCGCGAAGAGACCCAGCACGGCGGACTTCCCGGAGCCGGGTTCCCCCGTGACCACGCACAGCCGCTCGGCCGCCCGCTCCGGGGAGAGCCAGGCGTTGATCGCGCGCAGCGCGGCATGGCGGCCGGTGAAGTGCGCGACGTCCTGGGCGGGGAGGTCGGTGCCGCGAGCTCTGGGGTCGAAGTGGCTGGTCACCTCGGTCTTGCGGTCGTCACGTTGGCGGGCGAGACGGGCGAAGAGTTCATCGCCCTCGTCGACCCTGCGGTCGCGGGCTCCCCGGACGTATCTGGGGTTGGGGAGGAACAGGGGCAGGCCGGCGGTGCCATCGAGCAGCGAGGTACGCGGCTGCTGCCAGGCGGGCAGCCGCGGGTCCTGCGAGAGGGCGTACAGGATGTTGTTGAGGTCGAGGTGCTCCGGTGCCCGGTCGGCGTTCGCCCGGTCGCGGACGGCTCGGTCGAGAGCCTTCGACAGGGCCCCGGGCGCTGTCTCCTGCTTTCGGCGGCAGGAGGAAATCATGACCAGACCGTTGCCCGCGGTCTTGCCGGTGACAGGTCGGAAACGGCGGGCCGTGAGCGCGCCGCGCAGGGCGGCGTCCATGCCCTCCTCGGAGTGGCATGCGTCCAGCAGCACCAGCAGCCGTTCGATCCCTGTCTCGTCCCACAGCTCTCCGACCAGGTCTTCCGAGCGCAGCGCGGTCCCTCGCAGGTCGTGGTCGCTGTCGGCGGTCAGGAGGTAGTGCCGGCCGCTCTGTTCCGCGATGGTCCCGTGCCCCGCGAAGTAGAGGACCACGTAGTCGTCCGGGCGCCGTTCCTCGGACACGGCGAACGTCCTCAGCGCCTTGAGCAGTTGCTCCTTCGTCGGATCGGGTCCGGTGACGGCCGCCCGCTCGTAGCCGAGGAGGCCGACGAACAGGTCCTCCATACGCCTGACGTCGTCGGCGAGTTCGGGCCGGTCCAGATCGGGGCGTGCGTGCACGCGAGGGACGGCCGCTGTGATCAGGTAGCGGCGCGGCGGGCCGTCGGGCGCCCGGCCCTCATCCGGCTGGACAGCCATGGGCGACCGCCCGGCCCGCCTCGACGGTGTTGAGGTAGCGCGTGGCGTCGTGCGCCCGTGAGCCGTTGTGCACGAGGTGGCAGCGGACCGCGTCGCCGAACAGCGGGCGCAGGTCTTTCACCAGGGCGACGACATCGCCTTCGTCGGCGATGTTGGTCCAGGACTCCACCGCTCCGGGCCAGTCGCCGGGCTTCCCGCCCGCGCCCGCCCGCAGCCGGTCGAAGACCAGATTCCGGATGCCGAGGGGTGAGCCGAGGGTGAGCAGAGCGCGGACCGGCCATTCGGGGTGGGCGCACAGGGCTTCGTACGCCACGACGCTGCCCAGCGAGTGGCCGACGACCATCTCCGTGCGCGGGGTCACCGTGGCGGCGACCCGTTGTTGTACGGCGTCGCGAACGGCGGATCCGCAGAGGTAGGCGCGGACCTGCCGGAGATCGAGCACGAGGGCGCGCAGGGCGATCGAGGAGAAGAAGCGGGACTGGCTGAGTGCGTCCAGGGCGCGCTGGACGGCTCGTGGGGTGCGGGCCAGGGTACGGGCGTCGGGTGGCATCACGCCCTCGTCGGTGCGGGCCGCCTCCGCCCACAGGGCGAGGAGGAGGTCGGTCTCGAAGCCCTCGCCGACGTCCGAGGCGTCGAGCGGCGGGTCCTGGACCGCGAGGGTCCGGCCGGGCGGCCGGAACAGGTCTCCGTAGAAGACGCAGTGAACGTCCGCGGGTTCGAGTGGCCGCGCGCCGACTCGGTGCAATCCGTCCGCGAGCGCGGGATACCAGTGGGAGTGCTGTTCCTGTTCGCCGCTGTGCTGCTGTCCGATGCCATGGACACACACGACCCGGGACACTCCGCGCCTCCCCCGCTCGGCTGCCTCGGATCACCATAGCAACGGGGACGGGAATCGCGCCTCGGCTCAACAGCCCCTGTATCAGGCCCTGCTCAGTCCAGGACCCGTGCCAGATAGGCGCGCAGCAGCTCCCGCGTCTCCCCGATGATCCGCTCGTCCCCCTCCGGGGCGATCCGGAAGGCCAGGTGGACCAGGCTGTCGGCGGCCTCCACAGCGACCAGGAAGGTGCGCCGGAGGTCTTCGTCGGGGGTGCGGTCGAGGTAGTCGGAGAGGAGGTCGGTGAGGCGGTCGGCGACGCGGGTGTTGGGCTCGGCGTCGCGGGTGCCGACGGGTATCTGGTTGCCGAAGTCGACGAGGGAGAAGCCGGGGGCGGTGAGCTTCATGGCGAGGTACTCGTCGAGTACGGCGTCCATGGCGGCGCGCCAGCCCTGTGCGCCTGTCGCCCGGAGGCGTTGGGTGACGCGTTCGGTGTAGCGCTCGAGGTTGCGCTGGGCGAGCGCGTCGGCCATGGCGCGCTTGTTGCCGAAGAAGCGGTAGACGGAGCCGATGGGGACGCCCGCGCGCTGGGCCACGGCCCGGGTGCTCAGGGCGTCGTAGCCGACCTCGTCGAGGAGGTCGGCACAGGCGTCGAGGATCCTGGTCAGTCGTTCGGCGCTGCGCCGCTGAACGGGCGCGCGGCGCAGCGAGGTCGCTTGGGGCACAGGCTTCATGATGCCTTTCCGCCGGGATCCGGTGAACCTCCCGTGTCGGTTCGGCCCGCGACGTCGTTCCCGCTCAGCGTCGATGTCGGTGTCGACGCGGGGGTCGACGGGGGCGGCGCGGTGGGTGTCGACGGCCGGGCCGACGCGGCGGCCCCGGAGGCGGTGATGTCCGCCGTGCTCTCGACGGGCTTGCCGTGGACGGCCCACGCCGTGCGGTCGTCGGCGTACAGGCGCGCGGTGACGTGGTGGGTGCCGCGTGGGACCAGCTCGCCGGCGAGGTGGTACTCGGCGGTGCGCAGGGTGGCGAGGTTCCGGCCGTCCAGGGACAGCAGCGCGACGCCGCGGCCGGCCACGGCCTCCGCCTTGGCGGCGGCGGGCGAGAAGCGGAAGCGGTGGACGGTCAGGCGGACGTCCCAGCCGTCGTCGGAGGCCGGTTGGACCTCGATGGCGACCTCGGGTGCGCTCTTCTTGTCGACCTCACGGTAGTGCCGTCCTTCTTTGTCCGTATCGTCCAGGATTTTGCCCACGGGTGAGGGCGACACCGCATCCCTCCGCTCGTGTGCGGCGCCGGTGCCGCAGCCCGCCGATCCGCCGAGCAGGACGCAGACCGCGAGCGCGGCGAGCACTCCACGCTTCCACGACATGTCGGGGACATTAGAACAACGCTCTGACAGGCGAATCCCCCTGGAGTCGGGTTCTTGGGGCGTACCGCCAACCCTGGGGTGTACTCCGCACGGAGGTTCCGGCGTCGCCCGTTCGTCGGCCACGCACCTCGGCGTACCTCTTGCGCGCGAAAAAACTGAATCCTACGGTGAAGCATAGGAATCAGGCGCGAGGGAGCGATCATGAGCGGGGACGCGAGGAAGACGGCCGAGGGGCTGACCTACCTCACCGGATTCGGCAACGAACACAGCTCGGAGGCGCTCCCCGGGGCGCTGCCGCACGGCCGCAACGCGCCCCAGCGCGCCCCTCTCGGGCTGTACGCGGAGCAGCTGAGCGGCACGGCGTTCACGGAGCCGAGGGCGCACAACCGGCGTTCGTGGCTGTACCGGATCCGTCCGTCGGCCGCGCACCCGGCGTTCACGCGCAGGGACAACGGGGCGCTGCGCTCGGCGCCCTTCACGGAGACCGAGCCCGACCCGAACCGGCTGCGCTGGAACCCGCTGCCGGAGCCGGCGCGGGGCACCGACTTCCTCGCGGGCCTGTGGACGCTGGGCGGCAACGGCGACGCGACCCAGCGCACCGGCATGGCCGTGCACCTGTATCACGCCGACTCCTCGATGGACCGCGTCTTCAGTGACGCCGACGGGGAGCTGCTGATCGTGCCGGAGCGGGGCGGGCTGCTGCTGCGGACGGAGTTCGGGCTGCTGCACGTGGAGCCGGGCGGAGTGGCGCTGATTCCCCGCGGGGTCCGCTTCCGGGTGGAGCTGCTGGACGCCACGTCCGACGGCGGGCAGGGCCCGACGGCCCGCGGCTATGTGTGCGAGAACTACGGGGCGCCCTTCCAGCTGCCCGACCTCGGCCCGATCGGCGCCAACGGACTCGCCAACGCGCGGGACTTCCTCGCTCCCGTCGCCGCGTACGAGGATGTCGAGGGCCCGGTGGAGGTGGTCAACAAGTTCTGCGGCAACCTCTGGACGGCGACGTACGACCACTCGCCGCTGGATGTCGTCGCCTGGCACGGCAACCATGTGCCCTACGTCTACGACCTGCGCCGTTTCAATGTGATCGGCACGATCAGCTACGACCACCCGGATCCGTCGATCTTCACGGTGCTGACCTCGCCGAGCGACACCCCGGGCCTCGCCGGGGTCGACTTCGTGGTGTTCGCGCCGCGCTGGCTGGTGGGCGAGGACACCTTCCGGCCGCCGTACTTCCACCGGAACGTGATGAGCGAGTACATGGGGCTCATCGAGGGGGCGTACGACGCGAAGGCGGAGGGCTTCGTTCCGGGGGGCGGTTCGCTGCACAACATGATGTCGGCGCACGGGCCGGACCGGGAGACCTTCGACCGGGCGTCCGCCGCCGAGCTGCGGCCGCAGAAGATCGACGACGGGCTGGCGTTCATGTTCGAGACCCGGTGGCCGGTGACCGCCACCGCGCAGGCGGCGCACGCGGAGCATCTGCAGCGCGGGTACGACGACGTGTGGCAGGGCCTCCAGCGGCACTTCGGCCCGTTGCACTGAGCGTCGGCGACCGGTACGGATATCCCTCGTGACCTCCTTCGCCCCGGACTCGATCGTCCTGAACCGCAAACTCCCGCTCTGGTACCAGGTGTCGCAGTCCCTGCGTGCCTCGATACTCGGGCGCTCGCCCCAGGAACCGCTGCGCCTGCCGACCGAGGAGCGGTTGGCCGGCCACTACGGGGTGAGTGTGCTCACCATGCGGCAGGCGCTGAAGGAGCTGGAGGACGAGGGACTGATCACCCGCCATCGGCGGCGGGGCACGTTCATCGAGCCGAGCGCGCAACGGGGCGCTCCGGTGCGCTTGCTGGGCTCGGTGGACACGATCGTCGCGCAGCAGTCGGGCATGACGACCGAGCTGCTGGACCACGGGAGCGTGCCGGTGCCGGCCGAACTCACCGAGTACTTCCCGGATCTGGCCGAGGTGGGGACGTACCACCGGCTGCGCGGCGACGAGAAGACCGGTGAGCCGACGAACCACGCGCGCAACTACGTGCGTCCCGAACTGGCCGCGCGGATCGACCCGCAGGACCTGGTGCGCTGGCCCATGACCAAGGTGCTGCGGGACGTGGTGGGCGTGCGCATCAGCCGGATCACCGACACGGTGGAGGCGCGGCTCGCGGATCCGGAGACGGCCCGGCTGCTCCAGGTGCCGTTGCTCAGCCCGATCCTGCACTACACGGGCATCGTGCACGGCGAGGACGGCCGCGCCCTGGACGTGGCCCGCATCCACTACCGCGGTGACCGCTTCTCCTTCACCGTCACCCTCGACGCCCACTGACGATGGCGTACGAGACCGGCACGCGGCGCCCGCGTCGTACGATGCCGGGCGTGACGCACGACGACGCTCCGCTGCTCGCGGACCTCATGCCGTGGTCCGTCGCACCGCCGAGGCTGGGCCGGGGGTGGCCGACGGCGCCCGACGCGGCGGCCCTGAAGGCGCGCTGGGACACGTTGATGAAGGCCGAGGGGTCGGGCCGCGAGGCGCTGTTCGGCCCGACGCGCTCGCGCACCACGCGCTCGGCCGTCGGACAGCTGCCGGGGCAGTCCAGCGGGACGGCCCGGCTGGAGCGCGAGTCGGGGCCCTGTCCGGAGCCGGTCCGCGTCCTGCACGGCCCCTTCGACGAGCAGTGGCTGATCCCGGACCACCGGCTGATCGACGCGGCGCGCCCCGAGTTGTGGCGGGTGGCCGACGAGCGGCAGGTGTTCGTGATGGAGCAGACGGCGATGCCGGACACGTCGGGTCCGGTGCTGCTGGTCGCGTCCGTGCTGCCGCTGAGCGCGGGTCGCGGCGGCCGTGTCCGCCCCCTGCACCGGCGCCCCGGGGGCCGCGAACCGAATCTGGCGCCCGGCCTGCTGGAGCACCTCGGCACCCGCCTCGGGCACTCCCCCGACCCCGTCGACGTCCTCGCCTGGACGGTCGCGGTCGCGCGGTCGGGCCGTGCCGGATGCGCCGTCCCGCTCACCGCGGACCCGCGGGCGTGGGCGCACGGCGTCGGGTTGGGGCGCCGGATGCTGTGGCTGATGCGCCGCGACGGCGAGCGCCCCAAGCTCCCCGGGGGCCGCCGCCCCTACGTCCGCGCCCCGCTCCCGTCGCGCCCCGTCGACGTGCGCTACGACCGCGACGAGGAGGCCCTCCTCCTCGACGAGGGCCGTATCTCGCCGGTGCCGCCGGAGGCCTGGGACTTCGAGGTGGGCGGAGTGCGCGTCCTGGAGCAGTGGTTCGCGGCCAGGACCGAGCCGGCGGAACCACCCGAGCCGGGCACCTTGGAGGCGATCCGGACGGTCGGCTGGCCGCAGGCCTGGACGTCGGAGCTGCTGGAACTCGTCACGGTGCTGACACTGCTCGAGGAACTCCGCCCCCAGCTGGCGGAGTTGACGATCGGTGCGCCGATCACGCGGACCGAGCTGCGCGAGGCGGGTGTCCTGCCGGTTCCGGAGGCGGCGCACCGGCCCGCGTCCGTCCTCGATCATCACGAAGAGGGCCCAGAAGGACAGTTCGCGCTCATCTGACCGCGTAGGTCCGACAGCCCCGTAGATCTAACCCTTCGGTTCGAACGCGTCCAGCACCCGTCCCAGCGCCCGCTCGAACACCGCCTCCAGGTCGATCGGGCCCGCGTCCTGCGTGAAGGCGGCCGCCATCCGCGGATACGCGCCGGTCGCGATCCGGCTGCCGAGGTAGGCGATCCGCATCGCCTGCTCCTGTTCCGCGGACCAGGGCAGCGAGCGGGTGCGCTCGGCGGTGGCCAGTTCGTTGCCGACGTAGGTCGTCACCACGCCGTTGAGCATCGCGATCAGCTCCATCTTCGTGCCGTACGACGCGTCCAGCGGGTCGAGGCAGACGAGACAGTGCTCCAGGTAGCGCAGGGCGTTGGGGCTGAAGCCGTAGACCGGGGACATCAGGCGCGGCAGCCACGGGTGGCGGTGCATGAGGGCACGCGTCTGATGGGCTACCCGGAGCATGTCGGCGCGCCAGTCGCCCGTCGGCTCCCAGGAGTCGTGCTCACCGCTGATGGCGTCGACCATCAGCTCGTACAGGTCCTCCTTGCGCGGGACGTAGTTGTACAGCGACATCGTGCCGCAGCCCAGCTCGGTGGCCACATGCCGCATCGAGACCCCTTCGAGCCCGTCCGCGTCCGCGATCCGCACCGCGGCGGCCGCGATGTCCGCCCGGCTGTGGGCCGCCCGCGGACCACGGCCCGCGCGCTCGGGGCGGGCCCAGATCACTTCGGGTACGGCACTGCGCCCTGTCATGTCGTCGATCACCTCTCCACCATCCTAGTTACGTACAGCGTACGTAGTGCGCTATGGTCACCTCATGACAACTACGTACGCCGTACTTAGTGAAGGTCTGGAGAAGAGCTTCAGGACCAAGGGGGAGGTCGTCCACGCGGTGCGCGGGCTTGATCTCGCGGTGACCGAGGGCACCGTCTGCGGGGTGCTCGGACCGAACGGCGCGGGCAAGACCACGGCGGTGCGCCTGCTCACCACGCTGCTGCGGCCCGACGCGGGGTCCGCGCGGGTCGCCGGGCACGACCTCGTACGGGAGGCGGCCGCGGTGCGCGGCGCCATCGGGGTCACCGGGCAGTACGCCTCCGTCGACGGCGACCTCACCGGCCGGGAGAACCTGCGGCTGTTCGCGCGGCTGCACCGGATGCGGGACACCGCCACACGCGCCGGTGAACTCCTCGAACGCCTCGGGCTCGCCGAGGCCGCCGACCGGCCCGCCTCCACCTACTCGGGCGGTATGCGGCGCCGCCTCGACCTCGCGGCGAGCCTGATCCGCCGCCCCGAGGTGCTCTTCCTCGACGAACCCACCACCGGGCTCGACCCGGCCAGCCGCAACCAGATCTGGGAGGCCGTGCGCGCCCTGCGGGACGAGGGCACGACCGTGCTGCTGACCACGCAGTACCTGGAGGAGGCCGACCGGCTCGCCGACGACATCGCACTCGTGGACCACGGCCGGGTCGCGCACACCGGATCGCCCGCCGAACTCAAGGCGCTCATCGGCTCGTACGCGGAGGTCGTCGTCGCCCACGCCGACGCGATGCCCGGCGCGGCGGCCGTCCTCGACCGGCTCACCGGCTCCGAACCGGCGTTCGCCCCGGAGCGGCACGCGGTCGGGGCGGTGACCACCGATCCGACCCTGACCCTGCCCCGGCTCGTCCGTGAACTCGACGCCGCGGGGGTGCCACTGCTCGACGCGAGCCTGCGTCCGCCGACGCTCGACGACGTCTTCCTGCGCCTCACCGGAGGCCGCGCCGTCCACAAGGAGCTTGTGACATGAGCACGTTGGCGTACGACGGGACCGCGATGCTGGGGCGGCACCTGCGGCGGATCCGGCACAATCCCGGGCTGCTGATCCTCACCCAGTCCATGCCGATCACGATGCTGCTGTTCTTCGGATACGTCTTCGGCAGTGCCCTCGCGACACCCGGACAGGAGTACCGTGCCTTCCTGCTGCCGGGACTGCTGGTGGCGACCGCCGCCAACGGAATCATGACCGGCATGTTCCAGGCCGCCCAGGACTCGCACCGGGGCGTGATGGACCGCTTCCGCACCCTGCCGATGAGCCGGGCCGCCGTGCCGCTCGGACAGGCGCTCGCGGACCTCGTGGTCACCGCCGTGGGCACAGTGCCGCTGATGCTGGTCGGGCTGGCCGTGGGCTGGCGGATCGAGGGGTCGGCGCTCCGGGCGGTGGCCGGCGTCGGACTCCTGCTGCTCTTCCGGTTCGCGACGACATGGATCGGCATCGTGCTGGGCCTCGCCTCACAGAGCGAGGAGGCGGCCGGTCAACTGGGCGGCGCGACGTTCATCCTGCCGCTGCTGTCGAACGCGTACATCCCCACCGACAACCTGCCCGGCTGGCTGCGCACGGTGGCCGAGTGGAATCCGATCAGCGCGGTGACCACAGCACTGCGGGACCTCTTCGGGAACGCTCCGGTGCCGGACGAGGGGGCCTGGCCGGTGACGCATCCGGTGGCCGGGGCGCTGACCTGGTGCGCCGCCCTTCTCGCGGTGTTCGTGCCGCTCGCCGTGTGCCGGTACGCGACCGGCGAGCGGTGAGACCCGACGGAGCCTCGGACACCTGCGGTTGACCACGACCCAGGGCCGGGAGGAGGGGAGACGGAGACCGCCGCGCCCCGCCGGGCGGGAAGGAGGCGCACAAAAAGACGAAGGGGGGTGCACCCGCGCTCCGGGAACACACCGGGGCGGCGCTGCGTGCCGTGGGGACGACGGGCGGCGAGAACGCAGCGCTTACGCCGGGGCGGTGTGGTCGCCCGAGCGCGGGTTCGAGTACCGCGCGACCGTACTAGTGGCCGCCGAACAGCGAACGACGCAGCCGCTTCAGAGGGGCGAAGAGCGAGACCCGCCGTACGCGCGCGCCCCTCCCACTGCTGTCGTGCGCGGTGTCACGCGCGGTGAGCTCACGCATCAGCGAGGTCGCCTCGGCCGTCTCGCGCTGCGGGACGGCAGGGCCGCCCAGCACCGCCAGGTGGCGGTCGAGGCGCGAACTGGTCGCGCTGCTCCCGCAGGTGATCGCAGGGACACGTGCCCTGCTGCGCACTGTTATCTGTTCCATGTCTCTCCCCACCCGTACGAGTCCACCCGGCCCGGGCAGGCTAACCCTATCGCTCCCTCGTGGCACTCGTGTATCGCGGTGGCAGGATTCACCTTCCTCGTAAGGGTGTTGACAGTTACTCTCCGAATCCGACCGATTTCAGGGCGAGTTGCGCAACTGGCCTGGTGGAGGGCTGTACCGAGCCCCCCTGCGGCTCGACGGTGACAGCCAGTGACGTGGCGTTGGTGTTCAGTCCGTCGGCAATCAAGGGCGTGTCGCCCTCGAAGAGCCCGAGGGAGCGCGGTTGCACGTTGGGGCGCATGAGCCACAGCTGGTGCACGCGCCCCCCTGACGGAGCGGCAAGTCCGCTCAAGGTCACGACGGCGCGCCGCTCCGACGCGGAGGCGACCACTCCGATTCCACGGCCCTGTGCATCCCGGTCGCTCGTCGCCCGGGCGTCGGGGGCCGCCAGAACGTGGGCGATCTCACGTGCCTGGGCCCGCTCCTGGTCCAACTTGTCCTGAGTCTGTGTCGCCTGCACGGCGAAGAGGGACGCCACGACGAGTGCCGCGGCGGCGGTGGCGGTGGAGAGCGGGGCGAGCAGGGACCTGAAGCGCGGGGTCCGGTCGCGCGCGGGCCCGTGCGCCGCGCGCCCACGGGGCACGCCGCTCGGCAACGCCTGCGACGGGTGGGCGGGATGCGACGGGTCCGGCGCCTCTTGAGGAGTCGTCCGTACGGCGGTCAGGACCCGTTCGCGCAGGGCGGCCGGTGCGGGTGCCGCGGTGGACCAGGCGAGCCGCACCGCGTCCTCGCCCAGCTCCCGCACCTCGGCCGCGCACCGGGGGCAGCCCCGCAGATGACGCTCGAAGCGGCGCCGTTCGTCGGGTTCCAGCGCGTCGAGGGCGTAGGGGGCGGCGAGCGAGTGCAGATCGCGGCGCAGCAGACGGTCGAGGACGCTCATACGACGCCTCCCTGGGGGTGCGGGGCGCGGCTGGGCAGTTCCAGGGCGCGGATACGGGGGTGTCGGGATCCGGGGGGAAGGCGCCGCGGGTGGGGAGCACGGCCCTGGCGGGCGAACTCCGGGTCCGGCGCGGCAGGCCGGCAGATGAACTCTTGATCCGGCGCGGCAGGTTGACGGTCGAACTCTTGAGCCCGCGCGGCAGGTTGACGGACCGGCACCCCGACCCCGTGGCGCGGTGTCCGACGCGCGCTCATGCCGCACCTCCCAGGCAGTGGCGCAACCGCGTCAGTCCGTCGCGCATACGTGTCTTGACCGTGCCGAGCGGCAGGGAGAGGCGTTCGGCGACTTCGCGATAGGTGTAGCCGTCGTAGTAGGCGAGGGTGACGGACTGCCGTTGCAGAGTGGTCAGCCGCTCCAGGCAGCGGCGCACCCACTCGCGTTCGAGCCCGGCCTCCACCTCCTCGGCGACCTGGTCGAAGGCGGGATGATGGGCGCGCTGCCCCTCGCGCTGCTCGCGTTCGGTGGCCGCGCGGGCGCTGCGGACCCGGTCGACGGCCCGGCGGTGCGCGAGGGTGAGGATCCAGGACAGGGCGCTGCCCCGGCCGGGGTCGAACCGTGCGGCGGAACGCCAGAGTTCGAGCAACACCTCCTGAGCCACCTCCTCCGACTGGGCCACGTCCCGCACCACACGGCGTACGAGCCCGAACACGGGCCCGGACACCTGCCCGTACAGCTCCTCGAATGCCTTCTGGTCGCCTCCGGCCACGAGCACCAGAAGTTCGTCCGCCTCCACTCGTCCCCCCTCTCCGGCCGCGCGCGGCCTGTCCCTGCACCTACATGTTCGCAGCGCGAGCGCCTCCGGATGGGTTACGGATCACGGCGGTCAAAACGCGGGTCGGTGGCCAAAGAGTGATGAGGGGTCTCTGAGAGCGCCGTGAAAGAAACCGGCCCGTCGATGAAACGAGCCGCGAAACCCGCCGTAAGAACGATTGGGATTCGACCAATCCACCCCGGCGACCGCTCCGAATGGCGTGCGTCAGGCAATTGGGATCTGAGGACGGACGGCATGACACCTATCTCCAGGAGTGGCTTGGGACGCAGGAGTCTCGCGACCCTCGTCTGCGGTGCGCTGGCTGCCGGGGGGCTCGTAGCCGCCGGCGTAGCCGCGCTGGACCCCGGGGCGGCCTCCGCCTCCAGTCACCGGGAGGCCCCGCTCATCTCGGGCACTCCCCAGTACGACAACACCGACCTGTACGCCTTCGTCAGCCCGGACAAGCCGGACACGACGACGGTCATCGCGAACTTCATACCCTTCGAGGAGCCGGCCGGCGGGCCGAACTTCTACACGTTCGCCGACGACGCCCAGTACGACATCCACATCGACAACAACGGTGACGCGCAGAGCGAGCTGGTGTACCGGTACACCTTCAAGACGCACCGCAAGAACGGCGACACGTTCCTCTACAACACGGGCCCGGTCAACAGCCTCGACGACCCGGACCTGAACATCACGCAGACCTACGACATCGACCTGCTGCGGCTGCACAACCAGAAGCTGGTCTCCAAGACGAAGGTCGCGGACGACATCCCGGTCGCGCCGTCGAACGTCGGCAAGGCCTCGATGCCCGACTACACGAAGCTCCGCAACCAGGCCGTGTACAAGCTCGCGGGCGACTCGACGACCTTCGCCGGCCAGGCGGACGACCCCTTCTTCGCCGATCTGCGGGTCTTCGACCTGCTGTACGGCGGCAACCTGTCCGAGGTCGGGCGGGACACGCTCAAGGGCTACAACGTCAACACGCTGGCCCTGCAGGTGCCCAACTACATGATCCAGGAGTCGTCGAAGCAGCCGATCGTCGGCATCTGGTCCACCGTCCAGCGCAAGGACGCCCGCGGCTACTACACCCAGGTCTCGCGCCTGGGCAGCCCGCTGGTCAACGAGGTCGTCAACCCGCAGAAGGACAAGGACAAGTTCAACGCGTCCTCACCCTGGGACGACGCGCAGTTCCTGAAGAACGTGACCAACCCGGAGCTGCCCAAGCTCATCGAGGCGATCTACAAGATCAAGGCGCCCGCAGAGCCGCGCAACGACCTGGTCGACGTGTTCCTGAAGGGCGTGAAGGGCCTCAACCAGCCGCCCAAGGTCCGCCCGGCGGAGGAGCTGCGGCTCAACACCTCGATCAAGCCCAGCATGCACCCCAAGCGGCTCGGTGTGCTCGACGGCGACAACGCGGGCTTCCCGAACGGGCGTCGGCTCGCCGACGACGTGATCGATGCCTCGCTGCGGGTCGTCGAGGGTGAACTCCTCGGCCAGAAGACCGGTCTGTCGGACTCGGTCGACAAGAACGACAAGAGCTTCGAGAAGTCGTTCCCCTACGTGGCCGAGCCCACCTCGGGTTCGCGCGGACCGCTGGCGAAGGGCAACGGAAGCAACGTCAAGAACCAGCTGGGTGACGCCCTGCAGACGGGCTCCGGCAGCACGAACATCATGCTGATCGCGGGCTCCGCGGCGGCGGGCGTGGCCGGGGTCCTGCTGATCGGCGCCGGCGTCATGTGGTGGCGCCGCCGCATGTACAACCGGGCCTACTGACCGGCCCTGGCGACCCGACCGGGCCCGTTTGACCGGGCCCGGTCCACCGACTGGCGCGGCCCGCACCCCACCACCCCCCACACCGCGGGCCGCGCCGCCCCACCCCCACGACGACCGTTCACCCCAAGGACTTTGAGGAGAGGGCATGTCCCCGCGTACGAACGAGAGCGCGCCGGAGGGCGAGCCCGACGAGGTGACGACGGCCGGCCCACAGCCTGCGCACGACGCTTCCGAGCCCGAGCCCGAGCCCGAAGCCGAGCTGCCGGTGGCCGAGGATCACTTGCCCGAAGCCGAAGCCGAGCCGCCCGTGCTCGAAGACCCCGTGCCCGTGGTGGAGGAACAGCCGCCCGTGGCCGACGAACGCGTCGCCGCCGTCCGCCGGGTGTCCGCCTCGACACGTCGCTGGAGGGCGGCCCAACTCGGACTCTGCGCGGCCTCGTTGGCTCTCGCTCTCACCGCCGGGGCCGTGATCGTCGGGGCCCTGCGGGACGGCTCGGGGACCGCGGTCGCCGCCACGACCGGCGCCGTGTCACCGGAGTTGCTGGCCGGCGGGGACCTCGACGCCAGCATCACCTCGCTGCAGGCCCATCTCCGCACCCAGCCCAAGGACTTCGACAGCTGGGCCACCCTCGGACTCGCGTACGTCGAACAGGCCCGCACCAAGGGCGACCCCTCCCGCTACCCCCAGGCTCAGCAGGCACTGGACCGCTCCCTGAAGCTGCGTCCCGACAACGAGTCGGCGCTCGCCGGCCGCGCCGCCCTCGCCGCGGCGCGGCACGACTTCACCGGCGCCCTGACCTACGCGGACAAGGTGCTGAAGGAGAACCCGTACAGCGAGCGTGCCCTCTCCTCCCGTATCGACGCGCTCGTCGAACTCGGCCGCTACGCCGACGCCTCGAAGGCCGCCGACCTGGCCGACTCGCGCCGACCTGGCGTCCCCGTCTTCACCCGGTACGCCTACGTCCACGAGCTGCGCGGCGATGTGAAGACCGCCCGCCGCGTCCTTCAGCAGGCGCTCGACACGGCGACGAGCCGGGGCGACGTCTCCTACGTGGCGGCGGCGCTCGGCCAACTCGCGTGGAACCAGGGCGACTACGACTCGGCGCTGACGTACTACGCCCGAGCCCTGACCGCCGACGACAGCTACCTCCCCGCCCTCGAGGGCCGCGCCCGCACCCAGGCCGCGAAGGGCGACCAGGCGGCGGCGATCAAGGGCATGGAACAGGTCGTGGAGCGCTATCCGCTCCCCCAACCACTCGTAGAACTGGGCGAGTTGTACGAGGCGCGCGGCCGGGCCGGCGACGCGCAGAAGGCCCGCGACCAGTACGCCCTGGTGACCGCCTGGGTCTCGCTGGCCCACTCCTACGGTGTCAACGCCGACCTGGACACCGCCCTCGCCGCCGCCGACCACGGCAACCGGGGGGACGCGCTCAAGGCGGCCCGCGCCGAGTGGGCCCGCCGCCACACCGTGCACACGGCGGACGCCCTCGCCTGGGCGCTGCACGTCAACGGCCGCGACAAGGAAGCTCTGCCGTACGCCCGCCAGGCCACGGCCACCGGCTACCGCAACGCGTCCTTCCTCTACCACCGCGGCATGATCGAGCGCGCCACCGGTCACGAGAAGGAGGCCCGCGCCTCGTTGAAGTCGGCCCTCGACCTGAACGCGGGCTTCTCACCCCTGGGTGCCCGAGCGGCTCGCAAGGCCCTGGGGGAGGGCAGGTGAGGCCCCCTCGAACCCGCGGCCCGCGGGCGAAGTCCCCGCAGGGGAGGTCGCGTCGGCTGTTCGCCTCCTGCGCGGCCGTCCTCACCGCCGCCTGCGCCCTCGTCCTCGTCCCCACCGGGGCCGCGAGCGCGCATCCGCTGGGCAACTTCACCGTCAACCGGTACGACGGCCTCGTCGCCGCCCCCGGGCAGCTGCGCGTCGACCACGTCGAGGACCTCGCCGAGATCCCGGCCACCCAGGCCAAGCCCGACCTCGAGAAGCTCGGTATGACCGACTGGGCGCGGCAGCGCTGCGAGACGGCCGCGAACGGCAGCAAGGTCACCGTCGACGGACATCCCGCCGCGCTCTCCGTCGCCACGAGCCGGGCGAAGCTGCGCCCCGGACAGGCCGGGCTCAACACCCTGCGTGTGGAGTGCAGGTTGACGGCGGCGCTGCCCAAGCAGGACACGGTCTCACTCGGCTTCCACAGCGCCGGTGCCGACCGGGGACCCGGCTGGCGCGAGATCACCGCGCGCGGCGACCGGATGACGCTCACCGCCTCGGACGTACCGACCAAGTCGGTCTCGCACGAACTGACCGGTTACCCCAAGGCACTGCTCTCCTCCCCCGCCGACACCGCGACCGCGTCCCTGCGGATTCGCCCCGGCGGCCCCGCGCTCGTCGAGGAGCGGTCGCAGGCCCCCGGCGCCTCCGTACTGCCCCGGGGCGCCGACCGCTGGACCGAGGCGCTGAACAACCTGGTGGCCCGCCATCACCTCACCGTCGGCTTCGCCGCGCTGGCCCTGCTCATCTCCGTGTTCCTGGGCGCGATGCACGCGCTCGCGCCCGGTCACGGCAAGACCCTGATGGCCGCGACGGCCGCGGCGCGCGGCGGCAAGGCGGGGCTGCGGGACGTCATGCCGCTGGCCGCCTCCGTCACGGTCACCCACACCCTGGGCGTGGTCGCCCTCGGGCTCCTGGTGACGGCCGGTTCGGCCGCGGCGCCCTCCGTGATCGCGTGGCTCGGCATCGCCAGCGGCGTCCTGGTGACCTTCGCGGGTGCCACGCTCGTACGCCGGGCCTGGCGCAACCGGCCGCGGCGACCCGGACTTGAGCACGCGCACGACCACTCCCACGGACACGCGCACGACCACGCCCATGACCACCACGCGCACGGCCACGCTGACGAGCACGAGCACGAGCACGAGCGGGGCCACGAGCACGCGGAGGAGCGCGAACGCCCCCTGGTCCTCGCCCACGCCCCTGCTTCCGCGGCGACGACAGCGGCGGCAGCGGCGGACAGCAAGCCGCACACACGCGGGCACGAGCGCGGACATCCCCACGACCACGACCATGCCCATGACCACCACCACGACCACGCGCACCCCCACCCCCACGCGCACGAACCCGCCGTCTCCCCCACCCTCGAACACACCCACGGCGGCTTCACCCACACCCATGAGGTGGCCCCCACCCTCCGCGGGACGATCCTGCTCGGATTCGCCGGCGGCCTCGTGCCCAGCCCCTCCGCCGTGGTCGTCCTGGTGGGCGCGGCGGCGCTGGGACAGGCGTGGTTCGGCCTCCTTCTCGTCCTGGCGTACGGCGTCGGTCTCGCCCTGACGCTCACGGCGGCCGGGTTCGCCGTCGTCAAGCTGGGCGACGGGATGAACCGTGCGCTGGCGAAGCGTCCCCGGTGGGCCGGTGGACCGACCGCGGCCCTGATCCGCAGGACCGCTCCCCTGGGCTCGGCGTTGATCGTCGTCGCTCTTGGGGCTGGATTGGTGTTCAAGGGGGCGGCATCCGCACTCGGCTGAGCTACTTTTGGGGAGAAATCGCGCGAAGAGACATCGTGAAGAGACATCACGCGGATGCACAGCGGATACGAATGGGGGACACCCGTGTCCGAAGAGCCGGGCAGTGAACGTGTGATCGCGGGCCGCTATCGTCTCCTCTCCCCCTTGGGCGAGGGCGGTATGGGGACCGTGTGGCGCGCCCGTGACGAGGTGCTGCACCGCGAGGTCGCCGTCAAGGAGGTCCGCGCGCCCGCCGGGATCCCGGCGCACGACGTGGAGCGGATGTACGCCCGGCTGGAGCGCGAGGCGTGGGCCGCGGCCCGGGTCGCGAACCGCAACGTGGTGACGGTGTACGACGTGGCGACGCAGGACGGCCGCCCCTGGATCGTCATGGAACTCGTCCGTGGCATCGCCCTGTCCGACCTGCTGGACTCCGAGGGCCCGCAGTCGCCGCAGCGCGCCGCCGACATCGGCGCCGAGGTGCTCTCCGCCCTGCGGGCCGCGCACGAGGCGGGGGTGCTGCACCGCGATGTGAAGCCGGCCAACGTGCTGCTGTCGAACGAGGGCCGGGTCGTCCTCACGGACTTCGGTATCGCCACGGTCGAGGGCAGTTCGGCGCTGACGATGACGGGCGAGGTCATCGGTTCGCCCGAGTTCCTCGCCCCTGAGCGGGCGCTCGGTCGCACGCCCGGGCCCGAGTCCGACCTGTGGTCGCTCGGCGTCCTGTTGTACGCGACGGTCGAGGGCAACTCGCCCTTCCGTCACAACACCCCGCTGAGCACTCTGCGGGCCATCGTCGACGAGCCGCTGCCCCCGCCGCGCCGCGCGGGGCCGCTCGCGCCCGTGATCGAGGGTCTGCTGAGGAAGGACCCGGCCGAGCGGCTGAGCGCCGCGCAGGCGGAGAGCGATCTGCGGCTCGTCGCCGCGGGCGGCTTCCCGGCCGCGGGACCGCCGTCGCCGACGGCCCAGTCGCCGACGATCTCCTCGTTCTCCCAGCCCGCGCAGCAGCCGCCGGGATTCGGACCTCCCATGCAGCCGTCGCGGACCTCTCCGCAGGGACCGCAGCCGGGTTACACGCCGTATCCGCCGTACACCGACACCCCCACCTCCACCGAGCCCGTACGCAACCGGCGCGCGGCCGCCGCCGTGATCGCGGGCGTGATCGTGCTCGCGCTCGCGCTGGGCGGGCTGACGTACGCCTTGATGAACCGTGACAACGGCGGCGGGAGCAGCAACGACAGCAGCGGGAGTGGCACCAAGAGCGGTTCCAGTGGGGGGAGTTCGCCGTCCGCGAGCAGCAGCAGGGGCAACACGGCCGCACCGGGCGGCGCCACTGCCTCGGCCAGTCCGTCGAGCAGCGCTTCTGCGAGCTCGCCGCCGGCCCAGTCCGTGCAGGTGACGGTCGCGGGTGCGCACACCGACTACTCCGGTTCCTGCCCGCCGCCCCAGGCCCAGGCGCCGACCTTCACGGCGACCTTCACGGTGGGCCGGGTACCGGTGGACGTCCAGTACCGCTGGGTGCTGAAGACGGGCGAGGTGTCCGACCCGGGCTGGAAGACCCTGTCGTTCTCGTCGGACGGTGGCAGGACCAAACAGAAGTCGATCTTCTTGACGACGTACAACGCGAGCGGGATCTTCCAGAACGAGATCAGCGTGGAGGTGCGCAGTCCCGTCCGGACGACGTCCAACTCGGTGCCGTTCTCGGTGACGTGTGTGACGGAGACCCCGTCGGACGAGGCCTCCGCTTCCACGTCTCCGTGAGGGGCGGTCAGGCGGCCGAGGTGAAGACCGGCAGGTAGCCGCCGGAGTGGCCGGCCGCGGTGGGGTGGTACGACTCGGTGATGTCGAGCAGGTTCAGGCTGTGCAGCCAGGCGCTGCCTGAGCAGAGCTCGTGACCGGTGAAGGTGCTCCTGACGTCGCCGAAGGTGAAGCCGTGGTCGGCGGCGCGCTTGGCGATGGCGCTGTCCAGGTAGTCGGCGGCGCCGTTGATCGCGGCGCGCTTGGTGTCGGAGAGGCCGAGGCAGGTCGCGCCCAGTTTGTAGAACCTGGGGTAGCCGAGGACGACCACGTGGGCGGCGGGCGCCTTCGAGCTGATCGCGGAGTAGACGGAGTCGAGTTGGCCGGGGAGCGTGGAGTCGACGTAGGCCTTGGCGGTGGCGATGCGGGACAGGCAGCCGCTGTCGGACTGGAGCACACACGTCGTCATGACGTCCGCGAAGCCCGCGTCGTTGCCGCCGATGCTGAGGGAGACGAGGCCGGTCGAGGAACTGAGCGGGCCCAGCTGGTTCACCAGGACATCACCCGTACGGGCGCCCGAGCAGGCCGTGAAGTCGAACGACGAGGGTGAATGGGCGGCGGCCCAGAGGTAGGGGTACGCCTTCGTGCTGCGCAAGCAGTCGCCGCTGGAGCTGATGTAGCTTCCCGCGCCGACACCGGACGAGTAGGAGTCGCCGAGGGCCACATAGCCGGTGGCCGCGACGGTTCCGGACGCCTGCGCCGTCGCGGCCCCGGTGAGGGCGACGCCGACGGCGAGGAGGAGTGAGGTCACGTATGCCGTAATTCGGGAACGTCTCATGGAACCTCCCTTTAGCAGGATCTCTGCCACAACTGTCGTAGCAGCTACGCGTGTTGACAGGAAGTGTCCATGCCAAGACTTTTCGGACCCCGCGGCCCCTCACGCACCGCGATGACGGTCCGTCAACTCCGTGGAACCCACGCTTGGATAGCCGCTCCGCAACTGTGCGCCGATATTGGATGGCTCCGAAGATCGCCCCGCGGCGCCTCAACTCGCCCGCCCCACACCGCGGTTCCCCGGAGGCGGCCGACACCTCCGGGGAACACGTGGTGGACCCTCGCGCCGCATGTTTGAAGTCGACCAAGAAGGCCCCATGAGCGCCTACCGCATCTTGACGGCCCCCAGCCCGCTGCGCGACATTGAAGCCCGGCATCCGGCGCTTCAGGGGGCAAAGTCGCCCATGCAGACCATAGGCATCAAGTCACCTTCATCAGACAGTGACAAGCGGCCGGGACAGGATCCGGGGAGGGACCTGGTCCCGCTGCTCGCGGGCATGGCGGTGGCCGTCGCGGGGGTCGGCGCGGTACTCGCGCTCGCCGACGTGGACTCTTCCCTGCGCGGCCCGTTCACGCTCTTCTTCCTGCTCGCCGCACCAGGAGCCGCCATCGGGGCCGCGCTGCGCGGGCTGGATCCGTTCGCCCGCACGGTGGTGTCCGTCGCGGGAGCGATCGCCGTCGACCTCCTTGTCGCCCAGGGCATGCTGGCGGTGCACCGGTGGTCGGTCCATGGCGGGATCGTGGCCGTGACGGCGATCAGCTCTCTCGTTCTCTTCCTGGCGGCGACAAGACGACTGCGCAAGCGGATGGGGAAAATCCGTTCGAGTCGTTAGGTAACGGCCAAACCAACAAAAACGTGAGGCGTCGTTCCAGGCCTTGCCATATGGGCGCAATCGTCAATACCGTCATACATCTCACCCGCATCGGACCATCACGCACATGCGATCTAGGGGAGGGCTCAAGATCGCGAAGAGGGTCCGGCGCGGGGCGCGGTAGGGGGGTGCCGTGCTCGGTGACCACACTTGTGCCGAGTCGTGCCGCGCGACCGGTTTCCGCATCCGGAATTCCGTCCTCGGGCTTCCGCCTTCGGACTTCCGCCTTCGGAATCGGCCAGCTTTGCCAGCTCACCCGGCATGCACGGAGATCCATTTCGTCATGCCGTAAGTGAGAACCCCCCTTTCGAACCGGACTAAAAGCCGGACCGCCCAGGGGCGGGCGGTCCACCGGACGAGAGGGACCAGACTCATGAGCTCAGTCCTGCGCCCAGCCGTATCGGGCGAAGATCCGTTAATGGCCGGCAAGTACCGGCCGATCTCCTCGCACCTGGCCATAGCGCCACCGGTGAGTGTCGTGATTCCCGCCATGAATGAGGCGGAGAATCTCCCGTACGTCTTCAAGACCCTTCCCGCCTGGATACACGAAGTGGTTCTTGTCGACGGCAATTCCACCGACAACACCGTCGAGGTGGCCCGTGAACTGTGGCCCGACGTCAAGGTCGTCGAGCAGCAGGGAAAGGGCAAGGGCGACGCCCTGATCACCGGATTCGAGGCGTGCACCGGCGACATCATCGTGATGGTCGACGCGGACGGCTCGGCCGACGGCCACGAGATCGTGTCGTATGTGTCCGCGCTGGTGTCCGGGGCGGACTTCGCCAAGGGGTCGCGGTTCGCCAACGGCGGCGGCACCTCCGACATGACACCGATCCGCAAGCTGGGCAACCGAGTGCTGTGCGCGGCCGTCAACGCCAAGTTCGGCGCCCGCTACACCGATCTCTGCTACGGCTACAACGCGTTCTGGCGGCACTGCCTGGACCAGATCGAACTCGACTGCACCGGCTTCGAGGTCGAGACCCTGATGAACATCCGGGTCGTCAAGGCCGGGCTCAAGGTGCAGGAGATACCCAGCCACGAGTACCTCCGCATCCACGGCACGAGCAATCTGCGAGCCGTGCGGGACGGGTTCCGGGTGCTCAAGGTGATCATGGGTGAGCGTTCCAACCGGCGTGCTCTGCGCCGTCGGCCGCACGCCGCCCAGCTCGACTCGGGCCAGGGAGAGGTGTCTTGAGCAGTCCCGACATCTCTGTGGTGATCTGCGTCTACACCGAGGACCGGTGGGGGACATCCTCGCGGCGGTCTCCTCGGTGCGGGCGCAGTCGCTGCCCGCCCTGGAGACGCTCCTCGTCGTGGACCACAACGCCACCCTGCTCGACCGGCTGAGCAGGGAGTACAAGGAGACCGACGCGGTACGGGTGCTCGCCAACGCGGGCCCGCGCGGCCTGTCCGCGGGTCGCAACACCGGGATCGCCGTCGCGCACGGCGAGATCATCGCGTTCCTCGACGACGACGCCGTGGCCGAGCGCGACTGGCTGCGCCACTTCGCCTCGGGATACGCCGACCCACGGGTCATGGCCGTCGGCGGCCGTACGATGCCGATCTGGGCGTCGGGTCGCCGGCCCGCCTGGTTCCCCGAGGAGTTCGACTGGGTGGTGGGCTGTACGTACAAGGGGCTGCCGCCGGGCCGGGTCCAGGTCCGCAACGTCCTGGGCGGAAACGCTTCTTTCCGTCGTACGGCGTTCGACGCGGCGGGCGGCTTCGCTACCGGCATCGGCCGCGACGGCGACAAGCGTCCGCTGGGCTGCGAGGAGACGGAGCTGTGCATCCGCCTCAGCCGCGCCCGTCCGGACGCGATCCTGCTGATCGACGACCGCGCGGTCATCCACCACCGGGTACCGGAACCACGCGAGCACTTCGCGTACTTCCGCACCCGCGCCTACGCCGAGGGCCTCTCCAAGGCCCTGGTCGCCCGGAGCGTCGGCGCCGACAAGGGCCTCGAGTCGGAGCGCCGCTACGCGACCCGCGTGCTGCCCGCCGGGGTGGCCCGCGGGCTGCGCGACGCCCTGCTCGCCCGCCCGGGCGGCGCGGGGCGCGCGGGCGCCATCGTGGCCGGTGTCCTGACGGCGGCCGGCGGGTACGTACTCGGCAGCGTCCGGGCCCGCAGGGGCGACGCCACGTTCACCGTGGCCGAGATCGAGAACGGGATCGAGAGCGGTCCGGGACCCGAGGGGGAGGCGGCATGAGCACCAAACCCACGCGGGGCACGGGGCGGTGCCGGGGGCTGCGCGAACGCCCTTCGTCCGGCACCACCGGGCGGACACGCCTCGAACCGGCCGCCACCGCACGCGGACGCCGCGTGCCGGACACCGCCGCGGTCGCGGCGGCGGGCCGGGTGCACGAGGGAGGTGCGGGCCGGTGAAGGACGCTCCCGTACCGATCCTCATGTACCACTCCATCGCCGCCGCGCCCAATGACGCGACGCGTGAGCTGTCCGTGGGGCCCGAGGCGTTCGCCGAGCAGATGGCACTGCTCGGGGACCAGGGGTTCACCCCGGTCGACACGGCGGCGCTGGCGGCGCGTTGGCGGTCGGGCGGACCGCTGCCGGAGCGACCCGTGCTGATCACCTTCGACGACGGTTACGAGGGCGTGCACCGGCACGGGCTGCCCGTGCTGGCCAAGCACGGCTTCGCCGCCACGCTGTTCGTCTCCACGGGGTGGATCAAGGGCGCCCACGACACCGGAGGCGGCCTCGACGCCATGCTGAGCTGGGCTCAGGTGGGCGAACTCGCCGCCGAGCAGGTCGAGATCGGCGGGCACAGCCACACCCACCCGCAGCTGGACCAGCTCTCCGACGACGCGCTGCGGTTCGAGGTGCGGCGCTGCAAGGAGATCATCGCCGACGAGCTGGGCAGCCGCCCGGCCTCGTTCGCGTACCCCTACGGCTACTCCAGCCGCCGGGTGCGGCAGGTGGTGCGGGAGACGGGCTTCGCCCAGTCGCTCGCCGTCGGCAACGGCCTGGCGCGCCGTCGCCAGGGGCCGTACGCCCTGCAACGCGTGACCGTGCGCCGCGGCACCGGTATCGAGGAGTTCGAGCGGCTCGTCGAGGGCCGCGCGATCGCCCGCAATTTCGTCCGGGACCGCGCCCTCACCAAGGGGTACGCCATGGTCCGAAGAGCACGACAGGTCCGGCGGAAGGCCATCCGTTCCCGTGTCTGACACGACGACCACAGCCCAGGCTTCATCGCCCACCGCCGAGGCGCCCGAGCAGCGGCCCGGGCGCCGCCTCCGCCTGCCCGGCCGGGGCCGCAAGGACGGCGGCGGAGGCAACCAGCTCTTCCGCAACGCCTACGCCCTGATGCTCAACACCGGGATCTCCGCGGTGCTCGGGCTCGGCTACTGGCTGGTCGCCGCCCGCTACTACTCCGACGCCGCGGTCGGCCAGGGCTCCGCCGCGATCGCCGCGATGAAGCTCCTCGCGGGTCTGACCGCGGTGACTCTGACCGGCGCCCTGGCCCGCTTCATCCCCGTCGCGGGCCGCGCCACCGGCCGCCTCATCTTCCGTACGTACGCGGGAAGTTCGGTGGTCGTGGCGCTGGCCGCCGTGGTCTTCCTGCTGACGCTGAACGCATGGGGACCCTCGTACCGCTTCCTGCACGGCCCGCTCAACGGCCTCGGCTTCATCCTGGCCGTCGTCGCCTGGTCGGTGCTGACCCTGCAGGACGGCGTGCTGACCGGACTGCGCAGCGCGCTCTGGGTACCGGTGGGCAACACCGTGTTCTCCGCGGTGAAGCTGGCACTGCTGGTCGGACTCGCCGCCGCGATCCCGACGACGGGCGTCTTCGTCTCCTGGGTCGCCGCGATCGCCCTGTCGGTGGTACCGCTCGGTCTGCTCGTCTTCCGGCGGCTGGTCCCCCGGCACATCAAGGCGACCGAGGAGCGCGCGAAACCGCCCACGCTCAAGGAGGTCGGACACTTCCTCGCCGGCGACTACACCGGCTCGCTCTTCTCGCTCGCCGTGGTCTATCTCGTCCCGGTGATCGTCGCCTCGCAGGTCAGTTCCTCCGACAACGCGTACTTCTACATCACCACGACGATCGGCGGCACGGTCAACCTGCTCGCCATCAACATGGGCGCCTCGCTGACCGTCGAGGGCTCGCACGACCCCGCGCGGCTCGCCGCGAACACCCGGGCCGCGATCAAGCGGATGGCCCTGATCATGCTGCCGGTGTGCGGACTGCTGTTCGTCGGCGCGCCGTTCATCCTGCACGTCTTCGGCGACGGCTACGCGCACGCGGCGACCCCGCTGCTGCGCTGGTTCGCGGTCGGCGCGCTGCTGCGGGTCGTCATGGAGACGTACTTCGCGGTCCTGCGCGCCCAGAGCCGCACCTCCGGACTCGCCTATCTGCAGGGCCTGCTGTGCGTCCTGGTCCTCGGCCTGACGGTGATCCTGCTGCCCCGGATGGGCCTGACCGGGGCGGGTGTCGCGGAGATCTCCAGCCTCGCGGTGATCGTGTCGATCGCCGCGCCCAAGCTGTTCAAGATCGTACGGACCGCGCCGCCGACCGAACTCCCGGCGGGCGCGGCGCCGGACGGGGACCTCGCCGACCTGGGCGCGCGCGACGTGGCCGCTGCCACGCCGCGCGAGGCGAAGCGTGGGCCCGCCTGGGCCCTCGACTCCGACACCCTCGCCCTCGGCGTGCACGTCGACTTCGACCACCAGGAGCGCCGCCCGGACGTCCGCCCGGGCCCCGGCACCCCACCCACGGGCACACCCAAGGCACGCCCGGACCACCGCCCGACCTGGGCGCTCAAGCCGCAACTTCCCGCAGTGGGTCTGCCGGTGGAGGCACGGGCACCGGGCTCGGAGGCTTCCCTGGGCCCGGCGGAGGCCCCGGAAGTCGACGCTCCCTTCGAGACGGACGGTTCGGACGGCGCCCCGACAGGGGCGCGGGGCGGGACATCAAGCGGCTCCGCCGCGGGGGCGCGACCAGCCACCACCGACCCGCAGCCGGCGGACGACACAACCCCACCCCCACCAACCCTCCGCGACCGCCTACGACACCCTTCCAAACCCGGCGTGCTCCTCGGCTTCCTGCTGATCTCCGCACTACTCCTCTACTGGGTCCCGGCACTGGGCCTCGACGACGCCTCCCTCGACAAGATGGGCGGCCTCGGCCTCATCTCCGTCCTGCCGCTGCCCACCCTGATCGGCGCGGCCCTCCTGATCACGGTCTTCGCCTCGCTGCTCTGGATGAACCGCGAGCACAGGGGTTTGCTGCTCATCACCCTGCTCGCCACCGTGATCTCCCTGCACGCGCTCCCCGCGGTCATCGAGACCGAGCCACGGTTCGCCACCGCCTGGCAGCACCTCGGCTTCATCGACTACATCGACCGCACCGGATCCGCGGTACCCGACCTGGACGCCCGCTGGAGCTGGCCGGGCTTCTTCGCGGGGGCCACGTTCGTCGCCAAGGCCTGCGGTGTCAGCGACCTCACCGAGGTGATCCGCTGGTGGCCGCTGACCATGCAGCTGCTCTACCTGGCCCCGATGTTCCTGCTCGTGCGTTCGATGCGGGCGGGCTGGCGCGCCCAGTGGACCGGCATCTGGATCTTCGTGCTGAGCGGCTGGGTGGGCCAGGACTACTTCTCCCCACAGGGCTTCACCTATCTCCTCTACCTCGTCTTCGTGGCGATCCTCCTGGTGTGGTTCCGGGCGCCGCGTGTGCTGTGGGCGAAGGTGCGCCCGGGCGAGGCGGAGGTCGAGCCGACCGACCGGCGCCAGCGGGCCGTGCTCCTCATGGTGCTGATCGGCCTGTTCGCGGCGAGCGTCCCGGCACACCAGCTCACCCCGTTCGTGATGCTCGGGGTGCTCGCGGTCCTCGTCCTCGTGGGCCGCTGCGAACTGCGCGGGCTGCCGATCCTGTTCGCCGTGCTGGTCTCCGTCTGGATCGGCTTCATGGCCGAGCCGTACTGGTCGGGGCACTTCAACGACCTGTTCGGCGGGGTCGGCGGCGTCGGCAGCAACGTGTCGACGTCCGTCTCCGGCCGTATCCAGGGCGGCAGTTCGACGCACAAACTCGTCCTCTACGCGCGCGTGCTGCTCGCCGGCGGTGTGATGGCCTTCGCCTGCTGGGGCTGGTGGCGGCGGCGCGACCACAAGTACCGCGAGCGGTCGCTGATCGTCCTGACCTTCGTCCCGTTCCTCGGCTTCGGCATGCAGTCGTACGGCGGCGAGATGGCCCTGCGGGTCTTCATGTTCGCCCTGCCGGGGGCGGCGCTGCTGGCCGGGCTCGCCCTCTTCCCGCGCACCGGCGTCACCGCGAAGGAACGGGAGAAGGACCGGGTGAGCCTCGCCCCGCTGGCCGCGCTCATGGCGGGTCTGCTGCTCATGGGCGGCTTCCTGGTGGCCCGCTGGGGCAACGAGTCCTTCGAGCGGATCCGGCCGGGCGAGGTCACGGCCATGAACTACGTGTACGCGCACGACAAGCCGACCGTGCGGCTGCTGTGGCTGAGCAACGACACGGTCAACAACGTGACACCCGCGATGCCGTGGGGCACCCGGGACATGGAGAAGGTGCAGTACGTGCCGACGCTGGCGCCGAGCGATCCGGTGCTGGTGTCCGGGCTGGTCAAGTCGCTCAAGGACGCCGGCCCGAACTCGTACCTGATGATCAACCGCAGCCAGGTGGTCTACCTCCAGATGGACGTGGGCTACTCGGCGACCTGGGAGTCACGGCTCGTCCGCAACCTCGACGACCGGCAGGACCTGAAGAAGGTCCTCGTCAACGACGACGTGACGATGTACGCGCTGCGCCAACAACCCGCGGGCAAGGTGCCCGAGCCCGCCCCGGGGCCGATCGGCCCCCTGGTCACCTGGACATCGTGGTCGGTCGTCGGCGCGCTGGCGGCGGTGGCGCTCGTCATCATGCTGGCGGTGCGGGAGGTCGTACGGGTCGCGGTGCGGCCGAGTGTGCGGCAGTTGCGGTGGCTGCAGAGCAGCTTCTGGTTCTCGCTGCCGCTGCTGGCGGTGCTGCTGGCCTCGCTCGTACAGCGGTTCCTGACCATGAAGTAGCACGAGGTCCAGCCAGGCGGAGTGGCTCACCCGGACCCGGGATCGCGGGTTCAGCGGGTGAGCCACTTCACTTCGTAGGCCACCATGTCGAACCGCTTGCCGTCCACCTGCGCGTTGATGGACCGGTTCAGGGTGTTCACGACCAGGACGGCCTTGTCGGTGGCGAGGACGCGGACGTTGGGCACGTCGTCGGGGGCCACGGACACCGTCGCGTATGTGGAGCCGGGGGCGAACGCCCGGCTGAAGCGGGAGACGAGGTCGAGCATGGGCAGAGCCGCGCCGCCGCCGGCACGGTCGGTCGGCGTCCACAGGCAGCCCGCGCAGTCGGTTCCCTTCTCCTTCTCCGGGTTCCAGTAGAAGCCGGACGTGGCGCCGCCGCGGGCCATCGCGATCAGGCCGGCGGCCTGGACGGCGACGCGGCGGGCCTCGGACCAGCCCGTGCGCTCGTCGTTGCCGTCGGCGGGCTCGACGTAGTACTCGGCCCACCACAGAGGCAGTCCGTGGGTCTGCTCGCGCGCCCACCGGCTGACGGCGGTGAACTTGTCGGTGGCCGCGAACTCGTTCGGGAGCAGGTCGTCGTCCTTGGTGTAGCTGGAGCCGTCGACGACGACGAAGTCGGCGCCCGCCTTGTTCTTGTTCCAGTAGTCGAAGGCGTCGAGGACCCGCTGGTCCATGGCGCCCCAGGTGCCCTTCAGGGTCGTCGACGCGTTCTCCGTCTGGCGCGGGTCGACGCTGTCCATGACGAGGTAGGGGCCGCCGACCTGGATGTCCTTATTGACCTTCTTCAGCGCCTTGTAGACGAGGTTGTAGAGCTCGGTGTAGCCCTCGTAGTCCCAGCGGGCCTTGCCGTCGTTCCAGAAGCCCTTGAACTCGTTCCAGACGATGAAGTGACGGACGTCCGGATAGCGCTTGGCGACGGTCGCGGCGAGCGCGGCGAAGTCCGCGTAGTGGGCGCGGTCCGGGGCGGTCTCCAGGGCGGCCTGGCTCCAGTTCGTGTTGTCCGCGCCGGCCTTGCCGCCCTTCATCCAGTCCGGGGAGCAGCACAGGGTGACGACCGGGGTCCCGCCGGACTTCCGCATGAAGTCGACACGGCGGTCCATCTCGGAGAAGTCGTAGCGCCCTTTGGAGGGTTCGGGGTTGCCCGCCCCCCAGCCCATGATGTGCTGGATCTGCGGCAGCGACTGCTTCTGCAGCAGCCCCTCGACGCGCCGGGTGGCCGTGTCACTGCCCTGGTCGGCGCTGTACTGGGTGTGGGTGAAACCCCAGCCCACCTCGGGTTGCGGCGTTTCGGGCGGGGTGACGGGGGTGCCGTGCACCTTGTCCCCGTCGCGGGTGGTGCCCGCGGTGCTCGCGCCGCCTCCGGGCAGGGTGTTGAGCAAGGTCACCACCAGGGCCAGCGCGGCCACTCCCACGCCGAGCAGCGCGGTGAGCCGCCACCGCCGTGCCCCCGAATTCCACCCATGACGTCCCATCAAGGGCAACAGTAACGGCGGGGATCGGCCGTGGGACAGGTCTTGTAAGACCACAGCCGTGTAACAGGACGGAGGGGATACGGGAAGACACAGCCGACACACAGGACGCACCGCGGAAACCGGGTGCACGGGGCGCCCGCGTGACGGATCATGGCGGCATGTCTGCCAACCCACACGACGCACTGCCGATCCGGCTCAACGTCGACGACAGCGACTCGCCGTCGGACGTCGTCGACGCGCTGTTCCTCGGCCGCTTCGCGACGGGCGAGCAGCCGCACTCGCACGCGGCGAACATCGACCGCGTACGGTCCGGGGCGACGCTCCTCCCACCGGGCGCCCGCGTGCTGCGCTCGGCCCGCGACGACGACCGCAGCGCCACGCTCGCCGAGGGCGACGGCTGGACCCTGCTGGTGTCCCGTTGGAACCGCGGCGCCGACGTCACGGTCACCGCGACCAGCACCGAACTGGCCGCCAAGATCCTCGACCAGGCGACGGACGGCGCGGCGGACGAACCCGAACCCCAGCCGGAGAACGTGACGATGGGGTTCTGGTACGTCTCCCCGCGCCGCGGCCCGCACCGCACCACCCGGCAGATCTCCGCGGGTACGTGGGAGGAGGTGCGGTCGAACTACACCGGACCGGTGGCGGACGCCATGGACGGGCTGATGAAGACGACGCCCGAGGACATCGCGGGCCGGCTGTTGCTGCTGCACGGGCCGCCCGGCACGGGCAAGACCTCCGCCCTGCGCACCCTGGCCCGTTCCTGGCGCGACTGGTGCCAGGTGGACTGCGTCCTCGACCCGGAGCGCCTCTTCTCCGACGTCGGCTATCTGATGGACATCGCGATCGGCGAGGAGGACGGCACGGGCAAGGGCCGCTGGCGGCTGCTCCTGCTGGAGGACTGCGACGAGCTGATCCGCGGCGAGGCCAAGCACACCGCGGGCCAGGCGCTCTCGCGGCTGCTCAACCTCACCGACGGCCTCCTCGGCCAGGGCCGCAACGTGCTCGTGGGCGTCACGACCAACGAGGACCTCGAGCGGCTCCACCCCGCCGTGGTCCGTCCCGGCCGCTGTCTCGCCCGGATCGAGGTCGGCGCGCTGACCCGCTCGGAGGCGGTGAGCTGGCTGGGCACGGAGGAGGGCGTCGGCCGCGACGGCGCGACCCTGGCCGAGCTGTACGCGCTGCGCCGGGGCACGACGCCGACGTCGGTGCCGGACCAGCGGGAGGGCGCGGACGCGGGGCTGTATCTGTAGCTGCCCGGCACCGCGTGCGGTGCTTTGATGGTCGTATGACCCTGTTCGTCGGCACGTCGGGGTGGCAGTACAAGGACTGGCGCGGCGTCCTGTACCCGGACGGGGTGCCGATGCGGCTGTGGCTGGAGGAGTACGCGGCACGGTTCGCCACGGTCGAGATCAACAACGCGTTCTACCGGCTGCCGTCGCGGGAGACCTTCGAGAGCTGGCGGGAGCGCACCCCGCCCGACTTCGTCGTCGCCCTCAAGGCGAGCCGCTATCTGACACACATCAAACGGCTGCGCGACCCGGCGGAGCCGGTCGACCGACTACTGGGCCACGCCGCCGGGCTCGGCGACCGACTGGGCCCGGTCCTGCTCCAGCTCCCGCCCACGCTGCACGCCGACCCCGCCCTTCTCGACGAGTGCCTGCGCCGCTTCCCCACCGGCGTCCGGGTCGCGGTCGAACCGCGCCACGACTCCTGGTGGACACCGGAGGTGCGCAAGGTGCTCGAGTCACGGGGCGCCGCCCTCTGCTGGGCCGATGTGCTGGCCCGCCCCGTGACACCCCTGTGGCGGACCACCGACTGGGGCTACGTCCGCTTCCACGAGGGCCGCGCCCAGCCGTGGCCGCGCTACGGCCGGCAGTCCCTGACGACCTGGGTACGGCGCCTCACGGACGCCTGGTCCGACGACCACGACGTGTACGCGTACTTCAACAACGACCCGAACGCGGCGGCGGTCCACGACTCGGTGACCTTCGCCCACGCGGCAAGAACAACGGGCCTGACGGTGACCCGCACGCCGGACGACATGGACTAGTCCCCGTAGGCGGCCCGCAGGGCATCCCGTACGGCGTCCAGCGCGGCGGACTCGGAGAGGCCGAGGCGGTGCACACGCTCGGCGTACGCCTGCGCGGCCGACGCCGCTTCGCGCTCCGCCGCCGAGCCCGCGGCGGCGACGAACGTCCCGTTGCGGCCGCGCGTCTCGATCACCCCGTCCGACTCCAGCGCCCGGTAGGCCTTGGCGACCGTGTTGGCGGCGAGGCCGAGCTCCTCGGCCAGCCCCCGCACGGTGGGCAGCTTGTAGCCGACCGGCAGCGCGCCGGACCGCGCCTGCTCGGAGATCTGGGCACGCACCTGTTCGTAGGGCGCGGCCCCCTCATCGATGTGGATCTTCAACGTCACGCAGTGATTGTCCCGTACGGAACGGAAAATGAGAGGCACTCGAACGCACCTCGCGCGTAGCGTTCGACTCCATGACTGTGATCATCAGCGACGTCCGCCCGGACGACCGACGGCACACCGAGGGCTTCGCGCGCGTCCGCAACCGCGCCCTCCCCTTCGTGCTGTACACCCCCGACTCCCTCGCGTACGACGTCACGCACGCGCACCCCGACGCCCACTACCGCCCGCTGCTCGCGGAGCAGGACGGCGAACCGATCGGCACGGCCCAGGTCGGCATCGCGCACGACAGCGCGCAGCCGAATCAGGGCTACCTCAACGTGTACGTCGACCCCGGCCGCGCGCGCCGGGGCGCGGGTTCGCTCCTGGTGCGCGCCGCCGAGGAGCACCTGGCGGCCCTGGGCGCGACCAAGCTCTTCGCCTGGGTCCTGGACGAGCCGGGCAACCGCGCGTTCGCCGAGAAGCACGGCTACCACGCGAGCCGCTCCGCCCACTTCCTCCGTCTCGACCTGGCGGGCGGCACCCTGCCGCCGCTCCAGAGCCCGCCGCCGGGCGTCGAACTGCGCAAGGGCTCGGACTTCGCCGACGACCCGCGCTCCCTGTTCGCCCTGGACGCGGAGACCATGGCGGACGAACCCGGCGACATCCCCCATGAGTTCACGGACTATCAGGCCTGGCTCCAGGAGACCTGGCACCACCCCCTGTTCAGTGCCGAGCTGACCACGGTCGCGCTCGTCGACGGCCGCCCGGCGGCGTTCAGCGCGGCCCGCACGGACGGCGGCGCCCGCTATGGCACCGTGATGACGGGCACCGCCGCCGCGTTCCGCGGTCGCGGCCTCGCCAAGCTCGCCAAGAACGACTCGCTGCACCGTGCCCGCGCCGCCGGGTACACGGAGGCGTTCACGGGCAACGACGCCGGCAACGAACCGATGATCGCGATCAACAAGTGGTTCGGCTACGAGATCTGCGGAACGGAGGTGCGGTATGTCCGCGAACTCGCCTGACACACCTCGCACCGTGGAGGTCGTCCTGGTCAAGTCCGGTCGCACGAAGATCCGTTACCCCGCCGAACTGCTCGCCGACGACGGTATCCGCGTCACCGTGCGGGCGCCGTGGGCGGGCGAGGGCGTCCGCGACTTCGGCTTCGTACGGTTCGAGCCGGGCGATGTCTTCACCGAGTACTACTGGCGGGACCGCTGGTACGCGGTCAAGGAGGTCCGGGACGCCGAGGGCGTACGGAAAGGCTGGTACTGCGACATCACCCGCCCGGCCACCCTCTCCGGCGGCGAACTGGTCGTCGAGGACCTCGATCTGGACCTGTGGCGCTCCGCGGACGGCACGGACGTACTGCGCCTGGACGAGGACGAGTTCGCGGCGAGCGGCCTCGCGACGACCGATCCGCGGGCCGCGACCGCCGCGCAGAACGCCCTCGACACACTCGAACTCCTGGCCCGCGAGGGCGACTTCGAGGCGCTGATCGGCTAGGGCCGGTACCCGGCGGATGCTCGGCGGCCGTCGCGTACCCGGTGGTCAGACGTGGGCCACCACCGCGTATCGCTCGTCCGCCACCTCGCGCCCCCACAGCCGCGCGTCGTCGGACAGCCGCTCCACCCGGAGGTCCGAGGTCAGGGGTTCCAGCAGGGTGGCCAGCCGGTCCGCGGGTATGCCGGCGGGGCTCAGTGTCCCCCACACCCCCTCGACCAGGACGAGCCGCCCTCCGGGGCGCAGCAGCCCGCGCCAGTGCCGCAGGACGCGCCCGGGGTCGGGCAGCGCCCACAGGACGTGCCGCACGAGCACGACGTCGAACCGCTGCTCGCCGACGGGCGGTGCCGTCGCGTCACCGAGCAGGAACACCGCGTCGCGTCCGGCGAGCTTGGCGCGGGCCAGGTCGACCATGCGCGGCGCGCGGTCGATCCCGGTGACGTGGTGGCCCCGCTCGGCCGTGAGGAGCGCCAGGCTGCCGGTACCGCAGCCGAGGTCGAGCACGTCGGACGGGGTCTCGGGCAGCCAGGCCCGCAGCCGCTCCGCCCACGCCTCCCGCACGACGGCGTCGCGCAGCCCGTGGTCCGGCTCGTCGTCGAAGGTGTCGGCCTCGGCGTCCCAGTCCACCCGGTCCGCGTCGGCCATCGCCTCCGCACCCCCGCCCGCGCCGCCGAGCTCCGGCCCCACCTCGCTCGGACAAGGTTTGACACCGCTCTGACCTGGATTCATTTCGTTGTAACCCGTCATGTGCCCCAGGGTGACACCCACCACTGACAGTCGAATCGTGACAGCCGCCACAGACAGATCCCGACTGATGAGCAACTCTCCCGGAAAGGGTCTACCTCCGTACAACCGCGGACCCCGGTAGGCACAAGGAGGCAGCCATGCGCCGTGTGACCGTGCAGAAGCCCCTGAGGAAGTCGGAGTCCCGCCGAGTGCGGGACGAGGCCGACGAGCGCCCGGCCGAGCGCCCGGAGGTCCGCAAGGACATCCACCGCACGTGGTGGCCGGACGGGTGAGCGGCCCGGGCCGCGCGCCCCGGCACTGAGACCGCGCCCCGACACTGAGACACGCCCCCGCACGGAAACCGTCAGTCGAGCCGCTTGCGGTAGTGGATCCGGTCGTACCGGCCGTCCACCCGGCGCTCCACGACCTCGTACCCGTACTTCGGGTAGATCTTCTTGTTCTCCCACATCATCGCGTTCGTGTAGAGCCTGACCTCGGACAGCCCGAGCGCACGCGCGTGTGCGTCCACGAACGCCAGCAGCCGTCGCCCGACACCCTCGCCGTGGGCGTCGGGGTGGACCGCGATGCTGTCGAGGAAGAGATGATCCATGCGCGCCTCGATCACCACGAGGCCCCGCACGGGCTCCCCCGTGACGAACACCCGCCCCGCAGCCACGTTCGCCGCGTGGTCCGCCTCCATGGGCTTCGGCACCACTCCGATGCGCTCGATGTAGTGGTGGTACGCGGCGTCGGTCACCGCTTTCACGGCAGCCACGTCGGCGGCGACGGCCGGGCGGATCTCCGGTTCGTTCGGGGCATCTGTCATGGCCAGAACGGTAGCTACCTGAGCGCAGGCTCAGCACTCCCTTAAGCCGACCATAAGGATCTCCCTCACCCACCTCCCACAGGCGATTTCGCGGTTTCTTCGGGCTAGCTTGCTGATCACCCCCACGGGTCCGCCGTAGACCTGAAGGTCCGCTTCAAGGAGTTCCCCCATGCCTGCTCGCCGCAAGGCCGCCGCCGTCGCGGTCGCCGTCGGTGTCGCACCGGTCGCCCTGACCGCGCTCGCCGCGGCGCCCGCCGTCGCGCACGGCACGATGGGCGACCCGGTCAGCCGGGTCTTCCAGTGCTATGCGGAGAATCCCGAGAGCCCGAAGTCCGGCGCCTGCAAGGCGGCCGTCGCGGCCGGCGGCACCCAGGCGCTGTACGACTGGAACGGCGTCCGGATCGGCGACGCGAACGGCGGACACCAGCGGCTCATCCCCGACGGGAAGCTGTGCAGCGCGGGCAACGACGAGTTCAAGGGCCTGGACCTGGCCCGCACCGACTGGCCGACGACGAGCGTGAGCAGCGGCGCGTACACGTTCAAGTACCGGGTGACGGCGCCGCACAAGGGCACCTTCGACGTCTACATCACCAAGGCGGGCTACGACCCGTCCAAGCCGTTGACCTGGGCCGACCTGGACCTGGCTCACCCGGTCGCCACGAAGACCGACCCGGCCGCGACGAACGGCTACTACACCTTCTCCGGCGCCCTGCCGCAGCGCTCGGGCAGGCAGCTCCTGTACGCGGTCTGGCAGCGTTCGGACAGTCCGGAGGCGTTCTACTCCTGCTCGGACGTCACCTTCGGGGGCGGGGGTTCCGGCAACGCCGGTGCCGGTGGCGGCGGTACGGGCAGCAGCGGTACGGGCACGGGCGGTACCGGAAGCGGTACCACCCCCGCGGCGACCACCCCGGCACCCACCGCCTCCGCGCCCTCCGAGCAGCAGATAGCCGACGGTGCCGACAAGTCGACGGTGCGGCACGACCACCACGACGGCGCGGCCACTCCGGCGGCCGACACGCACGCCTCCGACGCCGCTCCCGGCGGCTCCGCCGGCCGGTCCGAGGCCGCGGGTGTCTCGGAGCGGCACCTCGCCGAGACCGGCGGTGACTCCGCCAGCCCCTATCTCGCGATCGGCGGGGCGAGCGCGCTGGCGCTGGGCGCGGCGGCGCTGTTCTCCTCGGTCCGCCGCCGCGCGACGAGCGACGGCCGACGCGGTCGCGGTCGCTAGTTCCCGGTGCACTCCGGGGCCTGTCCGGCGGCTCAGGTCGGACAGGCCCCGGCCGGGGCGGTCAGCTGAACACGGAGGCGCAGTTCGTGGGGGTGGCGTGTGCCGGGTCGAGGGCGTTGGCCGCCTCGTGGAAGGCGATCCGGTCGAGGAGGCCGATCGCGGCGTGCTCGGAGAGGTCGACCGGGCACAGGTCCTGCAGCAGCACGTTGTGGACGTCGGATCCGGTGAGGAACTGTGAGCGGTACGGTGTGACCACCTCGTCGTACTTGGTGGCGATCACCGTGTAGTGCACGCCCGGGACGGTGTCGCCGCCGGCGTTGAGCTTGGTCAGGAAGGCGGAGCCGACGATCTGGTCGGCGAGCGCGGGTGTGGCCGCGGACAGCAGGTCCTCGGCGCCCGGGAAGTACGGCAGCAGGTTGGTCAGGCCGTCCAGAGTGGTGCCGTGGTTGTCGGGCGCGATGCCGACGAAGGTGTTCACCTTGGCGGCTCCGCCGAGGAACTTGAGGTAGTAGCGGGGCATCAGGCCACCCTGCGAGTGGCCGACGAGGTCGGCCTTGGCGGCGCCGGTCGCGGCGAGCACCTTGTCGACGAATACCTGAAGCTGTTCGGCCGACTTGTCGATGGGGCCGAGGGCGTTGAAGAGGGGGACGCCGGGCAGTTGCCCGTAGTCGAGGGAGAAGACGCAGTACCCGCGGTCCACCAGGTAGGGCGCGAAGGCCAGCCAGTTGTCGGTCGAGTTGGCGAAGGTGCCGTGGACGAGGACGACGGGGCGGGGATGGGTGGCGGAGGGCTTGCAGGAGTAGTCGTTCCAGCCGCTGCTCGGCGCGGCGGCGTGGGCGGTGGCGGCGGGGACCACGGCGACCACCGCGGTCAGCAGCAGCGCGGTGAGGGGTCTGAGCAGGCGCTTCCAGGGCAGCATCGGGTGATCTCCTTGCGGCTCAAGGGAGTTGCGACGACGTACGCCCTGTGATCCGGATCACGAGGATGCTGTTCACTCGTCAAGTTACGGGCGAGTAGCCCACGTGTGAAGTTACGCGTCAGTAAAAAACTTCCGGCGAAAAACAGCGGCGGTCTCGGCCACCGGCCAACGCCTGACGAACCATCACCAGGCGGGCCTGATGGGACCATAGGGCGCGATTCGCGCCAAGCGGTCACGCAACACGCCCACTTCACCCTCACCGAGCACCTCGACCCACGCCCGCACGGCATCGGCGGCCGCCTCCTCCGCCGCTCGGGTGCAGGCCCAGCCGCGTTCGGTCAGCACGACGAGCCGGGCGCGCGCGTCGCCGGGGTACGGGCGCCGCTCGGCGTATCCCTTGCGCACGAGCTCGTCGACGAGCTGACTGGCGGCCTGTTTGGTCACCCCCAGGTGGGTCGCGAGGTCGGTGACCGTCGCACCGTCCGGGGCGAGCCGGGTGAACGCGAAGCCGTACGCGGGCCGCACCTCGAAGCCACGGGCTTCTACGCCGTCGTTGATGCGTCGCGTCAGGTCGCCCGCGACGGTGAGCAGGGCGGCGGTCAGGGCCATGGCCTCGGAGTTCTCCACGCACGCATTGAAACACCCTTGACGGATTGGTCAAGCAGCTTGACCATGAGGTCATATAGTCAAGCTACTTGACCACTTGCCCAGGAGGCAGCCATGCCCGTCATCCACCCGTCCGATGCCGTCGTCCACGAGATGCACGGCGCCCGCTTCGTCTCGTACGCCCGTCCGGGCGCCGGCAGCAAGGAACTGTGCGCCTGGCGGGGCGAGATCCCCGCCGGCACCAAGGCGCCCCTGCACACCGTCAGCCGCGAGGAGATCCTCCACATCCTCGAGGGCGAGCTGGTGATCACGCTCGACGGGCGCACCGAGCGGGTCACCGCGGGCGACACGCTGATCATCAATCCCGGGGCGACCTTCGGCGTCGAGAACCCGACCGACCGGACCGTGATCACCTGGGTCACCACGCCCATCGGCCTGACGGCGGAACTGTCCGACGGCACCCGCATCACCCCGCCGTGGGCCAACTGACACACACCTGAGGAGAGTTACGCCGCCAGCGTGCCCGGCATCACCGCATGCGGGCCGAACTTCGCTCGCGCGCGGTCCGCGACCTCCTCGATGCGTCGGACCTTCTCGTCCACAGGGTCGAAGGTCAGCTGGTGGGAGGCCTGTTCGGCGGGGGTGAGGCCCTCGGCGCGGAGGCCGATCGCGCGGACCCGGGCGCGCTGGAGGCCGAGCGTCTCGTACAGGGCGTACGCGGTGGCGGTGAGCGCCGAGGAGTGGGCGGTCGGCTCCTTGAGGGTGCGGCTGCGGGTGGTCGAGGAGCGGTCGGCGTAGCGGACGGTGAGGGTCAGGGTGCGGCAGACCTTCTCCAGGGCGCGCAGCCGGGTGCCCAGTTCCTCGGTGCCGGAGAGCAGCGCGCGGCGGTGCAGGGACGGGTCCAGCTCGTCGCGGGGGAAGGGGCGGTCGGTGGCGAGAGAGCGCGAGGTGGTGTTCGGGACGACCCGGCCGCGGTCGACGCCGGACGCCTTCTCGTGCAGTTCGCGGCCGGTCCGGGCACTGGTCAGACGCTGGAGCGTGGACAGGGGCGCGGCGGCGACCTTGCCGATGGTGTCGAGGCCGTACTCGCACAGGGTGCGGGCGGTGGCGCCGCCGACCCCGGGCAGCGCGCCGACGGGCCGCTCGGCGAGGAACTCCGCGACGGCGTCCGGCTCCCCGGGCACCACCCGGGTCACTCCGGGCACGGCCTCCCGCAATGCCATCCGCGCGAGCATCGGCCCGGGTCCGGCGCCGATCGCGCAGTCGATCCCGTACCGGGCGAGTGCCCGCACCCGGATCAGCGAGGCGAACTCCACGGCGGTCCGCCCGAAGTACCGTTCGGCGCCCCGCAGATCGACCAGCACGCGGTCGGGCGGCAGCGCCTCGATGACGGGGGTGAACTCCTCCAACAGTCCGAGGAGCCCCGGCAGGGCGGCCTCGTACATCGGAGGCAGCTGGAAACGTACACAGAGGATGGTCATCCCGCACTCCCCGGACTCTGGTGCCACAACTTCTTTCCTCCCGCGGGCCCTTCGCCCGCGGGACGCAGATCGGCCCAGGGGTGCATCTCGTACCCCGTGGGCATCCGGATCTTCCGGCTCTCCTTCGTGCCCTCCCCCTCCGGCAGGGGCTCCGGTACGGGCTCCGCCAGCCGCGCCGCCACCACGTCGAGGCCGCCGTCGGCGCGCAGCTCGACCAGTTCGGCGAGGTTCCAGGCCGCCGCACCCACCACGCTGAGGCTGCGCGGGCCCCGGCGCTGCACCACTCCGCGCACCAGCAGCAGCCAGGAGTGGAAGACGGTGTGGGCGCAGGCGTCGTGCGAGTCGTCGAAGAAGGCGAGGTCGACCAGGCCGGTGCCGTCGTCCAGGGTGGTGAAGATGACGCGTTTGCCGGAGCGGATCGGCGGGGTCTGGGTGGCCGCCTTGGCGCCCGCGACCAGGACCGTCTCTCCGTGCCGCGCCTCCCGCAGCCGACGTGCCGTCACCACGCCCAGCTCCCCCAGGAACTCCCGGTGGTCGTCCATCAGATTGCGTGAGGCGTCCATCGACAACACGCCCAGTTCGGCGCTGAGCCGCTCCGCCGAGGAGAGGTCGGGCAGCCCGGCGGAGGCGGTCTTCCGCCCGCCCGAAAGCGGGAGTTGGCCGCCGCCCGCACCCCTGGATCCCCGGTGCAGTTCGGTCAGGTGCAGTTGCAGGTCACGCCGGTTGGCGCCGAACGCGTCCAGCGCGCCGACCTGCGCGAGCCGCTGTGCGAGCGGCCTGCTCGGCCGGGCCCGCTCCCAGAAGTCGAGCAGGGAGGCGTACGGCTGTCCGTCCGCGATCCGCGCCGCCTCGGCCTCGCTGATGCCGTGCACGTCGGAGAGAGCGAGGCGGACACCCCAGCGGCCGACGGAGTCATCCGATTCAGACACCAGTTCGATACGGTGGGCGACCGCCGACCGGTTCACGTCCAACGACAGGATCGGCACCCCCCGCCGCCGCGCGTCCGCCAGCAACAGTCGCTTCGGATACATCCCGGGGTCGTGCGTGAGCAACCCGGCGTAGAAGGCGGCCGGGTGATGGGCCTTCAGCCACGCCGACTGGTACGTCGGGACGGCGAAGGCGACCGCGTGCGCCTTGCAGAAGCCGTACGACCCGAAGGCCTCGACGATCTCCCAGGTCCGCGCGATGGTCTCGGCGTCGTACCCCTTGGCCGCCGCGTTCTGTGCGAACCAGAACCGGATCCGCCCCTGCGACTCGGGGTCGGACAGCCCGCGCCGCACCCGGTCCGCCTCGTCGCGTCCGCAGCCGGTCATGATGTCGACGATGTCGATGATCTGCTCGTGGAAGACCACGACGCCGTACGTCTCCTTCAGTGGTCCCTCCAGGTCCGGGTGCGGATAGCGGATCAGCGCCCGCCCGTGCCGCGCCTCGATGAACGGCCGCACCATGTCGGCGGCGACCGGTCCCGGCCGGAAGAGCGAGATGTCGACGACGAGGTCGTGGAAGGTCGCGGGCTGCAGCCGTCCGACCAGGTCGCGCTGTCCGGGCGACTCGATCTGGAAGCAGCCCAGCGTCTCGGCGGACTGGATGAGCCGATAGGTCGCCGGGTCGCCCGGCGCCACCGCGTCGATGTCCGGCCGGTCCCCCGTGGCCCGCTGCACCTCGGCCACCGCGTGCGCCATCGCGGACTGCATCCGCACACCCAGCACATCGAGCTTGAGCAGCCCGAGGTCCTCGACGTCCTCCTTGTCGAACTGCGACATGGGGAAACCCTCGCCGCTGGTCGGCACGACCGGCGTACGGGCGAGCAGGGAGGCGTCGGAGAGGAGTACCCCGCACGGGTGCATGGCGATGCCGCGCGGGAGGGCGTCGAGGGACTCGACCAGCTCCCACAGCCGCCCGTACTTCTCCCCCTTCCGCTGAACCTCCCGCGCCAGCTCCCGCAGTTCGGGCAGCTCGTCCATCGCCGCACGGGCGTCGCGGGCGCGGATGTGCGGGAAGGACTTGGCGATCCGGTCGATGTCGGCCGGGTCCATGGAGAGGGCGGCACCCACATCGCGGACGGCGTGTCGGACCCGGTAGGTCTCGGGCATCGAGACGGTCGCGACCCGCTCGGCGCCGAACCGGTCGATGATCGCGCGGTAGACCTCCAGCCGGCGCGCGGACTCCACGTCGATGTCGATGTCGGGCAGCACCGAGCGGCGCTTGGACAGGAAGCGCTCCATCAGCAGCCCGTGCTCGACCGGGTCGGCGTGCGCGATGCCGAGGAGGTGGTTGACGAGGGAGCCCGCGCCGGAACCGCGCGCGGCGACCCGGATGCCCATCTTCCGTACGTCGTCCACGACCTGGGCGACCGTCAGGAAATACGAGGCGAAGTCGTGGTGGGCGATGATGTCCAGCTCGCGGTGCATCCGTTCCCAGTAGGCCCGCTTGCTGTCATAGCCGCGCAGCACCATGCCCGCCGCCGCCCGGGAGGCCAGGACGCGCTGGGCGGTGCGCCGGCCCGCACCGACGAGATGCGGCTCGGGGAAGTGGACGGTGCCGATACCGAGGTCGTCCTCGGGATCGACGAGACACTCGGCGGCGGTGGCCTGGGTCTGTTCGAGCAGACGGTGCGCCGTGTCACGGCGGTAGCCCGCGGCCTCGACGATCCGTTCGGCGGCGCCCAGCATGGCGGCCTCGCCCTTGAGCCAGGCCTCGCCGGAGTCCAGCTCGCGCCGGGGGTCGACGGGGACGAGGCGGCGGGCGGCGTCCAGGACGTCGGCGACCGGACCGAGGCCCGGGTCGGCGTACCGGACCGCGTTGCTGAGCACCGGGCGCACCCGCTGTTCGGCGGCGAAGCCGACGGTGCGGGCGGCGAGCCGCAGGGACCCGGGGCCGGTGCCCTCGCGGCCGTGCCAGACGGCTTCGAGGCGCAGGGCGTCGCCGTAGATCTCCCGCCAGGGCGCGAGCAGCTTCGCGGCGCGGTCGGGGCGCCCCGCGGCGAGTGCGCGGCCGACGTCGGAGGCGGGGCCGAGCAGTACGGTCAGTCCTTCGGCGTGGTTGTCCGGCCGGAGCAGCAGGGGCTGCCGCCCCGGGCCGCTGTCGGGACCGCCGCCCGCGTGCGCCGCCGTGACGACTCTGCAGAGGTCGGCCCAGCCGGCCGCGCCGTCCCGGGCGAGGAAGGTCACCCGGGGAGTCGACTCGTCGATGAAGGCACCGCCACGGACCGGGGCGCGGCGTCGCTCCCCTCGTACGGGCTCCCCGGCTCCTCGTACGAGTTCCCCGGCCGCTCGGGCGGAAGCCGAGCCCGTCGGCGCGGAGGCCCCGGCCGTCCGGGCGAAGGACCCCGCCGTTCGGGCGGACGCCCTCGCCTCTCGGGCGGGAGCCTCGACCGCGAGCTCCGTCCCGAACAGCGGACGGACACCCGCCCTCGCGCAGGCCTTGGCGAACCGGACCGTGCCCGCGAGGCTGTCCCGGTCGGTGAGCGCGAGGGCGTCCATGCCCCGCTCCGAGGCACGCTCGGCCAGCCGCTCCGGGTGCGAGGCCCCGTACCGCAGGGAGAACCCGGAGGCGGTGTGCAGATGCGTGAATCCCGGCACACGCACCTCCCGTACCCGTCCGTATCCGTTCGTGTCCGAGGGCCCTCTCCACAGGCTCTCGAACATTCGTTCCCAATGACCTCACCCCCACCATAGACCAATTTCCGAACAAGTGTGCGACATCCGTTCGAGCCCGTCCCACCTGCGCAAACACCGGTCCACCCGGCCCTGAGCAGGCAGGACGGAGCGCGTCAGCCGATCTGGGCGCCGAAGGCCGACAGCGCCTCGGTGACCGGCTGGAAGAAGGTCTCGCCGCCCGAGGTGCAGTCGCCGCTGCCGCCCGAGGTGAGGCCGATGGCCGTGGAGCCCGAGAAGAGCGAGCCGCCGCTGTCACCGGGCTCGGCGCAGACGTCGGTCTGGATGAGTCCGTCGACGATGTCGCCGTTGCCGTAGTTCACGGTGGCGTCCAGGCCGGTGACCGTGCCGCTGTGCACCTGGGTCGTCGAACCGCTGCGCGTCACCGACTGCCCGACGGTCGCCGCACCCGCCTGGGTGATGGGCTGCGCGGAGCCGTTGTAGAGATCGACCTCGCTCGGGTGGTCGACCGTCGAGGTGTACTTGACCAGACCGAAGTCGTTGCCGGGGAAGCTGGACTGCTCGTTCGTGCCGATCTCCTTGCCGCTGGAGTCCGACCAGGTGGAGATCGCCCGGGTGCAGTGCCCGGCGGTGATGAAGTACGGCAGGCCCCCCTTGACCACGTTGAAGCCCAGCGAGCAGCGCCCGCCGGAGCCGGTGATCGCGTCGCCGCCCGCGATGAAGGTCTTGAACTCCCCCTTCGTGCGCTGGAGTTCGGCCTTGGCGCCGAGACCGTCGACGACCTTGGTCAGCCGGGCGAGGGTCACGCCCCCGACCGTGCGGTCGGCGGTGACGACGACCTTGTTGGTCCCCGGGTCGGTCGCCCAGGACGTGCCGGGGATGGTCGCGTCCTTCTTGAGGGTGGTACGGGCGCTCGTCAGCTCGGCGAGGGAGTTCTCGACGATTCTGGCCCGGGCGCCGGCCGCCTCGACGACACGCGCCGCGGCCCGGTCGAGCACGTTGACGACGAGGTGCCCTGCCTTCGCGTCGTAATACGTTCCCGCCGCGTCGGGACCCAGGTCCTTGCCGAGCGTCGAGGCGAGTTTTCCGGCCGCCGTGATCGAGAGCGGCCGGGGAGCCGCGCTCTTCTGCGTCTCGCTCGCGTTCGCAGTCTGGAAGGTGACTCCCGCGGCGATCAGAGCGGCGACACTCGCGCCTGCCACTGCTGCGCGACGCCCGGATATACGTCGGTGCTTCACTTCGCGTCCTCCTGTGGGGGGCGGCCCGGGAGGTCGTGGGGACCTCCGGGGCCGGAAGGCGTACGGAACCAAAAGGCGTACGGGCGCCCACTATTCCGAGACCCACAGGTGGCTCACAAGGTCGACTTCAGGACGCGCGTACAGCAACGGGTGTACGCCCCCGGCACCTTGACCCTGCGTGATCGCACCCTGTGCGTTCGCAGTGCAAACACCGCGTGCGAGTGACGCATGTGCAGCCCATGAGGTCTAGTCCTGTCTGGTTTTCGACCCTTCAGGATCCGATCCCACCGGGGGCGCGAAGGAGGACGGTTGCTCCTGCACCGATTGCTCCACCGATTCCCGCACCGATTGCTCCACCGGTTGCTGCACCGATCCCCGCACCGGCTGCGTGGTCGACGGCCGCGCCTGCTCGGGTGCCGGGGCGGCCGGCTGCTGCGCCCGTTCCAGGAACCGCAGCAGTTCCACCGGGAAGGGGAGCACGAGGGTGGAGTTCTTCTCTGCGGCGACCGCCACCACGGTCTGCAGCAGCCGCAGTTGGAGCGCGGCGGGCTGTTCGGACATCACCCCGGCGGCCTCCGCCAGCTTCTTGGACGCCTGGAGCTCGGCGTCCGCGTTGATGACCCGTGCGCGCCGTTCACGGTCGGCCTCGGCCTGCCGGGCCATCGACCGTTTCATCGTCTCCGGCAGCGACACGTCCTTGATCTCGACCCGGTCGATCTGCACACCCCAGCCCATGGCCGGACTGTCGATCATCAGCTCCAGGCCCTGGTTGAGCTTCTCCCGGTTGGAGAGCAGATCGTCCAGGTCGCTCTTGCCGATGATCGAACGCAGCGAGGTCTGCGCCATCTGCGAGACCGCGAACTGGTAGTCCTCGACCTGGATGACCGCGTCGGCCGCGTCGACCACCTTGAAGTAGACGACCGCGTCGACCCGGACCGTGACGTTGTCCCGCGTGATGCCCTCCTGCGCGGGGACGGGCATCGTCACGATCTGCATGTTGACCTTGCGCAGCTTGTCGACGAAGGGCACCACCATGGTGAACCCGGGCCCGCGCACGTCCGAGCGCAACCGGCCCAGGCGCAACACCACACCACGTTCGTACTGTTTGACGACACGGGCCCCGGCCATCGCGTAGACGACCCCCACGGATACGACGGAGACTCCCGCCGCGACCAGTTCCTCGACCATCACGGCCCCCCAGGGTCCGAAGTGGGCGCATCGGGCAAGTACCGCATCAGGCGCGTACCCGGCGTGTACTTCGACGGTAACTCCGTCACCCGAGCAAGGGCGAGCCCCCGCACGGCAGTTGCGTGCGGGGGCTCGCCTGCTGCTGGCTGCAGATCCGGTCGTGCGGGTGTTACGGGGGGCCGTCGGTCAGCCGACGCTCACGCCGTAGTAGCTCAGCGCCTCGGTGACCGGCTGGAAGAAGGTCGTACCGCCGGACGTGCAGTCACCACTGCCGCCGGAGGTCAGACCGTAGGCGACGGAACCCGCGTAGAGCGGACCGCCGCTGTCGCCGCCCTCGGCGCAGACCGTGGTCTGGATCATCTGGTAGACCACGTCGCCGCTGCCGTAGTTGACCGTGGCGTTCAGCGCGGTGACCCGGCCGCTGTGCGTGCCGGTGGTCGAGCCGCGACGGTAGACGGTCGTGCCCACGCTGGGCGTGGCGGCGCTGCTGATGGTCTGGCTGCCGACCGCGCTCGGGTGGGCGATCGAGGTGTTGGTGTAGCGCACCAGCGCGAAGTCGTTGGTCGGGAAGCTGTAGCTGACGTTCGTGCCCAGCGTGGTGGTGTGACCCGAGTTGGAGTACCAGGTGGAGGCGACCTGACCGCAGTGGCCGGCGGTCAGGAAGTAGTAGGTGCTCCCGCTGTGCACGTTGAAGCCGAGCGAGCAGCGGTAGGAACCGCCGTAGATGGCGTCGCCGCCGGTGATCAGCTTCTTGAACTTGCCCGGGGTGTGCTTGATCGTGATGGCCGCGGCGTTGCCGCCCGCGTCCTTCTTGATCTTCGCGATCTCGGCCTTGGAGACCGTGCTGTCGACGGTGACGACGACGCGGTTCGTCTTGGCATCGACCGCCCAGGCGGTTCCCGCGATGTCGGACTTGAGTACCGACTTGTTCACCGTGCTCAGCTGGGTGGCGCTGAACGTCTGGGCGTCGGATGCGTTCGCGGTGGGGACGGAGAACGCTGCGGCGGCCAGGAGTCCGGTGGTCACGGCGATCAGCCGGGTCCGTCTCGCTATACCGCTGCGGGGGGTGGTGCGCTTGATCCTCACTTGTCGTTCCTCCCGAGGGAAGTAGGGGGCCCGCGTGGGGTCGGGGCCCGTGAGGCGCAGCCGGGAGCCGCCCGACCGGATTCCGGACAAGCCGTGCCCCTGACAAGCGCTGTGGGGGAGTATTCGGCCGCACGACCGACGGGCGCAAGGGCGCCTTTCGGCCGTGCAGCGTTCAACTGACGTTCCACCAGCGGCAGTTGATCTTCCCAGACTCAGGTGTGCGGATTGCGTGTCGATCGTCGGGGCACTCGAGGCGTCTGGAGAGCTTGGAGGAGTGAGCGGAGGGCGTGGAGGGCGTGGCGAAGTGAATCGTCAGAGCAGCGTGCGCTCCCCCGCCGGAACGGCCACGCCCAGGGTGTTCCCGGGCGGCGGGAAGGGGCAGATGAAGTGGTCGGCGAACGCGCACGGCGGAAGCACGGCCCGGTTGAAGTCCACCGTCGTACGCCCCTCGGCGTCGGGCGCGGCGGGGCGCAGGAACCGGAAGCGGTAACTGCTGTCCCCGCTGGTGGTGTCGGCGAACACGGCCCACAGCGAGCCGTCACTCTCCACCGACACCTGGAGCGTGAGGTCCTCGCCGTCCAGGGTGAAGGCGAGGATGCCGCCGAGCCCCAGACCGCGGGCGACTCCGTCCGCGTTCTCCACATGTACGGTCCGGCTCTCGCCGTACGGCGTGAAGTGCCCCGGCACCGACCAGCGAGGGTCGTACGGCGTCGCCTCGACGCCCTTGAAGGCCGCGCGCGCCTCGGAGGCGGGGTCGAAGTCGCGTACGCCCCAGATCCCTTCGCGCACCAGGACGACGAACCGGCGCTCGTCGAGCCCGACCCGGGCGTCGGCCGCCGACCCGGGGTCGGCGTCGAGCCGGACCTCGCCGGTGAAGGGCTTTCCGTCCAGGCTCAGCCCGTCCTCGGGGGCGGCCGTCAGCAGGACCCCGTCCTCCTGGTCGGTCCACAGCCCGGGGATGTCCGGAAGTCGCCCGTCCGGATAGTCCTCCAGCCAGTGCGTGCCGGTGAGTGCCAACGGGCCGTAGGAGCCGGACACCGTCTCGACGCGGCGCTCGTGCCACCGTTCCCAGTCCTCGGATGCGTCGTCGAACACGTCTGCGGATGTCCCGTCAGATACGTCTGCGGATGCGTCTGCGGATGCGTCTTTCGTCATGTGATCAACCCTTCCATACGGGTTCCGGCAACCCGAGGTGTGAGCGCAGCGTCGTGCCTGTGTATTCCGTGCGGAAGGCGCCCCGCTCCTGGAGCAGCGGGACCACCCGGTCCACGAACTCGTCCAGTCCGCCCGGGGTCAGATGGGGGACGAGGATGAAGCCGTCGGCGGCGCCGGCCGTCACGAACTCGTCGAGTTCGGCGGCGACCGTCTCCGGCGTGCCGACGAAGGACTGCCGCCCGGACGCCTCGATCACGGTCTGCCGGATGGACAGCCCCTTCGCACGCGACAGGGCCCGCCACCTCTCCGCCACCGCGAGGGGGTCGGCGACGCGCACCCGCCCCCGCGCGAGGGCCGGCGCCGGCTCCGGGTCGATGTCGGGCAGGGGCCCGTCGGGGTCGTACGAGGAGAGGTCGACACCCCAGATCCGCTCCAGCGCGAGGAGCGCGTTCTGCGGGGAGACCTGCCGGTGGCGGATCTCGGCGGCCCGCTCCCGCGCGTCCGCCGCGGTGTCACCGAGCACGACGGTGACACCGGGCATGATCTTCAGGTCCTCGGGCGACCGCCCGTACGTCGCCAGCCGCCCCTTCACATCGGCGTAGAACTCCCGGCCGGCGTCCAGGGTCCCGCGCCGGGTGAAGACCACGTCCGCCGTGGCCGCGGCGAACTCCCGGCCCTCGTCCGAGTCCCCGGCCTGGATGACGACGGGCTGCCCCTGCGGTGAGCGCGGCAGCCCGAACTCCCCCGCGATGTCGAAGTGCCGCCCCTGATGGGCGAAGGGGCGCGCCACGCCTTCCGGCGTCCAGGAGTCCCACAGATCTCGTGCGGTGGCGACGAACTCGGCGGCGCGCGCATACCGGTCCGCGCGGTCGAGGAAGCCGCCGCGGCGGAAGTTCTCCCCGGTGAAGGCGTCGGAGGAGGTGACCACGTTCCAGGCGGCCCGGCCCCCGCTGAGGTGGTCCAGCGTGGCCAGTCTGCGGGCGAGTTCGTAGGGCTCGTTGAAGGTCGCGTCGACCGTGGCGGCGAGCCCGAGCCGCTCGGTGACGGCGGCGAGTGCGTTGAGCACGGTGATCGACTCCGGTCGGCCCACGACGTCCAGGTCGTGGATGCGCCCCTTGTACTCGCGCGGCCGCAATCCCTCGGCGAGGAAGAAGAAGTCGAACAGGCCGCGTTCGGCGGTGCGCGCGAGGTGTTCGAAGGAGGCGAAGTCGATCTGGGACTTGGAGCGCGGGTCGGTCCAGACGGTGGTGCTGTTGACGCCCGGGAAGTGCGCCGCCAGATGCATGCGCGTACGTACGGTCATGACGCTCCCCCTGTCACGGCGTACTGGTTGGCGGGCCGGGCCAGCCCCAGGTGCTCCCTGAGCGTGCTGCCCGGATAGAAGGTGCGGAACAGACCGCGGTGCTGGAGCAGCGCCACCGTTCCGTTCACGAGCCGCTCCAGGTCACGGTGCGGCTCGACCGGGGTGAGGTGGAAGCCGTCGACGGCCTCGGACGCGTGCCAGGCGGCGATCAGTTCGGCCAGGTCGACCGGGCCGCCCCGGTACAGCGGCCCCTGCGCGGTCTGCCGGGGACCGCCACCCCCGTGGCCCGGCTCGGCCGCGCGTTCCCCGTCGCCGAGGTCGACGACGAGTGAGCCGAGGACCCGCAGGGTGTCGGCGTCGCGGCCGAACTTGGCTGCCGCGTCCCGGAGTTCGGCCCGTACGGCCCGGGCGTGCGCGGGTCCCACGACCCGGACGAGCGCCACGTCGGCATGCCGGGCGGCGACCCGCCGGGCGGGCCCCTCGGTGGCGTCGACGACCCGGACGGGGTGGCCCTGCGGGGGCCGCGGCACGATCGAGGGGCCCTTCACGAAGAAGGTGGCGCCCTGGAAGTCGACGTGGTGCAGCTTGTCCCGGTCGACGAACCGGCCGGTGGCCTCGTCGCGTATCTCGGCGTCGTCCTCCCAGCTGTCCCAGAGCCGGGCGGCCACCTCGGCGATCTCGCCGGCCTCCCGCCACAGCGCGTCGGCGGGTGCCGCGTGCCGGCGGCCGAAGAGTCGGGCCTCGCCCTCGGTCGTCGACACGTCGAGCTGCCAGCCGGCCCGGCCGCGGCTGACCCAGTCGAGGGTCGCCACCGCCGCCTGGACGTGGAAGGGCTCGGTGTGGGTGGTGGTCACGGTCGGCACCAGACCGATCCGGCGGGTGGCGGGCGCGACACGGGAGAGCACGGCGAGCGCGTCGGGCCCGGGGCGCGCGAAGGTGTCGCCGAGCGTCACGAAGTCGAGCCCGCCACGCTCCGCGAGCTGCGCCGGCCCGACGTACGAGGCGGCGTCGAAGGCCGCCTGTTGATCGAGGGCGGCGGCCAGGTGCAGCAGCCCCCGGCCGTGCGGTGCGGTCATATCGGGTGAAACCTTTCTCCGGTCATCCGATCAGAGCTCCCTGGTGAGGGATCAAAGAACCTTGGACAGGAACGACCGCGTCCGTTCGTGCCGCGGCCGGTCGAGTACGTCACCGGGGGCGCCCTGTTCGACGATCCGCCCGTCGTCCATGAAGACGACGGTGTCGGCGACCTCCCGGGCGAACCCGATCTCGTGCGTGACGACGATCATCGTGGTGCCTTGGTGGGCCAGGTCCTTGATGACGTCGAGGACTTCGCCGACCAGCTCGGGGTCGAGCGCCGAGGTCGGCTCGTCGAAGAGCAGCAGCTTCGGTCCCAGGGCGAGCGCGCGGGCGATGGCGACGCGTTGCTGCTGGCCGCCGGAGAGCTGCTTCGGGTAGGAGTCGGCCTTGTCGGCGAGCCCCACCCGGTCGAGCAGCGCCCGCGCCGCCTCGACGGCGTCCTTGCGCGGACGCTTCAGCGCGGAGACCGGGGCCTCGACGAGGTTGTCCAGCACGGTGAGGTGCGGGAAGAGGTTGAAGTTCTGGAAGACGAACCCGATGCGGGTGCGCTGCCTCAGGATCTCGCGCTCGCGCAACTCGTACAGCTTGTCGCCGGAGCGCCGGTAGCCGACCAGCGAGCCGTCGACGCTGATGCGGCCCCGGTCCACCTTCTCCAGGTGGTTGATGGTGCGCAGCAGCGTGGACTTGCCGGAGCCGGACGGGCCGAGGATCACGGTGACCTCGCCGGTGCGCACCGCGAGGTCGATGCCCTTGAGCACCTCCAGTGGGCCGAAGCTCTTGTGGACGGACCTGATGTCGACCATGAAGGTCATCGCGTGAATCCCTTGTACTGGCAGTGGAGTTGACGGTCGGGATGGGTTACGCGACGGCCCGGCACGCAAGGTCGCGCAGGAACACCAGCGCGGCTCGCGCGGTGGCGTCGTTCTGCCGGAACGCCGGCCCGCCGGTGCGCGGCCGGGTGAAGGCGCCGGGGGTACGTACGTCGGTGTAGGGCCCGAGTGCGAAGCGCCGCGGATGCGGCCGGCCGCCCCGGTCGAGGATCCGCCCGTCGGAGCGGTCCACCCGCAGCAGCCCCTCCGGGGTCTCGACGGCCCCGTCGTCGTGCAGTTCACGCAGCAGCGGGTCGAGGGCCCGCCCGACGGTGGGCTCGGGCAGCCGCGCCTCGACGAGCGCCCGCGCCTCGATCGTCTCGCCCGGCACGGTCGCGCTCGACGCCCGGAACACCCCGTCCTCGGCGACCACGGCCACGTCCGCGCCCACGAACCGCACGACGCCGGCCCGGGAGAGCGCGAGCATCTGCCGCAGCCGGGGTCCGGGCGGCCCGGAGGCGAGGTGGCTGAAGAAGCCGTGCCACCAGGGTCCGACGTCTCCGAGCCGGATCAACTGCCCGTAGACGGAGAGGAGTCCGAGAAAGACGGCCAGGTCAGGGCTGTTTCCGGGATCATGGCGGCGACGCAGATCTCCCTCGACGTACGCCCGGAGCCCGTCCTGGAACTCCTCGTGCGACGCGTACCGCGCCCCGTCCAGCGGACGGTCGAGCGCCGCGAGGTCGAGCCGGTCGGCGGGGTCGGGCACGGCGGATGTCACGAGCGCCTCGCGCTCCGCCGCCTCCCCTGCCGCGTACTTCTCCTCGAAGTCGGTCCAGGCGATCGCCGTCCGTTCGGGGTGGACGGTGAACAGCCGGTGGTAGTGCGCGAACCCCAGCTCCTTCTGGATCGACGGCCACACGTCCCGCCGGAAGTCGAAGCCCTCCGGCCGCGCCAGCAGCGCGTCGACCTCGGCGGGCCCGAAGAACCGTGGCAGCGGCGGCCGTTCACCGGTCCAGTCGTAACCGATCTTCGAGTGGTACGGCACTCCGCGCCGCGATCCGACGTACAGCACCGGTTCCCGCCCCGACGGAAGGTAGGTGTCACCGTCGTACCGCCCGCCCCGCCCCTCCGTGAGCAGCACCATCAGGTCGACGAAGGCGAGCCCGAAGCCGCGCACGAGGACGGGTTCGCCGGGCGCGAGCGAGGACAGGTCGCTGTCGGCGGTGAAGTCGGGCGGCAGATGGACCAGGTCGTGGGCATGGGCGTACGTCGCCAACTCGCCCTGCTCCTCGTCGAGTTCGGCGTCGAGGTGGCCGATCGTGAGAACGACGAGGTCGGCGAGGAGGGGACGCGGACGGCCCTCCAGCCACACCTGCTGGCGCCCCTCGCGCGGGCCGCTGACACGCAGGGCCCTGCACGGGTGATGGTGGACGGTGACGTCCGGCGGCAGGGCGGCCACGGCCTGCTCGTGCACCCAGCTCAGGTATGCCCCTTGCAGCTGCCGGTCGGCGAAGGTACGGCCGTCGATGGCCGCCCATTCGTGCAGCGTGGGACCGGGGCGCACGGGCCCGTCCATGACCACCGTCTCATCGGTGAACATGGTGACGTCCTCGGCGTGCGAGTTCATCCACAGCAGCGGCGACTGCGCCTCGCGCCAGATGCGTCCGGCGCCCGGCGGATAGGGGTCGACGAGATGGATGTCGAGTCCCGAACCGGCGTACAGCTCGGGCGCGTTGGCGGCGATGCGTTCGATGAGACCGGTCCCCCGCGGCCCGGCCCCGACGATCACGAGAGAGGGCTTCACCGGGTGCGCTCCGAGCCGCGCGCGTAGTGCTTCTCGACGTAGTACTGGCCGAGGCCGAGGACGGAGGTGACGACGGTGTACCAGATGGTGGCGACCATCAGCAGCGGGATGACCTGGTAGGTGCGGTGGTAGACCAGCTGCACCGAGAAGAGCAGGTCCTGCACGGCGATGACGCTGATGATCGAGGTGCCCTTGAGGGTGCCGATCAGCATGTTCCCGGCGGGCGGCACGAGGGAGCGCATCGCCTGCGGCAGCACGATCCGCCACCAGCGGCGCCACCGGCTCAGACCGAGCGCCTGCGCGGCCTCGATCTGCCCGCGGTCGACGGAGAGGATGCCACCGCGCACCACCTCGGCGGCGTACGCGGCCTCGTGCAGGGTGAGCCCGATGATCGCGACCGCGATCGGGGTGAACAGATTGACCGTCTTCACGCCGAGGAGCTCGGGATACAGCGCCCCGATGTTGAACCACAGCAGCAACTGCACCAGGATCGGAATCGACCGGAACAGCCACACATATCCCCAACTGACGCTGCGCAGCACGGGATTGGCGGACAACCGGGCCGCCGCGAGCAGCGTCCCCAGCGCGAAGCCGAGCACCATCACCACAGCGGTCAGCCACAGGGTGAGCCACAGGCCGCGCAGCACGGAGTCCGAGGTGAAGTAGTCACCGACCACCCCCCACTGGAACGCCTTGTTGCGGACCACGGAGGTGACGGCGAGCCCGAGCAGGACGAGTACGGCGACGGCTGCCGTCCACTGGCCCAGTCGGCGCTGCGGAACGATCCGCAGGGAGTCGGCCTGCTCCGGTATGTCCGGTGCGGCGGATGTTTTGGCGAGGGTGTCGGAAGACATGCGAAGACTCCGTGACGTAGTCGAACACGGGTGGATGCCTTCACACGAAGCGCCTCGCGGCGCAGTACGGCCGAGCCCCTCAGCAGGGCCGTCCACCGAGAGTACGGGCCCGTTTCCCCCGCTGTCAAGGCTGTCCATACTGTGAGCCGTACGTCTCAAGTCGGTTGACGCACAACCGGATGCCTGTTCCACTTGCCCCATGCATCCACAGCAGTGGCTGGTCAAGCGCTCCCACATCGACTTCGGTCGAGTGTGGTCCTCTTCCTGTTGAGCTGACCCACTGCGCGCCCCGATCGCTTGATCCCCTGATCAATCCGATCGCCCGATCCCTTGGTCGACCGGGCGCCCTTCGCGTTCTCCCTCCCTCTCGCCTTCACACGCGCACCCCTCCCCTCGGGTTCTGCTCACTCTTGCTCTCAGGAGACCGCACACCATGCGTACGTCCACGCGTACCCGTTATCGGCATTTTGCGCCTTTTGCCCTCATCACCTCGACGGCCCTGCTCCTCACGGCATGCGGCTCCGGCTCGGACGACACGACCGGCGCCGCGGCGAATGCGGCGGCCAAGGCCGACAAGATCCCCACCACGGACGTCGTCTCGGCCGTCCCGAAGGACGAGGCCGCCGCCAAGCTGCTCCCGTCCGGCGTCACCAGCCTCACCGTGGCGGTCGCCGTCGGCGGTACGCCACCCGGAACGACGTACCTGGACGACGGCAAGACGCTGACGGGCCAGGACGTCGACTTCGCGGACGCCGTGGCCAAGGTGCTCGGTATCGAACTCAAGACGGAACAGGCCGGTTTCGAGGCGATCCTGCCGGCCCTGGACAGCGGCAAGTACGACTTCGGGGCCAGCAACTTCGGTGTCACCGACGAGCGGCGCAAGACGATCGACTTCGTCACCTACATCAACGACGGCCAGGGCTTCGCCACGCGCTCCGACAGCAAGTTGGCCAAGATCACCGACCTCGATCAGCTGTGCGGCCTGAACGTCGCGACCGGAGCGGGCACCACTTTCGAGGCGACGCTGGAGGAGAACAAGAAGGTCTGCACCGACGCCGGCAAGAAGGCGTACAAGGTGCAGACCTACAGCGAGCAGGGCGCGATCTGGTCGTCACTCCAACAGGGCCGCAGCGACCTCGTGATGAGCACCATCAACGGCCTGCGCTACGCCGTCGCCCACCAACAGGGCGTCAAGTTCCTCAACGAGTACCACCGCCTCGACGTCGGCTTCGCCTTCAAGAAGGACACGAAGCTGGCACCGGCCTTCCAGGCGGCGGTGAACAAGCTGATCGCGGACGGCACGTACGACAGGATCCTCAAGAAGTGGGGGACGACGGGTTCCGCGATAGGGAAGTCGCAGATCTCGCCGCCGGAACTGAAGAACTAGGCACGCCTGCCCCCGCGCCCGAAAGGGCGCGGGGCGGAGACAGCAGCCCCCCGAATGAGCAGGCCCGAACCGCTGCGGCCGCGTGATCGCCCACGCCGCCGTATACGAGGTTCGTCACAGTCCGCAGTCGCAGCACGAGCAGCATTCACAGCACTCGCAGATCTCACAGGCTTCGCAGCAGCTGCAGTCACAGTCGCAGTTGCCGAGGCAGCCCTCGCGCCTCCTTCGCGACCACGGCCCCTCGAACTCGTCGGCACAGCACACCTTGCAGGTGCAGCACAGCCCGATCGCGGCCGCGCACCCCGCCCAGAAGCCTCGCCTGCCGGGCCCGGACGGCGGGAAGGAGGGAGCACCGCCGAAGGGGTTGCCGCCACCGGCGTAGGGATTCTGCCCGTCGTTCGGGCTCTGCGGGCTCTGCGGGTTGTACGGCCCACCGTGCTGCGGCGGCCCGAAAGCCCCCCGCGGACCGTCCTCGTGGTCCTGGTGCCCGCATCCCGAGGTCCCGAACGCGCGGTCCACCGATCGCCCCAGCTCGTGCGCGAGCAGCAGATGCGCCAGCTTGCCGTCCGTGAACTCCACCTCGCGCAGCGCGAGCCGTATTCCGTGCAGAGCGTCATCGGCGAGCCGGCGCGCCTCCACGAGCGGGGTGCCGGTGGCCGTGAGCGGGTTCCAGGCTCCCGACGCGGCGTCAGTTTCCCGGTCCTCCACGGCGTCCAGCAGATGCGCGAGCCGCCCGAAGAGCCGGCCGGCCTCGGCGAGCGGCTCGGCGTTGCCCGGCCGCCCGGCCAGGACGGCCGTGTGCGCGAACGCGGCGGCGGTCGCGGTCTCGGTGGGCTCGGTGACGGTCAAAAGCGGCGTCCCGGGACCGGCGAGCGCCTCGATGCCGACCTGCCGGTCGACGGCGTCGACGAGCACGGCGGTGTCGAAGCCCACGTCGGATCCGGTACGGGCCCCGGCGCGCCCCCAGCTCGCGGCGACCCGGCGGGCGGCGAGCGCCACCGGCCTGCGCGCCAGCAGCCCGTCCTTGTCCGCCACGTGGTCGCGCACCTTGGCCGAGGCCAGCACCAGCGAGACGGCGGCTGCGAGGCGGGCTCCCTCACCCTGTGCGACGGATGCCGTCCGCATCCCGCGCAACGGGCACGGCCCCGCCGTACGCCGCCACGCGGTGGTGCGCTCGACCTGAGCCTCCGTCAAAACCGATATCAGCAGCCCGTCGTAATTGGTGACAACCCGAGCGAACTGTCCGTGGTCTCCGCGCAACGCGAGACAGAGTCCGCACAGATGCGCCATCCACTGCGTTTTGAGCCCCTCGCCGAGGCGGTGGCTGCAGGGCCTCACTATTCCGAACACGACACTCCCCCGTGCCTCGTTTGACGTTGAGCTGCGGCATCGTATCGACCCCTTCGTTCACCCGTACGCCCCGACCGTCACCCGAACGCCGTCGAGAATCATATTTCACTCACAGTCAGCAGCCGTACACCGCAAGACCCTTGGGGCACGCGGGCTCTCGACGAATTCGCTGTGCACCAGTACCGTCACGAAACCCCCGCGCGGCGTCTATCCACTTGGCGCGACATCCGCATCATGGACGACCATGGGGATGCGGAAAGCAAGAAAGACCGCTGTGAGAGGAGGCGTCCATGGGATCGGTGCGCAAGGCGAGTGCCTGGCTTGGCCTCGTCGACGACAACGATGACGAGCGTTACTACGACGACGACAACTACGCCGAAGGACAGGACTCCGGCGATGCCTGGGTCACGGATCCACGCGTGAAGGTCGCGTCCGAGACGGCGGAAGAGACAGGCCGCCGGATCGGCACGGTCACCCCGGACAGTTTCCGGGACGCACGCGGCATCGGCGAACTCTTCCGGGAGGGCGTCCCGGTCATCATCAACCTCACGGCCATGGAGCCCGCCGACGCCAAGCGCGTGGTGGACTTCGCGGCCGGTCTGACCTTCGGCCTGCACGGCACCATCGAGCGGGTCGCCACCCGGGTCTTCCTGCTGACCCCTGCCAACACCGAGATCGTCAGCGGCGAGGCCCCGGGACGCCAGACGGACGGCTTCTTCAACCAGAGCTGAGGCAGGGCCGCTCACCGGCCCTGCTCTCCGGTGCTCGACTCACCGAAAGGCGTCGAGTCCGGTGAGCGCCTTGCCCAGCACGAGTTGATGCATCTCGACGGTGCCCTCGTAGGTGAGCACCGATTCGAGGTTGGTCGCGTGCCGCATCACGGGGTACTCGAGCGAGATCCCGTTGGCACCGAGGATGGTACGGGCGGTCCGGCAGATCTCGATCGCCTCCCGTACGTTGTTGAGCTTGCCGAAGCTGACCTGCTCGGGACGGAGCCGTCCCGCGTCCATGCGCCGCCCCAGGTGGTGGGCGAGCAGAATCCCCTTGTGCAGTTCCACCGCCATGTCCGCCAGCTTGGCCTGGGTGAGCTGGAAGCCGCCGATGGGCCGCCCGAACTGCTCGCGCGTCTTCGCGTACTCGACGGCGGCCTCGAAACTGGCCCGCGCGGCGCCCATCGAGCCCCACACGATCCCGTACCGCGCGTGCGACAGACAGCTGAGCGGGCCCTTGAGCCCGGTCACGTCCGGCAGTACGGCGTCGGCGGGCAGCCGTACGTCGTCGAGTACGAGCTCGCTGGTCACGCTCGCCCGCAGGGACCACTTGTGCTTGATCTCGGGAGCGGAGAACCCGGGGGCGTCGGTGGGCACGACGAACCCCCGAATCCCGTCCTCACTCTGCGCCCAGACGACCGCGACCCCGGCCACGGACCCGTTCGTGATCCACATCTTGCGCCCGTTGAGCACCCAGTCGCCGCCGTCGCGCTTGGCGTACGTCCGCATGGCGCCCGGGTCGGACCCGTGGTCGGGCTCGGTCAGCCCGAAGCACCCGATGACCTCACCGGCGGCCATGCCCGGCAGCCACCGCTGCTTCTGCTCCTCGCTCCCGAACCGATGAATGGCGTACATGGCGAGGGAGCCCTGCACGGAGACGAGGGACCGGATGCCCGAGTCGGCGGCCTCCAGCTCCAGACAGGCGAGCCCGTACTGCACGGCGGTCGCGCCCGCGCATCCGTACCCCTCCAACGACATCCCGAGGGCCCCGATCCCGCCCAGTTCGCGCGCCAGCTCCCGGATCCCGGGCAGCTCGCCCTTCTCGTACCACTCGGCGACGTACGGCAGCACGCGGTCCGCGGCCCAGGTCCGTACGGTGTCCCGGATCGCCAGGTCCTCCGGGTCCAGGAGGTCGTCGAGGCCGAGGGGGTCGGTGGGGTCGAAGGGCGGGAGCTTCGGGGACGCGGACATGGGGGCAGCCTCCGGCACGCTAAAACTAGCACCGCTAGTTACGGTCTCGCCCCGACGGTACGACCCAGCGTCCCGCACGTCCAGTACCTCCCCCACCCACGCACCACCGGTTTCCAGCACGCTGACATGTGCGGGTCCCCCGCGGGGGTGAATCGCCATCGGCGGCACCGCGTGGGCCGCTCTCCGAGCGGACCGGCAGGCGCCGACGACGGGCCACCCCCACGGGAGACCGTCACGTGTCGACATGGTGGAAACGGGTGGTGCGTGAGTGGGAGAGCCTCGGCTACGCCGAGACGCGGGACTCCGCAACCCCTCGAGGCGCCGGAATCTCCGCCGAGCCCGCCGCGGGCACCCCACACTCCATGACCCGAGGCAACCGCAACGCCATCCCCGCCCCCACCAACAACAATCCCGCACTGACGAGCAACGTCACATGCAGCCCGTGCACGAAGGAGTCCCGAGCCGCATGACGCAGGGCCGCCCCCCGCACCCCGCCGAGCCGCGCAGCGACGTCGTACGCCTCTCCCAGCGAGTGTCCCGCCGCAGCGGAGTCCCCCGGCGAGACCCCCGGTACGGACGACAGTCCGGGCGTGTACGCCGCGTTCATCACACTCCCCAGAAGCGCGATCCCGATCCCCGCCCCCAGCTGGTACGAGGTCTCACCGATCGCCGCCGCCCCACCCGCCTGCGCCGGCGGCGCCTCGCTCAGCATCGACTCGTACGCCCCGAAGAGCGTCGTCTCCAGCCCGAACCCGAGCAGCACGAATCCGAACAGCAGTAGCCCGGTGTTGTCGTTCCCGCCCATCGCGGTGAGCGTGACCACGGCCACCGCCGTGAGACAGAACCCGAAACAGACCATCGCGCGTGGCCCGAACCGCCGCAGCAGCCGCGCCCCCGCGAGCCCCGCGGCCATCGCCGCGAAGGTGAGCGGCAGCAGTCGCAGCCCGGTCTGCAGGGGCGAGAGCCCGAGGACCAGTTGCAGGTACTGCGCGGCGATCAGCTCGAGCCCGACCAGCGCGAGCATGGCGAGGACGATGCAGCACACGGACGTACTGAACGCGGGCCGCGAGAACATCCGCAGGTCCACCAGCGGATGCGCACGCCGTCGCTGGCGCCGTACGAAGGCGAACATCAGCGCGCCGCCCACGAGCAGCGGCGCCAGCGTGAACGGACCGAGCGGCCCTTCACCGGCGCCGAGCCGCTTGACTCCGAGCACGAGCCCGAAGAGTCCGGCGGCGGCCATCAGGGCCCCCACCACGTCCCAGGGACCGTCGCGGTCGCCGTAGGACTCGGGCAGCAGCAGCCGTCCGATCGGCAGGCTGATCAGCATCAGCGGGATGTTGACGAGGAAGACCGATCCCCACCAGAAGTGTTCGAGGAGGAACCCGCCGAGCAGCGGCCCGACCGCCGCGCCCACCGCGGCGACCGCGCTCCAGATGCCGATCGCGAGCGCCCGCTCCCGCCGGTCGGGAAAAACCTGGCGCAGGATCGACAGGGTCGCGGGCATGATCATCGCGCCGCCGACGCCGAGCAGGGCGCGCGCGCCGATGAGGACCTGGGCGTTGTCGGCTAGCGCCGCGATCCCGGAGGCGACGCCGAAGAGTCCGTATCCGAGGAGGAGTACACGTCTGCGACCCACCCGGTCACCCAGCGTGCCGAAGAGGATCAGCAGCGCGGCGCAGACGAGCGGATAGACGTCGACGATCCAGAGCAGTTCTATCGCGCCGGGCTTGAGGTCCGCGGTGACGGCGGGCACCGCGACGTGCAGCACGGTGGCATCGAGGGCCACGAGGAGCAGGCTGACGCACAGCACCACGAGGACGACCCAGCGGTTGGCACCGGCCCCGGCCTCCCGACGGCGACGCGCGGCGGCCGTGGTCGTCCCGGACATGTACGTACCTCCCAGATGTTCCCTCGCGTTCGGCGATCCGCTGGGTGGGGACTCCCTGCGGCTGCGGTCCAGGAGGAGCGGGGTTCCGGACGCACGCATCAAAGGCGAGTGAGCGGCCAGAGTACGCGAGTTCCTGTCGCATACACGTGGCGGACCTCTCACGTTCTCCTTGCCGAGCATGTGGCGTACGCCACGCTCCCCCTGGTGCACCACGCCCCGGACGACCGCCCGGTTCCGCCCGCCGTCGATAATCGAGCCCGTGACCGATCTTGAGACGCCCCTCGCGACGCCGCCCGGCGCGAGCGCGCCACGCCGGGCCGCGCCCGCCCTCCTCGGGTACGCCGCGGTACGGGCCCTGGGCGTCCTCACGCTCGCGCTGTGGAGCGCGGCGAACGGCAAGAGCGCCCACACACTGCTGACGGCCCGCTGGGACTCGCTCTGGTACACCCGCGTCGCCGATCTCGGCTACGGCTACGAGGTGCGGCTGCCCAACGGTGACGTGCACTCGAACCTCGCGTTCTTCCCGCTGCTGCCCTGGCTGGAGCGGCTCGTCTCGGCGCTCACCCCTCTGTCGTACGCGGATGCCGGGCTGCTGGTCAGCACGCTGGCCTCGCTCGCCGCGGCCTGGGGGATCTTCGCCGTCGCGGACCACGTGTACGGCCCCCGTGTGGGCGTCTGCGCGGTGCTGGTCTGGGCGGTGCTGCCGGTCGGTGTCGTGCAGTCGATGGCGTACAGCGAGTCCCTGTTCACGGCGCTCGCCGCCTGGTCGCTCTACGCGGTGCTGACCGGCCGCTGGGTGACGGCCGGCCTGCTCGCCGCCTTCGCCGGCCTGACCCGCCCGGTGGGAGCCGCGGTGGTCGCGGCCCTGTGGGTGGCCGCCATCGCCTCGTTCGTGCGGGATCGGAGCGCGCACCCCGCGCACGGCGCGCCGGTGCTCCGACGCGCCCTCGGCATGCTCCTCGCGCCGCTCGGCGCCGCCGGGTACGTGCTCTGGGTCGGCCACCGCACGGGGAAGGGGCCGCTCGGCTATCTCGACGTCCAGGCGGGCTGGCGCAACGGATTCGACGGCGGGTACGCGTTCGCCCGCTTCGTGGGCGACAAGTTCACGTCATTTCCGTCGGCTCTGGCCGGCGTCGGACTGATCGTCGGAGTCGCACTGGTCGTCTGGCTGTACGTGACGTGTGTACGACAGGGCCAGCCGTTGGCGCTGCTGGTGTACGCGGGGATCGTCATCGCGCTCGCCCTGTGCGCGTCGAGTTACTTCGGCTCGAAACCGCGCCTCCTGTTGCCCGCTTTCCCCCTCGTGCTCCCCCTCGCGCTGGCCCTGGCCCGACTACGTACGTCCAGGTCAGCGCTGATTCTCGGTGGCGTGGCGTTGGCCTGCGCGCTCTACGGAGGGTTCTGGCTGAACGGCTCCGGTCCGCCGTGATCCACTCGTTGACGCTCGGTGAGCGGCCGGAGAATTCCACCCCAGGATTCGGTGAACGAATTCAAAAGTGACATAAAACAGAAGCCCGAGCCGATCATTGGAATTGAAGGATCGGGGTGCCGATGATTAGAGAATCATTGGAATTAAACATCGCCCTGAGAGGAATCCCACATCACATCGTCATCACAAAGCGAGTGATTCGGCCTGGAACGCAGCTCACTCGCTGTAACGTCGATTGAGTGCGTACCGAACGAAACCTCACCCGTCTGGACCGGGTCTTCGCCCGGTTGGACCGTGAGCCGGAACGGCCGGCGAACATCGATGTGCCGAAGATGAGCAGGCACAGGGTTGTGCTCTTCGGAGCCACCCTGGCCTTCTACGTGGCCATCGTGTGGGCCGTTGCGATCACATCGTGGCTGGTCCGGTTCGACTGGCAGGTCATGTTCTTCCGGCCCTATCAGCAGTGGCCGGAGATCCACGCGTTCCTCGACTACTACGTGGTGCTGGGCCAGCGCGGCCCCACCGCCGTGATGGTCGCCGCGTGGCTGGGCTGGCGCTCCTGGCGGCAGCACACCCTGCGCCCGATGCTCACGCTGGGCGCCTCGCTGCTGCTGCTCAACATCACGGTCGGCGCCGCGAAGCTCGGCATGGGCCGCCTCGGCCCGCACTACGCCATCACGATCGGCTCGAACGAGATGGGTCTGGGCGGCGATATATTCCCTTCGGGCCACACCGCGAACGCCGTCGTGACCTGGGGAATCCTGGCCTATCTGGCCTCCACCCCGCGGGCGAGGCGCTGGCTGTCGGCGCTGTCCGCCGTGACCTCGCTCGGCGTCGGCCTCACCACCGTCTACCTCGGTACGCACTGGCTGAGCGATGTGCTGCTGGGCTGGGCCGCCGGTCTGCTGATCCTGCTGGCGCTGCCGTGGTGCGAGCCGCTGATCGCCCGCGCCGAGACCGGTCTGTTCACCCTGCGCGACGCCTGGCGCGCCCGCCGCGGCCGTGCGGTGCCCGCCCCGGCCGAGGCTCCGGTCGGCTCCCCGGTCGGTGTGCCCGTGCTGGTCAAGCAGTCGGTCCCGGTGGACGAGGAGGCTCCGGCGCGCGGGGCGCTGCCCACCGCCCGCCCGCCCCGGGCGCCGGTGTACCTGGCGCCCGGACCCCACACGACCCGCTCGGAGCGCACCCCGGTCACCCCGGTCGGCAGCCGCCGTCCACCGCACTCGGACCGCGTGGCGCGCACCACCACGGCGTCGTCCGCCCGGCCGCTGACAGGCGGCTGAGGCACAACGGACCGATCATGGAGAACAGCGGGGCCGGTACGCACAACCTCCCCGCACGGCGAAGGCCCCTGGCTCGTGAGCCGGGGGCCTTCGCGCATCCCGTGGAGTCTTCGGCCTCACGGCCTGCCTGGATCGGCGTCCGTGGATCGGCCTCCGTGGCCTCAGCCCTTCCAGCAGCGGGTCACCAGACCGTCGGTGACCTCGAAGTTCAGCCGCCCCGTGCGGTACTCCATGGTGATGATCGCGCCGGGCGGCAGCGAGCGCACCGTGGACCAGCCGTGCTCCCGAGCGCGGTGCTCGGCGCTCCTCGCCTCCAGGCCGACATAGGCCTGCGGACTGTCCTGGGGCTCTGCGGGCGGGGTGGGAATGGGTGCCATGACCGCCACGTTAGGCGGCCGACCGCGGCGGGGGAAGTCCAGGCCGGACACCATGCGTCACCTGTGCTCCTCCGGTCACACTTCTGTCACAGGGTCACGACACGCGTTTCGGCCGAACTCCGTCACACGTACGAGGGGTTCCGTACGTGTCCCGCACGCCTTCGAACGTAATTCGGGACTACCTTGACGCCGTCCTGAATAACCCGATGGAAAGTGCGGAGTCCCCCGGCGAGATCCCGCGGGGGAGGCCTTTCCATTCCGATTCCGGGGCATGTCGCAGAAGCTGACACCACATAGGAAATGCACGGTTCCAGCACAGAACCCCCGCACACCCTCTGTCGGAGCGCGGAGCGATGCGAGCACCACGGCGTGAGCTTCAGGCAGGCTCACGGCGCGACGGCGAAGGGGCGAGCAATGGGCACGGAGACCGCGCACGCGACGGCGCGACCCGTATACAGGAGGCGGCGACCGGGGCGGCTCGCCGTGGACTGGCTCACCACGACGGACCACAAGAAGATCGGCCACCTCTACCTGATCACGTCTTTCGCCTTCTTCCTCATCGGCGGTCTGATGGCGTTGGTGATGCGCGCCGAACTCGCCCGGCCCGGTCTGCAGATCGTGGACAACAACCAGTTCAACCAGTTGTTCACCCTGCACGGCACGATCATGCTGCTGCTGTTCGCCACCCCGACCTTCGCCGGGTTCGCCAACGAGATCATGCCGCTGCAGATCGGCTCCCCGGACGTCGCCTTCCCCCGCCTGAACATGCTGTCGTACTGGTTCTTCCTCTTCGGCGGCCTGATCGTCCTCAGCTCGCTCATGGTGCCCGACGGGCCCGCCTCCTTCGGCTGGTTCGCCTATGCCCCGCTCAACAGCCTGGAGCGCTCGCCGAACATCGGCGCCGACATGTGGATCATGGGCCTGGCGCTGACGGGCTTCGGCACGATCCTCGGCGCGGTGAACTTCATCACGACCATCGTCGGGATGCGGGCCCCCGGCATGACGATGTTCCGGCTGCCGATCTTCACCTGGAACATCCTCTTCACCTCGATCCTCGTCCTCTTCGCGTTCCCGGTGCTCGCGGCGGCGCTGCTGGTCCTGGAGGCGGACCGGCGCTTCGGTTCGGTGGTGTTCGAGGCGGCCAACGGCGGCGCGCTGCTGTGGCAGCACCTGTTCTGGTTCTTCGGGCATCCCGAGGTCTACATCATCGCGTTGCCGTTCTTCGGGATCATCACGGAGATCCTGCCGGTCTTCAGCAGGAAACCGGTCTTCGGTTATCTGACGCTGGTCGCCGCGACGATGGCCATCACCGGTCTGTCGATCGTGGTGTGGGCGCACCACATGTTCGCGACGGGCGCGGTGCTGCTGCCGTTCTTCTCCTTCATGTCGTTCATGATCGCGGTGCCCACGGGGGTGAAGTTCTTCAACTGGAGCGGGACGATGATCAAGGGCTCGCTCTCCTTCGAGACGCCCATGCTGTGGGCCATCGGTTTCCTGGTGTCGTTCCTGTTCGGCGGTCTGACCGGAGTGATCCTGGCCTCGCCGCCGATGGACTTCGAGGTCACCGACTCGTACTTCGTGGTCGCGCACTTCCACTACGTCGTTTTCGGCACCGTCGTCTTCGCGACTTTCGGCGGCTTCTACTTCTGGTGGCCCAAGTTCACCGGCAAGATGCTCGACGAACGGCTCGGCAAGATCCATTTCTGGACGCTCTTCGTCGGCTTCCACACGACGTTCCTGGTGCAGCACTGGCTGGGTGCCGAGGGCATGCCGCGCCGGTACGCGGACTATCTGGCCGCCGACGGCTTCACGGCGCTCAACACCGTCTCGACGATCGGCGCGTTCCTGCTGGGCATGTCGACGCTGCCGTTCCTCTACAACGTCTGGAAGACGTCCCGGTACGGCACGAAGGTCGAGGTGGACGACCCCTGGGGCTTCGGCCGCTCCCTGGAGTGGGCGACCTCGTGTCCGCCGCCCCGGCACAACTTCGTCACGCTGCCCCGGATCCGCTCCGAGAGCCCCGCGTTCGACCTGCACCATCCCCAGTACGGGGCGGTCCCCCAGGAGAGCGCTCCAGCGCCCGGGACAGCCGGTCCCGCGCCGTCCTGATCGCGTCGGTGAGGTCGACCGGCTCCAGGACCTCGAACTCGAAGCCCATCAGCATCACGTGAATCACCATCACGTCGAGGCCGGCGGCGCCGGTGCGCAGGACGCAGCTGTCCTCCCCGGAGGCTTCCAGCGTTCCCGCCGAGGGGGAGATCCGCTCGGCCGCCTCTGCCAGGGGCACGAAGAGCCGGACGACCGCCCGCGAGGCGTACGCGCGCGTGGAGACCCCTTGGGAGACGTACGCCGCCAGGTCCTCGGCCGGTGGCGTACGGGGGGTGAAGCGGGGTCCGTGCGGAGGCGTGGGGGTGATGCGGTCGGCCCGGAACGTGCGCCAGTCGTCGCGGTCGACGTCCCAGGCGACCAGGTACCAGCGGCGTTCGGTGCACACCAGGCGGTGCGGTTCGACGTTCCGGCGGGTCGGGGAGCCGCCGTGGTCGCGGTACTCGAAGCGCAGCCGCTCACCGTCGCGGCAGGCGTTGGCGAGTTCCGTGAGCACGCCCGGGTCCACGGCGGAGGGCTGGGGGCCGCGCAGCATCGGCACGGTGAAGGCGTTGAGGGCGCTCACACGGCGGCGCAGTCGGCTCGGCAGCACCTGTTCGAGCTTGGCGAGAGCGCGTACGGAGGTCTCGCCGATCCCCTCGATGCCCTGCCCGGCGGCCGTGCGCAGCCCGACCGCGACGGCCACCGCCTCGTCGTCGTCCAGCAGCAGCGGCGGCAGCTCGGCTCCCGCGCCGAGCTGGTAGCCGCCCCCCGTGCCCGGGCTGGCGTTGACGGGATAGCCCAGCTCGCGCAGCCGGTCCACATCGCGGCGGATCGTGCGGGACGTGACGCCCAGACGGTCCGCCAGATCGGCCCCGGACCATTCGCGGTGGGCCTGCAGCAGTGAGAGCAACCGCAGCAGCCGTGCCGATGTCTCCAACATGCCGTCGAGTCTGCCAGTCCTTGCGGACAACCAGGGTCCGCAAGGTGCTCCCGGGCGCCTGGCACGGTCAGGCGGCCGCGGTGACCGTCACGGACAGATCGTTGTCCCGCGTGTAGGAGGGCCCGGCCTCCACCGGGCCGTGCAGGGTCTTCACCGGCACCCTGGGGTGGATGAGGAAGGGGCGCTTGTCGGCGATGGCGTCGAGCAGTCGCGCGATCCGTACCCGGGGTCCGCCCTCCCCCGCCGGGCGCAGCCACAGGTCCCAGACGCCGGGCCGCAGGGCGCCGTATGCCACCGTGAAGCCGAACTCCGCCTGTTCCACGGCCACGTCCGCGCGGATCGGCGGACCGGCCGCGTCCCGGTGGCAGACCTCGGCGTACGCGTCCGGCGCGAGGGGAATGCCGTACACCCGGCCTCGTACGCCCAGTCCCCGCTCCCCCGGTACAGCTCGACGGCCTCCGCGTGCGGGGCCCGCAGCCAGCTGCGCACGGAGAGGTGGCCGTGCCGGGTCGCGTACGGGATGCGGACGGCGACATGGCCGAGGGAGCCGCTGGGGACCCGGGCGACGAGCGAGCGCAGGTCGTTGACGCCCGGGGCCAGCCGTCGCGGCTCGCCTCCCGCGACCTGGGCGTAGGCGTCCCAGCGGCCCTCGGGCAGGGCGACGCCGCTGGGCAGCGCGGCGCGCAGCTGGCCGTCCCCCGTGGGGGTCAGCGGCAGGCTGACCTCCTCGTGGCCCTCGCGGCGGCGCAGCACCAGGAGCGCGGCGCCCGGCTCGCCGGTCTCGGTGACGTCGAAGGTCAGTCCGCCCGCGGAGTCGGCGATGCAGTCGGCGCACGGGGGCACGGCGGCGTCCGGGTCGGCGCGGTGCCGAGCGGTCCTCGGGACCGGCGTCATCATGCGAGCGCCCTTTCGTGCGGGGCGGCACCGCCGGGTCCTCCGTCGGATCCGGCTCCTGTCGGGATAGACCCCGGGCCCGGGTGAATGGTTGCTTCTCATGTGCACATCAGGGCGCGCAGGACAGCCGAGGCACGTCAGGGCTCGTACGACAGTTGCGGCACCTCGAAGCAGTCGCTGTTCATGTCGCCCTGGGAGACCCAGCCCCTGCCGTCCTCCCAGCGGGCCACCGAGACGCAGGTCCGGCGGGTCTTCGGAGGCGCGGGCAGGCGCTCGGAGGAGACGGGGATCAGCAGGCCGTCGGCGGTGTACGGGGCGCCGCGGTTCATGAAGCGGTCGACACACGCGCGTGTGACGCCCGTTTTCGCGCAGGACTTCGCGGCGTCCGTGAACCACATCGCGGCCGCCCAGCCCTCCAGCTGCCACTGGGAGTGCGTCGGCAGGCCCTTGGTGGCGTCCCGGAACGCGCGGACGGCGGCGTCGGAGGTGTCCTCGTAGTTCCTGCTGGATCCGGTCGCCCACAGGGCGTTGCGGCAGCGCGGGGCGTCCTTGTAGTCCTCGGGGACGGTGGAGGTCCAGTTCTGCACGTTGGTGACCTTGGCGATGACCTCGGCGCCGACGTCGTCCATCGCCTTGCACAGCTGGGCGTTGCCGTGCGTGTCGAGGGCGTCGAAGACGAGGTCGGCGCCCTGGTCCTTCAGATCGGCCGCGGCGGCGCGGAAGTTGGGCAGCGCGAAGTCGACCTGTTCGGTGACCACCTGGTAGCCCTCGGCCTTCAGACCCCGGGTGACGAGCCGGGCGTACGCGGCCGACGCGGACTGGTTGTAGGAGATCACGGCGGCCGTACGGGCGCCCTGGACGCGCTTGAAGTAGCGGTAGACCTCCGTGCCGCCGTACAGCTTCCCGCCCCAGCCAGGTGTTCCCTCGCGGGGCGCGAGGCTGCCGTAGACCCCGTAGAGGTGCGGATAGGTGTCGTAGGCCGCGCCGATGGGCTGTCCGCCGATGTCGGGTACTCCGGCGGCGGACACGCGGGAGGCGCCCGCGTAGTCGAGGGCGGTGGTGGCGACGAGGGCGACGACCTTGTCCTCGTCGATGAGCCGGTGCACGCACGCGTTGTCGCCCACGCCGCTGCCGCCGTCGTCGCAGGTGCGCACCTCGACCGGGCGGCCGCCGATGCCCCCGCGCGCGTTGAGGCGGTCGAAGTAGGCCTTGGCCCCGTCGCGGGGGCCGGTGAAGGCGGAGCCACCGACGGGGCTGGTGGCGCTGGTGACGATGCCGACGCGCAGCGGGGCGGTGTTCTGCGGGGCGGGCGTGGTCCGGTGCTCGAAGTCGCTCTCGGGCAGGCGGCTGCCGCAGGCCGCCGTGCCCAGGACGAGCGCCGCGCCCAGCAGGAACGGCAGGCCGGCGGCGAGGACTCCTTCGCGAACTCCCCCGGGGCGCACGGCGGGTCAGCAGCCGGTCGGGGTCGCGGATCCGTCGCCGCTCAGCGCGACCAGGGCGCAGAGGGTGTTGTCGGAGACCTTCCAGGTGCCGTTCTCGTAGACGGCCGTCCCGGAGGCGTTCGGCAGGGCGGTCGCGCCCTTCAGGGTCAGCGCGTACGTCACCTCGGCCACGGCGGGCGCGGTGAACACGACCTTCTGGACCTGGGCCGCGACCTGCTGACCACGCTTGTCGCCGCTGAAGCCCTGGACGACCGCGGTCATCCTGTCGCCGTTCTCCAGGTAGTTCAGTTTGTCCTTGACGGGCACGGACGGGGAGAAGAACTTCTCCCAGTTCCGCCTGACCTGGTTCTCGGCCGCCGCCGGGTCGTCCGGGCCGGTCGGGCTGGCCGACGCGCTGCTGGGCCGCTCCAAGGTGGGGGTGGGCGGAGGGGTGGAACTCCCGCCGCCGCTGCTGTCGCCGCACGCCGTGAGGGCCCCGGCGAGGACGAGCGCGACGAGCGCCGCCACCCCCCGGCCGTTGTCCCGCCTGAGGTCGCTCCCGAGAACCATGCTGGCTCACCACCGGGTGTCGGTCCGGGCCGACCGCGCCCGGAGCTTTCAGGGTCAGCTTCCAGAAGGCATAGTGCAAGTCCATTGGCGGACTTGGAAGACAGACAGACACACGACGTCCGGGAGCCAGGATGCGGACATCTCGACTGCGGACCGTGCACCCCGTCCTGTGGGCCGGCTGCGCCGCCCTCGCCGCCGGGGCGGTGTTGTGCGTCATCGGCTGGTACGGCGTCTCGGGCGAGCGGTACGCGGAACGGCAGTTGCCCTTCCTGGCGTCGTGCACGGTTCCCGGGGCCGCGTTGATCGTCGCGGGCGCGGTGCTGCTCACGCACGGCAGGAGCGCCCTGGCGGCGGCGCGTGTCGAGGAGTTGTACGGGCTGCTGGTGGCGGCCGAGCCCACCGACGCGGAGCGGTCCGAACAGGCCGCCGTGGCGCCGCTCGCCGTCAGCGGGGAGCTGCTGATGGTCCCCGGGGGCACGCTGTGGCACCGCGCGGACTGCCCGCTGGTCGCGGGGAAGCCCTCCGCCGTGCCGGTGGACTCGCGGGTGCTGGCGAGCGGGGAGTTGGGCCCGTGCCCGATCTGTGAGCCGCCCGCGGCCGAGCGGTCGCCCGCGCTGGAGCGGTGATGAGCGGTTCCCTGACGTACGACCTCACGCTGGCCGGGCTCTCGGTCGGCGGCGCGGCGGCGCTCACCGGGATCGGGTTGGTCGTCACCCACCGGGCGACCGGGGTGCTGAACTTCGCGCACGGCGCGATCGCGATGGTGTGCGCCTATCTGCTGCGGCAGTTCACGGTGGTGTGGGGCTGGCCGCTCGCGCTCGGTGCCGCGGTGACGCTGCTGTTGGTGGCCCCCGCGATCGGCGTGGCGCTGGAACGGTTCGTCTTCCGCCCCCTGTCCGTCCTCGGCGGCGACCCGGCGCAGACGCTGGTCGCGTCTCTCGGCGTCTTCGTGCTGCTGGTCGGCGGGGCCGCGTTGGTGTGGGGCACCGGGGCGCGCGCGGACGCGCCGACGCTGGTTTCGGCGGACCCGTGGGGACAGTTGGCGGTCGCCGTCGCACTGGCGGTCGGAGTGGGGGGCGTGACGCGCTGGACGCGCTTCGGCACGGAGCTGCGGGCCGTGGTCGACGACCGCTCGCTCGCCGTGCTCGGCGGCATCGACGCGGACCGGGTGGCCGCCGCGGGCTGGGCGTTCGGCTCCTTCACGGCGGGCCTGACGGGCGTGCTCCTGGCGCCGTACGTACGACTCGATCCGTACGGCATGCCGTTGCTCGTCATGGAGGTGATGGCGGTGGCCGTCGCCGCCCGGATGCGCAGCCTGCCGGTGGCCGTCGTGGTGGCGCTGGGTCTAGGGGTCGCGCAGAGTCAGCTGACGCGGCTGCATCCGGCGGGCTGGGCGCAGCCACTGCTCCAGGCTGTGGGCGCGAACCTGTTCGTGGTGGCCCTGTTGGTCGCGGCGCTCGTCCTGCCGGGGATCGGCGACCGGGACGCCCTGCCACGCACGGCGACGGCCCGGGTGGCGACGCCCCCGGGCGCGTGGATCGTCGCGGTCGTGCTGTTCCTGCTGCCGCTCGGCCTCGCGGGCTCGGACCTGCACACGTCGGTGCAGGTGCCCGCGCTGGGTGTGGTGCTCCTGTCCCTGGTCGTGGTGACCGGCCGCGGCGGTCAGATCTCCCTCGGGCAGGCGGCGTACGCGGGTCTGGGCGCCCTCTTCACCGCGCTGCTGGCCGCCGGCCGCTTCCCCGGCCTGCCCCGTCTGCCCGAACTGGCCGCGCTGGCGGTGGCGGTGGTGCTGGTCGCCCCGCTCGGCGTCCTGACCGGCTGGCCGGCGATCGGCCGCCACGGCCTGGCGCTGGCCCTGGCGACGTTCGCCGTGGGGGTGGGCGTCAGCCGTTTCGTCTTCGCCCAGCCCTACGCGATCTCGGGGCTGTCCCTGGACCGCCCGGCGGGCTTCGACGGCGACCGCGCGTACTACGTGCTCGAACTGGGGCTGCTGGCGGCCGCGCTGCTGGCGACGGGGGCGCTGCGCCGGGGCCGTACGGGCCGCGCTCTGGCCGCGATGCGCGACCACGCGTCGGGAGCCTCCGCGGCGGGCGTACGGGTCCCTTCGCTGAAGCTGACGGCCTTCGTGGCGGGCGCCGCCCTGGCCGCGCTGGGCGGGGGGATGCTCGGCATGGGTCTGCGCGCCTTCGACGCGACGGCGTACGACCCGGTGCGCGGGCTGCTCTGGTTCGCGGCGGTCGTGGTCCTCGGCGCGGACAGCGCCCTCGGCGCGCTGGCCGCTGCGGCGCTGCTGGTGGGGCTCGACGCGGGGACGCGCGGCGGGGTCGCCGCGGCGCTGATCGGAGTCCTCGCCGTGTTCGTCGGCCGGTTCCCCGGTGGCCCGTACGAGGCCCTGCGCACGGCGACGTCCCGGCTCCGGCCGCGCCGCAGGGCGACGCCGACCGCGCTGGGAGCGCGGGTGCGGCGACGGCTGCGGCCGGTGGAGACGGGGCCCACCGGCCGCCCGCCCGCCGCCGGACGGCCGGACGGCACCGAACCGGAACCCGCCGTCGCGCCACCGGGCGCCGGTCACCGCCCAGGTCCCGACGGGCCCACGAGGACGGCCCGAGGTCCGCGATCCGCGACATCCGGGCGGGGCACGACGTCACGCGGGCCGCGCGCCCCGCACACTCCGGCGGTGCCGACGCCCGGATCTCTGTTCGCCCGACGGATACGGGTCGCCTACGACGGGTTCACCGCGCTCGACGGGGTCGATCTCGAGGTCCGGCCGGGGTGGGTCACCGCTGTCGTGGGGCCCAACGGGGCCGGCAAGAGCACCCTGTTCCACTGCCTCGCCGGAACGCTCCGACCCTCGCACGGCCGGGTGCTGTTCGGCGAACGGGACATCACCCGGCTCGCGGCGCACGCACGGACCCGGCTCGGCATCGCGCGGACCTTCCAGCAGCTGGCCGTCTTCCCCTCGTTGACGGTGGCCGAGAACGTCCAGGTGGGGGCGGAGCAGGGCCGGATCGCCGATCCCGCCGCGGTGGAACGGGCGTTGCGGCTGTTCGGGCTCGACGGGCGGGTCCGCGCCCTGCCCGCCCAGGGGCTGCCGACCGGGACGCTCAGACGGGTCGAGCTGGCGCGGGCCCTCGCGGGAAGTCCGCACGTGCTGCTGCTCGACGAGCCCGCCGCGGGCCTGGACACCGCCGAAGTGACCGCGCTGGCCCGGGTGCTGCGCGCACTCGCCGCGGACGGCACGGCGCTGCTGGTCGTCGAGCACGACCTCGATCTGGTCGCCGACCTCGCCGACGTCGTCCATGTCATGGCCGCCGGACGCGTCGTCACCTCGGGCCCCGCCCGCCACGTACTGGAGCGGGGGCGCGGATGAACATCTCCCTGCGCCACGCGCGCGTGCGCTACGGCCCTCTGGAGGCCCTGCACGGCGTGACCCTGGTCGCGCCCGGCCCCGGCGTCACCGTGCTGCTCGGCCGCAACGGCTCGGGCCGTACGACCGCCCTGCGCGCCCTCGCGGGAACCGTGCCGCTGTCCGACGGCGCCGTCGTCTGGGACGGGGTGGACGTGACCCGGCTGCCCGCCTTCGAACGGGCCCGGCGCGGGGTGTGCCTGGTCCCGGAGCGTCGGGCCGTCTTCGGCTCGCTCACGGTCCGCGAGCACCTGGAGCTGACCGCGCCCGACGTCGCTCCCGCCCTCGACGCGTACCCGCAGTTGGAGCCCCTCCTTCCGCGCCGCGCCGGCACCCTCTCCGGGGGCGAGCAGCGCATGCTCGCCCTCTCCCGCGCCCTGCTGGCACACGCGCGTGTGGTGCTCGTCGACGAGCCCGCGCAGGGCATGTCACCCGCGGTCGCGGCCCGCACGTACGAACTCCTCGACGGCCTCGACGCGTGCGTGGTGGTCGCCGAGCAGCGGCTGCCGCCCGGTCTGCGCGAACGGGCGGCCCGCACGACCTACGTCCATGAACTGAGTCGGGGCTCGGTCACGTTCAGCGGAGAGGCGGCCGAAGTGCGCCGCCGGCGGACCTAGAACGTCCGACCGGGGTTCATCACACGGGTGTGGCCCCGGAGTTTGTACCTCTTGGCACAGACGGGCCAGGCGCCCCACCCCTGGGCGCGCACCACCAGCTTGGCGACCTTGATCTGTTGCTCCCGCCGGGCCAGATCCGCGCGCGGGGCGTACGCCAGGCCGCCGAACGCCACCCAGGTGGCCTGCCTGAACTGCAGTCCTCCGTAGTGGTGGTTTCCGGTGTTCGCGTGCCAGCGGCCGCCGCTCTCGCACTTGGCGAGGCAGCCCCAGGGCCAGTGGTCCCGCGCACAGTTGTGCGACACCCGCCCCGCCCACGGGCCGGAGGACGGGGACGCGACGGCCGCCCTCGCGGGAACGAGGACGGCCAGGGTGGTGGCGACGACGGTCGCGGCCACGTACCGCATGCGCTTGCTCAACAGGGGCGATGGCGTCGGCTCGAGGTGCATCGGGTCACGTTAAACAGCACACCGGGCGCGTCCGCCCCGCCGCGCCCGGGGCCCCACCCGGTCGGAGGACCGGGGAGGGGCGGCGGGGTGGAGCCGGGGCTCAGAGGTCGAGCCGCTGGCCGGGCATGATCAGGTCGGGATCACCGCCGATGACCGCCCGGTTGGCGGCGTAGACCTTCCGCCAGGTCGTTCCGTGCCGCTCCGCGATAGCGCTCAGGGTGTCGCCGCCGCGGACGGTGTAGTCGCCGCGGGACGCCGCGCGGTTCGTGTGGCCGGATGCGCGCGCCGGGGCCTCGGACGCCTGTGCGGGGGCCGACTTGGTCGTCGACTTGGGAGCCGACTTGGAGGCCGACTGCGACGTCGACTTGGGGGCCGACTTCGTGGTGGCCGACCCTCCGGACGACGCGGGTGCGTTGCCGTACGCTCCGGCCCGCGCCGAACAGGTGGGCCAGGCGCCCCATCCCTGTGCGTTCTGGACCTTGGTGGCAACGGCTATCTGGGCGGTCTTGGAGGCCTTGTCGGCGGTCGACGCGTAGGCCGTACCGCCGTACGCCCGCCAGGTGCCGGCGGAGAACTGCAGTCCTCCGTAGTAGCCGTTGCCGGTGTTGATGTGCCAGTTTCCGCCGCTCTCGCACTTGGCGATGCGGTCCCACACTGCGCTGTCGGCCGCGGCGGCGTTGCCGGTCGCGGCGAGCAGTCCGAGCGGGGCGAGCAGAGCCGCCCCGGTGAGGACCGCCGTCGTACGCGTCGTACGAACCTTACGAGTGTTATCGGCACATGCGGACATGTAGTTCCCTCTCGAAACACCCGGGATCCCCCAAGGCGGGGCGCGACTTCCTGCGCGTAGGACGCGGTCGTCGTGCTCCGCCCCGTCCGCCGGAGGTGGTGCTGCGAACCAGTCGTGCGGTTCGGCCGGCGGACGTACCCGAGCGGTGCTCTGTGCACACGGCCGAGAAATCTATGGAGACGGACGCCCCGATATCAACCAACTCCATATCATTCGAGGCCAGTTCACAGTTACCGTGGGTATCGGCGATTTTCAGCCACCCACTTCATAGGCTGATTTCAGGATTTGTCGACCAGCCGCTCAAGTGACCTGTGACCCACTTCACGGAACCAACTTCCTTGAACACACACGAAGTTGGCTCGGAGTAACAGATTCCGCACAAGGGATCACCCTGCGCGTCGGATGGTTCGATTCCGTTCGCTCCCGGGCGTGACTCCGGCCACAGATCGCCCGTTGTCATCTTCATGAGCCGGGACCCCCGATTCATGGGCCGGGAGCCACCCGGCATCGCCACGCACCGCATCCCGAGGAGCCACCCGTGCCGCGCATGCTCGACGTCAGCGACGACGTACGCGCCGAGATCGGCGACGAAGAAGCCGACCGGCTGCTCGCCGGAGAGAACGCCCCGGGCAGTTACGACTGCACGTCCTGCCGCACCCCGGGCGACTCGGAACAGGAGCGCACCAGCACCGTCCTGTTCATCGGCGACGAGACCGCCGTCCTCGCCTTCGCCCACGCCACCTGCCTGCCCTCTCAGGTCGTCCAGGTCACCGAGGAGCAACTCCAGGGCGCCGTCCGCTCGATCAACCCCGACGGCGTGCCCGCCCAGGCCGTGCCCGAGCAGGCCGTGCTCGGCGTCACCAGCGGACTCATCCTGATCAGCGGCGAGTTGCACCCCGCGCTCGTCGTCGAGCCCACGGGGCCCATCGTGCGGCCCGGCTCGACGGACATCGGTGACGACTTCCTGCCGCTCCTCATCGAACAGGGGTTCATGCCGGTGACCGAGCTGAGCTCGGTGCCGCCGGTGCTGCACGGGTGGTCCGTGCTGCTCGCCATGGGGCAGCTGCACGCCGTGCTCCAGCCGGGCACCGGGGGCGGGTCGCCCGTCGCCTGGTGGCAGGCGCACCAGGCGCTCCAGGTCGCGGAGAGCTGGCGGGCCGCCGCCAACAAGCACCAGCAGGTGCTGCTGTTCGCGGCGCCGGTCGGGTCGATCGGGCGGCAGCCGCGGGAGGATCTGCTGCGGGACGCGCTGGACAAGGCGGCGGCGAACGGGAAGTTGGTGGCGGCCGCGATGCCGCTCGCCGGGACATGAGCGTTCCACCGGGGCGAGCCGGGTGCGGGGGTGCGTTGTCGGCTGCGGGTCGTGTGTGGCTGAGCGCGCAGTTCCCCGCGCCCGTAGAAGAGCGGGGCTGCGCGTGGGTTGTCGGCTGCGGGCCGTATGTGGCTGAGCGCGCAGTTCCCCGCACCCTTGACGGGCTTGCGCCCCTGACGGGGCGGGGGAAGCAAAGGTGTGACCGCATCTGTTGGGCCGTGGGGTCGTTGGCACATACGTGCACACCTACGACGCCCCCCGCCGCCAGCCCTTCCAGCAGATCCCGGCCGCGCGATCGGCTCAGGATCCTCCGCGCGGCCCATCGGCCACGCCGATCTATGACGCGCTCTACGCCGAGTGGGTCAGATCGTTCAAGGCCCTGCCCGGCGACCGCCACGGCGAGGACCAGCTCGGCTTCACGGCTTTCGGGATCCTGACACAGGGTGCCAGCGCGTACGGCGGATCCTCGTACCCCTCGTCGTACAGCTCCTACAGCGCGGGGGCGTACTCCGCGCGCAACGGCGGCTCCCAGCACGGTCACGGCGCGTCGACGACCGGCGTCTGGCAGCCGGTGGCGCGCCAGAGCGGTACGGGACTGCACCACATCCCGGCCGCGCTGCCGCCCGCGCCCCGCAGGGGCCTGTGAGCGGAAACGGTTGAACAGGTGAGGGGCGGCTCCCACGGGAGCCGCCCCTCACCTGTCGCTACGTCACTTCTTCTTGGTGCCGCGCTTCTCGCGCACCCGTACGGAGATGTGGATCGGCGTCCCCTCGAAGCCGAACTCCTCGCGCAGCCGGCGCTCGATGAAGCGCCGGTAGCCGTGCTCGATGAAGCCGGAGGCGAAGAGCACGAACCGCGGGGGCTTGGTGCCGGCCTGCGTTCCGAAGAGGATGCGGGGCTGCTTGCCGCCGCGGACCGGGTGCGGGTGGGCGGCGACGAGCTCGCCGAGGAAGGCGTTCAGTCGGCCGGTCGGGACACGGGTCTCCCAGCCGTCCAGGGCCGCCTCGATCGCGGGGACGAGCTTCTCCATGTGCCGTCCGGTGCGCGCCGAGACGTTCACCCGGGGCGCCCACGCCACCTGGAGGAGCTCGGTCTCGATCTCCCGCTCCAGGTAGTAGCGGCGCTCCTCGTCGAGGGTGTCCCACTTGTTGAAGGCGAGGACGATCGCGCGGCCCGCCTCGACGGCCATCGTCACGATGCGCTGGTCCTGTACGGAGATGGTCTCGGACGCGTCGATCAGGATGACCGCGACCTCGGCCTTCTCGACGGCGGCGGCCGTGCGCAGCGAGGCGTAGTAGTCCGCGCCCTGCTGGAGGTGGACGCGCTTGCGGATGCCCGCCGTGTCGACGAACTTCCAGGTGATGCCGCCGAGTTCGATGAGCTCGTCGACCGGGTCACGGGTGGTGCCCGCGACCTCGTTGACGACCACGCGGTCCTCGTTCGCCACCTTGTTCAGCAGGGAGGACTTGCCGACGTTCGGGCGGCCGATGAGGGCGATGCGGCGGGGGCCGCCCACCGCGGTGCCGAAGGTCTGCGCCGGAGCCTCGGGCAGGGCCTCGAGGACGGCGTCCAGCATGTCGCCGGTGCCGCGGCCGTGCAGCGCGGACACGGGGTGCGGCTCACCGAGACCGAGGGCCCAGAGGTACGAGGCGTCGGACTCGCCGCTCATGCCGTCGACCTTGTTGGCGCACAGGACGACGGGCTTGCCGGCCTTGCGGAGAAGGCGTACGACCGCCTCGTCGGTGTCGGTCGCGCCGACCTTGGCGTCGACGACGAAGACGACCGCGTCGGCCGCCTCGATCGCGTACTCGGCCTGCGCGGCCACGGACGCGTCGATGCCGAGGACGTCCTGCTCCCAGCCGCCGGTGTCGACGAGCTTGAAGCGGCGCCCCGCCCACTCGGCCTCGTAGGTGACGCGGTCGCGGGTGACGCCGGGCTTGTCCTCGACGACCGCCTCGCGGCGGCCGATGATCCGGTTCACCAGGGTCGACTTGCCGACGTTGGGCCGGCCGACGACGGCGAGGACGGGCAGCGGGCCGTGGCCCGCCTCGTCGATCGCGCCCTCGACGTCCTCGATGTCGAAGCCCTCTTCCGCGGCGAGCTCCATGAACTCCGCGTACTCGGCATCGCCAAGCGCCCCGTGCTCGTGCTCGGCCGAGCCGGCCGAGCCGTCGGGCTGGATGTGGTCGTTCATGAAGTCCGTACCTCGTCGTTCATCGTGGTGATCGGTGGACCACCCGCGTATCGGGTGATCCACTACTCAAGTGTCGCCTAGTGCCCGGTGGGGCGCCCGGCGTTTTCCGGGCGTCCGGTCAGACGCCTGGCGTGGTCCAGGTGGGCGCTCAGCTGCTTCTGGATGCGGGCGGTCGCCTCGTCCAGCGCCTTGCGGGTACGCCGTCCGCTGCCGTCGCCCGCCTCGAAGGGGTCGCCGAAGACGACGTCGACCCGGCTGCGCAGCGGGGGCAGCGCCTTTGTCAACCGGCTGCTCTTCTCGGAACTTCCCAGCACCGCCACGGGGACGATCGGCGCGCCGGAGCGGACCGCGAAGTACGCGAGTCCGGCACGCAGCGAGGCGAAGTCGCCCTCACCGCGGGTGCCCTCCGGGAAGATCCCGAGCACGCCACCGGACGACAGGACGCCGAGGGCGTCGGTGATGGCGGTGCGGTCGGTGGTCGCACGGTCCACCTTCACCTGGCCGATGGCGAGGAGGAAGGGGTCGAGCGGGCCGATGAAGGCTTCCTTCTTGATCAGGAAGTGGGTGGGGCGGGGCGCCACGCCCATGACCATCGGGCCGTCGACGGCGTGCGAGTGGTTCACGGCCAGGATCGCCGGGCCGGTCGCGGGGACCTTCCAGGCGCCGAGCACGCGCGGCTTCCACAGCCCGTACATCAGGCCGACGCCGATACGGCGCCCTACCTCGGCGCCTCTCTCGGAGGGTGCGGTCACTTGGCGACCCGCTTCTCCTCGACGAGGGTGACGACGCACTCGATGACCTGCTGGAGCGTGAGGTCGGAGGTGTCCACCTCGACCGCGTCGTCCGCCTTGGCGAGGGGGGAGGTCTTACGGCTGGAGTCGGCGGCGTCCCGCTTGAGCAGGGCCTCGCGGGTGCTGTGGACGTCCGCGCCCTTCAGCTCACCGCTGCGCCGGGAGGCACGCGCCTCCGGGGAAGCGGTGAGGAAGATCTTCAGATCGGCGTCCGGCAGCACGGTGGTGCCGATGTCGCGTCCCTCGACGACTATCCCCGGCTCGGCGGCGGCCGCGATCGAACGCTGCAGCTCGGTGATCCGGGCGCGCACCTCGGGCACCGCGCTGACCGCGCTGACCTTGGAGGTGACCTCCTGGGTGCGGATCGGGCCCGCGACGTCGGTCCCGTCGACCGTGATGGCCGGCGCGGAGGGGTCGGTCCCGGAGATGATCTCCGGCTTCCCCGCCACGGCGGCGATCGCGGTCGGGTCCGTGATGTCGATGCCGTTGGTCACCATCCACCAGGTGATCGCCCGGTACTGCGCGCCCGTGTCCAGGTAGCTGAGGCCCAGCTTCGCGGCCACGGCCTTGGAGGTGCTCGACTTGCCCGTGCCGGACGGGCCGTCGATGGCGACAATCACTGCCGGGGCGGGCCGGGCGGCGCCGTTTTCCACGGTGGGAACACCTTCCTGGTGCGGGGTGGCGGTCTGTGCGGGGCACGATCGCGCCCAGCACAAGGTTACTGTCTCCCCGGACCCCGCATTACTGGCTCTTCCCGGGCTCACCGCACGGCAAGCACCGGCGCCGCCCCGGGGCAGGCCGCACCGGGCCGGGCGGTGCCCCTACTGCCGCAGTGCCCAGCCCCGTTCCCGCAGTGCCGTGCTCAGCACCGGTGCCGCCTTCGGGTCCACCATCAGCTGGACGAGGCCGGCCTGCTGTCCGGTCGCGTGCTCGATGCGTACGTCCTCGATGTTGACCCCGGCGGCCCCCGCGTCGGCGAAGATGCGGGCCAGCTGGCCGGGCTGGTCGTCGATGAGGACGGCCACCGTCTCGTACGTCAGAGGCGCGGCACCGTGCTTGCCGGGGACGCGGACCTGGCCCGCGTTGCCGCGGCGCAGGACGTTCTCGATGCCGCTCGCGCCCACGCGCCGCTTGGCCTCGTCGGAGGACTGAAGGGCCCGCAGGGCCTGGACGGTCTCGTCGAGGTCGGCGGAGACGTCCGCGAGGAGGTCGGCGACCGGGCCCGGGTTCGCGGAGAGGATGTCGATCCACATCCGGGGGTCGGAGGCCGCGATCCGGGTCACGTCACGGATGCCCTGCCCGCACAGCCGTACCGCCGCCTCCTCCGCGTTCTCCAGGCGCGCGGCGACCATGCTGGACACCAGATGCGGCATGTGGGAGACGAGCGCGACCGCGCGGTCGTGGGCGTCGGCGTCCATGACGACCGGGACGGCACGGCAGTGCGACACCAGCTCGAGGGCCAGGTTCAGGACCTCGGTGTCCGTGTCCCGGGTCGGGGTGAGGACCCAGGGGCGGCCTTCGAAGAGGTCACCCGTCGCGGCCAGCGGGCCCGACTTCTCGCGGCCCGACATGGGGTGCGAACCGATGTACGCGGAGAGGTCGAGGCCGAGCGCCTCCAGCTCGCGGCGCGGTCCGCCCTTGACGCTCGCCACGTCGAGGTAGCCGCGCGCGACCCCGCGCCGCATGGCGTCCGCGAGCGTCGCCGCCACGTGCGCCGGCGGGGCCGCCACGATCGCGAGGTCCACGGGGCCGCCGGGCGCCTCCTCGGTGCCGGCGCCGAGCGCGGCCGCCGTACGGGCCTGCTCCGGGTCGTGGTCGGTGAGGTGGACGACGACGCCCCGCTGGGAGAGCGCGAGGGCCGCCGACGTACCGATCAGCCCGGTTCCGATGACGAGCGCGGTTCTCACTGGGCGATGTCCTTGCGCAGCGCGCCCGCGGCACCCAGGTAGACGTGCGCGAAGTCGGCGCGGGGCTTGTCGGACTCGATGTGCGCGAGGATCCGTACGACCCGGGGCATCGCACCCTCGATGTCCAGCTCCTGCGCGCAGATCAGCGGTACGTCGACGATGCCGAGCTTGCGGGCGGCGGCGGCCGGGAAGTCGCTGTGCAGATCGGGCGTCGCGGTGAACCAGATGCTGATGAGGTCGTCGGTGGTGAGACCGTTGCGCTCCAGGACGGCGGTGAGCAGCTCGCTGACCTGCTCGTCCATGTGGCCGGCCTCGTCCCGTTCCAGTTGGACGGCGCCCCGGACCGCTCGTACCGCCACGGTGTCACTCCTCGCTGAGCCGAGCTACGTACCTTGCCGTATCTCGTCGTATGTCGTCGTGTCTCGTCTTGTCACACCAGCGTAGTCAGGCCGCAACGCGCGAGTGCGCGGCGCCCGCCTGACGAGACGGCCGCCGCGCACGGAAAGGGGCACGCCTCAGAGCGACTGCTGCTTGATGAGGTCCTCCAGGGAGGCGCCCGGCTGCGGCAGCTCTCCGCTCGGAGTCAGTTTGTCGACCGCCTGGGGCAGGTGCTGGGCGATCTGGTCCGCGGCCTCCTGCGGGCTGACGCCGGCCTGTGCGGCGACCTCCCGGAGGGTGTCGCCGGGCAGGGCCTGGGCGATCTGCTCACCGCTGACGGGCTTGTTCTCGCCCGTCCCGATCCACGACTGGGCCTGGTCCATCAGGCCCGACTTGGTGAGCATCTCCAGCAGACCGCCCAGGGGATTGCCGTCGGCCGCCTGGCCATCGCCGCCGCCCAGGGCGCCGAGCAGCGGGCCGAGGATGTTGCCCGCGCCGGAACCGCCGGAACCGCCCTGGCCGCCTCCGCCGAGGAGACCGTCGAGCAGGCCGCCGAGATCGTTACCCGCCATGGTCACGCCTTCGAGAGTGGGTTTCAGGGAGTGTCTGGGGAGTGTCTTTCGGGAGTGCGGCCGGGGGTGGGCCACCACCACGCCCGGGCCTTCGCCAATGTCACCTGAATCGCCCTATTCCGCCACTTGTAGTGAGAACACCCGTTGCGCCTCTGGACGCCGGGGCACGGGTCCGCTCTCATGGCAGGAGACTCGCCTCGGGGGAGGCCCGCATGGCCCGTATGAAACGCCCAGGACCGCTGCTCACCCTTCTGGCGGGGCTCCTGCTCGCCGTGTTCCTGCTGACGCTCAACGCGACGACGGGGACGAAGAACGTGTCCTCCTCGTCCCCGGAGGCCGCACCCGACGCCACGCCGCAGGCGAGCCCGCCGCCCACCAGTGCGCCGCCGTCGCCGAACCCCCCGCCCCCTTCGAAGAGCGCGCCGCCGAACGCCGACTACGCGGGCCGCACCGACGACAACTCCTCCGCGGTCGCGGTCTCCCTGCGGGGCGGCAAGGCGATCGCGTACTTCTGCGACGGCCGGAGCAAGGAGTCGTGGCTGAAGGGCGACGTCAAGGACGACGGCACCATGAAGCTCACCGGCAAGAACGGCGCCGAACTGAACGGCACGCTCAAGGACGGCAGGAGCATCCGCGGCACCGTCGACCTCGGCCGGCAGCGCTACGCGTTCACCGCCGACAAGGCGGTCAAGCCGTCCGGGCTCTACCGCGCGACCGCCACGGTGCGCGGCGCCAAGCTCGACGGCGGCTGGATCGTGCTGCCCGGCGGCAAGCAGGTCGGCATCCTCGACCGGGACGGCAAGCCCGCGGCGGCGCCGACGATCGACCCTGGGTCCGGCACCGTGACGGTCGACGGACAGACACTCACCGCCTCCCCCGTCACTCCATGAGCCGTTGCCCCAAGACGTCACTTCGAGACCCGTGGCTCCAAGGCCCGTCACTTCAAGACCCGTGACACCACGACCCGTTCGTGAACCCTTTCCTGGCCCTTTCCTGATCGGGAGCCGACATGACCGTGGATCCGAACGCCGCCACCCAGGGCTTCCCCTCTCCCCCGCCCGCCCACCGCCGCCCGGGCGCGGCCCGCTATCTCGTCCCCGCCCTCGTCGCCGCGGCGGTCGCGGTCGGCCTCGGCGCCTACGGCAAGACGCACCACCCGGCGGGGACCGCCTTCAACCTCGCGGGGTTCAGCAGCACGGGCGCGGTGAAGTCGTGGCTGGCGACGACGGCCTTCGCCTTCGCGCTGGTCCAGTTGGTCTCGGCGTTCATGGTCTACGGGAAGCTGCCCGGGCCGAGCTGGGCGCCGACGCTGCACCGCTGGTCGGGGCGGGTCGCGTTCCTGGTGGCGGTGCCGGTCGCGGTGCACTGCCTGTACGCGTTGGGCTATCAGACGTACGAACCGCGGGTGATGCGGCATTCGCTCCTGGGTTGCTTCTTCTTCGGTGCATTTAGTGCCAAAATGCTCTTGCTCCGCTCGGAGCGACTGCCCGGCTGGCTGCTGCCCCTGGTCGGAGGACTCGTCTTCGTCGTCCTCACGGCCATCTGGCTGACGTCGGCTCTCTGGTTCTTCCGTACGTTCGGAGTGACGACATGACGACCCCCCCGGCGCGGCGCACGGTTCTCGGAACGGGCGCGGCCTTCCTGCTCGCGGGGTGCAGCAAGTACGGCGCCAGCAGCAGTTCGTCGTCGGCGTCCCCCACCACGACCACCTCCCCGATCGCCTCCTCCAAGCCCTCGGCCGACCGGGAACTCGCTGAGAAGAGCCACATCCCGGTCGGCGGCGGCAAGGTCTTCAAGGAGCAGAAGGTCGTGGTCACCCAGCCGAAGCAGGGCGAGTTCAAGGCCTTCTCGGCGATCTGCACCCATCAGGGCTGCACGGTGAACAAGGTCGCCGACGGAACCATCGACTGCCCCTGCCACGGCAGCAAGTACCGCATCACCGACGCCTCGGTGGTCGCGGGCCCGGCCCCGCGACCACTGCCCGCGAAGGAGATCACGATGAAGGGGAAATCGATCTTCCTGGCGTGAGCGGGCACGTAGGCTCCAGCACATGCATTGCGAGACCCCGGTGTCCCTGGTGCGCGACCACACGATCTACTCCTGCGTGATGGGTTCGCGCGCCTTCGGGCTGGCCACGGACGGCAGCGACACGGACCGCAGGGGTGTGTTCCTCGCGCCGACCCCGCTCTTCTGGCACTTCGAGAAGCCTCCGACGCACGTCGAGGGGCCGGCCGAGGAACAGTTCAGCTGGGAACTGGAGCGCTTCTGCACCCTCGCGCTGCGCGCCAACCCGAACATCCTGGAGTGCCTGCACTCCCCACTCGTCGAGTACGTCGACGACACGGGGCGCGAACTCCTCGCCCTGCGCGAGGCGTTCCTCTCCCGCCGGGTGCACGACACGTTCGCCCGCTACGCGCTGGGTCAGCGCAAGAAGCTGGACGCCGACGTCCGGCAGCACGGCGCTCCGCGCTGGAAGCACGCCATGCACCTCCTGCGCCTCCTCATGAGCTCTCGTGACCTGCTGCGCACCGGCGCGCTGACGATCGACGTCGGCCCGCGGCGCGAGGCTCTGCTCGCGGTGAAGCGCGGCGAGGTCCCGTGGCCGGAGGCCGAGGCCTGGATGTCCCGGCTGGCGACCGAGGCGGACGAGGCGGCCGTCCACAGCCCCCTGCCCGCGGAACCGGACCACGCCCGCGTCGAGGACTTCCTCCTGCGCACCCGCCGCGCCTCAGCCCTCCGCGCGGACTCCGAAGCCCCCCGTGCCCTCCAGCCGGACCCGGACGACGAACGCGTGCAGGGCCTCGTACGCGGACGGAGCGTCCGGCAGCGCTGAGGCGTCCTGCGCCAGGTCCAGCACGCCGTGCAGCCGCTCCACGTCGGCCGCCACACGCGTGTGGTCGACGTCCGCGTCCCCGTGCTCCCGCTCCGCCTTCGCCGCGATCAGGTCGGGCAGACACCCGGGAGCCTCCCCGACCTCCGCGACCAGCGTGCGCAGATCGGCCTGCACCTCACCGCTGCGCATCAGATGAATGCCGGTGAGCAGCACCCGGAACGTGTAGAGCAGCGGCTTGAGTTCACCGGTCTTCTCGAAAAGCCGCCACTGGGTCGTCGCGAAACCCCGGTAGTGGTGGGCGTGGTGGGAGGTGAGGACTCCCGGGGCGAGCGAGACCAGCTCGCGGTGCGCCTCCCCGGTGTGCACGACCAGGGGCGAGAGCAGCTGCTCCAGCACATAGCCGTTGCGCCGCAGCATCAGCCGTACGAACTTGCGCAGGTCGTGGGTGACGAGGTCCATCTCGACGCCGTCCCGGTCCCACATCCGCGACCGGGTCTCGTCCGGCTCGCGCAGGCCGACCAGTTCGGCCGTCGGCAACAGGTGCACACCCCGCAGGTCGACATCCGAGTCGCGTGACGGGAAGCCGTACAGATGCGCTCCGGAGACGGTGGCGAACAGCACCGGGTCGGGCTGCTCGGCCACCACACCCGCGAGGTCGATGTCCAGGACGTCGTCGATCATCGCCCAAGCATCCCAGAGCCGCCGCTCAGGCATCCCAGAGCGCCCCCAGCGACATGAGGTCACTCTGGTACTCGATGCGGTCGGCCCACTCCGTCGGCCAGGCGTCGGAGCCGTGGTGGGCGCCTGCGAACGCGCCCGTCAGACAGGCGATGGAGTCGGAGTCGCCGGAGGTGCAGGCCGCGCGGCGCAGCGCGGTGACGGGCTCGTCGACGAACTGCAGGAAGCACAGCAGTCCGGTGGCGAGCGCCTCCTCGGCGATCCAGCCCGCGCCGGTGGCCAGGCACGGGTCGCTCTCGGGCGAGGCGGTGCGCACGGCGTCCTGCAGGCGGTCGAGGACCTCCAGGCACTCGTCCCAGCCGCGTTCGATGAAGTGCTCCGGTGTGGGGTCCTGGCTGCGGGTCCACAGGTCGCCGAGCCAGCGGGAGAGGTAGCGGCCGCGGTTCCCCTGGGCGTACGAACGCAGGAGGCCGATCAGTTCGGTCGGCTCGGCGCCTTCGGCCAGGAGCCACACGGCGTGGGCGGTGAGGTCCGAGGCGGCGAGCGCGGTGGGATGGCCGTGGGTGAGCGCGGCCTGCAACTGCGCGGCGCCCGAACGCTGTTCCTCGCTCAGCCCCCGTACGAGCCCGACCGGCGCCACCCGCATGTTGGCCCCGCACCCCTTGGAGTCGATCTGGCTGGCCTCCTGCCAGGGCCGGCCCTCGGTCTTCAGGAGGTTGCAGGCCACGAGGCAGGTGCGGCCGGGCGCGCGGTTGTTGTCGGGCGACTGGTACCAGTCCACGAACTCCTCGCGCACCGGCCGTTGCATCCGCAGCGGTGTGAGCAACCCGCGGTCCATCGCCGTACGCAGCCCCCGCCCCAGCGCCAGCGTCATCTGCGTGTCGTCCGTGACGATCGCGGGCCGCGGCAGCTTCATCTCCCGCCAGGGGCCGAACTTGGCCAGGATCGAGGGGATGTCGTTGAACTCGGTCGGGAAGCCCAGCGCGTCGCCGAGGGCGAGGCCGAGCAGGGATCCGCTGGCGGCGTGCTTCGCGAGCGTCGGGGTGGTGGTCATGAGGGCCGTCCTTCCGAAGGGGGACGCAGCAGGGGTGGCTGCAGGGCGGTGGCGCCGCCCGCGCGGTAGAGCGCCGCGGGTTTGCCGCGGCCTCCGGTGAGGCGTGCGGCCCCCGGGACCGGTGCGACGAACCCGGGCGTGGCGAGGACCTTGCGCCGGAAGTTGGGCCGGTCGAGGACGGCGCCCCACACCGTCTCGTAGATCCGCTGCAGCTCACCGAGGGTGAACTCGGGCCGGCAGAAGGACGTGGCGAGACAGGTGTACTCGAGCTTGGCGCCGACACGTTCGTGGGCGTCGGCGAGGATGCGGTCGTGGTCGAAGGCGAGCGGACCGGCCGAGCCGTACGGCAGCCAGCGGGCCTGCGCCGCGTCACCGCCGCCGTGCGGCTCGGGAGGGTCGGGGAGCAGCGCGGCGAACGCGACGGAGACGACCCGCATTCTCGGGTCGCGGTCGGGTTCGCTGTAGGTCCGCAGCTGTTCCAGGTGGAGGCGGGAGAGGTCCCGGATGCCGGTCTCCACGGCGAGTACGCGCCGGGCGGCCGTCTCCGCGGATTCCTTCGGCAGCACGAAGCCGCCGGGCAGTGCCCAGCGGCCGACGTACGGTTCCTGCCCCCGTTCGACGAGCAGCACCTCGAGTTCGCCCGCGCGGACGGTCAGGACGGCGAGGTCGACGGTGACGGCGAAGGGCTCGAAGGCGTACTTGTCGTAGCCCTCGGGAGCGAGCCCTCCCTCTGCGCGCAAATCACCCGCCTCCGGTTCCGCACGTGTCGTGGCCGGTACCGGCCGGCACGAGCAGGGGCCAGTACGAGTAATAGTCAGTACGACTATAAAAAGCCGAACCGCGCCCTACAAGACCTCGGGCGCGGTTCTCGGCACATCCGTGTTCTCGGCGCATCCGTGACAGAAGCCCTCAGCGGCCCCTGGAGCGCGTCGGAGCCCTCCGCGCTCCCCGAAGGGCGGTGAAGGCGGGCGGAGGGCGCACAGCGCCCTCCAGGGCCGCCGGGCGTGGGGCTAGAGATCGACCTCCTGCATGAGCATCCCGACCTCGGTGTTCGACAGGCGGCGCAGCCAGCCCGACTTCTGGTCGCCCAGGGTGATCGGACCGAAAGCCACGCGCACGAGCTTGTCGACCGGGAAGCCGGCCTCCGCGAGCATGCGGCGCACGATGTGCTTGCGGCCCTCGTGCAGGGTCACCTCGACGAGGTAGTTCTTGCCGGTCTGCTCGACGACGCGGAAGTGGTCCGCCTTGGCGTACCCGTCCTCCAGCTGGATGCCGTCCTTGAGCCGCTTGCCCAGGTCGCGCGGGATGGGACCCACGATGTGCGCGAGGTAGACCTTCTTCACGCCGTACTTGGGGTGGGTCAGCCGGTGCGCCAGCTCGCCGTGGTTGGTGAGCAGGATGACGCCCTCGGTCTCGGTGTCGAGCCGCCCGACGTGGAAGAGCCGCGTCTCGCGGTTCGTCACGTAGTCACCGAGGCACTGCCGGCCCTCCGTGTCCTCCATGGTCGAGACCACACCGGCGGGCTTGTTCAGCGAGAAGAACTGGTACGACTGCGTGGCCACGGTCAGCCCGTCGACCTTGATCTCGTCGTGCTCCGGGTCGACGCGCAGACCCTGCTCCAGGACGATCTCGCCGTTGACCTCGACCCTGGCCTGCTCGATCAGCTCCTCGCAGGTACGCCGGGAGCCGTAGCCCGCGCGCGCGAGCACCTTCTGCAGGCGCTCGCCCTCCTCCTCGGCCCCGGGGTGGGTCCTGGGCGTCTTGATCTCCGGCTTGCCCGCGTACCGGTCCCGGTTGCGCTCCTCGGCCCGCGTCTCGTACTCGCGGGAACGCGAGGGTTCCGTACGGCCGCCGCGCTGCTGGCCCTGCTTGGGGCCGCCCTTGGCGCCGCCGCGGGCCGCGTTGCCGCGCCCGGACTTCGGGCCTTCGTGGGACGCGGCGGGGCCTACGTCGTAGCGGCGCTCCTCGGGGCGGGGCTTGCCGGCGCGCTTCGGCCTGTCGTCGCGCCCTCCCGCGCTCCTCGGCTGGGAGCCGCCCCCACCGGCGCCCCGGGGGTTGCCGCTCCCGCCGGTCCCGCGAGGGTTGCCGCCTCCGCCGGTCCCGCGGGGATTGCCGCCTCCACCGGTCCCGCGCGGGTTGCCGCGCCCGCTGTTCCTGCCACTGCCACTGCCACTGCTTCGCATCAAAGTTCCGTCGTCGTCGTGTCGTCTGCATCTGCATCCGGTGCATCCGGATCGAACGACGGGACCCCTTCCAGCGTCTCGGCCTCGATCGCGTCCGCCTCGGGGAGGAAGGGCGCGAGCTCCGGGAGCTCGTCCAGACCGCGCAGGCCCATTCGCTCCAGGAAGTAGTTCGTCGTCACGTACAGGATCGCACCTGTTTCGGGTTCCGTGCCCGCCTCCTCGACCAGACCGCGCTGCAACAGGGTGCGCATCACACCGTCGCAGTTCACTCCGCGGACCGCCGAGACCCGCGATCGGCTGACCGGCTGGCGGTAGGCGACGACCGCCAGGGTCTCAAGAGCCGCCTGGGTGAGCCGGGCCTGCTGCCCGTCGAGGACGAAGCGTTCGACGGCCGCCGCGTACTCGGGCCGGGTGTAGAACCGCCAGCCGCCCGCGATGAGCCGCAGCTCGAAACCGCGGCCCTGGACGGTGTACTCGTCGGCCAGCTCCCGCAGCGCGTCCTTGATCTGCCGTTTGGGCCGCTCCAGGATCTTCGCGAGGTGCTCCTCGGTCGCGGGCTCGTCCACGACCATGAGGACGGCCTCCAGGGCGGGCTTCAGATCGAGGTCGGCGACGGTGCGCAGGCCCGCCGGGACGTCGCTGCTCTCCTGGCTCACGCCTTCTCCTCCTTGGCGCCGTCCTTGATCTTGTCGTCCTTGGTGTCGCCGTCCTTGGCCCGGTCGTCCTTGGCCACCTCCGGCGGGCGGTCGAACTCGTCCGTCACCCTCGGCTGGCCGTCGCCGTCACCGCCCGTCCAGCGCACCATGAGCTCCCCGAGGGCCTCCTCCTGGTCGAGGGCGACGGCCTTCTCCCGGTAGAGCTCCAGCAGGGCCAGGAACCGGGCCACGACGGTGAGCGTGTCCTCGGTGTCCTCGACGAGGGCGCGGAAACTGGCCTCCCCGAGCTCCCGCAGCCGCGCCACCACGATCCCGGCCTGCTCCTGCACGCTCACCAGCGGGGCGTGGATGTGGTCGACGTACACCTGCGGTTTGGGTTTGGGCTGCATCGCCTTCACGGCGAGCCTGGCGAATCCTTCCGCCCCGATGCTGATGACCACCTCGGGCAGCAGCTCGGCGTGGTGGGCTTCGAGCCCGACGGTACGCGGGTAGCGGCGGCCCTCTTCCTCCAGCCGGGCGTTGAGGATGTCCGCGATCTGCTTGTAGGCGCGGTACTGGAGCAGCCGCGCGAACAGCAGGTCCCGGGCCTCCAGCAGCGCCAGATCCGCCTCGTCCTCGACCTCGGCGGCCGGGAGCAGCCGGGCGGCCTTCAGATCGAGCAGCGTCGCCGCGACGACCAGGAACTCGGTCGTCTGGTCGAGGTCCCAGTCGGGCCCCATCGCCCTGATGTGCGCCATGAACTCGTCGGTGACCTTGGACAGCGCCACTTCGGTGACATCGAGCTTGTGCTTCGAGATCAACTGAAGCAGCAGGTCGAACGGCCCCTCGAAGTTCGCGAGCCGTACCTTGAAGACCCCGTCACCGGCCTCGGCCTGCGCCGGAGGCCCGGCCGAGGGCTCAAGCGCCGTGTCCGCAGGAGGGTCCACTGCCGGAGGCTCGGGCGCCGTCTCCGCCGGAGGCTCGGGCGCCGTCTCCGCGGCGGCCTCTACGGGCTCCTCGACGGGCTCCTCGACCGACTCGGCTCGCCCGTCGACCGGCGGCCCCTCTGCTGGCTCGGCGCGCTCCTCGGGCCGCCCGTCCCGCTCCTCCGTCGGGACCGGCGTCGCGCCGGGGCCCCGCCCCAGGACACGACGACGGCCGCCGGAGCCGGCGGGGACCGAGGTGTCGTTCGAGGTCATAGCCGTCGCAGGCTACCGCTACCGCCCGCGAAGCCGTCGTACGAGGATGCTCGCGTCCCCGCGGGATTCAAGATCGGCGAGTACGACGGCGACCGCCTCGCGGACGATCCGGCCGCGGTCGACCGCGAGCCCGTGCTCCCCGCGAAGCACCAGCCGGGCGTGCTCGAGGTCCATGAGCTCCTCGGCGGACACGTACACCGTGATCTTCTCGTCGTGCCGCTCCCGTCCGCTGGGCCGCCGGTTGGCGGCGCGGGAGCGCTTGCTGCCGCGGGCGGCCTGCCCGCCGGCGCCCTCCTGCGTCGCCTGGCGCCGCGCCGAGCGCTCCGGGGCCGTGCCCCTGCTGCGGGACTCTCCCGCGTCCGCCTCGGCGTCCGCCGCGACGTGTTCGTCGCCCTCGCCGTCACCGCCCTGCACGGGCACCGACTGCGGCGCGTCCTCCGCGACGGCGGCCGGGTCGCTCTCACCGGCCGGAGCCGGTACCCGGGCCTCGCCGTTGGTCCGGCGGCTGGGGGTGGATGACTGGAGCGCCATGCCCCCGGTGGTACGGAACAGTTCGTCGGCCCCCGGCAGACTCACTCGGCGTGACACCGGGCGAGCACCTCCCTGGCGAGCTGGCGATAGGCGGCGGCACCGACGGAGTTGGAGGCGTACGTGGTGATCGGCTCACCGGCGACGGTGGTCTCCGGGAAGCGGACGGTCCGGCCGATCACCGTGTGGTAGACGTGATCGTCGAACGCCTCGACCACGCGCGCGAGCACCTCACGGCTGTGCACCGTGCGGGAGTCGTACATCGTGGCGAGGATGCCGTCGAGCTCCAGCTCGGGGTTGAGCCGCTCCTGGACCTTCTCGATGGTCTCGGTGAGCAGCGCGACACCACGCAGGGCGAAGAACTCGCACTCGAGCGGCACGATCACCTTGTGGGCCGCCGTGAGGGCGTTGACGGTGAGCAGGCCGAGCGAGGGCTGACAGTCGATCACGATGTAGTCGTAGTCGGCCATCAGCGGCTTCAGCGCGCGCTGGAGCGTGGACTCGCGCGCGACCTCGGACACCAACTGCACCTCGGCGGCGGACAGGTCGATGTTGCTGGGCAGCAGGTCCATGTTCGGGACCGCCGTCTTCAGGAGCACCTCGTCGGCCGCCATGCCCCGCTCCATGAGCAGGTTGTAGACGGTGAGGTCGAGCTCCATGGGGTTGACGCCGAGGCCCACGGAGAGCGCGCCCTGCGGGTCGAAGTCGACGAGCAGGACCCGGCGTCCGTACTCCGCGAGCGCGGCACCCAGGTTGATGGTCGACGTCGTCTTGCCGACGCCGCCCTTCTGGTTGCACATCGCGATGATCGTCGCGGGGCCGTGGCTGGTCAGCGGACCCGGGATCGGGAAGTAGGGCAGCGGGCGTCCGGTCGGTCCGACGCGCTCACGGCGCTGACGGGCCGCGTCGGGCGCGAGCGTGGCCGCGTACTCCGGATCGGGCTCGTACTCGGCGTCGGGGTCGTAGAAGTGCCCCTCGGGCAGTTCGTCGTAGTCGGCGAAGTGGGTGTGGTTCCCGCCACTTCCGTTGCCGGCCATGGCGTTCACGTGATGGCCATCCATGCTCTGGTGTGCTGTCTGAGTCATCCGGGGACTCTTTTGCGCTGCGAAGGTTCGGACAGCGACGGAGCCGACAGCCTCGAGCCCCGTGGGGCCCTGGCCCCGCGCCGGCATTCCTGGTTGACCACCCCCGGGAGTAAATGTCGACTCATTCACAAGTCGTCTTACCTCCTTGGTGACCAGGAAACTTCTAGATAGGTCAGCGTGGCACCATGCCGACGGTTGGCGACTCTATGGCGTGTCACCGGTCCGCAGCAACACAATCCGCCGGACCCGACCCGATGTGTCGGCAACCGAACACCCCTCTGTCAAGGGCGTAAGGCCGTCGCACAGCAGGTTTCACGGGTGTGCGAATCGGTTAAAGGGTTACGTTCGTGGCGAGTTGAACGAGTGTCGCAAAGTGACCCGACACACACCCGGCCGGACCTCGCTGGGCAAGGTCCGGCCGGGTACGGGGCGTTGACGACCTGTGTTGACGTATCGCCTTTTGCCGATCGATGGGTCAGCCGGCCACTCGGCCGGTCACCCTTCGGTGTCTCAGCCGAGCAGGGACTCCAGCTCGACGTGCTCCAGGCCGTGCGCCTCCGCGACCTCCCGGTACACGACCTTGCCGTCGTGCGTGTTGAGGCCCTTGGCCAGCGCGGGGTCGCGGCGCAGCGCCTCGACCCAGCCGCGGTTGGCCAGTTCCACGATGTACGGCAGCGTGGCGTTGGTCAGCGCGTACGTGGAGGTGTTGGGCACGGCGCCGGGCATGTTGGCGACGCAGTAGAAGACCGACTTGTGGACCGGGAAGGTCGGCTCGGCGTGCGTGGTCGGACGGGAGTCCTCGAAGCATCCGCCCTGGTCGATCGCGATGTCGACAAGAACACTTCCCGCCTTCATCCGGGAGACCAGCTCGTTGGTGACGAGCTTCGGGGCCTTGGCACCGGGGATCAGGACCGCACCGATGACGAGGTCGGCCTCGAGGCAGGCCTTCTCGAGCTCGAAGGCGTTGGAGACGACGGTCTGGATCTTCGTGCCGAAGATCTTGTCCGCCTCCTTGAGCTTGTTGATGTCACGGTCGAGCAGGGTCACCTGGAAGCCCATGCCGATGGCGATCTGCGCGGCGTTCCAGCCGGAGACGCCGCCGCCGATGACGACCGCCTTGGCGGGCAGCACACCGGGGACACCGCCGGGCAGCACACCGCGGCCGCCGTTGGCGGCCATCAGGTGGTAGGCGCCGACCTGGGGGGCGAGGCGGCCCGCGACCTCGGACATCGGGGCGAGCAGCGGCAGCGCGCGGCTCGGCAGCTCGACCGTCTCGTACGCGATCGCCGTGGTGCCGGACTCCAGGAGCGCGTCCGTGCACTCCTTGGACGCGGCCAGGTGCAGGTAGGTGAAGAGGGTCTGGTCCTTGCGGAGGCGGTGGTACTCCTCCGCGATGGGCTCCTTGACCTTCAGCAGCAGGTCGGCGGCGGCCCAGACCTCGTCGGCGGTCTGCAGGATCTGCGCACCGGCGGAAACGTACTCGTCGTCCGTGATCGAGGAGCCGACACCGGCGTTCCGCTCGACGACGACCTGGTGGCCGTTGCGCACCAGCTCGTGCACACCGGCGGGGGTGATGGCCACCCGGAACTCGTTGTTCTTGACCTCGCGGGGGATGCCGACCTTCACGTCGATCACGGTCCTTGACTCAGAGGGTTCTGGGGCTATGCACGGCCGAGGCGATGCAAGCCGGGGCAATGCATGTCATACCCGGATACACGGGGGCGCACCGGGAGACACCACGAAAGAACGCGGCGGAGCCAGTCTAATGAAGGGGTTCGCTCTGTCTAGCCTTTCAATGCATCAATCTTCGACGGATGTACTACGGATTTCGCAGGCGTTAGCACCTTGTTCCGTGCCTTCTGTGTCTTCCACGGCCGTCGCGCACTCCGGGAGCTCATCACCCAGCATGCGCTCGGCCGCCTTGCGGTGCAGTCGCGCCGCGGCGGGGTCGCCGAGCCGGTCCAGGGTGTCGGCCAGCCGGAGCTGCAGCGCGGCCTGCAGCCGGTGGTCCTCGGCGCGGCGCGCCCACTCGACCGCCTCGTGGCAGGTGCGCAGCGACTCCTCGGGCCGCCCGGCGTACTCCTGGACGCGCGCCAGCTCGCTCAACGCCCGTGCCTGAGCGGGCACATCGCCGTTCCTGCGGTGTCCGGTGACGGCGGCGCGCCAGTTGCGCAGCGCCTCGCCGTAGCGGCCCGCGTAGGTGTGCGCGGTGGCGATACGGCCGTACAGCCGGGCGGCGTCCACCCGCTCGTCCCGTGCCAGGCGTTGGGCGAGCGCCCTGCCGTACCAGTCGGCGGCCCGGTCGTGGTCCCCGAGCTCCTGATGGGCGCCGCCTACGGATTCCATCGCGCGGCCGGTCGCATACGGGTCGTTCGCCTCGCGTCCGGCGTCCAGGGCGGCCCGGTAGCGGGCCAGGGCGTCGGCCGTGCGGCCGGTCTGCGCGTCCAGGTCGGCGAGGTTCAGCAGGGCCGCGGCCTTCTCGCGGGGCAGACCCCGGCGCTCGGCGACGTCGAGGACGAGGCGGTGGATGCCGTACAGCTCGGGCGCCGCGGCCCGGGTGCCGAAGTGGGCGACCATCGCCCGCACCAGCGCGGCCATCAGCCGCCTGGCCAGGGTGTCCAGCTCCCCGTCCGCGACCGCGAGCCGGGCCGCGGCCAGCAACGCGGGCTGCCGGATGCGCAGCCAGTCCTCGGCCGCCCTGGGGGTCGGGAAGCGCAGTTCGCGGGGCAGCGCGGCGAGCTTCTCGCGGGCGGGCGCGTTGTCGGTCTCGGTGATGGCGCGGCAGGACACCAGCAGCCGTACGGTCCGCTCCAGCATCCGGGCGCGGGCCAGCTGCAGCTCGGCCGGGCGGTCCTGGCTGTCGGCGAGGGAGCGCAGCAGCGGCAGCAGGCAGCCGGGCACCTCGTACTGCGGCAGCCGCGACTCGACGGGCCGTACGAGGCCGAAGCCGACGAAGTCGTCCAGCGCGGCCCGTGCGGTGTCCACCGAGCAGCCGGCCAGCGCGGACGCGGTGTGCGGGTCGATGAGGCCGGCCGGGGCGAGCGAGAGCAGACGCAGTATCCGCGCGGCGGTGGCGGACAGCGCGGTGTAGACGAGGTGGAAGACCCGGGCGAGCGGGGTGCTCTCGTCGCCCTCGGTGCGCAGTTGCTTGGCGAGGTCGGCGACGGCCGAGGTGGGGCGGGCGGCGAGCCAGCCTCCCGCGAGGCGCAGGGCGGCGGGCTGACCGGCGCACTCCTCGACCAGTCCCTCGGCCGCCAGCGGGTCGACGGTGATGCGCACCGAGCCGGTGAAGCGGTCGAGCAGTTCGAGCGCGGACTTGGTGTCCAGGCCGCCCAGGGTGCAGGGGCGGACGTCGGCGATGCCGGTCAGCGGCCCGCCGGAGACCGCGACGACCAGGCACTCGGGGGTGTCCGGGAGCAGCGCGTCGACCTGCTCGGCGTCGGCCGCGTCGTCGAGCAGCAGCAGGACGCGGCGGGTGGCGAGGGCCTCGCGCACCGCCTCGCTCAGGTCGTCGGCGGCGGCCCCCGCCGGAGCGGGCAGCTCCAGGGTCCTCAGCAGTTCCCGCGCGGTGCGCTCGGTGGGCACGGGAGTGCCGTCGGGTTCGGTGAGCCGGGCGCGCAGCACCCCGTCCGGGTAACTCCCCGCAACCTGCCGCGCGAGCTCCTCGGCGAGCGCGGTCCGGCCCGATCCGGGCCTGCCGGCGATGAGCAGCACACGCGCGCGGGGTGCCTTGCGGCCCGCGAGGGTGTCCAGGCCCGCGCGCTCGATGTCGACCCTGAGTTCCTTCAACTCTCTTGTGCGGCCCAGGAACTGACCCTCCGTAGGAGCGGACCCGGCAGCCGGGCGCCGCCCCGCCGACGACACCTTCGCGCCGTCTGTGTCCACCGCCTGATCCGCCACGGGCCACGCTCCCGTCCCACTGCGCGCGCAAGCCCGCCGGGACTCCGGTTCGGGCGTTTCCAGAGCCTAGTTCACGCTCTGCGACGATCCGGGCGGAGCACGGCGGGGACGTCCCCCGATCGGATCAGCCGATCGTAGGACTGCTGGTGTCCGGCCGTTCGATCCGGCCGTTCGATCCGGCCGTTCGATCCGGCCGTTCGATCCGGCCGTTCGATCCGGCCGTTCGATCCGGCCGTGGCAGCGGAGCGTCCGGGGTGCGTCAGGACGCGAAGGGGCGGGCCGGCCAGGGCGCCTCGGCCGGGCGCAGCGCGTCGAGTCCGTCGCCGCCGCGGGCGGCGACCAGGGAGAGGACGCCCACGACGAGACAGTTGTTGTGCAGTTCGCCGCCGAGCACCCCGCGCACGAGGTCGCCGACGGGGACCCGGGCCAGCTCCATGTCGGCCTCTTCGTCCTCGACCTCGAAGCGCTCCCCCTCGGCCTCGGAGAGGTCACGGGCGAGGAAGATCCGCACGGCCTCGGAGCAGCCGCCCGGGGTGGTGTAGACGTCGGTCAGCACCCGCCAGTCCTCGGCCTTGACGTGCGCCTCCTCGTACAGCTCGCGCTGGGCGGCGTGCAGCGGGTTCTCACCGGGCACGTCGAGGAGTCCGGCCGGGATCTCCCACAGCTTGTGGCGCACGGGGTGCCGGTACTGGCGCAGCACCACCGCGCGGTCCTGGTCGTCGAGGGCGAGGACGGCCACGGACCCGGGGTGGACCTGGTAGTCGCGGCGGGCGATCGATCCGTCCGGCATGACCACGTCGTCGGTGCGGACGGACGTCTTGTTGCCGACGAAGGGAGTCGCGGTGGCCCTGACTTCCCACTCCTCGGGGGTGTCCTTGATCGTCATGTCGCCCTGTTCCTCCTACGCACCGAACGAAAACCGGGGCACGTGTCCCAAAAGACGCGTACCCCGGCCACCGTACAGCCCTGCTGTTACTTGCCCGTCTTGCGCTCGACGGCGGCCTTGACCAGGCCCGCGAAGAGCGGGTGCGGGCGGGTCGGGCGGGAGCGCAGCTCGGGGTGCGCCTGGGTCGCGACCAGGTAGGGGTGCACCTCGCGCGGGTACTCGACGTACTCCACGAGCTTGCCGTCCGGGGAGGTGCCGGAGAACTGCAGACCGGCCTTCTTCTCCAGCTCGCCGCGGTAGGCGTTGTTCACCTCGTAGCGGTGACGGTGACGCTCCTCGACGTACTCCTTGTCGTCGTACACCTCGCGCGCGATGGAGCCCTCGGCGAGCTTGGCCGGATACATGCCCAGGCGCATCGTTCCGCCCATGTCGCCCTCGCCCGCCACGATGTCGAGCTGCTCGGCCATCGTGGAGATGACGGGGTGGGCGGTGGCGGAGTCGAACTCGGTGGAGTTGGCGTCCGGGATGCCGGCCAGGTTGCGTGCGGCCTCGATCACGATGCACTGCAGGCCGAGACAGAGGCCGAGCAGCGGGATCTTGTTCTCGCGGGCGTACTGGATCGCGCCGACCTTGCCCGACACGCCACGGTCGCCGAAGCCGCCGGGGATGCAGATCGCGTCGACGTCGCCGAGCTGCTTCGCGGCGCCCGCCGGGGTCTTGCAGTCGTCCGAGGTGACCCACTTGATCTTCACGCGGGCCTTGTTGGCGAAGCCGCCGGCGCGCAGCGCCTCGGTGACCGAGAGGTAGGCGTCGGGCAGGTCGATGTACTTGCCGACGAGCGCGAGGTTGATCTCGTGGAGCGGGTTGTGGACGCGGTCGAGCAGGTCGTCCCAGGTCGTCCAGTCCACGTCACGGAAGGGCAGGTCCAGCTTGCGTACGACGTAGGCGTCCAGGCCCTCGGTGTGCAGCACCTTCGGGATGTCGTAGATCGACTTGGCGTCGATGGCCGCGACCACGGCCGCCTCGTCGACGTCGCACATCAGCGAGATCTTGCGCTTGATGGCGGTGGGCACCTCGCGGTCGGCGCGCAGCACGATCGCGTCCGGTTGGATACCGATGTTCCTGAGAGCCGCGACCGAGTGCTGGGTCGGCTTGGTCTTCAGCTCACCGGAGGGGCCGATGTACGGCAGCAGCGAGATGTGGACCACGAACACGTTGTCCCGGCCGACCTCGTGCCGGACCTGGCGGACGGTCTCCAGGAAGGGCAGCGACTCGATGTCGCCGACCGTGCCGCCGACCTCGGTGATGACGACGTCGACGTCGTCGGTCGCCATACGACGGATCCGGTGCTTGATCTCGTTGGTGATGTGCGGGATGACCTGCACGGTGTCGCCCAGGTACTCGCCACGCCGCTCCTTGGCGATGACCGTCGAGTACACCTGCCCTGTAGTGACATTGGCGGAGCCGTCCAAGTCAACGTCGAGGAAGCGCTCGTAGTGTCCGATGTCCAGGTCGGTCTCGGCGCCGTCGTTGGTGACGAACACCTCGCCGTGCTGGAACGGGTTCATGGTGCCCGGGTCGACGTTCAGGTAGGGGTCGAGCTTCTGCATGGTGACCCGCAGGCCCCGCGCCTTGAGCAGCGCACCCAGGCTGGAGGCGGTCAGGCCCTTACCGAGGGAGGAGGCGACACCCCCGGTGACGAAGATGTGCTTGGTCGTCGTGGATTTGGGCGGCATGGCCAAGAGGGGGCTCCCGTGGTCGCGGTCTGGAGTGCGTACCGGCGTGGTGTCCGAAGATTTCCGGAGGTGCCGTCGCTGCGGTTCGGGGGTTTCTTGCCCACCGGTCCACGGGCTACCAGGGTATCAGCGACCCGAGGAGGCCGCTTCCGGCCACGCTCCGCACACACATCGGCACGGACCACACACAGCACTCACTCGATCGGACCAGTCGGGTTGCCTGGAGCGGCACGCGGATCACCCACGTGCGTCGTATCCTGCTCGGACACTCGCTGCCGAGTCCGGCCGGCACACGGCACCATCCCCGCCCGTATCCCGGAACCACGAGAGCTCGTCAGTTCGTTTCGCAACGGCAATCGCACCGATAATTGACGTTCCGCAACGACGCTTTACCAACGTTCTAACGTTCAATCTTCTAACGTTTTAACGTTCCTGTTCCCTGACCGCAGAGCGACCGCCCCTCGGGGGCGACGTGGCCGTTCGACTGGAGATGCACGTGGCCGGGCGCATCGAGGACTACGCACTCATCGGAGACATGCAGACCGCAGCACTGGTCTGCCGGGACGGCACAGTGGACTGGCTGTGCCTGCCCCGCTTCGACTCTCATGCCATCTTCGCGGGACTGCTCGGCACGGAGGAACACGGATTCTGGCGGCTCGGGCCCGCCCACGCGGCCGACGCCGAACCACCGACGGCGGCGCGCCGCTCGTACCGCGGCGACTCGCTGATCCTCGAATCCGAGTGGGACACCCCACGCGGCACGGTCCGAGTGACCGATTTCATGCCGCCGCGCGACGGCGCGCCCCAGCTGATCCGAATTGTGGAAGGCGTCACGGGCCGGGTCCCGATGCGCTCCGCGCTGCGGATGCGTTTCTCCTACGGCCGTGTCGTGCCCTGGGTGCACAAGCACGAGGGGCGCACGGTCGCCGTCGCCGGACCCGACTCGGTCTGGTTCGACACCGCCTGCGAGACCTACGGCAAGGCGCTGACCACGTACGCCGACTTCACGGTGGCACCCGGTGACCGGATCGCGTTCACCATCTCGTGGGAACCCTCACACAAGAAGCCCCCCGCGCTGCCCGAGCCGGAGCAGGCCCTGGAGGCCACCGAGGACTTCTGGCGCGACTGGGTCGACCAGTGCACGTACCACGGCCCCTACCGCGAGGCCGTCGTCCGCTCCCTGATCACCCTCAAGGCCCTGACGTACGCCCCCACGGGCGGCATCGTCGCCGCGCCCACCACCTCCCTCCCGGAGGAGATCGGCGGCGTACGCAACTGGGACTACCGCTACACCTGGCTGCGCGACGCCGCGATCACCCTCTCCTCCCTCCTGCGCACCGGCTACCGCGACGAGGCCCGCGCCTGGCGCGAATGGCTGCTGCGCGCCGTGGCCGGCGACCCGGAGAACCTGCAGATCATGTACGGCATCGCGGGCGAGCGGGAGTTGGGCGAGGCGGAGCTCGACTGGCTCCCCGGATACGAGAACTCGGGCCCCGTGCGGGTCGGCAACGGCGCCGCGCACCAGCTCCAGCTGGACGTCTACGGCGAGGTCATCGAGGCCCTGCACCTGGCCCACATGACGGGGCTGTCGCGCAACGACTACGCCTCGCTCCTCCAGCTGAAGCTGATCCGCTACCTGGAGGACCACTGGGACCAGCCGGACGAGGGCATCTGGGAGGTCCGCGGCCCGCGCCGCCACTTCGTGCACTCCAAGGTCATGGCCTGGGTCGCCGTCGACCGCACGATCAAGCTCATCGAGTCCGGTGACGCGGACGGCCCGCTGGAGAAGTGGCGCGAACTGCGCGACGACATCCACCGGGACGTGTGCGAGAAGGGCTACGACAAGGAGCGCAACACCTTCACGCAGTCGTACGGCTCCAAGGAGCTGGACGCCTCGCTGCTCCTCATCCCGCAGATGGGCTTCCTCCCCGGACGACAAGCGCGTGATCGGCACCATCGAGGCGATCCAGCGCGAGCTGTCCACCTCGGACGGCTTCATCCTGCGCTACCCGACCACCGGCGAGGACGCGGGCGTGGACGGCCTCGAGGGCGACGAGGGGGCCTTCCTGGCCTGCTCCTTCTGGATGGCGGACGACCTGGCGATGATCGGCCGCGTCGACGAGGCCCGCAAGCTCTTCGAAAGGCTCCTGGCCCTCCGCAACGACCTGGGCCTCCTGGCCGAGGAATGGGACCCCCGCCTCCAGCGCCAGGTGGGCAACTTCCCCCAGGCCTTCAGCCACGTGCCCCTGATCGACACGGCCCTGAGGCTGACGGCAAGCGGGGCATACGGCGGCTGACGCGAGCGGGACGGCGGCCCGCGTTCCCCTTTTCGGGAGCGGGGCCGCCGCTTTCATCCCCTTTTCGGGGTCGGGCCGCCGCTGTCGTCAGGGACACGGGCCGATGCTCTCTTCAAGGGCGCGCGAGCATCTGCTTTCAGGGGCGCGGGGAACTGCACGACCAGCCCCCACCCGCCCGCAGCCCCACACAAGCCCCTAGGCTGAAAAGTAGTCCCGTCCCCTCCTGAAAAAGGGGGCAGCTGCGATGTCCCCCTTCTCAAAGGCCCACACCCGCCTCGCCGCCCTACGCGCACACCTGACCGGCGACGCTCTCAGGCCTGAAGATCCCGGCTACGACGACGCCCGCACGCTCTTCAACGCCCGCATCGACCGCCACCCGGCAGTGATCGCCCGGTGCGAGACCAAGGCGGACGTGGTCCATTGCGTCCGCTTCGCCCGGGACCTGGACCTCCACATCGCGATCCGAGCCGGCGGCCACAGCCCGGCCGGGATGTCGCTCAACGACAACGGCCTGGTCATCGACCTGCGCCGGATGCACACGGTGACCGTCCACCCCGGCTTCCGGACGGTACGGGTCGAGGGCGGCGCCCTCATGAGCCACCTCGACCACGCCACCCTGCCCCACGGCCTGGCCACCACCGGCGCCCGGAACTCGACCACCGGCGTCGCCGGCTTCGCCCTCGGCGGCGGCACCGGCTGGCTCGACCGCGCCTTCGGCCTCGCCGTCGACAACCTGCTCGGCGTCGAACTGGTCACGGCCGACGGCTCGCAGATCCAGGCCACCGATCACGAGAACCCGGAACTCTTCTGGGCCCTGCACGGCGGTGGCGGCAACTTCGGCGTCGCCACCGCACTGACCCTGAGACTGCACCCGCTGCCGGATTTCTCGATCGCCCTGCTCACCTACCGCCCGGAGTCCGGCCCGGACGTGGTCCGCGGCTACCGCGAGATCATCGAAGCCGCACCGCCGGAGACCGGCGGCGGGATCATCCGCACACAGCTGGTCGACGCACTCCTGACGTACCCGGGCCCCGAGCAGGACCTCCGCAAGCTCGCCCGGCCGCTGCTGGCGCTGCCTCACGAGGCCGTGATCCTCACGGCCCTCCCCTACGCCGCCTTCCAGCGCATCCTGGACAGCCCGCCGGGCCTGAGGAACCACTCTTCCGCGGAGTCCCTGACCGGCCTGCCCGACAAGGCCGTGGACGTCTTCTGCGAGCTGGGAAACGCCCTGCCCGTGCCCACGGCCACCCGGTACTCGCTGTTCCCGCAGGGCGGCGCGATCGCCTCCGGTCCGGACCGCTTCCCGGTGCCGTTCCGGGACGCCCGGTGGACCGTGCACCCCTTCGGGATGTGGGAGGACCCGGCCGACGACAGGCGCTGCGTCCAGTGGGTGGAGGACGTGCGCGCCGCCCTCCGGCCGTGGAGTACCGGCGCGGTCTGCCTCAACCTCGTCGGCGACGAGGGAGTCGACCGCGTGGTGGCCGGCCTCGGCGCCGGGAACATCCGCCGGCTGGCCGCGGTGAAAGCCACGTACGACCCGGACAACGTCTTCCGCTTCAACCACAACATCCTGCCCCGGTAGTGAGCGGCCCGGCCTCGGACATGCCTCCGGGAGGCCTCCCCGGGTAGCGTCCGCTGCATGGACAGCCGTTTGGACAGCCACTTGGACAGTCGATACGACACCCAGGGCGCCGGAATCACCGTGCAGCGAGCGCTGGAGCTGCCCGGGCTGCGCAGCGGGCTGCCGGAGATCCTCGCGGGCGCCGACCGGCTGGGCCGCACCGTGCGCTGGGTGCACGCGGGCGAGGTCCCGAACATCGCCTCGCTCCTCAAGGGCGGCGAACTGCTCCTGACCACGGGCTACGGCCTCGGCACCCGCCCCGCCGACCAGCGCGCGTTCGTCCGCACCCTCGCGGAGCGCGGTATCGCGGCACTCGTCGTGGAACTCGGCCCGCGCTTCACCCGGCTGCCCTCGGCCCTCGTGGAGACGGCCCGCTCCGCCGGTCTCCCGCTGGTCCAGCTGCACCGCGAGGTGCCCTTCGTGGCGGTCACGGAGGAGATCCACACCGAGATCGTCAACGGCCACTACGCGCTGCTGCAGCGGGCCGAGGAAGTGCACCGGCGCTGTACCGAGGCCCTGCTCGGCGGCGGGGGCATACCCCAGGTCCTCGGCATCCTCGCGGACTTCAGCGGCAACCCCGTCTTCCTGGAGACCGCGGACGGACAGCTCCTGTACGCCGCGGGGGCCGGCTCCGCCGGCGCCGATCCGCTCCAGGTGTGGGAGGGGATGCGCGGCCAGCACAAGGAGGAGCCGCCCGCCGGGACGACCCTCGTGGACGTGCCGGGCGGCGGCCCCGGCACCGGCTCGGTACGCGCCCGGCTGGTCCTCCTGCCCGTCAGCGCCCCGGTCGCCCCCGTGCACCGGATCGCGGCGGAGCGGGCCGCGGGCATCCTGGCCGTCGTCCTCATGCAGGCCCGCCAGGAGGAGGAGCTCGCGGCACGCGGACGCGGGGACTTCCTCACCGACCTCGCGGAGGGCCGTATCGCCGCCGAGGACGCCCCCGCACAGGCCCGCGTGCTCGGCTTCAAGCCCGGCAGCGGCCCGCTCCTGCCGGTCGTGATGCGGCTCGCCGACGGCCCCTCCCCCGGCGGCGGCTGGGCCGTCCTGGCGCGCGCGGTCGCGGAGGAGCTGGCCTCGGTGGGGGTGCCGGTTCTTTTGGGCGTACGTCCGGTGGAGGGCCGTGTCCCCCTGTTGCTGGGCCTGCGTTCGGAGTCCGAGCGCGCGGCGGTCGCGGACCGGGTCGCGGCGGCCCTCAGGGCGGGCGTGGAGCGCGCGGGCATGCAGCGGCCGGGGGCACAGCCGCCCGTGGTCGTGGTCGGGGTCGCGGGCGGCTGGGCGGCGGCCTCGGCGGGCCTGCGGCACGCGGCGGAGACGGCGACGGCCGCGCAGGGCCTGACGGACCGCCCCTGGTACGACGCCCGTCGCCTCGACACCGACCTGCTCCTGTGGCGGCTGCGCGACCATCCGGACCTGGCGGCCTTCGTGGAGCGCGCCATCGGCCCCCTCCGCGACCACGACCTCCGCTCCAAGCCGCCGCTGCTGCCCACCCTCGAGACGTACTTGGCGCACGCGGGCCGCAAGGCGGAGACGGCCCGCGAGCTGCACCTGAACCGGCAGACCCTCTACAACCGCCTCGCCCGGATCGGGGAGTTGCTGGGCACGGACCTGGACGACCCGCAGACGGTGCTGGCGTTGAGCCTGGCACTGCGAGCGCGACGGCACGTGCCCTGAGACAGGACCTAGGCAAGGGGCCTGGTCTGGGTCAGCTCGTCGTAGACGCTGAGCACTTGGGCGACGGTCTCGTCCTCGGTCGGCCAGGTCGCGGCCTGCCGCACCCCCCGCTCCTTGAGCAACTCCCGGCGATCGTCGTCCCCGAGCAGCCGTACGACGGCGGCGGCGAGCGCGTCGGCGTCCGCGCACGGGACGAGTTCGGCCGCGTCGCCGACCAGTTCGGGGATACCTCCGACGGCGGTCGCGACGAGCGGCACACGCGCGTGCAGGGCCTCCTGGGCGAGCACGGAACGGGACTCCCAACCACTCGGCAACACCGCGAGATCGGAGGCCAGAAGCAGCTCGGAGACGTCCTCGCGCCGCCCGACGAGCCGCACCGGCAGCTCCTCGTCCTCGATCCGCCGCTGGAGGGCCGCCCGCAGCGGCCCCTCCCCGGCGATCACCAGGAGCGGCACGGGGTCGAGCGAGCGCCACGCGCGCGAGGCGTCGAGCAGGGTGTCGTATCCGCGGTGCCGGTCGAGGGAACCGACGGCCATGAGCAACGGGCGGTCGGTGGCGCCGAGTTCGGCCCGCGCCTTGTGGCGGAGCCGGTCGGGGTCCCCGTACTCGACGACCTTGCGTGGCGTCGGGAACGCGACGGCCGCGAGCCGGGCGTCCCGCGCCCCGCGCCTGCGGGCGCGGTCCACGAGGTCGGACGAGGAGCCCAGCACCACCGCCGCGGCCCTGGCGACCCGCCGCTCCAGCAGCCGCAGCAGACGCGCCCGCGCGCCCTCCGCGTGCGAACGGGTGTGCCAGGTGACGACGAGCGGGGTGCGCCGCCCGCTGAGCGCGAGCGCGGCCCGCAGCGCGGCGTGCAGCCCGTGCGCGTGCACGAGGTCGGCGTCCGCGCAGGCCACCCGCAGCGCGGCCACGGCGGCCGGATCGCTGCTGCGCGGCACGGGAACGTGCTGGGCGCCGACGCCACTGAACCCGTACGCGAGGTCGGCCTCGGCGGGTGCACACACGGTGACCCGCACCCCCCGGGCGACGAGCCCCGAAGCCAGCGACCGCACATGCGCGCTGCTGCCCGCGCTTCCGCCGCCGAGCACCTGCACGGTGCGCAGCGGCGACTGACCGTGCGGTGAGTGGCTGCTCACGTGGCTCACGTGGCCGGGGCTCCTGGTTCGGCGTCGGACGGGCACGGAGAACGTACAGAGGGAAAGCCAGAGGGGGGTGTACCGCACGTCGTGCTCCGCGTACTACGCCAAGGATGCCAGGCCGTACGGGTGTTCCGGGACCGCCATCGGAGCAAGCCTCGCGGCGCAGCGCCCAACTCGACGACAGCTGTCACCCACAAGAGTGACAAGTCGCGTGTCTTCGCGACGGGTTGTCCTTCGCTGGATGCGCGACGGGGTGTCCGCCCCTCACCCCAGCGGTCGCGCGACCGCCTCGCTGACCTTGTCCCCGTACACGGTCGCGGCCACCAGCGCCGCGGCATGGGCGAGGAGCCCTGCCCGCCCGTTGCCCGCGACGATCGCGCTGCCCAGCGCGGCGCCGAGCGCGTGGGCCCCGGTGTCACCGATCATCGCGCGCGCACCGAGGTCGTCGGGGAACACGGCCGCCGCCGCACCCGCCGCCGCGGCCGACAGCCGCCCGGCGGGCCCGCCCCGCAGCAGCCCCGGGACCCCCAGCGCGAGCACCGCACCGGCGGCCCGCCCCGGCCGGACATCCACGAGGTTGACGAAGTGCGCGCTCCCCGCGATCACGACCCCCGCGAGCAGCTTGTCCACAGGCCGCTCCTTGAGCAGCGCCCCCGCCACCAGCCCCGCGGCCGAGATTCCGAACAGCTTGACCGCCCCACTGGTCACCTCCCCGTCCTTCAGCGCCCCCAGATGCGCCCGGAACCCCCGGCGGGGGTCCCCCGCCCCGACCACGTCGTCGTACGCGCCGCACACCCCGGCGGCCAGGACCGCGGCCCCGGCGCCACGGTGGACGCGCGCGGCCGCGAGCGCCGCTCCGAGGGCGGTGGCGGGGCCGGCGTACAACTCGACGGTGCGCCCGGCGTAGTTCGTGCGCTGCCAGCGCTCCCGGCCGCCCGGGGTCTTGGAGCGCAGGCCTGCGAGGGTGGCGCGGGTGACGGCGACGGCGGTACCGAAGCTGGTGATCATGCGACAACTCCAGGGGCCCGCGGAGCGGGCCGCTTCGGGCGGGGACGGGGCGGCAAAAAAGGGGTGGGCGCGGAACGCGCCGCGGAGCGGCGAAGAGAAGACCGCGGAGCGGTCAAGGCGCCCGTCGCGGAGCGACGCAAAAGCCGGCCCCGCCCGCGGACGGAACTACACGTCACCCCGAGCCGTGGCCAACAACTCCTCCGCATGTGCCCGGGCCGTCTCCGAGTCCTCCTGCCCCGCCAGCATCCGGGACAGCTCCCGAACCCGCTCCTCCCCCTCGAGCACCTTCACCCCGGAGCGCGTCACGGATCCGTCGTTGGTCTTCTCGACCAGCAGCTGCCGGTCGGCGAACGCGGCGACCTGCGGCAGATGAGTCACCACGACGACCTGCGCGCTCTTGGCGAGTTTGGCCAACCGCCGCCCGATCTCGACCGCGGCCTTGCCACCCACACCGGCGTCGACCTCGTCGAAGAGATACGTCGGCACGGGGTCGGTCCCCGCGAAGACGACCTCCACCGCGAGCATCACGCGGGAGAGCTCACCACCGGAGGCCCCCTTGGCGATGGGCCGCGGCGGCGCCCCGGGATGGGGGGCGAGCAGCAGCTCGACCTCGTCCACACCCGCGGGCCCGTACGCGACGGTGCGCCCGCCGAGCTCCACGCCCTCGGGGTCGTCGGTCTGCCGGATCTCGAACGACACGCGTGCGTGCGGCATGGCGAGCGAGGCCAGCTCGGCGGTCACGGCGGCGGCGAACCGTTCGGCGGCCTCGGTCCTGGCGTCCGTCAGCGCCTGCGCAAGCCCGCCCAGTTCGGCCCGCAGCGCGTCCCGCTCCCCGGTCAGCTCGTCGATCCGCTCGTCGTCGCCGTCGAGTTCGAGGAGCCGTGCGGCGCCCTGCTCGGCCCACGCGAGTACGGCGTCGATGTCCTCGCCGTACTTCCGGGTCAGCTGGGTGAGCGCGGCGCGGCGCTCCTCCACGGCCGCGAGCCGCAAGGGATCGGCGTCGAGGTCGTCGGCGTACCCGGCCAGCTCTCCCGCCACGTCGCGCAGCAGGATGTTGATCTCCCCGATCCGCCCGGACAGCCCGGCGAGCGCGGCGTCGTGCGACCGTACGGCCTCCAGGGCCCGGTGCGCGCCCGCGACGAGCGTCGCCGCGTCGATGCCCTCGGGGTCCTCGGGATTGCCCGCGAGCGCGGCGTGCGCGGCCGTGGCGGCGGACGCGAGCGCCTCCGCGTGCCCGAGCCGCTCCGCCTCCGCCGACAGTTCCGTGTCCTCGCCCGCGCGCGGCTCGACCGCCGCGATCTCCTCGAGTCCGAAGCGCAGCAGGTCGGCTTCCTGGGCCCGCTCACGGGCGCGTGTGGTGATCTCGTCCAGCTCGGCCGAGATGGCCCGCAGTCGCCGGTAGGCCCCCGCGTACTTGGCGAGCGGCACGGCGACCGCGTCCCCGGCGTACCGGTCGAGCGCCTGCCGCTGCCGGGACAGTTTGAGCAGCCCCTGCTGGTCGGTCTGCCCGTGCACGGCCACCAGCTCGTCGGCCAGCTCGGCGAGCACGCCCACCGGGACGGAACGGCCGCCCAGGTGTGCCCGTGAGCGTCCCTCGGCCGAAACGGTACGGCTGATCAGCAGCGCGCCGTCGTCGAGCTCGGCGCCCGCCTCCTCGGCCCGTACGATCGCCGTACCGCCCGCGGGTACGGTGATCCGCCCCTCCACGACGGCGTTCTTGGCGCCGATCCGTACGAGGGCGGGGTCCGCGCGCCCGCCGAGCAGCAGCCCGAGGCTGGTGACCACCATCGTCTTGCCCGCACCGGTCTCACCGGTCACGGCGGTGAAGCCTGGTGACAGCTCGACGACCGCGTCGTCGATGACTCCGAGCGACCGTATCCGCATCTCCTCCAACACGGACACGACCTTACGAGGTCCAGCCACGGATGTGCGACGGCCCCCGCCCCGCTGCCGCGAACCCGCAGGTGACAAGCACCTACAAACGGTGCCTTGTCACCCACGGGAGTGGACCTGACGGGAGTGTCAGTGCGGCGCCCCGCGCCACCCGGAAACCGGCAACGCGAACTTGGCCACCAGCCGGTCGGTGAACGAGGCGTGGTGCAGTCGAGCCAGCCGCACCGGCACGGCCCCCCGCCGTACCTCCACCCGCGCCCCCGGCGGCAGCTCCACCGTCCGCCGCCCGTCGCACCACAGCACCCCCGGCGGAATGTGCGGCAGCACCTCCACCGCGAGCACCGAGTTCGGTGAGGTCACCATCGGCTTGGCGAACAACGCGTGCGCGCTGATCGGCACCATGAGCAGTGCCTCGACCTCGGGCCAGACGACGGGGCCGCCGGCGGAGAAGGCGTACGCCGTGGACCCGGTCGGGGTCGCGCAGACGATGCCGTCGCAGCCGAAGCCGGTGACCGGCCGCCCGTCGATCTCGAGGATGACCTCCAGGAGCTTCTCGGCGGAGACCTTCTGCACGGCGGCCTCGTTGAGCGCCCAGTCGGTGTGCACGATGTCGCCGTTCTGGTGGACGACGACGTCGACGGTCATGCGTTCCTCGACCTCGTACGCCTTGGTCACCACCCGGTCGACGACCTTGTCGAGGTCGTCACGCTCGGCCTCCGCGAGGAAGCCGACGCTGCCGAGGTTGACGCCGAGCATCGGCACGCCGGAGGCGCGGGCGAACTCGGCGCCGCGCAGCAGTGTGCCGTCACCGCCGAGCACGATCAGCAGTTCGCATCCGTCGAGGCACTGCGGAGTGGCTTCCTTCACCAGCTCCACCTCGGGCGGCAGCGGCAGATCGGCCGCCTCCGCCTCCAGCACGCGCACCCCGATCCCGGAGCGCAGCAGCCCCTGGACCACGAGTTCGGCGCTGCGGATCGCAGCGGGCCGCCCGGTGTGGGCCAGCAGGAAAACAGTACGAGCTCGGGTCTGTGTCAACGCGGCCCCTCCGCCACTGCACGGTCAACGTCGGCCGGGTCGAGTTCGGGTGCCCCGGCACGCAGCCACAGAAAGTACTCGACATTGCCCGAGGGCCCGGGCAGCGGACTCGCGGTCACGCCCTTCACCCCGAGCCCCAGCTCCGCGGCCCGCCGGGCCACTCCGCGCACCGCCTCGGCGCGCAGTTCCGGACTGCGTACGACTCCACCACTCCCCAGCCGTTCCTTCCCCACCTCGAACTGCGGCTTGACCATCATCACCAGATCGGCGTCGGGCGCCGCGCACCGCACGAGGGCAGGCAGCACCAGGCCGAGCGGGATGAAGGACAGATCCCCGACAACAAGATCCACGGGCTCCCCATCGATCGCCTCCAACGTCAACTCGCGTACGTTCGTACGGTCCTTGACGGTGACGCGTTCATCGCTCTGCAGCGACCAGGCGAGTTGACCGTAGCCGACGTCCACGGCGACGACATGGGAGGCGCCCGCGCGCAGCAGTACGTCCGTGAAGCCTCCGGTGGACGCTCCGGCGTCCAGCGCCCGCCGCCCCTCGACCTTCAGTCCCTGGGGTACGAAGGCCGCCAGGGCGCCCGCGAGCTTGTGCCCGCCGCGCGAGACGTAGTCGGGGTCGCTGTCGTCCTGGGTGACCACGATCGCGGCCGCGGTCTCCACCTGGGTGGCGGGTTTGGTCGCGAGGGTCTTGCCGACGCTCACCCGGCCGGCGGCGATCAGCTGGCTGGCGTGCTCGCGCGAGCGGGCGAGCTTCCGGCGGACCAGCTCGGCGTCGAGGCGGCGGCGTGCCACTCCTGCCACGTTGGGTTCAGCTCCTGCGGTCGTACGGCGTAGGGGGCGCCGGAGGTCCCGGGCGGGCGTCGAGCGCGGTGAGCGCGTCGCGCAGCCCCCGGTGTACATCCTCGTACACCTCGACATGTCCGTCCGTGGCGAGGTGGTCGGCGTCGCCCAGCCGGTCGAGCTGGGCGTCGACCTCGGCGTTCCCGGTGGGGGTGCGGTCCACGTCCAGCGGGGCCGGGGTGGCGGGGTCGTACTCGAGTTCGGGTTCGACCTCGACCGGAACCTCCGGCTCCGGCATCGCTCCCTGCGGAGTCCCGGCCTCCGACACTGACTCGTTCATGCCCCGACGCTACCCCGAAGCACTGCGGTACCGTCGACCGCGATGGCCACGATTGAGGAGTGCCGCAGCGCACTCGACAAGCTCTCGGACAACATGGCGGGCGCGGACGGGAACGTACGCGAGGCTGCGGCCCTGGACCGCTCGCTCAGCTGCCGTATCACCGACCTCGACATCACCTTCGTCGGTCGTCTCAAGGACGGCCGGATCGAGGTGCTCGACACCCTCCAGGGGCCACCCGTCGAGAAGGCCCAGATCAGACTCGCCATGTCCGGCGACGATCTGGTCGCCATGGTCGACGGGCAGCTGAACTTCGCGAAGGCCTGGGGCTCGGGCCGGGTGCGGCTGGAGGCGGCCCTGCTCGACCTGTTCCGCCTCAGGAAGCTTCTTTAGCGGCTCCGGCGGCAGCGGCTCCGGCGGCCACCTTCACGCGGGCCTTGCGTGCCGCGGGCACCACCAGCGGCGTCCCGGTCTCCGGGTCGTCGATGACCTGGCAGCGCAGCCCGAAGACCTCCTCGACCAGTTCCGCCGTGACGATGTCGTTCGGCGCGCCCTCGGCGATGACCCGGCCCTCGCGCAGGGCGACGAGGTGGGTGGCGTACCGGGCCGCGTGATTGAGGTCGTGCAGGACGGCGACCAGGGTGCGCCCCCGCTCCTCGTGGAGTTCGGCGCACAGATCGAGCACGTCGATCTGGTGCTGGATGTCCAGGTAGGTCGTCGGCTCGTCGAGCAGCAGCAGCGGGGTCTGCTGGGCGAGCGCCATCGCGATCCACACGCGCTGCCGCTGGCCGCCGGACAGTTCGTCGACATGGCGATCTGCCAGTTCGGCGACGCCGGTCGAGGCCATCGACTCCTGCACGACCCGCTCGTCCTCCGTCGACCATTGGCGCAGCAGGCCCTGGTGCGGATAGCGGCCCCGGCCGACCAGGTCACCGACCGTGATCCCGTCCGGCGCGATCGACGACTGCGGCAGCAGCCCGAGCGTCCTGGCCACCTTCTTCGCGGGCATCGACTGGATGACCTGCCCGTCGAGCAGCACCCGTCCCTCGAGGGGCTTGAGCATCCGCGACAGGGCGCGCAGCAGCGTGGACTTGCCGCAGGCGTTCGGGCCGACGATCACGGTGAAGGAGTTGTCGGGGATCTCCACCGACAGCTTCTCCGCGATGACGCGCTGGTCGTAGCCGAGGGTGACGTTGTCGGCGGACAGGCGGTTCACAGTGCTCCTTTGAGTGTTCTCGTTCGCCTGGGTGTCCCTGTTCACCGCGGCGCTCATATCCGGCCCGCCTTGCGCTCGGTGACCAGCAGCCACAGCAGATAGATCCCGCCCAGGACCCCCGTCACGACGCCGACGGGCAGCTGGTCGGCGCCGAAGGCCCGCTGCGAGGCCCAGTCCGCGACGATCAGCAGGGTCGCGCCCATGCACATCGACGGCACCAGGTTCGGGCCCGGCGAGCGGGTCAGCCGCCGGGCGAGCTGCGGCGAGGTGAGCGCCACGAAGCCGACCGGGCCCGCGGCGGCGGTGGCGCCGGCGGTGAGCAGCACGGCGGCCAGCATCAGCAGGAGTCGTACGCGCTCGACGCGCACTCCGAGGGCGTACGACACGTCGTCGCCCATCTCCATCATGCGCAGCCCGCGCGCGTTGCCGAGGACGAGCGGGACGAGGACGGCGCACAGGGCGAGCAGCGGCCAGACCTGGGCCCAGTCACGGCCGTTGAGGGAGCCGGTCATCCAGACGACCGCACGGGCCGCGTCGACGATGTCCGCTTTGGTCAGCAGATAGCCGTCGACCGCCGTGACGATCGCGGAGACCCCGATACCGACCAGGACCAGTCGGTATCCGTGCACCCCCCGCTTCCAGGCGAGCAGATAGATGGCGAGCCCGGTCACCAGGCCACCGCCGAGCGCTCCCAGCGCGACCTGGTTCGCGCTGCCCGAGAACAGCACGATCATGATGAGCGCCCCGGCCGTCGATCCCTGGCCGAGGCCGAGGACGTCCGGGCTGCCCAGCGGGTTGCGGGAGATGGACTGGAACAGCGCCCCGCCGAGCCCGAGCGAGGCTCCGACCAGCAGGCCGACGAGCACCCGCGGCAGCCGCAGGTCGTTGACGATGAACTCCTGGCCCGCGTTCCCGTTGCCGACGAGCGTCTTGAGGACGTCGGCGGCCGGGATCGGGAAGTCGCCGGTGCCGATCAGCACCACGCTCGCGGTGAGCGCGGCCACCAGCAGCAGTACGACGACGGTGAACGTCCGGACGTCGAGCCGGACGGAGAGACCGCCGCGCGTCCGCACGGCTCGGGTACGTGTGGACGTCACAGCTGGGCCGTCCTCCGCCGTCGTACGAGAGAGATGAAGACCGGCCCGCCGAGGACCGCGGTGACGATGCCGACCTGCAGCTCCGCGGGCCGCGCGACCATCCGCCCCACGACGTCGGCGCCGAGGAGCAGCACGGGCGACAGCACGGTCGCGTACGGCAGGATCCAGCGCAGGTCGGGCCCGGTGAAGGAGCGGACCACGTGCGGGACCATGAGCCCGACGAAGACGATCGGCCCGCAGGCGGCGGTCGCGGCGCCGCACAGCACGGTGGCGGCGGCCATGGACAGCGCCCGGGTGCGGTTCAGGTTGGCGCCGAGTGCGCGGGCGGTGTCGTCGCCCATGGCCATGGCGTTCAGGGGGCGGGCGAGCGCCAGCGCGACGACCGTGCCGACCACCAGGAAGGGCAGCACCTGCCTGATGGTCGAGTCGGTGGCCGAGGCCAGCGAACCCACCGTCCAGAAGCGCATCTTGCCGAGCGCCGCGTCGTCCATGATCATCACGGCCTGCAGATAGCCGTAGAGCGCGGCGCTGACCGCCGTGCCGGCGAGCGCGAGCCGCACCGGAGTGGCGCCGCGGCTGCCGCCCAGGAACCAGACCAGCGCCCCGACCGCGGCCGCGCCGAAGAACGCGAACCACACATAGCCGCTCAGGCTCGTGACACCGAAGTAGGTGATGGCGGTGACGACCGCGGCGGACGCGCCCGCGTTGATGCCGAGCAGTCCGGGGTCGGCCAGCGGATTGCGGGTGAGCGCCTGCAGGACGGCACCCGACAGTCCGAGCGCCGCGCCGACCAGAAGCCCGAGGACGGTACGCGAGATCCGGTCGTCCACCACGACGTCGGAGTACGTCCCCGTGCCGTGGAACAGGCCGTGCCAGACCTGGTCCAGCGGCAGCGCTTTCGCACCGATCGCGATACTCGCCAACGCGACGAGCACCAGGAGGCCCAGAGACGCGAGGAGCCCGACGGCGCGTATCGCCTGACGCCGCGGGGGCGCGGGGGCGGTCTCCGCGCGCTGTTCGGGGGCACTGTCGACCAACACATGGTTAGGTTAGCCTACCCTCGCTCACGCTTCGATCCCGGGTGACTACGCCCCACGACCGACGAGCCCCCAGGGCCTTCAGAGCCCCAGACGCGCCAGCGCCTTCCCCCGTCCAGCTCGCACGTCCCGTCCCCCGCGGCCGTCCACGCCGCCGCGCACAGCGCCCGCAGCCCGTCGAGCGCCTCGCCCTCGCCCGCGAGTTCCAGGCGCTCGCTCCCGGCCTGCGCCGTCCAGCCGCCGCAGCGGAACCCGTCGCCGTCCTCCACGACCTCCGGCTGTCCGGCGAGCAGCCCGCGCAGATCGGCGTCCACATACGTCGGCCGGTGCTGCGGCGGGGCGGCGAGGAGCTGCGCGCCGTCCGTCACCCCGGTGAGCACGAGCAGCGAGTCCACCTCGCCGTTGCACGCGCCCTCGATGTCCGTGTCCAGCCGGTCGCCGACCACCAGTGGCCGCTTCGCCCCGGTCCGCAGGATCGTCTCGCGGTGCATCGGGGGCAACGGCTTGCCCGCCACCTGTGGCTCGGCGCCCGTGGCGATGCGTACGACCTCCACCGCGGCCCCGTTCCCGGGCGCGATCCCCCGCGCGCTCGGGATCGTCAGGTCGGTGTTGGACGCGAACCACGGCACCCCGCGCGCGACGGCGTAGGACGCCTCCGCGAAGCGCCCCCAGGGCAGGTCGGGACCGCCGAACCCCTGGACGACCGCCGCCGGGTCGTCGTCCGCCGACTCGACCGGCTCGAGCCCGCGCTCGCGCAGCGCGACCCGCAGTCCCTCGCCGCCGATCACCAGCACGCGCGCACCGGCGGGCACCTGCTCGCTGATCAGCCGCGCCACGGCCTGCGCCGAGGTGATGACGTCATCGGCGTCGGTCGGTATACCGAGCTCACCCAGATGCTCCGCCACCGCATCGGGCGTACGCAGCGCATTGTTCGTGACATACGCGAGGTGCATCCCTCCCGAACGGGCCGTGCCCAGTGATGCCACGGCGTGCGCGATCGCGTCGCCGCCCGCGTACACCACGCCGTCGAGGTCCAGCAGAGCCGTGTCGTAGGCCCCGCTCAGCGCCTGTTCACTGGCCTCGGGCCGGGTCCTGGCGGTCTGGCTCATTACGCATCGCTCCTCGTTCGATCTCTTTCCCCCGATCATCCCGCACAGCGTCTGCACACTTACGATGCCTCAATGAACTATGCAGGTCCCGCGGAGGAAACCCCGGCGCGCAGCGGCCTCGAACTGACCCCGTTCCGGGGCCTGCGCTACGACCCCGACCGGGTCGGCAGCCTCGCCGCCGTGACATCTCCGCCGTACGACGTCATCGTCCGGCCGGACGGTCTGCTCCACCTCGAGTCCGCCGACCCGCACAACATCGTCAGGCTGATCCTCCCCCAGGACACGACCCCGACGGCCCGCAACCGCCAGGCGGCGGACACCCTGCACGACTGGGTGTCCGAAGGCGTCCTGGCCGCCGACCCCGAGCCGGGCCTGTACGTCTACGAGCAGCACGACGACGGCATGCTGCAACGCGGCATCATCGGCGCCCTGCGCCTGTCGGAGCCGTCCGCCGGCGTCGTCCTCCCGCACGAGGACGTCATGCCGCACATCATCGCGGACCGCGCGGCCCTGATGCGTGCCACCTCGGCCAACCTCGAACCGCTGCTGCTGACCTACCGCGGCAACGGCTCCCGGGTCGGCACGGCCGCCGTCATCGAGCGCGCCGCGGAGGGCGACCCGCTGCTCTCGACGACCACGGAGGACGGTTTCAGCCACCGTCTGTGGGCGATCACCGACCCGGTCGACCTGGCCGAGATCCAGACGGATCTCGGCCGGCACCAGGCTCTCATCGCGGACGGCCACCACCGCTGGGCGACGTACCTGCGGCTACGCGCCGAGCACCCCTCACCCAGCCCCTGGGACTACGGCCTCGTGCTCCTGGTGGACACCGCGCGCTACCCGCTCCGGGTCCGCGCGATCCACCGCCTGCTGCACAATCTGCCGGTCGCGGAGGCGCTGGCCGCCCTCACGGACTCGTTCCGTGTACGTCACCTCGACGTTCCGCTCCCCGAGGCCCTGGAGGCCCTCGCCGCGGCCGCCGCCGAGGGCAACGCCTTCCTCCTCGCGGGCGACGGCTCCTTCCACCTGGTCGACCGCCCCTCCCCGGACCTCCTCGCCCGTACGGTCCCGGCGGACCGCCCCGAGGCCTGGCGCACCCTGGACGCGACCGTCCTGCACGCCACCCTCCTGGCCCACATCTGGGGGATCCCCGAGGACTCGCCCGCCCACATCGCGTACATCCACGACACGGCCGCCACGGTGGACAAGGCGGAGCACGACGGCGGCACGGCCGTCCTGATGCATCCGGTCCGCGAGGAGGTCGTACGCGACCTCGCCCGCCAGGGCGTCACGATGCCCCGCAAGTCGACGTCGTTCGGCCCGAAGCCGGCTTCGGGGCTGGTACTGCGGGCGCTGCCCCTCTGCGGCACCCAGGCGAGGCACCCGGGCGAGAACAGGGGCTGAAACGCTACGGGCGGCGAAATCCCTTCCGGAATCCCGCCGCCCGTGTCCTACGACAACCGCTCTACGTCAGCCCCGCGAAGCTTCGTCATCGTCGTCGGCCTCGACGACCGGCTTGATCCGCTCGGCCTCGACGATGTCGTCCTCATCGTCGTCCTCGGTCTCGACCTCGGTGTCGGCCTCCGCGTCCGTCGCGGTCTCGCTCTCGTCCTCAGCTTCGTCCTCAGCCTCGGCTTCGGGCGCGACCTCGTCCTCGTCCTCGTCCTCGTCCTCGACGAGCGCGTCGACGAACTCGACGCCGTCCAGCTCGGCGAGCCGGTCGGAGGCGTCCGTGCTGCCGTCCTTGTCGGACTCGACGGCCTTCGCGAACCACTCGCGCGCCTCGTCCTCACGACCGGCGGCCAGCAGTGCGTCGGCGTAGGCGTAACGCAGCCGCGCCGTCCAGGGCTGTACGGAGTTCGAGGCGAGTTCCGGGCTCTGGAGCGTCACGATGGCGGCGTCGAGCTGCCCAAGGTCGCGCCGGGCGCCGGCCGCCACGAGCCGCATCTCGACCTGACCGGCCTTGTCCAGCTTGTGCACCTCGGGCGCACCCGCCATGTCCAGCGCCTTCTCGGGCCGACCCAGGCCACGCTCGCAGTCCGCCATGACGGGCCACAGGTCCACGTTCCCGGTCATACGGCGTGCCGCCCGGAACTCCGCGAGCGCCTCGCTGTACTTCTGGTTGGCGTACGCGGCGAACCCGGCCGCCTCACGTACGGCGGCCACGCGCGACGCCAGCCGCAAGGCGATCTTCGAGTACGCGTACGCGCCCTCGGGGTCCTCGTCGATGAGGCGGGCGACCATCACCAGGTTCCTGGAAACGTCCTCCGCAAGCCCCTTCGGCAGGCTCTGGAGCTCCTGCCGTACGTCCGCGTCGATCTCCTCGCCCGTGACGTCATCGGGGATCGGCAGCCGCTTGATCGGCTCACGGTCCCGGTCGCGCTCGTCGCGGCCACGGAAGCCGCCACCGCGCCGGTCGTCGCCTCGACGGTCGTCACGGCCCCGGAAGCCACCGGTGCCACCGGTGCCACCGGGACGGCCACCCCGGTCGTCGCGACGGGGGCCACCACGTCCGCGGTCGTCGCGACCCCGGTCGTCGCGGGCGCGGAAACCGCCGCCGCCACGGCTGTCGTCACGACGGTCATCGCGACGATCGTCCCGCCTGTCGTCGCGACGGAAGGCCGGACGGTCGCCCTCACGCCGGTCGTCGCGACGGTCATCACGACGGAAGTCACCGCGGTCGTCACGCCGGAAGCCACCACCACCGCCACCGCGGGTGTCGTCCCTACGGAACCCACCGCGGTCACCGCTGTCACGACGGAAGTCACCGCGGTCGTCCCGGCGCAAGCCACCACGATCGCCGCTGTCACGACGGTCATCACGGCGGTCGTCGCGGCGGAAGCCGCCGCGGTCGTCGTCACGGCGGGGACCGCTGCTGGGGCGGTCGTCACGGCGCGGGCCACTGGTGGGGCGGTCGTCACGGCGGAACGCGGGACGCTCGCCTTCGCGACGGAACCCGCCACGGTCGTCGCCCCGACGGTCGTCGCGCCGGAAGTCACCGCGGTCGTCCCGGCGGAAGCCGCCGCGGTCGTCGTCACGGCGGGGACCGCTGCTGGGGCGGTCGTCACGGCGCGGGCCACTGCTGGGTCGGTCGTCACGACGGAACCCACCGCGGTCGTCGCCCCGGCGATCGTCACGCCGGTCATCACGACGGAAGTCACCGCGGTCGTCACGCCGGAAGCCACCACCACCGCCACCGCGGTTGTCGTCCCGGCGGAAGCCGCCGCGGTCGTCGTCACGGCGGGGACCGCTGCTGGGGCGGTCGTCACGGCGCGGGCCACTGCTGGGTCGGTCGTCACGACGGAACGCAGGACGGTCACCGTCCCGACGGACCCCACCACGGTCACGGTCGTCGCGACGCGGACCGCTGGTGGGTCGATCGTCACGACGGAACGGCGGGCGACCGCCCCGGTCGCCCTCACGCCGGTCGTCACGGCCGCGGAAACCGCCACCGCCACGGCTGTCATCACGCCGGCTGTCGTCACGACGGTTGTCATCGCGCCGGAAGCCGCCGCCACCACCGCCACCCCGGTTGTCGTCCCGACGGAACCCGCCGCGGCCGTCGTCACGGCGCGGGCCACTGCTGGGTCGGTCTTCACGACGGTCGTTGTCGCGGCGCGGACCTCCGCGGTAACCGCCGCGGTCACCACTGTCCCGGCGGCGCTGATCGCGCTCCGGTCGCTCGTCGGGAGAGTTGGTGGACATGGTGACTCCTGTCATCGGTACCGCAAGTCATTCTCGCGCAGCCGGGTACCCGGCGCGCTTCGGAAAAGCAAAAAAGGACCTCTGGTCCCAGCGAGTCGCTGGGACCAGAGGTCCTCCAAAGATTGTTCGGCGGCGTCCTACTCTCCCACAGGGTCCCCCCTGCAGTACCATCGGCGCTGTGAGGCTTAGCTTCCGGGTTCGGAATGTAACCGGGCGTTTCCCTCACGCTATGACCACCGAAACCCTTTCAGACACCCCGCGATAAAGCGGGGTCTTGAACGGGCAGCGAACAAGCACACTATTCAATTGATTAGTGGAACTGTTCAGCCAGCACAACCGTTCGTTGTCTGGGAACTACACAGTGGACGCGAGCAACTGAGGACAAGCCCTCGGCCTATTAGTACCGGTCACCTCCAGCGGTTACCCGCCTTCCAGATCCGGCCTATCAACCCAGTCGTCTACTGGGAGCCTTAACCCCTCAAAGGGGGTGGGAATACTCATCTCGAAGCAGGCTTCCCGCTTAGATGCTTTCAGCGGTTATCCCTCCCGAACGTAGCCAACCAGCCATGCCCTTGGCAGGACAACTGGCACACCAGAGGTTCGTCCGTCCCGGTCCTCTCGTACTAGGGACAGCCCTTCTCAATATTCCTACGCGCGCAGCGGATAGGGACCGAACTGTCTCACGACGTTCTAAACCCAGCTCGCGTACCGCTTTAATGGGCGAACAGCCCAACCCTTGGGACCGACTCCAGCCCCAGGATGCGACGAGCCGACATCGAGGTGCCAAACCATCCCGTCGATATGGACTCTTGGGGAAGATCAGCCTGTTATCCCCGGGGTACCTTTTATCCGTTGAGCGACGGCGCTTCCACAAGCCACCGCCGGATCACTAGTCCCGACTTTCGTCCCTGCTCGACCCGTCGGTCTCACAGTCAAGCTCCCTTGTGCACTTACACTCAACACCTGATTACCAACCAGGCTGAGGGAACCTTTGGGCGCCTCCGTTACTCTTTAGGAGGCAACCGCCCCAGTTAAACTACCCATCAGACACTGTCCCTGATCCGGATCACGGACCCAGGTTAGACATCCAGCACGACCAGAGTGGTATTTCAACGACGACTCCACAACAGCTGGCGCTGCCGCTTCAAAGTCTCCCACCTATCCTACACAAGCCGAACCGAACACCAATATCAAACTGTAGTAAAGGTCCCGGGGTCTTTCCGTCCTGCTGCGCGAAACGAGCATCTTTACTCGTAGTGCAATTTCACCGGGCCTATGGTTGAGACAGTCGAGAAGTCGTTACGCCATTCGTGCAGGTCGGAACTTACCCGACAAGGAATTTCGCTACCTTAGGATGGTTATAGTTACCACCGCCGTTTACTGGCGCTTAAGTTCTCAGCTTCGCCACCCCGAAGAGTGACTAACCGGTCCCCTTAACGTTCCAGCACCGGGCAGGCGTCAGTCCGTATACATCGCCTTACGGCTTCGCACGGACCTGTGTTTTTAGTAAACAGTCGCTTCTCGCTGGTCTCTGCGGCCACCCCCAGCTCAGAGTGCAAGACTCATCACCGGTGATGGCCCCCCTTCTCCCGAAGTTACGGGGGCATTTTGCCGAGTTCCTTAACCATAGTTCACCCGAACGCCTCGGTATTCTCTACCTGACCACCTGAGTCGGTTTAGGGTACGGGCCGCCATGAAACTCGCTAGAGGCTTTTCTCGACAGCATAGGATCATCCACTTCACCACAATCGGCTCGGCATCAGGTCTCAGCCTTGATGTGCGACGGATTTACCTATCGCACGGCCTACACCCTTACCCCGGGACAACCACCGCCCGGGATGGACTACCTTCCTGCGTCACCCCATCACTCACCTACTGCAGGTCTGGTCCGTCGGCTCCACCACTCCCCTTTGCCCGAAGGCTCCGGGGCGGCTTCACGGACTTAGCATCGCCTGGTTCAATGTTTGACGCTTCACAGCGGGTACCGGAATATCAACCGGTTATCCATCGACTACGCCTGTCGGCCTCGCCTTAGGTCCCGACTTACCCTGGGCAGATCAGCTTGACCCAGGAACCCTTAGTCAATCGGCGCACACGTTTCTCACGTGTGTATCGCTACTCATGCCTGCATTCTCACTCGTGAACCGTCCACCACTGCCTTCCGGCGCGGCTTCACCCGGCACACGACGCTCCCCTACCCATCACAGCCGCCGTTGGGCGTATTGCTGCAATGACACGACTTCGGCGGTACGCTTGAGCCCCGCTACATTGTCGGCGCGGAATCACTAGACCAGTGAGCTATTACGCACTCTTTCAAGGGTGGCTGCTTCTAAGCCAACCTCCTGGTTGTCTGTGCGACTCCACATCCTTTCCCACTTAGCGTACGCTTAGGGGCCTTAGTCGATGCTCTGGGCTGTTTCCCTCTCGACCATGGAGCTTATCCCCCACAGTCTCACTGCCGCGCTCTCACTTACCGGCATTCGGAGTTTGGCTAAGGTCAGTAACCCGGTAGGGCCCATCGCCTATCCAGTGCTCTACCTCCGGCAAGAAACACACGACGCTGCACCTAAATGCATTTCGGGGAGAACCAGCTATCACGGAGTTTGATTGGCCTTTCACCCCTAACCACAGGTCATCCCCCAGGTTTTCAACCCTGGTGGGTTCGGTCCTCCACGACCTCTTACAGCCGCTTCAACCTGCCCATGGCTAGATCACTCCGCTTCGGGTCTTGAGCGCGCTACTAAATCGCCCTATTCGGACTCGCTTTCGCTACGGCTTCCCCACACGGGTTAACCTCGCAACACACCGCAAACTCGCAGGCTCATTCTTCAAAAGGCACGCAGTCACGACGCACTGAGTAAACTCAATGCGCGACGCTCCCACGGCTTGTAGGCACACGGTTTCAGGTACTATTTCACTCCGCTCCCGCGGTACTTTTCACCATTCCCTCACGGTACTATCCGCTATCGGTCACCAGGGAATATTTAGGCTTAGCGGGTGGTCCCGCCAGATTCACACGGGATTTCTCGGGCCCCGTGCTACTTGGGTGTTTCTCAAACGAGCCGTTGACGTTTCGACTACGGGGGTCTTACCCTCTACGCCGGACCTTTCGCATGTCCTTCGCCTACATCAACGGTTTCTGACTCGTCTCACGGCCGGCAGACCGTGAAAGAGAAATCCCACAACCCCACATACGCAACCCCTGCCGGGTCTCACACGCATATGGTTTGGCCTCATCCAGTTTCGCTCGCCACTACTCCCGGAATCACGGTTGTTTTCTCTTCCTGCGGGTACTGAGATGTTTCACTTCCCCGCGTTCCCTCCACATACCCTATGTGTTCAGGTATGGGTGACAGCCCATGACGACTGCCGGGTTTCCCCATTCGGAAACCCCCGGATCAAAGCCTGGTTGACGACTCCCCGGGGACTATCGTGGCCTCCCACGTCCTTCATCGGTTCCTGGTGCCAAGGCATCCACCGTGCGCCCTTAAAAACTTGGCCACAGATGCTCGCGTCCACTGTGCAGTTCTCAAACAACGACCAACCACCCATCACCCCGAACCTTCCGGATCGAGTGCACTGGGGCCGGCACTGAAGGCAGCCAACAATCGGCCGTGCCCTCAGACACCCAACAGCGTGCCCGGCAACCCCCGCCACTCATGATCAGCTTTCCACGCCCCGAAGAGCAGTACTCACAGCCTGAGATGACTGAAGATGCCGAATAATCAACGTTCCACCCATGAGCAACCAGCATCAGACATTCGCCGATGTACTGGCCTCTGACCTCACCCCGGAGGGATCGGTAAGAAGTGCTCCTTAGAAAGGAGGTGATCCAGCCGCACCTTCCGGTACGGCTACCTTGTTACGACTTCGTCCCAATCGCCAGTCCCACCTTCGACAGCTCCCTCCCACAAGGGGTTGGGCCACCGGCTTCGGGTGTTACCGACTTTCGTGACGTGACGGGCGGTGTGTACAAGGCCCGGGAACGTATTCACCGCAGCAATGCTGATCTGCGATTACTAGCAACTCCGACTTCATGGGGTCGAGTTGCAGACCCCAATCCGAACTGAGACAGGCTTTTTGAGATTCGCTCCGCCTCACGGCTTCGCAGCTCATTGTACCTGCCATTGTAGCACGTGTGCAGCCCAAGACATAAGGGGCATGATGACTTGACGTCGTCCCCACCTTCCTCCGAGTTGACCCCGGCAGTCTCCTGTGAGTCCCCATCACCCCGAAGGGCATGCTGGCAACACAGAACAAGGGTTGCGCTCGTTGCGGGACTTAACCCAACATCTCACGACACGAGCTGACGACAGCCATGCACCACCTGTACACCGACCACAAGGGGGGCACTATCTCTAATGCTTTCCGGTGTATGTCAAGCCTTGGTAAGGTTCTTCGCGTTGCGTCGAATTAAGCCACATGCTCCGCTGCTTGTGCGGGCCCCCGTCAATTCCTTTGAGTTTTAGCCTTGCGGCCGTACTCCCCAGGCGGGGAACTTAATGCGTTAGCTGCGGCACCGACGACGTGGAATGTCGCCAACACCTAGTTCCCACCGTTTACGGCGTGGACTACCAGGGTATCTAATCCTGTTCGCTCCCCACGCTTTCGCTCCTCAGCGTCAGTAATGGCCCAGAGATCCGCCTTCGCCACCGGTGTTCCTCCTGATATCTGCGCATTTCACCGCTACACCAGGAATTCCGATCTCCCCTACCACACTCTAGCTAGCCCGTATCGAATGCAGACCCGGGGTTAAGCCCCGGGCTTTCACACCCGACGTGACAAGCCGCCTACGAGCTCTTTACGCCCAATAATTCCGGACAACGCTTGCGCCCTACGTATTACCGCGGCTGCTGGCACGTAGTTAGCCGGCGCTTCTTCTGCAGGTACCGTCACTTTCGCTTCTTCCCTGCTGAAAGAGGTTTACAACCCGAAGGCCGTCATCCCTCACGCGGCGTCGCTGCATCAGGCTTTCGCCCATTGTGCAATATTCCCCACTGCTGCCTCCCGTAGGAGTCTGGGCCGTGTCTCAGTCCCAGTGTGGCCGGTCGCCCTCTCAGGCCGGCTACCCGTCGTCGCCTTGGTGAGCCACTACCTCACCAACAAGCTGATAGGCCGCGGGCTCATCCTTCACCGCCGGAGCTTTTAACCCACCCAGATGCCCGGGCAGGTGTTATCCGGTATTAGACCCCGTTTCCAGGGCTTGTCCCAGAGTGAAGGGCAGATTGCCCACGTGTTACTCACCCGTTCGCCACTAATCCACCCCGAAGGGCTTCATCGTTCGACTTGCATGTGTTAAGCACGCCGCCAGCGTTCGTCCTGAGCCAGGATCAAACTCTCCGTGAATGTTTTCCCGTAATCGGGACGACACCACGAGAGCGGAACCGAAGGGAGGAATAATCCCCACGGTTCACAGCATCCTCGCTGTGCGCCCACCGAGACCATGCCCGGCAGGACTTTTTCAAAGGAACCTCGCCCCAGCCGATCGGCCGGAGACGGGGTATCAACATATCTGGCGTTGATTTTTGGCACGCTGTTGAGTTCTCAAGGAACGGACGCTTCCTTTGTACTCACCCTCTCGGGCTTTCCTCCGGGCGCTTCCCTTCGGTCCTGCTGTCCTGCCTTTGTTCTTGCGTTTCCGACTCTATCAGACCGTTTCCCGATCCGATTTCCTCGGCGCTTTCCAGGTTTCCGCTTCCGCGTTTCCCTTTCCGGCGGTTCCGACTCTATCAGACTCTTTCGTGTCCGATTCCCTGTCGGAGAGGGATTCTGTCTTACGGCTTTGAATGCTTTCGCTTCGCGGCCTTTCGACATTCACTACGCTAGCCGATTCCCTCGGCAACTCATAATCGAGTTCCGCGGGCTGCAATTCGGGCATGCAGGCACGCCGAATTGACCCCCGCTGAGGGGAAGTCGTAGGTAGTGGGTTGGCCACTTCCGGCTGCAGGCTGAACGCCGTACCCGGGTCAAGCGGCTCGGGCTACATTACGGACCCCCCAGGGACGCGTCAAGTTGAGCGACGGCGTGGCGTATGGGCCCGATAAGGGCTGACGGTGGGGTCGTTCGCGACCCAGAAGCGCCAGGGGTGGACGCCCCCGTCGCCGGCCACTCCCGTACGCGGACCGTTGCGTACCTGGTCGGAGCGGACGGGGGTGCCCGTCAGGAGGGTCAGCGGGGAGCCCTCGGGACCACAGGCGTCGGCGCCGTCGAGGGCCCTGTCCACGCCGAGGGCCGTGGCCAGGCGTGCGGGCCCTTTGGCCAGTTCCTTGTCATTTCGGGCCGAGAGTCGACGTTTGCGAGCGAGCTCGGCGCCCTCGATGATCTCCCCGGCACGGAGGAGGACCCCGCTCGGGTTGCCCTCGGGACCACACACCAGGTTCATGCAGAACCACATGCCGTAGGTGAAGTAGACGTATACATGCCCAGGCGGACCGAACATCACGTCATTACGGGCCGTGCGGCCGCGATAGGCGTGGGAGCCGGGGTCGTTCGGGCCGTCGTACGCCTCCACCTCCGTGAGACGGAGCTCGATCGGACCGTCCGGTGTCGTGCGCACGAGGATGCGCCCCAGCAGGTCGGGGGCGACCTCCAGTACGGGGCGGTCGAAGAAGTCCCGGGTGATGGGCGTACGGTCAGGGGCCGCGATCATGGCGTACGAGCGTAGTCCAGTCGCCCGGACGGATGCGGCCGGGTGAGGGACTGTGCCGTACGGGTCCGCACGAGTGTGTGTCCGTGCGGACCTGTGCGTGTCTACGGGTGGTCAGGGAGCGTCCTCCTTGTAAGGGTGAGGGCGCGGAACCGGCCGCGGTCGGATCGCGTTTGTAGGGATCAAGGATCCAGACGGATGTACGACGGAGCACAGGCGTTGCCTGGGGAGGAAGAAACATGGGGTTCAAGCGGCTGCTTGCGAGCCTGGGAGCCGGTGGGGCTTCGGTCGAGACGGTGCTGACCGAGGTCAACGTCGTTCCGGGTGGTGTCGTGCAGGGTGAGGTGCGGATCCAGGGTGGGTCCGTGAACCAGGCCATCGAGGGGCTGTCGGTCGGGCTCCAGGCCAAGGTCGAGGTCGAGGGGCACGACGACCAGGAGTACAAGCAGGACATCGAGTTCACCAAGCTGCGGCTCGGTGGGGCCTTCGAGCTGCAGGCCGGTGCCGTGCACGCCGTTCCCTTCGGGCTCGAGATCCCGTGGGAGACGCCGATCACCACGATCGACGGGCAGGCGCTGCGGGGCATGCACATCGGTGTGACCACCGAGCTGGAGATCGCGCGTGCCGTGGACTCCGGTGACCTGGACCCGATCAACGTGCATCCGCTGCCGGCGCAGCAGGCGATCCTGAACGCCTTCATCCAGCTGGGCTTCCGCTTCAAGAACGCGGACATGGAGCGCGGTCACATCCGGGGCACCCGGCAGAAGCTGCCGTTCTACCAGGAGATCGAGTTCTTCCCGCCGTCGCAGTACCGCGGGCTGAACCAGGTCGAGCTGAGCTTCGTCGCGGACGACCACGAGATGGACGTCATCCTGGAGATGGACAAGAAGCCGGGCCTCTTCAGTGAGGGCAGCGACTCCTACCGCTCCTTCCGGGTGGGGCTGCACGACTACCAGGGCACGGACTGGGCCGCGTACCTGAACCAGTGGCTGTCCGAGGTCGGCAGCAAGCGCAGCTGGTTCTAGGCTCGGGTCGAGAGATTCCACCGTTCAGGAGGTTCTGACGTGACCGAGCTCAAGAGGCCGCCGCTTCCCCATGACTTCCATCCGCCCGTTCCGGCCTTCACGGTCATCAGTGAGGACGTCGAGCCGGGCGGGGTACTGAAGGACGCTCAGGTCTACGCGGCCGGGAACACCTCGCCGCAGCTGAGCTGGGAGGGCTTCCCGCCGGAGACCAAGAGCTTCGCCGTGACCTGCTTCGATCCGGACGCCCCGACGGGGAGCGGGTTCTGGCACTGGGTGGTGTTCGACATTCCCGCTTCGGTGACGGAGCTGCCGACGGGTGCGGGCAGCGGCAAGTTCGAGGGGCTGCCGGAGGGTGCCGTTCAGGTGCGCAACGACTACGGGTCCAAGGACTTCGGTGGCGCCGCGCCGCCGGCCGGGGATCCTGCGCACCGGTATGTGTTCACGGTGTACGCCGTGGATCAGGAGAAGCTCGGTCCCGACGCGGAGGTGTCGCCGGCCGTCGTGGGATTCAATCTGCGGTTCCACACGCTGGCGCGCGCCCATCTGATGGGAGAGTACGCGTCGCCCGCGTAAAGCGGTGAAGACTCACGTTCACTGAACGTTTGCCCGCCTCTGGTCTTGGAAGTGATCAGGGGCGGGCATTTTTATTGCGTTGTCCATCTCGGCGTGCCCGGCCAGAGTTGATCCAAGCCCGCCAGGGGGTGGGCCGGTGCGCACGGGAGGTGGGCTGGATGCGGGACACGCTGGTTCTGAACGCGAGCTTTGAGCCGCTGTCGACGGTGACGTTGAACCGAGCCGTCGTTCTGGTGCTGCAGGACAAGGCTGTCGTCGAGCAGGCCCACCCCGAACTCCGTATGCGCGGCGCCGCGCTGGACATACCCGTGCCCCGAGTCATAAGGCTGTGCAGGTATGTAAGGGTGCCTTTCCGAAGACAAGCGCCGTGGTCGAGGCGCGGTGTGCTGATACGCGACCGGCACAGGTGCGCGTACTGCGGAAGGCGGGCGACGACGGTCGACCACGTGGTGCCGCGCGCGCAGGGCGGCCGGGACTCCTGGCTGAACACGGTCGCGTCCTGCGCGGAGGACAATCACCGCAAGGCGGACCGGACTCCGGAGCAGGCGGGTATGCCGCTGCTGCGGCAGCCGTTCGAGCCGACGCCCGCGGACGCGATGCTGCTGGCGCTGGGCCGTGACGACCTCGACGCCCTCCCGGAGTGGCTGGCCCAACCCGCAGCCTAGACCCGGCGGTTCCTACGACGATGGGGCCCACCTCCGCCGAAAGGCAGGAGGTGGGCCCCATCGTCGTAGGGACCAGGGCGTCAGTCGGTGACGGACGGCTTCTCGCGGCGCTCGGTGCCCGCGTTGCCCGAACCGCCGCCCATGGGGCCGAAGTTGCCCATGGCACCGCTCAGGCCCTTGAGGGCGTCGCCGATCTCGCTGGGCACGATCCAGAGCTTGTTGGCGTCGCCCTCGGCGATCTTGGGGAGCATCTGGAGGTACTGGTAGGCGAGGAGCTTCTGGTCGGCGTCGCCGGCGTGGATGGACTCGAAGACCGTACGGATGGCCTGGGCCTCGCCCTCGGCGCGCAGGGCGGCGGCCTTGGCCTCACCTTCGGCGCGCAGGATCGCGGACTGCTTCTCACCTTCGGCGGTGAGGATCTGCGACTGGCGGATGCCTTCGGCGGTGAGGATCGCGGCGCGCTTGTCACGGTCGGCGCGCATCTGCTTCTCCATCGAGTCCTGGATGGAGGTGGGCGGTTCGATCGCCTTGAGCTCGACGCGGTTGACGCGGATGCCCCACTTGCCGGTGGCCTCGTCGAGGACGCCGCGCAGGGCCGCGTTGATCTCCTCGCGGGAGGTGAGGGTCCGCTCCAGGTCCATGCCACCGATGATGTTGCGCAGGGTGGTGACGGTGAGCTGCTCGATCGCCTGGATGTAGCTGGCGACTTCGTAGGTGGCGGCGCGTGCGTCGGTGACCTGGTAGTAGATGACCGTGTCGATGTTGACCACCAGGTTGTCCTGAGTGATCACCGGCTGCGGCGGGAACGGCACGACCTGTTCACGCAGGTCGATGCGGTTGCGGATCGAGTCGATGAACGGGACCACGATGTTCAGGCCCGCGTTCAGGGTCCGTGTGTAGCGGCCGAAGCGCTCCACGATGGCCGCGCTGGCCTGTGGGATGACCTGGATGGTCTTGATCAGGGCGATGAATACCAACACCACCAGAATGATCAGGACGATGATGATTGGTGCCATCGATGCTCCCCGTACCCTTCTCCGCCTCGGTATGTCCGAAAGATCTTATGGTTGTTGAAGATCTTGCTCGACGAGTCTGACAGACCGTCGTCTGCCACGTGGGGCGTTCGGTTCACTTGCGTCGCACGAGGTCACATCACAATCGCCGTGGCTCCTTCGATGTCCACGACATCCACCTCCTGGCCCACTTCGTAGGCCTGTTGGGCGTCGAGGGCGCGCGCCGACCAGATCTCTCCGCCGAGTTTGATCCGGCCGTCGCCCGAACCGTCCACCCGTTCCAGGACGATGGCCTGTTTCCCCTTCAACGCCTCCACTCCGGTGGCGAGTTGGGGCCGCTGGGCGCGGTGCCGGGCCGCAACGGGTCGTACGACGGCGATGAGGGCGAACGAGACGACGGCGAAGACGAGCACCTGAAGGACGACATCGCCGCCGAGGCCCGCTGTCACCGCCGCCGCTGCGGCGCCGAGGGCGAGCATGCCGAACTCCGGCATCGCGGTCACCACGAGCGGGATGCCCAGCGCGGCCGCGCCGACGAGCCACCACACCCATGCGTTGATGTCGTTCACATGGTCATGGTAGGTCCGCGGGCCGGGCGCGGACAGGGCGCAGATCGGTGGAGAAGGAGCTCGTACCCGATGTTCAGGACATCGGCAGCCCCTGTGCGGTCCAACGCTCGCCGTTCTGCTCGACGATGAGCGGCAGTCCGAAGCAGAGGGAGAGGTTGCGCGAGGTGAGTTCGAGTTCGAGCGGGCCCGCGGCGAGCACCTTGCCCTGACGGATCATCAGGACGTGGGTGAAGCCGGGAGCGATCTCCTCGACGTGGTGCGTGACCATGATCATGGAGGGGGCGATCGGGTCGCGGGCGAGGCGGCCGAGGCGGCGGACGAGGTCCTCGCGGCCGCCGAGGTCGAGGCCCGCGGCGGGCTCGTCGAGCAGCAGCAGCTCGGGGTCGGTCATCAGGGCGCGGGCGATCAGGGTGCGCTTGCGCTCGCCCTCGGAGAGCGTGCCGAACCGGCGGTCCAGGTAGTCGCTCATGCCGAGGCGGTCGAGGAAGGCGCGGGCGCGCTGCTCGTCGATGTCCTCGTAGTCCTCGTGCCAGCCCGCGGTCATGCCGTACGCGGCCGTCAGCACGGTCTGCAGGACGGTCTGGCGCTTGGGGAGCTTCTCGGCCATGGCGATACCGGCCACGCCGATGCGCGGGCGCAGTTCGAAGACGTCGACCTTGCCGAGGGTCTCGCCGAGGATGGTGGCGGTGCCCTGGCTGGGGAAGAGATAGCTGGAGGCGAGATTCAGGAGGGTCGTCTTTCCGGCGCCGTTCGGGCCGAGGATGACCCAGCGCTCCCCCTCCTTGACCGACCAGGAGACCTGGTCCACCAGAGCCCGGCCCTCTCGGACCACGGACACGTCCTCCAGCTCCAGTACATCGCTCATGAGCGCGTTGTCTCCCATTGCAGTCTCGGCCGTCGCTTACGTCTGTGGACGCAGCCCCCAGGGAAAACCTACGCCACCGGTTGGCCCCTCCCATCCATCGGTCGGTCCTTAGGGTGGAGGCATGCTCTCGGAACCACGCTCAGGACGCCTGGCCGCATGGGGAAATGCCCTTTTGGCCGGACTTGTTTCGCCGGATGACGCGGCGCTCGCCATCGTCGGTGAGGACGCGGTGCACCGGGTCGAGGGGCTGCCGGGTGAGTCCGGGCCCGTCGGGCTCACGCTCGCCCTCGGCCGGCTTCGCGCGCTCGGGGTGAAAGGGCTGCGGGTCGCGCTGCCCGCGCCGGGGCATCCGCTCGGGTTGAGCGGGCCGCCGGACTTCAATGCGCGCGCCCTGGACGCGGAGGAGGCGGTGGTCTGCCACGGGGCGGCGCTCGGGCTCGTTCCCGAGGTGTACGAGGCCGGGCCCGAGGGTGATGTCCATGTCGAGGTGGTGTGGCACTGCCTCGCCGTGCGGGAGGCGCCGCCGGCGGATGTGCCCTCGCTCGGTGAGGCCGAGCGGGAGCTCGCGGAGGCGTTGCGTGAGGCGACGGAGGTGTTGTCGCGGCTCGACGTGGCGGGGTCGGGGCCGGTCGCCGAGGCGGCGGTCGACGCGTACCGGGCACGGGCCGAGCGGGGGCGGGAGGTGTTGGCGCCCGGGTATCCGCCGCGTGCGGTGCGGGTGCTGGAGCTGGCCCAGCGGGTGGGGTTGCTGATCTCCGTCGCGTCCGAGAACGGGCATGGCGGGGCGGTGAGTGCGTCCGAGATTTCGGCGCGGGCGTTGGCGTTGCGGCCGGTTGAGCGGACGGCTCGGCGGGCGCAGGTGGCGGCGTACAACGCGTTCGTGGAGGAGCGGGAGCGGGGGGTTCGCTGAGGTCTGTTTGCGCCCCCGCCGCCCCTCCCCTCCCCCAAGCTCTCGACTTCGCTCGAGCAGGGGAACCCCACCTCCCGTCCCTGGGGGCTCCGCCCCCAGACCCGCCGGGTGGCTTCTTTGACTGCGGGTGAGTGGGGCTGGGCGCGCAGTTCCCCGCGCCCCTGGGGGGCGGAGCTGCGCCCCGGCCCCCTGCCCCCCGGAAGGACACGGCAGTCGGCCTCCCAGGAGAGTCCTGGGAGGCCGGTGGGGTGGTGGGGGTGTGGGTCTCAGTGGTTGAGGCCCAGGTTGCCGAAGGCCGGGTTCAGGAGGCCGATGACGTTCACGCTGTTGCCGACCGCGTTCACGGGGATGTGGATCGGGGCCTGGATGACGTTGCCCGAGACGACGCCCGGGGAGCCCGCGGCGTTGCCGCCCGCCCACGCGCCGTCCGTCGCGGACGCCATACCGGCACCGGCGGCGACCAGCCCGCCGGCCACCATCGCGACAGCCGTGGCCTTCTTCAGGTTCTTCACTTCTGAGCCCTCCCTAGCGATCACCGCGGCAGTCGCCGCGGCACGCACTGGAGAACGGCCGAGAACCCCGGAGGATGCGCCATCCGGGTGACATACACACGACGGTATGAATCTCAGCCCGGAGCGGAACCCTCCGAGTTGCCGCCGCGCGGGCGATCAGCCCGCCGCCCCATGGCGTACGGCCCAGAGCGCGGCCTGTGTGCGGTCGGCGAGGTCGAGCTTCATCAGGATGTTCGAGACATGCGTCTTGACGGTCTTCTCGGAGAGGACGAGCGCGCGTGCGATTTCCCGGTTGGAGCGGCCGTCCGCGATCAGGCCGAGCACTTCGCGCTCCCGTTCGGTGAGCGAGCCGCCTCTCCCCTGACCCGAGTTGGCCTCCTCCTGGGACAGCAGGACGCCCGCCACCTCGGGCTGGAGCAGGATGTGCCCGGCGTGCACGGAGCGGATGGCTCCGGCGAGAGCGTCGGGGTCCACGTCCTTGTAGACATAACCGGCGGCGCCCGCGCGCAGGGCCGGGACGACCGTGCGCTGTTCGGTGAAGCTGGTGACGATCAGCACGCGCGCGGGGTTGGCCAGCTCACGGAGCTTGCGCAGCGCGTCGATGCCGTCCATGCCCGGCATCTTGACGTCCATGAGCACGACGTCGGGCTTCAGCTCCTCGGCGCGGGCGACCCCTTCGGCGCCGTCGGACGCCTCGCCCACGACCTCGATGTCGTCCTGCACTTCGAGAAAGGTGCGCAGACCCCGGCGGACCACTTGGTGGTCGTCGACGAGCAGCACCTTGATTGCGTCAGCCACCAGGGACCTCCATCTCGATCGTGGTGCCCTTTCCGGGCGCCGATTCCACGCTGAGGGTGCCGCCGACCCCGCTCGACCGGTCGCGCATGGAGACGAGGCCCAGGTGGCGTCCCGCGGCGCGGACCGCCGTGGGCTCGAAGCCGCTGCCGTCGTCACTGACGCGCAGGACGGTGCCGGTGCCGCGCTTCTCCAGGGTGACATCGACGCGGCCGGCTCCAGAATGCCGCAGCGCGTTGTGCAGGGCCTCCTGGGCGACGCGCAGCACGGCCTCCTCCTGGGCGGCGGGCAGCGCCCGCACCCCGTGGCCGGCGAAGGTCACGCGCGCGGAGTGGGCGCGGTCGAGGACCTGTATCTGGGTGCGCAGGGTGGCGACCAGGCCGTCCTCGTCGAGGGCGGCGGGGCGCAGCTCGATGACGGCGGCGCGCAGCTCTTCGGTGGCCTCCGCGGCGAGCATGGCCACCTGGTGCAGTTCGCCCTTGGCGCGTGCCGGGTCGCGGTCCACGAGGGCGGCGGCGGCCTGTGCGGTCAGGCGCAGGGAGAAGAGTTTCTGGCTGACGGCGTCGTGGAGCTCGTGGGCGAGCCGGGAGCGCTCCTCGGCGATGGTGAGCTCGCGGCTGCGCTCATAGAGGCGGGCGTTGGTCAGGGCGATCGCCGCGTGCTGGGCGAGGATGGTGAGGAGTTCCTGGTCGTCCTCGGTGAAGCCGCAGCCGCCGTCCGGCGCGGAGCAGTCCTTCTGGTTCTCCTTCGTCCTGTTCTTGTTCGCCAGGAACAGGGCGCCTATGACCTCGTCGCCGTCGCGGATCGGCAGGCCCAGGAAGTCGGACATGTCGGGGTGGGCGGCGGGCCAGCCCTCGAAGCGGGGGTCCTTGCGTACGTCGGCGAGGCGCTCGGGGCGGGCCTCGTGCAGCATCGCCGCGAGGATGCCGTGCTGGCGCGGAAGCGGGCCGATGGCCTTCCACTGGGCGTCGCTGACGCCGTCGACCACGAACTGGGCGAATCCTCCGTGGTCGTCGGGCACACCGAGCGCCGCGTACTGCGCGTCGAGCAGCTCGCGGGCCGAGGCGACGATCGTCTTGAGGACGTCGCGCACCTCGAGGTGCCTGCTCATGGCAAGCAGCGCGGAACTCACCGCGTACAGACCGGACCGGGGGCCTTGGCTCATGTCCCCAACGTACCGGCGGGGTGTGACAGTGCGTATCCGACCTCTGGTGGCGGCTGTCTAGGCCGGTGGGCCTAGGGCGAAGGGCCCCAGGTCATTGGGGCCCGCGCACGAGGCGGCGGGGGCGGCCGGGTTCCTACGTTGAAGGCACCCGCCCGGAGCGGCGGTGCTGGGACGAGGGGACGGACGTCATGCCGGTAGCGATCATCACGGGTGCTTCGAAGGGGCTGGGGCGGGCGCTGGCCGCGGCTCTGGCGGAGCGCGGCTGGGATCTGGTCCTCGACGCGAGGACCGCGGGAGTGCTGAAGGAGACGGCGGCGGCGCTGTCCGCGTACGGGACCCGGGTGGAGGCGCTGCCCGGGGATGTCGGGGACGCCGGGCACCGCGCCGGGCTGGTGGCGGCGGCGCGCGGGCTCGGCGGCGTGGACCTGCTGGTGAACAACGCGAGCGCGCTGGGCGCCGAGCCGCTGGTGCGTCTGGAGGATCTGCCCCTGGACGGGCTGCGCCATGCCCTGGAGGTCAACGTGGTCGCGGCGCTGGGCCTGGTCCAGGAGGCGCTGCCGCTGCTGCGGGCCGCGCCGGCCGGCGCGGTCGTCGCCGTCAGCTCGGACGCGGCCTCGGAGGCGTACGAGACGTGGGGCGGGTACGGGGCGTCGAAGGCCGCCCTGGACCATCTGGCGGCCGTGCTCGGCGTGGAGGAGCCCGGGCTGCGCGTGTGGGCCGTGGACCCGGGGGACATGGGCACGGACCTGTACGCGGCGGCCGTACCGGACGACGGCGAGGCGCGGCCGACGCCGGACAGCGTGGTTCCGGCCTTTCTGCGGCTGCTGGACGAACGCCCTGCCAGTGGCCGCTACGGCGCTCCGGCGCTGCTGGAGGTGCGATGACGACGACCGTGCGGGTTCCGGAGGAGCGGTCGGCGCGGGTGCCGGCCGAGCAGCGCGGGCCCGGGCGGGACCGGGACTCCGTGCGGCTGCTCGTGTCGTGCGGTACGGAGGTGTCGCATCACGCGTTCGTGGAGCTGCCGCGGCGGCTGCGGGCGGGGGATCTGCTGATCGTCAACACCTCCCCCACGCTGGCGGCCGCCGTGGACGGGTGGATCGGGCACGCGCGCGTGGTGGTGCATTTCTCCACGCGGGGCGATGACGGACGGTGGGCCGTCGAGCTGCGGGATCCCGACGGAAGGGGCACCACACGTGCGCGCGCGGGGGGACCCGCGGGTACGGAGGTACGCCTTGCCGGGGACGTACGCCTCGTACTGGAGGAGCCGCTGACGCCGTACGGCTCGCGGTTGTGGTGGGGGCGGGTGTCGGATCCGGACGTGCTCGGGCTGCTGCGGCGCCACGGGCGCCCCATTCGCTACTCCTATACGCAGAGGGACCAGCCGCTGTCCGTCTACCAGACGGTGTTCGCGCTGCCGTCGGGCGACGGCGGCGGCAGTGCGGAGATGCCGAGCGCGGCGCGGCCGTTCACCGCGCGCCTGGTGGCGGAGCTGGTGAGCCGGGGCGTGCAGTTCGCGCCGATCACGCTGCACACCGGTGTCGCGTCGGCGGAGGCCCATGAGCCGCCGTATCCGGAGCGGTACGAGGTGCCGGAGGCGTCGGCCCGGCTGATCAACGCCGCGAGAGCGGGAGAGGGGCGGATCCTCGCGGTCGGTACGACGGCCGTACGCGCCGTGGAGTCGGCCGTCGACGCCGGCGGGGTGGTCCGGGCCCGGAAGGGCTGGACGGACCTCGTGGTGACCCCGGAGCGGGGTGTGCGGGTGGTGGACGGGCTGCTGACCGGGCTGCACGAGCCGGAGGCCTCGCATCTGCTGATGCTGGAGGCGATCGCGGGACGGGCGGCGATCGAGCGCAGCTACGGCGAGGCGTTGAGCGGGCTCTACCTCTGGCACGAGTTCGGGGACGTGCACCTCATCCTCCCGGAGGAAGGCCCTCACACTGAGAGTTGCTCCAGCAACTGTCGGTGAGAATTCCATAGGGCCGATGTGAGCCCGCACATAGGGCGCACATCACGTACGAAGGCGCATAGGAGATAAAGCCGGGCATAGTGAGCGGGGCAGACGTGACAGTCTGCCCCGATTTGCCCTTAGTGGGCCTACTACCTTCCGTCGTACGTCACACCTTTGCCACGGTATTTTGCGGCCGCTAAGAATGGCACCCGTCGCTCAGCACCGAGGGTTTCAAGCCCACGGCGCCAGATCCGGAAACACTCTGTCCCCCACCGGACCGGGAGCGACCTCCGCGCTATTCGAAGAGGTCCATCAGCCATGACCAAGAACACCCGCACTCCTGGCCATAGTCCGAAGCTGACGAAGCTCCACAAGCTCTCGATCGCCGGTGTCGCCACCCTCGGTGCCGCGACCCTCGCGTTCTCGCTGGCGCCGAACCACACGCAGACCACCACGAACGACGCCGCCATCTCCGCGGCCCCGGTCGTCTTCAGCCAGCAGCCGATCAAGAACGTGCAGGCCCGCCTCACCGACCAGCAGGCCGGTGCGAGCCTGAAGACCCAGGCCATCGAGGCGAAGAAGAAGGCCGCCGACGCGGCCGCCGCCAAGAAGGCAGCCGAGAACGTGCGCAAGGTGCAGGCCGCGAGCCGCTCCGCGCAGCGCCCCGCGATCGAGACGATCGCCATGAAGACGGTCGCCATGAAGACGGCCACGACGAAGACGTACGCCACGAAGACGGCCACCACGAAGACGTACGCCAACAACCTCGACGGCTGGATACGTCAGTCGCTCGACATCATGAAGCGCAGGGGCATCCCGGGCTCGTACAACGGGCTGCACCGCAACATCATGCGCGAGTCCTCGGGCAACCCGAAGGCCATCAACGGCTGGGACATCAACGCCATCAACGGGATCCCCTCGAAGGGCCTGCTGCAGGTCATCCAGCCGACCTTCAACGCGTACCACGTGCCCGGCACCTCGTGGAACATCTACGACCCGGTCGCCAACATCACGGCCGCCGCCAACTACGCGGCCGACAAGTACGGCTCGATGGACAACGTCAACAGCGCGTACTGAGGCCTGCGCGGACCTCTGACACGTATGCCGAAGGGCGGCACCCCGGTGTTGGGGTGCCGCCCTTCGGCATACGTGCGCGCGGGACTACTTGCGCATGACCTCGGGCTCGTGGCGGCGCAGGAAGCGGGCCACGAAGAAGCCGCAGACGGCGGCGAGGACGAGCAGCGCGACGATGTCCATGCCGTAGGCGGACGCCGTGTGGTTCCACAGCGGGTCCGTGCTGGACGGGTCGTCCGTGTTCGGATTGATGTTGTTGAAGTCCAGCGTGGCGCCGGCGGCGGCGACCGCCCAGCGTGAGGGCATCAGGTACGAGAACTCGTTGACGCCGATCTTGCCGTTCAGGATGAACAGGCAGCCGGTGAACACGACCTGGATGATCGCGAACATCACCAGCAGCGGCATGGTCTTCTCGGCCGTCTTCACCAGCGAGGAGATGACCAGGCCGAACATCATCGAGGTGAAGCCCAGCGCCATGATCGGGATGGAGAGTTCCAGCAGCACCGAATGGCCGAAGACCACGCCCTCGGTGGGCTTGGTGCGGCTGGTGAAACCGATCGCGCCGACCATGGCGCCCTGCAGCACGGTGACCACACCGAGCACGACCACCTTGGACATCAGGTACGCCGAGCGGGACAGGCCGGTGGCGCGCTCCCGCTCGTAGATCACCCGTTCCTTGATCAGCTCACGGACGGAGTTCGCCGCGCCCGCGAAACAGGCGCCGACCGCGAGGATCAGCAGCACCGTGGTGGCCGTGCCGTTCGGCACGTGCACGCCCGTCTTCGGGTTCACCTGCGCGTTCACCAGCAGGGTCTTGTTCGGGTCGATGAGCAGGCTCACCGCGCCGAGCACGGCCGGCAGGATCACCGTCAGCGCCAGGAAGCCCTTGTCGGACACGATCACCGACACATAGCGCCGTACCAGCGTGCTGAGCTGGGAGAACCAGCCCTGCGGCTTCGGCGGCTTCATCGCCTGCGGCGGCGTCACATTGGCCGACTGCGGAGCGACGGCGTCGATGTCCGCGGCATACATCTGGTAGTGCTGCGAGCCCTTCCAGCGGCCCGCCCAGTCGTAGTCGCGGTAGTTCTCGAAGGCCGAGAAGACGTCGGCCCAGGTCTCGTAGCCGAAGAAGTTGAGGGCCTCCTCCGGCGGACCGAAGTACGCGACCGAACCGCCCGGTGCCATCACCAGCAGCTTGTCGCAGATCGCCAGCTCGGCCACGGAGTGCGTGACGACGAGGACCGTACGGCCGTCGTCGGCGAGGCCGCGCAGCAGCTGCATGACATCGCGGTCCATGCCCGGGTCGAGACCGGAGGTCGGCTCGTCCAGGAAGATCAGCGACGGCTTGGTCAGCAGCTCCAGGGCCACCGAGACGCGCTTGCGCTGGCCGCCGGAGAGGGAGGTGACCTTCTTCTCCTTGTGGATGTCCAGCTTCAGCTCGCGCAGCACCTCGTCTATGCGGGCCTCACGCTCGGCCGTCGTGGTGTCGGCGGGGAAGCGCAGCTTGGCCGCGTACTTGAGGGCCTTCTTGACGGTGAGTTCCTTGTGCAGGATGTCGTCCTGCGGGACCAGACCGATGCGCTGACGCAGCTCGGCGAACTGCTTGTACAGGTTCCGGTTGTCGTAGAGGACATCACCCTGGTTGGCGGGGCGGTAGCCCGTGAGCGCCTTCAGGAGCGTCGACTTGCCGGAGCCCGAGGGGCCGATGACCGCGATGAGCGACTTCTCGGGAACGCCGAAGGAGACGTCCTTGAGGATCTGCTTGCCGCCGTCGACCGTCACCGTCAGATGGCGGGCCGAGAAGGAGACCTCACCGGTGTCGACGAACTCCTCGAGCCGGTCCCCGACCAGGCGGAACGTCGAGTGGCCGACGCCGACGATGTCGTTCGGGCCGAGCATCGCCGAGCCGCCCTTGGCGATCGGCTGACCGTTGACGTAGGTGCCGTTGTGCGAGCCGAGGTCGCGGATCTCGAAACGGCCGCCGGGTGTCGCGTGGAACTCGGCGTGGTGGCGCGAGACCTGGAGGTCGGAGACGACCAGCTCGTTCTCCAGCGCACGGCCGATGCGCATCACCCGGCCGAGGTCGAGCTGGTGGAAGGTGGTCGGGCTGCGGTCGCCGTAGACCGGCGGCGCCCCCGCGCCACCACCGGGTCCCTGCTGCTGCGGCACTCGCGCCGCGGGCTGCTGCGGCTGCTGGTGACTCTGCTCCGGCGTCTGCTGCGGCGGTGCCTGCTGGGCCCAGCCGGGGCTCGCGCCCTGCGCGGCGTAGGGCTGCTGCTGAGGCTGCGCGACGGCGGCAGCGGCGCCGGAGAGGTTCAGACGCGGGCCGTCGGTCGCGTTGCCGAGGTGCACGGCCGAACCGGGGCCGATCTCCATCCGATGGATCCGCTGCCCCTGCACAAAGGTGCCGTTGGTGCTGCCGTGGTCCTCGATGACCCAACTCCGGCCGTCCCAGCTCATCGTGGCGTGACGCCAGGAGACCCTGGCGTCGTCGAGCACGACGTCCCCCTGCGGATCACGTCCGAGGGTGTATGGCCTGGACGCATCGAGCGTCCAGGTCCGTCCATTCAATTCCAGTACGAGTTCCGGCACTCCATGCCCCACTGAGTTGTCCCCCGAAGTTCCCCCATCACAGGGAGTCTAGGGATGTCGAACATCGGGGGAACTATTTCAGGAGCAGCCCCCTGACCGAAAGTCGGGCCATGTGAAGAGCGCGTACGGGCGGGTTGCCCGTTTCCGTTGACGGGGTTGAAACCGGCCCGGAGAGTGGTAATCCCACGCGAGGGGGACATCCGCGGTGATGACACCGCGGCGCGGATCGGGGGGTCTGACGATGAGCATCGACACCGCGAGGCACGGCGGGCGACTGCCGTGGGGAGATGTGCTGTTGTCCGCGATCGCCTCGGTGAGCTGGGCGTTGATCGCGATGGCGGGCACGGCCGCGCTCGGTCTGCATCTGGTCAGCGCCGACGCGGCGGGCTCGCTCGGGCCGATGACCGCGGCGGTGGTGGCTCTTGGGGCCAACGGTGCGGTCAAACCGTCCGGCGACGTGTCGGCCTTCGGTCTGAAGGGAGCGGAGGCGCACACGGCCATACAGATCACGCCACTGGGTGTGGGACTCGTGGGCGCGCTCCTGCTCTCCTTCTTCTTCCTACGCTCCCTGCGCGGGGCGGGAGTTGTGATCTCGCCGTCCGAACTCCTCGCACGTGCGGGCGCGGTGGTCGTGCTGTTCGTGGCGACGCTGGGCGGGCTCGCCTGGGCCGGGCACGACATCATCACGATCGACGGGAGCAAGCTCGGCCTCGACCGGGTGACGGGCGGTGGCGGCCTCGGGAACATCACCGACAAGCTCCCCGGCGGTCTCGGGGACCTCGGCGGACTGCTGCCCGGCAAGATCGGCGACCTGGTGCAGGCGCAGGCGGCCGTGGGCTTCACCGTGGACACGGTGCCCACGCTGCTCGGCGGCGCGGCCTGGGCGGCCGGAATCCTGGTGATCGCCCTGCTCGCCTCCCGGCGCACCCCGCTGCCGCGCGGCTGGGAGGGCGTGCACCGGATGGTGCGTCCGGCCGCGTCCGCGCTGGTCACGGTGGTCCTGGTGGCGGTTCTCGCGGGCCTCGCGGCGGCGGCGTACGCGGCGATCGGCGATCCCCATCCCAAGCTGATCGCGGGCGCCGCGCTGCTGGGCGCGCCCAACGGGGTGTGGCTGGGCATCCCGATCGGCCTCTTCGTGCCCTGGGACGGCAAGGCCACCGGCGAACTCGCCAAGCTGCTCCCCCACCCGCTGGACCGGTTGCTGAGCGTCGACTCCGATCAGCCCGTCACCCTGGGCCGGCTCGCCGAACTCGACGGACGGGTGTGGCTGTTGGGGGTCGCGACCGCGGTGATGATGCTGTTCGCCGGCGTCCTCGCCGCCTCGCGTACGCCTTTTGTACGGGGGCGGGGTGCGACTTCGGTGGGAACACCGACTGCTCCCGTTGTACGAGGAGGGGGTGCCCTCGGTTTCGCCGGGCGCTGCGCTCTTCGGCTCGGCATCGTGACGGCGCTGGCGCTGCCGCTGCTGGCGTGGCTGACGGACGTGTCCGTGGACGCCTCGCTGTCGGTGTTCGGCATCGACGCGTTCGGTGCCGGAATCCGGTTGCACGGGCATCTGGGCATGGCGCTGCTGCTCGGCGCCGTCTGGGGCGCGGGCGCGGGGGCGGCGGGGGCGCTGCTGGCGTACGCGAGCGGGGCCGCGGGACGGCGGGCGGCCCCGCTGGCACTGGGTGACGCGGGTCCCCCGGTGGCCGCGCCCGCCCCTGACCTCCCCCGGGGGCCCGGACCGTACGCCCCGGGTACGCCGTACCGGCCGGCGAACCCCGACACCAATCCCTATCTGCGGCTGCCCGACGAGCTGCGGGAACCCGCCGACGGTCGGCCGTCCGAGCGGCCGCGCCCGCCCGGCGACGTGTACGGCGCGCCGACGGTCGTCCGGCCGATGATGCCGCCACCTGGGCCGCAGAAGCGGCGGCCACGGGGACGCGATGTGCCGCCTCCGCCGCAGCCGCCGCCCGGCCAGGGACCTTCCGCGCCACCGGGGCCGGGGCGGCAGAGCTGATCGTCGTTGCCGGGCAACGCGCTCGACACCGCTCCGACACCCAGTGTTCCCCGTCCGCTGGACGGACCTCAGGGGCGCAAGGCACGGGGTGCCGGATACGGTGGAGTCACCATGAGCGCTTCGCAGACCCCCGAGGTCCCCACTCTCCTCGTCAAGATCTTCGGCAAGGACCGGCCGGGTATCACGGCCGGACTCTTCGACACCCTCGCCGCCTACTCGGTCGAGGTGGTCGACATCGAGCAGGTCGTCACCCGTGGCCGGATCGTGCTCTGCGCGCTGGTGACCGAGCCGCCGGCCGGTCTGGAGGGCGATCTGCGGGCCACCGTCCACAGCTGGGCGGAGTCGATGAAGATGCAGGCGGAGATCATCTCCGGCCTCGGCGACAACCGGCCGCGCGGCCTCGGGCGGTCCCTCGTCACCGTGCTCGGGCATCCGCTCACGGCGGAGTCGACGGCCGCGATCGCCGCCCGGATCACCAAGACCGGCGGCAACATCGACCGAATCTTCCGGCTCGCCAAGTACCCGGTGACGGCGGTCGAGTTCGCCGTGTCCGGTACGGGGACCGAGACGCTGCGCACCGCGCTGGTGACCGAGGCCGCGGCGCTCGGGGTGGACATCGCGGTGGTGGCGGCGGGGCTGCACCGCCGGGCGCAGCGCCTGGTCGTCATGGATGTGGACTCGACGCTGATCCAGGACGAGGTGATCGAGCTCTTCGCCGCGCACGCCGGGTGCGAGGAGCAGGTCGCCGAGGTGACGGCGGCCGCGATGCGCGGGGAGCTGGACTTCGAGCAGTCGCTGCACGCGCGTGTGGCGCTGCTCAAGGGGCTGGACGCCTCCGTGGTGACCAAGGTGCGCGAGGAGGTGCGGCTGACACCGGGCGCGCGCACGCTGATCCGTACGCTGAAGCGGCTCGGTTTCCAAGTTGGTGTCGTCTCCGGCGGATTCACACAGGTCACGGACGATCTGAAGGAGCGGCTCGGGCTGGACTTCGCGCAGGCCAACACCCTGGAGATCGTCGACGGGAAGCTGACGGGCAGGGTCACGGGGGAGATCGTGGACCGTGCGGGCAAGGCACGGCTGCTGCGCCGGTTCGCCGCCGAGGCGGGGGTGCCGCTCGCCCAGACCGTGGCGATCGGCGACGGGGCCAATGACCTCGACATGCTCAACGCGGCCGGTCTCGGCGTCGCCTTCAACGCCAAGCCCGTCGTCCGCCAGGCCGCGCACACCGCGGTGAACTTCCCCTTCCTGGACACCGTGCTGTATCTGCTGGGTGTCACCCGCGAAGAGGTCGAGGCGGCTGACATGCACCTCGGCGACCACTAGGGCCTGATCCGCCGGACAGGCCCTAGGGCCCGGACATACGTCGACGGGGGCCCGGCACCGTACCGGTGCCGGGCCCCCGTCCCTGTCGGTGGGTTACTCGGTCGGCGCCCAGTAGTCGGTCAGCGTGCACACTCCGGGCTCCAGGGATTTCCAGGAGCCCTCGACGGAGAGCACGGCGAAGGCGCCCGTGTGGAAGCCGTGGGCGGCCATCCGGGCGCGGGTGTCGCCCTCGGCCTGTCCGGCCAGCACCTCGGTGAGTCCCTGGATACCGGGGTTGTGGCCGATCAGGACCACGTTGTGCGCGTCGTCCGGGGTCTCGTTGAGTACGGCGATCAGCTCGCCGGGCGAGGCCTCGTAGAGCCGCTCCTCATAGACGGTTTTCGGCCGGTGCGGGAGCTCGTGGACGGCGAGCTTCCAGGTTTCCCGGGTGCGGGTCGCCGTGGAGCAGAGGGCCATATCGAAAGGGATCCCGGTGTCGGCCAGCTTGCGTCCGGCGACGGCGGCGTCCTTACGGCCCCGGTCAGCGAGCGGCCGCTCGTGGTCGGACACCTGTGGCCAGTCGGCTTTCGCATGCCGGAAGAGGACAATCCTGCGGGGTTCTGCGACGCTCATGGGTCCCAGCTTCGCATGAAACACGCCACGCGGCGCTGAGAGTTGACCTGCTCTCCCGGGCGTGCTCAGGGGGTCTGGTGCAGCACCGTCTGCTGGACGCGCTCGAAGAGGTGGGTGATCGCGGGGTCGCCGCCCGCGGCGTGCGCGTCCGCCGGGTTCAGTATCAGCAGGAGCAGGGCGACGAAGGCGAGGGCGGGCAGGGCGAGGGCCCACCAGGGCAGCCGGATGTCCACGCCGCCCGGGGTCGCCGGGTGGGGCCGGGTGTGCGTACGGGCCGACATGCCGCCTCCGTGGGGCCTCGAGTGCTCCGTGGGCCGCGTCCTCGCGGCCACAACTCGAAGGTACGGATTCCCGGGCCGACAACCCATCCGGTGATCCACCCACTTGACCCTGACACTCACCCCCTAGGGGACAGGGGGGCTAGCCCCACCATCGGCGTCCCAGGGGGCCCGCGGCGGCGGTCAGGGTGAGGCGATCGAGGCGATGATGCCGATGATCACGGTGATGGCCAGCATCGCGCCGAGCACGAGCAGCAGCTTCTTCTGGCCGTTCTGGGGGTTCGGGTCGAGCGCCATACGGCCAGTCTCGCACCCTTCGTCCCCAGCTCCGGCCTCGGGGGGTCTCAGGCGCGGCGGCCGGGCGCGGCCTCGTCCTCCACCGTGCGGTCCCGGCCGGCCAGGACGCCCACCGCGATCTGCGGGATCATCAGGGCGGCCATGAGCGCGATCGGCAGCCCCCAGCCGCCGCTGTGCTGGTAGAGCACGCCCACGAGGAGGGGTCCGGGGATCGAGATCAGATACCCGGTGCTCTGCGCGAACGCCGACAACTGGGCGACGCCCGCGCCGGTCCTGGCCCGCATGCCGACCATGGTGAGGGCCAGCGGGAAGGCGCAGTTGGAGACGCCGAGCAGGAGCGCCCAGGCCCAGGCTCCGCCCGCCGGGGCGAGGTAGAGGCCCGCGTATCCCGCGAGGCCGCAGACACCGAGCGCGACCACGATCGGCCCCTGGTGGGGCATGCGGGTGGCGAGGCGCGGGATGACGAAGGCCAGGGGCACGCCCATCACCATCGTGACGGCGAGGAGCAGGCCCGCGGTGCCCGCGGAGACGCCCGCGTCGCGGAAGATCTGCGCCATCCAGCCCATCGTGATGTACGCGGCGGTGGCCTGGAGTCCGAAGAAGACGGCGAGCGCCCAGGCGGTCCGGCTGCGGGTGATGCGCAGTCCGTCGGTTTCCCGCGGGGCGGGGTCTGCCGCCCGTGTCCGCTCGCCGTCGCGGGCATCGGCGCCCGGTGCGCGAACCAGCCCGATCCACGGCAGTACGGCGGCCGCCGCCAGGCCCGCCCACACCGCGAGGCCCGACTGCCAGCCGCCGCCCAGGGCGTCGGTCACGGGCACGGTCACCGCCGCCGCGGCCGAGGTGCCCAGGGCGAGCGCCATCGAGTAGAGGCCGGTCATGGAGCCGACCCGGTCCGGGAACCATCGTTTGACGATCACCGGCATCAGGACGTTGCTGACGGCGATGCCCATTAGTGCGAGGGCGCTGGCGGCCAGGAAGCCGACCGCGCTCCCGGTGTAGGGCCGGATCGCGAGCCCTGCCGTGATGGCGACCATTCCGGCGCAGACGACCGCGCCGGGTCCGAAACGGCGGGCGAGGCGCGGCGCCATGACGCCGAAGACGGCGAAGCAGAGCGGGGGTACGGAGGTGAGCAGTCCGGCGACGCTGCCGCTCATGCCGAGCCCGTCGCGCACGTCCTCCAGGAGTGCTCCGAAGCTGGTGATGGCGGGGCGCAGGTTGAGGGCCGTGAGGACGATGCCGACCGTCACGAGCCGCGTCGCCCACGCGCGCGGGGGGTGCGATCGGGGGTCCGCGCTCTCGGCGGAACCGCGTATGGGTGTGGACGTCGTCGTCCCGGTCTCCTCGCTCACCATGAGGCCCATCATAGAATCATGGGATGATTGGCTGTCCAATCGCCTTGCGTTAATCTCCGGATTCCCCGGCCCCGCGCGAACGATCACACCGGGCCCGTACGAAGGACCGTCATGCCGCTGAGCCACCCCCGCCGTTCGGCGCTGTCCGAGCAGGTCATCGCCGAGCTGCGGAACCAGATCACTTCGGGCGAGTGGCCGGTCGGCTCCCGCATCCCCACCGAGCCGGAGCTCGTCGACCAGCTGGGCGTCGCCCGTAACACCGTCCGCGAGGCCGTCCGCGCACTGGCCCACAACGGTCTGCTCGACATCCGCCAGGGCTCGGGCACCTATGTCGTGGCGACCAGCGAGCTCGCGGGCGTGATGCACCGGCGCTTCGCCGACGCCGATCCGCGGCACATCGCCGAGCTGCGCGCCACGCTGGAGTCGAGCGCGGCGAAGCTGGCCGCCGAGCGGCGCACCGAGCGCGATCTGAAGCAGCTCGACGCCCTGCTCGTGCGGCGGGAGGAGGCCTGGGAGTCGGGAGACGCGGAGGCCTTCGTCGCCGCCGACGCGACCTTCCACCTGGCGGTGGTGGCCGCGTCCCACAACGACGTCATGACGGCGATGTACGCGGATCTGGGCGAGGTGCTGCGCGACTGGCTGCGCGAGGACGTCGGCGGGAAGCTGACGCCGGAGACGTACATGGACCACGCGCGGCTCGTCGACGCGATCCGCGCGGGGGACGCGGAGGCGGCGGGCGCGGAAGCCGGGGGCTATCCGTTCCAGTGCCGTCCGGGACGGCTCAGGCCCCTGGCCTCCGACAGCTGACGAACACGGTCACCTCTGGTGACTGACCCACGCCGACCGGACCTCCTCCCAGCAGCGGCCGGTCAGCCGGACCGTCATCGCGGGGCCCGCGTCGACCGGGTCGGTGTCGGTGTCGATGTCCCACCAGCGGTCGCACTCGATGTGCAGGGCGACCCGGTCGGTCTCCGGGTAGGGGTTGTGGCAGTACGCGGTCACGTGCGAACCCTGGACGGTGGTGCGACACTCGGCGCCGAAAGGCTGGGGGACGGGGAGTTTTCCGTGCACTACGCGCGTGTGGGGCACCGCGTCGTACGGCAGAACCATCATGAAGGCGACAGCGGCGAACACCGGGGCAAAACGGCGGGACAGGCGCACAAGGGGGACCTCCTCGGCCGTACGGCTGCGGGGCGGTGCGTAGTTCCAGCGTGCGCGGTGCGATGCCTGGGACGCCCGGCCGACTAGGCCGAACGGGCGACGCCCCGCTCCCCGCGTTGCGGGAATCGGGGCGTCGGCCGGATGGGGGAAATCAGGCGCCGATGGCGTGCAGTCCGCCGTCCACGTGGATGATCTCGCCGGTGGTCTTCGGGAACCAGTCGCTCAGCAGCGCCACGACACCGCGGCCGGCCGGCTCCGGGTCCTTGAGGTCCCACTCGAGGGGCGCCCGGGTGTCCCAGACGGAGGCGAGCTCGCCGAAGCCCGGGATGGACTTGGCGGCCATGGAGCCGATCGGGCCCGCCGAGATCAGGTTGGAACGCACGTTCTGCTTGCCCAGGTCGCGGGCGAGGTAGCGGTTCACGGACTCCAGGGCGGCCTTGGCCGGGCCCATCCAGTCGTACTGCGGCCACGCGTACTGCGCGTCGAAGGTGAGGCCGACGACCGAGCCGCCGTTCTGCATCAGCGGCAGGCAGGCCATGGTCAGCGACTTCAGGGAGAACGCCGAGACGTGCATGGCCGTGGCGACCGACTCGAAGGGGGTGTTGAGGAAGTTGCCGCCGAGGGCGTCCTGCGGCGCGAAGCCGATGGAGTGCACGACGCCGTCGAGGCCGCCCAGCTCCTCACCGACGACGTCGGCGAGACGCGCCAGGTGCTCGTCGTTGGTCACGTCGAGCTCGATGACCTTGGTGGGCTTGGGGAGCTTCCTGGCGATGCGCTCGGTCAGGGTGGGCCGCGGGAACGCGGTCAGGATGATCTCCGCGCCCTGCTCCTGGGCCAGCTTGGCGGTGTGGAAGGCGATGGAGGACTCCATCAGCACACCGGTGATCAGGACGCGCTTGCCCTCGAGGATTCCGCTCATGGTGATCAGTGACCCATTCCCAGTCCGCCGTCAACCGGAATGACGGCTCCAGTGATGTACGAGGCGTCGTCCGAGGCGAGGAACCGCACCGTCGCGGCGATCTCCTCGGGCTGCGCGTACCGGCCGAGCGGCACCTGGGCGACGATGCCCGCACGCTGCTCGTCGGTGAGCGCCTTGGTCATGTCGGTGTCGACGAAACCGGGCGCGACGACGTTGAAGGTGATGTTGCGCGAGCCGAGTTCGCGGGCGAGTGAACGCGCGAAGCCGACAAGGGCGGCCTTGGAGGCGGCGTAGTTCGACTGCCCCGCGGAGCCGAGCAGCCCCACGACCGACGAAATGAGGACGACCCGCCCCTTCTTGGCACGGAGCATCCCACGGTTGGCACGCTTGACGACCCGGAAGGCGCCGGTCAGGTTGGTGTCGAGGACGGAGGTGAAGTCCTCCTCGGACATCCGCATCAGAAGCTGGTCCTTGGTGACGCCCGCGTTGGCGACCAGGATCTCGACGGGACCGTGCTCGGCCTCGATCTCCTTGTAGGCCTGCTCCACCTGTTCCGTGTCGGTGATGTCGCACTTGACGGCGAGGCAGCCCAATGCGGTGAGGGCGGCCGGCGGCTCACCCGAGCGGTATGTGATCGCGACCTTGTCGCCGGCATCGGCGAAAGCGCGGGCGATGGCGAGGCCGATGCCCCGGTTGCCTCCGGTGACGAGAACCGAGCGGCTCAACGGATCACCCTTTCGATAGCTGTCTGAAACCCCTGCAAGACAGGCGCCTTCCTTGGAAACCTATCGGTCCCCTACGCCTCCCGGAGAATCGGGCACCGACAGTGGCGCGGGGGACTCACTGTCGGATCCCTACAGAAAGCCTCGATGCGCGGAGGGAAAGATGTGGCCCACGGACCCGCCCGCGCGACATGATCGGACCCGACAGGCCACGACAGCAGGGAGACCTCCGTGCCTCATTCCATCGACGAAGCCTTCACGGCACTGCCGCTGCGGGCCCTGGCCGACGCCGCGCTCGCGCGGGCGCGGGCACTGGGGGCCGAGCACGCGGACTTCCGGTTCGAGCGGGTGCGCAGCGCGTCCTGGCGGCTGCGGGACGCCAAGCCCGCCGGATCGTCGGACACCACGGACCTGGGGTACGCGGTGCGGGTGGTGCACGGCGGGACCTGGGGGTTCGCGTCGGGTGTGGATCTGACGATGGACGCGGCCGCGAAGGTCGCGTCGCAGGCCGTGGCGATGGCGAAGCTCTCGGCCCAGGTGATCAGGGCGGCGGGTTCCGACGAACGTGTGGAGCTGGCGGACGAGCCGGTGCACGCCGAGAAGACGTGGATCTCGTCGTACGACATCGACCCCTTCTCCGTGCCGGACGAGGAGAAGGCCGGGCTGCTCGCGGACTGGAGCGCGCGGCTGCTCGCGGCCGACGGCGTCAACCACGTCGACGCCTCGTTGCTGACCGTCCACGAGAACAAGTTCTACGCCGACACCGCCGGGACCGTGACCACCCAGCAGCGGGTACGTCTGCACCCGCAGCTCACCGCGGTCGCCGTCGACGAGTCCAGCGGCGAGTTCGACTCCATGCGCACCATCGCGCCGCCGGTCGGACGCGGCTGGGAGTACCTGACGGGCACCGGCTGGGACTGGGAGTCCGAGCTCGCGCGGATCCCGGAGCTGCTCGCCGAGAAGATGCGGGCACCCAGCGTCCAGGCGGGGCTGTACGACCTGGTCGTCGACCCCTCCAACCTGTGGCTGACGATCCACGAGTCCATCGGCCACGCCACCGAGCTGGACCGCGCGCTGGGCTACGAGGCGGCGTACGCCGGCACCTCCTTCGCCACCTTCGACCAGCTCGGCAAGCTGAGGTACGGCTCCGAGCGGATGAACGTCACCGGTGACCGCACCGCCGAACACGGCCTCGCGACCATCGGGTACGACGACGAGGGCGTCGAGGGGCAGTCCTGGGACCTCGTGAAGGACGGCACCCTCGTCGGCTACCAGCTCGACCGGCGGATCGCGAAGCTCACCGGCTTCGACCGCTCCAACGGGTGCGCCTACGCCGACTCCCCCGGGCATGTGCCCGTACAGCGCATGGCCAACGTCTCGCTCCAGCCGGACCCCGCGGGGCACTCGACCGAGGACCTGATCGGGGGTGTGGACCGCGGCATCTACGTCGTCGGTGACCGGTCCTGGTCCATCGACATGCAGAGGTACAACTTCCAATTCACCGGCCAGCGGTTCTTCAAGATCGAGAACGGCCGGATCACCGGGCAGCTGCGGGATGTCGCGTACCAGGCCACGACCACCGACTTCTGGGGTTCGATGGCCGCGGTGGGTGGTCCGGGGACGTACGTCCTGGGCGGTGCCTTCAACTGCGGCAAGGCCCAGCCGGGCCAGGTCGCGGCGGTCTCGCACGGCTGCCCGTCGGCTCTCTTCCAGGGGGTCAATATCCTCAACACGACGCAGGAGGCCGGTCGATGAGCGCCCGTACGAACAAGCCGCACGAGGTCGTCGAGCGCGCCCTCGAACTCTCCCGCGCCGACGGCTGCGTCGTGATCGCCGACGAGCACTCGACCGCCAACCTGCGCTGGGCCGGCAACGCGCTGACCACGAACGGGGTCACGCGCGGGCGCACCCTGACCGTCATCGCGACCGTCGACGGCCGTGAGGGCACGGCCTCCGGGGTCGTCTCGCGCTCGGCCGTGACCGCGGACGAGCTGGAACCCCTGGTGCGGGCCGCGGAGGCGGCGGCACGCGGCGCGGGGCCCGCCGAGGACGCCCAGCCGCTGGTCACCGGCGTACCGGAGTCCCCTGACTTCACCGACGCGCCCACCGAGACCTCCTCCGCCGTCTTCACCGACTTCGCCCCGGCGCTCGGCGAGTCCTTCGCCCGCGCTCGGGCAGGCGGGCGCGAACTGTACGGCTTCGCCAACCACGAACTCGTCTCCAGCTATCTCGGTACGTCGACGGGGCTGCGCCTGCGCCACGACCAGCCGAACGGGACGCTGGAACTCAACGCCAAGTCGCCCGACCGGACGCGCTCGGCGTGGGCCGGGCGGTCCACGCGGGACTTCAAGGACGTCGACCCTGCCTCCCTCGACGCCGAGCTCGCGACCCGGCTCGGTTGGGCCGAGCGGCGCGTCGAGCTGCCCGCCGGCCGCTACGAGACGCTGCTGCCGCCGACCGCCGTCGCGGACCTGCTGATCTACCAGATGTGGTCGGCGGCGGCCCGGGACGCGGCCGAGGGCCGGACCGTCTTCAGCAAGCCCGGCGGCGGCACCCGCGTCGGCGAGAAGCTCACCGAGCTGCCGCTGACCCTGCGCAGCGACCCCAACGAGCCGGGGCTCGAGTCTGCGCCCTTCGTGCTCACGCACTCCTCGGGCGACGACGCCTCCGTGTTCGACAACGGGCTGCCGCTGTCGGCGACGGACTGGGTGCGCGAGGGCACGCTGACCCGTCTGTCCACCACCCGGCACAGCGCGGGCCTCACCGGGCTGCCCGTCGCCCCGATCATCGGCAACCTGATCCTGGACGGCGGCGAGGACCGCTCCCTGGAGGAGATGGTCGCCGCCACCGAGCGCGGTCTGCTGCTGACCTGCCTCTGGTACATCCGCGAGGTCGACCCGGCGACGCTGCTGCTCACGGGACTGACCCGGGACGGCGTCTACCTCGTCGAGAACGGCCAGGTCGTCGGCGAGGTGAACAACTTCCGGTTCAACGAGTCGCCGGTGGACCTGCTGTCGCGGGCCACGGAGGCCGGGCGCACGGAAAAGACGCTGCCCCGTGAGTGGAGCGACTGGTTCACTAGGGCTGCGATGCCCGCGCTGAGGGTGCCCGACTTCAATATGAGCTCTGTCAGCCAGGGCGTATAACCTCGTACCTGATTCACGAGACCACCCAAGGAGATACGAGAACCGTGACGGACATCGTCGACGAGCTGAAGTGGCGGGGGCTGTTCGCCCTGTCCACCGACGAAGATGCTTTGCGCAAGGCGCTCGCGGACGGTCCCGTCACGTTCTATTGCGGCTTCGACCCGACCGCGGCCAGTCTGCACGTGGGGCACCTGGTGCAGGTCCTCACCATGCGTCGCCTCCAGCAGGCGGGCCTGCGCCCGCTGGCCCTGGTCGGCGGCGCGACGGGCCAGATCGGTGACCCGCGCCCGACCGCCGAGCGCACGCTGAACGACCCGGAGACGGTCGCGAACTGGGTGACGCGCCTGCGCTCGCAGATCGAGCCGTTCCTGTCCTTCGAGGGCGAGAACGCCGCGGTCATGGTGAACAACCTGGACTGGACGGCCGGCCTGTCGGCCATCGAGTTCCTGCGGGACATCGGCAAGCACTTCCGCGTCAACAAGATGCTGACCAAGGACTCCGTGGCCCGGCGCCTGGAGTCCGAGGAAGGCATCAGCTACACGGAGTTCAGCTACCAGCTGTTGCAGGGCATGGACTTCCTGGAGCTGTACCGGCGCCACGGCTGTACGTTGCAGCAGGGCGGCAGCGACCAGTGGGGCAACCTCACCGCGGGCCTGGACCTGATCCACCGCCTGGAGCCGCACGCCAACGTGCACGCGCTGGCGACACCGCTGATGACCAAGGCGGACGGCACCAAGTTCGGCAAGACCGAGGGCGGCGCCATCTGGCTCGACCCCGAGATGACGACGCCGTACGCGTTCTACCAGTTCTGGTTGAACGTGGACGACCGCGACGTCTCGACGTACCTGCGGATCCTGTCCTTCAAGTCCCGCGAGGAACTGGAAGAGCTGGAGCAGCAGACCGAGGAGCGCCCCCAGGCCCGCGCCGCCCAGCGCGCGCTGGCCGAGGAACTGACCACGCTGGTGCACGGCGCCGACCAGACGACCGCGGTGATCGCCGCGTCCAAGGCTCTCTTCGGCCAGGGCGAGCTGTCCGGGCTCGACGGGAGGACGCTGGCCGCGGCGCTCTCCGAGGTGCCGCACATCCAGGTCGCCGAGCTCGGCCCGGTGGTGGACCTCTTCGCGGAGGTCGGCCTGGTGGCCAGCAAGTCGGCCGCGCGCCGCACGGTCAAGGAGGGCGGTGCCTACGTGAACAACGTCAAGGTCACCGCCGAGGACGCGGTCCCCGCCAAGGAGGACCTGCTGCACGGTCGCTGGCTGGTACTGCGCCGGGGCAAGAAGAACCTGGCGGCGGTGGAGGTCGCAGAGGCCTAGACACGAGTCCTCGAGGCCTGGACACGGGTCGCCGAGGCCCGGACACCATGAGGGGCGGTTTCCCGTGCGGAGACCGCCCCTTCGTCGTACCTGATCGACCGGGCTTCGTACCCGCCCGTCAGGCTTTCTGCCTGTTGCCCCGCAGCGCCATGTACGCCATGTCGCCGAGGAAGACGATGATGATGGCGGCCACGAGCTGGAAGGCGTGGCGGCTCCAGTCGATGCCTGGGGTCTCGGCGACGCCGACCGCCCGGGCGATCGCGTTGCCGACGATGGCTCCGAGGATGCCGAAGATGGTGGTCAGCCACAGTGGGCTGTGCTGCTTGCCCGGAAGGATCGCCTTGGCCAGCAGGCCCAGCACGAAGCCCACGATGATCGCCCACAACCAGCCCATGTCTGCCTCCTAGTACGGCTCTACGTGAGCATTACGCCCAGTCTCGGCGTGTGCGCCATACGGCGCATGTCGGGCGCGGCCGTACGCGGTACGGCGCATCATGTCCCCTCAGGACGGACCCGCCCCGGTCTCGAAGGCGACGCAGCCGCGGCGTAACGTGGGACGTGTTCGGGCCTGCTTCCCAGACCGGGTTCGGACCGGGTACGGGCCGGGGAGAGTCCGACACAGAGCAGGTGGTGGAACGTGATGCGGAAGCAGAGCAAAAGCCAGGTCTTCCGGATCACCGGGGCCAGGCAGGGGCTCGACGAGGACGTCCGCGGCAGGCAGCGCCGCTACGTCATCTCGATGTCCGTCCGCACGGTCTCCGTGATCCTCGCCGCGACCCTCTGGAACGTGGAGCGGCACGTCGCCATCGTCGCACTGGTGCTCGGCATACTCCTCCCCTACATCTCCGTGGTGATCGCCAACGCAGGACGGGAGAACGCGCCGTCGCTGCCGTCGACGTTCGTCAACGTGCCCGGCCCCGCGATGATCGCGCCGCCGCGCCCGGACGCCTCCGCGGAATCCGTCCCGGAGGACGTCGTGACCGACCCCGGGGTGCGTCCGGGAGGCGGCCCGCACGAGCGGGCCGAGCCCGACTCGACCCTCACCTGACCACGGGGGATCCGCCGAAAACGGAATCCGATCGCGCACCAAGCTCAAGAAAAGCTCAGATCAATCATGTTGTTCCGGTGCCGGGCGGCGGGCTAGCCGTGACATACTTCGTACGCGCTCCGCATCCCCCGTCGGAGCGACAGACCGACGCCGGGCAGCTCCCCCCGTGGCTGCTCGGCGTCGCCTTTTCGGGGCCGTTTAGGGTTGAGGCGTGACTTTCCCGCTCCCCGACATGTCCCCGGCCCCCAGCACTCCGCAGTGCTCCGCCAAGGGCTGCCGCACCGATGCCGTGTGGGTGCTCGCCTGGAACAACCCGAAGCTGCACACGCCCGATCGGCGCAAGACGTGGCTCGCCTGCGAGGAGCACCGCGAGCACCTGTCCACGTTCCTCGATGTGCGGGGCTTCTTGAAGGACGTGGTGCGGCTGGAGGACTGGGAGGAGCCGGAGGGCTGAGCGGTTCGGGAAGTGCGGGTCGCCCGTGGCTTGTCGCGCCCACGCGGCGGAGCCGCATGTGTCACACAGCCCCGCGCCCCTGAAGGGGCGCGCTCTCAGCCGCCGATCGCGGACATCGGTCTGGTCGGCTGGAGGAACGACGGGTCGTCCAGGCCCGAGCCCGCCTTCTTGCCCCACATCGCGAGGCGCCAGATGCGGGCGATCTCCTCGTCGGGGGCGTCCGAGCGGAGGGCGGTGCGCAGGTCGGTCTCCTCGGTGGCGAACAGACAGTTGCGTATCTGGCCGTCGGCCGTCAGGCGCGTACGGTCGCAGGCCGCGCAGAACGGGCGGGTGACCGAGGCGATCACGCCGACGCGGTGCGGGCCGCCGTCCACGAGCCAGCGCTCGGCCGGGGCCGAACCCCGCTCGTCGACGCTCTCCTCGGTGAGCGCGAAGCGCGTCCGCAGCGAGGCGAGGATGTCGCCCGCGGTGACCATGCCCTCGCGCTTCCAGCCGTGCTGGGCGTCCAGGGGCATCTGCTCGATGAAGCGCAGCTCGTAGTCGTGCTCCACGGCCCAGGCCAGCAGGTCGGGGGCCTCGTCGTCATTGAGGCCCGGCATCAGGACGCAGTTGACCTTGACCGGGGTCAGGCCGGCGTCGCGCGCCGCTTCGAGGCCCGCGATGACGTCCTGGTGGCGGTCTCGGCGGGTGAGGGCCTTGAAGACATCGGGGCGCAGGGTGTCCAGCGAGACGTTCACCCGGTCCAGGCCCGCGGTCTTCAGGGCGGCGGCGGTGCGTCTGAGACCGATGCCGTTGGTCGTCAGGGACATCTGGGGGCGGGGTTCGAGTGCGGCGACCCGCTCCACGATGCCCACGATGCCGGGGCGCAGCAGGGGTTCGCCGCCGGTGAAGCGGACCTCGGTGATGCCGAGGCGGGCGACCGCTATCTCGATGAGACGGACGATCTCGTCGTCCGTGAGGAGGTCGGGCTTGGCCAGCCACTGCAGGCCCTCTTCGGGCATGCAGTACGTACACCGGAGATTGCACCTGTCCGTCAGTGAGACGCGCAGGTCGGTGGCCACGCGGCCGTAGGTGTCGATGAGCACGTGGGCCCCCTCCCTCGTTGCGGATCACTTCTACTCGACACGTCGAGCCTACGTGACGTGACTGACATCAACCCCGGCCGGATCCCACGAGACGCGGCGCGGCCGCGTCGTAGGGATCTACGACGCGGCCGTCGGCGAGGGGGATCAGTGTGCTCCGGTGCCCGTCAGGGACCGCACCTCCAGCTCGGCGTACTTGCCGGCGTCCGGCTCCTCCTTGGACAGGAGCGTGCCGAGCCAGCCCAGCAGGAAGCCGACCGGGATCGAGATGAGGCCCGGGTTCTCCAGCGGGAACCAGTGGAAGTCGACGTCGGGGAACATCGAGGCGGGCTTGCCCGAGACCACCGGCGAGAACAGCACCAGTCCGACCGCCGTGACCAGACCGCCGTAGATCGACCACAGCGCGCCCTGGGTGGTGAACCGCTTCCAGAAGAGGCTGTAGAGGATCGTCGGCAGGTTGGCGGAGGCGGCGACCGCGAAGGCGAGCGCGACCAGACCGGCGACGTTCAGGTCGCGGGCGAGGGCGCCCAGCAGGATGGACACGGCGCCGATGCCGACCGTCGCGTAGCGGGCGGCGGTCATCTCCTGTTTCTCCGTGGCCTGCCCCCTCTTGATGACGTTCGCGTAGATGTCGTGCGCGAACGAGGAGGACGAGGCCAGCGTCAGGCCGGCGACGACGGCGAGGATCGTGGCGAAGGCGACGGCGGAGATGGAGGCGAGCAGGATGGCGCCCCAGTTGGAGTCGACGCCTCCCAGGTGCAGTGCCAGGAGCGGCGCGGCGGTGTTGCCCGCCTTGTTGGAGGCGATGATCTCGTCGGGTTTGATCAGCGCGGCGGCGCCGAAGCCGAGGGCGAGGGTCATCAGGTAGAAGGCGCCGATGAGGCCGATCGCCCAGTTCACCGACTTCCGCGCGGTCTTCGCCGTGGGCACGGTGTAGAAGCGGATGAGGATGTGCGGCAGGCCCGCGGTGCCCAGGACCAGCGCCATGCCCAGGGAGATGAAGTCCAGCTTGGTGGTGGACGTGGCGCCGTACTTGAGGCCGGGCTCCAGGAAAGGCGCGCCCTTGCCGCTGTTGTCGGCGGCCTTGCCGAGCAGGTCGGAGAGGTTGAAGTTGAACTTCAGCAGCACCAGGAAGGTGAGCAGCAGGGCGCCGATGATCAGCAGGACGGCCTTGACCATCTGGACCCAGGTGGTGCCCTTCATGCCGCCGATGGTGACGTAGACGATCATCAGGACGCCGACGAGGGCGACGATGCCGATCTTGCCGCTGTCGCTGGTGATGCCGAGAAGCAGCGAGACCAGGACGCCCGCGCCGGCCATCTGGGCCAGCAGGTAGAAGATCGACACGACGATGGTGGAGGTGCCCGCGGCCGTACGGACCGGGCGCTGGCGCATCCGGTACGCCAGGACGTCGCCCATGGTGTAGCGGCCGGAGTTGCGCAGCGGCTCGGCGACCAGGAGGAGGGCCACCAGCCAGGCGACCAGGAAGCCGATGGAGTAGAGGAAGCCGTCGTACCCGAAGAGGGCGATCGCGCCCGCGATGCCGAGGAACGAGGCCGCGGACATGTAGTCGCCGGAGACGGCCAGGCCGTTCTGGAAGGCGGTGAACTGTCGTCCGCCCGCGTAGAAGTCGGCGGCGTCCTTGGTCTGGCGGCCCGCCCAGACGGTGATGACGAGGGTCGCGGCGACGAACACCGCGAAGAGGGTGATGATCAGCGGCCGGTGCTGACTGGCCTCACCGGCGGCGAGCACGGTCGTCTGTACGGGGCTCATGCGTCGCCCTCCAGCCGGGACTTGATGGCCTCGCCCTTGGGGTCGAGCTTCGCGGCGGCGTACCGCGAGTACCACCAGGCGATGAGGAACGTGGTGAGGAACTGGGCGAGCCCGAGGACCAGGGCGACGTTGATGTTGCCGACCACCTGGGTGCCCATGAAGTCGCCCGCGTAGTTCGAGAGCAGGACGTACAGCAGGTACCAGGCGATGAAGGCGACGGTCAGCGGGAAGGCGAAGGAGCGGTGCGAGCGGCGCAGTTCGGCGAACTCGGCGCTCTCCTGCACCTCGACGAACTGCTCGGTCGAGGGCAGCCGGGGATCGGCCTTCGAAGGGGGCGGTGCGTCGGTAGCCACGAAGTCTCCTCGCGTTGCGGGTGCGGTTACGACGGTGGACGGGGGCGAGTCGGGGCTCGCGGACGGGGACGGCTGGGGTGCGGACATACGGTTGCGACCTCACAGTGACCTGAATCACGTAACCGGGAGCGATGGATTCGCTCCGGTACGTGATCCCAACAGGGGGCTCGATCGTCCTCGGGCTCCCTGCTCAAGGTCACGGCGCCACGCGTGGACCGGTTCAACTCCCCCGACTTCTTTCGGAAGTCATCTCCGGAAGTCATTGCTGGCCAGCTCGGACGGGAGATAGCTTCGGCCTGCAGTAGTCGTCATGCACCTGCCGAAGCGCTACCCGCACCAGCCTCAGCACCCTCACGCACCTGCCCGAGCACCACCTGTGTTCGGGCGGCTTTCGTTTCCGGATGATGTGGAGATCCCATGGCTCATCTGCGTTCCAGACGCCGCCTCGCCCTCGCGGTGCCGGTCGTCCTGTCCCTCACCGCCTCGCTCGGTTTCCTGCCGGGCGCCGCGTCGGCCGCCCCGCTGACCGAGTCCGCCACGACGAGCGCGGACGGCCCCAACCTCGCGTACGTGGTCAATACCAGGACGGACCACCGCACCATCGAGTCGGTGGAGAAGGCCATCTCCGCGGCGGGCGGCACCGTCGTCATCGCCTACGAGAAGATCGGCGTGATCGTCGTCCATTCCGCCAACCCGGACTTCGGCCAGCGGATCCGCGCCGTGCGCGGGGTGCAGTCGGCGGGCGCGACCCGGACCGCGCCGCTGACGGCCGCGGGGACGACGGACGAGGGCGCGGCGCAGATGCTGTCCGCCACCGAGGCCGCCAAGGTCTCCAGGACCGCCGCCGCGGGCGAGGAGCCCCTGGAAGCCGACCAGTGGGACCTGCGCGCGATCGGCGCCGACAAGGCCGCCAAGACCAACCCGGGCAGCAAGAGCGTGACCGTCGCCGTGATCGACGTCGGCGTCGACGACACCCACCCGGACATCGCCCCGAACTTCTCCCCCTCGCAGTCCGCGAACTGCGTGGGGGGCAAGCCGGACACCACGTACGGCGCGTGGCGCCCCGTGGACGCCGACCACTACCACGGCACCCATGTCGCGGGGGAGATCGCCGCCGCCCGCAACGGCATCGGGGTCGCGGGCGTCGCGCCCGGTGTGAAGGTCTCGGGCATCACCGTGGCCGAGCCGGACGCGAGCCAGCTCTTCTACCCCGAGAGCGTCGTCTGCGCCTTCGTCTTCGCCGCCGACCACGGCGTGGAGATCACCAACAACAGCTACTACGTGGACCCGTGGCTCTACAACTGCCTCGACGACCCCGACCAGAGGGCCATCGTCGACGCCGTCAACCGGGCCCAGCTGTACGCCCAGAAGAAGGGCACCCTCAACGTCGCCGCGGCGGGCAACTCCAACGACGACCTCGACTCGAACGCCCTCGTCGACGCCTCCAGCCCCGACGACTCGACCGCCGTGACCCGCACGGTCGACCCGCACAAGTGCTTCGACGTACCGACCCAGCTGCCCGGCGTCGTCACGGTCGCCTCGACCGGCGTCACCGGTGCCAAGTCGTACTTCTCCAGTTACGGCAAGGGCGTCATCGACGTCGCCGCGCCGGGCGGCGACAAGTACCAGATCCCGGACACGCCGTCGAAGAACGGCCGCATCCTGTCGACGATGCCGAACAACCAGTACGGCTTCCTGCAGGGCACGTCGATGGCGACGCCGCATGTCGCGGGCGTGGCCGCGCTGCTGAAGTCCAAGTACCCCTGGGCCTCGCCGGCCCAGCTCCAGGCGCTCCTCAAGGCCGAGGCGGACAACCCGGGTTGCCCGACCGCCCCCTACGACGGGAACGGCGACGGCGTCGTGGACGCCACCTGCGCGGGCGGCAAGCACGTGAACGGCTTCTACGGAGCCGGGATCGTCAACGCGCTGCGCGCGGTCAAGTAAGTCCCGCCAAGTAAGTCCGGCCGAACGTCACATGAGCTTCCGCACGGCTCGTACCGCTCGTACCGCGAATGAACTGGAGACTCCATGACCGCGCCTCGCAAGCGCTCCCGTCGCGCCATAGCCCTCCCGCTCGGGATGGCCACGGCGACAGCCCTCGCCTTCCTGCCGAACGTCAGCGCCTCGGCGGCCGACACCGACGGCTCCGCCACGCGGACCGCCACGACGACGGCGGACGCGACCGCCCTCAGCTATGTCGTCAACGTCCGCCCCGGGCACGACACTTACGCCTCCGTGAAGAAGGCCGTCGCCAAGGCGGGCGGCACGATAGTGACGTCGTACGACCAGATCGGCGTGATCGTCGTGCACTCCTCGAACGCCGACTTCGCCAGGACGATCCGCGGCGTACGCGGCGTGCAGTCGGCCGGCAACACACGCAACGCGCCGCTGCCCGCGCAGTCGACCACCGACATGGGCGCGCCCCAGGTGCTCACCGCGGCGCAGGAGAAGGCCGCGGGCGCCGAGGCCGCCGCCGGGCAGGATCCGCTGGAGTCCCTCCAGTGGGACCTGCCCGCCATCAAGGCGGACAAGGCGCACGAGAAGACCCTCGGCAGCAGCAAGGTGACGGTCGCCGTGATCGACACCGGTGTCGACGACACGCACCCCGACATCGCGCCGAACTTCAACCGCGACGCCTCGGTCAACTGTGTGACGGGCAAGCCGGACACCACCGACGGGGCCTGGCGGCCGACCGCCGCGGAGAGCCCGCACGGCACGCATGTCGCGGGCGAGATCGCCGCCGCCAAGAACGGCGTCGGCATCACCGGAGTCGCGCCCGGCGTGAAGGTCGCCGGCATCAAGGTGGCCACGACGGCCGGCTACTTCTACACCGAGGCCGTCGTCTGCGGTTTCGTGTGGGCCGCCGAGCACCACGTCGACGTGACCAACAACAGCTATTACACCGACCCCTGGTACTTCAACTGCAAGGACGATCCGGACCAGAAGGCCCTGGTCGACGCGATCACCCGCGCCTCGCGGTACGCGGAGCACAAGGGCACCGTCAACGTCGCCGCGGCGGGCAACGAGAACTACGACCTGGCCGCCGACTCGATCACCGACCCGGTCTCCCCGAACGACGGCACGCCCTCGGACCGGGTGATCGACCCCTCCAAGTGCTACGACATCCCCACCCAGCTGCCGGGTGTGGTCACCGTGGCCGCGACGGGCGCCAAGGGCATCAAGTCGTCCTTCTCCAACCACGGCCTGGGCGTCATCGACGTCGCCGCGCCCGGCGGCGACTCGACGCGCTACCAGACCCCGGCACCGCCCGCCACCAGCGGCCTGATCCTCGGACCGCTGCCCGGCGGCACGTGGGGCTACATGGCGGGCACGTCGATGGCGTCCCCGCACGTCGCGGGCGTCGCCGCCCTCATCAAGTCGACCCACCCGCACGCCTCCGCCGCCCTGGTGAAGGCGCTGCTGTACGCGGAGGCCGACGCCACGCCGTGCACCGACCCCTACGACATCGACGGCGACGGCAAGGTCGACGCGGTGTGCGAGGGCACGAAGAACCACAACGGGTTCTACGGCTGGGGCACCGTCGACGCGTTGAACGCGGTCACTGAGTGACCGCGTGAGCGAGGGGGCCGGGCGGTTGCCCCGGCCCCCTTTCCCATGTTGATCCAGTACACCCGGCATAGTGCCGTCATGACTCGTACGGACTTCGCGTGGGCCGCTCTGGGCGGCGACCCCGCACTCGTCTCACGGATCTCGGCTGTCGCACGGGAGGGTGTGCTGCCCGCACGGCTGCCGGTGCGCGGGACGGCCCGGGCCTGTGTCGCGGTCTGTGCCCTCGCCGGGGCCGAACTGACCGCAGGGCGCACCGGAGGGAAGGTGCCCGAGGTGCGCGTGGACGACGGGGCCGTCGCCACCGCCTTCCACAGTGAGCGGCATCTGCGCGTCGACGGTCGTGAGCCGGTCAACTTCGCCCCGCTGTCCCGGTTCTGGCGGACGGCGGACGGCTGGGTCCGCACCCACGCGAACTATCCGCACCACCAGAAGCGGCTGCTGGGCGCGCTGGGTGTGCCGGAGGGCCGGGGCTCCCTCACCGAGGTGGTCGCCGAGGTGCTCGCAGAGCGATCGGCCATCGAGGTGGAGGAGACGGTGTACGCGGCCGGCGGACTCGCGATCGCCCTGCGCACGCCCGGCCGGTGGGCGGCGCACCCACAGGGGCGGGCGATCGCCGCACACCCGCTGGTGACCCGCGAGCGGCTGGACACGGCACCCGTACGACCGCTCGTCCCGCTCGCCGGGGATCCGCTGCTGCCCGCCGCGGGCGTCCGCGTGCTGGACCTCACCCGGGTCATCGCGGGCCCGGTGGCCACCCGCACGCTCGCCCTCCTCGGCGCGGACGTCCTGCGGATCGACAGCCCGCGCCTGCCCGAAATCGACGACCAGCACGCCGACCTGGACTTCGGGAAGCGTTCCGCCACGCTCGACCTGTCAGCGCGCGGGGGTCGCTCGGCCTTCGAGGAGCTGCTCGCCGAGGCCGATGTCGTCGTCACCGGGTACCGGCCCGGCGCACTGGACCGGTTCGGGCTCTCCCCCGGGGCACTGGCCGAGCGGCGGCCCGGTCTGGTGGTGGCGCAGCTGTCGGCGTGGGGCGCCTACGGGCCGTGGTCCGGGCGGCGGGGCTTCGACAGTCTGGTGCAGGTCGCCACCGGGATCGCGGAGATCGAGGGGTCCGCCGAGCGTCCGGGTGCGCTGCCCGCGCAGGCCCTCGACCACGGCACGGGGTACCTGCTGGCCGCCGCGGTGCTCCGGTCGCTCACCGAGCAGGCCCGGGAGGGCGGGACGCGGCTCGTCCGGCTCGCGCTCGCGCGGACGGCCGCGTGGCTGATGGACGGGTCGGCGCACGGGGACGAGGAGCCCGCCGACACCTCGTACGAACCGGGCCCCTGGCTCGCCGAGACCGACAGCGACCTGGGCCGGCTCAGGTACGCACGGTCGCCCGTCTCCTTCGCCGGCGGGCCCTTCGACTGGGCACGGCCGCCGGGACGTTGGGGGACGGACCGGGCCCGGTGGGCCTGAGCCGGCTGGTCGCTTCGGGAGACGCTCGCGCCCGTCGGGCGTGAGCGAGGGGTCGACCGGAAACGTATCTATGGGCGGAATGCCTAACCACCGCTTGTTTCCCTGTACTTGCCCGGTTCTGTGCCGACTGGTGAAGATCCTGGGGTGACCTTGATACGACCGACAGCCGAGACAGCGGGCGCGAGTGGTCCGGCGCGGCGCCCCGCCGCCGGACGCGCCGTCGCCCTGCTCGTCCTGGTGGCCGTGGCCGCGCTGATCCCGCTGCTCGGTCCGCGCCCCGCGCTGGACGGCACCGGCGAGGCGGCCGCTCCCGGCGTCGGCGGCATCGCCCTGCTGCGCGCGGCCTTGTTCGCGGCGCTGTGCGTCCCCGTGGGCGAGCTGTTCGCGGCCCGGCTGGCCCGCCTGGTGCCGGGCGCGCCGCTGGAGCACGCGCCCCGCAGCTGGGCGACCTCCGCCGCGGCGGTCGGGTTCCTCGCGGCGCTGGGGCTGGCCTCGGTGGTGGCCACCGGCAATCTGCTGCCGCACCACCTCTCCGACATGGACGTCGGCGGGCTCTACCAGAGCCGGGACGGCAAGCTCGCGCTCCTGGAGGTCAACGCGTTCCTGGCCACCGGGCTCTGCGCCCTCTCGCGGAGACCGGCCGCGCAGGTGGGGCCGCTGGCCGCGGTGGTCCTCGCGGAGGCGCTGCGCGCCCACCCGGCGCCCGAACACGGCCCGCTCGTCGGCTCCGGTCTGACGCTCGTTCACGTGACCTGCGCGGCCCTGTGGACGGGCGGCCTGCTGCACGTACTGCGGATGCTGCGCACCTGGCGCGCCGCTTCGGAGGCGGAGCCGACGGAGACGGCCGAGACGGCGGGTTCGGCGGACGCGGCCGGCGCGGCGCTTCTGGGCCTCTACGCGCGCGTGGCCGCCGTCCTGTTCGCGGCGCTCACCGCGACGGGCGTGTGGAGCGCACTGCGCCGGATGCCGCCCGGCACGGTCCTGGACCAGCTGACGGCGACGTCGTACGGGCGCACCCTGCTCGCCAAGCTGGTGCTGGTGGCCGCCGTCGCCGTGCTGGCGCTGCTCGCGCGGCTGCGGCTGCGCCGGGCCGCCGACCGGCTCAGCGCCTGTGTCCCCGCTCGCGCGGAGGTGGTGGCACTGGGCCTGGTCGTGGCGGTGTCGGGGCTGCTGACGGCGCTTCCGCTGCCGATCAGGTGGTCATGAGCCGTTGGTGACGAGCACCTTGAGGGCGGTGCGCTCGTCCATCGCCTTGTAGCCGTCGGGCACGCCTTCCAGACCGACGGTCATGTCGAAGACGGGCGACGGGTCGATGGTGCCGTCCAGGATGTCGGGCAGCAGCTCCGGGATGTACGCCCGCACCGGCGCCACACCGCCGCGCAGCGCGATGTTCCGGTCGAACATCACACCCAGGTCGAGGCCCGTGCCGCTGCCGTGCGGCACGCCGACGAAACCGATGGCGCCGCCGTCGCGGGTGATGTTCACGGCCGTCCGCATGGACTGCTCGGTACCGACCGCCTCCACGACGGCGTGCGCGCCCTGGCCGCGGGTCAGCTCGCGGACGGCCTCGACGGCCGCCTCGCCGCGTTCGGCGACGACGTCCGTGGCACCGAAGGCGCGCGCGATGTCCGTACGTGCCTGGTGGCGTCCGAGCGCGATGATCCGCTCGGCGCCGAGCCGCTTGGCGGCCAGCACGGCGCACAGCCCGACGGCGCCGTCCCCGACGACCGCGACGGTGGCGCCCTTGCGGGCTCCCGCGCCGAGGGCCGCGTGGTGACCGGTGCCCATGACGTCGGAGAGCGTCAGCAGGGCCGACAGCAGGTGGTCGTCGGAGGCCGCCTCCTTGGGCAGCTGTACGAGGGTGCCGTCGGCGAAGGGGACGCGCACGGCCTCGCCCTGACCGCCGTCGTAGCCGACCGCGCCCCAGAAGCCGCCGTGCTCGCAGGAGGTGGTGAGGCCCTCGCGGCAGTAGTCGCAGACGCCGTCCGACCACATGAAGGGCGCGACGACCAGGTCGCCGCGGCGGACGCCGGTCACCTCGGAGCCGGTCTCCTCGACGATGCCGAGGAACTCGTGCCCGATCCGCTGCCCCGCCTGCCGTGCCGCCTCGCCCCGGTAGGCCCACAGGTCGCTGCCGCAGATGCAGGACCGCAGCACCCGCACGACCGCGTCGGTGGGCAGTTGTACCAGGGGGTCGGGGACGTCCTCGACGCGCATGTCGTACGGGGCGTGGATGGTGGTGGCGCGCATGACGAGGATCCTTCTCGGCCGATCGGCTGGGTGAGATGCGCTCAGGGGGTGGTTGAGCGCATCTCACCGTACGCCGCCCCCGCCGCGGTATGCGCGCCGAGGGTGCCCTGCACTCCGCTGACCAGCAGGAACTGGGCGGCGGCATAGGTCAGCATGATCCAGAAGTCCGGCCTCGGGAGCTGTGGCCAGTCGGCGACGCCGGTGGCGATGAGGGTGTCGGACAGCAGGAAGAGCGCCCCGCCCGCGCCCGCGACGGGCCCGAGCCGGGTGCTTGCCGCCGCCATCGCGGTCAGCAGCAGGCTGTAGCCCGCGACGGGGATACGGAGGCCGGCGGGCAGATCGGGCCACAGGAGGGTGACGGTGACGACGAGGGCGAGGACGTACGCGCCACCGAGCCAGACCGACGGCCCACGCACGTGGGGAGGGCGATGCGGCGAATCCGGCCCTCTGAACAGCAGGAGATAGCAGACGTGACCGGCCGCGAAGGAGGCCATCCCGACGAGGAAGGCGGGGTCGGCGTCGGACAGCAGCAGTACGTCGCCGCCCCAGCCGCAGAGCAGGGCGGCCACCAGGAGCCGGGGTCCGCCGCGTACGACCGCGTGGGCGGCGAGCAGGGGCATCAGAAGCGGCTTGGCGACCAGGTGCCCCGGGGTGAACCCGACGGCCAGGGAAACGAGGTCCACGGCAGCGGCCACGCCGAAGGAGACGAGCAGCACGCGCGCGTGCCGTGGGCTCACGCGACGGGCTCCGTGACCGGCTGGTGCCCCGCGGACTTCGGCGTCGGCTGCCAGCCGGGCCCGCGAAAGACCCGCCCCGCCCGCTCGCGCCAACCGGTCGCCGCCTTCAGGTCCCTGGCGATGGCGGCGTACTCGTGGGTGGCGACGCGCAGGGGGTTGTACGTGGCGATGTTCTTGGTGAGCCCGTAGACGGGCCGCTCGGTCTCGGCGACGAAGGACCCGAAGAGCCGGTCCCAGACGATGAGGATCCCGCCGAAGTTGCGGTCAAGATAGCCCCCCTGGGAGGCGTGGTGGACCCGGTGGTGGGAGGGCGTGTTGAGCACGAACTCGAACCAACGGGGCATCTTGTCTATCCGCTCCGTGTGGATCCAGAACTGGTAGACGAGGTTCACCGACGAGCAGAACGCGAGCGCGGCGGGGTGCACACCGAGGGCGATCAGCGGCACGTAGAAGGGCCAGACCGTCCAGGTCGTCCAGGGCTGGCGCAGCGCGGTGGTGAGGTTGAACTTCCGGCTGGAGTGGTGCACCACATGGCAGGCCCACAGGACGCGGATCACGTGGTGCCCGCGGTGCGACCAGTAGTAGAAGAAGTCCTGCCCCAGCAGCATCAGCAGAACGGTCCACCACAGGACGGGCACCCGGAGCGGAGTCACTTCATGGATCGCCGCATAGATCGCGACGATCGGAATCTTCCACAGGAAGTCGAAGACGAGACTCCCGAGCCCCATGCCGACGCTCGTCGCGGCGTCCTTCGTCTCGTACCCCGCGGCATCGTCGTCCGGATGGATCCTGACGCTCACCACCTCGATCACGGTGAGCAGCACAAAAGCGGGTATCGACAACAGCACGACATCGGGCAGGTTCGGCATGGGTGCACCGTAGAACCGCAGCTCGGCCACGGCTAGACGTTGTTACCCACAAGTATTACCGGGGGTACGCGCTTGCTTATTGGTGATCTCCGCCAAGGACGCCGACAGGTCCGGACCGATGCTCGTCAGATGTCCGCTCGGCGCTCGTCACACCCCGGCCGCCCCCAACAGCACCCCCGCCGCATAGGTGACCCCCATCGCCAGCGCACCCCCGACCACGTTCCGCAGTACCGCGCGGCCCGGGTTCGCCGAGCCCAGGCGGGCGCTCAGCCAGCCGGTGAGGACCAGGGCGCCCAGGACCGAGAGCACGGTGACGCCCAGGCGCCAGGCCGCCGGTGGCAGGACGATGGCGAGGAGGGGGAGGAGGGCGCCCACGGTGAAGGAGAGGAAGCTCGCCCAGGCCGCGTGCCAGGGGTTGGTGAGGGCGTCGGGGTCGATGCCGAGCTCCACGCGCGCGTGGGCCTTCAGGGCGTCGCGTTCCGTGAGCTGCTCGGCCGCCTCGCGGGCCACGTCGCGGGTCAGGCCGCGCTGCTCCAGGAGTTCGGTCAGCTCCTCGAGTTCGGCGGCCGGCTGTTCGCTCAGTTCGCGTCGCTCCAGCGCCAGGGCGGCCTTCTCGGAGTCCAGTTGGGTGGAGACCGAGACGTACTCACCCGCCGCCATCGACATGGACCCGGCCAGCAGCCCCGCGAGGCCCGCCGTGAGCAGCGCGGAGCGGTCGTCCGTGGCGCCGGCCACGCCGACGACGAGGCCGGCGGTGGAGACGATGCCGTCGTTGGCGCCCAGCACCGCGGCACGCAGCCAGTTCAGGCGGGGGCCCAGGGTGCCTTCGTGGGCCTCGTCGTGCGTGGGTACCGTCACACAGGGAGGATGCCACCTGGCGCGTCACCAGACCCGTACTGACGCTCCCCGCGCGAACACCGGACTCGTCGCGTCCGCCGGGGGCCGCGTCAGCGGTTCGGCCAGTTCCGCCACGGTCGGTCCCACCTTCGCCGCGAGGGCGTCCAGCGCGTCGAGGTCGAAGCCGTACACCCGGGCGGCGTTCCCGCCGACCATCGCGGCGACCTCCTCGCGCGGCACCCCCGCGTACGCGCAGCGCAGGCCCTCCCGGGAATAGGGGTAGGTGCCCTCGTCGTGCGGGTAGTCGCTGCCCCACATGACCTTGTCGACGCCGATCCGCGCCCGCAGCGGCACCTCGTGCGGGCGCATGAAGCTCGCGCCGACGAAGCAGTTGTCCCGCCAGACGTCCGAGGGGCCCTTGCCCATCGCCTCGGCGAGTCCCGCGCCGAACTTCGACTCCGCCGTCGACCTCTTCGCCCTCTTCGTCGCCGCCGCCGACAGCCTCCCGTGGTAGTAGTCCAACATGTCGAGCACCCCGGGTATCCAGCCCGAGCCCTGCTCGGTCAGCACCAGTCTCAGGCCGGGGTGGCGGCGGAAGGCGCCGCCGAAGATGAGGTGCCAGAGCGCGCGGTGGGAGAACCAGGTCGTCTCGACCATGAAGACCGCGCGGGCCGCCGGTTCCTCGCCCAGTGGCGGCGACGCCGAGCCCGCGTGGTGGTTCACGGGGACGCCCAGCTCCTCGCAGACCGCCCAGATCGGGTCGTACGTCGACGAGTACAGCTCGGGCAGTCCCGAGCCCGGTGGGGTGCCGGGGAGCAGCAGGCCGCCCCTGAGGCCCGCCCGGGAGGCCCACCTGATCTCCTTCACCGCCTCCCCCACGTCGTTCAGGAGGATCTGGAAGACACCCGCGCGGCGGCCCGGCGCGGCCGCACAGAAGTCGGCGAGCCAGCGGTTGTGGGCGCGCAGGCCCGCCCAGCGCCGTTCGAACTCCTCGGCGGTGGGGGCCGGCGCCATCAGGGCGGCCGACGGGAAGAAGGGCGGGATGGTGTTGGGGAACACCACCTCCGCGACGATGCCGTCCTCCTCCAGCTCCGCCAGGCGACGCGCGGAGTTCCAGTTCTTGTCGGCGGTGTCGGCGAGCAGGTCCTCGTACGGATTGACGTACGTGGCCGCCCACGCGTCGAACGCCTCGTGGTGTTCCTTCGCCAGGTAGGGCCGGTAGTCCAGGAGGTCCGCTCCGGCGTGGCAGTCCGCCGAGATCACGGTGTAGCGGTCGGTCACGGGGCCGTTCGTGGGGGTGCTCACGGCGTCGTTCCCAGGACCGGGAAGTCGTGGTCGGTCAGCCAGTGGCGGCCCACCTCGCGCGAGCGTGCCCAGGACGCCGCCACGGCCGTCTGGTCGTCGCTCTGGCCGAGGTCGGCCGGGGTCGGGCCGATGCGCCGGGCGAGCGGGGTCAGCCGCTCGACGTCGAAGCCGAAGACCTCGGTGGCCGCGAGACCGAGCATGCGGCGGGTCTCCGCGACCGGGATGTCGTGGAAGGTGCGCCGCAGCCACGCGCGGGTGTCGGGCCAGGTTCCCTCGGGGTGCGGGAAGTCGCTGCCCCAGAGGATGTTGTCGACGCCGATCTCGTAGCGCTGCGCGAGTTCGCGGCGCTTGGTGTTCGTCGCGCAGATGAAGAGCTGCCGGTCGAGGTACTCGTGCGGGGGCCGCTTCAGCTCGGCGAAGGGCGACAGCTTCTTGCCGCCGTGCGCGCCCAGGTAGAGGCGGTCCATGAACCAGAGGAGGTTCGGCAGCCACCAGCAGCCCGACTCGGCCACCCCGAACCTCAGCCCCGGGTGGCGTTCGAAGACGCCCGACCAGAGCAGGAACCACAGGGGGCGCGCGGGCCACCAGGTGACTTCGGAGACGTAGATCCCCAGGTGGTCGCCGTACTCGTGGCGCGGTGCCGCGCCGGAGTGCGTGACCACCGGCATCCCGCACTCGGCGGCGGCCGCCCACACGGCGTCGTAACGGCGGTCGTGGTAGGGCTCCTTGTCGACCCACATGGCGGGGATCATCAGGGCGCCGAGTCCCGACTCCTTGGCGCGGTACACCTCGGCGACGACCGCGTCCGGGGCCGCCGTGATCGGCAACAGGGCGACCCCGCAGTGCCGTTCGGGGTTCTGCCCGACGAACTCCGCCAGCCAGCGGTTGTGGGCCCGCGCGCCCGCCATGCCGAGCTGTGGGTCGTGGTCGCCGGAGAGGCCGAGGCCCACGCCGAAGGGGGCCGCCGTGCGGCTGTCCACGGCGTCGGCGTCCGGGAAGACCACCTCCCCTGCCACACCGTCGCCGTCCAGCTCCTTGAGGCGCTGCGCGGTGTCCCAACCGCCACGCAGGCCCTCCTCGTTGTCCTGGAACCAGCGGTCCGCGAACGCCTCGTTGCGGATGCCGAGCCGGTTCATCTCCTCGCGGCGTCGGCCCTGGCCCGCGAGGAACTCGTCGAAGTCCCGGTGGAACCGGGAGTCCAGGTAGGGCCGGTACTCCTCGGTGGGGAGCCCGGCGTGGCAGTCGGAGGAGATGATCAGATAGGGGTCCCGGTCGGTCATCGCCCGCCTCCTCAGTCCAGGATGAAGTGCTCTAGGTACGACGGGTCGGCCCGGTCGAGCATGGACTGCGACCTCGCCCGGATCTGCCGGTCGCTGTGCTCGCTCGCGGGCAGCAGCCAGAACCGACCCTCCCGGATGCCGTCCGCCACCAGGTCGGCGACCTCCTCCACCGGCGTGAACCGCACCTCCTGCCCTGCCTCCTTCATCGCGGCCTCCCACTGGTCGAGGCTGCGGTACGGGGTCTTCCTCGGGCGCTGTTTCGCGTAGCGCTCGGGCCGGTTGCGGTGCGACTCCCACAGGCCGGTGCGGAGCATGTGGGGCCCGGGGAAGAGCACCGACGCCCCCACGCGCGCGTGCTCCGCCTTGAGATGCGCGTACAGGGACTCGGTCATCGTCACGACGGCCGCCTTGGTGACGGCGTACACGGACGCGGTCGGCAGCGGGGCGATCCCGCCGTCGCCGGACGAGGTGTTGACGACGTGGCCCGGCTCTCCCGAGGCGATCATCCGCGGCACGAAGGCCTGGACGCCGTGGAAGACACCCCAGACGTTGACGGCGAAGGCCCACTTCCAGTCGTTCGGATCGTGCTCCCACATGCGGCCCTCGGCGCCGGAGCCGACTCCCGCGTTGTTGCACAGGACATGCACGGCGCCGTACTTCTCGTACGTCTCGGCGGCGAGCGCGTCGAGTTGTTCGCGCTCCGAGACGTCCACCACGCGCGCGTGCACCTGCGCCCCGTCCTCCCGCAGCGTGGCGGCGGCCTTCTCCAGGGCACCCTCCTCGACGTCCGCGAGGACCACCTTCAGACCGTCCGCCGCGAACCGGCGCGCCATCGCGAGCCCGATACCGCTCGCCGCGCCGGTGACGACGGCGACCTGCCCCGTCCGGAGATCCATCACGCGCTCCCTTCCGGCGGCCCGTCGAGGATCTGCCGCGGATCGTCGTAGCGCTGGTGGATGTACGGCAACAGGGCCTGGGCGCTGACGCGTTCGACCACCCGGCCCGTCTGGTCGGTGGTCTTCTCGCCGAGGGTGATCTCGACCAGGTCGCGTACGGGGAGGTCGGCGACCGGGTCGTACATCGACTCGCGCAGCACGACGTCCCCGGTGACGCGCTCCAGCCTGCGCACCTTCTCGTTGCGTACGCAGTGCACGAGCACGGGGTGGACGTCGAAGCCCGAACCGTCCACCGCGGGAAGGAACTTGAAGTAGAAGTCGGTCTTCCGGGCGGGCTCGGGCAGCGGCAGTTCACCGCTCACCGCGCCGCGCACCTCGACGAACGCGATGCCGTGCCGGGCGAGTGCGGCCCGTACGACGAGGCCGTCGCGTTCCACGGTGACCTCGCCGAGCTTCTTGGGCTCCCCGAAGACCTCGCGGCCGCCGATGAGCGCCCGCTCGTGGGTCATCGGCATGACCAGCGGGTACCAGCCCTCGACGCCGTCGTGCGCCGCGGCGACGGCGAACGAGCCCGCGCCGAGCGGATAACCCGGCAGGTCCACCTTGCTGATGTTCACCCGGACCAGGGGGCGCCCGGTGGGTTTGAGCGGGGGTGGCAGGACCGCCGCGACCGCGTCCGGATCGCTCTCCCAGACGGCCACCACGCCGGTGGACCAGATGTCGGGGAGCTTGGCGCTCGCGGTGCGCGCGGCGGCGATCTCCGCCTCGGTCCGTGCGCCGTACCTCACTCGTGCCATGTCCGTACCGCCCTTCGTAGGCGCTACCTGCTGGGGCGCGGAGCACGCTTGCAGGACACCGTCGAAAGGTCCATAGCCATGCGTCAGCCATGCGCCCGGGGGCGCCCGCCGGGCCGAACCAACCGGTGACCCGCGCCACAAAAGGCACCCCTGTCCCCCGCTGACCGCGTCAACTCCGGGGGCCGGACCGTCCGTCGGATCCGGGAAGGTGGGGGCCGGACTGTCAGTCAGGGCCCGTATCCTCAGTGACCATGCTCGAAGACCTGACGACCGCAGCGTCACCAGCCCCCTGGCCGGCCGCGTATCCGGAGGGGTACGCGGTCGTCGACGTGGAGACCACCGGCCTTGCCCGCGACGACCGGATAATCTCGGCCGCCGTCTACCGGCTGGACGCGCGCGGCGAGGTCGAGGACCACTGGTACACGATGGTCAACCCGGAGCGGGACCCGGGCCCGGTCTGGATCCACGGTCTGACGACCGAGGTGCTCGAAGGCGCCCCGCTCTTCCAGGACATCGCCGAGGAGTTCTCCGACCGGCTCGCCGACCGGGTGCTCGTGGCGCACAACGCGGTCTTCGACTGGTCGATGATCGCGCGGGAGTACGCGCGCGCGGAGCGTGAGGCGCCGGTGCGTCAGCGGCTGTGCACCATCGCGCTCTCCAAGGAGCTGGGCCTGCCGCTGCCCAACCACAAGCTGGAGTCACTGGCCGCGCACTTCGGTGTCGTACAGCAGCGGGCGCACCACGCGCTGGACGACGCGCGCGTGCTGGCCGAGGCGTTCCGGCCGAGTCTGCGGGCCGCCGCGCGGGACGGCATCCGGCTGCCGCTCCTGGAGTGCCGGCCGCTCAAGGAGTGGTCCGAGAGCCCCGCGGCACCGCGGATCGGACGGCAGCCCGGTTCCGGTGGTCATGCGTCCGGCGGCTACCCGTCCGGTGGCTACCCGTCCGGGAGTTGGCGGCCTTCACGCAAACGCCCCGCATGCCCCTATCCCAACCCGGGTCACTACGAAGCGGACAAACCACTCAAGCAGGGTATGCGGGTCGCGTTCTCCGGGGACACGTCCGTCGACCGCGAGCTGCTGGAGGACCGTGCCGTCGAGGCCGGACTGCATGTCGCGACGAGTCTGTCCCGGCTGACCAGCCTGCTCGTCACCAACGATCCGGACTCCAGTACGTCCAAGGTGGTCAAGGCCAAACAGTTCGGGACACCGGTGATCGACGAGGCGGCGTTCGGCCAGCTGCTGCGGGATGTGGCGCCGGCCTCCGAGAAGTGACCACGGAGGGCTGAGGAGGGGCCGGGGTCGCTGACGGACGTACGGGTGATTGCCGGGCGACTCGCCCGGCGCCCGCTCGCCCGCGCCGCGTCGGCACCTCACCCTGTGGCGCATGGCGAGATGCGAAGTGTGCGGCAATGACTACGGCATGACCTTCGAGGTGCACGCGCAGGGCGCGGTGCACGTCTTCGACTGTTTCTCCTGCGCGATCCACCGGATGGCCCCCATCTGCGAGCACTGTCGCGTGCAGATCATCGGCCAGGGCGTCGAGGTCGAGGGCCACTGGTTCTGCGGCGCGCACTGCGCCCGCGCGGAGGGCAAGGTGGGCATCATCGACAAGGTCTGAGAGCCGAGCGGAACGGTCCGGGAGCACACGTTCCCGTCGTGTCGACGCGCACCCCCCTGAATACGCCCCACGACCGAGTTGTACGGTCGTGGGGTGTACCGCTTCCTGTTGTCCCGGCAGTGGGTGATTCTCACCCTCGTGGCCCTCCTGCTCATCCCCACGATGATCAAGCTGGGCTTCTGGCAGCTGCACCGCCATGAGCACAAGGTCGCGCTGAACAAGGTCATCTCGCAGTCGCTGACGGCCACGCCGGTGCCCGCCGAGTCGGTCACCGCGCCGGGGCAGCACGTCGAGCACGCGGACCTGTACCGCCGGGTGACCGCGAAGGGCACCTTCGACACCGCGCACGAGGTCGTCGTGCGGCGCCGCACCAACGCCGACGGCGAGGTCGGCTACCACGTCCTGACCCCCTTCGACCTGGACGACGGCCGGGTGCTGCTCGTCAACCGGGGCTGGATCGACTCGAACGGCTCACAGACCGCGTTCCCGAAGATCCCGGCACCCGCGAAGGGCGAGATCACCGTCACCGGGCGGCTGATGCCCGACGAGACGACCGGCGACAGCGGCATCAAGAACATCCAGGGCCTGCCCGACCGCCAGGTCATGCTGATCAACAGCGAGCAGCAGGCCAAGAGCCTCGGCAAGCAGGTCCTCGGCGGGTACATCGAGCAGACCGCGCCCGCGCCCAAGGGTGACTCCCCCGAACTGATCCCCGACCCCGAGCACAACGACATCGGTCCGCACATGGCGTACGCGATCCAGTGGTGGCTCTTCTCCGCGGGCGTGCCCGTGGGCTGGCTGATCCTGGTCCGCCGGGAGCGCCGCGACCGGGCCGAGGCCGCCGCCTCCACGACCGCGCCGGAAGCGGCCACGGTCGCCGCCTGACCCCTGGGCCGCCGCGCGGCGCGCCCGTACTTCCTCTGCCGGTGTCACCCGGTCGGCCCCCGACCCGATTGGCCCCCGCCTTCGCCGGGAACTCGCCCCACGTGCACCCACGTATCGAGGACTACGCGCTCATCGGGGACGAACAGACCGCCGCGCTGGTGGGCCGGGACGGGTCCGTCGACTGGCTCTGTCTGCCACGGTTCGACTCGGCCGCCTGCTTCGCCGCGATCCTCGGCGACGAGAACCACGGTCGCTGGCGGATCTCACCCACGGGGGCGGGCCCCTGCACCCGGCGGGCGTACCGGCAGGACACCCTGGTGCTCGACTCCGAATGGGAGACGGACGAGGGCGCGGTCCGCGTGACCGACTTCATGCCACAGCGTGAGCACGCCCCCGATCTCGTCCGCGTCGTCGAAGGACTCAGCGGCCGGGTGACGATGCACAGCACCCTGCAACTGCGCTTCGACTACGGCTCCGTCGTGCCGTGGGTGCGCAGGGCGGACGGCCAGCGGGTGGCGGTCGCGGGCCCGGACTCGGTGTGGCTGCGCAGCGAACCCGCGGTACGCACCTGGGGCAAGGACTTCCGTACGCACTCGGAGTTCACCGTGGAGGCGGGCGAGAAGGTCGCCTTCGTCCTGACGTGGCATCCCTCGCACCAGTCGCGCCCGCCCCTCGTCGACCCGTACGAGGCACTGCGCTCCAGCGTCGAGGACTGGCAGGCGTGGGCGGCGCGCTGCCGTTACGACGGTCCGCACCGCGACGCCGTCGTGCGCTCCCTGATCACCCTGAAGGCCCTCACCTTCGCCCCGACCGGCGGCATCGTCGCCGCCCCCACCACCTCGCTCCCTGAGGAACTCGGCGGCGTCCGCAACTGGGACTACCGCTACTGCTGGCTGCGCGACTCGACCCTCACCCTGGGCGCGCTCCTGTCGGCCGGGTACCACGAGGAGGCCGAGGCCTGGCGCGACTGGCTGCTGCGCGCGGTCGCGGGCGACCCCGCGGACCTGCAGATCATGTACGGCCTCTCCGGTGAGCGCCGGCTGCCCGAGTTCGAGCTGTCGTGGCTGCCCGGCTTCGGGGGCTCGTACCCGGTCCGGATCGGCAACGAGGCCGTCAAGCAGCTCCAACTGGACGTGTACGGCGAGGTCATCGACTCGCTCTCGCTGGCCCGGCGCTCGGGCCTGCCGTCCAAGCCGCACATGTGGCGCCTGCAGTGCGCCCTGATGGAGTTCCTGCGGACCGCCTGGCGGCAGCCGGACGAGGGGATCTGGGAGGTGCGCGGCCCACGCCGGCACTTCGTGTACTCGAAGGTGATGGCGTGGGTGGCGGCCGACCGCGCCGTCCGGGCCCTGGAGAGCGAACCGGAGCTCGGCGGCGACCTGGAGGGCTGGCGCACGATGCGCGAAGAGGTGCACAAGGAGGTGTGCGAGCACGGCTTCGACAGCGAACGCAACACCTTCACGCAGTCCTACGGGTCACGCGAGCTGGACGCGTCACTGCTGCTCATCCCCCGCGTCGGTTTCCTGCCGCCCGACGATCCCCGGGTCGTCGGCACCATCGACGCGGTGCGCGCCGAGCTCGAACGCGAGGGCTTCCTGCTGCGCCGCTACAGCGACGAGGGCGTCGACGTCGACGGGCTGCCGGGCGGCGAGGGCACCTTCCTCGTCTGCTCGTTCTGGCTCGCGGACGCGCTGCACATGACGGGCCGTACGAAGGACGCCCGCGAGCTGTTCGAACGGCTGCTCGGCCTGGCCAACGACGTGGGGCTGCTGTCCGAGGAGTACGACCCCGTCGCGCGCCGCCAGCTCGGCAACTTCCCGCAGGCGTTCAGCCACCTCGGCCTGGTGGGGACCGCCTTCAACCTGTTCGGTGAAGCGCATCCGGGAGGAGCCGAGACGACCGGATAGGGGAGGATGGGGGCCATGGATCTTGGACTGAAGGACCGTGTGTACGTCGTCACGGGAGCCACCCGTGGCCTGGGCAACGCCACCGCGCGCGAGCTCACCGCCGACGGCGCGAAGGTGATCGTCACGGGGCGCGACGAGAAGAGCGCCGCCGACGCCGCGTCCGGGCTCGGACCGAACGCGGTCGGGGTGGCCGCCGACAACTCCGACCCGGGGACCCCGGACCGGCTGATCGCGGCGGCCCGTGAGCACTTCGGCGGCTTCGACGGCATCCTGATCAGCGTCGGCGGCCCGCCGCCCGGGTTCGTCGCGGACAACACGGACGAGCAGTGGACGGCCTCCTTCGAGTCCGTCTTCCTGGGCGCGGTCCGGCTGGCCCGTGCCGCCGCCGCGGAGCTCGGCGAGGGCGGTGTCATCGGCTTCGTGCTCTCCGGCTCGGTCTACGAGCCCATCCCGGGCCTGACCATCTCCAACGGTCTGCGCCCCGGTCTCGCCGGCTTCGCCAAGTCCCTCGCCGACGAACTGGGCCCGCGCGGCATCCGTGTCGTGGGCCTGCTCCCGGCCCGCATCGACACGGACCGCCTGCGCGAGCTCGACGGCCTCTCCGCCGACCCGGAGGCCACCCGCGCGGCCAACGAGTCGCGGATTCCGCTGCGCCGCTACGGCACCCCGGAGGAGTTCGGCCGCACGGCGGCGTTCCTGCTCTCGCCCGCCGCGTCGTATCTGACGGGCATCATGATGCCGGTGGACGGCGGCGTGCGGAGCGGGTTCTGAGTCCGCCCGGACGCCACCCGGGGCCTAACTCACCCTTTCGGCCCGGTGTTTGACCCCGCGGAGGCGTACCTCCGCGGGCAGCGCGGCGAGGCCCGCGGAGTCCCGGGCGTGCGCCAGGGCCTCCGTCGTCAGCAGGTGCAGCGCCTGCCCGGGATCGACCTGCGGTTCCAGCAGGAGCTGGACCCGGGTCCCGGGAGCGCCGCGCCGCCCGGTCAGCTGGACCTCGGCCCGTTCGACACCGTCCAACCGCCCCGCCTCGGCGGCCAGTACACCCTCCAGGGCCCGCCCGCGCAGCAGCGCCCCCTCACCGTCGCCGGTGTCGACGAGCACCTCCGCGAGCCGGCGCCGCCGCAGTACGGCCGACAGCCACCACAGGCTGAGCAGGACGACGACGACGAGAACGGCGGTGACGGTCGGCCACCACCAGCCCTGGTCTCGCCACCTGGTCCGTTCGGCGGCGCTCAGCAGCACGTCGTGCCGCCCGTCGTGGATCCACCAGGAGGGCGGCCGCACGCCCAGTCCGACGGCGAGCACGGAGCCGCCGAGGACCAGCAGTGGGAGCCCGACGATGCCCAGCAGGACACGGTTGACGATCCTGAGCACCGCCCTCACCCCTTCCGGCCCGGACGCGCGACATGCACCGACAGGGCGGGTGTCCGGACGAGCCCGAGTCCCCGGATGCCGTCGGCGAGCGTGGCGTCCAGGTCGGCCCGTACGTCATCGAGCGCGCGGAAGTGCGAGACCGCCCGCACGTCGACCTTCCCGCGCCCCATCCGTACCCGGACCGACCGCACTCCGGAGACCTCCATGGCCCGGTCGCGCAGCGCCGTCGCGGCGGCGCCCCGGTGCAGCCCGGCCCGTACGTCGGGATGGGTGCGCCGCATCGGCAGGACGTCACGCAGCCCCGGCGTCACCGCGAGGACGATCAGCCAGAGTCCGAGGGCCGCGGCGAGGCCGGCGCCGACGAGCACCCAGGTGTCGTCCAGGGGTCGTTCGGCGAGCTGCCGGGCGAGGAACCTGCGCCAGTGCGAGGCGGGCCGGTGGGCACGTACGGCCGCGACGTCGTACAGCAGGACGCCCGCACCCACGAGGACCAGCAGCGCGACGATCCCCGCGGGGACGCGGCGCGCCGACCAGAACCGACCCCGCCCGCCGCTCGCGTCGTCGACGGCGGGCGGCGGGTCGTAGTCGGCGGCGGAGGCGGACTGGCCGAGTTCCTCCTCGGCCGGTGGGCCCGCGTCCGGCTTCTCCAGGACGGGCATGCGTCGGGTGGTGTTCTCGGAGCCCTGGGGCTCGCTCATCGCGTCCTCCCCTGTGCCGCGGCGGTCGCCGGTAGCAGGTGCAGCCGTTCGACGTGGACCGTCACCTCCGGCACTTCCATCCCCGTCAACGCGTGTACCCGCTCGGCGACATGACAACGCACCGCGTTGCAGCGGGCGCCGATGTCGGAGGGGTAGCCGAGGTCGAGGTGGAGGCGGACGCGGGCGGTTGCGACGGGAGTCTCCCCTGCTCGAGCGGGGCCGAGAGCCTGGGGAAGGACGACGACCGTCGCGTGCGGGGGTACGGCGTCCGCGGGCAGCGGGTCCAGGGCCTCACGGGCGGCCTGCGCGGCGATCTTCGCCACGACCCGGTCGGCGATCCGGGTCGCGCCGCGCTCGGCCGCCTCGACGGCCGTCAGGGGCCGTCGGGTGTCGCCGAGCGGGCCGGTCACGGGCGTCACCGCCGCCGGTCGTCGCGGGGACGGAAGAAGTCACCGAGATCCAGGTCCCCTTCGAGGAACCGTCCGACGACGAAACCGACGGCACCCAGGGCGGCCACGAGCAGAAAGGCCCCGAAGCCCCCGAAGTACCCGGCGAAGCCCAGCGCCATTCCGGCGATCATGCCGATCACGGCCAAGCTCATGGTGCGCTCCTCAGCGGTTCGACGGCCTCGGTGTCGTGGGCCGTTGCGCGGCCGGGCCGGTCACTGGAGCCGCGCCTCCGGCTCCTCGTCTTCTTCCTCGGGCAGCTTCACATCACTCACCGCGATGTTGACCTCGACGACCTCGAGTCCCGTCATGCGCTCCACGGCCGCGACGACGTTCTCGCGCACGGCGCGGGCGACGTCCGCGATCGACACGCCGTACTCGACGACGATCTCCAGGTCGAGCGCGGTCTGGAGCTCCCCGACCTCGGCCTTGACACCGCGCGAGACGGATTTCGACCCCCCTGGCACTCGGTCGCGCACGGCCCCGAAGGTCCGGCTCAGCCCACTGCCCATCGCATGGACACCGAGCACGTCCCGGGCGGCGAGCCCGGCGATCTTCTCCACCACACCGTCGGCGATCGTGGTCCGCCCCCGCGTCGCGGGATCACCGCCGCCGCGCTTGGTGACCCCGGGCTTGCGGCCCTGGGGAGCCTCCTTCTCGCTCCCGGGGCTGTCCGTCCGGTTCTGCTCCGTCATCTCGGTCATCGCCGTACGTCCCTTTCGGTCGTCCTCCTTGCCACAGTAGGTGCGGTTGCGGGCTCGCGCGCCAGGGATGCGGCAGGCTGGAGCAATGACCGAGGATCGATGGACGCAGGCCGTACGGCGACAGCTCGGGCTCGGGCGGCTGCTCCCGCTCGGGCATCCGCACGACGGCGCCTGGATCGCCGAGGAGGCGGCCGACGCGTTCCTGCGGCGCGCTGCGGCCGACGTGCCCGCTGTCCGCCTCGGCACGCTCCGGATCGCCCTCGCGGACCCGGAACTGGTCCACGAACCCGTCGTACCGCCGCCGCCCAGCGCGCTGCCGCCCGGCCCTCTGCGCATCGTCGCGGAGTTCACGGCCGGGGCGGATCCGACGGCCCCCGGCGTCGAGCCGCTTCCCACGACCGCGGCCCGCCTGCGCGTGGCCCTGGCCGAGGCGGCCGAACCCCTCGGCCTGACGGTCACGGAGGTCGACCTGAAGGTGACGGAGTTGGGGGACGTCTGCGCGCCGCCGACCGCCGTACGCCACGTCCCCCCGCCTCCGGCCGCCGCACCGACGGCGCCCGACGAGGCCCGGGCGGCCACCGCCGCCCTGTCCGTGCCGGGGGTACTCCACCTGACGGACGTCCTGGGCCGTCCGGTGCACATCGAGAACGTCCCCGGCAAGGATCCCGCCCTCGCCCGCCGCCACGTCCGCGTCGAACTGGCGGTCGCGGCAACGGAGCGAACGGTGGACGTGGCAAGAGCCGTCAGAGCGGCGGTCGCGGACGCCTTGCCGGACACTCCGTCAGTGACGGCACTGGTGACGTCCGTCGAGTAGGAAGGACGACCTCACTCCCCCAGACCGGCCAGGTCCCGCAGCCGCCGAGCCTGAGCCGCGCGCTCGGCGACCCGCTGCTCCTCGTACGTCCGTTCCTGCGCCCCCCGCAGCAACGCCTTGGTCTCGACGACCGCGTCCCGAGGCGCGGCCAACACCGCACCGGCGAGGTCCCGCACGGCATCCTCGAGCTGGTCGACAGGCACGGCGAGATTGGCGAGCCCCGTGCGCTCGGCCTCCTCGGCCGACACGAAGCGACCCGTGGCGCAGATCTCCAGCGCGCGGGCGTATCCGACCAGGCTCACCAGCGGATGCGTTCCCGTCAGGTCGGGAACGAGCCCGAGGCTGGTCTCGCGCATGGCGAACTGCACGTCGTCCGCGACGACGCGCAGGTCACAGGCGAGCGCCAGCTGGAAACCCGCACCGATGGCGTGCCCCTGCACGGCGGCGATGGACACGACGTCGCTGCGCCGCCACCAGGTGAACGCCTCCTGGTACTCGGCGATGGTCGCGTCGAGCTCGGCGTCGGCCCCGCGCGCGAGGTCGATGAACGACGGCTCGCCGTCGAACCCCTCGGGCGTGAACGCCTGCCGGTCGAGCCCGGCCGAGAACGACTGGCCCTCGGCACGCAACACGACCACACGGACAGTGCCCGGCAGCGACCGCCCGGCCTCCGTCAACGCCCGCCACAGAGCAGGACTTTGGGCGTTGCGCTTGGCCGGATTGGTCAGCGTCACCGTGGCGATCGCGTCGTCGACGGTGAGCCGTACGCCGTCCTTGTCGAGTACGGGGTCAAGATCGTTGTCGAGCGAAGCCATGGGCTGCCTCCGATGGGTGCGGTCTGATCAGGCGCGTACCTCGTGAAGGGCACGAGGAACACACCTAAGTGACTGCACAGTAACCACCCGGTCGATCACCCGACCGACCGGGTGGCCACCACCGAAGCCGATGGGGACGCCCGGCCTCAGGCCGAGGCGGCCTTCTTGCCCCGCGTCGCTCCGCCACGCCCTCGGAGCGTGACGCCCGACTCGCTGAGCATCCGGTGCACGAAGCCATACGAACGGCCGGTTTCTTCGGCCAGCGCTCGAATGCTCGCACCGGAGTCGTACTTCTTCTTCAGGTCTGCCGCGAGCTTGTCGCGCGCGGCGCCGGTTACCCGGCTGCCCTTCTTCAGAGTCTCGGCCACCCGTGCCTCCTCATGGGAAGTGCGCTCTGGACTTCTCATGATCACCCCTCGGGGGCTTCATGGCCACCCATTCGGCAAGGTCCGTGAGACACGGTTTTGACGACAGGAGCCCGTCCTCACAAATGGAATCACAGAGTCCGCGCTGCTCCGTCCGTAGGACCGAACGGGTTCTTCCGTGAAGTGCCAGGTCAGCGACACAAGACGGCCGAGCCCTTGAGAACTAAGGACTCGGCCGCGAAATGGATGTAGGACACACCTCGGTACGAGGAGATCTCACACAGATGATGGATCACGGATCGGCCGAATGATCCATACGCAGTGGATCAGTCATTCGATCACCTCGTGCTGACGGCGGCCCCGGGGCTGTCCGGGAGGCCGTACGAGGGCTCAGGCGAGGGCGACGAGGTCCGCGTAGTCGGAGCCCCACAGGTCCTCGACACCGTCCGGCAGCAGAATGATCCGCTCGGGCTGGAGCGCCTCGACGGCGCCCTCGTCGTGGGTGACGAGGACGACGGCGCCCTTGTAGGTGCGCAGCGCGCCGAGGATCTCCTCACGGCTGGCCGGGTCCAGGTTGTTCGTCGGCTCGTCGAGGAGGAGGACGTTCGCCGAGGAGACCACGAGGGTCGCGAGTGCGAGCCGGGTCTTCTCGCCGCCGGAGAGCACGCCGGCCGGCTTGTCGACGTCGTCGCCGGAGAACAGGAACGAGCCGAGCGTCTTGCGGACCTCGACCAGATCCAGGTCGGGGGCGGCGGAGCGCATGTTCTCCAGGACCGTGCGCTCGGGGTCGAGGGTCTCGTGCTCCTGCGCGTAGTACCCGAGCTTGAGGCCGTGGCCCTCTATGACCTGGCCGGTGTCGGGCTGCTCGGCGCCGCCGAGCAGCTTCAGCAGGGTCGTCTTGCCGGCGCCGTTGAGGCCCAGGATGACCACGCGCGAGCCCTTGTCGATGGCCAGGTCGACATCGGTGAAGATCTCCAGCGAGCCGTACGACTTCGACAGGCCCTCGGCCATCAGCGGGGTCTTGCCGCAGGGCGCGGGCTCCGGGAAGCGCAGCTTGGCGACCTTGTCGGAGACGCGGACCGCCTCGAGGCCGGCCAGCAGTTTGTCGGCGCGCTTGGCCATGTTCTGCGCGGCCACCGTCTTGGTGGCCTTGGCGCGCATCTTGTCCGCCTGCGAGTTCAGCGCGGCGGCCTTCTTCTCGGCGTTCTGCCGCTCGCGCTTGCGGCGCTTCTCGTCGGCCTCGCGCTGCTGCTGGTAGAGCTTCCAGCCCATGTTGTAGACGTCGATCTGGGCGCGGTTGGCGTCCAGATAGAAGACCTTGTTGACGACCGTCTCGACGAGGTCGACGTCGTGGGAGATCACGATGAAGCCGCCGCGGTAGGTCTTCAGGTAGTCGCGCAGCCAGACGATCGAGTCGGCGTCGAGGTGGTTGGTCGGCTCGTCGAGCAGGAGCGTGTCGGCGTCCGAGAACAGGATGCGGGCCAGCTCGACACGGCGGCGCTGACCGCCGGAGAGCGTGTGCAGGGGCTGGCCGAGCACGCGGTCGGGCAGGTTGAGCGCGGCGGCGATGGTGGCGGCCTCGGCCTCGGCGGAGTACCCGCCCTTGGTGAGGAACTCGGTCTCCTGGCGCTCGTACTGCCGCATGGCCTTCTCGCGGGTGGCGCCCGAGCCGTTGGCGATGCGCTGTTCGTTCTCCCGCATCTTGCGGATCAGGGTGTCCAGGCCGCGCGCGGAGAGGATGCGGTCGGTGGCGAGGACGTCGAGGTCACCGGTGCGGGGGTCCTGGGGCAGATAGCCGACCTCGCCGGAGCGGGCGACGGTGCCGGAGGCCGGGATGCCCTCGCCGGCCAGGACCTTCGTCAGGGTCGTCTTGCCCGCGCCGTTGCGGCCGACCAGGCCGATACGGTCGCCCTTGGTGATGCGGAAGGTGGCGGACTCGATGAGGATGCGGGCGCCGGCGCGCAGCTCGATACCGGAGGCGGAGATCACGGACAGACTCCAGGGCGGGGTGGTTGGCGGGGTGGACGGCTGAGGACGTTCCCGCCGTCTAATGCGCGAGGAGAATGGCCATGCGACCAAGTCTAACGGGGCCGTGCAACCACTTTCCCTGAGTGAGCGTGTCCGGCACTGTGACGCTCGCCCTGCCACACGTTGCCCAGCGGCGTGCGGTGCGGGGTGATTCTGCCCAGGTCGTCGACGGCGACGAGGTCGGTGGTCCAGCTGTCGCCGGTGGCGCAGGGCTGCGCGATCAGGAGCGCCTCGCCGTGACGCAACGCACGTTCGGGGGCGAAGGTGCAACCGTACCGGGCGGGCAGCGTCCAGCGCAGGTCGCCGTCGGCGATGCGGTAGGCGGCGACGCGCCGCGGGGTGATCACGGCGAGCATGCGGGTGCCCAGCGGTCGCAGCACCCCACTCGCCCCGTGGTCGGCGAGCCACCCGGCGGCCCCGGGAAGGGCCCGGTGCCAGCGCACGGCGCTGCCGTCGCCGCGCGCGGTGTCGGTGACCAGTCCGTCGTCCCACAGCGCGATCGCGTGCCCGCGCGCGGGGAGCACGGCCACCGGACGGCGGCCCTCGCGCGCGTAGGTCCAGCGGGGGTGGCCGGTCGTCCCGTCGTAGGCCTCGACGGCCGCCTTCGTGGCGCGCAGCGGGGGCTGTCGTGTCCCGTGCCCGTGCGCCACGCGCGTGTGGGCGATGAGGCGGTCTCCGTAGGGCGCGGGGCGCGCTTCGTGGGCGGCGGTGAGCAGCAGGGCGACGGCGACAGGGAGCAGAGCGCGGGCGGCTTGGCGGCGGGCGGTGGGGAAACGGAGCCGGGGGGCCGGGGGGCGCGTGGTCGCCGGGGCGGACTGTTCCGCCTCCGCCGCCTCGACCGGCACAGCCATCACCTCGCCCCCATCGGCACCGCCCGCCGCTCCTAGGACCTGTCCGGCCGCCCAGGCGCACGGATCAGGCGCAGAGCGTAGGCGTGGGCGGTGGGAACGCCCGTCGGGACACGGCGGGCGGCGGGGGGTGTGTCGCCCGTTCGGCCCTCCGCCCGGCGCCGGACCCCTGAGGGCGTACGAGGATGGCGCCACGGGGCGACGTACGCCGAGGTGCGAAGCCGTACGCGGAGGGTGGTGTGCCCATGCAGTTCGACGACGACGCCGACCTGGACACCTCCGACGTGCAGGATGTGCGCGGCAGTCGGATCCCTGGTGGCAGGGCGACCGTCGGGGGCGGGATCGCGGGTCTGATCGCCCTGATCCTCGGGCTGTTCTTCGGCGTCGGGCCCGATCAGCTCGGGCTGTCCTCCGGCAACGACCAGCCCGCGGTGACCACTTCCTCGCTCGACCAGATCAAGCAGACCTGCCGGACGGGGCGGGACGCGAACGCCAGGGAGGACTGCCGGATGGTGGCGGTGGTCAACAGCGTGCAGGACTTCTGGGCGCAGGAGTTCGCACGACGCGGCGGTAGGTACACGCGCTCGCCGACCGTCTTCTTCAGCGGTCGGGTGAACACCGCGTGCGGCACCGCGACCTCGGCGGTCGGGCCCTTCTACTGTCCCGGTGACCGCAAGGTCTATCTGGACCTGGGCTTCTTCGACGACCTGCGGACCAAGTTCGGCTCCAGCGGCGGGCCGTTCGCGCAGGCGTACGTGGTGGCGCACGAGTACGGACACCATGTGCAGGATCTGATGGGGACGCTGGGCAGGGCCCAGAGCGGTGTCACGGGCGCGAACAGCAACTCGGTGAAGGTGGAGCTGCAGGCGGACTGCTACGCGGGGGTGTGGGCGCACCACGCGACGACGACGAAGGACCCCTCGACGGGCAGGTCGTTGATCAAGAACCTCACTCCGGCCGACATCCGGGACGGACTGGACGCGGCGGCCGCCGTCGGCGACGACCGGATCCAGCGGGAGTTCCAGGGCCGGGTGACCCCGGAGACGTGGACGCACGGCTCGTCCGCGCAGCGGCAGCAGTGGTTCTACCAGGGTTACCGCACCGGCGACATGGCGCAGTGCGACACCTTCCGCTGAGCGCGTGGACGCGGCGGAGGCGAGAGCGCGGACGCGGTGGACGCGAGAGCGCGGACGGGGCGAGGAGAAGTCCGCGGATGGGGCGGGTTCCGGGCGGCTTCGGCTCTCCGGGGCGTTGTCAGTGGCCGGTGCAAGACTGGGCAGCGGGTGACATTCCGGCCCAGCAGGACGAGTTCCAGTGGGAGTGATCGGCATGGCAGGTACGGACGGCGGGCGCCCGAGCATCTACCCGACGCTGCTGTACGCGGACGCGAAAGCGGCGATCAGGCAGTTGACGGAGGCCTTCGGTTTCTCGGAGGCCTCGGTGTACGAGAGTGAGGACGGCACGGTGATGCACGCCGAGTTGGTCCAGGGCAACGGCGCGGTGATGCTCGGCTCCAAGGGCCGCGGTGGCGTCTTCGACGGCGCGATGAAGGACGCGGGCCCCGCGGGGGTGTACGTGGTCGTGGACGACGTCGACGCACACCACCAGCGCGCCGTGGACCACGGCGCGGAGATCCTCATGCCCCCGACCGACCAGGACTACGGCTCGCGGGACTACCTGGCCCGGGACGCCGAGGGCAACATCTGGAGCTTCGGCACGTACGCCCCGGAGATACGGGGCTGACCCCGGGGGCGCGGGGGCGAGGAGATGCGGGGCTGATCCCAAGGCCAGGCCCTAGCTGCCTCCGGTGTGGACCTGGAAGGCGGCGCGGCGTACGGCCTTGGCGAGGGCCGGGTCCGGGTGGGCGGCGGCGAGCGCGACCAGGACCTGGACGGTGCGGGGATGGCCGACGGCGCGCACCTCGTCGAGGAGCGCGGGCACGGTGGGCTGCACCGCGGACTCCAGATGGCGCACGAGAAGCGGCGCCTCACCGTGGTCGGCGACGGCGGCGGCGGTGTCGACCCAGAGCCAGGTGGACTCTTCGCGGGTGAGGACCTCATGGGCGTCCTCAGGGTCGTGCCCGTCGTGCTCGGCGAGCCACAGCAGGGCGTAGGGGCGCAGCCAGGACTCGTCGGCCACGGCGCGTACGTCGGGCTCGGCGGGGGCGCCGACCACGCGCAGCGCCTCGAAGGCGAGGCCGCGGGTGAGCGCGTCCTCGCCGCGGGCGGCTTCGAGGAGTTCGGTGACGGCGCTGCCCACGGGGCGGGCGGCGAGCCAGGCGCGGTACTCGGCGCGGGCCGCGTTCGGGCGCAGCTGTGCGCAGCCGCGGAGCATGTCCGAGGCGGGCTGCTCGATGTTCCCGGCGGGGCTCTGCGCGGCGACGCAGATCTGCTCCAGCTTGACCCAGACCGCCCAGCTGCCGAGCGGGGTGAGCGTGGCCTGCCCGTCGGCGCAGGTGAGCGCGCCGACGGAGGCGAGCGCGTGCAGAGCCCAGTCGAGGAGGGGCTCGAGGGGGGCGTCCGCGATCTCGGCGGCCTCCGGGACGGGCTCCGGCTGGGGGCCGTAGGGGATCTCGCAGCGCTCGGTGCGCAGTTCGGTGACGCGCTGCTCGAGGAGGTCGAGGAGCTGCTCCACGGGGACGGGCCCGGCGGAGAGCTGGAGGAAGGAGAGCACCTGGGGCATCGCGGAGACGACCTCGGCGACGGCGGACGCCTCGCGGTCGGCCGGCTCGGGGTGGGCGAGCGACCAGGCGTCGAAGAGGGCGACCCAGCCGCGCAGGACGGCGCTGTCGTCGCGGTTCCAGGCGCGCAGTCGCCAGCCGGGGCGGGCGATGTCGCCGTGCACCTCGACGAGGCCGGCGAGGCGTGCGGTGTCCCAGTCCGCGCGGACCTGAGCCGGGGTCAGGCCCAACTCCTCGGCGGCCCGTTCGGCGGTCGCCTCGGCAAGGGTGCCCTTGCCGTCAGGGGTCGCGCCGTCGCTCCCCGGGCCGAGCGAGGCGTCGGCCCAGCGGGCGACACGGGCCGCGGCGGCGAGGCCGGTGCGGGCCATGCGGGCCAGTTCCGCGGGGGGCGGGGTGCCCTCGGGGGGCCGGGGTGCGGGTCGGCGCGAGCTGCGCTGGGTCACCGCTCGGGGGGCGGAAGCCAGGGGGCGCGAGCGGACGAGTCGGAGCCTGGAGTCGCGCGGGTTACGGGACGTCACGGGTGCAGTCTTCCGGTTGACGGTCCGAAAACCCAAACGGAATGTCACAGCAGGCGACAGGGGTGGCCAATGGACAGGGTTCCGAGGGGGCTCGACACGTGTGAGCGCAGCCTCGCACGAGTTGACCGGGGCCCAACCGGAAGCCTTGGGGGGCGGCTCCGCCGGGGGGCTGTGCGGGGTGGCTCCGCCGGGGCGTGCGGGGAATGGTTGTGCGGGCGGGAGCGGTCTTCGTCGGGCCGCCGCGCGCAGGCGTCGTGCGGGGGCGTCGTAGGAAGGGGTGGCTACATCAGAGGGGTGAGGAAGCGGCGTAGCGCCTCTTCGTAGTTGGGGGCGGCGTTCCACATGGCGCCGTGGGAGGCGTTCGGGACCGTGTGCAGGGTGACCAGGTCCGGGCGGCGCTCGGCGAGGCGGCGCGAGGGGCCCCAGGGGGCGATGGTGTCGTCCGGGCCGTGCACGATCAAGGTCGGGACCTTGAGCTGGCCGGGGTCGGCGGCCTCCTGGATGCGGTCGCCGCGCAGACCGGTGCGGCCCTGCGCGGCACGGACCGCGAGGGGCAGCAGGGCGCTGGGCGTGTGGCGGGCCGAGGCGAGGGCGCGCAGCGTGGCTCCCCAGTCGAGGACGGGCGAGTCCAGGATCAGCCCGGAGATCCGCTCGCGCAGGGCGGAGTGCGCGGCGGTGCGCAGGGCCATGGTGGCGCCGATGGACCAGCCGTAGAGGACGACCTGGTCGGCGCCGTAGCGCACGGCGTAGCGCACGGCCGCGTCCAGGTCGCGCCACTCGGTCTCGCCGAGGTGGCTGAGGCCGTCCGGGGAGCGGGGTGCGCCGAGGTCGCCGCGGTAGGCGAGGTCGAGCACGGGCAGCTGGTTGCGGTGCAGGAACTCCATCACGTTCATGGGGTGCTCGCGGGTGGTGCCGAGCCCGTGCGCCGTGATCACCCAGGTGTCACGGGTGCCGGGCACGAACCAGGCGGGCAGCGGGCCGAGCTCGCCGGGGACGTCCACTTCGGCGTGGTCGAGACCGAGGGCGCTGCTGGGGTTGCCGATGTGCAGGTTCGGCGTGAGCCATGCCTTGTCGCCGGGTTCCAGGGTGCCGTGGGTGACGCGTTCGAGGCGGCGTACGACCGTGTCGGCGGTGTGGTGGGCGTCGTCCAGGACGGGACCGACGACCGCGTGGGAGCCGTCGCCCGTGAGGCCGTACCGTCCCGGGCGCAGGGAGGCCAGGTCGCGGGTGAGCGTGATCCGGCCCGCGGCCGTGGAGTGCACGGTGAGCCGGGGCTCGGTGGGCAGTGGCCTGCCGGGCGGCGCCTTCAGCGCGGCGTCGCTGGCGAACCGGCCCGCCGCCACGGAGGCTGCGCCCGCGGCCAGGGCTACGGAGACGGCCGCGGCCGTCACTTTGACAGTACGCACGGGTTCAGTCTCCCGGCGCGGCCCCCGGTCGGCCAGCCGGAGCGGGCGGTGGCCTCCCGCCTTGGGGTGCGCGGGCTCGTCCTCCGGCGCTGCGCGCGCACCGGAACCGCCGGGGTCGGTACAACCCGCACCGCCGGGTCCAGTGCCACCGCACCGCCGGGTCCAGTGCCACCACACCGCCAGGTCCAGTGCCACCACACCGCCAGGTCCAGTGGCAGCGCACCCCCACGTGCGGTGCCACCGCACCGCCAGTCGGTACGCCGTGTCGGATCAGCGGGGCGCGGCCCCGCCCTGCCCGTAGCGCCCCAGCCGCTCCCCCGCCTCGCCCACCTGTTCCGGCGAGAGCAGCGTCGGGGACAGGCCGGGCACGGACGATGCCAGGAGCCAGACGCGGGACATCCATTCCAGTTGGGCGGTGCGGTCGAACGCCTGGGACAGCGAGGCTCCGTAGGCGATGGTGCCGTGGTTCTGGAGGAGGCAGGCCGTGCGGCCGGTGAGGGCCTCGAGCATGTTCTCGGCCAACTCCGGGGTGCCGTAGGTCGCATAGGGGGCAACTCGGACCGGTCCACCGAGGGCGCCCGCCATGTAGTGGATCAGGGGGAGTTCGGGGACGAGGGTCGAGACGGCCGTCGCGTGCGCGGCGTGGGTGTGGACGACGGCCCGCGCGTCGGTGGCGCGGTGGATCGCGAGGTGCATCGGCAGTTCGCTCGTCGGAACGAGCGAACCGAGGACCTGCCGGCCCTCGAGGTCCACACCGACGGCGTCTTCGGGCCTCAGCCGGTCGTAGGGCACTCCCGTCGGTGTGACCAGGACCGTGTCGCCGACCCGGACGGAGACGTTGCCCGACGTACCGACGACAAGCCCGTCGGCCACCGTCCGACGGGCCGTCGCGACGAGCTCGCCCCACGCGGCCGCCACCTCCCGCTCGCGCGCGCCCGGCGCAGTCTCCCCCACGTCCCCCACTTCCCGTGCGTCCCGCCGCTGCTCAGCCATGGGGCGATCCTGCCAGGCAGGGACGTCAACCCACGGTCGGCGAGGGCACTTTAGGGCGGAAGACAAGAGTCCGTAAGGGGACATAGCAGCACATATCGCCCGCTCGGGGTGATTGGCTGGCGATCGACGGGCTCTCAACGATCTTCCCATAGCCTCTGGGGGATTTGTCACGCACGTCGCCATTCCGGGGGAAATATGGCCCGTGACCACAAACCACTTCTTCGCCGTGCCCGCGTCCTCGCGGCGGCGGCCGCCATGGCGGCGCTCACCGCCGCGGGGACCGTCCTCGCCGTGACCCCGGTCGCCGCGGCGGCCCAGCCCAAGGGCCACGACGTCTCCTCGCACCAGAAGGACGTCGACTGGCAGAGCGCGAGGGCGAAGGGTGCCCGGTTCGTCTACGTGAAGGCGACCGAGTCCCACACGTACCGCAATCCGTACTTCGGCCGGCAGTACGACGGAGCGCGCGACGCGGGGATCCTGCGCGGCGCCTATCACTTCGCGGTGCCGGACAAGTCGTCCGGCACCACCCAGGCCGCGTACTTCGTGCGCAACGGCGGCGCCTGGCGCGCGGACGGCTGGACGCTGCCGCCCGCGCTCGACATGGAGTACAACCCGTACGACAAGAAGCGCAAGTGCTACGGCCTGAGCAAGGCCAGGATCGTGAGCTGGATCCAGGCGTTCAGCGACGAACTCGAACGGGAGACCGGCCGCCGTCCCGTCATCTACACGACCACCCACTGGTGGAACACCTGCACCGGCGGCAGCGGCGCCTTCGCCGCGAACCACGCCCTCTGGCTCGCCCGCTACGACTCGGCGGACACGGGCACGTTGCCGGCCGGCTGGTCGACGTGGACGTTCTGGCAGTACGACAACAGCGGCACGCTCCCGGGTGACCAGAATCTCTTCAACGGATCCATGACCCGGCTCAAGCAGTTCGCCGCGGGCTAGAAGCCCTCGAACAACCCCTGGCGGAACCCGGTATTCCGCCTCCGTTCGAACATCTGGTAAACCGTCGGGCCGCCCCTCCCGCACACTGGTCATCACAAGCGGAGGGGCGGTCCACCGTTTGAGACACCCCAGCGCCCGCCCCAGTTCATCTTCCGTTCACTCAGGTTGCTTACGGTCCACCTGCCACTGACGTCAAACAGAAGCCTGGGTAAATGGAACACATCACGCTCCTCCTCGGAATCGTGATCGTCACCGCTCTCGTGTTCGATTTCACGAACGGTTTCCACGACACTGCCAACGCGATGGCGACCACCATCTCGACCGGCGCTCTGAAGCCCAAGACGGCGGTGGCCATGTCCGCCGTGCTGAACCTCGTCGGCGCGTTCCTCTCCGTGGAGGTCGCCAAGACGATCTCCGGCGGGATCATCAACGAAGAGGGCATACGCGTCCAAGTGATCTTCGCGGCGCTCGTCGGCGCCATCCTCTGGAATCTGCTGACCTGGCTTCTGGGTCTGCCCTCCAGTTCCTCCCACGCACTGTTCGGCGGCCTGATCGGCGCCGCGGTCATGTCGGCCGGCTGGTCGTCGGTGAACGGCTCGACCGTCGTCACCAAGGTGCTGATCCCCGCGGTCGCCGCGCCCATCGTGGCCGGACTCGCCGCGATGCTGGCCACCCGGCTGACGTACCGGATCGGCAACCGCGCCGACGAGAAGGCGACCGCCAAGGGCTACCGCGCCGGCCAGATCGCCTCCGCCGGCCTGGTCTCCCTGGCGCACGGCACGAACGACGCCCAGAAGACGATGGGCATCATCACCCTCGCCCTGGTCACCGGCGGCGTCATCGCCCCGGGCTCGAACCCCCCGCTGTGGGTCATCGTCTCGGCCGGTACGGCCATCGCGCTCGGCACCTACCTGGGCGGCTGGCGCATCATCCGCACCTTGGGCAAGGGCCTCACGGACCTCGCGCCGCCGCAGGGCTTCGCCGCCCAGACCAGCGCCGCGACGGCCATCCTGGCCTCCTCGCACATCGGCTTCTCCCTCTCCACCACGCAGGTCTGCTCCGGCGCCGTGATGGGCTCGGGCCTCGGCCGCAAGGGCGGCGTGGTCCGCTGGTCGACCGCGACGCGGATGTTCGTCGCCTGGGGCCTGACCCTGCCGGCCGCCGGTCTGGCCGGTGCCTCCGCCGAGTTCCTGACCAAGCAGGGCACCTGGGGCATCGTCCTCACCGGCGCGCTGCTCGTCGCCGGCGCCGGCACCATCTGGAAGCTCTCCCGCCGCCAGCCGGTCACCGTCGACAACGTCAACGACGTCGACGCCGAACCCGCGGGCGTCGTCACCGCCGCGATCGCCGCCGTCACCCCGCCGCCCGCGGGCCCCGTCACCGGCGACCTGAAGACCACCATCCCGTCCCCGGACGCGGAGCCCACCCGCCCGGCCACGGTGTAAGGACAGAACAGCATGCACATCGACTGGGCAGCCCTCGGCTCCGTGTTCGGAGTCAGCCTCGTGACCACCGTCGGCCTCGTCGGCCTCTTCACCCTCGGCATCGTCGGCCTCTCCAAGCGCGAGTCCGCGTCCGCCCAGGGCGGCTCCGCGACCCTCGCGGTCACCGGCGCGTACGTCTGCTTCGCGGCGTGCGCCGCGGCGGTGGCGTACGGCATCTTCCTGATCGTCGGCAAGTAACCCAAAACGGGCACCACTTCGCGTGGGGTGCGGGACGGATCACCGTCCCGCACCCCACCTGTATGTGGGCCTTCGCACACTCTCCCCGCGCAGGTCAACAGCAAGTTGACGGGTCTTCCAACCCGTGGTGGACTGCCGGAGCCAAGTACGGCGACAGAAGAGGAAGCCGGTGTGAATCCGGCGCGGTCCCGCCACTGTGACCGGGGAAGGAAACTCCCCGGGAGCCAGGAACTCTCCCCGCCGGTCTCGTCGAACCAGGGCGCGGACACCCTGAGTGAGGACATAACGCCATGCGCGGCTGCCCAAGTGCCCTGCGAGCGACGGTTCCACCCGACCTGACGGTCGGCTGACCCCGTGCGTGCCGATCGCGTCTTCGCGTACGGCGCCGCTGCCGGACTCCTCGGTGACCTGCTGCTCGGTGATCCCCGCCGGGGGCATCCGGTCGCCGCGTTCGGGCGGAGCGCGGCAGCCGTGGAGCGGGTGCTGTGGCGGGACCACCGCGGGTGGGGCGCGCTGCACACCGCCGCGTGTGTGGGCGGTGCCGCCGGACTCGCCGCCGTCGCCTCCCGTGCCGTACGCCCCTCACGTGTCGCGTCCCTCACGCTGACGGCCGCCACCACCTGGGCCGTCGTCGGGGGCACCACACTCGGGCGGGAGGCCCGGGCGATCGGTGCCGCCCTCGCGGACGGGGAGATCGAGACGGCCCGGGAGCGGCTGCCGCATCTGTGCGGGCGCGATCCCCAGGCCCTCGGCGCCGACGGCATCGCGCGCGCCGTCGTCGAGTCCGTCGCCGAGAACACCTCCGACGCCGTGGTGGGCGCCCTGGTGTGGGGTGCCGTGGCCGGAGTCCCGGGGCTCGTGGGCTTTCGGGCCGTCAACACCCTTGACGCCATGGTCGGTCACAGGTCGCCCAGGTACCGGCGGTACGGGTGGGCCTCGGCTCGGCTCGACGACGTCGCCGGGTGGCCGGGGGCCCGTCTCACCGCCGTGCTCGCCGCCCTCGCGGGTGACAGTCCCCGAGGGGCCCTGCGCGCCTGGCGCGCCGACGCCGTCAAGCATCCGAGCCCCAACGCCGGGCCCGTGGAGGCCTCGTTCGCGGGGGCGCTCGGGGTGCGCCTGGGCGGCACCCTCTCCTACGGCGGGCGCGTCGAGCACCGGCCCGAACTCAACGGCGCCGGGCGCGCCGTGCACGTCGACGACATCGAGCGGGCCGTACGGCTGTCACGGCGTGTCGGCTGGCTCGCCCTCGGCGTGAGCGCCGGCGGACGGCTGCTCGTACAGAGGCTTCTCAGGAAGGGGCGTACGTCATGAGCGGCGGGCTGCTCGTCGCCGGAACCACCTCCGACGCGGGCAAGAGCGTCGTGACCGCCGGGATCTGCCGGTGGCTGGTGCGCCACGGCGTCAAGGTCGCGCCCTTCAAGGCGCAGAACATGTCCCTGAACTCGTTCGTGACGCGCGAGGGCGCCGAGATCGGGCGTGCGCAGGCCATGCAGGCGCAGGCCGCCCGGGTGGAGCCGACCGCGCTCATGAACCCCGTGCTGCTCAAGCCGGGCAGCGACCGGAGCAGTCAGGTCGTCCTCATGGGAAAGCCCGTGGGCGAGATGACCGCACGCGGCTACCACGGGGGGCGGCAGGAAGCCCTCCTCACCACCGTGCTGGACTGTCTCGCCGAGTTGCGGGGCACGTATGACGCGGTGATCTGTGAGGGGGCCGGCAGTCCTGCCGAGATCAATCTGCGGCGGACCGACATCGTGAACATGGGGATCGCGCGCAATGCGCGGCTGCCCGTGCTCGTCGTCGGCGACATCGACCGCGGGGGTGTTTTCGCCTCGTTCTTCGGGACGGTCGCGCTGCTGTCGCGGGAGGACCAGGAGTTCGTCGCCGGGTTCCTCGTCAACAAGTTCAGGGGGGACGTCTCCCTGCTGGAGCCGGGGCTCGACATGCTCCACGGCCTCACCGGGCGGCGTACGTACGGCGTCCTGCCGTTCCGGCACGGCCTCGGCATCGACGAGGAGGACGGGCTGCGGGTGTCGCTTCGGGGAGCGGTCCGGGAGTCCCGAGTGACCTCCCCCGTCGGCGAGGACGTACTGCGCGTCGCCGTCTGCGCGATCCCGCTGATGTCCAACTTCACGGACGTGGACGCGCTGGCCGCCGAGCCGGGTGTCGTCGTGCGGTTCGTGGACCGGGCCGAGGAGCTGACCGACGCCGACCTCGTCGTCGTCCCCGGGACCCGGGGGACGGTGAAGGCGCTGGAGTGGCTGCGCGAGCGGGGACTCGCGGACGCCATCCTGCGCAGAGCCGCCGAGGGGCGGCCCGTGCTGGGCATCTGTGGCGGTTTCCAGGTCCTCGGCGAGCACATCGAGGACGAGGTCGAGTCGCGCGCCGGTCATGTCGACGGGCTCGGACTCCTGCCGGTCCGCGTGCGGTTCGCACGGGAGAAGACCCTGACCCGGCCCGTCGGGGAGGCGCTCGGCGAGCACGTCGAGGGCTACGAGATCCACCACGGCGTCGCCGATGTGACGGGCGGTGAACCGTTCTTGGACGGCTGCCGGGTCGGTGCCGTCTGGGGCACGCACTGGCACGGCTCGCTGGAGTCGGACGGCTTCCGGCGCGCCTTCCTGCGCGAGGTGGCGGCCGCCGCGGGCCGTCGTTTCGTGCCGTCCGCCGACACGTCGTTCGCGGCGCTGCGCGAGGAGCAGCTCGACCGGCTCGGCGATCTGATCGAGGAACACGCGGACACGGACGCGCTGTGGCGGCTCATCGAGTCGGGCGCGCCGCAAGGACTGCCTTTCATTCCACCGGGAGCGCCCGTATGAGCACAGTGTTGTTGTTGTCGACCGCCGACACCGATCTGCTGGCGGCGCGTGCCTCCGGCGCCCCGTACCGGATCGGCAACCCCACCCGGGTGGAGGTCGAGGGCGAACTGCCGTCCCTCGTCGAGGGCGCGGACCTCGCCGTCGTACGACTCCTGGGCGGCAAGCGTGCCTGGGAGGAGGGCCTGCGGAAGCTGAAGGCCTCGGGCATCCCCACCGTGCTGCTCGGCGGGGAGTCCGTACCCGACGCCGAACTGATGGCGGAGTCGTCGGTGCCCGCCGGTGTCGTCGCCGAGGCGCTGCGCTATCTGGTCGAGGGCGGCCCGGACAACCTCACCGAACTGGCCCGGTTCCTCTCCGACACCGTGCTGCTGACGGGTGAGGGCTTCGAGGAGCCGCGGAAGATGCCGGAGTACGGCGTCCACGGCGAGCGCGCCTTCGTCGAGGGCCGGCCGACCGTCGGCGTGCTCTTCTACCGGGCCCACCAGCTGTCCGGCAACACCGCGTTCGTGGACACGCTGTGCGACGCGATCGAGGCGCGCGGCGCCAACGCGCTGGCCGTGTACTGCGGTTCGCTGCGCGGCGCGGACGCGGGCCTGTACGAGATCCTCGGCACGGCGGACACGCTCGTCGCCACCGTGCTCGCGGCGGGCGGCACGCACGCCTCGGAGGCGTCCGCGGGCGGCGACGAGGAGGCCTGGGACATCGGCGCGCTCGCCGACCTGAACGTCCCCGTGCTGCAAGGGCTCTGTCTGACCTCGTCCAGGAGTGCCTGGGACGCGTCGGACGCCGCCCTCTCCCCCATGGACGCGGCGATGCAGGTCGCGATCCCCGAGTTCGACGGCCGTCTGATCACCGTCCCCTTCTCCTTCAAGGAGCAGGGGCCCGACGAGGTGCCGGTCTACGTCGCCGACCCCGAGCGGGCCGCCCGCGTCGCCGGAATCGCCGTACGTCACGCCCGGCTGAAGCACAAGCCGAACGCGGACAAGAAGCTCGCGCTCGTCTTCACCGCCTATCCGACCAAGCACTCCCGCGTCGGCAACGCGGTCGGCCTGGACACGCCCGCCTCGGCGGTACGGGTGCTCGACGCGCTGCGGGACGCCGGGTACGTCGTCGAGGGACACCCCGACAACGGCGACGAGTTGATCCACCGGCTCATCAACGCCGGCGGCCACGACGTCGAGTGGCTCACGGAGGAGCAGCTGGCCGCCGCGCCCGCGCGGGTGCCGCTGGCCGACTACCGGGCCTGGTTCGACAAACTGGACCCGGATCTCAAGCGAGGCATGCTGGACGCGTGGGGCGAGCCGCCCGGCTCCCTCTACGTCGACGGCGACGACATCGTGCTCGCGTCCCTGCAGTTCGGGAACGTCGTCGTGATGATCCAGCCGCCGCGCGGCTTCGGCGAGAACCCGATCGCGATCTACCACGACCCGGACATGCCACCGTCGCACCACTACATGGCGGCCTACCGGTGGCTGGAGGCCGCGACGTCGGAGGGAGGCTTCGGCGCGGACGCCGTCGTGCACATGGGCAAGCACGGCACGATGGAGTGGCTGCCGGGCAAGGGCCTCGGGCTCAGCGGTGGCTGCGCGCCGGACGCCGTCCTCGGTGAACTCCCTCTCATCTACCCCTTCATCGTCAACGACCCCGGCGAGGGCACCCAGGCCAAGCGGCGCGGCCACGCCACGGTCGTCGACCACCTCGTGCCGCCGATGGCCCGCGCCGACACCTACGGCGACCTGGCCAAGCTGGAGCAGCTCCTCGACGAGTACGCGCTGGTGTCCGACCTGGACCCGACGAAGGCCCCGGCGGTCCGCGCGCAGATCTGGACGCTGGTCAAGACGGCCGAACTCCACCACGACCTGCATGTGGAGGACCAGCCGGACGACGCGGCGTTCGACGAGTTCGTCATGCACATCGACGGCTATCTGTGCGAGATCAAGGACGTGCAGATCCGCGACGGTCTGCACATCCTCGGCGGCGGCCCGGAGGCCGAGCCGCGCGTCAACCTCGTGCTGGCCGTGCTGCGGGCCTCCCAGGTGTGGGGCGGCACCGCGAACGCGCTGCCGGGGCTGCGGGCCTGCCTCGCCGCGTACTTCGGCCTGGTCGAGAAGGAGCTGCTCGCCGAGCCGGGCGCGCCGGTGAAGGTGCCGGTCGAGCTGACGGACCTCGTCGAGGGGCCGGCGCGGACCGGGGCGGACGCGATCGACCTGCTGGAGCAGTTGTGCCGCCGGATGGCGGAGGGCATGGAGGAGCGCGGCTGGGTGACGTCCGAGAGCACCGCCCTCGTACGGGAGGTGCTGGGCGTCGAACTCCCCGACGCCGTCGCGGTGCTGGAGTTCGCCTGCCGTGAGGTCGTGCCGCGCCTGGCCCGGACGACGGACGAGATCACCCACATCCTGCGCGCCCTGGACGGCGGTTACGTCCCCGCGGGCCCGTCGGGCTCACCGACCCGCGGGCTGGTGAACGTCCTGCCGACCGGTCGCAACTTCTACTCCGTCGACCCCAAGGCGATCCCGTCCAGGCTGAGTTGGGAGGTCGGGCAGTCGCTCGCCGACTCCCTGGTGCAGCGGTACCTGCAGGACACGGGCGAGTACCCCAAGTCCGTCGGTCTGACGGTCTGGGGCACGTCCGCGATGCGCACCCAGGGCGACGACATCGCCGAGATCCTCGCGCTGCTCGGCTGCCGCCCGGTCTGGGACGACGCCTCGCGCCGCGTGACCGGTTTCGACGTGGTGGGCCTGGAGGAGCTGGGCCGGCCGCGCATCGACGTCACGGTCCGCATCTCCGGCTTCTTCCGGGACGCGTTCCCGCACGTCGTGGGCCTGATCGACGACGCGGTGCGCGCGGTGGCCGAGCTGGACGAGCCCGCCGACCGCAACTACGTCCGCGCGCACGCCGACGAGGACACAGCCGAGCACGGCGACCGGCGCCGCGCCACCTCCCGCATCTTCGGCTCCAAGCCGGGCGCGTACGGCGCCGGTCTCCTCCCCCTGATCGACGCCCGCAACTGGCGCTCCGACGCCGACCTCGCCGAGGTGTACGCGGTGTGGGGCGGCTACGCGTACGGGCGCGGGCTGGACGGGCGGGCGGCGCGCGGGGACATGGAGATCGCGTTCCGGCGCATCGCCGTCGCCGCGAAGAACGTCGACACCCGCGAGCACGACCTCGTCGACGCCGACGACTACTTCCAGTACCACGGCGGCATGGTCGCGATGGTGCGGCACCTGACGGGCGCGAGCCCGGAGGCGTACGTCGGCGACTCGGCCGTACCGGACCAGGTGAAGACCCGCACGCTGGGCGAGGAGACCCATCGCGTCTTCCGCGCCCGGGTCGTCAATCCGCGCTGGATGGCCGCCATGCGACGGCACGGCTACAAGGGCGCCTTCGAGATGGCGGCGACCGTCGACTACCTCTTCGGGTACGACGCAACGGCCGGGGTCGTGGACGACTGGATGTACGAGAAGCTCAGCGCGGAGTACGTCTTCGACGCGGAGAACCGGGACTTCATGAAGAAGTCCAACCCGTGGGCGCTGCGCGGCATCACCGAACGGCTCCTCGAGGCCGCCGACCGGGGGCTGTGGGCCGAGCCGGACGCGGACACGCTGGAGCGGCTGCGTGCCACCTATCTGGAGCTCGAAGGCGACTTGGAGGGCGACGACCAGTGAGTACCCCGTTCCCGTTCACGGCCGTGGTCGGCCAGGACGACCTGCGGCTCGCGCTGCTGCTGAACGCCGTGTCGCCCGCCGTGGGCGGTGTGCTCGTCCGCGGCGAGAAGGGCACGGCCAAGTCCACGGCCGTACGCGCCCTGTCGGCGCTCATGCCGGGGGTGGACGTCGTCGCCGGGTGCCGGTTCTCGTGCGATCCGGCCGGGCCCGACCCGGCCTGCCCCGACGGTCCGCACGAGCCGGGCGCCTTCGAGACCCGGCCGGCCCGCATGGTCGAGCTGCCCGTCGGTGCCTCCGAGGACCGGCTCGTGGGTGCGCTCGACATCGAGCGGGCGCTCTCGGAGGGCGTGAAGGCCTTCGAGCCGGGGCTGCTGGCCGCCGCCCACCGCGGGATCCTGTACGTCGACGAGGTCAACCTCCTCCACGACCACCTCGTCGACCTGCTGCTGGACGCCGCCGCCATGGGCGCCTCGTACGTCGAGCGCGAGGGTGTCTCCGTACGGCACGCGGCACGCTTCCTGCTCGTCGGGACCATGAACCCCGAAGAGGGCGAACTGCGGCCGCAGTTGCTCGACCGGTTCGGGCTGACCGTCGAGGTGGCCGCCTCCCGGGAGCCCGATCAGCGGGTCGAGGTCGTGCGGCGCAGACTCGCCTACGACGACGACCCGACGGGCTTCGCGGCGCGCTGGGCCGACGAGGAATCCGCCGTACGGGCCCGGATCGTGGCGGCGCGGCAGCTGTTGCCGTCCGTGCGGCTCGGGGACCCGGCGCTGCGGCAGATCGCGGCGACCTGCGCGGCCTTCGAGGTGGACGGCATGCGGGCCGACATCGTCATGGCACGGACCGCGACCGCGCTCGCCGCGTGGGCGGGACGGACCGAAGTGCTGGCGGAGGACGTACGTCAGGCCGCGCTGCTCGCGCTGCCGCACCGGCGGCGCCGCAACCCCTTCGACGCGCCGGGGCTCGACGAGGACAAGCTCGACGAGACGCTGGAGGAGTTCGGGGGATCGGACGAGGGCTCTTCCGAGGAGGGTTCTTCCGACGACGATCCGGACGCGGACCCGGATCCGGACGGACCCGGTGGGGGTGGGCGGCCACCTCAGGACGGGCCGGACGGCGACTCCCCCGCCGGTGACGTCCCGGCGCAGGGCGAGCCCTCGGACGACGGGCGCGCGCCGGCCGCGCAGGGCGCCGGTGAGCAGTCCCCCGTACGGGCCGCCGAACCCTTTCCCACGAAGGTGCTGAGCGTGCCGGGGCTCGGCGAGGGCGCGGCCGGGCGGCGTTCGCGGGCGCGGACCGAGCACGGACGGACCACCGGGTCGCGGCGGCCCCGAGGGGCGCTCACCAAGCTGCACCTGGCGGCGACCGTGCAGGCGGCGGCGCCCCATCAGCGGGCGCGGGGGCGGTCGGGGCGCGGTCTCGTCGTACGGCGGGACGATCTGCGCCAGGCCACCCGGGAGGGGCGTGAGGGCAACCTCGTGCTGTTCGTGGTGGACGCCTCCGGGTCGATGGCGGCGCGGCAGCGGATGAGTGCCGTCAAGGGCGCGGTGCTGTCGCTGCTGCTCGACGCGTACCAGCGGCGCGACAAGGTGGGGCTCGTGACCTTCCGGGGGTCCTCGGCCGACGTGGCGTTGCCGCCCACCTCGTCCGTGGACGCGGCCGCCGCCCGCCTCGAGTCGCTGCCCACGGGCGGGCGGACGCCGCTCGCGGCCGGGCTGCTGCGCGCGCACGACGTGCTGCGGGTCGAGCGGCTGCGGGATGCCGCCCGGCGGCCGTTGGTCGTCGTGGTGACCGACGGGCGGGCCACCGGTGGCCCTGAGCCCGTCGCGCTCGCCGAACGGGCGGCGCGGCTGTTCGCGGCCGACCAGGTCGCCTCCGTGGTCGTCGACTGCGAGGCGGGACCCGTGCGGCTCGGACTCGCGGGGCGGCTCGCGGGCGAACTGGGCGGCACGGCGGTGACGTTGGACGAGTTGCGGGCCGACGCGATCGCCGGGCTCGTGCGCGATGTGCAGGGGACTTCGAGGAGGGCCGCGTAATGCCACAGGGGCAGCCGAGTGTCGTACCCGAGGACGGACTGACGACGCGTCAGCGCCGCAACCGGCCGCTGGTCGTGGTGCACACGGGGATCGGGAAGGGCAAGTCCACCGCCGCCTTCGGGCTGGCGCTGCGCGCCTGGAACCAGGGGTGGCCCATCGGGGTGTTCCAGTTCGTCAAGTCGGCGAAGTGGAAGGTCGGGGAGGAGAACGCGCTGCGCGTGCTCGGCGCCTCCGGCGAGGGCGGGTCCGTCGACTGGCACAAGATGGGCGAAGGGTGGTCGTGGGTGCAGCGCGACTCCCAGATGGACAACGAGGAGAAGGCCCGCGAGGGCTGGGAGCAGGTCAAGCGGGACCTCGCCGCCGAGACGTACAAGCTCTACGTGCTGGACGAGTTCGCCTACCCGATGCACTGGGGATGGGTGGACGTCGACGAGGTCGTCGCCGTGCTGCGGGACCGGCCCGGGACGCAGCATGTCGTGATCACCGGGCGCAACGCTCCCGAGAAGCTCGTCGCGTTCGCGGATCTCGTGACGGACATGTCCAAGGTGAAGCATCCGATGGACGCCGGCCAGAAGGGCCAGAGGGGCATCGAGTGGTGATTTCCGTCCCTCGGCTGGTCATCGCCGCGCCCTCGTCCGGGAGCGGCAAGACCACCGTTGCCACGGGGTTGATGGCGGCCTTCGCCTCACGGGGGCTCGCCGTGTCCCCGCACAAGGTGGGGCCCGACTACATCGACCCCGGGTACCACGCGCTCGCCACCGGGCGCGTGGGGCGGAATCTCGACGCGTATCTGTGCGGCACGGAGTTGATCGCGCCCTTGTTCGCGCACGGGGCGCGCGGATGCGATCTCGCGGTCGTCGAAGGTGTGATGGGGCTGTACGACGGGGCCGCCGGGGAGGGTGAGCTCGCGTCCACGGCGCAGGTGGCGAAGTTGCTGCGGGCGCCGGTGGTGCTGGTCGTCGACGCGTCGTCGCAGTCCCGGTCCGTGGCCGCGTTGGTGCACGGGTTCGCTTCCTGGGATCCCGAGGTGCGGGTTTCCGGGGTGATTCTCAACAAGGTGGGGTCGTCGCGGCACGAGGAGATGCTGCGGGAGGCTCTGGACGAATCCGGGGTGCCGGTGCTCGGGGTGCTGCGGCGCGCGCCGCAGGTGGGAACGCCGTCGCGGCATCTTGGGCTGGTGCCCGTCGCCGAGCGGCACGCGGCAGCGGTCGAGTCGGTTGCCGCCATGGCCTCGCAGGTGGGGGAGGGGTGTGATCTCGACGGGCTGCTCGCGTTGGCGCGGAGCGCGCCCGTGTTGGCGGGTGCGGCCTGGGATGCGGCTGCGGCTGTCGTTTCTTCGCCCCCGCCCCCCCTTCCCGTCCCAACCCTGGGGGCTGCGCCCCCAGACCCCCGCCATCGGCCTGAACGGCCTCGTCCTCAAACGTCGGACGGGCTGAAAGCTCGCGGGACCGGGCTGCGTGCGGCGCCCCGGATCGCTGTCGCCGGCGGGGCCGCCTTCACCTTCTCCTACGCCGAGCATGCCGAGTTGCTGACCGCCGCGGGTGCCGAAGTCGTCACCTTCGACCCTCTGCGGGACGAACAACTGCCGGACGGTACCTGCGGGTTGGTCATCGGTGGTGGGTTTCCCGAGGTGTACGCGCCCGAGCTGTCCGCCAACGAGCCGTTGCGCAAGGCCGTGGCCGAGCTGGCGTTCGGCGGGGCGCCCGTCGCCGCCGAGTGCGCCGGGCTGCTGTATCTGTCGCGCGAGCTCGACGGGCAGCCCATGTGCGGCGTGCTCGACGTCTCGGCCCGGATGAGTGAGCGGCTCACCCTGGGCTACCGGGACGCCGTGGCCGTGAGTGACAGCGCGCTCGCCGTCGCCGGAACGCGGATGCGGGGGCACGAGTTCCACCGGACCGTCGTCGAGCCGGGCGCCGGGGCGGCTCCCGCCTGGGGAGTGCGCGCCGCTGAGCGGCGCGTCGAAGGTTTCGTACAACAAGGTGTGCACGCGAGTTATCTGCACACGCACTGGGCGTCACAGCCCGGTGTCGCCCGTCGGTTCGTGGAGAGGTGCCGGACGTCATGAGCAGCAAGCTGATCGGAATCGGGGTCGGTCCCGGTGACCCGGAGCTGGTGACCGTCAAGGGCGTCAACGCGCTGCGTGCCGCCGAGGTCGTGGTCGTACCGGTGATGGCCGCGCCCGATGGAAAGGACGGCGGAGAGCCGGGGCGGGCGGAGGCCACCGTCCTGCACTACGTGCCCGAGGAGAAGGTCGTCCGCGTCGTGTTCGCGCTCAACGAGCGGACCGACCGGGGGCGGCGCGAGGCCGCCTGGGACGCCGCGGGCACGCGGGTCGCGGAGCTGCTCCGGCGGCACGCGTCCGTCGCCTTCGCGACCATCGGCGATCCGAACGTGTACTCGACCTTCACCTATCTGGCGCAGACCATCGGGGAGCTGGTGCCCGGCACGGTCGTCGAGACCGTGCCCGGTATCACCGCCATGCAGGATCTGGCGGCGCGGTCCGGGGCCGTGCTCACGGAAGGGACCGAGCCACTCACCCTCGTTCCGGTGACCGCCGGGTCCGCCGTGCTCAAGGACGCCCTCAACGGGCCCGGGACCGTCGTCGCGTACAAGTTCGGGCGGCAGGCGCACGAGGTCGCGGAGGCGCTGCGGGTGACGGGTCGGCTCGACGACGCCGTGTGGGGGTCCGCGCTCGGGCTGGAGGGCGAGTCCATCCGGCCCGCCGCCGACCTCGACGGCGAACCGCTGCCGTACCTCTCCACCCTCATCGCGCCCGCCCGGCGGGACGGCAAACGCGGCGGGAAACTGTGAGCCCCGGAAGATCACCCGCTTCCGGCGAGACCCACCACCAGCCAGATGAACCCCGCGCCCGCGATCGTGCACAGCAGGGTCGAGCGGGCCGGGTGCTCGTGGTGCGCCTCGGGGAGGATCTCGGCGGCGGCCAGGTACAGCAGTACGCCGCCGAAGAGGCCGAGATAGCCGCCGAGCACCTGCTCCGGGATGGTGAAGAACAGGGTCGAGGCGGCACCGATCACCGGGGCCACCGCGTCCGCGAACAGCATCGTGATCGCTTTGCGGCGCGCGTTCCCGTACAGGCTCGTGATCGTGTACGTGTTGAAGCCGTCCGCGAAGTCGTGGGCGATCACCGCGAGCGCGACCGCAAGGCCCATGCCGCCGCCGACCTGGAAGGCGGCGCCGATCGCGACGCCGTCCATGGCGCTGTGCCCGACCATCGCCGCGGCGGCCGTCAGGCCCACCTCGGGCGCGCGTCCGTCGTGCTCCTCGGCGCCGTGCGCGACCTGCCGGGCGGCCAGCAGCCGTTCCACCAAATGGGCCAACAGGAACCCGGCGACGAACAGCAGCAGGGCCGCCGGTACGCCGAACACCTCCTCGCCCGCCGCCTTCAGCGCCTCCGGGAGCAGATCCAGGCCGACCACGCCGAGCATCAGGCCGCCCGCCAGGCCCAGCACCAGGTGGCGGCGGTCGGTGACCCGCTGTGCCGTCCAGCCTCCGGCCAGCGTCATCAGGAACGCGCCGAGCGCGACGAAGACCGCCATGAGCCCTTCGTATCCGATCGCACCCCGTTCGCGCACATCCGGCGACGACCTCGCGCCCACTGAGGCGCCCACCCACTTCTCGCAGCACCCGATTCATCCGTAGGAGAGGACCGATTCCCATGGCCGATGCCCCCACCGGCAAGGTGACCATCGTCGGGGCAGGGCCCGGCGCCGCCGATCTGCTGACCTTCCGCGCCGCGCGCGCCATCGCCGAGGCCGACATCGTGATCTGGGCGGCCAGCCTGGTGCAGGCCGAGGTCCTCGAGCACGCGCGCGAGGGGGCGGAGATCCTCGACTCGGCGACGATGTCCCTGGAGGACGTCGTGGCCGTGTACGAGCGGGCGGCGGCCGAGGGACTGAAGGTGGCCCGCATTCACTCCGGCGACCCGGCCCTGTGGGGCGGTACGCAGGAGCAACTGGACCGGTGTGCGGACATCGGCGTCGAGACCGAGATCATTCCCGGCGTCTCCTCCTTCTCCGCCGTCGCCGCGCTCGCCCAGCGCGAGCTGACGATCCCCGAGGTCGCGCAGTCCGTGATCCTCACCCGGCTCGGCGGCGGCAAGACGCCCATGCCGCCCGGCGAGGAGGTGCGGGAGTTCGCGCGGCACGGCACGACCATGGCGCTGTTCCTGTCGGCCGCCCGCAGCGGACAGCTCGTACGGGAGCTGCTGGAGGGCGGCTATCCGACGTCCACGCCGGTCGTGGTCGCCTACCAGGCGACCTGGCCGGAGGAGCTGATCGTGAAGTGCACGATCGAGACGCTGGAGGAGACCGTCAAGGAGCACAAGCTCTGGAAGCACACGCTCTTCCTGGTCGGCCCCGCCCTCGACGCGACCGGCACCCGCTCGCACCTCTACCATCCCGGTCACTTCCACGGCTTCCGCAGGGCCGATCCGCAGGCGCGCGCGGAGCTGCGCGCGGCCCGCAAGGGCAATCCGTCGTGATCACCGTCTTCGGTACGGGGACGGGGGCACCGCTTTCCACGGACGCCTCGGACGCGCTGACCGGCGCCGGGCTCGTCGTGGGCGCCCGACGCCATCTGACGGCCGCGCGGCTGCCCGACGCGGTGGAGCGGATCGTCCTCGGGCCGCTCGCGCCCGCCCTCGACGCGATCGAGGGATGCCTGGAAAAGGAGCGGCGCGTCGTCGTGCTCGCCTCCGGTGACCCCGGGTTCTTCGGGATCGTGCGGGCGCTGGCCGAACGGTTCGGGACCGAGCGGCTGGACGTGCGCCCCGGTGTCTCGTCCGTCGCGACCGCCTTCGCGCGGCTCGGGCTGCCCTGGGACGACGCGGTGGTGGTGAGCGCCCACGGGCGCGCGCTGCGCACGGCCGTCCAGGTCTGCCACTCCCACCCGAAGGTGGCGGTGCTGACCGGCCCCGGCTCCGGGCCCGCCGAACTGGGCGCCGCCCTCGCCCACCGCGGCGCCGGGCGCGTCCTCGTCGTGGCGAGCGCCCTCGGCGACCCCGCACACGAGCGTGTCGAGCGCGTCACCCCGGCGCAGGCCGCGGGCCGCGACTGGGGCACGGCGGTGAGTGTCGTCCTGTGCCTCGACGAGTCGCGGGCCCTCGCCCCCGTGCGGACGGTCGCCGGTCCCCCGGCCGGACCCGACCGGTGGGCCCTGGACGAGCGCGAGTTCACCCACCGCGACTCGATGATCAGCAAGTTCGAGGTGCGGGCGCTGGCGCTGGCCCGGCTCGGGCCGCGCCTCGGCGAGTTGGTCTGGGACGTCGGCGCGGGCTCCGGGTCCGTCGCCGTCGAGTGCGCGCGGTTCGGGGCCGCCGTCACCGCGATCGAGAAGACACGGGACGGCTGCGACCGGATCCTCGCCAACGCCGAGGCGCACGGCGTCGACGTCCGCGTGGTGCACGGGGCCGCGCCCACCGTGCTGTCCGACCTGGACGATCCGGACGCCGTGTTCATCGGTGGCGGGGGCCGCGAGCTGCCCGCCATCGTGACCGTCTGCGCACGGCGGGCCCGGCGGGCCGTCGTCGTCGCCATGGCCGCGCTCGACCGGGTGCCGGCGGCCCGGGAGGCGCTCACCGCCGCCGGGCTCGACTGCGACGGCGTACTGCTGCAGTCCTCCCGGCTCGCGCCGCTGCCGGGGAACGTCACCCGGCTCGCGGCCACCAACCCCGTTTTTCTGCTGTGGGGCGTCCGGCCTCCGGCGCGTACCGAAGGAGTCCTCCAGTGATCGGCCTGATTTCCGCCACGGCGGCGGGCGCGGCGGCCCGTGACCGGCTGGCCGCGGCCTGGCCCACCCGTACACGGGTGTACGACGGGTCCGTCGGGGACGCCGTGCGGCGGGCCTTCGCGGAGTGCGACCAGTTGGTGTGCTTCCTCGCCACGGGCGCGGTGGTGCGGCTGATCGCGCCGCTGCTGGGCGACAAGACGTCCGACCCTGGGGTCGTGTGCGTGGACGAGGGCGGCCGGTTCGCCGTGTCGCTCGTCGGCGGTCACGGCGGCGGCGCCAATGAACTCGCCCGCGAGGTGGGCGAGTCGCTCGGAGCCGAGCCGGTGGTGACGACCGCGACGGACGCGGTCGGAGTGCCGGGTCTCGACACGCTCGGCTTCCCCGTGGAGGGCGAGGTCGCCGCGGTCACCCGGGCCCTGCTGGACGGCGAACCCGTCGCCCTGCGGGCCGACTTGGCGTGGCCGTTGCCGCCCCTGCCGGTCGCGACGGAGGGCGCGTACGGCATGCGTGTCACCGACCGGGCCGTGGCGCCCGGCGAGCGCGAGGTGCTGCTGCGGCCGCCCTCCCTCGTGGTGGGGGTCGGCGCGTCCAAGGGCGTTCCGGTGGCGGAGGTCCTCGGTCTCGTCGAGGACGTACTCCGTGACGCCGGGCTGTCCCCGAGGTCCGTCGCGGAGCTGGCCACCGTCGACGCCAAGGCCGAGGAGCCGGGCATCGTCGAGGCCGCCGTACGGCTCGGGGTGCCCGTGGTGACGTACACCGCCGAGGAGTTGGCGACGGTGGACGTGCCGAACCCTTCGGGCGCGCCGCTCGCCGCCGTCGGCACCCCGTCCGTGGCGGAGGCCGCCGCCCTGGTACGCGGTGGTGAACTCCTCGTACCCAAACGGAAGTCGACGCGTGCGGACGGGCGGCCCGCGATGGCCACCTGTGCCGTCGTGCGCCGTGTGGCGCGCGGGCGGCTCGCGGTGGTCGGGCTCGGGCCCGGCGCCCGTGACCTGCTCACCCCGCGGGCGAAGGAGGAGCTGCGGCGGGCGTCCGTGCTCGTCGGGCTCGACCAGTACGTCGACCAGATCCGCGATCTGCTGCGCCCCGGCACCCGGATCCTGGAGTCCGGGCTCGGCGCCGAGGAGGAGCGGGCGCGCACGGCGGTCGCCGAGGCACGACGCGGGCAGGCCGTCGCGCTGATCGGCAGCGGGGACGCGGGCGTGTACGCGATGGCGTCACCGGCGCTGGCCGAGGCGTCCGACGACATCGACGTGGTCGGGGTACCGGGCGTGACCGCCGCGCTCGCGGCCGGGGCGATCCTGGGCGCGCCGCTGGGCCACGACCACGTGTCGATCAGCCTCTCCGACCTGCACACACCGTGGGAGGTCATCGAGCGCCGGGTGCGGGCGGCGGCCGAGGCGGACATCGTCGTGACGTTCTACAACCCGCGCAGCCGGGGCCGCGACTGGCAGCTCCCGAAGGCGCTCGCGATCCTCGCCGAGCACCGGGAGCCGACGACTCCGGTCGGGGTCGTCCGCAACGCCTCCCGGCCGGACGAGTCGAGCCGGGTGACGTCGCTGGGGTCCCTGGATCCGGCGATCGTCGACATGATGACCGTCGTGACCGTGGGCAACACGGCGACGCGGGAGGTCGCCGGGCGCATGGTGACACCGCGCGGCTACCGCTGGCAGGAGGAGCCCAAGTGAGCCGAGTGAGCCAGGTGTTCCCGGAGAACCGGGTCGTGCACCCCATCGAGCAGGAGTCCTTCCGGCGGCTGCGTGCCCGCCTGGACACCTCGCACTTCCCGCCGCTGACGCGGGCGGTCGTGGAGCGGGTCATCCACTCCGCGGCCGACCTCGACTACGCGGACGACCTCGTCACCGACGAGGGCGCCCTGGCGAAGGCGCACACGGCGCTGCACGCCGGGGCGCCGGTCGTGGTGGACGTGGAGATGGTCGCCGCGGGCATCACGCGCCGCGACACCGTCTGCCGCCTCAAGGACGCCAAGTCCGGCCCCGGGCTGACCCGTTCGGCCCACGCGATCCGGCTCGCGTACGAGGACGTCGGGCCCGGCGCGCTCTGGGTGATCGGCTGTGCGCCGACCGCCCTGGAGGAGCTGCTGACCCTCGACGCCGACCCGGCGCTCGTCATCGGTCTGCCCGTCGGCTTCGTCGGCGCCGCCGAGTCCAAGGCCGCGCTGCGCGACAGCGGGCTGCCCGCCGTCAGCAACGTGTCCGAGAAGGGCGGCTCGGCGGTCGCCGCCGCCGCGCTCAACGCCCTGCTGTACCACCCCGCAACCAAGGAGTTTTCGTGACCACCCCGCCCCCCGCCCTGCTCATCGCCGGACACGGCACCCGGGACGCGGCCGGAGCCGAGGCCTTCCGCGACTTCGTACGACAGTTGGGGCGCCGCCACCCCGAACTGCCCGTCGCCGGAGGGTTCATCGAACTGTCGCCGCCGCCGCTGGGTGACGCCGTGACCGAACTGGTCGAGCAGGGGGTACGCCGGTTCGCCGCCGTCCCGCTGATGCTGGTGTCCGCCGGGCACGCCAAGGGTGACATCCCGGCGGCGCTGGCCCGCGAGAAGGAGCGGCACCCCGGTATCTCGTACACCTACGGGCGTCCGCTGGGCCCGCACCCGTCGCTGCTGGCGGTGCTCGAACGGCGGCTGGACGACGCGCTCGGCGGCACGGTCCGTACGCCGCGGGACCGGTCCGACGTCACCGTGCTGCTCGTCGGGCGCGGCTCCACCGACCCGGACGCCAACGCCGAGGTGCACAAGGCGGCCCGGCTGCTGTGGGAGGGACGCGGGTACGCGGGCGTCGAGACCGCGTTCGTGTCGCTGGCGGCGCCGGACGTCCCGTCGGGCCTGGACCGCTGTGTGAAGCTGGGCGCGCGGCGGATCGTGGTCCTTCCCTACTTCCTGTTCACCGGCATCCTCCCGGACCGGGTGCGGCAGCAGACCGAGGGCTGGGCTGCCGCGCACCCGGACGTCGAGGTGCGGTCGGCCGAGGTCATCGGCCCCGAGCCGGAGCTGCTCGACCTGGTCATGGAGCGGTACCGGGAGGCCGTCGAGGGCGACCTGCGGATGAACTGCGACTCCTGCGTCTACCGCATCGCGCTGCCCGGCTTCGAGGACAAGGTGGGCCTCCCCCAGCAGCCGCACTTCCACCCGGACGACGACGGGCACCACCACGACGGGCATCACCACGGCGGGCATCACCACGGCGGGCACGCGCATGCGCGCTGAGGGCGGGTACGGGGGCGACGGGCACGATCTGCGCCACCACGGGGACGCCGAGGTGCGGGACGACGGCTCGGCGCTCACCGATCTCGCCGTGAACGTCCGTGCGGACACGCCTCCGGCGTGGTTGCGCGAGCACGTCGCCGCGTCGCTGGACGGTCTCGCGGCCTACCCGGACGGACGGGCCGCGCGGGCCGCGGTGGCGGCGCGGCACGGGGTGCCGGTGGAGCGGGTGCTCCTGACGGCGGGCGCGGCGGAGGCGTTCGTGCTTCTGGCGCGCGCTCTGAAAGTCCGTCAGCCGGTCGTGGTCCACCCGCAGTTCACCGAGCCGGAGGCGGCGCTGCGGGATGCCGGCCACGCGGTCGACCGGGTGCTGTTGCGTGAGTCGGACGGCTTTCGGCTGGACCCCTCGGCCGTACCCGAGGACGCGGACCTCGTCGTGATCGGCAACCCGACCAACCCGACGTCCGTGCTGCACCCGGCGGCCTCGATCGCCGCGCTCGCGCGGCCCGGGCGGACGTTGGTGGTCGACGAGGCGTTCATGGACGCGGTGCCGGGTGAGCGGGAGGCGCTGGCGGGGCGGACGGACATCCCCGGGCTTGTCGTGCTGCGCAGCCTCACGAAGACATGGGGGCTGGCGGGGTTGCGGATCGGATACGTCCTGGCCGCGCCCGACACGGTCCGCGAACTGTCCCGTGCGCAGCCGCTCTGGCCCGTCTCCACGCCCGCCCTCGCGGCGGCCGAGGCGTGCGTGTCGCCCCGGGCGCTCGCCGAGTCCGCGCACGCGGCCCGGAAGGTCGCCTCCGACCGGGCCCATCTCGTCGCGGGGCTCCGGGAGTTCGAGCCCGACGGGTTGCGGGTCGTCGAGCCCGCCGAGGGTCCGTTCGTGCTGATTCGGCTGCCTCGGGCGGTGGTGGTGCGGCGTCAGTTGCGGGGGCTGGGGTTCGCGGTGCGGCGTGGGGACACGTTTCCGGGGCTGGGGGACGACTGGCTCCGCCTGGCCGTACGAGACCGGGCCACCGTCAATGGATTCCTCCAGGCGTTGGATCGGGCGGTGGTGGTGGCTGGGCGGTGAGGGGCGGGTGTGGCAATGGCCCTTCTCGCCCCCGCCCCCTACCCGTCCCATCCCTGAGGGCTGCCGCCCCCAGACCCCCGCTTCGGCCTGAACGGCCTCGCCCTCAAACGCCGGACGGGCCGAGGCTTTCAGGGGCGCGGGGAACTGCGCGATCAGCCCCCACCCAGCCGCAGCCGAAGAATCCGTCCGAGGGTCTGGGAGCGGAGCCCCCAGGTTGAGGATGGTGGGGGTCCCCCCTGCTCGGGCGAAGCCGAGAGCTCGGGGGAGGGTAGGGGCGGCGGGGGCGAGAACAGGTCGGGGTCAGGAGCGGTGGCGGCGTCCCAGGGCGACGGCCGCCCCGCCCGCCGCCAGGAGTACGACCGCCGCACCCACCACGAACGGAGTCGTCGACGTGCCGCCGGTCTCCGCGAGGCCCGACCCCGCCGGTGCCCCCTGGGGCTTGATGTCGGGGGCAGAAACTGAGGCAGGAGCAGAGGCGGGGGCCGCGGCCGGGGACTCGCAGGTGACGGACCCGAGGGTCAGGGTGCCTTCCACATCCGCCACGTTCAGCTTCAACGGGTTGACGGAGACATGGAGTTCGAGCGCGGACGCGGCCGCCGTACGGGACGTGGTCCGCGTCTTGGAGAAGTCGAGCCGGACCTCACCGACCCCCGGCACCTTCACCTCCGTCGGACCGCCCACCGTCAACGTCACCTTCTTGCCGAGGACGGTCACCCCGCCCAGGAGGGTGGCGGAGGCCACGGGTTTGCGACCCGCCTCACAGGTCGCCTTCGAGGTCACCTGCCCGACCTCGATGAGGGACAGCAACGGCAGCCCGGGGACATGGATCCGCGCGTGGGTGAGGTTCGTGGACGCCTCGGCCCCCGACGCGGACACCGTCGCCTTCGCGGAGGCGACATCCGCCCGCAGCACACTGAACGGCTGCCCACCGTCGACCCCGTCCAGCCTCGCCGTCAGCGCGGTCCGCTCGGCGCTCTGCGGCGCTCGCACCTCGTTGAGGGAGACCGCGAGCGGGACGTTCACGGTCTTGTCGAGCAGGGACACGTCGAGCCCGGTGCGCAGCACGACGGCGCTCGCCCGACCGTGGTCGGCGGTGGCGTGCGCGGAACCCGCACCGGCCAGCACCGTCGGACCGGCGGCGAGGACGGTGGCCGCCGCGGTGGCGGTGAAACGGCGTGCGGGCATGCGGAAGTTGGTGTGGGCGTTCAAGGGTGGGACCCCCAGGAGAGAACAGCTTGGGACCCGGCAAGAATTACGCACCGAGAGTGAGTAGTCAGCAACCTGACGTGACTTCACTCCAACGTGGGGTTTCCGGGAGTTCGTTCGAATCTCCCGACACCGCTGGGCACGGATGTTCCCCGCCGTCACCCACTCAACAGCCCCGCCCCGAACACGCCGGTCGACGCTCCGGAGCGCGCACGGTGGTGCTTAACGAGGCGACCGGCGGACGCGTAACGCTCCGTCAACCGGACGATCGGGCGACCTCTCCGCCGCTCTCCGCCGCTAGCCGACGACCCGCCCGTTCAGCACGACCCGGCGCGGAGCCGCCAGCACCCGTACGTCCGCGCGCGGATCCCCCTCGTACACCACGAGGTCGGCGGGCGCGCCCTCGTCGAGCCCCGGCCGCCCGAGCCACCGCCGGGCGCCCCAGGCCGTCGCGGACAGCGCCTCGACCGGCGGGATGCCCGCGGTGACGAGTTCGGCGACCTCGCCGGCCACCAGACCGTGGGCCAGCGAACCGCCCGCGTCGGTGCCGACGTAGACCGGGACTCCGGCGTCGTAGGCGGCGCGCACGGTGTCGTAGCGGCGTTCGTGCAGTGCCCGCATGTGCGCCGACCAGCGCGGGAACTTCGTCTCTCCCCCGGCGGCGAGCCGCGGGAAGGTGGCGATGTTGACGAGCGTGGGGACGATCGCGACCCCTCGGGAGGCGAACAGGGGGATCGTCTCCTCGGTCAGGCCGGTCGCGTGCTCGACGCAGTCGATGCCCGCCTCGACCAGGTCCCTGAGCGAGTCCTCCGCGAAGCAGTGCGCGGTCACCCGTGCGCCGAGGCGGTGCGCCTCGGCGATCGCCGCCGCGGCGGCCTCGCGCGGCCAGCAGGCGCCGAGGTCGCCCGTCTCGCGGTCGATCCAGTCGCCGACCAGCTTCACCCAGCCGTCGCCGCGCCGGGCCTCCTGGGCGACGTACGCGACCAGGTCCTCCGGCTCGATCTCGTGCGCGTAGTTGCGGATGTAGCGGCGGGTGCGGGCGATGTGCCGGCCCGCGCGGATGATCTTCGGGAGGTCGGCGCGGTCGTCGATCCAGCGGGTGTCGGAGGGCGAGCCCGCGTCCCGGATGAGCAGGGTGCCGGCCTCGCGGTCGGTGAGCGCCTGCTTCTCGGAGACGTCGTCGGGGACGGGCCCGTGGGCGTCGAGGCCGACGTGGCAGTGCGCGTCGACGAGACCGGGGAGGGCCCAGCCCTCGACGGTACGGATGTCACGGGCGCCCGCGGGACGCTCGTAGGAGATCCTCCCGCCGACGACCCACAGTTCGTCCCGGACGTCGTCGGGCCCGACGAGTACCCGCCCCTTCACGTGCAGCACCGCGCGATCGCTCATGCACCGCACCTTAATTCGTGCCGGACGGCGAGGTGCTACAGCCCCTTTTCGACGTCTTCCTCGACCTCCGCCATCGCCGGGTCCAGCAGCCGGGACAGGAAGTGGCGGGTGCGCTCGTGGATCGGGTTGCCGATGACCTGCGCGGGGGCGCCGTCCTCGACGATCACGCCGCCGTCCATGAAGACGACCCGGTCGGCGACCTCGCGCGCGAAGCTCATCTCGTGGGTGACGACCATCATCGTCATGCCCTCGTGGGCGAGCCTGCGCATGACGGCGAGCACGTCGCCGACGAGCTCCGGGTCGAGCGCCGAGGTCGGTTCGTCGAAGAGCATCACCTCGGGCCCCATGGCGAGCGCGCGGGCGATCGCGACGCGCTGCTGCTGGCCGCCGGAGAGGGAGGAGGGGTAGGCGTCCGCCTTCTCGGACAGGCCCACCCGCTCCAGGTTCTCGGCGGCGACCTTGGCCGCCTCCTCCTTGTCCCGCTTCAGCACGCGGCGCTGCGGGAGCGTGAGGTTCTCGGTCACCGACAGGTGCGGGAAGAGGTTGAACTGCTGGAAGACCATGCCGATCCGGCGGCGTACGGCGTCGATGTCGACGTCGGGGTGCGTGACCTCGGTACCGCCGACGAAGACCTGCCCCTTGGTGGGTTCCTCCAGGAGGTTCACGCAGCGCAGCAGGGTGGACTTGCCGGAGCCGGAGGGTCCGATGACGCAGACGACCTCGCCCTGTCCGATCTCCAGGTCGATCCCGCGCAGGACGTCGTTGTCGCCGAAGGACTTGTGGAGGTCCCGGACGTGGATCTCTGGAGTGCTGGTGCTGCTGGTGCTGGTCACTTGGTGGCCTCCCCGGCCTTGGCCTCCAGGCGGCGTACGACGAATCCGAGCGGCACGGTGACGAGCAGGTAGCACAGGCCCGCGACCAGGATCGGTGTGGAGTTGGCGGTCTGGCTCGCCAGGTCGCGCCCGAACTTGGTGAGTTCGCGCTCCTCCAGGGTGACCCCGAGGAACAGCACCAGCGAGGAGTCCTTGAAGAGGAGGACGAGCTCGTTGGTGAGCGGCGGGATCACGATGCGGAACGCCTGCGGGATGACGATCGAGACCATGGCCCGCGCGTGCGAGAAGCCCAGCGAACGGGCCGCCTCCATCTGTCCCTTGGGCACCGCCTGGATGCCCGCGCGGATCGTCTCGGCCATGTACGCGGCCGAGACCAGGCCGAGCGCGAGCGCCACCTTGCCGTACGTACCGCCGGGGATCTGCGTGCCCGGGAACGCCAAGGGCACGGCGACACCCACGAAGACGAAGATCAACAGGGCGGGCAGGCCGCGGAAGATCTCGATGTAGATGCCGGCGAGCCAGCGGTAGGGGCCCACCGGGGACAGCCGCATCAGGGCGATGACCAGGCCGAGCACGAGACCGACGACGAAGCCGGACATCGTGTAGAGCACGGTGTTCTTCAGCGCCAGTGTGATGACGTCCGGGAACATCTGCTTGACCAGGTCCCACTGCGCGAACTGGTTCTTCAGACGCCCCCAGTCCGCCGTGACCGCGAAGGCGATCACGGCGGCGACGAAGACGACGTATTGCGCGCCGCGCGAGAGGGCGCGCTTCTGGCGCCGGGTCAGGCCGGACCTTCGGGGCTGGAGCCGTGCGTCGGCATCACTCATGAGGCGGACGGCGAGGCGGTGGCCGCGGACGCGGGGTAGGGGCCGATCCACTTCTCGTAGAGCTTCTTGTACGTACCGTCGGCCTTGGCCTGCTTGATCGTCTTGTTGATCTCGGCGAGGAGCTTGGTGTTGCCCTTCTTGACCGTGAAGCCGTACTGCTCACCGGTGTTGAGGTTGTCGACCACCTTGAAGGCGTCGGCGTTCGCCTTGTCCTTCAGCCAGCCCTGGACGACCGGGTAGTCGATGATGACGGCCTGGACCTGGCCGGTGCGCAGACCGTTGAGGACCGCGTCGGAGGACTCGAAGGAGACCGAGTCGAAGCCCTGCTTCGCCGCGTACTCCTCGCCCGTGGTCTGCGCCTGGGCACCGAGCTTCTTGCCCTTGGCCTTCACGTCGGCGAGGGAGTTGACGCCGCTCTTCTTGTCGACCAGGACGGCCTGGGTGGCGTCGAAGTACGGGTCGGAGAAGTCGACGTTCTTCTTGCGCTCCGGGGTGATCGTCATGCCGGCCGCGGCGAGGTCGCACTGGCCGGAGTTGAGGAACGCGCCCGTCTTGAAGTTCTCGAAGGGCGTGTCGACGATGGCCTGCTTCACGCCGAGGTCCCCCGCGACCAGGTCGATCAGCGCGACGTCGAAGCCCTGCACCTTGCCGTTGATCTCCGACTGGAACGGCGGATACGGGAGGTGGGTGCAGGTCGTGACCTGGCCCGCCTTGACCAGGGGAACGCCCTTGGCACTGCTCTGGCCCCCTCCGCCGCCCGAGGAACAGCCGGCCACGAGCAGCAGCCCGGCCGTGGCGGTGGTGGCGGCCAGAATGCGCGTCCGGCGTCCGAGGACCGAGTTCACGGAGACCTCCTGTGGGGGGAATGGAGGATTCCGATTATAAGGAAAGGTTTGGCTCACTCAAACCAATCCGATGGCTGTTGCGCCGTTCGGCCTCAGAAGTCATGCCTCGTGGGGCCGTCCGGCCGTACGACCTGGGGGTGCCCGCTCGTACGACCGAGGATCGCCGCGGGCGTGACAAGGACGCCGGATACGCTCGGGGCTGCGCATCGGAACCTGTGAGCGAAGAGAGCACCGCCGTGACCCATCCCTTCCTGGACCTCGCCCCGCTGAGCGCCGCACACTTCGCGGCGATCGAGGACCGCGTGGCGCGGCTGCTCTCCACCGAGCAGGACGTCGTGATCATGCAGGGCGAGGCGCTGCTGCCCCTGGAGGGTGCCCTTCGCGCCGCGGCCGGGCCCGGCACCACCGCGCTCAACGTGATCACCGGGCCGTACGGGCAGACCTTCGGGGACTGGCTGCGGGACTGCGGCGCGACGGTGATCGACCTCGCGGTGCCGTTCCACACGGCGGTGACGACCGCACAGGTGCGTGACGCCTTCGCCGAGCATCCGGAGATCGACTTCGTCTCGCTGGTGCACGCGGAGGCGGCGACGGGCAACACGAACCCCGTCGCGGAGATCGGCGAGGTCGTGCGTGCGCACGGCGCGCTGTTCTACCTCGACGCCGTCGCCTCGATCGGCGCGGAGCCGGTGCTGCCGGACGCGTGGGGAGTCGACCTGTGCGTGATCGGGGCACAGAAGGCGATGGGCGGGCCGGCCGGGGTGTCGGCCGTGTCCGTGAGCGAGCGGGCGTGGGCGCGGATGGCCGCCAATCCCGGGGCGCCTCGTCGGTCCTACCTCTCCCTGCTGGACTGGAAGGAGCGGTGGGTCGACGGCGGGCGCAAGGCACTGCTGCACGCGCCGGCGCAGCTGGAGATGCTGGCGCTGGAGGCGTGTGTCGAGCGGATCGAGGCGGAGGGGCTCGACGCGGTGATGCGCCGCCATGCCCTGGCGGCGGCGGCCACGCGGGCGGGGGCGGTCGCTCTCGGTGGCGGGCTGGAGCCGTATGTGTACGAGGCGGGGGACGCGGCGCCGGTCGCCACGACGTTGCGGGCGCCGTCCGGGGTCGATGCGGGGGTGCTGGTCGCGAGGGCGTTGGCCGCGGATCCGGTGTTGCCGTTGGTCGCGGGTGGGGGTGCGCTGGCGAAGGAGATGATCCGGGTGAACCACTACGGCCCCGATGCGACGCCGGGAGTCGTGCACTCCTGCCTCGCGGCGCTGGGGGCGGCGCTGGCCGAGTCCGGCCTCACGATCGACCTGAAAGCGGCACGCCGCGCAACGACGAAGGCCTGGGCCTAGCCCCGAACTGGGGCTCCACCCCGGACCCCGGGTGAGTGCATTGGCTGCGGGCGGGTGGGGGCCGGTCGCGCACCCCGCGCCCCTGGGGCGGGGCTGCGCCCCGCATCTCCCCGGCCCGCGCGATTCGCCTGGCTGAGGGCTGGGGCGCAGCCCCGCCCTCAGCGGAGCGGGGACGTGCGCGGCCAAGCCCCCACCCGCCCGCAGCCGAAGTACCCACCCGGGTCCGGGGCGGAGCCCTGGCGTGTCCTCCCGTGGCGGAGGGGGCCGCGTCCGCCGCGCCGTCGAAGCTCACGCTGCTGGGCCTCGTCCAGCACCTCGCCGAGGTCGAACGGAACGGGTTCCAGCGGGTGTCCGGCGATTCCGGGCTCCCTCCCGTGTACGCGGAGGAGACCGGGTACGCACTCATCCCGGAACGCGGGCTCGAGGTCGGTCCGCGCTGGGTCTACGTGCACATGATCGAGGAATACGCACGTCACAACGGCCACGCGGACATCGTGCGCAAGGGAATCGACGGGCTTACCGTGGCTTAATCATGCGCCAATTGACGAGGCGCTCACCACGCTTATTCTTGCATTAACTCGAAGAGTAGCTTCCCGTATTCTTCTGCCCGCTTTCCCGGACCCTAAACGCAAAGATTTCGCGAACGCCAACCGCCGTAATTCGGGCACGTCTCGTGGTGATTACGTGTCTGTGACGCACTCCACAGCGCGTCCGCTTCCTCCCCTATTTTCCGGGCAAACCGTCCCCTTACGCCACTCGCAGCACCCCGTTCTCGCGGGCGCGTGATAACACAACGGCGCGTCGTACGTAACCCCGGACGACGATGCAATTTGAGATTTCCCTCGGTAAATTCAACCCTCATGACCGCCGCACAAGCAGACCTGCAAGCGGAATTCCTGGAAATGCCGGAGGGCCTTCGGATCGACCGTCCGAAGGTGGCGGACGGAGCCGCGCTCTGGCATATCGCCAAGGACTCCGGAACCCTCGACCTGAACTCCTCGTACAGCTATCTGCTGTGGTGTCGTGACTTCGCCGGTACGTCGGCGGTGGCGCGCGACGCGGACGGCGTGCCCGTCGGCTTCGTCACCGGGTACGTCCGGCCCGAGCGTCCGGGCACCCTGCTCGTGTGGCAGGTGGCCGTCGACGCCGCCCACCGCGGACGCGGACTGGCCGCGGCCCTGCTCGACGGGCTGACCGCGCGGGTCGCGGAACAGCTGACGATCACCGCCGTCGAGACCACGATCACGCCCGGCAACACCGCCTCCGAGCGCCTTTTCACCTCGTACGCGCGACGCCACGGCGCGCGCGTCGAGCACGAAGTGCTGTTCGAGGCCGGGCAGTTCCCGGACGGACCGCACGACCCCGAAGTGCTCTACCGGATCGGTCCGCTCCCCGGCTGACCCCGGGCCGGCCCCGGCCGACCCGGACACCCCCTGGCTTTCCCCCTGACTCTCCCCCTCCCCCACGCACCGAGGAGCGATTCGCCGTGACCATCATCCAGCCCGACCTGAGCGTCTTCGAGACCCTGGAGTCGGAGGTGCGCAGCTACTGCCGCAGCTGGCCCACCGTCTTCGACCGGGCTCGGGGCAGCCGGATGTTCGACGAGGACGGGCACGAGTACCTCGACTTCTTCGCCGGTGCGGGGTCCCTCAACTACGGGCACAACAACCCCGTACTCAAACGGGCCCTCATCGACTACCTGGAGCGCGACGGCGTCACCCACGGTCTCGACATGTCGACGACCGCCAAGCGCGCCTTCCTGGAGGCCTTCCAGAATCTCGTCCTACGGCCGCGCGACCTGCCGTACAAGGTCATGTTCCCGGGGCCGACGGGCACCAACGCCGTCGAGTCCGCGCTGAAGCTGGCGCGGAAGGTGAAGGGGCGCGAGGCGATCGTGTCCTTCACCAACGCCTTCCACGGGATGTCGCTGGGCTCGCTGGCCGTGACCGGGAACGCCTTCAAGCGGGCCGGTGCCGGGATTCCGCTCGTGCACGGGACCCCGATGCCGTTCGACAACTACTTCGACGGCCAGGTGCCGGACTTCCTCTGGTTCGAGCGGCTGCTCGAGGACCAGGGGTCGGGGCTCAACCAGCCCGCCGCGGTCATCGTCGAGACCGTACAGGGCGAGGGCGGCATCAACGTCGCCCGGCCCGAGTGGCTGCGCGCCCTCGCCGACCTGTGCCGGCGGCGCGACATGCTGCTCATCGTCGACGACATCCAGATGGGCTGTGGGCGGACGGGAGCGTTCTTCTCCTTCGAGGAGGCGGGGATCGTGCCCGACATCGTGACCGTGTCCAAGTCCATCAGCGGGTACGGGCTGCCCATGTCGCTGTGCCTGTTCAAGCCCGAACTGGACGTCTGGGAGCCGGGCGAGCACAACGGCACGTTCCGCGGAAACAACCCCGCGTTCGTCACCGCCGCCGCGGCCCTGGAGACCTACTGGTCCGACGGGTCCGCCATGGAGAAGCAGACCCGTGCCCGCGGCGAGCAGATCGAGCAGGCCCTGATCTCCGTCACCGAGGAGAACCTCGCCGACGTGAAGGAGTACCGGGGGCGCGGTCTCGTCTGGGGCCTCGAGTTCCACGAGAAGGAGCGTGCGGGGCGCGTCGCGCAGCGCGCCTTCGAACTCGGGCTGCTCATCGAGACCTCCGGCCCGGAGAGCGAGGTCGTGAAACTCCTCCCCGCGCTCACCATCACCCCCGACGAGCTCGACGAGGGCCTGCGCACCCTCGCCCGCGCCGTACGCGAAACCGTCTGACCGACGTCCACAGACGTCCGGCAGACATCTGACAGATCTGACAGAAAGGCACGGCACCACCGTGATAGTCCGTTCGTTCAAGGACATCGAGGGCACCGACCGGCATGTGAAGGCCGCGACGGGTACCTGGGAGAGCAAGCGCATCGTCCTCGCCAAGGAGAAGGTGGGCTTCTCCCTCCACGAGACGGTCCTGTACGCGGGTACGGAGACGTCGATGTGGTACGCGAACCACATCGAAGCCGTGCTCTGCGTGGCGGGCGAGGCCGAGCTGACCAACGACGAGACCGGTGAGACGCACTGGATCACGCCGGGCACGATGTACCTGCTCGACGGCCACGAGCGCCACACCATGCGCCCCAAGACCGACTTCCGGTGCGTCTGCGTCTTCAATCCGCCCGTCACGGGACGGGAGGACCACGACGAGAACGGCGTCTACCCGCTGCTCACCGAACCCGAGGAGGTCTGAAGCCCCATGACCACGACCACCACGACCAGCACGACCACCGTCACCGATCTCTACCCCAGCCGCGGCGCCACCGAGGTGTCCGTCCCCCGCCAGGACCCGGTCGTCTGGGGCACGCCAGGCACGCCGGGGCCGTTCTCCGTGCCCGACCTCCAGGCGTACGAGCGAGACGGCTTCCTCGCGATCGAGGAGCTGATCGGCGAGGACGACGTCGCCCTCTACCGGGCCGAGTTGGAGCGGCTGGTCAGCGATCCGGCGATCCGCGCCGACGAGCGCTCGATCGTCGAGCCCGCCACGCAGGAGATCAGGTCCGTCTTCGAGGTGCACCGGATCAGCGAGGTCTTCGCCGCGCTCGTACGCGACGACCGAGTCGTCGGGCGGGCCCGCCAGATCCTCGGCTCGGACGTCTACGTCCACCAGTCGCGGATCAACGTCAAGCCGGGCTTCGGGGCCAGCGGGTTCTACTGGCACTCGGACTTCGAGACCTGGCACGCCGAGGACGGGCTGGCGAACATGCGGACCGTGTCCGTGTCGATCGCGCTGACCGAGAACCACGACACCAACGGCGGCCTCATGATCATGCCGGGGTCGCACAAGACGTTCCTCGGCTGTGCGGGGGCCACCCCGCGGGACAACTACAAGAAGTCGCTCCAGATGCAGGACGCGGGCACCCCGTCCGACGAGGCGCTGACCCGCTTCGCCGGCCGGCACGGCATCAAGCTCTTCACGGGCCGGGCCGGTTCGGCGACCTGGTTCGACTGCAACTGCATGCACGGCTCCGGGGACAACATCACCCCGTTCCCGCGCAGCAACGTCTTCATCGTGTTCAACAGCGTGGAGAACGCGGCGGTGGAGCCGTTCGCGGCGCCGGTCCGCAGGCCCGAGTTCATCGGCGCCCGTGATTTCACGCCCGTGCAGTGACCGCACGCGTGACGTGGCCGCGAGCGTGAAGGAGCCCCCGCCGGGGTCAGCCGGACAGGACGTCCAGCAGTCGGTCGACGTCGGCGGGGGTGTTGTACAGGTGGAAGGCCGCGCGCAGGTTGCCCGCCCGGTCGGACACCTCGACCCCGGCCTCGCTCAGCTCCTGCTGCCGCCGGCCGAGGCCGGGCACGGACACGATCGGCGAGCCGGGGGCGGAAACCGGCGTGTGGCCGAGCCCCTGGAGCCCGGCGCGGAAACGGTCGGCGAGGGCGAGGTCATGGGCGCGTACGTTCGCCACGCCCAGCTCCTCGAAGAGCTCCAACGAGTGCCGGGCGCCCGCGTACGAGAAGAGGCTGGGGCTCTCGTCGAACCGCCGCGCCGAGTGGGCGAGTTCCGCCACCGGGCCGTAGCAGCTGTCCCAGGGCGCCTCACCCGCGACCCAGCCGGCGAACACCGGAGTGAGCCCGCCGAGGTCCTCCGGAACGACCAGGAAGGCCACGCCCCGAGGGCAGACGAGCCACTTGAAGGCGACCGAGGAGACGAAGTCGTACGCGTCTGCCTCCATCGGCAACCAGCCGGCGGCCTGGGAGACGTCGACGTACGTACGCGCCCCGTGCTCGCGCGCGGCCCGGGCGATGCCCGCCAGATCGGCGATCCGCCCGTCCGCGGACTGCGCGGCGCTGACCGCGACGAGCGCGGTGCCCGGACGTACGGACTCGGCGATCCGCTCCAGCGGTACGGCGCGCAGCTTGAGGTCGCCACGGACGTGGAAGGGGTTCACGACGGAGCTGAAGTCGTCCTCCGCGGTGAGGACTTCGGCGCCCGGCGGCAGCGAGGCGGCGATCAGTCCGCTGTAGACGGCGACCGAGGCCCCGGCCGCCACCCGGCCCGCGGGGACCCCGGCCAGCCGGGCGAAGGCGGCGCGGGCGGCCTCCACGTCGTCGAACATGTCGGACGGCCGTCCGTCGGCGACGGACGCGACGGCGACGCGCATGGCCTCGACCGTGCGCGCCGGAAGGAGTCCGCAGCTCGCGGTGTTCAGATAGGTGTTCTTCGGGGCGAACTCGGCTCGTACGAGGCTCTCGAAGGTCTCCATGGGACCACTGTGCGGCCCCGAGCACCTCTCGTCCATTACGGAGTTTTGCGTGGTTCCGGTAAGGACTGCTTATACGTCCGCCCCGACCTGCGCTTTCACCACCGTGCCGGACGGGCTTACGGCTGCGGTACGGCGCATCCGTCCGGACCGCAGGCCTCCGCGTCGGCGCCACCGTCCTGGATCAGCTTCAGCGGGGGGCGTTCGCCCCACGCCTGGGTCAGGGCCTGTGCGAAGACCTCGGCGGGCTGGGCGCCGGAGACGCCGTACGTGCGGTCCAGGACGAAGAACGGCACGCCGTTCGCGCCGAGCTCGGCGGCCTCGCGCTCGTCGGCGCGCACCTCGTCGGCGTACGCCTTCGGGTCGGCCAGCACCTCGCGGGACGCGTCGGCGTCGAGCCCGGCGGCGACGGCCAGCTCGACGAGCCGCTCGTCGTCGTTGAAGACGGTCCGCTCCTCGGCGAAGTTCGCCTGGTACAGCAGGCCGATCAGTTCGTCCTGGCGGCCCCGCTCCTTGGCGAAGTGGAGGAGGCGGTGCATGTCGAAGGTGTTGCCGTGGTCGCGGTCCCGGGTGCGGTAGGCCAGGCCCTCGGCGGCGGCCTGCGCGCCCAGGTTCTCCTCGCCGGCCTGCGCCTGTGCCTCGCTCATGCCGTACTTCTTGGTCAGCATCTTGAGCACGGGCTGGATGTCGCCCTTGGCGCGACCGGGGTCCAGCTCGAAGGAGCGGTGCACGACCTCGACCTCGTCACGGTGCGGGAAGGCGTCCAGCGCCTTCTCGAAGCGGGCCTTGCCCACGTAGCACCAGGGACAGGCGATATCCGACCAGATCTCGACGCGCATGTCTTCGGCTCTCTCCAGGTCGTACGAATACGGGCCCCTTCGGGGCAGGAGTACGTGAACGTTCAAACGGCCGGTTTCATTCCCCGGTGACGGCGTAGCGCAGGTAGAGGTGGTGATCGCCTTCGGCGGGCGGGTTCTCCGGGTCCGGGACCCAGCCCTGGCGGGCGTAGAAGGCCTGGGCGCGGGCGTTGTCGACGTGCACGTCGAGGGTGGCGGTGTGCTTGCCGTCGGCCCGCCACTGTTCGAGACAGGCCGAGTGCAGTGCCCGGCCGATGCCCTGGCGCCAGCAGTCGGGATCGACGTGGAACTGGAAGAGCTTCACGGTGTCGGCGGGCGCGTCGTCGGCCCTCCGGAAGGAGGCGATGCCCACCAGGTGTCCGTCACGCACCGCGCAGAGGACATGGGCCTCGGGGCGCTCGATGCTGCCCCGCCACGCGGCGACCCAGTCCACGTCGCCGAAGGGCAGGCCGTCCGGGTAGTACGTGGAGCGGGCGCGGGCGTGCAGCTCGGTGATGGCGGCGGCCTCGCTGGGCAGGGCGGTTCTGATGACGAGGGGGCCCGTGGTGCGGGGTGTGCTGATCATGCAGCGGAGGACGTGGTGGAGGGGGGCCACGGTTCCCACCCCGCGGCCGACCCCCCACGCACGGTCAGCTGCCGTCTCTCAGGTCCTTGGGCCAGTTCGGGCGGAACTCGATGCCGTCGTACGTCACCACGCACCCCTCCCCCATCGGCGACTGCGTCATGAAGCCGACGAGCGCGGCGGACGTCTCCTTCTCCTCACCCAGGGTGAAGAGCCGGATGAACGTCCAGCGCTTGCCGTCGCGGGAGGCGTGGAAGGCGAAGGCCCGACCCGTGCGGCTGATCCGCAGCCAGACGGAACTGCCGTCCACGGTGAAGGAGTTGGCGTCGTCGGAGTGCCCCCGGGTGACCACCGTGCAGACGGTGGGCACGTCCGGGGAGTACTCCAGGCAGAGCTTCGCCCAGGCCCGCTCCCCCACATGGACGTAGAGGACCCCCGCGTCGAAGGCAGCGCCGAAGCCGACCGTGACGCGGGCGATCAGCTGGAAGTCCCCCTCCGGCGCCCCGAGGAGACGGGGCGCGTCGGAGGCGGGGTCCAGTGCCTCGTCGGTGGGCGGTACGAAACGGTCCTGGCGGGGGCCGGCCCAGCCGGTGAGTATCCCGTCCTCGTGCGACCAGTGCCCGTCAGGCCCGTAGGTACGGAGAGGGAAGGGAAGTTCGGGAAGTTCGACGTCCATTCACCCATACTCTCAGGCCGAGTACCGCGCCCCCGAAGGAGCGCGGGACTGTGTCATATGCGGCTCCGCCGCGTGGGCGCGATCAACCACAGCGGGCCCGCAGCGCGCGAACAACCGAAACCCCAACGGCGCTACCGCTCCAAGTGACCGTCGTAGCGTCGCGGCAACCCCAGCGGGTTGTCGTCCCGCAGCTCCGGCGGCAGCAGCGCCTCCGGCGCGTTCTGGTACGCCACCGGCCGCAGCCAGCGCTCGATCGCCGTACCGCCGACCGACGTCGAGGTCGACGTGGTCGCCGGGTAGGGACCGCCGTGGTGCTGAGCGGGGGCGACGGCGACACCGGTGGGCCAGCCGTTGACCAGGACGCGCCCGGCGAGCGGCGTCAGCTCGGCGAGGATCTCCGCGCCGCGGCCTTCGCCCGCCGCCTCCTCTGTCGACAACTGCACGGTGGCGGTGAGGTTGCCGGGAAGGCGCGAGAGGACCGCGCTGGCCTCGGACTCGTCCTCGTAGCGGGCGACGACCGTGAGCGGGCCGAAGCACTCCTCCAGGAGCAGGTCGTGCTCGCCCTCGGTGACGAGCTTCTGCGCGGGCACGGTCAGGAAGCCGGGGCTCACCGTGTGCTCGCCGCCCGAGCCCGGGGTCACCGGGGACTCGACGTCGGGGAGCCCGGCGCGCTCGGCGACACCCGCGATGAAGTTGTCGCGCATGCGGTGGTCCAGGAGAACGCCCGCGTCGGTGTCGCTGACGGCGTCGGTCAGGGACTTCACCAGGCGGTCGCCCGCCGCGCCCGCGGGCGCCAGGACCAGGCCCGGCTTCACGCAGAACTGGCCGACGCCCAGCGTCATCGAGCCCGCGAGCCCGGCGCCGATCGCCTCGGCGCGCTCGGCCGCCGCGGCCTCGGTGATCACGACGGGGTTGAGGGAGCCCAGCTCGCCGTGGAAGGGGATCGGCACGGGGCGCGCGGCCGCCGCGTCGAACAGGGCACGGCCGCCGCGGATGGAGCCGGTGAACCCGGCCGCCGCGACCAGCGGGTGCTTGACGAGTTCGACGCCCGCCTCGAAGCCGTGCACGAGGCCGACGACACCGCCCGGGATGTCGTGCCGGGCGGCGGCCCGGCGCAGTACGGCCGCGACCAGCTCGGAGAGCGCCGGGTGGTCGGGGTGGGCCTTGACCACGACCGGGCAGCCGGCCGCCAGCGCGCTCGCGGTGTCGCCGCCGGCGACGGAGAAGGCGAAGGGGAAGTTGGAGGCGGAGTAGACGGCGACGACACCCAGCGGCACCTTGTAGCGGCGCAGGTCCGGGATCGGCGGGGTCGCCGTGTCGTCGGGGTGGTTGATGACGACGTCGAGGAACGCGCCCTCGTCGACGATGCCGCCGAAGGCCCGCAGCTGGTAGCAGGTGCGGGCGAGTTCGCCGGTGAGCCGGACCGGGCCGAGCGCGGTCTCCGCGTCGGCGGCCTCGACGAGCTGCTCCTTGGCCGCTTCGAGCAGGTCCGCGGCGGTCCTCAGGAAGGCCGCGCGCACGGTGCGGTCGACGAGGGCTCCCCGGGCGGCGTGCGCGGCGCGGACGGTCTCGTCGACCTCCTGGGCCGTGGCCTCCACCGCAACCTGCTCGCGCTGCTTCCCGGTACGGGGGTCGACACTCCAGACTGGTGCTGCTGCCACCGCGGGTCCCTCCAGATGTAATGCCGCAGTTCTTGTCTCACCCACCAGCGGTGTTCGATATACTGAACGCTGTCTCTGATGGTGAATATGATGCGGAGACTATTTCCCGTCGAACGAGGGGGTCAAGGGCGATGTCGGCAGGCGAGACAGGCGGCGGAGCGCAGGTCAAGTCCGCGGTACGGACCGTGGAATTGCTCGAGTACTTCGCGGGCCGGCCCGGTATGCACTCCCTGGCCGCGGTCCAGGAGGCCGTCGGTTATCCGAAATCCAGCCTCTACATGTTGCTGCGCACCCTCGTGGAGCTCGGCTGGGTCGAGACGGACGCGACGGGCACGCGGTACGGCATCGGCGTACGGGCACTGCTGGTCGGCACCTCGTACATCGACGGCGACGAGGTGGTCGCCGCGGCCCGCCCGACCCTGGACCGGCTCTCCGACGACACCACGGAGACCATCCACCTGGCGCGTCTGGACGGCACGAACGTCGTGTACCTGGCCACCCGCCAGTCGCAGCACTACCTGCGCCCCTTCACCCGGGTGGGCCGCCGGCTCCCCGCGCACTCGACCTCGCTCGGCAAGGCGCTGCTCGCCACCCACACCGACGAGCAGGTCCGCAAGATGCTGCCCGAGACGCTCCCCGCGCTGACCGAGCACACGATCACCGACCGGGAGAAGCTCATCGAGGAGCTGCACCAGGTCCGCGAGCAGGGCTTCGCCGTGGACCGTGAGGAGAACACGCTGGGGCTGCGCTGCTTCGGCGTCGCGATCCCCTACCGCACCCCCGCCCGGGACGCGATCAGCTGCTCGGTCCCGGTGGCCCGGCTCACCCCCGCGCACGAACAGATGGTCAAGGACGCCCTGTTCGACGCTCGCGACCGGCTGACCCTCGCCACCCGGAGGCTCTGACGATGGAGGTCTCGCTCCGCCCGGTGCACGACAGTGATCTGCCGGTCTTCTTCCGGTTGATGAACGACCCCGAGTCCCTGCGGATGGCCGCCTTCACCGCCGAGGACCCGACCGACCGGGACGCCTTCGACGCCCACTGGAAGCGCGTCCGCGCCTCGTCCGACGTGGTGCCGCGCACGATCCTCGCGGACGGCGATGTCGTGGGCAGCGCCGCGGTGTACGGGGAGCCCGGCGAGCGCGAGGTCACCTACTGGATCGACCGGGCGTACTGGGGCCGGGGCATCGCGACGGCCGCGCTGCGGGACCTGCTGGCCGAGGTGCCCGAACGCCCGCTGCACGCGCGGGCGGCGGCCGACAACGCGGGGTCGCGGCGGGTTCTGGAGAAGTGCGGGTTCCGGGTCACCGCGAACGCCCGGGGGTACGCGCACGCGCGCGGCGAGGACACGGACGAGGTCGTGCTCACCCTGGGGCGCTGAGCCGGACTTCAAGGGCTGCGCCGGACTTCATACGAGCCGGACTTCATGAACAGCGCATGAGAAACGAGGGCGGAAGGGAACGATTCACTCCCTTCCGCTCGTCCTTCTGAGCGGGATGAACAAGACGATCAGGCGTGCCGCCGTCTTCACTCTGCTGCTCGTGCTCTCCCTGCTGGTCAGGGCGACCTGGGTGCAGTTCTACGACGGCAAGGCACTCGCGGACAACAAGAACAACCGACGCAACGCGATCGAGCAGTACGCGAACCCGCTCGGGAACATCATCGTGGCCGGCCGGGCGATCACCGGCTCCGCGCAGACGAAGGGCAGCGACCTCAAGTACAAGAGGACGTACACGGACGGCAGTCTGTACGCGGCGGTCACGGGCTACAGCTCCCAGGTGTTCGGGGCGACCCAACTGGAGGGCGTCTACCAGGGCCTGCTCGACGGTACGGACAACCAGCTGAAGAACCCCCTCGACACGGTCACCAACAAGCGCGCCAGCCCCGGTGACGTGGTCACGACCATCGACCCGGACGTGCAGAAGGCGGCGTACGCGGCGCTCGGCGCCAAGAAGGGCGCGGCCGTCGCGATCGACCCGACGAACGGCAAGATCCTCGCGGTGGTCTCCACCCCGTCGTACGACCCCACACAGCTCAGCACCGGTGACTCCGCCGCCTGGACGAAGCTGACGAAGGACGCGGACAAGCCGATGACCAACCGGGCGCTGCGCCAGCCGCTGCCCCCTGGGTCGACGTTCAAGCTGGTGGTCGCGGCGGCGGCGCTGGAGGACGGGCTGTACCAGAACGTGGACACCGGCACGGACAGCCCGAACCCTTACACGCTGCCGAACACGCGGACCGACCTGTCGAACGAGAGCGCCTCCGCGCCCTGCAAGAACGCCTCGATCCGGGTGGCGCTGCAGTACTCGTGCAACAACGTCTTCGCGAAGATGGCCGTCGACCTCGGGCAGGACAAGGTCAAGGCGATGGCGGAGAAGTTCGGCTTCAACGACAGCTCGCAGGACGTGCCGGTGCGGGCGTACCCGAGCGTCTACCCCTCGAACATGGACAAGTCGTCCACGGCGCTGACCGGCATCGGCCAGTACGACGTCACGGCGACCCCGCTGCAGATGGCCATGGTGTCGGCCGCCATCGCCAACGGCGGCAAGCTGGTCTCGCCGCACATGGTGTCGCAGACCAGCGACGCGAGCGGCAATGTGGTGAAGAACTACGACGACAGCACCGAAACCAAGGAGATCGTCAGCTCGACGACCGCCGAGCAGCTCCAGTCCGCGATGCAGACGGTCGTCACCAAGGGCACGGGCACGAACGCGAAGATCTCCGGCGCGACCGTGGGCGGCAAGACGGGCACGGCCCAGCACGGCGAGAAGAACAGCAAGACGCCGTACGCCTGGTTCACGTCGTACGCGAAGTCCGACTCGAACGGCAAGGAGGTCGCCGTGGCGGTCATCGTCGAGCAGTCCGACGCGGCGAGGTCCGAGGTCAGCGGCAACGGCCTGGCGGCGCCGGTGGCCAAGGCCATGATGCGGGCGGCGCTGAAGAACTGACGCACCGCGCACGACGGAGGGCCGCCCCGCACCCCTGGGGGCGGCCCTTCCTTCGTACGGTCACTTCACTCCCGTACGGTCACTTCACGCCGAACAGCTGCCTCACCGGATCGATCGCGAAGTACACCAGGAACAGCGCCGATACGGCCCACAGCAGCCAGTGGACCTCACGGATCTTGCCGAGCACCGCCTTGATCACGACATAGGCGACGAAGCCGGCCCCGATGCCGTTGGTGATCGAGTAGGTGAACGGCATCGCCGCGATGGTCAGGAACGCGGGGATCGCGATCTCGTAGCTGTCCCATTCGATGTGTTTGACCTGCGTCATCATCAGGAAGCCGACCGCGACCAGAGCGGGGGCCGCCGCCTGGAGCGGAACGATGGTGAGCAGCGGGGTCAGGAACAGGGCGAGGGCGAACATGCCGCCGGTGACCAGGTTCGAGAAGCCGGTGCGCGAGCCCTCGCCGACGCCGGCCGCGGACTCGATGTAGGCGGTGTTGGAGGAGGCGGAGGCCGCGCCGCCCGCGACGGCCGCGGCGCCGTCGATGAACAGCACCCGGCCGATGCCGGGCACCTTGCCCTCCTCGTCGAGCAGTCCGGCCTCGGCGCTGATACCGACGATCGTGCCCATGGCGTCGAAGAAGTCCGACAGGATCAGGGTGAAGATCAGCAGGACGACGGTCAGGGCGCCGGTCTCGCCGAAGCCGCCGAACAGACTGAAGTGTCCGACGAGGCCGAAGTCCGGGGTGGCCACCACGTCGGAGGGGATCTTCGGCGTGGTGAGGCCCCAACTCTTGATGTCGGCGGCCGAGTTGATGATCACGGCGACCACGGTCATCGTCACGATGCTGATCAGGATGGCGCCCTTGACCTTGCGTGCCATCAGTCCGATGGTGAGCAGCACGCCGAGACAGAAGACCAGCACGGGCCAGCCGGTCAGCGATCCGGTCGCGCCCAACTGCACCGGCACGGTGGTGTTCGCGACGTCCGGGATGCGGCTGACGAAACCGGCGTCCACGAAGCCGATGAAGGCGATGAAGAGTCCGATGCCCACACCGATGGCGTGCTTCAGCGGTTGCGGGATGGCGTTCATGACCGCTTCGCGCAGTCCGGTGAGGACCAATACACAGATGATCACGCCTTCGATGACCACCAGGCCCATCGCGTCGGGCCAGCTCATCAGCGGGGCGATCTGGAAGGCGACGACGGCGTTCAGGCCGAGGCCCGCGGCGATCGCGAGGGGCAGATTGCCGCCCACGCCCATGATGACGGTCATCACCGCGGCCACCAGGGCGGTGGCCGTGACGAGTTGGCCGCTGTCGAGCTGGTGGCCGAACTTGTCCTTGGCGCTGCCGAGGATGATCGGGTTCAGGACAAGGATGTAGGCCATGGTGAAGAACGTGGCGAATCCGCCGCGTATCTCCCGGCCGTAGGTGGAGCCCCGTTCGGAGATTCTGAAGAACCGGTCGACGCTGTTCGCCGCTGGTGGCGCGGCACTTGGCCGGTCGGCCACCTTCTGGGTTTCGGACATCGCTGATACTCCTTGTGGCCTGCGTGCTGGGTGTGCGGATGCTGGCTGGATTGTTCCCGCGTTGAACCGCTTTCAGGTTTTCGCCGTGTTACGGAATCGAGTTCGGCCCGCCATACGTTGTTCGAAGCCCTGTACGCATCGCTGGTACGCTCACGCATCTCGCCCCACAGGGGCACCATTCCTTCACGGGTGGCGCACGGGGGCCGTATACGCACGCACCCGCACCGGTTGCTCACAAGCCGCAGCAAGGAGAGGTAGCCGTGGGCACTGTCGTCGACGACGCAGCCTCCGTGGAATTCCACGCCTTCTTCGAGCGGCACCACGCCGAACTCGCCCGCTTCGCCCATCTGTTGACCGGCGAGGCGGACGCAGCCGACGATCTGGCGGCCGACGCGCTGCTCGCGCTGTGGCACCGCTGGGACCGGGTGCGCGCGGCCGACCACCCGATGGCGTACGCCCGCGGTGTCGTCGCGAACCTGGCCCGCACCCGGATCCGCAGCGCGGTGCGCGAGCGCAGACGGATCACACTGTTCTGGTCGCAGCGCGAGGAGAAGACCGAGAACCCCGACATAGCGGGGAGGATCGACGTCCAGGAGGCGCTGCGCCGGCTGCCGTTCCGTAAGCGCGCGTGTGTCGTGCTTCGGCACGCTTTCGACCTCTCGGAGAAGGACACGGCGCTCGCCCTCGGTGTTTCCGTGGGTACGGTTAAATCCCAGACGTCGAAGGGCATGGCCGAACTGAAGCGGCTCCTCGGCACCGAAGAGGCCCCGATGCGGGTGCACGCGGGTGTGCTGCCCACGGGTGGAGCCGGAGGAAGGGACCGATGAGGAAGGCGCAGGACGTGCACGACGAGCTGCGCGCCAGGCTGCACGAGGCGGCCGAGGCGCATGAGCCCGACCGCGCGCGCATCCTGGCCCGGGTCGAGCGCGGGATGTCCGGCGCCTCCGAGCGTCGTCCCCGGCGCGCGGCGCGTCCGCCGGTGCTCGGCTGGGGACGGATCGTCGGCGCCACGGCCGCGGTGGCGGGCGTCCTCGCGGTCGGCGGTTACTGGGTGGCCGCGGCGGTGCAGGAGAACAACCCGCCACAGCAGACGGTCGCGGTCTCACCGACCCCGGTCGTCTCCCCGGACGCGACGAGCCGCGCGCCCGTCGTGCCGCACCCCTCGCACACCTCGGGTGCCTCGAAGCCGTCCGGGAAGGCGAGCGCCTCCCCCTCGGACACCCCCTCGGCCGCGAACGCCTCGCCCGCCGCGCCCAAGGCGCCGGCCGCGGGCAACCGGGACGGCTCGCTGTGGTCCGACGGCTCGGTCGATCCGCACAGCAACGACTTCTGGGCGCAGAGCAATGTGACCCTGAAGAACGCCGACGAGCTCACCTCGCTCACCGTCGAGCTGAAGATCAGGCAGACCGGCGGGGTCGGCGACGCGGGCTCCTGGCGCTCGGCTCCCGAGAGCGACTTCACGACGACCGTCACCGAGAAGGACGGCTTCCTCGTCTACACCTGGGTGCTCAAGGACGGCCACACCCTCGCGGCCGGCCAGTGGGTCTTCGCGGGCCAGTACAACCACACCCGCGGCGGCCGGGACGCCAAGGACGACCGCTACTCGGCGGACGCGAGGAGCGCGGACAGGAGGCTGTCGGTGACGGGTGACTTCGCCGCCGCGAGCGGCACCGACGGCGACTCGTAGAAAATCCCCTCGAAAAAAAACCTGCGGACGCGGCCACCTTCAAGGGCAAGCGTCGTCCGCGAAGTACCACGTGATCGGCGGGGGCGCGCAGAACGCCTCCGACAAGGTGTTCCAGTTCAACGGTGCCGGCAAGCTCACCATCACCGGATTCCACGTGGAGGACTTCGGCAAGCTGGCGCGTTCCTGCGGCAACTGCAAGACGCGAGTCAGGCGCACGATCGTGCTCAGCGATCTCGACGCGACCGCCCCGGGCAAGACGCTGGTCGGCATCGACTCCAACTTCGGCGACACGGCGACGCTGTCGAGGATCCGTGTCACCGGCGACACCAGGAAGAAGCTCACGACCTGCGTGCGCTTCAAGAGCAACAGCAGCGGCAAGGAGCCCGCCGAGCTCGGTACCGCCGCGGATGGAACCTTCTGCAGGTTCACGTCATCTGACATCACGTACAAGTAAGGGATCTGCTGGCCTGAGCCCCCCTCGGAGCCAGTCAGAGGAACGCCCCCGCCGGTGACGACCGGCGGGGGCGTTCACTTTCCCCGTACGTCAGTACGCGGGTACGTCAGTTCATGGTCGAGCCGATGGTCGTCGAGCCCGTCGTCAGGAACGTGGTCGCCGGCAGCGAACCGCTCGACGAGCGGGCACCGTACGCCGTGGTCGCGTCCGTCGACCTGAAGGACGGCGTCGAGGTGCCGCTGTCCCAGTTGTTGGCCGCGGAGACCGTGGCGGAACCGAGTTTGTCCAGGCCGCCCTTGTTGCTCACCGCGAGGTTCCTGGCCAGCCGCGCCTTGCCCGTCGCGAAGAAGAAGCCCGCGTCGGTGTTGGCGTAGGCCGTGTTGCGGTTGAGCACGATGGCCCCGGTGTTGGAGTTCTCGGTGAAGCCGTTGCCCGCGTTGTCCCAGGCCGCGTCGTTGTTCACGACGTGGGCGACCGAGGCCCCGCCGCCGCCGAGCTTGAAGCCGTTGCCGTTGCCCTCGAAGGCGGAGTCGTTCCAGCGGTTCTTGCCGTTCCCGTACGACCACGAGTGCTCGATGGTGATCGGCGAGGAGAACTGCCAGAGGTCGAGGCCGTCGTCCGCGTTGTGGTAGAGGCGAGCGCCGGTGACCTTGTTGCCGGTGCCGGAGCCGAACTTGATGGCGATGCCGTCGGCGTTCTGCCCGTGGTTCGCGGCGTCGTAGTTGCCGTGACTGTCCAGGTTCTGCACGAGGTTGTCGGTCGTGCCGTCGCCGCGCAGCGTGAAGCCCGAGTCGCCGTTGTTCGCGGTGACGAGGTTCTTGAAGACGCCACCCACGGAGGAGGTGGCGACGAAACCCTGTGCGGGCGAGTTCTGCCACGTGATGTCCTGGACGGTCCAGTAGTCGCCGTAGATCCCTGCCAGCCAGGAACCGGCGGCCAGCTTGGAACCGTCGATCTTCACCTTCTCGCTGCCGTACGCGGTGAGCGAGATCCGCGAGGAACCGGTGCCGTTCGCCGTCGACTTCAGCGTGGCCGTCGGGTAGTACGTGCCGCCGCGCACCTGGATGGTGGTGCCCGCGGCGGCATCGGCGACGGCCGTCTGGAGTTGCGCGGTGGTGGAGACGGTGACCGTTGCGGCGGCGGCCTGCGCCGAGCCGTTGTCCGCGAGGCCGAGGTAGACGCCACCCGCCCCCGCTGCGACGGCCACCGCCGCGGCGATCGAGAGCGTACGGGTCCTGCGGTGGCGTCCGGTGCTCAGAAGCACGGGGCGTTCCTTTCCTGGGGGACGGGAGACGAAGCGGGCCGGAGGGGCCGCCTCGGCCCGCTTCTGCTCCCGGGTCGCCGCGGTGGCGGGAAAGGTTGCCGAGGGCTCACGAAAAAGGTCGAAACTTTCGCTGACTGTCGTGCCGCTTTCATCGATTGACGCGCTGTCCCCCACTGGCAACACTCCGAGAGCGTTTCCCGCACAGAATCCACCAGACTCCGACAGGATGTGTCATGCGACGCCGCACCGCCCGCGCGCTCCTGATCCCCGTCCTCGCTCTTCTCCTGGGCCTGCTGGCCGCGCCACCGAGCCCCGCGTCATCGTCGCCTTCGGGAGCACCGCACGTGAACGAACCGAAGTACGCCGGTTATCTCTTCGCCTACTTCACCGGCGAGGGCACGGCCGACGGCGAGCAGATCCGCTACGCCCTGAGCCGCGGCAACGACCCTTTGCACTGGCGGGAGTTGAACGCGGGCCATCCCGTCCTGACCTCCACCATCGGCGAGAAGGGGCTGCGCGATCCCTTCGTGATCCGCTCCCCCAAGGGCGACAAGTTCTTCCTCATCGCCACCGACCTGAAGATGTACCAGAACTCCAGCGGCAGCTGGGACTACGTGCAGCGGCACGGCAGCAGGTCCATCATGATCTGGGAGTCCACCGACCTGGTGCACTGGACCGACCAGCGCCTGGTGAAGGTGGCCCCCGACAACGCGGGCAACACCTGGGCGCCGGAGGCCTATTGGGACGACTCGCTCGGTGAGTACGTCGTCTTCTGGGCGTCCAAGCTGTACGCCGACGACGACCCGGAACACGCCGGATCGACGTACAACAAGATGCTGTACGCCACCACGAAGGACTTCCGCACCTTCAGCGAGCCGAAGGTCTGGGACGACCCGGGCTACTCGGTGATCGACTCGACGGTCATCAAGGACAAGGGCAGCTACTACCGCTACACCAAGGACGAGCGCGATCCCAGCTCCTCCAGCCCCTGCTCGAAGTTCATCACCGGCGAGAAGTCGACCTCCCTGACGAACACCACGTACGACTTCGTGTCGGACTGCATCGGCAGCGGCTCGATCGACCGCGGCGAGGGCCCGACGGTCTTCAAGTCCAACGCCGGGAACAAGTGGTACCTGTTCATCGACGAGTACGGCAGCCGTGGTTACGTCCCCTTCGAGACCACCGACCTCGACTCGGGCAAGTGGACCATGTCGACGAACTACCAGCTGCCCGCGAGCCCCCGGCACGGCACGGTGATGCCGGTGACGCAGGCGGAGTACGACCGGCTGCTGGCCGCCTACCCGGTGACCGGCACGTCGGTCGTGGACGCGACCGCGAAGGGCCAGAGCGGGTATGCGATCGTCACCGAGTCGGCCTCGAAGGTCGTCCTGCCGATGAGGCCGGACACGAACCTCAGGCGCCTCGCCCCCACCCTCGCGGTCGGCGCGGGCGCGAAGGTCAGCCCGGCCTCGGGCACACCCCGGGACTTCCGCACCCCGCGCACCTACACCGTGACGGCCCCGGACGGGACGAGCCGGACCTGGACGGTCGAGGCGGTACCCCACCGCAGCCCGGTCCTCCCCGGACTCAACGCCGACCCGGACGTCCATTACCTGGACGGCCGGTACTGGATCTATCCGACGACGGACGGCTACGCGGGGTGGAGCGGGACGAGCTTCAAGGCGTACTCGTCGAAGGACCTGGTCCACTGGAAGGACCACGGTGTGATCCTGGACCTGGGACCCGATGTGTCCTGGGCGGACAAGAACGCCTGGGCCCCGGCGATCGCCGAACGCGACGGCAAGTACTACTTCTACTTCTGTGCGGAGCAGCAGATCGGCGTGGCGGTGGCCGACTCCCCGGCCGGTCCCTTCAAGGACGCGCTGGGCAGGCCCCTGGTGGCCAAGGGCCGGTTGACGGGCCAGATGATCGACCCGGCGGTGTTCACGGACGACGACGGGCAGTCGTATCTGTACTGGGGCAACGGCCACGGATACGTCGTGCCGCTGAACGCCGACATGGTGTCGTTCGACGCCTCACAGGTGCGGGACATCACGCAGCCCGACTTCCGTGAGGGATCCTTCGTCGTCAAGCGGCGGGGCACGTACTACTTCATGTGGTCCGAGGACGACACCCGCAGCGAGAACTACCACGTCGCCTACGCCACCGGACCGTCCCCGCTCGGTCCGTGGACCAAGCGGGGCACGATCCTGTCCAAGCGCCCGGAGTACGGCATCAAGGGCACCGGACACCACTCCGTGGTGAACGTCCCCGGCACCGACGACTGGTACATCGTCTACCACCGGTTCGCCCTGAACGGCCCCGGGAAGGCGGGCGGGGACGGCACGCACCGGGAGACCACCATCGACCGCATGGAGTTCGCGGCCGACGGAACGATCGAACCGGTGGTGCCGACCCTGGAGTCGATCCGCCCCGTACGGACCGGGTCCTGAGTCCTAGCTGACGAAGTACGTCGGGTTCGGGAGCTTGAACGTCTTGTCGGCGTAGCCTCCGTCGAGGTCGGAGTACTGGTCGCCGAAGTTGGCGACGATGTCGTACCCGAGGGACTCGATGTGCTTACGGGTGCCGGACTTGTACTGCACGGTGGTGCAGTTCCAGGCGGCGGCCGTGGCGCAGGCGCTCAGGTAGGCCGGCGGGTTGGCCGCGTCCTTGAGGAACATGTGGCCGGCGTCGAGGTTGATGTCGGCGCCGACCTTCTTCAGGTTCGCGACCGCGGAGACGCGCTGCGACTCCTTCAGGCCCGAGTTGTAGAAGACCTCGACACCCTTGGACTCGGCGTACGCGACGAGTTCGGGGGTGCCGAAGACGGCCGGACGGTCGGCCTGGGCCACGTACGCGGCCCAGGAGGCCGAGTTGTAGGTGTAGTTGGTCTTCTTCTCGTAGTCGAGGGAGAGCAGCAGCGTGTCGTCGATGTCGAAGACGACCGCGGGCTTCTCGCCCCGGTGCTTCGCCTTGTGCGCCGCCCTGTCGATGTAGCGCTTGGCGTCCGACTCCAGGCGCGACAGGTCCTTGGCGTACTGGCTGTCCTTGGACGCCTGGTACACGCCGCTGCTGTCGAGCGTGGCGCCGTAGTAGGTGTCGATGTCCTTGACCAGGAGCCCGATGTTGTAGGGCTCGTGGGTCGAGTTGGCCGTCGACTGGCCGGCCGTGGCGACGCCCGTGCCGTAGAGGGCTCCGCCGGCGACGGCACAAGCGGCCGCGATGGCTGCCGCTCTGAGGGACTTCCGCATGGATTCTCCGGATCTGGGTGATGGGTGACCAGGTCATTCCGCGCCAGGTCAGGGACTGTCTACGCGCATCACGCATGCCATGCGGGAGGCTTTATCCGATCGAGACCTCACCCGCGGGCGGTGCCTCCCGGATGCATTGCCCGCGGGTGGCGTCCACTTGACCTTCTCTTGAACCGGTTCTCCTAGGGTCGGAACGCACATGCGAACGATGTGTCAGACGGGGAGAGCCGCATGGGTGATGGCAACGGCAACGGCATGGTCCTGCACATCCACACCGCCGATCTGAAGCGCGCGGCGCCCGACTTCCACGAAGGGGCCAAGAACCTCAGCAAGGCACTCACCACCCTCGTCACCACCCTGGACAGCCTGGGAAAACCCTGGGGCGACGACAAACAGGGCAAGGAGTTCGGGGACGCCTACTCACCGCAGCAGAAGAAGATAGAGAGCGCGGCGGGCACCCTCGTACTCGGCCTGGTGAGCATCCACGAGGCCATGAACGACCTGGCGGACGGCACCGTCGACAACGACCAGCTGATCGCGGGAATGTTCACCGAGGTGAAGACCGGCGGGACCGACGAGGCAGGGAGCGACGGTTCCGGTGAGCGTTGAGGACGAGGCCAAGAAGATCCTGCTGAAGCTGGGCCTGTGGTGGCCGGACGCCAACTCCGGTTCGCTGCGGGCCGCGGCGACCGCCTGGCGCACCTTCGCCGACTCGGTCGACGACGTACGGGGACCGGTGCACACGAGTGCGTCCTCCCTCATCCACCACAACACCGGCGAGTCGATCGACGCGTTCGAGAAGTTCTGGAACCGCTACGCCAAGGGCAAGGACGCCGGCTGGCTCAGCGACCTGGCGGAGTCTTCCCGGGCGATGGCGAAGGCCCTGGACAAGTTCGCGGACGCCATCGACGACGCCATCAACAAACTCTGGACGCAGATCGGCATCGACGCCGCCGTGATCGCGGGCGGGGTGGCGCTGGCCTTCTTCACGGCGGGTCTCGCCTCCGGAGCCGCCGTCGCCGCGGCCGACGCCATCATCGAGTTCGGCGCCACCATGGGCATCGCGGTCTCCACCACCGTCGCGGAGATAGCGGCGGGCACCCTGGTCGCGGCGGCCTTCGGCGGTATCGAGTCGGTCACCGTCGACCTGGCCGTGGCCCAGCCCCTGAAGATGGTCACCGGTCTGCAGCAGGGCTTCAGCCTGGACGAGGTCAACCAGGCCGCCAAGGACGGCATGATCTTCGGCGGCGCGCTGGGTGCGGGCAGCGGCGTACTGAAGGCGGGCGTGGAGGGCGCGTTCAGCGACACCACTCCCCTCCTGCTGCGCCCGCCGTCCCTCCGCCCCGACCTGGTCGAGCTCGGACCCGCCGCGCGCAACGCGGATCGCACGCCGTGCGTCGGCGAGCCGATCGACGTGGCGACGGGCGCCATGCTGATGTCCCAGACCGACCTGACACTGCCGGCCTCCCTTCCCCTCCTCTTCCAGCGCACCCACCTGTCCTCCTACCGGGGCGGGGTCTGTTTCGGCCCGAACTGGATCTCCACCCTCGACGAGTGCGTGCAGATCGACGGCGAGGGGGTCGTCTTCGCGGCGGCGGACGGCATGCGGCTCGTCTATCCCGTGCCGGAGCCGGATGTGCCGACCCTCCCTCTGAAGGGCGCGCGCTGGCCACTGCGCTGGGACGGCAAGCCCGACGGCGTCATGACCATCACCGACCCCGCCACCGGAGTCGTCCGCACCTTCAGCACCCCCTGCTCCTCGGGCTCCTTCGGCGTCTTCCATCTGCCCCTGGACTCCTGGAGCGACCGGAACGGCGCGCGCATCGACGTCGAGCGCGACGACGAAGGCATCCCGTTCGGCATCCGCCACTCCGGCGGCTACTACCTGGCCGTCGACACCCAGGGCCCCCGCGTCACCGCCCTGCGCCTGCTCGACGAACCGCCCTCCCGCTACGGCCCCGACGGCCCGGTGGGCGACGGCACGCTCGTCATGCGGTACGGCTATGACACCTCCGGCAACCTCACCGAGGTCATCAACTCCAGTGGTGAGCCGCTCCGGTTCACCTACGACGACCAGGGCCGGATGACGCGCTGGACCGACCGCAACGGGACCTGGTTCTCCTACGTCTACGACGAACGCGGCCGCGTCGTCCGCACCGAGGGCGTCGACGGCATCCTGTCGGGCACCCTGACGTACGACGAGGCGGCGGCCACGACGACGTACACCGATTCACTCGGCCGCGTCTCCAGCCATCGGTACAACTCCGAGGGCCTGGTCGTCGAGGAGACGGACCCGCTCGGGCAGGTCACGCGCACGGAGTGGGACGAGTGGGGTGCCAAGCCCCGCTCGGTCACCGATCCGCTGGGCCGTACGACCCGGTACGGCTACGACGGCTCCGGAAACCTGACCGAACTCACGCTTCCTGACGGCTCGGTGGCTCGGGCGGCCTACGACGCGTCGGCCCTGCCGACGGAGATCCTCGAACCGGGCGGAGCGACCTGGCGACACACCTACGACGAGCGCGGCAACCTGCTGACGACCGTCGACCCGGTCGGCGCCATGACCCAGTACACGTACGACGAGTCGGGCCGTCCGACCACCGTCACGGACGCGCTCGGTCATACACGCACCACGGCGTACGACGCCGCCGGACTGCCCGTCGCCCTCACCGACGAACTGGGGCACACGACATCGGTACGCCGGGATTCCTTCGGACGGATCGTCGACGTGACCGACCCGCTGGGCCACACCACCCGCATGGGCTGGACAACCGACGGTAAGCCCGCCTGGCGCGAACAGGCCGACGGCTCAAGGGAGTTGTGGACCTGGGACGCCGAGGGCAACCTCCTCACCCATACCGACCTCGCGGGCAACACGACACACCGTACCGCCGGTCACTTCGACGTCGCCGCCTCCCGAACGGACCCGGACGGTGCGACATACGCGTTCGCCTACGACACCGAGTTGCGGCTGACGGGCGTTACCAATCCCCAAGGGCTGACCTGGTCGTACAGCTACGACGCGGCGGGCCGCCTGACCGCGGAGACCGACTTCAACGGCCGGACCATCACATACACGCACGACGCCGCGGGCGGCCTGCTGTCCCGCGCCAACGGCGCCGGCGAGACGCTGCACTTCACGCGGGACACACTCGGCCGGGTGACAGAGCAGTTCGACGACACGGGCACAGTCACAAGGTACGCGTACGGTCCGGACGGTCACCTCGCGCACGCGGCCAACGCGGATGTCGACATCACGATCGAGCACGACGCGCTCGGCCGTGTTCTCACCGAGACCGTCAACGGTCGTACGACCGGGAACACCTACGACGCTCTCGGCCGGCGCACCCGTCGCCGAACCCCGAGCGGCATCACTTCGCAATGGACGTACGACGCTGCGGGCCGTCCGGCCGAGCTCCGGGTCTCGGACGGGGAGTTGCGGTTCACCTACGACGCGGCGGGACGCGAGACACGTCGCCTCATCGGTACGGACACGGTCCTCTCCCAGAGCTGGGATGCGAGCGACCGCCTCACCGCCCAGTCCCTCACGACACGGGGCGCCGGGGCAGCGGACCTCCTGCTCCAGCACCGCGCCTACGCCTACCGAGCCGACGGCTACGTCACCGAAGTCCGCGAACTCACCTCCGGAACCCGCCGCTACGACCTCGATGTCATGGGACGAGTCACGGGCGTACGCGGTCACGGATGGACCGAGACCTATGCGTACGACACGTCGGGCAACCTCGCCCACGCTTCGGCGCCGGCCCATGACGCGGCCGGTGACCAGGAATCCGAGGGCACCCTCGTCCGCCGCTCCGGCCGCACGTCGTACGAGTACGACGCGCAGGGCCGCCTGGTACGCAAGACCCGCAAGCTGCTCAACGGGCAGCAACGGATCTGGACGCTCACCTGGAACGCGGAGGACCGTCTCACCGAGGCAACGACACCGGAGGGCGAGCGCTGGCACTACGCATACGATCCGCTCGGTCGCCGCATGTCCAAGTGCCGTCTCCGCGAGGATGGTTCAGAGACCGATCGCACTCACTTCACCTGGGACGACACCCAACTCGCCGAACAGCGGGCCCCTGATGGCGGGGTCACCACCTGGGACTACGCCCCCGGCACACACCGCCCTCTCGCTCAGACCACTCACCGACCTGCGGAGGTGGCCCGGGGCACCTCGTTCCTCGCCCAGCTCGCCGTGGACACGACGGCCGACCGCACGGTCCGCTTCCACGCTGTCGTCACGGACTCGGTCGGTACCCCGACCGAACTCGTCTCCACCGACGGCAACGTGGCCTGGCAGCGCCGTACCACCCTCTGGGGAACGAGGTATCCGGCGCCCACGGACGATCACGAGTCCGTGGACTGCCCGCTCCGGTTTCCGGGCCAGTACGCGGACCCCGAAACCGGCCTGCATCACAACTTCCACCGGTACTACGACCCGGAGACCGCACGCTATGTCTCGTCCGACCCGCTCGGTCTGGACGCTGGCCCGAACCCATACTGGTACGGCCCGCATCCGCTGACCTGGATCGACCCCTACGGGCTCGCGATCTGCCGCACCACTCCGAGGCTTGAGGACGGCAACCCCAAGGAGGGCTGGCAGCACATCGACGAACGTCACATCGCGGGTACCGCGAACGGCGGCCACGGCGATCTCCTGCCTCCGTCGACCACACGCGCCCAGGTGGAGAAGGCCGCGGAGACGATGATCGAGAAGGGCACACGCGTTTCGGATCCTGCGCGCCGGATGCAGACCTACGAGAAGAGGATGATCGTGAACGGAATGCGGGCCCGGTACCGCCTGGTCGTCGACTCGGACGACGGGAATCGCATCATCACCTTCTTCCCGGTAGGAAAGAGCTACACCCCGTGATCACTGTGCAGTTCACCGTTCGACCCGGCCAGGGCGACCCCAGCGGATTCGACCTCGGTGACATGTCCGTCACCGGGGGTCTCGGTACGGCAGACTCAGCAGGCCGTACCCCCGACCAGGGCATGATGATCTACCTCTCGGTGACACAGCTGCTGGACAGCCTCCGCGCTTTTCTCAGCGGCCATGGCAAAACGCTCACTTTCACCGGTGTCGACACCTCGTTCAGCCTCGTCTTCCGGCGCACCAAGGACGGAATCTCCGTCGCCTTCAAGGACGGCATCATCGCCCGCACGGCGTCGGACGAACTAGCATCAGCGGTACTGGGTGCGGCCGAATCACTGTCCCTCACCCTCCCCCCGGGGATCCTGCCGCATCCGACTACGCGGACGCCTTGGCAGCTTTTCGTCCACTCGTGTCCAGGCACGAGCATGGCGGCGGTCATTGACGTGAACAGAGGAACCGTTACCGGTCGCCACGTCTTCACGAGGACTCTCTCCGAGGCAACGGAAGACAGCAGTCCCGACGCTCGCGCCGCATGGTCGCGGCTCCGCCGGCCGTTGGCCGTCGACTGGAGGGTGGCCGTCGGGTAGTACGTGCTGGCGCGCACCTGGATGACGGTGCCGGCGGTGGCGTTCTTGATGGCGCTGGTGAGGTCGGCCGTGGTGCTGACGACGACGGTCGCCGCCTGGGCCTGGGTGGGCAGGACGGCGAGTCCGGCGCCGAGCGCCAGGGCGGCGCCGAGGACGAGAGCGGTTCGACGAGACATGGAGTGCGGTCCTTTCGTCGATACGGTGGGGGACTGCTGCGCTGCCTTCTGCGGGAACATCACGGGCGCCAGTCGCCCAGATACGCCGCACGCGTGTGCGACACGGCTTCCGTGTCCGTGAGCTGGGGACGGTTCTCCGGCACGGTGATCTCCGCGCCGGGGCCGGTGTTGCGGTACTCGCGAAAGCGCATGGACTGCCAGGGGTAGGCCTCGCGCATGTTGACGTAGGGCGCCACCGCGTCGATGCCGGGGCCGAGTTCCGTCTCCCGTACGACCAGGGACGGCCGGGCGGTCGTCTCGTACGACGGCACCCACGGCCGCGCGATCTTGTACGCGCCGTCCTGCGCGCCCGAGGTGACCCGGCCGCGCAGAGCCAGGAAACCGTGCGGGTTGGCGCGGGCCGTGGAGGGCGCGAAGACCATCCCCTCGGGCTTGAAGGCGACGTCACGGTCGAGGGTGTGGAAGTGGCAGCGCTCGAAGACGGCGGTGGCCCGCCCGAAGACGAAGTCGACGTCGCCCTCGAGGTAGCAGTCGCGGTAGTACTGGCGGTCGAAGGCGGTCAGGGCCGTCGTGTCCGCGAACAGGGTGTCCTGGTGTGCCAGCAGGCGGACGTGGGTGAAGGACGAGCGGTCCCCGGTGACGTACGCCGCCACCGCCTGGGTCCCGGTGATGTCCGGGTGGTCGGCCCGCAGCCAGTCGTTGGCGAGCGTCAACCCGCGCACGGTGAGCCCCGGCGCCGCCGAGGTGAAGGTGGCGGAGCCCGCGGTGCCGTACGTCCCCGAGCCGTCCGGCTTCTGGGTGCCATTGGCGTTGTCGTACACGACGACGGCGTCGCGCGGGTCGCGGCCGGCGCCGAGCAGCGTCAGGCCGGCCTTGTCGGCGGGGATGTTCACGACCTCGCGGTACGTGCCCGGGTGCACGACGATCGTCCAGCCGGCGCCCCTCACCGCGTCGACGGCGGTCTGGACGGAGTCACCGGGTCGGACGTGCAGCACCCGGCGCCCGCCCGCGAAGGCGGGAGTCGCGCCGACGACACCGAGCGCACCTGCCGTGGCGAGAAAGGCGCGTCGGCGCATCTCAACACCCCTTCCACGGTGTCCAGTCGCCGAGGTACGCCTCCCGGGTCGCCGACTCGGCCTCCCCGTGGCTCAGTTGGGGACGATTCTGCGGAACGCTGACGACCGCGCCCGGCCCCGTGTTCCGGTACTCGGCGAAGCGCTGGCTCTGCCACGGGTAGGCGTCCGCCATGTTGGTGTAGGGCGCGACGGCGTCGATCCCGGCGGCGAGGCGGGTGTCACGGACGGTCAGCATGGGCCGGGCGGTGGTGTCCGAGCCGGGCACCCAGGGGCGGGCGAGCTTGTAGTACGCGTCCGGGGCCTCGCTGCTGACACGGCCGTGGGTCACCAGGTAGCCGCGCGGGTTGGTGAGCGCGGTGGAGGGGGCGAAGACGAAGCCGTAGGGGGCGGTCGCCACGTCCGTGCGGTTCAGGGTGCGGAAGTGGCAGCGCTCGAAGACGGCGGTCGCCCGGCCGAAGACGAAGTCCACGTCACCTTCGGCGTAACAGTCGCGGTAGTACTGGCGGGCGAAGGTGCCGAGCGCGATCGAGTCGGCGTACAGCGTGTCCTGGTGGCCCAGGAACCGGCACCCCACGAAGGCCGAGCGGTCGCCCTGCACCTTGACGGCGACCGCCTGAGTGCCGGTGATCTCGGGGTGGTCGGCGCGCAGGAAGTCGTTGGCGAAGGTGATCGAGCGGGCGGTGAACCCGTCGGCCTGCACAGTGGTGGTGGCCGACCCGGTGGTCCCGTAGGTGCCACCGCCGGGCTTCGGGGTGCCGTTGGCGTTGTCGTACACGACGACGACGTCACGCGGGTCCCCGGAGGCGCCGATCCAGGTCATCTCCGTACGGTCGACACCGACGGCGACCGTCTCGCGGTACGTGCCCGGCGCGACGACCAGCGTGTGTCCGGACCCGCTCGCAGCGCTGACGGCGGCCTGGACGGTGGTGTGGTCGCCGAGGCCGCCGGGGTGGACGTACAGGGTGCGCTCGGTGAGCCGGGCGGACGGCGAACCGTAACGCCCGAAGGGGGACTTCTCCTGGGGCCGCGCGGGAGTCGCGAGGCCGAGCGCGAGAGCGGCTCCGGCACTGGCGACGAGGAAGGTTCTCCGGCTGGGGACGGCAGGGCCGGGTGGGGTGGTGCGGGAGAGCATGGCGATGCTCCTTCGCTGTGCCGCGAGGCTCAGAGGCCTCGCGGGCTCTGCGGGAGGGAAGAGGGCCGGAGCGGCGCGCCCTGGGTGAGGGGCGGTGCGGAGCCGCTCCGGCCTGACCGGGAAGGGGAAGGATCGGAGCCGGTCGAGCGGATCAGCCGGTCGACCGAGTCAGCTGATCGACCGGATCAGCCGGTCAGCAGATCTTTCCGGCGCCCGCCCCGTGGTCCACGATCCGCGGCACCGCCCTGGGCGAGTCGACCTTCGTGCGCAGGGTCGGCGTCCATCCGGCCCCGGACTGCAGCGTCTCGGCCGGGATCTCCGCGTTGTGCACGGCGATCAGGTCGGTGGCCGCCCCGTTGACGTAGTTGTCCGCGGCGGTGAGCGGCGCCTCCTTCCACTTCTTCAGGACGGTCGCCGCGCTGACCCCGGCGGGGAGCGTGAACGCGTTGTGCTCGGCGACGAGTTGGGACTCCATGCCGATGCCGTAGCTGTAGGAGTAGCCGTCGCCCGCGACGAAGTGGTTGTTGTACGAGTCGACCCGGCCGAAGCGGACACGCGGCGCGCGCTCGACGAGGTTCGAGAACAGGTTGTGGTGGAAGGTGACCTTGAGGTGGCCCCGGTCGACCACCGCGGTGGACGCGCTGTCGCTGTTGCCGATGAGGATCGTCTTGTCGTGGTCGGCGAAGACGTTCCAGGAAGCGGTCACGTAGTCCGCGCCCTTGACGATGTCCAGCTCGCCGTCGTGCTGCTCGAAGATCCGGCCGAAGTACGTGGGCAGCGTGCTGTCGGGGTGGTCCCCGTCGGTGAAGGTGTTGTGGTCCAGCCAGACGTGCGTGGAGCCGTACACCACCGCGCTGTCGTACTCGGAGTTCCAGTTGCCGACGGAGGTGTCGGTCGGATCCCACTGCGGGAAGCAGTCGAGCGGGCTCTCGAAGGTGAGGTTGCGGACGATGACGTTGTCCACGGCCTTGATCTGGAGGCTGGCGCCCTTGAACCCCGCGCCCCTGCCGAGGCCGACGAGGGTGGTGTTGGCGGGGATCTCCGCTTTGATGGCGGTGTCCTGGTTGGCGGCGGAGGCGCGACGCAGGCCTTCGGGGCTGTCGTCCGGCTCGGCGTCCAGGTTCGTGCCGTATCCCCAGTTCTCTGGCGAGTACTTCTGCAGATAGGCGTCGAAGTCGTAGCCCGGCGCGGCGAAGGAGTCGCAGCCCTCGGCGTTGGCGTCGATCGTGCCCTTCACCTGGATGATCTTCGGGGCTGTGCCGCCGTTCTTCAGCGCGGCCTTGAACTCGGCCCAGGTGGTGACGGTGTACACGTGCGCGGCGTCGGCCGCCGCGCCACCGGAGGTCCCCGTGCCGTAGGAGCCCCAGCCGTCACCGGCTGCGAGGGTCCCTCGGCCGAGGTCGCCCGACCGGGCCTGGGCCTGGGCGGTGGTGCCGGTGACGGCGAGGGCCAGGGCGGTGCAACCGACCAGCAGGGCCGTCGTCGCCTGCCGTGTCATGACATGTGCATGCCATCTCTGTGTCTTCACTGTGCGGCTCTCCTTCTGGCGGAGGTTCTGTGGAAGGGGGTTACGCGGCCGCGTCCGGCCAGGTGATCCAGGACTCGGGGACTTCCTCGTCCAGCCGGCGCACGTCCCGGTGTGCCAGCACCCGGCGGTGCAGCAGTTCGGCCGTGACGAGACGGGCCACGGCGATCGCACCCGGCGGGTTGAAGTGGGTGTTGTCCTGCTCGGTCGCGGTCCAGTTGAAGTACTTCTTGGTCTCCTCGACGCCGAGCCGCTGCCACAGGGCGATCGACAGGGCCTGGACGTCGAGCAGCGCCACGCGCTCCTCCTCGGCGAGGGCACGCATCGCCGCCGGGTAGTCGCCGTGGGTCGGCACGGCGTTGCCGTCCGCGTCGAACTTTCTGCGCTCCACGGAGGTGGCGAGCACCGGCCGCGCGCCACGGGCCCGCGCCCCGTCGACGTACTGCCGCAGGTAGTCCTGGTACGTCGTCCAGGGCTCGGTGTAGCGGGTCGGGTCGGCGCTCTTCTCGTCGTTGTGCCCGAACTGGATGAGCAGGAAGTCGCCGGGCCGGATCGCCTCGAAAATGACCTCGAGGCGCCCCTCGTCGACGAAACTCTTCGAACTCCGCCCGTTCACGGCGTGGTTGGCGACTTCCAGGTGCTCCCGCAGGAAGAACGCAAGCGCCATGCCCCAGCCGGTCTCCGGCGCGGCGTCGGCATACTTCTGGGCAGCGGTGGAGTCACCCGCGATGTAGAGGGTGCGGCGACGCTGGGCGGCTTGTGCGGTGCCGGTTGCCCCAAGGGCGACCGGAACGGCGGCAAGGGCCGCCGAGGTGACCTGTCTGCGGGTGAGGGACACAGGGGTGTGCCTTTCAAGCAGAGGGTGGGCCCGCGACCCGTCTTCAGGGGCGCGGGGCTGTATCCATGTGCGGCTCCGCCGCGTGGGCGCGACCAGCCACGCCCGGCCCGCGGTCGCCACACAACCTGAAAGACCACGAACCGACCGCACCCGGCCCAACCAGCGGAGCTAGTGGTTCGCCTTCCAGTCCGCCTGCGCCTTGTTCAACTGGTCGGCCAGCGTGTCCAGGAACTGCTTCGCGCTCATCTTCCCGAGCAGCAGCTTCTGGAAGTTCGGCTCGTTGTCGGACTTGGAGATCGTGTTCCAGTCCGGCAGGTAGTACGGCAGCTGCACGATCTTGGTGCCGGCCCCGTTCAGCGCCTCCGCGGCCAGCTTGGTGGGCTCGGCCTTCTGGATCCACGCGTCCTTCGCGGCGTCGGTGTTCGCCGGGACCTGTCCCGCCGACTCGTTGAACTTGGAGTTCTCCGCCGCCGAGAGGGCGAACTCGATGAACTTCCAGCCGGCCGCCTTGTTCTTGCTGGACTTGAACAGGCTCATCCCGTCGACCGGGTTGGACACCTGCACCCGTGTACCGTCGTCCTGGGTCGGGTTCGGGATGCCGCGGAACTTCTCCGCGCCCAGCGCCTTCACGTGGTCCTGGTAGGAGCCGAGGTTGTGGCTGAGCATGCCGATGGTGCCGCTGTCCCACTGGGCGACCATCTTGGTGAAGTCGTTGTTGACGTCGGCGGACGGGGTGTCCTTCTTGTACAGGGCGATGTACTTCTCGAGGGCGGCGACGTTCTTCGGGTCGTTGACGGTGGTCTTGTCGCCGTTCCAGAACGAGGTGATGCCGGTCTGGCCGTACACCGCGTCGAGAGCCGGCGCGATGGCGCCCTCGCCGCCCCGGATGGTGAAGCCGAACTTGTTCTTGCCCTTGTCGGTGAGCTTGTCGGCGGCGTCGTAGAACTTCGACCAGGTGGTCGGGGCGTCCACTCCCGCCGCCTTGAACAGGTCCGTCCGGTACCACAGCGTGCCGTTGTTGGCGGAGGTCGGCACCTGGTACAGGGCGTCACCGCCGCCCGCGGACCGGCTGACGTCGAGCAGGTTCTGGCTCAGCTTGCCGTTCAGCGAGCTCCCCTTGAGCCGGCTGTCCAGCGGCTCCAGCGCTCCCTGGACGGCGACCTCGGCGAGCATCGCGGTGCCCACGCCGCCGACATCGGGCAGGCCGCCGCCCTGGATGGCGGTGTCGTACTTCGACTGGGCGCTCGCCGCCGGGATGCCGACGTACTTGACCTTGATGTCCGGGTACTTCTTCTCGAAGTCCGCGATGATCTGCTTCCAGATGTCGGTGCGGACACCGCCGTTGTTGTCCCAGAAGGTGATCTCGCCCTTGCCGGAGCCCTCGGTGCCCTTGTCGCCCGCCGCTCCGCTGCCGTTGTCGCCGCAGGCGGTGGCGGTGAGCGCGAGCACGGAGCCCAGGGCGACGACCGTCGCGGCACGCCCGGTTCTGTGGATGTTGATCTTCATTGATCGGCTCTCTTCTTCTGGATCCAACAGGGTTGTGGGGTCTTGTCAGCGGAAGGAACTGGTGATGCGGAAGCGCGTGAACAAGGCCGCGCCGGCGTGTCCCCCGCCGACGGGCGCGAGTGCGAAAAGTCCGAGCAGGGCGCCGACCCAGCGCCAGGGGGTGGCGGCGAAGACCTGGCCGGAGGGCTGTCGGCCGCCCCCGACGTCGTACGAGAACCGGCAGCGCGCCCCCGCTCCGCTCTCGATCCACAGCCGGGCCCGCCCCTCGGGCGCCTCTCGCGGATGCGCGGCGTCGCGCTCCCTCCCCCACTGCCCTAAAGGCGTGAGAGGTGCCCCCATGGCACCCGACTCGGCGAACCGGTGCACAAGCCGCACCGACCCGTCCGCCTCCCGCTGGAGCCCCATCCAGCTGAAGGCGTCCCCGAGCACCGCGAGTCCCGCCCGTGCCCCCGGCTCCTCGCTGTCGAGGCGCAGCTCCACCTCGACGGTGGCGGGGGTCCCCGGCAACCGCTGGGTGAGGACGTTCGGCAGTCTGCGCAGGTCGTGCGCGTCCACCGTCCGTACGCAGCTCAGCCGCAGTCCGTCCCCCGAGTGCTGGGTGGCCCAGCCGTCCTGCCGGTTCGCGGTCCACTGCCACTGCCGTCCGAACCGGCCGCCGGGGAAGTCGTCGTCGGTGGCGGGCGCGGAGGGCGGCTGCGGCGGCAGTCGCGGCTTGCGCTGTACGGCGACGGGGACGCCCTTGTCACCGAGCACCGGCCAGCTGTCGTCGCCCCAGCGCATCGGCTGGAGGTGGACGACCCGCCCGTAGGACCCGCGCTGCTGGAAGTGCGCGAACCAGTCCTCGCCGGCCTTCGTGCGCACCCAGCCGCCCTGGTGAGGGCCGTTGACCTCGGTGTCCCCCTGCTCCAGCACCACCCGCTCCTCGTACGGGCCGAAGAAGCCGCGCGAGCGGAAGGCGCCCTGCCAGCCGGTCTCCACTCCCCCGGCGGGTGCGAAGATCCAGAACCAGCCGTCGTGCCGGTAGGCCTTGGGCCCTTCGAGGGTGAACCAGCCCGGGATCCGGTCCGCGTCGATGATCACCTCGCCCTCGTCGAGCAGTCCGGTGCCGTCAGGGCGCATACGGTGGCCGGTGAGCCGGTTCTTCACACCCGAGCGGGACTTGGCCCAGGCGTGCACGAGATACGCCTCGCCGGTCTCCTCGTCCCACAGCGGGCAGGCGTCGATGAGTCCCTTGCCCTCCTTGACGAGGTGCGGCCGGGTCCAGGGACCGCGGATCTCCGGGGCGTTGACCTGGAAGATGCCGTGGTCGGGGTCGCCCCAGAAGATCCAGAAGCGGTCCTCGTGGTACCGCAGGGACGGCGCCCACACCCCGCAGTCGTGCCTGGGCTCCCTGAAGTCCCCTGCGGGCTCGAGGAGTTGGAGGGCGTGTCCGACGAGCGTCCAGTTGACCAGGTCGCGGGAGTGCAGGAGCGGCAGGCCGGGCACGCGACCGAAGCTGGAGGCGGTGAGGTAGAAGTCGTCACCCACACACAGCAGGTCGGGGTCGGACCAGTCGGCGTCGAGGACGGGGTTGCGGTACGTGCCGTCGCCGAGGTCGGCTGAGGGCAGCGCCATCAGGGGCTCACCGCCTTCCGAACCAGCGCCGCGGCGTCGCTTCTGCCGAGGGCGCCGTCCGCGACGACGGTGACGACCCGGCGTACGACCGTCTCCCCGGGCGGGATCGGCAGCCGTTCGGTGTGCGCGAGGGAGGAGCCGACGCCCGGGTACTCGGTGGTGCGCACGAACCACGGGTCGCGGCGGGTCGCGGCGGTGGCCCCGGCGAAGACGAGGGTCCAGCCCGCGCCCACGAGGGCGAGCCAGTCGGCGGGGGCCCCGTGGACCGCCTCCTCGCCCTCGGTGTCGGCGGTGAAGACGCGCGGTGCCTGTGCTTCCTTGCGGGCCCGCCAGAAGAAGCCGCCGTAGGCCGCTCCGGGCCGCCCGTTGGTGGCCGGGCTGCCGATCGACAGGGGGAGCCTGGTCGTGTTGGTGAGGGAGAAGGTGAAGTCCAACGCCCAGGCGGAATCGGTGAGTTCGGTGACGGCGACCGTGCGGCGCTCACGCAGCAGCTCGCCGCCCGCAGCCACCCAGCGCAGCTCCTCCACGAAGCCGTCGGGGTCGCGCAGCTGGAAACCGGCGTGCCGCTGGGCGCCGTGGTCGGCCAGCTCGGTGGGTCCCTGGTCGCGGACGTAGGTGCGGCCGCCCCAGAAGTTGTGCCCCTCGACGTCGGGAACGGCGACACCGACGCCGAGGTGGTGGGTGTGGTCGGCGGGGCTGAGTTCGGTGACAGCCGTGCCGGCCAGGGTGGTGACCGGGTGGAGATAGGGGCGCGGCGAGAACCGGGGCGCGAGTTCGGGGCGGGTGACGTACCGGCCGACCGGGCGGCCCGCGACTCGCAGGACGAGCGAGTCGGTGCTCTGCGCGTGGTTCATGGGGTGCTCACCTCGCTTCCCGCCTTGTTCGCGGTCTTGTTCGCGGTCTTGTTCGTGATCTTGTCCGCGGTCATGTCCGCGGTCATGTCCGGGACGTCGCTTCGAACGCCGTTCGGGGTCTGGTGCGGCCGGGCCCAGGAGGCGCCGAGTTCGGAGTAGAGGCCGAGGGTGTCGGCGGCTGCCGCGACGAGTCCGTCGATGCCGGGCACGACCCGGCGGCTTTCCTCGGGGAGCGGCGCCCAGGCGTCGGCGGGCAGCGCGAGCGGGTCCGGCGCCTGCCGGATCGCCTCCACCACCTTCATGAAGGCCCCCGTCGCCTCCGGCGCGACCAGCAGTTCGGCGCCCTCCGTCAGATGCGCGACCAGGTTCTCCAGCAGGTCCGTACGGCCGTACTCGATCTCCTCCGGGCCGTGCCCCGACCGCTGCACCAGGACGCGGTCCTGCTTGTACCAGAAGGTGATCCGGCCGCTGCTGCCGTGCACCAGGACGTACGGTTCGCCGGGCCGCTCGGCACAGAGCGTGGCGGCGACGGTGACCCGGCCCCGCGGGGTGGTGATCCGTACGCACGACGTGTCGTCGGACTCGATGTCGTTGGCGCGCAGCAGCTCGGTCTCGATCGCGGTGACGTCCTCGGCGCGGGTGGACCCGTTGAGCGCGAGGGCGGTGGCGACGGCGTGCGCGAGGGGGTTGGTGAGCGCCCCGTCGATCACGTCCACGCCGTTCAGACGGCGCTTGCCCGCCCACGGGGCCCGCCGGTAGTACGCCTCGTCGCGTGCCCAGGCGCCCGCCCCGCCGATCCCGGCCACCTGTCCGATCGCACCCTGCGCGATCAGCTTCCGGATCGCGGGCACGGCGTGCGAGCCGAGCGACTGGAAGCCGATCTGGCAGACGACCCCGGCCGCGGTGACCCCGTCGGCCATCCGGCGGAACTCCGCGTACGACGGCGCGGGCGGCTTCTCCAGGAGCAGGTGTACGCCTTTGCCCGCGGCGATCAGCGCCAGGTCGGTGTGGGTGGGGATGGGCGTGCAGATCACGGCGATCGCGGCGCCGGTGGAGTCGAGGAGGGCGCCGAAGTCGGCCGACTGCTCGACGGTGTGCCCGTTCAGTTCCTCCGCGTCGAGCGGGGTCAGCTCGCAGATGCCCGCCAGCCGTACGAGCCCCTCGTCCTGGAGCCGGCGGATGTTCTCCAGGTGCCAACGGCCGTGGCCGCGCGCACCCGCGAGAACGACGGGCAGCGGCAGTTTTCCGGTGGGCGTGCTCGACGGGAATTCCTCGGCGGGCCTCATCCCTTCACCGCCCCCGCGCTGAAGCCGGTGATCAGCCACTTCTGGATGAAGGCGAAGACGATGACGACGGGGACGGCCGCGATGATGCCGCCCGCGGCGAGCGCGCCCAGGTCGACGCTGTCGGAGCTCATCAGCGTGTTGAGGCCGACGGGGATGGTCTGCTTGCTCTGGTCGCTGAGGAACATCAGGGCGAAAAGGAAGTGGTTCCAGGCGTGCACGAAGGCGAAGGAGCCGACGGCGATCAGCCCGGGCCGCAGCAGGGGCAGGACGACGATCCGGAAGGCGGTGAAGCGGTCGCAGCCGTCGACCCAGGCGGCCTCTTCGAGCGAGTAGGGGACGTTCCTGATGAACCCGCTGATGAGGATCATCGACAGCGGCAGCTGGAAGACCGTCTCGGCGATGATGACGCTGCCCAGCGAGTTGATCATCTGGAGCTTGGCGAAGATCTGGAAGAGCGGGACCAGGAGCAGCGCGCCCGGCACGAACTGGGAGCAGAGCAGCGCCAGCATGAAGCCGCGCTTGATCCTGAAGTCGAAGCGGGCCAGGGCGTAGCCGCCGGCGAGGGCGACGAGGGTCGTCATCACCAGCGTGGCGACGGCGATGAGCACGCTGTTCTGGAAGTAGGTCCCGAAGCTGCGGTCGTTCCACACCTTGTCGAAGTGGTCGAAGGTCATGGGCCACGGCACGAGCGAGGTCGAGCCGGCCGGGCGCAGCGCGAAGAGCAGGATCCAGTAGAAGGGGATCAGGGTGAAGAGGAGGTAGATGGAGAGTGGGAGGTAGATGTGCCGGCGCGGGACCTCGTCCCACGCGCGACGTTTTCCGCCCGGGCGCTGTCGGCGCTCCTCGGCGGGTGGGGCGGGCGCCGCGGGGGCGCTGATCGTGGCGTCCTCGGTGATCACTTGTCCCCGCCTCCGAACTTGCTCAGTCGCAGATAGACGACCGAACAGAACAGCAGAATCACGAACGCGACCGTGGTGAGGGCGGACGCGTAGCCGAAGTTGTGGGCGTCGACACTGGTGTTGGCGATGTAGAGCGGGAGGGTCGTCGTCTCGCCCGCGGGACCACCGCCCGTCAGCGTGTAGAGCAGGTCGACGTTGTTGAACTCCCACACCGCGCGCAGCAGCGTGGACAGGATGATGGCGTCCTTCAGGTGCGGCAGCGTGATGTGCAGGAACTGTTTGAAGCGGCTGGCGCCGTCGACCTCGGCGGCCTCGTACAGGTCCTTGGAGACGGACTGGAGGTCGGCGAGGATCAGGATCGCGAAGAAGGGGACACCGCGCCACAGGTCGGCGACCACGGCCGCCGGGAAGACGGTGGAGGTGTCCGACAGCCAGCTGGTGCCGTACTGGCCGATGCCCGCGTCGGCCAGGTAACGGGTGATGCCGGTCTGGGAGTTGTAGAGCAGCACCCAGATCGCGGAGGTCAGCACACCGGAGACGGCCCAGGGCGAGAAGACCAGCGCGCGGCCGACGGCCCGTCCCACGAAGGTCTGGTTGACGATCAGCGCGAGCGCGAGCCCGAAGAGCAGTTGCAGGCCGACCTCGACGAAGACCCACTTGGCGCTGAAGGTCAGCGTGCCCCAGAACTGGGGGTCGCTGGTGAAGGCGTGGGTGAAGTTGTCGAAGCCCGCGAAGCCGTTGCGCCACGGTTTGGTGGGGTTGTAGTTCTGCAGGCTGTAGTAGAAGACGCTGATGACCGGGTAGGCGATGAAGCCCAGCATCAGCAGGCCCGCCGGGGCGATCAGCAGATAGGGGAGCTTGCGGGGCGTCGCCGAGCCACGGCGCCGCCGGGGTGGCGCGGGCTGTTTCGCCACGACTGCGGCTTGGGCCATGACTGTTCTCCGTTCTGGCGGGTGCCGTGGAACGCTTGCTGTACGACAGGAAGCGCTTGCTACGTACACATGGGTGAAGCGCTTGCTGTTTGGTGATCGCTGCTTGCTGCTCAAGATGTCGATCAGGTGAGACTCACAGAGGGGCGGCCCTCGCGGGCGCGCTCAGCCCGCGTACGGGTCCGGCACCTTCCCCGGCCGGGCCAGGAAGGCGAAGTCGCAGCCGGTGTCCGCCTGGGTGATCTGCTCGTTGTAGAGCGCCCCGTACCCGCGCTCGTACCGTTCGGGCGGCGCCGTCCACTCCGCCCTGCGCCGCTCCAACTCCGCGTCGTCCACGTTGAGCTGGAGCGACCGTGCCTCGACGTCGAGGGTGATCGTGTCCCCGGTGCGGACCAGGGCGAGGGGTCCGCCGATGTGCGACTCGGGCGCCACGTGCAGCACACAGGCGCCGTAACTCGTGCCGCTCATCCGGGCGTCGGAGATTCGCACCATGTCCCGTACCCCCTGCTTCAGCAGATGGTCGGGGAGGGGCAGCATCCCGTACTCCGGCATGCCGGGACCGCCCTTGGGCCCGGAGCCCCGCAGCACCAGCACGCTGTCCGCCGTGATGCCGAGCGAGGGGTCGTTGATGGTCCGCTGCATGGTCTTGTAGTCGTCGAAGACGACCGCGGGACCGGTGTGCTTGAGCAGCTGCGGCTCGGCGGCGATGTGCTTGATGACGGCGCCGTCGGGGCAGAGGTTGCCGCGCAGTACGGCGACTCCGCCCTCGGCCGCGACCGGGTTGCGCCGGGTGCGGATGACGTCGTCGTCGTGCACCTGGGCGCCGGCCAGTTGCTCGCGCATGCTGTCGTACGACACCGTCGGCCGGTCCAGGTGCAGCAGATCGGTGATCCGCGACAGGAACCCGGGCAGACCGCCGGCGAAGTGGAAGTCCTCCATGAGGTACTTCTGGCCGCCGGGCCGGACGTTCGCGAGCACCGGCACGGTCCGCGCGACCCGGTCGAAGTCGTCGAGCGTGAGGGTGACGCCCGCCCGGCCCGCCATGGCGATCAGATGGATCACGGCGTTGGTGGAGCCGCCGAGCCCGAGGACGGTCGTCACCGCGTCCTCGAACGCGTCCGCGGTGAGGATGTCGGACAGCTTGCGGTCCTGGCGGACGAGTTCGACGATCCTGAGGCCCGCCGCGGCCGCCATCCGGTCGTGACCGGAGTCGACGGCGGGGATGCTGGACGCGCCGGGCACGGTGACCCCGAGCGCCTCGGCGGCGGCCGTCAGCGTGGACGCCGTACCCATGGTCATGCAGTGCCCCGGGGACCGCGCGAGCCCGCTCTCCAGCTCGGTCATCTCGCAGTCGCCGATGAGTCCGGCGCGCTTGTCGTCCCAGTACTTCCACATGTCGGTGCCGGAGCCGAGGACCTGGCCTCGCCAGTGACCGGGCAGCATGGGCCCGGCGGGCACGAAGACGGCCGGCAGGTCGACGGACGCCGCGCCCATGAGCAGGGCGGGGGTGGACTTGTCGCAGCCGCCCATCAGTACCGCGCCGTCGACGGGATACGAGCGCAGCAGTTCCTCGGTCTCCATCGCCAGCAGGTTGCGGTAGAGCATCGGGGTCGGCTTCTGGAAGGTCTCGCTGAGGGTGGAGACCGGGAACTCGAGCGGGAAGCCCCCGGCCTGCCACACCCCCCGCTTCACGGCCTGCGCACGGTCGCGCAGATGGACGTGACAGGGGTTGATGTCGGACCAGGTGTTCAGGATCGCGATGACCGGCTTGCCGAGGTGCTCCTCGGGAAGGTAGCCGAGCTGGCGGGTGCGGGCCCGGTGGCTGAAGGAACGCAGCCCGTCGGTGCCGTACCACTGATGGCTCCGGAGCTCCTCGGGGCGCTTCGGCTCCCTTCTTCCCCGGCTCATATGGACCACCCCGCGGCGATGGCGGCGACTTCCGCCCGCTCGGACTCGGGCAGTTCCCTGCTGGGCGGGCGCACCTCGCGGCGGCACAGGCCGAGCGAGGCGAGGGCCTCCTTGACGACGGTGACGTTGTTGGCGGAGGTGTTCGCCGCGCGCAGCTCCTCGAAGCGGCGGATCTGCTCCCAGACCTTCATGGCGGCCGGGTAGTCGCCGGCTCGGAGGGCTTCGATCATGTTCAGGGAGACGGCCGGGGCGACGTTCACGAGGCCCGAGGTGAAGCCCGTGGCACCGGCCGAGAAGTAGGACGGGGCGTACGGTTCGGCGAGGCCCGCGACCCACACGAACCGGTCGAGCCCCGCGTCCCGGGCGAAGGCGGCGAAGCGGGCCGCGTCCGGGACGGCGTACTTCACGCCGATCACGTTCGGGCAGACGTCGGCGAGGTCGGCGAGCCGGGCGCCGGGCAGCACCGGGTTGCGGATGTAGGGCACGACGCCCAGCTCCGGCACGGCCTCGGCGATGGCCCGGTGGTAGTCGACCCAGCCGCCCTCCGAGACATAGGGGTGTACGGGCTGATGGACCATCACCATCTGCGCCCCGAGCTCCCGGGCGTGCCGGGCGGAGGCGACGGCGGTCGGCACGTCGTGTCCGACGCCGACCAGGACGGCGGCGCGGTCGCCGGCCTCGTCGATCGTCAACTCGGTGACGAGGTTCCGCTCTTCGGGGGTCAGGGCGTAGAACTCACCTGTGTTGCCGTTCGGCGTGAGGGTGCGGATGCCGCCGTCGAGCAGCCGACGCAGCAGGGCCCGGTGGGTGTCGCCGTCGATCGTCCCGTCCTCCGTGAAGGGGGTCACGGGGATCGCCACGACCTCGGCGAGCGCCGCCCGCTGGGTCTCGTACGTCGCTGTCATTCCTGTCCAACCTCTTCCTGGGTCGCGGGGAAGGCCCGTCGCACGAACGACTCGATGTGGGCGTGCAGCGCGCGGGCCGCGCCGTCGGCGTCACCGTCCAGGGCGAGGCGCAGGATCTCCCGGTGCTCGCTGGCCTCGCGCTCCCAGGACGGGTCGGCGGCCCAGGCCACCGCCGACACCAGAGCGGCCTGGTCACGCACTTCGTCGAGCATCCGGCCGAGCAGCGGGTTGCCGCAGGAGACGTACAGGGCGCGGTGGAACTCCCGGTTGGAGAGCGAGCGTTCGGCGGTGTCGGAGGCGTCGTCGGCGCGGGTCAGCGCGTCGCGTGCGACGTCGAGCGACGCCTGGCGCCGTACGGTCCGCCGCAGCGCCTCCGGCTCCAGCAGCAGCCGCACGTCGTACACCTCGCGCGCCATGTCCGCGTCCACCATGCGCACCGTGACGCCCTTGTACTGGTTCATCACGACGAGTCCGGTACCGGCCAGGGTCTTGAGCGCCTCGCGCACGGGCGTCTTCGACACCCCGAACTGCGCGGCGAGCTCGGTCTCGACCAGGGCCTGCCCCGGGGTCAACTGCCCGGTGAGGATGCGGTGTTTGATCCCCTCCAGCACGAATTGCGTGCGGGACGGGATCGGAATGGGCACAGAGGTCATGCGCGCCTCTCGGATCTGTATCTGATCTCGTGTATCGCGTCTCATATATGACGTACGAAGTACGACGCGTTGAAGGTAGGAGCGCAGCCGTGTTTCGTCAACGCTTCGAACAAAAGAAGTTGGAGTGACCAAGGGGGTCCGGGCCGCCGGACGGTCTGCGCGCGGCGTTCGCTTTCGCGATGCCGACCGGTGTCCGTCTCGCAGAAAAAGGCGCGAACCCTCCCCTCACACTCGGCCCTTGGTCCCTGTATGGCGTCCCGTTGTATCGCGTCCCGTTCGCCACCATGTCGTGCGCGATCCGATCGCGCACAGCCCTTCCGGAATCCGTATGCCTCTGCAACTCGGCGAGGGTGCCGGGCATCCCCGTCCGGCACCCCGCTTCAGCGGTACCCGTGGTCTCCGGCGAGGCCGGGCTACGGCTTCCAGCCGGGGTCGCGGCCGCTCAGGCCGATCACGCGGTCGAGGAGGGGCGCATCGTCGGGCACCGGCACCACGGGGCCGAACACGCCCTGGCCCGGACCGGAGTTCTCGGCCGCGGCGGCGAGGAAGCCGTACGCCGCCCGCAGCGCGACCTCGTCGGGCTCGTACTCCCGGCCGGTGGCCCGGGCCAGGTCCCAGCCGTGCACCACCAGTTCGTCGGCGGCCACGGCCCCGGCGACCGCGCCCGGCAACGTCACCCCGCCCGCTCGGGTCTCCCCGGTCCAGGCGGCCGGGTCGCGCCAGGCCTCGGCGAGTTCGTCGAGCGCCTTCGGCAGGGTCTCCCGCCAGTCGGGCCCGATGTCCGGCACCACGGAACCGGGGTTGGTGTCGGTCGTGACGCCCAGGTCCTTGCGCCCGGCGTCGCGGAAGGCGACGGCCAGTCCGCCCAGATGTCCGAGCATGTGGTGCACCGCGAGCCCGGGACAGGGAGTGTCGCGGTCGAGCTGCTCCTGCGTCGTCTCCGCCGCGAGGCGCGCCACGATCAGGGCCTGCGGCCCGAGGTCGAAGGTGTCGAAAGTCCGGTCGTCCGTCATCCAGTGCTCCCCAGCTCTTCAGCCCTTGAGCCCTTCGGCTCATACGGGCTCGTCTGTGACTTCGCTCCTTACGTGGACCGGACCCGAGCCCGGAACTCATCGCTCCCCGGCCGAGGAGATAGGTCGGATGCCCGATCCTCGACCCCCCTCCTCAGCACCACGATCACCTGCCATGACATGGACGGTGACGCGTGTGCTGGGCGACCGCGACGCGGGGTTGTACCTGACCGCAGCGGTGGTCTCGGGCTTCGGCTCGTCGGCGATGTGGCTGGTGTCGGGGATCTGGGTCAAGGACCTGACGGGCTCGAACGGTCTGGCGGCCCTGTGCGTGTTCGCCCTCTGGGCCCCCACGCTCGTCGGCCCCGTCCTCGGCGTGCTCGCGGACCGCACCCGCCGTCGGCCGCTCCTGATCGCCGTGAACCTGGCCCTGGCCGCGCTCCTGCCGACGCTGTTCGCCGTGACCACCCGGGACCGCCTGTGGATCCTCTTCACGGTGCTTTTGATCTACGGGGCGGCGGGCGTCGTCCATGACGCGGCGGAGTCGGCGCTCGTGGCCACGGCCGTCGAAAGACACCTCCTCGGCGACTTCAACGGCCTGCGCATGACGGCGGGCGAGGGCATGAAGCTCCTGGCCCCACTGACCGGGGCAGGCCTGTACGCGGCGTACGGCGGTACGAGGGTGGCCGTCCTGGACGCCGTGACCTTCGCCCTCGCGGCCGGGCTGTACGCGCTGCTGCGGGTCCGCGAGGCCCCGCCCGTCCCGGACCCCTCGGCCTGGCGAGCCCGGACCGCCGCGGGCATCCACCACATCCGGCATCATCCGCAACTTCGGCCACTGGTCCTGGCCGCGGCCACGACCATGCTCTTCGCGGGCCTCAACGGCGCCACGGTCTACGCGGTCGCCGAGGGGCTTGGCCACTCCCCCGCGTACGTCGGCCTCCTCTACGTCGCCCAGGGCGTCGGCTCGGTGCTGATCGGCCTGGTCTCGGGTCCCCTGCTGCGCCGACTGGGCGAGCGCCGCTTCGCCGCGTACGGCATCGTCCTCACGGCGGTCGCGGTCGCGCTCCGCGCGGTCCCGTCCGACGCGCTGGCCCTGGTCTGCGGCGCGGCGATCGGCTTCGGCCTTCCCTGCGTCCTGATCGCCGCGTACACCGCCGTCCAGCGCGAGACTCCGGCCCGCTCCTCGGCCGCACCTCCGCCACCGCGAACACCCTGATCTACACCCCGAACGCGCTCGGGCTGGCCCTCGGCGCGGGCCTGGTCGAACTGGTCGACTACCGGCCCCTGCTCCTCACCCTCGGGCTGACCCGGCTCCTGACCCTGCCCCCCCTCCTCCGACGCCGGAGGCCCCGTGCCTCATAGGGCCCCCGGGGTCTGGACTCAGACCGACCCCGTCAACACCGCCCGCACGGCTTCCAGATCCCCGTCCGAAGCCAACCCCGCGTGATACAGCCGCAGTTCGGTCGCGCCCGCCTCAGCCGCCCGGGCCGCGTCGTCCGACAAGGTGCCCGGACTGCCTCCCATCCCCGACACGACCGTGACGTTGGCGGCCAGTACGGCCGCGTCCCGCCCCTGTTCCGCGAACGGCGTCAGCGGGCCCACCCCACCCGTGCACGGCACCACCACCCCGTCCGCCACGGACAGGATGTGCCCGGGATCGACCCCGGCGTTCGCCCCGCAGTGGTACGACACGGGATCGGCGTGCAGCACCACCTGGAAGCCGGCCGGCGCGGCCGCCCGCACCGCGGCGACCACCGTCTCCTGGAGCGAACGGGCCACGCCCTCACGCCACGCGCGCGTGGCGGCCGCCGTCTCACCCCCGAGCAGCTTCTCGACCACCGGCCAGCCGCCCTCCGACGGCACCGCCCCCCGCCACACCGGCTCCAGCGCCTCCCGGACGGCCGACGCCAGGTCATCCGCGTCGAGCCCGCATCCCCCGTACCCCGCCCGGCACGCCGCGCAGAAGCAGAGCGACATCAGGTACTGGCCGGCGTCCCCGAGTCCCACCCCGCCGATCTTGTCGTGCGCGTGCAGATGCGCGAGGCCGTACCAGCCGAGCGACTCCAGCTCCGTACCCAGCGCCCCGGGCCGCACCGCCGCCTCCACCGCGAGGTCGACGAGGTACGCCCGTGTGTCGGCCTGCGCGATGCACGGCGCCCACGCGTAGCGGTCCCCGTAGGCGTTGACGACGGAGGTGGACGGATGCTCGGCACCCATCCGGGAGTTGTGCGCGAGGACCACCCAGGTGTGGACGTCCAGCCCGGCCTCCGCGAGCGCGTCGGCCGCCTCCCCGTACGCGTCCCCGGGCGCCCACTCCCCAGCGGCGTACGGCCGCAGCGCGCGCCCCTCCCACCGTGCGTCGTCGACGGGGTACAGGACGGCGGCGTGCGCGGCCGTCACGATCCGATGCCGGGGATGGCGGGGGGTCAGCGCGCGCGTGGAGTGGTACGCGGAGGCGAGCGTCGCCTGCCGCACCCCGAGCCCGGCGATCCGCTCGGCCGCCCCCGGATCCCCGACGACGTCCCACGGATAGACGAAAGCGGACGCCTTCACTGGCCCTCCCCCATCCGTCCTTCTCCGCCAGGTCCCTCAAGCGCTCCGTCAGGCCCCTCAAGCGCTCCCCCAGGCCCCTCGAGCGGTTCCAGCAGCGCGTACCCCCGCTCGATCAGCTGCGCGAGCTGCTTCACATGGTCCTCGGTCGGCTCGTGCAGCGGCGGCCGTACCTCACCCACGTCCAGCCCCCGCAGCCGCACCCCCGCCTTGACCAGGGAGACCGCGTATCCGCGACCCTGGGCCCGCAGGTCGACGAAGGGGCGGTAGAAGCCGTCCAGCAGCCGGTTCGCCGTCTCGTCGTCGCCCGCGTTGAGTGCCGCGTGGAACGCCAGGGCGATCTCGGGTGCGAAGCAGAAGACCGCCGACGAGTACAGCGTGATGCCGATGCCCCGGTACGCGAGCCCCGTCAGCTCGGCGGTCGGCAGCCCGTTGAAGTACAGGAAGTCGCCGGGGATCTCGCTGCGCACGGCGCTCACGATCCGCTGCATCAGGTCGAGGTCTCCCACCCCGTCCTTGAAGCCGATGATCCCTTCGGTGCGGGCGAGTTCGACCACGGTCTCGGGCGTGAACACGGCGTTGTCGCGCTGGTAGACCACGATGTCCAGCGAGGTCGCGGCGGCGAGTTCCCGGTAGTGCCGCAGGAGCCCCTCCTGGCCCGCCACCACCAGATACGGCGGCATCGCGAGCAGCCCGTCGGCCCCCGCCTCCTCGGCGAGGCGTGCGAACCGTACGGCGAGCGCGGTCCCGTACCCGGCGCCGGCGACGACCGGAACCCGCCCGGCCGTCTCCTCCACCGCCGCCCGCACGCAGTCCTGGAACTCCTCGGGCGTGAGCGCGTGGAACTCCCCGGTGCCGCAGCAGGCGAAGACGGCGGCGGCACCCGCCTCGACGCCGCGCCGCACGTGCGCGCGGTAGGTGTCGAGATCGAGGGCACCGTCGGGGCCGTACGCCGTGACGGGGAAGAACAGCGGCCCGCTGGGGACGCTGAGCCGAGCGGCAAGGGGGGCTGACGTCACGGACTCTCCCTGGGGCAGGTGCTCACGCACACAACAGCGAGTGCATGTTTCTGATCCATGTCCATATTTCTGAACGCCACCACGCTAAAGCGCGACCTTGGGGCCGGTCAAGCGCGCAAACCCGCGACACAGCAGCGGATTCGCCACCTCCGCGGGACACTTGACGCAGCAGGTCGGGGCTCCTTAGCGTGTCCATGGATGTGAATGCCGTACACGAATACGGCCACTCACTGTGGCCGTGAGGAGAAGCCCGCATGCCCGCTCCCCGCACCGTTCTGCTCACCGGCGCCGCCGGCGGACTCGGCACCCTGATGCGGGGGCTGCTGCCGGACTACGGCTACGAGCTGCGCCTCCTCGACCTGAGGCCCGTCGAGGGCGAGCCGGACGCGCTCACCGCGGACCTCGCGGACAAGGCCGCCCTGCGCGAGGCCGTGCGGGGCGTCGACGCGATCATCCACCTCGCGGGCATCTCCCTGGAAGCCTCCTTCGACAAGATCCTCAAGGCGAACATCGAGGGGACGTACAACCTGTACGAGGCGGCGCGCGAAGAGGGCGTACGACGCATCGTCTTCGCCTCCTCCAACCACGCCGTCGGCTTCACCCCGCGCCCCCGGGGCGAGGCCCCCTTCGACGACAGCGCCCTGATCCCCATCGACACGCCGCACCGCCCGGACACCTTCTACGGGCTCTCCAAGTCCTTCGGCGAGGACCTGGCACAGTTCTACTGGGACAAGCACGGCCTGGAGACGGTCTCGGTCCGCATCGGCTCCTGCTTCGCGGAGCCGACCAGCGTGCGCATGCTCTCCGTCTGGATGAGCCCCGAGGACGGCGCCCGTCTCTTCCACGCGGCGCTGACCGCCGAGGACGTACGGCACACGGTCGTCTACGGCTCCTCCGCCAACACCCGGCTGTGGTGGGACCTCTCGACGGCCCGGGCGCTGGGCTACGAGCCGCGCGACGACTCCGAGCCGTACGCCGAGAAGCTCATCGCCGAACAGGGCGAGCTCGACCCGGCCAACCCGGACCACGCCCACCTGGGCGGCCACTTCACGACGCATCCGCCGATCTGGCCGTACTGACGACCGGACTACCGGACGGCCGTACTGACGACCGGACGGCTGCCGTGGCGACGACGGGCGGCCGGAAGACGACCGTGCGGCGAGGGCGCGAGAGGGCGGGCGGGCACCGAACGGGCCCGCCCGCCGCCCTGTTCGGGCACCAACCCTGCCCGATCCCACCCCGCCCACCGCTGCGCCCCAGGTCCGGCACGGGCACCCGCCCCGCCAAACGGTCACAGCCGGGCACCATCGGTCACGCAACAGACCTGGTCAGTGCCGCGCACCCGCTGTAGAACTTCCCCCAAGGCCCGCACCGGGCCCGAACGGGCAGTACGCACAGGACGCAGGGAGCAGGTGTCGGCCATGACCGCGGAAGAACGTCAGCGGGAGATCGTCAGGGCCGCCCGCCGTACCGGCGCGGTCGACGTCACCGCGCTCGCAGCCGAACTGGGCGTCGCCAAGGAGACCGTACGACGCGACCTGCGCGCCCTGGAGGACCACGGCCTGGTCCGCCGCACCCACGGCGGCGCCTACCCCGTGGAGAGCGCCGGGTTCGAGACGACGCTCGCCTTCCGCGCCACCAGCCATGTGCCCGAGAAGCGCCGGATCGCGAGCGCCGCGGCCGAGCTGCTCGGGGACGCTGAGACCGTGTTCATCGACGAGGGGTTCACCCCGCAGCTCATCGCCGAGGCACTCCCCAAGGACCGGCCACTGACCGTGGTCACCGCCTCCCTGGCCACGGCGGGCGCGCTCGCCGAGGCCGACCACACCAGCGTCCTGCTGCTCGGCGGCCGGGTCCGCCCCGGCACGCTCGCGACCGTGGACCACTGGACGACGAAGATGCTCGCCGGCTTCGTCATCGACCTCGCGTACATCGGCGCCAACGGCATCTCCCGCGAACACGGCCTCACCACCCCCGACCCGGCGGTCAGCGAGGTCAAGGCCCAGGCGATCAGGGCCTCCCGGCGCACGGTCTTCGCGGGCGTGCACACCAAGTTCGGGGCGGTCAGCTTCTGCCGCTTCGCGGAGATCACCGCCCTGGAAGCGATCGTCACGAGCACGCTGCTTCCGGCGTCGGAGGCACACCGGTACTCCTTGCAAGGCCCCCAGGTCATCCGAGTCTGAAAACCCAACTCACCCACTACAAGGGCACAGCCATACCCAAGAAAGCCCTTTATCTCCCTATACGTCCAGGAGCGATCCATGCGAACCCAGAGCCGACGGAGGCCGCGCGCACTCGCCGCGGTCGCCGCAGGGACGCTGCTCGCCCCGCTGCTCTCCGGCTGTTGGGTCGGAGCGGGCGGGTCGGGGTCGGGCGGCGACTCCATCAACGTCCTGATGGTCAACAACCCGCAGATGGTGGAGCTGCAGAAGCTCACCAAGGCGCACTTCACCAAAGAGACCGGCATCAAGGTGAACTTCACCGTGCTGCCGGAGAACGACGTCCGCGACAAGATCAGCCAGGACTTCGCCAACCAGGCCGGCCAGTACGACGTCGCCACGCTCTCCAACTACGAGATACCGATCTACGCCCGCAACGGCTGGCTGCACGACATGGACTCCTACGTACGCCAGGACAGCGGCTACGACGAGCAGGACATCCTCGCCCCCATGCGGCAGTCCCTGACGGCCGCCGACGGCAAGCTCTACGGGCAGCCGTTCTACGGCGAGTCGTCCTTCCTGATGTACCGCAAGGACGTCTTCGCCCAGAAGGGCCTGACGATGCCCGACCACCCGACCTGGGAGCAGGTGGGACAGCTGGCCGCCGAGGCCGACGGCGCCCAGTCCGGCATGAAGGGCATCTGTCTGCGCGGCCTGCCCGGCTGGGGCGAGCTCATGGCACCCCTCACCACCGTCGTGAACACCTTCGGCGGCACCTGGTTCGACAAGGACTGGAAGGCCCGTCTCGACTCCCCCGAGTTCGAGAAGGCGACGAAGTTCTACGTGGACCTCGTACGGGGGCACGGCGAGTCCGGCGCCGCCCAGTCCGGCTTCGCCGAGTGCCTCAACAACATGACCCAGGGCAAGACCGCCATGTGGTACGACGCCACCTCCGCGGCGGGCTCCCTGGAGGCGTCCGACTCCCCGGTCAAGGGCAAGATCGGCTACGTACCCGCACCCGTCGAGAAGACCAAGTCCTCCGGCTGGCTCTACACCTGGGCCTGGGGCCTGCAGAAGGCCTCCCACAACTCCGACAAGGCCTGGAAGTTCATCTCCTGGGCCTCCAGCAAGCAGTACGAACAGCTGGTCGGGGACACGATCGGCTGGTCCAACGTGCCGGCCGGCAAGCGCGCCTCCACCTACACGAACGCCGCGTACACCAAGGAGGCCGCCGCCTTCCAGGAGATGACCCGCGAGGCCATCGAGGGCGCCCGGCCGCGTGACCCGGGCGTGCAGCCGCGCCCCGCGCCCGGCATCCAGTTCGTCGGCATCCCCGAGTTCACCGACCTCGGCACCAAGGTCTCGCAGGAGATCAGCGCGGCCATCGCCGGACGCCAGTCCGTCGACTCGGCCCTGAAGAAGGCCCAGAAACTCGCCGAGAAGATCTCCAAGGAGTACGAGGGACGATGACCGCCACGACAACGGCCCCCGTGGCCGCCACTCCCGTACACACCCTGGGAAAGCCGTCCAACCGGCTGCGCGCCTGGGCCACCCGCGCCCCGCTGCTCCCCGCCCTGGTCTTCATGGTCGCCGTGACCCAGCTCCCCTTCGTGGCCACGCTGGTGATCTCCTTCTTCGACTGGAACGCGCTCTACCCCAAGGCCCGCCACTTCACCGGCCTCTCCAACTACTCGGACGTCCTGACCGACCCCGACCTGCGCCACTCCGTCTGGACGACGATCCTCCTGACGGCGGCCGTGGTCGTCGCCAGCCTGGTCATCGGCCTGGGTCTGGCCCTGCTCCTGGACCGCAGGTTCCGCGGCCGGGGCATCGTCAGAACGCTCCTCATCGCCCCCTTCCTGGTGGTCCCGGTGGCCGCGGCCCTGCTCTGGAAGCACGTGCTCTACAACCCGGAGTACGGCCTTCTCAACGGACTGCTGCACTACGTCGGCGGCCCCCAGCCGGACTGGATCTCGGGCACCCCGCTGCTGGCCGTCGAGGCCTCGCTGGTCTGGCAGTGGACGCCGTTCATGATGCTGATCCTCCTGGCCGGCCTGCAGAGCCGCGACCACCAGCAGATCGAGGCCGCCCGGGTGGACGGCGCGAGCGACTGGCAGGTCTTCCGCCATCTCACCCTCCCCCACCTGCGCCGCTACCTGGAGCTCGGCGCCCTGCTGGGCTCGATCTACATCGTCCAGAACTTCGACGCGGTCTTCACCCTCACGTCCGGCGGCCTGGGGACGGCGAACCTCCCCTACACCGTCTACCAGAGCTTCTACCAGGCCCACGAGAACGGCCTCGCCTCCGCCGCGGGCGTCCTGGTCGTCATCGGTTCGATCATCATCGCGACCTTCGCCCTGCGCGTGGTCTCGTCCCTGTTCCGCGAGGAGGTGTCCCGCGCATGAGCGCCACCACGATCCGCGTACGACCCCGGCGTGCCCGGGGAACGGGCCTGGGCCTGCTGGCCTGGCTGCTCGGTGTGCTGTTCTTCCTGCCCATCGCGTGGATGGCCCTGACGTCGTTCCACTCGGAGTCGGACGCGGCGACCAACCCGCCGTCCTTCGGCGCCGCCCTCACCCTCGACGGCTACCGCGACTTCTTCGGCACGGGCGGCGGCGCGAGCCCCTGGCCGGCGCTGCTCAACTCGACGGTGGCCTCGGTGGTATCCACCCTCTGTGTCCTCCTGCTGGCCTTCCCGGCGGCGTACGCACTCTCCATCCGCCCGGTGAAGAAATGGACGGACGTCCTGTTCTTCTTCCTGTCGACGAAGATGCTGCCGGTGGTCGCGGGCCTCCTCCCGATCTACCTCTTCGCGAAGAACACCGGAATGCTGGACAACATCTGGCTCCTGGTCATCCTCTACACCTCCATGAACCTGCCGATCGCGGTGTGGATGATGCAGTCGTTCCTCGCCGAGGTACCGGTGGCGGTGATCGAGGCGGCCCAGATCGACGGCGCGAAACTGCCGACGATCCTGGCCCGGGTCGTAGCCCCCATAGCCCTCCCCGGCATCGCGGCCACGGCCCTGATCTGCTTCATCTTCAGCTGGAACGAACTGCTGTTCGCCCGCGTGCTGACCGGTGTGGTCGCCGAGACGGCCCCCGTCTTCCTGACCGGCTTCATCACCAGCCAGGGCCTGTTCCTGGCCAAGGTGTGCGCCGCGTCGCTCGTCATCTCCCTGCCGGTGCTCGCCGCGGGGTTCGCCGCCCAGGACAAACTGGTCCAGGGCCTGTCCTTGGGAGCCGTCAAATGAAGGCCGCCGTCATCGAGTCCGTGGGCCGCGCCGTCGTCACCGAGGTCCCGGACCCGACGCCGGGCCCCCGCGAGGTCGTCGTCGAGGTCGCCGCCTGCGGCCTGTGCGGCACGGACCTGCACATCCTCCAGGGCGAGTTCGCGCCGAAGCTGCCGATCGTGCCCGGGCACGAGTTCGCCGGCGAGGTGGTCGGGGCCGGCGCCCAGGTCACGGAGATCTCGATCGGCGACCGCGTGGCGGTGGACCCCTCCCTCTACTGCTACGAGTGCCGCTACTGCCGTGCGGGCCACAACAACCTCTGCGAACGCTGGGCCGCGATCGGCGTCACCACGGCCGGCGGGGCCGCGCAGTACGCGGTGGCCCCGGTGGCGAACTGTGTGAAGCTGCCCGAGCACGTACGCACCCAGGACGCGGCCTTGGTGGAGCCGCTGTCGTGCGCGGTACGCGGCTACGACGTCCTGCGGTCCCGCCTGGGAGCCCATGTCCTGATCTACGGCTCGGGGACGATGGGCCTGATGATGCTGGAGCTGGCCAAGCGGACCGGCGCGGCGAGCGTGGACGTGGTGGACCTGAACGCGGCCCGACTGGAGACGGCACGCACGCTCGGTGTCTCGGGGTCGGCGGCGAACGCGGACGAGCTGGACCGGCCGCAGGGCTGGGACGTCGTCGTCGACGCGACCGGCAACGCGGCGGCCATCCAGGACGGCCTGGACCGGGTGGCCAAGGCGGGCACGTTCCTCCAGTTCGGGGTCGCCGACTACGCCACCCGCGTGACGATCGACCCGTACCGCATCTACAACCAGGAGATCACCATCACCGGTTCGATGGCGGTGCTGCACAGCTTCGAGCGGGCGGCGGAGCTGTTCGCGAACGGCGTGCTCGACCCGGAGATCTTCATCAGCGACCGGATCGAGCTGGAGCGGTATCCGCAGGCGCTGGAGCAGTTCGCGGCCGGGGTGGGCAGGAAGATCGTGGTGGTTCCGTAGTCCGCGGGAGGGGTTGCGAGCCGGGGATGTCACGGCTGGGCCAATTGGCCGCTTGGTAAGGGAACGGCAAAATGGTCTCGCTCGTTCACGAGGCATGACAGCTATGACCCCCGGCTCGAACATCCCTCTCTCCGCCGCGCGCGTGACGGTGGACGTCGCCGCCCCCGTGCGGCTCGACGTATCGGGCCTGCTGCTCACCGCCGACGGCAAGGTGCGCTCCGACGACGACTTCATCTTCTACAACCAGCCGACGGGACCGGGCGTGACGTACCGCTCCGGCGGCGGTGCGGCCCCCGACGCGATCACCGTCGACACCGGCGCCGTCCCGCCGGGCATCGAGAAGATCGTGGTCACCGCGAGCCCGGACGCCGCGGGCCAGACCTTCCAGGGCATCGAACCGACGGCCACGATCCGCAACGCGGACGACAACAGCGTCCTGGGCTCGTTCACGCCCCCGCAGCTCGGCACCGAGACGGCACTGGTGGTCGTGGAGATCTATCTCCGCAACGGCGCCTGGAAGGCCCGCGCGGTCGGCCAGGGATACGCGAACGGCCTCGCGGGCATCGCCACGGACTTCGGCGTCTCGGTGGAGGAACCGGCCCCGGCGCCGGTGGCCCCGCCGGTGCAGGCGACGGCCCCCGTCACCCCGCCCGCCCCGGCGATGCAGGCCCCGGTGGCACCCCCGGCACCCGCCGCGCCCCCGGCCCCGCCCGCCGCACCGCCGATCGGCGCCGGAAAGATCAACCTCGACAAGGGCCGCGTCAGCCTCCAGAAGAACCAGACGGTCTCCCTGGTCAAGGGCGGCCGCCCGTTCCTCTCCCAGGTCAAGATGGGCCTCGGCTGGGAGCCCGCGTTCCGCGGCAAGGACATCGACCTGGACGCCTCGGTCATCGCCTACGGCCCGCAGCGCAATCACATCGACAGCTGCTACTTCGGCAAGCTGTCCATCCTGAACGGCGCGATCAAGCACTCCGGCGACAACCTCACGGGCGAGGGCGGCGGTGACGACGAGGTGATCGTGGTCGACCTCGGCCGCCTCCCCCAGGAGGCGACCGGCCTCGTCTTCACGGTCAACTCCTTCTCCGGCCAGAAGTTCACCGAGGTCGCCAAGGCCTACTGCCGTCTCCTGGACGCCGCCACCGGCGAGGAACTGGTCCGCTTCGACCTCACCGGCGCCGAGCCACAGACGGGCGTGATGATGGCGAAATTGATCAAGCAGTTCTCCGGCGAGTGGGAGATGACGGCGATGGGCGACTTCGTGAAGTCGCGTACGGTCCGCGGCATGGTGAAGCCCGCGGCCCAGTCCCTCTGACCTGCAGCCGCCCACCCTCCGAAGGGGCCGTGGCGGTACGTCGCAAGCCCGTCGCTACGTTCGGATCGAGCAGCGGCTCCCTTGCCCGGCCCACGTCTGATCCAGCGGCGACGGGCTCGACGTACCGGCACGGCCCCGACCCACCACAGCAGGACGGCGCACCACCGGACAACACCCCGCCGGACAGCACCCCGCCGCTACGGCCGCAGCCCCTCCGTCAGCAGGGACAGATACCGGCGGATCTGCTTGCCCTGACCGTTCGCCAACTCCGAGGCCGTGGCAACCCCGTGGGCCAGCCGCAGCACCTCGATCGGCTCGATGTCCTGACGGAGGGTCCCCTCCCGCTGCGCCGCCTCGACCAGCCGCTGCGCCGCCCCCTTCATGGAAGTGCCGCAGGCCGTGAGCGCGGCCCTGCTGCCGTCCGTGACGGCCGAGCCCAGCAAGGCCTTCATTCCGCGTACCTGGATCGTGCCGACGCACAGCTCGTAGAGCCACTCCGCCAGCGCCTCGCCCGGGGGCAGCTCCTTCGCGATCTCGTCGGCCCGCGCCCCGAGCGCCTCGATCCGGTCGACGTACGCCGCCTCCAGCAACGCCTGCCGCGTCGGGAAGTGCCGGTACAGCGTGCCGGACCCGACGCCCGCCCGCTTGGCGATGTCGTCGAGCGACGCGCCTTCCCCGTGCTCGGCGAACGCCTCGGCCGCCACCTTCAGCAACCGCTCGTAGTTGCGCCGAGCGTCCGCGCGCATGGGCTTGACCTGCGTCATTCAGATACTCCTTGCGAACCGGGGACCCCCTCCGTATCTTAGCGAGGGTTAAACGGAGACAGTCCCCGCTTATCTCGCGGGCAGTCCGTGCTGCCCGTGTGCACCTTCGTCCGGGGACGCCAGACCGGGAGAACGCCTTGTCCACCTCGTCCACCCCGTCCGCACCACCCACCACCGACGCTCTCTCCGCACCACCCCAACCCGCCAGGCTCGGCGCCGTCCTGTTCGTCATCGTCACCGCCTACCTGATGGTCGGCGTGGACTCCACGGTCGTCAATGTCGCACTGCCCGACATCCAGAAGGACCTGCACTTCAGCCCGACCGGCCTGTCCTGGGTGCTCAACGCGTACACCCTCACCTTCGGCGGCCTGCTCCTGCTCGGCGGCCGGGTCGGCGACATCGCGGGCCGCCGCCGCACCCTGACCATCGGCGTCCTGCTCTTCGCCGGATCCTCCCTGCTCGGCGGTCTCGCCACCGAAAACGCCTGGCTGCTCACGGCGCGCGCCCTCCAGGGCGTCGGCGCCGCCCTCACCGCGCCCAGCACCCTCGCGCTGATCACCACGAACTTCCCCGACGGTCCGCGCCGCCACCACGCCCTGGGCATCTACGCGTCGATGGCGGGCATCGGCGCCTCCATCGGCCTGGTCCTCGGCGGCATGCTCACCTCCTGGGCGTCCTGGCGCTGGGCCCTGCTGATCAACGTACCGATCGGCATCGCGGTCGCCGTCGCCCTGCCCCGCTTCGTCACCGAGACCCCGCGCCACGCGGGCCGCTTCGACGCGGCGGGGGCACTCGCCGGCACGGCAGGGATGACCTCGCTGGTGTACGCGTTCATCCGGGTCTCGGAGGAGAGCTGGTCCGACACCCAGGCGCTGCTGGGCTTCAGTTCGGCGGCGGCGCTGCTGGTGGGCTTCACATGGATCGAGTCCCGCGCGGACCAGCCGATCATGCCGCTGCACCTGTTCGCGAGCCGCAATCGCGCGGGCGGCTACGCGGGCGTACTGCTGCTGCCCGCGGGCATGTTCGGCGCTTTCTACTTCCTCACCCTGATCTGCCAGCAGGTCCTGGGGTACAGCCCGCTCCGCGCGGGATTCGCCTTCCTGCCCATGACCCTGGCGATGTTCACGGTCGTACGCTTCGTGCCCCGGCTGCTCGCGCGGCTCGGCGCCAAGCCGGTGCTGCTCACCGGCATGGCCCTGCTCGTCGTCGCGGCCGCGTGGCTGTGGCGGCTGCGGCCCGACGACGGCTACCTCACCGGCCTGTTCGGCCCGCTGGTGCTGATGGGCGTGGGCGTCGGCCTGAGTTTCATGCCGCTCAACGCGACGATCCTCGCGGGCATCGAGCCACGGGAGGCGGGCGCCGCCTCCGGGTTGCTGCAGACCCTGCAGTGGCTCGGCGGCACCCTCGGCCTCTCCATCCTGGTCACGGTCTTCGGCACGGCGGCACGGCACGCCCACGGCTCCCCGTCCGACATCCTCACCGAGGGTGCGGCCCGCGCGTTCGGCATCGGCTCCCTGATCGCGCTGACCGCCCTGCTCGTGTCGGCGTTCGTGATCACAGGCACCAGGCCGAAACACACCGCCTGAGGAAATCCACCGCCCGAAGGAACCGACCGCCTGAAGAAACCCGGCACCTAGAACAACGCGCTGTACGCGTTCAACGCCGGCTGTCCGCCCAGGTGGGCGTAGAGCACGGTGGACTCCCGCCCGATCTCCCCCCGCGTCACCAGATCCACCATCCCGGCCATCGACTTGCCCTCGTAGACGGGGTCGGTGACCATCCCCTCGGTGCGCGCCGCGAGCCGCATCGCCTCCAGCGTGGCCTCGTCCGGAATCCCGTACGTGCCCGCGTGGTACCGCTCGTCCAGCTCGACGTCCGCCTCCGTCAACTCCTTCCGTACGCCGATGAGCTGCCCGGTGCCGTGTGCGATCCGCGCGATCTGCGCACGGGTGCGGGCGGGCGCCGCCGACGCGTCGATCCCGAGGACGCGCCGCGGTCGCCCGCCCGCCTCCTCCAGGGCGGCGAACCCGGCGACCATGCCCGCCTGGGTCGACCCGGTCACCGAGCAGACCACGACGGTGTCGAAGAAGACGCCCAACTCCGACTCCTGCCCGGCCACTTCACTGGCCCATCCGGCGAACCCGAGACCGCCCAGCGGATGGTCCGACGCCCCGGCCGGAATGGCGTACGGCTTGCCGCCGCCCTCCTCGACCTCCCGCAGCGCCTGCTCCCAGCTCTCCTTGAAACCGATCCCGAACCCGGCCCGCACGAGCCGTACGTCGGCCCCGGCGAGGCGGCTGATGAGGATGTTGCCGACCTTGTCGTACACGGAGTCGGGCCACTCCACCCAACTCTCCTGCACGAGCACGCACTTGAGTCCCGCGTGGGCGGCCACGGCGGCGACCTGGCGCGTGTGGTTGGACTGCACGCCACCGATCGAGACGAGGGTGTCGCAGCCCTGGGCGAGCGCGTCGGCGACGAGGTACTCCAGCTTGCGGGTCTTGTTCCCGCCGTAGGCGACACCGGAGTTGCAGTCCTCCCGCTTGGCCCACAGGGAGGCACCACCGAGGTGCTTCGTCAGGCGCTCCAGCGGATGCACGGGCGAGGGCCCGAAGAGCAGGGGGTAACGCTCGTACGAGGAAAGGGACATGGGTCGGGCCTGCCTCTCTACAGCGCCGTGTCAGGCAAGTCACCGTATCGCTCGATGATCTCCCGGGCGAAGACCAGCACGTCACTCACCCGTTGGCCGCTGGGCTGGATCGAGGTCCACAGCTCCAGATACTCCGGTCGGTTGTCGTCACGGATGCCATTCTTGTGATGCACGCTTTCGACGCGCGGTCGAAGTGGTCTACCCAGGATCTGCTCCATGACCAATCGGTGTTCGGGAACACGTTTTCCGTTCACCCAGAAGATTCGATAGCCGTTCTGCAGACTGCCGCGAACCTTACGACCATCAAGACCGTTCTTGCCGCGTCGCAAGCGCGTGTAGTGCAAGTGACAGTACCCGCGGCCGCCGCCGTAACGCTCCCGTCCGCACTCTGCATAACTGCACAGAGTGCCACGCCGGGTCCATTCGAACTGCGCCAACGTTGGTAGTGCAGATTGAAGTATCCCCGCCCCTTGTGCGGCCTTGAGCACTCGTCCATTTCACACAACCTGGTTTCCATTCAGACAGGTTGGCGAACTCATGCCCGTTCACTCAACCCATGGCCAGGGCCCGTCACTACCGCGCTCAAGCAGGGAAACCATCCGGAAAGCCGCGTCCGAGAGGCCCCCGAAGGTGTGCCGGTTGGCCTTCCCGGAGGGACCGTGGCCCGCCCGGTAGCCGGCCAGGTTCCAGGTGTAGACCGGGACGTGCGCCGGAACCTGCTCGGTCGGGTCGCCGTAGTGGCTGTAGGTGGCCTGCTCGTCGGTGACGATGAGCACCCGGTCGTGCTTCCTGTAGTGCGCGCGCACCGCCTCGCTCGTGTTGGTGCCGCCGAGGTCGCCGAAGCGCTCCAGCACCTTCAGCACCGACTCGCCCTTCGTGAACTTCACCCGGTTGCTGCTCGTGCCGAACTCGACGAGATCCGCGTCCGCCGCCCGCAGCGCGAGCGCCGTACCGAAGATCGCCGCCGCGTCGGCCCGGTTGAGCTCCGAGCGCTCCGACAGCCGCGAGTAGAACATCGAGCCGGACCGGTCGACGAGCACGAGCGTGCGACCGGGCAGCGCGGGCACGTTCGCCAGCGAGTGGCCGAGCGCCTGCTCCAGCGGGTACGACCAGCGCAGCGAGGGGGCGTGCTGGTACGCGGCGAGGTAGCGGAAGGGGAACTGCCGCGAGCGCGCCACCTCCGCCGGGTCGCTGATCCTGGCGGCGACCTGAGCCGCCACCTCGTCGCTCACTCCCGCCTCGTCGAAGTTCCGCAGGTTGCGTACGAGAGCCATCGCGCCCATGGACGGGATGACGGCCTCCCAGGCCGCCTTGTCCATCGGGCCCTGGAGCCAGCCGGCCAGTGCCTCCCAGGTCATCCCCGCCTCCGCGAGGCGCCGCGCACCGTGCGCGCCGGTCACGACCTTGCGCCGCTTGGCGGGCCGCAGCGCCATCAGGTCGCGGTGGGCCACCACGACGGGCAGCGACTTGGGCACCACGGCCGTGTCCGGGTGGTGCCGCCGGTCGAGGGCGTACTGGAACAGGTCGCCCTGCCACGGCTTCGCCGGATCGGGCGCCGCGTGCACCAGATTGAGGATGTCGCCGAAGCGGTAACCCTTGGCCGCCGTGTCGTACTTCAGCAGCGACTTCTCGCCGTAGAGCCGACGTACGGCGTCGGCGATGCCCCGCTTGACGGGCTTGGGCACGTTACGGCCGTACCGGGAGGTCCAGTAGGCGAGCAGCTCCCCGGGCTCGTCCGGGCGGCGCAGCACGGAGGCGATGACCTGGCGGTTGGCCGGGCCGTCGGTGGCACCCGCGTCGAGGCGTGCCTTCACGTACTCGGCGGCGCCCATGAGCGAGGCCGTCCGCAGGTTGCCCTCGCCGCGCAGCCAGCCCAGCAGGGCGGCCGTCCACGAGGGGTCGGCGACCGCGAGCTCGCGCACGAGCGCGGCGAACCGGTCGTCGCGGTCGTCACGGGTCTCGTAGAACGTGTCCGCGACGAAGTGCGCTACCGCCAACAGGAAGAGCTCGGAGCGCGCGTCGCGCTCCTGGCCGCGGCCACCCTGGTGGGTGCGCAGCACGCGGCCGGTCGACGTCACACGGGAAGTGGGCTGCGCCTTGGCCGCCTTGGTGTTGAATCGCGCCATGATGAATTCCCCCGAATTCTTTCTACGACGGTGAAGTCGCGTTTCGGAGGGAGGCACAGCAAATGGAGGGGGCCCGAGTTCAGGGGTCGGCGACGGACTCAGCCAGATGCTCTACCCGATTGAGCTACACCGACCCGAAGTCGATGACGGGACTTGAACCCGCAACCGTCCGATCCAATGAAGTAACCGCTGCCTGCGCACCGGGCACCCACCATGAGCTGCGCCTCCCGAGATCAAGTCGGCGGCGGCGTGGATTCTTTGAGAGAGAAGTAGCCGCAGCCTGCGCACCGGGAGGTGCATGAAGTTGTGGTGTCCAGAGTTCAAAGCCGGCGGAACCGACGTAGGTGCTCTAACCCCTGAGCTACACCGGCGCGTTGTACCGGTGGCGGGACTCGAACCCGCGGCCGCCCCATTATCAGTGGAAGTAGGTCCTGCCTTCGCACCTGGACGTGCACCACTTTAGGAGGGCGGCCGCGGTTCGAGCCATTGAATTAACTACCCGCGCTTCTGGCGCTTCCAGGGGCCGGTGATGGCGAGCATGATGCCGGGCTCCTGGATGTTGGCGAAAAGGGTCCGGCCGTCGGGCGAGAAGGTGACGCCGGTGAACTCGCTGTAGGCCGGCGCCTCGGCGGTGCCGATGTTGAGCTCGTTGCGGGCGATCGGGTACGTACGGCCGCTCTCGGTGGCGCCGAAGAGGTGCTGGACGCCTTCGCCGTCCTCGGCGATGACGAGGCCGCCGTAGGGGGACACGGTGATGTTGTCGGGGCCGTCGAAGGCGCCGTCCTTGGACGGGTCGGGGTTCACGCCGAGCAGGACCTTGAGGGTCAGGGTGCGGCGCTTGGGGTCGTAGAACCAGACGGCTCCGTCGTGCTGGACGGGGCTCTCCTCGCGGGCGTACGAGGAGACGATGTACGTGCCGCCGTCGCCCCACCACATGCCTTCGAGCTTGCGGGCGCGGGTGACCTGGCCGTCGGTGAACTGGTTGCGGACGGAGACGGTCTTCGCGTCACGGTCCGGGACGTCGACCCAGTCCACGCCGTACACCGTGCCGATCCTGGTGGCGCGGGAGAGGTCGTCGATGAACCGGCCGCCGGAGTCGAAGCACTTGAAGGCCTGGAGGGCGCCGGCGTCGTCGGCGAGGGTGGCGAGCTGTCCGTGGCCGTGCTCGAAGCCCTGCGGGGGCGTCCAGCGGTAGAGGAGGCCGTTGGGGCCCGAGGCGTCCTCGGTGAGGTAGAGGCGGCCCCGCTTGGGGTCGACGACGACGGCCTCGTGGGCGTACCGGCCGAGTGCCTTGATCGGCTTGGGGTTCCGGTTGCGGCGGCGGTCGACGGGGTCGACCTCGAAGACGTAGCCGTGGTCCTTGGTCATGCCGTTCTGGCCGGCCTTGTCCTCGGTCTCCTCGCAGGTGAGCCAGGTGCCCCAAGGCGTGTTGCCGCCCGCGCAGTTGGTGGAGGTGCCCGCGACGCCGACCCACTCGGCGACCTTGTCGTGGCGCACCTCGACGACCGTGCAGCCGCCGGACGCGGCCGGGTCGTAGACCAGGCCCTCGGTGAGCGGCACGGGGTGCTTCCAGCCGGCGCGGGGGCCCTTGAGCTCGTGGTTGTTGACGAGGAGAGTGGCGCCGCGCGGCCCGTCGAAGGTGGAGGTGCCGTCGTGGTGGGACGGCGTGAACTCACCCGAGTCCAGCTTGGTACGGCCGCTGTAGGTGATGACGCGGTAGGAGAATCCGGCGGGCAGCGCGAGCAGGCCCTTCGGGTCCGGGACCAGCGGTCCGTAGCCGACTCCGCCGTGCCGGTCCGTCGGCTCGCCGTCCTCCCCCACGCTCTCGGTGTCGGTGGACGCGAGGGCGTTCGGAGTGGTGGCGAGGGCGCCGACACTGCCGGCCAGGACGATACCGGCGCCGGTCAGCGCGGATCGACCGGCGAAGTCCCTGCGGGTGAGCGACATGGGTGTCTCCCGTGACGGTGGAGGATGACCGTGGAGGGTGGCCGAGGGCATTGCGGCCACACCGTCCCGCCCACGCCTGAACGCCGGTTGAACATCGGGCGACTTCACCGCACTCGGTTCCATGAATCCGTAAGGACTCGGCCACAGGGCCCAAAAGTCCTCCGGACGGGGGAACGGGCCGCCCCCTCCGGGACCGGGAAGGAGCACCCCTCCCGGGGCCGGGGGACGGGGAACCCCCCCTCCGGGGGCCGAGGAACGGACGCCACTCCCGGGACCGGGGAACGAGCGCCCCGGGGCCGGAGGACGGGTGAAGCCCCCCGAGCCGAGGAACGAGCGCCTCCTCGGGGCCGGGGCAAGGGAAGCCCCCCTCGGCCCGTCCCGGCTCGCTCAACCTCCTTGTTGCGAGCGTGCCTTGAACGCGGCCTTGCGGGCCTCCTTGGCGACCTTCTTGTCGGGGTGGAGGCGGCCCATCGCCTCCAGGACGTCCGGAGTGGCCGGGTGGTCGACGCGCCAGGCCGCGGCGAAGAAGCTGCCGTGTTGCTGGGCGAGGCCCTCGACCAGCCCCTGCAGCTCGGCGGAGTTGCCCTCGGCGGCGAGCTGCGCGGCGATCGTGTCGATGGTGAGCCAGAAGATCATCGCCTCGGACGGCGGGGGCACATCGGCGGCGCCGTGTTCGGAGAGCCAGACCCGCGCGAGTCCGCCCAGTTCGGCGTCGTCGAGGACCTCGCGCAGCGCGGGCTCGGCCTCCAGGCCGACGAGCGAGAGCGCCTGCTGACAGTGCAGCCGACGCAACGGCGCCCCGGCGTCGCCACCGCGCGCCGCGGCGAGCAACTCCCGTGCGGCGGCCAGGGGTTCACGCCGGGCGAGCCACTGCTCGGTCTCGGCCCGGGCAGCGGTCGGCGGGAAGGCGGCGGTGCCGTCCAGCAGCGCGTCCGCGCCCTTGTCCGCCAGGTCGCCCACCGCGGGGGCGGTGAGGCCGGACTCCAGCAGCCGCGCCCGCAGCCCGTACAGGCCTAGCGGGGTCAGCCGTACCATCCCGTACCGCGACACGTCGGCGTCGTCGGCGGCCGAGGACTCCTCGTCGGTGTCCGCCATCAGTGTCTCGTCGACCGGCTGGAAGTCGACGAGGCCGACGGGTTCGAGCAGCCGGAACTGGTCGTCGAGCCGCATCATCGCGTCCGACACCTGCTCCAGTACGTCGTTGGTCGGCTCCCCCATGTCGTCCGGCACGATCATGGACGCGGCGAGGGCCGGCAGCGGTACGGGGCTTTCGCCGGCCCCGCTCTCGCTCACGGTCAGCAGGTACAGATTGCCGAGCACTCCGTCCAGGAACTCGGCCTCCGCCTCGGGGTTCCAGTCCAGCGAGGAGAAGTCGATCTCCCCGCCGCCGTCCACCGCGTCGACGAGGTCGTCGAGGTCGGGCACGCTCGCGTCGGCCAGTACGGCCTCCAGGGCGGTGAGCCACACCCCGAGGACGTCCTGCGGCGCTCCGGAGGTGAGCAGCGCGAGGTCCGCGCCCGCGGCGACCGTGCCCTCCTCCTCGTCCACGATCTCGACGAGCCCGGTGTCGACGGCCACCCGCCAGGCCTCACTGGCCGTCGCCGCCGCCTCGTCGCCGGTGAGCCCGAGCGCGTCGGCCGCCCCGGGAAGCTGTTCCTCGACGAGTTCGCCCCCGGCGCCGACCCGCGTGTCCGGGCCGGCCCAGCGGGCCAGCCGTGCGGCGCGGGAGAGCAGCGGGGTGGCGAGCGCGTCCCGCGCCAGCTCCGCTTCGGAATTCAGCCGCACCGGCGGCAAGGGGGAGCTCTCTGACATCGGCTGGGTTCTCCTCCGAACAATCAGGACCCGGACAGCGGGATCGAACGGCCCGAACGAGCGGAACCGGACGACCCGACCGGCGGGACCGACCAAGCATGACAAGCAGGAAACGCAGTACAACCAGAACAAGCATGACGAGCGGAACAAGCGTGACATCCACCGGGGTCCGGCAGACCACCCACCGGGCCCGGCGGCACCCCCCGGGTTCCGGCGGCACACCCTCCGGAACCGGCAGATCACCACCTCGGCCCGGTTGCGCACTCCCCGGAACCCGCGGATCACCACCACGCCCCGGCAGCACACCCCCGGATCCGATGGCACACCCACCAGGCCCAGGCGGCACACCCCCGGAACCGGCGGCACACCCACCAGAACCAGGCGACGCATCACCCGGCCCCGGCGGCACACCCACCAGGGCCGGCAACACATCCGCCTGCCCCAGAAGTACGTCCACCGAGCCCGGCAACGCGTCCACCCGACCCAGGCAGGACGCCCACCAGGACCCGGCAGCACACGTCCGGCCGCCCCGGCGGTACGCCCACCCGAGCCCGGCAGAACGCCCACCGAGCCCGTAAGGGCATCGCCCCGCAGGACATCCGGCGCGCCCGTGGACCGCCCCCGGACCCGAGGATCCGGACACCGCACCGGAAAACCGTGTCGACGGCTCAGCCTAGACGGATTTCCACCCATGCCGCCCGGTTCATGTCCCTGTCAGGAGTTGTACATCACTCCATCCTTGACAACTCCCCTTCCCACACACGAGATTGACGCGCGTAGAAGTTCAGAGGGGCACTCGTCCCACCAGCTTCTACGCGCGTCACCGACCCGCACACAGGTCGCGCTGCTCCCCCACGCTCCAGCCTCGTCCCGGCGCTCATGTAAGTCCCCGGAGGGATTCCCTTGCCGAGCAAGAGAACCGCGCGCATCGGCGCGCTGACCGTAGCCGCGGTCTGTTCCACCGTCTCCGCCGTGGTGCTGACCGCACCCGCCCACGCGGACACCGTCCACATCCACGACATCCAGGGCACCACCCGGACGTCCCCCTACGCGGGCCAGAAGGTCACGGACGTGGCGGGCATCGTCACGGCCCTGCGCACCTACGGCTCGTCCCGGGGTTTCTGGATCCAGGACCCGACCCCGGACAACGACCCGGCCACCAGTGAGGGCGTCTTCGTCTTCACCGGCTCCACCCCGAAGGTCGCCGTCGGCGACTCGGTCACCGTCACGGGCACCGTCTCGGAGTACGTGCCCGGCGGCACCTCCTCCGGCAACCAGTCGCTGACGGAGATCACCAAGCCGACGATCACGGTGCTGTCGTCCGGCAACGCGGTCCCCGCGCCCACGGTCATCAACAGCCGTTCCGTGCCGGCCGCCTACGCCCCCGCCGGTGACACGGCCGCGAGCGGCTCGATCAACGCGCTCACCCTGGAGCCGACGAAGTACGCCCTGGACTACTACGAGTCCCTCGAGGGCATGAACGTCCAGGTCGCCGACACCCGCGTGGTCACCGCCACCGACCCGTACAGCGAGCTGTGGGTCACGGTGAAGCCGCACGAGAACGCCACCCGCCGCGGCGGCACGATCTACGGCGCGTACACCTCGCAGAACACCGGACGCCTGCAGATCCAGTCCCTCGGCGCGACCGCCGACTTCCCCGTCGCGAACGTCGGCGACAAGCTCGCCGGCACCACCGCGGGCCCGCTCGACTACAACCAGTTCGGCGGCTACACGCTCGTCGCGAGCCAGTTGGGCACCCTGGAGAAGGGCGACCTGAAGCGCGAGACGACCCGCAAGCAGTCGCGCAGCGAGCTGGCCGTGGCGACGTACAACGTCGAGAACCTGGACCCGGGCGACGGCACGTTCGCCGCCCACGCGGCCGCGATCGTGAACAACCTCCAGTCGCCCGACATCGTGTCCCTGGAGGAGATCCAGGACAACAACGGCGCCACGGACGACGGCACGGTCGCCGCCGACCAGACCGTGAACAAGCTGATCGACGCGATCGTCGCGGCGGGCGGCCCGAAGTACGACTGGCGTTCCATAGACCCGGTCAACGACAAGGACGGCGGCGAGCCCGGCGGCAACATCCGCCAGGTCTTCCTCTTCAACCCGGAGCGGGTCTCCTTCACGGACCGCGCGGGCGGCGACTCGACGACCGCCGTCGGTGTCACCAAGGTGCACGGCAAGGCCCGGCTGACGGCCTCCCCCGGCCGCATCGACCCGGCCAACACGGCCTGGACGTCCAGCCGCAAGCCGCTGGCCGGCGAGTTCGTCTTCCGTGGCAAGACGGTCTTCGTGATCGCCAACCACCTCAACTCCAAGGGCGGTGACCAGGGTCTGACCGCGCAGTACCAGCCCCCGGCCCGCAGCTCGGAGACCCAGCGTCATCTGCAGGCGACGGCGGTGAACTCCTTCGTCAACGAGATCCTCACGGCGCAGAAGAACGCCGACGTGCTCGCCCTCGGCGACATGAACGACTTCGAGTTCTCGGACACCACCAAGATCCTCGAGGGTGACGGCGAGCTCTGGTCGGCGATCAAGTCGCTGCCGAAGAGCGAGCGTTACACGTACGACTACCAGGGCAACCAGCAGGTCCTGGACCAGATCCTGGTCAGCCCGTCGATTCGCAAGGGCTGCGACCTCGACTACGACAGCGTGCACATCAACTCGGAGTTCTCCGACCAGATCAGCGACCACGACCCGCAGGTACTGCGGTTCCGGCCGTAGGCCTGCAGGGGCTGTGGATGAGGCCACAGCCCCGAAAAGGGAGGAGCCCGGCCCCGTCGTCCGGGGGGCCGGGCTCCTCCCTTGCTGGATGTCAGGCGGCGAACGTCTCGTTCAGCCAGCCCTTCCAGGCGGTCTCGTTGTGCTTGGCGTCGGCGTCGGACGCGAAGTCGTGGACGCTCATGCCGACGGGAGCGCCCCAGTGGTTGCGACCGAAGAAGCGGATGAGGGCGTTGTCGGTGCGCAGCCCGATGAAGTACGGGTTGCGGTAGTCGACCACGGCGTCGAGGAGCTGCCCCTCGGGTCCCCGGGCCCGCACCCGCGCGCCCTCGGCGGTGTCGTCCGCGAGGCCGAGCGCCCGCCCGACGGCGGCGAAGGCGTCGGACGCCGTCGAGGCGCCGGGTCCGTCGAAGGTGGCGAAGGCGACCGGGCGCCCGGCGAAGTGCGTCACGTACTGGCGCAGGGTGTGCAGATAGAAGTCCGTGTGCTTGCTCGCGCCGTCGTACTGGTTGTCCCAGTCCTCGACGAAGATGCCGCTGTGCACGTACCGCACCCAGGACCGGCGGCCGTCGTCACGCGGCTCGATGGTCTCGTCGATCTGGTTGAGGGTCTGCTGGGAGATGCCCTCGACGTCCTCGACCAGGCTGGTGAGGCGGTGCGGCGGATCCCAGTTGGTGAGCGTGGAGCCGAACGGCCCGGCCCCGCCCTGGCGCGGCTCGAACTCCATCGGCCACAGCCAGCCGCCGGTACCGGTGGTGATCGCCTCCCACATCTGCTCCGGGGTGGCGTCGACCTCGAACTCGCGGGCGATCTCGAATTCCTTGGACATGGTGGTGGTTCTCCTGTGGTTCAGTCCTGGCCGGGCGGGGTCGAGTCCACCGCGACGGCTTCCGGCTCGGCGGTGACTTCCGGCTTGACCATGGCCTCCGGCTCGGCGGTGACTTCCGGCTTGGCCATGGCTTCCGGCTTGGCCATGCCTTCCGGCTCGGCGACGGCTTCCGGCTTGAGCGTCGGGTGGACGGCGACGACGATCCGGTGGTCGCGCCCGCCCTCCGCGTTCCCGTCGTGGTACTTGCGAATGAGCGCGCCGACCCCTTGCGTCAGCTCCTCGATGAACGCGGCGCGGTCGGCGGCGGAGGCGAAGGTCACCTCACCGTCGAGCGCGTAGGTGGCGAGCCGCTTGCGGGCCTTCGTCGCGCCGGTGATCAGCGCCCCCACGTCCCGGACCAGCCGGGCACCGACGGCGAGCAGCCAGCGGGCCGAGAGCTGGTCCCGGAAGCGGTCCGGGTCGGGCTGCACGGCGGCGAGGGCGAGCGGCGAGATGACGTACGACGCCGCCGTCGCGCGCATCAGCCGCTCGGTGACATTGCCCTTGCGGCGCTCGCCCGCGAGCTCGACCAGGCCGTGCCGCTCCAGCGCCTTCAGGTGGTAGTTCACCTTCTGCCGCGGCAGTCCGACCTTTGCGGCCAGCATGGCGGCCGACGCGGGCCCGGCGGCCAGCTCGGCCAACAGCCGGGCCCGTATGGGGTCAAGCGAGACGGCGGCTGCCTCGGCGTCCTCGATCACGGTCACGTCCAACATGACTCCACCGTCTCACCGAACACTTTTTTTGTCCAGACGGGTCAAGTTGTCGGAGGTGGACTCAGCCCTGCGGCCCACCCTCGTCGAGACGTGCCAGTTGGGTCTGGAACCAGTCCAGCCGGGCCTGCAGCAGTGCCGCCTCGGCCACGAGTTCGGACACCCCGAGCCCCGCGGGCAGATCCACCACCACGGCCCCGCTCCCGGCGCGGACCCGCAGCCCGTCACCGGCCAGCCGCGCGAACCCCGCCAACGACAGGGACGTACGACCGCGTACACAGCCCGCGCAGGCCGGGGCGAGGGCGCGCCAGCCGGGACGCCCCCAGCCCGCGTCCGCGAGCGCGGCGGCCACCGCGCCACAGGCGCAGGGACCGACCGTGGCGCTCCGCACCCGTTGGCGGGCGTAGCGGAACCCCTGTTCGAAGCGGATGTAGGCGCCGAGGACGGAGACCTCCAGGAGGACGGCCGCCCGGTGCTCGGCGGTGCAGAGCATGGCCTCGGCCGTGGCCGAGTCGTGCACGCAGTGGAAGCCGCAGTCGCAGCGGCGGTGTGGCGCCCGGTGCCGCAGCCCGTAGACGCAGCGCGCCTCGTCCAGCACTTCGTACGGCACCGCGCCGCCCAGCGACACACCGGTGAACCCGGCCCGGGTGCCGTCCTGGGACAGCACCGGGTGGGCGATCTTGTATCCGGTCGGCGGCTCCGTCGGACGTTCCTCGGGGAGCCGCAACCTCATCGGGCGACCGGGACCTCATCGGGCACGGACGCCTCCAACTCCTCCATTCCCTCGGGAAGTTCCTCGGGAAGTTGGAGATTGTCGTCGTCCGCGCGAGTCCGCTCTTCCGCGACTCCGGTGGCGAGTGCCTTGCCCAGCCTCATGACGCCTCCCGCGATCTGCCGTCGACTTCCGTCCCCGCCATGGTGACCCATGAGGGGCCGGGTTGACACCAGGGCCTCGCGAAAGCGGCCACCTGGTAGCAACGCTTTCCTTTACCTCGTAGAAGAATTAAGTGGAGCTTCACAGTGGAGCTGCCGAGACTAGCTCGTATGACGACCTCAGCCCCCTCCGCCCCTCCCCCCACCCCTCCCTTCGGCCGTGCGCTCTGCGCGATGGTCACGCCCTTCACCGAGGCGGGCGCGCTCGACCTCGACGGGGCGGGGCGGCTCGCCGACCGGCTGGTCCGCGCGGGCTGCGACGGCCTGGTCCTGTCCGGCACCACGGGCGAGTCCCCGACCACGACCGACGCCGAGAAGTCCGCGCTCGTACGCGCCGTGCGGGAGGCGGTCGGCGACCGGGCCGCGATCGTCGCGGGCGTCGGCACCGCCGACACACGGCACACCGTCGAACTGGCCCTCGCGGCCGAAAAGGCGGGCGCGGACGGTCTGTTGGTCGTGACGCCGTACTACAGCAGGCCTCCGCAGGACGCCGTCGAGGCCCACTTCCGGGAGATCGCCGACGCCACCGGACTGCCGCTCACGCTGTACGACATTCCCGGCCGCACCGGCACCCGCATCGAGCCCGACACCCTGATCCGGCTCGCCGAGCACCCTCGGATCGTCGCCGTCAAGGACTGCGCGTACGACCTCCTCGGCACCCAGAAGGTGCTGGCCCGCACGGAGTTGGCGTACTACGCGGGCTGTGACGAGCAGGTGCTCGCGCTGCGGGCGGTCGGCGGGGCCGGCTACATCAGCACGGTGGCGAACGCCGTCCCGGGCCCCTTCCGTGCGATCCTCGACACCTTCGAGGCGGGGGACACGGCGGAGGCGGCCCGTCGGCAACAACGCGCCGTCCCGCTCATCGAGTTGATGATGTCGTCGGGCCTGCCCGGCACGGTCACGGCCAAGGCCCTGCTCGGTCGGCTCGGCCTGCCCGCGGGCCCGGTCCGCGCGCCGCTGCGGGCCGCCGGCCGGGAGGTGACCGACGGACTGCTGGCGGCGTACGAGGAGTTGGCGGCCGCCTGAAGCACGGCCGTCCTCAACAGCGTGGACGACCGATTCGCCACGAACTCACGGCAGTTCTCCCGCGCTTCGGCATCCATCGTCACCTACGTCTTCCCCGAGGGTTTGTCACGATCGATTCCACGGCGGACGACAAGAGAAAAGGCAAGGAGGTGATGACCCGCTCCTTGCCACTCTCAACTTATAGCGCACCGGGGGGCTTGCGGCAAGGCCCCCGTCGTGCCGCAGAATCTCCGGCCGAAGCCGGAATCTGTGGAAACGGGGAGTCGCGAAGTGCGGGTGCTGTTTGTCGACGTGGGGATCGCGGGGGGACGTCGAACCGCCGGCGGGACTGGCGGTGGGGTTGCGGGGACTCGGCGCGGAGGTGCGGGTGCGCGCCCCGCCGGACGAGGAGTTCGGGGCGCTGCCGGCTCGGGTCGACGTGCCGCCGGTGCCGCTCGGCCCGTCGATGCGCTCGGTGGCGACCGGCCTGGTGCGCGAGCCGTACGGCGAGGCAGAGAACAGCCACCGGGCAGTGATCGGTCTGCGGCGCCGGCCCCGGGACCCGCGCACGAGCGAGAGCCGTGGTCCCCACGATCCGCACCGACGGGGCGACGGTGGCCGCGAAGCTTCTCCTCGACACGATCGGCATGACCGGCACGACCGGCACGACCGGCACGACCGGCCAGGACAACGCGCGCATGTCCGCATGAGCCACGCGGGACCGCCCCGTCAGAACCCCGCTCGCGAGAACCCGCACACGCCGGTCCGGGCGCCTTGCCGCGCGCAAGGGTCACGAGCGACCTCACCTTCGCAGCATTCGGAGCCAACGACGTGAACCCCCTGACCACCAGTGCGTTCGACCTTCCCGACCGTCTCGCCACCAAGGCCGACCCGACGCTGATCGCCGGCGACGAGCAGCACTTCGCGGCCCTCGCGGAGTGCCTGAAGCAGTCGATCGCCGAGCTGACCGAACGCCTCGACGCCGCGCGCAGGGCGCCCGGCGGCCTCGGCCGGCAAGCGATGGACCGGGACATCGAGATCCACCGGCTGACCGCTCGCCTGCGCGCACTGCGTCGCTTCGGTCTGGACCTGTGCCTGGGGCACATGGTCGGCGCGGACAGCCCCGAACCCGTGTACGTCGGACGACTCGGCCTTACGGACAGCACGGGTCGTCGGCTGCTGCTCGACTGGCGCTCCCCCGCCGCCGAGCCGTTCTTCGGAGCCACCCACGCCAACCCGATGGGTCTGGCGAGCCGCCGCAGGTACCGCTGGACGCGCGGCCGGATCGGCGACTACTGGGACGAGGTGTTCACCTCCGACGGGTTCGCCGGGCACGCCGCGCTCGACGACCAGTCCGCCTTCATCGCCAGCCTGAGCGGCGACCGGTCGGGGCGGATGCGCGACGTGCTCGGCACCATCCAGGCCGACCAGGACGCCATCATCCGCGCGGGATCACGCGGCGCTCTCGTCGTCGACGGCGGCCCGGGTACGGGCAAGACGGTCGTCGCCCTGCACCGCTCCGCCTACCTCCTCCACTCCGACCCGCGCCTCGGTCACCGCCGGGGCGGCGTGCTGTTCGTCGGTCCGCACCGGCCCTACCTGGCGTACGTCGCCGACGTCCTGCCCAGCCTCGGAGAGGAGGGCGTGCAGACCTGCGTCCTGCGGGACCTCGTCGCCGAGGGAGCCGCGGCGACGCTCGAGGCCGATCCGGACGTGGCCGCCCTGAAGTCGTCCGTGAACCTGGTGAAGGCGATCGAGACGGCCGTCAGGTTCTACGAGGAGCCGCCCACCAAGGGGATGACGGTCACGACCCACTGGTCCGACATCTGGCTGAGCGCCGACGACTGGGCCATGGCGTTCGAAGCGGCGGAACCCGGTACTCCGCACAACGAGGCCCGCGACCAGGTCTGGGAGGAGCTGCTGACGATCCTGGTGGACAGGCACGACGACGCCTCGGCGCCTGACGACGACGTCTCGGCCGACCTGCTCCGCACGTCGCTGCGGCGGAACAGGGAGCTGCTCCTGGCCTTCAACCGCGCGTGGCCGCTGCTCGAAGCGGCCGACCTCGTCTCAGATCTGTGGTCGGTACCCGCCTACCTGCGCAAGTGCGCACCCTGGCTCGGCCCCGACGAGGTCCGGAAGCTGCAGCGCGAGGACGCCCGGGCCTGGACGGTGTCCGACCTGCCGTTCCTGGACGCGGCACGGCAGCGGCTCGGCGACCCGGAGGCGGCGCGGCGCAAGCGTCGCAGCGAAGCCGCCGTGGCCGCCGAACGCGCGCGCCGGGCCGACGTCATCGACAGCCTGCTGCAGAACGTCGTGATCGACGAGAGCGAGGGCGCGCTGGGCATGCTGCACGGACAGGACCTGCGGGACACCCTGGTCGACGAGTCCGCGCTGCCCGGCAGCGAACCGGACCTGCTGGCCGGCCCGTTCGCGCACATCGTCGTGGACGAGGCCCAGGAGCTGACGGACGCGGAGTGGCAGATGCTGCTGCTGCGGTGCCCGTCCCGGAGCTTCACCATCGTCGGGGACCGTGCCCAGGCCAGGCACGGGTTCACGGAGTCGTGGCGGGAACGGCTCGAGCGGATCGGGCTCGACCGGATCGAGTCGGCCTCCTTGGGCATCAACTACCGGACGCCGGAAGAAATCATGGCGGAGGCCGAGCCGGTCATCCGGGCCGTGCTCCCGGACGCCAATGTGCCGACCTCCATCCGCAGCGGCGGCGTTCCCGTCGTCCACGGATCCGCAGCGGATCTGGGCTCGATCCTCGACACCTGGCTCGCCACGCACGCCGGCGGGATCGCCTGCGTCATCGGCGATCCCTCGTTCCGGACGACGTCCCGTGTCCGTTCGCTGACCCCGGAGCTGTCGAAGGGGCTCGAGTTCGACCTGGTCGTCCTCATCGATCCGGAGGCGTTCGGCGAGGGCGTCGAGGGAGCGGTCGACCGCTATGTCGCGATGACCCGAGCGACCCGGCAACTCGTCATCCTCACGAGCTGACGACGCTGCGTCGACACCGACGGCCAACAGGGCGCGCCCGCCGAGCCCGAGGGCTACTCGGCAGGCAGGGCCTCCCGCATCGCCTTCGCGGTGGCGGTCGGGTCGTAGCCCTCGGGGACACCTTCGACCAGGATGATCTCGCCCTCGATGTGGCACGAGCGCAGCGGTGCGATCTCCTGGTATGCGGGGGAGTCCCACCAGGCCCGCGCTTCGGCGATCCCCGGGAACCCGATCACGACGACGTGCCCGGGCCAACTGCCCTCCTTCACCTCGTGCTGCGCGGCGTGCACGAGAAAGCGTCCGCCGTACGGCTCGAAGGTGGTGGGGATGCGCTCGATGTACTCGGCGATCTCCGGGTGCGGAGCGGCCTCTTGCAGGTGAGCGATGACGTAGGCGGGCATGGTGGTCCTTCCGGTCGGCCGGGCTCCCTACGCTGGAAGCCTGGCATGCGGGCGCACCCCGGTCGATGACCTGAGAGGTAAGCGGATCCCGCCCGCAGCACGGACTGCACGCGCTCTTGCGAACTGGTGCGACGTGGCCGATAGGATCGCTCCATGACGTCACATCAGGCGGATGCCGCGTAGGTCCCCGCGCGAGCTGAGGGCCACCGTGCCCGACGGGCGAAGCGAGGGTGCGGCGAGCACGCTGCTCATCAGCGCGTGTCCTGGGCCGCCGGCGTGTGCTGCCGTGCACACGTACCTCTTCGTCGACGGCCTCGACGTGGTCGCGCGCAGCGACAGCAGAATGGCCGGCCTCGATCCGGGGCGACTGCTCCGCCCGGGCGGACCGCTCTGTCCGACGGACATGCCGTGCAACGTGGATGTGGCGGCCCAGGAGCAGCCCGAGCCGGGGCCGGACAGGCTGACCATCCGGGTCCGGCTCCGGGGCGAGGCGGTCATCTGGTCCGACCTGAAGTACCCGGGCCTCGACGGGAGGGTCATCGAGGAGGTTCGCTTCCGCCTGGAGCAGTACCTGGGCGAGGTGGAGCGCGCATACGCGGCGTTGACAGATCAGCTGGATCCCGCCCACACCCGCGGACGCTCGCGGCGGGCGTCATGCCGGCTGAGCCGCTCCGGCACTGCTGAGGTCAGGCCGCCACAGGCATGAAGCCGCCGCGGGCTGTGCCCGAGGACAGCAGGGCAGACCAGTCGAGTACGTCGGGCAATCGGTCCAAAGACAGGACGACGGCTCCACCGGCCTGCTCGGCGTCCTCGCACCAGTCGGCCATGCCGCTGGACGCCCCGGCTTCGTTGGGGCCGCCGACCACCGGCGCAGCAAGAGCGGGGACGACGAGCCCGTGGTCCCCAGGTCCGTCCACGACACACAGAGTGAGTCGGGGGACGATGCCCCAACCCTCGCACCGGGGCACCGCCCCTCCGGGCGCGGCCAAGAGCGGTAGGGCGTCGTGGACAGGCGCGTCGGCCAGCAGGAGCACGGGCGTGGCGCCACGGACGAAGAGAGTGTTCTCAGGATCGAGCAGCATCGGAACACTCTCGCAGCAGGGGGAGTAGGCGTGGCAGACGGGTGCCTGGAGGGGCAGCGAGCGCCCTCCCGGCCGTCCTGGGGCCGTGGAAGGGCGCTCGATGGTGACCGGCGTCGACAGCCGCCGACAGCTCGGCAGCGGGTCAGGGCGTCGGTCGAGGGGGGGCGCAGGTCACGGCCGCCGATGATCAGTTGTGGCTGTGCAGAATCTCGTTCAGGCCGCCCCACACCGCGTTGTTCGGCCGGGCCTCGACGGTTCCCGTCACCGAGTTGCGGCGGAAGAGGATGTTCGACGCACCGGACAGTTCGCGGGCCTTGACGATCTGCCCGTCGGGCATGGTCACGCGGGTGCCCGCGGTGACGTACAGCCCCGCCTCGACCACGCACTCGTCGCCGAGGGCGATACCTACGCCCGCCTCGGCGCCGATCAGGCAGCGCTCACCGATGGTGATGCGGACGTTGCCGCCGCCGGAGAGGGTGCCCATGGTGGAGGCGCCGCCGCCGATGTCGGAGCCGTCGCCGATCACGACACCGGCCGAGATGCGGCCCTCGACCATCGACGTGCCGAGCGTGCCCGCGTTGAAGTTCACGAAGCCCTCGTGCATGACGGTGGTGCCCTCGGCGAGGTGCGCGCCGAGCCGGACACGGTCGGCGTCGGCGATCCGGACGCCCTTGGGGGCGACGTAGTCCGTCATGCGCGGGAACTTGTCGATGGACGTCACCTGGAGGTGCAGGCCCTCGGCGCGGGCGTTGAGGCGCGCCTTCTCGACGTCGTCCACGGCGACCGGGCCGAGCGAGGTCCAGGCGACGTTGGCGAGGTGCCCGAAGATGCCGTCCAGGCTCTGGCCGTGCGGCTTCACGAGGCGGTGCGAGAGCAGGTGCAGGCGCAGATAGGTGTCGTGCGCGTCGATCGGCTTCTCGTCCAGTGAGGCGATGACCGTGCGGACCGCGACCACTTCGACGCCCCGGCGGGCGTCGGGCCCGATGGCTTTGGCGGCGCCTTCGCCGAGCAGCTCGACGGCACGCTCGGCGGACAGCCGCTCGGTGCCGGCCGGGCCGGGTTCGGCGGACAGCTCGGGCGCGGGGAACCAGGTGTCGAGGACGGTGCCGTCGGCCGTGAGGGTGGCGAGGCCGGCGGCGACGGCGCCGGTGGTGCGAGTAGCAGTCGTGTCGGTCATGGGTGAAACCTAACGCGGCCCGGGGCGCACGAGCGAACCGGTACGCCCGCCATCTCACGTGCCGGGCGCCCCGTACGCCCCTGTGCGGGACGCACGGCGGGACCCCGCCCTCACACCCCGCGCGTCCCCCGCGCCGAGCCCTCCCCCTCAGCCGATCACCCGCCCCAACACCTCCCGCGCATACCCCTCGTCGTACGAGGCCCCTGTCAGCAGCACCTGCAGACAGATCCCGTCCACGAGCGCCACCAGCGCTCTCGCGGTGACGGGGTCGGTGCGGCGGGCGAGGGGTTCGGCGAGGTCCTGGACCCATTCGGCGGCAACGGGGCGCAGGGCGGGGCGGCGCAGCGCCGCGAGGTAGAGCTCGTACTCCAGCTCCACCCCCGTACGGTCGCCCGCGAGCCACTCCCCCATCAGCCCGGCGAGTTCGCCGGCGAGGTCGGCCCGGGGGTCCTTCAGCGCACCGTGCGCGGCGATCACCTTGGCGAAGCCCTCGTTCGCCTGGCGCAGCGCGGCGACCATGAGCTCGTCGAGGGTCTTGAAGTGGTACGTGGTGGAGCCGAGCGGCACATCGGCCTCGGCGGCGACGGTGCGATGGCTCAGCCCGGCGAGTCCCTTGGCGCCCACGACCCGGATCGCCGCGTCGATGATCCGCTGCCGCCGCTCGGGGTCGTAGCGGCGCGCCGCCATCAGTGGGCCCCGCCGAGGTTCAGCACCACGACCCCGCCGATGATCAGCAGTATCCCGGCGACCTTGGTGAAGCTGAGCGCCTCGCCGAGGAACACCATGCCGATCGCGGCGATGACGGCGGTGCCGGCGCCGGCCCAGATCGCGTAGGCCGTGCCGACCTGGACGGTCTTGAGGCACTGCGCGAGCAGCACGAAGGCGATGACGTATCCGAGGACGGTCACCAACGAGGGCCAGAGCCTGCTGAAGCCCTCGCTGTACTTCATGGCGGTCGTGGCGGCCACCTCGGAGGCGATGGCTCCGGCGAGCAGTGCGTATCCCATGTGTACGAGTGTACGCATCGATGCGTACGCACGTACACAAGGAGCGCGAGCTGCCTTCGGCGATCTGGCGGACCGGCGGCACCTGAACCATCGGGCTGACGTCCGATCAGATACGGGTGAGCGAGGCCGTATTGGGGCGGCGGACGCTCGACCGCCTGGCGTGGGTGCGCGAACCGGACGAGCCCTTGAGGCCATGGGGGAGCGTTACGGGCGGCAGGGCGATCCGTGGACGCGCGTGCAGCATCAGCTGGACAAGCGTGGTCCCCGAGCGGGGGCAGCCGAGGACGAACACCGGGCGGGTTGCACAGAAGCGGACACGACCTCACGCCGTCGCGCCTCGATGAGTCCGGACTTGGATCACACTGAGCATGCAATGTGCAGCCACCACGCCCATGAAATCCCATGAACCCCCATGAATCCCCGTGGGACCACGGGGATCAGTGGGGAAACGGCTGCTCAGAAGTCACCAAGTCCACTACTGTTTCACCAGTCGCGCACCGGGTTTCCACGGCTACCGCCGTTCCGTGTGCCTGCGCCCCCTCTTGTGCTGAGACCAGTAGACGAATCCGCGTGCGCCTTGGGCGACGCTGGAGGAACGCGCATGCCAGAAACAACGCCAGAGCCCGAACCCGAGCCCGGGCCCGACCAGCCCGTGCCCACTTCGGAGGAACCCGCCTGGCGCCCCACCCCCCAAGGCACTCCCTATCCTGGGGAACTGCCTCCCTTCGTCGAGCCGCCGGTGCCCTGGGAGTCCGGGGAGTTCCCGGACGAGGGACGGCTGCCCGGAACCCGACGGCTGTGGATGGCCGGCGGACTCGCGGTGGCGGTACTCATCGCCACCGCGACCGCGATCGCCGTACTGGACAGCAACACTGACGCCGCGTCGAAGAACCGGGCGAACCACACCGCCTCCGACACCGGCGTCCCGCTCATACCCGGCTTCTCCGCCTCGGCCGAGGGCAGCACCACGGCCCCGGCAGGCAAGAACGCCCTGTCCTCCCCGCGGCACTCCGGCTCCACCTCCACCGCGTCGGACTCGGCCTCGCCGGGGCTCTCGGAACAGGGGTCCGACGACAAGCCGGTCGCCGGCACCACCGAGCCGTCGAAGACCGCCTCGTCCAGCAAGCCTCCCGAGTCCAAGCCCGTCTCCTCGCGGAAGTCGCTCCAGTCGGTCAACTACCCGAACCGCTACTGGCATCTGAGCGACGGCTTCGTACGGCTCGATCCGGTGGATTCGGGCAGTTCGGGCTCGACCAAGCGGGACGCCAGCTTCAAGGTGGTGGCGGGACTCGGCAACTCCAACTGCTACTCCTTCGCCACCGCCGACGGCGCCTATCTGCGCCACCGCAACTTCTCTCTGCGCGCCGACCGCAACGACGGCTCCGACCTCTTCCGCAAGGACGCCACCTTCTGCCCCCGGACGTCCCCGTACACCGGCGCCGTCATGCTGGAGTCGATCAACTACCCGGGCCGCTATCTGCGCCACCGCAACTTCCAGCTCCGCCTGGACGGGGACGACAACAGTCAGCTCTTCCGCGCGGACTCGGCGTTCCGTGTGGTGAACGGCTGGTCCTGAGCGCAGGAACACCTGTGGCCCCCGGCGAACTGCCGGGGGCCGCAGACGTGTGCGAAGGGGTGCGCGGACTCAGACGTTGAACCCGAGCGCCCGAAGCTGCTCACGCCCGTCGTCCGTGATCTTGTCCGGGCCCCACGGCGGCATCCAGACCCAGTTGATGCGCAGTTCGTTGACGATGCCGTCCGTGGCGGACTTGGCCTGGTCCTCGATGACATCGGTGAGCGGGCAGGCCGCGGACGTCAGGGTCATGTCGATCGTCGCGATGTTCGCGTCGTCGATGTGGATGCCGTAGATCAGGCCGAGATTGACGACGTCGATGCCCAGCTCGGGGTCGACGACGTCGTACAGCGCCTCACGGACTTCTTCCTCGGAGGCCGGCTTCATCGTCAGGGTCTCGTTCTCGCTCATGCCGTCTTCCTCTCGGCGCTCTCGCCCAGAGCCTGGGCCGTCGCGTCCTTCCACGCCATCCAACTCAGGAGGGCGCACTTGACCCGGGCCGGGTACTTGGAGACACCGGCGAACGCGACCGCGTCCTCCAGCACCTCCTCCATCGCGTCGTCGGGCGCGATCCTGCCCTTGGACTGCATCAGCTCCAGGAAGGTCTCCTGGATCTTCTGCGCCTCGGACACGTCCTTGCCGACGAGGAGCTCGTTCAGCACGGACGCCGAGGCCTGGCTGATGGAGCAGCCCTGTCCCTCGTACGAGATGTCCGCGATCTGCTCGCCGTCGTACTTCACGCGCAGCGTGATCTCGTCGCCGCACGTCGGGTTGACGTGGTGCACCTCGGCATCGCCATCCCGCAAGCCTCGCCCATGGGGGTGCTTGTAGTGGTCCAGGATGACTTCCTGGTACATCGAATCAAGCTTCACGTCTCAGCCAGCCCCTCAGCCGAAGAAGTTCCGGACGTGCTCCAGGCCGTCCACCAGCGCGTCGATCTCGGCCGGCGTGGAGTACAGATAGAACGACGCTCGCGTGGTCGCAGGAATTCCGTACCGCAGGCAGACCGGGCGTGCGCAGTGGTGTCCGACCCGGACCGCGATGCCCTGCTCGTCCAGGACCTGGCCCACGTCGTGCGGGTGGATGTCACCCAGGGTGAACGAGATCGCGGCACCGCGGTCCTCGGCCGTGGTCGGGCCGATGATCCGCAGGTCGGGGACCTCGCCGAGCCGCTTCACCGCGTATTCGGTGAGCGCGTGCTCATGGGCGAGGATCTTGTCCATGCCGATCGCGTTCAGGTAGTCGATCGCCGCGCCGAGGCCGACCGCCTGCGCGATCGGCGGGGTGCCCGCCTCGAACTTGTGCGGCGCCGGGGCGTACGTCGACGAGTGCATCGACACCGTCTCGATCATCTCGCCGCCGCCGAGGAACGGAGGCAGGTCCTCCAGGAGCTCCTGGCGGCCCCACAGCACGCCGATGCCCGTCGGGCCGCACATCTTGTGGCCGGTGAAGGCCACGAAGTCGGCCTGGAGGGCCTGGACGTCCAGCGGCATGTGCGGCGCGGCCTGCGAGGCGTCGATGCAGACCAGCGCACCGACCTCCTGGGCGCGACGGACTATGGCCTCGACCGGGTTCACGGTGCCCAGGATGTTCGACACCAGCACGAAGGAGACGATCTTCGTCTTCTCGGTGATGATCTCGTTGATGTTCGACAGGTCGAGACGGCCGTCGTCGGTGAGACCGAACCACTTCAGCTTCGCGCCCGTGCGCTGCGCCAGCAGCTGCCACGGCACGATGTTGGAGTGGTGCTCCATCTCGGTGATGACGATCTCGGTCTCGTGGTCGACCCGGTAGGGCTCGTCGGCCCAGCCGAGCATGTTGGCCACGAGGTTGAGCGACTCGGAGGCGTTCTTGGTGAAGATCACCTCGTCGCGGCTCGGCGCGTTGATGAACGCGGCGACCTTGTCGCGCGCGCCCTCGTACAGCGCCGTGGCCTCCTCGGCGAGCACATGCACACCGCGGTGGACGTTGGCGTTGTAGCGCTCGTAGTACTCACTCAGGGCGTCCAGCACCTGGCGCGGCTTCTGCGAGGTCGCCGCGTTGTCCAGGTACACGAGCTTCCTGCCGTCGTGGACCTGACGGTCCAGGATGGGGAAGTCCTTGCGGATCGCCTCGGTGTCGAGGAGGCCCGGCAGCTGTGTCACGCGGATGCGCCACCCTTCGTGTCGACTTCATGCTTCGCATAAGCCTCGTAGCCCTCGTTCTCCAGCTTGTCGGCGAGCTCGGCGCCGCCGGACTCGACGATGCGGCCGCCGGAGAAGACGTGGACGAAGTCGGGCTTGATGTAGCGCAGGATGCGCGTGTAGTGCGTGATCAGCAGGGTGCCGACCTCGCCGGTCTCGCGGACGCGGTTGACGCCCTCGGAGACGACACGCAGGGCGTCGACGTCCAGGCCGGAGTCGGTCTCGTCGAGGATCGCGATCTTCGGCTTGAGCAGCTCCAGCTGGAGGATCTCGTGGCGCTTCTTCTCACCGCCGGAGAAGCCCTCGTTCACGTTGCGCTCGGCGAAGGAGGGGTCCATGGAGAGACGCTCCATGGTCTCCTTGACCTCCTTCACCCAGGTGCGCAGCTTGGGGGCCTCGCCGCGGACGGCCGTGGCGGAGGTGCGCAGGAAGTTGGAGACCGAGACACCGGGGATCTCGACCGGGTACTGCATCGCGAGGAACAGGCCCGCGCGGGCGCGCTCGTCGACGGACATCTCCAGGACGTTCTCGCCGTCGAGGGTGACGGTGCCGCTGGTGATCGTGTACTTCGGGTGGCCCGCGAGCGAGTAGGCGAGGGTCGACTTGCCGGAGCCGTTGGGGCCCATGATGGCGTGCGTCTCGCCCTGCTTCACGGTCAGGTCGACGCCCTTGAGGATCTCCTTCGTGGCGTTGTCGGCCTCGACGGTGACGTGCAGGTCGTGGATTTCAAGCGTTGCCATGGGTTCCTCAGGACTCCTGGGTGAGGGAGACGAGTACGTCGTCCCCTTCGATCTTTACGGGGTATACGGGGACGGGGCGCGTCGCGGGAAGGCCGGACGGCTTGCCGGTGCGCAGGTCGAACGCGGAGCCGTGCAGCCAGCACTCGATCTGGCAGTCCTCCACCTCGCCCTCGGAGAGCGAGACGTTGGCGTGCGAGCAGATGTCGTTGATCGCGAACACCTCCCCCTCGGTCTTCACGACCGAGACCGGCGTGCCGTCGAGTTCCACCCGCTTCGGGGTGCCCTCCTCCAGCTCGCTCAGCCCACAGGCGCGTACGAACGTCGACGAGGCAGTCATCAGACCGACGCCTCCAGCTCCTCGTCGATCTTCACGAGGAGCCGCTCTTCGATGTCGTCGACACCGATCTGCTGCACGAGCTCGGCGAAGAAGCCGCGGACCACCAGTCGGCGGGCCTCGTCGGCGGGGATACCGCGGGCCATCAGGTAGAAGAGCTGCTCGTCGTCGAAGCGGCCGGTCGCGGAGGCGTGTCCGGCGCCGACGATCTCGCCGGTCTCGATCTCCAGGTTCGGCACGGAGTCGACGCGGGCGCCGTCGGTCAGAACCAGGTTGCGGTTCATCTCGTACGTGTCCGTGCCCTCGGCCTTGGCCTCGATGAGGACGTCACCGATCCACACGGCATGCGCGCCGTCGCCCTGGAGCGCGCCCTTGTAGGCGACGTTCGACTTGCAGTGCGGGGTGTTGTGGTCGACCAGCAGACGGTGCTCCTGGTGCTGGCCCGCGTCCGTGAAGTACAGACCGAACAGCTCGACCTCACCACCGGTGCCGGCGTAGGCGACGCGCGGGTGCAGGCGCACGAGGTCGCCGCCGAAGGTGACCACGAACGACTTGAACGTGGCGTCCCGGCCGACCAGCGCGTTGTGCTGGCCCACGTGCACGGCCTTGTCGTCCCAGTCCTGGACGGAGACGACGGTGAGCTTGGCGCCGTCGCCCAGGATGTAGTCGACGTTGGCGGCGAGCACGGCGTCACCGGTGTGGTCGATGACGACGACGGCCTCGGCGAAGGCTCCGAGCTCCACGACCTGGTGGCCGTAGGCGACCCCGCCCTCGCCGTGCACCGCGACGCGGATGGGCTCGGTGAGCACCGTCTCCTTGGGGACGGTGATCACGCCGGCCTTCTCGAACGCGGAGTACGCCTGGGCGGCGACGCGGTCCACCGGGGTGCCCGCCCGGCCGAGGCGCGCGTCGTCACGGCCGACGGTCTCCACGACGACGCCCGCGGGCGCCTCCACGTCGACCTTCAGGCCGTCGCCGGTCGCGACCGCGGTCCCGTCGTGCAGCCCGCGCAGGCGCTCCAGCGGGGTGAACCGCCACTCCTCCTCCCGGCCGTGGGGGACCGGGAAGTCCGCCACGTCGAAGGACGGGGGCGCGCTCATGCGCGTGGCGACGGTCGACTCGGCGGCCACCGCGATCTGTCCGGCGGTGGTGGAACCCACCGGGATGTTCTGAGCCTCAGCCATGGCTGTCGGTCTGCTCTCTTTCCTGCGTCGGTTGAGATCCTCGGGCCCGCCGGAAGGGGCGGGCCACCAGCTGTTTCCCGGGCGGCGGGTCTTAGCCGACCGCGCCTTCCATCTGCAGCTCGATCAGCCGGTTGAGTTCAAGCGCGTACTCCATGGGCAGCTCCTTGGCGATCGGCTCGACGAAGCCGCGCACGATCATCGCCATCGCCTCGAACTCCGTCAGGCCGCGGCTCATCAGGTAGAAGAGCTGGTCCTCGGAGACCTTGGAGACCGTCGCCTCGTGGCCCATGGACACGTCGTCCTCGCGGACGTCGACGTACGGGTAGGTGTCGGAGCGGGAGATGGTGTCGACGAGCAGCGCGTCGCACAGCACGTTCGACTTCGAGCCGTGGGCGCCCTCGCCGATCTCGACCAGACCGCGGTAGGACGTACGACCGCCACCGCGCGCCACGGACTTCGACACGATGTTCGACGACGTGTTCGGCGCCATGTGGACCATCTTGGAGCCCGCGTCCTGGTGCTGACCCTCGCCCGCGAAGGCGATGGAGAGGGTCTCGCCCTTGGCGTGCTCGCCCATCAGGTAGACGGCCGGGTACTTCATGGTGACCTTGGAGCCGATGTTGCCGTCGATCCACTCCATGGTCGCGCCCTCGTACGCCACGGCGCGCTTGGTGACCAGGTTGTAGACGTTGTTCGACCAGTTCTGGATGGTCGTGTAGCGGCAGCGGGCGCCCTTCTTCACGATGATCTCGACCACCGCGGAGTGCAGGGAGTCCGACTTGTAGATCGGCGCCGTACAACCCTCGACGTAGTGGACGTAGGCGTCCTCGTCGACGATGATCAGCGTCCGCTCGAACTGGCCCATGTTCTCCGTGTTGATACGGAAGTAGGCCTGGAGCGGGATCTCGACGTGCACGCCCTTCGGCACGTAGATGAAGGAGCCACCGGACCACACGGCGGTGTTCAGCGACGCGAACTTGTTGTCGCCGACCGGGATGACCGTGCCGAAGTACTCCTTGAAGAGCTCCGGGTGCTCCTTGAGGGCGGTGTCGGTGTCGAGGAAGATGACGCCCTGCTCCTCCAGGTCCTCGCGGATCTGGTGGTAGACGACCTCGGACTCGTACTGGGCCGCGACACCGGCGACGAGGCGCTGCTTCTCCGCCTCCGGGATGCCGAGCTTGTCGTACGTGTTCTTGATGTCCTCGGGCAGGTCCTCCCAGGACTCCGCCTGCTTCTCCGTGGAACGCACGAAGTACTTGATGTTGTCGAAGTCGATCCCGGACAGGTCCGAGCCCCAGTTGGGCATGGGCTTCTTCTCGAAGAGGCGCAGGCCCTTGAGGCGGAGCTTGGTCATCCACTCCGGCTCGCTCTTCTTCGCGGAGATGTCGCGGACGACGTCCTCGTTGATACCGCGCTTGGCAGAGGCACCGGCCACGTCGGAGTCGGCCCAGCCGTATTCGTACGTACCCAGACCCTCGAGCTCAGGGTGGGCAGTCTCCTCGATGGGGAGCGTCATGCGGGGTTCCTCCCGGCGGTACTTGCAGATGCGTTATGGGTGGATTCGGAAATCTTGGAAATCTTGGGGATGAACGTGGTGCACACACCGTCGCCGTGGGCGATGGTGGCCAGCCGCTGAACATGGGTGCCGAGCAGCTGGGAGAAGATCTCGGTCTCCGCCTCGCACAGCTGCGGGAACTGCTCGGCGACATGAGCGACCGGGCAGTGGTGCTGGCAGAGCTGCTCGCCGACCGGTGCGCTACGCGCTGCAGCAGCGTACCCGTCCGCACTCAAGGCCTTGGCCAGCGCTTCGGTGCGCTGCTCCGGCGCGGCGGCCTCGACGGCCCTGCGGTACGCCTCGGCCTGGGCGGCCATCCGGGCGCGGGCGAACGCGACGACCGCCTCGTCCCCGCCCTCGCGCGCCGCGATCCAGCGCATCGCGTCCGCGGCGAGCTTGTCGTAGGACTGGTCGAAGGCGTCCCGGCCGCAGTCGGTCAGGGCGAACACCTTGGCGGGACGGCCACGCGTACGCGCTCCGTAGATCCGCTGTTCCCGTGCTTCCACCACGTCGTCGGCGACCAGCGCGTCGAGATGGCGGCGCACGGCGGCCTGGGTGAGGCCCAGCCGCCCCGCGAGGTCGGCCACGGTCGACGGGCCGTGGTCCAGGATGGACCGCGCGACACGGTTGCGCGTCGAACGCTCACCGGTCGCGAGTTCCTCCTGAGGGGCCCCCATGGGGGTCTCCCGAGCCTCGCCAACGTTTTTCACAACGCCATTGTTGCGTAATTCCCTGGAGCCTGACAAGCCGCGCCCCCGGAGGCGGGCGGTGCGCTACATCACTTAGGTATACCTAAGGCGACCTGCGGCAACGGTCTTTGATCGATCAATTCGCTGGCTTCGGGACCGGCTCTCCGCAAGACTCGGGAACCATGTCGACACCCCCTCCGACCGGCCCACTCGTCACGCGCGAGACCCTCGCCGCGCAGCTTCTGGAGCTGGGCGTCCAGCCAGGAGAAACGCTTCTCGCCCACTCCTCCCTGAGTGCCCTCGGCTGGGTCAACGGCGGCCCGGTCGCCGTCGTCCAGGGACTGCTCGACGCGCTGGGTCCCGACGGCACGCTGGTGGTCCCCACCCAGTCCGGGGACCTCTCCGACCCGGCGCTGTGGACCAATCCGCCCGTACCCGAGGAGTGGTGGTCGCCCATTCGGGCGACGATGCCCGCCTACGACCCTCTCGTGACGCCCAGCCGCGGGGTCGGCGTGATCCCGGAGACCGTCCGCACCTGGCCCGGCGCCCTGCGCAGCGCCCATCCGCAGACCTCCTTCGCGGCCCTAGGCCCCCGCGCGGCACAGATCGTCGAGGGGCACGCCCCCGACTGCCGACTCGGCGAGCGCAGCCCACTGGCCCGCCTGGAGGCCCTCGACGCCCGGGTGCTCCTGCTCGGCGCGGGCTACGACACGTGCACCAGCTTCCACCTCGCCGAATACCGCATACCGTCCCCGCTCGTCGAGGTGGGACGCCCGGTGCGCACCCCCCAGGGAACGACCCGCTGGGAGGTCGTCACGGAGGTCTCCGTCGACTCCGACGGCTTCGACGAACTGGGCTCCGACTTCGAACGGGACCGCCCCGTCGTACGGGGCCGGGTGGGCGCGGCCGACGTACGCCTGTTCCCGGTGGCCGACGCGGTGGCGTACGCGGAACGCTGGCTGGCACTGCACCGCCCCCGCGACGAATGGGGCGTACCCAGGACCGCCTCCTGAACCCCGCCCGACCGATCACCCGACCGGCTCCCTAGACTTGCGCCTCATGCGAAGCGAGCCCGTGGTCCAGGTCCAGGCCCTGGTGAAGCGGTACGGCGACAAGACCGCGGTGGACGGCCTCGACCTGGTGGCCGAGGCGGGCATCACCGCCGTACTGGGCCCCAACGGGGCGGGCAAGACGACCACGGTCGAGACCTGCGAGGGGTACCGGAAACCGGATTCCGGCACGGTACGCGTCCTGGGCCTCGACCCGGTGAGACAGTCCGGGCAACTCCACTCCCGCATCGGCGTGATGCTCCAGTCCGGCGGGGTCTACTCCGGTGCCCGCGCCGACGAGATGCTCCGCCATGTGGCGAAGCTCCACGCCCACCCCCTGGACGTGGACGCGCTCATCGAACGGCTCGGCCTCGACAGCTGCGGCCGCACGACCTACCGGCGGCTCTCGGGCGGCCAGCAGCAGCGCCTGGCGCTCGCGATGGCCGTGGTCGGCCGCCCCGAACTGGTCTTCCTCGACGAGCCGACCGCGGGCCTCGACCCGCAGGCCCGCCGCGCCACCTGGGACCTCGTCCGCGATCTGCGCGCCGACGGCGCCTCGGTCATCCTCACCACGCACTACATGGACGAGGCCGAGCAACTCGCCGACGACGTCGCGATCATCGACGCGGGCAGGGTCATCGCGCAGGGCTCCCCCGAGCAGCTGTGCCGCGGCGGCGCCGAGAACACCCTGCGCTTCACCGGCCGTCCGGGGCTCGACGTCGGCTCCCTGCTGAAGGCCCTGCCGGCCGACTGCACGGCAGCCGAACTGACGCCCGGCTCGTACCGGGTGGGCGGCAAGATCGACCCACAGCTGCTGGCCACCGTCACGTCCTGGTGCGCCCAGCACGGGGTGATGCCGGAGAAGATCTCCGTCGAACGCCACACCCTGGAAGACGTGTTCTTGGAACTGACCGGCAAGGAGCTGCGTTCGTGACCACCGCCGGTACCTACACCCCGAAGCCGGGGGCGGCCCCGCTGCCCCGGATGATCGGCGCGCAGGCCGCGCTCGAGACGAAGATGCTGCTCCGCAACGGTGAGCAGCTCCTCCTCACGGTGATCATCCCGACACTCCTGCTGGTCCTGTTCAGCTCGGTCGACATCATCGACACCGGCAAGGGCAAGTCGGTCGACTTCCTGGCCCCCGGCATCCTGGCACTCGCCGTGATGTCGACCGCGTTCACCGGACAGGCCATCGCCACCGGCTTCGAGCGGCGCTACGGGGTCCTGAAGCGGCTCGCCGCCTCCCCGCTGCCCCGCTGGGGCCTGATGACCGCGAAGACGGCGTCCGTGCTGGTCACGGAGGTCCTCCAGGTCGTCCTGCTGACGGCGATCGCCTTCTCGCTGGGCTGGTCGCCGCACGGCAACCCGCTGTCCGTCCTGCTCCTGCTGGTCCTCGGCACGGCCGCCTTCTCGGGCCTGGGCCTGCTGATGGCCGGCACGCTCAAGGCGGAGGCGACGCTCGCCGCCGCGAACCTGGTCTTCCTGCTGCTGCTCGTGGGCGGCGGTGTGATCGTCCCGATGGACAAGTTCCCGGCGGGCGCCCAGGACGTGCTCGGCCTGCTGCCCGTCTCGGCGCTCTCGGACGGGCTGCGGGACGTCCTCCAGCACGGGGCGGGCCTGCCGTGGCGCGACCTCGGGATCCTGGCCGTGTGGGCGGTCGTGGGCCTGGGAGCGGCGGGCAAGTTCTTCCGCTGGGAGTGACTGCGGGGGTGAGCGACTCCCGGTGTTCCGGGTGTACGGGCCTACGAGACGGGCTGAGGTGGCGATTTGCGTAGGTGCGGGGGCCTCGTGAAGGCGTGCACAAGCGGACGCCTACGATGGGGCCCGTGCCAAACGTGACCCGAGCCGACGCCGTAGCCTTCGCGCGCAACCCGCTCGCCCTCATCGCCGAACGCTGGACCCCGACCTCCCGGACGGTTCGACGAGCGGCCCTCGCCGCGCTCGTCATGTCGGTGGTCATCGTGGTCACCGGCGGCGCCGTACGGCTGACCGGTTCGGGCCTCGGCTGCCCGACCTGGCCCAAGTGCACCGACGACTCGCTCACCACGACGAGCGCGATGGGCTTCCACGGAGTCATCGAGTTCACCAACCGCATGCTGACCTACGTGCTGTGCGCGGCGGTCGGCTGGGCGATCATCGCCGCGCGCTCCGAGAAGCCCTGGCGGCGCGACCTCACCCGGCTCGGCTGGACGCAGTTCTGGATCGTCATGAGCAACGCGATCCTCGGCGGCGTCGTCGTCCTGGTCGGCCTCAACCCCTACACGGTCGCCGCGCACTTCCTGCTCTCCACGGCGCTCATCACGGTGGCCACGGTGATGTGGCAGCGCACGCGCGAGGGCTCCGCCGAGCCGCGCCCGCTGGTCGGCAAGGCGGTGCAGCAGCTCGTGTGGTGCCTGGTCGCCGCCGCCATCCTGCTGATCGCGGTGGGCACGGTGGTCACCGGCGCGGGTCCGCACGCGGGCGACTCCAGCGAGGTCGAACGCATGGCCGTGAACTGGGAGACCGTCACCAAGCTGCACGCCGTGCTGGCCTGGATCGTGGTCACGCTGACCTTCGCCCTGTGGTTCGTCCTCAAGGCCGTCGACGCTCCCAAGGGCCCGCTCGACCGCACCCGCGAGCTGTTCCTGATCCTGCTCGGCCAGGGCGTCATCGGCTACGTCCAGTACTTCACGGACCTCCCCGAAGCCCTGGTCGGCCTCCACATGTTCGGCGCCTGCCTGGTGTGGATCGGCGTCCTGCGGGTCCTGCTGTCGCTGCGCGAACGCCCGGAGGCCGCGGCGGAACTGCCGGGTCCTGCCGCGGAATCGGCGCTCACGCGCGCGTAGGCTCACTCCACCCCGTACACCCGCCGGGCGTTCCCCGCCGCGATCAGGCCCGCCACCCGCTGCGCGTCCACCAGCGACCAGGCGCCCTCGGCGACCCAGGTGCCCAGCACCCGGGCCAGCGCCTCACGGAACAGGCGCGCGCCGACGACGTGCAGTTCGGGCAGACCGTGTGCCCCGCTGGAGAACAGGAGCTTGCCGAAGGGGGCCAGCTCCAGGATCTCGGAGAGGACGGCCGCCGCCCGGGCTCCCGTCCGCACCAGCGCGGCACCCAGGTCGGCGTAGACGTGCGGGAAGACCCCGGCGAGGTGCGCCGCGTGCCGGTGGTACGGGTAGCCGTGCAGGAGGATGAGATCCGTGCCGAGCCCGGCCGTGGCACGGGCGAAGTCGGTGAGCAGCACGGGGTCGGTGCGGTCGATGCGCAGACCTGGTTCGCCCAGGCCGGCGTGGAGCTGGAGAGGCAGCCCCGAGGCGACCGCGATCCACAGCAAGTGGCGCAGCAGAACCGGGTCGCTCAGCGCCCCGCCCACCCGGCGGTCCGCGAGCCAGCGGCCCGCCGCGCCCCGCACCTCTCCCGGTCCCGGCGGCTCGGGCGCGAGCGCCAGACCGTGGCGTCCCCCCGCGACCGACGTGAAGGCGACGGCGTTCGCGGCGGCTCCGTGGACGGACTCGGCGAGATTGGCGAGGAAGGACTCGACGGTGCCCGAGGTGTCCGCGACCTGTTCCGCCAGCAGCTCCAGGCGGACGATCTCATGGGCGTGGGCCGCGCCGGTCGAAGCCATCTCGCCCGGTCCCGTCAGGTCCCCGGGCAGCCCCGTGTCGACGAGATACGTCGTGATGCCGCTGCCGCGCAGGAGTCTGCGCCCCGACTCCAGGACGCCGAGTTCGCGGCGCCGGGCCAGATAGCGGGCGGGCGGACAGTGCGGCTCCAGACCGAGCAGGGGCGGGCACCAGCGGCGTACCGCGAAGCCGGTCTGGGTGTCGAAGAAGGTGGTGCCGGGGGCCGGGGGGCCCTCGGTTCTGGCGAGGTGGGCCTCGAAGGTGCCGAGGCCCAACTCCGTCCTCAGTACGCCGTGGCAGTACTGGTCCACCAGGGACGGCGTTTCGATCATCCGGACTCCCCGCGACTGGACCGTTGCGTTCTTCAGGTCCTAACGGGTGAGGCGGGCGTCAGGTGTTGGTGAAGCGCAAGGCGTACCAACAGCTGACGGATGACAGCCGACAGATGACACCTGACGAGTGACAGCTGACAGAAATCAGCTGACGGATATCGAATGACAGATAACAACTATCAGGTGACAGATAACAGATATTGTCAGCCGTTACTCGGCGCCCCCAGCTGAATCCCCGCCATCCTCTTCCACTCGTACGGCCCCGTCTTGATCTTCGCCGCGAACTCACCGTCGAACGTCTCGTGAACAGTGATCCCGGCCTTCTTGACGGCCTCTTCGGCGATCGTGAAGGTGGGCGCCACCACGTCCCCCCAGGCACCGTCCGCGCCCACGAGGACGATCCGGGCGCCGCGCTGTCCGATGTACTCGACGTGTCCCTCGGTCCCGCCGTGCTCCTTGGCGAAGGCGTTGATCCGCTGGGCGAGCTTGGCCGCCTTGCGCTCGGCCTTGACGTCCTGGGCGGCGCCGGTGGTCTCGTCAACCTGCTGCGTGTCTGCCATGGCCAGGATGCTACCGACGGGTAGATCAAACGGCGACGGGCGGGGTACGTGGCTTAGCCCACGTACCCCGCCCGTGAAGATCCGCCGGACGGCGCCTAGCGCAGGAAGGGGTCCACCGCGACAGCGACGAACAGGAGCGACACGTAGGTGATGGACCAGTGGAACAGCCGCATCTCCTTGAGCTTCCCACCGGTCACCTCAGCCTTGGCGCGGTTCTGCAGACCGTGCGCCTCCCACAGCCAGAACCCGCCCGCGCCGAGCGCGACCAGGGTGTAGAACCAGCCCGTGTAGCCGAGCGGGGTGAGCAGCAGCGAGACCGCGACCATCACCCAGCTGTAGATGACGATCTGGCGGGCGACCACCTTGTTGGAGGCGACGACCGGAAGCATCGGCACGCCCACGCGCGCGTAGTCCTCCTTCACCTTCATGGACAGCGGCCAGTAGTGCGGCGGCGTCCAGAAGAACATGACGAGGAAGAGGAGGACCGGCGCCCAGGACATGGAGTTGGTGACGGACGACCAGCCGATGAGCACCGGGAGGCAGCCGGCGATGCCGCCCCAGACGATGTTCTGGGAGGTGCGCCGCTTGAGGATCATCGTGTAAACGACGACGTAGAAAAGGAGCGCTCCGAGTGACAGCCACGCGGACAGCCAGTTGACGGTCAGCCCGAACAACAGGGTCGAGACGACCGCCAGCGTGATCCCGAAGGCCAGGCACTCACGCGGGCTGACCATGCCGGTGACCAGTGGCCGCTGCGAGGTGCGCTCCATCAGGGCGTCGATGTCGCGGTCGATGTACATGTTCAGCGCGTTGGCGCCGCCCGCCGACAGAAAACCGCCGAGGCAGGTGAGCAGGACCAGCTTGAGGTCGGGTACACCCTGCTGCGCCAGGAACATCACCGGAACGGTGGTGATCAGCAACAGTTCGATGATTCGCGGCTTGGTCAGCGCCACGAACGCCTTCACACGGGCCCCGAACGGCCGGTGGCTTGGGCTGCTGCTCGTCCCGAGCACCCCCGCTGGACGGGATTCGACGGCCGTCACGCACACCCCTGACAGAGACATCCCAGCAAGCCTCCGGGTGTGAACTCCCCGTAAAGGCTCGCGCGTACCACGCCACTGTAGACGTTGCCTATACCTCGGCCTTCGCGGGGGTGGGGTCGTGTTGGGAGCGGCCGCACCAGGGCGGGAAGAAGGGGTGCACGACGGGCGCGACGGAGCTCGATTGAGCACTCTTACGAGCGGCTCCGTATTCAGTTGCCGAACATGGAACGGACCAGTCGGGAGGCGGATCCCGGAGAGTCCCGGCAGTCTGGAATGACTCGAAAAAACGCACGTACCTACGGGGGTAGGCTCGACAACGGCCGGTGGGCGCCCAGTGCACCGGCATTCGACATGCGTGACATGTGGAGAGGAGCCCTGACCCAGGGTGAGCACCAAGCCGACCACCACAGACCTCGAGTGGACCGAGTTGGACCAGCGGGCCGTCGACACCGCCCGCGTCCTGGCCGCCGATGCCGTACAGAAGGTCGGAAACGGCCATCCCGGTACGGCCATGAGTCTGGCGCCTGCCGCGTACACCCTCTTTCAGAAGGTGATGCGGCACGACCCGGCGGACCCCGACTGGACCGGACGTGACCGCTTCGTGCTGTCCGCGGGCCACTCGTCCCTGACCCTCTACACGCAGCTCTACCTGGCCGGGTTCGGCCTGGAGCTGGACGATCTGGAGTCCTTCCGGACGTGGGGCTCCCGCACCCCGGGCCACCCCGAGTACGGGCACACCCCGGGTGTGGAGACCACGACCGGCCCGCTCGGGCAGGGTGTCGCCAACGCGGTGGGCATGGCGATGGCCGCCCGCTACGAGCGCGGTCTGTTCGACCCGGACACGGCGCAGGGCGAGTCCCCCTTCGACCACTTCATCTACGCGATCGCCGGTGACGGCTGCCTCCAGGAGGGCATCTCGCACGAGGCGTCGTCCCTGGCCGGTCACCAGAAGCTCGGCAACCTCGTCCTGCTGTGGGACGACAACCACATCTCGATCGAGGGCGACACCGAGACGGCGGTCTCCGAGGACACCGTCAAGCGGTACGAGGCGTACGGCTGGCACGTGCAGCGCGTCGCGCCGAAGCCGGACGGCGACATCGACCCGCACGCCATCTACAACGCGATCGAGGCCGCGAAGAAGGTGACGGACAAGCCGTCGTTCATCGCGATGCGCTCGATCATCGCCTGGCCCGCCCCGCACGCGCAGAACACCGAGGCCGCGCACGGCTCGGCGCTCGGCGAGGACGAGGTCGCGGCCACCAAGCGCGTCCTCGGCTTCGACCCGGAGAAGTCCTTCGAGGTCGCGGACGAGGTCCTCGCGCACACCCGCCAGGCTCTCGACCGCGGCCGTGAGGCGAAGGCCGAGTGGGAGAAGGGCTTCCAGGAGTGGCGCACCGCTCAGCCCGAGCGTGCCGCCGAGTTCGACCGGATCGCCGCGTGCGAGCTGCCGGCCGGCTGGGAGGAGAAGCTCCCGGCGTTCGAGGCGGGCAAGGGTGTCGCCACCCGTGCCGCGTCCGGCAAGGTGCTGCAGGCTCTCGGTGCGGTCATCCCCGAGCTGTGGGGCGGCTCCGCCGACCTCGCCGGCTCGAACAACACGACGATCGACCCGAACTCCTCGTTCCTGCCGGCCGACAACCCGCTGCCGGGCGCGAACCCGTACGGCCGCACGATCCACTTCGGCATCCGCGAGCACTCCATGGCCGCGGAGATGAACGGCATCACGCTGCACGGCAACACCCGTGTCTACGGCGGCACCTTCCTGGTGTTCTCCGACTACATGCGCAACGCCGTGCGTCTGTCCGCTCTGATGCACCTGCCGGTGACGTACGTGTGGACGCACGACTCCATCGGTCTCGGTGAGGACGGCCCGACCCACCAGCCGGTCGAGCACCTGGCCTCGCTGCGCGCCATCCCCGGCCTCAACGTCGTCCGTCCCGCGGACGCCAACGAGACCGCGATCGCCTGGCGCGAGATCCTCAAGCGCTACACGAAGGTCTTCGGCAAGGGCGCCCCGCACGGCCTCGCGCTGACCCGTCAGGGCGTGCCGACGTACGAGGCCGACGAGAACACGGTCAAGGGCGGTTACGTCCGCTTCGAGGCCGAGGGTGGCGAGCCGGAGGTCATCCTCATCGCCACCGGTTCCGAGGTGCACGTGGCGGTGGAGGCGCGCGAGCAGCTCCAGGCCGCGGGCGTCCCGACGCGGGTCGTGTCCATGCCGTGCGTGGAGTGGTTCGAGGAGCAGGACCAGGGGTACCGGGACAGCGTCCTGCCGCCGTCAGTGAAGGCGCGCGTCTCGATCGAGGCCGGTATCGGTCTGACCTGGCACCGGTTCGTCGGGGACGCGGGACGCATTGTTTCGCTGGAGCACTTCGGTGCTTCGGCCGACGGCAAGGTCCTCTTCCGTGAATTCGGCTTCACTGCCGAGAACGTCGCGGACGCCGCCCGGGAATCGATCGCCGCAGCCCAGCGCTGACGCTGATATACGACACGTAGGAGATGCAATTTCCATGACAGACGCACTGAAGCGCCTCTCCGAGGAAGGCGTCGCGATCTGGCTGGACGACCTGTCGCGCAAGCGGATCACGTCCGGCAATCTCGCCGAACTGATCGACCAGCAGCACGTCGTGGGCGTCACCACCAACCCGTCGATCTTCCAGAAGGCGATCAGCAGCGGCGACGGCTACGAGCAGCAGCTCGCCGATCTCGCCGCCCGCAAGGTCACCGTCGACGAGGCCATCCGCATGATCACGACGGCGGACGTCCGTGACGCCGCCGACATCCTGCGCCCGGTCTTCGACGCGACGCAGGGCCAGGACGGCCGGGTCTCCATCGAGGTCGACCCGCGCCTCGCCCACAACACCGGCGCGACCATCGCCGAGGCCAAGCAGCTGGCCTGGCTGGTGGACCGCCCGAACACGCTCATCAAGATCCCGGCGACCAAGGCGGGCCTGCCCGCGATCACCGAGGTCATCGGCCGGGGCATCAGCGTCAACGTCACGCTGATCTTCTCGCTGGAGCGCTACCGCGAGGTCATGGACGCCTATCTGGCGGGTCTGGAGAAGGCGAAGGCCGCGGGCCTGGACCTCTCCAAGATCCACTCGGTGGCGTCCTTCTTCGTGTCCCGCGTGGACACCGAGATCGACAAGCGGCTCGACGCCCTGGGCACCCCCGAGGCCAAGGCCGCCCGCGGCAAGGCGGCTCTCGCCAACGCCCGGCTCGCCTACGAGGCGTACGAGGAGGTCTTCTCCTCCGACCGCTGGGCCGCCCTCGACAAGGCGCAGGCCAACAAGCAGCGCCCGCTGTGGGCGTCGACCGGCGTCAAGGACCCGGCGTACAAGGACACCCTGTATGTCGACGAGCTGGTGGCGCCGAACACGGTGAACACCATGCCGGAGGCCACCCTGCATGCCACCGAGGACCACGGCGACATCACCGGCAACACCATCGCCGGTACGTACGAGCAGTCGCGTGCCGAGCTCGATGCGGTCGAGAAGCTCGGGATCTCGTACGACGACGTGGTCCAGCTTCTGGAGGACGAGGGCGTCGAGAAGTTCGCGGCGTCCTGGAACGACCTGCTCAAGTCCACAGAGGTGGAGCTCAAGCGCCTCGCCCCTTCGGAGGGCTGAAACCTTGTCAAGCAGCAATCCGCTGCGTGACCCCGCAGACCGACGGCTCCCGCGTATCGCGGGGCCGTCGGGCCTGGTCATCTTCGGCGTCACGGGCGATTTGTCACGTAAAAAGCTGATGCCCGCCGTGTACGACCTCGCCAACCGCGGGCTGCTGCCGCCGGGCTTCTCGCTCGTCGGCTTCGCCCGCCGCGAGTGGAAGAACGAGGACTTCGCCCAGGAGGTCCACGACGCCGTCAAGGAACACGCCCGTACGGAGTTCCGCGAGGAGGTCTGGCAGCAGCTCATCCAGGGGATGCGCTTCGTCCAGGGCACCTTCGACGACGACGACGCGTTCGAGCGGCTGCGCGCCACGATCGACGAGCTGGACAAGGCACAGGGCACGGGCGGGAACTTCGCCTTCTACCTCTCCGTGCCGCCGTCCGCCTTCCCGGTGGTCATCCAGCAGCTGAAGAAGCATCATCTGGCCGACCAGTCGAAGGGCTCCTGGCGGCGCGCGGTCATCGAGAAGCCCTTCGGCCACGACCTGAAGTCGGCCGAGGAACTCAACGCGATCGTGCACGAGGTCTTCGCCTCGGACCAGGTCTTCCGCATCGACCACTACCTCGGCAAGGAGACCGTCCAGAACATCCTGGCGCTCCGCTTCGCCAACACGATGTTCGAGCCGATCTGGAACCGGTCCTTCGTGGACCACGTGCAGATCACCATGGCCGAGGACATCGGCATCGGCGGCCGGGCCGGTTACTACGACGGCATCGGCGCCGCCCGGGACGTGATCCAGAACCACCTCCTGCAGTTGATGGCCCTGACCGCGATGGAGGAGCCCGCCTCCTTCGACGCGGACGCCCTCGCCGCCGAGAAGACCAAGGTCCTCGGCGCGGTCCGGATCCCCCGGGACCTGGGTCGCGACACCGTCCGCGGCCAGTACGCGGCCGGCTGGCAGGGCGGCGAGAAGGCCGTCGGCTACCTCCAGGAAGACGGCATCGACCCGAAGTCGAAGACCGACACCTACGCCGCGATCAAGGTCGAGGTCGACAACCGCCGCTGGGCGGGCGTCCCCTTCTACCTGCGCACCGGCAAGCGCCTGGGCCGCCGTGTCACCGAGATCGCGGTGGTCTTCCAGCGCGCCCCGCACTCCCCCTTCGACCACACGGCGACGGAGGAACTGGGCCAGAACGCGATCGTCATCCGCGTCCAGCCCGACGAAGGCATCACGGTCCGCTTCGGCTCCAAGGTGCCCGGCACCTCCATGGAGATCCGGGACGTCTCCATGGACTTCGCCTACGGCGAGTCCTTCACGGAGTCGAGCCCGGAGGCGTACGAGCGCCTGATCCTGGACGTCCTGCTGGGCGACTCGAACCTCTTCCCGCGCACGGAGGAGGTCGAGCTGTCCTGGAAGATCCTCGACCCGATCGAGCAGTACTGGGACAAGCACGGCAAGCCCGCACAGTACCCCGCGGGCACGTGGGGCCCCGTCGAGGCCGACGAAATGCTCGAGCGAGACGGACGGAGCTGGCGTCGCCCATGAAGATAGACCTCACGGACACCACGGCCAGCAAGATCAACAAGGCGCTGGTGCGGGGCCGCCGCGCCATCGGCACCCCCGCCGTCGGCATGGTGCTCACCCTCGTCATCGTCACCGACGAGGAGAACGCCTACGACGCCCTGAAGGCCGCCAACGAGGCGTCCCGCGAGCACCCCTCGCGCACCCTCGTGGTCATCAAGCGCGTCTCCCGCTCGCCCCGCGACCGCACGACGTCGCGCCTCGACGCCGAGGTGCGGGTCGGCGCGGACGCGGGCACCGGCGAGACGGTCGTGCTGCGGCTGTACGGGGAGGTCGCCGACCACGCCGACTCGGTCGTCCTGCCGCTGCTGCTGCCGGACGCGCCGGTCGTCGTCTGGTGGCCGGTGAGCGCGCCGCTCGACCCGGCCAACGACCCGCTCGGAAAGCTGGCCCAGCGCCGTGTCACCGACACCTACGCCGCCGAGGCGCCCGTACGCGAGCTCAACGCGCGTGCCGACGCCTACACCCCCGGGGACACCGACCTCTCCTGGACCCGCATCACGCCCTGGCGCTCGATGCTGGCCGCCGCCCTCGACCAGGTCGTCTGTGACGTGAAAGCGGTCGAGGTGGAGGGCGAGGAGTTCAACCCGAGCGTGGAGCTGCTCGCCATGTGGCTCGCGGACCGGCTGGACGTTCCCGTCAAGCGGTCCAAGTCCTCCGGCCCCGGCCTCACCGCCGTCCGCATGGAAACGAGCTGCGGCCCGATCGCCCTGCACCGCGGCGACGGCACCCTGGCGACCCTCTCCATCGACGGCCAGCCCGACCGTGCGGTGGCGCTCAAGCGCCGCGACACCTCGGAGCTGATCGCGGAGGAGCTGCGCCGGCTCGACCCGGACGACACCTACGCGTCGGCGCTGCGGTACGGGGTGGACCGGCTGAACGGGGCGACGGCCGAGGCCGTCGAGGAGGAGCCGGCCACGGCGAAGGCGACCGTCAGGACCGCCGCCGCCAAGGCGCCCGCGAAGAAGGCCCCCGCGAAAGCCGCCGCGAAGGCCCCCGCGAAGAAGGCGGCCTCCGAGTGAACACTCCGCAGCTCGTCGTGCACCGCGACAAGGAGCTGATGGCCCAGGCCGCCGCGGCCCGGCTGATCACCAAGGTCGTGGACGCGCAGGCCTCGCGCGGCTACGCCTCGGTGGTCCTCACCGGCGGGCGCAACGGCAATGGGCTCCTCGCGGCGCTCGCGGCCGCGCCCGCCCGGGACGCCATCGACTGGGGCCGTATCGACCTGTGGTGGGGTGACGAGCGGTTCCTGCCCCAGGGCGATCCGGACCGCAACGACACCCAGGCCCGTGCGGCACTGCTGGACTCGGTGCCGGTGGACCCCGCGCGCGTGCATCCGATGCCCGCGTCCGACGGTCCCTACGGTACCGACGTGGACGCGGCGGCGGAGGCGTACGCGGCCGAGCTCGCGAAGGCAGCGGGCCCCGAGAACCACGGTTTCGTGCCCTCGTTCGACGTCCTGATGCTGGGCGTCGGCCCGGACACCCACGTGGCCTCGCTCTTCCCGGAGCTGCCCGCGGTCCGTGAGACGGAGCGGACGGTGGTGGGCGTGCACGGCGCTCCCAAGCCCCCGCCGACCCGGGTCACGCTCACCCTGCCCGCGATCCGTTCCGCCCGTGAGGTCTGGTTGCTGGCGGCCGGCGAGGACAAGGCGCAGGCCGCGGCGATCGCCCTGTCGGGCGCGGGCGAGGTGCAGGCCCCGGCGGCCGGCGCCCACGGGCGCTCCCGCACCCTGTGGCTCCTGGACGCGGCGGCGGCCTCCCAGCTGCCGCGCTCGCTGTACCCGCCGGCTTCGGCCTGAGCCCGAGAGACGGAGCCCCCGCCAAAGGACTGCGCAGTCTTTTGGCGGGGGTCTGCGGGCGCAGTCCCTCACTTCACCGACCCGGCCATCACCCCTTGCACAAAGTGCCGCTGGAACGCGAAGAACACCATCACCGGAACGATCAGCGATAGGAACGCCCCCGGCGCCAGGACATCGATGTTGCTGCCGAACTGCCGTATCTGGGACTGGAGTTCGACCGTCAGTGGCTGCGAGGAACTGTCGGCGAACAGCAGGGCGACCAGCATGTCGTTCCACACCCACAGGAACTGGAAGATGGCCAGGCTCGCGAGGGCCGGACGTCCGACCGGCAGCACCAGCCGGGTGAAGATGCGCCACTCGCTGCCTCCGTCCATCCGGGCGGCCTCCAGCATCTCCTTCGGCATCTCCGCGAAGTAGTTGCGCAGCAGGAAGATGGCGAACGGCAGCCCGTAGGAGACGTGGAAGAGCACCACTCCGGGAATCGTGCCGAACAGCCCCAGCGCACCGAAGAGTTTGGCGACCGGCAGCAGCCCGATCTGGACCGGCACCACCAACAACGCCACCACGACAAGGAAGATCGTGTCCCGGAAGGGGAACTCCAGCCACGCGAAGGCGTATCCGGCGAGCGCCGCGATCACCACGACGAGGACGGTGGCCGGCACGGAGATCAGCACGGTGTTCCAGAACGCCCGCGTCATCCCCGCATTGCCCAGGAGCGCGGAGTAGTTGTCGAAGGAGAGCTGACCGGGTCTGGTCAGCACCGTCCACCAGCCTCCCTCGGCGGTGTCCTGCGCCGAGCGCATCGAGGAGAGGAAGAGCCCTGCGAGCGGGGTGACCCAGACCAGGCCGACGATCACCAGGAACGCCTGCACCAGGCCGTTGCCGAGCCCCCGCCTGAGCGCGTTCATCGTTGACTCCTTCGGAAGCGGCGGACGTTGAAGACCATGGCGGGAACGACCAGGAGCAGGAGGAGCACACCGAGTGCGCTGCCCAGGCCCTGGTTGTTGCCGCCGCCGAAGGACACCAGCCACATCTGGGTGGCGAGCACGGTGGCGTCCTCCTGCACGGGGCCTGGCGCGATGATGTAGACGAGGTCGAAGACCTTCATCACGTTGATCACGAGCGTGACGAAGACCACGGTGAGCACGGGTGCCAGCAGCGGCACGGTGATCCGGCGGAAGATCTGCCACTCGTTGGCGCCGTCCATCCGGGCCGCCTCCAGCGCGTCGCGCGGCAGGGCGGCGAGTCCGGCGCCGATCAGCACCATGGCGAAGCCGGTCCAGATCCACAGGTAGGCGCCGATGATGGCGGGGGTGACCAGCGCCGGACCGAGCCAGGACACGCCCTCGTACGGCGGGCTGAAATTCGACGCGGGCAGCCGCACGGTGTACGAACCGGGGTCCAGCCCCGAGAAGCGGAAGGAGCCGTCGGCCGCGGTGGTCGTGCTCGCGACCGTCTCCCCGTCGCGCGCCGCCTCGACCTTCATCTCGGGCAGTCCGCTCTCCCCGCGGTCGACCTGGCCCTGTTTCCCTCCCCCGCCGGGTGTGAAGTCCAGGTAGACGACACCGCGCAGCTCGTCCCGGGCCGCCTTCTGCCCTGCGGCCGCGTAGGCGGGCTTCGCGTCCTTCGGCAGGTCCTTGGGGAGGACGCCGACGAGGCCGAGGCCGACCGTGTGGCCGGGCGAGGCGGAGGCGGTCGTACGGTACGAGCCGTCGGCGCCCTTGGTGAGGCCTCGGCCGTCGCGGGCGCGGGCGGTCGGATAGGACGAGGTTCCCTCGAACGCGTCGTGGACGCCGACCACGGCGGCGTTCAGGACACCCTTGTCGGGGTCCTCGTCGTATGCGAGCCGGAAGATGATGCCGGCGGCCAGGAAGGAGACCGCCATGGGCATGAACAGCAGCAGCTTGAACGCGGTGGCCCAGCGGATCTTCTCGACCAGGACCGCGAGCACCAGGCCGAGCCCGGTGAGCAGCGTCGGCGCGACGACGACCCAGATGGCGCTGTTGCGTACGGCCTTGAGCGTGGCCGGGTCGCGGAACATCTCGGTGTAGTTGTCGCCGCCCACGAACCGGCTGCCGGAGGCGTCGAAGAAGCTGCGCCCCACGGAGAAGACCACGGGGTAGACGACGAGCGCGCCGAGCAGGAGCAGGGCGGGGAGGACGAAGACCAGGGCGATGATCCGGCCACGGCGCCTGGCGCGCCGTCTGTGGTCGGCCATGCCGACGGCCGGAGGCTTCGCCTCTTTCACGAGGGTGGCGGTCATGACGATCAGCCCTGGTACGCCTTGGCCGCGGCCTTCTCCAGGTCGGCCGCGGTCGCCTTCGGGTCCGAGGGGTCACGGAGGAAGTCCTGGAGGATCTTCCACTCGCCGGCGCCCTTGGTGCCGCCGAACGCGGCGGGGGCCTGGTCGGACATGTCGAAGCGGACCGAATCCCCGGCGGCGACCAGGGACTTGGCGGTCTCGCGGGCGACGTCGTCGCTGTAGGAGGCGAGGTCGAGCTTCTTGTTCGGGGAGAGGAAGCCGCCCGCCCCGGCCCAGACGGCGGCCGCTTCGGGGGTCGCCAGGTACTCCAGGAACGTCATGGCGGCCTTCTGGTTCTTGCCGTCCTTGAGGACCACGGCCGCGTCGCCGCCGCTGACCACGGGCGCCTTGCCGCCGTCGACCGCGGGGAAGGGGAAGAAGTTCGCGTCCTGGCCGATCTTCTTGCCGAACTGGTCCTTGGCGACCCCGGCGACGAAGTCGCCCTCGTAGACCATGCCCGCCTCGGGCTTGGGCCCGAAGACCTTCTCGACGGAGCCGGGGAAGTCCGTGTTCAGGGCCCCCTTCTGGCCGCCGGCCATCAGTTGCTTGTCCTTGAAGAGCTTGCCGAGGGTGGTGAGCGCCTCGACCACGGTCGGGTCGGTCCACTTCAGCCGGTGGGCGGCCAGGGCGTCGTACTTCTCCGGTCCCGCCTGGGAGAGGTAGATGTTCTCGAACCAGTCGGTGAGGGTCCAGCCGTCCTGTCCGGCGACGGAGAAGGCGGCGAGGCCCGAGTCGGAGACGGTGTGTCCGGCCTTCAGCATGGCGTCGTACGTGGTCGGCGGCTTGACACCCGCCTGGGCGAGCGCGTCGGGGCTGTACCAGACGGTCGACTTGTGGGCGGCCTTGAAGTACAGGCCGTACAGGGTGTCGCCGACGCTGCCGTACTTCTTCCAGACGCTCGCGTAATTGGTGTCGACGGACTGTTCGGTGGTCTTGGAGAGCGGCTTGAGCCAGCCCTCCTTCGCGAACTGCTGGAGGACGCCGACCTGCGGGACCATCACCACGTCGGGGGCGTTGCCGCCCTCGATCTTGCTGCCGACGACCGTGGAGACGTTGTCGCCGGTGGAGACGAACTGGGTCTTGGCGCCCGTCTTCGCGGTGAAGGCGTCCAGGACCTTCTGGAAGTTCTTCTGCTCGCTGCCGGACCAGACACCGGCCACGGTGATCGTCTGGCCGTTCAGCGACTTACCGCCGCCTCCGGCGGCCACGGGCCCGCCTCCGCAGGCGGTGGCGCCGAGGGCCAGGGCGAGGGCGGTGCAGCTAGCGAGCAGGGTCGTACGTCGTCGCATCATCGTTGATGTCCCTTTCAGGGCAGGGGAATTGACGGAAACCAGAGGAACGGAGAGCGGAGGAGGGGACGGTCAGGGATTCGTGCAGTCGCTGATCCACCAGGCCGCCGTCGAGCCGGGCAGCACGCCGGCCGGACAGGGGCCGCTGGACAGCAAGGGGGTGCCGGAGACCGGCGCGGGTGTGGGGGCCGTACCGAAGTTGACGGCGCACACCAGGCCGTCGCCGCGGACGAAGGCGAGGACGCCGGGCGGCGCCTGCAGCCAGCGCAGCGCGCCCTCGCCCAGCTGCGGAAGTCCGGCGCGCAGCTGGAGCCCGTCGCGGTACAGGTGCCAGAAGGAGCGGGTGTCGGCGAGCGCGCGGTCGGTGGCGTACTCGGCGAAGTAGGCGGGCTGCGGCAGCCACGGCTTGGCGCTCTCCGCGCCCGAGGTGAAGCCGAACGGCGAGGCGTGTCCGGACCAGGGCAGCGGAACCCGGCAGCCGTCGCGGATACGGGCGCGGCTGCCCGTGCGGCGGAAGATCGGGTCGGTCAGCACGTCGTCGGGCAGGTCGACGACCTCGGGCAGCCCGAGCTCCTCGCCCTGGTAGATGTACGCGGCTCCGGGCAGCGCCAGCATCAGCAGTGCGGCGGCGCGGGCACGGGCCGTGCCGAGGCCGCTGCCCTCGGTGCCGAGCTCGCCGTAGCGGGTGACGGTGCGGACCTGGTCGTGGTTGTTGAGGACCCAGGTGACCGTCGATCCGGTGCCGGCGATGTCCTGCATGGCCTCGGAGATGACCTTGCGGAAGGCGTCGGCGTTCCAGGGCGCGCTGAGCAGGTCGAAGAAGAAGGCCTGGTGGAGCTCGTCGGGGCGTACGTACTGGGCGTGTTCGCGGGCCGTCGGTACCGAGACCTCGCCGACCAGCAGCCGGTCGCGGCCGTCGCGCCCGGTGTACTCCTCGCAGACGGACCGCCAGTGGCGCCACACGTCGTGCACCTCGGGCCGGTTCCAGGCGAGCGGGTTGACCGAGTCGCGGGTGCGGGCGTCGGCCTCCGGGTCGGGCGAGTCCGGCAGGTCGGGGTGCTTGAAGAGGCCGGCGGCGACGTCGATGCGGAAGCCGTCGACGCCCCGGTCGAGCCAGAACCGCAGCACGTGGTCGAAGTGCGCGCCGACCTCGGGGTTGCGCCAGTTCAGGTCGGGTTGCTCGGAGGTGAACATGTGCAGGTACCACTGGCCGGGGTTGCCGTCCGCCTCGGTGACGCGGGACCAGGCCGGTCCGCCGAACATGGCGTGCCAGTTGTTGGGCGGCTCGGCGCCGTCCGGGCCGCGTCCGTCGGCGAAGTGGAAGCGGGCGCGGGCCGCGCTGCCCGGCTCCGCCGCGAGCGCGGCACGGAACCACGGGTGCTCACTGGAGCAGTGGTTGGGGACGATGTCCAGGAGCACCTTGATGCCGAGGCGTCGGGCGTCGGTCATCAGCAGGTCGAACTCGGCGAGGTCGCCGAAGAGCGGGTCCACGTCGCAGTAGTCGGCGACGTCGTAGCCGTGGTCGTGCTGCGGCGAGGGGTAGAAGGGGCTCAGCCAGATGCCGTCGACACCGAGCTTCTTGAGGTACGGCATGCCCGCGCGAACCCCGGCGAGATCGCCGATGCCGTCACCGGTGCTGTCCAGGAAGCTGCGGACGTACACCTGGTAGATCACTGCGTCGCGCCACCAGCGGTGCGTGTTGAGGGTCACCCGTTGGACCTGTCTGTGCGTGCCTGTGGTTATGCATGCATGTTAAGTAGGTGTGTCGCACGGGTGTCAACGAGTAAGCAGCATCAACCCGGCATCGACCGGGGAGTTGGTCCGTTATATGCAGACTTTTCGGACACGAAATCCAGAGATGGGATGCTCCCGTTACCTAACAAGTAACTAGCAGAGTGCCGACAAGGCACCGCCGGGGTGCTAGCGGCTCGAGATGGCCGCCAGCTCGCGCGCCAGCCGCCGTACCGCCGCGGACGGCGTCTCGTGCCCCGTCATCGCATCGTGGACCACGGCCTGAACGACCAGGCTGACCTGGTCGTAGCGCGGGCTCTTGGGGCGTGGGGCGGCCGCGAGGATGCTGGCGCGCAGCGTGGGCAGATAGGGGAACGCCCGGATCAGCTCCGGGTCCTGGTACAGCGCCGCCCGTACGGGCGGCAGCGCACCCTTGGTGAGGACCTGGCGCTGCGCCCGCTCGGTCGTGAGGTAAGCGATCAGGCGCGCGGCCGAATCGGGGTGCCGCGCATGTGTGTTGACGGCCAGGTTGGAGCCGCCCAGCACGCTCGTGCCCGGGCCGTCGGGTCCGGGCAGGGGGACCGCGCCGACCTTCCCGGCGACCGCCGATCCCTTGCCGGAAGCACCGACGTAGGCGTAGGGCCAGTTGCGCAGAAAGAGGAGGTGGCCGTCCTGGAAGGCCTGTTTGGACTCCTCTTCCTTGTACGTCAGCGCCTTCTTGGCAATCCAGCCGTCGCGCACGCCGTCGGCGAGGAACCCGATGCCCTCGCGGGCCGCCTCGGAGTTCACGGTGACGCGCTCGCCCTCGTCGCCGAGGATCGTGCCGCCCGCCGAGTAGACCGCCTCCGCCGCGTTCACGGTGAGGCCCTCGTAGGGCAGGAACTGGCCGGCGTAGCCGTCGAGTCCGTACTTCGGGGCGATGGTCCTCGCCTGTCGCTCCAGCTCGGCCCAGGTCCGCGGCGGCGCGACGCCCTCCTTGGCGAGGACGTCCTTGCGGTACAGGAGGAGTCCCGCGTTGGTGACGTAGGGGACCGCGTACAGCCTTCCGTCGTACGTCGCCGTGTCCACGACCGGCGGCAGGAAGCTGCGGAGCGGGAAGCGGCCGCGGTCCAGCGGGGAGATCCAGCCCGCGGCGGCGAACTCCGAGGTCCAGGCGACGTCGATGTTGAGGACGTCGAAGCGGCTTCTGCCACCGCCGCGCAGGTCGGTCGTCATCTGCGCGTGCGTCTCGTCGGCGGAGTCCGGGAGTTCGACGAGGGTGACCCGCTCGCCGGGATGGGTACGGTTCCACCCTTCGAGCAGTGGCCCCAGATAGCCGGTGAGGTCCCCCGCGGTCGCCAGGGTGAGCGGGCCGCGACCGCCGCCGTGCGCGCCGTCGGCGGGGGTGCCGGAGGTGACGTAACCGGTCAGGACCACCGCCGCGACCAGGAGGCCCCTACCGGCGGCACGTATCCACCGCATAGGTTCCTCCCTGTACACCGGCGTCGGGCACCTTCGCCCGGCGTCAGTGGCCATGTATACCTGTTAGGTATGGGCGATACTAGGGCCTGCGACACATTGGCCCTCCGGCCGCGTCGACCGGGCAACGGCCTGACATCGGTATGACATCGGTCTGCGGCACACGACAAGGATGCGGGGAGGAGAGCACGGGTGCGGCTGCCCCTCCTGGCCCTGCTGGCGCGAGGCCCGGCCCACGGGTACGAGCTCAAGCAGGACCTTGAGCAACTGCTGGGCTCCGCGTACCCTCAGCCCAACGTCGGCCAGATCTACGTCACGCTCGGCCGCCTCGAGAAGACGGGACTGATCGAGGGCGAGGAAGTCGAGCAGTCGAGCCGCCCCAACAAGAAGATCTACCACCTCACCGACACCGGGCGCGAGGCGCTGCAGGCCTGGTACCAGGAGACGGCGGACGAGCCCCGGGTACGGGACGAGTTCTTCATGAAACTCGCACTCGCCCCCACGACCGGCCTGGCCGACCAGATCGCCCTGATCAACAGGCAGCGGCGGCAGTATCTGAACACCATGCGCAACCTGTCGAAGCTCGCCGCGGCCGAGGACCGGGACAACCGCATCTCCCAGCTGCTGATCGAGGGCGCCATGCTGCACCTGCAGGCCGATCTGGACTGGCTGGAGCGCTGCCAGGAAGAACTGGAGGAGCTGGAATGAGCCACACCGCTCCTGTGCCGCGCGCCGAGGGTCAGGCTCCCTTGCTGCGCGCCGAGGGCCTGGTCAAGACCCACTACGGCGAGGGCGCCCCGGCGTATGCCGTGCGTGGAGTGGATCTTGCCGTGCGCCAGGGCGAGTTCGTCGCCGTCACCGGCCCGTCCGGTGCCGGCAAGTCGACGCTGCTGCATCTCCTCGGCGGCCTCCAGCGGCCCGACTCCGGCAGCGTCTGGCTGGACGCCGAATGCACCGACGCGTACAGCGAGGCGCGCTGGGCGGTGGAGCGGCGACGGCGCATCGGCATCGTCTTCCAGTTCTTCAACCTGGTCTCCAACCTGTCGGTCGCCGACAACGTGGAGCTGCCCGCCCTGCTCGCCGGGGTCTCCCCCAAGCAGGCGCGCGCCGAGCGCGAGCGACTGCTGTCCGAGCTGGGCCTGGCGGGCAAGGGACGCAGCATGCCCGGTGAGCTGTCCGGCGGCGAACAGCAGCGCGTCGCCCTGGCCCGGGCGCTGGTCAACCATCCGTCGCTCCTGCTGGCCGACGAACCCGCGGGCAGCCTGGACAGCAAGGGCACCCGCGAGGTGATGCGGCTGCTGTCCCGCTTCCACCAGCGCGGTCAGACCATCGTGCTCGTCACCCACGACGCCCGGCTCGCCAGCGCCGCGGACCGCGTGATCAGCTTCTTCGACGGCCGCATCGCCGACGACGCGGAACTCGACGGCACGCCGTCACGCGGCGCCGGGATATCCGGCGTGCTGGAACTGAGGGACTGAGCGGCGTGCGGGCCACTCTGCGCTGGGCGCATGCCGATCTGCGCACGCATCGGGGCGAGGCGCTGTTCATCGTGCTCGCCACCGCGGGAATCGTCACCTCGCTGCTGCTCGCCGCGGCACTCTTCGGATACGCGACGAACCCCTGGCAGCGCGTCTTCACACAGTCGCACGGCGCCCATGTGTGGATCCACACCGGCGCGTCCGCCGACGCCGGGCGGCTCGCCCGGCTGGACGGCGTCGAGTCCGTGGCGGGCCCGTACAGCACCGCGTCCGTCACCGTCGAGTCCCGCGGCACCCGTGCCTCCGTCGAGCTGCGCGGCGCCGTCGAGCCGCCGGCCACCGGTCGGCCGCTGCTCGTCTCCGGTCACTGGCTCGACCAGGGCCGGCCCGACGGAGTCGTCCTGGAGGAAAGCCTCGCCCGTGCGCTGTGGGCCGAGCCCGGGGACACCCTCACCGTGCCCGGCACCGCACGCACCCTGACCGTCCTGGGCGTGACCGACAGCGCCGAGCCGCGCTACCGCCCCGGCGAGCGGTCGGGGGTCGTCTGGGCGCTGCCCTCCGCGGTGCGGGGCGCGGACGGACGTACGGGCCAGATCATCGGTCTGCGCCTGACCGATCCCGGCGACACGGACTACGCCGTGCAGCGCGCGGTGACGACGCTCGGCTCCGGCGCGGTCACCCAGGTGTCGAACTGGCAGCAGGCCCGCGCCGAGGCCCAGGGCGACAACCGGCTGCTGGGACAGGTGCTCGGCCTGTTCGGCCTCGGGGCGCTCCTCGCCGCCGCGCTCGCCGTGTACGGCGCGATCGGCACCCGTATCCGCGGCCACCTGCGGGACATCTCGATCCTGAAGGCGATCGGGTTCACGCCCGGCCAGGTGGTGCGCATCTTCCTGATCCAGCACGTGGCGTACGCGTCGCTGGGCGCCCTGATCGCCGCCACGCTCACCCAGGCGCTGGGGAGCCGGATCCCCGGCCGCCTCGGTGACGCCCTGGGCGTCTGGCAGGGACTGCCCGGGCACACCGCGGCCCTGTTGGCGGTACCGGTGGCCGCGGTGCTCTTCATCGGCGCGACGACCGGGATCGCCGCGTGGCGGGCGGGCCGGGTGCCCCCCGTGCCGGTGCTGCGGGCCGCGGCACCCCCGGCCGGCCGTCTGTCGGGCGTGGCCCGCCGGGCACTCGGACTGCGGCTGCCCCCCGCGCTCGTGCTCGGCTGGCACCAGGCCTTCCCGCGGCGACCGCGCTCGCTGGCCACGGTCGCCCGGCTCGCCCTGCCACTGCTGCTGATCGTGGTCGCGCTGAGCGCCTGGACCACCATCGACCGCTTCCACAGCGAACCCGAGCGGATCGGCCTCGCGGCCGCGCTCACGGCACACCCGGACGAGGGCCTCGGCGATCCGGCAGCCCGCGCCCTGCTCGCCCGGAACGCACAGGTCACCGCCGTACACCCGGGCGCCGAGGTGGCCGCTCTGGTTCCGGGCCAGACGGCGACGATCGCACTGCGCGGGCTCGGTACGCACCGGGATCCGTATCCGTTCTCGCTGGCCGAGGGCCGCCCGGCCAGCGGGCCCGACGAGGCGGTGGCCGGTCAGGGGCTGCTCGACCTGCTGGACGTGCGCGTCGGGGACTGGGTGCGGATGACCGTCGGCGCGCGCCCGCAGATCCTGCACATCGTCGGCCGCAGCATCGAGCCGGAGAACGGCGGCCGCGTCATCTCCACCTCGCTCGACACCCTGCGCGAGAACGACCCGGAGCTTCGCCCGACCCTCTACGAGCTCCAGTTGCGCCCCGGCGCCGACCCGGGCAGGGTCGCCGCCGAGCTGACCGCGGCCGGGCACGGGCACCTGGACGTGCACGCCGTGACCAACCCGGCCGACGGTCTCTCGCCGCTGCGCGGCGTCGTCGTCGGACTGATCGCCGTACTGGCCCTCATCGGGCTCATCGAGCTGCTGACCACGGTCGGCGGCACCGTGCGCGAGGGCGAACGGGATCTGCTGGCGCTCAAGGCCATCGGGCTGTCCCCGCGGCAGATCACGGCGGTCACCGTCACGGCCACCGCCTGCACCGCGCTGGCAGCGGTCCTCGCGGGTACGGCGCTGGGGCTGCCTCTGGCGCACTGGCTGATCGACGTCCAGGGGAAGTCGAGTGGGATCGGCGCCGGTATCGCCCGGGGGCCGTCCCCGCTTCTGCTGTCCCTGTTCGGTCTGGCCGCGGTCCTGGGCGCCGCCGCCCTCGCCGCGCTCCCCGCGGGCCGCGCCGCCCGACGACGGCTCGCGGACACCCTGAGCGCGGTGGCCTGAGCCCGGGACCCGAGCGCCGTCAGAACCGGTGCGGGTTCTGCTGGTGGTACGGGTTCCGCGGTCCTTGGTTGTAGGAGTTCTGCGGTCCCTGGTTGTACGGGTTCCGCTGCCCCGGCGCACAGGGGTAGCCCTGGTTGTGCGTGTACGCCGGACCCGGCCCGTACGGGTTGCCCTGCGGCGGCAGGTACCCGTACGGCGGGACAGGCGGAGCCGACGGGACAGGCGGAGGCAGTGTGGCCGGATGCGCCCCCAGGCGTATCCCGTGCCGCCTCCGCAACCGGTACATCTCCAGCGCGGCGATCCCCGTGACCGTCACCGGCGCCCCCAGAATGAAGACGAACCCCATCCCAAGACTGAGCCCGTGCAGATCTCCCGTCGCGAGGTCCGGAAGGGCCATCAGCCACGTCGTCACGGTGGCGAGCAACGGCGGCAGACACCGATGCACCGCGGCCGTACCGAAGAAGTTGCCGGACACCTTCACCGCACCCGAGCCGACGAACCCGGTCAGCCAGATCGCCACCAGCCCCAGCACCAGGGCGAACCCTCCGACCCCGGCGGCGAGCCACCACATCAGCACGGTCAGGACGATGGACCCGACGAAGGCCAGCAGCAGCTTGAACGAGTTGCCGAGCGGTACCCGCAGCTGCCGGACCGTCCCGGTGCGCCGCCAGACGAAGAGCATCACCCCGACGGTCAACGGCGTGATGAACAGCAGCACGGCGGACGCCGTCAGCATGTTCTGCAGCATTTCCGTGAAGGCGAACCCGCCTTGCACGAAGGTGTAGACACCGACCGCCGCGACCGCCCCGGCGATGACCCGTACCCGCTTGAGCCGCTCCACCCCCGGATCGACCGCCTCCGGGATCCACGCCGGATGGAACACCGCCTCCGCGACCCGCTTCGGCTTCAGAAACGACCTCGCCGTCAGCGTTCCGCCCGTCCAACTCCCTCGCGAACCAGTCAACTTCCGCTCCCCCGAGCCTTCATCCGCATGATCGCCCGGGAGTCTACGGGAAGCGGGCGGACTCCCACCGCCCGCTTTCCGTGACCCACGCGCGTCGGCGCCTACCGGCCGCGCAGCTCCCGGTACTTCGCGACGAGTGCCTTCGTCGACTCGTCCAGGCCCGGCACGTCCGCACCCTCGGTCAGTGCGGGTTCGACCCGCTTGGCGAGGACCTTGCCGAGCTCGACACCCCACTGGTCGAAGGAGTCGATGTTCCAGACCGCACCCTGGACGAACACCTTGTGCTCGTAGAGGGCGACCAACTGGCCGAGCACCGAGGGCGACAGCTCCCTCGCGAGGATCGTCGTCGTCGGGTGATTGCCCTTGAACGTCTTGTGCGGGACCAGTTCCTCGGCCACGCCCTCGGCGCGCACCTCGTCCGGCGTCTTGCCGAAGGCGAGGGCCTGGGTCTGCGCGAAGAAGTTCGCCATCAGCAGGTCGTGCTGGGCGACCAGGCCCGGCAGCAGATCGGCCACCGGCTCGGCGAAACCGATGAAGTCCGCCGGGATCAGCTTCGTGCCCTGGTGGATGAGCTGGTAGTAGGCGTGCTGCCCGTTGGTGCCGGGCGTCCCCCACACGACCGGGCCGGTCTCCCACTCCACGTCGTGCCCGTCGCGCTCCACGGACTTGCCGTTGGACTCCATGTCCAGCTGCTGCAGATAGGCCGTGAACTTGGACAGGTAGTGCGAGTACGGCAGTACGGCGTGCGACTGGGCGTTGTGGAAGTTGCCGTACCAGATGCCCAACAGGCCCATCAGCAGCGGCACATTGGACTCGGCGGGCGCGGTGCGGAAGTGCTCGTCGACGAGGTGGAACCCGTCGAGCATCTCCCGGAAGCGGTCCGGCCCGATCGCGATCATCAAGGACAGACCGATCGCGGAGTCGTACGAGTACCGTCCGCCGACCCAGTCCCAGAACTCGAACATGTTGGCGGTGTCGATGCCGAAGTCGGCGACCTTCTCGGCGTTGGTCGACAGCGCCACGAAGTGCTTGGCCACGGCATCCTGATCGGCCTTCAGCTCGGTCAGCAGCCAGTTGCGCGCGGAGGTCGCGTTGGTGATCGTCTCGATGGTGGTGAACGTCTTCGAGGCGATGATGAACAGCGTCTCGGCCGGGTCGAGGTCGCGGACGGCCTCGTGCAGGTCGGCGCCGTCCACGTTCGACACGAACCGGACCGTGAGGTCGCGGTCGGTGAAGGAGCGCAGCACCTCGTACGCCATCGCCGGGCCGAGGTCGGAGCCGCCGATGCCGATGTTCACGACGTTCTTGATGCGCTGGCCGGTGTGGCCGGTCCACTCGCCGGAGCGGACCCGCTCGGCGAAGTCGGCCATCTTGTCGAGCACGGCGTGCACGGCCGGGACGACGTTCTCCCCGTCGACCTCGATCACCGCGTCGCGCGGGGCACGCAGCGCCACGTGGAGCACGGCCCGGTTCTCGGTGACGTTGATCTTCTCGCCGCGGAACATGGCGTCGCGCAGCCCGAAGACGTCGGTCGCCGCCGCCAGCTCGCGCAGCAGCCGCACCGTCTCGTCGGTGACCAGGTGCTTGGAGTAGTCGACGTGCAGATCGCCGACCTGGAGGGTGTACCCGGTTCCGCGCCCGGGGTCGGTTGCGAACAGGTCCCGCAGATGGGTCTCCGCGAGCTCCTCGCGGTGCTTGGCCAGAGCGGTCCACTCGGGCGTCTGGTTGAGCCTGGCACGGCTGTCTGCGTTCATCTCTGGCTTCCGCCTTCTTTCCTGCGTGTGCTGCTGCTTGCCTCGCCCCACTGCCGGTCCCAACCTAATTGATCAGGGCTTGACGTGAGCTGTCGTGGCGCCGTCGTCCGGCTCAACAACAGATACGTCCGGCAGATGCGCGGGTATCAGCGAGGTGACGGCGAGCCCGAAGAGGACGGCCGCGAACAGCGCGGGTCCGTTCAGCCCGTAGGCACCCGCAACGGCGCCGCCGAGCAGGGCGCCGACCGGGGCCCCGGAGGTGGAGGCGGTGCGGAACGCGGCGCTGACGCGGCCCACCATGGCCGCCGGGCTGCGCTGCTGCATCAGCGTGACCTGGTTGACGTTCCACACCATGCCCATCAGTCCGAGCAGTGCCATGCCCGCGAGGAGTGCACCCAGGTGGCGGACGGTGCCGAGGAGTACCAGGGCTGCCGTCTGGACGCATCCGCACAGGAGCAGGCTCCGTACCCGCCCGATCCGGCGCGCGATCCACTGGGCCGGCACTCCCCCGGCCAGGGATCCGGCCGAGAAGGCCGTCATCGCGGCCGCGAAGCCCGCGTTTCCCGCGTGCAGCCAGCCGGTCACGTGCAGGACCAGCGTGGCGATCAGGGCGCCCATGCCGATGTTGCACAGCAGTGTGGCCGTGCAGACCGCGCGCAGCACCCTGTCGTGCCACAGGGTGCGCACTCCCTCGGCCACCTCCGCCCGCAGGGTGCTCCCGGCGGGCCGGGGATCCCGCTCGGGCGCCCGGATCCGCAGGGAGGCCACGAGGGCGGCGGCCAGCAGATAGGTGACCGCGTCGGCCGCGAACGGCGCGGCGGCCCCGAGGGTGAGCAGCAGCGGCACGAAGGGCCCGGCCAGGAAGCCGCCGGCGAGCTGCTGGCCGGTCATCAGTCTGGCATTGGCGCTGCCCAGGGTCTCTTTGCCGACCAGGGAGGGCAGCAGGGCCGTGGACGCGTTGTCGAACAGCGTCTGGAGGGTGGTCAGGGCGAAGGCGAGCGCGATCAGCAGGCCGATCGTGGCATGGCCGAGCCCGACGGCGAGGGCGAAGCAGGCCACCAGCCCGCCGCGTACGGTGTCGACGGCCCACATCGCCCGCCGCTGGTCCACCCGGTCCGCGACCGCGCCGCCCAGCAGCCCGAAGAGGAGCCAGGGGAGGTAGCCGCAGGCCGTGACGGAGGCGATGACGAGCGGATCGTCCGTGAGCCGCACGGCGAGCAGCGGCAGCGCGGCGGTCCGCAGGGCGTCCCCGAAGCGCGAGACCACCGCCGCGCTCCACAGCCGCCCGAATCCCCCGCGCCACGCCGGTGCCCGCACCCCCGCCGCCTCGACCGTCGTCACAAGGCCCCCTCTGGTTCCGCCACTTCAAGAACGGTAGAGGGCACCACTGACAATCGACTCGCGACGACGCCGCGGACGCTCCGCGACCGGCTCGGCACGGGGGCCCGCCCCGGCGGCGCCCGTGCGCGACCCGGCGTGCGAAACACGTCCGGCCAGGCACCTCGGTGCCCGGCCGGTTCTCAACCCCTAGATTTCGCCCCGCAGTTTGGCGAGCGCCTCGGCGAGGATGGCCTCGCCGTCCGCGTCGCTGCGCCGCTCCCGTACGTACGCGAGGTGCGTCTTGTACGGCTCGGTGCGCGGCGGGTCCGGCGGGTTGTCCTGGTCCTGTCCGGCGGGAAAGCCGCAGCGCGGGCAGTCCCAGGTCTCGGGAACCTGCGCGTCGCTGGCGAAGCTGGGCACCGTCTCGTGCCCGTTGGAGCACCAGAAGGAGATGCGCAGCCGCGGCGCGGACTCGCCGCGCTCGGCCTCGCCCATCGGCCCCGCCCCGACCCGGCTTCCTCGGATCGCGTTGCCACTTGCCACGGTCGTAACTCCCTGCGTGATGGTGCCGCGAAGCGAGTCGGCGTGACGCTTCGCTGCGAGCGCCTCAGTCTACGTAAGGCCCAACGCGCGTCCAGTGATTGGAGTTACACCCCGGCCCCTAGACGCAAGCCCCATGATAGGCCGCGCCTGGGGGCGCGTACCGGACATGGGGCCTTACGTGCGGATTGTGCTTGCGTAATGTGCAGTTGTGCTGCTGTACCGATGCCGGTCGGTGATCAGTTGTTGACCTTCATCAGGATGCCGAGCACGACAATGGACGCGAACCAGAGCAGACCGATCACCACGGTGATGCGGTCGAGGTTGCGCTCGGCGACCGAGGAGCCACCGACGGACGACTGCATGCCGCCACCGAACATGTCGGAGAGACCGCCGCCCTTCCCCTTGTGCATCAGCACCAGCAGCATCAGCAGCAGGCTGAAGACGATCAGGGCGATCGAGAACCCCAAAACCACGGCTGGACCAACTTCCTCGGAACTGAATGGACGACGGGGGCCGAAGCCTACTGGGTGAGCACCTCAAGCCCACTCCGAAGGCCGCGACCCCCGCAAGGGTACGACGAATCGCCGCTAGCGCATACTTACTGGTCGCGGAAGCGGACGATCTTGACGAACTCGTCGGCGTCCAGAGAGGCACCGCCGACCAGGGCGCCGTCGATGTCGGGCTTCGCCATGATCTCCGCGACATTGCCGGACTTCACGGAGCCGCCGTACTGGATGCGGACCTGGTCGGCCACTTCCTGGGAGTACAGCTCGGCCAGCCGGGCGCGGATCGCCGCGCAGACCTCCTGGGCGTCGTCGGCGCCGCAGACCTTGCCGGTGCCGATGGCCCAGACCGGCTCGTACGCGATCACGATCGACTCGGCCTGCTCGGCCGGGACGTCCTTGAGACCGCCGTCGACCTGGGAGAGCGTGTGCGCGACGTGGTTGCCCGCCTCCCGGATGTCCAGCTCCTCGCCGACGCACAGGATCGGGGTCAGGCCGTGCTTGAGGGCGGCCTTGATCTTGGCGTTGACGATCTCGTCGGTCTCGTTGTGGTACTGCCGGCGCTCGGAGTGGCCGATCGCCACGTACGTGCACTTCAGCTTGGACAGCATCGGGCCCGAGATCTCGCCGGTGTAGGCACCGGAGTCATGCGCCGAGAGGTCCTGAGCGCCGTACTTGATCTTGAGCTTGTCGCCGTCGACCAGGGTCTGCACGGAGCGCAGGTCGGTGAAGGGCGGCAGGACGGCGACCTCACAGGCCTCGTAGTCCTTGTCGGCCAGGGCGAAGGCGAGCTTCTGGACGTGCGCGATGGCCTCGAGGTGGTTGAGGTTCATCTTCCAGTTGCCCGCCATCAGCGGCATACGGGTCGTCATGCGGGGTCAGTCCTCCAGTGCGGCGAGGCCGGGGAGCGTCTTGCCCTCGAGGTACTCGAGGGAGGCGCCGCCACCGGTCGAGATGTGACCGAATGCCTTCTCGTCGAAGCCCAGGATGCGGACGGCCGCGGCGGAGTCGCCACCGCCGACGACCGTGAAGGCCGGGGATTCGACGAGGGCCTGGGCGACCGCCTTGGTGCCCTCGGCGTAGTCGGGGTGCTCGAAGACGCCCATCGGACCGTTCCAGAAGACGGTGGCCGCGTCGGCGAGCTTCGAGGCGTACAGCTTGCGGGTCTCCGGACCGATGTCCAGGCCCTCCTGGTCGGCCGGGATGGCGTCCGCGGCGACGGTGGTGGGGTTGGCCGGGGCCTTGGTCTTCAGGTCCGGGAACTCCGGAGCCACCAGCACGTCGACGGGGAGGACCAGCTCGACGCCGTTCTTCTCCGCGCGGTCCATGTACTCCTTGACGGCCGGAACCTGGTCCTCCTGCAGGAGGGAGATGCCGACCTCGTACCCCTTGGCCTTGAGGAAGGTGTACGCCATGCCGCCGCCGATGAGCAGACGGTCGGCCTTGCCGAGCAGCTGGTCGATGACGGCGAGCTTGTCGGAGACCTTGGCGCCGCCGAGCGCGACGACGTAGGGGCGCTTGACGTCCTCGGTGAGCTTCTTCAGGACGTTGACCTCGGTGGCGATGAGGTAGCCCGCGTAGTGCGGAAGGCGCGCCGGGAGGTCGTACACGGAGGCGTGCTTGCGGTGCACGGCACCGAAACCGTCGCCTACGTAGACGTCGGCCAGGGCGGCGAGCTGGTCCGCGAACTCGCCGCGCTCGGTGTCGTCCTTGGACGTCTCGCCCGGGTTGAAGCGCAGGTTCTCGATCACGGCGACCTGGCCGGGCTGGAGGCCGTTCACGGCGTCGTGGGCGGCGGGGCCGACGGTGTCCTGGGCGAACGCCACGGGGGCGCCGAGCAGTTCACCGAGTCGCTCGGCGGGCTGCAGCAGGGAGAACGCCGGGTCCGGGGCACCCTTGGGGCGGCCCAGGTGCGAGGCGACGACCACCTTGGCGCCCGCTTCGGCGAGGGCCTTGATGGTGGGCAGGACGGCGCGGATACGGCCGTCGTCGGTGATGAGGCCGTCGGCCAGCGGCACATTGAGGTCGGCGCGGACGAAGACCCGCTTGCCGTCCACGCCTTCGGCGAGAAGTTCGTCGATCGTCTTCATAAAGGGACTCCTAGGAGGGCTCTGTTGTCCGGGAGGGCTGTTCGATCCATGCACAGAGCAGGGCTCGGACAACGCGGCTGTGCGCTGCCCGAGCCCTGCTCTCACATCAGAGGTGCCTGCTCCGGGACTTAGAGCTGGCCGCCGACGAAGACCGTGAGGTCGACGAGGCGGTTGGAGTAGCCCCACTCGTTGTCGTACCAGCCGAGGATCTTCACCGAGTTGCCCTCCTGGACCATCGTCAGGGAGGAGTCGAAGGTGCAGGAGGCCGGGTCGCCGACGATGTCCGAGGAGACGATCGGGTCCTCGGTGTAGGCCAGGTAGCCCTTGAGGTCGCCGTCGTCGGAGGCCTTCTTGAACGCGGCGTTGACCTCGTCCTTGGTGACCTCGCGCTGCAGCGTCACGACCAGGTCGGTGGCCGAGCCGGTCGGGACCGGGACGCGCATCGCGATGCCGTCGAGCTTGCCCTTGAGCTGCGGCAGGACCAGGGCGGTGGCCTTGGCGGCACCGGTCGTGGTCGGGATGATGTTCTCGGCGGCGGCGCGGGCGCGACGCAGGTCCGAGTGCGGGAAGTCCAGGATGCGCTGGTCGTTCGTGTACGCGTGGACCGTCGTCATCAGGCCCTTGACGATGCCGAAGTTCTCGTCGAGCACCTTGGCCATCGGCGCCACACAGTTGGTGGTGCAGGAGGCGTTGGAGATGATGTGGTGATGCGCCGGGTCGTACTTGTCCTGGTTGACGCCCATCACGATGGTGATGTCCTCGTCCTTGGCCGGAGCCGAGATCAGGACCTTCTTGGCGCCGCCGGCGATGTGCTTCTCGGCGTCGGCCTTCTTGGTGAAGATGCCGGTCGACTCGATGACGATGTCGACGCCCAGCTCGCCCCACGGGATGTCGGCGGGGTTGCGCTCGGAGAGCACCTTGATGGTGTGGCCGTCGACGGTGATCGTGTCGGCGGTGTGCGACACCTCGGCCTTGAGGCGGCCCAGGATGGTGTCGTACTTCAGCAGGTGAGCGGTGGTCGCGGTGTCACCCAGGTCGTTGACAGCCACGATCTCGATGTCAGCACCCTGCTCCAGCAGCGCGCGGAAGTAGTTACGACCGATGCGGCCAAAGCCGTTGATGCCTACGCGGATCGTCACGAACCGATCTCCTCGTTAGGTACGCCGACTCAGTGCCGGCGAGTTGTATGGGATGTCCCCGACCGCCTACGACCCTACCTCCCCGAGGCGTCTGCGGTGACATCGAGATACCCCATACACGGCAGGGTGTTCCGTACCCACCAGTAGGGGTACGGAACACCCTCGGTGTTGACGAGATAGTCACACAGGGTTAGCTGTTCAGCGCCCCGAGCGCCTTCTTGATGAGGGCCGCGCGGTCGGCCGCCGCGGTGACGTGCTCCAGGCCGAAGCCCAGCAGCACCGTGTCGTCCGTCGTGACTCCGCCGTACGTCTTGAACAGTTCTCCGTAGCGCGCCCAGTCCTTGAGCACCGAGGGGCTGCCCGGAGGCGGTCCGGAGGCGCTCCAGGGCCCGAGGGAGGTCTCGAAGCCCTCGGTCTGGGTGGCCGCCCCGCCGACGACGAGGGAGGCGTTGTCCGCGAGGACGCCGTGACCGCCGGTGTTCGGGTCGGTGATGTAGCTCAGCGACACCTCGACCGACTTGCCGGCGTACGCGCTGAGGTCGAAGTTGACCTGCTGCCAGCCGCTGGAGGCGCCGGTGAAGCTGTTCCACGCCCCGCTGGTACCGGTGTTGGCGCAGCCGGTGGAACTCACGGTCAGGTACCGCTTGAGGAAGGGATGCTCCCTGACCAGGAATCCGGCCTCGCACTCCGCCGGGACCGTGGTGCTGGTGGCGCCGCCCGCCTCGGGCAGCGTCGTCCAGTCGTCGGCCCCCGTGGTGTGGGCCTCGAGCACCGCGTGGTCGTAGCCGGGCTCGGTGTCCCACAGGAGTTGGGTGCGCAGCGTCGGCTTGTCGGCGGCGCTGACACCGGTGAGGTCGATGGTCCTGGTGAGGCGCTTGTAGGCGTCGTCGGTGTGCACGGCGGCGGCCATGTACGAGCCCGCGTAGGGCCCGTACGGGTTGACGGTCCCGGCGAACTGGCCCGCTCCCGCGCTCGAGGCGAACTGCGGGTACTGCGCGGGCGCCAGCGAGTCCGAGGTGACGCCGTAGGTGCCCGCCGTGTTCAGCGGATTGCCGGGCGCGTCGCCGAGCGCCCCCGTGAAGCCGCTGAGCTTTCCGGCGCCGGCGAAGCCGTTGGCCCCCGGAGTGGACGTACGGGAGTAGGCGCCCAGGTAGTACTGGCTGAAGTCGTTCGAAAGGGTGCCTCCGCCGAGGTCGACGTTGCCGCCGGCCTGCTCGCCCGCCTCGATCAGCTTGCCGCCCTCGTTGAGGAAGGCGCGCAGTTGGAGCTGGGTGGCGTTGCCCGGCCGGGCGGCGCCGGTGTAGTGGACGACCGTCTTGAAGTGGTCGAGCACGCCGAGCGCGTCGGGCGCGCCCAGGGTCGCCACGTCCCACACGAGGGGCTTCTTGCCGTTGGCCTTCAGGGCGTCGACGTAGGCCTGGGACTGCGTGGCGGTCGCGCCCTCCTCGGCGACGACCAGCGTGTCGGCACGGGGCCGCTGGGCCACGGTGTACGTGAAGTGCGTGCTGGAGGTCTTCTTGCCGCTCCTGGTCTCACCGGTGAACCACACCTCGACCTTGTCGCCGGGGTCGCCGTCCTTCACCTTGGCGCGGTACTCGTCGAAGTAGAGGTTGTCCTTGCCGCCGTAGGTCTCGCCGCCCTTCCAGGCCTTGAGCGCCATGTCCAGCGTACGGCCGCCGTTGACGCGGTACTTGAGCTCCTTGTCGCGTACGGACTTGCGGACGACCACGGAGACCGTCTGGTCGGCGCCGCGGGAGTACGACGTCGTGAAGGGGGCCGGGGTGAAGTCGGGCGCGTCGAGGCCCACCGAGGACGACGGCTGGTCGGGGTGGGCCGCGGTCTCGGCGACGGAGAGCGCGAACGGGACGTTCTTCTCGAACTCCTGCTCGATCAGCTTCTCGTCGTCCGGGAAGGTGAAGACCGAGGCGCAGTCTGCCGCGTTCCAGGCGTCGTTCGGGTCGATGTCCGAGGCGGTCTGGCAGGTCGACATCTCGGGGGTGAACATCGCCATGCCGTTGACGTTGCCCGCGTGGCCGTCCGCCTCGCCGTTGGTCGTGTAGAGCTCCGAGGAGACCTGGGGGTGGTAGCCCGGGATCGCGGAGTGCTCGGGGGTTCCGGCGAGCGCCTTGTAGAGCACGTCGTCCGGGGTGGGCGTCGCCACCTGCCAGCCCACTCCGTAGAGGAGCAGTTCGGCGGCGGAGTGGTAGTTGATGCCGTACGTGAAGCCGATCCGCTTCTCGAAGGCGTCGAGCGCCTTGGTCTCGGGCTCGGAGCCGGGGCTCGCGCCGCGGTAGGTCTCACTGGTGGGGTTGGGTGACGAACCCTCGTCGTCGTAGCCCCACTTGTAGGCGAAGTTGCGGTTGAGGTCGACGCCGTCACCGGTGGAGATGACCCCGTCGCCGTTGACGTCCCGGAGGTTCTTGCGCCACTGGCGGGCGTCGGCGTCCTTGAACGTGTAGTCGTAGCCGTCGGGGTTGGCCGACAGGACGAACCACAGTTCGGTGGAGTCGACGATCTTCTTGATGCGTTTGTCCGTGGAGTAGTTGTCCAAGTAGTAGTGCATCAGACGCCGTGTCATCTCGGGCGTGATCCACTCGCGTGCGTGCTGGTTGGACATGTACAGCACGGACGGCTTGGAGCCGTCCTTGGACTTCTTCGCGCCCTTGGTCAGTTTGAGCGCGAGGATGTCCTGGCCGTTGACCGTCTTGCCGATGGAGACGACCTTGGCGAGATCGGGGTGGGCGGCGCCGGTCTTGACGATCTCCTCCTGGAGATTGCCCTTGCCGCTGTACGGGCGGAACACGCCCTGGGCCGCCTTCTCCACCCGCGCCTCGGCCTTGGCCGTCAGGGTGTGCTCGGTGAGGTCGACGCCCTGCTTCTCCAGCTTCTTGGCCTGCTGGTCGGTGACGTAGACCTCGACCGCGCTCTTGCCGTTCTTCCACGTCGTGTCGCCGAGTTCGTGGCCGTCCTGCCCGGCCGCGAGCAGCAGGGGTATCTGCTGCTTCGTGATCTCCGCGTGGAACACCTTCACGGCGTTCGCGTCGGGCTTGGGTGAACCGCCGTTCTGTGCCTGGGCGATGGGCGCCATGCCCGCACCGCCCAGCAGGAGCGCGCCGGTAGCGAGGATCGCTCTCGCTCTTCGTCTCATGAGCCCCCCTTGCGTGAGTCCGCCACAGCAGCGAACAGATGCCAGGCTCATGACACTTCATGGTCAAGTCAAGGGTGCCTCACAGGAACGCAAACGCCGGTGCCGACGTCCCAAGTGGACATCGGCACCGGCGTGTTGGGCTTCCGGCGATCGACGGACGGGTCAGCCCGCGAGGTTGTCCGCCATCTCCTCGGTGAGGTTCGACTCCGTCCCGGGGATGCCGAGATCCTGGGCCCGCTTGTCGGCCATCGCCAGCAGCCGACGGATACGGCCGGCGACGGCGTCCTTGGTCAGCGGCGGGTCGGCGAGCGCGCCCAGCTCCTCCAGGGAGGCCTGCTTGTGCTCCATGCGCAGCCGTCCGGCGGCCGCGAGGTGCTCGGGCACCTCGTCCGCGAGGATCTCCAGGGCGCGCTGCACGCGGGCTCCGGCGGCGACGGCGGCACGGGCCGAGCGGCGCAGGTTGGCGTCGTCGAAGTTGGCGAGCCGGTTGGCCGTGGCGCGGACCTCGCGGCGCATCCGCCGCTCCTCCCAGGCCAGCACCGACTCGTGCGCTCCGAGACGGGTGAGCAGCGCGCCGATCGCGTCTCCGTCACGGACGACCACGCGGTCCACGCCGCGCACCTCGCGGGCCTTCGCGGCGATCGAGAGCCGACGGGCGGCGCCGACGAGCGCGAGCGCGGCCTCCGGACCCGGGCAGGTGACCTCCAGGGAGGAGGAACGGCCCGGCTCGGTGAGCGAGCCGTGCGCCAGGAACGCCCCGCGCCAGGCCGCCTCGGCGTCGCAGGTGGCCCCCGAGACCACCTGCGGCGGGAGGCCCCGGATCGGGCGCCCACGGCCGTCCACGAGCCCCGTCTGGCGGGCCAGCTGGTCGCCGCCCGCCACGACGCGTACGACATACCGGGAGCCGCGGCGCAGACCGCCGGGCGCCATCACGATCAGTTCGGAGCTGTGGCCGAAGATCTCCAGAATGTCCCGCTTCAGCCGGCGCGCCGCCATCGCGGTGTCCAGCTCCGCCTCGATCACAATCCGGCCGCTCACCAGGTGGAGGCCGCCGGCGAACCGCAGAATGGCGGAGACCTCCGCCTTTCTGCAGCAGGTCCGGGTGACGGGGAGCCGGGAAATCTCATCCTTCACCGCTGCCGTCATCGCCATGGGCCGATCCTTCCATGCATCCGAAAAATACGGTCGTACGCGGCGGCCAACAGCTCCGGGTCGTGCCGCGGAGATCCGTCGGTCCGGGCCACCGGCGCCAGCTCGACCGCGGCGCCGAACCGCTGGGCGGCGTCGGTGAGTGAGTCGCGATCGGGCACGGCGGCCTCGTCGGCCAGCACCACGTCCAGGGCGAGTTTAGGGGCGTGTCGTCCCAAAACCTCCAAATGACGCTGCGGGGAGAAGCCCTCGGTTTCTCCGGGCTGCGGGGCGAGGTTCAGGGAGAGTACCCGGCGCGCCTTCGTCTCGGTGAGCGCGTCGAGGAGCTCGGGCACGAGAAGGTGCGGAATCACCGAGGAGAACCAGGAGCCGGGGCCGAGGACCACCCAGTCGGCGTCGAGGACCGCCGCCACGGCCTCGGGGACGGCGGGCGGGTCGGCGGGGACGACCTGCACGGACTGCACCTCGCCTGGGGTGAGGGCCACGGTCGCCTGTCCCCGTACCGTGACCACGTCCTCGGGCCGATCCGGGTCGTGTCCCTTGACGAGGGCCTGCAGCTCCAGGGGTACGGCGGACATGGGCAGCACCCGCCCGTGCGCCCCGAGGAGCCTGCCGACCAGATCCAGGGCCTGGACATGGTCGCCGAGCTGTTCCCACAGGGCGACGATCAGCAGATTGCCGACCGCGTGCTCGTGCAGATCGCCCTGGGACTGGAAACGGTGCTGGATGACGCGGGCCCAGGTCTGGCCCCAGTCGTCGTCGCCGCACAGCGCGGCCAGGGCCTTGCGCAGGTCGCCGGGCGGCAGCACGCCCAGCTCGTCGCGCAGCCGCCCGCTGGAACCGCCGTCGTCGGCCACGGTGACGACGGCGGTGAGGTCGCCGGTGATCCGGCGCAGCGCGGCGAGCGAGGCGGACAGCCCCATGCCGCCGCCGAGGGCGACGACCTTGGGCTGGGCACCCCGACGGCGCGGCTTCCCGCCGCGCGCCTCGGCGGGCCGGTCGCCGCGTCCCTCGGAGGCGACCCGGCGCAGCCTGCTCAGCCGCAGTGCGGCACGTCCGGTCACTCGCGCCCCATGTCCCGGTGGACGACCACGGTCTCCACGCCCTGCGAGGCGAGGCGGGCGGCGAGCTTCTCGGAGGTGGCGACCGAGCGGTGCTTGCCGCCGGTGCAGCCGACCGCGATGGTCACATAGCGCTTGCCCTCGCGGCGGTAGCCGGCGGCGATGAGCTGGAGCAGCTCGGTGTAGCGGTCGAGGAACTCCTTGGCGCCGGGCTGGTTGAAGACGTACGCCGACACCTCCTCGTTCAGGCCGGTGAAGGGGCGCAGCTCCGGGACCCAGTGCGGGTTGGGCAGGAAGCGCATGTCCACGACCAGGTCGGCGTCGACCGGAAGGCCGTACTTGAAGCCGAAGGACATGACGGTGGCCCGCAGCTCGGGCTCCTCCTCGCCGGCGAATTGGGCGTCCATCTTGGCGCGCAGCTCGTGCACGTTCAGGCTGGAGGTGTCGATGACCAGGTCGGCGTCGCCGCGCAGCTCGCGCAGCAGCTCACGCTCGGCGTCGATGCCGTCGACGATGCGGCCGTCGCCCTGGAGGGGGTGCGGACGGCGCACGGACTCGAAGCGGCGCACCAGGGCCTCGTCGGAGGACTCCAGGAAGACGATCCGCCGGGTGACGTTCTTCGCCTCCAGGTCGGCGAGGGACTCGCGGAGGTTGTCGAAGAAGCGGCGGCCTCGTACGTCGACGACGACCGCGATCCTCGCCACGTTGCCCTGGGAGCGGGCGCCGAGCTCCACCATGGTGGGGATCAGCGCGGGCGGCAGGTTGTCGACGACGAACCAGCCGAGGTCCTCCAGACACTTGGCGGCCGTCGAGCGGCCCGCCCCGGACATCCCGGAGATGATCACCAGCTCGGGGATGGCGGCTTCGGGCACCGCGGGCGTCTCCATCGTCGTACCCCCCTGGGTCTCGTCGGCGGCCTGTGGTTCGGCCGTCTGCCCGGTCGTCTGCGGTCCGGCCGGTTGTTCGGTCTGTGCTGGGATCTCTTGTCGTTCGTTGTCGCTCATGTCTCCTGCCCCCGTCGCTCGTGTGAGGCGCCCGTGGACACGGGCTCCTCCGGGGAGCCCGTGTCCACGGGCGCCCCGACTTCCTCGTCTTCCATGATCTCTCCAGTCGCCGTGTTCACGGCGGGTGCGGCCGGAGCCGCCTGGGCGAGGGCCACGGCGACCGCCTCGGCCGTCTTGCGGCCTATGCCGGGGACCTCGCAGATCTGGTCGATGGTCGCGGATCGCAGCTTTTTCACCGAGCCGAAGTGCTTGATCAGCGCCTGCTTGCGGGTCTCGCCGAGGCCCGGCACCTCGTCCAGGGGGCTCGCCTTGAAACGCTTGGCCCGCTTGGTGCGCTGGTAGGTGATGGCGAAGCGGTGGGCCTCGTCACGGACCCGCTGGAGCAGGTACAGGCCCTCGCTGGTGCGCGGCAGGACCACCGGGTCGTCCTCGTGCGGCAGCCAGACCTCCTCCAGGCGCTTGGCGAGACCGCAGACGGCGATGTCGTCGATGCCCAGTTCGTCGAGGGCCCTCTTGGCCGCAGCGACCTGCGGCTGGCCACCGTCGACCACGACGAGCTGCGGAGGGTAGGCGAAGCGCTTGGGGCGGCCGTCCTCCTCGGTGAAGGCGTTCCCCGTGGTGTCACCCTCCAGAGCGGCGTTCCCCAGGGGAGCGCTTTCGGTGGAGGTCCCGTCGGCGGAGGCCCCGTCGCTGGAGATCCCGTCGCTGGAGGCGTCCTCGCCGTCCGTCCACTCGCCCGTGCGCTCCTTCTCGGCGAGATAGCGCCTGAAGCGGCGGGTGATCACCTCGTGCATGGAGCGGACGTCGTCCTGGCCCTCGAAGCCCTTGATCTGGAAGCGCCGGTACTCGCTCTTGCGCTGCAGCCCGTCCTCGAAGACGACCATGGAGGCGACCACGTCGTCCCCCTGGAGGTGCGAGATGTCGTAGCACTCGATCCGGAGCGGGGCACTGTCCAGGTCGAGGGCTCCGGCGATCTCCTCCAGGGCGCGCGAGCGGGTGGTCAGGTCGGAGGCGCGCTTGGTCTTGTGCAGGCCGAGCGCCTGGAGCGCGTTGCGCTGCACGGTCTCCATGAGCGCCTTCTTGTCACCGCGCTGCGGGATGCGGAGGGAGACGTTCGACCCGCGGCGCTCGGTCAGCCACTCCTGGACGGGCTCCACGGGGTCGGGCAGTGCCGGGACGAGCACCTCCTTGGGGACGGAGTCGCCCGTCTCCTCCCCATAGAGCTGCTGCAGCGCGTGTTCGACCAGGTCACCGGTGGTGACGGCCTCCACCTTGTCGGTGACCCAGCCGCGCTGGCCGCGCACCCGGCCGCCGCGCACGTGGAAGATCTGCACGGCGGCTTCCAGCTCGTCCTCGGCGACGGCCATCAGGTCGGCGTCGGTCGCGTCGGCGAGCACGACCGCGTTCTTCTCCATGGCCTTCTTCAGGGCCTCGATGTCGTCGCGCAGACGGGCCGCCCGCTCGTACTCCATCTCCTCGGCCGCGTCCGTCATCTGCTGCTCGAGGCGGCGGATGTACGTCCCCGTACGGCCGGCCATGAAGTCGCAGAACTCCTCCGCCAGCTCACGGTGTTCCTCGTCGGAGACCCGCCCGACGCAGGGGGCGGAGCACTTGCCGATGTAGCCGAGCAGGCAGGGGCGGTCGGTGCGGGCGGCGTTCTTGAAGACGCCCGCCGAGCAGGTGCGGACCGGGAAGACGCGCAGCAGCAGGTCGACGGTGTCGCGGATCGCCCACGCGTGCCCGTACGGACCGAAATAGCGCACGCCCTTGCGCTTGTGGCCGCGCATCACCTGCACACGCGGAAACTCCTCGTTCATCGTCACCGCGAGGTAGGGGTAGCTCTTGTCGTCGCGGTACTTGACGTTGAACCGGGGGTCGTACTCCTTGATCCAGGAGTACTCCAGCTGTAGCGCCTCGACCTCCGTGGACACCACCGTCCACTCCACGGACGCGGCCGTGGTGACCATCGTGCGGGTGCGGGGGTGCAGGCCCGCCAGGTCCTGGAAGTAGCTGGCCAGGCGCTGGCGCAGGCTTTTCGCCTTTCCGACGTAGATCACCCGGCGGTGCTCGTCGCGGAATTTGTACACCCCGGGAGAGTCCGGGATCTGTCCCGGCTTGGGGCGGTAGCTGGAGGGGTCGGCCATGTCACACACCCTACTGGCGAGGGCCGACACCGCGACGGCCTCCCGGCCCGCCTGTGGACTCAGCCGCCGGGACCGCGATCGCGGATCGGCCAGAGGGCGGTACAGCAGGTTGAGTAGGTTGCGTATCAGGTGTTGTCGGGGCTTGGTCAACACGCTTCAATGCCTGGGAACTCGGGGTCGTGGACGGCGACAGGCGCGTGTGAACAAGCCCCGCGCGCCGGCCGGGCGCCCCCGACGACCTACATCCAACGGTCTGACCAGCCGTTGTGAACATTCACAGAAAGGCCCCTGCATGCGGTACGGCACACAGCACGCGGACGTCGCCATTGCCGAACTGGAGACGGCCTTGGCGGGAGGCCCCTTCCATGTCGCACTGCGCGCCGCGATCGCCGCACGCGGCCTGCCCCTGCAGCGCGTACAGCACCATCTGTCCCGGTACGGGGTCAAAGTCGGGGTCACGAGCCTGAGTTACTGGCAGCAGGGCGCCCGGCGCCCGCAGCGCCCCGAGTCGCTGCGCGCCGTGCGCGCCCTGGAGGAGATCCTCCAGCTCCCGGACGAGTCGCTGATCCGGCTGCTGGCCAAGGCAGACCAGCGCTGCGACCCCCAGCGCCCCACCGGCCGCTCGTACCGCTCCCTGGTGGAGGCCTCCGGCGTCCTGGAGCGGCTCCTGGCCGAGCTGGAGTCACCGCTCGACGGCGGCATGCACACCCTCGGCCACCACGAACTCGTCCGGATAGGCGCGCACCGGGAGCTGCTCGCGCGCGAGTCCCACCACATCGTGCGGGCCTACAAGGACGGTGTGGACCGCTATGTGGCCGTCCACCACGGCGACCCTGGCTGCGCCCCGGAGCGCACGGCGGTCCGAGCCCTGGAGAACTGCCGCACGGGACGGGTGCGCTGGCACCACGAGACCGGAGTGATGGTCGCCGAGCTGCTCTTCGACACGCGGCTGCGCGCAGGAGATACGTTCCTCTTCCGCTACGGCTTCGAGGACGGCACAGCCGGCGCGTCCAGCGAGTACGTACGCGGGTTCGGCTTCGCGGGCGGCCAGTACGCCCTCCAGGTGCGGTTCGCCGAGGATGCGCTGCCCGTGCGCTGTCACCGGTTCACCCAGCACTCGGCGGCGGCGCCACGCAGCGGCCGCCAGGAGCTCCCCCTCAGCGGGCGTCATCGCTCGGTACATCTGGTCGAGCCGCGGGTGCGGTCGGGCATCGTGGGCATCGGCTGGGACTGGGAGTGACCCCGGCCGACCGGGGACGCGACGTCACCGCACTCCCGGTCAGGGACCCGCGACGATCCTGCCGCCCTTGGCCTGCACGGACAGCTCCTTCAGCGGCACGGTGGCAGGGGCCTGCAGCACCTTGCCCGTCGCCGCGTCGAACTCGCTGCCGTGGCACGGGCAGATCAGCGTCGTGCCCTGGAGCTTGTTGATGGCGCACCCGGCGTGCGTGCAGATCGTGCTGAACGCCTTCAGGGAGCCGTTCTCGGCGCGGCTGACCACGACGTTCTCTTCCCGGTACAGCTTGGCGGCGCCCTTGGCGACCTCGCTCTGCGCACCCAGCTCGACCGGCGCGGTCGGCGCCGCCGGCGTCCCGCCCCCGCTGCCCCCGGAGCAGGCACTGAGGGCTACCCCGGCGACTGGGGCGAGCGCCGCTCCTCGCAGGACGGTACGGCGGGCAGGCATGGCGTCTCCACAGGTCGGGGCCGGGCGTGTGTCGACGATACCGGTAGGGATGATTCCGCCCCGAGGGGGTCCACATGGGGGCGGGCGACGGGACGTAAACGTTTGCGCAAGCGTTTACGTCCACCGCCGGATGCGATAGGTTCCCGCCGGAACAGGCCGAGAGTTCGGGAAGGGCCCAGTGGGTCGCCCGGGGAGAGGCGAGGCAGGGCGATGGCAACGATGGTCGATGTGGCGGCGCACGCGGGAGTGTCCGTGGCGACCGTCTCCCACGTGCTCAACGACACGCGCCCCGTGCTGCCCCACACCCGCCAGGCCGTCCTGGACGCCATCGACGCGCTCGGCTACACGCCCAACACCCTGGCCCGTTCCCTGGTCACCGCACGCACCCGGTCCATCGGCCTCGCGGTGTCGGCGATCAGCAACCCGTACTTCACGGAGATCCTTCAGGGCGTCGAGGCGGGCGCCCTGGAGCACGGGTACGGGCTGCTCCTCGCCGATCCGCACGACGATCCCCAGCACGAGCGGAAAGTCGTCCAGCTGCTGCACGAGAGACGCGTCGACGGTCTGATCGTCGCGCCCTCCGCCGTTCCGGACGCGCTTCTGCGCTACCTCGGGCAGCACAACGTGCCGACCGTCTTCCTGGATCGCCTGGTGGAGGCCCCGGCCGACCACCCCTTCCGCTTCGACCAGGTCTGCGCCGAGAACGCCGAGCCGATGGCACGACTGGTCGGGCATCTCGCCGAACGGGGTCACCGGCGCATCGGGCTCGTCGCGGGCCTGCCCGGACTCAGCACCACGAACGAGCGGATCTCCGGCTACCGACACGGCCTCGCGGGCGCCGGGCTCCCCTACGACGAACGGCTCGTGGCGCACGGCGACTCCGAGGCGACGGCCGCCGAACGTGCCACCGACGCGCTGCTGTCCCTGGCGGCGCCCCCGACCGCGCTGGTCACCGGAAACAACGCGATGACCATCGGGGCCCTGTGCGCCCTGCGCGAACGCGGTCTGTCCGTGCCGGACGACCTGGCGCTGTGCTGCTTCGACGACTTCGCCTGGGCTGATCTGTTCGCGCCCCGGCTGACCGCGATCTCCCAGCCCAGCAAGGAGATCGGCGCGCAGGCCGTCCGGCTGCTCCTGGAACGGCTCGCCTCGCCGGACCACCCGGCCCGCACCGTGCGGCTCCCCTGCGCCTTCGTCCACCGCACCTCGTGCGGCTGCGCCGAGCCCCCCAGGACATCGGGGGCCTCCCCCACCGACCTGAGTCAGAAGAGTCCCGCGAAAGGATCCCTGTCGTGATCGTCGTCGCCGGTGAGGCCCTGATCGACCTGGTACCGCAGGGCGCGGGCGCGCTCGCGGGCCTGCGGCCCGCACGCGGCGGCGGCCCCTACAACACGGCGGTGGCGCTGGGCCGCCTCGGCTCCCCCACCGCCTTCTGCTCCCGGGTCTCGTACGACGCCTTCGGCGACGCGCTCCTCGGCGGGCTGCGCGAGGCGGGCGTCGACGTGTCCTCGGTGCAGCGCGGGACGGAGCCGACGACCCTCGCGGTCGCCTCCATCGACGTGGACGGCTCGGCGGCGTACTCCTTCTACGTCGAGGGCACGGCCGACCGCCTGTTCGCCGCGCCGGAGCGGCTCCCTGACGCCACCCGGGCGGTGTCCTTCGGGACCTGCTCGCTGGTCCTGGAGCCGGGCGCGAGCGCCTACGAGGAGCTGATGCGGGCCGCCGCCGCGCGCGGCGTGTTCACCACGCTCGACCCGAACATCCGGGCCGTGCTCATCCCCGACGCGGACGCCTATCGGGCCCGCTTCAAGAGCTGGCTGCCGTCGGTGTCGCTCCTCAAGCTCTCCGAGGAGGACGCGCTGTGGCTGGGAGGCACCCCGCGCGAGTGGCTGGCGTCCGGTCCCGCGGCCGTCGTGATCACCCAGGGCGGCGACGGCCTGACGGTGTTCACCCAGGACGGCTCCGTCCACACCGTGCCCGGTGAGCCGGTCGAGGTCGTGGACACCATCGGCGCCGGAGACACGGTGAACGCGGCCCTGCTCCACGGCCTGGCCGCACGGGACGCGCTGTCCCCGGCGGCGCTGGCCGAGCTGGGCCCCGACGGCTGGAGCGAGCTGCTGCGGTTCGCGGCCTGCGCGGCGGCGATCACCTGCTCACGAGCGGGCGCGGAACCGCCGTTCGCCGCGGAACTCGACGCCCCCTGAGACAGCTGGACCCACTGAGCCGGACAGCTGGACCCACTGAGACCGATGTGCTCCAAGGGCGGCTGACCGTGCAACGGGCGGTGCCCCAGGGGGAGAGTTCCCATGAGGCACCGTGTTGTTCCTGATGTGTCGGGCCTGGCCCGTCCGGCCGGATCAGGCCTTGCGTGCCCGCGTGGTCTTCTTCGCGGGGGTCGCCTTCTTCGTGGCCGTCGTGCTGGTGGCCGCGGCGGCCTTCTTCGTGGCCGTGTTGTTCACGGCCTTCGTCGTCGTCTTCCTGGCCGTCGACTTGGCCGCGACCGCCTTCTTGGCGGCCGCCTTGCGGGGAGCCGGTACGGAGGCGGCGTCGCTGATCCGGTCCGCGCCCAGGACGTCGCGCAGGAACTTGCCGGTGTGGCTGGCCGGAACCCCGGCGACCTGCTCGGGCGTGCCCTCGGCCACCACGAGACCACCGCCGTTGCCGCCCTCCGGGCCCATGTCGAGGACCCAGTCGGCGGTCTTGATGACGTCGAGGTTGTGCTCGATGACGATGACCGTGTTGCCCTTGTCGACCAGACCCGAGAGCACCGTGATCAGCTTGCTGATGTCCTCGAAGTGCAGACCGGTGGTCGGCTCGTCCAGCACGTACACCGTGCGGCCCGTGGAACGCTTCTGCAGCTCGCTGGCGAGCTTGACGCGCTGGGCCTCGCCGCCGGACAGCGTCGGCGCGGACTGGCCGAGCCGGACGTAGCCGAGACCGACGTCGTTGAGCGTGCGCAGGTGCCGGGCGATCGCGGGGACGGCCTCGAAGAAGCCGAGGGCCTCCTCGATCGGCATGTCGAGAACCTCGGAGATGGACTTGCCCTTGTAGTGGACCTCCAGGGTCTCCCGGTTGTAGCGCGCCCCGTGGCAGACCTCGCAGGGGACGTACACGTCCGGAAGGAAGTTCATCTCGATCTTGATCGTGCCGTCGCCCGAGCAGTTCTCGCAGCGGCCGCCCTTGACGTTGAAGGAGAAGCGGCCGGGCATGTAGCCCCGCACCTTCGCCTCGGTCGTCTCGGCGAACAGCTTGCGGACGTGGTCGAAGACTCCGGTGTACGTGGCCGGGTTCGACCGCGGGGTGCGGCCGATGGGCGACTGGTCGACGTGCACGACCTTGTCGACGAGGTCGTCGCCGTCCACACGCGTGTGCCGCCCGGGAACGTTCCGAGCGCCGTTGAGCTCGCGCGCCAGGTGCGTGTACAGGATGTCGTTGACCAGCGTCGACTTGCCGGAACCCGAGACACCCGTGACCGCCGTGAGCACGCCCAGTGGGAAGGACACGTCGATGTCCTGGAGGTTGTTCTCACGGGCGCCGTGCACGGTGAGCCTGCGGCCCGGGTCGGCGGGGCGGCGGATGTCCGGAAGCGGGATCTCCCTCTTGCCCGACAGGTACTGGCCGGTCATCGACTCGGCGTTGGCGAGCAGTTCCTTCAAGGGGCCGCTGTGCACGACCTTGCCGCCGTGCTCACCCGCGCCGGGGCCGATGTCGACGACCCAGTCGGCGACCTTGATGGTGTCCTCGTCGTGCTCGACGACGATGAGCGTGTTGCCCATGTCGCGCAGCCGGACCAGGGTCTCGATCAGCCGGTGGTTGTCGCGCTGGTGCAGGCCGATGGACGGCTCGTCGAGGACGTACAGGACGCCGACGAGGCCGGAGCCGATCTGGGTGGCCAGGCGGATGCGCTGGGCCTCGCCGCCGGAGAGGGTGCCGGCCGCGCGGTTGAGCGACAGGTAGTCGAGGCCGACGTCGACCAGGAAGCGCAGCCGTTCGTTGACCTCCTTCAGGACGCGCTCGGCGATCTTCTTGTCGCGCGCGTCGAGCTTCAGCTTGCCCAGGAAGTCCGCGCAGTCGCTGATCGACATCGCGGAGACCTCCGCGATCGACTTCTCCATGACGGTGACGGCGAGGATGAGCGGCTTGAGGCGGGTGCCCTCACAGGTGGGGCAGGGCACCTCGCGCATATAGCCCTCGAAGCGCTCGCGGCTGGCGTCGCTCTCGGACTCGCTGTGCCGCCGCTTGATGAAGGGGACGGCCCCTTCGAAGGGGGTGGTGTAGACACGCTCGCGCCCGTACCGGTTGCGGTAGCGCACCTCGATCTGCGTCTTGTGGCCGTAGAGCAGGGCCTTCTTGGCGCGCTGCGGAAGACCGGCGAAGGGGATGTCGGTCCGGAATCCCAACGCGTCGGCGAGGGCTCCGACGAGGCGTCCGAAGTAGTCCTTGGTGTGCCCGTGCGACCAGGGGTGGATGGCGCCCTCGTCGAGGGACTTGTCCTCGTCCGGGACGATCAGCTCGGGGTCGACCTCCATGCGCGTACCGATACCGGTGCACTCGGGGCAGGCGCCGAAGGGCGAGTTGAAGGAGAAGGAGCGGGGCTCCAGCTCCTCGAACGACAGGTCGTCGTACGGGCAGTACAGGTGCTCCGAGTACATGCGCTCGCGCTCGGGGTCGTCCTCGGGGAGGTCGACGAAGTCGAGCACGACCATGCCGCCGGAGAGCCCGAGGGCGGTCTCCACGGAGTCGGTGAGACGGCGCTTGGCGGAGTCCTTCACCGTGAGGCGGTCGACGACCACCTCGATGGTGTGCTTCTCCTGCTTCTTCAGCGTGGGCGGCTCGGTGAGCTGGATCGTCTGACCGTCGACCCTGGCCCGGCTGTACCCCTTGGTCTGGAGATCGGCGAAGAGGTCGACGAACTCGCCCTTGCGCTCGCGCACCAGCGGCGAAAGGACCTGGAAACGGCTTCCCTCGGGCAGCTCCAGAACCCTGTCGACGATGGCCTGCGGCGACTGGCGCGTGATGGGGCGGCGGCACTCGGGACAGTGCGGCTTGCCGATGCGCGCGAAGAGCAGACGCAGGTAGTCGTAGACCTCGGTGATGGTGCCGACCGTCGAGCGCGGGTTGCGCGAGGTCGACTTCTGGTCGATGGAGACCGCCGGGGAGAGGCCTTCGATGAAGTCGACGTCCGGCTTGTCCATCTGACCGAGGAACTGCCGGGCGTACGAGGACAGTGACTCCACGTAACGCCGCTGTCCCTCGGCGAAGATCGTGTCGAAGGCCAGCGAGGACTTGCCCGACCCCGACAGGCCCGTGAAGACGATGAGCGAGTCGCGCGGGAGGTCGAGCGAGACATTCTTCAGATTGTGCTCGCGCGCTCCACGGACGATGAGACGGTCGGCCACGCCGGTCCGCACCTTTCTTGAGAGTAGTGACAGGGGCCGAGGCCCCCGTCTTTCCCAGACTAGGGGGAGCCACTGACAGCGCCGGTTGCTTTCCCTGGTTCACAACAATCCCGGGCCATCCAGCATGCCCGACGCCGCATCCGAGGGTATAGCACGTGCATTCGATTTGCGGGCGTGGCCGACCACCTTCACCCGAACGTGTGCCGGGGCTAGGGTCGGCCGCATGATGGATCATGTGCGCGACCTGGCGTCTGTACGTGACGCGACCGAACGGCTGCTCAGCGCAGCCGCCGAACTGGACAACGCTTCCGTGGCCGAGCCGTCACGGCTGCCCGGCTGGAGCCGCGGCCATGTCCTTGCCCACCTCTCCCGTAACGCGGACGCGCTCGTGAACGTCCTCGACGGGCTCCCCATGTACGTCTCCGGGGAAGCCCGGGACGCCGACATCGAGCGGGACGCGCCGCGCCCCCTGGACGGACAGCTCGCGGACCTGCGGGAGAGCGCGGCCCGGTTCCAGTCCGCGGGCGCGGCGCCCGCGGACTGGTCGCGCACGGTGGAGCTGCGCAACGGGGTCACGGACTCCGCGACCCGGGTGCCGTTCCGGCGCTGGGCCGAGGTCGAGCTGCATCACGTGGACCTGGGGATCGGGTACGAGCTCGAAGATCTCCCGGAGGAGTTCGTGGAACGGGAGATCGCGTTCCTCGCCGATCGGTTCACGGGGCACCCCGAGGTGCCCTCCACCCGGATCACCGACGCCACGCGCGTGTGGAGCACGGGACGCGATGCCGAGGGCGGACCCGAGGTCACCGTGACCGGTCCCGCACCGGCGCTGCTCGGCTGGCTCTGCGGACGGCGCGACGGTTCGGGGCTGAGCGTCGATGGCGGGCCGCTCCCCGCGCTCCCCCCGCTATAGGCTGCCGTCATGACGTACAGCGGAGCGGTGAAGGTCGGCGGACCTGCCGATGTGCACGAGCTGCAGAACCTGATGATCTCCAAGGTCGCGGTCGGCCCGATGGACAACAACGCCTATCTGCTGCGCTGCCGGGCCACCGACGAGCAGCTGCTGATCGACGCGGCCAACGACGCCGGCACCCTGCTCACGCTGATCGGTGACGACGGCATCGCGTCCGTCGTCACCACACATCGGCACGGCGACCACTGGCAGGCGCTCGCGGAGGTCGTGGCGGCCACCGGCGCCCGCACGTACGCGGGCCGGGACGACGCCGAGGGCATCCCCGTGCCGACCGACGTCCTCGTGGGCGACGGCGACACGATCCGGGTGGGGCGCGTGGAACTCACCGCGCGCCACCTCGTGGGGCACACACCGGGCTCGATCGCCCTCGTCTACGACGACCCGCACGGGCACCCGCACGTGTTCACCGGGGACTGTCTCTTCCCCGGCGGTGTGGGCAACACCCGCAAGGACCCGAAGGCGTTCGCCAGCCTCATCCACGACGTCGAGACGAAGATCTTCGACGCGTTGCCGGACGAGACCTGGGTCTACCCGGGGCACGGCAACGACACGACGCTGGGCGCCGAGCGGCCGCACCTTCCGGAGTGGCACGCGCGCGGTTGGTGACTCCGGGGCGCGTATGACGAACGAACCCCGGCCGGTCCGGGTCGTCCGACGAACCCCGGCCGGGGGGGCGTGAAGTCCGCGAACACGCGCCCCGTGTGATTGGAGCGCACGCGCCGGTGTCCTGCGCGCGCTCCCGGCGGGTGCGGTGGTGCAGTCCACTGGAAGCAGCCCCGCTCAGGTCGACGGCTCCTGATGCGAAACGGGCCGCCGGCCCATTGATCCCCGCCCTCGGCCGGCGGCCCCGGCACAGCCGTCGGCAGGCCGATCCGCGGCTCTTCTCATCGAGCGTTCACAGGGCCGCAACACACGTTCCCACTATGCGGACTTTTGCCGCTGTGACCTCGACAAACGGCATGTCTCGCTGTCACTCTCCCGCCATGCATCTCGCCCAACGCACCCTGCGCCGCGCCGCGTCCGCCGCCACCGTCGCCCTGCTCGCCGTCGCCGTGGGCTGTGCCCCGCAGCCGGAGGACAAAGCCTCCGCCAAGGCCTCCGGGACAACCGGGGAAGCCTGCGCGAAGGGCGCGTTGGGCACCCGGACGTCCGGCAAGCTGACCGTCGCGACCGACGAGCCCGCGTACGAGCCGTGGTTCAAGGACGACAGGCCCGCGAACGGCAAGGGCTTCGAGTCCGCGGTCGCGTACGCCGTGGCCAAGCAGCTCGGCTACGACAAGAGCGACGTCGTCTGGCAGACCGTCCCCTTCAACAAGGCCTTCGCTCCCGGCGTGAAGACCTTCGACTTCGACATCAACCAGGTGTCGATCAGCGCCGAGCGCAAGAAGGCGGTGGACTTCTCCTCCGGCTACTACGACGTCCGCCAGGCCGTCATCGCCCTCAAGGGCTCCAGGGCCGCGAAGGCGAAGAGCATCGCGGACCTCAAGGGCGTCAAGCTGGGCGCCCAGGTCGGGACCACCAGCCTGAACTACATCGACGACGTGGTGAAGCCGGCCCAGCAGCCGGCCGCGTACGCGAAGAACGACCAGGCCAAGTCCGCGCTGAAGAACGGCCAGGTCGACGCCATCGTGGTCGACCTGCCGACCGCGTTCTACATCACGGCGGCCGAAGTGACCGACGCCAAGATCGTCGGACAGTTCGAGAACACCGGCGGCACGCCCGAACAGTTCGGACTCGTCCTCGACAAGGGCAGCGCCCTGACCCCGTGCGTGACGAAGGCCGTGGACGCCCTGCGCCAGGACGGCACGCTCGCCTCGATCGAGAAGCAGTGGCTGTCCGAGGCCGTCGACGCTCCGGTGCTCAAGTGACCGTCACCAAGGAGGGGTCGCAGGAGGAGCCGGAAGAAGAGCCGGGAGAGCCGGGAGCGGACTCCGGCGAGGGCGACATGCCCGAGGCGTACGTCCCGTCGCAGCGGCGGATCGAACGGGAGCGCCACCAGCGCGCCCGCGCCCGCCGCGCGACGGCCATCGCCGCGCTCTCCACCCTGGTCACCGGCGTCGTGCTGTACCTCGTCGTCGTCAACGCGCCCGGCTGGTCGCGCACCAAGGAGACGTTCTTCAACGGGCAGTACGCGCGCGAGGCGTTCCCCAAGGTCCTGGAAGGGCTGTGGCTGAACGTACGGCTGCTCCTGATATGCGGCGCCGCTGTCCTCGTCCTGGGCATGCTGATCGCCATCGCCCGCACCCTGCGCGGCCCGGTGTTCTTCCCCGTACGGGCGCTGGCCGCCGCGTACACGGACTTCTTCCGCGGCCTCCCGCTCATCATCAACCTGATGATCGTGGTCCTGGGCGTCCCCGCGCTGCGGCTGCAGGGCGTCACCGTGGACCCGGTCCTCCTGGGCGGCACGGCGCTGACGCTGACGTACTCGGCGTACGTCGCCGAGGTGTTCCGCGCCGGCATCGAGTCCGTCCACCCCTCGCAGCGCGCCGCGGCCCGCTCGCTCGGGCTCACCAACCGGCAGGCCCTGCGCTACGTCGTCCTCCCCCAGGCGGTACGCCGCCAGGTGCCGCCGCTCCTCAACGACCTGGTGTCCCTCCAGAAGGACACCGGGCTCGTGTCGATCGGCGGCGCGGTCGACGCGGTGCGGGCCGCCGACATCATCGTGGGCCGCAGCCTCAACTACACGCCGTACATCGTCGCGGGACTGGTCTTCGTCGCGCTGACCATTCCGATGACCCGCTTCACGGACTGGATCACGGCCCGGATGGACCGTCAGCGGGCCCAGGGAGGGACCATATGACCGGCACACCGGTGCTGCGGATGGAATCCGTCCGCAAGACCTTCGGCGACTCCGTCGTCCTGCGCGACGTCGACCTGGAGGTCGCCCCGCACACGGTGACCGCCCTGATCGGCGCCTCCGGCTCCGGCAAGTCGACCCTGCTGCGCTGCGCGAACCTCCTCGAGGAGATCGACGACGGCGCGATCTGGCTGGACGACGAGGAGATCACCGACCCGAGGGCCGACCACGACGCCGTACGCCGTCGGATCGGCGTGGTCTTCCAGGCGTACAACCTCTTCCCGCACATGACCGTGCTGGAGAACATCACGCTCGCCCCGCGCCGCGTGCACGGCGTGGGCCGCGCGGAGGCCGAGGCACACGCGCGTGAGCTGCTCGACCGGCTCGGCCTCGGCGCGAAGGCGGGCGAGTATCCCGACCGGCTCAGCGGCGGCCAGCAGCAACGGGCCGCAATCGTCCGCGCGTTGGCCGTACGCCCCCGACTGCTGCTCCTCGACGAGATCACCGCCGCCCTCGACCCGGAGCTCGTGGGGGAGGTCCTGTCCGTCGTCCGGGACCTGAAGGACGAGGGTATGACCATGGTGCTGGCCACCCACGAGATGGGCTTCGCCCGCGACGTCGCCGACCAGGTGTGCTTCCTGGACGGCGGTGTGGTCCTCGAACGCGGCACGGCCGAGGAGCTCTTCGAGAGCCCGCAGCGGGAGCGCACCCAGCGGTTCCTGCGCCGGATCGTGGAGGCGGGGCGGCTCTGAGTCAGGCTCGCGCCTGCCCCGTCCCCGCCAGCGCCGCCACCCGTTCCACCGCGAACGCGTACCCCTGCACTCCGCACCCCGCGATGACCCCGTCGGCCCGCTGCGAGACGTACGAGTGGTGCCGGAACGCCTCACGCTGGTGGATGTTGGAGATGTGGACCTCCACCACAGGGAGGCCGTCACAGGCGTTGAGCGCGTCCAGGATCGCGACGGAGGTGTGCGAGTACGCGGCCGGGTTGATCACGATCCCGGCGTGGTTCAAGCGCGCCTCGTGGATCCAGTCCACCAGCTCCCCCTCGTGGTTGGACTGACGGAAGTCCACCGTGCCGCCGTGCGCGGCGGCCGCCTTGGCACACAGGGCCGCCACGTCCGCGAGCGTGTCCGAGCCGTAGATCTCCGGCTGACGCTGCCCGAGAAGGTTCAGATTGGGCCCGTTGAGAATCATGATCGGGGCGTTGGCGAGGGTGCGGGGCACGGTTCCTCCGGTCCTTCCAGTTCTGCCGGCCCGTTGCGGACCGCTGCTCGGACCCGGTCTATCACGCCACGGCGCGGCGGTGACGGGCCGTCCGATCCGTGATGAGACCCGCCTTTCCGTGGTGACACCCGCCGTTCCGTGATCACCCGCTGTTCCGTGACGAGACCCGCTCCGAGCAAGACGAGGCCGGTCCGCTCCGGCGCATCGCGATCAACCTCCGACGCGCACCATGCTCCCGCGCGCCCCCGTAACCGTCCGTCACCGTGGGTAGTTGACGCGGCATGCATGACGTACACACCGTAAGGGCGCCCTCCATGCTCCGGCTCGCGGCAGCCTCGCTCGCCGGAACGGCCATCGAGTTCTACGACTTCTTCGTCTACGGGACCGCGGCCGCCCTGGTCCTGGGACCGTTGTTCTTCCCGACCTTCTCACCGCTGGCGGGAACGCTGGCGGCCTTCGCGACGTTCGGCGTCGGGTTCGTCGCCCGCCCGCTCGGCTCGATGCTGTTCGGGCACATCGGAGACCGGCGCGGACGGCGGCCGGTGCTCGTCGCCTCGCTGTTGCTGACCGGCGCCGCGACCGTCGCGGTCGGGTGCGTGCCGACGTACGACTCGATCGGTACGGCCGCTCCCGTGCTCCTTCTTGTGCTGCGTTTCCTTCAGGGGCTCGGGCTCGGCGGGGAGTGGGGCGGTGCGGTGCTGCTGACCGCGGAGCACGCGCCCGCCGAGCGGCGCGCGCTGTGGTCGAGCTTTCCGCAGATCGGCCCCTCCGTGGGGTTCGTGCTGGCCAATGGCGTGATGCTGATGCTGTCGACAACGCTGTCCGACGCGCAGTTCGCGGCATGGGGGTGGCGGGTGCCGTTCTGGGCGGCCGGCCTGCTCGCCGCCGCGGGGCTGTGGCTGCGCAGTTCGCTCGCGGAGAGTCCCAGCTTCCTCGAAATGGAGGACCACGCGCGTGTGCCGCTCGCCGAGGTGGTGCGCGACCACTGGCGGCTCGTCCTGCTGACGGCCGGTGGACTCGCCGCGGGCTACGCCGTGTTCTACGCGGTGACGACCTGGTCGCTCGCGTACGGCGTCGAGCGGCTCGGGGTGAGCCGTACCGTCATGCTGTCCTGCGTCATGGCGGCCGTGGTGGTCCAGGGCTCCCTCACGCCCATGGTGGCCCTTCTCGGCGACCGCTACGGACGGCGGCCGCTGTGTCTGGCGGGATGTACGGCCTCGGCACTGTGGATGTTCCCGATGATCGCGCTGCTGTCGACCGGCGAACCCCTGTTGATGTTCCTGGGCTTCCTGGTGGCGCTGCTCGCGTTCATCACGATGTTCGCCGTGATCGCCGCGTACCTGCCGGAGTTGTACGAGCCTCGCGTGCGCTGCACGGGGGCGGCGGTGGGCTACAACCTGGGCGGGGTCCTGGGCGGCGCGCTCACGCCCATCGTGGCGACGGCGGTGGCCGAGGGAGAGCGGGTGCCCTGGGGTGTGGCGGCGTATCTGACGGGGATCGCCCTGTTCAGCCTCGGGTGTTTCGCCCTGCTGCCGGAGACCCGGCCGGTGCCCCGGATGGCCGTCGCACCGGCCACGGAGTGAGCGTCGGCTCGACCGGCCGAGCGTCGGTTACGGCGTGACCGCCAGCTCCAAGTACGCCGCGAACACCACCAGATGGACGCCTCCCTGGAGGGGGGTCGCGCGTCCGGGGACGACCGTCAGGGAACTCACGACCACCGTGAGCGCGAGCAGCACCATATGGGTGGAACTGAGGCCGAGTACGAGCGGCCCGGAGAGCCAGACGGACGCCAGGGCGACCGCGGGAATCGTCAGACCGATGCTGGCCATCGCGGAGCCGAGGGCGAGGTTCAGGCTGGTCTGTACCCGGTCGCGGCGGGCCGACCGGACCGCGGCGATGGTCTCCGGGAGCAGCACGAGCAGCGCGATGATCACACCGACCACGGACTGTGGCATACCGGCCGCCTCGACGCCGGACTCGATGGTGGGCGACACGCCCTTGGCGAGGCCGACCACTCCGACGAGGGCCAGGGTGAGCAGGCCCAGGCTGATCCCGGCGGCACGGGCGGACGGGGCGTTCGCGTGCTCGTCCACGTCGATCACCTCGCCCAGACGGGTGATCGGGAGGAAGTAGTCGCGGTGCCGCACGGTCTGGGTCGTCACGAACAGGCCGTACAGGACGAGTGAGGCGAGCGCGGCGAAGGTGAGCTGGGTCGTGGAGAACTCCGGGCCCGGCTTGCTGGTGGTGAAGGTCGGGAAGACCAGGCTGAGCGTGGCCAGCGTCGCGACGGTCGCCAGGGCGGCGCCGGTGCCCTCTGCGTTGAAGACGGCGAGCCCGTGACGCAGGGAGGCGACGAGCAGACACAGTCCCACGATGCCGTTGCACGTGATCATCACGGCCGCGAACACCGTGTCACGGGCGAGCGTCGAGCTCTTCGGGCCGCCGTCCGCCATCAGGGTGACGATGAGCGCCACTTCGATGATCGTGACGGCGATGGCCAGGACGAGGGATCCGAAGGGTTCGCCGACCCGGTGCGCGATCACCTCGGCGTGGTGGACCGCGGCCAGCACCGCCCCCGCCAGGACCAGGGTCACCAGTGCGACGATCGCGCCGGGCAGGTCGCGCCCCCAGGTGAAGGCCAGCAGGACCACCGCTACCACGGGCACGACGGCCGTCCACTGCGTCAGGAGTGACCGGAGCCGAACGATCATGCAGCGATCGTCGCAGGCGCGGACGGGCCCCGCATTCCGATGGTCGCCCGAGCGAACAGCCGGCGGGGTGCGCGGCCCTGCGGGCCGCGCCCCCCGCCGCGAGGCGGCTGTTGCCGCCTCCGACGTGATCAGACGTCGATGCTGTTCGTCGGGGACTTCTCAGACGTCGGGTCAGACGTCGGGGTCTGCGAAGCACCTTCGGACGCTTCCAGCGCCGCCTGTTTCTTGGAGGCGATCAGGCTGGTGACCGTCGTGACGACCAGGACCGCGCAGATCACCCCGAGCGAGACCGGGATGGAGATCTCGGGAACGTGGACGCCGGACTCGTGCAGTGCGTGCAGCACCAGCTTGACGCCGATGAAGCCGAGGATGACGGACAGGCCGTAGCTGAGGTGGACCAGCCTTCTGAGCAGGCCGCCGATGAGGAAGTACAGCTGGCGCAGACCCATCAGCGCGAACGCGTTGGCCGTGAAGACGATGTAGGGGTCCTGGGTCAGGCCGAAGATCGCGGGGATCGAGTCGAGCGCGAAGAGTACGTCCGTGGTGCCGATCGCGAGCATCACGACCAGCATCGGCGTCATGACGCGCTTGCCGTTCTGCTGGATCCACAGCTTCGTGCCGTGATACCGGTCGGCGACACCGAAGCGCTTCTCGGCGACCTTGAGCAGCTTGTTCTCCTCGAACTCCTCCTCCGGCTCGTCGGCCCGCGCCTCCTGGATCAGCTTCCAGGCCGTGTAGATGAGGAACGCGCCGAATATGTAGAAGACCCAGGCGAAGTTGGAGATGATCGCGGCGCCCGCGGCGATGAAGATCGTGCGCAGGACGAGCGCAATGAGGACGCCGACGAGAAGTACCCGCTGCTGGTACTGCGTCGGCACGGCGAACTTCGCCATGATCAGGACGAAGACGAAGAGGTTGTCGACGCTCAGCGACTTCTCGGTGATGAAGCCCGCGAAGAACTCGCCGGCGGGCTGGCCGCCGGAGAACACGAGCAGTCCCAGGCCGAACAGTGCGGCCAGAGCGATCCAGACGATCGTCCAGATTCCGGCTTCCTTGATCGATACGTCGTGCGGCTTGCGACCGATGAAGAAGTCGACCGCGATGAGGGCGGCGAGGCCCACGATCGTGAGGACCCAAAGGGTCACGGAAACATCCACTGCGCCTCCGGCAGTCGTAACGGCAAATACCAGCGTCGTCGCTGCCGGAGGTCTCTTCCACCCGCGACCGAGGGGACGCGTGATGCGTCCGCGGCCCACGGGCCGACGCCCCGGGATCCGGTCGGATCCGTATTGACGGGAACGCCGCTACTGGTAGGGAGTACTCCCCTCCGTACGGAAAACAGTACCGGAAACACCAAGGAAAGGTAAAGCAATTAGTAAAAGAAAGACCAAACCCCCTGGTCAGGAAGCTTTACTGATGCTTGACAAAGTCCTTTGCAGGTCAGCGGTTCCACGAGCGGCGGGCCGCCGCCACCTGGGAGAGCACCTGCTGGAGCACCTGACTGCCCGGCGGGACGAGCGCGGGTTCGTACGTCCAGGCGTGCCCCACCCACGGGTCGGCGAGATGGTCGTCGGGCACCGGGGTGAGTCGCAACAGCGAACGCCAGAGAGGATCGAGCAGCGGCCCGTAGGCAGCGGCGTCCTCCCGGTCCGCGACCATCATCAGATGGACGCCGACGGACGGTCCCTCGTCCGCGAGATAGCGCAACTGCGTCACGGCGCGATCGTCGAAGCCGTGCGGGAAGTCGTTGACGATCAGCAGTTGTTCGGCGGTGTCGAGGTCCGGCGGAAGCGAGTCGGCCACGCCGCCACGCACCGCCATCTGCACCAGGTCGACACGTTGGGTGAGCCGGGCCAGCACCTCGCCCACCCCTGCGGCCCCGGCGGCGGGCGGAGCGTCGAGGACTCCGGAACGCACCAGCGGCGCGAGACACGAGGCTCCCGAACCGGCCGGGTCGATCACGTGCACCGTGAACTCACCCGCGGGATAGACGGCGAGCAGCCGGGCGGCGTGCGCCACCGCCGTGTCCATGGCGAGTCGGCGCAGCTCGTCGGAGTCGGTGAGCGGGTCGTCGAGACCGGCGCGTCCGCTGTCGATCCACAGGCCGCGTTCGAGCGGAAGCCGGACCAGCATCGGGATGCTCAGGTTCTCGCTCTCGGGCAGCCGGAGGTCACCGAGGCGCAGGGCCATGGGGATCTCCATGGGCACCCGGTAGCCGTGCCAGACCGGGTTGTCCCAGGATGCGTACGCCGCGGGCAGCGCGGGCTCGACCACTTCGGCCTCGGCCGCGAGCTGGGCGAGGTCCCGGTCGAGCGCGGCGCGGGCCTGGTCGACCAGGCTCGCGCGCTTGGCCTGGGCGGCCTCACGCGCGGCGTCGCCCTGCCCGCCGATCCGGCTGCGCGGGTCGGAGAGGACCTTGTCGAGCTCCTGCTCCATGCGCGAGTCGGCGAAGTCGACGGCGCTGCGATACGCGGCCGTGGTGCGCGCCAGGTCCTCGAACATGCCCCACACCTGGTTGTAGAGCCGCTCCTCCATGGACCAGCCGGTCGCGTCACCGGCGACGGGCTGCGCGGGCTGCCCCGGCGCGGCCGGTGGTGCGGTCGGCGCGGGCGGGGGCGGCGCGGCGGCCTGCCTACCGGGGTGGCTGTAGTTGACCGGGCCGCCCGTGGGGGCGGACGGCTGGGTGACGGCGGAGGGGTCGGGCTGCGCGGGGCCTCCCGGGTAGCCCGTCTGCGGCACCATGGCTCCTTGCGGACCCGGCGCGTCGTACGGGGACTGCGGCGGTACGGTCCCGGGGGCGCCCTGTGGTGCGGCGTACGGCTGGTCCGGTCCCGGCGCCGAGGCGGCCGCCTGTCGTGAGCGGTCCGCGTCCGCCGTACGCGGCGGAGGTGCCGACACCGAGCGGGCCAGCCCCTGGGCCACCGCTTCGTTGATGCTGCCCGCGAGCTGCCGGGCCTCGGACAGGCCCTGGTCGGTGAGGAGTTCGGCGAGGCCGCCCGCGTACCCCTGGCCGACCGCGCGTACCTTCCAGACGCCCTGTCTGCGGTAGAGCTCCAGGGCGACGACGGCCGACTCCGTGTCCAGGCCGGTGATGGTGTAGCTGGCGACCTCGACCCCGTCGAGGCCGGTGACGGCGACGAAGGGGGCGGCGACGGCCCCGAACCGGACAGGGCCACCGGCACCGGTCGGCAGTGCGAGCAGCACGCTGACGCGGTGCACGGTCCCCGGCAGGGCGTCCAGGTCGAACGCGAGGCGGTGGTCGGCCGCCGCCTGCTTGGAGACCTCGAGTCCGGGCAGGGTCGGCGCGCCCGGGTGAGCCACCCATTCGACGCCCCGGACCCTGCCCTGCTCGTCGCTCAGCGTGGCCCCGGCCACGATCGGCCGGCCGGCCGATACGCGGACCTCAAGACGGGCCTGGGAGAGCGGGTGGTTCTGCCCCCGGACCAGCTCGGCCGTCATCGCCTTGTCCCCCGTGTCGCTTCGTGTGCCGGGCGCCGCGCTGCCTACAGGTGCGGCAGGATCGCGGGCATCAGGTCCTGGAAGGTACGGCCGTTGGCCGGTGTGCCCAGGGCCGTCATCTGCCAGCCAGGGCCCGCGCGGTGCACCTTCGCCATGATCTGCGCCGTGTACTGGCCGCCGCCCGCGAGCGTGTAGCGGGCGAGCTCCTGGCCGTTGGTCTCGTCGACCAGACGGCAGAACGCGTTCTGCACTTCCTGGAACGTCTGGCCCGTGAAGGAGTTGACGGTGAAGATGATCTGGTCGATGTGGACCGGGACGCGCTGGAGGTCGACGAGGATCGCCTCGTCGTCACCACCCTGGCCCACGCCACCGACCAGGTTGTCACCGGTGTGCCGCACGGATCCGTCGTCGCTGACGAGGTGACGGAAGAACACCACGTCGACGGGCTGCTTGTCCGCGAACAGCACGGCGGACGCGTCCAGGTCGATCTCCCGGGTGCGCGAGCCGAACAGGCCGCGCCGGGGAGCCGCCTGCCAGCCGAGCCCCATGCGCACCGCGGTCAGGGTGCCCCCGTCGTTCTTCTGCAGACTGATGGCCTGACCCTTGGTCATGTTGACCGTCACGCGCTGTTCCCCTCTCGAGCTGTCCCCTGTTGCCGCGGAGTCCGCGGATGTCCAGCACCCTACGCAGCGCCGACGACCGTGCCGAACCCTGGGGCGCGCTTTGTGTCGGTGTTGCAACACAGCGCGTATCCGCCGAGGTCCGGCACGGTGGGCGGGGGCCTCAGGCCAGGCCCGCCTCCTTCATCTGGCGCAGTTCCTTCTTCATCTCCGACACCTCGTCGCGCAGCCGTGCCGCGATCTCGAACTGGAGGTCGGCCGCGGCGGCCCGCATCCGCTCCGTCATCTCCTCGATCTGCTCGGCGAGTTCGGCCGCGGGGCGGTCCGTCGGCACCGTCTCCTTGGCCTTGCCCTTGGCGGACTTGGCCGCCTTGCCGCCGAGCGAGGGCACGGGGGCCTTGGCTCCCTTGCCGTCCTTGCCCTTGCGGTATCCGGAGCCGAGCAACTGCTCCGTGTCGATGTCCTCGCGGGCGATCTGGGCCACGATGTCGTTGATCTTCTTGCGGAGGGGCTGCGGATCGATGCCCCTCTCCTCGTTGTAGGCGACCTGCTTCTCCCGGCGGCGGTTGGTCTCCTCGATGGCCTTCTCCATCGCCGGGGTGATCCGGTCGGCGTACATGTGGACCTGGCCGGAGACATTGCGCGCCGCGCGGCCGATGGTCTGGATCAGCGACGTACCCGAACGCAGGAAGCCCTCCTTGTCGGCGTCGAGGATCGACACCAGGGAGACCTCGGGCAGGTCGAGTCCCTCGCGCAGCAGGTTGATGCCGACCAGGACGTCGAACTCGCCCGAGCGCAGCTCGCGCAGCAGCTCGACGCGGCGCAGGGTGTCGACGTCACTGTGCAGATAGCGCACCTGGATGCCGAGCTCCAGGAAGTAGTCGGTGAGGTCCTCGGCCATCTTCTTGGTGAGCGTGGTGACCAGGACGCGCTCGTCCTTCTCGGTACGCTTGCGGATCTCGTGCACCAGGTCGTCGATCTGGCCCTCGGTGGGCTTGACGACGACCTCGGGGTCGATCAGGCCGGTGGGGCGGATGATCTGCTCGACGAAGCCGTCACCCCGCGAAAGTTCGTACTTCCCCGGGGTCGCCGACAGATAGACGGTCTGCCCGATGCGCTGCTGGAACTCCTCCCACTTCAGGGGCCGGTTGTCCAGGGCGGAGGGCAGCCGGAAGCCGTGGTCGACGAGGGTGCGCTTGCGGGAGGCGTCGCCCTCGTACATGGCACCGATCTGCGGGACCGTGACGTGCGACTCGTCGAGGACGAGCAGGAAGTCGTCCGGGAAGTAGTCGATCAGCGTGTTCGGCGGGGAGCCGGGTTCGCGGCCGTCGAAGTGCATCGAGTAGTTCTCGACGCCGGAGCAGGAGCCGATCTGGCGGAGCATCTCCAGGTCGTACGTCGTACGCATGCGCAGGCGCTGGGCCTCCAGGAGCTTGCCCTGCTTCTCCAGCTCGGCGAGGCGCTCCCCCAGTTCCTTCTCGATGTCGTTGACCGCGCGCTCCATGCGCTCGGGGCCGGCCACGTAGTGGGACGCCGGGAAGACGTAGACCTGGTTGTCGTCGCTGATGACCTCACCGGTGAGCGGGTGCAGCGTGGAGAGTGCCTCGATCTCGTCGCCGAACATCTCGATGCGGACGGCGAGCTCCTCGTAGACCGGGAAGATCTCGATGGTGTCGCCGCGGACCCGGAAGGTGCCGCGGGCGAACGCCACGTCGTTGCGCGTGTACTGGATGTCGACGAAGCGGCGCAGCAGGTCGTCGCGGTCGATCTCGTCGCCGACCTTGAGGCTGACCATCCGGTCGACGTACTCCTGCGGCGTGCCGAGGCCGTAGATGCAGGAGACCGAGGCGACCACCACGACGTCGCGGCGGGTGAGCAGCGAGTTGGTCGCGGAGTGGCGCAGGCGCTCGACCTCCTCGTTGATCGAGGAGTCCTTCTCGATGTAGGTGTCCGACTGCGGGACGTAGGCCTCGGGCTGGTAGTAGTCGTAGTACGAGACGAAGTACTCGACCGCGTTGTTCGGCAGCAGCTCGCGGAACTCGTTGGCCAGCTGGGCGGCCAGCGTCTTGTTCGGTGCCATGACGAGCGTGGGGCGCTGGAGCTTCTCGATCATCCACGCGGTGGTGGCGGACTTGCCGGTGCCGGTCGCGCCCAGCAGGACGACATCCTTCTCACCCGCGCGGATGCGCTTTTCCAGGTCGGCGATGGCCGCCGGCTGGTCACCGCTCGGCTGGTAGGGGCTGACGACCTCGAAGGGCGCCACCGAACGTTCGATCTTTGATACGGGCCGCATGGGTTCCACCGTACGACCCCGCACTGACAACGGGCTCGGATCACCGGTTCTGGGGGGTGCGCGAGCTGCGGTGGCCGCGCTCCCGGCCGGCGCGCGGCAGGGGGCGGCGGCCGACGTACTGGACCCTGGAGTGGGCCGGGACGCCGGGCCGGTGCTCCGTGGGCCTCCAGTCGGGCTTGCCCATGACCATCAGCGGGTCGAACATCACGACGACGCCCGCCAGACACAGGAAGACCAGCGGGCCGATCATCATGGGCGCGAGCAGTGCGGCGGCCGAATCGCCGCCGGGACTGTTGGACGTGCCGTGGAGATGGACGCTGAGGGCGGCCATGCCCGTGTAGTGCATACCGCTGACGGCCAGTCCCATGACGAGGCTGGCGCCCACGCTCCAGAGGAATCCCCGGACCTGCCCCGCCGCCCACAGAGCGGCGGTGGCGGCGACGACGGCTATGACCACCGAGGCGGAGACGGTGAGCGTGTTGTACCCGAGGTTCCCGTTGAGGCGCATGCCGGCCATGCCCAGATAGTGCATCGAGGCGACTCCCAGACCGGTGATGGTGCCCCCGGTGAAGAGCGCCGTTCCGGTGGCGCCCCGGTAACCCACGATGAAGATCCCGATGCCGACCATCACGACGGCCACGCCCAGGCTCGCGAACGTCGTCGGCTTGTCGTAGTGGATCGGGGTCTCCTTTACGGTGAACCCCATCATGGCTATGAAATGCATGGTCCATATGCCCGAGGCGATCGCCACCGAGCCGAGCGCGAGCCAGCCGGCCCGCCAGGAGCGGGCGACGAGCATCGATCTGGTGGTGCAGCGCAGGCCGAGCGCTCCGCCCAGGCAGGCCATGAGGTACGCCACCAGCGGTGTGACGAGTCCGTAACTGAAGCCGTCGACCGTGCCCTGCATGCGCGGCTGCCCTTCCCGCCCTTTTACGCCAGAAATTCTCGGAAATGCCCCCACCCTCGGGACCGAAACCACGGCCAGGGTCGAGGCAGAGAGTATGACTCCCACCTGAATGGTCGAACGATTTTCCGGCAAAGAATCACGACCTCGCCGCACCTGTGTGATGCCGGTGAGCGGACTTGGTCAACTCCATTCAATCCGTGTCCATCCGGTACCCCTCCGTCGTTGACTCTCTGCTGTCACTCTTGATCTGTCTGTGATCGCTCGACGCGAGGAGTACGTATGCACGCGCGCGTTGCCGCCGCCACGACCGCCGCGCTTATCGGGGGAACCGTCCTGATACTGCCCACCTCCCACGCACAGGCCGGCTCCTTGCGCAAAGCTCCGTTGGTCGTCTCGCACCGCGGAGCGTCCGCCTACGCGCCCGAGAACACCCTCGCCTCCATCGACAAGGCAGCCGCGATGGGCTTCGGCTGGGTCGAGAACGACGTCCAGCGCACCAAGGACGGCGAGCTCGTCGTGCTCCACGACGCAAGCCTGGCGCGTACGACCGACGTCAAGAAGGTCTATCCGCACCGGGCTCCCTGGAAGGTCAAGGACTTCACCGCGGCGGAGGTCGCGCGCCTGGACGCGGGGAGCTGGTTCGGTCCCCGGTACGCGGGCACCCGTGTGCCGACGCTGAAGCAGTACATGCGCCGCGTCGCGCACAATCACCAGAAGCTCGTGCTGGAGATCAAGAACCCCGAGCTCTATCCGGGTATCGAGCGGCAGACCCTCAAGGTCCTGAGCAACGAAGGCTGGCTGGATCCGGACCATCTCAGGAACCGGCTGGTCGTCCAGAGCTTCAGCGAGCACAGCGTGCGGACGGTCCACGAACTGCGTCCCGGGATCACCACGGCCTTCCTGGGCAAGCCGTCGGTCGCGCGCCTGCACGAGTACGCGCGGTTCGCCGATCTGATCAACCCCGACCACGCCTCCCTCTCGGCCGCCTATGTCTCCGCGGTCCACTCGTTCGTCGGACCGCACAACCGGCCGATGGAGGTCTTCACCTGGACCATCGACGACGCGAGCACCGCACGGCGCCTGGCGGGCTACGGCGTGGACGGCGTGATCACGAACAAGCCCGACGTGATCCGGAGCGCTCTGCAACAGACCTGATCGGTTGTCGGCGGGTGTCTCGCCCGCGGCACGGACGCCGTGCGGCGCCCGTGCCGCGGGCATTGTCAGTGGCGGATCGTACGGTGGATCGCATGAACAGCGATGGGCAGGACGAACAGCGGGTGGTGTGGGCCGTCGTCGGCACGGACATCGGTCCGCTGCTGCTGGCGGCGACACCGGACGGCCTGGTGAACGTGGTCTTCCACGCCACGGACGCGGTGCGCGACAAGGCGCTCGAGCGGCTCGCCGCGCGTCTGGGCACCCAGCCGGTCGAGGCACCCGGGTCACCGCTCCTCGCCGAGTCGATACGCCAGGTCACGGCGTACTTCGCGGGCGAGCGGCGGGACTTCGAGCTGCCGCTGGACTGGTCGCTGATCTCCGGGTTCAACCGTCAGGTGCTGCGCCAGCTGGCCGCGGGAGTTCCGTACGGCGGGGTCGTGGGCTATGGCGACCTGGCCCGACGGGTCGGCCAGCCGGGCGCGGCACAGGCCGTGGGCGTGGCCATGGGCTCGAACCCGCTGCCGGTCGTCGTGCCGTGCCACCGGGTGGTGGAGAGCGACGGCGGCATCGGGGGGTTCGGGGGCGGCCTGGAGACCAAGCGGAAGCTGCTGGCGCTGGAAGGGGTACTGCCGGAGCCGTTGTTCTGACGGGCGGGGCTGGCGGTCGGCGGCGCTCCTAGCTCGCGACACCCCTTGTTCATGTGGGGGCGCGGGCTGGAAACTGCGCCGGTGACCCGAGCCGATTCCAGCGCGTCCGAGTGTTCGCCGTGACCTCCGTCGAGCGGCAGCTCGCCGTGCCCGTGGACGCCGAGGAGATAGCGGCGCTGCGGCGCCGCATCACCGCCGTACTCATCGCCGGTCAGATCCTCGGCGGGCTCGGCGTCGCCACCGGCATCGCGCTCGCCACCGTGCTGGCCAAGCAGGTCAGTGGCACCGAGTCGCTCTCCGGGCTCGCGCCCACCGCGACGGTCACCGGCACGGCGGTGCTCTCCGTGCCGCTGGCCGCGCTGATGACCGCGCGGGGGCGCCGCCCGGGCCTGGTGCTGGCCTACCTCATCGGGGCGTCGGGAGCGGGCGTCGTCGTGGTCGCCGCGTGTGTGGGGAGCTTTCCGCTGCTGCTGCTCGGCATGGCGGGCTTCGGCGCGGCCTCGTCGGCGAACCTCCAGGCGCGGTTCGCGGCCGCCGATCTGGCCGAGCCGCAGCGGCGTGCCCGAGCCATCTCGAACGTGGTGTGGGCGACCACGATCGGAGCGGTGCTGGGGCCCAACATCGCCGCGCCCGCCGGACGGAGCGTCTCCGGGCTCGGGATACCCGAGGCGGCGGGGCCGTTCCTCTGGGCGGCCGGGGTCTTCCTCCTGTCCGCGCTGCTGGTGGCCGTGCTGCTGCGGCCCGATCCCCTGCTGACCGCCCGGGCGCTGGCACCCGTCGAGGAGCAGTCGGCTCAGGCGCGTTCCATCCGCGCCGGTTTCGCCGCGGTCGCCGCCTCGGCGCGTGCCAGGCTGGCGCTCGTGACCGTGGCCGTCTCGCACACCGCGATGGTCTCGATCATGTCGATGACCCCTGTCGACCTCGGACACCACGGGGCGAGCATCGATCTGATCGGGCTGGTGATCAGTGGCCACATCGCGGGCATGTACGCGTTCTCGCCCCTCATGGGGCGGCTCTCGGACCGGCTCGGACGGCTCTCGGGAATCGGGCTCGCCGTGGGCCTGCTGGCCTGCGCGGCACTCCTCGCGGGCACGGCGGGCGGCAGCCACGGACAGATCGCCGCGGGGCTCTTCGTCCTGGGCCTTGGCTGGTCGTCCGGGCTCGTGTCCGGCTCGGCGCTCCTGACGGACTCGGTGCCCCAGGCCGCGCGGGCCGCCGCCCAGGGGGTGTCCGACCTGACCATGAACACGGCGGCCGGCCTCGGTGGGGCGACCGCCGGTCTCGTCGTCGCACAGGCGAGCTACGGGTGGCTGAACCTCCTCGCCGCGTGCCTGCTGGTGCCACTGGGCGGGCTGGCGCTGTTCACGCGGCGCCGAGGCCGAAGCCGCCGGTGAGCGCCGAAGGGCCTCAGAGGCTGATGTGGTACGCCTTGCGGAGCGTCTCGTGCACGGTCCACGTCGTACGGTCGCCCTCGCGCAGCACGGCCGCGTCGCCCGGGCCCACCTCGATCACGTCACCGCCCTCGACCTCGATCGTGGCGCGGCCACTGACGACGACGAAGAGTTCGTCGGCCTCGGTGTCCGTCACCACGCCGGGCGTGATCTGCCAGATGCCGCGCAGTTGCTTGCCGTCAGCCGACTCCCACAGCACCTTGCCGCTCACCACCGGAGCACCGGAGACGACCTGAGCCGGGTCCAGGGGCTCCGGTTCCAGCTCGGCGTCGGGGATGTGCACGGCGAAGGACGGGGTGGCCTGCGTGTTCGTGGTCATGAGCGGTCACCTTAAGGGCATGTGGGAAAACCTCACGCGGAGGGTGGTCCGAAGGCCCGGAACCTAGTCGTAGTGGCGTGCCTCGAACACGTTTCCGTCCGGGTCCTGGAAGTAGAAGCTGCGCTTGGCCATGCCACGGGCGCCGAAGGAGTCGTACGAGAAGCCCGAGAGGGGAACGGACCGTTCCTCCAGACGTGTGTGCAGCGCGTCGAAATCGGCCTCCTGGAGAGACAGGCATACGTGGTTGACGGGGTGCCCCGCGCTGTCAGCGGCGCCCGGGATCATGTTCATGTACGCGGCCATGGGGAGGGCCATGAGGTCGAAAATGGTCTCTCCATTGAGGCGCACGGAGGGAAACGGTGCCTTGCCCTCCGCGTATTCGGCGACCCTCACGGGTTCCAGGCCGACCGACTTCTCGTAGAAGTCGGCCGAGGCGACCGGATCGCGCACCCACAGGACGACATGGTCAAGACGTGCCGAGTTGTCCGTCATGCCCCCAGGCTGGTGTCGTACGCCGCAGGTCGCAAGGGTTTGACCGGGCGCGCCGCCCGCCAGAGATGAGGAAAGGCGACAGACAGGAGGCAGGCACGTGATCGTGGTGTCCGAAGAGGTGCGGGAGGCGCTCGACGCGCGCCGGCCGGTGGTGGCCCTGGAGTCGACGATCATCGCGCACGGACTGCCCCGCCCGCGCAATCTGCAGGTCGCGCTGGAGCTGGAGGACGTCGTACGACGGGAGGGCGCCGTACCGGCGACGATCGCCGTGCTGAACGGGCGGCCCCATGTCGGACTGGACAAGGAGCAGCTGGAGCGGGTCGCCAACGAGGACGGGATCCGCAAGCTGGGGCACCGCGATCTGCCACTCGCGGTGGCGGCGCGCGCGAGCGGCGCGACGACCGTGTCCGCGACGGCGCTGCTGGCCGCTCTCGCGGGCGTCCGCGTGTTCGCGACGGGCGGCCTCGGCGGGGTGCACCGGGAATGGACGGTGACGCAGGACGAGTCGGCGGACCTGGGCCTGCTGGCGCGGACCCGGATCACGGTGGTGTGCGCGGGCGTCAAGTCGATCCTGGACGTGCCGGCGACGCTGCAGCGCCTGGAGACACTGGGGGTCGCGGTGGCCGGGTACGGTACCGGCCGCTTCCCGGGCTTCTATCTGTCCGACTCGGGACATCCCGTGGACTGGACGTTGGACTCCCCCGGGCAGGTGGCGGACGTCATGCGCGCGCAGGACGCGCTGGACGGCCCGGAGTCGGCGCTCATCGTGGCGAACCCGGTCCCCGAGGAGGAGCAGCTCGATCCCGCGCTCCACGCGCGCGTGCTCGCCGAGGCGTTGCGGGCGTGCGAGGCGGAGGGCGTGAGCGGGCAGGCCGTGACGCCGTTCCTGCTCGATCATCTGGTGCGGCACACCGACGGCGCCTCGCTGAGCGCCAATCTGGCGGCGGTGCGCGGCAACGTACGACTCGCGGGACGGATCGCGGCGGCCTGGGCCGGGGCGTGAACGGCCCGGATCGCGACGGCGGTCCGGGCCGGGGCGCGAACCGGGCGGCCCGGGGCGGTGCCGGGCGGGACGTGGGCCCGGCGACGGGGGCGCTGCTCGTCGTCGGTGACGTGGTCACGGACATCGTCGCCCGGCACCATGGACCGCTCGCGGCGGGCACCGACACGGCCGCCGCGATCCGGACCCTCCCGGGCGGGGCCGGCGCCAACGTCGCGTGCTGGGCCGCGCATTGGGGCCGCGCGGAGGTGCGGCTGCTGGGCCGGGTGGGGGCGGATGCCGCCGCTTGGCACGAGCGCGAGCTGGTGGCCTGCGGCGTACGCCCCCTCCTCGTCGTCGATCCGCAGGCGCCGACGGGGACGGTGATCTGCCTGGTGGACCAGGGTGCCTCGGCCGAGCGGACGTTCCTCACCGACAGCGGGGCCTCCCTGCGGCTCGACCCCGACGACTGGTCGCCCGCGCTGCTCGACGGTGTCGCGCGGCTGCATCTGTCGGGCTATCTGTTCTTCTCCGAACCGAGCCGGGCGCTGGTGTCGGTGGCTCTGGAGTCGGCACGCGCGCGTGGGGTCCCGGTCAGCCTGGACCCCGCGTCGGCGGGGTTCCTCACGGAACTGGGCGCGGACCGTTTTCTCGCGCTCGCCGAGGGCGTCGACCTGCTGCTGCCCAGTCGCGACGAGGCGTTCCTGCTGACGGGACTGCCCGATCCGGCGGACGCGGCGGCCAAGTTGAGCCGCCACGTCCCCCTGGTCGTCGCGAAGCAGGGTCCCGACGGGGCCCTGGTGGCCCGCTCGGGCGCCGTACGGGCCCATGTCCCCGCGGTGCCCGCGGACCCTCGCGACACCACGGGCGCCGGAGACGCCTTCACCGGGGCGTTCCTCGCCGCCCTTCTCGCGGGCGCCGAGCCCGAGGCGGCGGCGGTGGAGGGGTGCAGGGCGGGGGCGATGGCGGTGGAGCGGGTCGGGGGCAGGCCCGAGGGGGCGCGGGTCCGGTAGTGGCGCTACTTGCGTCCCCAGGCCGAGATCATCGGCGCGGTCGCCAGATCCATGGAGCCGGAGGCCACGTTGGCCAGGTGACGGTCGATGTCCTCGTCGGTGGCGATTCCCGCCGTGACGAGCTGGTCGCGGATCTGACGGACCGTCGCGGACTCGAGGTCTGCGCAGGCGGTCGAGGTGACGGGGAAGTACGCGTCGGCCTCCACCTCGCGCAGTCCCGCTTCCCGCAGCAGGCGAGGGAGTTTGCGGCCGTAGGAAAGGTCGGCGCCGCGCTCGGCGAGCAGCTTGCGGAAACCGTGCCTCAGCCGGTTCGCGAGCTGTTGCTCGGGGCCGTGCTCATCGGGGCAGAGCAGCGGTTGCAGCGCGGGGTCGGCGTCCTCGACGAGAAGCCGCCCGCCGGGCCGCAGTGCCTTGACCATCGACCGCAACGCCCGCTCCCGGTCCGGCACATGAACCAGCACGAGCCGTGCGTGCACGAGGTCGAAGCCCTCCCCCGCCGGTTCCTCGGCGCCCACGTCGTGCACCCGGATCTCGACCGGCGGGCGGGCCGCGGCGTCCGCCCACGACGTGTCGATGTCGGTCGCGACGACCCGCCCGGTCGGGCCGACCTTCTTGGCGAGCCAGGACACCACGGACGTGCCACCCGCGCCGACCTCCCAGCAGCGCCAGCCGGAACCGATGCCGAAGCGCTCGATGTGCCGGAAGGTGGTGGGGTCGAAGAGAGCGGCGAAGGCGTCGAAGCGCTGCCCCGCCTCGGTCTGCCGGTTGTCGAGGAGATAGCCGTCGGTTTGCGTCATACAGCGATCATCCCAGTTGACCCGCTTGTCCGGAATCGTCGACGCTCCCGTTCTCCCCACCCGTGCGTCACCGCGGGCACCGCACGCCTCTGACGCTCGGACAGCAACCCTGCCGGCCTGGTCCGATGCCGCCGGGCACCATTGAAACGAAGTGGAACATTCCGTTCCCACAGGCTTTCCCGGCGAGCGAAGGGGACTGGCAGACTTGCACGCCAGGGCGCGAAGTGCGGCGCGGGGAGATCCACGCAAGGAGTTCCGGATGTCCATGGCAGGCAATCTGCGAAAGGTCACGAGCCTCGGCAAGGTCGGTGGGCTCCGCAAGGTGGCGCGGCTGGCCCGGCGGCGTACACGTGTCGACCTGAGTCACCACGCCCGGTCCCCGCTGGGCACGGCGGTGGTGAACTGCGTGGCGTATCACGACGGCGCCAGGGTCCCGGGCGGACGCGATCTCGTCGAGACCGTGGAGCGGATCCGCAAGAGCGACGAGGGTTTCGTCTGGCTCGGACTGCACGAGCCCACGGACCTGGAGTTCGCCGGCATAGCCGACCTCTTCGACCTGCACCCACTGGCCGTCGAGGACGCGGTGGAGGCCCATCAGCGGCCGAAGCTGGAGCGGTACGGCGACACGCTCTTCGCGGTGTTCAAAACGGTCTGCTACGTCGAGCACAAGGAGCTGACGGCGACCAGCGAGGTGGTGAACACCGGTGAGATCATGGTCTTCGTCGGGTCCGACTTCGTCATCACCGTGCGGCACGGACGGCACGGGTCGCTGGGGCCGCTGCGCGAGGAGCTGGAGGCGGACACCCGTCAACTCGCCAAGGGCCCGGCCGCGGTGCTGCACGCGATCGCCGACCATGTGGTCGACGACTACGTGCATGTCACGGACTCGGTCCAGGAGGACATCGACCAGGTCGAGGCGGATGTGTTCGCCGAGAACGGCGCGCGGGCGGACGCGGGCCGCATCTACCAGCTCAAGCGCGAACTCCTGGAACTGAAGCGGGCGGTGGTGCCACTCGCCCGCCCCGTCCAGGAGCTCGCCACCCGGCCGATACGGGTGATCGCCCCGGAGATACAGGCGTACTTCCGGGACGTCTCCGACCATCTGCTGCGGGTCACCGAGCAGATCGCCGCCTTCGACGAACTGCTCAACTCGATCCTGCAGGCGCACCTCGCGCAGGTGACGGTGGCGCAGAACGAGGACATGCGGAAGATCACGGCATGGGCGGCGGTCATCGCCGTACCGACGATGGTCTGCGGGCTCTACGGGATGAACTTCGACCACATGCCGGAACTGCACTGGCGGTTCGGTTACCCGATAGCCATCGGCGTGATCACCCTCGCCTGCCTCGTCCTGTACCGGGGGTTCCGGCGCAACGGCTGGCTGTGAGAGTGGTGAGCCGCCCCTCGCCCGGCACGGCCGGCCGGGCGGGAGTGCGCGCTCATGACCCTCCCGGTCGGGAGAGTCCGCGCGGTCAGCGCGTCGCGCTCCTCGCGTAGACGCTCTCGACCCACGCGGCAAGCTGTTCGTCCGTCAGATGCTGGGCCAGGTCGGCCTCGCTGATCATGCCGACGAGTCGTTTGTTCTCGATCACGGGAAGCCGGCGGATCTGGTGCCCCTTCATCTCCTGGAGCACCTCGCCGACGTCGGCGCCCGACTCGATCCAGCGCGGGGTGCCCTGGGCCATCTCGCCCGCGGTGACCTGGGCCGGGTCGTGGCCCATGGCGACACAACCGACAACGATGTCGCGGTCGGTGAGGATGCCGCAGAGCCGTTCGTTCTCGTCACTGATGGGCAGCGCGCCCACGTTGAGCTCACGCATCAGCTGGGCTGCGCGGTCCAGGGTCTCGTGAGCGGGGATCCACTGGGCACCACGGTGCATGATGTCTCCGGCGGTGGTCATGAAGTACCTCCCGGTGCCGGACGGCCGGCGCGGCGCGGAACACACCGCTAGTCCCGGCGCCCTACATTCTCGCCGTGTCCCCAGGCACGCGCACCCGGAAGTCCAGGATGCGCTTTCGTGGCCGCCGCTCAGCCGTTCCACGCGGGGTGGCGCGGATCGTCGGCGCGGACCAGGACGTCGGCCGTGGCGCCCGGGTCCACTTCCGTCTCGTAGCGCTCGAAGGCGGGCAGGGTCCAGTGCTCTGGTTCCGGAGTACGGCGACGAAGGGCGCCCGGGGAGAGGAGGACGTGGACGCTCAGGTCGAACGGGAACCAGTGCCGAAGCAGGAAGGGGCCGTGGAGCAACAGCACCCCGCCGGGCGGGAGCTGGACATAGGCGCTGCGGGTGGCGCGGTCGCTGGCCGGGTCCCAGAGGTCGGGCAGGACGCGGCCGTCCCCGCCGGGGTCGAGCGGGCCGAAGACCTCGCGCCACAGGGCGCCGGTGTCGACCCAGCCGTTGTAGTACGCCTCGGCGTCCTCGTGACCGTATTCGAGCCGGAGTGACGCGGGGCGCAGGAAGCCCTCCGTGCCGACGACGAGCGAGGACCGGCCGCGTATGCGCAGCGCCTCACTGACGCGGCGGGCGAGGTCACCGGGGTGGGCGGCGGGGGCTCCGTCGAAGGCGATCCGCGGCCACGGACTGCCGTCGTCCGGTTTCAGGTCGAGCAGGCGCTCGGCGAGGAGGTCGCCGAGCCGTTCCCAAGTGATCGCTTCGAGTCGCACAGGCCCATGATGCCGCGACCACGCGTCGCTCTCGTGGGCGCGGCGAGCGGCGAGGGCGGACAGCGCGGGCGGACGGAGCCCGTGCGCGGCCCCGGGCGTGGGCCGCGACCGGGGAGGGACGCGTCAAGGCGGGCGGATGTGGCCGGGAGGCGTCGCGCCGAAGAGGAGGGCCGTGGCCAGGGGGAGGCGCATCGAGGAGGGGGCCCTGGGCCGGAGGGGCCGCGTCGGCCAAGGAGCGGGGCCGAGAGGCGGGGCTCGAGGAGGACGCGGGAGTCGAGGAAAAGGCGGTACGGAGAAGGGGGCGGCATCGCGTAGGGAGCCGCCCCGGACGGGGGAATGAACGACCTATGGCACCGATCGCAACTCCCCTGCCCCGTGGCGGACTTCTCGTCATCCAGCCGCTGAAGCAGCGCCGCTGTGTCGAGTGCCGGAGTGGACCGTTGGCGCTGCTGGTGCTGGAGGAGGGGGAGCCACGCTGTCTGGACTGCGCGGACCTGGGACACCTCGTGTTCCTGCCGCGGGGCGACACCGCGCTGACGCGCCGGTCGCGGGAGGGCAGCGCGCTGTCGGCGGTGGTGGTGCGCTTCAACCGGCGGCGGAGCCGGTACGAGCGGCAGGGCGTCCTCGTCGAGGAGGTGGCGCTCGCCCGGGCCGAGGAGCGGTGCCTGGCGGACGCGGAGGCGCGACGGCGGCGGCGGGCGCGGGACGCGCGGCGGCGGGAGACGGAGGACCTGCGCTTCACGGAGGCGTTCGCACGGGAGATACGCGGTCTTTTTCCCGGCTGTCCCGCCGACCGGGCGCACGCGATCGCCGCGCACGCCTCGGTGCGCGGGAGCGGGCGGGTGGGGCGCAGTGCCGCGGGCCGTGCGCTGTCCGAGGCCGCGGTGACGGCTGCGGTCCGTGCCGCCGTACGGCACACGGACACTCCGTACGACCAGTTGCTGATGAGCGGCGTGCCGCGGCACGAGGCGCGCCGGCGGATCGCGGCCGCGGTGGAGGCGCGGCTTGAGGGGTGGCAGGACGAGCGCGCGGCACGCGCGTGACGACGTGCACCCGGCGACGGCATGCCACCCGCGAAGGCACGCCACGCGGCGAAGACGTGCCACCCGTTCTGGACGTTCGCGCATGCCTCCGCGTCCCTCGGCCATGGTCACCGTGACAGTAAGGGATTTCACTTGTGGTGACGGTGGGTGCCGTGCAGGATCTCGGAATCTCAGGGATCTTGGAATTCGGCTTCGGGGAGCTACGCGGGGGTTGTCGTGATCGATGGACCGTATTTCGTGCTGACCGTGCTGGGGGTGCTCGGCTGTGGGCTGGTGGCCGGGGTGTTCTGCGGGTTCTCGACGTTCGTGATGCGGGGGCTCGCCGAGTTGCCGCCCGCGCCGGGCGTGGCGGCGATGAACGCGATCAACGGGGCCGCGGTGCGCCCGGCGTTCATGCTCGTGTTCGTCGGGTCGGCGGGGCTGTGTGCCGTGCTCGCCGTGGTCACCTTCGTGCTGCTGCCCGACGAGGGGACGGTGGAGCTGTTGCTGGGCAGCGCGCTGTATCTGTTCGGGACGTTCGGGGTGACGGTCGTCGCGAACGTCCCGCGCAACGACGCGCTGCTGAAGCTGGCCCCGGGTACGCCGGAGGCCGCTGTGTACTGGCGTTCGTATGTGCGCGAGTGGACGATGTGGAACCACATCCGCACGGTCGCGTCGGCCGCCGCGGCGGTCTCGTACACGCTGGCCCTCACCTGAGGCCGGCGGCACCCGAGAACGGGGCCCGCAGCTGAGCGGCAGGGTACTCGGAGGCGACGTATCGTGGCGGGAAAGGAGTGCCGCCCAGGGCCGTGGCCGAAGGCGTTCGATGGTCGCGCGGCCCCGTACCGGTACGCGTACATGAGGGAGACGGCCATGGCCGATCCCAAGGGATTCATGACCACTCCGCGCGAGGAGTATCCCCGCCGGCCCGTCGAGGAACGGGTGCGGGACTGGAACGAGGTGTACGTCCCCGGTGCGCTCCTGCCGATCATCAGCAGGCAGGCCGACCGCTGTATGGACTGCGGCATCCCGTTCTGCCACGACGCCTGCCCGCTGGGCAATCTGATTCCCGAGTGGAACGACCTCGTCTCGCGCGAGGACTGGCGGGCGGCGAGCGACCGGTTGCACGCGACGAACAACTTTCCCGAGTTCACCGGCCGGCTGTGCCCCGCGCCCTGCGAGGCGGGCTGTGTGCTCGCGATCAACCAGCCCGCGGTGACCATCAAGAACGTCGAGGTCGCCATCGCCGACCGCGCCTGGGCGGACGGATTCACGCCACCGCGTCCACCGGACCGGCTCTCGGGCCGCACGGTCGCGGTGATCGGGTCGGGGCCCGCCGGGCTCGCCGCGGCGCAGCAGCTGACCCGGGCCGGGCACACCGTCGCCGTGTACGAGCGGGCCGACCGGATCGGTGGACTGCTGCGGTACGGGATCCCCGCGTTCAAGATGGAGAAGCGGCATCTGGACCGGCGGCTGGAACAGATGCGGGCGGAGGGCACGAAGTTCCGGACGTCCACGGCGATCGGGCGGGACCTCGGGGCGGCCGAGCTGCGGGCGCGCTACGACGCCGTCGTGCTCGCGGTGGGCGCCACGGCCTGGCGCGAACTGGACGTTCCGGGGCGGGAGTTGACCGGCATCCATCAGGCGATGGAGTATCTGCCGTTGGCCGACCGGGTGTGCGAGGGGGATCTGGAGGTCTCGCCCTTGTCCGCGGCCGGGAAGCACGTCGTCATCGTCGGCGGCGGTGACACGGGTGCCGACTGTCTGGGGACCGCCGTGCGCGAGGGCGCCGCGTCCGTGACCCAGCTCGACATCTATCCGCAGCCGGAGTCCGAGCGCGACGAGGACGTCGAGCCGTGGCCGACCTACCCGAAGATCTACCGGCTCTCGGCCGCGCACGAGGAGGCCCGCGACCTGGAGACGGCGCCCGCCGCAGACGCGGACGCGCGCCTCTTCGCGGCGTCCACGCTCCACTTCACCGGGGACGCGGACGGGCATGTGCGCTCCCTGCACCTGGTCGAGGTCGACGAGCGGCGCCGCCCGGTCCCCGGCTCCGGGCGGACCCTCCCCGCCGACCTCGTGCTGCTCGCTCTCGGCTTCTCGGGGCCCGACCGGCACGACGGGCTGATCGACCAGCTCGGCCTGGTCCTCGACGCGCGCGGCACGATCACCCGCGACACCGACTTCGCGACCAACGTTCCCAAGGTGTATGTCGCCGGGGACGCGGCCCGCGGGCAGTCGCTCATCGTGTGGGCGATCGCCGAGGGGCGGGCGGTGGCGGCCGCCGTGGACCGCGCGCTGGCCGGGACATCGCAGCTGCCGGCGCCGATCGGACCGTACGACCGCCCCATGACCGCGTAGGGCCCCGTCGGTCGGTGCGGGAGCCCCCGGGCCTGCGTTGCCGTGCGGGTCAGCGGCGTTCGTCCGTGCCCGCCACCTTCGCCGTGGCCAGCGCGACCCGGTTCCAGGTGTTGATCGTGAGGATGAGGGCCAGGACGTGGGCCAGTTCCTGATCGTCGAAGTGGGCGGCTGCCTCCGCGTAGACGTCGTCGGGCACGCCCGCGTCGGCGACGCGCGTGACCGCCTCCGTGAGCGCGAGGGCCGCGCGCTCCCTCTCGGTGAAGAAGTGCCGGGCCTCGCGCCACACCGGGACCATGTGCAGACGGTCCTCGCTCTCGCCGGCCTTGCGGGCGTCGTTGGTGTGCATGTGGAGGCAGTACGCGCAGTGGTTGAGGTGGGAGGCGCGGATCTGGATCAGTTCGACGAGGGCCGGGTCGAGCCCGTCGCGGGCCGCCGCGTCGAAGCCGACGAGGGAGCGGAAGACCTTCGGGGCGGACTTCGCGAAGTCGAGGCGAGCGGGAACGGTGGTCGTCGGGTTCATGATGTCCGTCGCGTTCGTCGTGTTCGCGTTCGTAGCGTTCATGTTCGGCGCGTTCGTGTTCGTCGTCATGACCATGAATCTACGGACCCGAAAGACCGGCTGTAGGGTGCATTTTCATGGCGGAATCATGGGTCAATTCTGCGGAGCGGATCGGCGCCGACCTGCATCTGGAGCTGCCGGGGCCGGGCGGGCGGCGGGCCGCGCTGATCCGGGCGCTGCGCGAGGCCGTACGCGAGGGCAGGCTCGCCCCGGGCACTCGGCTGCCGCCGTACCGCTCGCTCGCCGCCGACCTGGGCGTGGCCCGCAACACCGTCGCCGACGCGTACGCCGAACTCGTCGCCGAGGGCTGGTTGACCGCCCGCCAGGGGTCGGGCACCCGCGTCGCCGAGCGCGCCGAACCGCTGGGGGCCGCGGAGCGCGTACCGAAGAAGGCACCTCCACGCGCGCGCGGACCCCGGCACGATCTGCGGCAGGGGACACCTGACGCCTCGTCGTTCCCGCGTGCCGCCTGGCTCGCCTCGTACCGGCGGGCGCTCCAGCAGGCGCCCACCGCGGCCTTCGGTCCCGGCGATCCCGCGGGCCGCGTGGAACTGCGCGAGGCCCTCACCGAGTACCTGGCACGGGCGCGTGGCGTGCGCACCGAGCCGGGGCGGATCGTGATCTGCTCGGGCTTCGCGCACGCCGTGCGGCTGCTCTTCCCGGGCGTGTTGCGCGGGCCGCTGGCTGTCGAGTCGTACGGCCTCGGCTTCCACCGCGAGTTGCTGGCCGCCGCGTCGGTTCGGACCGTGCCGCTGTCGCTGGACGAGGACGGCGCCCAAGTGGGCGAGTTGGGCCGGGAGCGGGCGGTCCTGCTCACGCCGGCGCACCAGTTCCCGACCGGTGGCCCGCTGCACCCGGAGCGGCGGGCTGCCGTCGTCGACTGGGCACGCGCGCGTGGCGGGGTGATTCTGGAGGACGACTACGACGGCGAGTTCCGCTACGACCGCAAGCCCGTCGGCGCCGTGCAGGGACTGGACCCCGAACGGGTCGTCCACATCGGCTCGGTGAGCAAGAGTCTGTCGCCCGCGCTGCGGCTCGGCTGGATGGTCCTGCCGCGCCGGTACGTCGACGCCGTCCTCGCCGTCAAAGGCGAACGGGAGGCGTGGGTGAGCGTCCTGGAGCAGCTGACGCTCGCGGACTTCCTCGCCTCCGGGTCGTACGACCGTCATGTCCGCCGGATGCGGCAGCGGTACCGCGGGCGGCGCGACCGGCTCGTCGCGGCCCTCGCGGAGCGGGCGCCGCACATCGAGGTGACGGGGATCGCGGCCGGGCTGCACGCGGTGCTGCGGTTGCCGCCCGGGACCGAGCGGTCGGCCGTCAAGGCCGCGACCTGGCAGGGTGTCGCGCTCGACGGACTTGCCGGGTTCCGGCATCCGGAGGCGACGATGTCCGCGCCGGACGGGCTGGTGGTGGGCTACGCGACGCCCTCGGAGCATGCGTACGGGGCGGCGTTGGAGGCGTTGTGCGGGGCGCTGCCGCCGGGCCCTTGAGCACCCCTTGGCCGACGCCCCGCCAGGTAGAGCGAAGTTCGCTGTCGTGGTCCTACGGTGTTGTCGTGGACCCACGGCGTTGTCGTGGTCCTATGGTCTCGGTCTCAGTCTCGGTCTTCTATCGCTGCACATAATCAATTCAGCACCAATTTATTCAGCACCAATGTCAAGAGAGTTCAGGAAAGAAGGAAGTCGGCCACCCCTTCCTTGGCACCTTGGATGAACGCGGTCATCTCGCCGGGTGTGTAGATCAGGGCGGGCCCGTCCGGGTCCGCCGACTGACGGACGGCGATACGCCCGTCCGCGAGCTTCATCGCCTCCAGGCAGTTGCCACCGTTTCCGCCGCTCCACGGCTTGTGCCAGCCCTCGCTTCCCAGTTCACGGGCGGGCATCCCGTTGTAGATCGGCTCATTGCAGATCCGCTCATTGCGTATCCGCTGCTTGATGTTGTCCATTCACAACTCCTTGCGGAAATCCCGGAGGATCTCCTTCGTGCGATGTGCCGTGGCGGCCTGAGCCGCCATGCGGTCCATGACCTCGAGGTGGGTCGCCACCTCGGAACGCTCGTCCAGATAGACGGCGCCGGTCAGGTACTCGCTGTAGACCATGTCCGGGAGTTCCGGCATGGCAAAGCGGAAGAGCACGAAGGGCCCGTACGTGCCGGGGTGCGGCCCCGTGGAGAACGGGACGACCTGGAGCGTCACGTTGGGCAGCTTCGTGGCCTCGATCAGCTTGTCGATCTGGGCGCACATCACCTCGGGACCGCCGACGGGCCGGCGCAGGGCCGTCTCGTCCATCACGGCCCAGATCCGGGGCGCGCCTTCACGAGTGAGCAGATTCTGGCGTTGCATGCGCAGCGCCACATGGCGCTCGATGTCCTCGGGTCTGGTCTGGCCGACGGCGCCCGACTTCAGGACCCCACGGGCGTACTCCTCGGTCTGCAGGATTCCGGGCACGAAATGGGGTTCGTACGAACGGATGAGGGTGGCCGCGCCCTCCAGGCTGACGTACATCGAGAACCAGCCCGGCAGGATGTCGTGGAAGCGCTGCCACCAGCCGGGCCGGTTGGCCTCCTCGGCCAGTTGGACGAAGGCCTCGGCCTCCTCGTCCGACACCCCGTACGACTTCAGCAGGAGCTGCAGGTACGGGATTTTGAGGGCGACTTCGGCCATCTCCATCCGGCGGACCGTGGCGGGCGCGACACGCAGGATGCGCGCCGCCTCCTCACGCTTGAGACCCGCGCGTTCGCGCAGGTCCCACAGGCGTCGGCCGAGGACGACCTGGCCGACCGTCGGCGCGGACCGCGGTTCGCTCACGTCCCACCTCCACTGAGTCCCGAACAGGCGCCGTTCCGACGGTCGTATGCCGTGGTGAACGGTCGGGCGCCGTTCTGAACGTTTCTGAACGGGTACTGCGTCCTGACAGACCGGACGGCGCCGCTCGGGGTCCTCCGCGTCTTCTTCGACGATCCCAACTGGCGCCGCTCTGCGTGCTGTTGCCAGCAGTGTGCCACGGCCCTTCGGGGAGTCACACGGCACTCTGCAATTTTCAGAGTGACACTTGCCAAGTGTTCACGGCGGGGAGATAGTGGCAAGCGTGATTCCGTCCGCGCCCTTAGGAACAGACGCCGCCGAGGACCGCTCCGGTCTGCGCGCCGCCGCAGGGGTGCGCCCCGGCGCCGCCGCCGCGCGCCGGTTCCGCTTCGAGCTGGCCGCACACCCGGGTTCCGTGGCTCAGGCCCGGCATCTGACGCGCGCCCGGCTCTCCGGCTGGGCCGTGTCCGACGACACCTGTGACACGGCGGTCCTGGTCGTCTCCGAGCTGGTCACCAACGCCATCGTGCACAGCGCGAGCGCGCGTGTGGTGTGCGAGCTGCACGACAGGGACGACCTGGTGCGGATAGCCGTACGTGACGAGGGATGCGCTCCTGATGAGCCGCACCCCTCGCCGCAGCGCCCCGAGGAGGAACACGGCAGGGGGCTGCTGCTCGTCGCGGCCGTGTGCCGGTCCTGGGGCGCCCAGGACACCGCGCCGGGGCTGCTGGTCTGGGCGGATCTCCCCCGCTCCCCGGCGGCCGACGCCACGGGTGCCGCGGCGGCCCGCTCCGACCTCGGATGGGGCGCGAGGAAGCCACCGGCCGACGGCCGGGGCACCGGGACGGAAGGGTCCTGGGGAACCGAAGCACCCTCGGCCAGGGAAGGTTCCTGGGGACTTGAAACGTCCCCGACGACGGAAGCCTCCTGGCGGGCGGAGGCATCCTGGCGGAGGGAATCCTCCTGGGGTAAGCGGACCATGGGGATCCCCCCGATCGTGCGAAGCCGGGATCGGGGAAGGCTGTGAGGAGTACGTCGGCGACAGGACCCGGTGCTCAGGTCCTGAGCCTGGACACGCTGGTCCGCCTGAAGCGAGAGCAGACGGTGTCCGGCGCGCTGCGACGTCTCCCCGTGCCCGAGGGCATGACGGTACCGCTGGGCTGCGACGCGGTCGCGGTGCCCGCACGGTTCGGACCCCTGCTGATGACGCGGCTGCCCCGGGTGGGCTGTGTGTACACCGACGGGGCGCACTGGTGGTGGCTCGTGCCCTCCGAGTCCGATGTGGCCCTGGACTGGCCCGCGCCCGCGCATTACGCCGCCGGGGCGGTCGTACCGGACACCCCGCATGCCCCCGGCCTCATCCACAAGCCGGCCGGCACCCTGCCGTACACCCCGCCGATCCCCCTCTATCTGGCCCTGTGCCGCGTCACCGGTACGACACCCGTCTGGTCGCGTCCGATCAGCGCGTGATCCTCCCGTCAGGGGGCTGGCGAGTGTGTCCGAAGTGCGCCGGTCGCCACCCGCACTCCGTCATCACCACGAGTGGAGTGCCGCGTTCCTGGGGAGGGCACCGTTCATCCGTTCCCGGGGAGGCCGATGGTGGGAAAATCCACAGGGAAAGCGCGCAAGAAGAAACGCGACGACGACAAACCGGCGCCGTCCGCCTCCGAACACCTGCTCTTCGGCGGCCCCCTGCGCTACGACATGGGCTGGTCGCAGCACTCCGAGGCGTTCCTCGAGTTGAACTTCCGCGCGATGGTGACGCGGCTGCCGTCCCTGCTCGCGTCCAGTTTCCGGCTCGCCTGGACCGCGGACCGGCGCGCCGCCCGGATCGTGGTGTCCGCGGAACTGGCCCGGGGCGCGGCGCAGGCGGTGAGCCTGCTGGCCGTCAACATCGTGCTGGGCCGGCTGATGACGAGCGGCTCCGTCGGGGACCGGCTGCACGGCGCGGTCCCGGCGCTGATCACGGTCGCCGCCGTCATGCTGCTCGGCGCGCTGCTGCGGGCGGCCTCGACGTATGCCACCGGGCGTCTGGAACCCAAGGTGGAACGCGTCGCCACCGAGCTGTACCTGGAGCGGGCCGCGGCCGTCGAACTGTCCGCGATCGAGGACGACGCCTTCCACAAGCTGCTGGACACCGCGCAGTACGGTGCCTCCTCCGCCCGCCGCATGATCGCGATCGCCACCCGCGTGGTGAACGCGATGATCTCGCTCATCGCGGCCGCGGGCGTGCTGACCGTGCTGCATCCCGCCCTGCTGCCGCTGCTCGTGACGATGACCCTGCCGAGTGCCTGGAGTTCCCTGACGATCGCCCGGCGCCGCTACGAGTCCTTCCACACCTGGGTGCAGCACGCCCGTGCCGGGCACCTGATCAGCAGTCTGCTCACCGAGCCCGCCGCGGCCCCGGAGATCCGCGTGCACGGCGTCGGCCCGTTCCTGCTGCGTCACTTCCGCTCGATGTCGGAGACCGCCGAGGCGGAACAGGCTCGCCTGGCCCGTCTCTCCGCCCGCACCGGCCTGGTCGCGGCGGGCTGGACGGGCATCGCCACCGTGGCGACGTACGCGACGCTCGGCGGACTGCTGCTCGCCGGTGCGATGGCACTCTCCGTCGCCGGTACGGCCGTGATCGCGATCCGTACCGGCTCCGCGAGCCTCGACACGCTCGTCCTCGAGGTCAACTCCCTGCATGAGGAAGCCCTGTTCGTGGGCGATCTGCAGCGCCTGTACGTGGAGGCGGCCGAGCGGGCGATCCCGGTGGGTGGCGAGCCGCTCCCCGACGATCCGAGCGAGATCCGCTTCGAGAACGTCACGTTCACCTATCCGGGCGCCTCGACCCGGCCTGCGCTCGCGGACGTCACCCTGCGTCTGCCGCTCGGCAAGATCGTGGCGCTCGTCGGTGAGAACGGCTCGGGCAAGACGACCCTGGTGAAGCTGCTCGCAGGCCTGTACACGCCCGAGCGGGGCCGGATCCTGTGGGACGGCGTCGACGCGGCGAGCGCGGACCGGCAGCAACTCGCCGAACGTATCGCGATGGTGGCGCAGGACTTCAAACGCTGGCCGTTCACGGCCCGCGTCAACGTGGCGGTCGGTCGCGCCTCGGCGCCGCTGACGGAGGAGCGTGTCACCTCGTCGGTGGCGGAGGCCGGGGCCGAGGACGTGGTCGCGGACCTGCCGCGCGGCCTGGACACGCTGCTCGCCCGCGGGTTCAGCGGTGGACACGAGCTGTCGGGCGGGCAGTGGCAGCGGCTGGGCATCGCACGGGCCGCGTACCGCCGTGGTCGCATCCTGATCGTGGACGAGCCGACCGCGGCGCTCGACGCCCGGGCCGAGCTGGAGGTCTTCGACAAGATCAGGGCCCTGGCGGGCAGTGGCCAGACGGTTGTCCTCATCACCCACCGGCTGGCCTCGGTCCGCCACGCCGATCTGGTGCATGTCCTCGAACAGGGTCACCTGGTGGAGTCCGGCAGTCCGGACGAACTGCTGGCGAAGGGCGGTGTCTACGCCGAGCTGTACTCCTTGCAGGCCGAGCAGTTCACGACGAAGGTGCCGACGAAGATTCCTACGAAAGCGCCCAGGAAAGCGCCCGCTCCGAAGGTGGGCTGACCTCGGCCGGCCTCACTCGACGAGTTCCCCGGCGCGCACGATCACCAGGAACGCGTCCGAGGCGAGGTCCATGACGACCTCGGCGGCCTGCCCCTGAAGACGGCACGCCTGCGCGAACTCCTCGGCCGGCCACGAACCGCGCGGCCCACCGGCGGGAAAGCGCTCCAGCACCATTCGCCCGTTCACCCTGCACCTCCATGTAGCGCCGTACTCATGACGCGTACTCATAGAGTTAAACGCCAAAGGCGGGGTGAAGGGCTCGGTCAGTGACGGTACTGAGACATAGTCAACACTCGTTCACTGCTCTGCTGTGAGGGAACTCTCGGCCTGTGCGCGTTTCATTTCGTGACTTTTCCTTTCTCGTTCTTTCCTGTCATTCCTCGTACTCGTCGTGGTATCGGATCCGCTCGCTGCCCGCCGGCGCCCCCAGTGCCGAGGCGCGTCCCCGGGGCATCTCCCACTCCTCCTGCCTGCCGAGTGCCGTGAGATCCAGCAGGGTCGTCGTCGAGCCGAGCCCGTCGAGGCCGCGTTCGTACGTCGAGTAGGTGTGGAAGACCCGGTCGCGGTCCCGCAGGAAGCAGCTCACGCCCGGCCGCTCACAGGGCTCGTCGTCGACCTCGACGGACACCCTGAAGTCGTAGTTGAAGTCGCTGTCGTACGACGAGTACCAGGGGACCGTCCAGCCCATACGGGCCTTGAAGGGCAGGATCTTCGTGTACGGCGCCCGGGACACGGCGGCGAACTCCGTGCCCCGGGCCCGCAGATGGGCGAGGTGGCCGATCTGGTCGAGGAAGGCCGAGCAGCTGCGGCAGCCCGCGTCCCACTCCGGCGCGAACATGAAGTGGTAGACGACGAGTTGGTGGCGCCCCTCGAAGAGGTCGAGCAGGGCCGCCTTGCCGTCACCGCCCTCGAACACGTACTCCTTGTCGATCTCGACCATCGGCAGCCCGCGCCGCTCCGCGTTGAGCGCGTCCCGCGCGCGGGTCGCCGCCTTCTCCTTGATCAGCAGTTCCTCGCGCGCGGCGCGCCACTCCTCGCTCGAGACGATCTGCGGAAGCGTCATGTGCCCCTCCTACGAAACGATGCCTTCGCAGTGGTGACCGGGCGCGGGAGCGGAACTCATCGGCGGAGGGGAGAATTTCTTGGTCGATCAGGTGTCGTAATCCTGAATGCGCCTCCCGTGGCCCCGGTCGACGAGCGTGGGCAGCCGCTCCCCCAACTCCGCGACGGTGGCGGGCAGATCGAGTGTCAGCAGCTCGCGATCGCGCATCAGGACACGTCCGTCGACGATCGTCGTCGTCACGTCCCCGGAGCGGGCGCTGTGGACGAGGGTGGCGGCGAGATCGTGCACGGGCTGGGTGTGCGGGCCGCTGAGGTCGACGAGGACGATGTCGGCCCGCCGCCCCGGCGCGAGGCTGCCGATCCGCTCGCCCAGGCCGACGGCCCGCGCGCTCTGGAGTGTCGCGTGATGCAGGGCTTGACGGGACGTCAGCCATCGTGGGTCACCCTCGGTGGACTTCTGCACGAGTGAGGTGAGCGCCATCGACTCCCACACGTCCAGGGAGTTGTTCGACGCGGCTCCGTCCGTGGCGAGTCCGACGGGGACGCCGATCTCGCGCAGGGCCCGTACCGGGGTCGGGCCCCAGGCGAACTTGAGATAGCCGCGGGGTGCGGTCGCGACGGCCACGGGTCCGCTCGCGGCCGCCAGCACCGGCAGGTCGCGGTCGACGATGCCGGTGCCGTGCGCGATGAGCAGACCGGGTTCGTTGTCGAGGAGCCCGGCGCGCTGGAGGATCTCGATGGGCGTCCGGCCGTACCGGGCCAGGCTGGTGTCGGTCTGGCCGCGGCTCTCGGCCGCGTGCAGGTGCACGGGAAGGCCGTGCTCGCGGGCGAGGGCGGCGGTGGCGGCGAGATCGGCGTCGACCACGGTGTACGGGGCGTGCGGGGCGAGGGCGGTGGTGATGCGGCCGCCTGCGGCACCGCGCTGTCGCAGCGCGAACTCCAGCGACTTCTCGCGGCCTTCGGCGCCCTGCGAGGAGAAGAAGGCCTCGCCGAGGTGCGCGCGCAGCCCGCTCTCGCTCACCACGGCGGCGACCGCGTCCATCGAGAAGTAGTGGTCGGCGAAGCAGGTGACGCCCCCGCGGATCATCTCGGCGCAGGCGAGCCTCGCCCCCAACTCCACGTCCTTCTGCGTGAGGTTGGACTCGATGGGCCAGATGAAGTCGTTGAACCACTCCTCGGCGGGCAGGTCCTCGGCGATCCCGCGCAGGGCGACCATCGGGGTGTGCGTATGGCAGTTGATCAGGCCGGGCATCGCCACCTGGCCGCGCGCGTCGATGCGCAGGGCGGCGTCCGGAAGGCGCGTCTCGCGCGTGACCGCCTCGATGACCCCACCCCGTACGACGATCGAGGCGTCCTCGACGAACGCGATCTCCTCGTGCTCGTCGTGCGCGAGCGCGGTGCATCCGGTGATGAGGAGGTCGGCGGGGCCGGTCGCGGACGGGGTCGTGGCGGACGGGGCCGGGACGGACGGCGTCATGGCGTCACCGTACGACGGGTCGGGCTCCCGGTGCTCAGCCCGCGAGCGGAACGGCGAGCGCCTGCCCCTCCTTCATCACCAGCCCCGCGCGTTCCCGCCCCTCGGCCAGTTCGTCGAGGAGTGCGGTGATGCGTTCGGTGTGCTCGGGGGTGAGCCGTCCGTTGTCGTCGAGCTGCACGGCGCACGCGGTCGTGGTGTCGACGAGGCGTTCGAGGGTGGCCGCGACCTCGTCCGTTCCCTCGGCGTGCCGGGCCAGGGCAGGGAGTTCGGCGGCGGCGAGGTCGATCGAGGCGCGGGCCTCGGCGAGCGCGCGGTAGGCCTCACGGCGCAGGGTCCAGCGGCCGGCCCGGTCGTCGGTCGTGCCGTCGTCCAGTACGTGGGCGAGGTAGACGTGTGCTGCCTCGGCGGCGTGCGTGACGCGGGCCCGTACCCCTCCCCCGCGCTGTCCGAGCGCCGGCAGATGCCCGACGAGCAGCACGATCGCGCAGGCCAGCAGTGTTTCGCCGATCCGGCTCCAGGAGGCCGCCGGTTCCCCGCCCACCATGACGAGGGAGAGCACGAGCACGGTGACGACGGCGGTCTGTGCCGCGAAGTGCCGGGTGGCGACGGGGATCAGGGCGCCGCACAGTGCCACCAGGGCGACCAGCCCGGCGGGGCGCGGGAGCAGCGCCGCGAGGCCGGCGAAGAGGACGGCGCCCAGCACGGTCCCCGCCGCCCGGCAGATCACCCGTGAGGCGAGCGGCCCGAGGTCGGGCTTGACCAGGAAGACGGCGGTCGCGGGGAGCCAGTACCAGTGGGCGTGGCTGCCGTACCAGCGGGCGTGGTGCAGGGCCTGCGCCACGGCCACGCCGGCGCCGAAGCAGAGGGCGACCCGGAGCCCGTACTCGCGTCCTGCGGAACCGAGGACCGTGCGCGCGAGGGACGCGGCGGTACGGCGCCGCGTGTGCAGCGCGCTGTCGTCGCCACCCCGGTCGAAGGTGTCGGCCGCGTGCAGGAGTGCGTCGTCGAGGGCGCGCAGGGCCGGCGCGGAGCGGGCGGGCGCGGGCAGCGGCCCGGTGTGCGTGCTGGTCCGTACGGCGACGGCGAGTCGCCGCGGCCCTTCGACGGCCCTCGCGGGCACCGCCTCGCCCGCCCAGGCGAGCGCGGTGGCGGCCTCGGCGAGCGGGAGCGCGGCGGCGTACTGCGCGTGCAGCCGCCGCTCGGCCGCGGAACTGGCGTACGGCCGCAGCCGGGGCCCGCCGAGCGCGTCCTGGGCGTGGTCGAGCGCTGCGGTGAGGGCCACCCGGCGACCGGGCGCGTCCGGCCCTCCGACCGCTTCCAGCAGCGCGGCGACGGCGTCGTACACACCCCCGACGGCGTCCCGCTCCCCGTCGAAGCGGTAGTCGCCGGCGATGGCCCCGGGTGTGGGCAGCGCGAGCCGCAGGACGAGCAGCCAGCCGGCCCCGCCGACGAAGAAGAGCGCACGCTGCCAGCCGGGCTCGGGCAGCGGCATCCCGGCCCCGATGGCGGCGGCGACGAGCAGTTGCGTACCCGCTCCGCTCGCGACGGGCCCGACGGCGCTGACCGCCCCGGCGACCAGTCCGAGCACGGTGAGGAGAAGGGTGAGCGTCACCGCGCCGACGTGCTGTCCCGCGTACGACCCCACGAGCAGCCCACCGGCTCCCGCGAGCGCCGGCACGCCGAGCCGCCTGACCGCGGCCCTGCGGCTGCCCGGCCGGTCGTTGATCCCGGCGAGCATGGCCCCCAGGGCGGCGACGACACCGACGGACGTACGCCCGCTCAGCACCGCCAGGAGCAGCAGCGGTCCGGCGGCCAGGGCGCCCCGCACGACCGCGCTCCAGGGCACGGGGCCGCGCTGTGCGCGCAGGGCGTGGGCGAGCCAGGGCGGTACGGCGGCGCTGAGGCGGGACACGGGACTCCTGTCGGGCGAGGGCGGGGGCGCCTTCGGGCGACGTCGGCCGGGCGGTGTACTGCCTACGGTAGATCGCGTTGCTGGAGGAAATGGAACGGATGTATTTCCGGAAGGTGACGCATCGCGGGGATGCCGCGTTCTTTATGAACGCAACTACCGGTCGGCCGGGGATGAAACGGAGCGGGTCCGAGGGCGTAGCCGGCCCCGGACCCTTGTGATGCCACCCATGTCACACGCCGGCACGCTTGAGAACCCAGGTCAGTCGTTATGTCGCCGCGTCCTGCCTTTGGACCACCACGCATCGAGCTGCGCGGACTGGACTTGAACCAGCATTTCGGCGTCCCGGGGCCCGGGCCCGGTCGATCCGGCGATCGGCGGCGAATGCTGAGTCTGGAGCAAGAGTCTGAGATTGATCACGGCCTGCCTCTGCCGAGTTGGGCTACCGCGGCGCGTGGGCACTCCGTGGAGTGCCGTGTGGTGCCGCGGGGAGGGTTCGAACCTCCACTGGAACCGTGCATTCACGACAAGCTTCAGGTTCAGCTTGCGCTCCTCGCGCACCCCGGCCGTGGTGCGTGGTGGCCGGGGAGTTCTTGAGGCTACCCGAACAGGTAGCCGAACACGGAGTCCCCGACGCGCTGGTCGACGACGTCCACGCCGTTCGCCTCTTCCCGGGCGAACTTGACGGCCTGCTGCAACCTCTCGACCCGGTCGAGCAGTTCGTTCACGCGTCGCGCGGGCAGGGCGCCGGAGAACTTCACGGTCGTCCAGTACCCGACGGGAATGTCCTCGTAGTAGACCTCGACCTGGGCGGGATGCTTCTCGGTGGCCTCGGCCTTGACGTGGTTGCGCGGCACCTTCTTGGTCCGCAGCGTCCTGACGGGCTCGGTCTTCCACGCGTCCGTCGACGGGTCCTGCACCCACGACTCGGAGGCGTCGAGAACGGGCAGCTTCCGTACGAAGGTGTTGAGATCGGTGAGCTGCTTCTCGAGGAAGAGCAGATACGACACGGGCACGTCGGCGACGAGGACCCGCCCGTCCACCTTCACATCCGCCCGGGCCGTGCAGTTCGCCCAGTCCTTGGTGGCGGTCACGTCGAACAGCCGGGTGAGCGTCCCCGCGGTCTCCCGCAGCACGTCCTCGGCCTGCACCTGCACCCGCGTCGACTCGGGCGGCAGCTGCTCACCCTCCTCGTCCTTCGGCTGATAGGTCCGCGAGATGCCGGCCAGCAATGCGGGCTTCTGCAGCCCGTGATGAGCGGCCGTCAGGTCCTGATGGGACTTGGACTTGATGCCCTTCTCCACTGCGATGATCTGATTGAGTTTCGCCACGTCGATGACGGTAGCAGTGGCGGCGGGGGCTTTTCGAAGGGTTATTCGACCCCGCATTCCCCCTCCCGGTCGACCCCGGCGTCCAGGATCTCCTCGGCCCGGATGCCCCCGTCGTCCGCGACCTCCTCGGCCCGGACGACCGCCGCGTCCAAGACCACCTCCGCCCGCCCGAGCATGTGCACCAGCCCTTCGGGCTCTCCCACCCCACCGCGCACGATCTCGTCGATCCCTCTCAACCCGGCCCGCTCGAGCAGCCGCTTCTCGTTCGTCACCCACTCCCCACGCGCCGCCAGCACCGCGTGACCGGTCTGCAGGGCGGCGGTCGCCAGCGCTCCCGCGGCCTCTGTGAGACGACCGGCGGGTGCGTGGTTGGCCTTGGCGTAGGCGAGGGTGGCGCGGGCCGTGCCGTGCCAGTGGGCGGAGGCGGAGATGCGGAGTTTCGCCGGGTAGGCGGCGGGTCGGGGCAGGTCGCCGCGCAGGACACGGTTGACGGCGAGCTCGGCGACGAGGAGGTAGCTGGGGATTCCGGCGAGATGGAAGAGAAGCGGCTCCACGTGGAACCGCCCCAGCTCCGCCCTCCCCGACTCCCGCTCCACCACGTCGAGATCGCGGTAGTGAACGTCGACACGACGGCTTTCGACGGTCAGCCAGGCACCGCCGTTGAACACGCCCCCGCCCCAGCCGCCGATCTCCGAGACCTCACCCTGCCAGCCGACGGCCCGCAGGTCGTCGGGGTCGAAGGCGCCCCGGTAGTAGATCGCCAGGTCCCAGTCACTGTCGGGACCGTGGGTGCCCTGCGCACGGGAGCCACCGAGGGCGACGGCCCGGACGGCGGGGAGGGCGGCCAGGCGGTCGGTGACGTGGGCGAGGAACTTCTCGTCGTCGATGTGCGGCGGCCGGGTCGGTGCGGGCATGAGCTGAGGATGCGGTCGGGTGACGGAGCTGTCGAGCCAATATCCGCCAGGGGGCGGACCGTCCCCCTCGTGAGCGAAGTGGCTTCGCTCGGGGACGAGCCGGAGCTAAATCGCATGCGCCCGCCCTCCGTCCGCCCACACCATAGGAAGGTTGCCCGTCCAGTCGAGGATTCCCGGAGTTCCCGTGCCCGCTCGTGTCACCGTCCCCAGTCTCTTCCCGCCTCCCGGCTACGCTCACGTGTCGGTCGTCGAGGCGGGTGCGCGGCTCGCCTTTCTTGCCGGGGCCGTGCCGCTGGACGCGGCGGGGAACGTCGTCGGTGTGGGGGATCACGTGCGGCAGGCCGAGCAGGTGATCGCCAATCTCGGCGAGCAACTCCGTGCGGTGGGCAGTGGCTTCGCGCATGTGGTGGCGACCGATGTGTACGTCGTCAGCGGTGAGCCGAGGGTGCTGTCCGACGTGTGGGGTGTCGTCGAGGCGTCCGGGCTCAGCACGGGACCCCACTCGTCGACGCTGCTCGGCGTGGCCTGCCTCGGGTACACGGGGCAGTTGGTGGAGATCACGGCGACGGCGGTCGTGCCCGAGTCCGAGTCCGAGTCCTAGGCCTGGGCCACATTCACCCTCGGCCGGCGCCCCACACCCTCCGCTTCGGCAGCGGTCGCGCATAGCTGCCCACCCGGCTCGTCCTGAGGCCCAGGGAGACCAGGGCCTCCGCGAGTTTCACCGCGGCGGCGACGCCGTCGACGACCGGGAGGTCCAGTTTCTCCCCGACCGCCCGTTGCAGGCCCGTCATACCGGCGCAGCCGAGGACGAGGACCTCGGCGCCGGCCTCCCGGGCCCGCTCCGCCGCGGTCACGAATGCCTCCTGCGTTCGCTGGACGTCGCCGAGGTCGAGGACGCCGAGGCCGGTGCCGACGACCGCGGCGCAGTTCTGGGCCACTCCGGCGGCGTACAGGCTGTCCTCGATCTGACCGCGTGAGCGCTCCAGGGTGGTGACGACTCCGTAGCGGCGGCCGAGCAGGCAGGCGAGGTGGGCGGCGGCCTCGGTGATGTCGACGACGGGCACGTCCACGAGTTCGCGCGCGCCCTCGCGTCCGTGTTCGCCGAAACCCGCCATGACCACGGCGTCGCAGGGACCCTCGTAGGTGCGCAGGGTGTCGAGGACGGCCGCCGCGGAGAGGTAGCTGTCGAGCCAGCCCTCGGCGGACTCGGGTCCCCAGGCGGGGGTGAGGCCGGTCACGGTGGTGCCCGGGCCTGCGGCGGCCCGGGCACCTCGCACGATCTCCTCGGTCATCTCCTGCGTGGTGTTGCAGTTGGTGACGACGATGTGCACGCCGCTCAGACCTCCACGGGCTCGGTGACGGTGGTCTCGTCGGCGGCGCGTTCGGTGCGGCAGAGGGTCATGTACAGGCCTGCGGCCAGCGCGGTTCCGATGAACCAGGAGTACGGGGCCACGTCGCTGAACGCCTTCACCAGGGCCAGCACCGCGGCGACCGCCGCCGAGGGCAGGAACGCCCACAGGGCCTTGGGGTTGACGCCCTTGCGGTAGGAGTACGGCGATCCGGGCCGGGCGTCGAAGAGCTGGTCGACGTCGATCCGGCCGCGCTTCACCCAGTAGTAGTCGATCATGATGACGCCGAACAGCGGGCCCAGGAAGGCGCCGAGGCCGCCGAGGAAATAGTTGACGACCGTGGGGTTGGAGAAGAGGTTCCAGGGGGTCACGACCAGTGCGGCGACCGTGCTGATCATGCCGCCGATCCTGAAGGTGATCTTCTGCGGCCAGACGTTCGCCAGGTCGTACGCGGGTGAGACGAAGTTGGCGACGATGTTGACGCCCATGGTGGCGATGGCGAAGGTCAGGGCTCCGAGGACCAGGACCCAGGTGTTGCCGACCTTGGCGACCAGCAGCGCGGGGTCGGTGATGGCCTCGCCGAACGCCTCGATGGAACCGGCCGTGACGATGACGGACACGATGACGAAGGCCGTGGAGTTGATCGGCAGGCCCCAGAAGTTGCCGCGCCTGACCGTCTTGTAGCTCGGGGCGAAGCGCGAGAAGTCGCAGAAGTTGAGCATCAGCGTGCCGTAGGTGGCCAGGATCAGGCCGACCGCGCCGAACCACTGGCGCCACTGTTCGCCCACCGAGACCGGGTGCGGGGTCGAGGTGAGCGAGATGCTCCAGCCGGCCTTGGCGAGGACCCAGACGGCCAGCGCGATCATGACGAGCCAGATGGCCGGGCCGCAGAAGTCCTGGAACTTGCGGACCGACTCCATGCCCCGGCTGATGATCATCGCCTGGATCAGCCAGAGGGAGACGAAGGACGTCCAGCCGAGCGCGTCCAGTCCGAGGAAGGAGTGGTGGGTCCACGACTCCAGGCCGGGCCAGGCGGCGAGCAGCATGACGTTCACGGCGACGGAGGCCAGGTAGGTCTGGATCCCGTACCACATGATGGCGATGACGGCCCTGATCAGCGCCGGGATATTGGCGCCCCAGACGCCGAAGCTGATGCGGCTGACGACGGGGAAGGGCACGCCGGTGCGCTGGCCGATCCGGCCCATCAGGTTCATGCCGGCGTAGATGATCACGAAGCCGACGAGCAGCGAGGTGAAGATCTGCCAGACGTTCATGCCGAGGACCAGCAGGCCGGCGGCGAAGGTGTAGTTGCCGAGGTTGTGGACGTCGGACATCCACATGGCGAAGAGGTCGAAGACCTTCCAGTTGCGCTTCTCCGCGGGTGCGAGGTCTTCGTTGGTGAGGCGGGGGTCGGGGACGAACGCTGGGGTGCCGGTGGCTTCGGCACGGTCGGCGAGGGACACGGGGCCTCCATGGGCGAGGGGACGGAGGACAGCGGTTCGCGTGGGGGGCGGCGGCTGTGGCGCGTGCGAGACGGCCCTGCGGAGCGTGTTTGGTATACCAAACTGCCGTCATGGTCTCGCCGTCAAGCGTTCTGACCGATGTCCGAGCGGTTACGGCTCCGTAAAACACCCCCGGAGTCGGCGAAGATGGCCCCATGACGAAGATCGAACCCCTGGGCGCGGAACGGGAACCCCTGGGCGCGGTCCGTGAACGCGTCCTGGCCGCGCTGCGGCAGGAGATCATCGCGGGGCGACTGCGCCCCGGGGACCGTCTCGTCGAGCGCGAGCTGGCGGAGCGGTTCGGGGTCTCACGGGTTCCCGTGCGCGAGGCGATCCGCGCGCTCGTGGCGGAGGGGTTCGTGCACTTCGAGACACCGCGCCGCACGGTCGTACGCCGGCTCACCCCGACGGACGTGGCCGAACTCTTCGAGCTGCGCGAGGCGCTGGAGGTCTACGCGGCCGGGCTCGCGGCGGCACGGGCGACACCGCGGGATCTCGCCGAGCTGGCGGACCTGCTGGACCGTGCGGCGACGGCGACCCGCGCCGACGACGCGGAGGCGATCACCGACATCAACACCCGCTTCCACGACCGCATCCTGGCCATGGCGGGCAACAGCCTGCTGATCTCCGTCATGGAGCCGGTCGACGGCCGCCTGCGCTGGCTCACCCGCCAGAACGAGGAGTGGCCCCAACTCCTCACCGAACACCATGAGTTGTACGAATCCATCGCCTCCGGCGACCCGGAGCGCGCCCGGGCGCACGCCCTCGCCCACGTCCAGGCCAACTACCGGTCGACGGTGCGGCATCTCTTCGGCGAGTCAGAGACTCCCCGAGCCTGAAGTCGCTGGCGCAGGGCGTACTTGTCCGTCGCCGCCACCAACGCGTCCACCACACCCCTCGCCCCCATGGTGTGCCCCACGTCGTCCACGACGATCAACTCGCTGTCGGGCCAGCGGTGGTGGAGCCGCCACACCGTGCCCAGCAGGTTCCCGAAGTCGAGACTGCCCTGGACGAGGGTGCCGGGGATCCCCTTCAGCAGGGACACGTCGCGGATCACGACGCCTTCGTCGTTTCCTTCCCCCAGGAAGTGGTCGTTGCCGAAGTAGTGCGTGACCGTCCGCGCGAAGCCCATGCGGAACTCCGGGTCCTCATAGCGCTTCTCCGACCGCGGCGGCGCCGGAACGATCGCCGTCTCCCAGTCGGTCCAGGCCCGCGCCGCCCGCGCCCGCACCTCGGGGTGGGGCGATTCGAGCAGCCGGCTGTACGCGGCGGCGAGGTTCCCGTCCCGCTCCCCCTCGGGCAGTTCGGCGAGGAACCGCTCGAAGGCCTCGGGGAAGAACCGTCCAAGCCCCCTGGTCAGCAGGGCCACTTCGGCGTTCGAGCCGGTGCCCACCGCGGCCAGCACCAGCTCGGAGACGACGTCCGGGTGCGTCTGCGCATACCGCAGCCCCAGCACCGAACCCCACGACACGCCCCACACCAGCCACCGCCGGATGCCCAAGTGCCGTCGCAGCAGCTCCAGGTCGCCGATCAGATGCGCCGTCGTGTTGACGGCCATGTCCGTCCCGTAAGCGGCGGCGTGCGGCGTGGAGCGTCCGCAGCCACGCTGGTCGAGCAGCACGATCCGATACTTGGCGGGGTCGCAGGAGCGCCGGAACCAAGGGCCGCAGCCGGACCCCGGACCGCCGTGCAGCATGACGGCGGGCTTGCCGTCGGGGTTTCCGCAGACCTCCCAGTACACGCGGTTGCCGTCGCCGACGTCGAGCATGCCGTGGTCGTACGGTTCGATCTCCGGATACAGGCCCATCGGGCGAGGTTAAACCTCGTACGGTCGCGTCGTCAGCCCCGCCGCCCCGGCCGCCGCGCGCAGCACGTCCCGCAGCATGGCGGGCGTCAGCCGTCCGGTGAACGTGTTCCGCTGGCTGACGTGGAAGCATCCGAACAGCTCGACGGATCCCGCCGCCGACCCGTCCTGCGCCCCCAGCGAAACCCTCGCCCCGTGCGCGAACACCGGCCTGGGCCGGGGCACCGTCCATCCCGCCGCGGCGAAGGCGGGCAGCGCGGCCTGCCAGCCGAAGGCTCCCAGCACGACCACCGACCGGAGCGTGGGCCGCAGCAGTTCCAACTCCCGTACGAGCCAGGGGCGGCAGGTGTCCCGTTCGCCAGGTGTCGGCTTGTTGGCGGGCGGCGCGCAGTGCACGGGCGAGGTGACGCGTACGCCGTACAGCTCCAGTCCGTCGTCCGCGCTCACCGAGGTCCCGCGCGAGGCGAGCCCCACGTCGTGCAGCGCCGCGTAGAGCACGTCCCCGGAGCGGTCCCCCGTGAACATCCGCCCGGTCCGGTTCCCGCCGTGGGCGGCGGGTGCGAGCCCGACGACGAGCAGCGAGGCGTCGGCCGGTCCGTAGCCGGGAACGGGGCGGCCCCAGTACGTCTGGTCGGCGAAGGCGGCACGTCTGGTGCGGGCGACCTCCTCGCGCCACGCGACCAGCCGCGGACACGCCCGGCACCCGGCGATCCGGGCGTCCAGATCAGTCAGTGCGTCCAGGCCGTCCAGATCGGCCAGGGGGTCCAGATCACCCACTGCGCCCAGGCCGTCCAGGCCGCCGACGATGTCGGGATCGCTCCTGCCTGCCGGGCTGCTGTCCATGCCCCCACCGTACGACCCGCCGCCCCGCCCCTCCCCCACCCGGTCCCGGTGGGTCACTCGGTGGGCTGTTCGGCGGGACGCAGCCCGGCGGTCCACTTCTCCTCGATCCGGCCGAACTTCCACACCGCCACGGCGACGAGCCAGGTCACGAAGAACAGTCCGACGATGACGAAGCCGAGCACGTTCAGGTCCAGACCCGCGACCCAGTCCCAGAAGACTCCGTGCAGAGCGAGCTTCTCGGCGAGCAGCCCCAGCAGTTCCACGGTGCCGATGATCAGCGCGACGGCGACGGACAGACCCGTGATGGTGAGGTTGTAGAAGACCTTGCGGACCGGCTTGGAGAACGCCCAGCCGTAGGCGAAGTTCATGAAGGACCCGTCGATGGTGTCCAGCAGCGACATGCCCGCGGCGAACAGTACCGGCAGACACAGGATCGCGTACCAGGGCAGGCCGGAGGCGGCGCCGGAACCGGCGAGGACCAGCAGGGCGATCTCCGTGGCGGTGTCGAAACCGAGGCCGAAGAGCATGCCGAGCGGGTACATCTGCCAGGGCTTGCTGATCGACTTCATCAGCCGGCCCAGGAGGCGGTTCATCAGCCCGCGGTTGTTGAGCTGCTCCTCCAGCGCCGCCTCGTCGAAGTGCCCGGTGCGCATCCGCCGGAACACCTTCCAGATCCCGACGAGGATGAGGAGGTTGATCCCGGCGATGAGGTAGAGGAAGACCCCGGAGACGGTCGTGCCGATCATGCCGGTGACGCTGTGCAGCTGGGAGTTGTCGTCCCGGACGGGTCCGGCCAGCGCCTTGACGCCCAGCGACAGCAGGAGGGCCAGGGCGAAGACGATGCTGGAGTGCCCGAGCGAGAACCAGAAGCCGACGGAGAGCGGGCGCTTGCCCTCGCCCATCAGCTTGCGGGTGGTGTTGTCGATGGCGGCGATGTGGTCGGCGTCGAAGGCGTGCCGCATACCCAGGGTGTAGGCGGTGACACCGATCCCGATGCCGAAGCTCTTGGTGCCGAGGCTGTAGTGCTCCGGCGCCACGATCACCACCAGGATGAACCAGCCGATGACGTGCAGTGCGAGGACGAAGGCCGCCATGCCGCCGAGCCGGGCCCACTCCCTGCGGGTCATCGAGGTGCGGATCCGCTGCCAACGCGAACCCGCCGGGGCGGCGGGCTGCGGGGAGGTGGGAGCGGGGACGGTGACCATACGTGCCTGTCCTTACTTCCTACTGCGAGACCTTCTACTGCGAGGCTCCGACTGCGAGACCGACTGCGAGCTTCCCGCTACCGGCGCGAGCGCCGAAGCAACTCTCCGGCACAGTTGTCGCAGCTGCAACAAACATGCAGTAAAGCCATCGGGGCATGCCGGGCCAGGACTCTTCTAGAGTCGAGGCATGGCTTCTGAGGGTGCGGACGTCGAGCGGAACGACGAGAAGGTCGACGAGAAGGTCGACGAGAAGGTCGACGAGAAGGTCGACGAGGAGAAGGCGGTGGCCGCCGCCGAGGCCGCCCGTCCGGTGGGCGGCGAGAGCGTGCGGGTCGACAGCTGGATCTGGTCCGTACGTCTGGTCAAGACCCGCTCGGCGGGTGCGACCGCGTGCCGGGGCGGACACGTCCGGGTGAACGGGGACCGCGTCAAGCCCGCGTACGCCGTGCGCGTCGGCGACGAGGTGCGCCTGCGGCAGGGGATCCGGGAACGGGTCGTCGTCGTGAAGCGGGTGATCCGCAAGCGGGTCGGCGCGCCCGTCGCCGCCGAGTGCTACGTCGACAACAGCCCGCCGCCCCCGCCGCGCGAGGCGATCGCCCCGGCCGGCGTCCGCGACCGCGGAGCGGGCCGCCCGACCAAGCGCGACCGCCGCGAGATGGAGCGCCTCCGGGGCCTCGGCGGCCCCGACTCGCCCTGACCCGAGGGCGTCGCCGTACGTACGACGTCGGGGGCTCCCCGTGGTCGCTTGGGGAGCCCCCGACGTCGTACGGCCGTCGTGCGCCGTCACCGTGTCATGCCCGTCGCCGCACCCACCGCACCAGCTCGGTGGTGTGGTTCCTCCTGGCCCACGCGATCAGCGCGAGCGGCAGGATCAGGATGAGCGGGGTCGCCACGTACGGCCCGTGGATGGCGGTGACGTTCACGATGAAGGCGCCCACCATCAGCGCGCTGAGCGCGACCGCCGCCACCGAGGACAGCAGCGGGACCAGCAGGGCGAGGCCTCCGGCGAGTTCGAGCGCGCCGATGAGGTACATCCCCGTGCTGCCCCAGCCGAGCTTGTCGAACGCCTCGGCGGCCGACGGGTGCGCGATCAGCTTGGGCAGCGCGCTCGCGAACGCGTAGAAGAGCCCGAGCACGATCTGCAGCGCGCCCAGGGAGATCCGGGCACCGCGGCCGCGGGCCTTCAGCGAGGAGGCAGAGGCGGAGGGGGAGGTGAGCGTGGTGACGGGGACGGTGGTCTCGGACATGAGGATCTCCTGTGCGAAGCGGTACGCGTTGCTGTCGCAGGGGTAGACCGGGGGCGCGTCCGGAACTCATCGCCGTGGACCGGACAACGGGCTACAGCGCGAACCAGCCGTGCCCGACGTACCAGTGCCCGCCCGCGCGCAGATGGTCCCCCACCGCACGCTCCACCGTGCTCCGGCGCGGCAGCGCGCGCGTGGGCAGCTCCGGATCGCCGAAGACGAAGCCGACCGGCACCCCGTCGTCCGGGGTCGTCTCCTGGTACGCGATCCGGAAGCGTTCCTGGAAGCGGATGATGTTCGAGTCCGCCGGGAGATACCGCCCGAGCTGTGGATCGAGCAGCCAGGAGTGGCACACGGCGACCTCATGGCGCTCGTCGGGATAGTGCCGGGCGAAGAACTCCCGTGCCAGCACGAGCGACCGCTCACAGGCGGCGGGGGAAAGCGGCCCGTGGCAGTCGGGTATGTGCAGGCTCAGACACGCGTCGCCGGGGCCGGCGTCGAGGCCGGCCGCCGCGACGGCCCGCCCCGTGCGCCGGCCGAGCCGTGAGCGCTGGAACTGCAGCCGGCCCAGCTGGAACAGCTCACCGTGGAAGTGCAGGGCGATCCACCAGGGGAACAGCAGCCCCGGCGTCCCGAGCCGTCTGTGGTGCACGGACACATGCCGGCCGAGGTCGGCCAGGGTGCGCCGGGACACGTCGTCGGGGATGCCGAGCTCTCGGTGGTAGGCCCGGACGTACGGGAGCGCCGCGATGAAGACGTACAGGTGGAAGCAGCGCCCGAGCGGCCCCGCCGACTCGGGGAACGCGGGCGGCTCCCACCCCTTCCCGATCTCCCCCATGTCCCGTACGAAGCGGGCGACGCACCGGGCGAGGAACGTCATCGCCTCCGGGTCGGCCACCAGCAGGGCGCGCAGCGCGACGAGTTCGTTGATGTGCTCGTGGGCCACGGTCAGGTCGAGCAGAAGGTCCGGCAGCCCGTCCGCGTCCGGGAGCTCCGCCTCCAGCCGGGGAGCGCCCTCGCTCTCCAGGTCCCGCAGCCACTCGGCGAGTCTCGCGTCCGCCCGCAGCGCCTCCAGCAGCACCCGCGCCTCCCCGTCGGTCCGGCCGCCGCTCGCGCTCGCGGCCCCTTGGTCAACGTGCACGACGAAGAGTACGTTTCCAGGAGGAGCGATGGTCACGGATCCGTGTCACGGAGTAGTGATCCGTATGCGTACAGGCAGTGAACCGACGACGGCGCGCAGCGCCCTGCGTATGCGCTTTTGGCTGAGTGTCTGGGGCCTGGTCTGGGCGATCTTCGGTACGGCCGCGTTCGCGCTGGTCGGACGCCCCGGCTGGGCGGCCGCGTGCGGAGTGCTGTGGCTGATCGTCACCGTCGACATGGCCATGATCCTGCGCCACATCCACCAGGGGCCGCACTACCAGCCGGGCCGCGACATCCCGCCGTACCGGCCTCCGGAGCACCGTCACCCGTAGCGGATCGACGACGGCCACGAGTCACGACTTACGGCTTAAGAGTCGAAGCGCGCCGCTTCCAGGTACTGGGGCTTCGGGTCGAGCGCCGCCGCCAGCCGGAAGTGCCGCTTCGCCTGGTCGGGACGGAGCTGGCGCTCATAGGTGCGGGCGAGCGCGAAGTGGGCGAACGCGTTGTCCGGCTCGCGCTCCAGGACGATCGTGAACTCCAGCTCGGCGGGCCGCAGTTGCGCGGCGGCGAAGAAGGCACGCGCGCGCAGCAGTCGGGCGGCTGTGTTCTCCGGGTGCGCGGCGATCACTGGATCGAGCAGCTTCACCGCGCCCCGCGGGTCCCGCGCGGCGAGCAGTTGCTCGGCGGCACGGAAGTCGATGACATGCGTCTCCGGAGTACGTCCGGTCGATCCGCTGGTCTCGGGCACGGCAGAGTCCTTCCCTCACTGAACGGGTTCAACGCCCCCGTCCAGGGCGGCTATTCCTTGCGGGCTTGCGCCCGGCGGACGAGATCCGCCCAAACCTCCCGTACGCGCCCCTCCAGCTCCACCAGGGGGACGTCGTTGTCGATGACGACGTCCGCGATCCCCAGCCGCTTCTCGCGGGTGGCCTGGGCGGCCATGCGGGCGCGGGCGTCCGCCTCGGTCATGCCGCGCAGCCGCACGAGACGGTCGAGCTGGGTCTCGGGGCTGGCGTCGACGACGACCACGAGGTCGTACAGCGGCCTGAGCGCGTTCTCGGCGAGCAGCGGGACGTCGTGGATCACGACGGCGTCCTCGCCCGCGGCGCTCTCCAGCTCGCGGGAGCGGGCACCGACCAGGGGGTGCACGATCGAGTTCAGGACGGCGAGCTTCTCCGGGTCGGCGAAGACGATCGAGCCCAGCTTGGGGCGGTCCAGACCGCCGTCGGGTGCGAGCACGTCCTGCCCGAAGGCGTCGACGACGGCCGCGAGCCCGGGGGTTCCGGGTGCGACGACCTCCCGCGCGATCAGATCCGCGTCGATCAGCACCGCGCCGAGCCGCACGAGCAGCCTCGACACCTCGCTCTTGCCGGCGCCGATACCGCCGGTCAGGCCAACCTTCAGCATGACCGAGAGCTTAGGGCCTGCCGGTGACAAGCCCCCCATGGCCCCCAAAGGGGCCTGCGTAGGCACGAAAGGGCCTCTGCGCAGGCACGAACGGGCCTCCCTGCGCCCTCGCCCCACAGGTGTCGCCCCCTAGGGCGTCACCCCTCCCTACGCGTCACCCTCGCGCTCCGCCAGGAAACGCTCGAACTCCAACCCGATCTCGTCCGCCGACGGGATGTCCACCGGCTCCGCGAGCATGTTGCCCCGCGTCTCGGCGCCCGCGGCGGCGTCGTACTGGTGCTCGAGGCCCTGGACGAGGGCCACGAGCTCCTCGTCGCCCTCCTGGATCTGCCGGTCGATCTCCGTCTGGGTGCGGTGCGCCTCGGTGCGCAGGGAGTGCGCGATGGCGGGGAGCACCAGGCCCGTGGCGCCCGTGATGGCCTCCAGGACGGTCAGCGCCGCGTCCGGGTACGGGGAACGGGCGATGTAGTGCGGGACGTGCGCGGCGACGCCCAGGACGTCGTGTCCGGCCTCCATGAGGCGGTACTCGACGAGGGACTCGGCGCTGCCGGGGACCTGCGCCTCGTCGAAGGGGCTGCGGTGGCCCGGCACCAGGTCGGTGCGGTTGCCGTGCGGGGTGAGGCCCACGGGGCGGGTGTGCGGGACGCCCATGGGAATGCCGTGGAAGTTCACGGACAGCCGCACGCCGAGCCGCTCCACGATCTGCTGGACGGCGGCGGCGAAACGCTCCCACTCGACGTCCGGCTCGGGTCCCGACAGCAGCAGGAAGGGCGCGCCGGTGGCGTCCTGGACGAGCCGCACGTCGAGCGTGGGCTCCTCGTAGTCGGTCCAGCGGTCGCGCTTGAACGTCAGCAGCGGGCGGCGCGCCCGGTAGTCCACGAGCCGGTCGTGGTCGAAACGGGCCACGACCTGGTGGGGCAGCGAGTCGAGCAGACGGTCGACGATCTGGTCGCCCGTTTCCCCCGCGTCGATGTATCCGTCGAAGTGGTAGAGCATGACCAGACCGGCCGACTCCTGGGCGAGTGCCATGTCCACCACGGCCAGGCCCTTCGGCTCCCATGCGTACAAACCCTGCGGATCAAGCACTGTGACCGCTCCTCCTCGTGTTCGTACTTCCCAACGTGGAGAGGATCGCGAGCATTCCCCGGACCGCTCCTTTTACGGCCCGGTTCGCCTCCGGGGCGCGCGGGCGCGCCCCTTCGGCTCACCCGCCGGGTTCGTCGCCCCGCCCGCCTACGCCGACAGCACGCGCGCGTGCAGCGCCGTGACCGCCTTGCGGGCGGAGGTGAACGCGCCGTGCTGCCAGGCGTCGGTGTAGCTGAGCCAGTCGCCCGCGAAGTAGACGCGTCCCGTGGGCTCGTTCAGCGGTTTGTAGCGGATGTCGTCGGGGCCGCCGGGGGTGTTGTGCCAGGCGGCCTCCAGGTGCGGTGTCTGGCGCCAGTGGTGCGAGAAGGAGGACGCGAGTTCGGTGCGGTACTTCTCGCCGTAGATCTTCACCCCGGCCGCCACGGCGCGCTTCTCGCGCTCCTTGGGGGTGAGCTGGGCGTACGAGTCGGCGTCACCGCCGTAGTTGTAGTAGCCGATCATCACGCCGCGCGCGCCGTGGAAGCCGTACGAGGGGTGCCAGATGTGTGTGACGTCCTGGTCGGTCTCGGTGATACCGCCGTAGATGTGGTGATCGAGCTCCCACCAGCGGGAACGGTACTCGAGCCCGATCTTCGCCGCCGACGAGGGAGTGATCGCCTCCAGGGCGCTCTGCACACCGGAGCCGAGGTTGTGCGGGATCCTGGCGAGGATGTTGGGCGGGAGGGCGCCGACGCAGTAGTCGGCGTCGATCACCTTCGTACGGCCTCCCTGGGTGTAAGTGACCGAAACGCCACTCGCCTTGTCGGTGATTTTGGAGACCACGGCCCCGGTACGGATGCGGTGCTCGCCTATCGCCCTGGTGAGCGCGCGCGGTATCTGATCCATGCCGCCCACCGGCTGGAACATCAGCATCGCCTGGTCGAAGCCGAACTCGAAGGAGAAGTACCGGCCGACACCGGACGCGAGGACGTCGGAGGCCGACGGGACGTCACCGAGGAGCACTCCGGAGGTACCCGCGGCGGCCGGGACCGTCGTGTATCCGCGACGCTCGCCGCCCTCGTACGTCAGCTTGTCGCCCAGTTCGCCCCAGTCCTTGAGGAACTCGACGAGCCTCTCCTGGTCGGTGGCGGTCAGTTCCTTGTCCAGGGCTCCCTTGTCGGTGGCCTTGGCGAGCAACTCGGAGACGTAGCCGTACACATCGGCCTTCGCGGTGCGGTACCGCACGGGCTTCTTCATCCCGGTGGACTCGTTGAAGAGGTACGCGTCCGCGTTGACGTTGGTGAACACCTCGATGGGGACGCCGAGTTCGCGACAGTAGTCGAGGGTGACCATCCACTGGGGGATGCGGGCGGGGCCGCAGTTCATGTACTGGCCGTCGCTGAAGCGGGCCGTCTGCGTGTTGCCGTGGAGGTCGGTGGTGGTATCGCCGCCGCGGACCGTGAAGTTGCGGCCGCCGGTGCGGCCTCTGGCCTCCAGGACCGTACAGTCGTAGCCCGCCTTGCCGAGTTCGTACGCGGTGGCCAGGCCCGCGATGCCGCCGCCGACTACGACCACCTTGGCGGCGCCGCGGCCGGTGAGGGTGAAGTCGCCCGGCTGCGGGGCGCGGAAGGGCTGTTCGCGCTGGGCGGCTTCGGCCGTGGGCGCGAGGCCGAGGGCACCCATGGTGGCGAGCATGGTGCCCGCGCCGCCCGTGAGTCCCACGTTGCGCAGGAAGGAACGCCGACTCGTGCCAGGACCGCTCTGAGGTTGTGCCATGACGGGGGCTCCCCTTTCGATCTTGAACGACCGGGGAAGCCTCCCAATGGCGGGTTACGGCCCGTCAGTTACTCGTGTATCTCGCATGTTTCTGCATCCGCACACGTGCGACCCGCCGGACGGCCGGGGGACGAAAGGGGAGCGAACGCACTGCGGGCCCGCACCCCGAAGGGTGCGGGCCCGCAGTCACGTACTACTGGCTAGCGGTGAGCTTTCAGCTCTGGCCGCCGGCGAGCTTCTCGCGGAGGGCAGCCAGGGCCTCGTCCGACGCCAGGGCGCCGGAGGTGTCGTCCGACTCCGAGGAGTACGAACCGCCACCGGAGGCGGCCGGAGCCGCACCCGTCGTGGTGGCACCCTCGGCCTCGGCCTGAGCGTCGGCCTCGCGGGACTTGATGACCTGAGCCTGGTGCTGCTCGAAGCGCGACTGCGCCTCGGCGTACTGGTGCTCCCACGCCTCCCGCTGGGTCTCGTAGCCCTCGAGCCAGTCGTTGGTCTCGGGGTCGAAGCCCTCGGGGTAGATGTAGTTGCCCTGGTCGTCGTAGGACGCGGCCATGCCGTACAGGGTCGGGTCGAACTCGACCGAGGCCGGGTCGGCACCGAAGGACTCGTTGGCCTGCTTCAGCGAGAGGCTGATGCGGCGGCGCTCGAGGTCGATGTCGATGACCTTGACGAAGATCTCGTCGTTGACCTGGACGACCTGCTCCGGGATCTCCACGTGGCGCTCGGCCAGCTCGGAGATGTGGACCAGACCCTCGATGCCCTCGTCCACGCGGACGAACGCACCGAACGGAACGAGCTTGGTGACCTTACCCGGGACGACCTGACCGATCTGGTGCGTACGGGCGAACTGCTGCCACGGGTCTTCCTGCGTCGCCTTGAGCGACAGGGAGACGCGCTCGCGGTCCATGTCGACGTCGAGGACCTCGACGGTGACTTCCTGACCGACCTCGACAACCTCGGAGGGGTGGTCGATGTGCTTCCAGGAGAGCTCGGAGACGTGCACGAGACCGTCGACGCCACCCAGGTCCACGAAGGCACCGAAGTTGACGATCGAGGAGACGACGCCGGAGCGGACCTGACCCTTCTGGAGGGTGGTGAGGAACGTCTGGCGAACCTCGGACTGGGTCTGCTCCAGCCAGGCACGGCGGGACAGGACCACGTTGTTGCGGTTCTTGTCCAGCTCGATGATCTTGGCCTCGAGCTCCTTGCCCACGTAGGGCTGGAGGTCGCGGACACGGCGCATCTCGACGAGAGAAGCCGGCAGGAAGCCACGGAGGCCGATGTCGAGGATGAGTCCACCCTTGACGACCTCGATGACGGTACCGGTGACGATGCCGTCCTCTTCCTTGATCTTCTCGATGGTGCCCCAGGCGCGCTCGTACTGGGCGCGCTTCTTCGAGAGGATCAGGCGGCCTTCCTTGTCCTCCTTCTGGAGAACAAGGGCTTCGATCTCGTCACCCACGGCGACGACCTCGTTCGGGTCGACGTCGTGCTTGATCGAGAGCTCGCGGCTCGGGATGACACCTTCGGTCTTGTAACCGATGTCGAGCAGGACCTCGTCCCGGTCGACCTTCACGATGACGCCGTCGACGATGTCGCCGTCGTTGAAGTACTTGATCGTCTCGTCGATCGCGGCGAGGAAGGCTTCCTCGTTACCGATGTCGTTGACCGCAACCTGCGGAGTGGTGGCGGTGGTCTCGGTGCTGCTCGTCATGTGGGAAAGGGCTCCGGTACGGACGGTGAGTCGTAGGTACTGCTTACGCCGGGAGCCCGTTTCGCCCTGTAGAAGCCGGACAGCCAAGGAAGCGCCGAACCCGGTTGCCCGGTGGCGCCTCGAAAACCGAGGGGACATACATACAGATGCGAGCGCAGCCTGCTACGTCTGAGGAGCGCAGGCCCGCAGCGCAACTTGTAGCATACGGGGGCAGCCGGGCAGGGTCAATGCGCGAAGGCGCACACCCGGGGCGGATCGCCGCATTCCCGGCACAAAACCTGTCTCACGAGGCCACGCGGGCCAAAAGCAGCCCCTGCCGTGACACTCCCGAGACCGGTTGGAGCCGCAGACTAATACGAGGGAGCCGATCATCCAAGAGCCCCAGATCCACGAACCGGAACACTCCGAGGTCCAGGAGCCCGAAACCGCCGAGCCGGAGGCGACCCGGCGCGACGCGGGCGTCACGGAGAGCTCCCGCGCCAACCGCGGCTGGTGGGACCGGAACGCGGACGACTACCAGACAGAACACGGCACGTTCCTCGGGGACGACCGATTCGTCTGGGGCCCCGAGGGCCTCGACGAGGTGGAGGCCGAGCTGCTCGGCCCACCGGAGGACCTCAAAGGCAAGGACATCCTGGAGATCGGCGCCGGCGCGGCCCAGTGCTCGCGCTGGCTGGCCGCCCAGGGGGCCCGTCCGGTCGCCCTGGACCTCTCCCACCGCCAGCTCCAGCACGCGCTGCGCATAGGCGGCGGGGTGCCCCTCGTGGAGGCCGACGCGGGCGCGCTGCCCTTCGCGGACGGCTCCTTCGACCTCGCGTGCTCGGCGTACGGCGCGTTGCCGTTCGTCGCCGACCCGGTGCGCGTCCTGAAGGAGGTCCACCGGGTGCTGCGCCCCGGCGGCCGCTTCGTGTTCTCCGTGACGCACCCGATCCGCTGGGCCTTCCCGGACGAGCCCGGCCCCGAGGGCCTGTCGGTCTCGTCCTCGTACTTCGACCGCACTCCCTACGTCGAGCAGGACGAGGAGGGCCACGCGGTGTACGTCGAGCACCACAGGACGGTCGGCGACCGGGTACGGGACGTGGTGGCCGGGGGCTTCCGGCTGCTCGACCTGGTCGAGCCGCAGTGGCCCGCCTGGAACACCCAGGAGTGGGGCGGCTGGTCCCCGCTGCGCGGAAACCTGATCCCCGGTACGGCGATCTTCGTGTGCGTACGAGACTGAACGGGTGATCCGTTACGACGCCCTGGACGCGCTGCCCGTGCGCGGCGCCCTGCCCGCCCTGGACGAAGCCCTGGAGGACGGCGGCAGCGCCGTGCTCGTGGCGCCGCCCGGGACCGGCAAGACGACCCTCGTGCCGCTGGCGCTCGCCGGACTCCTCGGCGGCCCGGGTGACGGGCGGCCGGCGCGCCGGGTCGTGGTCGCCGAACCACGGCGGATCGCCGCCCGGGCCGCGGCGCGGCGGATGGCGTGGCTGCTCGGCGAGAAGGTCGGCGAGAGCGTCGGGTTCACCGTCCGCGGGGAGCGGGTCGTGGGGCCACGCGCGCGCGTGGAGGTCGTCACGACGGGTGTCCTCCTCCAACGGCTCCAGCGGGACCAGGAGCTCGCGGGCGTCGACGTGGTGGTGCTCGACGAGTGCCACGAACGTCATCTGGACGCCGACACGGTCGCCGCGTTCCTCCTGGACGTACGGGCCGCGCTCCGCCCCGAGCTGCGGCTCGTGGCGGCGTCGGCGACCACGGACGCGGCGGGGTGGGCGCGGCTGCTCGGCGACGCGCCCGTCGTCGCGGCGCAGGGCGTCTCGTATCCGGTGGAGGTGGAGTGGGCGCCTCCGCTACGTCCGGTACGGCCGCCGCACGGCATGCGTGTCGACCCGGCGCTGCTGACGCATGTCGCGTCGGTGGTGCGGCGGGCACTGGCGGAGTGCGAGGGGGACGTCCTGTGTTTCCTCCCCGGGGTCGGGGAGATCGCGCGGGTGGCGGGCGGGCTGGGGGATCTGGGCGGCCGGGTCGACGTGCTGCAGGTGCACGGGCGGGCGCCCGCCGCCGTGCAGGACGCGGTGCTGTCACCGGGGACCGGGGACCGGCGCCGGGTGGTCCTGGCGACCTCCGTGGCGGAGTCGTCCCTGACGGTTCCGGGGGTACGGGTGGTCGTCGACTCCGGGCTGGCGCGGGAGCCGCGGGTGGACCACGCGCGGGGGCTGAGCGCGCTGACGACGGTACGGGCCTCGCAGGCGGCCGGACGGCAGCGGGCGGGGCGGGCCGGGCGCGAGGCGCCGGGGCGGGTGTACCGGTGCTGGACGGAGGCCGAGGACGTCCGTCTGCCGCGATTTCCCGCCCCGGAGATCAAGGTGGCCGACCTGACGGCGTTCGCCCTGCAGGCAGCCTGCTGGGGCGACCCTGGGGCGACGGGGCTGGCGCTCCTGGACCCCCCGCCGGGCGGGGCGATGGCGGCGGCGCGGTCCGTCCTGTCGGCGGTGGGTGCGGTGGACGCGTCCGGTCGGGCCACGGAACGGGGTGTGCGCATGTCCCGGCTGGGCCTGCACCCCCGTCTCGCCCGGGCACTGCTGGACGCCGCCCCCGTGGTGGGCGCCGACCGCGCCGCCGAAGTGGTCGCCCTCCTGAGCGAGGAGCCGCCCCGCGAGTACGGCGACGACCTGGCCGGGGCCTGGAGACTGGCCCGCCGCGGCGGCGACCCCTACGCGTCGCGCTGGCGCACCGAATCCCGACGCCTGCGCTCCGCGTCGACAGGGCTTTCCCAGCCACCCGCCCAGGACAGCGCCCGCGGTGAGGGGCTCGAAGGCGGTCCGTGGCCGGCCGGCGGAGGCGACGATCGCGTGGTCGCGCTGGTGGCTTCCCTGACGTTTCCCGAGCGGCTCGCGCAGGCGCAGGGCGGCTCCTACCTCATGCTGAACGGCACCCGTGCCGACATCGGCGACGGCTCGGCTCTGCGCGGCGCGCCCTGGCTGGCGGTCACCGTGGCCGATCGGCCCGTCGGAGCCGGGCACGCGCGTGTGCGGCTCGCCGCCGCCGTCGACGAGGAGACGGCACGGCGGGCCGCGGCGCCCCTGCACACCGAGGGGGACGAGGTCCACTGGGCCGACGGCGACGTCGTCGCGCGGCGGGTCGAGCGGCTCGGGGCCGTGGAGCTGGCGGTGCGTCCGCTGAAGAAAGCCGACCCCGCGCTCGTACGGGAGGCGTTGCTCGAAGGGCTGCGGGAGGACGGGTTCGGGCTGTTGCGGTGGTCCCCGGACGCCGAGGGGCTGCGGCGGCGGCTCGGGTTCCTGCGGCTGCACCTGGGCGACCCCTGGCCCGACGTGTCCGACGACGCGCTCCACGCGCGCGTGGACGAGTGGCTGGAGCCGGAGCTCGGCCGTGCCCGGCGGCGGGCCGATCTGGCGCGGATCGACGCCGGGCAGGCGCTGAACCGGCTGCTGCCCTGGGCCACGGGAGACGCGGCCCGGCTGGACGAGCTCGCGCCCGAGCGGATCGAGGTGCCCAGCGGGTCCAGGATCCGCATCGACTACGCCACCCCCGAGCAGCCGGTGCTCGCCGTCAAACTGCAGGAGATGTTCGGGCTGCACGAGTCACCGGCCGTGGCCGGGGTGTCCGTGCTCGTCCATCTGCTCTCGCCCGCCGGGCGGCCCGCCGCCGTCACCGCCGACCTCGCCTCCTTCTGGAAGGACGGGTACAAGGCGGTGCGGGCGGAGCTGCGGGGCCGCTACCCCAGGCATCCGTGGCCCGAGGACCCGGCCACCGCCGAGCCGACCCGGCACACGAACGCACGGCTCAGGCGTTGACCGGCTCCGGTTCCACCGCCTCCGTGGGGGCCGGGTCGCCCGGGCGGCGGCTGCGCGCCTCGAGGTAGAGGGAGAGGGACAGCAGAGCCGCGCCCAGGAGCAGGAAGCCCCCCGGCAGATACGACGTCAGCAGCAGGATCAGGGTGCGGTTGGACTTGACCAGGGCGACGGTGTGCTTGATGTAGTCCTCGCGCATCTTCACGTGTCCGGCGAAGGCGGTCACCTTGTCGCGGTCCCCGAGGAGGGTGCCGCCCCGCAGCTCCTCCTTGTGGATCTCCTCGCCGTAGACAGGCGCTCCGGTGACCGGTTCCACCCAGAACCTGCGGACGGTCGTGTACCAGCGTGTCGTGCCCGTCTTGGCGACCGACTCCGGAGTGATGCCCTGGACCGGCATGACCTTGGGGAACTTGACCTTCGTCCAGGGGATGGTCTGCTCGAAGTAGTACACCTTGACGCCGCGGAAGGTCTGAGTGCCCTTGTAATGGATGGGGGCCGAGGTGCGGGTCTGCGCGTCGAAGTACTCGTAGTCCCGTTTCTCCGTGTGGAAGGGCCACTTGAACTCGATGCCCTCGCGTGTGACGGGGTCGCCGTCGACGGACTCCCCGGTGGCGTGGACGGGATCCTGGCTGTGCGCGTCGAAGATGTAGCGCTCGGGGAGCTTGGAGACCATTTTCCCGTCGGGGCCCTGCACATAGGAGAGGCTGTCCCAGACGACGACGTCGCGGCCCGCCGTCCTCTCGATGCGGTCGGAGGCCTCGACGTTGCCCTTCAGGGTCTGCACGATGGTGACCTTGGGGACCTTCTTGGCCTGCATGGTGCCGTAGTCGAGCAGGGTCGCGTCCTTCGCCTCCAGGACCATGTCCTGGTACTCGTTGGCGGGGATCTTCGCCAACCGCGGGAATGCGTACCAGCGCAGCAGCGGGGACAGCGCCGCGAAGAACACGGCGAAGGCGAGCAGGATCAGGCTGGCCTTGCGACACATCTCGGCGTCCCTCCCTGAGAGTTGCGGATGCCCTGAGCGCTACGGGTGCGCGGGCACGGTCGTCAGCAGCGGCTTGGGCGAGGTCTTGCCTGCCGGTGAGCCCATGGCCGTGATCGTGAGCACCAGGGCGAACGCCACGGCGAGACCGGTCGCGGCGGCGATGAGGGCGCGCATGCGGGGCCTCCCGGGGGACGACGGGTCGAGAACTGATACCTCGTCAGATCCGGCACCGTAGCAACGGCGGGGCGAGATGAGAACACATTGCGCACACGAACGAGGGCGCCCCTCCGCCTGTCGGCGGAGGGGCGCCCTTGACGCGCGTACGGCCTACGAGGCGGCCGCGGCGACCTTCAGCTCGACCGTCAGCGCCGCGCCGCCCGTGGTGTTGACGCGGAGCAGGAACGTGCCGGTCGCGTCGTCCGCGTACAGCTTGGGGAGCTTGAGCACGCCGTCGGCGTCCGTCGTGAGGTCCGTGAGGGTGCGGATCGTCTTGCCGTCCGCGTCCTTGAAGTACGGACCCTTGTCGTTCTCGGTCGCGTCGTCCGCCGACTTGATGAGCGTCGCGGTGGCCGCGACCTTGCCCGCGACGGCACCCTTGTAGGTGGCCTTCAGTTCGACCTGGTCGGCGAACTCGCCGCCCGGCACGCAGGTCAGCGCGGTGTCGCTGGTGCGGGTGAGGGTGTCGGCCTGGCGCGGGGTGACGGTGGCCGTGTAGTCGAGGCCGCCCAGCACGCGGCCCACGACGGTGGCGCGGACGGTGAAGTCGCCGGTCTTCTCCCCCGCCACGAGTGCGGGCGCGGTGGCCGTGCCCGCGCTGCCGGTGACGACGGTGGCGACGCTCTCGCCGCCGGTGAAGGTGGCGTCCGTGTCACCGATGATCGTGAACCGCACCCGGACCTTCGACACGCCCTTGCTCGCCTTGGACTCGGCCCGCACGGCGACCTTGGTACCGAAGGCGCTGCCCGCCGTCGCCGTGAGCTTCCCGGTGTTCGCGTCCTCCAGATGGTCCACCGTCTGGGTGGGCGTGGGAGGCGTCGGGCTCGGCGCGGGCGAACTCGGGGCGGGCGGCTTCGGGGTGGGGCTCGTCGAGCCGCCGCCGCCCGGCTTGGGGGTACTCGGCGCGCGCGGTGTGCTCGGCGTGCTCGGTGTCGCGGGCGTGGTCGGGCTGGGGCTCGCCCCGGGGTCGCTGTCGCTGCTGTGCGAGGGCAGGGCACCCGTGCCGTCCGGGACCTCGTGGGTGCCCTTGCGGTAGTACTCCAGCCACGACAGAACCGTGTTGAGGTACTCCGTCGAGTTGTTGTAGTTCAGGATCGCGGCGTTCATCTGCGACTGCACGGACAGGTCCCGGTCGAACCGGCACAGGTAGTGGCCGGCCGCGAGCGCCGCGTCGTAGACGTTGTTGGGGTCCTTCTTGCCGTCGCCGTTGCCGTCGCGGCCCGCCCACTCCCAGGTGGAGGGGATGAACTGCATGGGGCCCACGGCCCGGTCGTAGGCGGGGTCGCCGTCGTACGCGCCGTGGTCGGTGTCGGCGATCAGCGCGAAGCCGTTGCCGTCGAGCTTGGGGCCGAGGATCGGCGAGTACGTCGTACCGCTCGCGTCGACCCGGCCGCCGCGGGCCTGGCCGGACTCGACCTTGCCGATGGCGGCGAGGAGTTGCCAGGGCAGGTTGCAGCCCGGCTTGGAGGCGCGCAGCTCGGCCTCGGCCTTCTTGTAGGCGTCGAGGACGGTCGCGGGTATGCCGGCCTCGGCCTCGCCCACGGAGACGGTCGTACCGGTGGTCGGACTCGCCGACGGGCTCGGGTTGGGGCTCTTCAGCGGCGGAAGGTCGGTGTAGTACGGCGAGTCGCCGGTCGCGCCGCCGCCTGCGCCGCCGGTGTTCGCGTCCCCCGATGGCTGGGCGGCGCCGGCGGCCTGTCTGCCGAGGTCGTCGGTGGTCACTCCGGGTGCCTGGGAAGCGGACAGGGCCGCGACCGCGACCGCGGCCACGGCGGTGGTCGTCGCTCCCTTGCGCAGTCTGCCGAAATGCGCCGCCATTGAGTGAACCCCTCCCGTGGACGACCGCCCGCGCACCGCGCGTTCGCTGGCTCAGTGACCCAGGCGACCCTACGACAACTTCCGTCGCCCGGGCACCCGTTCGTGCCCGATTTTCACCGGTTGGCCATGTGGGATTGTCCAAGAGAACACGCAGCGCGGGGTGGAGTCCACGGACATTTTCATACGTCCCTCATACTGGGCGACGGAGATCACCGGGGCCGACATATCGGACCACCGTCTGCCACAGGGGGACGCTTTGCCCTTCACCCTCAGCCACGCGGCGGCCGTACTGCCCGCCCTGCGCGGCGACGGAAGCGGCCGCGGCCGCCTCGCGCCCGCGGCACTCGTGGCCGGTTCCTTCGCCCCCGACATGACCTACTACGCGGCGAGCGTGGTCCCCGGAGCGATGGAGTTCGGCGACTTCACTCACTCGTTCACGGGTGTCCTCACCTTCGACGTACTCGTCGCCTGCGCGCTGGTGGGTGCCTGGCTGGTCCTGCGCGAACCCTTGGTGGCGCTGCTGCCACGGGCCCGTCAGGGCCGGCCCGCGGCCCTGCTGCGCTGCGGGACACCGCGCGAGCCGGTGCGCTCCTCGGCCGCACTGTGGTGGTACGCCTCCGCGGTGCTCGGCGCGCTGACACACGTCGTGTGGGACGCGTTCACGCACCACGACCGGTGGGGGGTTCGGCTGGTCCCCGTCCTGTCGCGGAACGCCGACGGCACGCCGGTGTTCATCTACGCGCAGTACGGCAGTTCGCTGGTGGGGGCCGTCGTGATCGTGGCCTTCGTGAGCGTCGCGCTGCGCCGGGCGCCCTCGGCCGAACCGGTGGGGGTGCCGGTGCTTTCGCGGTCCGACCGGTGGCTGGCCGCCGCCGTCATCGGCGGCTGCGGGCTGGTGGGCGCCGTGCAGCGGGCGTCACGCTGGTGGGCCTCCTGGGGCACCCGCGCGAAGCCCTGGGAGTTGATCCCGGCGCTCTGTTTCGGCGCGGGCGCGGGTCTCGTGCTCGGCCTCGCGCTGTACGCCGTCGGGGTCAGGATGTGGCGCCCCGCTCCGGCTCGTCCCAGCCCGGCACCGGTCCGCGCGGCGCCGAACCGTCCGACACCTCGCTGATCCTGTTCTCCGGAGTGAGGCCCTGGACGGCGCCGCGCCCGCGGTTGAGGCCGCGGTGGACGGCCTGGGCGATGCGCTCGATGGTGCGGACCCCGTACGCCATCGTCGGGTTGTCGTGCGACAGGACGACGATGCGGTACGTGCGGTCGCAGCCGGTGAACACGCCGACGCTGTGGACGCGCCAGCCGTGGGTGGACCGGGGCAGCCAGCCGTTCTTGATGTGCGCCTGCAGCTTCCTCGGCATGCCGGCGGGGACACCCCAGCGTTGGTCCTCGCGGACCTGATTGAGCAGCTTCAGGCCGTAGGCGCGGCTCTTCAGGAAGGAACCGGCGCTGGAGAGCACACCCAGCAGCCGCATCTGGTCGGCGGCCGTGGTGCGGGTCAGGCCCCAGTAGCCGGCCGGCCCGAGCTCGGTCCGGCGCGTTCCGACACGGTCCAGGAAACGGCCCAGGTAGGTGCGGCCCAGGTCGTTCCACAGATGCTGGGCGGCGGTGTTGTCCGAGGTCATGATCATGGGCTGCACGTTGGCGCGCTCCCACTCCGTGAGGCTGCGTTGCAACTCGTCCGCGCGCTGCAGTGTGGCCTCCATGATCGTGACCTTGACGACGCTCGCCGAGTCGTACCGACGCTCGCTCGCGAGGGCGCAGGTCAGGTCGCTGTTGTCGTCGCGCACCGCCATGGCGACGGCGCCCTGGCGTGACGACAGCACCGCCCTGATGTCGCGGGACATCCGGGCGGCGAGCTCGGGATTGCGGGTGGAACGGCAGGCCGCGGGCACCTGGGCGGTACTCGCCCTCGCGGCCACCGCGGGTACCGGCGCGAGCAGCGCCGAGACGATGGCTGTGGCCATGGCCGTGCGACGGTGAAGCATGTGTATGCCCATGCCCGCATCCTTGCCGTCCCCCGCGCGGGGGGCGTCTTTGCGAGGGCCACGCGAGTGACGGTTCCCTCCGGGGGCTGAGCGGATCCCCTCCCCTGCGCCTCCGGCCCACCGGAAAGGGCCCATGCCCTACGGGCGGCGAACAGAAGGACTTCACCTTCCGTGCAGCTCGCAGGACGGGACGGGGGGGCGACTTTCCCTGCGGGCGGCACGCACGACAGGACTGAGACCGCCATTCCCTGCGGGCGGCTCGCACGGCGGGGCGGGGGCGACTTTCCCTACGGGCGGCACGCACGACAGGGCTGAGGCCATTCCTTGCCAGCGGCTCGCACGGCAGAGCGCGGGACCACTTGTCCACACCGGCGCGCAAGCCGCCCGCAGGGCACCCGACGCCGGGAACGGGCGGAGCCACGACCAGCGCCACCGGGGACCGAACCGGCCCGGCCCGACGCCGGACCCGGGGCCCTGGGCCGGAACCGGGACCGGGCCCCTGGGCCGGGACCGGGCCACGGCGTCGGCGTCGGGGGCCTGGGGCGGAAACGTGGGCCGGGGTTTCAGGGGCTCGTTCGTCGGGGGCTAGTGCGCTGCGGATTCCCAGTCGGGGCCCGCGCCGACGGAGACGTCGAGCGGCGCCCGGAGATGAACGGCGGACGCCATCTCGCGGCGGACGAGTTCCTCGGTCTTCGCCCGCTCTCCTGGGGCGATCTCCAGGACGATTTCGTCGTGGACCTGCAGGAGCATGCGGGACTTCAGCCCGGCCTCCTGCAGCGCCCGGTCCACGTTCAGCATCGCGATCTTGACGATGTCCGCGGCCGTGCCCTGGATGGGGGCGTTGAGCGCCATGCGCTCGGCGGCCTCACGACGCTGCCGGTTGTCGCTGTTGAGGTCGGGCAGATAGCGGCGGCGCCCGAAGAGCGTCGCCGTGTAACCCGTGGCGCGGGCCTCGTCGACCGCCCGGCGCAGATAGTCCCGGACGCCTCCGAAACGCTCGAAGTACGTGTCCATCAACACACGCGCCTCACCCGCGTCGATGTTCAGCTGCTGGGAGAGACCGAACGCCGACAGCCCGTAGGCGAGGCCGTACGACATCGCCTTGATCTTGCGGCGCATCTCCGCGTCGACCGCCGAACGCTCGACCGAGAACACCTGCGACGCCACCGTCGTGTGCAGGTCCTCGCCCGACGTGAACGCCTCCAACAGGCCCTCGTCCTCGGACAGATGCGCCATCACACGCAGTTCGATCTGGCTGTAGTCGGCCGTCATGAGGGACTCGAAGCCCTCGCCGACCACGAAGCCGCGGCGGATCGCGCGGCCCTCCTCCGTACGGACCGGGATGTTCTGCAGGTTCGGATCCACCGACGAGAGCCGGCCCGTCGCGGCCACCGTCTGGTTGAACGTGGTGTGGATGCGGCCGTCCGCGGCGATCGTCTTGATCAGGCCCTCGACCGTCACCCGCAGCCTCGCCTGCTCACGGTGGCGCAGCATGATGACCGGCAGCTCGTGGTCGGTCTGCGTGGCCAGCCAGGCCAGCGCGTCCGCGTCCGTCGTGTAACCGGTCTTCGTCTTCTTCGTCTTGGGCAGGTCCAGCTCGCCGAAGAAGACCTCCTGGAGCTGCTTGGGCGAGCCGAGGTTGAACTCGTGCCCGACGGAGGCGTGGGCCTCCTTCACCGCCTGCTGCACGGCGCCGGCGAACATCTGCTCCATGGCTTCCAGGTGCGCCCGGTCCGCCGCGATGCCGTGCCGCTCCAGCCGGGCCAGCAGCGCCGACGTGGGCAGCTCCATGTCGCGCAGCAGCTCGGCCGCGCCGACCTCCGCCAGCTTCTCGCCGAACGCCTCGCCCAGGTCGAGGATCGTGCGGGCCTGCACCATCAGCGCCTCGGCCTCGGCCTGGTCGTCCGCGCCGAAGGCCAGCTGACCGTCGGCCACCGCGGCGGGCCCCAGCTCGCGGCCCAGGTACTCCAGGGACAGCGCGTCCAGCGCGAAGGAGCGGCGGCCCGGCTTCACCAGATACGCGGCGAGCGCGGTGTCCATGGACACACCCTCGATCGTCCACCCGTGCTCGGCGAAGACCCGCATCGCACCCTTGGCGTTGTGCAGCACCTTGGGCTTCTCGGGGTCGGCGAGCCACTTCGCGAACGCGTTCTCGTCGGCCTCGTCCAGCCGCGAGGGGTCGAACCACGCCGCCGCCCCGTCCGCCGCGGCCAGCGCGACCTCGGCCACCGACCCCGACCCCAGCGCCCACGTGTCGACGGTGGCCAGACCCAGGACCGCCTTGCCGTCGTGCTCGGCGAGCCACGGCTTCAGCTCGCCCGCACCCAGGACCGTCCCGTCCAGCTCGACCCCCTCGACGACCGGAGCGGCCGCCTCGGCCTCCTCCGTCCCGGGGTCGACGGCGAAGAGCCGCTCCCGCAGGGAGGGGTTGCGGATCTCCAGGGTGTCCAGGACCATCACGACCGCCGTACGGTCGTACGCCGCGCGCTCCAGGTCGGCGACGGTCTTCGGGAGCTCGACGTCCTTCACCATCTCCGTGAGACGGCGGTTGAGCTTGACCGCCTCCAGGTGGTCGCGGAGGTTCTGCCCGGCCTTGCCCTTGACCTCGTCGACACGCTCGACGAGGTCCGCGAACGAACCGAACTGGTTGATCCACTTCGCGGCCGTCTTCTCGCCGACACCGGGGATGCCCGGCAGGTTGTCCGACGGGTCGCCGCGCAGCGCCGCGAAGTCGGGGTACTGCGCCGGCGTCAGCCCGTACTTCTCGAGGACCTTCTCCGGAGTGAAGCGGGTCAGCTCGGAGACGCCCTTCGTCGGGTACAGCACCGTCGTGTGCTCGGACACCAGCTGGAAGGAGTCGCGGTCACCGGTGACGATCAGGACCTCGAAACCCTCGGCCTCGGCCTGCGTGGCGAGCGTCGCGATGATGTCGTCGGCCTCGAAGCCGTCGACGGCGAACCGCTGCGCGTGCATCGCGTCCAGCAGCTCGCCGATCAGCTCGACCTGCCCCTTGAACTCGTCCGGGGTCTTCGAACGGTTCGCCTTGTACTCCGTGAACTCCTCGGAGCGCCACGTCTTGCGCGAGACGTCGAACGCCACCGCGAAATGCGTGGGCGCCTCGTCGCGCAGCGTGTTCGCCAGCATCGACGCGAAACCATAGATCGCGTTCGTCGGCTGACCCGTCGCGGTCGTGAAATTCTCCGCGGGCAGCGCGAAGAACGCGCGGTACGCCAGCGAGTGCCCATCCATGAGCATCAGCCGCGGACGGCCCGCACCTGCGGTTTTCTCGGTCTTCTTCGATGCTGTTTCTGCCACGCCCCCGATCCTCGCACGCCCCACTGACAGTGCGGACCTCCCGGGACCGGCCGCCGTCGTCGTCACTGGCGCGTGGGAGGATCTGCCCCGTACTTCATACGTGCATGCGAGGGGGTCCCCTGATGGCCAGCAAGCCGCCCAAGAGCGATCCGGTCCAGGACGCGCCGCAGGTCGTCGAACCGAAGCGCGCCGCGGCCGGGCTGCCCGCCATCGGGCACACCCTGCGCATCGCCCAGCAGCAGATGGGGGTGAAGCGCACCGCGCTGACCCTCCTGCGCGTCAACCAGAAGGACGGCTTCGACTGCCCGGGCTGCGCCTGGCCCGAGCCGGAGCACCGGCACGCGGCGGAGTTCTGCGAGAACGGCGCGAAGGCGGTCGCCGAGGAGGCCACCCTGCGCCGGGTCACCCCGGACTTCTTCGCCGCGCACCCGGTCACCGACCTGCACGGCCGCAGCGGCTACTGGCTCGGCCAGCAGGGCCGCCTCACCCACCCCATGTACCTGCCCGAGGGCGCCGACCACTACGAGCCGGTCTCCTGGGAGCGCGCCTTCGACATCGTCGCCGAGGAGCTCGCCGCCCTCGGTTCCCCCGACGAGGCCCTCTTCTACACCTCGGGGCGCACGAGCAACGAGGCCGCGTTCCTCTACCAGCTCTTCGCCCGCGAGCTCGGCACGAACAACCTGCCGGACTGTTCGAACATGTGCCACGAGTCCTCGGGCTCCGCGCTCTCCGAGACCATCGGCATCGGCAAGGGCAGCGTCCTGCTCGAGGACCTCTACAAGGCGGACCTGATCATCGTCGCCGGGCAGAACCCCGGCACCAACCACCCGCGCATGCTCTCCGCCCTGGAGAAGGCCAAGGCCAACGGCGCGAAGATCATCAGTGTCAACCCGCTGCCCGAGGCGGGCCTGGAGCGCTTCAAGAACCCGCAGACCCCCCAGGGCATGCTCAAGGGCGCCGCTCTCACCGACCTGTTCCTGCAGATCCGCCTGGGCGGCGACCAGGCCCTCTTCCGTCTCCTGAACAAGCTCGTCCTGGAGACCGAGGGCGCGGTCGACGAGGACTTCATCGCCGAACACACCCACGGCTACGAGGAGTTCGCGGCCGCCGCCCGCACCGCCGACTGGGACGAGACCCTCACCGCGACGGGCCTCACCCGCGAGAAGATCGACGAGGCCCTCCGCCTCGTCCTGTCCTCCCAGCGCACCATCGTCTGCTGGGCCATGGGCCTCACCCAGCACAAGCACTCCGTGCCCACGATCCGAGAAGTGGTCAACTTCCTGCTGCTGCGCGGCAACATCGGCCGTCCCGGCGCGGGCGTCTGCCCGGTCCGCGGCCACTCGAACGTGCAGGGCGACCGCACCATGGGCATCTTCGAGCGCCCCGCCCCGGCCTTCCTGGACGCCCTGGAGAAGGAGTTCGGCTTCGCCCCGCCCCGCGAGCACGGCTACGACGTCGTACGGGCCATACGCGCCCTGCGCGACGGCGACGCGAAGGTCTTCTTCGCCATGGGCGGCAACTTCGTCTCCGCCTCCCCCGACACCGACGTCACCGAGGCCGCCATGCGCCGCGCCCGCCTCACGGTGCACGTCTCGACCAAGCTCAACCGCTCCCACGTCGTCACCGGCGCCCGCGCCCTGATCCTGCCCACCCTCGGCCGCACCGAGCGCGACCTCCAGGGCGGCGGCGAGCAGTTCGTGACCGTCGAGGACTCCATGGGCATGGTCCACGCCTCACGCGGCCGTCTGGAGCCCGCGAGCGAGCACCTCCTGTCCGAGCCGGCCATCGTCTGCCGCCTCGCCCGCCGCGTGCTCGGCGACTCCTCCCGCACCCCCTGGGAGGAGTTCGAGAAGGACTACGCCACGATCCGCGACCGCATCGCGCGCGTGGTCCCCGGCTTCGACGACTTCAACGCGCGCGTCGCCGACCCCGCCGGCTTCGCCCTCCCCCACGCCCCCCGCGACGAACGCCGCTTCCCCACCGCGACCGGCAAGGCCAACTTCACCGCCGCGCCCGTCGAGTACCCGAAGCTCCCCGAAGGCCGCCTCCTCCTCCAGACCCTCCGCTCGCACGACCAGTACAACACCACCATCTACGGCCTCGACGACCGCTACAGGGGCATCAAGAACGGCCGCCGAGTGGTCCTCGTCAACCCCGAGGACGCCCGCGCGCTGAACGTCACCGACGGCTCGTACGTCGACCTCGTCAGCGAATGGCGGGACGGCGTGGAGCGGCGCGCCGCCGGATTCCGCGTCGTGCACTACCCGACCGCCCGCGGCTGCGCCGCCGCGTACTACCCGGAGACCAACGTCCTCGTCCCGCTCGACGCCACCGCGGACACCAGTAACACCCCGGCCAGCAAGTCCGTCGTGGTCCGTCTGGAACAATCGGCCACCGACTGAGCGTTTGCTCAGCCAGTCAGCCAGAGAGATCGACGACGATCGGAGCCGGCCCCCATGGGCGAGCAGAGCCAAGTGAAGTTCCCGCACGAGGTCATCGACGAGTACGCCGCACTCGGCGTCGACCTGCCCGCCCTCTTCTCGGCAGGCCACCTCGGCACCCGCATGGGCGTCCAGATCATCGAGGCCTCCGCGGACCGGGTCGTCGGCACCATGCCGGTGGAGGGCAACACCCAGCCGTACGGTCTCCTGCACGGCGGCGCCTCCGCCGTCCTCGCGGAGACCCTCGGCTCGGTCGGCTCCATGCTCCACGGCGGCAGCTCCAAGATCGCCGTCGGCGTCGACCTGAACTGCACCCACCACCGCGGCGCCCGTTCCGGCCTCGTCACCGGCGTGGCCACCCCCGTACACCGCGGGCGCACGACAGCGACGTACGAGATCGTCATCACCGACGAGAACGACAAGCGCGTCTGCACCGCCCGCCTCACCTGCCTCCTGCGCGAGGTCAACCCCTCCGACGCCGCCCACGTACGCCCGTCCTGACCCACGCCTCAGCCGCCCACGGAGCAAGGGGGCAGGAGACATCTGCCCCCACTCACCGGCAGTCGCACGCCCCGCGCGCCGTAACCGCACTCCAATACGCCGGAGTTATCGGAAATCAGCGGCAACTCATCACCTTTTCGGGCGAGTTCACGCGCCTTCATGAGACCGCGCGCCCGGACCGCACCTCATGCGCCCTAATACCGTGCACGCCGACCGAACTCCGAGTTCCCTTTTCTCGACGTAACGCTGCGTAACACGCACGCAATACGGCATCGGAGTTCCTTCTTCGTCGGCCCGCACTCCCGCGACCTCTCCCGACTCCGCCACGCGACCTGCGACGGCACCCGACCGGGATCTTCGTCCACGCACAACCGGAGGTGCGGATTCTCAACATGTGGAACGAGAAGAATTTCCGCCAAATCGGCCGAGAATACCCGTCCCTGAAGCCCACCAACCGGCACGTCATAACAAGAAAGTCACAAGCCAGCCCACGGCGATGCCCGGGCCCACAGACAGGCTTAGAGTCACGGCCAGTCACCGCGCCGCCGGGCGCGTCTGCAGCACGGCTCGGTATCACCCAGTACGGCCCGGCGAGACACACGGCAGCTCAGCAGGGCTGCTGCGCCAGGGAGAGGATTCAACGTGCGACAGCGTTCTTTGGTCATACTCACCTCCGTGCTCACCACCGGAGCACTCACGCTGACCGCTTGCGGTTCGCGTGACAACAGCGGGGACAAGAGCAGCAGCAGCAAGACCGAGATCATCATCGGCGTTGACGCTCCGCTGACCGGTCAGAACTCCGCAACCGGCCTCGGCATCCAGGGCGGCGTGCAGATCGCCGTCGACGACGCCAACAAGAACAACACCGTCCCCGGCGTGACCTTCAAGGTCCAGGCGCTCGACGACAAGGCGATCCCGGCCAGCGGTCAGCAGAACGCCACCGCTCTCGTCAACAACGAGAAGGTCCTCGGCGTCGTCGGCCCGCTGAACTCCGGTGTGGCCACGCAGATGCAGCAGGTCTTCGCGACCGCCAACCTGGTCGAGATCTCGCCCTCCAACACGGCGCCCGAGCTCACCCAGGGCAAGAACTGGCAGGCCTCGAAGTCGCGCCCGTTCAAGACGTACTTCCGCACGGCCACCACCGACGCCCTCCAGGGCGGCTTCGCGGCCGAGTACGCGTCCAGCACGCTCAAGAAGAAGAACGTCTTCGTCGTCGACGACAAGCAGACCTACGGCGCCGGCCTGGCCAAGCTGTTCAAGGCCGGCTTCACCAAGAGCGGCGGCAAGGTCGCCGGCGAGGACCACGTCAACACCGGCGACACCGACTTCTCCGCCCTCGTCACCAAGATCAAGAACTCCAAGGCCGACCTGGTCTACTACGGCGGCCAGTACGACGAGTCGGAGAAGCTCACCAAGCAGCTCAAGGACGGCGGAGTCAAGATCCCGCTGTTCGGCGGTGACGGCATGTTCAGCGACACCTACATCCAGACCGCCGGCAAGACCTCCGAGGGTGACCTGGCCACCTCCGTCGGCCAGCCCGTCGACTCCCTGCCGTCCGCCGCGGACTTCATCAAGAAGTACAAGGCGTCCGGCCTCAAGGGCGACTACGGCACCTACGGCGGCTACTCCTACGACGCCGCGACCGCCATCATCAAGGCGATCGCCAACGTCGTGAAGGACGGCAAGGTCCCCGACGGCGCCCGCGCCAAGATCGTGGACGAGGTCCAGAAGACGAAGTTCGAGGGCATCGCCGGCCCCGTCTCCTTCGACGAGTACGGCGACACCACCAACAAGCAGCTCACCGTCTACCAGGTCGTCAACGGCAAGTGGAAGGCCGTCAAGAGCGGCACGTTCAACGGCTGATCCGATCCCAGCTGATTTCAGCTGACTCCAGCTGATTCCGGCCAAGTCCAGCTGATCCCAGCTAACTCCAGCTGATCCCAGCTGATTCGAGATCCGCCGCTAGCTACACCCCAGGGCCGCGCGGCCAAGACCACACGTCACCGCGCGGCCCGCCCCATATCCCCCCGTTCACTCTCCCCACCCACATGGAGGCCATGCGGTGAACACCCTGCCGCAGCAGCTGGCCAACGGGCTGTTCCTCGGCTCGATGTACGGGCTGATCGCCATCGGCTACACGATGGTGTACGGCATCGTCCAGCTCATCAACTTCGCCCACGGCGAGATCTTCATGACCGGAGGCTTCGGCGCACTCACGGTCTACCTCTACGTCCTGCCCGACGGCACATCCATGTGGATAGCCCTCCCAGCGATGCTCATCGGCGGCGGACTCGTCGCCGTCCTCATCGCCGTCGGGGCGGAACGGTTCGCCTACCGACCACTGCGCGGCGCGCCACGCCTGGCACCCCTCATCACCGCCATCGGCCTCTCCCTCGCGCTCCAGCAGGCCGTCTTCAACTGGTACCCGAACGCCAAGACCGACCGCAACTTCCCCCAGATCGACGCCGGACCCTGGCACATCGGGTCCATCAGCGTCAGCAGCGGCTCGCTCTTCGTCATCGTCGCCGCCCCGCTCTGCATGGCGGCCCTCGCCCTCTTCGTCAGCATGTCCCGCACCGGCCGCGCCATGCAGGCCACCGCCCAAGACCCTGACACCGCCCAGCTCATGGGCATCGACACCAACAAGATCATCGTGATCGCCTTCGCCATCGGCGGCTTCTTCGCCGCCGTCGCCGCCGTCTCCTACGGCCTGCGCTACGGCTCGATCCAGTACAACATGGGCTTCCAGATGGGCCTCAAGGCCTTCACCGCGGCCGTCCTCGGCGGCATCGGCAACATCTACGGCGCCATGATCGGCGGCCTCGTCCTCGGCCTCGCCGAGACCATGGCCACCTCCTACATCGACGGCATCCCCGGCATGCAGCAGCTCGGCGGCGGCGGCTGGTCCTCCGTCTGGGCCTTCGTCCTCCTCATCCTCGTACTGCTGTTCAGGCCACAAGGCCTGGTCGGCGAACGCGTCGCGGACAGGGCGTGAACACCATGGCAACCACCGAGAACACCGCCCAGATCACCGCCCCCGCGCGCGGCCTGATCGCACTCCCCCAGACCGCCGCGCGCGCCCTCGTCGCCGTCGGCGCCGTCGCCACCATCGCCAGCACCTACATGTCGTGGACCTACACGGCCACCTTCCCCGGGGACCTCACCTACTACGGCTCCCCGGCCGGCCTCCAGATCCTCGACCTCGTCGCCGGCGCGCTCACCCTGCTCTTCGCGCTCACCCTCTTCGGCGTCCGCGGCCTGCGCTGGCTCAACCCGGCAGGCGCCACCGCGCCCGTCGTCCTCGCCGCCGGCTCCGCGTTCGCCGTCAGCTGGTTCAGCGCCATCGCCATCGCGGTCGACCTCAAGGGCCTCATCGCCCTGGACCCCGGCGCCTACGTCACCGCCATCGGCTCCCTGATCGCCCTCGTCGGCGCCCTCGCTCTCCCGAGCCCCGGCAACACCTTCAAGGACTGGGTCAGCAAGCCCGACCACATCCCCGCGGCCGAGAAGCTCCCCGGCTGGGCCGAGCGCCTCGTCATCACCGGCGCCACCGCCCTCGCCCTGATCGTCTTCACGTACGGCATCGGCGTCGACCCCGACGCCAGCGAGACGTTCATCGGCTACCTGCTGCTCGTCGTCCTCGGCACCTGGGCGCTCCAGGCCGCCGGACTCTTCGACCGGTTCGCCACGCTCAACGCCCGCCACAAGGGATTCGCCACCTCCATGGCGTTCCTCGCCGCGGCGATCTTCCCCTTCGTCGAGAACAACGAGCACAACGCCAACCTCGGCGTGAACATCCTCGTCGTCGCCACCGTCGCCCTCGGCCTGAACATCGTCGTCGGCCTCACCGGACTCCTCGACCTCGGATACGTCGCCTTCCTCGGCGTCGGCGCCTACGCCGCGGCCCTCGTCTCCGGCTCCGAGTTCTCCCGCTTCTCCGGCGTCCAGTTCCCCTTCTGGGCCGCCATGCTCACCGGCATGGCCGCGTCGCTCGTCTTCGGCGTCCTCATCGGCGCCCCCACCCTGCGACTGCGCGGCGACTACCTCGCCATCGTCACCCTCGGCTTCGGAGAGATCTTCCGCATCTCCGTCAACAACCTCGACGGCTCCTCCGGACCGAACCTGACCAACGGCCCCAACGGCATCTCGATGATCCCGGACCTCGACATCTTCGGGTTCAACCTCGGGAACTCGCACGACATCGGCTCGATCACCCTCGGCCGCTTCGCGAACTACTTCCTGCTGATGCTGATCATCACCGGCATCGTCGTGGTCGTCTTCAACCGCGCCGCCGACTCCCGTATCGGCCGCTCCTGGATCGCCATCCGCGAGGACGAGACCGCCGCAACCGCCATGGGCATCAACGGCTTCCGCGTCAAGCTCATCGCCTTCGCCCTCGGCGCCTCCCTCGCCGGCCTCGCCGGCACGGTCAGCGCCCACGTCGGCTACAGCGTCAACCCGGCCCCGTACCAGTTCGCCGGCTCCGTACCGCCCAACTCCGCCTTCCTGCTGGCCGCGGTCGTCCTCGGCGGCATGGGCACGGTCAACGGCCCCATCCTCGGCGCCACCCTGCTCTACCTCCTCCCCGAGAAGCTCGGCTTCCTGAAGGAGTACCAGCTCTTCGCCTTCGGCATCGCGCTCGTGATCCTCATGCGCTTCCGCCCCGAGGGCATCATCGCCAACCGCCGTCGCCAGCTCGAGTTCCACGAGTCCGACGACAGCGTCGACATCCCCGAACAAGGCCTGCCCGACTCCACTGTCGGCGTCACCAAGGCAGGGGCGTGACCCACATGACCACCACCACGGCCACCAGCCCCGTACTCGAGGCCAGCGGCGTCACCATGCGCTTCGGCGGCCTCACCGCCGTCCGCAGCGTCGACCTCACCGTCAACTCGGGCGAGATCGTCGGCCTCATCGGCCCCAACGGCGCCGGCAAGACGACCTTCTTCAACTGCCTCACCGGCCTGTACGTGCCGACCGAGGGCAAGGTCTCCTACAAGGGCACCGTCCTCCCGCCCAAGCCCCACCTCGTCACCAGCGCCGGCATCGCCCGCACCTTCCAGAACATCCGGCTCTTCGCCAACATGACCGTCCTGGAGAACGTGCTCGTCGGCCGCCACACCAGGACCAAGGAAGGCCTCTGGTCGGCCCTCCTGCGCGGCCCCGGCTTCCGCAAGGCAGAAGCCGCCTCCCGCGAACGCGCCATGGAACTGCTGGAGTTCATCGGCCTCGACCACAAGGCCGACCACCTCTCCCGCAACCTCCCCTACGGCGAACAGCGCAAGCTCGAAATCGCCCGCGCCATGGCGAGCGAACCGGGCCTGCTGCTCCTGGACGAGCCCACGGCCGGCATGAACCCCCAGGAGACACGCGCGACCGAAGACCTCGTCTTCGCCATCCGCGACAGGGGCATCGCCGTCCTCGTCATCGAGCACGACATGCGCTTCATCTTCAACCTGTCCGACCGCGTCGCCTGCCTCGTCCAGGGCGAGAAGCTCGTCGAGGGCACCTCCGAGGTCGTCCAGGGCGACGAACGCGTCATCGCCGCCTACCTCGGCACCCCGTTCGAGGGCGCCCCCGGCGCGGAGGAACTCGCCGAGGTCGAAGCCGCCGAGGCGGCGGAGGCCACGGACGCTCCCGAGCCCGCGGAAGCCTCCGAGACTCCCGAGGCCGCCGAGAGCGACGCCGCCGCGGAGGGCACCACCAGCAAGGAAGGAAACGCCCAGTGACCGCACTGCTCGAGGTCGAAGACCTCAAGGTCGCCTACGGCAAGATCGAAGCCGTCAAGGGCATCTCCTTCTCCGTCGAAGCCGGCCAGATCGTCACCCTCATCGGCACCAACGGCGCCGGCAAGACGACCACCCTGCGCACCCTCTCCGGGCTCCTCAAGCCCACCGCGGGCCGCATCACCTTCGACGGCAAACCCCTCAGCGGCATCCCCGCCCACAAGATCGTCTCCCTGGGCCTCGCCCACTCCCCCGAGGGACGCCACATCTTCCCCCGGCTGACGATCACCGAGAACCTCCAGCTCGGCGCGTTCCTGCGCACCGACAAGGCAGGCATCGAGAAGGACATCCAGCGCGCCTACGACCTCTTCCCCATCCTGGGTGAACGCCGCAAGCAGGCCGCGGGAACCCTCTCCGGCGGCGAGCAGCAGATGCTGGCCATGGGCCGCGCGCTCATGTCCCAGCCCAAGCTGCTCATGCTCGACGAACCCTCCATGGGTCTCTCCCCGATCATGATGCAGAAGATCATGGCCACCATCGCCGAACTCAAGGCCGACGGTACGACCATCCTCCTCGTCGAGCAGAACGCCCAGGCGGCGCTCTCCCTCGCCGATCAGGGACACGTCATGGAGGTCGGCAACATCGTCCTCTCCGGCACCGGACAGGACCTGCTGCACGACGAGTCGGTACGCAAGGCCTACCTGGGCGAGGACTGAGACCAGGCTGCGGCCGTAGGACCGTACAGCCGCTGCACGAAGAGGCCCGCGCCCCCAGTCGGGGGCGCGGGCCTCTTCGTCACTCACCCCTACCGCTCGCCGGGGAATCAGCCGACGAAATTCTCGATCGGCCTGGAGAAGTCCGCACCTAGTTGCGACATCGCGTGGCCGAACTCCTTCTCGCTGATCGCGTCACGGAGCGTGACCAGCACGGCACGGACGCCACCGTCGGCCTCGTCCGGCTTGAGCACGTTGCGCTGGGCCACTCGCCGCACGAGCTCGTCGTAGTCGAAGCGCTCGATCTCCGCGGTGGCACCCCGCCGAACGGACTCCGCCAGACCCTCCGGGAGCTCCAGCGCCAGGTTCCGCGCCTCACCCGAGCTCAGCCGATGGGCGAGCGTCTCGAGCGTGGCACGCGTGAGATCGGCCGACTCCTGCCGAGTCAGGCCCGTACGTTCCGACACCGCTTGGACGAACGCCTTCTCTTCCACGCGCTGTCTCCTTTGCTGCCTTGCCGACCCGAAGGCCACACGGCCCCGAATCCAGCCTGACACGCGGTCGCCGGGCTCGCGCGGGCAGGACGCGGCACCCCGAAGCGGGGCGCCGCCGCTCCCTAGCCCTTGGAGGCCTTCTTCTCCTCGGCGTCCGCGATGACCGCCTCGGCGACCTGCTGCATGGACATACGACGGTCCATGGAGGTCTTCTGGATCCACCGGAACGCGGCGGGCTCGGTCAGCCCGTACTGCGTCTGCAGCACGGACTTGGCCCGGTCGACCAGCTTGCGGGTCTCCAGACGCTGGCTGAGGTCGGCGACCTCCTTCTCCAACTGCTTCAGCTCCGTGAACCGCGAGACGGCCATCTCGATCGCCGGTACGACGTCGCTCTTGCTGAAGGGCTTCACGAGGTACGCCATCGCGCCGGCGTCACGGGCCCGCTCGACGAGGTCGCGCTGCGAGAACGCGGTGAGCATCAGGACGGGGGCGATGCTCTCCTCGGCGATCTTCTCGGCCGCCGAGATCCCGTCCAGCTTGGGCATCTTGACGTCCAGGATCACGAGGTCGGGCCGGTGCTCACGGGCCAGCTCGACGGCCTGCTCCCCGTCCCCCGCCTCGCCCACGACGGCGTAGCCCTCTTCCTCGAGCATCTCTTTGAGGTCGAGGCGGATCAGCGCCTCGTCCTCGGCGATGACGACACGGGTCGTCAGCGGAGGCACGTGCGACTTGTCGTCGTCGGCGACGGGCTGGGGCGACTCGGGGGCGGTCACGGGGGCTCCTCGTTCACGGGCCGGGCAAGTGCTGCTGCCCAAGAGCCTACCTAGCTGCAGCGAGCTGCGGTGACCCGGTATGCTTCCGGGCAGCCACTTACGCCGGGTTGGTGGAACGGCATACACGGAGGTCTCAAACACCTCTGCCCGTGAGGGCTTGCGGGTTCGAATCCCGCACCCGGCACAGTTCCGCAGCTAAGCGGATGTTCCCGTTCTCGTGAACATCCGCTTTTTGCTGCACGCGGTCACGGTCAGTGACGCAGAGTGGCCGCATGGAGCAGCAAAATTCTTCGATTCGCGCTCAAGCTGTCGCACTGATGCGCCAGGGCGTCCCCAACCGCGCAGCCGCGGAACGCCTCAACGTCCCGCGTGGCACGGTCGGCTGGTGGCGCAGCGAAGACCGCAGAGCTCGCGGCGAGGCGTACGAGCAGTCAACGGACTGCCCCCGATGCACGGCACGCGACTTCGACAGGGTGGCCTACGCCTATTTACTGGGGCTCTACCTCGGCGACGGCCACATCATCTCGAAGCGCAAGCAGCATCACCTGTCCGTGTTCTGCAACGCCAAACAAACGGGCCTGATCGCAGCCACCGAAGATGCCATGCGCAAGGTGATGCCACTGCCGAGCGTCGGACAGCGCAGCAAGACAGGCTGCGTCGAGGTGAAGTCGTACACCAGGCACTGGACTTGCATGTTCCCTCAGCACGGCCCCGGCAAGAAGCACGAGCGCCCGATCGCCCTCGAACCCTGGCAACAGGAAATCGTCGACGCTCACCCGTGGGAATTCATCCGCGGGCTCATCCACTCCGACGGCTGTCGCATCACGAACTGGACGACCCGCCTCGTCGCCGGTGAGCGCAAGCGCTACGAGTACCCCCGGTATTTCTTCACCAACAAGTCCGACGACATCCGGAAGCTCTTTGCCGACGCCCTCGACCCGGTAGGCGTCGAGTGGACGACGCTGGCGCGCGGCAGCGACCCGTTCAACATCTCCGTCGCCCGCAAAGTCTCCGTCGCTCTCATGGACGCCCACGTCGGTCCGAAGTACTGACAGCCGGGTCTACTTCGGGCTGTCGTCCTCTCCGATGTGGTGGACGCGTACGAGGTTCGTGGTGCCGGAGACGCCGGGCGGGGAGCCGGCGGTGATGACGACGATGTCGCCCTTTTCGCAGCGGCCGTACCTCAGGAGGAGTTCGTCCACCTGGTCGACCATCGCGTCGGTGGAGTCGACGTGCGGTCCCAGGAACGTCTCTACGCCCCAGGTCAGGTTCAGCTGGGAGCGGGTGGCCGGGTCGGGGGTGAAGGCCAGCAGGGGGATCGGGGAGCGGTAGCGGGACAGGCGGCGGACCGTGTCGCCGGACTGGGTGAAGGCGACGAGGCACTTGGCGCCGAGGAAGTCGCCCATCTCCGCCGCCGCGCGGGCGACCGCACCGCCCTGGGTGCGGGGCTTGTTGCGGTCGGTCAGGGGCGGCAGGCCCTTGGCGAGGATGTCCTCCTCGGCGGCCTCGACGATGCGGGACATCGTCCGGACGGTTTCCACGGGGTACTTGCCGACGCTCGTCTCACCGGAGAGCATCACGGCGTCCGTGCCGTCGATGACGGCGTTGGCGACGTCGGACGCCTCGGCTCGCGTGGGGCGGGAGTTGTCGATCATCGAGTCGAGCATCTGGGTGGCGACGATGACCGGCTTGGCGTTGCGCTTGGCCAGCTTGATGGCGCGCTTCTGGACGATCGGGACCTGCTCGAGGGGCATTTCGACACCCAGGTCGCCGCGGGCGACCATGATGCCGTCGAAGGCGGCGACGATGTCGTCGATCGCCTCGACCGCCTGGGGCTTCTCGACCTTGGCGATCACGGGGAGGCGGCGGCCTTCCTCGTCCATGATGCGGTGGACGTCGCCGATGTCGCGGCCGCTGCGGACGAAGGAGAGGGCGATGACGTCGAAGCCGGTGCGCAGGGCCCAGCGGAGGTCCGCTTCGTCCTTGTCGGAGAGGGCGGGGACGGAGACGGCGACGCCGGGGAGGTTGAGGCCCTTGTGGTCGGAGACCATGCCGCCTTCGACGACGGTGGTGTGGACGCGCGGGCCGTCGACGGCGGTGACTTCGAGGCAGACCTTGCCGTCGTCGACGAGGATGCGTTCACCGGGGGTGACGTCGGCCGCGAGGCCCGAGTACGTCGTGCCGCAGGTGAGGCGGTCGCCCTCGGCGCCTTCTTCGACGGTGATGGTGAAGGTGTCTCCGCGTTCAAGGAGTACGGGGCCTTCGGTGAAGCGGCCGAGTCGGATCTTCGGGCCTTGAAGGTCGGCGAGCAGTCCGACGCTGCGGCCGGTCTCGTCGGAGGCCTTTCGCACGCGCTGGTAACGCTCCTCGTGTTCGGCGTGGGTGCCGTGGCTGAGGTTGAAGCGGGCTACGTCCATTCCGGCGTCGACCAGGGCTTTGAGCTGGTCGTACGAATCGGTGGCGGGGCCCAATGTACAGACGATTTTCGCTCGGCGCATGGTTTGAGCCTAGGCCTTACCGGTCGGTAGAGAATTGGTCCGGCATGACTACTCAACAACCTTTGCGTGAAGCCTTATTGACAACAGTTGAATTGTGCGCGGGGGTGCTCTGATGAGCGCGTCGGTACTTTATGGCGACCGGTCCGCGCTTTACAGTTCCGGCGGGGCCATCGTGAATCGGGCGTTGACCTGGGCGTAGACGTGTTGGCGCTCGGGTTCGAGGTCGAGGGGGGCGGCTTCTTCGGGTGTGCCGCCGGCGAAGGACATGGAGCGCATGGCGCGGCCGGGGGCCGCCGGGTAGGGCTGGGCGTTCTCGGCGCCGATGTCGGCGAGTTCGACGAGGGCGGCGAGGGTGGTGCCGAGGGCTTCGGCGTATTCGCGAGCCCGTTGGACGGCTTCGCGGACCGCCTGCTGTCGGGCTTGGCGGTGGGAGGGCGAGTCGGGGCGCAGGGCCCACCAGGGGCCGTCGACCCGGGTGAGGTCGAGGTCGGCGAGGCGGGTCGTCAGCTCGCCGAGTGCGGTGAAGTCGGTGAGTTCGGCGGTGAGGTGGACGCGGCCGTGGTAGGCGCGGACGCGTTCGCCGCGGCCGTGTTTCGTGAGTTCCGGGCTGATGGAGAAGGCGCCGGTTTCGAGGCGTTCGACGGCGTCTCCGTAGGACTTCACGAGGTCCATGGCCGTCGCGTTGCGGCGGGTGAGGTCGGCGAGGGCCTCGCGTCGGTCGGTGCCGCGGGCGCTGACGGTGATGCCGATGCGGGCGATCTCGGGGTCGACTTCGAGGTGGGCTTCGCCGCGGACGGCGATGCGGGGTGCCTCGGGGGTTCCGTAGGGGACTGCGGGTCGGGGTTCCTCTGCGATGGGGGCCATACGCCCCACTCTGTCACCGGAAGGGTGGGCGGGGTGCCCGGTGGTCACCAGATGGAAACCTCCCGGACCTGTTCTGGAGTGTCATGCGTGGGTCAGAATCTACGCGCGTCGTTGACCAATTCCCAAGGAGCCATAGACATGCCGTTGAACCGCCGGAAGTTCCTGAAGAAGTCCGCCGTGACGGGTGCGGGGGTGGCGTTGACCGGTGCGGTCGCGGCTCCGTCCGCGCAGGCGGCGACCTCGGCGGCGGCAGGGGGTGGGAAGAAGCCTGTGCAGCGGCACTCCCTCACCGTCATGGGCACGACGGACCTGCACGGACATGTCTTCAACTGGGACTACTTCAAGGACGCGGAGTACAAGGACACGGCGGGCAACGCGCAGGGGCTGGCGCGGATCTCGACGCTGGTGAACGAGATCCGCAAGGAGAAGGGGCGTTGCAACACCCTCCTTCTGGACGCGGGCGACACGATCCAGGGCACCCCGCTGACGTACTACTACGCGAAGGTGGACCCGATCACCGCCAAGGGCGGTCCGGTGCACCCGATGGCGCAGGCGATGAACGCGATCGGCTATGACGCGGTGGCGCTGGGCAACCACGAGTTCAACTACGGCATCGAGACGCTGCGGAAGTTCGAGTCGCAGTGCCGCTTCCCGCTGCTGGGTGCGAACGCGCTGGACGCGAAGACGCTGAAGCCGGCTTTCCCGCCGTACTTCATGAAGACGTTCCACGTGCCGGGTGCCCCGTCGGTGAAGGTGGCGGTGCTCGGTCTGACGAACCCGGGTATCGCGATCTGGGACAAGGCGTACGTCCAGGGGAAGTTGACGTTCCCGGGTCTGGAGGAGCAGGCGGCGAAGTGGGTTCCGAAGCTGCGGTCGATGGGTGCGGACGTGGTCGTCGTGTCGGCGCACTCCGGTTCGTCCGGCACGTCCTCCTACGGTGACCAGCTGCCGTACGTCGAGAACTCGGCGGCGCTCGTCGCCCAGCAGGTGCCGGGGATCGACGCGATTCTCGTCGGGCACGCGCACGTGGAGATCCCGGAGCTGAAGGTCACCAACGCCAAGACCGGCGGGACGGTGGTGCTGTCGGAGCCGCTGGCGTATGCCGAGCGGCTGTCGGTGTTCGACTTCGAGCTGGTCCTCGAGAAGGGGAAGTGGCAGGTCGAGTCGGTGACGGCCTCGGTCCGCAACTCGAACTCGGTCGCCGACGACCCGAAGATCACCCGGCTGCTGAAGGACGAGCACGACCTGGTGGTGGCGTACGTCAACCAGGTGGTCGGCACGGCCACGGACACGCTGACGACGGTCGAGGCGCGTTACAAGGACGCCCCGATCATCGACCTGATCACCAAGGTGCAGGAGGACGTGGTCAAGGCGGCGCTGGTGGGCACGGAGTACGCCTCGCTGCCCGTGATCGCGCAGGCCTCGCCGTTCTCGCGCACCTCCGAGATCCCGGCCGGCAAGGTGACGATCCGGGATCTGTCGAGTCTGTACGTGTACGACAACACGCTGGTCGCGAAGGTGCTGACGGGGGCGCAGGTGCGGGCGTACCTGGAGTACTCGGCGAACTACTTCGTGCGGACGGCGGCCGGTGCGGTGATCGACACGGAGAAGCTGACCAACGCGAACAACCGTCCGGACTACAACTACGACTATGTGTCGGGGCTCCGCTACGACATCGACATCGCGCAGGCGGAGGGTTCGCGGATCAAGAACCTGACGTACGACGGTGCGGCGCTGGACGACGCGCAGCAGTTCGTGTTCGCGGTGAACAACTACCGGGCGAACGGTGGCGGCGCCTTCCCGCATGTGGCGTCCGCGAAGGAGGTCTGGTCGGAGTCGACGGAGATCCGTACGCGGATCGCCGAGTGGGTGACCGCGAAGGGTGTGCTCGACCCGAAGGAGTTCGCTTCGGTGGACTGGAAGCTCACGCGGGACGGCACGCCTGTTTTCTAGGCCCGCCTGCTGTCTGGGCCGCCTGTTGTCTGGGCCGCCTGTTTTCTGGCCCGCCTGTTGTCTGGCCCGCCTGTTTTCTGGCCCGCCTGTTGCGGCTCGCTCGTTCTCTGGACCCCGGACGCGTGTCCGGGGTCTTCTTCTCACCGTCCGTCGACGAGCGGGGTGAGGGTCTGGGCGGTGTGGCGGGCGGGCGGGACCTGGGACTGGGGTTCGAGTCCGAAGGTGGTGAAGGCCGTACGGCGCGGCAGCGGGTAGGGGTCCTTGCCCGTCAGCGAGTTGAGGATGGTTGCGCTGCGCCAGGCGGCGAGGCCGAGGTCGGGGGCGCCGACGCCGTGGGTGTGGAGTTCGGCGTTCTGGACGTAGACACGGCCGGTGACGGCGAGGTCGAGGGCCAGGCGGAACTGGTCGTCGATGCGGGGGCGTTCGGCGCTGTCGCGGCGCAGGTAGGGGTCGAGCCCGGCGAGGATCTGGCCGAGGGGGCGTTCGCGGTAGCCGGTGGCGAGGACCACGGCGTCGGTGACGAGGCGGGTGCGGGCGCTCTGCTGGCCGTGTTCGAGGTGGAGTTCGACCTTGGTGGTGGCGACGCGGCCCGCGGTACGGACGGTGACGGCGGGGGTGAGGACGGCGTCGGGCCAGCCGCCGTGGAGGGTGCGGCGGTAGAGCTCGTCGTGGATGGCGGCGATGGTGTCGGCGTCGATGCCCTTGTGGAGTTGCCATTGGGCGGCGACGAGCCGGTCGCGTACGGGCTCGGTGAGGGCGTGGAAGTAGCGGGTGTAGTCGGGGGTGAAGTGTTCGAGGCCGAGCTTGGAGTACTCCATCGGGGCGAAGGCCTCGGTGCGGGCCAGCCAGTGGATCTTCTCGCGGCCGGCGGGCCGGTTGCGCAGGAGGTCGAGGAAGACCTCGGCGCCCGACTGCCCCGCGCCGATGACGGTGATGTGTTCGGCGGTGAGGAAGCTTTCGCGGTGGGCGAGGTAGTCCGCGGCGTGGATGACGGGGACGCCGGGGGCGTCGACGAGGGGTCTGAGGGGCTCGGGGATGTGGGGTGCGGTGCCGACGCCGAGGACGATGTTGCGGGTGTAGGTGCGGCCGAGGGCCTCGGCTTCTCCCTCGCTGTCGAGCTGGGTGAAGTCGACTTCGAACAGGGTGCGTTCGGGGTTCCAGCGGACGGCGTCGACCTGGTGGCCGAAGTGGAGTCCGGGGAGGCGGCCCGCGACCCAGCGGCAGTAGGCGTCGTACTCGGCGCGCTGCATGTGGAAGCGCTCGGCGAAGTAGAAGGGGAAGAGGCGGTCGCGGTCCTTGAGGTAGTTGAGGAAGGACCAGGGGCTGGCGGGGTCGGCGAGGGTGACCAGGTCGGCGAGGAAGGGGACCTGGAGGGTGGCGCCGTCGATGAGCAGGCCCGGGTGCCAGTCGAAGCCGGGGCGCTGTTCGTAGAAGACGCTGTCGAGTTCGGGGAGGGGGTGGGCGAGGGCGGCGAGGGAGAGGTTGAACGGGCCGATGCCGATGCCCACGAGGTCGCGGGGCGCGTCGGGCTCGTGGGGTGGAGGGAGGGGCGTCGGGCTCATCGGGGTGTGTGTCCTTCCACCAGTTTCAGGAGCGCGGCCAGGTCGCCCGGCCGGGTGTGGGGATTGAGGAGGGTGGCTTTGAGCCAGAGCCGGTCGTCGAGCAGGGCTCGGCCGAGGACGGCGCGTCCTTCGTGGAGCAGGGTGCGGCGTACGGCGGCGACGGCTTCGTCGGAGGCCTCGGCGGGGCGGAACAGGACGGTGCTGAGGGTGGGCGGGTCGTAGAGCTCGAAGCCGGGGTGTGCTTCGACGAGGTCCGCCAGTTCGACGGCGCGGGCGCAGACCTGGTCGACGAGCGCGCCGAGTCCCGCTCGCCCCAGGGTTTTGAGGGTGACGGCGACTTTGAGGACGTCGGGGCGTCGGGTGGTGCGCAGGGAGCGGCCCAGGAGGTCGGGGAGGCCCGCTTCGGTGTCGTCGTCGGCGTTGAGGTAGTCGGCGCGGTGGCTCAGGGCGTCGAGGTCGTGGGGGTCCTTGACGACGAGGAGGCCTGCGGCGACGGGCTGCCAGCCGAGTTTGTGCAGGTCGAGGGTGACGGTGTGGGCGCGGTCGAGTCCGTCGAGTTTGCCGCGGTGGTGGTCGCTGAAGAGGAGGCCTCCGCCGTAGGCGGCGTCGATGTGGAGGCGGGTGCCGTGGGCTTCGCAGAGGTCGGCGATGTCCGGCAGGGGGTCGATGAGTCCGGCGTCGGTGGTGCCCGCGGTGGCGGCCACGAGGAGGGAGCCGCGGAGGCCTTGGAGTTCGGTGAGGGCTTCGTCGAGGGCGGCGAGGTCCATGGTGCCGGCGGGGGCGGGGACGACGACGGGGTCGGGCAGGCCGAGGAGCCAGGCGGCGCGGGGCAGCGAGTGGTGGGCGTTGGCGCCGTGGATGAGCCGCACGCCGGCGTGTGCCTCCCGGGCGAGGAGGAGGGCGAGTTGGTTGGACTCGGTGCCGCCGGTGGTGACCAGGGCGTCGCCTGCGCCGATCTCCTGGGCGAGGGCCCGGGTGACGAGTGCCTCCAGTTCCGAGGCGGCCGGGGCCTGGTCCCAGGAGTCCATGGAGGGGTTGAGGGCGGAGGCGGCGAGGTCGGCGGCGGTGGCGACGGCGAGGGGGGGGCAGTGCAGGTGGGCGGCGCACAGGGGGTGGGCGGGGTCGGCCGCGCCCTCGGCGAGAGCCCGTACGAGGACGTGCAGGGCGTCTTCGGTTCCCTGCTCGGGCAGGACGTCGCCGACCGCGTCCCGTACGCGCCGGGCCACGCTCTCCGGTCCGCCAGCGGGCAGCGGTCCGCCGCGTGCCTCGCCGCCCTCGCGCAGTGCGTCGAGGACGGTGTCGAGCAGCGGCCGCAGCGCGCCGGGACCTTCGGGGCCTGAGGCGAGGGGCGGCGTGCTCATGAGGTGTCCTCCGGTGGGCGCGCGGCAGGGGGAGTACCAGCCTGTACGGGGATGGGCCTGCGTGCCCTGAAAGGTCAACGATCCGACCCGAATGGGGGTACTGGTGGGCGGAGAAAATATGGGTGGGGCGAGGCTGCCGGACGCCGCGCCGCGCCGGGGCGGGAACCACCTTTCCTCGCCCCCGCCGCCCCTACCCGTCCCATCCCCACGTGAGGGCTCCGCCCCCCATCCCCCGACCGGCCTGAACGGCCTCGTCCTCACACGCCGGACGGGCTGAAAGACGCGGGCCGGGGTGGGTGGGGTGACGGGGTGGGCGGGGCATCGGCCCCCGGCCACCCCGGACGGGCTGGATGGCGTGGGCCGGGGTGGGTGGGGTGCGACCACCAGCCTCGCCCTGGAGCGCCGGACGACCCCAGGCTTTCAGGGCGCGGGGAACCGCGCGACCAGCCCCCACCGGGCCGCAGCCAAACGAACCGGGCGGGGGATCCGGGGCGCAGTCCCGGCCCCAGGGGCGCGGGGAACCGCGCGACCGGCCACCGCCCCTCCGCGGCCGAAAGACCGGGGGCGGGCGGGGAATCGGGGCGTAGCCCCGCCCGGGCCACCGGCCGTCCGTTATGCGGTTCGCACCTTCAACGCCCGTGCCAGGTCGTCGAGTTGGTCGACGAGTTTGCGGCGGAGGGCGGGGATGGGGTCGCCGTCACGGAGGCACGCTTCGCCGAGGGCGAGGGTTTCGGGGGCGACGGCGTGGACGGGGAACGCGTAGCGCCCGGCGGCATCGGCGATGGCGGGGCCGCGACGCGCGGAGACGGCGACGGCGTCGGCCCAGTAGCGCTCGACGTACTCCCGGACGAGGTGGGTCTGTTCGGGCTGCCAGAAGCCCTGGGCGGTGGCGGTGAAGAGGTAGTTGGAGAGGTGGTCGGAGGTGAACATCTCCTCCCAGGCGCGGCGCTTGGCCTCGGGGTCGGGCAGCGCGGCGCGACAGCGGGCGGCGCCTTCCTGGCCGGTGGCGCTGGGGTCCTGGACGAGTTCGGCCTCGATGACGGCGTCGTCGATGGCGCCGAGGACGGCGAGCCGGCCGAGGATGCGCCAGCGCAGTTCGGGGTCGAGTTCGGGTCCGCCGGGGACGGTGCCCTCGGAGAACCAGGCACTGATGGTGTCGGGGTGGGCGGCGACGTCGATGTAGTGGCGCACGGCGGTGAGGCGCAGGCCGGGGTGGGAGCCGTCCTCGGTGCGGCGGATGAGGTCGCGGCAGAGGTCGGTGAGGGTGGCGAGGGCGGTCGGGCGGTCCTCGGCGGGGAGGTAGCGGTCGGCGACCTGGGCGGCGGCGAACGACAGGACGCCCTGGACGAGGGCGAGGTCACTCTCGCGCGGGAGGTGGGCGCGGGCGGCGTCGATGTAGGCCATGGCGGGCAGTTCGCCGTCGCGGACGGAGTCGCGCAGGGCGTTCCAGACGACCGCTCGGGTGAGGGGTTCGGGCAGTCCGGCGAGGGCTGTGCGCACGGTCTGGAAGGACTCGGGGTCGAAGCGGATCTTGGCGTAGGAGAGGTCGCCGTCGTTGAGGAGGAGCAGGGCGGGGCGCTTGCCGATCGCGGTCGGCTCGGTCCCCGGGACGTCGGCTTCGATGCGGTCGCGCAGGGTGAGGCGGCCTTCGACGCCGAGGTCGTTGTCGTAGAGGCCCACGGCGATGCGGTGCGGGCGGCTGCCGTGGTGTTCGACGGTGAGGGTGTGGGTGCCGTCGGGTCCGGCGGTGAGGGTGGGGGTGAGGGTGTCGACGCCGGTGGTGCGCAGCCAGGAGTCGGCCCAGGCGTGGACGTCGCGTTCGGTGGCGGAGGCGAGGTTGTCGATGAAGTCGGCGAGGGTGGCGTTGGCGAACTTGTGGCGGGCGAAGTGGGTGTTGATGCCGGCCAGGAAGTCCTTCTCGCCGAGCCAGGCGACGAGTTGGCGCAGGGCGGAGGCGCCCTTGGCGTAGGAGATGCCGTCGAAGTTGAGCATGGCGGACGCGGTGTCGGGGACGGCGTCCGGGTCGGGGGCGACGGGGTGGGTGGAGGGACGCTGGTCGGCGTCGTAGCCCCAGGGTTTGCGGGTGACGCCGAAGTCGGTCCAGGTGTCGGTGAAGCGAGTGGCTTCGGTGAGGGTCTGGTAGCCCATGTACTCGGCGAAGGACTCGTTCAGCCAGATGTCGTCCCACCAGCGCAGGGTGACGAGGTCGCCGAACCACATGTGGGCCATTTCGTGGGCGATGACCATGGCGCGGGTCTGGCGTTCGGTGTCGGTGACGGCGGAGCGGTAGACGAACTCGTCGCGGAAGGTGACGAGGCCGGGGTTCTCCATGGCGCCGGCGTTGAACTCGGGGACGAACGCCTGGTCGTAGGAGTCGAAGGGGTAGGGCTCGTCGAACTTCTCGTGGTACCGGTCGAAGCAGGCGCGGGTGACGTCGAGGATCTCGTCGGCGTCGGCGTCGAGGTAGGGGGCGAGCGAGCGGCGGCAGTGGATGCCGAAGGGCAGGCCGCGGTGCTCGGCGCGGACGGAGTGCCAGGGGCCGGCGGCGACGGCGACGAGGTAGGTGGAGATCAGCGGGGTGGGGGCGGCCTGCCAGCGGCCCTCTCCCACATGTTCGGTGACGCCGTTGGCGAGGACGGTCCAGCCGTCGGGGGCGGTCACGGAGAGTTCGAAGACGGCCTTCAGGTCGGGCTGGTCGAAGGCGGCGAAGACGCGCTGGACGTCTTCCATGAACAGCTGGGTGTAGAGGTAGGTCTCGCCGTCGGTGGGGTCGGTGAAGCGGTGCATGCCCTCGCCGGTGCGGGAGTAGCGCATCCGTGCGTCGACGCGCAGTTCGTGCTCGCCCGCGGTGAGGCCCTTGAGGGGGAGCCGGTTCTCGTCGAGGGTCTCGGGGTCGAGGGGCTGTCCGTCGAGGGTGACGGAGCGCAGTTCTGCGGGCTTCAGCTCGACGAAGGTGTCCGCGTCGGCGCGGGCGGTGAACCGGATGACGGTCAGGGAGTCGAAGGTCTCGTCCCCGTGGGTCACGTCGAGTGCGATCCCGTAGTGGTGGACGTCGAGGAGCTGGGCACGGGTCTGCGCTTCGTCGCGCGTCAGTACGGACATGGGGGACATGCTGCCTGATGGCTCGGACAGGACACAGGGCAGGCCCGGTATGCGGCGTTTGTTCGGCACGGTCACGGCGGGATCGGCGTCCTCAGGCGGTGCGGTCCTACTCCCGTGCCTCGAGTGCCTCCCGTGAGCCCCGTGCGTCGGTGTGGCCGTCGCGTGGTGGGCGGACGCGGGTGTCGTGGTGGAGGCGGCCCGGGGCGCGCGGTGAGGCGCGTTCCTCGGTCCGGGCGCGTAACTCGCGTACCTCCGCCTCCAGGGCCCGGCGGCGCTGGTGGGTGTCGTACAGGTAGCGGACCTTGGTGCGCAGGGTCCAGGGGTCGACGGGTTTCATGACCAGGTCGGCGACGCCGAGGGCGAACGCGGTGGCGGACAGTTCGGTGTCCGGTCCGTAGCCGGTGAGCAGGACGACCGGGATGTGCTGGGTCTGTTCGACGCGGCGCATGTAGCGCACGACGTCGAGGCCGCTGACGCCGGGCATGCGCACGTCGAGGAGGAGCAGTCCGACCTGGCCGCGCAGCACTTCCTTGAGGGCGTCGTCGCCGCTGGTCGCGCGGGTCACGAGGTGGCCCAGCGGGGCGAGGGCGCTTTCGAGCGCGTACAGCGTGTCCTCGTGGTCGTCGACGATGAGGATCTTGGCATCCGACGGCATGGCCCGACGTCCCCTCGATCGGCCACATGCCGGCCCGGGCCGGTACGGGCGGGGGCGGTGCCGCGGACGGCGGGTGCCACGAGTGGCGGGTGCCACGGGTGGCGGGTGCCACGGGTGGCGGGTGCCACGGGTGGCGGGTGCCACGGGTGGCGGGTGCCACGGGTGGCGGGTGCCCTGGAGCCCGTACGGACGGTCGGCCGGCATGTGCCATTGGCCTGACACCTGACAGGGAGTGCTCACGCAGGATGCACGCTGGGGGCACCCGGTGTCACTCCCCCGTGGCCGCCGCGCCCCGCCCGGCACCGTCCGCGATGCTCTCGTGGTGCCGGATGACCTCGGCGATGATGAAATTCAGCAACTTTTCCGCGAAGGCCGGATCCAGCTTGGCGCTCTCGGCGAGGCGACGCAGCCGGGCGATCTGGTGGGCCTCGCGGGACGGGTCGGCGGGCGGCAGCTGGTGGGCGGCCTTGAGGTGGCCGACCTGTTGGGTGCATTTGAAGCGTTCGGCGAGCATGTGGACGACGGCGGCGTCGATGTTGTCGATGCTGTCGCGCAGCCGAGCGAGTTCCGCACGCACGGCGGGGTCGACCTCGCCGCCCGCCCCGTCGTTCGTGTTGCCGGTGTAGCTGGTGGTCATGAGGAGCAACTTTACGTGGCGTGCGGGGGCTCGATCATGGCGGATCGTCGGGGTCGGGCATGCGGTCGCTCCAGCCGCCGGGGAGAGCGCGGCCCTGCTGTTCGCGGAAGCGGACGGGGGCCATGCCGACACGGCGGGTGAACAGACGGGAGAAGTAGGCGGGGTCGTCGTAGCCGACGCGTCGGGCGACCGCGGCGACGGGGAGTTCGGTGGCGGCGAGGAGTTCCTTGGCGCGGCCCAGGCGGATGCCGAGGAGGTAGTCCTTGGGGCTGCGGCCGGCGCCGCGGCGGACGGCGACGCGCAGTTCGGCGGGGGTCATGCCGTGCCGGGCCGCGTGCTCGGCGACGGACAGTGGCTGGAACGCGTCACGGGCGAGGGCGTGCAGGACGGGGTCGCCGTCGGGGGCGAGGTCGGCGCGGGCGCGGCGCAGGGCGACGAGAAGTTCGTGGACGGCGGCGCCGGTCTCGACTTCGAGGAGGGGGTTGCCGCGGCGGGCGGCGCGGGCGATGCGGCCGACGGTGGCACGGGCGCCGGTGGCGTCGGAGAGCGGCACGACGGGGCGGTCGGGTTCGATGTAGCCGAGTTCGGTGTACGTGGCGGTGGCCGGCCCGGTGAAGTCGACGAAGCACTCGTCCCAGCTGGGGTCGGGTCCGTAGTGGTGGGGTACGCCGGGCGTGAGCCACAGCAGGGCGGGCGCGGTGACGGTGTGGTGGTGTCCGTCGGGGCCTCGGAACCAGCCGCCGCCCGCGCTGACGACGACGGCCACGTGGTGGTCGAGGGTGCGGGGCCCGACGGTGGGCAGTTCTCCGTGCTGCAGGCCCACGCCGAGGCAGACGAGGCCGAGCCGGTGGTGGACGGGAGCGGGGGAGAAATAGCGCATCCAGGTGTGGTGCATCCGCGCGCCTCCCCTCCTCCGCGCCCCCGCCGCCGGCGTCACTCTTTGGTCCAACCAGGGCTGATCTTTGTCCATGGACGCGGCCGCCGCCAGAGGTGAGGGTGAGCTCATGAGCGAGTTCACGGTGGGGGACACGGATTTTCTGCTGGACGGGCGCCCGGTGCGGCTGCTGTCCGGCGCGTTGCACTACTTCCGGGTGCACGAGGGGCAGTGGGGGCATCGGCTGGGGATGCTGCGGGCGATGGGGCTCAACTGTGTGGAGACGTACGTCCCGTGGAATCTGCACGAGCCGCGCCCGGGCGAGTACCGCGACGTCCAGGCGCTGGGCCGGTTCCTGGACGCCGCGCGGGAGGCGGGCCTGTGGGCGATCGTGCGACCCGGCCCGTACATCTGCGCGGAGTGGGAGAACGGGGGGCTGCCGCACTGGCTGACGGGGAGGCTCCGCACCAGGGACGAGGAGTACGTGGGGCCTGTGGAGCGCTGGTTCCACCAGGTGCTGCACGAGATCGTGCCGCGGCAGATCGACCGCGGCGGTCCGGTGCTGATGGTGCAGGTCGAGAACGAGTACGGAAGTTACGGCTCCGACCAGGTGTATCTGCGGCGCCTGGCGGACGTGCTGCGGGCCGAGGGCGTGCGCGTTCCGCTGGTCACCTCGGACGGTCCCGAGGACCACATGCTCACCGGCGGTTCGATCCCCGGTGTCCTCGCGACCGTCAACTTCGGCTCCCGCGCACGCGCGGCCTTCGAGGTGCTGCGCCGGCACCGGCCCGAGGGGCCGCTGATGTGCATGGAGTTCTGGTGCGGCTGGTTCGACCACTGGGGCGGCGAGCACGTCGTACGGGATGCGGGGGACGCGGCACAGGCGCTGCGCGAGATCCTGGAGTGCGGGGCTTCGGTCAATCTGTACATGGCGCACGGGGGTACCCACTTCGCGGGCTGGGCGGGGGCGAACCGGGGCGGGGGCGCGCTGCACGAGGGCCCCTTGGAGCCCGACGTCACCTCCTACGACTACGACGCGCCCATCGACGAACTCGGGCGTCCCACCGAGAAGTTCTGGCGCTTCAGGGAGATCCTGGGCGCCTACGCGGACGGGCCGCTGCCGGAGCTGCCGCCCGCGCCCGCGCCGCTCGGTGCGGGCGCGGCCGTGGACCTTCGGGAGTGGGCCGCCCTGGACGCCGTACTGGAGACACTGGGCGGCCGGGACGCCGAGTACCCCGTCCCGCCCACCTTCGAGGAACTGGACGTCGACCGGGGCCTGGTGAAGTACGAGGTGACCGTCCCCGGTCCGCGGGGGCCGTACCCCCTCCTGCTGCGCGGGCTGCGGGACCTGGCGGTGGTGTACGTCGATGGTGTGGCGGCCGGTGTGCTCACCGAGGACGATCCGGGGCTCAAGGAGCCTGTCGCGGGGCACGCGCGCGTGGAGGCGTGGGTGGAGTCCCTGGGGAGGGTCAACTACGGTCCGCGTTCGGGTGAGCCGAAGGGCATCACCGGGGGGATGCTGCACGAGCGTCAGTTTCTGCACGGAGTGCGGGCGCGGGGGCTGCGTCTGGACGCGTTCGACACCGGGGGCGTGGGGCGGGTGCCGTTCGGGGGGCTGCCTGCGGAGGGCGGGCGCGGGCTGTACCGGGGCACCGTGGAGGTGCGTGGCGCCGGGGACGCCTTCCTCGAACTCCCTGGCTGGACACGGGGGTTCGTATGGGTCAACGGGTTCTGTCTCGGGCGGTACTGGTCGGTGGGGCCGCAGCGGTCGTTGTACGTTCCCGGGCCGGTGTTGCGTGAGGGTGCCAACGAGGTGTGGCTCCTGGAGCTCCAGGAGCCGTCGCCGACGGCGCCGGTCCTGAGGCGCCCTGACGCGGCTGCGCCGACGCCGGGCCGATGAGCCTCGGCCGACCGAGGCTTTCAAGGGCGCGGGGAACGGCGCGCCCAGCCCCCACCGCCCGACAGCCGAAGAACTTCCGGCGGCCGGGGGATGTGGGGCGCAGCCCCACCCCAGGGGCGCGGGGAACGGCGCGACCAGCCCCCACGCACCCGCACCCGAACGACCACAGCCGGACGGGGAACCGGGGCGCAGCCCCGGCCGAGGGGCGCGGGGAACGGCGCGACCAGCCACCGCTCACCCGCACCCGCACCCAAGCAACTCACCCAGGATCGGGGGGCGCAGCCCCTACAGGGTGGACGCCGCTCTGGCTATGTCGGCGGCGAAGGTCGAGACCTCGGAGTACACCCCGGGATACCCCGGCTCCGCACAGCCCTGCCCCCAACTGACGATCCCGACCTGGATGAACGCCCCCGAGTCGTCCTTGCGGAACATCGGCCCACCGGAGTCACCCTGGCACGTGTCGACCCCGCCCTGCTGCACGAACCCGGCGCAGATCTCGTCACCGGGCACGAGGTCGCTGCCGTACGCCTGCTGACAGGTGGCGTCGCTGACGAAGGGGACGGTGGCCTTGAGGAGGTAGCGCTGCTGGGCACCGCCCTCGCGCGCGGCCCCCCACCCGGCGATGGTGAAGTTGCCGTTGTTGTACGCGGTGGTGGTGGCGATCTTCAGTGTGGGCTGGTTGACGGGCGAGGCGAGCTTGATCAGCGCCCAGTCCTTGCCCTTGCCGTTGTAGCCGGGCGCCTGCAGCACCTTGGTCGACTTGACCTTGATCGCACTGCTGCTCTGCAGGTCGACGACGCCGGCGGTGGCGGTGATGGAGGTGTTGTTGCCGGAGCCGCTCACACAGTGCGCGGCGGTGAGGACGATCTGCTGGGTGTAGAGCGCACCGCCGCAGCCCATGGAGAGCCGGACCATGAACGGGAACTCTCCCTGCGCCGCGCGGGTGCCGCCGACGACGGGCGTGGGCGCGGCCTGCGCGGAGACGGGCTGGAGCGAGACGGTGGCGAGGGCGACGGCGCCGAGGGCGAGGACTCTCTTGATGCCCGTGAACTTCTTCGAAGACTTCAACGTGCTTCCTCTCGTGGGGGGTTGGAAGCCCCGCGGGGGCACACCGAGGCCGCACGACACGACAGCCGTCGCACGCATCGAGTGACATGCACCCGCCAAGCCTTTGCGAATTATTTAGACGCGGGGGCGCTCCGACAAGGACCCCATTTCGGCCAGCCGCGCCCCGCCGCCCACCGGAACGGCGCTTAGAGTGGAATGCAGGAGGCCCGGCGTCTTCAGGGGGTACGGACGTGGCGAACGGCGGACCCGTCGAGCACGGCTTCCCGCATCTGGACACGGTGCGGGCATCGATCACCGCGCTCTACAAGCGGCTCTCGTACGACACCATCCACACCTTCGCGACCAGCGTGGCCCCTGCCGACGTGGCCTTCGGCGACATCGACGACCTGCATCTGGGCGCGCAGCGCGTGGCCCGCGAGATGGTGCACCACTACCACCTCCCGGACGCCCGGCTGATCATCGGCTTCCGCGAGATGACCCAGGCGGCCAACGTCGAACTCACTGCGGGCCCCGAGTACTTCGTCGAGCTGAACGACCGCTTCCGCTCCCATCGCCGGGACATCGGCGCGGCCCTCGCCCACGAGGTGATGCACGTCTATCTGCACCGCCTCGACCTCTACTTCCCCGGCACGCGCGACAACGAGATCCTCACGGACACCGCGGCGACCTACCTCGGCGCGGGCTGGCTGCTTCTCGACGCCTACCGGGAGGACGCCGACTCCTCACAGAAACTCGGCTACCTCACCCCGGAGGAGTTCGGCTACGTCCTCGCCAAACGTGCCCTGGTCTTCGACGAGGACCCCTCGATCTGGTTCACCAGCCCGCAGGCGTACACGGCGTACACGCGAGGCATGGCGCAGGCGCGCCGTGACGAGCAGCAGCCCCCGCTGACCGCGGCCGGCTGGGCGGGCCGCCGCCGCTACGCGAAGGACCGGCGGCACGCCCAGGACCACCACGCAGCGGGCCCGCACCCGGGTGTCCCCTACGCGTTCAGCCCCGACAGCCGCGGACCCCTGCGCGTCTCCTTCCCCTGCCCGACCTGCCACCAGCGGATCCGCGTGCCGGTCCGGGGCCGGGTACGGGCGCGCTGCACGCTGTGCAGGACGGTGCTGGAGTGCGACACGTAGGACATGCGACGCACGCGGGCGGCGTGTGGGGGGAGGTGAGACACAACACCCCCAAAGACTTTGCCTCTCGCGTCCTTCGCGAGCGAGGGTCGAAGGATGAGCACGAACGACCCCGCGGCACACCTCTTCACGGCTGTGCACGAGGGTGACGAGGACGCGGTGGTACGGCTGCTGCGCTCCGGTGTGAGCCCGGACGCGGTGGACGAGGACGGTCAGACGGCGCTGTATCTCGCGGCGGTGAGCGACCGGCCCGGCGTCGCACGACTGCTGCTGGTGGCCGGCGCCGCGCCCGACCGGCTCAGCCAGGGCACGGACGCGCCGCTGTGCGGGGCGGCGTGCGGTGGGCACACGGAGGTCGTACGCGCCCTGCTGGCGGCCGGGGCCGCGCCGGACACGGTGGAGGAGTTCGGGTTCACGGCGCTGACGTGGGCGGTGCGGCTGGGGCGGGTCGCGGTGGTGAGGGAGCTCCTCGCGGCGGGCGCGGACCCCGACCGTCCGGGCCCGACCGGTGAGCCCCCGCTCGTCGCGGCCGCCCGCCGGGGCTCGCCCGGCTGTGTACGCGCCCTCCTGCGGCACGGAGCGCGGGCGCGGTCGGCGGCGCTCGCCGAGGCCCACCGCCGGCTGACCGCCGATGGGGAGACCGAGGTGCGCGCGGGCCTGGAGGAGACCTGGGGCCCGGGCCGTCCCTCCGTCACCCACCGCTACCCGGAGGACGGTGGCACCACCGTGGAGGTCCAACTCCTCGACCCGGCCGGGAATCCCGTCGCGAGCAACGACCAGCAGACGGGCCACGCCGCGATAGCGACCCTCCTCGAATCCGCCCTCGGCATCACCGCGCCCGCCGCCGAACTGGCCGCCCGCGCCCTGCGTCCCGCCGATCCCGGCAACGACGACTGGACCGAGGCGGCGACGGCGCTGGGCCTGCGCGGCGACGAGGAGACGTTCCGGGCGGCGGTCGAGTGGTGCGCCGCCCCCGACCCCCTGCGCCAGGCCTTCGGCGCGGACGTACTGGGCCGCCTGGGCAACCCCCACGGCCTGCCGATCCTGCGCGTCCTCACCGGCGCGACCGACCCCGTGATCCGCGACCGGGCGGCGACCGCGCTGGCACGGCTGGACTCCCCGGCCCGTCCGGTCCTTGAACCACGCGCCCACAGGGATACGTCCTCCGGGATCGTCCGCACGGATGGAGGCGCCCCCTACCCCGCCCCGTACACCGCCCCCGGAACCTCCGCCTCCGCCAACAGCTTCAGGGCCGTGTCGCCGGCCTCGGACGGGGTCCAGCGGGCGCCCTTGTCCGCGGTGGGGCCCGGCCGCCAGCCCTCCATGACCGTGATGCGGCCGCCCTCGGTCTCGAAGACGCGGCCGGTGACTCCGGTGCTCGCGCTCGCGCCGAGCCAGACGACGAGGGGGGAGACGTTCTCGGGGGCCATCGCGTCGAAGGAATCGGCGTCGGGGGCCGCCATGGTGTCCGCGAAGGTGCGTTCGGTCATCCGGGTGCGGGCCGCGGGGGCGATCGCGTTGACCTGGACTCCGTAGCGGCCCAGTTCGGCCGCGGCGACCAGGGTCAGGCCGATGATCCCGGCCTTGGCGGCACTGTAGTTGCCCTGTCCGACCGAACCCAACAGACCCGCCCCGCTGCTGGTGTTGACGACCCTGGCCCGGGGCGTGCGACCGTCCTTCGCCTCCGTCCGCCAGTGCGCCGCCGCGTGCTTCAGCGGCAGGAAGTGGCCCTTGAGGTGGACGCGCAGCACGGCGTCCCAGTCGTCCTCGTCGAGGTTGACGAGCATCCGGTCGCGCAGGAACCCCGCGTTGTTGACGAGGGTGTCCAGGCGTCCGTACGTCTCCAGCGCGGTGCGTACGAGGGAGGCGGCGCCCTCGGTGGTGGCGATGTCGCCGCTGTGGGCCACCGCCCGTCCGCCCGCCGCCCGGATCTCCTCGACGACCCGCGCGGCCGGGCTGTCCGGGCCGGGCGTGCCGTCGAGGCCCACCCCGAGGTCGTTCACGACGATCCGCGCCCCCTCGGCGGCGTACGCGAGCGCGTGCGCGCGGCCGAGTCCGCGCCCGGCGCCCGTGACGATCACGACCCGCCCCTCGCACAGCAGCGGTCCACTCATCTCAGTCCTCCTGGGGCCTGTCCGGACGTGCCGGGCTTGTTGGCGGTCGCCGCGTCCAGGAAGGCGGGCCGCTCGCCGCCGCCGTGGACGAGCAGCGAGGCCCCGCTGACGTACCTCGCCGCGTCCGAGGCGAGGAAGACGGCGGCCCCGCCGATGTCGGACGGGTCGGCGAGGCGGCCCAGCGGGACGGTGCGGGAGACGGCCGCGATGCCGTCCTCGCCGCCGTAGTGCAGATGGGAGAGTTCGGTGCGGACCATGCCGACGACGAGGGTGTTGACCCGGACGTCGGGAGCCCACTCGACGGCCATCGAACGGGCCAGGTTCTCCAGGCCCGCCTTGGCCGCCCCGTAGGCCGCCGACCCGGGCGACGGCCGCGCCCCGCTCACGCTGCCGATCATCACGATCGATCCCCGGGCCCGCCTGAGGTGCTCGTACGCGGCGAGCGAGGCGGTCAGCGGCGCGACGAGGTTCAGCTCGATCACCCGCGCGTGGCGCCCGGCGTCCGCCTCCGTCAGTGGCCGGTAGGGCGCGCCGCCCGCGTTGTTGACCAGCACGTCGAGCCGGGGCAGCGCGGCGAAGAAAGCGTGCACGGCGGCCGGGTCGCGGAGGTCCACGGACACGAACTCCGTGCCCTCCAGCGGTACGTCGGGGGGTCTGCGGGCGCAGACCACCACGTCCGCGCCCGCCTCGACGAACGCCCGGGCGATCCCGGCCCCCACCCCACGGGTGCCGCCCGTGACGACGACGGTCCTGCCCCCGAGATCCAGGTTGTCCACAGGGCCTCCCGCCCGGATGCATTCACTGCTAGCTTCGAGAGTGCGCCTAACAAACGTTTGGTGGAATGGTCCTGAGGTGGAAAGGTAGCTGATGCGTCCATGGGTGTCTCCACCTCGTCCCCGGAAAAGGGGATTTCCGTCGTCACGGTCGACTTCCCGCCGGTGAACGCGCTGCCGGTGCGCGGCTGGTTCGACCTGGCCGACGCCCTGCGCGCGGCGGGCCGCGACCCCGGCGTCCGGTGCGTCGTGCTGACGGCCGAGGGGCGCGGTTTCAACGCGGGCGTGGACATCAAGGAGATGCAGCGCGAGACCAGGGACAGTGGGGGCCATCGCGCACTCATAGGGGCGAACCGCGGCTGTTTCGAGGCCTTCGCCGCGGTCTACGAGTGCGAGGTCCCCGTCGTCGCGGCGGTGCACGGCTTCTGTCTGGGCGGCGGGATCGGGCTGGTGGGGAACGCGGACGCGATCGTGGCGAGCGAGGACGCCACGTTCGGCCTGCCCGAGCTGGACCGCGGCGCCCTCGGCGCGGCCACGCATCTGGCCCGCCTGGTCCCGGGCCACCTGGTGCGCGCGCTGTACTACACCTCGCGCACGGCGACCGCAGCCGAGCTGCACGCGCACGGCTCGGTGTGGCGGGTCGTGCCGCGCGGGGAACTCCTGGGCGCCGCGCTGGAGCTGGCGCGTGAGATCGCCGCCAAGGACGGCGAGCTGATCCGGCTCGCGAAGGCCGCGCTCAACGGCATCGACCCCGTGGACGTGCGCCGCAGCTACCGATTCGAGCAGGGCTTCACCTTCGAGGCGAACCTCGGCGGGGTCGCCGACCGTGTCCGCGACACCTTCGGAAAGGAGGAGGTCGACAGGTGAGCGACAAGACGATGACCACCGACGAGGTGGTCTCCCGGCTCCACAGCGGGATGACTCTCGGCATCGGCGGCTGGGGCTCGCGCCGCAAGCCGATGGCCCTGGTGAGAGCACTGCTCCGCACCAAGATCACCGATCTCACCGTGGTGTCGTACGGCGGCCCGGACGTCGGCCTGCTCGCCGCCGCGGGCCGGATCCACAGGCTCGTCACCGCCTTCACCACCCTCGACTCGATCCCGCTCGAACCGCACTACCGGGCGGCGCGCGAGCGCGGGGCGTTCGAGCTGACGGAGGTCGACGAGGCGATGTTCATGTGGGGCCTGCACGCCGCCGCGAACCGCCTGCCCTTCCTCCCCGTCCGGGCCGGGCTCGGCTCGGACGTGATGCGGGTCAACCCCGGCCTGCGGACGGTCACTTCGCCGTACGCCGATGCCTCCTCGGGGGTACGGGAGGAGCTCGTCGCCATGCCCGCCCTGCGCCTGGACGCGGCCCTGGTGCACATGAACCGCGCCGACCGCCTGGGCAACGGCCAGTATCTGGGCCCGGACCCGTACTTCGACGACCTGTTCTGCGAGGCGGCCGACGCCGCGTACGTCTCGTGCGAGCGCGTGGTCGACACGGCGGAGCTCACCAAGGAGGCCGCCCCGCAGACGCTGCTGCTGAAGCGGTCGAGCGTGACGGGCGTGGTCGAGACTCCGAACGGCGCGCACTTCACGTCCTGCGCCCCCGACCACGGACGCGACGAGCCCTTCCAGGAGCTCTACGCCACCACGCCGTACGCCGAGTTCGCCGCGCGCTTCCTCGCCGGCGACGAGCAGGCCTACCAGTCCGCCGTACGGGCCTGGCACAAGGAGCAGCGATGAGCCCCGCGTCCACTCCCGCCCCCGGCGCCCCCGCAGCCGCGGTCACCCGCGCCGAGTACTGCGTGATCGCCTGCGCCGAGGCCTGGCGGGACAACGGCGAGGTCCTCGCCAGCCCCATGGGCCCCATCCCCTCCATCGGCGCCCGTCTCGCCCAGCGCACCTTCTCCCCCGATCTGCTGCTGACCGACGGCGAGGCGATGCTCGTCGGCCTCGACGGCACTCCGGAGGGCTGGCTGCCGTACCGGCGGCACCTGGCCATGGTCACCGGCGGACGTCGGCACGTGATGATGGGCGCGAGCCAGCTCGACCGCTTCGGCAACCAGAACATCTCCTGCGTCGGGGACTGGTCCAGGCCCACGCGCCAGCTGCTCGGCGTGCGCGGCGCGCCGGTCAACACCCTGAACAACCCGACCAGTTACTGGGTCCCCAGGCACTCGCCGCGCGTCTTCGTCGAGCGGGTCGACATGGTGTGCGGGGTGGGGTACGACCGTGCCGCCGCCGCGGGCCCGAGCGCCACCCGTTTTCATCGCATCCCGCGCGTGGTGAGCGACCTCGGTGTCTTCGACTTCGCCACGTCCGACCACTCGATGCGGCTCGCCTCACTGCACCCGGGCGTCACCGTGGAGCAGGTGCGGGAGGCGACGGGCTTTGAGCTGTCGGTGCCCGACGAGGTGCCCCGCACCCGTGAACCGACGCCCGAGGAACTGAGACTGATCCGCGAGGTCATCGATCCGGGCGGCGCCCGGGATCGAGAGGTCAGGAGCTGATGGAGACCGCGCTCACCCGCCTCGTCGGTGTCCGTCACCCCGTCGTGCAGACCGGTATGGGCTGGGTCGCGGGCCCCCGCCTGGTGTCGGCGGCGGCGAACGCGGGGGCGCTGGGCATCCTGGCCTCCGCGACGATGACCCTCGACCATCTGAGAGAGGCCATACGCGAGGTCAGGTCCCGTACGGACGCGCCGTTCGGGGTGAATCTGCGCGCCGACGCCGGGGACGCGGGCGAGCGGGTACGGATCATCGTCGACGAGGGGGTACGGGTCGCGTCCTTCGCCCTCGCGCCCTCCCGCGAGCTGATCGCCGAGCTGAAGGAGGCGGGCGTGGTCGTCGTCCCCTCCGTCGGTGCGCGCCGGCACGCCGAGAAGGTGGCCGCCTGGGGCGCGGACGCGGTGATCGTGCAGGGCGGCGAGGGCGGCGGCCACACCGGCGAGGTCGCGACGACGGTGCTGCTGCCGCAGGTGGTGGACGCGGTGGACATCCCGGTGGTCGCGGCGGGCGGTTTCCACGACGGGCGGGGACTGGTCGCGGCGCTGGCGTACGGGGCGGCGGGCATCGCCATGGGCACCCGTTTCCTGCTCACCTCGGACTCGACGGTCCCGGCCGCGGTGAAGGCGATGTACCTGGCGGCGACGGTCAGGGACGTCACGGTCACGACGGCCGTGGACGGCCTCCCCCATCGCATGCTGCGTACGGACTTCGTCGACTCCTTGGAGAGGTCCGGCCGCGCGAGGGCCCTCGCACAGGCCGTCCGCCGGGCCGCCGGGTTCCGGAGGCTGTCCGGGCTCTCCTGGTCGCGGATGGTTCGCGACGGTCTCGCCATGAAGCACGGCAAGGAGCTGACCTGGAGCCAGGTACTGCTCGCCGCGAACACACCGATGCTCCTGAAGTCGTCGATGGTGGACGGGCGCACGGACCTGGGGGTGATGGCCTCGGGACAGGTCGCGGGGCTGATCGAGGACCTGCCGTCGTGCAAGGAACTGGTCGACCGGGTGATGGCGGAAGCCCGGGAAACTCTCGGTGCCCTGGCGGTCGTGGGTGCTTCCATGCCCGGATGACTCAGACCATGGATGAGCCGTGGGGCCTCAGTGTGTTCGGTGCGGGAAGCGTGCGGGCGGAACCTCAGCTGGTGTGGGTGAAGTTGGCGGTCGACGTGCTGGAGCCGTCGCCCGACAAGGCGTTCCAGGAGGCGGGCTCGGCGGTGTCCCGCCTGCGCGAGACACTGCGCGGACACGGGATACCGGACGCGTCGGTCTCCGGATCCAAGCTGTCGTTCCAGTCCGAGTACGACGGCTACGGAACCGGCCGCACGTTCCTCGGCTACCGCTGCCAGGCCTCGTACGTCATCGAGATCGAGACGATCGACGACCTGCAGCGGCTCATCGTCGACGCGGTCGACGCGGGCGCGAACCGGGTCGACGACGTCGTCTTCGACGTACGCGACAAGCCCGCGCTGCGCGACGAGGCCCGGCGCCGGGCGGTGGACGCGGCCCGCCGCAAGGCGGAGGTGTACGCGGAGGCGGCGGGCGTCCCGCTGGGCACGGTGCTGCACATCCAGGACGTGGACGCCGAGTCGTGGGAAATGCGCGGTCCCCGGGGACACGGCGGTGGCGGCGAAAGCTCGGAGGGCGACCTGGCACCCGGCATGGTCGAGGTCCACGCGGGCGTACTGCTGGGCTTCTCGCTCGGCCGCTGACGCCCGCCCGGGCCTCAGAGCAGTTCGATGATCGTCACGTTCGCCTGGCCGCCGCCCTCGCACATCGTCTGGAGGCCGAAACGGCCGCCGGCGCGCTCCAGTTCGTGCAGGAGCGTCGTCATCAGCTTCACGCCCGTCGCCCCCAACGGATGCCCCAGGGCGATGGCGCCGCCGTTGACGTTGACCTTCTCCGGGTCGGCGCCGGTCTCCTTGAGCCAGGCGAGGACGACCGGGGCGAAGGCTTCGTTGATCTCGACGAGGTCGATGGCGTCGAGGGACATGCCGGTCTTCTTCAGGGCGTACGCGGTGGCCGGGATGGGCGCGGACAGCATGCGGATGGGGTCCTCGCCGCGTACGGAGAGGTGGTGGACGCGGGCGCGCGGGGTCAGCCCGTGCTCCCGTACCGCCCGCTCGGAGGCGAGCAGCATCGCGGCGGCGCCGTCGGAGACCTGGGAGGAGCAGGCGGCGGTGATGGTGCCGCCCTCGACGACCGGCTTCAGGCCCGCCATCTTCTCCAGTGAGGTGTCCCGGCGCGGGCCCTCGTCGGCGGTGACCTCGCCGTAGGCCACGGTCTCGCGGGCGAAGCGGCCCTCGTCGATGGCGCGGATCGCCCGCCGGTGCGAACGGAGGGCGAACTCCTCCTGGTCGCGACGGCTGATGCCCCACTTGGCGGCGATCATCTCGGCGCCGGCGAACTGGTTGACGGGCAGGTCGCCGTAGCGCGCCCGCCAGCCCTCGCTGCCCGCGAAGGGGCCTTCGGTGAGGCCGAGGGGTTCGGCGGCCTGGCGGGAGGCGAAGGCGATGGGGATCTGGCTCATGTTCTGCACTCCGCCCGCGACCACCAGGTCCTGGGTGCCGGACAGGACGCCCTGGGCGGCGAAGTGCACGGCCTGCTGGGAGGAGCCGCACTGCCGGTCGACGGTGACGCCCGGCACCTCCTCGGGGAGTCCGGCCGCCAGCCAGCAGGTGCGGGCGATGTCCCCGGCCTGAGGCCCCACGGTGTCCAGACAGCCGAAGACGACGTCCTCCACGGCGGCCGGGTCCACTCCGGAGCGCTCGACCAGCGCCTTGAGGACGTGCGCGCCGAGGTCGGCCGGGTGGACACCGCTCAGGCCTCCCCCGCGCCGCCCGACGGGCGTACGGACCGCTTCGACGATGTAGGCCTCGGCCATGACAACTCCCTCGCAGACATGGGGTATCGCAGGGCTATTCGCGTACGGAGATGCCGTCCAGCACCATCGACAGGTACTGCCGGGCGATCTCCTCGGGGCTGTGCTGTCCGCCGGGCCGGTACCAGGACGCGGCGACCCACACGGTGTCGCGCACGAAGCGGTAGGTGAGCCGGATGTCGAGGTCGGCCCGGAAGACCTCGGCGGCCACGCCGCGCTCCAGCGTGCTCAGCCACGCCTTCTCGAAGTTGCGCTGCGAGTCGGCGAGGAAGGCGAAGCGCTGCTGGGCGGCGAGGTGCCGGGACTCCTTCTGGTAGATGGCGACGGCGGCACGGTGCCGGTCTATCTCCCGGAACGACTCGGTGACCAGGGCCTCCAGCGTCCGGCGCGGGCCGAGTTCGGCGTCCAGGACGGCGTCGTAGCCCTCCCAGAGCTCGTCGAGGAAGGTCCGCAGGATCTCCTCCAGCATCGATTCCTTGGAGTCGAAGTGGTAGTAGAGGCTGCCCGCGAGCATCCCGGCCTCGTCCGCGATCTTGCGTACGGTGGTGGCGTTGTAGCCCTGCTCGGCGAAGACCTCGGCGGCGGTGTCGAGGAGTTCGCGGCGCCGCTCGGGGGTTGCGGTCACCTGGGGCTTCTTCTTGGTAGGCACGGCTCCATTGTGGTCCCAGGGGTGCCGGCCGACGACGCCCTACGCATGTTGGCTGCTGACGGAGACGACTTCGCCGGTCATGTACGAGGAGTAGCCGGACGCCAGGAACACCATCACGTTGGCCACCTCCCAGGGCTGCGCGTGGCGGCCGAAGGCCTCGCGGCCCGTCAGTTCCTCCAGGAGCTCGGGCGTGGTCACCTTCACCAGGTGCGGGTGCATGGCGAGACTCGGTGACACCGCGTTGACGCGCACCCCGTACTCGGCGGCCTCGACGGCCGCGCACCGGGTGAGCGCCATGACGCCCGCCTTGGCGGCGGCGTAGTGCGCCTGACCGGCCTGGGCGCGCCAGCCGACGACGGAGGCGTTGTTGACGACGACTCCGCCGCCGCCCTGGTCCCGGAAACGGCGCAGGGCGGCCCGGGTGCACCGGAACGTGCCGTTCAGTGTCACGTCCAGCACTCTCGACCACTGCTCGTCGGTCATGTCGACGAGGGCACAAGTGCCGCCGAGGCCGGCGTTGTTGACGACGATGTCCAGGCCGTCGTGGAGCTCTCCCGCCAGCGCGAAGAGCGCTTCCACCTGCTGCTCGTCCGTCACGTCGCACGGCAGCGAGGCGACGTTCGCCGCGCCGAACTCCGCGGCGAGGGCCTCTTCGCTCTCCTTGAGGCGGCGGACATGGGCGTCACTGATGACCACCCGCGCCCCCTCCTCCAGGAACCTGCGCGCCGTCGCCCCGCCGATGCCCGCGCCCGCGGCGGCGGTGATGACGGCGGTGCGCCCGGTCAGCAGCCCGTGCCCGCTGACGTACACCGGACTCTCGACGTCGCTCATACGTCCACGCTAACCTACCAAACACTTGTTAGGGAAGGTGCTGCCGATGGATCTGACCCTCTCCCCCGCCGACGAGGCCTTCCGCGCCGAGGCCCGGACCTGGCTCGCCGCCCATGTGCCACGGACGCCCCTCCCGTCCCTGGAGACCGAGGAGGGCTTCGCGGCGCACCGCGTGTGGGAGGCCGAACTCGCCGCGGACCGCTGGTCGGTGGTGTCCTGGCCGCGGGTGTACGGCGGCCGGGACGCGGGCATCGTGCGCTGGCTGGTGTTCGAGGAGGAGTACTACGCGGCGGGCGCGCCGGGCCGGGTCGGCCAGAACGGCATCAACCTCCTGGCGCCCACCCTCTTCGACCACGGCACGGAACGACAGCGCGCCCGGATCCTGCCCTCCATGGCCAGCGGGGAGGTCGTCTGGGCGCAGGCGTGGTCCGAGCCGGAGGCGGGATCCGACCTGGCCTCGCTCACCTCGCGCGCGGTGCGTACGGACGGGGGCTGGCTGCTGAGCGGGCAGAAGACCTGGTCGTCGCGGGCCGCCTTCGCCGACCGCGCGTTCGGTCTCTTCCGCAGTGAGCCGGGCACATCGAGGCCCCATCAGGGCCTGACCTATCTGATGTTCGACCTGCGCGCGCCCGGGGTCACCGTGCGCCCCATCGGCCGCCTGGACGGCAGACCGGCCTTCGCCGAGGTCTTTCTCGACGAGGTCTTCGTCCCGGACGAGGACGTGATCGGCGAGCCGGGCGGGGGCTGGCGGGTCGCCATGTCGACGGCGGGCAACGAACGGGGGCTGACGCTGCGTTCACCGGGCCGCTTCCTCGCCGCCGCGGACCGGCTGGAGGCCCTGTGGCGCAGCCGCGCCGACCCCTCGGACACGGCGCTGCGCGACCGGGTGGCCGACGCGGTGATCGGCGCCCGCGCCTACCAGCTCTTCACCTACGCCAACGCCTCCCGCTTCCTCGACGGCGCGGCCGTGGGCCCGGAGGCCAGCCTGAACAAGGTCTTCTGGTCCGAGTACGACATCGCGCTGCACGAGACGGCCCTCGACCTCCTCGGCCCGGACGGCGAGTCGGCGGACACGGACTGGTCCGAGGGGTACGTCTTCTCGCTCGCCGGTCCGATCTACGCCGGCACCAACGAGATCCAGCGCGACATCATCGCCGAGCGCCTGCTCGGCCTCCCGAAGGGCCGCCGCTGATGCGCTTCCTCCTCGACCCGCAGCAGCGGGCGTTCGCCGACTCGCTGGACGCGATGCTGACGGCCGCGGACACCCCGTCGGTCGTACGGGACTGGAGCCGCGGCGACCACGGCGGCGGCCGTGCGCTGTGGTCCCGTATCGCCAAGGTCGGCGTGTTCGCGCTCGCGGTGCCGGAGGCGTACGAGGGGATGGGCCCGCATCCGGTGGAACTGGCCGTGGGCTTCGTCGAGTTGGGACGGCACGCGGTGCCCGGCCCGCTGGTGGAGACGGTCGCGGCGGCCGCCCTGCTGGCCGGGCTGGCGGACCCCCTGCCCGCCGGGCGGCTGCTCCCTTCGCTGGCCTCGGGCGAGGCGTCGGCGACGCTGGCCCTCGACGGGGCGTACGCGCTGGACGGCGACGCGGCGACCACCCGGCTCGCCCTGGCCGCCGGCGGACTACGGCTGGCCCCCGGCCACGGCCCGGTACGCGCCTCCCTGGACCCCGCCCGCCGCCTCACCCCCCTCGCACCCGGCGGTGAACTGCTTTCCACCGCCCCTCCCGTCGCCCATGCCCTCGTCTGGGCCCGGCTCGCCACCGCCGCCCAGGCGCTCGGCGTCGGTCTCGCACTCCTCGACCGGACCGTCGCGTACGTCAGACAGCGCACCCAGTTCGGCGTCCCCGTCGGTTCGTTCCAGGCGGTGAAGCATCGCCTCGCCGACGCGAAGATCGCCCTGGAGTTCGCGCGGCCGCTGCTGTTCGGCGCGGCCCTGACGATGGCGCCCGCCGACGTGGCCGCGGCCAAGGTCACGGCCTGCGAGGCCGCGTACGCCACCGCGCGCACGGCGCTCCAGTTGCACGGCGCGATCGGCTACACCGCGGAGTACGACCTGTCCCTGTGGCTGGCCAAGGCCCGTGCCCTGCGTACCGCGTGGGGCACCCCGGCCGAGTGCCGGGCCGAGGTGCTCAGTGGTGGTGCTCGCCGCCGGTGAGCTCCCGGTACTCCTCCGGCGTCGGCTTCGGGATCTGGGTGTCGGGCCCGTACATGGCGCGGGCGAGCCGGGCGCGCAGCCTGCGGCCGGGGCCGACCCGGCGGGTGACGCCGTTGGCGTCCACGAGCGGTCCCACCTCGTACGGCGGGGGCTGCTCGTGCTGGGTGAGCGTGAACCGCTGCGCCGGTGTGAGCGGTTCGTGCACCTCGACGTACTCGCCGTGCGGAAGCATCCGGATGACGCCGGACTCCCTTCCGTGCAGCACCTTGTCGCGGTCCCGTCGCTGGAGTCCCATGCAGATCCGGCGCGTGACGACGAAGGCGAGGGCCGGGGCGACGAAGAAGGAGATCCGTACGAACCAGGTGATGGCGTTGATGGAGAGGTGGAAGTGGGTGGCCCACAGGTCGTTGCCACCGCCGACCAGGAGCACTCCGTACAGCGTCAGCCAGGCGACACCGAGCCCGGTGCGGGTGGGGACGTTGCGCGGCCGGTCCAGGATGTGGTGTTCCCGTCTGTCCCCGGTGATCCACGCCTCGATGAACGGGTAGACCGCGATGGCGGTCATGATCAGCGGGAAGAGGGAGAAGGGGATGAACACACCCAGTTGGAGGGTGTGGCCCCACGCGTTGATCTCCCATCCCGGCATCACCCGGATGAGCCCCTCGGAGAAGCCGAGGTACCAGTCGGGCTGCGCGCCGGTCGTCACCAGGTCCGGCCGGTAGGGGCCGAAGGCCCAGACGGGGTTGACGGTCGCGATCGCCCCCATCAGCGACAGCACCCCGAAGACGAGGAAGAAGAACCCGCCCGCCTTGGCCATGTACACCGGCATGAACGGCATCCCGACGACGGACTTCTGGTCGCGTCCGGGCCCCGGGTACTGCGTGTGCTTGTGGTAGAAGACCAGGATGAGATGGGCGACCACCAGGCCCAGCATGATGCCCGGCAGCAGGAGGACGTGGATCGGGAAGAAGCGCGGAATGATGTCGTGGCCCGGGAACTCGCCTCCGAAGAGGAAGAAGGAGAGGTACGTTCCCACGATCGGGACCGACAGGATCGCGCCCTGGGCGAAGCGGACGCCGGTGCCGGAGAGCAGGTCGTCGGGGAGCGAGTAGCCGGTCAGGCCGGTGATCAGGCCGAGCATCAGCAGGGTCCAGCCGAACAGCCAGTTGACCTCGCGGGGCTTGCGGAACGCGCCGGTGAAGAAGACGCGCATCATGTGCACGAGCATCCCGGCGAGGAAGACGATCGCCGCCCAGTGGTGGATCTGCCGGACCAGGAGTCCGCCGCGCACCTCGAAGCTGATGTGGAGGGTGGACTCGTAGGCGCGGGTCATGAGGATGCCGTTGAGCGGTTCGTACGGGCCGTGGTAGACGACCTCGGAGGCGCTCGGCTCGAAGAAGAGCGTGAGGTAGACGCCGGTCAGGATCAGGATCAGGAAGCTGTAGAGGCAGACCTCGCCGAGCATGAAGGACCAGTGGTCCGGGAAGACCTTGCGCATGTTGGCCTTGGCCAGCGCGTAGAGGCCGAGGCGTCCGTCGGCCCAGTCCGCCAGCCGCTCGCCCCCTGGCGTCTCGTCCCTTCGCCCCGCACGTGAAGTTCCTTGCCCCCGACCGGAGTTGATCTCTCCCGCGCCCATGGGTCACCCCCTCGGCCCACCAGGGTGGCACGACACCTCCCCGAAGCCAACGGCGCGTCACTCCCCACCTGTCTCTCGCCCCCGCCGCCCCTACCCGTCCCATCCCTGGGGGCTCGGCCCCCAGGCCCCCGGGTGGGCTCTCGACCTGCGGGCGGGCGGGGGCCGATCGCGCAGTTCCCCGCGCCCCTGAGAGCCTCAGCCCGTCCGGCGTTTGAGGACGAGGCCGTTCAGGCCGATGCGGGGGTCTGGGGGCGCAGCCCCCAGGGGACGGGAATGGGTAGGGGCGGCGGGGGCGAGACCCGGGCGGTGGCTCAGGCAGCCGGGGGGAGGGTGATCACGGCGGTGTGGGCGGTTGCGTGGAGTGTTGTCTTCTCGTCGGTCAGGAGCACCGCGTCGTGGCGCCCGAGGGTCACCCCGGCCGCCTCGGCCGCGCCGTCGAGGGCGACGATCAGGACGGCCGGACCCGCCGGGAGGGCGAGGGGCCGCCCGGGAGCGGCGACCGTGACGGTGGGCGTCGCGGCGCCCCGGTGCCACATGACGTTGAGATTGACGACCGGCCCCCCGAGGAGGCGGCAGCCGGTCGGCAGGTCGCCGGGGAAGCGCTGCGGGACGAACCGCGTGGCGACCCGGCGCCGTTCACCGCCGACCGTCAGGTCCATCCCCGCCCCCTCGACCATGGTGAGGATCCGGTCCACGTCGGCGAACGCCGAGAACGGCCCGTCGGAGCCGACGTCGGCCAGACTCACCCGCCACTCGAAGTCCCCCATGTCCGCGCCCTCGGGCCGGGCGACGATCTCGCGCGTCACCCCGCCACCGTTCTTCCACGGCACGGCCACCCGCCCGGCCGCCGGCAGGACACGCACGGTCACCGGACGATCCCCCGCTCGCGCGCGGCCGTCAGCCACTGGGGGAAGTCGCCCACGATCCGGTCGTACAGCTCGGCGTCGGAGACCTTCCGAGGCTGCGAACCCGCGTGGAAGAAACCGGCGTTGTCGACGACCCGCTTCTGCGGCACCGGCAGCTCGTCAAGTTTGCGCAGGAACTCGAACTGCTTGCTGTCCGGGTCACCGAACCCTATGAACTGCCAGAACAGCGGAAGCTTCGCCGCCTTGCACAAGTACCTCTCGGCGGCGAGCTTGTTGATGGGGCCGCCGTCGGTCTGGAAGACGACCAGGGCGGGGTCCGTGGAGCCGCTGTCGAGGTAGTGGTCGATGACCGCGTCCATGGCCAGGTGGTAACTGGTCTTCCCCATGTGACCGAGCCCGGCCACGATCTTCTCCACCCGGCCCTGATGGTTGTCGAGCGCGATGTCCGTGACCACGTCGATGTCCGTGGAGAAGAAGACGACGGGGACGGTGCCGTCGTCGTCGAGGTGCGCCGACAGGCCGAGCACCCGGTCGGCCAGCGCCTGCACACTGCCGTCCTTGTAGTACGGCTTCATCGACCCGGAGTAGTCGACGACCAGGTACACCGCGGCCCGCTGTCCGCTCAGCCCGTGCTTGGTGAGGGAGACACCGGCGCTCTTGTACAGACTGACCAGCGCGGGCGCGGCCTCCTCCACCTTGGTGAGGCTGATTCCGGCCATGCGGGGCTCCCATCGCACGAGTGTTGCGGAAACGCCGAGATTACGGCACCGGCAGCCCCTGCCCTCCCCCTCCCACATGGGCGTTCGCTATTTTGTTCGCCGCCGACCCCACCGGCTCATCGTCCCCCTGATCTCCGTACCCGCGAGGAGCCGGTCGTGGAATCCGAATCCACTGAATCCGCCGAGTCCACCGAATCCGCCGTCACCACCTGTCATCGCCACCCCAAGGTGGAGTCCCATGTGCGCTGCACACGGTGCGACCGCTACATCTGCCCGGACTGCATGCGTGAGGCGGCCGTCGGTCACCAGTGCGTGGAGTGCGTGAAGGAGGGCGCCAGGACGATCCGGCAGGCCCGCACGGCGTTCGGCGGCCGTATCTCGACCGTGCCCGTGGTGACGTACGTCCTGATCGCGCTCAACGTGCTGGCCTATGTGGGCGAGGTGGTGCGCCCGGCGATCGTGGACCGGTTCGAGATGCTGGGCGCGGCGCTGACGGGGCCCGACGGCGGGCACTACCTCTGGCAGGCCCAGTACCCCTCCGACTTCCACCCGGAGGGCGTGGTCGACGGGGAGTGGTACCGGATGCTGACCGGCGCGTTCCTCCATCTGCCGCCCACCGAGGGCACGTCCGGGATTCTGCACATCGTGATGAACATGGTCTCGCTGTGGAACCTGGGCCGGGTGGTGGAGGCCCAGCTGGGCCGGATCCGCTTCGTCACGCTCTACCTGCTCTCGGCCCTCGGCGGCTCGGTCCTCGTGCTGGTGATCGCGCCCTCCACGCCCACGCTCGGTGCGTCGGGTGCCATCTTCGGGCTGGGGGCCGCCTACTACGTCATGGCCCGCCGGCTCGGCGCCGACATGAGCGCCGTCAACCGTTTCATGGCGGGCCTGCTCCTGTGGCTGCTCATCTCGGCGGGACTCACCTCCTGGCAGGGCCACCTCGGCGGACTGCTGGCGGGTGGGGTGGTCACGCTCGCCTACGCGTACGCGCCCCGGGACCGCCGCCGTGCGCTCGTCCAAGCGGCCGTGTGCGCCGCGCTGTTGGCGCTGCTGGTGATCACGGCCGTCGGAAAGGTGTCCGAGCTGACGAGCGGAGCGGTCTGAGCGCTCCCTAGGCTGAGCCCATGAAACGTGCTCGGCTCCTCCTGCTCGCGGTCCTCCCCCTGGTCGCGGTGGCGGTCTGCTTCCTCGCCCCGGGACTCACGGACGCGAGGGGGGCCGCCGGGCGCGCGCGGGCCCGCCAGGACGCCGAGCGACCGGCGGGCGCGGGCCTCGCCGCCCCGGACAAGAAGGAGCTGGCCCAGAAGCTCGTGGCGAGCGCGGAGAACTCCACGCTCGACTGGCGCAGCGCGTACGCCTACATCGAGGACATCGGCGACGGCCAGGGGTACACGGCGGGTCTCATCGGCTTCTGCACCGGCACCCACGATCTGCTCGTCCTGGTCGAGGGCTACACGAAGGACCACCCGGGCAACGGCCTCGCCCGCTACCTCCCCGCCCTGCGCAAGGTCGACGGGACGGACTCGCACGAGGGTCTCGGCCCGGGATTCGTGGCGGCCTGGCGCAAGGAAGCCTCGGTGGCCGCCTTCCGCAGGGCGCAGGACGCCGAGCGGGACCGCGTCTACTTCGACCCCGCGGTGCGCCGCGCCAAACTCGACGGCCTCGGCACGCTGGGCCAGTTCATCTACTACGACGCCATGGTCATGCACGGGCCCGGCACCGGCGCGGGCGGCTTCTACGACCTGCGCACCCGTGCCATGGCCCAGGCCGACACCCCGGCCGAGGGCGGCTCCGAGAAGACCTACCTCGACCTCTTCCTCGACGTCCGTCGCGCGGCGATGAAGGCCGAGAGCGCCCACCGCGACACGACCCGCATCGACACGGCCCAGCGGTTGTTCCTGTACGACGGGAACCTGGACCTGCGCACGCCGCTGGAGTGGAAGGTGTACGGGGAGACGTACAAGGTGCCTTAGCCCCTCACCCACGTGCCGCGGCCCCTCCGCCGTGTCTGCGCCCGGTCGGTCGGGCGCCGTCAGTGCTCGACGACCTCGCCGTCGCTCAGTTCGAGTACGCGGTCGGCCAGGCCCAGGAGTTGGGGGTCGTGCGTGGCGACCAGGGCCGTGACGCCCTCACTGGCGACCACCGCCCGCAGCAGCTCCATCACCGCCAGGCCGGTCTGCGCGTCCAGCTGTCCGGTCGGCTCGTCGGCGAGCAGCAGGGCCGGGTGGTTGGCGAGGGCGCGGGCGATGGACACCCGCTGCTGCTGCCCGCCGGAGAGCTCCGCCGGGCGCTGGGCCTCGTGGTCGGCGAGCCCCACGAGGGCGAGCAGCAGGGCCACGCGCTCCTCACGTTCGCGGGGGTCGGCTCTGCGCAGCCGCAGCGGCACTCCCACGTTCTCGGCCGCGGTGAGGATGGGGATGAGTCCGAAGGACTGGAAGATGTAGCCGATGCGGTCGCGGCGCAGTTCCAGCAGCTCGTTCTCACCGAGTGCGGACAGGTCGGTGCCGTCGATGAGGACGCGGCCGCGGTCCGGGCGGTCGAGGCCGCCGATCAGATGGAGCAGGGTCGTCTTGCCGGAGCCCGACCGGCCCTTGAGGGCGACGAGTTCACCGCGCCGCAGCTCGAAGGAGGCGCCACGCAGCGCGTGCACGGCCACCGCGCCCGTGCCGTACGAGTGGTGCAGGTTCTCCACCCGCACCATCGGTTCGTCGGCGGACTCGCCCACGAGGGCGGCACCGGACCGCGTGCCGGTGTTCTCCGTCATCGACGCACCCCCTGCGGAATGGAACTCATGTACCCAGAACGGGAACCCCATGATATTCATGTCGGGTTGGCGAGGGGTGGCTCGGCAATCGGGTGGGGGACGAGTGACGGGCTTCTTGTTGCTGCGCGTTCGGGCGCATCGGCTGCTGCTCGGCGCCGCCCTGCTCGCGGTGCTGCTGACCACCTCGGTGCTCGCCGCCCTCGCCGCGTTCTCCGCCTCGGTCGGGGACGCCGCGCTCCGACAGAACCTGAGCGGCCCGGCCGCGACCTCCGCCTCACTCGTCATCAGCGCCGACGTGCCCCGCGGCCGGGAGGAGGCGGCCCAGGACGCGGCGGTCCGCGGCGCGCGCCGGACCTTCGCGGGGCTTCCGGTGACCGTACGGACATTGCGCGGTTCGGGGCCGTACGCGCTGCCCCGTTCTTTCCAGGTCGCCGATGGCCGCACGGGGCACCCGGACCTCACCCACTTCGCCGCCCTCGACCGGTCGCGGATCAGGCTGGTCTCGGGCACGCTGCCCGGCCCGGCCCCGGCGGCGCGCACCGCTCCCGTGCCCGTGGCGCTGCCCGAAGTGGCCGCCGACCGGCTGAAGGTGCGGCCCGGCGCGCGGATCTCCCTGACCGACCGGCTGGGTGGCGCGCCCCTGACGGTCCGGGTCACCGGCGTGTACCGGGCCGCCGACAGCGCGGATCCGTACTGGCAGCTGGACACCCTCGGCGGTCACGGGGTGCGCACCGTCGACTTCACCACCTACGGCCCGCTGCTCGCCGACCCGTCCGTCCTCGCCTCCCGCACCTCCGCGGGCACCACCGGATGGGTGGCGACGGCCCACTACCGGAGTCTGACCACCGACGGCATCGACGCGCTGCGCGAGGCCTCGGCCCGCGAGCCCGAAGTGCTGCGCAAGAACGCGGTGTTCGGAGCCGGGGCGACCGTGCGGACGGCGCTGCCCGCCGTGCTCGACAGGACCGGGCGCGCGCTGCTCGTCTCCCGGTCCACGCTGATGATCGTCTCCGTCCAGTTGGTGCTGCTCGCCGGGTACGCGCTGCTGCTGGTGGCGCGGCTGCTCGACACCGAGCGGGCGGGCGAGACCGATCTGCTGAAGGCGCGGGGTGCCTCGCGCCGCCGGATCACGGGCCTCGCCGTGCTGGAGGCGCTGCTGCTCGCCGTACCGGCGGCGGTGGGTGCCGCGCTGGTGTCCGGTCCGCCAATGCGGCTGCTCGCCCGGTGGTCGTCCCTCGACCGGTCCGGGGTGCGGCTCGGGGACGCTCCGGTGCTCCAGGTGTGGCTGGTCGCGGCCGGGGTCGCGGTGTGCTGCGCGGCGGCGGTCGTGGCGCCCGCGCTGGCCGCGACGGCGGGTGCGCCGCCGCGGCTGCGGCGTGTGCGGGCCGCGGCGGGCGCGGCGCCGGTGCGGGCCGGGGCCGACGTGGGGCTGCTGTTGATCGCGGCGGTGGCGTACTGGCAACTCGACCGGCAGACCGGCTCGTCCGGTGGCGGCGCGCTCAGCCGTGACCGGGCGGGCGATCTGGGCATCGATCCGCTGCTGGTCGCGGCGCCCGCACTGGCCCTGCTGGCGGGCACGGTGCTGACGCTGCGGCTGCTGCCGCTGGGTGCGCGGCTCGCGGAGCGGCGGGCCGCGAGCGGGCGGGGCCTGCCGGCGGCGCTGGCGGGCTGGCAGTTCAGCCGGCGTCCGCTGCGTGGGGCGGGGCCGGTGCTGCTGCTGGTCCTGGCCGTGACGACCGGGATGCTGGCGATCGGGCAGAGCGCGTCGTGGCAGCGGTCGCAGGGCGACCAGGCGGACTTCGGGACGGGTGCTTCCGTGCGAGTGCTGGACGGCAGGCCGGGCAGCCCCGGCCAGACCGGTCTGTACGCCGCGCTGCCCGGGGTACGGGACGCCGCTCCCGCCTACCGCGCCACCACGGACCTCTCCGGCGGTCGCAGGGCGACGGTGCTCGCTCTGGACACGGCGCACGCCGGGGAGGGGATATTGCTGCGCGGCGACCTCGCCGACGAGCCCGTGGGACGGCTGCTGCGGGGTCTCGCGCCTCGGGAGAAGGCGGCCGGACTCTCGGTGTCGCTGCCCGACGGCACCCGGCGGCTCGCGCTCGACCTGCGGATCACCGACGAGCCGGCGGCAACGGGCGGGACGACGGCCGCGGGTGGAGAGGCGAAGGCGGGGCGTTCTCCTTCCGGACTCGCGCCGCTGGTCACCGTCGTCGTCGAGGACGGCTACGGCATCGCGTACCGGCTGAGCGCCGGGAAGCTGCCCGTCGACGGCCGGGTCCACCGGGTCACCCTCGACCTGGACGTGTCGGCTTCGGGCGCCCGCGCCACGCCTGCCGGGCCGCTGCGGCTGGCCGGGCTGCAGCTCGACGGCACGGTTCCCGCGGGCGAGCCCGAACAGCACCGGCTCACCGTCGTGCGCATGCTGTCCACGGGCCCCGACGGAACCGCCCGCGCGGTCGCGGTGCCCGTCGGGGTGCGCTGGCGCGGCAGCAGGACCGAGACGGCGGACGGAGCGGCGCTCCCGTCGACGGCCCTGCGTCCGGCCGCGTCGAGGACGGCGCCGCTCACGGTCGCGTACGGGACGGGCAACGCGCCCGGAAGCGACGCATGGGCCTCCGGTCCGCCGGAGTTCACCGTCCGCCTCGACACCGCGCGGGCCACGCCCCCGGCACCGATCGCGGCCGTCGCCACCCGGGCGTTCCTGCGCGCGGCCGGGACCGAGCCGGGCGAGAGCATCGACATGACGCTGGACGGGGAGCGGCTGCGGGTGACGATCGTGCGGTCGGTGAGCGAGCTGCCGACGACCGGAGCGGGCGCGGCCTGGGCCGGGGCCGGCGCGGACACAGCGGGAGCATCGGACGGAGCGGCGGGCGAGGGCGGGGCGGACGGGGGCGCTCTGTTGCTGGATCTGCGCGCCGTGAACGCCGTGTTCGCGCAGCGCGCACGCGCTCCGCTCGCACCCGCCGAATGGTGGCTGAGCACCGCCCCCGGCAGGGCCGCGCAGGTCGCGGCCGCGCTGCGGGGCCGCCCCGACATCGAGCCGGACCAGGTGCTCGTACGGGACGAGGCCGCGGACCGGCTGCTGGGCGATCCGCTCGGCGCCGGGCCGCGCGCGGCGCTGCTGGCGGTGGCGGTGGCCGCCGCGGTCCTCGCCGCGGGCGGCTTCGCGGTGGGCACCGCGGGCTCCCGGCGCGAGCGGTCCGCGGAGTTCGCCGTGCTCAGGGCCCTGGGTGCGGGCCGCCGGGAACTCGCCCGGCTGGTCGCCGTGGAGCAGGGCCTGCTGATCGGGGCCGGTCTGCTCGCCGGTCTCGGCCTCGGCACCGTCCTGACCCGGGCCGTCGTTCCGCTGATCGTGCTGACCCCGGGGGCCGCGCGACCGGTCCCCCGCGTCCTCGTCGAACTCCCGGTGTCCCAGGTGGCGCTGCTCCTCGTGGGCGTCGCGGCCCTGCCCCTGCTGATCAGCGCCGCGACGGCTGTCCGCCGCGCCGACCCGGCGGTCGCGCTCCGCCACCAGGGGGACAGCTGAGATGGCCTGGGGGAGACAGCGCACGGAGCGCGGTGTGGCGCCCTGGGTGCGTACGCGGCTGCGGACCGCCCCCGGGGCGGCCGTCGCGTTCGGAGTGCTCGTACTGGTCACGGCGTTCCTCGCGGCGGCGCTGCCGCGCGCCCTCGACGCGTACGAGACGAAAGGGCTGCGGCAGGAGATCGCCGGGGCGCCCCCGGCCGCCACCTCGGTGGAACTGAGCGCGCCGCAGCCGGGCTTGGAGATCGCGCAGTCCACCCGGGAGAAGGCGGTGCGGCCCCCGGCGCTCGCGGCCGTCCGGCGCGCGGCGCTGGCCAGGCTGCCCGCGCCGCTGCGGGCGGACACCATGGAGTCGGCCTACGGGGTACGGACCTCCAAGAGCCTCGTCGGGCTGAATCACTGGCTGCCGGTGATCGACGCGCCGCCCCGTTTCACGCTGGTCGCGCAGTCGGGACTCGCCGCCCACTCCACCGTGCGCGGCGGGCGGCTCCCCATCGCCACCGGGGAGGTGACGGCGGGCACCAGGAAGGTCGAGGCCGCGGTGACCGAGGCGACCGCCCGGACGCTGCGGCTGCGGGTCGGTTCCGTCATCGACGTGGACGGCTTCGGGGGCACGCCGCTGGTCGTGCGGATCACCGGGATCGTGGAGCCCCGGCGTCCGCAGGGCGGTTACTGGTCCGCGGAGCCGGTCCTGCGCACCCCGGGCGTGGCCGCGGACGCCCCGGTCCCGCCGCAGTTCTACTGGGACGCGGGCCTGCTGCTGGCGCCCGGCGCCGCCCCGGTGCTCCTCGGCAGCCAGGGAGAGCCGGAGCTGTACTGGCGGTTCGCCCCCGCCACCGACCGGCTCACCGCACAGGACGTCCCGGGGCTCGTCTCCCGGATCGCCTCCCTCGAAGGCGGGCCCGAGCTGCTACGGATGCGCGAGGTGGCCGGGGGCACCGCGGCCGTCGCCACCGATCTGGAGACGGTCGTCGGCTCCTACTCGACGACCCGCGTGGCGATCACGCCCGTGGTGGCGGTCGGGGCGTTCGGGATCGGCGCGGTCGCCGCCGTCGTCCTGGTGATGGCCGGCGGGCTGATCGCCGTCCGCCGGGCCGCCGAACTCGCCCTGCTGCGTGCGCGGGGCGGCTCGCTGCGCGGGATCGCCGGACGGCTCCTCGCCGAGACCGCGGTCGTGGCGGTGCCCGCGGCCACCGCCGGTCTGCTGCTCGCCGTGCTCACCGTCGACGAGGCCCGGCTCCTGCCCGCCGTGCTCGGGGCGTCCGCCGTCGCTCTCCTCGCCTGTGCCGTACTGCCGGTGCGGGCGGTCGTGGCGCACCGCAGGCCGTGGGCGCACGCGGAGCGCGACGATCTCGCCCACGCCAGGCCCGGCAGGCGCCGCACGGTCGCCGAACTCACCGTGCTGGTGCTGGCCGTCGGCTCGGTCGTGGCGCTGCGGCGGCGCGGCGCGTCCAGCGCGGGCGACCTCCTGGTGAGCGCCGCCCCGGTCCTGGTCGGGCTGATCGCGGCGCTGGTGCTCGTACGGCTGTATCCGCTGCCGCTGCGGTGGGCCGCGCGCCCGGCCGCGCGAGGGCGCGGGGTGGTCGGTTTCCTGTCGCTGGCCCGCGCGGGCCGCTCCTCGACGGTGGGCGTCGCGCTGCCGCTGCTGGCGCTGCTGCTGGCCCTGACGACGGCGGCGTTCGGGGGTTCCGTGCTCGCCGGGGTGTCCGACGCCCGGGACCGGGCCGCGCTGCTGGCGACCGGCGCGGACGCGCGGATCGCCGGGCCGGGCGAGGTGACGCCGCTCCCGGCGGGCCTGGCAGGGGCGGTACGGAAGGTCGCGGCCGTGCGTGCGGTGACGGCCGTGCGGATCGAGCGCACGGCGGAGCTCACCTCCGGCGGGGCGGGGGCGAAGGAGGGCCTGACGCTGATCGGGGTCGAGCCGGCGTCGTACGCCCGGCTGGCCCGGCAGACGCATCTCGGGGCGTTCCCCGCGGATGTGTTGAAGCCCAAGGGGGCGCAAGGTGCGGGGACGGGGCGTGTGCTGAACGCCGTCGCCTCCCCCGGTCTCGCGGAGCGTCTGGGCCGCGCGCCGCGTCGGATCACGTCCCTCGCGGGTGACATCACCGTCCGGGTCGCCGCCGTACGCTCCCGCACCCCCGCCGCCCCCGGCGCCGACTTCCTGCTGGTCGACGCCGCGGGCCTCACGCACTCCGACCCGACGACGCTGCTGGCGACCGGTGCCGCACTCGACGCACCGGCCCTGCGGACGGCCGTGCGCGGCGCCGGGAAGGGCCTCACCGTGACGTCGCGCGACGAGGAGCGGGCGGCGCTCTCCGACGCGCCGTTGCAGGCGGGCGCCGAGCGGATCTACACCACGGCCGCCCTGGCCGGTGCGGGGTACGCCGTACTCGCCCTGCTGCTCTCCCTCCTTCAGTCCGCGCCGGAACGAGCCGCGCTGCTGGCCCGGCTGCACACCATGGGCCTCACGTCCCGCCAGGGCCGTCGGCTGCTCAGTCTGGACGCGCTGCCTCAGGCGCTGCTCGCGGCCTCGGGCGGAATGCTCGCCGGCTGGGCCACGGTCCGGCTGCTCGCTCCCGGCATCGACCTGGAACGTCTCGCGCTGGCCACCGCGGCGGGCCGAGTGCCGGTGATCGGCGCGTCGCTGCGTACCGACCTGTGGTCGCTGCTCCTGCCCGCGGCGGGCACGGTGCTGCTGGCGTGGGCGGTGGCCGTCGCGCAGGCCTGGTGGGCGGGGCGCCGTACGTCGATCACCGAACTCAGGACAGGAGGCATGCGATGACCCCGACGACCTCGCGGACGAGCCTGGCGGAGCTGGAGCATCGGGCGGCGGCGCGCCGCGACCGGCCCGCGTACGGGCGGGACGCCCTGATCGCCTGCGACCGGCTGGTCCGCATCTTCTCCGGCCGGGCGGCCGGGGACGGCTCCGCTCGGCGCGGTGGCTCCGCCGGGGTGGAGGTGCAGGCGCTCCAAGGGCTCGATCTGCTGGTCCAGGAGGGCGAGTTGATGGCCCTGGTCGGCGCCTCCGGCAGCGGCAAGTCGACCCTGATGAACATCCTCGCCGGCCTCGACGTGCCCACCGCGGGCGCCGCGCGGGTCGCGGGCCGCGATCTGCTCACGATGAACGCGAAGGACCGGCTGCGCTACCGCCGTGAGGTGGTCGGTTTCGTCTGGCAGCAGACGGCCCGCAATCTCCTCCCCTATCTGACGGCGGCCCAGAACGTGGCGCTGCCCATGCAGTTGAAGGGCGGCCGGGGCCGCGGGAAGCGGCGGGCCGAGCGGGCGGAGGAACTGCTCGCGATGCTCGGCGTCGCCGACTGCCGGGACCGTCGGCCCCAGCAGATGTCCGGGGGGCAGCAGCAGCGGGTCGCGATCGCCGTGGCCCTCGCCAACTCGCCGTCGGTGCTGCTCGCCGACGAACCGACCGGTGAGCTGGACTCGGCCACCGGCGCGGAGGTCTTCGCGGCGTTCCGCCGGGCCAACGAGGAGCTGGGCACGACGATCGTGATCGTCACGCACGACCAGGCGGTCGCCGGCGAGGTCCGCCGCGCGGTCGCGATCCGTGACGGCCGTACCTCGACGGAGGTGCTGCGCCGCACGGAGGTCGACGCGGAGGGCCAGGAGTCCCTGGTGGCACGGGAGTTCGCGACGCTGGACCGGGCCGGCCGGCTCCAGCTGCCCGCCGAGTACACCGCGGCCCTCGGAATGGAGGACCGGGTGATGCTGGAACTGGAGCAGGACCACATCGGGGTCTGGCCGGACGACACCGGGCACCCGGCCGCATGAGACCGGCCACCACGACGCGCCGCCGCCGACCCGACCTGTTGACGGCGCGTCACCGCGCCCGCCACCGTCCAACCCGCTGACGACGCACCACGGCGCCCACCACCGTCCGGTCGGGGACAAGGCAGGCGCCGCGTTCAGTTCCGTACGCCGTTGTACGGGACGTTTGTTGGGGTGGAGCGTCAGACCATCAGTGAGCGGTCCGTCGGGCGGATCGGGGCCGGCAGGTCGCTGGCCCCGGTCAGGAAGCGGTCGACCCCGCGGGCGGCCGAGCGGCCCTCCGCGATGGCCCAGACGATCAACGACTGGCCGCGGCCGGCGTCACCGGCGACATACACGCCGGGCACGTTGGTCGCGAACTCGGCGTCGCGGGCGATGTTGCCGCGCGCGTCGAGCTCCAGGCCGAACTGCGAGACCACGCCGTTCTCGACGTCGGTGCCGGTGAAGCCCATGGCCAGCGTGACCAGCTGGGCGGGGATCTTGCGCTCCGTGCCCGGCTTCTGGTTCAGCTTGCCGTCGACGAACTCGACCTCGGTGAGGTGCAGCCACTGGACGTTTCCGTCCTCGTCGCCCTCGAAGTGGGTGGTGGAGACCGAGTAGACGCGGTCGCCGCCCTCCTCGTGCGCGGAGGTGACCTTGTAGAGCATGGGGAACGTCGGCCAGGGCTGGCCCGGGCTCCGCTCCTCGCCGGGCTGCGGCATGATCTCCAGCTGCGTGACCGAGGCCGCGCCCTGGCGGTGGGCGGTGCCCACGCAGTCCGCGCCGGTGTCGCCGCCGCCGATGACCACGACGTGCTTGCCCTCGGCCGTGATCGGGGGCGCCACGTAGTCGCCCTCCTGCACCTTGTTGGCCAGCGGCAGGTACTCCATGGCCTGGTGGATGCCCTTGAGCTCGCGGCCGGGGACCGGGAGGTCACGCGCGGTCGTCGCACCGGCGGCGATGACCACGGCGTCGTACCGCTTGCGCAGGTCCGTCGCCTTGAGGTCGCGGCCGATCTCGATGCCGGTGCGGAAGCGGGTGCCCTCCGCGCGCATCTGCTCGATGCGGCGGTTGATGTGCCGCTTCTCCATCTTGAACTCGGGGATGCCGTAGCGCAGCAGGCCGCCGACGCGGTCGGCACGCTCGTACACGGCGACCGTGTGGCCCGCCCGGGTGAGCTGCTGGGCGGCGGCCAGGCCCGCCGGGCCCGAACCGATGACGGCGACGGTCTTGCCCGACAGGCGCTCGGGGATCCGCGGGGCGACGTCGCCCGTGTCCCACGCCTTGTCGATGATCGAGACCTCGACGTTCTTGATGGTCACGGCGGGCTGGTTGATGCCCAGCACGCACGCCGACTCGCACGGAGCGGGGCACAGGCGGCCCGTGAACTCCGGGAAGTTGTTCGTGGCGTGCAGACGCTCGGACGCGGCGGACCAGTCCTCGCGGTAGGCGTAGTCGTTCCACTCGGGGATCAGGTTCCCCAGCGGACAGCCGTTGTGGCAGAACGGGATCCCGCAGTCCATGCAACGGCTGGCCTGCTTGGAGATGATCGGGAGCAGCGAGCCCGGAACGTAGACCTCGTTCCAGTCCTTGACGCGCTCCGCGACGGGGCGGGTCCTGGCGACCTCGCGGCCGTGGTTCAGAAAGCCCTTGGGATCAGCCATTGGTCGCCGCCTCCATCATCTTCTCGGTGATCTCGGACTCGGGGAGTCCGGCTCGCTCGGCGGCGTCCTTGGCGGCGAGCACTGCCTTGTACGTGCTGGGGATGATCTTGCTGAAGCGGTCCACCGCTGTGTCCCACTCCGCCAGGAGCTTCTCGGCGACGGTCGAGCCGGTCTCCTCCTGGTGGCGGCGCACCACGTCGTGCAGCCACTGCTTGTCGGTGTCGTCGAGGGCCTCGACGGCGCCCACGTTGCCGGCGTTGACGTTGTCGCGGTTCAGGTCGACGACGTACGCGATGCCGCCGGACATGCCGGCCGCGAAGTTGCGGCCCGTCTCGCCGAGGACGACCGCGTGACCGCCGGTCATGTACTCGCAGCCGTGGTCACCCACGCCCTCGGAGACCACCGTCGCGCCGGAGTTGCGGACGCAGAAGCGCTCGCCGGTGCGGCCGCGCAGGAAGAGCTCGCCGCCCGTCGCGCCGTACGCGATGGTGTTGCCCGCGATGGTCGAGTACTCGGCGAGGTGGTCGGCGCCCCGGTCGGGACGGACGATCACCCGGCCGCCGGAGAGACCCTTGCCGACGTAGTCGTTGGCATCGCCCTCCAGGCGCAGCGTGACGCCGCGCGGCAGGAAGGCGCCGAAGGACTGGCCCGCGGAGCCGGTGAAGGTGATGTCGATGGTGTCGTCGGGCAGGCCCCCGCCACCGAACTTCTTCGTCACCTCGTGGCCGAGCATGGTGCCGACCGTGCGGTTGATGTTGCGGATCGCGACCTGGGCGCGCACCGGCTGGGCGTCGGCCTGGGTGTTCGCGGCCAGCGCGTCGGCGGCGAGCTTGATCAGCTCGTTGTCGAGCGCCTTCTCCAGACCGTGGTCCTGGGCGATGACCTGGTGGCGCACCGCGCCCTCGGGCAGCTCGGGCACGTGGAAGAGCGGGGAGAGGTCCAGGCCCTGCGCCTTCCAGTGGGTGACCGCCCGCTCCACGTCGAGGTTCTCGGCGTGGCCGACGGCCTCCTCGATGGTGCGGAAGCCCAGCTCGGCGAGGATCTCGCGGACCTCTTCGGCGATGAACTTGAAGAAGTTCACGACGTACTCGGCCTTGCCGGCGAAGCGATCGCGCAGCACCGGGTTCTGGGTGGCGATGCCGACCGGGCAGGTGTCCAGGTGGCAGACGCGCATCATGACGCAGCCGGAGACGACGAGCGGCGCGGTCGCGAAACCGAACTCCTCGGCGCCGAGCAGCGCGGCGATGACGACGTCACGGCCGGTCTTCAGCTGGCCGTCGGTCTGTACGACGATACGGTCGCGCAGGCCGTTGAGCAGCAGCGTCTGCTGGGTCTCGGCGAGGCCGAGCTCCCAGGGGCCGCCCGCGTGCTTCAGGGAGGTCAGCGGGGAGGCGCCCGTACCGCCGTCGTGGCCGGAGATGAGCACCACGTCCGCGTGCGCCTTGGAGACACCCGCGGCGACCGTGCCGACACCGACCTCGGAGACCAGCTTGACGTGAATCCGCGCCTGCGGGTTCGCGTTCTTGAGGTCGTGGATCAGCTGGGCCAGGTCCTCGATGGAGTAGATGTCGTGGTGCGGGGGCGGGGAGATCAGGCCCACGCCCGGGGTGCTGTGCCGGGTCTTGGCGACCCACGGGTAGACCTTGTGGCCGGGCAGCTGGCCGCCCTCGCCGGGCTTGGCACCCTGCGCCATCTTGATCTGGATGTCGTCGGCGTTGACCAGGTACTCCGACGTGACGCCGAAGCGGCCGGAGGCGACCTGCTTGATCGACGAGCGGCGCGCCGGGTCGTAGAGCCGGTCCGCGTCCTCGCCGCCCTCACCGGTGTTGGACTTGCCGCCCAGCTGGTTCATGGCGATGGCGAGGGTCTCGTGCGCCTCCTTGGAGATGGAGCCGTACGACATCGCGCCGGTGGAGAAGCGCTTGACGATCTCGCTCACCGGCTCGACCTCGTCGATCGAGATCGGCTGCCGGTCGGACTTGAAGCCGAACAGGCCACGCAGCGTCATCAGGCGCTCGGACTGCTCGTTCACCCGGTCGGTGTACTTCTTGAAGATGTCGTAGTTGCCGGAGCGCGTCGAGTGCTGGAGGCGGAAGACCGTCTCCGGGTCGAACAGGTGCGGCTCGCCCTCGCGGCGCCACTGGTACTCGCCGCCTATGTCGAGGGCCCGGTGCGCCGGGGCGATGCCGGAGGCCGGGTAGGCCTTGGCGTGCCGCGCCGCGACCTCCTTGGCGATGACGTCGAGGCCGGCGCCGCCGATCTTGGTGGCGGTGCCGTTGAAGTACTTCTCGACGAAGGCCTGGTCGAGGCCGACGGCCTCGAAGACCTGGGCGCCGCGGTAGGAGGCGACGGTCGAGATGCCCATCTTGGACATGACCTTGAGGACGCCCTTGCCGAGCGCGTAGATCAGGTTGCGGATGGCCTGCTCGGCCTCGATGCCGGTCAGGAAGGTGCCGGCGCGGACCAGGTCCTCGACCGACTCCATCGCCAGGTAGGGGTTGACCGCGGCGGCGCCGAAGCCGATGAGGAGGGCCACGTGGTGGACCTCGCGGACGTCGCCCGCCTCGACCAGCAGGCCCACCTGGGTGCGCTGCTTGGTGCGGATGAGGTGGTGGTGGACGGCCGCGGTGAGCAGCAGCGAGGGGATCGGCGCGTGCTCGGCGTCGGAGTGGCGGTCGGACAGGACGATCAGACGGGCGCCGTTCTCGATGGCGGCGTCGGCCTCCGCGCAGATCTCCTCGATCCGCGCGGCGAGGGAGTCGCCGCCGCCGCTGACCCGGTAGAGACCGGACAGGGTCGCGGCCTTCATGCCCGGCATGTCGCCGTCGGCGTTGATGTGGATGAGCTTGGCCAGCTCGTCGTTGTCGATCACCGGGAAGGGCAGGGTGACGCTACGACAGGACGCGGCCGTGGGCTCCAGCAGGTTGCCCTGCGGGCCCAGCGAGGAGCGCAGCGAGGTGACGAGCTCCTCGCGGATCGCGTCCAGCGGCGGGTTGGTGACCTGCGCGAACAGCTGGGTGAAGTAGTCGAAGAGCAGACGCGGGCGCGCTGACAGGGCCGCGATCGGGGAGTCGGTGCCCATGGAGCCCAGCGGCTCACCGCCGGTGTTGGCCATCGGCGCGAGGATGATGCGCAGCTCTTCCTCGGTGTAGCCGAAGGTCTGCTGGCGGCGGGTGACCGAGGCGTGGGTGTGCACGATGTGCTCGCGCTCGGGGAGGTCGGAGAGCTCGATCTCGCCGGCTTCGAGCCACTCCGCGTACGGCTTGTCGGCGACGAGGGCGGCCTTGATCTCGTCGTCCTCGATGATGCGGTGCTCGGCGGTGTCGACGAGGAACATCTTGCCGGGCTGGAGGCGACCCTTGCGGACGACCTTCGCGGGGTCGATGTCGAGGACGCCGACCTCGGAGCCGAGGACGACGAGGCCCTCGTCGGTGACCCAGTAGCGGCCGGGGCGCAGACCGTTGCGGTCGAGGACCGCGCCGACCTGGGTGCCGTCGGTGAAGGTGACACAGGCCGGGCCGTCCCAGGGCTCCATCATCGTGGCGTGGAACTGGTAGAAGGCGCGGCGGGCCGGGTCCATGGAGTCGTGGTTCTCCCACGCCTCCGGGATCATCATCAGCACGGAGTGCGGGAGCGAGCGGCCGCCGAGGTGGAGGAGCTCGAGCACCTCGTCGAAGGAGGCGGAGTCGGAGGCGTCGGGCGTACAGACCGGGAAGACCCGCTCCAGGCCCTTGTCACCGAAGAGGTCGGAGACCAGCTGGGACTCGCGGGCCTTCATCCAGTTGCGGTTGCCCTTGACCGTGTTGATCTCGCCGTTGTGCGCGACGAAGCGGTACGGGTGGGCGAGCGGCCAGCTCGGGAAGGTGTTGGTGGAGAACCGGGAGTGCACGAGCGCGATCGCGGAGGCGAAGCGGCGGTCGGACAGGTCCGGGAAGAAGGGCTCCAGCTGGCCGGTGGTCAGCATGCCCTTGTAGACGATGGTGCGCGCGGAGAGCGACGGGAAGTACACGCCGGCCTCACGCTCGGCGCGCTTGCGCAGCACGAACGCCTTGCGGTCCAGCTCGATGCCGGTCGAGACGCCGTCCGTGACGAAGATCTGCCGGAAGGCGGGCATCGTGGAGCGGGCGGTGGCGCCGAGCAGCTCGGGGGCGACCGGGACCTCGCGCCAGCCGAGGACGGTCAGGTCCTCGTCGGCGGCGATCGTCTCGATCTGTGAGACGACATCCTCGATGCCGTCCTCGGGCAGGAAGGCGATGCCGACCGCGTACGCGCCGGCCGCGGGCAGCTCGAATCCGGCCACCTCACGGAGGAACGCGTCGGGCACCTGGGACAGGATGCCCGCGCCGTCGCCCGAGTCGGGCTCGGCGCCGGTGGCACCCCGGTGCTCCAGGTTGCGCAGCACGGTGAGCGCCTGCTCGACCAGCGCGTAGCTCGCCTCACCGGTGAGGGTGGCCACGAAGCCGACGCCACAGGCGTCGTGCTCGTTGCGGGGGTCGTACATACCCTGCGCAGCAGGGCGAGCATCCATGAAGGACCACTTCTGGCCATTCGTGGAGTGCTGGGACGGCTGGCGCGGCGTACGCATCGGCTCTCCCGTCGTCGTCGTGGCATATGCATGTGCCGAGGGACGACGTTGGCCCTCTGCTTAGGGGTGCAAAATTTCGTGCAGGTTACATGATGGGGCGGTTCTCGGGAACCGGATACTACGTTCCAACATGCGGACACCGTGGGGTGGCGTGGGGGTACCTCGCACGACAGTGAAGTTAAGGGGACCTAAGCGGACAGATCCATGTCCGTGGGCCCGGAGTACGGCGGGCAACGTCACCCACCGCACTGGCGCGGCGCAGGCCTCATTGCCCGCAGCGCTTACGGCTCATTCCCAGTGGTTAAGCGATCGAAACCAGCGAGTAACGGCTACTTATGCAGTCCCGTGCATAGGTGCGCGAGACATCATCCTACGGCGGTACCGAACAGGCTGCCCAGGAGGTACGTCACACCCGCCGCGGCACCCCCGAGCGCGAGCTGCCGGATTCCGCTGTACCACCAGCTTCGAGCCGTCACCCGGGCCACGATCGCGCCGCACGCGAAGAGCCCGATCAGCGCGAGCAGCAGCGCGGGCCACAGGACGGTCGCGCCGAGCAGATACGGCAGCACGGGGAGCAGGGCGCCCAGGGCGAAGGAGCCGAAACTCGACACGGCGGCGACGGCCGGGGAGGGCAGGTCGCCGGGGTCGATGCCGAGCTCTTCGCGGGCATGTATCTCCAGGGCCTGTTCGGGGTCGCGCGAGAGCTGCTTGGCCACTTCGCGGGCGAGCGCGGAATCGACGCCGCGCGACTCGTACAGCGCGGCGAGCTCGCGCTCCTCGTCCTGCGGATGCTTTCTCAACTCACGGCGCTCGACGTCGAGTTCGGCCTGGACGAGTTCGCGCTGCGAGGCGACGGAGGTGTACTCGCCCGCGGCCATGGAGAAGGCGCCGGCGGCCAGGCCCGCGAGCCCGGTGATGACGATCGTCTGATGGGAGACGGACCCGCCGGCGACACCGGTCATCAGGGCGAGGTTGGACACGAGCCCGTCCATCGCGCCGAACACCGCCGGGCGCAGCCATCCGCCGTTCACGTCCCGGTGGGTGTGGTTGTCGCGGTGCGCCTCGTGCAGCGTCGCCTCGGTGTCGATGATGGACATACCGGTCCCCCAGGATCCGTCGATTGGACTGTTTCTACTTTTTGACAACCATGAAACTACGCCTGGAATTTCTTCTCCGCCAGCAAGGAAAGGCTGAGCTAACCTGCGGCTTTACGCTCAAGTGCTCATCTGTTGAAGATCATGCACAGATGTCGACCGGGTGAATGAGGAGCCACGGACGGCTCTCCCCACCCCCTCCCGTGGGACACATCCCCAAAGGGCTCTGCGCCCTGAGAGGAGAGGCACCGTATGGCTTCCATCGCCTGCATTCCCTCCGTCCCGGCCCCCGGGGACTCGGCCGCTCTGCGCGAGCGGGCCCGCGGCGCGCTGCTCGGCCTCGCCGTCGGGGACGCGCTGGGCGCGCCCGCCGAGAACATGAGGCCGTCGCAGATCCGCGCGAAGTGGGGACGGATCACGGGGTACGTGGCCGAGCACCCGGCCGGGACGGACGACACGGAGTACGCGATCTTCTCGGGGCTGCTGCTGGCCCGGCACGGTTCGGCGCTCACCGTGACGCATGTCGAGGCGGCCTGGCACCAGTGGATCGCCGACCGCGACGAGGGGCCGTTCCGGGGCGCCGGCTTCAGCGAGCGCGGCACCCTGGAGAACCTGCGCCGGGGACTCGCGGCCCCCATCTCCGCCCAGCACCGGCACGCCTGGAGCGACGGTCTGGCGATGCGGGCGGCTCCCTTCGGCGTCTTCGCGGCGGGCCGCCCGGCGGAGGCGGCCCGGCTGGTGGCGATCGACGGCTCGGTGAGCCATGAGGGCGAGGGCATCTACGGCGGCCAGGCGGTCGCGGCGGGGGTCGCTGCGGCGATGGGGGGCGCGGCCACGATCGCGGTGGTCGCCTCCGCGCTCGCCGTGATCCCGGACGACTCCTGGACGGCCCGCTCCCTGCGCCGGGCGGTGGCCGTCGCCCACCGCGGGGAACGGGCGGTCCGCTCGGCGGTCGTCATCGGCGGCTACCCCTGGACGGACCTGGCGCCCGAGGCCGTCGCCCTCGCCTTCGGCGCGTACGCCGCCGCCGACGGCGACTTCGCCGAGTCCGTCCTCACCGCCGTCAACATGGGCCGTGACGCCGACACCACGGCCGCGGTGGCGGGCGCGCTGGCCGGGGCGACCCGGGGTGCCGCCGCGATCCCGGCGGACTGGGCGGCGGCGATCGGCCCGGCACGCGGCAGCTGCCTGCCCTCCATGGCGGGCCACCACGTACTGGACGTGGCGGAACTGCTCACACCGGGGGACGACGGGAAGTGGGGGACTGGGAACACGACACCTCCGCCCCCCGACCTGTACGCCCTCACCAGTGACTACATCCTTGCCGACGACGATGACGAGGTGCAGCCATGAGACCCGGCCTGGTGGGCGACGAACCCGGTACGGGATCGGCCTCGGCACCGGAAGCCGGGGGATCGGTCTCGATCTGCGACGTCGAGGACTTCCCCTCGACGACCGACGTCGAGGACTCCCCCTCGACGACCGACATCGGGGACTCCCCCACGACGTCCGACCCCGGGGACACCCCCACGACGACCGACCCCGGGGACACCCCCTCGTCGGACACGGCCCCCCGCACCGAGCCGGGCGCCGCCCCCGCACCCGCCCCGCGCCCCCGCCGGATCGAGGGCCTCCTGCTCGGACTGGCCGCGGGCGACGCCGCGGGCTGGCCCGCCGGCCGGCACCGCGCGGCCCGGATGCCCGAGTGGACCCGGCGGCTGACCCGCGAGCTGGACACCTTCGCGGAACAGAACGCGACGACCACCCTGCCCGTGCCCATCGCGCTGAACCAGCCGCCGGAACCCCTGCGGCTCGGCCCGTCGGACGACGCGGAATGGGCGGCGTTCGCGGCGGAGGCCGTGCTGCGCGCCGGGGACCGCAGCGCGCTCGGCGACCTGAGCCGGGAACGCCGGATGCGGGCGTCCATCGACCTGTCCTGGAACGCCGTCGCCAGCGAGGTCGCCGCGGCCGCCGAGCGCGCCCCCGAGGTCGAGTCCGCACTGCTCCCCCTCCGCGCCCGGATCTCCGTACGGGCGGGCCTCGGCAACCTCGCCACCGGGCTGCGCCCGCCCGCCACCGGCCACGACAACCCGCACTACTTCGACGACGCGGCCTGCGTACGGGCCTGTGTGCTCGCCGTGGCGCACCCGGGCGACCCCCGACTCGCCGCGGAACTCGCCGAGTTCGACGCCCGCTACACCCAGGACGGCGACGGGGTGCACGGCGCCCGCGCGATGGCCGCGGCCCTCGCGCTCGCCCTCGCCGGGGCCGACGTCGACGCGTGCGCGGACGCCGCCCTCGCCGAGCTCCCCGAGTCGACGGAGATCGGCCGCAACGCGCGGCACGCACTGCGGCTGGCCCGCGCCAGCGAGGACACCTTCGCCCTGGTCCCCCTCCTGGAACACCAGATCGTCGACCACGTCTACAGCTACGGCATCGCGGCGGCGGAGACCGTGCCGGTCGCCCTCGCCCTGGCCACCGCCGCACGCGGCCGGATCGCGGAGGCGGTGCCCGCCGCCGCCTGTCTGTCCCGGGTCGCGGACTCGGCCCCGGCCCTCGCGGGCGCGCTCACCGGCGCGCTGGGCGGGGGCGCCGCGATCCCGGCCTCCTGGCGCGACGCCTGCCGCATCCTGTCCGGCTGCGCGCTGCCCCGCCTCACGGGCACGGACCTGATCGGACTCGCCGACCTCCTGGAAGCGACGGAACTGGCCACCCCAGAGGGATGATTCGGGCATGACGCCCAAAGGAGAAGGATCGGGAACCCTCGACGAACGCATCACCGGAGCCCTCGTCGGAGCCGCCGTCGGCGACGCGCTGGGCGGCCCCGTCGAGGGCTACACCCCCGAGCAGATCGTCGAACGGCACGGCGGCCGGATCCACGGCATCGTCGGCCCCTGGAACGGCGGCGCCTGGCGCACCGCCCGCCCCATCGCCCCGTACCACAAGGGCGACGGACACGTCACCGACGACACCCTGATGACCCACGCGCTGGTACGCGTGTACGCCACCGTCCGCGACCACCTCGACGCGTACGCCGTGGCCGAGCACCTGGTCCCCGACCTCATGACGGGCCCGCGCTGGATCCCGGAACTGGAGGCCGAGGCCATCCCCCTCCAGCGGATCTTCCTCGCGGAGAAGTGGCTGGTGGCCCGCCTCCACTACGGCCATGTGGACCCCCGGGAGGCCGGCTCCGGCAACATCGTCAACTGCGGCGCCGCGATGTACATGGCGCCGGTCGGCCTGGTCAACGCGGCCAACCCGGCGGGCGCGTACGCCGAGGCGCTCGACGTCGCGGGCGCCCACCAGTCGTCGTACGGGCGGGAGGCGGCGGGCGTCTTCGCGGCGGGGGTGGCGGCGGCGTGCGCCCCCCGGGCGACCCCGGACTCGGTCGTCGCGGCCTGCCTGTCCCTGGCGAAGGACGGCACCCGGTCCGCGATCGAGGCGGTCTGCGAAGTCGCCGCCCGTCACACGGACTTCGAGTCGGCGCTGATCCCGCTCCGCGAGGCGGTGGCCCCCTACGACACGGTCGGCCCCGACTACCGCTCCCCCTCCCTCGCCGGCCGCCGCCCCTCCCGCCTCCACGCGATCGAGGAACTCCCCGTCGCGCTGGGCATGTTGGTGGTGTCCGGGGGCGACTACCGGCACGCGGTCCTCGGCTCGGTGAACTACGGCCGCGACTGCGACTCCATCGCCACCATGTCCGGCGCCCTCGCCGGCGCGCTCGGCTCCGAGATCCCCCACGACTGGGCCAAGACGGTCGCCGAGGCCAGCCGCCTGGACCTGCACGCCCCGGCGACCGCCCTCACCGAGGTGACCCGCGAGATCTTCGCTCGTGACGTCGGCCGTCGTCGCGCCCACGAGTCCGCGCACGCCGAGCTGACGGGGACCCCATGACGCTCCGACTGACCTGGGTCCAACCCGAGGACCTGCTCGGCCACGAACTCGCCCAGGCGTGCCAGGACGGCCGCGCACCGGAGGCGATCGCCGCCCGCTGGCACGCGGCGGGCGGCCCAAAGGCCCCACCGCGCGCGGGCACGTCCCCGACTCCGGCCTCGCGGTATCTGCGCGCACTGGCGGGCGACCTCCTGGACGAACTGGCGGAGCTGCCCGGCGGGTTGGCGGATGCGGAACCGACGGACCTGGGGCAGATCAGGGCCCACTGCCCGGACTGGCCCGCCCGGCCCGGGCCCACCCCGGCCCCCGCCCCCACCCAGGCCCCACTGGAAGCCGCCTGGCTCGGCAGAGCGGTCGGTTGTCTGCTCGGCAAACCGGTGGAGAAACTCCCCCTCGAAGGGATCCGCGACCTGGCCCGGGCCGGCGGAAACTGGCCCCTGCGCACCTGGTTCACCGCCCGGGGCGTACCCGACGACCTCCTGCGGACCCACCCCTGGAACAGACGCTCCGCCCCCACCTCCCTCGCCGAGAACATCGACGGCATGCCCGAGGACGACGACCTCAACTACCCCCTCCTGAACCTCCTGTTGCTCCAGCGATACGGCAGGGACTTCACGACCGCCGACGTGGCCCGCCTCTGGCTGGACGAACTCCCCGCCGGCCGCACGTTCACCGCCGAACGCGTCGCCTACCGCAACCTCCTCACCGGCATCGAACCCCCGCACACGGCCCACCACCGCAACCCCTTCCGCGAGTGGATCGGCGCCCTGATCCGCGCCGACGTCCACGGCTGGACCAACCCGGGCGATCCGGCGGCCGCCGCGGCAGCGGCCCACCGGGACGCCACCCTCACCCACACCGCGAACGGCGTGTACGCCGCGATGTTCACGGCGGCCACCATCGCCGAGGCGGCCACCGGCCACGGCGACATCCACGCCTGCCTGCGCACCGGCCTCACCGTCGTACCCCCCGCCTCCCGGCTGGCCGAGGCGATCCGCCACGCCGTCCACCTCGCCCGCACCACCGAGGACTTCGACACGGTCGTCGACGCACTGCACACCACCCACCGCGCCTACCACTGGGTCCACGCCCTCCCCAACACCGCCCTGATCGCCGCCGCCCTCACCCACGCGAACGGCGACTTCTCCGGCTCCATCTGTCGCGCGGTGTCCGGTGGCTGGGACACCGACTCCAACGGCGCGACGGCGGGCAGCGTCGCGGGCCTTCTCACCGGCACCCCCGCCGCGCTCCCCGACCGCTGGACCACCCCCCTCAAGAACCGCCTCGCCACCTCCGTCGCCGACTTCGACGGCATCGGCTTCGACACCCTCGCCCAGCTGACCCACCAGCTCACGCACCGGGAGACCCGTCACCCATGACCCATATCGCCGTGCTCGGCAGCACGAACATGGACCTCGTCGCGTACGTCGCGAAGGCCCCGCAGCGCGGAGAGACCGTGACGGGACGGGAGTTCCGTACGATCCCCGGCGGCAAGGGCGCCAACCAGGCGGTGGCCGCCGCCCACGCGGGCTCCGACGTCTCGATGATCGGCGCGGTGGGCGCCGACGCCTTCGGCTCCCAGCTCCGTACGACCCTGGAGCACTCGGGCGTGGACACCGACCACCTGCGCACCACCGAGGGCCCGTCCGGCACCGCGCACATCGTCGTGGACGACGAGGGCGGCAACGCGATCGTCGTCGTCCCCGGTGCCAACGCCACCGTCGACCACCTCGCCCCCGGCGACGAGGCCCTCATCGCCGGCGCCGACGCGCTGCTGCTCCAGCTCGAGATCCCACTGGCCGCCGTCCTCGCGGGCGCCGAGGCCGCGCGCCGCCACGGCGTCCGCACCGTCCTGACCCCCTCCCCCGTACAGTCCCTGCCACCCGAACTCCTCGCCTCCATCGACCTGTTGGTGCCCAACGAGCACGAGGCCGCCGCGCTCACCGGCGTCACCGACCCCCGCGAAGCGGCCACCGCCCTGCTCGACCAGGTACCGGAAGTCGTGGTCACCCTGGGCGCGGCGGGCAGTCTGTACGCGGCCCGCGGCGCCGAACCCCTCGCCGTGCCCGCACCACGGGTCACCGCCGTGGACTCGACCGGCGCGGGCGACACCTTCGTCGGCACCCTCGCGGTCGCGCTCGCCGAGGGCCGGCCGATGCGTGCCGCTCTCGCGTGGGCGTCGACGGCCGCGTCCCTGTCGGTACAGCGCGCCGGCGCCTCGTCCTCGATGCCGTACCGCTCCGAGATCGACGCCCAGGCCACCACGACCACCCGGCACACCTCATGAGCGGGCATACGGGCTCGGAGGCGGGGACGGCCCGCGGTCCGCTCACCGCGTCGGGGACGAGTGACGGCCCGCTCACCGGGCTGCGCGTCCTCGACCTCGCCACCCTGTTCGCCGGACCGCTCGCCGCCACCATGCTCGGCGACTTCGGCGCGGAGGTCGTCAAGGTCGAGCACCCGGCCAAGCCCGACCCGTCCCGGGGCCACGGCCCGTCGAAGGACGGCATCGGCCTGTGGTGGAAGCTCCTCGGCCGCAACAAACGCACCATCACCCTCGACCTGTCCAGGCCCGGCGGCCGCGCCACCCTGCTGCGCCTCGCCGCCACCGCCGACGTGATCATCGAGAACTTCCGGCCCGGCACCCTGGAGAAGTGGGACCTGGGCTGGGCGGAGCTGTCGGCCGCCAACCCCCGCCTCGTCCTCGCCCGCGTGACCGCCTTCGGCCAGTTCGGCCCGTACGCGCACCGCCCCGGCTTCGGCACCCTCGCCGAGGCGATGAGCGGCTTCGCGGCGATCACCGGCGAACCGGACTCCCCGCCGACCCTCCCGCCCTTCGGCCTGGCCGACTCGATCGCGGGCCTGGCGACGGCGTACGCCGTCATGGCCGCGCTCCACGCCCGCGACGCCTCGGACCGCGGCCAGGTGGTCGACATGGCGATCATCGAGCCGATCCTCACCGTGCTCGGCCCACAGCCGCTCTGGTACGACCAGTTGGGCTACGTCCAGCCCCGCACCGGCAACCGCTCCGCGAACAACGCGCCCCGCAACACCTACCGCACGGCGGACGGCTCCTGGGTCGCCGTCTCGACCTCCGCCCAGTCGATCGCCGAGCGGCTGATGCGGCTGGTCGGACGCCCGGAGCTGATCGAGGAACCGTGGTTCGCGACGGGCGCCGACCGGGCCCGTCACGCGGACGTCCTGGACGAGGCGGTGGGCTCCTGGATCGCCCGCCACCGCCGCGCCGAGGTCCTGGACGCCTTCGAGAAGGCGGAGGCGGCGGTGGCCCCGATCCAGGACGTACGGGATGTGATGGAGGACCCGCAGTACGCGGCCCTGGACACGATCACCACCGTCGCCGACCCCGAACTCGGCCCCCTGCGCATGCAGAACGTGCTCTTCCGGCTCTCCGCCACCCCCGGCGCGATCCGCTGGACGGGCCGCCCCCACGGTGCCGACACGGACGCCGTCCTCACCGAACTCGGCCTGTCCGAGGCCGAGATCACCACCCTCAGATCGGAAGGCGCCCTATGAGGATCCCGGCCCTCCCGCTCACCTGGCTCTACGCCCCCGGAGACCACCCGGAAGTGGTGGCCAAGGCCCTCGTCTCCGGCGCGGACGTCGTCCTGATCGACCTGGAGGACGCGGTCGCCCCGCACCGCAAGAAGTACGCCCGCGCCGCCACCGCCGAGTTGCTCTCGGACCCTCCCCCGGTCCCGGTCCACGTCCGCGTGAACGCGCTGGACGGTCCCTTCGCCGAGGCCGACCTGAGGACGCTCGCCCCGCTCCCCGGCCTCTCCGGCCTCCGGCTGCCCAAGGTGACCTCCCCGGCCGATGTCGTCCGGGTCGCGGAACACTCGGCCCCCTCCGAAGGAGGCGCGATCCCCCTGTACGCCCTCCTGGAAACCGCCCTCGGTGTCGAACACGCCTTCGCCATCGCCGCGGCCCACCCGGCGGTGCGCGGCATCGGGCTGGGGGAGGCGGATCTACGGGCCGACCTGGGCGTACGGGAGGACGCGGGCCTGGACTGGGCCCGCGCCCGGATCGTGGTCGCCGCCCGGGCCGCCGGCCTCGCGCCGCCCACGCAGTCGATCTACCCGGACATCCGGGACCTCGAAGGTCTCGCCGCCTCCTGCGCCCACGGGCGCACCCTGGGCTTCCTCGGCCGCGCGGCCATCCACCCCCGTCAGCTCCCGGTGATCGAGCACGCCTATCTCCCGACCCCGGCCGAGGTCGAGACCGCCGAGCTCATCGTCAAGGCCGCCGCCACCGAGCCGGGCGCCCAGGCCCTGCCCGACGGCCGCTTCGTGGACGCGGCGGTCGTGGCGGGCGCCCGCCGCACGCTGGCGCTCTCCCGCCGGAAATGAGCGAAGGGGGGCGCCGCGTCCTCGGACGCGGCGCCCCCCTTCGACGTGCTGGAGGAGCTCAGACCTTCTTGGCCGACTCGGCCTCGCCCCTCGGTGCCTCCACGGACTCCTCGGGCTCCACGAGCTCCTCGGATTCCGCGGGCTCCACGGACTCCTTGGGCTGCGCGGGTCCGTCGGACTCGCTGTCCGTCTTCGCGTCGGGATTCTTGCCGTCGAGCTTCTTGTCGTCGGACTTCTTGTCGGTCGTCTCGTCGGCTTCGTCGTCAGCCGTGCTGTCGGCCTCGCTGTCGGCCTTCTTGTCGAGGGCGACGGCATCCCCGTCTGGGGTGTCCCCGTCCGGCTCGACGACCTCCTCGCGTCCCGGCCGCAGCCGCGCCGACACCACGATGTAGGTCACCGCGAGGAGGAAGACCACCATCGCGGTCCAGTCGTTGAGACGCAGGCCCAGGATGTGGTGGGCGTCGTCGACGCGCATGTACTCGATCCAGCCGCGGCCGACGCAGTACGCGGCGACGTACAGCGCGAACGCCCGCCCGTGGCCGAGCGTGAAGCGGCGGTCCGCCCAGATGACGAGGAAGCCGACGCCGACGCACCACAGGGACTCGTACAGGAACGTCGGGTGGTAGTACCCCGGCACGCGCCCGTCCGTGGAGGACGTGATGTGCAGCGCCCACGGCACGTCCGTCGCCTTGCCGTAGAGCTCCTGGTTGAACCAGTTGCCCCAGCGCCCGATGGCCTGGGCGAAGACGATGCCGGGGGCGAGGGCGTCGGCCCAGGCGGGGAGCGGGATGCCGCGTCGGCGGCAGCCGATCCACGCGCCCACCGCACCGAGCGCGATCGCGCCCCAGATGCCGAGGCCGCCCTGCCACACCTTGAAGGCGTCCACCCAGTTACGGCCGTCGCTGAAGTACAGCTCGTAGTCCGTGATCACGTGGTAGAGCCGGCCGCCGACCAGGCCGAACGGGACGGCCCACACCGCGATGTCGGCCACCGTGCCGGGCCGCCCACCCCGGGCGATCCAGCGTTTGTTGCCGAGCCAGACGGCTACGAAGACGCCGATGATGATGCAGAACGCGTAGCCGCGCAGCGGGATGGGTCCGAGGTGCACCACACCGTGCGACGGGCTGGGAATGTAGGCGATATCCATGGCAGGGTCGACGCTACCCTGCCGGACCGGACCCACGGCAAGCAGCCCGGCTACGGGTCCATAACAGGGGCCCCGAACAGAGGCCGCGACACGGGGCGTGACGAAGGCCACAACTCGGGTCAGGACGTGAGCAACGACATGAGTCGCCCCCGGCCCGTGTCCGAGCCGGGGGCACAGGGCCGACGCGGGGCTCAGGCCTTGTTCTCCGCCTCCACCATCTGCTTGAACTTCGCGGGGGTCATCGTCTGGTCCTCGTAGATGTTCTTGCCGCCCAGCAGCACGGTCGGCGTGCCCCGGAATCCGCCGCGCTGGAAGGCCGCGTTCGACTTCACGACCCAGCTGTTGTGCGTGCCGTCCTTGACGCACTTCTGGAAGGCAGGGGTGTCCAGGCCGTCGACCTTGCCCGCCAGCTCGATGAGCTTGCTGTCGTTCGAGAAGTCGTCGGTGGCCTCGCTGGGCTGGTTCTCGTACAACACGTCGTGGTAGGCCGTGAACTTTCCGGCGTCCTGGGCGCAGGCCGCGGCGTTGGCCGCGTGCCGGGAGCCGCTGCCTCCCCTGCCGTCGTCGATGAGCGTGACCAGGTGGTACTCCACCCTGAGTTTTCCGGCGTCCACCAGCTCGTGGATCGTCGGGCGGAACCCCGTCTCGAAGGCCTGGCAGGCCGGGCAGCGGAAGTCCTCCCAGACCGTGAGGGTCGACTTGGCGCCGTCCTTGCCGACGGGAATCGCGAGGCCGTCCTTGCCGGTCGCACCCGAGGGCGACACGGCCGGACCCGACGCGGCGCTCTTCTTGTCCTTGCCCGAGTTGGCGGCCAGGACGCCCACCACCGCGGCAAGGGCCAGGACGCACACCACCGACGCGCCCACGATCAGCGCCCGGCGGCGCCTGTCCGCGGACTTCTGCTTCTCTCGCTCGACCGCCATCCGCTCGCGGGCGGTGCGCTTTCCGTCACGGTTCTTCTCGCTCACAACCGGCAGAACGAACCGGGGAGGCGCAGCGCGCCTCCCCGGTCCCAGGTCCACCCGTTCGAGTGAGTGGATTGTCCGTTACGTACGCAACAGGGCGCGTACGCGGCGGAAGGTGTCTCAGGCCGTACCGCGCACGCCCTTCGCCAGATCGCCCGCGAGGGCGCGGACCGCGTCGAGGCCCGCGGCCTCGTCCGCCGCGTCCAGCATCCGCTTGACGAAGGCCGAACCGACGATCACACCGTCGGCGAAGCCGGCCACCTCGGCCGCCTGGGTGGCGTTGGAGACACCGAGGCCGACGCAGACCGGCAGCTCGGTGGTGGCCTTGGTACGCCGCACCAGGTCCTGGGCCTGGGCGCCCACGGACTCCCGCGTGCCCGTGACGCCCATCAGCGAGGCCGCGTACACGAAGCCGCTGCCCGCCGAGGTGATCTCGGCGAGCCGGGCGTCCTTGCTGCTGGGAGCGACGACGAAGACGGTCGCGAGACCGTGCTTCTCCGCGTGCTCACGCCACAGCGCCGACTCCTGGACGGGCAGGTCGGGCAGGATGCAGCCCGCGCCGCCCGCCTCGGCCAGTTCGGCGGTGAAGCGCTCGACGCCGTAACGGTCGATGGGGTTCCAGTACGTCATGACGAGCACCGGCTTCCCGGTGGCCCCATGCGCCTCACGGACCGTGCGCATGACGTCGGCGATCTTGACGCCGCCCTTGAGGGCGATGTCGTCGGCGGTCTGGATGACGGGCCCGTCGAGGACGGGGTCGCTGTGCGGCAGACCGATCTCGACGATGTCCGCGCCGCCCTCGAAGACGGCCTTGACGGCCGCGATCCCGCCGTCGACCGTCGGGAACCCGGCCGGCAGGTACGCGATGAGCGCGGAGCGCCCCTCCGCCTTCGCGGCGGCGAGGGTGTCGCTCAACAGCTGGATGTTGCCGCTCACTTGGCGTCCCCCTCGATCTCTGCGGTGTCACTGTCGGCGTCCGGCTCGACGACGGCGTCGGCGGCGGTGTCGTACAGGCCGAAGTAGCGGGCGGCCGTGTCCATGTCCTTGTCGCCGCGCCCGGACAGGTTGACGATGATCAGCCCGTCCTTGCCCAGCTCCTTGCCGACCTCCAGGGCCCCGGCGAGCGCGTGGGCGCTCTCGATCGCCGGGATGATGCCCTCGGTGCGGGAGAGCAGGCGCAGGGCCTGCATGGCCGCGTCGTCGGTGACCGCGCGGTACTCGCCGCGGCCGCTGTCCTTGAGGTAGGAGTGCTCGGGGCCGATGCCCGGGTAGTCGAGGCCCGCCGAGATGGAGTAGGGCTCGGTGATCTGCCCTTCCTCGTCCTGGAGGACGTACGACCGCGACCCGTGCAGGATGCCGGGTTCACCGGCGGTCAGGGTCGCGGCGTGCTCCCCGGTCTCCACGCCGTGTCCGGCGGGCTCGCAGCCGATGAGGCGTACGTCCGCGTCCGGGATGAAGGCGTGGAAGAGACCGATGGCGTTGGAGCCGCCGCCGACGCAGGCGACGGCCGCGTCGGGGAGCCGTCCGGCGCGCTCCAGGATCTGCCGCCGGGCCTCGACGCCGATGACCCGGTGGAAGTCGCGGACCATGGCGGGGAAGGGGTGCGGCCCCGCGACGGTCCCGAAGAGGTAGTGCGTGTGGTCGACGTTGGCGACCCAGTCCCGGAAGGCCTCGTTGATGGCGTCCTTGAGGGTGCGGGAGCCGGACTTCACGGCGATGACCTCGGCGCCGAGCATGCGCATGCGGGCCACGTTGAGTGCCTGCCGCCGGGTGTCGATCTCACCCATGTAGATCGTGCACTCGAGGCCGAAGAGCGCGCAGGCGGTGGCGGTGGCCACGCCGTGCTGACCGGCGCCGGTCTCGGCGATGACGCGGGTCTTGCCCATCCGCCTGGTGAGGAGGGCCTGACCGAGCACGTTGTTGATCTTGTGGGACCCGGTGTGGTTGAGGTCCTCGCGCTTGAGGAAGACGCGCGCCCCACCGGCGTGTTCGGCGAAGCGGGACACCTCGGTGAGTGAGCTCGGGCGCCCGGTGTAGTTGACGAGCAGGTCGTCGAGCTCGCGGGCGAACTCGGGGTCCGCCTTCGCCTTGTCGTACTCGACGGCGACCTCGTCCACGGCGGCGACCAGCGCCTCCGGGATGAACTTGCCGCCGAACGCGCCGAAGTACCCCTCGGCGGTGGGAACTCGACCCTCGGGGTCGGGAATGAAGAACTCGCTGGGCATGCGGATACCTCGCAGGGGCGACAGCCCCGGTTACAGGTCGGACAGGGGTCACGTCGGTCGCGCACGCACAGGTCGCCCCGAGGACACCCGGAGTCGGAGCCGTCAGCTCACCGCGAGGTGCGGCGGGCCCGGAGCGGCGTCTGCACGCGTGCGCCGGCGGGCCATCGCATGCCGTTGACCTGGCCCGGTTCGTCACCGATGACATACCGCACGCGGCGCCCGTGGACGCGGCGGGCCGGTGCCCGGCAGCCGCGCGGCCGACAGCCGCGGGCGAGGCGGGCGTAGGGGTCGCGCGCCCCGGCGGCAGCAGCCCGGACGCACGCCACTCCCCCGTCGGGGCGTGCGCCCGGACGGGTGACGGCGGTGGCGTGGGGCGCGCTGCGCACCGGAGTGTCAGCTCCGTCCGTGGCGCAGCGCGGGGTGGGCCCCGGCCGCGACGAGGTCGGCGACCGCCGTCTTCGGGTCGCGGCCGGTGACGAGGGACTCGCCCACCAGGACCGCGTCGGCGCCGGCGTTGGCGTACGCGATGAGGTCGTGCGGCCCGCGGACGCCGGACTCGGCGATCTTGACGAGGCCGGACGGGATCTCGGGAGCGATCCGCTCGAAGGTGGTGCGGTCCACCTTGAGGGTCTTCAGGTTGCGCGCGTTGACGCCGATGACCTTCGCCCCGGCGTCCACCGCCCGCTCGACCTCGTCCTCGTCGTGCACCTCGACCAGCGGCGTGAGCCCGATGGACTCGGCGCGCTCGATGAGGGACTCCAGGGCGGCCTGGTCGAGGGCGGCCACGATCAGCAGCGCGAGGTCGGCGCCGTACGCGCGGGCCTCCCACAGCTGGTACGACGTGACGATGAAGTCCTTGCGGAGCACGGGGATGTCGACCCGGGCACGGACGGCCTCCAGGTCGGCCAGCGAGCCGCCGAAGCGGCGCTGCTCGGTCAGGACCGAGATGACGGCCGCGCCGCCCGCCTCGTAGTCCGCGGCCAGGGACGCGGGGTCGGCGATCGCGGCGAGCGCGCCCTTGGACGGGCTGGAGCGCTTGACCTCACAGATGACCTTGACGCCGTCGCCACGCAGGGCGGCCACGCCGTCCTTGGCCGCGGGAGCCTTCGCCGCGCGCTCCTTGAGCTCGTCGAGGCTGACGCGCGCCTGCCGCTCCGCGAGGTCGGCACGGACTCCGTCGATGATCTCGTCGAGCACACTCACGCGAGCGGCCCCCTTCCCTGACGGTGAACGGTTGAGCCTGTCGACCCCAGACCGCCGTTCCGACGGTCATGATGGGTCACTCCGATGGTATCCGGAGGAAGGGCTTGGCTTCACATCCGGTTGACGCCGGTCCCACCACCTGGACGTTTGCCATTTGATCAAGGGTGCAGCCAGCCACCGAAGGGCAGGTTCCGGACAACGGTGAAGACCAGGAGCAACACGCCCGCACCCCAGAGGTGCACGGGCCCCAGGTCGATCCGCAGCGGCCGTCCGCGCGCCGAGCGGACCGCCCAGACGGTCCACACCACCGCGAAGACGAAGTAGCCCGTGAAGGCGAGCGCGTTGTCCGTGAAAGCCGCCGCGAAGTCCCCGTGCACGAAGGCGTGCGCGCTGCGCAGACCGCCGCAGCCGGGGCAGTACAGGCCCGTGTAGCGCAGCAGCGGGCAGACGGGGTAGTGCCCGGGCTGGTTGGGGTCCACGGCCCCGACGTACGCGAAGGCGCCGGCGACGGCCGCGAGCGCCCCCGCGGGGACGGCGAGCCGCCGCGGCGCGACCCGCTCAGCAGGTCGGGGCGGCGTCACCCTCCGGGTTTCGGCGTTCACCCGTCGCATTCTGCCCGTCCCGGGCGTGGCGCGCTCGTCGCGGGTGCGGCGGGCCCGGGGCGGACGCGCGAGAGGCGGTCCCGGCGGGAGTGCCGGGACCGCCTCTCGAGAAGCCCTGGGGGGTCAGCTCTCGGCGCCGACGGCCTCGCGGACGGGGTGCGCCACGGCCGGGGCCGCGGTCCTCTTCGGCTGGCCGAGGCCCGCCGCGCGCATGGCCATGCCGACGACACCGCCGAGGACGACGATGACCATGCCGGCCCAGAAGCCCAGCGGGTTGGCCATCACCATGAAGGCACCCGCGACGCAGAAACCGATGAAGGCGATGATGACACCGGTCCAGGCGGCCGGGGTGTGACCGTGGCTGCTGCCCGCCATGACTTGCTCCTCGTTGCTGATTACGTGTGTGAGTCGGACGCTCATCGTCCATTCTCCCGTACGCACGCCTGCGGCGGGAGCGCGGGGTGGCGACTGGCACGTCACATTCTGCACGTCACGACCAAGGTCCCGGGCCGTAGGGCCCGCCCGGTCTGCCCGATTCCGGTCCTTGGCCTCGGCCGATTCCGGTCCTAGGTCCCGGCCGGATCCGGTCCCGTCGGGTCCTCGCCCCGGTCGAGCGCCTTCCAGATGTCCTCGGGCCGGTCGGGGTCGACCGGCTTGGCCTTGCGCGGCCGGGGCGTCCCGTCGCGCTCGTAGCGGCCGGACATCGCGGGCCACAGCCGTCCGTAGCGCAGCGCGAGCAGCCCCGCGAGGAGGATGAGCGCGCCGCCCGCCGCGGCCGCGTAGGGCCAGGCGGTGTGGCTGAGGGCGCTCGCGGTGGCGGCGGTGTCGCCGGAGGCGGCCGCGGCCTTCTCGTCGAGGGCGGAGCTGTCGCTCGCGCCGAGCACCGCCGCCACGACCGTGCCCGCGCCGGAGAGCGCGAGCAGGGCGGAGACGAGGAAGCGCCCGGAGCTGCGGACGGCGAAGACGGCGACGAGTGCGGCGAGGCCCACTATGGCGAGCGCCGCGGGCACGCCCGTGACGTCGCTGCCCTTGGCGGTCAGCGGGAAGGCGCCGCCGGCCACCGTCGCGGTGCCCTCCGACCAGCTCTGCCGGGTGGAGAGCAGCGCCACGGCCGCGCCGAGGGCGCCGCTGAGCAGGGCGACGGCGAGGCTTCGGCGGCCGGACCGGGCGGGTCCCGCGGCTTCGGATCGGGGGGAAGGTACAGCTGTCACGTAGTCCACTATCGCCTGAACCCCGGGCGAACCGTCACCCGGGGTTCACGTGACCCTCGTCCTATCGCCCGAACTCGTACGGCAGAACCCGGATTGCGCCGCCCGCTACCGGCCGAGCCGGTTGGCGGTGTGCACCGCGCGCAGGACCGCGGCGGCCTTGTTGCGGCACTCGTCGTCCTCGGCGACGGGGTCCGAGTCGGCGACGATGCCGGCGCCCGCCTGGACGTACGCGGTGCCGTCGCGCAGCAGGGCCGTACGGATGGCGATGGCGGTGTCGGAGTCGCCGGCGAAGTCGAGGTAGCCGACGCAGCCGCCGTACAGGCCCCGCCGGGACGGTTCGAGTTCGTCGATGATCTGCATCGCGCGCGGCTTGGGGGCGCCGGAGAGGGTGCCGGCCGGGAAGCAGGCGGTGAGCACGTCGAAGGCCGTACGGCCCGCCGCGACGCGTCCGGTCACGGTGGACACGATGTGCATCACGTGCGAGTAGCGCTCGATGGACATGAAGTCGACGACCTCGACGGAGCCTGGCTCGCACACCCGCCCCAGGTCGTTGCGCCCCAGGTCGACGAGCATCAGGTGCTCGGCCCGCTCCTTGGGGTCGGCGATCAGCTCGTCGGCGAGGGCCTGGTCCTCCTGGACGGTGGCGCCGCGCGGCCGGGTGCCCGCGATGGGGTGCACCATCGCCTGCCCGTCCTCGACCTTGACCAGGGCCTCGGGGGACGAGCCGACGACGTCGAAGCCGTCGAAGCGGAAGAGGTACATGTACGGGGAGGGATTGGTCGCCCTCAGGACGCGATAGACGTCCAACGCGCTTGCCGTGCACGGCGTTTCGAAGCGCTGGGAGGGGACGACCTGGAAGGCCTCGCCCGCCCGGATGCGCTCCTTGATGTCCTCGACGGCGTCCTGGAAGTCCGGGCCGCCCCACAGGGCGGTGTACTCGGGCAGCTCGGAGGGCGGGAGCGCGGCGGGCGGCTGGGAGACCGCGCGGGAGAGGTCGGCCTCCATGGCGTCGAGGCGGGCGACCGCGTCCGCGTAGGCCTCGTCGACTCCCGTGTCGAGGTCGTTGTGGTTGATCGCGTTGGCGATCAGCTGGACCGAGCCGTCCCAGTGATCCATGACGGCGAGGTCGCTGGTGAGCAGCATGGTCAGCTCGGGAAGCTTCAGATCGTCCCGCTCGCCGGGGCCGATCTTCTCCAGGCGGCGCACGATGTCGTAGCCGAGGTAGCCGACCATGCCGCCGGTGAACGGGGGCAGGCCCTCTCCGTGCGGTGTGTGCAGGGCCTCGATGGTGGCGCGCAGGGCGGCCAACGGGTCCCCGTCGACGGGGACGCCGACGGGCGGGGTGCCGAGCCAGTGGGCCTGCCCGTCGCGCTCGATCAGGGTGGCTTGGCTGCGGACGCCGATGAAGGAGTACCGGGACCACGAGAAGGACGCGCGGCCGTTCTCGGCGGATTCCAGGAGGAAGGTGCCGGGGCGCTCGGCGGCCAGCTTGCGGTAGAGCGCGACCGGCGTGTCGCCGTCGGCGAGGAGCTTGCGGCTGACGGGGATGACACGGCGGTCGGTGGCCAGCTTGCGGAACGTCTCGAGATCCATGGCGGCTGACCTTACTGATCCAGTGACGGTACGCCGGAATCGGCGCCCTGGGGGTCCACGGGGGCCGCCTCCTTGAGGAGCACGTCCTCGTCGAAGCAGGTACGGGCGCCCGTGTGGCAGGCGGCGCCCACCTGGTCGACCTGGACCAGGATCGTGTCGGCGTCGCAGTCCAGGGCCACGGACTTCACCCACTGGAAGTGGCCGGAGGTGTCGCCCTTCACCCAGTACTCCCGGCGGCTGCGCGACCAGTACGTGCAGCGGCCCGTGGTGAGCGTGCGATGGAGCGCCTCGTCGTCCATCCAGCCGAGCATCAGCACCTCACCGGTGTCGTACTGCTGGGCGATGGCGGGGACGAGTCCGTCGGCGCTGCGCTTGAGGCGCGCGGCGATCTCGGGGTCCAGGCCGCTCGGGCTGCTGGGCGGGGGCGTGCTGGTCATGCCGACCATTGTGCCGCGCCCGTGGGACGCAGCCGCCAGTTGTCCACAGGCCGGACCGTGCGCCCCCCTGAACGCCGCCGTCCACTGGGCGGGCTCCTGGGGCGGTCGTAGGCTTGCTGGCATGTCGACCCATGCCAAGCGTGAACGACTTCTCCTCGCCGACCTGTTGGAGGCCGAGGGCCCGGACGCCCCGACCCTGTGCGAGGGCTGGAACACCCGTGATCTCGCCGCGCACGTGGTGGTGCGCGAGCGCCGCGCGGACGCCGCGGGCGGGCTGCTGCTCAAACAGCTCGCGCCGCGTCTGGAGCGGGTGCAGGCGGAGTTCGCCGAGAAGCCGTACGAGGAGCTGATCCAGCTGATCCGTACGGGCCCGCCACGCTTCTCGCCCTTCGCGCTGAAGCAGATCGACGAGGCGTCGAACACGGTCGAGTTCTACGTCCACACCGAGGACGTACGGCGGGCCCAGCCGGACTGGACGCCGCGCCCGCTGGACCCGGTCTTCCAGGACGCCCTGTGGTCCCGCCTGGAGCGCACCGCCCGTCTCGCCGGCCGTGGCGCCCCGACCGGCCTGGTGCTGCGCCGCCCGGACGGCCAGACGGCCGTCGCCCACCGGGGCACACCGGTCGTGACGGTGACCGGCGAGCCCTCGGAGCTGCTGCTGTTCGCCCTCGGCCGGCAGAAGACGGCCGACGTGGAGCTGGAGGGCGACAAGGACGCGATCGCGAAGCTGAGCGAGACGAAGCAGCTGGGTCTCTGAGCGGGCTCACCGAACCGGGTGCGGCTGCGCACCGCCGGACCTGCCAGGGCCTGTCCGGCACCTGTCAGGGCCTGTCCGGCGGATCAGGGCGGAGGAGAGCGACGGTGACTCATCGATGCCGGAGAGCGGGGCTTGGTGCGTGCGGCTGCACGGCCACGGGGGTCCCCCTGCTCGAAGAGCTTGGGATAGGGCGTGCCGGCCCCCGCGTCTGCGGCATGATCCGCCGGACCGGCCCTGAGGCCCCGAGCGGCCCGTTCAGCGCGGCAGCTCGGCGCGGCGCAGAGGCCGGGAGCAGAGGGCGATGATCCCGCTCAGGGCGCAGATCGCGGCGCAGGTCGTGAAGACCGGGCCGGTGCCCCATCGCTCGACGGCCCAGCCGACCACCGGGAAGGTGAGCGGCGCGACGCCGAAGCTGACCAAGGTGGAGACCGAGATGACCCGACCGGCGTAGGCGGGTTCGGTCTGCGCCTGCACCAGCGCGCCGCTCAGGGCCCCGCCCAGCCCGGCCAGCAGACCGATGCACAGGGCCACGCAGGCCCCGGCGGCGACGGACGCCACCTGCGCGAGCCCCCCGATGGCCACCGAGCCCGCGACGGCCGTCACCACCATCACGAGTCCGGCGCGCGGCACCCACCCCCGCAGGGCGAGCAGCAGGGACGCCGCACCCGCGCCGGTCCCGAACCCGGCGAGCACCCAGCCCATCCCGGACGACCCCCAGCCGCGCTGCTGCGAGAGCAGGGTCAGACCGAGGTTCATCGGTCCGACGAAGCCCAGGTCGGCGAGGGCGATGGCGAGCACCAACGGGCGGAGCACCGGGTGGCGGCGGATGCGCCGGAGCCCGTCCCGGAGTTCGGCCATGACCGCTCCGCGCGCCTGGTCGTCGTCCGCCGGCGACCGCCCGACCCGTATGGTCAGCAGCATCGGCAAAGAGACCCCGATCAGCAGCGCGGCCAGTCCGAACGCCCCGGCGGTACCGCCGAGGGCCACGCCCAGGCCGCCGAGCGGGCCGCCGAGGACGGTGGCGAGCCGGGTCGCCAGGCCCCGCATGCCCTGGACCCGGGCGAGCTGGCTCCGGGGGGCGAGCAGGGCGGGGAGGGCGCCCGCGGCGGGCAGGAAGACGGCGTCCACGACCCCGAAGAGCACGGCCACCGCGCCCAGCGCCCAGAGTCCGGGGCTGGTCGCGAGGAGCAGCCCGGCGGCGGTCAGGACGAGAGCACAGCGCACCGCGCCGCTGCCGACGACCACACGACGCGGCCCGAACCGGTCGGCGACCACTCCCCCGCCGAGCATCAGCAGGGCGCGGGGCACGGCGCCGGCGGCCGACACGAGCCCGGCCTGCGCGGGCGTCCCGGCCTGGACGGCGGCCCAGGACAGGGCGATGTAGTAGACGTTGTCGCCGATCGCCGACGAGGTGTACGCACCGACCCAGCGCAGCACGTTGGGGTCACGGTGGGCGGGCCGCTCGTCGGCCGCGCCCGACCGCACTGCGGTGACGCTCATGGGGTGTGTCCTCTCAGACCCGGCTCAGACCCGGACCCGGTCCCTGACCGGGACCAGACCCCGGACCGGGACCGGGACCAGACCCGGCTCGGGCGCGGCTCAGACGCGGAACGGGAAGGCGTACGTGTGCACCGCGACGTTCTCGCGGCCTTCGGTGTCACCGGCCTCCTCGGCGGCCCGGCCCCGCTCCGTGTAGGCCTTGAACAGGGCCTGCATGTCCGCGACCAGCTCGGACAGCTCACCGGCCGTCAGCCGCATCGCGGACTCGGAGGACTCGGCGGCGCGGTTCCACTCGGGTGTCCAGTGAGCGCGTTCGTCGAGGTAACGGCGGTACAGGTCGGCGCGCTGCTCGGAGAAGAGCCGACTGGCCGCGGTGTACACAGCGGCCTTCTCGGGCGCGCCGCGGAAGTCCTCGTCGCGGATGCTGACCCCGTCCGAGGCGGGCTGCCACCAGCGCTCCCGGCCGTCGGCGCTCTGTGCCGGCGCCTCCTCGATCACGCCGTGCTCGGCCAGCTTGCGCAGGTGGTAGCTGACCAGTGAGACGGCCTCGTCCACCTGCTCCGCCAGCTGGGAGGCGGTGGCGACCCTGGCCACGATGAGCCCCCGGTAGAGCTTCATCCGCAACGGATGGGCCAGCGCCTTGAGCGTGCCCATGTCCGTGATCCGGCGGTTGTCCTTGCTTGCCATGTCCCGAACCGTAGATACAAAAGAAAAATTGCACAACAGATTTTGCGCAACTTATCTTTCGCATCTGCCCACAAGTGAGCCCCGGCCACCCGGTGACCGGGGCTCGGCGCACTGCCTGCACCGCCGACGTCCGCCGTCAGCGGACGGGGCGCCCCGCCCCCCGCAACGCCTCCTTCACCTGGCCGATCCGCAGATCCCCGAAGTGGAAGACGGACGCGGCGAGCACGGCGTCGGCGCCCGCGGCGATGGCGGGCGGGAAGTCGGCGAGCCGGCCCGCGCCCCCGCTGGCGATGAGCGGCACGGTGACGTGCTTACGGACGGCCTCGATCATCTCGATGTCGTAGCCGTCCTTCGTGCCGTCCGCGTCCATCGAGTTGAGCAGGATCTCGCCCGCGCCCAGCTCGGCGGCCTGGTGCGCCCACTCGACCGCGTCGATGCCGGTGCCCTTGCGCCCGCCGTGGGTGGTGACCTCGAAGGACCCCCCGGGAGTGCGCCTGGCGTCCACCGACAGCACCAGCACCTGGCGTCCGAACCGCTCCGCGATCTCCCGGATGAGCTCGGGCCGGGCGATCGCGGCCGTGTTGACCCCGACCTTGTCGGCGCCCGCCCGCAGCAGCTTGTCGACGTCCTCGGCGGTGCGTACGCCGCCACCCACGGTGAGCGGGATGAAGACCTGCTCGGCCGTGCGGCGCACCACGTCGTACGTGGTCTCGCGGTTGCCCGAGGACGCGGTGATGTCCAGGAACGTCAGCTCGTCGGCGCCCTCGGCGTCGTACACCTTGGCCATCTCGACGGGGTCGCCCGCGTCACGCAGGTTCTGGAAGTTGACACCCTTGACGACCCGGCCGTTGTCCACGTCCAGGCAGGGGATGACTCGTACGGCAAGGGTCATGCTGCGGACACTCCGTCTTCTCCGCCGGAGCGGAACGCCTCCACCTCGACCTCGACGACCAGTCGCGAGTCCACGAAGCCGGAGACGATGATCATGGACGCGGCGGGACGGACGGCGTCGAACAGCTCCTTGTGGGCGCGTCCGACCTCCTCCACGTCCCGGGCGTGGGTGATGTACATGCGCGTACGGACGACGTCGTCACGGCCGAGGCCGAGCTGCTGCAACGCGGCGAACGCGGCGTTGAAGGAGTTGACCGCCTGTTCGTACGGGCCGCCGTCGACGATCGCTCCGTCGATCACGGAGGTGCAGCCGGCGACCAGCACCAGGCCGTTCGGCAGCTCCACGGCGCGGGAGTAGCCGAAGGCGTCCTCCCAGGGCGCGCCGGTCGTGACACGTCGTACGTCGCTCACTTGGCTACCGCCTCCAAGGCCTCTTCCAGGGTGAACGCCTTGGCGTAGAGGGCCTTGCCGACGATGGAGCCCTCGACGCCCAGCGGCACGAGCTCGGCGATGGCGCGCAGGTCGTCCAGGGAGGACACCCCGCCCGACGCGACCACCGGGCGGTCCGTCGCGGCGCACACCTTGCGCAGCAGCTCCAGGTTCGGGCCCTGCAGCGTGCCGTCCTTGGCGATGTCCGTGACGACATAGCGGGCGCAGCCCTCGGCGTTGAGGCGCTCCAGCGTCTCGTAGAGGTCACCGCCGTCGCGGGTCCAGCCGCGACCGCGCAGTGTCGTGCCGCGTACGTCGAGACCGACCGCGATCTTGTCGCCGTGCTCGGCGATGACCTTGGCGACCCACTCCGGGGTCTCCAGGGCGGCGGTGCCGAGGTTGACCCGGGTGCAGCCGGTGGCGAGGGCCGCGGCGAGCGTGTCGTCGTCGCGGATGCCGCCGGACAGCTCGACCTTGATGTCCATGGCGCCGGCGACCTCGGCGATCAGCTTGCGGTTGTCGCCGGTGCCGAACGCGGCGTCCAGGTCGACGAGGTGCAGCCACTCGGCACCCGAGCTCTGCCAGGCGAGGGCGGCCTCAAGGGGGGAGCCGTAAGAAGTTTCCGTCCCGGACTCGCCGTGCACGAGCCGGACGGCCTGGCCGTCGCGGACGTCGACGGCGGGGAGGAGTTCGAGCTTGCTCACAGTGTTCCGATCCAGTTGGTGAGGAGCTGGGCTCCGGCGTCGCCGGACTTCTCGGGGTGGAACTGCGTGGCCCACAGGGGGCCGTTCTCGACGGCCGCCACGAACGGCTTGCCGTGCGTCGACCAGGTCACCAGGGGGGCGCGCAGCGCCGGGTTGCCCACTTCCAGGGACCAGTCGTGGACGGCGTAGGAGTGCACGAAGTAGAAGCGCGCGTCGGCGTCGAGGCCCGCGAAGAGCCGGGAGCCGGCCGGGGCCTCGACGGTGTTCCAGCCCATGTGGGGCACGATGTCGGCCTGGAGCGGCTCGACCGTGCCGGGCCACTCGTCGAGGCCCTCGGTCTCCACGCCGTGCTCGATGCCGCGCGCGAAGAGGATCTGCATACCGACGCAGATGCCCATCACCGGGCGGCCGCCGGACAGACGGCGGCCGATGATCCAGTCGCCGCGGGCGTCCTTGAGGCCCTTCATGCAGGCGGCGAAGGCGCCGACGCCGGGCACCAGCAGCCCGTCCGCGTTCATGGCCTTGTCGAAGTCACGCGTTATCTCGACCTCGGCGCCCGCCCGCGCGAGGGCACGCTCGGCGGAACGCACGTTCCCGAAGCCGTAATCGAAGACGACGACGTTCTTAGGAGCGGTCAATTCCACACCTCCAGCCTCATGACGCCCGCGATCAGACACATCGCGGCGCCGATGGAGAGCAGCACGATGAGACTCGCGGGCATCTTCTGCTTGACGAAGGAGTAGACACCGCCCAGGAGGAAGAGCCCGACGACGATGAGGATGGTGTTGAGGCCTGTCATGGCTTTACAGCGCGCCCTTCGTGGAGGGGAGGATGCCGGCGGCGCGGGGGTCGCGCTCGGAGGCGTACCGCAGCGCCCTGGCGAGCGCCTTGAACTGGCACTCCACGATGTGGTGCGCGTTGCGCCCGTAGGGCACGTGCACGTGCAGTGCGATCTGCGCCTGGGCGACGAAGGACTCCAGGATGTGCCGGGTCATCGTCGTGTCGTACTCGCCGATCATCGGCGCCATGTTCTCGGGCTCGGTGTGCACGAGGTACGGGCGGCCCGACAGGTCGACGGTCACCTGGGCGAGGGACTCGTCCAGCGGGACCGTGCAGTTGCCGAAGCGGTAGATGCCCACCTTGTCGCCGAGTGCCTGCTTGAAGGCGGCGCCGAGCGCGAGGGCGGTGTCCTCGATGGTGTGGTGCGAGTCGATGTGCAGGTCGCCCTCGGTCTTCACGGTCAGGTCGAACAGACCGTGCCGGCCGAGCTGGTCGAGCATGTGGTCGTAGAAGCCGACGCCCGTCGACACCTCGACCTTGCCGGACCCGTCGAGATCGATCTCGACGAGGACCGACGTCTCCTTGGTCGTCCGCTCCACTCTTCCGACGCGGCTCATGCGCTCTGCTCCTTCTTCAACTCACGGACCGCGTCCAGGAACGCGTCGTTTTCGGCCGGGGTGCCGGCGGAGACCCGCAGCCATCCCGGTACGCCGTTGTCCCGGACCAGGACGCCCCGGTCGAGGATCTTCTGCCAGGCCTCGTGGGAGTCCGCGAACCGCCCGAACTGGACGAAGTTCGCGTCGGACTCGGTCACCTCGTACCCCATCGCACGCAGTTCGGCGACCAGGCGGTCCCGCTCGGCCTTCAGCTGCTCGACGTACCCGAGCAGCGTGTCGGTGTGCTCCAGGGCGGCCAGGGCGGTGGCCTGCGCGACGGCCGACAGGTGGTAGGGCAGCCGTACGAGCTGGACCGCGTCGACGACCGCGGGATGCGCGGCGAGATAGCCGAGACGCAGTCCGGCCGCGCCGAACGCCTTCGACATCGTCCGCGACACGACGAGATTCGGCCGGCCTTCGATCAGCGGCAGCAGCGAGTCGCCGTGGCTGAACTCGATGTACGCCTCGTCGACCACGACCATGGACGGCCTGGCGGCCTGCGCGGCCTCGTACAGCGCGAGGACCGTCTCGCGCGGCACCGCGTTGCCCGTGGGGTTGTTGGGGGTGGTGATGAAGACGACGTCCGGGCGGCTCTCGGCGATGGCCCGCTCGGCGGCGGCCCGGTCGATCGTGAAGTCCTCGCCGCGGGGACCCGAGATCCAGGCCGTGCCGGTGCCGCGTGCGATGAGCGCGTGCATCGAGTACGAGGGCTCGAAACCGATCGCCGTACGACCGGGTCCGCCGAAGGTCTGCAGCAGCTGCTGGATGACCTCGTTCGAGCCGTTGGCCGCCCAGACGTTCTCGACGCCGACCCGGTGCCCGCCGGTCCTCGTCAGGTACTTGGCCAACTCCGTACGGAGCTCCACCGCGTCGCGGTCGGGGTAGCGGTTGAGGTTGCGGGCGGCCTCGCGGACCCGCTCGGCGATCCGCTCGACGAGCGCTTCGGGCAGCGGGTACGGGTTCTCGTTGGTGTTCAGCCTTACCGGCACGTCGAGTTGGGGCGCGCCGTAGGGGGACTTGCCGCGCAGCTCGTCCCGTACGGGAAGATCGTCGATACCGGTCACTTGCTCTCTGGAACCTTCCACCCGAAACGAGCCTTGATCGCCGCCCCGTGGGCCGGCAGGTCCTCCGCCTCCGCGAGCGTCACCACGTGGTGCGCCACCTCGGCGAGGGCGTCGCGCGTGTAGTCCACGATGTGGATCCCGCGCAGGAAGGACTGGACGCTCAGCCCCGAGGAGTGGCAGGCGCAGCCGCCGGTGGGCAGCACGTGGTTGGAGCCCGCGCAGTAGTCGCCCAGCGACACCGGCGCCCAGGCGCCGACGAAGATCGCGCCCGCGTTCTTGACCCGGTCGGCGACGGCGGCAGCGTCCGCCGTCTGGATCTCCAGGTGCTCGGCGCCGTACGCGTCGACGACCCGCAGGCCTTCGTCCACGCCGTCGACGAGGACGATCGCGGACTGCCTGCCGCTCAGCGCGGGGACGATCCGGTCCTCGATGTGCTTGGTGGCCGCGACCTGTGGCTCCAGCTCCTTCTCGACCGCCTCCGCCAGCTCGACGGAGTCCGTGACGAGGACGGCGGCGGCGAGCGGGTCGTGCTCGGCCTGGCTGATCAGGTCGGAGGCCACGTGCACCGGGTCGGCGGTCTCGTCCGCGAGGATCGCGATCTCGGTGGGACCGGCCTCGGTGTCGATGCCGATCTTGCCCGTGAAGTAGCGCTTGGCGGCGGCGACCCAGATGTTGCCGGGCCCGGTGACCATGTCGGCCGGGGCGCAGGACTCGGTTCCGTGCGCGAACATCGCGACGGCCTGGGCGCCGCCGACCGCGTACACCTCGTCGATGCCGAGGAGGGAGCAGGCGGCGAGGATCGTGGGGTGCGGGAGCCCCCCGAACTCTTTTTGCGGCGGGGAGGCGAGCGCCATGGAGGCGACTCCGGCCTCCTGTGCCGGAACCGCGTTCATGATCACGGACGAGGGGTAGACCGAACGTCCACCGGGCGCGTACAGACCGACGCGCTCGACCGGCACCCACTTCTCGGTGACCGAGCCGCCCGGCACGACCTGCGTGGTGTGCGCGGTGCGGCGCTGCTCGCGGTGGACCAGGCGGGCGCGGCGGATGGACTCCTCCAGGGCCGCGCGCACGGCCGGGTCGAGCTGCTCCAGGGCCTCGGTGAGGGCCTGAGCCGGAACCCGTACGGATTCCAGCCGCACCCCGTCGAATTTCTCCGCGTAGTCGATCAGCGCCGCGTCGCCACGATGATGCACGGCCTCGCAGATCGGACGCACCTTCTCCAGGGCGGCCGATACGTCGAAGTCGGCTCGGGGCAGCAGGTCGCGCAGGGCGGAGCCCTCGGGGAGGGCGTCGCCGCGCAGATCGATTCGGGAGATCACGGTCCCAATTCTCTCAGACGGCGATAAGGCGCCGGACGCCTGTATCAATGGCTGATACAAGCCGTCCCAGGCTCCCCCTGGAGATCCCCGTCACCAATAGCGTTCGGCCCGTCACACAGCGGGCATGAACGGCTGTACGAAACCCGCGAGTAGCTGGGGAGGGAGGGACGTGACGTGACCGAGGGTGCCGGCGTCCGCGGTGGGGACCTGCCGGACGAGCTGACCGCCGCCGAGGCCGGGATGTGGCAGGCCTTCCGCAACGGCAGCGTGTACGACCTGCGCAGCGGGGACATGACCGTGGACGATCCGCACGGCGGCCATCCCTGGGGGCCCGAGCGCAGTGTCCGGGCCCGGATCGTGGCATGGCTGCTGCTCGACGGGCCGCCCGCCCTCCAGGGCCGGGTCGCCTCCCTGAAGCTGACCGGCGTGCAGATCACGGACGTCCTCGACCTCGCGGGCGGCACGGTGGTGCCGTACGTCGAGCTGAAGGGCTGCCGGTTCGAGAAGGAGATCCTGCTGCCGGAGGCGCACTTCACGACCGTACGTCTGGTCAACTGCTCGATGCCGCGCCTGGAGGCGGCCCGGGTGCACACCGAGGGCGATCTGCATCTGCCCCGCTGCCGCTTCCACAACGGGGTGCGGCTGACCGACGCGCACATCGGTACGGATCTGCTGCTCAACCAGGCCGTGGTCTACCGGGACCGCCGCGGCCGCTCGCTCACCGGCGACGGCATGACCGTGGGGCAGGATCTGCAGGCCGAGATGCTGGAGTCGCACGGCGAGCTGAGCCTGCGCGGCGCCACCGTCGGCGTCTCGCTCAGCCTGCGCGGCAGCAAGCTGAACAACCCGTACTCGCGGCTGGCCCTGAACGCCCCCCAGCTGACCGTCAACCGCACGCTGTACATGACCCCCGCGGGCCTCGGCAATCCCCTGCTGACCAGCGGCACCACCCCGGCGCGCGGGACGCTGGTGCAGCGTTTCGAGTGTCATGGCGGGATCCGCCTCGACGACGGACGGTTCGGGGACGCCCTCGACTTCGAGCGGGCCCGTTTCACCTTCGACGACGACCAGGAACTGTCCCTGCTGCGGGTGCAGACGCCCGAGCTGCGCTTCCTCGGGGAGCGTCCCGAGCGGGGCAAGGTGGTCCTGTCGGGCGCGCGGATCGTCAATCTCGTCGACCGGGCCGACAGCTGGCCGGGCCCGGGCAACCTCCACATGGGGGGCTTCAGCTACGAGAACCTCGTACCGCAGGGCGGCTTCCCGCTGACCCGGCGCCTGGAATGGGTGGCGGCGGCGACCGCGGAGTACAGCCCGGAGCCGTACGAGCGGCTGGCCACCGTGCTGCGCGACTCCGGGGAGGACGAGGACGCGCGCGAGGTGCTGCTCGCCAAGCAGCGCCGCCGCCGCGAGACCCTGCCGCTCGCGGCCAAGCTGTGGGGGTACGCGCAGGACTGGACGGTCGCCTACGGGTACCGGCCCGGCCGGGCCGCGCTGTGGATGGCGGTGCTCTGGGCGGCGTCCTCGATCGCCTTCTCGCACGCGACCCACACTCCGGCGAACGGCGGGCATCCGCCGTGGAACGCCGCACTGTTCGCCCTCGACCTGCTGCTGCCGGTGATCGACCTCGGCCAGGTGGGCGTCTGGCAGCTGCGCGGCGCCTGGCAGTGGCTGGCCGCGGTGGTGATCCTCCTGGGCTGGATCCTGGCGACGACGGTGGCGGCGGGGGCGACGCGGCTGCTGCGCCGCAGCTGAGCGGCCCGGCGAGGCCTGATGGGGAGGCATCCGGCCATGCTGTTGACAGGTGTTCAATAGTAGAACAACAGTCACTTTTTACTCATCCTTGACCATCTGACATACAACCAAACGAGGGTTACGAAAGTGTCACCGCCCACCCTCTGGTACAGCTCCGACCTGCGTCTTTCAATGGTCGACACCATGGCACTGCTGCGCGCGTTCATCCGTACGGCCCGGATGGTCAAGAACACTTCGCGCCTCGCCGCCGGACTGCCCGCCGACGACGAGGTCCTGCTGGACGCCCCGGACGAACGGCTGGCCCCTGCCCTCGTCGCGGCGGCCCGCGGTGAGTACGACATCGCCGCCAAACTGCTCGCCGCCACCCGCGAGGCCGCCGAGTGGGAGAACCGCGACCGGTACGCGCGGCGCCTCGCCGTCTTCGCGCGCACCCGCGACGAATGGCTCCAGACCTGGCAGAGCGAGTCCCCGCACGACCCGGACGCGCTCCTGGTCAAGGCCGAGCTCGCGGTGCGCCGCTGGTGGGAGTCGCCCGCCCGCGCCGAGCTGCTGCGCGAGGTCGGCCCGCTGATCGGCGCCGCCGCCGAGGGCGACCCGCGCGACCCGGTGCCCTGGCGGATCGCGCTCGACCACGCCCGTGGCACCAACGCCGGGCACACCGAGTTCGAGAAGCTGTGGACCGAGGCCGTACGCCGCTCCCCGCACCACTACGGCTGCCATGTGGCCGCCCTGAAGTACCTGTCGGCCGCCTGGTACGGCTCGCACCGCGAGTGCTTCGACTTCGCCGAGCGGGCCGCGCAGGACGCGCTGCCCGGCTCACTCGTACAGGCGCTTCCGGTGCGCGCGGCCTTCGCCTATCTGACCGAGGGCGGCCGGGCCGTCATCTCGCGCGAGCGGCTCGACGAGGCGGCCGACCTCGCGATCGCGGTCTCGGCGGCCTACGCGCCCGCCGACCCGTGGCCGGCGGAGGTGCGCAACCTCCTCACCTACGTCCTGATCAGGCTGGAGCGCTGGCAGGACGCCCTGGACCAGCTCCGTCTGATCGGCCCGTACGCGACCTCGTTCCCCTGGGACCGGGTCTCCGACGACCCGCTGGGCCAGTTCCTGGAACTGCGCGACGGAGTCCGCCTGGAGGTCGCCTCGATCATCCCCCTCCATCCACGGAGTGAGCACGGCGGACGTGCCCGCTCCGGCGACCATTAGGCTTTCGCGTCGTGACCACCGTCCGGCTCCCGCTCTTCCCCCTGAACTCGGTACTGTTCCCGGGTCTCGTGCTTCCCCTGAACATTTTCGAGGAGCGCTATCGCGCCATGATGCGCGAACTGCTGAAGACCCCCGAGGACGAACCGCGCCGGTTCGCCGTCGTCGCCATCCGCGACGGCCACGAGGTCGCGCACACCGCACCCGGCATGCCGGACCAGACGGCGCTGCCGCAGCGCGGTCCCGCGGCCGGGTTCGGCGACGACCCGCTCAAGGCCTTCCACGAGGTGGGCTGCGTCGCGGACGCGGCCACCATCCGGGAGCGCGCCGACGGCAGTTTCGAGGTACTGGCCACCGGCACCACGCGGGTACGGCTCCTGTCGGTGGACGCCTCCGGCGCGTTCCTGACGGCCGAACTGGAGGAACTTCCGGAGGAACCCGGCGAGGAGGCCGGCGCGCTCGCCGAGGGCGTCCTGCGGGCCTTCCGCCAGTACCAGAAGCGGCTGGCGGGCGCCCGCGAACGCTCGCTGTCCACCGGCGCGGACCTGCCGGACGACCCGGCGGTGGTCTCCTACCTGGTGGCGGCCGCCGTGATGCTCGACATCCCCGCCAAACAGAAGCTGCTCCAGGCTCCCGACACGGCCACCCGCCTGCACGAAGAGCTGAAACTCCTGCGCGCCGAGACCGCCATCATCCGTAATCTGCCGTCGTTGCCGGCGGCGGAACTGACGCGCAACCCGACAAGTCTCAACTGAAGGCCCCGACACCTTGGCGAAGAAGTCGAAGAAGCAGCAGCAGTCCGGGGGCACGCCCGCGACGGTGGCCCTGACGGCGGCGGGTGTCGCGTACACGGTCCACGCCTACGAGCACGACCCCGCGCACCCCTCCTACGGCGAGGAGGCCGCCGAGGCGATGGGTGTCTCCCCGGACCGCGTCTTCAAGACCCTGGTCGCGGACGTGGACGGCTCCCTCGTGGTCGCCGTGGTCCCCGTCGCGGGCTCCCTGGACCTGAAGGCCCTGGCCACGGCGGTGGGCGGCAAGCGCGCCGCCATGGCCGACCCGGCGGCCGCCGAGCGCACCACGGGCTACGTCCGCGGCGGCATCTCCCCCCTGGGCCAGCGCAAGAGACTCCGTACGGTCCTGGACGCCTCGGCCCACCACCACGCCACGATCTGCGTCTCGGCCGGCCGCCGGGGCCTTGAGGTGGAGCTCGCCCCCGACGACCTGGCGCACCTCACGGAAGCGGTGTCCGCGCCGGTCGCCCGTGCGTGAACCCTCGACGGATGCGTCGTCGTGCGTTAAGCACGAGAGGCATGTCGAAACGAACCCGCAAACGCAAGTGGCGCACGAAGAAGGGCCGCTCGAACCACGGCCACCGACCTCCATGACCCACGCGCCCGGCCCCCTGGAGTCGCTGGGCTGACGGCCGGTGGGGGCTGAGCGCGCAGTTCCCCCGCCCCCAGGGCGGGGCTCCGCCCCGCATCTCCGGTCCGCCCCGCATCTTCAGCCCGTCCGGCGTGTGAGGACGAGGCCGTTCGGGCCGATGCGGGGGCCCAGGGGGCGCAGTGCCCCGGGCGGGGGTGAGGGGGCGGAGCCCCTGAGGATGATGCGGGTCCCCCTGCTCGAGCGAAGCCGAGAGCTTGGGGGAGGGCAGGGGCGGCGGGGGCGAGGAAAGGCGGCCCGTGCCCCCCGTTCAGGCCGTCGGAGGCTGCGGTGGGTTCGGAGCCCCGTACGGGCTCGCGTAGGGATCCGGGTCCCGGGGACCGAACAACGCGGTCAGGCCGAGATGAACCACCAGCCCCGCCAGGGACCACGCCAGCAACGCCCCCTTCGCCCCGAGCTTCAACGGCGCGGAGAACGTCACCCCCTTGCCCACTTGCTTGGCATGGGCGACCACGTTCTGCGTCGGCCCGAGCCAGATCCCGATCCGCCAGGCGAGCAGCGACCCGAGCAGACCCCCCACCGCCAGCGCGACAACGAGCGGCACACCCCCACGCCGCCGCACCAGAAACACCACCACCGCACTGACCGCACCGAACGCCAGCGCGAGCAGCGTGAACGTCCCGTCGACCCCGATGGCCTGCTCACCCTCGGTGTCCTTCAGATACACCGCGCTGTCGTCCGCGATCAGCGGCACATGCGGCGCCAGCCACCACCACAGCACACCGAGCAGCACGCCCGCGAGCACCATCGCCACCGTGACGACGGCGGCGTCCCGCACTTCGATCTTCATCCCGGGCCCGTCCTGTTCGTACCCGACGGTCCCCGCGACACCCCCGGCGGGCGGAGCCTGCCAGACGTGGGCGTCGTCGGAGGGCGGTTGATGCGGCGGCGGAGGCGGAGTCAGCGGTGCGGTCACACTGACATCGTGCCAGGCCCGGCTGTCAGCCGCGTCACCGGACGGCCGCCCGGCGGTACGCCCAGGTCGCCACCGCCAGCGAGGCCACCCCGACACCCGCGCAGACGGCGAGGTCACCGACGACGAAGGCCCAGTCGGGGTGCGCCCCGAAGCTCCGCGCGAAGGCCTCGACGCCGTAGGTGGAGGGCAGCAGATCACGGCCGTACTGCACCACCGTAGGCAGCCGGTCCGCCGGCAGCACTCCGAGCAACAGCGCCGCCGACATCCCCAACTGTCCGAGCAGCGTGGCGAGTTCGGGCCGAGGCGCAAGCAGTCCGAGCGCCGCCCCGAGCCCGGCGAGCGCGGCGCCCGCGAGCGGGATCACCGCGACGAGCACCCACAGATGCGCCATCGGCAACCCGAAGAGGACACAGCCGACGACGGCGGTGACCACGGTCCCGGGCACGGTGAAGGAGGCGTACGCGCCCGCGGCACCGAGCACGACGGCGGCCGGCGGCACCGGCAGGGTCGCGTAGTGGTCGAGCCCGCCGCCGGCCCGCAGCTGTCCGAAGTACTGGGCCAGCAGGTTGAGCCCGACGAAGGCGACGACCAGGACCGACGCCCCGGCCACGATGGACCGGGCCTCGCCCCCGCCGTCCACCACGCCACGCATCATGACCATGATGCCGACGGACTGGACCGTGGCCACGAACAGCAGCGGAATCCGCGCCACGCGCGCGCGGGAGATCTGGGCCCGGTACATGGCGGCGAGGGAGGGCCACAGCCGCGCCCGCGGCCCGAGTTCGGCGGCGTCACCGGCGTCCTCGGCCACGGACAGCGCACTGCCCGGCAGCGCCTCAGCGGGTACGACACTCACGTCGAGCTGCTCCTCTTCACTCCGGCAGCCGTCCTGTTCCTGTTTCCGACGCCGATTCCCACGCCGCTTCCCCCACCCACGACGCCCCTCCCCGTGCGTACAGACTCCCCTGTCCGTACAGACTCCCCTACGGATTCCAGACCCCGCGCGCTCACGCCTTCACCAACCCCTGCGCATTGCCGCCGAGCGCGAGGTACACGTCCTCCAGGCTCGGCGTGGCCAGCGTGAAGTCGTCGAGCGCGGCGAACGCGGCGCCTCCGGTGACCGTGGCGACGGCCGCGCGGGCCTCCTCCGGGGCGAGCCGCAGGGTCCAGCGGCGGCCCGACTCGACGGCCCGGGCGCGCAGCGCGGCGACCTCGGGCACGTCCAGCGGGGCGCTCTCGCGCCAGACGAGTTCGACCCGCACCTCTCCCGCGACCCGCTCCTTCAGCCCGGCCGGCGTGTCGCAGGCGATGACGCGGCCCCGGTCGAGGACGGCGACCCGGTCGAGGACGGTCTCGGCCTCGATGACGTTGTGGGTGACCAGCAGCACGGTGGCGCCGTGCTCGGCCCGGCGCCGGTCGACGGCGGACCACACGGCCCGCCGGGCCACGGGGTCCATGCCGGTGGTCGGCTCGTCGAGGACGAGCAGCGGCCGCCGCCCGACCAGAGCGGCTGCGAAGCAGGCCAGCCGCCGCTGTCCGCCGGACAGCTTCTTCAGGGGGCGGGAGGCGATCGGGGTGAGGCCCAGCTCGTCGAGCACGGCGTCCCGCTCGGCCCGCGCCTCGCGCAGTTCGAGCCCGCGCAGCCGCCCGGTCGTCTCGGCGGCCAGCGACACGGTCAGCTCGTCGAGGGCGGTGGACTCCTGTCCGAGGTAGGCGAGGATGCGCGCCGCCCGCTCGGGGTGACGCACGATGTCGTGTCCGAGGATCTCGACACTGCCGCTGTCGGGGCGCATGAGCCCGGTCAGCTGGCGTACGAGGGTGGACTTCCCGGCGCCGTTCGGCCCGAGCAGGCCGAAGATCTCGCCACGCCGGATGTCCAGCCGTACCCCGTCGGTGGCCCGCACCTCGGGCGTACCGGGGCTGCCACGGCGTCCGCGGACCGCCGGGTAGGTCTTGGTCAGCGCGCGCACCGAGCACACCACATCGCCCCTGTGCCCGTTCCGGACTGCCTGTGCCGTGCGCGTACTCACGAAGGACGAGCCTACGGGGTCCGATGCCCCGTTATACGCCCGGGGCCCTCGCCTCAGCCGGTCCACGAGCCGTCCTGGACCGCGTCTCGAAGGTCTGGCGCGCCGAAAAAGCGCCCCCACCCACCCGCACCCGAGCAGCACGCCCGGGGTTCGGCGGCTCCCCCGGCTCACTCCCCGGCAGGGGCATGCTCCGCCGCCGTACGCACATCGATCTCCCGCCAGAACCCTGCCCTGATCGCGTACCGGTCGTGCTCGTCGATCTGGTCGTCCTTGTGGGCGAGCAGCCCGAAGCGCGCGGCGTAACGCAGCAGCTCGCCGTCCACGCGGTGCGGTACCCGCGGGTACATCGTGGACAGCTTCTGCAGGTGGCTCGGGTCGGTGAGCCGCTCCATCCAGCGGCGCGCGAAGACCTGCCCCACCTCGTACGGATCGCCGCCGACCGTGGTGATGTCCTCCTCACGGTCGGCCCAGCGCTGCTCGGCGGAGGTGAGCTGGGCGAGCGTGGGCAGCGCGGCGGCCTCCGTGGACTCCGCCGCGCCCCCGGGGCGTTCGATCCACCCCTTGTCGGACGACCACCGCAGCGTCGCGCTCGCGGGGTGCTGGGGGGCCTGGACGCCCGGTGCGCGCAGTGCGGCGAGGTCCTTCGGCGTGGGCACGCCCTTGGGGGCGGGAACCCGCTCCTCGGCCCCGTTCTGCGACTCGGCGACGGGGCTGTGCTCCGCGGCCTCGGAGGGCCGCTCGGCCGTACCGGCGAGCGAGGAGTCGGGCAGCGGCGCGGAGAGGATCGCGGCGATCTCGGGGCGCGGCACGGGCTGCGGCGCGCAGATCCCGCCGAGGTCCTTGGCCCGTACGGCCTTGGTGATCCACGCCCGGTCCAGCACCCGGCGCTCGTCGGCCTCGGCGACCAGGTCCTCGGACTGGTTGTAGTCGCCGTCCGCGGCCTGCACGGCCCACAGGTGTACGGCGACGCCGTGCTCCTTGGCGGCCATCATGCCCGGCAGCAGGTCCCCGTCGCCGGTCACCAGGACCACGTCGGAGCAGGCGCGGTTGCGAGCCAGCTCGGTCAGCTCGGCGTGCATGGCGGCGTCGACGCCCTTCTGCGCCCACCGCCCGTCGCTGCGGGTCAGCGCGCCGAGGCGCACCGTGACGCGTGGCATCACGCGCAGCCGGCGGTGCTCCGGTTGCGGTACGCGGTCGGGGGCGCCGTCGAACCAGTAGATGCGCAGCAGGGGCCGCTCCGTGTCGGACTCGGCGCGCTCGCGCAGGCCCTGGATGAGGGCGGCGTGGTCGACGGTGATCCGGGATCGCGAAGGCTCCCCGGCGAGGAGACTGGCAGCAGCCCCGAGCAGATACCCGGCGTCCACCAGGACGATGCAGCGGTCCACGCGGTCCACCCTCTTTCCGGTTCCGGGAGGTTTGCTTCGGGCTTGCTTCGAGTCTGCCCGACGGCGCGGAGGTTAACGGCCCGAACTCGATCTTCGGCGTGGCGAATCGGGGGATAACGCTCCGACAGGGCTTATTACGCACGGTAATTCTCCGAAATGCACTGCTTGTCAGGCTATGTGAATGTGAATCTGGATCCGGCCCTGACCCCTAGGGCCCCACAGGAGGCAATCACCATGGCCAAGAACAAGAACCGCAAGCAGGGCGGCCAGCAGGACCGCTCCTCGCAGGCCGAGCGTGCGCAGGAGCAGGCGCAGCGGTCCTCGACGGAGGCTCACACGCCGATGTCGCAGGCCCAGGGCAGCCCCGCGGACATCGCCCGCAAGCACCAGAAGCGCTTCGGCCACAACTGAGGCCATGCGTAAGGGCTGTCGAAGCCCAGGCACACACCGAGGGGCGCACCCGGAAACGGATGCGCCCCTCGCGTACATCATCTGATCCTGTCGGCTGATCCCGTCAGCCCGCGAGGCAGGACGGGCCCAGCAGCACCTTCAAGTCGCCGAACAGCGCCGGATCCGGCTTCACCCGGTGCCGGTCGAGCCGCAGCACGGTGGTCTTGCGCGGGCCCTGGAGCCTGATGCGCACCTCGCTCTCGCCCTTGTGGTGGCTGAGGATCTCGCCGAGGCGGCTCACCATCGGCGGGGTGACCTTCAGCGCCGGGATCGTGAGGATCACGGGCGCGTTGGTGCCCGCGTTCGACAGGTCGGGGACCTGAAGCTCCATCGCGACCAGCCGCGGCACGTCCTCGCGCTTGTCGAGGCGGCCCTTGACGAAGACGACCGCGTCCTCGACGAGTTGGGTCGACACCAGCTGGTACGTCGCCGGGAAGAACATGCACTCGATGGAACCGGCCAGGTCCTCCACCGTGGCGATCGCCCAGGCGTTGCCCTGCTTGGTCATCTTGCGCTGGAGGCCCGAGATGATGCCGCCGATGGTGACGACCGCGCCGTCCGCGTGCTCACCTCCGGTGAGCTGGGAGATGCCCGCGTCGGCCTTGTCGGACAGCACGTGCTCCAGGCCGAAGAGCGGGTGGTCGGAGACGTACAGACCGAGCATCTCCCGCTCCTGGGCGAGCAGATAGGCCTTGTCCCACTCGTCGGTGGTGAACTCGACGTCGAGTCCGAAGCCGGGCTCGCTGGTGTCCTCGTCGCCCATGCCGCCGAAAAGGTCGAACTGACCCTCGGCCTCCTTGCGCTTGACCTGCACCACGTTGTCGATCATCGGCTCGAACTGCGCGGTGAGGCCCTTGCGGGTGTGCCCCATGGTGTCGAACGCGCCCGCCTTGATCAGCGATTCCGTGGTGCGCTTGTTGCAGGCGACGGCCTCGACCTTGTCGAGGTAGTCCGGGAAGGAGGCGTACTTCCCCTTGGCCTTGCGGCTCTTGATGATCGACTCGACGACGTTCGTGCCGACGTTGCGGACGGCGGAGAGGCCGAAGAGGATCACGTCGTCGCCCTGGGCGGCGAAGTTCTGCTCCGACTCGTTGACGTTGGGCGGCAGCACCTTGATGCCCATGCGCCGGCACTCGTTCAGATAGATCGCGGACTTGTCCTTGTCGTCCTTGACCGAGGTGAGCAGGCCCGCCATGTACTCGGCGGGGTAGTTCGCCTTCAGGTAGGCGGTCCAGTACGAGACCAGTCCGTACGCGGCCGAGTGGGCCTTGTTGAAGGCGTAGCCGGCGAAGGGCACCAGCACGTCCCACAGGGCCTGGATCGCCTCGGCGCTGTAGCCCTTCTTCTGGGCACCCTCCTGGAAGAGGACGAAGTTCTTGGCCAGCTCGTCGGGCTTCTTCTTGCCCATCACGCGGCGCAGGATGTCGGCCTCGCCGAGCGAGTACCCGGCGATGATCTGGGCGGCCTTCTGCACCTGCTCCTGGTACACGATCAGGCCGTAGGTGACCGCCAGGACCTCCTGGAGGGGCTCCTCCAGCTCCTTGTGGATCGGCGTGATCTCCTGCAGGCCGTTCTTGCGGAGCGCGTAGTTCGTGTGGGAGTCCATGCCCATCGGGCCGGGACGGTAGAGCGCCGAGACGGCGGAGATGTCTTCGAAGTTGTCGGGCTTCATCAGGCGCAGCAGCGAGCGCATGGGGCCGCCGTCGAACTGGAAGACTCCGAGGGTCTCGCCGCGCTGGAGCAGTTCGAAGGTCGTCGGATCGTCGAGCGGGAGGGCCAGCAGGTCGAGGTCGACGCCCTTGTTGGACTTCACCATCTTGACGGCGTCGTCCATGATCGTCAGGTTGCGCAGGCCGAGGAAGTCCATCTTCAGCAGGCCGAGCGACTCGCACTGCGGGTAGTCCCACTGCGTGATGGTCACCCCGTCGGTGTGCCGCACCCAGACCGGGGCGTGGTCGACGATGGGCTCGCTGGACATGATCACACCGGCGGCGTGCACGCCCATCTGCCGGACCAGGCCCTCGACGCCCTTGGCGGTGTCGATGACCTTCTTCACGTCCGGCTCGTTCTCGTACATCGCGCGGATCTCGCCGGCCTCGCTGTAGCGCGGGTGCGAGGAGTCGGTGATGCCGCTGAGGTCGATGCCCTTGCCGAGAACGTCGGCGGGCATCGCCTTGGTGAGGCGGTCGCCCATGGCGTACGGGTAGCCCAGGACGCGCGCGGAGTCCTTGATGGCGTTCTTCGCCTTGATCTTTCCGTAGGTGCCGATCATGGCGACCTTGTCGGCGCCGTACTTCTCGGTCACGTACCTGATCACCTCGACGCGCCTGCGCTCGTCGAAGTCGATGTCGACGTCGGGCATGGAGACACGCTCGGGGTTCAGGAACCGCTCGAAGATCAGACCGTGCGGGATCGGGTCGAGGTCGGTGATGCCCATGGCGTACGCGACGATCGAACCGGCCGCCGAGCCACGGCCCGGGCCCACGGCGATGCCCTGCTTCTTGGCCCACATGATGAAGTCGGCGACGACGAGGAAGTACCCCGGGAACCCCATCTGGATGATGACGTCCATCTCGTACTCGGCCTGCTTCTGGCGGTCCTCGGGGACGCCGCCGGGGAAGCGGCGCTCCATGCCGAGGCGCACCTCCTCCTGGAACCAGGTGACCTCGGTGTACCCCTCGGGGATGTCGAACTTCGGCATGAGGTTCTTCGCCTCGAACATGCCGGCGGTGTCGATCTGCTCGGCCACGAGGAGGGTGTTGGCGCAGCCCTGCTGCCAGGCGTCCGAGGAGTCGACGGCGTACATCTCGTCCGTGGACTTCAGGTAGTAGCCGGTGCCGTCGAAGCGGAAGCGGTCCGGGTCGGAGAGGTTCTTGCCGGTCTGGATGCACAGCAGGGCGTCGTGGGCGGTCGCCTCGTGCGCGTACGTGTAGTGCGAGTCGTTCGTCACCAGGGGCGGGATGCCGAGCTTCTTGCCGATCTCCAGGAGTCCGTCACGGACCCGGCGCTCGATCTCGATGCCGTGGTCCATCAGCTCCAGGAAGTAGCGGTCCTTGCCGAAGATGTCCTGGTACTCGGCGGCCGACTTCAGGGCCTCGTCGTACTGGCCGAGGCGCAGGCGGGTCTGGAGCTCGCCGGAGGGGCAGCCGGTGGAGGCGATGAGCCCCTCGGACCACTGGGAGATGGTCTCCTTGTCCATCCGGGGCCACTTCTGGAGCCAGCCCTCGGCGTACGCGTCCGAGGAGAGCTTGAAGAGGTTGTGCAGGCCGGTCCGGTTCGCCGCCCAGATCGTCTTGTGCGTGTAACCACCCGAACCGGACACGTCGTCGCGCTTCTGGTGCGGCTGGCCCCACTGGATCTTGCGCTTGTTGCGCCGGGACTCCGGGGCGACGTACGCCTCGATGCCGATGATCGGTGTGACGCCCGCCTTCTTCGCCGTGTGGAAGAAGTCGTAGGCCCCGTGAAGGTTGCCATGGTCACTCATGGCGATGTGCGTCATGCCCATCTCATTGCAGGCGTTGAACATGTCCTTGAGCCGCGCGGCACCGTCCAGCAGCGAGTACTGGGTGTGGACGTGCAGGTGCGTGAACGGCGGCTTTGACACGGCTTCGGCCTCCAAGGAGAACAATCGTCGACAGGCTGCGGACAGTCTGGGGGACAGCGTCGAAGTCTATGACGCGCCACTGACACTCCGCGGCCGATCACCCGTACCTTCATCCGGGGCGCGGGGCACGCGCGCGTACCGTTCGTCCCCGGCGCGCGGGCACTCCCGCGTACCGTCGTCCGTTGGGAGAGGACGGAAGCAACCGTCCCGGCGGACGGACACGTCCTTCCCCCATGTCAAGCACCACCTGCACCAGGAGGCACCCAGCGATGTCGGTCCCGCAGCTCAGCGCCGAGCAACGCGGCGAGCAGATCCTCGCCGTCTTCGACACCGCCTTCGGCGAGCTCCTGGCCGCCGACCCGGCCGCGTTCCGCGTCAAGTTCCGCAAGATGGCGGCCTCCGCCTTCGCGTTCTACCGGGGCACGGCGGGTCTCTTCTACCACGACCTCACCGCGGAGATCGGGTTCGGGCCGAGGCGCGGCGGACCATACCTGGACGAGCGCACCTCCCGCGTGTGGATCCACGGCGACCTGCACGCCGAGAACTTCGGCACGTACATGGACGCCAACGGCCGCCTGATCTTCAACGTGAACGACTTCGACGAGGCGTACGTCGGCCCCTTCACCTGGGACCTCAAGCGATTCGCCGCCTCCGTGGCCCTCATCGGGTACGCGAAGGCGCTCAGTGACGACCAGATCACCGAGCTGGTCAAGGTGTACGCGGCGGCCTACCGCGAGCGCATCCACGCCCTGGCCACCGGCGCCAAGAGCGACGAGGTGCCGCCCTTCACCCTGGACACGGCCGAGGGCCCGCTCCTGGACGCGCTGCGTGACGCCCGCTCGCTGACCCGCTTCGGGCTGCTCGACTCGATGACCGAGATCCGCGACTTCGAGCGCCGCTTCGCGCCCGGCGGCGGCTCCATCGAGCTCGACGCGGCCACCCGCTACAAGGTGCTCGCGGCCTTCGACGGCTACCTGGAGACGCTCCCCGAGTCCTCCCTGGCCCGCCCGGACTCCTACCGGGTGAAGGACGTCGTCGGCCGCCGCGGCATCGGCATCGGCTCCGCCGGGCTGCCTTCGTACAACATCCTTCTGGAGGGCAACAGCGACGCCCTGGAGAACGATGTCGTGATCTACATCAAGCAGGCCCAGACCCCGGCCGTCTCCCGGCACATCACGGACTCCTCGATCCGCGAGTACTTCCAGCATGAGGGCCACCGCACGGTGATCTCCCAGCGCGCCCTGCAGGCGCACGCCGACCCGTGGCTGGGCTGGACCGAGCTGGACGGCGCCGGCCAACTGGTCGCCGAGGTCTCGCCGTACGCGGTGGACCTGGACTGGGGCGACATCGACGACCCGGAGGAGATCGCCTCGGTCGTCGCCGACCTCGGCCGGGCCACGGCCACCATGCACGCCGCGGCCGACGACGAGAGCGGCCACTCGGAGCTGGTCCCGTTCTCCACCGAGCGGGCCATCGACGCGGCGATCGCCGCCGACGAGGACGGCTTCTCGGACCTCCTGGTGGACTTCGCGCACAGCTACGGCGCACGCGCGCGTGCCGACCACCAGATCTTCGTCGACCTGTTCCGCAACGGCCGGATCCCGGGCCTGTAGGCACCCCGGACGACGTACCCACAACGCTCCCGTAACACATAGGAACCCTTTAGGGGGCCCTTACGGGAGCACGTGGGACACTCGGCTCCGCTATGGACATACCCGGGACCCAGCTCAGAGCCGTGCGCGCGGCACTGTTCACGGCTGTCGTCGTGACGCTCTCCACCGCGTCGCACGTACTGCTGTCCCGTGTCCCGCTGCCGCTGGGCACCATGGCGGCGATCGCCGCGGCCGTCTTCGTCATCGCGTACGCGCTGGCGGGCCGCGAGCGCGGCTTCGGCCGGATCGCCGCCCTGCTCATCCCGCTGGAGCTGACCGCCGACACCGTGTTCACCACGGGCCAGCACGTCTGTTACGGCAGGGCGGGCGGCCCCGTCGCGGGCCCGCTGCGCTCGGTCGGCTTCGACGTGCTGTGCGGCGGCGGCAGCGTGGGCACCCCGCTGGCCCACGTGACCGGCGGCAGCGGCGACCGTGCCGCCACCCTGCTCGCGCAGACCGACCCGGCCGCCGCCTGGCTGCTGCTCGCCGCCCATGTCAGCGTCGGGCTGCTCGCGTCCGCCTGGCTGCGCCGCGGCGACCGCGCCCTGGACCAGGTGCTGCGCGCTGTGGCCGCGGCCACCTTCCGGCCCCTGCTGATCGCGGTCGCCGCGGTGACCGTACGGCTCGCCCCGGTACGCCGGCTGCCGCGCCCCGCGCGCCGGAGCGCGGGCGCCCGCACCCGCCTGTTCGTGCACTCCCTGGGACGGCGTGGACCGCCGCTCTCGGCCGCTTTCGCCTGAGCCATCGCTTCTGCGCGACAGCCCTTGAGCACCGGCAGTCCCCCATACGTATTCCGCGTACGACGTGTACGCGTCCCCCATGGAGATCACCCACATGAGCAAGCGAAACAGCCAGGCGGCGAAGACGGCGGCCCGCGAGAAGCTGCGCCTCGAGCGCGAGCGCCAGGCCAAGCGCGACAAGGTCAAGCGCCAGGCCATCGTGGCCGGCTCCATCGTCGCCGTCCTCGCGATAGCCGGCGGCGTCGGCTACGCGGTCGTGCAGAACAACAAGCCGAGCTACTGGGCGGGCCTGAAGGACGCCAAGGTCGTCGCCCCGGCCAACACCACCGGCACCAAGGGCACCACCGTCGTCATCGGCAAGAGCACCGCCAGGAAGACCCTCAAGATCTACGAGGACCCGCGCTGCCCGGTCTGCGCCCAGTTCGAGCAGACCGTCGGCTCGACCGTGAAGAAGGACATCGACGACGGCACGTTCAAGTTCCAGTACGTCGGCGCCACGTTCATCGACGACAAGGACAACGGCCAGGGCTCCAAGAACGCGCTGAGCGCCCTGGGCGCCGCGCTGAACGTCAGTTCCGAGGCGTTCCTCGAGTACAAGACCGCGCTGTACTCGACGAAGTGGCACCCGGACGAGACGACCGACAAGTTCAAGGACGACGCCTACCTCCTCAAGGTCGCCGACACCGTTCCCGCGTTGAAGGGCAACACCGCGTTCCAGAACGCGGTGAAGAAGGGCACCTACGACGCCTGGGCGATGGCCATGTCGAAGACCTTCGACGACAACAAGGAGGGCGTGACCGGCACCCCGGGCTTCGTCATGGACGGCAAGCAGCTCAACGGCGGCACCCCGCTCCTGACGGTGGCCGACTTCGACAAGGTGGTGGACGCGGCTCTCAAGGGCTGACGCCGACGGGGAATCCGGCCTCCGCGTGAAGAGTGGGCGAACTTTCGAGGTTCGCCCGCTCTCGCACGTACCGATCAGTAACCTGTTCGGTCGTGACCAGTCGATACAGATCATCCGAGGCGTCCCAGGGCCTCAACTCTCCCTCGCCGCGCCGCCGTACGGTCGTCAAGGCCGCGGCGGCGACCGCTGTCCTGGCCGGCCCGCTCGCCGCCGCCCTGCCGGCCCGCGCCGCCACGGACGCCCCCGCCTTCCTGCACGGCGTCGCCTCCGGCGACCCGCTCCCGGACGGCATCCTGCTGTGGACCCGGGTGACGCCCACCTCCGCGGCGATACCCGGCTCCGGCGTCGGCCCCGACACCGAAGTCAGCTGGACCGTCGCCAAGGACAAGGCGTTCACCACGGTCGTCTCCAAGGGCTCCCTCACCGCGACGGCCGCCTCCGACCACACCGTGAAGGCGGACATCCGCGGCCTGGAACCGGCCACGGACTACTGGTTCCGCTTCTCCGCGGGCGGCACCGACTCGCCCGTCGCCCGCACCCGCACCGCCCCGGCCGCCAACGCCGCCGTGGCGGGCCTGCGCTTCGGCGTCGTCACCTGCGCCAACTGGGAGGCGGGCTACTTCTCGTCGTACCGCCATCTCGCGGCCCGGGGCGACCTGGACGCCTGGCTGCATCTCGGGGACTACATCTACGAGTACAAGTCCGGCGAGTACGCGGCGCGCGGCACGGTCGTGCGGCCGCACTCCCCCGCGAACGAGATCATCACCCTCGCCGACTACCGCACCCGACACGGCAGGTACAAGACCGACCCGGACCTCCAGGCCCTGCACCACAAGGCGCCGGTCGTGGCGATCTGGGACGACCACGAGTTCGCCGACAACGCCTGGTCCGGCGGCGCCGTCAACCACACCGAGGGCGCCGAGGGCACCTGGACGGCACGTCAGGCCGCCGCGAAGCAGGCCTACTTCGAGTGGATGCCGGTACGCCCGGCGATCGAGGGCACCACCTACCGCCGGCTGCGCTTCGGCAAGCTCGCCGACCTCTCCCTGCTCGACCTGCGGTCCTTCCGGTCCCAGCAGGCGTCCACGGCCAGCGGAACGGTCGACGACCCGAACCGTACGATCACGGGCCGGGCCCAACTCGACTGGCTGAAGGCCGGACTGAAGGCGTCAGACACCACCTGGCGGCTGGTCGGCAACTCGGTGATGATCGCGCCGTTCGTCATCGGCTCGCTCACCGCCGACCTGCTCAAGCCGCTCGCCAAGCTGCTGGACCTGCCGCAGGACGGCATCGGTGTCAACACCGACCAGTGGGACGGCTACACCGACGACCGCCGTGAACTCCTCGCCCATCTGCGCTCGAACGCGATCGGCAACACGGTGTTCCTCACCGGCGACATCCACATGTCCTGGGCCAACGACGTACCGGTGGACGCCGGGACGTACCCGCTGTCCGCTTCGGCCGCCACCGAGTTCGTGATCACCTCGGTGACCTCCGACAACCTCGACGACATCGTGAAGGTCCCCGAGGGCACGGTCTCCGCGCTCGCCGCGCCGCTCATCCAGATCGCCAACCGGCACGTCCACTGGGTCGACACCGACCGCCACGGGTACGGCGTCCTGGACATCACCGCCGACCGCGCGCAGATGGACTACTACGTCCTGTCCGACCGCACGAACGCCAACGCGACCTCGTCCTGGGCTCGTTCGTACCGCACGCGCACCGGCACCCAGAAGGTCGAGCGCACCTACGACCCGGTGTAGAAAACGATTCCGGGCGTGGAGAAGATCTTGATAGCGTCGGGCACATTGTCGGACCGTCCTATTGACGGCCCGTCAGTATCCTCACGATTGGAGTCACATGGCCACCCCCCAAAGTGTCCTGACGAAGACCGCAGTGCTCGGCGCCGCCCTGGCCCTCGCCGGACTCACCGCCACATCCGCCGAGGCGCAGGAGGCCACGGCGGCAGCGGCCCCGGCGTTCGTCAACCTGACCACGGCGGAAAGCTCTCCCATATACGCCCAGCCCACCTCCTCGTCGACGAGGTACCGCACGGAGCCGCGGGGCACGACCCTGCGGATCCAGTGCTCGACCACCAAGACCCCCTCGGGGGAACGGTGGTTCAGGATCTACGACTCCCAGCCGACGTCCTGGGTGTGGTCCGGTCACTTCCCGTCGCAGGTGCACCCGCCCAAGGAGTGCTTCCCGGGCTAGGTTCTCCGACGTTCCCCAACGCCGGTGGTCGCAGTTGACCGAAGGTGAACAGGCAGGCCCGGGTCCATCCAACAGATGACCCGGGCCCGTCTGTTGGAAGCCTGTCGACCCGGTGCCGCGGACCGCTACAGCGAGTCGAGGAAGCCGAGCGCCACCCGCCAGGTGGCCTCGGCGGCCTCCTCGTCGTAGTCGGGCAGGTCGGGGTCGGTGTACAGGTGCCCGGCGCCCGCGTACCGGTAGATCTCCACGTCCGCACCCGCCCGCTGCATCTGCAGGTACCAGGCGCTCAGCCAGTCGTCCGTCTCGAACGGGTCCGGCTCCGCGACGTGCAGCTGGACCGGCAGCTCGTCCACCGACGCGCTCTCGGCGATGTCCGACGTGCCGTGCAGGAGCAGCAGCCCAAGGGCCTTCTCGTCGCCGAGCGCCAGGGTCTGCGCGATGGAGGCGCCGAGCGAGAACCCCGCGTACACCAGGCCGCGCTCGGAGTAGGGAGCGGCGGCCAGGACGGCGCGTCTGAGCAGCTCCTCCTTGCCGATCCCGTCGTTGAAGGCCATGCCCTCCTCCACGGTCTCGAAGGTGCGGCCCTCGAAGAGGTCCGGCGTCCACACCTCGTGCCCCGCGGCACGCAGCCGGTCGGCCGCCGCGCGCACCGCGGGCCGGAGCCCGTAGGTCGAGTGAAAGAGCATGATGTTCATGTGCCCCATGGTGCCAGCCAGGACTGACAGCCCCGGATCGAGGCCCGGTACCAGGGCGACATGTTCAGGGCCGCCCCAAGCCGGTTACGGTCTCAGGCATGGAGAACGTACTGCGTCCCCTGATCGTCGTCGGTGGCTCGGTCGTGCTCACGCTGCTCATCGGATGGGCCGTGGACCGCGTACTGCGCAAGGCCGACGCACGACACCAAGAGACCTCCCTGTGGGGCCTGCTGCGCCGCGCACGGGTCCCCTTCCAGCTCGTGCTGTTCGCCGCCCTGCTACGCGGCTCGTACGACCAGGCGAAGTTGCTCGTGGAACACCGGGTCGGCGTCGGCCGCACCCTGACCCTGATCCTCATCGGGTCCGCCGCGTGGCTCGTGATCCGCATCGCGACGGCGATCGTCGAGACCTCCTACACCCGCTACGCGAACGCCCACCGCGACCCGGCGCGGGTCCGCCGGGTGCGCACGCAAGTGACGCTGATCCAACGGGTGGTGTCCGCGATCGTCGCCGTGATGGCCGTCGCCTCGATGCTGCTCACCTTCCCCGCGATGCGCGCGGCCGGTGCCTCGCTGCTGGCCTCGGCCGGCATCCTCGGCATCGTCGCCGGTGTCGCCGCCCAGTCGACGCTGGCGAATCTCTTCGCCGGGCTGCAGATCGCCTTCGGCGACATGGTGCGCCTCGGCGACACGGTCGTGGTGGACGGAGAGTGGGGCACCGTCGAGGAGATCACACTGACGTTCCTGACAGTACGCACGTGGGACGAGCGCCGGATCACGATGCCGGTCTCGTACTTCACTTCCAAGCCCTTCGAGAACTGGTCCCGCGGCACTCCCCAGATGACCGGCATCGTCTTCTTCCACGTCGATCACTCGGCACCCGTCGAGGCGATGCGCGAGCAGCTCCGCGACATCCTGCGCGAGTGCCCGGCCTGGGACGGCCGCGACTACGGCCTCGCCGTCACCGACTCCACCCCCAACACCATGCAGTTGCGCGCCCTGGTGACCGCGAAGGACGCGGACGACATCTGGACGGTGCGGGTCACGGTGCGCGAGCGCATGATCCGCTGGCTCACCGACGTACACCCCTACGCCCTCCCCCGCGTCAACACGGCCGAGGCGATCCTGCCCGCGGGCTGGCCCAACGGCCGCCCCCACCGCCCGGACCACGACGACACCGACGGCGCGATAACCGCCCCCACGACCCCCCTCACCCCCGACCCCCCACGCACAGGCCCAGGCCGAGGCTGACCCCCCGGGGCCCCACCCCCCGCACCGCCCACACCCTCGGGCGGCGGGCGGCGGGCGAGGGTGTGGGCGGCGCAGAGTACCCGTATGCCTCTCCCCCCGCAGCCGCCGACGGCGAATCGCCCCCACAAGCGACCGTCCCTTGTCAGCGGGGTGGAAGCGGGCGGTGCGCGGGCGGGAGAACCCCCTCAACGCAAACTACGTACGTCCAGGTGCCGCAGCACCCGGTCCACGATCTCCGGATCCGCCCCCGGCTCACTCCGCGCCGACAACACCTCATGCCGCGCAGCGCTCAACATCTCCCCCTGAATCCGCCGCAACCGCTTCACCCGTCGAGCCCGCTGCTCATGCGCCTCCCTCCGCTCCTCGTCCCCCAGATCCGGACTGATCCGCGTCCCGATGTCGAAGGCCCGCCGAATCAGCTGCTCGGACAACTCCTCCGGCAGCTCCTCCACCTCCTCGATCTCCTTGAGCCTCCGCTTCGCCGCCTTCGCCGCCCGAACCGCCAGCTCCTTCTCGAACGCCTTCTCGACATCCTCGTCGGCCCGCACCCCGAGCCTGCGCACCAGCCACGGCAACGTGAGCCCCTGGAGCACCAGCGTCGCCATGATCACCCCGAACGCGATGAAGATGATCTCGTCGCGGTCGGGAAACGGCGACCCGTCGTCCATCTTCAGCGGAATGGCCAGCGCGAGGGCCACGGACGCGACCCCCCGCATGCCCGACCACCACATGATCACGGTCTCCCGCCACGAGGTCGGAATCTCCTCGTCGTAGTCCCGTTTCGCATGCAGCCGTTTCGTCAGCCACGTCGCCGGCATCAGATACGCCAGCCGTACGAACACCACGACGGCGACGATCGCGGCGGCCCAGCCCAGCATCTCGCCCCACCGCCCCGACGCCGTCCTGATCGCGTTGTGCAGCTCGAGCCCGATCAGTCCGAACGCGACCCCGGTGACCAGCGTGTCCACCACGTCCCAGAACGTGTACCCGGCGAGCCGCGTCATGACGTCGTCGGCATCGGTGGCGTACTCCGCGAGGAACAGCGCGGTGGTGAGCACGGCGAGCACCCCCGACCCGTGCAGCTCCTCCGCGAGGACGTACGACGCGAAGGGCACCAGCAGCGTCATCCCGATCTGCAGCGTGGCGTCACCGAGCAGCGACATCAGCTTGTTCGCCGCCCATCCCAGCACCAGCCCGATGGCGACCGCGACCACGGCGGACAGTACGAGATCGAGCCCGGCCCGCCACGGCGAGAAGGTGCCGCTCACGGCGGCGGCGATCGCGACGTGGTAGAGCACGATGGCCGTCACGTCGTTGAAGAGCCCCTCACCCTCCAGGATCGACACCAGTCGGCGGGGCAGCCCGAGTTGCCCCGCGACAGCCGTCGCGGCGACCGGGTCGGGCGGCGCCACCAGCGCGCCCAGGGCGACGGCCGCGGCGATCGGCAGCCCCGGCACGATGGCGCTGGCGACGAAGGCCACGGCCGCCGTGGTGACGAACACCAGCGCCACGGCGAGCAGGAAGATCGGCCGCTTGTTGGCGGTGAACTGTCTCCACGAGGTGCGTCGCACCGAGGCGTACAGCAGTGGGGGCAGCAGCAGGGGCAGGATCAGGTCCGGCGGGACGTCCACGTTGGGCACGAAGTCCAGCACGGCCAGCACGATCCCTAGGAGCGTCATCAGGACGGGCGCCGGCAGCCCGAACCGGTCCCCCACCGGGACGCTCACCACGGCCCCGAGCATCAGCACGAACAACAGGGCCAACTGATCCACGGTCAGCGCTCCGGCAAGGTCTAGGCGATCAAGGAAGAGCCAGACCTCAAGCGTGCCACGCGCCTACGACAATGCCCGCCCGGCAGCCCGCGTGCGACGAACCCCGTCTCACAGAGCCTTGCGCATCGCCCGGTGGTCGATCCCGGCGTCGAGGAACTCCTCGCCGTACGCCACGTACCCGAGCCGCTCGTAGAACCCCATCGCCTGTGTCTGCGCGTGCAGGTCCACCGCGGCGAGACCACGCGCGCGTGCCGCGTCCTCGATGGCCCGTACGAGGGCCACGCCGACGCCGAGCCCGCGCGCCGCCTTCGTCACGGCGAGCCGGCCGAGCGAGCCGACCGTCAGGTCTCCGTCGGTCTTCGCGGCGGCCTCCGGGCCGTACAGGAGCCGCCCGGTGCCCAGCGGCACCCCGTCCTCGCGGATCGCCAGCACATGCAGGGCACCGGCGTCGTACGCGTCGTACTCGATGTCCTCGGGGACGCCCTGTTCGCCGACGAAGACCTCCTTGCGCACCGCGAAGCACGCCTCACGGTCCGCGGCGTCCTCGGCCACCCGCACCACGTACGAGTCGCCCCGCGCCACGTGGGACCCGTCCCGCGCCCCGTCCGAGCCGCTCACGCGTAGCTCTCCTCACGCACCTTGTCGAGCGCCTTCTGCAGGTCCTCGGGGTAGTCGCTCTCGAACTCCGCCCACTGCCCGTCCCCGGGGTGCTCGAAGCCGAGCCGCACCGCGTGCAGCCACTGCCGGGTCAGGCCGAGGCGCTTGGCGATCGTCGGGTCCGCGCCGTAGGTCAGGTCGCCCACGCAGGGGTGGCGGTGGGCCGCCATGTGGACACGGATCTGGTGGGTGCGGCCGGTCTCCAGCTTGATGTCGAGCAGGCTGGCCGCCCGGAACGCCTCGATCAGGTCGTAGTGCGTGACGGACGGCTTGCCCTCGGCCGTCACCGCCCACTTGTAGTCGTGGTTCGGGTGCCGGCCGATGGGTGCGTCGATGGTGCCGCTCATCGGGTCGGGGTGCCCCTGGACCAGCGCGTTGTACCGCTTGTCGACCGTGCGTTCCTTGAACTGCCGCTTCAGCGAGGTGTACGCGCGCTCCGACTTGGCCACGACCATCAGACCGGAGGTACCGACGTCCAGCCGGTGCACGATGCCCTGCCGCTCGGCGGCGCCCGAGGTCGAGATCCGGTACCCGGCCGCCGCGAGGCCGCCGATCACCGTCGGACCGCTCCAGCCGGGGCTTGGGTGCGCGGCCACACCGACCGGCTTGATGATCACGACGATGTCGTCGTCGTCGTGCACGATCTCCATGCCCTCGACGGGCTCGGCGACGATCTGCACGGGGGCGGGAGCCTGCGGCATCTCCACTTCGAGCCAGGCGCCGCCGTGCACCCGCTCGGACTTCCCGACCACCGAGCCGTCGACCGTGACCTTCCCCGCCGCGGCGAGCTCGGCGGCCTTCGTGCGGGAGAAGCCGAACATGCGGGAGATGGCGGCGTCGACGCGCTCGCCCTCCAGGCCGTCGGGCACGGGCAGGTTGCGGATCTCGGGAACGGTGCTCACCCGTCGAGTATGCCGGACGGGTCGGACACCGCCGGACCATCACCCGAACAGCGGTGCCCGTGAGCCTGCCTCCAGACGTCCTTTCACACGTCCGTCCAGAGATCCCGTACGCCCCTCCGTGCGGGCCGACCAGCCCTGATGGACCGATCAGTCCTTGTGGACCGTGCCGTCCGGGTCGAGCCCGCGGAAGGACAGCAGCACGATCAGGATGCCGCCGCAGACGATCGCCGAGTCGGCCAGGTTGAAGACCGCGAAGTGCTTGGGCGCGATGAAGTCCACGACCGCGCCCTCGAAGATCCCGGGCGAGCGGAAGATCCGGTCGGTCAGGTTGCCGAGCGCACCGCCCAGCAGCAGGCCGAGCGCGATCGCCCAGGGCAGGCTGTAGAGCTTGCGCGCGAGCCGCGCGATCACCACGATCACGGCCGCGGCGATCACCGTGAAGATGATCGTGAACGCCTCGCCGAAGCCGAAGGCCGCTCCCGCGTTGCGGATCGCCTCGAACCTCAGCCAGTCACCGATGATCTGGATCGGCGCGTGGTGCTCCAGCTTCGCGACCACGATCAGCTTGCTGACCAGGTCGAGGGCGTACGCCAGGGCGGCGACCGTGAACAGGACGGCGATCCTGCGCCTGCCCCTGGGCTCCTCGGCCGGGGCCGCGGTCCCTTCCACGCCGGACTGCTCCGGCTCGGCGCCCCCCGCTCCTGGGGTATCCGGCGTACCGATGATGCGCTCCGCCTCTGCCACGTGAGTGAGTCCCTCGACCTAGGTGCCTGACTGAGGACGAGGGTACGGCACACCCCCCTGCGCCCACGTGCGCAGGAGCCCTCCCGCGCGAATCAGTAGCGGCGTTCCTGCTTCTGCTTGCACTCGACGCACAGGGTGGCTCGCGGGAAGGCCTGCATCCGCGCCTTGCCGATGGGATCGCCGCAGGTCTCGCAGAGCCCGTAGGTGCCCGCGTCGAGCCGGTCCAGCGCTCGCTCGGTCTGCTCCAGCATCTCGCGCGCGTTGGCCGCCAGGGCCATCTCGTGCTCGCGTGTGATGTTCTTCGTGCCGGTGTCCGCCTGATCGTCGCCCGCGCCGTCGCCGGAGTCGCGCATCAGGCCCGCGATCGACTCTTCGGACGACGAGATCTCGGTGCTCAGCCGCAGCGCCTCGGACTGGAGTTCGGCGCGCGCCTCCGCGACCTCCTCCGGGGTCCAGGGGTCCTCACCGGGGCGTACCGCGAGCTCGCCGGGCTCCACCGCGGCGATCCGCGCCTTGGGGACAGCGGTGGGGTTCTGCGCCGCCGTGGCCGTGCCAGGAGTCTTCTTCGCAACCACCGTCGTGGCTCCCGTCGTCTTCGCGGCCTTGGCCGCGCCTTCGGCCGCGGAAGCGACCGACTTCTTCGCCGTACTGGTGCTTTTCCTTGCCGTGCCGCTGTTCTTCCTTGCCACGCTCTTCCCGTCGGCCTTCTTGGCCACCGCCTTCCGTGCGACCGATTCCTCGGTCACCGCTTCCTTGGCCACGGATTTCTTGGCGACCGCTTTCTTGGCGGCCGCCTTCTTGGTGGCTCCCTTCGTAGCGGCCGCTTTACCGGCGGCCGCCTTCTTGCCGACAGCGGCTTTCGTGGCCGTCTTGCCGGCCGGTTTCGTGGCGGTGTTCACCGGATTGGCCGCGTGCGCCGCGGGTGCCACCGACGTGCTCTTCTTCCCACCCACGTCCTTGACCGCCGGACCCGTGGATCTGCCGGACGCCGACTGCTGTACGGCGGTCTTCTTCGCCACCATGGCCGCGGCTCCTTCACATATTGTGATTTTGCGCGCAAATCGTGCTGGGACGATAAATCGACTTCTGGTCCGCGGCAACCGGGCGCACCAACGTTTCGTCCGCCCCGCGGGTCCCTCGCGAGGAACCTGCATGCGTTGTGCCCAGCTCCCCGCCGGGTAATCCGCCAGGTCCGGCGTCCCAGGATCCGGACGCCCGTGCCTCGCCGTTCGGGTCACCGCGCAGGCCGCGGCACCACTCCGGGCGCCCCCGGCGGCGTACCCCGGAAAACCGGTCGGCCGCTGTCCGCGCGGCGCCGTACACTGGGCGCAGCGAGAAGCGTGGATGGGGACGAGTAGCGGCGTACGCGGCCAGGAGCGACCCGGGGACGGTGGAAGCCCGGGGGCGAGCGCGACGCGAAGATCACCCCGGAGCCGCCGGAAGAAAGCCGCAGCGAGCGAGCAGCGGCCGGTAGAACCGGCATCGCGACCCCAATGAGGGGGCTCACTGGTGCACAGCACGCACTGGGGAGCCAAGGAGGGTGGTACCGCGGGAGCGCGCCGCGCACGGCGTCCGCAGCATCCAGGAGATGGCTGCTCAGGCTCTCGTCCCTCCGGACGGAAGGCAGAAAGTCCGCCGGAGGAAGCTCGCTGATGACAACGCCGACGTACCGCCAGGTGCCCGCCCAGGTCGACCTGCCCGCCCTCGAGCACGCCGTGCTCGACTTCTGGCGCGAGCAGAAGATCTTCGCCAAGAGCCTTGAGCAGTCCGAGGGCCACCCTGAGTGGGTGTTCTACGAGGGGCCGCCCACCGCGAACGGCATGCCGGGCGCCCACCACATCGAGGCGCGCGTCTTCAAGGACGTCTTCCCGCGCTTTCGCACCATGCGCGGCTATCACGTGGCCCGCAAGGCCGGCTGGGACTGCCACGGCCTCCCGGTCGAGCTCGCGGTGGAGAAGGAGCTCGGCTTCACCGGCAAGCAGGACATCGAGGCGTACGGCATCGCCGAGTTCAACGCCAGGTGCCGCGAGTCCGTGACCCGTCACACCGACGCGTTCACCGAGCTCACGAACCGCATGGGCTACTGGGTCGACCTGGACGACGCGTACCGCACGATGGACCCCGAGTACGTGGAGTCCGTGTGGTGGTCGCTCAAGGAGATCTTCAACAAGGGCCTGCTGGTCCAGGACTACCGCGTGGCCCCGTGGTGCCCGCGCGACGAGACGGGTCTGTCGGACCACGAGCTGGCGCAGGGCTACGAGACGGTCGTCGACCCGTCCGTGTACGTCCGTTTCCCGCTCACCTCCGGTCCGCTGGCCGGCCAGGCCTCGCTCCTGGTGTGGACGACGACCCCGTGGACGCTGGTCTCCAACACCGCGGTCGCCGCGCACCCCGAGGTCACCTACGTCGTCGCGACGAACGGCGAGGAGAAGTTCGTCGTCGCCGCGCCGCTCGTCGAGAAGGCGCTCGGCGAGGGCTGGGAGACCACCGGTGAGACCTTCACCGGCGCCGAGATGGAGCGCTGGACCTATCAACGTCCGTTCGAGCTGGTCGAGTTCCCGGCCGAGGCCCACTTCGTGGTCAACGCCGAGTACGTGACGACCGAGGACGGCACGGGTCTGGTCCACCAGTCCCCCGCCTTCGGCGAGGACGACCTCAAGGTCTGCCGGGCGTACGGACTGCCGGTGGTGAACCCCGTCCGCCCCAACGGCACCTTCGAGGAGAGCGTTCCGCTCGTCGGCGGTGTCTTCTTCAAGAAGGCGGACGAAAAACTCACCGAGGACCTCCAGCAGCGCGGTCTGCTCTTCAAGCACATTCCTTACGAGCACAGCTACCCGCACTGCTGGCGCTGCCACACCGCGCTCCTCTACTACGCGCAGCCGTCCTGGTACATCCGCACCACCGCCATCAAGGACCGGCTCCTCCAGGAGAACGAGAAGACCAACTGGTTCCCGGAGTCCGTCAAGCACGGCCGCTTCGGCGACTGGCTGAACAACAACGTCGACTGGGCGCTGTCCCGCAGCCGTTACTGGGGCACCCCGCTCCCGCTGTGGCGCTGCGAGGAGGGCCATCTCACCTGTGTCGGCTCCCGCGCCGAACTCTCCGAGCTGACGGGCACCGACCAGTCGAACCTGGACCCGCACCGCCCGTTCATCGACGAGGTCACCTTCGCCTGCCCGCAGGACGGCTGCGGACGGACGGCGACGCGCGTGCCGGAGGTCATCGACGCCTGGTACGACTCGGGTTCGATGCCGTTCGCGCAGTGGGGCTACCCGTACAAGAACAAGGAGCTCTTCGAGAGCCGCTACCCGGCGCAGTTCATCTCCGAGGCCATCGACCAGACCCGCGGCTGGTTCTACACCCTCATGGCGGTCGGCACCCTCGTCTTCGACCAGTCGTCGTACGAGAACGTCGTGTGCCTGGGCCACATCCTCGCCGAGGACGGCCGCAAGATGTCCAAGCACCTGGGCAACATCCTGCAGCCGATCCCGCTGATGGATCAGCACGGCGCGGACGCGGTGCGCTGGTTCATGGCGGCCGGCGGCTCCCCCTGGGCGGCCCGCCGCGTCGGTCACGGCACCATCCAGGAGGTGGTGCGCAAGACGCTCCTGACCTACTGGAACACGGTCGCCTTCCAGGCCCTGTACGCCCGCACCTCCGACTGGGCCCCCTCCGAGGCCGATCCGGCCCCGGCCGACCGTCCGGTCCTCGACCGCTGGCTGCTGTCCGAGCTGCACGCGCTCACCGACCAGGTCACCCAGGCACTGGAGGCGTACGACACCCAGCGCGCCGGAAAGCTCCTGTCCGCGTTCGTCGACGACCTCTCGAACTGGTACGTGCGCCGCTCGCGCCGCCGCTTCTGGCAGGGCGACAAGGCCGCGCTGCGCACCCTGCACGAGGTCGTGGAGACGGTCACGCGGCTGATGGCCCCGCTGACCCCCTTCATCACCGAGCGGGTCTGGCAGGACCTGATCGTCCCCGTGACGCCGGGCGCCCCCGAGTCCGTACACCTGTCCTCGTGGCCGGAGCCGGACCTGTCCGCCATCGACCCGGAGCTGTCCAGGCAGATGGTCCTCGTCCGGCGTCTCGTGGAGCTGGGCCGCGCCACGCGCGCGGAGTCGGGCGTCAAGACGCGCCAGCCGCTGTCCCGCGCGCTGGTCGGGGCGATCGGCTTCGAGTCCCTCGACGGGGAGCTGCACGCGCAGATCACCGAAGAGCTGAACGTCACCTCCCTCGCCTCCCTCTCCGAGGTGGGCGGCTCGCTGGTCGACACCACGGCCAAGGCGAACTTCCGCGCGCTGGGCAAGCGCTTCGGCAAGGGCGTCCAGGCGGTCGCCAAGGTGATCGCCGAGACGGACGCGGCGGCCCTCTCCCTCGCCCTGCGCGAGGGCACCGCCTCGGTGGAGGTCGACGGCGAGACGGTGCCGCTGGCCGCGGACGAGGTCATCATCACGGAGACCCCGCGCGAGGGGTGGTCGGTCGCGTCCGACTCGGGTGCCACGGTCGCTCTGGACCTGGAGATCACCGAGGAGCTGCGGCAGGCGGGCCTCGCCCGTGACGCGATCCGGCTGATCCAGGAGGCCCGTAAGAACAGCGGCCTCGACGTGGCCGACCGGATCGCCCTGCGCTGGACGTCCACCGACCCGGCCGTCATCGCCGCCCTGAACGAGCACGCCGCGCTGATCGCCGACGAGGTCCTCGCCACCGACTTCGCCCAGGGCGAGGCCGACGACACCTACGGCGCCCCGTTCACCGACGAGGGACTGTCCCTCACCTTCCGTCTCCGCAAGGCGTAGCCCCGGGCGGCGGCGGGGCCGTTCCTCGCCCCCGCCGCCCCTACCCGTCCCATCCTCGACCTGGGGGCTCCGCCCCCCAGCCCGATCACCTTGAACGGCCTCGTCCTCGAACGCCGGACAGGCTGAAGGTTCCCAGGGGAGCGGGGAGCTGCGCGAGCAGCCCCCACCCGTCCGCAGCCGAAGAACGAAGGCCGGGGCCCACCAAAGATCTTGGTGGGCCCCGGCCTTCGGCGTTGCGTACCCCGTACAGATGCCCCAAGGAACCGCACGCGCGCCCGAAACGCCCCCGCCCGAAACAGCACGGCAAAAGGGCGGAGCCCCGGAAAAATCCGGGGCTCTGCCCTGAACGCTGCCGACGCCTAAGGCGTACTCAAGGCCGTCAGTTGTCGTCCTCGTCGATGAGGAACCCACGCATCGGCGAGGGGGCCTGCTGCATCGGCGACGGTCCCTGGGGCCGTACCGGAGCCATCGGCTGGGTCATGGCCGGCGACATCTGCTGCTGCCCGCCATAGGAGGGCGCCGCCGGTGCCGGGGCACCGCCCATGCCCTGACCGCCGTACGACGGCGCACTCGCACCGGCCGGAGCCATCGAGGGCGCGGAGGGCGACGGCAGGGAGGCCGTGGCCGGAGTGCGCGGCGGTGCGAGCGAGTCGTCCGCCTGCGTCTCCAGCTGGCGCAGCTGCGACTCCAGGTAGGACTTCAGACGCGTACGGTACTCGCGCTCGAAGCCACGCAGGTCCTCGACCTTGCGCTCCAGCGTGGCGCGGGCGGACTCCAGGGAGCCCATCGCGACACGGTGCTTCTCCTGCGCGTCCCGCTCCAGAGCGTCGGCCTTGGCACGGGCGTCACGCTCGAGACCCTCGGCGCGGCTGCGGGCCTCGCCGACGATCTTGTTGGCCTCGGAGCGGGCCTCGGCGATCGCCTGGTCGGCGGTCTGCTGGGCCAGCGAGAGGACACGCGCGGCGCTGTCGCCACCGGGGCCCTGCTGCGGCATCTGCGGGCCGTGACCGCCCATGGGTCCACCCATGGGGCCGCCCATCGGGCCACCCATCTGCTGCTGCATCTGGGGCTGCATCTGGCCCGGCATCTGCTGCTGCATCTGCTGACCGGGGCCCTGGCCCATCGGACCCTGACCCATGGGGCCCTGGCCCATCGGACCCTGACCCATGGGGCCCTGCCCCATCGGACCCTGACCCATGGGGCCCTGGCCCATCGGACCCTGACCCATGGGGCCCTGGCCCTGCTGGCCGCCCTGGGCACTGGGGCCCGCGGGCAGCTGCGGCGCACCGCTCGGCAGCTGGGGCGGCCCACCCATGGGGCCACCCATCTGCTGCTGCGGCGGGCCCGATATGCCGGCGGGTACGGGCGCGCCCGGACCTCGCATGCCCTGCGGCGGGCCCTGCTGGTCCTGCTGCTCGGGCGGCTTGCGCATGCCCTGCTGCTGGTTCTGCGCAGCCGCGCGCGTGGCCGCCGCCAGTTTGGCGCGCAGGTCCTCGTTCTCGCGGAGCAGTCGCGTCAGTTCGGCTTCGACCTCGTCGAGGAAGGCATCGACCTCGTCCTCGTCATAGCCTTCTCGGAGGCGGACGGTCGTGAACTGCTTGTTCCGCACGTCCTCGGGGGTCAACGGCATCTCTTCACCTCAACGTAGTCGTCGGCATTCGGCAAGACCGTATCGTTCACAGCCGGCTCACGACGGAGATCAGGATGTAGACGATGATCATCAGTACGAAGAAGGACAGGTCGAGCGCCACGCCCCCGAGACGCAGCGGCGGAATGAACCGCCGCAGAAGCTTGAGCGGTGGATCGGTGACAGTGTAGGTGGCCTCAAGAACGACCACCATCGCCTTGCCGGGTTGCCATGAGCGGGCGAACTGGAAGACGTAGTCCATGACCAACCGGAAAATCAACACGACGAGGAAACACGTCAGCGCGACGTAGAGAACCTGCCCGACCACGCTCATGATCCGCGCTTCCCTCTCCCCTGTTTCCGTACCTTGATCCGGTCCTGCGTCTCAGCTCTGGTTGAAGAACCCGCCCTCTGCGATGCGGGCCTTGTCCTCCGCCGTGACATCGACGTTAGCAGGCGACAACAGGAACACCTTCTGCGTCACCCGCTCGATGCTGCCGTGGAGACCAAACACCAAACCGGCCGCAAAGTCGACAAGTCGCTTCGCATCTGTGTCATCCATCTCAGTCAGATTCATGATCACCGGGGTGCCCTCACGGAAGTGTTCCCCGATGGTACGGGCCTCGTTGTAGGTCCGCGGGTGAAGTGTGGTGATCCGGTACGGCTCTCGTTCCGACACGACCTTGGGCATGATCACCGGTGCGTTCTTCTCCAGGCTTGCGCGTTCTTGTGTGATGGATGCCACGGGCGCGATCCGCGCCGGACGGCTGGATTCCGCAGTGAGCGAAGCGGAATGCGGCACCGGATCGCGAGGCGCCGGAGGCTGCACCATTCGTACCGATTCGTCCCGTTGGGACGGATGTGCCTGATGCGACTGGTGGGGCGGCTCGTGCCGCCGCCGGTCACGCTCGGGCTCCGGATCGAGCTCGGGCTCGAACTCGTCATCGGGGTCGAAACCCCTGCCGTCGTACCCATCGTCCTCCACGAGGCCGAGGTAGACCGCCATCTTGCGCATCGCGCCGGCCATGCTCTGAGTCCTCCGCTCTGTGGTGGATCGGCTGACGAATTGCCAAGTGCCCGCGATCCACGAGGTCGTTATGCCCGCCAGTGGCGGTAATGACCATATTTTCTGCTGTGGTCCGACTTCTTGGCGACGTTACCCGAGCCCGGGTCGGACTCCGAGTACCGCCGTACCGACGCGTACATGTGTCGCTCCGGCCGCCACGGCCTGCTCGAGGTCCGCACTCATCCCTGCAGACACCATGTTCGCAGCCGGATGCGTGCGGCGCATAGCAGTCGACAAATCCATCAGCCGCTCGAACGCCGCCTGTTGGCGTCCCGCGTATGCCCCGGTGAGCGGTGCGACGGTCATCAGTCCGTCGAGCCGGAGCCCGGGTGCCCCGGCGACGAGGTCGGCCAACTCTTCGATTCCGCCGACTCCGACGCCTCCCCGCTCACCCCGGCCGCTCTCCTGCGCGTCCAGGGCGACCTGGATGAGGCAGCCCACCTCGCGCTCCGCCCGCACCGCTTCCTTCGACAGCGCCGTGACAAGCCGAGCACGGTCCACGGACTGCACCACATCCGCGTAACCGACCACAGAACGCACCTTGTTGGTCTGCAATTGACCGACAAAATGCCACGAGAGGGGCAGATCCGAGCAAGCCGCGGCCTTGGGTGCCGCGTCCTGGTCCCGGTTCTCGGCGACGTTGCGCACACCGAGTTCCGACAGGATCCGCACATCAGCGGCGGGGTAGGTCTTGGTGACCACGATCAGGGTCACCTCTTCACGCTTGCGCCCGGCGGCCACACAGGCCGCCGTGATGCGCTCTTCCACTTTCGCCAGGTTTGCGGCGAGTTGAGCCTTACGTTCCGTCATGCCCCATCAGTCCAGCCAGACATAGCCCGCGAGCCGCCCGGTCGTGCGGTCCCGTCGGTACGAGAAGTGGTCGTCCGACTCCAGCGTGCACACCGGCGACTGCGCCCGGTCGCACACCCCGATCCGCTCCAGCTGCGCGTGCACTCCGGCGGTCACATCGACCGCGGGAGTGCCCCAGCTGGTCTCGGCGTACGCCGCCGGCTCGATGGCGGCGACTTCGGCGCGCATCTCGTCCGGCACTTCGTAGCACCGGCCGCAGACCGCGGGTCCGGTGCGGGCGACGATCCGCTCGGGCTCGGCGCCGAGTTCCACCATGGCCCGTACGGCGGCGGGGACGACCCCGGCGACCATGCCGGGCCGTCCCGCGTGGGCGGCGGCCGCGATCCCGGCGACCGGGTCGGCCAGCAGGACCGGCGTGCAGTCGGCGGTGAGGACGGCGAGGGCGAGCCCACGCCGCGCGGTCACGACCGCGTCGACGGACGGGATCTCCGCGGAGAGCCACGGTCCGTCGACCACCGCCACGTCCGGCCCGTGCACCTGGTTCATCCAGACGACCAGGGCCGGGTCCAGTCCGAGCGACTTGGCGGCCAGTTCACGATTGGTCCGTACGGCGTCGGGGTCGTCGCCGACCGCTCCGCCGAGGTTGAGCTCCTCGTACGGAACGGCGCTCACCCCGCCCCACCGGTCGGTGAAGGCGAAGTGCGCGCCGCTCACGGTGCTCGTTTCGGAGCGATGTCCTATCACTTCAGGAAGTCCGGCACGTCCAGCTCCTCGGCCGCGCTGTCCGAGTAGGCGCGGGACGGCGGGACCGGCGGAGCGACCTGGACCTCGTTGACCGGCTCCGGGGTGGGCTCCGGGGCCTCCTTCGGCGTGACGCTGCCGAGCGAGCCGAAGGACGGACGGCTCTCGGCGGCCCGCACCTGCGCGGGCTCCTCGCGCTGCTTGGCGGAGGTGGAGCCGAGGATGTTGTCCCGCTTGGCCGGCGGCTGGCCGCCGTCGAAGCCGGCGGCGATCACGGTGACCCGCACCTCGTCGCCGAGCGCGTCGTCGATGACCGCGCCGAAGATGATGTTGGCCTCGGGGTGTGCGGCCTCGCTGACCAGCTGGGCGGCCTCGTTGATCTCGAACAGGCCGAGGTCGGAGCCGCCGGAGATGGAGAGCAGGACGCCGCGTGCGCCGTCGATGGACGCTTCCAGGAGCGGCGAGGAGATCGCCATCTCGGCCGCCGCCACGGCGCGGTCGTCGCCGCGGGCGGAGCCGATGCCCATGAGCGCGGAACCCGCCTCGGACATCACGGACTTCACGTCGGCGAAGTCGAGGTTGATCAGACCGGGCGTGGTGATGAGGTCGGTGATGCCCTGAACACCGGACAGCAGGACCTGGTCCGCCGACTTGAAGGCGTCGAGGACGGAGACCTGGCGGTCCGAGATGGACAGCAGCCGGTCGTTCGGGATGACGATGAGGGTGTCGACCTCTTCGCGGAGTTCCGCGATGCCGTCCTCGGCCTGGTTGGCCCGACGCCGTCCTTCGAAGGTGAAGGGGCGGGTGACCACGCCGATGGTGAGGGCGCCGAGCGAGCGGGCGATGTTGGCCACGACGGGCGCGCCGCCGGTGCCGGTGCCGCCGCCTTCACCGGCCGTCACGAAGACCATGTCGGCCCCCTTGAGGACCTCCTCGATCTCCTCGCGGTGATCCTCGGCCGCCTTGCGGCCGACGGCCGGGTTGGCTCCGGCGCCGAGTCCGCGCGTGAGTTCGCGGCCGACGTCGAGCTTGACGTCGGCGTCGCTCATCAACAGAGCTTGCGCGTCCGTGTTGATGGCGATGAACTCGACGCCCTTGAGACCGACCTCGATCATCCGGTTGATGGCATTGACACCACCGCCGCCGACACCGATGACTTTGATGACTGCGAGGTAGTTCTGCGGTGCTGCCACGTCGAAGGCCTCTCGCCTCGAGTTACGTGTCGTCGCCTCGCACGCTCGCGATCCGACGACTGATGCCGAATGGGACGGTCCGAACGCCGACCCGAACCCTAACGCTGAAGTTTAGGGTTACCAGTGTGTCTGTTCCTTGGACTCTTCCGAACAGGACACTAAGTCGACAAGTGGCGCACGTTCAACGAACACGCCGAACCTCCCGTTTTTCTTTTCACCCTATGTGATCAGCCGTAGCGCTGCCCAACCAGGGTGCTGGCCTGCGCTGATGTGCGTCAACTCCCCGATGACGCAGGGGCGATGGGGGCGCTCACATCGAAATGCCGGGCCCCTGGAGCTGCTTTCATGAGAGCGGTGAGCGTCCTGGCCTTCGCGCGGCCCTTCTCGCCGCTCCCCCACTCGACGCTGCGTCCGCCACTCAACTCCAGCGAGATCGAGTCGTACGAACGGACCTTGACGATCCGGGTGTCGCGACGGACCGCGGCCGGAATGTCCCCCGCCACCCCCACCGCCTCGCGCACCAGCCGGTCGACCGGGAAGCGGCGCAGTACGGCCGCCTTGGACACGGCCAATTCCAGTGTGGGCACACCCCTCGGGGCGGCCGAAACCGTCGCGAAACGCACACCCTTGGCGTCCACTTCGACGTACTTGCCGCCGTTTCCGCTGTTTTTGAGAATGAGCACCGGGGTGCGTTCGGTCACTTTCAGCCCGATTCCGTGCGGCCAGGATCGGACGACATCAACCGAGTCAATTCGGGGCAATGTGCGGCGCAATCGCGCCTCGACGGCGTCGGTATCGATCGAAATCAGCGGCGATCCGACCGCCACGTCGGCCGCGTCGAGCACTTGCCGGTCCGTCAGGACCCGCACCCCGGAGACCGACACCTTCTCGACCCGCAGCCACGGCGAGCCGTAGAGCAGCCAGAGCGCGGCTGCCGTCGCCAACACCACCGCGACCAAAAGGATGATGAGCATACGAAAGCGACGCAGCCGCCTGAGGCGGGGCGAGCCGGACTCCACCTTCTGCCGTTCACCGCGCTCGGCGGTCGTCGGTCCGGCCACGCTCCCTGCCTTCCCTCATGCGGTCCTAGCGGTGGCGAGAGGCGATCGCCTCGTACACCATGCCGACGAGCAGGTCGTCGGCGTCCCGGCGGCCGAACTCGCTGGCGGCGCGGGACATCTCGTACAGCCGGTGCGGGTCGGCGAGCACGGGCAGCACGTTCTGCTGAACCCACGCAGGCGTCAGCTCCGCGTCGTCGACAAGGAGACCGCCACCGGCCTTGACCACCGGCTGGGCGTTCAGCCGCTGCTCGCCGTTGCCGATGGGCAGCGGGACGTAGGCGGCGGGCAGCCCGACGGCGGAGAGTTCGGCGACGGTCATCGCGCCCGCGCGGCAGAGCATCATGTCGGCCGCGGCGTACGCGAGGTCCATCCGGTCCACGTACGGTACCGGGATGTACGGGGGCATTCCCGGCATCTGGTGGACCTGCGGCAGTTCGTTCTTCGGGCCGACCGCGTGCAGGATCTGGATACCGGCCTGCTGGAGGTAGGGAGCCGCCTGCTGGACGACCTCGTTGAGGCGCCGCGCGCCCTGCGAGCCGCCGGAAACCAGCAAGGTCGGCAGCGAGGGGTCGAGACCGAACGCGGCGCGCGCCTCGGGGCGTACGGCGGCCCGGTCGAGGGTGGCGATCGAGCGGCGCAGCGGGATGCCGATGTAGCGGGCGCCGCGCAGCTTGTTGTCCGGGGTCGAGACGGCGACCTGCGCCGCGTACCGGGAACCGATCTTGTTGGCGAGGCCCGGCCGGGCGTTGGCCTCGTGGATCACGATCGGCACGCCGAGGCGCTTGGCCGCGAGGTAGGCGGGCAGCGCCACATAGCCACCGAAGCCGACGACCGCGTCCGCCTTGGTGCGCTCCAGGACCTGCTCGGCCGCCTTGATCGTTCCGCGCAGCCGCCCCGGGACGGTGATCAGCTCGGGTGTGGGCCTGCGGGGCAGCGGAACGGCGGGGATCAGCGCGAGTTCGTAGCCCCGCTCCGGTACGAGCCGGGTCTCAAGTCCGCGTTCTGTGCCCAGGGCCGTGATCCCCACGGTCGGGTCCTGCCTGCGCAGGGCGTCCGCGAGGGCGAGCGCGGGCTCGATGTGGCCGGCGGTCCCCCCGCCGGCGAGTACGACATGCACCGAAATTCACCGCTCTCCGGACGAACGCGCCGCCGAGGCACGCCGTCGCATCGTGTTCCATCTCCGAGGCCCCGCGGCCCCCGCGGAGCCTCTCACCGCAGCACGCTTTCTACCAAAGCGGGGTTGCCGCATCGCAAGCGCCGCCCGCGCAGCGGGCTCGTCGCGTGCGAAGGCGATCAGCAGCCCGATGGCGAACATGGTCGGCAGCAGGGCGGACCCTCCGTAGGAGAACAGCGGGAGCGGGACTCCGGCGATCGGCAGCAGACCGAGCACCGCACCGACGTTGATCACGGCCTGGGCCGTGATCCAGGTGGTCACGCCTCCCGCGGCATACCTCACGAAGGGGTCCTCCGTGCGTCCGGCCACGCGGATACCCGCATAGCCTAGAGCCGCGAAGAGGGCGAGCACCGACAACGTCCCCGCCAGGCCGAGTTCCTCCCCGGTGATGGCGAAGATGAAGTCGGTGTGGGCTTCTGGGAGTTGGCCCCATTTTTCCACACTGGCGCCGAGGCCGGAACCGAACAGTCCGCCGGAGGCCAGCGCGTAGATGCCGTGCACGGCCTGCCAGCAGGTGTCGTTCGGGCCGGGTTCGGTGGCGCCGATGCAGGCGAGCCGGGACATCCGGTTGGGGCTCGTCTTGATCAGGATGAAACCGATGGTCACGGCGACCGCCAGCACGCCGCCGAACAGCCGCGTGGGCGCCCCGGCCAGCCACAGCAGCCCGAAGAGGATGGCGGTGAGGATGATCGCCGTGCCCATGTCGCCGCCGAGCATGATCAGCCCGAGCAGCAGGAAGGTGCCCGGGACGAGCGGCACCAGCATGTGCTTCCACTGCGCGAGCATGCCCTTGTCCTGCTTGCGGGCGAGCAGGTCGGCGCCCCACAGCACGAGCGCGAGCTTGCCGAACTCGCTGGGCTGGATCTGGAACGAGCCGCCGAGGGAGATCCAGTTCTGGTTGCCGTTGACCGCCATCCCTATCCCCGGGACCTGCACGAGGATCATCAGGAAGACCGCGCCGGCCAGGATCGGATACGCCAGCGCCCGGTGCAGTTTCACCGGTACCCGCATGGCGATCAGGAGCAGCACGGTGCCGATGGAGGCGGCGAGGAACTGTTTGCGGAAGAAGAACGACCCCGGCAGCGACAGCTGCAGCGCCGTGATCATCGAGGCCGAGTAGACCATCACGAGGCCCAGCACGGTGATCAACAAGCTGCTGCCGAAGATCAGATAGTACGCGGTGAGCGGGCGGTCCCAGGCCTTGCGGGCGCGCAGGACGAGCAGGCGCAGGGTGTTGTCGCGTGGGGAACGGGGGCGTCCGGCGGGGCGCCGTGGGGCACGCTGGACGGGGGACGGCCAGTACGGCTACCGACCATCACCGGCTCCGTCCGCCATGCCCCGGGAGGGCGTCCCACAGGGCGATGGGGGTCCCCACAATGGCGTCACGCGTCCCTCCCAAGGGTCCCGGGCGCGCCCGGACCGTCCGAGACCCGCCGTCAGGCGCTCGCGTCGAGTTCGCGGACCGCCTCCGCGAACGCGTCCCCGCGCTTGTTGTAGTTGGCGAACATGTCCATGGAGGCACAGGCAGGCGCCAGCAACACCGTGTCGCCCTTGCGGGCGAGCCCCCGCGCCTCCCGAACCGCCGCGAGCATCGCCCCAGTGTCGGTCCGGTCGAGGTCGACGACGGGTACTTCCGGCGCGTGTCGCACAAGGGCTTCACGGATCAGAGCCCGATCCGCGCCGATGAGCACGACGCCCCGAAGTCGCTCGGCCGACTTGGCGACCAGCTCGTCGAAGGTCGCGCCCTTGGCGAGCCCGCCCGCGATCCACACGATCGACTCGTAGGCAGCCAAAGAGGCTTCCGCGGCATGCGTGTTGGTCGCCTTGGAGTCGTCGACGTACGCCACGCCGTCCACGTCGGCGACGTGCGCGATGCGGTGGGCGTCCGGCGTGAAGGCCCTCAGCCCGTCCCGTACGGCCGCGGCGGGCACCCCGAAGGCGCGGGCCAGGGCCGCCGCCGCAAGGGCGTTGGCGATGTTGTGCGGGGCGGGCGGCTTGACGTCGGAGACCTCGGCGAGTTCCTGGGCGTTCTTCTGCCGGTTCTCGACGAAGGCGCGGTCGACCAGGATGCCTTCCACGACGCCCAGTTGGGACGGTCCGGGGGTGCCGAGGGTGAAGCCGACCGCCCGGCAGCCCTCTTCGACGTCCGCCTCGCGCACCAGGTCCTCGGTGGCCTTGTCGGCGAGGTTGTAGACGCAGGCGACCCGATTGCCTTCGTAGATACGGCCCTTGTCGGCGGCGTACGCCTCCATGGAGCCGTGCCAGTCGAGGTGGTCCGGTGCCAGGTTCAGCACGGCGCCCGAGTGCGCGCGCAGCGACGGCGCCCAGTGCAGTTGATAGCTCGACAGCTCCACCGCCAGGACGTCGTACCGCTCCTCGCCGAGGACCGCGTCGAGGAGCGAGACCCCGATGTTGCCGACGGCGGCCGTGCGCAGCCCGGCCGCCTTCAGGATCGAGGCGAGCATCTGCACGGTCGTGGTCTTGCCGTTGGTGCCGGTGACGGCCAGCCAGGGGGCCGCGTCGGGACCTCTCAGCCGCCAGGCCAGTTCGACGTCGCCCCAGACCGGGACGTCCGCCGCGGCGGCCGCGGCGAACAGCGGCTTGTCCGGCTTCCAGCCGGGCGCGGTGACGATGAGCTCGGTGCCCTCGGGCAGGGTGGCGCCGTCACCGAGACGCACGGTGATGCCGAGCGCCTCCAGCTCCGCGGCCTGCGCCCGGGAGCGCTCGTCGTCGCCGTCGTTGACGACCGTGACGACGGCGCCGAGACCGTGCAGCACCTTGGCCGCCGGGATGCCGGAGACGCCGAGCCCGGCGACGGTGACGTGCTTGCCCTGCCAGTCGGTCACTTCTTGGCTGCCCATCCTGCGTAGAAGAGGCCCAGACCCACAATGACGCACATGCCCTGGATGATCCAGAAGCGGACCACGACAAGGACTTCGGACCACCCCTTTAGTTCGAAGTGGTGCTGGAGTGGTGCCATGCGGAAGACGCGCCTGCCGGTGAGCCGGAAGGAGCCGACCTGGATGACGACCGACATGGTGATCAGGACGAAGAGGCCGCCGAGGAGCGCGACCAGCAGCTCCGTGCGGGAGCAGATCGCAAGGCCGGCGAGCGCGCCGCCGAGGGCCAGCGAGCCGGTGTCACCCATGAAGATCTTGGCGGGCGAGGTGTTCCACCACAGGAAGCCGAAGCAGGCTCCCATCAGGGCGGAGGCGACGACGGCGAGGTCGAGTGGATCTCGTACCTCGTAACAGGCGGCCGGGTTGGTCAGGGTCTGCGCGTTGGCGCAGGACTCCTGGAACTGCCAGACACCGATGAAGGTGTACGCGCCGAAGACCATGGTCGCGGCGCCGGTGGCGAGACCGTCCAGACCGTCGGTCAGGTTCACGCCGTTCGACATGGCGAGAATCATGAACAGGGCCCAGACCACGAAGAGCACCGGGCCGATGGTCCAGCCGAAGTCCTCCACGAAGGAGAGCCTGGTGGAGGCCGGGGTGTTGCCGTGGTTGTCCGCGAACTGCAGCGCGAGGACCGCGAAGGAGATGCCGACGATCAGCTGACCGGCCATCTTCGCCTTGGCCCGCAGACCGAGCGAACGCCGCTTGACGATCTTGATGTAGTCGTCCAGGAAGCCGACCAGGCCCATGCCGGCCATCAGGCCGAGCACCAGCAGACCCGAGAAGGTCGGCGGCTTGCCCGTGATCACCTTGGACAGGAAGTACGCGATGATCGTCGCCAGGATGAAGGCGATACCACCCATGGTCGGAGTACCGCGCTTGCTGTGGTGCTCCTTCGGGCCGTCGTCGCGGATGTACTGCCCGTAGCCCTTGCGGGCCAGCAGCTTGATCAGCAGCGGGGTCCCGATCAGGGTCAGGAACAGACCAATGACTCCTGCGAACAGGATCTGGTTCATCATCGGGCCGCGACCTCACCCTCGGCACCGCCGTCGAGCAGCGCCTGCGCCACCCGTTCGAGCCCGACCGACCGGGACGCCTTCACGAGCACGACGTCCCCCGGGCGCAACTCGCTGCGCAACAGGTCGACAGCCGCCTGTGCGTCGGACACGTGCACCGACTCCTCACCCCACGAACCCTCGTTATATGCGCCCAGTTGGAGCCAGGAAGCTTCCCTGCCCCCGACCGCGACGAGCTTGCTGACGTTGAGTCGGACGGCGAGCCGCCCGATCGCGTCGTGCTCGGCGAGCGCCTCGTCCCCGAGCTCGGCCATCTGGCCGAGCACCGCCCACGTCCGACCCCCTTGTGCCTGTGAGGCTTTGCCCATTGCCGCGAGCGCGCGCAGGGCGGCTCGCATGGACTCGGGGTTCGCGTTGTAGGCGTCGTTGACGACCGTCACGCCGTCCGGGCGCTCGGTGACCTCCATCCGCCAGCGGGAGAGGGAGCCCGCCTCGGAGAGCGCGAGGGCGATCTCGTCTGCGGACATGCCCAGCTCATGGGCGACGGCGGCCGCGGCGAGCGCGTTCGACACGTGATGCTCACCGTACAGGCGCATGGTCACATCGCTGCACCCGGAGGGTGTGCGAAGCCTGAATGCGGGCTGTCCAGAGTCCGTGAGACGGACGTTCTCGGCACGTACGTCCGCTTCGCCGGACTCTCCGAAGAGGATCACGCGCGCTTTCGTCCGGGACGCCATGGCGCGTACGAGGGGGTCGTCGGCGTTGAGGACGGCGACACCGCCCGCTTCCGATGGCGGAAGGCTCTCGACGAGCTCTCCCTTCGCCTGTGCAATCTGTTCGCGGCCGCCGAACTCACCGATGTGGGCGGTCCCGACGTTCAGGACGAGGCCGACCCTCGGTGGCGTGAGGTGCGTGAGGTAGCTGATGTGGCCGATGCCGCGGGCGCCCATCTCCAGGACGAGGAACCTGGTCTCGTCGGTGGCGCTCAGCGCGGTCAGCGGCAGCCCGATCTCGTTGTTGAGCGAGCCGGGCGTGAAGACGGTCGGCGCCTTGCTCCGCAGGACCTGGGCGATCAGGTCCTTGGTGCTGGTCTTGCCCGCGGAGCCGGTGAGGGCCACGAGGGTCGCGCCGAGGCGTTCGACGACGTGACGCGCGAGGGCCCCCAGGGCCGCCTGCACGTCCGCGACGACGATCGCGGGCACGCCGACGGGCCGGGAGGCCAGTACGGCGACCGCGCCGGCCGCGACGACGGCCTCGGCGAAGTCGTGGCCGTCCACGCGCTCCCCGACGAAGGCGACGAAGAGGCTGCCTGGCTCCACTTCACGGGAGTCTCTGACGACCGGTCCGGTGACCTGTACCGCCGGATCCGGTATGTCGTACGTCTGCCCGCCGACGACTGCTGCGATCTCGGCGAGAGAGAGGGCGATCACAAGTTCATCCCTGGGTCTTCTGGATAGCTTCGCGAAGCACCTGGCGGTCGTCGAAGGGACGCACCACCCCGGCGATGTCCTGGCCCTGCTCGTGGCCCTTGCCCGCGACCAGCACGGTGTCGCCGGGCCGCGCCAGGGCGACGGCGGCGGCGATGGCGGCGGCCCGGTCCTCGAAGACCTGGACCTCGCCACGCTCGTGCGCCGGCACCTCGGCGGCGCCCGCGAGCATCGTCGCGAGGATCGCGAGGGGGTCCTCCGAGCGGGGATTGTCCGATGTCAGTACGGCGGTGTCGGCGAGCCGCGCCGCGGCGGCGCCCATCGGCATCCGCTTGGTCTTGTCACGGTCGCCGCCGCAGCCGAGCACGACGTGCAGCCGGCCCTCGGTGACCTTGCGCAGCGCGCGCAGGACCGATTCGACGGCGTCCGTCTTGTGGGCGTAGTCGACGACCGCGAGGTAGGGCTGGCCCACGTCCACACGCTCCAGGCGGCCCGGCACGCCCGGGACGGCGGCGATGCCGTCGGCGGCGGTCTGCGGGTCGATCCCGGCGACGGCGAGGGCGACGATCGCGGCGAGGGTGTTCGCCACGTTGAAGGGGCCCGCGAGCGGCGACTTGGCGGTGATCCGCTCGCCCTTGGGGCCGACCGCGACGAACGCCGAGTCCATCGGGCCGACCTCGACCTCCTCGGCGCGCCAGTCGGCGTCCGGGTGTCCTTCGGCGGAGAAGGTGACGACGGGGACGGTGGCCTCCTCGACCAGCCTGCGCCCGTACTCGTCGTCGAGGTTGACGACGCCGAGTTTGCTGCGTTGCGGTGTGAACAGCTGCGCCTTGGCCCGGAAGTAGTCCTCCATGTCGGAGTGGAACTCCATGTGTTCCGGGCTGAGGTTGTTGAAGACGGCGATGTCGAAGACACAGCCGTCGACCCGCCCGAGGACCAGCGCGTGGCTGGAGACCTCCATCGCGACCGCGTCGACGCCACGCTCGCGCATCACCGCGAACAGCGCCTGGAGGTCGGTTGCTTCGGGGGTGGTGCGCTCCGACTTGATGCGCTCCTCACCGATACGCATCTCCACGGTGCCGATCAGGCCGGTGGAGCGGAGCGTTTTCAGCCCGCCCTCGACGAGATAGGCCGTGGTGGTCTTGCCGGAGGTGCCGGTGATGCCGATCTGGAGCAGATCGCGCCCCGGGTGGCCGTAGATGGTGGCCGCGAGCTCTCCCATCAGGCCGCGCGGGTCGTCGACGACGAGGACCGGCAGCCCGGTGGCGGCGGCGCGCTCGGCGCCGGTCGGGTCGGTCAGCACGGCGACCGCGCCGAGACCGGCCGCCTGCGTCACGAAGTCGGCGCCGTGCAGGCGGGCGCCCGGCAGCGCGGCGTAGAGGTCTCCGGGGCGCACCGCGCGGGAGTCATGGGTGATGCCCGTGACCTCCGCGCTCGACGCCGGGGCGGTGGCACCCAGCTGATCGGCGAGCTCCGCGAGGGGTGTGGCGGAGTTCTGGACCGGTCGCGGCGGCCCCGGATATGTCACAGGAACGCCCTTCTGGGTGGTTTGGGACTGATCAGCGTGTGGCACGGCGGTGAGCGTACCGGGCCCACCCCCGCCGGAGCGAAGCGAGGGGCGTGGCGAGCCGTGGTTCCCGGAATCCGGGGTGATCGTTGTCACGAGCTGGTTCCTGGTCCGTTGTGCGTGCGGTCTTGTCCGGGTCCTGGCCGGACCCTGATCAAGTCCTGATCAGGGAATATGGCCGGAATCGATCACGGCGTGAAGGTCACGGGCAGATTGGCGGCCCCCGCTCCGGTGGGCGGGACCTGGAGGGTCTTGAGCGCGAACTCCATGACCTGCTTGTAGATGGGTCCGCAGATCTGGCCGCCGAAGTAGCTGCCCTTCGTGGCGTTCTGGATGGCGCAGTAGACGGTGATCCGGGGCTTGTCGGCGGGGGCGAATCCGGCGAACGACGAGGTGTAGCCGTGGTACTTGCCAGTGGCCGGATCCACGCGGTTGGCCGTACCCGTCTTGCCCGCGACCCGGTAGCCGGGGATGCGCGCCTTGGCGCCGGTGCCCTGCTCGTCGTCCACGACGGACTCCAGCATCTGGGCGAGGGTCTTGGCCGTCTTCTCGCTCACGACCCTCGTCTTCTTGGGCTGGGCGGACGGGGTGAACCGGCCGTCGGGCCCCTTGGAGCCGCGCACCAGCGTCGGCTCGACGCGTACACCGCCGTTGGCGATCGTCGAGTAGACGGAGGCCGCCTGCATCGCGTTGATCGACATGCCCTGGCCGAAAGGAATCGTGTACTGCTGGGAGGTCGACCACTTGTCGGCGGGCGCGAGGATGCCCTTCGTCTCGCCGGGGAAGCCGAGCCCGGTGTAGCTGCCGATGCCGAACTTGCGCAGATACGAATAGAGGACCTGGTTCGCCTCCTTCTGCGTCTTGCCGAGCTGGCCGGTCGCCAGGATGGTGCCGATGTTGCTGGACTTGGCGAGCACGCCGTTGAGCGTCAGGTTCCAGGTCGCGTGGTCGATGTCGTCCTGGAAGAGGCGGTCGCCGCGGTGCAGCCGGTTGGGCACGACCACGTGGGTCGCGGGCGTTGCGGCGTTCTCCTCCAGTACGGCTGCCATCGACATGACCTTGGCGGTGGAGCCGGGTTCGTACGCGTCCTGGAGGGCCGCGTTGCCCAGGGCCGCCGCGTTGGCCTGGGTGAGGTCGTTGGGGTCGAAGCCGGGCGAGTTCGCCATGGCGAGGATCTCGCCGCTGCGGGCGTCCTGCACGATCACGTACCCGCGGTCCGCCCTGGACGCCTTCACCTGCTGGGTGATGGCGTTCTGCGCGGCCCACTGGATGTCGCGGTTGATGGTCAGCTCGACGTCGGAGCCCGCCACGGCGGGAGTCTCCGTCGACCCCGCGGTCGGCACCTGACGGCCGCCGGACTGGGCGTAGCGGATCTTGCCGTCCTTGCCGGCCAGTTCCTTGTTCAGCTTCTGCTCGACTCCGCCGCCGCCCTTGCCGTCGGCGTTGACCCAGCCCAGTATCCCGGCGGCGAGATCGCCGTTCGGATACACGCGCTTGCTGGCCGGGACCGCGACGACGCCCGCGAGGAAGTTGACGGTGCTCTTGTCGGTCTCCGCCTTGACCGCGAGCGTGTTCCTCAGGTCCTTGATCTGCTTCCAGACCTGGGGGGTCTGGCGGTGCGCGAGCAGGGTGTAGCGGGTGTTCTTCGTACGGAGCTTCTTGGCGACGGTGTCCACGTCCTGGCCGAGGATCGGTCCGAGCAGTGCCGCGGCCTGCTCGGGCGCGTCCGTCACCTTCGTCGTGTCCTGCGTGAACATCGTGGGGTCGGCCGTGATGTCGTACGCGTCCACGCTCGTCGCGAGCTCCACGCCGTTGCGGTCCGTGATCCCGCCACGGGTGGCGGCCAGGGTGCGGCCGACGTAGCGGTTCTGCTCGGCCTTCGCGACGTAGGCGTTGGCGTCCACGGCCTGCACCTGGAGCAGGCGTACGACGAAGGCGATCATCACCAGTGTCAGGGCGAGGCTGACCATGCGCAGCCGGGGGCGGGGGCTGCCCAGCCGCAGGGCCTGCGGGCCGCCGGGCCGGGGCGCGCCCGGGCGGCGTGCGGGGCGGGCGCCGGGGCCCGGACGCCGCTGGCCGCCGGGGCGTACGGGCCTGGCGGGGCCGGGCACACGACGGCGCGGCGGTTCCCTGTCGGACACTTCCGTCACCTGCCGGGGGTCGAGGAGGGCTGCGCGGACGGGGTGCGGGCGGGGGTCTGCGGGGTCGGGGTCCGCGGGGTCGAGGTCTGCGGAGCCGGGGTCTGCGGAGCCGGGGTCTGCCGTGTGGCGGTGCCTGCGGAGGGGACGGCGGCCGCCGGGGCGCTGGTGGCCGGGGCCGTGGTCTGCGTGAGGGCGAGGACCTCGGGCGGACGGACCACCGGGTTGCGTGCGGAGGACTGCTGGGCGGCCGTTCCGGGGACGCCCTTGACGCTGCCGTCCGGGTTGAGGAAGGCCGGGTCGCCGCCGGGCACCATGCCCAGCTCGCGGGCGCGGCGCTGGAGGGCGTCGGGCGCGGAGTAGGTGTCCACGTCCCGCTGCAGCGCCTGCTCCTCGTCGGTGAGGCTCTTGGTGTCCCTCTGCAGGTCGTCCAGGTGGAACGAGCCCTCGCTCAGGGCGGAGTTCAGCACGAGGAGGCCGATCAGGCCACCGCCGAGCAGGAGCACGACGAGCAGGACGAAGGGGGTGCGGGCGGCCTGGCCCCCGCCGGCGGGAAGAAGCCGGGCGAGCCGGGCGGCCCGCCCCCTGAGTTCGGGTTTCCTACTCACTCGCTCTCCCCCTCCTGGTGCCTCACTCGGCGTCCTCGCGGATGCGCTGAGCCCCGCGCAGTCGTGCGGGAGCCGCTCGCCGGTTCTCGGCGACCTCTTCCTCGGTGGGAAGTTCGGCACCGCGGGTGAGCAGCTTGAGCCGGGGCTGGTAGCGCTCGGGCACGACCGGCAGACCGGGCGGCGCGGTGGTGGCGGCACCGGCCGCGAACACCTGCTTGACCAGCCGGTCCTCCAGCGAGTGGTACGACAGGACGGCGATCCGGCCGCCGACGGCGAGCGCCTTCACGGCCGCGGGAATCGCCCGTTCCAGGACGCTGAGTTCTCCGTTGACCTCGATGCGCAACGCCTGGAAGGTGCGCTTGGCGGGGTTGCCGCCGGTGCGCTTGGCGGCCTGCGGCAGGGAGTCGCGGATCAGCTCGACGAGCCGCGCGCTGTTGCTGAAGGGTTCCTTCTCGCGTTCACGCACGACGGCGGAGACGATCCGCTTGGCCTGCTTCTCCTCGCCGTAGGCGCGCAGGATCCGCACCAGTTCGCCCGGCGGGTAGGTGTTGAGCACCTCGGCCGCGCTGATGCCGGTCGTCTGGTCCATCCGCATGTCGAGCGGGGCGTCCTGGGCATAGGCGAAGCCGCGGTCGGCCTCGTCGAGTTGCATGGAGGAGACGCCCAGGTCGAACAGGACGCCCTGGACACGGGGGATGCCGAGGCGGTCGAGCACCTCGGGCAGTTCGTCGTAGACCGCGTGCACGAGGGTGGCACGGTCACCGAAGGGGGCGAGCCGCTCTCCGGAGAGGCGCAGTGCCTCCTTGTCGCGGTCGAGGGCGACGAGACGGGCCTCGGGGAACTGGGCCAGCAGCGCCTCGCTGTGGCCGCCGAGTCCCAGGGTGCAGTCGACGACCACGGCGCCCGGCTCGGCGAGGGCCGGGGCCAACATGTCCAGGCACCGCTGGAGCATCACCGGGACGTGTCGACTCTGGCTCAAGGGGCCCTCTCAGATCCGGCGCGGCCGTACGCACCGCCGGGTCCCCACCCGCTCGAGAAGGGGAGGCCTGCTGGCGCCGGGTGAGTGGCGTCAGCCGACCGGGAGCGGGAGGAGGCCGAGCCGTACGTACGCGCCGCGCACGCGGGGGAGACGCCGGAAAATCGCCGGGTCTCCAGGGGAAAGCAGTCCAGCAGGGAGAGCCTCGTCTCCCGCTTCGCGTCACTTTAGTCCACGGTGTCTCGCGGTCAATCAACCGGCATGCGCGTCGCGGACCACTCCTCCACGAACCCCCGGTCAAAGCTGTAAATCAGCGAAAATCACCTATCCAGGCGATCTCTAAACACCCATGTGGGTTACCTCACAACAAGACGCGATGACGTTCTTTGTCCCTTCTCACAGCAGGACTACTTCGTACCTGACCAGTAACGTCATAGCTATGACGACTTCTGCATCCGTACCCACAGAGCCCGAAGACGCCATAACCACGAGCGGCGGCGTGACCGACCGTCTCGTCGAGGCGAACCAGCAGTACGCCGGCGCGTTCACCGATCCCGGGATGGACGCGCGCCCCGTGCTGCACGTCGCGGTGGTCGCGTGCATGGACGCCCGGCTCGACCTGCACGCCGCGCTCGGCCTGGAGCTGGGCGACTGCCACACCATCCGCAACGCCGGCGGCGTCGTCACCGACGACGTGATCCGCTCCCTCACCATCAGCCAGCGGGCGCTCGGCACCCGCAGCGTCGTTCTCATCCACCACACCGGCTGCGGCCTGGAGTCCCTCACCGAGGAGTTCCGGCACGACCTGGAGATGGAGGTCGGCCAGCGCCCCGCCTGGGCGGTCGAAGCCTTCCGGGACGTCGAACAGGACGTACGGCAGTCGATGCAGCGCGTGCGCACCTCACCGTTCCTCCTGCACACGGACGACGTGCGCGGCTTCGTCTTCGACGTGACGACGGGTCTGCTGCGCGAGATCGACCCCGCCTGAACGCTCCCACCGGGCCCCTCGTAAAACTTCCTGGGGCCCTCGTGGGACCCTCGCTTCACGAAAAAACCCCGACCCACCGGCGCCCAAAGGGTCGCAAGACCTGACATATCGCAGCCAGTTATCCACAGGCGAGTGACACGAACCGGTAACGGCAACAAGAATGCGGTTGTGGCGTCACGCGGAACCACTCGCGCGTGGTGTCCGTGTTTCGGGGTGGGCCGGTCCGCACAGGGCGTCGGCCCGAGAACGGGCCGAGGAGGGCCGGGTGACGACCTATGACGATCGAGCGAGCCTTACAGATCTGACCGCCACTGTGGAGCGTGTCCGCAGTTCGGTGGAAGGAGTGATCGAAGGCAAGCCTGAGGTCGTACGGCTTTCGCTGACCGTGCTGCTCGCCGAGGGACATCTTCTGATCGAGGATGTCCCCGGCGTCGGCAAGACCATGCTGGCCAAGGCTTTGGCACGGTCCATCGACTGCTCGGTGCGGCGTATCCAGTTCACGCCCGACCTGCTGCCCTCGGACATCACGGGTGTGTCCATCTGGGACCAGCAGCGCCGGGACTTCGAGTTCAAACCGGGTGCGATCTTCGCCCAGATCGTGATCGGCGACGAGATCAACCGCGCCTCCCCCAAGACGCAGTCCGCTCTCCTGGAGTCGATGGAGGAGCGCCAGGTCACCATCGACGGGCAGACCTACGAACTGCCCAGCCCCTTCATGGTGGTGGCCACGCAGAACCCGGTCGAGATGGAGGGCACCTACCCGCTGCCGGAGGCCCAGCGCGACCGCTTCATGGCCCGCGTCTCCATCGGCTACCCCAGTGCGGAAGCCGAACTCCAGATGCTGGACATCCACGGCGGGATCTCTCCGCTGGACGACCTCCAGCCGGTGGCGCACGCGCACGAGATCGTGAAACTGATCGACGCGGTCCGCACGGTCCACGTCGCGGAGACGGTCCGGCGGTACGCGGTGGATCTGGTCGCCGCCACGCGCACCCACCCCGACCTCAGACTCGGCGCCTCGCCGCGTGCCACGCTGCATCTGCTGCGCGCGGCGAAGGCCTCCGCGGCGCTCAGCGGCCGGGAGTATGCGCTGCCGGACGACATCCAGGCACTCGCCGTGGCGGTCCTGGCCCACCGTCTGCTCCCCACGGCCCAGGCGCAGTTGAACCGTCGTACGGCCGAGCAGGTCGTCCAGGAGATCCTTCAGCACACCGCCGTTCCCGCGGCACCCCAGCAGCAGCCGGGCTTCACGATGGGCCGCGGCGCGCCCGCGTTCGGCCAGCAGCCGCCCCGGAGGCTGTGATGACGTCCGGGGGGACCGGCGACGCCGAGGAGGACAAGGGCGGGCTGCGCACCGCGCTCACCGGTCTCACCACCCGTGGACGCTCCTTCCTTGCCGCCGGCATCGCGGCCGCGATCTGCGCGTACGTCCTGGGGCAGAGCGATCTGCTCCGGGTCGGCCTGCTCCTCGCGGTCCTGCCGCTGGTCTGCGCGACCGTGCTGTACCGCACGCGCTACCGGGTCGCGGGCAGTCGCCGGCTCTCCCCGGGCGGGTACCGGCCGGTTCCGAGGCCCGCGTCCATCTACGGATGGACAACGTCTCACGGCTGCCCACCGGCCTGCTGATGCTCCAGGACCGGGTGCCGTACGTGCTCGGCCCACGGCCCCGGTTCGTCCTGGACCGGGTGGAGGCGGGCGGCCGGCGTGAGGTGTCCTACCGGGTCCGCTCCGATCTGCGCGGCCGCTATCCGCTGGGTCCGCTGCAACTGCGTCTGACGGACCCGTTCGGGATGTGCGAACTGACCCGCTCCTTCTCGACGTACGACACCCTGACGGTCATCCCGCGCGTGGAACCGCTGCCGCCGGTGCGGCTGACCGGTGAGGCGAAGGGGTACGGCGACGGGCGCCAGCGCTCGCTGGCGTTGGCCGGCGAGGACGACATCATCCCGCGCGGCTACCGCTACGGCGACGACCTGCGCCGGGTGCACTGGCGCCTGACCGCGCGCTACGGCGAACTGATGGTCCGTCGCGAGGAACAGCCGCAGCGCTCCCGCTGCACGGTGCTGCTCGACACCCGGGGCATCGCCTACGAGGGCGCCGGCCCGGACTCCGCCTTCGAGTGGGCGGTGTCGGGCACGGCGTCGACGCTGGTGCACATGCTCGAGCGGGGCTTCTCGGTGCGGCTGCTGACCGACGACGGCAACTCGGTGCCCGGCGAGGGCGCCGACGGCTTCGCGGGCGCGAGCCAGGAGTCGGCGGACGCGGCCGGACTGATGATGGACACGCTCGCGGTCATCGACCACTCGGACGGCGCCGGGCTCTCCCGGGCCTACGACGTCCTGCGTGGAGGCAACGAAGGGCTGCTGATCGCCTTTCTCGGCGACCTCGACGAGGAGCAGGCGACGGTGCTCGCCAAGATGCGCCAGCGCAGCGGCGGGGCCGTCGCCTTCCTGCTGGACAGCGAGACCTGGGTGCGGGAACCGACCGACGTCCCCGGCCCGTTGGACAGGAGCGAGGATCGACTGCGCATGCTGCGCGAGGCGGGCTGGACCGCCGTGACGGTGCCACGGGGGGCGGAACTCGCCGATCTGTGGCGGCAGGCGGACCGGCAGCGCACGGGTGCCGCCTCGACGGGGAGTACGGCTGGGGGTGGACGATCATGAGCGGGCGGGCTCGCCTGACGCTGTATTCGGCGGCGGCCACACTGATGGCGGCGTGCGCGCTGCTGCCGCTGGTCCAGCCGGCGACATGGTTCCTCCAAGCGGTGTTCCTGCTGGCCCTGCAGTCCGGTGTGGGCGCCCTGACCCGGCGGGTTCCGCTGGCCCGGCCGCTGACGGTGGCGGCGCAGGCGCTGGTGACGCTGATGCTGCTGACTCTGGTCTTCGCCCAGCAGCAGGCGCTCCTCGGCTTCGTCCCGGGACCGGAGGCGTTCCGGCACCTCGGCGATCTGCTCCGGGCGGGCACGGACGACGTCGGGCGGTACGCGATTCCGGCGCCGCTGTCCGACGGCATCCGCCTGATGCTGATCGGCGGTGTCCTGGTGATCGGGCTCGCGGTGGACACCCTCGCGGTGACGTTCCGCAGCGCGGCCCCCGCCGGACTCCCCCTGCTCGCGCTGTACTCGGTCGCCGCGGGACTGTCGGGCGGCGGCTGGGCCTGGCTGTGGTTCCTGCTCGCGGCCACGGGCTATCTGATGCTGCTTCTGGCGGAGGGCCGCGACCGGCTCTCCCAGTGGGGCCGGGTCTTCGGCGGCGCGCCCCGCTCACAGGGTCTGGACGCCCCCTCGGGCACGGTCGCACCGGTCCGCACGGGACGGCGCATCGGCGTGGTCGCGCTGGGCGTCGCCCTGGCGGCTCCGCTCGCCCTGCCCGCCCTCGACGGCGGTCTGCTGGGCGTCGCGGGGGCGGGCGTCGGATCGGGTTCCGGGGGCGGCACGATCTCCGCGGTGAATCCGCTGGTCTCGCTCCGCGACAGCCTGAACGTGGACGAGGACCGCCAGGTCATGTCCTACCGCACCAACACCGAAGACACCCAGGACATGTATCTGCGGATCGTGTCCCTGGACGACTTCGACGGCACGGCGTGGAAGCCGGCTCAGCGACACATCCAGGACGTGCCGGACACGTTCCCGACGCCGATCGGCCTCGGGGCCGATGTCCAGCGCAGCGAGATCCAGACCCGCATCTCGGCGGCCGACTGGTACGCGCAGGACTGGCTGCCCATGCCGTACCCGGTCAGCAAGGTGAACATCGGCGGCAGTTGGCGGTACGAGCCGGTCGGGCGCACGCTCGTCGGTGACCACGGCCAGAACACGCGCGGCGTGCAGTACGAGGTGACGAGCCTGATCGTGCAGCCGACCGCGGCGCAGCTGGCGAACGCGCCGGAGCCGTCGAAGGCCCTGAAGCGCGAGTTCACCAAGGTGCCGTCGTCGCTGCCCGCGGTGGTGGCCGACACGGCGCGCAAGGTCACCGCGGGCTCGACGAACCACTACGAGCAGGCGGTCAAACTCCAGGACTACTTCGCGGTGAACGGCGGGTTCACCTACAACACCCAGGTGCAGGTGGGCAGCGGCTCGGCCGCGATCGCGCGCTTCCTGAAGGACAAGCAGGGCTTCTGCGTCCACTTCTCCTTCGCGATGGCCTCGATGGCGCGCACGCTGGGGATTCCGGCCCGGGTCGCGGTGGGCTTCACGCCCGGCTCCCCGCAGTCCGACGGTTCGATGTCGGTGGGACTGCGGGACGCGCACGCCTGGCCCGAGCTGTACTTCGAAGGGGTGGGCTGGACCCGCTTCGAGCCGACCCCGAACCGGGGCTCGGTGCCGTCGTACACCCAGCGGGACACGCCCGGGTCGGACTCACCGACGGTGCCGAAGCCGTCCACGTCGGCGTCCGCGGCGCCGTCCACCGCTCCCTCGGCCAGCGGCAACTGCCTGGCCGAGCAGAAGAAGCTGGATGCGTGCCCGAGCCAGTCCGCGCCGGCCACAGTCGGCTCGAAGGACGACGGCACTCCGTGGTTCCAGATCCTGGGCTACACACTGGCCGGGCTCCTGCTGCTGGTCCTACCGCTGCTGCCGATGCTGTGGCGGATCCGGCTCCGGTCCGTGCGGCTCGGTGCGCACGGCCGAGGTGAGGCGGACGCGCCCGCGTACACGCTGGCGACGTGGCTGGAGGTGACCGACACGGCGTGGGACTACGGAATCGTGCCGGACGAGTCCCAGACACCACGGAAGGCCGCGGCGCGGATCGTGCGCATCGGGCTCCTCGAAGCCGAGGCGTCGCAGGCGGTGCACCGGCTGGCCGCGGCGGTCGAGCAGGTGCTGTACGCCCCGCACCCCCGGCTGACGGCGGGGCTCGCGGAGGACGCCCGTCGTGTCACGGACGCCCTCGGCGCCCGGGCGAGCCGCACGGCCCGCCTGCGCGCCCTGCTCGCGCCCCGCTCAGCCGTCCGGGTGGCCTGGGCGGCGTCGGGCTACTGGGCGGCTGTGTCGGCCCGGCTGGCGGCGCGCAGAGAGTCCCTGCTGCGACGCCCTTCGGGGCAGAACAGCTGACGTCGCGTTGAACCATGTGGCCCGTGTCCCCGGCCGGGGACACGGGCCACATGTGGTGGGTGCGCGACCGGGACGGAGGACGCCGGTGGCGACCCGCCGGTACTGGCCGGCGTCCCCCAGGTTCGGTTCCCGTCGGCGTCACGCCGGTGCTTCACGCAGGCGCTTGACGTCGGCGCGGGCAAGACGCCCTGTCGGGGTACGACTGAGGGGGTGTCCCCACCCGGCCCGGGTGGGGACACCCCCTCACGCGTTGTCTTCGACTGCGGGCGCCCGCAGGGCTACTGCCCCTGCTCGTCTCGGCGTCGCTGCCAGCGTTGTTCGATGCGGTCCATCATGGAGCGGCGCTGTCGGCCCTGGTGGCGCGTGGCGGGTGCGCCGGGCGCGGCCGGCTGCTCACCCGGCTTGGGAGCCTTGCGCCAACCGGTGACGGCGAGCACCGCACAGCCCAGCATGACGAGAAAACCCACCACGCTGACCCAGATCTGCTTCGAGACCATTCCGGCCATGAGGAGCGCGATACCCACCAGAAAGCCCGCGACCGCCTGGTAGACCCGTCGCCGGGTGTACGTACGCAGCCCGCTTCCCTCAAGCGCTGTCGCGAACTTGGGATCTTCGGCGTACAGCGCTCGCTCCATCTGCTCGAGCATTCGCTGCTCGTGCTCCGAGAGCGGCACGGCGTCCTCCTCATCGTGCAGTCGCCGGGGCGACCGGGGGTCCCCTTCAGGATAGGCAGGGAATCGCCCCCGTGAAACCCGCCCCTCTGCGCCAATTCGCCAACCGGAACCCGCCATGGCACCCCGATTCACTGAGGCGTGCATTCCCCAGCAACCGGCCCGTCATGCCGGACGGTCTCCCTCGATCATACGGCGCCGAGCGCCCGATCGGGTGGCCTGTGGCGTACTCCATCTGCCGCCCCGCCCCTGATCAGGGGCGCAACATGGGAGGCGACTCAACCCTCGTCGGCCCCCTGTGCCTCACCGAGCACATGAAGCTGCGTGGCCACGGAGTGGAACGCGGGGAGTTCGGCGGCCGCCGCCTCGAGCTTCAGAAGGGCTTCCACGGCACCCGGCTCGGTGTCCACGAGGACGCCGGGGACCAGGTCCGCGAAGACCCGTACGCCGTGCACGGCGCCGACGCGCAGACCCGCGCCCTCGACGAGCGCGGTGAGCTGATCGGCGGTGAAACGGTGGGGTACGGGATCGCCCTCGCCCCAGCGTCCGTCCGGGTCGTCGAGCGCCTGCTTGGCCTCCTTGAAGTGGCCGGCGAGGGCGCGGGCGAGCACGGCGCCGCCCAGGCCCGCCGCGAGGAGGCTGAGAACGCCCTCGGGGCGCAGCGCGTCCACCACGTTGCGCACGCCGTCGGCGGGGTCGTCCACGTACTCCAGGACCCCGTGGCACAGCACGACGTCGTAGCCACCGCGCTCGACGACGTCGAAGAGGCCGTGGGCGTCGCCCTGGACACCCTTGACACGGTCGGCGACCCCGGCCTCGGCGGCCCGGCGCTCCAGCGCGAACAGCGCGTTCGGGCTGGGGTCGACGACGGTGACACGGTGACCGAGGCGGGCCACGGGCACCGCGAAGTTGCCGCTGCCGCCTCCGGTGTCGAGGACGTCCAGCGACTCCCGCCCGGTGGCCTTGACCCGGCGGTCGAGAGCGTCCTTGAGGACCTCCCAGACCACGGCGGTACGGAGAGAAGCGCGAGGGCGCGTCGGGTCCGGCACGGCAGTTGACTCCTCGGAGCGGCACCGCCTCTTGCGCGGCGGAGCGATCGGGGGGCCTCCCGGCAGGAGGCTTCAGGCGTCTCCACCCTATTGCCTCCGCCGTCGTACCCGACCCTCCGTCTCACCCGGCGGATCACGCGTCGGATCAGGCATGGGATCAGGCGTCGGATCGCGGGGTCAGCTCGCGTCCGGGACCTCCCTGTCCGCCCTGTGCTTCCTGCCCTCCCCGTCTCCGTCGCCCTCCTCCTCTCCGTTGCGACGGGGCTGGGGCAGTACGGGTTGCAGCACCAGCATCCGCTCGACGAGGCGCAGGAACATCGCCACGTCCCGTATCAGGTCGTCGGCGTCGCGGGTGCCGGCCGCGCCCCGGATACCCGCCTCGGCGCGGGCGCGCCGGTCGGCTCCGGAGGCGAACAGGGCGCTCCACTCGGTGAGTTCGGGCGCGATCTCGGGGAGCACTTCCCAGGCGCTCCGGATGCGGGCGCGGCGTCGGGGCGTGGGCTCCGGGCGGCCCCGGGCGGCGAGGACGGCGGCGGCGGTGCGCAGGGCCGCCAAGTGCGCCGTCGCGTAGCGCTCGTTGGGTGATTCCAGGGCGGTCGCCTCGTCGAGGCCGGCGCGGGCCTGGGCGAGCAGGTCGAGGGCGGCGGGCGGGGCCGTGGCCCGGCGGAGCACGGGGTGCACGTCGCTCGCCGGGCCGGTCAGTGAGGGGGCAGGGCCGGTGGCGCGGCGCCGGTGGGCGGCTGCTGCGGAAGAGGTGGCCATGACGAACCTCCTGTCGTCTGTGTGACGGCACTGTGGCCGTATGTGCCCACCGTGAGGTATGCCACTGACAATCCGTTCTGACCTGGGCCTTTGCTTCGATCGAAGGTTCGGGTTAGTTTTTGCACTGACCAGTCAGTTCAAAAATGTTCAGGGGATGGGGACGCTGTGGACGGTCCGCGCGGACTCGGTGTCACGGCCAGGGACTTCGGACTCGAGGGCCCTCGCGGCTGGGCGTTCCGCGGTGTCGGTGTCGATGCGGGGCCCGGCTCGCTGATCGCGGTCGCGGGGCCGTCCGGCTCGGGCCGTACGTGCCTGCTGCTCGCGCTCACGGGCCGGATGCGGTCCACCGAGGGGACGGCCGCCGTGGGCGGGGCCACGCTGCCGCGGCAGATGGCCGCGGTGCGTCGCGCGAGCGCGCTGGCCCATGTCCCGGGTGTCACCGACCTGGACCCCGCCCTGACCGTCGGGGAGCACCTGCTCGAACGGGCGCTGCTGCAGCGGCGGTTCGGGGGGTCCCTGAAGGACTCCCTGCGCGGGCCGCTGCGTCCGCGAGCCGAGCGGGCGGCCGAGGGGAAGCTGCGGATCGACTCCGCGCTGGCCGCCGCCGGGCTGGACCGGGAGGCCCTGCCCAAGGGCTCCCGGACCGCCGTACGCGACCTGGAGCGGCTCGAAGCCCTGCGGCTGTCCGTCGCGTTGGCCCTCGTCGGCCGCCCGGGGCTGCTCGGCGTCGACGACACCGACCTCAAGTTGTCGGATGCCGAACGGGCCGAGGTCTGGGCCCTGTTGAAGTCGATCGCCCAGTCGGGCACCACGGTCGTGGCGGTGTGCGGCGAGGCTCCCGACGGAGCCGTCCGCGTGTCCACCCGCCCGACCGACCACACCAGCGAGACCGACGACAAGGAGACGGCCGATGCGCTCGCCGAGACTGGCCGTTCTTGAGCTCAGGCGCTTCGGCCGGGGCAAACTCCCGCGTGCCGCGCTGGCCGCGCTCCTGTTGCTGCCGCTGTTGTACGGCGCCCTCTACCTGTGGTCGTTCTGGGACCCGTACGGCCGCCTTGACCGCATTCCCGTGGCGCTCGTGAACGACGACAAGGGGGCGAGCGTCGCGGGCAAGAAGCTCTCGGCGGGCGAGGACATCACCAAGGGGCTGCGCGACAGCGACACCTTCGAGTGGCACGAGGTGAGCGCGGCCGAGGCCCGCCGGGGTGTCGAGGACGGCACGTACTACCTGTCGCTGACCATGCCGTCCGACTTCAGCCGGAGGATCGCCTCCAGCTCCGGACAGGCTCCGGAGACGGGCGCCCTCCAGGTGCGCACGAACGACGCGAACAATTACATCGTCGGGCAGATCTCACGGACGGTGTTCGGCGAGGTGCGCACGGCGGCGTCCACGAAGGCCTCCCGGTCGTTCCTGGACAAGATCTTCATCTCGTTCTCGGACATCCACGGGGCGACCGAGAAGGCCGCCAAGGGGGCCGACAAGCTCAGCGGTGGCATCACCAGGGCCCGGAAGGGCTCCGAGGACCTCGCCGACGGCCTGAAGGACGCCAAGGAGGGCAGTGGCAAGCTCTCCGGCGGCCTGCGGAAGCTCGACAGGGGCGCCGGCGATCTGGCGGACGGCTCGCGGCAGGTCGCCGACGGCACGGGGGCGCTGGCCGACAAGGTCAACGGGGTCGCGGACAAGGTGGGCCCCTTCCTGAAGGACAACGAGAAGTCGATCGGCGACACGGCCCGGCTCGTCGCCGACTCCGCCGCGGGGATCCGCCACAACCTGGACACACTGGTGAAGACGGCCCCGGCCGCCGCCAAGGGCGCCCATACGGCGTCCGACGCGCTGAGCGCCGTCTACAGGGCACGCTGCGAGACCCTGCCGTTGCCCGACGCCGCGTGCCCCGACCTGAAGAAGGCCCGGCAGGCGGCCGCGGACGTGGCCGAGGTCGCCGACGACGTCAACACGCTCATCGGCGACCAGAACGGCGATCTCGACCGGCTCGACAAGAACCTGGGCACCCTGCAGAAGCAGGCCCAGGCCCTCGCCGACCGCTCGCCGCACCTCTCCGAAGACCTCACCGACGCCGTCTCCAAGGTCAACAAGCTGAACGAGGGCGCCGAGAAGGTCGCCGCGGGGGCCAAGAAGCTGCGCACGGGACTCGGCACGGCCAAGACCGGCGCGGCGGACCTCGACACGGGTGTCGGCGAGCTGAAGACGGGCGCGAGCACCCTCGACGAGGGCATGTACAAGCTCGTCGGCGGCTCGGGGCAGCTCGCCGGCGGGCTGCACGACGGCGCCGGGCAGATCCCCGACTACGACCGGCAGGACCGCGACGTGCGCACCCAGGTCATGGCCGACCCGGTGAAGCTCGCCTCCAAGGACCTGCACAAGGCGCCCAACTACGGCACCGGCTTCGCCCCGTACTTCATCCCGCTGTCCCTGTGGGTGGGCGCGATGGTGGCGTACATGCTGATCCCGCCGCTGAACCGGCGCGCGCTCGCGGTGGGTGCCTCGGCCTGGCGCATCGCGCTGGCGGGCTGGCTGCCGGTGGCCGCCCTGGGCGTGCTCCAGACGGTGGCCCTGATGTCCGTGCTGCACTGGGCGATCGGCCTGGAGATGGTGCGGGCGGCCGGGACGGTCGGCTTCCTGTGCCTGGTGACGGCGTGCTTCGCGGCGCTGGTGCAGTGGCTGAACGCACGCTTCGGAGCGGCGGGCCGGATTCTCGTCCTCGCCCTCCTGATGCTCCAGCTGACCTCGGCGGGCGGCACGTACCCCGTCCAGACCAGTCCGGGCTTCTTCAACGCGATCCACCCCTTCTTGCCGATGAGTTACGTCGTCGGGGCCCTCCGCAGGCTCATCACGGGCGGCGGTCTCGGACCGGTCTGGCAGGCGTGCGCCGTCCTCACGGCGTTCACCGCGGGCGCGCTCGCGCTCACCGCCCTGTCGGCACACCGCAAGCAGGTGTGGACCCTCGACCGTCTGCACCCCGAGCTGAGCCTGTGACAATCAGGGCCATGGAAAGCAGCAGCACCACGGCAGGTGGCGGCCGTCGCGAGGCGACCCGGCAGAAGCTCTACGAGGCGGCGGTCACCCTCATCGCGGAACAGGGGTTCTCCGCCACCACCGTGGACGAGATCGCCGAGCGGGCCGGGGTCGCGAAAGGCACGGTCTACTACAACTTCGCGAGCAAGTCCGTCCTCTTCGAGGAGTTGCTGCGGCACGGCGTGGGACTCCTCACCGCCTCCCTGCGGGAAGCCGCGGAGCGCACCGAGCGGGACGGCGGCACCAAGGTCGACGCACTGGACGCGATGATCAGGGCCGGGCTCGCCTTCATCAACCGCTACCCGGCCTTCACCCAGCTCTACGTGGCCGAGCTGTGGCGCACCAACCGGGCCTGGCAGTCCACGCTCATGGTGGTCCGGCAGGAGGCGGTCGCGGTCGTCGAGGGCGTGCTGCGCGAAGGGGTGGCGAACGGCGAGCTCAGCGACGAGATCGACATTCCGCTGACGGCCGCCGCGCTGGTCGGGATGGTCCTGGTGGCCGCCCTGGACTGGCAGGCCTTCCAGCCGGAGCGTTCCCTGGACGACGTCCACGCGGCGCTGTCGCGGCTGCTCCAGGGCCGCGTGAGCGGCAACCGGTGAGCTGACCGGGTTCGGTACGGAAACGGGGCACGGCGAGGCGCCGGTCCGAGGTGGCCGCGTCCCCCGCGGGCCACCTCGGACCGGCGCTTCGCCGTACTCCCCCGTACTCCCCGTTGGGCCCCCGTTCGGTCGTCCCCCGGGTTCCCCCGTGCCTCGCTCCCGCCGACAGAGTCGGCGGAAGGAGCGGCCAAGGGCGCGAGGACCGTTCCGCCGCCCCGTGTCGGCGGTACCGGAGCCGCGCCCCCTTCCGTGCCTCCACTCTCTCTTTCGCGCAGGTCGGGCCCCATCCGCGCGCGTACTCATCTCACTCACTAGGTACGGATACTCAGTCGTCCGCGCTCATGCCCAGGACGCATCGTCGTCCACTGGTTACGATCGCGTCCGTGTCCGTACTCCCCCTGGTCTTCACCAGCGGCTGGGCCAGTGGCATCAACGCGTACGCGGTGGTGCTGCTCCTCGGCGTCTTCGGAGCGACCGGTCTGAGCGACGACGTCCCGGAGTCCCTTCAGCGCCCTGAGATCCTGATCACGGCGGGCGTTCTCTTCCTGTGCGAGGCGGTCGCCGACAAGATCCCGTACGTGGACTCGGTGTGGGACTCGGTGCACACCGTGATCCGCCCGGCGGCGGGGGCGTGGGTGGGGGCACTGCTCGCCGGGCAGAGCGGTTCACTCTCCGATCTGGCGGCGGGCGCGATCGGCGGTTCGACGGCGTTGGCGAGCCACACGGTCAAGGCCGGGACTCGGATGGCGATCAACACCTCGCCGGAGCCGTTCAGCAACCTCGTCATGAGCACCGCCGAGGATCTCGGGGTCGCCGGAATCCTGACGTTCGCGATGTTCCACCCCGAGGCCGCGGCGATCATCGCGGGCGTGCTGCTGCTCGCGGGACTGCTGACGCTCTTCTTCCTGATCTCACGGATCCGCCGGTTCCTGCGCCGCAGGGCCCAGCGCAGGGAGGAGAAACGCCTGGCCGAGCGGGTGGGACAGCCACCCGACTGAGACCGCGGGCCGAGTGGTCGGTCGGGCCGATAAAGTCGCTGGCATGGGACGGATTGCGGTGATCGGCGCCGGGATGGGCGCGATGGCGGCCGCCGCCCGGCTGGCCGTCGCGGGCCACCGGGTGGTGGTGTACGAGCGCGCGGCGACGTACGGCGGGGCGGTGCGCCGCTTCGAGCGCGACGGCTTCGTGTTCGACACGGGCCCGGGGCTGCTCCCGCTGCCCGCGGTCTACCGCGATCTGTTCGTCAAAACGGGCAAGGAGCCTCTGGAGGCGTGCGTCGAGCTGGTCCAGGTGGACCCGTCCTCGCACCATGTCTTCGCCGAGGGCACGGAGGTCCGTCTGCCGAACGCCTCGCGCGCGGGCGTCGTCACCGCCCTCGACGAGGCCCTCGGGGCGGGCGCGGGCGCACGGTGGGGCGACTTCCTGGTGCGGGCACGCGAGGCCTGGGACCGCACCCGCAGGCCGCTCCTGGAGGAGCCGCTGTGGCCGAACTGGTCGGTGCTCGCCGAGCGCGAGCCCTACCCCTCGGTGCCCCACAAGAAGCTGCTGCGCACCCGCCGCGCCACGACCCTCGCCGAGGTCGGCGCCTGGGAGTTGCGCGACCCACGCCTCACGGCCCTGCTGGAGAGCCACGCCCTCGCCCACGGGCTCGATCCGCGCGTCACCCCGGCGAGCGCGGCCGTACTGCCGTACATGGAGCACGCCTTCGGCACCTGGTATGTGCGCGGCGGCATACGGGAGTTGGCGCGCGCGGTGTACGAGCGGTGCGTGGCCCGCCGGGTGGAATTCCGCTTCGAAGCCCCGGTCGCGCGGATCGTAGAGAAGGACGGCCGGGCCACGGGTGTGGAGCTGGCCGACGGCGAGGTCGCGGACGCCGACTTCGTGGTCGCCGGTGTCGCGCCCGGAGCACTCGACGTCCTGGCCCCCGGGACGGCGCTACGGGGCGGTGACGAGGTCGCGCCGCAGCGCGGGGCACCGAGCAGGCTGACCGTGCTGCTGGCGCTGCGCGGAGGGCGCCCCGAGGGGGTGGCACACCGGACGGTGGTGCACGCGGCGGACCGTACGGAGGAGTTGGACCGGCTCTTCGGTGAGCGTCCGGGGTTCTCCTCCTCGCCCACCGTGACGGTGTCGTGCCCGGACGACCCCGCCCTCGCGCCGGACGCGGAGCACGAGGCGGTCACGCTGAGCGTCACGGTCCCGTCGGGCCTGTCGGTGTCCGAGGCGGACGTGGAGGGGGTGCTCGGTGTCGCCGAGCGCGCGATACCGGACCTGCGCGACCGTCTGCTGTGGCACGAGGCCCGCACTCCTGCCGACTGCGCGGAAGAGACGGGCACGGACGGCGGCGCCGTCCCCGCCCCGGCGCTCGCCGCGGCGGACGGGCGGCTGCTGCACGCGTCGAACACCACCCGTGTGCCGGGGCTGTTCGTGGTCGGCGGCTGGGCCCACCCGGGCGGCGGCCTCCCGCACGCGGGCATGTCGGGCGCCCTGGTGTCCGGACTGATCGTGGAGGGACCGCAGTTCCGGGGCTCTCAGTGAGCGCATCGGCGCGCCGGAGGCCGCCCGGGGAGGGCGGCCTTCAGTACCGGTACTGCTCGTCGTACCCGGCGCCGTTGGCGTTGCCGTTGCCCTGGTACGGGTAGGGCTGCTCCGGCGGGAGTTCGCCGCCGTAGGGGTCGTCGGTGTTGCGCTGCTGCGGGACCCAGACGCCGCCGGCCGGGGTCTCGCCGCCGTAGCCGCCGGTGGCGTACTGGTCCTGGCCATAGCCCTGCTGCTGCGTGTACTGCTGGTCGCCGCCGCCGTAGGTCGTGTCGTACGAGGCGCCGTTGTAGGACTGCGTGCCGATGTACGGGTCGGAGTAGGCGGCGTACTGCTGCTGGCCGTTGTCGTAGCCGTACTGCTGCTGGTCGTACCCGGTCGCGTAGCCGTCGTAGGCGTACGCCTGCTGGTCCTGGGACTGGGCCGCGGCGGCGTAGGACTGGTCAGTGGCGGCGGCCGCGTAGGCGGTGTCGCTGTAGACGCCGTAGGAGCCGGTGTCGTCGGGCAGGGGCTGGGGCTCGTACACGGCGGCGGCCTCGGCGGCCGTCAGGTCGCCGGAACCGGGCGGCATGAACCGGTCGGAGTGCGCGGGCGAGAACACGTCGTCCTCGCGGGTGAAGTCGTCGCCCTGGGGATACGCCGCGTCTCGGGCCAGTCCTGCGGCCCTGGCCTCGGCCCCCTCGGCCGTTTCGAGGTCGGAGACCTCCAGCGCCGGGTCCTGGTGCTCCTCACCGCGGCGTCGCTTGCTCTTGCCGAAGCCCTTGCCGGCGCCGCTCTCGGCACCCTGCCGGTTGCCCACGGCCCAGCCCTCCGCGAAACCGCGGCGGAACGACAGGGTGACGTACGTCTGGCCGACCGCGAAGGCCGCCGCGCCGAGCCCGATGACGATCACGGAGGGAATCAGCACGCCGAAGACGACACCGAGGAAGCCCACGAACGCGAGCAGGCGCCAGCGCAACCGCGCCTTGTACTGCAGCAGGACCTCGCCGAGCAGCCACAGCGCGACGATGCCGAACGCGATATAGAGGACCGTCCAGCCCATGTACGCCCCTCTCCCAGTGGCCGCTACGCAGTGTGTCGTACGTGGGTGCGACCGGTCTAGGCCTGCTGCGGGTGGTGCAGGCCCAGATTCTCGTAGATTTCCAGCGTCGCCGTGGAGTTGTTGAGCGTGATGAAGTGAAGTCCGGGGACTCCCTCGTCCAGCAGCCTCGCGCAGAACTCCGTCGCGAACTCGATCCCAATGGAGCGTACAGCCGCCGGATCGTCTTTGGCTGTGAGGATCCGCTCTTTCAGGACGTCCGGGAACGAAGCGTTGCTGAGCTTCGGAAGTCGTTCCAGCATCTTCACACTCGTCACCGGCATGACCTCCGGGATGACCGGTGTCGTACAGCCGGCCGCCACCACCCGGTCACGCAGGCGCAGATACGACTCGGGCTGGAAGAACATCTGGGTGATGGCGTAGTCCGCGCCGGCCCGGCACTTGTCGACGAAGTGCGCGACGTCCACGTCCCAGTCCGCGGAGCGGGGGTGCATCTCGGGGAAGGCGGCGACGCCGACGCAGAAGTCGCCGGACTCCTTGATGAGACGGACGAGTTCGGCGGCGTAGGTCAGACCCCGGGGGTGCGGGACCCACTCGCCCATCGGGTCGCCGGGCGGGTCGCCGCGGACCGCGAGCATGTTCCTGATGCCAGCGTCGGCGTACTGGCCGATGATGTTGCGCAGTTCGGCGATGGAGTGGTTGACCGCGGTGAGGTGGGCGACCGGGGTGAGCGTCGTGTCGGCGACGATCTGCTCGGTCTCCTTGACCGTGCCCGCGCGGGTGGAGCCACCGGCGCCGTAGGTGACGGAGACGAAGTCGGGGGCGACGGCCTCGACGCGGCGCAGCGCGTTCCACAGGTTCCGCTCGCCCTTGGGGGTTTTCGGCGCGGAGAACTCGAAGGAGTACGTCGCCTTGCCGGTGCCGAGCATGTCACGCACGGTGCGCGCGCGATCAGTCCTGGTGGAAGCAGATCCGAGGGCCATACCCGCAGGTTAGCCAGGGGGCGGCGGTCTCCCAACCGAACCGACGCCAATTGTCCGATTTGTCGACTTCTTGTCCACCCCTCGGACACCTGGCGGGACGACCGGTCCGATCGTTGATCGGACCATCGACCCGCCCGGGGGCACGGCCTGTGCCCGACGCGGCCCCACTCACACCTGACGCAGCCGCTTCGCGAACTCTGCCGCCGCCGCGCCGGGATCCGCCGCCTCGGTGATCGCCCGCACGACGACGACGCGGCGGGCGCCCGCCTCCAGGACCTCGTCGAGGTTGCCGAGGTCGATGCCGCCGATGGCGAACCACGGGCGGTCGGTGACGAGGGAGGCCGTGTGACGGACCAGGCCGAGGCCCGGGGCGTGGCGGCCGGGCTTGGTGGGGGTGGGCCAGCAGGGGCCGGTGCAGAAGTAGTCCACGCCGTCCTGGACGGCGGCGGCCGCGGCCTCGGACTCGGCGTGCGTGGAGCGGCCGATCAGGACCTCGTCGCCGAGGATCGCGCGGGCGGCGGGGACCGGGAGGTCGCCCTGGCCCAGGTGGAGTACGTCCGCGCCGATGGCGTGGGCGACGTCCGCCCGGTCGTTGACCGCGAGGAGCTTGCCGTGGCGGGCGCAGGCGTCCGCGAAGACCTGGAGGTGGTCCAGTTCCTCGGCGGCCTCCATGCCCTTGTCGCGCAGCTGCACGATGTCGACGCCGCCGGTCAGGACCGCGTCCAGGAAGTCGGCGAGGTCGCCCTGGCGCTTGCGGGCGTCCGTGCAGAGGTAGACGCGGGCGTCGGCGAGGCGGGTGCGGGCGGCGTTCTCAGGCATGCGTGTGTCCCCCGTGGTGCGGTGCGTACGGATGTCGTACGCACCCTACGGACGTGGTGCGGTGCGTACGGACCGCGGCGGCCGGGGTGGTCCGGGGCCGGCCGTGGTCCGTACGCCGGAGGGTCGGTCGAATCAGACGGCGAGCGCCTGGGCGCGGCGCTTCACCTCCGTGCCGCGATTCTCGCTCAGAGCCTGCGCGGGGGTGCCGGGCAGGCTCGGGTCGGGGGTGAAGAGCCACTCGAGCATCTCTTCGTCGGAGAAGCCGTCGTCCCGCAGGAGCGTCAAGGTGCCGGTCAGGCCCTTGACGACCTTCTGCTCGTTCCCGTCGATGAAGGCGGCGGGGACGTGCAGCGCGCGGTTCTCACCACGGCGTACGGCGATCAGCTGGCCCTCCTTGACCAACTGCCGGACGCGGGTCACCTCGACGCCGAGCTGTTCGGCGATGTCGGGGAGGGTGAGCCAGGCGGGGACGAGAGCATCGATCTTTGCGTCAATCTCGGTCACGGGACAAGCCTGCCATCCCGGACTGACACTCGGTACCCGAGCGCCCCCCGGACCGCCGTCCGGGCGACGGAAACCGGGCGGTCATGCCGTGGCGTCCTTCAGGGGGCGGGACGGGTCGGCCAGGATGTCCGGGTTCATGGGCATGCCCGCCTCGATCAGGCGGCGGCCCTGGGCCAGGTCACGGGGACGCCCCACGGCCAGCAGGGCGACGAGGCGGCTCTCGCGGAGCCAGCACACCGTCCAGGCCGCGCCCGACGGGTCGCCCCGCCAGATGGTCGTATCGGCGGGGGCGTGATGGCCGACGTACTGGACGAAGCGGCCGAACTGCTCGGACCAGAAGTACGGGACCGGGTCGTACGCCACCGGGGCCTCGCCGATGATGTTCGCCGCGACCGTGCGCGGCGCCTGGAGTGCGTTGTCCCAGTGGTGGACGAGGAGGCGCTCCTCGTAGCGGCCCGACGGGAAGGAGGCGCAGTCGCCGACCGCGTAGACGTCCGGCACGGAGGCGCGCAGGTGGCTGTCGGCGACCACTTCGCGGTGGGCGCCGAGCTCGATGCCGGAGCCGGACAGCCAGGCGGTGGCGGGGCGCGCGCCGATGCCGACGACCACGGCGCCCGCCGGCACCCGCGTGCCGTCGTCAAGGACCACCGCGCCGGGCTCGACGCGCTCCACGCGCGCGTGGGTGCGCAGCGACGCGCCGCTGTCCGCGTACCAGGCGGTCATCGGCGCGGCCACCTCCGCGGGCAGCGCGCCGGCCAGCGGCCGGTCGGCGGCCTCGACGACCGTGACCGCGCACCCGGCCTCACGTGCCGCCGTCGCGAACTCCGCACCGATCCAGCCCGCCCCGACGACCACGATGTCGTGCTGCTGGGCGAGCACGGGGCGCAGCCGCTCGGCGTCGTCCAGGGTCCGCAGCAGATGGACGCCGGGAACGCCCTCCGAGCCCGGCAGCTGGATCGGTTCCGCGCCGGTCGCGAGGACCAGGACGTCGTAGGGCACCGGTCCCGCCTCGGTGTCCAGCTCGTGGTCCGCGGGGCGCAGGCCCAGCGCCTCGCAGCCGAGCCGCAGTTCGATGTCCAGCGCCTCGAAGTCGATGTCGAAGGCGGAGCCCTCGGCCTTGCCGAGCAGCACCGCCTTGGACAGGGGTGGCCGGTCGTACGGCTGGTGCGGTTCGGCCCCGATCAGCGTCACGTCCCCGGTGAAACCCTGTTCCCGCAGGGCGACCGCCGTCTGTACGCCGGCCATGCCCGCGCCCACGATGACGACCCGCCGTGCCGTACGCTCCTGCGCCCGCACCTGTGCCCGCGTCTGCTCGCTCACCTGATCACCATAGACAACTGACAATCTGTCAGTCAGGGGACGTGCGCAGTGACCTGTTCCACAACGCTCGTACCGCTCCCGTCCTGGGACTCCCACTCCCAGGTCTCCTCCAGGCGCAACCGTCCGTCGGGCAGCTCCACGACCAAGGACACGCAGTGGCCCGACGAGGTGCTGCCGTCGTGCTTCAGCTGCACGTACCGGAAGTCGAGGCGGTCGCCCTCCCGTGTCCCCACGAGGTGACCGCGTACGACGTCCCCGCCCGCGTACTCGGCCCAGATCTCGCCGTCCTTCTCGTGGTACGTGAACCGGGTGCGCGTACCGACCTGCCCGGGGGCCTGGTCGGCGACCGGGGCGAGGACCAGGCCGTCGAGCGTACGGGTCATGGACGGAGGCTCCCTTACTGAGACATACGGCAGCGGGCTAGGGTGGCCAACGTAAAGCACTCGCGGGAGCCCGGACGCACCGGGCTGAGAGGGAGGCTGGCGGCCTCCGACCGTACGAACCTGATCCGGGTCATGCCGGCGAAGGGAGGGGCTGGACGCCCATGTCGCCTACGCGTACACCTGCACGTTCCTCGGATGCGCCGTCATCGGACGCACGTGTGTCAGACGTCCTCGTCATCGGGGGCGGGATCATCGGTCTCGTGACCGCCTGGCGGGCCGCGCAGCGCGGGTTCACCGTCGCGGTCGTGGACCCCGAGCCGGGCGGCGGGGCGGCACGGGTGGCCGCCGGAATGCTCGCCGCCGTCACCGAGCTGCACTACGGCGAGCAGACCCTGCTGGGCCTGAACCTCGCCTCCGCACGCCGCTATCCCGACTTCGCCGCCGAACTCACCGAGGCCAGCGGCCAGGACCTCGGCTACCGCCGGTGCGGCACGCTGGCCGTCGCCATGGATGCCGACGACCGGGCCCACCTGCGCGAACTGCACGCCTTGCAACACCGCTCGGGGCTCGAATCGGAGTGGCTCAGCGGCCGGGAGTGCCGCCGTCTGGAGCCCATGCTCGCGCCGGGCGTGCGCGGCGGGCTGCGGGTCGACGGCGACCACCAGATCGACCCGCGCCGGCTCGCGAAGGCCCTGGTCACGGCGTGCGAGCGGGCCGGAGTGGAGTTCCACCGGACGTGGGCGGAGCGCCTGACCGTCGTACGGGACCGGGCCGCCGGGGTCCTCACGACGGGCGGCGAACAGCTGGGGGCGGGGCAGGTGGTGCTCGCCGCCGGGAGCCTCAGCGGAAAGCTCCCGGGCGTGCCCGCCGACGTACTGCCGCCCGTACGGCCCGTGAAGGGTCAGGTGCTGCGGCTGACCGTGCCGAAGCGTTACGCGCCGTTCCTGAGCCGGACCGTGCGGGCCGTGGTGCGCGGCAGCCAGGTCTATCTGGTGCCGCGGGAGAACGGTGAGCTCGTCGTGGGCGCCACCAGCGAGGAGCTGGGCTGGGACACGACGGTGACCGCGGGCGGGGTCTACGAGCTGCTGCGCGACGCCCACGAGCTGGTGCCCGGGATCACCGAGCTGCCGCTCACCGAGACGCGCGCGGGCCTGCGCCCGGGTTCGCCCGACAACGCGCCGCTGCTCGGCCCGACCGCGCTCGACGGGCTGCTGGTGGCCACCGGGCACTACCGCAACGGCGTCCTGCTCACGCCCGTCACCGGGGACGCCATGGCGCACGTCCTGACCACCGGCGAGCTCCCGGAAGAGGCCCGCCCCTTCGCCCCCGGCCGCTTCAGCACCGCACTCACGGAGCAGACCGTATGAACATCTTCGTCAACGGAGAGCGACGGCTCGTCGCCGCCGACACGGCCCTCGACACGCTCGTCGCCACCCTCACCGTCGCGCCCTCCGGCGTCGCCGCCGCGCTCAACGAAACCGTCGTCCCGCGCACGCAGTGGTCGTCCACGGCCCTCTCCGAGGGAGACCGCGTCGAAGTCCTCACCGCAGTCCAAGGAGGCTGAACCATGGCCGACGATCCGTTTGTCCTCGGAGGTACGTCCTTCTCGTCCCGGCTGATCATGGGTACGGGGGGTGCGCCCAGCCTCGACGTCCTGGAGCGGTCGCTCGTGGCGTCCGGCACGGAGCTGACGACGGTCGCGATGCGGCGGGTGAATCCCTCGGCGCACGGCTCGGTGCTGTCCGTGCTCGACAAGCTGGGCATCCGGGTGCTGCCGAACACGGCGGGGTGTTTCACCGCGGGCGAGGCCGTGCTGACCGCGCGGCTCGCGCGAGAGGCGCTCGGTACGGAGCTGATCAAACTGGAGGTCATCGCCGACGAGCGGACCCTGCTGCCGGATCCGATCGAATTGCTGGACGCGGCCGAGACGCTGGTCGACGACGGGTTCACCGTGCTGCCGTACACCAACGACGATCCTGTGCTCGCGCGGAAGCTGGAGGACGTGGGGTGCGCGGCGGTCATGCCGCTCGGGTCGCCCATCGGGTCCGGTCTCGGCATCCGCAACCCGCACAACTTCCAGCTGATCGTGGAGCACGCGCGTGTGCCGGTGATTCTGGACGCGGGGGCCGGTACGGCGTCGGATGCGGCGTTCGCGATGGAGCTGGGGTGTGCGGGCGTCATGCTGGCGTCGGCCGTGACCCGGGCGCAGGAGCCGGTGCTGATGGCCGAGGGCATGAAGCACGCGGTGGAAGCCGGGCGGCTCGCCTGGCGTGCGGGGCGGATTCCTCGGCGGCACTTCGCCTCCGCGTCGTCTCCTGCGGAGGGGCTGGCGCGGTTGGATCCTGAGCGTCCTGCTTTCTAGGCGCCCGGCGCCGGTGTGTTTTTTCTCCCGCCCGCGCACCGCCCGTTTCCAGTCGGCTGGAAAGTGTGCGTCGCCTGTGAGGGTGGGGCGCCGTTGGCGGCTGGGGGGTGGAGGGGCAGGCTGCCTTACCTTCCCTGTGCACGACATGGGGACCGGATCGATCTGGCGTGCGAGATCCGTCACAGGTCGGCTGCAGTCCCGCTCCGGAATTGGCCGGAAGGGTGGGGGTGACAGTGGCGACTCGTAGACTCGCCTGCGTGGATACGACCCTTCAGGACCCGCTTGTCGGGCAAGTGCTCGACGGCCGCTACCGCGTCGACGCACGGATCGCGGTCGGCGGGATGGCCACGGTCTACCGGGCCCTGGACACCCGCCTCGACCGCGTGCTCGCACTCAAGGTGATGCACCCGACGCTGGCCGCCGACGGCTCGTTCGTCGAGCGGTTCATCCGGGAGGCCAAGTCGGTGGCCCGCCTCGCGCACCCCAACGTGGTGCAGGTCTTCGACCAGGGCGCGGACGGGTCGTACGTCTATCTGGCCATGGAGTACGTCGCCGGCTGCACCCTGCGTGACGTGCTGCGCGAGCGGGGGGCGCTGCAACCGCGGGCCGCCCTGGACGTCCTGGAGCCGGTGCTCGCCGCGCTCGGCGCCGCGCACCGCGCCGGGTTCGTGCATCGCGACATGAAGCCGGAGAACGTCCTGATAGGGGACGACGGCCGGGTCAAGGTGGCCGACTTCGGCCTCGTCCGGGCCGTGGACACCATCACGAACACGACAGGGGCCGTCCTTGGCACCGTGTCGTACCTCGCGCCCGAACAGATCGAGCACGGCACCGCGGACACCCGCGTCGACGTCTACGCCTGCGGGGTCGTCCTCTACGAGATGCTCACCGGCGGCAAACCACACTCCGGGGACTCCCCCGCCCAGGTGCTCTACCAGCACCTGCACGCGGATGTGCCGCCGCCCTCGGCCGCCGTGCCCGGAATGCCGTACGCCCTGGACGGGCTGGTCGCCGCGGCGACCGCCCGCAACCCCGAGGCGCGCCCGCACGACGCGGTGGCGCTGCTCGGCCAGGTCCTCCAGGCGCGAGCCGGTCTCACCGCCGAGCAGCTCGACGCCATACCCCCGCAGGCGCTCGCCGTGGGACACGACAACGCGGGCGACCGTACGAGTGTGATCCCGCGCTCGCTCTCCGTGCCCCGCCTGCTGCCGGTGAACGAGGGCCACGAGGACGGCGGCGACTCCGGCGACCCGGTGAACCGGACCAGTCGGTTCGAGCAGACCAGCCGGTTCGAGTCCGGACCGCCCGCTCCCCCGCGGCGCGGCGCACGGCCCCGGCGCGGCATGTTCGCGATCATCGCCGCGGTCGTGCTGGTGCTCGGGCTCGGCGCGGGCGTCTGGTACATCAATTCCGGCCAGTTCACCAAGGTCCCGCTGCTGCTGGCGAAGACCGAGGCGCAGGCCAGGACGCGGATCGAGCACGCCGGTCTCGACGTCGGGCAGATCAAGCACGCCTACAGCGACACCGTGAAGCGCGGCACTGTGATCAGCAGCGACCCGGCGCCCGGCGCCCGTATCCGGGACAACGACTCCGTGACGCTGACCATCTCCAACGGCCCGGAGACGGTGAAGGTGCCCGACCTGACGGGACTCGCGCTGTTCAAGGCGCGAGAGGTCCTGAAGGGGGACGGGCTCGCCGCGGGCATGGTCACCCGGGAGTTCAGCCAGGACGTCCCCAAGGGCTTCGTGATCAGTTCGGATCCGGGCGCGGGCACGGAGCGGCACGCCGGTTCGGCCATCGCCCTCACCGTCAGCAAGGGCAGCCCGGTGGAGGTCGCGGACGTCACGGGCGCGTCCGTCGCGGACGCCACCTCGGAGCTGGAGCAGGCGGGCCTGAAGGTGAAGATCGCCACCCAGCAGGTCAACTCGGAGTTCGACCAGGGCCAGATCGCCCAGCAGTCGCCGAAGGCGGGCAGCCAGGTCGCCGGGGGCGACACCGTCACGCTGACCGTCTCCAAGGGCCCCGAGATGGTCTCGGTGCCGGACGTGGTGGGCGCCAGCGTGGACGACGCGAGGAAGACGCTGGAGGACGCCGGCTTCCAGGTCAACGAGGACCGGGGGCTGCTCGGGCTCTTCGGGGACCACGTCAAGAGCCAGTCGGTGGAGGGCGGCAGGACCGCGCCCAAGGGGTCGACGATCTCCATCGTGATCCGCTGAGACCACGGCGGCGCTGAGGCCACGGCAGTGAGGTCCGCCGACGGGCCGTCCGGGAGCGCGTGACACCCTGAAGGGCGTGACCAGCAAGCAGCTCCGCAACCCCGTCGGCGGCCACGTCCCCGTGGCCGGCGGCCTCAGCTCCGTCGGCCTGACCTACGCACGCGAGATGGGCGCCGAGACCGTCCAGGTCTTCGTCGCCAACCCGCGCGGCTGGGCGACACCCGTCGGTAGTCCCCGCCAGGACGAGGAGTTCCGGGCGGCCTGCGCCGCCGAGTCGATACCCGCGTACGTCCACGCCCCCTATCTGATCAATTTCGGCTCGCACACCGAGGCGACGGTCGAGAAGTCGGTGGAGTCGCTGCGGCACTCGCTGCGGCGGGGCCGGGAGATCGGGGCGCTCGGCGTGGTCGTGCACACGGGGAGCGCCACGGGAGGCCGGGAGCGGTCCGTCGCCCTGAGGCAGGTACGTGAGCATCTGCTGCCCCTGCTGGACGAGCTGACGCATGACGACGACCCGTATCTGCTCCTGGAGTCGACCGCGGGCCAGGGCGCCTCGCTCTGCTCGCGCACCTGGGACTTCGGGCCGTACTTCGAGGCGCTGGACGCCCATCCGAAGCTGGGCGTGTGCCTCGACACCTGCCACATCTACGCGGCGGGGCACGACCTGACCGGGCCGAGCGGCATGCACCAGACGCTCGACCTGCTGATGGACACGGTCGGCGCGGGCCGGCTCAGGCTGATCCACGCCAACGACTCCAAGGACGTGGTCGGCGCCCACAAGGACCGCCACGAGAACATCGGCTCCGGTCACATCGGAGAGGACCCGTTCCGCGCGCTGATGACCCACCCCGCCACCGAGGGCGTACCCCTGATCATCGAGACGCCGGGCGGGAAGGAGGGGCACGCGGCGGACGTGGAGCGCCTGAAGAAACTCAGGGACGGCTGACCCCGCCCGAAAAGGCGGGCCGGGTCAGAGCTCGGGGCCGTCCCCGGGCTCCTCCTGGTAGGAGTAGCGCTGTTCGCGCCAGGGGTCGCCGACGTTGTGGTAGCCGCGCTCCTCCCAGAAGCCGCGACGGTCGGCCGTCATGTACTCGACGCCGCGCACCCACTTGGGGCCCTTCCAGGCGTAGAGGTGGGGGACGACGAGGCGGAGCGGGAAGCCGTGCTCGGCGGTGAGGAGTTCGCCGTCCTTGTGGGTGGCGAAGATCGTGCGGTCGGAGGCGAAGTCGTCGAGGCGCAGATTCGAGCTGAAGCCGTACTCCGCCCAGACCATGACGTGGGTGACGGCGGGCGCGGGCGGGGCGATCTCCAGGATCGTGCGCGCCGGGATACCGCCCCATTCGGCCCCGATCATGCTGAACTTCGTGACGCAGTGCAGATCGGCCACGACCGAGGTGTACGGCAGGGCCGTGAACTCCTCGTGGGTCCAGCAGTGCTTCTCACCGTCGGCGGTGGCGCCGAAGACCCTGAACTCCCAGCGTTCGGGACGGAACTTGGGTACGGGACCGTAGTGCGTGACCGGCCAGCCGCGCTGCAGTCGCTGCCCCGGCGGAAGCTCCGACTGTGCCGCTTCTCCCGTTCCACGTCCCACCGGCTGACCCATGGCTCCATCCTGACAGACCCGGGACAGTGCACATGACCAGCCCAGTACGGAATCGGGCAACTCGTACTAAGCATGCACTTACTGGACGGCCCGGGACGCCGATGCAAGGATGCGGCGCAATCTGCCCAGTCCCTCGCTTGGAAGGAGCCTCTGCGATGCAGGGCGACCCCGAGGTCATCGAATTCCTCAACGAGCAGCTGACCGGTGAGCTGACCGCGATCAACCAGTACTTCCTGCACGCGAAGATGCAGGAGAACTTCGGCTGGACGAAGCTCGCGAAGTACACGCGCCACGAGTCCTTCGACGAGATGAAGCACGCGGAGGTGCTCACCGACCGGATCCTCTTCCTGGAGGGCCTGCCGAACTACCAGCGGCTCTTCCACGTCCGGGTGGGCCAGACCGTCACCGAGATGTTCCAGGCCGACCGGCAGGTGGAGGTCGAGGCGATCGACCGCCTCAAGCGCGGGATCGAGGTGATGCGCAACAAGGGCGACATCACGTCCGCGAACATCTTCGAGTCGATCCTCGAGGACGAGGAGCACCACATCGACTACCTGGACACTCAGCTGGAGCTGGTGGAGAAGCTCGGTGAGGCGCTCTACATCGCCCAGGTGATCGAGCAGCCGGAAAGCTAGGCGGCCTCTTCCAGGCCTTGTGCCGAGGACAGCTCGGCCAGTACCGGCTTGCCCTTCTCGGCCAGCTCACGGCGGGGGCAGGCGCCACGGCCGAGGATCGCCTGGATGCTGCGGACGCAGGAGCCGCAGTCCGTGCCCGCCTTGGAGGCGGAGGCTATCTGGCGGGGCGTGCAGGCGCCGTTCTCCGCGTGCTGCTTGACCTGCTGTTCGGTGACTCCGAAGCAGCTGCATACGTACACGCGGTTCACCTCCCGACGGGATTGAAATGTCTGGTGCCGTCCCGTTAATCGGTGAGGCTAACCTAACCTTACCCATCACTCAGGAACCGCAAAAGTGGGAGGGGGCGCGGATCGTATGTGATCCGCGCCCCACTTCACTCAGGTGTAACAGGCGAACCCGTCACTGGTCCCTGTACATCTCCGCGACCAGGAAGGCCAGGTCGAGGGACTGGCTGCGGTTCAGACGCGGGTCGCAGGCCGTCTCGTAGCGCTGGTGGAGGTCGTCGACGAAGATCTCGTCGCCGCCGCCCACGCACTCGGTGACGTCGTCACCGGTGAGCTCGACGTGGATGCCGCCCGGGTGCGTGCCCAGACCCTTGTGGACCTCGAAGAAGCCCTTGACCTCGTCGAGCACGTCGTCGAAGCGGCGGGTCTTGTGACCGGAGGCCGCCTCGAAGGTGTTGCCGTGCATCGGGTCGGTCACCCAGGCCACCACCGCGCCCGAGGCCGTGACCTTCTCGACCAGCTCGGGGAGCTTGTCGCGGACCTTGTCGGCGCCCATCCGCACGATGAAGGTCAGCCGGCCGGGCTCACGGTCCGGGTCGAGGCGGTCGATGTACTGGAGTGCCTCCTCGGCCGTCGTCGTCGGGCCGAGCTTGATGCCGATCGGGTTGCGGATCCGCGAGGCGAACTCGATGTGCGCGCCGTCCAGCTGCCGGGTGCGCTCGCCGATCCACACCATGTGGCCCGAGACGTCGTACAGCTGACCCGTACGCGAGTCGACCCTGGTCAGCGCCGCTTCGTAGTCGAGGAGCAGCGCCTCGTGGGAGGCGTAGAACTCGACGGTCTTGAACTCCTCCGGGTCGGTCCCGCAGGCCCGCATGAAGTTCATCGCGTTGTCGATCTCCCGCGCCAGCTGCTCGTAGCGCTGGCCGGACGGGGAGGACTTCACGAAGTCCTGGTTCCAGGCGTGCACCTGGCGCAGGTCGGCGTAGCCGCCGGTGGTGAAGGCGCGCACCAGGTTGAGCGTGGAGGCGGAGGCGTTGTACATCCGCTTCAGACGCTCGGGGTCCGGGATGCGGGCCTTCTCGTCGAAGTCGAAGCCGTTGACCGAGTCACCGCGGTACGTCGGCAGGGTCACGCCGTCGCGGGTCTCGGTCCCCTTGGAGCGCGGCTTGGAGTACTGGCCGGCGATGCGGCCGACCTTCACGACCGGCACCGAGGCGGCGTACGTGAGCACGGCGCCCATCTGGAGCAGGGTCTTGAGCTTGTTGCGGATGTGGTCGGCCGACACCGCGTCGAAGGCCTCGGCGCAGTCGCCACCCTGGAGAAGGAACGCCTCTCCCTTGGCGACGGACGCCATCCGGGCGCGCAGCTGGTCGCACTCGCCCGCGAAGACGAGCGGCGGATACGACTCGAGGTCCGCGATCACATCGCGCAGAGCCTCGGCATCGGGGTACTCGGGCTGCTGCGCCGCGGGCAGGTCTCGCCAGGTGTTGCCAGCGCTTGCGCTGGGCTTAGCGTTCACGGTCACCCTGACAACATTACGGGGTCGTGTCGGGCGTCCATCCCCATGCCCATCAATTGAGACGGCCCGCGCTCGATCGGGACGCGCTCCGGGCGGCCGCACGGCAGGCCCCGCGGCCGCCCGGAGCGGGCGGGTGGCCGGGCGTTAGCCCACGTCGAGCCGGTCGCGGTCGATGGAGATCGTCACGCCGCCGTGCGTCTCGGTCGTGTCGCCCACGTACTGGTGGATGCGCTGGTGGTCGGCCCACAGGTTCGCGGGGATCGTCGGGTCGGTGGTCGTCGACTTGCCGTTCCAGCGGGCGAAGTGGAGCACGTCGGGCAGGGTGGCGCGGCTCTTGTGGGCGACCAGGTCGGTGACCAGGGACGAGGTGTTGCCGTAGACGCCGGAGCGGTAGCCCAGTGCGTGCAGGCGCTTGGTGTAGGCGTCGAGGTACGACAGCACCCGGCTGGTGACGGTGGAGCCGGGGGTGTAGTTCTCCAGGTCGTCGTAGATCACCGTGCCCTTGGCGAAGCCCAGCGTGGTGGCCTGCTCGACGGCGTCGTCGGCGGCCTCGGTGCCCTGCGGCACGGGGTCGGTGATCGCCTCGCAGCCGCCTTTGCAGCTGCCCCCGTCGGAAGTGGGCTGGCGGCCGACGTACAGCGGGAAGAACCGCCAGCCGTTCGCGTACTGCGTCCGCAGCCAGCCGGCGGTGAGCCTGCTCTGGGCGCAGGCACGGTTGACCCCGCCGATGTAGACGCCGACGGCCCCGTAGTCGGAGTCGTCCCGCCAGGCGTCCATCGCCGTCTGGCCCGGCGCGGTGCAGGCGTCGAAGCCCTCGCCGCGGAAGGACGTCGCGTCGGCGGGCAGCGGTGCCGCCGCGGGCGCGCCGGCGGTCACGTCGGTCCCCGCGGCGGCGTCCGGCAGACCGGCGTCGCGCAGGATGTCCTGGATCCTCGTACGGTCCTTCGCGTACGCGGCGGTCACGGCGATCCGGTCGGCGGTGACCCGGAACGTGCCGGCCGTGCGGTTCTCGCTGGCGGTGCGGCCCTTGACGACGGACGGCTGGATCAGGAACGCCTCGGTGCGTCCCCTCGCCCCCGCCGGACACCGCTGCTGGTCGCCGGGCGTGCCGAGGTACACGGCGTGCCGGTCGAAGCGGACACAGACGTCCGGATGTTTCTCCAGGTCCACGATCGGCCAGGAGGCGGGGACGGTGAACTCGTGGCCGCGGTAGGTGACCTTGACGGTGTCGTCGGTCCCGGTGGCGCGTGCGGTGCCGAGCGGGCCGGCGGCGAGGGCCGCGGCGGCGGCGCACACGGTGAGCGTTCGGACGCCGCCACGGCGGGGCCGGGGTGAACGGGCTGCGTACATGGTTGTCTCCTCGGTCGGGCTTCCTGGGCCATGCCATCCATGGCCGGTGACCGAGCAGTAGGAACGCAGGGCGCGGACGGTTCACGCTGTTGCCCGCCCCCTGACGTCGGGTAAGGTGCGGCGCATGTTCGCGCACTCGACCCAGAACTGGTGGTGGACCGCTCATCCGGCGGCCCACTGACTGCGCGTACGCAAGACTTCGCGAAGGCCGCCCGAGGGGCGGCCTTCGGTGTTTGCGGACACGGGCCGTTCCTCTCCGAGTTTTCGGGAATCCGAGAATCCGAGTGAAGGAACAGGACCGATGCACCTGCTCGACCTGCTGGACGATCCCCGTCCGTTCGCCCTGCTGCGGCGCCGCGCCCCCGGTCACGATCACGACACCGTCGAGCTGCTGCTCGGACCGGTCAGCACCTGCGACCGCCTCGCCGACCTCCCCGACGAGGGACTCGCGCTCGTCCCCTTCCGCCAGATCAGGGAGCGCGGCTTCGACGTCCGCGACGACGGCACGCCGCTCACGGTGCTGACCCCCGAGGAGACACACGTCCTGCCGCTGGAGCGGGCGCTGGCGGAGCTGCCGACGCACGGGGTGCGTGTCACGGGCGGGGGCTTCGACGTCGACGACGAGGAGTACGCCGGGATCGTCGGGCGCGTGCTGGAGGAGGAGATCGGGCGCGGCGAGGGCGCGAACTTCGTGATCCGGCGTACGTACGAGGGCGCGATCCCGGGGTTCGGGCGGCCCGACGCGCTGGCCCTGTTCCGGCGGCTGCTGGTCGGCGAGCGGGGCGCGTACTGGACGTTCGTCGTGCACACCGGGGAGCGCACGCTGGTGGGCGCGAGCCCCGAGGTGCACGTGCGGATGTCGGGCGGGACCGTCGTGATGAACCCGATCAGCGGCACGTACCGCTATCCGGCCGAGGGGCCCTGCGCGGACGACCTGCTCGGTTTCCTCGCCGACGGCAAGGAGATCGAGGAGCTCTCGATGGTCGTCGACGAGGAGCTCAAGATGATGTGCACGGTCGGAGACATGGGCGGCGTGGTGATCGGCCCGCGGCTCAAGGAGATGGCCCACCTCGCGCACACCGAGTACGAGCTGCGGGGCCGGTCCTCGCTGGATGTGCGCGAGGTCCTGAAGGAGACCATGTTCGCGGCGACCGTCACGGGGTCGCCGGTGCAGAACGCGTGCCGGGTGATCGAGCGGCACGAGGTCGGCGGGCGGGGCTACTACGCGGGGGCGCTGGCCCTCATCGGCCGCGATGCGGGCGGTGCCCAGACCCTCGACTCGCCCATCCTCATCCGGACCGCCGACATCGACGCGGACGGGCGGCTGCGGGTGCCGGTCGGCGCCACCCTGGTCCGGGGATCGGATCCGGCGGGCGAGGTCGCCGAGACGCACGCGAAGGCGGCGGGGGTACTGGCGGCGCTGGGGGTCGTGGAGGCCGGGGCCCGTGGGGAGGGCGTACGGCCGAGGCTGGCCGACGATCCGCGGGTGCGGGCGGCGCTCGACGGGCGGCGGGCCTCGCTCGCGCCGTTCTGGCTGCGGATGCAGGAGCAGGCGCGTGAGTTGGAGGGCCATGCGCTGGTCGTGGACGCCGAGGACACCTTCACGGCGATGCTCGCGCATGTGCTGCGGTCCTCGGGGCTCGAGGTGACCGTGCGGCGCTACGACGAGCCGGGGCTGCGGGAGGCGGTGCGGGCGCACGAAGGGCCGTTGGTCCTGGGCCCCGGCCCGGGCGACCCCTCGGACCTGGACGATCCCAAGATGCGGTTCCTGCGGGAGCTCACCGCCGAGGTGGTCGAGGGGCACGGGCACGGCGTGCTGGGCGTCTGTCTCGGGCACGAGCTGATCGCGGCGGAGCTGGGCCTGGAGATCGTACGCAAGGAGGTCCCGTACCAGGGCGCGCAGACGGGGATCGATCTCTTCGGGCGGGCCGAGACCGTCGGTTTCTACAACAGCTTCGTGGCGCACTGCGACGAGGAGACGGCGGCCGAGCTGTCGGCCCACGGCATCGAGGTCAGTCGCACCGAGAGCGGTGAGGTGCACGCGCTGCGCGGGCCGAGGTTCGCGGGTGTGCAGTTCCACCCGGAGTCGGTGCTGACGCTGAACGGGACGGTCGTCGTGCGGGAGTTGGTCGGTCGGCTGCGGGGCGCCGGCGCGCTGTCGGAGCGGCGGCCCTCCGTGTAGGGCCTGTCCGGTCGATCAAGTCGCAGAAAAGCGGCGGGGCCTCGGCAGTGCCGGTGAGCGGGGTCCGGTGCGCGCAGCTGCCAGGCGGAGGAGGGAAGCGACGCGAGGGGGGTCCCCCTGTTCGAGCGAAGCCGAGAACTTGGGGGAGTCGTTGACCGACGACAACGCCGCCGGGAGCACCCCCTGCTCGAAGAGCTGGGAGGAGTGCGTGCCAGACTCCGCGCCTGCGGCATGATCGGCCGGACAGGCTCTGGTCGTGGCAGCCGTGGTCGAGACGCCGGCCGCACGGGTGTCGGGAGGCCCGTGCGGCCGACGGGATCGCGGGGAGGGGGCGCGTCAGCCGAAGAAGACCCCGACCTCCTCGTACAGCTTCGGGTCGACCGTCTTGAGCTTGGCCGTGGCGTCCGCGATCGGGACCCGGACGATGTCCGTGCCGCGCAGGGCGACCATCTTGCCGAAGTCTCCGTCGCGGACGGCCTCGATGGCGTGCAGTCCGAAGCGGGTGGCGAGCCAGCGGTCGAAGGCGCTGGGGGTGCCGCCGCGCTGGATGTGCCCGAGGACCGTGGTGCGGGCCTCCTTGCCGGTGCGCTTCTCGATCTCCTTGGCCAGCCACTCGCCGACCCCGGAGAGGCGTACGTGGCCGAAGGAGTCGAGGGACTCGTCCTTCAGGACCATCTGGCCGTCCTTGGGCATCGCGCCCTCGGCGACGACCACGATCGGCGCGTACGAGGCCTTGAAGCGCGAGGTCACGTAGGCGCACACCTGGTCGACGTCGAAGCGCTGTTCGGGGATGAGGATGACGTTGGCGCCGCCGGCGAGGCCCGAGTGGATGGCGATCCAGCCCGCGTGACGGCCCATCACCTCGCAGACGAGGACGCGCATGTGCGACTCGGCGGTGGTGTGCAGGCGGTCGATCGCCTCGGTGGCGATGCCGACGGCGGTGTCGAACCCGAAGGTGTAGTCGGTGGCGGACAGGTCGTTGTCGATGGTCTTCGGTACGCCGACGACGGGCACGCCGTACTCGTCGGTGAGGCGCGCGGCGACGCCGAGCGTGTCCTCGCCGCCGATCGCGATGAGCGCCTCGACCTCCTGCTTGGCGAGGTTCTCCTTGATGCGGCGGATGCCGCTCTCCTGCTTGAGCGGGTTCGTCCGCGAGGAGCCGAGGATGGTGCCGCCGCGCGGCAGGATGCCGCGCACGGCGGGGATGTCCAGCCGGACGGTGTCGTTCTCGAGAGGTCCGCGCCAGCCGTCCCGGAAGCCGACGAAGTCGTATCCGTACTCCTGTACGCCCTTGCGGACGATGCCCCGGATGACGGCGTTGAGTCCGGGGCAGTCGCCGCCTCCGGTCAGTACTCCGACCCGCATGGAAAAGTCCCTTCGCCGCGATTGCCTGAGGGGACTCACGCTAATAGTGATCCAGGTCACTTCGTCATGGGGCGGAGGGTCAATTCCGGTGAATTGTGCGGGTGTTGATCACTCGCCTTCACTCGATGGTGGGTCAACCAGGGTTTACGCCACCCACTCGTCAGGGTCTACGCCTCGTCGAGACCGCGCTCTATGGCATAGCGCACCAGCTCGACCCGGTTGTGGAGTTGGAGCTTGCCCAGGGTGTTCTGCACATGGTTCTGGACCGTGCGGTGGGAGATGACCAGGCGCTCGGCGATCTGCTTGTAGCTCAGGCCCTTGGCCACCAGGCGCAACACCTCGGTCTCGCGGTCGGTGAGCTGCGGGGCCTTGGGCTCGTCGGCGCCCGCGGCGGGGACGGGCTCGGAAGCCAGCCGGCGGTACTCGCCGAGGACCAGGCCCGCGAGGCCCGGCGTGAACACCGGGTCGCCGACGGCCGTACGGCGCACCGCGTCGATCAGCTCCTCCGTGGACGCCGACTTCAGCAGATAGCCGGTGGCGCCGGACTTCACCGCCTCCAGGACGTCCGCGTGCTCGCCGCTGGCCGACAGGACGAGGACGCGCAGCGCCGGGTTGCTGCCGACCAGTTCCTTGCAGACCTGGACGCCGGGCTTGGCGGGCAGGTTCAGGTCGAGCACCAGGACGTCGGGCGCGGCGGCCCGGGCACGGCGCACCGCCTGCTCACCGTCGCTCGCGGTGGCGACCACGGCGAAACCGGACGCGTCCAGGTCGCGGGCGACCGCGTCGCGCCACATGGGGTGGTCGTCCACCACCATGACCTTGATCGGCCCCTGCCTCACCACGTCGGTGACCTCCGTCATCGCTGCTCCGCCTTCCCCCGTGAAACCCTGGAAACCTTCGGTACCTTCAGCTCGACCTCCGTGCCCTGGCCGGGCACCGAGATCAGTTCGGCCGCGCCGCCGAGGTCGCGCAGCCGGCCCCTGATCGACAGGGCCACACCGAGCCGCCCCTCCCCCTCGGCCTGGGCGAGCCGCCCCGCCGGGATGCCCGGGCCCTCGTCGCGTACGGTCACGATCACCTCGTGCGGCTCGTCCTCGACGAGGATCCAGGCCCGGGCGTCCTCTCCGACGTGCCCCCGGACATTGTCCAGCGCGGCACCGACAGCGGCGGCCAACTCCCGGGCCGCGGCCGGGGGCAGAGGAACCGGGGCGCCCGGCTCCGAGAAGGTCACGCGCGCGCTCGCGTACGGGGCGAGCAGCGTGCGCAGGTCGACAGGGCCCCGGGGGTCCCGGTCCTCGTCCGGTTCCTCGACGGCCCGTACGACCGCGCCGAGCGCGGCGTCCTCGGACACCCGCGAGACGGGCACCAGGCCGCCCGAGACCAGGCTGCGCAGCGCGACCTCCTGCTCGCCGGCCATCCGGCCCAGCTCCGCGGCCTCGCCGCCGAGCGCGGAGGCCCGTCGCTGCACCATGGCGAGGACCTGCAGGACGCCGTCGTGGATGTCACGGGCGAGACGCTCGCGCTCGCGGGTCGCGGCCTCGATCTCCAGTGCGCGGGCGAGGGTGAGCTCGGAGGCGCGGGCGACCTCGACGACGTATCCGATGGCGATGGAGGCGACCCAGACGAGGATCACGTTGTGGACCGTGTCGCGGGTGGGGGCACCGCGCTCGACGAGGTTGGCGGCCGCCACGAGCGTCGAGGCGAAGGCCGCCCAGCGCCAGCCGCCCTTGATGGCGAAGGCCAGGACGGAGCCCGCGGTCCATATCGACGGAAGTGTGGGGCCGCCGGTCACCACGCGGTGGTGGGTGTCCGCGACGGGCGTGAGCATGATGCCGGTGAGCGCGACGGTCAGGTCGACGGCGAGGAAGCGCTTGGTGCAGCTCGCCGCGTTCGCCACCCTGGGCAGAGTGGCGAGCGTCCAGACGAACAGGACCGCGTAGTACCCGATGGCCACCCAGGGATGGGCGAACTTGCGGAACGCGGTGGCGAAGAGCCCGATCGCGTACAGCATCGTCAGCACGCGGTAGGCGGTGAGCGCACGCCACAGCGGCTGCTCGACCGACATCCTCATGACTCTCTCGCGCTTGGCCATGTCCCCCACCCCCACCGTCCCCCGACGCAAGCGTCTAGGTGCCGGCCCGTCCTTCTTCGGTTTCGGCTTCGGCCGCCTTCGCGGCCTCCTTCTGCGCCTGTTCGGCATCCTTGAGCGCCTGCTTCTCGGCCTTCGCCGCGTCCGCGATCTGCCGCTTGGCGGCCGTCGCGTAGATGTCGACGTACTCCTGGCCGGAGAGCTTCATGATCTCGTACATGACCTCGTCGGTCACCGCGCGCAGCACGAAGCGGTCGTGCTCCATGCCGTTGTAGCGGCTGAAGTCGAGCGGCTTGCCGATGCGGATGCCCGGGCGCATCAGCTTGGGCATCACCTTGCCCGGCGGCTGGATCTTCTCGGTGTCGATCATGGCGACCGGGATGACCGGGGCGCCGGTGGCGAGCGCCACGCGCGCGAGGCCGCCCGGCTTGCCGCGGTACAGCCGCCCGTCGGGCGAGCGCGTGCCCTCCGGGTAGATGCCGAACAGCTCACCGCGCTCGATGACGTCGATGCCGCTCTTGACCGCCGCCTCGCCCGCGCCGCGTGCCCCTGAGCGGTCCACCGGGAGCTGGCCGACGCCCTTGAAGAAGGCGGCGGTCATCCGGCCCTTGACGCCGGGCGTCGTGAAGTACTCGGCCTTCGCGATGAAGGTCACCTTGCGGTCGAGGACCGCGGGCAGGAAGAACGAGTCCGAGAACGAGAGATGATTGCTGGCCAGGATGGCGGGGCCCTCGGCGGGAATGTTCTCGAGGCCTTCCACCCAGGGTCTGAAGGCAAGCTTCAGCGGCCCTCCGATGGAAAACTTCATGGCGCCGTAGATCAACCGAATGCCTCCTGTGTCGTCGGTCAGACCTTATCCCGGAGCACTGTCAAAGGCCTCGACGACCCTGGTCGGTGTCAGTGCCGTCGCGTACGGTGAAGTACGCCTCGCATTCCGCCCGTCTGATGAACAGGAGACCGAAGTGCCGGTCCTTCCTGGAGCCGAGCCGTTCCGCCACGAGGGCGGAGAGGTCGGTGTCCTTCTCTGTCACGGCTTCACCGGTTCCCCGCAGTCGCTGCGCCCCTGGGCGGAGTATCTCGCCGAGCGCGGTCTGACCGTCGCGCTGCCCCTGCTGCCCGGGCACGGCACGCGCTGGGAGGACATGCAGCTCACGGGCTGGCAGGACTGGTACGCGGAGGTGGACCGCGAGCTGCGTGGCCTGCGGGAGCGCTGCGCCCAGGTGTTCGTCTTCGGCCTGTCCATGGGCGCCGCGCTGGCCCTGCGGCTCGCCGCGAAGCACGGGGACGAGGTGAGCGGCATCGTCGTCGTCAATCCGGCGAACAAGGTGCACGGGGCGGCGGCCCACGCCCTCCCGGTGCTCCGCCACCTCGTCCGGACGGTGAGCGGCATCACCAGCGACATCGCCAAGGAAGGCGTCGCGGAGGTGGGATACGACCGGGTGCCCCTGCACGCCGCCCACTCCATGCGGAACTTCTACCGGATGGTCGACGGGGAACTGCCCCAGGTCACCCAGCCGATGCTGCTGCTGCACAGCCCTCAGGACCATGTGGTGCCGCCCGTCGACTCGGCCCGGATCCTGAGCCGGGTGTCGTCCACCGACGTGACGGAGATCCTGCTGGAACAGAGCTACCACGTGGCGACGTTGGACCATGACGCGGACCGGATCTTCGAGGAGAGCTACGCGTTCATCGCCCGGCTCGCGCCCAGTGTCGGCAAGCGGTCCGACACGGGCCAGGCGGGTCAGCAGGAAGGGACGGCCACTGGTGGCTGAGCACGACGCGGAGCGCGGCGAGCCCGACGAGAAGGGCGTACCCGTCGGCGAGCCTCTCGGTGACGGGCAGGGGGTGCCGTTCGACGAGGACGCCGCGTGGCAGGCGATCGTGGCGGGGTACGGCGAGGAACCGCCGGACCCGCCCGGCGCGAAGCCGTTCAAGTCGATCGAGCACCTGGCGCTCCTCGACCCGGTGACGAACGACGCCCCGGGCGGCGGGGACGCACCCGAGAGGCCCGAGAAGGGCAAGAAGAACGGGACCGGCGGGACCGTCGGGACGAGCGAGAAGGACGGGACCGGCGACGAGACCGGGAAGCCGCCCGTTGCGGCGAAGCCCCTCGGCGGCTCCGTCTCCTTCGCGCCGGGCGTCGGCGGTCCGCGCGACTACCAGGCGCCCGAGCCCTCCGAGGACGACTTCGACGGGGACGACGAGGGCCACTTCGTCCCCCGGAGCCGCCTCCGCTGCCCACCGCGGACACCACGGCCAAGTTCGCCTGGCTCGCCGTCGTCGGTGGCCCGATCGTGCTCCTGCTGGCCGTCCTGCTCGGCTGGGACATGACGTGGTGGCTCGCCACGGTCGGCATCGGCGGCTTCCTGGGCGGCTTCGCCACCCTCGTGGCGCGCATGAAGCCCGACGACGAGGACGAGGACGATCCCGGGCGGGGCGCGGTGGTCTGACGCGGCCGGTTACGCGGCGGGCACTCTGAGGGCGGCCAGTACGGGCAGATGGTCCGTGGCCGCCCTCAGGTCTGTCTCCGTGACCCCGGGGTGGCCGTACGGGACCCCGCAGCCGAGGACCTCGATGCCGCGGGTGGCGAAGATCGCGTCGATGCGCTGGTGGGGGTCGGTGGGCGTCGAGGTGTACTCCGTGCCCCAGGGGGCGGTGGCCCAGCAGTCCTGGAGGCCGGCGGCGAGGCGGGTGAAGGTGGGGCCGTCGGGGCGTTCGTTCAGGTCGCCGCCGGCGAGGGCGTGCGGGGTGCCGAGGGCTGCGAGGCGGTCGAGGAGCAGGCCGCTCTGCGTGTACCGCTCGTCCTTCTGGAGCGAGAGGTGGCAACTCACCACGCCGAGCCGGGCGGCGCCGAAGCGGACGACGGCGGTGGCGAGGCCGCGGCGGTGCAGGCCGGGGGTGAGGGGCAGCAGGACGTCCTCGGTGCGTTCGACGGTGGCCCGCATCGAGCAGAGGAGCGCGGGGCCCGCGGCGGTCGCGCCGCCGGACAGGATCGTCTGGCCGGACGCGGCCGCGAGCCGGGCCAGCTTCTTGCGCCAGCGGAAGAAGCGGGGGGCTTCCTGGACGAGGACCAGGTCGGGGGCGCAGGCGTGGATGACGCGGGCGAGGGCGGTGGTGTCGTCACGCATCGAGCGGATGTTGTAGCTGAGGACGCGGATGACGGCGGAGCCGTCGGGTTCGGTGTGGGAGCCGGGCAGCGGGGTCGTCGCCATTGGATCAACATACGTGGATGCGCTGCTCGACGGCGCCGGAACGCCGCGGTGGTTCGTTGGCTGCGGGGTGGTGGGGGCTGGGCGCGCCGCGCGGCGGAGCCGCATGATGTCACAGCCCCGCGCCCCTGAGCCCCCGCCGAAAGGGGCACGGTACGACCTCGCCCGCCGTACCCCTGAAGGGCGCGGCGGGCGAGGTGTGCGTACTGCGTGATCAAGTCGGTTACATGATCGGGTCGGGTTCCCGGGCCAGGTCCGCCGCGCCCACGAGGCCGGCTTCGTTGCCGAGCTGGGCGGCGATCACCTCGGCCACCGGACGCCAGTTGCCGCCCACGAGCCAGCGCTTGTACGACTTGCGGATGGGGTCGAGGACCAGCTCGCCCTCGTCCGAGAGGCCGCCGCCGACGATGAAGGCGGAGGGGTCGAAGAGCGAGGCCAGGTCGGCGAGGCCGGCGCCGGCCCAGCGGGCCAGCTCGCGGTAGGAGTCCACCGCCACCGGGTCGCCCTGGCGTGCGGCCACCGAGATGTGCTTGCCCTCGATGCCGTCGGGGGTGCCGTTGCCCAGCGCGAGCAGGATCTCCGCGTTCTCGGGGGTGGCGTTGGCCCGCTGCTTGGCGTAGCGGACGAGGGCGCGCCCGGAGGCGTACTGCTCCCAGCAGCCCTGCGAGCCGCAGCCGCACAGCAGACCGTCCGGCACCATGCGGATGTGGCCGAACTCGGCGGCCACACCGAAGTGCCCGCGGCGCAGCTTGTTGCCGATGATGATGCCGCCGCCCAGGCCCGTGCCCAGGGTGATGCAGATGACGTTCCGGTGGCCCTTGCCCGCGCCGAACTTGTACTCGCCCCACGCCGCCGCGTTCGCGTCGTTCTCGACGACGACGGGCAGCCCCACGCGCGCCTCGACCTCGGCCTTGAGCGGCTCCTGCCGCCAGTCGATGTTGGGCGCGAAGTACACGGTCGAGCGCTGGCGGTTCACGTATCCGGCGGCACCGATGCCCACGCCGACGATGTCGTGACCTGCGCGCGCGCCCTCCACCGCGGCGGCGATGGCGTCCACAATGGCCTGCGGCGTGGTGGGGGTCGGCACCTTGTGCGTCGAGAGGATGTTGCCTTCCTCGTCGACCACACCGGCCGCGATCTTCGTGCCGCCGATATCGACGCCGATGGTGAGTCCCATGAATCCCTCAGTTTCGGTCGAGCCCCGCTACGGCCAACCGTACCCGAGCAGCCTTTAGTCCAAGTCAATCCGCTCCCCGGACCGGTCCCCTCGTCGCGGGGGCCATGCTCCCGGGTGGTCCAGCGTCGTTCCTGGGCCTCGACGGCCGAGCGGTAGGCGGCGAGCAGCTCGTTGCCCGCGGCCGCGAGGTGATCGAAAACATCGGGGTTGCGCTCTATGACCGGCTCGACGGCGGCCTTGGCCTGCTGTACGACCTGGTTGACCATCTGCTGGGCGGTGCCGGAGGCGACCATGCCGAAGAGCGGCGAGTTCAGTCCGGACAGCTTGTCGGCGACCGTGTCGACCAGCTTGCGCAGTTCCTCTGCGGCCGAGCCGGGCGGCGGACCGTACTGGGCGCGGCGGCGGGCCTTCTCCGCCGCGAGGTCCTCGGCGCAGGCCTTCGCCCAGGCGTCGGCGTCGCTCGCGCGCGCTTCGTCGCTCGCCTCCTGAGCGGCGTCGGACGTGGGGCGCTCTTCGCTCATGGCGGACTCCTGCCTGTGGTTCTTCCTTTCGACGGTACCCGAACGGGGGTACGCCGTTCACCGTGTCCGGGGCCACAGATCCGGGTCCGGCGCGAAACGCACCCTGAGTTCCCCCTCGCGCAGGGCGGCGCCTGCCACGGTGCAGCGGCGCAGCGCGGACGGCAGCGGCACGATCCTGCGGAACTGGCCCACGGTGACGACGAGTTCGTCGCCCCGGCGGATCAGGTCCAGTTCCTCGCGTATCGCGCCGGGCAGCGGGATGTGCCAGACGAGGACGCCGTCGTCGGCGAGGTGGTCGAGAACGGGCCACTCGACCGGGACGGGCACCCGGTTGACGCCGGGCACGGGGAGCGCGCCGAGGTCGTCGGTGCCGCGCGGGTCGCGGCCGAGGTGCGGGACCTCGTGGACGGTGTACGTCTCCTGCCACTCGTCCAGCGCCTTGCGCTGCTGGGCGGCGAGGGCGCCCAGCCAGGCGTCCGCGCTCGCGGCGGGCAGTACCCGGTTCGCGACCAGCGCGTCGACGCGCAGCCCGTGCAGGGCGAGGGCGGTGGTGGCGGCGTGCACGGCGTCGGTGCCGGCCGGGCCCGGCTCGGCGACCAGCCGTACGGTCGTGGCGCGGTCCTCGACGACCGCCGCGACGGCGGCCAGCTCGATGTCCCAGCGTGCCGCCGTCTCGTACAGCCACTCGGCGGGCATCGGGACGCCCGCGAGGCGGCCGAGGACGGGGCGCAGGGCGCGGGCCGCCTGGCGCTCCGGCGGGAGCAGTCGGCGCAGGTAGCGGCGGAGCTCCTCCGGGAGGGCGAGGAGGGCGAGTGCCTGTGGGGTCGGCGGGAGGTCCACGACCAGCAGGTCGTACGTCTGCGAGGTCGCCGCGTCGCGCAGGGCGCGCAGCAGGGCGAGTTCCTCGGCGCCGGGCAGGGGGGTGAGTTCCTCGGCGTCCAGGCGGGCGGCGCCGAGCAGGTCCAGGGCGGTGGTCGCGCGGTCCTGGAAGGCGGTGAGGTCCGCACGGAAGCGGGCGTTGGCGTCGGGGCGCCAGGTCGTGAGACGGGGCGCGGTGTCGGTGGGTTCCGCGCCGGTGGGTACGCCGAGGACGGCGCCGAGGGTGTCGGTGCGGTCGGCGGTGAGCAGGAGGGTGCGGGTGCCCTCGCGGGCGGCCTTCAGCGCGGTGGCCGCCGCGACCGTCGTACGGCCCGTGCCGCCCTGGCCTGTGATCAGGATGGTGCGCATGGCATGAACGCTACCTGCGCCGAGCGCCCCCGCCGCCCCCGCCCGTGCCTGGGGGCTCCGCCCCCAGCTCCCCGGTCGGCCTCGTCCTCACACGCCGGACGGGCTGAAACGCGGGCGCGCCCCGTCAGGGGCGCGGGGAACTGGGCGACCAGCCCCCACCAACCCGCGGACAAGACACCTCAGCCCGACGGGATCCGGGGCGATGCCCCGACTTCAGGGGCGACCCTCGGAGCGTGGTCAGCCCGCCTCGCCCGACTCCACTCGCTTCTTCAGACCCGCCAGCGCCCGGTCGATGATGACCTTCTCGGCCTTGCGCTTGATCATGCCCAGCATGGGGATCTTGACGTCGACCGTGAGCCGGTAGGTGACCTCGGTGGCACCGGCGCCCGCGGGCTTGAGGATGTACGAGCCGTCCAGGGAGCGGAGCATCTGGGACTTGACCAGGGTCCAGGAGACCTCGTGGTCGCCGGTCCAGGTGTACCCCAGGGTCTGGTCGTCCTTGATCGCGCCGGCGTCCATGACGAGGCGTACCTGCTCGGCGCGGCCCTGCCCGTCCGTGGCGAGTACCTCCGCCTCCTTCACCTCTCCCGTCCAGTCCGGGTAGCGGGCGAAGTCGGCGATGACCGCCATGACATCAGCCGGTGCCGCCTCGATCGTGATGCTCGAGCTGGTGTGTTCCGCCATCGCGGTGGCTCCTCCAGATGCGGTCCGGTGAGGGAGGGTGGTACGCACGTGTGTGCAGCGTGAAGGCTACCGCGCGCCCGCCGAAGCATCGCCACCCCACCTGGTGTTCACCATTCCAGGACCCACGGGCGGCCCGACGCCGCGAAATGGCCGACGTTCACGCACTCGGTCGTCCCGATCCGCATCCGGCGCGCGAGCGGCTGGTGGACATGGCCGAAGAGGGAGTAACGGGGACGGATGCGGCGGATCGCGCCCAGGAGGGCACGGGAGCCGCGTTCGAAGCGGCGCGCCACCGTGTCGTAGACCAGCTCCGGTACGTCCGGCGGGATGTGCGTGCACAGCACGTCGACCTCGCCGACCGCCTCGATCTTCGCCGCGTACTCCTCGTCGTCGATCTCGTAGGGCGTCCGCATGGGGCTGCGCAGCCCCCCGCCGACGAAGCCGAAGACCCGGCCGCCGATCTCCACCCGCTCACCGTCGAGGACCGTCGTGCCGGGTCCGGCGTACTCCGCCCACAACGGGGGCATGTCGACATTGCCGTAGGTCGCGTACGTCGGTGTCGGGAACGCGGCGAACAGCTCGGCGTACTGCTTGCGCACCGCCTTCTCGATGGCCACGGAATGGTCCATCCCGATCTCGTCCCACAGCCGCCGCCCGAACTCCCGTGCCTCGGCGAAGCGGCGGGCGGTGCGCAGCTCGACGATCCGGTCGGCGTTCTCGGTGCCGAAGAGGTCGGGGAAGATGCCGCGCGCGTGGTCGGCGTAGTCGAGGAAGAGCACCAGGTCACCGAGGCAGAGCAGGGCGTCCGCGCCGTCGCCGGCCCGGGCCAGGTCGCGCGCGTTGCCGTGCACGTCACTGACCACATGAATGCGCGTCCTGCGGTTACCGCCTGGTGTGGGTGCCATGACGATCAAGCGTAGGCGTGTGCGGCAAACGTGAATAGAGGCGGTCGGACCTGCGGTTACTGGCATGGCAAGAAGAGCGTGGACTACTGTGCGTGAAGGAACGCCATCGGGTGCGACGCACCAACCTGTGTGACGCAGGGAACATCTCGGCGGGACCCCCTATCGAAAAAGCCGTACCGGTGGGTAACGTCCGGGCAGTCCAGTCGTACTCAGGATTTCAACAATGATGTTCCTGGGTACCTGCCCGAGCCTTGGACCGCTCCGTCGCATCACACACCGTCGTGGCGTCGGCGCCCTATGAGGAGCAGCAGTCTTGCGCGAGTTCAGCCTTCCGGCTTTGTACGAGGTCCCTGCGGACGGAAATCTGACCGACATCGTCCGCAGAAACGCCGCGCAGCATCCCGACGTCGCCGTCATCGCCCGCAAGGTGGGCGGCACGTGGACGGACGTCACCGCCACCACCTTCCTCGCCGAGGTGCGGTCCGCGGCCAAGGGCCTGATCGCCTCGGGCGTCCAGCCCGGCGACCGGGTCGCCCTGATGTCCCGTACCCGCTACGAGTGGACACTGCTCGACTTCGCGATCTGGAGCGCGGGCGCGATCACCGTGCCGGTGTACGAGACCAGCTCGGCCGAGCAGGTGCAGTGGATACTCGGCGACTCGGGCGCGAGTGCCTGCATCGTCGAGCTGGACACGCACGCGGCCTCCGTGGAATCGGTGCGCGACCGGCTGCCCGCCCTCAAGCACGTCTGGCAGATCGAGGCCGGCGGGGTGGAGGAACTGGGGCGCGCGGGCAAGGACGTCAGCGACGCCACCGTCGAGGAGCGCAGCTCGCTGGCCAAGGCGGACGATCCGGCGACCATCGTCTACACGAGCGGTACGACCGGCCGCCCCAAGGGCTGTGTCCTCACCCACCGTGCCTTCTTCGCGGAGTGCGGCAACATCGTGGAGCGGCTGCGCCCCCTGTTCCGTACGGGCGAGTGTTCCGTCCTCCTCTTCCTGCCGCTCGCGCACGTCTTCGGACGGCTGGTGCAGGTCGCGCCGATGATGGCGCCGATCAAGCTGGGCTGCGTCCCGGACATCAAGAACCTCACCGACGAGCTGGCCGCGTTCCGGCCGACGCTGATCCTCGGTGTGCCGCGTGTCTTCGAGAAGGTCTACAACTCGGCGCGCGCCAAGGCGCAGGCGGACGGCAAGGGCAAGATCTTCGACAAGGCGGCGGACACGGCGATCGCCTACAGCCGCGCCCTGGACACCCCCTCCGGCCCGTCGCTCGGCCTGAAGATCAAGTACAAGACGTTCGACAAGCTCGTCTACAGCAAGCTGCGCGCGGTGCTGGGCGGTCGCGGTGAGTACGCGATCTCCGGCGGCGCCCCGCTCGGCGAGCGGCTGGGCCACTTCTTCCGCGGCATCGGCTTCACGGTCCTGGAGGGCTACGGCCTGACGGAGTCCTGTGCGGCCACCGCCTTCAACCCCTGGGACCGTACGAAGATCGGTACGGTCGGCCAGCCGCTGCCCGGCTCCGTGATCCGCATCGCCGACGACGGCGAGGTGCTGCTGCACGGCGAGCACCTGTTCAAGGAGTACTGGAACAACGAGGCCGCGACCGCCGAGGCGCTCGCGGACGGCTGGTTCCACACGGGTGACATCGGCACCCTCGACGAGGACGGCTACCTCCGGATCACCGGCCGCAAGAAGGAGATCATCGTCACCGCGGGCGGCAAGAACGTCGCCCCGGCCGTGATCGAGGACCGGATCCGCGCGCACGCGCTGGTCGCGGAGTGCATGGTGGTCGGCGACGGGCGCCCGTTCATCGGCGCGCTGGTCACCGTCGACGAGGAGTTCCTGGGCCGCTGGGCCGAGGAGCACGGCAAGCCGGCGGGTTCCACCGCGGCGTCGCTGCGCGAGGACCCGGATCTGATCGCTGCGATCCAGGACGCGGTCGACGACGGCAACGCCGCGGTGTCGAAGGCGGAATCGGTGCGGAAGTTCCGCATTCTGTCCTCCCAGTTCTCGGAGGAGTCGGGCCACCTCACGCCGTCCCTGAAGCTCAAGCGCAACGTGGTGGCGAAGGACTACGCGGACGAGATCGAGGCCATCTACCGGGGCTGACGGCCCGACCGAGCGGTTCTCATGGCGCGGTGTCCTCGGCGAGGATCCGCGCCATTCCGCGTTCCGCGAGCGCGGTGATCGTGACGAACGGGTTCACCCCGATCGAGCCCGGCACGAGCGAGCCGTCGGTGATGTACAGGTGCGGGTACCCCTTGACGCGGCCGTAGTTGTCCGTGGCCTTGCCCAGCACGCAGCCGCCCAGCGGGTGGTAGCAGAAGTCGTCGGCGAAGGTCTTGTTGTTGCCGAAGAGGTCGTAGCGGTAGATCGTCGCGTTGGCCGAGTTGATCCGGTCGAAGAGCTTCTTGGCCATGCTCACGGAGACCGCGCTCTGGGCGGCGGTCCAGCCGAGCCTGGCGGAGTCCGTCGCCGCGTCGTACGTGAAGGACGCGCGCTCCGGGTTCTTGGTGATCGCGAGGTAGAGGCTGATCCAGGTCTCCAACCCGGTGGGTATCGGGGCGATTTCGGCGAAGACGGGGTTGGCGGTGTTGGCCCAGTCGTCGATGCCCATGACCGGCATCGTCGACTGGTTCGCCCCGACCGTGTCCCAGATGTGGTTGGCGCGGCCCGTCATCACGTTGCCGTTCGTGCCCCAGCCGGTGCCGACGCTCGCGTCCAGGGCCGGCAGGGTGCCCGTCTCCCGGGCCCGGACGAGGAGTTCGGTGGTGCCGAGGCTGCCGCCGCCCAGGAAGAGGTACGTGCAGCTGTACTGCTTGGTCTCCACGACCGCGCCGGTGGTGTCGATCCGGTCGGCGGTCAGGGTGTACGTGCCGTCCGTGGCCCTGCTGATCGCCCGGACCTTCTCCAGGGTGTGGATGGTGACGTTGCCGGTGCCGAGCGCCGCCGCGAGGTAGGTCTTGTCGAGGCTCTTCTTGCCGTAGTTGTTGCCGTAGATGACCTCGGCCGCGAGTGCGGACTTGGTGGCGGTGCCGGCCGCCTCGCGCTGCATGTAGGTGAAGTCGTAGACGTTCGGGACGAAGGTCGTCTTCAGGCCGGCGTTGGCGGCGGCCTTACGGGAGGTGCGGGTGAACTGGTACCACTCCGTGGACTCGAACCAGGTGGGGTCGACCGTGTTGACGCCGAGCATGGTGCGGGCGCGCGGGAAGTAGGTGTTGTACATCTCGGTGGCGTCCACCGTGGGGAACTGCTCGGAGAAGTAGGACTGGAGGGGCGTGACGGCCATTCCGCCGTTGACCAGTGAGCCGCCGCCGACGCCTCGGCCGACGTAGACCGACATGTTGTCGTAGTGGACCCGGTCCAGGACTCCTGGGTAGAGGCCGATGTCCTTGTTGACGACGTCCAGCCACAGGAAGGTGGCGAGCGGGGCCTCGGTGCGGGTGCGGAACCACATCGAGCGCTCGTCGGGGGCGGCGGTGGAACAGAAGACCTTGCCGTCGGAACCGGCGGTGTTCCAGAGCTTGCCCATCTCTATCACGAGGGTGCGGATGCCGGCCTGGCCGAGGCGGAGGGCGGCCACGGCGGCGCCGTAACCCGATCCGATGACGATGGCGGGCGCGGTGTCGACCGCGGCGGGCTCTGCCGCGTGGGCGGACTGGAGGCCTACGCGGGTGAGGCCGGCGGCGGCGGCCGTCTGGAGGGCGACCATGCCCAAGATCTGGCGTCTCGTCAAGTGACGGTTTGTCAGCTGACGGTTACTCATCTGATGATGAGTCAGTTTTTCTGTCATGAGCGCAGCATCGGCGGATTATTTGCTTCCGCCTAGGGTTTTTGCCGGGATTTCAGGGGGCGCCGCGATGAGTGGGGAGAGTGCGGGTTGCTTGTGACCGGCCGCGCACCTAGAGCAACTCCTTCAGGCTCTCCGCCAGCAGGTCCCAGCGCCATTTCCGCTCCACCCATTCCCGTCCCCGTTCGCCCATGTGGCGGCGGAGTTCGGAGTCGGCGAGGAGGGTGATGATGCGGTCGGCGGAGTCGTCCGGGCAGTCGCCTCGGACGACCCAGCCCGTTTCGCCGTCGAGGACCGCGTCGGGGGCGCCGCCCGAGTCGCCCGCGACGACCGGCAGGCCCGTCGCGGAGGCCTCCAGGTAGACGATGCCCAGGCCCTCGACGTCGAGGCCGCCCCGGCGGGTGCGGCAGGGCATCGCGAAGACGTCGCCCGCGCCGTAGTGGGCCGGCAGCTCCGACCAGGGGACCGCGCCGGTGAAGCGGACCGAGGCGGCGACCCCCGTGTCGTACGCCAGTTTGCGCAGGTCCTGCTCGTACGGCCCGCCGCCGACGATCAGCAGCACCGCCTCCGGCTCCTTGGCGAGGATGCGGGGCATGGCGAGGATCAGCGTGTCCTGGCCCTTGCGCGGGACCAGACGGGAGACACAGACCACCACCGGGCGGTCGGTGAGGCCGAGGCGGGCGCGGACCACGTCGCCGCCCGAGCCGGGGTGGAAGGTCTTCTCGTCGACCCCCGGAGGCAGCTGGACCATGCGGGAGGCGGCCTCGGGCGTCAGCGCGGACGCGATGCGCGAGCGCGTGTACTCGCCGAGGTAGGTGATCGTGTCCGTGGACTCGCCGATCCGGCGCAGCAGCTGCCGTGCGGCGGGCAGCTGGGCCCAGCCCGCCTCGTGGCCGTGCGTGGTGGCCACCAGGCGCTCGGCGCCCGCCCTGCGCAGCGCGGGCGCCATCAGGCCGAGCGGGGCCGCCGCCCCGAACCACACCGACGTACAGCCGTGCTCGCGCAGCAGCCCGACGGCGCGCCGGGTGGCACCCGGTGTGGGCAGCAGCATCGTCGTACGGTCCCGGACGACGGTGAAGGGCTGCTCGGCGTCGAAGGCGGCCGTCGCCTCGATGCCCTCCCGGCTCCGCTTCCAGGTGGATGCGTAGACTACGAACCGCTCCGGGTCCAGTCGTAGCGCCATGTTGTGCAGGAACGCCTGGATGCCGCCGGGGCGGGGCGGGAAGTCGTTGGTCACGATCAAGGTCTTGTGCATCGCGCTCGACACTACCGAAACCTTCGAATCCCCACGCGAGCGGTCCACAGCGGCGAAGCTGTATTCCACCGGTGGTCACAGCTCCGTACGGCCGCGCTTCATGGGCCTCGCACAGCCCCGCACGTCATCATGTTTCCGCACCACCGCACCACGTCACCACCGCACAGACAGCCGACGAACGAGGGCCAGGTGAGCATGAAGGGCACACGGGGGGCGGGGTTTCCGTACGCGTTGCTGGGAACCTGGGGCCTGACCAGGCTTCTGCTCCTGCTCTTCGTCTTCAAGGTGTTCGTCTTCCCGGGACCGGACGTCACGAGTGACGTCTCGGTGATCTACCAGGGCTGGTACGAGATCCTGCGCACCGGCACCTTCCCGCTCGACGACGTGACCTGGCAGTACCCGCCGGCCGCCGCGCTCGCGGTCCTCTCCCCCGGACTGCTGCCCTTCCTCGACTACGCGCACGCCTTCTTCCTGCTGGCCTTCGTCGCCGACGTGGTGGTGTACGCGCTGCTCCACTACGCCGGCCGGCGCCCCGGCAAGACGCTGCGCGGCGCCTGGGTGTGGGTGATCGGCGTCCCACTGCTCGGACCGACCGTCTACGCCCGCTACGACGTGATGGTGACGGCCGTGGCGGTCGCGGCGCTCCTCGCGGGAGCCCGCCATCCGCGGGTGATGGGCGCTCTCGTGGGCTTCGGGGCGCTGGTGAAGGTGTGGCCGGCGCTCCTGCTCCTGGGGGCCGTGAAGCGGCGCGCGTGGGCCGCGGCGGCGGTGACCGCGGGCGGGATCGCGGTGCTGTTCGGGCTGTCGATGCCCGGCGCCTTCTCCTTCCTGACCTTCCAGCGCGACCGGGGCACCGAGGTGGAGTCGCTGGGCTCCCTCGTCTTCCACGTGGGCCGGCACTTCGGCTGGGACGGTCAGGTGCTGCTCAACTACGGCTCGGTGGAGTTCCTCGGCCCGTACGTCGACGTGGTGAGCAGGCTGGCCCTGGCGCTCACCGCGATCGCCTTCGCGTGGCTGCTGCTGTGGCGGCTGCGCGTCCAGCGCTTCCGGCCGCACACGCTCGCCGACGCCGCGTTCGTGGCGGTGCTGATGTTCACGGCCACCAGCCGGGTCATCAGCCCGCAGTACATGGTGTGGCTGGTCGGGATCGGCGCGGTCTGCCTGTGCTTCCGGGGCAGCCGGATGACCCTGCCGGTCACCCTGGTGCTGGCCGCGTGCTTCGCGACCGTCCTGGAGTTCCCGATCTGGTTCTCGCACGTCGTGGGCAGCGACCGGCTGGGCATCACCCTGCTCTTCGTGCGCAACGGTCTGCTGGTGGTCGCGGCCCTGATCGCCGCCCTCGAACTGTGGTGGAGCACGGTGTCCGACCCGGCCCCGACCCTGCCCGCTCAGGCCACCCGCAGCAAGGAGCGCCTGAGCTCCTCCTGACGGCGGCGGGCGCGGGCGAGAAGCAGTCCGACGGCCGTGCACTGCACCGCCATGGACAGTGCCAGCGCCAGACAGATCCCGGGCAGTCCGAGCCCCGACAGGGCGTACGCCAGGGGCAGCTGGACCGCGGTGCCGAGCAGTGTCACCCGCAGCAACAACGGGGCTCCCCCGCTCCCCTCGAAGACCCCGCCCAACGCGATGAAGCAGGCCATCAGCGGCAGGTACGGGCCGACGCAGCGCAGGAACAGCACACCGTCGTGGGCGACCGCGCCCCCGGCTCCGAAGGCCCGCGTGATCCAGGGGGCGAACGCGCCGAGCAGGACGGCTGCCACCAGGCCCACCGCCCCGGAGACGATCACCGCCTGCCGCCCGATCGCACCCCGCTCGTCCCGGCCGGTGCCCCGGGTGTGCGCGGTGTGGATCGAGGCGGCCTGCCGCACCGCGTAGAAGGCCATGGTCGCGACGTACATGACCTTGTACGCGATGGAGTACGCGGCCACGGCCGTCACCCCGAGCCGGGCCACGATCGCGACCAGGACCAGCGCCCCGCCCTGGCGCACGGTGAAGTCGGCGGACATGGGCAGTCCGGTCCGCAGGGTGCGGCGCAGCGCGGGGCCGGTGGGCTCGGCGGGGCGGACGGCCGCGGCCTCGCGCAGCGGCGCGTTGCGGCGCAGGGCGCGCAGGCCGGCGGCGAGGGCGACGCAGCGGCACAGGACCGTGGAGGCGGCGGCGCCCCGGACGCCGTACGCGTGGATGAGCAGCGGGTCGAGGCCGAGAATCAGCCCGTTGGCCAGCAGGGCGAGGCGCATCGGGGTGCGGGTGTCACCGGCGCCCTTCAGGATGCCGTCGACGAGGTTCTGCGCGAAGAAGACGGCGATGCCCGGCAGGGAGATCCCGAAGTAGGCGACCGCCAGGGCCAGGGCGTGCCCGTCGCCGCCCAGGACCAGTCGGGCCAGCGGCTCGCGCAGCAGGTATCCGCCCACGGCGACCACGGGCGTCACGACCGCGCACAGGGCCCCTCCGCCGCGTACGGCCGCCCGGAGCGCGCCCGGATCCCGGGCCCCTCTGGCGTGGGCGACGAGGACGGTCGTGCCGGAGGCGAAGACCAGGGCGACGCCGAGGAGCACGTTCTCGGAGTTGGTCGCGACGGCGACGGCGGCCACGGCGGGACCGCCGAGCCGGGAGACCCAGACGGTGTTGATGATCCCGGCGGCGACGGAGGCGAGCAGGGAGAGGTACACGGGGTGGGCGAGCGATATGAGCTGCTTCCGGTGGGCGTTCACCGACGAGTCCCTCGATTCCCTTGAATTCCCTTGATTACCTCTTATCGAGCTACCTCGTTTAGAGGTAGCTCGATAAGAGGTATCATGGACGTCCGGCACCCGCAAGCAAGGAGCGCCCCGCATGCTGGAGCTGTCGATCCTCGGATTTCTGTTCGAAGAGCCCTTGCACGGCTATGAGTTGAAGGAGCGCATCAAGGCGCTCAGCAGCCATGTCCGCCCGGTCAGCGACGGCGCGCTCTACCCGGCGATCACCCGCCTGGTGGCCGCAGGACAGCTGGACCAGCACACGGAGCCCGGCAGCGGCGCCGCCCCGCGTCGCATCCTGTCGCTCACCGAGAAGGGCCGTGCGGACCTCCTGGAGCGGCTGCGCCACCCCAAGCAGGCCGAGATCACCGACCACGTCCGCTTCAACACCCTGCTGGCGTTCCTGCGCCACCTCCCGGACCCGCGGGAGCAGGCCGCGGTCCTGCGCCGCCGCCAGGAGTTCCTTCTGACGCCCGCGAGCTTCTTCTACCGGGACGGCGAGCCCGTACGGGCGGAGGAGGCCGGCGACCTGTTCCGGCAGGGGATGCTGCGGGTGGCGCGGGCGACGGGCGAGGCGGAGCGGGAGTGGCTCGCCGAGGCCATCGCCCGACTGGACACGGCGACGGGCTGATGCAGCCGAGCCGATTCAGGCGAGCTGCGCCTTCAGGTACGCCTGCCACTGCTGGGTGAACTTCTCCGGCGTCGTGTGCAGTACGTCCCGCAGCGCGCCCTCGACGGCCCCCGCCCGCTTCTCGTGGTCGCCGACGGCCCGGTAGAACTCGTTCAGCCGGACCTCGCCCCAGTGGTCGGCGATCAGCCTGCAGGCCATCCAGCCGCCCTCGTACGCCCGCGCCAGCCGCGCCGCGTCCCCGGCGAACCCGAAGTCCTTGTCGTCCGGCAGCGCGGCCGGTACGTGCCCGTCCAGCACCGCCCGCCCCAGCTCCGGCGCCGCCTGCGTCGCCGTACGGCCGCTGCCGCGGTAGCCGACCCAGTCCGCGAAGCCCTCGGAGAGCCACAGGGGTGTGGCGGCGGTGGTGTGGGCGCGGGTGGCCACGTGCGTCGTCTCGTGGGTGAGCACGACCTGCTTGCCGAAGTCACCGAGGAGGCCGTACGCATCGGGGTTGACGATGATCCGGTCCGCGGGCGCCCTGGCCGTCCCACCCGCCTCGCCCGTGGTGACCGCCGCGATCCCCCGGTACCCGGACGCGGGCGCCCCGAGCAGCCCCGCCATGCCCTCCAGCGACTTCGGTACGAGGACGACGACGTGCCCCGTCCAGTCGGCGCCCCAGGCGTCCGTCACGGCGGGCACGGCGCGGTCCGCGAGGCCGGCGTACGCCCGCAGCCGCTCACCGGACTGCCCGACCCCCAGGACGAGGCTGTGCGCGCCCCGTACCACCGTCACCGCCCCCTGCTCCCACAGCTGCTGGCTGGCCCGCTCGGCGGGCACGTCGGAGGCGATTCGCCAGGTCCCGCCCTCGCGGACCAGGCGCAGGGTGCGGGCCGCCGTGACGGGCGCCCTGTCGTAGCCCTCGATGCGGTAGCGCAGCTCGGCGCCCGCGATGGCGCGGTCGCCGGAGCGGTGCAGGTCCGTCAGGCGGTACGACCAGGCGGCCAGCGGGACCGCGCGCAGCCGGGTGAACTCCGCGGTCGAGCCGGACGGTTCCTCCGTGGCCCGGTACGCCGACTCGTTCCGGTCCAGGACCGCGGCCGCCCGCCGGTCGAGGACCCGCTGCACATCGGCGGACGCGGTGTCCGGGGTGGGCCTGCCGCCGCAGCCCACCAGCACGGCGAGCAGCAGTACCAGGGAGCACCCCGCCCGCGACGCACGCCTTCGACCAGCCACGTTCCCGATCGTACGGCGCCCGGGCGCGGGGGTCAGACCCGCGTGACGGACGAGATGGGCATCATGCCCACCGGGTCGTAGCGCACCGGCGCACCCGGATAGGGCGCATGGATCACCTGGCCGTTGCCCACGTACATCGCGACATGGCTCGCGTCGGAGCGGTAGGTGATGAGGTCGCCGGGCTGCGCCTGGGAGAGCGACACCTGCCGTCCGGCGTAGCGCTGTTCCTGGGAGGTGCGCGGCAGACCGACGCCCGCCTGCCGGTACGACCACTGCATGAGGCCGGAACAGTCGAATCCGCCGGGCCCGTTGGCGCCCCACATGTAGGGGCGGCCGAGTGCGGAGCGGGCCGCGGCGAGGGCGGCGGCGGCGCGCCCCGAGGCGGGCGTGACACCGCCGGGTTCGGGCAGGTCGGAGCGTCCGGAGCGAGAGGCCCGGTCGTAGGCGGCGCGCTCGGCGGACGGCAGCGAGTTGAGCAGTATGCGCGCCTTGGCGAGTTTCTTTTCGACGGTCCGCTTGTGCTGGGCGACGGCCTTGGTGCTCTTCTCCAGCTCGGCGAGTTCGGCGGTCGCCTCCTCGCGCTCCTGGGCGAGGTCGCGCATGGCGAGCTGGAGGTCCTTGAGTTCGCCCGCCTGGTGGGCGTTGATCCGGTCGAGCGCGGCGGCCTTGTCGAGGTACTCGGCGGGGCTGTCGGAGAAGAGCAGCGCCAGGGAGGGGTCGAGGCCGCCCGCGCGGTACTGGGCCCCGGCGAGCGAACCGAGCGCGTCCCGCATGGTGTTGATGCGCTCCTGCTGCCGGGCGATGCGGTCCTGTGCCGTGCTCACCTCTTCGCGCAGGACTCCCGTGCGCTCGTCGGCCTTGTTGAACGCCTCGGTTGCCTTCTCCGCCTGGATGTACAGGCGGTCCACCTCGGCCCGGGTGTCGTCCTTCGGTGCTGCGGCGGCCGGTACGGCCCCGAGGGCGGCGGCCGCGACGGACACCACGGTCACGGCGATGCCGGCGATGCCCGCGGCGCTGGCGCCCCGGTCGAACCCGGACGGTGGACGGCGGCGATGGGACCCCACGAGTAGCCGCTCTCCCTTCCGCTGACGGTCCCCCGGAGTTGGGGGAAACGCGCCAGACAGTAGCCGTGCGACTACGCACCGGCCAAAAACCTCCGGGGGCGCACAACGCGGCGCCCCGCCGGAGACGCAGGTCACCGACGGGGCGTGGGGTCAGCGGGAGTTACCGCGATTCGCCCGTTCGGGCGGTATGGCGAGGGGGCCTCGAAAGGCTCTCGGAGGGTTCGGGGAGCCGGATCAGACCCGGACGCCGAACTGGAACGCTCCACCGATGGTGCTCATCGACTCGTAGCGCACGACGGTTCCGGTGCGCGGGGCGTGCAGCACCTGGCCGTTGCCCGCGTAGAGGCCGACGTGGTGCAGGTCGCCGAAGAAGAAGACCAGGTCGCCGACCTGCAGATCGCTCTGCGAGTAGATGCGGGTGCCGATGGTCGCCTGCGACTCCGAGGTGCGCGGGATGGAGACACCGGCCTGGGCGTACGCCCACGAGGTGAAGCCCGAGCAGTCGAAGGAGCTGGGCCGGAGGCGCCGTAGACGTACGGCGAGCCGATCTTGGTCTGTCCGGCGGAGAACGCGGCACCGGCGCGCCCGGACGCGGGTGTACCGGGGTCGCTGAGAACGGTGCGCTCGCTGGCACGGGTGGCGCGGGACTGCTGCGCGTCGAGAGCCGCCTTCTCCTTGGCCGTCAGGGAGTTGAGGAGCTTCTGCGCCGCGGCGAGCTTGGTCTGGACCGTCTTCTTCTGCTTGGCCAGTTCCGTACGGGTGTCGGCGAGGTCCTTGAGCTTCGCGGAGGCTTCCTGCCGCTGCTGGGCGAGCGAACGCTGCTTCTCCTGGACCTTCTTCAGCGCCTCGACCTGCTGACTGCTCAGCTGGTCCATCGCGGACGCCTTGTCCAGGTAGTCGTCCGGGTTCGAGGAGAGGAACAGCGCCACGGAGGGGTCGATGCCGCCGGTGCGGTACTGGGCGCTGGCCATCGAACCGAGTCCGTCACGCAGGGCGTTGAGCTCGTCCTGGCCGCGGGCCACGTTGTCCTGCAGGGTGCTGATTTCCTTCTCCAGCTTGTCCTGCTTCTCCTTGGCCCCGTCGAGCTTCTCGGTGGCCTGCTCGGTCTCCTCGTAAAGCTTGTCGACCTTGCTCTTGACCTCGTCCTTGCTCGGCTTCTCGCTGGGCGCGGCGTTGGCGGCGTTGGCGCTGAGGACAACGGCAGCGGCTGCGGCGGTGGTGAGCACGGTCACACGGGTGCGGCTCGGCTGCTTGGGTCGACGGTGGGACGCCACGAAGGCGAGCTCCTTCTTCCTCCAGCCGCCTGCCGAGACGCCGACGGGCGGTGTCCCCCCACCGTCACTCCCAATGAGTGATCACCCGAGTGGAGGTTCGAGCCCAGACCCTAGTGACCTTCCTGTGATCAGTTCAAATCCAAACCTGAAAATTCTTAGTCACCCAGCGGATTCTTTGCACTCAACTCACGTGCAGTGATGTGGGACTGACGCTACGTTGCGTGAAGGTTTCGCCAATTCGGGCACAACGCCTGGATGTTACGGATGGGGCGTACGGGCCTTTTGGGGCGTACGACGCAGATCGCCGACGACTGTTTCAGCCGCGCGAAAAGCGCTTGAGGAGCACCACGGAGGCCACCGGGCGAGCGCCGGCCTTCGCGATCCCGTCGGCCACCTCACGGTCGGTGGAGACCACGATGACGGGCCGCCCGGGCGGCTCGGCGCGCACCAGCTGACGGATCAACTCGTCCGCCGTGACACCCGCCTTGGAGAACAGCACCCGCACCCCGCGCGGCGGCGCGAGCAGCACGGGCGCCGCCAGCTCGGCCCCGTCGAAGACACACGTCACCTCGGCCCCGGTCTGCGCGGCGAGCTGCGAGAGCTGCCCCAGCAGCCTGAGCCGCTGCTTCTCCAGCGGCATCTGCGGATAGCCGGTCTTGGTGACGTTGTAGCCGTCGACGACCAGATGCGCCTGCGGCAGCGCGAGCAGCTGGTCGAGGATCGCGGGATCATTTTCGGACAGGGCTCGGGCCGCGATGTCCTTGGGCGTCATGCGCCCCGGTTCGACCGCGTCGACGGTCTCCGCCGGCCGTACGGACACGGGCGGCAGCGCGAGCTCCCGGCGCAGCCCCTGGGTCGCCTCCAGCACGGTGTCGAGCAACAGCCGTACGCGCATGTCCTCGACGCTGCGACCCTCGCGCGCCGCCTTGCGGGTGGCCTCCAGGGCCGCCTCGGCCTCCGAGAGCCGCGCCTTGAGCCGCCGGGTCTCGCTCTCGGCGGCCGACACCTGGGCCTGCCCGTCCGCCCGCGCGGTGTCCATCTCGCCCTGCAGCTTGCGCAGCGCGGCCTCGCCCCGCTTGACGTCGCTGAGGGCGCCGCGCAACTTGCGGTGAAGCGATTCCGCTTCCCTCTTCGCGGACTCCAACTCCGTGCGCAACCGCTCGGTTTCGGCCTTGGTCTGACCACGTGCCTGCGCGAGCTCCTCGCGCAGCCGCTCCAGCTCCGCCCGGCTCTCCTCGTCCGCGCGCTCGGCGTCCGCCCGCAGGGCCTCCTCGCCCGCGGCGGTCACCAGCTTCACCCAGCCCGTGGGGCGCAGCACATAGGCCGCGGCCGCCACGTCCAGCGGATCCGCGGCCGGCGGTGGCGCGCCCGAGTCGAGGGCGCCGGCGAGCTCCGGCTGCGCCTCTCTGAGCTTCTCGGCGATACGCTGCCGGAACAGCGGATCGGTCTCCAGCGCGGCGGCCATGGCGTTGCCGGCGAACTTCGCGCGCCGATTGGGGGCGAACCGCGCATACTGCCGCAATTGGGCGGGGAGTTCGGCAACGGTCAGCCCGCCGAAGCCGTCCGACACGATCTGTACGACCCGCCGGCGCACCCCGTCGGGCAGCGGACGGTCGAGCACCTCAGCGGCGCCGTCGTCCGGCTCCCCGCCTGTGGTCTCCACCATCCGTCACCCCAATGTCTGTGCGGGGCCCGCTCCCTCAGGAGCCGGCGCCCGGCCTGTCCACCAGTTCCACCTGGTCCACCGCGTTGCACCACCGGCAGCGCACCGACTCGATGGTCTCACTGACCACCTTGCGCTCCTCGACGTTCGGCTCACCGGCCAGGTCCAGGTGCACATACTCGACGACCTTGGACGAGCGGGTCACGTCGAATCGCGTGAGGTTGCCGCAGAGTGTGCAGCGCCAGCGCGTCTCGGCGGTCGGGAGGGGAACCGTCATGTGGCAGTCGCTTTCCTTCTAGTGTCCGTCCAGCGCCGGTCTCCGGCGCGTGTGGCTCGTTACCCTACGGCCTGGCGGGTACTCGACGCTCGGCCGTCCATGGCGGCGAGGCATTCTGCGTGTATCGGTGCGGTTACGTCATGCTCTGTCCCATGATCAGCACCTGGGGTACGGCGGTCGGCAGGACGATGCGCGGTCAGTCCGCGCCGGTGACGTACGGGCTGATCTTCCTGTGCTGCCTGATCTTCCTGATCGGTCCCGCCTCGGGACTCAATCCGTCGTTCGGCAGCGGGGACGCGCTGGTGGTCGCCCAGCGGGCCTACTTCCGGCGCTGGGGCGTGATCCCCGCCGAGCTCTTCGACGGGACCCCGAGCGCCTGGCTCACCCCGGCCACGGCCCTGTTCATCCATGGCAGCTGGCTCCACCTCCTGGGCAACATGCTCTTCTTCTACGTCTTCGGAGCGATGACCGAGGAACGCATGGGCCACATCCAGTTCGCCGTCTTCTACGTGGTCTGCGGCTACCTCGCTCTGCTGGGTTACGCGATCGCCAATTCCGGCTCCGAGCAGTCCCTGGTCGGCGCCTCGGGGGCGATCTCCGCGGTCCTCGGAGCGTTCCTGTACCTGTTCCCCAGGGCCCGGGTGACCAGTCTCTTCCCGTTCCTCTTCTTCCTGCCGCTGCGCTTCCCCGCCTGGGTCGTGCTGCCCTTCTGGGTGACCCTGCAATGGCTGGCGGCGGGCCGCAGCCCCTCGGGCCCCGGGGTCGCCTATCTGGCCCACCTGGTGGGCTTCTCGCTGGGGTTCGTCTACGCGTGGGTGCGGTTCGGGCGGCCGACTAGAGTGAAAACCCCAGCAGCAGCCCCCGAGGGAGAAAACCAGCCGTGATCACCGCGATCGTGCTCATCAAGACCAGCGTGGACCGGATCCCCGAGATCGCCGAGTCGATCGCCGCGCTGGACAGTGTCAGCGAGGTCTTCTCCGTCACCGGTACGTACGACCTGATCGCCATGGTCCGGGTGAAGGCCCACGACGACCTGGCGGACGTCATCCCCGGCAAGATCAGCAAGATCCCCGGCGTCGAGGGGACGGACACCCACGTCGCGTTCCGCACGTACTCCCAGCACGACCTGGAGGCGGCGTTCGCCATCGGCCTCGACAGCTAGGCACAGCCGCGCGGCCCCATCGGGGATGTGGGGGCGGAGCCCCCACACACCCCCAAGCCGCTCTCAGACCGCCGGGACGCAGCGGCCGTCCTCCGTGCGGTAGTTCCACTTCGCCCCGTCCCGCACCAGTTCCTTCACCGCGCGCACGAACCGCTCCACATGCTCGTCGGGCGTACCGGCCCCGAAGCTGACGCGGATCGCGTTGAGGGACTTCTCCCCGGGCGCCGCCTCGGGCGCCCCGCACTCCCCCTGCGTCTGCGGATCGCTGCCGAGCAGCGTCCGCACCAGCGGGTGCGCGCAGAAGAGACCGTCCCGCACCCCGATCCCGTATTCGGCGGACAGCGCAGCCGCGAAGTGCGAGCTGTTCCAGCCCTCGACGACGAACGAGATGACGCCGACGCGCGGGGCGTCGTCGCCGAAGAGCGACAGGACGCGGACCTCGGGCACCTCGGCCAGACCGGCGCGGACGGCCCCGATCAGCTGCTCCTCGCGGGCGACGAGCGTGTCGAAACCGGCCTCGGTCAGCGCCTTGCAGGCGGAGGCGATGGAGTAGGCGCCGATCACGTTCGGCGAACCGGCCTCGTGCCGGGCCGCGCTCTCGTGCCACTCCACGTCCACGCCGCCGTCCACCCGCCGCGTGACCTTGCGGCTGGCGCCGCCGCCCGCGAGATACGGCTCGGCCTCGCGCAGCCAGTCGGCGCGGCCCGCGAGCACGCCGGAACCGAACGGCGCGTACAGCTTGTGCCCGGAGAAGGCGACCCAGTCGACGTCGAGGTCCCGCACGGACACCGGGTGGTGCGGGGCGAGCTGGGCGGCGTCCAGGACGATCCGGGCACCGTGCGCGTGCGCGGCGGCGGCCAGCTCGCGCACCGGCCACAGCTCGCCGGTGACGTTCGAGGCCCCGGTGACGCAGACGAGGGCCGGGCCGTGGGGGTCGCGGGCGGCGAGGGCCCGCTCCAGAGCCGTGACGGCCTCCTGCGGGGTGCGGGGCGCGTCGAGGTAGGTGACCTGGGCGTCCTTCCACGGCAGCAGCGAGGCGTGGTGTTCCGTCTCGAAGACGAACACCTGGCAGCCGGCCGGGAGGGTGGCGGCGAGCAGGTTGAGGGAGTCGGTCGTGGAGCGGGTGAAGACGACCTGGTCGTCGCCCCGGCAGTCGAGGAATTCCGCGACGGTCCTGCGGGCGTTCTCGAAGAGGTCGGTGGACAGCTGGGAGAGGTACCCGGCGCCGCGGTGCACGCTGCCGTAGTACGGGGCGTACGCGGCGACGTCGTCCCACACCCGCTGGAGGGCGGGGGCGCTGGCGGCGTAGTCGAGCGCGGCGTAGGTGACCTCACCGCCGGTCACGAGCGGGACGGTGACATCTCGCCCCAGAACGGGCAGAGGGGCACAAACGGCCTGGTCGGCGGCAGTGGTGGAGACAGACATGGCGAGCTCCTGTGAGAGGCAGGCGGAATCGCTGCGCGGGCCGGGTGCACGGGGGTACGGGTGTGCGGCTGCACGGCTCGGCGCAGGGAGGAAAGGCAAAAGGGTGTGCGGAGGCGGGGCTCTACGCCCTATCGCATTCGCTTGCTCACAGAAGGCTCCCTCGAACGACCAGGACCCCTGGGATTCTCGAGGGGTCCGCGCTTGCCGCAGACCTCGCTGCCTGCGGCCTGGTCTTCACCCGGGGCACCCCGCCACGGACGGAGGGTTGCCGGACAGCCGGCCGGGGCCTGATGGCTGTCGCTCATGACCTGATACGGCATCCTGCCACAAGATCTTCCACCCGCAACCCGGCGTCCGCATACCGGGACGCCGGGTGAGAGGCAGCGCCACTACCTGGGGACTCCGCACCCAGACCCCCAAAAGATCGCCCCGCCCCGGGGGCGCGGGGAACGGCGCGGGCAACCCCCACCGGTCCGCAGACGAACAACCAGGCTACGACTGGCTCGCAGCCACCCAGCGTTCCAGCGTCCGCTTCGCCGCCCCCGAGTCGATCGCCTCCGCCGCCTTCGCCATCCCGGCGCGGAGCTGGTCCGCGAGCGGTGCGTCGGTCGGGGACAGGGCGACGAGGGCCGCCGCGGAGTTCAGCAGCACGGCGTCCCGTACGGGCCCCGTCTCACCGTTGAGCAGGCGACGGGCGACGTCCGCGTTGTAGGACGCGTCGGCGCCGCGCAGGGCCTCCACGGGGACGAGTTCGAGGCCGACGTCACGCGGGTCGAACCGCTCCTCGGTGACCTTGCCGTCGCGGACGATCCAGACCCGGGACGTCGCGGTGGTGGTCAGCTCGTCCAGGCCGTCGTCGCCGCGGAAGACGAGCGAGGAGTTGCCGCGCTCGGCGAACACGCCCGCCACGATCGGTGCCATGCGCAGGTCCGCGACTCCGACGGCCTGTGCCCTCACCCGCGCCGGGTTCGTCAGCGGACCCAGCACGTTGAACGTGGTCCGGATCCCCAACTGCCCCCGCGCCGCCGCGACATGACGCAGCGCCGGGTGGAACTTCACCGCGAAGCAGAAGGTGATCCCGGCCTCCTCCGCGACCTCGGCCACCCGCTTCGTCGTCAGGTCCAGATTGACGCCGAGCTTCTCGAGGACGTCCGAGGCGCCGGACGCGGAGGACGCGGCCCGGTTGCCGTGCTTGACGACCTTGGCGCCGGTCCCGGCGACGACGATCGACGACATCGTGGAGATGTTCACCGTCTTCGCGCCGTCACCGCCCGTACCGACGATGTCGACGGTGTCCCCCGGCACCTCGATCACATTGGCGTGTTCGTACATCGTCCGGACGAGACCGGAGATCTCCTCGACCGTCTCGCCCTTGGCCCGCAGCGCCACCGCGAACCCGGCGATCTGCGCGTCCGTCGCCTCGCCGCTCATGATCCGGTCCATCGCCCAGGCCGTGTCGTCCGCGCTCTGGTCGCGGCCCTCGAGCAGGCCGTTCAGCACCACGGGCCAGGAACGGCCCGCCGCGGTGTTGCCTCCAGCGGGGTTCACAGCGCTCATAAGCCGCTCCTGGGTCCGTCGTCCCGGCAGAGGGACGCCTCGTGTAGATGGGAACACCCTATCCAGGCCCGGAGACGGCAAAGAGCCCCCGTCCAGGCAATGGACGGAGGCTCTCGCCGTGGCGATCAGTGAAGACCGGTCAACCGGTCGGAGGATCAGTGGTGGCCGTGGCCGCTCGTGATCTCCTTGTACTCCTCGACCGTGGGCTTCGGGATCTGGCTGTCCTCCCCGTAGAAGCCCTCGCTGAGCTTGGAGCGCAGCCTCTCCGAGCCCTTCACCTTGCGCTCGACACCGTTCTCGTCGACCGTCGCGCCGATCACGGCCGGCTGGTACTGCTCGTGCGCGGTGAGCGTGTGCAGGGCGTCCTGGCTGAGCGGCTCGTGCACCTCGATGAACTCACCGTGCGGCAGGCGCTTGATGATGCCCGACTCGCGGCCGTGCAGCACCTTGTCCCTGTCGCGGCGCTGGAGGCCGAGGCAGACCCGCTTGGTGATGACGAACACGATGACCGGCACGACGAAGAAGCCGATGCGCACGAACCAGGTGATCGAGTTGATCGACAGGTGGAAGTGCGTGGCCCAGATGTCGTTGCCGCCACCGACGAGCAGGACGAAGTACCAGCTGATCCAGGCGGCGCCGAACGCGGTCCGGGTCGGGACGTTGCGCGGGCGGTCCAGGATGTGGTGCTCGCGCTTGTCGCCGGTGACCCAGGACTCGATGAACGGGTAGACCGCGATCGCGACCAGGACCAGCGGGAAGATCACCAGCGGGATGAACACGCCCAGCACGAGCGTGTGACCCCAGACGTTGATCTCCCAGCCCGGCATGACACGGATCAGGCCCTCGGAGAAGCCCATGTACCAGTCGGGCTGGGCGCCCGTGGACACCATGTCCGGACGGTAGGGGCCCATGGACCAGATCGGGTTGATCGAGGCGATCGCCGCGATGGCCGCGATGACACCGAAGACCAGGAAGAAGAAGCCTCCCGCCTTGGCCATGTACACCGGCAGCAGCGGCATTCCGACGACGTTGTTGTTCGTCTTTCCGGGGCCCGCGAACTGCGTGTGCTTGTGGTAGAAGACCAGGATCAGGTGGCCGACCACCAGGCCGAGCATGATGCCCGGCAGCAGCAGGATGTGGACCGAGTAGAACCGCGCGACGAAGTCGCCGCCCGGGAACTGCCCGCCGAAGAGGAAGAACGCCAGGTACGTGCCGACGACGGGCACGGACAGGACCGCGCCCTCCATGAAGCGGACACCGGTGCCGGAGAGCAGGTCGTCCGGGAGCGAGTAACCGGTGAAGCCGGTGAACATGCCCAGGACGAACAGCAGGAAGCCGAACAGCCAGTTGACCTCACGCGGCTTGCGGAACGCACCCGTGAAGAACACACGCATCATGTGCACGAACATGCCGGCGAGGAAGATCAGCGCCGCCCAGTGGTGGATCTGCCGGACCAGCAGACCACCGCGCACCTCGAAGGAGATGTGCATGGTCGAGTTGAACGCCTCGGACATCAGCTGTCCCTGCAGGGGGACGTAGCTGCCGTGGTACGTGACCTCGTTCATCGACGGGTGGAAGAACAGCGTCAGGTACACACCCGTGAGGATGATGATGATGAAGCTGTAGAGGCAGATCTCACCCAACATGAACGACCAGTGGTCGGGGAAGATCTTGCGCATGTTGGACTTGGCCAGGGAGTAGATCCCGAGCCGTCCATCGGCCCAGTCGGCGACTTTCTCGCCGGCCGGAGCCTTCTCGCGCGAGGGGCGCGAGTCGGAAGTGGTGGTAGTGCTCATCCGCGCTCCCAGAAGGCAGGACCGACGGGCTCTTCGAAGTCGCCGAGCGCTTCGAGGTAGCCCTGTTCGTTCACACCGATGCGCAGCTGCGGCAGGGCGTGACCGGCCGGGCCGAAGATCACTCGGGCACCGTCGGAGAGGTCGAAGGTGGACTGGTGGCAGGGGCAGAGCACGTGGTGCGTCTGCTGCTCGTACAGAGAGATCGGGCAACCGACGTGGGTGCAGATCTTCGAGTACGCCACGATGCCCTCGTGCGACCAGGCGAGCTCACGCTTGTCCTTGATGTTCTCCGGCTGGAGCCGGACGATCATCAGGGCCGCCTTGGCGATCTGGAGCTGGAAGTCCTCGTCGTGCTCCTCCAGGCCCTCGGGCTTGGCGAAGGTGAGCGAGCCGACGGCGACGTCGGAGGCGCGCAGCGGCTCGTTCGTGTTCATGTTGACGAGCAGCTTGCCCTTGGACCAGAGCGTGTGGCGCAGCTTGGTGCCGGGCAGCGGACCCAGGTCGCGCAGCAGCATGACGCCGGAGAGCGGGAACAGGGCCAGCGCGCCGAACATCGTGTTGCGGATCAGCTTGCGGCGGCCGAGCGCGGACTCCTTGGCGCCCTGCTTGAAATCGGCCAGGACCTTGGCCTTGACCTCGGGCTCCGCCTCGATCGGGTGACGCTGGTCGGCGATCTCCACGTCGGACATCAGGGTGCGGGCCCAGTGGACCGCGCCGGCACCGATCGCGAACAGCGCCACACCGAGGGTCATCCCCAGCGCGAAGTTCAGCGCGCTGATGTGCCCGAGCGGGAAGACGAAGATCGACTTGTCCCTCGGGATCGCCACGTACGAGGCGATGAAGCCGACAGTGGCCAGCATCGACAACGTGAACAGCATGGCGACGGCGCGCTCGGACCGCTTGGCGGCCCGCTCGTCGATGTCCTGGATGCGGGGCTCGTGGGGCGGCAGGCCCGGGTCCGCGAACGGGTTGGTCTCGTCCGCGAGGGCTACCGCACCGTGACCGTGCTCGTCGACCTGCTCAGCGGGCAGGTTCTCTTCTGGAATGTCTTGGCTACTCATGACTTCTTGGCCTTTGCGGTCCGAGCGGCGACCCAGACGGCGACGGCGACCAGGGCGCCAAGACCGAAGATCCAGCCGAAGAGGCCTTCACTGACCGGCCCGAGGCCGCCCAGCTCCAGACCGCCGGGGCTCTCGGTGTCGTCACCGTTGACCGCGTTGAGGTACGCGATGATGTCCTTCTTGTTCTTCTCCGACAGCGTGGTGTCGGGGAAGGACGGCATGTTCTGCGGGCCGGTCTGCATGGCCTCGTAGATGTGCTTGGGGTCGACACCCTCAAGACTCGGCGCGTACTTGCCGTGCGTCAGCGCGCCGCCCTTGCCGGTGAAGTTGTGGCACTGCGCGCAGTTCGTACGGAAGAGCTCGCCGCCCTTGGCGATGTCCGCGCCCTCGGGGCTGACCTGGCTCTTCGTCGGAATCGTGGGACCGGCGCCGAGCGAGGCGACGTACGCCGCGAGCTGGTCGATCTCGGCCTGCGAGTAGATGACCTTCTTGCGCGGGATCTGAGCACCCGGCTGCTGGGCCGGCATACGGCCGGTGCCGACCTGGAAGTCGACCGCCGCGGCGCCCACACCCACCAGGCTCGGCCCGTCGGAGGACCCCTGACCGCCGGTTCCGTGGCAGCTGGCGCAGCCCACGGAGTAGAGCTTCTTGCCCTCGTCGATGGCAAGGGACTGGGCGGTCGTATCGGCCTGCGCCTTGCTCGCGGGTGCGAACGCGGCGTACAGCCCCCCGGTGGCCGCCAGCGCGAGGAGTAGGACGACGACCGCCGCCAGCGGATGGCGTCGTCGTGCGGAGAGCTTTTTCACGGATTACCCCGGTGTCAGGATCTTCTGCGTCGATGCTTCTGGAAATGGATCGGTTCGTCGCGTGCGATCGGTTCGCCGCGGACGCCGCCCGGTTACTTGATCATGTAGATCGTGGCGAAGAGGCCGATCCAGACGACATCGACGAAGTGCCAGTAGTAGGACACGACGATGGCTGCGGTTGCCTGCTCGTGAGTGAACCTCTTGGCCGCGTAGGTACGACCGAGGACAAACAGGAAGGCGATGAGTCCACCCGTCACGTGCATGCCGTGGAAACCGGTGGTCAGGTAGAACACCGAGCCGTACGGGTCGGAGGAGAGCGAGAGCCCGTCCTTCTTGACCAGCTCGGTGTACTCGAAGATCTGACCGCCGATGAAGATCGCACCCATCACGAACGTGACGGTGAACCACATCCGGAGCTTCTTCACGTCCCCGCGCTCGGCGGCGAACACGCCGAGCTGGCAGGTCAGGGAGGAGAGCACCAGGATCGTGGTGTTCGAGGCCGAGAACGGGAAGTTGAGATGGCTCGCCATCTCCTTCCAGTGATCCGGTCCGGTCACTGATCGCAGGGTGAAGTACATCGCGAAGAGGGCCGCGAAGAACATCAGCTCGGAACTCAGCCAGATGATGGTTCCGACGCTGGTGAGGTTCGGCCGATTGACCGACGGGTGCGCGTGCCCGGTTTCTACTGTCGTTGCTGTCGCCACGACCGACATTATGTCGGTCGCTTATCCCGCCCTCACGCCCGGGGGTGCCGTTCGGGGTGTTGATGGGGTGTGTCCAGCCCGTATGGCCCATCGAAGCCCTGTCCGAACCGGTGTTGACGGGGTGTTCGAGGGGGTAGCATCCGCGCCATCGGTACCAGGAGTTCCCGAGCAATGCCGTGCTTCTTAGATGCGTGGAGGAACAATGCAGCCGACCGCCACGGTGCTGGTCTACAGCGACGACTCCAACACCCGGGGGCAGGTGCGGCTGGCGACCGGCCGCAGACCGGCCCCCGACGTCCCCCAGGTCGAGTTCGTCGAGTGCGCCACGCCCGCCGCCGTCCTGACGGAGCTGGACAAGGGCGGGATCGACGTCTGTGTGCTGGACGGCGAGGCGGTTCCGATGGGCGGCATGGGCGTCTGCCGGCAGATCAAGGACGAGATCTTCAACTGCCCGCCCGTGCTGGTGCTCATCGGGCGTCCTCAGGACGCCTGGCTGGCCACGTGGAGCCGTGCGGACGCGGCGGTGACCCTTCCGGTGGACCCGGTCGAGTTCGCCTCCGCGTTGGCCTCGCTGCTCCGCCGCAAGGCCCTTCTGGGCGCCTGAGAGCGCGGAGCGGCGGAAGAACACAGCCCCGCGCCCCTTTCGGGGCGCGGTGGCGAGGGTCTGGGTCACACGGACTCGGGGCGCAGGCGGGCCCGGTCCGTCAGCTTCGGGCCCTCCGGGGTGCCCGCCGTCAGGGCGCTGCCGTTGCGCCAGTCCTTCCAGGCGACGTTCCAGTCGCCGAAGCCGTTGTTGAACGGGGTCATCGCGTCGCCGTTGGAGTTCTGGACCTTCACGATGTCGCCCGGTCGGACGTTCTTGAAGAACCACTCCGCGTTGCTGGTGCTCATCCCGGTGCAGCCGTGGCTGACGTTGGCGGACCCCTGCTCCCCCACCGACCAGGGCGCGGCGTGCACGTACTCGCCGCTCCAGGTGACCCGGGTCGCCCAGTAGACGGGCAGGTCGTAGGAGTCCGCGCTGCCCTCGGCGATACCGACGGTGGTACCGCGCATGCGTACGTAGGGCTCCTTGCTCAGTACGACCTTGACACCGTTGCGGGTCTCGTAGCCCGGCTTGCCGGTGGTCACGGGGATCTGGTTGATCACCTGGTCGTTCTTGTAGATCGTCATGGAGTGCGCGGCGGCGTCCGTGACGGCGACGAAGCGGTCCCCGGTGGTGAGCGTCAGGGGCTTCGCGTCGCCGCCCCAGAGCCGGTCGGCGACCTTGATGCCCTTCAGGTTGCTGTGGGCCTGGATGGTGGCGTGGATGGGCCAGTACTCCTTGGGACGGTAGTGCAGCGTCTTGTCGTCCACCCAGTGCCAGGCGCCCTCCACGGCGGGCACGGAGTCGACCTTCAGGGCTCCTTCGACGATCGCGCGAGCGGCCTTGTCCTTGACCGGGGCACTGAGTTCGGCGGTGATGGGCTGACCGACGCCGTACTCGCCCGAGGCGGGCCCCAGGGTCACGCCCAGGGGCTTGTTCGTGGTGGGCGCGGTGGTCTCGAAGTCGACGATCTGGCGGCCGGGGGCGCCGTCCTCGTCCTCCGTGCTCACGTGCACCGTGTAGTGGGCGCCCGCGGCCAGTGGTGAGGTGCTGTGCCATCGGGAGCCGTCGGCGGCGAGTTCGCCCGCCACATAGCGCCCCGACGCGTCGAAGGCCGTCACATCGGTGATGCGCTCGTCGTCGCCCTTGGAGGTGATTTCCAGGGGCTTGTCCGGGTCGACCTTGCGGCTGTCGCCGACCACGTCGGTGAAGGAGAGCTGACCCGCCGCGTCGTACGGCCTGGCGGAGAGCGGGTGGCCGCTTCCGCCGCAGGCAGCGGCGGCCGCGCCGAGGGCGACCACCAGCGTGGTGCGGCTGACGACCGTGCGGATTCGCGGTGCGTGATTCATGGACTCACGCTATGAACACCCGCCGACCATGGCGCGGCGAGTGAGCCGTGTGGGGGATGTGACGTGCGGCAAAAGAGGAAGCCCGGACTCTCCATCAGGAGAGTCCGGGCTTCCGGGGTGTCCAGCGATCACTACGGGACCGCGTGCGTGCTACTGGGTGCGGTTCTCACCGTGGTAGTACTCGAAGACCCAGCCCCACAGACCGATCAGGATGAGCGGGAACCCGAAGTACAGCAGCCACCAGCCGAAGACGACGGCCATGAAGGCGATCGCACCGCCGACGCCGAGCGCGAGCGGCTGCCAGCTGTGCGGGCTGAAGAAGCCCACCTCGCCGGCCTCGTCCGCGACATCGGCCTCGTCGTTGTCCTGCGCCAGCTGGTCGACCCGCCGGGCCGTGAAGGCCAGGTAGTAGCCGATCATCACGCTCAGACCGAAAGCCAGGAAGAGCGCCGTGGTGCCGGCCGGCTCCTTCGACCACACGCCATAGACGATCGCGATGACGAGGATGAAGGCAGCCAGCCAGAGGAACATCTTGCCTTGGACCTTCACTTGCCGGCCTCCTTGCCACCAGCGAGGGCCTTCTCACCGTGACCAGCGTTCTCGAGCTGGTCGAGAGCGGCGATCTCCGGGTGGTGCAGGTCGAAGGCCGGGGATTCGGAACGGATCCGCGGCAACGTGAGGAAGTTGTGGCGCGGCGGCGGGCAGGACGTGGCCCACTCCAGCGAGCGGCCGTAGCCCCACGGGTCGTCGACCTCGACCTTCTTGCCGTACTTGGCGGTCTTCCACACGTTGTAGAAGAACGGCAGGATCGACAGGCCGAGCAGGAACGAGCTGATCGTCGAGATCGTGTTCAGCGCGGTGAAGCCGTCGGCGGCGAGGTAGTCCGCGTAGCGACGCGGCATGCCCTCGACACCCAGCCAGTGCTGCACCAGGAACGTGCCGTGGAAGCCCACGAACAGCGTCCAGAAGGTGATCTTTCCGAGGCGCTCGTCGAGCATCTTGCCGGTGAACTTCGGCCACCAGAAGTGGAATCCGGAGAACATCGCGAACACGACCGTACCGAAGATCACGTAGTGGAAGTGCGCCACCACGAAGTACGAGTCCGAGACGTGGAAGTCCATCGGCGGCGAGGCCAGGATGACACCGGTCAGACCACCGAAGGTGAAGGTGATCAGGAAGCCGACCGCCCAGAGCATCGGGGTCTCGAAACTCAAGGACCCCTTCCACATCGTTCCGATCCAGTTGAAGAACTTCACGCCTGTCGGTACGGCGATGAGGAACGTCATGAAGGAGAAGAACGGGAGCAGGACACCACCGGTGACGTACATGTGGTGCGCCCACACGGTCACGGACAGACCGGCGATGGAGATCGTCGCGGCGATCAGGCCCATGTAGCCGAACATCGGCTTGCGGGAGAACACCGGGATGACTTCGGAGATGATGCCGAAGAATGGTAGAGCGATGATGTACACCTCTGGATGGCCGAAGAACCAGAAGAGGTGTTGCCATAGCAAGGCTCCGCCATTGGCGGCGTCAAACACATGCGCACCGAATTTTCGGTCCGCCTCCAGCGCGAACAGCGCCGCCGCGAGCACGGGGAAGGCCAGCAGCACCAGCACCGCGGTGAGCAGTACGTTCCACACGAAGATCGGCATGCGGAACATCGTCATGCCGGGAGCGCGCATGCAGATGATGGTCGTGATGAAGTTGACCGCACCGAGGATCGTGCCGAAGCCGGAGAAGGCCAGACCCATGATCCACATGTCGGCGCCGACACCCGGCGAGCGGACCGCGTCCGACAGCGGGCTGTAGGCGAACCAGCCGAAGTCGGCCGCGCCCTGCGGGGTGAGGAAGCCACCGACCGCGATGAGCGAGCCGAACAGGTAGAGCCAGTAGGCGAACATGTTCAGCCGCGGGAACGCCACGTCGGGCGCGCCGATCTGCAGCGGCATGATCCAGTTCGTGAAGCCGGCGAACAGCGGCGTCGCGAACATCAGCAGCATGATCGTGCCGTGCATCGTGAACGCCTGGTTGAACTGCTCGTTCGACATGATCTGCGTGCCGGGGCGAGCCAGTTCGGCGCGCATCAGCAGCGCCATGACGCCACCGATGCAGAAGAACGCGAACGACGTGACGAGGTAGAGCGTGCCGATCGTCTTGTGGTCAGTGGTGGTGAGCCACTTGATCACGACGTTGCCCGGCTGCTTGCGCCGCACCGGCAGCTCGTTCTCGTACGAGTCTTCGGCTGCCCCGGCACCCTGAGGTTCGTTGAGGATGCTCACAGGTTGTTCGTCTCCCGGTTCTTCTCGTGGCCCGTCTGCTCAATGCCGGCCGGGACGTAACCGGTCTGTCCCTGCGCCGCGAGCTGCTTGAGGTGGGCCTCATAGCGCTCGGGGGAGACGACCTTCACGTTGAAGAGCATCCGGGAGTGGTCGACGCCGCACAGCTCGGCGCACTTGCCCAGGAAGGTGCCCTCCCTGTTGGGGGTCACCTGGAAGGAGTTGGTGTGGCCCGGGATGACGTCCATCTTCATCAGGAACGGCACCACCCAGAAGGAGTGGATGACGTCACGCGAAGTGAGGACGAAGCGGACCGTCTTGCCCTTGGGCAGCCAGAGGGTCGGACCGGGGTTGCCCGTCTGCGGGTTCCGCTCACCCGGCGTACCGACCTCGTAGACACCGCCGGCGTTCGCCGGGAAGTCCTTCTTGAACCGGTCCGGAATGGCGGCCAGGTTCGGGTCGATCTTGGCGTTGCCGGTGACACCGGGAACGTCCTCGATGTAGTTGAAGCCCCAGCTCCACTGATAGCCGACCACGTTGACCGTGACGTCGGGCTTCTGCTTGAGGCTGAGGAGCTTCGTCTCGTCGCGGGCGGTGAAGTAGAACAGCACCGAGACGATGATCAGCGGGACTACCGTGTACAGCGCCTCGATGGGCATGTTGTACCGGGTCTGCGGAGGAACTTCGACCTTGGTGCGGCTGCGCCGGTGGAAGAACACACTCCACAGGATCAGGCCCCACACCAGCACGCCAACGGCGAGCGCGGCCGCCCAGGACCCCTGCCACAGGGAGAGGATCCGCGGACCCTCTTCTGTGGTCGGGGTGGGCATACCAAGGCGGGGGAAGTCCTTGTATGTGCAACCGGTGGCGGTCGCCAGGACCAGGCCCGCAGTCAGTGCCTGCAGCAGCTTCCGCCGCATCGGGCGCCGCGGCGAGCGGTCGGAGCCGTTGGGACTCACGTAGCGCCTTCCCGAGAGTCTCGCCCGCGCGGTCGGCTGCGGCCTTCTCGCTGGTCGGTCGCCGCCCTGCGTCGGGCAGGGGTTTGGATGTTTATGCGGACCAAACCCTACTGGACGCTATTTGGGGTCGCGCGGGGAGGGTGCCCAACGCGCCGCTGGGTCAGCCGAAGGGGGTGGGTTGCCCTGCTCCGGGCTACTTCTGACGGAGGTTTGGGGCGCCCAGGAGCTCGGAGCGGGAGGACATCACAGCGGCTGCGGGCTCGTTGTGGCTTGTCGCGCCGTTCCTCGCGCCCCTTTGGGGCGCTGCCCTGACCGGGGCCTTAGCGTTGGGGTGTGGCCTACTTCGATGCTGCTTCCGCTGCTCCTCTCCATCCCGTCGCCCGGCAGGCCCTGCAGGCCTCGCTCGACGAGGGGTGGGCCGATCCCTCGCGGCTCTACCGGGAGGGGCGGCGGGCCCGGCTGTTGCTCGACGCGGCGCGCGAGGCGGCGGCCGAGGCGGTGGGGTGCCGCCCGGACGAGCTGACCTTCACCTCGTCGGGCACCCGGGCGGTGCACTCGGGGATCGAGGGTGCGCTGGCGGGCCGCCGACGGGTCGGACGCCACCTGATCGTGTCAGCTGTCGAACACTCGTCGGTACTCCATTCGGCAGAGGTCCACGAGGCGGCCGGCGGCTCGGTGACGACGGTGCCCGTCGACCGCGCGGGCACCGTCTCCCCTTCTTCCTACGCCGCCGCCCTGCGCCCCGACACCGCGCTCGCGTGCCTCCAGTCCGCCAACCACGAGGTGGGCACGGAGCAGCCGGTGCGGGAGGTCGCGGAGGCGTGCCGGGCGGCGGGGGTGCCGCTGTTGGTGGACGCGGCGCAGTCACTGCCCTGGCGCCGGGTGGAGGGCGACTGGTCCCTGCTGACGGCAAGTGCCCACAAATGGGGCGGGCCTTCGGGAGTCGGACTGCTCGTCGTGCGCAAGGGGGTGCGGTTCGCTCCCCAAGGGCCCGTGGACGAGCGGGAGTCGGGGCGGGCGGCGGGCTTCGAGAACATCCCTGCCGTCGTGGCCGCGGCGGCGTCGCTGCGCGCGGTACGGGCGGAGGCGGTCGCGGAGGCGGCCCGCCTGCGGGAACTGACGGAACGGATCCGCGTACGGGTGCCCGAACTGGTCCCGGACGTCGAGGTGGTCGGGGACGCGGTTCACCGTCTGCCGGGGATCGTCACCTTCTCCTGCCTGTACGTCGACGGGGAGACGCTCCTGCACGAACTGGACCGGGCGGGCTTCTCCGTCTCCTCCGGCTCCTCCTGCACGAGCAGCACGCTGACCCCGAGCCATGTCCTGAAGGCGATGGGCGTCCTGAGCGAGGGCAACGTCCGGGTCTCGCTGCCACCGGGTACGCCGTCCGAGGACGTCGACCGGTTCCTGTCGGTGCTGCCGGACGCGGTCGCGGACGTACGCGAGAAGCTCGGCGCCCCGACGGCGTCGGCGCCGCCCTCCCCGTCCCCCTCCGACTCCGACGCGCTCGTGGTGGACTCCCTCGGCAAGCTCTGCCCCATCCCGGTCATCGAACTGGCCAAGGTCATCGGGGACGTGCCGGTGGGCGGCACGGTCCGCGTCCTCTCGGACGACGAGGCCGCCCGGCTGGACATCCCGGCGTGGTGCGAGATGCGGGGGCATGAGTACGTCGGGGAGGAGCCGGCGGACCACGGCTTCGCCTATGTGGTCCGCCGGGTGTCCTAGACGGTCGGCCGAAGGAGTGTCCCGATCAGGCCAGGTGGGCCCGGACCTGGGTGATCAGGCCAGGTGGGCCCGGACCTCGATGGCCGCGTCGTCGCCGTACGCCTTGGTGAAGCGGTCCATGAAGTGGGCGCGGCGGAGCTGGTACTCCTGGGTGCCGACCGTCTCGATGACCAGCGTCGCGAGCATGCAGCCGACCTGGGCGGCGCGCTCCAGGGAGACTCCCCAGGCGAGGCCGGAGAGGAAACCGGCGCGGAACGCGTCGCCGACGCCCGTCGGGTCCGTCTTGCGCTCCTCGTCCGGGCAGCCGACCTCGATCGGGTCCTCACCGGCCCGCTCGATGCGCACGCCCCGGGCGCCGAGGGTCGTCACCCGGTGACCGACCTTCGACAGGATCTCCTCGTCGCTCCAGCCGGTCTTGGACTCGATGAGCCCCTTCTCGTACTCGTTGGAGAAGAGGTAGGTCGCCCCGTCCAGCAGTATCCGGATCTCGTCGCCGTTCATACGGGCGATCTGCTGCGAGAAGTCGGCGGCGAAGGCGATCGCGCGGGAGCGGCACTCCTCCGTGTGGCGGAGCATCGCCTCCGGGTCGTCGGCGCCGATCAGGACGAGGTCGAGGCCGCCGACCCGGTCCGCGACCGACTTGAGCTCGATCAGCCGGGCCTCGCTCATCGCGCCCGTGTAGAAGGAGCCGATCTGGTTGTGGTCGGAGTCCGTGGTGCACACGAAGCGCGCGGTGTGCAGCACCTCGGAGATCCGGACCGAGTCGGTGTCGACGCCGTGGCGGTCGAGCCACGCCCGGTACTCGTCGAAGTCGGAGCCCGCGGCCCCGACCAGGATCGGCCGGGTGCCCAGCTGTCCCATGCCGAAGGCGATGTTCGCGCCGACGCCACCCCGGCGTACGTCGAGGTTGTCGACCAGGAAGGACAGGGAGACCGTGTGCAGCTGGTCCGCGACGAACTGGTCGGCGAAACGGCCGGGGAAGGTCATGAGGTGGTCAGTGGCGATGGAGCCGGTGACTGCGATACGCACGGCGAGGACACGCTCCTGCGACGGAAGGGGATTGACAGTTCACGCTACCCGGTCGACCCGTGCCGTCTGAAGCGGTCAAAACTACCCGATAGTAGGTCTTTCTTCGTAACGCTCGGCGTGCATACGGTTCCGTCATGACGAACCGCAAGGTCCACGGCTCCGTTCCGCACGACCTCGAAGGAGATCTGGCGTCGCTGCGCGGCGACGGCGCCTTGGCCCGGGACTGGGCGGCACCGGACCCGATCATCCCCCGCGCCGACCTTCCCGTGTCCCCGTCGCGCATCCACGGGGTGACCGTGCCTCCCGCGTCCGCCCGCCTGCTGGACGCGATGTCCGACTACGGCGACTGACAGGACCCGGAAGGTCCTCGAAAAGGGCGGCCCCGAGCGGCGCCCGCAGGGAACCGTGCGCTCCCCCGCTGCGTCCCATCGCTGTCCCCCGTAAAGGGGATGCGGTGTACGACCAGAAGGAGCGATGCGGTGAGCACCGAGCGACCCGAGACCGAAGCGCCCGAGCCCCCCGAGGACGGCGGCGAGTCGGCGAAGCCGCGCCGCCGCCATTCCCCGGCGGCCGTCGCCTCCGTCGCGGCCGCGGTGCTGCTCGTCGGGGGCGGCGGGGCCTATCTCGCCGCGACCGCGTCCGGCGGCGGGAGCGACCGCGACCACTCCGCGAGCCCCGGCGCCGACGGCACTCCCCCGCCGCTGGTCCTCGACGGCTACACCGAGGGCGGCACGGGTGGCACGGGCGGCGATATCGCGCCCGGTGAGCCCAACCCCTACGGCGCGGCCTACCACGCGAACGGCACCCTGCCCGCCGGCCCGGACTCCGCGCCCGTCTACGCGGCGAAGGGCGAGGTCACGGCGGCCGAGGTGGCCCGCCTCGCAAAGGCCCTGGACATCGCTGGCACCCCGAAGCTCACCGGCGAGACCTGGAAGGTCGGCCAGGACAAGGACGGTTCGGGACCCAGCCTCCAGGTGAACCAGCGGGCCCCCGGGACCTGGACGTTCAGCCGGTACGCGCCCGGCACCGACAACTGCAAGGGCGCCGTGTGCACGAGCGACCCCGGCTCCCCGAGCAGCCACGCGGTGACCGAGACCGCCGCGAAGAAGGCCGCCGTGCCCGTGCTGAAGGCGCTGGGCCAGGACGACGCCAAGCTGGACGCGAGCGAGCTCATGGGCGCCGTACGGGTGGTGAACGCGGACCCGAAGGTCGGGGGCCTGCCCACGTACGGCTGGACGACCGGCGTCCAGGTCGGCCCGGACGGCCAGGTGGTGGGCGGCAACGGCCAGTTGAAGACGCCGGTCGAGGGAGACACGTATCCCGTGATCAGCGCGAGCAGGACCCTGGATCTGATGAACGGCAAGGCCTCTCTCGCGACGCCGGGCGGCGGGCGCGTGGGACCCGGCGGCTGCGCCAGTGCCGTACCGCTGAAGGACCGTGACGAGACGCCGTGCCGTGCGTCGACGGCGGTGCCGAAGCGGGAGTCGGTGGCCGTCGAGAAGGCCGTCTTCGGGCTGGCCTCGCACTTCGTGTCCGGGCACCAGACACTGGTGCCGTCCTGGCTGTTCGAGGTACGGCCGACGGGCACGGACTCCGCCTTCACGGTGACGCATCCGGCGGTCGCCCCGAAGTACCTGACCTCGCCGGAGCCGACCGCGGCACCGACGCCGACCGCCACCCCCAGCCCGCGGCCGACCGCCGCGCCGACGTCCCGTGACGTCAAGGTGCAGGGCTACACGGCCGACGGCAAGGACCTGACCGTGAGCTTCACGGGCGGGGTGTGCGCGGACTACTCCGCCTCCGCGAGCGAGAGCGCGGACAAGGTGATCGTCAAGGTGACCGAGACACCGTGGCAGGGCAAGATCTGCATCCTCATCGCCAAGGTGTACGAGAAGACGGTGCACCTCGACCAGCCGCTCGGCGACCGGAAGGTCGTCGGGTCCGACGGCACGCCGATCCCGGAGGGCAAGCCGGCCGGCGCCTCGGTGAAGACGCCCCGGGCACGGTAGCCACGGGAGTGGTCGGGGCGGCTCAGGCATGGCCCCGGATGCGCGAAGGCGGCGTCCCTGTCGGAGGGGGACGCCGCCTTCGTACGCGTTACGCGTTCGCCAGTTGGCCGGGGCTCAGCTGAAGGAGTCGCCGCAGGCGCAGGAGCCCGTCGCGTTCGGGTTGTCGATCGTGAAGCCCTGCTTCTCGATGGTGTCCACGAAGTCGATGGAGGCGCCGCCCAGGTACGGAGCGCTCATGCGGTCGGTGACGACCTTGACGCCACCGAAGTCCTTGACGACATCGCCGTCGAGGGAGCGCTCGTCGAAGAAGAGCTGGTAGCGCAGACCGGAGCAGCCACCGGGCTGAACGGCGACGCGCAGCGCCAGATCGTCGCGGCCTTCCTGGTCGAGCAGGGCCTTGACCTTGCCCGCGGCGGCGTCGGACAGCATGATGCCGTCGCTCACGGTGGTCTTCTCGTCCGATACGGACATCTGCTTCTCTCCCGGGTTGTACGGAGACTGCTTGCCGACGATTGCAACCGCCGGGGCCGCGGATTCATTCCGGGCCGAGAGTCTGCCTTTCCGTGGGCTTTCCGTTCTCGCCTCCCATGCTCGCACACGCGCCGGAGAGCGGACAGCGGCCTGTGGACAACCTCCGGGATTCACGTCACATCGACACTATGGACATCGTCAACATGACATGAAGCGGTTATGATAGATAGCGTCATTTCGACGAAAAGGCTAGTCCGAATGTCCCGCTGGGTCGCCCCCCGTGATCCAAGCGAGCCGCAGAACAGAAAGGGTGCGTGTCGTGACCACCGCCCAGACCCAGGAGCTCGACGTACAGCCGACGCCCCTCGCCCTACTGCTGCTCGGCCGCGAGGCCGACCCGAGGAGCGAGCGCGGCGTGGAGTGTCCCGGAGACCTGCCCTCGCCGTCCGACCCGGACCTCGTGGAGCGGGCCCGCGCGGCCAAGGAGAAACTCGGGGACAAGGTCTTCGTGCTCGGCCACCACTACCAGCGCGACGAGGTCATCCAGTTCGCCGACGTCACGGGCGACTCCTTCAAGCTGGCCCGCGACGCCGCCGCGCGCCCGGAGGCCGAGTACATCGTCTTCTGCGGTGTGCACTTCATGGCCGAGTCCGCGGACATCCTGACGTCCGACGACCAGAAGGTGGTCCTCCCCGACCTCGCCGCCGGCTGCTCCATGGCCGACATGGCGACGGCCGAGCAGGTCGCCGAGTGCTGGGACGTGCTGACCGAGGCCGGGATCGCCGAGCAGGTCGTACCCGTCTCCTACATGAACTCGTCCGCCGACATCAAGGCGTTCACCGGCAAGCACGGCGGCACGATCTGCACCTCCTCCAACGCCCAGCGGGCCCTGGAGTGGGCGTTCGAGCAGGGTGAGAAGGTCCTCTTCCTCCCCGACCAGCACCTCGGCCGCAACACCGCCGTCCGCGACATGGGGATGAGCCTGGAGGACTGCGTCCTCTACAACCCCCACAAGCCGAACGGCGGCCTCACCGCGCAGCAGCTGCGCGACGCCAGGATGATCCTGTGGCGCGGCCACTGCTCGGTCCACGGCCGCTTCTCGCTGGACTCGGTGAACGACGTCCGCGAGCGCATCCCCGGCGTGAACGTCCTCGTCCACCCCGAGTGCAAGCACGAGGTCGTGTCGGCGGCGGACTACGTCGGCTCCACGGAGTACATCATCAAGGCCCTGGAGGCCGCCCCGGCGGGCTCCAAGTGGGCGATCGGCACGGAGCTGAACCTGGTCCGCCGCCTGGCGAACCGTTTCGCGGCCGAGGACAAGGAGATCGTCTTCCTCGACAAGACGGTCTGCTTCTGCTCCACCATGAACCGCATCGACCTCCCCCACCTGGTGTGGACCCTGGAGTCCCTCGCCGAGGGCAACCTGGTCAACCGCATCGAGGTGGACAAGGAGACGGAGGCGTTCGCCAAGCTGGCACTGGAGCGGATGCTGGCGCTGCCGTAACGCGGAGACCATTGCGCCCTCGGGCGTACCAGGATCACTCCACCCTCGGGCGTACCAGGCCCGACTCGTAGGCGATGACGACGAGTTGGGCCCGGTCGCGGGCACCGAGCTTGGCCATGGCCCGGTTGACATGGGTCTTCACGGTGAGCGGGCTGACCTCCAGCCGCTCGGCGATCTCGTCGTTGGAGTGTCCTCCCGCGACCTGGACGAGCACCTCGCGCTCGCGCCCGGTGAGCGCCTCGAGCCGCTCGGCCCGGGCGGAGTCCCGGCCCTCGTCCGAACCGTCCCCCTGGGCGAGGAACTTGGCGATCAGTCCCTTGGTGGCCGCCGGGGACAGCAGCGCCTCGCCGCCCGCCGCGATCCGGATGGCGTTCAGCAGCTCCTCCGGCTCCGCGCCCTTGCCGAGGAAGCCGGAGGCGCCGGCCCGCAGCGACTGCACCACGTACTCGTCGACCTCGAAGGTCGTCAGCATGACCACCCGTACGTGCGCGAGTCCCGGGTCGGCGCTGATCAGCCGGGTGGCGGCGAGGCCGTCGGTGCCCGGCATCCGGATGTCCATCAACACCACGTCGGCGCGGACCTCCCGGGTGAGCCGCAGCGCCTCCGCGCCGTCGGACGCCTCGCCGACCACCTCCATGTCGGGCTCGGAGTCGACGAGGACACGGAACGCGCTGCGCAGCAGCGCCTGGTCGTCGGCGAGCAGGACACGGATGGTCATGCGGAGTCCCCCAGGGCCGGCGCGGTGCGGTTCTTGACCGGAAGGATCGCATGGACCCGGAAGCCGCCTCCGTAGCGGGGACCGGTCGTGCAGGTGCCGCCGAGCGCGGTGACCCGCTCGCGCATCCCGAGCAGCCCGTGCCCACCGCCCTCCTCCGGGCCGTCGTCCTGCCCGGGTCCGTTGTCGAGGACGGTCACTTCCACGTTCGGTCCCACGCGTACGACGCTGATCTCGGCCTTCGCCTGCGGGCCCGCGTGTTTCTGCACATTGGTGAGGGCTTCCTGGATGACGCGGTACGCGGCGAGGTCGACGGCGGCGGGGAGGGTGGTGCCGTGGTCGGCGCGGGCGACTTCCACGGGGAGTCCGGCGTTGCGGAAGGTGTCGGCGAGTTCGTCGAGGCGGGCGAGGCCCGGGGCGGGTTCCGTGGGGGCCTCGGGGTCGCCGGACTGGCGCAGCAGGCCGACGGTGGCGCGCAGTTCGTTGAGGGCCGAGCGGCTGGCCTCGCGGACGTGCGCGAGGGCTTCCTTGGCCTGGTCGGGGCGCTTGTCCATCACATGGGCCGCGACTCCGGCCTGCACGTTGACGAGGGCGATGTGGTGGGCGACGACGTCGTGCAGGTCGCGGGCGATACGCAACCGCTCCTCGGCGACGCGGCGGCGGGCCTCCTCGTCGCGGGTGCGCTCGGCGCGGTCGGCGCGTTCGCGGATGGCGTGCACGAAGGCGCGGCGGCTGCGTACGGCGTCGCCCGCGGCGGCGGCCATGCCCGTCCAGGCGAAGATCGCGAGGTTCTCCTGCGCGTACCAGGGCAGGGGGCCGACCAGCATCGCGCAGGCCGTCAGCACCGTCATCGTGAGCAGGCCGACGCGCCAGGTGGTGGGGCGGTCCGTGGTCGAGGCGACGGTGTAGAGGGCGACGACGGCGGACATCACCACCGGGGCTCTGGGGTCGCTGGCGACCAGTTCCACGGCGGAGAAGGCGCCGGTCGTGGCGAGGATGGATCTGGGGGCGCGGCGGCGGAACACGAGGGCGGCGGCGCTGAGCACCATGAGGGTGAGGCTGAGGACGTTCGGGGTGTGCGTGCCCCAGGTCGCTCCGTTCTCCCCGTGGGGGTCGATGAAGGAGCTGGCCAGCATCGCCACGAGTACGCCGGCCGCCAGGGTCGCGTCCAGTGCCATCGGGTGCGCGCGGAGTCTGCACTTCGTGCGCTCTAGAGTGCTCACCCGTTTTACGGTACGGGGCCCTTGCAGGGGGCGGAACGGGGCTGCTGGGCGCCGCGGGTTCTCGCCCCCACCGCCCCTGCCCTCCCCCAAGCTCTCGGCTTCGCCCCCCGCTCACCCCCCGGAGGGAACCGTCAGCCGGGGATCAGGCCCTCGTCGGTCAGCATGGCGCGGACCTCTTCGAGGGTCGCGTCGGGGGAGGGCAGGATGAGGTCGGAGGGTTCGAGGGCGTCGTCGGGAAGCGAAACGCCGAGGTGGCGGACCTGGTCCAGAAGAGTGGTCAGGGTGCGACGGAAGCCGGCCTCGTCACCGCTCTCCATCTCGGCGAGCAGCTCGTCGTCCAGCTTGTTCAGCTCGGTGAGGTGGCTGTCGTCCAACCTCACCTGCCCCTCCCCCATGATCCGTACGATCATGTCGCCCTCCTCAGGCGCCCTAGGTGTGGGTCACTGCTTGTCGAAGCGCGGGGTGTCCCGCGGCTGGGACTGCGACGTGGACTGTCCCGTGCCGCCCTCGATCGCCTGCTGCGGCGAACCACCGGCGAGCTCGGCCTTCATGCGCTGCAGTTCCAGCTCTACATCCGTACCACCGGAGAGCCGGTCCAGCTCGCTCTGGATGTCGTCCTTGGCCAGACCGGACTGGTCGTCGAGCGCACCGGAGGCGAGCAGCTCGTCGATCGCGCCGGCGCGGGCCTGCAGCTGCGCGGTCTTGTCCTCGGCGCGCTGGATCGCCATGCCGACGTCGCCCATCTCCTCGGAGATGCCGGAGAAGGCCTCTCCGATGCGGGTCTGCGCCTGGGCCGCCGTGTAGGTCGCCTTGATGGTCTCCTTCTTGGTGCGGAAGGCGTCCACCTTGGCCTGGAGCCGCTGCGCCGCGAGGGTGAGCTTCTCCTCCTCGCCCTGGAGGGTCTGGTGCTGCGTCTCCAGATCCGTCACCTGCTGCTGGAGCGCCGCACGGCGGGAGAGCGCCTCGCGGGCCAGGTCCTCGCGGCCGAGCGCGAGCGCCTTGCGGCCCTGGTCCTCCAGCTTGGTGGACTGGTTCTGGAGCTGGTTCAGCTGAAGTTCGAGGCGCTTGCGGCTGGTCGCCACATCCGCGACGCCGCGGCGCACCTTCTGCAACAGCTCCAGCTGCTTCTGGTACGAGTAATCGAGGGTTTCGCGCGGGTCCTCGGCCCGGTCAAGGGCCTTGTTCGCCTTCGCGCGGAAGATCATCCCCATACGCTTCATGACACCGCTCATGGGCTTCGCGCGCCCCCTTCTGACGGACTCCAGCTCCAGGTACTGCAACAGAACCCACAGTACGGGCCCTGCATCCATTACCGCACTGTTCGGGGACGGATGCGCTCATCCCCAAGGACGACTGCGTACGGCACCGCTCCGGCGTAGGGAGTAGGTGGGACTCGGGGTCCACCCGTACACAACGTCCCCTCTGTCCCAGTACAGACGTACGGTGTTGCCGGATCGTTCCCCACTCGAACGACGTCCATGCCGCCGCACCCCGTACCCTTGGGTTTTGTGTTCCGTAGCCGTGCCAAGGAAGAGAAGGCCCCCGCCGACAAGGCGCCGGTGACCGACTCCAAGCAGACCCGTGACCCGCAGGCCCCCAAGGGCCGCCCCACGCCCAAGCGCAGTGAGGCCCAGACCCAGCGTCGTAGCGTCGCCCAGACGCCGACGACGCGCAAGGAGGCGGCCAAGCGGCAGCGCGACGAGCGCCGTGTCCAGATGGAGAAGCAGCGCCAGGCCCTGGCCAACGGCGACGAGCGCTATCTGCCCGCCCGTGACAAGGGGCCGGTGCGCAAGTTCGCCCGCGACTTCGTGGACTCGCGCTTCTGTGTCGCGGAGTTCTTCCTGCCGATGGCCGTGGTCATCCTCGTGCTGAGCATGGTGCGGGTGGGCTCGCTGCAGAACATCGCGCTGCTGCTGTGGCTCGTGGTGATCGTGATGATCGTGGTCGACTCGATCGGCATCGCGATCCGCCTGAAGAAGCAGCTGGCCGCCCGCTTCCCCGACGTGCCCAAGAAGGGCGCGGTCGCCTACGCGCTGATGCGTACTCTCCAGATGCGACGCCTCCGGCTGCCGAAGCCGCAGGTCAAGCGCGGAGAGCGGCCCTGAGCACGACATCGTTCTCCGGAGGCGCGGCGGATGCCTGGCTGAGCAAGCTGGGCGGGCTGCGTGATGTCGTACGACAGGAGCTGGTGGCCCGGCAGCTCGACGAGCAGATAGCCGGCCGTTTCCCGGTCGGGCAGCGATTGCGGGTGCTCGACGTCGGGATGGGACAGGGCACGCAGGCGCTGCGGCTGGCCAGGGCCGGGCATCAGGTGACCGGCCTCGAGCAGGACGCGAAGATGCTCGCCGTGGCCCGGGAGGCGCTGGCCGCCGAGCCCGAGGGCATCCGGAGCCGGGTGCGGCTCCTCGAGGGCGACGGCCGCGAGACGGGCGTGCACTTCCTGCCCGGCAGCTTCGACGTGGTGCTGTGCCACGGCGTACTCATGTACATCGAGGAGCCGGACCCGCTCCTCGCGGGGCTGGCGCGGATGCTGGCCCCGGGCGGGCTGCTCTCGCTGCTGGTACGCAATGCCGACGCGCTGGCCATGCGGCCGGGCCTGTCCGGCGACTGGACGGCGACCCTGGCCGCGTTCGACACGGACGCCTACGTCAATCGGCTCGGTCTCGCCGTCCGCGCGGACCGGCTCGCCACGCTGACGTCGACGCTCGCGGGGATCGGGGCGGCGTTGCACGCCTGGTACGGCGTGCGGGTCTTCACGGACACGGCGCCCGACGGGACCCCCGTCCCCGAGGACGTGGCGACTCTCCTGGCCGCGGAGGAGCGGGCCGGGCGGACGGACCCCTATCGCCAGGTGGCGGCCCTGCTGCATCTCTGCGGCGTACGCGGCTGATCGATCCCTGCGGCGTACAGGACCGATCGTTGCCTGATCGCTGCCTGATCCCCCCTGTTCGGCCCTGCATCGCGAGCCGTGGCAGAGCCGCGAAAGGGACACTCTGGACATGGCTGCCACCCGTGCCCCCGTGTCGCGTCCGCTGCTCCCCATACCCGCCCTCGTCATCACCACCCTCGCCTGCGCCGCCGCCCTGCTCTCCGGCTGTTCCGACGCCGGGTCGCCCGCCAAGAAGGACGGGACGAAGGACGGGACGACGCAGGCCGTCGTCCCGCTCGCGGCCGACGACCTGCAGAACGCGTACCTGAAGGTGATCAAGAACGTCCTGCCCTCGGTGGTGCAGATCCAGGCGAGCGACGAACTGGGCTCGGGGGTGGTCTACGACGGCCAGGGACACATCGTCACCAACGCGCACGTGGTCGGGAGCGAGAAGACGTTCAGGGTGACGACGGCCAACAGCCAGAACGTGCTGACGGCCAGGCTCGTGTACACCTACCCGGCCCAGGACCTCGCCGTCATCAAGCTCGACAAGGTGCCGAGCGGGCTGAAGGCGGCCACCATCGGGAACTCGGAGAAGGTCGAGGTCGGCCAGATCGTGCTGGCGATGGGCTCGCCGCTCGGGCTGTCGTCCAGCGTGACCCAGGGCATCGTGTCGGCGACCGGGCGCACCGTCAGCGAGGACAGCACCGGCGGCGGGACGGGGGCCACCATCGCCAACATGGTGCAGACGTCGGCCGCGATCAACCCGGGCAACAGCGGCGGCGCGCTCGTCGACCTGAACGGGCAGGTCATCGGCATTCCCACGCTGGCCGCGACGGACCCGAGCCTCGGGGGCGGCACGGCGCCCGGTATCGGATTCGCGATCCCGGCCTCGATGGTGCGGACGATCGCCGACCAGATCATCAGGACCGGCAAGGTCACCGACTCGGGACGGGCCGCGCTCGGCATCACCGGCCGCACCGTGCTCGACGAGACCTACGCGCCCGCGGGTGTCGCCGTGGTCGAGGTGAAGCCCGGCGGCGCGGCCGACACGGCGGGCATCCGGCCCGGCGACATCATCACCCGGATCGGCACGAACGACATCACCACCCTCACCTCGCTCGCCGAGGCGCTCGCGGCCGACAAGCCGGGCCAGCGGACGCGGGTGACGTTCGTCCGGGGCGCGGCCGAGCGGACGGTCGGCGTGCGGCTCGGTGAGCAGTAGGTACGGGGTGAAGGCGGCGGCGAGGGACTGACGCACGGCGAACGGGGTTGCCGGGAGCGGTCCCGGCAACCCCGGCCGGCCTACTCCGGTTCGGCGTGCAGGCTCATCGGCCCGTAGATCTTCGTACTGTCCTCGAAGAGGAACACCTGGTCCGCGCCGCCCTCCAGGAGGTCCTTCCAGACCTCGCCGATCCAGGACTCCGCATCCCCCTGTGTGGTGAACTCCTCGGGCTGTACCGCGGGTTGGACCTCTGTCCCGTCGGACTTCTCGAACCGCCACGTCCATGCCGCCATGTACGCCTCCCAGGTGTGAGCACACTGCACAGCGGAAGCCGCACAAGATCCGGCTCCCGTCCGAAGCCTAGGGCCTGTCCGGCCGATCAAGTCGCAGAAAAGTGACGGGGCCTCGGCAGTGCCGGTGAGCGGGGTCCGGTGCGTGCAGCTGCCAGGCGGAGGAGGGAAGCGACGCGAGGGGGGTCCCCCTGTTCGAGCGAAGCCGAGAACTTGGGGGAGTCGTTGACCGACGACAACGCCGCCGGACCCCCTGCTCGAAGAGCTGGGAGGAGTGCGTGCCAGACCCCGCGCCTGAGGCATGATCGGTCGGACAGGCCCTAGGCGCTGCGCCGGGTGCGGAACGGAAGATCGCGAGTCGCGGCACGCGCCGCGGGTCGTGAACGGCCCCGCGCGTCTACGGGCGCTGCACCCGAACGCGCGCCACCCACGGTGACACGGGAAGATCAGGGCGTGGAACTCACTCTGCTCGGCACCGGCGCCCCCGAGGGCCTGCCCCGTCCCGACTGTCCCTGCGCGGCCTGTGCCAGTGCGCTCGGCGGGAACGCGCGGGCGGCCACCGCGCTGCTCGTGGACGGCACGCTGCTGCTCGACCTCACGCCCGGCGCCGCGTTCGCCGCGGCCCGCGCCGGGCACTCGCTGGGCGGTGTACGGCAGGTGCTGCTCTCGCATCCGCACGACGGGCCCGCCGTCGAGGTGCCGGCCGGGCTCCCGCAGCCCGTACGGGTTCCCGACGGCAGCGAGCTGGCGCTGCTGACCGGACACCGGGTGCGGGCGGTGCCGATGGACTCGCCCGGCACGGGGTACGCGGTGACCGGACCGGACGGACAGCGGCTGCTGTATCTGCCGCCGGGCGCGGCGCCCGCGGGACTTGAGGAGAACGGCGACTCGTACGCCATGGTGGTCGCCGATGTGGTGGGGCGGCCGGACGCCCTGGCGAAGCTGCGCGCGGTCGGGGCCGTCGGGCCGACGACGGACGTGATCGCGGTCCACCTCGACCACGACGTGCCGCCGGGCCCGGAACTGCGGCGGCGGCTCGCGGCGGCGGGCGCGCGGGCGGTGCCGGACGGGACGACGCTGGACGTGGGCGTCTACGAGGACGTACCCGACGTACCGCGCCGCACCCTCGTGCTCGGCGGGGCGCGCTCGGGCAAGTCGGTGGAGGCGGAACGGCGTCTGGAGTCCTTCCCCGGGGTGCTGTACGTGGCGACGGGCGGGTCCCGCAAGGGGGACAACGAGTGGGCGTCGCGCGTGCACGCCCACCGTGAGCGGCGGCCCGGCTCGTGGCGCACGGTGGAGACCTGCGACCTGGTGCCGCTCCTGGAGGGCTCCGGGCCTCCCCTCCTCGTCGACTGTCTGTCCCTCTGGCTCACGGACGCGATGGACTCCGTGAACGCGTGGGACGACGCGGAGTGGGCCGGCGGCGGCGAACGCGCGCTGCGCGCCCGCGTCGAGGAACTCACCTCCGCCGTCCGCAACACGCGCCGCACCCTCGTCGCCGTCTCCAACGAGGTCGGCTCCGGCATCGTCCCCGCCACCGCCTCCGGACGCCGCTACCGCGACGAACTCGGCCGCCTGAACGCGGGGTTCGCGGCGGAGTGCGAGCACGTGCTGCTGGTGGTGGCGGGGCAGGCGCTGGCCTTGCGGGGCTGACCGGAGCCGACCGAGGCCGACCTGGGCTGACCAGGGCTGACCAGGGCTGACCAGGGCTCAGGCTTGTCTGCGGGCGATGATCCGGAAGGCGTTCGAGAAGCGGGTGCGGCGGAAGACCGGGGCCATCGCGTGGTCCAGGGCGGAGGCCGAGGCGAGCAGCGGAACGCTCGCCCGGGCCAGGACCGTGTGCAGGGCGCGCTGGAACTGGGTCGGCGGGGTGGGGCGCCAGGGGGCGTCGAGATCCGGCAGGACCCGGCCGAGGGCCAGCGCGAGGGCGCCGGCGAGGTCGTACGGGATGTGCGGTTCGCGGCGGTCCGTCGCGACGATCTCGCAGCCGAGGGACTCCAGTTCGCCGAGCAGGTTGGACAGCGGCATCAGGTGCAGATGGCGCGGCTGGCCGTACGACACCCACCATCTGCCCAGCAGCGCGCCGAACGCGCAGTCGGGGTCCGGCACTTCGACGAGGAGGTGACCGCCGGGCCGCAGGACCGTCAGGGCGGCGCGCAGTTCCTCGCGCGGGTCGCGGGTGTGCTCCAGATGGTGGAACATGCTCACGACGTCGTAGCGGGCGCTCAGCCGCCCGATGATCCGCGGGTCGGTGAGCCGGCCGCGGTGGGCCTCCTCGATGTGCCCGGCCGCCCGTGCCTTCTCGACCCGCCGGGTGGGGTCGAGGCCGTCGAAGGACGTGTACGGGTGGACCTCCCGGGCGACGGCCGGGAAGTGCCCGTGCCCGGTGCCGACGTCGAGCCAGCTCTCCGGCTCGGCGTGGCGGAGCAGCGCGCGGGCGGCGGCCCGGTGGCGCCCTCTGCTGCCGCGGGCGCCCAGGAGCCGGTCGCTGAGGCCGTCGAGGCCCTCGTGGAAGTCCCGGTGGTAGAAGGCCAGCCCCTCCGCGCTGAGCCGGGGGTTCTGGAAGGCGTGGGAGCACTCCGCGCACTCGTCGACGACGAACGTGCCGGGCTTGCGCTGCACCTGGTCCGGCGTCCGCAGCCGGGTGCGCAGCCGCTTCGAGCCGCACCAGGGACAGTCCTCCCGGCGCGGTTCGTGGAACCGGTCGGTGCCTTGGGCGAGTTCGGCCGCGTAGGCGGCGCGGCGATCGGCGCTCGGGGGTGGCGTGGGGGGCATGGACGCTCCTGGGGACGGCAGGGTGGGGGGACGGCGGGGCACGCGAACGAGCCGTACGACAATCCGACACAAACGGTACGTAGCGGATCGTGATCCGAGGTGCACCGACGTGGCGCGGACGTGTTCGATCGCTGCCGGTACTGTTCGGCGAATGAGCTCGCTTAATCTCGACGACTTCACCGATCTGATCGAGCGCCCCGACGGAGGCGTGCGCCGGGACGCCGAGGCGCGCCGGGAGCGTCAGATCGTGCCGCCCGGGGCGCTGGGCCGCCTCGACGAACTGGGTGAGTGGCTGGCGGCGGCGCAGTCCGCGGTGCCGGTGCGGCCGATCGAGCACCCGCGCGTGGTGCTGTTCGCGGGCGACCACGGGGTCGCCGGACTCGGTGTGTCGGCGCGGCCCGCGGGCACCGCCGACCAGTTGGTGCGGGCGGTCCTGGAGGGCGCGAGCCCCGCGGCGGTGCTGGCGCGCCGGCTCGGCGTGCCGGTACGGCTCGTCGACATGGCGCTGGACTGCGATCCGCAGGAGCTGCCCGCGGAGGTCGTACGGCATCGGGTACGGCGCGGGTCGGGGCGGATCGACGTCGAGGACGCGCTGACTCCGGAGGAGGCCGAGGCCGCGTTCCGGGCGGGGGTCGCGGTCGCGGACGAGGAGGCGGACTCCGGTACGGATCTGGTGGTGCTCGGCGATGTGAGCGTCGGCGGGACCACCGCGGCGGCCGTGCTGGTCGCGGCGCTGTGCGGGACCGACGCGTCGGTGGTCACCGGGCGGGGCGGGCGGCCCATCGACGACCTCGCGTGGATGCGCAAGTGCGCGGCCGTGCGGGACGCCCTGCGGCGGGCTCGGCCGGTGCTCGGGGATCAGCTGCAGCTGCTCGCCGTGGTGGGCGGCGCCGATCTCGCGGCGATGACGGGGTTCTTGCTGCAGAGCGCGGTGCGGAAGATGCCGGTGATCCTCGACGGGGTCGTCTCGGCCGCGTGTGCCCTCGTGGGGCAGCGGGTCGCCTTCCGGGCGCCGGACTGGTGGCTGGCCGGCCAGAACAGCGGCGAGCCGGCCCAGGCGAAGGCCCTGGACCGCATGGCCCTCGAACCCCTCCTCGACCACGGCGTCACGGTCGGCGAGGGCGCGGGAGCCCTCCTCGCCCTCCCGCTCGTCCAGGCCGCCGCCGCCCTCTCGGCCGAGCTCCCGGAATCTCCGACTCCCGAGCCCGAGCCCGAGGTCTCCGACCAGAACGAGTGAACCGCCTCTCCCTCGAACGCCGGACGGGCTGAAGGACGCGGGCCGGGGTGGATGGGGCAGCCTCCGGCCTCGCCCTCGAACGCCGTCCACCCCGAGGCTTTCGGGGGTGCGGGGAACTGCGCGAACAGCCCCCACCGGCCCGCAGCCGAAGAACTGGCGAAACCCACCCCGCAACAAATCCCCGGCCCGCATCACCCGTACCGCCCCTCCCCCGCACGACGCACCCCGCCCCATATCATCGCCCTTTATGGGAGATGCCCGAATTGCCGCTGACCAGGAGCGGGTCCCGGCCCGTCAGGGTGAAGGGGACCACCTGTCCACGGGCGCGTCGCGCAGAGCCGCGGCCTTCGCGGTCTGGTACTTGCGGGCCGTCGCGTTCATCAACTTCCTGAGCGCCGCGTGGGTGTCGCTCGGGCAGGACGTACGGCGCCACAACACCGAGAACCTCTTCACCCCGTACCTGCTGACGGCGGGATTCGCCTCGGGTGTGTTCACCATGTTCCTGGCCATCACGATGCGTCGCCGCAAACGGGCCGCGTGGATCCTGAACTTCGTGCTCAGCGGACTGTTCCTGATGCTGTTCGCCGTCGCGATGACGTTCCCGGAGATCCGCCAGTACGCCCAGAACTGGGTCTCCATCGCCCTGACCGCCGCCTTCGTCGTCTCGCTCGTCGTCGGCCGCCGGGAGTTCTACGCGAAGGGCGACCGGTCGAACCCCAAGCTCGCCGCGGCCGTCGCCGTCGGCGGACTGCTCGTCGCCTCCCTGCTCGCCGCGCTGCTGGTGACGGTCACCAACAGCGCGCAGGACGCCTACCGTTCGACCTTCTGGGACCGCTGGCGCTACGGCGCCCTGCGACTGGTCTCCGTCGCCGCCGACGACTCCCGCTTCCGCGGCCTGGAGATCGCCAACTGGGTCAACGTCACCATCAACGTGCTCAGCACCCTGCTGGTCCTCGCCGTGTTCTACGCCGCCTTCCGCTCCCGCCGCGCCGTCGACCCGCTCACCGAGGACGACGAGAAACGGCTGCGCACCCTGCTCGACCGGCACGGCGACCGCGACTCGCTGGGCTACTTCGCGCTGCGCCAGGAGAAGAGCGTGATCTGGTCGCCGACCGGCAAGGCCGCGGTCGCGTACCGCGTCGTCGGCGGGGTCTCGCTGGCCTCCGGCGACCCGATCGGCGACCCGGAGGCGTGGCCCGGCGCCATCGAGCCCTGGCTCGCCGAGGCCCGCGCGCACGGCTGGATCCCGGCGGTGATGGGAGCGAGCGAGGAGGCGGGGACCGTCTACTCACGGCACGGGCTCGACGCCCTCGAACTCGGTGACGAGGCGATCGTCGAGACGGCCGAGTTCACCCTCGAGGGACGCGCCATGCGCACGGTCCGCCAGGCCTACAACCGCGTCAAGCGGGCCGGCTACGAGGTGCGCATCCGGCGGCACGAGGACATCCCGGCCGACGAGATGGCGTACCTCCTGCGGCGCGCCGACGACTGGCGGGACGGGGCCACCGAGCGCGGGTTCAGCATGGCGCTCGGACGACTCGGCGACCCGAGCGACGGGCAGTGCGTGATGCTGGAATGCACGGACGGAGAGGGGGAGTTGCGGGCGCTGCTGTCCTTCGTGCCGTGGGGGCCGCGGGGGCTCTCGCTCGATCTCATGCGGCGTGACCGGGACGCCGAGAACGGGCTGATGGAGTTCATGGTGATCGAACTCCTGCGCCGCGCCCAGGAGATCGGGATCACCCAGGTCTCGCTCAACTTCGCCATGTTCCGTTCCGTCTTCGAAAGAGGTGGACGCCTCGGTGCCGGACCGGTCCTGCGACTGTGGCGTTCCCTGCTCAGCTTCTTCTCACGCTGGTGGCAGATCGAGTCGCTCTACCGGGCCAACGCCAAGTACCGGCCGATCTGGGAACCCCGGTTCCTGCTCTTCGAGAAGAGCGCGGACCTGCTGCGCATCGGCCTCGCGGCCGCGCGCGCCGAGGGGTTTCTCGAAGCACCCGGACTGCCGAAGTGGCTGCACCGCAGGCACCTGGAGTCGCACCGATGAGGGTGGCCGGACAGACGGGAAGAGCCTGCCGGACGGGGACCTGGACAGCAGGACGGATGGGGACCACTGCATGAACACCCTCGCCCGCCTCGCCCGCGCCGAATGGGGACTGCTGTACGTCACCGTGCGCGAGGCACTCGCCGGACAGCGATGGCGGGCGATGCCGGTGACGCTCGGGGCCGTCTGTCTGACGGCCATCCTCCAGTTCGTGCAGAACCAGCCCTGGGGCTTCCAGTTCGTGCAGGACATCGGCTCCGTGCGGGCCGAGGAGCCACTCTGGCTCGCCCTGCTGCGCACCCCGCTCTCCCTGTTCGTGCCGGCCCTCGACCTGCCGGTGTGGGGCGCGCTGCTGCAACTTCTCGTCGTGTTCGGGATCGCCGAGATCTGTCTGGGCTGGTGGCGGATGCTCGTCATCGCGTACGCCACCACGCTGGCCGGCACGCTCTACGCGCGCGTGGCGATCTCGCTGAGCCCGGGCAACCCGCTGGGGCTGCCCGTGACGGACGCGCAGGTCGTGGACACCGGGCCCTCGGCGGCCGTGGTCGGCCTCGCCATCTTCGTCGCCTGGCGCTACCGCGCCTACTGGACGGGGTGGGGGGTGGTCGCGGCGATGGTGATCGAGGTGGCGTTCAAGGGGAACCTCGCGGGCAAGGAGCACATCGCCGCGCTCGCCGCGGTCTTCATGCTGTACGGCATCTCGATCCTGCGTCACCGCCACCGCTACCGTCGCCGTCGCCTTCACCGGCGGCCGGGCAGGGGCCGGACGGGATCCGGTTTTCCGCCGATCCAGTCCTGAAGCCTGCGGCGCGGGCCGAACCAGCGGCGGTCGTGGTGGTAGGCGCGCAGCATCGACCTGGCCCGGGCGCGCGGCCTGCGACGGTAGAAGCGCTTGGCCCACGGGGAGACCGGGCGGGCCAGCCGGACGGCGCCGATGAGGGCGACGAACGGGACGATCACGCCGAAGATCGCCATGCGGGCCTTGCCCTTGCTCAGGGCGAGCAGGGCGAAGAGGAAGTTCACGGCGACGCTCAGGATGACCCCGCCCCGGTCCTGGAGTTCCTCCTGGGAAATGTCGTTGACCCCGAACGGCAGGAACCCGGCGAGCACCAGGCCGACGAGGGCCGCCGTGACCAGGACGACCTCGACGCTCTTGCGGCCCTCCTCGCTCCAGTACACGTCGTCCAGGTGCAGGATCAGCGCGAACTCGTCGAGCACCAGTCCCGCGCCCGCCCCGAACACCACCGCGAACAGGGCGGCGCCGAAGCCGTGCCGGGAACTGGCCACCGCGCCGAAGCCGCCGATCACCGTCAGGACGACACCGGGCACGACGTGGTGGATGTGCAGACCGCCCGCCTTGACGTTGCCGAACGGACCCTTGCCCGCGCGGATCAGGCGGACGATGACACGGGTGATCACAAAGGTCAGCACGAAGGAGGCGAGTGCCAGCAGGAGCGGCAGCTTTCCCGGTTCGATGATGTTCCTCTGCAACCAATGACCCATATTGCGCACTTTATCCGCGGCTCTCACGCCCGGCCGCCGCACCCGTCCTCGGTCGGGCCGCCACCTCCCCGGGTACCCTGCGCCGGTGTCCAGGACCCCTCTCCCCCACGGCCTCCGCTTCGCCTTCGGCACCCTGACCGTGCTCCCGGTCACGGTCACCCGCTGGGACCGTGAGGCGGCGCGCGGCGGAATGCTGTGCGCCCCCGTCGCCGGGCTGGTCGTCGGGGCGGGCGCGGCGCTGGTGGGCGTGACACTGCTCGCGATGGGCGCGGGCCCTCTGCTGGCCGCCGTCGCCACCGCCGCCGTACCGGCCGCGCTCACCCGCGGTCTGCATCTCGACGGACTCGCCGACACCGCGGACGGCCTCGGCAGCGGCAAGCCCGCCGAGGACGCGCTGCGCGTCATGAAGCAGTCCGACATCGGCCCGTTCGGCGTGATCACCCTGCTCTTCGTGCTGCTGGCGCAGGTCGCCGCGCTCTTCCAGGCCTACGAGGCCTCGTGGGCGCGGGGTGTGCTCGCGGCCGTCGTCTCGGCGACCGCGGCCCGTCTCGTCCTCACCCTGGCCGCGCGCACCGGGGTGCCCCCGGCCCGCCCCGAGGGCCTGGGTGCCGCGGTCGCGGGCACGGTGCCCGTGCGCGGCGCCCTGCTGGTGGCCCTCGCCGTCACCGTCGCGGCGGCCGGCGCCGGCGCGCTCCTCGGCAGGTACGACCTCGTACGCGCCCCCCTGGCCGTCGTCGCGGCCTGCGCGAGCGCCGAACTGCTCCTGCGCCACTGCACCCGCCGCTTCGGCGGCATCACGGGCGACGTCTTCGGCGGCCTCGCCGAGACGGCGGCGACCACCGCACTCGTGGCGCTCTCCCTCGGCTGAACTTCCAGCGAGCGTAGGAATGAGCGAAACCCGGCGGCGCGCGTAGGCTCGTCCCGAGTATGTGCCACCCAGGTAAAGACACTCCCTGAGGCCGGATCTAGGGTCATTCGTCAGGGCCCGGTCGACCCATCCCTACTCGGCCGCAGCAAAACAATGGAAGCGAGATCTCACCACAGTGACTGCTCTGACTCTCAGCACCGCCGCGGCGTCCGGCCTGCGGGCCGACGCGATCGTCGTCGGTGTCGCGAAGGGCGCCAAGGGCCCGGTCGTCGCACCGGGTGCCGAGGCCGTGGACAAGGCGTACGACGGCGCACTCGCCGGGATCCTGGAGACCCTCGGCGCATCCGGCGGCGAGGGCGAGGTGACGAAGCTGCCCGCGCCGACCGGCTTCAAGGCGCCCGTCGTCGTGGCCGTCGGACTGGGAGCCGTCCCGGAGAAGGACGACACGTTCAGCGCCGAGGCGCTGCGCCGCGCGGCCGGTGCCGCGGCCCGCGCGCTCGCCGGTGCCAAGAAGGCCGTCTTCGCCCTGCCGATCACCGACGCCGCCGACGCGGGCGTCCTGGCGGAGGGCGCGGCGCTCGGCGCGTACGCCTTCGACGCCTACAAGGAGAACGGCAAGAACGGCAAGGACGCGAAGAACGGCAAGGCCCCGCTCGCCGAGGTCACCCTGCTCGGCGGCAAGCCCCGCGACGCGGCGTACAAGGCGGCCCTCGCGCGCGCCACCGCCGTGACCGAGGAGCTCAACCGCGCCCGCGACCTCATCAACACCCCGCCGAACGACCTCTACCCCGAGGCCTTCGCCGCCGTCGCCACCGCCGCCGGCAAGGAGCACGGCATCAAGGTGCAGGTGCTGGACGAGAAGGCCCTGGCGAAGGGCGGCTACGGCGGCATCCTCGGCGTCGGCGCGGGCTCGGCCGCCGCTCCCCGCCTGGTGAAGCTGTCGTACACCTCACCGAAGGCGACCAAGCACCTCGCGTTCGTCGGCAAGGGCATCACTTACGACTCGGGCGGCATCTCGCTCAAGCCCGCCGGGCACAACGAGACGATGAAGTGCGACATGAGCGGCGCGGCGGCGGTCTTCGCCGCCGTGGTCGCCGCGGCGCGCCTCGGCCTCGAGGTCAACGTCACCGGCTGGCTGGCGCTCGCCGAGAACATGCCCTCCGGTTCCGCCACCCGCCCCGGTGACGTGCTGCGCATGTACAGCGGCAAGACCGTCGAGGTCCTCAACACCGACGCCGAGGGCCGTCTCGTGCTCGCCGACGCGCTGTGGAAGGCGTCCGAGGAGAAGCCGGACGCGATCATCGACGTGGCGACGCTGACCGGTGCGATGGTGCTCGCGCTCGGCAACCGCACCTTCGGCGTGATGGCCAACGACGACGCGTTCCGTACGGCGGTCGTCGAGGCCGCGGAGGAGGTCGGCGAGGAGTCCTGGCCGATGCCGCTGCCGGAGCACCTGCGCAAGGGGATGGACTCGCCGACCGCCGACATCGCCAACATGGGTGAGCGGATGGGCGGCGGGCTGGTCGCCGGTCTCTTCCTGAAGGAGTTCGTGGGCGAGGGCATCACGTGGGCGCACCTGGACATCGCCGGGCCCGCGTTCAACGAGTCCGGCCCGTTCGGCTACACGCCGAAGGGTGGCACGGGGTCGGCGGTGCGGACGCTGGTGCGACTCGCCGAGCTGACCGCCGCGGGCGATCTCGGCTAGAGGCGCTTCACGGCCGCGGGTGAAGCGCGGCCGGTCGCACGGTACCTCCGTGCCCCCTGTCGGGGCGCGGAGGTACCCCCGTATTCGGACAGTGCGACTTCTCACACACCGGCCCGGCGTCTCGAACGCTCCGGACAAGTGCGAAGATGGGTTCTCGGCAGGACAGGGCCCCCACCACAGGGCCGAAGAAGAGCGGCCGGACACCAGCCGCCGACCGGTCACTGGAGACCGGCGTGGCGCACATGCATGGAGGACGTGACGTGGCGAACGACGCCAGCACCGTTTTCGACCTAGTGATCCTCGGCGGTGGCAGTGGCGGTTACGCCGCGGCGCTCCGCGGGGCGCAGCTGGGCCTGGACGTCGCCCTGATCGAGAAGGACAAGGTCGGAGGCACCTGCCTGCACCGGGGATGCATCCCCACCAAGGCCCTGCTGCACGCGGGCGAGATCGCCGACCAGGCCCGCGAGAGCGAGCAGTTCGGCGTCAAGGCCACCTTCGAGGGCATCGACGTCCCGGCCGTCCACAAGTACAAGGACGGGGTCATCTCGGGCCTGTACAAGGGCCTGCAGGGTCTCATCGCGTCCCGCAAGGTGACGTACATCGAGGGTGAGGGCCGACTGTCCTCCCCCACCTCGGTCGACGTGAACGGCCAGCGCGTCCAGGGCCGCCACGTGCTGCTCGCGACCGGCTCCGTGCCGAAGTCGCTGCCGGGCCTGGTGATCGACGGCAACCGGATCATCTCCTCCGACCACGCGCTGGTCCTGGACCGCGTCCCGCAGTCCGCGATCGTGCTCGGCGGCGGCGTCATCGGCGTCGAGTTCGCCTCCGCGTGGAAGTCCTTCGGCACCGACGTGACGGTGATCGAGGGCCTCAAGCACCTCGTCCCGGTCGAGGACGAGAACTCCTCCAAGCTTCTTGAGCGCGCGTTCCGCAAGCGCGGCATCAAGTTCAACCTGGGCACCTTCTTCTCGAAGGCCGAGTACACCCAGGACGGTGTCAAGGTCACCCTCGCCGACGGCAAGGAGTTCGAGGCCGAGGTCCTGCTCGTCGCCGTCGGCCGCGGCCCGGTCTCGGCCGGTCTCGGCTACGAGGAGCAGGGCGTCGCGATGGACCGCGGCTATGTCCTGGTCGACGAGTACATGCGGACGAACGTCCCGACCATCTCCGCCGTCGGTGACCTGGTCCCGACGCTCCAGCTCGCGCACGTCGGCTTCGCCGAGGGCATCCTGGTGGCGGAGCGTCTGGCCGGCCTCAAGACCGTTCCGATCGACTACGACGGCGTGCCCCGGGTGACGTACTGCCACCCCGAGGTCGCCTCCGTGGGCATCACCGAGGCCAAGGCCAAGGAGATCTACGGCGCGGACAAGGTCGTCGCCCTGAAGTACAACCTCGCGGGCAACGGCAAGAGCAAGATTCTCAACACCGCGGGCGAGATCAAGCTCGTCCAGGTGAAGGACGGTGCCGTGGTCGGCGTCCACATGGTCGGCGACCGCATGGGCGAGCAGGTCGGCGAAGCCCAGTTGATCTACAACTGGGAGGCGCTGCCTGCCGAGGTCGCCCAGCTCATCCACGCCCACCCGACGCAGAACGAGGCAATGGGCGAGGCCCACCTGGCCCTCGCGGGCAAGCCGCTGCACTCGCACGACTGATCCAGTCCCCGGCTGATTTCAGTCATCGCGTCGCCCCTGGGCGCGACGACGACCACAGACTTCCGCACCATTCGTAAGGAGCAACAGAAACCATGGCGGTTTCCGTAACCCTTCCGGCGCTCGGTGAGAGCGTCACCGAGGGCACTGTCACTCGCTGGCTGAAGGCCGAGGGCGAGCGCGTCGAGGCCGACGAGCCGCTGCTCGAGGTGTCGACCGACAAGGTCGACACCGAGATCCCCTCCCCCGCCGCCGGTGTCCTCGCCTCCATCAAGGTCGCCGAGGACGAGACGGTCGAGGTCGGCGCCGAGCTGGCCGTCATCGACGACGGCACGGGCGCGCCCGCCGCCGCCCCCGCTCCGGCCGCCGAGCCCGTGGCCGCCCCGGCCCCGGCTCCGGCCGCTCCCGCCCCGGTCGCCGAGGCCCCCGCGGCCCCGGCCCCCGCCGCCGCCCCGGCCCCCGCCGCCGCTCCGGCCGGTGGCGCCTCCGGTACCGACGTCGTGCTGCCCGCGCTGGGCGAGTCGGTCACCGAGGGCACCGTCACCCGCTGGCTGAAGGAGGTCGGCGAGGAGGTCGCGGAGGACGAGCCGCTGCTCGAGGTCTCCACGGACAAGGTCGACACCGAGATCCCCGCGCCGGTCGCCGGCGTGCTGCTGGAGATCGTGGTCGGCGAGGACGAGACCGCCGAGGTCGGCGCGAAGCTCGCCGTCATCGGTGCCCCGGGCTCGGCTCCGGCCGCCGCCCCGGCTCCCGCGGCTCCGGCCCCCGCCGCTGCCGCCCCGGCTCCGGCCCCGGCCGCTGCCGCCCCGGCTCCGGCCCCGGCCGCCCCCGCGGCTCCGGCGCCCGCCCCGGCCCCGGTGGCGCCGGCCGCCCCGGTCGCGCCCCCGGCTCCGGTCCAGGCCGCCGCCCCGGTCGCGCCCGCCGCGCCTGCTCCGACCCCCGCGCCGGTTGCCGCTCCCGTCACCCCGGCTCCCGCGCCCGCCGCGCTCGCCGTTGACGACGGCGCGTACGTGACCCCGCTGGTGCGCAAGCTCGCCGCGGAGAACTACGTCGACCTGGCCTCCGTCAAGGGCACCGGCGTCGGCGGCCGTATCCGCAAGCAGGACGTCCTCGCCGCCGCCGAGGCCGCGAAGGCCGCCGCCGCTGCCCCGGCTCCGGCCGCTGTGGCTGCCGGTGGCCATGCGGCCAAGAAGGCGCCGGCCCTGGAGGTCTCCCCGCTGCGCGGCCAGACCGTCAAGATGCCCCGCATCCGCAAGGTCATCGGCGACAACATGGTGAAGGCCCTGCACGAGCAGGCCCAGCTGTCCTCGGTCGTCGAGGTCGACGTCACCCGCCTGATGCGGCTGCGCGCGCAGGCGAAGGACTCCTTCGCGGCCCGCGAGGGCGTCAAGCTCTCCCCGATGCCGTTCTTCGTGAAGGCCGCGGCCCAGGCGCTGAAGGCCCACCCGGCCGTCAACGCCCGGATCAACGTGGACGAGGGCACGATCACCTACTTCGACACCGAGAACATCGGTATCGCGGTGGACTCGGAGAAGGGCCTGATGACCCCGGTCATCAAGCACGCGGGCGACCTGAACATCGCCGGCATCGCCAAGGCCACCGCCGAACTGGCGGGCAAGGTCCGGGCGAACAAGATCACTCCGGACGAGCTGTCCGGCGGCACCTTCACCATCTCCAACACCGGCTCGCGCGGCGCGCTCTTCGACACGATCATCGTGCCGCCGAACCAGGTCGCGATCCTCGGCATCGGTGCCACGGTCAAGCGTCCGGCCGTCATCGAGACGGAGGAGGGTACGGTCATCGGCGTCCGCGACATGACCTACCTGACGCTCTCCTACGACCACCGTCTGGTGGACGGCGCCGACGCGGCCCGTTACCTGACCGCGGTCAAGGCGATCCTGGAGGCGGGCGAGTTCGAGGTCGAGCTCGGCCTGTAACCACCCCCGCACGCGCGCTGCCCCCGTCCGGGACCTTCCGGACGGGGGCTTCGCGTTTCCGCCCACAAGGGGCTTCGCGTTCGCGCCGCGGGTCACCGCGGCTTCAGCGCGCTGTCCGACCACAGCACCAGCGTCTCCACCCAGAGGTTCGGGATCTTCGTCGGGTACGCGGGTGCCAGGTGCCGCGTCCGGTACGCCCTGAGGACGTCGTACGTGGCGTCCAGGCAGTCGCGCGAGCCGAGGCCCCCCGTCGCCGGGTCGACGCCGACGAGGAAGCCCCGCTTCTCGACCGTACGGATCATGGCGCGGGCGGAGCTCACGTCACTGGTCGACGAGTCCGTGCAGCGGTAGCGGCTGTACGGGTGCGTGGACTTCCCCGGGAGGGGCCCTGCTCGAGCGAAGCCGAGGTGCCGTGGGCCCGCGCCGCACTCGGCCGCACGGCCGCCCCCGTGTCCACGGGCCCGCACGCCGCCACGGCCGCGACCGCCCCGGCCGCCGCAGCCCAGCGCAACCCCCGCTTGCGTCCCCATCCGCCCCTGCCGACCCCCTGGCGCTCGCGGGAGCCCTCCGTGGAAACCCCCGCGCCGAACCCCTGTGCAGACCTCCACACCGTGCGGGGCCTGCGGGTTCTCGGAGTGACACGGACGTGACGCCTCCGGACTCCACCCGGTACGGGTCTTTACAGCCGCGGCCGCTCTGACAGCGTGTAAGTCTCGTCTCACCTGCATGAAAGCGCCCCCGTACGCCTCTCTCCGACGGGGCTGCGGCCTTATTGTCTAAAGGTCAAACGCCCCTGGGGCCGGCCCGCCCCCAGCGAAGGAGCCCCTCATGACCGCGCCCGTCGTCCACTCGCTGCGCGAACAGATCCGCGAGCACATCGTGGAGGGGATCGTCAGCGGGCGCTGGAAGCCGGGCGAGCGGATCGTGGAGCGGCGGATCGCGACCGAGCTGGAGGTCAGCCAGACCCCGGTGCGGGAGGCACTGCGCGAACTGGAGTCGCTGCGGCTGATCGAGTCGGCGCCCAACAAGGGTGTGCGCGTGCGCAACCTGACGGCCGCCGACCTGGAGGAGAGCTACCCCGTACGGGCCGGTCTGGAGGCCATCGCGGCCGAGCTGGCGGCCGAGCGGCTCGCCCAGGACTGCTCGGCCCTGGAGCCGCACGTCACGGCGCTGTACGAGGCCGACCGGCTGTCGGACGGCACCGGCCAGGTCCGCCACACCGTCGCCTTCCACCGCGAACTCGTGCGCGCCGCCGGCAACTCCGTCCTCCTGCACACCTGGGAGGGCCTGGGCATCGAGGTCTTCACCGCCCTGTCCATCCGCTGGCTGGGAACCGTCCAGCAGTCGTACGCGGAGGAGCACGAGGCGCTCGTGGACGCCTTCCGGCGCCGGGATCCGCTGATCGCCGACCTGGTGAAGGCGCATGTGCTGGGCTGCGCGCCGCGCCCGTGACACAGCCGAGCGCACCCACGCTCACCTGGGGAAACCCTGGGAATCCAAGGCACCCCGTGCCTATTGTCAAGGCACCCCGTGCCGACTTTTGCGATACGAAGAGGTTTTCGCCTTCACCCCTTTGATCGATCATCGATCAGGGAGTTACAGTCAGCGCTGGGCTCCCACCAGAGCCCGCCGCCCTGTCCTGCCAAAGACATAAGGGCACCCCCGAAAACCCCTTGCCGATGAGGGAACCCCCCTCCGCATCCGGAAGGCGGCGCAATGACCGACCCCACCGCAATCCAGCCGAGCGAGCTCGATCAGCTCCCGGACCGCGACCCCGAGGAGACCGCCGAATGGCAGGCCTCCCTGGACGCCGTCACCCAGGCGGCCGGGCCGCACCGTGCCGCGTACCTGATGCGCCGCACGCTGGAGCGCGCCGAGGGCAACGGTCTCGCGCTGCCCAAGCTGCTGGAGACCGACTACGTCAACACCATCCCCACCGCCGCCGAGCCCGTCGTGGACGGCGACGAGGCGATGGAAGCCCGGATCACCGCCTGGAACCGCTGGAACGCGGCCGCGATGGTGACCCGGGGCGCGAAACACGGCGTCGGCGGCCACATCGCCACCTTCGCCTCCGCGGCCTGGCTCTACGAGACCGGCTTCAACCACTTCTTCAAGGGCAAGGAGGGTGACGGGTCCGGCGACCAGCTCTACATCCAGGGCCACGCCTCCCCCGGCATCTACGCCCGCGCCTTCCTCGACGGCCGGCTCACCGAGCAGCACCTCGACAACTTCCGCCAGGAGGCGGGCGGCAACGGCCTCCCGTCCTACCCGCACCCGCGGCGCCTGCCCTGGCTCTGGGAGTTCCCGACCGTCTCCATGGGCCTCGGCCCGCTGTCGGCGATCTACCAGGCGCGCTTCAACCGCTATCTGACCAGCCGCGGCATCAAGGACGTCTCGCAGTCCCACGTGTGGGCGTTCCTCGGCGACGGTGAGATGGACGAGCCCGAGTCGACCGCGGCACTCGCACTCGCCTCCCGCGAGGGCCTGGACAACCTGACCTTCGTCATCAACTGCAACCTGCAGCGCCTCGACGGCCCGGTCCGCGCCAACTTCAAGATCGTGCAGGAGCTGGAGGCCCAGTTCCGCGGCGCCGGCTGGAACGTCGTGAAGTCGCTGTGGGGCTCGGCCTGGGACGAGCTGTTCCAGCTCGACACCACGGGCGCGCTCGTACGCCGCCTGCGCGAGGTACCCGACGCGCAGGTGCAGACGTACCAGACCCGCGACGCCGCCTACATCCGCCAGGACTTCTTCGGCGCCGACCCGGCGCTCGTCGAGATGGCGAAGCTGCTGAGCGACGACAAGATCGCCGAGTGCTTCCACCTCTCCCGCGGCGGCCACGAGTCCCGCAAGGTGTACGCGGCCTACCGCGCCGCCCTCGCCCACAAGGGCGCGCCGACGGTGATCCTGGCCCAGACGGTCAAGGGCTTCACGCTCGGCGAGGGCTTCGCGTCCAAGAACGCCAACCACCAGATGAAGAAGCTGTCGACGGACGAGTTCAAGCAGATGCGTGACCTGCTCGAGCTGCCCATCGCCGACAGCCTGTTCGTCGACGGCGTGGTTCCCTACGGCCACCCGGGCGCCGACTCCCCCGAGGTCCGTTACCTCCAGGAGCGCCGCGCGGCCCTCGGCGGCCCGGCCCCGGCCCGCCGTACCCACGCTCTCGCCCCGCTGCCCGCCCCCGCCGACAAGGCGTTCGCGTCCTTCGACAAGGGCTCCGGCTCGCAGAACGTGGCGACGACCATGGCCTTCGTCCGCCTGATCAAGGACCTCGTCCGCGACAAGGAGACCGGGAAGCGCTGGGTGCCGATCGTCCCCGACGAGGCGCGCACCTTCGGCATGGAGAGCCTCTTCCCCTCCCTCGGCATCTACTCGCCCAAGGGCCAGACGTACGAGCCGGTCGACCGCGACCAGCTGATGTACTACAAGGAGGCCAAGGACGGCCAGATCCTCAACGAGGGGATCACCGAGGCCGGCTCCATGGCGGACTTCATCGCCGCGTCCACCGCGTACGCCACGCACGGCGAGGCGATGATCCCCTTCTACATCTTCTACTCGATGTTCGGCTGGCAGCGCACGGCCGACCAGATGTGGCAGCTCGGCGACCAGCTCGGCCGCGGCTTCCTCGTCGGCGCCACGGCCGGCCGTACGACGCTGACGGGCGAGGGCCTCCAGCACGCCGACGGCCACTCCCCGGTCATCGCCGCGACCAACCCGGCCGCCCTGTCCTACGACCCGGCGTTCGCGTACGAGATCGCGACGATCGTCAAGGACGGTCTGCGCCGGATGTACGGCGAGGCGGCCCCGGGCGAGGACTCGAACGTCTTCTACTACCTGACGGTCTACAACGAGCCGATGCCGCAGCCCGCCAAGCCGGCCGGCCTCGGTATCGACGAGGGCATCGTCAAGGGCCTCTACCGCTTCAACACGGCCGAGTCGGCGGGCCTGTCCCCCGTCGCCAACGCCCCGCGCATCCAGCTGCTGGGCTCCGGCACGGCGATCCACTGGACCCTTCAGGCACAGAAGCTGCTCGCCGAGGAGTGGGGCGTGGCCGCCGACGTGTGGTCCGCGACCTCCTGGACGGAGCTGCGGCGCGACGCGCTGGAGGCCGACGCGGCCCTGCTGCGCGGCGAGGAGCGGATGCCGTTCGTCCGCCAGGCGCTGCACGGCGCCGAGGGCCCGGTGCTCGCGGTCTCCGACTACATGCGCCAGGTCCCGGACCAGATCGCGCAGTGGGTCGAGCAGGACTACTCCTCGCTCGGTGCCGACGGCTTCGGCCTCTCCGACACCCGTGAGGCGGCCCGTCGCCACTTCGGCGTCGACGCGCAGTCGATCGTCGTCGCGGCGCTGGCCCAGCTGGCACGACGGGGCGAGGTCAAGGCGTCCGCGGTGAAGGAAGCGCGGGAGCGCTACGGACTCTGAGGGTCCGCCTGTTCCCGGTGTTTCGCGAGGGGCGCGGTGGCTACGGCCGCCGCGCCCTTCGGCGTTCCCGCGTGCCGCTTCGCTGTCGGTGGGGCCCGGCATCATGGCCGTATGCGTGCTGCCCGCCTGATCAAGATGGTGCTGCTGCTCCAGTCACGGCCGTCGATGACCGCCGGCGAGCTGGCGCGGGAGCTCGAGGTGTCCGAACGGACGATCACGCGGGACGCCCAGGCGCTGTCGGAGGCGGGCGTTCCGGTGTACGCGGACCGGGGCAGGGCCGGGGGCTACCGCCTGATCGGCGGCTACCGCACCCGCCTGACGGGCCTGGCGCGCACGGAGGCGGAGGCGCTGTTCCTGAGCGGGGTGCCGGGGGCCCTGCGGGACATGGGTCTGGAGGACGCCGCCTCCGCCGCGCGCCTGAAGGTGTCCGCCGCCCTGCTCCCCTCCCTGCGGGACGCCTCGCGGGCGGCGGGACAGCGGTTCCATCTGGACGCGCCCGCGTGGTTCGACGAGCCCGAGACGCCCGAGCTGCTGCCCGTGGTCGCGGAGGCGGTCTGGGACGACCGTCGGATCACCGCGGGGTACCGGCGCGGGACCGCCGAGGTCGAGCGGGTCCTCGAACCGTACGGGCTCGTACTGAAGGCGGGCGTCTGGTACCTGTGCGCGCGGGTGCCCGAGCCCGGGCCGGCCGGGTCCGGCCCCTTCCGGGTCTACCGGATCGACCGCTTCACGGAGGTGAGGGCCGCCCCGGAGTGCTTCACCCGGGAGGACGGGTTCGACCTGCCCGGGTTCTGGGCGGAGCGGGCCGGGCAGTTCGCACGGTCCATCCTGCGGGCGGAGGCCGTCGTACGGCTGTCTCCGGAGGGCGTGCGGAGACTCGCGTACGTCGTCGACCCCGCGTCCGCCAGACAGGCGCTGGACGGGTGCGGTGACCCCGACGGGCGGGGCTGGGTGACGGTCACTCTCCCCGTCGAGTCCGAGGAGGTCGCCCATGGGCAACTGACGGGGCTCGGGCCGGAGGTGGAGGTGCTCTCGCCGGCGGCGCTGCGGGAGCGATTCGCGGGGGACGCGGTGCGGCTGGCGGCGCTGTACCGGGAAAACGCCTCGTAGCCCGCGGTTTTACCGTCGGCATGTGCGTGCATAACAATCTGCGGCACTCCGCGTGCGTCACTCCCGTTCAGGCCCGATGCTGGACCCGTGATGGACGAGACGGAGTTCTGGGAGCTGGTGGACACGACCCGCGAGGCCGTCGAGGGCGACCCCGAGGACCACGCCGACCTGCTCGTCGAACGGCTCGTCCAGCTGGACCCGGACGCCGTGCTCGACTTCGCCCGTCACTTCGAGGCCCGCTACAACCGCGCCTACCGCTGGGATCTGTGGGGCGCGGCGTGGGTCCTGCTCGACGGGGTGAGCGACGACGCCTTCGACTTCTTCCGGTGCTGGCTGATCGGCCAGGGCCGGGAGGTCTTCGAGGGCGCGATGCACGATCCCGACTCGCTCGCCGACCTCCTCGACGACTTCGACGAGGACCTCGACGGGGACGGTGAGGAGCTCGGGTACGCCGCGGACGAGGCGTACGAGCAGCTGACCGGGGTCGTCGCGCCCGACCTGGGCCTTCCGCCCGCGTCGCCCGAGCCGGAGGGTACGCCGCTCGACTTCGAGAACGAGTCCGTGCTGGCCGAGCGCTATCCCAAGCTGTGGGAGCGCTTCAGGGACTGAGGCAACGTGGCGTACGGGGTGACGTACGGGAGGCGTGTCTCGTGGTTCTTGTGGCTTTCGTGGTCTTCGTGGTTCTCGTGGACGTGGTGCGGGGGTGCGGCGTTGGCTCGGTCCAGTGCCGAGGCGGTGGCCGCGGCGGGTCCCACGAGGACCGTCACCACGGCGCAGGCCACGGCCCACGGGGTCCGCAAAGCGGTGTTCCAACCCCGCGCGCCGGCCGCCTTGTTCGTCTTGCCCGTCTTCTCGGTACGCCTGCTGCTCATCTTCCCCACCTCCGGTCGGCTGCTACGGGAAGAACGCTAGGGAGGGCCAATCTGAGACACCGTTGCCTCGACTGTGCCCTGTCTGTGAACACGTTTCTCGCCCCCGCCGCCCCTACCCGTCCCATCCTCAACCTGGGGGCTCCGCCCCCAGCCCCCCATCGGACTGAACGGCCTCGTCCTCAATCGCCGGACAGGCTAGAGATGCGCGCCAGCGCCCTCGAGGGTCGCGGGGAACTGCGCGCCCAGCCTCCACGGGCCGTCGGGCGGGCACGGGATGCGGAGCGAAGCCCCCGCCCCAGGGGCGCGGGGAACTGCGCGAACGGCGCCCGCCGGGCCGCGGTCGAAGAACTGCCGGCGGCCGGGGATGCGGGGCGCAGCCCCGTTCTAGGGGAGCGGGGAACTGCGCGACCAGCCCCCACCGGGCCCGCAGCCAAACGAATCCGGGTGGGCGGGGAATGCGGGGCGCGGCCCCCGCCCCAGGGGCCGGGGGAACTGTGCGAGCGGCGCCCGTCGGCCGGCGGGCGAAGTGCGCCGGCGGGGTCAGCGGCCCTGGAGGTGGGCGGCTCGGGAGCGGATTCGGGGGAGTTGGGACGCCAGCGCGGCGCCCGGACAGTTGGTCATGAAGCCCGCGTCGTGGCCGGCCAGCGTGGGCAGCACCGCACTCGTACCGGCGGTGTAACGGCTGAGGTCGTTGCTGGAGACGAGCCGCACCGTGGCACGGGGATCCACGTCGGACAGCCCCAGCTTCCACGCCGCCAACGAAGCGATCGCCTCGGTCATCGCCCGCGGCACCGGCGTCCCCGCCCCGAACGTACCGATGGCCGCGATCCCCGCGGTGCCATGGTTGAACCCCTGCGTATGCGCTCCGGTGACGGCCCGGTCGACCCCGCCCGCCCGCCCCTCGTAGATCGTGCCGCAGCGGTCGACGAGGAAGTTGTACCCGATGTCGTCCCACCGCCGGATGCCGGTCTGACCGGCGTACAGGGAGCGGATGATGCGGGGCACGTCGGCGCACTCGTACGCGTTCGGCGAGTCGGTGTGGTGCACGAAGACCGCGACGACGTGGTCGTCGTAGCGGGCGGGCGGCTGCGCGTGCGTGCTCCCGGCGTCCAGCCACCGCGACCGAGGCACGATGACCGGTCGCGCCGCGCGATGCGGACCCGCGGGTAGCGGCGCGGCCACCGACCGCTCGCGCCCGACGACCCTCCGGTCGCCCCCCACCGCACACACCACCAGCGCGAGCACGGCGAGCAGACCGGGCACGCACCCGAGCGCGACGACGGTGGCACGCCGCGCCCACACCCTCCGCGCGAGCCGCGTCCGGACCCCCCGCGCCTTTCGGAAGACACGCATGGAGCCACCCTGACCCGGTTCCGATCCCCCCGCGATGTGTGCTGTGCCACCTGGTGGAACCATCGTCCTGGTCCGGGACGTTTTTACAGGTCCACGCACGCGTGGCCGTTTCCCGGCTCCACGCGCGCGTGCCTGATCACTGGGCCTGCCCCACGCGTACTAAGGGGCCCAAGAGAAAGGCGGCTCCGTGGACCTGCTCGACATCCTGCTGTTGCTGGTGATCCTTGCTTACGCGGCGTCCGGCTACCGGCGCGGGCTGGTAGCCGGCTGTGTCTCGCTCGCCGGGTTCGTGGGCGGCGCCGTCATCGGCGTATGGGTGCTGCCGTGGATGATGGACCTGGTGACGGCGGGGACGTCGGCGGCGACGGTGACGGCCGTGCTGACGGTGCTGGTACCCGCCGTGGTGGGCCACGAGCTGGCGGGCCGGCTGGCGCTGAAGCTGCGCCGCGAACTGGACCAGGGGCCGCTGCGGGTGGCCGACGGGGTCGGCGGAGCGGCGGCGAACACGGTGGCGGTGCTGCTGGTGGCCTGGGTCGCCGCGAGCGTCCTGGGAGCCTCCTCGTCCACCCTCATCACCCAGTCGATCCGCAACTCCGCGCTGCTGGGCGCCGTACAGACGGCGATGCCGGACACCACGCCCACCTGGTTCTCGCGGGCCACCTCGGCGCTGACGGAGGCGGGCTTCCCGCAGGTCTTCAACCCGTTCGAGAACGAGCCGACGGCGGGTGTCGCGAAGCCCTCCGGCGACAGCGTCACCGCGGCGGCGACGAGCGCCGCCAAGCGCAGCACGGTGAAGATCGAGGGCGCCGCGGGCAACCAGGGCCGGGAGGGCAGCGGGTTCGCGTACGCGGCGCAGCACGTGATGACCAACGCCCACGTGGTGGCGGGCATCGACAACCCGACCGTGCGGGTGGGCGGTGTGGGCCGTGTGTACTCGGCGCGGGTGGTGTTCTTCGACCCGCGCAAGGACGTCGCGGTCCTGTACGTGCCGGACCTCAGGGTCCCCCTCCTGCGTTTCGACGACAGCGCCAAGCGCGGCGACTCGGCGGTCGTCGCGGGCTATCCGCAGGACGGTGGTCTGGATCTCCAGGCGGCCACGGTCGCAGGCCGGATCAACGCGCGGGGCCAGAACATCTACAACTCGAGCATGGTCACCCGGGAGATCTACTCGGTCCGCTCCACCGTCCGCCCCGGCAACTCCGGCGGCCCGCTCCTCACCACCGGCGGCAGGGTGTACGGCGTCGTGTTCGCCCGCTCGACCTCGGACAACGAGACGGGTTACGTCCTGACGGCCGACGAGGTCGCGGGCGACGCCCAGCGCGCGGCGGCCGCGACGACACCGGTGGACACGGGTGACCTGATCACCTCGTAGCTCAGAGAAAGCGGCCCATGAACACGTCGTCGACGTACTGGCCGTCGAGCAGGAACTCCTCGGGCAGGACGCCCTCCACCTGGAAGCCCTCGGACTCGTACAGCTTCCGTGCCGGGGCGTTGTGCCCGAGGACGCGCAGCGTGATCCGTCGGGCGCCCTGCCGTCGGGCCCCGTCCATCACGGCCCGCAGCAGCTCTCGTCCTACGCCCGCGCGGCGCGCCTCCTCGGCGACGACAAGTCCCTGGATCTGCCGGACGTGGGAGTTGCAGGCGAGGGGCGTGGGATAGCCCAGCCGGATGTAGCCGACGAGGACGCCGTCGAGTTCGGCGACGTGGTGGTCCCGGGGGCCGAACCGCTCGTTGTAGAAGGGTTCGTACGGCGGCTGGGGGCGCGGCATGACGGCGTGCTGGGTCGACCAGGTGACACGGTCGAGACGGCCGAGCGCGTCCTCGTCGTCGAGGGTGGCGATGCGTATGTGCGGTACCGGCATGAAGGTCACTTTACGGCGGCCCCGCGCAGTTCCGTCCGGTACTTTCCCGGCGCGCGCGGCAGGATGGGCGCATGAACGACTCACCGCTCGCCCCGGATTCCCGTAGGTCCCGTGTCGCGATCGCCGGCGCGTCCGGCCTGATCGGTTCGGCACTGACGCGCTCCCTGACCGCGGACGGACACGAGGTGGTCCGCCTCGTACGGCGTGCGCCCCGCGGGAAGGACGAGGTGCGGTGGGATCCGGACGGGCAACGGATGGACGCCGCGGGGCTCGCCGGGTGCGCGGCGGTCGTCAATCTCGCGGGGGCGGGGGTCGCTTCGCAGCGGTGGACGGAGGCGTACAAGCGGAAGATCCTGGACAGCCGGGTGCGCGGGACGGCGACGCTGGCCACGGCGGTGGCCTCCCTCGACGAGCGGCCACGGGTGTTCGTCAACGGGAGTGCGATCGGGTTCTACGGCGAGACGGGCGACCGGGTGGTGGACGAGTCGGCACCGCCCGGGGAGGGATTCCTTCCCTCCGTGTGCGTGGCGTGGGAGGGGGCGGCGGCACCGGCGCGGGAGGCGGGTGTCCGTACCGTCTTCGCCCGTACGGGGCTGGTGGTGGCCCGTGAGGGCGGGGCGTGGGGGAAGCTCTTTCCGCTCTTCAAAGCGGGGCTCGGTGGGCGGATGGGGGACGGCCGCCAGTACTGGAGCTACATCTCCCTGCATGACGAGGTGGCCGCGATCCGGCATCTCATCGACACGTCGTCGCTGTCCGGGCCGGTGAACCTCACCGCGCCGACGCCCCTCACCAACCGGGAGATCACCGAGGCGATGGGGCGCGTCCTGCATCGGCCCACCGTCTTCCCCACCCCGGCTCCTCTCCTGCGCCTCGCCCTCGGCGGCATGTCCGGCGACATCCTGGGCAGCCAACGCGTCCGCCCCACCCGCCTGCTGTCCTCCGGCTTCACCTTCGCCTTCCCGTCGATCGAGGGAGCGTTGCGAGCGGCGCTGCACTGAAGAACGTTCCTCGCCGCCGCCCCTGCCCGTCCCTTCCCCCCATGGGGGCTCCGCCCCTGAACCCCCGACCGGCCTCATCCTCAAACGCCGGACGGGCTGAAGGCTCTCAGGGGCACGGGGAACTGCTCGAGCAACCCCCACCGGCCCGCAGTCGAACCAGTCCGGGCGCCCGGGGATGCGGGGCGGGGCCCCGCCCCAGGGGCGCGGGGAGCTGCGCGAACGGCCCCCGCTCACCCGCGGACGAAGAATCCGTGCACCCCCATGCGACCGTGCACGCCCGACGCGCGACTGTCCACGGCCCCGGACGCACCTACCCTCGACCCGAACTCGGGTATCCCCAGGGCAGGTTGGGGGCATGACGTTCCCACCGGCCGCGCAACCTCGAGGAGGGGTACGTGCTAGAGCCCGTAAGCAAGGCGGACGTGGACGTCGTCATCGTCGGGGCCGGAGCCGCGGGACTCGCGGCCGCCCAGCACCTGGCCAGGGCAGGCCTCACGACGAAGGTTCTGGAGGTCGCCCCCACCGTGGGCGGCCGCATGACGACGGAGAAGGTGGACGGCTTCCGGCTCGACCGCATCGGTCGGCTCCTGTCCACGTCGTACCCCGAACTGCACCGCACCCCGGGCCTGAACACCCTGGCCCTGCGCCCGTTCTCCCCGGGCGTGCTGCTGCACAGCGACGGCCGTCACCACCGAGCCGCCGCCCCCACCACCCCCCGGAGCGCAAGGGGCGCACTCACCGCAGCACGCGCCCTCGCGAGCGCCCCCCGTCTCCCCCGGAGCCAGTCCTCCCGCCCCGGCCCCCTCGGCGGCCACCTCGACCAGACCCGGCTGGCCACCGCCCTCGCCCGCCTCGCCGTCACACCACCCGAACGCCTCCTCACCCGCCCCGACCTCCCCACCGCACAGGCGCTGACCACCCGTGGTCTGCCGCCCCGCGCGGTCGACGGTTTTCTGCGCCCCCTGCTCGCCGCACTCCTGTGCGACCCGGCCCTCACCACCTCCAGCCGCGCCGCCGACCTGGCCCTGCATTCGTTCGCGTCGGGGCGGCTGTGTCTGCCGGAGGGCGGCGCGGACACCCTGCCGGAGCTCCTGGCGGCCTCCCTGCCCCCGGGCACCGTCCACACCGGCGTCGAGGTCACTGCGGTCTCCACGACCACCGTGACGACGAAGGACCACGGCGAACTCAGCTGCCGGGCCATCCTGCTGGCGACCGGAGCCCGCGCCGCGGCCCGGCTGCTGCCCGGTCTGCGCGTCCCGGCCTTCCATCCGGTGACGGTCCTGCACCACACCACGGACGAGCCGCCGTTGACCGACCCGGCCCTGCTGCTGGACGCCGACCGGAGCGGCCCGGTGGCGCAGACCGCGGTCATCAGCCAGGTCGACCCTTCCCGCGCCCCCGCCGGACGGGCGCTCGTCTCCTCGACGGTGCTGGGCACTCCCCCGGCCGCCGCCCATCTGGACACCGCGGTCCGCGCCCAACTGGCCCGTCTCTACGGCACGTCGACGACCCGCTGGGAACTCCTCGCGGTCCACCACACCCGTGACGCGGTCCCCGCGATGCCCCCGCCGCACGACCTGCGCCGTCCTGTGCGCCTCCTGGCGGGCCTGTACGTCTGCGGGGACCACCGGGACACCGGCACGGTCCAGGGCGCCCTGCATTCGGGCCGCCGGGCCGCCCACGCCCTCCTGATGGACCTGGACGCCCGTCCGGCCGCGACGGAGGAGCCTCTGGAAACGGCGGCCTGAGTCAGCCCAGGGCCGCCACCCGATCCCGGTAGCCCCGTACGGGTGCCGCGTCCCGGTACGGTTCGAGCCGCCGCTCGAAGTCCCGTACGTACTCGACGGCTCGGACCGACCGCATCTCCGCCGCCTGCCCCGCGGCCTCGGCACCCAACAGGCAGGCCTGGTCGAGCTCCCCGAGCCCGAGCCGTGCCGAGGCGAGCACCACCCGGCAGAACAGCCGGCTGCGCGCGAAGCCGGGCGCCCGCAACTGCAGCGAGCGCTCGGCGTGCTGCGCCGCGGCCCGGTACTGCTGCAGATCCCGGTGGCAGTGCCCGAACTCGTCGGCGAGCTGCGCCTCGTCGAAGAACCGTGCCCAGTGCGGGGCCTCGTCCCCCGGCCGAGCGGATTCGAGGGCCCGCTCGGCGCGCACCAGCGACGCCGTGCAGGCCCGCACCTCGCCGAGTACGCCGTGCCCGCGCGCCTCCACGGAGTGCAGCAGCGCCTGGACGACGGGCGGCACGGACGAGCCGACGCCCTGCTGCGCGACCCGGGCGAGCTGCACGGCCTCGCGCCCGTGGCCGAGGTAGACCGCCTGCCGGCTCATGGTGACCAGGACGTAGGAGCCGTACGCCCGGTCGCCGGCCGCCTGCGACAGCCGCAGCGCCTGCACGAAGTAGCGCTGCGCGAGCCCGTGCGCGCCGATGTCGTACGAGGTCCAGCCGGCGAGGCGGGTGAGGTCGGCGGCGGCCGCGAACAGGCGGCGGCCGGTCTGCTCGCCGTACGCGCCGCGCAGCATGGGCTCGGCCTCGTGCTCCAGGTAGCGGACCAGGGCCTGGCGGGCGTGGCCGCCGCCGTAGGCGTGGTCGAGGGCGCGGAACAGCTCGCCCACCGAGCGCAGGGCGGCGATGTCCCCGCCGGTGACCTTCTGGCCGGGGCCGCGTTCGGTCTGGCTGCGTTGGCGGGGGACCGCGGGCCGCCCCTGGGCGGGGATGCGCGCGGCGGCCTGGTCACCGCGGCTCACCCGGTCGTCGGCCCGTCCGATCAGCCAGTCGCGGCTGGGGACGACGAGTCCCGCCGGGGTGAAGGCGATCTTGCGGAGCTCGGCGTGGCTGCCGGAGTCCTTGCGCCACAGGCCGCTGACGATGTCGACGGCCTCCTCGGGGGTCGCGGCGAACTCGAGGCCCGCGTAGACCGGCGCGCAGGCGTCGAGCCCGAGGTCCTGCGCGGTGAGGCGACGGCCGAGGCGCCGTGTGAACACCTCGGCGATGAGGGCGGGCGTGGTGCCGCGGGGCTGCTGCCCGCGCAGCCACCGCGTCACCGATGTCTTGTCATATCTCAGGTCAAGTCCGTGTTCGAGTCCGAGCTGGTCCACGCGACGGGCGAGACCTGCGTTGGAGAACCCCGCTTCTGCGATGAGCGCGGCGAGCTGGCGATTGGGAGTGCGCTGCGCGGGTCGTTCCGTCATCTGCGGTGCGGTCTCCTGCCTTCCGGGCATCACTGGGTGCCCGGATTGCCTGTGAGCAGCCCTTATGGCCTCATGGACGGCGCGAATGTAGCGGAGAGTAAGCACCTGATCGCACGCATCGGCATACATTCATCCGATCGTGTGAGGATTGACCGCTGGGCTGACGCGCACGGCCCGGACGTACAGTGGCGTGGGCGCGTTACGTACCTGACGAAAGGTTCTTTCGCCTGCCGCGCAACGGGCCCGCCGGTTGCCACACCACAGGTTCTGAAGGTTCTGAGGCTTCTAGGGAGGCGCTTGCCGTGAGTGAGTTGCGGTTCGTCCGCATGGGATTCGGTGCCGAGGCCGTGGAGTACCAAGAGGCCTGGGACGAGCAGCGCCGCGTGCATGCCGCCCGTTTCCTGGACGAGGTCCCCGACACCTGTCTGCTCCTGGAGCACCCGCCGGTCTACACGGCGGGCCGGCGTACGGCGGACAGCGAACGACCCCTCGACGGCACGCCCGTGGTCGACGTGGACCGCGGCGGCAAGATCACCTGGCACGGGCCCGGGCAGCTCGTGGGCTACCCGATCCAGAAGCTGCCGCGCCCGGTGGACGTGGTGGCGCACCTGCGGCGGCTCGAAGAGGTCATGATCCGGGTCTGCGCCGAGTTCGGCGTCGAGACCAGCCGGGTGGAGGGCCGGGCGGGCGTCTGGGTCCTGGGCGATCCCGTCGCCGCGCGCCCCTCCCTCGGCGGGCTCTCCCTCGACTTCGACCCGCGGCTGACGGACGAGGAGTTCGACCCCCGTCTGAACGGGCCCGAGTACGCGCCCTCCAACGCCGGGCAGCGGCGCGAGGACCGGAAGATCTGCGCCATGGGGATCCGGGTCGCCAAGGGCGTCACGATGCACGGCTTCGCCCTGAACGTGAATCCGGACACATCCTCTTTCGACAAGATCATCCCGTGCGGGATCAGGGACGCGGGGGTGACGTCCCTGGCGTACGAGCTGGGGCGCGACGTCACCATCGCCGAGGTCCTGCCGGTCGCGGAGAAGCACCTCCGCGACGTCCTGGAGAACGCCGACCTGCGCCCCCGCGAGGTCGAACGGGCCTCGGCCTGACAGAGGTCGAATCCGGGTGAGTGGGGGTTGCTCGCACAGTTCTCCGCGCCCCTGAGAGCCTTCAGCCCGTCCGGCGTTTGCGGACGAGGCCGTTCAGGCCGGTCGGGCACTCGGGGGCGGAGCCCCCGAGTGGGGAGGGGACGGGCAGGGGCGGCGGGGGCGAGAAAACCCCCGGGAATGCACCCCCGGTCCGCAAGGTTGCCCACCCCGGGGGCCGAGAACCGTACGGGCGTACCCTGGTGTACGCCGAAGAATCGAAGCTACAGGGAGCCGATGTGTCCGCAGTCGCACCCGACGGACGCAAAATGCTGCGCCTGGAGGTCCGGAACGCCCAGACCCCCATCGAGCGCAAGCCCGAGTGGATCAAGACCCGGGCGAAAATGGGCCCCGAGTACACGAAGATGCAGAACCTCGTGAAGAGCGAGGGCCTGCACACGGTCTGCCAGGAGGCGGGCTGCCCCAACATCTACGAGTGCTGGGAAGACCGCGAGGCCACGTTCCTCATCGGCGGCGACCAGTGCACCCGGCGCTGTGACTTCTGCCAGATCGACACGGGCAAGCCGGAGGCACTCGACCGCGACGAGCCTCGTCGCGTGGGCGAGTCCGTGGTCACGATGGACCTGAACTACGCCACCATCACCGGCGTCGCCCGCGACGACCTGGAGGACGGCGGAGCGTGGCTGTACGCCGAGACGGTCCGCCAGATCCACCGGCAGACGGCGGAGCGCGAGGCCGGCCGCACCAAGGTCGAACTCCTCGCCCCCGACTTCAACGCCGAGCCCGCCCAGCTCGCCGAGGTCTTCTCGTCGCGCCCCGAGGTCTTCGCGCACAACGTCGAGACGGTCCCCCGGATCTTCAAGCGCATCCGTCCGGGCTTCCGCTACGAGCGCTCGCTGAAGGTCATCACCGAGGCGCGCGACTACGGTCTGGTCACGAAGTCGAACCTCATCCTCGGCATGGGCGAGACCCGCGAGGAGGTCAGCGAGGCTCTCACGCAGCTGCACGAGGCGGGCTGCGAGCTGGTGACCATCACGCAGTACCTGCGTCCCTCCGTGCGCCACCACCCCGTCGAGCGCTGGGTCAAGCCGCACGAGTTCGTGGAGCTGAAGGAGGAGGCCGAGCAGATCGGCTTCTCCGGTGTCATGTCGGGCCCGCTGGTGCGCTCCTCGTACCGCGCCGGCCGGCTGTACCAGATGGCCATCGAGAAGCGGGGCGCGTACGTCGCCTCACAGGCGGTCTGAACACCCGTACGGAGTAGTGCGGGCGACACAATTTAAAACGCCGTACAACCCGAGCGGTGGCACTCAGTGCCACCGCTCGCGTGTGAATCGGCGCACAAGCAACTCCCCTCACAATGTGGCCAATTCACCGCGCTGCGGACCGTCCGCGCAGATGGGGACAGGCGTCAGGACGGCGTCATGCTGGAGGCCCGCCGCATCAAGGCTTCATTGGTGTTTGACCGGTCGGTCACGCCCTGGTAACACCAATCAGTGACCCTGGTCTTACGCCACGTACCGCCCCGTCCAGAGCCGCCATCCCGAGGGGGGACCTCCATCATGCAGGCCGCGCCCGTACGCGCCACAGCCATCCCGTCGTTCACCGATGCACTCCGTGCCGTCGAGTCGCTGCTCATGAGCAGCGGTCAGCGCACCGCCCGCCGCAACGCCTGGGCCTCCGTCCTGGAGGATCGCCGCCGCGCCAAGGACCGGGTCGAGGCGCAGCGCGTGCTGGAGTCCGTGGCGCCGCGTTCGTAGCCGTCGCCGGACCCCCCGTGCGGGCGCTGCCGCCGCCTGCCCGGACACTGCCGTCGTCGGCGCTTGTCGGGCCACGTAGACTTCGTGGCATGGCGAGGAAGGAAACTGCAGCGGACGCTGCTAACCCCGGGCGACTCAAGCAGATCGCCCTGACCTACAAGATGACTCGCAAGGCCGACTCCAAGATCGGTCTTGTACTCGCGGCAGTCGGAATCGTCACCTTCGGTGTCTTCCTCGCGATCGGCCTCTTGATCGACCACCCGTACTACCTGGGCATTCTCGGCCTCCTGCTCGCCTTCCTCGCGACGGCGATCGTCTTCGGGCGCAGGGCCGAGCGAGCCGCGTTCGGACAGATGGAGGGCCAGCCCGGCGCAGCAGCGGCCGTGCTGGACAACATCGGCCGGGGCTGGACCACGACTCCGGCGGTGGCGATGAACCGCAGCCAGGACGTGGTGCACCGCGCGGTCGGCAAGGCCGGCATCGTGCTGGTGGCCGAGGGCAACCCGAACCGGGTGAAGAGCCTGCTGGCGGCCGAGAAGAAGAAGATGGCGCGGATCGTCGCCGATGTGCCCGTGCACGACGTGCTCGTGGGCTCCGGCGAGGGTCAGGTGGAGCTCAAGAAGCTCCGCACGACGATGCTGAAGTTCCCCCGCGTCCTGACCGGCCCGCAGGTGACGGCCACCAACGACCGGCTGCGCGCGATGGGCGACCTGATGAGCAACATGCCTCTTCCGAAGGGTCCGATGCCCAAGGGCATGCGGATGCCGCGCGGCGGACCGAAGGCCCGCTGACACTCCTCTGAGCAGCGTTACGACGATGGGGGCGCCCGGATCACTCCGGGCGCCCCCATCGTCGTACTCCTCGCCGTACGGCCTGATGTCCTCGTACGGCGTCGTGCCCGGTCGCTAGGCCCGGACCTCGATCGTGCGGGCCATGCGGTCGTGCAGGCCGCGGCCGTCGCGGTCCCAGATCAGGGCGGGGATGGCCACGCACAGCAGGGCGGTGCGCAGCAGGACGCGGAGCGGGTTGAGACGGCCACCGCCCTCGGGGACGATCCGCAGGCCCAGGAGGCGCTTGCCCGGGGTGAAGCCGACCGTGCCGACGGTCAGGACGCCCAGGACGAAGAAGACGAGCAGGGCCCAGTTGCCCGTCGCCCCCGGCTTGTAGCCGTGGGTGAGCAGTCCGTATGCGATCAACAGGCACAGGGCCCAGTCGATGGCGAGGGCGCCCAGCCTGCGGCCGGGGCGGGCGATGGAGCCGGGGCCCTGTTCCGGCAGACCCAGCTGTTCGCCCCGGTATCCGAGGTCGGCACCGGCGTCCTCCAGGGCCGCGCGGGGTCCGGAGAGCCACGATCCGATTGCTTGCCTGTTGTCCACCCGTCCACGGTACTGCGCCCGTTTTGCCATGCGGACAGGAGGGGCCTGGCGACCCCGGGTCGGTTAACTTGGGCGAAACAAATGGGTCACGCTGGAGAAATCCCCCATCCCTATGGTCGGCTGCAGCGTGTGCCACCGCACTGGCCGCACGAACGAACTACCACCCCGGTCCACTGTGGGCGGGAGTAGGAGGAGCTGGATGTTCCAGAACGCCGACGAGGCCAAGAAGTTCATCGCGGACGAGGACGTCAAGTTCGTCGACGTCCGCTTCTGCGACCTGCCGGGCGTGATGCAGCACTTCACGATCCCGGCCGAGGCCTTCGACCCGGCCGAGGAGCTCGCGTTCGACGGTTCCTCGATCCGCGGTTTCCAGGCCATCCACGAGTCCGACATGGCGCTCCGCGCCGACCTGTCCACCGCGCGCGTCGACCCCTTCCGCCGCGACAAGACGGTCAACATCAACTTCTTCATCCACGACCCGATCACGGGCGAGCAGTACTCCCGTGACCCGCGCAACGTGGCGAAGAAGGCCGAGGCCTACCTCGCCTCCACCGGCATCGCCGACACCGCGTTCTTCGGCCCCGAGGCCGAGTTCTACGTCTTCGACAGCGTGCGCTTCGACACCAAGTCGAACGAGGCCTTCTACCACATCGACTCCGAGGCCGGCGCCTGGAACACCGGCGCCATCGAGGACAACCGTGGTTACAAGGTCCGCTACAAGGGCGGCTACTTCCCGACCCCGCCGGTCGACCACTTCGCCGACCTGCGTGCCGAGATCTCCCTGGAGCTGGCCAAGTCCGGCCTCCAGGTCGAGCGCCAGCACCACGAGGTGGGCACCGCCGGCCAGGCCGAGATCAACTACAAGTTCAACACGCTGCTCGCCGCGGCCGACGACCTCCAGCTCTTCAAGTACATCGTGAAGAACGTCGCCTGGCGCAACGGCAAGACCGCGACCTTCATGCCGAAGCCGATCTTCGGCGACAACGGTTCGGGCATGCACGTCCACCAGTCTCTGTGGGCCAACGGCGACCCGCTGTTCTACGACGAGGCCGGTTACGCGGGCCTCTCGGACACCGCCCGCTACTACATCGGCGGCATCCTCAAGCACGCCCCGTCGCTCCTCGCCTTCACGAACCCGACGGTGAACTCGTACCACCGTCTGGTCCCCGGCTTCGAGGCCCCGGTCAACCTGGTGTACTCGCAGCGCAACCGCTCCGCGGCCATGCGTATCCCGATCACCGGTTCGAACCCGAAGGCCAAGCGCGTCGAGTTCCGTGCGCCCGACTCCTCCGGCAACCCGTACCTGGCCTTCTCGGCCCTGCTGCTCGCGGGCCTCGACGGCATCAAGAACAAGGTCGAGCCGGCCGAGCCGATCGACAAGGACCTCTACGAGCTCGCCCCCGAGGAGCACGCGGGCGTCGCCCAGGTCCCGACCTCCCTCCCGGCCGTCCTCGACCGCCTCGAGGCCGACCACGAGTTCCTGCTCGCGGGCGACGTCTTCACGTCCGACCTGATCGAGACGTGGATCGACTACAAGCGCACGAACGAGATCGCGCCGCTGCAGCTGCGTCCGCACCCGCACGAGTTCGAGCTGTACTACGATGTCTAAAAAAGATCGACGTCTGAAGATCGACGTCTGAAGATCACGACGCCTGAAATACTGAGGGCCGCCACCTTGCAGGTGGCGGCCCTCAGCCGTGGTCCGTCAGGGCACCACGACGACTACGACTCCACCGCCGAAGCCGTTGTTGAAGCCGTTGTTGAAGCCGAAGCCGTTGTTGAAGCCGAAGCCGTTGTTGAAGCCGAAACGGTTGAAGCCGGCGTTGAAGCCGTTGTTGAAGCCGAAGCCGCAGTTCCCGAATCCACGGCCACCCCAGTTGGAACAGCCGAAGGTGGAGACTTGGGTCGGGGCCTTGGCCGGGGCAGCCGCCGAGGCCGTACCTGCTGCGCCGATCGCGGCGCCTCCGGCCATCAGAACGCCGATGGCGGATACCGCGAAGAAGCGCCTCGCACGTTGTGCCTTCATGGATGAATCCTCCTTGCACCCCTCGTGCGGTCTTTCGGAGGCACGAGACGGATGGCAGATGGCCGTGACCGCGGCGGAGCGGGTCCGGCGCGATTCTCGCCCGAGTACGGGGAGTACGTTCAAACCGCCGACGCGTGCAGCGGGCGTACTCCGATGGCGGCTCTTTTCATTAAGAGCTGCTCGCGAATAAAGGCTAGTCGGCGATCGACCACTCAGCATCTTGGGCGGAATCCCCCAGATCCCGCCCGGAATCCCACAGGATGCCTTTGCACCTCCTAGGGCTGTTCGGAACCGCTTCATGGGCATCCGCAGGTGCACACTGGACAGCGGGACGAGTGCCTTACTGCGGGGGTGATGCAGATGCAGAGCCGGTTCCGGAGCGATCCGCGGTTGACCGTACGCATGACGGTCACGCTGTTCCTGCTCGGATTGCTGTACGTGGCCTTCGTCGCCGCGTTGATCGTGCTGCTGAAGTCCTGGGTGCTGGTCGTGGTCGTCGCGGCCCTGGTTCTCGGCGCTCAGTACTGGTTCTCGGACCGGATCGCGCTCTACGCGATGCACGGCCGGATCGTGGAGCGCGAGGAGTATCCGCAGCTGCACGGGGTCGTCGACCGGCTGTGCGCCGTCGCGGACATGCCGAAGCCGCTGGTCGCCGTGTCGGACATCGACATGCCGAACGCGTTCGCGACCGGGCGGAACGCCGATCACGCGGTCCTGTGCGTGACCACCGGGCTGCTGCGGCGCCTGGAGCCCGACGAACTGGAGGGCGTGCTCGCGCACGAGCTGTCGCACGTGGCGCACAAGGACGTCGCCGTGATCACCGTGGCCTCGTTCCTCGGGGTGATCGCCGGGCTGATCGTGCGGTTCGCCTTCTACTCCCAGCTCTTCGGCGGGCGCGGCCGCAAGGACCAGAACACCGTGGCGATCTTCATGGCGGTGATGGCCGTCTCCGCGGCCGTGTACGCGATCAGCTTCCTGCTGATCCGGGCCCTGTCCCGGTACCGCGAGCTGGCCGCCGACCGGTCCGCCGCCCTGCTCACCGGCCGGCCCTCGGCTCTGGCGTCCGCGCTGACGAAGGTCTCCGGGGACATCGCGCGGATCCCGACCAAGGACCTGCGGACGGCCCAGGCGTTCAACGCGTTCTACTTCACGCCCGCCTTCGGTGCCGAACCCGGGATCGCGAAGCTCTTCTCGACCCACCCCAGCCTGGAGCAGCGGCTCGAACAACTGGGCAGGATCTCGGCGGAGCTGGGTGAGGCGGCGACTCCGGAAAACACCGCCTGACTCTCCTGCCCGCCCCTTCCCGACCCACCCTGCTCGTCCTGGGCCATGGCCCTTCGTCCCTTCCGGAAAGGCGGCCGACTGCATGGGGTTCCTGGACATCCTGCTCGGGCGTACCAAGGCCGTCGCGCCCGATCTCGACCAGCTCTTCGGGCTGCCGTCGGCGGCCCTGACCCTGCAGGCCGCCGCCGGGTTCACCCCGACCGGGACGGGAGCGGTGTGTTTCGCGAGCGTCGAGGGCGGAGCCTTCGCCCAGGCGCACCAGGAGGTGCAGGAACTGCTCGACGCGGATGCCGAACGCACGGGTCCGCCGGTGGAGGTCAGCCGGGACGAGTACGGGTACTCGTGGCTGGTCTCGCGGCGGGACCCGGACGATCTGCCCGCGCTGGTCAGTGATCTGCACGCGGTGAACAGCGCACTGGAGGGCAGCGGCTTCGGACCGCAGCTGCTCTGCTCCGTGGCCGGCTTCCAGGACACCGGGCAACGACGGCTCGGACTCGTCTACCTCTACAAGCGCGGCACCTTCTATCCCTTCGCACCGCTGGCCGGTGAGGCCCAACGGCGCGACAACGCGCTGGAACTGCAGGTCAAGGCCGCGCTCGCGGACGATCTGCGGATCGAACAGGACCTCAGCCGCTGGTTCCCGATCTGGGGCGCCCCGGGTCTGTGACCCGGCCGGGGCCGTCGGTACGTGGAGAGTGGAAAAGCGGGCGTGGGTAAATGGGGGATGCTCGCCTCCTTCGCACACGATCATGACGGTGAACGACTGAGCTGCGTCAGCGGCGGCGGTGACGACGGCCCTGGCGCCGCGGCCACCGCCGTCCTGCTGCACGGAGCGGGCCTCGGCGACAAGGAGCGACTGCTCCCGCTGCTGGAGGAGTTCGTGGCACGCGGCTGCCGGGGCCTCGCCCTCGACTTCTCCGGACACGGTGAGAGCTCGGGCGAACTCAAGGAGCTGAGCCTGCGCCGACGCTTCGAGCAAGCCGTCTCCGTCATCGACGCGTCGGTGCCGGCGGACGGTCCGCTGATCCTCGTCGGGTTCAGCATGAGTGGCCAGACGGTGGCCGATCTCGCCGGGCACTACGGGCGGCGCGTGGTGGCGCTGGGCCTGTGCGCGCCCGCTGTGTACGGCGCCGAGGCCTGGCGGGTTCCGTTCGGCGAGGGCGACGGGCGCTTCAGCGAGATCATCCGGGCGCCGGACAGCTGGCGGCAGGCCCCCGCGCTCGACGTGCTGCGCGGGTACGACGGCCGTGCGGTCCTCGCCGTACCCGGTACGGACGCCGTCATCCCGCCCGCCGTCACCGAGGCCGTCACGGACGCGCTCACCGCCCGCGCCCAGTTCACCCGGCTCGAATTCCCCGACGCCGACCACATGCTGGGGCTGTGGCTGCGCGAAAATCCCGCCGACCGGGCGCGGTTCGTCGACGCCGTACTCGTGGGACTGGGCGAGCGGGGGTGGACCGCGACCCGCGGCTGGGTGGCCAAACAGCTTCCGGCCGACAGGAGCGTACGGGAGTCCACGGCCCTGCGCGGCGGCTGGAGCTCCCAGATGCGCCGGCTCACCCTCGACGACGGCACGGGTCTGGTGCTGCGATCGTTCGTGAAGCCCTTCTACCGCCGTCACGCGGCCGGCCTGCTGGCCCGCGAGGCATCCGTCCTCACCCTGCTCGCCCCGTACGAGGACCTACCCACGCCCGAGCTCCACGCCGTCGACGCCGCCGCCGAACACTGCGACCACCCCTCGCTGTTGATGTCCTCGCTGCCGGGCGGCGTACGGGTCGACGAGGAGGACCTGGACCGGCGCGTCGACCTGCTGGCCCGCCAACTGGCCCGTATCCACGCGGTGGTTCCGGCCGACCGCCCGCGCCCCTACCAGGCATGGACCTCGCCCGAACGCGTCCGTGCGCCCCGGGGCGCGCTGTGGGAGCGGGCCGTGGACGTGATCCGGCGCGAACCCCCGACGTACGAAGGATGTTTCCTGCACCGGGACTTCCATCCCGGCAACGTGCTCTTCACCGGCGCGGGCGACACACTGCGGATCAGCGGGGTGGTCGACTGGGTGGAGACCTCGTGGGGGCCCGCCGACCTGGACGTGGCCCACTGCTCCACGGCTCTCGCGCTGCTCCACGGGGAGGCGTACGGCCTGGGGTTCCGCGCGCGGTACGAGGCACACGGCGGACGCCGACCGGCCGACGCCGAGGAGCACTTGTACTGGCGGCTGCTGGACGCGCTGGCCTACTCCCCCGACGCCGAGAAGCTCGCGGTGCCGTGGCGGGAACTGGGGCGCGCGGACCTGATCCCCGAACTACTGGGCGAACGGCTGACGGCGTATGTGACCGGGCTGTTCGAGCTGTACGGCTGAGGCATCGGCGACGGCGATAACCACAAGACGGTCGCCGGAGCGGGAGGCGCGTTCGCGGGTGTCAGGTCCGTACGGCGCGGGCCACGTCGGCGGTGACGTCTCCGGAGAGGGTGCGGGTGCTGCGGGCGGTGGCGTCCTTGGCGGCGCCCGCCGGGACGTCCTTCAGGGTGACGACGACCGTGTCGAGGAGGTTGCCGCCCTTGTCGCGGAAGTCGACCTGGATCGCGTACGTCTTCGCCGCGGACGTCGGGTTGGTGGCGGTCGCCTTGACGGTGGCCCGGCCCGCGGAGTCGATGGTCACCCGGTCGCCGAGCTTCACCTCGTCCTTGGCGTCCAGGCCGTTCTTGAACTCGTCGAACTTCCGCCCGGCCTCGGCGGTCGCGGAGGCGAGCGAGTCGCCGGCCTCGGACGCGAGGGAGGAGGCGGCGGAGGCCACGTCGGACGGACCGGTGCCGTTGGAACAGCCGGCCAGGCAGGCGCCGAGGGCCAGCAGGAGCACGACGGCCACGGACCCGGGCCGGCCCGTCGTACGCCGGGCGCTCGTATCCCGTGCACCCCGTGCACCCCGCCTGTCCCGCGTATCCCTTGCCCAGCGTGCCGCGCCATGTCGTCTCCCGACGTTCCGCTGCGGATTCCCGCTTCAGTCAAGGCCGTGAGCAGGGCGTACGCATGGTGGGGGCGCCGATCGGGTGAGGCGCGAGAGGATGCGGGACGGCAGCTACGAGAGGGAGGCGGCGTGGGCGAGGAACGACGGCACATCGCAGTGGCGGAGCGGCGGGCCCGGCTCGCCCTGCGGCACCGGCTCGCGGGGACGGCGCGCGCGGCGAGCCCCGAGGAGGTCGCCGGGTCCCTGGTCGCACTGCACGGGACCGATCCGGCGACGGTGTACCTGGCGGTGGGCGCGCGGCTCGCGGACGCCGGGAAGACGGTGGCGGAGCTCGACCGGGCGCTGTACGAGGACCGGACGCTGGTACGGATGCACGGCATGCGGCACACCGTGTTCGTGTTCCGCACCGAGCTGGCCGCGGTGGTGCACGCCTCGACGGGGCTCGCGATCGCCGCGAAGGCCCGGGCCGGGCTGGTCAAGGACATGGTGAGCGGCAGTGGCGGGCGGCTGACCGAGGAGTGGCTCGCCGAGGTGGAGGCGTCCGCGCTCGCCGCGCTGGAGCGGCGCGGGCAGGCCACGGTGAACGAACTCGTCCAGGACGAGCCGCGGTTGAGGGAGCAGTTCACGTACGGCGCGGGACGGAGTTACGAGAGCGCGCAGACCGTGTCGTCCCGGCTGATGCGGGTGCTCGGGGTCGAGGGGCGGGTGGTGCGTGGGCGCCCGCTGGGGTCCTGGACGTCGACCCAGTTCCGCTGGGCCGTGGCGCCGCCGCATCCCGAACTCCCGCCCTCCGAGGCCCAGCCCGAGTTGCTGCGCCGCTGGCTCGCGGTGTGCGGGCCCGCCACCGAGGCCGACCTCAAGTGGTGGACGGGGTGGAAGGTCACCGATGTGCGGCGGGCGCTGGCCGCGATCGGGGCGGTGGCCGTGTCGCTCGACGACGGAGCCACCGGATATGTGACCGCCGACGACATCGCCCCCGTCCCCGGCCCCGCCGCGCCGTGGGCCGCGCTCCTCCCCGGGCTCGATCCCACGGCCATGGGATGGCAGGAACGGGAGTGGTACCTGTCCCCCTCCCTCCGCCCCGCGCTCTTCGACGGCAGTGGGAATGTCGGGCCGACGGTGTGGTGGGACGGACGGGTGGTCGGGGGGTGGGCGCAGCGGGCCGATGGGGCTCTGGTGTGGCGGGTGCTGGACCCTGCCGGGGTGGGGCGGGAGGCACTGGCCGCCATCGAGACGGAGGCCGCCCGCCTACGGGCCTGGCTGGGCCCGACCCGGATCACACCGCGCTTCCGGACCCCTCTGGAGAAGGAACTGACGACGGGGAGGTGACGGAGGGAACGGGCTCGGCCCCAGCCCCCGGGTGTGCCGTCCGGCTGCGGGCCCGGTGTGGGCGGACCGCGCCCCACTCTCCGCGCCCCCGTCCGCCCGAAGTTCTTTGGCTGACGGCCGGTGGGGCCGGCCGCGCAGTTCCCCGCGCCCCTAAAAGCCCGGGGTCGTCCAGCGTTCCAGGACGAGGCCGGGGGCCGCGCACCACCCACCCCGGCCCGCGTCTCCAGCCCGTCCGGCGATTGAGGACGAGGCCGTTCAGGCCGATGGGGGTCTGGGGGCTGAGCCCCCAGGTAGGGATGGGACGGGTAGGGGCGGCGGGGGCGAGGTACGTCGTCCCCGCCGTCCCCGCCGTCCCCGCGCTCAGCGCGCGTAGCGCATCAGCGCGCGCACCATGTGGCACGTGGTGTCCGACGGCGGATGAACACCGATCGCCTCCGCGGTACTGCGGATCTTCTCGTTGCGGGCCTGATTCGGAACGTACACACCGGAGTCGAGCAGAGCGATCGCGAGACGCATCGCCTTGAGCCGGCGGTTGTGCGTGACGTACCACTCGCGAGGCCGCCCCGGCGGCAACGGGCGCTTCGCCACGGGCTCGTACGGCAGGTCCATCAGGACCGCCCTCTTGGACGTGGACTGAGTGGGCAGCGGCTTCAGTGCGGCAGCGGGCACAGGCATCCTCCTGTCGCGGTCAGGGCGCCATCCGGACCCCCCGGCGACACCCTCGAACACTGCCTCCAGTTTACTGCCCGGCACTGACATCCAGGGAGTCCGCAGAGTCCAGCAAACATCCAGGTGAGCAAGGGAATTGCCGCCGTGTCACAGCAGTTCCCCGAGAGGTGCGTGAGGCGGCGGCACATTCGAACAGACCCTCCCAGTACTGCCCCGCCTCATAGCAGTTGCCCGAGTCGGAGACGATCGAGCAGGTGCCGGTGTCGCTGCTCCCGCTCGTGTCCGTCGCGGCGTCCCGCGCGGCCTCGGCGACCGTTTCGGTCGGGCCCGGCGTCCGCACCGTCTTGGTGACGGTAGCTCGCGGCTTCGGCGTCGCGGTGACGGTGGCGGTGGCGGTCATCGTGATCGTCGGACGCGGCCGGCAGCCGCACCCTTCGCCGCGTTCACCTCGTCCTGCGCGCCCTGGGTGCCGCTCATGGCTCCCGGACCGAACAGGAGGAATGGAGTGATGATCTTGTGATGAACGGCTCGCGTACCGTGTGTGGCATGGAGATCTGGATCAATCCCGCCTGTTCGAAGTGCCGCAGCGCCATCAGCCTGCTCGACGCGGAGGGTGCGCAGTACACCGTCCGCCGCTACCTGGAGGACGTCCCCACGGAGGACGAGATCCGGGACGTACTGGAGCGGCTGGGCCTCGAACCGTGGGACATCACCCGGACGCAGGAGGCCCTCGCGAAGGAGCTCGACCTGAAGTCGTGGGCTCGCGACCACAGTTCGCGCGGGCAGTGGATCAAGGCGCTGGCCGAGCACCCGAAGCTCATCCAGCGCCCGATCATCACGGCGGAGGACGGGACGGCAGTCGTGGCCCGTACGGAGGAAGCGGTGCGGGACGCCTTGACTCGCATGTGACCCAAGCCACTGCACTGACTCGTGTTAACCGTTGAGTAACCCTGTTCGGCATCTCGTACATAGCGGCACACGGATCGCATCCGGCCGCCGCACGAGGCGGCCGGGGACAGGAGGCGCGCATGTCGCGTAGAAGGACTCTCAGTCCCAAGAAGAAGCTCGCGCTGCTGGTCGGTGCGGCCGCCGTGGCCGGAGGTGGCGCCTTCGCCATGGCGTCCACCTCGAACGCGGCGCCGACCGAGAACGGCCGGACCCTGTCCGCCGGGAACTCGACGGTCTGCCAGGGGCTCGCCACCGCCCTCGGCAACAACCAGAAGTTCATCGACGGCCAACGGGCCAATCCCGACGCACAGTCGGCGGCGCGGATCGCCAACCGCGAGGCGGTCATCGCACAGATCAAGGTGCAGCAGAAGGCGTCCGGTTGCGCGGTTGGGGAGTCGGCTCAGGGCTCCCAGACCACGCAGCCCGCGCAGTCCGCCCAGCCGGCGACGACCACACCCGCGCAGCAGCAGACCACCGCACCCGCGCAGGGGACGGGTGGTGGTGGCGCCGCCACAGGCCAGCAGGTCTGCAACGGTTCGACCGTCACCCTCTCGGGCGAGGCGGGCGCCCCGGCGGCTTCCAGCAACCAGTTCCCGGCCGGGACCAAGCTCAAGGTCACGAACCTGGACAACAACAAGTCCACGACCGTGCAGGTCACCTCGGTGTCGGGCAGCTGCGTACTGCTCAACAACGCGGCGTTCGAGCAGGTCCGGGAGCCGGGCAAGTTCCTGATCCGCCGGGCCCGGATCGAGAAGGTGGGGTGAGCGCCTGCACCTGACGACTGAGGAAGTCCGCCGATCGGACGGCGGTACCGGCCGGGCCGCGTGCGGCAGCAGCCCCGCGGCCCGGACCGCCGCCCGGTGCGGGTCGTGCGTCCTGCTGTTCGCGGCCACGAACAGCAGGACCGGCACGTAGACCAGGACCGACACGTAGAGCGCGTTCACCGGGCGCAGAGCCCGGTGCGCGCCCGCAAACCCATCGCATACGAGCCGCCGCCACCGGGACCGGGAGGACCACGGTGGCCCGACGCGTGTGCACGCGGCCTTCGCGAGCGGGTCGGCGATGCGGACGCGCATCGCTCTCGGCGAGTGAGTCGCAGCACGGAGACACCCGGTAACACGGGGTTCACATTCGAGCAATGATCGGGAAATCGCCTGTTGACAGGCTGCCGGGCAGTACCGCGGCGCCCCAGTGCCGCAGCGCCGCAGCACCCGCAGTGCGCCCCAAGACACACCCCGAAGGATGTGGCCCGTGACCTTCAAGGCTGAGTACATCTGGATCGACGGCACCGAGCCGACGGCCAAGCTCCGTTCCAAGACGAAGATACTGGGCGACGACGCCAAGGGCGTCGAGCTGCCGATCTGGGGCTTCGACGGGTCTTCCACGAACCAGGCCGAGGGGCACGCCTCGGACCGCGTACTCAAGCCCGTCGCCACGTTCCCGGACCCGATCCGCGGCGGCGACGACGTCCTCGTGATGTGCGAGGTCCTGAACATCGACATGACGCCGCACGAGTCCAACACCCGTGCCGCGCTGGCCGAGGTGGCGGAGAAGTTCGCCGCGCAGGAGCCGATCTTCGGCATCGAGCAGGAGTACACCTTCTTCGACGGGGAGCGCCCGCTCGGCTTCCCCGTCGGCGGCTTTCCGGCCCCCCAGGGCGGCTACTACTGCGGTGTCGGCGCGGACGAGATCTTCGGCCGTGACGTCGTCGAGGCGCACCTCGAGAACTGCCTCAAGGCGGGGCTCGGCATCTCCGGCATCAACGCCGAGGTCATGCCCGGCCAGTGGGAGTTCCAGGTCGGCCCGCTGGCGCCGCTGGAGGTCTCCGACCAGCTGTGGGTGGCCCGCTGGCTGCTCTACCGCACCGCCGAGGACTTCAACATCTCCGCGACCCTCGACCCCAAGCCGGTCAAGGGCGACTGGAACGGCGCCGGCGCGCACACCAACTTCTCCACCAAGGCGATGCGCGAGGGCTACGACGCGATCATCACCGCGTGCGAGTCGCTGGGCGAGGGCTCGAAGCCGCTCGACCACGTCAAGAACTACGGCGCCGGCATCGACGACCGCCTGACCGGTCTGCACGAGACCGCCCCGTGGAACGAGTACTCCTACGGCGTCTCCAACCGCGGCGCCTCGGTCCGCATCCCGTGGCAGGTCGAGAAGGACGGCAAGGGTTACATCGAGGACCGCCGCCCGAACGCCAACGTCGACCCGTACGTCGTCACGCGCCTGCTCGTCGACACCTGCTGCTCCGCCCTGGAGAAGGCCGGTCAGGTCTGATCCGCCCCGCACACAACGCGAGGAGGCGCCCACCGTCATGGTGGGCGCCTCCTCGCGTTGCGCGACGTCGGCCTCGTACGACGCGGTCGACCTCGTCGTACGAGGTCAGCCCGTCGTACGGCGTCAAGTTCACGCCAAGGACGCGTCCGACCTGTGAGAGGAGTCTCCTGCCCGGCTCCGGCTTCTGCTTCAATGGGGGCATGGCCAGCTTCCAGAAGTACACCGCGACGGGTCGCCCCGACCTGGAGCCCTTCTGGCCTTCCCGTCAGCATCACGACTTCGACCGGGTGTGTTGCCGCGCGACGAACGCGCCGGCCCTCTAAAGCCGTACACCCCGGCCTTCGGCCAGCGCGCACGACGTACGTCCTCGACGGCCCCGACCACGAACTCGCGGTCGTCGACCTTCCCGACGAACTTCTCGCGCGAAAGAGCTGACCCCTCATGGCGACCACTCGTTCCTTCTCGTCCGTCGCGACCACCTCCGCACCGGCACCCGCCCCCGTCCCCGCGCGGCACCGACTCCGTGCCGTCCACCGGGACGAGGTGGTCGACGTCGCGGACTTCCTGCCGCCGGGCGCCACCTGGCTGCCCGCTCCCCCGCACACCCTGCCCGTACTCCCCGGCCAGCCGCCGATGATCGGCTACCTGGTCCTCGTACCGGCCGACCAGCAGCCCCTGCTGCCGGTCGCCGTCCCGGACTCCCCGGCCCCCACCGATGCCGCCGTGGGGGACGACCCGCTCGTCCGCATCGACGCCGTGCAGCGCACCGCCGAGGTCGACGGGCGGCCGCTCGACCTCACCTACCTGGAGTTCGAGCTGCTCGCCCACCTCGTCTCGCATCCGCACCGGGTGCACACCCGCGACCAGTTGGTCACCACCGTGTGGGGCTACGGGCACGTGGGCGACGGGCGGACCGTCGACGTCCACGTCGCGCGGTTGCGGCGCAAGCTGGGCGCGCGGCACCGGCAGGCGATCCAGACGGTACGGCGGGTGGGGTACAAGTACGCACCTCCGACGGGGCGTTGACCCGCCTCGCAGCTCAGGAACTCTTCTGTCAGCAGATTCCCGTTCCGTCCGGCGGACCGTGCGGGCAGAGTCCTCCGTATGACACCCAAGAAACTGCTGATGCTGGGCGGTACGGACTTCGCGGGGCGGGCCGTGGTGGAGGCGGCGCTCGGCCGTGACTGGGAGGTGACCGTCTTCCACCGCGGGCGGCGCGAGCCGCCCGCCGGGGCGCGGTCCTTGCTGGGTGACCGCACCGCCCCCGACGGGCTCGCGGCGCTCGCCGACGCGTCCACCGATGGTGCGTGGGATGTCGTCGTCGACACCTGGTCGGCGGCGCCGCGGGCCGTTCGCGACACGGCACGGCTGTTGGCCGACCGGGCCGGGCGGTATGTGTACGTGTCGAGCTGCTCGGTCTACGCGTGGGCTCCGCCCGCCGACTACGCCGAGGACGCGCCGCTCGTGGATGGGGCGTCCGAGGACGCGGAACAGACCGACTACGCGCAGGACAAACTGGGCGGCGAGCTGGCCGCCGTGTCCGCGTTCGGCGCGGAGCGCTCGTTGCTGGTGCGGTCCGGGCTGATCCTCGGACCGTACGAGAACATCGGGCGCCTGCCGTGGTGGTTGGCCCGGATCGCCCGGGGCGGTCCCGTACTCGCGCCCGGCCCGCGGTCCCTTCCCCTCCAGTACGTCGATGTGCGTGATCTCGCGGAGTGGATCCTCGGGGCGGCGGATGCGGGGGTGAGCGGGGCGTACAACTTGATGAGTCCGCAGGGGCATACGACGATGGGCGAGCTGCTCGACGCGTGCGTCCAGGTCACCGGGGCGCGGGCGGAACTGCGTTGGACCGAGCCTTCCGTGGTCCTCGACGCCGGGATTCAGCCGTGGACGCAGTTGCCGGTGTGGGTGCCGGTGGGATCCGACATGCATGACGCTCTTCATCGGGCGGACGTGTCCCGGGCGGTGGCGGCGGGACTGCGGTGCCGACCCGTCTCGGAAACGGTCGCGGACACGTGGACCTGGCTCCAGGGCATCGGCGGGGTGGCCCCCCAACGCCCGGACCGCCCCCCGGTGGGCCTCCCACCACACCTGGAGACAAAGGTACTCACCCAGTAGCGCCCTTGTCCCCGCCCCCGCCGCCCCTGCCCGTCCCCTCCGCACATGGGGGCTCCGCCCCCCGAACCCCCGTTCGGCCTGAACGACCCCGTCCTCGAACGCCGGACGGGCTGAGGCTCTCAGGGGCGCGGGGAACTGCGCGACCAGCCCCCACCGGCCGCAGCCGAAAGACCACCCCGCGGGCTCACTGGGCGGAGCCCCGGGAGGAGGGGACGGGCAAGGGGCGGCGGGGCGAGGAAAGGCCCGCCCCGGGGTGCACCTGGCACCACCCCCGTCCTGGTGCTCGGCCCAGTGACCCCGCGGGGCGGGTCGGTGAGACTGGCGGTATGGAGATGTGGAGCGGCAGGGGCATACGGACGCGCGGGCCGGAGGTACTGGTCGCCGGGAGACGAGGGCTGATGCTGGCCGTCGGGGGGTACACCGGCGCGGTTGTCCTCCTCGTACTGTCCGTCGTGTCGATCCTGCTCGTCCCGGTGGGGGTGGGGATCGTCACGACTCCGTGGGTCCTGACCGGCGTACGGGCCTTCGCGGACCGGCGACGGATCGTCGCCGCCGAGTGGTGCGGGATACGGATTCCGTCCACGTACCGGAGCCTGCCCACGGGCACGCCCCCGTGGACGCGCTGCTTCCGCATGCTGGGGGATCCGGCGACCTGGCGTGACCTCGGCTGGCTGGTGGTCGACATGACCGCCGGGTTCGTGACCGCGCTGCTGCCCGCCGCCCTCCTCTTCTACCCCCTGGAGGGCTTCGCCCTGGCGGCCGGCCTGTGGCGGGTCTTCACGGACGGCACGCACGTGGGGTGGTGGTACGGCTTCGTGCCGGTGTCGGGGCAGGGCACCGCCCTCCTCGCGGGGGCACTGGGCGCGGCGCTCCTCGTCGCCTCCTACGCCCTCTCCCCCGCCCTCCTTCGGGTCCATTTCCTCCTCACCCGCGCCGTCCTCGCCCCCGGCGACGGCGAACTCGCCGAGCGGGTCCGCGTCCTCACCGAGACCCGGCGCACCGCCGTGGACACCTCGGCGGCCGAACTCCGGCGTATCGAGAGGGACTTGCACGACGGGGCGCAGGCGCGACTGGTCGCCATGGGGATGGACCTGAGGACCGTCGACGTCCTCATCGAGAAGGACCCGGCCAAGGCCCGACAGCTGCTCGCCCAGGCCCGCCGGTCCTCCGCCGAGGCACTCACCGAGCTGCGCGACCTCGTACGGGGCATTCATCCCCCCGTGCTCGCCGAGCGTGGACTCGGCGACGCGGTAAGGGCGTTGGCGCTGCGGCTGCCTCTCGTGAGCGAGGTGGACGTCGACATGGACGGCCGTGCCGACGCGCCCGTCGAGTCCGCCGCGTACTTCGCCGTCAGCGAGGTACTGACCAACGCGGTCAAGCACTCCGGCGCCGAGCGCCTCTGGGTCGACCTCCAGCACAGGGACGGAACGCTCCGCATCACCGTCACCGACGACGGAGAGGGCGGCGCCCGGGTCGGCGCGGGCTCGGGCCTCACCGGCGTCGAGCGGCGGCTCGGTACATTCGACGGCGTCCTGGCCGTCAGCAGCCCCGCGGGCGGTCCCACCATGGTCACCATGGAGATCCCTTGCGCGTTGTCCTAGCCGAAGACCTGTTCCTGCTGCGCGACGGACTGGTCCGGATGCTCGAGGCGTACGACTTCGAGATCGCCGCCGCCGTCGAGAGCGGGCCCGAACTCGCCAGGGCGCTGGCCGAGTTGGCGCCGGACGTCGCCGTGGTCGACGTACGGCTGCCGCCCTCGCACACGGACGAGGGGCTGCAGTGCGCGCTCCAGGCCCGTCGGGAGCGGCCGGGGCTGCCGGTGCTCGTGCTCTCCCAGCACGTGGAGCAGCTGTACGCACGGGAGTTGCTCGCGGACGGCACGGGCGGGGTCGGTTATCTGCTCAAGGACCGGGTGTTCGACGCGGAGCAGTTCATCGACGCCGTACGGCGGGTCGCCGCGGGCGGGACCGCGATGGATCCGCAGGTCATTCAGCAGTTGCTGGCGCGGCGTTCACACACCGCGCAGCCCCTCGGGCGGCTGACACCACGTGAGCTGGAGGTGCTCGAACTGATGGCGCAGGGACGCTCGAACGCGGCGATCGCGGCCCAACTCGTGGTCACAGAACGGGCGATCGCCAAACACACCTCCAACATCTTCACCAAACTGGGGCTGGAGGTCTCCGACGACGACAACCGGCGCGTACTCGCCGTACTGGCCTATTTGGATCACGGCAGCCACTGAGGAAGAAGGACCCGCCGGCGCCGTTGAATATCATTCAAACCTGTTTTCCGAGATCAACTCCTCGAAAAACATGCGCTTCTGAGCCCATTGCGCCGGAAATGACCTCACGAACTTCTAAGATTTTCCAGGGTTTCTGAACGCCTCAGGAGTCACCTGCGTACTGATGGACGCCGCTTCACTCCTGTCGGGCGCCTCGCTGCCCCGCAAGGAAGTCAGAGGAGTTCCATGGGACGCAACACTCGCAAACGACGTTCGCCGCTGGCTGTTCGCGCCGTTGCCGCATCCGCGGCGCTCGCGATCGGTGGGGGCGGATTGATCTGGGCGAATTTCTACGCCTCGGCGCACGAGACCAACTCGAGCCCGAACACCACCAAGGCCGCCGCCGCCCAGGTCGCCACCATCTCCTGCCCCGATGTCGGGCAGAAACTGACCAGTGTGCCCGCCAACGCCAAGTCGAACATCGACACGGAGCTGGCCACGCTCGACAAGCAGATCACCGAGGCTTACGCCCGGCTGGCCTCGTCGCGTCAGGCTCAGGCCAATGACGCGGGCTTCGTCCAGAACGCGATCCTGTCGCCGCTCAAGGACAAGCGGACCGCGGTCATCGGCCGAATCAAGATCGACTTCACCCGGGTGGGCGCCGCCGCGCCGACCACGCTGGACGGTCTCGCCACCTGCACCGGCACCACCGCCGACCAGGCCCAGACCACCGCCGGTGGCCAGAACAACGGCCAGCAGAACAACGGGGGTCAGAACAACGGCCAGCAGAACAACGGTGGCCAGCAGAACAACGGCGGTGCCTCGGCCAGCGCGGCTCCGAGCGCGAGCGCGCCGGCCAACATCGGTGGCCAGGCCGGAAACGGTCCCGTCGCCGCCGACTTCGTCGACATCACGAAGGTCGCGGCGAACGTCCAGGGCAAGCCGCAGAAGGGCGCCAACGCCTCTCGGGGTACGTTCACCACCCAGTGCGGCGTGAACGCGAACAAGAACCACAACACCGACAACGTGATCGTGGCGCCCGGTGTGACCAACGGCGCGCACCACCTGCACGACTACGTCGGCAACCAGAAGGTCAACGCGTTCTCCAGCAACCAGACGTTCCTGCAGGGCGGGACCAGCTGCCAGAACAAGAACGACCTGTCCTCGTACTACTGGCCGGTGGTCCGTCTCCAGAACGGCACGCAGGACTTCGACCAGAACGCGGACGGTGGTGGCAAGGAAGGCAACGTCGGCAAGATCCTGACGCCCGTACAGGCGCAGATCAAGTACGTCGGCAGCCCGGCCAGCAAGGTCGTCGCGATGCCGCAGTTCCTGCGCATCATCACCGGTGACGCCAAGACCACCACCAACGGTCTGGCGAACGCCAACGCGCACTGGAGCTGCACCGGCTTCGAGAACAAGGTCCAGCTGACGACGCAGTACCCGATCTGCCCGCAGGGCAGCAACGTGGTCCGCACGTTCGCCTTCCAGAGCTGCTGGGACGGCCAGAACATCGACAGCGCCAACCACCGCACGCACGTGGCCTTCGCCGATCCGGCGAGCGGCGTCTGCGGCAACGGCTTCAAGGCGATCCCGCAGCTGACGATGCGCCTGGTCTACAAGATCGCGCCGCCGGTCCTCCAGAACGGCGTGGTGAAGAACGCGTACGCGGTGGACGGCTTCCCGGAGCAGCTCCACAAGTCGGCGACCGACCACGACGACTTCATCAGCGTCACCACCGGTGGCCTGGCGAACAAGATCGCCAACTGCATCAACACCGGTCAGCAGTGCAGGTAACAGCCCCTTCGCCGAAGGCAGTAGTCGCTTCACCGAAGAACTAGCAAGGCACTGAGAAGGCCGGTGGCGGGAGATCCCGCCACCGGCCTTCTGCGTGTGTGCCGTACGTGCGGCTCAGCCGCTGTGGGAATGCTGGTGGTGGTCGGTCCCGACCTCCATGTCACCGCCGAGCGTGCCGCGCAGCGCCGTGACCACCTTCTGGTCGGCGACGGCGACCCACTTCGCGCCGACGAGGTAGAACCCCCCGTAGTCCTTCGCGTCGTTGATCCATTCACGCTGGCCGCGGTCGGTGGCGAAGGTCGCGAGGACGAACTTGCCGTCGGTGTTCTTGCAGATCGCCTGACGGATCTCGTCGGCATCCGTCTGGATGTCCGGCTTGCACTTCACCTCGGCCGCCAGATCCTCCAGACTGCCGGTCGCGGTGGCCGGGACCCGGTCGGCCGAGTCGCTCTTGGTTCCTCCCCCGCCCGACCCGCCGCAGCCGGTCAGCGCCAGCAGGGCCGCGGCCGCGACGACCGCAAGGCCGTGCCCGCTCAGCGTTTCGCGTGTCAACCTCATACGTTCCTCCGGTGCCTGTCGGCGCCCACGCCGTCGAGAGCCCCGGCGAGGGCCCTGGCCTCCGATACGGCTGCGGCGCGCCCAGTGCTCAATCTCCCCCGTCACGGACGGACAGTTCAGTCGAACGTAAACCCACCGCGTCACGCCCTGGAGCGGAACCCGGCACACGCGTAGGCCCGTAGGCTCCGGAGTCGATCCACTCGCGCTACGGTCACGTTGTCCGATCAGCACAGCCGGCGGACCTACCGCCGGACGGGCGGAAAGTCATGCCTGTGCCGGACCCCGAGGCGGAACACGCCCCCTCCGGGCTTCCGGCCCCCGGGGTGACCATCCACCGATTCGCTCGTTTTGCTGAACGTGCAGTCACAGGATGTAGCCCAGCGCTCCGCAGCCTCCCCAGGACCGGTCGTCGACGTCGAGCAGGCCGAGGCCGCTCTCGTCGAGCACTACCCGCGGCTCGTCCGGCTCGCCTATCTGGTACTGCCGCCGAGTCTCGGCCGCAACCGACGAGTACTGACCGCGCACGCCCTCACCCAGCGCGCCCTGCCCCGGGGACGCACGACCGCCACCCTGATCCCGGCCCAGGCCACCGGCCGCGACGGCGACCCCGGCTACGCCCTCGTACGCCTCAAGGTCGTGCGTACGGCGCTGGAGGCCGGGGTGCCGCTGCGGCGCGCGGCCTGGCCCAGGCGGTCCCAACTGCCCCCGTTCCTGCCCCAGGTGTGGGGCCTGAGGCTCTTCCCGCACTCGGGCGGAGCCGACGAACTCGCCCTGGACCAGCGGCTGTCGGCCCTGTCCGGTCCCGCCCGCGCGGCGTACGTCCTGCGCGGCCTGGAGAAGCTGCCCGACCCCGACGTACGCAAGGTGCTGACGGCGGCGGGCGTCGACGACCCGGGCGCGGCGCTCAAGGAGGCGGGCGGTGTCGAGGCCAGGGACGCCCTGCTCCTGTCCCCCGAGTTCGACCCCTGTTCGCTGCACGCCCGGCCCACCGACCTGATGCGGCGCAGACAGCACATGAAGGCCGCGCTCGCCGCGGGCGTCGCGGCGGCCGTCTGCGGCGCGCTGCTCGCCCTGCCCAACGGCGGCTGGGGACCCGACGGCGCCGCCGCCCCGTCGTACGCGCAGAACCCGGCCGCCGAGGCCGCCCTCGACCCCGGGAAGGTGACGCGGGTCGCCCCGACGACGTGGCGGTCGTCCGCGCGCACCGACTTCTCCGTGTGGCCCGCGCGCGGCAACCTCGCCGGGGACAGCGCGCTGCTGCGCCGCGCGCTCGCCGTCTGGGCCCGGCCCGGCGAGTCCGTGCAGGTCTCGGCGACGCCCGGCACCCCCTCGGGTGCCCCGGCCGGACCGCCGCAGCTGCTGTACGCCGGTGACGTGGACCAGGCGCGCGTGGTGCTCTTCTACGACGGACTGCGCATCGCCCGGTACGCCGAGCCGCGCGCCGGCGCGGGCGGCGCGGCCCTCGACTTCGCCCGGGTCGACGGCGCGACCGGGGCCGAGGCGGAAGCGCTGGTCCTGGACCGGGCCGACGGCAACGTCCGCTATCTGACCGCCCCCTGGGTGACCAGGGCCGCCGAGCGCGACCTGATGAAGCCGGCCGCGGGCCCGACGCCCCTCACCCTCTCGGCCGAGGGTGTCAGCACGCCACTGGCTGGCCCCGCCCCGACCGGCACCTGCACCTCGTGGAACGTCATGGAGGTGACCGACACCTCGGGCCCGCACCTGCTGACCGATCTCGGCGAGCTGATCCCGGCCCATCTCACCTCGGGGCCGCCCGCGGCACCCCACGAGGCCGCGGGCCCGGCGGCGCTGCGGAACTGGGCGCCGTTCGCCTGCTCCCTGGCCGCCGTGCGCTCCCAGGGCGTGCGGTCCGTGAACGCCTGGCAGTACGCGCAGCAGCCGCTGCCCGACGCGAGCGGGCAGGCCGTCTGGGTGTGCACCCGGGCCGACACCTGGCGGGGCTACGGCACCCGGGTCCTGGCCCAGTTCCACACCCCGGGCGGAGCGTACGGTGCCATCGCGGCGAAGGCCGAGAACTCGCCCGCGTGCGGCAGCCGTGACCCCCATGTGCTCGCGGGCGTGCTGTGGAAGTCGAGCACGGGCGACTGGTACCTGCTCGCGGCGGGCAGCAAGGACACCGCCTCGATCAGTACGACGGGCAGGGTGAGCGGGTCGGCCCGGGGCGCGCTGCTCGCCGTACGGACGAAGCAGGGGGATCAGGCCGGGTTGAAGGGCACCCTGACGGACGGACGAACGGTCGACGGGCTGCGCTAGGTCCTGCCCGGCCCGGCCTCGGGTGGCACGACCGGCCTTCGCGTCAACAAGTGGGCGCACGGGGGTTCTCCCGGCACCTACCCGTCAGTACATTGACGGCATGTCTAACAAGCATGCCGCCCGGCTGCCCCGGCCGGTCGAGTCCGAGCGGATACCGCTCAAGGCGCGGAAGGTGTCGTTCTCCTGGGAGGACACACCGCTGCACTGGGTACCGGGGGAGCCGTTCGCCACCCACACGATGAACGTGCTGCACCTGTTGCTGCCGGCCGGTGAGCGCTGGTTCGTGCACGTGTACAAGCAGGTACTGCCCTACATCCGGGACGAGCGGTTGCGCGCGGACGTCATCGGGTTCATCGGGCAGGAGGCGATCCATGCGCAGGCCCACGACGAGGTACTCCCCCACCTCAGGGAACTCGGGCTCGACCCGACGCCGTACACCGCCCAGGTCGACTGGTTCTTCGAGAAGCTGCTCGGCGACCGCACCCTGCCGCCGGGCAGGGCCCGCAGGTGGTGGCTGATGGAGCGGGTCGCGATCATCGCGGCGATCGAGCACTACACCGCCTTCCTCGGCGACTGGATCCTGAACGCCGAGGAGTTGGACCGGCGCGGCGCCGATCCCACCATGCTGGACCTGATGCGCTGGCACGGCGCGGAGGAGGTCGAGCACCGGTCCGTGGCCTTCGAACTCTTCCTCCACGTCGACGGGAGCTACCGGCGCCGCGCCCGGACCTGGGCCACGGCCTTCACCGCCCTGGTCTTCCTGTGGCAGCGCGGGGCGCGGTTCTTCATGGAGAACGACCCGACCCTCACGGCGGGCAGGGCGAGCTTCAAGGACTTCTACCTGAGCGGGAAGCGGGGTGTACTGCCGTCGACCGGGGACATGCTCAAGTCCATTCCCCGCTATCTCAGCCGCACCTACCACCCCTCCCAGGAGGGGTCGACCGAGCAGGCGGTCGCCTATCTCGCCTCGTCACCGGCGGCGACGGCTGCCGAGAGGAGAGCCGGGTGACGCCCCGGCTGCGGACCGTCGTCGCCGTCGCCGGTGCGGCCCTGCTCGCCCGGCGGGCGCTGCGCCGCCGGATCGAGGTCTCGCCGCTGTGGCCGCTGCCCGCCCTCGAGGAGCCGATCTCCGGCCGGCCGCGCTCCCGGGCGCTGCGACTGCTGGTCACCCGGCACGAGCGGGTCGCCGACGGGGTCGTACAACTGCGTCTGGAGGGACACGGCCTGCCGCGCTGGGAGCCCGGCGCCCACCTCGACCTCGTCCTGCCCTCGGGTCTCGTACGGCAGTACTCGCTGTGCGGGGACCCGGAGGACACCTCGTCGTACACCGTCGCGACCCGGCTGGTCGAGGACGGGCGGGGCGGGTCGCGCGAGGTCCACGAACAGCTCCGGGAGGGCATGGAGGTCGAGGTGCGGGGGCCGCGCAACCGGTTCCCCCTCGCACCGGCGCCCGCGTATGTCTTCGTCGCGGGCGGCATCGGGATCACACCGATCCTGCCGATGCTGCGGGCGGTCCAGGACCGCGCGGAATGGCGGCTGCTGTACGGCGGCCGGACGCGCGCGTCGATGCCGTTCCTGGAGGAGATCGGGAAGCTGCGCGGCGGCCGGGTCACCGTCGTGGCCGAGGACGAGGACGGACGGCCCGATCTCGACGCGCTGTTCGCGGACGTGCCGGCGGGCGCGGCCGTCCACTGCTGTGGTCCCGAGGGGCTGATGGAGGCGGTCGGACGCCGACTCCCCGACGGTGCGGCGCTGCACCTGGAGCGGTTCACGCCGAGCACCTCCGCCGAGGGCAACGGTGCCTTCGAGGTCGAACTGCGCCGCAGCGGACGTACGGTGAGCGTCGCCGCCGACACCACCGTGCTCGCCGCCGTACGCACCGAACTGCCCGACACCGCCTACTCCTGCGAGCAGGGATTCTGCGGAACCTGCCAACAGCGGGTGCTGGAAGGGGAGATCGAGCACCGCGACGAACTGCTCACCGACACGGAGCGTGGTGACTCGATGCTGATCTGTGTTTCGCGGGCGCTCGGTGATCGCATCGTGTTGGACATGTGAACGACCATGGCCGGACCGGCCCATTCGGGGCCGGATCCGATCGGTAAGGTGTTCGTATGACAACCGGGGTACGCCGCAGGATGGGTGTCGAGGAGCGGCGGCAACAGTTGATCGGCGTCGCCCTCGACCTCTTCAGCCGACGCTCACCCGACGAGGTCTCGATCGACGAGATAGCCTCGGCCGCGGGTATCTCACGGCCGTTGGTCTACCACTACTTCCCCGGCAAAATCAGCCTGTACGAGGCGGCGTTGCAGCGCGCCTCGGACGATCTCGCGGGCCGCTTCGTGGAGCCGCACGAGGGCCCGCTGGGCTCGCGGCTGCTGCGGGTCATGCGCCGCTTCTTCGACTTCGTGGACGACCACGGCCCCGGTTTCTCGGCGTTGATGCGCGGCGGTCCCGCGGTCGGCTCCTCGAAGACCAACGCGCTCGTCGACGCGGTGCGGCAGGCCGCCTATGTCCAGATCCTGTCGCATCTGAAGGTCGAGGACCCGCCCGCCCGCCTGGAGCTGGTGATCCGCTCCTGGATCTCGCTCGTCGAGTCGACGGCGCTGATCTGGCTGGACGGGCGGCGGATTCCGCGCGGCGAGCTGGAGGTGCAGCTCGTGCAGGACTTCGCGGCGCTGGCGGCGGTGAGCGCCACGCACGACGAGGAACTGGGCGCGCTGCTGCGCCGGGCGCTCAAGGGCGACCCGGGCGACGGGCCGTTCACCGACCTCGCCGTCCGGTTGATCGCGCTGGCCTCGCCCCCGGCCGCCTCATAGCGGTTACTGCACGTACTTCCGGTACGACGGGTCGAGCTCGCGCACTTCGGCGGAGATGTGCAGCGTGCGCCCTTCGGTGGGCTCGACGTGCTTGCGCAGCAGCTCGAGGGTGGCCTCGGTGAGCTTCGCCTTGGTCTCCTCGGTGCGGCCGGCCAGCAGGGCGAGCGTGACATGCACGATGGCGTGCGCGTCCGGGTCCGTCTCCGCTCCCACCACCTCGTCCTCGGTGCGCAGCGTCCGCGTCTTGCACGCCTCGATCTTCGCGGCGGCGGTCTCGACGACCACCGGGTGCAGCGCGAGGGCGAAGGCGCGCCAGTCGACGTGGTCGAGAGCCGGGGAATGCTCGACGGTGATGTTCGGCATGGGCACTCCTGTTCTAGGGATTCCCGGTCACCCTAGCCGCAGCGCCAGCAGTGCGATGTCGTCCTCGCGGTCCCGGCCGAAGCAGTCGAGCAGGGTGTCGCAGAGGGCGTCCAGGCCGGGGAGGGCACCGCCGGCGGCGGCGCGGAGGTGCTCCATCGAGACGGCCAGATCGGTGCCCCGGGTCTCGATCAGGCCATCGGTGACCATGAGGAGTCGGTCGGTGGGTTCGAGGAACAGCTCCGTGGGCCGCGGGTGGGGCAGACCCACACCGAGCAGCGGGCCGGCGGCCTTGGAGTAGTCGGCGCCCCCGGTGTCCCGGATGATCAGCGGCGGGATGTGGCCGGCGTTGGCGATACGGGTGCGTCCGGTGGCGGGGTCGACCAGGACCAGGCAGACGGTCGTGGTGATGCCGGGGTGGTAGCGCTGGAGCATCCGGTCGAGGCGCTCGGCGAGCACGGCCGGGTCGCTCTCCTCGACGCTGTAGGCGCGCAGCGCGTGCCTGATCTCGACCATGACGGTGGCCGCCTCCAGCGAGTGCCCGACGACGTCGCCGACCGCGGTGAGCACGCCCTCGCCGGTGCGCAGGGCCGCGTAGAAGTCGCCGCCGATCTCGGTCTCCGCGGACGCGGGCACGTACCGGACCACGACGTCGACGCCCGGCAGTTCGGGCAGCCGGTGCGGCTGGGGCAGGAAGCTGTGCTGGAGGGTGAGGGCGACGTGCCGTTCGACCTGGTACATGAGCAGCGGTTCGGCGGCGAGCCCGGTGGCCTCGGCGAGCCGGGCCAGCAGGGCCTCGTCCTCGGGACTGACCCGGCGCACCCCGCGGGTGGGCGTGGCGAGGCACACCGAGGCCCGGCCTTCCTGGATGGGGATCAGCGCCAGGCGGGCGTCGTGCTGCACGCCCGGCCGGAAGAACCCGGCCGGCCACAGCGGCGCGGGCACCGTGGTGATCTGGACGCCCGACTGCCCCCGGGTGAGCCGTCGGAGCAGTCCGGCCACGGCCTGGTGGGCGCCCTCGTCGGGCATCGCGAGCGAGGTACGGTCCCGTGAGGTGCCGCGGTAGAGCTCGTCGTCCGGGCCGAGGACGAAGACGGCGGCGGGAGAGCCGGTGAGCCGGGCGGCGCCGTCGGCGGCGGCGCCGGCGAGTTCCTGCGGGGAGCGCGCCGTCTGGATGGCGACGACCGTCTCCGCCAGCCGGGTCAGCCGCCGTGCCAGCGCCTGGTCGTCGGCCCTGAGCCGGGCGGCGCGCACCGCGGCCCGGACCACCGCGTCGATCTCCTCCGGCTCGGCGGGCACCGTCAGATACGCCTCGCCGCCCACGTCGAGGCCTCGGCAGCGGTCACCCGCGTCCACGGCGGCGGCCGAGAAGTGCACGACGGGCAGGCCGGCCATGTGGGGCCGGGCCTTGAGCCGACGGCACAGTTCGAAGCCGCTCATGTCCGGCAGGTCCACATCGATGAGCGCCACGTCGGGCAGGGCGCCCTTGCGCAGCCGTACGTCGAGTTCGACGAGCGCCTCGGAGCCGCTGGCGACCGGGACGACCTGGTGACCGGCGCGGCGCAGCACGGCGCTCATGGCGTACCGACTGGCCGTCACATCGTCCACGACCAGCACGGTCGTGTCTGTCCGCTTGCCGTTGACGTCCATCTACCAGCCTTTGGACACACCGGTGGGGCAGACCGGGTTCGAGGTCTGCCCCACCAAGGTAATGCCCTTTCAGGAGATCCGGGAGAATACCGCCACAGTGCGCCCCGGAACGGCGAACGTGCCCGTTTTCGCCTCGTAAGAGGAGGATTTGACGATAGGGTCGGCGCCCGCCGCCTGCACCGGGTGCAGCGCGTACGCCGTCCCGGCCAGGGCGCCGACCGTCTGCTCCTGTGCCTTGGGTGTCGCGTTGAAGACGACGACGAGGTCGCCGAGCTCCATCGTGATCACGCCGGGCGTCTCGTCCTTGCCGGACAGCGGGAAGGAGAGCTTCGACTGCACCTGCCCGGCGGTGGACAGCGAGAAGACGCTCTCGGTCGTACGGATCCGCTCCAGGTCCTGGTACGCGGCCGAGCTGCCCTCGATCTGCGGGCATCCCACCTTGACGGTGCTCAACAGGGGCGTGGCGTAGGGCCACTTGGACGCGTTGTCGGTCGCCATCGGCAGTCCGCGTCCGAAGCCGTTGCCGTCCCGGCAGTCCCAGTGGATGGCGTTGAACCAGTCGCCGCTGTCGAAGGAGTTGCGGTCGAGGGACTTGGAGCGCAGCAGGTCGGAGCCCGCCTGGGAGAGCGACGGGCCCTGGGAGAGGGCGGCGGTCGCCATGGCGAGGACCTGCATCCGCGCCCGGTCGTCCGCGCCGGTCGTGGCGGGCAGCTTGTAGGTGAGGGCGTCGTACAGGGACTCGTTGTCGTGCGCGTCGGCGTACGCGAGGGCGTCGCCCGGTGCCGCCGCGTATCCGGCGGGCTGACCGTTGTAGTCGACCTCGGAGCCCTTGACCTCCTTGCCGTCGGTGTCGGTGAAGCGGTAGGTGGCGAGGTTGCCGCTGAGCCCGATCTTGATGAGGTCCTGGTAGTGCAGCAGCCGGGCCTTCTGCTCGGCCGAAGTGCCGTTGGCGGTCGAGGAGTTGGGGTCGGTGTACAGCCCCGAGGCGAAGCCCTGGACGCCGGGGTCGGAGTCGAAGGGGCTGCCGCCGCGCACCGCGTCGCGCGCCCGGTCGGAGAAGGTCGCGACGCCGGTCCCCGCCATGTTCTTCTGGGTGGCCTGGACGAAACGGGCGTCGTCGGCGACCTCACCGAAGTTCCAGCCCTCCCCGTACAGGATGATCTTCTTTCCGTCGACCCCGTCCTTCGCCGGGGTCAGCGCGTCGAGGGCCTTGCGAACGGCCAGGATGTTGGCCTTGGGGTGGTGTCCCATGAGGTCGAAGCGGAAGCCGTCGACCTTGTACTCCTTGGCCCAGGTGACGATCGAGTCCACCACCAGCTTGCCCATCATGGCGTTCTCGGTGGCCGTGTTCGCGCAGCAGGTGGAGGTGGCGACGGACCCGTCGGCGAGGAGCCGCTGGTAGTAGCCGGGCACGATCCTGTCGAGCACGGAGGTGTCCGCCTGGCCACTGGCGGCCGTGTGGTTGTAGACCACGTCCATGACGACCCGCAGGCCGTCCTCGTTCAGCGACTTGACCATGCGGCGGAACTCGACCGTTCGGCCGGTGCCGTCCGGGTCGCTCGCGTACGAGCCCTCCGGGACCGTGTAGTGGTACGGGTCGTAGCCCCAGTTGTAGGCGTCCTTCGCGGCGATCGCGGCGACGCACTCCTGCTGCTTCTGGGAGTCGGCGGGGTAGGAGGCGAGGTCGCAGCCGGTGGTGGCCTGCTCGGACTTCTTCTCGGGGATGGTGGCGATGTCGAAGGCGGGCAGGAGGTGGACGTACGAGGTGCCCGCCGCGGCGAGGGCCCGCAGGTGCCTGGACCCGTCGCTGTTCTTGTCGGTGAAGGCGAGGTAGGTGCCCCGGTCCTTCGCGGGGACGGTCTTGTCCGCCACCGAGAAGTCCCGGATGTGCAGCTCCTGGATCTGGGCGTCCCGCAGTGGCACGGCCTTGGGCTTCTTCAGGGAGGACCAGCCGCTCGGGGCGAGGGACCTGTCCTTCAGGTCGACGACGAGACTGCGCTCGGAGTCGGCGGTGAGGGCGAGCGAGTACGGGTCGGTGACCTTGTTGGTGACGACCTTGCGGACGGTGGGCGCCCACACCTTCACGACGTACCGGTAGGGCTTGTTCCGCCAGGACTTCGCGCCGGTGACGGACCACACGCCGGTGGTGTCGTTCCTCTTCATGGCGACCGTGGAGCCGTCGAGTTCCAGTGCCACGCTCTGCGCGGTCGGCGCCCACACGGCCAACGTGGGACGACCGTCACGGAACGTCGGACCCAGCTGTGCCTTGGTCGCGTCGTACAGATCGTCCAGTACGCCGGCGATCTGGACGCCGGTCGCCGCGAGCACGGCGCCGTTCGCGGCCCGTTGCGAGGCGACGACCTGACCGTTCAGGGCCTTCTTCACCCGGCTCCGGTCGCGCGGGTCGACGGACCAGGCGGTGTAGTCCTTGAGGTACGGGAAGGCGGCCTTCTGGGCGTCGGTGAGGGTGGTCCTGGAAAGCCGGAGCCACCGCTCGTCGTCGCTGGTCAGCGTCCCGTCCTTGACGGCGATCGAGCCGTCGTGGGAGTACAGCAACTGGGTGGAGGCCGCGCCCTCGGAGCCGTTCCAGGCAACCGTGTTCCGGTCGATCCAGACCGCCTTGGAGGTGGTCAGGTCGAGCGCGGCCGCGCTGCCCGCGGGCTGCGGGAGCAGGTACTTCTCCTGCCCGTTCACCAGCCACACCTCGTGGCCGTTCGCGGTGAGGTCGAGCGACTGGTCGGTCGGGAGGTCCTTCTCGTCGCCCTTGTGGAGGATGTAACTGAGGCTGGTGGCACCCGCGGCGAGCGGCACCTCGAAGACGGCGCCATAGGCGTCGGTCCTGACCGGCTCCAGGGGCTTGGACCAGTCCGTGGGCGTCGCGGCCCCGGTCCAGACGTGCAGTCCCCAGCCGGAGTAGTCGCCGTCGGCGCGGTGGTAGTGCAGTACGGCCTTGGTCGTGTCCTGCGCCGGGTAGTCGGGCCGCTGGGTCTGTACGGCCTCCTTGCCCTGCTCGACCCAGACCTCGCCCGTCTTGGTGACGTCGATCGTGCGGTCGGTGGCGACGTCCTTGTTGCCGTCCTTGTCGATGACGAGGAAGCCGACACTGGAGGCGCCCGGCTTCAACTTCACGTAGGCGAAGGCCCCGTAGGCGTCGCGGCCGATGAAGTCGTGGCCCGCGGGCCAGGTCGTCGACTCGCCGTCGGCGAGGTCGCCCCAGGCGTACAGCCGCCAGTCGGTGTAGTCGCCGTCGGTGCGCTTGTAGTGGACGATCGCGTAGTCGCGCGAGGAGGCGGTGGGGACTTCGGGGGCGGGCGGGGTCCCGGTGGTGCTCGTGGCCGTCGCACTCGCGGTCCGCCCGGCCGAGTCGACGACCACCGCCTTGTAGCGCAGGGCGGTTCCGGCGGGTACGTCCTTGCCGATGACCTGGGTGACCTTGTACGGGGCGTGGTCGGCGGAGCCGAGCGTCCGCCACTTCCCGTTGCCGACCTGGGCGGCGAAGACGACGCGGTCGAGCTGACCGCCGGTGACGTCGGCGCCGAGCTCGACGGTGCCGGTGGCGCCCGCGCCCGGCGCCTTCAGGGTGAGCGAGGGCTTCGCGGCGGGGGTGCCGAGCGGGCGGGCCGCCTTGAGGACGACGGCGGAACCCGCCGGGACGGTGACGGTGACGTTCTTGTCGGCGTCGCTCGTCAGCCGGGACGAGGTCCCGTAGATCCCCTGGAAGGTCATGTCGGCGGAGCCGGTCGCGAAGGTCGCCGTCTTCGCCTCGCCCGCGTTGTTGAGGGCGACGAGGTACTCGGTCCTGTTGCCGCCCGTACGGGAGAAGGCGTAGACGCCCGCCCCGTCGGCCGCGTACCGCTCGGTCTGCACCCCGTCCGCGAGAGCCGGGTTGTCCTTGCGGAGCTTCGAGAGAGCGGCGATCTCCTTGTAGAGCGGTGCGCTCGTGTCGTAGGCGTCGCTCGCGTGTGTGCGGTCGGTGCCGAGCTCGTCGTCGTCGAGGTAGTCGGCGACCTTGGAGGCGAACATCGTCTGGCGGGCGTCCTTGTCGCCGCCCGCGCCGGTGAAGCCCTGCTCGTCCCCGTAGTAGACGACCGGGTTGCCGCGGCTGAGGAACATCAGCTCGTTGGCGAGCTCGTCCTTCTTCACCAGCTCGGCGTCGGTGGCCTTCGGGTTGTCCTGGTTCAGGAAGTACCCGATGCGGCCCATGTCGTGGTTGCCGAGGAAGGTGACCTGCTCGTACGCGTTGGCCTTGTCGGTCGTGTACTTGTAGTCGTCACCGAAGACCGAGGCGAGCTTCTTGGCGCTGCCCCCCTGGGAGGCGTACGAGCGTGCCGCGTCCTGGAAGGGGAAGTCGAGGGTGGCGTCGAGTCGGCCCTGGGTGACGTACGGGGAGGTGATCGACGTGTCGGCGGAGTAGACCTCGCCGAACATGAAGAAGTTCTTCCGGCCCCGCTCGGCGGCGTACGCGTCGAGCGCGGTGGCCCACTGCGTCCAGAACTCCATGTCCACGTGCTTCACGGTGTCGATCCGGAAGCCGTCGACGCCGAAGTCCTCGACCCACTTCTCGTAGATCTTCTCCATGCCGCTGACGACCTCGGGACGCTCGGTCCACAGGTCGTCGAGGCCGGAGAAGTCGCCGTAGGTGGTGGACTCGCCGGCATAGGTGGAATCGCCCCGGTTGTGGTACATCGTCGGGTCGTTGAGCCAGGACGGCACCTTGGCGTTCTTCTTGGCGGCGGGCACGACGGGCGTACGGGGGAAGGACCCGGCGCCCACGGACGGGAACCCGGCGCCTCCCGCCGCGTAGTCGGCGTCGTCGAAGGGCTTCCCGTCCTCGGTCAGATACGGGAAGGCACCCTTGGAGAGGTAGTCGTAGGACTTCTGCTCATAGTCGACGACGTCGGCGGTGTGGTTGGTGATGACGTCGAAGAAGACCTTCATGCCCTTGGCGTGCGCCTTGGAGATGAGGGTCGCGAGGTCCTTGTTGGTGCCGAAGTGCGGGTCGACCTGGGTGAAGTCCGTGATCCAGTAACCGTGGTACCCGGCCGAGGCGCTGCTGCCCTCGCCCTGCACGGGCTGGTTCTTGAAGATCGGCGCCATCCAGATGGCGGTGGTGCCGAGCCCCTTGATGTAGTCGAGCTTGTTGGTCAGCCCCTTCAGGTCGCCGCCCTGGTAGAAGCCCTTGTCCGTGGGGTCGTACCCGGTGGCGAGGCGCGAACCGGTCAGCCCGCCCCGGTCGTTGGACGTGTCGCCATTGGCGAAACGATCCGGCATCACGAAGTAGAACTGCTCGCGCGTGTCGTCGTGCCGGGCCGGTTCGGCGGCGAGCTTCGCGTCCGAAGGCGGCGCGGGCGGGGTCTGCGCCCGCGCCGCGATCGGCTGAAGAAAAGCTGCCGCGAGGGCGGCCACGGCGACGGCCGCGATTCTTCGCTGGGGTGGGGTACGGCGGCGCGCCCCGGGCGCCGGCCATCTCGGTATCAGGGCCACAGGCGTGAACTCCTAGTGAATACGGCTCAGTACGGCTACGGCTCGAACAGCTCGTCCGGACCGGCTTCAAGCCGAGACACGGCCTCGATGCCGGGCGACCGGCGCGACGGTATCGCCCACGCAAGCCTTACAGCAAGAGTCTTGAAACTCTGAGCAAGAACTTTCAGTGCCAGGTGTCGCTGACGCCGTAACCCGTTCCCGCGCCGGTGCTGTAGGCGCGGTTGGCGCCGGACTCCCACGTCACGTTTCCGGAGGAGTCCTTCTTGATGTACTTGTACGCGAACGACGTCGACTTGGGCACGATGACCAGTCGGCCCCAGTACGGGTACGACGCCGAGGACAGCGGGACGGCGTCGGTGGTGTTCCAGGAGCCGAGAGAGGGGATGGAACCGACGACGTACACGTTGGTGCCGTAGTCGGTGGTGGCGTCGACTCCGAAGGTCACGTCCGTCGCGTCGGCGTCGGCCACGTTCCAGGAGTTGTCGACCTCGACCGCCGAAGTACCCGTCGTGAGCGACCGGTTGGCGTTGGACTCCCACGTGACGTTTCCGGACGAGTCCTTCTTCATGTACTTGTACTCGATGCTCGTGCTCGCCGGGACGGAGACGTCGGCCTTCCAGATCGGGTAGCCCGACGACGACAGCTTCACCGCGTTCGCCGTGTTCCAGCTGCCGAGCGCGGCGACCGAACCGACCACGTACACATCGGAGCCGGTGGTGGTGGAGGCGTACGCGTCGAAGGTCGCGGTGACGCTGGTGGAACCACCGCCGCCTGCGCCCCCACTGCCTCCGCCGCAGTTCACCGTGCAGATGTAGTTCGGGTCGTAGAAGGCGACCGCCGACTTCGCGGGCACGGTCAGGGAGGCCTTGCCGCCCGCGACGGTGACGGTGGTCGCGCCACCGTCGATCACGTTCGGGTACGTTCCGTCGGCCAGGCCCGTCGTGTACGTGTGCGTGCTGGCGCCGGAGCTGTTGTTGAGGGCGACGAAGCCCGCGCCACCCCTGCCGAAGCCGATGACGTTCGAGGACGGGGACTGCCAGTTGGCGACCGCGTAGCCGCTCGCCGCGTTGTGCCAGCCGATCATGCCGGAGACCGCGGTGTTGCGGTCGAGGCAGTACCAGCCGCTCGCGCAGTTGGTGTCGGTGACGAAACCGGCGGAGTTCGGCGGGGCCTCGTCGCTCTGGCTGAAGGTCCAGCCGGAGTAGACGGACGGGCGGCCGTAGCCGCGGGCCAGCTGGAAGACGTTGGCGAGGACCGCGGTGTCGCCGTCCTTGTAGCTGAGCGAGTAGCCGTTGCGCTCGGTGTCGTGGTTGGTGACGAAGGTGTTGGAGTTCGCCTCGGCCGTCAGACCCCAACTGCTGCCGAAACTCGACAGGTTGGCGATGTCGCCCTGGAACTGGGACTTCATCTGCGCGGCGAAGGTGAAGTCGAGGACGTCACCGGTGCCGTAGTACTCGTCCTGCGCGGGCGGGGTGCCGGGGTAGATCTCCTGGGTGATGTACGGCGCCGCGCCGGAGGTCGTGGTGTGCAGTCCGGAGACGATGGCGCTCAGGTCGGCGGCGTCGATGTGCTTGGCCGCGTCGACACGGAAGCCGTCGACACCCAGGTCGATCTGCTGGTTGAGGAAGCCGGTGATCTTCGTGCGGACGCCGCTCTCGGCGGTGTCCAGGTCGGGCAGGCCGAGCAGTTCGCAGTGCTGGACCTCGTACCGGTCGGACCAGTTGGAGATCGTCTTCGTGCAGTCGTCGCTGTCGGCGGGGTCGTAGTCGGGGGTGTCGTACTTGTTGGTGACGACCGTGCCGTTGTAGCCGGTGCCGGTCTGGGCGGCGGTGTGGTTGATCACGGCGTCCGTGTAGACTTTGATGCCGGCCGCGTGACACGTGTCGACCATGGTCTTGAACTGGGCCGCGGTGCCGAAGCGGCTGTTCAGGTTGTAGGCGTAGGGCTGGTAGACGTCCCACCAGTAGTAGTTCGTCTGTTTCAACGACTCCGCGGGCGGGGCGACCTGGACCGCCCCGTAGCCGGCCGGGTCGAGCACGTTCGTGCACTCGGCGGCGACCGACTTCCAGTTCCACTCCCACAGGTTGGCGATCACATCGCCGTTGGGGATGCCGGTGTCGGAGACGGCGGCGTGGGCGGCCGGGGCGGGCAGCGCGGCGGCTCCGCCGAGGGCCAGCAGTCCGGCTGTGGCCAGGGGTAACACCCGTGATCTGATCCAGCGCATGACGGCAACTCCTTGCGGGGGACGGAGGTGCGGGAACGTGGTCAACTGGGTTGCTGGGGAGGCAAGTTGACCGCGGTGCGAGAGTGGGCGCGGTCAAGGGGCCCCGTCAATACACGTGTTGGAAGTTCTTTCGACATCTTGCTGAAACCTGAACCAACGGATAGCTTCCGTTCCCCCCACCCGCACGACGAAGTGCAGGAGCACCCACATGGCAAGAAACATGGCCAGGAAGACACTTGCCGCCTCGTTCGCCCTCGCGGCGGGCCTGGCGGTCTCGGTGGCCCTCCCCCCGGGTGTCGCGGCGGCTTCCCCGCCGGGCACGAAGGACGTCACCGCCGTTCTGTTCGAGTGGAAGTTCGACTCGGTCGCCAAGGAATGCACCAACACGCTGGGCCCGGCCGGTTACGGCTACGTCCAGGTCTCGCCACCCGCCGAGCACATACAGGGCTCGCAGTGGTGGACCTCGTACCAGCCCGTGAGTTACAGGATCGCCGGGCGGCTCGGTGACGCGACCGCCTTCCAGAACATGATCAACACCTGTCACGCGGCCGGCGTGAAGGTCGTGGCGGACACGGTCGTCAACCACATGGCAGCGGGTTCCGGCACCGGTACCGGCGGCTCTTCGTACACGAAGTACAACTATCCGGGCCTGTACTCCTCGTACGACATGGACGACTGCACGGCGACGGTCAGCGACTACACCAACCGCGCGAACGTGCAGAACTGCGAGCTCGTCGGGCTCGCCGACCTGGACACCGGCGAGGAGTACGTCCGCAAGGCCATCGCCGGATACATGAACAGCCTGCTCGGGTACGGCGTGGACGGCTTCCGCATCGACGCGGCCAAGCACATCCCGGCGACCGATCTCGCCAACATCAAGTCGCGGCTGACCAATCCGTCGGTGTACTGGAAGCAGGAGGTCATCTACGGCGCCGGGGAGGCGGTCCAGCCGACCGAGTACACCGGCAACGGCGACGTGCAGGAGTTCCGGTACGCCTACGACCTCAAGCGGGTCTTCAACAACGAGAACCTCGCCTACCTCAAGAACTACGGCGAGGGCTGGGGCTATATGAGCAGCTCCGTCGCGGGCGTGTTCGTCGACAACCACGACACCGAGCGCAACGGCTCGACGCTCAACTACAAGGACGGGGCGAACTACACCCTCGCCAACGTCTTCATGCTCGCCTACCCGTACGGCGCCCCGGACATCAACTCCGGCTACGAGTGGTCGGACGTGGACGCCGGCCCGCCGGGCGGCGGCACGGTCAACGCCTGCTGGCAGGACGGCTGGAAGTGCCAGCACGCCTGGCCGGAGATCAAGTCGATGGTCGCCTTCCGCAACGCCACCCGGGGCCAGTCGGTCACCGACTGGTGGGACGACGGAAACGACGCGATCGCCTTCGGCCGCGGCGCCAAGGGGTACGTCGCCATCAACCACGAGTCGGGCTCGCTGACCCGGACCTATCAGACATCCCTCGCGGCGGGGACGTACTGCAATGTCCAGAACAACACCAGCGTCACGGTGAACGGCTCCGGGCAGTTCACGGCGACCCTCGGCGCGAACACGGCGCTGGCGCTGTACGCGGGCAAGACCAGTTGCTGAGCGGCTTCCGCGAGCCGCGCGGAAGCCTGCACAGAAGGCCGTACGGAGTCCGTGGGACCCCCGCGGGAACCCGTACCGAAAGCGCCGTATCGGACATACCCGATACGGCGCTTTCCTTTTTGCGACCTCTTTGCGACACCTTGCGGTAACGGGAACGTCACGCTTGAGGGATCTTGCGGAAATTTCCTTGCAACGTCTTTCGCAAGGACTTGCAGCGCTGTTAGTTTCCTCCCCAGCCCGGCGGCCGTCGATGGGACAGACGGCACCCGCGGTCCTCCCAAGGGAAGATCCGGGCAAACCCTCTTCTAGGAGTTCATATGCGACGTGGCATATCGATCGCCGCCGCGGTGACCGTCATCGCGCTGAGCGCGACTGCCTGTGGTGGTTCCGACGGCAACTCGTCGAGCAAGCCGAAGGCCGCCGGCGACATTTCCGGGACGATCACGTACTGGGACACATCGGACGCGGCGACCGAAGCCCCGACGTACAAGGCTCTCATCAAGAAGTTCGAGGCCAAGTACCCGAAGATCAAGGTGAACTACCAGAGCGTCCCGTTCAGCGACGTCGAGCAGAAGTTCAAGTCGGCGGCGAAGAGTGGCAAGGGCGCCCCGGACGTCGTCCGCACCGACGTCGGTCTGATGGCCGAGTACGCCTCGCTCGGTTACATCGCCCCCCTCGACGGCACGAGCGCGCTGAAGGACACCTCGGACTTCAACTCGGGCCCGCTGAACACCACCAAGTACAACGGCAAGACGTACGGCGTCCCCTCGGTCACCGACACCCTGGGTCTCCTCTACAACAAGGACCTCCTGAAGAAGGCCGGCATCGCGCAGCCGCCGACCACCTGGGACGAGTTCATCGCCGACTCGAAGACGATCAAGAAGAAGACCGGGGCGTACGGCACCTACCTGAACCCCGACTCGTACTTCCTGCTCCCGCTGCTCTACAGCAACAACGCGGACATGGCCGACACCTCGGCCAAGAAGATCACCATCTCCGACGCCAACGCCGTCACCGCGATCACCACGGCGAAGAAGATCCAGGACGAGGCGTCGATGAAGGTCGACTACGCCAACGCCTACCAGAACATGCAGACGGCGTTCAAGACCGGCAAGGTCGCCATGCTGGTCCAGGGGCCCTGGTCGGTCAGCGAGGACCTGGCCGGCAGCGCCTTCAAGGGCAAGGAGAGCAACCTCGGCTACGCGCCCGTCCCGGCCGGCCCCGGTGGCAAGGCCCAGGCGCCGACCGGCGGTCACAACCTCGCGGTCTACCAGGGCTCCAAGAACCTGGACGCCGGGTACCTCTTCACCCAGTTCATGACCTCGACCGACAGCCAGGTCGAGATCGCCAAGGGCACCGGCACGCTACCGACCCGCAAGTCGGCGTACACGGCCGAGGTCACGTCCGACGCCAAGATCGCCGGCTTCAAGCCGATCCTGGAGCAGACCGCCCGTCCGCGCGTCGCGCTGCCGCAGGTCGGCTCGCTCTTCACGCCGCTCGCGCAGAACTACGTGAAGATCCTGCAGGGCAGCGAGGACGTCAAGGCCGGTCTCGACGCCACCGCCAAGGAGTTCCAGAAGCTCCTGCCCGGCTACACCATCGGCTGACCGGGCAACCCCTGATCCACCGGTAACCGAAGAACGCGCAGCCCCGGGGAACGTTTTCCCCGCTGCCGCCCCGAACGGGGCTCCCCCGGGGCTGCGGTCACCGGTTCCCCCAGGATCACCGGACCCACCGGACCCCGGACCCACCAGACCCCTGGCCATCGGACCCCGGACCCACCAGACCCCCGGGGCACTGGCCCCAGGGGTTGACCAGATCCCGGGTCCCGGATCCCTGGTCCACCGGACCCTGAACCCCGCACCCACCGGATCCCTGGATCCGGGCCCACCGGCCCACGGACCCCGAGCCCACCGAACCCCGGATCCACCAGACCCACGGGTCCACGGGGCCACGGACCCCGGGTCACCAGATCTCCCGAGCCCCAGACCTCCGCATTTCCGCCGCGAAAGAGCCGATGAGGATGACGACCGCAGCGAGCACCGAGAAGACCGACCTGCCCGCGCCCGGCAAGAACGCCGCGCGCCCCCCACGCGTTTCGGCGCTCCGGCGGTCCTGGGACAAGTACTGGTACGCCTGGGCCATGGTGACCCCGGTCGCCATCGTCCTCACCGTCCTCGTCCTGTATCCGCTCGGGTACGGCATCTACCAGTCGCTGACCGACGCCAACGAGTCGAACGTGGCGTCCACCATCGGCGCCTTCCACCGCCCGGCCACCTACAAGTTCGTCGGCCTCGACAACTACTGGCACGTGCTGTCGGGCGCGGACAGCGACTTCTACCCGCGCCTGCTGTGGACGGTCATCTGGACGGTGTCCTGCGTGACCCTCCAGGTGGGCATCGGCATGGGCCTCGCGGTGCTGCTCAACCGCAAGGTCCGCTTCCGCGGTTTCTACCGCGCCATGCTGATCCTGCCCTGGGCCGTCCCCTCGTTCATCGGCGTCTTCGCCTGGCGCCTGATGCTCAACTCCCAGTACGGCGTCTTCAACGAGATCATCACCGCGCTCGGCCTGCCGGCCCAGGACTGGCTCGGCACCCCACTCGCCCAGAAGATCGCCGTCGTCATGGTGAACGTCTGGATCGGCATCCCCTTCAACATGGTCGCGGTGCTCGGCGGACTCCAGTCCATCCCCAAGGAGCTGTACGAGGCCGCCGAGATGGACGGCGCCTCCCCTGGCAGCGCTTCGTCAACGTGACGCTGCCCGGTCTGCGCCCGGTGTCGAACACCGTGATCCTGCTCGGCTGCATCTGGACGTTCAACATGTTCAACGTCATCTATCTGCTGCTGGGCAACAACACGAGCGGCGACGCCGACATCCTCGTCACCTTCGCCTTCCGCAAGGCGTTCACCGGCATCTCGGACTACGCGGGCGCGGCGACGTACGGGATCATCATCCTCGCCCTCCTGCTGGCCTTCTCGACCTTCTACCGCCGCAGCACCCTGAAGTCCGAGCAGGCGTAAGGAGCCCTCGCCATGACCGCAGCAACCCACGAGTCCTCCGCGACCGCCACCGCCGGCCGGTCCGCCGTGGCCACCCCCCGCAAGGTGCGCGGCCGCGAGGAGCGCAGCCTCGGCTCCTCGATCGCCCTGCACGGCACGCTGATCGTCGCCACGGTGATCGCGGCCTTCCCGGTGATGTGGATCCTGTTCATCTCACTCGGCCCGAAGAACGCCTGGCAACAGCCGAGCGAGGTGTTCTCGCACCTCAGCCTGCACAACTACAGCGATGTGCTGTCCCAGACGGACCTGCCGAAGTGGTTCCTGAACACCGTCGTCGTGGCGGGCGGCACCACCGTGCTCGGCGTCTTCCTCGCGGCGACCGCCGGATACGCGGTGTCCCGGATGAAGTTCCCCGGCAGCCGGCAGCTGATGTGGACCTTCCTGGTCACGCAGATGTTCCCCAGTATCGTGCTGATCGTGCCGCTGTATCTCCTTATGTCCGAGCTGAACCTGCTGGACAACTACCTCGGTCTGATCCTGGCGTACGCGACGACGGCGGTGCCGTTCTGCGCCTGGATGATGAAGGGGTACTTCGACACCATCCCCAAGGAGATAGACGAGGCGGGCCGGGTCGACGGGCTCACCCCGTTCGGCACGTTCTGGCGGCTGATCGTGCCGCTGGCCAAGCCGGGCCTCGCCGTGACCGCGTTCTACAGCTTCCTCACCGCCTGGGGCGAGGTCGCGTACGCCACGCAGTTCATGCAGTCCGACCACTACACGCTCGCCGTCGGCATCCGCACCTTCGCGCAGGACCAGCGGCCCGACTGGGCGTGGACCTCGGCCACGGCGATCATCATCACCCTTCCGGCGGCCCTCGTCTTCATGCTGGTGCAGCGCAGCCTGGTCTCCGGTCTGACGGCCGGAGGCACGAAATCCTGACGGCCCGCCCGCACTTAGCGGACCCCTCGTACTCAGCAAGCGCCTCCGTCGTTCCCCCCGCACCCCTAAGGGAATCCATGACCCAGCACGTCACCGACGCACTCCCCACCGACGCCTCCTCCGCCGCCTCCGGGCGTCGGGAGTGGTGGCGCGACGCGGTCATCTACCAGGTCTATCCGCGCAGCTTCGCGGACGGCAACGGCGACGGCATGGGTGACCTGCCCGGCGTCCGGGCCCGGCTCCCGTACCTGAAGGAACTCGGCGTCGACGCGGTGTGGCTGTCCCCCTTCTACGCCTCCCCACAGGCGGACGCGGGCTACGACGTGGCCGACTACCGCGCGGTGGACCCGATGTTCGGCAACCTCACGGACGCCGACGACCTGGTGCGGGACGCGCACGGCCTGGGACTGCGGGTGATCGTCGACCTGGTGCCCAACCACTGCTCGGACCAGCACGAGTGGTTCAAGCAGGCGCTGCGCGAGGGCCCGGGTTCGCCGATCCGGGAGCGCTTCCACTTCCGTCCCGGCAAGGGGAAGAACGGCGAACTTCCCCCCAACGACTGGGAGTCCATCTTCGGCGGGCCTGCCTGGACGCGCGTCGAGGACGGCGAGTGGTACCTGCACCTGTTCGCGCCCGAGCAGCCCGACTTCAACTGGGACCACCCGGCGGTCCACGACGAGTTCCGCTCCATCCTGCGCTTCTGGCTGGACCTCGGCATCGACGGCTTCCGCATCGACGTCGCCCACGGCCTCGTCAAGGCGGCGGGTCTGCCCGACATCGGCCACGACGAGCAGGTCAAGCTGCTCGGCACCGAGGCCGTGCCGTACTTCGACCAGGACGGCGTGCACGAGATCTACCGCAGCTGGCGGCGGATCCTCGACGAGTACACCGGCGAGCGCATCGCGGTGGCGGAGGCGTGGACGCCGACCGTCGAGCGCAGCGCGCTGTACCTGCGCCCGGACGAGCTGCACCAGGCCTTCAACTTCTCCTACCTGACCACCGGTTGGAACTCGGCGGACCTGCGCGAGGTCATCGACCGCTCGCTCGGCGCCATGAACGCCGTACACGCGCCCGCGACCTGGGTCCTCTCCAACCACGACGTGGTACGGCACTCCACGCGTCTCGCGGAAGGGAACGAGGCGCGTGGTCTGCGCCGGGCCCGGGCGGCGACCCTGCTCATGCTGGCGCTGCCCGGCTCGGCGTACCTCTACCAGGGCGAGGAGCTCGGGCTGCCCGAGGTCGTCGACCTGCCCGACGAGGTCCGCCAGGACCCGGCGTTCTTCCGCAGCGCGGGCCAGGACGGCACCCGCGACGGCTGCCGGGTGCCGCTGCCGTGGTCCGGCGAGGTCGCGCCGTTCGGCTTCGGCCCCGTCGAGGGCGGCCCGAGCTGGCTGCCGCAGCCGGCCTCCTGGAAGAACCTCACGGTCGAGGCACAGGAGGGCGACCCCACCTCGACGCTGGAGTTCTACCGCAGCGCGCTCGCCGTGCGCCGCGAGCACCCGGCGCTCGGCGCGGGCCGCCAGGTGACCTGGCTGTCGACGCCCGACGGGGTCCTCGCCTTCCGCCGGGACACCGCCGAGGGCTCCTTCGTCTGCACGGTGAACCTCACCGCGACCCCCCTCCCGCTGCCCACCCCGGGCACCCTGCTGCTCGCCAGCGCGAACGTCGAGCCGGGTACCGAAACGACCGAACTGCCCGCGGATTCAACGGTCTGGTGGGCAGTCTGAGATGCGACCGGTACAGTCCAACCCTGTGACCACACGGCTTGCCGACATCGCAGCCCAGGCGGGGGTCAGCGAGGCGACTGTCAGCCGCGTCCTGAACGGGAAGCCGGGCGTCGCCGCGACCACCCGCCAGTCCGTTCTGGCCGCGCTCGACGTCCTGGGCTACGAGCGCCCGGTCCGACTGCGGCAGCGCAGCGAGGGACTGGTGGGCCTGATCACCCCGGAGCTGGAGAACCCCATATTCCCGGCCCTGGCGCAGGTCATCGGCCAGGCCCTGACCCGCCAGGGCTACACCCCGGTCCTCGCCACCCAGACGCCGGGCGGCTCCACCGAGGACGAGCTGACGGAGATGCTGGTGGACCGGGGCGTCGCCGGCATCATCTTCGTCTCCGGTCTGCACGCCGACACCTCGGCGGACATGCAGCGCTACGAGCAGCTGCGCGCCCAGGGCGTCCCGTTCGTCCTGGTCGACGGTTTCTCGCCGAAGGTCCAGGCGCCCTTCATCTCCCCGGACGACCGCGCGGCGATGGCCCTCGCGGTCACGCACCTCGTCTCGCTCGGGCACACCAACATCGGACTCGCCCTGGGTCCGAAGCGGTTCGTGCCCGTGCAGCGGAAGATCGAGGGCTTCGTACGCACGATGCAGGAGCAGTTGGGGCTGAGCCCGGCCGACATCGAGGAGCGACTGGTCCAGCACTCGTTGTACACCCTGGAGGGCGGTCAGGCCGCGGCCACCGCCCTGATGGACCGGGGGTGCACGGCGGTGGTCTGCGCGAGCGACATGATGGCCCTCGGCGCGATAAGGGCGGCGCGGCAGCGGGGCCTGGAGGTGCCGAAGGACATATCGGTCGTCGGCTTCGACGACTCCCCTCTGATCGCCTTCACCGACCCACCCCTGACGACGATCCGCAAGCCGGTCCCGGCCATGGGGCAGGCAGCCGTGCGGACGTTGCTGGAGGAGATCGGTGGAACACCCGCGCCGCACAGTGAATTCGTGTTCATGCCGGAGCTGGTGGTGCGCGGTTCGACCGCTTCGGCCCCTGGGGACCGGAATCGTCCCTAAGGAGGAGCACCTACGTTGCGCGTAGGACTCCTCCTGTCGTAGAACGTGCGGCCAGGACCCAACCAAGGGATGATCGGTCGCGGAACGCTTTTCTGGCAGACTTTGTGCCTATGGGTGAGACGACCGTGACGACACTGGAAGGCCAGGACCGGGCCGCTCCACGCCCCGTCGCGGAGGAGAACGCGGGGAAGGCGTTCGTGCGCCGGCTGCGCACCCCGCGTCGCCCCCGCTTCTGGTTCGAGATCCTGCTCATCGCCGTGAGTTACTGGACGTACTCACTGATCCGCAACGCCGTGCCCGAGCAGAAGCAGGAGGCGCTGCGCAACGCCGACTGGCTGTGGCGCGTGGAGCACCATCTCGGAATCGCCGTCGAGCAGTCGGTCAACCACGCCGTGAACTCGGTGACATGGCTGATCATCGGGATGAACTACTACTACGCGACGCTGCACTTCGTCGTGACGCTCGGTGTCCTGGTGTGGCTCTATCGCAGCCACCCCGGCCGGTACGCGGCGGCGCGCCTCGCGCTCTTCGCCACCACTGCGGTGGCCCTGCTCGGCTACTACTTCTTCCCGCTGGCCCCGCCCCGCCTGATGAACGGCGGCGACTTCGTCGACACGGTGGTCGTCCACCACACGTGGGGTTCCATGGCCTCCGGGGACCTCAAGCACATGTCGAACCAGTACGCCGCGATGCCGTCGATGCACATCGGCTGGTCCCTGTGGTGCGGTCTGACCATCTTCGCCCTGGCCTCGGTGCCGTGGGTGCGCGTCCTGGGCCTGCTCTATCCGGCGGCCACGCTGCTGGTCATCGTCTCCACCGCCAACCACTTCTGGCTGGACGCGGTGGGCGGCATGCTGTGCCTGGCCTTCGGCTTCACGGTCGCCCGCCTCTGGTACGGCGCTCTGCCCTACGCCCTGCCCCGCTGGGTTCCCGGGACGCGTGGCGCGCCCCTGGTGCCGCTGGAGACCTGACACCCGGAGCTGTCGTCGAACGGGCCCGTCGGTGACCGACGGGCCCGTTCGCCGTCCGCCGGTGCGATACGTCCCGTCTCGCGACCCTCCAGCGCCTGGAGCCCGCCGAGGACGACCACGACACCGGCCTCCGGGGGTCGGCATGAGCCGTCACCGGTCGGGGTGGGCCGCGCCACGGAGCGCGTCCAGCAGTCCGCGCAACGCCGGCCGTTCGGCCGCGCCGGGACCCGCCTCCCGCACCGCCGCGTGGAGGACCCGCACCGGCTCAGGAGCGCGCACCTTCCGCACCACCACGCCAGGGTGCCGGCTCCCCAGCCCGAGCCGGGGAACCAGACTCACTCCGAGCCCGGCCGCCACGAATCCCTGAGCGGTGGCGTAGTCCTCGCTCTGCACCGCGAACGAGGGCCTGAACCCGGCAGCCGCACAGGCGTCCAGCTGGGCGTCGAGACAGGGCCCCGGCCACTCGCTCCCGACCCACGCCTCATCCGCCAGCTCCGCCAGTTCGAGCAGCCGCCGCCCCGCGAGGCGATGCCCCCTGGGCAGCACGACCCGGTACGGATCGTCGAGCAGACGTACGAGCCGTATGCCCTCGGGACCGGTTCCGTCGGCCCGCACCACGAGGGCGAGATCCGCCCGCCCCTCCTTCACGTCGGGCAGCGGATCCTCCACATCGATCAGCTTCAGCTCCACCCGTACGCCGGGGTGCTCACGCCGAAACCGCGCGACGGCGGGAGCGACCAGCGCGGCCCCGGCCGTGGCGAAGTACCGCACCGCGAGCCGCCCCGTCCGCCCCGCCCGCAGATCCGCGAGGGCGGTCTCCGCCTCGGCGACCTGCCGGCCGATGGCGTCCGCGTACTCGGTCAGCAGCAGCCCCGCCGCGGTGGGCCGCACCCCGCGCCCGACCCGCTCCAGGAGCTCGGTCCCCGCCTGCTTCTCCAGCGCCCCGATCTGCTGACTGACGGCGGACGGCGTGTACCCCAGATCCGCCGCGGCCGCCGTCACCGACCCGCTGCTGACCACAGCCCGCAGCACCTGCATACGCCGCACATCAAGCATGAAGCACACCTTAACAGTGCGTGCAAAACACTTCACTTGTTCTCAACTCAAAACCCAAGGACCGTAGGACGCATGCCAAGCCCCCAAGCCGCCTCCCCCCTCCGTTCCTCTCTCCGCATGGCCACCCTGGCGCTCCTCTGGGGCTCCGGCTTCCTCTGGATCAAGGTGGCCCTGGATCACGGCCTGTCCCCCGCCCACCTCACCGTCACGCGCTGCGTCCTGGGCACGGCGGTCCTCCTGCTCCTGGCCCGCGGGGCGCACCAGCGCCTCCCCCGCTCCCTCGCACTCTGGCTCCATGTGACCGTCGCGGCGCTGTTCTGCAACGCGGTCCCCTTCGCCCTCTTCGCGCTCGGCGAGCAGACGGTCGACTCGGGGATCGCGGGGGTCATGAACGCGACCACTCCCCTCTGGTCGCTCCTCCTGGGCGCGGTTCTCGGCACGGACCGCGCCCTCCACCCCCGCCGCCTGACCGGGCTGTTCCTCGGCTTCGCGGGCGTCCTGCTGATCTTCGCCCCCTGGCAGCACGACGGCCTGACCGGGTGGGGCGCCGGAGCCCTCCTGGCCGCCGCGGCGAGCTATGCGATCGCCTTCACCTACATGGCCCGCCATCTCACACCCCGCGGCGCCCCCCTGGCCGTGTCGGCGGCCCAACTCCTCATGGCCACGGCGTGGACGACCCTGGCCCTCCCCTCGGCTGCCCCCACCCACCCCGACAGCACGGCCCTGCTGGCGGTCACCGTCCTCGGCGTCTTCTCCACCGGCCTGACCTTCTACCTCAACTACCGCATGATCGCCGAAGAGGGCCCCACCAGCGCGGCCACGGTCGGCTACCTGCTCCCCGTGGTCTCGGTGACGCTCGGCGCCCTGGTCCTGAACGAGACGCTCGGCCCCCGCACCCTGGCGGGCATGGCGGTGGTCCTGGCCGGAGTGGCGGCCACCCGCACCCGTCCCCGAACGGAAGGGGCCGTGCCGGGGCTCAGGCCCCGTAGAACAGCACCTCCACGACGGCCCGAGCCCGCCGAGTGATCCGCCGGTAGTCCTCGAGCATGTCGCCGACATGACCGGGCCCGTACCCCAGGTACCGCCCGACCGCGGCGAGTTCACGCCCGTCGGAGGGAAACGTGTCCCCGGCCCGCCCCCGCACCAGCATCACCGCGTTGCGCACCCGCGTGGCCAGCACCCATGCCTCGTCCAGGATCGCCGCGTCCTCCCCGGACACCAGTCCCGCCGCGCACGCCGCGCCCAGCGCCTCCCGTGTCCGAGTGGTCCGCAGCCCCGGCTCCACCCACCCGTGCTGCAACTGGAACAGCTGCACGGTCCACTCCACGTCGGACAGCCCGCCCCGCCCCAGCTTGGTGTGCAGCGTCGGATCGGCCCCGCGGGGCATCCGCTCCGACTCCATCCGGGCCTTCAGCCGCCGGATCTCCCGTACGGCGTCGTCACCGAGCCCCTCCGCTGGATACCGCAACGGATCGACCAGTTCGATGAACCGCCGCCCCAGGTCCTCGTCCCCCGCGACGATCTCGGCCCGCAAGAGGGCCTGCGACTCCCACACCAACGACCACCGCCGGTAGTAGGCCGCGTAGGAGTTCAGCGTCCGCACCAAAGGCCCGGACTTCCCCTCGGGCCGCAGATCGGCGTCGATCAGCAAGGGCGGATCCGCGCTGGAGACCTGAAGCAACCGCCGCATCTCCGAGACAACCGCGTTGGCCGCCCGGGATGCTTCCTGCTCGTCGACACCCTGGCGGGGCTCATGCACGAACAGCACGTCCGCGTCGGACCCGTAACCGAGTTCGTGCCCCCCGAACCGCCCCATCCCGATGACGGCGAACCGCGTGGGCAGCGTGTCCCCCCACTTGTCCCGCACCACGGCCCGCAGGGTCCCCGCCAGCGTCGCCGCCGTCAGGTCGGACACGGCCCCGCCCACCTGATCCACCAGCGCGCCCTGATCGGCGACGGCCGGCGTCTCCTCGGTACCGTACGAGGCGACGATGTCCGCGGCGGCCGTGCGGAACAGCTCCCGCCGTCGTACGCCACGCGCGGCGGTCACCGCCTGCTCGCCCCCGTCGGCGCGCCTCACCGCGGCGAGGATCTCCTGCTCCAGATGGGCACGGCCGCGCGGTTCGAGCCCGCCCCCGTCCCCGTCGCCGAGCAGCGCGACGGCCTCCGGCGCCCGCATCAGCAGGTCCGGGGCGAGCCGGCCGGCCGACAACACCCGCGCCAGGTTCTCCGCCGCGGCACCTTCGTCCCTCAACAGCCGCAGATACCAGGGGGTCTTGCCCAGGGCGTCCGACACCTTGCGGAAGTTCAGCAACCCGGCGTCGGGGTCGGCGGAATCCGCGAACCACCCCAACAGCACGGGCAGCAGGGTCCGCTGGATCGCGGCCTTCCGCGAGACCCCGGAGGCCAGCGCCTCCAAATGCCGCAACGCCGCGGCCGGGTCGGCGTACCCGAGGGCGACGAGCCGCTCCCGCGCCGCGTTCGGACTCAGCCGGCTCTCGCCCGGGGCGAGTTGGGCCACGGCATCCAGCAGCGGCCGGTAGAACAACTTCTCGTGCAGCCGCCGTACGACAGCCGCGTGCCGCTTCCACTCACGGTTCAGCTCGACGACGGGATCGGCCCGCAGCCCGAGCGACCGCCCGATGCGCCGCAGATCGGCATCGTCCTCGGGCACCAGATGGGTCCGCCGCAGCCGGTAGAGCTGTATCCGGTGCTCCATGGACCGCAGGAACCGATAGGCCTCGTCGAGCTGCACGCCGTCGGCCCGCCCGACATACCCGCCGGCCGCGAGCGCCTTCAACGCGTCCAGTGTGGTGCCGCTGCGCAACGAGGTGTCGGCCCGCCCATGCACCAACTGGAGCAGCTGCACGGCGAATTCGACATCGCGCAGTCCTCCCGGTCCGAGTTTCAGCTCGCGCTCGATCTCGGCGACGGGGATGTTCTCCACGACCCGCCGCCGCATCTTCTGTACGTCGGCGACGAAGTTCTCCCGCTCGGCGGCGTGCCACACCAGGGGCGCCAGCGTGGCCACGTACTCCTCGCCGAGTCCGAGGTCCCCGGCCACGGGCCGTGCCTTCAACAGCGCCTGGAACTCCCAGGTCTTGGCCCACCGCTGGTAGTAGGCGAGGTGACTGCTCAGGGTCCGTACCAGGGGCCCGCTCCGCCCCTCGGGCCGCAGATTCGCGTCGACGGGCCAGATGCTGCCCTCGACGGTGGTCTCGGAACAGATCCGCATCATGTGGGAGGCGAGCCGGGTGGCGGCCTGCAGCGCCTTGCGCTCGTCAGCCCCGTCCACCGCCTCCCCCACGAAGATGACGTCGACGTCGGACACGTAGTTCAGCTCGTGCCCCCCGCACTTCCCCATCGCGACCACCGCGAGTCGGCACAGCGCGGCGTCGTCGGGCGCGGCCCTGCCGGCGATGGCGAGCGCGGCGCGCAGGGTGGCCGTGGCGAGGTCGGCGAGTTCGGCGGCGGTCTGGGCGAGGTCGGTGGTGCCGCACACGTCACGTGCGGCGATGGACAGCAGGCAGCGCCGGTAGGCGACGCGCAGGGCGACGGGATCGGTCGCCTCCGCGAGCCCCCGCTCGAAATCCCGTACCCCGGGGTGGAGGTCCTGCGGCTCGTACGTCACGAGCTCATGCCAGTCGCGCGGGTGCCGGGCGAGGTGGTCGGCGAGGGCGGCGGAGGCACCGAGGACGCCGAGCAGCCGGTCGCGCAGCGGCTTGGCCGCGATCAGGGTGTCGAGGAGTTCCCGCTCGGCGATGTGACCGTCCTGCGCCTCTACGAGCCGCACGAGCCCGAGCAGTGCGAGATCGGGATCGGCGGTGGCGCCGAGCGCGTCGAGGAGCACCGGATCGGACCGTACGGGCTCGAGCTCCGCGCCGTCCAGGAGCCGCTCGGCGGCCGACGGATCGGTGAAGCCGTGTCGCAGCAGCCGCGTGAAGGTACTGCTCCTGCGCCCCGGCGCCATCATCCTGGGCCCTCCCGTCGGATCAGGTCGCACGACCGGTCCGATCAAGGTCGTACGAGCCTGAGCCTAACCCCGGTCCCCGCGGTGGCGCCCCGCGCCGGAATCGGCTTCCGTAGGAGGTGTGCTTGGATGCGGCCCGCGCGAGCGGCGAGGAAGGCAAGAAAAGTAAGAAGGCGAGCGCGGTGGCGACGACCGCGCGGCCGAGAGGTAAGCAGTTCATCAGGTCTTCACCCCGCCGGTTGGGTGGCTTGACGCAGGGGAATGTTGGCGTGTGCATGCTCTGTCCGCACCGCCACCGTCGTCTTCCCCCACCCCCACCGGAGGTCTGAAGTGTCCGGCAGAAACGTGTACCGCCGCAGTCGTGCCGTCGTGGCGTCCGCCCTCGCCTTCACCGCAGCCGCGGTGGGTCTGTGGACCGGCCTCGGCGGCTCCACGACCGCGCACGCCGCGGCCGGGGTACCGACCCCGGATCACGTGGTCGTCGTGGTCTTCGAGAACCACGCGTACAGCCAGGTGATCGGCTCCTCCAGCGCCCCGTACATCAACTCGCTCAAGACCGGCGGCGCCAACCTCACCTCGTCGTACGCCGAGACGCACCCGAGCCAGCCCAACTACTACGCCCTCTTCTCCGGCTCCACCCAGGGCGTCACCGACGACAGCTGTGTCACCCCCGGCTTCTCCTCCGCCGCGAACCTCGCCTCCGAGGTGATCGCGGCGGGCAGGACCTGGGCCAGCTACAACGAGACGCTGCCGAGCCAGGGCTCCACGACGTGCAGCAGCGGCAACTACGCGCAGAAGCACAACCCGTGGTTCGGCTTCAGCAACGTACCGACGTCGTCCGCGAAGACCTTCACCCAGTTCCCGACGGACTACACGACGCTTCCGCAGGTCTCCTTCGTGGTCCCCAACCTGTGCAGCGACATGCACGACTGCTCGGTGTCGACCGGTGACACCTGGCTGAAGAACAACCTGGGCGCGTACGCGACCTGGGCCAAGACCCACAACAGCCTGCTCGTCGTCACCTTCGACGAGGACAACCGGCTCAGCGGCAACAAGATCCCGACCGTGTTCTACGGCCAGCAGGTGACCGCGGGATCCACCAGCTCGACCACCTACAACCACTACGACCTGCTGCGCACCCTGGAGGACTCGCAGGGCCTGTCGACACACGCGGGCAACGCCGCCTCCGGCAAGGACATCACCGGTATCTGGACGTCCTGAGATGTACGTGGCGGACAGCCGCGCCTCCACGAGTGCGGCGTCCGCGGAAGGCGCCGTCCGGCCTCGTGCCGGACGGCGCCGTGCCGCGGTCGCGCCCACGGTGCTGGCGCTCGGCGCGGTCAGTCTCATCACCGACGTCTCCTCGGAGATGGTCACGGCGGTACTGCCCCTGTACCTGGTGACGGGCCTCGGCCTGTCCCCGCTGGGCTTCGGCCTCCTGGACGGCATCTACAACGGCTTCTCGGCTCTCGTCCGGCTGATCGGGGGCCACCTGGCCGACCGCGGCGGCGGCCGCCACAAGGGGGTGGCGGGCTTCGGCTACGCCCTCTCGGCGGCCTGCAAGCCCCTGCTGCTCCTGGCCCACACGCTCACCCCGATCGGCCTGATCCTGGCCGCCGACCGCACCGGCAAGGGCCTGCGCACGGCCCCGCGCGACGCGCTGATCTCACTGTCGAGCACGCCGGAGACACGGGGGCGCGCGTTCGGCGTGCACCGGGCGATGGACACGGCGGGCGCGCTGTTCGGTCCCCTCGTGGCCTTCCTGATCCTGCGGGCCACGGTCGACGGGTACGACGCGGTGTTCACGGTGAGCTTCTGCGTGGCGGTGGTGGGCGTACTGGTCCTGGTGCTGTTCGTGCCGAACAGTGTGAACGGCGCTCGTACGAAGTCCGATCCGGACGGGGCTCGTACGAAGTCCGGTCCCGACGGCGCTCGCACCAAGTCCGCTCCCGACGGCGCTCGCACCAAGTCCGCTCCCGACGGCGCTCGTTCGCCGGCGACAGGGACGGCACCGCGGGCAATCTCCGGGGACACCGCACCCCGTCCCACCCTGCGCGCGGCCCTCGCCCTCCTCGGCCGCCCCGACCTGCGCCGCGTCACCCTCTGCGCGCTCCTCCTGGGCCTCGCGACGGTCAGCGACTCCTTCGTCTACCTGCTTCTCCAGCGGCGCCTGGGCGTACCGGACCGCTGGTTCGCGCTGCTGCCCCTCGGCACGGCGGCGGCCTTCCTGCTCCTGGCCGTCCCGCTCGGCCGCCTCGCGGACCGGGTCGGCCGCTGGCGGGTGTTCCTGGCCGGCCACGGCGCCCTGCTCCTCGCGTACGCCCTCCTGCTCGCCTCCTGGCACGGAACGGCACTGCCGTACGCCGTCCTGCTCCTGCACGGCTGCTTCTACGCCGCCACCGACGGCGTACTGATGGCGGTGGCCTCGGAGAGCGTGCCCGAGGAACTGCGCTCGTCCGGTCTCGCCCTCGTCCAGACCGGCCAGGCCCTGGCCCGTTTCGTCTGCTCGCTCGGCTTCGGCGCGGCATGGACGGCATGGGGCGACCGTACGGCGCTCACGGCGTCGACGGTGGCGCTGGCGCTCTGCGCCCTGTTCGCGCTCACACTCCGCCGTCCCACCCCCTCCGCCCCTTCAGAAGGCCTCGCATGACCCTCCGTACCCGCATCCTGGTCCTGATCTCGGCGCTGGTCGTCCTGGCGGGCGTGGCCACGGCCTCCGTCCTGCACGCCTCGGCCCGCGCGGACCGCAAGAACCAGACCCAGCCCGGCGGCCCGAGCATCACCGCGGGCACGGTCGCGCTCGCCACCGGGTCCGGGAGCCGCATGATCTTCCGGAACATGGCCTGGGGCCCGCACCGCGACGAACTGACGACGGTCCCGGCATCGAACCCCTCGGGACCCCGCACGGCGTCGAAGGTCAAATGCCTCCGCTTCTACGCGTCCGCGGGCACCGGCGTCTGCCTCCAGTCGGTGCACGGCCCGGTCCAGGACACCTACCGGGCCGTCCTCCTCGACACGCGCCTGCGCGAGACGGCCCGCTACGACGTCCCCGGCATCCCGTCCCGCGCCCGCGTCTCCCCCAGCGGCAGGTACGCCGCGTGGACGGCCTTCGTCGGCGGCGACTCGTACGCGGGTACGAACTTCTCCACGCGCGCGGCGATCGTGGACACGAGAACGGGGAAACTGACCCCCTCCTTGGAGGCGTTCCGCCTCGTGAAGGACGGCAGGACGTACCACGCGGCGGACGTCAACTTCTGGGGCGTCACGTTCGCGGCCGACGACCGCACGTTCTACGCGACGCTGGCGACGAAGGGCAGGACGTATCTGATCCGAGGAGACCTCCGGGCCCGCACCCTCACGACCCTCCACACCAACGTCGAGTGCCCCTCGCTCTCCCCCGACGGCACGCGCGTCGCCTACAAGAAGCGCGTGCCGGGCCTGTCGAAGGACGCCCCCTGGCACCTGTACGTCCTCGACCTGCGCACGATGCGCGAAACCCCGCTGGCCGAGTCCCGCAGCGTCGACGACCAGGTGGTCTGGCGCGACGACCGCACGATCGTCTACGCCCTCCCCGGCGACTACGGAGCCGACCTCTACACCGTCCCGTCCGACGGCACGGGAACGCCGCGGCGCATCAGCACCGCGGCGGTGTCTCCCGCGTACGTGAACTAGCCGACGGCGTACGTGAACCAGCCGACGGCGTACGTGAACTAGGCGAAGGCGCCCTGGGCGGTGAAGGCCAGCTCGGCGAAGCGTTCGCCGATACGGCGATGGGTGGCGGCGTCCGGGTGGAGCTGGTCGGGCAGCGGCAACTCGGCGAAGTCGGCCTCACCGTAGAGGTCCAGGCCGTCCAGGTGGTGCAGGTTCGGATCCTCGGCCGCCCGCTGCTCCACGATCCGGGCCAGCTCGTCGCGGATGACACGCAACGTCAGTTTCCCGCTCGCGCGCTCCGCCGGATCCCCCACGGCCAGGAACCGCAGCCGCCCCGCCCCGATGTCGGAGAGGTCCGGGGCGGTGGGCCCGGGCGTGTCCTCATGGATGGGGCAGAGAAGAGGCGAGACGACCAGCAGCGGCGTGGTGGGATGCCCGTCACGGACGGTGTCGAGAAAGCCGTGCACCGCCGGGCCGAAGGCACGCAACCGCATCGCGTCGGCGTTGACCAGATTGATCCCGATCTTGACGCTGATCAGGTCGGCGGCGGTGTCCCTCATGGCCCGCGCGGTGAACGGATCGAGCAGAGCGCTCCCGCTCAGCCCCAGGTTGATCAGTTCCACACCGGCGAGGGAGGCGGCGAGCGCGGGCCAGGTGGAGGTGGGCCCGGCGGCGGTGGAACCGTGACTGATCGAGCTGCCGTGATGCAGCCACACCCTGCGTCCCCGGTCCGGCGCGGGCTCGACGGGGGCGTCGGTGCGCAGGGCGACGAGTTCGGTGGTCTCGTCGTACGGCAGCCAGATCTCGACGTCCTTGACGCCGTCGGACAGACCGTCGAAACGGAGGGTACCGACCGCTCCCGGCCGGGTCGAGGCCGCGCCGGTGGCCATGTCGACGGTCATCGTATTGCCGCCGATCACACTCGCCCGCCCCGCCGCCCGGCCGTCGACGACCAACTCGTACACCCCGTCCGGACGGGTCGGCGCACCCACGTAGACGAGCTTGGTGGGCAACGTGTCCAGCTCGACGGCGGTGGCCCGGGTACGGAAGACCAGCCGTACACCGGAGGGCTGGGCCTCGGCCATGGCCAGCTGTCCGTCGGGGATCTGCCCGCGGGCCCGGGCGGGCAGCCGGTGCGGGAGGACACCGCGTTCGGTGGGCTCCAGGTCGAGGGCACCGCGCAGGAGGTCGGCGGTGACGGGTGTGGTGATCCAGTCGTGGTCGGTGGTCATGGCCTCGGTGTCTCCGTCAGAACTCTCGGGTGCCGGAATCGGCAGGAGGGGACGATTCCGGCGGGACGATCAGGGGGCGGATGCGGGCTCGGTCGCTGTCGCTGTTGTCGCCGATGTCGCCGCCGCGCTCGCGGGCCAGTTCCGCAGCAGCGCGTCGAGGGCGTCCAGCATCCGCACCCAGGTCTCCTGCGTGTCGGGGGCGCTGTGGCTGAACCCTCCCCCATCTCCAGGCTGACGTAGCCGTGGAAGAAGCTGCCCAGCAGCCGCACGGCGTGTGTCTGGTCCGGCTCCGTCAGCGCGTAGCCACGCAGGATCGCCCGCGTCATCTGCGCGTGCCGCCCACCGGCGCTGGCGGCGGCCGTTGCCGGATCGAGCCTGAACTGGGCGGCGGCATAGCGGCCGGGATGCTCCCGGGCGTAGTCGCGGTAGACGTTCGCGAGAGCGGCCAGGGCGTCCTTGCCGGCCCGTCCGGCCAGCGCGGCGGCGCCCCGGTCGGCGAGTTCCTCCAGGGCGAGCAGGGCGATCCGGGTCTTGAGGTCCTGGGAGTTCTTCACGTGCGAGTACAGGCTCGCGACCTTCACGTCGAAGCGCCTGGCGAGCTCCGAGACGGTCACCTGATCGAAGCCGACCTCGTCGGCCAGCTCGGCCCCGGCAAGAACCAGACGTTCCGTGGTCAACCCGACACGCACCATAACCTTCCTCCCATTCGCCATAACAGCTCATTCATTTGCCTAACACCTTTAGGCAATTTACCATGGCCCTCATGAAGCCGCTGACCGAACAAGAGATCCGCGCCGCGTTCGTGAACTGCACCAAGGGCGAGGCGAAGCGCCTGTCCGTCCCGCGCGACCTGGCCGACCACCCCTGGGACGACCTGGACTACCTCGGCTGGCGAGATCCCCAGTCCCCCGAACGCGCCTACCTCGTCCTCGAACTGAACGGCCACCCGAAGGCCCTGGTCCTGCGCAGCCCCAGCCCCACCTCCTGGCAGACCCGGCGCAGCATGTGCTCAATGTGCCTGACCACCCACACCGGCGGCGTCTCCCTGATGGTCGCCCCGAAGGCGGGCAAGGCCGGCCAGCAGGGCAACTCGGTCGGCGCCTACATATGCAGCGACCTCTCCTGCTCCCTGTACGTACGAGGCAAGAAGGACGCGGGCGCCGGCGCCCGCCTCCACGAGTCGCTCACGCTGGAGGAGAAGATCCAACGAACGGTGACGAACCTGACGGCGTTCCTCACGAAGGTGTCGGCTTGACGGCGTACGACACCTGCCGCGCTCCAGCGAGGAGGCTTGTGAGAAGACCCGTGAGAAGACCCGCAAGAAGGCCCGTAAGAAGAAGATCGCCGCTGGTCACCGGATCTATTCTGCTCCGGTGACCAACCAGCCGCTTGAGGGCACTGTCGTCCGCCTCGTCCGTCTGTCTCCCGACCACGCCGAGGCTCTCTTCCCGTCGGCGTCCGACCCCGAGGTCTGGCGGTGGATGCCCCGGGCACGACCCGAGACCGTCGAGCAACTGCGCGAGTGGCTCGGCGAGATGACCGCCGACCCGACGCGGCGCTGCTTCGCCGTGCAGCGCCGTGACGACGGCACCGTGATCGGTTCGACCAGCATGTACGACCTCGACCTGGCCGAGAGCCGCACCGAGATCGGCGCGACCTGGTTCGACCGTTCCTGCTGGGGCGGCCCCTACAACGTCGAGTCCAAACTGCTGCTGTTCACCCACGCCTTCGAAGACCTGCGCCTGGCTCGGCTCGCCCTGCGCACCGACAACCTCAACGTGCGGTCCCAGCAGGCCCTGGCCCGCCTCGGCCTGGTCCACGAAGGAACCCTGCGCAGCCATATGCGCCGCCCGGACGGCACCCGCCGCGACTCCCTGTACTACAGCCTGCTCGCCGACGAATGGCCCACCGTCCGCGAGACGCTACGCGCCCGGGTCACCGCCAAAACCACACCCTTGTTGGCCTAGAGCGTTGGCCGAGCGCCTACGCGGCATTGCCCCTTGCGTTGTCGGTCATGGGAGCAAGCTACATAACCACCTAGCGGGCAGCCACCATGTATCCCGTGTGCGCGAGGGGCGTGCGGCCTGTTCGTCTCGCCGGCGAGCACCGGGCTTCTTCTGTGGGGGCCACATCACCGTGCGCAAGCGCAGCATCTCGACCGCGACGGCACGCGCCACGTACCTGGGGCACACCGTTCCGGGCTTTGACGCCCATCTGGACCTGCCCGGGCGGGCGGGGACCACCGGCGGGTGCCGGCGGTGCTGAGATTCCCGGAAGGAAACGGCTGACCCCGGGCGCTCGCCGAAGGCCCGGCCGTTGACGGGGCGGCGAAAAGGTTGGTGTGCGGGGCCGACGGAAGCGGGTAACGTCTTTGTCATGTTCTTCCAGACGCCGATTTACGAGTGAGAGCGTGATGGGCCCCTGCTGACGTCCTTCGACGTCGCCGCCCGTCCTCCACCGATGAATCCGTAGATCACTTCAAATCATCACCGGGAGAACCCGTGACCGTGAGCAAGAACATCAACAACCCCGTGGGCATGGGCGGCGGCCAGCGCAAGAAGCTGTCCCGCGCCGAACGGCAGAACAACGGTCCGTACCGCAACCTCGACCGCCAGGGTGCGGCCGACCAGAAGGCGGAGCTGGTGCGCAAGATGCGCGAGAAGACAGGCGCAGCTGAGGGCGCCGGGCAGGCGGGCGACAACACCGCACAGAGCTGACGCACCGCCGCCGCAGGGCGGCACCGCACGGGGCAGGGCCCGGACCGCGACGCGCGGTCCGGGCCCTGCTGCCGTATCGGGGCCCTGCTGCCGTAGCGGGCGCGGTCGGTCCCGCTCCGCTCCCGGCCGACCACCCGCGTCTCAGCTGACCACCCGGGGCGGCCGCAGATTCGGCAGCCCCGTCACCGCCACCACCCCGAGCTGCACCAGCAGCTCAGCGCGTTCCCCGTGCCCAGCCCGGGCGACACCGCAGCCAAAATCTGCGCCCGGGACCGTCGAACGTCACACATGTCCTTGTGGCAGCCTTTCCGGCACGTCTTGCCGGTGCCGTCCAGAGCGTCTTGGCCGTCATGCCGGATGCCGGGCTCGCGCCGGCGGTCGCGCAGGATCTTCCAGTGCTTCATGCGGGCGAAGACATGCTCGGCACGGGCGCGGACTTGCTCGTGCGAGCGGTTGTGCGCCTCTTTCCAGGCCGCGAGCTCGGCTTTACCTCTTTCACGGCGGTGAGGGGTGAGGAGCCCGACGACGTCAGTAGCGACGCGCCGTAGGCCTACGCCTCACCAAGAGCCAGCGGGACCGACGGCCCAGGCCGGCTCATTTCTCTCACCACGGCCCGCACACGGCCCTGGGCCGCGGAACGGCTCCGGGGAGACAACCTTGCGGCCGTCTCCCCGGAGACTCTTGGATCAGCGATATCGCTCTGCCCCGCGCCTACAGCACCGGCAGGTTCTTGCGGAGCTCGAAGGCGGTGACCTCGGAGCGGTACTCCTCCCACTCCGACTTCTTGTTGCGCAGGAAGAAGTCGAAGACGTGTTCGCCGAGGGTCTCGGCGACCAGTTCGCTGCGCTGCATGAGGGTGAGGGCCTCGCCGAGGTTCTGGGGCAGGGGCTCGATGCCCATCGCGCGGCGCTCGGCGTCGGAGAGGGCCCAGACGTCGTCGTCGGCGCCGGGCGGGAGCTCGTAGCCCTCCTCGATGCCCTTCAGGCCGGCGGCCAGGAGCAGGGCGTAGGCCAGGTACGGGTTCGCGCCCGAGTCGATGGAGCGGACCTCGACGCGTGCCGAGCCGGTCTTGCCGGGCTTGTACATCGGGACGCGGACGAGCGCGGAGCGGTTGTTGTGGCCCCAGCAGATGTACGAGGGGGCCTCGCCGCCGGCGCCCGCGGTGCGCTCCGAGCCGCCCCAGATGCGCTTGTAGGAGTTGACCCACTGGTTGGTGACGGCGGAGATCTCCGCCGCGTGCTTCAGCAGGCCCGCGATGAAGGAGCGGCCGACCTTCGACAGCTGGTACTCCGAGCCCGACTCGTAGAACGCGTTGCGGTCGCCCTCGAAGAGGGAGAGGTGCGTGTGCATGCCGGAGCCGGGGTGCTCGGAGAAGGGCTTGGGCATGAACGTCGCCTGGACGCCCTGCTCCAGCGCGACCTGCTTCATGACCAGGCGGAACGTCATGATGTTGTCGGCCGTGGAGAGCGCGTCGGCGTAGCGCAGGTCGATCTCCTGCTGGCCGGGGGCGCCCTCGTGGTGGGAGAACTCGACCGAGATGCCCATCGACTCCAGCATGGTGATCGCCTGGCGGCGGAAGTCCATGCCGACGTTCTGCGGGGTGTGGTCGAAGTAGCCGGAGTTGTCGGCCGGGGTCGGGCGCGAGCCGTCCAGCGGGCGGTCCTTCAGCAGGAAGAACTCGATCTCCGGGTGGGTGTAGAAGGTGAAGCCCAGGTCGGAGGTCTTCGCGAGGGCGCGCTTGAGGACGTAGCGCGGGTCCGCGAAGGACGGGGAGCCGTCCGGCATCAGGATGTCGCAGAACATGCGGGCCGTGCCGGGGGCCTCCGCGCGCCACGGCAGCACCTGGAACGTCGACGGGTCCGGCTTGGCGATCATGTCGGACTCGTATACACGGGCGAAGCCCTCGATGGCCGAGCCGTCGAAGCCGATGCCCTCGTCGAAGGCCTGCTCCAGCTCGGCCGGAGCCACGGCTACCGACTTGAGGAAGCCCAGCACGTCCGTGAACCACAGCCGAACGAACCGGATGTCCCGCTCCTCCAGTGTCCGGAGCACGAACTCCTGCTGCTTGTCCATCTTCCGCTTCCACCCATCCTTGCTGGTCAGGCCGCCTGCTCCCACGCCTCGGGGACGGTCGGGGCACCTGAGCATCCCACCACAACACCATTTCGTGCGCGTTGCGGACCATGATCGCCCGGGCGACCGCGGTCTGAACGCCTCGCGTACGGCAGGTGTCCTGCTCTGGTGCCCATACTGCCTGCTCATCCGCCTGTCTGTAATGGCCGACCCCCAGACTCTCTCCTCATGAGCTTTAATTTGCATCTTAGATGCAAGTTTTATTACTGTGCGGGGCAGAAACGGGGATCGCAACCCCCCTTCCTTCCCAGGCACTTGACGTTCCGCCCCAGGCACTTGAGGAGTCCCCATGCTGTCCGAGCCGTCCGCCGCCACGGTGCGCGCCACCCTCCCCGCCGTCGGCGCCGCCATCGGCGAGATCGCCGACCGCTTCTACGAAAGGCTTTTCGCCGCCCACCCGGAACTGCTCCGGGACCTCTTCAACCGCGGCAACCAGGCCTCCGGCACCCAGCGCCGGGCCCTCGCGGGATCCATCGCGGCCTTCGCCACCCACCTCGTCGAGCGGCCGGACGAGCGCCCCGACGTGCTGCTGAACCGCATCGCGCACAAACACGCCTCCCTGGGGATCGCCCCCGAGCAGTACGCGACCGTGCGCGAGCACCTCTTCGCGGCGATCGCCGAGGTCCTCGGCGACGCGGTCACGCCCGAGGTCGAGGCCGCCTGGGACGAGGTCTACTGGCTGATGGCGAACTCCCTCATCGCCATCGAGCGGCGGCTGTACGCACAGCACGGCGACGGGAGGGGCGGGTGGCGGCCCTGGGAGGTCGTGGAACGCGTCGAGGAGACCGCCGACGTCGCCACCTTCCGGCTGCGCCCGGCCGACGGGGGGCCGCTGCCGGACTTCCGGGCGGGCCAGTACGTGTCCGTACGCGTCGAGCTGCCGGACGGCGCCCACCAGATACGGCAGTACAGCCTCTCCAGCGCCCCCGGCTCCCCGGTACGGCAGATCGGCGTCAAGCGGGTGCACGGCGAGGCCTCGGGCCCCGACGGCGAGGTGTCCAACCACCTCCACACGCGTGTGCACGTCGGCAGCACGATCGAGCTCTCCGCGCCGTACGGCGATCTGGTGCTCGACGACACGGAGGCGCCGGTGCTGCTCGCCTCCGCCGGCATCGGCGTCACCCCGATGATCGCGATGCTGGAACAGCTCGCGCTCACCGGACACCACGCCCCCGTCACGGTCGTCCACGCCGATGGCTCCCCCGCCGACCACGCGCTGCGCGCCGACCACGAGGCGTACGCGGCGAAGCTCGCGGACGCCGCCGTCCACTTCTGGTACGAGCAGGACGCCGAGGGCGCCGGCCGCCCCGGACGCGCGGACCTCTCCTCCGTGGCCGTCGCGTCGGGCACGCGCGCGTACCTGTGCGGGCCGCTGCCCTTCATGCGGGCGGTGCGGGGACAACTCATCGACAAGGGGGTGGCTCCGGCCGACATTCACTACGAGGTGTTCGGGCCGGATCTCTGGCTTGCGCAGGGCTGAGGCGGATGACGGATGACGGATGACAAATGACGGATGACGGATGGCAGACGGCAGATAGCGGGCGGTGGACCTCAGATATCAGACGTCAGCTGACAGATGACAGATGACAGATGACAGATTTCGTCAGGTGTCAGTCGCCATCGGATGCCAGACCCGAGGTCGGCCTGCCGGAGATCCCCAGCAGCAGCGGCCCCGTAGGCGCGGCGACCACGTCCGCCACCGTCAGCGGGTCCAGCGAGGCGAAGAACGCCTCCTGAGCCCGCCGCAGCGCACCCCGCAGTCGGCAGCCGGTGTGGAGCGGGCAGGGCGCGGCCCCCTCACAGTCGACCACGTCACCGTCGCCCTCGAAGGTGCGGACGATCGCGCCGACCGAGGCCGTACGCCCCGCTTCGGTGAGGCCGAGGCCGCCGCCGCGGCCGCGGCGGGCCGCGAGCAGTCCGAGGTGCTGGAGTTCGGCGACGACCTTCGCGGCATGGGTATAGGGGACGTCCATGTCCGCGGCGACCTCGCGGGTGGTGGGGGTCGACCCGTCGGCGACGGCGAGCCGCATCAGGACACGCAGGGCCAGATCGGTGGAGCGCAGCAGCCTCATGCCGCCAGCGTAGTTAATACGCATCTGCCGCTCAAATTATCCACGGATCATCCGAACAGCACCGCCTCCCACCTTTGCGGGGCTGCGCCACAGGGTGTCTCCTTTGGACATTCTGTGACCTCCCTTCGTACTGAGCACCCTCGTCCCATTACGATCAGCGGACCCGACCGTCCCATCCCCATAAGGACTCGCCATGGGTTCCGCCAAGAACACCACCTCCGCGCAGCGCAAGGCGCGCATAGAAGAGATGCGCAAGGCCGAGCGTGCCCGGGAGCGTCGTAACCGGATCCTCACGATCACGGCCAGCACGGTCATAGTTGCCGGTCTTGTCGTCGGCGGTGTCGTCCTGGTCAAGTCGCAGTCCGACGGCAGCAGCACCTCGGCGAGCGACTCGAAGGGTGGCTCGGGGCACTTCGTCACGGGCAAGGACGGCGTGGAGACCTGGTCGGGGACGCTGTCCCGCAACCACGTCACCAAGACCGTGAAGTACCCGATGGAGCCCCCGGTCGGCGGCAACCACAACCCGGTATGGATGAACTGCAACGGCGACGTCTACGGCAAGGCGATCAACAACATGAACGCCGTGCACTCGCTGGAGCACGGCGCGGTGTGGGTGACGTACAACAGCAAGGCCTCCGACGCCGACGTGAAGGCGCTCGAAGCGAAGGTCAAGAAGACGCCGTACACCCTGATGAGCCCCGTCGAGGACCAGAAGGACCCGATCATGCTGAGCGCGTGGGGCAAGCAGCGCACGGTGACGAGCGCGAGCGACCCGAACGTCGACAAGTTCTTCTCGGAGTTCGTGCAGGGCAAGCAGACGCCCGAGCCGGGCGCCGCCTGCACCAACGGCCTGTCGCAGTGAGCCAGATGCGCCAGGTGGGCTGGATCGCGGGGACCACGGCGGCGGTGCTGGTGGCCGCCGGGGCGATCACGTACGCGGTCGCCGAGAGCGACGGCTCGGGGTCCTCGGGGACGAAGGTGCCGCCGGCCGACTCGGCGGACGCGGGTTTCGCGCGGGACATGGCGGTCCATCACCAGCAGGCCGTCGAGATGTCGTACATCGTGCGCGACCGTACGGACAACGTGGAGGTACGGCGGCTCGCGTACGACATCGCGCAGACGCAGGCCAATCAGCGCGGCATGCTGCTGGGCTGGCTCGACCTGTGGGAGCTGCCGAAGGTGTCGGCGGACGCGCCCATGACGTGGATGGGCATGGGCGACATGGCGTCCGGCAAGGACGGCGCGCTGATGCCCGGCATGGCGACCAACACCGAGATGAAGAAGCTGAACACGCTGAACGGCAAGCAGGCGGAGGTCTTCTACCTGCAGTTGATGACCGACCACCACAAGGGCGGCATCCACATGGCCGAGGGCTGCGTCGCGAAGTGCACGGTCGGCGTGGAGAAGAAGCTCGCGCAGGGCATGGTCGACGCGCAGCAGTCGGAGATCCAGCTGATGGCGGACATGCTCAAGGAGCGGGGCACGAAGGCCCGCGACTAGGCCGAGGACGGCCAGGGGTGAGCGGCTGTGCGTGAACGGGTCCGGGGTGTCGAACCCCGGGCCCGTCCGTCTCTCCCGCCGGGTGACCGACCACGCCGGTCAGCCGGGTGCGGGTGGGCGTGGCCACAGCGGTGGGACTCTTCGGACTCCGGCCGCCTCAAAGCCCCTGCGCGCCCCGGGCCGCGAAGCGCTTACCGTCGCCGGGACGAATCATGAACCCGCCGATGTCGCAATACGCTCACAGAAGTTGGGAACCCCTTTACAAGGAAACGAGGGATATCCCTACATCCGGGGCGAGGGTGACGTCATACCGTCCCAAACACCCTTCATTCGCGGCCACTTGGTGTTTCCTTGGCCTTCTCATTCCCCTGGCATGAACGGTTCATCGCCAGAGTGACCCCCAGCGTGATCCATTCCGTGCGTCCTCAATTCCGGCACACGGTTTCGAACATCACGAACGACCACACATGCGACGAACCGCATCGCAGGGGGTTTTATGAGATCCAATCGCGCCACCATGCGCGCCGGAGTGAGCATGGCAGCGACACTGCCGCTGCTCGCCGGTGCGCTGGCGCTCGGTATACCCACGGCCAACGCCGCGGACGGTCCCAGCCGGGACACCCTCACGGGCACCAAGCCCGCGTGGGCCACGGCGAAGGCGGACAAGGGGGCCGCGTCCGACAACTCCCAGGTCTCCGCCCGGGTCTACCTGGCCGGCCGGAACGCCGCCGGTCTCGCCGCGTACGCCAAGGCCGTGTCCGACCCGAACTCGGCCTCGTACGGCAAGTACCTCAGCACCAAGCAGACGCAGGCCCGCTTCGGTGCCACCAAGGCGCAGGTCGCCGCGGTGACCTCGTGGCTGAAGTCGGCGGGCCTGAAGGTCACCGGCACCACGCAGCACTACGTCTCCGTCACCGGTGACGTGGCCGCCGCCGAGAAGGCGTTCGGCACCCAGCTGCACAACTACGCCAAGGGCAAGAAGACCTACCGCGCGCCGTCGAAGACAGCCTCCGCGCCGGCCGCCCTCAACGGCGCCGTCCTGACCGTCACCGGCCTGGACAACGCCCCGCACAAGGCGACGCACGACGACACGCTGCCGCCCCCGGACGCAGTGTTCAAGAACTCCGGGCCGTTCTCCTCGTACTTCGGCTCGAACACCGCGAGCACCCTGCCGGACGCGTACGGCAAGAAGATCCCGTACGCGATCGAGGGCTACACGGGCAAGCAGCTGCGCGCCGCCTACGGCGCGGGCAAGCGCACCGGCAAGGGCGTGCGGGTCGCCATCACCGACGCGTACGCCTCGCCGACCATCGCGTTCGACGCGGCCACGTACGCCAAGAAGCATGGTGACTCGGCGTACAGCAGCAGCCAGCTGCGTCAGGTGCTGCCCGGCACCTACACGCAGACCGAGGCGTGCGGGGCGGCGGGCTGGTACGGCGAGGAGACCCTCGACGTCGAGGCCGTGCACGCCGTCGCGCCGGACGCGAGCATCACCTACGTGGGTGCCGCGTCCTGCTTCGACAACGATCTGCTCGACTCGCTGAACAAGGTCGTCGACAACCACCTGGCCGACATCGTCTCCAACTCGTGGGGCGACATCGAGGCCAACCAGACGCCGGACCTCGCGGCCGCCTACGACCAGACCTTCCAGTTCGGCGCGGTCGAGGGCATCGGCTTCTACTTCTCCTCCGGTGACAACGGTGACGAGGTCGCCAACACCGGCACGAAGCAGGTCGACACCCCGGCCAACTCGGCGTGGGTGACGGCGGTCGGCGGTACGTCGCTGGCGGTCGGCAAGGGCGACAAGTACCAGTTCGAGACCGGCTGGGGCACCGAGAAGGCCGCGCTCGCGGCCGACGGCAAGAGCTGGACCGGCTTCCCGGGCGCGTTCACCTCGGGCGCGGGCGGCGGCACCAGCAAGACCGTGGCGCAGCCCTTCTACCAGAAGGGTGTCGTGCCCGGCGCGCTCGCCAAGGCCAACGGCACGACGGCCATGCGCACCGTGCCGGACATCGCGGCGGTCGCCGACCCCAACACCGGTTTCAAGGTCGGCCAGACGCAGACCTTCCCGGACGGGTCCCAGCAGTACAGCGAGTACCGGATCGGCGGCACCTCGCTCGCCGCGCCGGTGATCGCGGCCGTCCAGGCCCTGGCCCAGGAGGCACGCGGCGGCAAGGCGATCGGTTTCGCCAACCCGTCGATCTACGCGAAGTACGGCTCCAAGGCGTACCACGACGTGACGGACACCCCCACGGGCTCCGAACTCGCCGTGGCGCGCGTGGACTTCGCCAACTCCTTCGACGCGTCGGGCGGTCTGCTCACCTCCGTCCGCAGCCTCGGCAAGGACAGCTCCCTGAAGGCCGTGCGCGGCTACGACGACGTCACCGGTGTGGGCACGCCCACCTCGGGCTACATCGAGTCGTACCGCTCCCAGCACGGTCACTGACGGTCCTCCGTCACATCTCCACCGCGCCCGCCCCTCGTCGAGGGGCGGGCGTCGGCGTTTCCGGGCGGGCAGCCCGGCGGTGCCGCATACCCCGTAGGGGTAAGGTGCCATGATGACGGGGAGCCGGGCGCGGTGGGGGCGGCCGCCGCCGTTCACCGCACTGCCGCGCCGGAGGCCCGGGCGCCTCCACGTGGGGCGCCCCACACCCCATTGTGTCGCTCTGACGATTACACTGGGCGCGTGCCTCAACTACGCCTCGCCCTGAATCAGATCGACTCGACCGTCGGCGATCTCGCCGCCAACGCCGAGGCGATCGTCCGTTGGACCCGGCACTCCGCCGAGCAGGGAGCGCATCTGGTGGCGTTCCCCGAGATGGTGCTGACCGGGTATCCCGTCGAGGACCTGGCCCTGCGGTCGTCCTTCGTCGAGGCCTCCCGCGCGGCGCTGCGCGCGCTGGCCGCACGGCTGGCCGACGAGGGCTTCGGGGAGCTGCCGGTGATCGTCGGCTACCTCGACCGGTCCGAGACCGCCCAGCCGAAGTACGGGCAGCCGGCCGGCGCCCCGCAGAACGCCGCCGCCGTGCTGTACGGGGGCCGGGTGGCGCTGACCTTCGCCAAGCACCACCTCCCGAACTACGGCGTGTTCGACGAGTTCCGCTACTTCGTGCCCGGCGACACCATGCCGGTCGTGCGGGTGCACGGGGTCGACGTGGCCCTCGCCATCTGCGAGGACCTCTGGCAGGACGGCGGGCGCGTGCCGGCGGCCCGGTCCGCCGGGGCCGGGCTGCTGCTGTCCATCAACGCCTCGCCGTACGAGCGCGACAAGGACGACACCCGTCTCGAACTGGTGCGCAAGCGGGCCCAGGAGGCCGGCTGCACCACCGCCTACCTCGCCATGATCGGCGGACAGGACGAGCTGGTCTTCGACGGCGACTCCATCGTGGTCGACCGGGACGGGGAGGTCGTCGCACGCGCGCCGCAGTTCGCGGAGGGGTGCGTCGTACTGGACCTGGAACTGCCGGCGGGTGCCGCCGAGCCGGTGACGGGTGTCGTCGACGACGGGCTGCGGATCGAGCGGCTGGTGCTGTCGGAGGAACCGCTGCCCGCGTACGAGGCGGAGCTCGCCGGCGGGTACGCGGAGCGGCTCGACGCCGACGAGGAGGTCTACTCGGCGCTGGTCGTCGGACTGCGGGCGTACGTCGCGAAGAACGGGTTCCGGTCCGTGCTGATCGGACTGTCCGGCGGCATCGACTCGGCGCTGGTCGCGGCGATCGCGTGCGACGCGCTGGGCGCGCAGAACGTGTACGGGGTGTCGATGCCGTCGAAGTACTCCTCCGACCACTCCAAGGGGGACGCGGCGGAGCTGGCGCGGCGGACGGGGCTGAACTTCCGGACGGTGGCGATCGAGCCGATGTTCGACGCGTATATGTCGTCGCTGGGGCTGACCGGGCTGGCCGAGGAGAACCTCCAGTCGCGCCTGCGGGGCACCATGCTGATGGCCATCTCCAACCAGGAGGGGCACATCGTGCTGGCGCCGGGGAACAAGTCCGAGCTGGCGGTGGGGTATTCGACGCTGTACGGCGACTCCGTGGGCGCGTACGGGCCCATCAAGGACGTGTACAAGACGTCGATCTTCCGGCTGGCGGAGTGGCGCAACCGGGCGGCGGCCGAGCGGGGGCAGACCCCGCCGATCCCCGAGAACTCGATCACCAAGCCGCCGAGCGCGGAACTCCGGCCCGACCAGGTCGACACGGACTCCCTCCCCGACTATCCCGTGCTGGACGCGATCCTCGAGCGGTATGTGGACCGGGACGAGGGGGCGGACGGGATCGTCGCGGCCGGGTTCGACCGGGAGCTGGTGGTGAAGACGCTGCGGATGGTGGACACGGCGGAGTACAAGCGCCGGCAGTATCCGCCGGGCACGAAGATCTCCGCCAAGGGGTTCGGGAAGGACCGGCGGCTTCCGATCACCAATCGGTGGCGCGAGCACGCGTGACGCCGTAGGGGCGGCGGGGGTGAGTTCTGCTCACCCCCGCCGCCCCTGCCCGTCCCGTCCCTGGGGGCTCCGCCCCCGGGCCCCCGGGTGAGTTCTTCGGCCACGGGCCCGTGGGGGCTGGGCGCGCAGTTCCTCGCGCCCCTTGGGCACGGGTCCTTGCGTCAGTGATGGGCGTGTTCCGGGTGCGGGGGGACGTGGGTCGCGACCAGGCGGCCCGGTGTGGGGGCGGAGACCTCGGCGCGGCGGCGGTCCACGGCGTACGCCGTCGCGGCGACCGCGAGGCCGAGGACGGCGAGCAGAGCCCCCGCCAGCGCGGGCGACGTCGTGCCGAAGCCCGCGGCCAGCGCGATGCCGCCGATCCACGCACCACCGGCGTTCGCGAGGTTGAACGCGGCCTGGTTGGCGGAGGACGCCAGGGACGGCGCCGCGGAGGCCTTCTCCATGACCATCAGCTGGAGGGGCGAGCCGGTGATGAAGGCGGCGGCACCGAGGAGGGTGACCGCGACGGCCGCACTCCACTGGGCGCTCATGAGGACGGGGAAGAGGGCGAGGACCGTGACCAGCGAGACGAGTCCGCCGAAGAGGGTGCCGCGCAGGGAGTGGTCCGCGAGGCGGCCGCCCACGAGGTTGCCGACCGTCGCTCCGACACCGAACAGCGCGAGCAGCAGCGTGACACTGGAGTCGGCGTACCCGGCGGAGTCCGTGAGCATCGGCGTGATGTAGCTGTACGCGGAGAAGAGGGCGCCGAAGCCCGCGACCGTCGTACCGAGGGCCAGCCAGACGGGGAGCGAGCGCAGGGCGGCCAACTCGCCGCGCAGGCCGCCCGTGGGGCCGTGCGTGTGGTCGCGCGGGATGAGGAACGCGAGCGAGGCTATCGCCGCCAGACCGATCGCGCTCACGCCGAGGAAGGTGGCCCGCCAGCCGAAGTGCTGGCCGATGAAGGTGGCGACGGGGACACCCGCGATGTTCGCGACGGTCAGGCCGAGGAACATCAGCGAGACGGAGCGCGCCTTGCGCTCGGGGGCGACGAGGTTGGTGGCGACGACGGCGCCGACGCCGAAGAAGGCGCCGTGCGGCAGACCGCTGACGAAGCGGGCCGCGAGCAGCCAGTGGTAGTCGGGGGCGAAGGCGGAGAGCGCGTTGCCGGCCACGAAGAGCCCCATCAGGGCGATGAGGACCTTGCGGCGGGACATCCGGGCGGTGGCCGCGGCGAGCAGCGGGGCGCCGATCACCACGCCGAGGGCGTAGGCCGAGACGAGGTGTCCGGCGCTGGGGATGGATATGTGGAGGTCGTCCGCGACGTCGGGCAGCAGGCCCATCATCACGAACTCGGTGGTACCGATGCCGAAGGCGCCCACGGCTAGGGCGAGCAGGGCCAGAGGCATGAGGGGCCTTTCAGAGGAGCGGAGTGCAAAGAGGAGAACGGGACGGGCGGGGACCTGCCCGGGTTCGTGGGCGTGCGCCCCAGCGGTCTGGGGGCGCATGCGCGCACGGACGCGCCCGTGCACACCGGTGTGCACGGGCTCCATAAGTTCACCTGTGGAACAAAGTCGCGCAGGCCCAGTATTCCAGGAGGTTAAGAACCGGCTGCCGCGAGCTTGACCCTGGCGGCGATCGGGAGGTGGTCGCTGCCGGTCCTGGGCAGGGTCCAGGAGGTCACCGGCTCGATGCCCTTGACCATGATCTGGTCGATCCGGGCCATCGGGAACGTCGCGGGCCAGCTGAACCCGAAGCCGCTGCCCGCCGCGCCCTGGGTGGAGCGCATCTGCGAGGTGACGGCGTTCAGCGCGCGGTCGTTCATCGTGCCGTTGAGGTCGCCGAGCAGGACGACCTTCTGCAGTGACTCGGTGGCGATCGCCTCGCCGAGCGCGTCGGCGCTCCGGTCGCGCTGACGGGCGGTGAACCCCGCCTGCAGCTTCACCCGGACCGAGGGCAGATGAGCGACGTACACCGCGACCTGGCCGTTCGGGGTCGTCACCGTGGCGCGCATCGCACGCGTCCAGCCGAGCTTGATGTCGACGGGCTTGGCTCCGGTCATCGGGTACTTGCTCCACAGGCCGACGGTGCCCTGCACGGAGTGGTACTTGTACGTCGGGGCGAGCGCCTTCTCGTACGTGGGGACCGCTGTGGCCTTCAACTCCTCCAGGGCCACCACGTCGGCGCCGGACGCGGCCACGTCACGGGCGGTGCCGGAGGGGTCCGGGTTCTCCGCGTTGACGTTGTGCGTGGCGACGGTCAGGTCGCCTCCGGCACCGGTCCGGTCGGTGAGCAGTCCGCCGAACAGGTTCAGCCAGACGATCGCGGGCAGCACGACGGCGATCAGGGCGGTCGCGGACTTCCGTACGAGGCCGAGGACCAGCAGGACCGGGATGAGGATGCCGAGCCACGGCAGGAACGTCTCGGTGAGACTGCCGAGGTTGCCGATCGTGTTGGGGATCTGCGCGTGCAGCAGCATCACCAGGGCGAGGATCAGGGCGAGCGCGGCCAGGATCAGTCCACGGCGCCAGATGCCGCGGTCGCCGCGCCATGAACCCAGCGAGCGCCTGAGTCTGTCCAGCAGGCGCCGGAGCCGGGGACCCCGACGCTCGGGCCCCGAGCCGTCGCTGCCCGTCTCGGTCACGTACGCCTGCGCCATACCGTCGCCTCACAACCTGCCGTGCACACCGTCAGCCCCTCGGCTACGACCCTAGGGGATGATCGGCATCGATCTCGCCGTCCGGGGACGGCCGTACGGGCACGAGGACGAACAACTCGGCGTTCGGAGTTCCGAATACGGGGCGGAGCGCGGCCTCTGTGACGAAACGCGCACATTCGGCGCATCGGCCGAGAGGATGAATACGAGGATGAACGAGAGGACGAACTAGGGCCGGTCGGGACGCAGTCCCGCGAGTACCGTGTCGACGATCTGTTCGGCCAGGTCCTCGGGGAGTTCGGCGTCCGGGCGCATGACGGCGCGTACCAGCATGGGGCCGACGAAGAGGTCGTTGATGACCTCGATGTCCACGTCGTCGCGGAGCTCGCCGTCCCGCTGTCCACGGCGCAGGACCTCGAAGGTGGTCAGACGCCGCGGTTCGATGACGATCGCCTGGTACGCGGCCCAGATCTTGGGGCTGGACTTGATCTGGGCGTAGACGTTGTGCAGGAGCGCCGAGGAGCGGCTGGCCAGGCCCCGCTGGCGCAGCGGCTCCAGAAGGGCTATCAGGTCGTCGCGCATCGAGGTGCCGGGGAGTTCGGTGTCCGGGGGCTCGGTGGCGCGCATGACGTCGACGAAGAGTTCCTCCTTGCCGCTCCAACGGCGGTAGATGGTCGCCTTGCCGACGCCCGCGGTCCTGGCCAGGCGTTCGATGGAGATCTCCGCGAGGGGGACGCCGTCCTCCAGGAGTCTTATCGCGCCCTCGATGATGGAGCGCTCCACGGCCTCGCTGCGGGGACGCCCCGGGGGGACCCCTCTTGCCTGGCTGGGCTGTCCGCGAGGCTCACGTGTCGCTCCTTTCCTTGGTGGTACTGGCGCAATTCTCCCTGCCGCGCCCTGTCAGCGCTCGGCGGCCACCAACTCCGTCTCCTCCTTGCCCTGTTGCGGGGTCGAACTGCGGCCCGGCAGGAACAGGGCCACGATCACGGCGCCGACCAGCGCGATGCTCGCACCGCACAGGGCGGTGACGTGCATGGCGTGCAGGAAGGCGTCGTTGGCCGGGGTGATGAGGGCGTCGCCCCGGGGGCCGAGCTTCGCGGCGACGCCGAGGGTGGCCTCGATGGACTCGCCCGCGGTGTGCCGCAGGCCGGCCGGCAGGAGGGTGAGTTTGTCCTCGATGCCGGTGCGGTAGGCCGAGGAGAGGACCGAGCCGAGGACCGCGATGCCGAGGGCGCCGCCGACCTGACGGAAGACGTTGCTCAGGGCGGAGGCGGAGCCGGCCTTCTCCCGCGGCAGGGCCTGCATGATGACGACGCTGGTCGGGGTCATGATGTGCGCCATGCCGGTGCCCATGAGGAAGAAGATGACCTCGAGGAGCCAGATCGGCGTGTCCGCGTCCAGGGTCGCGAAGGCGCCGAGCATCGCGGCGAGCAGCACCAGGCCCGCGGTGCAGGTGGCGCGGTTGCCGAAGCGGTCGACGACGAGGCGGGCGCGCGGTGCGAAGAAGAGCTGGGCCGCGGCGAGCGGCAGCAGCAGCACACCGGTCTTCAGCGGCGAGTAGCCCCGCACGCTCTGGGTGTAGAAGACGGAGAAGAAGGTCACGCCCATCATCGCGAAGAAGACGAGCGCGATGGCGGCGATGGCGGCCGAGAAGACCTTGTTCTTGAAGTAGGTGATGTCGATGGACGGATGGTCGCTGCGCTTCTCGTAGATGACGAAGCAGGCGAGGACGGCGATTCCGGCGCCGATGGTCGCGAGGACCGCCGCGTCGGTGAAGGAGGCGAGCTGGCCGCCCTTGATGATGCCGTAGACGAGCAGGACGAGCCCTATGACCGACAGGACGACGCCGACGAGGTCGATGCGGCCGGGGTTCGGGTCGCGGGAGTCCGGGACCAGCCAGAACATCAGGCCGAGCGCCAGCAGCACGATCGGCACGTTGATCAGGAAGACCGAGCCCCACCAGAAGTGGGCGAGGAGCACGCCGCCGGTGATCGGGCCGATGGCGATGGCGATGCCGACTCCGCCGGCCCAGATGCCGATGGCCTTGGGCTGCTCCTCGCGCTCGAAGACGTTCATGAGGACGGCGAGGGTGGCCGGCATCACGAAGGCGGCGCCGAAGCCCATCAGTGCGCGGAAGACGATGAGCTGGACGGGTGAGCCGGCCTCCGCGGCCAGCGCGGAGCCGGTGCCGAAGACGGCGAGTCCGGCGAGCAGGACCTTCTTGCGGCCGAACCGGTCGCCGAAGAGGCCCGCGGTGAACAGCAGCCCCGCGAAGACGAGCGTGTAGGCGTTGATGGCCCACTCCAGCTCGCTCTGGGTGGCGCCGAGTCCGGTGGGCGCCGGCGTCGAGATCGTCTTGATCGCGACGTTGAGGATGGAGTTGTCCAGCACCACTATCAACAGGCTGAGCATGAGCACGCCGAGAATGGCCCAGCGGCGCCGATGAACCGCTTCGGGCACGCGCCGTTCGACGTGGACTGCGGGAGTTGTCATGGGCCCGAGCCTAGCGATTTTCGATACGGGACCGTCTCGTATCGTAAATCCTTTACAGAGACCTTACGAAGAGATGGGTCTCCGGTCCACCCGAGACGCACATCGCGGGTGGACCGGAGACGTACATCGCTCGACCCGGTCTGGCCCCCGGTGGCACGAGGTGCCACCATGTAGGGGGTCCGGGGACGCCGTCAGGGCGCCTCGAGATGACAGAAGGAGCCGTTGCGATGACGCAGCTTTCGGCTGCCCCGAAGCAGCCCGTGGAGGGTGCGCGGGCGACCACCGACAGCAGCAAGGCGCTGTACGGAGGCAAGAGCACCCGCCGCATCACGGTCCGCGACATCACCACAGCCAAGGAGCGCGGCGAGAAGTGGCCGATGCTCACCGCCTACGACGCGATGACCGCGTCCGTCTTCGACGAGGCCGGCATCCCGGTCATGCTCGTCGGCGACTCGGCGGGCAACTGCCACCTGGGGTACGAGACGACCGTCCCCGTCACCCTCGACGAGATGACGATGCTGTCCGCCGCGGTCGTGCGCGGCACCAGCCGCGCCCTGATCGTCGGCGACCTGCCCTTCGGGTCGTACCAGGAGGGCCCCGTCCAGGCCCTGCGCTCCGCCACCCGCCTGGTCAAGGAGGCCGGGGTCGGCGCGGTGAAGCTGGAGGGCGGTGAGCGCTCGCACCGCCAGATCGAGCTGCTCGTGGAGTCCGGCATCCCCGTGATGGCGCACATCGGCCTGACCCCGCAGTCCGTGAACTCCATGGGCTACCGCGTCCAGGGCCGCGGCGAGGAGGCCGCCCAGCAGCTGCTGCGCGACGCCAAGGCGGTCCAGGACGCGGGCGCGTTCGCGGTCGTCCTGGAGCTGGTCCCGGCGGAACTCGCCGCCGAGGTCACGCGCACCCTGCACATCCCGACCGTCGGCATCGGCGCGGGTCCGGAGACCGACGCGCAGGTCCTGGTGTGGACCGACATGCTCGGCCTCACCGGTGGCAGGATGCCGAAGTTCGTGAAGAAGTACGCCGATCTGCGCGAGGTCATGGGCAACGCGGCGCGCGCGTTCGCGGACGACGTCGTCGGCGGAACGTTCCCTCTCGAGGAGCACTCGGTCCACTGAGCACCTGGACCTGGGGCTCACGAACACCCGAGGAACACCAAGCCCACTGAGCCACTGCGGCACCAAGACAGCCCGCCGATTTCCCCCGTCGGCGGGCTGTTGCCCCTTTTTGCGCCTGAACCCGCGTCGCTCTCGCGGACCAAATCGCTCGCCGCGGGGGTTCCTCAATCGATGGTCGCGGTGGTTGTCGGGCAGATATCGGCGCTGTCGGTCGGCCCCTTGCCGCTGTAGGCGAGCTGTAGGTGGTTTGTCGGTGGGCGCTGGCACCTTGATGGGCATGACGCGAATCGACAAGAACCCCGACAGCGGCGCCCGCAGCGCCGTATCCGTGCGGGGGCTGGTCAAGCACTACGGCGAGACCAAGGCTCTGGACGGCGTGGACCTGGACGTCCGCGAGGGAACCGTCCTCGGGGTGCTCGGTCCCAACGGTGCCGGCAAGACCACCCTCGTCCGTATCCTGTCCACCCTCATCACCCCCGACGCCGGCCGGGCCACCGTCGCGGGCTACGACGTGCTCACGCAGCCCCGCCAGCTGCGCCGCGTGATAGGCCTGACCGGTCAGTACGCCTCGGTCGACGAGAAGCTCCCCGGCTGGGAGAACCTGTACATGATCGGGCGGCTGCTCGACCTGCCCCGCAAGGACGCCCGCCGGCGCGCCGACGAGCTCCTGGAGCGCTTCTCGCTCACCGAGGCGGCCAAGCGCCCGGCATCGACGTACTCCGGCGGTATGCGCCGCCGTCTCGACCTCGCCGCCTCCATGATCGGCCACCCGTCCGTCCTCTATCTGGACGAGCCGACCACCGGGCTCGACCCGCGCACCCGCAACGAGGTGTGGAAGGAGGTCAAGCGGATGGTCGCGGACGGCGCCACCGTGCTGCTCACCACCCAGTACATGGAGGAGGCCGAGCAGCTGGCCTCCGAGCTGACGGTCATCGACCGCGGCAAGGTCATCGCCAGCGGCCGGATCGACGAGCTGAAGGCCCGGGTCGGCGGCCGCACGCTGCGCATCCGCCCGGTGGACCCGCTGGAGCTGCGCCCGCTGGCCTCCCTCTTCGACGAACTGGGGCTCACCGGCCTCGCCGCCTCGGTCGTGGACACCGAGACCGCCACCGTGCTGGTCCCGATCCTCAGCGACGAACAGCTCACCGCCGTGGTCGGCGCGGTCACCGCGCGCGGCATCACCATCGGCTCCATCTCCACCGAACTGCCCAGCCTGGACGAGGTGTTCCTGTCCCTCACCGGCCACAAGGCCAGTGCCCCGCAGGACGCCGCCCCCGCCCGCGCCTACGAGGAGGTCTCCGCATGAGTACCGCCGTTGTCGAAGCCCCCCTCGCCGCGAAGGGCGACCCCCGCATCTCGCCCCGCGCGCACGCGCGCCACATCGGTGCCCTCGTCCGCCGCAACCTGCTGTGGATCCGCCAGGACCCGGAGTCGATGTTCGACGCCGTCCTGATGCCGGTCGTCTTCACCCTGCTGTTCGTGTACGTCTTCGGCGGCTCCATCGGGCAGTCGCTCGGCGGCGGGCAGGACAGGTACGTGCAGTACGTGGTGCCCGGTCTGATGGCCATGACGGCGATGAACATCGCCACGGCCGTCGGCACCGGCTTCAACGAGGACTTCCAGAAGGGGGTGATGGACCGCTTCCGCACCCTGCCGATCGGCCAGGGCTCCGTGCTCTTCGCCAAGATCGTGGTGGAGCTGATGCGGATGCTCGTCGCGACGACGATCCTCATGATCGTCGGCGTGCTGGTCGGCTTCGACATCACGAACTGGCCGGGTCTGTTCGCCTCCGTGGGGCTCTCCGTCCTCTTCGGCTCGTCCCTGATGTGGATCTTCCTGGTCCTCGGGGTGACGATGAAGAACGCGCAGTCCGTGCAGGCGATGGGTTTCCTGGTGCTGATGCCCCTGCAGTTCGGCTCGTCCATCTTCTCGCCGACCCGGACCATGCCCGGCTGGCTGCAGAACTTCACCGACTACAACCCGCTGTCCGCGCTCGCGGACACCACGCGCGGCCTGATGGTCGGCGGCCCGGTCACGCACAGCCTGTGGGTGACCCTCGCCTGGACGGCAGGGCTCACCTTGGTCATGGCGCCGATCGCGATCCACAAGTTCCGCACCAAGAGCTGACGTTCGCGCACAGGACCACGAAAACCCCGGTGCGCGTCCCCCGGTCCGCGTCACACGAGGGCGGCGGCCTCCTCCAGGGAGAGCCCGCCGCCCTCGGCGTACGCGGCCTCGTACGTCGCGTCGTCCAGCACGGCCCGTACGTCGGCCTCCGCCCGTGCGCGCACCTCGTCCTCCATCGGGCCCACGAAGTGCCCGGGCGGCAGCAGCTGGTCGGCGGCCCCGAGCAGCACGGCCGCGTCGCGGACGCGGCGGCCCTCGTCCAGACCGGTGAGGGCGATGGCTGCGGTGGTCAGATGCGCGGAGGGCATGTGCGGGGCGATCATCTGCGACAACGGGTCGCCCGCCCGCGCCAGCGCCTGCCGCACCTTCTCCAGGGCGGACTCGTGCAGCCCCTCGAGCGCGTCCAGCCAGGCCTCGACGCCCACCACGAACCCCTCGAAGACCACGAAGGTGACCGCTTCGAAGTTCTCGCGCAGGACCCGCATGTGTTCGCGTGCCTCGGCGACCCGGCCGCTGCGGGCCATCCACATCGCCAGGAACAGCCGGGAGGCGGGCATGGCCTCGTTGTAGGCGCCGTCGCCGCGCTCCAGGACCTGCCGCAGCAACCGCTCGCCGCGTTCCGTGTCACCGGACTCGATGAGCACACCGCCGAGCCGGGTGCTCAGGACGGCCGTCTGGGCGTGTGCGCCGAGCCCCGCGGCGTGGGTCATGGCCTCCGTGTAGTCCGCGGCGGCGAGCGTGAACTCGCCCCGGCGCTCGTGGGCCTCACCGCGTGCGGACAGCGCCTCGGCGGCGCCCCAGGCGTCCCCGAGCCGGGTGAAGAGTTCCAGTGCCTCGTCGGCGTCCCGGGTCGCGTCGCCCGCCCAGGTGGCCCGGTTGGCGAGGATGTTGGCGCGCATCTGGAGGGCGACGGCGAGTTCCCACTCGTAGCCGAGTTCGCGACAGGTCTGGACGGTCGCGTCGATGACGGAGCGCATCCGCTCGATGTCGGCGGTCAGGATCACGGCGTAGAACCAGAGGTTGCCGGGGGTGCGGCAGGTCTGCGGCTGGCCCGGGCAATAGGTCTCGCTGATGACGCGCAGTTTCCGCTTGGCCTGCGGGGTGTCCCAGGCCGCCATGTCCATGTCCATGCAGGAGAGATGGACGAGGTGGACACCGCGGCGGGCCTCTTCGAGGACCTCGGGGCGCATCGGCGGCGGGGTGTCGGTGCAGCTCTCCAGCAGCGGGGCGGCCGGCCGCACGGGCTCGGCGAAGGGGTCCGGGCCGAGGGCCATGACCTCACGGGACCAGTGGCGGGCCATCAGCCGCAGATCGCGCATCTGCCAGTACCAGGTCAGGGAGAGGACCAGGCAGAGCGCCTCCTGCTCGTCGCGGGCGGCGACGGCGTGCTGGAGGGCGGCGCGGATGTTCTCCGACTCGGTCTCCAGCCGTGCGATGGCGGCGCGCTGGCCCGGGCCGCGCAGCCGGCGGTCGGTGGTGCGGGCCACTTCGCGGTAGTGCGTGAGGTGGGCGCGCTCGGCGGCGGGGCGCTGCCCCGACTCGTCGAGTCGCTCGCCCGCGTACTCGCCGACGGTCTCCAGGAGCCGGTAGCGCATCTCGTCGTCCCCCCAAGGAGCGGCCACGACGAGGGACTTGTCGACGAGCGAGCCGAGCGCTTCCAGGGCGGCCGGTCCGCAGACGGCCTCGGCGGCGGCGAGGTCGCAGCCGCCCGCGAAGACGGACAGCCGCCGCAGCACGTCCCGTTCGTCCTCGTCGAGGAGGTCCCAGGACCAGTCGACCACGGCGCGCAGGGTCTGCTGGCGCGGCAGGACGGTACGGCTGCCGGAGGTCAGCAGACGGAACCGGTCGTCGAGCCGGTCGGCGATCTGACGCGGGGTGAGCATCCGCAGCCGGGCGGCGGCGAGTTCGATGGCGAGCGGCAGTCCGTCGAGGCGGCGGCAGATCTCGGCGGTGGCCGCGGGGTCGTCCTCGACCCGGAAACCCGGGCGGGCGGCGGCCCCCCGGTCGGCCAGCAGCCGCAGCGCGAACGGTTCCGGCAGCGGCTCCACGGGGCGCAGCAACTCCCCCGGTACGCCGAGGGGTTCGCGGCTGGTGGCCAGCACCGTCAGGCCGGGGCACCGCTCCAGGAGCTCCTCGACGAGACGCGCGGCGGCGTCCACGACGTGCTCGCAGTTGTCGAGGACGATCAGCATGCACCGCTTGGCGCAGTACTCGGCGAGCCGCTGGAGGGGGTCGTCGTGCCGTTCGGCGGCGGCCCGCATCTCCTCGGCACCGGCGCCGCGCAGCACGGTCTCGCGGGCTCCGACGGCGGTGAGCACGGCCTCGGGCACGGCCTTCGGGTCGTCGACCGGCGCGAGTTCGGCCAGCCACACCCCGTCCGGCGCGGTGTCCGCCACCGTCTCCGCCGCCTCCTGCGACAGCCGGGTCTTGCCGGCCCCACCGGGCCCGAGCAACGTCACGAGCCGAGCCGCCGCCAGATCCTCCCGGATCGTGTCGATGTCCGCCGCCCGCCCGACGAAGGAGGTCAGCCGGGCGCGGAGGTTGCCGGGGGGCGGCGATGCGGAGCGGCCATGTTCGGCCGGTGCGGCCCGGTCCCCGGTCAGGTCCGCGGAGCGGGGTCGCGGGCGCCGGGCGTGCGCCCTGCCGCCGTCGTCGGCCGGGCTGAGCAACTCCTCGTGCAGGGCGCGCAGTTCGGGGCCGGGGTCGGAGCCGAGCCGGTCGGCCAGCAGCTCCCGTACGGACTCGTAGGCGGCGAGGGCCTCGGCGGGACGGCCGGCGTCGCGCAGGGCGCGCAGACGCAGGACGTGCAGGGGCTCGTCCAGGGGGTGGAGGTCACACAGGGCGGTGAGCTCGGGCAGGGACTGTTCGGCGTGGCCGAGGGCGAGGGCCGCCGCGAACCGGGCGCGCCGTACGTCGAGGCGGCGGGTCTCCCAGCGGGCCGACTCGGCGGCCCGGTCCGGGAGGTCCGTGAGGGCCGGCCCGCGCCACAGGGCGAGGGCGTCGTCGAGGGCCTCGGCCGCCTTCGTGGGGTCGCGGTCGGCGAGCGCGCGTACGCCCTCGCCCGCGAGCCGCTCGAAACGGTGCAGGTCGATGTCGTCGGCGCCCGCGGCCAGCCGGTAGCCGCCGTCCCCCGAGTCCACCGCCTGCGGCCCGAGCGCCCTGCGCAGCCGTCCCACCAGGGCCTGGAGCGCGCCCGGTGCGTCGGCGGGCGGATCGCCGTCCCACACCTCGTCCACCAGAACGGCCGCGGGCACGGTCCGTCCGGGCCGCAGCGCGAGCACGGTCAGGAGGGCGCGCAGCCGCGCCCCGCCGAGCACGACGGGCGTGCCGTCGGGGCGGAGTGCCTGGGTGGTGCCAAGGATCCGGTAGCGCACGGGGTCCATTGTCTCCGGTGGTGTGACGTTCTCGGGCCCCCACCCTCTCCGGAACCAATGACCGATCGCGAGACGTTTTCCCTGCGAGCCCGGTACGGTCGGGCAGGCCCAGCACCATGCGTACCAGTCAGAGGAGCCCCATGACCACCGCCGCTTCCCGTCGCAGCAGCGACCGGAGGATCAGCCCCGTCTTCGTCGGGATCGTGGCCGTGATGGCGGTGACCGGGTGGGCGACATGGACCGGGTTCGCCGAGCAGCCCGGTGTGGCCGTGTTCCTCTTCGTGACGGCCGCCTGGATCGTCTCCCTGTGCCTGCACGAGTACGCGCACGCGCGCACCGCCCTGCACAGCGGCGACATCTCGATCGGCGCGAAGGGCTATCTGACGCTCAACCCGCTGAAGTACACGCATGCGCTGCTGAGCATCGTGCTGCCGGTGATCTTCGTGATCATGGGCGGGATCGGTCTGCCGGGCGGGGCGGTCTTCATCGAGCGGAACAGGATCCGGGGCCGCTGGAAGCACAGTCTGATCTCGGCGGCGGGTCCGCTGACGAACGTGCTGTTCGCCGTCGTGTGCACGGCGCCGTTCTGGCTGCACGCCCTGGACGGCGTGCCGCGGGACTTCCAGTTCGCGCTGGCGTTCCTCGCGCTGCTCCAGGTCACGGCCGCGCTCCTGAACTTCCTGCCGGTCCCGGGCCTGGACGGCTACGGCGTGATCGAGCCCTGGCTGTCGTACAACGTCAAGCGCCAGGTGGAGCCGTTCGCCCCGTTCGGCCTGCTGTTCGTGTTCGCGGTGCTGTGGATCCCGTCGGTGAACACGGCTTTCTTCGACGTGATCCACTCGATCCTGAACAGCCTGGGGATCAACGAGATCCAGACGTACTGCGGTCAGGAGTTCTACCGCTTCTGGCAGGGCACGAACGAGTTCTGCTCGGTCAGCTGACGGACCTGCCGCGCCGCGCGTAGTACCACGTCATGTTGGACGACAGTCCGGCCAGCAGCACCCACACGATCCCCAGCCAGCTGCCCTGGACGAAAGAGACGACGGCCGCGGCGACGGACAGGACGCAGACGGCGAGGGCGTAGAGGGCGAGGCGGGGCATGGGGGTCGGCTCCTGTCGGGACGGTTCGGACGAGGTCGTACGCGACCTACCAGGTCGTACGAGGTCTACGAGGTCGTACGGCGTCCAGTGTCCCCCATGCCCGTGCGACCGCTATACGTCCGTCACCCGGAGGCCCGCGTGGGCCTTGTAGCGGCGGTTCACGGAGATCAGGTTCGCCACCAGTGCCTCGACCTGATGGGCGTTGCGCAGCCGGCCGGAGAAGACACCACGCATGCCGGGGATGCGGCCGGCCAGCGCCTGCACGATCTCGACGTCCGCGCGCTCCTCGCCGAGGACCATCACGTCGGTGTCGATCTCGTCGACCTCCGGGTCCTGGAGGAGGACGGCCGACAGGTGGTGGAAGGCGGCCGCGACCCGGGAGTCCGGCAGCAGGGCGGCGGCCTGCTCGGCGGCGCTGCCCTCCTCCGGCTTCAGGGCGTAGGCGCCCTTCTTGTCGAAGCCGAGCGGATTGACACAGTCGACGACGAGCTTGCCGGCCAGCTCCTCGCGCAGCGATTCCAGAGTCTTGCCGTGCCCCTCCCACGGCACGGCGACGATCACGATGTCGCTGCGTCGCGCGCACTCGGCGTTGTCGGCGCCCTCGACACCGTGGCCCAGCTCCTCGGCGGCGGTCTGCGCGCGTTCCGCGGCACGCGAGCCGATGATCACCTTCTGGCCGGCCCTGGCGAGCCGGTAGGCCAGGCCCTTGCCCTGGGGGCCGGTGCCGCCGAGGACGCCGACGACGAGCCCGGACACGTCGGGAAGGTCCCAGGGGTCCTTCGCGGGGGCCTTCTGTGCACTGTCAGTAGAGGTCATGGGCCGACTTTACGTGTCGCGGTTCCCGCCCCGGGGGCTGCGGGGGCTCAGGTGAGGGCCGTCACGGGGATCCGGCGGAAGGTGATCGTCTCGTACGGCCCGAAGTCGCCCGTCTCGTAGAGGAGCCCCACCGTCGCCCCGTCGACACGGACGAGGTCGGAGTAGGCGGCGGGCAGTCCGTCGACCGTGTACGCGGGCCGCCAGGTGGTGCCGCCGTCGGCGGAGACCCGGACGGTCATGAGGGCGCGGGCGGCGGGGTCGGCCGGCCCCGAGTACAGCAGCAGGTCCGGGTCGCGGAGCTGGAGCAGGCTGCCCTGGACGACGGGGGGTGACCAGGCCCGCCTGCGGCCGGAAGGGTTTGACCAGGGTCCTGCCGCCGTCCGCGGAGTGGGCGTCGGCACGGTTGCCGGGGGACGGGGAGTCGTTGCGGGTGTTGAAGTAGACGCGCCCGTCGGGGAGTTCGGCGGCGGTCGTCTCATTGGCGTTGACGTGTCCGTCGGTGTTCTCGTCGACGTACCCGAGGGACCAGGTCTCGCCGCGGTCGTCGCTGAGCAGGCAGTGGCCGCTGTTGTACTTCGTCTCGGTGCCGGTGTCCGTACCGGTGGGCGGCAGGGTGTGGTTGCCGGGGACGACGACCCGGCCGGTGCCGAGCTGGACGGCGTGCCCGGGTGCGGTCGCGTACCACCGCCAGCCCGCCTTCTTCACCTGCCCGGTGATCTCCTTCGGGGCGGACCAGGTGACGCCGTCGTCGTCGCTGTGCTGCACCCAGACGCGGCGCCCGTCGGCGGGCTTCACCCTGCCGCGCAGGATGGCGTCCTCGGTCGCGCCGGCGGCGGCGCGGACGTGCACGAGCAGGATCCGGCCGGTGTCGAGGACGACGGGAGCGGGGTTGCCCGCGAGGTCGTTCCCGTTCCGGGCGACGGCCTGGAGCGGGCCCCAGGTGCGGCCGCCGTCCGTCGACCGCTTCAGGACGATGTCGATGTGGCCGTGGTCGGCGGCGGAGTCGACCCGGCCCTCGCAGAAGGCGAGCAGGGTGGGGGCGGGTGTGGTGACAGGTGTGGTGGGTGTACGGGTGGTGACGACAGCGGGGATGCGGAAGCTCGCGTAGCCTTCGCGGCCCGCGTGGAAGGGGGTACTGGTGACCACTGTTGTTGCCGTGGTGGTTCCGGTTGTCTCCGTCATGCGCCGGGATCTGCCCCACTTGGGCGAATTCATGGTGAACTCCGCCTGATCAGTTGCCGATTGCGGCAGGATGCGTGCGCATGGATGCCGTACGGGTCGCGTTGCTGCGCGAAGTCCTCGCCGGGACCGAGTGGTTGGGTGCCACGCGTCGGTTCGCGGAGGGCCTGCGAGGGTCCGTGGTGTCGTACGGGGGCGGGCTGCTCCTCGTGGGCACGGCGGAGTACGAGCCGTGGCACCTGGCCGCGCATCTGGTGGACGAGGCGGCCTGGTCGGGGACGCCGGAGCTGTCGCCGACACTGGTGCGGCACGGGGCGCGGGCCTCGGACCCGGCCCATCTCGCCGTGGGCCTCGGCCGTATCGAGGCGGCGCGACGCGGCGAGACGCTGCTCGTGGTGTCGCCCGCCGCACCCGGGGCGCCGCTCCTGGAGCGGGTCCACGACGCGCGGCGGGCCGGGGCGACCGTGCTCGCGCTCGACGCCGGTGACCGGGAGCTGGGGGCGATGGCGCACGAGTCGCTGACCGTGCCGCCGGAGCAGGAGCTCGACCTCGACACCGTGCAGCACCTCGTCAGCGCGGCGGCCGGGGAGAACTCCCTGCCCTCACCGCGGGGGCGGCGCCGGTTCCGCGACCGGCTCTCCCGCCTCGCGGACCAGCTGACGGCTCCGCCGGCGGCGCGGTGGTAGACCGCGGCGGGCGATGACCTGACGGGAAGGACGAGGGCGGCCGACGAGTCGGCGGGCGGCGGGGCGGTGGCAGGACACAGCGGGCGGAGGGGCGGCAGGGCAGCGGGGCGGCGGGGCGGCTGAAAAGCAGTTGCCGCCGTGGTGGGCGCCCGCTCAGCATGAGCCGTCGTGACCGACGACGCCCCCGTATCCCCCGCCGCGCTGCCGGCGGCGCACGCCGAACCCGCCGGTGCCGAGGCCGGTACCGGTGCCGGTGCCGGTGCGCGACTGCGGTCGCTGTTGCCCGATCTCGCGCCCTGGCGGGCGTCGGCCGACTTCCGGCGGCTGTGGCTGGCCGGACTGATCACCAACTTCGGCAGCTTCCTGACCTTCGTCGCACTGCCGGTGCAGATGAAGGTGCTGACCGGGTCGGCGGTGGCCGTGGGGGCGATCGGGGCCGTGGAACTCGTACCGCTGATCGTGTTCGGGCTGTACGGCGGGGCGCTCGCCGACGCCCTCGACAAACGGAAGCTGATCCTCTACACCGAGGCCGGGCAGGGGCTGCTGTGCGGCGGACTGCTCGTCAACGCGCTGATGCCGCGTCCGGCGGTGTGGCCGCTGTACCTGGTCGCGGCGCTGTCCTCCGCGCTCGGGTCGGTGCAGCGGCCCGCGCTCGACTCGCTCGTCCCCCGGATCGTGGCGCACGAGCACCTGCCCGCCGCAGCCTCCCTCAACTCCCTGCGCTGGTCGGTCGGCGGGGTCGCGGGGCCGGCGCTCGCGGGCGTCGTGGTGGCGTACGCCGGGCTCGGCTGGGCGTACGCCGTGGACCTGGTGACCTTCGTGGTGTCGGTCGTACTGATCGTCGGACTCGCCGCGTCACCGGCCGCGCACGAGGCCGCGAAGCCGTCGCTCGCCTCCATCGCCCAGGGCGCGCGGTACGCGTGGAACCGCAAGGAGCTCCTCGGCACGTACGTGATCGACCTGGCCGCGATGTTCTTCGCGATGCCGCTCGCGGTGCTGCCGTTCCTCGCCGACGAGCTCCACGCCGCGTGGTCGCTCGGGCTGATGTACGCCGCGCTGCCCGCCGGGGCGATGCTGGTGACGCTGACCAGCGGGTGGACCTCGCGTGTGCACCGGCACGGGCGGATGGTGGCGTTCGCGGCGGCATGCTGGGGGCTTGCGATGGTGGGGGCGGGGGCCGTGCACGACGTGTGGCTGGTGCTGCTGTTCCTGGTCCTCGGCGGCTGTTGCGACATGGTGAGCGGGATCTTCCGGGGCGCGATGTGGGACCAGACGATTCCGGACGAGCTACGGGGGCGACTCGCCGGCATCGAGCTGCTCTCGTACTCCGTCGGGCCCCAGCTGGGGCAGGTACGGGCGGGCGGGACGGCGGCCTGGACGGGGGTGCGGGCGTCGATCTGGGCCGGGGGTGTGGTCTGCGTGGGAGCGGTGGGGGTGTTGGCGTGGTGCCTGCCGCAGCTGATGAGGTACGACGTACGGACGAACGACCACGCCCTACGGATGCGCTCCGCTCGGAGCCAGGCTGCGCCTTCCCACCCGCACCACCCGTGACGGTCGCCCGGGTGGTGCGGGTCGCCCGCGGGGGCCGGCCACCGTCCGCACCCGCGGGTCCGCGCGCCACCCTGGCACAACGCCCTCATGCCGCCCGGCGGCTCGGTGGCCTTACGCCGGCCAGTGGCTCGGGGCTCGTCAGTCGTCTTCTGGGGCCGGGCCCGTTGCGTCGTGCCACTTGGGGTCCGTTTCCCACTCGAGGTTGCGCTCCTGGGCGGTCTCCATCGCGTGTTCGGCCTCCTCACGGCTGGTGTACGGGCCGAAGCGGTCCTTCGCGGGGCACTCGGGGCCCTCCTCCACCTTCTGGTGGACGAGGCAGTAGTACCACTCGCCCGGCTTCCCTGCGGTCCGCTTCTTGAAGAGGGCCATGACCTGCTCCTTTCGCCACGGACATAGTGCCCCCATGCCCGCTGGTTAGACTCGCTGGCATGTCTGGCCAGTCGCTGCTCGTACCAGGAGAGCTCTCTCCCACCCGTCCCGTTCCGGGAAACATCAGGCGCCCCGAGTACGTGGGCAAGCCCGCCCCCACGCCGTACACCGGTCCGGAGGTGCAGACCCCCGAGACCATCGAGGCGATGCGGATCGCCGGGCGGATCGCCGCGCAGGCGATGGCCGAGGCGGCGAAGCTCATCGCGCCGGGTGTGACGACGGACGAGCTGGACCGGGTCGCGCACGCGTACATGTGCGACCACGGCGCCTACCCGTCCACCCTCGGTTACCGCGGTTTCCCCAAGTCCCTGTGCACCTCGGTCAACGAGGTCATCTGCCACGGCATCCCCGACTCCACGGTGCTGCGGGACGGCGACATCATCAACCTCGACGTGACGGCGTACATCGGTGGTGTCCACGGCGACAACAACGCGACGTACCTGGTCGGGGACGTGGACGACGAGTCCAGGCTCCTCGTCGAGCGGACCCGTGAATCCCTCGACCGCGCGATCAAGGCGGTCAAGCCGGGCCGCCAGATCAACGTCATCGGCCGTGTGATCGAGTCGTACGCCAAGCGGTTCGGATACGGGGTCGTGCGGGACTTCACGGGGCACGGGATCAACTCCTCGTTCCACTCAGGACTGATCATCCCGCACTACGACAGCCCGCACGCGACGACCGTCATCCAGCCCGGGATGACCTTCACGATCGAGCCGATGCTCACGCTCGGTACGCACGACTACGACATGTGGGACGACGGGTGGACCGTCGTGACGAAGGACCGCAGGCGGACGGCGCAGTTCGAGCACACGCTGGTCGTCACGGAGAGCGGTACGGAGATCCTCACGCTGCCGTAGCCGCGTGTTCATAGCCCGTAGCCCGCGGTTCATCGCTCGTCGCACAAAGCCCGCCCTGATCACAGGGCGGGCTTTCTTTGTCGCCCGGGGGGTACGTTTTTACCGACAGGATGTCGGGAACCCATCCAGAGCCGTTCAATTAGGTAAGCCTAACCTTACAAGATTCTGACTGGTTCTCGTCCTCTTCGGCACCGGAGGTCCCATGAACACGGCGTTCTCGACGCAGATCCGCACCGCGTCGCACGAGCAGCACAGGGAGGCTGAGACCTCGACGTTCATGAGCGACCTGCTCGGCGGCAGGCTCGGTGTCGAGGCGTACGGGCGCTACACCGAGCAGTTGTGGTTCGTGTACGAGGCGCTGGAGGCGGACGCCGAGCGGTTGGCGTCCGATCCGGTGGCCGGGCCGTTCATCCGGCCGGAGTTGCTGCGTCGCGGTGCGCTGGAGCGTGACCTCACGCATCTGCGGGGTGCGGACTGGCGGGCGACGCTCACCGCGCTGCCCGCCACCGAGGCGTACGCGGCGCGGGTCGCCGAGTGCGCGCGCGAGTGGCCCGGCGGGTACGTCGCCCACCACTACACCCGCTACCTCGGCGACCTCTCCGGCGGTCAGATCATCCGGGGCAAGGCGGAACAGACCTGGGGCTTCGCTCGGAAGGGTGACGGCGTCCGCTTCTACGTCTTCGAGGACATCGGTAATCCGGCCGCGTTCAAGCGGGGGTATCGCGAATTGCTGGACGGGGTGCGGGCGGACGAGTTGGAGCGGCAGCGGATCATCGCCGAGTGCAGGCGGGCGTTCGCCCTCAACACGGCGGTCTTCCACGCCCTGGGCGAGGAGTTCCCCCTCACCGCCTGAGCCGGCACCCGACGACTTCCTCCGCCCCATCCCTGGGGGCTACGCCCCCCAGACCCCCCTGGGCGTTCAGGTTCGGAGCAGTCGTACGCGGCCTCCCACCTCCACCCACCCACCCGGCTGCGGCGCGGTGAGGATCTGGGAGCCGGCGCCCTGGACGATGTTCAGGGCGCGGCCCAGCCGGTCGGTGAGCAGCAGCGCCGCCGCCCCCGTCGCCTCGTCCTCCACGATGCCGTCGTCCCGTCCGGGAAAGCCTCGGGCCCGCACGCGCCCGGCCAACTCGTCCTCCCAGGCCCAGGCGTACACCCACTCGCCCGGCTCCGGCACGGCCAGCGCGTCGACCTCGTCGGCGGACCCGTACTGCCGCAACGTACGCCCCGGCGCCCACTCCGCCCGCGCCTCGATCCAGCTGAACTCCCCGTCCAGCCGCACCCCCACCACCCCGGCGGGCGTGACCAGTTCGGGAATGTCGAGCAGCCACCCCACCCCGACACAGGGATGCCCGGCGAACGGCAGCCGCAGGGTCGGGGTGTAGATGTCGACGACCCCGCGCTCGGGGTCGTCGACGAACACGGTCTCGCTGAACCCGAGCTTCGCGGCGAACGCCTGCCGCTCCTCCGGATCCGGCATCACCGAACCCTCGCGCACCACACCGAGCTCGTTGCCGTGGTCACCACCGGGCCCGCAGAAGACGCGCAGTACGTCGAAATCTGTCACCCGAGCATTCAAACATCACCCGTTCCACGCCGTGCGCCGCCGCGTACCGCGACCACCACACTCGTCCCCGTGCCGACGCCAAGGGCGCACGCCGGTGACGCGGTGGTCGTGGTGTTGCACGATCCGGGGCTCGCGGCGACGTACGCGCACCGGGTGGCGATTCTGTGCGCCGGTCGTGTCGCCGCCGAGGGACCGCCGGCCGAGGTTTTCACGGGCGCGTTGCTGAGCGAGGTCTACCACCGGCCCGTCGAAGTGATCCCGCACCCCCGGACGGGTGCCGTCCTGGTGACTCCCGAACGGGGCGCCGTGACCACCGAACGAGATACTTGACCATCGCTTGACCTTTTCATGGGTTCCAATTTTGAGTCACCGCGATCAGGCCGTGCCCGTGCCCCAACCGTGAGAGCTGAATCACCGCAGGGAGGGGTAAGAGTGAGGTAAGCCTCAGGTAAGTTAGGGCAGCCTCACCATGCCGGCGGGGATCTTCCGCCTGGCCTGTCCGTCGTTCCCTTGGAGCCTGAATGCGAGCCGTCCGACTCTCAGTTGTCACCGCCGCCGCGACCGCGGCCGCTCTGGCCGCCGTCACGGGCTGCACCGAGAAGAGCGACGCCGGGTCCGGCGACGCGATTCAGGTGACCGCCGCCGACTCCAAGTGCGAGACCTCCTCGAAGTCCGTCCCGGCCGGCCAGGTCACCTTGAACATCGAGAACAAGGGCTCGAAGGCCACCGAGGTCGAGATCCTCTTCCCGGACGACCGGATCGTCTCCGAGAAGGAGAACATCGGCCCGGGCACCAAGTACACGCTGACCGCCGAGGTCAAGGCCGGTTCGTACGAGATAGCCTGCCGCCCCGGCATGAAGGGCCTCGGCGTCCGCCAGAAGCTCGCCGTGACCGGTGGCACGGTCGCCAAGCGCGACCCGCGCCTCGACAAGGCCGTCGCCGCCTACCGCGAGTACGCGCAGGAGCAGGCCGACGCGACGATCCCGAAGGTGGAGACGTTCGCCAACGCCATCAAGGCCGGCGACATCGAGGCCGCCAAGCAGGCCTACGCCCCCTCCCGCTTCGGCTGGGAGAGCACCGAGCCGATCGCGGAGTCCTTCGGGGACATCGACCCCAAGACCGACACCCGCGTCAACGACCTGGAGAAGGGCCAGAAGTGGACCGGCTGGCACGCGCTGGAGAAGGCCCTCTGGCAGGACAAGAAGATCGGCGCCGAGCAGAAGGCCCTCGCCGATGAGCTGGTCACCGACCTGAAGGGCTGGCAGAAGCGGGTCGGCACGGCCGAGATCACCCCGACCTCCATGGCCAACGGCGCCAAGGAACTGCTCGACGAGGTCGCCACCGGCAAGGTCACCGGCGAGGAGGACCGTTACTCGCACACCGACCTCAGCGACTTCAAGGGCAACGTCGAGGGCGCGCAGAAGTCGTACGAGCTGCTCAAGCCGGTCGCACAGCAGAACGACAAGACGCTGACCACCGAGCTCGACAAGCAGTTCTCGGCGCTGAACACGCTGCTGGACAAGTACCGCACGGACGATCCGCAGGAGAAGGCGCAGAACGGCTTCGTGTCGTACGACAAAGTCACCAAGGACCAGCGCAAGGAGCTCTCGGACGCGGTCAACGCGCTCGCCGAGCCGCTGTCCAAGCTCGCCGCGGCTGTTGTGAAGTAGGCGGGGCGCGTCATGACGAACGACACCACACAGGCAGCGGGCGGACCTTCGCCCTCCCGGCGTTCGCTGATCGGCTGGGGCGGTGCCGGGCTCGCGCTCGGGGCCGCCGCGGCCGGCGGCGCGGTGGCGATGACCCGTACCGGCAGCGACGCGGACCCGGCGGGTGCCGAGACCGGCGCCGCGGTCGCCTTCCACGGCGCGCACCAGGCGGGCATCGCGACGCCGGTGCAGGACCGGCTGCACTTCGCCTCGTTCGACGTGAAGACGGACGACCGCGCCGCGTTCGTCCAGATGCTGAAGGACTGGACGGCCGCCGCGCGCCGGATGACCGCGGGGCACGCGGTCGGTGAGGGCGCGTACGGCGGACTGGCCGAGGCACCACCGGACGACACCGGCGAGGCCCTGGGCCTCAGGCCGTCCCGGCTGACCCTGACCATCGGTTTCGGGCCCTCGCTGTTCGAGAAGTACGGCGAGAAGTTCGGGCTGACGGGGCAGCGGCCGGAGGCCCTCGTCGACCTGCCGCCGTTCCCCGGTGACAACCTGGAGAAGACGCGCAGCGACGGCGACCTGTGCGTCCAGGCCTGCGCGGACGACCCGCAGGTCGCGGTGCACGCGATCCGCAACCTGGCCCGGATCGGCTTCGGCAAGGTCGCCATCCGCTGGTCGCAGCTCGGTTTCGGCAAGACCTCCTCGACGACCCCCGACGCCCAGACCCCCCGCAACCTCATGGGGTTCAAGGACGGCACCCGCAACATCGCGGGCACCGAGCCGGACCGGCTGAAGAAGTTCGTGTGGGTGGGCGAGGGCGAGGGTCCCGCCTGGATGACCGGCGGCTCGTACCTCGTGGCGCGCCGCATCCGGATGAACATCGAGACCTGGGACCGGACCTCGCTGCAGGAGCAGGAGGACGTCTTCGGCCGGGACAAGGGCGAGGGCGCGCCGGTCGGCAAGGCCCAGGAGCGCGACGAGCCGTTCCTGAAGGCGATGAAGCCCGACGCGCACGTACGGCTCGCGCATCCCGACTCCAACGACGGGGTCACCCTGCTGCGCCGCGGCTACTCCTTCACGGACGGCACGGACGGCCTCGGCAGGCTGGAGGCCGGGCTGTTCTTCCTCGCCTACCAGCGTGACGTGCGCAAGGGGTTCATCCCGGTGCAGCGCAGTCTGGCGCGCTCCGACGCGCTCAACGAGTACATCCAGCACGTGAGTTCGGCGGTCTTCGCCGTCCCGCCCGGCGTCCTCGACAAGGACGACTGGTGGGGGCGCGCGCTGTTCTCCAAGGAGGCGTAGCCCGTGTTCGGCAACTATCTGATCGGCCTGCGCGAGGGGCTGGAAGCCAGCCTCGTCGTCTGCATCCTCATCGCCTACCTGGTGAAGACCGATCGCAAGGACGCCCTGAAGCCCATCTGGATGGGCATCGGCGTCGCGCTCGCGCTCGCGCTCGGCTTCGGCTGCGCGCTCGAGTTCGGCTCCCAGGAGCTGACGTTCGAGGCACAGGAGGCGCTCGGCGGTTCGCTGTCGATCGTCGCGGTCGGCCTGGTGACGTGGATGGTCTTCTGGATGCGGCGCACCGCCCGGCATCTGAAGTCCGAACTGCACGGCAGGCTGGACGCGGCGCTGGCGATGGGCACGGGCGCGCTGGTCGCGACCGCGTTCCTGGCCGTCGGCCGGGAGGGTCTGGAGACGGCGCTGTTCGTGTGGGCGTCGGTGCACGCGGCGAGCGACGGCACCCCGCGCCCGCTGATCGGTGTCGCCCTGGGCCTGGCCACCGCGGTCTTCCTCGGCTGGCTCTTCTACCGGGGCGCCCTGAAGATCAACCTCGCGAAGTTCTTCACCTGGACCGGCGGCATGCTGGTCGTGGTCGCGGCGGGTGTGCTCGCGTACGGCGTCCACGACCTGCAGGAGGCCGACTGGATCCCGGGGCTGCGGAATCTCGCCTTCGACATCAGTGGCACGATCCCGCCGGACAGCTGGTACGGCACGCTCCTCAAGGGCGTGTTGAACTTCCAGCCCGACCCGACGGTCCTTCAGGTCACGGTGTGGGCGCTGTACCTGGTCCCGACACTCGCGATCTTCCTCGCCCCGGTAGGGTTCGCCTCCGGGAAGGGGAAGGTGAAGGTACCTGATGAGCAGGGATCGCGCGGGTCGCAGCCCACGAAGGCTTCGTAGTCTCAACCGGTTCGCCCTGACAGCGGGGGCGGTGACCGTTCTGTCCTTGACGGCGAGCGGCTGCGTGGTGGTGCACGGGGAGCGGGAGGTCGTACCGACGGCGACCCGGACCGAGGCCGCGCGTGCGCTCAAGGACTTCACCGCCGCCTACAACAAGGCGGACAAGGCGAACGACAGCTCCCTGGACGCGGACCGCGTCACCGGCGCCCTGGGCGCCATCGACGGGGCGAAGCTGACGGCCGGGCAGAAGAACAATCCGGGCGGCAACCCGTCCTATTCGCCGCTGTCGCTGACCGACGCGAAGTTCTCGATACCGGCGAAGGCCGGCTGGCCGCGCTGGTTCGTGGCCGACGCCGCGGCCAACAAGGGCGTGGCGGGCTACCGTTGGCTGCTCGTCTTCACCCGGGGCAGCGCGAACGACGTGTGGCAGGCCTCGTACCTGACCGTCCTCGCCGCCACCGACGTACCGAAGTTCCAGCAGGACAAGGACGGTTGGGCGCAGCCCGTCACCGGGGACGACACGGCTCTCGCCGTCGAGCCGAACAAACTGAGCCAGTCGTACACCACGTATCTGAAGAGCGGCGGTGACACCTTCGCACCGGGCCTCCACACCTCGCAGTGGCGGACCCAGCGCGCCAAGAACGCCGTCAAGCCCGGTCTCGCCCGGCAATACATCGACGAGCCGCTGACCTCGGGCGACTACGCCCCGGTGGGGCTGCGCACCGCGGACGGCGGCGCGCTGGTCTTCTTCGTCACCCGCCGCTACGAGAAGCAGACCGCCGCGCAGGGCACCGAGATCCCGGCCCTCAGTGCGGACGTCAAGGCCCTGACCACCGGTGACATCAAGCAGTCCCTCACCCTGGAGTTCGTCTCCAACCAGGCGGTCCTGGACCCCGGGAAGAGCGCGCAGAAGCAACAGGTGGCGGTGCTGGGGCGGATCGAGGGGCTGACGGCGGCGAAGGGCGGCTAGCCGGGGGCTCGGCCGGTTCCGGTGGGCTAGTTGCGGTGGGGCCAGGCTGCCAGATGGTCGTCCGACTCGTTCTCGCCCACGTAACGGGCACAGGCGTCCGTCAGCGCCTCGAGCAGGCTCAGGGGGTCGGGGAGGGGGTGTTCCGGGCCCCGTACCCAGTCGACCGTCAGGCCACCGGGGAGCTGGGCCGGCGGCACCAGGACGTACGAGCCTCGACAGTGCCAGCGCAGACCGGGGTGCTCGTCCGTCGTCTCGGGGTGCGAGTCCAGCTCGCACGGCCACCACTCGTCCTCGTCCTCGGGCGTACCGCGGGTGAGTGTGAAGAAGAACATGCGGCCGTCGCCGCTCTGCGCGACGGGCCCCACCTCCACACCGGAGGCGAGCAGCCGCTCGAGCGCCTCGCGGCCCGCGTCCACGGGCACGTCGAGGACGTCGTGCACCATGCCGGTCGCGGTGATGAAGTTGGCCTGCGGCTGATGCCGGACCCACCGCTCGATCTGGGCGCGGTCGGTCGTCGACTGGGTCTGCCAGGCGAAGGAGACGGGATGGCGCGCGGGGGTGGGGCAGCCGACGCGGTCACAGGAACAGCGGTAGCCGGAGGGGTACGCGGCCTGCGCGAGCGGCAGCCCCGCGGCGGCAGCGGCGATCAGCAGGGCCTCGCGCCCGCCGTCGGCAGCGATCTCTGTCGCACCCTTCGGACGGCGACCACGCAGCCACTGGGAGATCCTGCCCTGCGCGCCGGAGCGGCGGCCGAACTCTGCGCTCATCAATCCCCTCGCCAAGCAGTTGTGCCGACAGCGGTCGTGTCGCGGCGTCCATGTCCATCACGTTCACGTGGTTCACGTTCACGTCGGTCAATCGTGCCGACGAACGCCTTCAACAACCTCTATGGTCCCACCCTCCCGCGCCCCGAATGGACAGAGCCCCCCATCCGGGGCGCTTTGGCATGATTCATCCCCGTGGAGCGAGGCCGTACAACGCGTAGTCGACGAGAGTGTCCGTATACGCGTACGAGATGGGGCCGGTGTGCTGGAGCCAGCGCTGCGCGAGCGGGGAGACGAAGAGTTCCAGGGCGATGCGGGGGTCGATGTCCGGGCGCAGGTCGCCCTTGTCCTGGGCGGACCGCAGCCGCTTCACGTAGAGCTGGAGCTGGGGTTCGAGGAGCTTGGTCACGAACTCGACGCCGAGTGCCTCGTTCACGACGCCCTCCGCGGCCAGGGCGCGCGAGGGGATCTCGAACGTGGGGTTCTGGAGTTCGTCGACGGTGGCGCGCAGGACCAGCTTGAGGTCGGCCGCGAGATCGCCGGTGTCCGGGATGACGTACTCCGCGCGCTCCCCCAGCACCTCCGACCGGTCCGCCGCCTCCGCCGCCTGGGCGCTCAGATCGATGAACGCCTCCAGCAGGACGTCCGCCTTCGACGACCACCACCGGTAGATCGTCTGCTTGCCGACGCCGGCGCGGGCGGCGATGCCCTCGATCGTGGTCTTGGGATAGCCGACCTCGCCGACGAGGGCGAGAGCGGCGTCGAAGATCGCACGCCGGGACTTCTCGCTGCGGCGGGTGGAGTCGGGGGTGGGTTTGGCAGGGGCGGGTTCGGCGGAGGGGCGGGGCGTGTGAGCCATGGGGCGAATCTAACAGGATGACAAGACGGGGCGTCTCGTGGCCGGCTGCGGACCGGTGGGGGCTGGTCGCGCGGTTCCCCGCGCCCCTCAAGGACGCCGGCGCGCATCTTTCAGCCCGTCCGGCGTGTGAGGACGAGGCCGTTCAGCCCGACAGGGGGTCTGGGGGCGTAGCCCCCAGGGATGACGGGGGTCCCCCCTGCTCGAGCGAAGTCGAGAGCTTGGGGGAGGGTTGGGGCGGCGGGGGCGGGAACCGTCGTGGCCCTGCGAAGTCCACCCGTTCGCCAGCGGGCCGACGGGCCCCGCGGACCGCACCATGGGCATCACCTGCCCCTGCGGTACGTGAGGAGCCCTCCTTGCAGCCTCCCCGCCGCGCCACACCCCGGCGCTATCTGATGTGCCCACCCGCACACTTCGACGTCACCTACGCCATCAACCCGTGGATGAACCCCGCCAAGCCGGTCGACGTGCCGCTCGCCGTCGCCCAGTGGGAGGACCTGCGCAGCCGTTACCTCGCGCTCGGCCACACGGTCGAGGAACTCACCCCGCGCCCCGGCCTGCCGGACATGGTCTTCGCCGCGAACGGGGCGACGGTCGTCGACGGTCGGGTGCTGGGCGCCCGGTTCGCGCACCGCGAGCGTGAACCGGAGGCGGCGGCCCACCTGGAGTGGTTCCGCGCACACGGCTTCCCGCACGTCCAGGAGCCGGTCCACGTCAACGAGGGCGAGGGCGACTTCGCGGTCACCGCCTCCTACGTACTCGCCGGCCGTGGCTTTCGCGCGAGCCCCCTCTCGCACGGCGAGGCCCAGGAGTTCTTCGCGCGACCGGTGATCGGGCTCGACCTGGTCGACCCCCGCTACTACCACCTCGACACCGCCCTCGCCGTCCTCGACGACACGACGGACGAGGTCATGTACTACCCGCCCGCCTTCTCCCCCGGTAGCCGGGAGGTACTGCGGCGACTGTTCCCCGACGCGCTGATCGCCGGTGCCGAGGACGCCGCCGCGTTCGGCCTCAACGCGGTCTCGGACGGCCTGCACGTGCTGCTGCCGCAGGCCGCCACGGGGCTCCTCGGTCCGCTGCGGGAACGTGGCTTCGAGCCCGTCGGCATCGACCTGAGCGAGCTTCTCAAGGGCGGCGGCAGCGTGAAGTGCTGCACACAGGAGCTGAGGTGTTGAGGAGCGGAGGTGCCGAGGAGCTGAGCCCCGGCTGCTGGTCCTCCGCGGGCGGCGGTGGCCAGGCGTCGCCCCAGTCCGCGTCGCGGGCCGCCCGGTACAGCGGCCCGTGACGCTTGGTCACCGTCTCGCGGTGCAGGGCCTCGTCGGGGCCGCACAGGTCCAGGAGTACCTGGCCCTTGCGGATCTGCGGCTTGCGTACGACGCGGGAGGGGGCCGGGGTCGGCGCGAGGCGGGTGGCGGCGACGTAGCTGAACTTCTCGTCCTCGTAGGGCAGGGAGCCGCCCTTGACCTGACGGTGCAGGGAGGAACGCGCGACCCGGGCGGAGAAGTGGCACCAGTCCTCGCCGGGGACGATCGGGCAGGCCGCGCTGTGCGGGCAGGGGGCGGCGACGTGGAACCCGGCGGTGATCAGACGGTCCCGCGCCTCGATGACGCGCGCGTAGCCGTCGGGCGTACCGGGCTCGATGATCACGACGGCCTGGGCGGCGGTCGCGGCGGCGGTCACGACGGAGGCGCGGTCGGCGTCGGTGAGCTCGCCGAGGACGTAGGAGACGGTGACGAGATCAGTGCTCTCGATGGTGAGCGCCGATCCGATACGAGAGCGGTGCCATTCGGCGGACTTCAGTTCCGGGTTCGCCGCGGCGATCTCGCGGCCCAGCGCGAGGGCGGGCTCGGCCCAGTCGAGGACGGTCACGGGGCGGGCGCCCGCCCAGGTCGCGTTCACCGCCCAGGTCGCGGCGCCCGTGCCGCCGCCGACGTCCACGTGGCTCGCCGGCGTCCACTGCGGGACCGCGTCCGCGAACGCCTCCAGCGCCGATCGCACCGCCTCGAACGTCGCCGGCATGCGGTAGGCGGCGTACGCGACCACGTCCGAGCGGTCGCGGAGGACCGGGGTGTGGGTGGGGGTCGTTCCCCGGTAGTTCGCGATCAGCCGGTCGACCGCCTGTGTGGCCGCCTTCGGCGGGAGGCCGTCGAGGAGTCCGGCGAGGGCGGTACGCAGGGTCTCGGCGGGAGGTACGGGGACGTTCACCCACCGATTCTACGGTCGCCGCGCCGGCTTCCTCGCCCCCGCCGCCCCTACCCGTCCCCTCCCCACATGGGGGCTCCGCCCCCAAACCCCCGATCGGCCTGAACGGCCTCGTCCTCACACGCCGGACGGGCTGAAGATGCGGGCCGGGGTGGGTGGGGTGCGGCCCCCGACCTCGCCCTGCAACGCCGGACGACCCAGGGCTTTCAGGAACGCGGGGAACTGCGCGACCAGCCCCCACCGGGCCGCAGCCGAAGAACCCCGCGCGTCCGGGGATCCGGGGCCCAGCCCCGATCCCGTAGGGGCGCGGGGAACTGCGCGACCAGCCACGACGCACCCGCAGGCGAACAGAACCCCCGCTCACGCACCCCGTACCGCCCGCGCGAGCCGCGTCGCCGCCTCTGCCCGGGGCGCGCTGTCCGGAGGGCGTCGGCGGGGATGCACGGTGTTCGCGAGGAGCACCAGGAACGTGTCCGTCGCGGGGGCCAGTACAAGGGACGTACCGGTGAAACCGGTGTGCCCCGCGGCGCCCCGCCCGGCCAGCGCACCCATGAACCAGGGCTGGTCGACGGCGAAGCCGAGGCCCGGCGGGGCGAGCATCAGCTCGACGAAGTCGGGGCCGAGGATGCGGGCGGGGCCGTAGGAGCCGCCCGCGAGGAGGGTCCGGCAGAAGATCGCGAGGTCGTGGGCCGTGGAGAAGAGGCCCGCGTGCCCGGCCACCCCACCGAGCGCCCACGCGTTCTCGTCGTGCACGACCCCCCGCAGCATCCCCCGGTCCACCTTGCCCCACGGCCGCCGCTGGTCCTCGGTCGCCGCCGCCCCCTCGCACGGCCCGAAGGACGTGGCGGTCATCCCGAGCGGCCGGGTGATCCCGTCGCGGACGAGGACGTCGAGCGTGCGGCCGGTGACGCGTTCCAGGACGTGTTGGAGGAGGATCAGGTTCAGGTCGGAGTAGACGTACTCCCCCGGCCGGGACGAGGGGGCCTCGGCCCGCAGCAGGGCGAGGCGCGCCGCGTCGTCCGGGCAGTCGTACAGCGGGAGTTCGGGGCGCAGCCCGGAGGTGTGCGTGAGCAGCTGTCGTACGGTGATGTCGTGGGCGCAGGCCGCGCGGAACTCCGGCAGATAGGCCCCCACCCGCGCGTCGATCCCCAACGTGCCCCGCTCCAGCTGCTGCACCGCGGCGACCGCCGTGAACAGCTTGGTGAGGGAGGCCAGGTCGAAGGGGGTGTGGACGGTCATCGGCCGCCGGTCCCCGGGCGGCAGTTCGACCCCGGCGTCGGTCTTCTCGTCGTACGAGGAGTAGCGCACGGCCCAGCCCGCCGCCTCCTCGACGGCGATGACCGGGCCGCGGCCCGCGACCAGCACGACGCCCGCCGCCCAGGGGCGCGGCCCACGGGTGAGGATGCGGACGTCCCGTACGAGGTGGCGCAGTTCCGTCGGGTCGAGTCCGGCCCGTTCCGGGGTGTCCACGCGCAGTCTCGGTGCGCTCAGCTGCCCGCCGCCTTTCCGTCCACGGTGTGTCCCGTCTGCCAGGGACGGCACAGTCCCACGAAGAAGACGATGGCCACCAGTACCGCCGCCAGTTGGACGACGGCCATCGGGACCGCGGTGTGCTCCCCGGCGATGCCGACGAGCGGGGAGGCGATCGCGCCGATGAGGAAGGAGGAGGTGCCGAGCAGTGCGGACGCGGAACCGGCCGCGTGCCGTACCCGCATCAGGGCCAGCGCCTGGGTGTTGGGCATGGCGAGGCCCATGGCGGACATGAGGACGAAGAGGGCCGCGGCCACCGGGACGAGGCCTGCCTCGCCGAAGACTCCGGTGGAGAGCAGGAGCAGCGCCGTCGCGGCGAGGGCGATGAGGGCGAGGCCGACGGCGAGGACCTTGTCGAGGCTGACCCGGCCGACGAGGATCTTGCCGTTGATCTGGCCGACGATCACCAGGCCGACGGAGTTGATCCCGAAGAGCAGGCTGAAGGTCTGCGGGGACGCGCCGTAGATCTCCTGGATCACGAAAGGAGAGGCGCTGATGTATGCGAACAGTGCCGCGAAGGCGAAGCCGCCCGCCAGCGTGTAGCCGGTGAAGACGCGGTCGGCGAGCAGTCCGCGCATGGCGCGCAGCGCCGCACCGACGCCGCCGCCGTGGCGCTGCGCGGGCTCGAGGGTCTCGGGGAGCCTGGTCCAGACGAGCGCGGTGAGTGCGATGCCGACCGCCGTGAGGAGGACGAACACGCCCCGCCAGTCGGTGGCGCGCAGGATCTGGCCGCCGATGAGGGGCGCGACGACGGGGGCGACGCCGGAGATCAGCATGAGGGTGGAGAAGAAGCGGGCCATCGCCATGCCGTCGTACAGGTCGCGTACGACGGCTCGCGCGATCACGATGCCGGCCGCGCCCGCGAGGCCCTGCGCGAGGCGGAAGGCGACGAGGAGTTCGACGTTCGGGGCGAGGGCGCACAGGGCGGTGGCGAGGACGTAGACGACGAGGCCGACGAGGAGCGGGCGTCTGCGGCCCCATTTGTCGCTCATCGGTCCGACGACGAGCTGGCCGAGCGCCATCCCGGCGAGGCAGGCGGTCAGCGTGAGCTGGACGGTGGCAGCGGGGGCGTGCAGTGCGCGGGTGACCTCCGGCAGGGCCGGGAGGTACATGTCCATCGACAGCGGGGGCGTGGCGGTGAGTCCGCCGAGGATCAGGGTGACGAGGAGTCCGGTGCGGCGCAGGGCACCGCGGTCCGGCGCTTCGGGCGTCGCCGGTGCGTCGGGGGTCGCCGGTCCGTCGGCCACCGCCGTGTTCGGTATGTGCCCCTCCGGGGCCTCCGGGCCCTTCGGGTCCCGCCTGGTGTGCCCGCGCTCGGGCATGAGCCCCTCCCTCTTCGAGTAATCCGCCACCTATGCTCTCAGTTCGAACGGAGTGTTCGGGGTCACAGAACGTCAAGTGGCTGAGCGAGTGGCAGAGCGAAGGGCCGGGAATGACGGGCGTGGGCGAGCGGGTGCGGTGGGGGATTCTGGCGACCGGCGGGATCGCGGCGGCCTTCACGGCGGATCTGGTGGACATGCCGGACGCCGAGGTCGTGGCCGTGGCCTCGCGGACCGACGCCTCGGCGAAGGCGTTCGCCGAGCGGTTCGGGATACCGAGGGCGTACGGGGACTGGGCCTCGCTCGCTGCGGACGAGGACGTCGACGTCGTGTACGTCGCCACTCCGCACTCGGCGCACCGGGCCGCCGCCGGGATGTGTCTGGAGGCGGGGCGCCATGTGCTGTGCGAGAAGGCGTTCACACTGAACCTGCGCGAGGCGGAGGAACTGGTCGCGCTCGCCAAGGAGCACGACCGCTTCCTGATGGAGGCCATGTGGATGTACTGCAATCCGCTGGTCCGGCGGCTCAAGGGCCTCGTCGACGACGGCGTGATCGGTGAAGTCCGCACGATTCAGGCCGACTTCGGGATCAATGGCCCGTTCCCGCCGTCGCACCGGCTGCGGGACCCCGCCCAGGGCGGTGGCGCGCTGCTGGATCTCGGCGTCTATCCGGTGTCGTTCGCGCAGTTGTTGCTGGGGGAGCCCTCGGGCGTCACCGCGAGAGCGGTGCTCTCCGACGAGGGCGTCGATCTCCAGACCGGAGCACTGCTCACCTGGGAGAGCGGCGCTCTCGCTTCGGTGCACTGCTCCGTCAACGGGGGCACCCCCGTCTCCGCCTCCGTCACCGGCTCCCAGGGCCGCATCGACATCCCGGGCGGTTTCTTCTTCCCGGACCGGCTCGTGCTGCACCGCGACGGCCGCGACCCCGAGGAGTTCACGGCCGACCCGGCGCACGGCCCGCGCACCAGCCTCAGGCACGAGGCCGCCGAGGTGATGCGCGCCCTGCGGGCCGGCGAGAAGGAGTCACAGCTCGTCCCCCTGGACGGCAGCCTCGCCGTGATGCGGACGCTCGACACGATCCGCACCCAGATCGGCGTCCGCTACCCCGGAGAGACCGACTAGGACGGTCCCACCAGGACGGTCCCACCAAAACAATCGCACCAGGACGGTCCGACCAGGACGCCGACACCGCACGGCAGCCCCTCCCGATTACGCTGCGGGCCCATGAATGCCCTCAACGACTCGAACGCCCTGCCCGCCTCGCAGGCGAAGATCGCGGTGGTGACCGGCGCGGGCTCCGGCATCGGCCGTGCGGTGGCCGTCGAACTGCTGCGCACCGGCTGGTCGGTGGCGCTCGCCGGACGCAAGACGGAGACGCTGGAGGAGACGGCCGCCCTCGTCCTTGAGGCGCCCTCCCTCGTCGTACGCACCGACGTCTCGCGCCCCGACGACGTGGCGGCTCTGTTCGACGCCGCGCGCGAGCGCTTCGGGCGGCTGGACCTGCTCTTCAACAACGCGGGGACGTTCGGACCCGGCGGTGTCCCGGTCGAGGAACTGCCGTACGAGGCATGGCTGCACGTCGTGAACACGAACCTCAACGGCGCGTTCCTGTGCGCGCAGGCCGCTTATCGGCAGATGAAGGAGCAGGACCCGCAGGGCGGCCGGATCATCAACAATGGCTCGATCTCGGCGCACACGCCCCGCCCACGGTCGGTGGCGTACACGGCGACCAAGCACGCGCTGACGGGGCTGACCAAGTCGCTGTCCCTGGACGGGCGTCCGTACCGGATCGCCTGCGGTCAGATCGACATCGGCAACGCGGCGACCGACATGACCGAGCGCATGCGGACGGGAGCGTTGCAGGCGAACGGGGAAACGGCGGTCGAGCCGGTGATGGACGTGGCGGACGTGGCACGCACGGTGCGGCACATGGCCGAGCTGCCGTTGGAGGCGAATGTGCAGTTCGCGACGGTACTGGCCACCGCGATGCCGTATGTCGGGCGCGGTTGACGGGCCCCGGACAGCTCGTCGACGGCTCGTCAACGGCTCGTCAACGGCTCAACCTACACAAACGGAAGCTGAACCTCCGTACCGTTCGGGCCGGTGGCAGGCTTATGCTCGTGCCTTCTCCACCAGAGCTTCACACTTGGAGTGGAGGACTTCGGTACGACCACGGTCCACACCGAGGGGGGTGGTGGCAGCCGTTCCGCGGCCTGGGTGGGGGGCGGACCTCGCGCGGGACCGCGAGGTGAGCTCCGAGCCTCGGAACGGCTGTCCCAATGACGGCCGCCCCCCAGCGGCCACCGCGGTCAGCCCTGCTGACCGTCCTGACCGTCCTGGCGTCCCTCGGGGGCCTCGTCCCCCACCACACGCCGCCGCCTGCGCCACGCGTACGCCCCGCCCGCGAGCAGCGCGACCGCTCCCCCGGCCCCGCCGACCAGCCCCCACGACGACGAGCCGCCGTCGCCCGCGGCCGTCGCGGGAGCTCCGGCCGCCGCCGTCGCCGCCTTCCGGGTGGGGGCCGCGGAGGCGCCGCCCTCGCTGAGCGGATCGACGAGGGCGCCCACGGGCTGGGCCTTCGCGCCCTCCTTGAACCCCCAGTCGAGCAGCGCGGCCGTCTCCTCGTAGACGCCGCTGCCGCCGCTCTTGGGGTGCATCACGGTGACGAGGAGGGTCCGCCCGCCACGGGTCGCGGCGCCGGTGAAGGTGTTGCCGGCGTTGCTGGTGTAGCCGTTCTTCACGCCGATGAGTCCGTCGTACGTCGGCACACCCCACGCGCCCGTCAGCAGGCGGTCGGTGTTCTGGATCTGGAAGGTCTTCTTGCCGCCCGCCGGGAAGTTCGCGGTCTTCGTGTGGCAGTAGGCGCGGAAGTCGGCGTCGGCGAGGCCGTGGCGGGCGAAGAGCGTCAGGTCGTACGCGGACGACACCTGCCCCTTGTGGTCGAAGCCGTCGGGGCTGACCACATGGGTGTCCAGGGCCTGCAGGTCCTGGGCCTTGGCCTGCATCTGGGCGACCGTCCTGGCGACACCCCCGTTCATGTGGCTGAGGACGTGCACCGCGTCGTTGCCGGAGCGCAGGAAGACGCCGAGCCACAACTGCTCGACGGTGTAGGTGATGCCGGGCTTGACGCCGACCATGCTCGAGCCCGCGGGGATGTCGGCGAGGTCGGCGTCGGTCACCCGGTGCCGCTCGGTCCGCTCGAAGTTCTTCAGCACGGTGTCCGCGAAGAGCATCTTCAGCGTGGAGGCGGGCGCCAGGTGCGTGTGCGCGTGGTACGAGGCGAGCACCTCGCCGCTCTGGTGGTCGGCGACGAGCCAGGAGCGGGCGGTGAGCCGCTTCGGCAGTCCCGCGGCACCGCGCACCTGGACGCCGGCGCGAGCGAGCCGCTCACCGCCGATCACGGGCGTGGCGGCCGACGCCGGGGAGGCCGCGGCCAGCGGGAGCGCCGCGACGAGGCCGAGGGCGGCACGGCGGGACAGCCGAGCGGCACGCGGAGGGACGGGAGAGGAATCACGCATCCCGGGACCGTACAAAAGAAGTTCGCGGGTCCGTACGCCGGGGTCTCGAAGTCGCCACGCGTCGGGCCCCCGAAGAAAGGGCACAGCGCACCCAAAGGCAGGGCGAAGGAACACCCCCCGCCCGTACGTCCGGCCGACTCCTGCCCTCAGCACCCCACCCCACAGGGGTTTCCTGGCAACAGCCCCTCCGGACCTCAGGAATCAGCTGTCTTACGGAATATTGATTCCGGACCCTACTTTCTCAGCTCTCACCCATCTCTTACTCAGCCCCGCTCAAAGGTTTCTCCATAGCTTGTGGCCGCGCCCACAGCGGGCGCCAAGAACCTTTGGGGAACGGGATGTTTGGCATCTATCTCAAGCGTGAGCTGAGCCGGCGCAAGAAAGCGGCCCTGGTGATCGCCATGGGTCTGGCGCTCGGTATCGCGCTGGTCATCACCGTCAACTCGGTGTCGGCCGGCATGCAGCAGGCTCAGGACAAGGTCCTGAAGTCGCTGTACGGGCTCGGCACCGACATGACGGTGACCAAGGCCCAGGCGGCGCCTTCGGGCACCTCGTCCGGCAGACCGAAGTTCGACTTCAACGCCAAGTCGAGCAGCTCCACCAAGCAGAGTTCGGACCGCGTGATGACGCAGGGCGGACAGTCCCTGGCCTCCTCCCTGGTCACCAAGGTCTCCACGCAGAAAGGCGTGGCGAGCGCGGTGGGCGCGCTGAGCCTGAACGTCACCAAGGTCGACGGCTCCTTCACCCAGGGCACCGCGAAGTCCTCGACGTCCGGCGGCTCCTCCCGGCAGGGCGGCCCCGGCGGCAGCAGCACGGGAGCGCCCCAGGTGCAGGGCGGCGGCGCCTCCTTCGACGTGAACTCGTACTCCGTCGCAGGCGTCGACGTCACCGACCAGGGCCTCGGCCCGCTCGCCACCTCGAAGATCACCTCGGGCAAGACCTTCACGGCGACGCAGACCGATGCGAAGGTCGCGGTGGTCAGCAAGTCGTACGCCAAGGAGAACAAGTACACGGTCGGCAAGACCTTCAAGATCTCCGGCACCAAGTACACGGTCATCGGGATCGCGACGCCGGACAGCAGTGAATCGACGACCGACGTCTACCTGCCGCTGAAGCAGGCGCAGACGCTGGGCGACGCGAAGAACAAGGTCACCACGATCTACGTCAAGGCGACCGACTCCAAGCAGATCACCACGGTCAAGGCGACCATCCAGAAGAACATCTCGGGTACGACGGTCACCACCTCCGCCGACCTCGCCTCCACCGTCTCCGGCTCCCTGTCGACCGCCTCGAACCTGGCGACCAGCGTCGGCAAGTGGCTGTCCATCGCGGTGCTCGTGGCCGCGTTCCTGGTGGCGGCGCTGCTGACCTCCTCCGCCGTGTCCCGCCGGGTGCGTGAGTTCGGCACCCTCAAGGCGCTCGGCTGGCCCTCCCGCAAGGTCACCCGGCAGGTCGTCGGCGAGTCCATCGTGAACGGTCTGATCGGCGGCGCGCTCGGCATCGCCATCGGCCTCGGCGCGGCGTACGCGGTGACGGCGATCAGCCCGAAGCTGACCGCGGAGCTTGGCAACACCGGTGGTGGCGGTGGCGGAATGGGCGGTGGCCCCGGCGGTGGCGGTCCCGGGCAGCAGGCGGTCAAGAACACGATGGAGATCGCGCTCTCCGCGCCGGTCTCGGTGACCACCATCGCGCTCGCCGCGGGCCTGGCCATCGCGGGCGGTCTGATCGCCGGTGCGATGGGCGGCTGGCGCGCCTCGCGGATGCGCCCGGCGGACGCGCTGCGCAGCGTCGCCTAGCCCCTTCGGGCGATCCCGTCCGCGCCCTGCCCCTTCCCCTCCTCCTCTCTCCCCTCCTCCTCTCTCCCCTCCCACTTCAACGCCTGCTTCATCTTCGGAGAACCTCATGTACAAGCTCACCGGCGTCACCAAGCGCTACACACGGGGCAAGGACACGGTGGAGGCGCTGCGTGGCATCGACCTCACCATCGAGGACGGCGACCAGCTCGTCATCCAGGGCCCCACGGGCGGCGGCAAGTCCACCCTGCTCCAGATGATCGGCGGCCTGGACCGTCCCTCCGCCGGCAGCGTCGAGCTGGACGGCGTCGACCTCGCCTCCATCAGCGAGGCCAAGCTGACCCGGCTGCGCGCCGAGAAGATCGGCATCATCTTCCAGTCCTTCAACCTCATCCCGACGCTGACCGCGCAGGAGAACGTCGAGACCGCGCTCGTACCGCTCGGGGTGAAGCCCGCGGAGCGGCGCGAGCGGGCCGCCGAGGCGCTGCGTTCCGTCGGTCTCGGCGAGCGGCTGACGCATGCGCCGTCCGAGCTGTCGGGCGGCCAGCAGCAGCGTGTCGCCATCGCCCGCGCGCTGGTCAAGAAGCCGAAGGTGCTCCTCGCGGACGAGCCGACCGGCAACCTCGACGAGGGCACCCGCGACGACATCATGGGTCTGCTGGAAGGGCTGTGGCACGAGTACGGGCTGACCTTCATCATGGTCACCCACGACTCGTCGATCGCCCGCCGGGCGCCGCGCCTCGCGACCATCGAGGCCGGGCAGATCACACTGACCGAGCAGGGGGGCCGACGCCCCCTGGCCCAGCAGTACGTCCAGCAGTAGACGCGGCCCGGGGCCGCTCACCGTCCCAGCACGCGGTCGGCCTCGGCCAACTGCGCGGCGGTGAGCGGCCCTCGCGCGATCGCGCCGGCGTTCTCCTCGGCCTGGGCGACCGAGCGGAAGCCGGGGATCGGGACGGTGCGCGGGCTGCGGGCCCACAGCCAGGCGAGGGCGCCCTGCGCGAGGGTACGGCCGCCGCTGGTGAGGATGTCCCGGAGGGCGTCGACCCGGGCGAGCCAGTCCGGGTCGGCGCCGCTGTCGCGCCGGAAGCCGGGCAGCCAGGCGGGCGGCGCGCTGCGGATGTCCCCGGCCTCCAGCGCCCGCCCGGCGCTCCGCCCGCCGGTGAGCAGCCCCATGGCGAGCGGGCTGCGGTTGATGCTCGCGAGGTTCGACTCCTCGCAGAGCGCGAGGAGTTCCGGCGCGTCCTGGAGGACGTTGAGACGGTGCTGTACGGCCGCGCAGTGCGGGCCCCGCGCGAACACGGCGGCCCGCGCCGGGTCGTCGGTGCTCCAGGCGTACGAGCGGATCAGCCCCTCCCGAACCAACTCCTCGCAGGTGTCGCGGAGTTGGGCGGCCCGCTCCGGGTCGGCGTCGGAGAGGTGCAGCTGGTAGAGGTCGACATGGTCGGTGTCGAGGCGCCGCAGTGAGGCGGTCAGCGCACGGCGGACGTACGCGGGGGAGTCGTCGGAGCCGGTGCACAGGCGGCGGTCCTCGTCGATGACGTTGCCCCACTTGGTGGCGACGACCACGTCCGCGCGCCGCTTGCCCAGTGCCCGCGCGAGGACGCGTTCGCTGTGCCCCGTCCCGTACGCGTCCGCCGTGTCGAAGAACGTCACGCCGAGGTCGAGGGCCCGCCGGACGGCTCGTACGGACTCCTCGTCGTCGACCTTGCCCCAGCCGAGCGGCTGCCCGCCGGGCGTCGCCCACTCGCCTCCGATGGCCCAGCAGCCGAAGCCGAGGGCGCTCACCTCGATACCGGTCCGTCCCAGCGTCCTGTTCCCGATGCTCTCCATGCCCCTGGACGCTAGGAGTTGGAGCGCACACGAAGGCAAGACCCCCGGACGGTTCCGGCTACGCCTGGCCGGTCTCGAAGCGGATGATCCTGCCGCCGTCGTCGACGGTGAAGCTCCACCTCGTCTTCATCTCGCCCCAAGTGTCGTTGCTGTAGCGGGCGATGAGGGCACGGCCGCCGTTCGACTCGTTGTCGACCTCCATGTGGCCGCGGGAGGAGAAGATCTCCCGATCGGTCCAGTCGGCCAGGTCGCGGTCGGCACCGTCGTCGGACATGGTCGCGTCGGGTGCGAGGACGGCCTCGAAGGCGGCACGGTCATGGGCGTTCACAGCGGTGACGAAGGCCCGGACGGCCGGGTCGCTGAGTTTCGCTACCTGAATCGTCATGGGAGTCACCTTCACACCGGTCCCGGACGCCCGCCACCCGAACGACACCCCGAACACGTCGGTCACGCGTGATCGGTGCGACAGTGGAGACACGGGAGGGACCGTTCACCGTTGCCGCCGGCCGTCTGCTCTGGGAGCCACCGTGACCTGTTACGACCGAAGTGATCTGGGACTGCTGTTGCTCCGTCTGGGCACGGGCGGAGTGCTGGCCGCGCACGGGGCGCAGAAGCTGTTCGGCTGGTTCGGCGGGGGCGGTCTGGAGGGGACCGGGACCGCCATGGAGGCCATGGGCTACCTGCCCGGGAAGGCGAGCGCGACGGCGGCGGGGCTGGCCGAGGCCGGCGGGGGCACCCTGCTGGCGCTGGGCCTCGCGACCCCCGCGGCGGGCGCGGCGGCGGCCGGGGCGATGGTGGGCGCGGCCGCGGTCCATCTGCCCAACGGGTTCTTCGCGATGAACGGCGGCTACGAGCACGCGGCGTCGCTGGCCCTGACGGCGGCGGGCCTCGCGGTGGCGGGCCCCGGCCGCCTCTCGCTGGACCACGCCCTCGGCCACGCCGTGAACCGCGGCTGGATGGTCCCCGTGGCGCTCGGCGTGACGGCGGCGGCCACGCTGGCCGTGGTGGGCGCCCGGAACAAGAGGGTGCGCGAGACTGCCGAGGGCAAGCAGGAGGCCCTGTTCGAAGAGTTCGAGGAGTAGGCGCATGAGGGGGTGGGCGTGGGCGTACCCGTGGCCGTCCAGATGGCGTGGGACCCGCGGCCGGTGCGGGAAGCTTGCCCCATGGCTGATGACGACGTCTGGGAATCCATCGACCGTCTGTGCACCTGGCTGGACGCCCACCGCACGCACGGCGGTCAGGAGGGCCTGCTGCTGCGCATCCTGAAACTGTCGGAGGAGGTCGGCGAGGTCGCCGAGGCGGTGATCGGCGCGACCGGCCAGAACCCGCGCAAGGGCGCCAGTCACACCTGGGACGACGTGCGGTCCGAGCTCTGCGACGTCGTCATCACGGCCCTGGTCGCCCTGCGCACGCTGACGCCGGACGCGCGCGAGGTCTTCATGGACCGTCTGGCGGGCGTCACGCAGCGCTCGCTCGGGGCGGATCCAACTCCGTGAGCCGCGCCCGCACTTGTTCACCCCGTGGACGGGTGCGGGCCGTCGGCAGTTGGTGGGGACGGCCGAGCCTTCTCGTCGACATCACGCCGACGAAAGGGTCCCCGTGCAGGACTACCTTCTCCCCCGTGGCCGCAGGACGCTCGCCGTTGCCAGTGGGGCGCTCGCGCTCGCCGTCACGGGGCTGGGAAGCCAGGCCGGAGCGGCGAGTCACGGGACGCCGACACTGTCGCTGTCGGCGGCCTATCTGTCCGGCGCGGTGGGGGCGAGCGGGGATCCGGTCGTGAAGGTGACGGTCGCGCAGAGCGGCGCGGACGCCGGTGCGCTCACGGTCACGGTGACCAAGAACAGCAAGACCTCCGTCGCGACCACCGCCGACGTCACGGTCACCGGCACCGGCGCCACCCGCCAGGTCGCCATCGCCGCGCGCGGCCGGGGCTACACCGACCTGACCGTGAAGGTCACCGGCGTGGACGGCGACACCGCCACCAAGACCCTGCACTACGCCGCCTCGGCCGCCGTCCAACAGGCCGCGGACAGCAGGTACTTCACGGGTTCCAGCGACGCCTCCGCCGCCGTGGACGTCGGGGGCGGCTATGCGGTGGTGGCGGACGACGAGTCCAACACCCTTCGCCTGTACGACCGTTCGGCCTCGGGCGCGCCCATGAAGACCTGGGACTTCAGCTCGAACATCGGTGTCTCGAAGGAGATCGACATCGAGGGCGCCACGCGCGTCGGCGACACGATCTACTGGACGGGCTCGCTGGGCAACAACAAGGACGGCGAGTACAAGTCCGCCCGCAACACCGTCTTCACCACCAAGGTCAGCGGTTCGGGCGCGGCGACCGTGCTGTCGTACGGCGGCTCGTACGGGAAGCTCCGCGACGACCTCGTCGCCTGGGACGTGGCCCACGGCGACCGTTACGGCTTCGCGGCGGGCACCGCCGACGGCCAGGTCCCCCAGCAGATCGACGGGTTCAACGTGGAGGGGCTGGAGTTCGCGCCCGGGTCGACGACGACCGCGTACCTCGGCTTCCGCGCGCCGCTCGCCCCGGCGGTCGCCGGCGGCAAGGCGCTCCTCGTGCCCGTCACGAACATGGACAAGGTGGTCGGCAGCGGCGCCACGGCCGTCTTCGGGACGCCGATCGAGCTGGACCTCGGCGGCCTCTCCGTGCGCGACCTGCGCAAGAACGCCGCGAACCAGTACCTGATCGTCGCGGGCTCCTGGGCCGCCGACGACAACTCCGACCCGTACGCCCTCTACTCCTGGGACGGCGACCCGGCGCACGCCCCGGTCAAGCGGGGCGACCTGCCCACCTCGGACCCGGGCGGCTGGGAGTCGGTCGTCGACGTCCCGGACCTCACCGTTCCCGGCGCCCGCGCCCAGCTGATCACCGACGACGGCTCCGCCGACCTGTACGGCGACGGCACGGAGGCCAAGGACCTCACCCACCCCGAGTGGAAGAAGTCCCGGGCGACCTGGTTCACGATCGGCGGCTGAGGCACGGGGCGGGCGGCCGGGGCACGGGGCTGCTCCGGCCTGGGGGCTGCTCTTCCCTGCGGGGCGACTCTGCTCCGCAGGGCGACTCTGCCCCGCAGGGCGACTCTGCCCCGCAGGGCGACTCTGCCCCGCAGGGCGGCCCCACCCGCCAGGGCCGCCGCGTCCGCCCGGGTCGCCGCATCCGTCGTAGCGCCGTCTGAGAAGGTGACCGTATGCGCCTGATCCTCATCCGCCACGGCCAGACCCCGTCCAACGTGGCCTTCCTCCTGGACACCGCCGTCCCCGGCCCGGGTCTGACCGACCTCGGTGAGAAGCAGGCCGCCGCGCTGCCCCATACGCTCGCGGACGTGGACATCGACCTGCTGTACGTCTCCACGCTGACCCGTACCCAGCTGACGGCCGCCCCGCTGGCGGCCGCCCGCGGGCTCGAGGTGGTCGTACGCGACGGCATCCGTGAGCTGGAGGCCGGGGACCTGGAGATGATGCGCGGCGACACCGAGGCGGCCAGGACGTACTTCACGACGGCGTTCGCCTGGGTGGCCGGGGACACCGCGCTGCGGATGCCGGGCGGCGAGAACGGCATCGAGGCGCTGGGCCGCTTCGACGCAGTGGTCGCTGAGGCCGCGGCGACCGGCGTGGGCAGTGTCGCCATGGTCAGCCACGGCGCCGCGATACGGGTGTGGACGGCGGCTCGGGCGCACAACGTCGACATGTCCTTCGCGACCGAACACCGGCTGGACAACACCGACATCGTGATCCTGGAAGGCTCCCCCGAGGAGGGCTGGACGGCGCTGTCCTGGGCGGGCACGGACATCGGCGGCGCGGCGCACGCGCGGGAGAGCGGCCCTGCGGGACAGCCGCTGGACCCGACCACGTAGACGTCCGCCGGTCCCCGCGGGTACGGGATCCGTCGCCCCACGGGTACGGGATCAGTCCGCCGCGGATGCGGGATCCGTCCCCGCGGCTAGGGGATTCTCACACCGGCGGCACGTTGTACGGCGGCATGTTGTACGGCGTCACCACCTGGATCGCCGACGGCAGGAACGGACCCTCGTCCGGCAGCGCCTGCTGGGCTCGCATGATCGTCTGGCAGGCGCGCCGCATGTCCTGGCGCAGGTCGTGGTGGAGTACCGCGGACAGTTTCCCCTCCGCCAGCAGCCGGGTGTTGTCGTGGTCCAGGTCGTGCGCGACGAAGGCCAGCACTCCCCGGCCGAGCGTCGCGAAGGCGTCGATGGTCGCGGTGTTGCCGCCGCCGATGGAGTAGACGGCGTTGATCTCCGGATCCCGCTCCAGAGCCGCCAGGACCAGGGCCCGCTGGGTGGAGTCCAGCCCGTCGCTGTCCGTGACCTCGACCAGTCGGCGCACGGGGCCGCCGCCGCGCATCCCGCTGCGGAAACCCATCTCGCGCTCCTCCTCGTTGCGGAAGGACCCCCGGCTGATCGTGACGAGCACATGGCCCGGACGGTCGGCGAGCCACTGGCGTATCAGGTAGGCGGCGGTGGCTCCGGCGGCCCGGTTGTCGATGCCGACGTACGCGAGTCGCGGGCTGCTGGGCAGATCCGTCACCAGCGTGACCACCGGGATGCCGGCCGCCACCAGCCGGCCGACCGCGGCGGTGACCTCGGGGACCTCCGGGGCCTTGAGGATCACTCCCTGAGAACCGCGCGCGGCGATCCTGTCCAGGTCCTTCACCAGCTCCGCCGCGGGGTCCGTCTCGCGGAAGTGGAACCGTGAGCGGACGATCGCCGGGTGCAGGGACGGCAGTTCGGCCTCCAGGGCGTCCCGTACCGCCGAGGAGAACCGCTCCGGGGTCTGCATCACGATGTCGATCATGAACGTGCGGCCGCCGATGCGGACCTGGGTGCGCTGCCGGTCCAGGTCCTTGATGGCCTGCTGCACCTCCCGCGCCGTGCTCTCGCGCACGCCGCCGCGATGGTTGAGGACCCGGTCGACCGTCGCCTCGCTCAGGCCGGCCTGCCGGGCGATCTCGCGGATCGTATACGGATGTCCCATGGCTTCCTTCGCTGCGTCCCGTGATCGCGGAGATCGATGAGGGGTTTTTGATGGTTCTCTGCGGATTGATTGACGGTCCCGGCCTCATGAGACTGGCAGAAATGTCACCGCGCCGGAAGGCGGCAGCACACTCATGAACCAACTGCTCGAGGACAAGGTCGTCCTCGTCAACGGCGGCAGCCAGGGCGTCGGCGCGGGCATCGTGCGTGCGGCGCTGCGCGAGGGCGCCACGGTCGCCTTCACCGGGCGGCGCACCGAGCTCGGCGAGAAGTTCGCCGCTGAGACCGGGGCCACGTTCGTACGGGCCGATCTGACCGATCCCGCGCGGGCGCGTGGCAGTGTCGAGCAGGTCGTGGCCGCCCACGGGCGGATCGACTGCCTGGTGAACGCGGCGGGGCTGACGTCGCGCGGCACGCTCCTGAACACCACGCCGGAACTGTTCGACGCGCACGTGGCGATCAATCTGCGGGCGCCGTTCTTCGCGATGCAGGCCGCCGTCCAGCATCTGGTGGAGCGCGGGGCGCCGGGCACCGTCGTCAACATCATCACGTCCTCCGCCCACGGCGGGCAGTCCTTCCTCGCCCCGTACGTCGCCGCCAAGTCCGGGCTCATGGGCCTCACCCGCAACGCCGCCCACGCGCACCGCTGGGACCGGGTCCGGATCAACGGCCTCAACATCGGCTGGACGGACACCGAGGGCGAGGAGGAGATCCAGCGCGCCTTCCACGGCGCGGGCGACGACTGGCGGGAGAAGGCGGCGAAGACCCAGCCGATGGGCAAGCTGGGCCAGGTCGACGAGATCGCCGACTTCGTCGTCTTCCTGCTCTCCGACCGCAGTGGCGTGGTCACGGGCTCGGTGATCGACTGGGACCAGATCGTCTTCGGCGGACTCGACTGATCCCCCGTCCCTCGCCGCACTCCCTCTCTCCCTCCTCCCCTCTCGCCCCTCCCCCCTCGGCGGGCACACCCTCACTGGCTTTAGGAGCAATCTCATGCGTATCGGCATCCTGGGACTGGGCCGGATCGGCGCCTTCCACGCGGCGACCCTCGCCGGGCTCGACGCGGTGGACACCCTGGTCGTCAGCGACCCGGTGGCGGCGGCCACCGCGGCCGCGGTGGAGCGGTTCGGGGCGACGGCGGTGGACTCCCCCGAGGCGGTGCTCGCCGCCGGGGTCGACGGCATCGTCATCGCGGCCGCCACCGACGCGCACCCCGCGCTCATCCTCGCCGCGGTCAAGGCGGGTGTCCCGGTGTTCTGCGAGAAGCCGGTGGCGCGGACCGTCGAGGAGAGCCTCGACGTGCTGGAAAGCGTCCGGGACAGCGGTGTCGAGGTGCAGATCGGCTACAACCGGCGTTTCGACGCGGGCTGTGTGGCCGCCCGCAAGGCCGTGGTGAGCGGCGAACTCGGCAAGCTGCACACCGTACGGTCCACCACGCTGGACCCGGCGCCGCCGCCCGCCGCGTACGTCGCGGTCTCCGGGGGCATCTTCCGCGACTGCAGCGTGCACGACTTCGACATCGTGCGCTGGGTCACGGGCCGCGAGGTGGTCGAGGTGTACGCGGCCGGTGGCAACCGGGGTGCCGAGTACATCGCCGAGGCGGGTGACGTCGACACCGCGTCCGCGATCCTCACCCTCGACGACGGCACCATCGCTCTGGTCTCCAACTCCCGCCACAACGCGCGGGGTTACGACGTCCGCCTGGAGCTGCACGGCATGCGCGACAGCATCGCCGTGGGCCTGGAGGACAAGCTGCCGCTGCGTTCCGTCGAGCCGGGCGCCACCTTCCCGGCGGGTCCGCCGCACGACTTCTTCATGGACCGGTTCGCCCCCGCCTACCGCGCCGAACTCACCGCCTTCACGGAGGTCGTCGCGGGCCGCGCCACCTCGCCGTGCACGGTCGCCGACGCCATCGAGGCCGGCTGGATCGCCGAGGCCTGCGCCCTTTCGCTGGCCGAGCACCGGCCCGTACGCCTGGAGGAGGTACGCGAGGCCTGACCGCCGGACGCGGCGGGGCCGGTCGGCGCGCCCGAAGACCCGGGGCCGCCGTCCGGGGCCCTCGTGCGTCGCGGCCGTCGTGCGGTGCGGCCGTCAGGCGGTGCGGCCGTCAGACGTCGCGGCCGTCAGGCGAGAACAGCCGGCTTGAGGATCTCCTCGCACCACTGCCGGAACGTGGTGGGGGTGGTGGCCTCCGGGGTGCGCGGCTCGGCGTTGTCGAGGCCACGGTCCTTGGCCGTCGCCATGTCCGCCATGCCCTGCGCCATCGCCTCGGACATCCCCCGCTGCTTCAGCGTGTCCCTGAACGACTCGACGGGGACGTACTGGAACCGCACCGGCCTCCCCAACACCTCGGACATGATCCGCGCCATGTCCTCGAAGGACAGGTCCTCGGGCCCGAGCACCGGCACCTCGCCCTGCCCGCTCCAGGAGCGGTCGAGCAGCAGCCCGGCGGCCACGGCGGCGATGTCGCGGGTGGCACAGGTCGGCGCCTTGAGGTCGCCGGCGACGGGCTGGAAGAACACGCCCTCGCTCCCGATCGCCTCGACCTGGCGCAGCAGGTTGTCCATGAACGAGGGCAACGTCAGCGCCCGATAGCCCACCCCCGTCCCCGCGATCAGGTCGTCCATCGCCAGGGAGGCCGACACCAGCCCGGCATTGCCGGGCACCCCGCGCCCCAGGGCCGAGATCCCCACGACCCGCCGAACCCCCCGCCGCTTGAAGGCGTCGCAAGCGGGCCTACTGAAGTCCACATAGACGTCCTCGACCCGCGCGGCCCGCGGATTCGGCGGCGCCAGCCAAAAGACGCTGTCCGCTCCGGCGAACGCCGCGTCGACGACGTCGGGGTCGCCGTGCGAGCCGACCACGACCTCGACCCGCTCGCGCACCCGCGGCGCGAGCCGGGAGGGATCGCGCGCGATCACCCGAACCGACTCCCCGCCGTCGAGGACGTCGCCCAGGACGATGTCGAGGACCTGGCGGCCGATCTGCCCGGTGGGCGTAGTGATGACGATCACGAAAAGGAACCTCCTGAGGAACGGCGAACGGGATGCCCGAACACCACACCCAGTCACTCTGCGCTCGCCGCACATCACGCGTCCAATACCTCTTCGGGCACATTGATACCCTCAGGGCATGGATCTGGACCTGCGCAAACTGCGGTACTTCACGGCCGTCGCGCAGCACGAGCACTTCGGCCGCGCCGCCCGGCAACTGCACATCGCACAGCCCGTACTGAGCCGTCAGATCCGCGCGCTGGAACAGGAGTTGGGCTGCGCGCTGCTGGTGCGCACGACCCGCAGCGTGCGTCTGACCCCGGCCGGCCGGCAACTCTACGAAGACGCGCCGGGCGTACTCGCCGCCGCGCAGGCCGCCACCCGCCGGGTGCACGGCGCCGCCCGCGCCGACCGTCTGGTCGTCGGCTTCGCCCCCGGTCTGAGCGTCTCCCCCGCGATCCTCGCGTTCACCCGGACCCACGCCGACGTCGAGATCGAGCTGCTCCACCTGAACTGGTACGAGAAGGGCGAGGCGCTCCGGGACGGCCGGGCCGACGTCGGCTTCCTGCGCCACCCCTTCGACGCGGAGGGGATCCACACCATCCCGGTGGGCAGCGAACCGAAGGTCGTATGCCTCCCCACCACGCACCCCCTGGCGTCCCGCCGCCGGCTGACCCTGGCCGCCCTCGACGGCGAGACGATCCTGGACTTCCAGGCGCGCCGCACCGCGACGGTGGAGGAGAAACTCGAACTGGTCGCGGCCGGGCGCGGCATAGCAGTTCTGCCACGCAGCGTCGCCCGCTCCTACTCACGCCCCGACCTCGTGAACCGACCGGTGACCGACGTCCCACCGACCGAGATCTGCCTCGCCGTACTCGAGGGCCGCCGCGACGGACTCCTGAACGACTTCCTGACCACCGCGACACACGCGCTGTCCGAACACCACTCCTGAAGCCCCCTCCGGGGTGAACCACCCCGTTTCCTGCGAGAGTTGCGAAAATAGGGGCCATGACGCGCAACGCATCCACCGAACTGGGCGAATTCCTCAGGGCCCGGCGCGCGGAGCTCACCCCCCGTTCCGTGGGACTGCCCGGCGGGACCGTCCGGCGGCGGGTGCCGGGTCTGCGCCGGGAGGAAGTGGCCATGCTGGCCGCGATCAGCACCGACCACTACACCCGCCTGGAACAGGGCCGCGTCCAGGCGTCCGAGCCCGTCCTGGACGCCATCACCCGCGTCCTGGACCTGGACGAGGACCAGCGCGCCTACGTGTTCGAGCTGGCCGGCAAGGAGCCCGCGCGCCCGCGCCCGCAAGGCGTGCAGAAGGTCCAGCCGCAGTTGCGGCGGCTGCTCGACGACCTCGCCTCCCTCCCCGCCATGGTCCTGGGCCGCCAGATGGACGTACTGGCGTGGAACCCCCTGGCCGCAGCCCTGGTGGGCGACTTCGCCCAGCTCCCGGCGGAGGAACGCAACTACGCCCGGATGGTCTTCTCCCCCGCCATGCGCGAGCTGTACGCGGACTGGGAGACCACGGCCCGCACGACGGTCGCCCAACTCCGCATGGAGGCCGCCCACAACGCCGGCTCCCCCGCCTCACCACCCTCGTGAACGACCTCTCCGAGCAGGACCCCGACTTCCGCCGCTGGTGGGCCGCCCACCACGTGGCCGCGCGCACCACCGGCACCAAGACCCTCAACCATCCGATCGCCGGCACCCTCGTCCTCGAATGGGACACCCTCACCGCCACCACCGACCCCGACCAACAACTCATCATCTGGACGGCCGCCCCCGACACCCCCACCCAGGAGGGGCTGCGGTTCCTCGCGTCGTGGGCGGCGGGGGGCCGGGAGGCCGGGCGGGGCACCTAGGGTTGAAACCACCCCGGGCCTGATGGGTGAGCTGGGGCGTGTGGCTGCCGCCGTCCCTGCTCACGGACCGTGTTGCTCCATCAGGCGCATGAGGTTCCGCTTGCGTTTCTGGGTGGCGCGCAGAGCGGTGACGTACGCGCTGAACTCGTCCGGTGTGCCCAGACGGCGGTGGCAGTCGCGCATGCCGAGCAGCATGCTGACGAGCTGCTCGTATATCGCGTTGCCGGTCTGCTGCGTAAGCGGCTCGGCCAGGCGCAGGTAGACGCCGAGTGCGTCGGCGGGACGGGCTGCGCAGGCCTGGTCGGCGAGTGCGAGCCACTGTCGGTCGTGAGCACCGGCTTCGGTCGCGGCCTGCCAGGCGGCCTCGACATCCTTGTCGTCGAGCAGGGCGTCGACCAGGACGGGCCCGCCGTACCAGCCCCCGTGCCGCCGCCCCGCGTCCTCGCGCAACAGCGCCAGGGCACCCGCGCGTTCGGCCGGCCAGCAGTCGGCGGCCCGCGCGGCGGCGCGCAACTGCTGGTAAGCCGGCAGGGTGTGGCGAGCGCCGAAGTGGTCGCGGCGCAGGCTGACGGCGTCGGGGAGCCGGGCCGCCCGCGCGTAACGCTCACAGAGATCGTCGACGAGGGCGGTGTCGACGGCGCCGAGGTCCCGGACTTCCTGGATGCCGCGTTCCGCCCAGCGCAGCGCCTCGTCGGAGCGTCCCGCGACGTCCAGCTCGCGGGCGATGACCAGATGCGTGTGACCGTTCGCCGCGAGGTCGGCCGCGTGCACGGCGATCACCGCGTCGACGTCGCCTCCCGCCTCGGCCAACCGCTCCATGAGGTACTTCTCCGCCCAGCCGGTGCGCTTGCGCCGCCACGCCCGGGTCACCAGCTCCCGCAGGACGGTCATCCCTCCTTCGCCGAGGACATCCGCGTAGTCGAGCGGATCGATATCGGTGATGCCGTCACACTCGCCGAGCACACGGCCGACCAGCCAGCGGGCCAACTCCTCCGGGTCGGGGCGCGCCACACGGCACGCGTCGAGATGGACACCGCGTCGAGGTATCCGAGCCCGCGCTCGAAGGAGCGGCCGCCGGCCAGCGCTTTGAGGTTCGCCTCGGTGAGGCCGCGCCTACTTCTATCCACCCTGACCAGGTTACGTACGTGATGTGCCGTCAGCTCAGGGATGGGCAGGACACGAGCCCTAGGCGCAATTCAGCTTCCTCGTCTTGCCGCTCCCGCCAGAATCCATGCTTCGACCGCCTCGTACTGCTGGCGCTGTTCCTCCGCCTTCTGCCGCCCGGAGATCTTTGTCCCTGTCCAGCCGAGAGCGAAGCCCAGGGGTATGGAGACAAGGCCGGTGGTGGTGAACGGGAACCAGTTGAAGTCGGAGTGCGGGAAGGCGGAGAAGGGGGAACCGGAGACGAGGTTGGTGCCGGTCATGAGGACGAGGGTGGCGAGTGTGCCGCCGATCAGGGTCCACAGCAGACCCGTGCGGGTGTAGCGGCGCCAGAAGAGGCTGTAGACCAGTGCCGGTGCGAGTGCGGATGCACCGATGGAGGCCGACAGCAGAGCCAACGGCTGCAGATTGTGATGCTGGACGAGGGTGGCCAGCAGGATGGTGGGGGCGCCCACCGCCAGGGCGGAGACCCGGGCGATGGTCATCTCGCGGCGGGGAGTCGTATCACGGTGCGCGAGCAGGTCGTGCGCGAGGGTGTTGGCACAGGCCAGGATCATGCTGGCGACCGATGCGAGCAGGGTGAGGAAAAGCGCCGTTGTGACCATGGTGAACAGGAACGTTTCGGACGTCGAAACACTCGTTCCGAGCGCGGCCCGTGAGCCCAGCAGATACGCGGTCCTGCCCGTCGGGTCGGCACCGGCGATCGTCGTGCGCCCGATCAGCGCCGCTGCCCCGATGCTGACGACCGTGCAGATCAGCATGAACAGTGCGACGCACGACACAGCCCAGGACATCGACCGGCGCACCTGACGGGCACTGGTCGCGGTGTACATGCGCATGGTGACGTGCGGCAGGCAGGCGCCCCCGAGGATGACGGTGAGCTCCGAGCTGATCATGTCGAGCCGAGGGCTGGGGCCACCGGCGAACTGGAGACCGGAGTGCAGGAAGGCCGACCCCACGCCGCTGTGCGCTGCCGCGGCGGAGAACAGCTTGCCCAGGTCCCAGTCGAACTGCCGCAGAATCAGCGCGGCCACGACCGCGCCGGAGCCGAACAGCATCACGATCTTCAAGACCTGGATGAGGGCTGTGCCCTTCATACCACCGATCACCGCGTAAGTGATCATCAGTGCGCCGATCCCGACGATGCATCCGGTCTTCAGCGAGTCACTGGAAAAGCCAAGGATGAACGCCAGCAGATCACCGGTGCCGGCGAGCTGGATGAGCATCATCGGCAGCAGGGCCGCGATCGTCGCCACACACGCGGCGATGCGCACCTTGCGGCCGGGCATCCGCCGCGCAAGCACGTCGCCCATGGTGAACCGGCCCGCGTTGCGCAACGGTTCGGCCAGCAGGAACATCAGCAGCATGAGGGAGAGGGCGATGCTCAGTGCCAGGACGACGCCGTCGTACCCGTCGAGCGCGATCACCCCGCCTGTGGACAGGACCGTCGCCGCGGAAATGTAATCCCCGGCGATGGCAAGGCCGTTGCGCATCGGCGACAGCGACCCGTACCCGGTGTAGAACTCGTCGAGGTCGTCACCGTCAGGTCCTGTCATCACGCACAGCAGCAGGATGATCGTAGCGACCGCCGTGAATGCCACCAAAGACATTGCTTGCGTGGAACTGCTGAAGCCGCTCACCGAGCCGCTCCCCGCTTCACGTCCAGCTCGGCGTGCTTGCGAATGCGGTCCGCAATCGGGTCGACCCTGCGGCGCGCGGCGTGCTCGTAGAGCCCGACCGACAGGCAGGTGACGGGTACCTGGAGCAGCCCGAGAAGCAGCCCCGTGGACAGGCCGCCCGAGACAGTGCCCGTCATCAACGACGGCGCGAACGCGGACAGCACAAGAAAGAGCGTGAAGTACCCGAGCGCCGTGAACGTCGCCACGCGCCGCTGGGTGCGGTAGGCGCGGCGCAACACACGTAGGTCGCTGTGGTGACCGAGCCCCGTATCGGGCGACGTCGCCCCACTGTCGAACTCCTGATGCTGCTGCCACGCGTAGATGACATCGGAAGAGGCGAAATGAGGCGCGGGGCGGTACGGCGCTCCTGACCGGCGCGGCTGGTATGCGGGATAAGGGAACGGCTCTGGCATCCCGATTCTCCTCATGCGACTCATGGACCCATACGGGACCGAAGGGAAGCGGGGGGTGGGCGCACGCTACCCAGCAGGTATGGACCTGCGCCAGGCTCTGGCCAAACTGAACAGTTGGTATGCAGCAGATCGATGGCTGTATCAACTACTTCTGTTCGGCGCCGGGAATCATGGGCCCGTCGTACCGCGAGTTCCACCGACGAGACGAGGGCGGATCCGCGATCAAGGACGCGCGGCCGAGGAGCTCATCGAGCAAACCGGGCTCGGTGCGGCTTGCGGGGGTCAAGTCCTCCGCCGGGCCGCGCAAACACTGGCCTGACACCGCGAAGCGCTCGCGTCGGCACCCACGCGTCCGCCGGGTCCTCGCGACCGCACCGCCCCGGCCGCTCGGGGAGATCTTGGCGGAGGCGCGTGCGGACCCCGTTTCCCGAAATCGCCCGGCTCCGTGCGACGGACCCGCCGCCCCGCCCCGTAGAGCAGACGACATCAGCTCACAGCGAGGGGAGCGCGACGTGGCAGGGCACAGAGTCAGAGGCGCCAGGGGTACGGCGGTCGCGGCGGCGGCCATGGCGGCGCTGACCGCGTCACAGGCGCCGGGGGCGGTCCCGGCACGGGCTTCCGTACCCCCGCGGCAGGCGCCCGCCGAGCAGGGGCCGAGCGTGTCGGGCGACACGCGGTACCGCACCGACCTTCCGCTGCTGCGGACCCGGGAACGCGAGGGCGAGGCGTCGGTGGCGGGCGCCGCGCTGCCGGCGAGCGTGTTCGCCGCCTACCGGCACGCCGAGGCGGAACTCGCACGCGCCGCGCCCGGCTGCCGGCTGCGGTGGCAGTTGCTGGCCGCGATCGGCCAGGTCGAGTCCGGGCAGGCGCGCGGCGGTCGGGTGACGGCGGACGGTACGACCGTGGCGCCCATCCTCGGGCCGCGGCTGGACGGCGGCGCCTTCGCCGTCGTGCGGGACACCGACGGCGGCGCGTACGACGGGGACGCGGCCTACGACCGGGCGGTCGGACCGATGCAGTTCATCCCGTCGACCTGGGCCCGCTGGGGCACGGACGGCAATGGCGACGGGCGGGCCGACCCGGACAACGTCTTCGACGCGGCGCTCGCCGCCGGGCGCTACCTGTGTGCGGGCGGACGAGACCTCTCCGACCCGGCCGAGCTGGACCGGGCGGTCCTCGGCTACAACCACGCGGAGGCGTATCTGCGCACGGTCAGGGCCTGGTACACGTACTTCCTGGAAGGCTACCGGGTGGTGCCGGACAGCTCCGCGGAGTCCTCGGCGCACCCGGAGCCGTCGCGGCCGCCGTCCACGCCGAAGCCCTCACCGACACCGTCCGCCCGTCCGGGCGCCGCCCCCTCCCCGAAACCGTCCGCACGTCCCTCGCCGACCCCCGGCCCGTCCCGTCCGGCGGGCGGGGCCACTCCGACGGAGAAGCCCCAACTCCCCTCGCCCGGCACGGACATCGAACTGCCCGGCGACGACCTGCTGCCCAGCGGCGGTCCGCTGACCAGTAACAGCGGGGACTCGACGACCTCCGCCCCCTCCACAACCGCGACTACCGGGCGGTAATGTCACCACCCGCCGGACGGCACAGGACCGGCGGGTGAGCGCAAAGGGGCCCTCATGGCGACGCACATGCCGGACATGCCTGCGGAGATACAGGCGGCCCACGACCGTTGGCAGCGCATGTGGAGCCACCGCGAGCAACTGCTCAAGGTGGCCCGGCGCAGGTCGATGAGCCCGGAGGACGCCGAGGACGCGGTGCACGAGGCCATGCTGCGCGCCGCGGAGCGCCCCGACCTGGACGACGAGCGCCTCGGCGGCTGGCTGACGACCGTGACCATGCGGCTGTGCGTCGATCGGCATCGCCAGGTCAACCGTGAGGCCGAGGTACACCGCAGCCCGACGCTCGCCGCGCCGGGTCCGGTGCCCGTCGAGGAGGCGGTGTGCGACCGGGCCGAGGCCAAGTGGCTGGCCGTGCGGAGCGGGGAGCTGCCCGCGCGCCAGGCCGAGGCGCTCCGGCTGAAGTCCGACGGCCTCGACGTCGGACAGGTCGCCGTGCGCATGGGGCTGAGCTATCGCACCGTCGAGTCGCTGCTCGCCCGGGCCCGGCGCACGCTGCGCAACTCGCTGGCCGGAACGCTGGGCCTCGCCCTGTTCCTGTGGGGGCGCGGCAAGCTGCGCGCGGGCGGACACGCGCAGGCCGTGGCGGTGACCTCGACGGCCGCGACCCTGGTGGTGGCGGGGTTCGTGTTGCCGTACGTCCACGGCGGGGACAGCCAGGGCACGGCTCCCCGCCCCTCCGTGTCCCGCATGGCCCAGGTGACCAAGCAGACCGTCCGGCCCGACGGCGTCGGCCGGGTGGCCGCCCCGAACGCCCGTGATCTGTCGGCCGTCTCGGCGTCCCACGCGGCGACGCCGACGGTGCCGCCCGGCGATGGCGACCGGTCGTTGCTGCCTCTGTCGGTGCCACCGCTGCCGGACGCCTCGCTGTCACCCGTGCCGTCCGTCCCCGACGTCCCCGGCGTGTCCGACCTGCCGAGCGTGCCCGGCCTCCCCGATCTGCCGGCCACGTCCACGGTCCCGACGACGCCTCCGGCCCTCCCGGAGGCCTCCGCCACGTCCTCCGCCCCGGTCGACGTACCGACCCCGACCGCGCTGCCGTAGAACCGCCGGAAAGCTGCCGCAGAACCGCCGGGAAAAGGACTGCCGTAGAACCAGCGGAGAACGCGCGGCCGTCGAGCCGCCGGAAACCCGGCCGCAAGACCCCCGAAAAAAAACCGCCCCCGTCGCGACGGACGCCCGGCCCCTCCCCGTAGAGCAGATGTCGGAGCTGCTCCACGGCCGAAGGGTGGACCGGATGGGTGTCGAGATCTGTGTGGAAGGGCTGACCAAGTCCTTCGGTCACCAGGTCGTCTGGCAGGACGTCTCGCTGACGCTGCCCGCCGGGGAGGTCTCGGTCATGCTCGGCCCCTCGGGCACGGGCAAGTCGGTGTTCCTCAAGACGCTCGTCGGACTGCTGAAGCCGGACCGGGGTTCCGTGAAGGTCGCGGGCCGGGACGTCACCAGGCTGCGCGAGCACGAGCTGTACGAGGTGCGGAAGCTGTTCGGGGTGTTGTTCCAGGACGGCGCGCTGTTCGGCTCGATGAGCCTGTACGACAACATCGCTTTCCCGCTGCGCGAGCACACCCGCAAGTCCGAGAGCCAGATCCGGCGCATCGTGCTGGAGAAGATGGACATGGTCGGGCTGATCGGTTCGGAGGGGAAGCTGCCCGGCGAGATCTCCGGTGGGATGCGCAAACGGGCCGGGCTGGCACGTGCGTTGGTCCTCGATCCGGAGATCATCCTGTTCGACGAACCGGACTCGGGCCTCGACCCGGTGCGCGTCGCGTACCTCAACCAACTCATCGTCGACCTCAACGCGCAGATCAACGCGACGTTCCTGATCGTCACGCACGACATCGCCTCGGCCCGCCAGGTGCCGGACAACATCGGGCTGTTGTTCCGCCGTGAGCTGGTCATGTTCGGGCCCCGCGAGGAGCTGCTGACCAGCGATGAGCCCGTCGTACGGCAGTTTCTGAACGGCCGGATGCAGGGGCCGATCGGGATGGCGGAAGAGAAGGACGCCGCGCAGGTCGAGCAGGAGCTGGCGCGGCTCGGCGACGCGGACCGGAAACCCCGCCACGTCGGCAACGACATGACGCCGCGCCTGATGCCGGGCCCCGGCATCGCCCGTCCGCCCCGCTGGGAGGCGATCGCGAGACGCGAGGCCGAGCTGCACCGGAAGGCGGTGACCGGCGCATGAGACTGTCACCCACCGGGGCGCTGAGGCACTCGGGGAACCTCTTCGCGATGGCGCTGGACGTCGTCCGGACCATCCCCCGACGGCCGTTCCAGGCACGGGAGTTCATCCAGCAGGCCTGGTTCGTCGCGAGCGTCACCATCCTGCCGACGGCCCTGGTGTCCATCCCCTTCGGCGCGGTCATCGCGCTGCAGATCGGCAGCCTGACCCGGCAGCTCGGCGCCCAGTCCTTCTCCGGGGCCGCCTCGGTCCTCGCGGTGCTGCGGGAGGCCTCGCCGATCGTCACCGCGCTGCTGATCGCGGGCGCCGGCGGCACGGCGATCTGCGCGGATCTCGGGGCGCGGAAGATCCGCGAGGAGATCGACGCGATGCAGGTGCTGGGCATCGACCCCATCCACCGGCTGGTCGTCCCGCGGGTCCTGGCGTCGATGGTGGTGGCGGTGCTGCTCAACGGCCTGGTGTCGGTGGTGGGCGTCGCGGGCGGCTACTTCTTCAACGTCGTCCTGCAGAACGGCACGCCGGGCGCGTATCTCGCCTCCTTCACCACGCTCGCCCAGCTCTCCGACCTGTGGGCGGCGGAGATCAAGGCGCTGGTGTTCGGCGCGATCGCCGCGATCGTCGCCTCGTACAAGGGACTCAACGCGAAGGGCGGCCCGAAGGGCGTGGGCGACGCGGTGAACCAGTCGGTGGTGATCACCTTCATGTTGCTGTTCGTGACGAACTTCGTGATGACCGCCGTGTACTTCCAAGTCGTTCCGCAGAGGGGCTGAGTCGTGGCGCTGCTGAATCGTCTGGAGGAACTGGGCAGCCAGCTGTCCTTCTACGGCCGCTCGTTGGCGTGGACGGGCCGCACCGTACGCCGCTACAAGAAGGAGATCCTGCGGCTGCTCGCCGAGGTGAGCTTCGGACGCGGCGCCCTCGCCGTCGTCGGCGGCACGGTCGGCGTCATCGCCTTCCTGTCGTTCTTCACCGGCACGGAGGTGGGCCTCCAGGGCTACGCCGCGCTCAACCAGCTCGGCACCTCGAACTTCGTGGCGTTCCTCTCGGCGTACTTCAACACCCGGGAGATCGCGCCACTGGTGGCGGGGCTCGCGCTGTCCGCGACGGTGGGGGCCGGGTTCACGGCGCAGCTGGGCGCGATGCGGATCAGCGAGGAGACGGACGCCCTGGAAGTCATGGGCGTGCCCTCGCTGCCGTTCCTGGTGACCACCAGGATGATCGCCGGTTTCGTCGCGGTGATCCCGCTGTACGTGGTCGGCCTGCTGTCCTCGTACTTTGCCGCCCGCACCATCACCACGGGCTACTACGGGCAGTCGGCGGGCACCTACGACCACTACTTCCAGCAGTACCTGCCGCCGGTCGACGTGCTGTGGTCCTTCGGGAAGGTGCTCGTCTTCGCCGTCCTGATCATCCTGGTGCACTGCTTCTACGGCTACTACGCGAGCGGCGGCCCGGCGGGCGTCGGCGTCGCAGTGGGCCGCGCCGTGCGCACCTCGATCGTCGCGATCAACGTCCTGGACTTCTTCCTGTCGCTCGCGATCTGGGGCGCCAACACGACCGTACGGATTGCGGGGTGAGCCGGATGAGAGTGCTGAGACTGCGGTTGTACGGCGTCGTGTTCCTCGCCGTGCTCGCGCTGCTGCTGTCCCTGTCCGTCGCCGTGTACCAACAGGTGTTCACCCCGGCCGTACGGATCGAGCTGGAGGCCGACAGCATCGGCAACCAACTCGATCCCCGCGCCGACGTCAAGCTGCGCGGACTGCTGGTCGGCGAGGTGCGCGCGGTCCACGCCGACGGGACGAAGGCGACACTCGACATCGCGCTCAAGCCGGAGTACGTCGCGTCCATCCCGTCCGACGTACACGCACGCCTGTTGCCCAAGACCCTGTTCGGCGAGAAGTACGTCGACCTGGTCGCGCCCGCGCGCTCCTCGGCCAGGCCCATCCGCGCCGGGGATGTCATCACCCAGGACCGCACCCGCGTCGGCATCGAGCTCCAGCAGCTGATGAACGACCTGCTGCCGCTGCTGCGGACCGTGCAGCCCGGCAAGCTCAACGCCACGCTCTCCGCGTTCGCCACCGCCCTCGAGGGGCGCGGCGACCGGATCGGCGACAACCTCACGCGTGTGGAGGACTATCTGCACCGGCTCGATCCGCACCTGCCGTCCCTCACCGAGGACTTCGCCCGCCTGGCCGACGTCGCCGAGGTGTACGGCGACGCGGCTCCCGACCTGATGGAGATCCTGCGCAACACCGTCACCACCAGCCGCACCCTGGTCGAGCAGCGGGACCGGCTCGCGTCCGCGCTCACCACGACGGCCACTGCCGCGGGCACCGCGGACGACTTCCTCGACGCGAACGGCGACCGGCTGATCACCCTGGGCCGGGTCTCCCGCCCCACGCTCGACCTCTTCGCCCGCTACTCGCCCGAGTACCCCTGCCTCTTCGCCGGCCTGGTGCGCGAGGAGCAGGCATCCGAGCAGGCTTTCCGGGGCGGCAGGATGCACATCACGCTCGAAGTCGTCCGCCCGCAGGGGGCGTACGAACCCGGTGAGTATCCGCGCTACGACGATCGGTCGGGGCCCAACTGCCGCGATCTGCCCCATCCGCCGGTGCCCGCGCCCGGCGTCCACCTCAACGACGGTTCGGCGAAGGGCGGTTCGTCCGGGCCGGGCGGCGTCTCCGCCACCCGGGCCGAGCAGCGCGCCGTCGGCTCGCTCGTCGCGCCCGTCATGGGCGTGCCCGCCGACGAGGTACCGCCGGTCGCGACGCTGCTGTTCGGGCCGATGGCGCGCGGGACGGCGGTGAGCGTCGCATGAGGATCACGAGGATCATGAAGACCGCGAAGACTACGAGGTCCACGAGGACGTCAGGAGCCCGGCAGGCCGCCGCCCCGCTGATCAAGTTCAGCCTCTTCGCCCTGGTGACGATCCTGGCGACGGCCCTGCTCGCCGCCACCATCGTCAACATCTCCCTCACCCCCGAGCACACCTATCGCGCGGTGTTCAGCGACGTGACGGGTCTGGAGAAGGGCGACGACATCCGGGTGGCCGGGGTGCGGGTCGGCGAGGTCGAGGGCATCCGGATCAAGGACCGGACGTGGGCGGAGGTCACCTTCACTGTCGGTGAGGACCGCCCGCTGCTGAACAGCACCGGCGCGGTCATCCGCTACCGGAACCTGGTCGGACAGCGTTACGTCGCCCTGACCGAGGGCGCGGGAGACGGCACCCGGCTGAAGCCCGGCGCCACGATCCCGCTGTCGCGCACCCGGCCCGCGCTGGACCTCAACGCGCTGCTGAACGGCTTCAAGCCACTGTTCGCGGCGCTCAGCCCGCAGGACGTCAATCAGCTCGCCACCGAGATCATCCGGACCCTCCAGGGCGAGGGCGGCACCGTCAACAGCCTGCTCGCGCACACGGCGTCGCTCACCACGACGCTGGCCGGCCGCGACCAGCTGATCGGCTCGGTGATCGACCACCTGAACACCGTGCTGGGGACGCTGGACAAGCGCGGCGCCCGTTTCTCCGGGCTGCTCAAGCAGCTGCGTCGGGTGATCTCGGGGCTGTCCGCCGACCGCAAGCCCATCGGGCAGTCCCTGGTGGGGATCGGCGATCTGACGGACGCCACCTCGGGGCTGCTCAAGGACGCGCGTCCGCCCCTGAAGGACGACATCGCCGAGCTGACCGATCTCACCGGAACGCTGAACAAGAACGAGAACACCGTGGAGGGCGTGCTGAAGCGGCTGCCGAACAAGCTGGGCGAGCTGACGGGGACGGCGTCCTACGGCTCGTGGTTCAACTTCTACCTCTGCGACTTCGACGGCCGGATCGTGCTGCCGAAGACGAAGCAGGTGCTCACTCCCGAACTGCACGTGGCGAGGGCGAGGTGCGGCGCATGACAAAGCACTTCCTTCCGCGCAGGACCCGTGAGCGCCGCCCGGAGCCGCTGGTCAAGGTCCGTATCGACCCGCCGAAGCTGCCGAAAATACGGCTCCTGCCGCGCCGGGCACCCCGCCCCCGCCGCCCCGAACCCCTGGTGAAAGTCCGCATCGACCCACCGAAGCTGCCGAAAATACGGCTCCTGCCGCGCCGGGCACCCCGCCCCCGCCGCCCCGAACCCCTAGTGAAAGTCCGCATCGACCCGCCTCGGATACGGCTTCCACGGATCCGCCGTCCGCGCCTCACCCCGTTCCGTGAGCGAAACCCCGTGGTGATCGGCGCCGTCGGCCTCACCCTTCTCGCGCTGCTGACCGTGGCCGCGTTCAACGCCGACAGCCTGCCGCTGATCGGTGGCGGCGAGACGTATAGCGCGGCCTTCTCGGAGGCGGGCGGCCTCAAGCCCGGCGACGAGGTGCGGATCGCAGGCGTCAAGGTCGGCAAGGTCGAGGACGTCGATCTGGACGGCGACCACGTCAGGGTCACCTTCAAGATCAAGGGCGATCCGGGGTTCGGCACCGAGACCGGCGCCTCGATCCGGGTCAAGACGATCCTCGGCGCGAAGTACCTCGCGCTGCATCCCAAGGGACCGGGACAGCTGAAGCCCGGGAGCGAGATACCGCTGAAGAGGACGGTTCCGGCGTACGACGTCGTGCAGGCGTTCAGCGATCTCACCACCACGACGGAGAAGGTCGACACCGACCAGTTGGCGAAGGCCCTGGACACCATCTCCACCACGTTCCAGGACTCGCCCGCCGAGGTACGGGCATCCATCAAGGGCCTGTCGAAGATCTCCCGTACGGTCGCCTCGCGCGACAAGGCGCTGGGCGAGCTCCTCGACCACGCGAACGGTGTCACGGGCGTACTGGCCGAGCACTCCGAGGACTTCACCGCGCTGGTCAAGGACGGCGACCAGCTGTTCAAGGAGATCAGCAAGCGCCGCGAGGCGATCCACAAGCTGCTGAAGACCTCCGCCGCGCTCGGCATCGAGCTCTCCGGCCTGGTCGAGGACAACGACAAGGAGATCGGGCCCGCCCTCAAGGGCCTGAACACCGTGGTGCGGATGCTCGAACGGAACCAATCCAGCCTCGACCGGAGCGTCAAGCTGCTCGCGCCCTACGTCCGGGTCTTCAGCAACGCCCTCGGCAACGGCCGCTGGTTCGACAGCTACGTCCAGAACCTGGTCGCCGCTCCAGTGGTGCCGCGCACGGGAGGCGCCCGGTGAAGAACCTGAAGAGGCGCGTGGCCGTGGTCACCGCACTCGCCCTCGTCGCCGCGCTCACCTACGTGCTGTGGCCGCGCTCCGAGTCCGTGCACGTCACCGCGTACTTCCCACGCACCGTCGGCATCTACCCCGGCTCGGACGTCCGCGTCCTCGGCGTACGGATCGGCGAGGTCGAGAAGATCACGCCGGAGGGCGACCGGGTGCGGGTGGAACTGAAGTACGACGAAGGCCGCAAGGTGCCGGCGGACGCCAAGGCCGCCGTCATCAACTCCTCGGTGGTCAGCGACCGTTACGTACAACTGCTGCCGGTGTACCGAAGGGGACCGGTACTGCGGAACGGCGCCGTCATCCCCGAGACGCGGACGGCGGTACCGGTCGAGCTGGACCGCGTCTTCGACAGCCTGCACACGACGGCCGACGCGCTCGGCCCCCAGGGCGCCAACAAGGACGGCTCGCTGTCGCGGCTGCTCGGGGTGAGCGCGGACAACCTCGACGGCCAGGGCGAGAACCTCAACCAGACGGTCGAAGACCTCTCGCAGGCCGTCACCACGCTGTCCGACGGCCGCACGGACCTGTTCGGCACGGTGCGGAACCTGCAGGTGTTCACGGCCGCGCTGGCCGCCGACGACAAGAGCGTGCGGTCCTTCGACACCAGCCTCGCCGAGGTCGCCGGACAGCTCGCGGGCGAGCGCAAGGACCTCGCGGACGCACTCAAGAACCTGGGGACGGCGCTCGGCGACGTGTCCGCCTTCGTGAGGAACAACAAGAAGTCGCTGACCTCGAACGTGCGGGGCCTCAGCAAGGTGACCAAGGTGCTCGTCACCCAGCGAGCCGCGCTGGCCGAGCTGTTGGAGGTCGCTCCCACGGGTCTGTCGAACCTGAACAACGCCTACAACCCGTCCTCGGGCACCCTCGACACCCGCAACAACGCGCAGCAGGCACAGGATCCGGCCTCACTGCTGTGCTCCGTACTGAGGACGACCGGCGACGAAGGCGGCAAGAACCCCGACTGCAAGGAGCTCAAAGGCCTCTTCGACTCCCTGCCGAAGGTGCCTCAGGGCCCCGCGGTGACGGGCACGGTCGACCGGACGCTCGGCGGAATTCTGGGGGCGAGCGCATGAGCGCACTGCGCAAGGTCGCGGCGGTCGCGTGGGCCGCGGTCGGCTCGCTGCTGCTGTCCGGCTGCGAGTTCAACGGCTGGTACGACGTCCAGCTGCCCGGCGGAGCCGCCGCCGACGGCCACGCGTACCACGTCACCGTCGAGTTCCGCGACGTCCTCGACCTGGTGCCGCAGTCGGCCGTGAAGGTCAACGACGTCACCGTGGGCGCGGTCGAGAAGGTGGAACTGGACGGGTGGCACGCGCGCGTACGGCTGCGGGTCGCCGACTCGGTGAAGCTGCCCGCCAACGCGGTCGCCGAGCTGCGGCAGACCAGCATGCTCGGCGAGAAGTACGTCGCGCTCTCCGCCCCGACCGGCACGGCCCCCATGGGCCGGCTCGGCGACGGCGACCGCGTCCCGCTGTCCCGCAGCGGCCGCGACCCGGAGATCGAGGAGGTGCTCTCCGCACTGTCCGCGCTGCTCAACGGCGGCGGGGTGGCCCAGCTCAAGACGATCACCGTGGAGCTGAACAAGGCCCTGGACGGCCGGGAGAACCGGGTCAGATCGCTGCTCAAGGAGCTGAACACCTTCATCGGCGGCCTGGACGACCAGCGCAAGGACATCGTCCACGCCCTCGAGGCCGTCGACCGGCTCGCGGGGCGGCTCGGCAAGGAGAAGAAGACGATCGCCCAGGCCGTCGACACGATGCCACCCGCGCTGAAGGTCCTGGCCGACCAGCGCCGCGATCTGACGAGGATGCTCACCGCCCTGTCGAAGCTGGGCAAGGCGGGCACCAAGGTGGTCAACGCCTCGCACGACGACACGGTCGCGAACCTCGAACAGCTGCGGCCCATCCTGCAGCGGCTGAACAAGGCGGGCGACGATCTGCCCAACTCCCTTGAGTTGCTGACCACTTACCCGTTCCCGCGCAACGCGGTGGACGCCGTCAAGGGGGACTACGTCAACCTCGACATCACGGCCGACCTCGATCTGTCCGACCTCTACGGAAACCTGACGGACGGCGACTCCGGCCGTGGCAAGGGCGATTCCCACAAGCCCCGCACTCCCGACGTACCGGATCTCCCCGGTCTCCCCGATCTGCCGAGCGTGCCGACGCCCACGGCGCTGCCGAGCACACCGAGCCTGCCGTCGTCCCCCTCGGTGCCGTCGGCCCCCTCGGGCGGGGGCGGGCCGCTGTGCCCGCCGGTGTGCACCAGCGGCTACACCACCCAACGCGGGCTGCCCGAGGGGATCAACCTCGCGCTCGCGGAGCTGATGCTGAAGGGGGTTCAGCCGTGATCACCCGTACGGTCAAGGCCCAGCTCCTGGCCTTCGCCACCGTCACCGCCGTCGGGGTGTCGTACGTCGGCGCCGAGTACACCGGTCTGGTGGACGACGTCCTGGGCCGCGGTTACACCGTGCGAGCGGACTTCGCCGACTCCGGGGGCATCTTCCCCGGTGCCGAGGTCACCTATCGCGGGGTGCCGGTGGGTCGCGTCGGCGCGCTGCGGCTGACCGGCTCCGACGGCGTCTCGGTCGCTCTCGACATCAAGGACGGCACGCCACGCATCCCGGCGGACACCCTCGCCGTGGTGGCGAACCGCTCGGCGGTGGGCGAGCAGTACGTCGACCTGCAGCCGCGGACATCGCACGGCCCGTACCTCCTCGACGGCAGCGCCATCCCGCGCGGCAGCACGCGCGTGCCACTGCCCACGACGGACCTGGTCCTGAGCCTGGACCGGCTGGTGAACTCGGTCGGCAAGGACGATCTACGGGTCACCGTGGACGAGTTGGGCAAGGCCTTCTCGGGCACCGGCCCGAATCTGAGCCGACTGGTGGACTCGGGCAACGCGCTCGTGGAGTCGGCCTCCGAGTCGCTCCCCCAGACGATCTCGCTGATCGAGGACTCGCGAAAGGTCCTCAAGACGCAGTCCGACCAGGGCTCGTCCATCACGTCGTTCGCGCACGACCTGGCGGCTCTCACCGCGCAGCTGAAGTCGAGCGACGGAGACCTGCGCAAGCTGATCGGCAACGCGACACCGGCCGCGCAGCAGGTGAACTCGCTGCTGAAGAACATCTCACCGCGCCTGTCGGTCCTGCTGGCCAATCTGATCAGCGGCGGCCAGGTCACGCTGGCCAACCTGCCCGGCGTGGAGCAGTCCCTGGTCACCTTCCCGGCGCTGGTCGCGGGCAGCTACACGGTGGTCCCGGGCGACGGCACCACCCACTTCGGCCTGGTGGTGAACGCCGACGACCCGCCGCCGTGCACCCAGGGGTACGGCACGGCACGGCGCGACCCCTCGGACACCAGCCCGCGCGAGGCGAACACCGACGCGCGCTGCACGGCCCCGCGCGGAAGCAAGACCTCGGTACGGGGCGCGCAGAACGCCCCCGGCGCGTCGGCCGCTTCCGGCGATGCGAACCAGGCGGCGTACGTGACGCCGTACGTCACGCCTTACGACCCGGAGACCGGCATCGCGACCGGCCCGGACGGCAGACCGGTCGAGATCGGCTCGACGGGCGGCCAACAGGCGGTGTTCGGAAAGGAGTCGTGGCAATGGCTGCTGGTAGGGCCGATGGCATGAGCGAGACCATGAACAGGACCTTGAGCGTGACCGTGTCGGGCAAGATCCTGTCGAGCAGGGCGTGGTCGGGCAGGGCCTGGTCGGGCAGGGCCTGGTCGGGCAGGGCGTCGTCGGTGGCGCTCGCCGTGGCGACCGTCCTCACGACGGCGCTGACGATCTGGCTGGTCCTTGGGCTCTACGGCCAGCACGACAGGGCGCAGCGGCGCCAGGACATCCTGGCCGCGGCCCGCCAGTCGGCGCTGAACTTCACCTCGCTCGACTACCGGCACTACGACCGGGACAGCGCGAACGTCCTCCAGGGCGCCACCGGTGACTTCAAGAAACAGTTCGCCGCGCAGACCGAGCAGCTGACCAAGCTCGTCGCCGCGAACGAGTCCGTGTCCGAGGGCCAGATCCTCGACGCGGGCATCGTCCGCTCCGACGAGCATTCGGCCCGCGTCCTGGTGGTCGCCGACAGCACGGTGACCAACACGGCCGCCCCCAAGGGCGAGGCGCGCACCTACCGCCTCCAGCTCGACCTGGTGCACCGAAACGGCCGCTGGCTGACCTCCGACGTCGAGTTCGTCGGCTGACCGCGCCCCTCCCCGCCATACGACCCATGAGGACATGAGGAGTAAGACCGTGGCGAAGACGACCACCCGAAGCCGCGGCTCCGGTTCCGGATCCGGCACCCGGCACACCATGACCGCGGCCGCCCGCGCGGCGGCCAAGCGCGCGGAGCGCGGCCACCTCGAACCGGAGCCGGCGTCCATCGACGAGGTGGCCCCGGGACGGCCCGGGGCACCGACCGCCGGCCGCACCGTGCTCATCGAGGCCCCCGATGAGGACGGCTGGGACGACCCGCCCGAGCCCTCGCCGGAGGGCTTCGAGGAGGACGCACCGCAGGAGGAGGGCGAGCCCGGCCCCGGTACGGCTACGCGGCGCGGTCGGCGGCGGCTGCTCATCGCCGCCCTGTGTGTCCTGCTCCTGGCGGGCCTGGTCGCGGCCACCTTGCTCGGGTGGCGCTACCGGGCGGGCGTGCGGGCCGAACAGGCACGCGGTCAGGCACTCGCGGCCGCACGCCAGGCGGCGCCGGTCGTGCTGTCGTACGACTACAGGCACCTGGACCGCGACTTCGCCGCGGCCCGCGCCCGGCTCACCGGGCACTTCCGCGACGAGTACCGGAAGACCACCACGACGGTGGTCGGGCCGACGGCCAGGAAGTACCACGGGGTGGTGAAGGCCACGGTGGCGCAGCCCACCGGCGGCTCCCCGGCGGCCTCCGTGATCTCGGCCTCGGCCGACCGGGCCGTGGTCCTCCTCTTCGTCAACCAGGTGACCACGAGCACCCAGGTCTCGGGCTCCCGCGTGGACCTGAACCGGGTGCGGATGACGGTGGCCCTGACGTCCGACGGCTGGAGGGTGAGCGGGGTCGACGCGCTCTGACCTCTGCTTCTTCCAGGGGCTGGGAGGCCCCGATCGCGGACCCCGCCTGCCCGGCCTGGTCGGCGTAGGCGCGGGCATCGACGTATTCGACGTATCGCTCGACAGGAGGCGGGCGCACCCCCGGCCGTACGGGATCACCAGGTGTGCGCCACGTCCACCACGAGATGGTTGGCCGTCTGGAAGACCCGGAACGGCAGCCTCGCGCGGACGCCCAGTCCGGCCTGGGTGTAGCCCTCGGAGCCACCTGTGAACTTGAACTCCCGGAAGGTCCGGTACCCGGTGACGTCGACGGAGGGAAGCGGCGGGTAGGGCTGTCCGGTCGCCGGGTCGTAGCGCGAGGAGAACAGCGAGATCTCCAGAATGGCTCCGCCCTTGATCGGAACCACGACGTCGCTCGGGTCCTGGTGCAGTACGTCGACGTAGCGGACCGTGTAGCCGATGGGGTCGGCCGCCGTGCCCTGGGCGTCGAAGACCAGACGGTCGAAGCAGTCGTGCTGTCCGGCCCTCACGTCGACCAGTCGCCTGGAGGCAGTGGAGTCACCGGTCTTGTCCAGGCTCCCCCACGTCACGGCGCAGTCCACGGCCGTCGGCGCGGCCACCGCCGGAACCGTGCCGGCCAACAGACCGCCGCCCGCCAGCATCATCGCGGCCAGTGCAGTACCTATCCGTCGCATGACTACCCCCCGGTAGCTCGCGTAGGTGTGTGTCTGTTCAGACCGGCGGCCTTCCGGAAGGTTGTGCGTAGTGGAGCAGCCCATTGCGGCGCAGGGGCCCTTCCAGCACCAGGTGCCCCGTGAGACCTCAGCGTTCTCCGCGGGCACCGCCGCCTGGTGCTGTTCTTCCTGCCGTTCTATCTCGGCGTGGGCATCGCGTGAGGTGCGCTCGACATCGACCGCATCGGCCACCGCCTTCGGCAGGCCGACCCGGTACCGTCGGCCTGACCGCGCCCCTCCTGTCGTTACGGCTTACGCGCAAGTCCACCGTGCTCGGCGACGACCTCCGGGACGTCCGAACCGGGGTTTGGACGCCACTCCGTCACCGAGACGACACCGGGCTCGACAAGCTCCAGACCGTCGAAGAACGCGGTGATCTCATCAACGGAGCGCAGGTTGTACGGAACGGCGCCGCTGTTGTTGTAGGCGTCCTGGGCCTGCTCGAAGACAGGGTCGATGCCGCGCGACCCGTCGTTGATGGAGAGGTAACTGCCCGAGGGCAGGGCTTCCATCAGCCGGGTGACGATGGAACGGGCCTGATCGTAGTCGGCGACGTGCCCCAGGATGTTGCTGAGGATGAGCGCGGTGGGACGACCGAAGTCCAGCGTCTCGGCGGCGACTTCAAGAATGCGATCCGGGTCCGTCACGTTCGCGTCGATGTAGGCGGTCGCACCCTCCTCGGTGGAGGAGAGCAGCGCACGGGCGTGGGCGAGCACCATCGGATCGTTGTCGACGTAGACGATTCGCGCCTCGGGAGCGAGCCCTTGGGCGACCTCGTGGGTGTTCTGGGCGGTCGGAAGGCCGGTGCCGACGTCCAGGAACTGCCGGATGCCCGCCTCGGAGACGAGATACGCGATGTTGCGACGCAGGAAGCCACGGCTGGAGCGGGCGATGGTGACGATCCCGGGAAACACCTCGGTGTACGCGTCACCGGCCGCCTCGTCGACGGGGTAGTTGTCCTTGCCGCCGAGCCAGTAGTTCCAGATACGGGCGGAGTGCGGCACCGACGTGTCGATCTTCTGCTGCTCCGCCGGCTCGGGCGTCGTCACAGGGTCACTCATGAGTCGTGTACGTCCTTCAACCGGGGCGGGGATCAATCGCGGCACATCCTACGATCGAACTCCCGTTTCTTGCTTGCTAGTTCATGTCTTCCTTCCGGGTGGTTGGGCCAGCGGCGCCGGATCCTCGACCGACCAGGCCACCGGCTGGGCAGCCTCGGCAGGGCACGGGCCGAGGAGAAGTTGCTCGCACTGTTGGAGCCGGTGCGGTGGGAGATCGAAGCGGCGTACTGGGACGGGGCGGCAGCCAATACGAACGCCTCCAGCGTTCTCAACTCAAGCCCGAAAAGGGCCCCTGACCAGCTCGTTCGCTGATCAGAGCCCCTAAACGGCAGACGAGTCGGGCTGTACGCCGGGTTCTGTCGCCCGGTCGCCTCGCGGCGGCCGGGGAGACGGCCATCCATCTAGGACCGACGTTGCCGCCGGTCTCGTGCGGTCTACCCGCGGACTCGGGCGGGCAGCCCTCGAACGTCCGCGCAGAAACACCGAGGTGTTTCCTTTTGACCTTGCTCCAGGTGGGGTTTACCTAGCCGCCTGAGTCACCTCAGGCGCTGGTGGTCTCTTACACCACCGTTTCACCCTTACCGAGGACCGAGATCCCCGGCGGTCTGTTTTCTGTGGCACTGTCCCGCGGGTCACCCCGGGTGGCCGTTAGCCACCACCTTGCCCTGTGGAGCCCGGACGTTCCTCGGGAAGGTCCACAAGGACCTCCACGCGGCCGTCCGCCCGGCTCGTCTGCCGTGTGGACCATGGTACCGGGCGTGGGGTGCGCCTCGGGCCGGCCGTGGCGAGCACAGAGCCGGCCAGGATGAGAGCGAACGCGGCGAGGACGCCGGGGGTCAGGCGTTCGTCGAGGAAGAGGGCGCCCGCGGCGACCGCGACGGCCGGGTTGACGTACGTGATCACCGTCGCCCGCGTCGGGCCCGCCTCCTTGATCAGTTCCAGGAAGGCCACGAAGGCGACCGCGGTGCAGATGACGCCGAGGCCGGCGAGGGCGGCCAGGATCTGCGGGGAGGGGAGCCCGGAGGGGTGGGTGACGGCCGCCGCGGGGGCGTAGACCAGGGCCGCCAGGGTCAGGCAGGCGGCCGTGAGGTGGAGCGAGGGGACGTTCTTGAGGTGGCGGGCGGCTATGACGGGGGCGGTCGCGTACCCGATCACCGTCAGCAGTACCTCGGCCAGCGAGCGGGCGTCGCCGCCGGTCAGGTGCGGGACGGTGAGGACCGCGACGCCGGACAGGCCGAGGGCCAGCCCGGTCATCCTGCGGGCGCCGAGGCGTTCGGTGTCGCCGAAGAGGCGGGCCGCGGCCACGCCGACGATCGGCACCCCGGCGATCAGCAGGCCCGCCGTGGAGCTGGAGAGGTGGCGCTCGGCGTCCGTGAGGGTCCACCACGGGACCATGATCTCGATGCACGCGAAGGCCAGCATCGGGCGCCAGTACGTTCGTACGGTCCGAGCAAGGCCCCCTTGACGGATCGCGAAGGGGAGCAGCAGCGCCGCGCCCACCGCGCAGCGCGTGAACACCACCGTCGACGGGGACACGCCGTCCACCGCCACTTTGATCATCAGGTAGGGGATGCCCCAGACCACTCCCATCAGGGAGAACAGGAACCAGCCGCGTGCAGTCATGGGGGGAGTCTCGGCTGCCCGGCGGTCGGCTGTCTTGAACGTTGTTGCGCTACGCCGTCGGCGACACGCTGGTCCGGTACGCCGCCGGTGTCACCCCGAGCACCCTGCGGAACCAGCGCGTCAGGTGCGCCTGGTCCGCGAAGCCCACGAGCGGGGCGACCTCGGCGGGGCGCAGGCCGCTCTCCAGCAGGGCGCGGGCCCGGTTCACCCGGTACTGGGCCAGCCAGGCGTACGGCGGTATCCCCATCGTCGTACGGAAGGCGCGCAGGAGCTGGTAGCGGGAGAGGCCCAGGTCGGTGGCGAGGGAGGCGAGTGACGGGGGTGCCTGGAGTTCGTCGGCGAGGCGGTCGCGTACGGCGTGGGCCATGTGGGCCGCTCCCGGCACCGTGTCGCACGCCGGGCGGGCCGTGGAGTGGCGACGGGCGAGGGCGGCCAGCAGCCAGGGGAGGCGGGACTCGGCCTCCAGGGGGTCGGGGCAGGCGCTCAGGTCGGTGTGGGCGGTGCGCAGGGCGGCGGCCAGTTCGGGGTCGTCGAGGACGGGGTCCCGGAAGTGCGGGGGGCTGCCCAGAATTCCCTCGGTGAGCAGGGAGGGCTCGGCGTACAGGGCCCGGTAGGCGTAGCCGTCGGAAGCGGCCGGGCCGCCGGTGTGCATCTCGCCCGGAGCCAGGACGACGATCGAGCCGGGGCCGGTGTGGATGCGGCCGCCCCGGTAGTCGATGATCTCGGAGCCGCCGACGCAGACTCCGATGGTGAACTCGTCGTGGGCGTGGGGAGCGTAGCGGTGCTGGTCGAAGTGCGCGGTCAGGAGGTCGAGGGGCGGACCGTCGCGGCCGAGAGTGGCCCGGGTCCAGCGGGCCTCTTCACGTCGTGCACCCATGGCCGCCTCCCCGCTCGCCTCGTCAGGGGTGCAACGCCGGCGGCCCGCGTTTCCATGCCGCCAAGGATCTTCTCGCTTGACCTTGCCGCGGCGTCAACGTTTCTCCTGAGGGCATGCGGATCGGAGAACTCGCCGTCACCGTCGGAGTCACCACGCGGGCGGTGCCGCATTACCACCATCTCGGGCTGTTGCCGGAGCCCGAGCGTCGCCCCAACGGCTGCCGGGAATACACGCTACGTCACGCCGTCCGGCTCGCCCGGACCAGGCGGCCGACCGAGCTGGGACTGGGGCTCGCCGAGGTGCGGGACGCACGGGCCCTCACGCGGGCGCGAACCGCACCTTCGCCGTCCCCAGGTCGGCCTGGGTGAGGCGGACCCGCAACCGCTCCCCCAGCGGCAGCGTCCGGGTGCCGCCCTCGATGCGTGCGACGACCGCGGGAGACTCCAACTGGACGGTGCCGACCGTGGGTTGACGCTCCATCACGTCCACCACACATCCGTCGAAGATGTCCCCGACCCGGTCCTTGAGGAGCGCGGCCTCCACGATGTCGACGCACTCGCGTTCCACGGTGCCCGCGCGTCGGGAGCCCTCGGCCATCTCCTTGGGGAGGGTGTCGAGGGCGGTGAGGACCCAGTCGGGGGGCGGTTCGTCCGCGGCGGCGGCCAGGCAGAGTTCCGAGGCGTAGCGGTCGACGAGACGGCGCAGGGGGGCCGTGCAGTGGGCGTAGGGCGCGGCCACGGCGGCGTGCGAGGTGACGTCCGGGAGGGCGCCGCCCCGGAACACCGTGTAGCCCGCGCCGCGCAGCAGCGTCGTGCACTCCTGGAGGAAGGCCGCGTGGCGCGGCAGGTGCGGGTCGAGGGAGCGGACGAGATGCGCGTACGAGACGTGGTGCGGCCAGTCGATGTGCAGGGCCCTGGCCGTGCGGCGAAGGCGGCCGACGGCGCCGTCGGGGGCGGCGGGCAGCGTGCGCAGGACGCCGGTGCCGTGCGCGAGCATCAGGTCGGCCGCCGCCATCCCGGTGAGCAGGGAGATCTGCGCGTTCCAGGCGTCGGCGGGAAGCGGGGCGCGGTAGCCGAGTTCGTACGTCCCGTCCTTCTCGACGATCTCCTGCTCGGGGACGTTGAGGGAGATCCCTCCTCGCTCCACCTCCAGACGCTCGCGCAGCGTCCCGATCTCCTTGAGGAGGGCGAGCGGTTCCTCCGCCGTGCCGTCGTCGATCCACTTCTGTACGTGCGCGTAGTCGAGCTTGGCGCGGCTGCGGACGAGGGCACGGCGTACGTCGACGCCCTCCGTGCGGCCGTCCGCGTCCAGGTCGATCGTCCAGAGCACGGCCGGGCAGGTCTGGTCGGGCAGGAGGCTCGCGGTGCCTTCGGAGAGCCGGGTCGGATGAAGGGGGACCTTCTCGTCCGGGAAGTAGAGGGTCGTCACGCGGCGGTGCGCCTCGGCGTCCAGGGCGCCACCGGGGGCGACGAAGGCGGCGACGTCGGCGATCGCGTACCGGACGCGGTAGCCGCGGCCGTTCTCGCGGCGGGACAGGTGCATCGCCTGGTCGAGGTCGGAGGACGTCGGCGGGTCGATGGTGAGGAAGGGGATGCCCGTCGCGTCGTGGGGAGGCAGGCGGGGTGGCCGGGCGGCCTCCTCCAGTACGCCGGGCGGGAAGCTCCCGGGCACGCCGAGCTCGGTCCGCAGGGCGCACAGGGCGGCCTGCAGAGGAGCCCCCGGTGCGCAGATGGCGCGGATGTGGCGGCACGGCATGGGTCGAGCGTAGGTCGCGCGCACGCGGCGGGCACCCCGACCGCACCCCTTAGGCTGGCGCCGGGCCATACCCACCGTTAGGAGAACACCACCGTGCTCGTGCTGCTGCCGCCTTCCGAGGGCAAGGCACCCTCCGGCCGGGGAACCGCGCTGAAGCTGGAGTCGCTGTCCCTGCCCGGGCTCACCGAGGCGCGTCGGGCGGTCCTCGACGAGCTGGCCGAGCTGTGCGCCGGCGACGAGGAGAAGGCCCGCGAGGTGCTCGGGCTGAGCGAGGGCCTGCGCGGCGAGATCGCCAAGAACACGCAGCTGCGCAGCGCGGGCGCGCGCCCGGCCGGGGAGATCTACACGGGGGTGCTGTACGACGCCCTGGACCTGGCCTCGCTGGACACGGCGGCCAAGCGGCGCGCCAGCCGCTCGCTGCTGGTCTTCTCCGGGCTGTGGGGCGCGCTCCGGGTGACGGACCGGATCCCGTCGTACCGCTGCTCGATGGGGGTGAGGCTGCCGGGGCTCGGGGCGCTGGGCGCGCACTGGCGTACGCCGATGGCCGCCGCGCTCCCCGAGGCGGCCGGCGACGGGCTGGTGCTCGACCTGCGGTCCTCGGCGTACACGGGCGCGTGGAAGCCGAAGGGCGAGGTGGCCGGGCGGACGGCGACGGTACGGGTGCTGCACGCGCCCACCCGGAAGGTGGTCAGCCACTTCAACAAGGCGACGAAGGGGCGGATCGTACGGAGTCTGCTGGCGGCCGGGGCCGCGCCCGCCGATCCGGCGGAGCTGGTGGAGACCTTGCGGGACCTGGGGTACGAGGTGGAGGTGCAGGCGCCCGCGCGGGCGGGGACGGCCTGGGCGCTGGATGTGCTGGTGAACGAGGTGCACTAGAGCCGCACGAGGTGCACTGGAGCGGCCCGGTGCACCGGAGCAGGGGTCGTTGCAGCATATGCAACGCTCTTTGCGCATGCTGCGCGGCGAGGGCACGATGAGCCCATGAGCTCACCGCTGCCCTCGGTTCCCGCCGCCTCCGTGCTGGATCTCGCCCCCGTGGTACCCGTCGTCGTGGTGAACGAGGTCGCGGACGCCGTGCCCCTGGCCACGGCACTCGTCGCGGGTGGGCTGCCCGCGATAGAGGTGACCCTGCGGACGCCGTGCGCGCTCGACGCCATCCGGGCGATCGCGGACGGGGTGCCGGGCGCGGTGGTCGGCGCGGGCACCGTCATCACGCCGACGCAGGTGACGGAGTGCGTGGCCGCGGGCGCCCGCTTCCTGGTCAGCCCCGGCTGGACCGACGTACTGCTCGATGCCATGAAGGCGTCCGGGGTGCCGTTCCTGCCGGGGGTGTCCACGACCTCGGAGGTGGTGGCGCTGCTGGAGCGCGGGGTGCGGGAGATGAAGTTCTTCCCGGCGCAGGCCGCGGGCGGCACGGCGTACCTCAGGTCGCTCGCCGGACCGCTGCCGCAGGCCAGGTTCTGCCCGACGGGCGGCATCGGCCCCACCTACGCGCCGGACTACCTCGCCCTCCCCAACGTCGGCTGCGTGGGCGGGACATGGATGCTTCCCGAGGACGCGATCGCCGCGAAGGACTGGGGGCGGGTGGAGAGCCTGGCGCGCGAGGCGGCCGCGCTCAGGCCACGCGGATGACGACCTTGCCGAAGGCCACGCCGGACTCGTAGTGGCGGAACGCCTCGTGGACCTCGTCGAAGCCGAAGGTCCGGTCGACGACCGGGCGGGTGCCGTGCAGGGTGAGGGCCCGGTTCATGGACTCGAAGTGAGTACGGCTGCCGACGAAGAGCCGCCGCATCGTCACCAGGCTCGACGCGAGCGCGTCCGTCGTGATCTCCAGAGAGGCCTTGCGCGGGCTGTTGGCACTGACCAGGACGATCCTGCCGTAGAGCGCCGAGGCGCGGACCGACTGCTCGATCGTCTCCGGGCCCACGGTCTCGACGACGAGGTCCACGCCACGCCCGCCCGTGAGGTCGCGGACCGTCTGTGCCCACGCGGGGTGGTCGGCGTACCGCACGATGTGGTCGGCGCCCAGGGCCTTGAGCCGCTCGGCCTTCTCCGGGCTCGACGTCGTGGCGACGACCTCGGCGCCCAGCAGCTTCGCGAACTGCACGGCGAACAGCGAGAGCGCGCCCGTGCCGAGTGTCAGCACCGTCTCGCCGGGGGCCACCGCCTCCCCGCCGGTCAGCGCGTGCCAGGCCGTGACGCCCGCGCAGGGCAGGCAGGCGGCCTCCTCCCAGCCGAGGTGGTCGGGCACCCGCACCGCCGCGTTCTCGTCGAGGCGCGCGTACTCGGTGAGCATGCCGGGCAGGGTGGCGCCGGGCTGGTCGATCTGCGCGGGGGTGATCCTGCCGTCGATCCACTTCGGGAAGTACGTGCTCGCCACCCGGTCCCCGACCGCGAACCGGGTCACCTCCGCGCCCACCGCGACGACTTCGCCCGCTCCGTCACTCAGCGGGATCACGTCCGGCACGGCCTTCAGCGGATAGGTACCGTTCAGGATCAGCAGATCGCGCTTGTTGAGGGAGACGGCGCGGACGCGGACGAGGATGTCGCGGGGGCCGGGCTCGGGGCGGTCCGTCCGACGCGGGGCGATGCCGTCGACGGTGCCGGGCGTTTCGAGGTGGTAGGCGCGCATGTCGGCTCCCTGGGGTGTGCTCCGTGGATGCGTCCATGCTGCTCGGACGGGGTACGCCGCTCAATTCCCCGTGAGGTATGGCCGGACTGTCGTACCCGTGACGTACAACTGAGCCATGACCCTCAGCACCGCAGCCGCCTCGGTGACCGAACCCCCGCCCTTCGCCCGGGAGCTGCTGCGCTGGCGCACCGCCCGCCGGGTCAGTCAGCTGGAGCTCGCCTCGCGGGCGGGGACGACCCAGCGGTACGTCAGTTTCATCGAGCGCGGACGGTCGGTGCCCGGCAGGGAGATCGTGATCCGGCTCGCCGAGTCGCTCGGCCTGACGTTGAGGGAGCGCAACTCGCTGCTGCTGGCGGCCGGTTACGCGCCCGCGTTCGCGGAGTCACCGCTCGACGCGGTCGCGCTGAAGCCCGTACGGGAGGCGTTGGACAGCATCCTCGAAGGGCATCTGCCGTATCCGGCGGTGGTGGCGGGGCCGCGGGGTGAACTGGTCGCGGCGAACGAGGCGTTCGACGTGCTCACCGAGGGCGCGGACCCCGCGCTGCTCGCGCCGCCCGTCAATGTGCTGCGGCTCGCGCTGCATCCGCGCGGGATGGGCTCGCGGGTGGTGAACCTGGACGCGTGGGGGCAGCACATCGTGGAGAACCTGCGGGCCCGTGCCGTGCGCAGTCCCGATCCCCGACTCGCCTCCCTGGCCGAGGAGTTGGCGGACTACGTACCGGCGAGTGAGCCCGGCGCCGACTATCTCGGGTTCGCCGTGCCGCTGCGACTGCGGTGCGCGGAGGGCGAGTTGAGACTGCTCACCACGCTGACGTCGTTCGCGACCGCGGTCGACGTGACGCTCGCCGAGCTCCACCTGGAGGCGTTCCTGCCGGCGGACCGGGAGACCGCCGAGCTCCTGCGGGCCCGGGCCGCTCGGCGCGGGTGACCTACGGGCCCGGGTCGCTCAGCGCAGGTGAGAGGTGTCGTTGAAGAGGCGCAGGCTGGCGTTGCCGTCCGCGTAGTACGCCACCGCCGACAGGGAGGCCGCGGACAGCTCCATCCGGTACAGGGACTCCGGCGGGGCACCGATCGCGAGCCGTACGAGGCTCTTGATCGGGGTGACGTGGCTGACGAGCAGGACGGTGCGGCCCGCGTAGGAGGCGATGAGCTTGTCGCGGGTGGTGGCGATACGGCGGGCGGTCGCCGCGAAGCTCTCGCCGCCGCCGGTCGGTTCGGCCTTCGGGGAGGCGAGCCAGGTCTTCAGGTCCTCGGGGTAGCGCTCCTGCACCTCGGCGAAGGTGAGGCCTTCCCAGGCGCCGAAGTCCGTCTCGCGCAGGCCGTCCTCGATGGCGACGTCCAGTCCCAGGCGGGCGGCGACGGCGGCGGCGGTCTGGCGGGTACGGGTGAGTGGCGACGCCACGATCGCCTGGACGGTGCCGCGTGCGGCCAGCGCGGCGGCGACGCGCTCGGCCTGCTCCCGGCCCACGTCCGAGAGCGACGGGTCGGTGCCGCCGCTGCCGGAGAAACGCTTCTGGGGGTGAGGGGGGTCTCACCGTGGCGCAGGAGCACGAAGGTGGTGGGGGCACCCATGTCGGGGGTCGAGCCCCAGCCGGTCGACGGGGCCGTTGTGGCCACGTTGCGGGCGGCCCGTGCGTCGTCCTCGGACTTCGCGGCTTCGCCGCGGGGTGACCGGGCGGAGCCGGGAGTCGTCGGAGTGCGGGGCTGTGGGGGCTGGTCGCGCAGTTCCTCGCGCCCCTGAAGGGGCGCCGCAGAACCCGGCGTCAGCAGTTCCGCCGTCGATGCGGACGGGGACCACTGTTCGCCGCGCCGCCCCGCGTCCATCGCCTCGTTGGCCAGTCGGTCCGCGTGCTTGTTCTGTTCGCGCGGCATCCACTCGTAGGTGATCCGGTCGGGCGGGAAGACGCGGGCCGCCTCCGCGGCCAGGGGCTTCATGTCCGGGTGCTTGATCTTCCAGCGGCCGGACAGCTGCTCGACGACGAGCTTGGAGTCCATCCGGACCCGGACGCGCGCGGCCGGGTCCAGTTCGTGGGCGGCGCGCAGGCCCGCCACCAGGCCCCGGTACTCGGCGACGTTGTTGGTGGCGATGCCGATGTACTCGGCACGCTCCGCCAGCGTCTCCCCCGTGACCGCGTCGATGACCACGGCGCCGTAGCCCGCGGGTCCCGGGTTGCCCCGGGAACCGCCGTCGGCCTCGACGATGAACTCCCGCACGCCCCGCGCCCCTTACAGACCGGACTCGGACGTACGCACCAGGATGCGACGGCAGTTCTCGCAGCGCAGCACGGTGTCCGGGGAGGCCGCCTTCACGTCGTTGACCTCGGTGATGTTGAGCTCGAGGCGGCAGCCCTCGCAACGGCGCTGGTAGAGCCGCGCGGCGCCGACGCCGCCCTGCTGCTGGCGCAGCTTGTCGTAGAGCTTCAGCAGGTCGGCGGGGACGGAGGCCGCGACGACCTCGCGCTCCTTCGTCACCGAGGCGGCCTCGCCGTCGAGGGACTCGAAGGCGGCGTCCCGACGGCTGGTCGCGTCGTCGATCTTCGACTGCACGGAGGAGGTCCGCTCGGTCAGCTCGGCGACCCGCTCCTGCGCGGACTCGCGGCGCTCCATGACCTCGAGGACGACGTCCTCCAGGTCGCCCTGCCGCTTGGCGAGGGAGGTGATCTCGCGCTGGAGGTTCTCCAGGTCCTTGGGGGAGGTGACGGCACCGGAGTCCAGGCGCTGCTGGTCGCGGTTGGCGCGCTGGCGCACCTGGTCCACGTCCTGCTCGGCCTTGGTCTGCTCGCGGGCGCAGTCGCTCTCCTCGGTCTGCGCGGCGACGAGCAGGTCGCGCAGCTGCGTGAGGTCCTTGTTCAGCGACTCGATCTCGGCGTGCTCGGGAAGGGACCTGCGCTTGTGCGCGAGCTGCTGCAGGCGTACGTCGAAGGCCTGGACGTCGAGAAGTCGGATCTGGTCGGCGGGCGCGGCGTTCAGTTGGGGGCTCCCATTGCGTTAGGTGTTTCGGTGGACGCCGCGTGGGCGGTCCAGGGGTCGGTGACCGTCTTGGAGACGTGGACCCGCAGGCCCCATCCCTTGCGGTCGGAGATCTCGTCGAGCTGGGCGGCGGCCAGCTCGCACCAGGGCCACTCGGTGGCCCAGTGCGCCGCGTCGAGCAGCGCGAGAGGACTGTGGGCGCGGGCCTCCGACGCCGGGTGGTGGCGCAGGTCCGCGGTGAGGAAGGCGTCGACGCCGGCGGCGCGCACGTCGTCGAAGAGGCTGTCGCCGGAGCCGCCGCTGACCGCGACGGTCCGTACGACCGCCTCCAGGTCACCGGCGACGCGGATGCCCTGCGCGGTGGCGGGCAGTCGCCCGGCGGCGCGCGCGGCGAGTTCGCGGACGGTCAGCGGGTGGTCCAGCTCACAGACGCGGCCGAGGCCGCGGCGGCCCTCGGGGTCGGTGGGGTCCGGCACGAGTGGCCGTACGACCCGGAGGTCGAGCGCGCCGGCGAGGGCGTCGCTGACTCCCGGGTCGGCGCGGTCGGCGTTGGTGTGGGCGACGTGCAGCGCGATGTCGTTCTTGATGAGGGTGTGCACGACCCGGCCCTTGAAGGTGTCGGCCGCGACCGTCGTCGTCCCGCGCAGATAGAGCGGATGGTGGGTGACCAGCAGGTTCGCGCCCAGCTTCACCGCTTCGTCGACGATTTCCCGAACGGGGTCGACGGCGAACAGGACGCGGGTGATCTCCTGGTCCGGCTCGCCGCACACGGTGCCGACCGCGTCCCATCCCTCGGCCCTCTCGGGGGGCCAGAGGGTGTCGAGCGCGGCGATGACTTCAGACAGACGGGGCACGGGGAAAGGCTACCTGGCTTGGGCCGGTGCCCCACCGGTCGCGGGCCGGTCCCGGGGTGCGCGACCAGGGGTCCCGGCCGCGGGCGGCCCTTGATGATCCGGGCCCCACCCCCTTCTCCCCGCACCGTTCAGCACACGCATCCCCGTTCCCTCAGGCGAATCGCGGCACGGCCACCCTTATGTGTGAAGCGCCCGCCCGCCGATCCCACGTCTGTGCGTGCGAAAACTAGCTTCGTCGCCGGAGGTGACCGAACGATGACGGCCTGTGCAACCGAGCCTGCGGCGGAACCCGGGGACGAGCGGGCCACTCGCCCCGCGGATACGACCGCCCGCACCACGGATGCGATCGCCCGCACCACGGATACGACCGCCCGCCCCACCTGCGTGATCGCCGCGGACGGAACCTACGCGGCCCGCCTCGCCCTCGACGGCGAGTGCTGGTTCCCGGAGCGCTGGACGCTGGACGGCCCCGAGCCCTACGCCGTACCGCTGCCGTCCCACCAGCCGGAGGAGCCCGGCACCGAGGTGCTGCCGATGTCCGACGGGCGGGTGCTGATCCACCGCGTCGCGGACGGGCGGCACACGTTCTCGCTGCTGTACCCGACCGGGCCCGGCACCGGGGAACTGCTTCTCGGCGCGGTGGAGTGCCACGACGAGGACACCCGGCTGTGGCTGCTGCCGCCCGCGCCGGACGGGGAGCACGCGTACGCCCTCGCCGCGGGCCGTGACTCCACGGCGGTGTGGCTGGTGGCGGGCGGGGCGTTCGGGCCCGAGCACCTGGCCGAGGTGCCGGGCCCCTGTTCGGGCGGGGTCTGGCTGGACGACACGGGGCGCCTGCTGGCCCTGGACCGCCACCAGGACGGCCGCACCAAGACGGTGGTCGTCGACCTGGGGCGCGGCGGTGAAGTAACGCCACTGCTGCAGATCGCCGAGGACAGCGACGACCGGCTGCTGCTCGCGGACGCCGACAGCGGACTGCTGCTGGTCCGCTCCGACGCGCCGTCCCCGGGCCACGACCGCCTCGGCTGGGGGGTCCTCGGCAGCACCCTGCCGATCCGCTTCCCCGACTGTCTGCGCGCCACCGACTGCGCGGTGACGCCGTTCGCGATCCAGCCGGGGCAGGTACTGACGCCGGAGGCCTGCGCGGTGGCCCTGCGCATCGACGGGCCGGCCGGCAGCTGGGTGGGCGTGTGGCGGCCGTTCGAACGCCAGGTCCACCATCTCGCGGCCCCGGAGGGCTGGTTGGCGGGCGCGGGCCTGTGGACCAGGGAGGGGGTCCTCCACCTGCCGTACACGACGGGGGCGGTGCCGTGCGGGGTGGCGAAGGTGACGGCGCCCGCCGTCGCGGTGACGGCGGAGGCGCCCCCTCCGCCGGAACGGCCCGCGGCGCGCCCGGTCCCCCTCCAACAGGCGCCGCTGAGCGGGCGGTCCCCCGTGAAGAGGCGGCCCCTCTTCGCCCGCCCGGTACCCGAGGACGAGGCCTTCCGGACCGACGGGGGGCCCGGGGGCGAGAACAGGTCACCCGCCCCCGTTCCCGCGTGAGCGACCGGTTAGAATCCCCCGGCTACAAAGAAGGATCTTGTTGACGGGGTGAACACTTCCACATGAGCGAAACCAGCACCATGGAACCGCCGGCCACCGACGCCCGCGAGGCGACGGTCCAGGACGAAGGCCACGGCAAGCACCGCGGCCCGGTCTCCGGCCGGGACGACGAGGCGACCCCTCACGGCCGCCACCGCAAGCCGTCCGGCCAGCAGAACACGTCGGCCTGACGGTAAGCAGGACCAGCGATACGGCCCCGCTCGTGCTCGGCGCGAGCGGGGCCGTTTCATGCGGGGCTCCCCGGGCGCCACGCGTGGGTGACGTCCTCTTGTCGGTCCGGCACTACTTGCCCCAGCTGGCACACCCGCCCCTGTCGACCGACGGCCGACTGCTCGGCCCGGAGCACGACGGCTAGGCGGAACGGCCGGGCGGACTCGGGGATGTCGGGCGAGCTAGGTGTGCTTGAGTCCCAGTACCTCCGTCGCCGCGAACGTCTCCCCCGGTGGCCGCTGCGCGTAGTACGGGCCGAGCAGTGCGTCGAGTTCGTCGTAGGTGAAGGCGTCCTGCTTGGTGTCGAACTTGGCGGCCACCCGCGGCCGTTCGACGACCGCGACCATGCCGCCGTGCACCACGAGCAGCTGTCCGTTGACGTGCGCGGCGGCGGGTGAGGCCAAGTAGCCGACGAGGGGCGCGACATGCTCGGGGGCGAGGGGATCGAGGCCCTGCTCGGGCACCTCGAACCCGTGGAACACGTCCTCGGTCATCCGGGTCCGGGCGCGCGGGCAGATGACGTTGGCCGTCGCGCCGTACTTCGCGAGCGCCAGCGCGGTCGAGGTCGTCAGCCCGACGATGCCGCCCTTGGCCGCCGCGTAGTTGGGCTGTCCCGCCGAGCCCGCGAGGAACGCCTCCGAGGAGGTGTTCACGATCCGCCCGTACACCGGCCCGTTCGCCGCCTTGGACCGCGCCCGCCAGTGCGCGGACGCGAAGTGGGTCGTGTTGAAGTGCCCCTTCAGATGCACGCGGATGACGGAGTCCCACTCGTCCTCGGACATCGAGAAGACCATCCGGTCGCGCAGGATGCCCGCGTTGTTGACGAGGATGTCGAGCTTCCCGAACTCGCCGATCGCCAGGTCGACCAGCTCACGGGCCCGTTCGCGGTCGGAGACGTCCCCGGTGTGGGCGAGGGCGCGGCCGCCCGCGGCGCGGATCTCGGCGGCGACCTCCTCGGCGGGGGTGGCCGAGGCCGCGCCGGAGCCGTCCCGTCCGGGCTGCCCGTAGTCGTTGACGACGACGGCGGCACCCAGGCGGGCCAGTTCCAGCGCTTCGGTCCGGCCGAGCCCGCGCCCCGCGCCGGTGACGATCGCGGCGCGCCCTTCAAGTGGCAGTGACATCGAAGTCCTCAGCAATCGTGGCGGCGGTCGTGGTGCAATCGTGGGGGCCGGGTGGCGGCAGCCGTGGGGGTCAGATCTCGATGCACGTACGCAGCGCGGTTCCCGTCCGCATCTGGTCCAGCGCCTCGTTGATCCCGGACAGCGGCACCCGGTGGGTGATCAGGCTCTCCAGGTCGATGCGGCCCGCGCGCCACAGGGCGACCGTCCGCTCGTACGACCGCAGGACGTCCCCGCCGCCGTACATGGACGGCAGGATCCGCTTCTCGTCGAAGAACAGCTCGAACATGTTGAGCTGCAGGAAGTCGTCCATGGCGCCCGCGCCGACGATGACGAGGGTGCCGCCGCGGCGGGTGTTCTCGTACGCGGTGCGGGCGGTGGCGGAGCGGCCGACGACCTCGAAGACGTAGTCGAAGCCCTCGCCGCCGGTCACCGACTGCTTCGCGCCCGGGAGTTCGTCGGGCGAGACCGCCTTCGTCGCGCCGAACCGCAGCGCGGCCTCCCGGCGCGAGGCGACCGGGTCGACGGCGACGATCTCGGCGGCGCCCTTGAGGCGCGCGCCCTGGATCGCGGAGATGCCGACGCCCCCGCAGCCGATCACGGCGACCGAGGAACCGGCGGCCACGTCCGCGGTGTTGAGGGCGGCGCCGAGGCCGGTCGTCACTCCGCAGCCGATGAGGGCCGCGATGTCGAAGGGCACGTCGTCCGGGATCGGAACGGCGGAGCCCGCGTCGACCACGACCTCCTCGGTGAAGGTGCCCGTCCCGGCGAAGCCGAAGACGTCTTGGCCGGGCCGCCGGAAGTTGGGCGTGCCGGCGTTCATGAACCCGGCCAGGCACAGCTGGCTCTGGCCGCGCTTGCAGGCGGGACAGACGCCGCAGGCGGGCAGCCAGCAGACGACGACCCGGTCGCCGGGCTTGAGATGGGTGACGCCCTCGCCGACCTCGACGATCTCCCCGGCGCCCTCGTGGCCGGGCACGAACGGCGCGGGCTGCGGCAGTACGCCGCTCATGGCGGACAGGTCGGAGTGGCACAGCCCGGTGGCCCGTACCCGGATCCGCACCTTGCCCGGACCGAAGCCCACCGCCTCGATGTCGTCGAGGACTTCCAGCTTGTCCTGGCCTATCTCGTGCTGTACGGCTGCGCGCATGGTGCGGCTCCCCTCGACAACGGGCTGATCACTGACGGGCTGGGCTCAGGAGTGTGTGACGACGGTGTCGGCGAGGACAGGCGCGTCGTCACGCTCGACGGCGCTCACGGCCACCCGGACGCCGCCTTCCCGCCGCCACATACGGATGCGCAGGGTCTCCCCCGGGTACACGACCCCGGCGAAGCGCGTGGTGTACGAGCGGACGCGCGCCACGTCCCCGCCGAGCAGCGTGTCGACGACCGCCTTGAGCGTCATCCCGTACGTGCACAGCCCGTGCAGGATCGGCCGGTCGAACCCGGCGAGCTTGGCGAACTCGGGGTCGGCGTGCAGCGGGTTCCAGTCGCCGGAGAGCCGGTAGAGCAGCGCCTGCTCCTCGCGGACCGGGCGCTCGACGGTCCGGTCCGGCGCACCGGTGGGCTCCTCGAGGCGGGTGGCGGGGCCGCGGTCGCCGCCCCAGCCGCCCTCTCCCCGTACGAAGATCTGGGCGTCGTTCGTCCACAACGGTCCCTCGGCGTCGGCGACCTCGGTGCGCATGACCAGGACGGCCGCCTTGCCCTTGTCGTACACGGCGGCGATCCGCCCGGTGGCCAGGGCCTTGCCCTCGACCGGGATCGGACGGTGCAGTGCGATGGTCTGGCCGCCGTGCAGGACGCGGGCGAGGTCGACGTCGACGCCGGGCATGGACAGGCCGCTGATCACTCCGGGGGAACCGGCGCCCGCGACGGTGGCGAAGCTCGGCAGGACGTGCAGCTTCGATTCGAGGGTGTAACGCAGCTCGTCGGGATCCGTCGCCGGGACGCCCGCTCCGAGGCCGAGGTGGTAGAGCTGGACGTCCTTGCGGTCCCAGGTGATCTCACCGCTGCGGGGTTCGGCGGCGAGGGCCTTGGCGGCGTCGATGGGCATGGGGCTCCTGATCAGTAGCGCGAAAGACCTCGGTGCGGCCGTCCGCACCGTCGGCCGCACCGAGGTCGACACTGGCCGATCTAGAACGCGTTCCAGTCCGGCGACCCTTGTATAGCCCAGCACTCGGCAGTTGTGAAGGCTCCTGACGCCCTGTCAGGTCAACGGTCCGTCCGTCCGGCCGTGACATTTGTCCTGCCGGAGTCCGTACAAGCGCATCTGCCGGGCGGGGGCCGCGGATTCGTACCGTCTCAGGCATGACACAGACAGGTGGGACAGAGCGTGCCGTGTCCTTCACGGGGGCGGTCAAGGCGTTCGGCGCGGTGCGCGCGGTGGACGGGGTGGATCTGGAGATCGGCCGCGGCGAGACGGTGGCGCTGCTGGGGCGCAACGGCGCGGGGAAGTCGACCACGATCTCCCTGCTGCTCGGTCTGAACGAGCCGGACGAGGGGACGGTCGCGCTCTTCGGCGGCCCCCCGGAGGCGGCGGTGCGTGCCGGGCGGGTCGGCGCGATGCTTCAGGAGACCCGGCCGGTGCCCCGCGTGACCGTCCGTGAGCTGGTCTCCTTCGTCGCGGGCCGCTATCCCGCGCCGCTCCCTGTCGCCGACGCGCTGGAGCTCGCGGGGATCGGGGATCTGGCCGGGCGGCGCGTCGACCGGCTCTCCGGCGGACAGGCGCAGCGGGTGCGGTTCGCGGTGGCGCTCGCCGGGAACCCCGACCTGATCGTGCTCGACGAGCCGACCGCCGCGCTGGACGTGGAGGCGCGGCGCGCGTTCTGGGACTCGATGCGGTCCTACGCGCGGCGTGGTCACACCGTCCTGTTCTCGACGCACTACCTGGAGGAGGCCGACGCGCACGCCGACCGGATCCTCGTCATCGACCACGGCCGGCTCGTCGCCGACGGGACCGGCGAGCAGCTCAAGCGGTCGGTGGGCGGCAACCTGGTCTCCTTCGACCTCGCGGGCCGCGGCACCGAGGGGCTGATCCTGCTGCCCGGTGTGGTGTCGGTGGAGGTGCGCGGGGACCGGGCCCGGCTGCGCACGGACGACTCGGACGCGACGGTGCTCGCGCTGGCGGAGCTCGGTGCGATCCGCGGTCTGGAGGTCGTTCCCGCGTCCCTGGACGACGCGTTCATGGCGCTCACCTCGCATGTTCTGGAGACGGTGTGATGCTGGACTATCTGCGCCTCGAAGTGCGCCGGACGCTGCGCGACACCGGCTTCGTCATCGGCGGCATCGCGATGCCCGTGATGATGTACCTCCTGTTCACCAACCTCGGCGACGGCGGTGACGGCGGCTGGAAGACCGGCTCGATGATCGGCATGGCCGCGTACGGGGCGGTGGGCTCGGCCCTGAACACCGGTGGCGGGGTCGCCGAGGACAGGGTGACCGGATGGTTGCGGCAGCTGCGGGTGACCCCGATGACCCCGCGCGAGGTGGTGCTCGGGCGGACGCTGACCGGCTCGGTGACGGTGCTGCCCGCGATCGCCGTGGTGCTGGCGGCGGGCGGACTGGTCAACGGCGTACGGCTGGGGGTCTGGCAGTGGGCCGCGGTCGCGGTGCTGCTGTGGCTCGGCTCGATACCCTTCACCCTGCTCGGCCTCGGCAACGGCTACCGGCTCACCGCGCAGACGACCGGGGTCGCGAACATGGTGTGCAACCTGGGGCTCTCGGTGGTCGGCGGTCTGTGGTTCCCGCTCACGCTCTTCCCGGGCTGGCTCCGGTCCCTGTCCGGCTTCACACCCACGAACCGCATCGCCCAGCTCGGCACCTCCGTCGCCGACGGCGACGCACCGGCGCTCGGCGCGGTGGTGGTTCTCACGGCTTGGCTACTGGCCTTCGGTTCGTACGCTGTGGTCTCGTACCGCAGGGCCGCGCGGACCATCTGAAGCGGACCGTCCGAAGGGGGAACGGGGACATGTCCTGGATGCGAGGGGTCGCCTGTCAGGTGAGGGAGTGGCGCGCGGCGCGGGCGCGCTGGCGGTCCGACATGGAGCGCTTCAAGGCCGAGCAGCGGGCCGCCCGCAGGAACGGCGGGAAGATGCCCGAGGACCCGGGACCGCCGCCCACCGGCTTCGCGCTGCTGCCGTGGCTGCTGATGGGGATGGGCGCCTTCTCCAACCTCCTCCAGGGCAGGACCGCGAACCCCTGGATCGGTGGCCTGGGTCTGTTCACCTTCAACTCCCTCTACATCTACGTGACGTTCCGCGCCTTCGTGAAGGAGGCGCGCGAGGCCCGCTCCACCAAGGTGGCGCTCGTCCTGATGGGCCTGGTCACCTGTGCGCTGGCCCTCGGGTACGGCGGCAGCTGGCTGTACTTCTTCCCGCTCCTCGGCCTGGCCACCGGCGCGGTGCTGCGGGGCCCGCGGCTCGGTCAGATCGGTCTCGGCCTGACCGCGCTCGCGGCCGTGATCTCCTTCGTCCGGGCGGGCTGGGACGCGGTGAACGTCGCGTACGGCACCTTCCTGTCCACCATGGTGACGGCGGCGATCCTCTCCCTCTCCGAGGCCGTACGGGAGCTGCGCGCCGCCCGCGAGGAGCTGGCCCGACGTGCCGTGGAGAAGGAGCGCCTGCGCTTCTCCCGCGATCTGCACGACCTGCTCGGCCACACGCTCTCCGTCATCGTGGTGAAGTCGGAGGCGGCCCGCCGGCTGGCCCCGCGCGACCTGGACGCGGCCCTCACGCAGATCACGGACATCGAGTCCGTGGGCCGGCAGGCGCTGACCGAGATCCGCGAGGCGGTGACCGGCTATCGCGAGGGCAGCCTCACCACGGAACTGGACCGGGCCCGCTCCGCCCTGTCCGCGGCGAGCGTCGACCCCGTGGTCCGCCAGTCCGGCGCCCCGCTGACCCCGCAGAACGAGGCCCTGCTGGGCTGGGTGGTGCGGGAGGCGGTGACGAACGTCGTACGGCACAGCGGCGCGACCCGCTGCGAGATCACCGTCGAGGGCGTACCGGGCGGCCATGTCCGCCTGACCGTCACGGACGACGGCACCGGCACGGGCGCCTTCGTGACCGGTCCCGCCGAGGGCATCGGCGGCACCGGTCTGAAGGGCCTGACGGAACGCCTCGCGGCGGCGGGCGGGTCGCTCACGGCCGGCCCGTCGCCACGCGGCGGCTTCACGGTGACCGCCGAACTTCCGGTGGACGCGGCGGACTTGGCGTCCTCTTCGGTGGCTACGGCGCCCAGGGAGCCGTGACCGCCCAGCTCACGTCGTCCGTCCACGAGGTGGCGCTGTCGAAGGTGTTCGAGCCGCCGTCACTCGCTATGTAGACGTTGTAGTTGTAGTGCCGGAGGTATCTCGTCGGGTAGTTGTACGAAGCGAACGAGGTCCCCGTCCCGCTCTTGCCGGTCCCGGCGCAGAACGTGGCGTCCTGTCTGAACTGCGTGGTGCCGACCATGGGTTGTCGGTAGAGCTGGTAGTTGAAGTGCCGCAGGAAGTCGCCCGGGTAGTTCCGTGACTCGAAGGAGTAGCAGGAGCTGTCGGCGAGGCCCCTGCGGACGACCCAGGTGGCGTCGCCCTTGTCGAGCGTCGAACTGCTCGACGTGATGGCCGAGATGACCGCCGCGTTGTTCTGGTGGCGGATGTAGTCGGTCGTGCAGCACGAGGTGGTCGCGCGCAGCGAGATCTCCGACCCGGCCGTCAGCGAGCCGGTGCTGCCGGTCGCACCGCCATAGCCGACGGAGACGATGTTGGCCTGGACGGAGTCGTCGGCGGCGTCCGTCGGGATGCCCGAGGTCATGACGCCCTCGAAGAAGGACCCGATGGAACCGTTGCTGTTGTCGCCGCCGGTGCCCAGGACGATCGCGCCCTCCTGATGCATGGGCGAGTAACCACTGGTGGTGGGTTCACCTCCGGAATAAGTGGTCGTGAGACCGCCCGATTGGGCATTGCCGTATTTCAGCGCGAAATGGTCCTGACCGTTGTTCTTCAGCAAAGCGGTCACGAACGGCATCGATCCGGTGCCGGTGTTCGACGTGTTCTTGCTGTAGCCGGAGTCCGACTGGAACAGGCCGTTCTCCAGGTCGGCCTGCACCCAGGGGCCCTGGCCGTAACAGGGCGAGAACCAGCACTCGGTGCCGAAGTTGATCGCGTCCATGTGGCCGTTGCCGGTGTCCTTGTTGTTGGTCTCGGCGTTGCCGTAGTCGAAGCAGCAGCTGCCGTTGACATGAGTGCCGGAGGTCACCATGTACATCCCCTCGGCCGCCCCGTTGGTGGCCACGCCCGAGGTGTAGTTGTCCCGGTAGCCCATGCCGGCCGAGATCTCCAGGCCGTAGACCTGGTGGCCGCCGACGGTCACCGGCAGCGCGTCCGCGGGCGCCCCGACGTCGGCCGCGCCCGCCCCGCCCGCGCCCTCGACGGTGAGGTCGTTGTGGCGCGCGGACTGGTCGTAGAGCTTGGTGATGATGCAGGTGGTACCGGAGCAGAAGGAGTCCTGTGCCGCCGCGTTCGCGTACCCGCCGGCCGCCAGGAGACCGATGTTCGCGGTGGCGCTGTCGGAGGCGCGCTGCACCTGGTAGAGCGAGCCGTTGTACGACGAGTAGAGCGCTCTGACGAGGCTGTGCGCGGCGACACAGGGCGTGCCCGCGGCGGCGTAGACGTCACAGGGCAGCGATCCCGCGGCGGTGGCCGCCGGGGCGCCGACGGCGAGCGCGACGACGGCCGCCAACACCGACAGCACGGCCAGCACGGCGCTTCTCGGGCGCGACGATCTTGGTAACACAATGCACCTCTTCCGTTCCTGGTAGGACAGTGCGGGTACCTGGTCGAAATACCGGACATCGTTCGATCGAAATGCCGAACCATTCCCGGTCGAAATGTCGAACGTTTGCGAATATCGGCTCGGCACAGGATCGGCAAAGGCGATCACGGAATGTCGAGGCGATTGTTTGCCCGGAGTCAAGGGCCGTCAAGACGCGCGGAGTCGAACCATGGAGAGTTTTTAGTTTCCGGCGAAGTGCGCACCACGACAGGTCACGCGCCTCCCCCGCCTTACGCTTGGCCCCGTGAACGAGATGCCCCGGGACCACCGGCCCACGAAGTCCGTGCGTGTCCTGCTTGCCGAGGATCAGGGAATGATGCGGGGCGCGCTCGCCCTGTTGCTGGGGATGGAGCCGGACATCGAGGTCGTCGCCCAGGTCGCGGCGGGAGACGCCATCGTGGACGCGGCGCTGACCCACCGCCCGGACGTGGCCCTGCTGGACATCGAGCTGCCCGGGATGAGCGGTCTGGACGCCGCCGCCGTACTGCGCGAACAGGCGCCGGACTGCCGCGTGTTGATCCTCACCACCTTCGGCCGGCCCGGGTATCTGCGGCGCGCGATGGAGGCGGGCGCCGCCGGTTTCCTGGTCAAGGACGGCCCCGTGGAGGACCTGGCCGAGGCGATCCGGCGGGTGCTGACCGGCGAGACGGTCATCGACCCGGCGCTCGCCGCCGCCGCGTTGAGCGCCGGACCCAATCCGCTCACCGCCCGTGAGTGCGACGTCCTGAAGGCCTCGGCGGACGGCGCCACCGTCGCCGACATCGCCTCCAAGCTCCATCTCTCCGAGTCGACCGTCCGCAACTACCTCTCCTCCGCGATCGGCAAGACGAGCACCCGCAACCGCATGGAGGCGATGCGGGAGGCCCGCCAACAGGGCTGGCTCTGACCTCCGGCCGCCCGCCGCACCGCGCGCGAGGGCCCTACTTCGTCACCGCCGCCGCCTTGTAGGTCCTTCCCTCCGGTCCCAGGCAGACGAACCAGTCGGACCGGGAACCGTCCGCCGGGCGGATCGCATCCTCGAAGTCCCCGACGATGCCCGTGCCCGGGGAGGGCCTCGACGCCTCGGTCGTCGAGCCGTCGTCCCAGGTGCAGGTGACCTCCTGGGCGGTGGTGGCGACCTGACCGACCACGAGCCGCTGGTCGGTCCTGCTCGTCGCCGTCCCACTGGTGTCCAGCGGCATCGCGCCGGACGTGAGGTCCGTGCCCGCCATGGTGTCGCCCTTCTCGAACGCTCCCAGCAACTTGATCGACGTCTTGCCGTCCAAGGTCAGGCGGACGAAGTACGAGCTCTTGCCGATGAGCTCGGAGGCGTCGCGCACGTTCACCCACGGCTTGCCGAGCCCGGACCCGGTCATCGCGTCCCGTTGCCCCTGCGCCTCCGCCTTGTTCCGGGGCGCCCCCCAGACGTCGATGACGACCTTCCACTTCTTGCCGTGCTCGGTTCCCCTGGCCAGATCGCTGCGCTGCGGCTCGTACACATGCCGCTCGTCGCCCACCGGCGGCCGTGTCGCCGCCGGCGCGACCTTCTGCGCGTCGCCGCCCGTCACCCCGGCCAGCGCCAGCGTCCCCGTCGAACCGGCGATCACCAGCGCCGCCGCTGCCGCCAGTGCCCAGCGGCGGGCCTTGCGGCGGCGGCCACCACGGACCACCGCCTGGTAGGGGGCTGTGCCGATCTCCGCCTCGTCCGCGGCGTCGGCCAGCAGGAAGGCGATGTCCCTGTGTGTCATGTCGTGGTTCGTCTCCCGGTCCGCGCTCATCACTTCCGCCCTCCGTGCGTCACCATGTCCGCCAGGCCCGGTATGGCGCGCAGCTTCGCGATCCCCTTCGCCGCGTTGCTCTTCACCGCGCCCACCGAACAGCCCATCGCCTCCGCCGCCTGGCTCTCGCTCAGGTCCTCCCAGTACCGCAGGACCACCGCCTCGCGCTGGCGCGGCGGCAGTTGGACGAGCGCCGTCAGCAGGGCGCTGCGGTCGTCGGCCTGGGCGATCCGGTCACCTTGGTCCGGCAGTTCGTGCGTGAGCCCCGAGTCGTCCTTCGGCGCCAGGAACTCCTTGAGCCTTCTGCGGTGTTTGCGGGCATGCGCGTTGATCATCACGCGCCGTACGTAGGCCTCCGGATCGTCGGCCGCGCCGACCCTGCGCCAGGCCACATAGACCTGCTCCAGCGTCGTCTGGACCAGGTCCTCGGCGGCGTGCTGCTCCCCCGTAAGGAGAAATGCCGTACGCATCAACCGCGGCCAGCGGCCGATGACAAAGCGCTGGAACTCCTCGTCCCGAGCCTGCTTCCGATCCCCCATGGGCACCTCCTAGATGTACAAAGGAGTCCACGAGGACCGGATTTCGTTGCCCCGACGGCAGGAGATCTTCGGCGGCCTCAGCGAGCGGAGATCTTCGAGGGCAGCCACAGCAGCATCAGCACCGCCCCGCCGAGCAGCACGTAACCGCCCGTACGGAAGGCCAGCGCGTATCCCGCGGTCAGTGCCTGTGCCGACGAGTCGCTCCCCGTACGCGAGGCCGCGATGGTCGACATGACGGCGAGACCGAGCGAACCGCCCATCGTGCGGGAGGTGTTGACCAGCCCGGACACCAGACCGGCGTCCCCCGGCGCCGCCCCCGAGGTCGCGAGCGAGGCGAGCGGGGTGGCGGCCAGCCCCGCGCCCGCCATCATCAGGACCCCGGGGAACATGATCGCCGTCAGGTAGGAGCCGTCGGCCGTCATCGTCGACTGCCAGCCGAAGCCCGCCGCGGCGACCAGCGACCCGATGACGGCGACGTTGCGCGCCCCGACCACCGGCATGAGCCGCGGTGCGAGTTTCGAGCCCAGGACCACCGCCAGTGAGCTCGGCACCAGCGCGAGCCCGGCACCCAGCGGCGAGTAGCCGAGCACGTTCTGCGCGTACAGCGTCATGAAGAACCACATGCAGAACATCGCGGAGCCGCACACGAACATGGCCGCGTTCGCCGACGCCACCGCCCGCACACCGAGCAGGCGCAGCGGCATCAGCGGCACCCGCGTCCGCGCCTCGACCAGGAGGAACAGGCCGATCAGCGCGAGCCCGGCACACAGCGGTACGAGGGTCGCGGCCGCCGCCCACCCCTCCGCCTCGGTCTGCACGATCCCGTACGCGAGGGTCGCGAGCCCCGCCGTCACCAGCAGCGCGCCCGGCAGGTCGAGCCGCCGCCCGTCCCCGGCCCGGCTCTCCACGAGCCACCGTGCGGCGCCCGCCAGCACCACCGCGCCCACCGGCACGTTGATCAGCAGCACCCACCGCCACGACAGCCCGTCCACCAGCAGGCCGCCGACCAGACCGCCGGCCGCCCCGCCCCCGGCGCCGACCGCCGTCCAGGTCGCGATGGCCCGCGCGCGGGCGGCGCCCTCCGGGACCGCCGAGGTGAGGATCGTCAGCGTCGAGGGCGCGAGCACCGCCGCTCCGAGCCCCTGCGCGGCCCGCGCGACCAGCAACTGCCAGCCCGCCTGGGCGAGCCCGCCGCCCAGCGAGGCCACCGTGAACAGCGCGAGCCCCACCAGGAACATCCGCTTGCGCCCGTACAGGTCACCGGCCCGCCCGCCGAGCAGCATGAACCCGGCGAAGGCGATCGCGTACGCGTTGACCACCCACTGCAGCCCCGGCGCGCTCAGCCCCAGGTCGGTCCGCATGGACGGCAGCGCCACGTTCACGACGGACACGTCGAGCACGACGAGGAACTGTCCGGCGCAGGCGAGCGCCACCACCAGCCAGGTGGGCGGCGCGACGCGAGCTGATATTCGGGTGTCTTCCGCGGCTCGAAGCATGAGGGTCATGCTCTCAACCGCCCTACGGTCCTTGCATCGGGATTTCGCCGCACTCGCCCTGGGCCACAGGTCCTAGGGCCACCCGTGCACCCGGCATCGAGGCGGCCTCGAACATCGAGGCAGCCCGAACATCGCGGCAGCCTCGAGCGGAGCTCTGGTGATCAGCCCGCCGCCCGCAGCAGCGTGACCACCGCCGCGCCGCCCAGCCCGATGTTGTGGGCGAGCCCGACCCGCGCGCCCGGCACCTGCCGGGGCCCCGCCTCGCCCCTCAACTGCCACACCAGCTCGGCCACTTGGGCGATCCCGGTCGCCCCCAGCGGATGCCCCTTGGAGATCAGCCCGCCGGACGGGTTCACGACCCACCGCCCGCCGTACGTCGTGGCCCCCGACTCGACGAGTTTGCCGGACTCCCCCTCCTCGCACATCCCGAGCGCCTCGTAGGTCAGCAGCTCGTTGATGGAGAAGCAGTCGTGCAGTTCCACGACGTCCACGTCGTCGATGCCGAGTCCCGACCGCTCGTACACCTGGCGCGCGGCCTCCCGCGACATCGGCTGTCCGACGACGTCGACGCAGGAGCCGGACGCGAAGGACTCCTCGGTGTCGGTGGTCATGGCCTGCGCGACGATCTCGACGACCTGGCGCGCCGGCTCGTGCCGCTCCAGGAACCGTTCGGACACGACGACCGCGGCGGCGGCCCCGTCCGAGGTGGGCGAGCACTGGAGTTTCGTCAGCGGCCGGTGCACGACCCGGGCGGCGAGGATCTCGTCGACGCCGTACACGTCCTGGAACTGGGCGTAGGGATTGTTCGCCGAGTGGCGGTGGTTCTTGGCACCGACGGCGGCGAGCTGTGCCTCGGTGGTGCCGTACTTCTCCATGTGCTCGCGCGCCGCGTCGCCGAAGATCTGCGCGGTGGGCGGGGACATCTCGAAGCCGTGCCGGGCGGCCATGACGCCGTAGTGGCGGGCCACCGGAGACGTCGAGAAGTCTCCCCCGTCCGCACCGCCCCCCAGCGCCCCGCGCTTCATCTTCTCGAAGCCCAGCGCGAGCACACAGTCCGCGACCCCGCCCTCGACGAACTGCCGGGCCAGCATCAGCGCGCTCGATCCGGTGGCGCAGTTGTTGTTGACGTTGTAGACGGGGACGCCGGTCAGGCCGAGTTCGTACGCGGCGCGCTGGCCGGCGGTCGAGGGCTGGAAGCAGTAGCCGACAGGAACCTGTTCCACCTCGGCGTACGTGATCCCGGCGTCCGCGAGCGCGGCACCGCCCGCCTCTCTCGCCATGTCCCAGTACTGCCAATCACGGGTCTCGGGCTTCTCGAACCTGGTCATCCCGACCCCGGCGACATAGGCCTTCATGGCGCGTCAGATTAGAACACGTTCCATTTATCCGCCAGGTCTGATGCCGGGTCAGTTCTTCATGGGAAGGTCAAGATTTTGTTAGTACGCCGAAGCATCGGAATAGTTGCCCAGGCGCACCGGGTTCCTGATGCACGTATCCCGCACGCACTCCCGCGCGGTCCCGCACGGAATCCCGCACGGATCGCCCACCGCTCCACTCCTCCTTCCTCCCTCTCTCTTTTGGCCTGGAGGCCTCACGCAATGACGCACACGACGACCGACCAGCCCACCCGGAGGCCCGGCGGCGCGATCGTGCCGGTGCTGGCCTTCGCGGGCATCGTTGTCGCGGTGATGCAGACCCTGCTCGTTCCGGTCATCAAGGACCTGCCGGAGCTGCTGGGCACCGCACCCAGCAACGCCACCTGGGTGATGACCTCGACGCTGCTCGCGGGAGCCGTGGCCACGCCGATCATGGGTCGGCTCGGTGACCTCTACGGCAAGCGGCGGATGCTGCTCGCGAGCCTGTCCGTGATGGTCGTCGGCTCGCTCATAGCCGGTTTCACCAGCACACTGCTGGTGATGATCGTCGGCCGCGCCCTGCAGGGCTTCGCCATGGGCGCGATCCCGCTCGGCATCGGCCTGATGCGGGACATGCTGCCCCGCGAGAAGCTCGGCGAGGCGATGGCCCTCATGAGCTCCTCCATCGGCGTCGGCGGCGGACTCGCGCTGCCGGTCGCGGCCCTGGTCGCGCAGCACGCCGACTGGCACGCCCTCTTCTTCCTCGCCGCCGGTCTCGGCGCCGTCGCGATCGTCCTGACCCTCGTCGCCGTCCCGGAGTCCCCGATGCGCGCCGAGGGCACCTTCGACGGACTGGGCGCGGCGGGCCTGTCCGCGGGCCTCGTCCTCTTCCTGCTGCCGATCACCAAGGGCAGCGACTGGGGCTGGACCTCGACCACCACGCTCGGCCTGTTCGCCGCGTCGGCCGTCGTCCTGCTCCTGTGGGGCGTGATGGAACTGCGCGTGAAGGCGCCGCTGGTCGACCTGCGCACCACCGCCCGCCGCTCGGTGCTCTTCACCAACCTCGCCTCGATCATGGTCGGCGTCTCCTTCTACGTCGTCTCGCTCGTCCTGCCGCAGCTGCTCCAGCTGCCGAAGGCCACCGGCTACGGCCTCGGCCAGTCGATGGTGGTCGCGGGTCTGTGCGTGGCGCCGCTCGGCCTGACGATGATGTTCACCGCGCCGGTCTACGCCCGGATCTCCGCGAAGTACGGCCCCAAGGTCACCCTGATCCTCGGCATGCTGATCATCGCGATCGGCTACGGCGCCGGCCTCGGTCTGATGAGCGCCGCCTGGCAGACCATCGTGATCTCGGTGGTCCTGGGCGCGGGCATCGGCCTCGCCTACTCCTCGCTGCCCGCGCTGATCGTCGGCTCCGTCCCGGCCTCGGAGACGGGCGCGGCCAACGGCCTCAACACCCTGATGCGCTCGATCGGCACGTCGGTCTCCAGCGCCGTCATCGGCATGGTGCTCGCCAACACCGCGAACAACGTCGGCGGCCTCGAGGTCCCCACCATGCACGGTTTCCGGGTCTCCTTCCTGATCGCCACCGGCGCGGTCGCCATCGGTCTGCTCTTCGCCCTGCTGCTGCCGGGCCGGCGCCCGGCGACCAAGCCGCAGCTGCGCGCGAGCAGCGAGGAGGACGCGGCCCTGGAGCGCGCCCAGGAGGTGCTCCGCGGCTTCCGCGGCCGGGTGCTGGACGCCGACGGCGGCACGGTCGCCCGCGCCAAGGTCACCCTGATCGACCGGCGCGGTCGCCAGGCGGGCGCCACGCTCTCCGAGGCGGACGGCAGCTATGTGCTCGCCGTGCCCGCCGAGGGCGCGTACGTCCTCGCCGCCAGGGCACCGGGCCACGGCCCGCTCGCCTCCTCGGCGACCCACTCCGGCGACGACCGCCCCGTGGAGCTGGACCTCGCACTGCCGAGCGAGACCGTCCCGGCCCAGGCCTGACCCGAACGACAGTTCCTGGGGCCCGGCCCCACCGCACCACACCCCCGTCCCCGACGCGACGGGGGTGTGGTGCACCATGGGGCGCTCACAGGCACGTACGCGCGGACCCGCACAGGCAGACGTGCGGCTGCCGTTCGCACCCGATGGAGGACCCCCGATGCAGGACCCCACGCCCGCGGCACCCAAGCCGGAGATCCTGGCCGCCTTCGAGGCCGCGAAGGGGTTCATGCCGCTCCGTGAGGGACTCGCGCTGTACGACGCCGCGGCCGAGGCGGGCCGGCTCGGACTGCCCCTGCTGGAGGTCGGCACGTACTGCGGGCGCTCCACGATCCTGCTCGCGGACGCGGCGCGCGCGGCCGGGGTGACGGCGATCACCGTCGACCACCACCGGGGCAGCGAGGAGCAGCAGCCCGGGTGGGAGTACCACGACCCGGCCACGGTCGACCCCGAGATCGGCCGGATGGACACCCTTCCCACCTTCCGCCGCACCCTCCACAATGCGGGTCTGGAGGACCAGGTGGTCGCGATGGTCGGCCGTTCACCGCAGATCGCCGCCTTCTGGCGCACGCCCCTCGGTCTCGTCTTCATCGACGGCGGCCACACGGACGAGCACGCCTCCGGCGACTACGAGGGCTGGGCGCCGCACGTCGCCGAGGGTGGCCTGCTCCTCATCCACGACGTGTTCCCCGACCCGGCCGACGAGTTCACCGGCCAGGCCCCCTACCGCGTCTACCTCCGGGCCCTGGAGTCCGGCGCGTTCACCGAGGTCTCGGCGACCGACTCACTGCGCGTCCTGCGGCGAACGGGAGCGGGGATCTGAGCGCGCGGTTAGAGTCGCTGACGTGTCGTACGTAGGTCCTGACTTCGATCCTCCCGGCCCTCGCCGCTCCCGGCGTGGACCGATGACGGTGGCGGTCGCCGCGCTGGTGCCGGGTGCGCTGGTGGGGTGGCTGGTGTGGCAGGCGGTGGGTGACTCGGGCGGCGGGGGCAGTACGTCCGCCACGTCGACGACCTCCTCCGGCGCACCCGGGGCTTCCTCCGCGGCACCCGGATCCGCCTCCGCCGCGGCGCGGACACCGAGCGCGTCCGGGACGGACGACGGGAAGCCGCCGAGCTCGACCTTCTCCGGCCCCGCCACTCCCTCGGCCTCGGACCTGCCCGCCGCCGCGGGACCCCTCAAGGGCAAGGTCGTCGTCATCGACCCGGGCCACAACCCCGGCAACTTCCAGCACTCGGCCGACATCAACCGCAAGGTGGACATCGGCACCAACTGGAAGGAGTGCGACACGACCGGCACGTCGACCAACGCGGGTTACACGGAAGCCCGGTTCACGCTCGACGTCGCCCGCCGGCTGCGTACGCTCCTGCAACAGGAGGGCGCCACGGTGAAGTTCACCCAGGACGGCGACCGTTCCTGGGGCCCGTGCGTCGACGAGCGGGCCCGCATCGGCAACGACGCGCACGCCGACGCGGTCGTCTCCGTCCACGCGGACGGCTCCGCGGCCGGCAACCGCGGCTTCCACGTCATCCTTCCCGCGTCCGTCCACTCCGGCGGCGCCGACACCCGCGCGATCGTCGCCCCCTCCCGCGATCTCGGCGAGCGCATCGCGGGCAACTTCGTCCGCGACACCGGCAGCGCGCCCTCCAACTACATCGGCGGCGGCACCGGACTCGACGTCCGCAGTGATCTCGGCGGTCTCAATCTGTCAACGGTTCCCAAGGTGTTCATCGAGTGCGGCAACATGCGCGATAGCAAGGACGCTGCGTTGCTGACCAGTGGCGCATGGCGGCAGAAGGCGGCGCGTGGGATCTCTGAGGGAATCGTGAGTTTCCTGCGCGGGTAGTGATCGGCGGATCGAACCCGACGGACACCCTGATCGGACGGGCGATAGTGTCGTCCCTACGATGAGGGGCCACCCCCGCGCTTCACACCAGGGCCTTACGGCGACATGGTGTCAGCGACGCCTCCACCGACGACGAGACGACTGACGAAGGACCTGAAGTGAATATCCGCTCCCTCACTCGAGGCGACGGCGTGGTGATCGGAGCAGCGGTATTGCTGTTCATCGCGTCGTTCCTCGACATTTTTTCGATCGACGGGGCCTCTAGCGGTGCCAGCATCCCCAGCGCCTGGTCGAGCGGACCGCTGCTGCTGAGCGTGGTCCTGGCCGGCATCATCGGGGCCGCGCTGGTCGTCGTCTCCCACGGCCTGCCGCAGGTGCCCAAGATCGTCGGACTCGACCTCGGCCAGTTCGGTGTCGCCTTCACGGTCTTCGCCGCGTGGAGCGCGCTCGGGAACGTCTTCGACCCGATGGGCGGCGTCGACAACGTCGGCAGCGCCTCGGACGCGGGCGTCAGCGCCGGCACCGGCCTCATCCTCGCGTTCATCGCGACGCTGATCATGGCCGCCGGCGCCATCGCCACCCCGCTCGTCCCGGCCCTGCAGGCCGCGCTCGTCCCCGCCCCCAAGCCCGCCGCGCCCCAGCCCTACGGCGCCCAGCCGCCCGGGGGTTACGGCTACCCCGGTGCCCAGCAGCCGGGTCAGGCCTTCGGCGGTCAGCCGCAGCAGGGGCAGGCGTTCGGCGGTCAGCCCAGCCAGCCGCAGCAGGCGCCGACCCCGCAACCGCAGCCGCCCGCCGGTGACTTCTCGCCGTTCTGGTTCGCCGTACCGGTGCCGCGCCCGCTGTTCGCGGAGGACGGTTCACAGACGCCGATCGCCGAACTCGCGCCGGGTACCTGGTACCTGGCCGTGGAGCAGCGCGGCGCGAACCTGGTGGCCCAGACGCAGGACGGCCGTCGCGGCGTGCTGCAGGACACCTCCGGGATCCAGCGCGGCTGACCGCCTCGTCCGCTCCCGTACGGCCTCCGACGGCCCCTCGTCCTTCCGGGCGGGGGGCCGTTGCCGTACAGTCGCCTGGCCCGAACGTGACTGACGTCCCGTCAGAACCGCACACCAGGAGGGTTCATGCGGCTCGGCCTCGCACTCGGCTACTGGGGGCGCGGCCCCTCCGCGGACCATCTGCCGCTCGCCCAGGAGGCGGAGCGGCTCGGCTATCACTCCGTGTGGACCGCCGAGTCCTGGGGCTCGGACGTCTTCACCCCGCTGACCTGGATCGCCGCGCACACGACCCGTATCCGGCTCGGCACGGCCGTCGCGCAGATGGCCGCCCGCTCCCCCACCACCACCGCGATGCACGCGCTCACCCTCGACCACCTCTCGGGCGGGCGCATGATGCTCGGCCTCGGGCTGTCGGGGCCACAGGTCGTGGAGGGCTGGTACGGGCGTCCGTTCCCGAAGTCTCCGCTGACCGCGACCCGGGAGTACGTCGATGTCGTACGTCAGGTCCTCCGGCGCGAAGGGCCCGTCGAACTCGACGGCCGCTTCCACCAGCACCCCTACCGGGGCGAGGACGGCACCGGGCTCGGCAAGCCGCTGAAGCCGATCACACATCCGCTCCGCGCCGACCTGCCGATCCTGCTCGGCGCCGAGGGGCCGAAGAACATCGCACAGACGACCCGGATCGCGGACGGCTGGCTGCCGCTGTACTGGTCGCCGACCCGCCCAGGAGCCTACGAGGCCGCGCTGAGCGATCTCCCCGCCGACTTCCTCGTCGCCCCCATGGCTCACGTCCGCGTCTGCGACGACGTCGCCGAAGGGCTGCTGCCCGTGAAGGCGATGCTCGGCTTCTACATCGGCGGGATGGGGCACGCGGCGCGCAACTTCCACGCCGATCTGATGGCACGGATGGGGTACGAGGAGGAGGCCCGGCTCATCCAGGAGCTGTTCCTCGCCGGACGCCGCCAGGAAGCGGTGCTCGCCGTCCCGGACGCGTTCGCCGACGAGATCTCCCTCGTCGGACCGCGAGAACGCATCGCCGAGCGGCTGGAGTCGTGGCGCAAGGGCCCGGTGACGGACCTGCTGGTCCTGTCACCGGACCCTCACACGCTACGGGTCCTCGCCGAGCTCAACTCCTAGCCCCGGCACGGTCCACGCCGAGCTCAACTCCCAGGGGCGGCACGGCGGGCGGGGCTCAGCCGCCGGACAGCTGCGAGGTCGACGGCACCTTGTCGGTGACCGGGGCGCCCGCGCTCTTGCCCGCGTCCTTCACCTTGTTGATGATGTCGTCGAACGAACCCACGGTCGCGTCCGTCGAGTCGCCCTTGCGGAGCTTGGACGGCAGGTTCTTGAGGGCGTCGATGCCCGCGGTGAGCGGGGCGACGGCCTTGGCGAGGGTGGGGTCGCCCTGGGCGTTCCTGCTCGCGGCCTTGAGCCGGTTGTACGCGAACGTGCCGGCCACGGCCGCCTTGATCAGGGCGGTCCTGCGGCCCTTGGCGCCCTTCTTGAACTTGCCGGCCTTCCAGGGCTTCACGATCCACTGGTAGGTGGCTCCTGCGGCCAGGCCCGCGTTCGCCACGAAGCGGGTCTTGGAGAGCTTCTGTTTCTCCACGGTGCTGCTGCTGGACGGGGTGGCGGCCGCCACGACGGCGGCGCTGTCCTTGGTGGCGCTGCTGCCACTGCCGCAGGCCGTGGCACCGGCGAGCAGGGCGCAACAGACGGTGAGCGCCACGACGAGGCGCCGTATCGGTACGGGCACGGGGTCCTCCGGGGAAGGGAACGGTTCTCCCGGTTTCCGGGAGACACGGCTCTTCCAGCAGGCTCACCCGAACACGGCCGCTGCGCCACTCGAGCGAGGCGTTCGGGTTCCGTCCCCCACGGGTTTCATCCACGGATACGCGGCAACCCGGAGGTCATGTCCCCTCGATATCGCAACGGTTCCAACCAAGCGGGCACGGTCATCGCGATCGTCGCCGACGTGATGGCCGTCATCCTCGGCCTGTGGATCCTGATGTACCTCCTGGACGCGAACCGGGCCAACGACCTGGTCCAGTTCGTCCACAACGTGGCGAGCTGGCTGGCCGGCTGGTCCCGCGACCTGTTCACCTTCGACAAGGCGTGGGCACGCGTGGTCGCGGGTTACGGCCTGGCCGCCGTCGTGTACCTCTTCATCGGCCACGCCATCGCCAACCGCATGCACCGCCACTGAGCCGGCCCCGCCGGGCTGCCGACAGGCCCTAGGGCCTGTCCGGCCGATCATGCCGCAGACGCGGGGTCTGGTGCGCCCGTCTGCGGCGTTGTCGTCGGTTGCCGATGCTCCGCGTCGACGCCCTCCTCCGCCTTGCAGCCCGCACCAGACCCCGCTCACCCGCGCTCATGAGGCGCCGTTACTTTCCTCCGACCTGATCCGCCGGACAGGCCCTAGCAGCACTCCGCGTCGAGGCCCAGCGGCAGGCGCTCGCCGCCGAAGACCGCGCAGGTCGGCTCGTCGCCGCCGAGCGCGGCGACGGCGAGGAGCAGCGAGCCGGCCGTCCAGCTGGTCAGTTCCTCGGGCCAGATCGTCCGGGCGTCGAAGACGTAGCCCGTCCAGTAGAGGCCCGTCTTCGGGTCGCGCAGGTGCTGGATGGACTGGAGGATCTCCAGGGCACGGTCGGACTCGCCCACGGCCCACAACGCCAGGGCGAGTTCGGCCGACTCACCGCCGGTCACCCACGGGTTGGGCACCACACAGCGCACGCCGAGCCCCGGGACCACGAACCGGTCCCAGCCCTCCGCTATCCGGGCCTCGGCCTCGGAGCCGGTCAACGCGCCGCCGAGCACCGGGTAGTACCAGTCCATCGAGTAGCGGTCCTTGTCGAGGAACCGCTCGGGGTGCCTGCGGATCGCGTGCCGCAGCGCGCCGACCGCCAACTCCCAGTCGGGCTGCGGCTCTTCTCGCTGCTCGGCGATGGCGAGCGCGCAGCGCAGCGCGTGGTGGATGGACGAACTCCCGGTCAGCAGGCCGTCCTCGACCGCCGTGCCGTCGTCCTCGCGCTTCCAGCCGATCTGCCCGCCGGGTTGCTGGAGGCGCAGCACGAACTCCACGGCCGCGTAGACCGCGGGCCACATCCGGTCGAGGAAGGCGTCGTCGCCGGTGGCGAGGTAGTGGTGCCAGACGCCGACCGCGATGTAGGCGCAGAAGTTGGTCTCCCGGCCGCGGTCGGTGACGTCGTCCGCGTCCCCGTCGGCGTAGGCCGCGTACCAGGAGCCGTCCTGGTTCTGGTGCCGGGCCAGCCACTCGTACGCCCGCTCGGCCGCCTCGTGCTCCCCCGCCGCGTCCAGTGCCATGGCCGCCTCGGTGTGGTCCCACGGGTCGAGGTGGTGTCCGCGGAACCACGGTATGGCGCCGTCGGGTCGCTGCACCCCGAGGACGGCCCGCACCGTGGCGGCGGCCTCCTCCGCGGTGAGGACCCCGGGCAGGACGAGGTGTTCTGTCCGGGGCGTGCGTGGAGTCGTCACGAAGCGTCCACCGCGGCGGAGTCGAGGGGCAGGTGGGGCTTGGTCGCGTACGCCACGAAGCTCTTGCCGATCAGCGGGTTCAGCGCGTTCTCGGCGACCCGGGTGGCCAGGGGCTTCTTCATGATGTCCCAGACCAGCAGCTTGTGGTACGCCCGCACGGGCAGCGCCTTGTCGTTGTCGACGCCGAACGCGCACTTCAGCCACCAGTAGGGGCTGTGCAGGGCGTGGGCGTGATGGGTGCCGTACGGCTTGAGCCCGGCCTCCTTCATCTTGCCCAGCAGCTCGTCCGCCTTGTAGATGCGGATGTGGCCGCCCTCGACCTCGTGGTACGCGTCGGACAGGGTCCAGCAGACCTTCTCCGGTCCGTAGCGCGGCACGGTGATCGCTATGCGGCCGCCCGGCTTCAGCACGCGCACCATCTCGGCGAGGACGCCCTTGTCGTCCGGGATGTGCTCCATGACCTCGGAGATGATCACGACGTCGAAGGACGCGTCGGGGAAGGGCAGCGCGAGCGCGTCGCCCTCCATCGCGGTCGCGGTGGCGCCGGCCGGGGCCTCGCCGGCCTCCTTCATCGCCGCGAACCACTTGGCGACCTCGCGGATCTCCTCGCCGTTCTGGTCCAGCGCGACGACCTGGGCGCCGCGCCGGTAGCACTCGAACGCGTGCCGGCCGGCACCGCATCCGAGGTCCAGTACGCGGTCGCCCGGGGCGAGCGGGAACCGGGAGAAGTCGACGGTCAGCACGTGGCCCTGCTTTCACGATCGGAGGTGGGAGTGACGCCCGTCGCCGGGCCGAAATCTACGGGGCCGGGGGTCCCTGCGGGGCCGGGAGCGGAAACAGCGCCCACACCGGCCGTGGCGACGGCTGCCGGGGCGGGGTCGTCCGGCGCGACGGCGGACGCCTGCGCGGCCGGGACCGCTGCGGCAGCTGCCGGTGCGGTGACCTTTGGCGCGACGGCCTCCTGCGCAGGAGCGCCCGACGGGGCGGCGCCCGGCGCGATGGCCGTCGGCGCGACGGGGGTCCCCCCGCGCGAGCGGAGCCGAGCGGGGGAGAGGGCCATCGCCTCGCGGTAGTGGGCCACCGTGCCCTCGGCGGCGCGGGCCCAGGTGAAGCGGTCCAGTACCCGCGCGCGTCCGGCGGAGCCGAGCCGTAGCCCGAGTTCGGGATCGCCCAGCACCCGGCTCAGCGCGGCGGCCAGCGCCCCCGAGTCGCCGGGCGGAACCGCGAGGCAGGTCTCGCCGTCGGGTCCGGCGACCTCCGGGATCGCCCCGCCGGTGGTGGCCACCAGCGGCGTCCCCGTGGCCATCGCCTCGGCGGCGGGCAGGGAGAACCCCTCGTACAGGGACGGCACGCAGGCGACCTCGGCGGACCGTACGAGGTCGACGAGCTCCGCGTCCGAGATGCCCTTGACGAACTCGACGGCGCGCTCGAGGCCGTACCGCTCTATGGCCTGGGCGACCGGCCCGTCCTCGGCACGCTTGCCGACAACGACGAGATGCGCGCCGGGGTGCTCGGTGCGCACCTTGGCGAGCGCCTCGACGAGGTGGATGAGCCCCTTGAGGGGCACGTCCGCGCTGGACGTGGTGACGATCCGGCCCGGCACCTGCGGCACGGACGGATCGGGCGAGAAGAGGTCGGTGTCCGCGCCGATGTGCACGACGTGGACACGGTCCCGGGCGACGCCCAGGTGGTCGACGATCTCCTGCTGCGAACTGCCGGAGACGGTGAGCACCGACGGCAGACGGCGCGCGACACGCTTCTGCATGCGCGTGAAGGCGTACCAGCGGCGTACCGACGCGCGGCGCCGGCGCCCCTCGGCGGCGTCGAGCTCCAACTGGCGGTCGACGGTGATGGGGTGGTGGATGGTGGTGACCAGCGGCGCGCCGACGTCCCCCAGCAGCCCGTACCCGAGCGTCTGGTTGTCGTGCACGACGTCGAAGTCCCCGCGCCGGGCGCGCAGATGACGGCGGGCGCGCAGGGAGAAGGTCAGGGGTTCGGGGAAGCCGCCGGTCCACATCGTGCCGACCTCGACCGCGTCGATCCAGTCGCGGAACTCCTCGCGCCTCGGGGTGCGAAAGGGGTCCGGCTGGCGGTACAGGTCGAGGCTGGGCAGTTCCGTGAGGGTGAGATTGTGGCCGAGCTCGGGGAGGTTCTCGTCCAGCACGGGATACGGCTGGGATCCGATGACCTCGACCCGGTGGCCGAGGCGGGCCAGTTCGCGCGAGAGGTGCCGTACGTACACGCCCTGACCGCCGCAGAACGGGTTCCCCTTGTACGTGAGGAGCGCGATGCGCAACGGTCCGTCACCGTTGGTGGCCGCGCCCGCTCCGGGGCCCGCCTCCATGGCCTCAGCGGTCACTTACGGCCCCCTTCTCCCTGCACATTCCCGCGAGATTACGCCGGGACGCTAATCTAGAACAAGTTTCAGACTTGATCGTTCGAGGAGCACTGAATCTACCGGCAGGTAGCGTCTCTGTGAGCAGTGGATCAGGTGATCCGCGCCACGACGGAAGCGTCGGGACGGATGACATGACGGATGTGTTCTGACCCACGGAAGTGTCTGCCATGCTGTCTCGTCGCTCCTCCAGCTGAACCACGGAACGGGACCCATGCCTGCGGAAGTCAAGGTGGAAGCCAAGTCCGCGCGACCCGCCGCGCAGCCGGCCTCTCCCCCGCTCACCGAGCGGCAGGAGGCACGCCGCCGCCGGATCCTGCACGCGAGCGCGCAGTTGGCCAGCCGGGGTGGCTTCGACGCGGTGCAGATGCGCGAGGTCGCGGAGTCCTCGCAGGTCGCCCTCGGCACGCTGTACCGCTACTTCCCCTCGAAGGTGCATCTGCTGGTCGCCACCATGCAGGACCAGTTGGAGCACATGCACGGCACCCTCCGCAAGAAGCCGCCGGCCGGGGACACGGCGGCGGAGCGGGTGGCGGAGACGCTGATGCGGGCATTCCGCGCCCTGCAGCGCGAGCCGCACCTCGCCGACGCCATGGTCCGCGCGCTGACCTTCGCGGACCGCAGTGTGAGCCCCGAGGTCGACCAGGTGTCCCGGCAGACCACGGTGATCATCCTGGACGCGATGGGGCTGGACGACCCGAGCCCCGCGCAGCTCTCCGCGGTCCGGGTCATCGAGCACACCTGGCACTCGGCCCTGATCACCTGGCTCTCCGGCCGCGCCTCCATCGCCCAGGTCAAGATCGACATCGAGACGGTGTGCCGCTTGATCGACCTGACGGAGCCGACCGAGAGGCGCTAGGCATGGCGTCGGTGCACGAAGGCACGTGAAAACCTACGAGACGGGTTCCCTTCGCCGGCATGGTCCGGATCAGGTGATGGAGGTCGCCTTCCGGTCCGACTACTACCTTCAGGCCTCTCAGCCCGACCGTCGACGTCGGCCCCGGCGGAAGTTGCTGCCTCTCGCCAAAGTCGGCTACTCCGGTTGAACTCCCTCACTCGCCTCGTAGGCCACTACCAGGATAGAACGCCTACAGCGGAATGAAGCCACTCAAAGAGGGACTTTTTTTTCAGGATCGCGCCCGATCTCTCCCGCCCTCAGTCCTCCGGTGGAAACACCGGCTCCCCGCTGCCCAGCAGTGTGATCATGATGGCCTCCACCGGACAGCTCTCCGCCGCCTCGAGGATCTTCTCGTTGGCGTCGGTCTCGGCCTCGGCCGGATGCGACTGCATGGCGGTGTCGAGCCGGAAGGCCTCCGGGGCGCGGTGGACGCACTGGGCGGAGCCGATGCAGACGGAGCGGTCGACCTCGACCCCCCAGCGGTCGCCCATCCTCAGGCCTCCCAGCCGGCCGGCAGGTGGATCATCTTGTGCTCGAGGAACTCGCCGTACCCCTCGGGCCCGAACTCCCGCCCCAGCCCCGAGTTCTTGTAGCCGCCGAAGGGGCCGAGCATGTCGAGGCTGAAGGTGTTCACCGAGTACGTGCCGGTACGGACCTGCCGCGCGACGTCGATGCCGTGCGCGACGTCCGCCGTCCAGACGCTGCCGCTCAGCCCGTAGTCGGAGTCGTTGGCGATCTTCACGGCCTCGTCCTCGTCGCCGTACGGGAGGAGGCAGATCACCGGCCCGAAGATCTCCTCCCGGGCGATCCGCATGGAGTTGTCGACGTCCCCGAAGAGGGTCGGCTCGACGTACCAGCCCCGGTCGAGCCCGTGCGGACGGCCACCACCGGTGAGGATCTTGGCGCCTTCCTCCTGGCCGATGCGGATGTAGTCGAGGTTGCGCTGCTGCTGGCGCCTTGCGACCAGCGGGCCGACCTGGGTGGCCGGGTCCAGCGGGTCCCCGACGACCAGCGCGCCCGCCGCCGCGGCGAAGGCGTCCGCGAACTCGTCGTAGCGCGAGCGCGGCAGCAGGATGCGGGTCTGCGCGACGCACGCCTGCCCGTTGTTCATCCAGGCCGCCGAGACGATTCCGGGGACGGCGGTGGCGAGGTCCGCGTCCGGCAGGACCACCGCCGCCGACTTCCCGCCCAGCTCCAGCGTCACACGGGTGAGGTTGCGCGAGGCGACCTCCATCACGCGCCGGCCCGCCGCGACCGATCCGGTGAAGGAGACCTTGTCGATGCCGGGGTGTCCGACCAGGTACTCGCTGACCTCGCGGTCGGCGGGCAGGATCGACAGGACACCCTCCGGCAGCCCGGCCTCCTTCGCGATCTCGCCCAGCAGATAGGCGTCCAGGGGCGATTCGGGCGACGGCTTCAGTACGACCGTGCAGCCGGTCAGCAGCGCGGGCGCGAGCTTGGCGGCCGCCACGAACTGCGGCACGTTCCACGGCACCACGGCCGCGACCACGCCCACCGGCTCGCGCCGCACGAGGATCCGCCCGAGGACGCCGTCGCGTGTCTCCTCGTACGTGAAGTTCCGGGCGACCGTGAGCGCCGCGTCCCACACCATCATCGCCCCGAGGGCCTGCGCGAGGACGCTCCAGGAGTACGGGGAGCCGTTCTCGGAGGAGATGACCCGGGCGATCTCCTCGTGCCGTACCGCGATCCCGTCCTTGATCCGGGTGACGACCTCGATCCGCTCGTCGAGGCTCATCCGGGGCCAGGGTCCTTCGTCGAAGGCCCGGCGCGCGACGGCGACCGCCCGGTCCACGTCCTCGGTCGACGCGTGCGGGACGCGTCCGATGACCTCCTCGGTGTGCGGCGAGATCACCTCGATGACGTCCGTGCCCAGGGGGTCCGTCAACTCCCCGCCTATGAACAGCTGTCCGTGCTCCACGAGCTCGGTCACGACCGACCGCCTCCCTGGTTTCTGACGCTTCATCAGATACGAGAACTGATACCAGCTCCGGTCGACGGAGTCCACGGGCCGGACCCATGACTCGCACACCGCCCACAGAACGGTTGGTTTGAGCACCCAATGGAATCGGTTCTAGTTATAGTGGCGAGAACACGGCGATTGGTGGGAATCCATGACGCAGGTGACCGATCACGGCGGGGGCGTACGGTCGATCAGGGTCCCCATCCCGGACAACCCGCTCGGCACGACGCTGGTCCATCTCGTCGACACCGACCTGGGCCCCGTGCTGATCGACACCGGCTGGGACGACCCGGCCTCCTGGGACGCCCTCGCCGCCGGGCTCACCGCCTGCGGCGTCTCCGTCGCCGAGGTGCACGGGGTGGTCATCACCCACCACCACCCCGACCACCACGGTCTGTCGGGCAAGGTGCGGGAGGCCTCCGGGGCGTGGATCGCGATGCACGCGCTGGACACCGCGATCGTGCGGCGGACCCGGGAGAACCGGCCCGACCGCTGGTTCTCCTACATGGCGGACAAGCTGGCGTCCTCGGGCGCCCCCGAGGAGCACGTCGCCCAGCTGCGCGCGGCCCGCACGGCCCGGCTCACCGCCGGCCTGCCCACCTTCGCCCCCGCGCTCCCCGACCGTGAGATCGTCCCCGGCGAGCTCCTCGACCTGGCGGGCCGCCGCCTGCGCGCGATCTGGACCCCGGGCCACACGCCCGGCCACGTCTGCCTCCACCTGGAGGAGACCCACCCGGCCGCCCTCCCCGGCAACGGCCGCCTCTTCTCCGGCGACCACCTGCTCCCGAGGATCACCCCGCACATCGGCCTGTACGAGGATCCCGACGACGCCACCGTCGCCGATCCCCTCGGCGACTATCTGGACGCCCTGGAACGCGTCGGCCGGCTGAACCCGGCCGAGGTGCTCCCGGCCCACCAGCACGCCTTCACCGACGCGCCCGGCCGCGTACGGGAGTTGCTCGCCCACCACGACGACCGGCTCACCGGCCTGCTCGCCCTCCTGTCGACCCCGCTCACCGCCTGGCAGCTCGCCGAGCGCATGGAGTGGAACCGCCCGTGGGACCAGATCCCCTTCACCTCCCGCAACATCGCGGTGTCGGAGGCCGAGGCCCATGTGCGCCGCCTGGTGAAACTGGGCCGGGCGGAGGCGGTGACGGGGAGTGATCCGGTGACGTACGCGGCGCTGTGACGCGTACGCGCGCCGTTGTATCGCGTTCGCGTGGTGCTGTATCCCGTTCGCGCGGCGTTGCCATGCGTGGGCGACCGCAGGCCCGGAGCTGATAGCAACAGCTCATGGCCCCTCTCGAACAGCCCGCCCTCGAACGACTCCTCGCCGAGCGCGCCTGCGAGCGTCTCGTCCTCGACTTCGTCCACCGTCTCGACCTCGGTGAACCCGCCTCCGTCGCCGACCTGTTCTCCGAGGACGGCGCCTGGCGGTGGCCGGAGGGCGACCGGCTCGTCGAGGGGCGTGCCGCCCTGCGCGCGTACTTCGGCGGGCGCCCCGCGGACCGGCTCTCGCGCCGCATGATGGCGAACGTCCTGGTCACCGTGGACTCACCGACCGAGGCGCGGGCCACCTCGTACTTCACCACCTACCGGGTCGACAGCCACACCGGCGGCATGGTCCCGGCCGGACCTCCCGTGCAGATCGGACACTACGAGGACACCTTCCGCAGGGTCGACGGGACGTGGCTGCTCTCGACCCGCACCCTGTTCCTGCCCTTCGGCGGCCCCACCCCCCGTCAGCGGCCCTCCGCCGCGTAGTCGAGCCCCTCCTCGTACGCCATCCCGAAACCTTCCTCGTACGCCGCGCGGTAGGCGCTGTCGCCGATCTCGGCGCGGATGCGCAGTTCGTGGGAACGGCGGGTGGCGAGGAGGTCGGGCGAGTCCATCTGGGCCCGGCCGGTGAGTTCCCAGACACGTTCGCCGATGCCGAGGAGCCGGGCGGCGCGCGGGCCGTCCCCGGCCGCGACGACGGCGGCGGCCAGGACGTCCAGCGCCATGGCCGCGCCGACGGTGTTGTGCAGCAGGCCGTGCCCGGCGAGCGCGGTGCGGGCGTTGTCGAGGGCGGCGCGGACCTCGCCGCGGGCCAGGTCCGTCTGAGCGACGATCCCGTCGGCGAAGGCGCCCGCCCACGACTCCCCGCACTCCACGCTGGCCTCGCGCACCTCCTCGGCCACCGTCCGCGCCCGGTCGTGATCACCGCGCAGCAGGTGCGAGAAGGACAGCGCCACCCGGACCTGGAGCTGGGCGGCCCCGAACCCGTCCTGTCTGATGGGCAGTCGGGGCGTGGCGGACAGTACGTCGATCGCCTCGCCCAGCCGGCCGCTCAGCGCCAGCCGGCCCCCGGTGAGGTAGGCGGCGGCCACCACCGCCACCGGGTCGGCCTGGGTGTCCGCCGCGTCCGTGCAGCGCTCCGCCCAGTGCGCCGCGACCTCCAGGTCGCCCTGGAGCAGCGCCACCGCGCCGCGTGCCCACAGGGCGCGGGTGCGGTCGGGTCCGGGCGGCGGGTCGGTGGCGAGCGCGAGGTCCAGGCAGTGCTGGGCGTCGCGCAGAGAGCCGCAGTGCCGCCACAGGAAGCCGAGGTCGGCCGCCATCCCCAGGGCGATCCGGCGGTCGGGGTCGATGAGCGCGCAGTCCATCGCGGCGCGCAGGTTGGCGTGTTCGGTGAGGGTGCGTTCGCACCAGGCGACCTGCCGTCCGGTGTTCCACTCGGTCCACCCCTGGCGGACCAGTCGCCGGAAGTGGTCGCGGTGGCGCAGCCGTACGGCGTGTTCCTCGCCGAGGGCGCGCAGCCAGTCGGCGCCGAACTCCCGGACGGTGTCGAGGAGCCGGAAGCGGGCCGGGTCGGTGCGGTGGCGCTGCACGATGGACTGTTCGACGAGCCGGGCGAGCAGTGTGGCGACCCGTCCGGCGGGCAGCGGGCCGCCCGCGCAGATCTCCTCGGCGGCGCCCACGCAGAAGCCCCCCGCGAACACCGAGAGACGGGCCCACAGCAGCCGCTCCAGCGGTGCGCACAACTCGTGGCTCCAGCCGATCGCCGTGCGCAGTGTCTGGTGGCGTGGCGGTCCGGCGCCGTCGCGCGGGGCGCTGAGCAGGTCGAGCCGGGACGGCAGGCGTTCGCCGAGCCGTCCGTGGAGCTGGGCCAGGGACAGTTCGCAGAGGCGGGCGGCGGCGAGTTCGAGGGCGAGCGGGATGCCGTCGAGACGGCGGCAGACGGCCTCCACGGTGGGGCGGTTGGTGTCGTCGAGGGTGAACCCGGTGAGGGCGGCACGGTCGGCGAACAGGGTGACCGCGTCGTCGGCGACCGGCAGCGGGTCCAGGGGCAGTACGAGTTCGCCGGGCAGTCCGAGCGGCTCGCGGCTGGTGACGAGGACGCGCAGGCCGGGGAGGGCGGGCAGCAGGGTCTCGACGAGCGCGGCGCAGTCCACGAGGACGTGTTCGCAGGAGTCGAGCACCAGCAACAGCCGTTTGCCGTAGGCCCATTCGGCCACCACCTCGGTGACGGGACCGGTGGACTGGTCGGTGAGCCGCAGCGCCTCCACGACGGCGAGGCCGACCAGGCCCGCGGTGTGCAGGGGGGAGAGTTCCACCAGCCAGACGCCGTCGGGGTAGGCCTCCTGGAGCCGGGCCAGTGCGCGCAGGGCGAGCCGGGTCTTGCCGACTCCGCCGACGCCGACGACGCTCAGGAGCCGGTGTATGCCCACCGAGGGGTCCAACTCGGTCTCCAGCCGGCGCAGTTCCTCCCGCCGTCCGACGAAGCTGTGCGTCTCGGGCGGCAGATTGCCGGGGCCGCCGCCGGTGGGATGCGTCGGCTCGGTCGTTTTGTCGGACACGACAACCAGTCTGGACGGATCATGACCGGCTCCGGAGACGGTCCGGGAACTCGGACAGAAGAGCGTCGGCACCACGACAGTTCCGGGCACCTTTCGACGAGATGCGATCAACTCCCTGTTGGTGAGGGTGCGGCGGTCTTTGTTCGGAGATCGTCGGGTGATGGGCACGAGGGAGCAGGGGCAGCGAGATCGACGAGAACGCCAAGAGGACCAAGGACATGAAGAACAGCGGGATCGGCCGGAGCGGCGGGAACGCCGGATGCTGCTCGCGCCGCTCGTCACCTGTCTGCTGATCGCCGTCCCGGATCTGCTCTTCGACCGGGTACCACCGCTCATCACCCTGTTGCTCATCGGCCCGCTGCTGGCCGGCGCCCGGCTCGGCGTCCGGCACACCGTGCTGGTGTGCTGCTGGTCGGCGGTCCTGGGCCTGGCCATGGGGTTCGGCGACGACGCGGTGCCGAGCACCGGCTTCGGCATCCGCTGGGGCGGACTCCTCGTCGGCTGCGCGCTCACCGTGTACGCGGCCCGGCAGCGCGACCGCCTCCGCGAGCTGCTGGCGCGGGCCCACGAGGTGGCCCGGGTCACCCAGACGGCGATCCTGCGGCCCATCTCCCGTACCTTCGACGGCACCCGGGTCTGTACCCGGTACCACAGCGTCTCCCACGAATCGGCCGTCGGCGGCGACCTGTACGACGTCGCGGTGACGCCGTACGGCCTGCGGGTCCTCGTCGGCGACGTACGCGGCCACGGCGTCGAGGGGCTCCGGCTGGCCGCCGACACCATCACGGCCTTCCGTGAACTCGTCCACACCGCACCCGACCTGACGTCCCTCACCGCCGAACTCGACGCCCTTCTCACCCCCGAACTGGGCCCGGAGGACTTCGTCACCGCGGTGCTCGCCGAGTTCGCGCCGGGCGAGGTGCGGCTCGTCAACTGCGGCCATCCGCCCCCGCTGCGCTCCGGCCGACGCATCGAACTCCTCGAACCCCCCGTCCCCACCCCGCCGTTGGGCCTCGGTCCCGATCCGCGCCCGTACCGCGTACGGCTCCAGCCCGGCGACCGGCTGCTCCTCTACACCGACGGCCTCACCGAGGCCCGTGACGCGGAGGGCGCCCCCTTCCCCCTCCTCGGCGAGGCGGCGCTCGCCCTGCGCGAGCCGCTCCCCGACGAGGCCCTGCGGTCCCTGCACGCCCGCCTGCTCGCCCACACCGGAACAGCCCTCGCCGACGATCTCGCCCTGGTCCTGTGCCAGCCCACGGAGGCAACAATTCCGACACCCGTGCCGTGACCGATGCCGTGGGTGCGAGACATCTGGCGCCACACCACTCAGGGAAGCAGCGCCCGGATCAACTCCGCGGAGTTCCCGAGGAGTTGGACCTCGTGTGCGCTCATGGTCGGATTGGCGGCCCGCCGCACCCGCGCCTCCGCGAGCCCCTCCTCCGTCACCCGGTCCGCGTTCCCGTCGAGCATCGCGACCAGCGTCTCGCGGGCCAACTCCGCGTAGACCTCACCGCCGACGGCGACCTGCGCGAGGATCACGGCGGACATGCCCCAGTCCAGGCCGGGCGGGCCGTCCTCGGCGTTGGACCAGTCGATGACCTTCGGGCCGTCCGGGGTGAGCATCACGTTGTCCGGGTGCAGATCCCGGGGGGCATGGGTATCCGGCGCCGGCCGTGCGGGCGGCGAGCCGGACCGAGATGGTGATGGAGCGGCTTTCGGGGCCGACCATGCTGACGGCGTTCGAGACGGGGGAGATCGGCGCGCGGGAGGGTGGTGGCGTGCTTGCCGGACTGCTGCGCGCGCTGCACGCCGTGCCCGGTCGGGGTTCCGGCGACGCGGGCGTCCGCGTACTGCACTACCGCCGCCATCCGCTCCTACCGGGCGAGTACGTGGCGGGCGAGGCGGGCCCTGGACGGGGCCAGTTCGGTGTCGAGGGCGTGCTGTCGTTCGTCGTCCGCGACCACCGCGGCGGCCACGGCGGGCCTGGCGAGCAGGCAGGCCCGGCGCAGGTGCGTCGGTGGGTGGGTGGAGTCGACGCTGTGTCCGCGCAGGATTCCGACGCGGCGCTGGCGCTCGTACTCGTGCTCGGGGATCGAGTCCACGTGAGCGGCCAACTGGTCCCACAGATCGCGCCACGGCTCGCGACGCTCCGCGTCCTGGGCCCGGATCACCTGGCCGGCGTTGGACATGCGGAGCAGCAGGGTCTCCGCCGAGTCGGTCACGAGGAGGCGGTCCATGAGTGCCACGGCGGCTTCGCTGGAACCGGCCCGGGCCGCGGCGGCGTCGGCCAGGTACTCGGCGCGCTGCTTCGCGCGCATCGTCAGCTGGTCGAGCAGCATCAGCAGGCCCTGGGCGGCTCCGTAGGGCAGCAGATAGAGCACGTTGAGCGCCATCTCGGGGACGGTGGGGTGAGAGATCGGGCGCATCAGATAGCGCCATGTGGCCAGGGACTGGAGCGCGTTGGCGATGACCAGTCCCTGCCGGGTGTCCCCGTTGGCGTAGTGACCGAGTTCGTGTCCGAGCAGCGCGATCCGCTGTTGCGGGGTGGTGATCTCCCAGAGCCCGAGCCCTATGGTCAGCAGTCGGCGCCGGCGCGCTCCGTACGTGGTCACGCTCGCGTTGACGTCGGTCGTCAGGGCGATGGCGTGGACCCCGGTCGTGCCGACGACGGAGGCGATCTCGTCGACCAGGGCGAACAGCTGGGGCGCCTCGGCCCGGTGCAGCACGGGCGCGTCGTCCGGCAGCCGTCCGAAGCGGGGCCGAAGGAGCCAGGCCAGCAGGAGAAGGATCACTCCCACCACCGGCAGAGCGGTGCCCCAGCCAAGTATCACCAGCAGGACCCCCGTCCCGAGCAGGGCGATCGTGGCGCCGTGGATGGCCAGCGCGACGGCGTACGCCAGGACAGCGGCCGCATCGCGGCGCGGACGCGGATCGCCGTCGGCCGACACCTCGGCCAGCAGTGCCTCCCCGTGCTGACGGGCCAGCGACCGCCGCAGTCCCTCCAGCCGCCCCGGTCTCTCTTCCGGCTCGCCGGGATCCACATTCCATCCGCAGGCCGCACACCACGCCGTGAACCGCGGGTCGGTGCGCACCTCGGTGCTGCATTCCGGGCACGACTGAGCTTTCTCGTCCACAGTGCCGCGCATCTTCGTGTCCCCCCTGGACCCCGGTTCCCCCCAGGGACCGGCGAATGTCGACGTGTTCGAACAGAGCACATCGAGAGCGGAGCATAGGCCCACGAGTCGGCGCTCACAGCCACTCCTCGGGCGATTCCTACGGGCCGGTACAGTAAGCAGGTCGTCATCACACCCGTACGCGGAGAAGCCGGTGCAATTCCGGCGCTGACCCGCAACCGTGAGCCACCCGCAGGGGCGGCGAGCCGGATCGCCTCGTGCGGGACGTGACCGGCTCGTGCCACCGGCAGCCCGTCGGTGGCCGGCACCGTCGAGGGATACGGGGCCGGAGCCGCTCGGGGCCAAGCCTGCGCCCGGTGCTGCCCGGCTTCCGCAGGGAGAGTCATGATTGTTCGCCGCAGCGCCGCGGTACTGGCCGCCACCGTAGTGATCGGTACGGCCCTGGCCCCGGCCGCCGAGGGCGCCTCGCCTTCGCCGGCCCCAGCGATACCCTCCGGCCTCTACGGCACCTCCGACCCCACCTACGACGGCGTCTGGCGGCAGTCCCTCGCGCTGCTCGCCCAGCACACCGTCGGCGTGAAGCCCGCGGCGAAGGCCGTCGACTGGCTGGCCGCGCAGCAGTGCGCGAACGGGGCGTTCGCGGCATACCGCGCCGACGCGGCAGCGAAGTGCGACGCCAAGACGATGGTCGACACCAACAGCACCTCGGCGGCCGTACAGACCCTCGCCGCGCTCGGCGGCCACGGCGGCGAGACGGGCAAGGCCGTCGCGTGGCTGAAGTCCGTGCAGAACAAGGACGGCGGCTGGGGCTACACGGCGGGCGGCGCGAGCGACGCGAACTCCACGTCCGTGGTGATCGGGGCACTGGCCGCGGTGGGCACCAAGCCGGCGGACGTCTCCAAGGGCGGCAAGTCGCCGTACGACGCCCTCGTCAAGCTGTCGATCCCGTGCGGCGGGACCGACGGGGGCGCGTTCGCCTACCAGCCGGACAAGAAGGGCAAGCTCGCGGCCAACGCGGACGCGACGGCCGCGGCCGTGGTCGGAGCCCTGGGCAAGGGCCTCGCCGGTGAGCCCCTGAAGTCCGTGGCCGACCCCCTCACCTGCGGGACCGCCGACAGCCCCCAGCGGGCGGCCCAGAACGGTGCCGCGTACCTCGTCAAGGCGCTCGCCAAGGACCACCACCTCACGTCGGTGATGCCCGGCGCCAAGAACCAGCCCGACTACGGCAACACGGCGGACGCGGTCGTCGCGCTCGCGACCGCCGGGCACGGCGACAAGGCGGCCGACGCGATGCGCTGGCTGGAGACCCACTCCGCGCAGTGGGCCGAGCAGTCCGGACCCGCCGCGTACGCGCAGTTGGTCCTCGCCGCCGACGCGGCGACGTTCGACCCGCGCGACTTCGGCGGCCAGGACCTCGTCAAGCAGCTCAACGCCACCGGCCCCGCGCCCGCGTCCCTCCCGGCCGAGCCCGCGTCCGCCGCGGAAGCCGCGAAGAAGAAGGACGACAGCGGCGTCAGCGTCTGGTGGATCATCGGCGTCGGACTCGTCGGCGGCATCGGCATCGGCTTCCTGATCAGCGCCCGCAACAAGAAGCAGCAGCCGTGAACCGCCGTCGGACGTACGCGCTGGTCCTGTCCCTGCTCCTCCTCGTCATCGGCGGCGCGGGACAGGCCCAAGCCGTCGGCTACCGCTACTGGTCGTTCTGGGACCTGACCGGCGGGAAGTGGGATTACGCGACGCAGGGCCCGTCGACCGCGCGACCGTCCGACGGCGACGTCCAGGGCTTCCGTTTCGCGGTGAGCGCGGACTCGCAGGACGCCTCCAAGCCGCGCGGCCACGCGAACTTCGCGTCCATCTGCGCGAAGACGCCCGCCCAGGCGGGCCACAAGCGGGTGGCGCTCGTCATCGACTCCGGCACGACCGCGGACGCCCCGGGCGGCGAGACGCCGCCCGCACCGCGGACGGTCTGTGCCCGCGTCCCCGCCGACGCGACCACGGCCGAGGCCCTCGCGACGGTCGCCAAGCCTCTCCGCTACGACACCAACGCCCTCCTGTGCGCCATCTCGGGCTACCCGGGGAAGGGCTGCGGCGACCAGGTCGCGACGTCACACACCGCGCCTGCCACCACCGCGAAAGCCGACGCCAAGGACAACACCGACGCCAAGTCCGAGGCGACCCAGCACGGCCCGTCGCTCGGCCTGCTCGCGGGAGTCGTCGCGGTCGCCGCGCTCGGCGGGGCGGCAGTCTGGCAGACCCGCCGCCGCCGGCCCTGAGTACGGCGACCGACGATGACACGCGCGCCGAAGGCACACCGTTCCAACGCCCTCCCCCCAGGGGCCTGGTGGATCTGGGCCCTGGGCCTGGGAACCGCCGCCTCCCGCACCACCAACCCCCTCCTGCTGGCCCTCCTCGTAGCCGTGGCCGGTTACGTGGTGGCCGCCCGCAGAACCGACGCCCCCTGGGCCCGCTCCTACACCGCGTTCGTCAAACTCGGCATCGCCGTCCTCGGCATCCGGCTGGCGTTCGCCGTCTTCCTCGGCTCCCCCGTCCCCGGCACCCACCTCCTCGTCACCCTCCCCGAACTCCCCCTCCCCCACTGGGCCCAGGGCATCCGTGTCGGCGGCCGGGTCACCGCCGAGGGCCTGCTCTTCGCGCTGTACGACGGCCTGAAACTGGCCACGCTCCTCATCTGCGTCGGCGCGGCGAACGCCCTCGCGAACCCGGCGCGGCTGTTGAAGTCGCTCCCGGGGGCCCTGTACGAGGCGGGCGTCGCGGTGGTCGTCGCGCTCACCTTCGCGCCGAACCTGATCGCGGACGGCCGACGGTTGCGCGCCGCCCGCCGTCTGCGGGGCCGCCCCGACCGTGGGCTGCGTGGCCTGCTGCACGTCGGACTCCCGGTCCTGGAGGGCGCGTTGGAGCGTTCGGTCGCCCTCGCGGCGGCGATGGACGCCCGCGGCTACGGCCGCACCGCCGAGGTAGCGCCCGCCGTCCGGCGTACGACCACCGTCCTGACGCTGGGCGGTCTGCTCGGCGTCTGCGCGGGCACATACGGAGTGCTGACCGCCGAGGGCGGCACCTACGGCCTGCCCGTGCTGCTCGCCGGAGTGGCCGCGGCGCTCGGCGGGCTGTGGCTGGGCGGGCGCCGCTCGGTCCGCACGCGCTACCGCCCGGACGTGTGGGGCGTACGTGCCTGGCTGGTGACGGGCTCCGGAGTCGCGGTCGCCGCCGGACTGGTCGTCTCCGCCGCGTACGACGCCTCGGCGCTGAGCCCCGGTGTCCTCCCGCTGACCGCCCCCGCCCTGCCCCTCTGGCCCGCGGCGGCGATCCTGCTCGGCCTGCTCCCCGCCTTCGTGGCCCCGACACCCCACTCGCGGGAACCCTCCACCCCCAAGGACCCCTCATGATCCGCTTCGAGGATGTCTCCGTGACGTACGACGGAGCTGTCGAACCCACCGTCCAGGGCGTGGACTTCGAGGTCCCGGAGGGTGAACTCGTCCTGCTCGTGGGGCCCTCCGGCGTCGGCAAGTCGACCGTGCTCGGCGCGGTCTCCGGTCTCGTGCCGCACTTCACGGGCGGCACCCTGCGCGGCCGGGTCACGGTCGCCGGGCGGGACACCCGCACCCACAAACCGCGCGAGCTCGCGGACGTGGTCGGCACGGTGGGCCAGGACCCGCTGTCCCACTTCGTCACGGACACGGTCGAGGACGAACTCGCCTACGGCATGGAGTCGTTGGGCCTCGCGCCGGCCGTGATGCGCCGCCGCGTCGAGGAGACGCTGGACCTGCTGGGCCTGGCGGACCTCCGCGACCGCCCGATCGCCACGCTCTCCGGCGGCCAGCAGCAGCGCGTCGCCATCGGCTCGGTCCTGACCCCCCACCCGCGCGTCCTGGTCCTCGACGAGCCCACCTCGGCCCTGGACCCGGCCGCCGCCGAGGAGGTCCTCGCCGTGCTGCAACGCCTCGTCCACGACCTCGGCACGACCGTCCTCATGGCCGAACACCGCCTCGAACGGGTCATCCAGTACGCCGACCAGGTCGCCCTGTTCCCGTCCCCGGGCGCCGCGCCGACGCTCGGCACCCCGTCCGAGATCATGGCCGTCTCCCCGGTGTACCCGCCGGTGGTGGACCTGGGGCGGCTGGCAGGCTGGTCCCCGCTCCCCCTCACGGTGCGCGACGCACGGCGCAGGGCGGGGTCCCTTCGGGAACGGCTCACGGAACTCGTCCCCAGGCCGAGGACCGCGCGGCCGACAGCCCCACGGGCGGCGGTTCCACGGGCGGCGGTTCCACGGGCGACGGCCCCGGCCTCGATCGAGGCCCTCGCCGTCCGCCATGGCCGCGTCGAGGCGCTCCGGCGCGTCGACCTCACCACCGCCCCCGGCGAGATCATCGCGCTGATGGGCCGCAACGGGGCCGGGAAGTCCACCCTGCTCGGCACGCTGGTCGGGCTGGTCGCACCGGCGGCCGGTTCGGTCCTGGTCGGGGGCGCGGTCCCGCGCCGGACGGCACCACGGGACCTCGTACGTCGAGTGGGTCTCGTACCGCAGGAACCACGCGACCTGCTGTACGCCGACACGGTCGCCGCCGAGTGCGCGGCGGCCGACGAGGACGCGGGGGCCGAGTCCGGTACCTGCCGGGCCCTGGTGTCCGAACTGCTGCCGGACATCGGGGACGACACCCACCCCCGTGACCTGTCGGAGGGGCAGCGGCTGGCGCTCGCGCTGGCCGTCGTCCTGACGGCCCGCCCCCCGCTCCTGCTCCTCGACGAACCGACCCGCGGCCTGGACTACGCGGCGAAGGCCCGTCTGGTCACGGTCCTGCGCGGCCTGGCCGCCGAGGGGCACACGATCGTCCTGGCCACGCACGACGTGGAACTCGCCGCCGAGCTCGCGCACCGTGTCGTCGTCCTCGCGGACGGCGAGATCGTCGCCGACGGCCCCACGGCCGAGGTGGTCGTCGCCTCCCCGTCCTTCGCGCCCCAGGTCACGAAGGTGCTCGCGCCGCAGCCGTGGCTCACGGTCACCCAGGTCAGGGAGGCCCTCGCATGACGACACCGGAGGTCCGGACCAGAGCCGTCCGCCTCGGCCCCCGCTCCCTCGCCGCCCTCTGCCTCGTGAGCGCCGTCGGGGTCGCCGGGTTCGGCTGGCCGCTCTTCGCCGATCCCACCTCGCAGGTCGCCGCACACGCTCAGGACGCGCCCTGGCTGTTCGCGGGGCTGCTGGTGCTGCTCGTCGCCGTCGTCACGGCGACGATCTCCGAGTCCGGGCTCGGCCCGAAGGCGGTGGCCATGCTCGGAGTGCTGGCCGCGACCGGCGCGGCGCTGCGGCCGATCGGCGCCGGGACGGCCGGGATCGAGCCGATGTTCTTCCTGATGGTGCTGAGCGGCCGGGTGCTCGGACCGGGGTTCGGGTTCGTGCTCGGGTCCGTGACCATGTTCTCCTCCGCGCTGCTCACGGGCGGGGTGGGTCCGTGGCTGCCGTTCCAGATGCTCGCGATGGGCTGGTTCACGATGGGCGCCGGGCTGTTGCCGGGCCCCGACCGGATGCGCGGGCGCGGGGAACTCGCCCTGCTCGCGGCCTACGGGTTCTGCGCCGCGTTCGCGTACGGCACGGTCATGAACCTGGCCGGCTGGCCCTTCATGGGCGCGCTGGCCTCGAACGTCGCCTTCGACCCGCACGCCGACGTGACCGCCAACCTGGCCCGTTTCCTCGCCTACTGCGTGGCCACCTCCCTCGGCTGGGATCTGGGCCGGGCCGTCGTCACCGTCGTCCTGACCCTCACGCTCGGCGCGGCCCTCCTCAAGGCGCTGCGCAGGGCGACGCGGCGGGCCGCCTTTGAGACCCCGGTCACCTTCGAAGCCCGGTGACGTGCGACCCAGGTCACACCACTCGGACGCGCCCCGTAGCCACCCGCACACCTTCCGCCAGTCGCGGGGTGAAGCACCCCACAGGACCCACGTCACATACGAGGCGGGCTAGTAGCGCCAAAGGCGTGGCATGCACGCGTCGTCAACCCCTCTGACCTGGGGTTTGAGACCCAGGTCACAGAAGGGATGTTTCCCTCGGATGCGACCACCACTAGTAAAAGGGGTCATTGCGGACACCCCCCTGAGCCTGTTTCTCTGGAGCAGTCGCCAGGCGCCACGAGCCCACCCGGGCCGCGGCGCCGATGTACGCCTCCACCACACGTCGTGTGGAACAGGGCGCACCGCGACCGCCCTGTTTCCTAAGAAAGGTTCTCCGCGTGTCCGTCTCCTTCATCCGCACCATCGCCGCTTCCCCGAAGAAGGTCCTCACCACCGCCGCCGTGGCCGCCGCCGCCACCGGCATGGTCCTCGCCGCGAGCCCCGCTCAGGCCGCCACCGGCCAGGCCTCCTCCGCCCAGGCGATCGCGCACAAGATGATCCCGGACGCCGCGCAGTTCACCGCCTTCAGCAAGATCGTCGAGCACGAGAGCGGCTGGAACCCCAGCGCCACGAACTCCGCTTCCGGCGCCTACGGCCTGGTCCAGGCCCTGCCCGGCTCGAAGATGTCTGCCGCCGGTTCCGACTGGAAGTCGAACCCGGCCACCCAGATCAAGTGGGGGCTGGACTACATGAACTCGCGCTACGGCAGCCCGGCCGCCGCCTGGAACTTCTGGCAGGCCCACAACTGGTACTGAGCGGCCCACCGGTGACCACCGGCGCCCCACGGCACCCGCATACGCGAAGGCGGCGGCCCCCCGATCCCCGGGGCCGCCGCCTTCGCCATGCCCATCGACCCCACTGGACCCGACCGGCCCGCTCGTTCTACTCAGCCCGGTCGGTCTACTCAGCCTGCTCGGTCTGCTCGGTCTGCTCGTAGAAGTGCTGCCGACGGCCGACGAGCCGCTCGTACATCTTCCGCTGCTCGGCGACGTCGCCCTTGTTCTTCTCCAGCTCGTCGAGCCATTCCCGCTTGATCTTGTCCAGGAACGCGCGCCAGTCCCCGCTTCCCTGGGCCTTCCCCAGCTCCCGCAGCTCCACCAGGCGCTCGTTGCGCTTCAGCCCGCCGGTGCCGACCTTGTCCCCCTTGTGACCGTGCAGGACCGACTCGGGGTTGGCCGTGGCCTCGGTGGACCGGGCGTTGTGCACATAGCCGACCGGGCTCACGGCATGGGGTTTGATCGTCTCGATGCCGACCAGCAGGGAGCCGTCCTTGGCGGCGGTCGGCGGGGTGAGGATCAGCAGCATGTGGCCGTACGAGCCGTTCGGCAGGACCACGTCGCCGTTCCAGTCCTGCGAGCCGAACCCGCCGCCGGAGATGTCCATGCCCATGAGCTGCGGACGCTCGGGCCCGACATGGGGCACGGCCGGCGTCAGAAAGTTCGCGACGGACGCGCCGATGCCGCCCTTCTCCTGGAACTTGCCCGGCTCGCCCCCCTTGTTCTTCTCGATGGCGGTGCGGTGCGTGGCGAAGTCGCGCTTGTCGACGAACCCCGCGCGTCGGCCCCGGTCCGTGACGCCCAGGAAGTCCGTCAACGACTGGGGCGACTCGCCCGCGCGCAGGGCGGGGATGCGGATGTTGACCCGGCCGCCGTGGGCGAGCGCCCGCACGACGTCACCCTCGCGATAGTCGACGTGCGCGGCCACCTCCGCCCCCGGGTCGTAGGTCTTCAGTCCGTGCTGGAGCAGGAGCAGGACGGAGGTGAAGACGTCACGGGCCTTCGCGTCCTTCGCCGCGTGCTTCACCGTCTCGGCCTTGTCCGCGTCGGGGTGGAGGCGCTCGGACGGGAGTCCGGCCGGGTGCAGGGTGTCGACGGCGGTCTGTCGTATCTGCTCGTCACGCTCGGCCCGCAGGGTCTGCTTCTCCGCGCCTGAGACCCCGGGAGCCTTGGTGGTCATGAAACGGCCGAGGGTGTAGTCCGGGGCGATCGGGGTGGGCGCGCCCGCCGGGCGCGTGCCCGGCGCGTTCCGCTGGAAGGCCAGGGTCGCGGCGAGGATGCGTTTGCCCGGAGGGTTCCGGAGCCAGTCCTTGTGGTCGCCCTTGATGTAGTCCTCGGACTCCTTGAGGGTGCCGATACCCACCTTCGCGAGCCACTGGGGGTTCACCTGGGAGAGCGTCCTGATGTCCTCCAGGTCCTGGGCGCCGAACAGCTCGCCGCTGATCACCCGCCGCTCCAGGGTGCGCTTCAGGCGCGCGGGCCCCTCCGGCATCCAGTGCTCCGGCCACCACGTGCCCGGCGCCAGGGGGTTCACCTTCATCTTCGCCACGACGACATGGCCCTCGATCGACCGGCTCAGCCGCGTCATCACGGCCGCGCCCTGGTCCTCCCGGCCGGACTCCTCGGCGGCGGGAGGCGCGCTCGTGCTCGCCTCCCCCACCCTCTGCACGGTCACGGACGCCGCCCGGTTGCCGGCCGTGCGCTGGATCGCCGTCATCTCGGCGGGCGTCCTGGGTGTGGCGTCCGAGACGGTCCTGGCCTGGTGGGGGCCCGGGGAGGCGGGGCGTGGCAGGGGCGCGGTACGTGCCGGTGATCCCGCCCGTGAGCGCCCGCCCTCGCCGTACTGCCGCCTGTCCATACATCTCCTCCACCCACCTCTTCACCTGCCGGGCTCCCGTCGTACGCCTGAGCGCCCGCTTCCGTTGTTCCCCGAGGTGTAAGGGGTCATGGTGACTCCGGGACACGCGCGCGGGGAAGGACACAAGGGGCAGCCCACAGGACCTCACGGGCACGGCTGCCCCAGGGGCGCGGCGCACCGGGCCCGTCCCACTGACCGGAGGCCGTATGAGCACCGAGACGAAGAAGACGCACGATCCCGAGGCGCGCGGGGTGCGTCTGGTGGCGGTGCTGCTGTCGCTGACCGTGGTCAGCGGGCTGATCGACGCGGTGAGCTATCTCGGACTCGGGCACGTCTTCACGGCGAACATGACCGGCAACGTGGTGGTACTCGGCTTCGCCGCGGCCGGCGCCCCCGGCTTCTCGATCCCTCACACCTCGACCTCGCTGGCCTGCTTCCTGGTGGGCGCCGCAGTCGGGGGCCGGATCGCGGGGCGGTACGGCGGCGGCTCACGCAGGACCTGGGCGCGGGTCACACTCACCGCGGAGGCGGTGTTCGTGGGCATCTCCGCCGTGGTCGCCTTCGCCGCGCCGGGCGCGACCGCGACCGCCTACGCCCTGATCGCCCTCACGGCCTTCGCCATGGGCCTGCGCAACGCGACGGTCCGCAAACTCGGGGTGCCGGACCTCACGACCACCGTTCTGACGATGACCCTGACCGGCCTCGCCTCCGACTCCCCGGCCGGCGACGGCTCGGGCCACCGCTCCCCCCGCCGCACGGCGGCCGTCCTCGCCATGCTGGCGGGCGCGACGCTCGGCGCATGGCTGGTGATCCACCACGGCCTGGGCCTCCCCCTGCTGCTCGCGGCACTGCTGGCGGGGGTACTGGCGGTCGCGACTTCGGGGCGCGAATGAGGGGACGGGAATGAGGACGTCTCGGCCGCGGCAGCGCCGGCGTGCTGCCGCGGCCGAGACCGTCACGGATACCGGCGGGGCTACCGCTGGTCGAGCTTGCCGAGGAGCCAGCTGCACAGCTCTTCGGTGATCTTGGTGTGCTCCTCGTTCTGCGAGGCGCACAGGAACGCGTCGAGTTCGCTCTCGTTGGGGTCGAGGGCACTGATGTCGGTGTTCAGCAGGGCGGTGGTGTCCAGGTCGCGGACGTCCACCGCACTGACCGAGGGCACGAAGCAGATCTCGGGGACCGGGGCCACCGCGCTGCCGGGGATCAGCTTGTTGATGGTGTTGGCGGCGATACCGAAGGAGGCCAGCGTCCCGCCGGGAGCGCCGTCGATCTCCGGGAACCCGTCGGTGGTGATCGACTCGTCCTTCCCGAAGTTCGCCTTCAGTTCGGCGACCAGGGCGTCGTCACCCTCGGACTGGGTGTAGATGGTGGTGCCGGGGAACAGAATCCCGGTGGCGCGGAACGCTTTCGCGCCGGGCTGGATCCCCGTGCCCCGGCCGTTTCCGGTGCCGTTGGCGACGCCGAGCTTCCGAGGCCGCCTCGGCCAGTTGCCGACGCGCTCCAGAGCGGCGAGGAACTCGGTACGGGCCTTGTCCTGCCCGGGAGTGCCGTCCACCGTCTCGATGTGCCGCCACATCAGCTCGCGGGAGGCCGGGCTGTTGATCTGGTCCGACAGCGCGCTGTTGGCCGGGTTGCCGCGCTTGATGTAGTGCGCGAACGCCTGCAGACCGATCGGCACCCACGCGCCGCGGTGGGGGCTGTCGTAGGAGAAGTACATCCCGGTCTGGTGGTCCATCTTCTGGGTCTCCATCCGCGCCAGGGCATAGCGCGTGACCAGACCACCCATGCTGAACCCGCCGACCACCAGCGGTTCGTCGCCCGTGCGCTCGTCGATCAGCCTCGTGATCGCCTCGATCACGTACCCGGCGTTGTCGAGGATCGACGCGGAGCGCTCCCCGTAGCCGAAGATGACCGCGTCCCGGCCGCGCTGGTGCAACTGGGTCATCAGCGGGTACTCGCCCCGCTCGAATCCGTCGTAGAGCTCGTCCAGGCTGCTGGGCCCCACATGGAAGCCGTCGGCCATCAGCACCGGCCGCTCCAGACCGCGGTGGCCCTTGCCGTAGTACACCCAGGCCATGCCGTCGTAGACCGGCACGTAGTCTTCCTGGCCCTCCTCGTCCGCGTTCAGGTGCCGCCCGAAGTGCCACGTCTCGTCCGGTGCCGGGGCCGGTGGCGGCTTCGGCTGGTCCAGCGGGGCCACCAGGCCGATAGAACCGACGAACTGCTGCTCGCGGGCTGCCTTCTCATCGCTCACTGCGATGGTTCCCCTTCTTCGGGCCGCACGACGGCCCCGGTGGCGTACGCCACCGGGGCCGTGATGCGGCCGTGCGACTTGGATGTGAGGCTCATCATCAGGGGACAAAAACGGATGTTCGGGTTCCCTCGCACGATCATCATCACCATGAGTGATTCCCAGCCCCCCGGGTTTGGCCCGGCGGCCGAGCCGGTCGGCACTCGAACCAGACCGTCTTGCCACCCCCGGGTCCCGGCCCCACACCCCACTTGTCGACCACCGCGTCGAGCAGCACGAGCCCGCGCCCGCCCTCCGCCTCCGGCGACAACTCGGTGGGCACGCGGGGTGGTTGCGGGGAGCCGTCCACGACCTCCACCCTCACGCCCGCCGTCTGCCGCAGCACCAGCAACGCGCAGCGCCGGTCCGGGACATGGCGTACGACGTTGGCGACCAGCTCGGTCACGGCCAGCTCCACGGAGTCGGCCAGCTCGGCCAAGTCCCAGTCGTCCAGCAGCGACCTGACGATCCGCCGGACGTGCCGGACCGAGTGTGCGCCGACGGTGATCCGCATCGCGTACTGGGCGGGGCGGGGGCCCAGGAGGGTGGGGGAATGTGTTCGTTCACGCTACGAGACTGACCTCGCGCGACTACGCTCGGCTACGGAACGAATACAACGGGTCCCGGAGTGGACCGAGTTGCGCACGAGAGGGGCCGTACGTGACCCATATCAACATCCTCGACCCGGGCGCGTCCCCGCTCGACTACTACGGGTTCGAGTTGCGGCGCCATCGTGAGTCCGCGGGCCTGACACAGCGGCAGCTCGGCGACATCGTCAACTACACCGGCTCACTGGTCGGCCAGATCGAGACGGCGAGGAAGCTGCCGACGCCGGAGTTCAGCGAGCGGGTGGACGCGGCGCTGGGAACGGGTGGGTTACTGTCCCGGCTGGTCGGACTGGTGATGCGTAGTCAACTTCCGGCCTGGTTCCAACAGGTGGCGGAGTTGGAGGCGCGGGCGGTCGAGATCTGTTCCTTCCAGACGCACATGGTCCTCGGTCTTCTCCAGACCGACGCATACGCGCGTGCCGTGCTGGGCGCACTGGACCAGACCGACCTTGACGACCGTACCGCCGTACGCCTGGCCCGCCAGCGCATCTTGGAGAAGGGGAAACCGCCGGTCTTCTGGGCGGTCCTCAGCGAGGCCGCGCTGCACCAGGAGATCGGCGGCCCGAAGACCATGCGAGAGCAACTCGCCCACCTGTTGTCGTACGAGGACAACTCCCGGATCAACATCCAGGTGCTGCCGTTCTCGGCTGGAGAACACGCTGGACTGCAAGGCTCGTTCGACGTCTACCGCTTCGCGAGCGACCCGACCATCGTGTACACCGAGAGCTACGGAAGCGGGCATCCGACCGCCAGCCCGGACACCGTCAAGGACTGTTCGCTCCGTTACGATCATCTCCGAGCTTCCGCGCTCTCCCTCAGGGACTCGGCGGAGCTGATCCGGCGCGCGATGGAGGAACGCTATGGAGAACAACGCGATTCTGACGGCGGTCCAGTGGCGTAAGTCGAGCTACAGCGGTGACCAGGGCGGACAGTGCATAGAGATCGCCGGAACCCTGGACACCACCATCGCCGTACGAGACTCAAAAAACCCCACCGGCCCGATCCTCACGATCGCCCCCGCCGCCTTCGCCACCTTCGTCTCGTGGACTACAGCCGCTGGATGATCGTCCCGGTGGCCAGTCCGCCGCCCGCGCACATCGTGATCAGCGCGAACTCCTTGTCCCGTCGCTCCAGTTCGTGCAGGGCGGTAGTGATCAGCCGGGCACCCGTCGCCCCGACCGGGTGCCCGAGCGCGATCGCACCGCCGTTCACGTTGACCTTCTCCAGGTCCTGTCCGAAGACCTGTGCCCAGCTCAACACCACGGAAGCGAACGCCTCGTTGATCTCCACGAGGTCGATGTCCTTCAAGGACATCCCCGCCTTGCCCAGCACCGCGCGCGTCGCGTCGATCGGCCCGTCCAGATGGAAGTGCGGGTCCGAACCCACCAGCGCCTGGGCCACGATCCGCGCCCTCGGACGCAGCTTCAGCGCCCGGGCCATCCGCTTGGACGCCCAGAGGATCGCCGCCGCACCGTCCGAGATCTGCGAGGAGTTGCCCGCCGTGTGGACGGCCGTGGGCATCACCGGCTTGAGGCCGGCCAGCGCCTCCATGGACGTGTCGCGGAGCCCCTCGTCGCGGTCGACGAGGCGCCACATGCCCTGTCCGGCCCGCTGCTCGTCCTCGGTGGTCGGCACCTGGACGGCGAAGGTCTCGCGCTTGAAGCGCTCCTCCGCCCAGGCGTTCGCGGCGCGCTCCTGGGAGACGAGCCCCAGCGAGTCGACGTTCTCGCGCGTCAGGCCACGATTTCGCGCGATGCGCTCCGCGGCCTCGAACTGATTGGGCAGGTCCACGTTCCACTCGTCCGGGAACGGTTTCCCGGGGCCGTGCTTGGAGCCGGAGCCCAGCGGCACCCTCGACATCGCCTCGACGCCGCACGAGATCCCGACGTCGATGACGCCCGCCGCGACCATGTTGGCCACCATGTGGGAGGCCTGCTGCGAGGAGCCGCACTGGCAGTCGACCGTCGTCGCCGCCGTCTCGTACGGCAGGCCCATGGCGAGCCAGGCCGTGCGCGCGGGGTTCATGGACTGCTCGCCGGCGTGCGTCACCGTGCCGCCGACGATCTGCTCGACACAGTCGGCATGGATGCCGGTGCGGCCGAGGAGTTCACGGTAGGTCTCGCCCAGGAGATAGGCGGGGTGGAGGTTGGCGAGCGCGCCACCTCGCTTGCCGATGGGGGTGCGTACGGCTTCGACGATCACGGGTTCCGCGGCCATGGGGGCTCGTCCTCTCCTCAGGCCTGTCCGGCGGCCAGGCCCTGCTGACCCGCGCAGCGCGGGGCGTCCCGGCCCACCCACCGCGCAGAACTAGAACGCGTACCAGTTCTGTGTGCAGTCTGCGGATCGGAGCCCCCGCGCCGCAAGGGTCGTGCAGCGCTCGAAGTCGTGATCTGCACGAACTCCCCACGGAATTCGGGGCGCCGTACCTCTTGCGACTTGTAGAACCCGTTACTACCTTCACGGCAATTCCGGATTCCTGATGGACCGTCAGAATGGTGGGTGGTCGCCGATGCCCTGTCCCGCGCTGCCCGACGGGTTCGACTTCACCGACCCCGATCTGCTGCACCACCGCGTGCCCCTGCCGGAGTTCGCCGAACTGCGCCGGGCCGAACCCGTCCGCTGGATCCCCCAGCCCGCCGGTCTGGCCGGCTTCCAGGACGAGGGCTACTGGGCGGTGACCCGGCACGCGGACGTCAAGTACGTCTCCACGCACCCGGAGATCTACTCCTCCTCCCTCAACACCGCGATCATCCGCTTCCACGAGCACATGCAGCGCGACGCGATCGACGCCCAGCGGCTGATCCTGCTCAACATGGACCCGCCCGAGCACACCCGTGTCCGCCAGATCGTGCAACGCGGTTTCACGCCAAGGGCCATCCGCGCGCTGGAGGAACGGCTCCGCTCCCGCGCCCTCGCGATCGTCGAGGGCGCCCGCGCCCACTCGGGACCCTTCGACTTCGTCACCGAGGTCGCCTGCGAACTGCCCCTCCAGGCGATAGCCGAGCTGATCGGCGTGCCCCAGGACGACCGCATCAAGATCTTCGAGTGGTCCAACAAGATGATCGCGTACGACGACCCGGAGTACGCCATCACCGAGGAGGTCGGCGCCGAGTCGGCCGCCGAGCTGATCTCGTACGCCATGAACATGGCCGCCGACCGCAAGCAGTGCCCGGCCAAGGACATCGTCAGCACGCTGGTGGCGGCCGAGGACGAGGGCAACCTCGGGTCCGACGAGTTCGGCTTCTTCGTGCTGATGCTGTCGGTCGCCGGCAACGAGACCACCCGTAACGCCATCACCCACGGCATGCACGCCTTCCTCACCCACCCCGAGCAGTGGGAGCTGTACAAGAGCACCCGCCCGGCGACCACGGCCGAGGAGATCGTGCGGTGGGCGACCCCGGTCGTCTCCTTCCAGCGCACCGCCACCCAGGACACCGAACTCGGCGGCAAGCAGATCAAGAAGGGCGACCGCGTCGGCATCTTCTACGCCTCCGCCAACCACGACCCCGAGGTCTTCGAGAACCCGGACACCTTCGACATCACCCGCGACCCCAACCCCCACCTCGGCTTCGGCGGCGGAGGCCCCCACTACTGCCTCGGCAAGTCCCTGGCCGTCCTCGAGATCGACCTCATCTTCAACGCGATCGCCGACGCGATGCCGGACCTCACCCTGGTCGGCGACCCGCGCCGACTGCGCTCCGCCTGGATCAACGGCGTCAAGGAACTCCAGGTCGACGCCGGCTGACCGCACCGCACGCTCGGGCCGACGGACTCCCGGTGTCCGCCGGCCCGTCCCGCGGGAGGCAGGGGCATCCTCCTACGCCCCGCCCCTGCCTCCCCCGAGACGAACCTCCGATGAACGTCACCGTTCCGTTTCGCGTCTTCACCGGTGGCTCAGCCATCCCCCCACCTCCGAAGACAACCGACGCTTCGAACGGAACCGGTGCACCGTGGTCTCTGCCGAGCTGACCCCCGTCCGGCCCGACCACCCGGCCGTACGCAGAAAACGCCCGCCTCACGCGTTCTGGCTGCGCCACCGTCTCCCTCTCCTCGTCACCCTCCCCGTGCTGCCGCTGTACGCGGTGTGGTGGGCCTTCCTCGCGACCGGCGGTGGCGATCTCGCGGCCCAGGTGGCGTGGGCGGAGTTCGTGGCGCGGCACGGCGGATCGGCGTACAACCTCTTCTGGTACGGCGGGATGCACACCGCCAACTACAGCCTGATCTCGCCGTATCTGATGGCCGCGCTGGGTGTGCGCCCGGTGACGGTGGTCTCCGGGCTCGCCGCCACCTGGCTGGCCGCCGTGCTGATCGCCCGCACGGGGATACGGCGGCCGGTGGGCCCCGCGCTGCTGGCCTCGCTCGCACTGTGGTGCAACGTCGCCTCGGGGCGCACCACCTTCGCGCTGGGCGTCGCCCTCGGTCTCGCCGCCTGTGTGCTGCTGACGGGCGAGCGGCGGACGCTGCAGGCGGCGGCGTACGCGGCACTGACGACCATGGCGAGTCCGGTGGCCGGACTGTTCCTGGTGGTGGTGGGCGCCGGGCATCTCGCCGTACGGGACCGGGTGCGGGCCGCGGTGCTGCTGGTGCCGCCGGTGGTCGTCGTCGGGGCGACCACACTGCTGTTCCCCTTCGCCGGACAGCAGTTGATGCCCTCGGGCCGGATCTGGCCGCCCGTGCTGCTGGGGCTGACCATCTCCACGCTGGCCCCGCGCGGCTGGCGGGTGGCCCGGTGGTGCGGGGTCGTGTACGCGGTCGGGACCGTGCTGACGTATCTGATCGCCTCCCCGGTGGGGACGAACGTGGAGCGGTTCGCGGAATTGTTCGCGCCCGCCGCGCTCCTCGCGTCGCTGCTCACCGCGCCCGGGGGGCGGCATGCGGTGCGGCGCGTGGCGCTGGTGGTGGCGCTCGTGCTGTCCGTCGCCTGGGTCGGACAGAAGACCGTGGACGACCTGGAGGTGTCCACGACCGTGCCCGCCTGGGCCGCCGACACGCACGGCGTCGTACGGACGCTGGAGCGGCTCGGCGCCGGCCGCGGCCGTGTCGAGGTGGTCCCGGCCCGCAACCACCGCGAGGCCTCCACGCTCGCCCCGCATGTGAACCTGGCGCGCGGCTGGAACCGTCAGCTGGACATGGAGCGGGGGCGGCTCTTCTACGACGGCACCTTCTCGGAGGCGACCTATCGGGCCTGGCTGGACCGCTGGGCGGTGGGATTCGTCGTGCTGCCGGCGGGAAAGCCGGACGGGTTCGCCGAGGCGGAGGCGCGGCTGGTGCGGAGCCGGCCCGCGTGGCTGGAGCCGGTGTGGAGCGACGCCAACTGGCAGGTGCTGCGGGTGCGCGACGCCGTGCCGCTGGTGTCGGCGCCCGGCTCCGTGCTGCGCACGACGAGCGCCGAGGTGGACGTACGGGTGCCGAGGCCCGGCCCGGTGACCGTGCGGGTCGCGTACTCACCGTGGCTGCGCGCGCCGGGCGGCTGCCTGACACGGGACGGCGAGTTCACGCGGCTGACGGTGACCGAGCCGGGTGAGTACCGGATCAGCTCGGGGTACGGCCCGTCGCCGGGACCGGCTCCTTCATGCTGACCTCCACGGGCTTCATCAGCGGCCTCGGCCGCGGCCCCTGGAGGAGGTGGGTCAGGCCGAAGCCCGCGCCGACGACGGCCGCGCCGCCCACCGCGTCCAGCACCCAGTGGTTGCCGGTCGCCACGATCGCGGAGACCGTGAACAGCGGGTGCAGCAGTCCGAGCGCCTTCATCCACCACTTGGGCGCCAGGACCGCGATGACGACTCCGCACCACAGGGACCAGCCGAAGTGCAGCGAGGGCATCGCCGCGTACTGGTTGGTCAGCGCGGTCAGCGTGCCGTAGTCCGGCTTGGAGAAGTCCTGCACGCCGTGCACGGTGTCGATGACGCCGAGGCCCGGCATCAGGCGCGGCGGGGCGAGCGGGAAGATCCAGAAGCCGAGGAGCGCGATGAGGGTGGCGAAGCCGAGCGCCGAGCGCGCCCAGCGGTAGTCGCCGGGGCGGCGGGCGTAGAGCACGGCGAGGACGGTGAGCGGGACGACGAAGTGGAACGACTCGTAGTAGAAGTCGAAGAAGTCCCGCAGCCACTCGACCTTGAACACGGCGTGGTTGACCCAGTGCTCGATGTCGATGTGCAGGAACCGCTCGATGGAGAGGATCTGGTCGCCGTGGTGTTCGGCGGTGGTCCGGCCGCCCGCGTTGGTGCCGCCCGTCGCGGCGAGCCTGACCTGCTGGTAGGCGGAGTAGCCGACGCGGATCAGGAGCAGTTCGAGCAGCAGGTTCGGGCGGGTGAACACGCGGCCGAGGAAGGGGAGCAGCGGCACCCGCTTCCAGCGCGTGGGGACGGACCGGGCGTAGTCGGTGGGGATCGGCGCCCGGTAGTGCTCCGAGGTGCGGGAGAGGAAGGGCACGATCGTGGCGGCGGCGAGCGCGGCGAGCAGCACCACGTTGTCGCGCAGCGGGAAGAGCGCCGCCATGTTCGGCAGCATCATCTTCGCGGGCAGCGTCATGACGAGGATGACGGCGACGGGCCACATGGGGCGGTCCGAGGTCTTCTTGCCGACCCTGCCGACCAGCGCGAGCAGCACCCACAGCAGCTGGTGCTGCCAGGACGTGGGCGAGACGACGACGGCGACACAGCCGGTGATCGCCACGGCCAGCAGCAGCTGCCCGTCCCGTGCGTAGCGGATGGCGCGGCGCAGGCCGAGGGCGGCGACCGCGGCGCCCAGCAGCAGGAACAGGGTGATCTCCAGCGGGCCGTTGAGGCCGAGCCGCAGCAGCGCGCCGTGCAGCGACTGGTTGGAGAGGTCGTCGGCGTCCCCGCCGAGGCCGACGCCCGCCAGGTGGTGCACCCAGTAGGTGGTGGAGTCGTGCGGCATCGCGGCCCAGGCGAGCGCGCCGAGGCCGGCGAAGGTGATCGCGGTGGATTCGACGGCGCGGCGGCGCCCGGTGAACCAGAGCAGCGGCGCGAAGAGCAGCATGGTGGGCTGCAGGGCGGCGGCGACACCGATCAGCAGGCCGCTGGCACGCTCACCCCGGACGGCGAAGCAGCCCAGCAGGACGAGCAGCACCGGAATGATGCTGGTCTGGCCGAGATAGAGGGCGTTGCGCACCGGCAGTGACAGCATCAGCAGGCTGATCGCGACGGGCGCGGCGAGCAGGGCGGTGCGCCGGCTCACCGGCTGGGGCAGGGCGCGTGCGACGACCAGGCCGAGCACGACGACAAGCGAGAGACTGCCGAAGGTCCAGCCCCAGCCGAGTGCCTGTTCGGCGGCGCGGGTGAGGGGTTTGAGGACGAGTCCTCCGAAGGGGGTGCCGGTGAACTGCGTCGAGTCGTACAGCGATCCCTTCACGTGCAGGACGCCGTTGGGTCCGACCCAGGTCTCCAGGTCCGTCAGCCGTTCCCCTTTCGGGATGCTCAGCACGACGGTGACCTGCCGTATCGCCAGGACCGCGGCGATCACCCACAGTCCTATCCGGATCGCGCGCAGTCTCGCTCTCGCCGAGTCCGCCGCCCCCGCCCCGAAGGCATTGCCCGCTGTCCCGCCGTGCTCAACGTTCGCCACGCCCCGCCGACCCTCCCACCCCGTTTGTCCCGTTCGTCCCGCGTGCCCCGTGCGTCCGGACCCCGCTCGGACCTTACGAGGCTCGCACGCCCCGATGGAGAGACGCAGGCAACCCCCTCTTCACCTGACGATCCCCCGCCTTTTGTCCGGATGAAGATAGTGCGTGCATGGTTCCGGTTCCCCCGTTCGTTCGCGACTTAGCTCACAGAGAGGCCCCGGAAAAGCGGCGCTCGACCGGGCCTGCACCCCTGCGTACGGCGCATTTATTTGCACTATGCATCGAGTTGCCTACGGCACGTGATGCGGACGAGTGCCCCTATGGTCGCTTTTCGGCCCACTTCCGGGTGAGCCACGTCCCCGTCCCCTACGAAGGGCATGCCCTTGCCGTCCGCCACAGCAGTCACCCCCGCCGTACCCCGACCCCGGACCCCCGCGCCGCCCGAGGCCTACGTCACCGATCCGGCCCTGGTCAAACGGGCCGTCAAGGCGGCGGCCCTCGGCAACGCGATGGAGTGGTTCGACTTCGGTGTCTACAGCTACATCGCGGTGACGCTGGGCAAGGTCTTCTTCCCCTCCGGCAACCCCACCGCGCAGTTGCTGTCCACTTTCGGCGCCTTCGCCGCGGCCTTCCTCGTCCGCCCGCTCGGCGGCATGGTCTTCGGCCCGCTCGGCGACCGCGTCGGCCGCCAGAAGGTCCTCGCCCTCACCATGATCATGATGGCGGCGGGCACCTTCGCGATCGGCCTGATCCCGTCGTACGCCACGATCGGCGTCGGCGCTCCCCTGCTGCTGCTCGCGGCCCGGCTCGTCCAGGGCTTCTCCACCGGCGGCGAGTACGCGGGCGCCTCCACCTTCATCGCCGAGTACGCGCCCGACAAGAAGCGCGGCTTCTTCGGGAGCTGGCTGGAGTTCGGCACCCTCGCCGGATACATCGGCGGCGCCGGCCTGGTCACCCTCATGACCGCCTTCCTGTCCACCGAGGACCTGCTGTCCTGGGGCTGGCGCGTGCCGTTCCTGATCGCGGGCCCGATGGGGATCATCGGCCTGTATCTGCGGATGCGCCTGGAGGAGACCCCGGCGTTCGCGGCGGAACTGGCGAAGGCCTCCAAGAAGGAGGCGGACCGCCCCAAGGTGCGGCTGCGCGACATGGTCGCGGGCCAGTGGCGCGCGCTGCTGCTCTGCGTCGGCCTGGTGCTGGTCTTCAACGTCACCGACTACATGCTGCTGTCGTACATGCCGAGCTATCTGACGAGCGAGCTGAAGTACGACGAGACGCACGGCCTGCTGGTCGTCCTCGGCGTGATGGCGCTGATGATGATCGTCCAGCCCTTCGCGGGCGCGCTGACCGACCGGATCGGCCGCCGCCCGGTGATCGCCGCGGGCTGCGTCGGCTTCCTCGCCCTGTCCGTACCGGCGCTCCTGCTGATCCGCCAGGGCAGTCTGCTCGCGGTCGCGCTCGGCATGGGCGCGCTGGGCCTGCTGCTGGTCTGCTTCACCTCCGCGATGCCCGCCGCACTCCCGGCGCTCTTCCCGACCAAGGTCCGCTACGGCTCGCTGTCCATCGGTTTCAACGTCTCCGTCTCGCTCTTCGGCGGTACGACCCCGCTGGTGACCACGGCGCTCATCGGGGCGACCGGGAACATGATGATGCCCGCCTACTACATGATGGCCGCGGCCGTCGTCGGTGGCGTGGCGGTGTGGTTCATGACCGAGTCCGCGGGTCGCCCGCTGCCGGGCTCCGCGCCCGCCGTGTAGGTTGGGTCGCGGGACTAGTTAGGACATCTAACTAGGCATACGAAAGGCATGGTTCATGAGCGAGTCGCAGCTCTGGAACGAAGTCGACGACTACTTCGCCACCCTCCTCGCCCCCGCCGACGAGACCCTGACGGCGGCCCTGCGCGACAGCGACGCCGCGGGGCTGCCGCAGATCGCCGTCGCGCCGAACCAGGGCAAGCTGCTCCAGCTGCTCGCCGAGATCCAGGGCGCCCGCCGCATCCTGGAGATCGGCACCCTCGGCGGCTACAGCACCATCTGGCTGGGCCGCGCGCTCCCGGCCGACGGCAGGCTGATCACCTTCGAGTACGACGCCACGCACGCCGAGGTCGCCCGCCGCAACCTCGCCCGCGCGGGCCTCGACAAGATCACCGAGGTGCGGGTGGGCCCCGCGCTGGAGTCGCTGCCGAAGCTGGCCGAGGAGAACCCGGAGCCGTTCGACTTCGTGTTCATCGACGCCGACAAGGTGAACAACCCGCACTACGTCGAGTGGGCCCTCAAGCTCACCCGCCCCGGCAGCCTGATCGTCGTCGACAACGTCGTGCGCAGCGGGCGGGTCACCGAGGCGGGCAGCGCCGAACCGAGCGTGCGGGGCACCCGGGCCGCCCTCGAACTGATCGCCGCCCACCCGAAGTTGAGCGGTACGGCGATCCAGACGGTGGGCAGCAAGGGGTACGACGGGTTCGCGCTGGCGCGCGTGCTGGCCTGACGCCCGCTTCCCCCCTCCGGCGGGCTCAGGTCTCGTGGTAGAAACCCACGTTCACGCTGTGCGGTCCTGTGCGGTCGAGGATGACGATCTCTCCCGAACCGCCCGCGGGGAGCTTCGCCGTTCCGCCGTACGGGACGGCCTGGGTCGGCAGTCCGGCCAGCGTCAGCCGTACCTCGGCGGAGGGCTCCGGGCGTGACCCGTGCAGCCAGGTGACCTGCCAGGTACCGTCCGGGCCGCACAGGAACTCCAGGTGGACCCGGGAGACGAACAGCCAGTCGTCGGGGGTCGCGAGCCGGCACACGGCCCGGTCCCGGCCCACCCGCAGCACGGCTCCGGGGTCGCTCGGCGCGTCGGCCATCAGCATTCCGGCCGTCGCGCCAGCGTCCGCCCCGGTGACCGAGGCCATGGTGAGTTCGAGCACGTGCGCTCCTTCGAGTTCCAGCGTTCATCCGGTCCGCGGCGCTTCAACCCTCCTGGTACCGGGTGTGGTTGACGCGCCGCCGCCGCATGATAAATCTCCCGATCGTCCGATCGTGTGTCGTACGGCACAATGGACGCATGACCGAACGGAAGCCACCCGGGGTCAGCTTCGAGACCTGGGTCGACCGACAGATCCGTGAGGCGGAGGCCCGCGGCGAGTTCGCGGACCTGCCCGGTGCGGGCAGGCCGATGCCCGGCGTGACCGACACGCCGTACGACGAACTGTGGTGGATCAAGCGGAAGATGGCCCGCGAGGGGCTGTCGGTGCTGCCGCCGACGCTGGCCCTGCGCAAGGAGGCCGAGGACGCGCTCGCGGCGGCCTCGGTGGCGCCCTCCGAGCGTGTCGTGCGCCGGATCGTCGAGGACATCAACACCAAGATCCGCGAGGTCATGTTCAAGCCGCCGCCGGGACCTCCCCTCGGCCTCAAGCCGTACGACGTGGACGAGATCGTCCGGGAGTGGCGCGAGCGCCGGGCCGGATGACCCCGTCGACGGGTGAGGCCGCGCCCCGGAACATGGTCCGGGACGCGGCCTCACGGTGGCACTCGACGGTTCGGCCTCCTGACAGGTGCAGGAGTCGCTCGGTCGCCTACAGGTGCAGGAGTCGCTCGGTCACCTCGCGGTAGTCGCGCAGGGCGAGCCGCAGCTTCTCCGTGTCGGCCGTGTCGCTCTCACCGGCCGCCTGCCAGGTCGTCCGCAGGGTGCGGCGGCGCCGGGTCATGGCGTCCGTGAACTCGGTGGTCAGCTCCTCCAGGACGTGGTCCGCCTCCTCGACGGCCGCCCGCGGGCCGTCCACGAACCCACCGACGGCGTGCTGCATCCGCAACGAGTACTTGTCGCACTCGTCGTGCGACAGCAACGTCCCGTCGCCTTCCCCCTGCGGACCGGTACCGCGCTGCCCCGCGGAGGTGGGACCGCCCTGCCCGGCACGGGCCGATTCCTGCTGCCCGGCACGTGTGGGTTCACCCCGCGCTCCACCGCGGGCGAACTCCGCCTCCTCGTCGCGCCTGGATTCCGGCTGCCCGGCGCCGGTGGGGTCACCGCCCTGCCCGGCGCGGGCGGAATCCGGCTGCATGGCGCGCATGGCTTTCTGTTGCCCGGCCCGCATGTCGGCGCCCTGTCCTGCGCGGGTGTCGCGATCGTCGGCGGGCACGGTCCGCGTGTCGTCGGCCGTCGAACGGAACGGGTTCGCGGTCTCGCGGGACCCCGTCCCGCCGGGGGCCTCGACCCCGCCGGGGGCCTCGCCGGGGTCGCGGACGGCCGGGTCGGCGGGGGTGCCGGGGCCGGTCGCCCGGGCGTCCTGGGCGTGCCGGTGGACGAGGGGGTCGACGTCGCCGCGACCCGTCATCGCCTCACGACGCGGAGTGTTCTCATTGCCGTTGTCCGAAGTCATCTTCTTCACTTCCTCAACTCCCCTTCACGTGACGCCTGGTCAGTACCGACGGAACATGGGCTCGGTGGGAACGCTCGTCCGGGACGGATGCCGCGGCGGGGGCGGTGTCCTGGCGGGCGTCCTCGCGAACCGGGGCCAGCAGCTCCTCGAAGAGGGCGCGGGCCTCCACCATGGACGCGCGGAGTTCCTCCGTGCCGCCGTCGGCGCCCGCGGTGGGGGCGTACGTGGCCTGGTGGACGCGCCGGTAGCCGTGCAGATGGTGTCCGTGGTGGACGGAGAGCGCGTCGAGCTGCTCCTCGTAGCGCTCGCCGTCGGGGAAGCCGCGTGCGCCGGCCAGCTCGGCGACCAGCCGGTCCGCCTCGGCCACCGCCTCCTGGGGGAGTCGACGAAGCGCTCCTGAACGGCCCCCCAGCGGGCCGCGTACTCGTCGCGGGCCGCGGGCTCCAGCGGCCGTTCACGCAGCGAGCCGTGTCGCTTCACCCGCTCGGCGAGGTCACGCTCGGCGGCCCTGGCGTCGCCGTCGTGCTGGGCGACGGCCCGGTCGTACTCCGGCCCGAAGCGCCGCCGCAGTGTGCGCCCGCCCTGCGGCCTGCGGGCCAAAAGGATCAGCGCGGCCGCGACGACGGCGACCGCCACGATCACGATCAAAGCGATGATGAGGCCTGTGGACATGGGTGCCTTCCGGGGTTCTCGACCCGACGGGCCGGTTCGAGGACCGGGTTGCCCGGAACCCCGCACTCAAACGAATCCCTCACCGGCGCCCCGCCGAAATCCGCTTGCGAACCAGGGGCCGCGCCTCCCGACAATGACCGCCATGAACTGGACCATCGCCCCCGAGCCCTTCGACTCGTCCGTCGCCGCGGCACTGTGGCGCGCGTACTACACGGAGGTCAGCGACCGCTGGTACCTGCTGCACGAGGGGCACCCGACCGACCCCGAGGAACTGGAGCGGGAGATCGCGGCGACCCCGGGTGCCGAGTTCCAGGCGCCCGGCGGGGTGCTGCTGGTCGCGCGCTACGGGGGCGACCCCGGCGGCATGGCCGGGGTGCGGATGCTCGACGCCACGACGGGTGAGCTGAAGCGCGTGTTCGTGCGCGAGCGGTTGCGCGGACGGGGCGGCGCGGCGCTGCTGCTCACGGCGGCCGAGGAGGCGGCGCGCGGCCTGGGCGCCGAGCGGCTGATCCTCGACACCCGGGGTGACCTGGTGGAGGCACGCGCCCTGTACGCGCGGCACGGCTACGAGGAGACCGAGCCGCACAACGACGAGACCTACGCCGACCACTGGTTCACGAAGAAGCTGACGCCCTGAAGGCCGACGGAGGACTCACGCCGGTGTCTCGCGCGGATGCGTACGCGGCACCGTCCCGTCGTGCGGCCGCTCCGCGTCGGACCCGCACAGCTCGCCGTTCAGCTCCTTGACCAGCTGGGTCAGATCGGTCGGGCGGTCCGGGCCCCACCAGTCGCCGAGCAGCTCCGCCAGGGACTCCTCACGGGCCGTGGCCAGCTTCCCGGCGACCTCGCGGCCTTCGTCCGTGAGGACGAGGTCGAGCCCTTCGCGGGCGGCGAGGCGGCACTCCTCCAACTGCCGGGCCGCGGCCAGTACGACGGGCAGCGGTACGGTGCTGCGCTCGGCCAGCAGCGCGGGCTCCGCCCAGCCGTACTTCTTGATGCGCAGCAGCAGCCAGCTCGCGGCGGGCAGCAGGTCGTACCCCGCCCGCTCGGTGATCTTCTCGTAGATCTCCCGCTGACCCTCCCGGGTGCCGAGCACGGACAGCGCGCGGCACACCTCGTCGTACGACGACCGCTCCACCGGATTGGTGGCGAGCGTCTCGGTGATGTCGGGTGCCGTGACCGAACCCCGCAGCTTGTCCTCGCGCAGGAACCAGGCCAGGACGAAGCCGAGCAGGGCGACCGGGGCGGCGTACAGGAAGACGTCGGTGATCGACGAGGCGTACGCGTGCAGGACGGGCTGGCGGAGCGCGGACGGCAGGTCGGCGATGCCCTTCGGGTCGGCCTTGAGACTGTTCGGCGTGATGCCGGCGGGCAGTTGCCTTCCGCTCAGCACCGCCACCAGGTTGTCGCCGAGGCGGCTCGCGAAGACGGTGCCGAAGATGGCCACGCCGAACGAGGCGCCGATGGAGCGGAAGAAGGTGGCGCCGGAGGTGGCGACGCCCAGATCCTCGTACGAGACCGCGTTCTGCACGATCAGGACCAGGACCTGCATGACCAGGCCGAGGCCCAGGCCGAAGACGAGGAAGTACACGCTCATCTCGCCGGTGCTGCTGTGCTCGTCGAGCTTGTGGAGCAGGAGCAGACCGAGCGCCGTGACACCGGTGCCCGCGATGGGGAAGACCTTCCAGCGTCCGGTACGGCTGACGATCTGCCCGGAGACGGTCGAGGACAGCAGCAGCCCGAACACCATGGGCAGCATGTACACGCCGGACAGGGTGGGGCTCACGCCCCGGACGACCTGGAGGAAGGTCGGCAGATAGGTCATCGCGCCGAACATCGCGAAACCGACGATGAAGCTGATGACGGCGGAGAGGGAGAAGGTGCGGATGCGGAAGAGCCTCAGGGGCAGGACGGGTTCGGCCGCCCGCTGCTCCACCGCCACGAAGGCCACGGCGAGCAGGACACCGAGCACCGCGAGACCGATGATCTGCGGCGAGCTCCACCCCCAGGTGGTGCCGCCGAGCGAGGCCACGAGAACGAGACAGGTGGCGACCGCGGCGATGAGGAACGTGCCGAGGTAGTCGATGACGTGCTGGGCGGACTTCCTCGGGATGTGCAGGACCGCCGCGATCACGATGAGCGCGACCACGCCGACGGGCAGGTTGACGTAGAAGACCCAGCGCCAGCTGAGGTGCTCGGTGAACAGCCCGCCGAGCAGCGGCCCCAGCACGCTCGTCGCACCGAAGACGGCCCCGAACAGCCCCTGGTACTTGCCCCGTTCGCGCGGCGAGACGATGTCGCCGACGATCGCCATGGACAGCACGATGAGCCCACCGCCACCGAGGCCCTGAAGGGCCCGGAAGCCGATCAACTCGCCCATGTTCTGTGCCATTCCGCACAGTGCGGACCCGACGAGGAAGATCACGATCGCGGCCTGGAACAGCTTCTTCCGGCCATACTGGTCGCCGAGTTTGCCCCACAGCGGAGTGGCCGCGGTCGACGCGAGCAGATACGCGGTGACCACCCACGACAGATGTTCGAGCCCGCCCAGGTCGCTGACGATGGTGGGCAGCGCGGTCGACACGATCGTCTGGTCGAGGGCCGCCAGCAGCATGCCGAGCAGCAGCGCGCCGATCGAGACGACGACGCTGCCGTGCACCGGCGCCTCCTTGGCGTCGACGGCGGCCGCCGAGCGCCTCCGCACGGCCGACTCGTTCACACCGTACGGGGGGTCCTGCGGCGGTGCGTCCGGATCGTGCACATCACCGGGTTTCTCGCCCGTCATGCGGACCTCCCATGAGCCCCTGGGGTCTGGGTCACCCTCCATGGTGGTCGGTATGGCGGGTTATGGCCTGTTGAAGCTTGTAACGGGTGCGGAAGGCGGGATTCCGGGGGCTCCTGGGAGAAGGTGTGGTGGATGTGACTAACCTCGGGAGTTCCGAGGGGGCGAGTCTCAGGGGGAGGGACCCAACGCGTGACTGAACCGAACGGGCATGTCTGCCCCGAGTGCGCCGCGCCACGGACGCCGGACGGCACCCCGTCCTGCGCCTGCACGCGGCGCGCGTCCGACGCCCTGCGCGACGCGCGCACCGCGGAGGCGGCAGCGGCGGAGGACTTCGATCCCCTGCGCATCCGCCCGTACGTGGACCTGACGGCGGACGAGTCCGCCCCCGCCACCATGCGCCTGCGTACGGTGCCGTCGGAGGCCCTCACCGCCGTACAACACGTCTACTCCGCGAACGAGACCCCGTACCCACCGCCGGAACCAGCCCCACTCCCCCTCTCGGAGGAACCTCCCCGGCGCCGACGGCGTACGGCTCTGCTGGCCGTGACCGGGGCCGCGGTGGCGGTCGTGGCGGCGGCGGGGTTCGCGAGCGGGCTGTTCTCCTACGACGCCCCCGCACGGGACAGGGCGCTGCCGGACGACGTACGGGCGAGCGTCCCGGACCCGTCACCGACGCCGCCGTCGACGCCGCCGTCCCCGTCGCCGCGATCGAGCTCGGAGTCGGCCCCCGAAGGCACCACGTCCCCCACGACCACGGCACCCCCCTCACCCAGCGGAAGTCCGACACGCTCGGCGTCGGCGTCGGCGACGCGATCACAGCCGCCCGCCCCCGCGCAGTCACCTGCACCCACACCCACGCCCACCGCGGCTGCCTCGTTGGCGCCGGGCCAGGGCTCCACGGGCGATCAGCCCGCCCAGACCCTGCGCCGCGGCGACCAGGGCCCCGAGGTCACCGAACTCCAACTGCGCCTGCGCCAGTTGTCCCTCTACACCGGCCGGGCCGACGGCACGTACTCCGGCCAGGTCGAGGACGCGGTACGCCGCTACCAGTGGGCCCGTGGCATCACGGACGACAAGTCCGGGGTGTACGGAGCGGCGACGCGGGCGAGCCTGGAGGGCGAGACACGGACGCCGTAGGGGTTCGGTGGATACGCCGGCTGCGGCCCGGCGGGGGTTGCTCGCGCAGTTCCCCGCGCCCCTGAGGCGGGGGCTTCGCCCCGCATCCCTCGCGCCCCTTGAGAGCGCTGGCGCGCGCCTTGCAGTCCGTCCGGTGTTTGAGGACGAGGCCGTTGAGACCGATGGGGGCCTGGGGCGCAGCCCCGGCCCCTCAGGGGCGCGGGGAACTGCGCGATCGGCCCCCACCGGCCCGCAGCCGACGAACCCACCGGGGGGTCTGGGGGCGGAGCCCCCAGGTCGAGGATGATGGGGGTCCCCCTGCTCGAGCGAAGCCGAGAGCTTGGGGGAGGGCAGGGGCGGCGGGGGCGGGGAAAACGGGTGTCAGCCGACGTGCAGGCGTATCGTCCCGCCCCCGACAACCTCCACCCGCACCTGTGTCAGATCACGCACGACGACATCCGGCCGATGAAAGCCGGCCCGGGCCCCCACCCCGACCACCCGCATCCCGGCCCCCCGCCCAGCAGAAATCCCGGCCCCCGAGTCCTCGAAGACCACACAGTCCTCAGGCGCCACACCCAACTCGGCAGCACCCTTCAGAAAACCCTCCGGATCAGGCTTGCTCGCACCGACGGACTCCGCGGTGACCCGCACATCCGGCAGCCCCAGCCCGGCGGCAGCCATCCGCGCCGTGGACAGCCCCACATCCGCGGAGGTGACAAGGGCGTGCGGCACACCCTCCAGCGAGGCAAGAAACTCCGCGGCACCCGCAATCGCGACGACCCCGTCCATGTCCGCGGTCTCCTCGGCGAGCATGCGCGCGTTGTCGGCGTAGTTCTGCTCCATGGGCCGGTTCGGCAGCAGCACCGCCATCGACGCGTACCCCTGCCGCCCGTGGACGACCTTCATGACCTCGTCCCCGTCCAGACCGTGCCGCTCGGCCCAGCGGCGCCAGCAGCGCTCGACCACGGCGTCCGAGTTGACGAGGGTGCCGTCCATGTCGAGCAGGAGGGCGCGGGCGGTCAGAACGGTGGTGGCCGTCATCGGCAGGCTCCAGAGCATGGGGGAAGGGGCCGGGGGCGTCCCTTGGATCAGCACCGGGTCCCCCGGGGGACAAGGCGGCCCCGCCCGCCGGTCAGGGAGTGCGGACGGGAGCCACTTTGTTTCTCTACGATACAAAACGAGAGGGGCCGGCGCCACCACCTCCGACCAGGGCGAGCGCCGGACCCTTCGACGGCACCCCGACGGACGAGCGTCGGGCCCTGCGGCGACACCCCGACGAGCGGGGCGCCAGTGGCTCAGGCCGCCACCGCCTCGTACAGACTCCAGACCCCCAGCGCCAGCATGAGCATGGCCGCGACCTTGGTGATGAGCTCCAGCGGAACCCGCTTCATCAGGGCCTTGCCGCCGACGATGCCGAGTCCGGCCACCGCCCAGAGCGCGAGCACCGCACCGAGACCGACCGAGAGCGGGTCGTCGTAGCGGGCCGCGAGGTTCGCCGTCATGATCTGCGTGAGGTCACCGAACTCGGCGACCAGGATGAGCATGAAGCCCGCCCCCGAGACCTTCCAGAAACTCTGGTTCGCGGGATCGCGGATCTCCTCCTCGCCCTCGCCCTTCTTCAGGAGCAGCACGGCGGCACCGGCGAGGAACAGCACACCCGTGATCGCGTGCACGATCCGCTGCGGCAGCAGGGTCAGCGCACTGCCCGCGGCGACGGCGAGCACGACGTGCACGGCGAAGGCGGTGGCGACGCCCGCGAAGACGTACGAGGCGCGATAGCGAGTGCCGAGGACGAGCCCGGCGAGCGCGGTCTTGTCCGGCAGCTCGGCGAGGAAGACGACGCCGAAGACGAGCGCCATCACGGTGATGCTGATCAAAATCCCTCAATCGGTCGGGGCTGCCCCACCGAGAGTGCTGTGACTGCTACGCGACACCTCGGCACGGCAGCACACATCGGCGTCCGCACGAGGACGTACGCGCGGACAGTGCACTGCTCTGCCGAAGGTCTCGCTGGCCGACCGTGACGGTCTGCCTCCGGGCGCCGGCTCAGACGAGCTGAGCAGTATGTCGACGGTCCGGCGAAGAGCTACTCCCCTTCTGCGCCACCCATCGTACGGGATGACGAAACGAGCCGGACAGGGCCAAAGGTCCCGAGCCCCCCGGGGCCGGCCACACCGCCGCGCCCTCGGAGCCCACCTTCCCCGATCCACAGAAACCGATTACCCGGAAGCCCTTGGCATGTCATGCGCACGTCACTAGTTTCTTACCTGCCTCACACCTTCCGGAAATGCGCCACCGCGAGCATGGGCCCGCTCGCCCCCAACGTCCCCCCACCTCAAGGGAGTTCGCATGCCAAAGGTCTACGCGCGTCGACGGCTGAGCATACTCGCGGCCTTCACCGGCCTGATAGCCATGGTCGGGATTTTCAACGGCCCGACCGCCTCCGCCGCGCTCCCCACCCCGGTCAGCGCCGCCACCGCGCGCACCTACCTCGCCTCGCTCACCGTGGCGGCGGAGAACCGCACCGGCTACAGCCGGGACCTGTTCCCCACCTGGATCACCATCAGCGGCACCTGCAACACCCGTGAGTACGTCCTCAAGCGCGACGGTTCGAACGTCGTCACCGACTCCGCCTGCACCGCCACCAGCGGCACCTGGTACTCGGTCTACGACGGCGCCACCTGGACCGCCGCCTCCGACCTGGACATCGACCACCTCGTCCCGCTCGCCGAGGCCTGGGACTCCGGCGCCAGCGCCTGGACCACGGCCCAGCGCCAGGCCTTCGCCAACGACGTGACCCGTCCGCAGCTCATCGCCGTCACGGACAACGTGAACCAGCAGAAGAGCGACCAGGACCCGGCCGAGTGGATGCCCCCGCTCAACTCCTACGCCTGCACCTACGTCCGCGCCTGGGTCCAGGTGAAGTACTACTACAACCTCAAGGTCGACTCGGCGGAGAAGAGCAAGCTCAGCTCGGTCCTCAGCGGCTGCTGATCCCCCGCACCTCTCCCCCCACGGATCCCCACCGGTCCCCTCCCCCCACGGAAACCGGCGCAGTTCCCGGAACCTCCCCGCTCCTCTCCGTCGTTCCGTACCGTACGGGGCGACGGAGAGGGGTGATCACCTTGGCGGAGCTGCGCCTGGGACCGCTGTTGAGGTACGTCGACGGCTCGTCCGCGACCTTCTGGGTCGAGGCGAGCCGTCCGTGCACCGCCGAGGTGCGCTGCGCCGACGGCGCCCGCGGCTCGGCCCGCACCTTCCAAGTCGCCGGGCACCACTACGCGTTGGTGCCGGTGAGCGGTCTGACCCCGGGCACGGACACCGCCTACGAGGTAGTGCTGGACGGCGTCGGTGTCTGGCCGCTGCCCGGCTCCCCCTTCCCGCCCTCCGTCGTCCGCACCCCGGGCGAGGAGGACGCCGTCCGTGTCACCTTCGGCTCCTGCCGCTGGGCCGCGCCGCCCGCCGACGAGAAGGACCCGGTCGGGCCCGACGCGCTGGACACACTCGCGGCCCGTATCGCGGGCGAGCCCGGGAGCGAACGGCCGGACGTCCTGATCCTGTTGGGCGACCAGGTGTACGCCGACGAGACCTCGAAGGCCACCCAGCGCTGGCTCGCCGCCCGCCGCAACCTCGCGGACCCCCCGGGCGACCAGGTCGCGGACTACGAGGAGTACACCCGCCTCTACTACGAATCCTGGCTCGACCCGGAAGTGCGCTGGCTGCTGTCGACCGTGCCGAGCTGCATGATCTTCGACGACCACGACGTCATCGACGACTGGAACACCAGCGCCTCCTGGCTCGCCGACATGCGGGCCACGGCGTGGTGGCGCGAGCGGCTGCTGAGCGGACTGATGTCGTACTGGGTCCACCAGCACCTCGGCAACCTCTCACCGCGCGAACTCGCCGAGGACGCCCTGTACGCCGCCGTCCGCGAGACCCCCGACGGCACCGACGTGCTGAGCGCCTTCGCCGCCCAGTCCGACGCCGACCCGGCCTCCGCCCGCTGGAGCTACCGCCGCGACTTCGGCCGCGTACGGCTGCTGATGGTGGACACCCGGGCGGCCCGCGTGCTGGCCGAGGACCGGCGGGCGATGCTGGACGCGGGCGAGGAGCGGTGGCTGCGCGAGCAGGCGCTGGACGCGCCGGGCTCCTGCGACCACCTCCTGATCGGCACCTCACTGCCCTGGCTGCTCCCCCACCTCGTGCACGACGCCGAGGCGTGGGACGCCGCCCTGTGCCGGGGTGAACGGGGCGCGCGCTGGGCCCGGTTCGGGGAGAGGCTGCGCCGCCGGGCCGACCTCGAGCACTGGGCGGCCTTCCCCGCGTCCTTCGCCGCGCTCGCGGGGCTGATCGCCGAGGCCGGTTCCGGACCGGACGCCCCGGCGACGGTGTCCGTGCTGTCCGGAGACGTCCACCACGCCTACATCGCCGAGCCCCAGTGGCCTTCCGGGACCCCTGGGACACCCTCCCCCCGTTCCCCCGACGCCCGCGTCCTCCAGCTGACCTGCTCCCCCGTCCACAACTCCATCCCCCTGTCCATAAGGCTCGGCTTCCGCTTCGGGTGGAGCGCGGTCGGCCGGGCGATCGGGCGCCGGTTCGCCCGGCACGGCAAGTGCGACCGGCCGCCCGTCGACTGGCGCAAGACGGGCGGCCCTTGGTTCGGCAACCAGCTCATGACCCTGACCCTGCACGGACGTTCGGCCCGGCTGCGGCTGGAACAGGCGCGGGCGGGGAAGGGCGGGGGCGCCGCCCGGCTGCGGACGGTCACGGAGTCCGAGATCGCTTCGTGAGCCTCCAGGTCGCGCGCGGTCATGCACTGTCGCCCACGGACGTCCTCTGCCGTCCCTTGTCGTCCCCTGCCGCCCCTTGTCGTCTTCTGTCGTCCTCCACCGTCCCCTGTCGTTCACAACACGCTTGTGAAGCAAGCGTGATGGCCGTGCGAGAGGTGCGTGAGGGCCGCGTGAGATACCCGTGACGCATCCCACAGCGGGCGGCGATCCCCCCGCGCGGGGCTCGGTTCGGGTTCTCGCCGACGGCATGATGAGGCGGACCGTCCGCTTCCAGGGGACCTTCCCGTGGAGCTCCCAGCAGGCGGTTCGCCGTCATGCGCCCTCCATGCCCGGGAGTCACACCTTTGTCTGCAGTGAGCGCCACGCCCTCCGGGTCCGGGACCACCCCTGCCGTCGATGTGTCCCTCGCCGTCGTCGGCGCGGGACCGCGGGGCACCAGCGTCCTTGAACGCCTGTGCGCCTCCGCGCCGGAGCTGCTCCCGCCCGGAGCGCGGCTGACGGTCCACATGGTCGACCCGTCGCCGCCGGGCCCCGGCCGCGTCTGGCGCACCGCGCAGTCGCCGCATCTGCTGATGAACACCGTGGCCTCGCAGGTGACCCTCTTCACCGACGACAGCGTGGACTGCTCGGGTCCGGTCCGCCCCGGGCCGAGCCTGCACATCTGGGCGGGCGGCGAGCTGGGCCCGGACGACTACCCGACCCGCGCGCACTACGGTCGCTACCTGGAGTGGGTGTTCGCCGAGGTGGTGCGCGGGGCGCCGCCCGGCGTGCGCGTCGAGGTGCACCCCGCGCGCGCGGTACGGCTCGACGACGACCCCGACGGCCGGCAGACCCTCACCCTCGACAACGGGCGCGCCCTGCCGGAACTGTCCGCGGTCGTCCTCGCCCAGGGCCATCTGCCGGCGGCCCCGGACCGCGCCCAACGCGACCTCACGGCGTACGCCGAACGGCACGGCCTGCGCCACATCCCGCCCGCCAACCCGGCGGACGTCGACCTCTCCGCCGTCGCCCTCGCGCCCGGCGAAGGCGTCCTGCTGCGCGGGCTCGGTCTCAACTTCTTCGACCACATGGCCCTGCTCACGACGGGCCGCGGCGGCCGTTTCACCCGCACCGCCGAGGGCCTGCGCTACCTCCCCTCCGGCCGCGAGCCCCGTCTGTACGCGGGCTCGCGCCGCGGTGTCCCGTACCAGGCCCGCGGGGACAACGCGAAAGGCCCCTACGGCCGCCACCTCCCCCTCGTCCTCACCGACGAGGTCATCGCCGGCTTCCGCAAGCGCGCCGACTCCGGTGAGGCGCCGGACTTCCTGGGCGAGATATGGCCGCTGATCGCCAAGGAGGTGGAGACGGTCTACTACGAGGGGGTGTGCGCCGGGCGGTGGGAGCGTCCGAGGCTGCTGGAGTTCAGGGACCGTTTCCTCGCCACCCCGCACCGGAGCCCTCAAGAGGTCGGCGTCCTCGACGAGTTCGGCGTCCCGGAGGGCGAGCGTTGGTGCTGGGACCGCGTTTCGCGCCCGTACGCCGGCCGCGACTTCGCCACGCCCGGCGCCTGGCGCTCCTGGCTGCTGGCGCATCTGCGCGAGGACGCCGAGCAGGCCGCGCTCGGGAACGTCGACGGCCCCCTGAAGGCCGCCCTGGACGTCCTGCGCGACCTGCGCAACGAGGTGCGGCGGATCGTGGACCACGGGGGCCTGCCGGGCGGCTCCCGGCGTGACCACCTGGACCGCTGGTACACACCGCTCAACGCCTTCCTCTCCATCGGGCCGCCCCGCCGCCGCGTCGAGGAGATGGCCGCGCTGATCGAGGCGGGTGTCCTGGACGTGCTGGGCCCCCGGCTGGAGGTGCGGGCCGAGGACGGGGCGTGGGTCGCGCACTCCCCCGACGTGCCGGGTTCGACCGTGCGCGCGACGACGCTGATAGAGGCGCGACTGCCGGAACCGGACCTCCGGCGGACGGGCGACGAGCTGCTCACCCGGCTGCTCAGGACGGGCGCGTGCCGCCCGCACACGAGCGACGGTTACGAAACCGGAGGGCTGGACGTATCACCGCGCCCCTACCGTCTGATTGACCGTCAAGGTCGCACGCACGCAAAGCGGTTCGCCTTCGGAGTGCCCACGGAGGGCGTGCACTGGGTGACCGCGGCCGGGGCCCGGCCGGGTGTGGATTCGGTCACGCTTTCGGACGCCGACGCGGTGGCGCGAGCCGCGCTACGTGCGGCGACAGCGGAAACGGAAGCCCAAGCGGAACCCGGAGCATGGCTAAATGTTGAACTTGCAAGCATTGATTAGGTTCACCTAACGTTGGTGACTCACTCGGTTCCGCCCCCAGGATCCGGTTCCCCCACGGGCCGGACCAGACCGAAGGAGTCCCCCACATGACCGACCGCCTCAACAGCGCTCAGCCGTACGCCATCGGCCTGTTCCGCATCGTCATGGGCCTGCTCTTCGCCGTGCACGGCGCCGCCTCACTCTTCGGTGTGCTCGGCGGCGCGGCCGGCACCGACGGCGGCTCCATCCCGTCCGGCACCTGGCCGGGCTGGTACGCGGCCGTGATCCAGCTCGTCGGCGGCGCCCTGGTGCTGCTGGGCCTCGGCACCCGCGGCGCGGCGTTCATCGCGTCGGGCTCGATGGCGTACGCGTACTTCGACGTGCACCAGTCGATGGCCCTGTGGCCGATCCAGAACGGCGGCGAGCTCTCCGTGCTGTTCTGCTGGACCATGCTGCTGCTGGTCTTCACCGGCTCCGGCGCGCTCGGCCTCGACCGTCTCTTCGCCGGGCGCACCGCCGCGTCCCGTGCGGACGAGCGTGCCTCGGAGCCCGTCGCGGCCTGACCCGGACGCCACCCGGCCCGGCGCCCACCTCCCCTCACCCGGAGGTGGGCGCCGGACCGTACCGCGCTTTCTCAGGCCGTCCCGTACCGCCCTCTCCAGCGTGAGCCGGGTCCGCGAGGTGCCGGCAGACCCCGCCCGCCGCGGCCGGACTCGCTCCCGCCGGGAGGAGCACATGAACCCCCAGTGACCCTCCTGTCACACCCGCCGCGTACGCTGTATGGCTGTCACAGGCCGCCTGCCGCTCCCCCGCGACGTAGCGGCGAGGTCGTGCCAACGGGGGAGTACAGGGGAGTTTCGGTGTTGGAGAGTGTGGGGCCGCTGACGGGCAGCCCATGGATCTACGCGGCGGTGGCCGTCTCGGTCCTGCTGGACGTCTTCCTGCCGGTCCTGCCGAGCGGCGTCCTCGTCATCACGGCGGCCACGGCAGCGGCGGCGGGCTCCTCCGCGGGGGCCGCCGTCGGGCAGGCGGTCCCCAACATCCTGGCGCTCACCCTCTCCGCGGCCACCGCCTCGGTCCTCGGCGACCTGGTGGCCTACCGGCTGGCCTGGCGCGGCGGCGAACGCCTGGACCGGGCCATAGCCCGCTCGCGCCGGCTGTCCAGCGCGCAGGAACGCCTCGGCGCGGTCCTCGCGCGCGGCGGCGGCGCCCGGGGCGCGCTGGTCGTCCTCGCCCGCTTCGCGCCCGCCGGACGCTCCGTCGTCTCACTCGGCGCGGGCGCGGCCCACCGCCGGGTCCGCGAGTTCCTGCCGTGGTCGATCGTGGCGGGCCTGGCCTGGGCCGCCTACAGCGTCGCCCTCGGCTACTTCGGCGGCCAGTGGCTGGGCGCGAGCTGGTTCGCGACCGGGGTGTCGTTCCTGGCGCTGTTCGGCGCGGGGGCGGGCGCGGCGTACCTGATGCGCCGTCCCGAACCCCAGGAGTCGGCCACCGGCGCCTGACCCACGGACCTGCGGACCCGCGGACGCGCAGACCTGCGGACGCACAGACCTGCGGACGCGCGGGGTGCTATCCGGCGCGCTGCGGCTGAGCGGCTCCCCTTACCTCCAGGCCGTCCAGCAGTTCGGCCGTGGCGGCGGCGATCGCCTCGACCGCTCGGTCGAACACCTCACGGTTGTGGGCGGCCGGGGCGCGGAATCCGGACACCTTGCGGACGTACTGGAGGGCGGCGGCCCGGATCTCCTCCTCGGTGGCCTCTTCGGGGAGCACGGGCGGGCGGAGTGTCTTGATGCTGCGGCACATGCGTCCAGTCTCGCGCACACCTGTGGGAACCCGGGGCGTCGGTCCTGTTGCCGCAGCGGGATGATCTACGTCGAGGCGGCCACCTTCCGGGGCCGACCGACGAGAGGATCGAACAGCCATGACGAAGGACCAGTCGAAGGAACAGGCGGACGAACGGACCGAGGAACGGTCGACCGTGGCCGTACTGGGCCCGGGCGGCGTCGGCGGGCTGCTGGCGGCGCTGGTGGCCCGGGCCGGACACCGGGTGATCTGTCTGGCCGGGGACGAAACGGCGCGGGCGCTGCGCACGGACGGCATCCGCGTCCGCAGCGGCCGGTTCGGGGACTTCACGGCGGCGGTGGAGGCCGACACCGAACTGCGCGAACCGGTCGACGCCTGCCTGATCACCGTCAAGCACACGGCGCTGGACGCGGCCCTGGAGCGGGTACGGCCGGAAGTGCTCGGCGACGGCCTGCTGGTCCCGTTCCTGAACGGTGTCGAACACCCCGCGACGCTGCGCGCCCGCTACGGCGCCGCCCGTGTCGCCCCCGCCGTCATCCGCGTCGAGTCGACCCGGACCGCACCCGGGGTCATCGAACACGGCAGCCCCTTCGCCGAGATCGACCTGACCGGGGAGAGCGTGCCGCGCGGCCGACTTGAGGCGCTGGCCGGGGTGTTGGGGTCGGCCGGCCCCGCCGTCCGCGTGCTGGACGACGAGGCGGCGACGCTGTGGGCGAAGATGTCGTTCCTCGCGCCGTTCGCGCTGCTGACGACCCGTTACGGGGTACCGCTGGGCGAGGTCCGTACGCGCCACCGCGAGGAGTTGACGGCCCTGGTGGCGGAGACGGCCGCCGTCAGCCGGGCGTGCGGCGCCCCGGCGGACCCGGCCGTGGCCCTCGCCCGCTACGACGCCTTCCCGCCGGACACCAAGTCCTCCATGCAGCGCGACGCCGAGGCGGGCCGTCCGCTCGAACTGGACGCGATCGGCGGCGCGTTGCTGCGGGCCGCGGACCGGCACGGGGTGGCCGTGCCGGTGGCGCGGGGGCTGGTGCGGGAGTTGGAGGAGCCGGAGGGCAACCGCCGCCACTGACCCCGGCTACAGCTCACCCCGACTCCCGACTACGGTTCACCCCGACGACGGTTCACCCGACGCGCGGCTCAGGCGTGGGTCTTGGCCAGCACTTCCAGGATCTCGTCCGTCGTACCCGTCTCACCGAGACGGGGGAAGATCCGCTCGACGCTGTTGCGGTGGGTGTCGGCGTCGATGTCGGACATCGCGTCGGTCGCCAGGGTGACGTGGTATCCGTGCTCGTGGGCGGCGCGGGCACTGGACTCGACGCCGATGCTGGTGGCGATGCCGACCAGCACGATCTGGGTGATCCCGCGGCGACGCAGCTGCAGGTCGAGGTCGGTGCCGTAGAACGCGCCCCAGTTCCGCTTGGTGACGACGATGTCCTCCGGGTGACCGGCGAGCTCGTCGACGAGGACGTCCCAGCCCTCCGGCCAGACACGGGGGGCGCGGGCGGGGCCGTCGATGCGCCCGGGGACGCCGTCCGCGCCGTGGGCGGCGGCGGTGACCCGGACGAGGACGACGGGGAGGCTCTGCTCACGGAACGCGTCCGCGAGCCGGGCCGCCCGCTCCACGACCTCGGCGGCCGGGTGCGGGGCGAGGCCGGGGTTTCCGGCGATGCCGTTCTGCAGGTCGATGACGACGAGCGCGGTCTTCGGGTCGAGCGTGGTGACAGCCATGGTCAGGCCTTTCGGGGGGTGGAGGGCGCGAGGGAGCGCAGGGATCGGTCGAGCAGGGTCACCGCCAGGAGCAGCGTGGCTCCGGCGAGCATGAAGAGGGCCAGGTCGTGCAGGCCCCCGGTGTCGGCGCCATGGGGGAAGACGGCCGCGTCGGCGGCGGAGGCGACCATCGCGCCGAGGTACATGAAGGTGCGCAGGAGGCCGGCCGCGGAGCCCATGCGGGCGGGGTCGGCCTGCCGGTAGAGGGCGTTCTGGTTGGCGAGGCCGTTGAGTCCCTGCGGGATGCCCATGACGATCCCGACGGTGCCGAGCAGCCAGATCGCGCTGCCGGAGTTCGCGCCCAACAGCGCGGCACACCCGGCGATCTGCACCAGACCGCCCACGACGAGCTTGCCCCGGATCGCCTCACGGCGCCCGGTGACGGCGGAGACGGCCAGCGCGCTGAGCGACAGGGGCAGCAGTACGAGTCCGGTGCTGGCGGCGGACAGGTCCCGCCCCTCCTCCAGCCACTGCGTGAAGCCGTACAGGAACGCGTACGCCGTCGTGAAGCTGAGGAATTGACGCAGGAAGGTCGCCAGCATGGGGACGTTGCCGCCGAGCACCCGCAGATCGATGAACGGCTCCGCGACGCGAACCTCCCTCAGCGCGAAGGCCGTTGCCGCGCCACCGGCGAGGGCGAGCAGCCACCAGTGGTCGGCCCGCGGTTTCATCAGGAAGAACATGAGGGCGGCGAGCAGGCCGGCGAACAGCGCCATGCCGAGCGGATCGACGCTCCGCCTCTCCCGCCGCCCGCCCGGACTCTTCGGCAGCCGCAGCGCACCGAGGACCAGACAGGCCACCGACAGCGGCACGTTGACGAGGAAGATGGTGCGCCAGCCACCCACGCCGATCAGCAGTCCCCCCAGGGTGGGGCCGACGACGGAGACGGTCTGGGCGGAGACGGCGAGCGCGGTCAGCACTCCGGCCGGGCTGTCCCGCCCGGTGCGCTCGGCCTCACTGCGGGTGAGGCTCATGGAGGCGGGGTACGCGGCGGAGGTGCCGACTCCGAGCAGCACCCGGGCGGCGACCAGCGCGCCGAGGCTCGGAGCGAGGGCGCCGAGCAGCCCGGCGATCCCCACGAGCGCCGTCCCGATGAGATAGAGACGACGAGGTCCGTACGTGTCCACGAGCCGTCCGATGACGGGCTGCCCCACGGCGGTGGCCAGGTAGAGCCCCGTGACCAGCCAGGCCGTCTGCGCGGGCGGTGCCCCGAGCGCGGCCCCGATCGGCACCAACGCCACCGCGATCATGGCGGAGTTGATGGGGTTCAGCACGGACCCGAGGACCATCGGGGCGATCAGCCGCCGGTCGAAGGAGTCCGCGGGGCGAGGGCGCGAGGGCCGGTCGGAGCGAGCGAGTCCGGATATCTTGGGCATCACGGCCGGGTGAGCCGGTCCAGTACGGCCATGGCCTCGATGACGGTCTGCCGCTCGGCCTCCGTGCAGCGGTCCTCGAAGGCCCGGGCCAGCCACTCCGCACGGGCCTGACGGGTGCCCTCGATGCGCTCGCGCCCCGCGTCGGTGAGCGTGACCAGCTGCCGTCGGCCGTCCCCGGGGTCGGGGTTGCGCTCGATCAGCCCGTACTGGTCGAGCGCGGCGAGCGTGGCGGCCATCGACTGCGGGCGCACCCCCTCGGAGGCCGCAAGTCCACTGGCCGTCGCGGCGCCGCTCTTGCTCACCAACGTGAGCGCGGACACCTGGGAGGGGGTGAGGTCCTGCGCCTCACCCTGCGTCTCGGCGACCTCCCGGATCCGCCGGCGCAGCCGGTTGAACGCGACCCGAAGATCCCGCGCGGCACGGGCGGCGGACCCGGAGACGCCGTCGACACCTTCGGTGTCATCCCTGCTGTCGTCCATGCCCCCACGCTAAGACCTTCAGTCCAGACTGTCCAGTTCAAACTGCGCAGTCCAGGCTGAGCAAACCACCGGGCTGAGCAATGTCTGGTGATACGGGGAGCCAGGGGAACCGGAAAGAAATCCGCGGGCGCTTCCCGCCCGCCCCGGGCAGGATGTGCCCTCGTGAACCACATCCTGTGCGGGCTCGCCGCCAACCCGGCCCTCCCCGCCGAGCTGGTCGACCGGCTGATCACGGTCGCCGACGACGAGATCGCCACGGAACTCGCCGCCCGCCCGGACCTCGGCCGCGCCCAGGCACTCGCGCTGGCCGCCCGCGACGAGGGCACCGCCGTACACCTCGCGTACGAGGGACGGCTGACGTCCGCCGACATCGATCCCGTGGCCCAGCCGCAGGCCGCGCTCGCCCTGCTCGACACGGGGGCCGGCCTCCCGGAGTGGGCGCGCCGCTTCGCGACGGATCCGGTCACCGAGCGCCGCGCGAAGCTGGCCGCCTGCCCGGACCTTCCCCCCGATGTGACGGACACGCTCGCCGCCGACTCGGAGATCGCGGTGGTGGCCGAGCTCGCGCTGTGGACCACGCCGGACATGGCCGCCCGGCTCGCGCGACACCCGCATGCGGAGGTCCGCCGCGCGGTGGCGGCCAACGAGGCGACGCCACCGGCCGTACTGGAGATGCTGCTGACCGGGGACGGGCTGCCTCCGGCGCGGCACTGCCTGGTCTGCGACCGTGAGCGGACTCCGGCCGCTCCCGGTCGCCCGCATCCGCATCCACACCCGCACCCGGCCGACGACCTGCCGCCGGGCGCGTTCTGCACCGGTTCCCACGAGTCCACGGTGCACGACATGTGGCGGCGGGCACTGAGCAACCCGGCCACTCCCGCCCGGGCCGCCGCCGGCTTCGCCGGCCATTCCTCGGCGCTGCTGCGCTGGTCGCTCGCCGGCCGCTCCGATCTGCCCCCGGAGGTATGGGGACGGCTGGCCGACGACCCGCTGCCCGGCATACGGGGCGACCTCGCCGAGAACCCCGCGGTCGACGCCACCCACCTGCGCGCGCTGGCCACCGACGTGAGCCCCGACGTACGGCGCAGCCTGGCCCACAATCCCCGCGTGCCACTGGATCTGCTCGCCTCCTTGGCGGGCACCGCCACGATCGGCGCGACCCTGCTGCCACGGATCGCCGCCGCCACCCCTGCCGAGGTCGAGAGCCTGGCCAAGTCTCCCGACCCTGCGGTACGGATGCTCCTGGCCGCACGACGTGATCTGCCGCCCGGGACACGCGACGCGCTGGCCGCCGACACCGACGCGAAGGTGCTCAAGTCCATCGCCCCTCACCCCGGCCTCTCCGAGGCCAGGCTGCGCGACATGATCGACCGTCACGGAGTACGGGTGCTGGCCAGGGTGGCGACGAACCCGGACGCGTCGCGGTCCCTCCTGGAGCACGTCACGAGACACGACCCACCGGTCCCGAAGGCGTTCCGCGAGGTGGCCCGGCACCGCAACGCGACGGCGCCGGCCCTGCTCGCCTGCCTGACCGACCGACAGGCGCGACCGATCGCCGCCGCCCACCCGTCCCTGCCCGTACCGGTCGTCGTCGAACTGCTCGGCGACGCCGAGGGCCGCGTGGCGGAGGCGGCCGCGGCCAACCCGTCACTGCCGCCGGCCATGATGCTGAAGCTGATCCGTTGACCCCGCCGGGGCAAGGAACGGCTCCAGCAGACCGAGGAGCCGGTCCGGGCGGTGCAGCGGGATGATGTGCCCGCAGTTCTCGATGACATGGCCGATCAAGTGGTCGGCCACCGGCCGCAGTTGTCGTTCGAGCGCGCTGCCCACGGGGTGGGCGCCGATGGCCATGGTGGGCACGGTCAGCCGGGCCGTACGGACCGCTTCCTGTATCTGCCGGGAGCTTTCGGGCAGGGCCCGGTAGTACGAGAAGGCGCAGCGCAGGGCCTCGGTCCCGGTGTACGCGTGGACGAATGCGTCACGGACGGCGGGATCCACGCCCTGCCCGAGGGTGCCCGATTCGAGGAACCAGTCGACGTACCGGTCCTCGTGCCCGGTCAGGACGGATTCCGCGAGGCCGGGTTTCGCGTGGCCGGATTCAGAGGGGCCCGGTTCCGAGCCGCCGGATTCCGCGTGGAAGCCGAACCACCAGGGCGCGCCGTGGGCGAGGAACTCCCCGGCACCCGGCAGCCTGCCCACCAGCGACTCCATGACGACGAGTCGCCGGACGAGGTCGGGGCGGCGCATCGCGAGCAGGAACGCCGGCGGGGTGCCCGCGTCGATGCCGACCACGGCGGCCGAGGTCTCTCCGAGGGCGTCGAGGAGGGCTTCGGCGTCGGCCGCGAGCGTACCGGCGTCGTAGCCGCCCGCCGTGCGCGCGCTCGCGCCGCATCCGCGCAGGTCCGGTGCGATGACTCGGTACCGCCCGGCGAGCCCGTCCAGGACGTGGGTCCACAGCTGCCAGGTGTGGGGGAAACCGTGGAGCAGCAGAACGGCCGGGCCCTCGCCGACCAGGGCCACGTTGAGTTCGACGCCGTTGGCTTCGACCTGCCGGAGTGCGAGGGACATGAGACCTCCAGGTGCGGGGGGGTGGGGTGGTTACCAATGGTGACAACCAAACGCTAGGTGACTAACCTGGAGACGCCAAGACCGCACTTCCACGACAGGTAGTGAGCCCCAGGTGACCCCCTCATGACCCCTTCTCCGCCCCAGCCCCGCGACGGGAACCGCGGGGATCTCTTCGATCCGCAGTGCCCGACCCGTCGCCTGCTCGACCGGATCGGTACGAAGTGGATGTCGATGACCGTCAAAGTGCTGGCGGAGGCGTCCCCGGAGGAGGTGCGCTTCGCGGAACTGCGGCGCAGGATGCCCGGGGTCTCGCAGAAGATGCTGTCGGTCACCCTCCAGGGCATGACCCGCGACGGCCTGGTCGACCGCAGGGTGGAGCCGTCGGTGCCGCCGCGCGTGCACTACCGGCTCACTCCGCTCGGCCTGTCGCTGGAGGGTCCACTGGCCATGGTCAGGGCCTGGGCCGAGGAGCACATGGCCGAGGTGGACCGAGCCAACGCGCGCGGCCGCGAACTCGCCGACGACGACTGACCGTTCGGGCCGCCGCGGCAGGAAGCCGTCCGCCGTGGACCCCCGTTCGCGTGAAGTCCCCGAAGGAACTCGCACCTCAAATTCGAACAGGCGTACCATTGCCGCGTGGCTGCGACCTATGACTTCCCGAGTGACCTCCTGGCAGGCCAGGAGGAGCTGCATCAGGTCCGGGCGGAGCTCCTGGCCCTGCTCAAGAGGCTCCCCTGGTCGGTGGAGCCGCTGGACGGCTTCAGCGACGACAAGGGCTGGCGCAAGGTGGAACGCCCCGCTTCCCCCGGCTGGACACCCGACGAACAGGCCGAGGTCGAGAAGCTCCGCCAACGCGAACGAGAACTCGCCGTCTTCGTCACCTGCCACCGCTTCTGGTCGGAGGTCGCCCCACCGGACACGGTGGACGCCCGCGCGAAGCTGAAGCACGCCCACGAAGGCCCGCCACAAACGTCGTAATTCCATGTCGCTCCGGGCACGAGCGAGCCTTCTACTCGAACCTCTTCCCCGACCTGCGCACCGAGCTGACCGTGGTGTCCCTGCAGGCGAGGTCGGCGGGCCTCGGCGTATGGGCCAAGGACACGACGACCACCGGGGCGGCGATCACCGGCCCGTCCTCCCTCACGGACGACCTGGTGCTGCTCCCGAAGCGCTTCCGCCGCCTCGCGGACCACCTGCGCTTCGCGCCCGACACCTCGCTGGACTGCTTCCCCAGCCACCTCTTCGGCGGCGCCGACCGATTCCGCATCCTCCCCCAGGGCTCCACCGCCAAGGCCCTCACCGGCCTGCACCACGTGGTCGAGGTCAACGGCGGGACGGTACGCATGACCCACCCGATCGAGGACCTGGTCTTCGCCGAGGAATGACGGGGCCGGAAACACGGGTCGAGCCGGCCACGGCGCTGCAGAAGACCATGCTCCCCAGGCTGCCCGAGCATCTCGCGGGCCTGGAGGTCGCCGCCCGCTGGCTGTGCGCGCAAGGACGGCAGCCACAGCATCCGCGAGCTGCCGGGCGGCCCGGTCCTGGGAGTCGTGCCCGACACCGAGTACGGCGAGGGGACCTTCATCCTCGACGAGGACAGCACGCTCGTCATGGTCACGGACGGTGTGGTCGAAGGACCGGGCCTCACGTTGGACGCCGGACTGGAGCGAGCCGGAACACTGGCCGGCCCTCCATGACGGACTGAACGCCCAGCAGATCGCCGACCGCGTCCTCGACGACGTGGCCGTGCTGGTCGTCCGACGCACTTGACGATCACGAGGCCGGCTTCACGACGTGTTGGCGACCGCCTCGCGCGGTTCGCTCTCCGGCCGGCGAGACGGCGGAACCGCCACTGTTCGCCCGCCGGGCGGCCCCTGCCGCAGCCACCGCTGCGGCGTGTGCCGCCGCCACCACTTCTCCGCGGGCTCCTCCACCGCGGAGTACAACGCCCAGGCCAGCACGATGACGACCATGCACATGCCGATCAGCGCGAACAGCGTGCCGTTGTTGTCGGGCATGCGGCCCCACTGGTAGATGGCCAGCCGGCTGATCGAGTGGTGCAGGAGGTAGAAGCAGTACGACCACAGGCCGAGCTGGACCATCAGCTTGGCGTTGAGTACGCCACGCAGTCCGCGGACCTCGCGCTGGACGAAGGCGAGGATGATCAGTGCGGCCAGGACCGCGACCACCGGCCGCACCAGATAGTCGAGCTGCGCGGCGACCCCCGCCGGCAAGCGGGCCTGGCCCTCGTAGTAGAAGTAGACCCAGGCCGCCAGCAGCACCACCGGCAGCGAGGGGTGCAGCGGCAGCCGCCAGCCGCGTTTGACCGCGAGCGCGAGCGTCATGCCGAGCAGGAACTCCGGCAGGTAGACCACGGGGTGGCGCATCACCCAGGCGGCGTGGGCGGCCGAATAGTGGGTGGTGGCGAACCAGTCCACGGCCCACATTCCCACCAGTCCGCCTGCCGTGACCGCCCCGAGCCAGCGGGTGCGCAGCCTGACCGCGATCCGGGCCAGCAGCGGGAAGAGGGCGTAGAAGAGCAGTTCGACGCTGAGCGTCCAGGTGACCTCGTTCCCGGGGAGGGCCGGGGTGACGTTCGGGGACCAGGTCTGCACCAGGAAGGCGGAGGAGATCAGGCTGGGCCAGCTGATCGCGAGGTGCGCCGCCGTGTAGTAGGCGTAGGTGCCCAGCAGCAGGGCGACCAGGTGGGCGGGCCATATCCGGCCTACGCGGCGCCAGTAGAAGGCACCTGGGTGCTCGTTCGGTTTGAAGACCCAGATCATCAGGAAACCGGACAGAACGAAGAAGAGGCTGACGCCGTTTCCGCCGAACTGCGCGTAGGGGAAGATCAACGGCGCCCGTCCCAGTCCGGTCTTGCCGCCGCTCCCGGTGAAATGAGTGGTGAAGACCGCGAAGGCCGCGAAGAAGCGCAGGCTCGTGAGGGAGTCGAGGCGTTTGGGGAGGGGTGTCACCACCGCCCGTATGCCTGGCAAAGACATGGGGTTTCGCCGTAGCCCTTCGGGGGTCCGCCAGTAACCGACGCACTATAAGACCACCGAAGTAAGGCTAGGTAAGAAACAGACTTCGGCAGACAGCGACAGGGCGTCGTGTCTTCCGCCTTACCGGGTGGAGCCCAGTTGACACCCGAGCGGCCGTTCCTCTCCGTGCCCGAGGGGTACCGGCGGGCACGGCGCCGAGAAGTCGCCGAGAAAGACCAAGGCCCAGATCTCCGGGTACCCACCCGCTGATCTGGGCCTTTCTCGTGTCCTGAGACTGGTGGGCGCGGACGGTTTCGAACCGCCGACATCCGCCCCGAGAGATCGCGTATGCGCGTTCAGCCCTGACGTGGGAGAACGCTGACCTGCCCGTTCGTGGAGCACTGTCCGGCGTTCCCCGTGGCCCCCTGGCGTGCCTCTCGAACGGGCACGCCAGGGGCACGGTGTCGGCCGGCCGATGCTGCCCCGGCGGTGAGCGGACCGCCGCATGCTTCCGACAGGCCACACGATCGCCGCGAGCAGGTTCGTTACGTGTTCGGTGGCGTGGGCATCTGCTTGAAGGTGCACGGCACCGTGAGCGGCAGCGTTGAGGTGCACACCCCCTGCCACACCTCTCCTGTTGAAGTCAGCTCGGTGACCAGGAGGCCACCATCGAATGCCGCCAAGGTGGCGTCGAATACGTTGGTCGGGCCTCCCACCAGCTGCCAGAAGACGTTGCTTCCGTTAGCAACGGGGGTCGGCGGATTCGGACCAGCCTCGTTGACGGACAGGACCCGCACCTGCCCGCTACAAACCACCGAGACGTACTTGGTCATCCCTTGAACTGCCGAGTCGATGTCGTTGCAGCCCGTCGGCGGCGGGGGCGGGGTCGGCTTCGGCGGCCGCGGCCCCCTACACTTGTCCAGCGCTCCCATGCCAGGTTTCTCGCACCTACCGTCGGCGGCCGCGTGGCCAGTCACGGTGTGCGCGATGGCCGCGGCGGGGGTGACCAGTCCGATCGCCACCAGCAGCGCGGTGGTGGCGAGCCCGCCGATCTTCCTGCGCTTGCCTCGCAGTAGGGGTCCGGACGGCGTAGGTGTCCTGTGGTCAGGACTCATGTGTGCTCCTTGTTCAAGCGTTTCGGATGTCTCCTACATCCGATGCGAGCTTGAACCGCGCACACTGGAGCACTTGGCACGTTCGGGGGTAACACGCCTATATATCAACAAGTCGGACTAGTGATCTACGGCCTCAGTGTTCACGCGCGGAGTACCGGCGTCTTCTCGCTTGGGCCACCCCCCTCCCCGGCCCCCATCCCGTCCGCGCCAGATCGCCGTCACGGTGAACGTCTACGCCTACGTGGTCCAGGACACGCAGCACGAGGCGGTCAGCCACATGGACCGACTGCTCACGAGACGCCTCCAGCGCGAGCGGTCCCGGCGCTGCTGTCAGATCCGGATGTCAAAGACCCCCAGCCATGATCGGCTGGGGGTCTTCTACTGGTGGGCGCGGACGGCTTCGAACCGCCGACATCCGCCTTGTAAGTGAGTACGGGGGGATCCGCCATGCCCAGCAGACGTCAGCCTCGGAAGGTCCTACGGCGTCGCAGCACCAGGCAACCGCCCGCGGTCACCAGCGCCGCCGCGGCGCCCGACAGCAGGCCCACCGGGGCGCTGCTACCGGTCTCGGCCAGGCCACCGCCGCCCTGCGCGGACGGGGAGGCGGCCGCGGACGGGGCTGCCCCGCCCTCGCTTGAGGAGACACTCGGCGCGGCGGTGGCACCCGGCGAACCTGAAGGCGAGGACGACGCCGGTGAAGAGGGCGACGCTGAGCCGGACGGCGTCGTACCGCCACCACCGCCCCCAGAGCCCTTGCAGTCTGTCCAGAACACCTTGTGCTTGGCGGCTCCCTTCTCGCCGTCGAAGTTCCAGAACAGCTTGTAGTGCCCGTCAGGCAGCGACAGGTCTGCCGTACGGCCGTGACCCTCGGCATCCAGGGTGATCGCCCCGGACTTCACGGTCTCGCCTTTGGCTGCGGCTGTCGGAGCCCAGGCCTCGATGTGCCAGTCGACCTGCTGTATCGCGTCGAAACCGAAGGCGTCGAGGTAGAACGTGCAGACATGCGGCTCGTTGCGGCGCAACTCCTCGCCTGTCCTGGCGTCGTGGATCTTCACTGTCCCGTTGTCACCGGGAGGGGTGGCGTGCGCGGTCGGTCCGAGGAGCAGCAGGGATGAAACACCGGCGGTCAGCGCGCCGGCGCGTATGAGAGTACGCATGGGCAGGTCCATCTTCGAGATTCAAACGGGAAGATGTGGAGGGGGCGCCTCAGCGTCCAGCCCGACCTGAGGACAGATCAAGCACGAACAGGCAACGAAAAGAACGCCGCAGAGAGGCGCGGCCGTCCTCCACTGGTAGTACCGAACCGCCCCCGGCCATCAGGGCCGGGGGCGGACGGCTTCGCGGGCACACGACCCAGCGCGAGGCTGTGGCGTGAGACGCCGGTTTGGGTGTGGGACAGCCAGGCCCCGGGCTAGTGACGTGCGAGCCCGGAGAACTCTGCCGAGGCCCCGGCCCAGCCGCACACGAATGGGCGGCCCGATCGTTGCGGAAACAGGGGGCTTCCGTTTCGATTGGCGGAGGCGTAGGTTCCGGTTACCCCGCGGCGGCGTCTTTCGAGACGTTGGCCCGCCAGTTCCGGGATGGCGGGCCGCGCGGGGGCCAACTGCCCTGTCGTAGCCGCGCCTTGGCAGACGCGGCGAGTGCTCCCGACAGGATTCAACCTGCGCACACGGCTCCGGAGAGCACGCCTCGCACATCGCCGTTGGGCCTTCTGAGCTGCAAGAACGTCGCTGCTGCCGCTCGTGGACGCGTACTCGCTCGGGGAGGCTCCGCCGAGCACTATCGGCTCGGTACGTGGCCAGTATGCTTCGTTCGACCCTCAACTTTGAGCCCGTGGCTCGAACAGCGCTCTACCTGCAGCAGCCCCTTCGGACGCTCGCGGAGGAGGTCCAAACCCCCAACGAGGAGGTCGCCGAGGTCGACGGGCTCATCGAGGCCAGATCCCGAGCCCCCGAGATGGCCGAGTTCGCTGGTCTGTCAGCACCTCGTCAACGAGCGCGACCACCAGATCGCCGACTACGTGGACGGTCAGATCAGGAAGGTGCAGCGGCCTCCGCGCGGCCCATCTGGCACGTAAGTGGCACGGCGCCGAGAAGTCGCCGAGAAAGACCAAGGCCCAGATCTCCGGGTGGTCACCCGCTGATCTGGGCCTTTCTCGTGTCCTGAGACTGGTGGGCGCGGACGGTTTCGAACCGCCGACATCCGCCTTGTAAGGGCGGCGCTCTACCGCTGAGCTACGCGCCCAGGACGAGTCGACAGCCTACATTGCCCGGGGGGATGCCCCGCAAACCCGTATCCGGGGGTTAACCCCACCTCCGGTCCGGGAGCAGCCCGGATCCCCCGGCGGACCCCGGAACCGTACGGTCGGAAGGCGTCGAAGGGCATCGGAGCACGTCGGCGTTTCATTCCAGGGGGAGATCTTCATGGTTCGGACTCGGACACAGACGGCTGCGCGGACCGCGGCCGTCGCCGGTGCCGTCGGCGCTCTCGTCGCGACCGCCACAGGTTGCGGGGCGAGTGCCGGAGACGACAGGCATCCGGATCATCGGGCGTTCGCGCTGCACGGTCGTACGCTCACCGTGGACTCGGACGACTCCGCGCTTGAGCTCGTGGTCGCCGAGTCGGCCGCGACGGACAAGGTCGAGGTCACCCGGTGGTTCCAGGGGCACATCGTCGTCGGTGGGGATCCGCGCGTGACCTGGACGATGAAGGACGACCGGCTGACGCTGCGGATGAAGTGTTCCGGCGTGGTCGCCGACTGCAGCGCCAAGCACCGGATCGTCGTGCCGCGCGGTGTCGCGGTGAAGGTCGTGGACGGGGACGGGAGCGTACGGGCGGAGGGGTTCAAGGAGACGCTCGGGATCCGTACGTCGGACGGGAGCGTCCGCGTGACGAACTCCTCCGGCGCGCTGGACCTGCGTACCGCCGACGGCTCGATCCACGCCCTCGGAATCGACTCGCGTCACGTGCGCGCCCAGACCTCTGACGGGTCCGTACAACTCGAACTCGGCGTCGTACCCGACCTGGTCGAGGCCCGCAGCCAGGACGGTTCGCTCACCATCGGGCTGCCCCACGACACGTACCGGGTGACAGCCGAGAGCGGGGACGGATCCGTGCGGGTGTCCGTGCCCCGGGACCCGGCCAGTTCGCACGTCGTGTCCGCCCACGCGAGCGACGGAAGCATCACCGTACGAACCGCGAACTAACCGGCCCGTGTGTTCGTCCTTAACCGGTGGGAGAATGACCGGGCAAGGCGGATGACAGCACGGGAGAGGGATGTGACGGCGACACCTTCAGAGCCGTACACGCCGTCTGCGCCACGCGCGCAGTCGGTACGCCGTCAGCTCCATCGATACCGTGACGTGCTGACCCTCGTCACCCTCCCGCTCCTCGCCGCCCTCGTGCTGCCCGCGGCCTTCGCCGGTGGCGGCACCCGGCGCTGGTTCGGCGGGCGCGCCGAGAGTCAGCGGGCCGAGGCGCAGGCCGCGAAGGACGCCGCCGCGGCGGCGTTCTACGAGCTGGACACCGCCCAGCGCGATCTGCGGATCTCGATCGAGACCATCATCGCCGTCGACGACTCCCCCGCGGCCCGCCGCGCCGTCTCCGACTTCGAGGCGCTGGGCCGGCGCATCGACGAGGCCAGTGGACAGTACATCGAGGCCGTCGACGCCCACGACCTCGACCGGGACGAGCTGGAGGCGTCGGTCGCCACCCGCGCCCGCGCCGAACTCACCGCCGCCAAGGACCAGCTGGGGCGGGTCAAGCAGGACCTGGACCGGTTCACCCAGGGACTCGCGCCGCTGCTCGGCAAGGCCGAGACGCAGCTCGCCCGGCTCGCGCCCGCCGTCGAGCGCGCCCGTCAGGCCCTCCTCGCCGCCTCGAACGCCCTCGACAGCGTCCGCAAGACAGGGCTCAGAGCGGATGATCTGGCCGGCCGGCTCGCCGCGCTCGGGCCCGAGCTGACCAAGCTCAACCAAGGGGCCGGACAGCACGGCGTAGCGGAGACGCTGGAGCGCGCCGAGCGGGTCTCCCGGGAGGCCGGGGCGGTGCGCGCGGAGGCCGAGCGGCTGCCGGAGCGGGCCGCGGAGATCGATCACCGGCTGGTGTCGCTGCGCACCCGCGCCCAGGCACTGACCACCCGCGCCGGGCAGGTGGAGCCGGTGCTGAGCGAGCTGCGGCGCCGGTTCTCGGCCGCGTGCTGGCAGGACCTGCAGCACGTACCGGAGCAGGCCACCGAGAACGTACGGCAGGCCGAGCTGAAGCTGAAGGAGGCGCAGGCCGCGCGCGACGCGCAGCGCTGGCCGGACGCCACCTCGCTGCTGTCCACGGTGCGCGCGCTGCTGAACGGTACCGACGAGGCCGTGTCGGCGGCCAGCGACCGGCTGCGACGGCTGAACGCCGTGTCCAAGGACCCCCAGCAGGAGATCGACCGCACCCGCTTCGCCATCCGGGACGCCCAGCGCCTGGCCATGGCGGGCCGCAACACCCCGGATCCGCGGCACGCCCGCCCGCTCGACGACTCCGTCACCCGGCTGGAGCGTGCCATCGCCGCGCTGGAGGGGCGCCACCCCGACTACTGGCACTTCCTGACCGAGACGGAGGCGGTACGGGCGACGGCCGCCCGGGTGGTCTCCCAGATCCGCGAGGAGCGCGGCGGCCCGGTCTGAGCTTCTCCGGTGCCGGCGATCCCGGTCCCCGGTGTTGGCGGTCCCCGGCCTGCGGGCGGATGCTGGGATGTACGTACGGCCTCCGCTAGCTGGAGAGGGAGGCGGACATGGCCACGCACGTACTTCGTCCCGGAACCCGACGACGCATCGCCTTCGACGACCATCTGCCGGTCGATCACCGGCTGAACACGTTCTATCGGATCGGCGCGGGCCTGATGGGCCTCTTCCTGCTCGCCTTCGGCATCCTGGGCCTGACCAACAAGGTCGGCTTCTTCACCACCCACGGGGACACGGTCATAGGGCTGAACACCAACGGCTCGCTCAGCGTGCTGTCCATCTGCGTGGGGCTGCTGCTGTTCGTGGGCATGGTGATCGGCGGGAACTTCGCCTCGACGCTCAACATGGTCTTCGGCGTCCTGTTCATCCTCAACGGCTTCCTGAACCTGGCGCTGCTGGACGGCCGCTACAACTTCCTCGCCTTCCACATCCAGAACGTGCTGTTCAGCTTCGTGGTCGGCGTCCTGCTGATGTTCTTCGGGATGTACGGGAGGGTCGGCTCGGCCCTGCCGCACGACAACCCGTACTACAAAGCCCGCCACCCCGAGGAGGCCGAGCGGGCGGAGCGGATCCGGGCGCTGCGGGAGTCGGCCTCGGCAACGGCCCTGCAGCAGTCGCACAGAGCCGCGCCGACGCCCAAGGCCGTGGGCGGCACGGAAACCAAGGCAGCGGAATCCGCCGAGGTATCGGAATCCACCAAGGCGGCGGAATCCAAGGCGGCGGAGACCAAGGCATCGGAGACCGAGGCCGCCGAGCCGCCCAGGACCACGGACCCCTAGGTCACCTCAGGAGATCAGGTGACCAGGTGATCAGGTGCGGTACGCGTAGTACGCCGAGGTCGGGTACGACGCGATGATGCTCGACAGCGACCGGCGGTAGGTGTCGGCGTCGTGGTACGTCAGGTACGGCATGCCGCTGGAGCTGCGGTAGGACGTGATCATGGTGTGGTCCTTGGCCCCGTCCCTGTCGAAGTCCATCTGCATGACGTCACCGACGTCCATCTGGTAGACGTTCGCCAGCGGCGTGGTGCGCTGGGCGGTCTGGGTGAACCAGGACCACTCGTTCACGCCCGCCCAGGAGTCGGACTGGCCGTTGGCGACGTAGTACCAGGTGTCGTACTCCTCCGGAGTCACGGTGCTGATCGGCTGCCAGCCGCCCGCCAGCAGACTCTGGCTCACGAAGTTGGTGCAGTCGCCGCCGACCCCGTTGAACTTCCGGTAGGCCGCGTTGTAGTTCTTCCAGTACTTCTCGGCGTAGGTCGCCATCGCCGCGTAGTCGTACGCGCCTCCGGTGAGCTTCTTGGGGTTGGCGGGCGCGGGATACGTGGTCGCTGCCGGGGGGGCGTCGACAACGGCCATCGGGGTCCTGCGCGCGGGGGCGGCGGTGACGGGTTCGTTGACCTGGTGGGCGCCCTTGTCGGTCGTACGCAGGCCCGAGAGCTTCCAGGTGCCGTCCGGCTGGGCGGCGAAGGTCAGCACGTGGTGCGCGTCGAAGCCCGTGGTGTCGGGTTCGTCGCCGCGGATCTTCTTGTACGTGAGGACGGTGGTCTCGGTGACCCAGGCGGTGGCCACCTTGCCCCACCTGCGCGTCCTGTCGACGGTGACCTTGGTGTCGCCGGCGGTGTAGGCCTCACCCAGCGCCGCGAGGCGGGAGCGGGTGCCGCGCAGGGAGGTCACCGCGGTGTCCTCCGTCTTCGTCAGCGCGGCGGTCAGCCTGACGCCTCCCGTCGACTTCGACGCGAGGGCCGTGCGGGGTGCCGCCTGGCTCTTGTCGAGGAGGGCCGCCGTGCGGTCGGTGAGCACGGCGTCCGCCATCCGGCCGAACGCGTCGGCCGTCGCCCGGTTCACGGCGCCGGAAGCGGTCGCCGCGTGGGCGGAGGAAAGGGGCAGCAGGACTGCGGAGACGGCTATCGCCGTCAGGGTCGAGCATCGGCTCAACATCTTCGATCTCACTGATGATCTCCTTACACCCGATCAGATGCCGGGGAGGGAATCTTTACACGTCCTCCTCAACTGTGGTGAACCCGGGGAGATTTCATGCACGTCCAGGTCAACTCCCTTGAGAAAACGGTACGTTGACGCACCGAAAGTCGGGGTGCCGTTCACGGCTACTTCACCACCGTCGACCAGTCCGGGGACTGCGCGGGATCCAGACTGCGCAGGCGCTCCAGGGTCGCGGGCTTCTGCACGTCGAGCCAGTCGGCCAGTTCACGGAAGGACACACAGCGAACGCCCTTCTTCGTGCACACGTTCTTGACGACCTGGTCGATGGACTTCATGTAGATGCCACCGTTCCAGTTCTCGAAGTGGTTGCCGATGAACAGCGGTGCGCGACTGCCGTAGTACACGCGGTTGAAACCGTCCATGTACGACGCGACGGTCTCCTGCTCCCACTCGGGGTACTTGGCCGGGTCGCCCTCGGTCGAGTCGCCGGACTGGTTGGCGAGGAAGTTGAAGTCCATGGACAGACCTTGGAACTTGCCGCCCTCGTAGGGGAGCAGCTGCAGCGGGAAGTCCCAGACGCCCTCCTTCTTGTTGGGCCATATCTGGAGGTTGCCCGAGGAGCTCGCGTCGTAGCGCCAGTCGTAGTCCTTGGCGGTCGCCTTCATGGCCTTGAGCAGGTTCTTCTGGCCCTCCAGGCAGGGCGCGCGACCGCCGTTGACCTCCTTCGTGGGGTCGAACGGCAGGGCCGGCAGGTCGGTGTAGCCGGTGTTGGTCTTCCACTTCTCGACGAACGAGAAGAACTGGTTGATCTCGCTCTCCCACTCCGCCACGCTCCAGTCCCCGCCGCCCTTGTCCTCGCAGAAGTGACCGTTGAAGTGGGTGCCGATCTCGTTGCCCTCCTTGTACGCCTTGCCGAGCTCCACCAGCGTGTCGCGGATGTGCTGGTCGGTGGCGTAGCTGATCGCCGCGGCGCCCGGCGCGTGCATCGGCGGCTTGTAGAGGGTCTTCTTGTCCTTGGGCAGCAGATAGATGCCGGTCAGGAAGAACGTCATGTGGGCGTTGTACTGCTTCGCCAACTCCTGGTAGTGCGTGAAGAGTTTGTCGTCGCCCTGGAGGGCGCCGTCCCAGGAGAAGACGACGAACTGGGGCGGCTTCTCACCCGGCTTGAGCGGGACGGGCTTCAACTGGCCCTTCTGCGGCCCGGTGTAGGACGTGGAGCCGTCCCCGAGCACCTTTGTCTTGCCGTCCCACGGGGGTTCTTTGGTCGTCTTGGTGGCGCCGGCCCCGGAGCGGGGACCGCCGGCCGAGGCGGCCGGTGTGGTGTTGTCCGAGTGGTTCAGGGCCAGGTAGGTGGCGGTCGTCGACGTCACGACGAGGAAGGCCGCCATGGCCACGAAACCCTGGCGGGCGGAACCGGGAGCGGGCGCGGGTTCGCGGCGGCGGCGACCGCTGTGCTTCGAGTTCATACGGGGCACATTCTGCGAGGGGGGTGGAAGGAGCGGGCGGGGGCCTTTCGGCCATCGGGATGCGCGGTGGCCTTTCGGCCGTCGGGGTGGGCGGCCTCGTGGCCGTCGCGGTCAGCCGAGCGGACTCATGGCGCCGGCCCAGATGCCGTACGGGACGTCGTCGGCGGACGTGCCGGCGAGCCCCTTGAGCGGCAGTGGTTCGAGGCTCTTGGCCAGGTCGATGCGGTAGAGGACGACGGCGGTCGACACGGAACGGTTCGTGCCGACGTACCAGGCGGCGGTGTCGTCCGCCGTGGTGCCGGCCTTCCCTGCCGTCTCCGGTGCGCTCAGGGCCGCGGAGGGGTGCGCCGCGCCGAAGGCGTCCGTGAGCCCCTCGGTGACCTCGCGGGCCACCTCGGGGCTCACCGCGCGCTTGGGTCGGGGGGTGTCCAGGGCGACCTGGGAGCCGTTGCGGGTGATGCGTCGCACGGAGTACGGCTCGGTGTGCGACCCGCCCGCGGCGAAGGTGGCGTAGGCGTTGGCCATCCGGATCGCGCTGGGCGTGGAGTTGCCCAGGGACAGCGCGGGCACCTGGGGACCCATGGTCGACGAGAGCAGCCCGGCCGCTTCGGCGGTCTGCCGCACCTTGTCCAGGCCCGTGTCCATGCCGAGCTGCATGAACGGCACGTTCACGGACTCGGCGAGCGCCTTGCGCAGGCTGATCTGCCCCCAGGACTTGTTGCCGTCGTTGTGGGCGGCGACCTTCTTGTTCGCGCGGTCCCAGTAGGGCCCTTCGGGTGTGGTGACAGGGATGTTGTCGTCACCGTCGTAGAGCGTCTCCGGCGTGACCGGTGTCGCCGTACTGTCGCGGGTCTTGTGGACGCCGTGTTCCAGCCCGGCCGCGTAGACGAACGGCAGGAACGCCGAACCGGCCGGGACGGTGCTCGCGTTGGACTCGTTGTAGCCCTGTGTACGGTGGTCGGGGCCGCCGTAGACGGCGAGGATCTTGCCGTCGGCAGCCACCGAGGAGGCCCCGTAGTGGGCGGTCTTCGCCCCCTTGGGGTCGTCCTTCAGGGCCTTGTTGCGGGCCTTGGTCACGGCGTCGGCGAGCGCCGTCTCCCGCTTCCGGTCGAAGGTCGTGTAGATCTGGTAGCCGCCCAGGTCGAACTGCTGGTCCGAGATGTGCCCGGCCTTCTTGGCGTACTGGGTCGCGAGCTCCACCAGGTAGTCGCTCTGCTTGCCGGTGTCGAAGGTCTGGGACTGCGTGGTCGGCTCGGGGAACTTCGTGTACTTGGCCCGCTCGGCCGGCGACAGCTTCCCGATCTTGACCATGCGGTCGAGGATCCAGGACCAGCGCTCCACGGCGCGCTTGTGGTTCGCCTGGCTCAGGGTGGGGTCGTACAGGCCGGCGCCCTTCAGCAGGGACGCGAGCATCGCGGCCTCGCTGGCGTTGAGTTCGCCGACGTCCTTGCCGTAGTAGGCCTGGGCGGCGCGCTGGATGCCGTACGTGCCGCGGCCGAACCAGCTGGTGTTGAGATAGCCCTCGAGGATCTTGTCCTTGCTCATCTTCTGGTCGAGCTTGAGGGAGATCATCGCCTCGGTGAACTTGCGGCTCACCGAGCGGTTCTGGTTCAGATAGACGTTCTTGACGTACTGCTGGGTGATCGTCGAGCCGCCCTCGGTGTTGCCCTCGCCGATCGTGCGCACCAGGGCGCGGGTGATGCCCTTGAAGGAGATGCCCGGGTCGGAGTAGAAGCTCTGGTTCTCCGCGGCCAGCACCGCCCAGCGCACGTCCTGGGGTATGTCCTTCAGCGGCATCGCCTGCCGCCGCACCCATCCGGTACGGGCCATGGGCGTCCCGTCGGACCAGAAGTAGACGTTGTCCTGCTGGGTGGCGTACGTATTGAGGTTCTGGGGTATGTCTGTCGCAGCGTAGGCGATCACCAGGAACGTTCCGCTCAGCCCGATGGCCAGGCCCCAGGCTCCCAGCCACTGACGCCAGGAGGGCACCCAGCGCCGCCAGCCGGTGCGGCCGGGGCGCGGGTACGCCGGTTTCAGGCGGCGCGCGATGCGCGCCCAGCGTCCGGCGAGCGCGGAGGGCATGGCCGGTTTACGGCGGGTGCCGCGATGGCCGGAAGTCGCCCCTCGATCGGCGCGTTGTGCGGGGTCCTCGGCACCTGAGCGCGCCTCGATCTCGGCGCGCGAGGGGACGCGAAGCTGCGTGGTCTTCTCGGCGGGACGTTCGGCGCCGGGCGGGAGGCGGAGCTGAGTGGTCTCCTCGGCGCGGGGCGGGAGGCGGAGCTGAGTGGTCTCCTCGACGCCGGGCGGGAGGCGAAGCTGAGTGGTTCGCTCGGCGGGAGTCTCGTTCCCCGTGTCTTCCGTACGAGGGCTCGCGGAGTCTTCCGCACGACGGCTCGCGGAGTCTTCCGCACGACGGCTCGCAGGGTCTTCCGTACGACGGCTCGCGGGCCGTTGCGGACCGAGCCCGCGGCGATTCCGGCGGTCGTCGCCCTCCCCGCTAGCCACGGACGGCTCCGGCGCGTGGACGGCCCAGGAGTTGCGGGGCATCTGTTCGATGCCATGCCTCGGTCACTGCGTCTCCCTCCGCACTTCGGAATTGCGCGCGCGGGTAGATGCAGCTGCCGCACATGCGGCTGCGAGCCCCCCTCCCCGACCTTGCGGCTCGTCGCGGCCCTCTTAAATTATCAGCGACTAATACGATCTCCTCGCCCAGGAACCAGACAGAAATGTTCAGCAGGTCAAGTCGGCCCTCTGAAGGCACCGGGCGGGAATCGGGGAGGAATCGAGGAGGTCCGGGTTCCGGGTCACGGCGCGACCCGGTGCGCGACCGGGCCGTGGAACGCTTCGATCGTCGGCTCCCGGCCGCTAACCTGTGCGTATGCCTCGCTACGAGTACCGCTGCCGGACCTGCGGCGACACCTTCGAACTGAGCCGCCCGATGGCGGAATCCGCCGCTCCGGCGGACTGTCCCGCCGGGCACGACGACACGGTGAAACTCCTGTCGACCGTCGCGGTCGCCACCGGCGGGTCGGCGTCCGCGCCTTCCCCGGGCCCGTCCGCAGGGGGCGGAGGCGGGTGCTGCGGCGGCGGGTGCTGCGGCTGATCGACCAGGATTTTTCAGGAAGTCTTCAGCTTTTCTTCGCCCGAATCCTCCGTGCGGCCCGGGCGTGTCGCACTCTCAGGCCGTACGTGGCACCCGCACAGGCCGGGCACGGCTCCCGCTGAGACCGCGCCCGGCTCGCCCTCGGACCACGCCCCGCTGCCCCTCAGGCCGCGCCCGGCCCGCTTTCAGACCGCGCCCGGTCGGCAGGCGTGCGCGAACTCCCGCAGGATCCGCTCCCCCGCCGAGACCCCCCGCTCCGGGAGGGCGGTGATCGCCGGCGCCGTCCAGTCGGCCTCGGCCAGTTCCCCGTGGCCGGGCCGCCAGCCGCGGTCGGCGGCGAGCAGCAGGTCGGCGTCGAGAAGGGAGTCACCGGCGGCGAGCGTGAGAAGGGCGCCGGTGCGGCGGGCGACCTCGCGCACGGCCGCGCTCTTGGTGAGCGGCTTCGGCACGGCGTAGATCTTGCGGCCCTGCAGCGACACCGTCCAGCCACGGCTCTCCGCCCAGACGGCGAGCTCCTTCACCCACTCCTCGGGCAGCAGCTCGCGCTCCACCACCAGATAGGCGAACAGGTCCTCGGCGACCCGGTGCTTGCGGACCCAGGCCGGATCGGCGGTGGCCACGAGGTGGTCCCGTACCTCGGCCAGCGGCGCGCACTCGTCGGCGAGCCGCGCGGTCACTGCCGCGTGCCAGTCGGGGTCGGAGACACCGTCGACGAGCAGATGCCCGCCGTTGGCGCAGATCGCGTACTCGGGCGCGGGGCCGGGCAGGTTGATGCGCTGGTACTGCTTGCGGGTGCGCGTCGTGGTCGGCACGAAGTGGGCCGTGTCGCCGAGCTCGGTGAGCAGCGCGGCGGCCGTCTCGGTCATGTACGACAGCGGCCTGGCCTCGTGCACCTCGACGCAGAGCAGCCGGGGCGCCCGCGCGTCGGGCATGGTCAGCGCGAGGGCGGCGGAGGAGTAGATCAGCGTACGGTCGAGATCGCTGGCGACGAGCACCTTGGGCGCGGCCATCAGACCGTCACCGCCTTGCCGTCGGCGCCGGTCGCGCCGCGCGTGTACTTCGGGTGGATCAACCCCACGCAGGTGTAAGGGAGTTCGTCGACCTCCTCGACGGGCACCCCGCGCTGCTGGGCGAGCAGGCGTACGTGGTCGAGGTCGGTGCCCGCTCCGGCGCGCGCCAGGATCTTCCAGGGGACGCGGCGCAGCAGCACGCGGGTGGTCTCGCCGACGCCCGGCTTGACGAGGTTCACGTCGTGGATCTCGTACTCCTCGCTGATCCGCTCGACGGCCGCCCAGCCCTCCCAGGTGGGGGTGCGGTCGGTGGCGAGGAGCTCCTTGGCCTGGGCGCATGCCGCGTCGGCGACGTCGGGGAAGTGGGCGGCGACGGCGTCCAGGAAGTCGACGGAGACGTCGGAGCCGGCGAGCTCGCGGTAGAACTTCGCGCCGTGGAAGTCGTACTCGCCGACCAGGTCCGAGCGCAGCACGGTACGCGAAATCAGGCCTGATACCGTCGAGTTGAGGCAGGCGGAGGGGATGAGGAAGTCCTCGCGGGTGCCGTACGTCCGTACGCACGAGCCCGGGTCGGCGAGGACCGCGATCTCCGGATCGAAGCCGGTGACGCCCTCGGCGGACTCGAACTCCCTGATGGCCTCGGTGAGTTCGCGGGTGATGGCGCCCTTGCCGGTCCAGCCGTCGACGAACACGACGTCGGCCGGGTCGTGGTGGGCGGCCAGCCAGCGCAGCGCGTTGGCGTCGATGCCGCGGCCACGGACGATGGAGACGGCGTAGTGCGGCAGGTCGAGGCCGTGCCGGTGCTGGGCCCAGCGGCGCATCAGGACACCGACGGGGGTGCCCGCGCGGGCCAGCGAGACGAGTACGGGGTGCGGAGAGCGTTCGGCGAGCACCAGCTCGGTGACGGCGCCGACGGCCTGGGCGATCCGGGCGGCCGAGGTGCCGAGGGCCGTCTGGAACAGCTCCTGGTACTGGGTGCTCGGCTGGTACTCGACCGGCAGCGACTCCGCGTAGTGGGCGCCGCCGCTCTGGATCGCCTCCTCGCGCTCCTCGGTCGGCGCCTCCAGCGTCACGTCCGAGAGGTCCTGCAGCAGCCAGCCGACCTCGTCGGGCGCGTACGAGGAGAAGGCTGGGCCGCGGAGGGGCTCGGGGAGCATGGAGGGCCTTTCGGTGGACGGCCGTGCGGGGACGTACGACGGAACGACGGCGAGCAGGACGCTCGGGGTGTGCTCCGCGAGCTGGGCCAGCAGACCGTCGGGGGCATGCAGGGCGGGCGTGTCGGCGGCGGAGTCGACCACGGCCACGACCGCGTCGAATCCGGCACCCGCGACGTTGTAGGCGTACCGCTCACCCGGTCCGTCGTCGGGGTCGTCGTGGGCCGGGAAGACGAGGCGCGTCCGTATGGCGTAACCGGGGTCGTCGAGGGCGAGCACCGGGGAGCGCGTGGTCGTGGAGTACCGCACCTCGGCGGACACCACCTGCTCCAGCTCCCTGGCCAGCCTGAGCGGCGCGTACATCAGCTCCTCGAAGCCGAGTACGAGGACGCGCCGCGCCCCCTCCGGCAGCGCTTCGGCGACCCGCGCGGCCATCGCGGGCAGCGCCGCGTCCAGCCGTATTCGTTGCCCGGGCGTGAAGCCGTGCCGCCCCCCGTCGGGCAGACCCCGGGGCCAGCCGAGCTCGACCCGGGCGGCACCGGGGTGCCCGGGACGGCTGTCGGCGGGCTCGGTGGTCTGGGTGGTCTCGTGTTCCGCCACCAGTGCCTGGCCCTTCTCCAGGACGCCCTCCGGGAGGTTCACGGTGCCCCTCGCCGCGGCGACCAGGTCCACCCGTGCGCCGATCTCCGTCGCGAACTCCGCCAGACGGCCCAGGTCAGCGGTCGAGCGCATGTCGACCAGGGCCACGACCACATAGCGGTCGCGCGGATAGCGGGCGTGGAGGTCGCGGATGGTGTTGAGGACCGTGTTGCCGGTGGAGAACTCGTCGTCGACGAGGACCAGGGGGCCCGCGCCCGCCAGCAGCGCGGGGTTCTCCGGCAGCAGGAGGTGGGAGGTGGCGTGGGAGTGGGACTCCTCGAAGCCGCCCGCCGTGTCGACGCCGGGCACGGGGCGGCGGGTCGAGTGGAGGTAGGGCGCGAGGCCCACGCCGTCGGCGACGCAGTGGCCGAGGCCGGTGGCCGTCTCGGCGTACCCGAGGACGACGGCGGCGCCGGCGTCCTCGGCGCCGAGCAGCTCCCGTACCCGCCGGCCGAGCGCGAACCCGTGTCCATACACCACGGACGGTGACTGCGGGACGTGCTTGCCGAGCACGTTCGACACGAGCAGATGCGCCCGGCGGGGGTTGCGCCGCAGCGCGAGCCCCAGCAGGTCGCTCAGCCTCTCGTCACCGACGAGCTCGACACCCAGTCGCTCGGCGACCCAGGTCCCCGTCCACACCACGTTCTTCATCGATTCCTTGTTGGTCGGTCGGGCCGGCGCGGTTCACGCAGGCAGGGCGGCCGCGAGCAGTTCCACGAAGCCGATGTCCTCGTTCGCCACACCGAACACCTCGGCGCGCTGGAGGGTGCGCTCGGCCCAGGCGCGGTGCGGCTTCACTTCATTCATTTTGTTCGTATACGCCGACCTCAGCACGCCCCCGCCGCCCCGCTCGGGCCTGAGGATGTCCTGCGCGTCGCTGTACTCCTCGTGGCTGACCACGGACAGCGCGTGCACCGCCGGGACGTGCGAGGGGTGGATGCAGGTCTTGCCGAGCAGACCGTTGGCCCGGTCGAGGGCTATCTCGCGCAGCAGGCCGTCCAGGTCGTGCTCGATCAGCGCCTGGCGCAGCTCCTCGACCTCACCCTCCTGGAAGGGGCTGCGGCGCAGCTGCGGCTTGAACATGCGCTCCTGGACCCGGAAGTACTCCCACACGGGCCCGGTGACCGTGAACCCGGTGCCGTCCGAGCGCCCCAGCATGTTCACCACGTCCGCGATCACGGAGGCGACGATCTGGACGTCGTAGGCGGTCATGTCGGGCGCCCTGCGCAGCCCGTAAGCCGAGCAGAAGTCGGTGACGCCCAGGCGCAGCGCGAGGACGCGGTCGCGGTACTTGTCGACGACCCGGGAGATGCCCACCAGGGTCTCCCGGCGGCTCTCCAGGTACAGCAGCCCGGGCGATTCCAGGACAGGCATGGCGAACAGCCGCCGGCCGCTCGCGGACTCGGCCGCGGCGAGCGCCTCCATGAACGGGACGCCCCGCTCCTCGGTGAACTTCGGCAGGACGAACCCGGACAGCAGCCGCACGGACGCGCCGAGCCGCCGGACGAGGTCCGGGATCTGCTCGGGCTCACGGACCCGTACGAACAGCAGCGGGAGCCCGTCGGTCTCCGGCCGTCCGGCGAGGTCGGCGAACTGCCGGACCAGGTTCTCCTCGGCGCCCACGACCTCGGCGTCGTCGATCGAGTCCTCCAGGCACAGGACCATGGAGACCACGCCGCGTCCGGCCTGCTTGACGACGTCGTCGGCGAGGTGGGGTCTGGTCGCGGGGCTGTACAGGGTGGCGCCGAGGGCCGCCGCGAGCACGCGGGCGGGCGAGTCGGCGGTGAAGACGCACGGCTCCCGGTGGAAGAGACGCTGCCGCTCTTCAGGGGCGATATGCCCGAAATGACGCATGAAACTCCCCCGTTGCGGCTAGGCGGACCTACGTGATGTGGCCGGTAATAGTACGTACAAATCCATGTCAGTCGTTCCCACCAGGCGTGAAGTTCAGGTAACTCGGCCATGTCGGTTGCCCGCACATCCCGACCGGGAATCCTTACCCCCGCGTTGTCGTGACCAGGACCGAGAGGGCAGGATGACCGCATGACGCACGCGATGCTGAAGGGGTCTAACGTCCCGCTGGACGCCACAGCGGTACGTGCCGTGCTGCGCTGGACACCCGGGCAGGGTGTCCCCGACGTCGATGTCTCGGCGCTGCTCCTCGGTCCCGACGGTCGTGTGCGATCCGACGAGGACTTCGTCTTCTACAACCAGCCACGCCATCCCTCGGGCAAGGTGTGGCGACTTGGCAAGAAACGCGTCGCCGAGGGCCTCACCGACACCATCCAGACGGATCTGGCGGGTGTCGAGTCCGGTGTCGGACAGATTCTGCTGGTCGCATCGGCGGACGGCGTCACCTTCGACCAGGTACGCGCCCTACGCATTCTGCTGTACGACGCGTCCGCCACGACCGGCACGACGGGGTCCGACGGTGAGCCGCTGGCCTACTTCGACATCAAGCCGGAGACCGGTACGGAGACCGCGCTGATCTGCGGCGAACTGTACCGGCGCGGTCAGGGCTGGAAGTTCCGGGCGCTCGGCGAGGGCTATCCGAACGGTCTGGAGGGGCTCGCCTCCGACTTCGGGATCACGGTGGACGAGTCCGAGCCGGAGGCGGTCGCGCCCGTACCCGACGCCACCGCCTGGGCGGACCCCGCGGCCTCCCCGGAGACCTCGGTGCCGCTCCCGCCCGAGCAGGCCGCCCCGGTGCCCCAGCAGCCCGCGTACGGCTATCCGGGGCCCGCGCAGACGGCCCCCGCCCAGCCCGCGTACGGCTACCCCCAGCCGACCAGCCAGCCCGCCTACGGATACCCGGGGCCCCAGACGGCCCCGGCCGTCCAGCCGGCCTACGGCTTCCCGCAGGCGGTCGGCTCCCTCCCCGACCCTGACTTCAGGCTGCCGCCGCAGGGGCCACAGTTCATCGGCCGCTAGGGAAGCGCCCCGAAAGGGGCGCGGGGCTGTATTCGACCATCAACGGTCGGCCTTGGACTTGTACCCCCGTCCCCACTGCAACCCCCACCCGTACAACCGGTCCAGCTCCGCCTGGAAGCCGTACACGAACTTCACCTCACGCCGCACGGTGATCTCGCCCTTGTTGTTCTCGATCATCACGACCGCGCAGGAGCGGGCCTGCGGATGCCGCTCGTCGAGCCCGATCTCGATCCGGGGCCCGTTGCTCGGGTAGAGCGTGATGATGGCGTGCGTACGGTCGAAGGCGGGCGTCTGGTCGTAGATGTACACGAAGACCAGGAGCCGTTTGATGTCGTCGCGGTGGTCGAGGTTGACGTAGGCCGTCTCGCCGGACGCGGAACCGAACCGGTCGTCACCGCTGAGCTTCACGTACGGCGGGTCGTTGATGTCGCCGAGGAAGTTGCCCAGGGGCTGCACCACGCCCTTGGAGCCGTCCGCGAGCTCGTACATGACGCCCAGGTCGAGGTCGACGTTCACCATGCTCTGGGTGTGCGCCTGGACCACGTCCGGCTTGAAGGTCTTGAAGGGGTGCCGCAGCAGGCTGCCCCGCTGCTGGCCGCCGCCGATGTCCGACGTGCGCATGCGCCAGGACAGGTTGATGCGCAGGTTGCCGGTGGCCGCGCCCTGTTTGGTGAGCGAGACCGTGTGGTTCCGCTTGGTCAGTTCTATGGAATTGGTGGCGGCACTGCCGGAGTCGAAGTCCGTCGAGCGTCCGCGCCACAGGTCGTCCCAGAAGCCCATTGCCTTGTCCCGCCCCCACGTTGCCTGGATATGCGACGGGGCGGCCACGAGGACTCGTCCTCGACGGCCGCCCCGCTCAGAGCGTTCCCGGAATCACGCTCCCGGACTCACACCCCGGACGAGACCTCAGTCTTGTCGTCCGAGGCCGTCGCTTTTCCCTCGGCCGCCGCGAGCGCGCTGTTGCGACGCACCGAGGACCAGAAGGACCAGCCGATCAGGACGACACCGACGAGACCGGTGATGACCTCGTGGATCTGGTACTGGATGGTGACCAGGAGGATCACGGCGAGGGCGCCGATGGCGTAGTGCGCGCCGTGCTCCAGGTAGACGTAGTCGTCGAGGGTGCCCTGGCGGACCAGGTAGACCGTGAGCGAGCGGACGTACATGGCGCCGATACCGAGGCCGAGCGCCATCAGCACGATGTCGTTGGTGATGGCGAAGGCGCCGATGACACCGTCGAAGGAGAAGGACGCGTCCAGGACCTCGAGGTAGAGGAACATGAAGAACGCGGCCTGACCCGCGAGGACGACGGCCGGCTTCTTCTTGCCGGTCCGCGCGGCCTCCTCCTCTTCCTCGTGCTCCCGCTCCTCCTCTTCCTCGAGCCTGTCCTCGAAGTAGCCGGAGAGTCCGCCGACGACCATGTACGTGATCAGGCCCGCGATGCCGGCGATCAGCACCGTCTGCGCCTTGTCGATGTGCGCGCCGCCGTGCTGGTGGGCGTGGACCGCGAAGGTCATGGAGGAGACCAGCAGCACGACCAGGGCGATGCAGACCGACAGCATGTCGACCTTGCCGAGCTTGGCGAGCGGGCGCTCGATCCAGCGCAGCCACTGGATGTCCCGGTCCTCGAAGATGAAGTCGAGGAAGATCATCAGAAGGAACATGCCACCGAAGGCGGCGATCGCCGGGTGGGCGTCCGTGACCAGCTGTTGGTACTGGTCCTTGTCGGTCAGCGCGAGGTTGACCGCCTCGATCGGACCCTTCTTGGCGGTGACCGCCACGATCACGACGGGGAAGACCAGTCGCATACCGAAGACGGCGATCAGCACACCCACCGTGAGGAAGATCTTCTGCCAGAAGGCACTCATCTTCTTCAGGATCCCGGCGTTGACCACCGCGTTGTCGAAGGACAGCGAGATCTCAAGGATGGCCAGGATCGCCACGATGCCAAAGGCGGTCCACCCCCCGTAGATCACCGCTGCGACCAAGCCGAGCGCGGTGACCGCAAACGACCAGCCGAAGGTTTTCAGAAGCACTGGCTACCCAATCATCGTGTATGTACGGGTCTCCCCCGCGCCGTACTCGGCTTTACCTACTGTTGACCACGAAGTCTAGAGGGCCGCCCCTTCGGCTGACTCGGGCGGGCCCTAGGAAACATTGACTCCGAAGTCGAGCGCGATGCCGCGCAGACCGGACGCGTACCCCTGTCCGACCGCTCGGAACTTCCACTCCTGGTTGTAGCGGTAGACCTCGCCGAAGATCATCGCTGTTTCCGTCGAGGCGTCCTCGGAGAGGTCGTAGCGCGCCAGCTCCTGACCGTCGGCCTGGTTGACCACGCGGATGAACGCGTTGCTGACCTGGCCGAAGGTCTGACCGCGGTTGTCGGCGTCATGGATGGAGACCGGGAAGACGATCTTGTCGACGTTGGCCGGCACCTTGGAGAGGTCGATCAGGATCGACTCGTCGTCGCCCTCGCCCTCACCCGTGAGGTTGTCACCGGTGTGCTCCACGGAGCCGTCCGGGCTCTTGAGCTGGTTGTAGAAAATGAACCATTCGTCGCCGAGCACCCGGCCGGAATTGCACAGCAGAGCGCTGGCGTCGAGGTCGAAATCGGCTCCGGTGGTGGAGCGCGCGTCCCAGCCGAGCCCGACCATCACGTGCGTGAGGTTGGGTGCGGCCTTGGAGAGGGAGACATTGCCTCCCTTGGCGAGCGTGACGCCCATGATGCTGGTCCTCCCCGAGGTCAGACTTTCAGTTGTTCCGCGCGGCCTGCGCGCGGTGGTACAGCGGGCCCGGCGCCGCACATGAAGCGTGCGGCGCCGGGCCTGGAGCCGAAGGCCGTACGGCTCAGACGTTCACGTCGGACGGTCGCGTCAAACGTTCAGATCAAACGTTCGCGTCCGACGCGGGCCCGTCCGACGGTCGTGTCAGACGTTGACGCCGAAGTCCTGCGCGATGCCGCGCAGGCCCGAGGCGTAGCCCTGGCCGATGGCGCGGAACTTCCACTCCGGGCCGTTGCGGTACAGCTCGCCGAAGACCATGGCGGTCTCCGTCGAGGCGTCCTCGGAGAGGTCGTAGCGCGCGATCTCCGCCTCGCCGGCCTGGTTCACCACGCGGATGAACGCGTTGCGGACCTGGCCGAAGGACTGCTGGCGGTTCTCGGCGTCGTAGATGGAGACCGGGAACACGATCTTCTGGACGTCGGCGGGCACGGCGGCGAGGTTGACCTTGATCTGCTCGTCGTCGCCCTCGCCCTCACCGGTGATGTTGTCCCCGGTGTGTTCGACCGAACCGTCCGGGCTCTTCAGGTTGTTGAAGAACACAAAGTTCTGGTCGGTGCTCACCTTGCCGTCCGCATTCGTGAGGATGGCGCTGGCGTCGAGGTCGAAGTCGACGCCGGTGGTGGTTCGGGCGTCCCATCCCAGACCGACGATGACCGCGGTCAGTCCCGGGGCCTCCTTGGTCAGCGATACGTTGCCGCCCTTGCTGAGGCTGACTCCCACGAGTCCTCCCAATGGTGTCCAGGGGCGGGGAGCCCCGTCGTGCGTTGGTATCGGATCAACGTGTCGATCCTAGTGACGGGTTCCCGCACCCTGCAGGCCCTGCGACCGAACCATCACAGGGTGTCGGGCTCACAGAGTGTCGAGCGCCTTCACGTACTCGTTCAGGTCACGCGCGTCCGGCAGACCGTTGACGACGGTCCAGCGGACGACGCCCGCCTTGTCGATGATGAAGGTGCCGCGCACGGCACAACCCTTGTCCTCGTCGAAGACGCCGTACGCGCGCGAAGTGTTGCCGTGCGGCCAGAAATCGGAGAGCAGCGGGTACTCCAGGCTCTCCTGCTCACCGAAGACGCGCAGGGTGTGGATGGAGTCGTTGGAGACGGCCAGCAGCTGGACGTCGTCGTTGACGAACTTCGGCAGTTCGTCGCGCAGGGCACACAGCTCGCCGGTGCACACGCCGGTGAAGGCGAACGGGTAGAAGAGCAGCACCACGTTCTTCTCACCACGGAAGTCGGACAGCTTCACGGTGGCGCCGTGGTTGTCCTTGAGCTCGAAGTCCGGTGCCTCGGTGCCGACCTCGATCGCCATAGTCACACGCTCCCCTTCCAAGGGCCTGTTCGGGTGAACCCCACCCTACGCAGCACCCCCCACCCCACCGGCCGCACCCCGACCACGGGCCCCACGCGCCACCCCCCATCCCGACGCGGCGCGCCCGGGGTGCAACGTCTCGTGGGGGCTGCCGCCATCCGGGTGGTGCCGGCCCGCCCCGGGGCCCGGGCTCGGGTGGGGTGTGGCGGTGCGGTGGTCCGACGTGGGTGGTGCTCGCGCGCCCCCACAGGCCTGGTCGCGGAGCCCCCGGCCGCCGCGTGGGAGGCCGGGGCATGGGGGAGGCCCCCGACGGCGGGACGCCGACGGGGGCCTCTTGGGTGGTTTGGTGCGGCAGACGGAGCGAGAGCTCAGCGCTTCGACTTGGGCGTGGCCAGACGCGTGCCCGACCACTCCTTCCCGACCGAGATGCTCTTCGTCTGGGAGAGGCCGGCAGTCTGGGCGGCGTCACTGATGTCGCTGGGCTCGACGTAGCCGTCCCGGCCGGTCTTCGGGGTCAGCAGCCAGATCATGCCGCCGTCCTCAAGGAGACCGATGGCGTCCACCAGAGCGTCCGTAAGGTCGCCGTCCTCGTCGCGGAACCACAGCAACACGACGTCAGCGACGTCGTCGTAGTCCTCATCGACCAGGTCCTGGCCGATCAACGATTCGATACCTTCACGGAGCTCGTGGTCAACGTCGTCGTCGAAGCCGATCTCCTGGACCACCTGTCCGGGCTCGAACCCCAGCCTGCCGGCCGGGTTGGTCCGCTCCTCCGCGTGGTCCGCGGTCGCGCTCACGGCTTGCCTCCTGATCATGTTTCGGTAGATGTCTCAGCCACGCGCGTACGCGAAGCATTGGCCGTAGTCCACACGGGCGGGGCGGATCGCGCAAGTACCCGGCCGTCGAGACCGCCGAAACGGTGACGATCCCGGCGGTGTCGGCGCAACCCCAGGCGTGGATTCAAGGCCACAAGTGACGCACACCACACCCTTCTGCCCCATTTATGAATTTCGGAACCCTTGGAGCGTACGAGACCCGAACGACTTTGCGGAACGCGTCACGGAGTGAGCGTATCGTTGCGTTTTGGTCGGGCACGTCCCAACGAACTGCAGGAATGTGTTGGTTACCTCTCGGTAGAGATGACGATTCCGTTCCCGAGGTACACGATGGGGAACGGTGCAGACAGACCGAAAAACCGCCCCAGACAGCTTCCCAGACAACCCCTCGGGCAGCCCTCACACGCCCCTCTGACAGTGAAGGAACAGCGTGGTTTCCGGATCCGATCGCAATCCGATCATCATTGGCGGCCTTCCCAGTCAGGTCCCGGACTTCGACCCCGAAGAGACCCAGGAGTGGCTCGACTCCCTCGACGCCGCCGTCGACGAGCGCGGCCGTGAGCGCGCCCGCTATCTGATGCTGCGGCTGATCGAGAGGGCCCGCGAGAAGCGCGTGGCCGTGCCCGAGATGCGCAGCACGGACTACGTCAACACGATCGCCACCAAGGACGAGCCCTTCTTCCCCGGCAACGAGGAGATCGAGCGCAAGATCCTCAACGCCACCCGTTGGAACGCCGCCGTGATGGTCTCGCGCGCCCAGCGTCCCGGCATCGGCGTCGGCGGTCACATCGCCACCTTCGCCTCCTCCGCCTCGCTCTACGACGTCGGCTTCAACCACTTCTTCCGTGGCAAGGACGAGGGCGACGGCGGCGACCAGATCTTCTTCCAGGGGCACGCCTCCCCCGGTATCTACGCCCGCGCGTTCCTCCTCGACCGGCTCTCCGAGCAGCAGCTCGACGCGTTCCGGCAGGAGAAGTCGAAGGCCCCGTACGGTCTGTCCTCGTACCCGCACCCCCGCCTGATGCCGGGCTTCTGGGAGTTCCCGACCGTCTCCATGGGCCTCGGTCCGCTCGGCGCGATCTTCCAGGCGCGGATGAACCGCTACATGGAGGCGCGCGGCATCGCGGACACCTCCAAGTCACACGTCTGGGCGTTCCTCGGGGACGGCGAGATGGACGAGCCGGAATCGCTCGGACAGCTGTCCATCGCCGCTCGAGAGGGCCTGGACAACCTGACCTTCGTCGTCAACTGCAACCTCCAGCGCCTCGACGGCCCGGTACGCGGCAACGGAAAGATCATCCAGGAGCTGGAGTCCCAGTTCCGGGGCGCCGGCTGGAACGTCATCAAGCTGGTCTGGGACCGCACCTGGGACCCGCTGCTCGCGCAGGACCGCGACGGCGTGCTGGTCAACAAGCTGAACACCACCCCGGACGGCCAGTTCCAGACGTACGCCACCGAGACGGGCGACTACATCCGCCGGCACTTCTTCGGTGACGACCACCGGCTGCGCGCGATGGTCGAGAACATGACCGACGACCAGATCCTGCACCTGGGGCGCGGCGGTCACGACCACAAGAAGATCTTCGCGGCGTTCTCGGCGGCCAAGGCGCACGCGGGCCAGCCGACGGTGATCCTGGCGCAGACGGTCAAGGGCTGGACGCTCGGCCCGAACTTCGAGGGCCGCAACGCCACGCACCAGATGAAGAAGCTGACGGTCGCCGACCTCAAGGGCTTCCGGGACCGTCTGCACCTGCCGATCTCCGACAAGGAGCTGGAGTCCGGCGCGCCCCCGTACTACCACCCGGGCCGGAACTCGGAAGAGATCCAGTACATGCACGACCGCCGCAAGGGGCTCGGCGGATACGTCCCCACCCGCGTCGTACGGTCGCAGCCGCTGGCCCTGCCGGACGACAAGGCGTACGCGAGTGTGAAGAAGGGCTCCGGTCAGCAGTCGATCGCCACGACCATGGCGTTCGTACGACTGCTGAAGGACCTCATGCGGGACAAGGAGATCGGCAAGCGGTTCGTGCTGATCGCGCCCGACGAGTACCGCACGTTCGGCATGGACTCGTTCTTCCCGAGCGCGAAGATCTACAACCCGCTCGGTCAGCAGTACGAGTCCGTGGACCGCGATCTGCTCCTGGCCTACAAGGAGTCGCCGACCGGTCAGATGCTGCACGACGGCATCTCGGAGGCGGGCTGCACGGCTTCGCTGATCGCCGCGGGTTCGGCGTACGCCACGCACGGCGAGCCGCTGATCCCGGTCTACGTCTTCTACTCGATGTTCGGTTTCCAGCGCACCGGTGACCAGTTCTGGCAGATGGCCGACCAGTTGGCGCGCGGTTTCGTCCTGGGTGCGACCGCCGGGCGTACGACTCTGACCGGTGAGGGCCTTCAGCACGCGGACGGCCACTCACAGCTGCTCGCCTCGACCAACCCGGGCTGTGTCGCGTACGACCCGGCGTTCGGGTTCGAGATCGCGCACATCGTCAAGGACGGTCTGCGCCGGATGTACGGCTCGTCCGACGAACACCCGCACGGCGAGGACGTCTTCTACTACCTCACCGTCTACAACGAGCCGATCCAGCACCCGGCCGAGCCCGCGGACGTCGATGTGGACGGCATCCTCAAGGGCATCCACCGCTACGCGGAAGGAACTTCGGGTTCCGTCCCGGCGCAGATCCTGGCGTCCGGTGTCGCCGTGCCGTGGGCGGTCGAGGCGCAGCGGATCCTCGCCGAGGAGTGGAACGTGCGCGCCGACGTCTGGTCGGCGACCTCCTGGAACGAGCTGCGGCGCGAGGCCGTCGACGTGGAGCGGCACAATCTGCTGCACCCCGAGGAGGAGCAGCGCGTCCCGTACGTGACGCAGAAGCTGAGCGGCGCCGAGGGTCCGTTCGTGGCCGTCTCCGACTGGATGCGATCGGTTCCGGACCAGATCTCGCGGTGGGTGCCGGGCACGTACCAGTCGCTGGGCGCGGACGGCTTCGGCTTCGCGGACACGCGAGGCGCGGCGCGGCGCTTCTTCCACATCGACGCGCAGTCGATCGTGGTCGCGGTGCTGACCGAACTGGCCCGTGAGGGCAAGGTCGACCGGTCGGTGCTGAAGCAGGCGATCGACCGCTATCAGCTGCTCGACGTGGCGTCGGCCGACCCGGGAGCCGCGGGCGGCGACGCGTAGGCGCTCCGCGCGAGCGCCGGGGAAACAAACGACAGGAACGAGAGGCGCGGGGAGCCGGCCAGCCGGTTTCCCGCGCCTCTTACGTGTGCTGTCTGCACCTACGATGCGGACATGAACGAGCAATCCGTGCAGGTCCGTTGGGAGCAGCGCACGCAGCGGCCCCTGCTGGGACTCGCGGTGGCCTTCGCCGTCGCCTACGCCGTGCCGATCGTGGACAGCGACGCGAGCCGTGGCCTGACCGGCGCGTGCACGGCCGTGGAGTGGACGGTCTGGGGCGCGTTCGCCGCCGACTACCTCGTGCGCCTCATACTCGTCCGGGACCGCAGGGACTTCGTCCGTACGCACTGGATGGACCTGTGCGCGGTGATCCTGCCGATTCTCCAGCCGCTACGACTGCTGCGGCTCGTCGCGACGCTCACGCTGGTCGGGCGGCGGGCCCGGATGGATGAACAGATCCGGCTGACGACCTACGTCGGGGGCGCGGTCGTCGGACTGCTGATGTTCGGCTCGCTCGCGGTGCTGTCGGTGGAGCGGGAGTCGCCGAACGGGAACATCAAGACGCTGGGTGACGCCGTGTGGTGGTCGTTCACCACGATGACGACGGTGGGGTACGGGGATCACGCGCCGACCACCGGTCTCGGGCGGATGATCGCGGTCGGGCTGATGCTCTCCGGTATCGCGTTGCTCGGTGTCGTGACCGCGAACATCGCCGCGTGGTTCATCTCGCGGTTCGAGAAGGACGACGTGGAGGAGCGGCGGCAGACGGCGGCGATCGAGTCGCTCACGGAGGAAGTGCGGGCGCTCCGGGCGGAGGTGGCTGCGCTGGCTGGTGGGGTTCGGCACCCGGTGCCAGAGGGTGCGGAAGAGCGTTCGCGCTAGCGCGCGGGGACTCGTTGTCGGGTGCGGGTCCGATGTGGCTGGGCGCGCAGTTCCTCGCGCCCCTGAAGAGGCGCCCCGCCCGCGCCTTCTCGGACTGCGGGCGCGCTGCCCCCTCCGGCAGCGCGCCGCAGTTCCGGTGGTCCTCCCATGTCGTGCGGAGGACTTGACCCACTGTGAGGTGCGACGGCTGCCGGGTGGGAGGGATCTTCGGCGGTGTCACCCGGATAGGTGAAACCTGCGCAAAACAGGGCTGGTCAGACGCGCAGACTCAGATATGGCCCGCGCCCGTCCCCGCCGCCTCGGCGTTGTCGCCCCGCTTGGTGAGGAGCGCGACGAGGACCGCCACGACGGCGACCCCGGCGGCGACCAGGCAGGCCAGACTCATGCCGGAGATGAACGTGTCGTGGGCGACGGTCGTGATCTTCTCGACGAGTGCGGCCGGGGTGCCCGGGGCGACCGGTGCGGCGCCGACCTGGACGGCTTCGGAGGCCTGGTCGAGCTGGGCCGGGGTGAGCGGTGGCAGCTTGGCGTCGGCCCAGTTGCCCGCGAGGTCGCCGTCGACCTTGGAGGCCATCACGGCGCCCAGCACGGCCGTACCGAGGCTGCCGCCGATCTGCATCGCGGCCTGCTGGAGGCCGCCGGCCACACCGGAGAGCTCCATCGGCGCGTTGCCCACGATGACCTCGGTGGCGCCGACCATGACCGGCGCGAGGCCGAGACCGAGACCGGCGAACCAGAGCGACATGACGGCGCCGCTGGTGCCCGTGTCCAGCGTGGACATGCCGTACATGGAGATCGCGGTGAGGGCCATGCCGCCCGCGAGCGGGATGCGCGGGCCCGTCTTGGTGATCAGGGCGCCGGCCAGCGGTGAGCCCACGATCATCATTCCGGTGAGCGGGAGGAGGTGCAGACCGGCGTCGACCGGGCTCATACCGTGCACGTTCTGCAAGTAGAACGTGACGAAGAAAAGGCCGCCCAGGAAGGCGATGGCCATCAGCACCATGAGGACCACACCGGCCGACAGCGGTACGGAGCGGAACAGCCCCAGCGGGATCAGCGGCTCCTCGACGCGCTTCTCCCACAGGGCGAAGAGCACGAAGCCGAGCACCGATGCGCCCAGGAACGTCCAGGTCAGGCCGTCGCCCCAGCCCCAGGTCGGGGCTTTGATGAGCGCCCACACCAGGCAGAACATGGCGCCGGAGAGCAGCGCGATGCCCAGGACGTCGAAGGAGCGGGGGGCGTTCTCGGCGCGGTGGTCGAGGAGGATCATCAGGCCGAGGACCAGCGCGATGATGCCCACCGGCACGTTGATGAAGAACACCGACTGCCAGCTGACGTGCTGGACCAGCAGACCGCCGAGGATCGGGCCGCCCGCGGTGGAGGCGCCGATGACCATGCCCCAGATGCCGATCGCCATGTTCAGCTTCTCGGCCGGGAAGGTGGCCCGCAGCAGGCCGAGCGCGGCCGGCATCAGCAGCGCGCCGAACAGGCCCTGGAAGACGCGGAAGGTGACGACCAGGGCGATGCTGCTGGAGAAGCCGATCGCGCCGGAGGCCGCGGCGAAACCGACCACGCCTATGAGGAAGGTCTGGCGGTGGCCGAAGCGGTCACCGAGCTTGCCCGCGGTGATCAGGGTGACCGCGAGCGCGAGGAAGTAGCCGTTGGTGATCCACTGGACGTCGGCGAAGCTCGCGCCCAGGTCCTTCTGGATGGCCGGGTTGGCGATGGCCACGATGGTGCCGTCCAGGGCGACCATCATGACGCCGACGGCGACGGTGAACAGGGTGAACCACGGATGGCCGCGCAGTCCGTCGGACGGCGCCTTGTCCGACGGAGCGACCGGAGCCTTGTCCCCCGAACCCGTCGTGTCGATGGTGGTCTGACTAGTCATACCTTCGAGGCTAGTGACAGCCACTGACAGTTGACAAACCAATTCACAAGTCGGTAACTGTCACGTCACCCACCAGTACGCTGAGCTGGGCTGAAAGAACAGAAGAGGACCTCATGGAGACGACAGCCGCCCAGACGTCGCCCCCGGCGAGCCTGCGCGAGCGCAAGAAGCAGCGCACCCGGGAGGCGCTGCTGCGGGCCGCCCTCGAACTGTTCACCACCCAGGGTTACGAGCGGACGACCGTCGACGAGATCGCCGAGGCCGTCGACGTCTCGCAGCGCACCTTCTTCCGGTACTTCGCGGGCAAGGAGGAGGTCGCCCTGTTCACCCAGGGGGTCGCGGAGGCGCGCTTCCTCGACGCCGTACGCGAACGCCCGCCCCAGGAAGCCCCGTTGGAGGCGCTGCGCCGCGCCGTCCTGGAGGGCTGGGACACCATCGGCGAGTCGATCGAGTCCGTCGTGCCGCTCGAACTGCACATGCGCGCCTACCAGTTGATCGAGTCGACACCCGCCCTCCTCGCCGCCTATCTGCGCCGCTCGGCGGAACTGGAGGAGGAGATCGCGCGGGTCATCGCCGAGCGCGAGGGACTCGACGTGGACGCGGACCCGAGACCGCGCGTCGCGGTGGCCGTGTTCGGCGGAGTGATGCGGATCACGGGCCGCCTGTGGAGCGAGGGGGCCGACCACAGCATCCCGGCGATCCGCGAGTTGACCACCGCTTACCTCGACCAGGTGGGGCCCGCGTTGGCGGAGAAGTGGCGCGCGGAGTGACGTACGCAACGGCGTGCGGAATGGCGTCTGGAGCGACGCACGGAACGATCAACTCCGCGCACACAGCGTCACTATTTATCTGAAACTGAACCCGGTTTGCCCCAATTACCCTGCCAGAAACGTGATACCAGTCACTCGTTTAACGGGAGGCGCCAACCTTCTCCTAGGGTGTCCTCTCAGTGACTTCCTTCGACTCATCCCCCCAACTGAACGTCTGGCGCGCACTGCTCGCGCTGGCCGTGGTGTTCGTGATGCTGGCCACCAGTGGCTGGACCGCACTCCAGGGCCATCGAGGGGCAACCCCTCTCCAGTCGTCCCGCTCCGCGTGGGAGCACGGCAGCGTCGCCGGACAGCGACTGCCTGACCCGGACACCACGCCGAGCCGCCTCGCCCGCTTCTTCGCGTCCCTCGACGTCCACGAGCGCACCCGTCTCGCCCACCGCTATCCGCTCGCGGTCGGCAACATGAACGGCGCGCCCGTGACCCTGCGCTACGAGGCCAACCGCGTCGCCATCGACCAGCAGCGCGAGGTCGAGAAGAAGCGCATGCACGACAACCAGCTCTCGTCCCTGGGACAGCAGCAGGCCGGGCGCCGTATGCACCGCTACGAGGCGATGCTGCAGAAGGGGCGCGACTTCCTCGCCTTCGACCCCATGGGTTCGGGCCGGGTCGCCGAGGTCTTCGGAAACCTCGACCGGGCCGAGCGGATCTCCATCGTGGTGCCGGGCGTCGACACCGATCTGCTCACGTTCCAGCGCACCAACAAGAAGTACTCGGCGCCGGTCGGCATGGCGCAGGCCCTGTACGGGGCCGAGCACGCCGCCGCCCCCCAGGCCCGTACGGCCGTGATCGCCTGGGCCGACTACACCACGCCCAGCGGACTCGGCATGGACGCCGCCACCGGCAGCCGCGCCGAGGAGGGCGCGATCCGGCTGAACGCGCTGCTGCGCGCCCTGCCCGGCCGTGCGCCCGTCGCGCTCTACTGCCACAGCTACGGCTCCGTGCTGTGCGGTCTCGCCGCCCACACCCTGCCCTCCCGGGTCTCCGACATAGCGGTCGCCGGCAGCCCCGGCATGCGGGCCCAGAATGCGTCCTCGCTGCACACCACGGCCCGGGTCTGGGCGATGCGGGACTCCGGAGACTGGATCCAGGACGTGCCCTACCTCGAATTCGGCGGGCTCGGACACGGCGCCGACCCGGTGTCGAAGGCGTTCGGGGCCCGGGTGCTGTCCGCGCGGGGCGCGAACGGCCACGGAGGCTATTTCGAGCCGGGCACCGAGAGCCTGCGCAACTTCGCCGAGATCGGCATTGGCGCGTACCAGGCGGTGCAGTGCGCACACGAGGATGACGCGTGCCGACAGGGTTTGTCCGACACCCCGGCGGCGGGACGCGCGTAGAGGTCGAAAAACTGCGGTTCGCCCAGGGAGGCGACGCAGACGTGCGAGCCGCTTACGATGGCCCGCATGGGTGACGTACTGGCCGGATTTCATGCCGCCTGGGAGTTCGAGTCCGACTCCGTGCTCATCCGCTTCGAACGGGGGATCCGTACGCCGAAGTTGTTCCAGGCGCTCGGCGAACGGCGTATCCCCCTGGAGGCGATAGCGGGGGTCACACTGACACCGGGCAAGCGCGGAACGGTCGTCCTGCACGCCGTGCCGCGAGCGGGCGCGGATCCGTTGATGGAGGCGGCCGCAGGACAGCTGAAGGAGGGGGGCGACCCCTATCGGCTGGTGCTGCCGGCCGACCGGGAGACCCTCGCCGAGTACTACGCGGACGAGCTGCGCGCCGCGCTCACCGAGGACGCCGAACCGCCCGAGCGCTACCTCGTCGCGCCGCCCGAGGCGCCGCTCCACTTCAAGGCGTACGACGGGAAGGCCTCCTTCGACGGCAAGGCGGTGTCCTTCCGCTGGTTCTGGACGGGCGCGTCCTCCGCCAAGTGGAAGGCCGGCGACCAGAGCTTCCCGGTCACCGGCCTCAGCGGGGTCGAGTGGCGCTCCCCCGAGGTCTTCGAGGGCCATCTGCGGCTCCTGCGGCGCGAGCCCGCCACCGCACAGCCCGCCCAGGCGGACCAGGACCCGGCGGCGGTCGTCTTCGGCCTCGGTTACGGCCCCGTCCACGAGTCTCTCCCGTTCGCCGCCTCGGTCCTCGCGGCCGTACGGGCCTCGGGTCCCACCCCGGCGACCGCGGCTCCCCGCCGCGACCCGGCCGACATCGCCGACCGCATCCGCCACCTCGGCGAACTCCACCAGGCGGGCCTCGTCACGGACGAGGAGTTCACGACGAAGAAGGCGGAACTGCTGGCCGAGCTCTGATGTCGTCTGCGGGGCGCGGCTCTGCTCCCGCCCCGCAGAGCTCTACTCCCGCCCCGCCGACGCGAACGACATGTCCGCGTACCGCTCCCCGGCCACCTTCGAGGCGATCGGCTCCAGCACCGCCAACTCGTCCTCCGTCAGGACGATCCGCGTGGCCGCGGTGTTCTCCTCGACCCGGCTGCGCCTCGTCGTGCCCGGGATCGGCACCACCGGCAACCCGAGCGACGACGCCTGGTGCTGCACCCAGGCCAGCGCGATCTGCCCCGGCGACGCCCCGTGCGCCTCGGCGACCGCACGCACCGGCTCCAGCAGCGCGGCGTTGGCGGCCGCGTTGTCGCCGGTGAAACGCGGCATCGTACGGCGGAAGTCGTCCGAGGTCAGATCCTCGGCGTGGACGAACGAACCGGTGAGGAAGCCGCGCCCGAGCGGCGAGTACGGCACCAGAGCGACGCCCAGTTCACGGACCGCAGGCACCACGCCCGCCTCGATGTCCCGGCTGAACAGCGACCACTCCGACTGCACGGCCGCGATCGGGTGCACGGCGTGTGCGGCGCGCAGCTCCCCGCCGGTGACCTCGCTCAGCCCGAGGTGCTTGACCTTGCCCTCGCGCACCAGCTCGGCCATCGCGGCGACGGTCTCCTCGATGGGAATGTTCACGTCACGGCGGTGCATGTAGTAGAGGTCGATGACCTCGACGTCCAGCCGCCGCAGGCTCCCCTCGACGGCCCGGCGGATGTACGGCGTGTCGTTGCGGATGGTCCGCTTCGTCGGCTCGGCGGGATCACGGAAGATGCCGAACTTCGTGGCGAGGACGACTTCGTCGCGGTGCGCCCTGACGAAGGGCGAGATGAACTTCTCGTTCTCCCCCAGGCCGTACACGTCGGCCGTGTCGAAGAGTGTGACGCCCAGTTCCAGGGCCCGTTCCAGGGTGGCCCGGGCCTCGCCGGCGTCCGTGGGCCCGTACGCGGCGCTCATGCCCATGCAGCCGAGGCCCTGTACGCCGACCTCGGGGCCGCCGGTGCCCAGCTCCACGTTCGCGATCCTGCTGTCCGTCATCGGGACCTCTCCGACGCCAGGGCACGCCCGGCGTCCGCGTAGAAACTGATCTTGTGGTCGAGGACCGCCAGGGTGTCCTGGAGCTCGGCGATCCGCGCCTTGACGTCGCGGCGGGTCGCCTCCAGGAGCTCGAAGCGCGCGATGTACGTGTCGTCCCCCTCGCGCACCAGCTCCGCGTACCGGACCATGTCGGCGACCGGCATTCCGGTCAGCCGGAGCTTGCCGACGAGGTCGAGCCAGTCCAGGTCGCGGTTGCTGTAGCGGCGCTGACCGGTGTGCGAGCGGTCGATGTGCGGCATCAGACCGATCCGCTCGTACCAGCGCAGGGTGTGCGCGGTGAGGCCGGTGAAGGCGACGACCTCGCTGATCGTGTAGTTGTCCTGGCCGTCCGGGCGCCGGTGCCGATGGGGCGGGGCGGCGCAGTCCCGGGTACGCGTACTGGTGCCGGTCTCGGCTGCCTCGGCCGTGGTCTCCATCACCGTCATGACCTCCACGCTAAAACCTTCGAGTGCACTCGAAGCAAGCGGATTCGGGGAGAACCCGCCCGGCGACGTCCGACGGGTGCCCGCCGAAAATACGGAGACGTGCGCGGGGCACCCTGACTACCGTGCGGATCATGAGTCTCGTACGCCGTGCCGTGCCCGAGGACGCCGAGGAAGTGCTGCGACTGCGCCAGGTGATGATCGACTCGGTCTTCGCCTCCGCCGGCCCCTCGTCCACCGAGTGGCACGCCCAGTCCCTTCCGACCATACGTGGCAGGCTCGCCGACCTCGACGGGGACTTCGTGGCCTTCGTCGTGGACCACCCCGACCGTCCCGGCGCTCTCGCGGCGCTCGTCGCGGGGACGATCGAGTACCGGATCGGGCGCGCGGGCAATCCGCACGGCGCGGTCGGGCACGTCTTCAGCGTCGCGACCGATCCGGACGCGCGGCGGCGGGGGTACGCGCGGGCGTGCATGGACACGCTCCTCGACTGGTTCCGCGAACGGAACGTCCGCCAGGTCGACCTCAACGCGTCCGCCGCGGCCGAGCCGCTGTACGCCTCGCTCGGATTCGTCCGCAAGGCCGACCCGTCGATGCGGCTGCAACTGTGAGCCGCTTAGGCTCGTAGGCATGTCTTTGCAGAGCAGCCTGGCGTCGATCGAGAACTGGCCCGTTCCCACGGCGGCCGCGGCCGTCGTCCGCGCGGACGGTGCGGTGCTCGGGTCGCACGGTCCCGTCGATCAGCGTTTCGCCCTCGCCTCGGTCACCAAGCCGCTGGCCGCCTACGCCGCGCTCGTCGCGTACGAGGAGGGGGCGATCGAGCTCGACGAGCCCGCCGGTCCTGCCGGGTCGACGGTTCGTCATCTCCTCGCGCACACCTCCGGGCTCGCGTTCGACGAGCACCGGGTGACGTCCACACCCGGGGAGCGGCGGTTGTACTCCAACGCCGGGTTCGAGGTGCTCGGGGACCATGTCGCCAAGGCGACCGACATCCCCTTCGGGGAGTATCTGCGGCAGGCGGTGCTGGGGCCGCTGGGGATGACGAGGACGTCGCTGGACGGCTCGCCCGCGAGGGACGGGGTGTCGACGGTGGCGGACCTGGTGCGTTTCGCCGCCGAGGTGCAGGCGCCGCGGCTGCTCGATCCGCGTACGGTCCTGGAGGCCATGACCGTCCAGTACCCCGGTACGAAGGGGGTGCTGCCCGGGTACGGCCACCAGAACCCCAACGACTGGGGGCTCGGCTTCGAGATCCGCGACTCCAAGTCCCCCACTGGACGGGCGTTTCCTCCTCCCCGCGGACCTTCGGTCACTTCGGGCAGTCCGGTACGTTCCTGTGGATCGACCCGGTGGCGGGCGCGGCGTGCGTCGCCCTCACGGACCGCGCGTTCGGCCCCTGGGCGGTCGAGTCCTGGCCCCCGTTCACGGATGCCGTGGTGACAGCCCTACGAGCCTGATCCCACCGGTTCTTCGGCTGCGGGTGGGCGGGGACCGGTCGCACAGTTCCCCGCGCCCCGGAAAGCCTCGGGCCGGCCGGAGTTTCAGGTCGAGGGGGTCATCTCCCACAGCAACAGCTCCGCGGGGGCTCCCGCCACCGCTTCCAGGTCCTTGGCCTCGGTGATGCGGGCCGCGTCGCCGGGGCCCAACTCCTCGCCGTCCAGGAGCACTTCGCCCCGCACTACATGGACGTACACGAACCCGGCGTCCGGCACCGCCGTCCGCTCCCCCGCCGCCAGCCTCCGCACATGAAGCATCGCCCCGGCCTCGGGGACGGCGTACGGCGTGGAGTCGGCGATGCCGTGGACGACTTCGTAGGACGGTTCGCCGCCGGGTGACAGCGGGGCCAGCCACATCTGGACGAAGGCGAGGGGGACCGAGCCGTCGTTGCGTTCCACGTGGCGGACGCCGCCCGCGGAGCTGAGGCGCTGGACGTCTCCGGGGCGGACCACCGACTCGTGGCCCGCCGAGTCGCGATGGGTCAGCTCCCCCTCCACCACCCACGTGACGATCTCGGTGTGACTGTGCGGGTGCTCGTCGAAGCCGGCGCCGGGCGCGAGCCACTCCTCGTTGCAGGCGATCACCGCACCGAAGCGGAGGTTGTCGGGGTCGTAGTGCGGTCCGAAGGAGAAGGCGTGGAAGGAGGTGATCCCGGCGTCCGGGTCACCTCCGTGGTAGCGCTCGTCCGCGCGCCGTACGTCCATCAGATCCGCTCGTTCCGCCGTCGTCGCCGTACGTCCGTCACAACGGACACCGTAGCCCCGCCCCAGGCCCTCCCCCCGCCTACTTGCGACCCGCCGCCGCACGCCTCCGTCCTGATAAGGCAGTCTTGTCCCGTGCCCGAACCCGAATCCAGCAACACCGAGCGCCCAGCGCACGACATCCACGCGCACTCCGCGACCCTGAAGCGGCTGGAGAAGTCCTCCGGCAGTCTCGCCGCCCAGGCCATCGCGCGGATGGACGAGACGCTGCCGTGGTACCGGGCCATGCCACCGGAGAACCGTTCCTGGATCGGGCTCGTCGCTCAGGCCGGTATCGCGGCCTTCACCGAGTGGTTCCGGCACCCGAACGCCCCGCAGGCCATCTCCACCGATGTGTTCGGGACCGCGCCACGCGAGCTGACCAGGGCGATCACCCTGCGGCAGACCGTGGAGATGGTGCGCACGACCATCGAGGTCATGGAGAGCGCGATCGACGAGGTCGCCGCCCCGGGCGACGAGTCCGTACTGCGCGAGGCGCTGCTCGTGTACGCCCGGGAGATCGCCTTCGCCACCGCCCAGGTGTACGCGCAGGCCGCCGAGGCCCGGGGCGCCTGGGACGCCCGCCTCGAATCGCTCGTCGTGAACGCCGTGCTCTCCGGCGAGGCCGACGAGGGTGCCGTCAGCCGGGCCGCCGCCCTCGGGTGGAACTCGCCCGAACATGTCTGCGTGGTGCTGGGTACGGCGCCCGACGGTGACAGCGAGCTGACGGTCGAGGCGATCCGGCGGGCGGCCCGGCACGCCAAGCTGCAGGTGCTCACCGGTGTGCTCGGGGACCGGCTCGTGGTCATCGCGGGGGGTAACAACAACCCGCTCGGGGTCGCGAAGGCGTTGATCGGGCCGTATGCCGCCGGGCCCGTCGTCGCGGGGCCGATCGTGCCCGATCTGCTCGCCGCGACCCGCTCCGCGCAGGCCGCAGCCGCCGGGCTGAAGGCGTGTTTCGCCTGGCAGGACGCCCCGCGCCCGGTTCTGGCGGACGATCTGCTGCCGGAGCGCGCGATCGCCGGAGACCCCTCGGCGCGCGAGCAACTGGTGGAGGAGATCTACAGACCACTTGAAGAAGCCGGCTCCGCGCTGCTGGAAACGCTCAGTGTCTATCTGGAACAGGCGAGCAGTCTCGAAGGCGCGGCCCGGATGCTCTTCGTTCACCCCAACACCGTGCGCTACCGGCTCCGACGTGTGACTGACGTCACCGGTTGGTCGCCTTCGGATGTACGATCCGCGTTCACACTGCGGATCGCGCTGATCCTGGGGCGTCTGGCCGATGGGGATCCTCAAGCCTAGGCTTTTGTCGGGGCTCTACAATTCCCCTTCGTGTTCTTCGTCCCTGTCCCCACGGGCGGCCGTGGCCGTCCACAAGAGAGAGTGTGAGAGTGCTCGTACTCGTCGCTCCCGGCCAGGGCGCTCAGACGCCTGGCTTCCTGACCCCTTGGCTCGATCTCCCCGGTGCCGCCGACCGCCTCGCCGCGTGGTCGGACGCCATCGGGCTCGACCTTGCCCGCTACGGCACCCAGGCAGACGCGGACGAGATCCGGGACACGGCTGTCGCGCAGCCGCTCCTGGTCGCCGCCGGTCTCCTCTCCGCCGCCGCGCTCGGTGACGTCGCCGAGCTCGGCCCCGGTGCCGTCGCCGGTCACAGCGTCGGAGAGATCACCGCCGCCGCGTTCGCGGGCGTGCTCGACGCCACGGCCGCGCTGACGCTCGTGCGCACCCGGGGTCTGGCGATGGCCGAGGCCGCCGCGATCACCGAGACCGGTATGTCGGCGCTGCTCGGCGGGGACCCCGAGACCACGGTCCCGCACCTGGAGAAGCTCGGTCTGACCCCGGCGAACGTGAACGGTGGGGGCCAGATCGTGGCCGCCGGCACGCTGGAGCAGCTGGCCGCCCTGGAGGCGGACAAGCCCGAGGGCGTCCGCCGCGTGGTGGCCCTGAAGGTCGCGGGCGCGTTCCACACGCACCACATGGCACCCGCGGTCGAGACCCTGGCACGAGCCGCCGAGGCCCTGAGCCCCGTGGACCCGAAGATCGCGTACGTCTCGAACAAGGACGGCAAGGCCGTCACGACCGGCGCCGAGGTCGTGCAGCGACTGGTCGGCCAGGTCGCGAACCCGGTCCGCTGGGACCTGTGCATGGAGACCTTCCAGGAGCTCGGCGCGACCGCGCTGATCGAGGTCTGCCCGGGCGGCACCCTGACCGGGCTCGCCAAGCGCGCGCTGCCGGGTGTGAAGACCCTGGCGCTGAAGACCCCCGACGACCTCGACGCGGCTCGCGAGCTCATCGCCGAGCACGCCTCCGCCTAAAGGAGCCGACAGAGCATGTCGAAGATCAGGCCCAGCAAGGGCGCCCCGTACGCGCGGATCCTGGGTGTGGGCGGCTACCGTCCCGTCCGGGTCGTGCCGAACGAGGTGATCCTCGAGACGATCGACTCCTCCGACGAGTGGATCCGCTCGCGCTCCGGCATCGAGACCCGGCACTGGGCCTCCGACGAGGAGACCGTCGCCGCGATGTCGATCGAGGCGTCCGGCAAGGCCATCGCCGACGCCGGGATCAACGCCGACCAGATCGGCGCCGTGGTCGTCTCGACCGTCTCGCACTTCAGCCAGACTCCGGCCGTCGCTACGGAGATCGCCGACAAGCTCGGCACGCAGAAGGCCGCCGCCTTCGACATCTCGGCCGGCTGCGCGGGCTTCGGCTACGGCCTCACGCTCGCCAAGGGCATGATCGTCGAAGGTTCGGCGGAGTACGTCCTCGTCATCGGCGTGGAGCGGCTGTCCGACCTGACCGACCTGGAGGACCGTGCGACGGCCTTCCTGTTCGGTGACGGCGCGGGCGCGGTCGTCGTGGGCCCCTCCGAGGAGCCGCACATCGGCCCGACCGTGTGGGGCAGCGAGGGCGACAAGGCCGGCACGATCAAGCAGACCGTGCCGTGGGACCGTTTCCGCATCGGCGACGTGTCGGAGCTTCCGCTCGACTCCAAGGGCGAGGTCAAGTTCCCTGCGATCACGCAGGAGGGCCAGGCGGTGTTCCGCTGGGCCGTGTTCGAGATGGCGAAGGTCGCCCAGCAGGCGCTGGACGCGGCCGGAATCACCGCGGACGACCTGGACGTCTTCATTCCCCACCAGGCCAACGAGCGGATCATCGACTCGATGGTGAAGACGTTGAAACTGCCGCAGCACGTCACGGTCGCGCGTGACGTACGCACCACCGGCAACACCTCGGCCGCCTCGATCCCGCTCGCGATGGAGCGGCTTCTGGCGACCGGCGAGGCGAAGAGCGGCGACACCGCGCTCGTCATCGGCTTCGGGGCGGGTCTCGTGTACGCCGCGACGGTCGTTACTCTCCCCTAGGCACTCCGTACCGGATCATCCGGTCCGTACGGAATACCGCCAACCCTCTCTGGATACACACCGAAGGAGCGCCTGACATGGCCGCCACTCAGGAAGAGATCGTCGAAGGTCTCGCCGAGATCGTGAACGAGATCGCCGGGATCCCCACCGAGGACGTCCAGCTGGACAAGTCCTTCACCGACGACCTGGACGTCGACTCGCTGTCCATGGTCGAGGTCGTCGTCGCCGCCGAAGAGCGCTTCGACGTCAAGATCCCGGACGACGACGTCAAGAACCTCAAGACCGTCGGCGACGCGACCGACTACATCCTCAAGCACCAGGCCTGATCCAGCGATCGGGCCCGGTTCGCCCGGCCCGGTCCACCGATCAGTCCGTTGCCCCGCCACCCGGCGGTGGCGCCGCTGAATCCTCGTATTTGGAGAAAGAATTCCCGTGAGCTCGACCAATCGCACCGTGGTCGTCACCGGTATCGGCGCAACCACACCGCTGGGTGGCGGCGCAGCCTCTACCTGGGAGGGCCTCGTCGCCGGCAAGTCCGGTGTCCGCGCCCTGGAGCAGGACTGGGCCGCCGACCAGGCGGTCCGAATCGCGGCGCAGATCGCCGTGGAGCCGGGCGAGGTCATCCCCCGCCCGCAGGCCCGCCGTCTCGACCGCTCGGCGCAGTTCGCCCTGATCGCCGCCAAGGAAGCCTGGGCCGACGCCGGTTTCACCGACAAGGCCGGCGACGACGCCTCCGTCGACCCGGACCGGCTCGGCACCGTCATCGCCTCCGGCATCGGTGGCGTGACGACGCTGCTCGACCAGTACGACGTGCTGAAGGAGAAGGGCGTCCGCCGCGTCTCCCCGCACACCGTTCCCATGCTCATGCCGAACGGCCCGTCCGCCAACGTGGGTCTGCTCGTCGGCGCCCGCGCCGGCGTGCACACCCCGGTCTCCGCTTGCGCCTCGGGCGCCGAGGCCATCGGCTACGCCATCGAGATGATCCGCACCGGGCGCGCCGACGTCGTCGTCGCCGGTGGTACGGAGGCGGCGATCCACCCGCTGCCCATCGCCGCGTTCGGCAACATGATGGCGATGTCCAAGAACAACGACGACCCGCAGGGCGCCTCGCGCCCCTACGACGTCGCGCGTGACGGCTTCGTCCTCGGTGAGGGCGCCGGCGTCCTCGTCCTGGAGTCCGCCGAGCACGCCGCCAAGCGCGGGGCCCGGGTGTACGCGGAGGCGGTCGGCCAGGGCATCTCCGCCGACGGCCACGACATCGTGCAGCCGGAGCCGGAGGGGCGTGGCATCTCCCACGCCCTGCAGAACCTGCTCGACAACACCGACCTGGACCCGGCCGAGATCGTGCACGTGAACGCGCACGCGACCTCGACGCCCGCCGGTGACGTGGCGGAACTGAAGGCGTTGCGCAAGGTCTTCGGTGACGACGCCGACCACATGGCGGTCTCTGCGACCAAGTCGATGACCGGTCATCTCCTCGGTGGCGCGGGGGGTGTGGAGTCGGTGGCGTCGGTACTGGCGCTGTACAACCGGATCGCTCCGCCGACCATCAACGTCGAGAACCTCGACCCCGAGGCCGAGGCGAACGCCGACATCGTGCGCGGGGAGGCTCGCAAGCTGCCTGTCGAGGGCCGCATTGCCGCCCTGAACGACTCGTTCGGGTTCGGTGGGCACAACGTGGTGCTGGCGTTCCGTACGATCTGAATTCGGCCGTAGGTGTACTGAACCGGCGTGTGGCCCGGACTCCCTGTCGGAGTCCGGGCCACATGTGCTTGTTCGTCGGGTGCGGGGCGGTGGGGGCCGGTCACGCCCACGCGGCGGAGCCGCATATGTCACAGCCTCGCGCCCCCAAAAGCGTCCCCTCACGCCCGTTTCTCAGGTCAGACCACCTGGTGGAGCCAGCGGACCGGGGCGCCCTCGCCCGCGTAGCGGAAGGGTTCCAGTTCGTCGTCCCAGGGCTTGCCCAGGAGTTTGGCGAGGTCGGACTCCAGGTCGCTCTCGCCGCGCTGGGAGCGCAGGAGGGCGGCGCGCAGACGGTCCTCGGGGATCAGGATGTCGCCGTGGATTCCGGTGACGGCGTGGAAGATGCCCAGTTCGGGGGTGCAGCTGTAGCGCTCGCCCTCGGCTGTGGGGCAGGGCTCGGCGGTGACCTCGAAGCGCAGCATCTGCCAGCCGCGCAGCGCGGAGGCCAGCTTGGAGGCGGTGCCCACCTCGCCCTTCCAGGAGAACTCGGATCTCCAGGTGCCCGGCGAGGCGGGCTGCCGGATCCAGTCGAGGTTGACGCGGGTACCGAGCACGCCCGCGACCGCCCACTCGACGTGCGGGCACAGCGCGCGGGGCGCGGAGTGCACGTAGAGAACTCCACGTGTCGTCACTGGGGCCTCCGGACAGAGCGAGACATCTTGTAACTTAGCGGAAAGGCAGTGGCAGGGCGGCCACGTGGCGAGGCTACCGTGCGGCGGCGCAAGGAGTGTGACGTACCGTCGGTCCCAGCGCCCAGAAACATTGAGGTTTCACCCAAGGGGACGCGGTGCGACCGGTCGCGTACTGCGGGGTGTCGGCCAACCGTGTCGCATGGGTGCTGAGCAATGGTGCTGAGCAATCGTGCTTGACGAACGAGGGGACCAGGGGATGCGTCACAGGAGTCACCGTTCTCGGGCCGCCCTCGCCCTCGTGTCGGCGGCTCTCCTGGGCGTCGCCGTCGCCGGCTGCGACGCCGTCGGTGACAACTCCCCGGCGCCCCGGGGCACGACGGCCAAGGCGTTCCCGAAGCCGACCCCCACCTGGGACCGCAGCCCGACGTCGATGGCCGCCGTCGGGGACTCCATCACCCGCGGCTTCGACGCGTGCACCGTGCTGTCCGACTGTCCGGAGGTGTCCTGGGCCACCGGCAGCGACACGAAGGTCAAGAGCCTCGCCGTGCGGCTGCTCGGGCAGGCCGGGGCCGCCGAGCGCAGCTGGAACTACGCGGTGACCGGTGCCCGGATGGCGGATCTCCCCGACCAGATGGCACAGGCCGTCACGAACAAGCCGGAGCTGGTGACCGTGATGGCGGGCGCGAACGACGCCTGCCGCTCGTCGGTGTCGGCGATGACCCCCGTCGCCGAGTTCCGCGCCGAGTTCGAGGACGCCATGGACACGCTGCGCAAGGCGCTGCCCAAGACCCAGGTGTACGTGTCGAGCGTGCCGGATCTGAAGCGGCTGTGGTCCGAGGGGCGGAGCAACCCGCTGGGCAAGCAGATCTGGAAGCTGGGTATCTGCCCCTCGATGCTGGGCGACGCGGACTCCCTGACCACGACGGCGATGCGGCGACGCACGACGGTGCAGGACCGGGTGGAGGCGTACAACCAGGTCCTGAAGGAGGTGTGCGCCAAGGACCGGCACTGCCGCTTCGACGGGGGCGCGGTCTTCGACTACCGCTTCGGCACGGACCAGCTGAGCCACTGGGACTGGTTCCACCCGAGCAGGGACGGGCAGGCGCGGCTCGCGGAGATGGCCTATCGGGTGGTGACGGCGACGAGGCCGGTGAGCTAGGACCTGCCGTTCGGATCCTTGGCCTAGGCTTTCGATCATGCACTGCGAATTCTTCGGAACCCTTCCCGACGGCACCCCGATCCACCGCTGGACGCTGGAGCGTGCCGGGGTGCGGGTGCGGATCCTGACGTACGGCGGGATCGTCCAGTCGGTCGAGGTCCCGGACCGGGACGGGGTGCGCGCGGACGTGGTACTGGGGTTCCCCGACCTCGACGGCTATCTGACGCACACGGGGCCGTACTTCGGGGCGCTCGTCGGGCGGTACGCGAACCGGATCGCCGGGGGCCGCTTCCTGCTCGACGGCCACACCTATCACCTGGCGCAGAACAACCCGCCCAACTCCCTGCACGGCGGGGAGCGCGGCTTCGACAAGCGGGTGTGGGACGCGGAACCGGTCGATCACGGGCTGCGCCTGACCCGGGTCTCCCCGCACGGCGAGGAGGGCTTCCCGGGCCGCCTGGAGGCCTCGGCGACGTACACGCTGGACGAGGCGGGCGCGCTGGGGATCGCGTACGAGGCGGTCACGGACGCGCCGACCGTGGTGAACCTGACGAACCACACGTACTGGAACCTGGCCGGTATGGGCAACGCCGGCGGCCACGAACTCCGCCTGGACGCCTCGCGCTTGACGTCGGTGGACGCCGATCTGATCCCCACCGGGGCGCTGGACGCCGTCGACGGGACGCGGTTCGACTTCCGTACGGCGCGGAAGGTCGGCGCCGGCTACGACCACAACCTCGTCCTCGACAAGGGGCTCACGCAGACCGCCGTCGAGGTCGCCGAGCTGCACGACCCGTCCTCCGGGCGGACGCTGACGGTCGCGACCACCGAACCCGGGCTCCAGCTGTACACCGCGGAGCACCTGAGCGACCCCTTCGCCCCCGGGGACGGCGTCGCGCTGGAGACCCAGCACTTCCCCGACTCCCCCAACCGGCCCGAGTTCCCGAGCACGGAACTGCGGCCGGGCGGGGTGTACCGGTCGGAGACCGTGTACGGGTTCGGCGTCCGCGACCAGTAGCCGACGACCGGCGACCGGCGACCGGCCGTCAGACGCTCTCGCCGCGCATCCGCTTGGTGGCTCTGCCCAGCAGGGTCATCGCGCCGAGGCAGACCGCGACCACCACGGCCCCGACCAGCGCGGGGAGCGGGGACTTGCCCTTGATCCCCTCCACGAGCACGGTGGTGGCCAGCACCATGATGATGGAGTACAGGCTCCGGCCGACCTTGGCGCCGGCCGGGATCACCCGCAGCAGCTGCGGGATCGTCGTGGCCGCGGCGATGCCCATGCCGAACGGGATGAACGCGCCGAGCACCAGGGCACCGAAGCCGAACGAGTTGCCGTACGCGCCCCATCCGGCGCCCTTGTAGAGCAGATAGCCCGCGGCGCCGAGGGACAGCAGGACGAGTACGCCGTTGAGGTACGCGGCGAGGGTGGCGGCCTTGCGGGCGCCCGGCAGATGCGCGGCCGGGGAGCGCCAGGCGTCCGGGGTGATCAGGCGCAGCTGCTGCTTGAGGGCCCGCATCCGTGTCATGGCGAAGAGGCCGACGGCCACGGCGACCAGTCCGACGGCCGTGGCCGCGAAGCCGACCGGTGTCCGCGTGATGCCGTAGTGGGCGCCGCCGAAGGTCAGCGGGATGCCGAGGACGAAGCCGTACGCGTATGTCTTCGCCTGCTGCTGGATGCGCAGCACCAGCTGTCGCTGGTCGGGGGTGAGGTGGGGGTCCAGCCGCATCTCGCCCTCGCCCAGGTGCTGTTGGGGGGCCTGGGGCTGCTGCTGGTACGGAGGCGGGTACGGGACCTGCTGCGGGGGCGGGTAGTAGGGCTGCTGCCCCTGATAGGGCCCCCGCGGTGGGTACGGGCCTGGTTGTTGACCTGGGTACATGCGTTGTTCTCCCCCGAACCGGCGTGTTCCGGCCCGCGAGTCTGCCACAGGTGGCCGAGAACCGACGAGCCCCGATCCGGATGTCAGGTTCCGGACCGGGGCTGCTCGGGGTGGACTCGTCCCACGTCAGACGTTAATCGTCGCCGCGACCCGACGGTCGACGATCGAGCGACCCGCAGCAATCTCGTACGAACCCTTCACAAACACCCAGGCTCCGGTGCTCTCGTCCCAGACCTCGAAGGCCCGGCGCGGGAGTACGAGGACGACGTCGACGCTCTCGCCGGGGCCCGCCTCGACGCCCGCGAAGGCGGCGAGCCACCGGGCCGGACGCCCGGCGTCGGCCTCGACGGGCGCCAGATAGACCTGGACGACCTCGCGCCCGGCCCGCGCACCGGAGTTGCGGACGCGGACCGTGACCGTCGTCGTACCCGAATCGGAACCGGCACCCGAACCGGCGTCGACACCGGAACCGGCACCGCCGTCGCCGTCGCCGAGCTCGATCGACTCGTACGTCCAGTCGGTGTAGCCGAGGCCGTGTCCGAAGGCGTACGAGGGGGTCCTGCCCTCCTTCTCCCAGGCGCGGTAGCCGATGAACACGCCCTCGGTGTACGGGAGTTCGCCGTCGGCCGGGACCACCTGGGTGACCGGGGCGGCCGTGAGGGAACCCCAGGTGGTGGGCAGCCGGCCGCCGGGCTCGTGGGCGCCGGTGAGGACGTCGGCGAGGGCGGCGCCGCCCTCCTGGCCGGGGAACCAGCCGAGCAGTACGGCCGCGACCTCCTCGCGCCACGGCAGCTCGACCGGGGAGCCGGCGTTGACGACCACGACGGTGTTCGGGTTGGCGGCGGCGACGGCGTGCACCAGCTCGTCCTGACGGCCGGGCAGCCGGAGGTCCTTGCGGTCGAAGCCCTCGGACTCGACGCGGTCGGTGGTGGCGACCACCACGACGGCGGTGTCGGCGGCGCGGGCGGCATCGACGGCCTCGGCGATGAGTTCGTCGGGGTCGCGGCGCGGGTCCTGGTGGGCGAGTGCGAAGCCGACCACCTTCAGCGGCGCGCCCTCGGGGACGACGATGACGTGCCGCAGCGCCACCTCGTACGTCTCACCGGCGACGAGATCCACCTGGGCGCGCTCGACGGGGGCGCCGAAGAACGCCTCGAAGGGGTCGTCCTTCGTGCCGCGCTGGATGTCGTCGAAGTGGACCGTGCCGTCGACGGTGAGCGTGAACGCGCCGAGGCCCTTGATGCCGAGGGTGTGGGTGCCGCTCTCGCGCGGGGTGAAGGTGCCGGTCAGTTCGACGCTGTGGAGGGTGGCGTGGGTGACGCCTTCGGGGAGGTCGTCACCCATCCACTGGATCTGGCCGTTGGGGGCCGAGCCGGTGCCGATGACCGCGCCGTCCCGGTCGCGGCAGACGGCCCGCAGGGTGAACCCCCTGTCGGCGACGGCGAGTTCCTCGTTCGGGTCGGCGCCGACGGCGTACGTGAGGCTGCCCTCGGGGAGGACGGCGGTGAGGCCGTCGAGGGGCGGGACGACCCGGGCGGGGAAGACGGTGGCGGAGCCGCCGCCGAGGATGCGGGCGTCGCGGGCGGCGGCGCCGATCAGGGCGACCTTGTGCCCTTCGCCGCGCGCTTCGCCGTGCCCTTCCCCGCGCCCTCCCCCGAGCGGAAGAGCCCCTTGGTTGCGCACGAGGACGAAGGAGCGGCGGGCGATCTCGCGGGCCAGGGCCTCGCCGTCCACCGTCGCGGGCGGTTCGGTGACGACCGGCTCGGCGCCCTCCAGGACGCCGACGCGGGCGGCGAGCCGCAGGACGTTGCGGACGGCCTCGTCGACCTTGGCCTCCTCGACCCCGCCCGCGCGGACGGCGGCGGCGAGCGCCTCCCCGTACACGGTCCGGGGGCCGGGCATGGCGACGTCGAGACCGCCCTCGATGGCGCCGGCCGTGGCGCGGGCGGCGGTCCAGTCGGAGACGTTGAAGCCGTCGAAGCCCCACTCGCCGCGCAGGATCTCGTTCACGAGGTGGTGGTGCTCGGTCATCGTGGTGCCGTTGACCGTGTTGTAGGCGGTCATGATGCCCCAGGGGTGGGCCTGGGCGACGATGGCCTCGAAGGGGGCCAGGTACAGCTCGCGCAGGGCGCGTTCGGAGAGCAGGTTGTTCACCGTGAAGCGCTCGGTCTCGGCGTCGTTGGCGACGAAGTGCTTGACGGTGGTGCCGACGCCGCCCGACTGGACGCCCTGGACATAGCCGGAGCCGATCTCGCCGGTCAGGTACGGGTCCTCGCTGTACGCCTCGAAGTGGCGGCCGCCGAGCGGAGAGCGGTGCAGGTTGACGGTGGGCGCGAGGAGGACGTGGACCTGCTTGCGGCGGGCCTCCTGGGCGAGCAGGGCGCCCGCCCGGCGCGCGAGGGCCGGGTCCCAGGTGGCGGCGAGCGCGGTCGGCGAGGGGAGCGCGATCGACGGGTCGTCTGCGGTCCAGTGGACACCGCGTACGCCGATCGGGCCGTCGGACATGACGAGGGGCTTGAGGCCGATCTCGGGCAGCGCGGGCAGCGACCACATGTCCTGCCCGGCGAGCAGCCTCGTCTTCGCGTCCAGGTCCAGCTTGCCGAGGGCCGCCTCGACGACCGCCTCGCGGGCCTCGTCGGCCGGTGTGCGCGTTCCCGCCATCGCGGTGCCTCCTCATTGAGTCCGTGAATCCGCGAATCCGTGAGCCCGCGAATCCGTGAGCCCGCGAATCCGTGAGCCCTTGAATCCGCTCTGCGCGTCCATCCTGCATCCGGTACCTGTAGAGCAGTAGGTTTCGTTATTTCTTCGTTATAGTCCATGGGTGCGCATGCCGTACGGTGACGCCATGAGCACCAGGGCCAGAAGCGAGGAGCGGCGCGCCGAGATCGTCCGGGCGGCCCTGGAGGTGATCGCCGAGCGCGGCTACCGGGGCGCGAGCATGGCGTCGGTCGCGGAACGCGTGGGGCTGACCCAGCAGGGGCTGCTGCACTACTTCCCGACGAAGGACGCGCTGCTCGTCGCGGTGCTCGAGGAGCGGGACCAGTGGGACGCCGTGCCCGACACCCAGTGGCGGGTCGACCTGCTCGCCTCACTGGTCGAGTACAACGCCATGCGGCCCGGGATCATCCAGACGTTCTCGGCGCTGCTCGGCGAGAGCGTCACCGAGGGGCACCCGGCGCGCGAGTACTTCACCGAGCGGTACGCGCGGGTGCGCGCGAGCATGGCGGCGGTGCTGCGCGCCGAGTACGGGGAGCGGCTGCCGAACGGGCTCACGCCCGAGCGCACCGCCCCGCTGCTGGTGGCGGTGATGGACGGCCTCCAGTTCCAGTGGCTCCTGGACCCGGAGTCGGTGGACATGCCGGGCGCGTTCCGGGACTTCCTCGCGCTGCTCGGCGAGGACTGAACCCGACCACCACCGTTCCGCCTCCGCCACCGCCTGCGCTACTGGTGCCAGACCACGGCCAGCGTCTTGCTCACCGCACAGACGGCGGCGAAGGCGATCGCCCACCCGTGGGCCCCGGCGAAGGCCAGCGCGGCCACGCCGGCCCCGAACCAGAGCAGTTCGAAACCGATGCGGACCGCGCCGCGCGTCTTGTACGACGCCTTCTGCGAGCCGAACAGCGCCCACAGCGTGATGAGTACGGCCGGGGCGCCCAGGCCGACGAGCCAGCTCGGCGGCGTCGCCGCGGCGCGGGTGAACCCCCAGTACCCGACGGCCGCGAGGGCGCCGAGTTCGATGAGGAAGAGGACGCCCAGGTTCACTGCCTTCATGGGCGGCAGTATCACCCGGAAGGGATCACTCCGGCCCGTGTGCGTCACGCGGAGCCGGTACGGCCGGTACGGCGGCCACGACCTCGATCTCGATCAGGGCCTCCGGCTTGAAGAGGCGGGAGACCTCGAAAGTCATGCTGGTGGGCGGGGCACCGGTGAGGTACTGGGCACGTACGGCACCGTAGGCGGGGAGTCGGGTGATGTCCGTCAGATACGTACGGATGTTGATGATGTCCGCCAGGCCTGCCCCGTGCGCCCCCAGCAGGGCGTCGATGGTCTCGAAGACCCCGCGGCTCTGTTCGGTGAGGTCGGCGCCCTCCGCGACCTGTCCGGAGAGGTACAACAGGGCTCCCGCACCCGGCAGTTCGACCCGGGCGACCTGGGAGTAGTAGCCGTTGGCCGGCCCCGGCGCCGAGGACGGGTTGTCCAGCGTGATCTGCATGGGAGGCCCTCTCAGGCGGAGCGGCGGATGTGTTCGACGGCCGTCGCGATGTCCGCGCCGGCGACGGCGGGATCGGCGGCGGCCCGCTTGTAGTGCTCCAACACCGCTTCGAGTACGGGGAGTTCGGCGACCTTCGTGGCGAGGGCGACGTCCTTGGCGGCGAGCGCGGTGGCGAAGTGCACGTCCTCGGCGAAGGCGCGGCCGACGGCGCCGCCGAGCGGGCCGTTCGCGAGCGCGGTGCGCGCCACCTTCTCGTCGATGCCGAGCTTGTCCGCGAGGGCCATGGTCTCGGCGACGAGGGCGACCCCGCCGAGCAGGGCCGTGTTGACGATGAGCTTGAGCGCGGCGCCGGAGCCCAGCGGGCCGGTGCGGGTGACGGTGCCCATATGGACGAGCACGTGCCCGACGCCCGTCAGCTCGCCGCCCGCGAGGATGCCGAGCTGCCCGGCGGCCGCCTTGTCCGTGCTGCCCGCCACGGGCGCGTCGACGAACGTCACGCCCTCCCCGAGCCGGGCGGCGAGGTCCTTGACCACGTCGGGGCCGACGGTCGACATCTCCACCCAGGTGGTGCCCCGGCGCAGCTCCGGCACGATGGCGTCCGCGACCGTGTCGAGCGCGGCCGGGTTGGCGAGCATGGTGATCACCACGTCCGCGCCCCGTACGGCCTCGGCCGGGGACGTGGCGAGGGTGGCGCCCTCGGCGACCAGCGGCTCGGCCTTCTCGGCGGTGCGGTTCCAGACGGTCAGCGGGAATCCCGCGGCGAGAAGGCGGCGTGCCATCGCGGCGCCCATGTGCCCGAGCCCGAGGAATGCGATCTTTTCCATGCCTCGACGCTAGGTGGGCCCACGTGATGCGACAAGCGAATGTCTAGCATGGCTCTCATGCCCAACCCGCATGCCGTACCCGACCTCTCCACCACCTGGCTGCGGGTCTTCCTGGAGGTCGCCCGACACGGCTCGTTCACGGTGGCCGCGCGGGCCCTCGGCTGGACGCAGTCCGCGGTGTCCCGGCAGATCGCCTCGCTGGAGTCGGCGCTCGGCGGAGCCCCGCTCTTCGACCGGCTGCCCCGGGGCGTACGGCTGACGGAGGCCGGGCGGTTCCTCGTGCCGCACGCCGAGGCGGTGGTCGAGCGGCTGCACGACGCGAACCGCGAACTGGCCGCGCTGCGGCGGGTCGCGGGCGGCCGGCTGCGCTTCGGCGCGTTCGCCACGGCCGACGCCGCGCTCGTACCCCGTGCCATCGCCGCGTTCCGGCTGCGCCATCCGGGGGTGCGGCTCACCCGCGAGGAGGGCCTGACGCCCGTGCTCCTGGAGCGGCTCTCCGCGGGCGGCCTCGACCTGGCGATCGTCTCCACGACGGGCCGCGCCCCGCTGGACCCGTACACCCTGCACCACCTCCTCGACGAGTCCCTGTACGTCGCCGTCCCCGCCGACCATCCGCTCGCCGCCGAGCCCTCCGTCCGCCTCCCCCAACTCGCCGACGCAGACTGGATATCCGGCTCCGCCCGCCCCGAGGGCACCCTGCTGGACGCGGCCCTGCGGCACGGTTTCCGGCCGCGCGTCGCGCATGTCGTGGCCGAGTGGACGGCCAAGCAGGGGTACGTCGCCGCCGGGCTCGGGGTGACCCTGGTCCCGGCGCTCGCCGCCGAGTCCGTACGCCCGGACATCGCGCTGCTCGCGGTGCGCGACGAGGAGGCGCCGGCGCGGGCGGTGTACGCGGCGACGGTGCGGGGCCGGTCACTGGGACCGGCGGCGCGGGCGTTCCTGGGGGCACTGCGGGAGGCGGCGACCCGCCTGCCCACCTGAGCCACCCGCCGCCCGAGCCACCCCGGCCGCTTCGGCTGCCGGTGCCACACCTCATGGCGTACGTCCCCTCCGTCACGCGATACTGCGGCCGTCCGGCAGCTCCCCCAAGCTCTCGGCTTCGCTCGACCGGGGGGGGTATCCCCATCACGGCGACGGAAGGCATGAACTCCCTTGACTCACATATGCGTTCGGCTCGGAGCAGGCGTACTCGGACTGGCCCTGGTGGGCGGCCTGGCCGCGGCGCCCAGCGCGTCGGCGGCAGCGGCGGCCCCCGTCACCGTCGAGGAGCAGCGCCTCGACCAGGCCGCTCCCCAGGAGATCCTGCGGCGCTCCGGATTCGACACGGTGGCCCCCGGGTTCGCGCGGGCGCTGGAGCGGGCGGGCTCGTTCGGACAGGCCGAGCGTGTCGTCGTACGGCAGGGGGCGCGGCTGTGGCAGCGGGCCGTCGACCGGGCGCAGGGGCGGGGCCCGGCGGGCGGCGACCTGAGCCGGGACGACGACCGGCCGCTGTACTGGGCGCGGCTGGGCATGACGCGCGAAGTGCGGCAGTGGGAGCCGGAGTTCGGTCTCACGGACACACAACGCGCCAGGCTGCTGGCCCAGTTGGAGGAGAACTCGCGCGGCGAGAACACCATCCGCTATCCGCACGCCAAGGGCGTGAAGCGGATTCTGCTCACCGGGTTCGACCCGTTCACACTGGACCGTGACGTCCGGATCTCCAACCCGTCCGGAGCCACCGCCCTCGCCCTGGACGGCACGACGATCCGGACCGCGGACGGCCCGGCGCGCATCGAGACCGCCGTGTTCCCGGTCCGCTGGCAGGACTTCGCCCAGGGCACGGTGGAACGGACGCTGCGCCGCCAGCTCCCGCGGGTGGATCTGTTCACCACGGTGAGCCAGGGCCGCGTCGGGCGTTTCGACGTGGAGCGGACCAACGGGGCCTGGCGGGGCGGCTTCCCGGACAACGAGAACGTCTCCCGCACCGAGACGATCCCCGTCACCGACCCGGCCTCGCAGCCGCAGTGGACGTCGACGACGCTCCCGTACGCGCGGATCGTGGCCGCGCCCACGGGCCGCTTCCCCGTGTACGACCACACCTCGGTGACCGAGATCCCGGCGGGCGGCACCGATCCGGTCGTACGTACCGACGGGCCGACCCCGGGTTCGACGGCGCGTGCCGGGGGCGGCGGGGACTATCTCTCCAACGAGATCGCCTACCGCGCGACGCTGCTGCGCGACCGCCTCGGTCTGCACGACAGCCTGCCCGGCGGGCATGTCCACACGCCCGTACTGCAGTTCGGCACGGGCAACACGGACCCGGCGACGGGGACGGTCACGGACCCCGAGTTCGTTCAGAACCGGCTGGACATCATCGCCCAGGTGCGGGCGATCGTGACGGTGGCCGTCAGCGGGACGGGGCGATAGGGGCGAGGACCGTGACGACGGCCACGGCGAGGGTCTCGGTCACGCGGCGGCGCGTTGTTCGTGGTCGTCGTGGTTGTCGTGACCGCCGTGGTCGTCGTCCGGGTCGTCCGTTTCCTCGTCCAGCAGGTCGCGGGCCATCAGTGTGGCGCCCGCGACCGCGCCCGGCATCAGGAAGACGGCGACGAACGGGACCAGGAAGGCGAGGCCCAGCGGGGTGCCGAAGCCCCAGACCAGCGTCTTGCGGGAGCGGAGCAGGGTGAGGCGGTCGCGGAGGTCGACGCCTCGGCGCTGGAGGGCGACCGCGGTCAGTTCCTCCGTGAGGAAGAAGCCGGTGACGAAGAAGCCGATCACGGGGACGACGGTCTGGCCGATGAACGGGAGGAAGCCGAGGGCGAAGAGGAGGACGCCCCAGACGGCGGCCCGCACGAGGATGCGGAGGCTGTCTCGCGCGGAGATCCACAGCTCGTGCCAGAGCGGGAGGCCGGACTCCGGGGCCGTGCCCTCCGGGGAGACGTCCCTGTCGACCTTCTCCGAGAGGGACTCGTAGAAGGGCTGGCCGACGAGGAGGGTGACGGCGGTGAAGGTCAGGACGGCGAGGAGGAGGGCGAGGGCGAAGAGTACGGCGGTGAGGAAGCCGCGGAAGAGGCCCAGCCAGGGGCTGGACCAGTCGTCGGCGAAAGGGGTGGACCAGGTGACGAAGTCCTCGCCGTACAGAGCGAGGGTGACGAGCGCTGCCGCGTACAGCACGAGGGTGATCAGGCCGGGAAGCAGTCCGAACCCGTACTGCTTTCCGTGCCGTGCCACCCATCGCTGGCCCTGTATGAGATAACCGAACCCCGCCCCGACATCACGCATGACCCAAACTTTACCGGGGCTCGCCCCCGCCGCCCCTACCCTCCCCCAAGCTCTCGGCTTCGCTCGAGCAGGGGGCACCCTCATCATCCCCAGGGGCTCCGCCCCTTCCACCCCGCCAGGGGCGCTGCGCCCCCTGGACCCCCGCAGCGGCCTGAACGGCCTCGTCCTCACACGCCGGACGGGCTGACTGATGCGGGCCGGGGTGGGCGGGTGGACCGGGGGGCATCGGCCTTCGGCCCTGTCCCCGATCGCCGGACAGGCTGAATGGCGCGGGACGGGGTGGGCGGGGTGCGGTGTTTGGCCTTCGCTTGCGAACGCCGGACGCCCCGAGGCTCTTAGGGGCGCGGGGAACTGCGCGACCAGCCCCCACCGTCCCCGGCCGAATGGATCCGGGCGGGCGGGGGATGTGGGGGCGCAACCCCCGGCCTCACCGGTCCGCGGTCGAAGGCGGGAGGCGGCGACTCGGCTAGGTCGGCGTCACCGCCACCACAAGCCCCTGTTCCGCCGTAGGCGACACCGCCGCGGAGACCCGTACCGCCACCGCCCGAGCCACCCGCCCCGTCCGTGACGCCGACGCCAGGAGCAGGGGCTGTAGGTGTTCGAGGCCGGAGACGAGGAACTCCTCGCCGGCGATCAGCACCGGCCGGACCGCGTCCGTCGTGGCCGCCGCCGCCTCCGTGAGGTCGGCGAGCGGCGGCAGCGCGGCCCGCACCACCCCCACCCCCGCCGCGGCCGCCCGCTCGGCCAGTGCCACCTGCAGCGGCAGCAACGGAGCCAGCGTCGAAGTCAACGCATCGGCGATACGCCGGAGTTCGGGCGAGGAGTCGCGCAACACGTCCGCCACCGCCCGTATCACCGGCGTCAAGGCGAGCAACGCCCCCGCCCCCGCCCCGGCCACCGCGGGCAGCAACGGCGACCCCGCCTCCAGCAAGTCCCCCAACGCGTCCGCCGCCTCCTGCACCGCGGGCTCCACCGCGTCGAGGATCGGCAGCAGACTGTCCCCCAGCGCGGCCAGCAACGCCTGCGCGGGCCGGCTCACGGGATGCACCGCGAGCGGCGCCCCGGTCGTTCCGAGCCGCGTCAGCGTGTCCACGATCCGGTAGAACGCCTCCTGCGCCTGCGGAGACGCACTCGCCTGCGCCAGCTCCGCCGTGGTCTCCCGGAGCACACGCAGCGCCTCCGCCCCCGACCCGTCCCGGGGGTCGAAGGTGTTGAGGGCGATTCTGGTGATGTTCCCGGCCGTGTCGAGGAGTTGGCCGGTGATGTCGGTCGTGCTGCGCGCCATACGCAGCACGTCATCCCTGCTGGGGATGCTGGGGAGCGACGGAATCGGGGACATGAGCCCTCCTCGCCACGCACGGCACCTCGCCCCATGGACCCGTCCGCTGGCCCCCTACGGCGTCTTATGGCCTCAGCATGCCCCCTTCGGCCCGTCGGCGATGCACCATCCGTGGCATCCATGGCGTCCGGGGCGGCCACCGTGGCCCCCAGGCCCTCTTGTTGAGGAAGAGTCGAACAGGTACACCTCGCCCTACCGACCTGTACGCCCTACCGAACCGTGCCCTACCGACCCGTACCGATCTCAGGCCCCCACCGGAGGTACGACGCGTGCGCTTACCGCGACCCGTCCTGATCGCCACTGTCCTCACCGCCGCGACCGGATCGCTTCTCCTCGCCCCGCCCAGCGCCACCGCGGACCGCGAACCCCCCGTCCGTGAAGGGGCGGGTCGTGAAGGGACGGACCAGCCCACGGGTGCCGCCGGAGCCCCGGCGAACGCCGCCCGCAACGCCCTCACCAGCCTCGTCACCGACCTGTCCGACTCCGGCCTCGCCGCCCCCCGCCGTGGCTATCCGCGTGAGCAGGTCCTCTCCCCCGACCCGGAGAACCCGGCGGACAAGTCCATCAAGCTGGGCCTCACCCCGTACCACGCCATCGCCCCGAAGCTGAACGCCCTCCAACGGCTCGGCGACCGTGTCAGCGTGGAGGTCGCGGGCCGCTCGGCCGGCGGTCACCGGCTCTACCTGGTCACCGTCACCGCCCCGGAGTCCGCCCGCGAATCCCTCGACCAGGAGCGGATGCGCGAGCTGATCGAGAACGCGCCGCAGGCGGCGGCGAAGGACCCGGCCGTCAAGGCTTCGTACAAGACGCCGGTCTTCTTCGACAACAACATCCACGGCAACGAGTGGGAGGGCACCGACGCCGCCCTCCAGCTCATCGAGCGGCTCGCGAGCGCGAAGGACGCGCAGACGACCGACCTCCTCGCCCACAGCCGTCTCTACTTCAACATCACGGCGAACCCGGACGGCCGGATCGCGGGCACCCGCGCCAACGCCAACGGCTTCGACCTGAACCGGGACTTCATCACCGCCTCACAGCCCGAGGCGCGCGCGATCCGCCAGATCGCCATCGACAAGCAGCCGGCCGTGATGCTCGACCTGCACGGGTACGTCAACGGCACCCTGATCGAGCCGACGACCCCGCCGCACGGCGAGAACTACGAGTACGACCTCTTCCTCAAGAACACCTACGCCAACGCCCTCGGCATGGAGGCCGCCGTCAACGGCCTCGGTTACACCCCCGCGAAGGACGGTGTCGAGCCCGTCCAGATCCCCTTCCGTGACCAGCAGGAGGGCTGGGACGACTGGCCGCCGATCTTCACGCCCCAGTACCAGGCGTTCCACGGCGCGGTCGCCGCGCACACCGTGGAGATCCCGCTGGCGGTGAACAACTCGGAGTACGACACCCTGCCCGTGGCCGAACTCCGGCGCAGGTCGGCCATCAACGTGGACGTGGCCGGCGCGGCCATGCGCGCGACCCTCGCCTACGCCCGGACCCACCGCGCCTCGATCATCGCCGACCAGATCGAGGTCTTCCGGCGCGGCGCGACGGGCGCGGCCCAGGTGCCGGTCTCGGCGGAAACGGTGCCGGGGGTGCCCGGCATCGGTCCCGAGGACGTCTACACGACGGACTTCCCGCGTGCCTACGTGATCCCGGCGGGCGGCGCCCAGCGTTCGGCGACGGCCGCCGCCCGCCTCGTCGACCATCTCCTCGCCAACGACGTCCGTGTCACCCGCGCGACCCGCGACTTCCGGCTGGCCGGACGGTCGTACGCGAAGGGCTCGTACGTCGTCGACCTGCACCAGCCCAAACGCGGTCTGGCCAATGTGATGCTGGCCGACGGGCGGAACATCAGTGACAAGGTGTCGGTGATGTACGACATCTCGGGCTGGAGCCTGGGACGGTTGTGGGGCGCGACGGTCGTGCCCGTACGGAGCGGGGGGCTGTCGGCCGTGGCCACCCGTCGGGTCGAAGCCGCCGCGCGGGTCGGGTACGTCGCCCCGCGTGGCGACCTGCGTCTGCGTCTCGACACCCCGCAGGAGATCGCCGCCCTCAACTCCCTTCTCGACAGCGGGGTTTCGGTACGGCGGCTCGCGGACGGCAGTGTCGTCGTGCCGGGATCGGCGCGGGCGCGGGCCGCCGCTCTCGCCCGTACGTACGACGTGGCCTTCGACGCGACCGGACAGACCAGGACGACCGAAGGCAGCCCGGTAACACCCCTGCACCGTGTCCGCGTCGCCGCGGCCGTCACGCCGGGTGAGCTCTTCGCGCTGCGGGAGATGAACTTCGACGTGGTGCCGGTGTCGACGGCCGTCCTGAACGCGGGCTTCGACTGGTCCGCGGTGGACGTGCTGTTCGTGTCGTCGGGACTCGACCACGCCGGTTTGAACGCGGGCGCGCGGACGGCGCTGGACACCTTCCTCCACACCCACGGTCTCGTCGGCCGCGGAGCCGTCGGAGCCGCGCTCAACTCGGCGGCCGGGCTGCTGGCGGTGCGGCCGGTGGAGGGCAACGGTGACGCCAACGGCGTGGTGCGGGTGGTGAATTCGGGCGGACCGCTCACCGCGAACGCGCCCGACCACGGCTTCGTCTACGCGCCCGTCTGGTTCACCGATCTCGGCCCCGGCGTGCGTGTCGAGCAGGCGTACGCGCCGGGCGATCCGCTCGTCTCCGGGCACTGGCGCCCGCTGGCCGACGGGACGGGAGGGCCTGAGGCCGCCGGCGGCCAGGCCGCTGTCGTCAGCGGTCCGCATGCGGTGCTCTTCGGTACGGAGCCGCTCTTCCGCGATCATCCGAAGGGTGAGTTCCCGCAGGTGGGAAGGGCGCTGCTGACCGTCTCGTAGGACACTGCCGTCCGTCCCCCACAACAGGGCGAAGGCCGCACCCCACGTCCTAGGGTGCGGCCTCCGCCGTGTACAACGAGCGCTGTCAGACGAGCGTCACGGTGATGTTGCCGCGGGTCGCCTTCGAGTAGGGGCAGACCTGGTGGGCCTTTTCGAGGAGGTCCCGTGCGGTGGCCCCGTCGACGTTCGGGATCGTCGCGGAGATCTCCACGATGATCCCGAACCCGTCCTCGTTCTTGCCGATGCCGACCTTCGCGGTGACGGTCGAGCCGGAGACGTCTGCGTTCTCCTGGCGGGCGACGACGCCGAGGGCGCCCTGGAAGCAGGCGCTGTACCCGGCGGCGAAGAGCTGTTCCGGGTTGGTCCCGGCGCCGCTGCCGCCCATCTCCTCGGGCGGGTTCACGACGACGTCGAGCCTGCCGTCGTCGGTGGCGACCCGGCCGTCGCGACCGTTCTCGGCGGTGGCGACGGCGGTGTAGAGGACATCGGAGTGCTGGATGGACATACGGTGCGTTCCTCCTTGGCCCGCCGCGACTCGCGCCCACGATCACGACGGTTTCGGAAAGAAGTTACCGTATGTCGAAAGTCCAGCGACAGCCTCTCCGGAGAACCGGAGGGTCAGAGCTTGACGATCATCTTGCCGACGTTGTCGCCGCGCAGGACTCCGAAGAACGCCTCCAGGTTGTTCTCGATGCCCTCGACGACCGTCTCGCGGTACTTGAGCTCGCCGGAGCGGATCCAGGCGCCGACCTCCTGCACGAACTGCGCCTGGAGGTCGTAGTGGTCGCCGACCAGGAAGCCCTCGATGCGGCCGCGGGTCTGGATGAGGCGGGCGAGGTTCTTCGGGCCGGGGACGGGCTCGGTGCTGTTGTAGACGGAGATCATGCCGCAGACGGCGATGCGGCCGCCCCGGTTGAGGGAGCCGATGGCCGCCTCCAGGTGGTCGCCGCCCACGTTGTCGAAGTAGACGTCGACGCCGTCCGGGGCGGCGGCGCGCAGCTGCTCGCCGACCGGGCCGTTCTTGTAGTTGAAGGCGGCGTCGAAGCCGTACTCCTCGACGAGCAGCTTGACCTTCTCGTCGGAGCCGGCGGAGCCGATGACGCGCGAGGCGCCCTTGAGCTTGGCGATCTGCCCGACCTGGCTGCCGACCGCGCCGGCGGCGCCGGAGACGAAGACGGAGTCGCCCTCCTTGAAGGAGGCGGTGCGCAGGAGGCCCGCGTAGGCGGTGAGACCGGTCATGCCGAGGGCACCGAGGTACGTCGACAGCGGCGCGGCCTGCGGGTCCACCTTGACGGCCTGCTTGGCGTCCACGACGGCGAATTCGCGCCAGCCGAAGAAGTGCAGGACGTGGTCGCCGACCTCGACGCCCTCGGCGTTGGAGGCGATGACCTCACCGACCGCGCCGCCCTGCATGACCTTGCCCAGCTCGAAGGGGGCGACGTAGGACTTGGCGGCGCTCATGCGGCCGCGCATGTACGGGTCCACGGACACGTACGCGTTCCGTACGAGGATCTGACCCTCCCCCGGCTGCGGGACCTCGGCCTCGACCAGGGCGAAGTCCTCGGGCTTCGGCCAGCCGACCGGGCGGCTGACCAGGTGCCATTCGCGGTTGACGGCGGGGAGCTGGGTCTCGGTCATGAGGGGGTGCCTTTCCTACGTGCGTGCGCGGGTACGTGCGACTACGGCTCTAATACTTCAGTACCTGAAACAACCATGCTCCTCCATATTTCATGATGTCAAGTAACGGGGTAGCCTGGAGCCCATGGCCACGCAAAGAACAACCCGTATCGACCCGCTGACCCTCGAGGTCGTGGACCTCATCGGCACGGTCGTGGCCCGCTATCACGAGGAGTACGAGGACGCTGCCGCCGAGCATGCGCTGACCGGGGCGCAGGCGCGACTTCTGAGCCTGCTCTCCCTGGAGCCGCTGCCGATGCGGCGGCTCGCCCAGAAGCTGAAGTGCGAGCCGTCGAACGTGACCGGGATCGTGGACCGGCTGGAGGCGCGGGGCCTGGTCGAGCGGCGCCCCGACCCGTCCGACCGCCGCGTGAAGCTGGCCGCGGCGACGGAGGAGGGCAGGCGTGTGGCGCGCTCCCTCCGCGACGCCCTCAACTTCGCCCGTGAGCCCCTGGCGGCCCTCTCCACCGAGGAGCGCCTGTCCCTCCGGGACCTCCTGCGGAGAATGCTCACGCCGTAGTTTTCGGGCGCGGCCGCTGCGGGCCGGTCGCGCAGTTCCCACGCACCCGCAGCCGAGAAGACCACGGAACCCCTACGTGCACCACCACAGGAAACGGTTGCACCGCGAAGGTGAAGGCGACGGCGACGGCGCGGCCGAGGTCGGCGCGGCCGTCGGCTTGGGGGACGACTTCGGTGGAGTCGAGGACACGGGGCCGGACGTCGCGGACGGCACCACACCGGTCCCCGTCGTCGCCGACTGCTCCTGTGTGTCCTTCTTGTCGTCCTTGGACTTGTCACCCTTGGCGGACTTGGAAGCGGAGGGAGACGCCGATGCGTCAGGAGAGGCCGTCGCGGTGGACGTACCCCCGGACGAACCCCCCGCATCGGTGATCGGCCGCGCCGTGCCGGCATCCGAGGACGCCGACCCGTCCGCCGGCTCACCCCCGGCCGCGGCCGGTTTCGGCAGCAGCCCCGGCCCGTCCATGCCGAGCTCGGCGAGGCTCAGCCCACCCGCCGCCAGCACGAACCCCGCGGCGATGAGCAGCACCCGACGCCGCCGCCGACGATGCGCCGCGGCCTTCCGGTCCCGCCGGCTCGCACCGCCGGGCCCCTCCGAGTCCCGGCCCCGGCCCCGTCCGCGCCCACGGTTCCGCCGCCGGGCAGCGGCCCGTCCGGACCGCTCCCCCTCGCCGTCCTCGTCGTCATCGTCATCGTCATCGTCATCGGGATCTTCATCGTCGTCGTTGTCGCCCTCGTACAACGAGTCGACACCGGCATCGACCGCCCCCGCGCCCGTTCCGGCACGCATGTCGGTCTGGTCCGCATGCGCGCGGAGCTGTTCGGCTGAGGTGCCGCACCCCGGGCAGGCAAGGGCGCCGTTGAGGTGCCGTCGGCACGGGTCGCAGTAGTCCATGACGCCGGAAGACTAAGTTCCTCACAGGTAACGTTCATAGTCACAGCTGTGAAAGTTATGTGGGGAACCACCTGTTCCGGCGCGCCCCGCACCCCGTTCGCACCATCGCGCGCGCGACGAGCCGAGGCATACCGGCAAAATCCGCCGCCGATCGTTCCGTTCGACCCATTGACACCTCCGGGGCCACGTCCTTACTGTCACGCCAGCATTTCGAACGTGTGACGAAATTTCGAACAAGAGCCGCAAGAGCACAGGGGGCAACTGCCGTGCGCATCACGGGAATCAGCACACACGTGGTCGGGACGCCCTGGCGCAACCTGACCTACGTCCAGGTGCACACCGACGAGGGCCTGACCGGAGTCGGCGAGACCCGCATGCTGGGCCACACCGACGCACTGATCGGCTATCTGCGGGAGGCGGAGGCCAATCACATTCTCGGCTCCGACCCGTTCGCTGTCGAGGACCTCGTCCGACGGATGAAGTACGGCGACTACGGGCGCGCCGGCGAGATCGTGATGTCCGGCATCGCGGTCATCGAGATGGCCTGCTGGGACATCAAGGGCAAGGCGCTCGGCGTCCCCGTGTGGCAGCTGCTCGGTGGCAAGGTCACCGACAGGGTCAAGGCCTACGCCAATGGGTGGTACACGACCGAGCGAACTCCGGAGGCCTATCACAAGGCCGCCCAGGAGGTCGTGGCGCGCGGGTACAAGGCGTTGAAGATCGACCCCTTCGGGACCGGGCACTTCGAGCTCGACCACGAGGCGACGCTCTACTCCGTCTCGCTGATCGAGGCCGTGCGCGACGCGATCGGCCCCGAGGCCGAGTTGATGCTGGAGATGCACGGCCGTTTCTCCCCCTCCACCGCCGTCCGGCTCGCCCGCGAGCTCGCGCCCTTCAAGCCCGCGTGGCTGGAGGAGCCGGTCCCGCCGGAGAACCTGAAGGCCCTGGAGAAGGTCGCCGCCAAGGTGGACATCCCGGTCGCGACCGGTGAGCGCATCCACGACCGCATCGAGTTCCGCGAGCTCTTCGAGAGCCAGGCCGTGGACATCATCCAGCCCGACGTCGGTCACATCGGCGGCATCTGGGAGACGCGGAAGCTGGCCGCCACCGCCGAGGCGCACTACGTCCTCGTCGCGCCCCACAACGTCGGTGGCCCCGTCCTCACCGCCGCCTCCCTCCAAGTCGGCTTCACCTCCCCCAACTTCAAGATCCTCGAACACTTCAACGACTTCGCGGACGCGGAGATCAAGAAGGTCGTGAAGGGCGCCCCGCAGGTCGTCGACGGCTACTTCGAGCTGTCCCACGAGCCCGGTCTCGGCGTCGAGCTGGACGTCGACGCGGCGGCCGAGTTCCCGCAGCAGCAGGCCCGTTTCGACCTGTGGGCCGACGGCTGGGAGCAGCGCAAGCCCAAGGGGTCGCAGTGAGCACCGCGGTCGTCGTCGAGGCGCCGGGCGAGCACCGGCTGATCGAGCACGAGCCGGTGCGGCCGGGCGCCGGTGAGGCCCTGGTGCGGGTGCACGCCGTGGGTATTTGCGGCAGCGACCGCGAGGTCTACCAGGGCAACCGTCCCGACGGGTACGTCCGATATCCGCTCACGCCCGGCCACGAGTGGTCGGGGACCGTCGAGGCGGTCGGGGCCGGGGTCCCGGAGTCGATCGTCGGACGCAAGGTCGTCGGCGAGGGGTTCCGCAACTGCCAGGTCTGCGACCGCTGCCACGCGGGCGAGACGACGTTGTGCACGGCGGGGTACGAGGAGACCGGGTTCACCCGGCCGGGCGCGATGGCGACCACGCTGACCCTCCCGGCGCGGCTGCTGCACGTGCTGCCGGACGACGCCGACCTGACGGCGGCGGCCCTCCTGGAGCCCGCCGCCTGCATCGCGGCCGCCGCGCTGAAGGCGAACGCCCTGCCCGGTGAGCGGGTCGCGGTGGTCGGGACCGGCACGCTCGGGATGTTCGCGATCCAGTTCCTGAAGGCGAACTCTCCGGCGGAGCTGCTCGTCGTCGGGACCCGGCCGGACCGGGCGGCACTGTCCAGGGACTTCGGCGCCACCGACTTCCGTACGAGGGACCAGGAACTCCCCGACGACTTCGACGTCGTCATCGAGACCGCCGGGTCCGCGTCCGCCGCGCACACCGCCGCCTCCCTGCTGAGGCGCGGCGGACGTCTGGTCCTCACGGGGATCCCGGCGCCGGGCGCCGAGGGGCTCGACCCCACCGATCTCGTCGTGCGTCAGCTGGAGGTGCACACCGTGTTCGGTGCGCCGCCGGCGGCCTGGGCGCACACCGTGCGGGTCTTCGGGGCCGGGCTGCTCAGCCCGTTGCCGCTGGTCACGCACGAGTTGCCGCTCGCCGAGTTCCCGCAGGCCATCGAGTTGGTGGGGTCCGGCGATCCCAAGGTCGGAAAGGTCCTGCTGAAGCCGTAGTCCCCCGAGCCGTACGCCGGTACGGAGTTACCTGACGGCTCCGTACCGGCGTACCACCAAGGCCCCGCACACCCAAGGCCGCGAACCTCGTTCGAAATATCGAACATACCGGCGCACGCACCGTGCGCCGGGACACGCACCACCTCTCTGCACACGCACCACATCTGCACCCGCACCACATCTGTACGCGCCACCCTCGAACACGAAGGACAGCCAGTGACCGACGCCGCCCCTACGGCAGCCCGTCGACCCGGTGAGCAGGCGCTCGCCGCGCTCGGCCTGGGCGCGCCCGCCCTCTCCCCCGCCGACGCCTCGCCGCACACCTTCCCGGGGGGCGGCCGTTGGCGCACCGAGGTTCCCTCCGTGGAGGGGCCCGAGGCCCTGGCCGTGGTCCTCAAGGAGTCCTCGCGGCTCGACGTACCGATCCACCGGATCAGCCAGGGCAGCGGTGTCTGGATGCTGACCGACGCCGAGATCACCGAGATGGTCGAGGCCACCGGTGAACGAGACATCGAGCTCTGCCTGTTCACCGGGCCGCGCGGCACCTGGGACATCGGCGGTTCAGTGCGCTCGGACTCGCGCGGCGGCGGTCTGCGGGCCCGTGGCCACGACGCGGTGGCCGGCTGCGTCGAAGATGCCCTCCGCGCAACGGAGTTGGGCGTCAAGTGCCTCCTCGTCGCCGACGAGGGCGTCTTGTGGACCCTGCACCGGGCTCGTGCGGCGGGGATCATCCCGGCCGACACCACCCTCAAGCTCTCGGCACTGGTGGGTCCGGTCAACCCGGCCTCGTACGCGGTGTACGAGAACCTCGGCGCGGACTCCATCAACGTGCCGAGCGATCTGACGCTCGATCATCTCACCGAGATACGGCGAGTTTCGGCCGCCCCGATGGACATGTACATCGAGGCTCCCGACGACCTCGGAGGCTATGTGCGGATGTACGAGGTCGCCGAGCTGATCCGGCGCGGCGCACCGCTGTACCTCAAGTTCGGCCTGTCCAAAGCCCCCGGAATCTACCCGTACGGGCACCACTTGAGGGACCTGACCCTGAACACCGCCAAGGAACGGGTGCGTCGCGGCAGGCTCGCCCTGGACCTGCTCGCGCGGCACGGAGCGGACGGCGACATGGCGCCGCTCGGCTCCCGGCTGCCCGGAACTCTCACGCGCTTCAACACCACCTCATAACGTTCGCACAAACCCCCTTCACACAAGCCGACACAGCCGCGCACAATCCCACACACCTCTACTCGGTCTTCCCTCGCAACGCTCTCGGAGCATCCCCGTAACGCGAGACCGAGCCGGTCCAAGACATCAAGGATGATGATCATGCGTAACCGCAGAGCCGCTCTCACCGCCATCGCCGGCGCGGCCTCCCTCGCCCTCACCCTGACCGCCTGCGGCCAGAACAGCGACGGCGGCAGCAAGGACTCCTCGGGGAGCACCAAGGGCGCCACGATCGGCATCTCGATGCCGACCAAGTCCTCCGAGCGCTGGATCGGCGACGGAAACAACGTGGTCAAGGACCTTCAGTCGAAGGGCTACAAGACCAAGCTGGCCTTCGGCGAGGACGACCCCGACACCCAGGTCTCGCAGATCGAGAACATGATCACGCAGGGTGTGAAGGCCCTGATCATCGCGGCCATCGACAACAAGTCGATGAACAACGTGCTCCAGCAGGCCGCCGACGCGAAGATCCCGGTGATCTCCTACGACCGACTGATCCTCGGCACCAAGAACGTCGACTACTACGCGTCGTTCGACAACGAGAAGGTCGGCGAGCTCCAGGGCAACTACATCCTGCAGAAGCTCGGTCTCGCGGACGGCTCCAAGAAGGGCCCGTTCAACATCGAGCTCTTCGCCGGCTCGAACGACGACAACAACACGAAGTACTTCTTCGGCGGCGCGATGAAGGTCCTGCAGCCGTACATCGACAAGAAGCAGCTCAACGTCAAGTCCGGCCAGACCGCGCTGAACCAGGTCACCACCCTGCGCTGGGACGGCGGCACCGCCCAGAGGCGCATGGACGACATCCTGACCTCGTCGTACAAGAGCGCCCGGGTCGACGCGGTGCTCTCGCCCTACGACGGCATCTCCATCGGCATCCTCTCCTCGCTGAAGTCGGACGACTACGGCTCCAAGAGCAAGCCGCTGCCGGTCGTCACCGGCCAGGACGCCGAGCTGGCCTCCGTGAAGTCGATCATCGCGGGCGAGCAGACGCAGACCGTCTACAAGGACACCCGCAAGCTGGCGACGGTGGCCTCGGGCATGGTCGACGCGGCCCTCAAGGGCAAGAAGCCCGAGCTGAACGACACCAAGACGTACGACAACGGCACCAAGGTCGTCCCCGCCTACCTGCTCCAGCCGGTCAGCGTCGACAAGACCAACTACGAGAAGGAACTGGTCGGCACCGGCTACTACAAGGACAGCGACCTCAAGTAACCGCCACCCTCTAGTGATTGGAAGGCACGACCATGGCGGGACCCGTCCTGGAAATGCGCTCGATCGTCAAGACCTTTCCCGGCGTCAAGGCGCTGTCGGACGTCACTCTGACCGTCCAGCAGGGCGAGGTCCATGCCATCTGCGGGGAGAACGGCGCCGGCAAGTCGACCTTGATGAAGGTCCTCTCCGGCGTTCACCCGCACGGGAGTTACGAGGGGGACATCCTCTTCGAGGGGGAGGTCTGCTCCTTCAAGGACATCAGGGCCAGTGAGCACCGCGGCATCGTGATCATCCACCAGGAACTGGCGCTGGTGCCCTACCTCTCCATCGCGGAGAACATCTTCCTCGGCAACGAGCACGCCACCCGCGGGCTCATCAGCTGGACCGAGACGCTGCGGCACGCCTCCGAGCTGCTGCGGCGGGTCGGGCTCGACGAGAACCCGCAGACCCGCGTCGCCGACATCGGCGTGGGCAAGCAGCAGCTCGTGGAGATCGCGAAGGCGCTGTCGAAGCAGGTGAAGCTGCTCATCCTGGATGAGCCGACGGCCGCCCTGAACGACGAGGACAGCGGCAAACTGCTGGATCTCATCCTGGAGTTGAAGAACCAGGGCATCACCTCGATCATCATTTCCCACAAGCTGAACGAGATCGCGCGGGTAGCGGACTCGGTGACGATCCTGCGTGACGGCCGGACCATCGAGACCCTCGACGTGAAGGCCCCGGAGACCACCGAGGACCGGATCATCAGCGGCATGGTCGGCCGCGACCTCGAGCACCGCTTCCCGGAGCGGACGCCGCACCACCCGGAGGAGGGCACCGCGCCCGCCCTGGAGGTCCGCGACTGGACCGTGTTCCACCCGATCGACCAGCAGCGCAAGGTCGTCGACGACGTGTCGATCTCCGTACGGCGCGGCGAGATCGTCGGCATCGCGGGACTCATGGGCGCCGGCCGCACCGAACTGGCGATGAACGTCTTCGGACGCACCTACGGCCGCTACGCGGGCGGCACGGTACTCCGGGACGGCAAGGAGATCCGTACCAAGACCGTCTCCGAAGCGGTCGGACACGGCATCGCGTACGTCACCGAGGACCGCAAGCACTACGGCCTCAACCTCATCGACACCATCAACCGCAACATCACGCTCAGTGCCCTGGGCAAGGTGTCGAAGCGCGGGATCGTCGACGAGCACGAGGAGCGGCAGGTCTCCGAGGGCTACCGCAAGTCCATGAACATCAAGGCGCCGACCGTCTTCGAGCCGGTGGGCAAGCTGTCGGGCGGCAACCAGCAGAAGGTCGTCCTCAGCAAGTGGATCTTCGCGGGCCCCGAGGTGCTGATCCTCGACGAGCCGACCCGCGGGATCGACGTGGGGGCAAAGTTCGAGATCTACACGGTCATCGACAAGCTGGCGGCCGAGGGCAAGGCGGTCGTCTTCATCTCCTCCGAGCTCCCGGAGCTGCTCGGAATGTGCGACCGCATCTACACGATGGCCGCAGGACGGCTGACGGGTGAGTTCTCGCGGGCGGAGGCCTCGCAGGAAACGCTGATGCGCCAGATGACGAAGGACAAAGAGGTAACCCGATGAGCACGGATGTGACCGCCAAGACGCCGGCCCCGGCGCCGCCCGGCAAGAGCGGCTCGGCCACGGGCGAGAGCCTGCTTCAGCTGATGCTGGACGGCATGCGCCGCAACATGCGGCAGTACGGCATGCTGTTCGCCCTCGGTCTGATCGTGGTGCTGTTCGCCGTGTGGACCAACGGCGACCTGCTGCTGCCGCGCAACGTCTCCAACCTGGTGCTGCAGAACAGCTACATCCTGATCCTCGCGATCGGCATGATGCTCGTCATCATCGCGGGCCACATCGACCTGTCGGTCGGCTCGTTGACGGCGTTCGTGGGCGCGGTGGGAGCCGTGCTGATGGTCAACCACAACATCTCCTGGCCCATCGCCCTGGTGCTGTGTCTGGCCATGGGCGCCGCCGCGGGCGCCGCGCAAGGGTTCCTCATCGCGTATCTCGGCATACCGTCGTTCATCGTGACCCTGGCGGGCATGCTGACCTTCCGCGGTCTGACCGAGATCTTCCTCAAGGGCCAGACGATCGGCCCGTTCCCCGAGGGTCTGCAGAAGGTCGCCAACAGCTTCCTGCCCGAGGTCGGCCCCCACACGAACTACCACAACCTGACCCTGCTCCTGGGCATCGGGCTGATCGCGTTCGTGGTGGTCAAGGAGACCCGCGACCGCAAGCGGCAGACGGAGTTCTCCCTCGACGTACTCCCGCGCAACCTCTTCCTCCTCAAGCTCGTCGCGCTGATCGCCGCCGTCGCCACCGTCACCATGCTGCTCGCCAGCTACAAGGGCGCCCCGGTGGTCCTGCTGATCCTCGGCGTCCTGGTCGCCGGCTTCGGCTACCTGATGCGCAACGCGGTCATCGGCCGGCACATCTACGCGATCGGCGGCAACCTCCCGGCGGCCAAGCTGTCGGGTGTGAAGGACAAGAAGGTCACCTTCCTGGTCTTCCTGAACATGGGCATGCTCGCGGCCCTGGCGGGTCTGGTCTTCGCCGCCCGCTTCAACGCGGCCTCGCCCAAGGCCGGTCTGAACTTCGAACTGGAGGCGATCGCGGCCTCGTTCATCGGCGGTGCGTCGATGAGCGGTGGCGTGGGCACGGTCCTCGGCGCGATCATCGGTGGTCTCGTCCTGGGCGTGCTGAACAACGGTATGAACCTCGTCGGCATCGGCTCCGACTGGCAGCAGGTCATCAAGGGTCTGGTACTGCTGGCCGCGGTCGGGTTCGACGTGTGGAACAAGCGCAAGGTCGGTTCGTAAACGACAGGGGCCCCGCCGACAGGCGGGGCCCCGTCTCCTTGCAGGACTCGGCTTCCTTCACTGCAGGAGCCGCACGTGACTCAGCCCACCAGTCCGAAGGCGGCGGGCTTCCAGCCCGAACCTGTCCCCGAAGGAACAACAGAAAGATGCCGCACAACTACGCACCGCACAGGCCGGGGAAGCGATTCCCCCCTTTACCAGGAGCCGCAATGGAAACGAGCAGACGTACGGTCATCGCCGCGGCCGCGGCCGCGGGACTCGCCGCCGGCACGGTCGGCACCGCCCACGCCAGCACAGGAGGCAGGAAGCCGGTGAAGGAGCTCTTCGGCAAGCTCGCCGACGGCACCAAGGTCTACCGCTGGTCGCTGGAGAACGGCGGCACGCGCCTGAAGGTCATCTCCTACGGCGGCATCGTCCAGTCCCTGGAGATCCCCGACCGGCACGGCCGCTACGCCAACGTCTCCCTCGGCTACGACAACCTCGCCTCGTACGTCGCCGGGACGACGTTCTTCGGGGCGACGATCGGCCGCTACGGCAACCGCATCGCCAAGGGCCGGTTCACCCTGGACGGCAAGGCCTACCAGCTCTCCGTCAACGACGGCGTGAACAGCCTGCACGGCGGCGCCAAGGGTTTCAACACCAAGGTGTGGGACATCGAGGGCTTCACCTCGGGCTCCGACGTCGGCCTGCACCTGCACTACACCAGCGTCGACGGCGAGATGGGCTACCCGGGCACGCTGAAGGTGCAGGTGACGTACACCCTCACCCGGCACGGCGACTGGCGCATCGACTACCGGGCCACCACCGACAAGGCCACCGTCGTCAACCTCACCAACCACACGTACTACAACCTCGCCGGTGAGGGCAGCGGCGGCATCTACGACCACGAGCTGCACCTGGCCGCGGGCCGCTACACGCCCACCGACTCGGGGCTGATCCCCACCGGTGAGCTGGCCAAGGTCGCGGGCACCCCCTTCGACTTCCGCAAGGCCAAGCCGATCGGCCGGGACATCCGTGTCGGCCACCCGCAGCTGGTCACCGCCAAGGGCTTCGACCACAACTGGGTCCTCGACAAGGGCGTCACCGCCAAGCCCGAGCACATCGCGACCCTGCGCGACCCGAAGTCCGGCCGCACCCTGAAGATCGCGACGGACCAGCCGGGCGTGCAGTTCTACTCGGGCAACTTCCTGGACGGCACCCTGGTCGGCCCCTCCGGGCACACCTACCGGCAGGGCGACGGCATGTGCCTGGAGACCCAGCACTTCCCGGACTCGCCGAACCACCCGTCGTTCCCCTCGACGGTGCTGCGACCTGGGCAGACGTACCGCACGACGACGGTCCACTCGTTCAGCGCGTGACGTCCGGCTGACATCCGTGTGACATCGGGGCCCCGCTGGTGACGCCACCGGGGCCCTTTCGGTTGCCTGGAAAAGTCAACCCTTACTCGATCCCCACGAGTTGAACGGCGCCTCCTCCGCCTCCGTATGAAAGGGCGGCCCGTGCTCCCCCGCACGGGCCACCCAGAGACCGGAGGTTCCATGGCCGACAACGTCGCCTCGCTGTTCCGCGGCACTGCGGCGCACAGCCCCTCGATGGCTGCGCTGGCCCGCGAGAGCGATGGAATCGGCCCGATCGACTTCTGCATCCCGTGCAACCCGTACTTCCCCACCCCCGGTATGTTCGACGAACTGGCCGGGCGGTTGCGCGAGATCATCACGTACTACCCGAGCAGCGCCGACACGATCACGGCCGAGCTGTGCGCGCTGCTCCAACTCCCGCCGAGCTGCGTCGCGATGGGCAACGGTTCCACGGAACTGATCACCTGGATCGACCACCTGCTCGTGCGCGAGTCCCTCGCCATCCCCGTCCCCACCTTCGGCCGCTGGACCGACCAGCCCATGGAGACCGGCAAGCGGGTCGACATGTTCCCGCTCATGGAGTCCAACGGCTTCGCTCTGGACCCGGCCCAGTACATCGAGTTCATCCGCGCCCGCGGCACCCGTGTCGCCGTCATCTGCAACCCGAACAACCCCGACGGCGGCTTCCTCAGCCGCCGTGCGGTCGTCAACTTCATGGACCAGCTCCAGGACCTGGACCTGATCGTCATCGACGAGTCGTTCCTGGAGTTCGCCGACGCCGAGAACGACCCGAGCGTCGTGGAAGAGGCCGTCCTACGGCCCAACGTCATCGTCCTGCGCAGCCTCGGCAAGAACTTCGGCCTGCACGGCATCCGCTTCGGCTATCTCGTGGCCAACCCCGCGCTCGCGGGCAAGATCCGCTCCATGCTGCCCAAGTGGAACCTCAACTCCTTCGCGGAGACCGTGGTGTTCATGCTCAAGGAGCACGGCGCCGAGTACATGGAGAGCCTGCACCTGGTGCGCCGCGACCGCCTCGACATGGCCCGCCAGCTCTCGGCGCTCCCCGGTCTGACCGTCTATCCCTCCCAGGGCAACTTCCTCTTCGTACGGCTTCCCGTGGGCGCCGAGGGCACCGTCGTGCGCGACCGACTGCTGAGCGAGCACCGGATCCTGGTCCGTGAGTGCGGCAACAAGATCGGCTCGTCCAGTCGCTTCCTGAGACTCGTAGTGCGCCCCGAGACGGACGTGCGTCGCCTGGTGTCCGGCATGGAACAGGTGCTCTACGGGTCCAGGAGGGGAGCCGCCGTACCCGAGCTGGGCACAGGGACCAGCTACAGCTCGGGTACGGCGGCGGTGGACCGTCTGATCAGCGAGACGAACGGGGTCGGCATGCCACTGGCCGCGCAGGCCGCCGCGATGCCGAGCCTGCCGCCCGCCCAGACCTGGCCGGGCCCGGCGCCGGCGCAGGCCCCCACCGGGATGCCGGGCCTGGTCCCCGCCCCTGCTCCGGCCGCCGCGATGATGCCGCAGCAGCAGCCCGCGGCACGCATGCCCGCGCCTGCCCCGCCGCAGCGGCAGCCCATGCCCGCGGTCGCCCAGATGCCCAACGTCGCGCAGATGCCCGGGGTGGCCCCGATGCAGCCCGCCCCGCAGATGCAACCGGCCGCCCAGATGATGCCGCAGGCGCCGCCGATGTCCGCGGTCGCTCAGATGGCGCAGATGGCCCAGGCCGCACAGGCTCAAGCGCAACGACAGCAGGCGCCGATCCCCGCCGTCGCCCAGGCCCCGTCACCGGCGGCCCAGGCGCAGGCACGGTCGATGCAGCCGCCGCCGCAGGCACCTGCGATGCCCGCCATGGCCCCCGCCCCGGCCGCCGGGCTGGGCCAGACCGGCATGCCGGGCCTGCGCAACCGGGGCCTGACCGCCGCCCAGGTACGGGGCCGCACCGAGCCGGAACCGGCACCCGCGCCCCAGCCCACGGGCTGGCCGGCGGCGGGCGCGATGTACAACCAGGTCGGCTAGGACCTGCCCAGCCGATCACGGCGGAGACGCGGCGTGCGCGGGGTTCAGCCCAGGTAGAAGTCCCTGCGCGCGGCCACGAACGCCTCGATCGTCCGGGCAGGCACGCCCGTGACGCGTTCGACGTCGTCGGACGCGCGGTCGTAGCGGTTTTCCCGGTGCAGTCGGGCCATGGTGGCGATGTGCTGTTCGGTGTGCAGCGGCAGGCCCGCCTCGGCGAGCACCTCGGTCCGCCACTGGCCGAGCGGCACGTCGACATAGGACACCGGACGCCCCAGCGCCCGTGAGAACTCCTCGGCCATCTCGGTCATGTCGACCGTGCGTGGCCCGGTCAGCTCGTAGACGTGCCCGACGTGCGGGGCCGGATCGCGGAGCACGGTGGCGACGACGCGGGCGACGTCGTCCACGGCGACCGGCGAGGTGCGTCCGGTGCCGAACGGCAGCGCGATCGTGCCGTTGTCCCGGATCGATCGCGCCGCCAGTGTGGTGAACAGCGGATTGTCCAGGAACGCCGTCGGCCGGATGTGGACCACCGGCAGACCCGACCAGTCCAGCACCTGCTCCGACAGCCAGTGCAGCCGCTGCTGGTGCGACTCCCCGGTGCTGGTGGCGGTCATCTGCGACACCGTCATCTGGGACATGTCGACCAGGCCGTCCAGCTCCCCCTGCTCGCGCGCCACGCTGGCCACCACGGTCGCCGCGAGCAGCTGGTCCGGCGACACGGGCATCGCGAAGTACATCCGCCCGACACCCTCCAGCGCGGCGGCGACGGTCTCGGGCCGGGTCAGGTCTCCGACGACGACCTCCGCGCCGAGCACACGCAGCTCGGCCGCACGCGCGTCGTCGCGGCGGACCATCACCCGCGCGGGCACGTCCCACGCGCGCAGTTGGTCGAGGACCGTGCGGCCCACGTCACCGGCGTTGGAGATGAGAACAAGATTGCTGGCAACCAACGGTCGATCTCCTTGTGAGTCGTTGACGGCGCCCATGAGATCACCTGCCCCGTCACACCACCGGAACCAAAACGCAATGGCGGCGGCCCTGTGGCCACCGCCCCTCCCGGCCTACGATCAACGCTCTTCGTCCAGGAGGGGTGGGTGCCGTGCGTCGCAGAGCCCGGATCATGATGACGATGACGGCCGCGCTGGGCCTCACGGTGGGCGTGAGCGGCTGCGGCACGGACTCCGGGTCGGGGGCGAAGACCACGACCCTCACCGTCGTCGCCACGAACTACGGCGACAGCGTCCACAAGAACTCCATCGGCTTCTGGGACCGCGTCGGCCTCGCCTTCCAGGCCGCCCATCCCGACATCCGGGTGGAGACGAAGGTCTACCCGGCCGACGAGGTCGACGCGAAGGTCGCCGCACTCGTCCAGCAGGGCAGGGCGCCGGACGTCGTGCAGACCGACAGCTACGCCGAGTACGCGGCCAAGGGCATGCTCTACCGCGCGGACGAGCTGCTGTCGATCTCCGCCCAGGGCAGCTTCGTACCGAGCCTCGCGGAGGCCGGGCAGGTGCGCCGCGTCCAGTACGGCCTGCCGTTCACGGCGAGCACCCGCCTCCTCTACTACAACAAGGACCTCTTCTCCCGGGCGGGCCTGAAGCCCCCCACCACCTGGCAGCAACTCCTCGCGGACGCCCGCGTGTTGAAGGCCATGGGCGTGACGTACCCGATCGCGCTGCCCCTCGGCCCGGAGGAGGCGGAGGCGGAGACCCTGACCTGGCTGCTGGCCGGGGGCGGCGGCTACACCGACAACAGCGGCAGCTACGCCCTCACCTCGAAGGAGAACGTCTCCACACTGAAGTGGCTGCGCTCCTCCCTCGTCGCCGAAGGTCTCACGGGCCCGACCCTCCCCGGCAAGCTCAACCGCGGCGCCGCCCTCCAGGCCTTCATGGACGGCAAGGCGGCCATGGTCAACGCCCCGCTCTCGCTGATGCGCCAGATCGAGGACTCGACCCTGAGCGTCCCCTACGGCACCGTCGCGCTCCCGAGCCGTACCGGCCGGACCGTGCCGACCATGGGCACGGCCGACTGGACGATCGCCTTCCGCTCGGCCGGCCATCGCGAGGCGACGGGCGAGTTCCTCGACTTCCTCTACGGTGACAAGTACGTCACCCAGCAGGCCGCCGAGTACCAGCTCCTGCCTGTCACCACCGCGGCGAGCGCCGCCATGCGCGAGGACAAGCAGTACAGCAAGCTCTGGAACGGCCTGGACGCCCTGGACAACATGGAGCTCTACCCCCTCTCCGAGACCAACTGGTCCCAGGTGGTGGCGTCGATCAGGACAGAGATCGGCAGGTCGGTGGCTCCGGGCGGGGATCCGGAAGCGGTGCTGTCGTCGATCGGGAAGGCGACCCGCTCGACCTCCTGACCAGGGACAGCCACCCCGGCAGGTCGACCTCGGCGCGGACGGTCTTGCCGGGCGGCTCCCGGTCCAGCACCTCCCACCGGTTGGCGAGTGCCTCGCCGAGTACGAGGCCCCGCCCGCCTTCGTCGAGAGGACGGGCGGCCGGTACGGCACCGGGTCCCGGCGGACGCGGCCCACTGCGCGTGTCGATGGCCTCGACCCGGACGCTGCCCGTGACGAGCGACAGCCGCAGCTCGAAGTCCCTGCCGGGTACACGCCCGTGCGTGACGGCGTTGGCGGCCGGCTCGGCTCGCTGCGTGAACACACGTACGGTAACCGGGTGTTGGGGGGGTGGGTGGTGCGGTCATGGGCCCAATCTGGCGGTGATCACGGCCACTTCACCAGGTCGGCGCCGCGTACGCTGCGGGAGCGTGGGCGGTGACGGACTGGAGCGCACCGGTCACTGGTCGCGACCGTGGGCTGCGGGAGGTGACCCATGGGGGTCGATGGTGCGGTGGGGACGGGTGGAGAAGGGGCGGAGGATGCCGGATCCGACGTTCGTCGAGCGGGCGGAGGAGGTGCTGGGCGACACCGGGGCGTTACGGAAGGCGGCGGGGCATCCGGCGAGGCAACCGGGGTTGGCGGCGTGGTTTCGGCAGTGGGCGAGGTGGGAGACGACCGCGAACACTCTCCATACCTATGAGTGCCGGTTGATTCCGGGGTTGTTGCAGACGGAGGCGTATGCGCGGACGTTGTTCAGGAACCAGCTGCCCCCGACGGACGACGAGCAGGTTGAGGCGCAGTGGGTGGCGCGAGGCGAGCGGCAACGCGCTGACGTCCGCCCCACGGATCCCCACAACGGGCCCCGCCGGAAGCCGGCGGGGCCCTCGCCTCGATAACACCACGATCATCTCAATTGATCTGTGGATCTATGGACGCACATTCCCCTGAATGACCGAATGCCTTACGCCCTATGGTGCTCGTTATTCAGCCGTGACGACAAAAGATATGCACGCAAACGACTGGCTCGATACCGCCGACGGGAGGGCACGCCTGGAGCACTGCGCGGACCTGCTCGAGGAGTTCCTCAAGGCCATGACCCGCATGGAGAGCGAATACCTGCGGGCCACGTGGGACGGACACACCGCAGATGGATCCCGCTGAGCCAGGGCGCAAAGGAGCCGCAGACAGATGGACTGGACTCAGGACGATCCCACCCTCCGCGACATTCAGCTCGATCCGCGAGCCACCGCCTACGATCCGCTGAACCCCCCGTTCACCGGCGCCGATCCGCTCGGGACGCAACACTTCTGGCACGTCCCCGAGCCCGCGATCGAACCGGACGCGTGGGATCCGGACGAAGAGCTGGCGCAGATGCTGTACACGACGTCGAGCGTGACGCCCGCCGCTCCGGCCCCGCCGCACAGCCACGCCCTGCCGCGCCGCCCGGTCAACCGGCGCAGGCCCCGGCCGGGATTCCACGCCATTGCAGCTAAACACAGGATCATCACGGTTGTTTTCCTGGTCGTAATGATCATTGTATCCGCAGTGATGATGCTGGGATGGTCCGTCTCTTATTCATACAACCAACTGCGTGGCATTTCACTTCTGGTCGTTTCGGCAAAGTTGGCGCGATGGTGGCCGCTGATGGTGTACGGACCGTGGCTCGTGGCGGGTCTGTCCATTCTTCGGGCATCCGTTCAGCACCGGAGCGCCAGACGGTCCTGGTCCGTGATGCTGATCGCCTCCGCCACGGCGGTCGCCCTCTGCGTCGGCCAGTCCCCGCGCTCCCTGCTGGCGATGGTCGTCGTCGGAATCCCACCCATCACCGCCCTGATCTGCTTCCGGGAACTCGTCGGCCAGATCTCGCCCCACCACGGACCTCGGCACGCCTGCCAGACCCTGAGGCGGCCCAAGCAGCCAAGACCTTGATCGTCACGGCCGTCCCCGCCGGAACAACGCTCACCGCGGAGGTTCGGGGAAGACCACCCGTAGTCGTTGAACTCCTCTGTCCCGCCGGAACATGAGCCAGGCGAGGGTCGGCGGGCAGGGGCTGACGGCGCCGACGGGATTGATGACGTCCATCTCCCAGATGGTGATGTCCCGGCCGGCCACCACATGGCGCAGGTGCTGGCGCACCCCGGATTCCTGGTTCTGCCGCATGGCCGGGAAGGGGTGGGTGCGTTCCCCTGTTCGGCCGAGCGCACCGACCAGCTCGGTCTCGGCCGGCCACAGCTCGGCTGTCTCCCGGGGCAGGTTGCCACGCGCGACACCGTGCAGGGTCTCCAGGGCCTCCTGCCTGCTGCCCTCGGTGAGAACGGAAGCGTCGTCGTGCGCCTGGGCGGCGGTCGACAACAGCACCTGGGCCGGCTTCGCCCTGGCCTGGTTGAGCCGGCTGCGCACCGTGCCCACCGGTATCTCACAGGCGGCGGCGATCTCCTGGTACGAGGTGATGCCGCTGAAGTGCCGCAGCATCAGCACCAGCCGCAACTGCTCGGGCAGCTCCTCCACCGCGTCCCAGATCCAGTCCCGCATCGCGTGCTCCAGTCCGGGCGTCTCCCGGGCGACACGCGGCCGCATGCGGGCGGCGTTGCGCACGACCGCCCGCAGCCAGGCTCCCACGGCCGCGGGATCCCGTACGTCCCCGATGCGTCGCAGCGCGGTCAGTGCGGCGTCCTGCACCACGTCCTCCGCGTCGGGGCCGTAGCCGAGCAGGCTCATCGCCACCGCGCGCATCGCCGCCTGATGGCGAGCCAGCAGCAGCTCAGGTCACCGGCGAAGGACACGGCGAACTTCTCCCGGTCGAGGAAGAGGAACCCGTCGTTCGGGGGCAGGATCGGCGGGACGGGAACTCCGGGCGGCGGGTCGGCGATGAGGGTGTTCACGGACTCGCCCTTGTCAGGTGCGAACGCCGCGACGTACACGAGTGTGCACACGTTCTCGTGGTTGCCCGCCTGGGAGATCACCGCGCCGCCGTAGGAGTGTCCGGTCTCATGCCACACGCGACGTACGCACATGGAAGGCCCCGCCATGACACTCGCCACCGAAGACCGCCTGGCCATCACCGAGTTGGTTTCCCTGCACGGCCATCTCTTCGACGACGGACGCCTCGACGAACTGACGGAACTGTTCACCGAGGACGTCGTCTACGACGTGTCCGCCTTCGGACAGGGCGAGTTGGTCGGGATCGCGGCGATCCGGGAAGCGGCCCTCGTCCTCGGCGCCGCGAACCCCGTCGCCCATCACGTCACCAACATCGTCATCACCGACGACCTCGGAGACGGCCGCGCGCGGGTGCGGTCCAAAGGACTGGGGGTCATGGCGGACGGCCGGTGCGGATCGGTGTCGTACGAGGACGTCGTGGTGCGACGTGACGGGGCGTGGCGCATCACGCGGCGGAGGGTGGAGGCACGTCGGGTGCCATTGAACGGGGTGACGCGCGCCTAGCGCTGTCGAACGGGGTGACGCGCGCGTAGCACCGGCGCGCGCTCAGCCCAACTCGCCGCGCTCCACGCAGAATTCGTTGCCCTCCGGGTCGGTGAGGGTGACCCAGCCGCCGCCGTCCGGGCGGGTGTGGTCGGCGATCTGGCGGGCGCCGAGGGAGAGGGCGCGGGCGACCTCCTGGGCGCGGGTGCGGCCCTGCGGCTGGAGGTCGAAGTGGATGCGGTTCTTGGCCGACTTGCCCTCGGGGACGCGCACGAAAAGCAGCATCGGACCACCGGACGGGTCACGCAGCACCGCCTCCGGGTCACCCGGCTTGTCGTCGTCGTCCAGCGGACGGCCGAGCAACTCGCTCCAGAACAGGCCGAGCTCGTACGGATCGCCGCTGCAGTCGAAGGTGAGGGTGCGGATGGTCGGGTGCAGCCCCGCCGACTCGCCCATGGCTTCAGGCTCCCTTCTCGCCGTCGACCAGTTCCCGGACGATGTCCAGGTGGCCGTTGTGCCGAGCGGTCTCCTCGATCAGATGGAGCACGATCCAGCGGAGGTCCATGTATCGGCCGTCGCGGAAGGGACGCTTGGCCCTGGTGTCCAGGTCGTGCTCGGCGACCAGAAGACGGTACCGGGCGCTCTGCTCCTCGTACTCGTCGAGGAGTTGGGGCAACGGCACGTCGACGGCGATCCGCATCTCCGGATCGGGATCCTCCTCCGTCGCGGCCGCGATCGGCCCGTCGTCCTCCTCACCGAGGAACATTACGTGGAACCAGTAGTGCTCGACCCAGCGCAGGTGGCTGATCAGCCCACACAGCGTCATCAGCGGGGATCCGGGGAGCGGGGCCTGCCGCGCGCCCTCCGGCGAGACTCCCTCGCACTTGGCGCGGGCGGTGGCTCGGGCGTAGTCGAGGAAGGTGGTCAGTTGGGTGCGTTCGTCCCAGGCGGTGGGCGTATCGGTTCGCGTCATAGGGGTGCAGCATCGCCGTCCCGCCCCTCGGTGTCGAGCGAATTAGACCGCCGAGGCGGGTGCCTGGGGCACCCTTGCTTCGTCGTACCGTACGACGAAGGGATGTCAGGTGACAGACATCGGTCGCTGGATGGACGGTCTTCAGGAGCGGGCCGCCGAGGTGCTGCCGGAGGACGTCTACGCGTACTTCCGGCGCGGCGCCGGTCGCGGCATGAGCGTCGCGGAGGCGACCTCGGCCTGGGACCAGTTCCGTTTCCGGGCACGGCTGTTGCGGGACGTCTCGACGTGCGACGCGTCTACGACCGTACTCGGCACGCCCGTTCGTACCCCCGTACTCGTCGCGCCCAGCACCCTGCAGCGCAAGGCCCACCCGGACGGGGAGGCCGCCACCGCGCGGGGCGTCGCGGCGGCGGGTTCGCTGCTGGCGGTGACCTCGAACACCGCGGTGCCGTTCGCGGACCTGGTACCGAGCGGGGCACCGTGGTGGGTGCAGGTGTACGTGGCCCGGGACCCCGTGCTGACCATCGAGACGCTGGAGCGGGCCCTCGCCGCCGGGGCGCGGGCGGTCGTACTGACCGCCGACACGCCGCCGGTCAACGGGTCGCGGGGCAAACGTGGCACGCAGGTCGACGACTTCATCGGACCGGAGGACCTGTACGGCAACGTCACCGGGATTCCCTCGCCCGAGGCGGCCGAGCGCGCACCCGATCTGACCCTCGACGTCATCGGCTGGCTGCGTGAACGGGCCCGCGGCCTCCCCATCGTCGTCAAGGGCGTGCTGCGCGGCGACGACGCCCGGGAACTGGTGGCCGCGGGAGCGTCCGGCCTCATCGTCTCGAACCACGGTGGACGGCAACTGGACGGGCTGGTGCCCACCGCCTGGGCCCTGCCGGAGGTCGTCGACGCGGTAGCGGGCACCGGTGCCGAGGTCTACGCCGACGGCGGACTGCGCCGCGGCACCCACATCCTCGCCGCCCTCGCCCTCGGTGCCCGGGCCGTGTTCATCGGCCGGCCCGTCCTGTGGGCGCTGACCGTCCGCGGCGCCGCCGGTGTGACCCGCCTGATCGACGACCTCACCGACGAACTCGTCGAGGCCATGAGCCTGACCGGCACACCGAGCGTGCTCGAACTGACCCGCGACCTCCTGTGGGCGGCTCCCCGACCGCCACTCGATTGACCGAACATGCGGACCATTGATCAAAGATGCGGGCCTTGATCGAACATGCGGGCCGTCGGCGATCGAGGTGTCCCGAAATGCACAGTGCGATCTGCTGTGTCACCGTCATGTCACAGACAGCCCGGCAGGTGAACCCCGGAAGCCGATGACGCGCTCTGAAGCGACGAGTGTCGGTGAGAGACCGGCGCCTGAACCACTTCGGGGGACTTCATGTACGGCATCGGTATCCGCAGAGTCGCGACGGCCATGGTGACCGCGTCGGCGGCCACCCTGCTCATGACCGCGTGTCAGCCGGGCGGGAGCCCGGCGGGGGCGGGCTCTTCGCCGTCGGGCGCTCCGGTCAAGCCGGCGGCGTCCAACTCCACCTCCACCTCCACCTCCGCTTCCCCCTCCACACCCTCCGCACCCTCCACCCCCGCCGCATCCGCCACGTCCGGCTCTCCGGCGCACACCGCGACGCCGTCCACCGGTGCGAAGGCCTGCGGCCTGCCGGATCTCAAGGTGTCCATGTACCAGGCCACGGTGCGGCCGGACGGTACCGGGACCGGCGCGGCGATCGTCGAGATCACCAACGTGTCCGGCAAGGCGTGCACCGTCCAGGGGTATCCGACCGTGGCGGGGGCGGGCAACGGTTCCCCCGAGAAGAACCGTCCGCTCACGGTGACCACGACCGGGGGCGCGTCCAGGGTGAAGGTCACGGCGGGCGGGAAGGCGTGGACGAAGCTGACGTTCGTGCAGGTCCAGGGTGAGGCCGACGGCTACTGCAAGTCCGGAGCCACACCCGCCAGCTACCCGACGCTGGTGGTGGGCGTCCCGGGTGCCGGGGCGCACCAGGTCGCGCTGACGGACGGTGTCATCGCCGAGTGCGACGACAAGGTGACAGTCACCGCCCTCTCGGCGGCCAAGCCCTCCTGACCCACCCGCCCCGCCCGTACCGGCCGTACCGCGTAATCCACGCGCGCCGAGCCCCTCATGCGGCCGTGGGAAGACGCACCGCTGTGGACAATGGCCGCACCCTCCCCCAAGTTCTCGGGTTCGCTCGAGCAGGGGAGGGGACGCCCACCGCTGTCCCCGAAAGGCCCCGCATGGTGTTGAGCAGACGTACCTTCAGCGCACTCGCCGGCACCACCGCGCTCGGACTGACGCTCAGCGGGAGCGACGGCGCCTTCGCCCGCGCGAGCACCCCCACCGGCCCGGCACCGGAGCCGCCCGGCGCCGACGGCACTCGCCACACCGTGGGTTTCGACAAGTACTCGATGCTGGTCGACGGCAGCCGGGTCGTCCTGTGGTCCGGCGAGGTCCACCCCTTCCGGCTGCCGAGCCCCTCCCTCTGGCGGGACGTCCTGGAGAAGCTGCGGGCCCACGGCTACAACACCATCAGCGTCTACGTCTCCTGGAACTACCACTCCCCCGCGCCCGGACGGTACGACTTCACCGGCGTCCGCGACCTCGACCTGTTCCTGCGCACGGCCGCCGAGACCGGCCTGTACGTGATCCTGCGGCCCGGCCCGTACATCAACGCCGAGGTCGACGCGGGCGGCTTCCCCGGCTGGCTGACCGCCACCCGGGGTACCGCCCGCACCTCCGACCCGACCTATCTGTCGTACGTCGACGAGTGGCTGACCGCCGTGAACCGGATCGCGGTCCGGCACCTCTACACCCACGGCGGCGGCACGATCGTCCTCTACCAGCTGGAGAACGAGTACGCGAACAACGTCACCAGCCCCCGCGGGCGCGACTACATGGCCCACCTCTACGCCAAGGTCCGCGCCGACGGCATCGACGTGCCGCTCTTCCACAACGACAAGGGGCGCAACGGCTACTGGGCTCCGGGAACGTTCGACACGGGCGGCGAGAGCGGCCGCTATCTGTACGGCTTCGACGGCTACCCCTCGCCCTTCGCACCGCCGCCCGACTGGGGCTACTACGGCATCGGCGGTACGAAGGGCGGCTCGACGGCGAGTCCCGAGACCCCGGGGCTGCTGGCCGAGTTCGGGGGCGGCTGGTTCGATCCGTGGGGCGGGGTGGAGTTCGACGGGAAGGGGTACGCGGAGTCGGCGCGGACCCGTGACGCGGCGTACGAGCGGCGTTTCTACCTCACCAACCTCGCCAACGGCATCAAGGTCCACAACGTCTACATGACGTTCGGGGGGACCTCCTGGGGCTGGCTGCCCGCGCCGGTCGTCTACACCTCGTACGACTACGGCGCCGCCCTCGACGAGGCCCGCAGACCCACCCCCAAGCTGGTCCCCATGCACCAGCTCGGGCAGCTCCTGCACTCCGTGCCCGACCTCGCCAAGCTGGACCGGGCGGCCGACATCCAGGTCGGCGCGAAGGGCGGCGCGTCGGGGGAGGCCGCCGGGATCACGGCGTACCACCTGGTCAACCCGGACACGAAGGCCCACTTCCACATCCTGCGCAACGACCGGGCCGACGACGTGCTCGCCACTGTCCCCCTCGCCGGAGTGAACGTTCCGCTACCGGTACCGGTCCCCGGCCTCGACGCCCGGCTGCTCGCCACCGGTCTCCCGCTCGGGCGGCGGACGTTGAGGTACTCCAGCGCCCAGCCGATGCTGTGGCTCACCGCCGGACGGCAGGACGTCGCCGTGTTCACGGGGCGCAGGGGGGAGGCGACACAGACGGCCGTCGAGTGCGCGAGCAAGCCCACGGTCACCGTGCTGGAGGGGAAGGCCGACCTCGCGTACACGTCCGGCGCACTGCGCGTCGGCGCCGAACTCGACGGTCTGACCCGGGTGTTGGTGGAGGGCGGCGGCACGGACGCCCCCTTCCTCCTGTTGCTCGCCGACGACGAGACGTCCGTACGACTGTGGCGCCACGAGACCCCGTCGGGGCCCGTGCTCGCGTACGGCCCGGCGCTCCTGCGCACCGCCGCCCTGCGCGACACGACCGTCCATCTCACCGGGGACACCGTCGAGGCGGCCGACCTCGAGGTGTGGGGGCCGCGCGGGATGAGTGAAGTGGTGTGGAACCAGGACAGGTTGAAGGCCCGGACGACCACCTCCGGGAGTCTGCGGGCCGAGCAGCGGCTGCCGGGGGTCGCGGCGGTCCACCTGCCCGCGCTGGACAATTGGCGATTCCACACCGAGAACCCCGAGTCGGACGCCGGGTTCGACGACTCCGCCTGGAAGGTCGCGGACAGGACCTCCTCGTACAGCACCACCCCCGTACCGGCCGGGCAGCCCGTCCTCTTCGCCGACGACTACGGCTTCCACTACGGAGACGTCTGGTACCGGGGGCGCTTCACGGACGCAGGCGCCGCCGGCTCGCTGTCCCTCTCGTACGTCACGGGCACACAGGGGCTGCTGATGGCGTGGCTGGACGGGAAACCGCTCGGCGCTCACCGGATGCCGGTGCCGGACAAGTCGACTGTGCGGAAGGGCACTTGGTCCGCCACGGCCACCTTCCCCGTGCGGTACGCGAGCGGACCGCACGTCCTCTCCGTCCTCGTACGCCGGATGCAGCACGACATGGACGGCGCGGCGAAGGACACGCACAAGGCCGCACGGGGCCTCACGGCGGTGACGTTCACGGGGGCGAGCCCGACCGTCACCTGGCGGATCCAGGGCGAGGCGGCGCCCGACCCGGTGCGGGGACCGCTCAACCATGGCGGGCTGTACGGGGAACGGCAGGGCTGGCATCTGCCGGGGTTCGCCGACGGCGGCTGGAAGGCCGTGGACTTCCCGCGGGCGACGCGCGGGCAGGGAGTCGCCTGGTACCGCACCGGGTTCCGGCTCGCGATCGACCCGGGCGTGGACGCCTCGATCGGGCTCACCCTCACCGACGACCCGGCCCGCGCCTACCGCGTCCAGATCTTCCTGAACGGCTGGAACATGGGCCAGTACATCAACGATGTCGGCCCCCAGCACACCTTCGTCCTGCCCAACGGCGTCCTGCGCACCCGGGGCGCCAACACCCTGGCCCTCGCCGTCCTGTCCGACGGCACCACCCCGGCCGGTCCCGGCGAGGTGAAGCTGACGCTGATGGGCAGCGCGGCCGGAGGGGTACCGGTGACACCGGTGGACTCCCCCGGCCGCGCACACGCGCGCGCTAGCTGAGCCGGATCACGTTCCAGGACAGCGGCTCCAGGACGGCGGTCAGGGTGCCGTCGTCCTGGAGGGTGGTGCCCTCGACGGGGTGCGGGGTGACCCGTTCCTGGTCCTGAAGGGTGTTGCGGGCGTCGGGGTCCGCGTCGGCGACCGCGCTGTGCTCGACGACCGTCGTCGACCCCAGCCGGTTCAGGGCGACTTCGAGCGGCAGCGGCTCGGTCTGGCTGCGGTTGACCGCGAAGACGGTGACCGAGCCGTCCTCGGCACGCACGGCGGTGGCGTGCAGCAGGTCGACCTCCCCGTACTTCTTCGTCTCGTACGTCGGCGACACCGCGCGGACGTCGAGGACCTCCCCGCGCCCGTACTTCGCCGCCTGCGCGAACGGGAAGAACGTCGTCTGCCGCCAGGCCGCGCCGCCCGGCTCGGTCATGATCGGCGCGATGACGTTGACGAGCTGGGCGAGACAGGCGACGGTCACCCGGTCCGCGTGCCGCAGCAGCGCGATCAGCAGGGAGCCGAAGACGACCGCGTCCGTGACGCTGTAGACGTCCTCCAGGATGCGCGGGGCCTCCTGCCAGTCCTCGACCGGATGCGGGTTCGGCCGGCTCTGGTACCAGACGTTCCACTCGTCGAAGGAGAGGTTGATCTTCTTCTTCGACTTCAGCCGGGCGCCCACGTGGTCGCAGGTCGCCACCACGTTCTCGATGAAGGACTCGGTGTCGACGGCGGAGGCGAGGAAGGAGTCGCGGTCGCCGTCGGTCTCCTCGTAGTAGGCGTGCAGGGAGATGTAGTCGACGAGGTCGTACGTCTCCGCCAGCACCGTCGCCTCCCACGCGGCGAACGTCTCCATGCTCTGCCCCGACGATCCGCACGCGACGAGTTCGAGGTCCGGCTCGATCTGGCGCATCGCGCGGGCGGTCTCGGCGGCGAGACGGCCGTACTCCTCCGCCGTCTTGTGGCCGGTCTGCCAGGGCCCGTCCATCTCGTTGCCCAGACACCACAGGCCGATGCCGAAGGGCTCCTTGTCGCCGTGCGCCACCCGCAGGTCCGAACGGGCCGTCCCACCCGGGTGGTTGGCGTACTCCTGGAGCTCCAGGGCCTCGGCGACCCCGCGCGTGCCGAGGTTGATCGCCATCATCGGCTCGGCCTGGGGGCCGATCTTCCTCAGGAAGGCGATGTACTCGGACAGGCCGAAGCGGTTGGTCTCGGTGGAGCGCCAGGCTAGGTCGAGGCGGCGGGGCCGTTCCTCCGCGGGGCCCACGCCGTCCTCCCAGTTGTAGGCGGAGACGAAGTTGCCGCCGGGGTAGCGGATGGTGGTGACGCCCAGTTCGCGGACCAGTTCCAGTACGTCGGTGCGGAGGCCTTCGGCGTCCGCGGAGGGGTGCTCGGGTTCGTAGATGCCGGTGTAGACGCAGCGGCCGAGGTGTTCGACGAAGGAGCCGAAGAGGCGGGGGTTGACCTCACCGATGGTGAAGGCGGGGTCCAGGGCGAAGCGGGCGGTACGCATGATTTCCTTTCGAGTGCGCCATTGGTGGGGGGTGGCTTGTGTTGCGTGGGCGAGTGCGGGTTTGCTGTGGCTGGTCGCGCCCACGCGGCGGAGCCGCACATGGATGCAGCCCCGCGCCCCTAAAGGACGCTTGGCCAGCCGTCTTTCGTCCAGCTGAGCCTGTTCAGCCCCAGCTTGGGCGTGCCCGAGTCATCGGCGTCGTAGTAGTGGTACGCCAGCCAGTCCTGGCCTCGGTCGTGGAAGACCGACTCACCACCGGTGCCGATGTACCTGCCGTGTCCGGCCAGGAGGAGGTCGCCGCCGCCCTCCAGCATCGGCTTGCCCGTGCCGTCCGCGTAGGGGCCGGTCACCGACGTCGACCTGCCCACCCGGATCTTGTAGGTGGAGTTCACGCCCGCGCAGCAGGCGTCGTAGGAGGCGAAGAGGTAGTAGTAGCGGCCGTGTTCGACGATGTACGGGCCCTCGACCGCGTACGGGGCGTCCGGGCGGGTGGCCAGGTGCTCCACGGGTGTGTCGGCGATCGCCTTGCCGGTGCCGGGGTCCAGTTCGACCATGCGGATGCCCGTCCAGTACGAGCCGAACGCCATCCACAGCTTGCCGTCGGCCCGGATCACCGCCGGGTCGATGGCGTTCCAGGCGTCGGTGGTCCGGGAGGTGAAGGCCGGACCGTGGTCGGTCCAGGTGCCGGGCATGCCCGTCTTCGACGTGGCCACGCCGATCGCCGAGTGGTTGGTGCCCCAGGAGGAGACGGCGTAGTAGAGCCAGTACCGGCCGTCCCGGTAGGAGAGGTCGGGGGCCCAGGGGTCGGCGGTGGAGTTGTAGTCGTACCACCAACTCGGCGGCGTGGTGAAGGCGTTGCCCGCGTCGTCCCAGTGGTGGAGGTCGGTGGAGAGTCGCGCGCCGATGACTCCGCCGGTGGAGTAGGCGACGTAGCGGCCGTTCCTGAGGTGGGTGACCGTGGGGTCGTGGATGATCTGCCGGCCGGTGAGCGGGAGGGGGTCGGGGTAGGTGACGTCGGCCGACGCGGTGGACGGGAGCAGGGCGATGGTGGCCGCGGCGAGCAGCGCGGCGAGTCCGAGGCGCTTCAACTCACTCTCTCCTCATGGCTGTTGTGCCTGTCATGCCCGTTACTGGCCGGCCAGACCCGTGTGGGCCACGCCCCGCACGATCTGGCTCTGGAAGAAGACGAACACGACGATCAGCGGAAGTCCCGCGATCAGGCCGCCCGCCATGAGCTGCGGCCAGACGATGCCGAAGGCGTTCTGCACGGTGGCGATGCCGTTCGGCATGGTCATCAGGTCGGGGTTGTTGGTCACCATGTAGGGCCACAGGAAGTTGTTCCACGAGGCGATGAAGGTGAAGATCCCGACGGCCGACAGCGAGGGCTTCGAGAGCGGCAGGACGAGGGTGAAGAAGATCCGCCAGCGGCCCGCGCCGTCGATGAACGCCGCCTCCTCCAGCTCGCGGGGCAGCGACTGGAAGAACTTGTAGAGGATGTAGACCATCGCGGCGGGGGCGCACTGCGGCAGGATCATGCCCCAGTAGGTGTCGACCATGCCGAGCGACTGCACGGTGGTGAAGAGCGGGACGCCGAGGATCGCCGGGGAGAACATCAGGCCCGCCATCGTCACGGCCATCAGGACGGACTTGCCGCGGAACTCGGTGCGGGCGAAGCCGTATCCGGCGAGGGAGGCGACCAGCAGCACGATGAAGGTGACGCAGACCGACACGACCAGCGAGTTGACGAACCAGTTGGGGATGTTGCCGGCCTCGAAGACCTTCCGCCAGGAGTCGAGGGTGAAGTCCTTGGGGATCCAGTGCGGCGAGGCCACCGATTCCGCCGGGGTCTTGAGCGACGTGGACAGGGCCCACGCCAGCGGCGCCATCCAGATCACCGACAGGGCGAGGGCGACGACCGTCAGGGCGATCTGCGCGGGCGTCCAGGTGCTGCGGGGTTTACGGAGGGTGGGAGACGGCGTGGTCATCGGGAGATGCCCTCCTCTCGGCTGCGGAGCAGCCACATCCGCCCGAGGGCGACGGCCGCGATGATGAGGAACAGGACGAAGGAGATCGCGGAGGCGTAGCCCACGCGGTAGCTGGTGAAGCCCTGTTCGAGGGTGTACTGGACGAAGGTGCGGGTCGATTCCTCCGGCCCCGGGCCGAACTGGTACATGACCACCGCCTGGTCGAAGACCTGGAGCGAGGCCAGGATCTGCAGCGCGATGACGAGGCCGGTGATGTTGCGCAGGTTCGGCACGGTGATGTGGAGCATGCGTTGGAAGGCGTTGGCCCCGTCCAACTCCGCTGCCTCGTAGAGGTGTTGGGGGATGTTCTGGAGAGCGGCGAGGAAGAGCAGGAAGGAGAACCCGACCGTCCACCACAGGGTCGCGACGACGACGGCGAGCAGGGCCGTGGACTTCTGGGTGAGCCAGGGGGTGGTGAGGCCGAGGACGTGGTTGACCATGCCGTTGGTGGGCTGGAACAGCCACCACCACAGGTTGCCGATGACGGCCGAGGGCAGCAGGAACGGCGCGAAGAAGCACAGCCGCCACAGCCACTTGAAGTGCACGGTGTGGTGGGCGATCAGCGCCATCAGCAGGGCCACGACGACGATGCACGGAACGACGTACAGGGTGAACTGGACGCTGTGCCACAGCGAGTTCCACACCAGGTCGTCCTTGAAGGCCTCGCGGTAGTTGTCGAGGCCGACGAAATTGGTGTGGTCGCCGGAGATGTTGGCGTCGGTGAGACTGAGGTAGAGGCCGCGGACGACCGGCAGCAGCACGAAGAGCCCGTACAGGACGAAGAACGGGGCGACGAACCAGCCGCCGTGCTGGAAGCGACGGCCCCAGCGGACGCGGGCGGAGTCGGCGGCGGTGGTCGCGCGGGGGCGCAGGGTGGCGGCGGCGACCGTGCTCGTGGCGCTGCTCATGCGCCTGCTCCCTTCAGCTCCTGGGCGGCCGTCCTGCCGTCCATGGGGTTCTTCATGGCGAGCAGTTGCCCCAGGGTGGACTTCATACGGCGGGCGGCCGCGGCCGGCTTCGCGGAGCCGAGGTTGGAGGAGGCGACGATGGGGCCGACGCGCTGCGCGAGGACGCCGGTGGAGCCGGCGAACCAGATGTGCGGTTCGGTGGCCGGGTGCTCCATGGCGGGCCTGGAGTACTCGTTCTGCGGGCTGAGCTTGAGGTACGCGGGGTCCTTGAAGGTGGGCAGATAGGCGGGGACGTGGCCGCCGATGGCCCAGGTGGTGGCGTGGGTGACCATGTAGGCGGCGAGCCGGTAGGCGCCCTCGTCGGCGGCGCCGCCGCGGCCGGACTGGTGGGGCAGGATGAAGGAGTGCGACTCGGCGTGGGTGGCCGGTTTCCCGAACACCGGGGGCAGCGGCTGGGCGCCGAAGTCGAGCTTCTCGCCGTTGAAGTACGGCACCGACCAGTTGCCCTCCCAGGTGAACGGTGACCCGGCGAGGAAGGCCTCGCCGTCGGCCTCGCCGACGGTGACGTAGCCGTCGGTCACGTGCTTGCGGAAGAACTCCAGGACCTCGGTGGCCTTGTCGGTGTCGAAGGTGACGTCGGTCTGGTCGTCGTTGAAGTAGCCACCGCCGAGCTGCTGGTAGAAGGCGACGAAGAACCACCAGGCGAAGTTCTGGTCGCTGGCGTGCAGGCCGAGGGTCTGCTGCCCGTTCTTCAGCTGCTTCTTGGCCGCCTTGAGGATGCCGAACCACTCGTCGGTGGAGCCGGCGGCCGGCAGCCGGCCGTCGGCGTCGAGGAGCCCGGCCTTCTTGCAGACGTCCTTGCGGTAGAAGCAGAGCTGGACGTGGATGTCCAGGGGCAGCGCGTAGAGCTTGCCGCCGACGACGCCGCGCTTCCACAGCACGGGGTTGAAGTCGGTCTCCCGCACGCCGTACTTGGCCAGAAGGTCGATGTCCCAGGGGTCCAGAAGGCGGCCGGGCGCGAACCCGGGGACGCGGCCCTGGTGCATGACGGCGAGGTCCGGTGCGCGGTTGCCGGCCGCGGCCATGGCGAGCTTGGTGTAGTAGGGGCCGCCCCAGGTCAGGGTGGAGTCCTTGACCGCGATGTCCGGATGTTCCTTGCGGAAGGCGTCCACCATCGCGACCTGGTTGGTGCCGTCGCCGCCCTGAAAGAGGTTCCAGTAACGGACCCGGGTGCGCGCGCTGGAGGCGAGCGCGTCCGCGCCGGTGCCGAGCGCGGCGAAGCCGAGGCTGCCGGCGACGGTCAGGCCGCCGAGCGCCGCCAAAACGTTCCTGCGGTTCAGGTTTCCACGGTTCGGATACCCGTCGTTCAGGTCAGGTCGTCCCATGCCCTGCCCTCACTGTTCGAGATTCACTGTTCGAAATTTCGTTGATCGCTCGTAACTTCGAACGGGACCGTAGATAGGAAGCGCTTTCTCGTCAATGGTTTGCACAAAAATCGAAGGTCCCCGTCCGGTGGTCGAGACAACCGGACGGGGACCTACGAGGAGAAAGACGGGGACCTGCGAGGGGAAAACCGTCAGCCGGCGAACGGCGGCTGCGGCAGGCCCTTCCCCGCGCCGGGGACGACCAGCACCGAGCCGGAGAGCGGATGCGGCGCCTCCAGGCCCGTACACGCCGTGGTGATGTACAGGTCGGTCAGGTCCGCGCCGCCGAAGGCGCAGGCGGTGGGGCGCGGGACGGGGAGTTCCACGACCCGGTCCAGCTCGCCGTCCGGTGTGTAGCGGCGGACCGCTCCGCCGTCCCAGAGGGCCACCCAGACGCAACCCTCGGCGTCGACGGTGAGCCCGTCGGGCCAGCCCGCGCCCTCTTCGATCACGGCCAACGGACGCCTGTTGAGGGGGAGTCGACCGTCACCCACATCGAAGACGTCGACGCGGCGGGTCGGGGAGTCGACGTAGTACATCAGCCGGCCGTCCGAGCTCCAGCCCGTTCCGTTGCTGACGGCGACGTCGTCGAGGAGCGGGGTGACCGTGCCGTCCGCGGTGATCCGGGACAGGGTGCCACCGCCCGGGGCCTCGTCGTACCGCATGGTGCCGAAGAGCAGCGAGCCGTCCGGGGCGACCGCGGCGTCGTTCGCGCGGCGGCCGGGGACGGGGTCGCGGTGCAGCCACCGGAAACCCTCGGCGCCGCCGTACGTCGCCACGCCGTCCCGGAGATTGACGACGAGGCCGCCGCCCGCGCGGGGCTTGGCGGCGCCCACGTGCTGCTCGGTGACCATGACCGTGCGGCGCCCGGAGACGGGGTCGTACGTGTGGACCCGGGAACCGAGGATGTCCACCCAGATGAGCCGCTGCGCGTCCGGATCCCAGGTCGGGCCCTCACCGAGGGCCGCCTCGGCGCGGATCGCGACGTCGAAGGCCGTGCCGCCCGTGGTGCCGCTCGCCCCGGTCATCCCCCCACGCTCCGGTGGCCGAGCCGCTCGGACAGCTCGACGGCGCCCTTCGCGGCGAGCTGCTCCAGCTCCAGGCGGCGCTCGTCGCTCCAGCGGATCATCGGTACGGAGATGGAGAGGGCGGCGACGACCTGGCCCGTACGGTCGCGCACCGGGGCGGCGACACAGCTGACGTCCGGGTTCGACTCACGGCTCTCCACGGCGACGCCGCGGCGGCGGATCTCGGCGAGGGCCTCGCGCAGGGCGCCCGGCTCGGTGATGCTGTTCGGCGTCATCGCGACCAGGTCCGCGTTGTCCGGGATACGCGAGGTCAGCTCGACGTCGGGGAGCGAGGCGAGCAGCATCTTGCCGACGGAGGTGCAGTGGGCGGGCAGCCGCCGGCCCGCCGCGGACACCATGCGCACGGCGTGCGTGGAGTCGACCTTCGCGATGTAGATGACGTCCGTGCCCTCCAGGATCGCCACGTGGACGGTCTCGTCGCAGGTCTCGGCGACGGACCGGGCGACCTGCTGGCCCTCGGCGGCGAGGTCCAGCTGCTCGGCGTACCTGCTCCCGAGCTGGTACGGGCGCACCCCGAGGCGGTAGCGTCCCGGCTGGCCGGGAACCTGCACGATGTACGAGCGGGCGGCGAGCGTGGTGACCAGCTCGTGCACCGTCGTCCGGGGAAGCCGGAGCTTGCGCACGATGTCGGGGGCGGAGAGCGTCCCGTCCCCGTCGAGGAAGAGCTCGAGTATGTCGAGAGCTCGGGTCACGGCAGGTACGAGGCGTCCCACAACCGGCCCCCTCCCTATGTTCGAAATTTCAACAGCCGATCGGCATGACGAACACAGGCTACTCATAGTGCTCTTGCACGGGCAATGGGTGGGTATCTGTGAGGTGCAGGGGGTGACAGTGCACCGGCGTGCGGGCAGAGCCGGCCGCGCGCGACGGGAGGTCAGCGGCGGGGGTGGGGATCACCCAGTTCACCGCGGAGACGCTGCGCGCGGAGGACCAGCTCCAGCTCGAACCGCCGGTCCGGATCGTCGATCTCGTCACCCCACAGCTCCCTGATCTGGCGGAGGCGGTAGCGCACGGTCTGGGGGTGGACACCGAGCCGCGCGGCCACCTCCGGCGCGCCGCCGCGCGTCTCCAGCCATGCCAGCAAGGTCTCCGCGAGACGCCGCCCGTGCGTCGGCCCGCAGTGCGCGAGCGGCGCCAGGCAGCGCAGGGCGAGGTCGTCGATCAGCTCCTCGGGCTGGAGGAGCACCAGGGCCTCGGTGTGCTCGGTGCAATGCAGCACCTCCCCGGCGGGCAGCAGCCGCCGCTCCATCAGTCGTACCGCCGCATCCGCCCAGCGCAGCGACTTCGCCGCGTCGGCCAGCGGCACCGGCGGTCCGATCGCCCCGGACCACCCGGTCAGCGCCCGGTGCAGCAGCTCCGGCCGCCCGGCGGCGTCCGGCTCGGGAACCACCATCCGCGGCTGCTCGTACTCCATGTCGAGCAGCACCCCCTGCCCGACGGCGGGCGCCACGGCCTCCCGCGCCGGCCGCAGCAGCACCCCGACGGCGACCTTGTCCGGCAGCGGCCAGCCGATCCGCGCGGCCCGCTCGACGAGCGCCTCGGCCGGGTCGCCCCGGTGGTGGTGCTCGGCGAGCAGCAGCTCCATCAGACGGCGCTGGAGGCGGAGGCGCTCCCCCGCCTGCCGGGCCGCGGCCTCGGCGTAACCCCGTACGGACTGGTCCACCAGACCGTCCAGGTACTCGTATCCCGCGTCGACGAGCTCGTACATCGCCGGTGGCGGGATCTCGACCCGCTGCCCGATCTCCGCGAACCGGCGCCAGGCGAGGCGGACGCCCAGCCGGTAGATCGCCTGCAGTGAGTCGAGGCTGCGGCCGTGCAGTCCCTCGCCGCGGCCGAACTCCTGGAAGACCTCGGGGTGGACGCGGGGTCTGCCCTCCGCCGTCTCCAGGTGCTGCACGAAGACCTCGATGGCCCGGCGGATGCCTACGAGGGCCATCGGCTCACCGGAGTCGTCGAGGACGAGGGGCAGGTTCGGGTACTCGTGGCGGATCTCCCGGAGGATCTCCTCGGCGAGATCCGGCGCCTCGGCGAGGGCGATCGCCGCGAACTGCCGCACCTGGGCACGGGGGACGTCATGCCAGGCCGAGCGTATGGCGACGGTCCCGTGGCCGGCCTGCACCTTCCGGGCCGCCTCCGGCGCGCTCCGCGGCACGGTCAGTGCTCCTGGTCGGCATGTTCGTACGTGATCAGGGGGGTGTTCGGCTGATCGGGGGTCGCGTCGAGCAGCGCGACGATGCCGAGTGCGGCACCCACGGCGAGCGCGGCGGCGGCAGCGACGGTGAGTACGGCGGCCAACAGTCTGGACATCGCAGGGTGAGCCTCTCTGTCGGAGGTCGTCCCCACCCGTTCCGTGATCCGCGCAGCCCGTTTCGCCGGTCCCGTCCGGCACGTCCTCAGTCTCGACAATGCATTGACACCCCGTCAAGGGTGCCCGTACGGTTCCCGGCCCATACCGCACGTGCACTTTCCCTCCTGGTGTCGACGCACCCGTATCACCGCGTTCCCCCCGTATCACCCGCATCACTCGTGACCGGCCGTGATCAGCCGTGAGCCGTGATCACTCGTGCGTCGAGCCTCCTCACGCCCCTGGAGTGCCCGGATGCGCCGGAAACCCTCGCCCTTCGCACTGGTCCTGCTCGGCCTCGGCACGTTTCTGCTCGTACTGGCCCCGATGCTCGCGTGGTACGTGGAACCGCGAGCCGCCGTGAACCCCGTCGACATCGACACGACCGCCGTCTACACCGGCACGGGCGCCTATTTCGACACCGCCCAGATCCAGACCCTGTTCGACAAGCGGATCACCATCACCCAGCAGGTCAGAGGCGATGTCGCCGACAGTGAGCACAGCGGGCGCGCCGTCTGGGACGTGACGACGACGGTCGACACGGACAAGTCGCTGCCCGCGGCCGACCCGTACGACGCGCTGGAGTTCTTCCCGAACCGCTGGGTCACCGACCGGAAGACCAACCAGCCGGTCCACTGCTGCCAGGAGAACCCGCGCTTCGAGGGCGACGCCTACCTCAAGTTCCCCTTCGACGTGCAGAAACACGCGTACCGCTGGTGGGACAACTCCCTGGGCGCACCCATCACGCTGGCCTACCGGGGCACCAAGAAGATCCAGGGCTACACGGGTTACCGCTTCACCGGCACGGTCCCCCCGACGAAGATCGGCACCCGGCTGGTGCCCGGCAGCATCGTCGACCAGCCCGGCCGCCCCCAGGTGCTGGCCGAGGAGTGGTACTCCAACCACGGCATCGAGCTGGTCGTCGACCAGCGCACCGGCCGGGTGCTCTACGCCCAGGTCGGTCCGCGCAGGACGCTGCGCGCCCCGGGGTCCACGTACGACTCGACGCTGCTCCTGGACGCCGACAAGCTGGCCTTCACCACGGCCACCCAGAAGGACCAGGTGAAGCAGGCGAAGAAGGAGAGCGGTCAACTGCTCCTGCTGGGGCAGACGTTGCCGACAGGTGCCGGTGTGCTCGGGTTCGTCCTCGCCGCCGCGGGGGGCGTTTTGGTGGTACGAGGGCGACGGGATCCGGGTTCGCCCGATAACTCCCCTTCACCACTCATGATGTGATGGGCCGTCAGCTCCACAAAGCCCGGAATTTGTCACCCCGGTGAGTAGCAGCTTCCCAGCGCCGGGCGAAAACTATCCACCCCCACCCGAGCACAGCCCGCCCACACTCCCGATACAGCCGGCACCCACATCCCCCACAGATCGGCAGATTCACCCTCCATCAGATCGGCGAATTCACCCTCCCGGATCGACGGCTTCACCCTCGAAGCGACCGACCCTCCCTACGCCCCACCCCCCACGCTGAGTTCCGCACCCTGAGACGAGTTGGAGCACCCATGCCCCAGCACGTGCCCTCCCCGCTGCGCGCCGCGGTCCCGCGCGACGCGCAGTCCCTCCCGGCGCTTCCCCCACAGCCGCGCCGCATCGTCTTCCTCGCCCACCGGGACCTGGGAAACCGGTCCGCGGGCGGATCCGAGATCCTCGTCGACCGGCTCGCCGAGGGACTGACCTCGCTCGGCCACCAGGTCACCCTGGTGTGCGGCGGGCCCGCCGCCTACCACGACTACCGGGTCGTCTCGGCGGGCGGCGACCTGGGCCACTTCCTGCGCGCCCGCTCCGCCTTCCACCGTCAGGTCGGCGGCTGCGACCTGCTGGTCGAGGTCTGCAACGGCATGCCGTACCTGGCACCGCTCTGGCACCACGGCCCCACCCTGTGCCTGGTCAACCACGTCCACACGGACCTGTGGCGGATGCGGTTCGGCGGCCCGCTGGCGCCCGCCGCCCGGATCGGCCGAAGACTCGAACACTGGGCACTGGCGGGCGCGCAGCGCGGCAATCTGCTGGTCGCCGTCTCGCCGTCGACGGCCCACGCGCTGCGCGCGATCGGGGTGCAGCGGGAGCGCATCCGGGTCGTGCACAACGGGGTCGAGGAGCCGGGCCCACGCGCCGAGCGCTCGCCGGAGCCGCTGTTCGTGGCGATGGGACGGCTGGTCGAGTACAAGCGGATCGATCTGCTGCTGCGGCTGTGGGAACGGGTCCGCCCGGTCACCGGCGGCCGGCTGGTGATCGTCGGCGACGGTCCCGAGCGGGAGAGACTCCACCAACTTGCAGGCGTCGGTGTGGAGTTCGCCGGACGTGTCTCGGAGGCCGAGAAGCACCGACTGCTGTGCGCCGCGTGGCTGCTGCTGCATCCCTCCGCCGTGGAGGGCTGGGGGCTGGTGGTCACGGAGGCGGCGGCGCGCGAGACCCCGGCGATCGCCTTCGACGTGCCCGGGCTGCGCGACTCCGTGGTCGACGGCGAGACGGGTGTGCTGGCGCGCGGTGAGTCCTCCTTCGCGGCGGCCTGGTGCACCCTTGCCCTGTCCACCCACCGCCGCACCCTCATGGGCAAGTCCGCCCGCGACCGCGCGGCCCAGTACCGCTGGACCAACACGGTGCGCCAGTTCAGGGCGGTGGCCACGGAGGCGGCCACCACCTGGCGGAGGTGACGCCCATGGACGGCGACCCCGAAATACCCCGCCGAGCCCGCACCAAGAGCGCACCTCCCGTCTGGAAGGACCCCTCCTTCCGGCGTTCGGTCGCGCTGTTTCGGGCCTTCATGCGGGAGCAGGACGATCCCGAGGGCTGCTACTCGTTGCTGGCCCGTGACGCCGCCGATCAGGTCGAGGCGTACGGCGGCGTCGAGGGACGTACCGTCGTGGACGTCGGGGGCGGCGGCGGGTACTTCACCGCGGAGTTCCGGCGGCGTGGGGCGCACGCGTATCTCTTCGAGCCGGACCTGAGGGAGTTGGGGGCGAAGCCCGACGGCTCGGCGGTCGTCGCGGACGGGTATCTGCTGCCGCTCGCGGACGGGGTCGCCGACGTCACCTTCTCCTCCAACGTCCTCGAGCACGTGGCCGATCCGCAGACGTTCCTGAGCGAACTGGTGCGTGTCACCCGGCCCGACGGGCTGATCTACGTCTCGTTCACCAACTGGCTCTCCCCCTGGGGCGGTCACGAGTGGGCGCCCTGGCACTACCTCGGCGCGGAGCGGGCGCGGGCCCGCTATCACCGCCGTACCGGAAAGCCCGCCAAGCACACCCTCGGCGAGAACCTGTTCGCCGTGCACATCGGCCCCACCCTGCGGCAGGTGCGCGCCCGCGACGACGTCACGGTCGTCTCGGCGCGTTCCCGCTACTGGCCCATCCTCGCCTCCGCCGTCACCAGGGCGCCGGGGCTGCGGGAGTTCGCCACCTGGAACCTCCTCCTCATCCTCCGGCGGTGTCCACCATGACGACCACGGTCCAGGCTCCTCCCCCGGCGGCCGTCCGCCCCGTCTCGACCACGTCCGGCCCCCCGCACGGGCCACGGTCCAGGCGCTGGCTGCTGGGGTTCTGGGCCGTGGTGTTCGTGCTGTTCCTGGCCGTGCACCCCGGACGCATGACGTTCGACACCAAGCTCGGTGTCGCCCTGGACCCGTGGCAGTTCCTGTCCGACCTGGGTCAGTTGTGGCACGACCGGGGCGGCTTCGGCGGCATCCAGGACCAGTACGTGGGTTACGTCTGGCCGATGCTGCCGTTCTACGGCCTGTGCAAGCTGATCCACCTCCCGGTGTGGCTGGCGGAACGGCTGTGGCTGTCGATCGTCGTGTCCGTCGCCTTCTGGGGCGCCCTGCGGCTGGCCGAACGGCTGCGGATCGGGAACGGTTCCTCCCGGCTGCTCGCCGCCGTCGCGTACGCGCTCTGGCCGGTCTTCACGATCGTCGTCGGCTCGACGTCCGCCGCCGCGCTCCCCGGCGCCCTCCTCCCCTGGGTCCTGCTCCCCCTCACCGACGAGCGCTACAGCGCCCGCGTCGCCGCCCTCCGCTCGGCGCTCGTCGTCCCCTTCATGGGCGGTGTGAACGCGGCGGCGACCCTCGCCTCGCTGCTCCCCGTAGGGCTGTATCTGCTGTCCCGTCCACGTGGACCCCGACAGCGCAGACTGATCACCTGGTGGGTACCGGGCGTGATCCTGGCGACGGCCTGGTGGGTGATCCCGCTGCTGATGCTCGGCGTCTACGGCGAGAACTTCCTCCCGTACGTGGAGACCTCGGGGACCACGACCGCCACCATGTCGGCCACGGAGTCCCTGCGCGGCGCCGGGAACTGGGTCGCGTACCTCCACTTCGGCGAGGCCTGGCTGCCGGCCGGCTGGACCGTCGCCGCCTCGGTGATCGTGATCGTCTGCTCGGCGCTCGCGGCGGGGCTGGGGCTCGCCGGGCTCGCCAGACGTGACATGCCCGAGCGCCGCTGGCTGGTCCTGACCGTGCTGTCGGTCGCGCTCCTCACCCTCGCGGGGTACGGCGGCGCGTTCGGCGCGCCCTTCCACGGCGTCGTCCAGGACTGGCTGAACGGCTGGCTGGTCCCCTTCCGCAACATCTACAAGTTCCAGACGGGCCTCGCCCTGGCGCTGGTGTTCGGCCTCGCGCATCTCGTCGGGGTCGCCGCCGAGCCACGCGGAGCCCGTCCCGTACGCGGTCGCCGCTACGCTCCCCTCGTCGCGGCCGTGCTGATCCTGCCCGGCCTCGCCTGGCCGTACCTCAACGGGTCGATCCTCAACCCGGGTTCCTTCCAGCAGCTCCCCAAGTACTGGCAGACCACCGCCGACTGGCTGAAGAAGTACTCCCCCGACTCCCGTGCCCTCGTCGTCCCCGCCACCGCGCACGGCCTCTACACCTGGGGCTCCCCCATCGACGAACCCCTCGACGTGCTCGCCGACTCCCGCTGGGCCGAGCGGGACTACGTCCCCTTCGGCACCCCCGGCAACCGGCGTGCCATGGACGCCGTCGAGGAGGCGCTCATGACCGGCAGCGACGTCCCCGGCCTCGGGGACTACCTGAGCCGCGCCGGGGTGTACTACGTCGTCGTCCGCAACGACCTCGACCCGGACCAGGTCGGTTACGTCCCGACCCAGACCGTGAAGCGGACCCTGGAACAGTCGGGCTACCAGCGGGTCACCGGCTTCGGGCCGGTCGTGACCGGCGGCCGGATCGCCCACCACGCCCCGCTCCAGGTCGAGGGCCTCTACCCGCGCGAGCGCGCCGTCGAGATCTACGAACCGGCGAGCAACGGCGCAACGCGCCCCGGGCAGGCGGGGCTGAGCGCCATCGCGGACACCGCCGTCGTCTCCGGCGGCCCCGAAGCGCTGCTGCCGCTGGCCGCCGACCCCTCGATGCGCGGCCGTCCCGCCGTCCTGACCGGCGACAACCATCCCGGCCTCGGCACCGCGGCGGTCCAGGTGCTCGGCGACGGGCTGCGGCGCGCCGACACCCGCTTCGGCCTGGTCAACTCCAACACCTCGTACACGTACACGCCCGACCAGCGCAACGACAGTGACAGCGCCCAGGACGCCGGCAAGAAGCCGCACCAGATCCTGCCGACCAAGGGCATCCAGCACCAGACGGTGGCCGAGCTGCGCGGCGCCCGCTCGGTGACCGCCTCCTCCACCGGCAACTGGCTCTTCCACCTCCCCCAGTACGACCCCGTGAACGCCTTCGACGGCAACCCCGACACCGCGTGGACGGAGGGCGCGTCCGGTTCCGCGAACGGGCAGTGGCTGCGGATCCGCTTCGAGGGGTCCCTGGACATGCCGAAGTCCTTCAAGGTCACCCCGCTGCCGCAGGACGGCATGCGGTCCGCGGCGACCCGGGTCCGGGTGGAGACGGAGAAGGGCTCGGCCACCAGTTATCTCGAACCCGACGGCATGACCCAGTCCGTCAAGGCGCCCGTCGGATCCACGAGTTGGATGAAGCTGACGATCGTCGGCTCCACCGCGCAGCGCGCCGGCCTGACCGGCGCGGGCTTCTCCGAGATCGCCCTCCCGAACGTCCAGGTCACCCGCCTCCTGAAGCTGCCGACCGACGCCGCCGGCTCGGACGCCGCCGCCGAGATCGTCTCCCTGCACCGCACCACCGACCCCACCGGTCTCGCCCCCACGGGCACGGAGGCGGGCCTGCACCGCACCTTCTCCACCTCGACGGCGGGATCGTACGAGGTGCGGGCGAGCGCCGTCGCGATCACCGGCGACGCACTCGACAAGCTGCTGTACGACGTCTCGCCCCACCAGCCGAACCGCATCGTCGCGACGGCCGACTCCACGACGGACCTCGGCCCCGGCCTCGACGCGCGCAATCTCACGGACGGCAACCTGACCACGGCGTGGATCGCCGGGGACAGGCCGACGATCCATCTGAGCTGGCCCGACAAGAAGCCCGTCTCGTCCATGGTCCTGGCCGCGGCCGGAGGCCTCTCCACCCGCCCGACGAAGATCGAGATCCGCTCCCCGGACGGGGACACCGTGGCCGACGTCGACGAGAACGGCTGGGCCCGCTTCGACCCGATCACCACGAACCACCTCGACATCACCGTCACCGAGACCGCGCCGCTGACCCTCCACAACCCGGTCGCGGGCGCCGATCTGCAACTGCCGGTCGGGCTGACGGAGGTGTACCTCCCGGCCCTCGCCGAGTACCGCACCACGCAGGCCGTGGAGACACAGGAGTTCTCGCTCGCCTGCGGGAAGGGGCCGACGCTCGCGGTCGACGGGAAGCTGTACGCGACGAGCGCGAAGGGCACCGTGGGGGATCTCACCGAACGGCGGCCGATCCAGCTGACGCTGTGCCAAGAGGGTTCCTCTAGCCCCGCGTTGGACCTCGGATCCGGCTCGCACCGGGTCGAGGCGGGTGACGCAGGGCCCCTCGCGGTCACGGACGTCACCCTCACCCGCGGGACCGTCGAGGCCGTCGCGGGTGCCGGACGCTCCCTGCGGATCGTGGACTGGCTGGGCGACCGCCGCGAGGTGAAGGTCGGCTCCGGCGCCGCCTCGTACCTCACGACGTACGAGAACTACAACGACGGCTGGCAGGCCACGCTGGGCGGCAGGAAACTGACGCCCGTACGGCTCGACGGCTGGCAGCAGGGCTGGCGGATCCCGGCCGGCGCGGGCGGCACGGTCAAGGTGTCGTACGAGCCCTCGACGACGTACGAGGCCGGGCTGATCGGCGGCGGGGTCGGCGTGGCGGCTCTCGCGGGCCTCGTGCTGTGGCGCCGCCGCGAGGCCAACCCCGACGCGCCGCAGCCGACGGCGCCGGACGCCGGGCTCTGGCTCGGCACGGTGGCGCTCACCCTGGTGGGCGTGGTCATCGCGGGACCGTTCGCGCTGCTGGTCCCCGCGCTGGCGCTGCTCGCCCGGAAACGGCACGCGCTCCTCGTGCCGATCGCGTTCCTCGCGCTCGCCGGGGCGGGGATCGCCGCCGCCACGGGCGCCGGGTCGCCACCGGGCGCGGGCGAGGGCGCGTTCGGGCCCGCGGCGCAGTCGCTGGCGTTGATCGGGTTGTTCGCGGGCCTGGTGAGCGTCCAGGAGCCCGGGACCCGGCCGGCACCCCGGGCGTCCGGCCCGGTCCCGGTCCCCGGTTCCCAGGCCCCGACGGCACCACTCCCCCGACGCCGCCGCGGCAAGAACGGCGGCGCCGGGGCGGCACCGGCTACGGGAGCCACAACGGTCGGGGAGGCACCGGACGGCGAACCCGGGTCGTCCGAGCCGACCGGAGCCGAGCCCCTCACACCGGCCCCCGGGCCCGACCGTGCCTCCAGCCCGACCATCTCCGCACGCGGCCCGGGTTCCGCCCCGCACGAGGCGGGCGCGGGTGACACGCGTGCGGGCGAGGCGGATGCGAGCGAGGCGGATGCGAGCGAGGCGGATGCGAGCGAGGCCGATCCGCCCACCGCACGGATCGCCTTCCGCAAGGCGGGGAACCCGGCGGACGACGACACGGGAAGGGGCGAACCCCGATGACCGCGCTGGAGCACCCGGCACGGGACGGTACCGACGGACCGTCCCGGCCCCCCGCCCGCGTGCCGTTCCCCGTCGTGGACGAGGTCTCCCGGCACTGTCTCCAGGAGGAGGAACCCGAGACCGTCCACATCGAGGTCCACCTCCCCGGCCGGCTGGACCCCGCCCGCCTCACCACGGCGTTCACCGAGGCCCTGCACCGTCACCCCCGCATCCTGATGCGCGAGGCCGCGGGCCCCTGGTACCGCCGCCGCTACGAGTGGGAACTCACCCCCGATCCGGACGTGGAGGTCGTCTCCTTCCCGCCACCGGGCCCAGGCGCCCTCCAGCACGCACGGACCCGCGCCCTGCTGACCGCCCCGCCGCTGACCGCCTCGCCGCCCATCCGCCTGGAGGTGGTCGACGGCGCGGGGCCGCCGGTCGGCAGCGAGGCGACGGACGCGGTGGGCACGGCGCCCCGTCGAAGCGCCGCGCCACGTGCCCACACCGGCCCCCGCCCCAAGGGCACCGTCCTCTTCCTCACCGTCAACCACACCGCCCTCGACGGCCCCGCCTGCCTCCGCGTCCTCGCCACCGCCGCGGAGCTGTACGGCGGCAAGGACAACTCCCCCACCGCACCCCCCGTACGACCGCCCGAGGCGGCGGCGAAGACCGTCCAGGTCGACACCCCGTCCACCTGGACCCCGCCCGCCCGCGTGGCCCGCGGCACCCCGGAGCCCTCGCCCGGAAACGGCCTCCTCGTCACCGAACTCGGCGTCCCGCACCGCCCCAAGGGCTCCCCGTACACCGTGAACGACCAGCTCATGGCGGCCACCGCCCTGATGATCACGCACTGGAACAGGGAACACGGCGCCCGCCCGCGCCCCCTGCGCATCACGATGCCGGTCGACGACCGCCCCCGCGGCACGGACATGCCCATCGGCAACGGGACACGACTCGTCGAAGTACCCTTCACCGTCGATGAGTTGGATGCCGGGCGGATGGACGAGCTGCTGCGCCGCACGGCGGAACGCACCCGCGCGCTCAAGTCGCTGCCCCGGCCCCAACTCGGCCACGGAGCGGCCCTCCTGACCGCCCCCGTGGTCCCGGTCGCCTGGCGTGCCGCCCTCACCCGGGGCCTGCGCTGCGCGGCGGGCCCCTGGACGTCGACCACACTGCTGAGCAACATCGGCCGCATCCCGTACGCGCTGGACTTCGGCGCGGAGGCGGGCCGCGCGCACGCGGTGTGGTTCTCGGCGCCCGCCCGGACACCCCGCGGCCTGACCGTCACCACGGCCTCCACCGCGAGCCGCCTCCACGTCGCCCTGCGCTGGTCGCGCACCCTGCTCAGCCACGGCGACGGCGCCCACCTCCGCGACCTCTTCGAGCACTATCTGCACGCGACGGAGGAGGACGGCAGCCGATGACGCCCACGACCTCGACCCCGACCACTGCCTCGGTGACGGCAACGTCCCCCGCCCGTCGGGGACTTCGCGACTTCTACGAGGATCCGAGCGTCCCCGTCGCCTCCGGCACCCCCCGCAGCCTGCGCCAGGCCCGGTTACTGGCCGCCGCGCTCGGCCCCGCCACGGCCGGCGCGCGGACCGTGCTGGACATCGGCTGCGGCGACGGCACCGCCGCCGCGACCGCGGCACCCCTGCTCGCCGGACACCGTCTTGTCGGCGTCGACTGGTCGCAGGACGCCCTCAGACGCGCCCACGCCCGGCTGCCGTACGCGATCCGCGGCGAACTCACCGACGGCGGGCTGCCGTTCGCCGACGCCGCGGCCGACGCCGTCCTGTTCAGCGAGGTGATCGAGCACCTCGTGGACCCGGACGGTGCCCTGGACGAGATCCGCAGGGTCCTGCGTCCCGGCGGCCACCTGATGCTCTCCACCCCGAACCTCGCCGCCTGGTACAACCGCGCCCTGCTGCTCGCCGGTGTCCAGCCCGTCTTCTCGGAGGTGAGCCTGCGCGCCATCCACGGCCGCCCGGGGCGGGAGGTCGTGGGCCATCTGCGGCTCTACACGGCCCGCGCGCTGCGGGAGTTCGTGACCGCGGCGGGCTTCGAGGTCGTACGGCTGAGCGGGGCGCCCTTCCACGGCGTACCGCGTCCGCTGCGCCCCCTGGACCGGCTGGCCTGCGCGGCGCCTGCCCTCTCCTCCATCCTGCTCCTGCACGCCCGAAGGACGTAGCCCATGTGGTGGGGAGTGGCCGCGGCCCTGCTGGCGAACGTCCTGTACAGCACCGGATTCGTCCTGGAGAAGCGCGCGCTCGCCGCACTGCCCGAGGTCGACGTCCGCCGCCCCGCCCGGCTGCTGCGGCTGGTGCTCGGCAGCCCGCTGTGGATCGGCGGTTCCCTGGCGCTGGCCTCCGGTTTCGGCGCCCAGCTCGCCGTCTACCGCACCCTGCCGATCGCCGCCGCCCAGGGCATCTTCGTCTCCGGGCTCGTGCTGCTGGTGCTGCTCTCCGCCCGGCTGCTCGGCGAGGAGACGTCGGGCCGCGAGCGGTACGCGCTCGGCGCGATCCTGCTTGCCCTGCTGATGGTGGTCCTCTCCCTGCGCGAGGGCGCGGACCGGGTCAGCCGCGGTGCGCCCGCGCCGCTGATCCTGACCGTCTGTCTGCCCTCGCTGGCGGCGGGCCTGTGGCTGTACGGGGCCGCCGAGCGCCGCGCGCGACACCGGCACCGGATGCCGACGGCGGGCGTCGAGTACGGCGTGGCGGTGGGCCTGCTGTACGGGGTGAGCTCGCTGGCCATCAAGGGCGTGTCGAGCTATCTGACGACCAGTGACCTGGCGGGGGCGGTGATCCACGTGCTCCGCTCCCCGTACCCCTATCTCCTGCTCTTCACCGGCGCGTTCGGCCTGGTCATGTCCCAGGCGGCGCTGCAGCGCTGCCGGGCCTCGCTGATCGTGCCGGTCTGCACGACGGTGACCAGCCTGTTCACGGCGGTGCTCGGCACGCTCGCGTTCGGCGAGGCACTGCCGCACGACCCGGTGCGGCTGACGCTGCGCCTGGCGGGCACCGCCCTCGCGGTGTCCGTGCTGCTGGTCATGCCCAAGCACGACGCGGCACCCCAACCCCCCATCGTGGCCAAGGAGCTGACGCCACCATGAACCCCGACGACCCGCTGTTGAAGATCCTGGCCTGCCCGCTGGACAAGGGCCCGCTGCACCTGCTGCCCCTGGGCGACGACGAGGCGCCGGACTCCGGGGCGGAGCCGAGCGCCGGGGAGGCGTTGTACAACCCGCGCCTGCGCCGCCGCTACCCGATCGTGGACGGCATCCCGCAGTTGCTGCCGTCCTCCGGGGAGCAGGTCACGGAGGACGAGCACGAGGAACTCCTCAAGCGGATGGTCCCGTGACGAGGACGACGAGGACTAGGAGGACGACAAGGACTACGAGAGCGACGAGGACGAGGAGGACCTGGGCCGCCCGGCTCGCTCCCCACCTCCCCACCCGCCTCGTCGCGGCGACCGCCCGGCTGGTCTACCCGCGCTTCGAACCCGAACTGGGCCGCCTCGCGGACCTCTGCCCGCCGGACTGCGGCACGGCGGTGGACGTGGGCGGCTGGTACGGCCCCTGGACCCACCGTCTTTCAGGCCTGGCCCACCGCGTGGTGACCGTCGAACCGGTCCCCCACCTGGCCGCACTCCTCTCCGCGACCGCCCCCTCCAACGTCCGCGTGGTCCGCGCCGCCGCCTCCGACCGTCCGGGCACCGCGCGGCTCTGGTTCCCGCCGGACGACGCGGGCGACCGCGGCGTGTCGTCCCTGGTCCGCCGGGACGTACACGCCCGCGCGCTGGAGGTTCCCTGCGTGACCCTCGACAGCCTGGGCCTCCACGACGTCGACTTCGTCAAGATCGACGTGGACGGCAACGAACTCGCGGTCCTGCGGGGCGCGAAGGCCCTCCTGACCCGCGACCGCCCGGCCCTCTTCATCGAACTGGAGTCCCGAATCCAGCCGATCGCCCCGGTGGTCGACCATCTCGCCGAGCGCGGCTACACGGGCTGGGTCCTGCCCGCGACCACCTGGTTGCCCCTGACGTCCTTCCCCCTGGAGGCCCACCAGGCACGCACCTCCCACGTGGCCGCCCGGGGCCTGCTGCGCCGCGTCCTGCCCCCGCGCGGCCCCCGTTACGTCAACTCGGTCCTGTTCCTCCCGGACGGCCGCCGACCGGGCCCCCTCCCGATGCGCGACCATGGACCCCATGCCCGCCAAGCGACCCGCTAGCCCCTTCACCCCGCTCGACTTCCAACTGGTCCTGCTGCGCCGCATGGCCGACCACAACCCCGACCTCGTCGAGGACGCCCGCCACGAGCTGGGCGTCTCCATCGCCGACATGCGGGAGGCGAACCGCCGCTGGCAGGCGATGCTGCACGCCCCGCGCTCCCGGGCGGCGACGTCTCGCTACCGCTCGATCCTCGGCGCCCCCGAGTCCGTCACCCCTCGACAGATCGGCGACCTGTCCTGCGAGGCCCTGCTCTGGACCGTCCCCCTCTGGCCCGACCTCCGCTTCGAGGTCCTCGTCGCCCCGAACGGCGTCGCCTGGAACGAGTGGCTGGTCCGCGCCCCCGGCGCGCCGAATCCCCGGCTGGAGACCCTCGACGACCTCAGCCCCTGGTCCTGCACGGTCGACGAGGTCGCCCGCGCCTTCGCCCCCGCCCGCCCCCTGGAGGGCACGGCCCCGACCCGCTGGGGCCTGGCGTTCACGGCCCCGGACGCGTCCGGAGTGCCGCGGGAGTGCGCGGCGGAGTTCACGTGGGGGTTGCTGCAGCGCGTCGCCGTCAGCGGAGAGCGGCCTTGACGACGGCCTCCGCGACCACGGGCACCGACTCGGGGTGCAGCCACAGAAACAGGTTCGGCTCGACGAGCTCCAGCTCCATGACACACGGGTTCCCGTCGTCGCCGTCGACGAGGTCGACACGGGCGTAGAGCAGCTCCGAACCGTCCGTCCTGCGCGGCACGGCCGCCAACGCGCGCTCCGCGACGGCGAGTTCGGCCGAGGTCGGCTGCCAGGGCTCCAGGCGGGGGTGCGCGACCTTGTCCGCGTCGTAGGCCGTGCCGGGCGCGAGGACGGCGCCCTTGCGGCTGGCGTGCAGGAGGCGCCCGCCGTAGTACTGGAGGGCGCGTTCACCCGCGGTGTCGATGCTGGTCAGATAGGGCTGGACCATGGCGGTCAGCCCCTTGCCGTGCATCCGCTCCAGCTGTCGCAGGGCCGTCTCCCGCTCCTCGGGCCGGTACCGGGCGGCGAGCCGCGCACCCGCTCCGGAGGTGGGCTTCACGACGTACTCGCGGTCGTCGGGGAACTCCGCGGGCGCACCCGGCGCGAGGTACCGGGTCGGCACGGTGGGCACCCCCGCCTCCGCGAGATCGCCGATGTACCGCTTGTCGGTGTTCCACCGCACCACCGCCGCCGGGTTCGCGAGCCGCGTCTGCTTCCCGCAGCGCTCGGCCCACGCCACGAACTCCGCCACCCGCCAGCTGTAGTCCCAGGTGGAGCGGATCACCACGAGGTCGAAGGCCGCCCAGTCGATGTCCGGATCGTCCCAGTACGCGACGACGGCCTCCGCCCCGGCGCCCTCCAGAGCCGCCCTCAGCACGGGCAGATCCCGGTCCAGGCTCTCCGCGCGCTCCTCGGGCCGGTAGGTGGCGAGCGCGATACGTGCGCGGGCGGCGGTGCGGGCCACGACGGACTCCATCCTCGTAACGGCTGATCCCCGGGGAGGCTAACAACCGCTGAGGCAACTCCGGCAACCCATTTGACCTTCACCTTCGGTGAAGCCGCAGCATCGGTGGCGGAACGAGGAACGAGGTACGGATGACGGGGCACGACACGACCACGGGTGGGCCCATGGAGATGCTGACGATCGGGGCGTTCGCAAACGCGTGCCGGCTGTCGCCGAAGGCGCTGCGGCTCTACGACGAACTGGAGCTGCTGCGGCCCGCCCGGGTCGACCCGGAGACCGGGTACCGGTACTACGCCGTCGCGCAACTGGAGCAGGCACGGCTGGTGGCGTGGCTGCGCCGGATCGGGATGCCGCTGGCCCGGATCCGGCGGGTGTGCGCACTGGACGACGCGTCCGCCGCCCAGGAGATCCGCTCCTACTGGGCACGGGTCGAGGCCCAGACCGCCGGTCGACGCGAACTCGTGGCGTTCCTCGTGAACCACCTCTCGTACACACCGAGGAAGGACACCGCCATGCTCGAACTCCGCTACTCCGCGCTCTCCGACACCGGTCTGGTCCGCCCCGCCAACCAGGACACGGCCCACGCGGGCGCCCGCGTCCTCGCCGTGGCCGACGGCTTCGGCACGAACGGCGCGCCCGCCAGTACGGCGGCCGTGGAGGCGCTGAAGTCCCTGGACGGCGAACCCCTTCCGGGCGGGAGCGTCCTCAACCTGCTGGAGGACGCGGTGCGGGGGGCCGCGCGGGCCGTCCAGGACGCCGCACCGGGCAAGGACGACGGCACCACCCTCACCGCCATGGTGTGGACAGGATCCCAGCTCGGACTGGTCCACATCGGCGACTCCCGCGCCTATCTGCTGCGCGACGGCGAGCTGTTCCGGATCACGCACGACCACACCATGGTCCAGTCGATGATCGACGAGGGCCGGCTCACGCCGGAGGAGGCCGTCGCCCATCCCCAACGTGCCCTGCTCCTGCAGGCACTCACCGGCGGCGCCGACTCCGTCGTACCCGATCTGCGGTTGTGCGACGCCCTGCCCGGCGATCGCTACCTGCTCTGCTCGGACGGGCTCTCCACCGTCGTCGCGGACGAGGAGCTCCGGCGGCTACTGGGCTCGGCCCCGGCTCCCGACGCGGCGGTACGGTCCCTCGTCGAAGCCGCGATCGACGCCGGCGGCCCCGACAACGTGAGCTGTGTGGTGGCGGACGTGGTGGAGGCCGACGGGGGTCGACGGCTCGGCTGACTCAGGTGGGGTCGGCCACCTTCCACTCCTCGTGGCTGAGCGGGGGCTCGGTGAGCTGCGGCTTCAGAGGGCCGCGTACGGCGGCCAGCAGGACGCTGGGACCGAGGAGGACGTGGGCGCCGCGCTGGAGGGAGGAGACGTCGGTGAAACGGCGGGCTATGCGACCGTTTCCGGTGGCCGTGTAGAGGAGGCGGTCGACGTACGCGGCCAGGGCCCGGTCACGGAGGGTGGGGCCGGACGCCGTCGCGCCGGGGTAGAAGACGTCCTGGCCGGTGGCGAGGTCCCACGCGGCGTTGACCGGGCGGGCCGCCGCCTTCTGGGCGGCGCGGGCCAGTCCGGGCGTGCCCCAGCCTCGAGCCCGGATGGCGTCGCGCAGCGCCACCGCGCTCTGGGCCGCGACCGACATGCCGTGCCCGTAGGTCGGGTTGTACGCCGCGAGCGCGTCGCCGAGGACGGCGAAGCCGTCGGGCCAGTGCCGGGCGCGCTCGTAGTAGTACCGGCGGTTGGCGGTGGAGCGGGTGAAGGCCACCCCGGTCAGCGGCTCGGCATGTGCGATGAACTCACCGATGACGGGGTGCCGCAGTTCTTCAAGGGCGAAGCGCTGGAAGTCGGTCTCGTCGGCGCTGGGTTCGCCCCCACGGGTGCCCGACAGGGTGACCAGCCAGCGGCCGTCCTCGACGGGCAGCAGGACGCCCGCCCGGCCGGGCCTCCCGTCCCGCGGGGCGGCCTGGACGTTGATGACCGGGAAACCGTCCCGGGCCTTCTCGGGCGCGCGGTAGAGCCGACTGGCGTACGCGAGACCGGAGTCGACCCGACGCTCCTCGGGGCTCGGGAGGCCGAGCTCGCGCAGCCACTGCGGGGAGCGGGAGGCGCGGCCGGTGGTGTCGACGACCAGGTCGGCCGGGAGGGTGCGCTCGGCGGCGTCGTGACCGCGTACACGGACGCCGGTGACGGCCGTGGCGGTACCGGCGAGGCCGAGCGCCTCGGCGCGCTCGACGAGCTTGATCCGGTCGTCGTCGAGGACCCGCGCGCGAACGGTCGCGTCCAGCAGGTCGCGGCTGCTGAGGATCATGTAGTGGGACTCGTTCCAGCGGCGGAACCAGCCCTGCGACGACAGGGCGACCATGTCGGTCGTCAGCGAGAGCCGGTGCGCCCCGGCCTTCCCGAGCAGGTCGACGGTGCCCGGTACCAGTTCCTCGATCGCCCGGACACCGCCGGACCACAGCAGGTGCACGTGCTGGGCCTGGGGAAGGTTCTTGCGCCGCTCGGGGCCGTCGGGCAGTACGTCGCGCTCGACGATCGTGACGACGTCCGCGAACTCGACCAGGGCGCGGGCCGCGAGCATGCCGGCGAGGCTGCCGCCGAGGACGACGGCGGACTTCAGGGGCCGGCTGGGGACACTCGCGAGTTCGACTCTGTCGCTCACGGTCCTGTCGCTCATGGACTTGTCACTCACACGTCTGTGGTCACTCATGGGGCTGACACGCTCTCTGCCGCGGCGGCCGCGGCCTCGCGTACCGCCCTGATGTCGTCGGGGTGGCGCAGGGCTCGGGACACGGCCTCGATCTCCTCCAGCAGATTCTCCGTGTCCGGGTTGTTGAGAGGCGCGGTGGCGTCGTCCTGGCGGGTTCGCTTCCTCGTCTCGATCGCGTCCTGGACGGTGACGGCGTGGGCGAGGGCCCCCGCCCTGCCGGCCTCGAAACCGAGGCCGACGGCGGCGTCGTACGCCTTTCGCCGGAGGTCCTCGTCGATGAACCTGGCCAGGTTCAGCAGCGCGTCCCGGATGAACGTCTCGCGGCGTGTCAGGCGCAGTTCGGGGGTGGCACGGAGTCTGAAGGGGACGCGTCCGCCGCCCGTGACGGTCCCCATCAGGCGGTACAGGGGGTGCAGGTGCCAGTGGCCGAGCCAGGTGTGGGCACGGCGGTGCAGGTACTGGCCGGCATGCGGAAGGATGAAGCCGACCGCGATGAGGATGGCGGCGAGGCAGGCGACCGGTGGGGCCAGCCCGGTGCTGAGCCAGTCGAGGTCGTGGCCGGTCCAGCGGGCGAGGACGGCGCAGAGTTTGGCGCCGTCGTAGAGCAGGTTCATCGCGTAGCCGGCGCCGAGGAACATCAGACCGCCGCGCAGCCAGACGTCGAGTCCATCGGTGCGGATCCAGTTCCAGATCAGCTTGGACGTGATCAGGCAGGCGACGGTGTGCGCGAGCAGATAGAGCACGATCTCTTCGCGCATGAAAGGGGTGTTGGCGTAGTACGTGTCGAGGTCCCGTATCCGCTCGACGTGGGCGTCGGCGAGTGCGAACAGCACCCACAACGCGACGATCACGCCGGAATACACGGCGACCACCCAGCGGGTGGCACTACGGGTGGTCTCTGAGCGGTCGGAGATGCCGTCGCGCCATGCGGTGATCAGGACCAGGCAGGCGCCGCAGAACGCGGTGATGAGGCTGTAGACCAGGGGGGCCGCGATGTTCGGTACCCCGGTGACGCGATTGGTCCAGGCGATGGTCGCCGGTGCCGCGAAGACGAAGACGCCGCAGGCGAGCACGAGCAGGCCGCCGACGGCACGCAGCAGCGGGTCCTTCCACAGCTTGACGATGCTGGGCAGTTTGATCGCCAGCGCGGCGGTGAGCACCGCCGTCGGGATCCAGAAGGAGATGTAGAGCCCGGCGAAGAAGCGGGAAGGATTCATCGCCGGTCAGTCCTGGGGTCCGCGGTAGCCGAGGGAGGCCTGGATGGCCTGTCCCACCGGGTCGACGGGGCCCTTCGTACGCGGGCCGGTCACCCAGGAGCGAAAGACGCTGGCGAGGTGCAGGCCGAAGTCCTCCGCCTCGGCCTCGTCGGCCTCGTGCGAGCCGTTGCGGGCGGCGACGGTGAGCGCGATCTCCTGCCAGCCGGGGTCGTCCGACAGCGCGCCGGCGGCGGCCGCCGCACCCGCGTAGTGGTGGTGGGAGTGGGAGTGTCCCGCCATCATGTGCCACAACTCGTGGCCGAGTATGACGAGTTGCTGCACGGTCTCGGCGCGTTCCTCGACGATGACGAGGTCGAAGTCGTGGAACTCCATCCACAGCCCGGTGACTTCGATCTCGTCCGGGAAGCGCTCGAAGCGGAGCTGGATGGGGCGGTCGTCGCGGCGCCGGCTCATCTCCTGGCAGAGGGCCTCGGCCAACTCCCGTACGTCCACGGGCGCGTCGAGTCGTTTCTTCAGCGCGCGGGTGAGCTCGACGGCGAGGCCGCGCATCTCGGAGTCGGCCCGGCGGGAGAGGAGTGCGGTGGCGCGCTTCCACGCGCGACGGCCCGGCCGCATCTTGAGGAAGGGCTTCACCGTTCCGCCTCCTCGCTCTCGGTGCTCAGCAGACCCTCGAGCATGAGCGCGAGCGCCTCCTGCCTGCGGGGCGTCAGCCGCCGGCCCCGCAGGGCGAGCGTGACGACTCCGTGCTTGAGCGTGAACCTGAGCAGCGGCCCGTCCTCGGCTCCGCCGTCCAGCTCACCGGCGACGCGCTGCAGTGCGCCGTTCAGGACGACGGGGGCCGGATCGGTGAAGAACTTCGTGCCCTCGTCGATCCGGAAGAACTCCGCGAGGCGGGTGAGGTCGGGCACGTTCGGCATCTTGTCGCCGTTGAGCAGACTGCGGGCCCACCTGTCACTGATCCCGAGCCGCCCGGCGACGTCCCGGCACACATCGGCGGGCCGCTTCCCGCTCTCGTCGAGATACGCCTCGTACAGCGCGCGGACGCGTCCGCGGATACGGTCGTCGACCTTGTCGTCGAGCACCTCCGCGCCCTCGAGGAGCGCCCGGACCTCCCCCTCGGCCAGGGCCGTTCTTCTCGACAACTCCCCCACGTCGAGGACCTCCCCGCGATCGAGGCCCTTCTCGGCGAGGTGCGCGTCGAGACGCGCGAGTGTCTCGCGAAGAGGAGTCGGCGACGCACTCACCCATGCACTCCCGGCAGTTGACCCGTCAAATTCTCACGCTGTGGGCCGAGACTACGGTCCTCGACGGGGCCCGCGCCATGCTTTCCGAACGATGGTTCCCCGTTCAAGAACGATCGCTCCCACGGAGCGGGACAGCCGGAATCGCCCCGACTAACGGGGCATGAAGCGACCCAATTCCCCAGGGTCTCGTCACCCATGTCGTAGTCCTGGCTCATGCCGCCCCCTCGTTCCATGGCGACGGACCAGCGTAACCAGCCCCGGCCGACCCGTCGCGGCGACAAGGATCTCCTCCATGTCGCTCTCAGGAACGGACGCCCACGCCGCCGCAGACCCCGCCACCCTCCCCCGTCTCGTCCGACGGGCCCTCGCCGCCGCGCGTCGTCACGGCTTCGCGCACGCGTGCCGTCCGGAGCAGGGCCGTCTGCTGCACGCCTTGGCGGGCGGTACGGGGGAGCGGATCGGTGAGACGGGTACGGGGTGCGGGGTGGGGCTCGCGTGGCTGGCGTCCGGGGCGCGGGAGGGCGTACGGCTGGTCAGTGTGGAGCGTGACGCCGAGCGGGCCCGGGTCGCGGCCCAGGTCTTCGCCGACCGGCCCGAGGTCGAGGTGATCCACGGCGACTGGCGGCGGATCGAGGAGCACGGCCCCTACGACCTGCTGGTCCTGGACGGCGGTGGCACCGGCAAGACGCCGGGCGACGACCCGGCCGACCCGGCCCGGCTGCCGGCTCCGGGCGGCACGGTGGTGGTCGACGACTTCACCCCGGCCACCGGACGGCCGCCCCTGCACGAAGGCGCCCCCGACCGCGCCCGGCTGCACTGGCTGCAGCATGTGGCCCTGCACACGGTCGAGCTCCGCCTCGCCGAGGACCTCGCCACGCTGGTGGGCACGCGGCGACGGCTCGCCCCGACGGGGCCGAGCTGGTCATCGGAGTGAGCGCGGCGGCGGGTTCGCCCCGTGCTGGTGTAGGAACGGTGGTGACTGTCATCGGCAGCACGTCCGCCAGCAGGTCCCTACGGCAAGGAGTACCCCGCGTGTCCTCCCTCTTTCCCGCCCTGGTCAGCGGTTCGACCGCACGGCGGCCCGCCCTGCGTTTCGGCGAGCGGTCACTGACGTACGCGGAGCTCGCCGCCTCGGCGGGCGAGCTGGCCGCGCGGCTCGACGGCCGGGAGAGGGTCGCCGTGTGGGCGACGCCGTCCCTGGAGACCGCCGTCGGGGTCGTCGCCGCGCTGCTCGCCGGGGTGCCCGCCGTGCCGCTCAACCCCAAGTCGGGGGAGGGCGAACTGGGGCACATTCTGGGCGACAGCGCGCCGTCCCTGGTACTGGTCGAGCCCGGCGTCGAACTTCCGTCACCCGTGAGCGACTTGGAGCGCGTCGACGTCCAGGTGGGAGTCGCCGGTCAGGACACCCGCCCAAGCCCCGGCGCCCCCGCACGCCCCGACACCGAACCGGACGACCCCGCCGCCCCCGCCCTCATCGTGTACACCTCCGGCACCACCGGTCCGCCCAAGGGTGCCGTCATTCCGCGGCGCGCCATCGCCTCGACCCTGGACGCGCTGGCCGACGCCTGGCAGTGGACCGGCGACGACGTGCTCGTGCACGGGCTGCCGCTCTTCCATGTGCACGGGCTGATCCTGGGCATCCTCGGCCCGCTGCGGCGCGGCGCGGCGGTGCGGCATCTGGGCAGGTTCAGCGCACAGGGCGTGGCGCGCGAGCTGGGCGCGGGCGCGACGATGCTGTTCGGGGTGCCGACGATGTACCACCGGCTCGCCGAGGCGCTGGTCGAGGACACCGACCTGGCCAAGGCGCTCGGCGGGGCGCGGCTGCTCGTGTCCGGTTCCGCCGCGCTGCCGGTGCACGACCACGAGCGGATCACGGCCGCGACCGGACGCCGGGTCGTCGAGCGGTACGGCATGACCGAGACCCTCATGAACACCAGCGTGCGCGTGGACGGGGAACCCCGGCCCGGCACCGTCGGAGTGCCGCTGCCCGGCGTCGACGTACGGCTCGTCGAGGAGGACGGGACGACGATCGCGTCGTACGACGCCGACGGCACTCCCACCGGTACGCCCGACGGCGAGACCGTCGGCGAGATCCAGGTCCGGGGGCCGAACCTCTTCACCGAGTACCTGAACCGGCCCGACGCCACCGCCGCCGCGTTCACCGACGACGGCTGGTTCCGCACCGGCGACATGGCGGTCGTCGACCCCGACGGCTCGGTACGCATCGTCGGCCGCAAGGCCACCGACCTGATCAAGAGCGGCGGCTACAAGATCGGCGCCGGGGAGATCGAGAACGCGCTGCTCGAGCATCCGTCGGTGCGCGAGGCCGCCGTCACCGGTGAGCCCGACGAGGACCTGGGCGAGCGGATCGTGGCCTGGATCGTCCCCGCCGACCCCGAGGACCCGCCGACCGCCGAGGCGTTGGCCGACCACGTGGCCCGCCGCCTCGCCCCGCACAAACGCCCGCGGACCGTGCGCTTCCTCACCTCGCTCCCGCGCAACGACATGGGCAAGATTCTCAAGCGAGCCCTCCCCGACGCCGTCGCAAAGGCCCCTGAGCATGACTGAGCGTTTCTCCGCCCGCGAGGCCATCGCCCTGGCCGGCGATGACTTCCGTGAACTACCCGTCCCCATGAGGGAGTTCAAGCCGGACGGCCCCTTGTCCTGGCAGGGGTACGACGACGCGCGCCGCCGCGCCCTCACCCGTACCGGCGAGGACGAGTCCGTCGTCTGCGGCACCGCGGTCATCGGCTCCACCCGCGCCGTACTGATCGCCTTCGAGTTCGGCTTCCTCGGCGGCTCGCTCGGCGAACGCACCGGAGACCGCGTCGAGGCGGCCTACACCCACGCCCGCGCGCACCGCCTGCCCGTCGTCTCACTCGTCGCGACGGGCGGCAGCCGGATGCAGGAGGGCATGCTCGCGCTCACCCAGCTCCAGCGCGTGGCACGGCAGTCGGCGCTCGCCCGGGAGGCGGGGTTGCCGCAGATCGCCGTGCTGCGGGATCCGACGACGGGCGGCGGCTGGGCGACGCTGGGTGCGGGCGCCGACGTGACCCTGGCGTTGCCCGGCGCGCAGGTCGGTTTCGCAGGCTCCCGGGTCCGCCCGTCCGATGCGGACCCGGCGGCGTACACGGCCGAGGCCCAGGTGGCGGCGGGCGCGGTGGACGCCGTCGTACGGGAGGAGGAGCTGCGGGAGACGCTGGCGCTGTGGCTGACCCTGCTGACCGCTCCCGCGGCCGAAGGCGAGGGCGGGGTTGAGTCCGAGGCCGAGTCCGGAGGCGACGTCGAGCCCGTCCCTCCCCCGGCCGCCCTCGGCGCCGCCGGCCTCCCCGCCACCGGCTGGGACGCCGTCCGGCACGCCCGCTCCCCCGAACGCCCCCGGGCCGCCGCCTACCTGGACGCCTACTTCTCGCGCCGCGCCGCGATCAGCGGCGACCGTTGCGGCGGCAGCGACGACGGCATGCTGTGCGGGTTCGGTTCCGGACCCGCGGGGCGGACCGTGGCGTACGCCGCCCAGTGCGGGACCGCGACCCGCCCCGCCGGATACCGCACCGCCGCCCGGCTGATCCGGCTCGCCGGCCGGCTCGGCTTCCCCGTACTGACGCTGGTGGACACCCCGGGCGCCGCCAACGACGCGCAGGCCGAGCGGCAGGGCGCGGGCTCGGCGATCGCGGACCTGTTCGCCGCGGTGGCCACCGCCCGCACGCCCGTCACCACCCTGGTGATCGGCGAGGGCGGCTCGGGCGGCGCGCTCGCGCTGGCGGCGCCCGGCAACACCTGGGCCACGCCGGACAGTTACTTCTCCGTCATCGCGCCGGAGCTCGCGGCCGCGATCCTCAAGCGGACGGCGAGCGAGGTGCGCGACACGGCGGACCAACTCCGCATCCGGCCGCAGGACTTGGTGGGGCTGGGTGTGATCCGGGGCATCGTGGAGCACGCGGGGCGCTGAGCCTGCCACCCGGGCAGTGACGCTGCGGCGGCGCCGGCTCCCCCCTCCCAAGGGGTACCGGCGCCGCCCGTTCAGAGGGGACGGGGACGGGCCACCGCGCCTCCGCCAGAGGGAACGGGGCGGGCTATCGCACCCCCACCGCCCGGATGACCTCCTGGCTCACCGAGCCGCCCCGGTCGTCCCGTGCGGAGGCCCGCAGGGAGATGAACTCCGCGCCGCGCGGCACGCTCAACGTCCCCTTCCAGGACGCCGCGCCGCCACCGCCCGACAGCGGGACCGTCCGCCACGACTTCCCGTCGTCGTAGGACACCTCCAGCTTCCCGCCCCCGATGGTTCCGGTGCCGGGCGCGCCCTTCACGTACTCGGCGTGGATCCCCACCGGCACCCGGCCGCCGCGCACCGCGCCCGCGAGGTCGGTGTCGATGTCGTAGCCGAGGTTGATGAGCGGCAGGAACGTCCAGCGGTCCGCGGGCGTCGCCGCCGAGCGGAGGGTCCACTCGGAGTGCCCCTTGGTGGACAGCGTCCAGCGGTCCGGGTCGAGGGTGGTGTCCGTGACGACCTTGTAGGTGTGCTCGTCGGCGGGCGCGTCCCACACGTACGCGCCGGAGCTCTTGCGCCGGTCGACCAGGGTGCCGTCCTGGTACACGGACGTGAACTGGGTCATCCCGGTGTCGTCGCTCCACACGTCGCCGAAGCCCGTGTGGTCGGGCCCGGAGTCGCCCCAGCCGGGCGTGTTGAACTGGATCTGGTTGCCCGCGCGCTCCTGTCCCCAGCCGAGCCCGGTGCCGAGCCACGCGTGCCAGACCGGCTTGAACCAGTTCAGCGTCGCGTGCGAGCCCCCGCGGTAGTGGACGAGCCCACTGCGCTCCTCCAGCGCGCCCGCCCCGAGGTTCACGGACTCCATCCACGTCTGTCCGGTGCCCGTGGAGACGTAGTCGGTCCGCTCGGCGGGGTAGTCGATCCGCTCCTGGAAGCCGATCCCGATGGGGAAGGCGTCGGTGACCGAGTAGCGGAACTCACTGCCGGAGACGGGTTCGGCCGCGTGGAACCTGGAGCCCAGCACGGCGAGTTCACGCGCGCCCGGTTCATACGTCAGGTCGCCGCGCGGAATGGCCCCCTCGTGCCCTTCCGAGAGGTCGTAGACGTACGGCGTGTTGCGCGTCCCGGTCATCTCGACCTGCCCAACGGCCCGCAGCCGTGCCGCGTCCGCCGCATTCAGCGTGGCGATCTGCAGCTGCCGGTCAGCGCCGTCGTCCGTGCCGAACCAGGCGTTGAGCCGTCCGGCCGCGCCGTCGGTGACGAACAGCGCCTCGGCGCCCGCGTCCTGGGCCGCCTGGGCGAGGGCGGCGGGCTCGACACCGTCGGCGAGTGTCGCGAGCACGGCCTTGCCGCTCACCCCGGTGAACGGTCCGGTCCCGACGTCCACCAGCGGCAGCTTGCTCCGGCCCTCGATCAGGGTCCCGCCCGGCTGGGCGACGGCCTCGCCGACGCCCTTCACCTCCAGCAACGGCTTCCCCAGCCGCCACACGGTCCGGTACTCGAAGGTGCCCTGGGTGACCTTCGCGGTCGGCGCGGCGAAGACGCTGTCGTACTTCACGGGCACCTGGACGGCGCCGAACTGGTCGGAGCCGCCCGCGTTGCGGTCGTACTCCATGAGCAGCTGCCGGGTCTCGGTCCGCCGCTTCACCTCGGCCCGGATCTCCCGGAGCTGCCGTCCGTCGAGGGTGAGCTCGCGGTCCCGGTCGAGGGTGACCTCGGGCGCGGCGAGGAAGCCGAGCCCGAGCGAGTCGGCGCCGTGACTGCCGTGCACGTCGAGGAAGGAGGTGAGGCTGTACGCCCCCGGCCTGAGCCGGAGTTTCAGGGTGCCGGAGTCGTCGACCGAGGCCGGGAACGGGTCCACGCCCGCCGCGAGTCGCTGCACCGCGAGGTAGGCGGCGGTCGGCTCGCCCGCGCGGTCCTTGACGTGGACGGTGAGCGTGTACCGCTCCTCCTCCTTCACCAGACCGAACACGGTGTGCGCGACGGGCGTGCCGCCGACGGACGCGACGATCTGCCCGGAGGTGTCGCCCACGGGCGCCTTCGAGCCGTCGCCCGTCACGGTCGTCGACGCGCTGCCGTGCGCGGGGACGGTGAGCGTGGAGTCGGCGAGGGTGGCCACCCCGTCGGCGGCGCCCCGCACGGCGAGGCTCAACTCGACGGAGGAGTCCGAGGAGTTGGTGTACGTCACGGTCTTCGTGACGGGCCGGTCCGCCTCGTACGGCCAGCTGTGGAACCCGAGATCGGCGCTTCCGGTGGCGGTGACCTTCGCGGCGATCGCGTCCGGCACGCTCACCCGGCCCGAGCCCAGCACATAGGCGGACGCGTCGAGTTGCTTCGACGTCGACATCAGGGCGTCCTTGAGCTGGGCGCCGGTCCAGTCGGGGTGCTTCTCGGCGAGCAGGGCGGCCACACCGGCGACATGCGGCGTCGCCATCGACGTACCGCTCATGGAGGTGTAGTAACCACTGCCGGCGACGAGCTGGGAGCGGGCCGCCAGGATGTCGACGCCGGGTGCGGACAGGTCGGGCTTGAGGGCGTTGTCGCCGTAGCGCGGTCCTGCGCTGGTGAAGTAGGCGGCCTGGTCGGCGGAGTCCACCGCGCCGACGGTCAGCGCGGCGTCGGCAGCGCCGGGCGAGCCGATGGAGGAGGGGGCGCCGGTGTTGCCCGCGGCGACGACGAAGAGGGCGCCGGTCTCCTTGGACAGCGTGTTCACCGCCTGCGCCATGGGATCCGTGCCGTCACTCGCCTCGGTCGAGCCGAGGCTCATGGAGATCACCTTGGCGTGCACGTCCCGCGCGGCCCACTCCATGCCCGCGATGATCTCCGAGTCGCTGCCCGAGCCCTCGTCGCTGAGTACCTTGCCGACAGCGAGCGTCGCGTCGGGCGCGACACCCCGCTCCTTGCCGTCGGAGGCGGCACCGCTGCCGCCGACCGTGGACGTCGTGTGCGTACCGTGCCCGTTGCGGTCGGCGACCTCCTGCCCGTCGATGAAGCTCTTGCTGACGGAGACCCGTCCGGCGAGGTCGGGATGGTCGGCGTCCACCCCCGTGTCGAGCACCGCGACCGTGACACCCTTACCGGTGAGACCGGCCTCCCAGGCCTGCGGCGTCCCGATCTGGGCGTTGCTCTCGGCCAGGTCGGCGTGCACGCGTCCGTCGAGCCAGACCTTGTCGACCGTCCCGCCCTGCCGGGTGAGGGACTGCCAGAACGTGCGCCCCTTGTCGGCGGCGACGGCGGCGCCCCGGATGCTGGGCAGCGCGCGCCTCTGCTCGGCCCCGCGCAGGGTGGCCGCGCGCGCTCCCTTCCCGTACGTCACGATCAGCGGCAGCTCGGCCGTCTTCCGGTCGGTGAGCCCCTGACGTATCAGCTCGCTCACGTCGAACAGCCGCCGGTCGAGGGTGCCCGCCCGCAGATAGGGCAGTGCCTCGTCCGGTACGACGGTCACGGCGCCGTTCGTCACCTGGGTACGGACCGCCCCCGTGGCCCCTCGGGGCCGCTCGACCGTGACCGTCTTCTTGCCGGCGTCGAGGTCGGTGACGGTCACCTTGTCGCCGGTGACGAGAGTGACGGTGTGGGTGGTGGAGGCGGTTCGTGTCGGGGCCGGCTCGGCTGCCTCGGCCGCGCCCGCCGGCCCCGTGGGCAGTACGGCGAGCACGAGCCCGGCGGACAGCAGAGCCGCCCCCCGTCTGACTGGTCCTCTGGTCATGGACGACCTCTCCTCGTCGGCACGTGGTGGCTCCGGTGCTGCGAAGAGTTTCGGGGGGCCGGTGGTGCGCGGGAGTTGACGGAACCTGGCGAGAAACTGCCCTGGCGGGTTTCCGCCAGCGCGCGGGGATCATCCATCCGGACAAGACCGCCCAACCAGCATCCGGACAAGACCACCCATCCAGCGGCACCCCGCCCGGCCCCCCACAAAAGGCACCTGGTCCGGCGCCCGTCCACGATGTGAGGAAGGACCGCCACCTGGCGGAGCCCCCACGGTCTGCTCTCGGGAGGACCTGCCATGACCGCCAGCCTCGAGCGGTTGCGCCGCTGTCACTTCGCCGTCGACCTGGGCGCGGCCCGGACCCGGGTGTACGTGAAGGGCGCGGGGCTGGTCGTCGATCAGCCTAGTGTCGCCGCGATCAACACCCGGAACGGCGCGCTGATCGCGGTCGGAGAATTCGCGGAGAAAATGACGGGCCGTACCCCCGACTACATCCGGGTCATGCGGCCGGTGTCCGGCGGTACGGTCGTCGACATCGAGATGGCCCAGCGCATGCTGCGCCAGCTGCTCGGCGACAAGGTCCGCCGCGCCCTGCGCCGCAAGCCCCGGCTGCGCGCCGCGGCCTGCACCCCGCACGACGCGGACCCGCTGGCGCAGCGCGCCGCGATCGAGACGCTGGTCGGGCTGGGGGCGCGGCGGGTCGAGCTGGTCGACACGCTGATCGCCGCCGCCGTCGGGTGCGGGCTGCCCGTCGAACAGCCGGAAGCCACCATGATCATGGTGTGCGGGGCGGCCGCCACCCAGGTCGCCGTGCTGTGCCTGGGGTCCATCGTGACCGCAGAGCGCATTCCGGTGGGCGGCGAGGCCGTCGACCGTGCGATCGTGCAGCACCTGCGCCACCAGCACGAGCTGATGCTTCCTTCGCAGTCGGTGCGGCCCCTGCAGCTCGCCCTCTCCGGCAACGGGCTCACCCCGCACGGCCCGGAGTCCACGGAGATCCACGGGCGGGACGTGGCGACCGGCCTCGCCCGGTCCGTACAGGTCGACACCGCCGCCGTACGCGACGCCATCCAGACCCCGCTGACCGCCGTACTCGACGGGATCGGGAAGGTGCTGCGGGCCTGCCCGCCCGACCTGGTGGCCGACCTCGCCGACCGCGGCATCATGATGGTCGGCGGCAGCGCGCTGCTGCCGGGCCTCGACCAGATGCTGCGGCAGGCGACGGGCATGCCGGTGCACATCGCCGAGCGTCCCGACGTGTGCGCGGTGCAGGGCCTGGGCTACATGCTGGAGGGCAAGATCGCGCCGCTGACGCTGGACCCGCTGGCGCTCTGACGGCCGGGCCCCGGAACAAGGCCCCGGTATGCACGATCCGGTCCCCCGCCTGCCGTCGCTCCTGGAAGCCGTCCTCAGCGTCGGCACCGACCTCGAACTGCGGGCCACGCTCCAGCACATCGTGGACGCCGCCGCCGAGCTCACGGAGGCTCGGTACGCGGCGCTGGACATGACCGATCCGGGACGGGACGGTCTCACGGGGATCCGTACGGCGGAACGGCCCGAACAGCCGGAGCCGCCCGAGCCGCCGGAATCGACGGAGTCGCCGAAGCCGCCGGAGTCGCCGAAGCCGCCGGAACTGGTCGTGCCGATCCACGTCGACGACGAGTTCTTCGGCGACCTGCGCCTCGCCGGGAAGCGCGACGGCCCGTTCACGGACGAGGACGAACAACTCGTACGGGTCCTGGCGACCCAGGCCGGCATCGCGATCGGCAACGCCCGGCTCTACGAGACGGCGCGGCAGCGCGAGCGCTGGATCGAGGGCGCGGCGGCCGTCACCACCGCGCTGCTCAGCGGCGAGAACGCCGCCGACGCGCTGATGACGGTCGCCGAACGGGCCCGGCGCCTGGCCGAGGCCTCGGCCGGTGTCATCCTCCAGCCCACCGAGGACGGCGGCATGGAGATCGTGACCGCCTCCACGCTCGACGACCCCGGTGACATCGTCGGCGTCGTGATCGAGCCGGGCAGCCCCCTTCTCGAACAACTCCTCGGCGGTGAAGCGGTGTTCATCGACGACTCGGCGACCGACCCCCGGATGACCACGCGCGTACGGCACCGGTTCGGGCCGAGCATGATGCTGCCGCTCCAGGCGGGCGGCCGTCTCCTCGGCACGCTCGCCCTCCCCCGCCGGCGCGGCGGCCGTCCGTACACCGCGGTGGAACGGCTGCTCGCCACCCAGTTCGCCTCACAGGCCGCGCTGGCGCTGGTCCACGCCGAGGCCCAGCACAGCAGGGAGCGGCTCGCGGTCTACGAGGACCGCGACCGGATCGCCCGCGACCTGCACGACCTCGTCGTCCAACGGCTGTTCGCGACCGGCATGATGCTGGAGTCCACGCAGCGCACAAGCGCCGGAAAGGGCGATACGAACAAGGATGTGCACGCGATGCTCGGCCGCGCCGTCGACGAACTCCAGTCCACCGTCCAGGAGGTCCGCTCGGCGATCTTCGCGCTCCAGCAGCCGCCGGCCGACGCCCCCACCACCTACCGCGGCAAGGTTCTGCGCGAGGCGGCGGGCGCGGGCGCGGTGCTGGGTTTCCAGCCGTCCACCCGGTTCATCGGCGCGGTGGAGAACCGTCTCGCGGAGCCCGTCGCCGGTCGGCTGCTCACCGCACTGCGCCGCGCCCTGACCGCCGCCTCCCGCCGCGCCGGTGTCTCCCGCGTCGAGATCACGGTCGACGTGACGGCGCCCCTCCCCGACGGACGCCCCGGCGTCCGCCTGACGGTCTTCGACGACGGCGACGCGGGGAACGGCCGCGCGGAGGGCGGCGGCTCAGAGGGCGGCGGCGCGGAGGGCGGCGCGGGTACGACGGTCACCTGGCAGTCGCCCCTGTGAGGCGCGTCCGCACCTCACTTGACGTCCCCTCAGGGCCTCCGTAGCGTCGCGGTCCGTACGCCCACATGACCGATATTCACACCCGAGGACGGGATGGCCATGACTCAGCGACGTGTGGTGGTGTCCGGCGGCGGTACCGGGATCGGCCTGGCGACGGCGGAGGCGTTCGCCGCGGACGGGGATCGGGTGGTGCTCCTCGGCCGCCGCGAGGACGTGTTGCGCAAGGCGGCCGACACCTTGAACGGCCAGTACGGCGAGTCGACGGCGAGTTGGTGCGCGGCGGACCTCGCCGACCCCGAACAGGTGGGTCGGGCAAGGGATTTCATCACGGCGGACGAGACCCCGGTGGACGTGCTGGTGGCCAACGCGGGCGGCAACGTGGCCCGTGAGCCCGACGGAACGCTCGCCTCCATCGCGGACAGCTACCGCGACAACTTCGACGCCAATGTGCTGACCGCGGTCCTGCTCACCGAGGCCCTGCTCCCCCACATGCGCCGCCCCGGCGGCCGTATCGTGCAGCTCTCCTCCATCGCCTCGCTGCGCGGGCCCGGCTCGTACGGCGGCTCCAAGGCCTGGGTCAACACGTACACCTACGCCCTCGCGCAGCGCGTCGGCCCCGAGGGCATCACCGTGAACGCGGTCGCCCCCGGTTTCGTCGGCGACACGGAGTTCTTCGGCGCCCGCGCGACACCGGAGTTCATCGCCTCCCGGGTCGGCCAGACCCTGACCGGCAAGCCGGGTCACCCCTCCGAGATCGCCGCCGCCGTCCGGTACGTGGCGTCACCGGAGGCGGCGTACCTGACGGGGCAGCTGCTGCACATCAACGGAGGCGCGGCGCTGGGCCGTTAGGACCTGTCCGGCGGATCAGGCCTGGAACGGCGGGCGCGGCGTCACGGTCACCTCCGGGACGGTGCCGCCGCAGCGCAGTACGACGTCGAGGACACGGAGGAACTCCTCCACGTCGAGCAGGGAACCCGTCAGATGGCCGCGCTGCCGCCAGACCGGGTGGGGCGGACCTGGGCCGCGTACTCCCGGTCCCAGCCGTCGTTGAACCCGGTCCTGGAGTCCCCTTCCCCGCCCGCGCAGTCCCCGACCACGAACCGGGTGAAGCCCACGCTCGGGTGCTCGACACGGAAGGCCTCGACGAGCTTCTCCAGGGCCGCCTTGCTCACGTGGTAGGCCGCGAACCCCGGCCAGGACGGCGTGAGCGACCCGCCGATGGAGGACAGGTACGGGCGACCCCGCCCGACTTCGTCAGATGCGGGAGCGCGGCGCTCGTGGCCAGCGCCGCGCCGATCACATGAGTGTCCATGGCGCGGCGCCAGGCGCCGGCGTCGAGTTTCTCGACCGGGGCGAGGGGACCGATGCCGGTGGCGTAGACGAGGGCGTCGATGCCGCCCAGCCCGGCGGCGGCCTCCTCGACCGCCGCCCGGCAGGAGGACTCGTCGGTCACGTCACAGGCGACGGCGAGCGCGTCCGGGCCCGCCTCCTGCGCCGCGTCGACCAGCCGGTCGCGTCGGCGTGCCAGCAGGGCGACCCGGTCGCCGCGGCGCCCCAGGTCGCCCCCGATGCACCGGCCCAGTCCGCTCGACGCCCCGACCACGACAGTCTTCGTGCCAGAACCTCATTCTCAGCTTCCGACAATCCCCTTCCGCCGCTTCTATCACGAGTCGGGGCCGATGGGCAGACCCCCGCAACGCCTCTCTACGCACTCGCGCGCAGATACCCCGAGTTCGCCACCTGCCCGAGGAACGTCAGCCGGGTGTCGGTCGCCATGTGTTTGTCGAAGGCCTCCTTGATACCGGGCCACTTGGGGTGCCCGAAGTCGTCGAGTACGACGATCCCGCCGGGCGCGACGATCCGCTCGGCCCACTCCAGGTCCGCGGCGACACCGGAGGCGGAGTGGTCACCGTCGACGATGATCACCCCGTAGGAACGGTCGGAGACCAGGGCGCGCACCTCGGGGTCCTCGGAGAAGCCCTGCTGGACACGGGCCGCGGCACCGGCCGCGCCGACCAGCGCCAGATTGGCGCGCACCGCGGCGCCGCGCACGGGAGTGCCCGTCGGGTCGGCCCCCTCGGTGGTGCCGGGCTGCAACTGGAGGCCCGCGAGCGGGTCGACGATCGTCAGACGCGGGTCGCGTCCCGCGCGCTCCATCATCCGGATCAGGGCCGCGCCGAACATCCCGTACAGGGTGCCGATCTCCAGGATCTCGTCGTTCGGCGGGTCGAGCAGCGGGACGGCGGAGAGCTTGCCGCAGATGTTCATGGTGCCGCCGGCGATCCGGCCGACCCCGAGCGCCTCCAGAGCGATGAGCAGCCGAAACGCCTGGGAGATGTTCCGCTCCGCCCCGCCCTTGTCTCCGCTCACCTGCGCCAACTCCTCGATGGCGCGATCGAGATGGATCTGGGCCGGCATGCGCGACACGCCGCGCCCCGTCCCGTCGATCAGCAGTTCGAGGGGACGCTGACGATTGCGCAGTGTCGCCAGTTCGCGCTGGAGCCCGCCTTCGGATCCGTTCCCGATGGCGCGCCGGATCTGGCGTTCGATGCGCTGATCGATGAGGTCGGCGATCGGACGCAGGGCGCGCCTGGCGGTCTTGGTGGTGAGTAACGCTCGCATGGCTCTTTGACCCTCGCAGGTATAGGAGAAGTGCTGCGTACGCGGGGGGACAGAAGGTGCGCACACCCTGATGACGACCGGCTGCGCAGTGGGGATCCAACGCCCAAAGGACGGTGAAGCGTAAACGTCCCACAGATAAATCACAGCGAACACCGGCCCCCCAGGAAGGAACGTGTGAATGATGCTTGGGCCACGGGAGGGTTACGTGCGTCGACACGTGGCGTGCCGGCAGCTGAATGACGGGTCAGGAGGGAGCGGGGGTCACGGAGCGGGGCCGGGCCGCGACACCCCGCGTCGGTGGATCGTCCTCGTACCGTGGAGCCCTCCCCCGTCGTTCCGCCGCCGTCTCATCCAGCTCACCGCACGCCGCGGAGGACGTCGCGCGCGAGGTTCTCGAGCACGCCGTCACCGGTGTCTACGTGGAGGCGAACCCCATCAGCCCCGATCGGACCCTCCGTATCGACGCAGCCTGCCGCGAACGCGGCGGCACCATGGTCGACGGCTCGATCATCGCCCCCCGGAGCGGACAGCGCCCCGCGGCTCCCTCCGAGCGGCGACCGCGAGGCTGTCGGCCGGGCGGCCGCGGTGTTCGAGGGCACCGCCGCACTCGCCCGACCGCTCGACGCCGGGGCCGGTGCCACGGTTCTGCGCCGCTGGGCCGCCGACAAGGACCGCTTCGACCTCCCCCTGGAGAAGGCCCTCGCCCACCCCACACCCCCCGACGACCAGGACTGACGTCCGGTTCCGTCACGTCGCCACCTCTCACCCCCTCGCCCCGGTGCCGGGAATCCACCACGGGTGCCCAACGACGTTACGTGCGGGAAACCTTGACGATCACTGTCCCGGGTGCCACGATTCCGGCGCCGCCATGTTTACGTAAACATCCCCACCGACCCAGCTCCGGCCATGAGTTCAGGCCTCGCCGCGCCGGCCGATGTTTACGTAAACACAGCGTTCCGGTCGGTGGATCAGGGAGGAGCGGACGGATGGGCTCAACGCCCCGGGCGTGGATTCACGGCGCTTGGAGACCGTCGAGGTCGAGACGGCACAAGGACCGTGCCTCGCACCTGCCTTGAGTACGCCGAGGCCCACCCGCGCGGGCGACAGGACCGCCCCGCACACCCCCACACCCTCCCCCCACACCGGTGAAGCACCACCGGTCAAGCACTCCCGGCCAAGCACCACCGGTCAAGCGCCACCGCACCACCGATACAGCACCGATCGTCACCGGGCCCATGACGGCGAGCCGACGCACCCCGCGTCCCGTCCGGTCCGGCGAACCTTCCGACGGCCGCCCGGCCCCCGCGCAGGCTCCGCCGGGCGCTGAGCCGCAGTCACCAGAAAGGGCAAGTCGATGCGCACCACCCCCGCCAGAACCCGCCTCTCGCCTCGTCTGCGCGCCGCCTTCGTGGCGCTCCTGATCGCCGGTACCAGCGGCACCGCCGTCGCCGCGACCAGCGGCACGGCCGTCGCCGGCGGCCCCGCGCACGCCGCGCCGAGCAAGGACACGACCCAGTTCAAGGGCGTGAACTGGGCCGACCCGCGTGACAACTTCGCCGACGACCCGGTCGTCCTGTCCGGCCTGTCGACCTCCGACGGCTACGCCCGGACCTACGCCAAGGCGAGCCGGATCATCTCGGCGTTCCGCGCGAACCTCGGCGCCAACACCGTCCGGCTGCCGATCAACCCGTACACGGTCAACGGCTCGTACTGGAAGTCCTACCGCGGGGTCATCGACGCCGCCTCGGACAAGGGCTTCAAGGTCATCGTCTCCTACTGGGAGGGCACGGGCGCCCGCAAGGACGGCTTCATCGACGACCCCGCCACCTACTGGCCCATGTGGAACACGGTGGTCAAGACCTACAAGAACGACAAGCAGGTCTACTTCGAGCCGATGAACGAGCCCCACGGCTACACCGACACCGAGTGGGCCGACATCGCGGCGAAGTGGCTGGCCACCTACCCCTCCGTCCCGCGCGACCGGGTGTTCGTCAGCGGCGCCGGCTACAACGACCACGTCACCTCCGTCTGCGCCGACCCACGTCTGAAGGGCACCTACCTCTCCCTGCACCACTACGGCTTCTGGAAGGACTACGCCACCTACGACCAGTGGGTGTCCGACCTCAAGGAGCGCATCGGTGACTGCGCGAGCCGTACCGTCGCCGACGAGTTCGGCGCCCCGATGACCACCGGCCTCGACTACAACAAGCCGGACGCCTCCAACAACTACGTCAACTACGTCCAGGCCGTCACCGACACCTTCCGCCAGTTGAAGATGGGCTCCGTCTACTGGCCCGGCCTGCGCACCGACGACACGTACTCCCTGCAGACCCTGACCGGCGACCCGGCCCGCCCGTGGCTCGCCACCACCAACCAGTCCGGCGCCGACCGCCTCGCCTGGGCCTGGGGCCGCGGAAAGCCCGTCCAGCCCTGACCCGGCCCCCCGGCCCGGCCCCCGCGCGCGGGGCCGCTGGATCCGCTCCTCGTTCGAACCGACTTCGCCGAGGAACCGCCGTTCCCCGGCGATCACCCCGGACGAGCGCGAATCGCACAACCGCGGCCCCTGGATCAGCTCCAGGGGCCGCGACCTCGCTGCGGGCGAACCACGAACGCGCGGGCGGCATCGCTTCTTGATGAGCCTGGGTGAGCCGCTTTTCCGGCAGCCGAACGGTCGCGGACGGGTCACCTTCACCGGCACTTCAGCGGGCGCGTCCATGCAGACACCAAGCCTCCAGCGCGCCTGTCGTCGCTGAGTTTCCCGGCCGGCAACGCGTCGTGCAGCTGGTCTCGACCCGCCTGCCCCCATGGAGGCGACCGCTCCGGCCGGCGCGGACCGCGCCAAGTGCCGCGGGCAGAGCCGAGGGCGGCCCGTCAGCGACACACGCGGGCGTTGAGCCGGGCGGCCACGCGCGTCAGGTGGTCGCGGTCGAGCTCGAGATCGACGGGCTGGGCCGCCGGCGCCAGGACTTCATGGTCGCCGGCCGATCAGCAGACGCCGACGAGCGCGGTCCCGGCCGGAGGAGCAGGACGGGGCCGAAGAGACGGGCTCCGCAGCCGAGGACGATGGTCCGCCCGATCGGCCTGCTCTTCCGGGCCTTTCTGGGCCGGCTCCTGGTGGGCCATGTACCGCTCGCTTCGAGCGAGCCTGCGCGGCATGTCCGCCCTGTGCTCGACGGCCTGCGCGTCGCCCGGTGATCACGCGGCGGACAGGACCAGGTGGACCTTGAGGGCGAGATGCACCTGCAGCACCTGGTCGCCATGGCGCCACTGCGGGCCGAGCAGCGAGGTGATGCGGTCGATGCGCTGGTAGAGCGTGTTGACGTGGATGTAGAGCTCGGCGGCGGTGCGGCCCAGGCCGGTGTCGCAGGCGAAGAAGGCGAGCAGGGTGCGGGTGAGCTCGCCGCCGCGCTGGGTGTCGTAGTCGAGGACGGGGCCGATGGTGCGGCGCACGAAGCGGTGCAGCTCCTCGCGGCCCGCCTGATGGAACAGCAGCCCGTAGACGCCCAGTTCGCCGGGAGACGCCCCTTCTCCGTCGCGGTCGAGCGCGAGCAGGACGTCCAGGCAGCGGACCGCGTCGTGGTGTGCCTCGACGATGGCGTCGATGCCGGGCGCGGCCGTCGCGGCGCCGACGGTGACCAGGTTGTCCACGACCCGCGACAAGTGGTCGGCCAGGGTGCGGGCGGCCTCGTCCGGGTCCGGATCCTGCGGCAGGAGGACGACGGTATCGCCCCGGTATTCTCCCGCCAGACCCCGGGCATGGGCGGCGTAGGAAGCCGCTGCATCGGCGATGCGTCGCCGATGGGCGCTGTCACGGCAGCGGGCGGCGAACACCGTGTGCGGGCGGTGGAGGTCGAGGCCCACCAGGGTGGCCCGGCGCCGCAGGCCCTCCGGATCCCGGTGCGGGGAGCCGAGCAGGTCCTCGAGGATCTCGCCGCGCAGCCGGTGCTCGGCCTCGGCGACGGTGCGCTCGCTGAGCAGCATCAGCGCGGTGACGAGCGCGGCACGCTCGAGGGAACGTACTCCTGAGGCGTCCAGGTGGTCGCGGACGAGCAGCAGGACGCCCAGGACTTCACTGCCGGCCACGATGGGAGTGGCACAGGCGGCGGATCCGTCGGCGCCGGCCGGGATACGGCGGGTGCGGCGGGCGTCCGTGCTCAGCACCCGGGCGTCGCGGACCGCATGGGCGGCGGGGCACGGATCCGGGAGCGCTCCTTCGGTGCGGGCCTGTTCGACGAGAGGGTCGTCACCGGCGGCGGCCATGGTGCGGCCGCGGGGGTCCAGGACGAGGATGCTCCCGCCGAGGACGTCGGCGAGGGTCTGCGCAACGTCGGCCATGCCGCCGCCGTCGAGAACGATGGTGGTGAGGCGCTCGTGCAGGGCGGCGGCGCGTTCGATGGATTCGCTGTGGGCACGGATGACGCCGTTGGCTTCGGTGAGTTCGTCGACTGCTCTGCGTACGTCCTGGAAGAGGGTCGCGTTCTCGATGGCGATGGCGGCGTGGTTGGCGAGCGAGACGAGCAGGGCCACTTCGTGCTCGGAGAAGGGGCGGACCCGGCGGTTGGCTGCGAACAGGACGCCGATGACGTTCTCGCCGAGTTTGAGAGGCACTCCCTCGATGGAGATCAGCCCCTCGCCGCCCACGACGTCGTCGATGCAGTGCTCGAAGCGCAGGTCGGCGAAGTAGTCGGAGGTGTTGTACGGAACCGCCGTCTTGGCCACGAGACCGCCGAGGCCCGCGCCCATGGCAAGCCGTGCCTGCTTGAACGCGTCGGTACGTATCCCGTCGGTCACCCGCATATAGGTGTCGCCGCGTCGAGCGTCGTTGAGCATCAGGTAGGCCACGTCGGTGCCGAGCAGGCTGCGAGCCCGGCGGACGATGGCCTGGAGCACGGCCTCCAGATCACGCAGTGAGGACAGGTCCCCCGCTGTCTCGTAGAGCGCGGCGAGCTCGGCCTCCCGACGGCGACGCTCCTCCAGGCGCGCCCGTACCTGCAGGGCGTCGTCGACGAGCAGGGCGAGCCGGGGCCGGTCCTCGGAAGGGCATCGGTCGAGGAGGGCGTCGTACTCACTCTGCGCGGCGTCTTCGCGCAGCAGGCGCAGCAGCCGCGCCGCAGGCTCCACATCGGCCCGACTGTGTGTGGTCGTCGAGTCCACGGATGCCTCCTGAGTGTTCCGGTACGCGTTCCCGCCTGCGATGTTCACCGCCCCGGCTCCGTCTGCACAGATCTACGACGAGACCGGTTGCGAGGAGTCGTCGTGGTCGTGCTCCAGGTGTGGTTCCGGGTCGGGCGCCGAGGACCGCGTACGGGAGCGCAGGGTGTGCGTGAGGGTGCCCCACACTCCTCGGCGGAAGAGCAGGACGACGACGATGAAGACGCCGCCGGTGACCAGGCCGGTCTCCTCGAAACCGGACGTGGACAGCCAGTCCTCCAGGCGGACGATGGCGCCGGCACCCAGCAGGCTGCCCCACAGGGTGCCGATGCCGCCGAGGACCGTCATGACGACGACCTTGCCCGACGTCGTCCAGTACACCTCCTGCAGAGAGGCGAAACCGTGGTTGACCGCGTACAGTCCGCCCGCGAGGCCGGACAGGAACGCGGACACGGTGAAGACGACGAGCTTGTAGCGGTCGGCGGCATATCCCAGGGCACGGGCACGGGCGGAGTTGTCGCGCACGGCGGCGATCACCCGGCCGAACGGGGAGTGCACGATCCGCCAGGCCGCGGCGAGGCCGAGCAGCACCACCGGCAGGGCCGCGTAGTAGAAGACGAACGAGTCCGACAGGTCGACGCCCGGCAGGTCGCGGGGAATTCCCTGCAGACCGTTCTCGCCGCCCGTGACATCGCCCCACTGGTTGGCGATGAAGTACACCATCTGCGCGAAGGCCAGGGTGACCATGGCGAAGTAGATGCCGCTGCGCCGGACCGCGAAGAACCCGATGGGCAGGGCGAGCAGCGCGGCGGCCGCCGCCCCGCCCAGCACGGCGACGTAGAACGGCAGTCCGCTGTGGATGGCGATCAGCCCGGTGACGTACGCCGAGCTGCCCCAGAACGCCGCGTGTCCGAAGGACAGCAGCCCGGCGTGACCGAGCAGCAGATCGAAGGCGACGGCGAACAGGCCCCAGCAGAGGATGTCCGTGGCGACCGGCGGATACAGGCTCCAGGGCAGACCGAGGGCCACGAGCAGCCCGGCGGTGAGCAGGCCCCACCGGATCCGGGCGGGGCGGCTGTGCAGCTTCTCGAGGAGGCCGAGGATCATGCGTGTTCCTCCTTGCCGAACAGTCCGGCGGGCCGGACGAGCAGCACGACGGCCATCAGCAGGTAGACCGAGGTCTGGGACAGGACGGGGACGTAGAGGTTGCCGAGGGCCTGGATCATGCCGATGGTGAACCCGGCGAGCACGGAGCCGAAGACGGAGCCGAGGCCGCCGATGACGACGACCGCGAACACCGTGATGATCAGGTCGCTGCCCATACCGGAGTTGACCGCCCGCATGGGTGCGGCGAGCACGCCGGCCAGGGCCGCGAGCCCGACGCCGAAGCCGAACACCGGCGTGACCCAGCGCCCCGTGTCGATGCCGAACGCCCTGGTGAGTTCCGGGCGTTCGGTGGCCGCGCGCACGATGGTCCCGATCCGGGTGCGGGTGAGCAGCAGCCACACGGCCAGGCAGAGAGCGACCGAGACGGCGAGGACGAACACCTGGTAGCGCGGGAAGTCGAACAGGCCCAGATCCATGGAGCCGGGGAAGGGACCGCGCTCGTAGGGCTGCGACTGCGCACCGTACTTCATGCGCAGCAGGTCCTGGCAGACCAGCGCGATGCCGAAGGTGAGGAGGAAGTTGTAGAGCGGGTCGAGGGCCGTCAGGCGGCGGATCAGCAACCGTTCGAGGAGGGTGCCGACGACGGCGAGTGCGAGGGGCACGAGCAGCAGGGCCCACCAGAAGCCGAGCCCCGCGCTGTCGCCGAGGGCGACCGCGCCGAACGCGCCGAGCATGTACAGCGCGCCGTGGGCGAAGTTCACCACGCGCAGCATGCCGAAGATGACGGCGAGGCCGAGGGCGAGCAGGGCGTAGAAGCTGCCGCTGACCAGCCCGTTGAAGGCCTGTTGGAGAAACGAGGTCATGAGTGGGTCCCGTCGTCGGCCGGCGGCCTGCCCGTCGTGCGGGCCGCCGGACCCCGGTGGTCAGCTGAGATGGCAGTCGGGCGAAGGCTGGTCGAATGCCTCGGCGGCGGGGATGGTCTTGACCGGCTCGGTGTAGTCACCGGCCTCGCTCGCCTTGGCCGGGTCCTTGACCTTGGCCAGGTACGCGTCGTGGACGACCCGGTGGTCCTCGGCGCGGATGGTGGCGTTGTGGGCGAAGAAGTCGCTGAACTTGGTGCCGTCCAGCTCCTTCGAGACGTCGGCCGCCCGGTCGCTGCCCGCCTTCTGCGCGGCCTCCAGATAGTGCGTAGCCGCCGAGTAGTCGGCCGCCTGGTCGAAGGTGGGCCGCTGTCCTGTGCGCTCCTTGAACCGGTCGGCCCAGGCCTGGGCCTTGGCGTCGACGTTCCAGAACCAGGCCGTGGTGAACATGGTTCCGGCCAGCTTGTCCGCGCCGATGGCCTTGATATCGGTGTCGAAGAGCAGGCCGATGGCCAGCTCGATGCCCTTGTCCTTCAGTTTGAACTGCTGGTACTGCTTGACGACGTTGGCCAGGTCACCCCCCGCCTGCAGGGCCCCGAGCACCTGCGGCTTCGGCTTCAGGCCCGCTGCCTTGAGCAGGAAGGTGGAGTAGTTGTCGCTGGGGAACGGCGTGGGGTCCTTGGCGACGACCTTGCCACCCGCGCCCTCGATGGCCGTCTCGAACTTCTTCTGCATGTCCTGCCCGAAGGCGTAGTCCGGGTACATCGTGTACCAGTTCTTGCCCCCCGCTCGGGTGACCGCGGCGCCGGTGCCGTGCGCCAGCATGTACGTGTCGTAGGCCCATTCATAGGTGTACGGATTGCAGGTCTTGCCCGCGAGTTCCGTGGTGGCGGCGCCGGTGTTGAAGTACAGCTTCTTGGCCTGGCCGGCGACGGTCTGCACCGCGAGGGCCGCCGACGAGGTCGGCACGTCGAAGAGCGCGTCGGCCTTCTTGCGGTCGTACATCTCCCGAGCCTGGGTGTTGGCGATCTCCGGCTTGTTCTGGTGGTCGGCCTTGATGACCTCGATGTTCCGGGTGATCGCCTTGTCGCCGTACTTCTTCTTGAAGTCGTCGACGGCCATCTGCACGGCCTGCACCGAGTTCGGTCCCGCGATGTCCGCGTAGACGCCGGACAGGTCGGTGAGCACACCGAGCACGATCTTGTCGTCGCTGACCTTCCCGCCGCCCGAGCTCGGTCCGCCGCCCCCGCAGCCCGCAAGCAGTGCCCCCACCGCGGCCGTGGCCACGACCGTCGACAGCCTGTGTTTCATTGCTTCCTCCTGATGCGTACGTCCCGAATGAGCGGAGGTGACGGAGTGTCACAGTCCGAGATAGGCGAGGAGTTCGCCCTCGCGCTGCCGTACGTCGGCGTTGTCGAGCGCCTCCACGATCCGGCCCTGCGCGAGGAGGTAGTGGCGGTCGGCGATGGTCGCGGCGAAGCGCAGATTCTGCTCCACCAGCAGTACCGACACCCCGTGCTCCTTGGCCCCGCGCAGAATCTCGCCGATCTGCTGCACGATGACCGGGGCAAGGCCCTCGGTCGGCTCGTCGCACAGCAGCACGCGCGCGCCGGCGCGCAGGACCCGGGCGAGCGCGAGCATCTGCTGTTCACCGCCGGAGAGCTTGCCGCCGGGGAAGCGGCGGCGCGCGGCGAGCACCGGGAAGGCGTCGTAGATGCGGGGCAGCGGCCACGCGGAGCCCGGCGAGGCCGGCGGCAGGGTCAGGTTCTCCTCGACGGACAGGCCCGCGTAGATGCCTCGGTCGTCGGGAACGTACCCGAGGCCGAGCCGGGCCCTGCGATGCGGCGGTACCGCGGTGATGTCCTTGCCCGCCAGCGCGACCCGGCCGGTCATCTCACGGTGCAGCCCCATGGCGCAGCGCAGCAGGGTGGACTTTCCCGCGCCGTTGCGGCCGACGAGGGTGACGACCTCGCCCTCGCCGACCCGCAGGGACACCTCGTCCAGGGCCGTGGCCTCGCCGTACCGGGCGCTGACGCCCTTGATCTCAAGCAACGTCGGCCCCCAGGTACGCCTCGACGACCCGTGGATCGGTCCTGACCCGGTCGTAGGGGCCCTCCACGAGCACTTCGCCGCGCTGCAGGACCGTGACGGTGTCGGCGAGCGAGCCGACGACGCTCATGTTGTGCTCGACCATCACCACGGTGCGTCCCTCGCGGATCCTGTCGATGAGCGCCACGGTGCGGTCGACGTCCTCCAGACCCATGCCGGCTGTCGGCTCGTCGAGGAGCAGCAACGCCGGGTCCAGGGCGAGGGCGAGGGCCAGTTCCAGCGCGCGCTTCTGCCCGTACGGAAGGTTTCCGGCGGGCCGGTCGGCGAGATGCTCGAGTCCGACGTCACCGAGGAGTTCGAGGGCCCGGCCGGAGAAGCGGCGCATCAGTTTGTCCGTGCGCCAGAACCGGCGGCCGAGACCGGTGCCCGACTGGAGGGCGAGCTCGACGTGCTCCCGGGCCGTCATCTGCGGAAAGAGGCTGGTGACCTGGAAGGAGCGGGCGACGCCGAGGCCGGCGATGCGCTCCGGAGGCTGCCCGGTGATGTCGTGTCCGGCGAAGCTGATACGGCCGCCGGACGGCCTGAGAAATCCGGTCAGCAGGTTGAACAGCGTTGTCTTTCCCGCCCCGTTGGGGCCTACGAGCGCGTGGACCGTGCCCTCGGGGACCCTCAGGTCCACCGCGCTGACGGCGCGGAATCCCTGGAACTCCTTGGACAGGCCTTGCGTGACCAGGATGGCGCGCGGTTGTCTCATGACGCCTCGGATGCGCAGGGGATGCAGCGGCGGATGCCGATGTGGGGCAGACGTTAAGTTCGGCCATGAGCAGCGGCTACGGAGAGAATCTCCACAAGACGCCCCCGCACGGGTGTGGGTCTTCTCCCTCCCCGCGCCGCTCCGCCCGTCGCCGGTGTGGGTACTTGCTCCACTGGGGCGGGGGACGTTCCGGAGTCTTCCTCCGTCGCCCGGGTCCCGCACCGCGGTGACGATGTGCGCCATGGCGATGATGGAGACCCCGCTCAACACGTGGCTGCTGTTCGGACACGCCCCGCGCTATTTTCCCGACACCGAGGTGGTCACGCGACTGCCCGACGGCCGTGTGCACCGTTACACGTACGCCGCGTTCGCCCGCCGTGCCCAGCAGTTGATGCACGCCCTGGACGCTCTCGGCCTGGCGCCGGACGACCGGGTGGCCACCCTCGCCTGGAACGGATACCGGCACCTGGAGGCCTACTGGGCCGTGCCCTGCACCGGGCGCGTCCTGCACACCCTGAACCTGAGGCTCTCCCCCGAGGACCTGGCGTACATCATCGGCCACGCGGACGACCGCGCCATCCTGGCCGATCCCGATCTGCTACCACTTCTGGAGAAGGTGCACGCGCGGGGCGGCCTCGCCGGCGTGCGGCATGTCATCGTGCTCGGCGACGAGGTGCCCGACACCGCGCTGCCGGGGGTCGTGGCGTACGAACAGCTGATCGCCGGTCTGCCGGATGCGTACGCCCCCCGCGACATCGACGAACGGTCGCCGCTCGGCCTGTGTTACACCTCCGGCACCACCGGCCGCCCCAAGGGCGTGCTCTACACACACCGTTCGACCGTGCTGCACGCCATCGCCGCGTCCTCGCAGTCCGCCATGGCCATCGGCCCAGGCGACTGCGTACTGCCGGTCGTGCCCATGTTCCACGCCAACGCCTGGGGCGTCCCCTACACCGCCACTCCGTACGGCGCCAAGCAGGTGTTCCTCAGTGGCTCGCTGGATCTCGTGGCCCTGGTCGAGCTGATGGCCGCCGAGCGGGTCACGGTCGCCGCGGGCGTGCCCACCATCTGGATGGCGGTCGCCGACGAGATCACCGCCCGCGGCGGGTTGCCGTCGCTACGGCATCTGCTGTGCGGCGGCGCCCGCCCGCCACGCGCCCTGATCGAACGCTACCGGCGCGACTTCGGCATCCCTCTGGTGCAGGTGTGGGGCATGACCGAGACCTCGCCGCTGGCCAGTGTGGCGTGGCCGAAGGAGCGGATGCGCGACTGGGAGGAGGACCGGATCACCGACGCGGTGCGCACCCGGGCCGGTCTTCCACTGCCCGGGGTGCAGATGGACATTCGCGATGAGGCGGGCCATTCCCTTGCGTGGGACGGAACGTCGATGGGCGATCTGCTCGTGCGCGGGCCATGGATCGCCGATTCCTACCTCGGCGGTGAGGGCGCCGCCCAGTTCACGGAGGACGGCTGGTTCCGTACCGGGGACATCGCCATCGGCTCCCCGGACGGCTATGTCGTCATCGCCGACCGTGCGAAGGATCTCATCAAGTCCGGCGGCGAATGGATCTCCTCGGTGGACATGGAGTCGGCCGTCATGGCGCTGCCGGAGGTCGCCGAGGCCGCGGTCATCGCCGTTCCCGACGACAAGTGGCAGGAGCGTCCGCTGATCTGCGTCGCCCCGCGCCCGGGCTCCACCGTGACCCTCGAACGCGTACGGGCGCACCTCGAGGCCGGAGGCTTCGCGCGTTGGCAGCTCCCGGACCGTATCGAGGTCGTGGAGGCCATCCCGCGCACCGGAGTCGGCAAGTTCGACAAGAAGGCGTTGCGTGCCCGCTTCGACTCCTGATTCACCGCTCCCTTTCACCTTCACCGCCCGGAGGGCGAACCATGCATCTGAGACGCACGGTCACGTTGTTGTCCGCCGTACTCCTGTCGACGGCGGGAGTGTCGGCGAGCGCCACGGCTCGATCGGCACCCCACTGCGCCGGCCAGAGCCGGATCACCGTACCCGGCGCGGCATTCCAGACCATGGCCTGTCTGCCCGACATGACCACGGCCGCGACCGCCGGTACCGCCTACACCGACTCCGCGGACTGGGCCTCACTCACCGCCAAGGGGACCAGGAACCCCACCGGCGTCCCCGGCATCCAGATCGACGGCTACTTCCCCGACTCCTCGCACCTCAACAAGACCCACGGCTGGAACCACGACTCCCAGTTCGTCATCCGGCTGCCCGAGCGCTGGAACGGCGGCCTCGTGGTGACCGGTGCGCCCGGGACGCGCAAGCAGTACTCGCTGGACCCCCTGATCTCCGACTGGGTCATCGCCCAGGGCTACGCCTTCGCCTCCATCGACAAGGGCAACAGCGGCCCCGACTTCTACACCGACGGCAAGCGGCCCGGCGACGCGATCGCCGAATGGAACCGGCGCACCACCGAGCTGACCCTCGCCACGAAGACCGTCGTCCGGCAGGCGTACGGGCACGGCCCACGCCGCACCTACATGACCGGCATCTCCAACGGCGGCTACCTGACCCGTTGGCAGCTCGAGAACCACCCCGAGCTGTACGACGGCGGAGTGGACTGGGAGGGCGCGCTGTGGACCGAGGACGGGCCGAACCTGTTCACCTATCTGCCGACCGCGGTCGCGTACCAGGCGGGCCGGGCCACCCACGCCGACATGCTCACCGCCGGATTCGCTCCCGGCACCGAGTTCCTGTGGCCGTACCACGAGGCTGCCTACTGGGGCCTGACGCAGAAGGTGTACCGCGCGGAGGTCGACCCCTCCTACGACCCCAAGTGTCCGGGTGAGTCCGCCGGTTCGACGCTTCCGGAGATCCTCGCGCCCTGCGCGTCGGATGCTTCGTACGACTATGCGGCGCGGCCGGGCTCCGTGCACCGGGCGGTCGACCGGATCTCGCTCACCGGCAGGATCGGCAAACCCATGATCACACTGCACGGCTCGCTCGACGCACTGCTGCCGATCGCCACCGACTCGGACGTGTACGCACGCATGATCTCCGAAAGCCACCGCGGCGGTTCGCACCGCTACTACACGATCGCGGGCGGCACCCACGTCGACGGCCTGTACGACACCTATCCGGACCGGCTCCGGCCGATCCTGCCCTGCTATCGCTCGGCGTTCCACGCTCTGACCGACTGGGTCGAGCACCGGGCCGCCCCACCGGCGAGCGGCACGGTGCCCAGGCCCACCTCAGGAGATCCGGTCAACTCGTGTGCCCTGCAGGGAGGTTGACCTCGTAGGCAGTGGAGTCCGCCGACACCCAAGGCGATCGAGAAGTGTGGTCCGCTTCCGCTGTCGGGCGTCCGCTGCGGTTCTACGGTGCAGCGGACCGCCCGCTCCGGAGGGACACCGGCGCGGCGGTTCGCCCACTCACCCCCCTCACCACGGGAGGACTGCATGTCGGTTCGTGACCGCATCCGTAGAACCTGCTGGGCCGCGCTGCTGGCCCTGCCGCTCGCCCTGTTCACCGTGCCGCAGAGCGCGTCGGCTGCCTCGCTCACCCAGGTGACCGGCTTCGGTTCCAACCCCGGCAGCCTGTCGATGTACACGTACGTCCCCGACAACCTGCCCTCCGGCGCCCCGGTGGTCGTGGCCCTGCACGGCTGCACCCAGAGCGCGAGCGACTACTACAACCACTCCGGCTGGCCCAAGTACGCCGACCTGTACGGCTTCGCGCTGGTCTTCCCGCAGACCTCCAGCGCCAACAACGCCAACTCGTGCTTCAACTGGTACCAGTCCGGGGACTACACCCGGGGCCAGGGCGAAGCCCTGTCCATCAAACAGATGGTCGACTACGCCAAGACGCAGTACGGCAGCGACCCCAGCCGCGTGTACGTGACGGGGCTGTCCGCCGGCGGCGCCATGACCTCCGTGATGCTCGCCGACTACCCCGATGTCTTCGCGGGCGGCTCCATCGACTCCGGCATCCCGGCGGGCTGCGCCACCGATCTCAGCAGCGGCCTCACCTGCGAGTACAACCCGGTGAGCAAGACCCCGCAGCAGTGGGGCGACCTGGTACGCAGCGCATCGGGCGGCTGGAGCGGACCCTGGCCGCGGGTGGCCGTCTGGCAGGGTTCCGGTGACTCGACCGTCAACCCCGCCAACGCCACCGAGTCCCGCGACCAGTGGACGAACGTCCGGGGCATCGGCCAGACCCCGTCATCGACCACCACGCTCACCGGCGGCACCACCCAGGACGTCTACAACGATGCCAACGGCGATCCTGCCGTCGAGACCTTCACCGTCTCCGGCATGACACATGGCCTCGCCGTGAACCCCGGCTCCGGGACCGACCAGTGCGGCACGACCGGCACGTACTACCTCGACTACATCTGCTCCAGCTACTACACGGCGAAGTTCTGGGGCCTGGACGGCACCTCCGGCGGCGGCACCGGTGCCCTGCCCGCGCCCACCGGGCTGACGGTGACCGGCACCACGGACACCAGCGCCTCACTTTCCTGGAACGCCGTCAGCGGCGCCGCTTCGTACAACATCTACCGCGGCGGTACGAGGACGGGCTCGACGACCTCCACTTCGTACACGGACACCGGACTGGCCTCCGGCACCGGATACAGCTACACCGTCGCCGCCGTCGACTCATCGGGCAGGGCCGGCGCCGCCGACACGGCCGTGACGGCGACCACCACCGGTTTTCCGCCCCAGTGCTTCACCGCGAACAACTACAACCAGGTCGCCGCGGGCCGCGCCCACCAGAGCGGCGGCTACACCTACGCGAACGGCTCCCAACAGAAGATGGGCCTGTACAACACCTTCACCACCCACACCCTCGAGGAGACCGCCACCGGCTACTACGTGATCGCCGACTCCGGCTGCCCCGCCTGACCGGGCCTGCCACTGCTCACGCTCTGGCAGTGGTGAGCAGTCGCTGGCACGCGGCCGCGGCCCGGCTCACCCGGTGAAGCCACCGCCACGGGCGACGACGCCCTCGGCCCCCGCGTCGCCGGGCACGGACTCGGCCGCGGCCACGCGCCCCGCCGCCAAGCCGACCAAGCGACCCGACCCCGACGCCTCGCCGCCGTCACCGACCGCGGTCCGGGAGTACACCGTCAAGAACCACGGCGACTCGGACCCGCCCTGTCGCCGCCTACCGGGCACCCGTCGCCGGAAACTCGGCCCCGGCTCGAACTGACGTCACACCAGGGAACGGCGATTCCCCGGTCGTTCCCCCGGACGAGTGCAAAGAACGCGAAACGCACGACTGCGGCCCCCGGATCAGCTCCGGGGGCCGCAACCTTGTTGCTGGCAAACCACGAGTGCGCGGGCGGCATCGTTTCTTCACGCGTAGCGCGGAGTGGGGCGGGTGGGACTCGAACCCACGGCCGACGGATTATGAGTCCGCTGCTCTAACCGGCTGAGCTACCGCCCCTTACGGCGCGTCGCGCACATTTGTGCGCGCCGTCTGCCGCAGCATAGCCGCTCATACGATCTCCTGCTTCGGATGGTCGGCAACGCACGACCATGAGGACTTCGGCGTGGTCTGCGCGGTTCCGCCGGACATGAAAAAGGACCCCTGAGGGGTCCTCTTCCGTTGCTCTCCCGACTGGACTCGAACCAGTAACCTGCCGGTTAACAGCCGGCTGCTCTGCCAATTGAGCTACAGGAGACCGAGCTCCCCCGACTGGACTCGAACCAGTAACCTGCCGGTTAACAGCCGGCTGCTCTGCCAATTGAGCTACGGAGGATTGCCTCGTTGCGTCGAACGCACCTACCCGGGTATTCGCCAGGGGGCGTGCGCTCGCTGCGACACATACATTAGCGCAAGCAGGGGGGTGCTCCGCCAATCGGTTCCCCCCGCACCGATGCCGACGCAAGGGAAGGGTGGCCACCATGCGCTACCGGCTCACATTCGCCGCCGGACTGGCTCTGGGTTACGTGCTCGGCACGCGCGCCGGGCGCGAGCGCTACGAACAGCTGAAGAAGTCCGCGCGCCAGGTCGCGCAGAACCCCGCGGTGCGCAACACCGCCGAGACCGCCGCCCAGCAGGGGCGCGAGATCGCGGGCAAGGCGTTCCACACGGTCGGCGAGAAGGTGGGCGACCACGTCCCCGACTCGGTCACCGCCCGCGTCCGCTCGCTGCGCGAACGCAACACCAACGGCACCCGCGAGGACGACTGGGGCACCAGCAACACGTAGGACACCACGAGAGGCGCGGGGAACCACCCGATCAGCCCCCAGCGGCCGAAAGCCGAACGACTCCCGGCAGGCAGGACGAGGGGATCCCTGGCGGGGCCGGTGACCGCGCCACCCTGTCCGACCTGCGCCCCGGCCCGGCGGGCGTCCCGTCGCCGGGCCGGTACCACCCGGCCCGGCGCACTCATCCCCCGCCGTACGGCAGAATTTCCGCCATGGGGATAGTCGCCGGGTTGGACAGTTCGCCCGATTTCACTCGTATCGTCGTCTGCGACACGGACACGGGAGCCGTGCTCAGGCAGGGATATGCCCCGCATCCGGTGGAAACCACCGAGGGCGGCGGCCGTCCTTCCGATGTCGATCCACAGGCCTGGCTGCTGTCCCTGGGCGAGGCGGCAGGCGGTGGGCTCCTCGAAGGCGTGCAGGCCATCGGCGTCTCCGCGCAGCAGAACGCGCTCGTTCCGATGGACACGCAGGGCAACACGGTGCGGCCGGCCATGGTGGGCGGTGACAAGCGCGCACAGGTCGCCGCCGCCGATCTCGTCGACGCGCTCGGCGGGCGCGAGGCATGGGCCCAGGCCGTGGGCCACGTACCGCAGGCCGCCCAGCCGGTGACCAAGCTGCGCTGGCTGAACAAGACCGAGCCCGACGCCGCGCTGCGCACCGCCGTGCTGCTGCAGGCGCACGACTGGCTGGTGTGGCAGTTGCTCGGGCGGCCGATGCGGCGGACCACCGACCGGGGCGGAGCCTCCGGAACCGGCTACTGGTCGGCTGCGACCGGCGGCTACCGGCCGGATCTCGTCGAGCTCGCGCTCGGCCACCAGGCCACGCTGCCCGACGTGCTGGGCCCGTCCGAGGCGGCGGGGACGACACCCGAGGGACTGCTGATCTCCGCGGGCACCGGAGAGACCATGGCCGCGGCCTTCGGGCTCGGTATCGGGCTCGGGGACGCGGTCGTGTCCCTCGGCGCCTCCGGGTCCGTGATGGCCGTCCACCCCGAGGCGCTGGTCGACGCCTCCGGCATGATCACCTCGCTGGCGGACGCGACCGGCATGCACCTGCCGGTGGTGACCACCCTCAACGCCGTACGCACCCTGCGCGGCGCGGTCGAACTGCTCGGCCTGCCCGACCTGGAGAGCTTGTCCGAGCTGGCGATGAAGTCCACGCCGGGCTCCCACGGGCTGGTCCTGCTGCCGTACCTGGAGGGCGAGCGGACCCCGAACCTGCCGCACACCGCCGGGACGCTCGCGGGGCTGCGGCGCGAGTCGATGCGGCCCGAACACCTGGCGCGGGCCGCCTTCGAGGGCATGCTGTGCGGGCTCGCGGACGCGCTGGACGTGCTGCGCGGACGCGGCGTGGACGTACGGCGGGTGTTCCTGCTCGGGGCGGCCGCCGAGCTGCCTGCCGTGCAGGCCGCGGCGCCCGCGCTGTTCGGCGCGCAGGTCGTCGTGCCCCAGCCGGCGGACTACGCGGCGCTGGGCGCGGCCCGTCAGGCGGCCTGGGCCCTCGGCGTCTCACAGGGCACGCTCGACCCCCAACTGCCCCCCGTCTGGCAGGGTGCGGTCGCCCAGATTCTGGAGCCCGGTGAGGAACTGGCCGTGGGTCAGGCCGTACGGCAGCAGTACGTGTCCGTACGGGAACAGACGCATCCGGGGGCGTTCCGGTCATAGGGGGCGAGAGGGGTGCGGACGGGTGTCCCGGTGGGCGTAGCGGCCGACATCGACCCTATGACGTACGTCTCAAGGTCCGGTTCCGATCCACCCTTGGTCCGCTCTTGGATTAATCGGTTGAGGTAACACGGGTGGAGTGCTCGACGATAGGGGGTGGTGCACCACCGACCGCACTGCCGTCGACGACTCCGAGAGAAGCCGCGTGCTCATACGACTGCTTCGGACCTACCTCAGTCCGTACAAGAAACCCATCGCTCTCCTCGTGCTGCTGCAGTTCCTGCAGACCTGCGCAACCCTGTACCTGCCGACCCTGAACGCACACATCATTGACAACGGTGTCGTCAAGGGAGACACGGGTTACATCCTGTCCTTCGGTGCCCTGATGATCGGGATCTCGCTGATCCAGGTCGTCTGCAACATCGGTGCCGTCTACTACGGCGCCCGTACGGCGTCCTCCGTCGGCCGGGACATCCGGGCCGCCGTCTTCGACCGGGTGCAGTCCTTCTCCGCACGCGAGGTGGGCCACTTCGGGGCCCCCTCCCTGATCACCCGCACCACCAATGACGTCCAGCAGGTGCAGATGCTCACGCTGATGACGTTCACCCTGCTGGTGTCGGCGCCGATCATGTGTGTCGGCGGCATCGTGCTGGCCCTCGGCCTGGACGTGCCGCTCTCCGCGGTCCTGATCGCCGTGGTGCCGGTGCTCGGCATCGGAGTGACCCTGATCGTGCGCAGGCTGCGCCCGCTGTTCAGGACCATGCAGGTGCGCCTGGACACGGTGAACCGGGTGCTGCGCGAGCAGATCACCGGCAACCGCGTCATCCGCGCCTTCGTCCGCGACGACTACGAGAAGGACCGCTTCGAGTCCGCCAACGCCCAGCTGACCGAGGTGTCCCTCGGCACCGGCCGGATGCTCGCCCTGATGTTCCCGATGGTCATGACCGTCGTGAACCTCTCGTCGATCGCCGTGGTCTGGTTCGGCGCCCACCGCATCGCCAGCGGCGGCATGCAGATCGGCGACCTGACCGCGTTCCTCGCCTACCTCATGCAGATCGTGATGTCCGTGATGATGGCCACCTTCATGTTCATGATGGTGCCGCGCGCGGAGGTCTGTGCCGAGCGCATCGAAGAGGTCCTGGACACCTCGTCGAGCGTCGTGCCGCCGAGCGCGCCCGTCGTGGAGCTGCGGCGCCACGGCCACCTGGAGATCCGCGGCGCCGGGTTCCGCTACCCGGGTGCCGAGGAGCCCGTCCTGAAGTCCATCGAACTGGTGGCGCGGCCGGGTGAGACGACCGCCGTGATCGGGTCGACGGGCAGCGGCAAGTCGACGCTGCTCGGGCTCGTGCCCCGGCTCTTCGACGCCACCGACGGAGAAGTCCTCGTCGACGGCGTGGACGTGTCGACCGTCGAGCCGAAGCTGCTCGCAAGAACAGTCGGGCTCGTCCCCCAGAAGCCCTACCTCTTCGCGGGGACGGTCGCCACCAACCTCCGCTACGGCAATCCGGACGCGACCGACGAGGAGCTGTGGCACGCGCTGGAGGTGGCGCAGGCCAAGGGCTTCGTGGAGCGGCTGGAGAACGGCCTGGACTCGCCGATCGCGCAGGGCGGCACCAACGTCTCCGGTGGTCAGCGCCAGCGCCTCGCCATCGCCCGCACCCTCGTCCAGCGCCCCGAGATCTACCTCTTCGACGACTCCTTCTCCGCGCTCGACTACGCGACCGACGCGGCACTGCGCGCGGCGCTCTCCCAGGAGACCGCCGAGGCGACCGTGGTGATCGTCGCCCAGCGGGTGTCGACCATTCGGGACGCCGACCGGATCGTGGTCCTCGACGAGGGCCGGGTGGTGGGCACGGGCCGTCACCACGAGCTCATGGCCGACAACGAGACCTATCGGGAGATCGTTCTCTCCCAGCTGACGGAAGCGGAGGCCGCCTGATGGCCGGGCCCATGGGACGCATGATGGCCGGGGGCGGCCCCGATCAGCGCTCGATGGATTTCAAGGTGTCCGGGAAGAGGCTCCTGGCCCAGTTCAAACCCGAGCGCGTCACGATGTACGGGATGCTGGTCGCCGTCGTCCTGAGCGTGGGGCTCTCGGTGGTCGGACCGAAGATCCTCGGCAAGGCCACCGACCTGGTCTTCGCGGGCATCATCGGGCGGCAGATGCCGGCCGGTGCCACCAAGGCCGAGGTCCTCGCCTCCATGCGCAGGCGCGGTGAGGGCGGCATGGCCGACATGCTCGCCGGGACGGACTTCACCCCCGGCAAGGGCATCGACTTCGGTGCCGTCGGAAACGTACTGCTGCTCGCGCTCTGTACCTTCCTGCTGGCCGGCCTGCTGATGGCGGTGGCGACGCGCCTGGTGAACCGGGCCGTCAACAAGACCGTCTACCACATGCGCGAGGACCTGCAGGCGAAGCTCTCGCGGCTGCCGCTGTCGTACTTCGACAAGCGCCAGCGCGGTGAGGTGCTCAGCCGCGCCACGAACGACATCGACAACATCCAGCAGACCCTGCAGCAGTCGATGGGCCAGCTGGTGAACTCCCTGCTGACCATCATCGGCGTGCTCGCGATGATGTTCTGGGTGTCGTGGCTGCTCGCGCTGGTCGCGCTCGTCACTGTCCCGCTCTCCTTCTTCGTCGCCACGCGCATCGGCAAGCGCTCGCAGCCGCACTTCGTGCAGCAGTGGCGCACCACCGGCAAGCTCAACGCCCACATCGAGGAGATGTACACCGGGCACACGCTGGTGAAGGTGTTCGGACGGCAGGAGGAATCGGCGGCTCAGTTCGCCGAGCAGAACGAGAAGTTGTACGAGGCCGGGTTCAAGGCGCAGTTCAACAGCGGGGTCATGCAGCCGCTGATGATGTTCGTGTCGAACCTGAACTATGTGCTGGTGGCGGTGGTCGGCGGTCTGCGTGTCGCGTCCGGCTCGCTGTCGATCGGCGACGTCCAGGCCTTCATCCAGTACTCCCGCCAGTTCTCGATGCCGCTGACACAGGTCGCCTCGATGGCGAACCTCGTGCAGTCCGGTGTCGCGTCGGCGGAGCGCATCTTCGAACTCCTCGACGCGGAGGAGCAGGAGGCCGACCCGGTGCCGGCGGCGCGGCCCGACGAGCTGCGCGGGCGGGTGGCGCTGGAGAACGTGTCCTTCCGCTACGACCCCGAGAAGCCGCTCATCGAGGACCTGTCGCTGAAGGTGGAGCCGGGCCACACGGTGGCGATCGTCGGCCCGACCGGCGCCGGCAAGACCACGCTGGTGAACCTCCTGATGCGGTTCTACGACGTCACCGGCGGCCGGATCACCCTCGACGGGGTCGACATCGCGTCCATGTCCCGGGACGAACTCCGGGCCGGGATCGGGATGGTGCTCCAGGACACCTGGCTGTTCGGCGGCACGATCGCGGAGAACATCGCGTACGGGGCCTCGCGTGAGGTCACCCGCGGGGAGATCGAGGAGGCGGCGCGGGCCGCGCACGCGGACCGATTCATCCGCACGCTCCCCGAGGGCTACGACACCGTCATCGACGACGAGGGGACGGGGGTCAGCGCGGGCGAGAAGCAGCTGATCACCATCGCGCGGGCGTTCCTGTCCGACCCGGTGATCCTCGTCCTCGACGAGGCGACCAGTTCCGTCGACACCCGCACGGAGGTGCTGATCCAGAAGGCGATGGCGAAGCTCGCGCACGGGCGGACGTCGTTCGTGATCGCCCACCGGCTCTCCACGATCCGGGACGCGGACACCATCCTCGTGATGGAGAACGGGTCGATCGTCGAGCAGGGCGCGCATGCGGAGCTGTTGGCGGCGAACGGGGCGTACGCGCGCCTCTACAAGGCCCAGTTCGCCCAGGCGGTGGCCGAGGTCGACTAGCGGGTGTGGGTGGGCAGGCGGGTGCGGGGAGGTGCTTCCTCGCCCCCGCCGCCCCTACCCGTCCCCTCCTCAACCTGGGGGCTCCGCCCCAGACCTCCGTTCGGCCTGAACGGCCTCGCCCTCAAACGCCGGACGGGCTGAAGGTTTTCAGGGGCGCGGGGAACTGCGCGACCAGCCCCCACTCACCCGCAGCCGAAACTCCACCCCACGGCTCGGGTCAGTCCAGGTAGCCGCGGAGTTGGTCCGCGAAGGCGTGGTCCCTCAGTTTGTTGAGGGTTTTGGACTCGATCTGGCGGATGCGTTCGCGGGTGACGCCGAAGATACGGCCTATTTCCTCGAGCGTGCGGGGGCGGCCGTCGGCGAGCCCGTACCGGAGCTGGACGACCTTGCGTTCACGCTCGCCGAGCGTGGAGAGCACCGCTTCCAGGTGTTCCCGCAGGAGCAGAAACGCGGCGGACTCCACCGGCGACGTCGCGTCACCGTCCTCGATCAGGTCGCCGAGCGCCACGTCGTCCTCCTCCCCCACCGGCGCGTGCAACGACACCGGCTCCTGGGCAAGACGCAGCACCTCACTCACCCGCTCACCGGGAAGGTCGAGCTGCGCGGCGACCTCGTCCGGCGTCGGTTCGTAGCCGCGCTCCTGCAGCATCCGCCGCTGGACCCGCACGACCCGGTTGATCAACTCGACCACGTGGACGGGGACCCGGATCGTACGGGCCTGATCGGCCAGCGCCCGCGACATGGCCTGCCGGATCCACCAGGTCGCGTACGTCGAGAACTTGTACCCACGGGCGTAGTCGAACTTCTCCACCGCCCTGATCAGACCGAGGTTCCCCTCCTGGACCAGGTCGAGCATGGTGAGCCCGCGGCCCACATAACGTTTCGCGACCGAGACGACGAGGCGCAGGTTCGCCTCGATGAGGCGGCGCTTGGCCATGCGGCCCATGACGACGAGTTTGTCGAGGTCGAGGGCGAGCTGACTGTCCAGGTCGGAGGCGAGGCGGAGCTTCTCCTCGGCGAAGAGTCCGGCCTCCACGCGACGGGCGAGTTCGACCTCCTCCGCCGCGGTGAGCAGCGGAATGCGGCCGATCTCGCGCAGGTACTGGCGGAACAGGTCCGAGGAGGGGCCTCCGGTGTCCGTACCGCGTCCCCGGGGCAGTTCGACGGGCTCCGGGACCTCGGCCTCGGTTTCGACCTCCACGGGCTCGGCCTCGGCCTCGACGGCGTCCGCCGCCGGTCCGTCCGGCTCCGTCTCGGGGTGGTGCGCGGCGCCGCGCTGCGGGGGCACCGCCGTGACGACGTCGGGCTCGGCGTCCGTATCCGCGTCCGTGAGGTTGTCGGTCTGTGTGAGGGTCTGGGTCTGCACGGGGGCGACCTCCAGGAATGTCGCTGCTGAGGCGTGCGGCAGCGGTACGTCGGGGATGGGGTCGACGGCCTCGCCGCTGTCCATCCCGTAGTCGTTTGGCGGAACCGCGGGAATCGGAAACCCGTCGCGTGCGGGTCGGCCGCGCTCCGAGGACTCAGGCACCGGAACCCAGTGTGGAGTACGACACATCGCCGCCACGAGGGGCGTGCGGTGACTTTTTGCGTCCGGTCCGTGACCCGGTGGTTACCACGCCCTCCGAGTGCGCAGCTCAGCGCGCGCGAAACCGATTGAACGGCGTACGGGATTGGCATGTGCGCCGGGCCCATCCGGGCAGGCCCCGGCCCCGGACCGGGCCGGGCGGCCTCAGAGCGCCTCCGCGCCCCGCTCGCGCAGCGCCTGTCCGTACTGCTGGAGCACCCACAACTCGTTCTGCACGGCAGCCAGCTGGGCCGGGTCGCCGTGGGCGCTCGCGCGGGACAGGGCGCCCTGGACGTCCACGATGCGGCGCTCGACGGCGCGGCGGCGGACCATGACGAGCTGGTCGCCCGCGTAGGTCTCGTCGACGGTCTTGCGCATGATCGCCTCGACGGCCAGCTCGGTGACCATGGAACGGACCACGTCGTCCGGGGCGGCCTCACGGACCCGGACCAGATACTCCTGGGGGTCCTGCGTGCCGAACTCGGCGCCGCCCGACTCCATGATCGCCAGGCGGACGGCGGCGTAGGGCGCGGCGGTGAACTCGTCGATCCCGTAGGCGTCGAAGGCCGGGGAGACCAGCTCGGGCCGCTGGAGCGCGAGCTTGAGCAGCTCGCGCTCGGTGGCGTAGACGGGATTGCGGAGGTTGAGCGCCGGACCGCCCGCGGGTGTCCGGACGGCGGCGTACCCCTGCTGGGGGCGCTGGCCGCCCGCGGGGGCCGGGCCCTTGCCGCCGCGGTCGCGGGCCCAACGGGCCAGCTGGGCCACCCGCTTGACCACGAACTGGGTGTCGAGGATGCCGAGCATGCCGGCGAGCTGCACGGCGACCTCGTGCTGGGCGCCGCTGTTCTTGATGCGGGCGACGATGGGCGCGGCCTCGTCCAGGGCCGCCGCGCGCCCGGCCGGGGTCTCCAGGTCGTAGCGCAGGATGATCTGGCGCAGGGCGAACTCGAAGAGGGGCGTGCGGGGTTCGACGAGGTCGGCGACCGCCTCGTCGCCCTTGGCGAGGCGCAGGTCGCAAGGGTCCATGCCGTCCGGCGCGATGGCGATGTACGTCTCGGCTGCGAACTTCTGGTCGTCCTCGAAGGCGCGCAGGGCGGCCTTCTGGCCCGCCGAGTCGCCGTCGAAGGTGAAGATCACCCGGGCCGAGCCGTTGTCCATCAGGAGGCGCCTGAGGATCTTGATGTGGTCGCTGCCGAACGCGGTGCCGCAGGTCGCGATCGCGGTGGTGATGCCGGCCAGGTGGCAGGCCATGACGTCGGTGTAGCCCTCGACGACGACCGCGCGGCTGGCCTTGGCGATGTCCTTCTTGGCGAGGTCGATGCCGTAGAGGACCTGGGACTTCCGGTAGATCGCGGTGTCGGGCGTGTTCAGGTACTTCGGTCCGTTGTCCGCCTCGTACAGCTTGCGCGCGCCGAAGCCGACGACCTCGCCGCCGATGTCGCGGATCGGCCACATCAGCCGCCCGCGGAAGCGGTCGATGGGGCCCCGGCGGCCCTCCTGGGAGAGGCCGGAGAGGAGCAGCTCCTTGTCGGTGAAGCCCTTGCCGCGCAGGTGGCGGGTGAGGTGGTCCCAGCCCTGGGGGCTGTAGCCGACGCCGAAGTGCGCGGCGGCGGCCTGGTCGAAACCGCGCTCGGCGAGGAACTTGCGGCCCGCGTCGGCCTCGGGGCTGATGTCGAGCTGCTCCACGTAGTACTGCGCGGCGATCTTGTGCGCCTCGACCAGGCGGATCCGCTCGCCGCGCTGGTGGGACGGGTTGTACCCGCCCTCCTCGTAGCGCAGGGTGATGCCGGCCTGCCCGGCGAGGCGCTCGACGGCCTCGGAGAAGGTGAGGTGGTCGACCTTCATCACGAACGTGATGGTGTCGCCGCCCTCCTGGCAGCCGAAGCAGTGGAAGAGACCCTTGCTCGGGCTGACCTGGAAGGACGGGGACTTCTCGTCGTGGAAGGGGCACAGGCCCTTGAGGTTTCCGCCGCCCGCGTTGCGCAGCTGGAGGTACTCGGACACGACGGCGTCGATCGGGACCGCGTCCCGAACCGCCTTCACGTCCTCGTCGTTGATCCTTCCAGCCACGAGGTGATTCTACGGGGCCGGACTGACACTCCTGGGGCGAGGCGAACGCCCCGGTGTCAGGGGGCCAGGCTCTCCAGCGGTACGTGCGGGTTCGCCAGTGCCTCGGTGTCCACCTGGGCCCGGGAGCGGATCAGCCGCTGGATGGGTTCCGTGACGTCCCACACATTCACGTTCATCCCGGCCAGCACCCGCCCGTCCTTCATCCAGAAGGCGATGAACTGGCGCTTGCCCGCGTCGCCCCGGATCACCACTTCGTCGTACGTCCCCGAGGGCGCCCAGCCCGAGTACTCGAGCCCGACGTCGTACTGGTCGGAGAAGAAATAGGGCACACGGTCGTACGTCGTCTCGCGGCCCAGCATCGCGCGGGCCGCCGCCGGTCCGCCGTTGAGGGCGTTGGCCCAGTGTTCGACGCGCAGCCGGGTGTCGAAGAGGGCGTGCGGGAAGGAGGCGACGTCACCGGCGGCGTAGATGTCGGGGTCGGAGGTGCGCAGGCGGTCGTCGACCGCGATACCGCCGCCGTGCGCGCGGTCCGCGATCTCCAGGCCCGCGGCCTCGGCGAGGCCGATGCGCGGCGCCGCCCCGATGGCCGCGAGTACGTCGTGGGCCGGGTGCTCCTCACCGTCGTCGGTGCGGGCGGCGAGCACCATGCCGTCCTGGCCGACGATCTCGGTGAGCCGGACGCCGAACCGGAAGCGGACGCCGTGCTCGCGGTGCAGCTCGGCGAAGAGCTGGCCCAGCTCGGGGCCGAAGACCGCGTGCAGCGGGGTCGGCCCGTGCTCGACGACGGTGACCTCGGCGCCGTACTCGCGGGCCGCCGCCGCGACCTCCAGGCCGATCCAGCCCGCGCCCGCGATCACGATGTGGCCGTTGTCACGGCCGAGCGCGGCCAGGACGCCCTTGAGGCGTTCGGCGTGTGCGAGGCGGCGCAGGTGGTGGACGCCCGCGAGATCCGTCCCGGGGACGTCGAGGCGGCGCGGCTCGGCGCCGGTCGCGAGGAGCAGCTTGTCGTAGTGGACGAGGGTGCCGTCGTCGCCGAAGCGGACGGTCTTCGCCGTGCGGTCGATGGCGTCGACGGTCTGGCCGAGGTGCAGCTCCACGTCGTTCTGCGCGTACCAGGCGGGTTCGTGCACGAAGACGCTGTCCCGCTCCTCCTTGCCGAGCAGATAGCCCTTGGAGAGCGGCGGGCGCTCATAGGGGTGGTCACGTTCGTCGCAGATCAGTATCACGCGGCCGGTGAAACCCTCCGCTCGGAGCGTCTCGGCCGCCTTGGCGCCGGCCAGGCCTCCTCCGACGATGACGAATGTCTGATCCGCGTCGACCACTTGATGCCTCCTCGTAACGTTGTCGCCAGGCGAGCGTCCCGCACGCAGCGTGATGCGGGAAGAGGGTGTGGCCCGATCAGGCCACGCAGGGTCACACTTCGCCGCCGCCTGTGGGGCGAGTGGTGAGCCTGAGGTGCAGTGAACGTGCCGAGGCGTCGGTGAGCGAGGCAATCTGGTCGACGATCACCCGCTTGCGCGCACGATCGTCCCCGGCCTCGTCGAACAGCGCCCGGAACTGCGGGTCAAGACCGTCCGGGGCGCGGGCGGTGAGCGCCTCGGCCAGCTCGGCGACGACGATCCGCTGATCGGCGCGCAGCCGCTCCTGCTCGGCGCGCTGCATGACGTACCGGTCGGCGACGGCCTTGAGGACGGCGCACTCGTGGCGGGCGGCGCGCGGGACGACCAGCTCCGCCGCGTACCGGGTGAGCCGGCCGGCGCCGTGCCGCGCGCGGGTGGCGCCCTCGGCGGCCAGGCAGAAGCGGCCGATGAGCTGACTGGTGGCGTCCTTCAACCGGGCCTGCGCGACGGCCGATCCGTCGTACCCGTGCGGCCACCACTCCTGTTCCAGGAGCCGGTCGAGGGCCTCGGAGAGCTCGGCCGGGTCGGTGTCGGCGGGCACGTACCGGCCGATGGCGACCTTGAAGATCTCCTCGCGTTCCGGCTCGGCGTGCAGGCAGTTGGGGTCGATGTGACCGGCGTGCAGACCGTCCTCGACGTCGTGCACCGAGTACGCCACGTCGTCGGACCAGTCCATGACCTGGGCCTCGAAGCACGTACGGGTGCCGGGGGCGCCCTTGCGGACCCAGTCGAAGACCGGCCGGTCGTCCTCGTAGGCCCCGAACTTCGGGGAGGCGGGGTCGGTGGGGTGGGCGCCGCGCGGCCAGGGGTACTTGGTGGCGGCGTCGAGGGCGGCGCGGGTGAGGTTCAGTCCCACGCTGACCAGTTCGCCCGTCTCTTCCGAGTGGACGAAACGCTTGGGCTCGATCCTGGTCAGCAGGCGCAGCGACTGCGCGTTGCCCTCGAAGCCGCCGCAGTCCTCCGCGAACTCGTTCAGCGCCTGTTCGCCGTTGTGTCCGAAGGGCGGGTGGCCGAGGTCGTGGGAGAGGCAGGCCGCCTCGACGAGGTCGGGGTCGCAGCCGAGGGCGGCGCCGAGCTCGCGGCCGACCTGGGCGCACTCCAGGGAGTGCGTGAGTCGGGTGCGGGCGCTGGCGTCCCAGGCCTGGATGGGGGTCCCCGGGGTGACGACCTGGGTCTTGCCCGCGAGGCGGCGCAGCGCGGAGGAGTGCAGCACGCGTGCGCGGTCGCGCTGGAAGGCGGTGCGGCCGGGACGTTTGTCGGGTTCTACGGCCCAGCGCTCGACTGACGTCGGGTCGTACTCGTCGGAGAGGGGTGCGGTGCCGTCCATGTACCCGACAGTAAACGCAGGCAGTGACAAACGGGGCGCGGCCTACCGCCGGGAGGCGTGGATCAGGCCGAGGCCAGCTCGCGTTCCGGGGCCGGTTCGGGGGTCGCCACGGCCTGGTCGTAGCGGTGCAGGATCAGGCGGGCCATCGCGGCGTGGGTGCCCAGCGGGGCGGTGGCGATCCAGGGGGCGGCCGCGGCGCACTCGGTGGCGAAGCGGCCGGGCGCGGTGAAGTAGGAGGCGACGGCGATGCGGTGGCGGCCCCGCGCGGCCAGGGCCCGCACGGCGGCGGCGACGGTGGGCGCGGCGGCGGAGGCGTACGCGGGGACGACGGGCACGCCGAGGCGTTCGGCCAGCAGCTGGGCGGTGCGGCGGGTGTCGATGATCGACTCCGGGTCGCGCGAGCCCGCGGCGGCGAGCACGACCCCGTCGGCGCGCCGGGCCGCGTCGCTCGTCCCGGTCCGCCAGCCGGCCTCGACGAGCCGCTCGTACAGCGTCTCGACGAGCAGGGGGTGCGGGCCGAGCGGGGCGGCGACACGGGCCCGCAGTCCCGGTACGGCGGCCGCGGCCTCGGGGATGTCCCGCTTGACGTGGTAGCCGCGGCTGAGCAGCAGCGGCACGAGAACGGCACCGTCGGCGGCGCCCTCGGCGTCGAGGGAGGCGAGCGTGTCGGCCAGCAGCGGTTCGTTGAGCTCGATGTGGCCGAGGCGCACGGACAGGTGCGGGCGAAGCTCGCGGACGCGCTCGATCAGGGTGCGTACGGTGCTCAGCGCGCGCGGGTCGCGGCTGCCGTGCGCGACGAGGACGAGCGGCGGCGGCGCGGGGCGGCGGGCCCCGTTCAGCGACACGAGGCTGAGCTGACTGCCGAGCTGGCTGGTGATCGCGTTCATGAGTTGCGCCGTACTGTCGAGGTGGGCGCCACCGGGCGGCTGCCCGCCGATGGGGGTCCCCGTACTCGGGCGAAACCGAGAGGGGGAGAGGGTCCTGGACTCGTCGTGGGAGGGGTTCGACGCCGTCATGGACCGATGGTGACGGTACGAGGTTGCCGCGCGGTTGCACGGGCGTGTCAGGTGTTTTCCGAGGGTTCACGGCCCGGTGCGGTGGCGGTGTGAGCACCTCCCACCTGCGCTTCCGCGGCGCCGAGTGAGCCCGGTCACGGTACCCGGGCGAACCGAACGGGCTTACGCTGCGTCCCCATCTGTCGAATACCGACGCGATCGGACGCCACCGGGGGGACGAACGACCATGCCGCGCCTGCCGCACCCGAGGATCCCCAGACCGCGGCTGCCCCGCCTGCCGCGCACCCGCGCCGGGCAGCGGCGGGCCGTGCAGACGGTCATGCTGCTGTGCGTGCTGGCGCTGCTTCCGGTGACCTGGCTGTACGTGAGCACGGCCGACGGACTGCGGACGACGGCCGACGCGCCGCGCACCGAGGTCGCGGTGGTGTTCGGGGCCGGGCTCTGGAACGGCGAGCCGTCCCCGTACCTCGCGCACCGGCTGGACGCGGCGGCGAAGCTGTACCGGGCCGGGCGGATCGAGGCCGTGCTCGTCACCGGGGACAACAGCCGCAAGGACTACGACGAACCGGACGCGATGCGGGCCTATCTGACGAAGCGTGGCGTGCCGGACCGGCGGATCGTCGGCGACTACGCCGGGTTCGACACCTGGGACTCCTGCGTGCGGGCCCGGAAGATCTTCGGCGTCCACGAGGCCGTGCTGATCAGCCAGAACTTCCACATCCGGCGGGCCGTGGCGCTGTGCCGGGCGGCGGGCGTGCGGTCGTACGGCATCGGGGTCGACGCCACCCACGACGTCACCTGGTACTACGGGGGCACCCGAGAGGTGTTCGCGGCGGGGAAGGCCCTGCTGGACGCCGTGTTCAAGCCCGATCCGCAGTTCCTGGGGCCGAAGGAGCCGGGGGTGGCGCGGGCCCTCGCGGCGGCGCGGAAGTGAGGACGGTCATCGATCCCGCCGGTCTGACGCCCGCGGAACGCCGGGTCTGGGAGGCCTTTCCGCTCGGCGAGGGCGTCGACTTCCGCGAGGAACCCGCCTCCTCCGCCGCCGACTCCGGCGGGAACCCCGCCGACGACCCCGCGGCCGGCGCCTCCTGGGGCCCCGAGCGGACCGTGCGCGCCGAGGTGCTGCGGGCGCTCCTGATCGACGGACCGGCCCAGGACGGCGAGATAGCCGGCCTGAAGCTCACCGGCGCGCGCATCACCGGACAGCTGGATCTCGTGTACGGGACGGTCGACCAGGCCGTGCAGCTGCGGTTCTGCCACTTCGAGCAGCCTCTGAAGCTGTACGGGGCGCAGCTGCGCGCGCTGGTGCTGAGCGACTCCGTGCTCCCCGGGCTCAAGGCGGGCAACCTGCGGGTCGACGGGGTGCTGCGGCTCAGCTGCTGCCGGGTCACCGGGCCGATACGGCTCCAGGGCGCGAAGGTCTCCGGCGCCGTGTTCGTCAACGGGGCGCGGCTGGGCTCCCCGGCGGCACCGGACGCCGACGCGGGGGACGGGGCCGCGGAACCGGTTCTCCAGCTCAACCACGCGGCCATCGGCACCGACCTGTGGGCCGTCGGACTCGTCGCGCACGGCCAGGTACGGCTGAACGGGGCCACGGTCGGCGGTCAGGTCAACCTCGACGACGCCGATCTGCACGTACCGGCGGGCGAGACCGCCCTGCACGCCGAGACCCTGTCGGTCGGTACCGACCTGCGGGCCGTGCGGCTGCGCGCGCGGGGCCGGGTCAACCTGAGCGGGTCGAGAATTCCCCACCAGCTGAATCTGGCCTACGCCCGGCTGTCCAACCCCGGAGGTCCGGCCCTGCGCGCCAGCAGCTGTGTCATCGGCGAGCTGTGGCTGCGCGAGGCCGCGCCGATCGTGGGCACCGTGAACCTGCGCCGCTCCCAGCTGGACCTTCTGCACGTGCCTCCGGGGGTGTGGCCCGACCGCGTCCGGATCGACGGACTCGGCTACCGCACCCTCGCCCCGCATCTGCCCGCCGGGCAGCGGCTGCCGCTGCTGGAACGCGAGGAGGGCGGCTATCTTCCCTACGCCTACGAGCAGTTGGCCGCCGCGTACCGCACGGCGGGCGACGACGCCGCCGCGCGCACCGTCCAGCTGGCCAAACTCCGCCGGCACCGCCGCACCCTCCCCCGCTACGCCAGGTTCTGGGGCCGGCTCCAGGACGTGGCCGTCGGCTACGGCTACCGGCCGATGCGCGCGGCGGGCTGGCTGCTGTTGCTGCTGTGCACCGGCGCCACCGCCTTCACGCTGCACCATCCGCCCGCTCTGAAGGCCGCCGAGGCGCCCGGCTTCAACCCGGTCTTCTACACCCTCGACCTTCTGCTGCCCCTCGTCGACTTCGGTCAGGAGACGGCCTTCGCGCCGCGCGGCTGGTACCAGTGGCTCTCGTATCTGCTGATCGCCGTCGGCTGGATCCTGGCCACGACGATCGCGGCGGGCGTCACCCGCTCCCTGAACCGCCAGTAGCCAGTGGGCGTGCCACAACTCGAAACGGTGAACGGCTCCCGGGAAGAGGCCTGTTGGCAGGTGCCCCCGGCACTAGCATGGCCGCGTGACGCAGGAGTTCAGCTATCGCTGGGGCCATTCCGCACTCACCGCCGACTTCGATCTGGACGGCCGCACCCCCCGCCTGGTCCGGCTGACCGTGCCCGGTGAACCGGAGCCCAAGAACGCCGCCGAGACCGCCGGGGCCGCGCTGCCGCTCGTCGACGTGACCCTCCTCGGGCAGGGCACCGGCTGGTCCGGGCCGCGCTTCACCGGTACGGCGCTCGGGCAGCGCCTGACCCACCGCGCCCACCACGCGGCGTACGGTGACGGCTGGCACCACTTCACCGTCCAACTCCAGGACAGGCGGGGCGGTCTGACCGTCTTCGTCGAGTACTCCTCACCGGACGCGGTACCGGTGCTGCGCGCCCGCGTCCGGATCCGCAACGACGGCGACACACCCGTCACCCTGCGCTCGGTGAGCAGTCTGCTGCTGGGCGCGCTGCCCTCACCCGACGTGCTCGACGTGCACCGGGCGCGCAACGACTGGCTCGCCGAATGCCGTTGGCATGCCGAGGAGTTGCGGGAGTCCGTGCCCGACGTCGGCCGGGCGTTCCACGGGCACGACGGGCGGGCCGGGGTGCGGCTCGCCGGGCGCGGGAGCTGGCCCACCGACGGGCATCTGGCGATGGGCGCGCTCACCGACCGCACCGACGGGCGCTGCTGGCTCTGGCAGATCGAGTCCGCCGCGAGCTGGCTGTGGGAGGCGGGCGAGGCGGACCACCACACGTACCTCTCCCTGGGCGGTCCGACCGCGGACGACCACCAATGGCGTCAGGTCCTGTCCCCGGGCGCCGAGTTCGTCTCCGAGTACGCGGCCCTCGCGCTCGGCGACGGCTTCGAAGGGGCGCTCACCGCGCTGACCGACTACCGCCGCCGGATCCGCCGCCCGCACCCCGACCACGACCGGCTCCCCGTCGTCTTCAACGACTACATGAACACCCTCATGGGCGACCCGACCACCGAGAAGCTGCTGCCGCTGATCGACGCGGCGGCCGAGGCGGGCGCGGAGTACTTCTGCGTCGACGCCGGGTGGTACGACGACGAGGGCGGGGACGAGGCCGGGGAGGGAGACACGGGCACGGGCGGGGACGGCGGCGGAGGCTGGTGGGACAGTGTCGGCGCCTGGCTGCCGTCGGCGCGGCGCTTCCCCGGCCCGGGTGGCCTCCGCGCCGTGCTCGGCCGGATCCGGGAGCGCGGGATGGTGCCGGGGCTGTGGCTGGAGCCGGAGGTGGTCGGCGTCCGCAGTCCGCTCGCCACCGAGCTGCCGGACGAGGCCTTCCTGTGCCACGAAGGCGGTGTGCGCGTCACCGAACAGGGCCGCCACCAGCTGGACCTGACGCATCCGGCCGCCCGCGCGCACCTCGACCGGACGGTCGACCGGCTCGTCGGCGAGTGGGGCGTGGGCTATCTCAAGCTCGACTACAACATCACCACCTCCGCTCCCGGGCTCCTCGACCACACGCGGGCCTGGCTGTCCTGGCTGTCGGCCGTCCTGGACCGCCACCCTGATCTGGTCGTCGAGAACTGCGGTTCGGGCGGGCTGCGCATGGACGGCGCGTCGCTGGCCGTGGCCCAGCTCCAGTCCACCTCCGACCAGCAGGACCCCCTGCGCTACCCGCCCATCGCGGCCGCCGCCCCGACCGCGGTGCCGCCCGAGCAGGGGGCCGTGTGGGCGTACCCGCAACCGGGGTTCACGGACGAGGAGATCGCCTTCACCCTCGGCTCGGCGCTGCTGGGGCGGGTTCATCTCTCCGGGCATCTCGACCGCGTGACGCCGCACCAACTCGGCCTCGTTCAGGAGGCGTTGGTGACGTACAAGGCCATTCGGGGCGATCTGTGCCGGTCGGTGCCGTTCTGGCCGCTGGGGCTGCCCGGGTGGCGGGACGCGTGGGTGGCGCTGGGGATGCGGGTGCCGTTCCTCGACACCACGTATGCGCTGGTGTGGCGCAGGGCGGGCGATGATCCCGACGTCGCCCTGCCCGTGACGCACTTGGCGGGGCGGGAGGTGCGGGTCGACGTACTGCACGGGTCGGCGGGGCCGGTGGTGTGGGACGGGTCGGCGCTGCGGGTGACGTTGCCGGAGGTTCCGTCGGTGCTGCTGACCCGGCTCACCGTGTAGCGGTCACCTGGGCGAGGGCGCTCCTCCTGTCTCCGTGGACGCGTGCCGAGCGGACGAGGACGACAGGTGCGCCCGCGCCCTCAACGACGACGGACGTGCCAGTCCCCGCCCTCGACGAGCGTGCCGCCGGCCCGCAGCCGCGCGGCGACGGCGGGGGCCGCCACGTACACCCAGGCCCGTACGGCCGTGCCGTCCGCGCGGGTCACCTCGCGCGCCACCCGCTCGTACAGGTTGCGGGGGTCGCCCGGCACGTACTCCTCCAGCCGGTCCAGCGCGCCGAGCAACTGCACGTACGCCTCCGGGAGCGCGGTGACCAACTCCCCGCGCACGACACCTCCGGGCTCCTCGACGGCGTACGGATATCCGGGCCCTTCGTACAGCACGGCCCCCCGCATCCGGCCGGGCTCCTCCGACTCCGTACGGCCGCGCAGGAACAGGTCGTGGTTGTGCCCGCCGGGGCGCAGCGTGCCGTAGACGAAGAAGGGGACGGTCACTCGGCGGTCTCCCCCTCCATGCTCTCCCCCTCCACGGTCTCCTCCTCGACCCAGCGCAGATAGCCCGCGCTCCCCCGGACGACGGGCGTCGCGATGATCTCGGGGGTGTCGTAGTCGTGCGCCGCGAGGAGATACGCCTCCAGCGCGTCGTACCGCGCACCCGTCGTCTTGAACAGCACCTGCCACTCGCTCGCGGTCTCCACCGCCCCCTTCCACCGGTAGACGGACGTCACCGGCCCGGCGATCTGCGCGCAGGCCGCCGCCCGCACCTCGACCGCGCCGCGTGCGAGCGCCTGCGCCTTCCCGGCGTCGTCGGTCGTGGTCAGCACGGTCAGCCAGGCCCTCGTCCCAGCGGCCGTTCCGGTGCCCGCCCCGGCGGCCATCTCCATGATCGTCTCCTTTCGTGAGGGTGCAGAAACGATTCTCGCCGCACCTCGCGCACATCACGCACGCGCTATGGACATGACATGTCACGGACCTTTAACTCTGAGTCGACATCAGCGCCCCCACGCGTCTGAGCGCCCCTCCCCGAGGAGACCGATGAGTCGGATCCGGATACGGCAGACCCGAGGCACCCGACCTCACACCCGAGGCTCCCGCCTCGCCGCGGCCGGTGTGGCCGCGGCAGCCACCGCCCTGCTGGCGGCCGCACTGACCCCCACCGCGGGGGCCGCCGACCGGCCCAGCCGCGCCACCGCGATCGACAACGCCGCCGCGGCCCTGGTGAAGGAGGCCGCCCGGCTGGGCCTGACCTCCGCCGAGGGCACCAGCGTCCGTGACGTGGTCGTCGACGCGGACGGCGGCCAGCATGTGCGCTACGACCGCACGTACCGGGGACTGCCGGTCCTGGGCGGCGACTTCGTGATCCACCTCGCCCCCGGCGGCTCCTATCGCGGCGCGAACCGGGCCACCTCCCGCGACCTCTCCGTCCCCACCACCAGGCCCGCGCTCGCCGCCCCCGAGGCCGCCGACCTGGCCACCGCCGCGCTGCGCGCCGCGCACCTCGGCGAGACGCTGAAGAAGGTGACGGCCAAGCCCCAGCTCATCGTGGACGCCCTGCACGGCGCGCCCCGGCTGGCCTGGCGCACCAATGTGGTGGGCCAGGACTCGCTGGGCAACCCGGTCGCCCGCACGGTGCTGACCGACGCCCGCAGCGGCCGGCAGATCGACGCGTGGGACAGCATCGAGACGGCCACGGGTGACGGCAAGTCCCTCTACAGCGGCACGGTCCCGCTGGAGACCACGCTCTCCGGATCGACGTACCAGCTCAAGGACCCCACGCGCGGGAACACGTACACGGGCGACGCGGCCAACAAGACGGACCTGTGCATCTTCGGGGTCTGCGTCAGCCGCGCTCCTGCGACCCTCTTCACGGACGCCGACAACCACTGGGGAACCGGGGCGGCTTCGGACCGTTCCTCGGCCGCGGTCGACGCCCAGTACGGCACGAACGAGACCTGGGACTACTACAAGAACGTCCACGGCCGCACCGGCATCGCGGGCGACGGCAAGGGCTCGTACAACCGTGTGCACTACGGCAGCAACTACAACAACGCGTTCTGGGACGACAGTTGCTTCTGCATGACGTACGGGGACGGTGACGGGACGACGCTCGGGCCGCTGGTCGCGCTCGACGTGGCCGGTCACGAGATGTCCCACGGTGTCACGTCGAAGACGGCGGCGCTGACGTACTCGGGCGAGTCCGGCGGCCTGAACGAGGCGACCTCCGACATCTTCGGCACGCTGGTGGAGTTCTACGCGAACAACTCCACCGACCCCGGGGACTATCTGATCGGCGAGAAGATCGTCCGCTCCGGTTTCGGCAAGGCGGCCCTGCGGTTCATGGACCAGCCCTCCAAGGACGGCAACTCGGCGAACTGCTGGAGCTCCTCGGTCGGCAATCTCGACGTCCACTACTCGTCCGGCGTCGCGAACCACTTCGCGTACCTGCTCGCCGAGGGCAGCGGCGCGAAGACCATCAACGGGGTCAGCTACAACTCCCCCACCTGCAACAACTCTACGGTCACCGGCATCGGCAGGGACAAGCTCGGCGCGATCTGGTACCGCGCGCTCACGGTCTACATGACGTCCTCGACGAACTACGCGGGCGCGCGGACGGCGACGCTGAACGCGGCGAAGGACCTGTACGGGGCCGGAAGCACGGAGTACAACGCGGTGGCCGCGGCCTGGTCCGCGGTGTCCGTGAGCTGAACGTCGGGCGCCCGACAGGGCCTCGACCGGCCGCCCCGGCACGTGCGACACGCGCATGCGCCGGGGCGGTCGGCACGTGCGACACGCGCTCGCGCCGCAGCGGCCGGGACGTGCGGCAGGCGCCCGCGCCGGGGCGGTCGGCTCGCGGTGCCTGGGCCATCCGGGTCGGCGTGGCTGTGCGGTCCGGGACGTCGGGTGCGGTGCCCGCAGCGGCCGATCGGCGACGACGGGACCGAAACGGCCCTCGCGGCTGCCTTCGTGAGCGCACAGGCCGTCACCTCAACCGTCCTTGAGGTCAAGGTGCCTCCCAGCCGCCCCCGTCACCCGTTCGCACCCCCTCCCCGCGCTCTTCGGGCTCTTTGCCGCGACACCTCAGTCGTACGCCGGTGACCTGCTGGAACACCATCGTTCCGGCCCCGCGGACACCCCCTCCGGCACCCTTTCCCCGCATTTGTGACGCGCTGTCAGGAAGCGAACCCGGCCGACTGCCACTTACCTCGAAAGGGCAGGGGCACGACCGACACAGCGGCACTTGGGGGTGCCGCCGGCCGCGCCCCCTCGGAGGAGCACAGCCATGCGACGCACAGCCCGTCTGCTGACCGGTACCGCGATCGCCGTCGCCGCGGTGGGCCTCGCCACCGCGCCCGCGTACGGCGGGTCCACGGAGAGTCTGGAGGTGTTCCCCTCCACCGTCGTCCCGGGGGCCGACGTCACCGTCAACACGGCGGCGTGCGGGGCGGACGGCACCGCCACGGGTGACGCCAGCGCGGTCGGCGCGGGCATCTTCATACTCGCCGCCAGCGCCCACGAACAGGACGCGATCGGCCAGTTCAAGGTGCCGCCGAGCGCCCAGCCGGGGACGTACGAGATCGTCGCGAAGTGCTCCCACGGCCGACAGGTCACCGGCGACCTGATCGTGAACCTGACCGCCACACGCGAGCAGATCCATCTGCCGCGTGGGCATGTGAACACGGGGGTCGGCGGCGCACTCGGCCCCGACCCCGTGCAGACCGCGGCGGGAGTGGCGGCCCTGGCCGTCGCCGCCGCGGGCGGTACCTGGCTCCTGCATCGCCGGGCGAGAGGCGACGGGATCTGACGGACACCCTCCGCTGTCCGTCCGCCGGTACCGCCGTCCCCTCCCCCTCCGTGGCCCGACGCCCCTCGCGGCCCGGAGGGGGAAGGGGACCCACCACGACCCCGACCCCGACCACGGCCCCGCCCGCCCCCGACCACGGTTGCGACCACGACCGTCACGACCACAACCGCACAACCCCTGACCCCGAGAGGAGGCTCACATGCGCCGGGTCAGCAACACCGCCATAGCTTCCGTCACCGTGGTCGCCCTCTGCTCAGGGACCTGGCTGCTCCACAACGGCACCCAGGCCCACCCGCCACCCCAGCCCTCCGCCGCCCAGGCCGGCACCGGCGACGCCCTCCGGCAGGGCGCCCCCGCGCTCCGCCATTCCCCGCCCGAGCGCATCCGCATCCCCTCCATCGGCGTGAACGCCCCGCTGATGGCCCTCGGCCTCACCCCGCAGGGCAGCCTCGACGTCCCGCCCGCCGGGGAGAAGAACCTCGCGGGCTGGTACCAGGCCGGTACCACCCCCGGCGAGCGAGGCACCGCGATCGTCGCGGGCCACGTCGACAACGCCAACGGCCCCGCCGTCTTCTACAACCTCGGCGCCCTCAAGAAGGGCAGCGCCATCGAGGTGGCGCGCCGCGACGGCGGCACCGCGCTGTTCACCGTCGACGCCGTCGAGGTGTACGCGGCCCGCGACTTCCCGGACGAGAAGGTGTACGGCGCCGCGACCCGCCCCGAACTGCGCGTCATCACCTGCGGCGGCGACTACTCGAAGGCCACCGGGTACCAGGGGAACGTGGTCGTCTTCGCCCACCTCACCGGCAGCCGCTGACCGCCGTCTTCGGCGCCTACGCGATCCACTGCTGGTACGCCAGATTCGCCACCAGCGCGAACACCACCGTCAGCAGCACCACCCGGACGAACCCGCTGCCCTTCTTGAGCGCGGTGTGCGCCCCCACCGTGCCGCCCACCAGGTTGAACACGGCCATCACCGCGGCCAGTTGCCAGTACACCGTGCCCTTCCAGGCGAAGGTCGCGAGGGCGCCCGCGTTGGTGCAGCAGTTGACGATCTTCGCGGTGGCGGAGGCGGTCACCAGGTCGAAGTGGAGCAGCGCGGTCAGCGCCAGGACGAGGAACGTACCCGTGCCGGGTCCGATGAGCCCGTCGTAGAAGCCGATCCCGAGCCCCGCGAGCCCGATCGCGGCCAGCACGCGCCGCGCGGAGACGGGCTCGGCCGAGGGCGCCGTACCGAAGGCCGGCCGCAGCATGACGAAGGTCCCGACCCCGAGCAGCACCACCATGACCACCGGCTTCAGCACGTCCGTACTCAGCCCGGCGGCCACGAAGGCACCGGCGGTGGAGCCCGCCAGCGCCGCGAGCCCGATCCGCACGGCCAGCCGCACGTCCACCGGCGCCTTGCGCGCGTACGTCACCGCCGCGCCGGTCGTCCCGACGATCGCGACCGCCTTGTTCGTCCCGAGCGCGTACGCCGCCGGTGTACCGCCCGGCAGTCCGAGCAGCATCGCGGGGAGCAGCAGCAGCCCGCCACCGCCCACCACGGCGTCGATCCAGCCCGCCGCGAGGGAGGCGAGGCAGAGCACAACGACGATGGTCAGCGATATGTCGGGCATGATCGCGACCCTATGTGACGGTCACCGAGCCCAGGTAGCGCAGGACCGCCAGCACCCGTCGGTGCCCGGTGCCCGACGGCGGCAGGTCGAGCTTGGCGAAGATGTTGGCGATGTGTTTCTCGACGGCGCGTTCCGAGACGGTGAAGGCGCCGGCGACCGACTGGTTCGTCCGGCCCTCGGCCATCAGCGCGAGCACCTCGCGCTCGCGCGGTGTGAGCCTGTCGAGGGCGGTGGCACGCCGGCTCGCGCCGAAGAGCTGCGCGACGACCTCGGGGTCGAGCGCGGTGCCGCCTCCGGCGACCCGTTCCATGGCGTCCACGAACTCGCCGATGTCGACGACCCGTTCCTTCAGCAGGTAGCCGATCCCGGCCGGGTCGGCGAGCAGTTGCCGGGCGTACGTCGTCTCCACGTACTGCGAGAGGATCAGCACCCCGGTGCCGGGGTGGTCCTCGCGCAGCCGTACGGCCGCCCGCACACCCTCGTCGGTCTGCGTGGGCGGCAGCCTGATGTCGACGACGGCCACGTCCGGACGGTGCTCGGCCACGGCGGCGAGCAGCGTCTCGGCGTCCCCGACGGCCGCCGCGACCTCCACGTCCCGCAGCCGCAACAACTGGACCAGCCCGTCACGCAGGAGGGCGGAGTCCTCGGCGATGACGACGCGCATGTGATCCCCGTGATCGTCAGTAGGGAGGCTCGGACGGGAGCGCAGTTCGGTAAGGAGGCTGGTTCGGTAACGAGGGAGGCTCGGTAGGCAGGAAGGCTCGGTCAGCAGGGAAGTTCGACCGTGACCACCGTAGGGCCTCCCGGCGGGCTCTCGCAGGTGAGTGTGCCGTCGACGGTCCGGGCGCGGGCCAGCAACCCGGTCAGGCCCGAGCCCGCGCCGATCACCGCTCCCCCGCGTCCGTCGTCGCGCACGCTCAGCCGCAGCAGTCCGTCCCGGGCGGTCACGCTCACCGCGGCGCCACTCGCCCCGCTGTGTTTGGTGGCGTTGGCGAGGAGTTCGGCGGCGCAGAAGTACGCGATCGACTCGACGGCCGGGCTCGGGCGGTCCGTGATGTCGGCGGCGACCTCGACGGGCAGGGCGCTGTCGGCGGCGAGGGTGGCCAGGGCGGTGTCCAGGCCCTGGTCCAGTACGGGAGGGTGGATGCCCTTCACCAGATGGCGCAGATCGGCGATCGCCTGGGTCGCGTTGCCCCGCGCGGCGTCGACGACGGCGAGGAGCCGGTCGGGGGAGCCTCCGGGCCGATCAGCTCCCTGATCACCGTGAGGTGCATCGCGAGGCCGACGAGCCGGGCCTGCGTCCCGTCGTGCAGGTCGCGTTCGATACGGCGCAGGGTCGCCGCCGCGTCGTCCACGGCCTGGGCGCGGGTCTCCTCCAGGGTGCGGATGCGGCGCTCGGCGGGGTCGGGGCCGAGCAGCGCGCTGAGCAGCGCCCGGTGCGGGGCGAGGGCCTGGCGCAGCAGCCAGGACGCGGTGGCGAGGAACAGCAGCCCGAGGGCCGTCGGGATCAGCCACCGCGGCCAGGAGTCGACCTGGAATCCGAGGAACTCCAGCGACACCCGGTGCGTCGTGCCGTCGCTCGCCCGCCGGGTGTCGTAGTTCCACCGCTTGAGGAGGGGGTGGAGGGTGAGCAGGACGCCGTAGACGTAGCCGATGACGACGGCGGTGGACCCGAAGACGGCGGTGAAGGGGGTGGCCAGCGCGCAGGCGACGGCGCGCCACCCGCTTCGTTCACCGAGCAGCGCCCGCCGCCAGCCCAGGATCCCGGCACCTTCGCGGCGCTCCGGCTCCTCGATCTCCAGCCCCAACAGGCCTCGTGCGAGAGCGCGTTGGAGCCCGCCGAGCGCCAGCGCCGCGCGCACGGTGACAGCGACCAGCCACAGTCCCAGCGTGGTCACGGACAGCACGCCACCGACCAACAGCCCCGCGAAGGTGAGGACGAACCCGACCAGGGCGAGCGGGAAGGCGATCACCCCGTAGAGAAGCGCCGCGAGAGCCTTCCGCCCGAAGGGGAAGGCCGCGCGTGCGCGGAGGCGGTTGCGGAGGGAACGCATGGCGTCAACCTAGGAGAGGAGCGCCGCGGCGAGGCGGAGCTGGACGGCCGCCAGGGCCCGGCCGAGCCACGGCATGACCAACAGGAAGCCGAACCCGCCGACGATCGCGTGGAACGCCCAGGCCCCCGCGAAGGTCGGCCCTCCCCACGCGTCGGAGTAGTCGGAACCGGCGGCGCGCAGCGGCCAGCCCAGGTTCATCGGCACCAGGGACCAACCGTAGACGGTGACGGCCAGCACCAGGAGATTGAGGGGTACGGCGGCCGTGGCGTGGGCCAGTCCCCGCGAGGACCCGGACAGCTCCCGGCCCAGGAAACGCCGGACGAGCCCCCGCTGCCACCGCCCCGTCGGAGCGCCCAGCAGCGCCGGCGGGACGCAGAGCACTCCCACGGGGAACGCCAGCAGCGCGTACGCGACCCGGCGCCAGGTGCCCGCGGTGAACGCTTCGCGGACGAACAGCCAGGTCCGTACGGCGGAGTCGTCGCGGGTCGGCGGGAGCGGCGGCTTCTGCTTCTGCTGGGGCTTCTGGCCCGGCTTCCGCTCCGGCTTCTCGGAGATGGCCATGTTTCTGTCCCCCTGTTCGTGAGCCGGTGGAGCCCGCCGTTCCTCAGCGGCTGGATCCCGATGCCTCAAGGTTTCCGTGCCGGGGCGCCGCGATCGATCGTGCCCGCACGAGGACCGGGGGTTCGGTTGACCCCACCGAACCCTCACAACCGGGTGCCGCTCCCGCTGAGGGCAGCGTTCCTCCCGGGAAACAGCCGTGATGCGACCGGGTAACACCGGCGTCGCAGGCTGCGGTGCATGACCTCGAATGCGCCCGCTCCCTGACCCGGCTCGCCCTCGCCCTCGGCCCGGGAGGGAACCGCACCGCTCCCCCGCGGACAGCGCCCCGCTGCTCCACCTGCTCACCAACGACGGAGGCTCCTGAATGTCCACGGACACGACGATGACGACGGCGGCGAACGCCACCGACGGCAACGCGCACACCATCGTGCTCGTCGGCCATGGCATGGTCGGCCAGCGCTTCCTGGAAGCGCTCGCCGAACGCGGCCTGACCGCCACGCACCGTGTGGTCGTGCTGTGCGAGGAGCCGCGCCCGGCGTACGACCGCGTCCAGCTCACCTCGTACTTCTCGGGCCGCACTCCGGAGGAACTCTCCCTCACCGACGCCGAGTTCATCACCACGCACGGCATCGAACTGCACCTCGGCGACCCGGCCGAGACGATCGACCGGGAGGCCAGGCAGGTCACGGCGCGCTCGGGTCTGGTCATCACGTACGACACCCTGGTCCTCGCCACCGGCTCGTACCCCTTCGTCCCGCCGGTGCCCGGCAAGGACGCCGAGGGCTGCTTCGTGTACCGCACCATCGAGGACCTGCTCGCCATCGAGGAGTACGCGAAGGCGCGGGCGACGACCGGCGCGGTGGTCGGCGGCGGCCTGCTCGGGCTCGAAGCCGCGGGCGCCCTGAAGGGGCTCGGACTGACCACGCACATCGTGGAGTTCGCGCCGCGCCTGATGCCCGTGCAGGTCGACGAGGGCGGCGGCGCGGCGCTGCTGCGCACCATCCAGGACATGGGCCTGACCGTGCACACGGGCACGGGCACCCAGGAGATCGTCACCGGCGACGACGGCGCCGTGACCGGGATGAAGCTCTCCGACGGCTCCGAACTCGCCACGGATCTCGTGGTGTTCTCGGCCGGCGTCCGCCCACGCGACCAGCTCGCCCGCGCCACCGGGCTGACGGTCGGCGAGCGCGGCGGCATCACGGTCGACGACCAGTGCCGCACCTCGGACCCGCACGTGTTCGCGATCGGCGAGTGCGCCCTCGCCTCGGACGGCCGGGTGTACGGCCTGGTCGCGCCCGGCTACGAGATGGCCGAGACGGCCGCCGCGACGATCGCCGCGGACGAGGCCAGCTTCACGGGTGCCGACCTGTCCACGAAGCTGAAGCTGCTCGGCGTCGACGTGGCGTCCTTCGGTGACGCGCACGGCGCGACCTCCGACTGCCTCGACGTCGTCTACTCCGACTCACGCTCGGGCACGTACAAGAAGCTGGTCATCGGCCGCGGCGGCGAACTGCTCGGTGGCATCCTGGTCGGCGACGCGGAGGCGTACGGCACCCTGCGGGCCTTCACCGGCTCCGTGCCGCCGATCGCCCCCGAGCAACTGGTGCTCCCGGCGGGCGCGGGCGCCCCGGTCGCACTCGGCCCCTCCGCGCTCCCCGACTCCGCGGTCATCTGCTCCTGTCACAACGTCACCAAGGGCACCATCCGCGGCGCGGTCACCGAGCACTCCTGCACCACCGTGCCCGAGGTCAAGAAGTGCACCAAGGCCGGTACGGGGTGCGGCAGTTGCGTCAAGGTTCTCAGCCAGCTCGTCAACGAGGAGCTGGCGGCGAGCGGTGTAGAGGTCGACCACGGCCTGTGCGGCTGCTTCTCCCGGACCCGCGAGGAGCTGTACGAGGTCGCCCTCGCGCTGCGCATCCCCTCCTTCCAGGTCCTGCTGGACCGCTACGGCCGTGAGGGCGCCCGGGGTGGCGAGGGCTGCGAGGTCTGCAAGCCGGCCGTCGCCTCGATCATCGCCTCCCTCGCCCCCACCATCGGCGCCAGCGGCTATGTCCTGGACGGCGAGCAGGCGGCCCTCCAGGACACCAACGACCACTTCCTCGCCAACCTCCAGAAGAACGGCTCGTATTCGATCGTGCCGCGCATCCCCGGCGGCGAGATCACCCCGGAGAAGCTGATCGTGATCGGCGAGGTGGCCCGGGACTTCGGCCTCTACACGAAGATCACGGGCGGTCAGCGCATCGACCTGTTCGGCGCGCGGGTCGAGCAACTCCCCCTCATCTGGGCGAGGCTGGTGGACGCGGGCTTCGAGTCGGGCCACGCCTACGGAAAGTCCCTGCGCACGGTCAAATCCTGCGTCGGCCGGACCTGGTGCCGCTACGGCGTCCAGGACTCCGTCCGCATGGCGATCGACCTGGAGCTGCGCTACCGGGGGCTGCGCTCCCCGCACAAGCTCAAGTCGGCGGTCTCCGGATGCGCCCGCGAGTGTGCCGAGGCCCAGTCCAAGGACTTCGGCGTGATCGCCACCGCCAACGGCTGGAACCTGTACGTCGGCGGCAACGGCGGCGCCACCCCGCGCCACGCGGACCTGCTCGCACAGGACCTCTCCGACGCCGAACTCGTCCGCCTGATCGACCGGTTCCTGATGTTCTACATCCGCACGGCGGACCGCCTGGAGCGCACGTCGACCTGGCTGGAGCGGATTCCCGGCGGCCTGGACCACGTACGCGAGGTGGTCGTGGAGGACTCGCTCGGTATCTGCGAGGAACTGGAGTCGCTGATGGCCGCGCATGTCGCCGCCTACCGCGACGAGTGGGCCGAGACCATCAACGACCCCGAGAAGCTGGCCCGGTTCGTGTCCTTCGTGAACGCCCCGGACACCCCCGACCCGGTCGTCGGCTTCGTCCCCGAGCGCGACCAGATCAAGCCGGACCTGCCGCTGCTGAGCATCGGCCGCCGCCCCTCGCAAGCCCTGGAAGGAAGCGCCCAGCGATGACCCTGGCACCCGAAACGACCGCCCTCACGGTCCAACTCCGCCTGACGGACTCCTGGTTGGCTCTCTGCGAGCTGTCCGCGCTGACGCCGGGCCGCGGAGTCGCCGCCCTGCTCCCGGACGGCGGCCAGGCGGCCGTCTTCCTCGACCGCGCGGGCCGGATGTACGCCATCGACAACCGTGATCCGTTCAGCGGCGCGGCGGTCCTCTCCCGCGGCCTGATCGGCTCCCACCAGGGCCGCCCGTTCGTGGCCTCGCCCCTGCTGAAGCAGCGGTTCGACCTGGAGTCGGGCCGGTGCCTGGACGACGAGACCGTACGGGTGACGACGTACGAGGTCCGGATCTCCTGACGGCCGGGGTGACCGGGACCTCCTCACGCCCGCCGGTCACCCCGGGCTTACTTGACCGATCATTCTCGATTGTTCTACGGTCGCCCCCATGGCCAGGACCAAGGAATTCGACCCGGACGCCGCACTGCGGTCGGCCCTGGAGCTGTTCTGGCGGCGCGGCTACGAGGCGACATCCATGACGGACCTCGTCGAGCACCTCGGCGTCGGCCGCGCCAGCATCTACGCGACCTTCGGCAACAAGCACGAGCTGTACCTGAAGGCACTGGACCGCTACCAGCAGGCACGCAATCCGCAGCTCCTGCGGGAGCTCTCCCAGCCGGGTCCCGCACTGCCCGCCGTACGAGCGGTGGTACGCCGCTTCGCGACCGAGGCGACCACCGAGAGAAGGCGCCTGAGCGGCTGCTTCGTCACCAACACGGCCGCCGAACTGGCACCCCACGACACGGCCGCGGCCCGCCGCGTCGAGCACAACTGGGACCACCTCGAGACCCTGTTGCACTCGGCCCTGGTCCGCGCGCAGGCCCAGGGCGAACTGCCCGCCGACCGCAACCCGCTCGCCCTCGCCCGCATGCTGCTGGTCCTGATGCAGGGCCTACGGGTGGTGGGCAAGGCGTCCGCGGACCCGGCCCGGGTCCAGGACGCGGCGGAACAGGCGCTGACGCTGCTCGACTGAAGACCACGTCCCAAGGCCCGCGCGCGCCTTCATACTGAACCGATCGGTCAAATAAGGGGATCCGGAATGACCACACGCTTCTCGGGAAGGACGGCCCTCGTCACGGGCGCCGGTTCCGGTATAGGCCGGACCACCGCCCTGGCGTTCGCCGCGGAGGGCGCCCAGGTGGTCGTCGCCGGCCGCACCGCCGCATCGCTCGACGAGACGGTCGCGCTGATCGAGGCCCGGGGCGGAAAGGCACTGGCAGTGACCACGGACGTGTCACGCTCGGACGAGGTGCACGCCCTCGTCGCGGCGGCCGTCGACCGTTTCGGCTCCCTGGACGTGGCGGTGAACAACGCGGCCGTCTTCCACGGCGGAACACCGCTGGCCGACCTCCCGGAGGCCGACTGGCACGCCGAACTGGACATCAACGTCACCGGCGTGTTCCTCGCCCTTCAGGCGGAGATCCGGCAGATGCGGACGCAGCCGTCCGGCGGCGCGATCGTCAACCTCGCCTCCACCATCGGCCTGCACACCCGCCGCCCGGGCGTCGCCGCCTACGCCGCCGCCAAGGCCGCCGTCACCGCGCTGTCCCGCGCCGCGGCGCTCGACCACATCGCCGACGGAGTCAGGATCAACGTCGTCAGCCCCGGCGCCTCCGCCACCACGATGTCACTGCGGCCGGGCGAGTCGGAGGACGAGCGGGTGGAACGGGCACGTCACGAACTGCCGCTGGGCCGCGTGTCGAAGACCGAGGAGGTGGCGGCGGCCGTCCTCTACCTGGCGTCGGACGACGCGGCGTCGGTCGTGGGCACGGACCTGGTGGTGGACAGCGGAGGCGTCCTCTGATGCGGACCGGGACGTCAGGTCACTTCAGAGCGTCGTAGGTCACGCCGGTGAGCTGCTCGGAGGCGCTCCAGAGGCGCTCGCCGACCGCGTCGTTGCGCGTCCACCCGGCCCGCCAGGAGCTCGCGGGCGCGCCGCGCCACATCGCGAACGAGGGTCCGGTGAAGGAGTCGGGCCGTACACCGGGCGCGGTGGCGGCGTACAGCGTGGGCAGGGCCCCGGCGTCCGGGCTCTGCGCGAGGAGCCGGTTCCCGATCTCCATGACCCGCTCGGCGCCCTTGCGCCCCGCGAGCTTCGGCCCGGCGGTCTGGAGGTTGGTGGAGGCGTACCCGGGGTGCGCGGCGGCAGCGACGACGTCGGACCCGACACCGGCCAGCCGCCGCGCCAGCTCGTGGGTGAACAGCAGATTGGCGCTCTTGGACCGCCCGTAGGCGACCCAGCGCCGATACCCGCCGCGCTTGCTGTCGAGGTCACGGATGTCGACATTGGCGAGCACGTGGAACATGCTCGACACGGTCACGACGCGGGCGCCCGGGGTGGCGAGCAGCGCGGGAAGCAGCAGCCCGGTGAGCGCGAAGTGCCCCAGGTGATTGACCCCGAACTGAGTCTCGAACCCGTCGGAGGTACGCGCGAACGGCAGGGCCATGACCCCTGCGTTGTTGACCAGCACGTCGAGCCGCTCGCCGTACACGAGGTCGAACATCGCCGCGAACTCCGCCACGGAGTCGAGGTCGCCGAGGTCCAGCCGCACGAACTCCACGTCCGCGCCGGGCACTTCGGAGGTGATCCGGTCCCCCGCCTCACTCCCCCGCGCCTCGCTCCGACAGGCGAGCACGACCCGCGCCCCGCGCCGCGCCAGCTCACGTGCCGTGACGAACCCGATCCCGCTGTTGGCCCCGGTGACGACGGCCGTACGGCCACGCTGATCAGGGATGTCACTCACATTCCACCCGGCCATGCCCAGACCTCTCTCCACCACTGCTCGTCACTCACCGTACGCTCAGTCTCGCCGGATCAACTCGGGATCAATCCTCCGCCCCACAAGCGGCAACGCGCCCACGGCGGCGACGACCAGCACCCCGAGAGCACACGCGAGCAGCAACGGAACCCCGCCCCGTCCCAGAAGACAGCCCCGCCCCCGGTAACCAGATAACTCGACTCGGCCATCTTCCCCACCACCACGGCCAACACCAACCCCACAGCCAACGGCAACACCACCTGCACCACCTGCACGGCCCGCAACGTCCGCGCCCGCGCCCCCAGCAGCGCCAACGCAGTAACCTGCGGCCGCCGCTCGACGGCCCGGTCGGTGGCAGCGACGAGGTAGGCGGCCACGCCGATGATCAGACCGAGGATCATGCCTACGGCCAGGAGGGTTTTTACGACGGTGATCTGTTGGAGGGCCTCGACCGCGAGGCCCTGAGGCTCGACCTGCGCGGTGGGGGCCGCGCCACCGATGGCGTCGAGAACACGGCGTACGGTTTCTGGGCCGGAGCCGCTGATCAGGCTGAGAGTGGCGTCCTCCGGGCGGGTGTGCCGGGGCACCATGGAGGGCGGCAGGAGGATCGCCCCGCTATCGACCACCTGGGCGTCCACAGGGTTGTGGAACCGGACCTTCTGATACGGCACTGTGAGCTTCAGATCGCGAGTGCGCCGCCCCCCTCGAACGGCGAAATGGACAGTATCGCCTGCCTGGATGTTGGCCTGGACCTGCGCGGAATCCCACAGCCACAGAGGCTGCCCGTCCACACACCCCTCAACCGATGACACTGCCTTGCGCAACTGGTCGCATGTGGCCACCACCGCGTCGACGCCCGGTTTCGTCGGCTCACTGCTATCGACCTTCGGCTGCAAGGCAACGATGTGCGCCCGCAGACCTGTCATCTCTTCGAGAGTGTGTTGCTGAGTCGCGTTGATCTCCTCAAGCATGATGTCGTAGAGCTGGACCGGAGAGTTGCTCTTGGTGACCTGGTCCAACTCGATGAGCACTCCTTGTGCGAGAGAAGCCACGAAGACCAGCAGAACGAGACCCGTCGCCACCCGAAGTGCGCCGCCCGGCTCGGCTTCGTTCCGTCGCATCGCAAGGCCAAAGGAAAGCGACTGCGTGGAGCGAGCCGTCCGTCGAGCCAGGAACCTGGACAGCGAGGGCAGCGACAGCGCAAGCCCCACACCGACCAGAACGACCGCTGCTGGCACAAGTACCGAGGACAGGGCTGTGCTCGTGGGAGCATGCCCGGTGGCTCCGGCGATGCAGTAGCCCGTCAGAATGCCCATGCCTGCGGTCAACGGAAGGAATCCCCACCTTGACGGCGGCTTCTCCACCGCGCTGCGCCGGACAGCCAGCGGGTTTGCTGCTGCCTTGCGTGCGCTGGCACGGCCTACAAACCAAGCGAGCGCTGGGCAGCCCACGAGGCACACCAGAAGCGTGGTAACAGACAAGGCCCCGTCGCCCGGGTACCACTTGAACCCCGGCAGGCCGATTCGCGAGACAAGTTGATTCACGATCTCGTACTCGGCAATACCCAGAACAGCACCCACGCCGGCCGCCGCGACAGTCTCTGCGGCGTTCACCCGTTGAGTGCCCTTCCTGCTCAGCCCCAACAGCCGGAGGGCAGCCAGTCGGCGTGTCCGTTCAGCGGCGGAGAGCCGCGCGCACACGGAGAGGAAGACTGCGAGGGGGAGCAACACGACCCCGGCCATCGTGAAGCGGACGATGTTGAGTGTGGAGGGCTCCACTGTGGGATCCGGCGCGTAGTCCTTGCCCCATTGCTTCACGGGATACCCGTCGGACAGTTCGGCGCGGCTCATGCCTACGTACGCAACGAGTTCATCCGGACGAGCCAGGCCTTGGGCTCCGATCAGTCCTGCTTCATCACCCGGAAAGCGCTGAGCCAACGCCGGTTGGTCTCGCAGTAGGCGATGCAGACGCGGAGAAACGAACACCTGGCCGTCCCGTGGGAGCGACATCAGGCCGGGCGGCGGTTCGATTGGCCTCGCGCCTCGTGCGACGAAGACCCGGGTGAGAGGAGCCGAGCCATACGGGTCCGTGCGACTGAGACTCAGCGGAAAGCCGCTGTTGATCCTCTGGCCGGACTGATCCCGCGGGACGACTGGCTGCCGGGCCGCGATGCGCCCGTCCTGCGCCGCGAGGATGCCGGGAATGGCGAGCACGATGGCCAGACAGCACACACCGAGCGAGCCACCCACTGCCATGAGTACGAATCGCGCACGGTTGCCACGCCCGCTGCCGAGCAACAGCCGTAGCCCCAAAAGGAGTTCCTTCACGCCACGTCCTGTTCTCGGGCGAGCACACCGTCGGACATCGTGTACCGGCTGTCCGCGCGGGCCGCGACGTTGTGGTCGTGGGTAACGAGGACGACCGCAGTGCCTTGCGCTCTTGCCAGGGCGAGGAATTCCTCCAGCACAGTGGCGGCGTTGGCGCTGTCGAGCGATCCGGTCGGCTCATCGGCAAAGACCACAGTCGGTCGATGCACGAGGGCGCGCGCTACGGCGACCCGCTGGTTCTGACCGCCCGAAACCTGTGAGGGGCGCCGCTCCCGAAGTTCGGCGAGCCCAAGTCGTCCCAGCACCTCCCCAGCGGCAGCGAGCGCCGTGGCCTTGCGCTGCCCGGCCAGCCTCAGTGGCAGAGCGGCGTTCTCCTCCACGGTCAGTTCGGGGAGCAACTCTCCGTGCTGGAAGACGAACCCGAAGCGGTCACGGCGCAGGGCACTGAGTTTGTCGTCATCGAGTGCGCCCAGCAGAAGCCCTTCGAAGCGGACTTCGCCGCCTGCGACGGGCAATACTCCGGCCAGGCAATACAGGAGGGACGACTTGCCCGAACCGCTCTGTCCCATGATGGCCACGACCTCGCCCTGGCTGATTGCAATGGACGCGCCCCTGACGGCGTGCGACTGCCCATAAAAGAGGTCGATTCCTCTGGCCGACAGGACTTCTGACGTAGTAATGCGAGCCTCCAGGAGGGCGGAATGGAAGGACCCGGGCCTGCGCCCGGGTCCTGGGCGTCGGACGGGCCGCCTACGGCCTGAAGTGGCGCGTCGGGGAGCAGTTGTCCGGCCGGAGGGTGCCTCGATCGCGACAGGCACGTAGATCCGCGTCGTCCGTGTACCGCTGAGCTCCATCCCAGTTGGAGTGGTGCAAGAACACCGTCTGCCGCTGCTTCCCGTCGTAGCGAACCCAGTCGTGCCCTTCAACGCGAACGAGCATGTAGACGTTGTTGTTGTCACCGGGCAAGGCATCCTTGAGCTGCCCGCTCCATTCGAAGGAGCCATGGTTGTGGGCTGCCTCGTTGAACCTGTACTGCCCCTGGGCGAATTGCACACCAGTCGGCGTCAACCGGGGCAGCTTGTGCCAAGACCCCGCCATCGGTGTCCCAGCCCCAACGAGAAACACCCCGGCCGCCACCACGCCAACCATCGCCGTCTTCATCCACCGCTCCTCTGTCTCCCGAGGACCCCACCGGCCCCCAGGAGTTACAGAAGGTAATGGATCAGTAACGCGCTGAATCCTTTGGCCTACGAATCGCCATCCCATCAGGTGATCCGGAAGCACGAGAGGCACGAGCGGGCGCTGCGCTCGTCGGCGGCGTCAAGGCGTTGCGCAGTCGTTCGAGAAGGGCTGGGTGTCGAGGTAGGGGCATGCGGCGGTGGGGCCCGGCATCGGAGTCGACGACGCCTCGGCGTGGGCCCAGTCCTCCGCGGTCATGCCGGTGAGGTCGAGGCGGATCCAGGGCCTGCTGACCGACCGGCCGGCGAAGGTGGTCGAAGGGCCGGGCCGGTCTGGGCCGAACTTCATGTCGTGGACGAGGGCCCCGGTCCGGGTGGGGAGCGGCGTCGGCCGACGGTCTTCGACTGGTTCTGGCGTGCCCCGACGCACCCAGGGCGGTACGGGCCTCGGTCTCGCCCTGGTGCGGCGCCCGGCCCACGCCGGTTGCGGCCGGGCCGAGTTGAGTGCGGTCCCGTGCGGAGGGCTCGACGCCTTCGTACGGCGTCCCCCGTCGCACGACGGGGCGGCACCTCCGTGGCGAATGCCGCCCCGGTTGTCGCGACTGCCCCGCCAACGCCCCCAACGCGGCGGCCACACCTGCATCCATGCAAGCGAGTTCGAACGAGGGGACCTCGTTGTGGTGGGTGCACAGGAAGATCTGGCGCGGTCCTGCACATGCGAGAGACCGGATTCACCGCCGGCAGCGTCCGAACGTCACGACGTAGGTGCCGGCGCCGGGCGACGACGCCCCGGCCCGGTCCGCCGAGCCGGGCTGGGCCCACGGGCCTATCTCGCGCAGCGAAGGCTTGAGGATGACGGCGCGGTGGGCGGGGCTGTTCATCCACCAGTTGACGGCGGCCTGCGGAGTTCCCGATCCGCCCCACCCGGTGTACGTGATCTCGTTGAACTCCCACGAGCGGGGGTTGGGACAGTATCCGGCCGCCTGGATGCGGCTCTGCGGTGTCGAGCCGGTTCGGGGGTTGCGGTGCGGGTCCTTGCCCGGTCCCCACCACTTCAGCTGGACGGCCGCGACAGCATGCTGCTGGACCGCGTTCGTCAGGGCCTGGCTAATGGTGAGGGAAGGCAGCCCGCGCTGTGTGCGCTGCGCGTTGATCAGGCACATCACGGCAGCCCTCGCCTGAGTGACCGTCCCGGCAGTCGGGGCCCGGTTGGCGGCGGCCTGGTCGCAGGTCACGGCCGCCGCGGGCGGGGCCGCCACGACAGGGAGGAGCGTGGCCGACAGGGCGGCAGCCGCGGCAGTGCTCAGCAGTTTTCCGGTGCGCGACATGTTGCTTTGCACGGATACTCCACCTCCTGCGAACACGAACGGTGCTGTCATCCAGGCTGCCACCGGCCCTGACCCGTCGCCATCCGGGGCCGCGGATCGGGCGTGCCGCTCGCGGATGCGCTTCCTGGATGCCGTGGCCCCGACCTGGTGAACGGGAGCGTGTTCGGTGGTGAACGGACCTCTTGGCAGAGACGAGGTTCACGACCAACTCTGCGCCCGAGGAGGCCCGTTGCTGTTCCGGTGCACCATTTTCGATCCCGTCGGCGCCATTTCAGCCACCCTGGCGTGTGACTGCTACGTCCACCCGGTTCGGGGCGATCGACGGGAGTGTCTGTCCTGCGTGCCATCCCACCGACATGGCCGACGCGGAGTGGGCCCAGGTCCGTGCCTCGATGCCGGTGCCGGTCTGGCTGGAGGGCCGGGGCGGGCGTCCGGGGAACGAGCAAAACGAAGGGCCCGCCCTGGAATGTGCCGAATCAGAGCGGGGCCTGTGTGGTGACGGCCCGTGACGGAACCCAACCCCACCCGCAGGGCACGACGAGGCCACAACAGCTTCGCGCGGGTTCAACGGCAACCAACGCCGGCGAACGCCAACTTACCTGGTCAGCGGCGTGGCTTGGCAGTCTCCGCAGATGATGTACGACGGGGCGGCACCTCCGCACAAGGTGCCGCCCCGCTTCTTTCGTACGCCGGAGCCGTCGGCCGTCGGTGAGGGTCGGGGTCGACCGTCGGCGGCTCCGGAGTCTCCGGCAGGCTAGCGGTGGTCGCTGCCCTTCGCCGTCGACGCCGCGCGGCCCGCCTCCAGGCGCGCCACCGGGATCCGGAAGGGGGAGCAGGACACGTAGTCCAGTCCCACCTCGTGGAAGAAGTGGACGGACTCGGGGTCGCCGCCGTGTTCGCCGCAGACGCCGAGCTTCAGGTCGGGGCGGGTGGCACGGCCGGCCTGCACGGCCGACTTCACCAGGGAACCCACACCGTCCTTGTCGATGGTCTCGAAGGGGGAGACACCGAAGATCCCCTTCTCCAGGTACGCGGTGAAGAAGCTCGCCTCCACGTCGTCCCGGGAGAAGCCCCAGACGGTCTGCGTGAGGTCGTTCGTACCGAAGGAGAAGAACTCGGCGGCCTCGGCGATCTGACCGGCGGTCAGGGCGGCCCGCGGGAGTTCGATCATCGTGCCGATGGCGAGCCTGAGGTTCGTGCCGGCGGCCGCCTGCACCTCCGCGATGACCTGGTCGGCCTCCTCGCGGACGATCTCCAGCTCCTGGACCGTACCGACGAGGGGGATCATGATCTCGGCCCGCGGGTCGCCCTTGGCGTTCTTGCGCTCGGCCGCCGCCTCCGCGATCGCCCGTACCTGCATGGTGAACAGGCCGGGGATGACCAGGCCGAGACGTACGCCGCGCAGGCCCAGCATCGGGTTCTGCTCGTGCAGGCGGTGCACGGCCTGGAGCAGGCGCAGGTCGTTCTCGTTGGCGTCGCCGCGCGACTCGGCCAGTGCCACCCGTACGGACAGTTCGGTCACGTCCGGCAGGAACTCGTGCAGCGGCGGGTCCAGGAGACGGATCGTCACCGGGAGGCCGTCCATCGCCTCGAAGAGTTCGACGAAGTCCCGCTTCTGGAGGGGCAGGAGCTCCTTGAGGGAGTCCTCGCGCTCCTCCTCCGTGTCGGCCAGGATCAGGCGCTCGACCAGTTCACGCCGGTCGCCGAGGAACATGTGCTCGGTGCGGCACAGACCGATGCCCTGCGCGCCGAAGCGGCGGGCACGGAGGGCGTCCTCCGCGTTGTCCGCGTTGGCGCGCACACGCAGGCGGCGGACCCGGTCCGCGTACGCCATGATCCGGTGGACGGCCGCGACGAGCTCGTCCGCGTCGTCGGCGCCCGCGTGCATCCGGCCCTCGAAGTACTCGACGACCGGGGAGGGCACGACCGGGACCTCGCCCAGGTAGACCTTGCCCGTCGAGCCGTCGATCGAGACGACGTCACCCTCCTCGACGACCACTCCGCCCGGGGCCGTCATACGCCGCCGCTTGGTGTCGACCTCGAGCTCCTCGGCGCCGCACACGCACGTCTTGCCCATGCCGCGCGCCACGACGGCGGCGTGCGAGGTCTTGCCGCCACGCGAGGTCAGGATGCCCTCGGCCGCGATCATGCCGTCCAGGTCGTCGGGGTTGGTCTCCCGGCGGATCAGGATGACCTTCTCGCCCGAACGCGACCACTTGATCGCGGTGTACGAGTCGAAGACCGCCTTGCCGACCGCCGCGCCCGGCGACGCCGCGATGCCCCGGCCGATCTGGTCGACCTTCGCCTGGTCGTCGAAGCGCGGGAACATCAGCTGCGCGAGCTGGGCGCCCGTCACTCGCTGGAGGGCCTCCGCCTCGTCGATCAGGCCCTGGTCCACCAGCTGCGTGGCGATGCGGAAGGCCGCACCCGCCGTGCGCTTGCCGACGCGGGTCTGGAGCATCCACAGCTGGCCGCGCTCGATGGTGAACTCGATGTCGCAGAGATCCTTGTAGTGGTTCTCCAGGGTCTCCATGATCTGCATCAGCTGGTCGTACGACTTCTTGTCGATCGACTCCAGCTCCGCGAGCGGGACCGTGTTGCGGATGCCCGCGACCACGTCCTCGCCCTGGGCGTTCTGCAGGTAGTCGCCGTACACGCCCTGGTGGCCGGACGCGGGGTCGCGCGTGAACGCCACACCCGTGCCCGAGTCGGGGCCGAGGTTGCCGAAGACCATCGAACAGACGTTGACCGCGGTGCCGAGGTCGTGCGGGATGCGCTCCTGGCGGCGGTAGAGCTTGGCGCGGTCGGTGTTCCAGGAGTCGAAGACCGCGTGGATCGCGAGGTCCATCTGCTCGCGCGGGTCCTGCGGGAAGTCCCGGCCGGCCTCGGTCTTGACGATCCTCTTGAACTTGGTGACCAGCTTCTTGAGGTCCGCGGCCTCCAGCTCCGTGTCGACCGTGACCTTCTTGGCCGTCTTCGCCGCGTCCAGCGCGTCCTCGAAGAGCTCGCCGTCGATGCCGAGGACCGTCTTGCCGAACATCTGGATGAGACGGCGGTACGAGTCCCACGCGAAGCGGTCGTCGCCGGCCTGCTTGGCGAGGCCCTGGACCGACTTGTCGGAGAGGCCGATGTTCAGCACGGTGTCCATCATGCCCGGCATGGAGAACTTCGCCCCGGAACGGACGGATACGAGGAGGGGGTCGTCGGCCTGGCCGAGCTTCTTGCCCATCGTCGCCTCGAGGGCCTCGAGGTGCGCGCTCACCTCGTCACGCAGTGCCGCCGGCTCCTCGCCACTGCCCAGGTAGGTCTTGCACGCCTCGGTGGTGATGGTGAAGCCCGGAGGGACGGGAAGGCCCAGGTTGGTCATCTCGGCGAGGTTCGCACCCTTGCCGCCGAGGAGGTCCTTGAGGTCCCTGTTGCCTTCGGTGAAGTCGTAAACGAACTTCGTACCCTCAACGCCGCTGTCGCCGCTCTCGGCTCCATGGGGATCTTTGTTTTCCGACACGAGTCTCGACTCCTCGACGTCGCGGTGGCTGCCCTGACGGCGAGGAACATACCCAGATCGAAGGCGCCTGGGTACGTCTACTTGCACGTCATGCGCCTGTAACCACCCGTCCGCCACTCGATTGAAAGTCAAGCCTTGGCAAGCGGTCACCGTCGGATGTTTTCACTTCTTGAACGAATCGACGCTCCCAGGGCGAAGTATACGCTCAGATGAGCGGTCACTGACACGTCTGAGTTTAATCGATGAACGATCAAGGGGTGGCACTGAGTGCCACCCCTTAGGGAAGTGCAGTCGCCCAAGATCCGCTCATCTGAGCGGTACCCCTATCAAGGGTGGCGAGAATCACGCAGTAAAGACGGCCCGAATGTCATCATGCGGACCACGATGTGGACGCGTCGCGGACGCGACACACGGACGTCACATGCCCCGCCGAACGTCCCGCCACCCATGTGCGTCACACGGGCCTCACACACCCAGCGCCGTCAGCCGTTCCTCCACCCGCTCCGGCGCGTACAGGTACTCCACGACCAGCGCACCGGCCCCCACCAGCCCCGCCCGCTCCCCGAGCCGCGAGGTCACCACGTCCAGATGAGCGGTCGAACGCGGCAGTGCCCGCTGGTACAGCAACTCGCGCACACCCGTGAGGAACGGGGTTCCGGCCAGATCCCCGGCGATCATCAGCACGCCGGGATTCAGCAGGGTCACCACGGTCGCGAGTACGTCCCCGACCTGACGCCCCGCCTCCCGCGCGAGCGCCATCGCCTCCGGGTGCCCGGCCGTCAGCAGGTCGCGCACATCCGATCCGGAGGCGGCAGGGACGCCGGACTCGGCGAGTCTGCGCGCCACCGCGCCACCACTCGCGACAGCGGCCAGACAGCCGTACGAACCGCACCGGCACAGCGCGTCCGCGCCCACCCGGATGTGCCCGATGTCCCCGGCACCCCCGTCGACGCCCCGGTAGATGGAGCCGCCGACGACCATCCCCGCGCCGATACCGGTGGAGACCTTGACCAGGGCGAACGCCGAGCAGTCCGGATATCCGGTGCGCTGTTCCCCGTACGCCATGAGGTTGGCGTCGTTGTCGACGAGTACGGGGATGCGGGCGCCGCTCCTGATGACCCCGGCGCCCGTGGTGCCGCCGGCACCACCGGCGCTCTCGATGCCGGCGTGCTCGGCGAAGGCACGTCCCAGACGCCCGCGTATGTCGTAGCCGTCCCAGCCGGGCATGATCGGCGGTTGCACCACCTTGCCGGTGTCGGTGTCGACCGGGCCCGGCACCGCGATCCCGATCCCGCACACCGCGTCCGCGCGCTGCCCGGCCTTCTCCAGCAGCTCGGCGAACCAGCGGCCGAGTTCGCCCAGTACGGCGTCCGGGCCGTCCTCGATGCGCAGGCTTCCGTGGTGCTCGGCCTGGATCTCGCCGCTCAGCGAGACGACGGCGGCCCGGCCGTGCCGGGTGTCGAGGTCGGCGGCCAGGACGACGGCGTGTTCGTCGTCGAACTCGAGGGTGATCGAGGGCCGGCCGCCCTGGGGGAGTCCACCGGGCCGCCCGCGCCCTCGCGCAGCCAGCCCGCGCGGAAGAGCCGGTCGAGGCGCTGGCCGACCGTGGCCCGCGACAGACCGGTGGCCTGCTGCAGCGCGCCGCGCGTCGTGGCACGCCCGCTGCGCACCAGTTCGAGCAGTTCCCCGGCGCTTGCCTGATGCCCGGCCCTCATGGCCTTCGCCGCCCTTCCCGCCGTCCCCGCCATACCTGTCATGCCCAACCCCTTGCGTTCACCAACTCTGCATTACATATTGAGTTTTGCGTGTTAAATAGACGTAACCCTACGGTAGCTAGTGCCGAACCGATCGGCCGGACGTCTTCGGGGAGACCTGAGTGGACAGCACAACCCAACTCACCATCCACCGCACGGGGACCACCACCCCCGCGCGCACCTCGGGTTCCCCCGCTCCGCCCGGTTCGCACGAGATCACCCACTCCGGCGCGTACGTATACGATCCCGACCGGCTCGCCGGGTCGCTGCACCTCAGGGCCGCCCGGGTACTCGAAGGCAACTGGACGGGAACGTCCACGGTTCCCTCGCACGGGCTGTATCCGCACCAGTGGTCCTGGGACTCCGCTTTCATCGCGATCGGCCTGCGCCACCTGTCCCCCTTGAGGGCACAGACGGAACTGGAGACGCTGCTCGGCGCCCAGTGGGGTGACGGCCGGATCCCGCACATCGTGTTCAACCCCTCCGTCCCGCTCGACGCCTACTTCCCGAGCCCCGACTTCTGGCGCTCCTCGACCGCGGGGCGCGCTGCGGGCGCCCCGCGCACCGTACAGACGTCGGGCATCGTGCAGCCACCGGTGCACGCGCTCGCCGCCTGGCTGGTGCACCAGGCCGACCCGGGCCTGTCCCGGTCGCGTTCCTTCCTCTCCCGGATGTATCCCCGGCTGGCCGCCTGGCACCGCTATCTGCTGCACCGGCGGGACCTGGGCGGCGGCGGGCTCGCCTCCGTGGTGCACCCGTGGGAGCAGGGCATGGACAACAGCCCGTGCTGGGACGCCCCGCTCAGCCGTGTCACCCCGGCCGCGCCGCGCTCCTTCCGCCGCGCCGACCTCGACCACGGGTCCGCGGAGGACCGGCCGACGGACCTCGACTACGGCCGGTACGTGCGACTCGCGACGGACTACCGGGACGGCGGGTACGCCGACGGCGCCGGCGAGTTCGCCGTCGAGGACCCGGCGTTCAACGCGCTGCTGATCGCCTCCGAGCACGCGCTCGCCGCGATCGCGCGGGAGCTGGGCGCGGCGGGGACGGCGCGGCACGCCCGCGCGGAACGGTTGACGGCGGCGCTGGTGGAACGCCTGTGGGACCCGGCGGAGGGGATGTTCTTCTGCCGGGATGTGTATGGCGGGGAGGGGCGCGGTGGGGAGTCGTACGGCGGGGATGCGTGCGACGAGGGCGAGAGCGGTGCTCTCAGTTCGGGGCGGCGCTCTCCTGAGAGCGGTGCTCACGCCTCGGAGCGGCGCTCTTCCGAGAGCGGTGCTCACGGGTCGGAGCGGGACTCTCGGGCTCTCACACCGGAGCAGCACTCCGCCGAGAGCAGTGCTCACGCTTCGGAGCGGCGCTCCCGCCAGAGCGGCGCTCTCGCTTCGGAGCAGCGCTCTCGCGCCGGGGCGCTCATCCCCGAGCGCAGCGTGGCCGGGCTGCTCCCGCTCATCCTCCCCGCGCTCCCCCGCGACATCGCCGCCACCCTGGTCCGCACGGTCGGCGGCCCGCACTTCGGGGTCGGCGGGGTCGCCCGGCTGGCGCCGAGCTACGACCTGACCGGGCACGCCTTCGACCCGCACCGCTACTGGCGCGGCCCCGCGTGGTTCAACACGAACTGGCTGCTGGAGCGCGGGCTGCGACTGCACGGGGAGCACGGGCGCGCGGAGGAGTTGCGGGCGGCGCTGCTGGAGACGGCGGACACGTCCGGGTTCGCGGAGTACGTGGATCCGTACACCGGCGAGGCCTGCGGCGCGCTCGGCTTCAGCTGGACGGCCGCACTGACCCTGGACCTGCTGCACGAGCCCGCGCGAGCCGACCAAGCCGATCGGGCGGATCGGGCGGATCGGGCGGATCAGTCGACGCACGTCGTGTCCCATCCGGGGCACCGCGCGTTCGACAAGGCACAGGGCACGCCGCCACACGCATCGCGCGCATCACACACGCCACACACACCACACAGTTCATTCGAGACGGGCGCCAAGGGAGGGGACCGGGGATGACGGACCGGCATCATCTGCTCGTGCACGGTGGGACGTTCGCCGCCGTGGGCGACGGCGGGGACATCAGCGGGGTGCGCAGCGGCAGCTCCCCGGACGGGTTATTCGTACGGGACGCCCGGCACCTCAGCCGCTGGCAGCTGACCGTCGACGGCGCGGTGCCCGAGGCGCTGACGCCGGTCGCGGACGGCGACACGGCACGCTGTGTACTCGTCCCGCGCGGCGGGCGCAACGAACCGCCCGCGTACACGCTCTTCCGTGAGCAGGCCGTCACCGACGGCGCGTTCGTGGAGGCGCTGCGCGTCACCAGCAACCGCCCGTCGCCCACGACCGTGCGCATCGCGCTCACCGTGGACGCCGACTTCACGGACCAGTTCGAGCTGCGCTCCGACTACCGTACGTACGCCAAGATCGGCGCCGTACGAGGGCGTCAGGTCCTCGATGACGGGGTGGAGTTCAGCTACCAGCGCGGGGAGTGGCGGTCCTGCACGACGATCACTTCCGAGCCCCCGCCGGACGGGGTCGAGGAGACCGGCACCGGCGCCCGTCGCCTCGTATGGACCCTGGACCTCGAACCCCACGCCTCGGCGGAGCTTGCGCTGCGCGTGGCGGCCCGCCCGCACGGGGCGCTGAAGGATCCGGAGGTGCCCGCCTCACCCTCCGCGGCGAATGAACGACTCCTGGCGCTGGAAGGCGAGTTCGCGGACGGCGTGCCCTTCCCGACCGGCTGGCCGGAGCTGGCCGCGGCCTGTGCGCGCGGGCTGTCCGACCTCGCGGTGCTCCAGGTCCCGGCGACGGGCCCGGACGGCGAGGAGCTGCGGGTGCCGGCGGCCGGAGTGCCGTGGTTCCTCACGCTCCTGGGCCGCGACGCCCTGCTGACCTCCCTGTTCGCGCTCCCCTACCGCCCCGAGCTCGCCGCCGCCACGCTGCCCGCGCTCGCCGCGACGCAGGCGGTCGAGGTGGGATCGGGTGCGGTGGCCCAGCCCGGCAAGATCGTGCACGAGGTGCGCCACGGTGAGCTGGCGCACTTCGGGCAGGTGCCGTACGGGCGGTACTACGGATCGGTGGACGCGACGCCACTGTTCCTGGTGCTGCTCGGCGCGTACACAGAGCAGACGGGTGACCCGGCCCTGGCCCGGCGGCTGGAGGCCAACGCCCGGGCGGCGATCGGCTGGATGCTGGACCACGGCGGTCTGACCTCCGTCGGCTATCTCGTCTACCGCGCGGACGGCGGCGGCCTCGCCAACCAGAACTGGAAGGACTCCCCCGGCGCGATCTGCTCCGCCGACGGGAGCCGCCCCAGTGGGCCGGTGATGGCCGCGGGCGCGCAGGGATACGCGTACGACGCGCTGCGCCGCACCGCCCACCTGTCCCGTACGGTCTGGGGCGACGAGGTCTACGCCGCCCTGCTCGAACAGGCGGCTGCGGACCTCCGTGACCGTTTCCAGCGGGACTTCTGGATGAGTGAACACGCCTTCCCGGCGCTGGCGTTGGACGGTGACGGCCGTCAGGTCGACGCCCTCGCCTCGGACGCCGGGCACCTGCTGTGGTCGGGGCTGCTCGACAAGGAGTACGGCGAACTGGTCGGCCACCGCCTGCTGGAGCCGGACTTCTTCTCCGGCTGGGGTGTGCGCACCCTGGCCGCCGGGCAGCCGGCGTACCACCCGTTGTCGTACCACCGCGGTTCGGTCTGGCCGCACGACAACGCCCTGATCACGCTGGGACTGGCCCGCTACGGCCTGCACGACGAGGCCCGTTCGGTCGCCCACGCGCTCGTCGACGCCGCCACGGTCGCCGGCCACCGTCTGCCGGAGGTCCTCGCCGGGTACGGCCGCGAGACACACGGGGAGCCGGTGCCCTATCCGCATGCGTGCGTACGGGAGTCCCGTTCGGCGGCGGCGCCGTTGGCGTTGCTCACGGCGGTCGGGGGCGCTTGAGGGAGCCCCCGGCCCCCCGGCAGGAGAGTCAGCCCCCGGACGTGTCCAGCTCCGCGTCCTCGCTGATGCCCGCGCAGTCGTACGGGTCCTTGAGCCAGCCGTCCGGCAGGACCACGCGGTTGTTGCCGGACGTGCGGCCGCGCGGGCCGTCCGCGCCCGCCGGCCAGGGCTGGTCGAGGTCCAACTCGGCGAGGCCGTCCGAGAGTTCGGCGAGGGACGACGTGATCGCGAGCCGCTTGCGCATTTCGGAGCCGACCGCGAAGCCCTTCAGGTACCAGGCCACGTGCTTGCGGAAGTCGATGACACCGCGCGCCTCGTCGCCGATCCACTCGCCGAGCAGGGTGGCGTGGCGGACCATGACGGCCGCGACCTCGCGCAGGGTCGGGCGGGCGTAGGCGTCCTGGCGCCCCTCGAAGGCGGCCACCAGGTCGCCGAACAGCCACGGCCTGCCGAGGCAGCCGCGCCCGACCACGACCCCGTCGCAGCCGGTCTCGCGCACCATTCGCAGCGCGTCCTCCGCCGACCAGATGTCGCCGTTGCCGAGGACGGGGATCTCCGGCACGTGCTCCTTGAGCCGCGCGATGGCGTCCCAGTCGGCCGTGCCGCCGTAGTGCTGGGCGGCGGTGCGGCCGTGCAGGGCGATGGCGGTGACGCCCTCCTCGACGGCGATCCGTCCGGCGTCGAGGAACGTCATGTGGTCGTCGTCGATGCCCTTGCGCATCTTCATCGTCACCGGGAGGTCGCCCGCCCCGCTGACGGCCTCGCGCAGGATCGCCCGCAGGAGGTTGCGCTTGTACGGGAGGGCGGAGCCGCCGCCCTTGCGGGTGACCTTCGGGACCGGGCAGCCGAAGTTCAGGTCGATGTGGTCGGCGAGGTCCTCCTCCGCGATCATGCGGACGGCCTTGCCGACGGTCGCCGGGTCCACGCCGTACAGCTGGATCGAGCGCGGCTTCTCGGTCGCGTCGAAGTGGATCAACTGCATGGTCTTCTCGTTGCGCTCGACCAGCGCCCGCGTGGTGATCATCTCGCTGACGAACAGGCCCTTTCCGCCGCTGAACTCGCGGCAGAGCGTGCGGAACGGCGCGTTCGTGATCCCGGCCATGGGGGCGAGGACGACGGGCGGCTGGACGGTGTGGGGGCCGATCGACAGCGGGGTGGCGGGGGCGAGGGCGGTCGTGGACATTCCCCCATTGTCGCGTACGCGGACGGGTGCGATGACTGTGGTGACTGTCATGAATGAGTGCGGTGCGCAACAGAGGAGAGTCAGAAGAGGGTCATTAGTTAGACGCACTATCGACACGGGCGTAGGCTGGTGGAATGCCCGAGCTCAGTCCTCGCCACCGTCTTCTCGTCCTCGCGATCTGCTGTATGAGCCTGCTGATCGTGAGCCTCGACAACACGGTCCTGAACGTCGCCCTGCCCTCGATGCAGAAGGAACTGCACGCGAGCGTGGCGGGCCTCCAGTGGACCATCGACGCGTACACGCTGGTCCTGGCGTCGCTGTTGATGCTCGCGGGCTCGACCGCCGACCGCATCGGCCGCCGCCGGGTCTTCAAGGCGGGCCTGGTGATCTTCACCCTCGGTTCGGTCCTGTGCTCCGTCGCTCCGAACCTGGACTCGCTCGTCGCCTTCCGCATGGTGCAGGCGGTCGGCGGCTCGATGCTGAACCCGGTCGCGATGTCGATCATCACCAACACCTTCACGGACCCGCGCGAGCGTGCCCGCGCGATCGGCGTCTGGGGTGGTGTGGTCGGCATATCGATGGCCGCGGGGCCGATCGTGGGCGGCCTGCTCGTGGACTCGGTCGGCTGGCGGTCGATCTTCTGGATCAACCTCCCGGTCGGCCTCGCCGCGCTCCTGCTCACCTGGCGTTACGTCCCCGAGTCCCGCGCCCCCAAGGCCCGCCGCCCCGACCCGGTCGGGCAGCTTCTCGTCATCGCGCTGCTCGGCTCCCTGACGTACGCGATCATCGAGGCGCCCAGCTCCGGCGCTCCCCAGACCCTCGCCTTCGGCGCGATCGCCGTCGCCGCGCTGCTCGGCCTGCTGTGGTACGAGCCCCGGCGCGCCGAACCCCTCATCGACCTGGGCTTCTTCCGTTCGGCGCCGTTCAGCGGGGCCACGGTCGTCGCCATCAGCGCGTTCGCCGCGCTCAGCGGGTTCCTGTTCCTCTCGACGCTCTATCTGCAGAACGTGCGCGGTCTGGACGCGCTGCACGCGGGCCTGTGGATGCTGCCCATGGCGGTCATGTGCTTCGTGTGCGCGCCGCTGTCGGGGCGGCTGGTCGGCAACCGGGGGCCGCGACTGCCCCTGCTGATCGCGGGGGTCTCGATGACCGCGAGCGGGATCCTCTTCGCCGCGTTCGAGGGCGAGACGTCGAACGTCACGCTCGTCATCGGGTACGTCCTCTTCGGCCTCGGCTTCGGCTTCGTGAACGCCCCCATCACCAACACCGCCGTCTCCGGCATGCCCCGCACCCAGGCCGGGGTCGCTGCCGCCGTCGCCTCCACCAGCCGCCAGATCGGCGGCACCCTCGGTGTCGCCGTGGTCGGCGCGGTCCTGGCCTCCGGCATCCAGGCCTCGGCGTACCGGGAGACGTTCGTGTCGGCCGCCCGCCCCGGCTGGTGGATCCTCGCCGGCTGCGGTCTCGCCGTGCTCGTCCTGGGCGCGCTGACCAGCGGACGCTGGGCACGCGGGACGGCCGAGCGGACGGCACGGCAGCTGGAGTCGGCGGAAGTCCGGGACTCGGTGACCGTCCGGGTCTAGGCGTGTCCTAGGCGGCTTCCGTCTCCGCCGTCAGCGCGATCTCGTGCAGCTTCCTCAGGCGTTCGCGGCTCTGCTCGTCCACGGGGGCGTACGTCACCATGCGGGCGCCCATGTCGGGGGCGAGCCACAGGTCGGTGTGGTCGACGGTGAGCAGCCCGACGTACGGGTTCAGGAACTGCTTGGTCTTGCTGCGCGAGCCGCCGTACACCTCGTACCGCTCCCAGATCTCACGGAACTCCGCCGACTCCGTCCGCAGTCGCTTGACCAGCAGCTTCCAGGCGGGCTCGCCGAGGTGGCCGGCCATCGAGCCGCGCAGCTTGGCGGCCATCACGCGCATGGTCTCGTCGAGGAGCACGATCGACTCGCGCCACTCCGGGTGGGTGTAGGCGAGGATCATGCAGTTGCGGTCCTCGGGCGGTACGGCGTCGAGGTCGCGCATCATCAGCCGGGCGTACGTGCGGTTGTAGGCCAGGATGTCGTAGCGGCTGTTCTGGATGCAGGCCGGAACCGGCTCCAACTGGGACAGCACCTCGAGCAGGGCCGGGGTGAGGGTCGGGCACGGCGCGGCGGGCGTGGGGTCGACGGCTCCGGCCAGCCGGAAGAGGTGGGCGCGCTCGCTGGAGTCGAGCATCAGGGTGCGGGCCAGCGCGTCGAGGACCTGTTCGGAGACCTGGATGTCACGGGCCTGTTCGAGCCAGGTGTACCAGGTGACGCCGACGGCGGAGAGCTGCGCGACCTCCTCGCGGCGCAGGCCCGGCGTGCGCCGGCGACGGCCGCGGGGCAGTCCGACCTGCTCCGGCGTGATGCGCTCACGGCGGTTGCGCAGGAAGGTGGCGAGCTCATGCCGCCGGATCTCGCTGCCGCGGGGGGCGACGGAGCCGTGCGGCTCGGGGTCCACCGGCCGGGGAGAAGTCACGGACACCGCCCGCTGAGCGGGGTCGATGGCCTCCACCGGCCGGGGAGCGGTGCTCTCCTGCGTCATCGTCGTCATGCCTCCAGCCTGCCGTTCGCCGGAACCTGTTGCCAGGTAGTGCTTCTACCAGGATAAGGACACTCTGGTACCAGTCTGAGGTCAGGAGAAGTCTGGAGGACGTGACCGAAACCGGAACCCTCAGGACTCCAGTCCGCTCGCCCTCCGCAGCACCCGTGCTCAGCGGCCTCGGCCTCTTCACCGTGCTGCTCGGGGCGGCACTGCCCCTCATCGACTTCTTCATCGTCAACGTAGCCCTCCCGACCATCGGCCGGGACCTGAACGCGAGCGAAGCCGTCCTCGAACTCGTCGTCGCCGGGTACGGAGTCGCGTACGCCGTCCTGCTCGTCCTGGGCGGCCGCCTCGGCGATCTCTTCGGTCGACGCCGGCTCTTCCTCGGCGGCATGGCGGCCTTCGGCCTGACCTCCCTGGCGTGCGGGCTCGCGCCCAGCGCCTGGACGCTGGTGGCGGCGCGCGTCGCGCAGGGCGCGGCGTCCGCGGCGATGCTGCCGCAGGTGCTCGCCACCATCCAGGCGGCGACGGCCGGCCCGCGCCGCGCCAAGGCCATGGGCCTGTACGGGGCCACGGCCGGTCTGTCCATGGTGGCCGGGCAGATACTCGGCGGCCTCCTCGTCGCGGCGGACATCGCGGGCACCGGCTGGCGCGCGGTGTTCCTCGTGAACGTGCCCGTCGTGATCCTCGGCCTGATCCTGGCCACGCGCGCCGTCCCCGAGACGCGCTCGCAGCACCCGGAGCCGATCGACACCCCCGGTACGGTGCTGCTCGCCGTGTCCCTTCTCGCGCTCCTCGCCCCCCTCACCGAGGGCAGGGCGGCGGGCTGGCCCCTGTGGACCTGGCTGTCGCTGGCGCTGTTCCCCCTCGCGGCGGCGGCGTTCTACTTCGTCGAGCGCCGGGAGGACCGCCAGGGCCGTACGCCTCTGGTGCCGCCGAGCCTGTTCGCGCTGACCTCGCTCCGCCGGGGCCTGATCATGATCGTGCCGTTCTCGATCGGCTTCAGCGGTTTCATGTTCGTGATCGCGGTGGCGCTGCAGCGGGGTGCGGGCCTCGGCCCGGTCCCGGCGGGCCTGGCCCTGGCACCGATGGCCGCGGTCTTCTTCGTCGTCTCCCTCTGCGGCCCCCGGCTGATCGCCCGCTACGGCACCCGGATCGTCACCGCGGGCGGGCTGATCCAGGCGGTGGGCGTGGGCCTCATCGCGCTGGCCGCCTGGCGGTCCTGGCCCGACCTGGGCGTGTGGCAACTGCTGCCGGGCGCGGCCGTCGCGGGCGCGGGCCAGGCGCTCCAACTCCCCGTCCTGATCCGGATCATCCTCTCCGAGGTGCCGTCCGCGCGGGCCGGCGTCGGCAGTGGCGTCATGGCCACCACCCAGCAGTCGGCCCTCGCGGTCGGCGTCGCCACCCTGGGCACCCTCTTCCTGTCCCTCGCCGCGAGCGAGGGCATGCGGGACGCCCTCGTCACCACCCTCCTGGTCCAACTGGCGGGCGTGGCCCTGACGACGGCCCTGAGCCTGCGACTGCCGCGCACGATCAGCTGAGCGGTGGGTGCAGTTGCAGCAGTTGGAGCATCCGCTGCATGACGGGGACGGGCAGGGACGGGTGCCGGGCCGCGGGCTCCGCGGTGTCGGGGTCGCGCAGCAGCCGGACGACGACCCGAGCGGGAAACCGCGCGTGCCAGAAGGCCGCATGGCGTATGTGGCCGTGCGGGTCGTCCAGCAGCCGTACCGCCGACGCCGCTGTCAGCCGCGGGTCCTTCGCGGCCCGGTATCTGACCTCCTCGTCCGGGTCCCGGCTGAACCGCTCCACCAGTTCGGGCGTCGACTCCGGGTCGTCCAGGGCCAGTTGGCGCATCCGCGGGTTCGGGTCGTCGGCGTGGCGGAGGAGGTCGTGGCGGGGGAAGTTCGGGTGGCCGTGCGGGCGGTCGGGGGCGCTGAGGCTCCCGGTCCACCACTGCCACACCCGCAGCAGCATGTCGGGGGGCGCGTCGTCGCAGGACTCGGCGAGGAAGAGCTGCACGACGCGGTCCTCGTCCCGGGCGAGGAGTTCCACGACGTCCGGCGGAAGACGCTTGACGCGGGCGACGCTGCGGCGTACGAGGGGGTGGGCGGATGCGGCCAGGCGGCGCAGGGCGGCGGGGTCGCCGTGCAGGTCCGTGACCCAGTCGAGCGGACAGTGGTGCAGACGCGGATCGAAGTCGATGTCGATGCCGACTCGTTGTTCCTCGGTGAGGTCGGGTCGCGTGGAGACCGCGAAACGGACGGACTCGTCCTGGTCCCGGCCGAGGAGGGCCACCAGGTCCGGGTCGAGGCCCGGGCTGCCCGCGAGGGAACGACGCAGGGCGGGATCGCCGTGGTGGGCCAGGTGTTCTGCGAGTTCGCGCTCCAGACGGCAGGTCTTCACGGCACGGTCCTGGAACCCCCCGTCGGCGGTGTCGGAGGCGAAGTCGGTGGCGAGGGCGAGGAAGACGGACCGGGGCATCGGATGGTCCTGGTGGTGCCGGAGCAGGGCCTGCGCACGGACCTTGCCGCTGGGGTCCCCGAGCAGCTTGTGCCGGGTCCCGCTCGGGAGGTGGGGCCAGGCCCGTCGGCAGGCCGCGGCCCGTACCGTCCACTCGGGGTCGGCGGCCAGCACGGTCAGCAGGTGCGCGGACAGCCCGGACAGTCGGGCGGTCTCCGCACGGACCCGGGCGGACGGATCCACGGCGAGCCGCTCGCAGGCGGGTCCGGTGAGCTCGACGCGCCGGTCCGCCGCGAGCATGGTGAGGATCCACCGGTGCCGCTCGTTCCGCTCGGCGAGGATCAGACGGATCCATTGATCGGCCGTGATGTTCGGCTGGGCCTCGGCCAACTGCGCCCGTATCTGCCAGTCCGGGTGCACCATGGCGGCCTCCACGACCGCCGTCGGCATCGCGCTGTACTTGAGGTAGGTGGACCGGCCCTGTAGACCGGCGCGCAGGTCATCGGGGGTGGCCGGGTTGAGCGCCAGCCCGTTCGCCCACGACGTGAGGAGCCTCCCCGAAGGGTCCAGCCCCGCGACCGCCGACTCCCAGGCGACGGCCCGCTCCTCAGGTGTCTCCCGTGCCGTCGCCCGCGCGGCCGCCTCCCGCCGCTCCCGCATCCGGTCCACGACGACGAGCCGGATCCCGTCGTCCTCGGATGTCGTACCCAGCAGGCTGTCGCCATCCGTGGAGAGCGCGACGAACTTCGGCTCGCCGGGCCGCTCGCCCAGCACTCCGGCGAGGTCCCACCGGTCGGTGAGCCGGACCGGCGTCCAGTCCCAGGGCGCGCTGCCCGTGCAGTGGTCGGCGATGTCGATGAGGAAGACACCGTCCTCGTCGAGGATCCCGCCCGCGACCGCCAGCCGGTGCCACTGCGCGTTGAACTCGCCGATCGGGTCCGCCCGGTCACCGGCCACGCGCACCACCCGCTCCGCGTCACCCGGAACAGTCGCACGCCACGCGAACCGGGGCGACGGCACCTCCTGAACCCGCCGTTCGCCGACGACTTCCAGCCCGGCCCGCCGCAACAGCTCCCCGAGCTCGGCTGTCCCACGCGTCATCAAGACGACTCCTCAGTGACGGAAGTGACGGACCAGGCAGAAGGGATGTCCTGCCGGATCGGCGTAGATGTGCCAGCCCCGCCCGTCGGACACGTCGAGCGGCGTCGCGCCCAGAGCCAGGACCTGTTCCCGCGCTCGGTCCAGGTCGGGGACGCCGAAGTCCAGGTGGAACTGCTGGGGGTGGGCGGGATCGGGCCACTGCGGAGGCCGGTACTCCGTGGTCGGAACGCGCTGGAAGGCGAGGACGAGACCGGACGGCGTGTGCAGCGTCGACCAGGCCTCGTCGAGCGCCCAGCGCCGGTCCGGCCGGTTGACGGTGCCGCCGAGCAAGTCTTCGTAGAACTCGGCGAGTCGGAGCGGATCGGGACAGTCCAGCACCACGCACTGCAGTTCGGCGATCACGCGCCGATCCTAGGTCAGCTCCCAGGGCGGGTCAGTGGGGCGGCCAGGGTCTCCGGCTGGTGGGCGCGGCGTAGGGCGTTCGCGACGAAACCGTTCGCCTTCAGTTCCTCGACGAGGTCGTGGAGGAAGCGGACGGTCTCGGCGTGGCGGGTCCTCGTCGTGCCGACCGCTTGGCGGATCTGCATGAACCGGTCCTCGATGAGGCGGAGTTCGGGGTGTGCCGCGACGAACTCGGTCATCGGCTGCCGGATCCCGGCCGCGACCTCCAGCCCCTCGGCCCGGAACGCCTCGACCCCGTCCTCCCCGCGCACCACGCTCGCGTGCCGAAGCGTGCGGGAGAGGAAGAGGTCGTAGGCGGACCCGCGCTTCACTCCGATCCGTACGCCGGGACGGTCGACCCCGGCCACGGTCGTCAGGTCCGAGTCGCGGGGGACGGCGTACACGCCCTCGATCACGACGTACGGCGCCGTGAACGCGATCTCGGCCTCCCGCGCGGGCTCGACGGCCAGGAAGCAGAGGTCGGCACGGCCCTCCGCCATCGCCTCGTACGACGTGCGGGCCGCGTCGAAGCAGAGGAGTTCCACGGGGACGTCCAGGCGGGCGGCGATCTCCCGTGCGAGGTCGACGGTGATGCCCGCCGGGGCCGTCGGTGTGCCCTGGGCCAGCACGGGATTGCCCAGGTTGATCGAGGCCCGCAGGGTGCCGTGGGGCGCGAGGTCCTTGGCGATGGCGGGAGTTCCGGTCGTCATGAGCGGAGTCTAGATCGGGGGCGGTACGGCAGTGCGGAGGGTGGACGGGCGGAAACGGATCGTGATCGCGTACGACCACGCGGTGAACTCGCGGCCCGAGAACCCCCGTTGATCTTCCCGATGCTGCACACTCCTTGCTGCGAAAGGCTTGCCGCCAACGCCCTGCCGGGCAAGCGGAGCGGTAACACCTGGAGGTGTCATGCTGCAGATCAACACGAGCAAGGTCAGCCGCTGGGACCAGCACGGCCGCGAGCACGTCGTCCATGTCCAGCGCGCCGGTGTACAGCGCACGATCAGATGCGACACCTGCGGCTGGCGCAAGGGCGCGCAGTTCCTGCCGTGGCTGAAGGCGGAGGAGCACCTCGCCGAGGCGCATCAGGCGACGGTGGACCCGACGGAGGGGTAGCCCTCCGCCGGGACCACCGGTTCGCCGGGACCACCGGTCCGCCGGGAGCACCGGTCCGTCGGGAGCACCGGTCCGTCGGGGCCGTGGAATCAGTCGATTCGGCGGCGCAGTCCGCGCAGGACGAGGGTGACGACCGTCGAGAACTCGGCCTCGATGCCCGGCTTTTCCCACTCGTGGGCGTAGGCGGGGTCGTGGAAACGGTTCGTGGCGTGGAAGACGGCGCGGGCCGTCGCGACGGAGTCGCCGTCCACGGTCATGAAGTCGCCCTCCATCACACCGCGATGAATGATGTCCGACAGCTGGTCGACCAGCTCGGCGACGTGCTCCTCGACCACCGCGCTCGCCTCGTCGAGCAGCACCGAGTACGTGGCGAACAGCTCGGGATCGTCGCCCGCCTTGTGCCGCTTGGCGGTGAACAGCGTCGACAGCCAGTGCTCGAGCGCCTCCGGGGGTGGCGCGGACGACGGCCTGGCGATCTCCGCGAGTATCTGCGACGTACGGTCCAGCCAGCGCTTCGTGACCGCCTCCCGCAGCGCCGCCTTCGTACGGAAGTGACGGTAGACGCTGCCGTGGCTGACGCCGAGCGCGCGGGCCACGTCCACCACGGTGGCCTTCGCGGGGCCGTGGCGGCGCAGCGCCTCCTCGGTCGCCTCGAGGATGCGCTCGGCGGTCAGTGCTTCGGTGGTCGGTGCCATGTCGAAAACCGTACCTGGCGGCACTGTCAGCGTTCGGTGCCGAGATGTGACATCTGCGCCGCCGGGTAGCGGTCGCCCGCGGCGGCGTCCGCCGGCACGGCCTGCTCGATCGCCGCGAGGTCGGCGTCGTCGAGCGTGACGTCCAGCGCACCGAGCGCCTCCGCCAGCCGCTCCCGGGTCCGCGCACCGACCAGCGGCACGATGTCCTCGCCCCTCGACAACACCCACGCGATCGCGATCTGCGCCACGCTGACGCCCTTCTGCTCCGCGATCTTCCGCAACGCCTCGACGAGGGAGAGGTTGTGCTGGAGGTTCTCTCCCTGGAAGCGGGGGCTCATGGAACGGAAGTCGGTCGGGGCCAGTTGCCGGTCGGCCGTGAAGTGGCCGGAGATCAGCCCGCGGGACAGCACGCCGTACGCGGTGATCCCGATGCCCAGCTCACGGGTGGTCGGCAGGACCTCGTCCTCGATGCCGCGCGAGATCAGCGAGTACTCGATCTGGAGGTCGGAGATGGGGGCGGTGGCGGCGGCCCGGCGGATGGTTTCGGCGCCGACCTCGCTCAGGCCGATGTGCCTGACGTGCCCCTTCTCCACGAGCTCGGCGATCGCGCCGACCGTCTCCTCGATCGGGACGTTCGGGTCGAGCCGCGCGATCCGGTACACGTCGATGTGATCGACGCCCAGGCGCTGCAGCGAGTACGCGGCGAAGTTCCGCACCGCGGCGGGGCGGCCGTCGTATCCGGACCAGCCGCCGTCCGGGTCGCGCAGGGCGCCGAACTTGACGCTGGTCAGCGCCTGCTCGCGCAGGGCCGCCGGAGCCGCGCGCAGGGCCTCGCCGATCAGCATCTCGTTGTGGCCCATGGCGTAGAAGTCGCCGGTGTCGAGGAGCGTCACGCCTGCCTCGAGGGCGGCGTGGATGGTCGCGATGGACTCGGCCCGGTCCGCCTCGCCGTACAGCGCGGACATGCCCATGCAACCGAGGCCGAGGGCGGAGACCTGGGGGCCGGTGGTTCCGAGGGGGCGGGTATGCATGAGGACTCCCTGGTGTCCCTTGAAGGATCGGTGCCCTCTCACGATGGCATGACAGATGACAGATTTCAATATCTGTCATCTGTCAGCTGTCAGCTGTCACCTGTCAGCCGTCATCTGTTATCGGTCATCCGGCGCTTTCCACCCGCCACCCGCCACCCCCACCCCACTTTGGTCCAGACCTATTGACGACAGGTCTGGACCGCAGGCACTGTCATGCCTACGACACCTCACCGCACCCCCCACCGGGAGGCCTCGCATGATCCGTCGGAAGCTGCGCCTGTTCGCCCTCGCACTCACCGCAGCCGTCCTCGCCCCGCTGTCGGTCGCCACCGCCCCCACCGCATCCGCCGCCGACACCTGCGCCGTGAAGTCCCGCCCGTCCGGGAAGGTTCTCCAGGGCTACTGGGAGAACTGGGACGGCTCTTCCAACGGAGTGCACCCGCCGTTCGGGTGGACTCCGATCACCGACTCCCGTATCGCCGCGCACGGCTACAACGTGATCAACGCGGCGTTCCCGGTCATCCGCTCCGACGGCACGGCGCTGTGGGAGGACGGGATGGACACCGGTGTGAAGGTCGCGACGTCGGCGGAGATGTGCGCGGCCAAGGCGTCCGGGCAGACGATCCTGCTGTCGATCGGCGGGGCTGCGGCGGGCATCGACCTCAGTTCCTCCGCCGTCGCCGACAGGTTCGTCGCGACGATCGTGCCGATCCTGAAGAAGTACAACTTCGACGGTATCGACATCGACATCGAGACGGGCCTGGTCGGCAGTGGCAGCATCGGTCAGCTCTCCACGTCCCAGGCCAACCTGATCCGGATCATCGACGGCGTGCTGTCGCAGATGCCGGCCAACTTCGGGCTGACCATGGCGCCGGAGACCGCGTACGTCACGGGCGGCAGCATCACGTACGGCTCGATCTGGGGCGCGTATCTGCCGATCGTCAAGAAGTACGCGGACAACGGGCGCCTGTGGTGGCTGAACATGCAGTACTACAACGGCAGCATGTACGGATGCTCCGGCGACTCCTACTCCGCGGGCACCGTCCAGGGCTTCACCGCGCAGACCGACTGCCTGAACAAGGGGCTGGTCGTGCAGGGCACCACCATCAAGGTGCCCTACGACAAGCAGGTCCCGGGTCTGCCCGCCCAGTCGGGCGCCGGTGGCGGCTACATGTCACCGAGCCTGGTCTCCCAGGCGTGGCGGCACTACGGCACCGGCCTCAAGGGCCTGATGACCTGGTCGATCAACTGGGACGGCTCGAAGAACTGGACCTTCGGCGACAACGTCAAGGCGCTGCAGGGCCGTTGAGAACCAGGACGGCTCGGGGAGCAGTCCACCGGACAGGTCGCCTCCAACGCGCCGTCGCAGTTCTCATCGCGCCGCCACGTGTCGGGCCGCCAGGGCCTGTCTCTCGGATCAGTCCGGGGCCGGGGTCGCGCGGAATGTCCGGCGATCCGAAAAGCCCCCGGTTCCCGCAGCGCGGGAACCGGGGGCTTTTCACGGACAAGCCAGGTCAGCAGCCGATCAGGCGCGCGGCCAGGTAGCCCTCGATCTGGTCGAGGGAGACGCGCTCCTGCTTCATCGAGTCGCGCTCGCGCACCGTGACGGCGTTGTCGTCGAGGGTGTCGAAGTCGACCGTGACGCAGAACGGGGTGCCGATCTCGTCCTGGCGACGGTAGCGGCGGCCGATGGCGCCCGCGTCGTCGAAGTCGATGTTCCAGTGCTGGCGCAGGGCGGTGGCGAGACCCTTGGCCTTCGGGGACAGCTCGGGGTTGCGGGAGAGCGGGAGGACGGCGACCTTGACCGGCGCGAGGCGCGGGTCGAGGCGCAGCACCGTGCGCTTCTCCATCTTGCCCTTGGCGTTGGGGGCCTCGTCCTCGACATAGGCGTCCAGCAGGAACGCCAGCATGGCGCGGCCGACACCGGCGGCGGGCTCGATGACGTACGGAGTCCAGCGCTCGCCGGCCTCCTGGTCGAAGTACGAGAGGTCCTGGCCGGAGGCCTTGGAGTGCGCGCCGAGGTCGTAGTCGGTGCGGTTGGCGACGCCCTCCAGCTCACCCCACTCGTTGCCGCCGAAGCTGAAGCGGTACTCGATGTCGGCGGTGCGCTTGGAGTAGTGGGAGAGCTTCTCCTTGGGGTGCTCGAACCAGCGCATGTTCTCTTCGCGCAGACCGAGGCCGGTGTACCAGTTCCAGCGCTCCTGCATCCAGTACTCCTGCCACTTCTCGTCCTCGCCCGGCTTGACGAAGAACTCCATCTCCATCTGCTCGAACTCGCGGGTGCGGAAGATGAAGTTGCCGGGCGTGATCTCGTTGCGGAAGGACTTGCCCATCTGCGCGATGCCGAAGGGCGGCTTGCGGCGCGAGGTCTGCTGGACCTGGGCGAAGTTGGTGAAGATGCCCTGGGCCGTCTCGGGGCGCAGGTAGGCGACGGAGCCGCTGTCCTGCGTGGGGCCGAGGTGGGTGGTGAGCAGGCCCGAGAACTGCTTGGGCTCGGTGAACGTGCCCTTGTTGCCGCAGTTGGGGCAGTTGAGGTCGGCGAGGCCGTTCTCCGGGAGGCGGCCGTGCTTCGCCTCGTAGGCCTCCTCCAGGTGGTCGGCGCGGTAGCGCTTGTGGCAGGAGGTGCACTCGGTGAGCGGGTCGGTGAAGGTGGCGACGTGTCCCGACGCGACCCAGACCTCGGTCGCCAGGATCACCGACGAGTCGATACCGACGACGTCCTCGCGGGAGGTGACCATGTAGCGCCACCACTGGCGCTTGATGTTCTCCTTGAGCTCGACGCCGAGCGGGCCGTAGTCCCAGGCGGCACGCTGTCCGCCGTAGATCTCACTACTGGGGAAAACGAAGCCACGGCGCTTGCTCAGGCTGACGATGGTGTCGATCTTGTCGGCGGCCACGGTGCTCTCTTCATTACGAACGGACGGCAGCGAATGATTCAGGTTACCGGCGCCGCCCACCCTCGTATCAAATCGGTTCGGGGACACCTCGCCTCATCGTGCCCCTTACCGGCTCATTCGCCGCCCCGTTTACCGAGGGCTTACCGAAGGCTTGTTGACAATCGTTTCCAGGTTTGTTGAAAATGACTGTCATGAACGTACGACGGCGCCTCGCCGCTTCTCGAATAAGCACGGCCGGGTCCGCGGCCCTGACAGCCACCGCTGTCGGCCTCGGCGCCCTCACCGGCTGCTCGGTCTCCACGGCGGCCGGCGGCAGGAGCGACGGGAAGCTCGACATCGTGGCGTCGTTCTACCCCATGCAGTACCTCGCCGAGCAGATCGGCGGGACGCACGTGCAGGTCACGAGCCTGACCCAGCCCGGTCAGGAGCCGCACGACCTGGAGATCAGCGCCCGGCAGACGGCGCGGCTCCAGTCGGCGGACGCCGTCGTCTACCTCAAGAACCTGCAGCCGGCCGTCGACGACGCCGTGGCGCAGTCCGAGGTCAAGACCAAGATCGACGCCGCGTCGCTGACGACCCTGGAGAAGCACGGCAACGAGGTCGGCGGGCACGCGGCCTCGCACGACACCTCCAAGAGCGAGGAGAGCGGCTCCGCCGACCCGCACATCTGGCTCGACCCGGTGAAGTACGGCCAGGTCGCCGAAGGGGTCGCCAAGGCCCTCAAGAAGGCCGACCCGAAGCACGCCGCGGACTACGACAAGAACATGGCGGCGCTGCGGAAGAAGTTCGCCGATCTCGACACCCGGTACAAGACCGGGCTGGTGAACACCAGGACCAAGGTCTTCATCACCACGCACGCCGCCTTCGGCTACCTCGCCGAGCGCTACGGCCTCACCGAGGAGGCCATCAACGGTCTGGACCCGGAGTCGGAGCCCAGCGCGAACCGCGTGAAGGACCTTGAGAAGATGGCGAAGGCCGACGGCGTCTCGACGGTGTTCTACGAGACGCTCGTCAGCGACAAGACCGCCAAGACCATCGCCGGCGACGCGAACCTGAAGACGGACGTCCTCGACCCGATCGAGGGCATCACCGGCAAGTCCAGGGGCAGCGACTACTTCCAGGTCATGGAGTCGAACCTGAAGGCGCTGCGAACGGCGTTGGGCGCCAAGTGACACCCAGTCCGAGTTCCAGGAGGACAGCGTGAGCGAGCCCGTCATATCCCTGCGCGGCGTGACCGCCGAGCTGGGTTCGCGCCCCGTCCTGCGCGGCATCGACCTCGCCGTGCACCGCGGTGAGGTCGTCGCGCTGCTCGGCGCCAACGGCTCCGGCAAGTCGACGGCCATCCGCAGCGTCATCGGCCAGGTCCCGGTCAGCGGCGGCGAGATAGAGATCTTCGGCACCCCGCGCCGGCGCTTCCGCGACTGGAAGCGGGTGGGGTACGTGCCGCAGCGCACGACCGCCGCGGGCGGCGTGCCCGCCACGGTGACCGAGATCGTCGCCTCCGGCCGGCTCTCCCGCGCCCGCTTCGGCGTGCTGCGCAAGGCCGACCACGAGGCCGTACGGCACGCCCTGGAGCTCGTCGGCATGGCGGACCGCGCCAAGGACTCGGTGAACGCCCTGTCGGGCGGCCAGCACCAGCGCGTCCTGATCGCCCGCGCCCTCGCCTCCGAACCCGAGCTGCTGATCATGGACGAGCCGATGGCGGGCGTCGACCTGGCGAGCCAGGAGGTGCTGGCCCGGACCCTGCGCGAGCAGGTCGCGGCGGGCACCACCGTCCTGCTCGTCCTGCACGAGCTGGGCCCCCTGGAGCCCCTGATCGACCGCGCGGTCGTCCTGCGCGACGGCTGCGTCCTGCACGACGGCCCGCCCCCGCGAGCGGTCGGCCAGCACGCGCTGCCCGGCCACGACCACGTACACCCGCACGCGGCTCACGACGCCGAACCGATCCGGACGGGACTGCTGAGCTGATGGGACCGCAGAGCTGATGGACATCCTGAACTACGACTTCATGCAGCGGGCGCTGCTCGCCGCCGTCCTGGTGGGCATCACCGCGCCCGCCGTCGGCATCTACCTCGTCCAGCGCCGACAGGCCCTGATGGGCGACGGCATCGGCCATGTCGCGATGACCGGTGTCGGCCTCGGCTTCCTGCTCTCCACCAACCCGGTGTGGATGGCGACGGCCGTCTCGGTCCTCGGCGCCGTGATCATGGAGCTGATCCGCTGGTACGGCAAGACGCGCGGCGACATCGCGCTCGCCATGCTCTTCTACGGCGGTATGGCGGGCGGCGTGATGTTCATCAACCTCGCGCCGGGCGGGTCCAACGCCAACCTGACCTCGTATCTCTTCGGCTCGCTCTCCACGGTCTCCGAGTCCGACGTGACGGCGATCTGCGTGCTCGCGGCCTTCGTCGTCCTGGTCACTCTCGGTCTGCGCCGACAGCTGTTCGCGGTCAGCCAGGACGAGGAGTTCGCGCGGGTGACCGGTCTGCCGGTGCGCGCCCTGAACCTGCTCACCGCCGTCACCGCCGCCGTCACCGTGACGGTCGCGATGCGGGTGGTCGGCCTGCTCCTGGTCAGCGCGCTGATGGTGGTCCCGGTGGCCGCGGCCCAGCAGCTCAGCCGCAGCTTCGCCGCCACCTTCGCGATCGCGGTGGCCATCGGGGTGAGCGTGACGATCGGCGGCACCGTGACGTCGTACTACCAGGACGTGCCGCCCGGTGCGACGATCGTGTTGCTGACCATCGGCGCGTTCATCGTGCTCACCGCGCTGGCGACCCCGCTGGCCCGGCGCCGTGCCCGGGCCCTGGCCGCCGCGCAGGGGGCCACAGACCCCGCGGAGTGCGCGATTCCGGCCACCCGCGGCCCGGAACGCAAGGTCGGCGTCTGACCACGCACAGTCCGGGCTGGCACAATGGCCGGGCAAGGGCAGACGTGAGGAGGCAACGGTGACAACCGCTGGATCGCCCGTTCGGGGCCGTTCCACCCGGCAGCGTGCCGCCGTGGCGGCGGCGCTCGACGAGGTGGACGAGTTCCGCAGTGCGCAGGAGCTCCACGACATGCTCAAGCACAAGGGTGACTCCGTCGGACTCACCACCGTGTACCGCACGCTGCAGTCCCTCGCCGACGCCGGCGAGGTCGACGTACTGCGTACCTCCGACGGCGAGTCCGTCTACCGCCGCTGCTCCACCGGCGAGCACCACCACCACCTCGTCTGCCGCGTCTGCGGCAAGGCGGTCGAGGTCGAGGGCCCGGCCGTCGAGAAGTGGGCGGAGGCGATCGCCGTCGAGCACGGCTATGTGAACGTCGCGCACACCGTGGAGATCTTCGGTACCTGCGCGGAGTGCGCTGCCGCCAAGGGGTAGCGGGGGCCCGGTTCTTGGCCGCGGGCCGGTGGGGGCCGGGCGCGCAGTTCCCCGCACCCTGAAGGGGGCGCCTCCTGACGGAGCGCCCCCTCACGCATCAGGACCTATTCCGCGCGGCCCCGCATGCCCTGCTCCATCGCGAGCAGTTGCTCGTTCGGGACAGCCCCGCCGAAGCGGCGGTCGCGCTGGGCGAACTCGACGCACGCCCGCCACAGGTCGCGCCGGTCGAAGTCCGGCCACAGCACGTTCTGGAAGACCATCTCTGCGTACGCGCTCTGCCAGAGCAGGTAGTTGGAGGTGCGCTGCTCGCCGCTCGGCCGCAGGAACAGGTCCACGTCGGGCATGTCCGGGTAGTAGAGGTACTTCGCGAAGGTCTTCTCGGTGACCTTCGACGGGTCGAGCCGGCCGGCCTTGATGTCCTCGGCCAAAGCCTGCGCGGCGTCGGTGATTTCGGCGCGACCGCCGTAGTTCATGCAGAAGTACAGCGTCAGCCGGTTGTTGTCCTTGGTCTGCTCCTGGGCGATCTGGAGCTCCTTGGCCACCGACTTCCACAGCTTGGGCATCCGGCCCACCCAGCGGACCCGGATGCCGAGTTCGTCGAGCTGGTCGCGGGTCTTACGGATGAAGTCGCGGTTGAAGTTCATCAGGAAGCGCACCTCGTCGGGCGAGCGCTTCCAGTTCTCGGTGGAGAACGCGTACAGCGAGATGGCGCCGACCCCCATCTCGATCGCGCCCTGCAGCACGTCGAGGACACGCTCGGCGCCGACCTTGTGCCCCTCGGTACGCGGCAGCCCGCGCTCCTTCGCCCAGCGCCCGTTCCCGTCCATCACGATCGCCACGTGGTTCGGGATCAGCTCACCGGGGAGCTTGGGCGCGACGGCGCCGGACGGGTGCGGTTCCGGCGTCTTGTACTCGCGGCGCTGGCGTCCCAGGATCCCGCGTACGACCATGTGCTTCTCGTCTCCCTCAGTCTTACTTTTCCACGTACCGGAGTGAGCGCAGCCCGCGCTCCAGATGCCAGTGCAGATAGGCCGACACCAGCCCGCTGCCCTCCCGGACATACCGCGGCTCGCACGCGTCCGCGGTCTCCCAGTCTCCCGTCAGCAGCGCGCCGAGCAGTTCGAGGGCCCCCGCCGAGGGTACGACGCTGCCGGGCACCCGGCAGTCCACGCAGACGGAACCTCCCGCCGCGACCGAGAAGAACCGATTCGGTCCCGGCATCCCGCACTTCGCGCAGGCGCTGAAGCTGGGCGCGTAGCCGTTCACGGCGAGGGAGCGCAGCAGGAAGGCGTCGAGGACGAGGTGCGGCTCGTGCTCACCCCGGGCGAGGGTGCGCAGCCCGCCGACGAGCAGCAGATACTGCTGCACGGCGGGCTCCCCCTCGTGATCGGTGAACCGCTCAGCGGTTTCGAGCATGGCCGTACCGGCGGTGTAGCGCGCGTAGTCCGTCACGATCCCGCCGCCGTACGGAGCGATCGTCTCGCTCTGCGTGCACAGCGGCAGGCCGCGCCCGATGAGCTCGCTCCCCCGCGCGAAAAACTGCACGTCCACGTGCGAGAAGGGTTCGAGCCGCGCCCCGAACTTCGACTTGGTCCGCCGCACGCCACGGGCCACGGCCCGTACGCGGCCGTGACCGCGGGTGAGCAGCGTGATGATCCGGTCCGCCTCACCCAGCTTCTGGGTGCGCAGCACGATGCCGTCGTCGCGGAACAGACTCATGGGGCCATTCTCGCGTACGCAAGGGCATGCGCCGGCGGCTGCCGTACTTCTGGTCGGTGAATATGGCCGACACTTCTTGCCGGTGAATATGACCGACCCGCCCGGCGGCCGACCGCTCACGTCAGGGAGACTCTCGGTACGAGCCTGGAGCGAGTCACCATCACCATCCCGAGCGAGACGCTCGACGCGGTCAAGTCGGCCGCCGAGCGCGAAGGCCTGAGTGTCTCCGCCTGGCTTTCGCGTGCCGCCGAACACGCGGCGAAGATCGAAGCCGGGCCGGCCGCGGCGGACGAGGCCATGGCATACGTCGATCCACCCACGCCGGACGGGCAGGCATGGGTCGACGACTTCATGAACCGCGTCACTCAGCCCACGCACACGGCCGAGCAGTCGCGGGGTGCCGCGTGAATGTGCTCAGGCCCGTGGTCTGACGCCGGGGCACTGATCGCCGCGGAACGGAACCACGCCGCTTTCCGGCGAGCCCACCGCTCCTACCCCACCGCGGGCGGCCTGCCCCCGGCACCCGCACCGGTCGTGGCGCAGGCCTGGCGGGATGGCGTCCGCCAGGCCCAGTCGGCCCGGATCCTCAACGGCTGCGAGGTCCCCGTACTCGCTCACGCACTCGCCAGGAGGTGGGGGCGCTCTTGGGACAGGCCGCCACGCCGGACCCGGTCGACGGCACCGTCGCGGGACCTCGGTGCCGTGATCGTCACGTCGGACCCCGGAGGCATCCAGCACCTCCTGGACCGGCTCGGCCCTGCCGGCAAGCGTGCCGAGGTCGCTCCGTTGCACCGACGTCGGCCGAACCACCGCTCACGGGACCTCACCGCGGCGGCGTGCGTTCGCACACGCCGTGGCCGCGCTGAGCCGCTCCGCCGCGGTGGCCCGCCGGACGGCGTCCGGCGAGCAGTCCCACTCCTTGCCCCCACCCAGCGGTCTCAGCTGTACGTACGGTCCCTCGTGTCCCATCACCATGCCCACCGTCCCTGTGTGCGTGTCGACGACGTACGAGCCGATCGGCGGCTTCGTCGGCGGCCTCACCCCCGTGCCGCCGCGAGCCGGGGCGCGACCTCGATGGAGCAGCCGCCCCCTTCGACACACGGACAAGGTGCCTCGCGCGCCGAACTCGCCGGGTCGATCCGGAGCGAGGGCAACGAAATTCCGGCCCTCTCCAGTGCCGCCCGCAATTCCTCCACCGTTACCTCCGCCTCTTCGACGCAGAGCGCCGCGTGCTGTGCCTTCACGCTGCTCCCCCGACTTTCCGAGTTTCACTCTTCGCATCCTCGAAGTGACGCTCCGCATCTACACTCGGCAGGAGTCTGTCCTCTGCGAGTTCGGCGCGGCGTGGGCGTTTTGGCCATGCGGAGCTCCTGCAAACCGCCGGACTGCCGACTCGTGCCCCCCCACGCTCCCCGACCCCAGGTCAGCCGGCCTCGCCCGTGTTCGAGTGACGCAGGCACTAGTGTGATGCCGCAGAACAGGCGTGCGACACAGGGGATTTGGGAAAGGTGACCGGCCATGCCGCTGAGCACCGGGGAATCGGAGTCCATCGGGTCGATAGGCGGCTACACGCTCGTCGACCGGCTCGGCAGCGGCGGTATGGGCGTCGTCTACCTGGGACGTTCCGCCTCGGGACGGCAGGTCGCGGTCAAGGTCGTACACGCGCAGTACGCACAGGACGAGGAGTTCCGCGTCCGCTTCCGGCAGGAGATCTCGGCGGCCCGCCGGGTGAGCGGAGCGTTCACCGCTCCCGTGGTGGACGCCGATCCGGACGCCGAGGTGCCGTGGATGGCGACGCTGTACGTGCCGAGCCGGACGCTGTCCGAAATCGTGGCGAAGGAAGGCCCGTTGAGCGGGCACGCGCTGCGCACACTGGCGTTGGGGCTCGTCGAGGCGCTGCGCGACATCCACCAGGCCGGTGTGGTGCACCGGGATCTGAAGCCGAGCAACGTCCTGCTGGCCGAGGACGGTCCGCGCGTCATCGACTTCGGTATCTCGCGCGCCGCCGACAACCAGGCCCTCACCGTGACGGGGCGGCTGATCGGCACCCCGCCCTTCATGTCCCCGGAGCAGTTCGCCTCGCCCCGGGACGTCACCGCCGCCTCGGACGTGTTCTCGCTGGGCTCGCTGCTGGTGTACGCGGCCACCGGCAACCGTCCCTTCGACGGCGGCAGCCCGTACATGACGGGCTATCAGGTGGTGCACGAGCAGCCGGTCCTGGACGGCGTACCGGAGCCCCTCAGGGGCATCGCCGAGCGCTGCCTGGACAAGGACGCGACCGCCCGGCCCGACCTCACCGAGCTGCACCGGCTGTTCAGGGACCTGCCGGACGTGGCGACCGCCCCGGCCGCCCCGGCCGCGTCGGGCCCCTCGACCGTCGTGGGAGGCCGCGGGGCCGCCCGGAGGCACGGTGACACGACGACCTCGACCGGCTCCGGCCGGCGCGGTCGCCGGGTGCGCCTCCTCGTCGCACTCGGCGCCGCCCTGGCCGTCACGGCGGTGTCCGCGTCGGTGTACTCCTACCTGGTGGCGCGCCCCAAGAGCACCGAGGGCACGCCCGGCGGGCGGACAACCGCGTCCCACGCCGCCGCTTCCCCCACCGCGGCGCTCCTTGCCGGCTGGAAACCCTGGCGCGCGAACCTCACCCAGGCCCCGGACAAGGCGTACGCGGACATCTCCATCAGCGGCGCGGAATCCGGCTGCGTGGCCGACGGCTCCTCCCTGTACTGCGCGGGGTCCGGCTTCACGGTCGCCAAGCTCGACGCCGCCTCCGGCCGCGTCGAGTGGCGGGCCGGCCACACCCCGCAGACCACCCGGCCGCTCGGCGTCCGGGACGGCGTCGTGTACACCTACGAGAAGCCGGGCCTGAACGTGCGCGAGACCTGGCGGCTGGTCGCCCTCTCCGCCGACACCGGAAAACGGCTCTGGTACCGCCCGATCAACGAGGTCTGGCCCGCCGTCCTGTTCGACGGCGGCGTCCTGGCGAAGTCGGACGACGGCGAGGACGGGACGGAGTTCGTCGCCTTCGACGCCCGGACGGGCAAGGACCTGTGGCGGACACCGGCGAAGTCGTCGGTGACCAACTCCTGCTCCCCGCTGGCCCTGGACGGCGTCCCCTACGGCCTGTGCACGCAGCAGAACTCCGACACGGGCTCGACCGGCCTGGTGCGCCTCGACCCGGCCGACGGCACGGCGCACGACCTCGCCACGCTGCCCCACGGGGTGGTGCCGCTCGGCACCACGGGCGCGCAGCCGCTGTTCGCGGTGCCACGGAACGCGGCGGAGGACGAGTCCGTCGACGACGCGGACACACCGTACGCGAGCCTGCTGAGGATGAATCCGACCAGCGGTGCCCTCGTCCGGATCCCGCTGGCGGGCCCCCCGCGCGGCTCGGCCACTCTTCTCGACGGCGTCGTGTACTTCGTGCGGCCCGACGGGACCGTCACCGCGGTCAGGGTGACCGACGGCGCCCGGCTCTGGCAGCGTGAGACGCAGATCGAGAATCTGTCGAAGCCGGCGCTGTCGACGACGTACGACGACCTCTTCTTCGCCAACCGCTACGGCCGGCTGCTCGCGCTCGACCGCGCGACCGGCGCCGCGCGGTGGCACACGGACAAGCTGGACAACCCGGGGAACTCGCCGGAGACCACGGTCCCGAGCCTGCTGCTGGTGAAGGACGCGATCGTGGCCGTGGCGGGCGACACGGCCTTCTCCGTACGTCCGGACCGCCCCAGGGCCACTCCGAAGCCGGCCGCGGCCACCCACTGACGCGACGCACGACGCGACGTCACGTCGTGTCGTGTCACGTAGTGCTGAGGCCCACGTCCCGGAGCTCCCGGAACCGCTTGACCCGCTGCGTGAGATGGTCCTCGCGGGCGTTGCGCGTGGTCTTGGCGTTCTCGTGCAACAGGTCCGGCTCGACTTCGCAGCGGAGTGTCTCGTCGAAGATGACGAAGTCGTTCCTCGTGCCGCGCCGGACGTTCGGCGGGAGCTCGGACAGCGCTGCGACGCGCGTGCCGATGCCCATGTCCCTCTGGTCTTCGCAGAGTCGGAGCAGGGCCGGGTCGACGCCCTCCGGCTGCCGCACGATGAACAGACGCCGCACCTTCACACCCCGTTGTGCGATGGCCTCCGCCTGTGCCGGGAGATAGCGGAGTACGGGCTCGCTGTCCCGGTAGTCACGCTCCACGAAGCCGCTGGTGGCGTCCATGGTCTTGGTGGTGCACTTGGTGAGGGTCATCAGCCAGTCGTGGGAACGTGTCGCGCCACGCGATGCCGACCGGATGTCCGCTCATCCTTCGGTCCGTTCTCGCCGCCTTCCGACGTTGGGCCCTTTCGCATACGACCGGCATCAGAGGACGACCTGTCCGCGCTCGTCCGTCTGGACACGGAGCTGTTCCCGGACTTCGCGTACCCGTACTTCGCGCTGCGCCAGTTCCTCGACATGTACACGGACCATCTCCTCGTGCTCGACGACGGCGCCTGCCTCCACGGCTACGCGCTGAGCGCACCCTCCGCGGACGGATGCAGAAGCTGGGTCCTGGGCCTGGGCGTCGCCAAGCAGCTGCGGGGGCAGGGAATGGCCCGACGGCTCATGCAGGAGACGCTTCGGAGGCTGCCCATCGACGGAGTGCACGAGGTGTGGCTCACCGTGGAGCCGACCAGCACCGCCACGATCGCCCTCTACCGGTCCCTGGGATTCGCCGAACAGGGCGCCCGAGAGGGCTACTTCGGGCCGGGCAACGACCGTCTTCTGCCGGCGTTGCGCCACTGACCTCGACAAGCCGCCCGGCGCGGGGCCCGCTCACCGGGTCACGGACACCAACCCCGCCTCGTACGCGATGATGACCAGCTGGACCCGGTCCCGGGCGTCCAGCTTGGACAGCAGGCGGGTCAGATACGTCTTCGCCGTGGCGACGCTGATGAAGAGCCGCTCGGCTATCTCGGTGTTGGACAGGCCCGTGCCGACCAGGGTGAGGACCTCGCGCTCGCGGTCCGTGATCGCGGTCAGGTCGCGGCGTGGACGCGCCGGCTCCGAGGAGCGCGCGGAGGTGAAGTCCTGGATCAGGCGGCGGGTGACGCTGGGGGCGATGAGGGCGTCGCCGGCCGCCACGACCCGTATGGCCCCGATGATGTCGTCCAGGGCCATGTCCTTGACCAGAAACCCCGACGCGCCCGCGCGCAGCGCCCCGTACACGTAGTCGTCGTCGTCGAAGGTGGTCAGGACGACGATTTTCGACTCGCCCGCACCCGTCGTGATCCGGCGGGTCGCCTCTATGCCGTCCACGCCGGGCATGCGGATGTCCATCACCACGACGTCGGGCCGGAGTTCCTCGGTGCGGGTCACCGCCTCCTCGCCGTCCGCGGCCTCCCCCACCACCTCCACGTCCTCGATGTCGGCGATGACCATCCGCAGGGCCGTGCGGATCAGCTGCTGGTCGTCGGCGAGGACGACACGGATCGGCGTCACGCGGCCACCGTCGCCGCGGTCGCCGGGACCGGGAGGCGGGCCGTCACCCGGAAGCCGCCCTCGGGGCGGGGGCCCGCCGTGAACTCGCCGTGCAGCAGGGCCACGCGCTCGCGCATCCCGACCAGGCCGAAGCCGGTGTCGGTGGTGCTGCTCCGGCCCCGGCCGTCGTCGGTGACCTCGACGGCCACGTGCTCCTCCAGGTAGTCGACCGTCACCCGGCAGGCGGTCGTCGCCGCGTGGCGTACGACGTTCGTGATCGACTCCTGGACGATCCGGAAGACGGAGAGGTCGATGTCCGGGGGGAGTTGGCGGCGCGCGCCCTTCCAGTGGACGTCGACCTGGACGCCCGCCGCCGTTGTCGCGGCGGCCAGGCGGTCGAGGTCGGCAAGGCCCTCGGCCGGGTGCAACCGGTCGGCCTCGACCGAGGCCGCGGCGCGGTCCCGGTCCCCGCCCTGGTCCGCATGGCGCAGGGCGACCAGCATCCGGCGCAGCCCCGACAGGGTCTCCCGCCCGGTCGTCTCCACCGCCGTCATCGCCTCACGCGCGGCATCCGGCTGGGTGTGGACCACGCGGGCCGCCGCCCCGGCCTGCAGGGCGATGATGCCGATGCTGTGGGCGACCATGTCGTGCATCTCGCGGGCGATGCGCAGGCGTTCCTCGGTGACCGCCTGGGTGGCGGCCCGGGCGCGAAGCGTCTCGCCGTACTCGCGGGTGCGGTGGGAGGCGTCGCCGAGGAGCCAGGCGACGACGGCCGTCAGCGCCACGGTCAGCTCTTCCAGCGTGCCGATGCCCCATCCGCGCAGCAGCCGTAGGGACTCCCAGCACACCAGGACGGCGAGCGCCATGCAGAGGGCGGTGACTCCGGTGCGGCGGGGGCGGCCGGCCGCGATGAAGTAGAGGGCGAGGTCGACGGCGAGGAACTGGGCCAGTTGGATCGCTCCCACGGCCAGGTTGGTGGTGAGGAAGGCGGCGGCCGTCAGGAGCAGGGCGAGGGCCCTCAGCGGCCGTCGGCGCAACCGCATGCTGCCGAGCAGCGCCAGGGCACAGGCGATGGTCAGGATCAGCAGGCCGTCCCAGCGGTAGAACTGTACGGCGGTGATCTCGTTGGCCGTCTCCTCACCGGGGAGCCGTACGCGGGCGAGGAAGGTGAACGCCGTGCTCGCGCTCCAGGCCAGGGCCACCCAGACACCGGGCGGCACGAGTTTGAGGCGGGGCGGGAGTGGCATGGCATGCATGCGGCGATCGTAGGCACGGGGGCCGTGGACGGGCATCGGTCCGGGGACGTACACCCCTGGTCGACACCGGCCGGGGAGAGTGTCGGCCACCGGGCGATACCGCGCGGCGGGGCGCCGACGAGACGGTGGTCCGTGTGATCGAAGTCAACGAACTGACCAAACGGTACGGCGACACCACCGCCGTACGGAATCTGACGTTCCGGGTGCGCCCGGGGCGCGTCACCGGGTTCCTCGGCCCGAACGGCGCGGGCAAGACGACGACGCTGCGCATGCTGCTCGGGCTGATCGGCCCGACCGGCGGGAGCGCGACGATCGACGGGCAGCCGTTCCGGCGTCATCCGCGCGGGCTGCGGCACGTGGGCGCGCTGCTCGACGCGGGCGACGTGCACGGCGGACGCAGCGCGCGGGCCCATCTGGAGGCGCTGGCCCGGAGCAATCGCATCCCGCGGAGCCGGGTGGACGAGGTGCTGGAGGAGGTGGGGCTCGCGGGGGCGGCGGCGCGGCGCCGGGTAGACGGGTTCTCGCTGGGCATGCGGCAGCGGCTGGGCATCGCCACCGCGCTGCTCGGCGAACCTCCGGTGCTGCTCTTCGACGAACCCCTCAACGGGCTCGATCCGGAGGGTGTGTTGTGGGTGCGGGAGCTCTTTCGCAGGCTCGCGGCCGAGGGACGTACCGTCTTCGTCTCCAGCCATCTCATGTCCGAGATGGAGCACACCGCGGACGAGCTGATCGTCATCGGCCGGGGTGAGCTGATCGCCGCGGAGAGCGTGACCGCGTTCGCGGAGCGCGGCACCCGGCCGACGGTGACCGTGCGGACGCCCGACCTCGCGCAGCTCACGGCCGCGCTGTCCGAGGAGGGCGCGGCGGTGGCGCCGTACGACGACCGGACCCTCAAGGTGACGGGCCTGAGCGCGGCCCGCATCGGTGAACTCGCCTTCCACCGCCGGATCCTGCTCGAGGAACTGACCCCGCAGACCGCGTCCCTGGAGGCCGCCTTCATGGAACTGACCGCCGAAAGCACCGAGTTCCTCGCCGGAGACGCCCGATGACCACTCTCGCCCTCACCCCGACTCCCGCACACCCCGCCGCGCGGTTCACCGATCTCCTCGCCGCCGAGTGGATCAAACTCCGTTCGCTGCGGTCGACCTACTGGGCGCTCGGCGCGGGCGCCCTCGCCGTCATCGGCTTCAACGCCAACGCGGCACGGGTGCACGCGCACGACTATCCGCGCTACAACCCCCACATGCGCTCCCTTGCTTGGGAGTTGGCCTTGCGTGACGCCTTCACCGACGGATCGGCGCTGATCCTGGTCCTCGCGGCGGCGAGCATCGGCGCGATCACGGTCGTCGGGGAGTACTCGACGGGCCTGATCCGTACGACCCTCGCGGCCGTCCCTGACCGGCGTGCCCTGATGGCGGCGAAGATCGTGGTGGTGACGGCGGTCATGACGCTGTACGGCGTGTTCGTCGCGAGTGCCTCCTTCGCCTCGACGCAGGCGATCCTCACCACCCGTGACGCCGCCGTGTCGATCACCCACGTCGGTGCCCTGCGCGTGGTCGTCGCCTCGGCGCTGCTCGCCCCGGTCTGCGCGCTGGCGGGCATGGCACTGGGAGCCCTGATCCGGCACAGCGCGAGCACGATGGTCGCCGTCACCGCCGTCCTGCTCCTCGTCCCCAGCTTCATCACGGACCGCTACCGCTGGACGGCCACCGTGCGGCACGCCATGCCCGTCAACGCCTGGACGCGGCTCACCGACATCGCCTACGGCCACGACCCCTTCACCCGGCTCCCGCGCTACGGGGCGACGGTGACCGGCAGTTGGGTGGTGCTGGGGGCGTGGGCGGTGGTGTCGGCGGCGATCGTCGTGGTGGCGGTGGACCGCCGGGACGTGTGAGAGGCCGTACGGGACGGCCGCGTACGGGATTGTCAGTGGGCGGCCGTACTGTGCACCCCACGCACACAACGCCGCACGGCATCACGCGCACTGGAGGAACCATGTCCGCGAGCGCCCGTCTCGTCACCACGCTCGCAGGCCCGCTGGAGTCGGCCACGGCCGGTTTCCCAGGAGAGCGGTGCCTGCCCGGCCGGACGCTGATCCTCCAGAGCGACGACACCCAGCTGGCCGCGTACGACCTGGCCGCGGCGCTCGCCGGGGAGGCGTCGGTGGCCCGCTTCCCGTTGCCGTGGCCGCGCCGCTTCGGGACGTGCACCGTGTCGCCGGGGCTGGACGTCGCCGTCTTCGCGGGCGTGCACGCGGTGCGGGCGGTGGACCGGCGGGGCGCCACCCTGTGGGAGGTGCGGCACGGCTGCTGGGAGGGGAGCTGCCGCGAGATGCACGCCTCGTTCGACGAATACGGCGAAAACACGGACAGCCGGGGGCACTTGTACGCCGACAGCGGCTCGGTGGTCTTCTCCGCGGACGGCAAGCTCGTGTGGGCCCATGTGCGCGGGCCGCTCGCGGCGGGAGGCGGAGATCCGGAGGTGATCGAGGAGTGGCTGGTGCTGGACGCCACGGACGGGACGGTCCTCGGGCAGGCGGACACCCAGACCGTGGCCGCCGGTTCCGGGCACGTGTCGCACCCGGACCCCGGACAGATGGGGCTGAGCGTCGGCGAGGGGCAGGACGGGGCGCCGCTGCTGTGGGGCCGCTGGGACGGTGAGCGGCTCTCCGTCGAACGGATCGACGACGACCGGTGTCTGCTCGCCGTGAGCCCGTCGGGCGAGCACTTCCTGACCGTGACGCACTATCAGGAGCTCCTGTCCCTGCACCGGGTCGAGGACGGCTCGGTGGTGTCGGAGCTGGACGCGGAGGAGGTCATACCCGAACACCCCGCCCTGGACCCGGACGACGACGAGCCCGAGGTGCACTGGGACTACTACGGCGGCTTCCTCGACGAACACACCGTCATCGCGGGCACCACCGAGGCCGACGAGGAGTACGGGACGGGACGGCACTGGCTGGTCGACGTGCGGGACATGCGGCTGCTCGGCGAGGTCACCTACCCCTTCCCGACATCCGGCGTGCCGAACACCCTGGGCGACGGCAGCTGGTACACGATCGCCGAGGACACGAAGGAACTCCAGGTGTGGCGCCTGGCCGACGTCTAGAGGCGGACAGGACCCAGGGCCGGAAAGGATCCGTACGACCCCCTACGACCCCTACTCAGCCCACTCCCCTGGACTCCTGGGCCGCCCTCGCCTCGATGCCGCGGAAGTGGTCGGCCATCGCGCGTTGGGCGGCCTCCACGTCTCGGGCGCGCAGGGCGGTGACGATGTCGCGGTGGCGGCGGACGGTCATTTCGGGGGACGGGTCGTCGGTCCAGCCGCGTATGCCGGCGACCCGGCTGAAGACGGTCCAGAAGGCGCCCAGGAGCTGCGGCACGAGCGCGTTGCCGAGCGAGGCGTACAGCAACTCGTGGAACTCGCGGTCGAGTTCCGGGAAGGGGCGCCCTGAGCGGCCCGCCTCGTCCATCTCGGCCACGACCGCCTCGAGGCGGTCGAGCTCCGGCTCGGTGAGCACGGCCGCGACCCGGCGTATCAGCCCCTCCTCCAGCACCTCCCGCACCTGGAGGATCTCCGCCAGCGCCCCGGTCTCGTTCCTGTCGTCGGGCTGGGCGAGCGTGCGGAAGGTCAGGCCGTCCACGAAGGGGGTCAGCGAGGCCTCGCCCACGTAGGTGCCGTAGCCGTGCCGGATGTCGACTATGTCGAGGGCCTGCAGGGCCTTGAGGGCCTCGCGGACGGAGTTGCGGCTGACGCCGAGGTCCTGCATCAGCTCGGTCTCGGTGGGCAGCGGGGCGCCCGCCTGGAGCCTGCGGTCGAGGATCAGCTGCATGACCTCGCGCTGGATCTGACTGCTCACCCGGCGCTCGGACCTGCGCTCGGGCCCGCGCCGGTTCCCGGTCTCCTCAGACATGCGCCGCATCGTACGCTCACTGGACATCCGACGTCCCACCTCCGGGCGGATTCAGCACCAACTACCCGTGTTTCAGGGCTTCATTGGTCGCACCTCTGGAAGATACGCCATTCGTGTGCGATCCCTTGACCGCCCTCACGGGCCCTCTTATGGTCACGCTGCCCACCATGACATAGGACGTCGTATCTCCCGCCTCTCTCTGGAGGAACCGTGCGCGACGTGACCGACCACTCGGTGCTGCACCGCCGACGTTTCCTGAAGTACTCGAGCGCCCTCGCCGCGGCCGGGGCCCTCTCCTCCTCGCTGGCGGCCTGCTCGTCCGGGCCGCAGTCCACCAATGACACCGGCGGCGGGAAGGGAGGCAAGGACGCGACGCTCACCGCCGTCATCGGCTACGGGAACGACGGCAGCTGGGACCCGACGCAGACCGCGTCCGCCTTCGCCATGGCGGCCAACAACCACATCTACGAAGGTCTGTTGGACACGGACCCGATCTCGCGCGAGCCGTACGCGGCGCTCGCGACCCAGGTGCCGGGCGATCTCAGCGGCACGTCCTGGAAGTTCACGCTGCGGGCCGGCGCCACCTTCCACGACGGGAAGCCCGTCACCGCCGACGACGTGGTCTTCGTCTTCGACCGGATCCTCGACCCGAAGACGCAGACCCTCGGCAAGGGCTTCTTCGCGAGCTGGCTGAAGGAGGTCCGGAAGATCGACGCGTCGAACGTCGAACTGGTGCTGAAGTTCCCCTTCCCGGAAGGCATCGCGCGACTCACCCTCGCGAAGATCATGCCCAAGCACGTGTTCTCGCAGCCCGGTGCCTGGGACGACGCGATCAAGGGGAAGGCGGTGGGCTCGGGGCCGTACCGGCAGACCGCCCACCACCCCAAGTCGAACACCACCTTCGAGGCGTTCACCGCCTACAACGGCCCGCGCGGGCCGGCCTTCAAGAAGATGAACTGGCTGACGATCGTGGACGCGGCGCCGCGCGTCGCGAAGATCTCGGGCGCGAGCGCCGGGGCCCAGATCGCCGACAACATCCCGTACGCCAACATCGAGCAGCTGAGGAAGGGCGGCATGACCGTCGAGGGCGGCGCGGGGATGAACAACCTCTTCCTGATGTTCAACACCAAGCACAAGCCCTTCGACGACGTACGGGTGCGCCAGGCCCTGCACTACGCCATCGACACCGGCAAGATGGTCGAGGTCGCCCTCCACGGACACGGCAGGCCGTCGAGCTCGTTCCTCAACGAGGGGAACCCGGCCTACCGGCCGGCGAAGACCGTGTACGGCTACGACCCGCAGAAGGCCAAGCAGCTTCTGAAGGCCGCCGGGGTCTCCGGGCTGAAGATCGAGATCCTGTCCGTGAACGTCAGTTGGATCGTCGACTGCCTGCCGACCATCAAGGCGTCCTGGGACGCGATCGGGGTCGAGACCACGCTCTCACCGCAGGAGACGACGGCCGTCTTCACGAAGTTGGACCAGAAACAGGACTACCAGGTGGTGGCCGCCGCCTCGAACCCCAACCAGTTCGGCCTCGACGCCGACCTGATCATGCACTACAACTACGGCCCCGAGAACCTGTGGATGCAGTACTCCCGGTGGGCGGGCGACCCGGTCGCGCAACAGCTCTTCAAGGACATGGACCGGGCGACGCGGGAGCCGGACGCCGACAAGAAGAAGACGATGATCCAGGACTACATCGACGTCGTCGCCGAACAGGCCGTGCTCTACCCGGTCGTGCACAACGAGCTGATGACGGCCTGGGACCCCAGGAAACTCACGGGCGTCAGGGCCCAGCCCTATCCGGGCGTCAACCTCCTCCAGGCCAAGTGGGCCTGACGCAGATGGCGGCCATCGTCCGCGTCCTGGCCCGCCGTGTCGCCCTGCTCGTGCCGCTGATGCTCGGCATCGTGCTGTTCGTGTTCCTGGTGATGCGGTTCTCGGACGTCGACCCGGCGTCCGCGTTCTTCCAGGGCGCCAACCCCACTCCGCGGCAACTGCACGACTTCCGGCAGCAGAACGGCCTGCTCGACCCCCTCCCGGTGCGTTACGTCCACTTCATCGGCGATCTGCTCCACGGCGACCTGGGCACCAGCGCGCTGACCCGGGCGCCGGTCGTCGACCAGGTCACCACCGCGCTGCCGCTCACCCTCCAGCTCACCTTTCTCGGCCTCGCCATCGCGGTGGTGCTCGCGCTGCTCGGTGGTGTCACCGCCGCGATCCACCGCGACCGACTGCCCGACCAGGTCATCCGCGTCGTGTCGCTGACCGGGGTCGCGGCACCCGGCTTCTGGCTGGCGCTGCTGATGATCCAGTACCTGGCCGTGGACCGGGGCTGGTTCCCGACCGGCGGATACATCAACCCCGATGACTCGCTCAGCGGCTGGCTGAAGACGATGGCGCTCCCCGCCTTCGCGCTCTCCCTCCCGGTCGCCGCCCAGCTCACCCGGATCGTGCGCACGGCCGTGGTCGAGGAACTGGACAAGGACTACGTCCGGACGGCGATCGGCAGCGGACTGCCGCCGGTGGTCGTGGTCGGCCGCAATGTGCTCCGCAACGCGCTGATCAACCCGCTGACCGTGCTCGGCCTGCGGGTCGGCTATCTGCTCGGCGGCGCGGTCGTCATCGAGACGATCTTCTCGCTCCCCGGCATGGGCAAGCTGATGATCGACGCCGTGAAGAACGGCGACCCGGCGGTCGTCCAGGGCGTCGTCCTGACCACGGCCACCGGGTTCGTGGTCGTGAACCTCGCCATCGACATCCTGTATCTGCTGGTCAATCCGCGACTGAGGGATGCCACGTGACGATCCCCCCGCTCTCCCGCCGACGTCTCACCGAGGGCCTCGCCCGGCCCGGCATCCGGCTGCGACGCCTGCCCGTCCTCTCGCGGATCGCCCTCGGCGTCCTCACGCTCGTGGTCCTGTCGGCCGTGTTCGCGCCCCTGCTCGCCCCGCACGACCCGCTCGACCAGCAACCGCAGGTCGACGGCACCGGCGCCCCCTCCGGCGGTCACTGGATGGGGCAGGACAGCCTCGGCCGGGACATCCTGAGCCGGCTGATGTACGGCGCCCGCTGGTCCCTCGCGATCGGCCTGGGCGCAACCGCGCTCGCCCTCGTCGTCGGCGCGCTCCTCGGCGCGATCGCCGCGACCTCGCGGGGGGCCGTCGACGAGACGTTGATGCGCTGCCTGGACGTCGTGATGGCGTTCCCCGGCATCGCGCTGGCCGCCGTCCTGGTCGCGGTCTTCGGCGGCGGCATCACGGTGCTGATCTGCGCGATCGCGTTCCTGTTCACCCCGTCGGTGGCCAGAGTCGTCCGCGCGAACGTCCTCGACCAGTACGGCGAGGACTATGTGACGGCGGAACGGGTGATCGGCGCCCGCACCCCGCACATCGTGCTGCGCCACGTGGCCGTCAACTGCGCCGCCCCCGTGCTGGTGTTCTGCACGGTCCAGGTCGCCGAGGCCATCGTCTTCGAGGCCTCGCTGTCCTTCATCGGCGCGGGCGTCCGGCCGCCCGACCCGTCCTGGGGCAGTGTCATCGCGGACGGCAAGAACATGGTGCTGACCGGCGGTTGGTGGGCGACGGTCTTCCCGGGTCTGCTGATGCTGATCACCGTACTGTCGTTGAACATCCTCTCCGAGGGTGTCTCGGACGCGTGGGCGGCGCCCGTGGCGCGGGAGGTGGCGGCGAAGGCGATCGCCGGTGACCGACTGGAGGCTCCCGAGCCCGGCAGCGGAGAGGTCCTCGAGCTCCCCGGTCTGACGGAGGCCGCCGCCCGTCTGCGCTCCCGGGCCCGCCCCCTGCCCACCGGCCGGGCCGTCCTCTCCGTGGAGAACCTCGCCATCGGCTTCGAGGCCCGGCACGGCGGGGTGGACATCGTCGACGGCATCGGCTTCGACGTGCACCCCGGTGAGGTCCTGGGCCTGGTCGGCGAGTCGGGCTGCGGCAAGTCGCTGACGGCGCTCGCGGTGATGGGCCTGGAACCGAAGGGGGCCCGGGTCCGGGGCCATGTCCGTTTCGACCAGCGTCAGTTGGTGGGCGAGCCGATGCGCGTACGACGCCGTCTGCTGGGCCACGAGATGGCGATGGTCTACCAGGACGCGCTGTCGTCCCTGAACCCGGCGATGACGATCAGGGCGCAGCTGAAGCAGCTGGTGCGCCGGGGCGGGAGGCAGACCCCCGCGGAGCTGCTCGCTCTGGTCGGTCTCGACCCCGAACGCACCCTGCGCAGCTACCCCCACGAGCTCTCCGGCGGTCAGCGCCAGCGTGTCCTGATCGCGATGGCCCTGTCCCGGGGCCCGAAACTGATCGTGGCGGACGAGCCGACCACGGCCCTGGACGTGACGGTCCAGGCGCAGATCATCACCCTGCTGCTGAAGCTGCGGGAAGAGCTGGGCTTCGCGCTGATCCTCGTCTCGCACGACCTGGCCCTCGTCGCGGACGTCACGGACCGGGTGGTGGTGATGTACGGCGGGCAGATCGTGGAGACGGGCGTGACGGCGGACCTGGTGGAGGCACCGGCCCACCACTACACACGCGGCCTGCTCGGCAGCGTCCTGTCCTTGGAGTCGGCGGCCGAACGGATGACGCAGATCAAGGGGGTCGTGCCCGCCCCCGCCGACTTCCCGGCGGGCTGCCGGTTCGCCGACCGCTGTCCGCTGGCGAGCCAGGTGTGCCGGACGACGGCGCCCGACCTGCTGGGCAGCCGGACACACACGGCCGCGTGCCATCACCCCGCGGTCGATCTGATCACCACGGAGAGCGAGGCCGTCCAGTGAACGCGCTGATCACCCTCTCCGACGCCCATGTCGTCCACAAGGCCCGCTCCGGCGGCCTGTTCACCCGCGACCGGGTGTACGCCCTGACCGGCGCCGACCTCACCATCGCGCCCGGCGAGACGGTCGGCGTCGTCGGTGAGTCCGGGTGCGGGAAGTCGACGCTGGCGAAGGTGCTGGTGGGCGTCCAGCGGCCGACGTCCGGCACCGTGCGCTTCCGCGACCGTGACCTGTGGTCGATGCGGCCCGCCGAGCGACGGGCGTCCGTCGGCGCCGGCACGGGCATGGTCTTCCAGGACCCGTCGACGGCCCTGAACCGCCGCCTGCCCGTACGCCGGATCCTGCGGGACCCCCTCGACGTGCACCGGCGCGGCTCGGCACGGGAACGGGACGACCGGGTGCGGGAGCTGATGTCTCTGGTGGGCCTCCCTCGTGCCCTGGCGGACGCCCTGCCCGGCCAGTTGTCCGGCGGTCAGCGCCAGCGGGTGGCCATCGCGCGCGCCCTGGCCCTCGACCCGGACCTGGTGGTGGCGGACGAACCGACGAGCGCGCTGGACGTCTCGGTCCGCGCCCAGATCCTCAACCTCCTGCTGGACCTGAAGGAGCGCCTGGACCTGGCCCTGGTCTTCGTCTCGCACGACATCCAGACGGTACGGAGGATGAGCGACCGGGTGATCACGATGTACCTGGGCCGGATCGTGGAGGAGTCCCCGGCCGCCCGGGTCACCGACCGCGCCCGGCACCCGTACACCCGGGCCCTCTTCTCCGCCACGCCCGGCCTTCTGGACCCGATCGACCCGATCCCGCTGGTGGGACCGGTGCCGTCGGCCACGCACCCGCCGACCGGCTGCCCGTTCCGCACCCGCTGCTGGAAGGCCGACGAGGACTGCGTGAGCGTGATGCCGGACTTCACGGCCGCGTCGACGCCGGACCACCGCTTCCGGTGCCACCATCCTGTGCAGGAGGACCAGTCGACGCGCGACCTGGTGGCCCAGGCCGTGTCCGCGGCGCCCGCCGTGGCCGACATCCCCGCCCAGCAGCAGCCTTGATCGTCCCGAGGGAGCCTTCATGTCGATCCCCACCCCGCTGACCGGTGTCGTTCCGCCCGTCTGCACGCCCCTGACACCGGACCGTGAGGTGGACGTCCCCTCACTCATCAGTCTCGTGGAGCACCTGGTGGACGGCGGCGTCGACGGCCTGTTCGTCCTTGGCTCGTCCTCGGAGGCGGCGTTCCTGACGGACGCCCAACGACGGCTGGTGGTGGAGACGGTGGTCGCCCGTGCGGCCGGCCGGCTCCCCGTGCTGGCCGGGGTGATCGACATGACCACGCCCAGGGTGCTGGATCATGTGGCGTATGTGACGGCGGCGGGCGCGGACGCGATCGTGGCGACCGCACCCTTCTACGCCCGCACCCATCCGGCGGAGATCGCGCGCCACTTCCGCCTGGTCGCCGCCCGTTCGTCCGTGCCCGTCTTCGCCTACGACATCCCGGTGTCCGTCCACACCAAGCTGGGTGCGGAGCTGGTCCTGCCCCTCGCCGCGGAGGGGGTGCTGAGCGGCCTCAAGGACTCCAGCGGCGACCTCGCCGCCTTCCGCGCCGTCGTCACGGGCGCCCGCGCCCACCCCGACATCACCGGCTTCACCACTCTCACCGGGTCCGAACTCGTCGTCGACTCCGCGCTCGCTCTCGGGGCGGACGGGGCCGTGCCGGGTCTGGCCAACGTCGACCCGCACGGGTACGTACGGCTCGACCGGTTCTGCCGAAGGGGCGACTGGGAGCGGGCGCGGGCCGAACAGGAGCGGCTGTGCGGGCTGTTCGGGATGGTCGGGGTGGGGGACCCGGCCCGGATGGGCGGGGGTTCGTCGGCGCTCGGGGCGTTCAAGGCGGCACTGCACCTGCGGGGCGTCATCGCCTGCCCGGCCACGGCGGAGCCGCAGGTGCCGCTGTCGGAGGCGGAGGTCGAGCGGGTGGGGAAGTACCTGGCGGGGGCGGGCCTGCTCTAGAGCAGGAGCCCGATCGGCAGGAACCAGGTCGTGGCGCTCGCCGAGGACCCCGACAAGGGGTGGGAGCAGATGGCGCCCTTCTTCCTCCACGAGACGAACGCCTACGGTGCCTGGCGGGCCCAGGACGACCTCGCCGCCCCCTTCCGCTCCGTCACCGGCATCGCATGCGCCTGCTCGAGCGCGAGGTCCTGCCCGCGTTCACCTGACGGGCGGTCCCGGCCGGCGCAGACGCCGGAACTCGATCCTGTCGTACGGCCGTGTCGAGCCCGTCTCGTACAGGATCCCGACCCGGTCGTGCCCGAGGTCCACCAGGTCCGAGTAGGCGGCGGGCGCGGAGGAGAGGGTCGTCGCCCGGGTGAAGGTGGTGCCGTCGTCCGTGCTGCGCCAGAGGGTCATCGCACGGCGGGCGGTGGGTACGGAGGGGGCCGAGAAGAGCAAGGGGGCGTGGGCGCCCTGGAGCTGCAGGACGCTGCCCTGGACGGCGGGGACGTCGTCCAGGGTGGGCTGGATCGCGTAGGGGCGGTCCAGGGTCTCGCCGCCGTCGCTGGAGTAGGTGTCCAGGCGGTTGCCGGGGGTGGTGCCGCCCTGGTCGCGGGCGCTGAAGTACAGGCGTCCGTCGGGGAGTTCGGCCGCGCCGCTCTCGTTGGCGTCGACCCGGCCGTCATGGGTGCGGTCGGTGAAGCCCAGGCGCCAGGTACGGCCGCCGTCGTCGGAGTAGATCGCGTGCGCCCCGTAGTACTTGGCCTCCCGGCCGGTGTCGGTCGAGCCCGCGGGCGGGGCGGCGGAGTGGTTGGCGGGGACGACCAGACGGCCGGCGTGCGGGCCGTGGCGGAGGGCGATCGCATGGCCGGGGCCCGTGGCGTACCAGCGCCAGCCCGGCGGCTTCACCTCGGCCGTGATGTCCCGGGGGGCGGAGAAGCGCACGCCGTCGTCGCGGCTCGTCTGGACGAAGACGCGGCGGCCCTGGCGCGCCGTGACCTCGCCCCGCATGATCCGCGCCTCGGTCACCGCGCCGCTGTTGTAGGAGGTGACCAGGACGATCCGGCCGGTGCGCGGGTCCACGACGGGCGCCGGGTTGCCCCGGGTGTCCCCGGCCCCCGCCGCGACGACCCGCAGCGAACCCCACGTACAGCCCCCGTCGAAGGAGCGTCTGAGGACGACGTCGATGTGGCCGCTGTCGCCCGCGCCGTCGCGCCGCCCCTCGGCGAAGGCGAGCACCGTGCCCGCGCGGGTGGTGACGACCGCCGGGATGCGGTAGGTGTCGTAGCCGCCCTCTCCCGCGGCGTACGGCACGGAGGAGGCGCAGTCGGTACGAGGGCCGGGGGCGGCGGCGGACGCGACGCCGGCGCCGGTGGCGAGGAGGCCGACGGCCAGGGCGGCGGCGAGACTGCGGCTCAGGATGGTCCCCGCTCTCCCCCGCGCAACACGAGGGTCCGGTTACGGTGTGTCGCCCGGACCGTACCCTGAGTCACCGACCGTCACTCCCGCCCCCTCGCTACGAGGGCGTGCGCGCCGCCGCCAGCAGTCGCGTCACGTCGTCCGCGCAGATCGTCAGCGCCGCGCCCACGGTGGCGAGGACGTCCCGTTCGGCGGGGGTGTACGGCCCGTCCGCCAGGGCGATCCGGGCGCCCTGGAGCAGGATCGACTCGCGTCCCGTCGCGGCGAGGTGCGGCGCCAGCGGATCCAGGGCCTCGTGCAGCTCTATGGCGAGGCCCGCTCCGCACGGCTCCCCGAAGATCCGGCCCGTGTCCGCGGCGAGCGCCTCGACGAGGGCGCCGAGCTGGTCCTCCGTGCAGTCGTCGAAGCCGGCCGAGCGCACCGCGGTCGCCGCGGTCTCCAGGGACGTACGGGAGCAGGCGCCGCCGGCGGCGAGCACGGCGAGCGCGACGGTGTGGACGGCGTCGCGGAGCATCGCCGAGAAGCGGGTGGTGGTCGGGTGGTCGAGGACGTCCGCGCCGTAGTGGCGGCCACAGGCGGCGCACTCGACGACGGGTCCCGTGTCACCGCGCGGCAGGACCGGGACGCCGAGGAGGGTGAAGCGGCGCCGGCCGGCCAGCCGCTGGTAGTTGCGGTCGCCCCCGCAGCCCGGACAGAAGAACTCGCCGTCCCCCATGGTGGTCCACGCGGTACGGGTGCCTAGGATGCGGGAAATCTGCACTGCACGACCGTTTCGTCCCCATCCTGGCAGCACGCTCGCACACCTCCGTAACGCCGCGGCAACATCGCCGCGCTGGCGTGATGTTAGCCACATTGTTGAGGCAGAGTCAGTACCTTGGACGAGACCTTTCCGTGATCTCCACGGCGATTGGCCGGTATACGACGGGGCCCCGCCCGCCTCGAAAGGCGGACGGGGCCCCGAAAGTGCCGGTCAAAGTCCTCAGCGGGCCGCGCGGTTGACCGCGGAGACCACGGCCTTCAACGACGCGCGTGTCGTATTCGCGTCGATGCCGATTCCCCACAGGACCTTGTCGTCGATCGCGCACTCGATGTACGAGGCGGCCTGCGCGGAGGCGCCCTCGCTCATCGTGTGCTCCTGGTAGTCCAGGAGGCGTGCGTCGATGCCGACGGACTGCAGGGCGTCGAAGAACGCGGAGATCGGACCGTTGCCGGTACCGGTCAGGACCGTGTCGGTGCCGTCCACCGAGGCCTCGACGGTCAGCGAGTCGATGCCGTCGCGGTCGGTCGTGGTCTGGCCGGCCTTGACCTGGATACGGCCCCACGCGTTGTCGGGGTTCGGCAGGTACTCGTCCTGGAAGATCGCCCAGATGTCCTTCGGGGTGACCTCGCCGCCCTCGGCGTCCGTCTTCGCCTGGATGATCTTCGAGAACTCGATCTGCATCCGGCGCGGCAGGTCCAGCTTGTGGTCGTTCTTCAGGACGTAGGCGATCCCACCCTTGCCGGACTGCGAGTTGACGCGGATCACGGCCTCGTACGAACGGCCGACGTCCTTCGGGTCGATCGGCAGGTACGGGACGGCCCACTCGATGTCGTCGACGGTGACGCCCTTCGCGGCGGCGTCCGCCTCCATGGCGTCGAAGCCCTTCTTGATGGCGTCCTGGTGGGAGCCGGAGAAGGAGGTGTAGACGAGGTCGCCGACGTACGGGTGACGGGCGTGGACCTCCATCTGGTTGCAGTACTCGGCGGTGCGGCGGACCTCGTCGATGTTCGAGAAGTCGATCTGCGGGTCGACGCCCTGCGAGAACAGGTTCATGCCCAGGGTGACCAGGTCGACGTTGCCGGTGCGCTCGCCCTGGCCGAACAGACAGCCCTCGATGCGGTCGGCGCCGGCCATCAGGGCCAGCTCGGCGGCGGCGACGGCCGTACCCCGGTCGTTGTGCGGGTGCACGGACAGGCAGACGAACTCGCGGCGGGACAGGTTGCGCGACATCCACTCGAAGCGGTCCGCGTGCGTGGACGGCGTCGAACGCTCCACCGTGGCGGGCAGGTTGAGGATGATCTCGCGGCCGGGGCCGGGCTGCCAGACGTCCATGACGGCCTCGCAGACCTCCAGGGCGAAGTCCAGCTCGGTGTCGGTGAAGATCTCGGGGCTGTACTGGTAGCCGAACGCCGTCCGCTCGTCGAGCAGCTTCTCGGCGTACTCCATGACCAGCCGCGTGCCGTCGACGGCGATCTGCTTGATCTGGTCCTTGGAGCCGCGGAAGACGACCCGGCGGAAGACCGGGGCCGTCGCGTTGTACAGGTGGACCGTGGCGCGCTTGGCGCCGACCAGGGACTCCACCGTGCGCTCGATCAGGTCCTCGCGGGCCTGGGTCAGTACGGAGATCGTGACGTCGTCCGGGATCGCGGTCTCGTCCTCGATGATCGAACGGACGAAGTCGAAGTCGGTCTGCCCCGAGGCCGGGAAACCGACCTCGATCTCCTTGTAGCCCATCTTCACGAGCAGGTCGAACATCTCGCGCTTGCGGGCCGGGGACATCGGGTCGATCAGCGCCTGGTTGCCGTCCCGCAGGTCCGTCGACAGCCAGCGGGGGGCGACGGTGACACGCTTGTCCGGCCAGGTGCGGTCAGGAATGTCCACCTGCTCGTACTTGCCGTACTTGTGGACCGGCATGGCGGTGGACTGCTGGAAGTTCGGCATGATGCGTGGGCTCCTCAGAGGGTGTCCGGAAGGACGGCCGACGGCGCAACGCCGAACTCCGCGGGGAGGGGGTCGGCCTCGACTACAGGCCCTCGCCGCGGCAGCTAAGGAGAAGCAGCCCGATACGCATGATGCTCCGCAGCCTAGCCGAGCCTCACTCTCTCCGGAGGGCTGTATCAGTATGCGGGATCGTGACCACATAAGGAAGAAAACGGACAAAAAGTGTGGCGCACCACTCAGAGTGAGTCCTCATACCACTGGAGAGCGGACCGATGGGCTCCTTATCGCCGCATTTCACACAATCTTGGTCGCCGGTAGTGACAGTGGAGTAACTCAGTGCAATGGTGCCGGGCATGACCGCGAACCCGGCAGGCTTCGAGCCTGTCTTCTGCACCATCGTGCCGCCCCACGTCCTCGACACGCTGGCCCAGCACGAGGACCCCGCGCTCGCCGGACCCGCGCGCCGCACCCTGGAGCGCGACGCCTTCGAGCGCACCCACCGCCGGCTGACCACGGTCATCGGCGCGCCCACCGTGGCCCCGCCCCAGGGCGCGCCCGCGGACAAGCCGCAGCGCACCATCTACGACGCCCGGCACCACCAGGACCTGCCGGGCAAGAAGGTCCGCGGCGAGGCCGACAAGCCCGGCAAGGACGCCACGGTCAACCGCGCCTACGCCGGACTCGGCGCCACCTTCGACCTCTACCTGAACGCCTACGCCCGCAACTCGATCAACGGCGAGGGCCTGCCCCTCACCGCGAGCGTCCACTTCGACGTCGACTACAACAACGCCTTCTGGAACGGCGAGCAGATGGTGTTCGGCGACGGCGACGGCGAGATCTTCCTCGACTTCACCATCCCGGTCGACGTCATCGGCCACGAGCTGACCCACGGCGTCACCCAGTACACGGCGAACCTCACCTACTTCGGCCAGCCGGGCGCCCTGAACGAGTCCATGTCGGACGTCTTCGGCTCGCTGATCAAGCAGTACACGCTCGGCCAGACCACCGCCGACGCCGACTGGCTGATCGGCGCGGGCCTGCTCGCCCCGCGCGTCACCGGCAAGGCGCTGCGCTCCATGAAGGAACCCGGCACGGCCTACGACGACGACGTGCTCGGCAAGGACCCGCAGCCCGCGACGATGGACGGCTATGTGAAGACCGGCCGGGACAACGGCGGTGTCCACATCAACTCCGGCATCCCCAACCACGCCTTCTACCTGGTCGCCCAGTCCCTCGGCGGACACGCCTGGGAACGCGCCGGGCAGATCTGGTACGACGTCCTCACCGGCGGCGAGCTCCAGTCCCAGGCGAGCTTCTCCGACTTCGCCAAGCTGACGGTCGCCCAGGCCAGGAGCCGGTACGGCGAGGGCGAGGAGCTCCAGTCCGTCACGAAGGCCTGGGAACAGGTCGGGGTGGCGACGTCGTAGCTTCGGCGCCCGACTCGTACTAGACAGGACCCATGCGTATTCAGGTAAGGCGCACGGGCGGATTCGCGGGCATCGAGCGCCATGCCGAGGTGGACACCTCGGGGCGCTCCGACGCTCCCGAGTGGCACGCCCTGGCCGAGCAGGCGATCGCCTCCGGCCAGGGCACGCGCCCCGCCGGGGTCCCCGACGGCTTCAGCTACGAGATCACGGTGAACGGGAAGACGGTCTACGCCGCCGATCCGAGACTGACGGAGGAGCAGCGAAGTCTGATTTCAAGGGTCCTGAAGGAGGGCGCCTAAAGCGGCCTTGCGGGAGGCGCCCTTCAGGGGCGCGGGGCTGTGACATAGGCGGCTCCGCCGCCTGGGCGCGACAAGCCCCCACCGGGCCGCAGCCGCGAAACACTCCGCAGCACCCCTCCCCTGGCTTCCCAAGAAGCCGTAACTCCCAGTTCACACCAACCCGTTGACTTCCCTTACTGCCGGTACGGATGATCGCGCGCATGGCGACGAACCCCCTACCGCAGTTCCCGCCCGGCTTCCTCTGGGGCGTGTCCACCTCGGCCCACCAGATCGAGGGAGCCGCGGCCGAACGCGACCCGTCGGTATGGGACGCGTTCACGGCCGAGCCCGGCCACATCAAGGACGGCTCGACGGCGGACGTGGCCTGCGACCACTACCACCGCTACCCCGAGGACGTGGCCCTCCTCGCCGACCTCGGCGTGGACGCGTACCGCTTCTCGATCTCCTGGCCCCGCGTGAACTCCCCCGGCGGCCTCGACTTCTACGACCGCCTGGTGGACGCCCTGGTCGCGGCGGGCATCCGCCCCGTACCCACCCTCTTCCACTGGGACCTCCCGCTGAAGCTGGAGGAGACAGGGGGCTGGCTGAACCGCGACACGGCCGAGCGCTTCGCCGAGTACGCCGGTGTCGTCGCCGCCCGCCTCGGCGACCGCGTCAAGAAGTGGATCACCCTCAACGAACCCGCCGAACACACCCTGCTCGGCCACGCTCTCGGCGCCCATGCCCCGGGCAAACAGCTCCTGTTCGACTCGCTGCCGGTCGCCCACCACCAACTCCTGGCTCACGGCCTCGCTGTCCGGTCGCTGCGCGCGGTCGGCGTCACGGACATCGGCATCGCCAACTCGCACGGCCCGACCTGGGCGGCCTCCGAGCGGCCCGAGGACGTGGAGGCCGCCGACTTCTACGATCTCCTCCTCAACCGCCTGTTCGCGGACCCGCTGCTGCTCGGCCGATACCCGGACGGCATCGGGGAGTTGATGCCGGGCGATGTCGAGGCGGATCTGAAGGCCATCGCGGAGCCGATCGACTGGTACGGGATCAACTACTACCAGCCGACCGAGGTGGGCGCCCCCGAGGGCGCGGAGATCGAGTTCAGCGGACTGACCCTGCCCGCCGAACTCCCCTTCTCGGTACGGGAACTGGAGGGCTACCCGGTCACCGACTTCGGCTGGCCGGTGGTCCCCGAGGCGCTGACCGAGCTGCTCGTGGGCTTCCGCGAGCGCTACGGGGACCGCCTCCCGCCGGTCGTCATCACCGAGAACGGCTGCAGTTACGAGGGCATCGACGACCAGGAGCGGATCACGTTCCTCGACGGCCATGTCCGGGCGCTGCACCGGGCGTTGGAACAGGGCGTGGACGTTCGCGGGTATTTCGTGTGGTCGTTGCTGGACAACTTCGAGTGGGCCGAGGGGTACGCGCGGCGCTTCGGCCTGGTCCACGTCGACTACGACACGCTGAAGCGAACCCCGAAGGCGTCGTACACCTGGCTGCGCGACGCGCTGCGGGCGCGGGGATGACGGCGACGGACCCCGTCGTGTCCGTGGGGGCGCTCGCCGAGCCGGTCGAGCGGGTCGGCCGGGTCTGGACCTCGGCGCTCTCGCTCGCCAACGGGGCGATCTGGGTGGGCTGGTACGGCCCGCTGCAGATCCTGCTGGCCTCCCAGGCGGAGGACTTCGCGCCCGGCACCGGCATGTCGAAGGAGACGATGCTGGCGTGGGTCACGGGCGCGGGCGCCGTGGTGTCGCTGGTCGCCAACCCGCTCTTCGGCGCGCTGTCCGACCGGACGACGGCGCGGTGGGGACGCCGTACGCCGTGGATCGTGGCGGGTTCGGCGGGCGGCGCCCTCTCCCTGCTGCTCCTGGCGGGAGCGGGCGGGGTCTGGACGATGGCGGCCGGCTGGTGCCTGGTCCAGCTCACCCTGAACGCCGCCTTCGCCGCGATCACCGCGGCGGTTCCCGACCGGGTGCCCCGGCTTCAGCGGGGTTCCGTGGGCGGCTGGCTGGGTGCGGCACAGATCCTGGGCGTGGTGGGCGGAACGGGCCTCGCGACGGCGGCGGGGGGTGTGGGCGGCGGATACGCGGCGTGCGCGGTGTTCACGCTGGTGGGTGTGCTGCCGTACGTGCTGCGCCACCAGGACCTGCGGCTGCCGGCCTCGGCCCGGCCCGCCTGGTCCTGGCGCACGTTCGCGGCCTCCTTCTGGCTGAGTCCGCGCCGCCACCCGGACCTGGCCTGGGCCTGGCTGACCCGCTTCCTGATCAACCTGAGCAACGCCCTGGTCCTGCTCTACCTCCTGTACTACCTCCGCGACCGGCTCCACTACGACGACCCCGAGAACGGCGTACTGATCCTCACGGCGGTCAACGGCGTCACCCTCCTCGCCACGGTCGTGGTCGGCGGGGTGTGGTCGGACCGGGTGGGCCGCCGCAAGCCGTTCGTGATCTGGTCGGGCGTCCTCATGGCGGTGGCGACGGCGGTCCTCTCCGGGTGGCAGACCTGGCCGGGCGCGATCGTCGCGGCGGCGGTCCTCGGCATCGGCTTCGGCGTCTTCACGTCCGTGGACTTCGCGCTGATGGCGGACGTCCTGCCCAAGGCCATGGACCGCGGCAAGGACCTCGGCGTCATCAACGTCGCCAACGCCCTCCCCCAGGTCGCCGCCCCCGCCCTGGCGGCCCCGATCGTGACGTATCTGGGCGGCTACCGGGTGCTGTACCTGGTGGCGGCGGTGATCGGCCTGGCGGGGGCACTGCTGGTGGGGCGGATCAGGGGCGTGGAGTAAAGTGCCCGCGCTAAAGCGCCGGGCTTGCGAGATACGCCGCCGGTCGATCTGCCACGACAGCATCCGGTCGTCGTACGGCTGCGCTCCTTCCGGGCGAAAGCCGATCGGCTTCTCCACGGCCTTGACGACAGCGCTTCGAGCCCGGTCCACCAAGATTCCCGGCCTTCAGGTTCGCCTTCAGCGGGGCGTACGCGTCGCACGTCTTTTTGATCACGTGCTGGGCGGCCTGCGCACCCAGACCCCACCGCGCCTCCACCTCGCCGTAGGTGTGCTCCCGCAGCGCGAAGTTCCTCTTCACATCCTTTTCGAAGGCCACCACGCTCGCCCATGAAGCGGCCTCGTTGCAGGCGCGCAGGGTCGCCTCAAGTGCCGCCGCCTGCAAGGGCGTCGGCAGCAGCTTCACCTGCACCACGAGCTTCGCACCCGCGACGCTATCCGGCCACCCGCAAGCCTCGCACTCGAACACCGCGATCTTCCCCAGAGCCGTCCCGAGCACTCCCGGCGCTCCGCTCCTGAAGAAGCTGCGGTGCTCCGCATCGCCGAGATCAGGACGCGGTTCCTCCCAGGCGTCAACGCCCGGGGTTCCCCATAAGAATCCCGCTGAAGTCACTGGCCCGAATTCAGGTGCCCTCGCCAGGTCTCTTCGTCTTGGATGGCGCCATGACCACGGTGAACGACACACCCCTCGACCGTCTTGAGCGCTACTACGACTCGGTACCGCGCGCCGCGGCGCGGGCCGAGGACTTCGGCCCGCTGACCCTCTTCGTACGGGAGGCCACGGGCTGGCCCTACTACGCGCGACCCACCCTGGACTGGACGGGCCCGGCGGCCACCGCCGAGGACGTCGAACGGGTGCGGGCACGGCAGCGGGAGCTGTGTGTGCCGGAGGCCTTCGAGTGGGTGGCGGAGGTGACACCGGGCCTGCGGGAGGTGGTCGAGGCGACGGGGCTACGGGTACACGCGCATCCCCTGATGATCCGCGACGAGGACGTTCCGCTGCCCGACCCGCATCCCCTGGTCCGCGTCCTGGGTCCCGAAGACCCCTTCCTGGCGGGCGCGTTGGCGGTGCCGCATGTGGCGTTCGCGGCGCCGGGCACGGCGGTGGGGGAGGCCGGAACCGGCGAACTGGCCACCGAGATCACCGCCCGCGCCGCCGAGGTACCCGCCGCCGCGGACCGCATCCGCGTGGGCCGCACCGTACTGGCCGCGGCGGTCGAGAACGGCGCCGTGGTCTGCTCCGGGATGCACCTGCCCGTCGGCAGCGTGAGCGAGATCGCGGGCGTCGGCACCCTGCCCGCCGAACGGCGCCGCGGGCTGGCGTACGGCGTCACGGCCGCCCTCGTCGCCGACGCGCGGGAGCGGGGCGTCGAGACGCTGTTCCTGTCGGCCGGGGACGAGGACGTGGCGCGGATGTACGGCCGCCTGGGGTTCCGTACGGTGGCGACGGCGCTGATCGCGGAACTCGCCGAGTAGCGGGCCGATCACGAGTAGCGGGCCGATCAGGGGGCGGGGACGAACTTCGGCCACTTTCGACAACCCCTGAAGAAACCGCCCGGCACGCCTTGCAATCCCAAGCCGCTCGCGCATCAATGGAACCGCTAGTTCCGACGGACCGTCAGAAACGCCTCCGCTGGCGTCCCGCACCCCGCTCGCGGACGGTCCGTGTACACATCTCTCCGCACCCGCACCGGCGTTCACCGGTGACGCGTCCGTGTGCCCGGTCCGGCCCCGGCCTCTGAGCAGACGGTTCCGTCCCTCCATCCCCACATGGCAATTCCCGTACAAGGGAAGGGAACCCGATGAGACGCAAGCAACTCGGAATCGCCGCGGCGTTAGCCGCCGGCACCCTCGCCGCGACCGGACTGGCCCTCGCGCCGACCGCCGCGGCCGTCACCCCCCTCACCGCGACCATCAACGCGACCTGCACGATCGGCGGCGGTGGTGCGGCCACCCTCACCGCCACCCAGACCGGCACGGCCGCGACCATCACCCTCAGCTCCACCTCGATCACCGCGCCGATCGCGCTGGCGCAGGACTCCATCGCCTCCACCCTGACCATGGCGAAGTCCGGCGGCGGCACCGTCGCGTTCACCGGCACGAAGAACCCCGCCATTCCGCTGGGCGGCGGGGTCACGGTGGGCCCGCTCAGCGGCACCGTCGCCTCCGGCGACAGCCTCGACGCGTACGGGGGGTCGCTGAAGATGGTCGTCTTCGGCATCACCATCACCTGCACCGCGAGCGCGGCGCAGGCACCGGGCCCGTTCGTCTTCAGCTGAGCCCCGCCACAGCACCTACGTGAAGACCGGTGTCGCCGGTGCGCGGCGGCACCGGTCCTCATACTGCCTGATGACGGTCAACTGGCCGACGGGGGTGACCAGTTGACGATGTTGACACGATCTGATGGCCCATCAGTCACCGCCTTGGCCCTCCATTGACTTTTCACACAACCCGCACATCAATGGCCCCCTGTCGGCGCAGACGAGCCGCTGCGCCCGCATCCCTCAGGAGGGGGCACATGGCAACGCACAGGGGAACCATGGGTTCGCACGCCCGAAGACGCCGCTGGGCGGCACTGCTCGGGGTGACCGCGCTGGCGGTCACCGCGGGAGGCGCGCTCGCGGCCCCGGCGGGCGCCGCGGCCGCGGCCTCCCAGAACGTGGACTTCGCCACGCACTGCATCCCGCCGGCGATCGCGGGCATCCCGCCGATCGACGGCACCACCACCGCGATCATCACGGTGGACAACCCCAGTCCCAAGGTCGGTGACACCGTCACCGTGACGTACAAGGTGGTCACGCCCGCCGCGAACAACCCGACCGCCCTCGCCCTGCCCGCCGACATCATGACGCCCACCGGCAAGGTCGCCCTCGGCGGCGCGCAGACGGGAGACGTCACGGTCGCGGGCCCCAGGAAGAACGACCCGGTGGCGGGCAACGCGCCCTTCCCGGGGTTCAGCATGACGGGCACCTTCACCGTCACCAGTCCGGGCGCCATCACCCTCGCGCCCGGCGACTACAACATCCACACCAGCTACGTCCTGGAGCTGGACACTCCCTGCACGGTCACCAACCCGCCCGCCCCGGTCTCCGGGACGATCACCGCGACGGACGGAACCCAGACCAACAACCGTGCCATCTCGCTCGGTTCGGCCTCCGGGAAGCCCGGTGACAGCGTGACCGTCACCGGCAGAAACTTCACCCCGGGCGCGAGCGTGACCCTCGCCGGACGGTCGGGGGCCACCCAGACCGCCGACACCGCCACCACGACCGCCGACGCACAGGGCTCGATCAACGGCACGCTGGCCGTCAACGACAAGACGACGACCGGTGTGGTGGCGTACGAGGGCGCGAGCTGGAGCGACACCAAGGGCGCGGGGCCGGCGGCGTACGTGGTCGTCGACGACACCCCGATCCCCGCGGGCTCCCAGAAACTCACCACCACGGTGAAGGCGGGAACCCTGTCGATGTCCCAGGCCGGGGACGCCGTCCAGCTGTCGGCGGTGGACTTCGGCAAGGGCGGGTCCTCGACCGGTGCCCTGCGGACGGTGACCGTCAAGGACTTCCGTGGCGGGCCCGCGGGCTGGTCCCTGACCGGCAAGGTCACCGACTTCACCGGTCCCGGCGCCAAGATCGACGCCGGGAAGCTGAGCTGGACCCCCGCCTGCGCGACCAAGGCGGGCAGCCCGAGTACCTGCCAGGCCGGTTCGTCCGGCGCGGTGGGCGGTGCGGGAGCGACCCTGGCGTCCACCCCCAACGGGGCGCTCACCGGTGGTGAGTTCACCGTCGACGCCGGGCTGTCACTGGACGTACCGGCGTTCACCCCGCCGGGTTCCTACTCCGGCGTGCTCACGCTGACGCTCACCTGATCCACCCCTCCGCACCCCGGTGGCCGGGCGCGCACCCGCCCGTCCACCCAGGGCCTGTCCACCCACGTCCGCGGGGGTCCGCACCCATGCGCAAGCTGTACGTCCTCGTCCTGTCCGTGTTCCTTCTCGCGCTCACCACGCCCGCCTCGTACGCCGCCGACAACGGCAGCTGGTCCGTCTACCCCGTCTCCACGCAGATCGCGGCCCGCCCGTACTTCTACCTCTCCGCAGACCCCGGCCAGACCCTCCGGGACAAGGTCACCGTCGCCAACAAGACCGGCGTCCCGCTGACCTTCCGGCTGTACGCCGCCGACGCGTACAACACCGCGCGCGACGGCGGGTTCGCGGTGCGGACGGTGAAGGAGCGGCAGCTCGGGGTCGGCGCGTGGGCGCACCCCGCCCGCTCCCGGGTGACGGTGCCCGCGCACGGTTCGGTGACCGTGCCGTTCACCCTCCGGGTGCCCGAGAAGGCCGAACCCGGCGACCACCCGGGCGCACTGGTCGCACTCGACGAGCGCCTCGAGTCCGGGGACGCGGCGACCTCCTCGGTGGCGGTGCAACGGGCGGTCGGCGCCCGGATCTACCTCCGGGTCGGCGGACCCACCGTGCCCGCCCTCGCCGTCGAGAAGGTCCGCATCAGCCACCGCCAGCCACTGGTCCCCGGCCTCGGCGAGAGCGGCGCCACCGTCTCGTACACCCTCCACAACACCGGGAACGTCACCCTGAACCCGAAGGTGCGGCTCAGGGCCGAAGGCCTCTTCGGGCGTACGTTGCTGTCCCGGGAGCTCACGAAGATCCCCTCGGAGCTGCTGCCGGGGCAACGGGTCCGACTGACCGAGCCGTGGCACGGTGCGCCCCAACTCGACTGGGGCCACGTGACGTTGACGGCCAGCGCGCCCGGCACCCGGGAGTCGGCGAGCACGGCGTTCGTCGCGCTGCCGTGGCTGATGGCGGTGCTGGCGGGCGCGGGGATCGCCGCCGGCGTGGTGGTGATCAGGGCGCGCAGGGGCGGTACCCGCCCGTGGCCGCTCGGAGCGCGCAGGAGCGGTACCCGCCCGTGGTGGCTCAGAGTGCGTCGGGGCCGCGCTCGCCCGTCCGTACCCGTACGACCGTCTCGACCGGTACGGACCACACCTTCCCGTCGCCGATCTTCCCCGTCTGCGCGGCCTTGACGATCGCGTCGATCGCGGCCTCCGCGTCCGCGTCCTCCACGACGACCTCGATGCGGACCTTGGGGACCAGGTCGACCTGGTACTCGGCGCCGCGGTAGACCTCCGTGTGGCCGCGCTGGCGCCCGTACCCGCTGGCCTCGGTGACGGTGAGCCCGTGCACGCCGAGCTCCTGGAGAGCGGTCTTGACCTCGTCGAGGCGGTACGGCTTGACGATGGCGGTGATGAGCTTCATGCCTGGGCCTTGGCCTTCTGAGCGGTGGGGAGGGATGACGAGACCGGGGCGCCGTGGCCCAGGACCCCGTGATCGTAAGCGGTCTCGGCGTGCACCGTAAGGTCCAGGCCGGTGTGCTCGTGCTCCTCGTCCGCCCGCAGCCCCACGACCTTGTCGAGCACCTTCCCGATGCCGTACGTGACGGTGAAGGCGTACGCCCCAACGGCCACGACCGCCACCAGCTGCTTGCCGAGCTGTCCGAACCCACCGCCGTACAGCAGCCCCTCGGCGCCACCGGTCATCGTCGCGTCGGCGAAGACACCGATGAGAACCGTGCCGATGATGCCGCCGACCAGGTGAACGCCGACCACGTCCAGCGAGTCGTCGTAGTTCAGCCTGAACTTCCAGCCCACGGCGTACGAGCAGACGACACCGGCGGCGAGACCGACGGCCAGCGCGCCCAGCAGCGACACGGACCCGCAGGACGGGGTGATGGCCACCAGACCCGCGACCGCGCCCGAGGCGGCGCCGAGGGTGGTGGGGTGGCCGTCGCGCCTCTGCTCGACGAAGAGCCAGCCGAGCAGACCGGTGCAGCCGGCGGCGAGGGTGTTGAGGAAGGCGGCGGCGGCGAGTCCGTTGGCGCCCAGCGCGGACCCGGCGTTGAAGCCGAACCAGCCGAACCACAACAACCCCGCGCCCAGCATCACCATCGGCAGGTTGTGCGGCCGCATGGCGTCCTTCTTGAAGCCGAGACGGGGGCCGAGGACGAGACAGAGAGCCAGGCCGGAGGCGCCGGAGGTGATCTCGACCGGCAGCCCGCCCGCGAAGTCCAGCGCCCCCAGCTTCGCCAGGACCCAGCCCCCCGGACCCCACACCCAGTGCGCGACGGGAACGTATACGAGCAGCGCCCAGACCGGCACGAACACCAGCCACGCCGCGAACTTCGCGCGGTCGGCGATCGCCCCGCTGATCAGCGCGGCGGTGATGATCGCGAAGGTGAGCTGGAAGGTGGCGAAGAGCAGGGTGGGGACGGTCCCGTGCACACTGTCCGGCCCGATACCGCTCATGCCGGCGTGCCGCAGCCCGCCGATGAGCCCCCCGAAGGCGTCGTCTCCGAAGGCGAGCGAGTAACCGCCCACCAGCCATACGACGGTGACCAGGGCGATCGACACAAAACTCATCATCAGCATGTTGAGGACGCTCTTCGTGCGGACCATGCCGCCGTAGAAGAGGGCCAGGCCCGGTGTCATCAGGAGAACGAGGGCGGTGGCGGCGAGCAGCCAGGCGGTGTCGCCGGTGTCGAGGTGGGGTGCGGCGGCCAGGTTGACGGTGTCCAGGGTCTCCACGCTCTGCACGAACTCCACGGACGGCTCTCCTCGGTTCTCCTGGGTGCGGGGGCGTCGTCAGAGAGTCACGGGCTCGCGTTTCCGGTTGTGCACGTGTGCGTTTCCGGCGTGTTTCGTATTGCGTGGGGGTTTCCGAAACCTCACGGAGCCGCGTGGGAGCGGTCAAAGGCATAGGGCGTACGGCGCGGGCCTGTGGATCAGGGACAATGGGCGCCATGAGCGTTCGTACCCAGTCATCCGAGCCGTCCGAGGCACCCCACCGCGCCGGCTTCGCCTGCTTCGTGGGCCGCCCCAACGCGGGCAAGTCCACCCTCACGAATGCTCTGGTCGGCCAGAAGGTGGCGATCACCGCGAACCAGCCGCAGACCACGCGGCACACGGTACGGGGCATCGTGCACCGCCCCGACGCCCAGCTGATCCTGGTCGACACCCCTGGTCTGCACAAGCCGCGCACGCTGCTGGGTGAGCGTCTGAACGACATCGTGCGCACGACGTGGGCCGAGGTGGATGTCATCGGCTTCTGCCTGCCCGCGAACGAGAAGCTCGGTCCGGGTGACCGTTTCATCGCGAAGGAACTGGCGTCCATCAAGAAGACGCCGAAGATCGCGATCGTCACGAAGACCGACCTCGTCGACAGCAAGACGCTCGCCGAGCAGCTCATCGCGATCGATCAGCTCGGGCGGGAGCTGGGGTTCGAGTGGGCGGAGATCGTGCCGGTGTCGGCGGTCGGGGACAAGCAGGTGGACCTGCTGGCCGACCTGATCGTCCCGCTCCTTCCCGAGGGCCCGGCGCTCTACCCGGAGGGTGACCTCACCGACGAACCCGAGCAGGTCATGATCGCGGAGCTGATCCGCGAGGCGGCACTGGAGGGTGTGCGCGACGAGCTCCCCCACTCCATCGCCGTCGTCGTCGAGGAGATGCTTCCCCGCGAGGACCGCCCCGCCGACAAGCCCCTCCTCGACATCCACGCCTTCGTCTACATCGAGCGCCCCAGCCAGAAGGGCATCATCATCGGCCCCAAGGGCAAGCGCCTGAAGGAGGTCGGCATCAAGTCCCGCAAGCAGATCGAGGCGCTGCTGGGTACGCCGGTCTTCCTCGACCTCCATGTGAAGGTCGCGAAGGACTGGCAACGGGACCCGCGCCAACTCCGCAAACTCGGCTTCTGAACCTTCCTCGCCCCCGCCGCCCCTACCCGACCCATCCCTGGGGCCTACGCCCCCAGACCCCCTACCGGCCCGAACGGCCTCGTCCTCGAACGCCGGACGGGCTGAAGGGTGCGCGCAGCGCCCCTTCAGGGGCACGAGGAACTGCGCGCCCAGCCCCCACCGGCCCGCGCCCAAACGAATCCGGGCGGACGGGAGATCCGAGGCAAAGCCCCGGCCCTAGGGGCACGGGGAACTGCGCGCCCAACCCCCACCGGGCCCGCAGCCGACGGACAGGGCCGGGGTCTGGGGCGGAGCCCCAGGTCGAGGATGGGTCGGGTAGGGGCGGCGGGGGCGAAGAAGCGGACTCAGCCTGCGGGCGTCGTCAGGTGGACGGTGCCGTCGGTGCCCGCCAGCAGTACCGGCGTCGCCGACCCACCGAGGTCCCGGACCGCCGCCCGGTCCTCCGAAGAGACCTCCTCCGCCTCGGACACCACCGCCGCCGCCTCAAGAGACGTCGCCCCGGACGCCACCGCCATCGCGACCGCGGTACGCAACGCGCTCAACCGCAGGGAGGGAAGATCCACCGTCCCCGCGACATACGTACGGCCCGTCTCATCACGTACGGCCGCCCCCTCCGGCACCCCGTTGCGCGCCCGCGCGGAACGGGCCAGGGTGACGATCTTGCGGTCCTCGGGGTCAAGCGCGCTGCTGTCGGTCATGTTCAGAGCATACGAAGGGATCGGAAGCCGCACGCACCGACCTAGCCCGCCACGGGATACATCGAGCCCCGTCGCCCCTCCGGCGAGGCCAGCCACTCCAGCTTCGCCGCCGTGTTCGCCTCCGGCAGCGGCGTGTGCAGCACGATCGTGAGGTCGGGCCGCGCCGGCACCTTCATCGCGGTGGACTCGACGGCGAGCAGCCCGACGAGCGGGTGGTCGAGCTCCTTGCGGATCTGCCCGGCGTCCTCGATGTCCCGCTCCTCCCACAGCGCGGCGAACTCCGGTGAGGCGTCCCGGAGTTGATCCAGCACCTCCTGGTACCCCTCGTCGTCCGGCGCCGCCGCGCACGACGCGCGGAACTGGGCGACGACCGTGCGCGCGTTCTTCTCCCAGGTCCGGGACTGCCCCCGGTACAGCGGGTCGGTGAAGAAGTCGATGACGCAGTTCTGCGTGTTGTCGGGCCGCATCCCGAGGACCATCCCGGCGGCGTCGTTGTACATGACGCAGTTGTAGTAGGGGTCCATGATGTGCGCCGGATACGGCATCCACGTGTCGATCAGCCGCCGCAGCCCGTCGCACATGTCCCGGACCTCGGGCGCGACCTCCGGCGCGGGCGGGTTCAGCCCGGCGAGCAGGTACAGATGGCGTCGTTCGGCGTTGCTGAGCCGCAGGACGCGGGCGACCGCGTCGAGTACCTGGGGCGAGACCGAGATGTCCCGCCCCTGCTCCAGCCACTGGTACCAGGACGCGCCGACGCCCGCGAGCACGGCCACCTCCTCGCGGCGCAGCCCCGGCGTGCGGCGGCGGGCCCCGCCGTCCGGCAGACCGGCCTCCGCCGGGGACACCCTCGCCCGACGGCTCATCAGGAAGTCCCGCAGCTCACGCCGTCGGTGGGTCCTGAGCGCGTCCTCCGTCACGTGTGAATCCCCCTGTTGGTGACTGGTGGTGCGACCACCAGCATAAGTTCCCGCTCCCCACGGATATTCCGACGGCCGCACGCTCTTGTCATGGCGATCGACACCACCGCAACCACATCCGCTTCCCCAACTGTCCACTCCCCGCTCGGCACCCGGCTGTCGACCCGCGACAAACTCGTTCTCTTCGTGCTGTGCGCCGCGCAGTTCATGGTCGCGCTCGACTTCTCCGTACTGAACGTGGCGCTGCCCGTGCTCGGCAAGGACCTGGGCATGAGCCAGTCCGCGCTGCAGTGGGCGGTCACCGCCTTCGCCCTGCCGTCCGGCGGCTTCCTGCTCCTCTTCGGCCGCATCGGTGACCTGTACGGCCGTCGCAGGCTCTTCCTGACCGGCCTCGCCCTCTTCGGTACGGCCTCGCTGCTGGCGACCTTCGCCTGGGACCCGGCGTCGTTCCTGACGGGCCGGGCGTTGCAGGGCCTCGGCGCGGCGGCGATCGTGCCGACGGGCATGTCGCTGCTGACGACGACGTTCCCCGAGGGCCCGGCGCGCGACCGTGCGCTCGGCATCTCCGGCACACTCCTCTCCCTCGGCTTCACGGTCGGCATGGTGGCCGGCGGCGTCCTGACCGACGTACTGAGCTGGCGCTCGACGATGGGCCTGCTGTCGGTCTTCGCACTGATCGTGCTGCCGCTGGCCCCGGGCCTGCTGCCCGAGTCCCGCACCCCCGACCGCCCGCGCCTGGACGTTCCCGGCGCGGTCACCGTCACCGGCGGTCTGCTCGCCCTGATCTACGCCCTGTCCACGGCCGCCGAGCGCGGCTTCGGCGGCATCGACGTCATCGTGACCCTCGCCGCGGGCGTGCTCCTGCTCGCCGCCTTCGTGTACATCGAGTCCCGTGCCCACGCCCCGCTCGTCAGCCTCCCCATGCTGCGCCGCCGCACGGTGGCGTGGGGCAACCTGGGCGGTCTGGTCACCTTCTCGATGATGTCGACGGTCGTCTTCGCGCTGACGCTGTATCTGCAGGAGACCCTCGGTCTGTCCGCGTTCGAGACGGGGCTGGTCTTCGGGGTCCAGGGCGTCATGTCCGCCGTCGCCGGGGTGTACGCCCCGAAGGTCATCGGCCGCTTCGGCGCCCGCCGTACGCTGGTCGGCTCGCTCGCCGGTCAGGGCCTGTTCGTGGCGGGGCTGGTGCTGCTGAACGCCCACACCTGGTCGGTCTGGCTCGCCACCGCCGCGGTCTCGCTGGCCAGCATGTGCCACCTGGGCGCGATCATCTCGTACGGCCTGACGGTGACCTCGGGCGTTCCCGACGAGGAGCAGGGACTGGCCACAGGCCTGGTGACCTCCACCCAGCAGGTCGGCCTCACGATCGGCATCCCGCTGCTGGGTGTCCTGGCGACGACGTCGAGCGACCTGCTGGCCGGTGTCCACACGGTCCTCGCCCTGGACGCGGTGATCGTCCTGGCGGCGGCGGCGCTGGTGGCGACCGGGCTGGGCCGCGACCGCTCACGCCCGGTCGAGGCGGAGGCGCTCGGCCTTCGGTAGACCGGCGACGACGAGATCGTAGGAGTCCTCGATGAGCTCCCGGACCAGACGGTCCGGGAGTTCGCCGTCGACCGTCACCGTGTTCCAGTGCCGCTTGTTCATGTGGTAGCCCGGGACGATCAGGCCCGGGTGCTCGCCGCGCAGCCGGACCGCGTCCTCCGGGTCGCACTTGAGGTTGACCGTGAGCGGGCGCGCGTCCAGTCGTGTCAGCGCGAAGAGCTTGCCCAGCACCTTGAAGACGGAGATGTCCGGGGCGAAGGGGAAGTCCTCGACGGTCGCGTTGAAGGACAGACAGAACGCACGCAGCTGCTGAGGTTTCACTCCCGCGTCTCCTTCGCCCACGTCGCCTTCTCCGACGGCATCACTCCGGCTTCTTCTCCTCCTCGGACGGCTCCGGGTCCACCGGGCCGACCGGCTCGACGAGCACCGTGACGATCTTGTTCCGGCGCCCGGCCGCGGCCTCCGCCGTCAGCCGCAGCTCGCGTCCGTCGGGCAGCTCGACCACCGAGGAGGCACCGGCGATCGGAACCCGCCCGAGTGCCTTCGCCAGCAGTCCGCCGACCGTCTCCACGTCCTCGTCGTCGTACGCCTCGAAGCCGTACAGCTCGCCCAGGTCGCCGATGTCGAGACGGGCGGTCACCCGGTAGCTGTCGTCGCCGAGTTCCTGTACGGGCGGCAACTCACGGTCGTACTCGTCGGTGATCTCCCCGACGATCTCCTCGAGGATGTCCTCGATGGTGACGATGCCGGCCGTGCCGCCGTACTCGTCGATGACGACGGCGACGTGGTTGCGCTCCTGCTGCATCTCGCGCAGCAGGTCGCCCGCGTTCTTGGTGTCGGGCACGAAGGTCGCGGGCCGCATGGCCGTGGACACGAGTTCGGACTCGGCCTCACGGCTGATGTGCGTCTTGCGGGCCAGGTCCTTCAGGTACACGATCCCGACGACGTCGTCCTCGCTCTCCCCCGTGACGGGGATGCGCGAGAAGCCGGACCTCAGCGCCAGGGTGAGGGCCTGGCGGATGGTCTTGTACCGCTCGATGACGACGAGGTCGGTCCTCGGCACCATCACCTCTCGTACGAGGGTGTCGCCCAGCTCGAAGACGGAGTGCACCATGCGGCGCTCCTCGTCCTCGATCAGGGACTCCTTCTCGGCGAGGTCGACCAGCGCGCGCAGCTCGGCCTCGGAGGCGAACGGACCGCGCCTAAAGCCCTTGCCGGGCGTCAGCGCGTTGCCGATGAGGATGAGGAGAGGCGGGATCGGGCCCATGATCCTGGCCAGCGGCAGCAGGACGTACGAGGCCGCCGTCGCCGTGTTCAGCGGGTGCTGGCGGCCGATGGTGCGCGGCGAGACGCCCACGGCGACGTACGACACGAGGACCATGACCCCGATGGCGACGACGAGGGCCTCCCAGGTCTCGTCGAACTCCTTCAGGCAGGCGTACGTGACGAGCGCGGCGGCGGCCATCTCGCAGGCCACGCGCACCAGCAGTGCCACGTTCAGATAGCGGGTCGGGTCGGCGGCGACCTGGGCGAGCTTGGCGCTGCCGCGCCGCCCGGACCGTACCGCCTCCTCCGCGCGGAAGCTGGAGACACGCGCGAGGCCCGCCTCCGCGCAGGCGGCGAGCCAGGCGACCACGACCAGTGCGATGGCGCCGATGACGAGCTGAGGACTCATGAAACGGTCGGGGCCGGCGAGGGGCCCGTCATGCCCTTCTCCGCGCGCCAGCCGTCCACGATGGCGGCCTGCAGACCGAACATCTCGGCCTTCTCGTCCGCCTCCTCGTGGTCGTAGCCGAGCAGGTGCAGCACTCCATGGACGGTGAGGAGGTGCAGTTCCTCGTCCATGGAGTGCTGTGTGGAAGCATCCTTGCCCTGCCGCTCGGCGACCTCCGGGCACAGGACGATGTCACCGAGGAGTCCCTGCGGGGGCTCGTCGTCGTCCTTGGACGGCGGCCGCAGCTCGTCCATGGGGAACGACATCACGTCGGTGGGCCCCGGAAGGTCCATCCACTGGATGTGGAGCTGCTCCATGGCGTCGGCGTCCACGACGATCACCGAGAGTTCGGAGAGCGGGTGGATGCGCATCCGCGCGAGTGCGTAGCGGGCGATGTCGAGGATCGCCTGCTCGTCGACCTCGGTTCCGGACTCGTTGTTGACGTCGATCGACATGGTGCTCGCTTGTCTACTTCCCCTTGTGGCCGGCTTTGCCGCGGCTCTTGTGGGAGCCGTTCTCGGTGCCGTTCTCGCTGTCGTACTTCTCGTACGCGTCGACGATACGGCCGACCAGCTTGTGCCGTACGACATCGTGGGACGTGAGCCGCGAGAAGTGGACGTCGTCGAGGCCCTCCAGGATGTCCTGGACCTGGCGCAGGCCCGACTTCGTCCCGTTCGGGAGGTCGACCTGTGTCACGTCGCCCGTGACGACGATCTTCGACTCGAAGCCGAGGCGGGTGAGGAACATCTTCATCTGCTCGGCGCTCGTGTTCTGGGCCTCGTCCAGGATGATGAAGGCGTCGTTCAGGGTGCGACCGCGCATGTAGGCGAGCGGCGCGACCTCGATGGTCCCCGCCGCCATGAGCCGCGGGATGGAATCGGGGTCGAGCATGTCGTGCAGCGCGTCGTAGAGGGGCCGCAGGTAGGGGTCGATCTTCTCGTAGAGCGTGCCGGGCAGGAAGCCGAGCCGCTCGCCCGCCTCCACCGCGGGGCGGGTGAGGATGATCCGGTTGACCTGCTTGGACTGGAGCGCCTGTACGGCCTTCGCCATCGCGAGGTACGTCTTGCCGGTGCCGGCGGGGCCGATGCCGAAGACGATGGTGTGCTTGTCGATGGCGTCGACGTACCGCTTCTGGTTGAGCGTCTTGGGTCGGATGGTGCGGCCGCGCGAGGACAGGATGTTCTGCGTGAGCACTTCGGCAGGGGTTTCCTGACCGTCGCCCTCCCCGTTCTCGCTCGCCCTGAGCATGGCGATCGAGCGTTCCACTGCGTCCTCCGTCATCGGCTGCCCCGTGCGGAGCACCAGCATCATCTCGTCGAACAGGCGCTGGACGAGAGCGACTTCACCGGCGTCGCCGACCGCACTGATCTCATTGCCCCGGACGTGGATGTCGGCCGCCGGGAAGGCCTTCTCGATCACGCGAAGCAGCGCGTCTCCGGAACCCAGCACGGTCACCATGGGGTGCATGGCCGGGACGGTGAAATGCGCTCGTGCCTGCCCCGAAGCGGGGCTGTGAGCTGTGGGTGTCTGAGTCATGGGCCGGCTCTGTAGGCCTGCTTTTCCTCCTTGATCGGCACGCTTGCCACGGGGGCAGCCTTGCGGTTCCAAGGGTACGACGGTGGGGTGACAGTGCCGTAGGGCTTTTCGGCGCGGGTTCGGGGGCCGGGGCGGGGAGGAGCCCCGCTCCCAGGGGCAGGCGGAACCGGTCGTGCGGGGCGGGGAGCGTCAGGCCGACCGGCGGAAGCCGATGGTCGGGACCGCCCGTCGCAGCGGCCACGGACGGGTCACCTCCGGGAGGAGGCTCTCCAGGAAGGCGTACCGGCGCAGCGCGGCCGGTTCCTGGTCGTCGACGGACTGGACCCGGCGCCACCACGCCGCGATCTCGGCCCAGCCGGGCGCCGAGAGGGAGCCGCCGAACTCCTGGACGGAGAGCGCGGCGGTCAGCCCGGCGAAGGCGAGCCGGTCGGCGAGCGGCCAGTCGGCGAGGGTGCCCATCACGAACCCGGCGACGAAGACGTCCCCGGCACCGGTGGGGTCGAGGGCCTCCACGGCGATCGCGGGGACCTCGGCGGTCTCCCCGGTACGGCCGTCCACGGCGTACGCGCCCTCGGCACCGAGGGTGACGACGGCCAGTGGCACGTACTCGGTCAGCGCGTGCGCGGCGGCCCGCGGACAGTCCGCGCCGGTGTACCGCATCGCCTCGTCCGCGTTCGGCAGGAACGCCTCGCAGTGCTCCAGGTCCGCGAGCCCGGCCAGGTCCCAGCGCCCGGTGTCGTCCCAGCCGACGTCCGCGAAGATCCGGGTGCCCGCACGCGCGGACTCGGCGATCCAGTGCGCGCGCGTGCCGGGCGTCAGCGAGGCGACGGCGGCACGCGCACGGGGGGCGTGTTCCGGCGCCGGCTCCTCCGGGGGCGGCTCGTGCCCGTGGCTGACCATCGTCCGCTCGCCCTCGTACGCCATCGACACGGTGACCGGCGAGTGCCAGTCGGGCACGGTGCGCGACGGGGCGAGGTCGATGCCCTCGCCCTGTTCCAGGGCGTCCCAGCAGTACTCCCCGTAGTGGTCGTCCCCGAAGGCCGCCGCCAGGGAGGTCTTGAGGCCGAGGCGGGCGAGCGCGGTCGCCATGTTGGCGACGCCGCCGGGGCTCGACCCCATCCCGCGCGCCCAGGACTCGGTGCCACGCACCGGGGCGGTGTCGAGCCCGGTGAAGATGATGTCGAGGAAGACGGTGCCGGTGAGGTAGACGTCCCAGGGCGGGTCCTGAGGGGTGCGCAGACCGGCGAGCGGGTCGACGTGAGCGTGACAGTACGGTCGCTCTCCGTTGGTCTCGATCACGGTGCGCTCCCTGAGGTGGTGCGGATTCAGGCCAGTGTGCACCAAACGGCACACGGTACGGCGCCGGTCGAGGCCGGAACGGACCGATGAACAGCCGGGTAAAAATCGTGCGCCTACCCCACCCTTCCCCCCACAAACGGAACGTGACCTGGATCACACCTCCCCGCCTACGTCGCACCCCCACCCGCTTGATACAAATTGCCCGCGCGTTCCTGTCCGTCGACAGCCGCCCACCCCCCTCATCGAGCCGCTCTTTCGCATGCCCTGGGAACGCCCGTGTCCGCCCGCACCACCACGCCCTGGCCCCTCGTCGCCCTTTTCACGGCCGGGTACCTCGCCCCGTACCTGCTCCCGACCACCGTCGGCCGGCTGAGCGCGGGTCTCCCCCTCTCCGCCACCGAGGCCGGTTCCATCGGCAGCGCCCTGCTGCTGAGTTCGGCGACGGCGGGCTTCCTGCTCGCGTCCCGGGTGGACCGCTTCGGCCCCCGCGGGCTCGCCCGCGGCGGCCTGCTCCTGGCCGCCGCCGGCTACGGCACCGCCGCCCTCACGACGACCATCCCCCTGGTCGTCCTCGGTGCGATCGTCGGCGGCCTCGGTTCCGGCACGATCACCAGCGTCGCCGCCACCGGGATCGCCGGCCAGCGCGACCCCCACCGCACCACCACCCTGGGCCTGCTGGGTGTCTCCGCCCTCGCGGGCACGCTGTATCTGACGATCCCCCACCTGGGTCCGGGCCACGGCCACCCCCTCGCCGCGATCGCCGTCACCGCGCTGCTCGTGCTGCCCGTGACCCGCCGCCTCCCCGCCGCCGGCGCCCCCGAGACCCCCCACACCCCCGCCGCCCGCACCCTCCGCGCCACCACCACTCCGCTCCCCCACCGCCGCGCCGGTCTCGTCCTGGCCGCCTCGATGCTCTGCTGGTCCCTCGCCCAGAATTCACTCTGGGGTGTCAGCGGCCGGATCGGTCTGCGGCAGGCGGGGCTGACGGAGGTGACCGTCGGCGCGGTCTTCGCGGTGGCGCTCGGCGCGGGGCTGCTCGGGGTGATCGGCGCGGGCACGCTCGGCCGGCGCCTGGGCCGGGCGCTGCCCATCGGCGCGGGCACGGCCCTGATCGCCGGATGCATCGCGCTCAGCGCGGCGGCCACCGACCTGACGTCCTTCGCGACGGGCGAGATCGCCTGGAACACGGTCTACCCGGTCGTGCTCTCCTACGTCATCGGCCTCGCCGCGTCCCTGGACCGGCGCGGCCGATGGGCGGTCCTCGTCGGCTCCGCCTCCTCGCTCGGCACGGCGTGCGGCCCGCTCGCGGGCAGTCTGCTCTCCGCGCGGGTCGGATACCCGGGGATGGGCGTGATCCTGGCCCTCGGCCTGCTCCTGATCACCGTCCCGATGACGGCCGTGGCCCTGCGCACCCGGCGCGCCGCGCCGCTCCCGCAGGAGCACCCCGTCGTGGAGTACCCGGTCGTGGAGATCCCCGTCGTGGAGATCCCGGTCGTGGAAATCCCGCTGGACGCCGTCCCGGCACCCCGAACGGCGTACGACACGGCAGGGCCCCGGCAGGCGACCGCGGGTGCGGCGGCCGGGCCGGGGCCCGGAAGCAGGTAGTCCCGTCTCGGTCTATCCGAACTCGTACGCCTCGACCTCGGCGAGGTAGCGCGCCCGCCGCTCCTCGTCGTGCTCGAGGAAGGACGCCACGAACGAGTTGCGCGCCAGTTCCCGCATCCGCTCCCGGTCCAGCCCCAGCGCCCCGTGCACGGCGTGGAAGGTGTCGCCGATGTACCCGCCGAAGTACGCGGGGTCGTCGGAGTTGACCGTGCACAGCAGCCCGGCGTCCAGCATCGCGGGCAGCGGGTGGTCCTCCAGGACGTCCACGGCGCGCAGCCGTACGTTCGACAGCGGGCAGAGCGTCAGCGGCACCCGGTCCCGTACGAGCCGCTCGACCAGCTCGGGGTCCTCCATGCAGCGCAGCCCGTGGTCGATGCGCTCGACGCCGAGCACGTCCAGCGCCTCGGTGATGTACTCCGGCGGCCCCTCCTCGCCCGCGTGGGCGACGCGCCGCAGCCCGAGCGCGGCGGCGGCCTCGTAGACCTCGCGGAACTTGACCGGCGGGTGCCCGACCTCGGCGGAGTCGAGGCCGATGCCGACGATCCGGTCGAGGTAGGGCTTCGCGGCCTCCAGGGTCGCGAGCGCCGACTCCGCGGACTCGTCGCGCAGGAAGCACATGATCAGCTGGGTGGAGACGCCGTGCGTCTCCTCGCTGCGGGAGAACGCCCGGTGCAGCCCCTCGACGACCGTCCCCATGCCGATGCCCCGGGCGATGTGGGCCTGCGGGTCGAAGAAGATCTCCGCGTGCCTCACGCCCTGCGCGGCGGCCCGTGCGAGGTAGGCGTCGGCGAGGTCGGCGAAGTCCTGCTCGGTCCGCAGGACGGCCATGAGCTCGTAGTACAGGTTCAGGAACGACTGGAGGTCGTCGAAGAGATACGCCTTGCGCAGCTCCTCGGTGTCCGCGTAGGGGAGCGTGACGCCGTTGCGGGCGGCGAGTTCGAAGGCCAGCTCGGGTTCGAGGGTGCCTTCGATGTGGAGGTGCAGTTCTGCTTTGGGGAGGGGCATCGAAATATCGTACGGGTGTGTACCGACGATCTCGTGCGATGACGCCTCGTCGACTCGTACGACGACGGCTCATCGCCGCTTCGGCACCGGCACCCGCACCAGATCGTGCGCCACGGTCAGCTCCCCCTCGAACCCGGCGGCCCGGGCCTGCCGCTCGAATTCTCCCCGGACTCCGCCCGGGAGGTGCCCCCAGGTTCGGAATACCGCTGGCTGAAGTGCGTGAGCACGAGATGCCGTACGCCCGCGTCCCGCGCCACCCGTCCCGCCTGGCCGGCCGTCAGGTGGCCGTGGTCGACGGCGAGTTGGTGATCGCCGTCCAGGAACGTCGACTCGATGACGAGGAGGTCGCAGCCCTCGGCGAGGGCGTCCACACCCTCACACAGCCGCGTGTCCATGACGAACGCGAACCGCTGCCCGCGCCGCACCTCGCTCACGTCGTCGAGCGAGACCCCGCCGAGCGCGCCCTCGCGCTGGATCCGCCCCACGTCCGGCCCCTTGATCCCGTGCTCCGCGAGCAGTGCGGGCAGCATCCGCCGACCGTCCGGCTCGACCAGCCGGTAGCCGAAGGACTCCACGGGGTGGGAGAGCCTGCGGGCCTCCAGGGTGTACGAGGGGGTGGTCGCGAGCACGCCGTCCGCCTCGACCGGTGCCTCGGTCAGCTCGACGGTCTCGCGGTAGGCCGTCGCGTACCGCAACCGGTCGAAGAAGCGCTGCCCGGAGCGCGGGTAGTGCGCGGTCACCTCGTGCGGGACACGGTCGAGGTTGATGCGCTGGATCACCCCGGCGAGGCCGAGGGAGTGGTCGCCGTGGAAGTGGGTGACGCAGATCCGGTGCAGGTCGTGCGCGGCGGCCCCGGCCCGCAGCATCTGCCGCTGGGTGCCCTCACCCGGGTCGAAGAGCAGGCCCTCCCCGTCCCAGCGCAGCAGATAGCCGTTGTGGTTACGGTGCCGGGTGGGGACCTGGCTGGCGGTGCCGAGGACCACCAGTTCACGTACGGACAAGGTCGGTTACCCCGGCGGCCACTGCATGCCACGGCCGCCCAGGAGGTGGGCGTGCGCGTGGAAGACGGTCTGGCCCGCGCCGCCGCCCGTGTTGAACACGATGCGGTAGCTCTCCAGCTTCTCCTCGGACGCCACCTCGCCCGCCTCGCGCAGCAGGTCCGCGGCGATGGCGGGCTCGGCGGCGGCGAGGGAGGCCGCGTCCGGGTGGTGCACCTTGGGGATGACCAGGATGTGCGTGGGCGCCTGGGGGTTTATGTCGCGGAAGGCGACGGTCGTGTCGGTCTCCCGGACGACGTTCGCGGGAACGTGCCCCGCGACGATCTTGCAGAACAGACAGTCGTCCTGCGGTTCTCCCGTCATGCGTGTGCCTCCTCACGCCGTCTGATCATTACGTCGTGCATCGTATCGGCCTCAGTAGGTACGGGTGGGTGCCCGGATCAGAGCTCCGGCAGCGTCGGTGCCGCCTTCGCCGGGTTCTCCGCGAGCGCGGCCAGCGCAATCCGGATCGCCTCGTCGAGCTGCGCGTCGCGCCCGGCCGCGTGGTCCTGCGGCGTCTGGACGACCTCGACGTCCGGGTCGACACCGTGGTTCTCCACGCCCCACCCGTAACCGTCCAGCCAGAACGCGTACTTGGGCTGGGTGACGAGGGTGCCGTCGACGAGCCGGTACCGGCTGTCGATGCCGACGACCCCGCCCCACGTCCGCGTCCCGACGACCGGCCCGATGCCCAGCGCCTTGATCGCCGCGTTGACGATGTCGCCGTCCGAGCCGGAGAACTCGTTGGCGACGGCGACGACCGGTCCGCGCGGCGCGTCCTCCGGATAGCTGTACGGCCGCATCCCCCGCGGCAGGTCCCAGCCCACGATCCGCCGCGCGAGCTTCTCCACGACCAACTGGGAGGTGTGGCCGCCGCGGTTCTCCCGGACGTCCACGACCAGCCCCTCCCGGGCCACCTCAACGCGCAGGTCGCGGTGGATCTGGGCCCAGCCGGGCGCCTGCATGTCGGGCACATGGAGATAGCCGAGCCGTCCGCCCGACTTCTCGTGGACATAGGCACGCCGGTCCGCGACCCAGGCGTGGTAGCGCAGCGGCTCCTCGTCGGCGAGCGGGACGACCACGGCGTGCCGCGGATCGCCGCCGCCCGACGGGGAGACGGTCAGCTCGACCGGCTTGCCCGCGGTGCCGACGAGCAGCGGCCCGGGTCCGGCCACCGGGTCCACCGGCTGCCCGGCGACCGCGACGATCGCGTCCCCGGCGCGCACCGCGACGCCGGGCGCGGCGAGCGGCGCCCGCGCGTGCGGGTCGGACGTCTCCGAGGGGAGGATCCGGTCGATGCGCCAACTGCCGTCCTCATGACGGGAGATGTCCGCCCCGAGCAGTCCCTGCGCCCGGTCGCCGCCGCCCCAGCCGCCGCGCGGGGTCACGTACGCGTGCGAGGTGCCGAGTTCGCCCTGCACCTCCCACAGCAGGTCGACGAGGTCGTCGTGCGTGGCGACCCGTTCGAGCACCGGCCGGTACCTCTCCAGTACGCCTTCCCAGTCGACCCCGCCCAGGTCGGGCCGCCAGAAGTTGTCGCGCATGAGGCGGCCGGTCTCGTCGTACATCTGCCGCCACTCGGCGGCCGGGTCGACGGTCTGGCGGACCCGGGAGAGGTCGACGGTGATGTTCGTGTCGCTCTCGTCGTCGTTCGAGGCGCGGCGGTCGCTGGGAACGACCTTGAGCTTGCCGTCGGTCCACAGCAGGACGCGTTTGCCGTCGCCGCTGACGGCGAAGTGGTCGGCGTCCGCGGCGAGGTGCTCGACGCGCTGCTGGGCGAGGTCGTACCGCTCCAGTTCGGTCTTCGGGTCCGGGTCGTCCGGGGTGGCGCGGGAGGCGCCGAGGACTCCGACGACCGGGTGGCGCAGCCACAGCAACCCGTCCTTGGCGGCGCGCAGGGTCGAGTAGCGGGCCGCCTCCACGGGGAACGGGACGATCCGGTCGGCGAGTCCGTCGAGGTCGATACGGGTGGTGGGGGCGCCCTCGCTGTCGGGCGTCTCGTCCTTGTCGGATGCCTCGAAGGGGCGGCCGTGGCGCTGCGGTCCGAAGGGGGACGGGGTGGTCGCGGCCAGGGTGATCAGATGCGGCCGGGAGCCCCCGACGAACGCGAGGTCGAAGACGTGTTCGTCGTAGACGGGGTCGAAGGAGCGGGCCGAGAGGAAGGCGAGGTGCTTGCCGTCGAGGGTGAACGCGGGTGCGTAGTCGCGGAAGCGCAGCGGGGTCGCCTCGGTCACCGACAGGTCGGCGGTGTTGGCCAGCTTGAGCTGGCGCAGCGGGCGCGGGCCGGGGTGCGACCAGGCGAGCCAGGTGGAGTCCGGCGAGAAGACGAGCCCGGAGACCTCGCCGTCCTCGCCCCGGTCGACCTCCCGTACCTCGCCGGTCTCCCGCTCGACGAGCAGCACCCGTCCGTCGTGCGAGGCGACGGCGGCGCGGCTGCCGTCGGGTGCCATGGCGAGCCCGAGGACCCGCCCCAGCTGTCCGGCGGCGAGCCGGCGCGGGGTGGCCCCGGGCGCGAGACCGGTCGCCGGGGCGAACTCCAGCGCGTCGTCACCGGCCGCGTCCGTGACCCACACCACGTACTCCTCGCCCTCCACCCGGAAGGCGCGGGGCAGCCGGGCGCGCACACCGGGCCGGGCGGCGAGCGCGCGGGCCGGTCCGGAGCGGTGGGTGACCCAGTGGACGGCGCCGCGCACGGAGACCGCGCTGCCGCGTCCGGTGTGGTCGGGGGCGGCGGCCGAGAACCAGCGGGAGGCGCTCACGAGGTGCGGCTGCTGGTCGACGCGCTGTCCGCCGAGCCGCAGGTCGAGCCGGCGCGGCTCGGCGCCGTCCAGGTCGTCGAGGAGCCACAGTTCACCGGCGGACGCGTACACGACCCGGGCGCCGTCGGTCGCCGCGTGCCGGGCGTAGAAGCCGTCGATCGGCGTGTGGCGGCGCAGATCGGATCCGTCGGCGAGGGAGGAGTAGAGCGCTCCGACACCCTCGTGGTCGGACAGGAAGGCGACGCGCTCCCCCACCCACAGGGGGTATTCGAGGTTCCCGTCCAGGTCCTCGTGCAGCCGTACGAACTCGCCGGCCCCCGCCCCGTCGCCGCCGGCCCTGTCGATCCACAGCTTGCCCGCCGTGCCGCCCCGGTACCGCTTCCACCAGGCGGCCTCGCGCCCCATGGGAGCCGACAGCAGCAGCACCCCCGGATCGCCGTGGACCACGTCGCCGACCGGCCCGTACGGGAGGGTGGTCGCGGGGCCCCCGTCGAGCGGGACGGCCCGGGCCCAGCTGCGGCGCAGGCTGGCCTGGCCCTGGGTGCTGAGCGCGAGCACGCGCCCGTCCGGGGTCCAGCCGCGCACCTGGGTCTTCGAACTCCCCCAGTACGTCAGCCGCGTGGACGGTCCGCCCTCCAGGGGCGCGGCGTGCACCTCGGGCGCTCCGTCGCGGGTCGACGTCCAGGCGACGGTCGTACCGTCCGGGGAGATGCGGGGGTGGTTCACCGGCATGTTGTCGGCGCTGACCCGCCAGGCGCGACCGCCGCCGTCGAGGGGGGCGACCCAGACGTCGTCCTCGGCGGTGAAGGCGACCAGCTCGCCGTGCAGATGCGGAAACCGGAGATACGCGGGCGATACCGACGACGCGGACGATGCAGACTGAGTCACCCGATCACCCTATGCAGGGACAGCTCGGCCCGACAGGGGTTCGGATCACTTGCCCTGGGAGGGCCAGCAGGTGGGATCGCCCTTGCACCACATGGTCTTCGTCACGGTGACGGTGGTGGTGGGGCCCGGACGGTGGTAGGTGGGCGCACCGTAGGTGGGGGGTGTGTACGAGGGCGTGCTCGGGGCGTTGCAGTTGCCCAGTACGTTCACGTGGAACCACTGCTTGCCGCCGACCTTGGCCGTCAGGTCCCCGCGGACGCACTTGCCCTCGACCTCGCGGGTGACCTTCCCGGTGATGGTGATCTGCCGCCGGTCCTTGGTCTGCCCCCGGCAGTCCACCTCCACCACGGAGGGCGTGGAACTCGAGGCCGACGGTGTGTGCCCCGGGGTGTAGGCCTTGTTCCCGCCGCCGTAGGACCCGGTGCAGCTCAGGTACTGCACGTCGACGTGCTGCCGCTGCAGCTCCGCGGTCCCGGCCCGGTCGGTCGTGTACGCCACCGCGGAGGCGCTCAGCCCGCCGACCGGTTCGCACGCGGCCACCCCGAAGGCGCTCACCACGGCGAGCCCGGCGACCATCGGTCCCCGACGACCCGTCACCAGTCGCTTCACCACTCGTCGAAAACGCATCAATGCCCCCATAGACGGCAGAGTGCCACTGTCCCGGGCGTCGCGGTAGACCCCATACGGCCACTACACACCCGCGTGCGCCCCCGTCGAACGCATATGCGTGAAACTCTGTCAGGTCCGCAGGAGGAGCCACTCCTGAAGTTCCACCAGGTTGCCCTCGGGGTCCTTGAGGTGGGCGACCCGCATCCGGTCCGTCATGAAGTCCGGGCCGTGCACGAGGACGGCGCCGCGCGAGGTGATGGCCGCGCAGTAGGAGTCGAGGTCGTCGACGCGCAGGACCACCAGGGAGCGGTGGCCGGTCGCCGAGTCGCCCAGTTCACCGAGTATCCGGGCCATCATCGCGCGGTCCTGGAGCGCGATGCCCGCCGAACCGACGGTGGGGCTGAACTTCTCGTACGGTCCTTCGGTCGCGCCCGACTGGGGCTTGAGGCCGAGGACCTCGGCGTAGAAGTGGTAGCAGACCGGGAAGTCCGAGACGAGCAGCCGTACTTGGGCGAGTTCCAAGGTGTCCCCCGTGCGTGCGCGAGGTCAGGACCAGCGGCCGGTGCGCGCCATCAGCAGCGCGGTCGCCACCGTCCCGGCGGTCGATGTACGCAGCACGGTACGCCCCAGGTGGCACGTCTTCGCGCCCGCCCCGGTGAACAGCTCGATCTCCTCGGGGGAGATCCCGCCCTCGGGGCCGACCACCAGCACGATCTCGCCCGAGGTGGGGAGTTCGGCCGTCACGAACGGCTCGGTGCCGACCTCCGTGTCCTCGTGCAGCACCGCCGCGAAGTCGGCACTGGCCAAAAGTGCGGCAACCTGCTTGGTCGTCGCCGCGTCCGCGACCTCCGGGAAGCGCACCCGGCGCGACTGCTTGCCGGCCTCCCTGGCCGTGGCCCGCCACTTGGCGAGCGCCTTCAGACCCCGCTCGCCCTTCCACTGCGTGATGCAGCGGGACGCGGCCCAGGGAACGATCGCGTCGACGCCGGTCTCGGTCATCGTCTCCACGGCCACCTCGCCCCGGTCGCCCTTGGGGAGCGCCTGGACGACGGTGATGCGGGGCTCCTCCGGGGGCTCCTCGCTGTACGAGTCCATCTGGACGATCAGCCGGTCCTTGCCCTCGGTGGCGACGACCACGCACTCGGCCCACCGCCCGGCCCCGTCCGTGAGGACGACGTCCTCACCAGGGTTCAGCCGCTTCACGGAGACGGCGTGGCGCCCCTCCGGGCCGTCGAGCACGTACCGTCCGCCGCTGCCCGCCTCGAAGTGCTCGACGACGAACACCGGTGCCGTCATCGGACCTCACCCCCCGCTTCCCCGGCGGCCGACAACGCTGTCCTGGCCTCCTCGAGCTCCGCGCTCAGCACCTCCACCAGCTGCCCGGCGGGCAGCTCGCGCGCCATGCGGTGCCCCTGCCCGGCCCACAGCGCCATGCCCTGTGCGTCGCCCGCCTTGGCCGCCGCCTTGCGCAGCGGGGAGGTGAGGTGGTGGACCTCGGGGTACGCGGCGGGCGCGTACGGGCCGTGCTCGCGCATGAACCGGTTCACCAGGCCGCGCGCCGGCCGCCCGGAGAACGCGCGCGTCAGCTCCGTCCGTACGAACAGCGGGTTGGTCAGCGCCTGCTTGTGCACGGCGTTGGCGCCGGACTCCGGGGTGGCGAGGAACGCGGTGCCGAGCTGCGCGGCGTTCGCGCCCGCGGCCAGCACCGCGGCGATCTGGCTGCCGCGCATGATGCCGCCGGCGGCGATGATCGGGATGTCCACGGCCTCGCGGACCTGCGCGATCAGCGACAGCAGCCCGATACCCGTGCCGTCCGTCTCCGGGTTGTCGCGGTGGGTGCCCTGGTGGCCGCCCGCCTCCACGCCCTGCGCGATGACCGCGTCGGCGCCGGCCCGCTGGACGGCGAGGGCCTCCTCGGCCGTGGTCGCGGTGATCACGGTGAGGGTGCCGGCGCGGCGCAGGGACTCCAGGACGTCGGTGCTCGGGACGCCGAAGTGGAACGAGACCACCGGCACCGGGTTGTCGAGGAGGACGGCGAGCTTGGCGTCGTAGCCGTCGTCACGGCCGCTGTCGGGTTCACCGAGTTCGGTCTCGTACCAGGAGGACTCGCCCGCGAGCTGGTGGGCGTAGACCTCGACCGCCGCGGGGTCCGCGTACTCGGGCTGCGGCATGAACAGATTGACCCCGAAGGGGCAGCCCGTGAGCCCGCGCAATTGCTTGATCTCCTGGTACATGCCGTCGGCGGTCTTGTACCCGGCGGCAAGGAACCCGAGCCCGCCGGCCTCGGACACGGCGGCCGCGAGATGCGGGACGGAGACGCCGCCCGCCATGGGGGCCTGCACGATCGGGTGGGGGAGGAGATCGGTCAGTGCGGTGGACATGACGGCATGTTGTCACGTCCTCCGAACAAGTCCGAATCGGGCCTTCCGCCTGGCATAGGCCACCGGGATGGACGCTCGAGCACCTGGGGGCGGAGCCCCCAGGAACCCCCGTCAGCGACCGTTGAACGCGTCCTTCAGGCGCGAGAACAGCCCCTGCTGCCCGGGCTGGAACTGCCCGGTGGGCCGCTCCTCCCCGCGCAGCAGCGCCAGCTCCCGCAGCAACCGCTCCTGCTCGGGATCGAGCTTCGTGGGCGTGGTCACCTCGACGTGCACGATGAGGTCACCGCGGCCACCGCCCCGCAGATGCGTGACACCCCGCCCGTGCAGCGGAATCGACTGCCCGGACTGCGTGCCCGGACGGATGTCGACCTCCTCGAGACCGTCAAGGGTCTCCAGCGGCACCTTGGTGCCGAGCGAGGCCGCGGTCATCGGAATGGTCACCGTGCAGTGCAGATCGTCCCCGCGCCGCTGGAACGTGGAGTGCGGCAGCTCGTGGATCTCGACGTAGAGGTCACCGGCGGGACCGCCACCGGGCCCGACCTCGCCCTCGCCCGCGAGCTGGATCCGCGTGCCGTTGTCGACACCGGCGGGGATCTTGACGGTCAGCGTGCGACGCGACCGGACGCGCCCGTCACCGGCGCACTCGGGGCAGGGAGTCGGGACGACGGTCCCGAAGCCCTGGCACTGCGGACACGGCCGGGAGGTCATGACCTGCCCGAGGAAGGACCGCGTGACCTGGGACACCTCACCCCGCCCGCGACACATGTCACAGGTCTGGGCCGAGGTACCCGGCGCCGCGCCCTCACCGTTGCAGGTGGCGCAGACGACGGCCGTGTCGACCTGGATGTCCTTCGTGGTGCCGAAGGCCGCCTCGTCCAGCTCGATCTCGAGCCGGATCATGGCGTCCTGGCCACGCCGCGTACGCGATCGCGGACCGCGCTGCGACGCCGTACCGAAGAAGGCGTCCATGATGTCCGAGAAGTTCCCGAACCCGCCGGCGCCGAAGCCGCCCGCACCGCCGCCGCCCGACTGGGACAGCGGGTCGCCGCCGAGGTCGTAGACCTGCTTCTTCTGCGGGTCCGACAACACCTCGTACGCGGCGTTGATCTCCTTGAACCGCTCCTGCGTCTTCGGATCGGGATTGACGTCCGGGTGCAGCTCGCGTGCGAGCCGCCGGAAGGCCTTCTTGATCTCGTCCTGGGACGCGTCGCGGCGCACGCCGAGTACGGCGTAGTAGTCCGTGGCCACTTAAGACTCCGCCAGGATCTGTCCGACGTACCGTGCCACCGCTCGTACCGCTCCCATCGTGCCGGGGTAATCCATGCGGGTCGGTCCGACCACGCCGAGTTTCGCTACTGCCTCGTCGCCCGAACCGTAGCCGACCGAGACGACGGACGTGGAGTTGAGTCCCTCATACGCGTTCTCGTGCCCGATTCGCACGGTCATGCTCGAATCCCCGGCCTCACCAAGCAACTTGAGAAGCACGACCTGCTCCTCCAGCGCTTCGAGCACCGGCCGGATGGTGAGAGGGAAGTCATGTCCGAAGCGCGTCAGATTGGCGGTCCCGCCGATCATCAGCCGCTCCTCGGTCTCCTCGACGAGCGTCTCCAGAAGAGTGGAGAGCACCGTCGCGACCGTACCCCGGTCCTCCGCCTCGAACGCGTCCGGGAGGTCCTGCACGAGCTGCGGGACGTCCGCGAAGCGACGGCCCGCGACCCTGCTGTTGAGCCGGGCCCGCAGATCCGCGAGCGACGTTTCTCCGAACGGGACCGGGCAGTCGATCATGCGCTGCTCGACCCGCCCGGTGTCCGTGATCAGCACGAGCATCACACGGGCAGGCGCGAGCGACAGCAGCTCCACGTGCCGCACGGTCGATCTCGTCAGCGACGGATACTGCACGACGGCGACCTGCCGGGTGAGCTGCGCGAGCAGCCGCACCGTCCGCCCGACGACGTCGTCCAGGTCGACCGCGCCGTCCAGGAAGTTCTGAATGGCCCGCCGCTCGGGCGCGGTCATCGGCTTGACGCCGGCGAGCTTGTCGACGAAGAGCCGGTAGCCCTTGTCGGTGGGGATCCGCCCGGCGCTGGTGTGCGGCTGGGCGATGTACCCCTCGTCCTCCAGGGCCGCCATGTCGTTGCGGACGGTGGCCGGGGAGACCCCCAGCCGGTGCCGCTCGGTCAGCGCCTTGGACCCGACCGCGACCGGCTCGTCGGTGCCGACATAGTCCTGGACGATGGCGCGCAGCACCTCGAGCCTGCGTTCACTGAGCATCGCGCACACCTCCAGCTGTCGACCCTCGGCGCCTCGCTTGGCACTCAGCGCGTGCGAGTGCCAGCATTCCCCGGCCCAGTGTACGGCCGGTGGGTACGGCCCCGGCAAGGGCGGTCCCGCGATCTTGTGCAAGGTGCACGGACGTACACCGACGTGTCGCGCGATGTCACACCGTCCCTGCCCCCGAATGCCGTCGCGTCCACGCCCTCCCGCTAGCGTCGGCGTATGAAGGTGACTTGGGAAGAGGCGGGGTGGGAGCAGCTGACACCGCGGGTGGGGCGGCGGCGGCTTCCGGTCTGGGACTGCACGGTCGGACTGGTCGTGGGCGAGGGTGGGGCGCTGATCGTCGACGCGGGGTCGAGCCTCGCGGAGGGCGCGCGGTTGCGCGGGGAGGCGCAGGCGCTCGCCGGCCGCCGTGTGAACTTCCTCGCGCTCACCCACCCCCACTTCGACCATGTCCTCGGCGCGGCGGCGTTCGCGGGCGCGGAGGTCCTCGTCGCGGGCGGCTCGGCCGAGGTGTACGAGCACGGGCGCGAGGAGCTGTACACGGACGCGGTACGGGGCGGGCTGGACGCGCGGGCGGCGGAGGACGCGGCGGACACCCTGGTGCGACCCCGGCACTACGTGTGGGGCACCCGGCGTCTCGAGCTGACCGGCGGCGTCGAGGTCCTGCTGGTGCGGACGGGCGAGGGCCACACCGCCCACGACCTCGTGGTCGTGGTGCCGGGCGACCCGACGGTGGTGTTCTGCGGCGACCTGGTCGAGGAGTCCGGCGAACCCCAGGCGGGCCCCGATGCCGTACCGTCACGCTGGCCCGGGGCCCTCGACAGGTTGCTCGAACTCGGGGGCGAGGACGCGTTGTACGTGCCCGGTCACGGGGCGGTCGTGGACGCCGGGTTCGTACGGTCCCAGCGGGACGCGCTGGCCGCGCGTTTCGGCGTGTCGGGTTTCGGCGAGCCGGGTCTCGCCACGCCGGGTTTCGACGGATCGGATTTCGGCGTGTCGCGTTGAGCGCCGCCGAGCTTCTCCTATCGTCATCCGAATGCGCCAGTACTCTCCGGACCTGACTCCGCCGTGGAAGAAGCCCAAGCCCGTGCCGGAGGTTCCGGCGGAGCCGGGCCTGGTGGTCGAGGAGCCGGGTACCGGTTTCTGCGGTGCGGTGATCCGCTGCGAGGCGGGCACGGTGACGCTGGAGGACCGCTTCGGCAAGCACCGCGTGTTCCCTCTGGAACCGCGCGGTTTCCTCCTGGAGGGCCAGGTGGTCACCCTCACCCGCCCCTCCTCCGCCACCACCCGTCCCACCCGCACGGCCTCCGGTTCGGTGGCCGTCCCCGGCGCGCGGGCCCGGGTCGCCCGTGCCGGCCGGATCTACGTGGAGGGCCGCCACGACGCCGAGCTGGTCGAACGGGTCTGGGGCGACGATCTGCGCATCGAGGGCGTCGTGGTCGAGTACCTGGAGGGCGTCGACGACCTGCCCGCGATCGTGGCGGACTTCTCACCCGGCCCCGACGCCCGCCTCGGGGTCCTCGTCGACCACCTGGTGCCCGGCAGCAAGGAGTCCCGTATCGCGGCGTCGGTCACGAGCGATCACGCCCTGGTCCTCGGCCACCCCTACATCGACATCTGGGAAGCCGTGAAGCCGTCGTCCGTAGGCATCCCGTCCTGGCCCCGGGTCCCCCACGGCCAGGACTGGAAAACCGGCGTCTGCCGCGCCCTCGGCTGGCCCGAGAACACCGGCGCCGCCTGGCAGCACATCCTGTCCCGCGTCCACTCCTACAAGGACCTGCAGCCGGAACTCCTGGGCCGAGTGGAAGAACTCATCGACTTCGTCACAGCCCCACACTGACAACAGGCTCCCCAGCCCCCCTCCAGGGGCGCTACGCCCCCTGGCCCCGCGCATCGCCCTGAACGGCCTCGTCCTCAAACGCCGGACGGGCTGAAGGCTTTCAGGGGCGCGGGGAACTGCGCGAACAACCCCCACCGGCCCACGGCCGAAGAACAACGGGCGGCCGGGGTCCGGGGCGCAGCCCCGACCCTCCAGGGGCACGGGGAACTGCGCGGGCGGCCCCCACCCACCCGCGGCCGAAGAACACGGCCGGGGCGTGGGGGCGCAGCCCCCTCAGTCCACCAGGTCGCGTACGACCGCGTCCGCCAGCAACCGCCCCCGCAACGTAAGAACCGCCCGCCCCTCGCCGTACGGCCCTGATTCGAGCAACCCCTCCGACCACGCGCGCCCCGCCGCCGCAAGCCCCTCCGCCCGCAGCAGCGACAACGGACACCCCTCCCGAAGCCGCAGCTCCAGCAGAATCCGCTCCACCCGCCGGTCCTCCTCCGAGAGCAGCTCACGCCCCGCCCCAGGAGACCGCCCCGCGGCCAACGCCCCCGCATACGCCCCGGGATGCTTCACGTTCCACCACCGCACCCCGCCCACATGGCTGTGGGCCCCGGGCCCGGCTCCCCACCAGTCGGCACCCCGCCAGTACAGCTCGTTGTGAAGGCACCGCCCGGCGGCGGAAGTGGCCCAGTTGGACACCTCGTACCAGTCGAACCCCGCCCCGGAGAGCACCTCGTCGGCGATCAGATACCGGTCCGCATGCACATCGTCGTCCGTCATCGGCACCTCGCCCCGCCGGATACGGCGGGCGAGCTGCGTCCCCTCCTCGACGATCAGCGCGTACGCGGAGACATGGTCGGGCCCGGCACCGAGCGCGGCGTCGAGCGAGGCCCGCCAGTCGTCGTCGGACTCACCGGGCGTGCCGTAGATCAGGTCGAGGTTCACATGCTCGAACCCGACCGCTCGCGCCTCGGCGACACACGCCTCGGGCCGGCCGGGGGTGTGCGTACGGTCGAGCACCTTGAGGACGTGCTGCCGGGCGCTCTGCATGCCGAAGGAGATCCGGTTGAACCCTCCGGCCCTGAGCGTCTCCAGATACCGCGGATCAACCGACTCCGGGTTCGCCTCGGTCGTGATCTCCGCGTCGTCCGCGAGCCCGAACTCGTCCCGGATCGCCCCCAGCATCCGTACCAGGTCGTCGGCGGCCAGCAGCGTGGGCGTACCGCCGCCGACGAACACGGTACGGACGGGTCGCGGGTCGTCGCCGAGGACCTTGCGGGCGAGCCGGACCTCGTCGATCAGCGTGTCCGCGTAGTTGTCGCGGGAGGCGAGCACGCCCCCGGTGCCCCGCAGCTCGGTCGCCGTGTAGGTGTTGAAGTCGCAGTAGCCGCAGCGGGTCGCGCAGTACGGCACGTGAAGGTAGAAACCGAGGGGTCGCTCGGCGGCTCCGGCCAGCGCGTGCGCGGGCAGCGCCCCGTCGTCGGGGACGGGCTCACCGTCGGGAAGTGCGGAAGGCATGCCTTCCATTGTCCCGTACCCGGCCGCCTACCCCGTTCCAGCCACTCACCTGCAGTTTCTCTCTCCCCGCTCCTCCCGCTCTCCCGACTCCGCCCTACTCCGTCCACTCCGCCTGCAGCACCAACAACGCCAGGTCGTCCTCCGGCGGCTTGCTGCCGAACTCGTGCACGAGCCGCCGGATCCGTTCCGCGACGAGCTCCGCGCTCAGCCCCGTACAGCCCGCGAGGGCCTCCGCGAGCCCTTCGTCGTCATCGAACTGGCGGGGCCCGCTGCGGCGCTCCGTCACCCCGTCGGTGACACACAGGACGGTGTCACCGGGGTACAGGTCGAAGGTCTCGGAGACGTAGGTCGCGTCCTCGAAGACCCCGAGGAGGGTCTGCGGCTCGGCCACTTCGCGTACGTCGCCGTCCGGGCCGAGGATCAGCGGCAGCGGATGCCCGGCGGAGGCGAGGGTGCAGCGTACGCCGCCCTCGAAGGGCACCAGCTCGCCGTACAGCATGGAGAGGAAACGGGTCTGCGGACCCTCGTCGGGGCCGAGACCCGGCCCGCCCGCCGCCACCAGCGCACGGGCCGCCGCGTCCGCCGCCTCCGTCGCGTCGTCGAGGAGGAGCTGGTTGAGGCGGTCGAGGACGTCCGCGACGTGGTAGCCCTCGCGGGCCAGCAGTCGCACCCAGGGCCGGGCGAGGCCGATCACGACGGCGGCCTCGGGGCCCTTGCCCTGGACGTCGCCGAGGACGAAGCACCAGCGTCCGTCGCCCGCGGGGAACAGGTCGTAGAAGTCACCGCTGGGTCCGCCCTTGTCGAGCGGCTCGTACACGAGGGCGCTGCGCACCCCGGGGATCTCGGCGACCGCGCCGGGCAGCAGGCCACGCTGGAGGACCCGGCTGATGGTCGCCTGGCGCGCGTACTGGCGGGCCGCGCCGATGGCGAGGGCGATCCGCCGGCTGAGGTCCTCGACGAGCCCGGTGATCTCGTCGGGGAAGGCGGTCAGTCCGGCCCGGCCGATGACGAGGGTGCCGAGCGGCCGGCCGCCGGCGATCAGCCGGTACGCGAGCGCCGCCCCGCTCACCCCGCCCACGCCACTCGCCTGCCCCTGCCCCTGCCCCTGCCCCTGCCCCGTACCTAACGCCTCCCCCGGCTCTAACGCCTCCCCCGGCCAGGGCACCGGCACCGCCCGGGACCGCACCGCGTCCGGCAACCGCGGCGGATCCTTCTCCAGGGCCCGCCGCAGCTCCTCGATCCGGTTCTCACTGCCGTGCCAGACGCGGGCGAGCCGGGGTCCCAGGGCCAGCCCGAGCCCACCCGCCCGGTCGGTGGCCTCGTCCTCCAGCCATACGGCACACCAGTCGGCGAGCCGCGGCACGAGGAGCTGCCCGGCGAGCGCTGCGACGAGGTCCTCGTCGAGCTGCCCGGCGAGCAGGTCGGAGGCCTCGGCGAGAAAGGAGAGAGCGCCGCGGTTGAGCCAGTCGCCGTCCTGTCGCGGCCGTTGCCGCGGTCCGGCAGCGAACGTCCCGCCGACCGGCCCCGCCTCTCCGACCGGTCCCGTCTCTCCGGCCACTCCCGTCCCGCCCGGCAGTCCGATTCCCCCCGGCAGTCCCATTCCGCCCGGCAGTCCGACTCCGTCGACCAACCCCGAACCGGCGGACAGTCCCATGGCGTCCGTCATTCCCGGCCCGACACCCGACCCCCCATCGGCACCGAACCCACCACCCACGCTCAGCCCGCGCTCAACGCCCAACCCGCCACCCACGCTCAGCCCGCGCTCAACGCCCAACCCACCTTCAACACTCAGCCCACCTTCAACACCCAACTCACCCTCGACACCCAACCCACCCTGAGCGCCCAGCCCCTCCTCGACACCCAGCCCCCCGTCCACGGGCAGCCGCGCCCACACGGTCTTGACCCCGGTCCGATACGTGATCCCCCACGCCTCCGACAGGGAGGCGACCAACCGCAGCCCCCGCCCGTACTCCGGTGTGCCGTAAGCCCGTTCGGCCGACTCCTCGCGTACCGCCCGCGAGGGATGGTGGTCGGAGACCTCGACGACCACCGCACCCACCGCACCGCCGTCGGTGATCTCCAGCCGGCACAGCAGGTCGACGTCGGTGCCCGCGTGCACGACGGCGTTGGTGACGAGTTCGCTGACGACCAGGACGGCGTCCTCGGCGAGGCGCTCGCGGACGATCTCGGCGCCGGGCAGGGCCAGTTCCCCCAGTCGGCGAGCGTCTCGCGCACCATGCGGCGGGCGGCGCCGGGCGCGAGCGGGGTGCCCGGCAGCGCGGCGCGCGCCATGGCTTCCTGACCCACGCGGTAGTGCGCGGGCGTACCAGGGGCGAGCGCCATGGAGTCCGGTTGCGACTCCCGTTGCGTCGGAATGGCCCCCACTGTGCGGCTCCCTGAGCAGTTCGGACGAATACGCCTCAGGCGACACGGACAGAGTGACAGACTGGCCACGCCCATAAGCACCGAGTTACCGAAGTGGGCCGCCATGAGTGAGAACAGTGCTACGCGTGTGCTCGAAGACGGACAGATTCGGGCATTCGACGACGGCCGGATCCCGGCCTCCGATCTGCGTCCGCTGCTCGCCGCGATGACCGCCGCGCGGGACGGTGACTTCTCCAAGGTGCCGGAGACGGGGTACGGCCTGGTGGCCGACCTGAGCGCGGCGTTCAACCAGATCATCGACCGCAGCACCCACTTCAACACGGAAGTGCAGCGGGTACGACGGGAGCTGGTCCGGCACGGACGGCTCGACGAGCGGCTGTCGGCGAGCCCGGGCCAGGGCAGTTGGACGACCCGCGTCAATGACGTGAACCAGTTGCTCGACGCCCTGGTGGCGCCCGCCGCGAACGCGACGCGCGTCCTGGACGCGGTGGCCGGCGGCGACCTCACGCAGCGGGTCGACCTGCACGACGGCAACCGTCAACTCAGGGGTGATCTCCGGAGGTTGGGGCGGGCCGTCAACAAGATGGTCGATCAGCTCTCCCTCTTCACGGGCGAGGTGACCCGGGTCGCGCGCGAGGTCGGCACCGAAGGCCGTCTCGGCGGGCGGGCCAAGGTGCAGGGTCTGTCGGGCAGTTGGCGCGATGTGACCGAGGCGGTCAACACGATGGCGTCCCGGCTGACGGCCCAGGTCCGTGACATCGCCCTGGTGACCACGGCGGTGGCGCGCGGCGACCTGACCCGTACGGTGACGGTCGAGGCGACCGGTGAACTGCTCGAACTGAAGCTCACCGTGAACACGATGGTCGACCAGCTGTCCGCCTTCGCCGACGAGGTCACGCGCGTGGCCCGCGAGGTCGGCACCGAAGGGCAACTGGGTGGCCGCGCCCAGGTCAGAGGCGTCTCGGGGGTCTGGAAGGACCTCACCGACAACGTCAACTTCATGGCCTCGAACCTGACGTCCCAGGTCCGCAACATCGCCCAGGTCACGACGGCCGTGGCCAACGGCGACCTCAGCCAGAAGATCACGGTGGACGCGAAGGGCGAGATCCTCGAACTCAAGTCGACCATCAACACGATGGTCGACCAGCTCTCCGCCTTCGCCGACGAGGTCACCCGCGTCGCCCGCGAGGTCGGCACCGAAGGCAACCTCGGCGGGCGGGCCCAGGTCAGAGGCGTCTCCGGCGTCTGGAAGGACCTCACCGACAACGTCAACTTCATGGCGGACAACCTGACGTCCCAGGTCCGCAACATCGCCCTCGTCTCCACGGCCGTCGCGCAGGGCGACCTCGGCAAGAAGATCACGGTCGAGGCGAAGGGCGAGATCCTCGAACTCAAGTCGACCATCAACACCATGGTCGACCAGCTCTCCGCCTTCGCCGACGAGGTCACGCGCGTCGCCCGCGAGGTCGGCACCGAAGGCAACCTCGGCGGCCAGGCCCAGGTCAGGGGCGTCTCGGGCGTCTGGAAGGACCTCACCGACAACGTCAACTTCATGGCCCTGAACCTGACCTCCCAGGTCCGCAACATCGCCCAGGTGACGACGGCCGTCGCGAACGGCGACCTGTCGAAGAAGATCACCGTCGACGCCCGTGGCGAGATCCTGGAGCTGAAGGACACCGTCAACACGATGGTGGAGCAGCTGCGCGCCTTCGCCGACGAGGTGACCCGGGTGGCCCGCGAGGTCGGCACCGACGGGCGACTCGGCGGACGGGCCCAGGTTCTCGGCGTCTCCGGCGTCTGGCGGGATCTGACCGACAACGTCAACTACATGGCCGACAACCTCACTTCGCAGGTGCGGAACATCGCGCAGGTCGCGACGGCCGTGGCGCAGGGCGACCTGTCGAAGAAGATCGACGTGGACGCCCGCGGCGAGATCCTCGAGCTGAAGACGACCATCAACACGATGGTCGACACGCTCTCCTCCTTCTCCTCCGAGGTGACCCGGGTGGCCCGCGAGGTGGGTTCGGAGGGCCAACTCGGCGGTCAAGCACGGGTCGAGGGCGTGTACGGCACCTGGAAGCGCCTCACGACCAACGTCAACGAACTCGCCTCCAACCTCACCACCCAGGTCCGCGCGATCGCCGAGGTGGCCTCCGCGGTGGCACAGGGCGACATGTCCCGCTCCATCACCGTGGAAACGCAGGGCGAGGTCGCCGAGCTGAAGGACAACATCAACCTGATGGTGGCCAACCTCCGCGAGACGACCCGCGCGAAGGACTGGCTGGAGTCGAACCTCGCCCGCCTCGCCGCGCTGATGCAGGGCCACCGCGACCTGATGGAGGTCGCCGACCTGATCCTGCGCGAGCTCACCCCGCTGGTGAACGCGCAGTACGGCGCCTTCTTCCTGGCCGACCCGGAGGAGGACGGGGCCTCCCTCCACACCGCCGTCCCCGCCAAGGGACTCGCCTTCATCGCCGGATACGGCTCGGCGCAGGGCGCCACGGTCGACACGGGCGGCATGCCGGTGCACGGCCTGGTCCGGCAGGCGGCCCGCGAGAAGAAGCGGATCCTCGTCGAGGAGGCCCCGCCGGACTACATCAAGATCAACAGCGGTCTGGGGAAGCCGCCCCCGCCAGCGTCGTCATCATCCCGATCCTCTTCGAGGACAAGCTCCTCGGTGTGATCGAGCTCGCCTCCTTCTCCCGCTTCTCCGACGTCCATCTGGCCTTCTTCGACCAGTTCGTGAACACCATCGGCGTGGCCATCAACACGATCATCGCCAACTCCCGTACGGAGTCCCTGCTCGGCGAGTCCCAGCGCCTCGCCATCCAGCTCCAGGACCGCTCGGACGAACTCCAGTCGCAGCAGGCGGAGCTGCAGCGCTCGAACGCCGAACTGGAGGAAAAGGCGGCGCTCTTGGCGACGAGCTCGCAGTACAAGTCGGAGTTCCTGGCGAACATGTCGCACGAGCTGCGCACCCCGCTGAACTCGCTGCTCATCCTGGCCCGGCTGCTGTCGGACAACCCGGACGGCCATCTCTCCGACCAGGAGGTGCAGTTCGCGACGACGATCCACCGCTCGGGATCGGACCTCCTCCAGCTCATCAACGACATCCTCGACCTGTCGAAGATCGAGGCGGGCCGTATGGACGTACGCCCGAAGAAGCTCCCACTGATCAAACTCCTCGACTACGTCCACGCCACGTTCCGTCCGCTCACCCTCGACCGGGGTCTCGCCTTCGAGGTGACGGTCGGGGAGGACGTACCGCGGGAGATGTACTCGGACGAGCAGCGGCTCCAGCAGATCCTGCGCAACCTGCTCTCCAACGCGATCAAGTTCACCGCGACCGGCCGGGTCGAACTGCGCGTCAACCGCCTCCAGGACCCCGACCACGCCTTCACCCGGGAGAACAGCGACGACGTGATCGCCTTCGCCGTCTCCGACACCGGCATCGGGATCGCCGCGGAGAAGCTCCCGGTGATCTTCGAGGCGTTCCAGCAGGCCGACGGCACCACCAACCGCAAGTACGGCGGCACCGGCCTCGGCCTGTCCATCAGCCGGGAGATCGCCGGACTGCTCGGCGGTCGCATCATCGCGGAGAGCGCCCCCGGCAAGGGCTCCACCTTCACGCTGTACGTCCCTGTCATCAGCCCCGGCCACACGGCGACCGGCGCCGCCCCGGAGGACCTCCGGCCGCTCGTGCCCGAGCAGCTGTCCACCGAGCCGTACACCTCCCACGACACCGACGACTCCTGGCCCACCCCCACCAAACTGGAGGCGTGGAAGGCCGGCCGGGCGGGTCAGGTCCTGCCGGGACGACGGGTGCTGATCGTGGACGACGACATCCGCAACGTCTTCGCGCTCACCCATGTCCTGGGCCGCGTCGGCATGCCCGTCCTGTACGCGGAGAACGGCCGCGAGGGCATCGAGACCCTGGAGCGCAACCCCGACGTGGAACTCGTCCTGATGGACATCATGATGCCGGAGATGGACGGCTACGAGACGATCTCCGCCATCCGCCGCACCCCCCGCTGGACGGGCCTGCCGATCGTCGCGCTCACCGCGAAGGCGATGCCGGGAGACCGCGAGAAGTCCATCGCGCGCGGTGCCCACGACTACGTACCCAAACCGGTGGACGTCGATCAGCTGCTCACGGTCGTCTGCGCCCTCCTCGACCCGGAGAGCGCGCACGACGCGGAGCAGGACGACTCCGAAGAATCCGTTGTTCCGGGGCCGAGCGCATCGTCCGAGGAGGCCGCGGCCCCGCCGACGACCGAATGAGGACAGTCACCATGAGCGCTGAGGAACCGACCTACGAGCGCGCCAGCATCCTCCTGGTCGACGACATGGAGGACAACCTGATCGCGCTGGAGGCCGTCCTGGGGTCCCTCAACGAGCCGCTCGTACGTGCGCGTTCGGGCGAGGAGGCGATGAAGGCGCTGCTCAGGCAACGCTTCGCCGTCGTCCTCCTCGACATCCGCATGCCCGGCATGGACGGCTTCGAGACAGCCGCCAACATCAAACGGCTCGACCAGACCAAGGACGTCCCGATCATCTTCCTGACCGGCACCGACGCCGACGCCGGCTACGCCTTCCGCGGCTACGCCACCGGCGCCGCCGACTACCTGACCAAGCCTTTCGACCCCTGGGTCCTGCGCGCCAAGGTCACGGTCTTCCTGGACCTCCACCGCAAGAACCAGCAGCTGGAACGCCTACTGACCCAGGAACACACCCACGCGGCCCAGATCAGCACACGGCTGGCGGCTCTGGAGAAGCAGTTGGCGACAGAGGATCCTCCGAATGTGCCGGACCTCCGCAGGCAGGTCGCAGAGCTACAGCACCTGATAGCCAGGGCGGCCGGCACCCGCGCCCCGTAGGGGCGCGGGGCCCTGACATATGCGGCTCCGCCGCGTGGGCGCGATCAGCCACAACGAACCCGCAGCCGAACACCCGCCCGACCGCCGGAGGCTCACGCTTCCCTGGAACCGGCGTACATCTCCTCGATCAGCCCCTTGTACTCCCGCTCCACCACCGGCCGCTTCAACTTCAGACTCGGCGTGATCTCCCCGTGCTCCACGTCAAGATCCCGCGGCAGCAACCGGAACTTCTTGATGGTCTGCCACCGCTGGAGCCCCTCGTTGAGTTCCTTGACGTACCCCTCGACGAGGGCGACCGTGGCAGGAGCCGCGACGACCTCGGCGTACGACTTGCCCTCCAGCCCGTTCTCCTTCGCCCACTCCAGGATGGACGGTTCGTCCAGGGCGATGAGGGCGGTGCAGAAGTTCCGGTCGGCGCCGTGCACCAGGATGTTGGAGACGTACGGACAGACGGCCTTGAACTGGCCCTCGACCTCGGCGGGCGCGATGTACTTGCCGCCCGAGGTCTTGATGAGGTCCTTCTTGCGGTCGGTGATCCGGAGGTACCCGTCGGGCGACAGCTCGCCGATGTCGCCGGTGTGGAACCAGCCGTCGGACTCGAGGACCTCGGCGGTCTTCTCGGGCAGCCCGTGGTAGCCCTCCATGATGCCGGGGCTGCGCAGCAGGATCTCGCCGTCGTCCGCGATGCGCACCTCCGTGCCGGGAAGCGGCTTGCCTACCGTGCCGGTGCGGTACGCCTCGCCGGGGTTCACGAAGGAGGCGGCGGAGGACTCCGTGAGGCCGTACCCCTCGAGGATGTGGATGCCGGCGCCCGCGAAGAAGTAGCCGATCTCGGGGGCGAGCGCGGCGGAGCCGGAGACGCAGGCGCGCAGCCGGCCGCCGAAGGCCTCGCGGATCTTGGCGAAGACGAGCGCGTCCGCGACCTTGTGCTTGGCGCCCAGCCCGAAGGGCACGGCGGCGGTGCCGGTGCGGCGGAAGTTGTCCTGGCTGGCCTTCGCGTACTCGCGGGAGACCTCGGCGGCCCACTGGAAGATCTTGTACTTGGCGCCGCCGCCGGCCCGTGCCTTGGCCGCGACCCCGTTGTAGACCTTCTCGAAGATGCGCGGGACGGCCGCCATGTACGTCGGCTGCACGATCGGCAGATTCTCGATGATCTTGTCGACGCGGCCGTCGACGGCGGTGACGTGCCCGACCTCGATCTGGCCGGAGGTGAGCACCTTGCCGAAGACGTGGGCGAGCGGCAGCCACAGGTACTGCACGTCGTCGGGGCCGAGCAGCCCGGTCGAGGCGATGGCCTTCGCCATGTACGACCAGTTGTCGTGCGGGAGGCGCACGCCCTTGGGACGGCCGGTGGTACCGGAGGTGTAGATGAGGGTGGCGAGCTGGTCGGCGGTGATCACGCCGACGCGCTCCTTGATCAGCTCGGGGTTCTTCTCCAGGTACGCGGCACCGCGCGTCTCCAGTTCGGCGAGGGTGAGCACCCCGTCGCCGGTCTCGACGCCCGCCGCGTCGATGACGACGATGTGGCCGAGTTCGGGCAGCTCGGCGCGCTTCTCCCGGGCCTTGGCGAGCTGGGCCGCGTTCTCCGCGATCAGGACCTTGCTGTCGGAGTCGGAGAGGATGAACGCCGACTCCTCGGCGTTCGTCTGCGGGTAGATCGTCGTCGTGGCCGCGCCCGCGCACAGGATGCCGAGGTCGGCGAGGATCCACTCGACCCGGGTGGAGGAGGCGAGCGCGACGCGCTGCTCCGGCCGTACGCCCAGTTCGATCAGTCCGGCCGCGATGGCGTAGACCCGCTCGGCGGCCTGCGCCCAGCTCAGCGACTTCCACTCGTCCGGGCCCTCACCTGAGGCAGGGGGGACCGGGTAGCGGTAGGCCTCGGCGTTGGGCGTGGCTGCCACGCGCTCCAGGAAGAGGGCCGCCACGGACGGCGGACGGTTCTCGATCAGGGTCTGTGTGTCGCTCACGACATCCTCCGGGGCCCGCGACAGTGCGTGCGTCTGGCTCGACCGACTGCTGACTGTTGCTGTGCGGCTGGCTGGTTCGGCTGTTGTTTAACTCGCGAGTAACCATCGAGCAGAGATCAGAGTAAGGCGCGTCCGGCCAGTGCGTAAGGGGCGGCGGCCTGTCACTTCCTACAGAGAGCGACCCTACGCACGCGTACGGGCTCGCCGCGCCGAGGCGCGACGAGCCCGCATTGTGCCCGAGTTTCCGGGGGTAACAGGTGGCTACTTCTTGCCCTTCGCTGAACCGCCGCTGTCGTCGCTGGACAGCACGGCGATGAAGGCCTCTTGCGGAACCTCCACAGAGCCCACCATCTTCATCCGCTTCTTGCCTTCCTTCTGCTTCTCCAGCAGCTTCCGCTTACGGGAGATGTCACCGCCGTAGCACTTGGCGAGGACGTCCTTGCGGATGGCACGGATGGTCTCGCGCGCGATGACGCGCGACCCGATGGCGGCCTGGATGGGCACCTCGAAGGCCTGCCTCGGAATCAGCTCACGCAGCTTCGCGACGAGCCGCACCCCGTACGCGTACGCCGCGTCCTTGTGGGTGATCGCCGAGAAGGCGTCCACCTTGTCGCCGTGCAGCAGGATGTCGACCTTGACCAGGCTGGAGGTCTGCTCACCGGTGGGCTCGTAGTCGAGCGAGGCGTAACCCCGGGTCTTCGACTTCAACTGGTCGAAGAAGTCGAAGACGATCTCGGCGAGCGGCAGCGTGTACCGGATCTCGACCCGGTCCTCGGACAGGTAGTCCATGCCGAGCAGGGTGCCGCGCCGGGTCTGGCACAGCTCCATGATCGAGCCGATGAACTCGGAGGGCGCGAGGATCGTGGCGCGCACGACGGGCTCGTACACCTCGTCGATCTTGCCCTCGGGGAACTCGCTAGGGTTGGTGACGATGTGCTCGCTGCGGTCCTCCATGACGACCCGGTAGACCACGTTCGGCGCGGTCGCGATCAGGTCGAGCCCGAACTCGCGCTCGAGCCGCTCACGGATCACGTCGAGGTGCAGCAACCCGAGGAAACCGACGCGGAAACCGAAGCCGAGCGCGGCGGAGGTCTCCGGCTCGTAGACGAGCGCGGCATCGTTGAGCTGCAGCTTGTCGAGCGCGTCGCGCAGCTCGGGGTAGTCGGACCCGTCCAGCGGATAGAGCCCGGAGAAGACCATGGGCTTGGGGTCCTTGTACCCGCCGAGCGCCTCGGTCGCCCCCTTGTTGAGGGTGGTGATGGTGTCACCGACCTTGGACTGCCGGACGTCCTTCACACCGGTGATGATGTAGCCCACCTCACCGACGCCCAGCCCGTCGGCCGGCGTCATCTCGGGGGACGAGACGCCGATCTCCAACAGCTCATGGGTCGCTCCGGTGGACATCATCCGGATCCGCTCACGCTTGTTGAGCTGCCCGTCGATGACACGCACATACGTCACGACACCGCGGTAGGAGTCGTAGACGGAGTCGAAGATCATCGCGCGAGCGGGGGCATCCTGGACGCCGATCGGGGCGGGGATCTCGGCGACCACCTTGTCGAGCAGGGCCTCGACACCCAGCCCCGTCTTGGCGGAGACCTTCAGCACGTCATCGGGGTCACAGCCGATGAGGTTGGCGAGCTCCTCCGAGAACTTCTCCGGCTGGGCGGCCGGCAGGTCGATCTTGTTGAGTACGGGGATGATCTTGAGGTCGTTCTCCATCGCCAGGTAGAGGTTGGCGAGGGTCTGCGCCTCGATGCCCTGGGCGGCGTCGACGAGGAGAACGGTCCCCTCGCAGGCGGCCAGCGACCGGGACACCTCGTACGTGAAGTCCACGTGCCCGGGGGTGTCGATCATGTTGAGGATGTGGGTGTTGCCCGGATCCTCCGTCGGGGCCCAGGGCAGCCGGACCGCCTGGGACTTGATCGTGATGCCGCGCTCGCGCTCGATGTCCATGCGGTCGAGGTACTGAGCACGCATCTGCCGCTGCTCGACCACCCCGGTCAGCTGGAGCATGCGGTCGGCGAGCGTGGACTTGCCGTGGTCGATGTGCGCGATGATGCAGAAATTGCGGATCAGAGCCGGGGCGGTACGGCTCGGCTCGGGCACATTGTTAGGGGTCGCGGGCACGCAGGGTCCTGTCTCTTGAGGCGCCTGTCGCCTCGGGTCGGATCGATACGTAGGCTCCATGGTCCCACGGGTGGGGAGCTGCGACCGGTTTGGGCCGGTCGTGCGGCTACTGGTAGCCTGGGTGGCTGTGTCTCGTGCCCTCTCTGCAGGAGGCACACCCCAAGGAAATCAAACGGCGAGTGAGACGTGCTGTCTCGCGCGCCTGAACCTGTAAAGGCTCATTCGTGGCGAACATCAAGTCCCAGATCAAGCGGATCAAGACCAACGAGAAGGCTCGACTGCGCAACAAGTCGGTCAAGTCCTCCCTGAAGACCGCGATCCGCAAGGCCCGCGAGGCTGCTGCCGCGGGTGACGTCGAGAAGGCCACCGAGTACACGCGCGCTGCGTCGCGCCAGCTCGACAAGGCCGTCTCGAAGGGCGTCATCCACAAGAACCAGGCCGCCAACAAGAAGTCGGCGCTTGCTTCGAAGGTCGCTTCCCTCAAGGGCTGAGTCGGCTGAGCCCTATCGGGCTCAACCCCTGACTTGACCGCCGGAAAGGACCCAGCGGGCCCTCTCTTCCGCTCCTGACCGGCACCCCCGGACCCACGCGCGGCCTGCGTTCGCCACGCGGGCGTGGATCCACCATCGTGATCCGAAGGCCCCGTTCCCCTCCTTCCCCAGGAGACGGACGGGGCCTTTGGCATAGGTCCCACCAGGGGCAGACAGGCAATCCGGGCGAAGCCCTGCCCGAGGGACGCGGGGAACTGCGCGAGCAACCCCCACCCACCCGCAGCCGACGAACCCCACCCGGGGTCCAGAGCGAAGCCCTCAGGTACGGGGTGATGGGGGTCCCCCTGCTCGAGCGAAGCCGAGAGCTTGGGGGAGGGTAGGGGCGGCGGGGGCGAAGACCCCAGGCTCAGCCCAGCCGGACGCTAACCCCGCCGAGACCGAGCCGCCCGAGCAATCGCCACGACCGCCTTCTCCAGCGCGTACTCGGGATCATCTCCCCCGCCCTTGACCCCGGCATCGGCATCGGCGACCGCCCGCAGGGCAACCGCCACCCCGTCCGGCGTCCACCCCCGCATCTGCTGCCGCACCCGATCGATCTTCCACGGCGGCATCCCCAGCTCACGGGCAAGATCGGCCGGCCGGCCGCCCCGCGCGGAGGACAGCTTCCCGATCGCCCGCACCCCCTGAGCCAACGCACTGGTGATCAAGACGGGCGCGACCCCGGTCGACAAAGACCACCGCAACGCCTCCAACGCCTCCGCGGCCCGCCCCTCCACGGCCCGGTCGGCCACGGTGAAGCTCGACGCCTCGGCCCGCCCTGTGTAGTACCGCCCGACAATGGCCTCGTCGATCGTCCCCTCGACATCCGCGGTCAGCTGCGACACCGCGGACGCCAGCTCCCGCAGATCACTCCCGATCGAATCGACCAGCGCCTGGCACGCCTCGGGCGTGGCCGATCTCCCGAGCGCCCGGAACTCGCTCCGCACGAACGCCAGCCGGTCCGCGGGCTTCGTCATCTTGGGGCACGCCACCTCCCGCGCCCCCACCTTGCGCGCGGCGTCGAGGAGCCCCTTGCCCTTGGCCCCACCGGCGTGCAGCAGCACGAGGGTGATCTCCTCGGCCGGCGCGTCCAGGTACGCCTTCACGTCCTTGACCGTGTCGGCCGACAGATCCTGCGCATTGCGCACGACCACGACCTTGCGCTCGGAGAAGAGCGAGGGACTCGTCAGCTCGGCCAGCGTGCCGGGCTGCAGCTGGTCCGGAGTGAGGTCCCGTACGTCCGTGTCGGCGTCGGCGGCCCTGGCGGCGGCCACCACCTCCTGCACCGCACGGTCGAGCAGGAGGTCCTCCTGGCCCACGGCAAGTGTGACGGGGGCGAGAGGGTCGTCTTGAGCGGTCTTCTTGGCCATCACCGAAAGCATCCCACGCGCCACTGACAACGCGCCCCGCACGGGAACCCGCACGCGCAGCCCCGGCGGAGCCCTACGGCTCCTCGCGCCAGCCGTCCCACTCCCCCGCGAACTCGTCCAGCTCCTTCGCATCGAGCCGCTCCCCGGGATCCGTCAGGACCAGTAGCCACTGCGCGTCCTCGGCATCGTCCTCACCGGCCAGCGCGTCCCTGACGAGCTGCGGCTCCTCGTCGAGCCCGAACCGGTCACCGATCACCTCCGCCGCCTCTTCCGCGGCATCGCGGTCGGGCAGCACCAGCACATGTCTCACATCGCTCACGAGAACATTTTCCGCCAGGCCGGACACGACCGACGCCGGGGTCGTCGCTTCTGAACGCTGGAATCAGACCTGCCGCACTTCCGGCACCCGGTCCAGCTCGATCCCGAAGCGCTCCCGGTAGAGCGCCAGCACCTCCTCGTCCGTTGCCAGTTCCGACACCTCCTTCGTCCCGTCCGGCGCCGTCGCCGTCAGGTTCCGACCGCTGAGCGTGATCCGCCCTCCGTCCTCCGTCACCCGCGAACAGACCAGCGACCGCGTGAAATGCGACTTCGGCGAAGTGCTGTGCCACCAGGCCCCGGCGGCGAAGTCCCCCAGCACCCGCGGTCGCACCTCCAGGCGGTACTGCGGGTTGCCGTCCCGGATGACGTCCAGGTCCTCGGCCTCCCGCCGTCCGCCGACGCCCCGCACTCCCGCCGCGTCCGGTCCCGCCTCGAGCACCCTGAACGTGCCGCCCGGGTCCACCTGTTCGGTCCGCGCCCCGAAGGCCAGCGGATAGTGACTGTGCGCCCCGAACCCGACGTCCGCCAGCCAGTCGCCCCCGTCCACCGTCCGCACCCGCAGCGCGAGATGGTCGTACGGGATACCGAGCCGCCCCTCCTCCCCGTACGCCCGCCCCGCGAGCAGCGTGACGTCGAAGCCCAGCGCCCCGAGCAACGCCCCGAACGCCCCGTTCAGTTCGTAGCAGAAGCCACCCCTGCGCCCGCCCACCACCTTGTCCAGCAGTCGCTTCTCCTCCAGCACGATCTCCTCACCCAGATGGATCGACAGGTTCTCGAACGGCACCGCCTTCAGATGACGCAGGTGCAGGTCGCGCAGCACACCTGAAGTGGGCCACGCGGGGTGATGGGCGCCGATCCGGCGGAGGTAGGCATCGGCCTGTGCGGAATTCATGCCCTCAGTCTCTCGCCACGCTCAGCCCTCCGCCCGCACCGACGACGGCCAGCGCCCCGTCCTTGTCCGTCCGCAGCACCACGGCACCCCCGGCACGCAGCGCCGCGACCGTGCTGGGCGCGGGATGCCCGTACGGGTTGTCCCTGCCGCACGAGATCAGGGCCAGTCGCGGGGCCACCCTCCGTATGAGCTCCGGGTTCTGGTAGGCCGAGCCGTGATGGGCGACCTTGAGCACGTCCACGGCCGTCAGCTCCCCGGCCGCCGGTGATCGCAGCAGCGCCTGCTGCGCCGGCGGTTCGAGGTCGCCGAGCAACAGCAGCCGCAGCCCCGCCGACCGTACGACGAGGGCGACGCTGGCGTCGTTCGGCCCGTCCGGGGTGGGCGCCGGGCTCGGTGGCGGCCACAGCACCTGCCAGTCGAGACTGCCGATGCGCCGCCGTTCACCCGCCACGGCCGACGTCACCGAGATATGGCGAGCGGCCGCCTCCCTCCGTACGAACTCGGCCTGATCGGGCGGCTCCGCGAAGCCCGTCGTCTCGATCGCCCCCACCGCACGCCCGCGCAGCACCCCCGGCAGCCCCGCCACATGGTCGGCGTGGAAATGCGTCAGCACGACGAGCGGGATCCGGGTGATGCCGAGCGTGGTCAGACAGTGGTCGACCAGCGCTGGCTCGGGGCCCGCGTCCACCACCACCGCGGTGCCGTCGCCCGCCGCGAGCACCGTCGCGTCGCCCTGCCCCACGTCGCACATCGCGAACCGCCAGCCGGGCGGCGGCCATCCCGTGATCACCCTGGTGAGCGGCGCCGGCTGCACCACGACCAGCAGGAACACCACGACACAGGCACCGCTCAGCCAAGGGTGCTTCAGGAGCCGTCGCCCGGCGAACACGACGACCGCCGTGACCAGGGCGAGCAGCAGCGCCCCCGGCCAGCTCGCGGGCCAGTCCACTCCCCCGCCGGGCAGCGCGACTCCGGTCCGCGCGATGTCGGCGATCCACCGGGCCGGCCAACTCGCGCACCATGCGAGCCCCTTGGCCACGGGCAGCACCACCGGTGCCGTCGCCAGCGTCGCGAACCCCAGCACCGTGGCCGGCGCCACAGCGAACTCCGCGAGCAGGTTGCACGGCACCGCCACCAGGCTCACCCGGGCCGACAGAACCGCGACGACCGGCGCGCACAGGGCCTGTGCGGCGCCCGCGGCGGCCAGTGCCTCGGCCAGGCGCGGCGGCATCCGGCGTCTCTGGAGCGCCGCGCTCCACCGCGGGGCGAGCGTGAGCAGGGCGCCGGTCGCCAGCACGGAGAGCAGGAAGCCGTAACTCCGTGACAGCCACGGGTCGTACAGCACCAGCAGCAGTACCGCCGTGGCCAGGGCGGGGATCAACGATCTGCGGCGGCCGGTCGCGAGGGCGAGCAGCGCGATCGATCCGCAGGCCGCGGCCCGCAGCACGCTCGGGTCCGGCCGGCACACGATCACGAAGCCGAGCGTGACCGCGCCACCGAGCAGGGCGGTGGCCCTCAGCGGGATACCGAGCCTCGGTGCGAGGCCACGCCGCTCGGCGCGCGGGGCGAGACCCGGTGGTCCGACGAACAGGGCGAGCAAGATCGTGAAGTTGCCGCCGCTGACCGCCAACAAATGTGTGAGATCCGTCGCCTTGAACGCCTCGTCCAGCTCCGGTGTGACCCGTGAGGTGTCCCCCACGACCAGCCCCGGCAGCAGCGCCCGCGCGTCCGCCTCCAGCCCGTCGGTCGCCTGCCGCAGGCCCTCGCGCAACCGGCCGGCGAACCGCTGCGGCCCGGACGGCTGCCCCACCACCTCCGGCTGCCCGCTTCCCCGCACGCGCAGCACGGCCGCGATCCGGTCCCCGCCCGACAGCGCGGGGGCGAGCCGCGCGGCCACCCGCAACCGTGTGGACGGCAGCAGTGACAGCCAGGGCGAGCGCCCGCCGGGCAGCCGCGGCGAGCCTCTCGGCGACCTCGCGTCGACGATCACCAGCACCGGCGTACGCGTCACCACCACGGCCCCGTCTCCGCCCGCCCGCGTCACTCGCCGGACCTCCGCGTCGAGCAGCACAGCCGTGGGAGCCGCGTGATCCCCCTTGATCCGAGGCCGGGTGAGCCGTGGATCGGAGGTGATCTCCACCTCGGCGGTCACATGGGCGTACTGCCGTGCCAGGGCCGGGATCGGGCCGCGGCGCGCATCCGCCCCGTGCAGCCCCGCGGAGGCGGCGGCCGCCGCGACACAGAGCAGCGAGGCAGCGACGGAGACCCGCGGCCACGCACGGGATGGTCGTGCGCCGTACTCCCTCACCCTGCGCGCCTTGGCCCGCCCCCACGCCAACAACGCACCGGCCAGGCCCAGACAGCCCACCACCACGGCCGTGACCCGTCCGGGCGGTGCGTCCACCGTCAACGCCGCCGTCACCCAGACCGCGAGCGCGGGCGGCACGAGCCGCAGATCCGTCGGCCCTTCCTCGCGCGGGTGGGCGGTACCGAGCCGCTTTCCCGAGGCGGCGTGCACGGCTCGGCGGCTGCGGGAGTGCCGGGTGCTCCCCGGCGCATCCGCCGGTGGTGAGGTCGTGTGGGGTGGAGGAGGTGAAGGAGGTGAAGGGAGCGGAGGGGGCACAGGGGGCGACGAGGTCGCGGACGCCGCCGAGGGCCCGGCCGGCCCGCTCACGGCCGTACGAGTTTCTGCAGATCGGAGAACCGGCGGTCGCCGATGCCATTGACCTCGCGGAGCTCGTCGACCGAACGGAAGCCGCCATGCTGGGTGCGGTAGTCGATGATGTGTCGCGCGAGAACGGGGCCGACGCCCGGCAGGGTGTCGAGCTGGTCCACGGTGGCCGTGTTGAGGGAGACGGGACCCGAAGGAGCCGCTCCCGAAACGGATCCGCCGATCCCCGTGGCACTGGAGCCGCCACCCGTGGCCGGTCCGGTCACGCCGACGGGGACGCCCACCAGAACCTGTTCGCCGTCCATCAGGAGGCGGGCTCGGTTGAGCCCCTCGGTGTTCGCACCCGGTCGCACCCCACCCGCGGCCCGTAGCGCGTCCTCGACCCGCGACCCGGCCGGCAGTCGTTGCAGCCCGGGACTGCGCACCTTGCCGCTGACGTCCACCACGATCGCGGTCCCGGTCGAAGCGGCCGAACCGGTCGAACCAGCCGGGCTCGGCGGCGCCCCGCCCGCGCCTCCCGACTCCGCCGGCTTCCGCTCCGCCGCGCCGCTCTGCCCTCCGTACGGCGCCACTGCCCGCACCACCTCAGGGGCCCGCACCGACTGCGTCCGGCCACCCCAGAACTGCTGCACGGCGAAGACCACGGCGACAACGAGCAGCACACCGAGTGCGGCCACACTCCTGCGCTCCAGACCACACCTCGACTGCAGCCACAGCGGCATCCGCTCCCGCACGGCAAGCCCGGCCCGCTCTCGCCATGCCGCCGTGGCCCCGGGGGCGGGAGCGCCATGCTCGGCATGGTCGCCCGCACTCGCACGCGCACCTGGGCTTCGGCTCGGTTCGTCATGGTCCAGGACCCCGGTGGGCGAAGAGCCGCCACTTCCCCGAACTACGGCGACCCCGACCCCCGCCGAGGTGCTCCCCCTTGGGCCTCCCACATCCCGGTCCACGCCCGGCGGCCCGTCCCCCAACTCCCCTCGCGTGCCGGGCCTTTCGGAGAAGAGTGCCTGTGCACGCAGACGGAGCGCCTCGGCCGAGGCATCGCGGCGTCGGGCGCGGGCGCCTGTATCCGTACCCGTGCCCGTGCCTGTACCTGTACCTGTACCCGTACCGGCGTTTGTGCCTACACCTGCGTCTGCGCGGCTTGGCGAGCGATGGCGGCGATGGCGGGTGCGGCCGTCGGAGACGGGGCCGCGGCCCGGGCCGCTGGTCGGTGTGGCGGTGCGTGAGCGTGATCGAAGTGCCATGCGTCGAGGATCGGGCAACTCGCGACCCTCGCGATGATCTTGCTCAAATTCCGGGAAAACTACCCAGTTGTGGATAACTCCGTCACTCACACGAGTCACACCAGGCCCAGCAGGCACGGTGGACACAGCACACGCAGCCGTCCCACCAGACACAGGCGCCCCCACCCCGCCCCCACCGGATTCCTCAGCCTCATCGAGGCGAGACGACCGCTCCCAGCAGCCCGGGGCCCGTGTGCGCCCCGATCACCGCACCGACCTCGCTCACATGCAGATCGACCACGCCCGGCACCCGCGCCCGCAACCGGTCCGCGAGTGCGGACGCCCGCTCGGGGGCGGCGAGATGGTGGACGGCGATGTCGACCTGGGCACTGCCCGCGCGTTCGGCCACGATCTCCTCGAGCCGGGCGATCGCCTTGGACGCCGTCCGTACCTTCTCCAGAGGTTCGATCCGGCCCCCGTCGAGCTGGAGCAGCGGCTTCACCGCGAGCGCGGAGCCCAACAGCGCCTGCGCGGCGCCGATCCGGCCGCCACGGCGCAGATAGTCGAGTGTGTCGACGTAGAAGTACGCGTAGGTGCCGGCGGCCCGCTTCTCCGCGGCCGTGACCGCCTCGTCGGCGGTGCCCCCCGCCTCCGCGGACTCGGCCGCGGCCAGTGCGCAGAACCCGAGGGCCATCGCGATCATCCCGGTGTCCACCACCCGCACGGGGACCGGGGCCTCACGGGCCGCGATGACGGCGGCGTCGTAGGTACCGGAGAGCTCGGCGGACAGATGGAGCGAGACGATGTCGGTCGCGCCCGACTCGGCGACCCTGCGGTAGGCCGCGGCGAAGTCCTCGGGGCTGGGCCGGGACGTGGTGACGGGGCGCCGCTTCTGGAGTGCCTGTGCCAGGGAGCGGGCCGAGATCTCGGTGCCCTCTTCGAGCGCCTGATCACCGAGAACCACGGTCAGGGGCACCGCGGTGATGCCGTGGCGCTCCATCGTCCGGGGCGGCAGGTAGGCCGTGGAATCGGTGACGATCGCGACATGGCGGGACATGAGCTGGAGGTTACCTGCCGGGGAGCGCGGACGGCAGCCCGGCCCCTTTCACCTGCGGTCCAGGTCAGGTCAAGTCGTGCTCTCGGGACGGGGTTTCTTCTGCCAGGGGTAGGTGGGCCGCTGTACCGGCGGGGTGATCGCGGAGGGCGGCGGCTCGTCGGCCGGGCGGGATTGCGGAGGCTCCGGCCAGGTCTGGCCGCTGGAAGTGGCCATGTCCGGTACCGGTGCCTCGGGCCAGGAGGCAGTGGGTCCCGGCTCGGTCGTCCAGTGCCGCAGGGCGCCCGCCTCCACGTCGATCTGCTCACTCAGCGAATCCAGGTCGTCGGCGGCGAACCGGCGGGCCCGGTCGCGCGCGGCCCAGCGCAGTGAGTCCGCGGACTGCGTGATCCGTTCGGTGCGCTCGCGCAGCTCGGGCAGCCGCGTGGAGAGCGTCCTCTTGTCCGGTTCGCTCTCCAGGCGCCTCAGCTCGTCGTCCAGCTCGCGCCCGTGCACACTGAGCCGCTCGAACAGCCCCAGGGACTCCTTCAGGGACTCGTCCTCGACCACGCCCGAGTGCAGCGCGTCCTGCGTGGCCCGCATCGAGGTGCGCAGCGTCAATCTCAGCTGGGCGATCTCCCCCGCCGGGCCCGGCTGAGTGATGGTCTTGGCACGCAGGGTGGTGTCCTCGACCGTGCGGCGGGCCTGGGAGATCGTGCGGTCCACACCGCGCTTGGCGGCGCCGATCACCTTCACGGTGGCGTATGCGCCCAGCACCACGAACAGCAGGAAGAGCAGGGCGATCACTGTGATCACGGCTTCCACCACGCTCCTCCTCCTCGGACGGTCGCGGCAGCCGCCGCGTCGCTCTTCAACGGTAAACGCAACGGGCAGGTCCGGAGTTCCAGAAGAACCCCGAACCTGCCCGTAGGGGACTACCCCTAGTCAAGCCACCCATCCGTGCCGGACCGGGGCAATCGACTACGCCGTGACGATGTTCACCAGCTTCGGCGCCCGGACGATCACCTTGCGGATGCCCGCGCCGTCCAGCGCGGCGACGACCTTCTCGTCGGCCAGCGCGATCTTCTCCAGGTCCGCGTCGGAGATCGACGGGGAGACCTCCAGGCGGGCCTTGACCTTGCCCTTGATCTGCACGACGCAGGTCACCGCCTCGTCCACGACGTACGCCGGGTCGGCGACCGGGAAGTCCTGGTGGACGACCGAGTCGGTGTGGCCCAGCTTGCGCCACAGCTCCTCGGCGATGTGCGGGGCCAGCGGCGCGACCAGCAGCACCAGGGACTCGGCGACCGTGCGCGCCACGGGGCCGCCGACCTTGGTCAGGTGGTTGTTCAGCTCGGTGACCTTGGCGATGGCGGTGTTGAAGCGCAGGCCCTCCAGGTCCTGGCGCACGCCGTCGATCGCCTTGTGCAGCGCCCGCAGGGTGTCCTCGTCGGCCGGGGTGTCGACGACCGTGACCTCGCCCGTGGTCTCGTCGACGACGTTGCGCCACAGCCGCTGCAGCAGCCGGTACTGGCCCACCACCGCGCGCGTGTCCCACGGCCGCGACACGTCCAGTGGACCCATCGCCATCTCGTACAGGCGCAGGGTGTCCGCGCCGTACTCGGCGCAGATCTCGTCCGGAGTGACCGCGTTCTTCAGGGACTTGCCCATCTTGCCCAGCAGTCGGGAGACCTTCTCGCCCTGGTAGTAGTACGCGCCGTCGCGCTCCTCCACCTCGGCGGCCGGCACCGCGATGCCACGGCTGTCGCGGTACACGAAGGCCTGGATCATGCCCTGGTTGAACAGCTTGTGGAACGGCTCGACCGAGGAGACATACCCCAGGTCGTACAGCACCTTCGACCAGAAACGCGCGTACAGCAGGTGCAGCACGGCGTGCTCGGCGCCGCCGACGTACAGGTCGACGCCACCGTGCGGCTGGCCCTCGCGCGGACCCATCCAGTACTGCTCGATGGCCGGGTCGACCAGCTTCTGGTCGTTGTGCGGGTCCAGGTAGCGCAGCTCGTACCAGCAGGAACCGGCCCAGTTGGGCATGGTGTTGGTCTCGCGGCGGTACTTCTGCGGGCCGCGGCCGTCACCCAGGTCCAGGGTGACGTTGACCCAGTCCTCGTTGCGGGACAGCGGCGTCTCGGGAGAGGTGTTCGCGTCGTCCGGGTCGAAGGTGCGCGGCGAGTAGTCCTCGACCTCCGGCAGCTCCAGGGGCAGCATCGACTCGGGCAGCGCGTGCGCGACGCCGTCCTCGTCGTAGACGATCGGGAAGGGCTCGCCCCAGTAGCGCTGGCGGCTGAACAGCCAGTCGCGCAGACGGAAGTTGACGGTGCCCTCACCGATGCCCTTGCGTGCCAGCCACTCGGTGATGCGCTCCTTCGCCTCGGCCACCGCCAGGCCGTCCAGCGAGATGTCGTCGTTCGAGGAGTTGATGATCTTCGCGTCGTACGACCCGAAGGCGTTCTCCCACGTCGACGTGTCGGTGCCGCGGCCGTCGACCGGCTCGACGATGCAGCGGATCGGCAGCTCGAAGGCGCGCGCGAACTCGAAGTCGCGCTGGTCACCGGCGGGGACGGCCATGATCGCGCCGGTGCCGTAGCCCATCAGGACGTAGTCGGCGATGAAGACCGGGACCTGCTCGCCGTTGACCGGGTTGGTCGCGTAGGCGCCGGTGAAGACACCGGTCTTGTCCTTGGCCTCGGCCTGCCGTTCGACGTCGGACTTCGAGGCGGCCTGCACCCGGTAGGCGGCGACGGCCTCGGCGGGCGTGGCGTGACCGCCGGTCCACACCTCGTGGCTGCCCTCGGGCCAGGCTTCGGGGACGAACTTGTCGACCAGCGGGTGCTCGGGCGCCAGCACCATGTAGGTGGCGCCGAACAGGGTGTCCGGGCGTGTGGTGAAGACCGTGATGGCTTCACCGTCAATCGGGAAGTCGACGCGGGCACCCTCGGAGCGGCCGATCCAGTTGCGCTGCTGCAGCTTGATCGCCTCGGGCCAGTCCAGCGCCTCCAGGTCGTCCAGCAGCCGGTCGGCGTACGCCGTGATGCGCATGTTCCACTGGCGCAGCTTGGCCTTGAAGACGGGGAAGTTCCCGCGCTCGGAGCGGCCGTCGGCGGTGACCTCCTCGTTGGCCAGCACCGTGCCCAGACCCGGGGACCAGTTGACGGGCGCGTCGGAGGCGTACGCCAGCCGGTACTCGCTCAGGATGTCGGCGCGCTCGGTGGCGGTCAGCTCGTTCCACGCGCGTGTGGCGCCGTCAACGCTCGGTACGGCGCGCTCGCCGCTCTCGAACTGGGCGATCAGCACGGAGATCGGACGGGCCTTGTCCGCCTCGTCGTCGTACCAGGAGTTGAAGATCTGCAGGAAGATCCACTGGGTCCACTTGTAGTACTCCGGGTCGATCGTGGCGAACGACCGGCGCTTGTCGTGGCCCAGGCCCAGCGCGCGCAGCTGGGCCTTCATGTTCTCGATGTTGGCCTCGGTGGACACGCGCGGGTGGGTGCCCGTCTGCACGGCGTACTGCTCGGCGGGCAGTCCGAAGGCGTCGAAGCCCAGGGTGTGCAGGACGTTGTGGCCCGTCATGCGCTGGAACCGGGCGAATACATCGGTGGCGATGTAGCCCAGCGGGTGGCCGACGTGCAGACCCGCTCCCGAGGGGTACGGGAACATGTCCATGATGAACTTCTTGGGCTTGGCGGCCAGCTCGGGGTCGCCCGCCAGGTCACCGCTGGGGTTCGGCGCCTCGTACGTGCCCTCGGCGTCCCAGAAGTCCTGCCAGCGTGCCTCGATCTCAGCGGCCATCGCGGCCGTGTAGCGGTGCGGCGCTGCCACCTCGGAGGCGGCAGCGGGGTTCGTCTCGCTCATGATCCTCAAAGCTCCATCGATCGTCTCTGCCGGCGGCTTAGAAATGAAAAATCCCCTCGCACAGGAGGGGACGCCGCGCCGATGCCGACCACGGGTCGTCAGTGGTCGGGACTGATCAGCGCGGCTCGCTAAGCAGAAGGCGTACGGCACGCATGGCGTCAGGGTACCGCAGCCCCCGCGCGCGCCGCGACGAGCTTGGGACGGGGTCGGACACGCCGTGCCGCTCGTCACAATCACGCCAAAAAAACTGAACAATATTCAAATATTACTTCGCGTAAGGGGACGCTACGGGACAACACAAGGACCTGGTCGCACTTTGATAACAACGCAATAACTCAAACCTCGTACCCATCGGTATGGCTCGACTTAGAGTTCGGCTTCGGGACCGCTTCCCCGAACCGTTGGGAGTAACCCCCTATGAACCCTCGTCGCAGTGGCAGCACGCTTCCCCGACCGGGCCGCTCGGCCTACGGGGTGGCGACGGCTGCCGTCCTGCTGCTCATACCCGTGGTCGTGCTGACCGGAGGCAACCGAGTCCAGGACTTCCTCAACTTCGGTGCGGGCGTCCTGTCGCTCGTCTCCCTCACGTGTTCCGTCATCTGGGGCCTCATCGCCCAGGACCGGCTCATCCTCAACACGCGTCAGCGGATCGTGGCACAGGGCATCCACCGAGTGACGGCCGTCGGCTCGATCGCGTTCCTCCTGGTGCACATCACCATCAAACTGGCGCTGGACCACACCGTCCTGATCGCCGCGCTGATCCCCTTCAGCCTGGGTGTCAAGGGCAGCGCCGGACTCATCGGCCTCGGCTCCCTGGCCGGACTGCTCATGATCTTCGTAGGCATCACCGGCGCACTGCGCAACCAGTTCGCGGCCCCGGCACCGGTCGCGGCACGCTGGCGCGCGATGCACATGCTGGCGTATCCGGCCCTGTGCGCGGCGCTGATCCACGGTCTCTTCGCGGGACGGGCGGCAAAGCCGTTCTTCATGGTGTCGTACGAGCTGTGCCTGGTCGCGGTCGGCGGGGCCCTCGCCCTGCGTGCGGCTCCGCACCCCTTCAAGCGCAAGGTCGCCGACCGGATCCTGGCGATCCTCGGCGAGGGCGGCGGCGCCGGTGGCCGCATGGCCCGCGAGGACCTGACGGCATCCCGTGCCGCCCTCGCGGAGAACTCCCTGCCGGGCTTCGCCCCGCGCCCCGCGCAGCAGTCCTCGGGCGCCCCCTTCGTACCCCCGCAGCGCACGCCGTCCCCCGAGCAGTCGCTGTACCAGACCCCGGCCGACCCCGCCGCCACGGACGCCACGTCCGGTTTCGCGGCTGCCTACCGCGCCGTCTCGGGCACGCCCGGCGCGAACCCCGCAGGCGCGGCCCCGACCGAGCGCGTCCAGATGCCCATGAACATGCAGCCGACGGAGACGTTCCCCCGCGCCGACGCCGGTGGCAGCACGTCGGGCAGTTGGCCCATCCCCTCGCCGCCGCCGGTCGGTGAGGCGCCCCGCTCCGCGTACGACCCGCTCGCCGACACGGGATACAACATCCCCGTCTATGACAATTCGGCCACCGGTGGGTACGGCACGAGTGATGTGTACAACAACGGTGAGACGAACCCCGCCTTCGGTACGTACAACACCAACGACACGTACGACAGCGGTCCCACGACTGACGTACTGCCGGGCGCCTTCGACGCTCCTGGCTCCGGTGAACCATGGAACGCCCCTTCCGGAGGCTTTAAGTGAACGAGGCCCTGCCCGACGTCCCGGAGGTCCGCGTCGTCGGGCTTCCGCAGCTCACGTCGGGCTTCGACCTGGTTGAACGGCTCGATCTGCCCATGCACCTCAAGGTGCACGGGCCGCTCGAGCCGATGGGCGGTGAACAGCTCGCGGGCCTCGCCGAGGCGATCGGCCTGAAGGGCCGCGGCGGCGCGGGCTTCCCCTTCGCCAAGAAACTGCGCTCGGTCGCCGAGTCGGCCATCAGCAAGGGCATCCGACCCGTCGTGGTCGTCAATGGAAGTGAGGACGAACCCGCCTGCCGCAAGGACACGGTGCTCATCAACCGTGCCCCGCACCTCATCCTGGACGGCGCCCTGCTGGCCGCGGAGGCCATGGGTGCCCGCACCCTGGTCATCGGGGTGACCCGCGAGTCGACCCAGCGGTCCATGGAGGCCGCGCTGGCCGAGCGCGGCCTCAGCGACCGGCGCGGATCGCCGCTCCGCGCGCGCGTGCAACGCAATCCGGTGCGGATGGTGACCGGAGCGGCCGCTTCGCTCATCCGCTCCATCGACGGCGGCCCGGCCATCCCGCCGGGTCGCAAGATCAGCGCGTCGCAGAGCGGCGTCGGCGGCGCGCCCACCCTGCTGTCGAACGCCGAGACGTACGCGCAGCTGGCCATCGCCGCCCGTATCGGCCCCGACCGCTACCGCAACACCGGTCTGTACGACGAGCCCGGCACCGTCATGCTCACCATCTCCGGGGCGGTCGCCCGCCCCATGGTGATCGAGGTCCCCACCGGTGTGCCGCTGCGTTACGTGCTCCAGCTGGCCGGCGCCCCGCCGATGCCGCAGGGCGTGCTGACCGGCGGCTACCACGGCAAGTGGCTGGACGCGGCGACGGTCAACGAGGCGATCGTCTCGCGCAACTCCCTGGACGCGGTGGGCGGCGCGCTCGGCGCCGGCGCGATCCTCCCGATCACCCAGGAGACGTGCCCGCTGGGCGAGTCTCTCCGGGTGGCCCAGTGGCTGGCGGAGGAGAGCGCGGGACAGTGCGGTCCCTGCTACCTAGGCCTGCCCGCCGCGGCACGCGGCCTGGAGGACATCCTCAACGGCGGCGGACCGGCCGCCCTGGAGGCCGTGAAGCAGGTCGCCAAGGCCGTGAAAAGACGCGGCGCCTGCTCGCATCCCGACGGCTCGGCGATGTTCATCGAGTCGACCATCAAGGCGTTCACGGACGACCTGGCCGCTCACGTCCTCGGCAATGGCTGCGGAAGGCCCGTGGAGGGCGTTCTGCCGCTCTTCGAGGGCGGCCAGCTGCCCACCGGCATCCCCGGCGGCCAGGCGGTCGAGGAGGCCGGCCCCAGCCGCCAGAAGATCTTCGTCGACTGGACACTGTGCCGCGGTCACGGCCTGTGCGCGGACATCCTTCCCGAGGTCTTCGAACTGGGCGCCGACGGCTTCCCCACCGTCGCACAGGCCCAGGTGCCCCGGTACGCGGAGGCGAAGGCGCTGCGGGCCGTACGCCGCTGCCCGGCGCTCGCCCTGCGCATCGAGGAGGACAGCCGCTCCTCCGCCCCGGCCCGCAACAACCTTCCGGTCCTCTCCCAGCGCCGTGGTCGTCGGGCGCTCGGCAGCGGCCGCTGAACACGACGAAGGCGGGTCACCCTGACCGGGTGACCCGCCTTCAATATGTGTGGAGCTAAGGAGAATTGAACTCCTGACCTCCTGCATGCCATGCAGGCGCTCTACCAACTGAGCTATAGCCCCTTGTGGCCATGCGGCGAAGCCGCATATCGACCGTGTCGCCCGGTTTCCCCGGCGGCGACGCCAACATTACACGGTCCTCCCCATGGACCACCAAATCGATTCCGCGCTGTGCGGACAATGCGGACATGAGGGATAGTGTCGGCCTTCGTGACCGTGATCGCGCTCCCCCGTGTCCGCCACCGTGCGCCTGTCGCCCTGGGGGCGTGCCTGTTGTCCTTCGCCGCCTTCTGGTGGGCACAGCGGGCCGCGCACGTGTCGATGATCGACCTGATGGTGTACCGGGCGGAGGGCGAGACCGTCCGCGCGGGCGGCGACCTCTACGCGCTGCGTACGACCGAGGCCCATCTGCCGACCACCTACCCGCCGTTCGCGGCGTTGCTGTTCACGCCGCTGACGCTGCTGGACACGTCGACCATGCGGACTCTGGCGACGGCCGGAAATCTGGCCCTTCTTGTGGTGTTCGTGGCCCTGTCGCTACGGCTCGTCGACCACGCGCGCGTGGAGGGGGTCTGGTGGGCGTCCGCGGCGGCCGTGTGGTGCGAGCCGGTGTGGACGACCGTGCGCTACGGGCAGATCAATCTGCTGCTCGGCGTGTTGGTGCTGTGGGACCTGACGCGGCGGCCCGGGCACCGGTGGGCCGGAGTGGGTATCGGGCTCGCGGCGGCGATCAAGCTGACACCGGCGCTCTTCGCGGTGTTCCTGCTGGTCACCGGCGTCGTGGCATACGCACGGCGGGGCCCCGGAGGCCCCTGGTTGCGGCACGTGCGCGGGTCGGCCGTCGCGTTCGCCGGGGCAACCCTGCTGGCGGCCTGCACCCTGCCCTACGACTCATGGAGCTTCTGGAGCCGCATGGTCTTCGAAACGGGTCGGGTCGGGCTCGTGGAGGACACCGCGAACCAGTCACTGCGCGGGGCACTGGCCCGGCTGCTGCACACCACTCAGCCGGGCCTCTGGTGGGTCGCCACGGCGGCCGTGGCGGGCTCCCTGGGCCTCGGGGTCGCCGTGACGGCGGAGCTGCGCGAGCGGCGCGCCTGGGCGGTGGCCGCCTGCGCGGTCACGGCGCTGCTGATCAGCCCGGTGTCGTGGTCGCACCACTGGGTGTGGTGCGTGCCGATGGTGCTGATCCTGGGCACGCGCGGCCGGGCGGCCGCCGTCGGCGCAGCACAGGTGGCCGCCGCCCGTACGGCACTGGTGACCGCCGCCGGTACGTCGCTGGTCTTCTGCTCGTACGCGCTGTGGTGGGTGCCACATGGCCCGGGACGGCTCGAACTGCGTCAGACGGGCGCCCAGTTGACGTTGTCGGCCCTCTACGAAGGAGCCGGTCTCGTCTTCCTGACCCTGATCGGGGTCAGGCTGTGGCGAACGAATAGAACCGTTTGAGCGTGCAGTGCTCGTCGAGGAGCCGGCCGTAGATCGGCTCGCCCTCCAGCTCGCGGTACGTCTCGATCGGGTCGCCTTTTATGATCAACGCCCGCGCGCACTCCTCGCACCAGTACTGGTAGTCGTGGTTGACCGGCTCCATGTCGCGGACGATCGGCGTACCACTGCCGCACCAATCGCACTTCCGCCTGTGTGCACCCATCGATCAGCTCCAGCTGTGGCCGCAGGCCGTGCACACGTAGGAGATCCCGCCGTTGTCGCCGAGGACCTGGGCGACGTGGACCGATCCGCAGGAAGGACAGTCGAGGAGGGTGGCTCTTCTACGTGTCTGTGCCACATCGAGGAGATCGTCGACCTTCTCGAGGATGCTCGCAGGCATCGCTTCTCCCTCCCGTCGGGCCGCGCCCCCTTCCGGCCGTTTGATTCTGCCACGGCCGGAGCAATACGGTCAGCGACGCCTTCGTACCAGTCCGGACACAGCACCCGACGTGGCCGTCGCGGCCAGCGCATACGTGCACATGAGGAGCGCGTCCGCAGAGGTATACGCCCCCGGAGCCCCAAGTGACTCAAGTCGGTTCAAGAAGAGTGTGCCGAAAGCCGCGACGCCGATCAGCTGACCGAGCTGCGCGACCGTCGCGAGCAGGCCGCTGGCGTCCGCCGCGTCCTCGGGCCGCACCGTGGCCAGAGCCCTGGTCAGCGTGGGGCTGAAGCCCAGCGCGAGACCGGTCCCCATGCCCGCGAACGCCACGTACAGCCAGAATCCGCCGTCGCCCCCGCCCTTCAGCACGGCTCCGACACAGGCCACGGAAACGGCGGCGACGGCGAAGCCGACCGGGATCAGGACACCTTGCAGTGCGGCCGGCCAGTCGCGCCAGGTCAGACCGACCAGGCCGAAGACCACCGCGGTCGGCGCGAAGGTGAGTCCGGCGCGCAGCGCGCTGTACCCGAGGCCGCCCTGGACATGCAGGGTCAGAGCGAACAGGAAACCCGCATTGACCGCCATCACCGCGAGCAGGCGGAAGACCGCGAGGCCCATGCCGGGGTGGCGCAGCACCCGGGGTGAAATCAGCGGCGCTCCACCCCGCCGGGCGAGCCGGGACTCGTACAGACGGAAAAGGGTGAAGAAGACCACGGCCGCGCCGAGCGACAGCCAGGACCACAGCGGCCAGCCCTCTTCCTGACCGAGCACGAGCGGCACGGTGAGCAGCGACACGGCGGCGCCGAGCAGGCCGAGGCCCGGCAGGTCGAGGCCGCGTGAGCGCTCCACGGCTCCCGGGGCGTCCCGGGGCAGGACGCGGTGGCCGACGGCCAGGAGTACGAGGCCCACGGGCACGTTGACCAGGAACACCGGCCGCCAGCCGGTGCCGAGCAGGTCGGCGCTGACCAGGACGCCGCCCAGCACCTGTCCGGCCGCGGCTCCCGTCGCGACGACGGCGGAGTACGCGCCGAGGGCACGGGCCCGGGCCTCGCCGGTGAAGTGGCGCTGGATCAGGCTGAGCACCTGCGGAATCATCACGGCCGCACCGGCTCCCTGCACCAGCCGGAAGGCGATCAACTCCCCGGTTCCCCGGGCGAGTCCGCACGCCAGCGAGGCCGCGGTGAACAGCGCGAGCCCGGCGAGGTGGACGCGGCGGTGGCCGAGCAGGTCACCGAGGCGCGCGCCGGTGATCAGCAGTACGGCGTACGCGATGGAGTATCCGGCGACCACCAACTGCATTCCGGCGCCGGACGCGTGGAGTTCGGAACCGATCGTGGGCACGGCGACGTTCACGATGAAAACGTCTAGCAGTGCCATGAACTGGGCTGTGAGCACGACCGCGAGCAGCCGTCCGGGGCGATTGTCAGTGCCGGGGGCTTTACTGGTCGCAGGACTTGAATCCGCTGCGGGACCTGGGCCCGCGGGGGTTGTCGTCGTCATGACTCCGAGCCTGGCGGCGGCCGGATACGGGTGCCGAGAGCCCGCCGATGCTGGTACTGACAGCACCTGGCAGCGGGCGGGTTTCGGCGCGGACGATGGAAGACGGGGGAAGTGAAGCCGATGAACACGACACAACGTCGCAGGCCGGAGCTGGCCGGCTTTCTGCGCGGTCGGCGGGCGCGGGTGACACCCGCCGACGTCGGGATGCCCCCGGGCGTGCGGCGCCGCACGCCGGGTCTGCGCCGCGAAGAGGTCGCACAGCTCTCCGGGGTCGGTGTGACCTGGTACACCTGGCTGGAGCAGGGCCGCCCCATCAACGCCTCTCCTCAGGTGCTGGACGCGGTGGCGCGCACCCTGCGCCTGGACCAGACCGAGCGGGAGCATCTGTACCACTTGGCCGAAGTGCCCTACGAGTCCGAGCCGGAGCTCCCCGCGCAGACCGTGAGCGCGGAGATCCAGGGCATCATCGACGCCTTCGATCCGCGCCCGGCGGCGGTCTACAACTCGCGGTACGACATCCTGGCCGCCAACCCCCCCTTACCGCGACCTGTTCTTCGTACCGCAGACGCTCGACATCGGCGTTCCCAACGTGCTGTGGACCCTGTTCACCGTGCCCGAGCCGGGCTGCCCCGTGGTGTTCCGGGACAGCGAACTGCCGTTGATGGTGGCGACGCTGCGCTCCGCGTACGGCAGACACGTCGGCGAGCCCGCCTGGGAGGACTACATACGCGGGTTGTCGGCCGCCAGCCCGCGCTTCGCCGAGTTGTGGGCGGGCGGGGACGTCCTCCCGCCGGGACCGCGCGTGAAGACGTTCCGCCATGAGGCGGTGGGCGAACTGCGGATGACCTCGGTGTCGCTGTCCATCGACGGGATGCCGGAGTGCCGGATCGTCGCCTACACCCCGGACGACGAGAAGGCGCGCAAGGGGCTGGCGGTTCTGCGCGAGCGGCGGGAGCGGTTGTGGCCACCGTCACTCCAGGCCGCCGCGGCATCCCTGCGGTCGAAGTCGCCCACGTCACCGACAACCTGGGGGACATGAAAGAATCCCGCCCCTCGAAAGGAACGGGATTCTCATCACTGATCTGTGCTGATCTTTGACAACTCAAGAGAGTTGATCTGTGGAGCTAAGGAGAATTGAACTCCTGACCTCCTGCATGCCATGCAGGCGCTCTACCAACTGAGCTATAGCCCCTTGCGTTCTTCCCGCCCGGCGGGGCGAACAAGAAGAACTTTAGCCTGCGACCTGCCAGAAAGTGAAATCCGGTCCCGCCCGGCCCCCGGGACCGGACAGGGGGCCGCTCAGTCGTCGTCGCCGAGCACCGGCTCCGGCAGTGTGCCGGCGTTGTGCTCGAGCAGCCGCCAGCCCCGCGCGCCCTCTCCGAGGACGGACCAGCAGCAGTTGGAGAGGCCACCCAGGCTCTCCCAGTGCCGGGACTCCAGGCCGAGCAGGCGCCCGATGGTGGTGCGGATGGTGCCGCCGTGGCTGACGACCACGAGGGTGCCGTCCTCGGGGAGCTTGTCGGCGTGGCGCAGCACCACGGGGGCGGCGCGGTCGGCGACCTCGGTCTCCAGTTCGCCACCACCGCGGCGCACCGGCTCACCACGCTTCCAGGCGGCGTACTCGTCGCCGTACTGGGCGATGATCTCCTCGTGCGTCAGCCCCTGCCAGACGCCCGCGTAGGTCTCGCGCAGGCCTTCGTCGTGGATGACGTCGATGCTGGTGAGCGTGGACAGTTCGGCGGCCGTGTTCGCGGCGCGCTGGAGGTCCGAGGCGACGATCACGTCGGGCTTCAGCGAGGCGAGCAGCCGGGCGGCGCGGCGGGCCTGGCCGATGCCCGTCTCGGTGAGCTCGACGTCCGTGGTGCCCTGGAAGCGGCGATCCACGTTCCAGGAGGTCTGGCCGTGCCGCCACAGGATGACGCGGCGACCGCGGCCCGGCTTCTCCCCGGCCTCGACGCCCGCGACGGTCGGCTGCCGCCCCGCCTGGGCGTCACCCGTGGCGGATGTCCCGGCCGCCTCGGCGCCCGCCGCGGTCACCGCAGCTCCCCGAATTCGACGGAGTCCTCCTCGGCCTGCAGCTTGGCGTGCTCGGCGGCCTTGCCGCGGGTGGCCTTGGCGTCGGCGGGCAGGTCAAGCTCCGGGCAGTCCTTCCACAGCCGCTCCAGAGCGTAGAAGACACGCTCCTCGCTGTGCTGCACGTGCACCACGATGTCGACGTAGTCGAGCAGTACCCAGCGGGCCTCGCGGTCGCCCTCGCGGCGCACCGGCTTGACGCCGAGCTCCTTGTTGAGCCGCTCCTCGATCTCGTCGACGATCGACTTGACCTGGCGGTCGTTGGGGGCGGACGCCAGCAGGAAGGCGTCGGTGATCGAGAGAACGTCGCTGACGTCGTAAGCGATGATGTCGTGCGCGAGCTTGTCTGCGGCCGCCTGCGCGGCGGTGGTGATGAGCTCGATGGAGCGGTCCGTGGCGGTCACTACGCGGCTTTCCGTCGGCGGTCAGTAATGACTCAAGGGTCTCACGGACCGCCGACGGCACCCCACGCGTTTACGTGGCCACATCCCGGGGGCCCCGGGACGTGGCGCCGACCACTCCGGAGGGTCACCCGTGACCACTCCGCGTGATCACCCAGTGGAGCGGTCACCGTGATCACCCGGTGGAAGTGGTCACCTTGTAGTCCTGGCCGAGGACCACCGAGACGTCCGCGTTGGACGAGCCACTGCCCTTCTTCACGGTGCTGGTGGGCAGACCGAGGGTCTTCGCGACCTCGATGGCGTCGTTCTTCCTGGCGGCATCGGTGTACGTGATCTGGGTCACGCTCTGGGCGGTGGCGGCGGTGCCTGAGTCCAGGAAGGTGTAGCCGCCGTTGACCAGGACGACGCGGGCCTTCTCGGTGGCGTCCTTGTTCCCGGTGGCGTTCTTGATGCCGACACGGACGGCGGCGCCGGCGTCGGGACTCTTGGCGGTGCCGCCGAGGACGTCCTTGACCACGCTGTTGGTGGCGCTCTCGCTCAGGGTGCCGTCCTGCTGCACGGGCAGCAGCGCCGTTTTGTAGTCGCCGCCCTTGGCGAGGTCGGCGAGCTTGGCGAGGAAGGCGCCGAGGTCCTGGTCGGTCAGGGAGGGGTCGAGGATCTGCGCCAGGGTCTGCACGGTGGTGGTCGCGGCCTGCTTGTCCGAGGACAGCTTGCGCAGCACGCCCTGCATGACCTGTCCGAAACGCTCCAACTGAGCGTTCTGGGCTTCACCGGAGGCCCGGTAGGTGGCGTAGGCGACGGCCATCTTGCCGCTGAGCGTCTGGTTCTCGCCCTTCTTCACGAGGGGCGCCTCGCCCTTCTTCTTCGCATCGGGGTCCGGCACATCGGCGTTGGTGGTCAGGTCGATGTTGCCGACGAGGTCGACGAGGTTGTTGAGGTAGGGGGTGTCGAGGCGCCAGGTGCCCTGGATGTTGGTCCCGAGCACCGTGTCGATCGCGTCCCGGGTCCCGGAGGAGCCGTCGTCGCCGACGGACTTGGCGAGCGTGGTCGTCGAGCCGCTGTCGTCCGTCAGAGCAAGGGAGTTGGGCAGCAGGACGGTGGTGCCCTGCTTGGTGGTGGTGTTGTCGACGAGCAGGGCCGTGGAGGTGCCGCCGCCCTTCGTGTTGTGCAGGTGGACGACGATCACGTCACGGTTCTGGGCACCCGTGGCCGTCGTCGCGGCGGACTTGCCGCCCGAGGAGGTGCCGGGCAGCTTCCCCGCGTACCAGAGGTAGCCGACGCCGCCGACCACGACCAGGGCGAGCACCACGACCAGGGCGACGACCCTGCTGCGGGCGCGGCGCTTGGCCTCCTCGCGGCGCTCGGTACGGTTCTCGGTGAAGTTGAGCCAGTCGATGACGTCTTCGGGCTCGGCTTCCTGCTCTTCGACGAAGGCGAACTGCTCGGTGCGGTAGTCCCGGTCGGCCCGCGGCTCGTTCTCCTCCGCGCGGCGCGCCTGCTGCGGGATGTACGCGGTCTGCTCGGCGACCCGGGGCTGCTGCCCAGTGCTCGTGCCCGCGGCGCCGGTCCCGCTCCGGGACTGACCCGCCTGCCCGGCCCGCTCCGTCTGCCCGCCCCGCCCCGTCCGCCCGGCCTGACCAGCCTGCCCCGTGTGCACCGTCTGCCCGTAGGGGTCGTACGACGGCGTCGCCCCGGTGGTACCGGACGTACCGGCTCCGTACGGGTCGTAGGGGTCGTAGGCGGGGACCGCGGTCTGCTGACCGGTGTCGTACGAGGACACGGGCTGCTGCTGACCGGTGTCGTAGCCCCCCGCGCCGGTCGCGTACGGGTCGTAGCCGTAGCCCTGGTGCTGTTGGGGCTGCTGCTGCTGCGCGTACGGGTCGTAGCCCTGTTGGGACCCCTGGGGGGGCACCTGTCGGTACACAGGCTGCCCGAACTCGTCGTAGCCGACGAGCTCATACTGGTCGCCGCCCGCGTATCCGTCGTATCGGTCGTTCACCGGTGCCCCTCTCGGCTCACTCGCGTCACTCGCCGCGGTACAGCTCGCGCTTGTCGATGTAGCGCACCACACCGTCCGGTACCAGGTACCAGACGGGGTCGCCCTTGGCGACTCTCGCACGGCAGTCTGTGGAGGAGATGGCCAGCGCGGGAACCTCGACCAGCGAGACGCCGCCCTCCGGCAGGCCCGGATCGGTCAGGGTGTGACCGGGCCGGGTGACTCCGATGAAGTGCGCGAGGGAGAACAGCTCCTCCGCGTACCGCCAGGTGAGGATCTGACCGAGCGCGTCGGCACCGGTGATGAAGAACAGATCGGTGTCGGGGTTGAGGGCGCGCAGATCGCGCAGGGTGTCCGTGGTGTAGGTCGGGCCGCCGCGGTCGATGTCGATGCGGCTCACCGAGAACTGCGGGTTCTCGGCGGTGGCGATGACCGTCATCAGGTAGCGGTCCTCGGCAGGTGAGACCTTCCGGTCCGACTTCTGCCACGGCTGCCCGGTCGGCACGAACACCACCTCGTCGAGGTGGAACTGCGCGGCGACCTCGCTGGCCGCCACGAGGTGCCCGTGGTGGATCGGGTCGAAGGTTCCGCCCATGACACCGAGGCGGCGCTTGCCCGGATTCGAGGGGCCGTTCCCGGGGCCGGTCGTCAACCGACTCGTCCCGCCTCTCACTGGGCCGCCGAGCGCGTCACCCGCGGCGCCGCCGACGGCGCCGCTCTCCGTGTCACTCGCCGGACCGGTAGGCATGTCCTGCTCTCCCATGCGAGCAGACCCTACCGGCCCGGTCGACGGGCTCCGCCCGACAGGGGTCCCCGGGACAGCTCCGAACGGCCGAAAAGGCTCAGCGGTCGCGGTTGAACCGCGTGGTGATCCACAGCAGCAGGAGCAGCACGAACAGCGCGCCACCGCCGGTCAGGAACGGGTTGAGGCTCTCGTGGTTGCCCCCCTGCTCGCCCTCGGCGGCAACGGTGACCAACTGTGCAGCGGTGCTGTGGAAGCTCATCTCGGCAGGACCTATCCGGTGTGGGCGGGATAAAGACGTCGGCCCATCGTATGCGGGGGCCTCGGTCGCGATCACGCCGACTCCGCCGTTGGGGACGCCGGTTGCTCCGGCCTCCCCGGCCGACACAGCCTCGGTCGTCCGGCTTGTCCCCGCCTCAGCCGTGCCGCCCGTCCGGGTGTCAGTCGTCCCGCTTGTACCCACGCAGCAGGAACCAGGCGGTCAGGCCCACCCCGACGATCATCACGATCAGCACGACACGGAGCAGATTGCCCGGGCCTTGCTTGTCTGCCGCGTTCGCGGCCTCGGTGAGCCAGGCGGCTGCGGGGATGTGCTCCATGGTGATGGACTCCTTCTCTGTACTGCCCGTCCACGTTATCTCCGCCTAGGCTGGTCCGTGCCTTGGGGGCACAAAGGGCACTCTGACGCACATGGGGGAACACATGTCCGACAACGGCCACCAGCAGGACGGGCACGAGAACGTGCCGAGCAGGCAGCGCAGGCGCTTCGAGGGGATCTCCTCACGCACCTACGAACACCCGGCGGACCGCTCGGCCCTGGTGGCCCTGCGCAAGCTCAGCGGCTTCGACACGGTCTTCAAGGCCCTGAGCGGCCTGCTGCCCGAGCGCAGCCTGCGGCTGCTGTTCCTGTCCGACTCGGTGCGCGTCTCGGACGCCCAGTTCGCGCACCTCAACACGATGCTGCGGGACGCCTGCCACATCCTGGACCTGGAGAAGGTCCCGCCGATGTACGTCGCCCAGGACCCGCAGCCGAACGCGATGTGTATCGGCCTGGACGAGCCGATCATCGTCGTGACGACCGGACTCGTCGAACTGCTGGACGAGGAGGAGATGCGGGCCGTCGTCGGGCACGAGGTCGGCCACGCGCTCTCCGGGCACGCCGTCTACCGCACGATCCTGCTCTTCCTGACCAATCTGGCGCTCCGGGTCGCCTGGATCCCGCTGGGCAACATCGCGATCATGACGATCGTGACCGCGCTGCGCGAGTGGTTCCGCAAGTCGGAACTGTCGGCCGACCGGGCGGGGCTCCTCGTCGGGCAGGACCTGAAGGCTTCGATGCGCGGCCTGATGAAGCTCGCGGGAGGAAATCACCTGCACGAGATGAACGTGGACGCGTTCCTCGAACAGGCCGAGGAGTACGAGGCCGGGGGCGACCTGCGCGACTCCGTGCTCAAGATCCTCAACACCCTCCCCCGCACACACCCCTTCACCACCGTGCGCGCCGCCGAGCTGAAGAAGTGGGCCGAGTCCCGCGACTACCAGCGGATCATGGACGGTCACTATCCGCGGCGCGCCGAGGACAAGGAGACCTCGGTCTCGGACTCCTTCCGGCAGTCGGCGGCGAGCTACGCCACGGACGTCAAGAACTCCAAGGACCCGCTGATGAAGCTGGTCAGCGACATCGCGGGGGGCGCGGGCGACCTCGGCGGGCGGGTGCGGCGCGGGTTCGGAGGCTTCGCCGGCGGCACCCCGAAGGACCAGACCGCCCCGAACGACCAGACCACCCCCGAGGACCGGACCTCGCCGAAGGACCAGCCGCCCCGGGAGAGCACCCCCGAGGACGACGACTGACACGCAAGGAAGCCGGGGACACGACGGTCACGGTCGAAACTGTGGGCGTCGGACCTGCGGCTGTCGGACCATCCAGCGGCCGTCAGTCTGACGGCCGCCAGACCCTCGATCGCCAGACCCTCGGCCGTCAGACGCTCGGCTGCGAGCTCGTCGCCAGTGAGCCGCACAGTGCCGTCGCGCTGCCCGTCGCGTACGGGTCGGTGCCGGCCGGGCCGCCCGCCTTCGCCGTCTGGCCCGCGAGCAGCGGGTGCAGATGGGTCACCGAGTCCTCGGAGCAGGCGAGCGGTCCGGCCTGGACGTAGGAGACGACCACCTGGGCCTGGTGCATGCGCAGGTCGTCGCGGTCGAAGCGGAACTGCAGCTCGCGCCGGACGGTGAACAGCGAGGCCTTCGCGTTGGCGTCCGAGCCGGCCGGCTTCAGGGCGTACACGAAGGTGTGGTCGGCGATGACCTCAAGGGTGCTGGAGTCGAACTCGGCGGCCTGAAGCGTGCCCTGCACCCTGATCCTGGAGTCGGCGAGCTGGGCGCGGGTGGGGTCGAAGCGGACCAGCCAGCCGGTGGGCGCGTGCCGACCGTCGGCGGCCGGGTGGTCGAAGCTCTGGTCGAACTGGTCGAGCTGCTGGGGGGCGAGCAGGATCCGCACCGGCCGGTTGGTGACGCCGGTGAGCACCTCCGGGTCGAGCGAGGACTTCACGAGGTAGTCCTTGGCGGTGGTCAGGGCGGCCACGACCTGGCTGTCGGAGAAGTGCGCGGTGCGTCGGTAGGCGGGCAGCGCGATGCCGTCGGCGCCGACGGCGAACTGGGCGGCCGGGCTGTGCGCGTACAACTGCTCGGCGCTCGTGGCCCCCGGTACGGCGGTCTGGGGCGCGAGGGGTATGACGGTCATCCGCAGCGGTTCGGGGGGCTGGGCGGCCGGGGTCTGGTACGGGTGCCGTACACCCATGTAGATCGCGGTGCCGAAGGCGACGGCGATCAGCAGGACCAGGATCAGCGCCTGCCGGGGCAGACCGCGCTGGAGGGTGGGGCGGCGGCGCACGGCCGGGGCGTGGTCGGCCATCCGCTCCTGCGCGGAGAACTCCTGGAGGCGTGCAGCACGGACGAACGACTCGTCGAAGACGACGGATCGGTATTCGTCCTCTCCACCGGCGGGGGCGCCCTCGGGTGTCCCCTCAGGTGGGTCTCCAGGCCCGCCCATACCTTCAGGGTAGGTCTCCGGGGGCCCAGGTAAACGCCGTGGTACACGACAACTTCTGACAGGTTCTCACCAGGATCGCCAAGGACCGTCGCGATCGTCAGAATGTTCGAATGGCCGTCAGAGGTGGCGCGGGCGCCATGGGTGTCAGGGCGTTTTGGGAACCGCTGACACGGCCGAATGGGAGTACTCGGCCGAAGCGGAGGGGCCGGGGCCGGTGACCTTGTCCTGGCCTTGTTCAAGGCCCGTGGAGGCGGGTGGCGGGACCTGGTCCTGGCGGCCCGAGGAGGCTCCCCGGTAGACCGCTGTGAAGGCCAGGGCGACCATGCCCACGCCCATCACGAGGGCGAGCACCCAGGCGACGGGGCGGTGCCAGCGGGCCTGTTTTCCGTAGGCCCGGCCGTATCTGCCGTACGAGCCCGGCGCTCCGTAGCGGCCTTCGAGGATCTCGGTGTCGTCGAGGTCGTCCAGATCCGGGTCATGGCCGAAATCGCCAGGGCCGTCGGGCCCGAACCCGTCCTCGTAGCGCTCGTCGTCGCCGCGGGCACCCCGGGAGTGCGCCCGGCGCGCCTCGGCCTCTGAGGCCTCCGCGCGGGCCTGCGCGGCTGCTAGGAGGCGCTCGACGGCGGTCGGCTCATGAATCACCGCCGCACGTACGAAGTCCTCGTCGAAGACCACGGAGGCGAACTCTTCGTCCGCACCCCCGCGGTCGCGGTCGTCGTCGGGCTCCCAGCCGTCAGGGAACGGCGTGCCCCCCACGTCCTCCGGCACGGATCCAGAGTAGACCTGGGGGGTCATTTTGGGCAGACGGTATGGAAATTCATCCGCCTGACGAGACGCGGCTCACGCGGAGCGCGGGCTCAGCGTCGGATGTGTCCGTCGCCCGTGACGATGTACTTGGTGCTCGTCAGCTCCGGCAGCCCCATCGGCCCCCGCGCGTGCAGCTTCTGCGTGGAGATGCCGATCTCGGCGCCGAAGCCGAACTGGCCGCCGTCGGTGAAGCGGGTCGAGGCGTTCACGGCGACCGTGGTGGAGTCCACCAACTGGGTGAAGCGGCGGGCGGCCTGCTGCGAGGTGGTGACGATGGCCTCGGTGTGGCCGGAGGTCCACAGCCGGATGTGTTCGACGGCCCGGTCGAGCGAGTCGACGACGGCGGCGGCGATGTCGTACGAGAGGTACTCGGTCTCCCAGTCCTCGGGCGTGGCCTCGACGACGGTGGCCTTGGAGTCCTTGGCGTAGGCGAGGACGCGCTCGTCGGCGTGCACGGTGACCCCGGCGGCCGCGAGGGCGTCCAGGGCGCGCGGCAGGAACTCGGGGGCGATGTCCTGGTGCACGAGGAGCGTCTCGGCGGAGTTGCAGACGCTGGGCCGCTGCGCCTTGGAGTTGATCAGGATGTCGATCGCCATGTCGAGGTCGGCGTTGGCGTCGACGTACACGTGGCAGTTGCCCGTGCCGGTCTCGATGACGGGGACGGTGGATTCCTGGACCACCGTGCGGATCAGCGAGGCGCCGCCGCGCGGGATGAGCACGTCGACCAGACCGCGGGCACGCATCAGCTCGCGCACCGACTCGCGGCCCTCGCCGGGCACCAGCTGAATGGCGTCGGCGGGCAGCCCGGCGCCGCCCACGGCGTCGCGCAGCACCCGGACCAGCGCGGTGTTCGACTCGAAGGCCGAGGAGGAGCCGCGCAGCAGGACGGCGTTGCCCGACTTCAGGCAGAGGGCGGCGGCGTCGACCGTGACGTTCGGGCGAGCCTCGTAGATGATCCCGACGACGCCGAGCGGGACACGGACCTGGCGCAGGTCGATGCCGTTCGGGAGGGTGGAGCCGCGTACGACCTCGCCGACCGGGTCGGGCAGCGCGACGACGTCCCGCACGTCCGAGGCGATGGCGCGCACGCGCTCGGGCGTGAGCGTGAGCCGGTCGATGACGGTCTCGCTGGTGCCGGCCTCGCGGGCGCGCGCGATGTCCTTGGCGTTGGCCGCGACGATCTCGCTCGTACGGACTTCCAGCGCGTCCGCGATCGCGAGCAGCGCGTCGTCCTTCTCGGCCCGCGGCAGGGGTGCGAGATCGGCGGCGGCGGCCTTGGCGCGGTAGGCGGCCTGGGTGACCGGGGACATCGAGTCGTACGGCGAGAGCGTGGTCATATCGGAAGGGTAGTGCGCCGGACGGACCCGTCCAGCGGCTGTCCCACACCCCGAGACAGGGTCAAAAGGGATGGACTCCGACCGGAGTGGCCGGAAGTGGCCCATACCCCTCCGCGATCCGCTGGTGGTACGTCTCGCGGTCGATGACCTCCAGGCCGACGATCTCCCAGGGCGGGAGCTTGGCGGTCTGGCGGTGTTCGCCCCACAGGCGCAGGGCGACGGCCGCCGCGTCGTGCAGGTCGCGGGCCTCTTCCCAGTAGCGGATCTCCGCGTGGTCGTTGGCGTAGCGGCTGGTCAGCAGGAACGGGTGGTCGTGGGCCAGCTGTTCGAGGGCACGCCTGACCTCCTTCAGCGGGGCCTCGCCGCCCGAGACGCTCAGCGTGACGTGCCACAGCCGGGGCTGGTCGGCCGGCTTCCCGCGCTGGTAGGTGTCACCGGCCGCGACGCTCGTCAGGGCCCGTTCGTCGCCCGCCGCGCGGGAAGCCGGACCACCCGCCCGGGAGGCGGCACCGCCGCGGGACGCCGCCGCCCCAGGGCGCACTCGTCTCACGACGGCCTCCTTCTCGCAATGGTCCGCAATGGTCCGCATTGGTCGTACTGCATCGGGCTGCATCAGGGGTCTCCCCGCAACAAAGTTGAGCAGGTGGGGAGCCGCCGTGTGGCGCTTTTACACAACGTCCCCCGGCGGGGGCCTCGGAATCGGCCTTTTACGGGTGTACTGGACAGCTGTTTCGGAGGTGGCGCGGAACAGGCGTCTTACGGATGCAGGAGCACGAGGTCGTCCCTGTGTACGACCTCGCGTTCGTACTCCGGGCCCAGTTCGCGGGCCAGCTCGCGGGTCGAGCGCCCGATGAGCTGGGGAATCTCCTTGGCGTCGAAGTTCACCAGACCCCGTGCGACCGCCCGTCCCGTGCTGTCGCGCAGCTCGACGGGGTCGCCCGCGGTGAAGTCGCCCTCGACGGCCGCGATACCCGCCGGCAGCAGCGAGGTGCGCCGGTCGACGACCGCGCGCACGGCCCCGTCGTCCAGCACGAGCGCACCCTGCGGGGTCGAGGCGTGCTGCAGCCACAGCAGCCGGTCGGCGGAGCGCTTGCCGGTGGGGTGGAAGTACGTGCCGGTGTCGCCGCCCGCGAGGGCCTCGGCGGCGTGCACGGCGGAGGTGAGCACCACGGGGATGCCCGCGGCCGCCGCGATCCGGGCCGCCTCGACCTTGGTGACCATGCCGCCGGTGCCGACGCCCGCCTTGCCCGCGGTGCCGATGTCGACGTGCGCGAGGTCCCCGGGTGCGCGGACCTCCACTATCCGCGAGGTGCCGGGCTTGCTGGGGTCGCCGTCGTACACGCCGTCCACGTCGGAGAGCAGGACCAGCAGGTCGGCCCGGACGAGGTGGGCGACGAGCGCGGCGAGCCGGTCGTTGTCGCCGAAGCGGATCTCGTCCGTGGCGACGGTGTCGTTCTCGTTGACGACCGGCAGGGCGCCCATCGCGAGGAGCTTGTCGAGGGTGCGGGCTGCGTTGCGGTGGTGGGCGCGCCGACTGGTGTCGTCGGAGGTGAGCAGCACCTGGCCGACACGGACGCCGTGGCGGGCACAGGAGGCGGTGTAGCGGGCGACCAGGAGGCCCTGGCCGACGCTGGCGGCGGCCTGCTGCCGGGCCAGGTCCTTGGGGCGGCGGCGCAGCCCGAGCGGGGCGAGGCCGGCCGCGATGGCGCCGGACGAGACGAGGACGATCTCCTTCTCGCCGCCGCTGCGGTGCTTGGCGAGGACGTCGACGAGCGCGTCGACACGGTCGGCGTCGAGTCCGCCGGTGGCCGTGGTCAGCGACGAGGAACCCACCTTGACGACGATTCTGTGGGCCTCGTGCACGGCCTGCCTTGCCTTTGCCACCTTGCTGTCCGTCTCCTCACGCCGATCCCGCTGCACGCCCGTGTCCACGTGCCGAATCTACGCGAGGCGGGGCGGTCGCCGCGCGGTCGTCCAGTACGCGGACGAGCGGCGGAGAGCCGCAACGCCGAAGGAGCCAGTCAGTCTCCGGACGTCCGCAAGAGGGGCGGCAGGGGTCCGTTGAGGGCCGGGTCGTCCTGGACAACCGATGGGCCGGCGACGAGTGCGAGCGGCTGACGGCCGCGTTCCTCGTGGAGCGCAAGGCTTCCGCGGAGCTGGAAGCCAAGCCCACCGACGACGGCGACAAGCCGGCCCAGGCGTAGCCACCGCGCGTACGCCGCCTCTTCGCGCCGTGGGTCACGCTGAGCGCTGTGAGTCACGCTGTCGGAGGACCGGCCACAGGTAGCCGCGTTCGTCGTCGCGTCCTGCGGGCGGCGATCACCACCTACCAGCCCGGCCAGGGTGGTCTCCCGGCCGCCGGCGCACGCTTCGGCCACGTCGTCCGCTGGTCCGGCTGCGGTAAGCACCAGAATACGAAGGGGGGCTTCCCCGGCACTCAGCCGGGGAAGCCCCCCTTTCACCTCCGCAACCGGCGCGGGACGCAGCGATGTTCAGCGCTCCAGGAACGCGAACAGTTCCTCCCACCGGTCGGTGATGGCGGCGGGCGAGTAGCGCTGGACGTTCTTCCGCGCCCGCTCCCCCATCGCGTCGCGGAGGTCGGCGTCCTCCATCAACCGGCCCAGCTGGTGGGCGAGTTCGGTGGTGTTGCCGGGGTGGGCGAGGAGTCCGTCCTCCTCGTGCCGGATGATCTCGTGCACGCCGGGGGCGCAGTCGAAGGCGGCACACGGCACGGCGCAGGCCATCGCCTCCAGCAGGGCCAGGGGAAAGCCCTCACCGCGGGACGACTGCACGAACACGGACGCCCCGCGCAGTGCGGCGGCGACGTCGTCGGTCTGGCCGGCCCACTCCACCGATCCGTCCAGACCCAGCCGGGTGCACTGCTGCCGCAGCGCCTGCTCGTCGGGGCCTGAGCCGTAGACGCGCAGGAGCCAGCCGGGGTGCTTCGGCGCCGCCTCGGCCCAGGCGTCCAGGAGCATGTCGATGCCCTTCTGGTGCCCCAGCCGGCCGATGCTCGCGACGACCTTCTCAGTGCGCTGAGAGGGGGCCTCCGGCATCATCGGCAGCGGGTTCGGCATGTACCCGACGTTGTTGAGGCCGCGGCCTATCCACAGGTCGGCGTCCTCGCGGGTCAGCAGCAGCAGGCGGTCGACGTCCTTGTAGTACCGCTCGACGCGCTGGAATCGGGAGGAGCCGCGCGAGTACTCGTAGGACTCGTGGCTCATGCCGATGACCGGATGCCCGGCCGTGTCCGCGATGGCCACCCACTCCATGGCCCACACCTGGGTCACGATGATCAACGCACCGGGCTCGGCGGCGCGGAAGATGCGCGACAGCCGCTCGGTGGCCTCCCGCATGCCCGTCTCGCGGGCGGCCTCACGCCGCCGCGCCGCGAGGTTGGCACGGCTCCGCAGGGTGCGCGCCTGCCAACGCCCCGGCGGGCGCTCGTCGTAGAGCGTCACCGTGGCGAACGGAGGGTTGTCGCCGAGGTCCATGGGCACTTCGGGCGGCGCGATGCCCACGATGGTCACCCGGTGACCGCGCTCGGCGAACAGCCTGGCCATCAGCGCCTGCCAGCGTGCCACGCCACCGAGTTCGTTGACCTCGTTGGCCACAAAGATGATGTCACGCTGTGTCATCGGGCGTCTCCCCGGTTTCCGAAGAAGCGGTCGACAATCTGCGCGGCGGCGTCGCCGCGGTCGTACTCGCCGTACTGGGTCACGAATTCCTTGAGGCGTCCCTCCTGGTCGGACGCGAGGGCATCCAGATCCGTCAGGACGTCGAAGAGCTCCTCGGCGGTCCGCGCGACGGGGCCGGGGGCCTGTTCGGACAGGTCGAAGTACGTGCCACGGCTGTTGTTGACGTACTCCTCCCAGTCGTAGGTGAAGAAGACCATCGGGCGCTGCAGCAGCGCGTAGTCGAACATCACCGAGGAGTAGTCGGTGATCATCGCGTCCGCGAGCAGGAGGACGGGGGTGATGTCCGGCTCCTCGCTGACGTTGACCACCCGGCCGGCCACGGACGGCGGGAGCGTCACGTTGTTGAGGTAGTGGGTCCGGATCAGCAGGGTGAAGCGGTCACCGAAACGGTCCGCGAACGCATCGACGTCGAACGGGAACTCGAACTTCCGCACGCCTCCGTTGGCCTGCTCCCGGAACGTCGGCGCGTACAGGACGATCGGACGGTCCCGGCGGATACCGAGCCGCTCGGCGAGTTCCCGCGCCGCCGGGTCGAGGGTCTCGGCGTCCTTGGCCCGCACCAGGGCGTCGTTGCGCGGGTAGCCCGTGCGCAGGAGCTTCTCCTCCGGAATCCGGTAGGCGGGGGCCAGGGTCTCCTCGTCGTGCCGGCCGCGCACCACGAAGTGGTCGAACCGGTCGATCGCCTCCTGGTAGGCGCGCTGCTCGTGCTCCGACTGGATGCGGTACTTCGGCTCGTCGAATCCCATGCGCTTGAGGGCGGAGCCGTGCCAGGTCTGGATGTACGTGGTCTCGGGGCGCTTGCTCAGCTTGAGCGGGAAGCCCTGGTTGTCGATCCAGAACTCGGCCTGCGCCAGCGCCTTGAGGTAGGACCAGGACCAGCGCCGGACCAGCTCGACGTCCTTCGGGTAGCCCGTGGGACGCTCACCGGCGTACGACCAGATGGCCTTGAAGGGCACGCCGCGGCGGCACATCTCCTCGTAGATCGCCCGTGGGCTGTCGCTGTACTGCTTGCCGAGGTGGCTCTCGAAGACGACCGTGCCCTTGCGGACGGGCAGGAGCCGGATCATCCGCTGGTACGCCTCGATCTTCCGGGGGCCCGAATGCAGGTCCTTGCGCACCGAGACGACCTTGCGCGCCATCTTCTTCGCCAGCTCGGCGGGCGGGCTCTGCATGTTGCGCTGCACCAGCATCGAGGTGCGCCGGGCGAGCCTGCCGTGCTGGGTCAGGCGGAAGGCGAGGTGGCCCTTGGCTGAGGCGTGCGGCTGGAGGCGGTCGGCCATCATCCGGCCGAGCCGGGGACGGATGCGGACGGCTCCCGAATCCTCCAGTGAGATCTGACTGACCGTCAGGCGGCTGGTCGTCCGCTCGCCGTTGACGGTCAGGTGCAGGCGCACGTCCCACACGTCGTCGACGATGCCGACGGGACGGAGCGTAGCGGCCAGCGGCAGGGCGGCCCGCCAGGTCACGGACTCGCCCTCGTGCTTCAGGCTCTCCACCGGGAACCGGAACGTCTGCAGGCTCCTGCGGCGGGCGCGGAACTCCAGTTCGGCCTTGAGCTTGGCGTCCGGCGGGATCACACCGAGCGGGTTCACGAGCGCTCCGGCCAGCGTGACGCCCGAGGGGCTCTCCGCGTAGTCGGTCACCTGGTTGCGCAGGCTGAGGCGCTGCACCGGCTTGGCGTGGTAGCCGAGGTCGGTCACGTCGAGGACCTCGCGGCCCAGCGGGTCGTCGAGGTGTTCCGTGCACCAGTAGACCCGGCCGTCGCGCTCCAGCAGCGGGCTGGACACCTTGTTGGTGTTGATGAGCGTGTCGATCGCCGGGGAGAGGTTCGCCCAGTCCTCCTGCAGCAGAAGGTAGGCGCAGATCCGGTGGATCGGGGACAGCTCGTCGTAGGCCGCCTGGGGGAAGTCCCGGATGTAACCCCGGGTCATCTCGGCGAAGCGGTGCCGGTAGTCGTCGTCCAGGAAGGGCAGGTCCCGCAGGTACAGCACGAGGTCGTTCTTGAGGAACTTGCGGTCCTTGTGGAGCTTCAGCTCGTCGTGGCCCAGCTCGGCGAGGATGCGGTCGATCCGGCGGTGGATCTCCACTCGGTCGGCGAAGTTGCTGATCTCGTGACGCCGGTTGCTGATCGACTTCTCGACGGCCTTCTCGACCACGTTCCAGTAGTAGACCGTGTTCGGGATGAGGGTGATCCGAGTCGCGGCCAGGTACGCCTGCGCCGAGAAGAGCAGGTCCTCGTAGTGGATGCCTCGGGGGAAGGTCAGCCCGTTCTCGAGCAGGAACTCGCGCCGGTAGCACTTGTTCGTCGACAGGGTGTCGAAGACCAGCAGGTCCGGTATCTCCGCGACGGAGTCGAAGGTACGGGTCTCCCGGTACAGCCACGGGTACCACTTGACCGTCTTGCCGTGCCTGTTGTCCGTGTGGACGCGCACGCACAGCCCGGAGACAAGGTCGGCCCCGGTGCTCTCCGCCGCGTCCAGCATGTTGCGGCAGGCGTTGAGCTCGAGGGTGTCGTCGCTGTCGAGGAACATCACGTAGCGACCACGGGCGACGGCCACGCCCTGGTTGCGCGGCTCGCCGCAGCCACCGCTGTTCTCGGCCAACTGGATCGCCCGCACGCGGTCGGACCGGACGGCCAATTGCTGCGCGACCTCGTACGAGCCGTCGGTGGAGTGGTCGTCGGCGATGATCACCTCGACGCTCTGCAGGGTCTGGTCGAGGACTGACTGCACGGCTGTCGGAAGGCGTTCCGCGTCATTGAAGACGATGACGACGACGCTGATGTCGGGCGTTGTGTCGGGGTGCTGGGACACTGCAGCAGCTACCTCTGGCTCGAGTAGGTGGATATCGGGGCCGATGCTTCGTGGGCCGTTCCGGGTGGCGGAGCGGGGATCCGTTCGTCCAGCGGCACGACGGGTGGCATGGCCTCGAGGGGCTCGCCGAGGAAGATGTGGCGCACGACACGCTCCGCCGCGCGACCGTCGTCGAAGTCGCAGAAGCGGCGCCGGAAACCGTCCCGGGCCCGGGCGGCCCGCTCGCCGCGCCAACCGTCGGAGCAGAGTACCTCGGCCAGCTCCTCCTCAGTGGTGGCGACGGCGCCCGGGGCCTGGGTGACCACGTCGAAGTACGTGCCACGGACGACGGAGTACGTGTCCCAGTCGTCGGCGAAGATCACGATCGGGCGGTCCAGGTTGGCGTAGTCGAACATCGCCGACGAGTAGTCCGTGATCAGACAGTCGGCAGCGAGATAGAGGCGCTCGGCCGCGGGGTGGGCGGACACGTCGAGGATCCGGCCCTCGGACCGCAGCTCGGCGAGCCGGTCGGACCGGTTGTGGAAGTAGTGCCCGCGCACGAGCAGCGTGGCCTCCGGCCCCAGCCGCTCGGCGAGCTTCTCGAGGTCGAGACGGGGCACGAAGCCGGGCTGGTACTCGCGGTGCGTCGGCATGTAGAGGAACGCTGTCGTGCCGTCGTCCAGCCCGAGGTCGCGACGGGCCTCGCGGACGTCCTGAGCCGTGGAGTTGAGCAGGACGTCGTTGCGTGGGTAGCCGGTCTCCAGGGAGGTGTACGCGCAGGGGTACGCCCGCTCCCACACGGCGCTCGAGAACCGGTTGGAGACGAGGCTGAAGTCCCAGCGATCGCAGCGCTCGAGAAGTTCGGCGAAGTCCATGCTCGTCGAGGCCGGGTACTTCTGCTGGTCCAGGCCCATGGTCTTCAGCGGGGTGCCGTGGTGCGTCTGCACATGGATCTGGCCCTCCCGCTTCACCACGGTGTTCGCGAAGTTCACGTTGTTGACCAGGTAAGTGGCACGGGCGAGCGCCGCCCAGTACTCGCGCGACCCCACCCGCACGTGCTCAACGCCCTCGGGCACCGTGTCCACCGCGTCCGGGTGGACGGCCCACACGCGGCGTATGCCCGGGGTGCGGCGGGCGAGTTCGGCGTCGATGGCCGCGGGGTTGCAGGAGACACCGCGGCTCCAGAACGCGGAGAACACCGCGAGGTTCTCGTCGCGCGGCAGCCTCAGTTGGGACTGGTAGAAGAGGCTCATCGCGCCGCGCTTGGAGCGGTGGAGGGCGGTGCGTGCCCGCCCCCTGACCGTGTTGCGGATCTTCACCGCGGCCATGGCGCTCACCATCTGGGCGTACGCGTCGCGCTCGAGCATCGCGAACTTGTGACCGCGGTCGCCGGCCGGCCGCGTGAAGCCCTCGGGAAGGCGGGCGCGGTAGTCGGCGGCGGCACGGTGGAAGAACTCCGCCCGGACGTCCTGCGGCAGGCGGCCGGGGCGCTCCAGGATGGTCAGGTACTGGTTGACCATCTTGCGGAACAGCGGTGCGCGCCACCGCGCGCGGTCCTCACGGGCGTCGACGAAGTCGAAGATGCGGCGGTACTGGTCGAAGACGTCGAAGTGCTTGCGGCTGACCGTCCCGAGAATGTTGCCGCCCTCGCGCCGCTGCCGGTACAGCAGGCAGACGCGGTCCAGTACGGCGATGCGATCGGCGCTGATCAGGGAGCAGAACGTCCAGGGGGCGTCCTCGTAGTAGCCCGGCGGGAAGGCGAGGCCCTGGCGGGCGATGAAGTCCCGGCGGTAGGCCTTGTTGCAGACGATCTGCAACAGGTCGAGCAGTTGCGGCCGGTCGGCGAGGGAGAACACGTCCGGGCCGGCGCTCGTGAGCAGGTCCCTCCGCTGGTTCGGGCGGACCTCGCCGTTCCAGTAGGTGCGGACGTAGTCGTAGATGAGTATCTCGGGGTCCCCGGTGGCCTCCAGCCGCCCGGCTATCGCCGCGAGCGCCCCCGGAGACAACGTGTCGTCGCTGTCGAGGAACAACACGTAATCGCCCCGGGCCTTTTCCAGCGCGGCATTCCGCGCACGTCCGAGCCCGACGTTCTCGGTGAGGTGAATCACACGAATTCGGTCGTCCTGTGCGGCGTACTCGTCGAGGATGGCGCCCGACCCGTCCGGAGAGCAGTCGTCGACCGCGACTATTTCGAAGTCCGCGTAGTCCTGCCCCAGGACGGATTCAAGACACTCGGAGAGATACCCCTGCACCTTGTAGACGGGGACGACGAGGGAGAGTCTTGGCATCCTTTTGCAACCTGTTTCCGGGGCGAACCTCGAGAGCGCGTGCTGGCCGGCACGCACGGCCGATACCGACCGTGGGACGCACCGCCCAATAGAGTAAAGGATTCACGAGATGTTTCCGTGAAGACGGTGGTCGCGTACCGCTCCCACGCCTTAACCGTCTTGTCCTCCCTTCTGCATTGGCGCCCCATTTGCCTGACTCGATTTTCCCGGCCCCAGAGACCAGTCTGAACACACTGACCACAGCGAAGGAGATGTGACGATGAGCTGGCTGGTAACAGGTGGCGCCGGATACATCGGCGCGCACGTCACACGCGCCCTGATCGAGGGCGGTGAGCGCGTCGTGGTGTACGACGATCTGTCGACCGGCAGTGCCGACCGCGTGCCCGCCGGCGTTCCGCTGGTCGTCGGCAGTGTGCTGGACGCCACCCGGCTCGAGAAGACGATTCGTGACCATGCTGTGACCGGGGTGGTGCACATCGCGGCCAAGAAGCAGGTCGGCGAATCCGTGGAACGACCGCTTCACTACTACCGCGAGAACGTCACCGGACTCCAGACCCTGCTGGAGGTCATGACCGCCACCGGGGTCGCCCGGCTCGTCTTCTCCTCGTCCGCCGCGGTCTACGGCATGCCGGACGTGGACCTCGTCACCGAGGACACTCCCTGCGTGCCCATGAGCCCGTACGGGGAGAGCAAGTTGATCGGCGAGTGGCTGATCGGCGCCGCCGCACGCGCCCACGGGATCCGGGCCGCCTCGCTGCGCTACTTCAACGTCGCCGGGGCGGCCGGTCCCGAACTCGCCGACACCGGCGTCTTCAACCTCATCCCCATGGTCTTCGAACGCCTGGAGGCCGGTGAGGCCCCGCGGATCTTCGGCGCCGACTACAACACGCCCGACGGCACCTGCGTGCGTGACTACATCCACGTCCAGGACATCGCCTCCGCCCACCTCGCGGCGGCCCGCCGTCTTCAGGACGCTCCCGCGGCAACCTCACTCGTCCTCAACATCGGCCGGGGCGAGGGCAGTTCCGTCCGCGAGATGGTGGACCGCATCCTCAAGCTCACCGGCCATGACGACGCGGTCCCCGAGGTCACGGAACGCCGCCCCGGCGACCCCGCCCGGGTCGTGGCCTCCGCCGACCGTATTCACCAGGAACTCGGATGGTCTGCCCGCCACGGCTTGGACGAGATGATCGAGTCCGCGTGGCAGGGGTGGCAGCACCGGCACCCGTGAGCCGACGGACGGGCCAAGGTGCCGGCGGCAAGCGCGGCTCCCTTGGCCCGTCCAGGCATCCGGCGCCCCTCAGAACGGCTCGAAGTCGTCGTACTCCTTGTCCGCGTCGTCCCGCTCCGCCTGCTTGTCGCGGCGGCGCTGCGCGGCGGGCCGCGGGACGTCGAGGCGGTGATCCTCACCACGGCGGCCGAGCATCTCCGCGCCGGCCATGACGGTGGGCTCCCAGTCGAAGACGACCGCGTTCTCCTCGGGGCCGATGGCGACACCGTCGCCCGAGCGGGCGCCCGCCTTCATCAGCTCCGCCTCGACGCCGAGGCGGTTGAGACGGTCGGCGAGGTAACCGACGGCCTCGTCGTTGTTGAAGTCGGTCTGGCGGACCCAGCGTTCGGGCTTCTCGCCGCGCACGCGGTAGAGGCCGTCCTCCTCCTGGACCACGGTGAAGCCGGCGTCGTCGACCGCCTTCGGGCGGATGACGATCCGGGTCGCCTCCTCCTTGGGCCTGGCGCCGCGCGCCGTGCCGACCAGCTCCGCGAGCGCGAAGGACAGCTCCTTCAGGCCCATGTGCGCAACCGCCGACACCTCGAAGACGCGGTAGCCGCGGGCCTCCAGGTCGGGACGGACCATCTCGGCGAGGTCCTTGCCGTCCGGCACGTCGATCTTGTTGAGGACGACGATGCGCGGACGGTTGCCGAGGCCGCCGTACTGCTTCAGCTCTTCCTCGATGATGTCGAGGTCGGTGACCGGGTCGCGCTCGGACTCCAGGGTCGCCGTGTCCAGCACGTGGACCAGCACGCTGCAGCGCTCGACGTGGCGGAGGAACTCGAGACCGAGGCCCTTGCCCTGGCTCGCGCCGGGGATGAGGCCGGGCACGTCCGCGATCGTGTAGACCGTCTCGCCCGCCGTCACCACGCCCAGGTTGGGGACGAGGGTCGTGAAGGGGTAGTCCGCGATCTTCGGCTTGGCGGCCGACAGAACCGAGATGAGGGACGACTTGCCGGCGCTCGGGTAGCCGACGAGGGCCACGTCCGCGACGGTCTTCAGCTCCAGGACGATGTCCTGGAAGTCACCGGGGACACCGAGCAGCGCGAAGCCGGGCGCCTTGCGGCGGGCCGAGGACAGCGCCGCGTTGCCGAGGCCACCGCGACCGCCCTGTGCGGCAACGTACGACGTGCCGTGGCCGACGAGGTCCGCGAGGACGTTGCCCGCCTTGTCCAGCACGACCGTGCCGTCCGGCACCGGCAGGATCAGGTCCTGGCCGTCCTTGCCGGAGCGGTTGCCGCCCTCACCGGGCTTGCCGTTGGTGGCGCTGCGGTGCGGCTTGTGGTGGTAGTCGAGCAGCGTGGTCACGGACTGGTCGACGACCAGGATCACGTCACCGCCCCGGCCGCCGTTGCCGCCGTCCGGGCCGCCGAGCGGCTTGAACTTCTCCCGGTGTACGGAGGCACAGCCGTGGCCTCCGCTACCCGCGGCGACGTTCAGCTCGACGCGGTCCACGAAGGTGGTCATGGGATGTGCCTCCAGTTACGTACGAAAGTCCTGCGCAGCCCTGTATGCCACAGAGCCGCTTCTATTCAAAACACGCGAAAGGCGGACCCGCTTCCCGTACGGGAAGTGAGGTCCGCCTCGCGAAAGAACCGGTCAGGCGACCGGAACGATGTTCACGACCTTGCGGCCACGGTGGGTACCGAACTCCACCGCACCGGCGTCAAGGGCGAACAGCGTGTCGTCCTTGCCACGGCCGACGCCGTTGCCCGGGTGGAAGTGGGTGCCGCGCTGGCGGACCAGGATCTCACCGGCGTTGACGACCTGACCGCCGAAGCGCTTCACGCCGAGCCGCTGAGCATTGGAGTCGCGACCGTTCCGAGTGGACGATGCGCCCTTCTTGTGTGCCATCTCTCCTCAGTCCCTTACTTCGCAGCCGCGGGGATCTCAGTGACCTTGATCGCCGTGTACTGCTGGCGGTGGCCCTGACGACGGCGGTAACCGGTCTTGTTCTTGTAGCGAAGGATGTCGATCTTGACGCCCTTGTGGTGGTCCACGATCTCGGCCTGGACCTTGATGCCGGCAAGGACCCACGGGTCGCTGGTCACGGCGTCGCCGTCGACAACGAGCAGGGTCGAGAGCTCGACCGTGTCGCCAACCTTGGCAGTGGGAATCTTGTCAACCTCAACGATGTCGCCGACAGCAACCTTGTGCTGGCGACCACCGCTGCGCACGATGGCGTACACGCGGATCTCTCTCTCGCTCGGAACGGAACCCCGCAGTCCAGCCACGCGCTGCGCGAGCGGCCTCTCCCGAAGCGCACGGCATGCGAACACGCACGACACGCAGAATTCCGGGAGGAAGAGGTTTACGGGGTGCGGCGCGTCAGGGGACACGCCGACGGTCTAGGTTACGGGGCCCGGCTTGAGGGGTCAAACCGGGCCACCGTCATGCGGTCGGAGCAGCGGAGGGACCGACTTCCGTCAGCCCTCCGCCGGTTCCGCGTCAGTCCTCGGTGGGCGCCGAGACCGTCGAACGGTCCTGCTGCTCGGCCGCCGCGGTCTTCTTCGCGGTGGTCTTGGCGGCCGTCTTCTTCGCGGTCGCCTTCTTGGCCGTGGCCTTCTTGGCGACCGTCTTCTTGGCAGCGGTCTTCTTGGCGGCGGCCTTCTTCGCCGTCGCCTTCTTGGCCGTCTTGCGGGCGGCCGTCTTCTTGGCCGGGGCCTCGGCGTCCGTCTCGACCGCGGTCCCGGCCGCCGTCTCGACCGCCTCAGGGGCCTCGACCGGCTCCGCCGAGGCCGACGGGACGACCACGACGGCCGCCTCCTCGGACGCGGTGGGCGCGGTGGCCTTGCGGACGGCACGACGACGCGGGCGGGCCGGCGCGGCGCTCTCGGCGACCGGCTCGGGCTGCGGCTCGACGACCTCGGCGGCGGCCTCCGGCACGGGAGCCGCGACCGGCTCCGTGACCGTCACCACGGCCTCTTCCGCCGCCTTCGGGGAACCGGCCGGAGCCGACACCTTGCGGGTGGCGCGACGGCGCGTACGGCCCTTGGGAGCGGCCTCGTCCTCCGGTACGGCGACCACGGGGGCCGGAGCGGCCTCAGCAGCCGGCGCGACCTCGGGAGCCTCGGCGACCGGCGCCGCGACGACCGGGTCCTCGACCGCGACCGGCTCGGACTCGGCGGCCTCGTGGGACGTCAGAGCCCGCTCGGTCCGCTCGGCCCGCTCCTCACGGCGGCCCCGGGGAGCACGCTCCTCGGCCTTCGGCGCACCCGCGGGAGCCGACACGCGCCGGGTCGCCCGGCGCCGCGAACGGCCGCCACGGGAAGCCGCGGCCTCCGCCTCGGCGGCGCTGCTGTACAGCTCCTCGTCCGGCTGGAACTCCTGCTCGACCAGAGCCACGGGCGCGGCGACCTCGGCGGCCACCTCGGCCTCGCTCTCGACCGTCTCCGGCTCCTCCGCGATCTCGTGCGTGTGCTCGAGCTCGTGGTCGGGCTGCTCGGCACCACCACGGCCGCGCTTCTTGCGCTTGCCGCCGCCTCCGACCGAGGTCGGCTGCTCCATGTGCACGATCACGCCACGGCCGTTGCAGTGGACGCAGGTCTCCGAGAAGGACTCCAGCAGACCCTGGCCGACACGCTTGCGCGTCATCTGCACCAGGCCCAGCGAGGTCACCTCGGCGACCTGGTGCTTCGTACGGTCGCGTCCCAGGCACTCCAGGAGGCGCCGCAGCACCAGGTCCCGGTTGGACTCCAGGACCATGTCGATGAAGTCGATGACGACGATGCCGCCCAGGTCGCGCAGCCGCAGCTGGCGCACGATCTCCTCGGCCGCCTCCAGGTTGTTCCTGGTCACGGTCTCTTCGAGGTTGCCGCCCTGACCGGTGAACTTGCCGGTGTTGACGTCGACCACGACCATGGCCTCGGTCTTGTCGATCACCAGCGAACCGCCGCTGGGCAGCCAGACCTTGCGGTCCAGGGCCTTCATCAGCTGCTCGTCGATGCGGTACGTCGCGAAGACGTCGACCTCGGAGGTCCACTTCGACAGGCGGTCGGCCAGGTCGGGCGCGACGTGGGACACGTAACCGTGGATGGTGTCCCACGCCTCGTCGCCGCTGACGATGACCTTGGTGAAGTCCTCGTTGAAGATGTCGCGGACGACACGGACGGTCATGTCCGGCTCGCCGTACAGCAGGGACGGCGCGTTCGAGCTGCCGCCGCTCTTCGCCTTCTTCTGGATGTCCTCCCACTGCGCCTGCAGGCGCTCGACATCGCGGCTCAGCTCGTCCTCGCTCGCTCCCTCGGCGGCGGTGCGCACGATGACGCCCGCGTCCTCGGGGACGATCTTCTTGAGGATGGTCTTCAGGCGCGCGCGCTCGGTGTCGGGCAGCTTGCGGCTGATGCCGGTCATCGAGCCCTCGGGCACGTAGACCAGGTAGCGGCCGGGCAGGGAGACCTGGCTGGTGAGGCGGGCGCCCTTGTGACCGATCGGGTCCTTGGTGACCTGCACGAGGACCGACTGGCCGGACTTCAGCGCGCTCTCGATGCGGCGCGGCCCGTTGGCCATGCCGAGCGCCTCGAAGTTGACCTCACCGGCGTAGAGCACGGCGTTGCGGCCCTTGCCGATGTCGATGAAGGCGGCCTCCATCGACGGCAGCACGTTCTGGACCTTGCCCAGGTAGACGTTGCCGACGTACGAGGTCGACTGCTCCTTGTTGACGTAGTGCTCGACGAGCACGTTGTCCTCGAGGACGCCGATCTGGGTGCGCTCGCCGCTCTGGCGGACGACCATCACGCGCTCGACGGCCTCACGGCGGGCCAGGAACTCGGCCTCGGTGATGATCGGAACACGACGGCGGCCCTGCTCGCGCCCTTCCCGGCGGCGCTGCTTCTTGGCCTCCAGGCGGGTCGAGCCCTTGATGGACTGCACCTCGTCGGACGGGTGCTCGTCCTTCTTGCCGCGCGGCTCGCGGACCTTGACGACCGTGCGCTCGGGGTCGTTCTCACCGGGCTCGGCCTCGGGGCCGGAGTCACCGGCGCGACGACGGCGCCGACGGCGGCGACGGCTGCTGCTGGAGCCGGAACCGCCCGGCTCGTCGCGCTCGTCCGCCTCCTCGGCGTCCTCCTCGGCCTGCTCGGCGGTGTCCTCGGCGTCCTGCGCGGCCTGCTCGGCGGCGTACTCGTCGTCACCGGCCTCACCGTCCGCCTCGGCGGACTCGCCGCGGCGACGGCGACGGCCACCACGACGGCGACGGCGGCGCGAGCCCGCGGACTCCTCCTCGGACTCGTCGTCCTCGGCGCCGTCCTCGACGTCCTCGGCGGACTCGTCGGGCTCCTCCACCTCGTCGACGGGCTCCGCGGCCGGGGCCGCGGGCGCCTCCTCGACGGCCCGGCGGCGACGGCGACGGCGTCCGCCGGTCTCCTCCTCGACGGCCACGGGTGCCTCGACGACCTCTTCGGCCTGGGGGGCCTCGGCGGTCTCGGCGGCCACTTCCGCCGCCTCGGCGGCAGCCGCGGCGGCGGCCCGCTCCGGCGTCTGGAACATCGGCTCGGTGAACACGGGCGCCTGGAACACGGCGACGGCCGGACGCGCGGGCCGTCGCGCGGACTCGGCCTCCTTCGGCGCGGGGGCGGAGAAACCGACAGCGGCCTTGCGCGTGGCACGGCGGCGGGTCCGGCGCGGGGCGCCGTCCTCGGCGGTCTCGGCCTCGCCCGCGGGCTTGGTCTCGGACTCCGCGGCGGGCCTGGTCTCGGCCTCGGCCTCGGGCTTGCTCTCGCTGGGGCTGGTCTCGCTGGTCACGGGCGCCTCCACACGCTCGTCGGCGGCGTCGCCCTCGGGCGCACCGGCGGGCGCGGAGACGCGCCGGGTGGCGCGACGACGGGTGGTGCGGCGGGGTGCGGCGTCCTCGGCGGCGGGGGCCTCTTGGGCCTGCGCCTCGACGGGCTCCCTGACGACCTCAGGGGTCTCAGTGACCTCAGGGGCCTCGGGGGTCTGAGCGGTCTCGGCCGCCTTGGGCGCACCGGTCGGCGCGGAGGCACGACGGGTCGCACGACGACGCGGACGCCCGGCGGGCGCCGCCTCCTCCTCGACGGCGGGGGCCGCTTCGGCAGCGGGGGCCTCTTCGACCTGGGCCTCGGCCTCGGCGGGCTCGGGCACCACGGTCTCCGCGGCCCGGGCCGCCTCGGCCGTCACCGGCGCACCGGCGGGCGCGGACGCCCGGCGGGTGGCGCGGCGACGCGTACGGCGCGGAGCGGCGTCCTCGGCGGGCTCGACCGGCTCGGCGGCAGCGGCCTGAGCCACCGCTTCCTCCACCGTCTCTTGGGTTTCTTCGGTCTCGAGAGCCTCGGGGGTCTCGACGACCTCGGCGGCGGCCATGGCCTCGGCGGATGCCACCGGCGGTATGGCCGGAGCCGTGGTCTCGGCCACGGACGGGGACTCGGCCGCGCCCGTGGGCGGGCCGGCCGGACGCGACGCCGCACGGCGGCGGCGCCGCGGCGGCAGGGTGTCGCTCGGAGTGTTGTTGTTGTTGTCGGAACCCTCAGTGGGTTCGGTCGGCTCGAGCATGCGGGTGGATCTCCCGTCAGGCTCCCGGGCGCCGCGCCTGGTCCGGCAGTGCCGGTGACGTCCGCGGCTCGCGCGATGCGCGGTGCCGCCGTCCGGGGCGCGGGCGCCGCACGGGAGCTCTCTGTGTCCTGTCTCGCCGGTTCCGTACGCCATGTGTGCGTACGGCCTGGCGAAAGTCTTCTGGTCGGTGCGCTGCCCGACCCAGGTGGCTCCCGGATCCGAGGGCGGCGCTACGACGTCCGTCCTTACGCGGGACCTTCCTTACGCCGACGCCTTCGCGGCGGCAGTTTCGGCGGCCCCTGTGCGATCGGCTGGGGCGGCCATGACTGCCTCGCGGTCGGGCGCGAGCGGGTCGGTCACCGTGCCGGTCTCTTCATCGAACAGCCCCTGCGCCAGCCTGGTCACCGCTGCGGCGACCGGCGGCGCCAGGTCGGCCACGGCGCGAAGACCGGACAGGACGTCGTCGGGTCGTACGGCAGGCGTCACGTGCCGAACAACCAGGCGCAGTATCGCACAGGGCTGGTCGGTCGGCCTATCAGCCTGCGGACTGTGCGCCTCGAGGCTCGCCACGGCACCGCGGGCGTCGAAGGTGCGCATCCCGTTCTTGGTCCTGCGTTGGACTTCCACCGTGTCGGCCGACTTGAAGGCGTCGACCGCGCGCTCCGCGTCCTCGGGCGCCACGCCGTCGAGGCGCAGCTCCCACACGGACGCGGTGAGCCGGTCGGCGAGACCCGAGGTGCGGGCCTCGACCGCCTCGATGATGTCGAGCCCCACGGGCATCGACTCGTCGAGGAGCTCACGCAGCTTCTGTGGGTCACGCGTCTGGGTGAGCGCGATCTCCAGGTACTCCGCCTCGCTGCCTGTGCCGGTGGGTGCGGCATTGGCGTACGACACCTTCGGATGCGGTGTGAACCCCGCCGAGTACGCCATCGGCACCTCGGCACGGCGCAACGCACGCTCGAAGGCGCGCTGGAAGTCACGGTGGCTGGTGAACCGGAGGCGGCCGCGCTTGGTGTAGCGCAGTCGGATGCGCTGCACCGCGGGTGCGGGCGGCGGGCCTTCGGGCTGTCGCTTGCCCAGTGTCGTTCAGTCCTTCGTGAGAGCGGTCGTACTGCTACCTAGAGTACGTGTCCCGGCGGCTCCAGGTTCCCGCCGGTCCTTCGCCAGGGGCACCCGCTCGGGCTCCCGGGGCGTACCGAAGAGCATGCGGCGGATGTCCGCGCGGGTCTGCCGCGCCGACTCGCGGGCGGCGGCCAGGGCCTGCCGTGTCACACGGCCCACGCCGCGCGCGGCCTCGGCGGCGGGCCGCAGGGCCGTGTCCCGGACGATGTGTCCGACCGGCGTCAGCACGCTGCGGTACACCCAACGCACGGGCTCCACGAAGATCCACCGGAAGAGTCGTCCGAGGAACCGGCCGACGGCGAGCGAAAGGTGTCCGGCCACCCGCCAGGCGTGTCCGAGTGCGTCCCCGACCTCCCGCGCGACGACGGCGAGGACCCGCCCCACCGGCACGAGCACCCAGCGCCACAGGGCGAGCGCGGGCAGCACGAGCAGGACGCGCAGGGTCCAGTAGAGCGCGGCGCCGATCCCGGTGAAGATCATCCGTACGAGCCACCCGAGTCCGCGCGCCGCCCACGCGATCGCCCGCCCGGCGGGCGCGAGGATCCACTCGTACAACCACAGTGCCGGTACGACGATCAGATGGCGGACCAGCCAGGCCATGACCCGGTACACCCCGAGCGCGACCGTCCCGAACCCGATCCCCAGGCCCCTGAGCAGCCAGGCGACGGCCCGCCCGAGAGGGGTCAGCACGCGGGCGTACACCCAGGCGATTACCGCGCCGATGCCACGGAGGACCCAGGCGAACCCGGCGCCGAGACCTCGGAGGACCCAGGCGAACCCGGCGCCGATGCCACGCGCCACCCAGGCGATCGCGTGTCCGACCGGCGTGAGCACCGTCTCGTACATCCACACGGCGGGCACGACGAGCAACACGTACCCGAGCCACGCCAGCGCCTTGCCGACCGGCACCACGGCGTACCGCCACAGCGTCACCCACGGCCAGACGAACACCGCCCACGCCACCCACTGGAGCACCCGCCCCACGGGGCGCAGCACGACGTCCCGCAGAAACCTTCCGCCGACCACCAGGGCGTCCCACAGCATGCGCACCGGCACGACGAGCACGAGGACGACGATCCGCACGGGCAGGCGGATCGCGACCGTGAGGCACCCCTCGGCCGGTACTGCGGGTCGCCCAGCAGGCGACTTTTCCAGATCCATACCGACGTAGACGCGTCAGGGCGCCATCTGGATGCACGCTCCTGAGGCCGGTTGCGCTCCCGTCGAAGCTCCTGGCGATCGCGCCGTCGTGCCCGGTCCGGAAACAGTCGGGGTTCAGTCCACTTCGATGCCGTACTCCCTGATGAGCTCTTCCAGGCCGCCCGTGTACCCCTTGCCGCCGACCACGAAGTCCCAGTCGCCGCCCGTACGACGGCGGAAGGACCCGAGGACCAGCGCGGTCTCGTGGGCGCGGCCGTCGGACACGTCGAGTCGACCGAGCTCGGTCCCCGATCGGTCCAGCAGCCGGATGCCCGCCTCGGTGAAGCCGGACAGATCGGCTCCGGGGTTGGCCTCCGGGTCGACCGCCGCGACGAGCACGAGCCGGTCGGCCCGCTCCGGCAGGGTGTCGAACGACACCCGGACGGCCGCCTTGTCCGGTGCGGTGGCGTCGAGAGCGCGGACCGTGCCGTCGGGGGTCCGGGGATTGTTGAAGAAGACGAAGTGGTCGTCGCTCAGGGCCCGGTTGCCGTGGCAGACGAGCGCGCACACGTCCAGGGCGACCTGGCCGGCCCAGAACATGCCGAGCCTGTTCCAGTCGTCCCCGCCGTCCCTCTCGTCCCCGCCTTCCCTCTCGTCCACCGCGTCGGGCGTGCGGGGAGCGGGAACCGGGCGGCCGGCGTTTCCGAGCCGCCCGCGCAGCCCGTGGCGGTGCAGCAGGTCGACGAGTTCGCCGCCCGCCACGAGTTCCAGGGGCTTACCGCTGGCGAAGGCGTGCGATCCCGGGCCGAAGCCGGAGGTCGTGACGAGAACCCCCTTGTTGGCGCCCGCGTCCTGGACCGTGCCGAACAGGTCCCGGACGGCGGTCGGAGGCACGGTGTTGCGATAACGCTTCACCTGGACGACGATCTTGCCGCCGCGGATCGGGGTCGGATCCAGCGCGTCGACGTCCACACCGCCGTCGTTCGAACGCTGGGTCGTCACCGCCCGCATGCCCATCGCGCGGAACAGCTCCGCGACCAGCGCCTCGAAGGCGATCGGATCCATCTCGTACAGATCCGGCTCGTCCAGGTCCGGCGCGTTCAGGTCCGACCCGTCCAGGTTCGCCCCCTGCGCACCCCCGTGGGTGACGACGCCGTTGCCGATGTCCTCGGGGTGGCGGCCCGGACGTACCGCCGCGCGCTGGTCGGGGCGTGCCGACAGCTGCCCCCGGAGCCCGTCCACCAGACAGTCGACGGCGTTGACCTGCTCCAGCCGCAGTCGCGCGAAGACGGAACGCGGAGCCATGACGGTGGCGAGGAAGATCCGCGCCTCCCTGCCGGTCGCCGGATCGTGATCGTCCACGAACCCGTTCAGCGCCACCGACTCCAGCACCCCGAACTCGTCCGCCGCGAAGAGCGCGTGCAGCACCAGGAGAACGCACTGCGCCAGTACGTCCCTGTACAAAGCACGGCTCTGCGCCGCCGACCGCGGCGTCTCCTTGTCCTGGTCCGCGGTGGGCATGTACCGCACCGACTTCACCTCGGGGACGACGCCGTACGTGGGCAGCTCCCAGTTCAGCACCAGTTGGCGTGCGGCCGGGTCGTAGGCCGCGGAAACCTGCCGGGGCAGGTCCGCGGGCCACGCGGAGGAGGCGTAGAGGGCCGCGGAGAAGTACTCCACCGTGGCGTCGGGGTCGCCGTCGCGCAGCCCCGCCGTCATCTCGGACACGGCGGCGTTGTGCCGGCCGACCTCCGCCTGCTGGGCCTCGGCCCGCCGCTGGTACTCCCGCTGGTAGGCCGCCAGTTGCTGCTGCCGACGGGCTTCCGCCGCCTGCGCGGCCTCCCGGTCACGCTCGAAGCGGGCCCGCGCGTCCGCCTGAGCCTGGGCACGCCGACCGGCGCCGAGCCCCCAACCGCCCTGGGCCTGGTAGTGGTTCGGATCAGGCATGGGCGTCGGATGCGCCAGCGGTCCCGGAGCGAAGGGCTCGACCCGCTGGGAACGGGTGAGTATGGCGGCCCGGAACGCGGGCGCCCGGCATCCGGCGGCCAGCACGCCCTGCAAGGAGGCGACCCGGGCCTCCAACTCCTCGGTCCGCCGCCGCGCATCGGCCTCCCGCTGCTGTCGGTAGGCCGCCCGCTGTTCCTGTCGGCCGCGCGCCAACTCCCTCTGGAAGGAGCGCTCTTGTCGCTCCTGATCCCGCTGCTGTCTGGACTGCGCCGCCAACTGGCGCTGCTGCTGACGCTGTGCCTCAGCCCAGATACCGACCAACCCACTGGAGCGACGACTCATGCTCTACAGGCCCTCCCCCGGAACTTCGGCGCCCTGCCACCGCACCGCCCCGGCCCCACAACCAGCAGTGATCACACGACTCTAGTCGGCGATCAGTGCCTCATGTATCCCCTTGTCCGCTTATGAAGGGACCCCTGCCGAGGGAACACCGCAAGCTGCATGCACACTTTGCCTGTCGCAGTCCCGCCTCCAAGAGGATGATCCACGCATGATTACGCTCACCAAAGAAGACGGCCCGGCGGATCTGGACGGAGTCACTCATCTGTCCATCGGAGTGTCCTGGGATCCCACCGCGGGCAGCAGCGGTGGAGTGATGGGCGTACTCCGCCGCAAAACCGGCACCGACCTGGACCTGATCGCCATCGCGATGCAGGGCATGGACCCGGTGCGCCTGGCGGGCCTCGACTCACTCGACCCCATGGGCAACGGCTCCCTGGTCCACAGCGGTGACAACCAGACCGGGCGCGGGGAGGGCGACGACGAGACGTTGACGGTCGAGTTCGCCCGCATACCGTCCAACATCACGTCGATCGTGTTCATCGCCGCCGCCTTCAAGAAGGGCAGCTCCTTCCAGAAGGCCCGCAACATCAGCTTCAAGGTGTACGACGCGACCGGCGGCACCACTCAGCAGGTCGCCGACATCTGGCCGAGCATGCTCACCCAGGACAACGGGTGCGCCGTGGCCAAGGCCGTTCGGGTCGACGGCAGCTGGAAGCTCGAGGTCATCAACGTGACCGGGAAGATCAAGCAGGGTGACGAGCACGCCCTGATGCGCTTCGCCGTCAGCAAGTAGTCCGCCATCAGTACGTGGGATGCAGTACCCGGGGTCCTACAGGACCCCGGGTACTACGTGCGGTCGAGCTGCTGAGCGGCGAGAAAGGTGCAGGAGCGCCACATCGATCCCGCCCATGCCGGGCAGCGTAGGCCGATGTGACCGACAGGCACCGGCTCGGCCTCTTCGGACCTCGGGAGGTGCTACGGGCCGTCCGCCGGCGGCAGGTCCTGCTCGGTCCAGATCGTCTTGCCGGTGGGTGTGTAGCGCGTACCCCAGTGGTGGGTCATCTGGGCGATGATGAACAGCCCCCGGCCGCCCTCGTCGTCGTTCGCGGCGTGCCGCAGATTGGGCGTGGTGTGGCCGGTGTCGGAGACTTCGCAGATCAGGGTCCGGTCGCGGATCAGGCGCACCTGGATCGGGCCGCCGACGTAGCGGATGGCGTTGGTGACCAGTTCACTGACGATGAGCTCGCTGGCGAACGTCAGGTCGTCCAGCCCCCAGTCGCGGAGCTGCTTGCCGACGGCGGTGCGGATGGTGGCCACCGCCGCCGGGTCCGGGGGCAGCTCCCACTGGGTGAACTGGTTCCGGTCGAGCAGGCGTGTGCGGGCGACCAGCAGCGTCGCGTCCTCGTCCACGGCCCCGGGCAGCAGGGTGGTCACCGCCCGGTCGCACAGCTCTTCCAGAGACGCTCCGCAGTCGGCGAGGACCTGGGACAGCTGCGCGAGTCCGGCGGCAGGGCTGTCGGCCGCCTGGAGGAGGCCACCCGTGAAGAGGGCGACGAGACTGCCCGGCGGAAGCTCCAGGTCCGTGCTCTGGTAGGGCAGGCCACCGATTCCCAGCGGCGGTCCGGGGGCAGCTCCGGATGGTCGACGGCACCCGTGTGCGGCTCGACGACCACCAGTACCGACTCCCCGGCACGCGCCAGACTGCACTTCCCCGAGACGGGGTCGTACACCGCGTACAGGCAGGTCACGCCCAGGGCCTCGTCGGCCTGCGGCCTCAGGTGGCCCGGTCCCTGGCCGGCCCCGCGCTCGTGCGCGGTCTGCTCGACCAGGTCGTCCAGGCGGGACAGGAGCTCGTCCGGGCTCAGGTCCAGCCGGGCCAGGACGCGCACCCCCGTGCGCAAGCGGCCCATGGTGGCCGCGGCGCGCAGGCCGTGACCGAGCACGTCCCCGACGACCAGGCCGACCCGGGTGCCCGACAGGGGGATGAGGTCGTACCAGTCGCCGCCCACGCCGGACCCGCTGTCGGCGGGCAGGTAACGGCTCGCCGCGTCCACGGCGGCGTGCGGCGGCAGGCGGCCCGGCAGCAGGCTCCGCTGGAGTTTGAGGGCCACGGCATGGCCACGGGTGACCAGCGGCATCAGCAGGAGACCGAGCAGCAGGGCGCCCAGGCCCAGGACGGTGACCCCGCCCGTCCTCCCGATCAGCGGCAGGTCGACGCTGGTCATGCCGTATCCGGGGTCCGCGTAGACGACGAAGGCGGCGTAGAGGAACAACAGGAGCATGATCAGCCCGCCGAGCCCAGGCAACACACCCTTGAAGACCAGGTCTCTGGCGCTGCGGGTGAGGACCTTGCGGTGGTACCAGACGCAGGCGAAGCCGGTCAGACCGTACTGGAACGCGATCGCGAGACCGACTGCGTCGATCGAGTCGGCCAGGACGTTATGGCTGAACGACGCCAGCAGGACCAGCACGGCGATCGACACCACGCCCATGCCGACGGTTCCCCAGGTCGGGGTGAGGAACCTGCGGTGGACCCGGGCGAACCGGGCGGGGACGGCCTTGTGGACCGCCATGGAGAAGACGGTCCTGGCCAGGGGCAGGATGGTGGTCTCCGCGGAGGCCAACGCCGAGGTCAGCACCATCAGGATCAGCAGTCTCGACAGGAACAGCCCCGTCTCGTCGCTCCCGAACACGGCCGCGCCCAGTCCGGAGAACACGTCGTTCTCGTTGCGCGTGTTGCCGAGCCCGATGCCCGAGGTGCCGACTCCCGCGAACGCCTGCGCCGAAGTGGACACCAGCCCGTACATGATCACGAGAAGCACGGTGGACATGACCGCGGCGCGCCCGGGGACACACCTGCTGTCGACGGTTTCCTCGTTGACCGCGAACGCGGTGTCCCACCCCCAGTAGATGAAGACCCCCGCGAGGATGCCCGAGGTCAGCGCCGTTGCCGAGGGCACCTCGAACGGATTGAACCAGGAGGCGGAGACGTGGATCGCCGTCGGGGGAGGGTCGGTGTAGACCTTGACCAGCGCGGCGACGGCGAACAGGACGAGCATCACCACTTCCAGGCACAGCAGCCAGCGCTGGACAGCCGCCGAGAACTCGATGCCGACGTAGCAGATCGCGGTCAGCACGACGATCCAGGCGATGCCCGCCACGGTGGTCCACAGCCGGTTCTCCGCCAGTCCGTCCAGGCCCACCAGCCGGAAGCCGTAGGCGGCGGCGACCTCGGCGAGGCTCGCCATGACGATGATGTTGGCGACGATGAGGCCCCAGCCGCCCATCCAGCCGGTGCGCGGTCCGAAGGCGCGGGTGGCCCAGGTGAAGGTGGTCCCGCAGTCGGCGTTGCTCGCGTTCAGTTCCCGGAAGGCGTACGCGACCAGCAGCATCGGGATGAACGCCAGCATGGTGACGATCGGGGCCTGCAGCCCGACCCCGGCCACGATGAGGCCCAGCGTGGCGGCCAGGCTGAACGCCGGGCCGGTCGAGGCCAGGCCCATGGCCACCGAGGAGAACATGCCCAGGGCGTCGTTCTTGAGCCCCTTCCGGCCGCACCCCGTCCCGGGAGCGGGGCGGCCGGCGGACTCGGCGCCGCCAAAGTGCCTCACACTTGATTCCAACGCCGGGCCGCTCCCCTCCGCAACAGCGCGGGGCCAACCGAAAGGCCCGTACCGGACTCGGACCCACTCCACCGGGGAGTGGAAGTCCACCGCTGAGCGGAAGTCCGAGGCACCACTGAGCCAATGTCCGAGGCACCTCCGGGCACAGCCGTTGCGGACCGGTGAGGGACGCCACACATGGGGCCGACCAGTGGCGCGCGAACGCCGAGGGGGCTACCGTCGACAGGGAGAACGACCGGTCTTCCTACCTCTGAAAGTTGCCCGCGAGGGCGCCTCCGTGGCCCTGGTCGGTCGGCGCGAGGAACGGCTCACCGACCTCGCCGCGGAAATCACCGGCGCCGGCGGCAAGGCCCTGGTCGTGCCCGCCGACATCACCACCGCCCAGGCCGCCGCGGAAGCGGTCGAGCGGACCGTCGAGGGCCTGGGCCGCCTGGACACGCTGGTCAACAACGCCGGCCTGATGCTGCTCGGCCCCGCCCCCAGCGCGGACCTGAACGACTGGCGGCGCATGATCGACATCAACCTCATGGGCCTGATGTACACCGCCCACGCAGCCGTCCCCCACCTGGTCAAGGCTGCCGCCGAGGAGCCGCGTCAGGTCGCCGACATCGTCAACATCGGCTCGCTCGCCGGCCGCAACGCCTACGCCATGTCCGCCGTGTACAGCGCCACCAAGTTCGGCGTCGGTGCCTTCAGCGAGGCACTGCGTCAGGAACTGGCACGCCAGCACGTCCGCGTGTCCGTCATCGAGCCGGGCAGCGTCGACACCGAACTGCGTACGCACAACCCCGACGTCATCCAGCAGCACATCGTCGCCGCCCTGGGCGACATCGAGCGGCTGCAGAGCCGGGACATCGCCGACACCGTCGGCTACATCGTCACCCGCCCCCGGCACGTGGCCGTCGCCGAGTTGCTCGTACGCCCCACCGAGCAGGCCTGAACACCGAGCCCGTGGCCAACTCCGCAGCACACACGGAGTCGTGATGGCGATGAGGCGGATCCTCGCCGTGGCAACCAACCAGGCGACCTACGGGACTGACCCCCATCGGACCGGACTGTGGATCGGAGAGCTGGTTCACTTCCACGCCGGGGTCCGCCAGGCGGGCTTCGAGGTCGCGCCCCAAGGACGCGCGTCTTCGGGCTCGTCGGCGTCTGCGGTAGCCGGATGTCCAGCCGGCCGAGTTCGTCCACCGGCCGGACGTAACCGGGATCGTCCTCGGGCCGGGGCCGAGGTGCCCGCTGGGACGTCCACTCGGAAGCCGTCACGTCGTTCCTCGGGCCAGCGCGCGTCGATGGCGAGGGCCGCGGCCGTGCAGTCAGGGCATTCATCACGGTAACCACCGCCCCACATGCCGAACGGGGGGCCGGTCATGTCCGGCTTCTCGATCCCGCAGAGCGTCTTGTGGAAGTAGCCGTATGCGTGCCGGCCGACGTCCGGCAGCATGTCCGTCCACGCCGCTTCCCACCGGATTTCCCAGGGCAGTGTCCGGGGCGGCTGATCTCATAGCCGGAGTTCCGATCTGGGTCACCGCATAGCACCATGTGCAGACCCACAGCTCGCGACACCACCGCGACGGCGGACGATCCCACTTCACCTGGGCGTAGAGCTGCATGCGCCGACGGAATGGGTCCGGTCCGCCCTGCACGGCACAACCGGCGAGATCATCCAGCGCTACGACACCCGCACCGACCATCTCTCCGGCTCGACCACCAGGCTCAGCACGTCAGCCCCTTGTCCTTGCCGGGGGACAGGGAGTGCAGCACAGCCATCGTGATCGAAAGCGAGACGGTGATCGTGGACGACGACAAGGCACGTGCCGCCGCCCACGCCCGATCCGCGATCCGCATCAGCACGGCCCGACGGAACCGAAATCTCTCCTATGCGTGCGGCAGAGGCCCGGCTCACGCTCGGAGTCGTCGCCGCACGTACCGGGGACATGGAAGAGGCCGTGGGCATGGGCACGAGGGCCCTTGCCGCCGACCGCAAGTCGCTCCCCTCTCGATCACCCGGCAAGTTCGGCCACCAGGCCGCGGATGCGCCGCTCGATCTCGTCTCGGATCGGGCGGACCGCGTCGACTCCCTGCCCGGCCGGATCGTCGAGCTGCCAATCCAGGTACCGCTTCCCGGGGAAGACCGGGCACGTGTCGCCGCACCCCATGGTGATCACGACGTCGGACGTCTGCACCGCTTCGACAGTCAGCACCTTCGGAGTCTCGGCGGAGATGTCGATGCCGACTTCCTTCATCGCGTCGACGACCGCCGGGTTGACCGTGTCGGCGGGAGTGGAGCCCGCCGAGCGGACTTCCACCCGATCGCCCGCGAAGTGGGTGAGGAACGCGGCGGCCATCTGGGAGCGCCCGGCGTTGTGGACGCAGACGAACAGCACGGACGGGCGCGGGGTGGCAGTGCTCATGGCAGGTGTCTTTCCGGGGAAGAGGTGGGCTCAGGAAGCGGTCGGGGCGAGTTCGGGCTCACCGTGAGGGACGACGACGTCTGTCTCGGCGGGCGCCGGTCGGCCGAACACCACCGCCAGCAGGCCCAGGCCCACGGCGGCACCGGCCAGTTGCGCGGCGATGAACGGGGCGACGGAAGCCGGGGCGATCCCCGCGAACGTGTCGGTGAAGGCCCGGCCGACCGTCACCGCCGGGTTCGCGAACGACGTGGAGGACGTGAACCAGTACGCGGCCCCGATGTAGGACGCCACGGCAGCTGAGGCGAGGTGGGCGCGATCGGTCCGGGTCAGGCCGAAGACCAGCAGGACGAGCCCGGCCGTGGCCACGATCTCACCCAGCCACAGGTGGCCGGCGGAGCGGTCGTGCGTGGACCACTTCACCAACGGTTCGGCGAACATCGCATCGGCCAGCACCGCACCGCCGATCGCACCCAGGGTCTGGGCGGGGACGTACACGGCTGCTTCGCGTGCGGTCATTCCGTCGCCGCTGCTGCGCCCCGTGAACCAGGCGGCCAGGGTGACGGCCGGATTGAAGTGGGCCCCCGACACCGGCCCGAACAACGTGATCAGCACGGCCAGGCCGAAGACGGTGGCGAGCGAGTTCGCGAGCAACTGCACGCCGACGTCCCGTGACAGCTCCGTCGCCTGGATGCCCGAGCCGACCACCACCGCGACCAGCGCGGCCGTCCCGACCAGCTCGGCCACCGCACGCCGGCCGAGCGAAGGGCTCACGCGGTCACCCCAACGGGCTCAGGAGTGGCCAGGAACGCGCCCAGCCGGTCCAGTACGCCGGGCAGCGCCCAGTAGTAGACCCAGGTCCCACGTCGCTCGCAGTCGATGAGTCCGGCCTGCCGGAGCAGCTTGAGATGGTGGGAGATCGTCGGTTGCGACAGCTCGAACGCGGGCGTCAGCTCGCACACGCACACCTCGCCGCCCTCCCGCGAAGCGATCATCGAGAGCAGCCGCAGCCGGACCGGGTCGCCCAGTGCCTTGAACGCCTTCGCCAGTTCGACGGCCTGGTCCTCGGCCAGCGGGGCGGAGGCCAGTCCCTGGCAGCAGGCGCCGTCCGCGTCCTGGCCGAGCACCTCAAGCTCTTGTTTCGACATGCCTCTATGTTGACGTTCTTCGATACAAGACGCAAGGTTGCATCAATGAACGTCAATGCAAGCCGTTCCGGGGCCTGCCATGCCCCGTCACCAGGAGTCAGCCATGAGCGAGCAGTCCACCGAACTGCGCGAGACCGTCCGACAGCGGTACGCCGCCGCGGCCGTGAAGGTGACCGAGGGTGGCACCGCGTGTTGCGGGCCGCAACCGGTCGAGGTCGACGAGAACTTCGGCTCCACCCTCTACGCCGTCGCCGAGCGCGACGCCCTGCCCGCCGACGCCGTCGCCGCCTCTCTGGGCTGCGGCAACCCGACCGCCGTGGCCGATCTCCACGAGGGCGAACGCGTCCTGGACCTCGGCTCCGGCGGCGGCATCGACGTCCTGCTCTCCGCCCGCCGCGTCGGCCCCACGGGCAGGGCGTACGGCCTCGACATGACCGACGAGATGCTCGCCCTGGCCCTCACCAACGCGAAGAAGGCGGGCGCGACGAACGTCGAGTTCCTCAAGGGCACCATCGAGGCGATCCCGCTCCCCGCGGGCACCATCGACGTGGTGATCTCCAACTGTGTGATCAACCTGTCGACCGACAAGGCGGCGGTTTTCGCCGAGACGTTCCGCGTCCTGACCCCCCACGGCCGCATCGGCGTCTCGGACGTGGTCGCCGACGACGCCCTCTCCCCCGCCCAGCGCGCCGAGCGCGGCGACTACGTCGGTTGCATCGCGGGCGCCCTGTCGTTCACCGAGTACCGCGAAGGCCTTGAGGCGGCAGGGTTCGTGAACGTCGAGATCACCCCCACGCACCCCGTGGCCGACGGCATGCACTCCGCCATCATCCGCGCCACCAAGCCCCGGACCGAGCCGCAGGCGTCCCGGACGACCGGATCGGCCGATGCGTGCTGCGGCGTCAACGCCTGTTGCACACCCGCCGAGACCTCCGCCGACCCCGACGTCACCGTCACAGAGGCCAAGACAGCATCCGGCTGCGGCTGCCAGAACTGACCCGGACAGCCTTGCGGCCCCTCCCGATCGAGAGGGGCTTCAAGCTCGTACGGGCCACTTCTGAAGGCTCGACAGGGTCAGGCCCACTCAACCGCTCAGTGGATGCGTGAGGAGCCACCGCTCACCATGTCCATCCGCCCCACAGCGGACACGGACATCGGCGACGTTCCGACCAGGGCTACGCCGAGCGAGGCTGAGCAGTGGGGAGCCTTGAGGTGAAGTACATCGCCAGGACAGAGGCGAACGCGAGGATCGCGAGCGCGGCGCGCAGGCCGTCCAACCTGGCGTCGGCGTTGGCCTCCAGCGCGGCCTGGGCCACCTTCTGATTCGTGCCCGCTTCCTCGAGAGCGGTCTTGAGCTGGGCGTCCGACAGGAAAGTCGCACCACTCTGAAGTCCGATCGCCGCCTCGTTCTTCACCTTGACCGGGACGGCCGGATTCTGCTCGACGTTCGTCAAGAACGAGGAGGTGAGTGCGGCGAGCAGAATCGATCCCGCCAGTGCCGTGCCGATGGAGGAGCCGAGGTTGGTCACGGCGTTCTGCACGCCGCCGACCTCCGCACTCCGTTCGTCCGGCACCGCGGAGACGGTGACGGAGCCGAGCTGGGATGCCAGCGCGCCCATGCCGACCCCGATGAACAGGAGGGGGACAGTGACGATCTCCGCTCCGGCACCCGTGTCGAGGGCAGCCATGAGGATCACCGCGCCGGCGAACATCGCGACGATCCCGAGCCGAACCACCCGCCTCGGTGAGATGTCCGGGAGGAGCCGTGGGATGAGGGTCGCGGCTGCCACCAAGGTCAGTGACAACGGCAGAAGTCGCACGCCGGTCGCGAGCGCGGACAGGCCCAGAGCGACCGACAGATAGAGCGGTACGACGAAGAACACGCCCATCATGACGAGGTACTGGAAGAAGAACATGGTCAAACCGCCGCTGAGCTGCTGGTTGTGCAGCAGGGCCGGGTCGATGAGCGGCTCCCGCCGCCGCTCCACGAGGTGGGCCCCCCACGCGACGAACAGCCAGATCAACAGCACGCCCGTCAGTATCAGCCACACGACCAGCGAAACACCGAGCCACGCCGGCGCATCGGGCTTCGGCCGGAACCAGCCCCATTCGTCCGAGCGGAGCACACCGTAGACGAAAGTCCCGATCCCGAGCGCGGACAGCACAGTGCCGACGAGATCGATGTGCGGACGCTTGCCACTCGACACGTCAGCAAGACGGCGGGCGAGCAACAGGATGCCGGTCACCACCAGGACCTCACCGGCGAACACCCATCGCCAGGAAAGGTACGTCGCTGCGAAACCTCCGATGAGCGGTCCGAGCGCGATCGCCACGGCACCTGCGGCCGCGACGAGTCCATAGGCGGCGGCACGTCGTTCAGCGGCGAAGTTGCCGGCCACGAGCGCCACGACCGCGGGCAGGATGAGCACCGCCCCGATGCCCTCCAGGAGTGACCAGCCGACCAGCAGCACGGCGAGGTTCGGCGCGAGCGCTGTGGTGAGGGAGCCGCATCCGTAGATGCAGCAGCCGATCATGAAGGCGCGCCTTCGGCCGATCAGCGCCCCGACCTTGCCGCCGGGAATCATGAACATCGCCATCACAAGCGTGTACGCCGTGATGGCGCCTTGGATCCCTGTCACGGTCGTGCCGACGTCGGCGGCCACCGCCGCGATCGAGACGTTCATGACGGAGCTGTCGAGCGCCATCAGAAACTGACCGGCAGCGAGTGTCAGCAGAACGAGCCGCGCTCCTGCCGAGCTCTCGGCAGTGCCTGCCCCGGGAATCATGCGCGCAGCATCTCAGCCGCCCCGGCCGGGGTTCCTCGACCACGCCACACGGATCAACCGCTTGGCGGCACCGGCGGGCGAGGGCGCCGACCGCAGCCAGCGCCGCCGCACCTCTTCCTCTCTCGCTCCCGCCAGCGCCTCAATCACCCGATCGAGTGCCTCGCTCACGTCCGTGCGCGTGACCACTCGAAAACGGCGTCGGACTGGCGTTCTTGACCGTCAGAGGGAGCAACTCGCGTGGCAACGGGGGGCAGTCGGCAGAGTTGAGGCCGAGTGGACCAAGGCCGATTTGCCGCTCCTGGGGACTGCACACCGACGGAGGCGGAAGTCCGACCATTTCCCTACAACCGCCGATCAACCGCGTCGGCCGACGGCACCGCCGAGCCGTCACGGCGCGGTCGGCGACAGGCTCGGCACACACCCTGGGTACCCCCTAGACCATGGGCTCTTCGCGACGGGGCATCAGCAGAAGGGCCAACACCGCCACCACGAGCGGCAGGATGCTGACGATCAGCATGGTGAGCCGTAGACCATCGGCGAAGTCCAGCCCGAGGTCCAGTCCCGAGGCCTGACGGAGCAGGTTGGAGTCGTACACGGTGCTGCCCGGACTCTGCGCCAGTCCGCTGCGCACGGCATCCACGGCCCGCCCGGCCCGGGCCACCGACAGCCCGCGTGACTTCGCGTCCACCAGCCACTGCCGCCGGAAGAAGAGATTGAGAAGCAGAACATAGACGGTGGGCCCGAAAGCGGCGCCGGTCATCGCGAAGGCCATCTGGACGGAGGCCACCGTGCCGGAGTGCCCGGGCGGTGCCTGGGAGAGGACCGTCTCGGACACCGATGCGGAAGTGACCACCGACCCGAGGTTGCACAGCCATGTGGTCGGCACGAGCAGCCACAGCGCCATAGCGGGGCTGGCGGTGCCCGCCAGCAGCAGTCCGCTTGCCGCCATCACCAGCAGGCCGGCGATCATCACCGGCCGCGGGCCGCACTTCCCGATCAGGCTCCCGGCCAGGATCACGGTACCGGCGATCAGCAGTGTGCCGGGCAGGTATAGCAGGCCGACGGACTCGGGTGAGAGCGACAGCACAACGGTGCCGAACTGCCCCAGGACGATGCCGAGCCCCGCGATCAGGAAGTTCAGCGTAAGGGTCGCCGCCAAGGCCACCTTGAACGATGCGTTGCGGAACAGTGCCAGGTCCAGGGCGGGGTCCGGAGTGCGGCGTGCATGAAGCACGAAGAGCACGGCGAGGACCGGGCTGATCACCAACGGCACCCATGTCTCGGGCCGGAGAATGCCGTTCTGCGCCGCGGCGAGGCCGAGGACGAGGGCCAGGAGAGTCGCCCCGATCAGGGCGACACCCACCACGTCGAGGCGACGGCCCTGCTGGACGGGTGACTCCGGCACGTACCGGGCCGTCAACCACAGCGACACCAGGCACAGCAGGGGAGCGATCAGGAACAGGAACCGCCAGCCGACGTCCGCCACCGCCCAGCCCGTGAACGCGGGGATCAGCCCGCACAGGAGCACATCGACGGCCATAAGGCCACCGATGGCGAGCGGCCGCCTCTCCGGCGCCACGGACACCTTCAGCAGGGCCAGCGGCACTGCCAGTAGCGCGGTCATACCCAGCCCGGCCAGAAAGCGCATCGCCAGCAGGAACCCATAGCCGGGCGAGAACACGGAGAGCAGGTCGGCGACCGTGACGAGGACCAGTCCCAGCATCAGCAGCCGCTTGAGCCCGACGGAGTCCCCGAGCCTGCCCGCGGCGAGAACGGAGGTGGCCATCACCAGCGTCGCTGCGCCGCCGAGCAACCCGACGACTTGCGGCGGCACATGGAGGGCCCGGCTCACCTGCGGCAGATTCAGGCCGAGCACCAAGGGGTCGACGACGGTGACGGTGAAGGCGATGGCGAGGGCCACGATGATCCGCAGGGTCGTCGAGTTGGTAGGTGACTCAGCGGATGACACCGAAGCGCCTCGTGTGCTTCGTCGCATACCGGTCGACACTAATTCGGCCATGGCGCACCGTCGGGGTCCCCCCGGGCCGACACGCACAGAAAGACAGCACCGAGCCCCCTCCCGATCCGGGAAGGGGCTCAACTGGTCACGCAGCCGCGCACATGCCTGTAAGACCTTCAGGCCCACTCCACCTCGGAGGCGATGTGCGGGTACCGTCCAGGACCCGGCAGCGGCGCCCGCGAGAGCGCCATCGGCGAAGCGCCGATCGCCGCCCACGCAGCCGCCTCACCCACCTCAGTGCGCGTGACCGCCCGAAGCAGGCGCCGGCGCCGCGTTCTTGACCGTCAGCGGCAGCAGCTTCTTGCCCGTCGGGCCGATCTGAATGCTGGTGTCCATCTGCGGGCAGACGCCGCAGTCGAAGCACGGGGTCCAGCGGCAGTCCTCGACCTCCGTCTCGTCGAGGGCGTCCTGCCAGTCCTCCCAGAGCCAGTCCTTGTCGAGGCCGGAGTCGAGGTGGTCCCAGGGAAGGACCTCCTCGTAGGTCTTCTCGCGGGTCGTGTACCAGTCGACGTCCACGCCGAAGGCCGGGAGGGTCTTCTCGGCGCAGGCCATCCAACGGTCGTACGAGAAGTGCTCGCGCCAGCCGTCGAAGCGGCCGCCGTCCTCGTAGACCGCGCGGATGACGGCGCCGATGCGGCGGTCACCGCGGGAGAGCAGGCCCTCGACGATGCCGGGCTTGCCATCGTGGTAGCGGAAGCCGATGGAACGGCCGTACTTCTTGTCGCCGCGGATCTTGTCACGGAGCTTCTCCAGGCGGGCGTCCGTCTCCTCGGCGGAGAGCTGGGGCGCCCACTGGAAGGGGGTGTGCGGCTTGGGGACGAAGCCGCCGATGGACACCGTGCAGCGGATGTCGTTCTGGCCGGAGACCTTGCGGCCCTCGGCGATCACGTTCATCGCCATGTCGGCGATCTGCAGGACGTCCTCGTCCGTCTCCGTCGGCAGGCCGCACATGAAGTACAGCTTCACCTGCCGCCAGCCGTTGCCGTACGCCGTGGAGACGGTCCGGATGAGGTCCTCCTCCGAGACCATCTTGTTGATGACTTTGCGCATGCGCTCGGAGCCGCCCTCCGGCGCGAAGGTCAGACCGGAGCGACGGCCGTTCCTCGTCAGCTCGTTCGCCAGGTCGACGTTGAAGGCGTCCACACGGGTCGAGGGGAGGGACAGGCCGATCTTGTCCTCCTCGTAGCGGTCCGCCAGGCCCTTGGCGATGTCACCGATCTCCGAGTGGTCGGCGGAGGAGAGGGACAGCAGGCCGACCTCCTCGAAGCCCGTCGCCTTCAGGCCCTTCTCCACCATCTCGCCGATGCCCGTGATCGAGCGCTCGCGCACCGGGCGGGTGATCATGCCCGCCTGGCAGAAGCGGCAGCCGCGCGTACAGCCGCGGAAGATCTCCACCGACATCCGCTCGTGGACCGTCTCGGCCAGCGGGACCAGCGGCTGCTTGGGGTACGGCCACTCGTCGAGGTCCATGACCGTGTGCTTGGACACACGCCACGGGACACCCGACTTGTTGGGCACGACACGGGCGATACGGCCGTCGGAGAGGTACTCGACGTCGTAGAACGCCGGGATGTAGACGTTGCCCGTCTTCGCCAGGCGGAAGAGGACCTCCTCGCGGCCGCCCGGGCGGCCCTCCGCCTTCCAGGCGCGGATGATCTCCGTCATGTCGAGCACGGCCTGCTCGCCGTCACCGATGATCGCCGCGTCGATGAAGTCGGCGATCGGCTCGGGGTTGAACGCCGCGTGGCCGCCGGCCAGGACGATCGGGTCGTCGAGCGTACGGTCCTTGGACTCCAGCGGGATCCCGGCCAGGTCCAGGGCCGTCAGCATGTTCGTGTAGCCCAGCTCCGTGGAGAAGGACAGACCGAAGACGTCGAAGGCCTTCACCGGGCGGTGGCTGTCCACCGTGAACTGGGGGACCCGGTGCTCGCGCATCAGCTCCTCCAGGTCCGGCCAGACGCTGTACGTGCGCTCGGCGAGGACGCCCTCGCGCTCGTTCAGCACCTCGTAAAGGATCATGACGCCCTGGTTGGGCAGCCCGACCTCGTACGCGTCCGGGTACATCAGCGCCCAGCGGACGTCACAGGCGTCCCAGGCCTTGACCGTGGAGTTGAGCTCGCCGCCGACGTACTGGATCGGCTTCTGCACATGCGGGAGCAGAGCTTCGAGCTGTGGAAACACCGATACAGCGGCTTCGGCAGGCATCTCGCGAACCTTCGTGAGCTGGGAGGTACAGACAGGGTTGACCATCCAGCCTAACGCGGCCGTGGCCGGCTCCCGTACGCCTCAGACGGCGCCCTTGTCCTCGATCGCCTCCCACTCCCCCGGCAGCTCCGCCTCCACCGCCGCCGCGCGCTGCTCCGCGCGGCCGTACAGCACCCCGTACGTGAACGCGTTCTCACCCGCCGCGTGCGCCTCCGTCGCCAGCTCCCGCAGGGCCCCGCGGACCATCACGCTGTCCTGATGGTCGCCCAGCAGCGTCTGCAGGGACTTCATCGACTTGACCAGGTCGGCGGCGGGGTCACCGAGGGCGGGGGTCGCCGCCTCGGCCGCGTAGCGCGTGCGCTTGGCCTTCTTGCGGGCGTCGTGCATCGCGAGGTCGCGCTCGGAGCCGGGCGGCAGTTCCAGGGCCTCGCCGACCAGGTCGGCGACCTTCTTGAAGCCCTTCCGTACGGCCTTGGCGATCACCTTCGCAGGTTTCTTCGAGGCCGCTTCCCGCAGGGGCGGCCCGGCCACCAGGGTGTCCAGCGTCGTCAGCAGGTCCAGGTAGCGCTTGCCGTCCAGTACGGCGATCAGGTGCTGCCGGGAGCCGGAGCGGCGGGCCCCCGACCAGGTGCTCAGACGGGCCTGGACGGGGCCCGTGACCAGGTCGGACGGGAGGTCGTCGAGCGCCGACGTCAGGTGCTCGGTGAGGACCTCCTGGTCGCGGTCGACGCCCAGCTCGGCGGCGAGCCACTTCAGCTCGACGCCGATCGGGTCGGTGACGGTGCGGTCGAGGATCTTGCCGTACGAGCGGAAGGTGCTGCGGAGGCGGCGGGTGGCGACGCGCATCCGGTGCACGGAGTCGGGCACGTCGCGGCGGACGGCGGGGTCGAGCTCGACGATCGCGTCGCGTTGGGCGCGGACGAAGGTGAGGATGTGGTCGCCTGCGGTGCGCGGGGTCGAGTCGGGGGGTTCGGGCCTCGCGGCCTTCGTCGTCGCCTTCGACACGTCAGCGACCTTGCCGGTCGTCCCCGCGTTGTCACCCTTCCCCGGCTCGCCCGCCTTCCCCGCCTTCCCCGTCTTGCCTGCCTTGCCTACCTTCTCCGCCTTCTCCGGCTTGCGGGGGGCCGTGTCGTCGAGGGCCTTGGCCAGTTTGGACGCGGAGGCGGAGCGTTTGATGCCCGCCTTGCGGAGCTTCTTCTCGACCTTGTCGAGGAACGCCGGATCGCCGTCGTCGGCGAGTTCCACCTCGATCTCGGTCCATTCCGCGCTGCCCGCACCGCCGCTGAGGCGCTCCGCGCGGACGCGGTCGACGCTGACCTCGGCCAGGAGGGTGCCGGAGGCGTCGACGAGGTGGCGGATGTCTCGGACCGACAGGAGACGTACGACGGGGACCAGTTCGGCCTCGCGGATGCGGGAGCGGACGAGGGCGGTCAGGTCTTCGGGGACGGTGTCGGAGAGCGGGGCGCGGATTTCGTCGCGGACGCCCTCGGAAACGGGGAGTTTGAGGTGCCAGCCCGCGTCGTCGCCGCCGGTGCGGCGGCGGAGGGTGAGGGAGGCGGTGGCGAGCCGCTGGTCGGCCGTGTCGTAGTAGGTGGCGTCCAGTTCGGCCACACCCTTGTCGATGACGACGGAGACTCCTGGGACGTCGGTCAGGTCCGGGAGTGGCGCGTCGCCCTCGGCCGGGGGACCCTCGTACTTTCGCTCGATTTCGCGCTTGGTGTCCGCCATGAACTGAATCTAGTGGCTGTCGGGCCGGGACGGCAGTACCAGCCCCTTCCAGGACCTCCGGGAACGACCGGATCTCGCCCCCGCCGCCCCTACCCTCCCCCAAGCTCTCGGCTTCGCTCGAGCAGGGGGACCCGCATCATCCCCAGGGGCTCCGCCCCTTCAACACCCGCCGTGGGCTACGCCCCCGAACCCCCCGCGGGGCTCCGCCCCTGCACCCCATTGGGAGCCGCCGCCCCTTGGACCCCGGCGGGGCTCCGCCCCCGACCCCCACCCTGGCCTGCCGACGCAGGCCGGGCGGGTGGGATGGGCGGGGTGGGTGGGGTACGGGCTGAACGGCCTCGTCCTCAAACGCCGGACGCGCGAGGTGCGCTGGCGGAGGGGCTGGATCGGACACGCCCCTCGAACACCGGCCGCCCATGGCCTTCAGTGGCGCGAGGAACTGCGCGACCAACCCCCACCGGGCCGCACCCGAAGACGCACCCCCTCCCGCCCAACCGCCGGAGGCCTACGCCGACATGGGGCGCTGGACTCTGATCGACTGCAACAACCCCACCGCCACCCACACCGCGAACATCGACGAACCGCCGTAGGAGACGAAGGGCAGGGGAAGGCCCGCGACCGGCATGATGCCCAGGGTCATGCCGATGTTCTCGAAGGCCTGGAAGGCGAACCAGGCGATGATGCCGGCGGCGACGATCGTGCCGTACAGCTCGGTGGTCTCGCGGGCGATGCGGCAGGCCCGCCACAGGACGACGCCCAGCAGGAGCAGGATCAGGCCGGCGCCCACGAAGCCCAGTTCCTCGCCCGCGACCGTGAAGACGAAGTCCGTCTGCTGTTCCGGGACGAACTGGCCCGTGGTCTGGGAGCCGTGGCCCAGGCCCGTGCCGAAGAGGCCGCCGGAGCCGATGGCGATACGGGCCTGGTTGGTGTTGTAGCCGACGCCTGCCGGGTCGAGGTCGGGGTTGGCGAAGGCGGCGAAGCGGTTGATCTGGTACTCGTCGAGGATCTTGAGCTGCCAGATCGCCACCGCGCCCAGCGCACCGGCGCCGAGCAGACCGAACACCCAGCGGTTGGAGGCGCCGGAGGCGAGCAGCACGCCGAGCACGATGATGACCGCGACCATGATCGTGCCCAGGTCGGGCATGAGCATCACGATCATCATCGGGACGGCCGCGAGGCCCAGCGCCTGCAGCACCGTGCGGTGGTCGGGGTACTGCTTGTCGCCCGCGTCCACCCGGGTGGCCAACAGCATCGCCATGCCCAGGATGATCGTGATCTTGATGAACTCGGCGGGCTGGAGCGACAGACCGCCCGCGACGAGCCAGTTGCGCTGGCCGTTGATCGTCGCGCCGAGCGGGGTCAGCACCAGCAGGATCATGAAGACCGAGAGGCCGTACAGGATCGGGACCGCCGTGCGCAGGGTGCGGTGGCCCAGCCAGATCGTGCCGACCATCAGCCCCAAGCCGATGCCGGTGTTCATGAGGTGGCGGATGAGGAAGTAGTACGGGTCGCCCTGGTTGATCTCGGTGCGGTTGCGGGTCGCCGAGTAGACGAGGGCCGAGCCGATCAGGGAGAGCGCCATGGCCGAGAGCAGTATCGGCCAGTCGAGGCGGCGGGCCAGGGAGTCACGGGCCAGGAGCCGTGACATCCCGCCGCGGGCGGGGCCGTAGCCGGAGACGGAGAAGTTGTTCGCTCCGGTCATGTCAGGATCCTCGTCCCCCGCCGCTTCTTCGGACGGTCCGTACGCCTTCGGGTGTTCCGGTTACTGGCCGTCGGGGACGGCGTGGTGCCCGCGGGCAGCTGCTGGTCGGTGGCTCCGGGCGAGGGCGACTCGCTGGCCTGGAGGTCCTTGACGGGGTCCTTGGAGATCTCCGGGGTGTCGATCGAACCGTCCGTCTGGATCTTCGGGAGGCCCTTCTGGGGGGTGGGGAGGAGGGCCTTCGAGTTGTCGATGGAGCCGTCGGCCTGGACGCCGTACAGCGCGTTGTAGATGTTGCGCACGGCCTCACCGGAGGCGCCGGAGCCCGTACCGGCCTGGGCGATGGTCATGACGACCGTGTAGTCCTTGGTGTACGTGGCGAACCAGGACGTGGTCTGCTTGCCGTAGACCTCGGCGGTACCGGTCTTGGCGTGCAGCGCGATCTTGTCCTGCGGCCAGCCGCCGAACTTCCAGGCGGCGGTACCACGGGTGACGACGCCTTCCAGGGCCGAGTCCATGCCCTTGAGCGTGGCCTCGCTGATCGGCAGCCTGCCCTTGACCTTGGGCTTGATCTCCTGGACGGTCTTGCCGTCGGCGCTGACGATCGCCTTGCCGATGGTCGGCGTGTGGATGGTGCCGCCGTTGGCGAGCGCCCCGTAGATCATGGCCTCCTGGATCGGGGTGACGAGGGTGTCGCCCTGACCGATGGAGTAGTTGATCTCGTCACCCTCGCGCATCTTGTTGCCCTCGAGGCAGTTCTCGTACGCGATCTTCTGGACGTAGTCACCGTCCTTCTTGCCGGACTTGCACCAGACGTCCTTGTTGGCCTTCCAGTAGTTCTGCTTCCACTGGCGGTCCGGGACGCGGCCGGTGACCTCGTTGGGCAGGTCGACGCCGGTCTCCTTGCCGAGGCCGAACTGGTGGGCGGCCTTGAAGAAGTAGTCCTTCGGCTCCCCCTTCTTGGGGTTGATGCCGCCGTCCTTCTTCCACTCGTTGTCCGCGAGGCCGTAGAAGACGGTGTCGCACGAGACCTCGAGGGCCCGGCCGAGCGAGATGGGGCCGAAGTTCTCGCCCTCGAAGTTCTTGAAGACCTGGCCGCCCACCGAGTACGAGCTGGTGCAGGGGTAGCCGCCGTCCCACTCGTAGCCGGCCTCGACCGCGGCGGCCGTGGAGACCACCTTGAAGGTCGAACCGGGCGCGGACTGACCCTGTATGGCCCTGTTCAGGAGCGGGTAGTCGGAGTTCTTTCCGGTGAGGGCCTTGTAGTCCTTGGCGGAGATGCCGCCGACCCAGGCGTTCGGGTCGTACGTCGGGGCGGACGCCATGGAGACGATCCGGCCGGTCTTGGCCTCCATCACCACGACGGCGCCCGAGTCGGCCTTGTAGTTCTCGCCGGTGATCTTGTCGAACTGCTGGCGGGCGGTCTTCATCGCCGTGTCCAGCTCGTACTCGGCGACCCGCTGGACGCGGGAGTCGATGCTGGTGACGAGGTTGGAGCCGGACTGGGCCGCGTCGCTCTTGGCCTTGCCGATCACGCGGCCGAGGTTGTCGACCTCGTAACGGGTGACGCCGGCCTTGCCGCGCAACTCCTTGTCGTACTGGCGCTCGAGGCCGGAGCGGCCGACCTGGTCGGACCGGAGGTAGGGCGAGCTGCTGTCCTTGGCCTGGGTGATCTCGGCGTCCGTGACGGGTGAGAGATAGCCGAGGACCTGAGCGGTGTTGGCCTTGCCGGGGGCGGCGTAGCGACGTACGGCCTCGGGCTCGGCGCTGATGCCGGGGAAGTCCTCGGAACGCTCACGGATCTGCAGGGCCTGCTTGGCGGTGGCCTCGTCGGTGATGGGGATGGGCTGGTACGGGGAGCCGTTCCAGCAGGGCTGCGGCGTCTTCGCGTCACACAGCCGGACCTTCTGGATGACGTCCTCGGGCTTCATGTCCAGCACGCCGGCCAGCTTCGTCAGGACCGCCTTGCCGTCGTCCTTCATCTTCATCAGGTCGGTGCGCGAGGCGGAGACCACGAGCCGGGTCTCGTTGTCGGCGATCGGCACCCCGCGCGCGTCGAGGATCGAGCCGCGTACGGCGGGCTGGACGACCTGCTGGACGTGGTTGCCGGAGGCTTCCTTGGCGTACTCCTGGCCGTTGCGGATCTGGAGGTACCACAGACGGCCGCCGAGGGTACCGAGGAGGGAGAGCACGAGGATCTGGATGACGACGAGCCGGATCTGTACCCGTGGGGTCCTGCCGGTCTCGGGAATGTTGGTCACTGGTGCTGCCTCCCCCTCTCAGAGTGGGTACGGGACACGGGCGCGCGAGCCGTGTGCGTACGGGGCGCCACATGCGTACGAGTCATACAGGTCATACGAGTACACGGCGAACCTGGGGGACTTGACCCCGGGGTCGGTCAACCGACGTGTGCTCACAGGCGCTTGACCCCCTTGATGCGCCCCGCGCGGGCGACGCGGGCGCGGGCGGCCTTGACCCGGTGGCCGCGCTGGCTGCCGATGCGCAGGCCGGTACCGGAGGCCAGCCAGCCCGAGGAGACGTCGGCGGCCTTGGCGCTGTTGGAATCGGCGAGCGGATTGCTCTCGGAGCGCCGGGCCAGGGCCATCAGCCCCGGGACCACGAACGGCGCGAGCAGCAGGTCGTACAGGGCGGCCGTGAACAGCAGGCTGCCCAGGCCCACATGGCGGGCGGCGGTGTCACCGACGAGGGCGCCGACACCGGCGTACAGCAGGGTGGAGCCGACCGCGGCGGCGACGACCACGGCCATCGGGCCGGTCGCCGACTTGAGCTGGCCGTTCTCCGGCTTCGCCAGCCCCGCGAGATAGCCGATGACGCACAGCACGAGGGCGTAGCGCCCGGCGGCGTGGTCGGCGGGCGGGGCGAGGTCGGCGAGCAGGCCGGCGCCGAAGCCGATGAGGGCGCCGCCGACATGGCCGTAGACCATGGCGAGGGCCAGCACGGTGAGCAGGACGAGGTCCGGGACGGCACCCGGGAGATGGAGACGGGCGAGGACGCTCACCTGGATCACCAGGGCGACCACCACCAGGGTGGCGGAGAGCAGCATCCGATTGAAACGCATGGGGATTCAGCTCCTACGGCGTCTGGCCGGTGACGGGCGCGGACGCCGAGGGGGTGACCGTCACGGTCACGGTCGGCGTGGGCGTCGGTTTGGGCTTGGCCGGCAGCACCGTGTCACGTGGGTCCTTGCGGGGGGCCTCTACGACGACACCGACGATGTCGAGCTTCGAGAACGCGACGTACGACGTGACGTAGATCGTGCGGGTCAGGTCGCCGCCTGACGGGTCGACACGGGACACCACGCCGACCGGGACGCCGGGCACGAAGGGCTTGTCGGCCTGCGAGCCGAAGGTGACCAGCCGGTCCCCCTTCTTGATCTTCGCCTTGCCGTTGAGCATCTCCACCCGCAGCGGGCGGTCGCCCTGACCGGAGGCGAAGCCGAGCTCGTCGCTGGACTCCATCCGCGTACCGACGGTGAAATCGGGGTCGTTGGCGAGCAGCACCGTGGCGGTGTCCGGACCGACGGTGGTCACGCGGCCGACGAGTCCGTCGCCGTTCAGGACCGTCATGTCGCGCTGGATGCCGTCCTTGCTGCCGACGTCGATGGTCACGGTCCAGGAGAAGCCCTGGGCGGCTCCTATGGCGATGACCTCGGCGCCCTTGATGCCGTACTGCCCGGCGCCGGCCATCTTCAGCATCTTGTCGAGCTGGTTCAGACGGCTGCGATTGCGGTCGCCGCTGCCGAGCTTGGCCTTCAGCGCCGTGTTGTCGTGCTCGAGTTGGGCGATGCGATCGTGCCGGCTGTCCGAGTCGCGGACCGCGGCGATCGCGTTGCCGACGGGGTTGACCGCGGAGGACACCCCGTTCTCGATCGGGCCGAAGGCCGCCGCGGCGGCTTGGCGGGCACCCTGGACCGGTGAGTCCTGTCCACCACGGATGTCCACCGTGATCAGAGCGAACGCGATGGCGATCAGCAGCACCAGGAGCAGCCGGCTCTCTCGTGTGTCCCTCACGTGCGGCGGCCGTGCCTTCCTCGTCGGTGTCAACAGGAACGCACCCCGAGCGAGTGCTGACGCCCAAGGGTGTTATGGGGGAGCTTATGCCTCGATATCAACGATCCGCCGTACGAGAAGCGATCATCCCGTTACGGCGGAATCGAAGAGTTACCTCATCTGCGCGGCTGGGCGTCCAGAACCTGCTGGAGCGCCTCGAATTCCTCGACACACTTGCCGGACCCGAGCGCCACGCTGTCCAGCGGATCCTCGGCGATGTGGATCGGCATACCGGTCTCGCGGCGCAGGCGCTCGTCGAGCCCGCGCAGCAGCGCCCCGCCGCCCGTCAGAACGATTCCGCGGTCCATCACGTCACCCGAAAGCTCCGGCGGGCACTTGTCGAGCGTCGTCTTCACTGCGTCGACGATCGCGTTGACCGGTTCCTCGATCGCCTTGCGGACCTCGGCCGCGGAGATGACAACGGTCTTGGGCAGCCCGGAGACGAGATCCCGGCCGCGGATTTCGGTGTGCTCGTCGTTGTCCAGGTCGTACGCCGAACCGATCGTGATCTTGATCTGTTCGGCGGTGCGCTCACCGAGGAGGAGGCTGTACTCCTTCTTGATGTGCTGGATGATCGCGTTGTCCAGCTCGTCGCCCGCGACGCGGATGGACTGGGCGGTGACGATGCCGCCGAGCGAGATGACCGCGACCTCCGTGGTGCCGCCGCCGATGTCCACCACCATGTTGCCCGTGGCCTCGTGGACCGGCAGGCCGGACCCGATGGCCGCGGCCATGGGCTCCTCGATGATGTGCACCTGGCGGGCGCCGGCCTGGGACGACGCCTCGATGACGGCACGGCGCTCGACACCCGTGATGCCCGAGGGCACACAGACGACGACACGGGGGCGGGCGAGATAGCGCCGCTTGTGGATCTTCAGGATGAAATAGCGGAGCATGCGCTCGGTGATCTCGAAGTCGGCGATGACACCGTCCTTCAGCGGGCGCACGGCAACGATGTTGCCGGGGGTCCGCCCGATCATCTTCTTCGCCTCCGCGCCGACCGCGAGGATGCCACCGGTGTTGGTGTTGATCGCGACGACGGACGGCTCGTTGAGTACAATCCCGCGACCCCTGACGTACACCAGCGTGTTGGCGGTCCCGAGGTCGACAGCCATGTCACGGCCGATGAACGACATTGAGTTCCCCATCAGGATTCGTCTGGCCTTCCCAAGCGGAGCTTTGACGGCTTTTTAGGAACGGCGAGGTGGGTGCAGTGACGTGAAGGTCTCCATCGTAGACGCGCCCACACGAACACTGCGCGAGGGTCTTCGCCATTGTCAGCATGCGTGGCGTCGCCCCGCTTGTGGAGACGACCCAACGGGGGCACGCGTTCCCCCGATCGGCACGCATATGCCGCGGGACGGCCGGAATTTCCACGGCCGTCCCCGGTCGGACATCAGGCTGGGGACGCAAGTCCTTTCCAAGCCTTTGCAAGCCGTTACAAGAACATCTTGGAATCGTGATGTCTGTGCGGGTCTGCCGCGACCTGGACCTGACCTGGACCTGGCTCGGAGGCGACTTGGAAGCGACTCGCCGGCGGCTTGGGCGCAGCTCGGACGCGACTGCGAGGAGGGGTCAGACGCGGCCGGGGAAGAAGATCTTCAGCTCGCGCTCGGCGGACTCCTCGGAGTCGGAGGCGTGGATCAGGTTCTCGCGGACGATCACACCGTAGTCGCCGCGGATGGAACCGGGGGCGGCGGCGATGGGGTCGGTGGGGCCGGCGAGCGCGCGCACGCCCTCGATGACCCGCTCGCCCTCGACGACCAGCGCCACGACCGGGCCGGACGCCATGAACTCCACCAGCGGCTCGTAGAACGGCTTGCCCTTGTGCTCGCCGTAGTGCTGCTCCAGCGTGTCCTGGTCCAGCGTGCGCAGCTCCAGCGCGGTGATCTGCCAGCCGGCCTTGCGCTCGATACGGCTGATGATCTCGCCGGTCAGACCGCGACGGACGGCGTCGGGCTTGAGGAGGACGAGGGTGCGCTGGCTCACGGTGGTGGCTCCTTCAGGTCACAAGTGTGCGGGTGACCGAGGCTACAGGGCGTGTCTGGGTGGGTGTCACGCAGAGTCAGGTGGACGGGGTTCTTCGGGGCTCTTCGGGGCTCTCCGACTACGGGCCCCGCGCTCCCTGTCAGGGGCGCGGGGAACTGCGCGACCTTTCGGGGGACTGGGGGCCGAGCCCCCAGGGGGCGGGGCGAAGAACCCTATGCCGGGTTCCCGCCCGCCTCCGCCTGCGCAGCGAACCTCGCCTTGGCCTCGTCGATCTTCCGCCCGTAGTGCACCGAAGCCCACCACAGCGCGGCGAAGATCGCCCCCAGGAAGAACATCGACCCCACGACGAACCCGCTGGCGATCAGCGCGATCTGCAGGGCCCAGCCGAGCTGGACACCCCCGGGCCGGGTGATCATCCCGCAGAGCAGCACACTCACCGCCATGAAGATCCCGCTGACCGTCCACACCGTGGCCATGGACAGATCGGGATCCTTCATGGCGACGAGCCCGGCGAAGCCGATGACGAAGAACTCGCCGATCAGAGTGGAAGCACAGAGCGTACGCACAGCGGTCAGCCCCTCCCCAGGAGCAGTCGGGCCTCGCCGACGGTGATGACGGAGCCGGTCACGAGAACGCCGCCGCCCGCGTACTCGCCCTCCTCCTCGGCCAGCGTGATCGCCGCCTCGATCGCGTCGTCGAGCCGCGGCTCCACCTGCACCCGCTCGTCGCCGAAGATCTCGACGGCGATCCCGGCGAGTTCGTCGGCGTCCATCGCGCGATGGCTGGAGTTCTGGGTGATCACGACCTCGGCGAAGATCGGCTCGAAGGCCTCGAGCAGCCCCTGTACGTTCTTGTCGCCGCTCGCGCCGACGACCCCGATCAGCCGGCTGAAGTCGAAGGCCTCGCCCACGGCCTCGGCGGTGGCACGGGCGCCCGCCGGGTTGTGCGCGGCGTCCAGGACGACGGTCGGTGAGCGCCGTACGACCTCGAGGCGGCCCGGCGAGGTGACGGCGGCGAACGCCTTCCGCACGGTGTCGATGTCGAGCCGCTGGGCGTGCGCCGCGCCGACGCCGAAGAACGCCTCGACCGCTGCGAGCGCCACGGCGGCGTTGTGCGCCTGGTAGGGGCCGTGCAGCGGCAGGAAGATCTCCTCGTACTCCCCGCCGAGCCCGCGCAGTGTGATCAGCTGCCCGCCGACGGCGACCTGCCGGGCGACGACCCCGAACTCCAGGCCCTCACGGGCCACGGTCGCGTCGACTTCCACGGCCTTCTTCAACAGCACCTGAGCGGCGTCCACCGGCTGCTGCGCCAGGATCACCGTCGCGTCCTGCTTGATGATGCCGGCCTTCTCGGTGGCGATCTCGCCGGGCGTCTCGCCGAGCCGGTCGGTGTGGTCGAGGTCGATCGGGGTGACGACGGCGACGTCCCCGTCGATCACGTTGGTGGCGTCCCAGCTGCCGCCCATGCCGACCTCGACGACGGCGACGTCGACGGGGCTGTCCGCGAAGGCGGCGTACGCCATGCCGGTGAGCACCTCGAAGAACGACAGCCGGTACTCCTGCTGGCCGTCGACCATCTCGATGTACGGCTTGATGTCGTTGTACGTCTCGATGAACCGCTCGGCGGAGATCGGGTCGCCGTCGAGGCTGATCCGCTCGGTGATCGACTGGACGTGGGGGCTGGTGTACCGGCCGGTGCGCAGGTCGAAGGCGCCGAGGAGGGCCTCGATCATGCGGGCGGTGGAGGTCTTGCCGTTCGTGCCCGTGATGTGGATCGAGGGGTACGCGCGCTGGGGCTCGCCCAGGACGTCCATCAGCGCGGCGATCCGGCTGACGGAGGGCTCCAGTTTGGTCTCGCCCCAGCGGCCGGCGAGCTCGGACTCCACCGCGCGCAGCGCCTTGTCGACCTCGGGGTCGGCGGGGCGGCCGGGCACGTCGGCCTGCCGGCCCGCGTCGGCGCCCCGGGTGCGCAGGGTGCGGCTGCCGGCCTCGATCACCGCGAGGTCGGGGTCGCGGTCGGTCTCGGCCGCGATGATCTCGTCGAAGAGGGCGTGCGGGTCGCTGGGGTCCGGCTCGTCCGGCTCGCTGCTGTCGTGCGGGGAGCTCACTCACGCTGCCAGTCTACGGAGCCGAGCCCGCCCCGGGTCTCTCGCCCCCGCCGCCCCTGCCCGTCCCGTCCCCGGGGGCTCCGCCCCCGGACCCCCGGGTGGGTTCTTCGGCTGCGGGCGAGTGGGGGCCGGTCGCGCAGTTCCCCGCGCCCCTGGGCACGGGGCTGCGCCCCAGCGCCCCAGGCTTTTGGGGGCGCTGGGGCGCAGCCCCGTGGGAACTGCGCGCCAAGCCCCCACCGGCCCGCAGCCAACGAATCCGGGTGGGCGGGGGATGCGGGGCGAAGCCCCCGCCTCAGGGGCGCGGGGAACTGCGCGACCACCCCCCACCCACCCGCAGACCACAGACGTCGAAGGCCCCCGGGACCAGGGAGGTCCCGGGGGCCTTCGTTCAGCTACGACAGAGCCGTTACGCCTCCGGGAGGCGTTCCAGTTGGGCCTGGATGCGGGCGATGTCCTCGTCCGCCTTGGCGAGCCGCGTACGGATCTTGTCCACGACCTGGTCCGGCGCCTTGGCGAGGAACGCCTCGTTGCCGAGCTTGGCGTTCGCCTGGGCCTTCTCCTTCTCCGCGGCGGCGAGGTCCTTGGCGAGCCGCTTGCGCTCGGCCGCGACATCGATCGTGCCGGAGAGGTCGAGCGCCACCGTGGCCCCGGCGACGGGAAGCGTCGCCGTCGCCGCGAAGGCCTCGCCCTCCGGCTGCAGCCGCAGCAGCTGGCGGATGGCCGCCTCGTGCGGGGCGAGGGCGGTGCCGTCCAGCGTGAGGCGGGCCGGGACGCGCTGGCCGGGCTGGAGACCCTGGTCGGCACGGAAGCGGCGGACCTCCGTGATGACCTGCTGAAGCGTCTCGATCTCACGCTCGGCGCCCGCGTCGCGGAAACCGGAGTCGGTCGGCCACTCGGCGACGACGACCGACTCGCCGCCGGTCAGCGTCGTCCACAGCGTCTCGGTGACGAAGGGGACGATCGGGTGCAGGAGGCGCAGGGTGACGTCGAGGACCTCGCCCAGGACACGCCCGGAGACCTTCGCCGGCTCGCCGCCCGCCATGAACGTCGTCTTGGACAGCTCGACGTACCAGTCGAAGACCTCGTCCCACGCGAAGTGGTAGAGGGCGTCGGACAGCTTGGCGAACTGGAAGTCGTCGTAGAACGCGTCGACTTCGGCCACCGTCTTGTTCAGGCGGGAGAGGATCCAGCGGTCCGTCGCCGTCATCTCGGACGGGTCCGGCAGCGGGCCCGCGACCGTCGCGCCGTTCATCAGCGCGAAGCGGGTGGCGTTCCAGATCTTGTTGGCGAAGTTCCGGGACGCCTGGACCCAGTCCTCACCGATCGGCACGTCCGTACCGGGGTTGGCGCCGCGGGCGAGGGTGAAGCGGACGGCGTCGGAGCCGTACGCGTTCATCCAGTCGAGCGGGTCGACGGCCGTGCCCGAGGACTTCGACATCTTCTTGCCGAACTGGTCACGAACGAGTCCGGTGAGTGCGATGGTCTTGAAGGGCACCTCGCCGTCCATCGCGTACAGGCCGAACATCATCATCCGGGCGACCCAGAAGAAGATGATGTCGTGGCCCGTGAGGAGGACGTCGGTCGAGTAGAACTTCTCGAGGTCCGGGGTCCGTTCGGGCCAGCCGAGGGTCGAGAAGGGCCACAGGCCCGAGGAGAACCAGGTGTCCAGGACGTCGGGGTCCTGCTTCCAGCCCTCGGCTTCGGTGCCCGGGGGCTCCTCGTCCGGGCCGACGCAGACAACCTCGCCCTCGGGGCCGTACCAGACGGGGATCCGGTGGCCCCACCACAGCTGGCGCGAGATGCACCAGTCGTGCATGTTGTCGACCCAGTCGAAGTAGCGCTTCGACATGTCGGCGGGGTGGATGGTGACCCGGCCGTCCCGGACGGCGTCGCCGGCAGCCTTGGCCAGCGGGCCGACCTTGACCCACCACTGCATGGACAGACGCGGCTCCAGCGTCGTCTTGCAGCGCGAGCAGTGACCCACCGAGTGGACGTACGGGCGCTTCTCGGCGACGATGCGGCCCTCCGCGCGCAGCGCGGCGACGATCGCGGAGCGGGCCTCGAAGCGGTCGAGGCCCTGGAACGGGCCGTGCACGGTGATGACGCCGCGCTCGTCCATGACGGTCAGCGACTCCAGGTCGTGGCGCTGGCCGATGGCGAAGTCGTTCGGGTCGTGGGCCGGGGTCACCTTGACGGCGCCGGTGCCGAACTCCGGGTCGACGTGGGTGTCCGCGACGACGGGGATGGTGCGGTCCGTCAGCGGCAGCTTGATCCGTCGGCCGACCAGGTGCCGGTAGCGCTCGTCGTCGGGGTGGACGGCGACAGCAGTGTCACCGAGCATCGTCTCGGCACGGGTGGTGGCGACGACGATCGTGTCATCCCCCTCCCCGTACTTCATGGAGACCAGCTCGCCGTCGTCGTCCTGGTACTCGACCTCGATGTCCGAGATGGCCGTGAGGCAGCGCGGGCACCAGTTGATGATGCGCTCGGCGCGGTAGATCAGCTCGTCGTCGTACAGCTTCTTGAAGATGGTCTGGACGGCCTGCGAGAGCCCTTCGTCCATGGTGAACCGCTCGCGGGACCAGTCCACGCCGTCGCCGAGCCGGCGCATCTGGCCGAGGATCTTGCCGCCGTACTCTTCCTTCCACTGCCACACGCGCTCGACGAACGCCTCACGACCCAAATCGTGGCGGGACTTGCCCTCCTTGCCGAGCTCGCGCTCGACGACGTTCTGGGTCGCGATACCGGCGTGGTCCATGCCCGGCAGCCACAGCGACTCGTATCCCTGCATGCGCTTGCGGCGCGTCAGGGCGTCCATGAGCGTGTGCTGGAAGGCATGGCCCAGGTGCAGCGACCCGGTGACGTTCGGCGGCGGGATGACAATGGTGTACGCGGGCTTGTCGCTCTTCGCGTCGGCCGCGAAGTAACCCCGTTCTACCCAGCGCTCGTACAGCTTCCCCTCTACCTCGGCCGGCGCGTACTGGGTCGGCAGTTCGGAAGTGGGCGCTGATTGCGGCTGCTGAGAGTTCTCGGTCACGGGGTCAGTTTAGAGGTGCCGCGCCCGTGTCCCGAAACGCGATTCTTTCTTGACATCCTCCCTGCAGTGACCTGCTGGGACTCCTTGTAGCCCTCGATATCCACTGGAAGGCGGGCCGTCCCGGATGAGGGGTTCAGGGGTTCACGCGTGCGCCCGGCACGGGTGCGGGGCATCGGAGGCCGGGCATGGCCTGCGGGTGCGTGCTGTTCATCGCAATGTCCTGCGGCACTGGTGGTGCCCGCCGGACCACGAAGGGCACGACGGAGAATGACGACCGAGGCATTGTGATCCGCGTCGTCGGTGTGCCCGCACCCGGTGAACCTGCCGCGGCTGACGCGCGACGCAGGGTCCCAAAGGTGGCAGACACCGCATGTCTGCGAGAGTTTCACGGCCAGGCCGACCTCATCCACGCAACCGTCAGCTATCCGGCGTGCATTTCCGTGGCAAACCTGGCCAGGCAACTCAGAGGAGCTAAAGCTAGGGCTATACGGCGTTCACGAGACATAAAAGGACATGTGTGGTCGAAGACGTACTACGCCGCTTCCGTCGGCGCGCACTCGTCCGCCACGTTCGACCAGTACGTCGAACGTCTGGAACAGCCTGTCAACAACTAGGCATCAATAGACCCCACGTGTCCCGCACCCTTCGCCCTTCCGTCAAGATGTCAGGAACACATAAGCATCTGGAGGGGAACCCAGAGATGAGCTACAACCAGCCGGGCCCGTACGGTGGGCCGCCCCAGCAGCCCGGGCCGTACGGTCAGCCGGGGCAGCAAGGCCCCTACGGCCAGCCGCCGCAGGCGCCCCAGCCCGGTTACGGCTATCCGCAGCAGGCTCCTCCGCAGCCCGGCTACGGCTACCCCCAGCAGGCTCCCCAGGGCGTCCCGCCGCAGACTCCCCCGTACGGTCAGCAGCCCGCGTACGGCCAGCAGCCCCCTTACGGCCAGCAGCCTCCCTACGGCCAGCAGCCCTACGGCGCCCCGCCGCCGCCCGCGCCCGGCGGCGGCAAGAAGAAGACGGCGCTCATCATCGGCTCGGTCGCGGTCGTCGCCGCGATCGCCGTGGCGGCGTATCTCGTCATCGGCGGTAGCAGCAGCGGCAGTGGTTCGGTCGCGGACGACGGCCCGCACAAGCTGGTCGCGCAGGCGACGGTGATCAACGGTACGTACAAGAAGGCGGAAAGCGAATCCTCTTCTGACACCGTCAGCGACAGCGATGTCGCGGACTTCCAGAAGTTCGGCGTGAAGAACGCGAAGGGCGCCAACGGGAGCTACACGAACGGCACCGGCCTGTCCCAGAAGAGCCTGTCCTTCAAGGGCGTCTACGGCACCATCGACGACCCCGAGGCCGCCGTGGACGCCATGTTCGCCAAGGTCAAGTCGGAGTCCGAGAAGAACCAGAGCGGTGACAGCACCAAGGGCAAGCTGCTCGGCAGCCCGGAGACGGTCAACCCGTCAGGCTTCTCCAACGGCATCATGAAGTGCCAGGTGGCCCAGATCGACAACACCAACTCGTCGTCCACAGGCGCCGGCGCCGCGAAGACCATCACGGTGCCTTTCTGCATTTGGGGCGACCACAGCACCGTCGCACAGGTGTCGGCATTCAGCCTCGCCGGCCTGGCCTCCGGCAACGGGGGCTCGACCGATGACGTGGCGTCCCTCGCCGCCAAGCTCCGCAACGACGTGCGCGTCGCAAAGTAGCTGCTGAACCACGATGGGGGCGCCCGGCGAGCGTTGCCGGGCGCCCCTACTCCTGCCGCTCCGCCGTTGTCAGGCGCGGAGACAGGCAGCCTGTGCGTCTGACAGATCGACGTGTATGTTCACCAGCCCCGAGAGGCAGGCCGGGTTCGCCACCACGCTGCCCGCATGCCACGCGGCATGGCTGCATGCTCCCTTGACCTTGGGGCCAACCAAGTAGCCGTGGTCACCTATGTAGTGCACGCACCGGCTCTGGTCGGCGCTTGCCGACGTCGCCGTCACCAGCGGCACAACCCCGGCTGCCATAACCACACTTGCCGCTACCAGAACCCGCTAGATCATGCGCATCCTCATGTAGCACCCTCCCGTTTTCAGCTCACCGGCCATGCGAACGAATGACCGATGCGGTCGGCGCCACTAGATCACGAGACAGAGTCCGATTCCAGGATTTACCGTGAACCTGGCGCAATCTCTCCATTGCGACCAGTCCGGCGAAGTACGCCACGAGATCCGCCACGAACTACAGCGGCGTATCGGACGCCAACGCGGAGCTTCGCCCCCATCGGAGCGAGGAAGTCGGCGGTCACACGCCAAGGCTGCCAAGCCTCACTCCCCTCCCTCCTGCGAAACCCTGGGAGCGAGGTCGAGCATCCGGACGGGCAGGCCCTTCCAGCGTTCCGGATCGGCGGTGACGACGATCGCGCCGTCAGGGCGGTCAGGGGTCGGTTCGGCCCGATACCGGGTATGTGCGGTTACCCAGGTGTCTTCCTGCACAACCGCAAGGGCAGCTGACGGGACTCAGCGGGCCGCCGCTCGCTCGGCCCGCTCGTCGGGAGTGAGCAGGGTGTGGGCGAGGCGGGCCAGGCAGGCGCGGGGCGAAAATCCGTAGGCAGCCGCTGTCTCAGCGAGCCGATCGCACACCTCGGCGGAGAAACGGATGTTCGCGTCGGACATCATGGGCTGCTTCCCGCTCCCCAACGAGGTAGGGGTACGCACCCGTACCTCGTACGGCAAAAGAGGGGCGCCCGACGATATCCGCCGGGCGCCCCTCTTCGCGTATACGTACCGCCTATGCCGTCTTCTGCTCGCCCGGGCCGCGACCGCGGGCGTCGCGCGGGATCAGCGTCGGGTTGACGTTGGACAGGACGACGTCCGCCGTGATGACGACCCTCGCCACGTCCTTGCGCGAGGGAACCTCGTACATCACCGCCTGGAGGACCTCCTCCATGATGGCGCGCAGGCCGCGCGCGCCGGTCTGGCGGAGGATCGCCTGGTCGGCGATGGCTTCCAGGGCCTCGCGCTCGAAGTCCAGCTCCACGCCGTCGAGTTCGAACAGGCGCTGGTACTGCTTCACGAGCGCGTTGCGCGGCTCCACGAGGATCTGGAGGAGCGCCGGCCGGTCGAGGTTGTGGACCGAGGTGATGACGGGCAGCCGGCCGATGAACTCGGGGATCATGCCGAACTTCACCAGGTCCTCGGGCATGACGGCCTCGAACTGGTCCTTGGACTCGAGCTCGCGCTTGGAGCGGATCGTCGCGCCGAAGCCGATGCCCTTGGCACCCGCCCTCGACTCGATGAGCTTCTCCAGGCCCGCGAAGGCGCCGCCCACGATGAACAGGACGTTCGTCGTGTCGATCTGGATGAACTCCTGGTGGGGGTGCTTGCGTCCGCCCTGGGGCGGAACGGAGGCCGTCGTGCCCTCCAGGATCTTGAGCAGCGCCTGCTGGACGCCCTCGCCGGACACGTCTCGCGTGATCGACGGGTTTTCGCTCTTACGGGCCACCTTGTCGATCTCGTCGATGTAGATGATGCCCGTCTCGGCCTTCTTGACGTCGTAGTCGGCCGCCTGGATGAGCTTCAGCAGGATGTTCTCGACGTCCTCGCCGACGTACCCCGCCTCCGTCAGCGCCGTCGCGTCGGCGATGGCGAACGGGACGTTGAGCATGCGCGCGAGCGTCTGGGCGAGCAGAGTCTTGCCGGAGCCCGTGGGGCCCAGCAGGAGGATGTTGGACTTCGCCAACTCGATGGCGTCGTCCCGGTTCTGACCGCCGCCGTTCTCACCGGCCTGGACCCGCTTGTAGTGGTTGTACACCGCGACCGAGAGGGCTTTCTTGGCCGACTCCTGGCCGACCACGTACCCCTCGAGGAACTCGTAGATCTCGCGGGGCTTCGGGAGCTCCTCCCAGCGGACCTCGCTCGTTTCCGCGAGTTCTTCTTCGATGATCTCGTTGCAGAGATCGATGCACTCGTCGCAGATGTACACACCGGGGCCTGCGATGAGCTTCTTGACCTGCTTCTGGCTCTTGCCACAGAACGAGCACTTGAGCAGATCGCCGCCGTCACCGATGCGTGCCACGGTGTGCTTCCCCTTCGCCTGGGAGACGCCTAGGTCCAGCGGCTCCTGGTGCTGCCTTATGTCCGACGGTACCTTGCCGAGCCCCCCGTTCGGGCCCCCCTTGGCGCGGTTCACTTTGTCGTGAACCGCGCCAACGGGCGACAGACGAGCGGCAGACGATACAGCGATACGTCAGACGACCGCGGAATTGTTCATCTTGCGGGTGGAGATGATCTGGTCGATCAGGCCGTACGCGAGCGCGTCCTCAGCGGTGAGGATCTTGTCGCGCTCGATGTCCTCGCGGATCTTCTCGATCGGCGTGGTCGAGTGCTTGGCCAGCATGTCTTCCAGCTGCGCGCGCATCCGAAGGATCTCGTTCGCGGCGATTTCGAGGTCCGAGACCTGGCCGCGGCCGGTCTCGCTGTAGGGCTGGTGGATCAGCACGCGGGCGTTCGGAAGCGCCATGCGCTTGCCCGGCGTGCCGGCGGCCAGCAGGATCGCGGCGGCGGAGGCCGCCTGCCCCATGCAGACCGTCTGGATGTCGGGCTTCACGAACTGCATCGTGTCGTAAATGGCCGTGAGGGCCGTAAACGAGCCACCGGGGCTGTTGATGTAGACCGAGATGTCACGGTCGGGGTCCATCGACTCCAGGCACAGCAGCTGCGCCATGACGTCGTTGGCGGAGGCGTCGTCGATCTGCACGCCGAGGAAGATCACGCGCTCCTCGAACAGCTTCGCGTACGGGTCGTACTCACGCACGCCCTGCGAGGTGCGCTCGACGAAGCGCGGGATGACGTAGCGGGACTCCGCACGAGGACCGGTGTACTCGGCCTGCGTGCGGGCGTAGATGCCGCTGCCGGGGAAGTCGTTCACTGTGTCTCCTGAAGAGCCTGTAAGAGCCTGGGGCGGTCGGCTGGGGGCGCTGGAGGGCCGCCTGCGCCGCTCCGGGGCACTGGGTGCGCCCGGAGAGCGACAGAGGGGCCACGCGCCGCCCTGGGGGGCACTGAGGGGCTTACGACGCCCCGGTGCCGCCACCGCCCGGCATACCAGCAGCGGTGGGCACGATGTCGTCGATGAGGCCGTACTCCTTGGCCTCGATCGGGTCGAACCAACGGTCGCGGTCCGAGTCACGAGTGATCTGCTCGACCGTCTGACCGGTGTGGAAGGAGGTCAGCTCGGCCATCCGCTTCTTGGTGTGCAGCAGCCGCTCGGCGTGGATCTTGATGTCCGACGCGGAACCCGCGAGGCCGGCCGAGGGCTGGTGGATCAGGATCTCGGCGTTCGGCAGGGCGAAGCGCTTGCCGGGGGTGCCCGCGCTGAGCAGGAACTGACCCATCGAGGCCGCCATGCCCATGGCGATCGTCACCACGTCGTTCTTGATGAACTGCATGGTGTCGTAGATCGCCATGCCGGCCGTGATCGATCCGCCGGGGCTGTTGATGTAGAGGTAGATGTCCTTGTCCGGGTCGGCGGCAAGGAGCAGCAGCTGCGCCGTGATCTTGTTGGCGATGTCATCGTCGACCGCCTGGCCGAGGAAGATGATCCGCTCGCCGAGCAGTCGGTTGTAGACCTGGTCGCCGAGGCCACCACCGAAGGGTTCGCCGGCAGCTGTGGGCATCAGATTCGTCACGTATCCACCTGCTCGTCTTACGACGGCGCCGGGCCGTCTCACGTCTTCTGCTGGGGGCGTGGGACCCCGGTGCGACAACCGCCCGGGGCGGCTTCGGGGACTCCCCTGCCCTCGTATTCATGGACCCTAACGCGCGGGTCCCTCCGGGGAATCCCGCAGAAGGAACTGTTCGCTGTGAGCGCATGCGCTCCGCTGGGTCGGACAGGGGGTTCGGCGGGGCTGCGCCCCGTCGGGGGCGCGGGGAACGGCGCGATCCACCCCCTCCCCCCGCCGCGCACAAAGTCGCGCCCGCGTCTGCCACGGGCGGTCCAATGGCGAGTGCGGCTCGTCGTGGGTTGCTCGCGCAGTTCCTCGCGCCCCCAAAGGCCGACGGGCCCCCAGGGACAAGAAGTCCCCGGGGGCCCGTCGTACAGCTGCTGAAGTGCCGTGGGCTTACGCCTCGGGCTTCTCCTCGGAGGCCTCGGTGGAGGCCTCGTCACCGTCGGTGACCTCGGCGACGACCTCGGTGGCCGACTCGGTCTCGTCCTCCTCGTCGTCGAGGTCGACGACCTCGCCGTTGGTGTCCTTGACCGTGGCGGCCTCGACGACGACCGCGAGGGCCTTGCCGCGGGCGACCTCGCCGACCAGCATCGGGACCTGGCCGCCTTCGACGACCGCCTGGGCGAACTGGTCGGGGGACATGCCGGAGGAGGCCGCGCGCCGCATGAGGTGCTCGGTGAGCTCCTCCTGGTTGACGTTCAGCTTCTCCTTGTTGACGAGCTCGTCCAGGACGAACTGGGTCTTGATGCCCTTGATCGCCGCTTCCTCGGTCTCGGCGTCGAACTCCTCCTCGGTCTTGCCCTGGATCTCCAGGTACTTCGCGAGGTCGAGGCCCATCTGGCCGAGCTGGTGGTGCTCGAGGTTGTGCTTACGGGTGTTGATCTCGTCCTCGAGCAGCTTCTCGGGGACCGGGACCTCGACCAGCTCGAGCAGCTTCTCCAGGACACGCTCCTGGGCCTGCGTGGCCTGGTCGTACTGCTTCATGTTCTCGAGGCGCTTGCGGCTGTCCGCCTTGAGCTCGTCGAGGGTGTCGAACTCGGAGGCGAGCTGCGCGAAGTCGTCGTCGAGCTCGGGCAGTTCGCGCGCGGCGACCTGGGTGACCTTGACGGTGACCTCGGCCTCCTTGCCGGCCGCCGAGCCGCCCTTGAGCTCGGAGGCGAAGGTGGCCTCGCCACCGGCCTCCAGGCCCTTCACGGCCTCGTCGATGCCGTCCAGCAGCTCACCGGAGCCGATGGTGTAGGAGACGTCGGCTGCGACGCCGTCCTCCAGCACCTCTCCGTCGACCTTGGCTTCGAGGTCGATCGTGACGACGTCGCCGTCCTGGGCGGCGCGCTCGACCGGCGAGGTGGACGCGAAGCGCTCACGGAGCTCCTCGACGGCCTTCTCGACGTCCTCGTCGGCGACCTCGACTGCGTCGACCTCGACCTCGATGCCGGAGTAGTCCGGGATCTCGATGGTCGGGCGGACGTCGACCTCGGCGGTGAAGTTCAGCGTTTCGCCGTCCTTCAGCTCCGTGATGTCGACCTCGGGCTGGCCGAGGACGTTCAGCTCAGCCTCGTTGACCGCTTCGGTGTAGAACTTCGGGAGCGCGTCGTTGACGGCCTCTTCGAGCACGGCACCGCGACCGAACCGCTGGTCGATGATGCGCGCCGGGATCTTGCCCTTCCGGAAGCCCTTCACCGTGACCTGCTGGTTGATCTTCTTGTACGCCGCGTCGAGGCTGTCCTTGAGCTCCTCGAAGGGCACCTCAACAGTGAGCCGAACCCGAGTCGGGTTCAGGTTCTCCACGGCGCTCTTCACGGTTCGGTCTCCTTGTGGCTGACTTCTTGGGGGTACTGCTGCGGGGTTCTGCTGTTTGTTTCTGCCGAGATCAGGCAAAGCCTCAGCGGATTCGCGGCCCTTGAGAGACGTAACAGTGCAGACACACGGGCGCGCAACCTGCATAGTAACCGCAGGCGGTACACGCCCCAAAAGGCGATCTTGCGATCCCGGCCATCGGCCGTCGGGCGTCTGTTCTCTCGCCTGATCCGTCGCCTGACGTGTCGCCGGAACCGGCTGGTGGTCGGGGTGGCGGGATTTGAACCCACGGCCTTCCGCTCCCAAAGCGGACGCGCTACCAAGCTGCGCCACACCCCGTCGGTGCGACACGTAGGGTACATGCCCGGAGACAGCGCGGCTGCCGCATTTCACGAGCGTCCGCGGGGTCGCGGAACGGGGTGTGCGGGGACGGGGTGCGACCCGCTACGATGCCTCCTGTGCCGGGGTCACTGACCTGCGGTGCTCTTTGTGCGGGCGTAGCTCAATGGTAGAGCCCTAGTCTTCCAAACTAGCTACGCGGGTTCGATTCCCGTCGCCCGCTCCATACGCATCCGGGCCAGGTCGGAGGTTCATTCCTCCACCTGGCCCTGATCGCTTTCCGGGACTCCGACCGGTCCCGTGTGTCCCCCTCGTGCGCTTGCCCGCAGCGCTCTTGGGCGCGGCCCGGGCACGCGCGTCCGACCTGGACGGATTCACCTGGTCAGAGCCATTTCACCCCAAGGTTTCAGCCACCCCGCCCAAAGGAGCCGAAGTCGGCTCGCGCGCGAAACCGCCCCTGATACCGCGGCTCGCCGGATGGCCACTGCCTTGTGGAGGTTCGGCGCCGCACGACCACGGGTGCGCCAATGCCATGAACTTGTCAGTTCTTGAAGGAACCCTTGGACCGTTCCTTCGCACCCCGCATCATGCCCCGTGCTTCGAGTGCGGCACCTTTCGCAGCGAGGGTTTCTTTGTGCACCGCGTGGGCCGCCTTCCGCACGGTCTTCCCGACGACCTGTTCGGCCTTTGCCTTGGCTCGTTCTCCGGCGCTCATCTCGGCACCTCCGCACCGTCTCACTGGTCGTGTGCCCTTGAGGCAGGAGGCAAAACCACCCTGCTGGATGCGCCGATCGTGGACGGACGAGGTCCCGCGGGTCTGGAGGGTCACGACATCGGCGTCTGGCGCCAACAGCAGCGGACGAAGGCGGATCGAGGCGGCCTCCAGGGATCACTCCCTCGCCGCAGGACGGCCGAGGTTCAGTTGATCACGCAGTAACAGCGTGTTGCTCTTGAGGAGCTTCGCCGCAGGTCACGGGCCGGAGAGTTCACCGTTGCGGGAGTGGGCGGGGGTGGCGGCCGAGGATGTGGTGGGCGGGGACGAGCGTGAGCCAGAACCACATGGCCGCTGCCGTGTTGACGAAGGCCAGGGGAACAGAGAGGCCGAAGATCAGAACGCTGGAACCGAGTTGGGCGGTGAAGCGGCGACGGGCCGCGGCGGCGGATGACGCCGGCGAGGGGTGCACTTGGCGTTGCGTGAGCAGCAGCAGGGTCGCGTGCACCGCATGGATCGCTGCCATGGCGACCGCGTAGAGGGTGACGGTTTCGGGCTGGGAGGCGTACTCGGCCAGGAGCGCGGTGGGGAAGGGCAGCAGGGCGACCAGGCCGAGGCCGAGGAGGGTCAGGCGGGTGATCACGGCCGGCTCGGTGGGCCGTACGGTGAGGATGCGGCGGTGGTCGCGCCAGAATCCGGCGATGAGGGTGAAGCTGAGGGCGAAGGCGCCGAGGTGGGGAAGCGCATCGCTCAGGGCCCTGTGGAATGCGGCGTCGTCCAGATGTGCGGGGATCGCCACGTTGATGACGAGCAGGGTCATCGCGATGGCGTAGATGCCGTCGGACAGAGCGATCAGGCGTGCCGCGCCCGGGTCTCTCTCGTGTGGGTGCGTCTCCGTCACTGGCTCCGTCATGTCGACGACGGTAGGGCGTTATGCCCTGACCATCGCGCATTGGTCATGGTTTGTGCGGCTTCGACTGTGGATGGGTGACTATTGCGGAACGTCGTACGAGGTACACCAGGCCGACCGGGGCGTGAGGCACATCGAGTGCGACAGGACAGGGGACCAACGATGCTCCCGCGCCGGTGGGTTGAGACTTCGCACACCTCCCTGGACGGCACGGGAGCCTCACACGTCGGGGATGCGGCGCAATGATCCACTTTCGTTCCGCCGACTACGATCGGCGGGTCAGCCTCGCCGCATGATGCGCGCCCCCGACTGCGGTGAGTCATGGATCACGGCGAGCAGCGCGAGACCCCGCACGTCAGCGTCTGGGCGGCGCAGGCCCGATCCGCATACGCGATCTTCCGGACCGGCTACGCCCGGTCGGAACGCCGGTCGTTTCACCGACCGGCCGGATCGCCGATGAATTTCCCGGTCGGACGGATCGCTGATCGAGCCGACATGGAGAGCGCGGTCGGCCCGGGGCGCGGCCGTCGGGGCCGCGTCCACGAATGGGGGCGCGGAGACGCCGGCCCGTCCCGCCCGGAGATCAGAACCGGAGATCAGAAACTGATCGAGTTGATCGTCTGCGCTATCGAGTCCAGGAACCGCTGGATGGACGGAGCCATTCCGGTCGATGCGAGGAAGAAGCCGAAGAGCACCGCGACGATGGCGGGCCCCGCCTTGATCGATCCCCCTCGGATCAGCACCACGAGGATGATCGCCAACAGCAGTACCACTGACAGCGAAATGGCCACAACTGATCACACCCTACGGTCGGTCCGCTCTCCCGGCCCGGGGGTGCAGCCCCGCACACCCCCGCCAGAACCATCGTGCCACCAACGCGGCCCCCGTATGCCGCAGGTGACACATCGTCGGTCGGAACCGCCCGGGAACCGCACTCCCCCACCCTCCCGCGACGGACCAACCGTGCGACCCCGTACGGTCATTCGACCGTGCTCCCTCACGGGGAATTCCGAGGGACCGTCGCCGTGTCCACACATCCCGTTCGCAGGAATTCCCAATTGCCGCCACAGGCGCGGCGAAGAAACCCCCGGTGACGCCCGTAAGGTGCCCGCGAAGACACCGAGGGCACCGAAGGCTGGACATTTCACCAGAGTCACCCGCGAGTGTTATGCACCAATTAGTCGTGACGAATGCGGACAGAACGACGCCACAACTGTCGTACGCGGTAAGGGGAAATCCTTAATTCCCGGGTACTCGAAACGTTGCTCACGGACGAACTCACATGCGGTAAGCAGGAATGACGTCAGGAGTTTTACGAGGGCACACGGACAAGGCTAGGGTGCCTCGGATGTTCCACGCCGCCTCGTCCCCCGCAAGAGCAGCAAGGTCCCGGATCGTCTCCCCCGCTCCCTCCGCTCCCCGCGGTTCCTGGTGGGAGGCTTCGTGACGAACTCGCTCCACCCGAACGGTCCCCGTCGAACGCCGCTCCCCCTGCGGAGCGGCCGGTGGCGGGGGTGCCGACCGCGCGCTCGGCCCCGAGCCGGCCGTCCGACCGGACTTCGGAGCCGGCCGGCGCCGCGGCCACCACCGCCCCCGCGGACGCCACGGCCACCCAGCCCGGCAAACCGCGTGACGCCTTCTTCGACAACGCCAAGTACCTGGCGATCGTGCTCGTGGCCATGGGCCATGCCTGGGAGCCCCTGAAGGGTCAAAGCCGTGTCCTCGAAGCCGCGTACATGGTCGTGTACGCCTTCCACATGCCGGCCTTCATCATCATCTCCGGCTACTTCTCCCGCAGTTTCGACATGCGCGCCGACCGGCTGAAGCGCCTGGTCACCGGTGTCGCCGTGCCGTACGTCGTCTTCGAAGTGGCGTACGTCCTCTTCAAGCGCTGGGCCGACGACGATCCGTCGCTGCCGGTCAGCCTGCTCGACCCCTGGTTCCTCACCTGGTTCCTGTGCGCGCTGTTCATCTGGCGGCTGACGACGCCGCTGTGGAAGCTGGTCCGCCGGCCGCTTCCGCTCGCTCTCCTCGTGGCCATGCTCGCGACCACCTCGCCGTCCATCGGTGACGACCTGGATCTGCAGCGGACGCTCCAGTTCCTGCCGTTCTTCGTGCTGGGTCTGTGCATGAAGCCCGAGCACTTCCAGCTGGTGCGCCGCCGCGAGGTGCGCATCCTGTCGGTGCCGGTGTTCGCCGCCGCGCTGGTCGTGAGCTGGTGGGCGGTACCGCGGATGAACCCCGGCTGGTTCTACCACCGCGACAGCGCCCAGGAGCTGGGTGCCCCCTGGTGGGTCGGCCCCGTGATGGTGCTCGCCCTGTTCGGCTGCTCACTGCTGCTCACCGCGTGCTTCTTCGCCTGGGTGCCGCGCCGCAGGATGTGGTTCACGGCGCTCGGCGCGGGCACGCTGTACGGCTATCTGCTGCACGGTTTCCTGGTCAAGGGCGGCGACTACCGGGGCTGGTTCGACCACAAGTGGCTGCACCGGCCGCTCGGCGAGATCTTCGTGACCCTCGTCGCGGGCGTGGCCGTCATCCTGCTGTGCACGGCGCCGGTCCGGCGGGTCTTCCGCTTCGCGATGGAGCCCAGCATGGAGTGGGCCTTCAAGCGGGACGCCACAGAGCCGGCCCGCGGATGGGCCAAGACTCCGGCGTAACCACCTTCGGACCGGTACGGCCACCGTCAGCCCGGCGGCAGTCCCAGCAGCGCCCGCATCGCGGCGTACTTCTTCGTCAGCCGCGCGCGGGTGTGCTCGTCGAGGACCGCGAGCCGGGCCGGGTCGGCGTTGTGCGCCAGGTCCGAGGCCTTGACCACGAGAGCTCCCGGAGTCGTACGAATGCGTTTCGCGTAGGACTCCGGGGGCTCTCCCTCGCGTTTGGTCAGCGCCAGCACGATGTCCTTCGTCCGCCCGGTCAGCGCGGCCTCGCGCAGCCAGTCCTCGGAGAGCACGTCGTCCTCGACGGCGTCGTGCAGCCAGGCCGCCGCGATCTGCTCGTCGTCGCCCCCGCGCTCACGGACCCCGTCCACGACGGCCTGCAGGTGCTCGGTGTACGGTCGCCCCGCCTTGTCGGTCTGGGCGGCGTGCGCCGTACGGGCGAGGGCCTCTATTTCGGCCAGGGTCAGGAGAGTCTGCGTCACCCCTCCAGTGTCTCCCGCCGCAGCACCGCGCGGGCGGGGACGGTGACCGCCGTCAGGCCGAGCATGTCAACCGCCCCGGCGAAGGGCCCGTACGAGGCGAAGGACGTACAAAAGGGGCGGGAAGTACGGTCCCTGCCCGGCCAGCCCCTTCATCGTCGGCACCGACGTGGTGAGCGCGATGGCCGTGCCGAGGACGACGCCGAACCCCACCTCACCGCCGCCACGGTTTCTCGCCCCTCGCGTGGCCGGACCCGGCGCCGTCGTCAGCGGGTTGCCGTGGTGCCGTCTCGGCAGATCAGGAGGAGGGCCCGGTCGTCGTTGACGTCCTTGGCGACCGCCTCGATGAGGTGCCACGCGGCGCCGTGGAATCCGCCCGCGACATAGCGGTCCGCCTCGCCGGTGAGGCGGTCGATACCCTCGACGATGTCACGGTCGGAGGTTTCCACCAGACCGTCCGTGAAGAGCATCAGGACGTCCCCGGGGCGCAGGGAACCCTTGACGGGGTCGAACTGGGCACCGTCGTACACCCCGAGGAGCGGACCCTCCGCGGCCTTCTCCTCCCAGCGCCCGCTGCCCGCGCTGAGCTGAAGGCCCGGCGGGTGCCCGGCGGAGAAGAGTTCGTAGTCGCCGGAGTCCAGGTCCAGGACCAGGTGGATCGACGTGGCGAAGCCCTCGTCCCAGTCCTGGCGCAGCAGGTAGCCGTTCGCGGCGGGCAGGAAGGCGTGGGGTGGCAGCGATCCCAGCAAGCCGCCGAAGGCTCCGGAGAGGAGCAGGGCGCGCGACCCCGCATCCATGCCTTTCCCGGACACATCGGTCAGGACGACTTCGAGGGTTCGGCCGCTGTTCGTACGTGCGGCCACGACGAAGTCCCCCGAGAACGACTGACCGCCCGCCGGGCGCAACGCCATCTCCCGGTGCCAGCCCAGCGGCAGGCCCGGCAGCTTGCTCTGCACCCGGATACGTTCGCGCAGGTCGAAGAGCATGGTGCCGCCGCGCCGCCAGGGCACGCCGACCCGGCTGCGGAACTGGGCGATCAGCAGACCGAAGAAGCCGCAGGCCGCGACCACCAGGACCACGCCCGGGGTGACCCGGGAGGGGCCCTCGGTGTACGGGCCCAGCTTCACGGACTCCACTATCAGTGCGGTGGCGGCGGCCGCGTACAGGCCGAGCAGGCTGGCGGGGCGCAGCAGCAGGCCGCCCGCGACGATCGGCAGGACCAGCGCGGCCGGGGAACACCAGACCGAGTTCATCAGCGTCGTGCCCGCGATCACGGGGATGGTCAGCAGCAGACCGGCCAGTGCGATCCAGTCAGAACCGTCGCCGCGGAAGTAGTCCACGGCGGATCTGCGCACGCCGGTGCGAGCCCGGTGCCACTGCTTCTTCAACCGGGCCGTGAACGTCTCGGCTTCCGCGCGCCGCTCTCGTCCTGCTGCCATTAGTTCGGGACCCTATCCATCGGACCAGGTGCTTGGCACGGGAGGTCCCACTTGTCCCCCGTCCGAGCGCTCAACATCACAGTGAACGGTGCCTTCGGAGGTGGGGGAAATTCCCTCGCTCGTACCGCATTGCCCTGGTAGGCATGGCGTATGACGACTGACTTGCGGGTGTTGCGGCAGCCCGAGTGGGACACGTGGTACGACAACCTGGTCCGCGCGTTCGGGGGCGTACCGGAGTCGTCCGAGGAGCGCGAGGTGATGAAGGCGCTCACAGAGTACGACCGTTTCCTGGGGATCTGGGACGGCGACCAGTGTGTGGGCACCGCGGGGGCGTTCTCGTTCCGGGTCACCGTCCCCGGCGGCACTTCCGTACCGGCCGCGGGCATCACGATGGTGAGCGTCGCGGCCACCCACCGGCGGCGCGGGCTGCTGAGGTCGATGATGCGGCGGCAGTTGGACGACATCCGCTCATGGGGCGAACCGCTGGCCGTACTGACCGCGTCGGAGCCGGTGATCTACGGCCGGTTCGGCTACGGCGTCGCGACCCACCAGTACAACGTCGAGATCGACACGACCCGAGTACGTCTGTCCGTCCCGCCCGGCACCGATGACGTACGTCTGCGGTACGCCGCGCCTGCCGACGTACTCGACGCCTGCGAGGCGGTGTACGCGCGGTCGGTGCCGGGCCGGCCCGGGATGCTGGCGCGGCGGCCCGGCTGGGACCGGGCGATGCTGCTCGACCCGGAGAGCGAGCGGGACGGGGCGTCGCCGTTGCAGTGCGTGGTCGCCGAGCGGGACGACGAGGTCGTGGGCTACGCCCGGTACCGGATCAAGCGGGACGGCGACCACCGCGGGGCCGGCTTCACCGTCCGCCTCGACCAACTGGAGGCGCTCGACCCGGCGACGCACGCGGCGCTGTGGCGGTTCCTCTTCGAGATCGACCTGACGTCCACGCTGCACGCCCTCGGTCGCCCCGTCGACGAGGCGTGGCAGCACATGGTGTCCGACATCCGCCGCTGCGCGGTGCGGATGCGGGACGCGCTGCACGTGCGGCTCGTGGACGTCGGTGCCGCGCTGGAGGCGCGGACGTATCAGGCGCCGGTGGACGTGGTGTTCGAGGTGGAGGACGTGTTCTGTCCCTGGAACGAGGGGCGTTGGCGACTCACCGGGGACACCAAGGGCGCGACCTGTGTGCGTACGTCGGACGCCGCTGATCTCGCGCTGTCCGTACGGGAGTTGGGGGCGGCGTATCTCGGCGGGGTGTCCCTGGTCTCGCTCGCGGCGGCGGGGCGGGTGCGGGAGTTGCGGCAGGGCGCGCTCGCGGAGGCCTCGGTGGGCTTCTCGTCGGCGGTCGCGCCCTGGTTGCCGCACGGGTTCTAGCCCCCCCGGGGAGAGCGACCCTGGTTCAGCCGTTCTGGCAGGTCGGGCACCAGAAGAGGTTGCGGGCGGCGAGATCGGCGGTGCGGATCTCGCCGCCACAGATGTGGCAGGGCAGGTCGGCCCTGCGGTACACGTACACCTCGCCGCCGTGGTCGTCCACGCGCGGTGGGCGGCCCATGACCTCCGGGGTGTGTTCCGGGCGGACGGTGTCGATGCGGTTGTTGCGGACGCCCTCGCGCATGAGTGCCGCCAGGTCCGTCCAGATCGCGTCCCACTGCGCCGGGGTGATGTCCTTCCCCGTGCGGTACGGATCGATGCCGTGTCGGAAGAGGACTTCTGCGCGGTAGACGTTCCCGACGCCCGCGATGATCTTCTGGTCCATGAGGAGGGCGGCGATCGTCGTACGGCTGCGGGAGACGCGGTGGTACGCCGCCGACGGGTCCGCGTCGGCGCGGAGGGGGTCCGGGCCGAGGCGGGCGTGTATCGCCTGCTTCTCGTCGTCCGTGATCAGGGCGCAGGTGGTGGGGCCTCGGAGGTCGACGTACGACGTGGCGTTCGCGAGGCGGAGGCGGACCGTGTCGGTGGGGGGTGGGGCGGGGGCGTCGCCGAAGGTCACCTTGCCGAAGAGGCCGAGGTGGATGTGGATCCAGTCGGCGGTGCGGAAGGCGAGGAAGAGGTGTTTGCCGTGGGCGTCGGCGTGTTCGAGGGGGGTGCCGTCGAGGAGGGCGGCGGCGTCGGTGAACTTGCCCTGGGGGCTGGTGACGCGGGTGGGCCCGCCTGCGAACCTGGCCTCGTAGTCCTCGGCCAGCCGGTGAATCGTGTGCCCCTCGGGCACGGGGTCCTCCTCGTGCGGCAGTGTCTTCTACGGCGTCGACGGCTCGGGGGGTGTTTCGCCCCCGCCGCCCCTACCCGTCCCATCCCCAGGGGCTCCGCCCCTTCAACCCCACCGGGGGTTACGCCCCCGAACCCTGCGAGGCTCCGTCCCTGGACGCTGCGAGGCTCCGCCGCTGCACCCCACCGGGGGCTGCCGCCCCCGAACCCCTGCGGGCATCCGCCCCGGACCTCCCGCATCGGCCTGAACGGCCTCGTCCTCAAACATGGGACAGGCTGGAAGTGCGGGCCGGGGTGAGAGCTTTCAGGGACGCGGGGAACTGCGCGACCAGCCCCCACCGGCCGGCGGCCGAAGAACGACACCGGGCCAGGGATCCGGGGCGCAGCCCCGATCTCCTAGGGGCGCGGGGAACTGCGCGACCAGCCCCACCCACCCGCGGCCGAAGAACTCCACGCGGCCGGGGATCCGGGGCGGAGCCCGGTGCGCGAGCAACCCCTGCCCATCCGCGGTCGAAGGCTCAGACCTGCTGGGGGTGGTGGGGCGGGACGGGCGGGAGGTCGCCGGTCTTTTCGTAGGCCGAGAGCATGTCGATGCGGCGAACGTGGCGCTCGTCACCGGAGAAGGGCGTGGAGAGGAAGACCTCCACGAACTTCGTCGCCTCCTCCTCGGAGTGCATCCGCGCACCCACCGCCACCACGTTGGCGTCGTTGTGCTGCCGCCCCAGCGACGCAGTCTCCTCGCTCCAGGCGAGCGCGGCACGAACCCCGTCCACCTTGTTCGCCGCGATCTGCTCCCCGTTGCCGGAGCCGCCGATCACGATGCCGAGGGCCTCGGGATCGGCCGCCGTACGCTCCGCCGCGCGGAGGCAGAACGGCGGGTAGTCGTCCTGGGCGTCGTAGATGAGGGGCCCGCAGTCGACGGGCTCGTGCCCGGCGGCCTTGAGCCACTCGACGAGGTGGTTCTTGAGTTCGAAACCGGCATGATCGGAGCCGAGATACACGCGCATGGTCCGAGTGTGACACGGCCGTTTCGGATCGGCGTCGCCGGGTGTCGCCAGCGAAAACTGTGAGCAACACTACAAACCTCAAGGAAACCTCAAGTAACGATCTGGATTCAAAGGTTCACGAATCCCTTTGCCTCCGATTCACTGGACCGGCTCGTTACAGGGTCCCTACAAGGGCCCGTTCGGGTCCGTACACCGCTCGTACGGGAATCTGCTCACCCGGCGCAAAGGAATCCCCCTCATGACCTCGCAGCCGACCCCCACAAAGGCCGCAAGCGGCCCCGGAGGCCCCGGAGAACCCGGTTCGGGCCTCCAGGCAGGACTCAAGAACCGTCATCTGACCATGATCGCCATTGGTGGCGTCATCGGAGCCGGCCTCTTCGTGGGCTCCAGCTCCGGTATCGCCACCGCGGGCCCCGGAATCCTCCTCTCCTACGCCCTCGTCGGCACGCTCGTGGTGCTGGTGATGCGGATGCTGGGCGAGATGTCCGCCGCGAACCCCACCTCCGGTTCGTTCTCCGCGCACGCGGACCGCGCACTCGGGCGCTGGGCCGGTTTCTCGATCGGCTGGCTGTACTGGTTCTTCTGGGTGGTCGTGCTGGCCGTCGAGGCGACCGCGGGAGCCAAGATCCTCGAAGGGTGGATGCCCGGAGTACCGCAGTGGGGCTGGGCGCTCATCGTGATGATCGTGCTCACCGCGACCAACCTGGTCTCCGTCGGCTCGTACGGCGAGTTCGAGTTCTGGTTCGCCGGGATCAAGGTCGTGGCGATCGGCGCGTTCATCATCGTCGGCGGCCTCGCGATCTTCGGCGTGCTGCCGGGTGTCGACGCCCCGAAGGCCGGCCTGGGGAATCTGACCCAGCACGGCGGCTTCCTGCCGCACGGGCCCGGCGCCATCCTCACCGGTGTGCTCCTGGTCGTCTTCTCCTTCATGGGCAGCGAGATCGCGACCCTCGCCGCCGGTGAGTCCGAGGACCCGCAGCGGGCCGTCACCAAGTCCACCAACAGCATCATCTGGCGCATCGGCGTCTTCTACCTGGGCTCGATCCTCGTCGTCGTGTCCCTGCTGCCGTGGAACGACCCCTCCATCAAGGACAAGGGCTCCTACGTCGCCGCCCTCGACTCCCTCGGCATCGCGCACGCCGGTGAGATCATGAACTTCATCGTGCTGACCTCCGTGCTGTCCTGCCTGAACTCCGGGCTCTACACGGCCTCACGGATGGCGTTCTCGCTCGGCGAGCGCGGCGACGCGCCCAAGGTGTTCGCGAAGACCACCTCGCGCGGTGTGCCGATGGCCGCGATCGTCGTCTCGGTCGTCTTCGGCTTCGTCGCCGTCTTCTTCAACTACAAGTTCCCGGACTCGGTCTTCCTCTTCCTCGTCAACTCCTCCGGCGCGGTCGCCCTGTTCGTCTGGCTGGTCATCTGCTTCTCGCAGCTGCGGATGCGGAAGATCATCCAGCGCGAGGCGCCGGAGAAGCTGGTCGTGAAGATGTGGCTGTACCCCTACCTGACCTGGGCGACGGCCGCGCTGATCGTCTTCGTCCTCGGCTACATGCTGACCGACACGGAACACGACGGACGCGAGACCGTACTGCTGTCGCTGCTCGTCGCCGCGATCGTGCTCGTGATCGCCTTCGTGAAGCAGAAGCTCGGCGGCTCCGCTGCGACCGAGCCCGCGGGCGTCGGCGCGCCGGTGGGCGCCAAGGAGCCGGTCGACGCCGCGTCGGAGGCCTGAGCACGCGGACGCGGATTCCGGCGGAATCGGTAACGGGGAGGGGCCCGGCGGCAGTTGCCGCCGGGCCCCTCCCCGTTCACAGCGGCGTGAAGCTCTTCTTGACCGCGTCGTAGACGGGGAGCGCGGTCGCCTCGATGTCGGGGTGGTACCAGGTGCTGATCTCGTACGACGTGCCGCCGGAGCGGAAGCCGAGCAGTCGGACGTGCCAGAGCCGGCCCCGGGCCGTGACGGTGTACTCCCAGACGACCGCGGACGCGCCGCGGAACGTGGTGCGCTCCAGACGGATCCGGTGGTAGTTCAGGCCCTTGCTGGTGCCCACCTCCGCCTGCTCCCACTGCGCGAGCAGGTCACCCCGGGCCGGGGTCGCGTTGGCCACGATCTCCTGCGCGCGGTCGGGCGAGGTGTAGTGCACCTCGGAACCACTCTGCGCCACCCGCTGCCAGCCCTGCGGCGGCACCCACGCGTACAGTCCGGCCTCCTTCCGGGCGCCGGCAGGCAGGCTCGGCGGGCGTGACGTGCCGTCGACGGTGGGGGGTGGGGAGGAGGGGTCGGTGGTGGATGAGGTCTGCGCGGAGTTCGGCGACGTCGACGACGCCGATGGCGAGGTCGAGGTCGAGGTCGAGGTCGAAGTGGACGCGCCGGACGTGTCGTGGGAGGAGCCGCCCGTCTGCGTCATGACGAGCCCGACGACGGTTCCCACGATCAGCACGCCACCGGCGGCGGCCAGGCCCATCCGGCGCCGGCCCCGCCGTGGGACGGAGGGCACGGCGGGGCCGGGAAGTTCGCCCGGCGGCATGACCACCACGCGGGAGACCGTGGTGTGCGTGGCGAGGGAGGGGGGTTCGGGAAGCGGCGGGGGTGCGCTGGGCTCGGGGGCTGGTTCGGGGGCGAGGGCGGGTGTGGGTGGGGGTGGGGGTGAGGGGGCAGGGGCGGGCGCGGGTGGGGGTGGGGGTTCGGGGTCGGGCGCGGGTGGGGGTGGGGGTGAGGGGTCGGGGGTTGGATCGGGTGTGGGGGCGTGCTCCGGGATGGCGTCCTGTATGGGGTCCGGCTCGGAAGCTGGTTCGGGGGTCGGTTCGGGGGCCCGCTGGGGCGGGAGGTGTTGCGCCGCGCGTATGAGACTCACGTCCAGGAGCGCGCGCGTGGGCGACTCCTGGTGGAACGGGGGGACCGGGGGCGGCGTGGGTTCCGGTGTCTCCGGCATCCCCAGTGCATCCGGAGCCTCGGCCGTCCCTCCCACCTCTGACGTCTCGGACGCCCCCGACGTCCCGGAAGCCTCCGACCTCTCGGAAGCCTCCGACGCCTCGGGTATCTCCCGTGCCTCTGACGCCTCCGATCGTTCCCGTGTCTCTGCCACTTCCGGTGATTCCGGTGATTCCGCCGCTGGTTGGGGTACGAGCCCCGTTTCCGAAGACTCGGTCCCCTCCGGTCGGGGGAACGCGATCGGGCGCAACGCCGTCTCGAGCTCCGGCAGACCCGGTCGGGTCGACGGCTCCTTCTCCAGCAGGGCGGCCAGAATCTCCCCCAGCTCACCGGCCGTGGACGGAAGTTCGGGCTCCTCGTAAAGGACCGCGTGCAACGTCGCCAGGGTGGTCGAACGGGAGAACGGGGAGCGGCGGCCGAGGGCCGCACAGAGCGTCGCTCCCAGCGACCAGACGTCGGACGGCGGGCCCTGGGGGCGTCCGGAGACACGCTCGGGTGCCATGTAGTCCGGGGAGCCGACCAGCATCCCGACCATGGTGAGCGCCTCCGCGTCCTGGAGCGCGGCGATGCCGAAGTCGGTGAGGACGACACGGTGTCCGCGCCGTTCGACCAGGACGTTGCCCGGCTTGATGTCCCGGTGGAGCACTCCCCCGGCGTGCACCTGGCGCAGGGCCGCGACCAGTTCGAGCCCGATACGGGCCGCGGTGGGCGGGTCGAGCGGTCCGTCCTCGATCACGAGTTGTTCGAGGGAGCGGCCGGCGACGAGTTCCATGACGATCCACAGCCGCTCGCCCTGGTCCACGACGTCGTAGATGCGCACGACATTGGGATGGTCGATCCGAGCCGTGGCCCTGGCTTCGCGCAGGGTGCGTTCGCGGCGGGTTCGGGTGTCCTCCGGGTCGAGTCCGTCGATCCGCATTTCCTTGACGGCGACCTGCCGGTCGAGCATTTCGTCGGTGGCTCGCCACACCCTTCCCATTCCCCCTGGCCAATACTCTCGGCCAGTCGATATCGACCCGTCACCAATAATCCCGGAACACCGCCACTCGCATTCCCCGTCAATCCCCTGCACCCCCTCAACACCCGCCACAATCGTCCGCCACAACAGAAACACAATGGTCACACTTCATGCCGTACCAGCATAGTGCGGAGAAATCTTGTGGTACCTCTTCAAGTACTGCGAATTCAGGCGCAGCCAAGGGGGGCGAACATGAGTTCTCGTCACACGACGACCATCGCGGGATCGCTGCTCACGGCATCTTTCTCGGCCGTGATGATCCTTTCCTTCACCGCCGTCGCGGACGACCAGGGACCGGGGAGCAGCAAGGGGGAAAAGCCATGGACCCGGCGCCGGCCGGGGTGCGGCTGACCACGCTGCTGCCGGAGAAGATCTCGGTGGACAACAGCTCGCACGAAACGGCGCTGACCGCCACGGTGAAGAATGAGGGAACCAAGGACAGCGGAAAGATCCGGCTTTTGGTGGTCGGATTCGACGGCCTACAGGTCAAGAGCGTCAAGGGCTGTTCCGCCATGGCGGACAAGGATCTGCCCAAGGGTTCGAACAGTGGATTCGTGTGCGATATCGGCCATCTCGCGGCCGGAAAGTCGCAGTCGTACGCCGTCGCCGCGACCTTCGATCTGAGCAAGACCGGAAAGATCTGCCTGCCGGTGCAGGACAGCGACGGAAAGAAGACGTTCTGGCAGCAGGGTCCGGTGCCGTTCGGTACGACGAACCCGTCGCCGAACGCTCCGGCCACTCCGCTGCTGCTCGACACCGAGAACAAGCCGGTGACACCCGGCGGCGACCAGTTGCCCAAGACCGGCGCCGGCAGTGACCTGCTGCCGCTCGGCGTGGCGGGAGCGGCGCTCGTCTCCGTCGGGGCGGCGGGAGTGTGGTGGGCCCAGCGGCGGCCCCGCCGTCAGCCGCAGTCGTGACCGGGCGGGCCGGGACGCCGTGTGCGCGGCGTCCCGGCCCGCCTTCTGCTTCTGCTTCTGCTTCTGCTTCTGCTTCTGCTTCCACGCACGCACACGTCCTGCGGGGACAGTGCGGCGGGGCTGTACGGGCCCGGAACGCGGAAGAGGCTCGCCGGGTCGGAGTCGGAGTACGACCCGGCGAGCCTCTTGCGAGGGGACTGCGAACCTCTTCCCAGGGGACTGCGACCTCAGCGGTTGAGGAACTTCCAGGCGGTCGGCAGGACGCCCATCGCCAGCGCCGCCTTCAGGGCGTCGCCGATCAGGAACGGGGTGAACCCCGCCGCGAGGGTCGCGCTCAGCGACATGCCGGTGGCGGCGGCCAGGTACGGGAGGCCGACCGCGTAGATGATCGCCTCGCCCAGCAGCATCGTGCCCGCGGTGCGCAGGAACGAGCGGTCGGCGCCGCGGCGGGCGAGGGCGCCCACGGCAGCGGAGGCCACCATCATGCCGAGGATGTAGCCGAGGGACGGGGCGGCGGTGCCGGAGCCGCCGTCGGCGAACCACGGCATGCCGGCCATGCCGACGAGGGCATAGAGCGCGAGCGAGAGGAAGCCGCGGCCCGCGCCGAGGGCCGTGCCGACGAGGAGGGCGGCGAACGTCTGGCCGGTCACCGGGACCGGAGAGCCCGGTACGGGCAGGGAGATCTGGGCGGCGAGGCCGGTGAGGGCGGCTCCGCCGAGTACGAGGGTGATGTCCCTGACGCGGGAGGCCGGGAGCAGGTCGGCGAGGACCTCGCCGGGGCGGATGCCTTGGCGGGGGGTGGCGGCAACGGTGCTCATGGGGACTCCGGCGTGTGACGGGGGGGCGGGACACGGTGACGCTATCCCAGGGGGGCGGGTGGATCACCGTGTGCGATCGACAAAGCGGGGATCCGGGACTTGGTGGAGCCCTTACAAAGGGGGCCACGTACACCTATCGGGACGTGATGCTGGTCACTGAGGTGGGATGGTTTTGTCAACGGGAAGGTTCGAACGCGGCCTGTAGGGTCCCGCCAACTCGCCCCTCTGGTCGTCTTCGTTCGGCCGCGGGCGGGTGGGGGCCGGTCGCGCTGTTCCCCGCGCCCCTGAGAGCTCGGGCCGACCGACGGTCGAGAGACGGCTCCTCTGGCCGGAATAGAGGGTAGGACCTACCCTTCAGGGCATGGTTGCCCAGGCTGAGAACTTCGCGTCGCGTCGCTATGTCGACCTGCGACGCCAGGGCACCGCCACCTGTCGCCACGGGTAGGGCGGGCGGAGCGCATCCGGCTCGCCGAGACGCGACCGTTTCGGACACGCTCCCCAGGAAGCGCCATGCCTCGTACCTCCCTGACCCCCGCCCCGCCCACGACACTCCACCGCGCCACCGCCGACGACCGCCGCCGCACCAGCGCCAGCGCCATCCTGCGCTCCGTCCTGGAGCACGGCCCGGTCGCCCGCAGCACCGTCGCCCGGCTGACCGGCCTCTCCCCTGCCTCGGTGACCGACTACTGCGCCCGGTTCACCGCGCTCGGCCTGATACGGGAGGCTCCGACGCCCCGGCAGTCGAACGGCGTCGGACGTCCCCACCTCCCCATCCATCTGGACGACTCCCGGTTCGTGGTCGGCGGGGTCCACGTGGCCGTCCCGTACACCACCGTCGCCCTGCTCGACCTGCGCGGCCGGGTCGTCATGGAGCGACGGCTCGCCCACGACGACGGCGCGGAGCCCGACCGCGTACTCGCGAACGCCGCCGCCGGGCTGGCCACCCTGCTCACCGACCACCCCGGCCGCACCCCCCTCGGCATCGGCGTCGCGGCAGGCGGCTGGGTGGACCGCGACTCCGGGACGATCGTGGAGCACGCGCTGCTCGGCTGGCGTGACGTCGACGTCCGGGGCGCGCTCGGCACGCGGACCGGTCTGGCGGTCCATGTGGACGGGCACGCGCGGGCGTTGGTCAACGGAGAGCGGCTGTTCGGGCGGGCGCGCGGCAGCCTCAGCGTGCTGCACCTGTTCGTCGGCAACGTGGTGGACGCCGCCTTCGCCACCCACGACGAGGTGCACCGCGGTCCCCGCTCCCAGGCCGGGGCGATCGCCCATCTGCCGTTGCCGGGCGGCTCGGAGCGGTGCGACTGCGGCCGGACCGGCTGCCTTCAGGCCGAGTTGAGCGAGCGGACGCTGTGCCGGCGGGCGCGGGAGGCGGGGGTCATCACCACCGCCGACCCGATGCACGTGGTCGGCGCCGCGGCCGACGGCGACCCCGTCGCCGTACGTCTGCTGCTGGAGCGGGCACGGACCGTCGGGCGGGCGGCCCGGCTGCTGCTGGACGTGCTGAACCCGGACACGGTCGTCGTCGCGGAGGTCGGGACCGTGCATCGGGAGGACTGCCTCGCGGCGCTGCGCGCGGAGGTGGGTGCGGACCGGGCGGCTTCCGTCCTGCCGACCAGTTTCCCGGAATCCGTGCTCGCCGTGGCGGGTGGATCGGTGGCACTCGACGTGGTGTACCGGGATCCGCTGAGCCTGTCACCGGGGACGAATTAATTCAGAAACTCGGAATGTTGACAGCGGTCGTACGAGGACAGGAGCATCCTCCTCATGAGCAGCTCGCGGGTGCAGGTTCCGCTGACCAAGTGCCGCGTCGTCGACCTTATGCGGGTCGCACGCACGCGTTGTTGCTGACGCCGGGTCACTGCCGCGTCGGCGCCTTGACCTGCTGACGCGTTGACGCATCGACGCGTAGACGCGTAGACGATCCCCGGTTTCTTCTGCCGCGCCCTCGGCGTGCGCCTCCCCTCTCCTCGTGCGCGCGTATGTCACTTCTTTCACCTCCTTCCCCTGGTGAATTCCCCCTGCCCGGAATTCCGCGCGCATTTCCGCCACTTGGATCCCCGGAGTCCTCCCATGCCACCACTGTCTCCTTCGTCGTCCCCTTTCGCGCCCGGTGTGGACCGGCGGCTGTTCCTCTCCTCCCTGCTCGGCGTGGCCGCCGCGGCCGGACTGAGCGGTTGTGCGGGGGCCAGTGCCGCCGACAGCACGTCCAAGCGGTCCCTGTCCGCCCCGCTGTCCGCCAGGGTCCCCTCCGGTACGAGCCTCAAGATCGCCTCGTACCAGAACGTCCAGCAGCTCCAGTTCGAGCTCGCGGGCCTCACCGACCTGCCGTTCACCATTTCCAGCTGGGTGAACATCGGAGCCGGACCCGATGTCATCAACGCCTTCCGCGCCAAGTCCCTCGACGTCGCCAACAACGCGGGCATCCCGCCGATCCAGGCGCACTACCAGGGCTATGACGCCAAGATCGTCGCGATCGACATCACCCGCAAGCCCAACTACCTCTTCGCGACCAAGCCCGGCAGCGACATCCACACCGTCGCGGACTTCAAGGGCAAGAAGCTGGCGTTCTCCCAGGGGCAGGCCCAGGGCGTCGTCCTGCTCAGGGCGTTGAAGGAGGCCGGGCTCGCCTACGACGAGGTGAAGCTGGTCCCGCTGACCAGCAACCAGTTCTTCACGGCCCTGCAGTCGGGCCAGGTCGACATCGCCCCGCTCGCCAACAGCCAGGCACCGGCGTACCTCAAGCAGTACGAGTCGAAGGGCGCCCGCGCTGTCACCACCGACGTGGTCGACCTGCTCAACCTGCTGTGGGCGCCCACCTCCGTGCTGGCCGACCCGGCGAAGGCGGCGGCCGTCGCCGCGTACATCCCGCGCTGGGCGCAGGGGCAGGTGTGGGCGTACGAACACCCGGACGCCTGGAACGAGGAGTTCTACGTCAAGACGCAGAACCTCACGCTCGCGCAGGCCCGGTCGATCACCGAGCTCGCCAACAAGCCGCTGTTCCCGCCGAGCTGGGACGAGGCGGTGAAGTGGGAGCAGGAGACCGCCGATCTGCTGGCCGCGGGCGGATTCGTGAAGGCGTTCAAGGTCGGCTCGCTCTTCGACCGGCGCTTCGAGGGCATCGCGGCGAAGGCCGTCCCGGCGGAGTACCGGAAGTGACGGCCATGACGACAACCACGGCCACGACCACCGAGTCGGTGCCCGCCGCCGAGGACACGCCTGCCGTACGGCGCAGGCGGCGCCGCGGCCTCGCTCCCGGCAAGCGCCTGCCCGCCTCCCGGCTCATCGGCCCCGCCCTCTTCCTCGTCCTGTGGGCGGCCGCCTCCGCCGCCGGACGGCTGGACCCGGGCGCGATCCCGGCGCCCTGGACGGTCCTGAAGACCGCCGGCCACCTGTGGACGGACGGCACGCTCCCCACCGACGTCCGCACCTCCCTGGAACGCGCGGGATACGGCTTCGCGCTGGGCCTGACCGCCGGTGTGGTCCTCGCGCTGGCGGCCGGGCTCAGCCGGATCGGCGAGGCGCTCATCGACGGGACCGTGCAGCTCAACCGGGCGATCCCGACCCTGGGCCTCATCCCGCTGTTCATTCTCTGGCTGGGCATCGGCGAGACCTTCAAGATCGCCATCATCGCGATCGTCGTCTACATCCCGATCTATCTCAACCTGCACGCCGCGCTGTCCGGCATCGACCACCGTTACGTCGAACTCGCCGAGGTCCAGGGCCTGTCGAGGCTCCAGTTCGTCCGCCAGATCGTCATCCCCGGCGCGTTGCCCGGCTTCTTCGTCGGACTGCGCCTCGGGGTGACCGGCTCCTGGCTGAGCCTGGTGGTCCTGGAGCAGATCAACGCCACCAGCGGCCTCGGCTACATGATGTTCCAGGCCCAGAACTACGGCCAGTCGGACGTCATCCTGGTCGGCCTGCTGATCTACGGCGTCTTCGGCCTGGTCTCCGACAGCGCGGTCCGTCTCGCCGAACGGAGGGTGCTGTCATGGCGCCGCACACTCAGCAGCTGACCGCCGCCCCGGCCGTCCGCCTACGAGGCCTCACACGGTCGTTCGAGGGCCGTACCGTCCTCGACGGCATCGACCTCGACCTGCCCGCCGGACAGTTCACGGCCCTGCTCGGGCACAGCGGTTCCGGCAAGAGCACGCTGCTGCGGGCCATCGCGGGCCTGGACCACGAGGTCGCCGGAAGCGGCCGGCTCACGGCCCCGGAGCGGGTGTCGGTCGTCTTCCAGGACTCCCGGCTGCTGCCCTGGCGGCGGGTCCTCGACAACGTGCTGCTCGGCACGAACGGCAAGGAAGCGGCCGACAAGGGCCGCGAAGCACTCGCCGAGGTGGGCCTGAAAGACCGCGAACGGGCGTGGCCCAACGAGTTGTCCGGCGGCGAGGCCCAGCGCGCCGCCCTGGCCCGCTCGCTCGTCCGTGAGCCCGAACTCCTGCTGGCCGACGAGCCGTTCGGCGCGCTGGACGCGCTGACCCGGATCCGGATGCACGTCCTGCTGCGCGAGCTGTGGGAGCGCCACCGGCCCTCCGTGCTGCTCGTCACCCACGACGTGGACGAGGCGATCGTGCTCGCCGACCGCGTCCTGGTGCTCGACCGGGGCCGGATCGGCCTCGACCTGACCATCGACCGCCCCCATCCGCGCTCCTACCGGGAGCCGGTCCTGGGTGAATACCGGGAGCGCCTCCTTGCCGCCCTCGGTGTGACGGAGGACCCCGCATGACCCGCCGACTCCACCTCAACGCGTTTTTGATGAACACCGGCCATCACGAGGCATCGTGGCGGCTGCCGGAGAGCGACCCGTACGCCCATGTCGCCCTCGCCCACTACGTCGAGCTGGCCCGGATCGCCGAACGCGGCACCTTCGACTCCCTCTTCCTGGCCGACGGACCGCAGCTGTGGAGCAACCTGGCCCAACGCCCGGCCGGCGCCCTGGAACCGCTCACCCTGCTCACCGCACTGGCGACGGTCACCGAGCACATCGGCCTGATCGCCACGGCGTCCACGTCCTACAACTCCCCCTACAACCTGGCCCGCAAGTTCGCCTCTCTCGACATCATCAGCGGCGGTCGGGCGGGCTGGAACATCGTCACGACGGCTGGTGCGGAGGCCGCTCGCAACTTCGGCCTCGACGCCGAGCCCGCGCACGCCGAACGGTACGCGCGCGCCGCCGAGTTCCTGGACGTCTCGCTCAAGCTCTGGGACAGCTGGGAGGACGACGCGATCGTCGCCGACAAGGCGGCCGGTGTGTGGGGCGACGACGCCAAGATCCACCCGCCGCGCCACCAGGGCACGTACTTCCGTGTCGAGGGCGCCCTCAACGTGCCCCGCTCACCACAGGGTTACCCACTGCTCGTGCAGGCGGGGTCGAGCGAGGACGGCAAGACGTTCGCGGCGCGCTACGCGGAGGCGGTGTTCACCGCGCAGCAGACCCTCGCCGACGCCCAGGCCTTCTACGCGGACCTCAAGTCCCGTACGGCGGCGGCCGGCCGGGACCCCGAGCACATCAAGGTGCTGCCCGGCATCGTCCCGGTGCTCGGCTCGACGCAGGCCGAGGCGCGGGCGAACGAGCAGGTCCTGGAGGACCACCTCGTGTACACGCACGGCGTGGAACGTCTGGAGCACCTGCTGCAGCTGGAGTCCGGAACCCTGGAGTTGGACGCCCAGCTGCCCGCGGACCTGCCTCCCGAGGACGTCATCGAGGGCGCCAAGAGCCGCTACACCCTCGTCGTCGAACTCGCCCGCCGCGAACGGCTCACCGTGCGGCAGCTGATCGGGCGGCTCGGCGGCGGGCGCGGGCACCTCACCTTCGCCGGCACGCCGGAGCAGGTCGCCGACGCGATCGAGGAGTGGTTCACGCGCGGCGCCGCCGACGGCTTCAACATCATGCCCGCCGTACTTCCCTCCGGCCTCGGTCTGTTCGTCGACCACGTCGTCCCGATCCTGCGCGCCCGCGGCCTGCTCCGCACGGAGTACGGACCGCGCCGGACCCTCCGGGAGCGCTACGGCCTCCCCCGCCCCGCCAACCAGTACCTCACTCCCGCACTCGCCACGGCCTGAAAGGACGACCCCGCATGTCCATCGAGATCAGCAAGGTCACCGCGCACATAGGCGCCCGGGTCTCCGGCGTAGACATCTCCAAGCCGCTCGACGAGGAACAGGTCACCGCGATCCGCGAGGCCCTCGACGTCCACAAGGCCCTGGCCTTCGACGACGTGCACCTCGACGACGAGGGCCAGCAGGCCTTCGCCCGCCACTTCGGCGACCTCACCACCGCCCACCCGACGGTGGCCGCCGTCGACGGCGCCCCGAACGTGCTCCCCGTCGACAGCGAGCGCGGGCGCGCCAACCACTGGCACACCGACGTGACCTTCGTCCTCAACCCGCCCCAGGCCAGCACCCTGCGCAGCATCACGATCCCGCCGTACGGCGGCGAGACCCTGATCGCCAGTTCGGCGGCCGCCTACCGGGACCTGCCCGCCCCGCTGCGCGCGCTCGCCGACACCCTGTGGGCCGAGCACACCAACGACTACGACTACGCGGTGCCGGACGAGCAGATCGACGAGGAACAGGCCGCCCAGCGCGCCCAGTTCACGTCCATCAAGTTCCGTACCGCCCATCCCGTCGTCCGGGTCCACCCGCTGACCGGTGAGCGCGGGCTGTTCATCGGCGGGTTCGCGCAGCGGATCGTCGGGCTGTCGGTGGGCGAGTCCCGCACGCTGCTCGACCTGTTCCAGTCGTACGTCACCCGGCCGGAGAACATCCTGCGCTGGCGCTGGTCCCCGAACCAGCTGGTCCTGTTCGACAACCGGATCACCCAGCACTACGCGGTCGACAACTACGACGGCCGGCCGCGCCGCCTGCACCGGGTGACCGTCGCCGGTGACGTGCCGGTCGGCATCGAGGGCAAGGAGAGCTACTCGATCGAGGGCGACGCCTCGCACTACACGTCCGTGGCCGAGTAACACGCACCGCACGTCCGTGGCCGAGTAAAGGGAGTCTCACGCTCCGTACCGCGGGTGTCCGCATAGTGGGCAGCCTCTCCCCTGAACGGAGAGGCTGCCCAGACTGTGGGCGTTTTTGCCCACGCGCACGTAAGGGACCACCCGCTCTCATGTCCCGCACCACCCTCGACACCCCACCCGCCGCTCCCGACGCACACGCCCCGCTGTCCCACGGCCTCAAGCAGCGCCATCTGTCGATGATCGCCCTCGGCGGTGTGATCGGCGCCGGTCTGTTCGTGGGGTCCGGCGCGGGGATCGCCGCCGCCGGACCGTCGATCGTGATCGCGTACGCGGTCTCCGGTCTGCTGGTCATGCTGGTGATGCGGATGCTCGGCGAGATGTCTGCCGCGTATCCGTCCTCGGGCTCGTTCTCGGCGCACGCCGAGCGGGCGATCGGACCGTGGGCGGGCTTCACCGCGGGGTGGTCCTTCTGGGTGCTGCTCTGCACGGCCGTCGGGCTGGAGGGGATCGGGGCGGCGAAGATCGTCACCGGCTGGCTGCCGGGTACGCCCGAGTGGGCCTGGGTCGCCCTGTTCATGGTGGTCTTCTGTGTCGCGAACCTCGCCGCCGTGAAGAACTTCGGCGAGTTCGAGTTCTGGTTCGCCGCGCTGAAGGTCGGCGCGATCAGCCTGTTCCTGGTGCTGGGTGTGCTGGCCGTCGCGGGTGTGCTCCCCGGCACGGACTCCCCCGGCACCTCGAACCTCACCGGCCAGGGCGGCTTCCTCCCGCACGGCAGCGAGGGGCTGGTCGTCGGTCTGCTCGCGTCGGTCTTCGCGTACGGCGGTCTGGAGACGGTCACCATCGCGGCGGCCGAGTCGCGGAACCCGGTCCAGGGCGTGGCGCGCGCCGTCCGTACGGCGATGTGGCGCATCGCGCTCTTCTACATCGGCTCCATGGCGGTCATCGTCACGCTGGTCCCCTGGGACTCGAAGGAGGTCGTCGAGAAGGGCCCCTACGTCGCCGCCCTCGACCACCTGGGCATCCCCGGCGCCGGTCAGCTGATGAACGTGGTCGTGTTCGTCGCGCTGCTCTCGGCGATGAACGCCAACATCTACGGCTCCTCGCGCATCGCCTACTCGCTGGTGCAGCGCGGCCAGGGCCCGAAGGCCCTCGGCAGGGTCTCGGCCGGGGTCCCGCGCGTCGCGGTGCTCGTCTCCTGCGTCTTCGGCTTCGTGTGCGTGCTGCTGAGCTACTGGCGGCCGGACGACGTCTTCCCCTGGCTGCTGAACATGATCGGCGCGGTGATCCTGGTCGTGTGGATCTTCATCGCGGTCTCGCAGCTGCTGCTGCGGCGCCGGGTGGAGCGCGAGGCACCGGAGAAGCTGGTCGTGCGGATGTGGCTGTTCCCGGCGCTGACCTGGGTGGCGCTGGCCGGCATGGCCGCGATCTTCGTCCTGATGGCCCGGCAGCCCGACACCCGGGTGCAGCTGTACTCGACGGGCGGGATGACGCTGTTCCTGGCGGCCGTCGGATACGCCTGGCAGCGGGCACGCGTGGCCCGCTGACCGTTTCCCGTTCTCCGGCCCGCCGACCGCTGCCGCTCCCACTCCCCCGAAAGGCCCTCGTGCGACCCGCGCGAGGGCCTTTTTGTTGCTAACGTGCAGTTGCAAGTAATGCGCAATAAGGTCTTACGAGGCCGGAGGGGACTCCGCCATGCCCGTCTACACACTCCCTGAGCTGCCGTACGACTACGCCGCGCTCGCACCCGTGATCAGCCCCGAGATCATCGAGCTGCACCACGACAAGCACCACGCGGCGTATGTGAAGGGGGCCAACGACACGCTGGAGCAGCTCGCGGAGGCGCGTGACAAGGAGTCGTGGGGAGCGGTCAACGGTCTGGAGAAGAACCTGGCCTTCCATCTCTCCGGCCACATCCTGCACAGCATCTACTGGACGAACATGAGCGGGAACGGCGGCGGTGAGCCCCTCGCCGTGGACGGTGTGGGAGAGCTCGCGGACGCGATCACCGAGTCGTTCGGCTCCTTCACCGGGTTCAAGGCGCAGCTGACGAAGGCCGCCGCGACCACCCAGGGCTCCGGCTGGGGCGTCCTCGCCCACGAGCCGCTCAGCGGTCGCCTCGTCGTCGAGCAGATCTACGACCACCAGGGCAACGTCGGGCAGGGGTCGGTGCCGATCCTGGTGTTCGACGCCTGGGAGCACGCCTTCTACCTGCAGTACCGCAACCAGAAGGTCGACTTCATCGACGCGATGTGGCAGGTCGTCGACTGGCAGGACGCGGCCAGGCGTTACGAGGCGGCCACGGCCCGCGCGAACGTCTTGCTGCCGACCCCCTGAGGCGGGTAAGAAACGTCCTGCTCGTGATCGTCTTCTCACCTTTCACGTGGCAGGCGGAGAAACGGAGGGCCCCCGCGAGGACGTGACTCGCGGGGGCCCTCCTGTGTACACGGCCCGCGTCACCCGCAGGGCACGTTGAGCGACAGCAGCGCGGCGGCCCCGTCCGTCATGCGGAGTTCGGTGATCGCGGCGTTGCGCAGCCGCGGAAGGACCCTGCGGTACTCGCCCAGGGGGATGGACAGCAGCGAGCAGAGCACCAGCCGGAGCAGCGTGTTGTGGGCGACGACCAGGACGCGTTCGCCGTGGTGCGCGGCCGCGATCCGGCGCAGGACGGCCGCCCCGCGGGCCGCCGCGGTGCGCGGGTCCTCCGCCTCCGGGAAGGGGTACGACACCGGGTCGACCCGGAACGCCTTCGCCCGGGCCGGGTTCTCGGCCTCGAACTCGGCGAGGGTACGGCCCTCCACCACCCCGAAGTCGCATTCGCGCAGGGCGGGTTCGCGGAGCGCGGTGAGACCGAGGGCGCGGCAGGCGGGCTCGGCCGTGGCGACGGCGCGCGAGAGGGTCGACGTCCAGACGGCGTCCACGGGGTGCGCGGCGGCCCAGCGGCCGAGCGCCTCGGCCTGGGCGTGGCCCTCGTCGGCGAGGGGGACGTCGCTCACTCCGGCGTAGCGGTTCTCGGCATGCCAGACGGTCCGGCCGTGCCGGGCGAGCAGCAGGGTCGTGCTCACTGAGGCTGCGGGACTCACGGCGCTGTGGGTCATGCTCGTCGTACTCATGACCCGCCAGTATTCCGGTCGGGGCGCCCTCGCGTGCGCGCTCAGGCGGAAGCCCTCCGTCCGGGTCTGGCCGGCTGTGCGGCGAAGGCCCCGTGAGGAGCGAAAAGGAGCCTCACGGGGCCTTACGGTATGCGGGCTTCCGGGGCATCGTTGCGGGATGCCGAGGGAAATGACGTACCCCTGCTACACGTGTGGGTCCTACCAGCCGCACCGCCAGCCCCGGGACGACCGGGAGCGGGACATCATCCGCAAGCTGGCGAACCTCCAGAAGCCGAACGCGTATGTGGACGACTACTGGATCTGCGGGCGAACCGACTTCGACTGCCGCAACATCCGTACGGCGTTGAGGGTCAAGCCGTTCGACCCGCCCCAGAAGATGCCCGACCCGGAATGACTCCTGGTGCCCCTTACAGGTTGCTGAAGTCCGGGCCCTTCGTGCGGGTCCGCTTGATCTCGTAGAAGCCGGGGGTCGAGGCGACCAGCAGCGTGCCGTCCCACAGCCTGGCCGCGGCCTCGCCCTGCGGGGTGGGCGTGACGACCGGGCCGAAGAAGGCGATCTGCTCGCCGTCGTCGCCGGGGAGCGCGATCACCGGGGTGCCGACCTCCTGGCCGACCTTGTCGATGCCCTCCTTGTGGGAGGCGCGCAGCTCGGCGTCGAACTCGAAGTCCTCCTGGTCGGCGTAGTCGAGCAGGGAGGCCGGGAGGCCGACGTCCTCGAGCGCGCCCGCGATCGCCTCGATGGTCGCGCCCTCGCCCTGGTTGTGGATACGGGTGCCGAGCGCGGTGTAGAGCGGGCCGAGGACGTCCTCGCCGTGCTTCTGCCAGGCGGCGGTGACCACCCGGATCGGCTTCCAGGCCTTGGTGGCGAGCATGTCCCGGTACTCCTCGGGCAGCTGGTCCAGCTTGTCCTCGTTGAGGACCGCGAGGCTCATGATGTGCCAGCGGACCTCGATGTCCCGGACCTTCTCCACTTCCAGCACCCAGCGCGAGGTCATCCAGGCCCAGGGGCACAGCGGGTCGAACCAGAAGTCGACGGGGGTCTTGGTGGAGGCGGTCTCGGGCATGGTTCTCCTCGGAAAGCGGTCTTTCCGGCAGCAACGCCGGAGGCCGCTCGCCTCATTCCCGGGTGTCACGCCTCATTCCCGGGTGTCCCGCGTCAGGGGCACATGGCAGGATCGCTCCTGTCCGTTTCGCTGTATCCGTGTCCATTCCATGACGCCCCGAGGGAGTGCCGCCCGTGCCCGGTGAGAATCTGACCCGCGACGAGGCCCAGGAGCGGGCAGCGCTGCTGTCCGTGGACGGGTACGAGGTCTCCCTCGACCTGCGCTCCGCTCTGGGCGACATCGAGGCCGAGCCGCGCACGTTCCGCTCGGTGACCACGATCCGCTTCCGTTGCGCGGAGCCGGGCGCCGCGAGCTTCGCCGATCTGCTCGCACCGAGCGTCACGGCCGTGTCGCTCAACGGCAAGGACCTGGACCCCGGCGAGGTCTTCGACGGCTCCCGCATCCGGCTGGAGGACCTCCGGGCCGACAACGAGCTGGTCGTCGACGCGCAGTGCGCCTACTCCCGCACCGGCGAGGGCATGCACCGCTTCGTCGACCCCGAGGACGGCGAGGTCTACCTCTACACCCAGTACGAGCCCGCCGACTCGCGGCGCGTCTTCGCGAACTTCGAGCAGCCGGACCTCAAGGCCCCCTTCCGCTGCGAGGTGCGGGCCCCGGAGGGGTGGACGGTCTGGAGCAACGGCGTCGGTGAACTCGTCGACGGTGTGTGGAGGTTCGCCGAGACCAAGCCGATCTCCACGTACATCACCGCGTTCGTGGCGGGCCCGTACCACTACGTCACGGACAGCTACGCGCGCACCTTCGAGGACGGTACGACGCTGGAGATCCCGCTCGGCGCGATGTGCCGCAAGGGTCTTGCGCCCCACTTCGACTCCGACGACGTGTTCCTCGTGACCAAGCAGGGGCTCGACTTCTTCCACGACCACTTCGACTTCCCCTATCCGTTCGGGAAGTACGACCAGGCGTTCGTGCCCGAGTACAACCTCGGCGCGATGGAGAACCCGGGGCTCGTCACCTTCCGCGAGGAGTTCATCTTCCGCGGCAAGGTGACGCAGGCGTCGTACGAGGGCCGGGCCAACGTCATCCTGCACGAGATGGCGCACATGTGGTTCGGCGACCTCGTCACCATGGAGTGGTGGGACGACCTGTGGCTCAAGGAGTCCTTCGCCGACTTCATGGGCGCGTTCGCGCTGGTCGGGGCGACCCGCTTCGAGAACGGCTGGATCACCTTCGCCAATCGCCGCAAGGCCTGGGCGTACCGTGCCGACCAGCTGCCCTCCACCCACCCCATCACGGCCGACATCCGTGACCTCCAGGACGCCAAGCTCAACTTCGACGGGATCACGTACGCGAAGGGGGCGAGCGTGCTCAAGCAGCTCGTCGCGTACGTCGGCCAGGACGCGTTCCTGGAGGGCGCGCGCCGCTACTTCAAGCGGAACGCGTACGGCAACACACGCCTCGGCGATCTGCTGTCGGCGCTGGAGGAGACCAGCGGGCGCGATCTGGCCACCTGGTCGCGGGCCTGGCTCCAGACGGCCGGGGTGAACTCCCTGACCCCGCAGGTGATCCTGAGCGCCGAGGGCCGCATCACGGAGCTGGCCGTGCTCCAGGAGGCCCCCGAGTCGCACCCCGAACTCCGCCCGCACCGCGTCGCGGTGGGTTTGTACCGGCGTGAGGACGCCGACGGCTCCCTGGTGCGGTACGCGCGCGCCGAGGTCGACGTCGTCGGCCCCCGTACGGTGGTCGAGGAGCTGGTCGGCGTGGACGCCCCCGAGCTGGTCCTCGTCAACGACGACGACCTCACGTACTGCAAGATCCGCTTCGACGAGAACTCGCTGGCCACGCTGCGCGAGAGGCTCGGCGACATCACCGACCCGCTCGCCCGCGCGCTGTGCTGGTCGGCGCTGTGGAACCTCACCCGGGACGCGCTGATGCCGGCCCGGGACTTCGTGGGCCTGGTGCTGCGCTTCGCGGGCCGCGAGTCCGACATCGGCGTCCTGCAGATGCTGCACGCCTGGGCGCACTCGGCGCTCGTCCACTACGCGGCCCCCGACTGGCGTGCGGAGGGCGGCCGGCTGCTCGCCCAGGGCGCCCTGAAGGAGCTGCGGCTCGCCGAGCCCGGCAGCCAGCACCAGCTGACCTGGGCCCGTTTCTTCGCGACGGTCGCCTCCGACCAGGCCGATCTGCACCTGCTGCTGCACCTCCTCGAGGGCACCGCCAAGGTCGACGGCCTGGACGTCGACCAGGAGCTGCGCTGGGCGTTCCTGGAACCGCTGGCCGCGCACGGCATCGCCGACGAGTCCCTCCTCGCGGCCGAACTGGCCCGCGACGACACGGCCTCCGGCAAGCGCCACCAGGTCCGCTGCCTCGCCGCCCGCCCCTCGGCGGCGGTCAAGGCCCAGGCCTGGGCGCAGGTCGTCGAGTCGGACGCGCTGTCCAACGCCCTGGTCGAGGCGACCATCGCGGGCTTCACGCAGCCCTCCCAGCGGGAGCTGCTGGCTCCCTACGCCGCGAAGTACTTCGCGGCCATCGAGCGCGTCTGGGCCGAGCGGTCCATCCAGATCGGCATGGACGTGGTCAAGGGCCTGTTCCCGTCCCTGCGGGACTCCCAGGAGACCCTGGACGCGGCGGACGCCTGGCTCACCGCCCACGAGGACGCGGCACCGGCCCTGCGCCGTCTGGTCCTGGAGGCACGGGACGACCTGGCGCGCACCCTGCGCGGGCAGGCGTGCGACACGGCGGCGGGCTCGTAGCGACAACGGCCGGGAAGTGACAGGGCCCCGGGTCGCCCATGCGGCCGCCCGGAGCCCCGTTACCGAACCCGCGCACCGGGCCCCGTAACCCCGATCCGGACCAGCGTCTTTCGGCAGTCGAACGCTCGTACTTTAGGGCGAGCTTGTCCGGATTTGTCGACGGGCGTGTAACAGCGGTTAGGGGACGGATCGGACGCGGGAAACCCCCGGTCATGAACCACAACACCCCACTCTCCCCCGCCCCCTCCGTCACCTGTCCCGCACGCAGCGACGGGTCCTGACCGCCGCTCAGCTGCGCGCCCACGGCATCACGGGCGCCGACACCACCGAGCAGTGCCGGCCGGGCGGCCCCTGGCAGCAGATCCTCCCCGGCGTCTTCCTCCTCCACCCGGGGCCGCCCACCTCCGAGGAACGCCTCCACGCCGTCCTGCTGTTCGCGAGCCGCACCCCCGCAGCCGAGCCGGCGCCGGGCATCCCCGTCCAGCCGGGCGCCGAGGAACCGCACGCCCCGCGGCCGTACGCGGACGCGCTGATCACGGGCCTGGCGGCGCTGACCCTGCACGGATTCACCTCGTCGCCGCCGCTGACCGCCCTCGACAAGATCGACGTCCTGGTCCCCCGACTGCGCCGGCTGCGCTCGCACGGCTGCGCCCGCATCGTCCGAACGGCTTCGCTGCCGGCCCCCTCGTACCTCACGGGTGTCCCGGTCGCCCCGGTGCCGCGCGCCCTCGCCGACGCGGTGGCGGAGTTGTCGGACGCGGGCGCGGTACGGCGGCTGCTGACGGAGGCGGTCCGCGCCGGGCACTGCGAACCGGCCACGGTGGTACGTGAGTTGACTCAGGCACGGCTGCTGAGCCGGCCGCACGTGGTGGACGCGGTGGACTCGCTGCTGGCGGAGGGCCGGGCGGTCGCGGAGGACCGGCTCTATCGGATGGTGCGGGAGTACGGCCTGCCCGATCCGGTCTGGAACGTCGACCTGCGTCTGCCGGGCGGGCCCCACCTGGGCGGCCTCGACGCGTACTGGCCCGAGCAGGCGGTGGCCCTGGAGCTGGACACCCGGGCGCCCCGGCCGGGACATCGGCAAGGCCATGGGCAGGAGGACGACGCCCTCTGGTCGGAGTACGCCCGCAAGCGCGAGCACCTGGAGCGGCTGGGCATCACGGTCGTCCACGTCACCCCGCGGAAGCTGCGCGTCGCGATGGAGCAGCAGGCGGCGGTGGTCCGCACCGCGTTGATGGCGGCGAACGACCGGGATCCGGCGGCGTATGTCGTGGTCCTGCCCCGGTAGTGACGGACCGGGGCGGTACCAGGAGGGGAGAGGAGGGGCCGTCGGCCATCCGGCGGCCCCTCCTCGTGCGTGCGCCCGCGGGGAACCTCGGGCTCGGACCGGCGCCAAGAGGGCCGTCCAGGGCCTACTTGCCGCAGAACTCCCCCTCGATCACCGCGTCGCTGTCCCCCGACCAGTCCCCGTTGAAGTTGAAGGCCAGGGAGTGGCGGCCGTCCGCCGTCGTCACGGCGGAGGACGTCGAGCCGTGGATGCCGCCGTCGTGGCCCCACACATGGACCCCGCAGCTGAGCTTGCGGTCGATGAGACCCAGGCCGTAGCGAGCGCCCGGGATCTCGTCGGCCTTCACCGTCGTCCTCATCTCCTTCAGCTGCTTCGGCGGAAGGAGCCGGCCGCCCATCAGGGCCGCGTAGAAGCGGTTCAGGTCGGCGGAGTCGGAGATCATCTCCCCGGCGGAGGAGGCCAGGGAGGGGTTGAGCCGCGTGACGTCGTACGTCGGGCCCGTCGTCGCCCGGGACAGTTTCGAGTACGCGTGGCTGCTGGGCCGTGGGAGCGTCGTCCTGGTGCCGGGGACGGACGTGGCGCGCAGGCCGAGCGGTTCGATGACGCGGCGGCGGATCTCCGTGGCGTAGGAGTGGCCGGTGACCTTCTCGACCACCATGCCGGCCAGCACGTAGTTGGTGTTGGAGTAGCTCCAGGACGTGCCCGGCGCGAAGAGCGGTGCGTGGGCCATCGCGATCGCCACGAGCTGCTCGGGTGTCTTCGTGTCGTATCGGTGTTCGAGGAAGCCGTCCTTCAGGAAGTACGTGCGGGCGAAGTCGTCGTCCGTCGTGTAGTTGAAGATGCCGCTGGTGTGGTGGAGGAGCTGACGGACGGTGATCCGGCGTCCGTCGTGGCCATGACCCCGGACCACGCCCGGGAGCCACTTCTCCACCTCGTCGTCCAGCGACAGCCGCCGCTCCGCCTCCAGTTGCAACAGCACCGTCGACACGAACGTCTTCGTGATGCTGCCCACGCGGTAGCGGTCGGCCGCGCCGCGCGGCGCGAGCGTCCGCACGTCGCCCACGCCCGTCGTGGCCGACCACGTGCCGCCGGTGTCCCGCGCCGTCGCCGTCACGCCCGGCACCCCGGCCTTCACCGCGGCGTCCATGGCGGCGCGGGTCGCGCCGTGGTGGCCTGCCCCGGCGGGAGCCGCCACCGCGGGCCCCGCCAGAGCGGCCGCAAGCGCCACCGCCGTCGCCGCCACCAGTCCCGTACGCACTGACATGTCGTTCCCCCTTCACCGGTGAACCCTGGTCGGGGGAGGGACTCGGCGGCCCGATGTGAAGGTTGCCCGCCTGTGAGCCAGTTGAGTGGATTTCGGCCGTTCTTCTGGTCTCCTCAGGCTTTCTTCAGTACGAGCTCCGTGTTGCGGTCCCGTGAGGCGCCGGCCAGTTCGGTGTTGCGGCCCGGGGCGTTGAAGGCGAGCTCGCGGTAGAGGGCCGCGAGGCCGGTCTGGCTGAGGTCGGAGAAGTCCGTGCGGTGCGGGGCCGCGGACTCGATGAGGGTGGTGAAGAGGGAGAGGGTGCCGTCCTTGTTGTCGACGACCTCGATGATGCGGGCGAGGTGCGGGAAGTCGACGTGGGAGGCGGTGTTGATCTCCCAGAAGGAGCCGTGGTTCGGCGCGGAGTGCGCGAGGATCTCGTTCTTGTGGGTGTGGCCGTTCACCCAGGCCAGCACGTTGCGGTGCTTGGCGAGCGTGGCGACCACGTCCTCGCCGCCGTGGCGCTTGTCGCTCGGGTGCGCGGGGTCGGTGCGGCGGTTGGTCATCGACGTGCTGGTGTGGTGGCTGAAGACGATGGCGTACGAGTCCTTGTTGTCGCTCAGCGTCTTGTCCAGCCAGCGCAGCTGGGTCGTCCCGATGGAACCCATGTAGTGGCCGCCCGGGTCGGTGGTGTCGATGCTGACGCCGATGATGTCGTCGGAGATGCGGAAGGCGTAGTACTGGGTGCCCGCGGCGAGGTTGGCCGGTGAATAGCCGTGGCCGATCGGGCCGGGGCCGGTGTACGCGGGGTCGAGGTGCGCCTTGAGGTAATCGGCGGGCGTGAAGGGGGCGCGCGACTCGTCCGGGGTGACCGGGCGCAGCTCCCTCGCGTGCGTCTTGAGGAGGTCCCTGAGCTGGGCGCCCTTGGGGTCCTTGTCGTTCTTGATGGCGGCGCGCAGGGCGGCGCTCACCGAGGCGGGCAGCGTCATCAGCTTCTTGCCGCCGACGGCGAACTCGGCGAGGAAGGAGTCGCCGTGCCGGTAGCAGCCCAGCGGCAGCGCGTCGTGGTTGCCGACCGTGGAGTACCAGGGCAGGCCGAGGCCGGGGCTGCGCAGCTCACGGATGGCGGCGGCGAGGAAGCCGTGCAGATGCGGGAAGCCGCGCTGCTTGTCGGCGTCGCGCAGGGCCGCGTCCGGCTGCCAGTACAGCTTGAGGCCGCTGTTCTGGACGCCCTCGTAGTGGCGCGGGTCGCCGCTGTTGGGGCTGATCCGGCCGCCGCTCATGACCTTCAGGAACCAGTCCAGCTCCGTATTGGAGTTGTTGTCCGTGTTGTCCCCGGTGGTCATGACGAAGTGCAGCGGGGAGCCGGTGACGGGGGCGCCCCGCAGCGCGTTGACCCGCTCGACGAGCGAGACGGCGCCGGCCACGGTCAGCGACTCGTGCGGGCGCCAGGCGCCCGCGGCGCCGGTGCGCAGGTACTCGAGCCGCAGCGGGTGCTGGACGTCGATCAGGTGCAGGTCGGTGAACTGCACGAACGCGGCGAGCGCGGTGCGCCGGTCGGCCCGGCCCGACGTGGCCGCGGCCAGGTCGCCGCGTACGACCCGCTTCCAGGCGGGGCCGTCACCGAGCCGCCGGTAGCCGCCCGAGCCGGAGCGCGGCGCGGCCACGCTCTCCAGGGTGGTGCCGCGCTCGTAGGGAGCGAGGGGTGCGGCGGGCGCCATGGGGGTCCCCCTGCTCGAGCGAAGCCGAGAGTGGGGGAGGGACACGGCGACGGCGGCCTCACCGGTGCCGGTGGTGGCGGCGTGCGCCTCGGCGTCGGGCCGCAGGGCGCAGCCGATGCCCGCGGAGAGGGTCACCGCCCCGGTGGCGGCGAGCAGGGTACGGCGGTTCATGGCGGCGGAAGTGGCGACAGAGCGTATGCGCGACATGGCGCGATCTCCCCGAGTGCGAACGCGTCGGCAGTGGTCGCGGGGGGCTCGTTACGGAGACTCCCCGCTCATACTGGATCGTTGGCACCCGGGATGACCTGGACGTTAACGAGGCGGCAACGCCCGACGCCCATCACCGTATGTGGATCTTGGAACACCCTGCGCGTCCATGACCCCTCTCCGGACGGCCGGGACGCGGTCACTCCGTGTTCATCTTCCGGGGTAGGGAACCAGTTCCCCGCCGCTGCTGCTTCCCCGCCTCTTAGGACTGTCCGGCGGATCATGCCGCAGACGCGGGGCTTGGCACGCCCATCTGCGGCGACGAGGCACCGCCCGTTTCCTGCAACCTGATCCGCCGGACAGGCCCTAGGAGCCGACGCGGCCGAGGGGCGGTCGTTCCCGCCACAGCCGCAGTCCCACGTCGACCAGCGCGACCCGGTCGAGGGCGGGTACCTCGTCGAGCGGGTGCCAGGCCGCCATGTCGGTGGAGCCGTTCGTCTCGTGGCGCAGTTCGCCGCCGGTGACGCGGGCCTCGTAGACGATCCGCAGGGCGTGGAAGTCGTTGGGCGAACCGAGTCGGCGCGGGTGCGAACGCAGTACGGAGTCGACGCCCAGCAGCGCGAGGGGCTCGACGGCGTAGCCCGTCTCCTCCTCGGCCTCGCGGATGACGGTGTCGTAGGGGTCCTCGCCATGGTCCATGCCGCCGCCCGGCAGGGTCCACCGCCTGCTTCCGTCACCCGCGACCCAGCGGGCCAGCAGCATCCGCCCGTCCCGCACGCATACGGCGTAGGCCGCCACCCTCAACTGCTTCGGCATGCCCAGACGTTACGGCACGGGGCCAGGTCAAGTCGCCTACGGCAGGGACGGGTTGGCCGGCGAGTACTCCGGCGGCGACCAGCGGATCGGGCTGGCGGCAGGTGTCTGCACGACCTCGGTGACGGTGAAGCCGACCGTGCGCTCCCCGTCGGCCGCGTACTCCGTGCGCGCCGTGCCCGTCAGTTGCAGCACCGTCCCCGCCGCCCAGTCCAGGAAGAGCAGCCCCGCCCTCGGGTCCGTCTCCAGGTTGCCGAGGGTCAGGAACATGGAGTTGCCGGGGTAGTCGCGCCAGTGCAGTTCATGCGGTGAGGTGACGTGGACGAAACCGGGGTTGCCGCCCCGGTGGCTGGCGTCGGCGCCGTGCGCGTGGACGGTGGCCAGGAAGAAGGTGTCGGCGGACTCGACGAACCGCCGCTGCCCGGGGGAGAGTTCGGCGGACCGGCGGGGCGTGCCGGGCGGACGCTCGGCGTTCTCGTACGACTCCCTCTTCTGCAGGTACTTCGGGCAGTTGGAGAAGACCTGGTCCGCCTCGACGGCGAAGCCGCGGGAGGTCGGGCGGGCCCGGCCGTTGAGCCGCATGCGACGGCGGGTGCGCGGGTCGAGCGCGATCGTGCCGACGGAGGTGCCCGGGGTGGCGAGCGCCCGCGCCAGTGGGTCGCTCTCGCGCAGACCGCCGCCCGTGACCGAGATCTGCCGGACACCCGTCGCCCGTACGAACCCGGGCTCGCCGGTGAGCAGCGAGGCCCACACCGCTCCGCCCACCGGGTCGGCCGCGCCCAGCACCAGCATCGGCTGGAGTTCGAGGAAGGCGGCGGCCACGGGGCGGATGCCCTGGCCGACGGACCGCCCCACGTGGTCGGCGACCTCGCGCACACCCATCCGCTCCTGTACGGCCCGTGAGCCGGAGTGATACGTCATGACGCGCCCCGCTCTCCACAGCCCCTAGAAGAATCCGCAGGTGGGGGCGGTGGCGGACGGCACCGGGGCCCCCTCAGCCCCGCTCGGCGCGTAGATCTCGAGGCGGGTGCCGTCGGGGTCGTGGAAGAAGATGCCGCCGGACGCCGAGCCCTCACGGTGGGCGACCACGCCCTCGTACGCGAAGTCGACGCCGTAGTCCCGCAGGGCCCTCTCGTACTCCCCGACCCGGTCGACCGAGTCCACTTCGAGGGCGAGGTGGTGCAGGCCGGCGCGGGCCTTGTCGTACGCCCCCTGTGCCTGCTGCCAGAGGGTGAGCACCGGGCGGCCGTCTCCGGCGAGGGAGCCGAGGAACGCGTACCGCCGTTCCTCCTCCTTGCCCTCGGCGATCACTCCGAAGCCGAGGACGTCGCGGTAGAAGGCGAGCGAGCGGTCGAGGTCGGTGACGTTCAGGCCGATGTGGCCGGTGCGCAAGGTCATGACAGTCCCGTCTGTCGTTGGCCGCCCCACAGAGGAGCTAACCCCTGTCATCAACATTAAGGGTTAGACTGGGAGGCGTCAACCAGTGACCTACTCTTGAGCGGTTAGCACCGAAGGGAGCTCCTCATGTCCACCACCGCCGATCCCCGCCCGCTCACCGGGGAACCGGTCTCGCTCGACCTGCTCAACACCCGCTGGAACCGCGAGGGAGTGACGCAGGACCTGCTCACGGACACCGAGGGCCTGACGGTGTGGCTGGCGGCGAACGGACTGGACTTCCCGGCCGACGACGCCGTACTGCTGCACGCACGGGAAGCCCGTGACGCCCTGCGCTCGGCCGTCGACGGCACCCTGGAGGAAGCCGCCGCCCGGATCGACGCCGTCCTCGCGCACGGCCGCGTGCGCCTGACGCTGACCGGCCGGGGACCGGGCGAGGAAGCGGAGTTCGCCGACCCGTCCTGGGGGCCCGCCTGGCTCGCCGCCCGCGACTACCTCGGGCTGCTCGCCACCGCCCCCGACCGCATCCGCCGCTGCGCCCACGACACCTGCATCCTGCATTTCTTCGACACCTCGCGGAACGGCACCCGCCGCTGGTGCTCGATGGCGGCCTGCGGTAACCGCGCGAAGGCGTCCCGCCACTACGCGCGCACGCGGGAGGCCTGAGCGGCCGGGAGCGGGCTACAGGCGGGCGGGGATGGGTTGACCTTGATAGTCGATGTCCCGTCATATGGCGCTTTGACCGTCGTGACGCATGGCGGAAGTACGCCATGGTTCCATCCCGCCCCGGTCAACTCTCCCCAAACAACTGCCCCTTAGGTAAAGCTGAGCGGTCATCCGGGTCCACATACCGGACTGATGTGATCGCGTCCCGTGGGAACGTCGGGACCGGTCACTCCACGCTCGTTCCTTTACCTACAAGGGATGCTGATGACCGATCCTCAGCGCGCACCGATATCGGGCGCGAGACGCGTGGCCCGCATCGCCGTGGCCGCAGGCCTGGTGGCCGCGCTCTCCGCGGCCGGGCCGATACCCATGGCCTTCTCCGCGGACCACGCACCCGCCACGCCCGATCCGGGCACCAAGTCCGCGAGCGCCAAGCTCGGTTCGGACGACGCGGACCTCCTCGCCGAGGCCAAGGCCGACGGCGCCAAGAACGTCACGATGATGATCGCCACCGCTCCCGGGCAGACCGAGCAGGTCGCCCAGGAGATGGACGCGGTCAAGGGCGGCTCCGTCGGCCAGACGTACGACAAGGTCGGTTACGTCCGGGCCACGGTCCCGACCGCCAAGGCCGACGCGGCCATCGCCGCCGCCGCCAAGCTGACCTCGGTGCACGGCATCGACCTGCGCCAGGACATCGCGCTCGACGACCCGACGCCGAGCGCCGACACGGCCAAGGGCGCCTCTTCGAAGGCCACGAAGACCTACGCCGCGCCCGACAAGAACACCCCCGCCGCGAACCCGTACAACCCGTCCTTCGAGACGGGCGCCGTCGACTTCGTGAAGAAGAACCCGAAGGCGGACGGCCGGGGTGTCACCATCGGCATCCTCGACTCGGGTGTGGACCTGAGCCACCCGGCGCTGCAGAAGACCACCACCGGCGAGCGCAAGATCGTCGACTGGGTCACCTCGACCGACCCGATCCTCGACAACGACCTGAGCTGGCGCCCCATGGTCAGCGCGGTCTCCGGGCCCACCTTCACCTACGGCGGCCAGACCTGGACGTCCCCGGCGGGCTCGTACGAGATCAGCACGTTCCGGGAGTCCGCGACCGCGGGCGGCGACGCCGCGGGCGACGTGAACCGTGACGGCGACACCACGGACGCGTGGGGCGTCCTGTACGACCCGGCGGCCGGCACCGTCACCGTCGACGTGAACAACAACCACGACTTCAGCGACGACACCGCGATGAAGCCGTACAAGGACGGTTACCAGATCGGTCACTTCGGGACCGACAACCCGGCCACCGACGTCGTCGAGAGCCAGCCGTTCGTCGTGCAGATCCGCAAGGACGTGCCGATGGACCCTTACGGCGGGTCCTGGGTCGGCAAGAAGGCCGACTTCGTCAACATCGGTCTGATCGCGAGCGAGCACGGCACGCACGTCGCCGGCATCACCTCCGCGAACGGCCTGTTCGGCGGCAAGATGAACGGCGCCGCCCCCGGCGCGAAGATCGTCTCGTCGCGCGCCTGCGTGTTCGGCCCGAGCTGCACCAACGTCGCGCTCACCGAGGGCATGATCGACCTCGTCGTCAACCACGGCGTCGACATCGTGAACATGTCCATCGGCGGCCTGCCCGCGCTGAACGACGGCAACAACGCGCGCTCCGAGCTCTACACGCGTCTCATCGACACCTACGGTGTCCAGCTGGTGATCTCCGCGGGCAACTCCGGCCCCGGCGCCAACACCATCGGCGACCCCGGCCTGGCCGACAAGGTCATCTCGGTCGGCGCGTCCATCTCCAAGGACACCTGGGCCGCCAACTACGGCTCCGTCGTGGAGAAGAAGTACGCGATGATGCCGTTCTCGTCGCGCGGTCCGCGTGAGGACGGCGGCTTCACGCCGACGCTGACGGCGCCCGGCGCCGCGATCAACACCACGCAGACCTGGCTGCCGGGCTCCCCGGTCGCCCAGGCCGGCTACTCCCTGCCGGCCGGCTACTCGATGCTCCAGGGCACCTCGATGGCCTCCCCGCAGGCCGCCGGCGCGTCCGCGCTGCTGCTGAGCGCCGCCAAGCAGAGGGGCATCGACCTGACGCCCGCCAAGCTGCGCACGGCCCTCACCTCGACCGCCGACCACATCAAGGGTGTGCAGGCGTACGAGGAGGGCGCGGGCCTCATCAACATCGTGGACGCGTGGAAGTCGATCAAGGACGACGTGACCGCCCACGACTACACCGTCAAGGCCCCCGTCGACACCGCGATCGACTACGCCCTGAAGACCCCGGGCTTCGGCACCGGCCTCTACGACCGCGAGGGCGGCCTCAAGGTCGGCGTGAAGAAGTCGTACGACATCACCATCACGCGTACGTCCGGCCCGGACAAGGCGATCCGCCACGAGCTGCACTTCGAGAACAACGCCGGTGACACCTTCCGGATCGTCGGCTCCGACGAGGTCAGGCTCGAACTGAACAAGCCGGTCACCGTCAAGGTCGCCGCGAAGGCCTCCTCGGCCGGCATCAAGAGCGCGATCCTCGAGGTCGACGACCCGCGGACCGAGGGCCTGGACAAGCAGATCCTGACGACGGTCGTGGTCTCCACGCCGCTCAAGTACAGCTACTCCGCGTCCAGTTCGGTGCAGCGCAACAGCACGCGGTCGTACTTCCTGACCGTGCCCGAGGGCGCGAAGGCGCTGGAGGTCGCGATCGGCGGGCTGAAGGACCTGAGCCAGACCCGGTTCATCTCCATCCACCCCTACGGTGTCCCGGTCGAGGACACCGGCACGCCGTACTGCTACAGCAACTACCCGAACACCAACGGCTGCAAGCCCGACGTGCGTGCGTACGCGGACCCGCAGCCCGGTGTCTGGGAGGTCGAGGTCGAGGCGCGCCGTACCTCACCGCTGCTCGACAACCCGTACAAGCTGGAGGCCACCGTGCTCGGCGCGGCCTTCGACCCGGCCGTGGTGACGGTCCCCGAGGCGAAGGTCGGCACGCCGGTCACCGCCTCCTGGAAGGTGACGAACGGTTTCGCGGCGCTCGACGGCACCCTGAAGGGCGGCCCGCTCGGCTCCTCGAAGACGGCCCGGCCGACCATCGCGGGCGGCGCCACCCAGACCAGCACGGTCGAGGTGCCGGCCGGCGCCGCGTCGCTCGACGTCGCCATCGGCAACGTCTCGGACACGGCCGCCGACCTGGACCTGACGGTGTACGACTCCGCAGGCAAGCAGGTCGCGCAGTCCGCGGACGGCGACTCGGAGGAGGCGGTCTCCATCCCCAACCCCGCCGCCGGGACGTACACCATCGAGGTCGTGGGCTACTCGGTCCCGTCGGGGTCGACCGCGTACGACTACCGTGACGTGTTCTTCTCCTCCGCGCTCGGCTCGGTCAAGGTCGACGAGTCGGCGCCGGTGAAGCTCGCCACGGGCGGTACGGCGACGGTGTCCGGCGAGGTCACCGCGGCCGCGCCGGCCCCCGAGGGACGCGAGTTCTTCGGCCGGGTCCAGCTGGTGAACGCCCGCGGCACGGCCGCCGGCCTCGGCAGCGTGAAGATCGAGAAGGTCACGCCGTAGCAACCGGCTGACATTCGAGGGGCGGGCGTCCGGAAACGGGCGCCCGCCCTTCTTCACGGGCACGTGCCTTCATCACGAGCACGTGCCTTCATCACGAGCACGTGCCTTCATCACAGGCACGTGCCTTCATCACGGGCACGTGAGGGTGCGGGACGCGGGCAGCGCCTTCACGATCCACGCCCGTTCGTCGGCGATGGCCTTCTCCCCCGTGGTCCAGCCGGTCGGTGTCGCCGGGCCGTCCTGGACGGCGACGAGTACCCGCTCGCCCTCGCGCGGCCGGGGAGCCACCTGCTCGTCCAGGACGAGGACGACCTCGGCCCTCCCCTTCTCGGGCTTGTAGTAGCGGTCCACGTGGAGGGTGATCCGGTTCTCCGTGGTGCCGGGGAGCGGCTCGACGTGGGCGACCGTGCCCTCCGCCACGAGCCGGGCGCAGGCCAGATAGCCGGGGGCGCTCAGCGAGGCACTGCCGCCCGCGGTCCCGCTGTCGGCCGCCTTGGCCCCGCTGGAATCCGACGCGCCTGCCCCGTCGTGCCCGAGGATCCAGCCCATGCCGACGACCATCGCGGCCACGGTGGCCGCGACGAGGGTGCCCAGGACCAGGGCTAGGGGACGGCGCCCGCGGTTCCTGGGGGCGCCTTCGGGCCGGCGGGCGCGCTTTCTGGGGGCCCGTACCGGAACCGGCTTCACTTCCTCCGCACGGTCCGCCAGCGCGTCCCCGATGACCGCCAACTGCTCCCGCAGCAGCGCCACGTCGGCCACCGCCGACCGGTGCTCGGCCATGAACTCCGGGTCGTCGAGGGCCCCTTCGGGCAGAGCCTCGTCAGTGATCGCGGCCAACAGCGCGTCCACTCCCTCATACTCGGCCACGTCACACCACCTCGTCCTCGTGCAGGCGGGCGCGCAGGGCGCGGACCGCCGCGTGCAGCCTGCTCTTGACCGTGCCCTCCGGGATGCCGAGCTCCTCGGCGATCCCGCGCACGGACAGATCGGCGTAGAAACGCAGGACGAGGACCTGACGCTGGGCGTCGGGCAGCTCGTCCAAACCCCGCGCCACGGCGAGCGAGAGCACGCTGGAGTCCTCGTCACGGGCGTCCGCGGGCTGCCGCAGCGAGGCCAGCCGCTCGCCGAGCCGCTCCTGGCGCCGCTTGGCCCGGTGCCAGTCCATCGCCAGGTTCGAGGCGACGACCGCCGCCCACGCGGACACGTCACGCGGCGCCTCGTCCCCCTTCGCCGCGCGTTCCAGCAACCGCAGGCGAACCTGCTGCACCCCGTCCGGCAGGTCCGCCTGCGGTACGCCACCGAGCGCGAGCACCGCCCGCACCCGGCGTTCCTGGGCCGCGTCCAGGGGATCGTCCGCCCCCTGGACCCGGCGTGCCTTTCTGCGCAGCACTCCGCCCCTCCCCTCCCGCGTTTCCTCTACGACGCCGGTGCGGGCCAAAACGTTCGGCCGCCCGCGAAGGAGTCGTACGTCACACCGGGCCGGGGCCGGTGAGGACGCCCACGCCGTACGGCTTGCGGTTCCCGGCGGCCGACAGACGGTTTTCTTTCGGATGCCGCAGGAATGCCGAAGGGCGGACGTGTCCCATTCCTCGGGCGGCACGGGCTAAGGATTGGACACGCGGGCCCGGGTCAGACGCATGATGGAAGCGCTGGACCACGTAAAACGCACGCTAAGGGAGTCGCCGTGAGGGTCGGAATCGTCGGAGCCACCGGTCAGGTCGGCACAGTCATGCGCAGGATCCTCGTCGAGCGGAAGTTCCCGGTCGAGGAGCTGCGGCTGTTCGCCTCGGCGCGTTCGGCCGGGACCGTGCTCGACGGTGTGACGGTGGAGGACGCGGCGACGGCGGACTACTCCGGCCTGGACATCGTGCTGTTCTCCGCGGGCGGCGCGACCTCCAAGGCACTGGCCGAGAAGGTCGCCGCGCAGGGCGCGGTCGTGATCGACAACTCCTCGGCGTGGCGCAAGGACCCGCAGGTGCCCCTGGTCGTCTCCGAGGTGAACCCGCACGCGATCGCCGACCGCCCCAAGGGCATCATCGCCAACCCGAACTGCACGACGATGGCCGCGATGCCGGTCCTGAAGCCGCTGCACGAGGAGGCGGGGCTCGAGGCGCTGGTCGTCGCGACATACCAGGCGGTGTCCGGTTCCGGCCTCGCGGGCGTGGCCGAGCTGCACGGCCAGGTACTGAAGGTCGCCGCGGACGCCGACAAGCTGACCCATGACGGCGGCGCGGTCGACTTCCCCGAGCCGGGGGTCTACAAGCGCCCCATCGCCTTCAACGTGCTCCCGCTCGCGGGGTCGATCGTCGACGACGGTCTGCACGAGACGGACGAGGAGCAGAAGCTCCGTAACGAGTCCCGCAAGATCCTGGAGATCCCCGCCCTCAAGGTCTCCGGCACCTGTGTCCGCGTCCCGGTGTTCAGCGGCCACTCCCTCCAGGTGAACGCCCGCTTCGCGCGTCCGCTGAGCGTGGAGCGCGCGACCGAGTTGCTGGCCGGTGCCCCGGGCGTCACCCTCTCCGAGATCCCGAACCCGCTCGAGGCCGCCGGCAAGGACGCGTCCTACGTGGGCCGCATCCGCGCCGACGAGACGGCCGAGCACGGCCTCGCCCTCTTCGTCTCCAACGACAACCTCCGCAAGGGCGCCGCACTAAACGCGGTCCAGATCGCGGAGCTGGTGGCGGCGGAGCTCAAGGGCTGACGCCCGCGCCACGCGCCCCGGGGGCGGTCACCGCACGGTGACCGCCCCTTCTCACGCCCGCCGCACCTCGTAGAGGAAGCACCCGTACTCCACGGCCCGTACGTGGACGAGCGCCACCTCCGGGTCGGCGAAGGCCTCCGCGAAGGTCTCGTCGAAGGCGTCGTCGAAGGCCTCGGGGTTCTCGACCAGACGGCCGCCCAGGATGTGACCCTCGGCGGAGTAGCGGCGGACCGTGCGGTGAGCGCCCGGGAAGGGGTGGCCGCGCAGGTCGGGGCCCGGGCAGTCGTCGGCGTGGAGGAAGACCGGGCCCTGTTCGTCGTACGCGCCCGGGTCGACGCCCGTCCCGGCGGCCCAGCGGCGCAGCGGCGCGTAGGAGACGAGGGCGATCCGCTCCCCCGGTTCACTGCGCCGCAGACAGCAGCGCAGCGGCGCGCCGCCTTCCTCGTCCGCGAAGGGAACCATCGGACGGTCCGCATCGTCAGCTGTGCGGAGATCCTTCAGGACCGCCGGGTCGATGGGACGTGCCGTGTACGTCGTCGCGTATGTCGTCATGTCCGTCGTCGCGTCCGTCGTGTGCGTCATGCATTCAGGCTCGCGCCCGCGCGTGCCGGGCACCGGCGGGAAACGGACATCGCATCCGTGCAGGTCCCATGGAAGGATGGCGCAACCGTCGCATAACGAGGAGATGACCGCGTGCCTGGCACAAACCTGACCCGCGAAGAGGCGCAGCAGCGCGCGAAGCTGCTCACCGTTGACTCGTACGAGATCGATCTCGACCTCTCGGGCGCGCAGGAGGGCGGCACCTACCGGTCCGTTACCACGGTGCGCTTCGACGTCGAGGAGAACGGCTCGGAGACCTTCATCGACCTGGTGGCTCCCGCCGTTCACGAGGTGACCCTGAACGGGGACCCCCTCGACCCGGCCGAGGTCTTCAAGGACTCGCGGATCGCGCTTCCCGGGCTCCTGGAGGGCCGCAACGTCCTGCGTGTCGTGGCCGACTGCGCGTACACCAACACCGGTGAGGGCCTGCACCGCTTCGTCGACCCCGTCGACCAGCAGGCCTACCTCTACACCCAGTTCGAGGTCCCGGACGCGCGCCGGGTGTTCGCGTCCTTCGAGCAGCCCGATCTGAAGGCCACCTTCCAGTTCACCGTGAAGGCGCCGACGGGCTGGACCGTGATCTCCAACTCCCCGACGCCCGAGCCCAAGGACGACACCTGGGTCTTCGAGCCGACGCCGCGGATCTCCACGTACATCACCGCGCTGATCGTCGGGCCGTACCACTCCGTGCACAGCGTGTACGAGAAGGACGGACAGAGCGTGCCGCTCGGCATCTACTGTCGGCCCTCGCTCGCCGAGTTCCTCGACTCGGACGCGATCTTCGAGGTCACCCGGCAGGGCTTCGAGTGGTTCCAGGAGAAGTTCGACTACGCGTACCCGTTCAAGAAGTACGACCAGCTCTTCGTGCCGGAGTTCAACGCCGGTGCGATGGAGAACGCGGGCGCGGTGACGATCCGCGACCAGTACGTGTTCCGGTCCAAGGTGACCGACGCCGCGTACGAGGTGCGGGCCGCCACGATCCTGCACGAGCTGGCCCACATGTGGTTCGGCGACCTGGTCACCATGGAGTGGTGGAACGACCTGTGGCTGAACGAGTCGTTCGCCACCTACGCCGAGGCGGCCTGCCAGGCCTATGCCCCCCAGTCGCGCTGGCCGCACTCCTGGACGACCTTCGCCAACTCCATGAAGACGTGGGCGTACCGGCAGGACCAGCTGCCCTCCACCCACCCGATCATGGCCGAGATCAACGACCTGGACGACGTCCTCGTCAACTTCGACGGCATCACCTACGCGAAGGGGGCGAGCGTCTTGAAGCAGCTCGTCGCCTACGTCGGCATGGACGAGTTCTTCAAGGGCGTGCAGGCGTACTTCAAGCGGCACGCCTACGGCAACACGCGCCTCAGCGATCTGCTGGGCGCCCTGGAGGAGACCTCCGGGCGTGACCTGAAGACCTGGTCGGAGAAGTGGCTCCAGACCGCCGGCATCAACATCCTGCGGCCGGAGCTCGAGACGGACGCGAACGGGGTCATCACCTCCTTCGCGATCCGTCAGGAGGCTCCGGCGCTCCCGGAGGGTGCCAAGGGTGAGCCGACCCTGCGCCCGCACCGCATCGCGATCGGCCTCTACAACCTCGACGACGACAGCGGCAGGCTGGTGCGCGACCAGCGCGTCGAGCTGGACGTCGACGGCGAGCTGACGGCCGTACCGGAGCTGGTCGGGAAGCGCCGCCCGGCGGTCTTCCTGCTCAACGACGACGACCTGTCGTACGCCAAGGTCCGCCTCGACGAGGACTCGCTCGCCTTCGTCACCGAGCACCTCGGCGACTTCGAGTCGTCCCTGCCCCGTGCCCTGTGCTGGGCCTCGGCCTGGGACATGACCCGCGACGGTGAGCTCGCCACCCGCGACTACCTGTCCCTGGTCCTGTCGGGCATCGGCAAGGAGTCCGACATCGGTGTCGTGCAGTCGCTGCAGCGCCAGGTGAAGCTGGCGATCGAGCTGTACGCCGACCCGATGGCCCGCGAGGCGCTGCTGACCCGCTGGACGGACGCGACGCTCGCGCACCTGCGCGCCGCCGAGCCCGGCAGCGACCACCAGCTCGCCTGGGCGCGTGCCTTCTCGGCGACCGCCCGTACGCCGGAGCAGCTGGACCTCCTGGAGGGCCTGTTGGAGGACCGGGAGAGCATCGAGGGCCTCGCCGTCGACACCGAGCTGCGCTGGGCGTTCGTCCAGCGTCTCGCGGCAGTCGGGCGCTACGACGAGGCGGAGATCGGCGCCGAGGCGGAGCGCGACAAGACGGCGGCCGGTGAGCGGCACGCCGAGACGGCCCGGGCCTCGCGTCCCACCGAGGAGGCGAAGGCGGAGGCCTGGGCCGCGGTGGTCGAGTCCGACAAGCTCCCGAACGCCGTGCAGGAAGCGGTGATCGGCGGCTTCGCGCAGACCGACCAGCGCGAACTGCTCGCCCCGTACACGGACAAGTACTTCTCCGTGGTGAAGGACATCTGGGACGCCCGTTCGCACGAGATCGCCCAGCAGATCGTGGTCGGTCTCTACCCGTCCGTCCAGGTCTCCGAGGAGACCCTCGCCAAGACGGACGCGTGGCTGGCCGCGGCCGAGCCCGCCCCGGCCCTGCGGCGCCTGATCTCGGAGTCCCGCTCCGGGGTCGAGCGCGCGCTGAAGGCCCAGGCGGCGGACGCGGCGGCGGCCTCCGCGTAGTCGGTCGTACGTGAGCGGGGGCTCCCGGCGTCGTGCCGGGAGCCCCCTTTCGCATGAGCGCCCGTGTGGGCGTGTGTGAGTGCGCGTGGGCGCGTGTGGGCCCCCGGGGTCACACCAGGGCGCGGGCGAGTGCGAGCATCGTGCGGATCTGGAGCTCGGTCTGGTCGGTCACGGGGACCCAGCGGGCGTCGAAGGTGCTCGCCAGCTCACGCGCCCAGGCCTCCACGAGGGCGTCCAGCGCGGGGGCGCCGCCCAGGGCCTGCCGCATCATGGCCGCCGCGCGCAGCGGGATGCGCCGGGCGGCGACGCCGAGCGAGACGGCGTTGCCCACGGTGGTGGCGAGTTCGGCGGAGTTCCAGGTGTCCACGACTCCGGGGCCGATGTCCATGAGCTCACGGGCGGCGGTGAAGTGGGCGATCTCCTCGGGGGTCTCAGGTGCCCTGGGCCCCAGCTCCCCGACCACCGCCTCCAGTTGTTTGGCCCGGCCGAGCAGGATCTCGCTCGCCTCCGCGATCTCGCGCCGGGGCTCGGCGACGGGCCGAGGATCGCTGACGCCGGCCACGCTCCAGAAGGGCGCCTCGACGACCGCCGACACGGTTCCGTGCCGCATCGCGTACAGCCAGGTCGCCTGTGAGGTGAAGCCGGACGGGTCCCGTTCCTCGGTGGGGCTGCTGTCCGGCAGGACGAGCACGCCCGGGCTCTCGGCCAGCCATCCCATGCCGTCGAACGGCCGGTGTTCCAGGGGAATGCCGAGGTCCGCCGCGATCCGACGGTAGGCGGCCGCCGCCCCCGGCACCGCGCGAGTCAACTGCAGAAAGGATCCGCCCACTTCGACGCCGTGGAGCGAGAACTGCACGACCGGGCGCAGTTCGTCGATGAGCCGCACCAGCGCCTCGGACTCCGGCATCACCGGACGCGGGTCACTCGTGACGGGCGGAAACTCGGGCTGCGCGGCGAAGGCGGGCCGGTAGAAGCGCCGGTAGTAGCCCCGGAGGGTCGGCGAGGCCTCGGCCGCCGCCCGACCCTCGCCGGGCCGCCCGGTCAGCCAGCGCCCGGCGAGGCTCGCGCCGTCGGGGTCGAGGCAGAGCAGGAAGTTCCAGGTGCAGCCGGACTCCTGCAGCAGCGCGGGCTCCCGCGCGAACCTCTCGGCCAGGGAGAGCGAGGTGACCCCGCCCACCGGTTCGTTGGCGTGCGCGCCGGCGACCGTGAGGATGTGCCGGGGGCCGTGTCCGGCCGACAGCAGCCACAGCGGTCGGCCGGCACGCGAGGTCCCGACGGCACGCAACCGCAGTGCGCCGGGCCGTGCCGCCACCGTCGCGCGAGCGCGTCGCAGCAGCTCACCGAGGGTGGGATACGGGGTTCCCCGCATGCCGGGCTCCGGTCAGGTGCCGTTCGCGTTGCTGTCCCCGGTGGTCTCCTTCTTGTCCAGCGGACGGATCACGATCTTGGCGGCCATGTGGCCCCCTCTCTGTGTGGGCTCTGCGGTGGCCGAGTTCCTGTCCGGCGAAACGGATCAGCCGCCGTTGCCTCCGCTGCTGTCGCCCGTGGTCTCCTTCTTGTCCAACGGGCGGATCACAATCTTGGTGGGCACCCCAACTCCTCTCGTCAGTAGGGACGTTGAGCGTTGCGGGCGCGATCGCCGACCGCGTCTTGTCAAGGCTCGACTCGGGGGACCAGAGTGTCAAGGCATGTACCTGTAACGGGAAGGGGTCCTGGTGACGGTGCCGGTCGACACGCTCCGCAGGCCCCGGATCAAGCCCGAGCACCGGCCGTACCGCACGATCGACGGCAACGTCCGCATCGGCAGCGTCATCCACGGCATCGGCGCCGAGATCGAGGACCCGCAGGGCTGGGTCTGGACGCTGGTCGAGACGATGGACGGAACGCGGGAGCCGTCGGCGGTGGTCGGCGAGGTGCTGAGGGCGCATCCCGAACTTCCCGACCTCACGCCCGAGGACGCTCGGCAGGCGATGGCGGACCTGCTCGACGCCGGCTTCGTGGAGGACGCGGCGGCGCCCGTGCCGGTGTCCGAGCGGGAACGGCTGCGCTACAGCCGGGGGGTGCCGCTGCTGCGCTGGATGGACCTCGGCCCCCGGACGAGTCCCTGGGACGCTCAGCTCCGGCTGCGCCGGGCCCGGGTGCTGCTGGTCGGCGTCGGCGGCACGGGCGGGTACGCGGCGCAGAGCCTGGTCGCCTCCGGGGTCGGCCGTCTGCACTGCGTGGACCCGGACGTGGTGGAGCTGTCCAACCTCAACCGCCAGCCCCTCTTCCGCGAGTCCGACCTCGGCCGCCCGAAGGTGACGGCCGCGCTCGCCACCCTGCGGGCGCTGAACTCGGACGTGACGGTGACCGGGGAACGCCGGGAGATACGACACCCGGCGGACCTGGCGAGGCTGATACGGACCGGGGCACCCGAAGCCCCGAGCGAACCGAAACAGGCCGGGACACCCGAAGTCCCGTACTCGTCGCGGAGCTCGTACGATCTTCTCGTCCTCGCCGCCGACCGTCCCGACGACATCCGCCGCTGGGCGAACCGTGTCTGTCTGGCCGCGGACCTGCCCTGGGTCGACGCCGGCTACCGCGGTCCGCTGGTGACGGCCGGGGTCCACGTACCCGGCCGGGGTGCCTGCTGGGAGTGTCTGCGGGCCGGTGAGGTGGCCCGCCGCGAGCTGCGCCTGGCGCCCGGCCAGGACGACGGGGTCGCCTCCCCGCACCTGCCGTGGAACCCCGCGACCGCGGTCACCGCGGGCCTGTCCGGCGGACTGCTCGCCCACGCGGCCCTGGCCCTGCTGACCGGCGTCCCGGCGCTCGACCCCGGCTTCCGTTTCGGGATGAACCTGATGCTGCCGGGTGACCCGGTGCTGCAGAGATTCCCCCGGCGGCCCGACTGCCCGGCGTGCGGCGACAGACCCGACGACGGAGCCGCCGGCGCGGGCGGAGCGACCGGCCCGGCCGGGGAGCGCGCGTGAACCACGTGCGCCTGCACGCCCTCGACTCCCGCCCCGACGGCGACGAGTGGATCGTCGGCCGGCTGGCGACGGGCCGGTTCGTCGCGCTGCCCGAGGTCGGCAAGCAGGCGCTGGACCTGCTCGGGCAGGGGCTGAGCACCACCGAGGTCGAGGAACGGCTGCGGGAGGCCACCGGCGACGACATCGACGTACCCGACTTCGTCGAGGCGCTGGTGGACCTCGGGTTCGTCGCCGAGGTGGACGGACGGGAAGTGGCCTCGCCGCCCCCGCCCAAGCCGACGCTCGCCCGGATCGGTCCCCGCCATGTGCGCTGGGTCCTCAGCCCGGCCCTGCCCGTCCTCATCGCCCTGCTGATCACCACCACCCTGCTCACCCGCCCACCCGTTCCCCTCGGCTACCGCACCCTCCTCTGGAGCCCGCACGGCAGCGCGGTGATCGCGCTCGGCGCGGGCTTCGGCTGGACGCTCCTGCTGCTCCACGAGTGCGCGCACCTGGTGACCGCCCGGGCGACCGGCGTGCCCGGCCGGATGCGCCTCGGCACGCGCCTGCAGTTCCTGGTCATGCAGACGGACATCAGTGGCATCGAACTCGCCCCGCGCCGCCACCGGTTGACCGCCTACCTCGCCGGGATCGCGACCAACCTCACCGTCGCCTCCCTGGCCGCCCTCGCCGCGGGCGCCACGCACGGCACCCCCCGCCGGATCCTGGCCGCCGTCGCCCTGCTCGCCCTGCTCCCCCTTCCCTTCCAGCTCATGGTCTTCATGCGTACGGACCTGTACTTCGTGCTCCAGGACGTGACGCGCTGCCGTGATCTGTACGGGGACGGGGTGGCGTACACGAAGTACGCGGCACGGCGGGCGCTGCGCCGTACCACCGCCCCGGACCCCAGCCTCGAACTCCCCGCTCACGAACGGCGGGCGGTGCGCGCGTACAGCGTGGTGCTCGTCGTCGGCACCACGCTGTGTCTCGCGTTCCTCGCGACCGTCACCCTGCCCGCGGACATCACGCTGTTCGCCCGCGCGGTGGCGCACCTGGGCCCCGGTCACTCCCCCGCCGTGCGTCTCGACGCGACGGCCGTCGTGGTCGCGCTCGGCGGGGTGCATGTGTTGTGGGCCCGCACGTGGTGGCGCGACCGCCGCGGCCGTCGGTCCTCGTAGCCGGTCCTCCCAGCCGGTCACCGGTCGTCCTAGCCCGGGAACATCCCGCCGGTGACGTTGACGAACGTGCCGGTGATGCCGCCCGCGTGGTCGGAGGCGAGGAAGGCGGCGGTCGCGGCGATCCCGGGGAGGGGGCGATGCGCCGCAGCCGTCCCACGGAGGTGGCCAGCTCGCTCACCCCGGAATAGAAGACGGCGGGCGGCGCCGGGACCAGCTCACGGACCTGCCGCCCGACCTCCTCGATGAGCTCCTGGGCGGTGTCCGAGGGCGCCGCCCGGCGCTTCCGGTACGCCCTCTGCCGACAGGCGGCCGAGCAGTACACGGAATGCCGCCCCTTGCGCCCGGTCCCCCCGGCCGGCGGCTTCCCGCACCCAGGACACACGCCGTCGACCACAGGAACCTCCAGGAATTGGGGAATTGGGGCCTTGGGAATCAGGGAATCACGTCACGCGCGGACGACGTGACGCTATCGCCGCTCCCCCCGCCCCGCGGCCGCCTCCCGCAAAGCCTCCGGCGGGAGCCGGCCGCCCGCCACGCGGGCCGGCCTGGCCGAGCACCGTCGCCCCGAACGCCAGTGCCATCCCCGCCACCTGCACCGGCGTCAGCGACTGCCCCAGCGCCGCCCAGCCGATGACGGCCGCGGTCAGCGGCGACAGCGGGCCGAGGAAGGTGACCTGGGTGGCGCCGAGTCGGCCGATGCCCCGGAACCAGAGCCAGTACGCCACCGCCGTGTTCGCCAGCGCGAGGTACAGGTATCCGCCGACCGCCCGGCCGTCCAGCGCGGGCGGCGCGCCCTCGACCAGGAGGGCGACCGGGACGATCAGCAGCCCGCCCGCCGTCAACTGCCAGGCGGTGAGCGCGAACGGACCGACCCCGTCCGGGCGGCCCCACCGCTTGGTGAGCACCGTGCCGGTGGACATCGACGCGGTCGCGGCGAGCGCGGCGAGAACCCCGACCGCGTCCAGCGCGCCCGCCGCCTTCAGCACGACGAGGCTGACACCGAGGGCCGCGCCGATACCGGTGAGGAGCGTCCGCAGGGTCGGGCGGTCACCGAGCAGCAGCGCCGCGAGGCCCGCGACGAACAGCGGCCCGACCGAGCCGACGACCGCCGCCATGCCGCCGGGCAGCCGATACGCGGAGAGGAACAGCAGCGGAAAGAAGGCGCCGATGTTCAGCGCGCCCAGCACCGCCGCCTTCCCCCACCAGGCGCCGCGCGGCAGCACCCGGGCCAGCGCGAGGAGCAGCAGCCCGGCGGGCAGGGCTCGCATCACCCCGGTGAACAGAGGGCGGTCGGCGGGGAGGAACTCCGTGGTGACGGCGTAGGTGCTGCCCCAGGAGAGGGGGGCCAGCGCGGTCAGGGCTATGAGGGCGGGACGGTTCGCGTTCGCGGCCATGGTGGGCACCCGATTCCAAAGTAGGTCAATGGAAAGTAGCTTAGCTCTAAGTAGCTTTTGGTCAAGCTACTTTCTCGTCAGCTACTTTCTTGCAGGCAACCGACCCCTCAGCGGATACTCGCCCCCATGAAGACGCCCCAGGACCCGGTCGACGCGATCATCGAGCAGTGGGCCACCGTCCGGCCGGACCTCGACACCGCCGCGATGGAGGTCTTCGGCCGCGTCTTCCGGCTCGCCCGCACGATGGGCGACCGGATGGAGAAGGCGTACGCGCCCTACGGGATCTCGCGCGGGGAGTTCGACGTGCTCGCGACCCTGCGTCGCTCGGACGCCCCGTACACCCTCTCGCCCCGGCAGCTCTCGGCGACGCTCATGCTCACCACCGGCGGCATGACCGGGCGCCTGGACAAGCTGGAACGCGCGGGGCTGCTACGACGCTCCCCCGACCCGCACGACCGGCGCGGACTCCAGGTGACGCTCACGGACAAGGGGCTGCGACTCATCGACGAGGCCGTCGGCGCGGGGCTCGCCGTCCAGACGGAGGCCCTGGCCCACCTCGACGAGGAACGAGCCGGTCAACTGGCCGCCCTGTTGCGCGAGTTGCTGACGGGCGTCGGCGCGTAGGTTCTCGGCGAGCCCCCGAGCCCGGCCCTGAGAGCCTCAGCCCGCCGTGGCGACCCGGCTCGACCTGACGCGTATCACGGCGAGCCGGCCCAGGACCTGAGCCAGTGCCATCAGCAGCAGCGCGGCGGTCCAGGCGGCGGAACCGGTGATCAGGTTGTCCTGGCTGAACCGCGCCAGGCTCCCGGAACCACCATGAGTGGCCCAGTACTCGAATCCGGCGCGCGAGGCCATGCCGACGATCCACAGGAGCGCGGCGAGTACCCCGGCGCGGGCGAACGCGATCCCGTCCGAGGCGCGGCTCAGCCGGGTGGCCGCGCCGCAGGCGACGCCCAGGGCCGCGCCGGCGACGACACCGGCGATGTCGAGTCCGAGGTCGTGCCCTTGGGTCGGGAAGGACTTGAGGTAATAGGCGGCTGCGGCGGCGACGGCCACGAGCGGCAGCAGCGTGTGATGCAGCGTCTGCCGGACGCCTCGGATCTGCGGGATTACGAGGAGGATGAGGGATGCGGAGATCACGTAGTCGGTCGTCGTCATGCCCATGAGCTTGCGCTTCACGACGCGGAACCACCTCGGCTCCAGGGTGGAGCCGAGGGTGGGTTTCCGCCTCAACCCACGGGTTGAGATCCGGGATCCGTCTTCAGTGATCCTTGGACGATGGCGGCGCTACTGGCCGGGGTCGCCGTCGCCCCGCTGGTCGTCGCCGTCGTAGTACACGTACTGATCGATGTCCAGGGACGCCCCGGCCCGGGCAAGCCAGGCCAGCAGGGTCACGCCCAGGAAGATGCCCTTCTGCCGCGGGTCATCGGGATCGGTGAGCTCCTGGACGATTACCAGGGAGACGTCGGCGTCTCCGGAGCCGGCCAGTCGCCCCAGGGCCGCGGCGAACTCCGGCCCCCAGCCGAGAACCACCGGTGCGAGATCCTCCGGCCGCCCCGGGCCGCCCGCGGCCGAGACGTGCCGGATCCAGGTGGCATGCGCGCGCGGCGGGGACCGGGGGCGTCTACGGCTGCCGATCGCGGTGGCTTCGTCGGGCCCGGTCCCCAGTCGCGCGGAGATCTCCTCCGGTTGCAGGGACTCGCTGACCACTCTCAGGTACATCCGGAACGCGCTCACGGCCGGTACCTGTAATTCGTCGGAACCAAGACCTTCCCGTCCTTGCTCACGAGGACGACCCTGCCCTCGCCGTCGCGCATCGCGTCGAACCGCGACACGTTGTTCCTCCCCACCCAATCGGGCGGTCACCCTCGCGTCACTCCCGCCCCGGGCAAGGTCAGTTCGAAGGCGGATCCTCGCCCAGCGCCGCCGCCAACGCCCGCTCGACGGCCGCCGCGTCGGGGGATTCGGCGGCCCAGGCCACGTATCCGTCGGGCCGCACCAGCAGGGTCGTACGCCGGTCGCTCGCCCAGCTCTCCACGGCGAGACGGTCCTTGCGGCCCTTGAGGTCGTCCAGGCCGTACGCCCGGACGACCGCCGTCGGTGCGACGAGGACGAACCGGCCGCCGCGCAGGGCCTCGTAGAGGCGGCCGCCCTTCAGAGTGACATCGGGGACCCGGGTGCCGACGAGGGCGTGCGAGCCGCGCGGGGCCCGGTAGGCGAAGCCGATGCCGGTGATCTGACCCGCCGCCTTCCGGCGCACGGGGCCGACGCCGTCGAGGACCGTGGTGAACGCGGAGCGCAGCGCCAGCGTCCAGGGGTACTTGGCCATCGCGAGCCGGACGATCCCGCCGCTGCTGCGCAGCACCGCCTTGCCGACGGGGTGGCGCTCGGCCTGGTAGGTGTCCAACAGGTCCGTGTCCGCGTGGCCGTTGACGACCAGCGCGAGCTTCCAGCTGAGGTTCGCCGCGTCCTGGAGGCCGGTGTTCATGCCCTGCCCGCCGGCCGGGGTGTGGACATGGGCGGCGTCACCGGCGAGAAAGACCCGGCCGACCCGGTACGCGGGTGCCTGGCGCTCGTCGCTGTGGAAGCGGGACATCCAGCGGGCGTCGTGCATGCCGTAGTCATGGCCGAGGGAGAGCCGGACGATCTCCTTGACCTCGTCGAGTTCGAGCGGCGCGCTGTCGGGGACGTCGCGACCGCGGTGCCAGCCGATCACGCGGTAGTAGCCGTCGCCGAAGGGCACCATGAAGGCGAAGGCCTCGCCGACGGCGTTGGCGGTGAGGATCGACTCCGGCTCCTCGGCGAGCAGGACGTCGGCGAGGACGACGGACCGGATGACCGACTTCCCGGGGAACGGCAGCCCCACCGCCTCACGCACCGCGCTGCGCATCCCGTCCGCCCCGACCACGTACGCGGCCGCCAGCTCTCCCGCCGCCCCGTCCGCACCGCGGACTTCGAGCGTGACGCCCGCCGCGTCCTGGCGCAGTCCGGTCACCTCGGTCTCGTACACGAACCGCACCCCGGCCTCGACCGCCCGCCGCTCCAACGCCCGCTCCACCTCGTACTGCGGGATCACGAGCAGGTGGTTGAAGCGGGAGGGGAGCGTGTCGAGGGCGACGGAGAGCCGGCCGAAGAGGCGGATGCGGTCGACGGTCCGGCCGTGACTCTCCAGCTCGTCGGCGAGACCGCGGGCGTCGAGCTGCTCCAGGGTGCGGGCGTGCAGGACGAAGGCGCGGGAGAGGTTGCTGATCCCGTGCGGGCGCTTCTCGACGAGGGTCACGGGGACACCGGCGGCGGCGAGGTCCCCGGCCAGCAGGAGGCCGGTGGGGCCGGCGCCGACGACGATCACGTTCCGGGACCCGGTGGTGCCGTTCACCTTGCCGTTCGTCTTGCCGTTCATGGCGGCCTCCTGATGCCGGCACCCGCTGGTCAACATTTGTTGGCCAACGCTTGTTTACCAAGATAGGGAGCCCACTCTGGACTGTCAACAACTGTTGGCCTACGGTTGTTGGCATGCCCGACAAGGAACTCCCCGCCCCCGCCGCGTCCCCCGCGGCCCGCCGTTCGGACACCACCCGCACCGCCATCCTCACCGCCGCGCGCGAACGCTTCGCGGCCGACGGCTACGAGCGCGCCACGATCCGCTCGATCGCCAAGGACGCACGGATCGATCCGTCGATGGTGATGCGGTACTACGGCTCGAAGGAAGGACTGTTCGCCGCGGTCCTCGACGTCGACCTGCGGCTGCCGGACCCGGTCGGGCTGGACCCGCACGAGGCGGGCCGCGTCCTGGTGGGCCACTTCCTCGACCTCTGGGAGGAGAACGAGGTCCTCACCGTGCTGCTCCGGGTCGGCGTGACCAATCCGGACGGCGCCGCGCGCATGCAGGGCATCTTCCGGGACCAGCTCATGCCGGTCGCGCTGCGCGTGTGCCCCGACCCGGAGCAGGCGCCGGCACGGGCCGCGCTGACCGCCTCACAGGTGCTGGGCATGGCGATGGCCCGCTACGTCCTGCGGTTCCCGCCCGCCGTCGCACTGCCCCGCGAGGAGGTCGTGGCGTGGCTGGCGCCGACGGTGCAGCGGTATCTCACGGCGCCGCATCCGTAACGGGCCCCGAAAACACGTCGGGGGACTCCGAAAACACGTCGAGGGAGTCCCCGCACCCGGTGGGTGCGCGGACTCCCTCGATCGAGAAGGATCCAGGCCTCGGCGCGCGACCGGGGCTCCAGGAAGCGACCCGGAATCAGGTCCGCTTCGGCTGCTTGTCGGACTTGTCCAGGACCATCACGAGGCCCGCGATGACCAGGAACAGGACGATCGGCGTCACGACGTAGAGGCCGAGCGTTTCGATCACGCTCAGGCCCTTGCCGGGGTCGTCACCGTCGTCGCGGGTCAGCGCGAGCGCGGGGGACGACATGAGCAGCATCATCAGCGTCGTACCGGAAGCCAGGGCGCCGGCGCGCAGGGCGTTCTTCTTGTCCACGGTGCAAACGTAGCGAACACCTGAATGAGTCGCGCGCCCGGGGTGCCGTACGGAGGCCGCACCCCCGCCCGGACGCCCCGCTCCCGCCCGCTCACACGCCTCCGCCACGCCCACCCGCACTCCCACCCTCACCCCGGCCATCGCTCCGGCGGCCATCGCTCCCGAGGCCGTCACGTCCACCGCGACCCGCGGACCGTCCCCGCAGCACGTCGATCAGCGCGTACAGCCGGGGCGAGGCCGCCAGTTCCTCCAGGGTCACCGGGCGGCCCTCGGCGTCGGCGATGGGCAGCCGCCAGTTCGGGTACTGGTCCCACGTGCCCGGCAGGTTCTGCGGACGCCGGTCGCCGACCGTGTCCGGGAGCCACACGCCGATCATGCGGGCCGGGGTGCGCAGCAGGAAGCGGTGCACGGCCTGGATCTCGGCCTCCTCCGACACCGCCGAACCCGCGTCGCCCGCCCCGTGCAGCAGCCCGAGGCGGGCGAGCAGCGCCAGCCACTCCGCCGTGTCCGCCGTGGCCGCGGTCCGCTCGTCCTCCAGGGAGCCGGTCAGCAGGCCGAGCCGGTCGCGGAGTTCGACGTGGTCGCCGGTGAGCCGGGAGGCGGTGGGCGGCAGGTCGTGGGTGGTGGCGGTGGCCAGGCAGTCGGGGCGCCAGCGCTCGGGGGGCAGGGGCTTCCCGTCGCCGTCCCAGTCCCGTTCGAACCACAGCACCGAGGTGCCGAGCACCCCGCGCTCGTGCAGCGTCTCGCGTACGCCGGGCTCGACCGTGCCGAGGTCCTCGCCGATCACCAGGGCCCCGGCCCGCGAGGCCTCCAGGGTCAGGATCGCGAGCATCGCCTCGGCGTCGTAGCGGACGTACGTGCCCTCGGTGGGCGGCTGTCCCTGCGGCACCCACCAGAGCCGGAACAGGCCCATCACATGGTCGATGCGCAGGGCGCCCGCGTGCCGGAGGAGGGCGCGCAGGAGGCGGCGGTACGGGGCGTAGCCCGAGGCGGCGAGGCGGTCCGGGCGCCAGGGCGGCAGGCCCCAGTCCTGGCCGCGTGCATTGAAGGCGTCCGGGGGCGCGCCGACGGACATGCCCGCCGCGAAGTACTCCTGCTGCGCCCAGGCGTCGGCTCCGCCGGGATGCACTCCGACCGCGAGGTCGTGCACGAGACCCACCGCCATCCCGGCGTCACGCGCGGAGCGCTGGGCGGTGGCGAGCTGGGCGTCGGTGAGCCAGGCGAGGCGGCTGTGGAAGTCGACGCGGTCCATCAACTCGCCGCGGGCGCGGGCCGTCGCGGGTGAACGCGGGTCACGCAGGCCCACCGGCCACCGTTGCCACTCGGGGCCGTACACCTCGGCGAGCGCGCACCAGGTGGCGTGGTCCTCCAGCGCCTCGCCCTCCTCGGCGAGGAAGTCGACGTAGGCGGCGCGTCGGCCGGGGCCGAGCGACACTTCGTGCACCAGTTCCAGCGCTTCGCGCTTGAGCTCCCACACGGCGTCGCGGTCGATCAACGCACCCTTGTGGAGCACGGATTCGCGCAGCCGCTCGGCGCGCTCCAGCAGCGTCCCTACCCGGCCCGGGTCGTCGACGTGGGCGAACTCGGGGATGTCCTCGACCCGCAGATGGACCGGGTCGGGGAAGCGGCGGGAGGAGGGCCGGTACGGGGAGGGGTCGGTGGGGGTGCCGGGTACGGCCGCGTGCAGGGGGTTGACCTGCACGAATCCGGCGCCGAGCGCCCGGCCGGCCCAGGCGGTGAGTTCGGCGAGGTCGCCGAGGTCGCCCATGCCCCAGGAGCGCCGGGAGAGGAGGGAGTAGAGCTGGACGAGAAGTCCGTACGTGCGTCCGGGCGGCGCGGGCAGCCGGGCGGGGGCGGCGACGAGGTGGGCCTCGGCGGTGCGGCCGTCGGGGGCGGTGGCGTGCAGCGTGTGGACGCCGGGCGGAAGCTGCTCGGCGGCGGCGCGGGTCTCGCCCTGTTCGGTGGTGATGCGCAGGCGGGTGCCGGTCGGCAGTCCGGCGAGCGCGGCGGGCGGGCTGGCGCCCCAGCACACCACCGTCGGCGGCAGCAGCCGCTCCCGTGTCTCGGCCTCGCTGGCGGCGAGGGCCGCGCGGACGGCGTCCGGGGTGCTCGCGTCGACGCCGAGCGCCGCCAGGGCCGCGACGACCGCGGTGTCCGTGGCCGCGACCGTACGGTCGGGGGAGGGGCTGTAGGAGGTGGCGACGCCGTGCAGTGCGGCGAGCCGCGCCAGCGGTGTGTGCGGGTCGGGAGGGCCGGCCGGCGAGGAGCCGGTGGGCGACGGGTCCGCGGGCGGGCGAGGCGCCATCTATACCCCCGAGATGTCCGTGGCGGCGCCGGTGGAGACGGGCTCGCTGGTCAGGTGCGCGGCGTCGGCCAGCGGCGGTTCACTGGTCAGCGGCTCGGCGTCGGGGAGGGGAGGTTCGCTGGTCAGCGGCGGTTCGACGGAGGCGCCCTCGGCGCTGAAGACGCACGCGTGGGGCTCGACGGGGGGCTCCGTCGGGCGTTTGGAAAGGGCCGAGAGCAGAAGGTGTGCCGATGCGGCCACGGTGGCCTCCTTGTCGTGTACGTCGCGTACGGGACGGGCGGGTTACCGCAGCCCTACCCAGCGGGCGCCACGACAGACGTACACGGACGAACAACGTGCTTCTGGTCACATTCCGCCCCCGCGCGAGGCCGCCGGCGTGACGCGTCCAATTCGCCCCACATATCCCCTATTGAATTGACTTGAATCGACCTATCCCGCCCGCGGGAAGGGGGCGGTCGCAAGCGGCTGTCGCCGCCGGAGGGTCAAGCGGCGACGCCCCGGCTTCTGAGCAGTTCGGTGTACGCGGCTTCGGCGGCGCGTCCGGCGAGGGTTCCGGGCGGGGTGTGGGTCAGGAAGGTGTCGGTGTTCCCGTGGTGGAGGACCGTCCCCCCGTACATGACGGTGACGTGGTCCGCCTCCTCGGCGAGGTCGGCGACGTCGTGCGTGGACAGCAGGACCCGCACGTCGCCGGTCAGGCCGCGCAGGATGTCGCGGAACACGCGGCGCTGGTAGGGGTCCATGCCGGCGGTGGGCTCGTCCAGCAACAGGACCTGCGCTCCGTGCACGAGCGCCCCCGCGACGCCGACACGCCGCAACTGGCCGCCGGAGAGCCGGTTCGTGCGGGTGTCGGTCTGGTCGGCCAGCTCCACCTTCAGGAGGGCCTTGCGGGCCTGCTTCCAGGCGTCGGCACGGTTCATGCCCTTGAGCCAGCCGATGTAGGCGACGTACTCACGCGCCGTGAGCGTGGGCATGGGCACGATGTCCTGCGGCATCCAGGCGACAGCCCGCCGGTACGCCGACGTGCCCGCCGACCCGCCGTCCAGGGTCACGCGTCCCTTCTGCGGTGTGGTCACCGAGGCCGCGAGCTTCAGCAGGGTGGATTTGCCGGCGCCGTTGGGACCGAGCAGGACGGTGAGGCCGTCCGGCAGGGCGTAGGAGAAGTCCTCCAGGACCGGCCGCTTCCAGCGCCGGTAGCCGTAGGTGCAGTTGCTGAGTTCGAGTGTCACGCTGTTTTCCTCGACGAACGGATCTGGGCGGCAAGGCCGATGGCGAACACCGCCAGGGAGGCGGCTGCCGCATACGGGTTGTCCGCGGGGAGCGCGATGACGGTCCAGAGGTGCGGCACGTTCCCTCGGAACCCCACGAGTACGACGGTGAGCAGCCAGCCCACTGGGATCATCACCGCCGTCTGACCCGCCCATGCCCGTCCGAGCAGCATCAGGCCGGTCAGGAACACCGCGTTGCGGCCCCCGGCCGTGGCCGCGGCCGAACCCTGCACGGCGGCGATGAGAACGCCGCACAGCACGGCCGCGGCCATGACCGTGGCGACGAGCCCGTTGTCGAGCCGCGTCAGGGACCGGACGCCGGAAACCTCGGCCGCGGGAAGCCTCGATTCCAGAACCGCCATCAGGAAGGCGAGCAGCGGGACGGGGACGAACAGCGAGAGCGCGACCCGGGGGCTGCCGACGAGGGACGGCAGCAGCACCGTGGTGCCCTGCACCACGTACAGTCCGGCGCCGAAGACAAGCAGGGCGAGCGGCAGCAGCAGGTGTCCCCGGCGGGCCTTGAACCACCACGTCACGAGGCCTTCGCCTCACAGGTGTCGAGCGTCTGCCTGATCCACTTGGCCTGATCGGCCCGCGGCTCGGCCAGCACCTTGGTGACGGTGGCCTCTACCTGCTTCTCCAGCTTCTGGGCCAGGGGATCCAGGCCCTCCTGCTCCCGGCGTTTCCGGTAGGCCTGCTCCTGGCCGGTCTTCAGGGCCCCCCACAGCCAGGCCGAGTGGGCGGAAAGGGCAGGGACCTGCTCACAGCGGAAATGCAGGGTTCGCACCATGATCTGATACACCGCGTCACCGCTCTGCACCGGGCCGGTCAGCTCCATGCGCCACACCGTGTCCGTGGAGGGCTTCTGCCGACGCCCGTCGACGTAGCTGTCGGTGATCAGACGGGGTTGCGCCGAGGTCGCCCCGGCGTCACGCAGCACGCGCAGCGCGTTCGCGGTGTCGCGCTGAACCTGCGGAAGCGCTCGCGAGTCGAACTCCGGTACACACATGCGCGGCGCGCCGCCCACGCACTTCATCTCCACGTGCCCACCGGTGAGGGGCGGAGTGGCCGACCAGTCGACGGCTGTGCGGTAGGCCCCGAGGACACCGCCGACGGCCACCACGGCGGCGACCACGACCCGCAGCGCGCGCCACCCGTAGGGCAGCCACAGGATCATCAGCCCGACGGCTATGCCGCCGGCCAGCAGCACGGGCACCGCCGCCGTGACGAGGCTGGGCACCTCTCCGAAACCGAGGGTGTCGAACTGTCCGGAAACATGGCGGGGCCAGTAGGGCAGCACCGCCCTGGTGAAGGCGACGGTGATCCAGTCGGCCACGGCCAGGATCGGCGTGGCGATGACGCGGGGGATCCAGCAGCCGACGGCGAATCCGAGGACGGCGTGCGCGACGCACAGAACCATCCCGGCGAGCGGCAGCCGCAGGCTGTCGAGGGTCGGCGCGGTCGCCGATCGCGCCAGTGAGACCGCCGGGGGGAGCAGCAGGACGAGCCAGGACAGCACGATCACCGGAGCAAGGGCATTGGCCGCGATGCGGTAACGCGAACGGGCCGGCGCCAGCGCCCATATCCGGGCGCTCCTCAGACGTCCACTCTCCCAGCAGGCAAGTCCCGCTGCCGCCGCGTAAGCCAACGCATAGAGAGTTTGCAGCGGCTCCGCGACAAGGCTCGGCGCATAATGGTAATAGCTTGAGAGAGGGGCCGTTTCTCCTACCACATAGTAAAGGAACGTCAATAGGAGAATGACGGGGGCAGCCCATCGCACGCTACCGCTGCGCAGACTGGTGCTGAATTTCATTGAGTCTCACTGAACCACTCGTCGGCCGGACAGGGGTGCCCTGACAGGGCACCCCTCAGAGCTGTGATGTCAGCCGTCGACCTTGGTGGTGTCCACGACGAGCTTGCTCACGCTGAGCTGCGGCCCGAAGGTGGATCCACCGATCTTCATGATCTGGAAGTAGTAGTCTCTCTTGCCGGACGGCAGGTCGGTCCACTCGCCGTTGCTGACGCCACCGTTGAAGCAGGCGGTGTACGTCTTGTTGTCGTACGCCTTGTCGGGCGCGAGAGAGATGTCGTTCCAGACCTGCACGTCGGTGCTCTTCGAGCCGTCGGTCGTGCAGCCGTGGAAGGTGATCTGCGAGTACAGCTCGTCCGACCAGCGACGGGACTCGAAGCCCACGCTCGCGCCCGTGATGGAGCTCTCCCAGTTGGCCTCGGCGATGGGGGCCAGGGCAAGGGTGATCACAGCCGCCGTGCCGGCCACCATGGATATACGTGCACCACGCTTCATTTTTTATTCTCTCCTCGTAAAGCACGGGGAAAGGTAATCGTAAAGTAGAAAACGTCCTCCCCCGTGCGTCTTCAGGGCTACCGCCCGAGATCCAAAGTTATCAGCGCTGATCATGAACGGTCAACCTTCCGTTTGCCTCACGGTGGTTGCATTCGCCTCGTCCATGTGCGTACGGGTTTGGATTCGTGGCCAGAAATATGCCGAGGTAGTCCACATTGACCTTGATGCCCCAGCAGCCGCGGCGGGTCGAAGCAATCCCCGTCGGCGAGTCTGCGGCAGCAAAGAGGGAGCGATCAATGCTGGTAATGGCGGAGCAAAGTTCGACTTTGCACTCATAGCGACAGTGAAGGCGTCGACGGCCGGCACAACCATGGCCCCAGGTGGACGTCACGCCGGTTCGCCCGCGCGATTCCGACGGAGGGGGACGCAGCGGTCCGCTCCATGATCAAAAGGATCTTCGAACCGTACTCGTCCCGGCCGACGCACCCGCCGTGACCGCCGCCGTGCCCCTGTCCACCCGCCGCCGGGGGCCGGCCACGCAGATCGCCGCCAGGGTGCCGCGGGCCGTTACTCGGCCGGGCCCAGCTCCTGAAATCGGCCCTGCCACTGCTGCGGCGCTCGGTGCACCCGGCACAGCCGCGCTACGCCCGACCTGCGGGACACGGCCGCCCTGCCCTGCCACACGGCCGTCCCGCCCTGCGCACACGGCCGTCCCGCCCTGCGGACACGGCCGGTTCCCCGGGAGGCACGGGGTCCTCCTGGGGAGCGGAAACGGGGCGGCGGGGATATCCGGGCTGCCGTACGACGCACCAGGCCTTGTGGGCCGTACAAGCAACACGAAGGCCCGGATCGTCAGGCGGAAATGCCGTCGATCCGGGCCATCGCATCCTCCGCGCCGTACGGCTGCAGGTAGGGCAGCCAGCGCGGGTCCCTATGCCCCGTTCCGATGATGCGCCAGGCGAGCCCCGTCGGCGGGGCGGGTTTGTGGCGCAGGCGCCAGCCGATCTCGACCAGGTGGCGGTCGGCCTTGGTGTGGTTGCAGCGGCGGCATGACGCCACCACGTTGTCCCAGGCGTGCTGACCTCCGCGGGAGCGCGGGATGACGTGGTCGACGCTGGTTGCGACGCCACCGCAGTACATGCACCGGCCGCCGTCGCGGGCGAACAGTGCCCGACGGGTCAGCGGAACGGGCCCCCTGTAAGGGACCCGTACGAACCTCTTCAGCCGGACCACGCTGGGTGCGGGGACAGTAACGGTCTCGCTGTGCATGAAGGCGCCGGATTCCTCGAGGCAGATGGCCTTGTTCTCAAGGACGAGGACGAGCGCGCGGCGGAGCGGTACGACGCCGAGTGGCTCGTACGACGCGTTGAGGACCAGGACGTGCGGCACGGATGCCTCCTTGTACGCCGGCGGCGCGTGGCTCGCGCCGGGACGATCTGCAGTCAGTCTCCCCTCTTGCCTGGTGGAAGCGCCACCATGTCCCGGTAACGGGCTGGGAGTGTTTTCGACCACACCCTCTTTCATCCCCAGGTGAGTACGGTCTCTCCCTGGAACATTGCAACGATCCACACACGATGCCCCGTTAGTGTGGTGGTTCTGCCCGCCGCTGTCCTCACATGTCCCCGAGCCGCGGGCGGACCGCTACGCCTGGAGGTACCTGCCGTGTTCTTGACCGCCCTGTTGGCCTCGGGGTCCACCCCGTCGCCGTCCCCCTCGGCGACGACGGACCCGACGACCGCCACGCTTCAGGACGCCCAGCAGAGCGCGACCAACGCCGCCAGCTGGGTCGAGCAGAACTGGTCCACGTGGCTGGCGATCGGTCTGCGCGTCCTGTTGATCCTGGTGATCGCTGGGGTACTGAGAGTGGTGGTGCGGCGGGCGATCACCAAGCTGATAGATCGCATGACCCGCACGGTCCAGGCGGTCGACGGCACGGCCCTGGGCGGCCTGCTGGTGAACGTCGAGCGCCGCCGGCAGCGCTCGCAGGCGATCGGCTCGGTCCTCCGCTCGGTCGCGTCCTTCCTGATCATGGGCACCGCCGCGCTGATGATCCTGGGCACGTTCCAGATCAACCTGGCCCCGCTGCTGGCCTCCGCCGGTGTCGCGGGTGTGGCGATCGGTTTCGGCGCCCGCAACCTGGTCACGGACTTCCTCTCCGGCGTCTTCATGATCCTTGAGGACCAGTACGGCGTCGGCGACACGATCGACGCGGGGGTCGCCTCCGGCGAGGTCATAGAGGTGGGCCTGCGCGTGACGAAGCTGCGCGGCGACAACGGCGAGATCTGGTACGTCCGCAACGGCGAGGTCAAACGCATCGGCAACCTCTCCCAGGGCTGGGCCACGGCCGGCGTCGACGTCACGGTCCGCTCGCACGAGGACCTGGACAAGGTGAAGCGCACCCTCGACGAGGTCGCCGAGGCGATGACCAAGGAAGAGCCCTGGAACGAGCGCCTGTGGGGCCCCATCGAGGTCCTCGGCCTGGACAGCGTCCTGCTCGACTCGATGGTCGTCCGCCTCTCGGCGAAGACCATGCCCGGCAAGTCCCTCTCCGTCGAACGCGAACTCCGCTGGCGCGTCAAGCGCGCCTTCGACGCCGCGGACATCCGCATCGTCGGGGGCCCCACGGTGCCCCCGGAGGAGGAGCCCGTCGACCCGTCCGCCGCGGTGGCGGCCCCGTCGGTCCTCGGCAACCCCGCCTCCCCCCAGTCGGAGGCGACCGCCCCCATCCCGGCCCCCGCCTCGGCCCCCGCCACGTCGAGCGCGCCGAAGTAGGCCCCGGCCGTACGTGACAGGGGGCGGCACCCGGGTGTTCCGGGCGCCGCCCCCGCTCACGTAGGAGCAGGTCCACAGCTCCGGCATCAGCCGTCGATTCACGTACGGCGATCTCGTCGACCGGCCGCTCGACCTCACATGCTCAGCCGTCAGCCGGTCCGCTCACGCCCCTCGCGTAGAACTTCCCCACATAGGCGCCGGAAGGAAGGTCGCTCTCCCGCATGAGCGCGAAGACCTCGGCCCCCTCCCCCGGCGCCCCGCCGTTCCGGAACGCCTCGGCGAAGCCGGTGTACTCGGTCTCCCCCAGCGCCGCGCGGTACTCGCCCGCCTCGGCCTCCGCGCAGCCGATGGCCTCGTCCGGGGAGCCGGCGGTCCACAGCGTCACCCGCTCCTCGTAGACACCCAGTTCACGATGGCGGAAGACACACCGAACGCCGTACCACGACCGCTCATCCACGGACGGTCCCGGACTCCAGCCCGGTCGCCCCGGCTGTCTGGCACACCGCGGCGAACGAGGACCCCTTGCCCAGTCCGGCCACCCCCAGAAGTCCTCACCGTCCCGGACGACGTCCCCCGAGGGCGCGTCGAAGGACATCGAGCCCCAGACGGACTGCTTCCCCCACCCGGGACGCCACCGGAAGTGGATCTCCTCCTGGCCCTTCTCGGCCACGAGGAACGCCCGCTCCGATGCCGCCAGCTTTTCGCGGACCCGCTCCTGCCACCCGTCCGAGACCGGCACCGGGCGCAGGACGTGCGTCTGCCGGTCGTCCAGCGCCTCGGCGGAGAGCGGGATGCCGACCGCACCGGCCCGGCGCCGCAGCGACCGCACTATGAACAACAACCTGCGAAGGTGACCGCGTATCGACCCCGCCGCCATCCCCCTCCGGCGTCGCATCACCGTCCCAACGGCGCAGATCACCCCAGAGCTCCGCACCCCCTCCCACCTGTACATCTGCCGATCGTGACGAGGCCGTGATGCGTCCGGGGCGCGCCCTCGAAATGCGCAACGACATGGGGCCGGACGACGCCTCGAGCTGCACCACGACGTCCACGACCGCCACGGGCACGGGCACGGCCACGGGCGACCACGTCGACGTGTGACCGAGGACAGGCCCTCCCCCGACTCACCCCAAGTCGCCCCCGCCGCAGACGGATTCGTCTGCGGCGGGGGCGGCTTCGCGCGTCTGGGGGAAGTCCGGGGCGAGGATGCGGACTCCGCCCCAGGTAACGACTCTGTTGCCTCGGGGGTGGTTTCTCTTGACGCCTCCGCGGCCCGCGGCCTACCTTCCTCCCACCAATAGGAAACTTTCCTAACAATGATCTTGCAGTGGACTTCCCCACGGCCACCCTGGGAAGCTGAGCGACTGGGCAGTTGAAAGGCAGGTGTCGACCAACATGGCAGGATCCGCCGGTACGCCGGGCACCCCGCGCGTCCTGCGCGCCATGAACGACCGCGCCGCCCTCGATCTGCTGCTCGCGCACGGACCGCTCTCGCGGACCAGGATCGGAAAGCTGACCGGGCTGTCCAAGCCCACCGCCTCCCAGCTCCTCGCCCGGCTGGAGGCCGCCGGACTCGTGCTGGCCACCGGCACGAGCGAGGGGCGGCCGGGCCCCAACGCCCAGTTGTACGCCGTCAATCCGAGGGCCGCCCACGCGGCGGGCCTGGACGTCACGCCCGAGCGCATCCTCGCCGCCGTCGCCGATGTCACCGGCCGCACCGTGGGCGAGTACGAGCTGCCCACCCCGGGCCGGCACCCCGCGCAGCCCGTCGTACGCCAGGTCGCCGACGCCCTCGACGGCGCGGTGAAGGCGGCGGGGCTGGCCCGCGGCGACGTCCACCGGCTCGTCATCGGTACACCCGGCGCCTTCGACCCCAACACCGGCCGCCTGCGGTACGCCTCCCACCTGCCCGGCTGGCACTCCCCCAGCCTCCTCGACGAGCTCGCGGCCGCGCTGCCGATGCCCGTCGAGTACGAGAACGACGTCAACCTGGTGGCCATCGCCGAGCAGCGGCTCGGCGCGGCGCGCGGACACGAGGACTTCGTGCTGCTCTGGAACGAGGGCGGCCTCGGCGCCGCCCTCGTCCTCGGCGGCCGACTGCACCGCGGCTGGACCGGCGGTGCCGGCGAGGTCGGCTTCCTGCCCGTGCCCGGCGCACCCCTCGTACGCCAGGTGACCAAGGCCAACAGCGGTGGTTACCAGGAGCTGGCCGGCTCCCAGGCCATTCCCAAGCTCGCCCGCGAGCTGGGCATCCAGCCGGTGCCGACCGGGCCCTACGCCGAGGTCGCCGCCGCCCTCGTCGAACAGGCCGCCCGCATCAACGAGGGGCCGCACCTGCGGCTCCTGGAGACGTACGCGACCGGTCTCGCCACCGGTCTCGCCTCACTCGTCTCCGTGCTCGACCCCGAACTCGTCGTGCTCAGCGGCGCCTCACTCACCGCCGGCGGTGAACCGCTGCGCGTCCTGGTGCAGGCCGAACTGGAGGAGCTGGCCGCCTCCCGACCGCGTCTCGTGGTCGGCGACGTACACGAACACCCCGTGCTGCGCGGCGCGTTGGAGAGCGCGCTGGCGGCCACCCGCGACGAGGTCTTCGACACCTCCCGCTGAGTCCCACCCCTCGACCGACTCCCCGTCCCGCGAACCGTCCCGCGAACACCACCACCGCCGCCCTGCCGTAGGGAGACCCCGCCATGCCCGGAATATCCAGGAAAGTCGCCACTGCTCTCGCCGCTTCCGCCTCGCTCGTCCTCCTCACCACCGCCTGTACCGGCCAGTCGTCCTCGGGCGCGAGCGACGACGCCTCCAAGGACACGACGATCAACTTCTGGCACGCCTGGAGCGCGCCCGGCGAGATCGCGGGCGTGAAGGCCCTGGTCGCGGGCTTCGAGAAGACGCACCCCAACATCCACGTCAACATCGTCGCCAACATGACCGACGACAAGATCAACCAGGCCCTGCGCTCCGGCGGCGACAAGGCTCCCGACGTGATCTCCTCGTTCACCACCAACAACGTGGGCAAGTTCTGCTCCTCCGGCGCCCTTGTCGATCTCAACCCCTTCTTCAAGAAGGCGGGAATCGACCCGGCGACGACCTTCCCGAAGGCGATGAACGAGTACACCCAGTTCGACGGCAACCGCTGTACGGTTCCGCTGCTCGGTGACGCCTACGGCCTCTACTACAACAAGGACGCGTTCAAGAAGGCCGGGATCTCCAGCCCCCCGAAGACCTGGTCCGAATTCGAGGCGGACGCGAAGAAGCTCACCGTCTCCCAGGGCGACTCCTACTCCCAGCTGGGCTTCATGCCGAACTACCACGGCTGGGAGTCCACCACCGAGCACTACTTCGGCCAGTTCTCCCCGACGTACTTCGACAGCAGCGGCAAGTCGAACCTCGCCAAGGACCCCGCATTCACCGCCGGATTCACCCTCCAGAAGAAGCTCGTCGACGAACTCGGCGGCTACCAGAAGCTGGAGAAGTACCGCTCCAAGCTCGGTGACGAATGGGGCCCCAAGCACCCCTTCCACACCGGCCAGGTCGCCATGCAGCTGGACGGCGAATGGCGGCTCGGCATGGCCGAGGACGCCAAGCCGAACTTCGAGATCGGCGTCGCCCCGCTGCCCGTTCCCGACGACCAGGCCGACCAGTACGGCAAGGGCTACATCACCGGCACCATCGCGGGCATCGCGGCCACCAGCAAGAAGCAGAACGCGGCCTGGGAACTGGTCAAATACATGACCACGGACACGGACGCGGTGGTCGGTTTCGCCAACGCCATTCACAACGTGCCCTCGACGCTGGCCGCGCTCAAGTCGCCGAAGCTGAAGTACGACCCGCGCTTCAAGACGTTCCTGGACATCGCCTCGAACCCGAACTCGACGACGACTCCCGCGTCCATCAACGGCGGCACCTACCTCGTGACGATCCAGCAGTTCGGATACGACTACGAGAGCGGCAAGGCGAAGGATCTGAAGGCGGGTCTGCAGACGACCGCCGCTCAGATCGACACGGACATCGCGCAGGCGAAGTAGCAGACGGGCACGGACATGAGCACCGTCACACTCGCTTCGAAGCGGCGCCGATCGGCGCTGCGCACCCTCGCCTTCATGTCGCCGTGGCTGATCGGCTTCGCGGTCTTCTTCGCCTATCCGCTGCTGTCGACCGTCTATTTCTCGTTCATGCACTACGACGGCTTCAAACCGCCGACGTGGAGCGGGACCAAGAACTGGACCTACGTCTTCGAGCACTACCCGCTGTTCTGGCCCGCGCTGCGCAACACCCTGTGGCTGGTGCTGGTCATGGTCAGCCTGCGGGTCGTCTTCGGACTCGGCGTGGGCCTGCTGATCACGAAGATCAAGACGGGCACGGGCGTCTTCCGCACCTTCTTCTACCTCCCCTACCTCGCCCCGCCCGTCGCCGCGACGATGGCCTTCGCCTTCCTCCTCAACCCCGGTACGGGACCGGTCAACTCGCTCCTGGAGAAGGTCGGCATCCCGGCCCCCGGCTGGTTCAACGACCCCAGCTGGTCCAAGCCGGCCCTCACCCTGCTGGCCCTGTGGGGGATCGGCGACCTGATGGTCATCTTCATGGCCGCGCTGCTCGACGTGCCGACGGAGCAGTACGAGGCGGCGGAGCTGGACGGCGCCTCGGCCTGGCAGCGGTTCCGGTACGTCACGCTGCCCAACATCTCGCCGATCGTGATGTTCGCCGTGGTCACCGGCGTGATCCAGACCATGCAGTACTACACCCAGCCACTGATCGCCGGGAAGGTCGCCTCAGGCGTCATCCAGGGCGCCGGTACGCAGTTCGAGCCCGGCTACCCCGACAAGTCGACGCTCACCCTGCCGCAGCTCGTCTACAACCTCGGCTTCCAGCGCTTCGACTACGGCTCCGCCTGTGTGGTCGCGCTCGTGCTCTTCGCCCTGTCCATGGTGTTCACCGCGTTCCTGATGCGGCGCCGGGGCGGTCTCATCCAGGCAGGTGACTGACAGCCATGACACAAGTACTCGACAAGCCCGTGGAGTTGCGGGCCCCGGTCTCGCCCGCCGAGCGCACCGCCCGTCGCAAGGCGCTCCTGGAGTGGGTCGCGATCCACGCCCTGGGCGTCGCCGCCGCCCTCTTCTTCGTCCTCCCCTTCGTCTTCGTCTTCCTGACCTCCCTGATGAGCGACTCGCAGGCACTCAGCCGCGACCTCATCCCGCACACCTGGGAGTGGGGCAACTACAAGAAGGTCTTCGACACCCCGGGCTTCCTCACCTGGTGGAAGAACACACTGCTGTACGCCGGTGCCGGCACCGTCCTGACGGTCGTGTCGTCGATCCCCGTCGCCTACGCCCTCGCCAAGTTCCGCTTCCGCGGCCGGAACCTGTCACTGATGCTGGTCATCTCGATGATGATGCTGCCGCCGCAGGTCGTCATCATCCCGATGTACCTCTTTTGGGCGAAACAGCTGGACCTGTCCGGCACGCTGTGGCCGCTGATCATCCCGATGGCCTTCGGCGACGCGTTCTCCATCTTCCTGCTCCGCCAGTTCCTGATGACCATCCCGAACGAGTACCTCGACGCGGCGAAGGTCGACGGCTGCGGGGACCTGAAGACCCTGCTGAAGGTCGTCCTGCCGATGGCGAAGCCGGGGATCGCAGCCGTGGGCCTCTTCCAGTTCTTCTACGCCTGGAACGACTACTTCGGCCCGCAGATCTACGCCTCCGAGAACCCCGGCGCCTGGACCCTCTCCTACGGCCTGGAGTCGTTCAAGGGCGCGCACCACACCGACTGGAACCTCACCATGGCCGCGACCGTGCTGGTCATGGCCCCCGTGATCCTCGTGTTCTTCTTCGCACAGAAGGCGTTCGTCGAGGGCGTCACGCTCACCGGAGTGAAGGGTTGACACACATGAAACTCACCGTGGTCGGCGGAGGGTCGACCTACACGCCCGAACTCATCGACGGCTTCGCCCGGTTGCGGGACACCCTGCCGGTCGAGGAACTGGTCCTCGTCGACCCGGCCGCCGACCGCCTGGAGCTGGTGGGCGGCCTGGCACGACGCATCTTCGCCAAGCAGGAACACCCCGGCCGGATCGTCACGACCTCCGACCTGGACAAGGGGGTCGAAGGCGCCGACGCGGTCCTGCTCCAGCTGCGCGTCGGCGGCCAGGCGGCCCGCGAGCAGGACGAGACCTGGCCGCTGGAGTGCGGCTGCATCGGCCAGGAGACGACGGGCGCGGGCGGTCTGGCCAAAGCGCTGCGCACGGTGCCGGTGGTACTGGACATCGCGGAGCGCGTCCGCCGTACCAACCCCGCCGCCTGGATCATCGACTTCACCAACCCGGTCGGGATCGTGACGCGCGCACTGCTCCAGGCGGGCCACAGGACGGTCGGGCTGTGCAACGTGGCGATCGGCTTCCAGCGGAAGTTCGCCGGGATGCTCGGGGTCGCCCCCGTGGACGTCCATCTGGACCACGTGGGTCTCAACCACCTCAGCTGGGAGACCGGGGTGCGCCTCGGCGGCCCCGAGGGCGAGAACGTCCTGCCGAAGCTGCTGGCCGAACACGGCGACACGATCGCCGACGACCTGCGCCTGCCGCGCACCCTCGTGGACCGCCTGGGCGTGGTCCCCTCCTACTACCTGCGCTACTTCTACGCGCACGACGAGGTCGTACGAGAACTGCGGACGAAGCCGTCACGGGCGGCGGAGGTCGCGGCGATGGAGCGGGAGTTGCTGACGATGTACGGCGATCCGGCGCTCGACGAGAAGCCGGAGCTGCTCGCCAAGCGGGGCGGCGCGTACTACTCCGAGGCGGCCGTCGACCTCGCCGCCGCGCTGCTCGGCGGGAGCGGCAGCCCCTATCAGGTGGTCAACACCTACAACAAGGGCACCTTGCCCTTCCTCCCGGACGACGCGGTGATCGAGGTGCAGGCGGCCGTCGGTCCGCACGGCCCGACACCACTGCCGGTCCTGCCGGTCGACCCCCTGTACGCGGGGCTCATGGCGGCCGTGACGTCCTACGAGGACCTGGCCCTGGAAGCCGCTCTGCGCGGTGGCCGCGACCGGGTCTTCCGGACCCTCCTCGCCCACCCCCTCATCGGCCAGTACGAGTACGCCGACGCCCTGACCGACCAACTGATCGCGCACAACCGGGAGCACCTCGCGTGGGCATGACGTCATCCGGACCCGGCGCCGGGACGGCCGCCGGATCCGACCCGGCGGGCATGGTCCTGGCCATCGACGCGGGGAACAGCAAGACCGACGTCGCGGTCGTGTCCGTGGACGGACGGGTGGTCGGGGCCGCGCGCGGCGGGGGATTCCGGCCGCCGGTGGTCGGGGTCGCCACGGCCGTGGACACCGTGGGCGAGGCCGTCGCCCGCGCCTTCGCCGAGGCGGGCGTCGACTCCGTGGCCCATGTCTCGGCCTGTCTCGCCAACGCCGATCTTCCCGTGGAGGAGGAGCAGTTGGCGGTCGCGCTGCACGCGCGCGCGTGGGGCACGAGCGTGGAGGTGCGCAACGACACGTTCGCGATCCTGCGCGCCGGGATAGCGGAGCCGCGTGGGGTCGCCGTCGTGTGCGGCGCGGGTATCAACTGCGTCGGCATGCGTCCCGACGGCCGCACCGCCCGTTTCCCGGCGCTCGGTCGGATCTCCGGTGACTGGGGCGGTGGTTGGGGCCTGGCGGAGGAGGCCCTGTGGTACGCGGCCCGCGCGGAGGACGGCCGGGGCGGGCCCACGGCCCTGGCCCACACCCTTCCGGCCCACTTCGGTCTGTCCTCCATGTACGCCCTGATCGAGGCGCTGCACCTGGAGCACATCGAGCACGACCGCCGGCATGAACTGACCCCGGTGCTGTTCGCGACGGCGGCGGAGGGTGATGAGGTCGCTCGCGCTCTCGTGGACCGGCTCGCGGACGAGGTCGTCGCGATGGCCACGGTCGCTCTGACCCGCCTCGACCTCCTCACCGAGGAGACCCCCGTCCTCCTCGGGGGTGGTGTCCTTGCCGCCCGCCATCCCCAACTCGACGACCGGATCCGCGAGCTCCTGTCGGCCCAGGCCCCCAAGGCGGTCCCCCAGGTGATCTCGTCCCGCCCCGTGCTGGGCGCCGCCCTCCTGGGCCTGGACCACGTCCACGCCCCCACCGAGGTCCACACCCGCGTACGGGCCTTCTACGAGGGAGGTTGAGGGGCCTCGTCCTCGAACGCCGGACGACCCCAGGCTTTCAGGGGCGCGGGGAACCGCGCGACCGGCCCCCACCGGCCCGCACCCGAAAAGACCACCCCTCGCACATACCCCGCGTACCGGCGCATTCGAAAGGGAACCGAACACACACCGGCCGCGTATTCATGGTCAAGGGGGGTGGCGCGGAGCGCCGCGGTCGCGCTGCCGTCCGAACGGGCCACCGCTGTACGAAGGATGGGCTGCAATCCGAACAAGATCGAGTCAAGGCCTGTGCGGATGTCAGTCCCGGCGGCGATACTTGCGGCCGTGCACCTCTTTTCGTGCTCCCGCGTACGCGGGGGAGGTGACCGACGGATGACCATGGGGGAGGTCAAGTGACACAGCCGCCGAAGGGCACGGCGCCACCGGGGCAGCCGGCCACGCCCACGATGCCGGCCGTCCCGCCGCAGTCCGGCGCGACAGCGGCCCAGTACGGCGCGACAGCGACGGCGCCGCGGTCCGGGCCCGCCTCGCCGCCGGGCAGACCCGCCACGCCCGACACCGCCCCCGCACGCCGCACCGCCTGGGCGGAGGGGGTGGACCGCCTGCGTGCCGCGGCGACGACGGAACCGGGCCGGCTGCGCCTCATCGGCGCCGTCCTCGCCCTCCTGGTCATCGCGTTCGGCACGGTCACCGCCTGGCAGATGACCGAACGTTCGAGCGCGGCGGACGACGTGCTGCACAGCAGCCAGCCCCTGAGCGCCGGCGCCGCGGACATCTACCGTTCGCTCGCGGACGCCAACACCGCGGCCTCCAGCGGCTTCCTCGCGGGCGGCCAGGAGAGCGCGGACACCCGCGACCGGTACGAGAAGGACATCCGGACGGCCGCGCAGGGGCTCATCACCGCCGCCGCCAACTCCGATCCGGGATCCCCGTCCACGGACACGATCGCCAAACTCAACAAGCTGCTGCCGGAGTACAAGGGCCTGATCGAGCGGGCCCGCGCCAACAACCGGCAGGGCTACCCGCTCGGCGGCGCCTACCTGCGGTACGCGAACGAGAAGATGCAGCAGCAGATGCTCCCCGCGGCCGAGGATCTCTACAAGCGGGAGAACGCCCGGCTGAGCGCCGACTACGCCGACGCGAAGCCCTACCCGTGGGCCGCGATCGGTCTCGGCGTCCTCGCGCTCGGCGGGCTCGTCTGGGCCCAGCGACGCCACTACCGCCGTACGAACCGGGTGTTGAACCAGGGACTGGTCGCCGCCACGGCCGCCTCCGCGGTGGTGCTGCTCTGGCTGGTGGTCGGACACAGCGTGGCCCGGGCCGGGCTGAACTCCTCGTACGAACACGGGGTCCGCTCGCTGAACGTGCTGCACGACGCCCGGATCGCCTCCCTGAAGGCGCGCGGCAACGAGAACCTCACACTGGTCAGTCGGGGCGCGGAGACCAAGCAGGTGTCCGCGACGGAGGTCATGGACCTCTACGACTACGACTTCCAGCAGGACATGAAGACCCTCACCAAGGGCCTGGCGCTGGCCGAGGGCCTCGCCGACGACACGGCGGGCAAGAAGCCCGTCGCGGCCGCGACGGCCAACATGAAGGTCTGGAAGTCCCGCCACCAGGAGGCCCGCACGGCCGACGACTCGGGCGACTACCAGGGCGCTTTGAACAAGGTGATCGGTTCGGCGGCCGACAAGCCGACCGGTGAGTGCTTCGACGGCGTGGACACCAACCTCGCGGCGGCGCTGACGCACGAGGAGACTGAGTTCAAGCAGGCGGCGGGCAACGGCCGGGACGCGATGAGCGGGCTCCCCGCGGGCGCGGGCGTCCTCGCGGCGCTGGCCGCGGCGGGCGCCCTGCTGGGCATCGGACGCAGGCTTTCGGAGTACCGGTGAGAGGGGGAGTGGTGAAAGGGGGCATGGCGATGACCGCACGACGTCTGAGGGCGAGCCTGAAGGGCTGGGGCGGCGTGGGTGCGATGGCCCTCGCCCTGGCCGTCACCGCGCTCTTCGCCCTGTTGCTGCCGCTGAGCAGCGCCCGCGGGGACGGCAGCACGGGCACCGGCGGCCAGGGCGTGGGCCAGGGCATCCAGGCCAGGGCCGACACGTGCACCGACCCGCAGAACCAGAGCCCCTCCCCGTCCTCCGACGACAGCGGCAAGACGATCACGGCCATCAAGCAGCGCGGCTATCTGTCGGTGGGCGTCGACCAGAACAGCTACCGCTGGGGCTACCGCGATCCGAACAACACGGCGAAGAGCAGCGACCTGGAGGGCTTCGACATCGATCTCGCGCACGAGATCGCGAGGGACATCCTCGGCGACCCGAACGCCGTCCGTTTCCACGCCATCCCCACCAACCAGCGCATCCCCGCGATCAAGTCCGGTCAGGTCGACATGGTGGTGCGCACCATGACGATCACCTGCTCCCGCCTCGAGGACGTGGCCTTCTCGGCCCCCTACTTCCTGACCGGGCAGCAGGTCCTGGCCCCCAAGACCTCGGACATCAAGGGGTACGACAAGACGCTGGCGGGCAAGCGGATCTGCTCGGCGGCGGGCTCGACGGCGTACGACAAGCTGTCGGCCGACAAGAAGGCGGGCACGCTCGCCTCCTCCGCGGACATCACCACCACCGTGCCCAACCAACTCGACTGCCTGGTGCGGCTGCAGCTCGGTCAGGTCGACGCCGTGGTGACCGACGGCGCGCTCGCCGCCAGCCAGGCGGCGCAGGACCCCACGGTCGAGCTGAAGGGCAGGACCTTCACCGAGGACTACTACGGCGTGGCGATGAAGTTGGGCGCCGACGATCTGGTACGCCGGGTCAACCAGGTACTCGTGGACTACCGCAAGAGCGGCGGCTGGCAGGCCTCGTACACCAAGTGGCTGTCCGCGACCCTGAAGGCGGACTCCCCGTCGGCGACTCCGCCCACGGCGCACTACAAGTAACGGAAACCGGGTAACGGCGGCGCGGACGACGCGGCCGACGGGAACGCAAGCAACGGGCACGATCGAGAGCGAGAGGTGATCGATGGGCGTCACGGGACCCCCCGAGCCGGTGATGGACCGGGACGAGGTGGACCGTGCGCTGGCGCGGCTCGGCGCGGAGCACGAGGCCATCGAGACCTCGCTCCTCGCCCTCCAGGACCACGCGGGCCGCAGACTCCTCGAAGGCGCCGAGCTCACGGGCACGACCAAGGAGCGCTGGTCGACCGCGGACGCGTCGATCACGCTGCTGTGGGCGTACTTCGACGCGTACACGGACGCGCTGCGCTCCGCCCGCGACATCCGTTCCCGGCGACGCTGGTCGAGCCGTGAGGACCTGGTCGAGCTGACCGAACTGCTGCGCGGCGCGGGCATCACGGTCGCCGGTTCGACGACCGCCGCGGCGAACGCGCCGACGCTCTCCGGCACCGGAAAGCTCAGCGAGCGTTTCTCCCTGGTGGCGCTGGTGGAGCGGATGAACGAGCTGTACGCGTCCTCGCTCGACATGGTCGTCGCAGCGGACGCCGTCTGGTCCGCACTGCCCGCCCGGATCGATTTACTGGCCGCGGAGCTCCAGCGCACCCGCCAGCTCGCGCACTCCGTGGGCGTACGCCCCGGTGAGCACCCGGCGGGCGACGACCTGGAGCGGATCACCCGGACGCTCAGCACCCTGCGTCAGCAGGTCGTCTCCGACCCGCTGGCCTTCTGGGTGCCCACGAAGGGCAGTTCGGCACCCGGCGGTGGACGTCCCGACACGACGACGTACGACCGCGAGGCGCGCGCCCTGGAGGACGTGCGCCGGGAGATCGACGCGGTGCTCACCGTCCGCCAGGACGCGGAGGCCCGTCTCGTGCGGCTGCGGGACGTGCTCAGTCGCGCCGACCGCACGCTCGCGGAGGCGAGGAGCGCCCGCGGTGAGGTACTGGCGAAGATCGCCGCGTCCGAGGTGCCGGCCGTCAGCGGACCGCCGACGGTGCTGCAGGAGCAGTTGGCGACGGCCGCGGAGTACCGCAGACACGCCCAGTGGCACCGTCTGTCGCCCCTCCTGGAGGCACTGGAGGAGAAGGCCGAGGACGAGCTGCTGCGCGCCCGCGAGTCGTTGACCGCGGTCACCGCGCCGCTCGCGGTCCGCGCGGAGCTGCGCGGCCGCCTCGACGCGTACAAGGCGAAGGTGGCCCGGCACGGCCTCGCGGAGGACCCGTTCCTCATCGAGCGCTACGACGCGGCCCGACGCATGCTGTGGAGCGCGCCCTGCGATCTGCGGGTGGCGGAGGACGCGGTGCTGCGCTATCAGCGGGCCGCCGTCGATCTGCTCAGCCCGCGGGTGCCCGAACAGGGCGGGCCCACCGACCGTAGGGGGCCACACGCGTGAGCGTTGAAGGTGATGCAGTGTGAGTGAGCAGCAGAAGTGCCAGCGGCCCGGTTGCCCGGGGTCGTACGAGGACGTGGGCGGCGGCGAGCTGTACTGCGACACGTGCGGTCTCGCACCCGTCGTCTCGGCGAACGGCATGGTGGGCTCGCCCCCGACCGGACTCACCGCGGGCGGCAAGGGCTCGCGCGGCTCCGGCAGCAGTTCGCGGGCGAGTTCTCGCAGTTCCAGTTCCCGTACGTCCTCGCGCTCATCACAGTCGCGGCGCTCGGTCTCCGGACGTCTGTCGCGCTCGCTGTCCGGCAACGCGAGCAGCCGCTCGGTGTCGGTGCGCAGTTCGGGCTCGACCGCCGCCTCCAGTGGCCGCGGACGGCTCGGCGTCGGGCTGGTGCAGGTGCCGGACGTGCCGCGGCCCGACCCGCGCGCGATGGTGCAGGAGAACCCGGAGGTACCCGAGCGGAAGCGGTTCTGCTCGCGCTCCGACTGCGGGGCGCCGGTGGGCCGTTCGCGCGGTGAGCGGGTGGGGCGCACCGAGGGGTTCTGCACCAAGTGCGGTCACCCGTACTCGTTCGTGCCGAAGCTGCACACGGGCGACATCGTGCACGGCCAGTACGAGGTGGTGGGCTGTCTCGCGCACGGCGGGCTCGGCTGGGTCTACCTCGCCGTCGACCGCGCCGTCTCCGACCGCTGGGTGGTCCTCAAGGGCCTGCTCGACACCGGCGACCAGGACGCGATGGCGGCGGCGATCTCCGAGCGGCGCTTCCTCGCGGAGATCGAGCACGCCAACATCGTGCGGATCTACAACTTCGTGGAGCACCTGGACCAGCGGACGGGCTCGCTGGACGGGTACATCGTCATGGAGTACGTCGGCGGCAAGTCGCTGAAGGAGATCGCCAACGACCGTCGGACAGCGGACGGCAAGCGCGATCCGCTGCCGGTGGAGCAGGCCTGCGCGTACGGCATCGAGGCACTGGAGGCGCTCGGCCATCTGCACAGCCGCAATCTGCTCTACTGCGACTTCAAGGTCGACAACGCGATCCAGACCGAGGACCAGCTCAAGCTGATCGACATGGGCGCGGTGCGCAGGATGGACGACGACGAGTCGGCCATCTACGGCACGGTGGGCTACCAGGCGCCGGAGGTGGCCGAGGTCGGTCCCTCGGTGGCGAGTGACCTCTACACGGTCGCCCGCACCCTGGCCGTGCTGACCTTCGACTTCCAGGGGTACACGAACATCTTCGTGGACTCCCTGCCGGACCCGGACACCATCGAGGTCTTCCGGACGTACGAGTCCTTCTACCGGCTCCTGGTGCGCGCCACCGACCCCGATCCGGCGCGCCGGTTCGCGTCCGCGCAGGAGATGGCGGAGCAGCTGACGGGTGTGCTCAGGGAGGTCGTGTCCCTCCAGACGGGGCGGGCGCGCCCGGCCCTGTCCACCCTGTTCGGGCCGGAACTGAAGGTCACCGACACGGAGTTGTTCGGGAAGCTGGACGGGGACGTGTCACGGCTGGGGGCACGCGCGGTGCCCCTGCGGGGAGAAGGCGCGCGCCCGCGCCGCCCCCCGGCAGCAACGGAACGGGGGTGAACGGGACCCCGCCGCTCCCCCTGGCACCCGCTCCGGTCCCGGCCGCTCTGGTCAAGCCGCTGAACGCCGCGGCGACCGCGCTCGCGCTGCCGGTCCCCCGGGTCGACCCGGGCGACCCCAACGCCGGTTTCCTCGCGGGTCTGATGGCCTCGGCTCCCGCGGAGCTGATCACCGCGCTGCACGCGGCGCCCATCGGCTCCCTGGAGCTGCGCCTGCGCGAGCTGCGGGCCCGGCTGGAGATGGGCGAACTGGCCAGTGCGAACAGGGCATTGGAGGCGCTGGAGGCGGACCACCCCGACGACTGGCGGGTGGTCTGGTACCGGGGCGTCGCGGCCCTGGCGACCGGGGAGCACGAGACCGCGGCGCTGTCCTTCGACGCGATCTACGACGCCTTCCCGGGCGAGCCCGCGCCGAAGCTGGCCCTCGGCCTGTGCGCGGAGGTGCTCGGTCAGCTGGACAACGCGGGCGAGTACTACCGCCTGGTGTGGACGACCGACCCCAGCTATGTCAGCTCGGCGTTCGGCCTGGCCCGCGTGCAGCTCGCGGCGGGCGACCGCCGCGGCTCCGTACGCACACTGGAGTCCGTACCGGAGTCGTCGATCCACTACACGGCGGCGCGGGTCGCGGCGGTGCGGGCGCGGCTGCGGCAGCGGCTGGCCGAGGAGGCGGCGGCAGCGGCGTTCCTGGACGATCTGACAGCGGCGGCCGGACAGGTCGAGGCTCTGGACGGATACGGTCTGGACGCGGTGCGGCGCGAGCAGTTGTCGACGGAGGTCCTGGGCTGCGCCCTGGACTGGGTACTCTCCGGTAGCCGGAGTTCCGCCCCGTACTCCGGCGGCGGACCGGTACTGCTCGGCAGTGAGGTGGACGAGCGCGGTCTGCGTTTCGCACTGGAGCGTTCGTACCGCACGCTGGCCCGCCTCGCGCGGGGCGGCGAGGAGAGGATCGACCTGGTGGAACGTGCCAACCGTTACCGCCCCCGGACGTGGGTGTGATTGATGTCCCAGATGCCCCAGCCGACGGCCCTTTCGCGGTGCCCCAGTTGCGAGGAGCCCCTGGAGGCGGGTGACCGTTTCTGCGGTGCGTGCGGGTACGACCTGTCGGCGGTGCCCGCACCGCCCCAGGACCACCCCACGATCGCCATGAACGGCTCGTCGACACGCCCCTCCGAGGCCGCCGCGTCCCTGGACTGGCCGCTCGCGCCGGAGCCGGCGAGCTCCGACACGTCCGCGCCGGTGCACCGGGCGACCGACATCCGGGGCACGGACTCGGGCGGCTCCGAACTCCCCCACCCGGACACGGAGTCCGCGGCGGCCCAGCATCCGGGCGACCAGCCCTCGGGTGGGCAGCCTTCGGGCGTACGGTTCGACCGGCCCCCGGAGCCCGACGAGTACCCGCTCGCCCCGCCGGCCGGAGCCCCCGCCGGGCCCGTCGTCGATCCGCGGACCGCGGACCTCGGCTCACCCGTCACGCCCCCCGCGGGCACCAAACTGTGCGTCGCCTGCCGCTCCGGCCATGTGGACAGCGACGGCTACTGCGAGAACTGCGGGCACGCCCAGCCGCGCGAACGGGACCACATGGAGCAGGAATTGGGTGCGGTTGCCGCGGTCAGTGACCGGGGTCTGCGCCACCACCGCAACGAGGACGCGTTCGCGATCTCCTCGACCGCGCTGCCGGACGGCTCCCCCGCGGTCGTCGCGATCGTCTGCGACGGGGTCTCCTCGGCGACCCGCCCCGACGAGGCCTCGCTCGCCGCGTCCCGGGCCGCGGGCGAGGCGCTGTTGGCGGCGCTGCCGCTCGGCACCCACCCGCAGCAGGCCATGCACGAGGCGATCCTCGCGGCCGCCGAGGCCGTCAACTCGCTGGCCGAGGCGCCCCCCGCGCACGAGGAACACGCTCCGCACCAGAACGCGCCCGCCTGCACCCTCGTCGGTGCCGTCGTCACCCCCGCCCTGCTGATCGTCGGCTGGGTCGGCGACAGCCGCGCCTACTGGGTCCCCGTAGACCGGAGTTCACCCCCCGCCCGGCTCACCGAGGACGACTCCTGGGCCGCGCAGATGGTCGCCGCGGGCCTGATGAGCGAGGCACAGGCGTACGCCGACGAGCGCGCCCACGCCATCACGGGCTGGCTCGGCGCGGACGCGTACGAACTGGAGCCGCACACCGCTTCCTTCAAGCCGGACCGGCCGGGTGTGGTGGTGGTGTGCACCGACGGGCTGTGGAACTACGCGGAGGCGGCCGAGGAGATGGCCGAGGTGGTGCCGCTGGACGCCGCCGAAAGGCCCCTGCACAGCGCCCAGGTCCTGGTGGGTCATGCCCTGGACGGCGGGGGCCACGACAACGTAACAGTGGCCGTCGTGCCGTTCCCCGCCCCGCCGCAGGGGGCAGGATCGGCCTGAGGCCGCGAAAAGGCGCAATCCGTGCCCACGGGGACGGCCTCGGACCGGAGGGGACCGGTCCGCATACAGTCATCACCTCCGCCAACCGACGGAGGTCTTGAGGGGGACGAAGAAGGCATGGCCAATTTCTCGAAGTCGAACGTGCCGCAGTTCTCGGTCGACGTGTACCAGAACGAGTACCTGCCCGAGGGCGGCCGCGAGGTCAACGCGATCGTCACGGTGAGTGCCACCGGCGGCGGCACCGTCGGGAGCGCGGTCGGCGCGCCCCACCTGTACGCGGCGGGCCGGGGCCCGGACGCCGCCGTGGCGATCATGGTCGACTGCTCCGGCTCGATGGACTACCCGCCGACCAAGATGCGCAATGCCCGCGAGGCCACGGCCGCCGCGATCGACACCCTGCGCGACGGCGTGCACTTCGCGGTGATCGGCGGCACGCACATCGCCAAGGAGGTCTACCCCGGCAATGGGCGCCTCGCGGTGGCCGACGCGGCGACCCGCGGCCAGGCCAAGGAGGCACTGCGCAGGCTGAGCGCGGGCGGCGGTACGGCGATCGGCACCTGGCTGCGTCTCGCCGACCGGCTGCTGTCCTCGGCCGACGTGTCGATCCGGCACGGCATCCTGCTCACCGACGGCCGCAACGAACACGAGTCGCCGCAGGACCTCAAGGCCGCCCTCGACTCCTGTGCCGGACGTTTCACCTGTGACGCGCGTGGAGTGGGTACGGACTGGGAGGTCAAGGAGGTCACCGGGATCGCCTCGGCCCTGCTCGGCACCGCCGACATCGTCGCGGACCCGGCCGCCCTGTCCGCCGACTTCACACAGATGATGGAGACGGCGATGGGCAAGGAGGTCGCGGACGTCGCGCTGCGCCTGTGGACGCCGGTCGGAACCGAGATCAAGTTCGTCAAGCAAGTGGCCCCCACGGTCGAGGAGCTGACCGGCCGTCGCACCGAGGCGGGCCCGCGCGCCGGCGACTACCCCACCGGGTCCTGGGGCGACGAGTCCCGCGACTACCACGTGTGTGTCGAGGTCCCCTCGGCCGGAGTGGGCCAGGAGATGCTGGCGGCCCGGGTCTCGCTCGTCGTGCCGCAGGGCGACGGCGGCGTGCGCAACCTCGGCGCCCAGGGGCTCATCAAGGCGGTGTGGACCGACGACATGGTGGCCTCGACGAGGATCAACGCCCAGGTAGCGCACTACACAGGTCAGGCGGAACTGGCGCAAGTCATCCAACAGGGTCTGGATCTGCGCAAATCGGGAGATGTCGACGGAGCAACGGCCAAGCTGGGCCGGGCCGTTCAGCTCGCGAGTGCGTCGGGCAACGCCGATACTGCGAAACTGCTTGCGAAGGTGGTGGACGTGGTCGATGCCGCGGCAGGTACTGTGCGATTGAAGGCAAGGGTCGAAGAGGCTGACGAAATGACCCTTGAGACACGGTCCACAAAGACTGTTCGTGTAAAGAAGTAGCGAGCCCGGTTCCCGCTGGGAACTGGAGAAACCCGGTCATAACGGCCGGACAAGGAGAGGGGGAAGCGCCGACATGCCGACCTGCCCGAACGGACACCAGTCGGGTTCCGACGACTGGTGCGAGGTCTGCGGTCACCGCATGGCCGGTGCCGTGCCTCCGCCCCCTCCACCGCCGCCGCCCGCCGCCGGTTACGGCTATCCGCCGCCCGGCTCGCCCCCGCCGTCCGGTCCCGGGGGCCCGGGTGGACCCGGCGTCCCCGGTGGGCGCCCGCACCTGTCCGCCGTGCCCAATCCCGAGCCGGAGCTCTGCCCGCAGTGCCGTACGCCCCGTGAGGGCGGTGCGCCGTTCTGCGAGGAGTGCCGGTGGAACTTCCTGACGAACACGGCGACCTCGTACACCCCGGCGGCGCCGCGTCCGCAGTCGCCCGCGCCCGGAATGCCCAATCCGGCGCTGCGCTTCCAGCAGCCTCCGCAGGGTCAGGGGCAGCCGGGCGGTCCCGCGACCGGTCCCGGTCACGACCCGTTCGACTACCAGAGCTCGCGGCCCTCGCAGATGAACCGCCCCGCGGAACCGATTCCGCCCTACGGGCAGGACCCGTCGGGCTTCCGCGGCGACCCGTCCCGGCAAGGTAGTCCTTCCGGCCCCGGTGGTCCCGGTGGTCCCGGTGGCTTCGGCGGTCCTGGTCCTGGTCCCGGCGGCTTCGGTGCGGACCCGTCGCGTCCGGTTCCGCCGCCGCCCGGGCCCACGCCCGGCGGTCCCGGCGCCCCGCAGGCCTTCACCCAGCAGCCGGCCGCTCCCACCTTCCCGCAGCAGGGCCCGCCCGGGCCCGGCGGTCCGCAGTCCGGGGGCCCGTCCTTCGGTGGCGGTGAGGACGACTGGGTGATCTCCCCGCCGTCGGGCAATTCGCCCGGCGGACCGGGTGGCCCCGGCGGACGCCCCAGTGGTCCCGGTGGTCCCGGTGCGGGGCAGGGCGGCGGCTACGGCTATCCGCAGCCCGGCGCGACGCAGGCCCCGCCCGGCCCCGGTCCCGACTACCAGCAGCAGCGCCAGCCGCTGTCCTGGAGCGCGACGATCGGTCCCGACCGCGAGTACTTCATGGCGATGATGCAGCGCTCCGGCCCCGAGGCCGCGGGCCTGAACCTGCCCGCGTACTCACCGGAGCAGCAGCGCCCGCTCACCGGCAACCAGATGACGATCGGCCGCCGTCGGCACTCCACCGGCGACACCCCCGACATCGACCTCTCGGTGCCCCCGGAGGACCCGGGCGTCTCGCACCAGCACGCGGTCCTGGTCCAGCAGCCGGACGGCAGCTGGGCGGTCGTCGACCAGAACTCGACCAACGGCACCACGGTCAACGGCGGCGAGGAGCCCATCCAGCCCTTCGTGCCGGTCCCGCTCCAGGACGGCGACCGGGTGCACGTCGGCGCCTGGACGACGATCACCATCAGGCGAGGCTGACGGCGGAGGCCGCGACAGAAGTCACGGCCGGAGTCACGGCAGCGGCCAGGCGTACGGCCCCTCGGGGTCGTCCAGCCACGCCCAGGCGTCCGCGCCGTCGACCGTGACCCCGTACCGCTCGCGCACGGGCCGGCTCTCGCGCTCCCACAGCTCGTACGCCTCGTACGGGTCGAGGCCGCTCCCTGCCAGGGTCAGCAGGAACCGGAACAGCTCGTCGCCGCGGGCCCGACGCGGCAGCTCGCGCAGGTCCTGCGGCTCCGACTCCTCGGGTCGGCTCGCGCCGCGCAGGGGCACGAAGTAGGCCGGCGTGTGCAGGAAGCGCCCCTCGGCGTGTTCGGCGTCCCGGACGCGCAGCGCGATCAGGCCGGTGGCCAGCGGCGCCAGGATGCGGGCGCCGGGACGGCACTGGGCGAGCCACGGCCGCGGGATCGAGATCAGCGTGCAGGTGGCGATGATCCGGTCGAAGGGGGCGCGCTCGGGGACCCCGCGGGCTCCGTCCCCGGTGACGACGGTCGGGTGGTACCCGGCGGCGGCCAGGTGCCGGCGCGCGGACTCGGTGATCTCCGGGTCGAGGTCGACCGTGGTCACCAGGCGGTCGCCGAGACGGTGGGCGAGCAGCGCCGCGTTGTAGCCGGTGCCGGCGCCGATCTCGAGGACGGCGTTCCCCTCCCGTACCTCCAGCGCGGTCAGCATCATCGCCATCAGCGACGGCTGGCTGCTGGAGGAGACCAACTCGCCGTCGCGCACCCGGGTGGCCAGCGGAGCGTCCGCGTAGGCGCCGCGCACCCAGCGCTCCCGGCTGCGCGGGTCGGGGTCCTCGCCCCACACCCGCTCGAAGCCGCCCACGGCACCGACGTAGTAGTACGGCACGAAGAGGTGGCGCGGGACCTCCTCGAACGCCGCCCGCCACACCGGGTCGGCGGCCCAGGCCCCACTCCGGTCGATCTCGCGCACCAGGGCGGCCCGCGCCAGGGCGGCGAGGTGGTCGAGGTCGTGATCGAGAGCGTGCGCGCTCATACCTCCACTGTGCGGCGGGACGGGCCGCGAGGCGAGTGCCGCACCCGCCGGGCCGCTGGGCCGCTGGTCCTAAGCCTTGCGTCCTCGGTCACCCGGTCTGAGACGATGGTGAGGTGAAAGAGATTCGGCGCGGCACGCTTCAGGAGCAGACCTTCTACGAGCAGGTCGGCGGCGAGGAGACCTTCCGGCGCCTCGTGCATCGTTTCTACGAGGGAGTGGCCGAAGACCCGCTGCTGCGAGCCATGTACCCCGAGGAGGACCTGGGCCCGGCCGAGGAACGCTTCACGCTGTTCCTGATCCAGTACTGGGGCGGCCCGACCACGTACAGCGACAACCGCGGTCACCCCCGGCTGCGGATGCGGCACGCCCCGTTCGCCGTCGACCAGGCGGCACACGATGCCTGGCTGGCGCACATGCGGGTGGCCGTCGACGAACTCGGCCTCTCCGAGGAGCACGAGCACACGCTGTGGAACTACCTGACGTACGCGGCGGCGTCGATGATCAACACGGCCGGCTGAGAGCGGTCGGGGGCCGGGGGATCGAGCCGGTCGCGGCCCGGGGAAGATCGGGCCGATCGGAGCCAGGGGGATCGAGTCGATCGGGGCCGGGAGGATCGAGTCGATCGGGGCCGGGCAATCCCTCGCTCGAAGACGGGGATCAGCGGACGCTGACGTCCAGTGCCCCGAGTCCCGCCCTGCGGACGGCGATCGATCCGTAGGGCGTACGCAGCCGCAGCCACGCCCCGGACGAGTACAGCCCCAACGGACTCTCGCCCGGGTCGGCCTGACGCACCGGCAGCAGGAAACCGAGCGACTGCGCCGCGTGCACGGCCCGCACCTGAAGGCCGGTGTCACCGATCGGCCGGGACCAGATCTCCCGTCCTATGCGGTCGAGTTCGGCGCGGGTACGGGCCTCGGGCGCCAACTCCCTTGTACGGGAGCGGAATTCGGCGACTGCGGTGGCGACCATCGCGCGTACGGCATCCGGACCGGGCAGTCCCGGCTCCGGCTGCCAGCCTCCGCGGGGCGGGAGGACCCCGGCCCACGGCGGTCCGGTGACGGCCCCGGGAACGCTGACGGTGGCCGCCGACTCGTCGATGGACTCCAGGAGTTCACCGGCGGAGACGGTCACGTCGAGGGTGACGTCGAGACCGTTCTCGTACGGCTTGGCGAGCCGCGCCGTACGGATCGCGAGGACCTCGAACGACGGCGGCCGGCCGAAGACCGCGAGCGCGGTGCCGGACGCCTGGAGGCGTACGGCGGCGGCGCGGTCGTAGTGGATCAGCCGGGCGAGGAAGGCGGCGAGGTCCGCCGCCTCCCCGTCGTCGGTGAGGTGCAGCGCGGTCACGGTCATGCCGCGACGGCCTCGTCAGCCTGGTCGTCCCGGTACTCCTCCAGGAACTCGCGCTCCTCGGCGGTGAGGCGGCGCGGGCGCTGGGCCTCGAAGTCGAACGGCACGACCACGGTCGCGGCCCGGACGTAGAGCTGGTCCGCGTCCTTGACCTCGTACGTGATCGTGAACGCCGCGGCCCTTATCTGGGTGATCCACAGCTCGATGTCCACCGGCTCGCGCCGGTGGACGAGCTGCCGCTTGTAGTCGATCTCGTGGCGCGCCACCACGGACCCCTGCTTGAACTGCTTGTCCGGGCGGGTCAGGAAGTCGATACGTGCTTCCTCCAGGTAGCGGAGGAAGACCGCGTTGTTGACGTGGCCGTACGCGTCCATGTCCGCCCAGCGCAGCGGGCAGCGGTAGATGTGCCGCAAGATCGATCAGCCCCGGGTCAGCTTCTTGTAGGTGGCACGGTGCGGGCGCGCGGCGTCCGCGCCGAGGCGCTCGATCTTGTTCTTCTCGTACGACTCGAAGTTCCCCTCGAACCAGAACCACTTCGAGTCACCCTCGTAGGCGAGGATGTGCGTCGCGACCCGGTCCAGGAACCAGCGGTCGTGGGAGACGACCACGGCCGCACCCGGGAACTCCAGCAGCGCGTTCTCGAGCGAGGACAGCGTCTCGACGTCGAGGTCGTTGGTCGGCTCGTCGAGGAGCAGCAGGTTGCCGCCCTGCTTGAGGGTGAGGGCGAGGTTGAGCCGGTTGCGCTCACCACCGGAGAGGACGCCGGCCGGCTTCTGCTGGTCGGGGCCCTTGAAGCCGAAGGCGGAGACGTACGCGCGCGACGGCATCTCGACCTGGCCCACGTTGATGTAGTCCAGCTCGTCCGAGACGACGGCCCACAGCGACTTCTTCGGGTCGATGTTCTCGCGGCTCTGGTCGACGTACGAGATCTTGACGGTCTCGCCGACCTTGATCGTGCCGGAGTCCGGCGTCTCGAGTCCCTGGATCATCTTGAAGAGCGTGGTCTTGCCGGCGCCGTTCGGGCCGATGACGCCGACGATCCCGTTGCGCGGCAGCGTGAAGGAGAGGTCGTCGATGAGGACCTTCTCCCCGAAGGCCTTGGAGAGGTTGTTGACCTCGACGACGATGGAGCCCAGACGCGGGCCCGGCGGGATCTGGATCTCCTCGAAGTCCAGCTTCCGCATCTTGTCGGCCTCGGCCGCCATCTCCTCGTAGCGGGACAGACGCGCCTTGGACTTGGCCTGACGCCCCTTGGCGTTCGACCGCACCCACTCGAGCTCTTCCTTGAGTCGCTTCGCCCGCTTGGCGTCCTTCTGGCCCTCGACCTTGAGGCGGGAGGCCTTCTTGTCGAGGTACGTGGAGTAGTTGCCCTCGTAGGGGTGCGCGCGACCACGGTCGAGCTCGAGGATCCACTCGGCGACGTTGTCGAGGAAGTACCGGTCGTGGGTGACGGCGACGACGGTGCCGGGGTACTTCGCGAGGTGCTGCTCCAGCCACTGCACGGACTCGGCGTCCAGGTGGTTGGTGGGCTCGTCGAGGAGCAGCAGGTCGGGCGCCTCGATCAGCAGCTTGCACAGCGCGACGCGGCGCTTCTCACCACCGGAGAGGTTGGTGACCGGCCAGTCGCCGGGCGGGCAGCCCAGGGCGTCCATGGCCTGCTCCAGCTGGGCGTCCAGGTCCCACGCGTTGGCGTGGTCCAGGTCCTCCTGGAGCTTGCCCATCTCGTCCAGCAGCGCGTCCGAGTAGTCGGTCGCCATCAGCTCGGCGACCTCGTTGAAGCGCTTGAGCTTGCCCATGATCTCGGCGGCACCGTCCTGGACGTTCTCCAGGACGGTCTTGGACTCGTCGAGCGGGGGCTCCTGCAGCAGCATCCCGACGCTGTAGCCGGGCGACAGGAACGCGTCACCGTTGGAGGGCTGCTCGAGCCCCGCCATGATCTTGAGAACGGTGGACTTACCAGCACCGTTCGGACCGACCACACCGATCTTCGCACCCGGCAGGAAGCTCAAGGTGACGTCGTCGAGAATCACCTTGTCGCCGTGCGCCTTGCGCGTCTTGCGCATGGTGTAAATGAACTCAGCCAAGAGAAACCGTCCGGACGCTTGAAATCGGCAGTGGGCAGATACACCCCATCTTGCCTGACCGCCACCCCTGGGGGGAAACCCGTTCGGCCGGGGGGCCGTGACCTGGCCTTTCACCGACCGCCTCGGTAGCTGTCCTGTCACTGGTTGTCGTCGCCGGTCACTGCCGAGCGACCTCGCACGGCCCAGGAACCTGGGAACGGCCCAGAGATGATCACTCGTCGGTCGTCGTCCGGACAGAAACGGCGTCACCTGTCGGCACTCCGGGGCCCGTGGGCACCGTGTGGGGGCGGCATCGAATGCGCCTCCCCCGTCGATGGCGGCGACCGGCGTCGGGACCGTCCTTGGGGTGATCGCAGTCATGACCGCGTCATGCGCCCCCCAAACTCCGCCGTTCGAGTGGATCAAGCCTCCACGCAATGGAGTCCGTGCGCTTGTTGATCATGCTCCCTCTAGCGTGAAGTTGCGCATCGGCCCCTGCCGTGCCGCCCCAACTCCCCCGGTCACCAAGCGAGGTCGCACCCATGAGAATTCGTAGCGTCATCAGCCCCTTGATCGCCGGAGCGGCGGTGGCAGTGCTGGCATCCCCGACGCCGGCTTCGGCGGCGGACACGCCGGTGACCGTCCAGGTCTCGTCAGGGACGCTCGACATCAGTGTCCCGGCGGGTCCCGTAAACCTCGGCACCGTCGGCGTGAGCGGCAGTCCGCAGTCGGTCTCCAGCCAGCTGGGCAACGTCACGGTGACCGACGGTCGAGGCGGCACCGCGGGCTGGACCGCCACGGCAAGCGCGGTCGACTTCACCGGCCCTCAGAACATCTCCGTATCCGCTCCCGGCTCCAGCAGTTACACCACACCGTCGGCCTCGGTCAGCGGCACCGCCACTGTCACCGCGAGCGACTTGAACCCGCTCTATCCCCCCGGCCCCGTCCAGGTGGCCACCGGCGTGAGCGGCATCAACTCGGCCACCTGGAACCCGACGATCCATCTCACCATCCCCGCGAACGCGCTGGCGGGAACGTACAACTCGACGATCACTCACTCCGTCGCCTGAGACCTCGTACGTCCTTACCGCAAAAAAGGAAACCGTAAAGCCCTGTGCCCAGGTTCTTCTCCCTTGCGGTGCTCTTGGCCACGGCGCTTGCCGTGGCCACCGGCACCGCTTCGGCCACATCCCTCGTATCGGACCCGGTACAGCGACCGAACCCCCCGGACGCCGTGGGAATTCGGCTCGTCGATGTCCCCGCCGACCTCATCAAAGACCCACGGGCACGGCAGTACATCGTCGACAGCCTGAAACCCGGTGTCACCGTCAGGCGGCGCATCGAGGTGTCGAACAAGTCGGCCGACGCCTTGCATGTCGCGGTCTACCCCGGCGCCGCCGATATCCGCCGGGGTTCCTTCGTCGGTGCTGCCGGCAACACCGGTAACGAGCTCACCACCTGGATCAAGCCCGGTCAGCTGAGCCTGGACATCCCCGCTCACTCCAGAGCCCGTGACACCGTGACCATCGCCATTCCGAAGGACGCTGCCCCCGGCGAGCGATACGGCGTGGTGTGGGCGCAGGTCAGCGGTCGCGACCTGGGCAGCGGCATCACCTTGGTCAGCCGCACCGGAATCCGGCTCTACCTCTCAGTGGGCGGCAACAATCCCCCGCGTGCCCGCTTCACGGTGGACGACATGACGGCTGGGCGTGATGCCAGTGGGCGCGCCGTCGTACACGCCAAGGTCCACAACACCGGTGGCCGCGCTCTGGACCTCACCGGCGCCCTGAAGATGTCCCAGGTATCCGGAAGCATCAGCGCCGGGCCCTACCCGGTCGACTCCGGAAAGAGCTTGGCGCCCGGCCAGTCCACGTCGGTGAACGTCATCGTGACCGATCAGGTCACGGACGGCCCGTGGGACGTCTCCCTCACGTTGAAAAGCGGGTTGTTGGAGGTGACGCATGAAGCTCGGATCACCTTCCCGAAGGGGCCGGGCATGGCCGCGGCAGTCCTTTCGCATCCTGATCAGCAAAGCCCGCTGAACTGGAGAATCATCTCGGCATCGATGGCTCTGGTCCTCATGCTTTTCGCCACGCTCGCGATCATCCGTCCTTATCGGCGCAGCGCCAGAGGCGATGATTCCTGAGCCTCGCGGAGCACGACCGCGCCGACAGCCGGCCTGTCACTGGTTCAACGGGCTTGGCACAGGCGGTTCGTAGTCGTTCGATCACTCCTTGTCGCCACCGGGCGTCATCCCGTGCGGAGTCGGGGGAAGAAGCACACTCTGGTAGTAGGGGCCGAGGCCCGTATCAGGGACCGGGGCCCGCCTCGGAGGTGATCGCAATGACACAGATGACACAGTCGCAACCGGCCGCCGCGCAGGCACGGACCGCGGTCGGCTGGCACGTCGAGATCGAGTTCGAGGAGGACGACCACCGCACCCGCGCCGCCGCTCTCCTCCGGCTCCCCGACGGGAACGAGGTACGCGCTCACGGGTACGCCAGCCGCCACCCCTCCGACTCCAACCAGCCGAGAGTCGGCGAGGAGGTCGCGGGCGCGCGGGCGCTCAACGAACTGGCGATGAAGCTGTTGACCAAGGCGCACGACGAGATCGACGAGGCGTCGGGAAGGACCTCGCATCCGCTGAGGTGAGCCACCTCTCGTAACGGCTGAGGTGAGCCTTCGCGACAGGGGCGGGGTGGGGCCGGCAGGAGTGGCGTGTGGCCGACCAGGGCAGTGTGGGCCTGGCGCATGCTGTTCTCAGCGATCCGGTCCGCATCCCCGTCCCACCCCGAAGGACGCCCATGCCCAAGAAGATCGTCATCGACTGCGACCCCGGGCTCGACGACGCCATCGCCATCCTGCTCGCCGCCGGGAACCCCGACGTCGAGATCGTCGCCATCACGACCGTCGCGGGCAACCAGACCATCGAGAAGGTCACCCTGAACGCCCGGCAGGTCTGCACCCTGGCGGGCCTGCGCGGCGTACCGGTCGCGGCCGGTGCCGCCGGTCCCCTCGTCCGGGACCAGACCCTCGCCGCCGAGATCCACGGGGACACCGGGATGGACGGCCCCGCCTTCATCCCTCCGGCCATGGAGACCGACCCCCGGCACGCCGTCGATCTGATCATCGAGACGGTCCTCGCCCACCCCGGTGAGATCACCCTCGTCCCCACCGCACCCCTGACCAACATCGCGCTGGCGCTGCGCCGGGAGCCCCGTATCGCCGAACTGGTCAAGGAGGTCGTCCTGATGGGCGGGTCGTACACCCGCGGCAACATCACACCGGCGGCCGAGTTCAACATCCACGCCGACCCCGAGGCGGCCGCGATCGTCTTCTCCGCGGGCTGGCCCCTGACCATGGTCGGCCTCGATCTGACGGCTCAGGCCGCCGCCACACCTGAACTGCTGTCCCGCATCGGGGCGTTGGGCACACCCGTGTCCAGGTTCGTCGTCGACCTCCTCGACCACTACAACGCCAACGTCGGCCAGGTGCACGGCGCGATGGCCACCATCCACGACGCGTGCGCGGTCGGCCGGGCCATCGACCCGAGCCTGATGGAGGTCACGCCGGCCCATGTCGAGGTCGAGCTGCGGGGTACGGCGACCTACGGCATGACGGTCACCGACTTCCGCGGCCGCTCCGGCCCGGCGAACACCTCCGTGGCGACGAAGCTGCAGACCGAGCGCCTGTGGGACCTGCTCATCGGCTCGCTGGAAACCATCGCCGCGACCACCGCGCGAACCTCCGCGTAGCGGCACGTCGCGGACCTCCGCGTAGCGGCACGGGAAGGCACTGGGCGTCACTCCCGGGCACCCGTCTTTTCCACCGCCCGGTGCCGCAGGGCGAGTGCGGGATGACTCGCGCGTACTCACTGGTCCTTGGTGAGGACCTGCGAGGTCGCGGACTCCGGCTCAGAGGCTCGCTCCGCCGCCCAGCAACCGGGCGAGTGCGCTCACCGTTCCGTCGATCTCGCGGGCGCACTCGTACAGCACGGAGGGGGGCCTCCCCCACGGGTCCGAGATGTCGTCCCCGGCCGGCGGGACCGGGGCGACGGCACCCCGACGGCGGGCGGCGGCCGCGACCACGACGTCGAAACCGTCCACGACCGGCGGGACTTGCCCGTCCGGTACGTCGCCGTGCGTGGTCGCCGTACCTTCCCCGCCCCGCACCGTGCCGACTCCCCCCGCAGCGAGACGTACGAACTCCTTCAGGGTGAAGCAGCGCCGCAGCGCCGTCGGCACGAGCCGTACGGCGGCCTCCCGGTGTTCGTGCGCGAGCCCGAGGACCAGCGCTGCTTCCGCGACGAGCTGTGCGCTGAGCGGGCGGGCCGCGAAGCCGGAGCCGTCACCGCCCAGTTCCTCCAGCACCGACCGGGTGGAGGCCTCCATGCCGGACCAGGGCCGCGCCTGCGTTCCGGCGCTCTCCGGCCGTACGGCCGAACCGGGCGGAAGCCTCGCGGCCAGCAGCCGCTCGGCGAGCACCGAGCGGTGCACGTTGCCCGTGCAGACGAACAGGACCCGGGTCATTTCCCGCCCGCGAGACGTGTCGTCGCGGCGGCCTCCTTCCCGGGGTCCGACACACGAGGAGCGGGCAGCTCGCCGTACGACCCGTAGGTGCCGTAGCGATCGCCCCTGGGCACCGGAGCCATGTTGAAGACGGTGCCGAGGACGCGGACACTCACGCGGTCCAGCGATTCCGCGGCGGTGCGGACCTGATCCCGGCTGGTCTTCGCGGCGCGCACGACGAGCAGTGCGCCCTGGGCGAAGGAGGCCAGTCCGAGCGTGTCGGCGACCGGCAGCAGCGGCGCGGTGTCGACGATCACGACCTCGTAGGTGTCCGCCAGTTCGCGCAGCACCTCTTCCATGCGCGCCGAGGCGAGCAGCTCCGTGGGATTCGGCGGTACGGCGCCGCTGGCGAGAACCGAGAGCCGGCCGCCGGCCTGCTGCATCACGTCCTCGATGCGGGCCTGTCCGATGAGCACGGTGGTCAGACCGGCGTCCTGGACGAGACCGAAGGTCGACGCCACACACGGTCGGCGCAGGTCGCCGTCCACGAGGCAGGTGGAGAGACCTGTCTCGGCGAGCGAGAGGGCGAGGTTCACCGCGGTGTTGGTCTTGCCCTCACCAGGCACCGAACTTGTCACCGCGATGATCCGGGGCGGCTCGTCGACCTGCGAGAACTGCAGGTTGGTGCGCAGCTTGCGGAAGGCCTCGGCACGGTGGGAGTGCACGTCGGCGCTGACGAGCGGTTGCTTGGGGACGTTCCTGTCGTACGGGATGGTGCCGAGACCCGGCAGCGCGGTGAACTCTCCCAGCGCCTCGCTGGTCTTGAGCGTGGTGTCGAGGGTCTCGCGCAGGGCGACGAGGCCGGCACCGAGCAGCAGGCCGCCGAACACTCCTGCGGCCAGGTTCAGCAGCGGGCGAGGTGAGACCGGGCCTACGGGGGCGACAGCTTCCTGGGTGACGCCCAGGGAGACGGGCGAGGCGGGCGGGGCATCGTCCGCGTGGTTCTTTCCGGACCGCTGGACGGCGCGCTTGGGCGTCTCCAGCCTCTCGACGACCGCGCTGAACCGCTCCGCCACCGCGTTGGCGATGCGTGCCGCACGCCTGGGCTCGGTGTCCCGGACGGTGATGTCGATGAGCACGGTGTTGAGCGGGGCGACGGCGGTGATCCGGGACGCCAGTTCCTCCGGGGTGGTACGCAGCCGCAGCTCCTTCACCACAGGCCGGGTCACCTGACGGGTGGTCACGATCGCGGCGTACGACTGAACGCGCGCCTGCGAGAAGCTCTGCCCCTGGTTCAGCTGGACGGTGTCCTCACCGGTGTGGGTGGCGACGAAGAGCTGGGTCCTGGCCTCGTAGACGGGTGTGCTCAAGCTCGTCACGGCGAGCGCCGCCCCGGTCGCGAGAACGAGACAGACCACGACGGTCGGCCAGCGTCTGACAAGAGCCTTCAGGAATCCGTGGAGATCCAAGCTGCACCCCTCATAGGACCGAGGGAACCACCCGAAATGGAATGTTCTGTTCCCTATGTGTGCAGCCGACGATAGGGACTCACGCACGTCAACCGGGGGAGCCGCCCCTGTGTCGGCCCGCCGAACGAGGGCCATTGGGAAGCAAGTGCTCCACCATCCGGTGAGTTCTGGTCGGCGTCACGCCAGTCGGTACCTATATATCCCATTTATTCCATGTATCTAGATGGTTGGTACCCAGATCTTGCTCACGGCCGACGCTGCGGCTTGGCCCGGACTGAAGTCGAGGAGAGTGAAGAAGATGACGACATCGCCAAGATGGCGGGTTGCTCTGGCATCGGCAGCATCGGCTGCCGTGCTCGTCGCGGCACCGCTTTTGGGGGCGCAGACCGCCCATGCGCAATACCCGCCACCGCCCCCGAGCCTCACCCTCAGCCGCACCACGCTGCCCGCCGGAGGTGCACTGACCTTCGTCGGCACCGGCTTCGCCGCCAGGCAACTGGTCACCGTGTCGGTGCTCTCGAAGGAAGTCGTCCTGGGCAGGTACAGGGCGACCAGGACAGGAGTCGTCACAGGCAAGGTGACCATCCCCAGGCGCACCGTGCTGGGCGGCCACACGTTCAAACTGACCGCCCGCCACCCCAACCTGACGCTTTCCGTCAACATCAGCGTGCAGGGCAGGCTCGGTCAGCCAGGCAGCCGACCCGGCGGCTCGGGGAACCCCCATCACCGCCCGGACCTCGCGGAAACAGGCAGCGAAAAGGCCCTGGCACTGGGCGGCACCGCGGCGGGGCTGATCGCGGCGGGCGGGGGCACGATGCTGGCCGTGCGCCGTCGCCGCAGTTCATGACGGAGCGGGACAGCGGCACGGCGGAACCAAGGCGTCCCGGCCCCGGCCGAGGCGCCTTCCGCATGCGCAGGCCCGGCCACTCCCGCGAGGGGGCACCGGGCCGCCGTCGTGTACTCAGGAACACCGTGCTGGCCGCCGCGGCGCTCCCCCTGGCCGGCGCCGTCTGGATCGGTGTCACCGGGCTGCTCGCCCGTTCGGAGTTGATCGCGGCCGGGCGGGACCTCGACGCGCTGCGGCAGTCGCTGGCGCCCGTGCCCGGCGCCCCCTCCGGTGCCGTGCCCGCGTCCGTCCAGGAGCGGGAACGGGAGGTGCGGTCCGCCGCCGCCCACGCCGCTCGGGCGCATCGCCTCACCACCGGCCCGGCCTGGTACCCCGCAGCCGCGCTGCCCTTCTTCGGCGGCCCGGTCAGGACCGTGCGCGGAGCCGCGTACGCGGCCGACCGGCTGGCCGGCGATGTGCTGTCCCCGCTGGTGCGGGCCCTGCCACCGGCCACGCCGGACGGCCGCGGTGACGGGATGTCCGAGGCGCTGATGACCCTGCAGAAGCACGCGCCGGAAGTCGTCCGGGCCGCCCGCGCCGCGGTCGAGGTGCAGGCCTACGTGCACGGGCTGCCCCGGTCCACCTGGTTGCCGGCGGCCGACCGGGCCCGGGCGGGGCTCGCGCGGCAGATCGACCGCCTCGGCCCGGTGATGACCGACGCCTCCCTGGCGGCCCGCGTCCTGCCGTCCCTGCTCGGCGCTGGAGGGGAACGGCGTTACTTCCTCGCGTTCCAGAACATCGCCGAGGCGCGTGGCACCGGGGGCGTTCCGGGGGCTTTCGCCGTGCTGTCGGCCGACCGGGGTCATCTGTCCTTCGAGCGCTTCGGCAACAACACCGAGATGGCCACGACGAAGACGGACCTCGACCTGGGAGCCGACTTCACGGCCCGCTACCAGGGCAGCGAGCCCACTCGCGTGTGGGCCAACTCCAACATGAGCCCGCACTTCCCCTACGCGGCCCGCATCTGGGCCGCGGCGTGGCGCGAACACACCGGCGAGCGCGTGGACGGCGCGTTCGCCGTCGACCCCGCCACGCTGAGCCGTCTGCTGCGCGTCACCGGACCGGCCCGCATGGCGGGCGGCACCGAGCTGACCGCCGACAACGTCGTGGACCTCACCGAACGGGCCAGCTACGCGATGTACGACGACGTCGCCCGGCGCAAGGCGTTCTTCGTCGAGGCGGCCCGCGCCGCCGCCGGGCCCCTGATCTCCGCGACCGGCGACATGCGCCGGCTGCCCGCCCTGCTCGTCGCCCTGAACGACGCCCAGCGGGACGGACGGCTGAAGGTGTGGAGCGCGCATGCCGCGGAGCAACGTCTCCTCGAGTCGCGCTCCTACTCGGGCGCTCTCCCGGACACTCCCGGCCCCTTCGCGGGGCTGGTGGTGAACAACGCCGCCGGCTCCAAACTGGACTACTACCTCGACCGAAGCCTGGTCTGGGAAGCGAACGGCTGCTCCCTCGACGACCGCCCGGTCACCGCGACGGTGACCCTGACCAACCGGGCCCCGGTCTCCGGGCTGCCCGGTTACGTCACCTTGCGGGAGGACTCCCCGCCCTACCGCACCCGGCCGGGTGACAACCGGCTCCTGGTGTCGTACTACGCGGGCGTCGGCGCCTCCCTGACCGGCGCCACCCTGGACGGCCGCCCGGCGCAGCTCGCACCCGGCGTCGAACGCGGCCACTCCGTGTACACGCTGGACCTGGAACTGCCCGCCCACTCCAGCCGCACGCTGGTACTGCACCTGCTGGAGCCGCACGCGGACCGCACCCCGGTCCTTCTGCGACAGTCCCTGGTGACGCCACTGCGAGCCACGCTGAAACCGGGCGGTGCCTGCCGTGTCTGAGCGCCTGCGCCGCACCGGGGCGGTGCTCCTGGGGGTGCTGCTGCTCGCGTCGTGCGCGACGGGAGAGTACGCCCCGGACGATCCGGCAGGCGGGGCCGCGGGTGGGCGGCGGGTCGCCGCGCACCGGGTCGAGCACCTGCGGGTCAAGGTGCTCAAGTCCTTTCCGCACGACCCGCGAGCGTTCACCCAGGGACTCGAGATGGCCGGCGACACGCTCTACGAAGGCACCGGCATCTCCGGCCGGTCCTCGGTGCGGGCAGGGCCTTTGGGCAAGAAGCCCACGGTCCGCACGGCACTCCCCGCGCCCTTGTTCGGTGAGGGCATCACCGTGCTCGGCCGAACCCTGTGGCAGCTCACCTGGCGGAACCGGATCGCCATCGAGCGCGACGCCAGGACACTCAGGGAACTGCGTCGCGTCCCGTACCCGGACGACGGCTGGGGCGTGTGCCTCGAGCGGGCCCGGCACCGGCTGGTGACCAGCGACGGCTCGTCACGGCTGACGTTCCGTGACCCCAGGTCGCTCGCGAAGACGGGCGAGGTCGCCGTGACCGAAGGGGGCCAGCCGGTGACGGAGCTGAACGAGTTGGAGTGCGTCGGTGCCGCTGTTTATGCGAACGTGCTCTTCACCGACCGGATCGTGCGCATCGATCCCGTCACCGGAGCGGTGACGGCGAGCATCGACGCCTCGGGCCTGCTGCGCGACGACGAACTCGTCCCGGGGTCCGCGCTGAACGGTATCGCGGCGGTCCCCGGCACCCATCAGTTCCTGATCACCGGGAAGTTCTGGCCCAGAATGTTCCGCGTCGCGCTGGCCCCGGCCTGACGGACGGGCGACCCCGCCCACCTTTTCAGTGCCCTCCCGTGGACCCCTCGCCTCCCGGCCCGGGCTGTCCGCATATGCGCGAGGCATGGAGCTCTGCTCATCGGGTGAGAGTTGCTCGAAGCCCAGCGTCGCGCCCCGCTGTTCACCGGACAGCCGTTCACACTCGAATAGTCCTTTTTTGATGCGCTTGGAGGGCGAATGTGGCTGTTCGGGGAGACGATGCCCCACGTACCAGTGGCAAGACCTGCGCAGACACAGGTCATCCGGGAGCGGCCGACCGGGCGCCGCACCGGCAAGCCCGTCTGGTACGCGCCGGCCGCCGTCATCGGCGACGTGACCGGCGCAGCCGTGCCGGTGTATCTGGCCTTCGCGCTGACCGGCGGCACGCATGCCGTGGCCTACGCGATAGTGGCGGCCGCAGCATGGCTGCTCGTGCGCGGCGCACGGGACCGCTACGGCGAGCGCCGTCTCGGTGAGCGCGACAACATCGGCCCCGCGACGCAGGACTGGCTGGTGCTGGTCGGACTGCTCGCGGTGGTGCGGGCGGCGACAGGCGAGGAGTCCCCGTTCCTCCTTGCACTGGCCGCCCTGGTGCCCTGCGCCCCGACGAGCGCCGTCGTACACAATCTGATCCACCGTCACCTGGTCGCCCGGCGCCGCGACGGCCGGACCGTCCGCAGGGCCCTGGTGATCGGGGAGGCCGACGCCGTCGACGGTCTGGTGAGCCACCTCGCGAAGCGGACCGACCACGAGTTCGTCGTCGTCGGGGTGTGCCCGATCGGCGACGAGGACCCGCACACACTGGCCCCGGTCGCCACCCGTATCGGCCGACAGGCACCGCCGCACCCGTCTGCCGACTCCGCCCCGGTACTGGACGCGGCCCGGCGGCTCTACGCGGACGTGGTCCTGGTCGTGCCGGGACCGTACATGAACGGAACGCGCCTGCGGAGGCTGTCGTGGGCCCTGCACGGCGAAGAGTGCCCGCTCGTGGTCGTACCGGGTCTGACCGAGGTCGCCGGGCGCCGGGTGGGCGTCCTCTCCGTGGCCGGGCTCACCATGCTGGCCGTGGCCCCGCCCCTGAGTCGGGGGGTCGCGACGCTGCTCAAGTCGGTGACGGACCGGCTGGGCGCGGCGCTGCTGATCGTGCTGCTCGCCCCGGTGTTCGTGGCGGTGGCCCTCGCCGTACGGATGGACTCCCCGGGCCCCGCCGTGCACCGGCAGACGCGCATCGGACGCGACGGAAAACCGTTCACCATGGCCAAGTTCCGCACCATGGTCGTCGACGCGGAGCGGCTGAGGCATCAGCTGACCGGGACCAACGAGCAGGACGGCCGCATGTTCAAGATCCGCCGTGATCCGCGGATCACCCGCGTCGGCCGGGTGCTGCGCCGCTCCTCCCTGGACGAACTGCCCCAGCTGTTCAACGTGGTGCGGGGACACATGTCCCTGGTCGGTCCGCGACCGCCGCTGCCCGACGAGGCCGCCGGTTACGACGAGGTGGAGCGGCGCCGGCTGGCCGTCAAGCCCGGACTCACCGGCCTGTGGCAGGTCAGCGGCCGCTCCGACCTCTCCTGGGCCGAGACGGTCGCCCTGGACCTCAGGTACGTGGACAACTGGTCGCCGTCGGGGGACCTCGAGGTGCTGTGCCGGACGGTGGGCGCCGTAGTAGCGGGCAGAGGCGCCTACTGAGCAACTGCCCGCCCCGCCAACACGCCCGACAGCACCGACGACAGCCGCTGATGTCCACCGCATCCACCAGCACCGGCGATCCCCCTGGAGGGCTCATGCCGCCCGGAACCCCCACCGACCACTCACCCGGGGACCGCTTCGGACCTGACCACCACACCCCGGGGGACCGCCTCAGCTCGCCGCTGGAGGCCACGGACGTGCTCGCCCTGGCGGACCGGCTCTTCCGGTGGGCCGACGCCCGCGACTGGGCGGGCCCGGACCCGTACGACGGGCTGACCGGCCCGCTGGGACGGCTGGCCGTGCACCGTGTGCTTCGGCAGGTGCTCCTGCAGACCGTCAAACGCAGCCGGATCGACCTGCGTCCGGTCCTGGGCATTCACCCGCTGCGCACCGCGACGGCCGCCGGAACCGCGGCCGGCGCCTGCGCCAGGCTCTCGGCCTCCCCCGTGTGGCGGGAGCGCGCCCGCCGACTGGGCCGGTCGTCGGCCGCCGAGCAGCTGTCCGGGCGCTACGCCGGCCTGTGGCGTTACGAGTTCGACGTGCAGACCCGCTGGGCGTACTACCCCGCCTCCCTCCCGAACCTCGTGGCCACCACCTTCTGCGCGGACGGCTGTCTGGACACCGGGACGCTCGGCGACGAGTCGGTACGGACCCTCGCTCACGGGCTCCTGGAACACCTCCACAACGGCGAGTTCTTCACCTACACACCGGCCAGCGACGTCCTCGTCCACAACGCCAACCTCATGGGTGCCGCGCTCGCCGCCCGCCTGGCCCGCACCGGGACGCTGCCCGGAGGACTGGCGGACCGCCTGGTCGATGCCGCCCGTGGTGCGGTCGAGGTGAGCCTGAACAGTCAGCGCCCCGACGGCTCGTGGCCATACGGACGTGGCCCGCGACTGGACTGGGTGGACGGCTTCCACACCGGATACGTGCTGCTGCGCCTCGAACGAGCGGGGACGCTGCTCGGCATGGATGTCCGGGTCCCTCTCGAACGGGGGGCGAACCACTACCTGCGGGACCTGTTCGACGGCCCCCTTCCCCGCTACTTCGCGGGCGGGCGGACCAGACGGGACCCGAACAACGACGCGACAGCGGTACGAATGGCGGCGTGGGCGGCCGAACGCGGCTTCGCCGCGACCGACTTCGCGTACGCCGTGCTGGCGGCCGTGGTGGACCGCTACCCGGGCCTCGGCACGGGCACGCCCACAGGTGCCGCCTCGGGCAACCGGCCCCTGTGGGAGTCGCCCCGTTGGAGCGTCGCGCCCCTGCTGGACGCGCTGACCGCCCTGCACACCGTTCTGCCGGCCCGGGACACGCCGCCCAGTCCGCGTCGGCCGTCGGCCGATCAGCCGAGCGCGCGGACCGTGTAGCCGGACAGGACGTCCGAGGCCCGGCCCGGGCCTCCGGTGACGTTGCACTCCCACCAGACAGCAGCGCAGAACAGCCCGAACACCGCGAGGCCCCGGTCACGGACGCCCCGGACGTGTTCGGTGACGAGCCGGTCGGCGACCCGCCGGTCGAACACGTCGTCGAACACCGGGGACCGCCGCACCTCGGGCCACAACCGGGCGCCGTGCTCACGCAGCAGCGACCGCACCGGCGCTCCGAACCCCGTCTTGGGACGCCGGGCGACGAACTCGGGAACCCCGGACGCGACCGCCGCCGCGCGGAAGCGCGCCTTGCCGTTGCCGAGCCGTAGCTGGTCCTCCGCGACGGCGCCCAGGGCGCAGGCCACCACCGGCTCACCCAGGAACGGAACCCGCAGCTCCACGCTCGCGCGCATCGAGGCACGGTCGCCGTACAGCAGATTCAGGCCCGGCAGGAACAGCCGCCGGTCGCATTCCGCGAGCGCCGCGAGGGGCGTCCCACCGTCGTCGAGCACAGCGCCCGCCACTTCGCGGTGCCGTTCGGTGACCGCCTCCAGCCCCACGAGGGGCGAGAGGGCCATCCACTCCTGCCCGGAGTAGTACGCCTGCGTCGCCCAGGACCAGTCGCGGGGACCGAGCTGGAGCAGACGTCCGAACTTGTCGGCACGTCCCCGGTAGCGCCGCGGCCGAGGCACGACGGCGGTGGCGCCGAAGGCGGGGCGCGCCCAGCCGGGGAGCCGCTGCAGCAACTGCACGGCCTGGTAGCGCTCGTATCCGAGGAACAGTTCCTCGACCCCGAGCCCCGACAGCAGCACGGTCGCCTCGCTGCGTGCGGCGCGGGAGAGTTGCATCAGGGCGAAGGCGGCGGGGTCGCCGAAAGGCAGCTCCATCGTGGTGACCAGCTCCGGAATACGGCGCAGCACATCGACGTCCAGGTCGACCCATGTCAGCGGCAGGCCCAGCCATCGGGCGACCCGGGCGGCGTACGGGGCATCGTCCTCGAACGGCTCGGCGGAGGCCGCCGCGCCGCGGCCCGACCTGGCCGCGAAGGCCGGCCCGGTGAAGCCCTTCCTTGCCATCTCGACGCCCAGCCAGGTGCTGTCCAGGCCTCCGCTGAGCAACAGTCCCACCGGAACGTCCGCGTGCACTTGCCGAGCGACCGACTCCTGGACCGCGGCACCGATGTTCCCGGCCGGTGTCACGGGCCCGGCCTGCCACCACGGTGACGTGTGCACGTACCGCGGAGGCCGCTGGGCCAGCACAGTTCCAGCCGGCACCACCCGCACACGCTGCCAGCCCGTCCGCGGTGGCGGCGTCCACAGGAACATGGCACCCTGCGCCACCGCGACCGCGTCGGCATCGCCCGCCAGCCGGGCTGCCCGCAGCGGTTCGATCTCACTGGCGAGCGCCGCCAGGCGGCCCGCGCCGTCCGACGCGGCGTACAGCGGTTTGACGCCCAGCCGGTCCCGCCCGTAGCGCAGCTCTCCGTCGGGCAGAACGAGGACGAAGGCGAACATCCCGTCCACCTGGTCGAGCAGCCGCGACGCGTCCGGCTGCAGGAGCAGCTCGTAGAGGACTTCGGTGTCGCCCTCGGTCCTGAATGCCACGTGCCGCTTCCGCAGCGTCTCGCGCAGCTGCGGGGCGTTGTAGATCTCGCCGTTGTAGACCATCACGCCACGGTCAGGGCAGCCGAAGGGCTGATCACTCCTCTGATCGAGGTCCACCACGGCCAGACGGCGGAAGTGCAGCGCTGCGTGCCAGTCCGGCCCGTGGATGTTCAAGTGGCCGCTCGCGTCGGGTCCCCGATGCGCGAGCGCCGTGCACGGATCGGCGCCCGACGACGGGAACTGTGCACTCCGATTGAGGAGGACGACGAAGCCGCACATCAGATCGTGGCGGCGGAGGAGGAGCCGCTGGACGGCCTCGGTACGGCGGTGGCGCCGGCGGTGCCGGGAACTGGGCAGCCCAGTGCCCTGGCCAGGGCCGGTGTGGAAGGAGCCGCCTCCACCGCGCGGTCGGCCGTGACCGCCTGGGCGGCGCGGCAGGCCACCAGCGAACTCCACAGCGCCGAGGCGAAGTCCGCCTCACGGGCGGACTCCTCGTCAACGGTCCGGTTCCGGACCAGACGGACGAGGGCGCGCATCTGAGCGGCGTGCCCCTTCGGTGCGCCGCGGTACTTCGTGGTGGCGGGTCTGCCCCCGTTCCACACGGTGAGCGAGCGGAAGTCGTCGATCCTGGCGGCCAGGCCGTCGGTGGCGACCTCGAGGAGTTCCTTGGGAGCGCCGGACGGTGTCAGCCCTCCGTACACGATCGACGCGGTCGAGGCGTCGTCGTAGGTGAGCTGAAGGGTGACGCTCTGCGCGGTGCCCGGGTCCCGCACATCCACCCCGGTGGCCCGCACGTCTACCGGCCGCCCGGGAATGAGGAAGCCCACCGCGTCGATGAAGTGGCACACCTCGCCGAGCAGCCGACCGCCCTGCAGGGGGTCGAAGTACCAGTGGCCGGGCGGGAGACGACCGGCGAAGACCCGGTAGTTGATCTGGAGGGGCGCGCCCGCCGGGAGCGCGGCCCGAAGGACTCGCATCGCGGGGGCGAACCGCCGGTTGAACCCGGCCATCGCCGGGGCACCGGAGGCCAGCCACGCGTCCGCGAGGTCCTCCAGCTCCGCCTCCGTGAGGCCCAGCGGCTTCTCGCAGTACAGGGCGGCGCCGCCGCGCAGGACCTGCGCCGCGTACCGGCCGTGGCTGTCGTGGCGGCTGAGCACCATCACACAGTCGGCGTCGCCGGAGGCGAGGCCGGTGTCGGTGTTTTCCGCGATTGTACGGAAACCCCAGCGCCTGCCCTGGTGGGCGGCGGACAGTCCGCGTCCACTCGCAACCCACGAGAACTCGACGCCGGACTCCCGCTTCAGCTGGGGGAAGAGCATCTTCGTGGCGAAGTTGCCCGCGCCGATGGCGGCGATCCGCAGTGTGCTGCTCGGGACGGTCCAGGTGCGCGGGCCCGTCGGCGGTGCAGGTGGGGGCGCGAGCTGCGCGGTGCCGGGATAGCGCAGCAGCAGGGCCACGCTCCGGCCGGTGTCCGACGCCTTCAGGGCCTCGTACGCGTCGGCCGCCTCCTCGATCGGGAAGACGCGGGGCTTCAGGTCCGTGAAGTCCAGCGCGCCCGTCGCCAGGAGACGGAGCACCTCCGCGAGGTTGCGCCGCTCCGTCCACGGTACGTACCCCTCGGGATAGGGCTGGCCGCCTTCCTCGAAGCGCGGGTCGTAGCGGCCCGGACCGTAGGACCGGGCGTAACGGGTCGTCAATTCCTTCCCGTAGTACGACGCCCGGGGCGGGACGACGTGCACGTCGCCGACGACCACCACGGTGGCGCGGTCGCGGGCCAGGCGGCCGGCGAACTCGACCGGATCGGAGCTGGTGGTCGCCGCCGTGATGAGGACCGCGTCCGCGCCGGCGCCTCCCCAGCGCCGGGACAGCACCCTGGACAGGTCGGCCGCCGCACGCGGATACGCCACCAGCCCTGCCGAATCGGCGAGCGCCACCATGGCCGGGTTGGGATCGATACCGAGCGCGTCGTACCCGTAGGCGCGCAGCAGGTGGAGTGTGATCTGGCCGACCAGCCCCAGGCCGATGACTGCGATCCGCGAGCCCGGCACCGTGTCGGCCTGGTGGATGCCCTGGAGCGCGACCGCTCCGACCGTGGCGAAGGCCGCCCACTGGGTCTCGACTCCTTCCGGTACCGGCACCACGAGGTTGCGGGGCACGGCGACGATCTCCGCGTGCGATGCGTAGCGGGCCCCGGCGGCAGCGACGCGCATTCCGGGACGGATGTCGTCGACGCCCTGGCCCGTCTCGAGGACCGTTCCCGCGCAGGAGTATCCAAGCTGCATGGGCCGATCCAGCCGGTCCTGGACCATCCGGTAGGTGTCGACGAACCCGGTCTGCTTAAGGGTGTCGAGAACCTGCCTCACCTGCTCAGGGCGCTGCCGCGCCTTGCCCACAAGACTCTGCGCACCGGTTGAGACTGTGGCTCGCTCCGTACCCGCACTGATGAGTGAGTAGTCGTTGCGAATCACCACCGTCCCGGCGGCTGCTCCAGGAGCGGGAATTTCTCCCACCGTGATGGACCCGGTACGCGGGGACAGGAGCACTGCTTTCATTTCTTGCCTTTTCGGAAGAGAGACAGGCGCGCGACGCACTGTAGGGAGGGAAATTTACCCGGCAACCGCGCACTTTCTGGAAAAGGGCCAGCCGGACGAACATCTTCATGCGCAGGAGTGAACATGCCGGGGACGTGTCGGGCATGCGCACAGAAACCCGTTTCGCTGGTGATCGGCAAGCGTCCACGCCCGGCGCATGCCCGGAAGGAGACCCTGGTGAAACGATTGATGGTCGTCTACGGAACCAGACCGGAGGCCATCAAGATGGCTCCCGTCATCGAGGCGCTCCACCGCTCCCCGCATTTCGAACCGACGGTGACGGTTACCGCCCAGCACCGTGAACTGCTCGACCAGGTCCATTCCCTTTTCGGTATCCGGCCCGATCACGACCTGGACATTCTGCGTAAGCACCAGACGCTTTCCGACATCACCGTGCGGGTCCTGAACGGCCTTTGTCCGCTGCTGCGCAGTGAGCGCCCGGACGCGGTGCTGGTCCAGGGGGACACGACCACGGTCTTCGCCGGAGCCCTCGCCGCCTTCTACCACCGGATTCCCATCGTCCATCTGGAGGCGGGACTGCGCACCGACGACAGGTACGCGCCCTTTCCTGAGGAGATCAACCGTCGGCTGGCAACCCAGCTGGCCACCCTCCATCTGGCGCCCACCCCCCACGCTCGGGACAACCTGATCCGGGACGGCGTCGCCCCCTCGTCTGTCGTGGTGACCGGGAACACGGTGATCGACGCCCTGCACTGGGCGGTCGAGCGGAAGGCGCACTATGAGGACCTGGCACTGGCCGATCTGGACGACACGGCCCGCCGGGTCCTGCTGGTGACGGCTCATCGCCGTGAGTCGTGGGGCAGTGGAATGGAGTCCGTCGGCGGTGCCCTGGCCGATCTGGCCCGCGCCGAGCCCGAGTTGCTCATCGTGTTCCCACTGCATCCCAACCCAGTGGTGCGGGCGGCGATCCTGCCGCAGGTGGAGCGCATCGAGAACGTACGGCTCACGGAGCCGCTGGCGTACGGCGCATTCGCCCGGCTGATGAACCGCTCGCACCTCATCCTGACCGACAGCGGTGGGCTCCAGGAGGAGGGGCCGGGCCTCGGCAAACCGGTACTGGTCATGCGGGACACCACGGAGCGTCCGGAGGCCGTCCAGGCGGGCACGAGCCGGCTGGTCGGGACCGACCGCGACCACATCGTGAAACAGGTGCGCGAGCTCCTGCACGACCGGGAGGCCTACGCCTCGATGGCGAGGGCGATCAACCCGTTCGGCGACGGCCGGGCCGCCGAACGGGTCGTACGGGCGATCGGCCACTGGATGGGGCTGTGCGGACGCCCGGACGAGTTCGGCTCCGCGTCAGCGCCAGAACCCGCGGGTGTCGAAAACGGCCTTGCCGCGCAGCACGCTCCGCTTGATGCCCCGGAAGGCGTCGTGGTCGACGAGCAGCACGACGACGTCCGCGTCGCGCACGGCGGTGGCGACGTCGACGAGTTCGACCCTGCCCGTACCAGACAGTGAGGCCGGCAACTCGGTGATGTGCGGCTCGGCGACCAGCATACGGCCGACCTGACGCTCGGCCAGCTGGGCCGTGATGTGCAGCGCGGGGCTCTCCCGCAGGTCGTCGATGTTCGCCTTGAACGATAGGCCCAGGCAGGCGATCAGGGGATCCCTGAACCGGCTCGCCGTCCGGACGACCTCCTCGATGACGTAGTCCGGCCTCGCGTCGTTGACCTCGCGGGCCAGCCGGATGAGACGCGCATGCTGCGGAGCCGTGTCCACGATGAACCAGGGGTCCACGGCGATGCAGTGACCGCCGACACCCGGGCCAGGCTGCAGGATGTTGACACGGGGGTGACGGTTGGCCAGGGCGAAGACGTCACTGGCATCGATGCCGAGGTGGTCGCAGACCATGGACAACTCGTTGGCGAAGGCGATGTTGACGTCCCGGAAGGCGTTCTCGCTGAGCTTGGCCAGCTCCGCCGTCGTGGCGTCGGTGAGGTGGCACTCCCCCTTGGTGAACACCTCGTAGAGCATCCGTGCCCGCTCGGCGCAGCCGTCTCCGACACCGCCGATGACGCGGTCGTTCGTCACGATCTCGATCATCGTCCGCCCCGGCAGGACGCGTTCGGGGCAGTGGGCGACCTGCACGTCGGGCGCGTCCCCCGGCTCATGCGGGAAGGACAGGTCGGGCCGGTGCTTGCCCAGCCACCGGGACAGCTCCACGGTCGTACCGGGAGGCGAGGTGGACTCGAGGATGACCAGATCACCCTCCTTGAGTACCTCGGCCACCGAGGCCGCAGCACTGCGCACATAGGAGAGGTCGGCCGTGCGGTCCTCCCGAAGCGGGGTGGGGACGGCGATGATGAAGGCGTCCGCGGGTTCGGGCGCGCTCGTAGCCCGCAACCGTCCCATGGCCACGGCACCGCTGACGGCCACCGCCAGGTCAGGTTCGACAAAGGGGGCCCGGCCCGCATTGATGAGCTCGACCGTGGCCGGATTGACGTCGACTCCGATGACATCGATTCCGTTGGTGGCGAGTGCGGCGGCGGTGGGCAGACCGATGTAACCGAGGCCGACGATGCAGATACGGGAGAACACCAGGAGAAATACCTTTCCGGACGTGCCACGGGTGAATGGACTGATGGCAGACCTGGGCGAACCACACCGGTACGGCGCCCCGGCCCTTCAGGTGACGGTTTGGCAGACCAGGACTTGTCCCTCGGAGAAGCCCGGCCGTACGTGGGCCGCGACCCGGGAGACGGCATCGTAGAAGCGCGCCCGGGCGCCCTTGCCGGAGTCGACGTGATAAAAGAACCAGCGCTTCGGGCGCAGCCCGCAGTCCGAGACGAGGCGGGCCAGCGAAGCCGGTGTGAAAACATAGACATGGTCCGGATGGATGATCTCCAGGCCCACCAACGTGTTGATCATGTTCTTGGCAGCCAAGCCGTTGGGAGTCGAGAGGATCAGCTCGACACCGTCGCCCGCTTCCCGCATGAGGGCTGCGAGGCCGTGCAGGAACGAGGCGGCATCCCGCACATGTTCGATGACATCACCGGCCAGTACGACCTCAGGCCTGAACTTGATCAGATCGCCTCTGTCGCTCGGATCTGCCACGTCGGCGACCGAGTATTCACCGCCCAGGTGCTCACGCAGGAGCTCGACGCCGGCGCGGTCGACATCCACACCGTGCACAGCCGATGCCGCCAGCAAGAGCTTGGTGTGCAGAAGTGATGCGCACTTCAGTTTCTCGGCGGTCAACGGGGAATCGGCGCAGCCGACGTGGAGGACACGGCGTCCAGCACAGAGGTTCAGCAGCAGATCGTCGCGATCTCTCATCACCGGCGCACTGACAAGCTGTTGAGAAAAGAATCCAGTTTTCGGCACGACGTCTCTCCTCTTCACCGCTCACGCTTCACCCGGAGAGTAGCGATGATTCATCGCACCGTTGCGGACTGACACACCACGAGTGACTGTGGAGAGAATTTATGCTTCCGGATTACATTACCGTTCTTCTGAGGACACGATCACCAACCGCCCGAGAGGCATGCGGAGGCGTCCTCGCCCATCCGTTCATCAGGAATCTCGATGAGCAGTTCACCGTCGCGATCTTGATTCGCGCTGGTGGGAACGCCCGCAGAGAGCCTGTCGGGGCTCTGCGCTTCCCTTAGGTGAGAAAATCACCCCATCCGGGTACTCGGCGTAGGAGATTTCCGCACCTGTATAAGGGTATAAGGGTTGCACATCGTCCGGCCAATGGCAGAATTAATGAATACCCCAAGTGAATGGGAGAGGCCGGTACGTAATGCACTACGCTCCTGGCGAGAACGGAATAATTTGCACCAGCCCCTCGAACACTCGCACCCGGAGGAAATGCCCTGGCCCGCAAACGCACCCGTTCTCAGGCGCAGTCCATCTGGCCAGGATGTTCGTCGTGTTGACACCCGACCGCCCACTCGGCACGCAACTTGGAAAGGCCTCACGGTGCCGTGGTCAGTGTCCGCCCGGCAACCTTCGCTGCCACCCGAACGAAACCCTTGGCTGGCGGCCGCCAGATCGGCCTCGTCAGACGCAGCCAATCCGGCATCTGCCGACTGAGGGCCAACTCGGCTTCGCGTTGCGACTCCGAGCGACTTCGGACCGTCAGTGACCCGGGGTGATAGCGGATTTCACCGAGAACTGAGGCGACATAGCGCAACCTTCCATGGGCGGCGAGCCTCCGGTGGAAATCGACATCGAATGCAAGCCGGAAGCTGTTGTCCAGCCCTCCGACAGCCTCGACCGCTGTGCGCCGGTAAAGGCAACCGGGTTGGAAAACCATGTTGTGCCCCAGGTGCAACAACAGGGAACCCACTCGTCCAGGGCGCATGGCCTTGAAGGCTTTGCCACCGGCATCGATATACCGCACCTGACCGTATGCCATCGCGGCTTCAGGATAACGCTCGAGGGCACGAAGTGCCGCGACAATCGAACCCGATGGCAGCCGGTCGTCGTCACCCAGCCAGCCCAGGACGTCGACACTGTCACCGAAATGTCTCCAGCCCGTCATGACAGCGTCCACAATCCCAGAACCGTTCTGGGGGATCACGGCGATATGGGGAGATGTTGCTCTCTTCACGTCGATCACCGCACTGGGAGATGATGCGACGACGAGACGGAGTCCGGCATACTCCTGCCCGGTCAGTGAATTCAGGCACTCCTCCAGCAGCGCAGGGCGCTCACCGAGTGTGGGTACCACCATTCCAACCTGCATCAGTTTGGCCTCCTGCTTCACCGAGTTTTAGGGAGCGTCGAAGCGGGACCACATCCAAGTCCCGCGATAAAGCACAGCCGCCGTTGCAGCGGTGCCGAGATAGAGACCCTCGAGCCTGGGCCACGGAGAGAACAAGAGGTCCCAGCCAAGTTGCGCGAACAAGAACGCGAAGAGCAATGCGTACGCCCCGGAACCGCCCTTGACCGCGGCAACCAGGGCCAGCAGAACGAGCAGGACAGGAAGAAGAATTCCGGGAAGCGCAATGATGCCGGTCTCTGCCCAGAGCTGAAAAAGAACCGAGTGCAGATAGAGTCCCCTACCGAAATAGTAGTTCTCTCGGCGCTCGTTGAAATCGACATCCCCGGCACGCAGTTGCCCCAGGAACTCACTCCGAGTCTTGTGACTCACGTCGGGTACCAGGCCCCGGCCCATGAGCGGAGACTCCTTGATGATCACATATGATGCGGCAATTTCCGGGCGTGCCCCCAAGAGCACCCCGCCTTCCACCTGGCTCTGCCCTTCCCATCGATATTGCTGCTCCGCCCCCAACTTTCCACTGGAGGCGAGGTATCCGTAAGTGCTTGCGACGGCAGCAACAAGCGAGATCAAGCCGACGACGACCAGCAGGGTCCTCTTCCAACTGATCCTTGCTTCACGTCGCCCGGCCAGCATTGCCACCACGCCGGCCAAGCAGACGATCAGAAATTCTGAGCGGAACCCCAGAAAAAGACTCACCAGTGCCACGGAGATCACCAAGAGAGTGGCGATGGCACGCTTCCGCCGAGCAAGAAGCGCAAAGGCGGCAAGGACAGCCACCAGGCTGACCACAGGGCCGTATCCGTATTTCCATGCATCGGCGGTGGGGTGGATTCTCAGCCAAATAAAGATGTTCAATGTCAGTCCGGCGACGAACGCGACAACGTACACGCGGACGACAGCGGGCCTGCACTGGAGAGCCCACATTGCACCGCAGAGACTCACAAGAACGGCAAGCGGGCGGGACAGGACAAGGACCATGTCATGAGCCGAGTCGCCCACCGCGGCTTCGGTGAAAGTTGCACCGAGTAGCCAGACAAGCAGGATAAGAAGGTTCCAGCGTGCCATTTTCCAGCGCCACGCAGCGGCGAGGGCGACAGGTGCCATCACCAGCACAACGGCGTGCCCGACGGTTACACCGGCCTGCTGGTAAGGCCCCCATGCATTGCCCAGGCCGATAGCCGCTGCCACAATCAGGGAGCTGCTGTCCTTGCGTGACGAGCGCAGCGGCTCCGACTCCTTGAGGAGCACCCTCTGTACCCTTGCACCGCCGTTTCTCGAGCTGGTCAGGGACGACGTCTCCGTGTCATGCATGGGACATGGACCTCCGGAAATTGGGGAGGAAAAGGCAGGTCGTGACGGCGATGACCGATCCGATGACAGGCCCGCTCGCACCGACATGTCGTGTCAGGACGATCGAGAGCGCGAGATTCACCCCAGCCATGACTCCGGCCCTCTTCGCCTGGAACTTGAGCCCGGCGGCGTCGGTCAACCACATGCTGCTCGGGTAGGCAGCGGCCTGGACCAGCAGCAGGGCCGCGAAGGCAGCCATGAGACCGACACCGACCTCGACCTGACCGTGCAGCATCCATGAGGTGACGGCGGGGCCGAAGAGGATCAGCCCCGCGCCGATGACCGCGCCGCCGACTGCGAAGTACACGGTCAAGCGGGTGACATCCCGTGGGGACGGTGCCTCCGGGGTATCACGTTGCCGGGCGAAGATGGCCCACAGGGGAAGACCGGTCGTGCTGGCCAGGGCGACGGCGGGTGCGAACAGGCGCGCACCGGCCGAGTAGGCGGCGACGGCATCAGGGTCGGCCACATGGACGAGGACCAACCGGTCGGTCGCGAAGGCCACGGCCAAGGCGATATTGACGGCTGCCATGGGCGCCGCAAGATGCCAGATGCGTGTGGCGGCGTGCCGCTGACCAAGACTTCGCAGCACCAGGCCGAACAAGGGGATACCGAGCGTGCGCCCGGCCAGCAGCAGGCAGGTCGCGCCCACCAGACACTGCGAAGCGAAGCCCGACGCGATGAAGGCCGTGGGCGGTGCATGCACGGCGCCGGACAGGCAGATGAGCCCCAACGTGAGCACACTGCCCACCGTCTGGACGATCAGCGAAATATGAGTCCGGTTCAGTGCAATCAACACTGAATTTCCCAGGTTCAGCGGAAGACTGCATCCGAACAACGTGAACGCGACCGCGACCGATGCCTCAACAGATGGCTGCGACTCGGAACTGAGCAGCGTGCCCCACAGGCCCAGGCAGGCAGGAACAATGCCCACAAGGGCACTCAGGAGTCCCACGCACGTCAGCGCGCGTGCGCTGGTGATAACCGCGCCCTGCAATTCCCGGTAATGGGCCCCACGTCCCCTCTCCATGGCCCCCATAATCGCTGCGCCTGTCCCGAGATCACTGAGGGGCAACAGAGATGGCAGTGTGGTGACGAGCGCAAAGAAAGCGAATCCTGAAGGGCCGAGAGTATCAACCACTGTCCGGGTCGCGACGAGCGTGGAGATCGCGGCGATGGGAAGGTTCGCCGCTTTGACGCCGAACGAGCGACCAGCCGCACGCAGGTGAGGAGTGAGGACAGCATGGGGCGTGTGCCGGAAGCTGCTCGCCTCAGGCGCTGACCGAGTTCGATCCGACTGAGTTTCCTTCGGTCCGGGCGACGGGATCGATGCCTTCTCCTTTGCGGTGTCGGGCTGTCTCCCCTGGATCACGATGCGGCCGGCCTTACTGAACTATGAGAGTGGAAAACCATGTGCGGACGTCCCTTCATGGAGAAGCGCGTCGACATGCTACGTCACCGTTGTCGAAAGGTGATGTATGTTCACCCGTGCTGAAAGGAAAAGGAATTCGGACGTATGACCGTTTCATCTTGAGGAGTGCGCAGAGTGGGACCGACTTCCGTCGACCGTCATGACTTTCCCGCGACCGGGCTACGCGTGGCTGTCCCCGTGTCGCGGGAACACCCCTCGCACTACGCAGTGAGGGATCTCGTTTCGGAACTTATCAGTCAAGGCGCCGTTGGGAGGCCAATCACGACGCCGCCGCTGATCAGTCGGGCGATCGCCAAGGCCCAGGTCTCACTCCCCCGTCGATGGCGTCGCCGTCAGGAGCCGGTAATTGTTCCCATGATGGGAGCCCGATTCGATCAGCTCTACGCAGCCGGCCTCAAGGGAGATGTCGTGCCCTACTGCTGGGACGTGTGGGAACCGTCCTGGCCCTTGTGGGCCCGCCGGCTGCGGGCACTTCGCCCTCCGGCCGTCTTTGTCACGGCACAGCAGTCGGCCCGATTCCTCGGCGATGCTCTGCCTCAGTCTCAGGTAATCCATCTCCCCGAGGCCACACGGTTGGACCGGCACGATTCCGGTACATGCCTGGCGGCAAGGACGGTCGGTGTCCTGGAGCTCGGACGTCGGCATCCGGTTTGGCACAAGGCGGTGACGGAACCTCTGCGGTGCCGTTCATCCCTTCCCCACTTGTATGAAGCAGGACCAGGCCGACTTGTGTACCCGGATGAGCACGCCCTGCGGCGCGGTCTGTCGCAGGCGATGATCTCCGTCTGCTTCCCCTCATCGCTCACCCACCCGCAGCGATCGGGAACTGTGGAGACGATGACCCAACGCTACCTGGAAAGCATGGCGTCGGGATGTCTCGTTCTCGGACAGGCCCCTCCGGAGCTGGTGTCACTGATGGGATTCAATCCGGTCGTCGAGATCGACTGGCGCGACCCGGTTCAACAAGTGCTGGACATTCTGGCTTCACCGAGCAGATGGCAGCCTGCCGTGGACAGAGCACTGAGCCGACTGCAGGAGGTCGGAGACTGGAGTGTACGGGTCCGCGCAGCCCTGGAGAGAATCCGCATAATCGGACTTCTGTGACGGGCCTTCACCGGGAGCAGTGCCTCGTGTGACACGCAGCTTGGGCGGAAATGAGGCGCGCCATCCGGTTGACTGCGCTATTCTTTCACCGGCTGGCGTGAGGGGAAGCAGGGCTGTTTTTACAAATTTTCCACCTAGCCATATTAGCTTTCAACGCCCTCTGTTAATACGCTGCCAGAAACCCGTCTTGTCCAAATTGCCCCTCGGAGAAAGTCATGCTCAAATCAGCGATCACCGACTATGCAACGCCGGGGTCAATTTCCCACTCGGCTCGCGCACGCCGATGGGCGGAAATGATGCGATGCTTTCCCGAGCTGGCCGAGATGAGGGTACTGGATCTGGGAGGAACACCCGAATCCTGGAACCATGCACCCGTGCTGCCGGCCCAGGTGGTGTGTGTCAATATCCACCCGAAGCACGCCACCATCCATGGGCCGGTGACCGGGTTCGTCGCCGACGCCTGCGATCTGCCGGACACCTTCAGGTCCGAGCACTTCGACCTCGTGTACTCGAACTCACTGATGGAGCACGTAGGGGGCCATGATCGGCGCAAGCGCTTCGCGGACGCCGTGCATGCCAAGGCCGACCATCACTGGGTCCAGACTCCTTATCGTTACTTCCCGGTCGAACCTCACTGGCTTTTCCCCGGAATGCAGTGGTTTCCGTTCCGGACCAGGGTTGCGATCTCCCAGTACTGGCCGCACGGCCCGTCCTCCCACGATAATATCCGGAAGGCCGCAGCGGACGTTGCCGACGTGGAGTTGCTCTCCGCGACAGAGATGCGCTCCTATTTCCCCGGCTCACAGATCTGGTTCGAACGTTTCGCTGGGCTTCCTAAGTCCCTGGTGGCAAGAAAAATGAATTAATGAACCGTAGCGAGCACACTTCGAGATGAAAGAATTGATCGCCAGCCAACCAGCCTCCGTTCCCGGCACGCTGAAGACCATCCTCATCACCGTGCCGACGACAGGTGGACGGCCCGTGCGTCCTCTGCTCTACGAGCTCGTCGACCAGGCGCGCGCCGCAGAGAGCGCCGGTGGCCGCACCGTTTCGGTCGTCCTGCTCGACAACTCGGCGGCTGGCTCGGAGTCGGCCCGCATGGGTGCAGCGGCCTGTGGAGTCGAGTACGTTCGGGTACCGGCTCCCGGTTTCTCCCAGGTCCGCAATGCGGCAATGGATGCGGCCGGACAGTACGACGCACTGGTCTTCATCGATGACGACGAACGGCCGGCCCCCGGATGGCTCTGCGCGCTGGTGACCAGTGCCGAGGCCAACACCGCCGACGTTGTCGTGGGCCCTGTCGTGGTCCGCCTGCCTCCCAACGCGCCTCGCTGGCTCGACGGAGGCCGGCTGATTCGCCAGGTACGGTCCCAGGAAGACGGGCCGTTGGAAGGGTTCGCCGCATCCGGCAACACCTTGGTGCGCATGTCTACGGTCCGCCGAATGGGCCTGCGCTTCAACTCCGCGTTCGACGTGACCGGCGGCGAGGACTCGGTCTTCTTTCACGAGCTGACCAAATGCGGAGCAAGGGTCTTCTTCACCCGCGCAGCACTTGTTTTTGAAATCCAAGACCAGGACAGGATGACCCTGCAGGGGCTCGTCCGCCGATCCTACGGCAGGGGACGTACCTCAGCCGTCGTGGAGTCCAAGATCATGGATATTCCGATGCACACTCGCGTGATTCGGAGAGCGGGTAAATTCACTCGGGCGCTCTACTGGATCCTTTCCGGTACGGTACTCTGGCGCCCGATCGACTGCGTGCGGGGCATGCTGGACATTGCCTTCGTATGCGGCTGGATCACGACGCTCGTCGCTGCTTTGCCCCGCACCGCGATCAGCCGCTGGAAGTGAGAGGAAAGCGTGCCTCAAGCAACCCGGCCACACCTTCCGTGAATCGGGCACTCATCCCCTCCACTGTGTACCTGTCGGCATCCGACGCGCAGCCTCCCTTGAGCCGGGTCATCAGCCTGGGGCTGGACAGGGTCTTCACCACTGCTTCCGCATACTCCTCCGGCCCGCCCTCAACCACCAGGGAGTTACGGCCGTGGTCCAGGTACTCGGCGGACTCCGGGCTGCGATAGGCCCAGGCGGCCGTCATCACTGGGGTGCGCAGTGCGAACGAATCGACCGCGCAGAGTCCAACCATCCCAGGCATGAGCATGAGCTGCGACGCGGCGCCCAGCAACGCGCGCCGCTCGTCGTGGACGGGCCCCAGGTACACCACGCCCTCTCCGCGCGCAGCCGACGCCTCGATCAATGACCGGCACTCGCCGTCACCCGCGACGAGAAGCTTGAACTCGGGCATTCGCTTGACGATGTGAGCCACGGCTTCCAAGAGAAACGGAATCCGTTTGGTCGTATGAAAGCGCCCGAGGTAGAGCCCAGTACGTCCGGGTACCAGCCCATGCCGGGAGGAGAACTCGGCGACCTGCTCATCCGTGACCCGCTTCCGGGCCTCCGCCAGAGCTGTGGTGTCCGTGGCATTCCGCACCACAGTGATGCGATCGCGCGGAAATCCCTGTGCAGCTACGTGGTCCGCGCCTCCCGCCGTATAGGCGAAGAACCATTTCGCCTGCCGGGTCAGGACACGCTTCGCTGTCTGCAGCAGAGGTCCCACTTCCTTGTCGCAAGTCCGGCCGTTGCCCCACATTGCCACGGCAGGGCCGGATCCGCCCCGTGCCTGCCGCCACACCTCCCTGGCGAGCAAGGGGAACGTCTCCAGATTGTGGAGAGCCTGTTCTACGACCACCACGTCCGACCTACGGGGAAGATCTCCGAGCCGCCTCACATGAACCGGGAACCCGGCGATCCGCCAGGAGTGCTGGACCAGCCGGACGGCGCATTCCAACTCGGCACTTCCCCGATCGCGGTCCTCACCCGCGTCCGGAGGCGGCGAACTGTGTGCGACAACCAACTCCGCTCCCAGTTGCTTGTGGAGATCAGCTGCGAGTCTGCGGAAGAACGGCACTCGATAGTGCGAAAGATACGGTTGCACAATGGTGATTCTCCGCTGATGCACAATCTCACCTCTTCTGCTGGACGGCAGGCTCGCTGCCATTAATGCACCCTCATATGCACGCTCAGAACAGATTGTTCAAATACCAGCCGTAGGTGCGCTTCAGTCCTTCATCGAACCCGATGCGATGATGCCAACCGGCCTTGTGCAGCCGAGTGACATCCAGCAGTTTTCTCGGCATCCCGTCCGGCTTCGCAGGGTCGAACAGCAGTCTTCCTTCGTAGCCCACCAGACTGCGGATATGCTCGGCCAGGTCTCGGATCGAGATGTCCTCTCCTGTTCCGACGTTGAGAAATTGCCTGTCCTTATAGCTGCGGAGCAGCCAAACAGCAGCATCGGCCAAGTCGTCCACATACAGGAACTCACGCCGGCTCGATCCAGTGCCCCAAATGGTGACGTCGGGAGAGCCTGCTCCCTTTGCCTGGTGGATCCTGCGCAGCAGAGCGGGGATCACATGGGACGTCTCGGGATCGAAGTTGTCGCCTTCCCCATAGACGTTGGTCGGCATACAGGAGATGAAGTTCATCCCGTACTGGGTGTGGATGTACTCGCACAGTTTCATCCCGGCGATCTTGGCGTAGGCGTAAGCCTCGTTGGTGGGTTCCGGCTTTCCCTCCATGAGGTACTCCTCCCGCATCGGCTGCGGGCACGCGCGGGGGTAGATACAGGAGCTGCCCAGGAACAGGAACGTCTCCACGCCCGCGTCCTTGGCCGACCAGATGAGGTTGTTCTGAATCTGCAGGTTCTCATGGAGGAACTCGGCGGGATGGCTCATGTTGGCCTTGATGCCGCCGACCCGCGCGGCACTGTCAACGATGTAGCGGGGCCGCTCCGTCATGACGAAGTCCCGTACGGCCCGTTGATCCGTGAGGTCGAGTTCCGCGCGCGTGGCCAAGAGCAGGTTCTCGCATCCCTCGGCGCGCAGCCGCCGGACGATCGCCGCGCCAACCATGCCGGTGTGCCCTGCCACATAGATCTTTGCTCGCCGCTCCATCACGCTTGTCCTCTCGACCCTCCTCAGCCGCTCAGCAGGCCACACAGCGTTGTCAGCTCTTCCTCGGTCATCTCGGGGTTGTTGCCGAAGTAGAAGCCGTTCGTGTGGACGATCCGCGCGTTCGGCTGCTCGGACGTGTCCTGGACGTACTTCCGGTAGAACGGCTGCTGAGGAACGTCGCCGGCGATCACGGGGCGGATCTCCACGCCCGCCGCCTCGAACTCGGCACGGTACTTCTCGCCCAGCTCCGCGGACCTGCAGACGACCGGCATGGCGAAGTTGGACACGGAGTCCATGTGTGCCAGGTCGTACTGGTGGAAGTCGTCGTTGCCGGCCATCGCCGCACAGAAGCGGTCGAAGTTGGCCGCGCGCGCGTCCACGATCTCGTCCCAGTGGCGGATCTGCTGGTTGCCGATGAACCCATTGATCTCGGTGGGCCGGAAGTTGAAGGCGAGATCATGGAACGTGTACCTGGCGTAGAAGTCGTCCACTCCGGCCTCGGCCCGCAGTCTCCGCTGTGTTGCCGTCGGCAGATTGCGGTCCCAGCCGTGTGCGCGGGAGATGACCAGGTGCTCGTACAACTCCTTGTCGTCGGTGCACACCATCCCGCCCTCGATGGTCGACAGATGGTGACCTACGAAGAAGGAGAACGTCGAGGCGACGCCGAAATTGCCGAGCAAGGTGCGATTTGCTTTCGAGCCGAGCGCCTCACAGTTGTCCTCGATCAGGAGGACGCCGCGCTCCTCGCACATGCGCTTCAGTTCCGGAAGGTCGTCGCAGAACCCCACGACGTTCGTCAGGAACAGCGCCTGGCATCGGGAGATGTGCGCCTCGAAGGTCCTGGGGGAGACGTTCAAGGTGTCCAACTCGCAGTCGATCGCGACCGGTTCCAGCCCGAGTTGAATCAGCGGCATGACGTTGGTCGGCCAAGTGAGGGCGGAGAAGCCGACACGCACCCCCCGCTGGACCCTCCCCTGGTTCAACAGGGCCTGGATCAGCAGCAGGTTGGCCGCGCTTCCGTTCGTGACGAAGACGGCATGTGCCCGCTCCTGCTTCTCGGCGAACGCCATCTCGAACGCGCGGCACTGCTCGCTCATGCTGAGCACGTCCTGGTTGAGGACGAAGTCGGCCAGGGCGCGCTTGGTCTCGGCTTCGTGGTAGAAGCTGGACTTGATCAGTTTGATCATGGTGACCACCTTTGCGGGAGGGGATGGCCTCTCCAGCCACCCGAACGGGTCAGCGCCGAGCGAGTGGGTGAGTGGGAGGGGGGACGACAGGCGCCGTGACTTCGCCCTTCCCCAGGAGTGCCTGGAGTTCCGCGTCGATCATCAGGCCGGCCAACTCGGGTGTGTGCACCCTCGCCTGCCAGCCGAGAACCCGTGCGGCCTTCGACGTGTCCCCCATCAGGTCGTCGACCTCGGTGGGGCGCAGGTACCTCTCGTCGAAGCGCACGTGGTCGCGCCAGTCGAGGCCCACATGGGTGAAGCAGTGCTCGACGAAGTCCCGCACGCTGTAACTGGTGCCGGTGGCGATCACGTAGTCGTCCGGGCTGTCCTGCTGCAGCATCAGCCACATGGCCTCGACGTACTCCGCCGCGTATCCCCAGTCACGGCGCGCATCCAGGTTGCCGAGGTACAGGTTGTCCTGGAGCCCGGCTTTGATTCGGGCCGCCGCCATGGCCACCTTGCGGGTGACGAACGTGGGCCCCCGACGCGGCGACTCGTGGTTGAAGAGGATGCCGTTGACCGCGTAGAGCCCGTATGCCTCACGGTAGTTGCGTGTGATCCAGTACGCGTAGACCTTCGCCACTCCGTACGGGGAGCGCGGATGGAACGGGGTCCCTTCGTGCTGCGGCGGAGGCGACGCGCCGAACATCTCGGAACTGGACGCCTGGTAGAAGCGACAGGGCAGGCCGGTGTTCCGAATGGCCTCCAGCAGTCGCGTGGCGCCCAGCGCGGTCGTGTCCCCAGTGAACAAAGGCTCGTCGAAGGAGACGCGCACATGCGACTGGGCGGCCAGGTGGTACACCTCGTCGGGCTGTACGCGCTCGAGGAGACCGGCGACCCTGCTGCCGTCCGTGAGATCGCCGTAGTGCAGGAACAGCCGGGCTTCCGGATCGTGCGGATCCTGGTAGAGATGGTCGATGCGACAGGTGGTGAACGTAGAAGCACGCCGAACGATCCCGTGGACGGTGTAACCCTTCTCCAGGAGTAGTTCGGCGAGGTAAGAGCCGTCCTGGCCGGTGATTCCGGTGATGAGTGCCGTTTTTACTGTCACACGTACTCCTTGTGGCAAAGAGTTCTGGTCAACGAGCATGCGGTGTCAAACGCACCCACAGATGCCAGCCCATTAATTTTCCGCTGCCCAGTCCGTGAAGAGGCAGCGGTGGGGCGTGCAGGAAGTGCTTCTCGGTGTGCCGGACATCGAAATACGGGAAGTCACGCCGGACGCGCCGTACGTCGTAGACCTGCGAATATGGGTTGTGCGGGCCGTCGGTGTTGCGGTGGATGAATTTCGACATGCGCAGATATCGCATGAGCCCGGTCTTGCGCGCGTTGTCCAAGTGCGCGCCAAGGAGTTCCCCGGTTCGGAGAGCGCGCCCAGCCGCTCCAGGGAGTGGGCTGCCAGAAGCGCGGCCCGCCGCAGCAGCCCGATCGAGACGAGGTAGTTGAGCGACCAGCGGGCGTACAGCATGACCACCAGCTCCCCGCCGGGCTTCAGGACGCGGTGGATCTCCTTCTGGGCCCGCTGGATGTCGGGGACGTGATGGAGGACCCCGTGGCTGAAGACGACGTCGAAGGACTCGTCCGGGAGGGGCAGGTCGAGGACACTCGCCTGGTGGAGACCCTCGAAGGGCAGTTCTCGCAGGGCCAGGCGCATCCCTGTCCGCCGGACCGCCGTCTCCGTCAGGTCCACTCCGGTCCACCGGGCGCCGCGCCGGATCAGCTGCTCCGCCTCGGCTCCCTGACCGAGACCGATCTCCAGTACGTGACGCCCTCGGAGGTCCAAGCCGTCCAGGCATCGGGGAATGTGGGGTTCCAGCCGGTACTTGGCTGTGTCGTACCGGTGGAAGAACGCTTCGTAATCCTGTCTCTCCCTGCCCTCCGGTGCACCCAGGAGCTGATCACCGCACGGATGACTGGACCAGAAACCCTGGATTTCTACTTCCTCCACAGAGCTCCCCAACAGATTAATATATTTTCAATAACAGGGGACCCAGGGGATTCATCCCGGACCCCGTTGTTTTACTCACCGTGCCCAGAGTGACACAGCGGGAAGACGCTTGGGGGAGGCTCAGCGGAGGGTTACCGACCGCTGATTGCACCCGTGACACCCATTGACTTTCGGGCAGCCTACGACGTGTTGCCCTGGACGCCCGGCCTTGTGAATGGTGTCATGCATTCCATTCAGTTTCGTTTGCGCCACCGAAGGGATTCCAAGTACGGTGCGGATTCTTCGTCGGCGTACCCGGATCCGCCGTGTACCGCAGCACCATCCTGTTCCGGTACTCACAGACGCGGGCTGTTCCGCCTCCCCGGGCCGGTGCACGCCGAACTCGTGCCCTCGGGTCCTGGTTCTCCGACACGGTCCGGAGCTCGGCGGAATGGGCAGGGCCGCCGACTTCTTCACGCCGCTCCTCGAGAGCCAGTGCCGCGTTGTAGCCGTCGTCCCCCTGACCGCGGACCGCACCGGGTCGGACAGGTTCGAGGCTTCGTGGACAGCCAAGGCCCGTGCCACGGCGGCGGCCTTGGGACGATGCGCGTTTCTGCTCACAGTGAGGTCACCGGATGCCGTCTACCTGCCGATCTCGCAATGGGGCCTACCCCTCGTCCGGGACGTCCTGGTGATCACGCTCGCCAGAGTCACGGGGTGTACACCGGTACTGCACCTGCACGGCGCGCAGTTGCCGGGCCGGCTGGCCGCAAGCGGGGTACTGCGCAGAGCACTGGCCGGAGCACACTGGATCGTGCTGAGCGACACCGTCGCGACGGAACTGCGCGCCAGCGGGTGCCGCGCACGATCGGTGACCGTGGTCCGCAACCCGGCGCCCGCCGCTGCCACGTCGGGGCGCGTGCCCGCACGCCCCCATGTGCTGCGTATCGGCTGGCTCGGCACGAGGTGCCGGGCCAAGGGCTTCGACCTCCTCTGCGGTGCGGTGGGCCGACTCAAGGACCGTGGCACCGACGTTCAGTTCTCAGCGGCGGGAATGCGTATGGACGTACCTGATGCCCACATGGCATCCGTGGACGAGGACTTCGGCGTCCTCGCCCCCCGGAGTGCCTCGTCCTTCTGGTCCCGGACCGATGTCTTCGTCCTTCCGTCCCGTTGGGTCGAAGGGCTTCCCTTCGTGCTCCTCGAAGCGCTGCAGGCCGGCTGCGCCGTGGCTGCCACGCCGTCTCCGGGAAGCGGCGAACTCTTCAGCCGCGGTTGCGTGGAGCGGATCGAGAGCACCGCGGACTCCGTCGCCGCGTTCCTCGAGCACTGCGTGGCCGACCTGCAGGGCATCCGTCGGCGTCAGCAGAGGGCCTGGGAGGAACTTCGCCCCCTCTACGCACCTCAACGAGTCGAGGAGTCGTTCGTCGGCTTCTGGCGCGACACCAGTTTCTGACCTGCTTCCAGCCGATTGACGAGTTCAGGAGGCGCCATTTGCGTATGCCACGGCCGCACGATGAGGAGGCCGCGACCAAGCGCATCTGCCCGAGTCGGCCCGCGATGGTGTGCGGGCTGCCCGTCCATCCGCTCACTCTGGAGGAGTCGGTGGCGTCCGCCGAGGCGCTGATCGCGGACGGCGGCCCCCACCAGCACGTCGTGTTGAACGCGGCCAAGATCGTCCAGGCTCACGACGACCCGGAACTGGCGCGGATCATCCGCTCGTGCTCACTCGTCAACGCCGACGGCCAGGCCGTCGTCTGGGCGAGTCGTCTCCTCAAGACGCCCGTGCCCGAACGAGTCGCCGGCATCGACTTCATACTGGCGCTGTGGCGGAGCGCCGCACGCAACGGATACCGCGTGTACCTCCTGGGCGCCGAAGCGGCCGTGGTCGAGGAGACGGCGCGTATCGCCACCGGGCAGGGCGTCGAGGTCGTCGGGCACCGGGACGGCTACTGGGACGAGCGCAAGGAGCCCCAGGTGGTGGCGGGCGTCCGCGAAGCCCGTCCGGACATTCTGTTCCTCGCCGTGCCCAGCCCGCGCAAGGAGTACTTCCTCGCGCGCCGGCAGAAGGAGCTGGGTTGTGCCCTGGTGGTCGGTGTCGGCGGATCTTTCGACGTGGTGGCGGGGCTCCGCAGCAGGGCCCCACGGTGGATGCAGCGGACCGGCCTCGAATGGTTCCACCGGATGGCCCAGGAGCCGCGGCGTATGTTCCTGCGCTACGCGGTGGGCAACACCCGATTCGTCGCCCTCACCGCCGTCCACTGGGCGCGGCTGCGAACCGGCCGCAGCCGCGACGCGTAGGGCCGACGGCACGTACCGGCATCGGCCGACGACGTGCTCGGCCGAGTCGTCGTGGGGTGCTGGGCGGCGCAGCCAGGGAAACCACGAGACGGCAGCCGCCCGACGGCCCCTCCAGGGACAGGGCGAGGGCAGGGACCGAGAACCCGCCCCGCACACCACGAAATTCCGGGGCACGGCCGGACGAGGCAGTACGGCTGATGCCCTGCCGCATGAAGCCGGTGTGAGAAGTCCTGCCACTCGTACAGCGATTGGACGAGGTGGGGGGCCAACCTGGGATTCCTTGGTGCGATGTTCGTCGACCAGCGGAAGCACCTCGCGCCAGTTCTCGCAGGTCTATGGAGCTTCCGCGGCGCATGTGCCCTGGATGTACCCTCGCGGCCTCTAACGCAGCGCATCCACAAGGCTTCCTACAAGGCCTTGGCGTCGTCGAGGGCTCGACGGCGTGAAGACGTGGCAGGTAGCCCGGGTTTCCAGTCGGCGGCCCAGGCGCGGCCGGCGACAGCGTCCCCGTCCTGCTCCCGACCTGCGCCCGCTGCATCGTCAGCCGGCTCGCCGAGCTCCAGCAGCGCGTCGAAGCGCCTCAGCGGCTGCCGACGACACTCCCGTCCCAGAGCGACCGCTTCCCGATTTTCGGGAAGTTTTCGGGAAGGCCACCCGCGCAGAGACCGGACAAAAGCGGCTCCAGCCACACTGTCGCCGACTCGGCCAGGGGGTCCGGCACAACCACTCTGCCAGGCTCGTCAAGTCGCCCCTGACCAGCAAAAAGGCCCTCCCAGAGGGAGGGCTCTCAGTGGCGCCCCCGGCAGGACTCGAACCTGCGGCCAAGCGCTTAGAAGGCGCCTGCTCTATCCACTGAGCTACGGGGGCCAGGTGTGGTGGCCGGTTTCGTGGTGCCCGGGTGTGGGCCGATCCGTGACCTTGCCGGGGACAAGGATAGGGCTCCCGGGTCCTTGTCCCTGGCGCTTCGCCTCCGTGGCTCAATGTGGAGGTTCAGTGAAGCGGTCCTGATAATCGCAGGCAGGTACGAATCGTGCACCGCTTTTGGCCTCTCGCGCATCGGGTGTTGTGCACTCGTTATGCCTGCGCCCCAGTCGTCCCTTCCGCCCTGTGTGTCCTGTCGGCGCGCAGACATAGCCATATGCTTCAGAAAGGCTCCAAAATTGGGCATTCTTCGCATGTGGTGACCTTGGACGTACGGCCTCAGCTGCTCGACGCACTCTCCGCCCTGCGCGACCGTGTCGCCGCCGCACGCTTCCCGCTGCCCCTGGCGGGGGCTCCACGCGCGCGTGCCAATCGCGACGAACTGCTCGCACAACTAGACGACTATTTGGTGCCCCGGTTGAGGGAACCCGAAGCACCGCTTCTCGCCGTGATCGGCGGGTCGACGGGAGCGGGGAAGTCCACTCTCGTCAACTCCCTCGTCGGACGCCGGGTCAGCGAGGCCGGCGTCTTGCGGCCGACGACCCGGACGCCGGTACTGGTGTGCCATCCGGAGGACCATCACTGGTTCAGTGGAATGCGGGTGCTGCCCGACCTCACGCGCGCGTGGGTGCCCCACCAGGAACCCGGCGACGACCTTCAGGCCCTCATGGAGCACGGGGAACGGGTGCTGCGTATCGAAACCGCCGACACCCTCCCCCGGGGCCTCGCCCTGCTCGACGCGCCCGACATCGACTCCCTGGTCGCCGACAACCGCGTACTTGCCGCCGAACTGATCTGCGCTGCCGACATCTGGGTCATGGTGACCACGGCCGCGCGGTACGCCGACGCCGTGCCGTGGCACCTGCTGCGTACGGCCAAGGAGCACAAGGCGACCCTGGTGACCGTTCTCGACCGGGTGCCCCACCAGGTGGTATCCGAGGTGTCGCGGCAGTACGGCGCCCTGCTCACCAAGGCCGGGCTCGGCGAGGTGCCCCGCTTCACCGTGCCGGAACTGCCCGAGTCCGCGTGGGGCGGCGGCCTGCTGCCCGCCACGGCCGTCGCGCCGCTGCGCACGTGGCTCGTCCACCAGGCGCAGGACCCCGGCGCCCGACACGCGACGATGGCCCGTACGGCCCAAGGACTCCTCGACTCGCTCAAGGCCCGGATGCCTGAGCTCGCCGGTGCGGCCGCCGCGCAGTACGCGGCCGCGCTGCGGCTCACCGCCGCCGTCGACGGGGCGTACGACAGCGAGCACGCGCGCGTGAAGGGGCGTCTGCAAACCGGTGCCGTGCTCTCCGGGGACGCGCTCAAGCGGTGGCGCGCCTACCCGCTCGACTGCACCGCGGGTGAACTGCTCGACTCGCTCGTCGAGAGCCTGGCCGCACTCCTGCTGTGCGCCGTCACGGCCGCCGACGAGCGCGTGGACGACGCCTGGCGGCGCGAACCGGCCTCGGGTGCTCCGGGGCTGACGGACCGTGATCCGACGCTGGAGAGCGCCGAGCACCGGATCGGGGTGTCCGTACGGCGTTGGCGGCGGGTCCTGGAGGAGTACGCCGAGGAAGAGGTCGGCCGCCTCGACAAGAGCGTGGCACCGGACGCCGAGGTCGTCGCCGCGCTGGTGGCCACCGCGCTCCTGGGCGGCCACAGGGCACGCAACGCGGGCGAGGGGCTCGCCGAGCGGCTCGGCGCGCACGGCGCCCTGCGGCTGCGCGAGAGGGGCGGGCGCCTCCTTGCCGAGTACCTCGACAGGGCCCTGCACACCGAGCGCGAGCGCCGTCTCGCCCCGCTCGACGCCCTCGACGTGCACCCAGAGCCCCAGGCCGAACTCATCGCCGCGCTGTCCGTACTGCAGAAGGAGAGGTGACCGCGGTGACTGCCGTCACAGACCACACGGATCACGCCGACCACACCGGAGACGATTCCCCCGAAGACGGCACGTCCGATCACGGAATGTCCGGTCACGACGCGTCCGACCAGGGAAGTTCCGAAAACGGGCGCCCTGAAGCCTCTCGTTCCGAGACCGACTCCCCGGAGGCCTTCGCCACGGAGGCCGGGGACGCCGAGCCCGCCGCCGAGGAGGCCGCGAGGGCGGCTCCCCCGGAGTCCGTGACGAAGGCGCAGCCGGAGGGAAAAGCCGGGACGGAGACGGAAGCGAAGGCGGGGACGGAGACAGAGGCGGAGGACGCCGAGCGGGCCCAGGAGTCCGCCTTCGATGCCCCGCGGGGCGGCGCGCACACACGCGTGAAGGACGACGCCGGGCACCCACGGGTGAAGACCGACGACGGCGGTACCCGTGCCGAGTCGGAGACCGCCTGGGACGACGGGCTGATCGCCCGCCGCGTGTCCGAGACGGCCCCCGGCCAGGAGGCACACGCCCCGTCCCTGGTCCTGGAGACCAAGACCGCCGTACAGGCCCCGCCGCTCCCGCTCGCGTACGACGCACCCCTGAGGTCGCGCCTTGACGCGCTCCGCGAGCTGGTGGGGTCGTCGCGCACCCGGCTGGACAGCAGGACGCTCGCCGAGGCGAGCCGGGTCCTCGACGAGGCGACGGCGCGCCGCAAACTGTCCGGTGAGCACACTGTGGTCGCCATCGCCGGAGCCACCGGCAGCGGCAAGTCGCAGCTCTTCAACGCGCTCGCCGGGGTGGCCATCTCGGAGACGGGCGTGCGCCGGCCCACCACCGCGGCGCCCATCGCGTGCAGCTGGAGCGACGGCGCGGCGACCCTCATCGACCGGCTCGGCATCCCGGGACGACTGCGCAGACGTCCCCTGCAGAGCCCCGAGGCGGAGGCGCAACTGCGCGGCCTCGTCCTGGTCGACCTGCCCGACCACGACTCCGCGGCCGTCCAGCACCGGGAGCAGGTGGACCGCATCCTGGCGCTCGTCGACGCGGTCATCTGGGTCGTCGACCCCGAGAAGTACGCGGACGCCATGCTCCACGAGCGGTATCTGCGGCCCATGGCGGGCCACGGGGAGGTCACCTTCGTGGTCCTCAACCAGGTGGACCGGCTGCCCGGCGAGGCCGCCGACCAGGTCCTCGACGATCTGCGACGACTGCTCGACGAGGACGGGATCGCACTGGGCGAGTACGGCGAACCGGGCGCGACCGTGATGGCGCTGTCCGCGCTCACCGGGGACGGCATCGGCGAACTGCGCGAGTCGCTCGGCCAGTTCCTGGCCGAGCGGGGCGCCGCCGCCCGTCGGATTTCGGCCGATCTCGACGCGGCCGCCGCGCGCCTGCGTCCCGTCTACTCGACCGGACGGCGTACGGGGCTCAGCGAGGAGGCGCGCGACGAGTTCGCGGACCGGCTCGCGGACGCGGTGGGCGCCACGGCGGCCGGCCAGGCGGCCGAGCGCGCGTGGCGCCGCAACGCCAACCGCGCGTGCGGCACCCCCTGGCTGCGGCTGTGGCGCTGGGTCCAGGACCGCGAGGACTCGACGACGGGCCGTCTGTCGGTACGGGCACCCGCGGACGAGGAGGCCACGGCCCGGCAGCGCGTCGAACAGGCGGTGCGCACGGTGGCGGACCGCGCGGCCCGCGGGCTGCCCGCGCCCTGGGCGCAGGCGGTGCGTGAGGCGGCCGTGCGCGGTGCGCAGGGGCTGTCGGAGGCGCTGGACGAGATGGCGACGCGCGCCACGACACCGGTGGGGCGGCCGCCGCGGCCCGGTTGGTGGCCGGCCGCCGTGCTCGCACAGGCCTCGATGACGATTCTTCAGATCATCGGCGGGCTGTGGCTGCTGGGGCAGATCATCGGATTCATGGCGCCGAACCTCGGGGTGCCGGTGCTGCTGATGTTGGCGGGCATCATCGGCGGCCCCGCCGTCGAGTGGGGCAGCAGGATGGCGGCGCGCGGACCGGCCAAGCGGTACGGGCTCGAAGCGGAACGGCGACTGCGCGAGGCAGCCGCCGGGTGCGGGAGGGCGCGGGTACTCGATCCGGTGGCGGCGGAGTTGCTGCGATATCGGGAGGTACGTGAGCAGTACGGGCGGGTCACGGGGGCGTCGGCGCCGGTCGGATGACGAGGAACCACTCCACGGGCTGAAGAGCCTCCACCCCTTCGGGTGACGCGGTTGTCCACAACCCGCCGGTAGCGCACAGGGCTCAGCAGGCCCGGCCCGACGAAGGCAGTCTGAACTCGCGGCGATCGCAGCGCATGCGAGCGCCGCGACAGACGCATTCGTACGGGAGAGGGGTCGGGCATGAACGAGACGATGGTGTGCGCGGTGGGGAACGTGGCGACACAGCCGGTCTACCGAGACTTGGCGAACGGCGCGTCGGCGAGGTTCCGCCTGGCGGTGACGGCGCGGTACTGGGACCGCGAGAAGAGCGCCTGGACGGACGGGCACACCAATTTCTTCACCGTGTGGGCGAACCGCGCGCTCGCCACCAACGTGGGGGCATCGCTGTCGGTGGGCGATCCCGTCATCGTGCAGGGCAGGTTGAAGGTGCGTACCGAGGTACGCGAAGGGCAGAGCTGGACGTCGGCGGACATCGACGCGGTGGCCATCGGCCACGACCTCTCGCGCGGCACCTCGGCCTTCCGGCGCCCGAACAAGGAAGGGGACACAACTGCGTCCCCCCGGCCCGAGCCCAACTGGGAGACGGAGCCGGAGAGTCGTTCCCTGGACGTCTCCCAACAGCAGCCGGAACCCGCCGGAGTGACCTGACGTCAGATGTGAGATCGCACTGGCCGGACGACCTGACCGAACTGCGGCTTATCGACAAATCCGTTCCGGACAGTCCCCGTTGATTTGTCGATAAGCGCAGCTCACAGGCTCGCCGACCGATAACGATTCCGATTCGGATCGGTTATCCGACGGCAGGACCGGGAAGCGCGGTGCGCCCACGTCCTTAGGATGCCGGGCATAGCTCACGGGGCTTCTGATTCTGCTGGCGGGACCGTCCCCCCATGTCAACGGGTCCTGCTCGAAGGGGAATTCTGTGTTTTCTTCGTTCTCTGCGTGGTCCGCGCGCAGGCGAGGGGCCACTCGCCTCGCCGCCGCGACGTTGGTGTCGGGGCTCGTCGCCGCGGGGGCGTTGGCCACCGCCGGTGCGGCCGCCGCCGACGATGCCCCGCGGAGTCAGGGCGGCGCGACCGCGACCATCGGCGGTCTGAAGACGTACGGGGCCGCGGTGGTCCACGACAACGGCGTGGACCAGCAGGTGTCCGCCGGCCTGTTCGAGATGTCCGTCGACGGCGGCGGCATGCTGCAGACGTACTGCATCGACCTCCACAACCCGACCCAGCGGGACGCCCAGTACCAGGAGACCTCCTGGAGCGGCACCTCGCTGAACGGCAACAAGGACGCCGGCAAGATCCTCTGGATCCTGCAGCACTCCTACCCACAGGTGAACGACCTCGCGGCGCTGGCCGACATGGCCGGCGCGCACGGCCTCACCGAGCAGGACGCGGCGGCTGGCACCCAGGTGGCCATCTGGCGGTACTCGGACGGCGCCGACGTGGACGCGCTGGACCCGCAGGCGGAGAAGCTTGCCGACTACCTGCAGAAGAACGCACGGAACGTGGCGGAGCCCAAGGCCTCGCTGACCCTCGACCCGCCCGCGGTCTCCGGTCACGCCGGCGAGAGGCTCGGCCCGATCACGGTGCACACCGACGCGGACAGCGTGACGGTGACGCCGCCCGCGGACGCCGCCGCCAGTGGGGTGAAGGTCGTCGGCAAGGACGGCAAGGCGATCACCTCGGCGACGGACGGCAGCCGGCTCTACTTCGACGTGCCGAAGGACGGCACGGACGGCTCGGCGGCGCTGACCGTGCAGGCGTCGACGACCGTGCCGGTCGGCCGGGCCTTCGCCTCGGGGACCCGCAGCCAGACACAGATCCTCGCGGGTTCCAGCGAGTCGACGGTCTCGGCGACGGCGACCGCGAACTGGGCCAAGGCAGGCCCGATACCGGCACTGTCCGCCACGACGAACTGTGCCAAGGGCGGCGTGGACGTCACGGCGACCGTCACGGGCGACGCGCCGTTCACCTTCGAGCTGATGGGGGCCGAGCACACCGTCGCCGCGGGCAAGTCCCTGACGGTGACGGTCCCGCTGCAGGAGGACCAGGCGTACGACTTCACGCTGACGGGTCCGAACGGTTTCGAGAAGCACTTCACCGGCATGCTCGACTGCAAGACACAGGGCAGCACGAGTGGCATCACGACCCAGACCGTCGGTGAGCCGAGCCCGGCCCTGGCGAGCGCCGACTCCACCGGGGGCACCAACCTCGCCGAGACCGGTGGCTCCGGCGCGACCCCGATCATCGCGGGCATCGCCGTCGCCCTGGTCGTGATCGGCGGCGCGGCGGTGTTCCTCCTCCGCAAGAAGAAGGCACCGGCGCAGAACTGAGCACGGCGACACCGCACCTTGGCAACTCAACAGTGAGTGACCGCGACACGGTGACTCAGTGAGCCGCGGCCCCGGCCCGCCCCCAGGCGACCGGGGCCGCGTCCCCTTCCTGCCGCGCCCGTCAGGCCATCGCGCCGACCAGCTCGCGCCGCTCGGGCAGTCCACAGCGTTCGGCGTCGGACAGCGAGGCGATCAGGGCGCTGCGGGCACGGGCCACGCGTGAGCGGACCGTACCTATGGGGCAGTCGCTCACCAGGGCCGCCTCCGCGTACGGCAGTCCGAGAAGCTGGGTCAGCACGAAGGCCTCGCGCCGTTCCTCGGGCAGTTCGGCCAGCAGTTCGTCGAGTGCGATGCCGTCGTCGAAGCCCGGCAGGCCGCGCGGCTGGGCGCGTTCGGCGGCGAGCTGCCAGTCGTCGGAGTCGGCCAGCCGGGGCCGGGCCGCCGCGGTGCGGAAACTGTCGATCACGGCCCGGCGCGCGATGGCCAGCAGCCAGGTACGGGCCGAGGAACGGCCCTCGAAGCGGTGCAGGCTGCCGAGGGCGCGCAGGAAGGTGTCCTGGGCCAGGTCGTCGGCGGTCTGCGGGTCCGCGCCCAGATAGGTGACGTAACGGCGTACGTCGCGGTGCAGGGCGCGCACGAACTGGTCGACGGCGTCGGGGTCACCGGCGCGGGCGGCCAGCGCCCAGGCCGTCAGCGACGCGTCACGTGAGGTGGGCAGGGCAGGAGTGGTCACCTGGTGTCCTTCTCGGGTCATCCGGGATCCGGACCCGGCGCGCGAGGGCGGCCCGAGGGTCCGGTGAGCGAAACCGGCCGCACGAGGGCGTGCGGCCGAGGCCCGGGGCGCACAGGGGCGGCCTCGGGGAACCGGCTGTCTTCAGACGACAGCGGTCCCGGCGGGCGGACCCCGAGAAGTGATCGCGTGGACGAGAAGGAGCCGGCGCGGCGCGCGGACGGAGCGGTCGCGGCGGGCGCGCGGACGCGGGCGGCTGACCGGCGCGGGCAGCGCGAGCGGCAGCCGCAGCGGGGCTGCCAACAGGCCGGCGAGGGCGCGCAGGACACGGAAGACGGCGCGCTCTCCGTGCGCGAGCCAGAGGCCGCAGAGCAGGGCGGCCAGCAGGTGGGCGGCGAGCATGCCGAGCGAGGACGACGTGCCGTCCGCCGCGTGACCCAGGTGATCCATGGCGCCCATGTCCATGGCGTCCATGCGCGTCGAGTCCATGGGCAGGGAGTTCGGGGACATAGAACTCATGGACATGGGACCCGTGGGCATGGAGTTCATGTCGTGGCCGGTGAAGACCGAGGCCGCCGCACCCCACACTCCCAGGGAGCCCGACGACTGCGCGAGCGAGAACACCGAGTGGAGTGCCGCCTGCGCCGCGACCACCGCGGACACGATCAGGGGCAGTCCGCGTTCCCGGCTGGCCAGATACCAGCCCGCGCCGCCGATCACCGCGCCCGAGGCGCCCAACGCCCACCAGGGCACCGTGCCGCCGGACATCATCACGTGCCCCAGGGCGGCGAGCAGCACACAGACGACCGCGAACACCGCGGCCCGTACCGTGCGAGAACACCACCCAGCAGTCATGGCGGGCTCATCCTCGCATCCGGGCAACAGGCTTCATGGGAGGGTACGGAAATTTCTCACCCCCCACTCATGCGCGGGCTCAACTCTCGTCGGACGCGCGGTGTTCACGAGCGAGCTGGTGGGCGAATCCGTCCCGCCGACGGAGGGCGAGGTCGGCGGGACGGCAACCGCTCAGCGGGTGGTCATCGGCCGGTGAGAGCCAATGGGAGCCGGTGAGAACCGGCGAGAACCGGTGAGAGGGCGCTCGCCTACTCGGAGCGGGCACCCCGGCCGCGCGCCAGGGTGTAGCCGGCCGCGGCCAGGCCCAGGAGGCCCACGACCAGTCCGGCGATGCCCAAGCCACGGGCCGTGGAGTCACTGCTCGACGTCGAGTCGGCCGCGACGGCCGGCGCCGAGCTCGACGACGAGGACGAGGCAGAGCCCGACGCCGAGTCCGAGGTCCCGTCGGAACCCTTCCCCGCGTCCTGGGCGGTCAGGGTGAGCACCGGCGCCGGGTTCTCCGGCTCGTCCGCGCCCTTCTTCGCCTCCTCGATCCAGCGGACGACGTTGCCGTCCGAGTAGGTCTGCAGGGTCTTGAAGCTCAACTGGTCGGTGTCGTCGGGCAGCTGGCCGAAGGCGACGTTGAAGTCCTGGTACTGGCCGTGCCGGATCCGGCCGCCGGTCCAGGTGACCTCCGAGACGGCCTCGGTGATGGTGCCGTCGTCGGTCTTGACGGGGGTCTTGAGCTTCGTGGTCGTCACCTGCGCCGTCCAGCCCTCCTGAGGGGTGACGAGCACGCCGAGGACCGGGTGGTCCGTCGGCAGGAAGACCTGCACCTTCGTGGTGCTGGCGGTGTCCTCCTCGTTGGGGACGCGGAAGGTGAGAACACCGTCCGTGGCTCCCTTGGCGTAGGTCTCGGGGTGGACCGTCACATGCGCGAAGGCGACGCCCGCGGCGGCCAGGACACCGGCGGTGGTGAAGGCTGCGACAAGGCCGGCGCGGCGCAGGGTGGTGCGAATCGGGGACATCAGCGGAACTCCGTACTGGTGGGGATGCGGTCAGGGCGTGTACGCGAGCCCTGCCGGCGGTCCCCGACGGGAGACCGCGTGGCGCAGCAGCAGTTGCCGAAGCGGCCGGGGTTCCCGCGCGGTCCGGCGTACGACGGCCGGCCGGGTCGGTACGGCGGACCACCCCGCGCGCACCCGCCACCAGGCGGCGAGCCCCGCTACGAGCGTCGCGGCCCGTCGCAGCACGGACCAGAACGCGGCTTCACCGCGCCGCAGCCACCAGGTCGCGAGGAGCGCGGCGACGACGTGGGCGGCGGTGGCGTGCGGTGTCATGGCGTGCCCTGCCGGGTTCGCCATGTGCGCGCCGTGCGTGTCCATCGCCATCCGCGGGCCGGCCGCCTCGAAGGCGAGATGCAGTCCGGCCTGGGCGGCCAGCATCCCGCCGCCGATCCCGACGAGCGAGCGTTCGCGTCCGCCCAGCACCCAGCCGGCCGAGAAGACGGCGAGGAGTCCGGCGCCGTCCGCCCACAGCGGAGGCGCCTGACCGGTGGCGAGCCTGTGCCCTCCGGCGGCCAGCAGCACGCACAGCACGGCGAACACCGCCGCGCGCAGGCTCCGTACCTCTGGGGACGCACTCATGAAGCCCAGATACTGCCATGGCGGGCGAACGGCCGTCGCGGCTTCCCCAGCAGCTGCTTCCTCCGAGGCCGTCCGGGGGCCACGAAACGCCACTCGGGCAGGGGCCGATCGACCCGGGGAGGGAGGGAGGAACCTGACATAGCGCTTCGCTGTGTCGTGCTCGACGACTACCCGGGCATAGCGACCGAGGTCGCCGATGGGTCGCCGGTGGCGGCCGACGTGGAGGTCGCGCCCGTCGGCCGACCGGCAAACCCCTGACCGCCCGCAACCCGGCCGACGTTGGAGAACCCGACCACCGCGCCGGGACCCACCATGCTCCTAGGTCGCATCGGCGATCGGCAGCGCGGTGAGCGCCCTCAACGGCACGCCACTGTTTTCAGCATCGCTCACCCCCCCACAGCAGCCTCGCTGGTGGCATCACACCGTCCCCGGTTCGTTGCGCCCGAACCGCCGGCCCACCCACAGCGGCACGCCTTCGACCGGGTGGCCCACATCCCCCTGCGATATCCGACTCCATGGCCGTCTCAACGCACCCCGATCGAGCAGGTCGCGGACCACCACCGCCCTGACGCAGCATCAGCCCGCTGGATGCGAAACGGGCACGCCGACCAGGACAGGTGGAGAAGCACAACCGGAGTGCTACTCCCCCTCTGCCATGCCGACGTTCGCCCCGGGCACCGTCGTCAGAAGTGGTCCGAGGACGGCGACCTGAGGGAGCTTCAGGTCCGGCAGACCGTAGTGGTCGGGGTTGGGTGCGCCGAGCGGGGTGTCCGCGGCCAGCCCCGGCGTCAACGTGGTCAGATCGGCGGCGGGCGCGTCCGCCCCGAGGTGATCGAAGCCGTGCCCGAGGAGGTTCGGAAGGGGCGTGCGCAAACCCGCCCCGGGCAGTCCGGCGTCGAGCGGAAGTCGCGGCACCGCCCGGTCGGGGAGCAGTCGGCCCTCGACGTACCGCGGTCCCTCGGGTCCGCCCGGCATCGGCACCGGAAGCTCCCCGGCGATCTTGGGCGTCTGCAGGTTGAGGGCGCGCCCCACGCCGTCCAGAGGTACGGGGACGGGAACCTTTTCGGCCGCGACGGCCGGCGTCACGGCGGCGACACCCATCGCTGCCGCCACGCCGGTGACGACGGCGACAAGAGTTCCTCGAGTGGTCGACTTCATCTCAGGTACGGTCCCTTTCAGGAATCAGTGGATCTGTGTCCATACCGGGTAACGATCCTGAGAACGCCTCCAGTTCAGGATTCCCCTGACGGACCCAATAGTCAGCTCGTCCAGAAATTCCACCAGCGGGTCAGGATCAGCATCCCGATGATCCCGATGTGCGCGACCGGCAGGACCCAGGTGAATTCTCCGAGGAATCCCCGCAACCAGCCGGGCGCGGGCAGAAACTCATGCCGTACGTTGAACGACGTCACGTACCAGAACATGATGATCGTGGCGACCCAGGCCAGCGAGCACCACAGGCACAGGGAGTTGATCCGGTACAGCGACTGGAACTGCAGCCAGGTGCAGAATCCGACGCCGAAGAGGGTGCCCGCGTTGAAGGTCAGCCAGTACCAGCGCGGGTAGGTGGCCCGCGCGAGCAGACTCATCCCGACGCAGATCACGATGCCGTACGCCACCAGGCCGAGCATCGGGTTGGGGAACCCGAAGGCCGCGGCCTGCTTGCTCTTCATGATGTTGCCGCAGGAGACGACCGGGTTGAGGCTGCATCCCGGCACGAAGTTCGGGTTCTCCAGCAGCTTGAACTTGTCGATCGTGATGACCCACGCGGCGAGCAGACCGGCCGCACCGGTGATCACGAGCAGAAGGGCGAACGCAGGGCTGCCCCCCGCGGTCCGCACCCTCGCGGCGCCGCCCGCGGTCCGTGTCATCAGCCGCGCAAACTGTGCGCGGGCAGGAGTACGTGGGCCGCGCTGAGCAGGATCTCCTCGTTGCCCGCGAAGGCCGCCAGGCTCTCCGGCTCGACGGGCTTGCCGGGCTCGGCCTCGGGCCAGGCGCGGGTGGCGAACAGAAAGTAGGCGTAGCCCCGTTCACCGACTGCCGCGAGCCACTCGGGCGGCACGACGCACTGAGCGTTGAGGTACGGCATCGTGACGACGGCCTGGCCCGCCTCGACAAGGAGGGTGAGGGGCAGGCTCGGCTGCCGGGTCCCGTCGAGTAGCGAGTCGCCGACGGGCAGACCGTTGTTCCGCAGCAACTGCTCGATGGCGGCCGTGGCGGCCTCTGGGCCGCCTTCACCGTCGCCCAGGGAGTAGGCGAGGAGATAGGGCATGTCGCCGTCGGGCACTTCACCGCTGAAGGCGATGACGGCGAGCGTGCCGAGGTCGACGGCCCGGAAAGGACGCGCTTGGCTTGAGGTTGAGGTCACCGCGGAACCTTATCGACGCGCCCGAACGGGCCCGGCCGATTTCTCACCCGAATGGCCGATGACCGACGGGCGACCACACGAATGGGGGACGCTCCTCGAACAACGCGAAGGGCCGACTCCGCGGGTACGGAATCAGCCCTTTCAGTCCGCGTGCGACGTCAATCGAGGAGGCACGACGTCACTTGTTGTCGCACGCGTTCCCAAACGCCGGGTTCAACGCGCCGATGACGTTGACGCTGAGGCCACAGGCGTTCACCGGAACGTCCACGGGTACCTGAATGACGTTGCCGGAGGCGACACCGGGGGAATTGGCCGCCGCGCCCTGCGCGCCGGTATCGGCGACGGCACTGCCCGCGGCGGCACCCGCGGCCATTCCGGCGGTGGCGAAAATGAGAGCGGCCTTCTTGGCAAGGTTCATCGTCCGTCCTTTCCTTGGCGACTTGCTTCAGCCTAGGGATGAGTTCGCAGGCCTTTCGGGAAGACACGCGATGAAGTGATTCCCTTTCCCTGAAGCGACTGGCTGCGGAGGGAACCGATCAGCTCCGAAGAGGCAGTCCGCCGAGGAGCCGCGCGGGCCCGCCGGTCGTGTTGAGCGCCTTCGTCGCGCCACTCAGGGCATTGAGCACCGAACTCTTGTTCTCGGTGTCGAGCGCGTTCGACTGATGCTGCAGGGGCTGCACATCCTTCAGGCTGAGCGAGCGCTGGCTGGCGATGGTCTCCAGTGCGCTGTTGAGACTGGTGGGCGTGAGGTCGGAGGCCTCGACGGCAAAGGCGGGCGCGGCGACACCAGCGATGATCACGGACCCGGCAACGACAGCGGCGGCATTCAGGGACTTCATCGTGCTCCTTTCTTCGGTGACAGGTGCCACCGGAGGGAATTTCCGCTTTTTCCGGACTGACTAACGAGACCCGGACGCGAAGGAAACCCTGTGCGGACGATTCCCGCACCCCACCCGAACGTCCAACCCGCGATGAACAGCGTGTGGTCGGCGACTCGTCCAGGGCCGCGGCCCGGCGCGCTCCCCGGTTCGGGCGCCCCGTGTCAGGACAGCCGGCGCACCCACTCGCGGAGAGCAGGGGTGGCTCTCCTTGGCGACGGCCCAGGGCGCGCTCCGGCGTGACCCCGGCGACGACGTAGACAAGGGCCGGCACCACAGCGTTGACCGTCGGCAGCGCCACGGTGACCCGGTCGTCACCGACGAGGAGCCGCGCAAGGGCCTTGAACCCGCTTTCCCCAATCGGGACAACGCGGACCGGCCGCCCTCCCGTTGGGGAAGGCGGCCGGCAGAAGGTTGGCGCTGACGTCAGCCGTTGGCGCAGGTGTTGCCGAACGCGGGGTTCAGCAGACCGATGACGTTCACGGTGTTCCCGCAGACGTTGACCGGAACGTGGATGGGCACCTGCAGAACGTTGCCCGACAGGACACCAGGGGATTGGGCCGCCGAGCCGGTTGCGCCGCTGTCGGCGGCAGCGATGCCGGCGGTGCCCGCCACAGCAGCGGCGGCAACGGAGGTCAGGGCCAGGCCCTTCGCGATACGCGACATGGAGAAGTGCTCCTTGGAATCGTCACAACGTCCGGGCGAGATGCCCGGTGCTGGAATCAACGCGCAGGACACGCACGAGTTGCGCCTCCAAAGGAGTGATCCCACCATCACCGAACTCCACCATTCCGATACATTCATGAGATTTAACTGACAAACGCAGTGAGTGACTGGAGCCGAAAACCTCCCGCAGCTCCTCGCCAAGGGGATGCCGGAATCAGGATCGGAATACCGACCTGGAATCGGGCCTCGGCCACCCAACGGGAGTTGGACCCCGCGTAGGAGGTGGCAGGCGTACCGGGCCACCTGAAGACCGAACGCCTCGTCGCAGCCTCGCGGTTCGGGGCGAGCTGCGAGCAGCTCGGACTGTCGGCCGACGAACTGCGCAGGAGCCCGGCGGCGGCTGCGCGCGGGCCCGGGCGGCGAGCGGGTCCCAGCACCCACAGGCCGGCGCGGGCGGGACGCGGCCATGCGCATCCAAGCCGGCGCCAAGGGGCGGAAGGACGTAGAGGACAGCACAATTGGGTGCCGGGCGCGGCGAAGCGTCCGGCACCCAGAGCGTCGTACTACCGGCGGGAGGCGACTCGACCTCGTCGGTACAGGACGGCTCCGCCGAGCAGCAGCGCGGCGCCGGCGGCGGAGGCCCCGAGCACGTTCTCACTGCCGGTGTGCGCCAGGGTGGGCGGATTCTCGGAGGGAGAAACGGGCAGGACCGGCTGCCCGACGGTCCGCGAGGGGGTGACAGGCGTCACCGGCGGAACGGTCGGAGGCGTCACCGGCGGGACAGTCGGAGGCGTCACCGGCGGAACGGTCGGAGGCGTCACCGGCGGGACAGTCGGAGGCGTCACCGGCGGAACGGTCGGAGGCGTCACCGGCGGAACGGTCGGAGGCGTCACCGGCGGAACGGTCGGAGGCGTCACCGGCGGAACGGTCGGAGGCGTCACCGGCGGAACGGTCGGAGGCGTCACCGGCGGGACAGTCGGAGGCGTCACCGGCGGGGTGTTGACGCTGCCCCCGTGCTCGTTCCCGCACCTGTTGCCGAACGCCGGGTTCAGCAGGGCGACGACGTCGACCGAGTTGCCGCACGCGTTCACCGGAACGTCCACCGGGGCCTGGGCATGGTTGCCCGACAAGACGCCGGGCGAGCCCTGGGTCCTGCCGGACGCCAGGGAGCCGGAGGAGTTGCCCTGCGAACCCGAGCCGTTGGCGCAGGAGTTCCCGAAGGTCGGGTTGAGCGCGCCGATCACGTTGACAGTGTTGCCGCAGGCGTTCACCGGCACGTGCACCGGAACCTGAACGCTGTTGCCCGACGCGACGCCGGGTGAGTCCATAGCGCTGGCGTCCGCGTGCGAGTCAGCGAACACGGGGGTGCCGTACAGGGACAGGATGCTCGTCGCGGCCGCGGCCACGACCATTCCCCTACTCAGGTTCTGTCGCAATCTCGTTGTCTTCCTGCTTGAAAGAAGTGAGGAAAGCCGGCCTTGGAGCCGAAAGAGCGACCCAAGGCCGACCGTGATGCAGCCGGGAAGGCTGGTGCTGTCGCGTCAGCCGTTGGCGCAGCTGTTGCCGAACGCCGGGTTCAGCAGGGCGACGACGTCGACCGTGTTGCCGCACACGTTGACGGGGACGTGAATGGGGACCTGAATCACATTGCCCGAGAGGACACCCGGCGAGCCGACGGCGGAACCCTCGGCGCCGGCGTCCGCGAAGGCCGGGGCGCCCATCCCCAGGGCCATGATCGCGCCGGCGACAACAGCAGCGCTCTTCTTGTGCTTCACGTAATTTCCCTTCTCTGCGGTCGTGGTCCTATGACGGCCGAAACCGAGCGAGCACACCTTGAGCGGCCCGCACCACGACCTGCAGTCTGTAAACGATGGAGGACCGTCCGAAGAAACTAAAGAACGTGCGCCGCTTGGGAATTCACTCGAATCGCCCCACATTCGAATCGGCACCGAGATGCACACGAACACCCATACGGGAAGGAACGGCTCCCTTAAAATACGTTCCGCGGTGAGGACAGGACCTGAACGACTGCTCGACGTCGCGCCCACCGCCGGGCGTGGTGCCGCGGACGTCACCGATCGCAAGTGCCCGGCCATTCCCTTCCTCGCAGAGACATATGTTCCTGCTCTCGCATCAACCCGGCGGTCCTGGACTGGTTTCGGTGATTCACCCGATCGGCCCTATTGGGCCATCAGGGTGAATGGGAGCAACCAAGGGCGTCTGCGGCGGTTGAACCAAAACGCTCCGATGGACGGGGTTTCTTCAGAATGGATCCAGCCAGTGATCAAGAAGGTTATGACCGCCGCCGCGGTCACCGTTTGCGCCGTCGGCGCTTCCGCTGCTGCCGCGCCGCAGGCGCTGGCGATCGGGAATGACGGTGGGACGACCTCCGTCAGCGGCGTCGGTGCCACCCAGTCGTTCGGCAACTCGGCGACCACGGGGGACATGAGCCCGCAGATGGGGCTCATCCAGGGCTCGCTGAACAAGCCCTGCGTCGGCCTGCCCGCGAAGGCCAACGTGGGCTCGCTCGTCGGCGTCGTCCCGATCGCCGTCCAGGACGTCCCGGTCCTGTCGTCCCCGCAGAACCAGCAGTGCGTCGAGAACTCCACCCAGGCCAAGGGCGACGAACCGCTGTCGCACGTCCTGGACCAGATCCCGGTCCTGTCCGGCAACGGTGTCGGCAACAAGTAGCACTCTCCGCCGGCGGGCCGCAGCTCTCTCGGCGGCCCGCCGGGCCCATCTTCTTTGCGTGATCGCTCACTTGCCGAGTGCACGTCACGAGTCACGTGTCGAAGAGGCCCCCCGGACCGGCCGGGGTTTCCGCATCGAGACGCCGATGGACCTGGCGCCCGTCTGGAAGCCGCGCGAGGCGCCGTTCCCGCTCAGGGAGCGGCCCCGGCCGAGCGATCCGCCACGCGTCGGCCAGATCGACCACGCCGTGTCGGCTCAGAGGAGCCCACTGGCGTGTCGGGTGACGGGGCGAACGCCCCGCATGCTGGGCCAAATGGGGCACTACCCGCAACCCTTGGGCGGTCTGCCCAGTTGATGATCATGCAGCTCCCCAACAGGAGTCCGCTTTCCGAAGGGAATGAACATGAAGAAGCTGTGGGCAACCGCGGCTATCGCCGCTTCTGTCGCCGGTATCTCGGCCGCGGCCGCCCCCCAGGCTCTGGCGATCGGCGATGACGGTGGCACGACGTCCGTCAGCGGCTACGGCGCCTCGCAGTCGTTCGGCAACTCGGCGACCTACGGCAGCATGAGCCCGCAGATGGCGCTCATCCAGGGCTCGCTGAACAAGCCCTGCGTCGGCCTGCCCGCGAAGGCCAACGTGGGCTCGCTCGTCGGCGTCGTCCCGATCGCCGTCCAGGACGTCCCGGTCCTGTCGTCCCCGCAGAACCAGCAGTGCGTCGAGAACTCCACCCAGGCCAAGGGCGACGAACCGCTGTCGCACATCCTGGACAACATCCCGGTCCTGTCGGGCAACGGCACGAACAACAGCTGATCCCAGCACCGCGAGAGCGGGCCGCCGAGCACCTCGGCGGCCCGCTCTTCGCGTACGCGGTGGCCCTCTTGGCGTACGCGGTGGCCCTCTTGGCGTACGCGGCGAACCACCCACCGCCTCCGCTATCCCATGAGTCCACTCGCCCGCTCCACCGCGTTCGCCAGGTCGTCCACCGCCTTGTCCTCCGCGGCGGACGCCACCCGGTGGGCACGGTCGGCGAGTTCGCCCAGCGGGAGGGCGCCGGGGAGCGGGTTCGCCTTGTCGTCGCCCGTGCGCAGGTCGTCGGCGAAGTACGCGGCCACGGCGTCGACCTGGAGACGGGTGGAGGAGGTCCACAGGTCCTCGTCGAGGGAGCCGGTCTCCAGTTGGCCGGACTCCTCGTGCGGGGCGCGGGTGTCGGGGTCGAGCCAGCGGACGCTCGCGGTGGCGAGGTGGCCGGAGGCGCCGGGCCTGGTGCGGACCGCGTAGAGGGCCGTGACCGTGTGGCCGGGTCCCACCTCGCCGCCGTCCACCCGGTCGTTGCGGAAGTCCTCGTCGGCGACCTGACGGTCGTCGTATCCGATCAGCCGGAACTGCTTGACGGTCTCCGGGTCGAAGGCGACCTGTGCCTTGGCGTCGCGGGCCGTGAGGTCGATGTTCTGCGGAAGCTGCTCGCAGAAGACCTTGCGGGCGTCCTCGATGGTCGAGACGTACGTCGTGTGGCCGTCGCCCTTGTCGGCGAGGCGCTCCATGAGGGCGTCGCCGTACTCGCTGCCCACGCCGACGCCGAAGAGGGTGATGCCGTGTTCGCGGCGGGCGGTGGAGATGCTCTCGAGGATGGCGTCCGCGTCGGTCTCGCCGGTGTTGGCGAGGGCGTCGGAGATCAGCACGACGCGGTTGGTGGCGCCCTCGCGCAGGCCCTTGACGGCCGTGGCGTACCCGGTGCGCACGCCCGCACCGAGGTTGGTCGACTCCGTCGGTTCCAGTCCCCTGATCGCGTCGTAGATGCGGTCGCGATGGTGGCCGAGGCGGGTCATCGGGAGCACGGTCCGGGCCTCGTCGCTGAAGGTGACCACGGCTATCGAGTCGTCGTCGCGCAGCCGGTCCGTCATCACGCCGAGGGCGTCCTTGGCGAGGTCGAGTCGGCCGGGCTCGCCCATGGAGCCGGATATGTCGATGACGAAGGTGAGCGCGGCGGGCGGGCGCTCACCGCTCTGCGCGGCGTCGCGGGTGGCGAGGCCGACGCGGACCAGCGACCAGTCCTTCTCCCGGGTGCGGGCACCGTCGACGGTGACCGAGAAGCCGTTGCCGTCGGGACGCCGGTAGTCCTGCCGGAAGCTGTTGACGAACTCCTCGGGGCGGACCGTCGACGCCTCGGGCAGCCGGCCGTCGGCGAGGGCGCGGCGGGCGTAGCCGTAGGAGGCGGTGTCGACGTCGAGGGCGAAGGTGGAGAGGTAGTCGGGGGACGGCGCGAACTCGCGGCTCGCGTCGCCCGTCGGAGTGTTCTTCCGCTCGCCCTGGGAGGTCCCGGAGGTCCGGTTCGGGGCGGGCTGCGGGAACCCGCGTCCGCCGGACTTGTTCGAACCGTCCGTCGAGGAGCCGTTGCTGTCGCTCGCGCCGCAGCCGGTGAGGAGCAGGCCGCCCGCGAGCGACAGCCCGATCAGGATGGCGACCGGTCGCCGCCGTCGACCGGTCCTCGGCCGCCGCGGTCGCCCTGTGTGTTCGTCGTTCCCCGTCAGTGTCATCCGTGCCCCCTCGGTGAGTCGCCTGTCCGCCGACTGTCTGCCGACGTCATTGGGCCGACGTCTGTGACTGTGACGCCCGAGGGGGCCCGGATGTGCGCTACGGAGCGTTGCGGATGGATCTCGAAGCGGCCACGAAGGGCGGTCGTCGAGACCGGTAGGTGACGCTCCGGAGATCTACGACACGATGTCCTTGCGCCGGAAACCCCGGAAGGCCAGGGCGAACAGGACGAGGGCGTACGTTATCGAAATCGCGGTGCCCTGGATCATGCCGCCCCACTCCGGGTTGGGCTGGATGGCATCGGCCCAGGCGAACTGCCAGTGTGCGGGCAGGAAGTCGCGCCAGTGGCCGAGGGCGGTGACCGCGTCCAGGACGTTCCCCACGATCGTCAGGCCGACCGCGCCGCCGACCGCGCCCAGGGGCGCGTCCGTCTTGGTGGACAGCCAGAACGCGAGCCCCGCCGTGACGAGTTGGGACACGAAGACGTACGCGATGACCACGAGGAGCCGCTGGGCCGCGGTGCCGGCGGAGAGTGCGCCGCCGGTGGGGATCTCCAGCGGCCCCCAGCCGTACGCCGCCGTGCCCACCGCTATGGCGACGATGGGCAGCAGCACCATCGCGGCGAGACTGAGGCCGAGGGCTACGGTGAGCTTGGACCACAGCAGCCGGGCCCGCGGTACGGGGGCCGCGAGCAGATAGCGCAGCGAGGACCAGCTCGCCTCGGAGGCGATCGTGTCCCCGCAGAACAGCGCGACGGGGATGACCAGCAGGAAGCCCGCGGACACGAAGAGGTTCACCGCGGCGAAGTTGGCGCCCGACGCGGTCGCCGTGTCCATCAGGGTGACCTGCCCGTTGCGCGAGCCCGGGTCACCGCCGATCGCGAAGGCGATGACGAGCACGAAGGGCAGCACGGCGAGGATCGCGCCCATGACGAGCGTGCGGCGCCGCTTCAACTGCCGCAGGAGCTCCACGCGGAGCGGCAGCGTGTGCCGTGCCCGGTACCCGTCCGCCGTCTCGGCCCGTTCGACGAGCGTGCTCATGCGGCACCTCCGATCAGGGTGAGGAACGCGTCCTCCAGCCGACGGTGGGGGCCCACCGACCGCACGGGGACTTCCAGCCGTACGAGTTCCACGAGCAGGCGTTCGGCGCTGCCGCCCTCGTCGAGGCGGACCAGCAGCCCGCCCTCGGCTGCGACGGCCGAGGCCACGCCGGGCAGCGCGCCGATCTTCTCGACGACCGGCCCCTCCACGGGCGCGCCCGTACCGACGAGGAGGGTGTCGCCGGATCCGATGATCTCGCTCACCGGGCCGGCCTGGATCAGCCGGCCGCGGTCCATGACCACCAGGTGGGTGCAGGACTGCTCGACCTCGGCCAGCAGGTGGCTGGAGACGATGACCGTGCGGCCCGCGGCGGCGTAGCGGATCATGACCTCGCGCATCTCGCGGATCTGGGGCGGGTCGAGACCGTTGGTCGGTTCGTCGAGGATGAGGAGGTCAGGGAGGCCCAGCATCGCCTGGGCGATGGCCAGGCGCTGGCGCATGCCCTGGGAGTGGGTGCGGACCGCGCGGGCCAGCGCGTCGCCCAGGCCCGCGATCTCCAGCGCCTCCTCCATGTGGGCGTCCTCGGCCGGACGGCCCGTCGCCTGCCAGTACAGCTCCAGGTTCTCGCGGCCCGAGAGGTGCGGGAGGAAGCCGGCGCCCTCGACGAACGCTCCGACCCGGGAGAGCACCGGGGCGCCGGGCCGGATCGCGTGCCCGAAGACGCGGATCTCGCCGCCGTCGGGCTTGATGAGGCCCATCAGCATGCGCAGCGTGGTCGTCTTGCCCGCGCCGTTCGGCCCCAGCAGGCCCAGGACCTGGCCCTTCTCCACGCGGAACGACAGGTCCCGTACCGCGTACCGGTCCGCCGACTTCGCGTACCGCTTGCTCAGGTCGGTGATCTGGAGGGGGACTTCGGCGAGCTCGGGGTCGGGCGCGACCGGGGCCGTACGACGACGGCCGGTCAGCAGGAGTGCGGCGGCGGCGAGCGCGCCGGCCAGGGGCAGCCACCACACCCAGGAGGGCAGCACGGCGGCGGCGGTCTTCACACCGGGCGCGGTGGGCACGAGCAGGTCGCTCTTCAGGGAGACCGTGTACGTCGCCGGGGCCGCCGGTGAGGCGTAGCCGAGGTCCGTCGAGGCGAGGACCAGGCGCAGCCGGTGGCCCTTCTGGACCTCGTGGTCGACCGCGGGCAGCACGATCGTGACGTCCTTGCCCGCCTTCGCGCCGGTCACCCGCACGGGCGCCACCAGTTGCGAGGGCAGTACCGGCTGGGTGGTGCCCGGCCCGACGTCGTACACCTTCCCGAAGAGGACCGCCTCGTCGGTGCTCGACCGGACGTGGACGGTCACGGTCGGCGAGCCGGTGATCCGCAGGTCGCCGCGGAGCGCCGCAGAGTCGAACTGCGCGTACTGTCCCGGGAAGTCGAGGGACACTCCGAGCCCGAGCGCGGACAGCTGGGACAGGCCGCCGGTGCCGCCGAGTCCGGGGAGGGCGGAGATCGCGGGCGGACTCGCGCCCGCGGGGTTCTGGAAGGTCTGCTCGCGTCGGCCGTCGCTCAGCGCGATGGCGTGCTCGCCGCTCTCCAGGCCGGGGTAGACGTCCCCGCTCGCGCCCCGCAGCTGCGCGGCGCCGTCGGTGGAGTCGATGCCGCCGGTGCGGGTGATGCGGAAGGCGGGACCGGTGTCGGCGTTCTTGTCGTCCTTCAGATAGCGGTCGAACCAGGAGCCGACGCGGGCCTCGACGCGGCTCGTCTCCGGGTCGCCGCCGTCGTGCCCGCCGGCGATCCAGTCGACGTCCACGGGCGCGCCGCCCGCCCGGATCGCCTTGGCCATCGCGTCGGCCTGGCCGAGCGGGAAGAGGGAGTCGGTCTGGCCCTGCAGGATGAGCGTGGGCACCTTGATGCGGTCGCCGACGGCGGACGGCGAGCGCTGCTCCAGCAGGGCGCGCGCCTGGGCGTCCGGCTTCCCCGACTCCGCCACCCGGTTGTACATCGCGCACAGCTGCGCCTCGAAGTGGTCGCAGCCGCCGCCGGAGTTGATGAAGATGCCGGCCCAGAGCTTCTTGAACACGTCGTTCGGGAAGAGCGCGTCCGCCAGGTTCCAGTACGTGATCGAGGGGGCGATCGCGTCGACCCTCTTGTCGTACCCGGCGGCCAGCAGGGAGATCGCTCCGCCGTACGAGCCTCCGGCGACTCCCACACGTGGGTCGCCGCTCTTGTCGAGCCGGACCTCGGGCCGCTCGGCCAGCCAGTCGATGAGCTTGGAGACGTCGGCGACCTCGCCCTTGGGGTCGTTCAGGCCGATCTTGCCGGTGGAACGGCCGAAGCCGCGCGCCGACCAGGTCATCACCGCGTACCCGTCGCGGGCGAGTTGCTCCGCCTCCCGCCGCATGTCGTCCTTGCTGCCGCCGAAGCCGTGCCCGAGGAGCACGGCGGGGCGGCGGCCGGAGCCCGCGGTGAAGAACGACGTGTCGATGTTCACCCCGGCGCCCGTGGTCATCACACGGTCGGTGCGGTGGACGGCCGGACCGTCGTCCGAGGCGACAGCGGTCCACGTACCGGCGCCGGCGAGCACGACCACGGCGGCCGCGGCGGCGAACCACCGTCGGCGTCCTCGCCGTGCGGGCCCGCGCAGTCGGGGCAGTCGAAGATCCATGGGTCAACGGTACGGGCCGCCACCGACAACGAAGGCAGCCGTCGGTCTGAACCCGCGCCCCTCCTCCGGGCGTACGAGGCCCCTCCCGTATACCGCGCCCGTGGTACGAGCCCGCTCGGGCGTCTTCACGAGCGCGGTGGTCACGTGGGACTTCGCGTGCACCCCGGAGGGCTCAGGCCTGGACGTCCTCCGGGATCGACACCAGCCAGCGGGTCTCGCGGCGCGGGCGGAGGTAGAAGGCCCAGTAGAGGGTGGCGACGGCTGTGATGCCGCCGGTCCACAGCAGGTACGTCATCTCCTGCTGGCTCAGGATGTAGGCGAGGACCGCGATCAGGAGCACCGGCATCGCGGGCCACAGCGGCATGCGCCAGGCCGGGGTGTGGCGGTGCTGGCCGCGCCGGGCGAGCAGGGCGGCGACCGCGACGAGCAGGTACATGGCCGTCACCGAGACGCCCGTGACGCCGTACAGGGTGTCCAGGTTGACGAAGCAGAGGAGGGCGCCGGGGACGCCCACCAGGAGGGTGGCGACCCACGGGGAGCCGAAGCGGCCGAGGCGGGAGAGGCTCTGGTTGATCGGCTCGGGCCAGGCCTTGTCACGGGCGGAGGCGAACAGCACCCGGGAGTTCTGGATGACCATGACGATGCCCGCGTTGATGATCGCGAGGGCGACGCACAGGCTGACGAAGGTGCCGACGGCGGAGTTGGACCAGGCGGTGACCATGCTGCTGATGTCGCCGCCGGTGAGGGTGGACAGGTCCGAGGCGCCCATGGTGATCGCGACGACCGGGACCAGGATGATCACGGTCGAGATGGCGAGGGTGGCCAGGACCGTACGCGCGACGTTGCGACGCGGGTTCTCCAGTTCCTCGGAGAGGTAGACCGCGGTCGAGAAGCCCTGGGTGATGAAGAGGGCGATCGCGAGCCCCGAGACCACCAGCATGGCCGTCACGGTGTCCGTGTGGCCGCCGGAGCCCGCCACCTGCATCGAGGTGAGGCTGCCCACGCCGCGCTGGCTGTGCGTGAAGCCCAGCACCGCCACGACGGCCGCCGCGATGACCTCAAGGACGAGGAAGACGCCGGTGATCCAGGCGTTGGCCCGCAGGTCGAGCAGGCCCGCGAGGGTGGCCAGGAGCATCACGCCCGCGCCTGCCATCGACGGGTTGAGGTGCACGATCGGCGCCAGGTAGTCCGCGGTGCCCATCGCGATCACCGGCGGCACGATCATGACGACGAGGAGGGAGAGCACGAAGACCAGCCAGCCCGCGAGTCGTCCGGCCATCGTCGACACCATGGCGTACTCGCCGCCCGCGCTGGGGATGAGGGTGCCCAGCTCCGAGTAGCAGAACGCCACGGCGATACAGAGCAGCGAGCCGATGGCAATGGTGAGCGCGGTCGCCGTGCCGAGGGACGAGAACAGGTCGGGTACGACCACGAAGAGCGTGGAGGCGGGCGTCACGCACGAGAGCGTCAGCAGGGTGCCGCCGACGATGCCGATGGAGCGCTTGAGCTTTTGGGGGCTCCCGGAGGCCGTGGGGGCGGCGTCCGGGAGGGCCTGCTCGACAGGGCGGAGCGTGTCGGTCATGAAGCGGTTCCGATCGACTCATGCGTCAGAAGACGACTCGTGCGTCAGGTGATTGGGTCGGGAGCGCTATCGCCTCCGGCGGCTCGCGTCGTTCGTCTCGTCGTCCGCTCCCGCGTTGATGGAACCTTGACGGAAACCGTTGCGTCAATGGCCGTTTACCTACGGAATCCGCACCACCGAAGCGACGCACGTCACATCGCTTTCCCAGGCCCCGACGCCTACATGTTGCAATCATCAGGAATCATCGGACTGTGACCTTGCTATCAAAGGCAACGACAGCAAACTGCCTCAGCTATCCGTTTCATCACCTCATGACGAGAACCGCAGTCGAGGCCTTGAAATTCACCAGGATTGGTCCGCACTCCGGGACGCCCGGCGAATAGGGGAGCCGGGCATGGCGGTGCCCCGCCCCCCGGGACGGGGGACGGGGCACCAGGGGGTCACTCAGTGGTTGCGCGGGAAGCCCAGGTCCACGCCCGTCGGGGCGTCGGCCGGGTCGGGCCAGCGGGTGGTGACGACCTTGCCGCGGGTGTAGAAGTGCGTGCCGTCGTTGCCGTAGATGTGGTGGTCCCCGAAGAGGGAGTCCTTCCAGCCGCCGAAGGAGTGGTACCCGACGGGCACCGGGATCGGCACGTTCACGCCGACCATGCCCGCCTCGACCTCCAGCTGGAAGCGGCGGGCGGCGCCGCCGTCCCGGGTGAAGATCGCGGTGCCGTTGCCGAACGGCGACGCGTTGATGAGGGCGACACCCTCCTCGTAGGTGTCCACGCGCAGCACGCACAGCACCGGGCCGAAGATCTCGTCCTTGTACGCGTCCGAGGTCACCGGCACCCTGTCGAGCAGCGAGAGGCCGATCCAGTGGCCGTCCTCGTACCCCTCGACCGTGTACCCGGTGCCGTCGAGGACGACCTCGGAGCCCTGCGCCGCCGCGCCCTTGACGTAGGACGCCACCTTGTCGCGGTGCACGGCCGTGATCAGCGGGCCCATCTCGGAGGTCGGGTCGTTGCCGGGGCCGATCTTGATCTTCTCGGCGCGCTCGCGGATCTTCTCCACCAGCGCGTCGCCGACCGAGCCGACCGCGACGACGGCGGAGATGGCCATGCAGCGCTCGCCGGCGGAGCCGTAGGCGGCCGACACGGCGGCGTCCGCGGCCGCGTCCAGGTCGGCGTCCGGGAGGACCAGCATGTGGTTCTTGGCGCCGCCCAGGGCCTGCACGCGCTTGCCGTTCGCGGAGGCGGTGGTGTGGATGTAGCGGGCGATCGGGGTCGAGCCGACGAAGGACACCGCCTTGACGTCCGGGTGCTCCAGGAGGCGGTCGACGGCCACCTTGTCACCGTGGACGACGTTGAAGACACCGTCGGGCAGACCGGCCTCGGCGAGCAGCTCGGCGACCTTCATGGCGGCCGACGGGTCCTTCTCCGACGGCTTCAGCACGAAGGTGTTGCCGCACGCGATGGCGATCGGGAACATCCACATCGGCACCATGGCCGGGAAGTTGAACGGCGTGATGCCCGCGACGACGCCCAGCGGCTGCCGGATCGACGCCACGTCGACCTTGGAGGCCACCTCGGTCGACAGCTCGCCCTTCAGCTGCACGGTGATCCCGCACGCCAGGTCGACGATCTCCAGACCGCGCGCCACCTCGCCGAGCGCGTCCGAGTGCACCTTGCCGTGCTCGGCGGTGATCAGCTCGGCGATCGCGTCCCGGTTCGCGTCGAGCAGCGCCCGGAACTTGAAGAGGATCGTGGACCGCTTGGCCAGTGAGGACTGGCCCCAGGTCGCGTAGGCGTCCTTGGCCGCGGCGACCGCGGCGTCCACCTCGTCGACGGTCGCGAAGGCGACCCGTGTGGTCACGGCGCCGGTCGCCGGGTCGGTGACCGGCCCGTACGTACCCGACGCACCCTCGACAGTCTTGCCACCGATCCAGTGGTTGACGGTCTTCGTCATGGCCAAAAACTCCTTCACAGATGGCGGCGTCGGGCGGCGACGTGCCGGTCGTACTCCTCACGTGCCTTGACCGCCGACGATCGGGTCGCGGTCTCGGCCACAGGTACATCCCACCAGGCTTGGGCCGGGGGCGCGCCCGACACTGTGTCTGCCGTTTCGGTCTCCACGTAGACACATGTGGGAGTGTCCGCGGCGCGCGCCTCGGCAAGGGCCGCCCGCAGGTCACGGACGGTCTTCGCGCGCAGCACCCGCATGCCGAGGCTGGCCGCGTTGGCGGCGAGATCGACGGGCAGCGGCGCCCCCGTGTACGTACGGTCCTCGGAGCGGTAGCGGTAGGCGGTGCCGTACCGCTCGGCGCCCACGGACTCGGAGAGGCCGCCGATGGAGGCGTACCCGTGGTTCTGGAGTATGAGGACCTTGATCGCGACGCCCTCCTGCACGGCGGTGACGATCTCGGTCGGCATCATCAGGTAGGTGCCGTCGCCGACCAGCGCCCACACGGGCCGGTCGGGGGCCGCCATCCGGACGCCGATCGCGGCCGGGATCTCGTAGCCCATGCACGAGTAGCCGTACTCGACGTGGTACTGGTCGCGGGACCGGGCCCGCCACAGTTTGTGCAGGTCACCGGGGAGCGAGCCGGCCGCGTTGATCAGGATGTCGTCCTCGGTGACGAGCTCGTCGAGAACGCCGAGGACCTGCGGCTGGGTGGGCCGGATGTCGATGTCCTCGGCCTCGTACGCCGCGTCGACGCGGTACTCCCAGCGCTCCTTGTCGTCCGTGTACTCGGTGGCGTACGCGGGCTCCACGCGGTGCCCGTGCAGCAGCAGCGCCTCGGTGAGCGCTTCTAGCCCGGCCCGCGCGTCCGCGATCAGCGGGATCCCCGACAGCTTGTGGCCGTCGTACGGCGCGGTGTTGAGGTTCAGGAAGCGGACGTTCGAGGCGGTGAAGAGGGTGCCGGAGGCGGTGGTGAAGTCGGTGTAGCGGGTGCCGACGCCGATCACCAGGTCGGCGGTGCGGGCGAGCTCGTTCGCGGTCGCCGTGCCGGTGTGTCCGACTCCGCCGACGTCCTGCGGGTGGTCCCACTTCAGTGATCCCTTGCCCGCCTGTGTGGAGGCGACGGGGATGCGGGTGGTGGCGGCGAGTTCGGCGAGCACGTCCTCGGCGCGGCTGTGGTGGACCCCGCCGCCCGCGACGATCAGCGGGCGCCGGGCCTCGCGGATCGCCGTGACGGCGGCGGCCAGCTCGGAGGCGTCGGCCGCCGGACGGCGCACGGTCCAGATCCGCTCCTGGAAGAACTCCTCCGGCCAGTCGTACGCCTCCGCCTGCACGTCCTGCGGCAGCGCGAGCGTGACGGCGCCGGTCTCGACCGGGTCGGTGAGCACGCGCATGGCCTGCAGGGCGGCGGGGATCAGCGCCTCGGGCCGGGTGACGCGGTCGAAGTACTTCGACACCGGGCGCAGACAGTCGTTGACCGACATGTCGCCGGCGTAGGGGACTTCGAGCTGCTGGAGGACCGGGTCGGCGGGGCGGGTCGCGAAGATGTCGCCGGGCAGCAGGAGCACCGGGAGGTGGTTGATCGTCGCGAGGGCGGCGCCGGTGACGAGGTTGGTGGCGCCGGGTCCGATGGAGGTGGTCACGGCGTGCGCCGACAGCCGGTTGGACTGGCGTGCGAAGCCGACCGCCGCGTGCACCATCGACTGCTCGTTACGGCCCTGGTGGTAGGGCATCTCGTCGGCGTACTCGATCAGCGCCTGGCCGAGTCCGGCGACGTTGCCGTGACCGAAAATGCCCCAGGTGGCGCCGATCAGCCGCCGCCGCTCGCCGTCCCGCTCCGTGTACTGGGCGGCCAGGAAGCGCACCAGCGCCTGTGCGACCGTCAGCCTCGTCGTTGAGGTCATCGGTATCCCTCTGTGCTCTCTAGATGTCCCGGGTGGAAGCAGATCCGCCACTCCCTCTCCTCGCCCGGTCCGGCCATCACGTTCAGGTAGTACATGGTGTGGCCGGGCTGGGCGATGGACGGGCCGTGCCATCCGTCGGGGACGAGGACGGCATCGCCGGTGCGGACCTCGGCGAGGACGTCGGATCCGCCCTCGCGCGAAGGGAATACGCGCTGATAGCCGAATCCGTTCGGGCCGTCGATCTCGAAGTAGTAGATCTCCTCCAGCTCCGACTCGACACCGGGCCGGTGCTCGTCGTGCTTGTGCGGCGGATACGAGGACCAGTTGCCGCCGGGGGTGATGACCTCGACGGCGATGAGCTGGTCGCACTCGAAGGCGTCGGCGGAGGCGAAATTGCGCACCTGACGTGCGCAGTTGCCACTGCCTCGGTCTTCGACGGGGACCTCCGGCGCGGGGCCGTAGCGGGCGGGGAGTCGGCGCTCGCACTTCGCTCCTGCCAGGGCGAAGCGGCCTCCCGCACCGGAGGCGATCTGGGCCCGGGCGTCACGGGGCACGTACGCGAAGTCGGAGACCTCCGCGAACACGCTTTCCCTGCCCAGGATTTGGAACTCTTCGTCCTCTATGCGCACCGTACAGGCGCCACCCAGCGGAAGCACGATCCACTCGCTGTCGCCGGTGGTGAAGGTGTGGGTGCCGCCCGGTCCGAGGTCGACCACGCGCAGGCTGCTGTGGGTCCAGCCGGCGTACTTGGGATCGATGTCGACGGCGTACAGCCCGCCGGCGGTGGCGCCCCTGGGAACGTACAGGCCGTTGCTCCGGGGCACGTCCGTCGGCGAGTGCGTCCTGGGGTCCGTCATCGGGTCCTCACAGCAGTCCTACGGCGGTGTCCACCGCGGCGGTCACGTCCCCGTCGGCCGGGTAGAGCAGCGAGCGGCCGACGACCAGGCCCTGCACGGTGGGCAGTTGGAGCGCGCCGCGCCACTTCTCGTACGCGCTCCCCGGTCCTCCCCGACATCTCCGCCGAGCAGTACGGCGGGCAGGGTGGAGGTCTCCATGACCCGGGCCATGTCGTCCGGGTTGTCGCTGACGGGGACCTTCAGCCAGGTGTACGCCGAACTGCCGCCCAGGCCACTGGCGATGGCGATGGACTTGATGACGGCCTCGGCACTCAGGTCGTTGACCAGCCTGCCCCCGGGGTGCGGCGACTGAGGAACGGTTCGACGAAGACCGGGAGATGACGCTCCGCCATCTCGTCGATGGCGCGGGCGGTGGACTCGAGGGTGTTGAGCGAGCCCGGATCGTCGTAGTCGATGCGCAGCAGCAGCTTGCCCGCGTCGAAGCCGAGCCGTTCGATGTCCTGCGGGCGGTGGCCGGTGAAACGGTCGTCCAGCTCGTACGAGGCGCCCTGGAGGCCGCCGCGGTTCATCGAGCCGAGGACCACCTTGTGATCGAGGGCGCCCAGGAGCAGCAGGTCGTCGAGGATGTCGGCGGTCGCGAGGACGCCGTCGACACCGGGGCGGGAGAGCGCGAGGCAGAGCCGTTCCAGCAGGTCCGCGCGGTTCGCCATGGCGAACTCGCGGTCGCCGACGGCGAGCGCCCCGCGGGCCGGATGGTCCGCGGCGATGATCATCAGCCGCCCGTTGTCGCCCACGAGGGGGCGGCGGGGGCGGCGCGCGGCGGCCTCGGCGACGGCTTGGGGGCGGTGAGCGCGGAGCCGGACGAGTTCCGCCGTGTCGACGGTTCCGAGCGGCGCGGAGGGAGCCTGGGGCAGGACGGGGTCTCCGCCCTCGTGTCCCACGCGTCCCGCCCTCATCGGACCGCTCCCGCCGTGAGCGCGTCCTCGATCTCTTCGGGGGTCGGCATCGCGGAGGAGCACTCCAGCCGGGAGGCGACGAGGGCACCGGCCGCGTTGGCGTGCCGCATGATCCGCTCCAGGTCCCAGCCGGCGAGCAGGCCGTGACAGAGGGAGCCGCCGAACGCGTCACCGGCGCCGAGGCCGTTGAGGACCGTCACCGGGAGCGGCGGGACCTCGGCCGACGTGCCGTCGCGGTGGACGGCGAGGACGCCCTTGGGGCCCTGTTTGACGACGGCGAGTTCGACGCCCGCCTCGAGGAGGGCCTCGGCCGCCGCGTGCGGTTCACGGACGCCGGTGGCGATCTCGACCTCGTCGAGGTTGCCGACGGCGACGGTGGTGTGGCGCAGGGCCTCGGCGTAGAAGGCCCGGGCGGAGTCCTCGGGGGTGTTCCCGGCCGTGCTCTTCCAGAACATGGGCCGCCAGTCGAGGTCGAAGACCGTCGTGGCGGACTTGGCGCGGTGGGCGAGCGCGGCGAGCGTCGCCGTCCGGCTGGGCTCCTCGCTCAGGCCGGTCCCGGTCACCCAGAAGATACGCGCCTCGCGGACGGCGTCCAGGTCGAGGTCGTGCGCGTCGATCTCCAGGTCCGGGGCCTTGGGCTGCCGGTAGAAGTACAGCGGGAAGTCGTCGGGCGGGAAGATCTCGCAGAACGTCACCGGGGTGGGCAGCCAGGCGACCGGGGTGACCCAGCGGTCGTCCACGCCGAAGCCGCGCAGCGCCTCGTGGAGGTACGCGCCGAAGGGGTCGTCACCGGTGCGCGTGATCACCGCCGTACGCCGTCCGAGCCGGGACGCGGCCACCGCGACGTTCGTCGCCGAGCCGCCCAGGAACTTCCCGAAGGACGTCACCTGCGCCAGCGGGACCCCCGTCTGCAACGGGTAGAGGTCCACACCGATCCGCCCCATGGTGATCAGGTCGTACGCCATCGACTTCCCTTCGCTTCGGCTCCCCCAAGGTCTAGCGCCGCACAGGGAGCCCTGTCAACAGTTTGTCCGGACATTCGGACCAGGCCTTGACACCTCCCTCGTGCCGCCCGAAGCTGACGCCCATGACGTCGTTGTCGCCGCAGGCATCACCTCAGTCCTCACTGTCCCGCATCCGGATCGGTTCGGCTCCGGACTCCTGGGGCGTCTGGTTCCCCGACGACCCTCAGCAGGTCCCCTGGCAGCGCTTCCTCGACGAGGTCTCCCAGTCCGGGTACGAGTGGATCGAGCTGGGTCCCTACGGTTATCTGCCCACGGATCCGGCGGTGCTCAAGGAGGAGACCGCGCGGCGCGGGCTCACCGTGTCGGCCGGCACCGTCTTCACCGGACTGCACCGGGGTCCCGAGGTGTGGGACGCCACCTGGGCGCACGTCTCGGACATCGCCGCGCTCACCCAGGCGATGGGCGCCGAGCACCTCGTCGTCATCCCGGCGTTCTGGCGGGACGACAAGACGGGCGAGGTGCTGGAGAACAGCGCGCTGACGCCGACGCAGTGGCGCAATCTGACCGCTCAGACCGAGCGGCTCGCCCATGAGGTGCGGGAGCGCTACGGGCTGAAGATCGTCGTCCACCCGCACGCGGACACGCACATCGACAGCGAGGAGAACGTCACGCGTTTCCTCGACGCGACCGACTCCTCACTGGTGTCGCTGTGCCTGGACACCGGCCACTACGCGTACTGCGGCGGCGACAGCGTCAAGCTCATCGAGACCTACGGGGAACGCATCGGCTACCTCCACCTCAAGCAGGTGGATCCGCTGGTCCTGGCCGAGGTGCGGGCGAACGAGGTGCCGTTCGGGCCCGCCGTGGCCAAGGGCGTGATGTGCGAACCGCCGTCCGGTGTACCGGCACTGGAGCCCGTCCTCGCCGCCGCCCAGAAGCTCGACGTCGAACTCTTCGCCATCGTCGAGCAGGACATGTACCCGTGCCCGCCGGACAAGCCGCTGCCGATCGCCCAGCGCACCCGGGCGTTCCTGAGGTCCTGCGGAGCCTGACCGTTCGAGGTGACCGCTTCACAGTGTCCCGCGGAGCCTGACCCTCCGCGGGGAGCCGTGGGCCCGCCGAGAGCCCGGGGCTCGGCGGGCCTTCCGGCGTCGCCCTGCCGCGTTGCACCATGGCGGTTCCCCGGGTGCGGGCGGCGGCGGGAGGGCCGATGGTGACGCGTATCGTCTCGCGGACGGGGCACGGTCCCGGCGGTGCCTGGGAGACGGCCCTCGCACGGCCGCATCCACGACTGCGGCCCGGGGTGATCAGCTACCGCGGGATCCGGCTCGCGCTCGACCGGCCGCGGCGCAGGCTGGAGGCGCCGATCGGCGCGGCGACCCTGTTGCTGGGCTTCGAACAGCCCCTGCGCATCTCACGCGTGGGCCGTCCCCCCGTCACCCTCAGGTCGGTGTTCTCGGGACCGACCACCACCGCGGCCGTCGGCGAACACGACGGACGGCTGGCGGGCATCGAGGTGCTGGTCGCCCCCTGGGCCGCGTTCACGCTCTTCGGCACACCGCAGTACGAACTCGCTGACCGGACCCTGGATCCCGACGAGCTCCCGCATGGACTGGGCTCGGGGGACGCGGGCCCGGGCGGGCGCCGGCTGCGGAGCGTCGGTGAACTCTCCGCCGCGCTGGCCGCGTTGCCGGGATGGCCGGAACGCTTCGAACTGCTGGACGATGTCCTCGTGCGCTGGCACTCGGCGGGGACGCCCGGTTCGGCACGGGTGGTGCGGGCGTGGGCGCAGCTGCAACGGACCTGGGGTGCGATGCCGGTGGCCCGGCTCGCCGAGGACGTCGGCTGGAGCGTACGGCAGTTGGAGAATCGTTTCCGGGAGCAGATCGGGCTGGGCCCCAAGGCGGCGGCCCGGGTGCTGCGCCTGGAACGGGCCCGGCGGCTGCTCGCCGCGGGACGCTCACAGGCGGAGACGGCGGCGACCTGCGGGTTCTACGACCAGGCCCACCTCAGCGGCGAGTTCCGGGCGATGACGGGATGCACACCGCGGGAGTTCACAGCGGCCCGCGGAGCGCAGCCGGTTCCACGGCCCGGTCCGCCGGGGGCCGATCGGATGGCCGGGGAGGCGACCAGCCTGGTGCTCTCCCCCGACCCGAGCGGTCAAAGTGACCGGGGTGCGATTTTCTCCAAGACCGGTGGGCTCCGTTGATTGCAGGCTGAACTTCCGGCGGCTGATCCGACGGGGGGACGCGGACGGCTTCCGAGGGGGATGCGGGGAGCTGGTGGGCCGGACCTGGAGTGGGTCCGGACCACCGCTCACGTACGCACGACGCACCCGGCCCGCCACCGGCCCCCGCCGCGCACACGTCTCGACGGTCCCCTCGGCTCTACGGTCCCCTCGGCGCGAATGCGTCACGCGTGTCACAAAAACCACCGCCCTGTCACACATGTCGCGTGTACGCAGGTCTTGTGTCACACCCGGCCAACAGGCCCTGCCCTGCGGTCACTCTGCGTCGTTCAACGAGCGCAGGCTTTGTGATCGCCAGCGCAGCGCCCGGCTCCCCCGACGGCCACCCCCCGGCCGCCGCCGCGACGCGCGCAGGGAGGTGCCACTCATGACCGACCGTAGGCTCTGGTCGTACAAGGAGATCGCGGCGCACATCAAGGTGCAGCCGGACACCGTGCGGTCGTACCGCAAGCACGGACTGCTGCCGCCGCCCGACCACGTGGAGAGCGGGAAGCCCTACTGGTACGCGGACACCGTCCGCGCCTGGGTCGCCTCCCGCCCCGGTAACCGCGGCCGAAGGGACTGACCACGGGCCCCGCCCCGCTCGCCCCACGCACTCACGGTGCCCACTCGCCGCGCCCTCGCGCTGTGCCCCGCCCCTCGCCCGGGTGCGGGGCACAGCCCCTGTCCGGGTTCAGCTCCACGGTTCGATGACCGTCACCCCCGCCCCCGGCGCCGTCCCCATCGCCGCCAGGGCCGTGGGGACCGCGTCCAGCGGGATGGTGGAGGTGACCAGGAGGTCGGGGCGGAGCACCCCGGCGCGGACCAGTTCGAGCATGCGGGGGTAGGCGTGTGCCTGCATACCGTGGCTGCCCAGGAGTTCGAGTTCGAGGCCGATCACCCGGGCCATCGGAACCGCGGGGTCCTCGGGCAGCAGACCGACCTGGACGTGGCGCCCCCGGCGGCGCAGGCCGTTCACCGAGGCCGCGCAGGTGACCGGGGAGCCGAGCGCGTCGAGGGAGAGGTGGGCACCGCCGCCGGTCAGCTCCCGGACCGCCGCCGCCGTGTCCCCGACCCGCGAGGCGTCCACGACCTCCACCGCGCCGAACTTCCGTGCCAGGTCCAGGGCCTGGGGTGAGAGGTCCACGGCCACGACCCGCGCCCCGGCCGCCGCCGCGATCATCACCGCCGACAGTCCCACGCCTCCGCAGCCGTGCACCGCGACCCACTCCCCCGCCGCCACCCGGCCCTGCGCGACCACCGCGCGGAACGCCGTGGCGAACCGGCAGCCCAGCGACGCCGCCGTCGCGAAGGACAGCTCGTCCGGCACCGCCACCAGGTTCACCTCGGCGTGGTCGAGTGCCACGTACTGGGCGAAGGAACCCCAGTGGGTGAACCCCGGCTGGGTCTGCCGCTCGCACACCTGCTGGTCACCCGCCGCGCAGGAGGGACACGTCCCGCAGGCGCAGACGAACGGGACGGTGACCCGGTCGCCGGGACGCCAGCCGGCCACCCGCGCACCGACCGCCTCGACGGTCCCCGCGAGTTCGTGGCCCGGCACATGCGGCAGCGTGATGTCCGGGTCGTGCCCCATCCAGCCGTGCCAGTCGCTGCGGCACAGCCCGGTGGCCTCGACCCGCACCACCACCCCGTGCTCCGCGGGCACCGGGTCCGCCACCTCGCGCACCTCGGCCGGCTCCTCGTACCGCTCGAACACCACTGCCCGCATCCGTCTCGCCCCTCCGCCCGAAGATCACCCTTCCGGAGCGAACGCTATCCGCGCGCCTCGACCTTGTCCCGCTCCCGGTCGTCCTCCCTGCAGCCCTCCCTGCCGTGCTCCCGGTCGTCCTCCACGCCGTCCGCCTGCCCGGGGCCGTCCGGCTCCGCCTCGCCCTCGCTCAGTCCGAACCGGTCGTGGAAGCGCCGCAGCGGCCCCGGCGCCCACCAGGTCGCGCGGCCCGTGAGGCGCATGACCGCCGGGACCAGCAGGCTGCGGACGACCATCGCGTCCATCAGCACGGCGAGCGCGATGCCCAGGCCGAGCATCTTGGTGTTGGTCACGCGTGAGGTGCCGATCGCGACCATCACCACGGCGAGGATGACCGCGGCCGCGGTGATCAGTCCGCCGGTGCGCTGGAGGCCGAAGCGGACCGCCTCCCGGTGGTCGCCCGTGTGGTCGTACTCCTCCTTTATCCGGGAGAGCAGGAAGACTCCGTAGTCCATGGAGAGACCGAAGGCGACGCAGAACATGAGGACGGGGAGCGTCGTCTCTATCGATCCCGGGCTGGTGAAGCCGAGCAGGCCCGACAGATGGCCGTCCTGGAAGACCCAGACCACCGCGCCGAACATCGCCGTCAGGCTGAGCGCGTTGAGCAGCACCGCCTGGATCGGGATCAGCACGCTGCCGGTGAGGAGGAAGACCAGGAGCAGGGTGACGATCGCTATGAAGGCCGCGGCCCAGGGGAGCCGGTCGGCTATCGCGTGCTTGGAGTCGACCAGGACCGCCGCCGTGCCGGTCACCGCCGTGTCGAACGGGGCCTGTGTCGACCTCAGTTCGCGCACCAGCCGCTGGGCTCCGTCGCCGACGGCCTCACCCTTCGGCAGCACCGTGAGGTAGGCCGAGTCGCCCTGCGCCAGGGGCCCGTCCACCCGCAGCACCTCGGGCAGCGCGGCGATCCGGTCCTTGTAGGCCGTGTACTGGGCCTCGGTCGCCCGGCCCTCCACGAGCACCTCCAGGGCACCACCGGGGCTGCCCGGGAAGCCGTCCCGTATGTGCTGCTGGACGGCGTGGGACTCGGCGCCCGAGGGCAGCTGGCGGTCGTCCGCGGTGCCGAACTTCACGCCCAGGAAGGGCAGTCCGAGCACGATCAGCCCGACGGTGGTGGCGACGGCGAAGACCGGCGCCCTGCGCATGACGAGTGCGGCCATGCGTCCCCAGGCGGCCCCGTCCGCGCTCGCCGCCGGCCTTCCGCGCCGGAACAGGCGGCGCAGATCCAGCGAGTTCACCCGGTGGCCGAGCAGCACCAGCGCCGCCGGGAGCAGGACGAGGGCGGCGGCCGCGGCCAGCAGCACCACGGCGATGCCCGCGTAGGCGAAGGAGCGCAGGAAGTACTGCGGGAAGAGCAGCATCGCGGCCAGGCAGACGGCGACCGTGAGGGAGGAGAAGAGGACCGTGCGGCCCGCGGTGCGCAGGGTCGTGGCGATGGCCCCGATGACGTCTTCCCTGCTCGAACGCGCTGGAGAACTCGGGGAAGGCGCGGCGCCCTTGGCCAGTTCCTCGCGGTACCTGCGGACGATGAACAGCGCGTAGTCGATGGCGAGGCCGAGTCCCAGGGCCGTGGTGAGGTTCATCGCGAAGACCGAGACGTCGGTGAACTCGGTGAGGCCGCGCAGTACCGCGTTCGTGCCCAGGATCGCGACGATGCCCACGCCGAGCGGCAGCAGGGCGGCGATCGCGCTGCCGAAGACCATGACCAGCAGCACGAGGGTCACCGGCAGGGCGATCATCTCGGCCCGGGTCAGGTCCTCGCGGATGGTCGTCTGCATCTCGTGCTGCACCGCGACCGGGCCGCCGACCCTGACCTCGACCGGCCCGTGCGTCCCTCGGTAGGAGGGCGCCAGACGGTCCAGGGTCTCGCTCGCCGTCTTCTCGTCGCCCGTGATCCGCGCGGCGATCAGCGCCTCGTGGCCGTCCTTCGCCTTCAGCGCCGGTGCGCCCGACGCCCAGTACGAACCGACTCCCGTGACGCCCCGCTCGCCGGCGAGCCGCGCCGCGAGCCGCTTCGCCTCGGCCGCGACCGAGGGAGTGTCGACCGTGGCACGCCCCGAGTCGACCAGGAGCAGCAGATTGGGCTGCGAGGCGGGGAACTCCCGCTCCAGCGCCTTGGTCGCGTACGTCGACTCGGCGGTCGGGTCCTGCCAGCCGCCGCTGCCCAGCCGGTCGGCGACCCCACTGCCGGCGACCACGGCGAGCGCGGTGAGCAGCAGCGCGACGAACAGGGAGAGTCGGGGGCGCGCGGTCACGAACCGGGTCCAGCCACCGACCCGGACACCGCGACCGGTTGGCGGGCCACCGCTTACTCGTCGACTACCGCTCACCCGTCGACCGTCACTCACCCGTTGGCCGTCGCCCGCTTGTCGGCCGCCACCCGCCCGCGGACCGCTCTTCCCCGGCGGACTTCCGCTCTCCGGCGGGCCTCCGCCCACCCGCGGCTGGTCGCCCGCGCTCGCGCCGACGCTCGCGCTCCTCCCGCGCCCCGCGCCGCTCCCGTGGCCGTCATCCGCGCTGTTGACTTCGGTCATCGTGCGGTGTCCCCTTCACCGTGACCCCCTGTCCGCGCGGCGGCCTCCGTCCGACCATCCGGTCGTGTGCGCAGGCGGCAGGGGTCGACCATTGCCATAGAATGGCAAACACGAGAGATCGCTCGCGTTTCACTAGAATGCGAGCGGCCGCTCGTGTTTGTCAATCACGTTCGGAGAGCTGGGGATAACTCGTGCCCGACAAGCCCGAGACGCAGCGGACCGCCGACGCGCAGACCGTCGACAGACACCCCGTCGACGCGCGGACCGCCGACGCGCAGACCGTCGACGAGCGACCCCGCCGACGGCAGGCCCGCGGTGAGCGCAGGATCGCCCAGCTGCTGGAGGCCGCCGCCTCCGTCTTCTGCACCACCGGGTACACCGCCGCCAGCACCAACGCCATCGCCCGCGAGGCGGGCGTCTCACCGGGCACGCTGTACCAGTTCTTCCCGAACAAGGAGGCCATCGCGATCGAGCTGGGCGACCGGCTCATGCACGAGATGCGCGACACGTACGGCGAGGCACTGGCCCCGGTCGACCCCACGACCCCGCTGGAGGAGGCCGTGGGCGCCGCGGTCGACCGGTTCATCGCCTTCAACTGCGATCACCCCGTCTTCTTCGCGCTGATGCACGGCCCCGACATCCCGGGCCGGATCGCCGAGGAGCACGACGCCCTGCACGCGACCCTGGTCTCGCGGATAGAGGGGCTGCTCTCCTCTCTCATGTCCGACGCGCCCGCCACCGAGGTCACGCGCGTCGCGCACGTGTGCCTGGGCATCTACAAGGCCGGCCTGGAGCTGGTCCTCTCGAACCAGGGAGCCGAGCGCGAGGCGTACGTCCGAGAGTTGAAGGACGTCCTGCTCCGCTACCTGGAGCCGTTGATCCGCGACAGGACACTCACCCCGGCGGACCTCACCGCCGGCCCCGCGGAGTTCACGGCACCGACCTCCTGACCGCGCACGGCCCAACCCCCTGACCGCGCACGGCGACCCGGCCGTCGGACGCGGCCACTCGCACCGCGATCGTGGTGGAGTACCCCACACTGCGACATAGCGGACATTTGCCATAAGATTCGGATAAATCAGACCGAGCTCAAGGGGCAAGCCGTGACCCAGAATCAGCCGCCCGGTGCGCCCCGGGCCCGCATTCCCGGACCCCAGCAGCCCCCGCCGTCGCACCCCCAGATCCGCACCGGACTGTGGCGACGCTGCCTGGGCGGCGGGCTCGCACTCTGGACACTGACGGCGATCGTCACGTACACGACGGGGAACACCACGCTGCTACCCACCTTGCTCCTGCTGGGCAGCTTCCTGACCCCCGTCGCCTTCACACTCTGGGCCTACGAGCGCCACGGCCGCGACCTCGGCGTGCAGGTGATCCTCGGCTGCCTCCTGGCCGGCGGGACCCTCGGGGTGCTGGGCGCGTCGGTGGCGGAGAACCACCTGCTCCACCCCTCGCTGTCGAGGTGCGTCGGCGTCGGACTGGTCGAGGAGGCGGCGAAACTGACCGCGCTGGCGTTCGTCCTGCGCCGCCACCCCCGACTCCGGGGACTGCGGGCCGGCCTCGTGCTCGGCGCGAGCCTCGGCTTCGGCTTCGCGGCGCTGGAGAGCGCGGGGTACGCGTTCAACGCCGCCGTCTCCCTCAAGGGACTCGATCTGCGCGCACTGCTGGAGACGGAGATCCCGCGCGGGCTGCTCACCCCCTTCGGGCACGGCCTGTGGACGGCGATCGCGGGTGCGGTGCTGCTCACGTACCGCCATCCGCACGGGCGCTTCCAGTACGCCGGCCCGGTGGCGGGCACCTATGTCGGCGTGTCGCTGTTGCACGCCCTGTGGGACTCGACACACGGCATCGCGCTCTGGCTGGTCGCGCGGCTGACCACGACGGGGCTCGACCGGACGTTGTTCGGACTGGGGTACCTGCAGGGGCCCACCGACGAGCAGAAACATCTCTTCACGCTGTTCTCGGTGGGTGGCCTGATCATCGTCGCGCTCGCGGGGGTCGGCTGGGTGCGTTCGCTGACACGCCACGACTTTGCTTGGAGAAATACCCCCTAGGGGTATAGTGTTGGTCACCTGAGCAAGCCACCCGAACCCCACACGCCTCGACGAGGAGCACGCCATGACCACGCAGACCGACACCCCGGGTTCCGTCACGACCGTCTATCAGGTGAGCGGAATGAGCTGCGGGCACTGTGAGGGCTCCGTCTCCGGCGAGATCTCCGAGATCCCCGGGGTCACCTCGGTCAAGGCCGTCGCCGCCACCGGCGAGGTGACCGTGGTCTCCGCGGCGCCGCTCGACGAGGAGGCCGTGCGCGCCGCCGTCGACGAGGCGGGCTTCGAGCTCGCCGGCAAGGCCTGAGTCACCGGCCTCGCACTCAGCAGTCGCTCCCCCGCGCCTTCCAGTTCCCCGTATCACGCGCATCACCCGTTCGCCCCGCACCACCCAGCACTTCACCCGCACCACTCAGCACTTCACGCAGCTCTCCACACCGGGCCGTACCGACCAGCTGATACTGGCTCCGTACGGCCCGGCTCATTCCCTGGAGCCCGACCATGACCACCGCAGCACCCGAGCCGGCCATAGCCGAGACGGCCCAGACCACCGCGACCACCCCGATCACCGCGCCGGCCGCGCCGTCGGAGGTGGAGCTCACCATCGGCGGAATGACCTGCGCCTCCTGCGCGGCCCGCGTCGAGAAGAAGCTCAACCGCATGGACGGCGTCACCGCCACGGTCAACTTCGCGACGGAGAAGGCGAAGGTCTCGTACCCGGTGGGGGTACAGGTCGCCGACCTCATCGCCACCGTCGTGAAGACGGGATACACGGCCGAGGAACCCCCGCCGCCGCGCCTCGAAACGCCGGAACGGGCCACCGACGCCGTCGGCCCCGACGAGGACCCCGAACTCGCCTCCCTGCGCGAACGGCTCGTCGTGTCGGCACTGCTCGCCCTTCCCGTCGTCCTGATGTCGATGGTCCCGGCGCTGCAGTTCGACAACTGGCAGTGGCTCTCGCTGACCCTCGCCGCACCCGTCGTGGTCTGGGGCGCGCTGCCCTTCCACCGGGCCGCGTTCACCAACGCGCGGCACGGCGCGGCCACCATGGACACCCTCGTCTCGGTCGGCACGCTCGCCGCGTTCGGCTGGTCCCTGTGGGCGCTGTTCTGGGGGCACGCGGGCATGCCGGGCATGCGGCACGGGTTCGACCTCACCGTCTCGCGTACGGAGGGGTCGTCGACGATCTATCTGGAAGTCGCCGCGGGTGTCGTCGCCTTCATCCTGCTGGGCCGCTACCTGGAGGCCCGCTCCAAGCGGCGGGCCGGAGCCGCGTTGCGGGCGCTGATGGAGCTGGGGGCCAAGGACGTCGCGGTGCTACGGGACGGCCGTGAGGTCCGAATCCCGGTCGCGCGGATGGCGACGGGCGACCGCTTCGTCGTACGGCCCGGCGAGAAGATCGCCACCGACGGGACGGTGGTGGAGGGTTCCTCCGCCGTCGACGCCGCCATGCTGACGGGCGAGTCGGTGCCGGTGGACGTGACGGTGGGTTCCGGCGTCACCGGCGCGACCGTGAACGCCGGCGGACGGCTCGTCGTCGAGGCGACCCGGGTCGGCGCCGACACCCAACTCGCGCGGATGGCCCGCCTCGTCGAGGACGCGCAGAACGGCAAGGCCGAGGTCCAGCGCCTCGCCGACCGGATCTCCGGGATCTTCGTGCCGGTGGTGCTGGTGATCGCGCTCGGCACCTTCGGGGTGTGGCTCGGTGTCACCGGCGACACGGTCGCCGCCTTCACCGCGGCCGTCGCGGTGCTGATCATCGCCTGCCCCTGCGCCCTCGGCCTCGCGACGCCGACCGCCCTGATGGTCGGCACGGGCCGCGGCGCCCAACTCGGCATCCTCATCAAGGGCCCCGAGGTCCTGGAGTCCACACGCCGCGTCGACACCGTCGTCCTGGACAAGACCGGCACGGTGACGACGGGACGGATGACACTGTGGGAGGTGTACGTCGTCGCCGACACCGACGAGAAGGAGGTCCTGCGGCTCGCAGGCGCCCTGGAGCACGCCTCCGAGCATCCGGTGGCCCGGGCGATCGCCGCGGGCGCTCAGGAGCGGACTGGCACCCTTCCTCCGGTGGAGCACTTCGAGAACGTCCCCGGCCTCGGCGTACGCGGACGCGTGGAGGGTCACGACGTCCAGGTGGGACGGCTGCACGAAGGCGAACTCCCGGAGGCGCTGGCCCGCGCCAAGGCCGAGGCACAGACGGACGGACGTACGGCCGTCGTGGTCACCCGGGACGGGGTGGCACTCGGTGTCGTGACCGTCGCCGACGCGATCAAGGAGACCAGCGCCGAGGCGGTGCGCGCACTGCGCGGCCTGGGGCTCACACCGGTCCTGCTGACCGGGGACAACCAGGCGGTCGCCCGGTCCGTGGCGCGTGCCGTCGGCATCGACCCCGGGGATGTGATCGCCGAGGTGCTGCCCGAGGACAAGGTCGCCGTCGTCAAGCGCCTCCAGAGCGAGGGGCGGACCGTGGCGATGGTCGGCGACGGGGTGAACGACGCGGCGGCCCTCGCCACCGCCGACCTCGGCCTCGCGATGGGGACGGGCACGGACGCGGCGATCGAGGCGAGCGACCTGACGCTGGTCCGGGGGGATCTGCGGGTGGCGGCGGACGCGATCCGGCTGTCCCGCAAGACCCTGTCCACGATCAAGGGGAACCTGGTGTGGGCGTTCGGATACAACGTGGCGGCGCTGCCGCTCGCCGCGGTCGGACTCCTCAACCCGATGATCGCCGGGGCCGCGATGGCCTTCTCGTCGGTGTTCGTGGTGACAAACAGCCTTCGACTCAGGACATTCTCATGACGACGGAGTAAGAGTCCCCCTAGAGTCGAACGGGAGCCTCACATAAGCTCTTCACAAGGCTCGCGCATCTTCCTTACGCTTGGGTCTCGATTTGCCATATCAGTCTCTTGCGTATCTTCAGGACATACGCAAGAGACGCAGATCACAGTGATGCGAACGTAACCATCGAAGGGGTTCGTGAGTCTAAGTTGGCGATGCCGGAGACGTCTTGGGGGGCGTCTCTGACATCTGGGGATGTCTTGGGGGACGTTCCCGGAACTGCGTTGCCGGGGCACGTGCAGCGGGGAGCTTTGAGCGGCCCTCCCGTCGGTACGGGTCCCGGCAGACCGCACCCCGGCAGTACATCAGCACCGCAGCAGTACAGAGAGTTTTGCTCGTTTTGCTCACGGCCGGTCCGGCCCTCCCGGCCGGCCGGGAGCAACGCGTCAGCACGCTCGCAGCGATTCAGGCGCTGTCCCACAGACGCCCGGCCGGATCCCGTGGGGGGAATCCGCACCGGGACAAGGAAAGCGCCCTGACTGCCGGCCCGTGGGGGGACCGGTAGCAGGGCGCTTTCCGTTTTTCCTGGGAGTGACCTGGGCCTAGCGGGCCTCGACCGGGACGAAGTCGCGCTCGACGACGCCCGTGTAGATCTGGCGCGGGCGGCCGATGCGGGAGCCGGGCTCCTTGATCATCTCGTGCCACTGGGCGATCCAGCCCGGGAGGCGGCCGAGGGCGAACAGGACCGTGAACATCTCGGTCGGGAAGCCCATGGCGCGGTAGATCAGACCGGTGTAGAAGTCCACGTTCGGGTAGAGGCTGCGCGAGACGAAGTAGTCGTCGGAGAGCGCGTGCTCCTCCAGCTTGAGCGCGATGTCCAGCAGCTCGTCGGACTTGCCGAGCGCCGAGAGGACGTCGTGCGCCGCCGCCTTGATGATCTTCGCCCGGGGGTCGAAGTTCTTGTAGACGCGGTGGCCGAACCCCATCAGACGGACGCCGTCCTCCTTGTTCTTCACCTTGCGGATGAAGGAGTCGACGTCGCCGCCGGAGGCCTGGATGCCCTCCAGCATCTCCAGCACGGACTGGTTGGCGCCACCGTGCAGGGGGCCCCACAGCGCGCTGATGCCGGCGGAGATCGACGCGAACATGTTCGCCTGCGACGAGCCCACCAGGCGCACGGTGGAGGTCGAACAGTTCTGCTCGTGGTCGGCGTGCAGGATGAGCAGCTTGTCGAGCGCGGCGACGACGACCGGGTCGAGCTCGTAGTCCTGCGCGGGGACCGAGAAGGTCATGCGCAGGAAGTTCTCGACGTACCCGAGGTCGTTGCGCGGGTAGACGAAGGGGTGACCGATCGACTTCTTGTAGGCGTACGCCGCGATCGTCGGAAGCTTGGCGAGAAGGCGGATCGTCGAAAGGTGACGCTGCTTCTCGTCGAACGGGTTGTGGCTGTCCTGGTAGAACGTCGACAGGGCGCTGACCACCGACGACAGCATCGCCATCGGATGCGCGTCGCGCGGGAAGCCCTGGAAGAAGCGCTTGACGTCCTCGTGCAGCAGGGTGTGCTGCGTGATCTCGTTCTTGAAGGTGGAGAGCTCGTCCACGTTCGGCAGCTCACCGTTGATCAGCAGAGAGGCCACCTCAAGGAAGGTGGAGCGCTCGGCCAGCTGCTCGATCGGGTAGCCGCGGTACCGGAGGATGCCCTGCTCACCGTCGAGGTAGGTGATCGCGGATTTATACGCGGCGGTGTTGCCGTACCCGCTGTCCAGCGTCACCAGCCCGGTCTGGGCGCGGAGCTTCCCGATGTCGAAGCCCTTGTCGCCGACGGTGCTGTCGATCACCGGGTAGGTGTACTCGCCATCGCCGTACCGCAGTACTACAGAGTTGTCGCTCACGTCATCCCTCACCGACGTTGTGCCTCTTCTTCGAGGTGCCCTGACTGTCTCTACCATCCCCCATTTGGCCCTGGAGAGTGCACTCGGGGTCGACCATTGGGCCTATCGGCGGCACTCAGTGCCGCCAACCTGCTCATCCTGCCCCCCTTCGCCCAGGTTCCGGAAGTGCTGTGTGACCTTTGCGACTCGTTTGATCGATCATTTTTTGTGATGCCTGGGGCGGGAACGGGTGTCCCCTCCCCGCGGGGCTCCGCCCCGGACCCCGTGACGCGTCCTTTTCGGCTGCGGGTCAGGTGGTGAGGCGGTGATCGAGGGATGTGTGACGGCGGCCTGCCGACACCGTGCGGACCGCCTGGCCGATCGCCTTGCGGGAGCCCACCAGGACGACGAGCTTCTTGGCGCGGGTGACCGCCGTGTAGAGCAGATTGCGCTGGAGCATCATCCACGCGCCGGTGGTGACCGGAATCACCACCGCGGGGTACTCACTGCCCTGGGAGCGGTGGATCGTCACCGCGTACGCGTGGGCCAGCTCGTCGAGTTCGTCGAAGTCGTAGGACACCTCCTCGTCCTCGTCCGTCAGCACCGTCAGACGCTGCTCCTCGGAGTCGAGTGAGGTGACCACGCCCACGGTGCCGTTGAAGACGCCGTTCTCCCCTTTTTCGTAGTTGTTGCGGATTTGGGTCACCTTGTCGCCGACCCGGAAGACCCGGCCACCGAAGCGTTTTTCCGGGAGGTCGGGGCGGCCTGGCGTAATCGCCTGCTGCAACAGGCCGTTGAGGGTGCCCGCGCCCGCGGGACCGCGGTGCATGGGCGCCAGCACCTGGATGTCCCGGCGTGGGTCGAGCCCGAACCTGGCGGGAATCCGCCGTGCCGCCACATCCACGGTGAGCCGCCCGGCCTCTTCGGTCTCGTCCTCGACGAAGAGGAAGAAGTCCTTCATGCCGTCGGTGACGGGATGCTGCCCGGAGTTGATCCGGTGCGCGTTCGTCACCACTCCGGACTGCTGTGCCTGGCGGAAGACCTGGGTCAGACGGACGGAGGGGATGGGGCTCCGGTCGGCGAGCAGGTCGCGCAGGACCTCGCCGGCGCCGACGCTGGGGAGTTGGTCCACGTCCCCGACGAACAGCAGGTGGGCGCCCGGCGGCACCGCCTTGACCAGCTTGTTGGCGAGCAGGAGATCGAGCATGGAGGCCTCGTCCACGACCACCAGGTCGGCGTCCAGCGGCCGGTCCTTGTCGTACGCCGCGTCCCCGCCCGGCTTGAGCTCCAGGAGCCGGTGCACGGTGGAGGCGTCCGCTCCGGTCAGCTCGGCGAGTCGCTTGGCGGCACGGCCCGTCGGCGCCGCGAGCACCACCTTCGCCCGCTTGGCGCGCGCCAGCTCCACGATCGAGCGGACCGTGAACGACTTGCCGCAGCCGGGGCCCCCGGTGAGCACCGCGACCTTCTTGGTGAGCGCCAGCCGGACGGCCTCCTCCTGCCCGGGTGCCAACTCCGCGCCCGTACGCCCCTTCAGCCAGGTCAGTGCCTTGTCCCAGGCCACGTCGTGGAAACCGGGCATCCGGTCCTCGGTGGTGCGCAGGAGGCGCAACAGCTGGGCCGAGAGGGAGAGTTCGGCGCGGTGGAAGGGGACCAGATAGACGGCCGTGACCGTGTCCGGGCCGCCGTCGGGACCGGGGACCTTCTCGCGTACGACACCCGGCTCCCGTACGCCACCGGGCTCGTCCTCGTCCTGGGTCGGCTCCGCCAGTTCCGCCAGGCATTCGATGACCAGGCCCGTGTCCACCTGGAGCAGCTTCACCGCGTCGGCGATCAGCTGCTCCTCGGGGAGGAAGCAGTGGCCCTGGTCGGCGGACTGCGACAGGGCGTACTGGAGGCCCGCCTTGACGCGCTCGGGGCTGTCGTGCGGGATGCCGACGGACTGGGCGATCTTGTCCGCGGTGAGGAAGCCGATGCCCCAGACGTCGGCGGCCAGGCGGTAGGGCTGGTTCTTGACGACCGAGATCGACGCGTCGCCGTACTTCTTGTAGATGCGCACCGCGATCGACGTCGACACCTCGACGGTCTGGAGGAAGAGCATGACCTCCTTGATCGCCTTCTGCTCCTCCCAGGCGTCGGCGATCTTCTTGGTGCGCTTGGGGCCGAGGCCGGGGACCTCGATGAGGCGCTTGGGCTCCTCCTCGATGATCTGGAGCGTGTCCAGCCCGAAGTGCTGGGTGATGCGGTCGGCGAAGATCGGGCCGATGCCCTTGACCAGACCGGAGCCGAGATAGCGGCGGATGCCCTGGACGGTAGCGGGCAGGACGGTCGTGTAGTTCTCCACCGTGAACTGCTTGCCGTACTGCGGGTGGGAGCCCCAACGGCCCTCCATCCGGAGCGACTCGCCCACCTGGGCGCCGAGAAGTGCGCCCACGACGGTGAGCAGGTCGCCGGCGCCGCGGCCGGTGTCCACTCTCGCGACCGTGTACCCGTTCTCCTCGTTGGCGTACGTGATGCGCTCGAGCACGCCCTCGACAACCGCCAGTTGCACCTGCCGGTTCTCCGCCTGATTGGACATGATCCGAAGGTACCTGTGACGACTGACAGCCGGGGCGCCGTGGCGGACAGCGACGGCCTCGACGGCGTCGAGCACGGTGATCAGCTCGGGCGAGCGGGTGAGGACGTGGCCGCCCGCCTGGCCCTGGACCGACTGGACGAGTCCGGCACGGGTTCTTCCGTCGAAGCCGGCACGACACAACAACGCCCTAAAGGTACATACGATTCATAACGGACCATGATCGACGGGCATCAACGAGCGAAGGGCGGGACGTCTCATGAAGATCGCAGTCATCGGCGGGACCGGGCTGATCGGGTCACAGGTCGTGCGGAACCTGAACGCGGCCGGACACGAGGCGGTGCCGCACTCGCTGTCCACCGGGGTCGACGTCCTCACCGGTCAGGGCGTGGACGCGGCGCTGGCCGGCGCCGACGTGGTCGTCAACCTGACCAACTCCCCGACCTTCGACGACGCCTCCGCCGCGTTCTTCCGGACCTCGATGGACCACCTCCTGGCCGCGGCCCAGCGGGCGGGCGTCGGACACTTCGTCATCCTGTCCATCGTCGGCACCGACCAGGTGCCGGACCTCGACTACTACCGCGCCAAGACCCTCCAGGAAGACATCCTCAAGGCCGGCCCCGTCCCGTACTCCATCGTCCGCGCCACCCAGTTCATGGAGTTCGTCGACGCCCTCCTGTCCTGGACCGCCGACGGCGACACCGTCCGCCTGCCCCGCACTCCCATCCAGCCGATCGCCGCGGCGGACGTCGCGGCGACCGTCGCCGAGGTCGCGGCCGGATCACCCCTGGGGGGCACCCTCGAGGTCGGCGGACCCGACACCTACCCGCTGGACGAGCTGGGTCGGATCACCCTCGACTTCAAGGGCGACAAACGCTCGGTGACCGTCGACGACACCGCCGGCATGTTCGCCGCGGCCCACGGCGACGTCCTCACCACCAAGAAGGGCGCCCGCATCGCCCCCACGCACTACACCGACTGGCTGAAGTAGCCCCACGGGAGCACCCGCGATCCGCAGGAGGCGGGTGCTCCCCCACCTGCTCCCCCACCTGCTCCCCCACCTATTCCAACCCCGCCCCGCCCCCCACCTCACCCCGCTCATCCGAGCGCGGTTCATCACGATCCGGTTTCGGCATGTGGTTGAGGTCTTGATTAATGCTCGTGTAATCGATTCCAATCCTCCGTGTAATCGATTCCACGAGGAGGTGGAGCGGCGATGGCGAGCATCAAGGACGTTGCCGCCGAGGCCGGCGTATCCGTCGCCACGGTCTCGCGCGTCCTGAACGATCATCCGTCGGTCAGCGAAGAGGCACGCACCCGCGTGCTGGCCGCGGTACAGACCCTGGGCTACCGCCCGAACGCCGTCGCCCGCTCTCTGCGCACCGACCAGACCCGCACCCTCGGCCTGGTCATCAGCGACGTACTCAACCCGTACTTCACCGAACTGGCCCGCTCCGTCGAGGAGGAGGCCCGCGCCCTCGGCTACAGCGTGATCATCGGCAACGCCGACGAACGGCCGGACCTCCAGGACCACCACGTACGGACCCTGCTGGACCGCCGGATCGACGGACTGCTCGTCTCCCCCGCCGACGGCGGCTCCCCCGGGATGCTGGACGCCGCGCGTGCGGGGACGCCGATGGTCTTCGTGGACCGCTGGATCCCGGGCGTGGACGTGCCCGTCGTACGGGCGGACGGCCGGACGGCGGTCCGGGATCTCGTGGCGCATCTGCACGGGCTGGGACACCGCCGGCTCGCGATCATCGCGGGGCCCGCAGCGACCACCACCGGCAGCGAGCGCGTCGAGGCCTTCCGGGAGGCCATGGCCGAACACGGACTGCCGCTCCCGGACGCCTACATAGGTCAGGGCGACTTCCAGGCCGAGAGCGGACGGCGGGTCACCGAGGGCTTCCTCGACCTGCCCGAGCCGCCCGAGGTCGTCTTCGCCGCCGACAACCTGATGGCGCTCGGCGCGCTGGACGCGGTCCGCGCGCGCGGGCTGCGGGTTCCCGAGGACATCGCGCTCGCGGCGTTCGACGACATCCCGTGGTTCGTGCACACCGATCCGCCGATCACCGCGGTGGCCCAGCCGACCGGCGAGCTGGGGCGGGCCGCCGTACGCGCGCTCGTCGACCGGATCGAGGGGCGGCCCCCGCAGTCGGTCACCCTCGCCGCCCGTCTCGTCGTCCGCCGCTCGTGCGGCGAACCGGCCCCCACCCCGCACTCCCCCGTAACGAACAGGAGTAAGTCGTGAGCAACCAGGACGAGTTGCTGCGCATCGAGGGCATCCGAAAGACCTTCCCCGGCGTGGTCGCGCTCGACAGCGTCGACTTCGATCTGCGCCGCGGCGAGGTGCATGTGCTGCTCGGCGAGAACGGTGCCGGCAAGAGCACGCTCATCAAGATGCTCTCGGGCGCCTACCAGCCCGACTCCGGGCGTGTCCTCGTCGACGGCGAGGAGGTGCGCGTCCACGGCGCGCAGGACTCCGAGCGCCTCGGGATCGCGACCATCTACCAGGAGTTCAACCTCGTTCCCGATCTGACGGTCGCCGAGAACATCTTCCTGGGGCGGCAGCCGCGCCGCTACGGGCTGATCGACCGGAAGAGGATGGAGGCCGAGGCCGCCGAGCTGCTGGAGCGGGTGGGTGTCAGCGTCTCCCCGCGCGCGCGGGTGCGTGAACTCGGTATCGCACGTCTCCAGATGGTCGAGATCGCGAAGGCGCTGAGCCTGAACGCCCGTGTGCTGATCATGGACGAGCCGACCGCGGTGCTCACCTCCGAAGAGGTCGAAAAACTCTTCTCCATCGTGCGCAGGCTGCGCGAGGACGGTGTCGGCATCGTCTTCATCACGCACCACTTGGAGGAGATCGCCGCCCTGGGGGACCGGGTCACCGTCATCCGGGACGGCAGGAGCGTCGGGCAGGTCCCGGCCTCCACCACCGAGGACGAACTCGTACGGCTCATGGTGGGGCGGTCGATCGAGCAGCAGTATCCACGCGTGCGGGCCGCCGGTGACGACGGCTCCGGGACGGCCCTGCTGACCGTCGAGGGACTGACCCGTGACGGGGTCTTCCACGATGTGAGTTTCGAGGTGCGGGCCGGTGAGGTCGTCGGTATCGCGGGGCTCGTGGGGGCCGGGCGCACGGAGGTCGTACGAGCCGTCTTCGGGGCCGATCCGTACGACAAGGGGACCGTCAAGGTCGCCGGTTCCGCGCTGCGGCGGCACGACGTGAACGCGGCGATGGCGGCCGGGATCGGGCTCATCCCCGAGGACCGCAAGGGCCAGGGACTGCTCCTGGACGCCTCCGTCGAGGAGAACCTCGGCCTGGTCACCATGCGGGCGGCGACCCATGGCGGGCTCGTCGACCTCAAGGGTCAGCGGGCGGCCGCCGCGCGGATCGCCGAGCAGCTCGGCGTCCGGATGGCCGGTCTGGGCCAGCACGTGCGCACACTCTCCGGCGGCAACCAGCAGAAGGTCGTCATCGGCAAGTGGCTGCTGGCCGACACCAAGGTCCTGATCCTCGACGAGCCGACCCGCGGCATCGACGTCGGCGCCAAGGTCGAGATCTACCAGCTCGTCAACGAACTGACGGCCGCCGGCGCGGCCGTCCTGATGATCTCCAGCGATCTGCCCGAGGTGCTCGGCATGAGCGACCGGGTGCTGGTGATGGCCCAGGGCCGGATCGCGGGCGAACTGTCCGCCGACGAAGCGACCCAGGACTCCGTGATGGCACTCGCCGTCAGCACACCGACCACCAACTCTGTTACCGCTGTGGAGGGCTCCCGTGGCCACTGACACGCTCAAGAGCACTACGGGCGCGAGTGGCGCCTCGGCGGTCCGCCGCCTTCTGCTCGACAACGGGGCGCTCACCGCGCTCATCGCCCTCGTCATCGCGATGTCGGCGCTGTCCGGCGACTTCCTGACGACGGACAACCTGCTCAACATCGGCGTCCAGGCGGCCGTGACCGCCATCCTCGCCTTCGGTGTGACCTTCGTGATCGTCTCGGCGGGCATCGACCTGTCGGTCGGCTCGGTCGCCGCGCTGTCCGCCACCGTCCTCGCCTGGATGGCGACCTCCCAGGGCGTCCCGGTCTGGATGGCGGTGATCCTCTCGGTCGCGACCGGCATAGCGTGCGGCCTGGTCAACGGCGTCCTGATCTCCTACGGGAAGCTGCCGCCGTTCATCGCGACGCTCGCCATGCTGTCGGTGGGCCGCGGTCTGTCCCTGGTGATCTCGCAGGGCTCGCCGATCGCCTTCCCCGAATCGGTCTCGCACCTCGGTGACACGCTCGGCGGCTGGCTGCCGGTCCCGGTCCTGGTGATGGTCGTCATGGGTCTGATCACCGCCCTGATCCTGGGCCGTACCTACATCGGCCGCTCCATGTACGCGATCGGCGGCAACGAGGAGGCCGCGCGCCTCTCGGGTCTGCGGGTGAAGAGGCAGAAGCTCGCGATCTACGCCCTGTCGGGTCTCTTCGCGGCCGCCGCGGGCATCGTGCTCGCCTCCCGGCTCTCCTCCGCGCAGCCGCAGGCCGCGCAGGGCTACGAGCTGGACGCGATCGCCGCGGTCGTCATCGGCGGCGCCTCGCTGGCGGGCGGCACCGGCAAGGCGTCCGGCACGCTGATCGGCGCCCTGATCCTCGCGGTGCTCCGTAACGGTCTGAACCTGCTCTCCGTCTCCGCCTTCTGGCAGCAGGTCGTCATCGGTGTCGTGATCGCGCTGGCGGTGCTGCTGGACACGCTGCGGCGCAAGGCCGGGGCGACTCCGGTCGCCGCCGGGACCGGTGCGCCTGGCGGCAGGGGCAAGCAGGCGGCGACGTACATCATCGCGGCCGTGGTCGCGGCGGCCGTCGTCGGTGCGATGTCCTTCCTGCACAACGGCTCCTCCTCGTCGGCGACGAAGAAGGTGGGCCTGTCCCTCTCCACCCTGAACAACCCGTTCTTCGTGCAGATCAAGTCGGGTGCCCAGCAGGAGGCGAAGAAGCTCGGCGTGGACCTGACGGTCACGGATGCGCAGAACGACGCCTCGCAACAGGCCAACCAGCTCCAGAACTTCACCAGTTCGGGACTCGGTTCGATCATCGTCAATCCGGTGGACTCGGACGCGGCGGGCCCGGCGGTCCGCTCCGCGAACAAGGCCGGCATCCCCGTCGTCGGCGTGGACCGGGGCGTGAACAAGGCCGACACGGCCGCGCTGGTCGCCTCCGACAACATCGCGGGCGGCAAGCTCGGCGCCAAGGCGATGGCCGAGAAGCTGGGCGGCAAGGGCAAGATCGTGATCCTGCAGGGCCTGGCCGGAACGTCCGCGAGCCGTGAACGCGGCGCGGGCTTCGCCGAGGGTCTGAAGGCCTACCCGGGTATCGAGGTCGTCGCCCGGCAGCCCGCGGACTTCGACCGCACCAAGGGCCTCGACGTGATGACGAACCTGCTTCAGGCGCACCCCGACATCCAGGGCGTCTTCGCCGAGAACGACGAGATGGCGCTCGGCGCGGTCAAGGCGCTCGGCTCCAAGGCCGGCACGTCGGTCTCGGTCATCGGCTTCGACGGCGAACCGGACGGCCTGAAGGCGGTCAAGAACGGCACGATGTACGCGTCCGTGGCCCAGCAGCCGAAGGAGCTCGGCCGGATCGCGGTGGAGAACGCGCTGAACGCCGCCGAGGGCAAGACGGTCGAGAAGACGGTGATGGTGCCGGTGAAGGTGGTCACGAAGGAGAATGTGGCCGGCTTCGGCGGATGACCTGAGCGGGCCGCCCGGGCAGCGCGACGCGGACGACCTCCGCGCGCCGCCGGGCGGCTCGCCCCGTTGCTTCGACTCACCTTCATAGGGAGAAAGTTCATGTACGACTACGACCTGCTGGTCGTGGGATCGGCCAACGCCGACCTGGTGATCGGGGTCGAGCGGCGGCCCGCGGCCGGCGAGACGGTGCTCGGCTCCGACCTCGTCGTCCACCCGGGCGGCAAGGGCGCCAACCAGGCCGTCGCCGCCGGCCGCCTCGGAGCCCGTACGGCGCTGCTGGCCCGGGTCGGCGACGACGCGCACGGGCGACTGCTGCTCGACTCGCAGCGGGCGGCCGGGGTCGACACGGCGGGCGTGCTCGTCGGCGGGGCGCCGACCGGGGTCGCGCTCATCACGGTGGACCCCTCCGGGGACAACAGCATCGTGGTCTCGCCCGGTGCCAACGGCCGCCTCGCACCCGAGGACGTGCGGTCCGCCGGAAACCTCCTGGCGGCCTCCCGCGTGGTCTCGGCGCAGCTGGAGATCCCGTTGGAGACGGTCGTGGAGGTCGTACGGAATCTCGCTCCCGGCAGCCGTTTCGTACTGAACCCGTCGCCGCCGCAAGCGCTGCCCGCCGAGGTGCTCGCGGCCTGCGATCCGCTGATCGTGAACGAGCACGAGGCGCGGGTGATCGTCGGCACGGATCTCGGGGACTCCCCGGAGGACTGGGCGTCCGCCCTGCTCGCCCTCGGCCCGCGCTCGGTGGTGATCACGCTGGGCACGCGGGGCGCGCTGGTGGCCTCCGCCGACGGCGCCGCGCGGGTGCCGTCGGTGAAGGTGGAGACGGTGGACACGACGGGCGCGGGGGACGCGTTCACGGCGGCGCTGGCGTGGCGGCTCGGGCTCGACGAGCCGCTCGCCGAGGCGGCCGCGTACGCCGCCCGCGTCGGCGCGGCGGCGGTCACCCGCGCCGGGGCGCAGGAGTCCTTCCCGACGGCCGAAGAGGTCGCGTCGCTATGAAGAAGGCCGGAATCCTGAACCGCCATCTGTCGGGCGCGCTGGCCGAGCTGGGCCATGGGGACGGGGTGCTCGTCTGCGATGCCGGGATGCCCATCCCCACCGGGCCGCGCGTCGTGGACCTGGCCTTCCGGGCCGGGGTGCCGTCCTTCGCGGAGGTGCTCGACGGGCTGCTGGCGGAACTCGTGGTGGAGGGCGCCACGGCCGCGCACGAGGTCCGCGGGGCGAACCCGGAGGCGACGGCCCTGCTGGACGCCCGTTTCCCCACGCTGTCGACGGTCTCGCACGAGGAACTGAAGTCGCTGGCGGCGGGCGCGAAGCTGATCGTCCGCACGGGAGAGGCACGGCCGTACGCGAATGTGCTGCTGCGGTGCGGGGTCTTCTTCTAGTCGGTGTTCGACATGCTTCGAGGGGCCCGGTCCGTCGACCGGGCCCCTCGGTTTTCCCCTCCGACATCAGAACCCCGCGATCCCCCCAGATCCCCCTCCAGAAGTCCTGATGCCAAGTACGACACGCGGGGTGGGGGAAGGGTTGCACGGCCTTCCTAGATTCTTTCGGGATGCTTTCCGGCATGAGTGAATCCGCTTCCTCCTTCGAGGACGACGTGCTCGGTGAACTGGGCGACGACAAGCTCCAGGAGATCGCGGGGCTGCTGGGGACCGACACGGCGGGCGCCCAGGAGGTGGTCGGGACCACGGTCTCGGCACTCGCCGGCCCCGTACAGGAGGAGGCCGCGGCTGCGCCCGAGGAGGAGGCCCCGCTCCAGGGCGTGTCCACCCTGGGCGGGTTCGCCACCGGCGGTCTGATGGCCGGGGTGCTGGCCAAGGTGAGCAAGCCGGTCGCGAACGCCATCGCCAAGAAGACGGGCATCCCGGTGGCCACGGTCACCCGTGTCATCGAGATGCTCGTCCCGGTCGTGCTGACGGTCCTCACCAAGCGGGCGGCACGCAAGAAATGACCAAGAAGTGACAGCGGCCGCCGACGGGGCTACCCGGCGTGCTCCACGAACCGCGCCGCCGTCTCCGCCAGCACCTCCCGCCCGTCCCGCGCCCACAGCCCGTCGTTGAACAGCTCGACCTCGATCGGCCCGGAGTATCCCGCCGCCTCGACGTACCCCCGCCACTCCCGCATGTCGATCGAACCGTCGCCGATCTGACCGCGGCCGTTGAGGACGCCCTCGGGCAGCGGAGTCGTCCAGTCCGCGAGCTGGAAGGTGTGGATACGGCCGCCGGCGCCCGCGCGGGCGATCTGGGCGGGAGCCGTGTCGTCCCACCAGATGTGGTACGTGTCGACGGTGACGCCCACCTGGTCCGCCGGGAAGCGTTCCGCGAGGTCCAGGGCCTGGGCGAGGGTGGACACCACACAACGGTCCGCGGCGTACATGGGGTGGAGGGGCTCGATGGCCAGCCGCACGCCCCGCTCGGCGGCGTACGGGCCCAGCTCCCCCAGCGCGTCGGCGATCCGCTCCCGCGCGCCGTGCAGGTCCTTCGAGCCGGCGGGCAGCCCCCCGGAGACCAGAACCAGGGTGTCGGTGCCGAGGGTCGCGGCCTCGTCGACGGCCGCACGGTTGTCGTCCAGGGCGCGGGCCCGCTCCTGCGGGTCGATCGCCGTGAAGAAGCCGCCACGGCAGAGCGTGGTGACGGCCAGACCGGCGTCGCGGACGAGTTTGGCGGTGGCGTCCAGGCCGTACGACTGGACGGGTTCACGCCAGAGTCCGACGCCCGGGATCCCCAGCTCGAGGCAGGACTCGACCAGTTCGGGCATCGACAGCTGCTTGACCGTCATCTGGTTGATGGAAAAACGGGCGAGGCTGCTCATGAGGTCACTCCGTACAGAGCCAGCAGGGTCTTCATCCGGGCCTCGGCGAGCTCCGGGTTCGGGAACAGGCCCAGGGTGTCCGCCAGTTCGTACGCCCGCGCGAAGTGCGGCAGCGAGCGGGCCGACTGGAGCCCGCCGACCATGGTGAAGTGCTCCTGGTGCCCGGCCAGCCACGCCAGCAGGACGACGCCCGTCTTGTAGAACCGGGTCGGCGCCTCGAAGAGATGGCGGGAGAGCTCGACGGTGGGGTCGAGAAGCTCACGGAAGCCCTTCACGTCACCGGTGTCGAGCACCCGTACCGCCTCCGCCGCGAGCGGGCCCAGCGGATCGAAGATGCCGAGCAGGGCGTGGCTGAAGCCCTGCTCGTCGCCCGCGATCAGCTCGGGGTAGTTGAAGTCGTCACCCGTGTAGCAGCGGACGCCCTGCGGCAGGCGGCGGCGCAGGTCGACCTCTCGTCGGGCGTCGAGGAGGGAGACCTTGATGCCGTCGACCTTGTCCGGGTGGGCGGCGATGACCTCCAGGAACACGTCCGTGGCCGCGTCCAGGTCGCCCGACCCCCAGTAGCCCTCAAGGGCGGGGTCGAACATGGGGCCGAGCCAGTGCAGGACCACGGGCTCGACCGCCTGACGGAGCAGATGCCCGTAGACCTCCAGGTAGTCCTCGGGCCCCTTCGCGGTCGCCGCCAGCGCCCGGGAGGCCATGAGGATGGCCTGCGCCCCCGACTCCTCGACGAGGGCGAGCTGCTCCTCGTAGGCCGTCCGCACTTCTTCCAGGGATGCCGGACCGGTGAGCTGATCGGTGCCGACACCGCACGCGATACGGCCCCCGACCGCCTTCGCCTCCGCAGCGGACCGGCGGATGAGTTCGGCCGCGCCCGCCCAGTCCAGGCCCATCCCGCGCTGCGCGGTGTCCATCGCCTCGGCGACGCCGAGCCCGTGCGACCACAGGTGGCGGCGGAAGGCGAGGGTGGCGTCCCAGTCGACGGCGGCGGCCGAGTCGGGCGTGACGTCCGCGAACGGGTCGGCGACGACGTGCGCGGCCGAGAAGACCGTACGGGAGGTGAAGGGCGCGCCGGTGGTGAGGGCGAGCGGGACGGCACGCGGCTCATAGACCCTCAACGCGCCGTTCGTGTCCGGCAGTCGAAGGGTCACAGCGAGATCTCCGGCACGTCGAGACGGCGGCCCTCGGCCGAGGACCTCAGCCCCAGTTCGGCGAGCTGGACGCCGCGGGCGCCGGCGAGGAGGTCCCAGTGGTAGGGGGCGTCGGCGTACACGTGCCGCAGGAACAGCTCCCACTGCGCCTTGAAGCCGTTGTCGAACTCGGCGTTGTCGGGGATCTCCTGCCACTGGTCACGGAAGGAGTACGTGGCCGGGATGTCGGGGTTCCAGACCGGCTTGGGGGTGGCGGACCGGTGCTGGACGCGGCAGTTGCGCAGACCGGCGACGGCCGACCCCTCCGTCCCGTCGACCTGGAACTCGACCAGCTCGTCGCGGTTGACGCGCACCGCCCAGGAGGAGTTGATCTGGGCGATGGCGCCGCCCTCCAGCTCGAAGACGCCGTACGCGGCGTCGTCGGCCGTGGCGTCGTACGGCTTGTCCTGCTCGTCCCAGCGCTGCGGGATGTGGGTGGCGATGAGCGCCTGGACCGAGGTGACCCGACCGAACAGCTCGTGGAGCACGTACTCCCAGTGCGGGAACATGTCGACGACGATGCCGCCGCCGTCCTCCGCGCGATAGTTCCAGGAGGGCCGCTGGGCGCTCTGCCAGTCGCCCTCGAAGACCCAGTACCCGAACTCCCCGCGGATGGACAGGATCCGCCCGAAGAAGCCCCCGTCGATGAGCCGCTTGAGTTTCAGCAGCCCCGGGAGGAAGAGCTTGTCCTGCACGACCCCGTGCTTGACGCCCTTCTCGTGGGCGAGGCGGGCCAGCTCCAGGGCGCCGTCGAGGCCGGTGGCGGTGGGCTTCTCGGTGTAGATGTGCTTGCCCGCCGCGATGGCCTTCGTGATGGCCTCCTCTCGGGCGGAGGTCACCTGGGCGTCGAAGTAGATGTCGACGGTCGGGTCGGCGAGGACCTCGTCCACGTCCGTCGACCAGTGCTCCAGGCCGTGCTGCTCGGCGAGCGCCTTCAGCGCGTGCTCGCGGCGGCCGAGGAGGACCGGCTCGGGCCACAGCACCGTGCCGTCACCGAGGTCGAGGCCGCCCTGGTCGCGCAGGGCGAGAATCGAGCGGACGAGGTGCTGGCGGTAGCCCATGCGCCCCGTCACGCCGTTCATGGCGATTCGCACCGTCTTGCGTGTCACGTGATTCCCTTCGTACGCGGGTTCCGCGCCGCGTACGCCCCACTGGTGAACGTGACAGCAAGCGCTTTCTACTCAAGAAGAAGTTAGCCTCTGTCGAGCCGATTGGACAAGACCATACGGACGACGAGATGTTCGACCGTCCGGACGGCTGGACGTAGGGGGCGTGGCACGGTCGGATGGAGCACTACGAGCAATACGAGCACGACAGGCACGACGGGTACGACGGGTACGACGGGTACGGCAGGCCAAAGAGCACAGCGAGCACGAGAAGCACGATGGGGTGCTACAAGATGCGTGACCGGAGGACGACGAGATGACCGTGACCCTGGCGGACGTGGCGGCGCGTGCGCAGGTCTCGCCCGCGACCGTGTCCCGGGTGCTGAACGGGAACTATCCCGTCGCGGCGTCCACGCGCGAGCGGGTGCTGCGCGCGGTGGACGACCTGGACTACGTACTGAACGGACCCGCGAGTTCGCTGGCCGCCGCCACCTCCGACCTGGTCGGCATCCTGGTGAACGACATCGCCGACCCCTTCTTCGGAATCATGGCGGCCGCGATCCAGTCGGAGATCGGCGGGCCCGGGGGACGTGCGGGCGGCGAACGGCTCGGGGTCGTGTGCAACACCGGCGGCTCCCCGGAGCGTGAGCTGACCTACCTCACGCTCCTTCAGCGCCAGCGCGCCGCCGCGGTCGTCCTGACGGGCGGTGCCGTCGAGGACGCGCCGCACGCGGCGGCGGTCGCGGCGAAGCTGCGCAAGCTCGGGGACGCGGGGACCCAGGTGGTCCTGTGCGGACGGCCGCCCGCGCCCGACGCCCCCGAGGCGATCGCGCTCACCTTCGACAACCGGGGCGGCGGACAGCAGCTCACCGAGCATCTGATCGGGCTCGGCCACCGCAGGCTCGGCTACATCGCGGGCCCGGAGGAGCGGACGACGACCCGGCACCGCCTGGAGGGGCACCGCGCCGCGCTCGCCGCGCACGACATCGAGGACGATCCGCGGCGCACGGTGCATGGACGCTACGACCGTCGGGCCGGCTACGAGGCGACACTCGAACTCCTGCGCCGTGACCCGTCGTTGACGGCTGTCGTCGCCGCCAACGACACCGTCGCGCTCGGTGCCTGTGCCGCGCTGCGGGAGGCGGGCCTGCGTATCCCCGACGACGTGTCCGTCGCCGGCTTCGACGACCTTCCCTTCAGCATCGACGCCGTCCCCGCGCTCACGACGGTGCGGTTGCCCCTCTCGGAGGCGGGGGCCCGGGCCGGGCGTATCGCGATGGGCCGCGAGGAGCCGCCGCCGGGCGGGATCGCGACGGTGCGGGGGGAGTTGATGGTGCGGGGGTCCACAGGGGTGCCGCGGGTCTGAACGTGGGGTTTTCGCCCCCGCCGCCCCTACCCTCCCCCAAGCTCTCGACTTCGCTCGAGCAGGGGGACCCCCATCATCCTCAACTTGGGGGCTCCGCCCCCAGACCCCCGGGTGGGCTCATTACCCGCGAGCCGGTGGGGGCTGGTCGCGCAGTTCCCCCTACTCACCCGCAGCCGAAGACGCACGGGAGGGGGCGTGGCGGTGCGTCGCAAGCGCGTCGCTTACGTTCGGATCGAGCAGCGGGTCGCTTGCCCGGTCCACGTCTGGTCCGGCGGCGACGGGCTCGACGTACCGCCACGGCCCCGACCCACCCACCCGCCGGGGCCCGCGATCACACGTGCGGACGGTGCCCCTTCTCCTGACGGGGGAACGACTGGTCGGCACCGGGCAGCGTCGGCTTCGGAAGGGTCGCGACCTCCTCCTTCGCCTTCTCCAGCTGCTCCGCCGTGTCGTCCGGCAGCCGCGGCGGACGCGGACGCCCGTGCGAGAAGCGGAACGCCGACGTGAAGTCACCGAACGTCGACCGCCGCCAGTCACTGACGTTGGGCTCCTCGACCCCCGTGAACCGCTCGAGGAACTGCAGCGCCGAGGTGTGGTCGAAGGCCTCCGACGCCACCCAACCCCCCACCGTCCAGGGCGAGACGATGATCGCAGGCACTCGGAAGCCGCCCCCGATGGGCAGCCCCTGGACGAACTCGTCCGGCGTACCCGCCGGAGGCGTCGGCGGCGGCACATGGTCGAACAGGCCGTCGTTCTCGTCGTAGTTCAGGATGAAGGCGGTCTTGCTCCACACCTTCGGGCTGGAGGCGATCGCCTCGATCTTCGACGCGACGAAATCGGCGCCCGCGGCGGGCAGGTAGTCCGGGTGCTCGGACTGAAAGCTCGTCGGCACGATCCAGGAGACCGCCGGCAGCCGGTCGTTCCGCGCGTCGTCCTCGAACGTGCCCTCCGGCTGCGGGCGCACCCCACGCTCGTACAGCTCGGACCCCGGCGCCGCCCCGCGGAAGCTCGCGAACTGCTCCAGCATGTTGCAGCCGTAGTCGTCGTCCTGCTGGTACACCTTCCAGCTGACCCCGGCCGCCTGCAGCCGCTCCGCGTACGTCGTCCACCGGTACGGCGTCGGCGCCGTGTTGACGAGGACCGGGCCGCCCCGCGTGCCGCCGGGGTCGATCGTGCCGGTCATCCAGTACAGCCGGTTGGGCCAGGTCGGCCCGAACACCGAGCAGAAGTAGTGGTCGCAGACGGTGAACGTCTCCGCCAGCGCGAACTGGAACGGGATGTCCTCACGCGTGTAGTAGCCCATCACGTACGGCCCGTTGACCCCGTCCGCCTTGCGGTGCGCCGGCAGCCAGCGGTCCATCTTCCCGCCGTTCCACGCCTCGTGCTGCACCGCCCACGCGTGGCTCGTGGACGGGATCGCCTGGGCGCTGGACGTGTGGGTGTCGAGATGGAAGGGGAGCAGATACCCCTTCGGGTTCACGGCGTCGGGCTGGTAGAACACCGACCGCCCGGTGTCGAGCCTCAGCGCGTGCGGGTCGGCGAAGCCGCGTACGCCGGACAGGGTGCCGAAGTAGTGGTCGAAGGACCGGTTCTCCTGCATCAGCATGACGACGTGCTCGAGGTCGCGGAGCGAGCCGTGCTTCGGCGGCCCGGCCGCGACGGCCTTCTGGACGCTCGGCGGGAGGAGGGAGAGCGCCGCGGCGCCGCCCAGCGCCCCCGCGGCCGAACCCAGGAGTCTACGACGTGTCAACTCGGCCATTTCTACCCCTTCTTGAGACTTCGTCAGCTCTTCGGAGTCGAACTGCGGGCCACACGGGGGCGGGGCCCGCCGCTTCACTCTCCTAGGGGCGGCCGAGAGTTGGCAGAGGCGTGCGGTGAACTCGTGGCCACCGCGCGGAAAGGGGTTGGCCACGTCATGACCGGGTTGCCGGGGAGTTGCCCGACCGTTGCCCGCGCTTGGCTGAAGCCGTAGGCTCGGCATATACCTCTGACTGAGTCAACTATCAGGTCCGAGCAACCACTATCAGGTCCGAGTAACCCAGGCCGCTGGGCCAGACCCGCGCAGCCCGACTAACAACCGGCGCCGACCATCCGGGGTTGAGTGATCATGACCGTCCAGGACATCCGCTCCTTCAACCGCTTCTACACGAACGTCATCGGGGCCCTCGACTACGGCCGCCACCTCTACGCCCCCTACACCCTCACCGAGTCCCGTGTGCTGTACGAACTCGCCCACTCCCCCCGCACCGACGCCGCCGACCTCCGCGGCGAACTGTCCCTGGACGCCGGTTACCTGAGCCGCATCCTGAACAAGTTCGAGCAGGACGGCCTGATCGAGCGGACCCCCTCGGAGCGGGACCCGCGGCGGCGCCGCATCACGCTCACGGCACAGGGCAGGGAGACGGCGGCCCTGCTGGACGAGCGCTCACGGGAATCGGTGGGGGCGCTGCTGGCGACCGTGCCGGCCGACGACCGCCCCCGGCTCGCCGAGGCGATGCGGACCGTGCGCACGCTGCTCTCCTCCGGGCGCCCACCACGCAGCGAGGACGTCGTCCTGCGCGATCCCGGGCCCGGCGACCTCGGCTGGATCGTGCAGCGCAACGCCGCGCTGTACGCCGCCGAGCACGGCTGGAACGCCGACTACGAGGGCCTGGTCGCCCGGATCGTGGCGGACTTCGCCGAGGACCACGATCCGCACCTGGAGCGGGTGTGGATCGCCGAGCTGGACGGCCGGCCGGTGGGCTGCGTGATGTGCGTACGCGACGACGCGCCCGGGACCGCCCGCCTCCGCCTGCTCCTCGTCGAGCCCGACGCGCGCGGGCTGCGCATCGGCGACCGGCTGGTCGAGGCCGTCATCGACTTCGCGCGGGACGGTGGCTACCGGGACCTGGTCCTGTGGACCAACGACGTGCTCTCCGCCGCCCGCCGCATCTACCAGCGCCACGGTTTCGTCCTCGTCGCCGAGAAACCGCACCGCTCGTTCGGAGCGGACCTGACCGGCCAGGACTGGCGGTTGGATCTGCACCCCCCGCAGGAGTGACCGGTCTGGCTCACTCGGCTTTCCAGGCGCCACCGCCGGTCGCGGTTTCGGTCATGTCCGGGGTCGGTCGAGCATGCCTCGGTCGAGCACGCCGGGGTCCGGCGTGACGGCATCCGGCGTTCCGGCGTCGGCCCCGGCGCCCGGCCCGGTGAGCTGCCACCAACTCGTTCGACCACCCGCAGCCGATTTTTCCCTTCGACTCTCCTTTTGATCGACGACGGCCGACATCGGCACGCGAGTAGGGTCCATGCACATGAAGCTGGCCTTCTCCACGCTCGGCGTACCCGGGCTCCCCATCCCCGACGTCGTACGACTCGCCGCCGCGCACGGCTACCACGGCGTGGAGCTGCGCGCGCATCCCGAGGAGCCGGTGCACCCCGGGATCGGGGCCGCCGAGCGGGCCGAGGTGGTCGCGGAGTTCAAGGCGGGCGGCATCGAGATCCTGGGCGTGGCGGGCTACGCGCGGGTGGCGGCGCCGGGCGACGACGACACCGTCGTCGCCGAGGTCAAGGAGCTCCTCGACCTCGCCCACGACCTGGGCGCCCCGTTCGTACGCGTCTTTCCGGGCGCGAGTTCCGAGCAGAGCGTCGAGGAGGCGGACGCGACGGCGGCACGGCGGCTCGGCACGGCCGCGGAGTACGCCGCCGACCTGGGCGTACGGATCCTGCTGGAGACCCATGACTCGCACCGCACCGGCGCGGACGCGATCAGGATCCTGGGCCTGGTCGGCCACCACCACGTGGGCTCGCTGTGGGACGTCATGCACACCTGGCTCGGCGGCGAGGAGCCGGCGGAGACCTACGCGGCCCTGTGCACCTACCTCGGCTACCTCCAGGTCAAGGACATCGCCTCCGCCGAGGACACCACCCCGCTCCCCCTCGGCGCGGGCGTCCTGCCCCTCGCCGACTGTGTGGAACTCCTCTCCCGGGAGGGCTGGGACGGCTGGCTGTGCTGGGAGTACGAGAAGCGGTGGTACGAGGAGGCCGCACCGCTGCCCGAGCTGCTGGGACCGGGTCGGGAGCACCTCGGGCGCCTGCTGAACGACTCCGCCTAGGACCGGTTCCGGCGACGCGCGCACACGCCCGGGCGGCCGTCCCGCGGCTCCCCGCCCCTCGCCGACGGGCTATCGTGGACGCCATGTCGGCACCGGAACTGATCCGTATCGTCTCCCGCGACTCGCCCATGGCCCTGGCCCAAGTGGAGCGTGTCCGTGCCGAGTTGAGCGCGCTCCATCCGCACATCCGTACCGAGGTCGTGCCCGTGAGGACGACCGGTGACAAGTGGATGGGCGACCTGGCCAAGGTCGAGGGGAAGGGCGCGTTCACCAAGGAGGTCGACGCGGCGCTGCTGGCCGGTGAGGCCGATCTCGCGGTGCACTGCGTCAAGGACATCCCCGCGGACCGTCCCCTCCCGGCGGGGACGATGTTCGCCGCGTTCCTGGCGCGGGACGACATCCGGGACGCCCTCGTGCACCCGGGCGGCCTCACGCTGGACGAGCTGCCGCAGGGGGCCCGGATCGGCACCTCGTCGGTACGGCGGGGCGCTCAGCTGGCCGCCTCGCACCCGCACTTGGAGTGCGTGCCGTTCCGGGGGAACGCCAACCGGCGGCTGGAGAAGCTGGCGGCCGGTGAGGCGGACGCGCTGCTGCTGGCGGTGTCGGGGCTGGAGCGGATCGGCCGGGCGGACGTGATCACGGAGATCCTGTCGCCCGAGACGATGATGCCGCCGATCGGGGCGGGGATCCTGGCCCTCCAGTGCCGTGAGGGCGACACCGACGTCATCGAGACGATCAGCGACCTCGGCGACCCGAACACGCACCGCGAGGCCACGGCGGAGCGGATGTTCCTGCACGTCCTCCAGGGCCACTGCAACTCACCGATCGCCGGTTTCGCGAAGGCCGACCGCAGTGGCGAACTGTCCCTGCGTGCCTGCGTGTTCACCCCGGACGGCAAGACCGTACTGAACGCCCACGAGTGGGCGGGCCGCCTCGACGCCGCGACGCTCGGCACGTCGGTCGCCGTCGCCCTGTTGCGTCAGGGCGCCCGCGAACTGATCGACGACATCCCGCACTGATCGCCCCCGCTGATCACCTCACTGATCACCCCAGCGGGCCGGCCCAGGCGGCGAAGGTCTCGTGGAAGGCGGGGAACGTCTTCCGTACGCAGCCGGGGTCGTCGAACGAGACACCGCCCGGCGCGCGGAGTCCTGTCACCGCGAAGGACATGACGATGCGGTGGTCACCGTACGTCTTGATCTCCGCGCCCGGCACGGGCTGCGCACCGGGGTGGATCTCGATCCAGTCGGCCCCGGTCTCCACCCGTACGCCCAGCCGGCGGAGGTTCTCCGCGCAGGCGTCCAGGCGGTCGCACTCCTTCACCCGTGTGTTGGCGACGTCCTCGATGCGGACCGGGCCCGAGGCGAAGGGCGCGATCGCGGCCAGCGTCGGCATGGTGTCGGAGATGTCCCGCATGTTGACCGTGAGCCCGCGCAGTTCGCCGGTGCCGGCGACCGTCGTCCCGCCGGAGCCGACCTCCACCCGCGCCCCCATCCGCCGCAGTACGTCGACGAAGCCCAGGTCGCCCTGGAGCGCGCCGGCGCCCAGGCCGGGGACCGTCACCTCGCGGCCGGTCAGGGCGGCCGCGGCGAAGAAGTAGCTCGCGGTGGAGGCGTCGGGTTCGACGGCGTAGGTGGTGGCGCGGTAGCCGCCGGGCGAGACCACGAACACCTCGCCCTCCCGGCGCACGGACGCGCCGAACGTCCGCATCATCGCGAGCGTGATCTCGACGTACGGCGCCGAGACCAGGTCGGTGACGGTGATGCGCAGGCCCTTGCGGGTCAGCGGGCCGAGCAGCAGGAGGGCGGTCAGGTACTGCGAGGACTGGCCCGCGTCGAGCGTCACGTCACCGCCCTCCACGCCGGCCGCCGCGATCCGCAGCGGATGGTGGCCCTCCGCCTCGTCGTGCCGCAGGTCGACGCCGAGGTCGCGCAGGGCGCGGGTGAGCGGGAGCAGCGGGCGGCGGCGCATCTGCGGGGAGGCGTCGAAGCGGTAGGTGCCGTGTCCGGCGGCGGCGAGGGTCGGCAGGAAGCGGGCGGTGGTCGCGCCGTCGCGGCAGTACACGTCGGCGTCGGTGGCCGCCGGGCCCTGGGGGCGGCCGTCGATCTGCCAGGCGTGCGGGGTGCGGCCGACGCGGTAGCCGAGCCGGGTCAGGCCTTCCGTGAAACCTTCCGTGTCGTCCGACCGGAGCGGCCGCACGAGGGTCGTGACCCCGTCGGCCGCCGCCGCCAGGAAGAGCGCACGCGCGGTGATGGACTTGGAACCGGGGATGTCGACGACGGCCATGTCCTCATGCTGGCTCCCCGATCCGCTCCGGCGCGGGAACGTCCGCCAAATGGACCTGTCCCTGCGAGCCCGGCGTCGAACCGTCCCACCCATTCGTCCCACCCGCACCAATTCCCCGAACCGGCGAAAACCGGGGAACCTCGACCCGCACCGGTTCGTCCAATCCGCATACTGCCGGATGAGTCTCCGCAGAGCGGTGTCGGCCTCGCTGCTGGCTGCGAACGCTGACCACCCTCTCCGCCGCCTGCGGCCGGCAGCACGCCGTCACCGGCGCGCCCCCCTCCAACTGCGCCGGTGACGGCCCCTCCTCGGGATACTGTGCACACCCTTGACTGGAAGAAACTTCCCGGATATTCGTGATTCCTCGGAAGTTTCCTTCATGAGGGAGGAGCGCACGTGGGGCCATCGAGTTCTTCCAGACCGTCCAGACGTACCGTTCTCGCCGCCACCGCCGGGACCACCGCGGCCCTGACCTTGAGCACCACCTCCGTCCGGGCGGCCGAGAAGAGACCTGACGAATCGTCACTCCGGGCGCTCGTCTCCCGCATGACGCTGGAGGAGAAGGTCGGCCAGCTCTTCGTGATGCGGGTCTACGGGCACTCCGCCACCGCGCCCGACCAGGCCGACATCGACACCAACCTCGAGGAACTCGGCGTCAGGACGGCCGCCGAGCTGATCGCCAGGTACCGCGTCGGCGGGATCATCTACTTCACCTGGGCGCACAACACCCGTGACCCGCACCAGATCGCCGCCCTCTCGAACGGCATCCAGAAGGTCTCCCTCGACCAGCCGCGCGGGCTGCCCGTCCTCATCTCCACCGACCAGGAGTACGGAGCGGTGGCCCGGGTGGGCAAGCCCGCGACGCTGTTCCCGGGCGCGATGGCGCTGGGCGCGGGCGGATCGCGGGAGGACGCCCGTACGGTGGGGCGCCTCGGCGGCGCCGAGCTGCGCGCCCTCGGCATCCGACAGGACTACTCCCCGGTCGCCGACGTGAACGTCAACCCGGCCAACCCGGTCATCGGCGTACGCTCCTTCGGCGCCGATCCGGACGCCGTGGCCGGGCTGGTGACGGCCGAGGTGAAGGGCTATCAGAGCGTCGGGGTCGCGGCCACGGCGAAGCACTTCCCGGGGCACGGGGACACCGCCGTCGACAGCCACTTCGGCTTCCCCGTCATCACACACAGCCGCGAGCTGTGGTCGTCCCTCGACGCCGTGCCCTTCCGGGCCGCCGTCCGCGCCGGCATCGACTCGGTCATGACCGCCCACATCATGGTTCCGGCCCTCGACCCGTCCGGGGACCCCGCGACCCTCTCCCACCCGATCCTCACCGGCATCCTGCGCGAGGAACTCGGCTACGACGGGCTCGTGGTGACCGACTCGCTCGGCATGGAGGGTGTCCGGACGAAGTACGGCGACGACCGCGTCCCCGTCCTGGCGCTCAAGGCCGGTGTCGACCAGCTCCTCAACCCGCCGTCCATCCACGTGGCCTGGAACGCGGTCCTGAACGCCGTGCACGGCGGCGAGCTCACGGAGGCCCGGCTCGACGAGTCCGTCCTGCGCGTCCTGCGCCTGAAGTCCAAGCTGGGCCTGCTGGAGAATCCGTACGTCAGCGACTCCGGCGTCGACCACACGGTCGGCACCGCCGCGCACCGCAGGGCGGCCGACCGGATCGCCGAGCGCACGACGACACTGCTCGTCAACCAGGAGCGCCTGCTCCCGCTCTCGCGCCGGAGCACCCCGCGCGTCCTCGTCGTCGGCGCCGATCCCGCCTCGCCGTCCGGCACCGACGGACCGCCCACGACCGTCCTCGCGACCGCCCTCACCGAGCTGGGGTTCACGGCGACGGCACTGTCCACCGGAACGGCACCCTCCGCGGCGACCATCGACAACGCGGTGGCGGCGGCCAAAGGCGTGGACGCGGTCGTCGTCGGCACGTACAACGTGACGGCGACCGGGTCGCAGAAGACCCTCGTCGAGCGGCTCGTCGCCACCGGCGTCCCGGTGGTCGCGATCGCGATCCGCAACCCGTACGACGTGGCGCAACTCCCTGATGTGCGTGCCTACTTGGCGACCTACTCCTGGACGGACGTCGAACTGCGCGCCGCCGCCCGAGTGATCGCGGGCAGCGCGAGGCCCCGCGGGAGGCTGCCGGTGGAGGTGCAGCGGGCGGACGACCCGACGAAGGCGCTGTATCCGATCGGGTACGGATTGACGTACTAGGTCCGGTAAGGGCTGACGTACCACCCCTGCTGGGGGTTTGGCGTACCGGCCCTACGCCGCACACCCGGCGCACCACCCCCAAAGGGCGCAAAGCACCCCGGATGTCTGGCGTGTGCCCGTCGCGACGGGTCACGCTGGACGGGGGTATCGGGGGAAGCCATGCGAGCCAGCTCGTCGGGTCGGCGTTCCGTTGGGGTGGTGTGCGCGCTGCTGCTGGTCCTCGCCGCGCTCGCGGGGTGCGACCGCTGGTCGGACTCGGGGAGCGCCGAGCCCGGCGCGGGGCCGACATCGACGCAACCCTCGGGCTACGGGGCGGTGTTCCTCGCGGTCGACGAGTGCAGTTCCTTCGGGACGACCAGCTTCACCGAGGTGCCCTGCAGCAGCGAACGGGCCGCCGCGCGGGTGATCGCCCGTTACGACGGCAAGGTGGCCGACGGGCCGCTGTGCCCCGCGACCACTGACTTCGTGCTGCACATCAGCGAGACCCGGCCCGCCTCCGACGAGAACGGCGACGGGGTCGTCCCCCAGGGGTACGCCTGCATGCGCAAGCTGGAGGCCCCGCACCCCGGTGATCCGGGCGGAGGCGGCGGACCCCGCACCATCGTCGGCGACTGCGTCTACAACTCCGGTGACGGGCAGGTGCGGGAGACCGCGTGCGACGGCAAGGGCAAGAAGCCCCCGGACTACAAGGTGACCTCGGCGGTCGTCGACCGCGCCGAGTGCCCGTCGTCCACAGCCCTCTACGTCCAACTGGGCGGCAGCAGACCGGTGGGCTGCGCCCGCCCCGTGTAGCCGAGGGGCGGACGCAGCCGGTGGATCGTATTGCGGCCGGCGAACCGGGTTACGGTCGCAGCGCGGGCTCGCGCTCGATGTCGCGCTGGTCCAGCTTCGCGTCGAACTTCGCGAGCGGCCTCGCCGCCGACGGGTTCTCCTGGACCGTCGCCGGGGCGACACCCGCCCACTCCAGGATGCGGGCCGTCGCGAGGGCCTTCTCGTCGGGGACGAGGCCCGCGACGTTGGCACCGTGGTTCAGACCGGGGGCGGTGAAGACGTACGAGTCGCGCGCGCCCTTGCCGAGCCGGAAGCGTTCCGCGCCCCAGGGGTCGTTCTGGCCGTAAACGAAGAGCATGTGGTCGGCGTGGTGACGGACCCAGGAGTCCACGTCCGCCATGGCCCACGGCTGGAACCTCATCGGGATCGAGCGCGGCACGAAGTTCCGCGGCGGCTGGTAGCCGTAGCGGATGTACTTCTTCTCGATGGTCGGGAAGTGGATCGTGGGCGCGCCGAGCTGCGTACCCGCCTGGTAGTAGTACGGCGTGTACGTGTTCAGGCCCTGGTCGGTGTAGGCCGAGAAGCCGGAGATGGTGTCGACGGAGTCCCAGATCGCGTCATCGGTGGCGTGGGCGGCGTCGGCCGGGATCGAGGCGCAGTCCGTGAGCAGGCTGTACTGCCAGAAGCCCCACACGTAGTCGAGCACGACCGCCTCGTACGCCTTGTCGAGGCTTCCGATGGTGGTGAAGGTGTAGCCGTTGTCGGCGGCGTACGCCTCGTACTTCTTCTCCAGCGGTGCGCGCCGCACCAGCGCCTCGCGCTGCACGGCGTTCAGCTTGTCGCGGCACTCCTTGGTGCCGACGTTCCTGAAGAAGCGGTCGTACGCCGAGTCCTCGTCGTTCACCACGTCGTTCGGGGCGACGTAGGCGACGACGCCGTCCATGTCGCGCGGGTAGAAGCGCTCGTAGTACGTGGCGGTCATGCCGCCCTTCGAGCCGCCCGTGGAGAGCCACTTCTGGCGGTAGATCGGCTTGAGAGCCTCGAAGATGCGGTGCTGGTCGCTCGCCGCCTGCCAGATGTCGAGCTTCGACCAGTCGGCCGGATCGGGCCGGGACGGAGTGAAGAAGCGGTACTCCATCGAGACCTGGTTGCCGTCCACGATCTGGGTGGGCTCACGGCGGCCCGGGTTCGTGGAGACGTTGTAGCCGCCGGTGTAGAAGACGGTCGGGCGGGAGACGTCCTTGTGCAGCACGGTGATCCGCTGCTGGAACGTGCCCTTGGACGGGTGCCGGTGGTCGATCGGCTGGGTGTAGTTCAGCACGAAGAAGCGGTAGCCGGTGTACGGCTTCTCCTCGATCAGGCTCATGCCCGGTATCGCGAGCAGCCTGTCCTTGATGTCGGTGTCCGTGCTTGTGGTGCCTGGTGCCGCCTCCGGCTGGGCGGCGGTGGCCGCCCCGGCCGTGCTCAACGTGCCTATGAGCACCGTGAGCGCCAGCAGCCATCTGAGCGCCTTGCGCATGCACACTCCCCTGTGAAACGGATGTGCGCTGGAAGCTATCGGAGCAACTCACAGGCGCACCAGGGGAGATGGGGAAAACCCTGCGGGAAGGCGGTGTCTCGGCCGGCTCGGCACTCGGCCGGTTCAGCACTCGACCGGTTCAGCAGAGGATCCAGCTCGAGCTCACCGAACCCGAGCCGACCGAGCCCTGGACGCGGACGCAGCGGTGGCCCGCGTGGACGGTCACGGGGCCGGCGTGGTGCGAGAAGCTGCCCCGGTCGACCACGGGTCGGCTGCCGCGCGCCTGCACGCTGACGGACATCGTCCGTTTGCGCGACTGCTGATCCTTCGGGACGGTCATCGCGCAGACATAGCCGTCGCGCTTGTAGATCTGGACGGAGCCGGTCGAGAAGCTGAGCGTTCTGACCTTGCGACCCGAGCAGTACGAGTCGGCGGCCTGCGCGCTGCCCGGACTCATCAACGCCATCAGCCCGGCCGCGGTCAACACCGCAAAGCCCAGCGCCAGGCGCCGGCGTATCGCACTACCACGGTCCACTGTCGTCCTCCCCCGGCCATTCAGCGTACTGGTGTACGGACGCAGGACGTACATCGGATGGTTGCCTTCATCCGAGAGAGGTTTTCTTCCGCGTTTGGGGCAACCACACCCCTTTGTTCGGTGTCCAACCGGTCAGAAAACCGACGAAAGGTACTCATCCATGTCCCGCACGTCACATTCACGTACGGCCGTCGGCGCGCTCGTCGCCGCGGCGCTCCTCGCCACGGCGGGTGCCTCCGTGCCCGCGTTCGCCGGCTCCAGCACGCCCCCGCCCGTCCGCAGCGGCGCCAACGGCCCCGCCTACGACCGGGTGGCGAACTTCTACGGCGCCTACATCGACGCCGTCACCGACGAGGGAAGCGGTCACCTCGGCTCCCAGCTGCGCACCTTCTACCTGACCAAGGATCTCCGCACCCGCCTGGCCAAGTGGGAGAGCCGCGAGCACGCCGACGGGGTGCTGCGCGCGCAGGACGTGCCGCGGGCGTGGAAGGTGACGGCGGGCGACAGCGGCGCGGGCCACACCTGGTCGACGGTGCGCCTCACCTGGGGCTCCGCCCAGCACCCCACGTACACCTATCTGACCGTGCAGTCGGACCTGGCCACGAAGAAGATCTCCGACATCAAGGCGAAGAGCTGAGAGGTCCGAGGCACGCTCCCTCTCCCGCTGTTGAGGGAACTCAGACCGGTGCGGGCACTCACGCCGATGAGGGAACCGGCTCCTCCTCCTCCGGGGCTCCGACGAACGTCCTCCACAACTCCGCGTAGTGGCCGCCCTGTTGGAGGAGTTCGTCGTGGGTGCCGTCCTCGGCGACGCGGCCGTGGTCCATGACCACGACCCGGTCGGCGCGGGCGGCCGTCGTCAGACGGTGGGCGACGACGAGGGTCGTACGGCGGCCGGCGAGGCGGTCGGTGGCCTGGTTGACCAGGGCCTCCGTCGCCAGGTCCAGCGCCGCCGTCGCCTCGTCGAGGAGCAGCACGTCCGGGTCCACGAGTTCGGCGCGGGCCAACGCGATCAGCTGGCGCTGGCCGGCGGAGAGGTTGCGACCGCGCTCGGCGACCTCGTGGAGGTAGCCGCCGTCGAGCGTGGCGATCATGTCGTGGGCGCCGACCGCGCGGGCCGCGGCCTCCACCTCGGCGTCGGTCGCGTCGGGGCGCCCGTAGGCGATGGCGTCCCGGACGGTCCCCTGGAAGAGGTACGCCTCCTGGGGGACGACGCCGAGCCGGTGCCGGTACGAGGTCAGGTCGAGCGAGCGCAGATCCGTCCCGTCGACCGTCACCCGCCCGCCCGTCGGGTCGTAGAACCGGGCGACCAGCTTCACCAGCGTCGACTTGCCCGCACCGGTCTCGCCCACGAAGGCGACGGTCTGTCCGGCGGGGATGCTCAGCGAGACGGCGCTGAGCGCCTCCTCGTCGTCACCATAGGCGAAGTCGACGTCCTCGAAGGCGATGTCGCCCCGCAGGGAAAGGACGTCCAGCGGTTCGTCGGCCGCCTTCGTCGAGGTCGGCTCCTGGAGCAGTTCCTGGATGCGGCCCAGCGAGACCGTGGCCTGCTGGTAGCCGTCGAAGACCTGCGAGAGCTGCTGCACGGGCGCGAAGAACAGGTCGATGTAGAGGAGGTAGGCGACCAGCGCGCCCGTCGTGAGGGTGCCTGCGTCCACCCGGTGCGCGCCCACGATCAGCACGGCCGCCGACGCGACCGACGACAGCAGTTGCACGAAGGGGAAGTAGATCGATATCAGCCACTGGCCGCGGGTGCGCGCCCTGCGGTAGCTGTCGCTGCCCTCCGCGAACCGCTGCCCGCCCGAGCGCTCGCGCCGGAACGCCTGCAGGATCAGCAGTCCGGAGACCGACTCCTGGAGGTCGGCGTTGACCGCCGACACCCGCTCGCGGGCGAGTTCGTACGCCTTCACGCTCGCCCGGCGGAAGAAGAACGTGCCGATGACCAGCGGCGGAAGGGTGATGAAGACGACCAGCGCGAGCTGTACGTCGATCACCAGCAGCGCGCCCATGATGCCGAAGAAGGTGACGACCGAGACGAAGGCGGTGACCAGGCCCGTCTGGAGGAACGTCGACAGCGCGTCGACGTCCGTCGTCATCCGGGTCATGATCCGGCCCGTCAGCTCCCGCTCGTAGTAGTCGAGCCCGAGGCGCTGGAGCTGCGCGAAGATCTTCAGGCGGAGGGAGTAGAGGACCCGTTCGCCGGTCCGGCCCGTCATCCGGGTCTCGCCGATCTGCGCGGCCCACTGGATGAGCACGGTGACCAGCGCCAGCGCGGCGGCGGCCCACACCGCGCCGATGGCCATCCGGGTGACGCCCTGGTCGATGCCGTGCCGGATCAGCACCGGCAGCAGCAGACTCATCCCCGCGTCCACGGCCACGAGCCCCAGGCTCACGAGCAGCGGGAGCCCGAAGCCGCGCAGCAGCCTGCGCAGCCCGTACGACTCCTCGGGCCTGACCGCACGCGCCTCGTCGATGCCGGGGGCGTCGGTGGCCGGAGGCAGCGCCTCGACCAACGTGAGGAGTTCGGGCGTGGCGGGCATGCCGGACAGGGCGTTGTCCTTGGGCTCCCGGTCGCCGGTCCACAGATGGGGAGTGACCCCGCGCTCGGCGTCGAACTCGGCGTCCAGCTCGTCCCGTACGGAGGTGTCCTCCTGGGGCACGTCGGGCAGGACGTGGCCGGGCGAGACGCCGCCCAGCTCGTCCGGGTCGGTCAGGAGCCGGCGATACAGCGGGGAGCGCTGCTGGAGTTCCTCGTGGGTGCCGATGTCGGCGAGGCGGCCGCCGTCGAGGACGGCGATGCGGTCGGCGAGGTTGAGGGTGGAGCGGCGGTGGGCGATGAGGAGGGTGGTGCGCCCCTCCATGACCCCCTTGAGGGCCTCGTGGATCTCGTGCTCGACGCGGGCGTCCACGGCGGAGGTGGCGTCGTCCAGGACGAGCAGGCGGGGGTCGGTGAGGATGGCGCGGGCGAGGGCGACGCGCTGGCGCTGGCCGCCGGAGAGGGTGAGGCCGTGCTCGCCCACCTTGGTGTCGTAGCCCTCGGGCAGCTCGGCGATGAAACGGTCCGCCTGTGCGGCGCGGGCCGCGGTCTCGATCTCCTCCTGGGTGGCGTCCGGGCGGCCGTAGGCGATGTTGGCGCGCACGGTGTCGGAGAAGAGGAAGGAGTCCTCGGGGACCAGGCCGATCGCGGCGCGCAGTGACTCCTGCGTCAGCTCGCGGACGTCGTGGCCCCCGATGAGGACGGCACCGTGCGTCACGTCGTAGAAGCGGGGCATCAGGAGGGAGACCGTCGACTTGCCGGAGCCGGAGGAGCCGACCACGGCGAGGGTCTCGCCGGGACGGATCTCGAAGCTCAGCCCGTCGAGCACCGGCCGCCCGTCCTCGTAGGCGAAGGACACGTCGTCGAACTCGACGGTCGCGGGCGCGTCGGCCGGGAGGGTCTTGGTGCCGTCCTTGATCGACGGCTCGGTGTCGATGAGCTCGAGAACGCGCTCGGCGCCCGCGCGGGCCTGCTGCCCGACGGTGAGGACCACGGCGAGCATCCGTACGGGTCCCACGAGCTGGGAGAGGTACGAGGAGAACGCGACGAAGGTGCCGAGCGTGATCTGGCCCCGTACGGCGAGCCAGCCGCCCAGCGCCAGCATCGCGACCTGGCCGAGGGCGGGCACGGCCTGGAGGGCCGGGGTGTACTTGGCGTTGAGCCGGATGGTCCGCAGCCGCCCCGCGAAGAGCCGCCGCCCGACCTCCCGGAGCTTCCCGGTCTCCTGCTCCTCCTGCCCGAAGCCCTTCACCACGCGTACGCCGCTGACGGCGCCGTCGACCACACCCGCCACGGCGGCGGCCTGCGCCTGCGCGTACCAGGTGGCGGGGTGCAGCTTGGAGCGGCTGCGCTTGGCGACGACCCAGAGGGCGGGGGCGACGGCGAGCGCGACCAGGGTGAGGGGCAGGGACAGCGAGGCCATGATCCCGAGGGAGATCAGGAAGAGCAGCACGTTCCCGATGGTCATCGGGAGCATGAAGAGCAGGCCCTGGATCAGCTGGAGGTCGCTGGTGGCGCGGCCGACGACCTGGCCGGTGGACAGCTCGTCCTGGCGTCGTCCGTCGAGCCGGGTGATCGTCCCGTACATCTCGGTCCGCAGGTCGTGCTGGACGTCGAGGGCGAGGCGGCCGCCGTAGTAGCGGCGGATGTAGGTGAGGACGTACACGACGACGGCGGCGGCTATGAGCGCGCCCGCCCAGGGCGCCATGGACTTGCTGTGGTTCCCGATGACGTCGTCGATGATCACCTTGGTGATCAGCGGGACGACCGCCAGGACCGCCATGCCGCCGAGCGAGGAGCCGAGCGCGAGCAGGACGTACTTCGGGTACCGCCACGCGTACCCCGCGAGCCGCTGCGCCCAGCCGCCCTTGTCCCCTTGCTCGAATGCCACGCCGGTGCCTTCCGTAGATCTCACTCCGCCGCAAGACACCAACGCTGAAGCAAGCGGATTTCATCCCTCCGCAATCATCAGCCGTTCACCGTGTGTGGCAGGCGGACGCTCAGGGAGTACAGGCGGGTGGTCTGGACGGCGTTCTGGTTGTCGTCGCTGACCAGGAGGAGCTGGAGACGGCCGTCCGGGGCGCGGCCGGTGATCGTCAGGCCCTCGATGTTGTCGAGGAGGGGGTTGGGCTGGGGCTGCTTGGCCCGGGCGCCCAGTGAAGGACAGTTCACGAGGTCGGCGAGGAGCGTCTTGCGGGCGAGCCGCACACCTTCCTGGCCGGTCAGGGTGTCGACACGGCGGGTGTCCGTGGCGTGGCGGAGGTCGGCGAGGTAGAGGCGGACGGTGTTGCCGACGCCCGCGGTGAAGCCGCGCTCCAGGACGAGGAGGCGGCCGTCGGGGGTGGCCTGTGCCTCGGAGACGCCGAGGCCGGCGTCGGTGCGGTAGCCGTACTGGGCGGAGAGCCGGAAGTCACCCTGGCGGGTCGCGCGGTCCCAGGTCTGGAAGCGCACGATGCCGGCGGTGTCACCGCTCAGTGACCCCTCCATGGCGGCGAGCAGGGTGCGGCCGCCGGGGAGGAGCGTGAGCCCTTCGAAGGTCAGGTTGGAGGTGGCGCGGCCCGCGGGAGCGACCTTGAGCGCGTCCGGCACGGGAAGGCTCCCGACGAGGGTGCCGTCGCGCTCGTAGCGGCGTACGGAGGGCTCGGTCTCGGAGGTGACGAGACGGGTGCCGGTGGGGGTCCCCCCGCTCGAGCGAAGCCGAGAGTGGGGGAGGTCCACGGCCAGGCCCTCGGAGTCGAGCGCGGCGCCCTTCTCGTCGACGAGGTTCACGACGCTCGTCGGCTTCAGCGTCTCGCGGTCCAGGGTGAAGAGCGAGGACCGGTCGGAGAGCGCGGCGATCCGGCCGCCGCGGTCGACGGCGAGCGCGGAGAGGTTGCCGACGAAGGTGTCGTCGTACGTCGTCTTGTCGAGCACGTCGGAGTAGCTCGTGATCGAGACGGCGGGCGAACAGGCGTGGACGCCCGGGGCTTTGCCGCTGTGGGCGTCGGCCGGAGCGGCGGCGGTCACACAGGTGGCCGCCGCCAGGCCGGCGGTGACGGTGGCGAGTACGGATCTCATGCGCATGCCGGTCACCGTAGGACGGCCGGCTGACGCGCGGGAGACCGCCTCGTGAAGCGTCAGCCCGCGGACGGCACCGCCGGGATCGCTTCCTGGGGGTTGGTCGTGGGCACGTAGCGCAGCACGCTCGCGCTGGTCGTGGAGGCGGTCGGCACCAGGTCCTTGTGGATGGCCTTGGCGACGGCCTGGATGGTGTTGACGCCGTACTGCATGGTGCTGTTGTCCTGTGTCAGCACGGTGATCATGTAGTCGTGGCCCGCGCCGTTGAACGTGCCGATGCTGTGCACGCGCCAGCCGTGCGTGGCACGCGACAGCCAGCCGTTCTTGACGTGCACGGCGACCGAGGAGGGCGCTCCGGCCGGGGTGCCCCAGCGCTGCGAGGAGATGACCTTGCCCATCAACTTCAGCTCGTAGGCGCGGGAGTTGTCGCTCAGCACGGAGTTCTTGGCGGTGAGCAGCGCGAGCAGCTTCTGCTCGTCCCGGACGGTGATCTGGGTGAGACCCCAGTAGTTGTTGGCACCCGGCTTGGTCTGGGTCATCCCGGCGGCGGCGAGGAAACCTTTCACCTTGGTCACACCGAGCTGCTTCCACAGCGTGCTGGTGGCGTTGTTGTCCGACTGGGTGATCATGGCCGTGGCGAGGCTCTGCTCACGCGTGGTCAGATACCGGTTGTGCTTCTTGGCGTCCCACAGCAGCGTGGCCAGCACGGTGGCCTTGACGACGCTGGCGGAGTCGTACGCGGTGCTGCTCCGCAGGGTGCAGGTGGTCTTCGTCGAACGGTCGTAGAGACCGACGGCGACGGTGCCGGCGCGGCCCTTGAGCGCCGTGGTGATGTCCGTCTGCAGCTTGGTGGCCAGGCCCGTCTTGCTCGACGTACAGCTGACCTGCGGTGCCGTGGCGGCAGCGGCCGGTGCGGCGGCGGCCGCGAACGGCACGATCACCCCGGCGCCGAGGCCCGCCGCGAGCACACGGGCACGCCGGGATATCCGGTGAGTCATGGAGGTTCCCCATCCCCTTCGACCAATACGAGCGCGCCTGTGGCGCACTCGCCTCTCATGACTCACTTGGGTGGCCGAAAGTTGTACGCGTTTTCTGCGGACGGAGGTTCGGGGTAGCGAGGGGGCCGTCCTGAAGGCACGGAGAGATGCCGGAGGAGCGGCGGGCGGGCGGCTCTCTTACCCGCATCTCATCCATCCACAGCTCGCCCCCAGACAGAGCACAGCCCGTACCCACCGGCGGTGTGCACGGTGCACTGGTGACATCTGCCACCGACCCACTGCCCCCGGCTCCCGGCCCTTCCGTGGCCCCCGGCGCACCGGCCGCCGAGCCGCCCCAGGAGCCGTCGCCCACCCCCGCCGCGCCCCGCTGGTCCCTCCCCGCCCTGATCGCGATCATGGCGCTGGCCACGGTGCTGTACTCCTGGAACCTGTCGTCCTCCAGCCTGAACAGCTTCTACAGCGCCGCCGTGCTCAGTGGCACGCACAGCTGGGAGGCGTGGTTCTTCGGCTCGCTGGACGCGGGCAACTTCATGACCGTCGACAAGCCGCCGCTCGTCCTCATGGTCATGGGCCTGTTCTGCCGGGTCTTCGGCTTCGGCACCTGGCAGATGATGCTGCCGCTGATCGCCGCCGCGGTCGGCACGATCTGGATCCTGCACTCCTCGGTGAAGCGGGTGTTCGGGCACGGCGCCGCCGCGATCGCCGCGCTGGTGCTCGCGCTCACCCCGATCACCGTCGCCATCAACCGTGACAACAACCCCGACTCCCTGCTGGTGCTGCTGATGGTGGGCGGTGCGGCCCTGGCGCTGCGCTCCGCGCACAACGGCCGGCTGCTGCCGCTGCTCGGCTCCGCGGTGTGCTTCGGGCTCGCCTTCAACACCAAGATGCTCCAGGGCTACATCGCCCTGCCCGCCGTCTTCGCCATGTACCTGTACGCGGCCCGCCTCCCCCTGGTGAAGCGGATCGTCAACCTGCTGCTCGCGGGCGTGGCCCTGGCCGTCTCCAGCTTCTGGTGGGCGGCGGCCGTCTCCCTGGTGCCCGCCTCCGAACGGCCGTACATCGGCGGTTCGACCGACGGCACCGCCTGGAACCTGATCACGGGTTACAACGGCCTGGGCCGGGTCTTCGGCGGCGAGGGCAACGGCGGCGGGGGCGGCGGGGGCGGCGGGGGCGCCAACTTCGCCGGCACCGCCGGTCTCGGCCGGATGTTCAACGACATCCTCGGCGGCCAGATCTCCTGGCTGCTGCCCTTCGCCGCGATCGCCCTCGTCGGCGGTCTGATCCTGCGCGGCCGCGCCCCGCGCACCGACCTCACCCGCGCCGCGCTGATTCTCTGGGGCGGCTGGACCCTCTTCCACTACCTGACCTTCGCCATGGCCGAGGGCACCATGCACCCGTACTACACGACCGCGCTCGCCCCCGGCATCGCGGCCCTGTGCGGAGGCGGCGGCGTCATGCTGCTGCGGGCCTTCCGGGACGACAAGCGGTGGGTGTGGGCACTGCCCCTCGCCCTGGGCGCCACCGCGATCTGGTCGGTCGTGCTGCTGCGCCGGGCCTCCGGCTGGAACACCTGGCTGTGGCCGACGGTCGCGGTGCTGATGGCTGCGGCGATCGTGGGTCTCCTCCTCTTCCGGTCCGGACAGCGCGTACGGCTGCTGGCGGGCGCGCTGACCGCGGCGATCGTCGCCGCGCTGGCGGGTCCGACGGCGTACGCCGCCTCGGTGCCCTCCGGCTCGGGCGGCGGCATGGGCGGCACCAACCCGACGGCCGGTCCGACGACGGGCAACGGCATGGGCGGGCCCGGCGGCGGGGGTCGCGCGGGCGGCTTCCCCGGCGGTTCCGGCGGTTCCGGCGGTCCGGGCAACGGCGAGATGCCGGGTGGCACGCAACAGGGCGGCCAGACGGGTACGGTGCCGAGCGGCGCGCCCGGCGGTGCCTCCGGCGGCGGTATGCCCGGCGGCACCCAGCAGCGCAACGGCGAACTGCCCGGCGGCGGCGAGAACGGCGGCTTCCCCGGCGGCCGGCAGGCGGGCGGCGAGACGGGTACGCCCCCGAACGGCACCGGCGCCACCGGACAGCGCGGCGGCTTCGGCGGCGGTGGCATGGGCGGCATGGGCGGCGGCGCCGACAGCGAACTCGTCGCCTACCTGAAGAAGCACCGGGACGGCGCCAAGTGGCTGCTCGCGGTGTCCAGTTCACAGAGCGCCGCGCAGCTGATCGTCAGCACCGGGCAGCCCGTCATCTCGATGTGGGGCTGGTCCGGCACGGACAAGGCGATGACCCTCGCCAAGCTCAAGGAGCTGGTGAAGAAGGGCGAGCTGCACTACATCCAGCTCGGCGGTGGCATGGGCGGCGGCATGGGCCAGGGCGGCTCCGACAGCGTCAGCTCGCAGGTCACGGCCTGGGTGCAGAAGCACGCCACGGTGGTGAAGGAGAGCGCCTACAGCAAGAGCACCTCCACCACGCCGACGTCCAAGACCTCGACCGAGGCCTCGGCCGAGTCCGGCTCCCAGGCGCAGAGCGGCCAGACGTCGTCCGCGCTCTACCGCCTGAACCCGTCCGACCTGAACTGACCGCCCCTCAAGTGCCGGAAGGCCCCCGCCCATGTGACTGATGGGCAGGGGCCTTCCGGTGCGTCATGTCGCGCGCACAACAAGCGACTTGCCGGTTTCCGTCACCCAACCGACACGCTCCGTTCATTCCCTGAATCGCATGTCCATGTCACGCTCCGGTTGCCCGCTCGATCAACCCGCGTAGAACGGACGCCCCCACCATGCCCGCCACGCACATACGCCGCTGGAAGACGCTGGCGCTGACCACCTCAGCCGTCCTGGTAGGCCTCACCCTGCCGGCGATGACCGCCACTCCCGCGAGCGCCACGACGACCGCGTACGACAGCACGTACTACAAGAACGCGGTCGGCAAGACCGGCAGCGGCCTGAAGTCCTCGCTGCACACGATCATCAGCAGCCAGACCAAGATCTCGTACTCCGCGGTCTGGAACGCGCTCATGGTCACCGACCAGGACCCGAACAACAGCAACAACGTGATCCTGCTGTACAGCGGCACCTCGCGTGCCAAGTCGCTCAACGGCGGTGACACGGGCGACTGGAACCGCGAGCACGTGTGGGCCAAGTCCCACGGCGACTTCGGCGAGGTGACCGGTCCCGGCACGGACCTGCACCACCTGCGTCCCGCGGACGTCCAGGTCAACAGCATCCGCGGCAACAAGGACTTCGACAACGGCGGCAGCACGGTCAGCGGCGGGGGTGGAAGCCTCACCGACTCCGACTCGTTCGAGCCGCGCGACGCGGACAAGGGCGACGTGGCCCGCATGATCCTCTACATGGCGGTGCGCTACGACGGCGGCGACGGTTTCGCCGACCTGGAGCCCGACGAGAAGGTCAACAACGGGAGCGCGCCGTTCATAGGCAAGCTGTCCGTGCTCAAGGAGTGGAACGACGAGGACCCGCCGAGCGCCTTCGAGGAGAAGCGCAACCAGGTCATCTACGACAGCTACCAGCACAACCGCAACCCGTTCATCGACCACCCGGAGTGGGTCGAGGCGATCTGGTAGACGGCCGCGATGGCGGTCGACCGGCTACGGCCCGGGCCACCGGACCGTGGCTGTCGACCGTGCCGTCAGCTCCCGAGATGGGTCGGCGCGAACATCCGCAGCACCGCCGGGAGCAGCACCACGGACGGGCCGGGGCTCGCGAAGGCCTTCGCCAGGTCCTCCTCCAGTGTCTCGGGGGTCGTACGGACCCCCGGGACACCGAAGGACTCGGCCAGCGCCACGTAGTCGGGGCGGGTCAGCTCCGTCGCCGTGGCCTGGCCGAAGGCGCCGGTCATGTACTCGCGCAGGATGCCGTAGCCGCCGTCGTCGACGATGAGCCAGGTGACGTTCAGGTCGTACTGCCTCGCGGTGGCGAGTTCGGCGATCGAATACAACGCGCCGCCGTCACCGGAGACCGCGAGGACCGGACGGGTGGGATCGGCCGCCGCCGCGCCGAGGGCCGCCGGGAAGCCGTAGCCGAGGCCGCCCGCGCCCTGGGCGGAGTGCATGGTGTTCTTTCCGCGCGGGTCGAAGGCGGACCACGCCCAGTACGCCAGGATGGTCATGTCCCAGAAGGACGGGGAGGTGGACGGGAGGGCCCGGCGGACGGACGCCAGCACCTCCTGTTCCAGGGTGAGTTCCTGTGCGGCGATGCGCTCCCCCACCCGGTCGAGCAGCGTGCGGACGCGGTCCGCCGCCGTCGGGTCGGGGCGCTCCTCGACGGTCTCCAGGAGCGCGGAGAGCGCGAGCCTGGCGTCCGCGTGGATACCGATCGCCGGGTGGTTGGACTCCAGCTTGCCGAGGTCGGCCTCGATCTGGACGACCCGGCCGCGGGGCTTGAACGTGTGGTAGTTCGAGGACAGTTCACCGAGGCCGGAGCCGACGACCAGCAGGACGTCCGCGTCTTCCAGGAAGTCCGTGGTGTGCCGGTCCTCCAGCCAGGACTGGAGCGAGAGCGGGTGGGTCCAGGGGAAGGCGCCCTTGCCGCCGAAGGTGGTGACGACCGGCGCGTTCAGCTTCTCCGCCAGCGCCTTCAGCTTGCCGGACGCGTCCGACCGTACGACCCCGCCGCCCGCGATGATCGCGGGGCGGGCCGCCGAGGACAGCAGGTGGGCGGCCAGCGCCGTCAGTTCGGGGCGCGGGACGACGTCCTCCGGGGTCGCGTCCATCGCGGTGACCTGCGGCAGGTGGGTCTCGGCGAGCAGGACGTCCTGCGGGATCTCCACCCAGACCGGGCCGTGCGGGACGGTCAGCGCCGACTCCCAGGCCGCCGCGATCGCGGAGGGGATCTGCGACTGCGTACGGACCGTGTGGACGGACTTGACGACACCCCTGAACGACGCCTGCTGGTCGGGGAGTTCGTGCAGATAGCCGTGACGTCCACCGCCCAGTCCCGCGGTGGGGACCTGGCTGCTGATGGCGAGGACGGGGGCGGAGGCCGCGGCGGCCTCCTGGAGCGCGGCCAGGGAGGTCAGCGCACCCGGGCCGGTGGAGAGCAGCAGGGGCGCGGCCTCACCCGTGATGCGGCCGTACGCGTCGGCCGCGAACCCCGCGTTGTTCTCCACCCGCAGGCCGATGTACTGCAACGAGGAGCGGCGCAGGGCGTCGAACATGCCGAGCGCGTGCTGGCCGGGCAGGCCGAAGACGGTGGTGGCGCCGAGACCGGAGAGGGTCTCCACGACCAGGTCTCCGCCGTTGCGGCCGGGGGGCGGATTCAGCGCGGCCTCCGTCTGCGCCGCCGACGGACGGAGCACCAGGTCGTGGTCGTGAGTCACTTGTTCCCGGCCTCCTGAGCCCTGGCCGCCGCGATCTGGCGGGACATGATCGTCGTCAGTTCGTACGCCGTGTGGGACGCGGCCACCGCCGTGATCTCGGCGTGGTCGTAGGCGGGCGCGACCTCGACCACGTCCGCGGAGACCAGGTTGCAGGAGGACAGTCCGCGCAGGATCTCCAGCAGCTCGCGGGAGGTCATGCCGCCGGCCTCCGGGGTGCCCGTGCCGGGGGCGTGCGCCGGGTCGAGGCAGTCGATGTCGATGGAGATGTACAGCGGGCGGTCGCCGATGCGCTGGCGCAGCTGGTCGGCGACCTCGTCGGCGCCTCGGCGGTAGATGTCCGCCGAGGTGACGATGCCGAAGCCCATCTTCTCGTCGTCGGTGAGGTCCTGCTTGCCGTACAGCGGGCCGCGGGTGCCGACGTGGGAGAGGGCCTCCGTGTCCAGGATCCCCTCCTCCACCGCCCGGCGGAACGGGGTGCCGTGCGTGTACTCGGCGCCGAAGTAGGTGTCCCAGGTGTCGAGGTGCGCGTCGAAGTGGAGCAGGGCCACCGGGCCGTGCTTCTTGGCCACGGAGCGCAGGAGCGGGAGCGCGATGGTGTGGTCGCCGCCCAGCGTCATCAGGCGGGCGCCCGTGCCGAGCAGCTCGTCGGCCGCGGCCTCGACCGTCTCCACGGCCTCGTTGATGTTGAACGGGTTCGCCGCGATGTCACCGGCGTCGGCGACCTGGGCGAGGGCGAAGGGGGAGGCGTCCTGCGCCGGGTTGTACGGGCGCAGCAGGCGGGAGGCCTCGCGGATGGCGTTGCCGCCGAAGCGGGCGCCGGGTCGGTAGGAGACCCCGGAGTCGAAGGGCACGCCGACCACGGCGACGTCGGCGCGGCCGACCTCGTCGAGGCGCGGCAGCCGGGCGAAGGTCGCGGGGCCCGCGTACCGCGGGACGCGGGACGAGTCGACGGGGCCGCGTGGCTGGCTGTCGCCTGCTGCCGGGTACTCGGTGCTGCTCATCGTCGGACTCCTCCAGGTGGTACGGGTGATACGTGGTGCGAGTGGTGAGTGGTGCGGTGTGGTGCGTGGTGCGGGTGGTGCGTCTTCCAGTGTCGCGGACCCCGCTGACCGGGGTGCCGCCCGGCCCGGTCGCCGTGCGGCGGCCGGGCCGAAGCTCTTCGGGGGCTGGGGTGACGTACGGCGGCTAGGCGACCACGGCCGCCGGCTCGGCCTCGGCCTCGGCATCCGCGCCGCGCCCGGCCAGCCGCTCGCGCCAGGCGGCCAGGACCGCCGGGTCGGTCGCGGGTGTGGCCAGGGAGACGATCACGTAGGCGACCAGCGAGGACAGCAGCCCGTAGTAGACGGGCTCGTTCGCAAGGATGCCGTACGTCGCCATCAGTCCGACGACCGCGAGCCCGCCGACGACGACGGAGGCGAGCGCGCCGTGCACGGTCCCGCGCTTCCACAGCAGTCCGCCGAGGATCGGGACGAGCAGACCACCCACGAGCAGGTTGTACGCGACGGTCAGCGCCTCGACGACGTTGTTGAGGGCGATGGCGGTACAGATCACGGCGATGCCCATGACGAGGATGAAGACCCGGTTCCCCTTGACCTCGTCGTGGTCGTCCCCTCGGGGCCTTACGGCTCCGCGCAGCTTGGCCCAGATGTCGTTGTTGGCGACGGTGGCGCAGGCGATGAGGGCACCGGAGGACGTGGACATCACGGCGGCGAGGGCGGCGGCGAGCACCAGGCCCCGTACGCCGACCGGAAGCTCGTCCTTGACGATGGTCGCGAAGGCGGTGTCGGCGCTGGGCAGCGTCGGGTAGAGCACCTTCGCCGCCGTGCCGATGACGGCGCCGGCGAGGGCGTACACCAGGCAGTAGGTGCCGGCGACGGTGCCGCCCCACTTGGCGGTCGTGTCGCTGCGGGCGGTGAACACGCGCTGCCAGATGTCCTGGCCGATGAGCATGCCGAAGGTGTAGATCAGCACGTAGGTGAAGATCGTCTCGCCGCCGATGCCCAGCGGGTCGAAGTACTCCGTGGGCAGCTTGGCCTTCATCTCGCTGAACCCACCGGCCTTGATCACCGCGATGGGGAGCAGGAGCAGCAGCACGCCGACGGTCTTCACGACGAACTGCACCATGTCGGTGAGGGTGATCGACCACATGCCGCCGAGCGTGGAGTACGCGACGACGATCGAGCCGCCGATGATGATGGCGAGCGTCCGGTTCATGTCGAACAGGACGTCGAAGATGGTGGCGTACGCGATGGTCGAGGTGACCGCGAGCATCAGGGTGTACGCCCACATGACGACACCGGAGATGACGCCGGCCCGGCCGCCGTAGCGGAGGTCGAGCATCTCGGAGACGGTGTAGACCTTCAGGCGGGCGATGCGGGCGGAGAAGAAGACGGAGAGCGCGAGGAGCCCGAGGCCGATGGCGAACACCATCCAGGCGCCGGAGAGCCCGTACTGGTATCCGAGTCCGACGCCGCCGATGGTGGACGCGCCGCCGAGGACGATCGCGGCCATGGTCCCGGAGTACATCGCGGGGCCCAGGCGCCGTCCGGCCACCAGGAACTCACTCTTCGACTTGGCGCGGCGCATGCCCCACCAGCCCATGGCCAGCATGCCGGCCAGATAGACGACGATCACTGTGTAGTCGACGGCCATAGGGGGCCCTCCTTCGCGCACTCATCGGTGGCGTGTCGTGCAGATGGACGTGGGGACGCGGGCCGGGCGAGCGATACCCGGCCGGGAGTCCGGCAGCTGGTCGCGGGGACATACGCCCGTACCCGCGGCTGCCGACGGCACTGACCTTAGGTGGCCGGAAGATGACTCTGAAGTGTACGTTTCATCCATCACAGCCGATCACGATGGAGGGAACGTCCACCGTGCCGGACACATCCGCCACATCCGTCACATCAGCCCCGCCGGTCCCTCCCACCCCACCGGTGCCGCTGTCCGCCCTCCTGGCCCGGGAGGACCTCGGCCTGCGCCACATCGCGGGCCCCGACGAACAGGACACGGTGATCCACTGGGCGCACACGTCGGAGATGGCGGACCCGTACCCGTATCTGCTGGGCGGTGAGCTGCTGCTGACCGCCGGGGTGCACATCCCGGAGGCGGCGGGCTCGGGCACCTACTTCGACGACTACGTCTCCCGGATCGTGGCGGCGGGCGGCGCGGCGCTCGGCTTCGGCCTGGCGCCGGTGCACGACACGGTGCCGCGCGCCCTGGTCGCGGCCTGCGACACCTACGGCCTGCCCCTGCTGGAGGTCCCGCCCCAGACCACCTTCTCGGGCGTGGCCCGCGCGGTGTGGCAGCTGATGGCGCAGGCCCGGCTGGCGGAGCTGCGGCGGGTCACGGAGGCCCAGCAGAGCCTGGCGGCGGCCGCCGCGCGCCCGGACCCGGTGGCGGCGGTACTGCGGCAGCTGGCCCAGCGGGTGGGCGGCTGGGCGGTGCTGTACGGCCCGGAGGGCGCGGAACTGGCCCGCGCGGGAAGAACACCGGAGGACGGTCCCGTGGTCGCACTCGGCGCCCTGGCCGCCGTCGTACGCCCCGGGCCGACCCGTCCCGCGGTCCCCCAGGGCCCCACTCCGCCCCCCACCCCCACTCCCACCCCCTCCTCCGCCACCGACACCGTGGGCGGCACCCACCTGGCCGCGTACGCCCTCGGCGGCGGGCGGGGCTTCGTCCTGGGGGTCGCGGCGTCGCGCCGGGACCCCGGGGACCACACCATCGCCTCCGTCGCGGCCGTCCTCCTCTCCCTCCTCACCGGCGAGCAGCAGAGCGGGAGCGGCTCGGCGCGCTCGGCGGCGCTCGTACGACTCCTGCTGGGCGCCGTGCCCGAGGACGTGGCCCCACTGCTCGGCGGGGACCGGTGGACCGTCGTGCACGCCCGCCCCGCGGCGGACGGCCCGACGCCGGACGCCGTCGCCGCGTCCGCGCTGGGGGCGGCCCTGGGCTCCGCGCTCATCGACACCGGGGGGAGTGTCGTACGCGTCCTCGTCCCCGGCGACCGCGAGCCGGCCGCGCAGAAGGGCTGGATCTGCGGGGTCAGCGCGGCGGTCGGCCCGCACGAGTGGGCGTCCGCCGACGGGCAGGCGGCCCGCGCCCTGGCCCGGGCCCGGGCGACCCGCACGCCCCTCGTCCGCCACGGCGAGCGGCCCGCCCTGGCGGACCTCGTGCCGCCGGACGACGCCGCGGCCCACGCGCGCGCCCTCCTCGCCCCCATCGCCGCCACCCCGGCCCTCACCGAGACCCTCCGCACCTGGCTCTCCCTGCACGGCAGTTGGGACCGCACGGCCGTCGCCCTGTCCGTCCACCGCAACACCGTCCGCCAACGCATCGCACGGTGTGCGGCGTTGCTGGAGGCGGACCTCGACGACGCGGACGTACGGATGGAGTTGTGGTTCGCACTGAGGGAATCGTGAGAACCCCGAAAACACACCCCCCGCGTGACCCACATCCCACGGTTCAGGACAACCGCCCTCCCGGCGGAGCACCCCGGCACAATGGGTGGCATGCCGATATCCGGGACCCCCAGCCGCGCCGAGCTCGTCGACCATCTCGTGAAGACCCGTATCGCGGGCGACGTCGCCACGCCCCGCGAGAACAACCTCTCCCACTACCGCAAGCTCGCCAACGGCGACCGCAACTTCTGGCTCGGCCTGGAACTCGGCGACCGCTGGACCGACGAGCAGGACGTGCTCGCCGTGATGGCGGAGCGGTGCGGTGTGAACGACGACCCGGAGTACCGCTACGGCCAGGACACCATCGACCCCGAGCTGACCGTCGACGCCCTGGACCGGATGGCGGCGCGGCTGCGCAAGGCGGCGGACGGTGAGCAGCGGGTGCTGTTCGCGACCGGCCACCCCGGCGGCCTGCTCGACGTGCACCGTGCCACCGCCGCCGCGTTGCGCGGCGCCGGCTGCGAGATCGTCGTCATTCCGGACGGACTGCAGACGGACGAGGGGTACGTCATGCAGTTCGCGGACGTGGCGGTGCTGGAGCACGGGGCCACGCTGTGGCACACGCACTCGGGCGAGCCGATGCGCGCGATCCTCAAGGGCCTGGAGGGCGCGGGCCACCCCCTGCCCGACCTGGTCGTCGCGGACCACGGCTGGGCCGGCTGCGCGGGCCAGCTCGGCATCGACTCGGTCGGCTACGCCGACTGCAACGACCCGGCCCTCTTCCTCGCCGAGTCGGAGGGCACGGTCCAGGTGACGGTCCCCCTCGACGACCACGTCACAAGCCCTCGGTTCTACGACCCGCTGACGGCGTATCTGCTGACTTCCGCCGGTCTGATCTGAGCCATTCCGGACATCCGGAGATCATTTCCAGGTCAAATAAGCGGCAATAAATCGGCAAACGACCACCAAGCGACGGCAAGATCATCGTAAATACCCCGCACGCCAAAACGTCACAGAGGTGACAGAACACCAACTCCCCACCCACACCCGCTGGTTCACCGTTGCTACGTTTCGCCGCGGCCTTGGCATGACCACCCGGGCCCCACCAGGCCCCTGACCTGACCAGCCAGGGCTCACAACAGAACACAAAAACGGGAGAACACAGTGCGGAAGCTGGCAGTAGGCGCCCTCGCAGCGGGCCTTTTCGCCATGGGGGCAGGATCCGCGATCGCCGCCTCGTGGCACACCGTCCCCAGGCTCACCACCGGTGGCGCGGAGTTCAATTCCGGCCAGTACACCTTCTGGCCCTCGGGCACGAAGCACGGTGGCTTCGAGTGGAAGGGCAACCTCAAGGACGCCGACAACGGCGACGGCCACAACGTCTACATGCAGGTGCGCATCGAGGGCTACGACTGGAACCGCTACAACGGCACCCAGAAGAAGTCCGTTCCGCTCGACTACGTCAACTGGAGCGGCGACGAGCTGTACACGCAGGACGCGTACATACGCGTGTGCCGGGACCGGGGCTCCCTGCACCCGGACAACTGCTCGGTGACCAAGCACTACAGCCGGTAGACCCGGCACTGGCCAGGTAGACCAGGCACTGCCGGGCCAGGCAGCGAACTCGCTTGACCCGGGCCCAGGTTGCACACCTGGGCCCGATCGCTTCTTGGGGGAAGCCATCAGTACGTCAGAGATCCTCAGTACGTCAGCGATCCTCTCCGCCACGGGAGTCGACCTCTCCTACGGCAATCAACTCGCCGTGCGTGACGCCCACTTCTCCGTCGCCCCCGGCGAGGTCGCCGCCGTCACCGGACAGAGCGGTTCCGGCAAGTCCTCGCTCCTGTACTGCCTGGCCGGGGTGCTTCCCGCCCAGCGCGGGCAGGTGCGTTTCGAAGGACGGTCGCTCGGTGACCTCGGCGACGAAGAGATCAGCGCACTGCGCCGCGAACGCTTCGGATTCGTCTTCCAGTACGGCGAGTTGCTGCCGGAGCTGACCATCGAGGAGAACACCGCTCTGCCGCTGCGCCTCGCCGGGCAGCGCAAGCAGCCCGCCCTCGCCGCCGCGGGAGCCGTCCTCGAACGGCTCGGGCTCGGCGAGCTGCGCGGCCGCCGCCCCTCCCAGGTCTCCGGCGGCCAGAGCCAGCGCGTCGCCGTCGCGCGGGCCCTGGTCCACCGCCCCGCCGTCGTCTTCGCGGACGAGCCGACCGGCTCCCTGGACAGCGCCAACGCCTCCGCCGTCCTCAAGGAGTTCCTCGACCTGGCCCGCTCCCAGGGCACCGCGGTCGTCCTGGTGACGCACGACCCCGCGGTCGCGGCACAGGCCGACAGCCACTACACGATGTCCGACGGCGTCCTCACCCCCCGGAGCGCGGCGTGAGGGAGTTCCTGCTCGGACTGCGGCTGCTGCTCGGCGCCGGTCGCGGCAACCGCGTACGTTTTCTGCTGATGGCGGCCGGCGGCTCCCTCGGCGTGTGCTGCCTGGCCCTGGTTCTCACCATCCCGGCGATCCTCGACGCCCACGACGGAAGGGCCGCCGCCCGGGCCCTGCGGACCTCCGCCGCCCGCACGACGAGCGCGCCCCTCGTCCTGGAACGCTCGGACCCGCACGGCTCCAAGGCGTTCACCCGCATCTTCGTCGCTCCCGGCACCGCGAAGGACACGGCGGCAGCGGCTCCTCCGGGGCTGCCCCGGCTCCCCGCCCCCGGCGAGGTGTTCGTCTCCCCCCGCGTCCACGACCTGCTGCGTGCCGAACCCGCCCTCAAAGGGCTGCTCCCGGGCACCGAGAAAGGCCTGATCGGCGGCGCGGGCCTCACCGACCCCGACGAGCTGTACGCGTACGTCGGCACCACCCGCGCCGAACTGGCCCACAAAGGACGGGCGTTGACCGGCTTCGACCTCGGCTACGCGCCGACCCCCGCCGTCGACCCCTCCACCCTCACCATCCTCCGCTTCGCCCTCGCCACCCTGGTCCTGCTCCCCCTGGGCGTCTTCCTCTCCGTCTGCGCCCGGCTCTCCGCCGCCAGCCGCACCCGGCGTCTCGCCGCCCTGCGGCTGCTGGGCCTGAGCGCCAAGGGCACCCAGCGTGTGAACGCCGCGGAGACCGTCGTCGCGGCCCTGTTCGGCGCGCTGCTCGGGCTCGGCGAGTACTGGGTCCTCAACCAGGTGATGTCCAGGACCGGGCTGCCCGACCTGAAGTGGTACCCGGCGGACGGCGCCCTGTCCGCGTCCACGATCGCCATCTGCCTGCTCGGCTGCCCGGCGCTCGCCTGGTTCGTCGGCCGGGCGAGTGCGCGCACCGCGGCCGCCAACCCGCTGGCCGCACGCCGCACCGCCGTCCCGCGCCCCCCGTCGAAGTGGGGCGGCCTGCTGCTCGTCACCGGCCTGGGCATCGTCAGCGGCTACTGCGTGACCGGCCTCACCGCCCACCCGGCCTCCAGCGACGGTCCCTCCGCGTTGCTCGTCCCGGCGGGCGTCCTGCTGACCGGCGCCGGCCTCGTACTGACCCTGCCGCTCCTCACGTACGCCCTCGCCCGGGGCCTCGCCGACCGGACCCGCTCCCTGACCCTGAACCTGGCGATGCGCCGCAACGAGGTGGAGCCCGGCAGTACCATGCGGGTCGTCACCGGCCTCGTCCTGCTCGTCTACGCCGCCTCCCTCGCCCAGGGCATCCTGATCGAGGAGAACCAGGTCACCCGGCCGGACAGCCCCGCGCAGGACTACTCGATCGCACTGTCCGGCCTCACCGACCGCCAGCAGCACGACCTCGCCTCGGTGCCGGGTGTCCGCGCGCACGCGCTGACGATGGACTCCTGGACCGACCCGCGCTACTCCGGCTCCGCCGTCCAGTCACGGGCGACCGCCCTCGTCGCCACCTGCGCCCAACTGACGGAACTGGTACGGCACTCAGAGGGCTGTGTGGACGGACGGGTGCTGCGGCTCACCGATCCCGACACGGCCGCGGACCCGGGCGTGCGCGCCGGGGCCACCTTCCCCTACCGCTTCCAGCAGAGTGGCCGGCAGAAGACCTTGTCGATCACCCTGCCGTCCGCCGCGATCGCCTATCGCGCGTACGACCCCTCGGCGGTCGGAGGTGCCGCCGTCCTCGTCCCGCCGTCCGCGCTGCAGGCCGACGCGCGCCCGGCCTCGGCGCAGTACGTGCTGACCAGCGATTCGCAGCCCGACACCGTCCGCCGCGTGCTGGACGGCATCGGAGCCGTGGCACCGACCGCCGACATCAACCCGATCGGCGTCAACATCGACGGGCTGCAGCAGATCGCCGTCATCGAGACGCTGCTGGCACTCGGCATGGTCATGGGTCTGGCCATCGGCATCGCGGCGTTCCTGGTCTCCGTGACGGACCGGGCCGTGGAGCGCCGCGCGCACATCACCGCGCTCTCCCTGATCGGGGCCCGTGCGAGAACCCTGCGAGCCGTGCAGTGCGCCCAGGTCGTCCTGCCGCTGGGCATCGGCCTGGCTCTGGCACTCGTGGCGGGCAAACTGGCCGAGTCCAGCTATCTCGTCACCGGCGGCGGTGCGGTGTTCTGGGACGGTGCCGGCCTCGCGCCGCTCGCTGTCGTCGCCGTGGGCGCGGTGGCGGTGGCCGCGCTCGGCACGCTCCCGCTGATCGGCCGCCGCGTGAACCCGGAGTTGATCCGCCGTGACTGAGCACCCCGGGGCACCCTCACGGCCAAGGGTTCAGGCCCTCTTGGCGGCGTTGGGCGTAGCCCGGTGTCGGGTCGAGGTAGACCCGGCTCACCACGGGGAACGCCTCTCGTAGTCGGGCCTCCGCCTGTTCGCAGGCCCATTCGATCTGGGCGGCGGTCGAGACGTCCCTGAAGTCGACCTTGGCCGCGACCAGCGCCTCGCGCGGTCCCTGTACGAGGGTCGTGAGCTCCAGCACGGCCTCGACGTGCTCCACGGCGAGCAGTTCGGCCCGGATCCGCTCCCGCACCGGTTGGGGGAGCGGGCGGCCGATCAGCAGCTCGGCGTTGGAGCGGCCGAGGACCCAGGCGACGTACAGGAGAAGGAGACCGATGCAGAGAGAGGCTATGCCGTCCCAGACTCCGGATCCGGTGAGCTGTCCGCCGAGCAGGCCGCCCGCCGCGAGGACGAGGCCGATCAGGGCGGCCGAGTCCTCCAGGACCACGGCCTTCACTGCGGTGTCCGGGGTGTACCGGAGGTAGCGCTTGAAGGGTGCCCCCACGCGTTCCGCCTCCCCGCGCGCCTGGCGTACGCCGGTGCGCAGCGAGTAGCTCTCCAGCAGGAAGGCGACCGCGAGCACGATGTACGAGACCAGGGGGTCGCCCGGCTCCTCGCCCGCGACAAGGGTGTGGATGCCGTCGTAGAGGGAGAACACCGCGCCGCCGACGAAGGTGGCGACGGCGGCGAGCATCGCCCAGATGTAGCGCTCGGGGCCGTAGCCGAGCGGGTGGTCCTCGTCGGCCGGTTTCTCGCTGCGCTTCAACGCGGTGAGCAGCAGCAGTTCGGTGACCGTGTCGGCCACCGAGTGCGCGGCCTCGGACAGCATCGCGCTCGATCCGCTGATGACTCCCGCGACCGCCTTGGCCACCGCGATCCCGAGATTGGCGAGGGCGGCGACGATCACCGTGATGGTGCTCTCGCCGCCGCCGTCGTCGTCCTGCCGTCCGGCGCCCGCTTCAGTCATGGCCATGCCCCAGTCTTACCGGGCCGGCCCCCGTCAGTCTCACCGGGCGGGCCCGGTCCTACCGGGGGATGCGGACCACGCCCTCCTGGATCACCGAGATGGCGAGCCGTCCGTCCTGGGTGTAGATGCGGGCCTGGCCGAGGCCGCGGCCTCCGGAGGCGGACGGCGACTCCTGGTCGTACAGCAGCCATTCGTCGGCGCGGAAGGGGCGGTGGAACCACATCGCGTGGTCCAGCGAGGCCCCGACGACGTCCCCGGTCACCCAGCCGCCGCGCCCGTGCGCGAGCAGGATCGAGTCGAGGAGCGTCATGTCGGAGACGTAGGTGGCGAGGACGACATGGAGGAGGGGATCGTCGGCCAGTTTGCCGTTGGTGCGGAACCACACCTGGGAGTGTGGTTCGCGGATCTCGCCGACCGTGCCGTACGGAGGTGCGTCGACGTAGCGCAGGTCGACGGACTCGCGCGCTTCGAGGAGCCGTTCGACGACGACCGGGTCGTTGATGACATCGGCGTACAGCGGCAGCAGTTCGGCGGCCGTGGGCAGCGTCTCCGGGTCGGGCGCGGGCGGCATCGCGGCCTGGTGCTCCATGCCCTCCTCGTACGTCTGGAAGGACGCGGAGAGGTGGAAGATCGGCTGCCCGTGCTGGATGGCGACGACGCGGCGGGTGGTGAAGGAGCGCCCGTCGCGGATGCGGTCCACCGTGTACACGATGGGTGCGCCGGGGTCCCCCGGACGCAGGAAGTACGCGTGCAGGGAGTGCGCGTGCCGGTCCTCGGGGACCGTGCGCCCGGCGGCCACCAGGGCCTGCGCCGCCACCTGCCCGCCGAAGACCCGCGGGACGACGGCGGAGCGGGACTGGCCGCGGAAGATGTCCTGCTCGATCCGCTCCAGGTCGAGCAGATCGAGCAGGGACTCAAGTGCCTGACTCATGCGTCAGTTGTATCGTGCGGTTGTTTCCGGTGATCTTTCGCGGGCCTTACAGGCCCATGTCCTTCGCGATGATCGACTTCATGATCTCGCTGGTGCCGCCGTAGATACGGTTGACGCGGTTGTCCGCGTACAGGCGGGCGATCGGGTACTCGTTCATGAAGCCGTAGCCGCCGTGCAGCTGGAGGCAGCGGTCGATGACGCGGTGCGCGACCTCGGTGCAGAACAGCTTGGCGCTGGCGGCCTCGGCGGGGGTGAGCTCACCCGCGTCGAGGGCTTCGAGCGCGCGGTCGACGACGGCCTCGGCGGCGTCCACCTCGGCCTGGCAGGCGGCCAGCTCGAACTTGGTGTTCTGGAAGTGCGCGACCGGCTTGCCGAAGACGGTGCGCTCCTGCACGTACTCCTTGGCGAACCGGACGGCGGCCTTGGCCTGCGCGTAGGCGCCGAAGGCGATGCCCCAGCGCTCGGAGGCGAGGTTGTGGCCGAGGTAGTAGAAGCCCTTGTTCTCCTCGCCGAGCAGGTCCTCGACCGGGACCTTCACATCGACGAACGCCAGCTCGGCGGTGTCGGAGGTCTTCAGGCCGAGCTTGTCGAGCTTGCGGCCGACGGAGTAACCCTCGGACTTGGTGTCGACGGCGAAGAGGGAGATGCCGAAGCGGCGGTCCTCGGCGGTCGGCGCGGAGGTGCGGGCGCAGACGATGACGCGGTCGGCGTGCACGCCACCGGTGATGAAGGTCTTGGCGCCGTTGAGGACGTAGTGCGTGCCGTCCTCGGAGAGCTTCGCGGTGGTCTTCATGCCCGCGAGGTCGGAGCCGGTGCCCGGCTCGGTCATCGCGAGGGCCCACATCTCCTCGGCGGAGACGAACTTCGGCAGGAACCGCTTCTTCTGCTCGTCGGTGGCGAGCATCTTGATGTACGGCAGACCGAGCAGCACGTGCACACCGGAGCCGCCGAACTGGACACCCGCGCGGGCCGTCTCCTCGTACATCACGGCTTCGAACTTGTACGAGTCGATGCCCGCGCCGCCGTGCTCCTCGTCCACGCGGATGCCGAAGACGCCGAGCTCGGCGAGCTTGTAGTAGAAGTCGCGCGGCGCCTGGCCCGCGGCGAACCACTCGTCGTAGACGGGAACGACCTCGGCCTCTATGAAGGCCCGCAGGGTCTCCCGGAACGCCTCGTGGTCCTCGTTGAACACCGTACGGCGCACCGCCGGCCCTCTCTGCGCCTGAACCGGCGCCGCTCTCGCGGATGTGGTTGCTCGCCGCCGGGGTTGCGCAACGAATGGCTACGACCCCTTGGCTAAGCGCTTGCTCAGCACTCAGGTTACCCGTCGGTCACGACGACCGTCCAGAGTCATCGGCCGCCCTCCCCCATGACGCTCGTCACGCCCCACCCGGCCCGGTCGGCCCGCTCGGGCGAGAGCGCGCGAAGGTCGTCGACCTGTCCCACGATCACGGATCGGGGATCAACGCGCCCATGGACCCCACCACTTGGGCGGCATCGGGTCGGCCGGTGCCGAAGCCGGCTGATCGGGATGGAGGCCGAGCCTGCGCAGGGTGTCGGCGCGCACGCGGACGAGACCGCGCCGTGCCAGTGGCCGTCCGCCCGGACCCCGCACATGAGGTCGATCCGTACATCCCGTACGGCGAAGGGGTCCCAGTCGATGCCCCGGTCCCGCAGTCAAACCGCCATCAGCCGCCCCGGCCGCGGGCGACCGGGGACGTTCTCGAAGCGGAAGAGGGACACCCAGTCGGAAGCCTGTTCGCTCATGGCCATGTCTCCGTTCATGGCCGCCATCATGGCGCTGGGGGCAGAGCCGGCGCTCGCACAAAAACCCGTACGCACAAGAACCCGCATGTACAAGAGCCCGCAAGGACGAATTGCCCGGATCGAAGGCCCGGATCACAGAGCGGCGTCCCCGGCCGCCGCCGCGAAGGCGCCCCGCGCCATCCGGTGCAGCAGGGCCGCCGTCACGCCGCGCCCCGGCAGCGCCCCCGGCCGCCCGAGGTGGGGTGTCGAGTTCAGGAGGCCGAAGACCGAGTGCACCGCCGAGCGGGCGGTGGGCTCGGTGAGGGCCGGATACACCTCGCGGACGACCTCCACCCACAGCTCGACGTACTGCCGCTGCAACTGTCGCACGAGCTTGCGGTCACTGTCCCGCAGGCGGTCCAGCTCGCGGTCGTGCAGGGTGATCAGGGGGCGGTCGTCGAGCGCGAAGTCGATGTGCCCCTCGACCAGCGAGTCGAGGACCGCCTCCGCACCCCCGTCGGCCTCCGCCACCCGGCGCTTGCCGCCGGTGAGCAGCTGCCCGCTGATCCCCACCAGCAGCTCGGCGAGCATCGCGTCCTTGCCCGCGAAGTGCCGGTACAGACCGGGGCCGCTGATGCCGACCGCCGCTCCTATCTCGTCCACCCCGACACCGTGGAAGCCGCGCTCGGCGAAGAGCCGGGCAGCCTCCCGGAGGATCTGCTCGCGTCGGGTGGGGGCGTCGGTTCTCGTGGCCATGGAAGCAATTCTAGACAGGGGGGTTAGCGGTCGTTAACCTGGACGACATGCGTTAACGCTCATTAACTGGTGGACCACTGGTGAGGGGACCGCGGGACATGCACGAAGCACCGGAGCTGACGAGCGCGGCAGATCCCGCGTCGGAGGCCTGGCGGGCCAACGAGGCGGCCCATCGCGCCCTCGGCGAGGAGCTGCGCGCCAAGCTCACCGAGGCACGCCTCGGGGGCGGTGAGCGGGCCCGGGAGCGCCACACCGCGCGCGGGAAGCTGCTTCCGCGCGAGCGCGTGGACACGCTCCTCGACCCGGGCTCGCCCTTCCTGGAGCTGGCCCCGCTGGCCGCCCACGGGATGTACGACGGGCAGGCCCCGGCCGCGGGGGTGATCGCCGGGATCGGCAGGGTCAGCGGCCGCGAGTGCGTGATCGTCGCCAACGACGCCACCGTCAAGGGCGGCACGTACTACCCGATGACCGTGAAGAAGCACCTGCGCGCCCAGGAGGTGGCGCTCGAGAACCGCCTCCCCTGTGTCTATCTCGTCGACTCCGGAGGCGCCTTCCTGCCCATGCAGGACGAGGTCTTCCCGGACCGCGAGCACTTCGGGCGGATCTTCTACAACCAGGCGCGGATGTCGGGGGCGGGGATCCCGCAGATCGCCGCGGTCCTCGGGTCGTGCACGGCCGGCGGCGCGTATGTCCCGGCGATGAGCGACGAGGCCGTGATCGTGCGCAATCAGGGCACGATCTTCCTCGGCGGGCCCCCGTTGGTGAAGGCCGCCACCGGCGAGGTCGTCACCGCCGAGGAGCTGGGCGGCGGCGAGGTCCACGCGCGTGTGTCGGGCGTCACCGACCACCTCGCGGAGGACGACGCGCACGCGCTGCGGATCGTACGGAACATCGCGGCCACGCTCCCCGCGCGCGGGCCCCTCCCCTGGGCGGTCGAGCAGTCCGTCGAGCCCAAGGTGGATCCGTACGGGCTCTACGGCGCGGTGCCCGTCGACTCCCGCACCCCCTACGACGTACGCGAGGTCATCGCGCGCGTGGTGGACGGTTCGCGCTTCGCCGAGTTCAAGGCGGAGTTCGGGCAGACCCTGGTCACGGGCTTCGCCCGCATCCACGGTCACCCGGTCGGGATCGTCGCCAACAACGGCATCCTGTTCTCCGAGTCCGCCCAGAAGGGCGCCCACTTCATCGAGCTGTGCGACCAGCGCGGCATCCCCCTGGTGTTCCTGCAGAACATCTCGGGCTTCATGGTGGGGCGTCAGTACGAGGCCGGTGGCATCGCCAAGCACGGCGCCAAGATGGTCACGGCCGTCGCCTGCACCCGCGTGCCCAAGCTGACCGTGGTGATCGGCGGTTCGTACGGCGCGGGCAACTACTCGATGTGCGGCCGGGCGTACTCGCCGCGCTTCCTGTGGATGTGGCCCGGCGCCAAGATCTCCGTGATGGGCGGCGAGCAGGCCGCGTCCGTCCTCGCGACCGTCAAGCGCGACCAGCTGGAGGCGCGCGGGGACTCCTGGCCCGCCGAGGACGAGGACGCCTTCAAGGCCCCGATCCGCGCCCAGTACGAGCGGCAGGGCAGCGCCTACTACGCGACGGCCCGCCTCTGGGACGACGGCGTGATCGACCCGCTGGAGACCCGGCAGGTGCTGGGGCTCGCACTGACCGCCTGCTCCAACGCGCCACTGGGCGACCCCCAGTTCGGCGTCTTCCGGATGTGATGAGGGTGCCCGAGATGTTCGACACAGTCCTTGTGGCCAACCGGGGCGAGATCGCCGTACGCGTCATCCGCACCCTGCGCGCGCTCGGCGTGCGCTCGGTCGCCGTCTTCTCCGACGCGGACGCCGACGCCCGGCATGTGCGCGAGGCGGACACGGCGGTACGGATCGGTCCCGCGCCGGCCGCCGAGAGCTATCTGTCGGTGGAGCGGCTCCTCGAAGCCGCCGCTCGCACCGGGGCCCAGGCGGTGCACCCCGGGTACGGCTTCCTCGCCGAGAACGCCTCGTTCGCGCGCGCGTGCGCCGAGGCCGGGCTCGTCTTCATCGGCCCGCCCGCGGACGCGATCGCGCTGATGGGCGACAAGATCCGCGCCAAGGAGACGGTGAAGGCGGCCGGGGTCCCGGTCGTCCCCGGCTCGTCCGGCAGCGGCCTCACGGACGCTCAGCTGGCCGAGGCCGCACGGGAGATCGGCATGCCCGTGCTACTCAAGCCGTCGGCGGGCGGTGGCGGCAAGGGCATGCGGCTGGTGCGGGACGCGTCGGCGCTGGGCGAGGAGATCGCCGCCGCCCGCCGCGAGGCCCGCGCCTCCTTCGGCGACGACACCCTCCTCGTCGAGCGCTGGGTCGACCGCCCCCGGCACATCGAGATCCAGGTCCTGGCCGACGGCCACGGCAACGTCGTCCACCTGGGCGAGCGCGAGTGCTCCCTCCAGCGCCGCCACCAGAAGATCATCGAAGAGGCGCCGAGCGTGCTCCTCGACGCCGGCACCCGCGTCGCGATGGGCGAGGCGGCCGTCCAGGCGGCCCGCTCCTGCGGGTACGAGGGCGCGGGCACGGTCGAGTTCATCGTCCCCGGATCCGACCCGTCGTCGTACTACTTCATGGAGATGAACACCCGCCTCCAGGTGGAGCACCCGGTCACCGAACTGATCACGGGGCTCGACCTGGTGGAGTGGCAGCTGCGGGTCGCCGCGGGCGAGCGACTGCCGTACGGGCAGGAGGACATCACCCTCACCGGGCACGCGGTGGAGGCACGCATCTGCGCCGAGGACCCCGCACGCGGCTTCCTGCCGTCCGGCGGCACGGTGCTCGCCCTGCACGAACCCCAGGGCGACGGAGTGCGCACCGACTCGGGGCTGAGCGAGGGCACCGAGGTCGGTTCGCTCTACGACCCGATGCTGTCCAAGGTCATCGCGTACGGGCCGGACCGCGCGACCGCGCTGCGGAAGCTGCGCGCCGCCCTCGCGGAGACGGTCACGCTCGGCGTGCAGACCAACGCCGGTTTCCTGCGACGGCTGCTGGCCCATCCGGCCGTGGTGGCGGGGGACCTGGACACCGGGTTGGTGGAGCGGGAGGCGGAGGAACTGCTCGCCGGTTCCGGCGACGTACCGGAGGAGGTGTACGACGCCGCTGCCGCGGTACGGCTGTCGTCGCTGGCCCCGGCGGAGGACGGCTGGACCGACCCCTTCTCGGTGCCGAGTGGCTGGCGCCTGGGCGGCGAGCCCGCACCCGTGGTGTTCCACCTGCGCGCGCCGGGACTCGAACCCGTCGCTCACCGCCCACGAGGCACGGGCACCGTCACCCCCGGCCGGGTCTCCGTCACCCTCGACGGCGTACGCCACACCTTCCACCGGGCCGGCGACTGGCTCGGCCGCGAGGGTGACGCCTGGCACGTGCGCGACCACGACCCCGTGGCCGCCTCCCTCACCGGCGCGGCGCACGCCGGGGTGGACTCGCTCACCGCCCCCATGCCCGGCACGGTGACCGTCGTGAAGGTGGCCGTGGGCGACGAAGTGACCGCGGGACAGAGCCTGCTGGTGGTCGAGGCGATGAAGATGGAGCACGTCATCTCCGCCCCGCACGCCGGGACCGTCAGCGAGCTGGACGTCACTCCGGGCACCACGGTCGCCATGGACCAGGTGCTGGCCGTGATCACGCCGTACGAGGAGACGACACCGTCCGAGGAGACGACATGAGCACCCCCGAACTCGGCCTCCCGATGGTCGTACCGGCCCCGGACCTGCCCGCGCGGGTGCGGATCTACGAGGTCGGCGCGCGCGACGGGCTGCAGAACGAGAAGGCGACCGTGCCGACGGAGGTCAAGGCCGAGTTCGTCCGGCGCCTCGCGGACTCGGGCCTGACCACCATCGAGGCCACCAGCTTCGTCCACCCCAAGTGGGTGCCCCAGCTGGCGGACGCGGAGCAGCTGTTCCCGCTCGTGAGCGACCTGGGCAGGTCCTCGGGGGTCCACCTCCCGGTCCTCGTGCCCAACGAACGGGGTCTGGACCGGGCGCTGGCCCTCGGCGCCCGCCATGTCGCACTCTTCGCCAGCGCGACGGAGTCCTTCGCGAAGGCGAACCTCAACCGGACCGTCGACGAGTCCCTGGCCATGTTCGAGCCGGTGGTGTCCCGGGCCAAGGCGGACAAGGTACACGTCCGCAGCTACATCTCGATGTGTTTCGGTGACCCCTGGGAGGGGCCCGTCCCCATCCACCAGGTGGTACGCGTCTGCAGGGCCCTGATGGACATGGGCTGCGACGAGCTGAGCCTCGGCGACACGATCGGCGTGGCGACACCGGGTCATGTGCAGACCCTCCTCGCCGAGCTGAACGAGGAGGGCGTGCCGACCAGCGCGCTCGGCGTGCACTTCCACGACACCTACGGCCAGGCGCTCGCCAACACCCTGGCCGCCCTCCAGCACGGCGTCAGCACCGTCGACGCCTCCGCGGGAGGCCTCGGCGGCTGCCCCTACGCCAAGTCCGCCACCGGCAACCTCGCCACCGAAGACCTCGTATGGATGCTCCAGGGCCTCGGCATCGACACCGGTGTCGACCTCGCCCGCCTCACCGCCACCAGCGTGTGGATGGCCGAGCGACTGGGCCGACCCAGCCCGTCCCGCACGGTCAAAGCCCTCTCCCACAAGGAATGATCCCCATGTCCCTGGACCACCGCCTCTCCCCGAACTCGAAGAACTCCGCCGCACGGTCGAGGAGTTCGCCCACGACGTCGTGGCCCCGAAGATCGGCGACTTCTACGAGCGGCACGAGTTCCCGTACGAGATCGTGCGGGAGATGGGCCGCATGGGCCTGTTCGGACTGCCCTTCCCCGAGGAGTACGGCGGCATGGGCGGCGACTACCTCGCCCTCGGGATCGCCCTGGAGGAGCTCGCCCGGGTGGACTCCTCCGTCGCCATCACCCTGGAGGCGGGCGTCTCGCTCGGCGCGATGCCGATCCACCTCTTCGGCACGGAGGCCCAGAAGCGGGAGTGGCTCCCCCGTCTCTGCTCCGGCGAGATCCTCGGCGCCTTCGGCCTGACGGAGCCGGACGGCGGCTCGGACGCCGGCGCGACCCGCACGACCGCCCGTCTGGACCCGGACACGAACGAATGGGTCATCAACGGCAGCAAGTGCTTCATCACCAACTCCGGCACGGACATCACGGGCCTGGTCACGGTCACCGCGGTCACCGGTCGCACGTCCGACGGCAAGCCGCTGATCTCCGCGATCATCGTCCCGTCCGGCACCCCCGGCTTCACGGTCGCCGCCCCGTACTCGAAGGTCGGCTGGAACGCCTCCGACACCCGTGAGCTGTCCTTCGCCGACGTCCGCGTCCCGGCCGCGAACCTGCTCGGCGAGGAGGGCCGCGGCTACGCCCAGTTCCTACGCATCCTGGACGAGGGCCGCATCGCCATCGCGGCCCTGGCGACCGGGCTCGCGCAGGGCTGCGTCGACGAGTCGGTGAAGTACGCCAAGGAGCGGCACGCGTTCGGACGCCCGATCGGCGCGAACCAGGCCATCCAGTTCAAGATCGCCGACATGGAGATGAAGGCCCACATGGCCCGCGTCGGCTGGCGCGACGCCGCGTCCCGCCTCGTCGCGGGCGAGCCCTTCAAGAAGGAGGCGGCGGTCGCCAAGCTCTACTCCTCCACCATCGCCGTCGACAACGCCCGCGACGCCACCCAGGTCCACGGCGGCTACGGCTTCATGAACGAGTACCCGGTGGCCCGCATGTGGCGCGACTCCAAGATCCTGGAGATCGGCGAGGGCACGAGTGAGGTACAGCGGATGCTGATCGCGAGGGAGCTGGGGCTGACGGGCTGACGCCAGGCGTTCATACGCCGGTGGTGGCAATGGATTGCCGAGCCGCCGCCCCGTCACCGCCCACCTCGAACCACAGCAGCTTCCCAGCACCCCGCCCCAGGAGGTCGTCGCCGAGCGCCCAGCCGCCCCACGAGTCCGCGTACTCCTGCACGAGGAGCAGCCCGCGCCCACCGCCGGCGTCCGCCGGGACGGGAACGCCCCGGCTCCCGGGCGACTGCTCGAAGGGCGCCGGGATGTACGGGCTGCTGTCCCACACCCCCACCCGTAACCGCCCGTCTCCCAAGGCGGTCAGTCGCAGGGAGGCGGGACCTTTCGTAGGCCCGTACGCATTGGTGACCAACTCGGACGTCAACAACTCGACCACGTCGAGGACTTCGTGCAGGCCATGCCCGCCGAGCGCGGCCCGCACGGTCATACGTGCGACGCGTGCTGCGCGGGGGTCAGGGGGCAGTCGAAGGGCGTACGCCCAGGTATCGGGCGGGCATACGGTGACCATGAACATCTCCGGGAGGGAAGGGGCGTGGGCTCGCTCAATGTCGGCGCCGTGCGGCGCCAATGCCTGGGTTGGTGCGCTTCCGGCTTAGGGGCGCGGGCGGTTGGCGATACGGCTCTACGCTAGTGGAATCGGGGAGATACAGCGCCAGCGTCGGATGGGCGCCGAACTGCGCAAACTCCGCGAACGGGCAGGGCTGACCGTCACCGGCGCCGCCACGCTGCTCGGCGTCAACCAGGGCCGCGTCAGCATGATCGAGACCGGCCGCAGCTCGCTCAGCGCCGACCGCGTCCGCGCCCTGGCAGGCTTGTACGACTGCGGAGACGCGCAATTGGTAGACGCCCTGGCCGCAATGACCGGGCGGCGGATTCGCGGCTGGTGGGAGACATACCGCGAGCACCTGCCCGCCGCGTTGATCGACCTCGCCGAACTCGAACATCACGCCACCGGGCTGCGCGCGGCACTCATCGTCCACATCCCCGCCCTGCTGCAGACCACGGACCACGCACGCACCCTCTTCCAACAAGTGGCTCCACCCATGCGGCAGTACGAGATCGAGCACCGCCTCACGTTCCGCATCAAGCGGCAGGGCGTACTGCACCAAAAGAACCCGCCGTCATACTCGGCGATCATCCACGAGACAGCACTCCGCATGGGCTTCGGTGGCCCCGTCATCGCCCGCGGCCAGCTCAAGCACCTGATCGACATGAGCGAACTGCCCCACGTCACCCTCAAGGTGATCCCCTTCGGTACGGACGACTTCCCGACCACGGGTCAGTCGTTCGACTACGTCGAGGGGCCCGTCCCGCAGCTCGACACCGTTCAGCTGGGCTCACACCACGGTGCCTGCGACTTCCTCGACGCGGAGACACAGCTGGGTAAGTACCGTTCCGTGCTGGAACGTATGGAGTCCTGCGCCCTCAGCCCTGCCGAGTCACGCGACTTCATCCACCGCCTCATCCCAGACACGTGGGAGGGCCAACTGTGCGCACCATCCACTGGCAAAAGTCCACGTACAGCGGCGACGGCTCGAACTGCGTCTACGTCGCCGCCACTCCCACCGGAACAGTCCACCTCCGCGAAAGCGACGACCCGGAAACCATCCTCACGACCACACCCGCCGCCCTCGGCTCCCTGATACGGACCCTCAAGACGTCGACCGGCCCTCGCTAGGCGGACAGCCCCTGGCCGTGCGGGGGCGCCCCCACAACACCCGGAGATACGCGCGAACTTTTCCGCGCCGGCGTGCATCACACAGGGATGACGGGGCACACGGCGCCGTTCACACGCTCGTCTCGGGCTGTAAGTTTCAAGGAGCAAACAGACATGGCAACCTTCCTGACGGCACGACGTGTGATGTCCGCGCTCGGTGCAGTAGCCGCCCTGAGCCTGCTCACAGCCTGCAACGACGGTCAGGGCACCGCCAGCGCTCCGAAGACGGCATCCGGGTCGGGCCAGCAGGACTCCGGTGATGACTCGAGCACCGCCGACACCACGACGAACACGGGCGCCGCCTCCACCGGCACCGGTGCGTCGAAGGGCTCCGGCGGCACGTCGGTCTCCGGGGGCGGCGCCACGAGCACTCGCTGCACGGCCTCCCAACTGCGCGGGAACGTCGGCGAGAACAACCCGGGTGCCGGGCAGGAGAACTTCCCGCTTGTCGTGACCAACTTCTCCGGCCGCACGTGCACCATCGACGGCTACCCGGGCGTCGCCTTCGTGGACGGCTCCGGCAAGCAGCTGGGACCGGACCCCAAGCGCGGCTCCAGCAGCCCCACCAAGATCACGCTGGCGCCGGGCAAGAGCGCCTGGGCCGGACTGAGCTTCGGCAACCCCGAGGTCAGTGGGGCCCGCAAGGCCACGCCCACAGGGATCCTGATCACGCCGCCGGACGAAAAGGTCTCCGTGAAGGTGGACTGGACAGGCGGCCCGGTACCCGTCTCCTCCGCCGCGAACCTGACGACCTTCCAGGCGGGCACTGGCGCCTGACCCACTCCCACCCCACACGCCACTGCCGCAGAGCGACCGCTGTCCGCTCTGCGGCAGTAGGGTCTGTCATGGAAGCGCTGCTGTTGTCGCAGGACGCCAACCAACCCGCATGCAACAGGATGAGGGGGGTCGAACAAGGCAGCCGTACCATTACCGTCCCGGACGGCCCGACACCGCGCACGCGCCGTGGGCACAACCTGATGCCACATGCGCCGCAACAAGGCGAACGCGCGCCGCCTGTCACACCATCCATACACCAGCCCGCTAAGGGCTGTCCCGTAAATGATCTCTGAGTGGATGCGGATGGGCCGTCTCGACCGTGGGCCGTTCGCCTATCCGGCGAGGTTGAGGTTGCGCAGGCGGGCTATTCCGCTCACGGCGTGGTGGACGCCGTCGCCTTTGAGGCGGCAGTCGCGGAGGATATTCCAGGTCTTCATTCGGGCGAAGACGTGCTCGACACGGGCACGGACCCGCTTGTGCGAGCGGTTGTGCTCCTGCTTCCAGCCAGGTAGCTCCTCGCCCTGGGTGCGACGGTGCGGCATGATCAACCCGGTGCCTGGACAGCCACCATCAGCAGTCACGGTCGTCCGGCCGACCGCCGCTTTGGCCCCGGACTCCTCCCACGCCTTGCAGTCATTACGGTTGCCCGGCAGAGGCTGCCCGACCACGACGACCAGGCGGGTGTCGGCGTGCGGCCACGGAGAGCTTCGCCCGGCTGTTCCTGCTCCCCGGCGTCGCGCACTGCGGCGGCGGCCAGGGCCCGGACACCTTCGACGCGCTGACCGCGATGACCGACTGGGTCACCAAGGGCGAGGCCCCGAGCAGCCTGACGACCAGGTCCGTGAACAGCGGCGGGAGCACCACCGCCACCCGCCCCGTCTGTCCCTTCCGCTACGTCGCCGAGAACACCACGGGCGGCCCGGCGGACGACGCGGGCAGTTACACGCCCGTCAGGTCCACCGCCGAGGCCGACCTGGCGCTGAACCGGCTCGGTTCCTTCCGCTCCGGCTACGAGACCGCCGGCAACTGGGTGCACGGCGAGTGGGTGGTGTCCAAGGGCAAGGCCTGACCGCCCGTCGGCACACGGGCGGCCCACAGGTTCGGGCGGTCGGCGTCCACCCCTGGACACGTAGTGAGGTTAGGCTAACCTATCTTCGAACGTGTCCGGCGGGCGCTACCGCCCCGTGCCGAAAGCAGCCACACACATGTCCAACGCCCGTGCCACCCACCTCACCCGACGCGGCGTCCTCGCCGCCGGCGGCGCCCTCGGTCTCGGTGCCGTCCTCGCCGCCTGTGGCGACGACGACGGCAGAAGCGGTGGCTCGGAGTCGACGAAGGCCGCCGCCAAGTCCGGTCCCTGGACCTTCAAGGACGACCGCGGCACGACGGTGAAGCTGGACAGGATCCCGGCGAACATCGTCGCCTTCACCGGTGTCGCCGCCGCCCTCCACGACTACGGCGTCGAGGTCAAGGGCGTCTTCGGCCCGACCACGACCAAGGACGGCAAGGCCGACGTCCAGGCCGGCGACATGGACGTCAGCAAGCCGACCGTCCTCGGCAACGAGTGGGGCCAGTTCAACATCGAGAAGTACGCGGCCCTCGCGCCCGACGTGCTGATCTCCACCATGTTCGACTCCGCGGGCACCCTCTGGTACGTCCCCGAGGAGTCCAAGGCGAAGATTCTCAAGCTCGCCCCGAGCGTCGGCATCTCCGTCTACGACCGTCAGATGCCCGTGTCGTTGCAGCGCATGCTCGCGCTCGCCGTGTCGCTGGGCGCCGACGAGAAGTCCGCCAGGATCGCCGAGGCGAAGAAGAAGTTCGAGACGGCCGCCGAGCGGCTGCGCACCGCGGCCAAGGCCCGCCCCGAGATCAAGGTGCTCGCCGGTTCCGCGAGCCAGGACATCTTCTACGTCTCCGGCTCGAACCTCTCCATCGACCTGGAGTACTTCAAGGCGCTCGGCGTGAACATCGTCGAGCCCTCCGCCAAGGCCCTGAAGGCCAGCGGCGGCTGGTTCGAGAACCTGAGCTGGGAGAACGTCGACAAGTATCCGGCGGACATCATCATCATGGACGACCGCAGCGCGACCATCCAGCCGGCCGACATCACCGAGGCCACCTGGAAGAAACTGCCCGCGGTCAAGGCCGGCCAGGTCATCGCCCGCTCCCCCGAGCCGATCGTGTCGTACGACAAGTGCACCCCGCTCCTCGACAACCTCGCCGAGGCGATCGAGAGGGCCAAGAAGGTCGCCTGACACCCCTGACGTGACCACCTGACGATGACTCAGGAGCGCTTATGACGACGGCCACAGCCGCCCCGTTCCGTTTCTTCTCCCTCCAGGTCGTACGGACGAGGCGGCTCGGCCCGTCGCTGGTCCGGATCAGCTTCGCCGGCGACGACCTGGTGGCCTTCGCCTCCCACGGCCAAGACCAGAGCCTCTCCCTCTTCCTGCCGCACCCCGGCCAGACCGAGCCGGCCGTCCCCTACGAACTGGGCGACAGTTGGTGGCAGGGCTGGCGCGAACTCCCCGACGCCGAACGGGCGGTGATGCGCTCGTACACGCTGCGCGCGCTGCGCCGGGACGTCCGGGGCCGTACCAGCGAGATCGACGTCGACTTCGTCCTGCACGGCGTGGAGCCGGACGCCGAGGTCCCCGCGGGTCCAGCGTCCCAGTGGGCCTCATGTGCGGCGGCCGGTGACCGCGTCGTACTGCTCGGCCCGGCGGTCGAGGACAACCGGGCGATCCGTTTCCGCCCGCCCGCCGACACCGACCTGGTCGTCCTGTGGGCGGACGAGACCGCGCTGCCCGCCGCCTCCGCGATCCTCGAGTCCCTGCCCGCCGACACCCGCGTCCGCGCCTGGCTGGAGGTCCAGCACGCCGAGGACGTCCAGGACCTGCTGGTCACCGCCGAGGCGGAGATCACCTGGCTCGTGCGCGACGACGGGGCCCCCATGGCCGTCGACGCCGTACGCGCCTCCCGGCTTCCGCCCACCGGGAGCCCGTACGCCTGGATCGCGGGCGAGTCCGGGTGCGTGAAGGAGATGCGCCGTCATCTCGTGCGCGAGCGCGGCATCGACCGCAGGCGGGTCACCTTCGTCGGCTACTGGCGGCGCGGGCTGACCGAGGAGCAACTGCGCGAACAGGAGTGACCGTTCACGAAAAGACACAGGTGGGGCGGGGTCGCAGATCAACTTAGGTTAGGCTAACCTAAGTTGAACTGGCCCCGCCCCTCTTTCGTCCCGGCCCAGCCCTCGCTCCACCCGTCCCGCTCGGACTCTCCCGCACGGAGGACCCCCACATGCGCTCGCACCTCCTCAATGACACGACCGCGGAGCGGTACCGCCGCTCGGTGACCGAAGGAATCGAGCGGGTGGCGGCCAAACTCGCCGCCACCGACCGACCGTTCACGGGTGTGACGGTCGACGCCCTCGCTCCCCGTATCGAGCGGATCGACCTGGACCGCCCGCTGCACGACACCAGCGCCGTCCTCGACGAGCTCGAAGAGGTCTACCTCCGGGACGCGATCTACTTCCACCACCCGCGCTACCTCGCCCACCTCAACTGCCCGGTGGTCATACCCGCCGTGCTCGGCGAGGCCGTCCTGTCCGCCGTCAACTCCTCCCTGGACACCTGGGACCAGTCGGCCGGCGGCACCCTCATCGAGCGCCGGCTCATCGACTGGACCAACGAGCGCATCGGCCTCGGCCCGGCCGCCGACGGCGTGTTCACCAGCGGCGGCAGCCAGTCCAACCTCCAGGCCCTGCTGCTGGCCCGCGAGGAGGCGAAGCCGGGGAGTGAACCGGGCGACAACGCGGCCGAACTCCGTATCTTCGCCTCCGAGGTCAGCCACTTCAGCGTCAGGAAGTCGGCCAAACTCCTCGGCCTCGGCGCGGACTCCGTCGTCTCGATCCCCGTCGACCAGGACAAGCGCATGCAGACGCTCGCCCTCGCCCACGAGCTGGAGCGCTGCGAGCGCGGCGGCCTGGTCCCGATGGCCGTCGTCGCCACCGCCGGCACCACCGACTTCGGCTCCATCGACCCGCTGCCCGAGATCGCCGAGCTGTGCGCCCAGTTCGGCGCCTGGATGCACGTGGACGCGGCCTACGGCTGCGGACTGCTCACCTCCCTCAAGAACCGGGACCGCCTCGAGGGCATCGAGCGCGCCGACTCCGTCACCGTCGACTACCACAAGTCCTTCTTCCAGCCCGTGAGTTCGTCCGCCGTGCTGGTCCGCGACGCCGCCACCCTGCGCCACGTCACCTACCACGCGGAGTACCTGAACCCGCTCCGCATGGTCCAGGAGCGCATCCCCAACCAGGTCGACAAGTCCCTGCAGACCACCCGCCGCTTCGACGCCCTCAAGCTGTGGATGACGCTGCGTGTGATGGGCGCCGACGGCATCGGCGAACTCTTCGACGAGGTCTGCGACCTGGCCCAGGAGGGCTGGAAGCTGCTCGTGGCCGATCCCCGCTTCGACGTGGTGGTCGAGCCGTCCCTGTCCACCCTCGTCCTCCGCTTCATCCCGGCCGCCGTCACCGACCCGGCCGAGATCGACCGCGCCAACCTCTACGCCCGCAAGGCCCTGTTCGCCTCCGGTGACGCCGTCGTCGCGGGCACCAAGGTCGGCGGCCGTCACTACCTGAAGTTCACCCTGCTCAACCCCGAGACCACGGCCGACGACATCGCCGCCGTGCTCGACCTGATCGCCGGCCACGCCGAGCAGTACCTGGGAGAGTCCCTTGACCGCGCTTCCTGAATCCGTCGAAGCCACTGGAAAGGCCTACGACTTCGTGGGCATCGGGCTCGGGCCCTTCAACCTCGGCCTCGCCTGCCTCACCGAACCGATCGCCGAACTGGACGGCGTCTTCCTGGAGTCCAAGCCGGACTTCGAGTGGCACTCCGGGATGTTCCTGGAGGGCGCGCACCTCCAGACCCCGTTCATGTCGGACCTGGTGACCCTCGCCGACCCGACCTCCCCGTACTCCTTCCTCAACTACCTCAAGGAGTCCGGGCGGCTGTACTCCTTCTACATCCGCGAGAACTTCTACCCGCTGCGGGTCGAGTACGACGACTACTGCCGCTGGGCCGCCTCGAAACTGAGCAGCGTCCGCTTCAGCACGACGGTCGAGGAAGTGACGTACGAGGGCGATCTGTACCACGTACGGACCGCAACCGGCGAGGTGCTGCGCGCCCGTCACCTGGTCCTCGGCACCGGAACACCCCCGTACATCCCCGAGGCCTGCGCGGACCTCGGCGGCGACTTCATCCACAACTCCCGGTATCTCCGGCACAAGCGGGAGCTCCAGGCGAAGAAGTCGATCACGCTCGTCGGCAGCGGCCAGTCCGCCGCCGAGATCTACTACGACCTGCTCAGCGAGATCGACGTCCACGGCTACCGGCTGAACTGGGTCACGCGCTCACCGCGCTTCTTCCCGCTCGAGTACACCAAACTCACGCTGGAGATGACCTCCCCGGAGTACATCGACTACTTCCACGCGCTGCCCGAGCCGACCCGCTACCGCCTCCAGACGGAGCAGAAAGGCCTGTTCAAGGGCATCGACGGCGAGCTGATCGACGCGATCTTCGATCTGCTCTACCGGAAGAAACTCGGCGGCCCCGTCCCGACGCGCCTGCTCACCAACTCCTCCCTGAACTCGGCCGCCCACGAGAACGGCACGTACACCCTGGGCCTGCGCCAGGAGGAGCAGGGCAAGGATTACGAGCTGAGCTCCGAGGGCCTGATCCTGGCCACCGGCTACAAGTACGCCGAGCCCGCGTTCCTGAAGCCGGTCCAGGGCCGGCTGCGCTACGACTCCCGCGGCAACTTCGACGTGACCCGCAACTACGCCATCGACGCCACGGGCCGCGGCGTCTTCCTGCAGAACGCGGGCGTCCACACCCACAGCATCACCAGCCCCGACCTGGGCATGGGCCCGTACCGCAACGCCTCCATCATCCGTGAGCTGCTCGGCACCGAGTACTACCCGGTCGAGAAGACGATCGCGTTCCAGGAGTTCGCCGTATGAGCTCCACGAGCCGTACAGACACGACCACCGACGTGGGCACCTTCACCATCCGCCCCCTCGACCCCGTCCAGGACGCCGAGCTGCTGCACGGCTGGGTGACGCACCCCAAGGCCGCCTTCTGGATGATGCGGGAGGCGAAACTGCACGACGTGGAGCGCGCGTACATGGCCATCGCGGCCAGCGAGTACCACGACGCGTTCCTGGGCTCGCTGGACGGCGAACCCGTGTTCCTGATGGAGCGCTACGACCCGGCGCACCTGGAGCTGGTCGGGCTGTACGAGCCCGCGCCCGGAGACGTCGGCATGCACTTCCTGGTCGCTCCGGCGGACACACCGGTGCACGGGTTCACCCGGGCGGTGATCACCGCGGTGATGGAGCACCTGTTCGCCGACCCGACGACCGCGCGGGTCGTCGTCGAGCCCGACGTGCGCAACACGGCCGTGCACGCGCTGAACGAAGCGGTCGGGTTCGTGCCCGAGCGCGAGATACAGAAGCCGGAGAAAAGGGCGTTGCTGAGCTTCTGCACCCGGGAGCGGTTCGAGCGGGCGGCGGGGGTGACCGTATGAGCCTCGCCGACGCCGTGGCCCACCTCTCCCCCGAGCGCTGGGAGCGCGCCAACCGCCTCCTCGTCCGCAAGGCCCTCGCCGAGTTCGCGCACGAGCGCCTCATCACTCCGGAGTCCGAGGGCGACGGCGGGTACGTCGTCCGCAGCGACGACGGCGTGACCCGCTACCGCTTCACCGCCACCCTGCGCTCCCTCGACCACTGGCAGGTCGACCCCGAGTCGATCACCCGTCGTCGCGACGGGGCCGAACTGCCGGTCGCCGCACTCGACTTCTTCATCGAGCTGAAGACGTCGCTGGGCCTGAGCGACGAGGTGCTGCCGGTCTACCTGGAGGAGATCTCCTCCACCCTCTCGGGCACCTGTTTCAAACTCACCAAGCCGCAGATCCCGTCCGCCGAGCTCGCGAAGGCCTCCTTCCAGGAGATCGAGACCGGCATGACCGAGGGCCACCCCTGCTTCGTGGCCAACAACGGGCGGCTCGGCTTCGGCGTGCACGAGTACCTCTCGTACGCGCCCGAGACCGCGAGCCCGATCCGGCTGGTGTGGCTGGCCGCGCACCGCTCCCGGGCCGCCTTCACCGCGGGTGTGGGCATCGCGTACGAGTCCTTCGTCCGCGCGGAGCTGGGCGCCGGGACGGTCGAGCGGTTCGCCGCCACCCTGACCGAACAGGGCCTCGACCCCGAGGACTACCTGCTCATCCCCGTCCACCCCTGGCAGTGGTGGAACAAGCTCTCGGTGACCTTCGCGGCCGAGGTCGCCCAGCGCCATCTGGTCTGCCTCGGCGAGGGCGACGACGCGTACCTGGCCCAGCAGTCCATCCGGACGTTCTTCAACACCACCAGCCCCAAGAAGCACTATGTGAAGACGGCGCTGAGCGTCCTCAACATGGGCTTCATGCGCGGTCTGTCCGCCGCCTACATGGAGGCGACCCCGGCCATCAACGACTGGCTGGCCCAGCTCGTCGAGAACGACCCGGTGTTCAAGTCCACCGGCCTGTCGGTCATCCGCGAGCGCGCCGCCGTCGGCTACCGCCACCTGGAGTACGAGGCCGCCACCGACCGCTACTCCCCGTACCGCAAAATGCTCGCGGCCCTGTGGCGCGAGAGCCCGGTCCCCTCGCTCCAGGAGGGCGAGAGCCTGGCCACCATGGCCTCCCTCCTCCATGTCGACCACGCGGGTGCCTCCTTCGCGGGCGCGCTGATCGAGCAGTCAGGGCTGACCCCCGTGGAGTGGCTGCGCCGCTATCTGCGCGCCTACTTCACGCCCCTCCTGCACAGCTTCTACGCCTATGACCTGGTCTACATGCCACACGGCGAGAACGTCATCCTCGTCCTCAAGGACGGCGCCGTGCAGCGCGCGATCTACAAGGACATCGCCGAGGAGATCGCCGTCCTGGACCCGCAGGCGGTGCTGCCGCCCGTGGTCGAGCGGATCCGCGTCGAGGTCCCCGAGGACAAAAGACTGCTGTCCGTCTTCACGGACGTCTTCGACTGCTTCTTCCGCTTCCTGGCGGCCGACCTGGCGGGCGAGGGCATCCTCGACGAGGACGACTTCTGGCGGACGGTCGCCGAGTCCGTACGCGAGTACCAGGAGTCGGCGCCGGAGCTCGCCGACAAGTTCCGGCAGTACGACATGTTCGCGCCCGAGTTCGCGCTGTCCTGCCTCAACCGGCTCCAGCTGCGCGACAACAGGCAGATGGTGGACCTGGCCGATCCGTCCGGCGCGCTCCGGCTGGTCGGCAGCCTGAAGAACCCGATCGCGGGTCTCTGAACCGGTGGGGCTCAGGAGTACGGTCCTCCTGAGCCCCGTCTTTCCCGTTGACGCCGCTTACGCCGTGGGCCAGGGCACCTGGGGCGAGCGGTAGTAGCCGATCCCCAGCGCCTCCCAACGCGGCCCCTGCGCCGCGAGCCGCGCCTTGTAGGTGTCCCAGTCGTGCGTCGAGGCGGGCGACCAGCCGAGCTCGGCCGCACCGGGCAGCCGCGGGAAGGTCATGTAGTCGATGTCGGCCCCCGTGACGATGGTCTCCGACCACAGCGGCGCCTCGACGCCCCGGATCGCCGAAGCCGGCGCTCCCGGAAGGTAGGCGCCCGGATCCCAGTCGTAGGACCGCTTCACCTCCACCAGGCCCGCCCAGTCCTGCCCGAGCGGGGTGTCGGCGGTGTACTTCATGTCGAGGTAGACCCGGTCGGCGGGCGACAGCACGAGCCCCGTCCCGTTCCGCGCGGCCGCGGCGACCTGCGCCTTCTCCGTGGCACTGGTGTCGTCGAGCCCCCAGTACTGCGCGATCGCGCCCTTCACCGGGTGCGCCCCGGTCAGCTGGTGCCAGCCGATCACGGTCTTCCCGTACTTGGCGACGACCGGCTGCACCTTGTCCATGAAGGTGACGTAGTCGGCGTGGCTGGTGGAGTGGGCCTCGTCCCCGCCGATGTGGAGGTACTTGCCCGGCGTGAGGGCCGCCAGCTCCCGCACGACGTCGTCCACGAAGTCGTACGTCACCGGCTTCGCCACGCACAGCGAGCTGAACCCGACGTCGGTGCCCGTGTAGAGCGGGGGCGCGGTCCCGTTGCAGTTCAGCTGGGCGTACGAGGCGAGCGCGGCGTTGGTGTGACCCGGCATGTCGATCTCCGGGACGACCTCCAGATAGCGGGAGGCCGCGTATCGCACGATCTCCTTGTAGTCGGCCTTGGTGTAGTAGCCCCCGTGCCCGCCGCCGACCTGCGTGGACCCTCCGTACGTGGCGAGCCGCGGCCAGGAGTCGATCGCGATGCGCCAGCCCTGGTCGTCACTCAGGTGCAGATGCAGCTTGTTGACCTTGTAGAGGGCCAACTCGTCGATGTACCGCTTGACTTGCGCGACACCGAAGAAGTGCCGGGAGACGTCGAGCATCGCGCCGCGGTAGCCGTAGCGCGGGCTGTCCTTGATGGTGCCGCCCGCCACGAGCCAGGGGCCGGCCTGCACGGAGTTCTTCTCGACGGCGGCGGGCAGCAGTTGGCGCAGCGTCTGCACGCCGTGGAAGAGCCCGGCGGGCGCGGCGGCCGTGATGGTGACGCCACTTCGCCCGCTGTCCAGGCGATAGCCCTCGGCGCCCGTGGACCCCGCCGCGATCCGCAGCCGGATACCGCCCGTACCGTGCGTGGTGACGGGCAGTCGGTACCCGGTGGAGGGACGCAGGACGTCGGCCAGATACGCGCCGACCCGGCGGGCCTGAGGCGAGTCCTCGACCCGGATACGGGTGCCGTCGGTGATGCGATACGGGGATCCGCCCGCGTGGACCGAGGCGGGGGCCGGCACCACCTGCCCGAGCGGGGTCGCGGTGCGGCCCGACTCGGAGTGTGCGGCACCGGCGACTGAGACACCGGCGGCCGCCACGAGCAGCAGCGTACCGAGAAGACGGGGCGTTCTGTGCTGTCTCACATGCGCTCCCTTCGAAGGACCCTGCACATCAATGGGGGATGGGTGTAGACCACTCTTCCGCAGACCCGGTGAAACAATCCCCCTCATGGCGGAAATCATCCAGAAGGACGGGACGTGGACCTTCGACGGCGACGCGCTGCGGCTGGCTCCGGGGCGCGACAAGAACGTGAGCCTGCTCCGCAGAACCTTGGGTGAACTGACCGTCCCGCTGGGAGCGTTGGCGGGGATTTCCTTCGAACAGGGCAAGAAGAGCGGGCGGTTGCGGCTCCGACTGCGCGACGGTGCCGACCCGCTGCTGCAGGCGACCGGCGGCAGGCTCGCCGAGCCGAACGACCCCTACCAGCTCACCGTGGAGTCCGACCGCTACGGCGTCGCCGAGTACGTCGTGGACGAGGTCCGGGACGCGCTGCTCCTGGACCGGGTGCCGGCCGACCCGGTCGACGGCTATCTGCTCCCGGGCCCCTCCGTGCCGCTGTCCGTCTCCGCCGGCGACGGCACCGCGAGCTTCGACGGCGAGCACGTGCGCCTGGAGTGGAACTGGAAGACCGAGGACTCCAAGTCCGCCGCCGGAGCCCGCTCGCTCGCCCTCACCGACCTCACCACCGTCGAGTGGCAGCCCGCGGTCGGCCTGGAGAACGGCTACCTGCGCTTCACCGTCCGCGGCGCGGAGACCAAGGCCCCACCGAAGTACGACCCCAACTCCGTCGAACTGTGGGGCTTCAAGAAGGACCTGCTGATGGCCCTGGTCGCGGCGGCGGTACAGGCCCGGCTCCCACATCCCACGGCCTCCCCGGAAGCCGCGCGGGCGGCGGGGCAGCCGGCCGCGATCGCCCCGGAGGACGACCACGACGCCCTGCTCCGCCGCCTGCGCGAACTGGGCGACCTCCACAAGTCCGGCGTTCTGACGGACGAGGAGTTCGCCACAGCCAAACGGGCGGTCCTCAAGCGGATGTAGAAATCCGCGACGAGGACCGCTCGCCGGCCGTCCCGCCTCGCCTTCCAGGCGTGCGGCCCCGTGCTTATAGGGGCGCGAGGAACCGCGCGACCAGCCCCCACCGGCCGGCCCGCAGCTATCGAACCCGTCGAGCCACCGTGAAGTGGTCGACCTCGGCACCCGTCTCGGCAATCCCCCGCACCGTCAGCGTGGCCAGCCGACCCTTGTGCGCGGGCGTGACGTCCACCCGAAGGAAGGAGTAGTTGAGGTAGCGCACCCGGGACCAGGCGACCGTCTCGTTCTGCTTGCCGTCCTTGAGGTTGACGAAGGAGGCGACGGCGTCGACCTCGTTCTCGTGGCCCTCGTACGACTCCGGGGCGCTGAACGCGTACAGGCTGCGCCCCGCCGCGCCCGCCGTCACGTACACGACACCGTCGGTCTCCGGGTACGCCGTGCCGCCGATCGGCAGCTTCTTGGTGACCGCGTCGCCCTTGATGACGTCCGTGCGCTCGTACTGGTGGTTGTGGCCGTTGATGACCAGGTCCACCGTGTACTTCTCGAACAGCGGCACCCACTCCTGTCGCACGCCCCCCTCCGAGGCGTGCGCCGTGGAGGTGCAGTACGCGCAGTGGTGGAAGAAGATCACGATGAAGTCGACGTCCTTGGACGCCCGGAACTTCTTGAGCTGGCCCTCGAGCCACTTCGTCTGCGTTCCTCCGGAGATGCCCAGGTTCGCCGGGATCTCGAAGGAGATGTCGTTGGCGTCCAGCGAGATGATCGCCGTGTTGCCGTAGACGAAGGAGTAGACGCCGGGCAGGTTCTTCTTGTCGGGCCCGTTGTCCGGAAGCGTCCAGCGGGCCTCTTCGCCGCCGTAGCCGTTGGGCGAGTACCAGGCCTCCATGTCGTGGTTGCCGTACGCGGGCATCCACGGGACCTGCTTGGCGACCGTCTCGGTCTGGGCGAGGAACTGGTCCCAGATGCGCGAGTCGAAGCCCGTGTCCTCCTTCTTGCCCGCACCGGCCGGGTCCGCGTACGCGATGTCGCCGGCGTGCAGGTGGAAGGACGGGTTCTGGCCCAGCAGCAGGGCGTCGTTGGCGAGGCCGTGGTAGCCGACACCCTCGTCGCCGAAGGCCGTGAAGGTGAACGGCTCCGCGCGCGAGGGCGCGGTGGTGAAGGTGCCGAGCGTGCCCAGCAGGTGGGGCGCGCAGGGGTCGAAGCCCGCGTGGCCGACGCCGTAGTAGTACGTCTTGCCGGGGCGCAGGTGGGTGAGCTTGGCGTGCAGGTAGTACTGCGTGTGGTCGCCGCTCGCGCCGACGCCCGCCGGGGTGTAGACGGTGCGGACCTCGGCCTCGATCTTGCGGGAGAGGTCCCAGGGGTGGGCGCCGATGCGGATGAACGGCTTCTTCACCGCGGCCGGAACCTGCCAGGAGACCGTGATCTCCGTACGCGGGTCATTGCCGAAGGCGAGGTGCCGGCCGAAGGGGGCGACGAGGGCGCCGTCGACCTTCTCGGTCGAGGAGGTGGTGGCCAGCGTCGGGGCAGCGGCCTGTGCGACGGCGCCGGGCACGAAGGCGCCCCCCGCGACGGCGCCGAGGGTCACGGCTCCGCCTCTGATCATGTTGCGCCGGGAGAACTTGGCGCGGAGATACTCGTGCTGCTCTGCCATGGTCATGCGCTCGGCGAGCTTCTCCGGTACGCCCATGCGTGGAGTGTCCATGGCCACAGAAGTTGCTCCCGGCAATCGACGCGACACACGACGCAGGATGGACAGCTTGCTAACAGCCCCCCATGAGACCTTCAACAGCCACTTGCCCGATATCGGGCAAGATTCTTGCGAATCGGCTCCTGGTACCTCAGGATCAACGGGTGCACGACGAACTTGTTGATCACCTGACGCGCTCCACCCCTCTGAACCGGGGCGAGGCACTGCGGGTGATCCAGGACGTGCTCGCCTACTTCGACGAGACGACCGAGGACTACGTCCGTCGCCGCCACCGCGAGCTCCAGGCCCAGGGCCTGGTCAACGCGACGATCTTCGAACGGATCGAGGCGGACCTGAAGTACCGCGCGGTCGCACCGCCGGAGCTCACGCTCAGGCAGCTGCGCCGCATTGTCTACGGCTGAGGAATACATATACATGTGCGGAATCGTCGGATACATCGGCAGGCGTGACGTGGCACCGCTGCTGCTCGAAGGCCTCCAGCGCCTGGAGTACCGCGGCTACGACTCGGCGGGCATCGTCGTCACGACGCCGAAGTCGGCCGGTCTGAAGATGGTCAAGGCCAAGGGCCGGGTCCGTGACCTGGAGGCCAAGGTCCCCGCACGCTTCAAGGGCACGACCGGCATCGCCCACACCCGCTGGGCCACCCACGGCGCCCCCTCCGACGTGAACGCGCACCCCCACATGTCCGCCGACAGCAAGGTCGCGGTCGTCCACAACGGCATCATCGACAACGCCTCCGACCTGCGTAAGAAGCTCGAGGCGGACGGTGTCGAGTTCCTCTCGGAGACCGACACCGAGGTCCTCACCCACCTGATCGCCCACTCCGAGGCCGAGAAGCTCGAGGACAAGGTCCGCGACGCGCTCCGGGTGATCGAGGGCACGTACGGCATCGCGGTCCTGCACGCCGACTTCCCCGACCGCATCGTGGTGGCCCGCAACGGTTCCCCGGTCGTCCTCGGCATCGGCGAGAAGGAGATGTTCGTCGCCTCGGACATCGCCGCCCTGGTCACCCACACCCGCCAGATAGTGACCCTGGACGACGGCGAGATGGCCACCCTCAAGGCCGACGACTTCCGCACCTACACCACCGAGGGCACCCGTACGACGGCCGAGCCGACCACCGTGGAGTGGGAGGCGGCCTCGTACGACATGGGCGGCCACGACACGTACATGCACAAGGAGATCCACGAGCAGGTCGAGGCCGTGGACCGGGTGCTGCGCGGCCGCATCGACGACCGGTTCTCCACCGTGCACCTCGGTGGCCTGAACCTGGACGCCCGTGAGGCGCGCCAGATCCGCCGCGTGAAGATCCTCGGCTGCGGCACCTCGTACCACGCGGGCATGATCGGCGCCCAGATGATCGAGGAGCTCGCCCGCATCCCCGCGGACGCCGAGCCGGCCTCCGAGTTCCGTTACCGCAACGCGGTCGTCGACCCCGACACCCTGTACGTGGCCGTGTCCCAGTCCGGTGAGACGTACGACGTACTGGCCGCCGTGCAGGAGCTGAAGCGCAAGGGCGCGCGGGTGCTCGGTGTGGTCAACGTCGTCGGTTCGGCGATCGCCCGCGAGGCGGACGGCGGCATGTACGTCCACGCGGGCCCCGAGGTCTGCGTCGTCTCGACGAAGTGCTTCACCAACACGACCGTCGCCTTCGCGCTGCTCGCGCTGCACCTCGGCCGTACCCGTGACCTGTCGGTCCGCGACGGCAAGCGGATCATCGAGGGCCTGCGCAGGCTGCCCGCGCAGATCTCCGAGATCCTGGAGCAGGAGGACGAGATCAAGAAGCTGGCCGAGGAGTACGCCGAGGCCCGCTCGATGCTCTTCATCGGCCGCGTCCGGGGCTACCCGGTGGCCCGTGAGGCCTCCCTGAAGCTCAAGGAGGTCTCGTACATCCACGCCGAGGCGTACCCGGCCTCCGAGCTCAAGCACGGCCCGCTGGCGCTCATCGAGCCCGCGCTGCCCACGGTCGCGATCGTGCCCGACGACGACCTCCTGGAGAAGAACCGCGCCGCCCTGGAGGAGATCAAGGCCCGCAGCGGCCGGATCCTCGCGGTGGCGCACCAGGAGCAGGAGAAGGCCGACCAGACGATCGTCGTCCCGAAGAACGAGGACGAGCTGGACCCGATCCTCATGGGCATCCCGCTCCAACTCCTCGCCTACCACACGGCATTGGCCCTGGGCCGCGACATCGACAAGCCGCGCAACCTGGCCAAGTCGGTGACGGTGGAGTAAAAATCCACCAGCCCCCGAAGCGACGATCGAGGAACCCCCGCGGCGCGCAACCACCTCCGCGAGAGCGGCGCCGGTTTAGGCGCAAAGGACGAGAACGGGTCCCTGTGCCACGCCACCAGCGCACAGGGACCCGTTCCTTCAGGGGGCCGGGGCCGCCCATGCCCCGGCCCGCGCCGACGTCAGCCGGTGGCCGTCACCCCCCGGCCGGCGGCGCGTCCGGGCAGTGCGGTGGGCCAGTGAGCCATGGCCGCCGTGGCCCCGTACCAGGCGAGCGCGCCGCTCGCGACGGCGAACCAGCCGCCGACCTTCCCCAGACCTCCGCTGTCGCCGAACTGCCCGACGGCCAGCAGGAGAAGGGCGACGAAGAGCAGCGCGTACGTTCCTCGGGTGAGAAGGGGCGCGCCGCTCGCGCCGGCGGTCAGGCTGAGCGCGACGAGCGCGAACAGGAGCAGGAAGAGACCGGTCGCGTTGGCGGACATCTGCGTGCCGGCCGTGACGCCCCAGGTGAACCAGAACGCGCCGAGCGCCGTGAAGGCCGTACCGGTGAAGGCGTCGTGGTCGCGGAAGGCGAACAGCCCGGCTACGAAGAGCGCGATGCCACCGACATAGGTGGCGAGGGAGACGGAGTCGGCCGCTGTCACGCCGTCGATCACTTGGGTGTTACCGAGGCCGAAGAGCAACAGGGTGAGGCCGAGCGCGAGGTGGCCGAGGGTCGAGGTGATGCTTCCCGCGGAGACGTCTTTGTCCACGGCGGGCTCCCTTCATGCATGTGCAGTTGTGCTGCGTGGTACCGGCCGTGCGGTTGGTCCGGTGACCGGTATGTACCCTTCACAAGGGCACAAACCACCTCTACGCGCGAGTAGATTCACGCCGGTTCAGGCACCCGCCAAAGGGAGTTGACGGTAGGTCAGGGAGCACGTCGGAGGATGCGTCAGGGGATGACGATCACCGGGCGCTGCGCACGCTTCGCGAGCCGTCCGGCCACCGAGCCGAAGATGCGTCCGACGATGCCGTGCGTGGAGCCGACGACGATCGCGTCCGCCTCGTACTCCCGTCCGACCTCTTCGAGTTCGTGACAGATGTCACCGCCGCGCTCGACGAGGATCCAGGGCACCTCGGCCAGATATTCGGCACACGCGAGTTCGAGGCCGAGCACCTCGGTGCGGTGGTCGGGCACGTCGACGAAGACCGGTGGTTCACAGCCCGCCCACACTGTGGTGGGCAGCCGGTTCGCGACGTGCACGATGATCAGGCCCGAGCCGGAGCGGTGGGCCATGCCGATCGCGTAGGCGAGGGCGCGCTCGCTGGACGTCGAGCCGTCGAAACCGACGACGACGCCGTGCTTGAAGGCAGGATCGCAGGACTGGCGGGGTTCTTCCGCCGCCAGGGGCTCGGCCGCCGTGGGATCGGCGAGCGGGCGCTTGCGGTCCGCGGGATCGAAGAATTCGTGACCGGCCATGGGTATCTCGGCGTTTAGATCCTCGTGGTGGGGACGACGACGTGCGGCAGAGCTGTGTCCGGGAATCATCTTCCCAACCCCATACCCCCAAGGGTACGGCGGCACGCCTCCTCTGCCCAGATCTCGCGCGCGCTGCGCGGCGTTCCCCGGAGCATGCATGAGAGGCGCCCGCAACGCAATGGTTGCTGCCCCGTACAGGCGGTTTGCACAGGGTTCACCCAGGCTCGAGGCCTTTCGTAGGTGACCGGCGGGTCGAACACGCGTTGAACCGATGAGCCACCGCCATGGAGAGCACTGGAGTACCAGGGAACCAGGGAGCAGACCGTGCCAGGACCAGAGACCGCGTCCCACCCCTCCTCCCCGGCTCCCGCCGCGTCCCACCCCTCCTCCCCGGCTCCCGCCGCGTCCCACCCCTCCTCCCCGGCTCCCGCCGCGTCCCCCGGGCCGGACACGGCGAGCGAGGTGGTGCGGTGGGCGGCCTTCAGCTGCGTCCTGGTCCCCGTCGTCCTCGTCGGGTTCGGCACCTCCATCGCCGGCGCGGCCGGTACGGCGCTGGGCCTGGCGGCCGTGACCAGTGCCTGCCTGGTCCTGCTGCGCCAGTCCGAGCGCGTCGCGGCCCGTCTCCGTGCGGATGAGCCGGCCCCGCCGCGGGCCCGGCACAGCAGGACCGCCCTCCACGGCGGCGCCCCGCACCACCACCACGGCCGCCCCAGGCATGGCCGCCGAGGTCGCACCGAGGCGCCCCGCGGGGGCGGAGCCCCCGGCACCCGGGATCGCGACGAGGGGCGCCACGGGAGTCGCGGGAGCCACCGAGGAACGGGCGGTGCGGAGAGGGGAGGCGGTTCGCGGGACGGCGGTGGCGGGGCCCACGGCGTGACGGCCCAGGCCGAGGGGACCACCCCGGGCGCACGGAGCCCCGACGCCGGGGCCCGGAGCGACCGGAACCGCGCCGCGCGGGACCGGAACGCGGAGGGCCGGAACGGACAGGACCGGGACACACGGAGTCCGGACGGCCGGGACCGGGACACACGAGACCCGGACACACGGAACCCGGACGGACGCGATCCCGGCGTTCAGGCCCACGACACGGCGAACCCGACCGCACGGGACCGGACCCCGGGAAACCTGGCCGAACGAGACGGGCACCCGGAGAACCTGATCACCTGGGACCGTGCCCCGCAGAACCTGATCACGTGGGACCCGGGCGACGGGAACCGGGACACACAGGATCCGGACACCCGCGCCCAGGACGCCGGGGGCCGGGACACGCGCGACCAGGAGGGACAGCGGGACGCCCCGCGCGGCGACGTCCTGCCCGAGCACCCCGCACGACACCGTGGCACACAGGATGTGGCCGACTCGCACATCATGAACGGCTTGCAGGGCAGCAGTGGCTCGGGGGCGCACAGGGGCGGGCGTCACGGCGGAGAAAAGAAGCCGGTTGACTGACCGGTTTGCGCGCACGCCCCCGCTTCTTTTCAGCCAACTTCGGTCACCCGCGCATCCCTTGCTCGAACGACCCCCCAACCCGCGTTCCACCTGCACCGAAAGCCCCCTGGAGGGCGCGCGCACCCTATGGGGATTGGCCACTGACACGAGGCGCACTTCCCTGCAAGGCCCACGAGTGCAACGCTTCGTGATCGAATGCTTCACGCCAAGTTGCCATGTCGACATTCTGCCGACTGCCGAACTGGTCACCTTGGCGCCACGGGACACAGTAGATTCGATCTTGACTGTCTTACGGCGGGGGACTCGTGCAGGACCGAGGGGAAACGTGCAGGAGCGACACAACCGAGGAGCCGCGACCACCGAGGGGGGCTTAGCAGTATGAGCCACGACTCCACTGCCGCGCCGGAAGCCGCGGCCCGGAAACTTTCCGGGCGACGCCGCAAGGAGATCGTCGCGGTGCTGCTGTTCAGCGGCGGCCCCATCTTCGAGAGTTCCATACCGCTGTCGGTGTTCGGGATTGACCGCCAGGACGCCGGCGTGCCGCGCTACCGACTTCTGGTGTGCGGCGGCGAAGAAGGCCCGCTGCGGACCACAGGGGGCCTGGAACTCACAGCGCCGCATGGCCTGGAGGCGATCTCGCGGGCGGGCACCGTCGTGGTGCCGGCCTGGCGTTCGATCACCTCGCCGCCACCGGAGGAGGCGCTCGACGCGCTGCGCCGGGCGCACGAGGAGGGAGCCCGCATAGTCGGACTGTGCACCGGCGCCTTCGTGCTGGCCGCCGCCGGACTGCTGGACGGCCGACCGGCGACGACCCACTGGATGTACGCACCGACGCTGGCCAAGCGCTACCCGTCGGTCCACGTCGACCCGCGAGAACTCTTCGTGGACGACGGCGACGTCCTGACCTCCGCGGGTACGGCGGCCGGAATCGATCTCTGTCTCCACATCGTGCGGACGGACCACGGCAACGAGGCGGCCGGCGCGCTGGCCCGCCGACTTGTCGTGCCCCCGCGCCGGAGTGGCGGTCAGGAGCGCTATCTCGATCGATCTTTACCAGAGGAGATCGGCGCCGACCCCCTCGCGGAGGTCGTCGCCTGGGCGCTGGAGCACCTCCACGAGCAGTTCGACGTCGAGACGCTGGCGGCACGCGCCTACATGAGCCGCCGCACCTTCGACCGCCGGTTCCGCTCGCTCACGGGGAGCGCTCCCCTGCAGTGGCTGATCACTCAGCGCGTACTGCAGGCGCAGCGGCTGCTGGAGACCTCCGACTACTCGGTCGACGAGGTCGCCGGACGCTGCGGCTTCCGTTCGCCGGTCGCGCTGCGGGGTCACTTCCGGCGCCAGCTCGGCTCGTCCCCGGCCGCGTACCGGGCGGCGTACCGCGCGCGCAGACCGCAGTCGGAACGGCCGTCGGACGTGGACGGCTCCGCAGGCCAGGCCGGGCCGTCGCCCGTCCTGAACCAGGAGAGTCCGGTGCCGCTGCAGACCCGCCGCACGGCGGCCGCCACCGCCCTGGGCCCGTCGACGTCCCTGTCGACGGAGCCGGGCAAGACGGGCACCGAGCTGTACGCGGCCGGGCGCCTGCCGGGGCAGCGCAGCGCGCCCTGAGGCGATGACGCGAGACGGGGGCGGCCCGGGACCCGGCGAGGGTTCCGGGCCGCCCCCGTCCCAGGCCACCACGCAGGTCACCGCCGTCCCGGATCTGCCCGTGCGCCGGAGCGCGCCGTAGGGTTAGGGCCATGAACGATCGCATGGTGTGGATCGACTGCGAGATGACCGGGCTCTCGCTGTCGGAGGACGCACTCATCGAGGTGGCCGCACTGGTCACCGACTCGGAACTGAACGTGCTCGGCGAAGGGGTGGACATCGTGATCCGCCCGCCGGAGCGGGCCCTGGAGACGATGCCGGACGTGGTGCGCCAGATGCACACGGCCTCCGGCCTCCTCGACGAACTGGCCGAGGGCACGACCCTGGCCGACGCCGAGGCACAGGTCCTCGCCTACGTACGTGAGCACGTCAAGGAGCCGGGGAAGGCCCCGCTGTGCGGAAACTCGGTCGGCACGGACCGGGGTTTCCTGTCGCGCGACATGCCGGCCCTCGAGGACTACCTCCACTACCGCATCGTGGACGTCTCCTCGGTGAAGGAGCTGGCCCGCCGCTGGTACCCCCGGGCCTACTTCAACAGCCCGGAGAAGAACGGCAACCACCGCGCCCTCGCCGACATCCGCGAGTCCATCGCGGAGCTCCGCTACTACCGCGAGGCGATCTTCGTCCCGCAGCCCGGCCCCGACTCGGACACCGCCCGCACCATCGCGGCGAAGCACGTGCTGCCCACCGAATGACGCATGTCCGGGGCCCCGAGGGACCCCGGAGAAAGCCTGGCGCGAGCACCCCTTCGGACCCTGTACACTTTTTCTCGGCCGGTCAGGGAAACCAAGACCGGTCGTGGTGGGTGTAGCTCAGCTGGTAGAGCACCTGGTTGTGGTCCAGGATGTCGCGGGTTCAAGTCCCGTCACTCACCCTGATCGACGGAGGCCCGATCCGCGCAAGCGGACCGGGCCTCCGTCGTGTGGTCGGGTCGTACGGTCGGTCGGGTCATACCGTCGAGCCGTGCGGGCGGGTCCGTGCGCGTCCGGCGCGCCCTCTAGGCTCACCCAATGCCCCCACCCCACCTGCCCGCCCACATCCTGCGCACCGCCCGTCTCGATCTCCTTCCCCTTCGTGTCGAACACGCCGGGGAAATGGCCGAGGTGCTGTCCGACGCGGCACTGCACACGTTCATCAGCGGCACACCCGCCACTCCCGAGGCCTTGCGTTCACGCTATGAACGCCTTGTAGCGGGCTCCCCCGACCCGGCCGTCGTCTGGTGCAACTGGGTGCTGCGGCTGCGCGAGGAGGGATGTCTCGTCGGTACGGTCCAGGCGACGGTCACCGGGGAGGTCGCGGAGATCGCCTGGGTGGTGGGCACGCCCTGGCAGGGTCGGGGGTTCGCCGGGGAGGCGGCCCGGGGGCTGGTCGGCCGGTTGGGCGAGGAGCCCGGCGTCCGTACGGTCGTCGCGCACGTCCACCCCGATCACCGGGCCTCCGCAGCCGTCGCCACGGCCGCCGGGCTGGCCCCGACCGACCGGTACCAGGACGGTGAAGTCCGGTGGGAGCTGCCGCTGCGGCGGTGACCTCAGCCTCCGTGCGGGCGATTGGCGGCCCGCCACGCGTCGGCGAACCGGTGGACGTCCTCGAAGCGTTCCTCGGGGTCGGACCGGGTCGCCCGGACGATCACCGCCTGCTGGGCCGGGGTGCCCCGCCAGGCGCGTTCCTCGTCGCCCGCGTCCAGCAGGAGCCGGGCGGTGCGGCCCAGGGTGAAGACCGTCGTACGGGTGTCGATCACGGCCCCGCACACGAACTCCTCGGGGGCCATGAACCGGCGCGAACCCGGCAGGCGTTCCTCATCGACCACGAACGGGCCCGGCCGGTACTCGTCGAGGTCGACCAGGTGGACGACGTCGCCCCCGAAGTCGTAGAGCAGCGCGCCGTCGTAGAAGTCGACCGCGACATGCCCGGCGACCTCCACCGCGAGATGGGCGTCGAGGACGCGTTCGAAGGCGGCGAGGACGCGGGAGATCGGCAGGGCGCGGAAGCGGGCCATGGGGCTGCCGGGGCCCGTACGGTCGCGCGGTCCGCCCACCATGGCCGGGTACAGCACCTCGCCCTCCCGCCAGGGCATCACCACCGCCGCGCCGTCGCTCCCCACGGCGATGCGGTGGACCTGCGGGACGATCGCCCGGTGCCGTACGGCCCGGTGGAAGGCCCAGGCCCGTTCGAGCGAGTGCCGGCCGCGGTCGGTCACCGCCTCCTTGACGAACCAGCGCGCCCCGTCGAGCAGCCGGACGCCGTACGACACGCACCCCGAGTCCTGTTCCCGGAACGCTTGGAACACCTCCCCGACCCTGCCCAGGTAGGGCTCCATGGCGGGCACTTCATCGACTCCGAGCAAGGGGTGGAGGACCATACCGATCAGATTGCCCTATCGAAGCCTTTCAGCGCGTCAGGACGAGGCCCGTACCACCAGTTCGGACGGCAGCACGACCTGCCGCTTCTCCAGACCGCGCGAGACCGCGGGGCGCCGGTCGGCGATCTCCCCCAGCAGCAGATCGATCATGGCGCGGCCCATCTCCTCGATCGGCTGGCGCACGCTCGTCAGGGGCGGGTCCATGTGGCGGGCGATGGCGGAGTCGTCGTAGCCGACGAGGGCGACGTCGTCAGGTATGCGGCGGCCCAGCTCGCGCAGGACCTGGCGGGCACCCGCCGCCATCACGTCCGAGCCCGCGAACACGGCGTCCAGGTCCGGGCAGCGGGCCAGCAGCTCGGTCATCGCGCGCCGGCCGCCCTCCTCGGTGAAGTCGCCCGGAATGATCAGCCGGTCGTCCACCTCGCGTCCGGCCCCGCTCAGCCCCTCGCGGTAGCCGTCGACACGGCGCTGGGCACCGAAGACGTCGAGGCGGCCCGCCAGGTGGACGATCCTCTGGCGTCCCCGGGCGATCAGGTGCTCGACGGCCATGCGGCCGCCGCCGTAGTTGTCGGAGTCCACGGACGGCAGGGTCTCGTCCGCCGAGCGGCGACCGCTGATCACGGCCGGGATCTCCAGCTGGGAGAGGAGGTCGGGCAGCGGGTCGTCGGCGTGGACGGAGACGAGGAGTACGCCGTCGACGCGGTGCGCGGCCAGGTACTGCGCGAGGCGCTGCCGCTCCCGGTCGCTGCCCGCGAAGATCAGCAGCAGCTGCATCTCGGTGTCGGAGAGCTCCGCGCCGACGCCCCGCAGCATGTCCGAGAAGTACGGTTCCGCGAAGAAGCGGGTCTCCGGCTCGGGGACGACGAGGGCGATCGCGTCGGTGCGGTTGGCGGCGAGGGCGCGTGCCGCCGTGTTCGGGACGTAGCCGAGTTCGGCGACCGCCGCCTCGACGGCCGCGCGGGTCGCGTCGCTGACCCTCGGGGAGCCGTTGATGACCCGGGACACCGTGCCGCGGCCCACGCCCGCGCGTGCCGCGACCTCTTCCAAGGTCGGCCGGCCGCCTCCCCGGCCCCGCGCTCCGTGGCTTGCCATGGTCCGCCTCCCGTCGACGTCGCGCGCTCCGCGACTGGCCTGGAATCTAACAGTCCCGTTCCTCACCCGGACCTCGGCAACCCGTACGTGGACGAGGTTGCGCCCCTCCCGGCCAGGGACCGTCGACCGACCGTCCCGCCGGGGCCAATACCCCACTGACACGAGCCACTTCAACCGTCCGCGATGCCGCGCCCGCCCGTCCCCCGGAGTTAGCTAACAGGCCGATAACTGAACGCATCTCTCCGCGTCGGCTCCCTTGACACCCCCGCGCGAACCGACGACTCTTCAACACATCACCTGTGGGAGCGCTCCCACGGTACCTGACACATACACATCCCGCACGTTCCCCGCCCGAGCCGCAGCGAGAAAAAACGGGCCCAACAGTGCAGTTGGCCGGGGGGTCGGCACGTCAGGCAACAGGAGGACGCAATGCGCACGATCACCCGTCGGTCCCGCAGTCTGGGGGCCCTCGCGGCCGTCGCCGCGCTGACCACAGGGCTGCTGGCCGGCTGTGCCAACGACAGTGGTGGAAGCAGCGATGGGAGCAGCAGCGACACGGGCGGAGGCAAGGGCAAGACCACGATCACCCTGGGTCTCTTCGGCACTCAGGGATTCAAGGAGGCCGGTCTCTACACCGAGTACGAGAAGCTCAACCCGAACATCAAGATCGCCGAGAACGTGGTCGAGCGCAACGAGAACTACTACCCGGCGCTCGTCAACCACCTCACCACCAACAGCGGCCTGCAGGACGTCCAGGCCGTCGAAGTCGGCAACATCGCCGAGGTCGTGCAGACCCAGGCGAGCAAGCTCGTCGACCTGTCCAAGGTCTCGGGCGTGAGCAAGACCAACTGGCTGGACTGGAAGTGGCAGCAGGCCACCACCCAGGACGGCCAGACGATCGGACTCGGCACCGACATCGGTCCGATGGCGATCTGCTACCGCAAGGACCTCTTCCAGCAGGCCGGCCTGCCCACCGACCGCGACAAGGTCGGGCAGCTGTGGGCGGGCGACTGGAACAAGCTCGTCGCCGCGGGCGAGACGTACAAGAAGAAGGCGCCCAGCGGCACCACCTTCATGGACTCCCCCGGTGGCCTGCTCAACGCGATCATCAGCAGCAATCAGGAGAAGTTCTACGACTCCTCCGGCAAGGTCATCTACAAGACGAACCCGGCCATCAAGTCCGCCTTCGACCTGACGGCGAAGGCCGCATCGGAGGGACTGGTCGGCGCCCAGACGCAGTTCCAGCCCGCCTGGGACACGACGATCGCCAACAGCAAGTTCGCCGCGGTGGCCTGCCCGCCGTGGATGCTCGGCTACCTCAAGGGCAAGTCGAAGCCGGAGGCCGCCGGCAAGTGGGACGTGGCCACAGCGCCCAAGTCCGGCAACTGGGGCGGCACCTTCCTGGCCGTGCCCAAGAACGGCAAGCACGTCACGGAGGCCGAGAAGCTGGTGACCTGGCTGACCGCGCCCGCCCAGCAGGCCAAGCTGTTCAGCGTGCAGGGCAGCTTCCCGAGCGCACCCGGTGCCTACAACCTGCCCCTGGTGACCGGCGCGAAGAACACGATGACCGGTGACACCCCGATCGGCACCGTCTTCGCCGAGGCCGCCAAGGCCATCCCGACCCAGGTGATCGGCCCGAAGGACCAGATCATCCAGCAGGGTCTGACCGACAACGGCGTCATCCTCGTCACCAAGGGCAAGTCGGCCGCGGAGGCCTGGAAGACGGCCACCAAGACCATCGACAACAACCTGGAGAAGTGACCGGTATGGCCACCCGGCACGACACCGCCGCGCCCCCCACCGAGGAGGGGGCGCGGCCCCGGGACGTCCGCCCGCCGCCGTACCCGACGAGAAGGAACAGCGGCGCCGCAGCCGGCTGTCCCGCCGCTGGCAGCGGGACATACGGTGGAGCCCGTACGCGTTCGTCTCACCGTTCTTCCTGCTGTTCCTCGCGTTCGGCCTGTTCCCGCTGATCTACACGGGCTGGGCCTCGCTGCACACGGTGGAGCTGACGGCGCCCACCGACATGCAGTGGGCGGGCCTGCGCAACTACACCCGTATCTTCGACGACGACTTCTTCTGGAACGCGGCGAAGAACACCCTGACCATCGGGATCATCTCGACCGTCCCGCAGCTGCTGATGGCGATGGGCCTCGCCCACATCCTCAACTACAAGCTGCGCGGCTCGATCTTCTACCGGGTCATGATGCTCGCGCCGTACGCGACGTCGATCGCTTCCGCCTCGCTGGTGTTCGTGCTGCTGTTCGGCCGTGACTACGGCATGATCAACTGGGCGCTGCACGCCATCGGTTTCGACAAGATCGACTGGCAGAACGACAAGTGGCCCTCGCAGATCGCCGTCTCGACGATCGTCATCTGGCGCTGGACCGGCTACAACGCGTTGATCTACCTGGCGGCGATGCAGGCGATCCCGCAGGACCTGTACGAGTCGGCGGCCCTCGACGGGGCCAACCGCTGGCAGCAGTTCTTCCACGTGACCCTGCCGTCGCTGCGGCCGACGATCCTGTTCACCGTCGTCGTCTCGACCATCGGCGCGAGCCAGGTCTTCGGCGAGCCGCTGCTGTTCGACGCCAACAAGGGCGCCTCCGGCGGCGCCGAGCACCAGTTCCAGACGCTCGGCCTGTACCTCTACGAGCAGGGCTGGGTGAACCAGCACCTGGGTCGCGCCTCCGCGATCGCCTGGACGATGTTCCTGATCCTCATCGTGATCGGGATCGTCAATTACGTCATCTCGCGCCGGCTGCGCGCCAGTAGTTAAGGAGAACCGGCCGTGACGACGACCCTGACGAAACCCCCGGCGGACGCGGTACCCGAACCGCCGAGGCGTCTGCGGCGCTCCAAGTCGGCGCGCGCGGGCGGGCAGATGCACGCGGGACCCCTCGCGTACGTCATCCTCGCGCTGTTCACGATCGGCTCGCTGGGCCCGCTGGTGTGGACCGCGATCGCCGCCTCCCGCGACACCAACCGGCTGGCGCAGACCCCGCCGCCGTTCTGGTTCGGCTCGAACCTCTTCCACAATCTCGACGTCGCCTGGACGGAGGCCAACCTGGGCGAGGCCTTCGTCAACACCACGTTCGTGGCGGGCGTTTCAGCGGTGACGGTGGTCTTCCTGTCGACGCTCGCCGGGTTCGCCTTCGCCAAGCTGCGCTTCAAGGGCCGGGGCGCCCTCATGCTGATCGTCGTCGGCACGATGATGGTGCCGCCGCAGCTCAGCGTGATCCCGCTCTACATGATGGTCGCCAAGCTCGACTGGACGGACCAGCTCCAGGCGGTGATCTTCCCGTCGCTGGTGAGCGCGTTCGGCGTGTTCTTCATGCGGCAGTACCTGATCCAGGCGCTGCCGGACGAACTGATCGAGGCGGCCCGTGTCGACGGCGCGAGCAGCTGGCGGGTGATCTGGCACGTGGTGTTCCCGGCCGCCCGGCCCGCCATGGCGGTGCTCGGCATGCTGGTGTTCGTGCAGACGTGGAACGACTTCCTGTGGCCGTTCCTGGTACTCACCCAGACCGGCAACCCGACCGTGCAGGTCGCGGTCGCGGGCCTCGGCCGCGGTTTCACTCCCGACCAGTCCCTGATCATGGCGGGCGCGTTGCTCGGCACGCTGCCGCTGCTGTTCGTCTTCGCCCTGTTCGGCAAGCAGATCGTCGGCGGCATCATGCAGGGCGCCGTCAAGGGCTGACCTCGTTCGTCGGTGGGAGAAGGGGAGCCGGGCCATTGCCGCCCCGGCCCCTCCTCCCCCTCTTCCCTCCCCCCTCGCCCCTCCCCCTCTTCTTCTTACTGTCGGTCTCCACGACCTCCTATGGGAGCGCTTCCATGCCTGAGTCCGCATCGCCCGTGACCTTTCCCCCGCCTTCCTCTGGGGCGCGGCGACCTCCGCGTACCAGATCGAGGGTGCGGTACGGGAGGACGGCCGTACGCCCTCCATCTGGGACACCTTCAGCCACACGCCCGGCAAGACGGCCGGTGGTGAGACCGGTGACATCGCTGTCGACCACTACCACCGCTACCGAGACGACGTGGCGCTGATGGCGGAGCTGGGCCTGTCCGCGTACCGCTTCTCGGTCTCCTGGTCCCGGGTGCAGCCGACGGGCCGCGGTCCCGCGGTCCAGCGCGGCCTGGACTTCTACCGCAACCTCGTCGACGAGCTGCTCTCGCACGGCATCAAGCCGGCCGTCACCCTCTACCACTGGGACCTCCCGCAGGAGCTGGAGGACGCGGGCGGCTGGCCGGAGCGCGACACGGCGTTTCGTTTCGCCGAGTACGCGCAGATCGTGGGCGAGGCGCTGGGCGACCGTGTGGAGCAGTGGATCACCCTGAACGAGCCGTGGTGCAGCGCGTTCCTGGGCTACGGCTCGGGTGTGCACGCGCCGGGCCGCACGGACGCGGCGGCCTCGCTCAAGGCCGCCCACCACCTGAACCTGGCGCACGGCCTGGGCACCACCGCGCTGAGGTCCGCGATGCCGGCCCGCAACACGGTCGCGGTCAGCCTGAACTCGTCGGTGGTCAGGCCCCTTTCCCTGTCCCCGGCGGACCTGGCGGCGGTCCGGCGCATCGACAACCTGGCCAACGGCGTCTTCCACGGCCCGATGCTGCACGGCGCCTACCCGGAGGGCCTGTTCGCGGAGACCTCCTCGATCACGGACTGGTCGTACGTCCTGGACGGCGACCTCGCGGTGATCAAGCAGCCGCTCGACGCGCTCGGTCTGAACTACTACACCCCGGCGCTGGTGTCGGCGGCGGAGAAGTCGGCGGACGGGCCCCGCGCGGACGGGCACGGGGCGAGTGCGTACTCGCCGTGGCCGGGTGCGGACGATGTCGCGTTCCACCAGACCCCCGGCGAGCGTACGGAGATGGGCTGGACGATCGACCCGACCGGCCTGCACGACCTGATCATGCGCTACTCGCGGGAGGCCCCGGGTGTGCCGCTGTACATCACGGAGAACGGCGCGGCCTACGACGACAAGCCGGACCCGGAGGGCCGCGTCCACGACCCCGAGCGCATCGCGTACCTGCACGGCCATCTGGCGGCGGTGCGCGGCGCGATCGCCGACGGCGCGGACGTGCGGGGCTACTACCTCTGGTCCCTGATGGACAACTTCGAGTGGGCGTACGGCTACGACAAGCGGTTCGGGGCGGTGTACGTCGACTACGCGACCCTGGCCCGTACGCCCAAGTCCAGCGCGCACTGGTACGGGCAGGTGGCGCGGACGGGTTCGCTGCCGCCGGCGGCGCCGGCCGGCGCCGAGTAGGTCACTCGGCCCTGGGGCGAACAGGTCACTCGGCCCTGGGGCCACGCGGCTCTGGGGCGAGCAGGCCACAGAGTCCTTCTGTCCGGGGGAAGCGGAGGAGGGGGCGCGGCACCTGGGGGGTGCCGCGCCCCCGACGCGGTCGGGTCCGCTTCTTCCCGGAAAGCGGCCTCGGCGCCTTCGGGAATGCACCCGGCACGCCTGCCGAAGGGGGCCTGGGCGACCGTGCGGCGCACCTCCGGCGGGATGGGTGCGGCTGCCGTCCCGGGTCCCGCAAAACCCCTTCACGCCTCTCACGGAAAACGCCCTGACCTGGCCTTTCGTGGCCTTCGGGCCTACCGTTCCCTCATCCTGGAAGGGGACCGTATGGACCGGAACATACGCACCGTCGACGATGTGCTGAAGCTGCTGGACGGCCTGTTCGCGCCGGGGGCCGATCGGTGGACGGCGGGTGGCGCCGCCTGGTGGGACGGCTTCTACGCCGACCGCTCCAAGCCCGTACCGTTCTTCGTCGCGAAGCCGGACGAGAGCCTGGTCGGATACCTCGACAAGAACCTGATCACCCCGGGCCGCGCCCTCGATCTGGGCTGCGGGCCGGGGCGCAACGCCCTTCATCTGGCCGCCGCGGGCTTCCAGGTGGACGCGGTCGACCTCTCCCCGACGGCCATCGCCTGGGCACAGGACCGCGCGCGCGAGGCCGGGGCCGAGATCCGCTTCCACTGCGGTGACGCGTTCGCGCTCACCGACCGCGGCTGGGGCGGCCCGTACGACCTCGTCCACGACTCGGGCTGCTTCCACCATCTGCCGCCGCACCGCCGCATCAGCTACCTCGCCCTGCTCGACCGCGTCCTCGCCCCGGGCGGCCACCTCGCCCTCACCTGCTTCGCCGCCGGCGCGATGGGTTCCGAACTCCCCGACGAGGCCTTCTACCGGCAGTCCGCACTGCACGGCGGACTCGCCTACACACCGGAGTCCCTGCGCTGGGTCTTCGCCGACCTGACCGAGGTCGAACTGCGCCGCATGCGCGACGAGCCGCCCGAGTCCGGGCTCTTCGGTGAGCCCTTCCTCTGGACGGCCCTGTTCCGCCGCGACGGGTGACCCCTGGCGGGGTCGGCTACTTGTACGCGCCGAACGCCTTCGAGAACGCGCCCGCGTCCTGCACGATCGAGCTGCAGGTCGCGTCGGCGGAGTTCTTCGCACCGCCCGGGCACTGCTTGTCGCGGGTGGCGGACCACATGGAGAGCCAGCCGAGGCCCTTCGACTGGGCGAAGGCGACCAGTTGGGTCGCGTCGTCGACCTTGAAGGTCTCGGCGGCGACGTCGTTGACCCCGATCATCGGGGTGATGGCGACGGACTTCCACGCCGCGCTGTCCGACAGTCCGAGGACACTCTTCACCTGGGCCTGGGTGGCGGTGGCGGCCTGCTCGGCGTAGGTGCCCATGTCACCGTTGTAGGAGGGGCCGTAGTCCATCGCCATGATGTTGACCGCGGAGATCTTCACGCCGTTCGACTTGGCGTTGGACAGCAGGTTCACGCCGTCCTGGGTCAGGCCCTCGGGCATGACCGGGAGGGTGAAGGACACGTCCAGGTTCGGGTGTTGCTGCTGGAGCTTCGCGATCGCCTTCGCCCGGTTCGCGTTCGCGGTCGTGTTCGGCAGCGCGCCGCCCTCGACGTCGAAGTCGACCTTGGTCAGGTTGTACGCGTCCACGGCCTTCCCGTACGCCGCCGCCAGCGCGTCCGCCGACGAGCAGGTCGTCGCCAGCTCCGAGCCCGAGGCGCCGCCGAAGGACACCCGGACGTCGCCGCCCTTCGCCCGCAGCGCGCCGATCTGCGACGCCACGCCGTCGCTGGCGAGGTCGGTCACCCCGCCCCACTTCGGCGTACAGCCGCCGCCGTCGGTGATGAAGGCCAGGTTGTAGTCCTTCACGCCGGTGGCCGTGGCGCTGCCGACCAGGTCGAAGGCCGGGTAGAGGGAGGTGTCGACGTACGGCGCGAAGCCCGCGCCGGTCGTCGTGCCACTGCCGGTGGTCTGCGAGGCGGAGGGAGTGGGGGTGGACGTGGGGGTCGGGGTCGACGTGGGGGGCCGGGTGGCGGTGGGTGTCGGGGTCGGGGTCGGCGACTGGGTCGGGCGGCCGCTCGGCTCCGGCGTCGCGCCGTCGTCCACGGAGCACTTGGCGCCGTCGATGACACAGCCCTTCGGGTCCGCGGTGCCGTTGACGACGAAGCCGACGGTGACCGACTCGCCGGCCGCCAGCCCGTCCTTGTCCCAGGACGGCGGTTTGACGGTGACGTGCTGCCCGCTCACCGTCGACGTTCCGTTCCACAGCGAGCTGAGCCCGGCGCCCGACGGCAGGTCGAACTCCAGCGTCCAGTCCCCCTTCGCCTGGCCGGTGTCGTTGGTGATGACGTACTGCGCGGTGTAACCCGTCGACCAGTCACTGGTCTTGGTGTACGCGGCACCGACGCCGGCCGCCAGCGCGGTCCCGGAGAACAGGAAGGCGCCACCACCGACCACGGCCGCGGCGACGATCCCGCCTATCGCCTTGTTCCTGCCACTGACCTTGCGCCGGTGCGTAGTGCTCATCGCGTGTGCCTGCCTTCGCCGTTCACGGGGGTGGGGTGCGGCAGCACGCTAGCGATCCGAAACCAGGCAAAACGCCCGATCGGGACACCCGTTGGCGATCTTATGGTGCGCTTAAGGAAGGCATCGGGGACGGTTAAAGGTAGAGACCAATTCGCTTCACACCCGGCTCGCGCCCACGCCCCGCCTACGACGCCGCACGGACCCCCGGTGCCCGCGCCGCACCGGAGCCCGCCCGTCCAGCTGGATCCATATGCGCACCTCGGTGCCGCCCAGCACCGACGAACCGATCCGCACGTCCCCGCCCGTCGACTCCGCGAGCCGGCGCACGATGTCCAGCCCGAGGCCGGTCGAACCGTCGCTACCGGAACCCTTCCCTCGCGCCATCGCCGCCTCCGGGTCCACGATGCCGGGTCCCGCGTCCGACACCAGCACGATCACCGCGTCCTCGCCGTTGTGCACGTCGACGGCGAAGGCCGTGCCCTCGGGGGTGTGCCGGAACACGTTCCCGAGGAGTGCGTCGAGCGCGGCGACGAGGTCGGCCCGTGCGACGGGTATCCGTACGGGACGGTCCACTCCCGCGAGCCGCACCTTGCGCCCCTCGTCCTCGGCGAGCGCCGACCAGAAGTCCATCCGCTCGCGGACGACCTCGGACGCGTCGCACCCGGCGCCGATGCCTATCGCCGCCGTCCGCGGCTTGGCCTCCCGGGCCGTCCGGATGATCGTGTCGACCTCCCGCTCCAACTGCGCCACCGCCTCCCGCGTCTGCTCGGCGGCCGGCCCGTCACCGAGCGAGGCCGTGTTGAGGCGCAGCACGGTCAGCGGGGTGCGCAGGCGGTGCGAGAGATCGGCGGCCAGCTCCCGCTCGTTCGCCAGGAGTTGTACGACCTGGTCCGCCATCGAGTTGAACGCCACCGCCGCCAGCCGCAGTTCGTTCGGCCCCTCCTCGGGCACCCTCGCGCCGAGCTTCCCCTCCCCCAGCTCGTGCGCGCCCTCGACCAGCCGCTGGGCCGGCTGCACCATGCGTACTCCCAGCCGGTCGGCGACCGCGACCGAGCCGATGATGAGCGCGATCCCGACCGCGGCGAGCACCGCCCAGGCGGTGCCGACGCCGTTGCTGACCTCGGACTCGGGGACGTACACCTCGACGACCGCGATCTCGCCGGAGCTCAGCGCGGTGGGCTGGAGCAGGGTGGAGCCGCCGGGGACCTCGGTGGTGGAGGCCCGGCCGATGCTGCGTGTGGTCGCGATGTCCTTGGCGGCGGCGCGCTGCCGTCCGATGTCGACCGCCTTGGCGCCGTCGCTCGCCGGTATGTGCACGGCCATCCCGTCGTCCGAGCCGGCGGAGGCGACGACCCGCTCCAACTGGTCCCGGTCGGTGGTGATGGACAGCGCCGGCGCGATGGCCGCGGCCTGCCGCTCGGCGTTCGAGAAGGCGCGGTCCCTGGCCATCTCCTTGATGACGAGCCCCAGGGGGACCGCGAAGGCCACCACGACCATCGTGGTCACCGCCACGCACACCTTGACCAGTGCCCACCTCATCGCGGCGGCTCCAAGCCCGGTGGTTCCAGCTTCACGCCGACCCCGCGGAGCGTGTGCAGATAGCGCGGCCTCGCCGCCGTCTCGCCCAGTTTCCTGCGCAGCCACGACAGATGGACGTCTATGGTCTGGTCGTCCCCGTACGACTGCTGCCACACCTCGGCGAGCAGTTCCTTGCGCGCGACGACGACACCGGGCCGCCCGGCGAGAAACGCGAGCAGGTCGAACTCGCGCCGGGTGAGGTCCAGTCGGGCGCCGTCCAGCTCGGCCTGGCGGCGCAGCGGATCGATGGACAGGCCGCCGACCCGGATGACCGGCGAGGCGGGGGTGTCCCCCGTCGCCCGGGAGCGGCGCAGGACGGCGGCCATCCGCGCGGACAGGTGCTCGACCGAGAACGGCTTGGTCAGATAGTCGTCCGCCCCGTCGTTCAGCAGGCGGACGATCTCCGTCTCGTCGTCCCGCGCGGTGGCGATGATCACCGGGACGTCGGTGATACCGCGCAGCATCTTCAGCGCCTCGGCCCCGTCCAGATCGGGCAGTCCGAGGTCCAGGATGACGACGTCGAAGGAGAAATGGGCAACCTCGCGCAGCGCCTCGAGGGCGGTGCCGACACTGCGCACCGTGTGCGCGGCTTCGGTCAGATGCCGGATGAGAGCGCTGCGTACGAACTGGTCGTCCTCGACCACGAGCACACTTGCCATGCGCCGCACCGTACGCCATCTGTGCGATGCCGGTCCGGTGCCTGTGGACAACTCGGGTCGCCGTCCTGTCCCGAGACACGGGAGACACCCATGGGGCGCGTGAGGCAGTATGACTGGCGATGCTCAGAGGATTCGTACACGTACTGGCTTGGTCGCTCGCCACGGGCGCGGCGGTCACGCTGTCGTGGTGGGGCGTCCACACGGTCATGACGGGGACGGCCTACGATCCGCCGCGCGCGCTGCCCATCATGGTGGGCGGGGCGACGACGCAGGAGGCCAAGGCGCTTGCCTCGTCGACGAGTCGGCCCTCGACGAGTCCCTCCGCCTCGAAGCCGACGGCGAGTCCGCGGCCGAGCGCGACGCCGGCCGCCTCGACGTCGCCCTCCGCCGGCCCGAGTCCGAGCGCCTCCGGACCGGCGGGGCAGGTCAAGAGTTACGACACCGCCGGGGGGCGGGCCGTCTTCGATCTCGGCACGACCTCCGCGACGCTCGTCTCGGCGACGCCGGGTTCGGGGTGGTCGATGCAGGTGTGGAAGACGGAGTCGTGGATTCGGGTGGAGTTCACTTCGGGGGCGGATCGGGTGTCGGTGTTCTGTACGTGGCACGACGGACCGCCGCGGGTGGAGATCGGCACGTATTAGCTGCGCGGGCTTTAGCTGCGCGGGCTTTAGCTGCGCGGGCTTTAGCTGCGCGGGCTTTGCGGGTCGGGTGCGGGTGGGTCGTGGCTGGGCGCGCAGTTCCCCGCGCCCCTTTGGGGCGCGTCACACTCACCGGAACACGGAAGCCGGCGGGGCCGGGGATGCCACCGCCTCCGCGTCCAGGACCGGCAGTGCTCCTCCGGTGAAGTCGGTGAGCTGTCTGCCGTGTTCGAGTCTCGCCGGGTGGGGGTCCGAGGCGGCGCGGCGGGTCAGTTCGGCCAGGGGCAGGGGATGGCCGGAGGCCACGAGGACGGCGTTGCCGAAGCGTTTGCCGCGCAGGACCGTGGGGTCGGCGATGAGGGCGAGCTCGGGGAAGACGGTGGCGGCCGTGGCGATCTGGCCGCGCAGGTGGGCCAGTGGGGGGCCGTCGGCGAGGTTGGCGGCGTACAGGCCACCGGGTTTGACGGTTCTGCGAACGTCGGTGAGGAACTCGACCGAGGTGAGGTGTGCGGGGGTGCGGGCACCGCTGAACACGTCCGCTATCACCAGGTCCGCCCAGCCGTCGGGGACCTTGGCGAGGCCTTCGCGGGCGTCCAGGGAGCGCACGCGGATGCGGGCGTTCGGGTCCAGGGGGAGTTCGCGGCGGACCAGTTGGACGAGCGCTGCGTCGCGTTCGACGACCTGCTGGGTGGAGCGGGGGCGGGTCGCGGCGGTGTAGCGGGCGAGGGTGAGGGCGCCGCCGCCTAGGTGGACGGCGTGCACGGGCTTGCCGGGCGGGGCCACGAGGTCGATGACATGGCCGAGGCGGCGCTGGTACTCGAAGCTCAGATGGGCGGGGTCGTCGAGGTCGACGTGGGACTGGGGTGCGCCGTCGATGAGGAGGGTCCAGGCGCGCGGGCGGTCCCGGTCGGGTATCAGCTCGGCGAGGCCGCCCTCGACCGTCTCGACGACGGCGTCGGCCGACGCCTGCCCGCGGCGCGAACCGCGCGACGCGTCACGTGCCGCGCCCCGCGCGTCGTCGGACCGCTTGTTCCTCGACCTTCCCATCCTGCCATTATCAGGGCGTACAGGGAGGTCGGCGCAGCGGCAACCCGTGGGGGCGCCGCCCGGTGTTTCCGGTGTCAGCTGCAGTTGTCCGCGGCCTCGATCAGCCGGGCCGCCTCGCCCAGCGCCGCCCGCAGCACGGCCGGGTCGGTCGCGAGGTCCGCGGTGCCGGGCGGCAGCAGCCAGTCCGAGCCCTCGACCGGGGGCTCGGGTGCCACCAGGCTGAGGCCTCGGCCGTTGGTCTGGGTGCAGGTGCTGCCCGGCATGTCCCAGGCGTCCGCGGTGCCGGGCGGCACCAGGAAGCCGAGGGTGTCGCAGCCGTCGTCGAGCAGGACGGGCCCGACGGAGTCGCAGGCGCCGCGGCGCAGGATGTCGACCGCCTCCAGCCCCTGGCGTGCCGGAACGGTCACGAGGTCGCAGTCGGCGACCGGCTCCGGTGGGGCGTCGCACTCGGGAGACGGCCGGTGCTCGGCGGTCGACAGCGGCGTACGAAACTCGGTGCTCTCCATCCCGGCCTCCAACGCGGAACCCCTCCTCCTGCACGAGTGGGTCGGGAGTTCGGGTGCGCTCCCGGTCCACCGGGTTCAACGCGTCAGAACGTCAACGGCTACGGCACAACACAGCCGCAAAGGATGGCAGTTCATGGCAGATCGTGGATGAGATATCCGTTTTGTAGCTAAACCCAGCGTGGCGACACCGTCACAGCAGGTACGTTCTTGCTCCGCCGGGACAAGGCGGCACACGTCGCAACACGGACAACTCGTCTTGAGTCCGGCATGGTTCGACGGTTCGCAAGAGAGGGCCCGGCCATGACGTCGTCAGCGTTGACCTCGTCCCAGTCCCCCGGCCACCACGGCCGAATCTCGCCTTCCGGCGGCTGCGCGGACAGCGCTCGCCGGGCGAGTTCGCCGCGGCGGTACGGAGGGCCGCGCGCGAGATCGGAGAGCTGGTCAGCTGTGACGCGCGCTACATCGGGCGGGTCGAGGCAGGCGAGATCCGCTGCCCCAACTACGCGTACGAACGGGTGTTCCTGCACATGTTCCCCGGCCGCACGCTGACCGACCTGGGCTTCTCGCCCCGCTCGTCCGTACGCGGCCGAGGGGCGCGCGGCACGGACGAGGCGCCCCCTCCCCACACCACGAGCCCGACGTACGCCACCGGTGAGACGGAGGAGACGCACGAGACGTATGACACGCAGGACCCGTATGACACGCACGAGAACCACGAGGAGAGCGACGTGCAACGTCGCGCATTCATGACGGGAGGCACCGCCACCGTGGCGGCGGCCTCACTGGGCCCCTTCGGGGTCACCTTCGGCGCTCCGGCCGCGGCCGCGGACCGTCGTGTCCACCGGGTGGGGACGTCCGAGGCGGGCGCCCTCGAAGAGGCCGTCCGCCGGATCCGGCTGCTCGACGACCGGCACGGGGCCGACGGCCTCTACCGGCGGGCCGCGGCGCCGCTGCGCACGGCCTACGAACTGCTCGACGCGGGCACCACCCGGCAGACCACCGCCGACCGGCTGTACGCGGGGGCGGGCGAACTGGCGATCTCGGTGGGCTGGTTGGCACACGACTCCGGGCGCTTCGAAGACGCGCGCTCGCACTACGCCGAGGCGCTGGCGACCGCCCGGATGTCCGGCGACCCGGCCCTGGAGGCACACGCCTTCTGCAACACGGCGTTCCTGGCACGCGACGCGGGGCGCCCGCGCGAGGCGGTGCGCGCGGCGCAGGCGGCGCAGCGCGCGGCACGCCCGCTCGGCTCCCCGCGGCTGCTCTCGCTGCTCTCGCTGCGCGAGGCGGGCGGCTGGGCCGGACTCGCCGACCGACCGGGGTGCGAGCAGGCGCTCGCCCGCGCGCAGACGCTCTTCGAACGCGGCCCCTCCGAGACCGATCCCGAGTGGATGACCTTCTACGGAGAGGCCGAACTGGAGGGTCTGGAGGCGCAGTGCTGGTCGACGCTGGGCGACTGGACCCGCGCGGCCCGGCACGCCCGGCGCGCCGCGCACCTCCAGGACCCGCACTTCACCCGCAACATCGCCCTCTACACGGCCGAACTCGCCGACGACCTCGCGCGCGGCGGCCGACCCGACGAGGCCGCCCTCGCGGGGCTGCGCGTCCTCGACCTGCTGGGCGAGGTCCAGTCGTCGCGCATCCAGACCATGTTGGCGGGCACCGCACGCGTACTGCTGCCGCACCGCCGGGCGTCGGGTGTGTCGGCGTTCCTCGAGCGCCACGCGAGTCTGCCGCGCATCGCGTGACCCCGGCCGCCGGCCCGGTGCCTAGGCGGTCAGGTGCCCGCAGTCGTTCCACGCCTCGATCGCGGGCTCTCCGTAGGCCCAGCCGAGCACCGACAGCGAGGTCGGGTTGAGGCGGATCCGGGCCGCGAAGTCGAGCGGGAGGCCGAGCCAGCGGGCGCCGATCGAGCGCAGGATGTGCCCATGCGCGAAGACCAGCACATCCCGGTCCTCCGCGCGGGCCCAGGCGACGACCTCGTCGGCGCGCGCGGTGACCTGCTCCAGGGTCTCCCCCTCGGGCACGCCGTCGCGCCAGATGAACCAGCCCGGGCGCACCGCCTGGATCTCGGCCGGGGTCATGCCCTCGTACGCGCCGTAGTCCCACTCCATGAGCGTGTCCCAGGTGGTGGCACGCTCGCCGAAGCCGGCCAGTTCGCACGTCTCACGCGCGCGTGCGAGCGGACTGCTGCGCACCTCGACCCCCGAGAGCCCGTCGAAGGGCGCCCGGTGCAGTCGCTCCCCCAGCACCTTGGCGCCGCGTCGGCCCTCTTCCAGGAGCGGGATGTCGGTCCTGCCGGTGTGCTTGCCGGACAGTGACCACTCCGTCTGGCCGTGCCGGGCCAGCAGGATGCGCGGTGCCATGGAGAGAAGCCTTTCCGGTGCGCGTGGAGGACGTGCGGGACGAGGAGGAGACGCGGACCTGAGAGTTGGGTCGTTCCATCATGTCTCACCCCCGCGTCGGGCAACCCGGCGGGCGATCTCTGCGTCTTTGACGACCAGGGGGCGCCTCCTTGAGCCGTTCACATACACCGTAAAATCGGATGGCCGCGTCACCGGAGCGCAATCGGCTGGTCACGTGAGCAACAACCACAGGTCACGCAAGCAGATGGGGGAGGGCGATCGGATGCCGCAGACCGATGCACGGCGAACCGAGGCGGCACCGCGCGCCCGGCTCCGCCGGTGGACCGAGCTGCGCACCGCCGCATCGCCCACCCGGCTGCGCTGGTGGACCGAGCTGCCGCTGCTCGTGATGGTGTACGCGTCGTACTCGGCGGGTCGGCTCCTCGCCCGTGGCGACACCGACGACGCCGTCGACCACGGCCTCGAGATCCTGCGCGTCGAGAAGACCCTCCACCTCAACGCCGAGCACCCGCTGAACCGGTTGTTCACCCGCGAGGCCTGGCTCGGCGTCCCCGCCGACTTCTGGTACGCGTCGCTGCACTATCTGGTGACGCCCGCGATCCTGATCTGGCTCTTCCGCTCCCGGGCCGTGCGCTACCGCGCCGCCCGCACCTGGCTGATGACATCCACGCTGATCGGGTTGATCGGCTTCACGCTGATGCCGACCTGCCCGCCCCGGCTGCTCTCCGCGGGCCACGGCTTCGTCGACACGATGGCCCAGTACAGCTCGTACGGCTGGTGGGGCGGCGAGGCGAGCGCGCCGCGCGGCCTCGGCGGCATGACCAACCAGTACGCGGCGATGCCCAGCCTGCACGTGGGCTGGTCGCTGTGGTGCGGAGTGATGCTGTGGCGCTACGGCCGCACACCCGTCGTCCGGCTCGCGGGCATCGCCTATCCGCTGCTGACCACGATCGTCGTGATGGGCACCGCCAACCACTACTTCCTCGACGCGGCGGCGGGCGCCACGGTGATGGGGATCGGGCTGCTGCTGACCCCGTACGTGATGCGGCTCGCGGACCGCGTGCGGGGGCTGCTCAGTGCCCGCGTCCCGCGGCTCGCGGGCGCCTCGCCCGGCGCACGTTCCTCAATTGTCAGTGGCGGATGCCAGACTTCCGCGGGTGAGCGAATTCCCCGACAGCGCGAGTCCCGAACCGGGCCCGAAGCCGAGCCGGGTGCCTCCCCCAAGGACGCCGGGGAAGGTGCTACGGCAGCGGCTCGCTGAGCTGCGCGGTCCCGCCGTACCGCCGAAGGCGCTGGACGCGCGGGCCCTCGCGGCGCTCGCCGCGAACCCGGGGTGCGACCGGCGCGCCCTGCTGGACGGCGCGGGCGTCGACAAGGCGCAGCTGGCGGACGCGCTGGGCTCGCCGTCCGCCTTCGGCCAGTCCCAGTTCGCCTTCATGCGGGGGAACGCGTTCGAGGCGCGGGTCAAGGCCGACGGCGGCGCGGAGCTGCTGCGGCTGGTGCACGAGAAGCTGGACCCGGGTGCCGAGCCGCCCGCCGCCGGTGTCGTCCCCGACCTGAGCGCGGTCGGCCCCGAGGGGCGCGCGGCCCGTACGGCGCTCGCCCTGCGCGAGGCCACCACGGCCGCCGCCTGGACCCTGCTCGACCACCCCATGCTCGCCCTCGACGTCGCGGGCTCCCCCGCCTTCCTCGAGCCGGACGCCGTCGTCGTCCACCCCGACGGAAGCTGGACGGTCGTCGAGATCAAGTCCTTCCCGATGCTGGACGGCTCCGCGGACCCGGCGAAGGTGGGCGCCGCCGCCCGCCAGTCCGCGGTCTACGTGCTCGCCCTGGAGGAGGTGGCCGCGCGCCTCGGGGCGGGGCCAAAGGGGCGTGGCGCCGAGGAGGGCGGCACCGTCCCCGACGTCCGCCACCGGGTCCTGCTGGTCTGCCCCAAGGACTTCTCCAACCTGCCCACCGCGTCCGCCGTCGACATCCGCAAGCAGCGCGCGGTCACCCGCCGCCAGCTGGCCCGCCTCACCCGCGTCGAGGACATCGCGGACACCCTCCCCGAGGGCACCTGCTTCGCCCCCGGCCTCCCGGCCGCCGACCTGACGACCGCCGTCGAGTCCGTCCCCGCGACGTACGCCCCCGAGTGCCTGGCCGCCTGCGAGCTCGCCTTCCACTGCCGCGACCGCTCCCGCGCCGAAGGCGTGGTGACGGCCCTGGGGCGGTCGCTCCGCTCCGAACTGGGCGGACTGACGACGATCGGTGAGGTCCTGGCGGCGGCCCACGGCGCGGCCGGGGACCCCGACGATCCGGCGGTCGTGGCCCTGCGCAGGGCCGCGGCGCTGCGGTCGGAGGCCCTGCGGGGGCGCGCGACGCCTCCCCCGGCCGGCCGGAGCCGGCCGGCGAAGCCCTCCCGGAGGTGGCCCCTTGTCGCTGATCGCCACCCTCGCCCGGCTGGAGGCCGTCGAGAGCGGGCGGGCCCAGCCCCTCGCCACCGTGCGGCACCGGCATCTGACCGAGCGGCCCCTGGTGTTCGTACCGCTGACCACCGCAGGTGAGGCCGGGGCCCCGCTCGGAGCGTTGGTGGGCACGGACCGGGACGCGCCCCGCCTGCTGGTCGTGCCCCAGCCCCGGGACCGGGACCTGCGGTTCGCGTTCCTGGCGGAGCTGGCCGATGTCGTACTGCCGTATGTGGACACGTACGCGGACGTCGTGGAGGCGGCCGAGCGCAGCGAGACCGATCCCGAGACCGGCAAGCGCGTCAAGGTCGAGGTCGAACTGTGCGCGGACGCCCCGCAGCTGATCGTGCCGAGCCGCGCGGGTGTGGAGTTCGTGCGGCTCCTCGGCCGCTCCACGCGGTTTCGGCGCACCGCGGAGCAGGAGCCGGAGGCACCCCATCCGGCGCCGCCCCGGGTGCCGTTGCTCGGGCGGTGGCTGACGCACTTCGGGGAGCGGGCCCGGGTGCCCGGCTCCGCCCTGCTGCTCGCCCTCACCGACGTACTGTCCCGGCACTGGGCGACCGGCCAGAGCAGCCTGGAGGACCAGCACCTGGGGGCGCTGCTCGCCTGGATCGACCCCCCGGAGGGTGCGTCGGGCGCGGCGGGCGCGCTGCGGGCCGAGTTGTGGCGGGATGCCCGGGGACAGCTCGTGTGCCCGCCCGCGGGCCCGGCCACCGACCCCGCCTTCGACAACAAGCTGCTCGCTCCCGCCATCGAGCGCCACGACCGCGCGCGGACCGCCCTCGCCGCCGCCGAGGACGGCGTGGAGGCGGACGACCGACTCGGTGAACTCACCGCCGCCGAGCGGGAGATCCGCGCTCTCGTCGAGCAGGTCACCCGGCCCACCTGGGACGCGGTGTGGCGCGGCCTCGACCTGCTGCGGACGCTACCCGAGGGCACCCACGCGGCCGACCGGTGGACCCGCGACCGCTGGTCGTTCACCGGCCACCGCGACCGGATCACCGCGGGCGAGCCGCCGCAGCCACGCCGTGACGACGCGGTCACCGCGGCGAACAAGCTGGCCACGCGCGAGCGCGAACAGGCCCGCCTGGACGCGCAGGAAGCCCTGGACGATCCGCTGGTCATGGCCGGGCGGCGGCTGGTCGGGGAGGCCTTCGCGGGTGAGGTCACGGACGTCGTCATGGCGTACAGCGAGAGCAAGCGGCCGAGCCCCCGTCCCCTGGTGACCGTGCGCACGGACGACCGGCCGCACCTCGGGGAGCGGACGAAGGTGTACCGGTCGCTGGGCGGGAAGCCGCAGGCGGCCGAGTTCGTCGGGTACGAGGAGTCGTCGGAGGGCGACGGACTGGTGGTCCTGCGGATCGTCGACAAGATGGGGCGCGGCAAGGAACCCGAGACCGGGTCCGTGCCGGAGAAGGGGGACCTCCTCTGCTTCACGCTCTTCGAGCACGAGCAGCGGGGCGGCGCGAAGCTGCCCGACCCGGAGGACACCCCGTGGACGCACGGCGGACCGCCGGGCGAGCCCGACGCGGTACCGCAGCCGGACCCGGTGACCGAGGAGGACATCCTGTGACCACGGTCTTCGATCCCGCAGCCGCGGCCGGCCGCGCCACCGACGCGATCCTGGACGACACCCTGCGCGGCACGCACCGCGGTGTCGTGGTCGACTCGCCCCCGGGTGCCGGGAAATCCACCCTCGTCGTCCGCGCGGCGCTCGAACTCGCCTCCGCGGGACGCCCGTTGATGGTCATCGCGCAGACCAACGCCCAGGTCGACGACCTGGTGCTGCGACTCGCCGAGAAGAACGGGGAGCTGCCGGTGGGGCGCTTGCACAGCAGCGATCCCGACCCCTATGACAAGGCTCTGGACGACCTGCCGAACGTACGCAAGTCCACCAAGGCCGGCGATCTGGCCGGCCTGGACGTGGTCATCTCGACCGCCGCCAAGTGGGCCCACGTCAAGGGGGTCGAGCCGTGGCGGCACGCGATCGTCGACGAGGCCTACCAGATGCGGTCGGACGCGCTGCTGGCCGTGGCGGGGCTCTTCGAGCAGGCGCTGTTCGTGGGCGACCCCGGGCAGTTGGACCCCTTCGCGATCGTCGGCTCGGAGCAGTGGGCGGGACTGTCGTACGACCCGTCGGCGTCCGCGGTGACGACACTGCTGGCCCACAACCCCGAACTGCCGCAGCACCGCCTCCCGGTGTCCTGGCGGCTGCCGGCCTCCGCGGCGCCGCTCGTCTCGAACGCGTTCTACCCGTACACGCCGTTCCGCAGCGGTACCAGCCATGGTGACCGGCGGCTGAAGTTCGCTGTGGCGTCGGACGGTTCGGGTCCCGACCGGGTCATCGACGAGGCGGCGGAGGCCGGTTGGGGGCTGCTGGAGCTGCCGGCCCGGCACACGCCGCGTACGGACCCGGAGGCGGTACGGGCGGTGGCCCAGGTCGTACGACGGCTGCTGGACCGGGGCGGCGCGGCCACCTCGGAGCGGGCGGACGAACCGCTGCCGCTGACCGCCGACCGGATCGCCGTCGGCACGGCGCACCGGGACCAGGCGGCGGCCGTACGGGCGGCGCTCGCCGACCTCGGGGTCGCGGACGTCACCGTCGACACGGCGAATCGGCTTCAGGGGCGGGAGTTCGACGTCACCGTGGTGCTGCATCCGCTGTCCGGGCGCCCCGACGCGACCGCGTTCCACCTGGAGACGGGGCGGCTGTGCGTTCTCGCCTCGCGGCATCGGCACGCGTGCATCGTGGTGTGCCGGGCGGGGGTGACGGAACTGCTGGACGACCACCCGTCGACGGAGCCGGTGCAGCTGGGGGTCACGGTGAAGTTTCCGGACGGCTGGGAGGCAATGATGTCCACATGGGACCACTGGTCCGAGCACCGGGTGGCCTGGCGCCCCTGACCGTCTCTCCGGCACCTGCCCGTCAGGCGATCAGCACGGCGCCGCCCGATCCGCCGGACGGAGCTGTGGCAACCGTAGATCCGTCCATGGATTCATGGCGGATCCCTAGGTGGCGGCCGTGGGCCCGGATGGCACGGTGGTACGGGTCCGGTCACACGGGCCTACTTGCGCGGACGGGGGAGAATGGACGTTGGCCCACCCACGAAGCGGGCCCCTGAACCGTACGAGGAGGAGAAGACATGGCGGAGCCCACGCCGCGTCGGAACGAACCGCGGCTACGCCCCGCGCCCCTGCTCTTCGAGCCCGCGGAGGCGGCCGGTGATCCGGAACACTTCTTCGATCTCGAGTCCATCGACGATCCTCGGGCGCTGCTGGCGCGGGCCACGGAGCTGACGCTCGCGTTTCGCGCCGCGGCCGATCGGGCGCTCGAGTTCCAGGCGATCGCCGCCGCGCAGCTGGCCGATCCTCGGCGGTTCGATCGGCTTACGCCGGCGTCGATCGCCGAGCGGGCCGAGTGGACCGAGGACTACGCGAAGAAGATGATCGAGTTCGGGCGGGATCTGTTGCGGGGAGCCGAGGGGGACGGGCGGGGGCTCGGGCATGGGGTGGGCGACCATGCGTGAGCCGGTCTGTTCGGTGTAACCGCGGGGTCTCTCGCCCCCGCCGCCCGGCTTGTCGCGCAGTTGCCCGCGCCCCTAAGGCCTCGAAGTCCTGGCATATGCCGCGGGGCAAGGTACTCCTCCCCCGGCGTCCTGTCCCGGGTTTTCGCAACTCTCGGGGGGCGGGTGCTTACCGACGGTAGATCTCATAGCCATGAGCAGCACACGGAATCCGGCAAGCTCCGCCGCCCCGTTGCCCGACCGGTTCGACGTCTGCGGCGTCACCCCGGACGGAGCCACCTGGCTCGCCTCGGCAGGAACGTATCCGCGCAGCACCCTCACCCTCTGGGAGGAGCGCCCGACCGCCCCGGTCGTCCTGCCCTGCGGCACCGCCTTCGACATCGTCAACGTGCCCGCGATCTTCGGCCGGCGGATGCTCGACCAGTTGTGGGACGAGGGGCCGGGCTCGGGCCCGGTGGCCGTGCACCGCGGACGGACGCTGCTGTTCAGCGCGCCGGGCACCGCACAGCGCCTGCCGTCGCTCCTGGAGTGGGAGGAGTGGGGGGCGGGCGAGTCGGGGGGATCCGGGCGCGTCGACGCCATTCCTCCGCTGCTCTGCCACGGGGTGGGCGACGCCGTGACCGTGCCCGCCCTGAGCCCCGTCGCCCACCTCACGTCCCGCTGGCTGGTGGCCCCCGACACCCGGCATCCGTGGCTTCCGGGGCCCGAGATCCTGGTGTGGGCGGCCGTCCGGGCGGCCCGCACGGCCGCCTCCGCCGCGGTGCGGATATCGATTTTTCCTCCCGCCGATCAGGATGCTAAGGTCTACGACGTCAGCAGGCGCCGCTAGCTCAGTTGGTTAGAGCAGCTGACTCTTAATCAGCGGGTCCGGGGTTCGAGTCCCTGGCGGCGCACAGACGGTGGGAAGCCCCTCGCGAGAGCGAGGGGCTTCTTGCGTGTCCGGCTCCGCGCGGGCGAGGGGCTCAGCCGGTCGTGATCTTCACCGTCCACGCCCCGGACGCCGTACGGTCCTCGACCTCGACGCGCACCTTCTCGCCGGGGACCGTGAAACTCTCCCCGAGTCCGACCGGCGCGTCCGCCAGGGGCGGGTAGACCGATTCGCCCCAGCAGGACTCGGAGTGCGGGTGGGCGTCGACGACCTCGACCGGGCCGCCCCCGGAGTCGGTCTCGCTGCGGATGCGGTAGATCAGGACGCCCTGGGTGCACGTGGCGCCGTCGTTGCCCGTCGAGGTGCGCGCCTCGAAGGCCAGCGCGCTGTCGGGACCCGTACGGACGACCGCCAACTTCGTACCGCGACCGGAACCGAAGATGCGCGCCCCTGGGACCGAGGTGGGCAGGACCGCCCTCGACGCCGACAGGGCCGGGGCCGAGGTCCGCGCCCGGGAGCCCGAGGCGGGGCCCCCGGAGCCGGAGCCGGGCACCCCGGGACCGGGAACCGACCCCCCGGACCCCGCGGCGGAGCCCTCCGCGTCCGAGGTCGATCCCCCGGCGCCCGGAGCCGGTGGCGGACCGGCCTGGACAGCGTCGCTCGCAACGGAAACCGGCGCTCCCGATGCCGCCGTCCCCGCCCCGCCCGTCACCGGACCCGACCCCAGCGGCTCCAACGTCAGCCTCGTGGTCCCGTGCTCCCGCAGACACGCCACCTGGCGAGTTTCCAGCCAGCCCAGTTTCCACTTGTGCCAGCCGAACAGGTCGGGGGCAAGGCCGAACTGGCTGCCCATGAGGTCCCAGTCGCCGACGTAGGTGTCCCACTCGCCCTTGCCGTCGGTGGGGCGATGGTAGAGGTCGGGCAGGTCGAAGACGTGCCCCGTCTCGTGGGCGAGGACGAGGCGGTCCGGCGGGTGCTTCTCGAAGACCGTGACGACACGGCGGATGTCCTTGCCGTCGGCTTCGATGGGGGTGTCGAGGTTGACGACCTTCGTCGCGTCGGAGTCGACACCCGGCGCGTCCGGGTCGGCCACGAAATAGACGATGTCGTAGCGGGAGAAGTCGACCTGCCGGTCGGCCGCGGCGACCGCGTCACGCAGATAGGCGCCGCGCCGCGCGGCGTTCCAGTCGCGCTTTATGGCGTACGAGGTGGAGGTGTGCGGCATCCGGATCCAGGCGCGCTGCGGATGCGGACGCAGCGTGAACCTGCCGTACGAGGCGCGCTCGAAGAACTGGCTGGTGGCCGGGAAGTAGTCGGCGGCCAGTTCGGCGGGCGTGGTGCGAGGCCGGGAGTCCGGGAAGGACAGATAGACGAGCACCGCGTCGAGGGGGCGGGTGGGGCGCGGATAGTCGGCGTTCCAGGTGTCCAGACCCTCCGAATGGTGGGCCCCGGTCCGCTTCAGGGCGCAGGGGGAGAAGAGGGGTTCGGCGAGTGCGGGGCCCGTGATCAGGGAGGTCGCGGCCAGCGCCGACATGGAGGTGAACACGGCCGCGGTGCTGCGCCAGCGCGGCACACCCGGACGAGCGAGGGCCCCCTGCGCGCCCGGACGTGCGAGGACCCGCGGCACGCCGAGAACCGTCAGGACGTCAGGAACCCGCGAAGGGTCACGGGTTCGACGCCGCCGAGCCTCTCGGGCGAGACCCCTCGGGGAGCGCTGACGCGGCACGTCGACCTCCGGATGCGGTTTTCGGGACACCGGCACCCAGCCTGGGGCACTTCATTACGCTTCGCCCTGTTTGTCTGCACCAGACGGGTGAGAGGCCATGCGCGGCCGAAACCCCGAACGACACCCCGAACGCTCACGGAACGTCACATGCGATCGCCAGACACAGGAACCGGTCCAGATGCAGGCAGAAACGATCTGTCAGAACCGGTGGTTGTTCCGGGACACTGGACTGCGGCTGGAAGGCTCCGGAACCAGCCTCTATGATCGGCACACTTTCCTGCACGGACACGGCTTGTTCGGCCGTCCAGCACCGGCCGACCACCCGAGAGACCCATACGAAGAACGAGTGCACTGCGGGAGCGAGCGGTGAGCGGAACGTCCGAAGGGCCGACGCCCACGGCAGATCTCATCCGGTCGGCCGTAACAGAGCGTCACATCGACACATCTCCGCGTACGTCTCCTCGTACGTACGCCGAGGTGCCTCCCAGCGCGTCCGTCCCCGCCGTCTCACCCCCCGGCGCACCCCCTTGCGCCGGGGCCTCTCCCGGCACGTACGCCCCGGCGGAAACACCCCTCGACACGCCTGAGTCCCCCCTCGACACGCCCGGATCCCTCTCCGACACGCCCGAGTCCGTCCCCGGCGTCTCCGCGTCCGTCCCCGATGCGGCGCTCACCCCGTCCGCCGGGACCTCGACGTCTCCCGGTGCGTTCCGTGCCGCCTTCGCCGCCGCGCCCCTACCGATGGCCGTGGTCGACCGCGAGGGTCTGGTCGTCACCGCCAACGAGTCGCTCGGCGCGCTGCTCGGCACCGGATCGGACGCGCTCGTCGGACGGATCGCCGCGGATCTGGTGGATCTGGCCTCCGACGCCCGCACCTGGCACGCGTACCGCGAGGTGCTGCGTGGCCGACAGGCCCGGCTGCGCTGCGCCCGTCGCCTCAAGCACCCCGACGGCCACTCGCTCTGGGTGCAGATGACGATCGCTCCGCTGTCCGCGCAGGAGGAGGCGGTACTGCTGTCCATCGCGGACATCAGCGCCCGCCGTGAACTCCAGGCGCGGCTGCGGCACTTGCAGATGCACGACCCGGTGACCCGGCTGCCCAACCGCACGCTGTTCTTCGAGCGGCTCTCGTCCGCCCTGGAGGCGGAGGCGTACGAGGAGGGCGGCACCGGCCGGATCGGGCTCTGCTATCTGGACCTGGACGGGTTCAAGGCGGTCAACGACACGCTCGGCCACCGGGTCGGCGACCGGCTGCTCGCGGCCGTCGCCGAACGGCTGACGCGCTGCGCCGACGAGGCGGGTTACGCCCGGGGGGCCACTCCCCTGGTCGCCCGGCTGGGCGGCGACGAGTTCGCGCTGCTGGTCGAGGACTCGACCGGGACGGACCAGTTGGCCGACCTCGCCGAGTCCGTCCTGAAGTCACTGCAGGTGCCCTTCGACCTCTCCGGGCAGCGGCTGTCGGTCTCCGCGTCGATCGGGGTCGTCGAGCGGCGCGCCGCCGGGACGAGCGCGACCCATCTGATGCAGGCCGCGGACACCACGTTGTACTGGGCGAAGGCGGACGGCAAGGGCCGCTGGACGCTGTTCGACCCGGAGCGCAACGCCCACCGGATGACCCGTCAGGCGCTCTCCTCCACTCTCCGGGCGGCGATCGAACGGAACGAATTCGCCCTGGAGTACCAGCCCTTGGTGGGCATGGAGGACGGCGGGGTGCGCGGGGTCGAGGCGTTGGTCCGCTGGAACCATCCGCAGTTCGGCACGCTGACGCCGAATCGGTTCATCGGATTGGCCGAGGAAGACGGTTCGATCGTGCAGCTCGGCCGTTGGGTACTGGCCACGGCCTGCCGCCAGGCCCGCCGCTGGCAGCTGGACCGTCCCGACGCGGTGCCGATCTTCGTCAGCGTCAACGTCGCCGTACGGCAGGTGTGGGACTCCGACCTGGTCGCGGACGTGGCGGAGATCCTCGCGGAGACGGGTCTCGCCCCGCATCTGCTCCAGTTGGAGCTGACGGAGTCGGCGGTGATGGGCTCGGCCGGGCGGCCCCTCCAGGCCCTTCAGGCCCTCAGCGACATGGGCGTCCGCATCGCCATCGACGACTTCGGCACCGGGTACTCCAACCTCGCCTACCTCAGCCGCCTGCCGGTCTCCGTCCTGAAGCTGGACGGCTCCTTCGTGCGCGGCTTCCAGTACGAGGGGCCCGACGGCGGTGCCGACGGCACCCACCCCAACCCCGCCGACGAGGTCATCGTCGAGGCCCTCATCCAACTCGCCCACCGGCTCGGCCTGACGGTCACCGCCGAGTGCGTGGAGACCGCTTCCCAGGCCACCCGGCTGCGCGGGATCGGCTGCGACACCGGGCAGGGCTGGCTGTACTCCCGCCCGGTGGCGCCGGATCGTATCTCCGCCCTCTTGACCGCGAGTTCCTGACGGCGAGCTCGTGACAGCGAGTTCCTGACCGCGAACGAGTCCTAGTCCGCGTTCGGCAGCCCGTACGCGTCCGCGATCAGTTCGTACGAGCGCAGGCGTACGTCGCCGCCGTGGGCGTTGCCCGTGAGCATCAGCTCGTCGGCGCCGGTGCGCTTCTGGAGGCCGTCGAGGCCGGCGCGGACCTCGTCCGCGGTGCCGTGGATGACGTTGGCGTTCCAGGAGTCGACGAACTCACGTTCCATCGGGCTGAAGTCGTACGCCTCCGCCTCCTCGGGGGTCGGGACGAGACCCGGGCGGCCGGTACGCAGACGGACCATGTTCAGGGCCGCGGCCCTGACCTGGCGGCGGGCCTCCTTCTCGTCGTCCGTCGCGAGGGCGGAGACGCCGATCAGGGCGTACGGGGCGTCCAGCACGGCGCTCGGCCGGAAGGACTCGCGGTAGAGGTCCAGCGCCGGGATCGTGTTCTGGGCCGAGAAGTGGTGCGCGAAGGCGAAGGGGAGGCCGAGGACGCCGGCCAGGCGGGCGCTGAACCCGGAGGATCCCAGGAGCCAGATCGGGGGGCGGTGCGGGGACTGTACGCCGCCCGGGGAGGTCGACTGGACGGGGCCCGGGACCGCGTGGATGCGGGCGTAGGGGTGACCGGACGGGAAGTCGTCGTCCAGGAAGCGGGTCAGCTCCGCGAGCTGCTCGGGGAAGTCGTCGGCGCCCTCGTGGAGACGCTCGGTGCGGCGGAGGGCGGCGGCGGTGGCGCCGTCCGTGCCGGGGGCTCGGCCCAGGCCCAGGTCCACTCGGCCCGGGGCCATGGCTTCCAGCGTGCCGAACTGCTCCGCGATCACCAGAGGGGCGTGGTTCGGGAGCATCACGCCGCCCGAGCCCAGGCGGATGCGGGTCGTGTGGGCGGCGAGGTGGGCGAGGATCACCGCGGGTGAGGAGGAGGCCACGCCCGGCATGGAGTGGTGTTCGGCGACCCAGTAGCGGTGGAAGCCGCGGGACTCTGCGAGGCGGGAGATGGCGACGCTGGTGCGCAGGGCGTCGGTCGCTGTGCGGCCGGCGCCTACGGTGACCAGGTCCAGTACGGAGAGGGGTACGGGCGCGGTGCCTTGCGCGGTGCCTCGGATCTCGTCCGTGTCGTCCACCGGGGTGCCTCCTGTTGCGTACGTGTTGCTGTCCTCAGGGCGCCAACAGGAGACAGTCCCCGCTTATTCCCGCCACCGCGCGCCGGCACGTGGGAAGGGTCTCTCGCCCCCGCCGCCCCTACCCGCCCCCAAGCTCTCGGCTTCGCTCGAGCAGGGGGCACCCGCATCATCCCCGGGGGCTCCGCCCCCTCACCCCCGCATCGGCCTGAACGGCCTCGTCCTCGAACGCCGGACGGGCTGAGTGACACCGGCCGCGGTGGGTGGGCAGCGGCCCCGGCCTCGAACGCCGGGCGACCGGGGCTTTCAGGGGCTCGGGGAACTGCGCGACCAGCCCCCACCGGCCCGCGGACGAGGCGTTACGCCTGGATGATGGGCTCCTTTGTGAAGAGGGTGCCGAGGGTGGGGGCGTTCACCTTGCGGTCGGCGAGGCGTAGGGCCTCCCAGACCGTGACCTGGTTGGCGGTGAGGACCGGCTTGGAGAGGTCCTTCTCCAGGGCCGGAAGGTGCGCCGCCGTATGCAGGGCCGTGTCGGGGAGCAGGACGGCGTCCGCGTCGGGGTGGTCGCCGGCCCGGGCGAGCTCGAGGACCTCCCCCTCGCCCCAGGTCCCGACCTCCGCCGCCGTGATGATCCCGGAGGCCCTGCTCGACACGACCTCCACCCCCGCGTCCCGAAGGAACGCGGCGAAGAGGTCCGCCACGTCCTGCGGATAGGTCGCCGCGATCGCGACCCTCCGGGCCCCGACCTCCCGGACGGCGTGCGCGAACGCGAAGGACGTGGAGGAGGCGGGCAGCCCCGCGGCCCGGGCCAGGGCACGTACCTGCTCGTGTGCGCCCTCCCAGCCGTACACGAAGCTGCCGCTGGTGCACGCCCAGACCACGGCCTCCGCGCCGGACAGCCGCAGCTCCTCGACGCCCGCCGAGAGCCGGGCCGCCGAGCCCATCTCGCGCAGCGCGTCGACCCGGTGGGCGTCCTCCCCCATGTCCGTGTGGACCAGCTGGAGGCGGACGTCGCTGCCCAGGAGCTGTTCGATGCGCGGGTAGTCGTCCTCGGCCGAGTGGCCCGGGTAGAGGAATCCGAGTGCGGTCATGCCCAACCTTCCTGTTCTTCCGGCAGTACAGGTCCCCCACGGGCGGACTGATCGATCAGCCGCTGATAGGGACCCACCGCCCGGGTACCCAGGTGACGCAGTGCCGCCCACATCGTCACCTGGTTGGCCGAGATCACCGGTATGCGCAGTTCCGCCTCCAGCTGGGGGATGACGTCGTACGTCGGCAGGTTGGTGCAGCTGATGAACAGGGCGTCGGCACCTTCGCCCCGCACCGCGCGGTGGGCCATGTCGACCACATCACGGTACGGAACCTTCCAGATGTGCCTGGTCAGGCCCATGAAGGCGCGCCCGGTGACATGGACGCCCGCCTCGGCGAGGTACTCCTCCAGGGACTGGGTCACCGAGACCGTGTAGGGGGTGACGAGAGCGACGCGGTGGGCGGCCAGCTCGGTGAGCGCCTCCAGCAGGGCGCCGGAGGTGGTCAGCGAGCGCACCTCCCCCGCCCGTGTCATGGCCTCGCACATCGCCCGCTCGCCCGCGACCCCGCCCACGAAACTGCCGGAGGTGCACGCGTACGCCACGACCTCGGGCGCGACCGCGTTCAGCGCGCGGACCGCGTCGCCGAGCGTCTCGTGCTCGGAGACCAGGCGGGCCAGGTCCAGGCTCACCTCGACCGGCACGAACGGGGTGCGGGTCAGATGCAGGGAGACGTCGTCGGGGACCCAGCGCCACAGCTCGCGGTCGAGGGCGAAGTCGAAGGGGGCGACGACACCGATCCCGCGCTGGGGGCGGGGGCCGCCGAGAAAGGAGACGTCCATGGCAGCACCGGCCTCACGAAGGGAGACGAAGGGGCAACGGACCGTGTGTGCGTCCGTGTTGACGAAGGTAGGTTCGGGTGCGAGCGTGGTCAATCCGCGCATCTCAGACGGCTCCGGCCGCCCCCGCCCACCCCGCAGGTTCGTCCTCTCAGGAACTCAGGGAGCCTCCGGGACTCTTCGGAGCCTTCGGAACTCTTCGGACTCTTCGGAACTCTCAGGAAAGCGGACTCGCATTGCGAAACGGTTTCCCTCGCCCGCCCCGCCCCGTATCCGCCTCGGCCCCGGCCTCCGGATCCGGCGCCGGATCCCGCACCACCCTCCTCGTCCTGGACGCCGAGCCGCTCCCCCGCCTCGGCAGACTCACCGGCCGGGTGCGGATCGAGCACGCCGACGAGTCGACGCTGGCCGAGCGGCTGCCGCGCGCGGACGTACTGCTGGTCTGGGACTTCACCTCGCACGCGGTGCGCCGCGCCTGGCCCGGCGAGGGTCCCCGGCCGCGCTGGGTGCACACGGCGAGCGCGGGCGTCGACCACCTCATGTGCCCCGAACTCGCCGAGTCCGGCACGGTGGTGACCAACGCGCGCGGGATCTTCGACCGGCCGATCGCCGAGTACGTCGCCGCGCTGGTCCTCGCGATGGCCAAGGACCTGCCGAGGACGTGGGACCTTCAGCGGCAGCGGGAGTGGCGGCACCGGGAGTCGCAGCGGGTGGCGGGCACCCGCGCGTGTGTGGTCGGTTCCGGGCCGATCGGGCGGACGATCGTCAAGACGCTCAAGGCGCTCGAGGTGACGACGGCCCTGGTGGGGCGTACCGCGCGCACCGGGATCCACGGGCCCGAGGAGCTCGACCGGCTGATGGCGCGCGCCGACTGGGTGGTCTCGGCGGCGCCGCTCACCGAGGCCACGTACGGCATGTTCGACGCGCGGCGCTTCGGGATGATGCAGCCCTCGGCACGCTTCATCAACGTCGGCCGGGGGCAGTTGGTCGTCGAGGACGCGCTCGCCGAGGCACTGTCGAAGCGGTGGATCGCGGGCGCGGCCCTCGATGTCTTCCAGGACGAGCCGCTCGGCCCGGACAGCCCGCTGTGGGGTGTCCCCGGGCTGATCGTGTCCCCGCACATGAGCGGGGACACGGTCGGCTGGCGGGACGAACTCGGGGCGCAGTTCGTGGAGATGTACGAGCGCTGGGAGGCGGGCAGACCGCTGCCGAACGTGGTCGACAAGAAGCGCGGATACGTACCGGGGCACTGAGACTTCCTCTGGAGGGGCCGATGTCTGAACTCGTCGAGCTGACCGCGGTACAACTCCTCGACGGCTACCGCAAGGGCGAGTTCAGCCCCGTGGACGCCACGCGGGCGGCGTTGCGCAGGGCTGTGGAGATCCAGCCGGCCGTGAACGCGTTCGTACGTCTCGACGCGGACGCGGCCCTCGCGCGGGCGGCCCAGTCCGCGGACCGCTGGCGGCGGGGTGAGCCCGCCGGGCTGCTGGACGGGGTTCCGGTCTCCGTCAAGGACATCCTGCTGCTGCGCGGCGGACCGACCCTGCGCGGCTCCAAGACCGTTGATCCGCAGGGAAGTTGGGACGAGGACGCGCCGTCCGTCGCCCGGCTGCGCGAGCACGGGGCGGTGTTCCTCGGGAGGACGACGACACCCGAGTTCGGCTGGAAGGGCGTCACGGATTCGCCGCTGTCGGGGATCACCCGCAATCCGTACGACGTCACGCGCACGGCGGGCGGCTCGAGTGGCGGCAGCGCGGCGGCCGTCGCGCTCGGGGCGGGGCCGCTGGCGCTGGGCACGGACGGGGGCGGCAGTGTGCGCATCCCGGCCGCGTTCTGCGGGATCTTCGGTCTGAAGCCCACGTACGGGAGGGTGCCGCTGTACCCCGCGAGCGCGTTCGGGACGCTCTCGCACGTGGGCCCGATGACACGGGACGCGGCCGACGCGGCGCTGATGATGGACGTGATCAGCGGGCCGGACGCCCGTGACTGGTCGGCGCTCGGGCCGGTGGACGGGTCCTTCGTCGAGGCCCTCGGGGGTGGGGTGCGCGGGCTGCGGGTCGCGTACTCGTCGTCCCTCGGCGGGCAGGTCGCGGTCCAGCCGGCCGTCGCGGCGGCGGTGCGGCGGGCGGTGGAGCGGCTCGCGGGGCTCGGCGCGTACGTCACCGAGGCCGACCCCGATCTCACCGACCCGGTGGAGGCCTTCCACGTCCTGTGGTTCAGCGGTGCGGCCCGGGTGGCCCAGCGGCTCGGGCCGCGGCAGCGGGAGTCGCTGGACCCGGGGCTGCGGGAGATCTGCGCGCGGGGCGCCCGGTTCAGCGCGCTGGACTACCTGGCCGCGGTGGACGTCCGGATGGAGCTCGGGCGGCGGATGGGGCGCTTCCACGAGTCGTACGACGTGCTGGTGACGCCGACCCTGCCGCTGACGGCGTTCGCGGCGGGGGTGGAGGTGCCGCCGGGCTCCGGCCACCGCCGCTGGACGGGGTGGACCCCGTTCACGTACCCCTTCAACATGACCCAGCAGCCCGCCGCGAGCGTCCCGGTCGGCACGGACGGCGACGGCCTCCCGGTCGGCCTGCAGATCGTCGCCGCCCGCCATCGCGACGACCTCGTCCTGCGCACGGCACACGCCCTCTACGAGACGGGCGCCGCGGGGGTGGCTCCGCCGCCGGGGTTCTAGGGACAGCCCGACGCCCCACACCCACATGCCGCATGTGTCCTACGCGCCCTTGCCCTACGCCCTACGGAAGCTGAGCGTCTCGCCCTGGGCGCCCGAGCGCCAGAGGTCGTTGCAGGCCTCGGCCATCGCCTCCAGGCCCTCGGTCACCTGGCCCCAGACGATGCCCGGGACCCAGCCCACGTCCCCGTTGAGCAGCAGGTTGTTGCGTTCGTAGAAGAGGGCGAGGTCGACGACCGTGGTGCCGGGGCGTACGTCGGTGTCGTAGCCGTAGGCCTTCGTACCCAGTTCCGTGCCCGCGAAGGCGAAATAGCAGAGGTCTCCGGGAATGGGGGTAACTGTCGGATTTTCCAGTGGTGGCTCCGATTTCGCGAAAGGCGGGAAAAGGGCGTAGATCTCATTGCGCGCGTACTTCGCGTGGTAGACGTCGCCGCCCAGGGGAAGCGCGTCCCACACCGCCGCGCAGGTGACCGGCGCCCGGTCGTCGAGCAGTTTCGCGGTGCAGTGGATTCCGCGCTTGACCAGCGAGACCTCGATGAATCGATCAGCCATGCATTCCATGGTCTCCCCGGAGTCAAGGGCGCCTCGACGTCACTCGACGTCGTACGGGGCCGAAATCGATCCGCATACTTCGCATGCTCTCGGGTAGCCGCGCGGCCATGGCTCCACCACTCAGGAATGACGGGAATGACGGGACCGACGCGGAGAAACGAAGTCCGAGTCGGAGGTCGCTGCTCGCGGGTGTCTCCGCGCTCGGTGCCGTCGGCGCGTGGGGCGCCGCCGGCTGCACCCGGGTCGCCACCGCGTCCGACAACGGCGGTGATCTCCTCGACCGGCTCAAGGCGCAGGGCGTCGTACGGCTGGGCATAGCCGGTGAGATCCCGTTCGGCTACATCGACAAGAACGGTGAACTGACCGGCGAGGCACCCGAACTCGCCAAGGTGATCTTCAAACGGCTGGGCGTCGACCGGGTGCAACCCGTGCCGACCGAGTTCGGCTCGCTCATTCCCGGGCTCAACTCGCAGCAGTTCGACGTCGTGTCCGCCGGGATGTACATCAACCCGGAACGCTGTCAGCAGGTCGTCTTCGCCGACCCGGACTACCAGATGCTGGACGCCTTCATCGTGCGCAAGGGCAATCCGAAGGGCCTGCACGACTACAAGGACGTCGTGGCGAAGAAGGCCAGGTTCGCGACCGGCACCGGGTACGCCGAGATCCAGTACGCCGTCGAGGCCGGGTACAAGGAGAGCGACATCCTGATCGTGCCGGACCAGGTCGCCGGGCTGAACGCGGTCGAGGCGGGCCGTGTCGACGTCTTCGCCGGGACCGCGCTGACCACGCGCGAGGTGGCGAAGAAGTCCAGCAAGGCCGAGAGCACGAAGCCCTTCACGCCTCTGGTGAAGGGCAAGCCGCACGTCGACGGCGGCGGCTTCGCGTTCCGTTCCGCCGAGACGCGGCTGCGTGACGCCTTCAACGTGGAACTGAAGAAGCTGAAGGCCAGCGGGGAGTTGTTCCGCATTCTGCGGCCCTTCGGGTTCACCCGGGCCGAGATGACCGACATGACCGCGAAGGAGCTCTGCCGCGGATGACCTCGGGACTCTGGGAACTCGTACTCAAAGGTGTCTGGGTCACCGTCCAGTTGCTGTTCCTCAGCTCGCTGGTGGCCGGGGCCGTCTCGTTCGCCGTCGGTGTCGCGCGCACGTCGCGGCGGTGGATCGTCCGCTTCCTCGCGGGCCTCTACACCGAGGTGTTCCGCGGCACCTCCGCCCTGATCATGATCTTCTGGGTGTACTTCGTGCTGCCGCTCGCCTTCGGCTGGCAGCTCGTCCCGATGTGGGCGGGCACACTGGCGCTGGGGCTGACCTACGGGGCGTACGGCAGTGAGATCGTGCGCGGCGCCCTGAACGCCGTCGACCCCGCCCAGCGCGAGGGCGGCATCGCGCTCAGCTTCACCCCCTGGCAGCGGATGCGGCTGATCCTGCTGCCGCAGGCGGTGCCCGAGATGATCCCCTCCTTCTGCAACCTGCTGGTCGAACTGCTCAAGGGCACGGCCCTGGTGTCGATCATGGGCATGGGCGATCTGACGTTCAGCGGCAACCTCGTGCGGCTCGCGCTCCAGGAGAGCGCGGAGATCTACGCGTACGTCCTGCTGATCTACTTCGCGATCGCCTTCGTGATCACCCGGCTGATGCGGGCACTGGAGCGGCGGCTGAAGGCCGGGATCGGCAAGGCGCCGCAGCCCGCCAGGACCACGCCGCGGCGCACGGAAGCCACCGGCGTCGGTGCGACGGGAGGTGCCGCATGAACTGGGACTGGGGCGCGGTGCGCGACTTCATGCCGCACTTCTGGGACGGACTGCTGGTCACCCTGCAGGCGCTGGCCCTCGGCTCGGTGATCTCCTTCGCCCTGGGCCTGGTGTGGGCGCTGCTGATGCGCACGCCGACCCGCTGGGTGCGCTGGCCGGTCGGGGTCGTCACGGAGTTCATCCGCAACACCCCGCTGCTGGTGCAGCTGTTCTTCCTCTTCTACGTGCTGCCCGAGTGGAACATCACGTTCTCCGCGCTGACCACCGGTGTCGTCGCGATCGGGCTGCACTACTCGACGTACACGATGCAGGTCTACCGGGCCGGCATCGAGGGCGTGCCGGCCGGCCAGTGGGAAGCGGCCACGGCGCTCAACCTGCCGCTGCGGCGCACCTGGACCGCGGTGATCCTGCCGCAGGCGATCCGCCGGGTGGTGCCCGCACTCGGCAACTACGTCATCTCGATGCTCAAGGACACCCCGATGCTGATGGCGATCACCGTGCTGGAGATGCTCGGTGAGGCGCGGCTGTACTCGCAGGAGCACTTCCAGTTCACCGAGCCGCTCACGGTCATCGGCGTGGCCTTCATCCTCATTTCCTATCCGGCTTCCCTCCTTCTGCGAGCCCTGGAGCGACGTCTTGTCCGCTGACATCCCCCTCGACACCTCCACGACCCCTGCCGATACGAACCCTGCGGAAAAGGCCGACCACACGGCCAATCCGCCGGTGGACGGCGGCGAGCTGATCCGTTTCGACAAGGTCACCAAGCGCTTCGGGGACAACACCGTCCTCGACGGCCTCGACTTCCGCGTCGACTCCGGCAAGCACGTCACGCTGATCGGCCCGTCCGGCTCCGGCAAGACGACGATCCTGCGGCTGCTGATGACCCTGGCCAAGCCCGACGAGGGCACGATCACGGTCGCCGGCGAGCGGCTCCACCCGGCCCCCGAGAAGCAGATCCGGGAGGTCCGCAAGAAGATCGGGATGGTCTTCCAGCAGTTCAACCTCTTCCCGAACATGAAGGTGCTCCGCAACATCACCGAGGCACCGGTCACCGTCCTCGGGCTGTCCGGGGACGAGGCCGAGGCACGGGCCCGGGAGCTGCTGGAGATGGTGGGCCTCGCGGACAAGTGCGACGCCTACCCGAGTCAGTTGTCCGGCGGACAGCAGCAGCGGGTGGCGATCGCACGGGCACTGGCGATGCGGCCCCAGGTGCTGCTTCTGGACGAGGTGACGTCCGCGCTCGACCCCGAGCTGGTCACGGGCGTCCTCGACGTCCTCCGTGACATCGCCCACACCACCGACATCACCATGCTCTGTGTGACCCATGAGATGAATTTCGCCCGCGACATCTCGGACCAGGTGCTGATGTTCGATTCCGGCCATGTCATCGAGTCCGGTTCGCCCGACCGGATCTTCACCGATCCGGAGCACGAAAGGACCCGGGAATTCCTCAGCGCGATCCTGTGACTACAAAAAGTGAACGCGACAAGGTGCGAGGTCCGGACCACGCGGCATGCCCACCGAGCCATGACCTCGGCATATGCCAGGGTGTCGCACTCCTGTTGAGCGAACCGGAGCGCGCCGACTTTCTCGCCAACAGCCCCTCCCCACCGAGCGTTTGACAGTTATCGTGGAGGAGCTCAGCTGTCCGGATCGATGGCCCAAAAAGCGCAGGGGGAAACCGTGGCGCTGATGAACGAGCCGACCGCGCCGTACCACTCGGCCCAGGACGCCCTGCGCGTCCTGGAGACGGTGGCCCGGCACTCCGGCGGTGTCACCGATGTCGAGCTGGCCCGCCAGACGGGCCTCGGCACGGAGCGCCTGACCGTGCTGCTGCGGATGCTCCGCCGGGAGGGGTACGTCGAGCAGGTCGTCGACGGCGCGTACGTCGCCGGTGCCGCCCTCGGCCGGCTGGGCTCCGCCCACGGCCGCGACCAGGCACTGCGCGAGAAACTCCAGCAGACCATCGACCGGCTGCGCGACTCGGTCGGCGCCGCGATCTACATCAGCCGCTACATCGACGGCGAGGTGCACGTCACCCAGTGCGCCGAGGGTCCCGCGACCCCCGCGGTCAACGAATGGGTGGACTTCCGCTCCTCGGCCCACGCCAGCGCGGTCGGCAAGAGCCTTCTCGGTCAGCTCGACCTGAACGCCCGGCGCGACCACCTCTCCCGCCACAAGATGGCCCGCCTCACCTCGCGGACCATCACCAACGAGCGGCTGCTGCTGTCCCGGCTCGACGCCCAGCCCGCCACGGTGCCGGTGCTCGACCTCCAGGAGTACGCGATCGGCACGGTCTGCGCGGCCGTCCCCATCACCGCGGGCTCCTCGGTCGGCTGCCTCGCCCTCTCCCTCCCGGTCGAACACGCCCACCGCCTGCGCCGCGCCGCGGACACACTCAACCGCGGCGCCACCCCCGTCCTGCTCTCCCTGGCCATCTAGGGCCCGCTCTTGGGATCAGGCCCTGGGTGGTCGGAAGCACCCGTCCGGACCAGGTAGTATTTCTTTTGTCGCCGACCGCGGAAGCGGGAGGCGAGAGTCATGCGCCGCTAGCTCAGTTGGTTAGAGCAGCTGACTCTTAATCAGCGGGTCCGGGGTTCGAGTCCCTGGCGGCGCACATGAGAAGGCCCTTCACCACGGTGAGGGGCCTTCATTCGTCCGTCAGGGCCAGCGACAGGGCGTGGACCGTCGGATGCGTGTAGAGCAGCCGCATGGAGAGCGCGGGCAGCCCGCGCTCGCGCAGGGCGGTGCCGACGCGGATCGCGTAGAGCGAGTTCCCGCCGAGCTCGAAGAAGTTGTCGTCCGGGCCGACGGGGACACCGAGGATCTCCTCCCACACCCCTGTGAGGGCCGTCACCAGGTCTCCGGTGGGCGCGGGCACCGATAGGGGCTTACCCGGCGCCGGCAGACGGTCGCGGTCCAGCTTGCCGTTCGGGGTCAGCGGCAGCGCGGGGACGGCGGTGACGGTCGTCGGCAGCATGTGGTCGGGCAGCAGCCGCGCCGCCCGGCGGCGTACGTCGCCGGTGTCCCCGTCGGCCACGACATACGCGTCGATCCGCACCCCCGCCGCGTCCTCGAAGGCGTCCCCGCTCAGCACCACCGCCGCCGCCGTGACCACCGGGTCCTCCAGCAGCACCGCCCGGATCTCGTCCGGTTCGATCCGGTATCCGCGCACCTTCACCTGGCTGTCGATCCGCCCCAGGTGCTCCAGTGAACCGTCGGCGCGCAGCCGCCCCAGGTCACCGCTGCGGTACCACCGGCCGGGGCCGTACGGATCGTTCACGAACCGCTCGGCCGTCAGCTCGGGCCGCCCCAGGTAGCCGAGGGCGAGTCCGGCCCCGCCCACCCAGATCTCCCCCGCCGCGCCCGTCGGCAGCGGGCGCCCCCGCTCGTCGCGCACCGACACCGACCAGCCGGGCAGCGGGCGGCCCACCGAGCGGGAGGCGGCCAGGGCCTCGCGCCGGGTGACGGTCGCCGCGGTGACGTGGACGGTGGTCTCCGTGATCCCGTACATGTTGACCAGGCGGCAGCGGTCCTCCGGGTGGCGGTCGAACCAGCCGAGCAGCGGCCGGGTGTCCAGCGCCTCCCCGCCCAGCACCACCAGCCGCACCGACAGCCCTTCCTTCGCGCTCCGGTCCACCACCCGCACCTGCCCGAAGGCCGACGGGGTCTGGCTGAGGACGGTCACCGACTCCCGTACCAGCAGCGCGTGGAAGTCCTCAGGCGAGCGCGCCACCCAGTGGTCCACGACCACCAGCCGGGCGCCGGTCAGCAGGGCGCCCCAGATCTCCCACACCGAGAAGTCGAAGGCGGCGGAGTGGAAGAACGTCCAGGTGTCGGCGGCGGTGAGGGCGAAGTCCTCGCGGGTGGCGTCGAGGAGGGCGAGGACATTGGCGTGGGGGACGACGACCCCCTTGGGACGGCCGGTCGAACCGGAGGTGTGGATGACGTAGGCGGGATCCCTCGGGGTGAGGTTCCGCGGGGTGAGGTTCCGCGGCCGGTCGGTCCGTGCGGCGCTTAGATAGGGCGCGGTGTCCCGGACGACCAGCCGTACGCCCGCGTCGCGCGCCGTGCGGTCGAGGCGCTCCTCGGGGTGCGCCGGATCCATCGGTACGTACGCCGCGCCCGCCTTCAGCACCGCGAGCATCGTCGCCACCAGGTCGGCGCCCCGCTCCAGCCGGATGCCGACCCGGTCACCGGGGCGGACCCCGGCGGCGCGCAGTCCCGCGGCCAGCCGCTCGGCGCGCTCGCGCAGTGCCCCGTACGTCGTCGTGATGCCGTCGTGGGTGAGGGCGGGGGCGTCGGGGTGGCGGTCGGCGCGGGCGTCGAAGGCGGTGTCGATACGGGAGGGAACAGCGGACCCGCGTATGCCGGCGGGCGGCGGGAGCAGGCGCCCCGCCTCTTCGCGGGGGACCAGTTCGATCTCCGCGAGGGGGCGGTGGCCCAGCTGACCGTGCACGTGGGTGAGGTGGCGGACGAAGGCCCGGGCGGAGGCTTCGTCGATGTGCCGGAGCTGGTGGTGCAGCTCGACGGTGGTCCCGCGCGGGACGAGGGTGAGGGGGAAGGGGGCCGACTGGAACGGGAGTCGGTGACTGAAGGTGGGGTCCACCGGGCCCACCTCGTCGAGGACCGTGGCGTACGCGGGTAGTCCGTCCCCCGGGTCGCGGTGCTCGTAGCGTGCGAGGACCAGGGCCGCGGCAGGGGCCCCGGCCGGTACCGGGACGGTGACCACGCCCGTCCGGTCACCGGCCCCCTTCTCGCCCGTCGCCCAGTCGATACGGGGCCTGTGCGGGCCTTTCGGGGGCTCGTCGCAGCCGAGGGGAGCGGTCACGTCGGTGGCCGGGCGGTGGCCGAGCAGGACGTGGGCGATGTCCTGGAGCACGCCCGGGGTCAGCAGCGCGTGGTGCGAAACCAGCACCAGATGGGCGCCCCCGTCCTCGTACCGCAACAAGACCGCGCGGAACGCGGGGCCCCGTTCGGTGACGGGCCGGTGCAGTTCGGCCCGCAGACGGTGTTCGGCGAACCGCGCGGGCACCTGGTCGCGCCACAACACCGGCCAGCGGTCCGGGAGTTCGGGCCACCAGCCGCGTACGGCCGCGTCGAGGAGGGGCCCGGGATCGACGGCGACGGGAAGGCGCGCGGCGAGGGCGTGACACGTCACGTTCGGTCTCCAACCGTGGGGACAGGGCCTAGGTCCTGTCGTCAAATTCCCGTCGTCCGCCCGGGCCTAGCGGGCCGAGAAGCCTCCGTCGACCGTGAGGACGGTGCCGGTCACCTGGCGGGACTCGTCGGAGGCGAGCCAGAGGGCGGCGGTGGCGACGTCGTCCGGTTCGACGAGGGCGTTCATGGGCTGGGCCTGGACGAACGTCTGCTCGTGCTCGGCGACCGGCACGTCCAGGGCGCGGGCGATCTCGGCGAGCATCCGGCCCTCCACGCGGGGGTCGTCGCGGACCGAGCCGGGGCAGATGGCGTTGACGCGGACCCGGCGGGGCGCGTAGTCGAGGGCGACCGCCTTGGTCAGGCCGATCAGGCCGTGCTTGGCGGCGACGTACCCGGCGAAGTGGCGATAGCCGACCAGACCGGCCGTGGAGGCGATGTTGATGATCGAGCCGGCGCCCCGCGCGGTCATCAGGGCGCCCGCCGCGCGGATCGTGCGCCAGGCCCCGGAGAGGTCCACGTCCAGCATCAGCTGCCACTCGTGCTCCTCGATCTCGTGGGCGGCCCGGCCGGAGGGCGCGGCGATCCCGGCGTTGTTGACGAGGACGTCGAGCCGTCCGAAGCGGGCCGTCGTCTCCTTCACCGCCGTCTCCACCGCGGCCAGGTCCCGTACGTCGACCCGGGCCGTACGGACGGCGGCGCCCGTCTCCCGGCAGAGCTCCGCCGTGTGCGCCAACTGGCTCTCGGAGCCCAGCGGATACGGCACACCCGGGAGGTCCGCCGCGATGTCCACGAGCATCAGATCGGCGCCCTCGCGGGCGAACGCGACGGCGGTCGCCCGGCCGATGCCACGGGCCGCCCCGGTGACGAGGGCGACCTTGCCCGAGAGCCTCGGACCCCCCGGGCTCACCGCGTGCGTCCGGCGCGGAGTTCGGCTCCGATCAGGCGCAGGAGGGCGCCCGGGTTCTCCGTCAGGTACATGTGGCCGCCGTCCAGCTCCGCCGTGGTGAGCTTCCCTGTGGTGGCGCGGGACCACTCGGCGGCCTCGGCCGCGCTCACCAGCTCGTCGTCGCGGCCGCGCAGGGCGAGGACCGGGGCGGCGAGCGGGCGGTCGGAGGCGGGCCGGTACGTCTCGTGCATCCGTACGTCGGCCCGCAGCAGCGGGAGCAGCAGCTCGCGCATCTCCGGGTGCTCAAGGGCCGGGTGCGCGTACCCCGCGAAGGTGCGCACCCGGGCCAGGAACTCCGCGTCGGGCAGACCGCTCGCACGGTCCGCGCGGCCGGTCCACGGGTCCGGCGCGCCGCTGACGACGAGGGCGTCGAGGCGGACGCCGGGCTCGGCCTCCAGCCGGTGCGCCAGCTCGAAGCCGAGCACCGCGCCGAGGCTGTGCCCGAACACCGCCACCCGCGCGCCCTCCGGGAGCTGCCGGGTCACCTGGGCGTACGCCTCGGCGGCCGCCCGCACCGCGTCCGTGTGGGGCGCCTCCACGAACCGCTCCTCACGGCCGGGGAGTTGCACCGGCAGGACACGCAGGCCCGCCGGTGCCCGGTCCTGCCACGGCTTGAAGAAGGACGCGCCCGCCCCGGCGAAGGGCAGACAGACGAGGTGGGTCTCTTCCACTGCTGGCATCGCTCCCGAGTCTCGGTTCCGGATACAAAGGGGCCGGGGCTCAGCCCGTGGTGACGAACTCGGTGAGGACCCGGGCCAGCAGGCCGGGGTCCTGCGCCCCGCACAGCTCCCGCGCGGAGTGCATCGACAGCCCCGGTACGCCCACGTCGACGGTGGCGACTCCCAGCCGGGCCGCGGTGATCGGGCCGATCGAGGTGCCGCACGGCATGGCGTTGTGGGAGACGAACGGCTGCCAGGGCACCTCGGCGCGCTCGCAGGCCGCGGCGAAGGCGGCGACCCCGGTGCCGTCGGTGGCGTACCGCTGGTTGACGTTGACCTTGACGACGGGGCCGCCGTTGGGGAGGGGGTGGTGGTCCGGGTCGTGGCGTTCGGCGTAGTTGGGGTGCACGGCGTGCGACATGTCGGCGGAGACGCAGAAGGCGCCGGCCAGGGCCCGGTTGAAGTCCTCGGCGCTGCCGCCGCGCGCGGCGACGGACCGGCCGAGCACCCGCTCCAGCAGGGGGCCCTGGGCGCCCGACTGGGAGCCGCTGCCGACCTCTTCGTGGTCGAAGGCGGCCAGCACCGGGATGTGGGCGGGCGGCCGGGCGGCGGTGGCGGCGCAGACCAGGGCGGTGACGCCCGCGTGCACGGAGATCTGGTTGTCCAGACGTGGTGAGACGAGGAACTCCTGGTCGGCGCCGAGGTAGCCGGGCGGCTGGATGTCGTGCAGCATCAGGTCCCAGCCGAGGACCTCGGCGACGTCGGTGTCCGCCTCGGCGGCGACCCGGGCGAGCAGAGCGCCGGGCCGGGTGGGGCCGAGGCCCCACAGCGGGGTCATGTGCTGCTGCGCGTCGAGCACGACACCTTCGTTGACGCCGCGGTCGAGGTGGATGGCGAGCTGGGGTACGCGCAGCAACGGCTGGTCGACGCAGACGAGGCGGCTGGATCCGTCGCGCAGCGTCAGCCGGCCCGAGATGCCGAGGTCGCGGTCGAGCCAGGTGTTGTGGGGGACGCCGCCGTAGATCTCCACGGCGATCTGCCGCCAGCCCGCGGAGCCGGTGTCGGGCTCGGGCTTGATCCGCAGGTTCGGGGAGTCGGTGTGGGCTCCGACGATCCGGAACGGGGTGCGGGCCGGGGCGCCCGCAGGGACGTACCAGGCGAGCAGCGCTCCGGCGCGGACGACGTACCGGCCGCCCTCGGCACCGGCCGTCCAGTCGTCCGTCTCGCGCAGCTCCTGGAAGCCCGCCTTCTCCAGGCGCTGGGCCGCGTGCGCGACCACGTGGTACGGCGAGGGGCTGGAGCGGATGAAGGAGAGCAGATCGTCGCTGTGACTGCGGTCATGTGTGGGGGACATGGGCGCTCACGCCTTTCGGAGGGGCTGGAGAGGGTTGAGGAGTGAAGCGACGGGCGCGTCCGGCCGAGTGCACAGTTCGGCGAGAACGGCCTGCCAGTCGTCGAGCAGCTCCTGAGCCGTGGCGGGGTCCCACAGATCGGCGGAGTACTCCAGGAAGGTGCGGTAGCCCTTGGCCGGGTCGCGGCGCGGGGCGAGACCGAAGGAGAGGTCACCGCGGGACACGGGCGGGGCGAGGTCGTCGACCTCGACGTCGAGTCCGGGGATCTCGATGTCCGTGTCCAGGGAGTTCTGGAAGGCGATGGTCAGCGGAAAGCGCTCGGGCACCGCGCGGGCACCGCTCTCGCGCAGGGCGCGCACGATCCGCGCGGTCGGCAGGACATGGGCCGTCGCCTCCAGGGCGCCGGCGCCGGTGCGCTCCACGAGGGCGCCGCGCGTCTCGTCCGGGTCGGGCGTCACCCGCACGATCACGCCGGTCGACGTCAGCGCGACCATCGACTCGAACGCGCTGCGCTCGCGGTGGGCGTACGGCGTGCCCATCACGATGTCCCGCGCCCCGGACCGGCGGGCGACCAGCACGCCGAGCGCGGTCGCCGCGACCCCGAAGGGCGTGGTGTGCCGGGCCGCGGCCACCTCCTCGACGGCCCTGCGCAGTTCACCTGAGGCGGTGCCCCGCAGGGTGTCGCCGTCTCCGCTCGGTACGGCGGGCCGGGCCCGGTCGCCGGGGATCTCGACCGCGGCCGGGATCCCCTCCAGGTACCGGGTCCAGTACGCCGACCTGCGGGCCTCCTCGGCGGGGTCGGCGTGCTCGCGCTGCCAGCGGGCGTAGTCCGTGCACTGCGCCGCCGGTTCGGGCAGACCGTGCGGGCGGCCCGCGGCGGCGGCCGTGTACAGCGCGGCGAGCTCGCTCAGGAGGAGGGAGAGGGACCAGCCGTCGACACAGATGTGGTGCACGACGAACATCAGCGTCCACCGGTCGGGTGCGAGGCGCAGCAGCCGCAGGACAGGCAGGACCGGCAGGGCACTGTCGGTCACCGTGATGGGCGTCGCGGCGGCTTCCCGGCACAACTCCTCGGCGCGCGCGTGCCGTTCGGACTCGGCCGCGATGCCGGTCAGGTCCTCGACGGGAAGTGGCGGGGGCGGCACGTCGAGAACCTCCTGCCGCCAGCCGGTGCCGTCGTCCGTTCCGTACGACGGCACCGGTCGCCCGTCTGCGGGTACGAAGCGGCACCGCAGTCCGTGGTGCCGGTCGAGCAGCCCGGCCACCGCGGTGCGCAGGGCGGCCACGTCCAGGGGGCCGGTGAAACGGATCCGGGTCGGGATGTTCCACACCTCGGGGCGGGGCATGCTCAGGACGCCCGCGATCATGCGGGCCTGCTGGTCGCTCACGGGCGCCGTGTCCACCACGGTCACGCCCCGGGGTGGCGCGAGCCGGGCGGTCATCGCCCCCAGCGTGGCGTCGGCGAAGAAGTCCGCCAAGGGGTATTCCACGCCGAAGCTGTCCCGGACCCGGTTCACCAGTCTGATCGCGCCGATCGAGTTCCCCCGAGTTCGAAGAAGTTGGCGTCCGGAGTGAGATCACCGATCGGGCCGAGCGTGTGCTGCCAGAGGGTGCGGAGGCGGTGGGCGCCGTCGGGGGTGCCCGGGGTGACGGAACCCGGTGTCAGGTCGCCGACCGTCTCCGCGGCGCCCGCCGTCATGGCGGCCAGCACGTTCTCCAGACGGTCCAGGTACCCCCGTGCCGTCGCCTCGTCGAACAGGTCGGCGTCGTGGCGGAGGCGCAGGTCGAGGTCCCCGTCGGGGAGCCGGGTCGCCATGAGGGCGAGTTCGAGGGGCGCGGACTCGGTGCCGCCGTCGAGGGGCGTGGCGCGCAGGCCGGGCAGGGCGAGGGAGGTCAGGGGCGCGGTGTCGAGGTCGGCGGAGACGGTGACGAGGGGGCGCGGGTTGCCCGGGTCGGGGTGGCGGGCCGCCGACAGGGCGTCCAGGTCGACGTGTTGGCGGGCGTCGGCGGCGAAGAGCGTGTCCCGGGTGGCGCGTACGGCGTCGGTGAGTGTCGTGCGGTCGGTCAGGGTCCCGCGCAGCGGCAGCAGGGACACGTGGAAGCCGACGGTGTCCCGCGTCTCGGGAGTGCGGCGGCCGAAGGTGGACCCGATGACGAAGTCGTCCTGTCCGGCGTACTGGCGCAGCACGATCCGCCAGGCGGTGAGCAGCGTCGCGAACAGGGTGACCCCTTGCCGCCCGCTCCAGTCCCGCAGCCGCCCCGCCCGCTCCGGGCCGAGCCGCAGCCCCACGGCACCGCCGCGTCCGGCGACGGTGCGGGTGCGCGGCCGGTCCGTGGGCAGCGCGGGCGCGCCCGGCCCGTCCCCGAGGTGGGCGCGCCACCAGTCCAGGTCGTCCGCTACCCCGGTCACCGCGATCGTGTCGAGCGTGCTCCCGGCGGCCCGCTCGAAGCGGGGCGCGCGACCCTCCGCCGCCGCCCGGTAGAACTCCCCGAGGTCGGCGGCGACCAGCCCCGCGGAGTGGCCGTCGGTGACGAGGTGGTGCATGCCGAGGATCAGCGCGTGGTCGTCGTCGGCGAGCCGCAGCAGCCGGGGCGTGAACAGCGGCCCCGCCGCGAGGTCGTAGGCGCGGGTGCTCTCCTCCCGCAGGGCGGCCCGGATCACCTCGTCGGCGTCCCGGCCCCGGACGTCGTCGACGATCAGGGCCGGACATGCCCGGTCCCTGTCCTCCCGTACGACCTGGAAGACCCCGTCTCCCCCGGCCACGAACGCGGTCCGCAGCCCGTCGTGGCGGCGGACGAGGCCGGCCACGGCGGTCCGCAGCGCCTCGACGTCCAGCGGGCCCCGCAGCCGTACGCCCTGGATCTCGTTGTACGCGGCCGGGTTGGCGATCAGCGTGGCGGCGAGCCACAGGCGGCGCTGGGCCGGAGTCGCGGGAGCCCGCCGTTGTTCGGGCCTCTTCGGCTGCGTCGGGGGCTCGTGGTAGCGACGGCGCAGGACGTCCAGCTGCTCCAGGCCCGCCTTCATCTCCTCCGGCGGCAGCCCGAAGTCGACCAGGGCGGCGATCTCGTCGACGCCCGCGGCCCGCAGCGCGTCGACGGTGGCCGCGCAGGTGTCCGGCGAGCCGATGAGGGCCCGTTGGTCGCAGTAGCGGTCGTAGGCGCGGTCGAAGAGGTAGGCGAGGTCGGCCTCGCTCGCGTCGGCCACGTCCTCGGGGCGGGCCCCGAGGGCGCTCGCGGCGGAACGCATCTGGAGGGAGGAGCGCAGATAGCGGCTCATCGGCTCGCGCGCGGCGACCCGGGCGGCGGCGTGGTCCTCGGCGAGGTGGGTGTGGAGCAGGACGGTGACGCGGCCCGCGTCGGGGTCGAGGCCGCTCTCGGCGCGCAGCCGGCGGTAGTGGCGGATGTTCGCCGCGAGCTGCTCGACCGTCTGGTTCATGAGGTTGGTGACGATCCCGAGGTCGCGGCGGGCCGCCTCCTCGTACGAGGCACGCCGCCCGGACGTCGCCAGACACATCGGCGGCAGCTCCTGCACGGGCCGCGGATGCAGGCGTACGTCGACGGGGTGCCCTTCACCGGTACGGCGCGCGACGCTCTCGCCCCGCCACAGCCGCCGTACGTCCTCCAGGTGCCGGAAGGCGATCTCGGTGCGGTCGGTGAAGCGGTCGGGGTGCAGGGCGAAGTCGCTCGCGTGCCAGCCGCTCGCGCAGCCGATGCCGACCCGGCCGCCGGAGAGGTTGTCGGCCACCGCCCACTCCTCGGCGATCCGCACGGGGTCGTGCAGCGGGAGGACCACCGAGCCCGCGTGCAGACGGATGCGGTGGGTCTCCCGGGCGAGCGCGGCGGCCAGGACGGACGGGTTGGGGAAGAGGCCGCCGAAGGAGTGGAAGTGGCGTTCGGGGAGCCAGAGCGTGCTGAAGTCGTGGGTGTCGGCGAAGCGCGCGGTCTCGATCAGCCGTTCGTAGGCCTGCGCGCTGTCCTCGCCGTCGGGGTGGTCGCCGAAGAAATAGACGCCGAAGTCGGGAGCGGGCCGCTCGGCGGCGTCGCCGTGACCGTGCCGCCGACGGTGGCGGGGCGTCGTCGGGAAGTAGCCGCCCGCGCGCAGCTCCCGCAGTGAGTCCTTCACCGCGTCCGTGATCCGTTCGACGTCGGTGTCGGTGTGCGCGGTGGAGAGGTAGAAGGAGCGCCACTCCCAGACGTAGATCCCGCGCAGGAGGAGGTGGTGGTAGAGCAGCTCCGTGTCGGCGCGGTGGGTGAAGCGGAACATGGACCCGAAGTGGGCCGTTTCCAGGGGGAATTCCTCGGCGCGGAAGAAGTCGTCGAGGTCCGCGGCGAGCGCGTCGGTGCGGGCGTTCAGCGTCTGCTGGAGCTCCGGGCCCCGCTCCTTGAGGTGGGTGAGGACCGCGCGGGCGGCGGCCATCGACAGGGGGTGCTGGATGTACGTGCCGCCGAAGAAGGTCGTGTCGCGCGTCGGGCGGCTGTCGTCCCCGTACCGCCAGAAGCCGCCGTCGATGCCGTCCATGAGGTCGGCGCGGCCCGCGATCGCGCCGATGGGGTGGCCGCTGCCGAGGGCCTTGCCGTAGGTGGCGAGGTCGGGGACGACGCCGTAGTGGTGCTGGGCGCCGCGGGGGTGGGGGCGCAGGCCGGTGAGCATCTCGTCGAAGAGGAGGACGATGGCGCGCCGGGCGGTCAGCTCCCGCAGCGCGCGCAGGAAGGCGACGGGCCGCAGGGCGGGATTGCGGCACTGGACCGGCTCGACGAGGACCGCGGCGATCGTGTCGCCGAGTTCGTCGATGACGTCCAGGCTCTCCTGGCTGCCGTATTCGAGGACGAGGAGTTCGGACACCGCGCTCGCGGGGACGCCGCGCGAGACGGGGACGGCGTGGCGGCCGTCGGGGCCGGGGCGGCCGAGGACCGAGTCGATGTGGCCGTGATAAGAGCCGCGGAACATGACCACGCGGTCGCGTCCGGTGGCCGCGCGGGCGAGCCGCAGGGCGGCGGAGTTGGCCTCGGTGCCGGAGTTCGCGAACGCCACCCGCTCCATGCCGGTGAGCTCCGCGAGCAGTTCGGCGGCCACGCCCGTGTCCTCGGAGCGCGGTCCGAGGCGCAGTCCGTCGGCGAGGTGCCGGCGGACGGCCTCCGTCACCGGGGCGGGCTCGTGGCCGAGCAGCAGCGCGCCGAAGCCCATGGTGATGTCGGTGTAGTCGTTGCCGTCGACGTCCGTCAGCCGGGAGCCGTGCGCCGAGCGGGCCGCGATCGGGTACTGCATCTCCTTCGTCGCCCGCCGGAAGCCGACCACCGCCCGGCTGTCCGCCAGCACCGTTCGGTGCCGCTGCGCCAGCTCCTTCGACGTGCGGGTCCGCTCGGTGAAGCGGCGGACCAGGTCGTCGGCGTGGGCCCGCTGGGCCTCACTCGCACCGGTGCCTGACATGCCGGAGTCCGGCGGGAGGGTGACGTGGGGGCCGTGGTGGAGGGGCGGCTCGGCGGGTTGCCCGGCGGGAGCCGCGGTGGGTTGCCCGGCGGAAGACTCGGTGCGGTGCCGGGCCGCCGTCAGGAGTTCGTCGAGCCGTCCGGAGACGGCGACGGTTCGGGCGACGGCCTCGGCGCTCGCGCGCGACGCGGGGCTGGTCCGCACCGTGGTCATCCTCCGACCTCCTTGCGGCCCTCGGCGAGCAGGGCCACGGCCTCGGAGAGCTGACCGAGCATCCTGGTCTGGGTCTCGGCGAGTTGGCGAATCTGGCGGGCGAGTTCCTCGACCTCGGCACGGGTGGCGTAGACGGGTTCCTCGTCGGGGGTGACGTGCACGGGCTCGTCGTCGGGAGTGATGTGCACGGGCTCGTCGTCCGGGGTGATGTGCACGGGCTCGTCGTCCGGGGTGACGTCCGCGGAGGCCGGGACCGCCCTCCGCCCCGTCCGCTCGGCTATCAACCGGGCCGCGAGCCGTGGGGTCCCCGCCTCCTCCAGGATCTCCCGCATACCGATCTCCACCCCGAACTCGGCCTCCAGCTGTCGCACCATTCCTATGAGTTGGAGCGAGTCCGCGCCGAGCCCGACGAACGTACGCTCCGCGGTGATCTCCTCCGGCGCGTATCCGAGATGACGGGCGCTGAGTGCCAGCACCCGTGCCAGTACCGCCTGTTCGGTCATGCCGTCCTCCGTTTTGCGGTCGTCGGCCAAGGGGGTGGGCGGCGGTCCTGTCCAGTACGAGCGGTGCTGGAAGGGATACGGCGGCAGCGGGATCCGGCGGCCGTCGCTGCCGTCGAGCAGGGCCGCCCAGTCGAGCCGGTGGCCCGCGCAGTGCAGCCGGGCCACGGCCGCCCAGAGGGTGCCGAGGCCACGGTCGCCGCGGCGCTGGGTGGGCACGGCGGCGGTGTCCGGCCGGGCACGCCGGACGAGCCCGGTGAGGGGCGCGTCGGGGCCGATCTCCAGATGGACCGGCCGCCCGGGTGTCCGCTCCAGCGTGCGCAGTACGGCGGCGAAGTCCACCGGCCGTCGGGTCCCCCGTACGAGGTGCTCGGCGTCCGGCAGCCAGCCCACCGGGTGCCGGACCCCGTCCGGACCGCTCACGAACTCGGTCCTGGTGGGCCGCAGTCGTACCTTTCCGCAGGCGTCCCGGAAGTCCGCCAGGACGGGGTCGAGCAGGGCGGTGTGGAACGCGCGGTCCACCGGCAGGGACTCCGCGGGCGTGCCGCATGCCGCGAGCCGGGCGCGGGCGGCGGCCACCGCCTCGGGCGGTCCGCCCACGACGTACTGCCCGGGCCCGTTGACGACGGCGAGTTCGAGACCGTCGACCTCGGTGACCAGCCCCCGTACGACGTCCTCGGCGGCGAACACCGCGAGCATGCCCCCGGCCGGGGTGCCGTCGCGCATCAGCCGCCCCCGCCTGCAGACCAGCCGCAGTCCGTCCTCCAGCGTGAGCGCCCCGGCCACGCACAGGGCCGCGTACTCCCCGGCGCTGTGCCCGGCCACCGCGACCGGTTCGACACCGAACCGCCGCCACAGCCGCGCCTGCGCGACCTGCAGGGCGAAGAGCGCGGGCTGCGCGAAGGCGGTGTCCCAGAGGCGCGCTCCTTCCGGGTCCCAGAGGCGCGCTCCTTCCGGGTCCCAGGACCGCGCTCCCTCCGGGTCCCAGGACCGCGCTCCCTCCGCAGGACCACCGTCGGCGCCGCCCAGCAACCGGTCGAGGAATCCTTCCTCCCCCGTCTCGTCCCGGTGGATCCCCGCGCACTCCTCCAACGTGCGGGCCACCACCGGGAACCGCCCGGCGAGCGCCGCGCCCATCCCGTCGTACCCGCTGCCCTGGCCGGTGAAGAGGAACACCGGTCCCGTGCCCGCCGCCGCCCCGGCGACACCGTGCGCGTACGCCCCCGCCGCGCCCCGTACGAAGGCGTCCAGCGCCGCCGCCTTGCCGCCTGCCTCCGCGGTGACCACCAGTCGGTGTTCCAGGTGCCGTCGCCCGAGCGCGGTGGTGAGGAGCAGGTCGGCGGGGTCGGTCCCGGGGTGTTCGGTGAGATGGTCGCGGAAGGCCCGTGCGGAGGCGAGGAGCGCCTCGGGAGTGTGGCCGGACAGCGGCAGCAACGCGGGGGCCTGCCCACGGTCCGGTGGGCGGGGGACGGGGTCGGCGCCTCCTCCAGGATCACGTGGGCGTTCGTCCCGCCCATCCCGATGGAGTGCACCCCGGCCCGGCGCGGGCGGCCCTCCTCGGCGGGCCAGGGCAGTGCGTGGGTGGGCAGGACGAAGGGGCTCCCGGTCACGTCCAGGGCCGGGTTGGGGCGGGTGTGGTTCACCAGCGGCGGTATCTCTCCGTGGCGCAGCACCAGCACCGCCTTGATCAGCCCGGCCAGCCCGGCCGCGCTGTCCAGGTGGCCGATCGCCGCCTTCGTGGAGCCCAGCGCGCAGAAGCCGGTCCGGTCGGTGTGCAGCCGGAACGCCTCGGTGAGGGCGGCGAACTCGATCGGGTCGCCCTTGAACGTGCCGGTGCCGTGCGCCTCCAGGTAGCCGATGGAGTCGGCGGGCACCCCGGCCGCGCGCAGCGCGCCGAGCACGGCGTCGCGCTGGCCTGCGGACCCCGGCGCGGCGAACCCGGCTCGTTCGGCGCCGTCGTTGGTGACGGCGGACCCGGCGATCACCGCGTACACGGTGTCGCCGTCGGCGAGCGCCCTCTCCAGCGGTTTGAGGACGACGGCGGCGACGCCGTTGCCGCCGACGGTGCCGTCCGCGTCGGCGTCGAAGGCGCGCACGGTCCCGGAGCGCGAGATCGTCGAGCCGCGTACGTGCCGGTGCCCGGTGACCTGGGGCACGTGCAGGGCGGCCGAGGCGACGACCATGAGGTCCGCGTCGCCGAAGTGCAGGGCCTGGCAGGCGAGATGGACGGACACCAGGGACGACGAGCAGGCCGTGGCCACGTTCAGGGCCGGGCCCGTCAGTGCGAGCCGGTGGGCCGCCCGAGGGGCCGCGAAATCGGGGTAGGTGCCGACCTGCGCCTGCTTCTGCCGCTGCCAGTCCCCCGAACCCGCCTCCTCCCGCAGGTTGTTGGCGAGGTAACTGTGCAGGGAGTAGAGCCGGTAGCCGGTGCTCCCGCACACCCCGATCCGTACTCCGGCGCGCGGCTGTGCGTACCCCGCGTCCTCCAGGGCGTGGTGGGCGCACTCCAGGAAGAGGCGTTGCTGCGGATCGGTGACCGTGGCCTCGCGGGCGCTCATCCCGAAGAAGGCCGCGTCGAAGCCGTCGATGCCGGGCAGCGGGGCGCTCGCGGCCACGAAGTCGGGCGCGCCGTACTCCTCGGGGGCGAACCCGGCCGCCGCCAGCTCGGCGTCGGTGAACCGCCGTACGTGCGTCACGCCCGCCCGGATGTCCCGCCAGTACCCGTCGGGGGTGTCAGCTCCCGGAAACCTCAGCGCCATCCCGACGACTGCCGTACGCACCGCTCGTCCCCTCCTTGCCGGCGCCGTGGACCGCGTACAAACGGAGCAGGTAGATCCCCGCGACGACGATGGCGAGGCCGTGCGACCAGGCCACGACGGTGAACGCGGAGAACGATTCGAGGGCCGCCGACACCCCGATCATGCCGATCCCGAAGCCGAGGTTCTCGACCGTCGCCGTGAGCCCGAACGCGTGGCCGCGCAGGGTCTCCGGCAGGGTCTGCAGATGCGAGGTGTACGACACCTCGGTGAGCCCGTCCGCGGCGCCCGCGACGAGGGCGATCAGCACGGTCGCCACCATCGGGAACCCGGCGAAGCCGAGGATGAACGCGGAGGACATGACGATGGTGCCGAGACCGAAGCCGAGCGCGCCGACGGCCCGTCCGGAGCGTTTGGCCCAGCGTTGGATGACCTGTTGCGCCAGGACGTTGCCCAGGGCCCAGAACAGCCAGAAGCGGCTGACGAACGCGGCCGGGTCGTCCGGGTGGAGCGTGCTGGAGTAGACGGGCAGGGCCGCGTTGTGCGAGGAGGAGCCGAGGGCGTCGACGGTGCGCAGACACATCATGAGGCCGAGGGCGGGCACAGTGGCCAGCGCCGTCGTCGCGGCCCACACGCCGCGCTTCTCGCGGGGCTCGTCGGGCGCCCGCGACGGCTCGGGGGCGCGTTCGACGCCCGGCAGCCACGCGACCGCCGCCGCGCACACCAGGAAGCTCGCCGCGTCCACCAGGAACGCGGCGGTGAAGCCGAGCCAGGGCACCACCACACCGGAGGAGGCGAACCCGGCGACCATCGCCAGCGAACGCCCGCCCACCATCAGCGAGTTGGCCCAGGCGCGCCGGTCCGCGCCGACCAGGTCGGGGATGGAGCTGCGCAGCGCGACCATGAACACCGTGCTGCACGCCCCGACGGCCGCGGACACCGTGAACAGCACGCCGGTGCGCAGTCCCCCGTCCGGCGTCACTACCAGCAGGAACATGACAACGGCTTGGGCGATGTTGGCCCACAGCATGACCGGCTTGACCCCGAACCGGGCCTGCACGCGCCCCGCGACCGTCCCCGCCAGGAACCCCGCGCCCAGCCGCACCGCCATGAACAGTCCGACGGCGAGCGCGCTGTGGGTGGTGGCGTAGACGAACAGGTTGAGCGCCACCATGTTGAGGAAGGTGCCGTACGAGGAGACGGAGTAGCCGGCGACCAGGACGCGGTAGCGCCCCTCGGCCGTCACCGGTGCCGCGCCACGAGCCGTCCCCGGACCGCCGCCCGCCGCCCCCGTCCGCCGCGTGGCGGTGCGGCATCGGCGATGTTCACGACCCGGATCAGGTGACGCATGTTCCCTCTTTCCTCGGCGCGGACGGCACAGGTGTCCGGAGGCATCCTCCCCCTGTGGGGCGGAGGGGATTCCTCTGTCCCGGGACTCCCTGAGACGGGACGTCCGCCGGGCCGCCGAAAGTTCCGGCCGACGAGCGCCCGCGCGGGAAGCGCGCCCGCAACCTACCCGGTCGGCAGCAACTTCTCGCGTCCGCGCGCCCGGTACTCGGCCAGCAGCCCCTCGATGTCCGGCGCGCGCAGTCTGCGGTACACGGACTCCCCCGGTGGCCGCCACCACACCGGGTCGGCGCAGCGGAAGCCCTCGCGGCGCAGCCCCACCCGGTGGATCTTGTTGGTGGCGGTGACCGGCATCCGCGTCACGATCCGGACGAAACGGGGTGCCATCTTGGTCCCGAGGTCGGGCTGGGCGAGGAGGAACTCCGCGAAGGCCGACGGGTCGAAGCCGGCCCCCTCGCGCGGCGCGATCGCCGCCATCACCTGGTCCCCGGCCACCGGGTCGGGGACCGCGTACACCGCCACGGCGGCGGCGTTCTCGTGACGGGCGAGGATGTTCTCGATCATCGCGGCGGCGAGGTTCTCGCTGTCGACGCGCAGCCGGTCGTCCGCCCGCCCGGCGAAGTAGAGGAAGCCGTCGGTGTCGCGGTAGAAGAGGTCGCCGGTCCAGTACCAGCCGTCGCGCCGGCGGTCGGCGTCGGCGGCGGGGTTGCGCCAGTACCCCTCGAAGGGGTTGGGTCCGCGGTTCACCAACTCCCCTATCGCCTCGTCCCCGTTGACAAGCCTCCCGTCCTCGGCGAAGACGGCGGGCGGGCACTCGGCCCGGGTCCCCGGGTCGACCACCGCGAGGTCGTCGCGGGGGGCCGCCCGTCCGATCGCGCCCGCCGGGGCGCCGGGCGTCCGCTGGATGGCGGCGCCGCCCTCGGACGAGCCGTACCCCTCCACCAGCCGCACCCCGAAGCGTTCCTCGAAGGCCGCCGCGTCCACGGCCCCGGCCTCCGTCCCGAAGCCCATCCGCAGCGGGTTGTCGCGGTCGTCGCCGCGGGCGGGCGTGGCCAGCAGGTACTGCACCGCGCGGCCCACATAGGTGAAGTACGTCGCCCCGCAGGCCCGCACGTCCGCGAGGAACCCCGACGCCGAGAACCGCCGCCGCAGCGCGATCCCCGCGCCCGCCGCCAGGGCGGGCGCCCAGTCGGCGATCACCGCGTTGCCGTGGAACATCGGCATGCAGATGTAGTGCGTGTCGTCCGGGCGCACCCCGAACTGGTCGACGAGCGAGCGCCCGGCCGCGGCCAGCCGGCCCTGGGTGCAGATCGCGGCCTTGGGGGCGCCGGTCGAGCCGGAGGTGAAGTAGAGGAGGAGGCGGGCGTCCGCCGACACGGAGGGCGCCGTGTCCGGCGTCGCGCCCTCGTACGGCGCGAGGAGTTCCTCGTACGCCTCGGTGTCGGTGACCAGAACGCGTACGCCGGGCAGTTCGAGGCCGTCGAGGAGGGGCAGGTGGATCCGCTCGGTGACCAGGACACGGCACTCGGTGTGCAGGATGTCGCGGGCCAGTTCGGGGCCGCGCCGGGTCGGGTTGATCCCGGCCACGGCGGCACCGGAGAGGGCCGCCGCGCTCAACCACAGCGGATACTCGGGGGTGTTGTCGAGTAGCGCCCCGACGTGCGGTGCGGCGCCGGGCGGCAGCAGGTCGGCGAGGAGCGCCGCCCGCGCCGCCGCGCCCGCCGCCACCCGGTGGTGGCTCAGCACCCGCCCCTCGAACCACAGTCCCGGCCGGTGGTCGCCCCACCGTTCCTGTACGAGTTCCGCGACGGTACGCCTCATGGACCCCATGGGGGCGCACGATAATTGACGGGCCGTCAGAAGGGGAGCCCCGTGCCTTCGAACTCGTCCCCTCCGCTCCCGGCCGAGTCCCACATCGAGAAGAACCCGTGGATGCCCACCATGAAGCCGATGCAGAAGAGGACGATCACCGTGCAGAAGACCAGGGTGAAGACCGTGCCCGCCGCCAGCAGCCCCCGGCGCGGCGCGTGGGCCGTCGCCTTCTCGGGACGCTCGGCGGTGTAGTGGACGGGGACGATGTCGCCCTCGACGATCGTCGCCGGGCCGTTCGGCTCCTCGAAGCGGACCATGCGGCCGTCGCGCGTCATGAACTCGTACACGTGGTGCAGGGTCGTGGACACGGACGTGTCACCGCCGCCGCCACTGGTCGTCGTGTACGACCGCAGACAGCGGGCCTCGGCGATCAGACCGCTGTTCCACGCCCGGCTCATGTCCAGCGACCGGCGGACCACCACGACCGCCATGAAGATCGCCCCGGTCATGATCACCGCCGGCACGGCATAGAAGAAGACGTCCATGACATTCCCCCGTTGTCCGGTACAGCTCCACGCACGCCGTCATGGTCATGTCGACGTGCGTGGAACCTACCCGTGGGGGGTGCGCGAGCTCCTCAAGAGAGGCTCAGAACATGTGCGGTCCACACGCGCTCAGAACGTTCCGCACGTTCAGAACGTGACGTCCGCGCACGAGTAGAACGCGTTCGCGGTGTCGGCGATCGTCCACACGCCGAGGATGACGTGGTGACCGCTCAGCCCGGAGGGCAGCGTACCGGTGTGACTGAACGTGGACGGCGGGCGCTGCCCGTTGTACGGGACGGTCAGGAACGGGGTGGTGTTCAGGTCCGCCCTGGTCAGTGCGTGGTTCTGGTTCCAGCCGGACTTGGTGACGAAGTACTTGAAGTCGGTCGTGGCGTGCACGGCCGTGAACTGCCAGCGGAAGGTGTAGCTCTGCCCGCCGGTGACCTTGGTCGTCGGCCAGGCCGCGCCCGAGGGGGTCTTGGGCTGGTCGAGCTGGCTGAAGTTGGTGTGGTTCGCGGAGCAGATCTGTCCGTCCGCGGGACCCGCCGCCGGGAAGCCCTTCGGGCCCTCGACGCTCTGCGGCTCCCACTGGATGTCACCGCAGCCCGCGACACTGCCGCCGTTGGCGGCGCACAACTTCTGCCGGCTGAGGGGCTGGTCGGTGTAGCCGTGGGCGTCGGCTCCGCCGGTGGAGAGCACGAACGTGCCCGCCGTGGCGAGGCCCACGACAGCGGCGTACAGCTTGACTTTCCTGCTGGTACGGACCCTTGCCGCAGGGATCCTGGTCGTCCGTATGCGCATGCTGCCGCTCCTGGAGGACGTGGGGGAGGTTCTCGTGAGCCGTGCGCGCGATTTTCAGGTCTAGACCAAGTCCCAGATTATTGCCGCGACTTGAACATGTCCAGACCAATAACCAAGCTCTCCGTCCCCGGCGGGGCCCCACTGTCGGTCCCCGCCACGGCTCCGCTGGCCGTCCCCGTCACGGCGAGGAATCCCTGCGCCCCGTGTAGAACGCCACCGTCAGATCCTTCACCAGCGCCTTGCGCTCGTAGTCGTCGAGTTCGACCAGCCCGCGCATGGTCAGCCGGGTCACCGTGTCCTCGACGGAGTCGACGACGGAGGTGAGCACGGTGTCGCGGTGCTGGGCGTCCAGGGTCGCGATCCGGCGGCGCTGCATCACGGCCGCTACCTCGGGGGCGTACTCGATCCGGGTCGGCTGCGCCGAGAACACCTCCAGGCCGACCGGCGCGGCGTCCGCGGCGATCATCCCGGTGAGCGCCTCGCCGACCGCGTCCGTGTTGCGCAGGGTCGCCACGTCCTTGATGACGGCGGGCGGCGCCTCGGCCGGCAGCTGCGAGAGCATCCGCGACATCGCCGCCTCCACACACTCGCGCAGATACGTCTCGTGGTCCTCGACGCCGAGCACGGCCCGCGCGGTGTCCTTGACCCGCCACACCACGAGCACCACCACCCGCAGCGCGACCCCGTTCGCGTCGACCACCGACATCGGCTCACTGCGCCAGTGCCGCAGCCGTACGTCGACCCGGCGCCGCAGCACCATCGGGTTGATCCACAACAGCCCGGTGCGCCGGACCGTGCCCCGGTAGCGGCCGAAGAGGCCCAGCACCCAGGCACGCCCGGTCCGGCCGCGGGAGAGCCCGCCGAACCCGAACAGCCCGAGCGCGCCGGCCCCGGCGTACGCGGCCCACTGCGCGGGGCCGACCCCGGCCCCCGCGTACCAGGGCAGCCCGATCACTCTCGCCGCGCTGTGCGGCAGCACACCCGACCACCACGTGGTGAGTACACATCCGGCCACCCCGCAGGCCCCGGCCAGCACACCCGCCACTCCGGGCAGCACCCGTGCGGGGCGCTCCACCAGTTCGGGGTCGATCTCCGGCACCGGGCGCGGGGCGCGGCCCAGCCCGGGGCGCCGGATCCGGGGCTGTTCGCCCGTCCCGCGCCGCCGCCCCACCACGGCGGGCGAGAGCGGCACGGACACCGGCTCGGGGTCGTCACGGAAGAGCAGATGGACGGGGATCTCGGTGGTCGCCTCGTTGTGGATGAGCCGGGCGGACCGGGAGGCGCCGCCGCCCTCCGGCGTCCCCCCGGACTCCGGGGTGGGTGAAGTCGTCGTACTCATAGCTGCCTCCATGCCTCCGCGCGTGGAAGGGTGATCCCGGCCGGGTGACGAGCCGTGGTGCGATGCCTGGTGCGAGCCTTGGTGCGATGCCTGGTGCGAGCCTTGGTGTGCTCCCTGACGCGTTGCCCGGTACGAGCCCTGCCACCCGGCCTTTCACGAGAAGAGCCGGCGCCAGGTCTCGGGCCCCGGGCAGCCGTCCGCCGCGCCGCCGCGCCAGCCCTGCGCCCGCTGGAACGCCTCGACGCCCCGCCGGTCCGCCTCGCCCCAGCGCGGCCCCGGACCCGACGTGTAGTACGTGCCGAACCCCTTCTTCACGAGTTGCTCGCCGAGCCGGGTGACATGGGGGTTGTCCGCGCCGGGGCCGAAGAAGGACCGGCCCGGGTAGCGGCCCGGGTAGCGGCTGCTCGCCGCCCCCGTCACCGAGACGCCCGCGCCGCTCGTCTCCTCGGCCAGCCCCTTGTAGCGGTAGGGAACATAGCGGTCCGAGTTGCTCCAGTAGGCGTACGGAGTGGACTGCCCGCGGGTGTGCGGGCGGGTCTGTTCATAGGCGAGGTAATAGGTGTGGGTGTAGTCCGACCAGCCGCCGAAAAGGACGACGTGCGAGCCGTTCTGCGGATCCGCCGCATTATGGAAGAGGAGCATGTCGCCGGGCTGCAACTGGTCGCGTGAAACGCGTACGCCGAACGTGCCGAGGCTGCCCGTCCATTCGTTTCCCGGCAGGTTCCAGGCCATCGAGACGAGGCCCGAGCAGTCCTGCCGGTATCCGTCCGGCCAGTACTCGGTATTGCTGTACGGCACCCGCGCGGCGACCCACTTCTTGGCCCGGTTGATGATCGCCGCCCGCGTGGTCGCGGGGAGCTCGCCCCCGCCCCGGGCTTGGCGGGCCCCGCCGGGCCCCCGCCGGAGCCGTGCAGCGGGATCTTGGCGCCCTGCGGGGTGTCGGGCTCGTCACCTCGGGGGTCACCCGGCCGGGCGGGTCCGTGCGCGGCGGCCACGGCCGGCACCGGCTGGCCCGCGGCGAGGACGGTGCCCGCCGCGGCCAGCAGCAGCGCGCCCCGCGCCGCCGGGTGTCCCACGGGCCCGGGGAGTGAGGAAGGGGGAATGACGCGCCGCCGGTGCACGCATCCGGGGCAATCGCAGTCGCTCGCGGGATCGAATTCCTCGAATACCGGAGCGTCCATGAGATTCCCCTCACACCACAGGTCCATGTCTCCGCACTTCTGCACAGTCGCCAGTTTCGCAACTGTCGCCTCTTGTCGCATGTTGACGGTCCGAATGATGTACAGGGACCACTTCCGACCGGTTCGGGACACCTCACTGCTCACTTCACGACACCCACGTGGTCCGGAGCACCCTCCCCGGTCGGGTACAGTTCTCGGGTCAGCAGGCGCCGCTAGCTCAGTTGGTTAGAGCAGCTGACTCTTAATCAGCGGGTCCGGGGTTCGAGTCCCTGGCGGCGCACCGACACCGAAGGGCTCCTCACCAGCGTGAGGGGCCCTTCGGCTTGTGAGCGGGGCGGGCTCCCCATGGGCGCAAACGGCGTAAACGGCCACATAGAGCCGCATACGGGCCAGGCATATGCGCCCGGCGTATGGGGCGGTGACCCCATCTTCGTACACGCGTCCCAATTAGCGCGTATGACCGGTTAACACCGCGTTTCGCATCTTGCGATCATGATGAACGCCGTAGAACCCTGGGCTTCAAGGGACTGTCGATATCTGACAGTTGGGGGTATGGCCGGTTGCGACCATGGGGGGTTGGGGGCCCCGTTCATGAACCGATGCCGAGGGGGGCATCATGCAACCGGAAGGTCGCATTTCTATGTCTCCCTTGTGTGGAGGGTGTGGTGATGCCGACCTGCCAGCATGCGTCCGTGACAGTCAAGGGGGACTCGAACGGGCGACAAGAACCGACGAACACGCACCTGGACGTGCGTGCGGGGGGAATGACTCATGACGTCGACGCCGACGGGCGCCCGGCAGAACTTCGACCCGTCTGAGACGACCCAGCTCCGGATGCCATCGCACCGGACCGGCAGCAACTTCCGCAGGATCAAGAAGACCCTGCCGAGATACGACTACGAGCACTACAGCCGGCTCGCGGGTCCCCTCACACAGCCCGATCCGAACAAGCCGTACAAGGTGCAGTACCGCTCGTTGCTGTCCCAGGAGCCGCACCGCATCCGCGCCGCCCTGATGCTGGGCGCCGCGCCGCTGCTGTCGCTGATCCTGCTGGGCTGGCTGCTCCAGCCGGAGCACTGGACCGAACGCGACTACCCGGCCTACGACTTCCTGCCGGTGCTGGACATCGTGATGCTGGTCTCGATCGGTCTGATCGAGTTCTTCCGCTGCATGAACGTGCTGTCGAACGCGCACGCCACCCTGGTCGCCCGCGACCCGATCCCGGTGGTCCCGGAGACCGGCACCAGAGTCGCCTTCCTCACCTCCTTCGTGCCCGGCAAGGAACCCCTCGCCATGGTGACCAAGACCCTGGAGGCGGCCGTCAAGCTGCGCCACCGGGGCCTTCTGCACGTCTGGCTCCTCGACGAGGGTGACGACCCGGAGGTGAAGGAGGTCTGCAAGCGCCTGGGCGTGCACCACTTCTCCCGCAAGGGCGTCGCGAAGTGGAACCAGGCCAAGGGCCCGCACCGCGCCAAGACCAAGCACGGCAACTACAACGCCTGGCTGGAGGCGCACGGCGACGAGTACGACTTCTTCGCCTCGGTCGACACCGACCACGTGCCGCTGCCCAACTACCTGGAGCGGATGCTCGGCTTCTTCCGCGACCCGGACATCGGCTTCGTCATCGGCCCGCAGGTCTACGGCAACTACGACAACCCCATCACCAAGGCCGCCGAGTCCCAGCAGTTCCTCTTCCACGCGCTGATCCAGCGGGCCGGCAACCGCTACGGCGCGCCGATGTTCGTGGGCACCTCCAACGCCGTACGCATCAAGGCGCTCAAGCAGATCGGCGGCCTGTACGACTCGATCACCGAGGACATGGCGACCGGCTTCGAGATGCACCGCGCGAAGAACCCGGCGACGGGCAGGAAGTGGCGCTCGGTGTACACCCCGGACGTTCTCGCGGTCGGTGAGGGCCCGAACGCCTGGACGGACTTCTTCACCCAGCAGCTGCGCTGGTCCCGGGGCACGTACGAGACGATCCTCAAGCAGTACTGGAAGGGCTTCTTCTCGCTGCCGCCGAGCAAGCTCTTCAACTACACCATGATGATCATCTTCTACCCGATGTCCGCCCTCAACTGGATCCTCGCGGCCCTCAGCTGCGCACTCTTCCTGGGCCTGGGCGCATCCGGTGTGAACATCGACCCGACGGTCTGGCTGATGCTGTACGGCAACGCCTCCGCGCTGCAGATCGGCCTGTACGTATGGAACCGCCGCCACAACGTCTCCCCGCACGAGCCCGAGGGCTCGGGCGGCGTGGCGGGCATGATCATGTCGGCGCTCTCCGCGCCGATCTACGCCCGCTCGCTGATGGACGCGGTGCTGCGCCGCAAGAGCAAGTTCGTAGTGACCCCCAAGGGTGATTCGGCCAGCCCCGACACACTGTTCGGGACCTTCCGGATCCACCTGTTCTTCATCCTGGTCTTCGCCGGCTCGATCGTCGCCGGACTCCTGCTCGGGCACTCCCACCCCGCGATGATCACCTGGGCCTCCTTCGCCCTGCTGATCACCGCCTCGCCGATCCTCGCCTGGCAGTGGGCCCTGCGCCAGGCGAAGAAGAAGCCGTCGGTGCCGCCCGCCTCACCCGAGGAGACGGTGCCGCTGCCCGCTCAGGCCTCGGCGCCCCAGCAGGAGCAGCACGCTCCGCATGCCCCGCACGCCCCGCAGCACAAGCCCAACTGGGCGGCGGCACAGGGCGGCGGCAGCGGCGGAGGCAATGACCAGACCATGCAGATTTCCCTTGGGGGACGTAAAAAATGAAAGACGGTGCCCGTCGCCGCCGTGCTCGTCGACTTGCGATAGGCGGGGCGGTGGTGCTCGCGCTGGCCGGGATGAACGGGCCGTGGGTGTACCGCTTCAGCACGGAGAAATACCACGAGTACACGATCAACAAGCCCGAGTACAAAGCCAAGAACGGGCACTGGGACATCATCCAGTTCCCCGAGGAGTACAGACAGAACACCATCCACGCGGCCCTGCTGCACACCGGCAAGATCCTGCTGATCGCGGGCTCGGGCAACAACCAGGACAACTTCGACGCGAAGAAGTTCGACACGCGGATCTGGGACCCGGTCAAGGGCACCATCAAGAAGATCCCTACGCCCGCCGACCTGTTCTGCACGGGCCACACCCAGCTCGCCAACGGCAATCTGCTGATCGCGGGCGGCACGAAGCGGTACGAGACGCTGAAGGGTGACGTCACCAAGGCGGGCGGCCTGATGGTCGTCCACAACGAGAACCCGGACAAGCCGATCACGCTGCCCGCGGGCACCAGGTTCACCGGCAAGGAGAACGGCAAGACGTTCGTCTCCAAGGACCCGGTGCTCGTCCCGCGCGCGACGAAGGTCTTCGACAAGGCGACCGGCAGGTTCCTGCGCAACGACCCGGGCCTCGGCCGTATCTACGTCGAGGCACAGCAGAGCGGCCAGAAGTACGAGACGGGCACCCAGGACAACTACCGCATCCAGGGCCTGACCGGAGCCGACGCCCGCAACACCTACGGCATCGCGCAGAAGCTCGCCCTGGACAAGAAGGACTTCCAGGGCATCCGGGACGCATACGAGTTCGATCCGGTCGCCGAGAAGTACATCAAGGTCGACCCGATGAACGAGGCCCGCTGGTACCCGACGCTCACCACCATGAGCGACGGCAAGATCCTCAGCCTCTCCGGTCTGGACGAGATCGGCCAGCTGGTCCCGGGCAAGAACGAGGTGTTCGACCCGAAGACCAAGAAATGGACGTACACCAAGGGAATCCGCCAGTTCCCGACCTACCCGGCGATCTCCCTGATGCAGAACGGCGAGATGTTCTACTCGGGCTCGAACGCGGGCTACGGACCGGACAACGTGGGCCGCGACCCCGGCATCTGGGACGTGGCCACCAACAAGTTCACCAAGCTGCCGGGCCTGAGCGACCCCAACATGATGGAGACGTCCGGCACGGTGCTGCTGCCGCCCGCGCAGGACGAGAAGTACATGGTGATCGGCGGCGGCGGGGTCGGCGAGTCCAAGCTGTCCAGCAAGAAGACCCGGCTGATCGACCTCAAGGACAAGAACCCGAGCTTCGTCGACGGGCCCGAACTGGAGAAGGGCACCCGCTATCCGCAGTCCTCGATCCTGCCGGACGACACCGTCCTGGTGTCCGGCGGCTCCGAGGACTACCGGGGGCGCAGCGCCTCCAACATCCTCCAGGCGCGGATCTACGACACCAAGTCGAACACCTTCGACCGGGTCGCCGATCCGCTGGTGGGCCGCAACTACCACTCGGGCTCGATCCTGCTGCCCGACGGCCGGGTGATGTTCTTCGGCTCCAACTCGCTCTACGCGGACAAGGCCAACACCAAACCGGCCACGTTCGAGCAGCGCATCGAGATCTACACGCCGCCGTACCTCTACCGGGACTCCCGGCCCGATCTGACCGGCGGTCCGAAGACGATCGCGCGCGGCGGCTCGGCGACGTTCACCTCGCAGCACGCGTCGACCATCAGGACGGCCCGGCTGATCCGGCCGAGCGCGTCCACGCACGTCACCGACGTCGATCAGCGTTCCATCGCGCTGGACTTCAAGAAGACGAAGAACGGGGTCACGGTGACCGTGCCGAAGAACCGGAATCTCGTGGAGTCCGGCTGGTACATGCTGTTCGTGACGGACGACCAGGGGACGCCGAGCAAGGCGCAGTGGGTCAAGGTGCCGTAGCGTTCCGCTGATTGGGCCGTTTCGACTGCGGGTTCGTTGTGGCTGGTCGCGCCCACGCGGCGGAGCCGCATGATGTCAGAGCCCCGCGCCCCTAAAAGATAGGGCGCGGGGAATTGGCGTCAGTTGGATGACTTGGCCAGCTTCAGGGCGTACTCGGGCCACCATTCGCCCGCCTTCGGACCCCCCTTGCACTCCCCGTCCGACTCACCCGGCCGCTTGACCCAGAGATACGCGTCGACGAGCGGATCGGCGGTCTTGGTCGTCGGGGTCTCGCCCAGCGCGCGCCCCGGCGGATTGCACCAGTTCTCGTCCGCCTCGCCGGCCGTGTAGGGGCCGTTTCCGTTGCGGCTGGTGTCGATGACGAAATGCTTGCCGCCGACCTTCGCGGACAGTTGCCTGCCGTACGCGAGGGAGTCCTTGGTCGAGTAGAAATTGGAGACGTTGACGGAGAAGCCGTCGGCCCGGTCGATGCCCGCCCGCTTCAGCGGCTGGAAGATCTGGTCGGGGTGACCCCAGCCCGCGTTGCCCGCGTCGAGGTACACCTTCGTGTTCTTCAGGGCCTTGAGCTTGGTGACCGCGGTCTCGAGGAGGAAGTACCGCTCCTCCTGGAACTGCGCCGGAGTGCACTGGTTGACCAGGTGCAGAATGGCGTCCGGTTCCAGGATCACCGTGGCGGGCCGGTCCTGGATGCCGCGGGCGACCCCGTCGATCCAGGCCTTGTAGGCGTCGCCGTCCGCCGCGCCGCCCTGCGAGAACTGGCCGCAGTCGCGGTGCGGGATGTTGTAGAGGACCAGGATGGCCGCCCGGTCGGCCTGCTGCGCCGCCTCGGTGAAACCGCGCGCCTCCCGCTCGGGATTCTCCGGCCCGATCCACTCGCCGGTCGGCTGTTCGGCTATCTTGCGGATCTGCTCGGCGTCGTCCTTCTTGCCCGCCTTGACGTACGCGGCGACCTGCTCGGCCGCGTTGCCCGCCGGGTTGACCCAGAACGGGTCGGAGTTCTTGGGCTGTTGTGTGACCTTGGAACCGGAACCGTCGCTCTTGTCGCCGCCGCCCCCGGAGGAACACCCCGCGAGCACCAGCAACGCCCCCACCACCACGACGGACGCCCGAGCCCCGGCCCCCTTGCTGCCGTACATGCAACTCCCCCTCGGGTGCACTGTCCTTGGGGTCAATCGTGACATAGGTGGCGCCTCGCCCACGAGATCGCCCGCCCCTTGTCGGTGAGCTGTTACAGCCCCCCACGGGGACAGGTCCTAGGCCAGAACGCTCATACGTTCTAGAGTTGCCTCAAACGGACCCCGAACCTCCCGCGCCGACCGCCGGGTTACTCCCGCAGCCCGTGCGCGCGCGGTCGAGGACCAGCCCGGTCGGCGGCTCCGGGGGGAGCGGGCCGCCGACCGGGCCAGGTGGAACCGGTCACCGGGACACCGGCCGCGGTCACCCGCATCATCATCCGTGGCCCGTCAGGTACGCCGACACGACCACGTTCGCGGTGTAGGTGCGGCTGGCCCGGTCGAAGGTGCCGCCGCAGGTGACGAGCCGCAGCTCGGCCCGCCCCGACTCCCGTGGCCCGTAGGCCTGTCGGGCGTCGAAGTGGTCGCGCGGGAAGACCTGCACGTCGTCCACGGTGAACTCGGCGACCGTCCCGTCGTCGCGGACCACCCGGACCGTCTGCCCCGGCCGTACCGTGCTGAGTTTGTAGAAGACCGCGGGCCGGGTCTCGGTGTCGACGTGCCCCACGAACAACGCGGTCCCGGCCGCCCCCGGCCGCACCCCGGCGGCGTACCAGCCGACCACGCCCGGCTGGTCGAAGGGCGGCGGATCGATCGCCCCCTGCCCGTCGAGCCCGCGGCCCACGACCGGCGCCTGCACCCCCATCGAGGGAATGTCGATGCGCTGCGGCACCGCGCTCGTCAGCGGCTTCAGCGCGGGTGGCAGCCGTACCTCGGGCGGTCGTCCGACCGCCGCGATGTCCCCCGTCGTCGGCGCCGCTATCCCCTGCCGTACGTCGGTCAGGTCACGGCCCCACAGCCACAGCCCGAGCAGCAGCACCGCCCAGGCGACACCGGTCAGCAGCCGGCCGGCGCCGGAGGAACGCCCGTGTGCGGGCATGTCGTCGGACATGTCAGTCTCGGGTGTCGTGGCCCCGGCGCGCGCTGCGGACCGCGACCGCCACCGCGGCGGCGCTCGCGAGGACGAGGCCGATCACCGCGTGCTTGGTGCCGGGGCTCGACGAGCGGGCGTCCACGGAGGCGAAGTGCGCGGTGCCGCCGCCGCCCGCGTGCACGGGGGCGACGGGCGAGGCCAGGCCGTTCGGTAGGGCCAGGGCGGATGTCAAGGCGGTCGGGACGGCGAGGGCGGACCTCAGGGAGGTCGGGCCGCCCGGCGCGGTGACCGTGACCGTGCCGTTCACCCGGTTCTGGCGGCCGTCACAGCTGACCTTGACCTCGTAGGCACCGGGCGTGGCCGACGAGCGGACACGGGTGTCGCCGACGAGCACCCCGCCCTGGCCGGTGAGCCGCGCGTCCGCGACGAACGCCGTCGAGACCGCGGTACCGGTCGTCCCCGTACAGCCCAGCGCCCGCAGCTGGACGTCGCTGCCGGGGGCCGGGGACACGGGAGAGACGGAGACGCCGCCGTCGGCCGCGTACGCGGCGGGAGTGAACGCCGCCGCGAGCACCGCACCGGCACAGAGAGTGAGTCGCGCACAGAGAGCGAGTCGACATGAACCCATCGTGAACCTCCAGATACCTGGAGACTCCCCCTCCGGGCCGCCGGACGCATCCTCAGACGCCCCCGACTGCTCCAAACGGGTCTCGAAAGGTTTGGCGCGGGCCGGTCGCCCGCCCTCCGGTCCGGGCGGCGTCAGATCCGCTCGACGAGGTCCGCGATCGAGTCCACGATCCTGGAGGGCCGGAAGGGGTACTGCTCGATCTCCTCGCGGGTGGTCAGCCCGGTGAGGACGAGATAGGTCACCATGCCCGCCTCGAGGCCGGCCAGGACGTCCGTGTCCATCCGGTCGCCGATCATCGCGCTGGTCTCGGAGTGCGCCCCGATGGCGTTGAGACCCGTCCGCATCATCAGCGGGTTCGGCTTGCCTGCGAAGTAGGGCTGCTTGCCGGTCGCCTTGGTGATCAGCGCGGCCACCGCGCCGGTCGCGGGCAGCGGGCCCTCGGCGGACGGGCCGGTCTCGTCGGGGTTGGTGGCGATGAACCGGGCGCCGCCCTTGATCAGCCGGACCGCCTTGGTCATGGCCTCGAAGGAGTACGTTCGGGTCTCGCCGAGGACCACGTAGTCCGGCTCGTGGTCGGTCAGGACGTACCCGATGTCGTGCAGTGCCGTGGTCAGGCCCGCCTCGCCGATGACGTACGCGGTACCGCCGGGCCGCTGGTCGTCCAGGAACTTGGCGGTGGCGAGCGCGGAGGTCCAGATGTTCTCGACCGGCACGTCCAGGCCCATGCGCCGCAGCCTGGCGTGCAGGTCACGAGCGGTGTAGATCGAGTTGTTGGTGAGCACCAGGAACGGCTTCCCGGACTCCCGCAGCCTCTTGACGAAGGCGTCCGCGCCGGGGATCGGCACACCCTCGTGGATGAGGACGCCGTCCATGTCGGTGAGCCACGACTCGATGGGCTTGCGCTCTGCCATGGTGCTGGTTCTCCTGCCGTCCTGGCGTACGTACGCACACGATCCGGGGGCGCCGGAACGACGATGTGCCGACGCCCCCAGCCTAGTCAGGGTGGAGTGTCAGCTTCCCGTGGCCGTCTTCCAGTCCTCGACGTACGAGGTCAGGTTCTTGTCGATGTCGGCCCAGTCCGGCTCGACAAGGGCGACGCCGGCCATGAGCCTGGTCAGGGCCGGCGACGTCCAAATGAACTACGCCCAGTCCAAGGACTGTTCTTGTACCGCGCGCCGAGCAGCTCCTCCCAGGTGGTGGGGGCCTGCTTCAGCTCCTTCTTGTCGTAGCGCAACTCCCGGTGCAGCCGGGAGAGTTCGGCCAGCATTCCCGACCGCAGCTGCGCGTCGAGCGCGGACAGCGGCTCGTCGAGGAGGAGGACGCCGGGCCGGATGGCGAGCGCCCGCGCGATGGCGACCCTCCCCCAGTGCTTTAAGGGCCTGGGGTACACCCAGCTGCTGCCCGCCGGACAGTCCCCGCGGGCGGCGCCGGGCGTAGGCCGCCATCCCGGTCATCTCCAGCGCCTCGGCGACCCGTCCGCGCCTCTTGCCCCTGGCGACCTTCTGCGCCCTGAGCCCGAAGGCGACGTTGTCCTCGACCCGCATGTGCGGGAACAACGTGTACCGCTGCACCACCATGCCGACGCCGCGCCGGTGGGGCGGCAGAGCGGTCATGTCCCGGTCGCCGATGAACACCCGGCCCGAGGCGGGCCGTACGAACCCGGCGACGGCCCGTAGCGCGGTGGTCGTCCCGGACCCGGACGGCCCGAGCAGCGCCATCACCTCGCCGGGCTCGACGGTGAGGTCGAGGGAGTCGAGGACCGTGGTGCCGTCGTACCCGACGGACACCCGGTCGAAGCGGATACCGCTGCCGCCGCTCACCGCCCGGCTCCGGGATGCGGATCGGCTCCGGTGGGTCCGTCGAGCAGGGCGGGAAGTTCGGCCACCGAGCCGAGCACATGGCCGGCCCCGGCCGCGCGCAGCGCCTCGGTGCCGTGCGCCCCGGTGAGCACACCGGCCACCACGCCCGCCCCGGCGCGTACGCCGCTGAGCATGTCGGACGAGGTGTCGCCCACGACCGCGACCTGCTGGACGCCCTCCGCCGCCTTGGTGCGCAGGAAGGCCTCCAGGACCATGTCGGGGTACGGCCGCCCGCGGCCTGAGGCGTCGGCCGGGCACAGCGTGAGCGGCACCAGCCCCTGCCAGCCGAGGGCGTCGAGGATGGCGTCCCGGGTGACGCGGGCGAACCCGGTGGTCAGGACGACGGTGCGGCCGCCGGCCCGGAGCTCCTCGATCGCCTCGCGCGCCCCGGCGATCGGCGCGAGGCGCCCCCCGTCGACGAGTTCCCCGTACGCCTTCTCGAAGGCGGCGTTGGCCCGCCGGGCGAGGGACTCCTCGCCGAACAGGTGCCGGAAGACGGAGATCTTGGACTCGCCCATGGTGGCCCGGACGTGGTCGAGCTTCTCGGCGTGGTCGGCGGACCCGGGCTCGACGCCCAGCTCCTCGGCGGCCACGGCGAAGGCCTGCTCCACCAGGCCGCCGTCGGCGACGGTGGTGCCCGCCATGTCGAGCACGACGAGTCGTATGTCCTCGGTCATTTCTTTCACCATCCCAGCTCGTTGGCGGTCGTTTCGGCGATGGCGGGCGAACAGGTCATGCCGCGCCCGCCGGGCCCGGTGACCAGCCACACCCCGTCCCGCACCCGCTGCCGGTGCACGACTCGGCTCGGGTCGGTGCACTGCGCGTACACCCCGGCCCAGCGGCGCCGGACCTTCGGCAGCGGGCGGCCGAGGAAGGACTCGACGACCTCGGTGAGGTGGTCGTAGGGGTCTTCGAGGGTGTCGAAGGCGAAGGGGTGCTCGTACTCGTGGGTGTCGCCGATGGTCAGCCCGCCGTCCGCGCGCTGCACCATGAGCAGCTGCATCCGGTGCGCGGCGGCGATCGGCGCCTGCGGCCGGTGTGCGTCGAACTCGTCGAGGGCGGCGCTGCGGTACGCGGGGTAGTACCGGAAGCTGTCGGCGTCGGCGACGGAGGTGGTGAGCGGCTCGCCCAGCGGTTCGGTCTGCATCATCTGCAGCCGCACCCGCCGTACGGGCAGCTCGGGCCCGGCCAGCTCCCGTACGAGACCACCGAGCCAGGCGCCCGTGCACAGCACGACGACGTCACCGGCGTGGACGTCCCCGTGGTCGTCGCGCACGGCGTGTTCCCCGACGACGTCACGGACCTCGCGGCCCGGCAGGAACGTGTAGCTCGGGGACTTCGACAGCTCGGCGCGGAGGGCGAGTTGGGCCGTGCGCGGCTCGACGGCCGCGTCGCGCTCGCAGAACAGGGCCGCTTCGAAGGCACCCCGCAGGGCGGGGTTCACGGCGCGCGCCTCGTCCGCGGCGAGCAGCTTGTAGCCGCGAGCGGCGGCGTCCTCGCGGGCCAGGGCGGCCTCGGCGACGGCGCGTTCGCGCGGGTTGCGCACGGGGGTCAACGATCCGCACGCCCGGAAGCCGAGGTCCGGGACGCGTGCCCCGATCTCCTCCCACAGCTCCCGCGCCCGCAGGGCGGTCTCCAGCTCCTCTCCTCCGGCGCGACCACTCACCCAGATCTGTCCGAAGTTGCGCAGCGAGGCCCCGCGGGCCTCCGCCTCACGCTCGATCTGTACGACCTCGTGGCCGCGTTCCACCGCGTGCCAGGCGTGCAGGGTACCCACCACGCCGGCTCCGACGACTATCACTCTCACGACGGCCACGCTCCTCGGGAAGGGGGAATCAAAGGGGTCCGGACAGCAACCGGATGGTGAACCGCCCATCATATTTGGGCTAGACCCGTTATCTCCCTGTGACGATACTTGGCCGAAAGGACGAGCCCGAGCCCGCCCCGGCCGTCCATGCGTCAGCTGCCGAGGTGCGTGGAACGTCAGCCGCCGAGGTGGGCCGTGAACGTCACCTGCCCAGGTGTGCCGTGAACGAGAACCGGTCCCCCCGGTACAGCGTCCGCACCCGCTCCAGCGGCCGCCCCTTCGCGTCCCGCGAGACCCGGTGGATCAGCAGCATCGGCAGCGCGGGCGGCGTACCGATGAGCAGCGCCTCGCGCGGCGTCGCCAGCACCGTCTCGATCCGCTCGTCCGCGTCACCGAACGCGATGCCGAGCCGGTCGTGGAGGTAGGCGTAGAACGAGGAGTCGGGGTCGAAGTCGCGGTCGAGGTCGGGCACCCGGGCCACGGCGACGTACGTACTCTCCAGTCCGACCCGCTCGTCGTCGGCGAGCAGCACGCGCTCCATGTGCCAGACGGGCTCGCCGCGCGTCAGCCCCGCCTCGGTGGCCAGCGCCTGCGGGCAGGGGAAGCGGTCGAGCGAGATGAGCGTACGACCGGGGGTGCGCCCCTGCCGCCGTACGCCTTCGGTGTAGCTCGCGAGGGAGAGCGGCTGCTCCAGTTTCGGCCCCGCGACGACCGTGCCGCGCCCCTGCCGCCGCAGCTTGCCTTCGAGCAGCAACTCCCGCAGGGCCTGCCGTACGGTCTCGCGGGCCACCTCGTACTTCTCGGCGAGATCGCGCTCGGTGGGCAGGAGCCCCCCTTCGCCCAACTCCTCGATCAGCACGGCGATGTGCGCCTTGACCGCGTAGTACTTCGGGATACGGCCGTGCTCCGGGATGCCGGAGCGGACGGGGGCGCCGGGCGATTGGTCGTTCGGGTAGTCCACGGGGGGATGGTCGCAGACGCGGTACGGGCGGTGCGCCGGTGGGAGGGCTCAGCGACGCCGGAACCGGGACCAGCGGGAGGCCGCCAGCAGCACGCCTCCGGCGGCGAGCAGGACGACGCCCACCACCAGGGCGGCTTCGCGCGGTCCGGTCATGGCCAGCTCGTCTGCGGACGAGGACTCCTCGTCCGCCGACGAGGACCCGTCCCGTTCCTTTCCCGCGGCGTCACCGTCGCTGTCACCGCCGTCACGACCGCCGCCACCGCCGCCACTACCGTCGCCGGTACCGGTGGGGCTGCCGCTGGGACTGCCGGTGCCCGTGCCGGTGACGCCGTCCGTGCTACTGCCGGTGCTGTTGCCGGTGCCGGTGCCACTGGCGTCGGGAGCCGCGCTCGTACCGCCGCCGCCTCCGCTGTCCCCTCCGCCATCGCCACCGTCCCCAGTACCCCCGTTGCCCCCGCCGTCCCCAGTGCCCCCAGTGCCCTCGGCTTCCACGACGTCGCCGTCGCTCGTCTTGCTCTCGTCGTCGATCCGGAAGCGGTACGCGTTCGACTCCCCCACCCAGTCCCCGTCGTTGTTGTGGCGCTGCACCACGGCCGCGTTGGCGACGACGTCGTTCGGCACGGCGGCGTCGGAGGTCACGGAGAGCCGGACCTTCACGGTGAGCGTGCGGCCGGGTCCGACCGTGAACCCCGGGAACCCGTCGTCGAACGCCCCGACGTTCTCGTCCTGGTCGCTCTTCTCGAACTCGACGGGATGCGTGCGCTCCCCCTCGTAGAACTCCAGCCGCGCCTGTTCCGGCCGCAGCGTCCGCTTGCTGTCCACGAGTACGACGATCGGGTGGATGTTTCCGCAGGTGTGCGCGGTGGTGTTGGTCAGGTCGATGTACCAGGTCCGGAAGTCGCCGCCGACGTCGTAGGCGTCCGGCCCGCCGTGGATCCGGGTCTTGATCGGGAAGGCCCGGGTGTCGGGCGCGGCACAGGTGGGACGGGGGCTCGCGGTGGGCCCGAGCGGCATGAGCGCGTGGACGGCGGGCGGCGGTGCGAGCCCGAGGCCCAGGGCGGGGGCAACGGCGGTCAGGGCGAAGGGGCTGGTCTTGCGCAGTCGCATGAGGGGCCTTTGCCGATCAAGGGCGGCGGGAGGGGGTCGGGAAAGGGGTCGGAAGCGTCGGGCGGTGAGGGCAACGGCGTACAGGGCAACGGCCCCGTGACCGTCCCACACCGGCCTGCGCCCACCGCGCCGCCACCCCCGCGACACACCCCGCCCGGCCCCTGAAGTCCCCCGAACAGCCGAGTCACCCGGCCCCCGAAGCCCCTCCGGACAACCGAGTCACCCGGCCGGAACCCCGCCCCAGAACAGCCGAGCCGGTCAGTCCTCCCCGCGCCCGAACAACGGCGCCAGCAGCAACTGCGCCGCACCCTCCGCGACCCCACGCGCCCCACCGGGCGCCACCCGCACCGGAATCGCCCCGTCGTCCACGCCCTCCAGCCGAGCCCGTTCCTCAAGAACGGCACCGACACCCCGTACGAAGGCCTCCTCATGCGCGGCGACGGTACGCCCGCCGAGGAGCACGAGGTCGATGTCCAACAGCCCCACCAGATTCGCGGCGCCCACCCCGAGCACCCGCGCCGCCTCACCCACGGCACCGCGGTCCACCGCGGCGAGGCACAACGCCTCGATGCAGCCACGGTTGCCGCAGCCGCACGGGGGCCCGTCCAGCTGGATGACCTGATGCCCGAACTCCCCCGCCCCGGTACGCGCCCCCCGGTGCACGCCCCCACCGATCACGAGCCCCGCCCCGAGCCCCGTACCGAGATGCAGATAGGCGAAGGATTCGAGGGGGCCGGGGGACACATCCCCCGTCTTCCCGATGCCGCTCTCCCTCCCCACCACCGCGATCCCCAACGCGGCCGCGTTCGTGTCCTTGTCCACCACCACGGGCACCCCGAGCCGCCCCGCCAGCGCGTCCCGCAGCGGGAACCCGTCCCACTCGGGAAACCCGGTCACCCGATGCAGCACACCCCGGACATGGTCGAGCGGCCCCGGCAGGGCGACGCCCACGCCCAGTACGGACACCCCCGCCCCCGCGAGCAGCGCCTCGACCTCCCCCGCCGCCGACTCGACGACCGCCTCCGCCCCCGCCCCCAGATCGAGCGGAACCCGCCGCTCGGCGACCACCGCGCCGGTGAGGTCGCACAGCACGACCGTCACCTCGTCGCGGTCGAGGTGGAGCCCGACCGCGTGCCCGGCCTCGGGCACGAGCCGCAGCACGGTCCGCGGCTTGCCGCCGGTCGACGCACGGCGCCCCGCCTCCGCCACCAGCCCGTCCGCCCGCAGCCGAGCGGTGATCTTGCTGACGGCCTGCGGGGTCAGCCCGGTGCGCTCGGCGAGTTCGAGCCGGCTGATACCGCCCTCCCCGGCCGTGCGCAGCAGATCGAGCACGAGCGCGGCGTTGTGGCTGCGCAGGGCGAGCAGATTGACTCCCGACTCGGCGTTGGTCCTGTTCACGTACGCCATTGTCCCCCGCGCTTGCACTTTGGCAACAGCGTTGCGAAAGTGGACGTCATGACTGGTACGACTGGCACGACTGGCACCCCCCTCCGTGTGGCCCTCATCGGTTACGGCCTCGCGGGCTCCGTCTTCCACGCCCCGCTGATCGCCGCGACCGAGGGCCTGGCCCTGGACACGATCGTCACCGCGAACCCGGAGCGGCGGGAGCAGGCCCGCGCCGAGTTCGGCGGCGGCGTCTCGTTCGCCGCCACGCCCGAAGAGCTCTGGGCGCGCGCCGACGAGCTGGACCTGATCGTCATCGCCTCCCCGAACAAGACCCACGTCCCGCTCGCGACCGCCGCCCTCGAGGCGGGCCTGCCGGTCGTCGTCGACAAGCCCCTCGCCGGTACGGCGGCGGAGGCCCGCGAGCTGGCCGCGCTGGCCGAAGAGCGCGGCCTGCTCCTCTCCGTCTTCCAGAACCGCCGCTGGGACAACGACTTCCTGACCCTCCGCAAGCTGCTCGACGAGGGCGAGCTGGGCGACGTATGGCGCTTCGAGTCCCGTTTCGAGCGGTGGCGTCCGCAGCCCAAGGGCGGCTGGCGCGAGTCCGGTGACCCGGCAGAGATCGGAGGTCTCCTCTACGACCTCGGCAGCCACGTCGTCGACCAGGCCCTCGTCCTCTTCGGCCCCGCGGCCTCGGTGTACGCCGAGACGGACGTCCGCCGCCCCGGCGCGCAGACCGACGACGACACCTTCATCGCGATCACGCACACGAACGGCGTCCGCTCCCACCTCTACGTCTCCGCGACGACCGCCCAACTCGGCCCGCGCCTGCGCGTACTGGGCTCGCAGGCGGGTTACGTGAAGTACGGCCTCGACCCGCAGGAGGCGGACCTGCGCGAGGGCAAGCGTCCCGACACGACCGCCGAGTGGGGCGCCGAGCCCGAGTCCCTGTGGGGCCGCGTCGGCTCCGGCGAGTCCCCGCTCACGGGTGGCGGACGCCCCGAGCCCACACTCCCGGGCGCCTACCCCGCGTACTACGCGGCCATCGCCGCCGCCCTCCGCGACGGCGCCCCGAACCCGGTCACCGCGCGGGAGGCCGCGGCCGCCCTCGACGTCCTGGAGGCGGCCCGCCGCTCCGCCGCCGAGGGCACGGCGGTGTCCCTGTGAGCAGCGAGGACACCGCGCGGCAGCTCGCGGAACAGATCACGGAACTGGAGTCCCAGGAGCGGCAGCTGGTCCTCCCCCACTTCACGTACGACGACGCGTGGACCCTGGGCACCCTGCTCGTGGGCATGGCCCGCGAGGCCGCCGCTCCGGTCGCCGTCGACATCCGCCGCGGCGGCCAGCAGCTCTTCCACGCGGCCCTGCCGGGTTCGACCCCGGACAACGACGCCTGGATCGACCGCAAGCGCCGCGTCGTCGAGCGCTACGGCTGCTCCTCGCTCCTCGTCGGCACCCGCTTCCGCGCCAAGGGCACCACCTTCGAGGCGTCCTCCCGCCTCGACCCCGACGCCTACGCGGCCCACGGCGGCGCGTTCCCCCTCACGGTCGAGGGCGCGGGCGTCATCGGCACGGTGGTGGTCTCGGGCCTCCCCCAACTGGAAGACCACGCCCTGGTCATCAAGGCGCTCCACCAGTTCCTGGGAAGGTAGGTCCCGCACCCGCGCCCCTGTTTCTTTTCAGGGGCGCGGGGAACTGCGCGCCCAGCCACAACAAACCGGCACCCGACAAAGCACCCCGACCCCCACCCGCACCCCCCGCCGAACCCAACGGAGTGCCTACGCGGGTTTGAACTCCTGCCGCTGCCTGCCCAACCCCCCGATCTCCAGCTCCACCACATCCCCGGCCCGCAGATACGGCTTCGGCTCCGGCTGCCCCAAGGCAACCCCCGCCGGCGTCCCCGTGTTGATGACGTCCCCCGGATAGAGCGTCATGAACTGACTGACGTACCGGACCACTTCCGCCACCGAGAAGATCTGCTCGGCCGTGGTCCCGTCCTGCTTCAGCTCACCGTTCACCCACAGCTTCAGCGAAAGACCCTGCGGGTCCGAAACCTCGTCCGCCGTCACCAGCCACGGCCCCAGCGGATTGAACGTCTCGCAGTTCTTGCCCTTGTCCCACGTCCCCCCGCGCTCGATCTGGAACTCCCGCTCGGAGACGTCGTGCGCCACCGCGTACCCGGCGACACGCGCGAGCGCCTCCTCGTGCGACTCCAGATAGCGGGCGGTACGCCCGATGACGACCGCGAGTTCGACCTCCCAGTCGGTCTTGACCGACCCACGCGGCAGAAGCACGGTGTCGTCCGGCCCGACCACCGTGTCCGCCGCCTTGAAGAAGATCACCGGCTCGGCAGGCGGCTCGGCCCCGGTCTCGCGGGCGTGGTCGTGGTAGTTGAGCCCGATGCAGACGATCTTGCCGATCCGGGCGAGCGGCGGCCCGACGCGCAGCCCGTCCGCGTCCAGCACGGGCAGTTCGCCCGACTCGGCGGCCGCACGAACCCGCCCGAGCGCCGCGTCGTCGGCGAGCAGCGCCCCGTCGATGTCCGGCACGACGCCCGACAGATCCCGGAGAATCCCTTCGGCGTCGAGCAGCGCGGGCCGCTCCGATCCCGCCGTACCGACTCGCAGCAGCTTCATGATCCCAGTCTCCCTCGATCGCGGGCAGCCACCGACGGGTGCAGCCATCGGAGGACTGGTCGATCCTCCAAGCTGCGCGTCCACTCCGCAATACCCCGTTCACGGACTGGACCGCCGCCCCACCCTCAGGGATACAGGACCGCCCGCTCCACGGCACTCCAGGCCGTACTGGTCACCACGTACAACGCGGCGGCCAGCGGCACCACCGCCACGGTGACGAGTGTGAAGAAGGACAGGAACGGCACGAACGCGCTCACCGCGCCGAGGCCGGGCATCTCCGCCGCGTCGGCGGCAGGCGCCGAGGCGGCCATCGTCCGCTTCGTACGCCGGTAGTTGAAGACAGTCACGGCGCCGACAGCCACGAACAGAGTGAGGTAGACGAGCCCGGCGGCACCGAACACCCCACCGCCCCCGAGCACGTCCAGCCACCGCCCGCCGAGCGGTGCGGCGAACAGCCGGTGGCTCAGCAGCTCGTTGGCCTCACCGCCGACGGTGGAACTGGAAAACAGGTGATAGAGAAGAAAGAAGGCCGGCAGCTGAAGGAGCCCGGGCAGAATCCCGGACAGCGGCGACACCTTCTCCTTCTCGTGCAGTTCCAGCACCGCCTTCCGCATCCTCTCGGGATCCTTCCGATGCTTCTTGCGCAGTTCGGCGACCCGCGGCCGCAACGCGGCACGCGCCCGCTGTCCACGCGCCGCCGCCCGGGACAGGGGATGCACGAGCAGTCGTACGAGCGCGGTGAACAGGACGATCGCGGCGGCGGCAGCGGACGCGTGGAACAGCGGTTCGAGCAGGTCGGCGAGCCGCTCGACCAGCCCGGCGAAAGCGGACATGGGTGTGGGCGTGAAAGCGGACGGGGGGGCAGACATGGAGGCGGACATGAACGTGGACATGGATGAGCCCTCCGGGGGTCTCGTCGTGCCGGAATGAGAAATGACGCATCGGCATGACGACCCGCGTGGGGTACGCAGACAGGGGTTGTACGACTGGCGAGTGCTGGCGAGTTCCTGCCGGGATCCCTACGCGGCGGCCGTCAGGAGGGCCCGCCCGGGCGCTCGGGGGCGCGGACGCCCCGAGGCGTCGGGATCACGTTGAGGCAGGAACGCCGTACGGTGCTCACGGTCGCGGATCGCCGTACGAACCCGCGTACGCGGGACTGCGGACGCGCGGCGCGAGCCGACGAGGGCGCAGACGGCGAGCGCGGCCCCGGCCGCGGCGGTCGCGGTGAACGCGACGGCGACGGCTGCCGGGAGGCTGCCGGCGTCCAGCACGGCGAGTTCGAGGAGCAGCGCGAGCAGAAGGGCGGCAGGGCGCAGAAGTCGCGCGTTCGCCGAGTTCCGGACCACGGACCACCTCTCCTCTCGCCTTCTCGTACGTGAGCTCGTGTCCCCCCGTACCTGCTTACGCATGACCGGTGTCGGTCTTATGCGTGACCGGCGTCGGCCTTACACGTGACCGCTGTCGGTCTCTGCGTGACCGGTGTCGATCGGCTCCAGCAGCCGCCTCGGCTTGAGCAGCGCCCGGCTGACCGGATCCGCCGGGTCCGGATCGAGTCCGGGTCCCGGCACCATTTCGACGTCCGGAACGGGTACGACGGTTCCACACGTGGCACATTCGCCGTACGAGCCGAGCTCCGTACCGCAGGTCGCGTGCCGGAAGTAGCGCAGCTGCGCCTCGCCGAGGTGCTCGCGGCCCCACCGCCCGAGCGAGCGCAGGGTCGGCCACAGGGCGATGCCACGGTCGGTGACGACGTACTCGTCGCGCGGCGGCGACTCCTGGTAGCGGCGCTTCTCGAGGATGCCCTCGGCGGTCAGCGCCTGGAGGCGGGACGCGAGAACGGCGCGCGGGATGCCGAGGTGGACGAGGAAGTCGTTGTAGCGCCGTACGCCGTAGAGCGCGTCGCGCACGACGAGGAGCGTCCACCGCTCGCCGACGATCTCGAGCGCGCTGGCGATCGAGCACTCCTGCGTCGCGTAGTCCTTGCCGAGAGCCATGACCCCACTGTAGCCACTTTTCGACCTGTCGGTTCAATGAACGAACCTGGAGTGCTACGGTCGACCCACGGGGGCGGTTCATTCACTGAACCTACCCTTCCACCGATCCGCTCCGGAGCCCGAAGGGCAGACCATGTCCCAGCTCGATCACGCCACCACCGCGAAGGCGTCCTCGACACCCCCCGGCACGCCCCTCGAGACGCCCCCGCGGGCGACCGCCACCCTCGCCGTCACCAGCGCCGCCACCGCCGTGGCCCTGATGACGTACACCGCGCCGATGGTCACGCTCCCCGACACCGCCGCCGCGCTGCACACCCCTGTCTCCGCCCAGGCCTGGCTGCTCAACGGCACCCCGCTGGGCCTCGCCGCGCTGCTCCTGGTCGCGGGCAGCCTCGCCGACGACTACGGCCGCCGCCGGATCTTCCTCTCCGGCACCATCGCCCTCGGCATCACCACCGCGCTCGGCGCGCTCGCGACCTCCACCTGGCTGTTCACACTGGCCCGCGTCGCGCAGGGCGCGGCGAGCGCCGCGATCCTCGCCAGCAGCCTGGGCCTGCTCGTCCACGCCTTCCCGACCGCCCGCGGCAGGCTGCACGCGACCGGCGTGTGGGGCGCGTTCGTCAGCGGCGGCATAGCCCTGGGCCCGCTGCTCGCCGGCGCGATCGCCCAGACCCTGAACTGGCGGATCGCGTACGCCGTCCTGGGCGCCGCCGCGCTCCTGGTCGCCCTGCTGGGCACCCGGGCCCTCACCGAGTCCCGGGCCTCCCGAGGCGGTCGTCCCGACCTGGCCGGCGCCTTCACCTTCGGCCTGGCGCTGGTCGCCCTGGTGGCCGCGCTCACGCTGGGCCGGGACGGCTGGCTGCGCCCCTCGGTGGGCCTCCTGCTGACCGCGTTCGTCGTCCTGACGACGGCGTTCGTGTTCGTCGAACACCGCACCCGTACGCCCATGATCGACCTCTCCCTGCTCCGCCACCGCCGCTTCCTCGCCTCCTCCGCGAGCGGTCTGTTCACGGGCCTCGCGGTGATCGGCCTGTTCAGCTTCCTGCCGGCGCTGCTCCAGCAGACCCTGGGCCTGTCCGCGCTGGACACGGCGTGGCTGTTCCTGCTCTGGTCCGGGCTGTCCTTCGGGGTCGCCCTGCAGGCGCGGCGCCTCGCGGGCCGGGTCTCCCCGCGCCACCAACTCGCCCTCGGATTCGCGCTGCACGCGGTCGGCGTCCTGACGATGCTGGGCGCGCTCGACGCCGGTTCATGGACCCGTCTGCTGCCCGGCTTCCTCGTCTCCGGCGTCGGCAGCGGGCTCCTCAACGCCGCGCTGCCGCTCGTCGCGGTCGAGTCCGTCCCCGCGAGCCGCGCCGCGATGGGCTCGGGCGCGCAGCAGACGTTCCGCTACATCGGCTCGTGCGCCGGCGTGGCCCTGACCATCGCGATCGTCACCTCCACGGGTGGGCTCGCGCACGGCGCGGACATCGCGATCGCGGTCTCGGCGGGGCTGGCGCTGGTGGCGGGCGCGAGCGTGCTGGCCCTTCGGGACCGGGTCTGACGCCGGCCTGGCGGGGCCGTTTCCTCGGAGGGGACGGATCTCCGGGCGGGGGTGTTCTCCAGGCGGGGTGCTCTCCGGGCGGGGTGCTCTCCGGGCGGGGTGCTCTCCAGGCGGGGTGTTCTCCGGGCAGGGGCGCACTCCGCGCGCGACCGTTCCCCCGGACGGGACGGATCCCCGCGCAGACCGTTCCCGCACCCGACGGTTCCCCTCACGGAACCGTTCCCCGCACAGGACCGTTCCCCTCACGGGCCGGTGACCGTGGTCAACGCGGGCGCGTGGAGGTCAACTTTCCCCACACCACGAGCCGATACCGGGAGGTGTACTCGGGCGTGCAGGTGGTGAGGGTGATGTAGTACCCCGGCGCGCTGTATCCGTAGGCGGGCCGAACGGTACTGCGCGGCATCTCCCGAATGACCCCTCCGTCATGCGCGGAGGTCTGCGCAAGCGTCTTGTCGACGACGTAGACGTAGCGCCCCGCCGCCGTCTCGACATCGATCTCGTCCCCCCGCCGCAGCCGGTTGATGTACCGGAACGGCTCCCCATGAGTGTTCCGATGCCCCGCGAGCGCGAAGTTCCCCGCCTGCCCCGCCTGTTGGGTGTGCGGGTAGTGCCCGACGTACCCCTTGTTGAGGACATCCCGCTTGCCGACCCCCTCCGCGACCGGCACACGAAGACCGAGCCGGGGAATGGAGAGCACGGCGTACGCCTGGGACGACCGGGGCGTTCCCCGAGCCCGCCCACTCCCGGTGGACGCCCCGGAGCCACCCCCGCCGGACGCTCCGGAAGCACCACCGGTGGACGCGCCACTCCCCGCACCCGACACCCCCGCCCCCAGCTCCTGCCCCTCCCCCTTTCCCTCCGCCTCCCCACTCCCCCACTCCTTCTCCAACGCCTGGACCTTCCTCTCGGCGCCCTCCCGGGCCTGCCGATTGGTCCACCAGAGCTGATGCACGACGAGAAGCAGGAGAAGGAGACCGACGGTGACGAGCACCTCGCCTCCGCCCCACACCACCCGCCGGTACGCGGCCCGCCGCCGCCGAGTGCCGTGATCCACGACGCCGGGAGCCCCGAGGCCGCGCCGCACGATGCCGGGAGCCCGCATACCGATGCCTCGCCTCCTCGACTGCCTCGCCTCCTTGACCGGGCCCGCAAGATAAGGGCTGCGCCCCGAACTCACCAGCCCCATGACCGCCCGAACCGTTCGTCGGTACCCAAGGGCACCGAAGAGATCCCACCCTCTGGCCTGCAGGTATCTCTCCCTCGAACGGCATCGGCAGTACGGTGTCCCCCATGCGCCCCGACACGTCTGCCGAGCACGTCGACCACCACGCCGAAGCAGCGCGCCTGGAGCGGACCGCAGGCCTCTACCCCGAGGACGCCGAACACCTGCTCGTGCAGGCCGCGGCCCACCTCGAACTGGCCGGCGACCGCCCCGGAGCCACCGCGCTCTACGACCGCCTGCTGTCGTCCTCGACGCCCCTGGAGCATCCCCACCTGGTCCGCGCCCTCAAGGCGTCGAACCTGTGGGAGTACGGCCACGAGGCCGAGGCCCGGGCGATCATCGACGGCATCCGCGCCGCGTCCCCCCGTGACCCGGCCCCCTGGGTGATCGTGGCCGAGGCCCTGGAGTCCCACGACGAGCTGGAAGCGGCGCAGGAGACGTTCACCCAGGCCGCGCAGCTCCTCCTCACGGAGACGTCGGAGCCCCCGTACGCCACCCACCCGCTCCTCTTCGGCCGCCACCGCGTCCGCCGCATGCTGGGCGCGGCCCACGACGACTGGGACTCCCTGGCCGACACGCTCCACTCGTCCCCGGTCTCCCTCGACGAACTCCACGACCCGAAGCGCGTCTGGTCCCTCGGCTCGGACAACCCCGCCGAACTCCAGGCGGAGATCTCCCGCCTGCGGGCGGAGCTGGGCACGTTCAGGGAGGCGCTGTCCCGCCCGTTCCCGGTGGCGATCCTGCACTGGCCGACCACCGAACTGACGGAACTCCTGACGGCGTACCCCACCCTCACCTCGGAGTACCCGTCCCACGAGGAACACCTCGCGACCATAGAGGCCTCGCTCCGGGAACTGGCGACCTCCGGCACCCCGAACCTCGGCATCGTCACGGGAACCGTCCCGTCCTACGAGGCCTTCGCCGCCTCGGAGGCCTCCTCCCCGTCGGACGCGACCCTGCTCCCGCAGTACGCGACGACGCTGGCGGCACGGGGGCTGGCGGTGGCCTGGCCGCCGCAGCGGGGGGTTGAGTGCTGGTGCGGGTCGGAGCGGGGCTATGGGGAGTGCCACGGAACCACCGCCCAGTAACGCGCCCCTCTCTCCCCGGCTCCCCCGGCCTCGGGGCCGGGGGACCGGGCGTCATCAGCGTGCCCTCCGGGCCCCCGAAGCCATGCCGTCGCTCCGTTCGGCTGACGTCACTCGCTCGGCCGACGTCGCTCCACTGGGCAAACCCCAGGTGTCCCAGATGACGCCCCGGTGAAATCAATCGCAAGGATCCGAGCACCCCCGGCACCCCGGGAACGCGCCCGCCACCATGGCCCTCCCAGCCCCTTCTTCCGCGGGAGTCGACCGTGAACGGTTCCTGGCAACTCGCGTTCGCCGTACTGGGCTTGGCCCTCCCCGGGATCGCGGCGCTCTGGGAGTTCGTCCTCGTCGGCGGCAAACGGCTCGGCTACCGGGTCCAGATGGACACGACCGCCCGGGACGAACGCGCCTTGCCGTACGCCGGGGTGCTTCAGCAGATGCAGCGGACCAACGGCGGGCCGCTGCGTGACCCGTCGTTCGTGCTGCTGCGGATCGAGAACAGCGGCTGGGCCCCCATCGTGGAGCACAGCTACCTGGCGCCCGACCGGGGCCACGCGGGCATCCAGGTCAAGTGCCGGGGCCGCCGCGTCGTCGGCATGGTCGTGACCGAACTCAGCCGCAACGAGCTGCGCGGCTTCTTCACGCCGAGCAGCGACGACCAGCACCCCACACCGCACGTCCCCGGCCTCGGGGTCACCGACGGCGTCATCGAACTGCCCAAGGTGAAACTGAACCGCGGCGACCACTACAAGGTGCTGGCGGTCCTGGAACGCGAGGAGAGCTTCACGGACGACGAGTTCCCCGAGCCCGAGGTCGTCGCGAGCATCGTGGGCGGAGTACGCCGCGGGAAGATCAAGAAGACCGAGTACTACCCGTTCGCCTCGAAGCCGGTCAGGTGGGTGCTCGCCCTCCTCGTCATGGTCAGCGCCGTCCAGTCCATCCTCACGTTCACCAGGCACGATGCCACGGCCGCACCACTGGACTGCGCCACGGGGACGCTCACCCTGTCCGGTTCCACCGCGTTCGCGCCAGTGCTCCAGGAGGCGGCGAGGCAATACCACAGGACCTGCCCCGACGCCTTCATACCCATCACCAACGACACGTTCCACGGCAGCGTGTCGGGGCTCGACGCCCTCGCCGCGGCGGGCCGGAAGGCCAAACCGACGGGCAGCCAGGGCCTGGGCGACCGGCTGGCGTTCAGCGACGGACCCAAGAGCGACGGCCGTCCGCAACTGCTCCCCAGACCCGTCGCCCTGTCCCTGTTCGCCCTGGTCGTCAACAAGGACGCCGGCGTCCAGGACCTGTCCCTGAAACAGATCAGGAACATCTACGTCGGAAAGATCACCAACTGGAGCCAGGTGAAGGGCAACAACGTGCCCATCCACCTCGTCAGCCGCAACCCCGGCTCGGGCACCCGGACCACACTGGAACACCAAGTGCTGGACGAAAAGCCCCTGTTGGCCGTCACCGCGAACGACTGCACGGCACTGGACGAGAACAAGCCCGGCCGCTGCGAGGTCAGCGACACGGAGACCCTCCTCCGCACCGTGGCCTCAACACACGGAGCCCTCGGCCACAGCGAGGTCCGCGCCGCCACCGCACACGACGACGTCCAGCAGATTCGCATCGACGGCTACCCGGCCACCCTTGAAGGCGCGGACGAGGGCGCCTACCCGTACTGGCAGACCGAGTACGCCTACACCTACGGAGAGCCGCCCGCGAACTCCCTCGCCGCGGGATTCCTGCGCTACCTCGCCAACGAGGTCGGCAAGGACATCATCCGCTCCCACGGAGACCGCCCCTGCGCCGAACTGGCCAAGCCATTGCTTTGCCAGCCCAGTTAGCCTCGGGTAAAGAGTCGGCCGCCGCAGCAGCGGGTCGGCGCGGGTCCTGAAGCGCATGGCACGAACAGCGGTCCTACTCGCGTGTTCCTCCTTCTGACCACAACACTCGGACTGGGACCCCGTTCCGTTCGGCGTACGCCACCACATCCGCAGTGCCCCCGTACCCCCACGCCGGTTTCCCGTCCCAGACAGCGAACAGTTCCTCGGCCAAGCCCACCAGGATCTCGCTGCCCGCCATGTGCGCGTCCGAGTCCGACGCCGTCCTGCCCGTGTGGTGCACCCGTGCCGCACGACGCATCAACTCGTCGTAGACCGGCCAGTGACTTTCCGAGAGACCTTCGCGGTACTGCTCAGCGGGAACGACGACTTCTAGCTCTCCGCCATGCTTCAGCACGGCCTCCGCGAACCATGCGTCCGGGCCATCCGCGATGCACGAGACCCCCACCAATTCAGCGGCATCGATTTCGCGAACAGCCGCTTCGAGAAGCTGGCGAACCTGCTGCTCAACATCTCGGCTCAGACCCCGATGCCCGGTGATCCCGACACGAATGGACGTTCCCCCTCCTACAGAGAGACGCCGTGAAGGCGTTCATCGAAGCCGGACCGCACCCGTCCCCTGCACGACCCGGCGAACCTGCATGCGGCCCGCGCACGCGTCATGGTCGTGAAGAAGAACAAGTCGGTCCTGGAGAATCTGGTCAAGGACCTCAAGAAGATGGGCCCGATCCTCGGCGAGATACCGGCCCTGATCATCGACGACGAGTCGGACCAGGCTTCGGTGAACACGACGGACCCGAAGAAGTGGGAGGACGGCAAGGTCACCCGCACGGCGATCAACGGCCAGATCAGCAAGCTCCTCAAGCTCCTGCCGCGCGCCCAGTACGTCGGCTACACCGCGACTCCCTTCGCCAACGTGTTCATCGACCCGGGCGACGAGGAGGACCTTGGGCGATCGCCTCCAGGAAGCCCTCGACGCCTTCGTCCTCACGGGCGCTCTGAAGCTCTACCGCGCCGACCACGGCGTCACCTCCGACCTCCGACCCCTTCCGTCACCACACGATGCTGGTGCACGAATCGGTCCGCATGGCCGAACACGCCGCACTCGCCCTGCGCATCAGCAGCTGGTTCCGCGCGGTCGACTCGAGCCGGCAGGATGCAGTGGTCATCGACCGAGACGACGTACGTTCTTGAGGCTCGACAGCAGTGGACAACGTAAGGCCCTCCTCTCCCGGCGTCTCCGCACGCATGTCCCGACAGGCCAGCAAGGACACGAGCGCCGAACTGGCCGTACGGCAATTGCTGCACGCGGCGGGCCTGCGCTATCGCGTGGAGTACCCCGTGCCGGGCATGGCGCGGCGGCGCATCGACGTGGCCTTCACCCGGGCCAAGGTGGCCGTTCTGATCGACGGGTGCTTCTGGCACGGGTGCCCCGAGCACGCGACGCAGCCGAAGTCGAACGCAGAGTGGTGGCGGCACAAGCTGGACCGCAACATGGCGCGTGACGCGGAGACCACCGAGCACCTCGTGGCCGCCGGGTGGGAGGTCCTGCGGTTCTGGGAGCATGAAGCGCCGGAGGATGTGGCCCTGCGCGTCGCGGCGGCGGTGACGCGACGCAGAGCCCAACGGGGACGGGGGACGAATCGATGAGCGGGCTGACCTTTGTGGACGTGTGCTCCGGGGCGGGTGGACTGGCCCTGGGACTGGAGCAGGCCGGCTTCGAGCCGACACTGCTCCTGGACGAGGACGCCGATGCTTGCCGGACCCTACGGGCCAACCGACCGCACTGGAACGTGCTTCAAGGGGACCTTCTGGACCTCGACCCGAGCGAGCACCCGGAGAGCTATGACGTGGACCTGCTGTCCGCGGGACTGCCGCGGGTGAAGTCCAATGCCACTGCCGCACGGACCGAGTCGGGAGAGGAGGAGCGGCTGCTGAAGGCCGCCGTCTACCTCGCCCACGCGGTCAAGCCTCGGGCCATGGTCGTCGAGAACGTGCCCGCCCTCGCGGACTCCGACAGGTTCCACGACTTCCGCGAGTTCGCCCGCGCCGAACTGGAGCATCTCGGTTACGAGTTCAGCTGGTTCGTCCTCAACGCCGCCGACTTCGGAGTGCCGCAGGACCGCAAGCAGGGAGTGCTGGTGGCGCTCAAGAAGCGGTGGTTCCCGGCCTTTCGGCCGCCCTCTGGGACCGTGACGGATCATGTGTCGGCCGGCGAAGCCCTGGCACCCTCCATGCGGTCGCGTGGCTGGAAAGACGCCGACCGATGGGCGGCCCAAGCGGCCACCGTGGCTCCGACGCTGGTCGGCGGGTCGAAGAATCGCGGTGGGGCCGACCTGGGCCCGTCCGGAACCAAGCGGAAGTGGGAGAAAATGGGGGTGAACGGCCACTCGCTGGGCGATGAGATCCCCGGACGGGACTTCACGTGGACGCCGGAACTCGGCAAGGACCATATGGTGCGGCTCACGGTGGACCAGACAGCCCTGCTCCAGAGCTTCCCGAAGGACTGGGAGATCACCGGAAAGAAGACGGCCCGCTACCGGCAGGTCGGCCACGCCTCTCCGCCGCCGGTGGGCGAGGCACTGGGCTTGGCCATAGCCCACGCGCTGCGTTCCTGAACGAAGATTTTCCTGGTCAGGGCAGAAATGGCGGGCGCCAGAAGGTCTGCCTGATACCCGCAAACGCAGGACGCCCGGCCGGCTACACTTGCACCCCATGACCCGAGCACCACATCCGGACGCGGACGCGTTCATGAACGCGAACCAGGATCCACCCGTGATCGTCGATCTCTTCGCGGGGCCGGGTGGCCTGGACATCGCAGCCGAGATGCTCGGAGTACGCGCTATCGGTGTGGAGTGGGAGAAATCGACCCGCGCGACCCGGCACGCCGCCGGTCTACGCACCACCGAGGTGGGCGACGTGGCGAAGCTGAACCCGCTCGACCCCGAGGTTCGCTCTGCCCGCGTCCTCACCGGAGGTCCGCCCTGCCAGACCTACTCGGTGGCGGGTAACCGAGAGGGACACAAAGCCCTCGACGAGGTGCTGGACCTGGCCCAGCTCGTGGGAGACAGCACGACCGTCGGGAAGCTGGAGAAGGCATGGGCGGAGGTGGAGCGGAGAGCCGTCGACCTGGAATGGGCCGACGAGCGCACCGGACTCGTGCTCCAACCGCTTCGGTGGATCGTCGAGAAGAAGCTCAAGTCCGATCCCTATGAGGTTGTGGTACTGGAGCAGGTCCCAACCGTCCTCCCCGTATGGAAGAAGTACCGCGAGATCCTTCGCGAGCTCGGGTACGACGCGGATTGCGAGATGCTGCACACCGAGGAATACGGGGTGCCACAGACACGTCGTCGCGCGGTGCTGATCGCCCGTTACCGGGGGGCTGGCAGAGGCCGCAGCGTCGAGTTCCCGCCGCTGACGCATCAGCGCTATCGCAAGGGGGCGAAGCGCCTCTCCGCGGTGGAGGAATCCGAGGTGCAGACACCTGCCCTCCCGCAGAGCCCGCTCTTCGGTGCCCCGGCCTCCCACTCGGTGAAGCCATGGGTCTCCATGGGCGACGCGCTCAAGGACTCGCGTTCAACGGACTTCGTCGTCCGCTCCAACTACGGGTCGGGGGTGATCCCAAGAAGCGAGGACTCCGCGCCTCCGACGCGCCGGCGGCCACGGTCACCGGCAAGGTGCGCCGAAACACAGTGCACGACCTCAAGGGCTACAACGCGGACGGTGAGCCCGAACTGGGTCCGGAACAGGAGCGGTTCACGTTCCGCGAGGCCGGACTGCTGCAGACCTTTCCGGCCGAGTACCCCTGGCGAGGCACCGACGTCGCGCAGCAGATCGGCAACGCGATCCCGCCGCTCCTGGCCGTGCACGTCCTGTGCACGGCACTGGAGCTGGACGAGAGCCGCAAGGAACGAGCCATCGAGGCGCTGAAGTCCTGGCGCCCTCCCCACCTGTAGGACTAGGACGAAAGGCGGATCACTCCTCCTCCGGGCCCTCCTCGCTCTCTTCCTTCCTTCGTACGGGCGCGTCCGCGAAAAGGTCCGCCAGGCGCTCCACCGAATCCTCGGGGGCACGCTCCTCAGCAGGCCCGACGGGAAGAGGGCAGTGTACGGCCAAGCCCCTCTCGCCTGGCCGGTGTACGTGCCGGCCCCGGACCGCCAGGGCGTCAGCGAGTGAAGAAGCCTGGCACTCGACCGTCCGGTGTCCCGACGAGGGCTGCCCGGTCGAGCAGGATGTTGTTGTTCTCGCAGCTCGTCTCGGGGAGCAGTAGACAGGCATGGCAGGCGGCCACGTTCAGGCTGTCCGCGCCGCTCGACTCGGACTCCATGCACAGGGGGTCGTTCGAGCACCAGCTCGCTCTATGCAGGGCAGCCCGGAGCGAGGCTTCGAGACGGTCCGGTTCACCCTGGGCGACGACGCCGCCGAGGCTGCCGGCGGAGTCGCTGGTGGCCGTGTAGACGAGTACGCCTGCCATGCCTTCCTCGCCGTAGATCCGCTCGCGAAGGGAAGCTGCCGGGTAACCGCCGTCCAGACTCCATTCGTTGATCAATATGTGTGCCAGGGCATGCAGAAGGAGAAAACGGGGCGTGGCGGGTGAGGGCGGAACCGGCTTGTCCGAGTCGCCGATACGTGCTGCCAGCAGCCTCTCGTGATTTTCCCGGATCAGGGTGGCGCGAGCGACTTGCCCCGGTTCCTGCTCCCAGACTCGCAGCCGCTCAGGGTCGAGACGAACGAACACCCCTTCACCGCTCACTTCGAAAGCCGGCAGCCAACTCGGCCGGTCCAGTGAGATCGCGGCCTCGCGCAGTGGGGAGTCCGCCGGACTCGGTTCCTCCACGCGCCGGAACGACTGCAGTGCCCTAACCTCGCGCAGTCGCTTGATCAGCATCACCTGAGCCAAGCCATGGGACGAGAGCAGAGCGCCGATCGGGGTGGTGGGGGGCTCGCAGACGAACTCCTGCTCCTGGTCCGCGACTTCGGGGTGCGGCGTGGACAGGCTCTGGTACTCGCCCTCGTAGATCTCCTGCCGGTAGTTGCGTGCGCGCTTGGCAAGCTCCGTTCCATCGGCCGGCTCCGTCGCGGCGGCCTCGGCCGCGCGCCGCCGCTCGACCTCGGCCACCACGTCGTTGCCGGTGTACTCCGGGTGGTGACGCAGCAGTTTCTGCATGCGCACGTACGCCTGGATCGAGGCGGCATCCTCATGTTTGAAGACTTCGTAGTACGGCGCGACGAGCTTGGCGATGCCCTGGCTCCACGGGGGGATGGAGAGAGCCGAGTACATGACCGGGAACCACACCGAGGAGGAACCGCGCTGGAGGGTGCGCGGTGGCTCCTGGCAGCTCACGGCTGGAGCGTCCTTGAGCCAGGGGCTACGGCCGGCGCACCGGATGCCGAGGTCCTTGAGGGCCTGCCGTCGGAACGACCCCTCCATGGACACCTCCTCCACCCCGCAACTGCAACCGATCAACACGGCACGCAGCGATGCGGTCGAGCCGTCGGCCCGGAACGTCAGTTGCCCCCCGCAGGCCCCGGATGTCGTCCGGTTGCCCCTATGGAGCCACTTCCAGTAGGGGAAGTCCTCCAGATGGCCGTGCGTGCACGCGATCACGAAGCGGGACGGGACCAGGTTCTCCTGACAGGTCGAGCACTCGGCCCGGCCGGCGGGCGAGTTGAACTTGCGGAAGGGCTGCAGTTGATGGCAGTTGGGGCATGAGTACATCTCCGGGAAGCGCACTGCCCGTACGCCGTCCCGGGCCTTGTCGGGATCGGGAGCCGGTGGCATCCGGAAGCCGGAGACGCCCAACTGCCAGGCCAGACGGGGCTCCGAGATGACGGGAGCCTCGGAGATGTCCCACGAGTCGATGCCGCGGACGAGGAAGGACTCGTTCTCCACCGCGATCATGGCTCCGACACCGTACGTCGTGATGAGCTGGGCCCGGCGGATCTCTCCGAGCTTGCGGGCGGTACGGGCCGGGGTCGACGGGAGGCCGCGGCGACGAGTGCGAGGCGGGACGGGGCTCATGCTTCAGCGCTCCTCGAAGAAGGTGGACGAAGCGTCGACGTCGCGCAGACTCCACAGGGTCTTCCACGGCGAGGCATCGGGCGACTCGTCGTCGTAATTGGCCAACAGAGCGGGCACGCGGGAGCCACGCGGAGCCTCGTACACGAGGTTCGGGCTGGCCAGCGCCTCGTCCTCCCACCATCCGACGAAGTCCTCGAAGGCCGCTGTGGTGGACTCGAGCTCGGCCGGCTCGACCGCCGCCACCCGGTCGAGCAGGAGGGCACCGACGGTCTCGCGGAGGTCCATCACGAAGTCCTCTACGCGTGATGCGGCGTCGTTGTCCCGTGCGGCCGGCAGCATCAACCGGGCCAGAGCCACCACCACGGCGTGCAGTCCTCGGTCGCGGGCCCGGGCGGAGAAGGGGGTCACGCTGGTGGACTCCACCTCGCGGTACAGGGCTGAGTGGAAGCTCTGGAAGTCCTCGTAGTGTGAACGGTCCCGTGAGCGAGCGGAGTTGAGCATGATCGCGACGAGACCGGGATGTTGCCGGCCGACCCGGCTCGTCGCCTGGATGTACTCCGCAGTGGTCTGCGGTTGACCCATCACTGCCATCAGCCCCAGTCGGTCCACGTCGACTCCCACGGAGATCATGTTGGTGGCGAGCAGCACGTCGAGTACGTCCGGCATCGGGAGCTGTCGTTCCACGGCCTTGAGCCGGCGGGAGATGTCGCTGGAATTCGCCCGGCTGCTCAACTCCGTGAGGGCGTCGGCGCGGCGTACCTTGATTCCGTCACGCAGTGCGAGGTGTCCCAGACGCTCCTGGACATCGTCGAGGACCTGGAGCTCCGCCGCCGAAAGCAGTCGCAGGCTGTTGAAGTAGCCAATCAGGGTCCAATACGCGTCCTTCACCTCAGGCGGAGCATCATGGGTGTGAGCCCGATGGAGCAGCGACGCGTACACGCGGATCAGCAAGGTGGCCTGGCTGGTGCTGGAGGTCAGCAGGCCGACGTAGCGACGGGCCGCCTTCCGCTCCCGTGGCGTCTCCACGGCGAACCAGGAATCCCGGGAGTCGAGGCCCGAGGGCGGAAACTGCTCCACCGAACGGGCGAACAGTCGGGTGCCCTGCTCGTCGGCGCGTCGAATGGTCGCAGTCGAGGCGACGACCTTGGGACGATCCGCCAAGGCGTCCACGGCCGTCTCGTACAGGCCGGTCAGCGTGCCGAGCGGGCCCGAGATCAGATGGAGCTCGTCCTGGACGATGAGCTCGGGCGGTGGCACTCCGTCCACGTCCCGGTTGAACAGGGCCGCCGACGCGGGTCGCCACGGCATCGAGGCGAACTTGTCGACCGTTGCGATGACCAAGGTCGGTCGATGGGCGTAGATGGCTTCGTCGATTAGGTGTACCGGCAGCCCTCCCCAGTGGAAGTCGCACGTGCCGGAGGGGCAGTTGACGGTCATGCGTACGGCGTCCTCATCGACCGAGTAGTCCGCCGCCCGCAACGATTCGCCGCACCAAGGGCAGTTGCGCAGTTGGACCGGGTTCTCGGTCTCCAACTGGAAATTTTCGTTGCGCACGAGATCGGCCAGCTTGCTCGTGGCGACGGCCAGCGTGTTGGGGGTCGCCGAACGACCCACCCACATGCCGATGGAGATCTCCTCGTGCCCCAGGCTCGCCGGATCGGCTGCCCGCAGTAGTTCCATCGCGCAGATGAGCGCCGCAGCGCGCTCGAACTGTTGGAGGGTGAGTAGTCGGAGCGTGTACCGCATGAGCACCGTGACGCCGGCCCCGTCCTCCCCGCCCCGCAGGCGCCTCAGGAAGGTGGTGAAGGCGATCAGGCCAAGGTACGCCTCCGTCTTGCCACCACCTGTGGGGAACCACAGCAGGTCGGAGACCTTTCGGTCGTCGTGGTCCGGAGCGACGATCCCGGCCAGGCAGAGCAGGATGAAGGAGATTTGGAAGGGCCGCCACCGCCCGGCCTGGCTATCCGGTTCGCCCGACCTGCCGCCCTTGATCCACGCGGTACGTGCCCGCTGGTCGGCCATCGCGAGGTTCGCCAGCCGGAACGCGCGCAGAATGTTCGGCTGCTCCGTGTCCTCCAGCAGATCCACGCCTTCGCGCATCCGGCGCAGTGCTCGCCGGCAGAGCTGGACCTGTTCGGCCGCGATTTTGCCGTGTTCCGTGTCGTGCAACAGGCGGGCCTGACCCTCTTGGGTCTCGATCCACCGCTCGTATCCGCTCAGCAAGGTGCGAAGGGCCGAGACGACCTCGTGGGTCGGGTCGGTTCCCAGCCGGTACATGGTCAGCGCCTTGTCGTCGATCTCCGGGTTGGAGTCCGTCAGCAACACCTCCTGGGAGGGGACGAACTCGGTCCGCAGGGTGGTGACGGCCGGAGGATCGATCGATACGGATCCCACCGGAGGTGGCGGCCAGTCCCAATGCGCCGCACAGCCATGGCCGGTGGCGAAGCTCGGCGCATGGCGGTACAGGAGGCGGCTCAGCGCATGTTCCGAGTCGACCGCGTCCAGAGCGGTCGGCCGTGCCACGAACACCGGGCTGCTGCCGTCCTCAGCGGTGACGATCAGCTCCGGTTGGTAGAAGCAGTGCGCGTCCCGGAGGTCGAACTGGCCGACCTTCAGACTGTTGACGACCGTGGCCGTCACGGTCACCGTCCGGTCCGACTCGGACCGGGGGCGGACCAGCACACGCAGTTCCAGCCCGGGATGGAGGTCGAAGGGCTTGAGCAGGCCGGGCTGTGTGACGTCCACGTCGACGGGCTCGATCCGCAGGGCGGAACGGCGCCAATGTTCCCGCTGGGCCTTCGTGCTTCGGGCCTCGGTCCGCTTCGCGGACACCGGATTCCCCTCGGAGTCCTCGGGAGCATAGACGGCAGCGTGTACGGTCAGCCGAATCCGCGCGGACTCGGTCGGGTCCACGGCGAATGTCAAACCGATGGATGACGGCATCCGGACGTTTGCCAGCGAGACGCCCAGATCGCCGGGGCCTTCCTCGGGGTCCCGACGGGTGCCGAGTGGCACCGCGTCGGGCCCGTCCCGCTCGGACTCCAGATCCCCCTGTTCGGCCGGACCACTCTGGGGCGAGATACCGGACCGGTCCGCCTGCGAGCGCGGGAAGAGCACACCGACCGGGTACATGGTGATCGGCGCATCGTCCGTGAGAACCTCGTCCGGACCACCCACGGGGCCGAGCAGGTCTTGCCGCAGGGCGCCGACGAGCGAGTCGCGCACCTCGTAATGTGCTTGGTGAGTCGACCTGCTCATCCTTCGTTCCCTTCCCGTCCGTCCGCGTACCACTGGAAGCGCCCCAGACCGCACAACCGGGGTGCGACCCACGCGCCGTGTGTACCCAGCCCGGCGGCCTCGGTCGCCGCAGGAATGCCCGCCACGCTCTCCACGCATTCGACCCGGAGACCGGTGATCAGCGGCGGCCAGCGATCGACCTCAGAGTGCGCGGTGCGGCGCAGCATTCGGTGCAGGTCGGTGCGGAAGCGCTCCGACACCACCGCGATCTGTCGGCCACCGACCACCACCGCGTACGGTGGGGACTGGTCGGCGGCGACGGGGATGCCGTGCAGCAGCACGAGTTCCGCCTCGGCACCGGCGGTGACGTCGGCCAGGAGGTACCGCGACACCTCCGCAGCGTCCTGGTGAATTCCCTCCGTGCCCGGAGGCTGCTCGTGGGACACGTCCGAGCCGATCATCTCGATGCCGTTGCGGGCCCAGGTGCTGCGACCACCCAGGTACCAGCGGTCGATCCTCTTGTCCTTACGGAGGAGCCACGAGTTGGGGGCGTCCAGGACGTACAGATCATCCCGGGTCCGGGTCATGGCCACATACAGCAGCCGGGCTTCCGCCGCCGGGTCGTAGTCGTACTTCTTCTTCCGGACTTGGGCCGGCTCCTTCAGCACGCGTGGTTCGACGATCAGGACCCGGTCGAACTCCAGGCCCTTGGCCCGGTGCACGGTCGAGATCACGAGGGATGACGACTGGGCCGCGGTGAGCTCGTCGGGCAGCCGGCCCTCAGCGAGCGCCCGGTGCAGCCCGACGACATCGACGGTGCCGCGGCCGCTGCCCCGCGCCACCTTGCGCACCGACCGCCACAGCGCCTCCGGTGTGCTGCCGGCTGGGCCCTTCAGGTCGACCAGCAGTTCTTCGAAGCGCTCCCGACTCAGAGTGGACGCGCCAGTCGAGGCGAGGAGTTCGGCGATCCACACAGGGGCCGAGCGCTCGCGCGCCGACCGCTGCAGTGTGTGGGGGACATCGGCGTCGGCCAACATGTCGGACAACGTCAATGCCTGGCCGTTGTCGCGGCACAGGATGGTGGTGGTGTCGGGATAGTCGCGCAGTGCTGCCCGCACGAACTCGTCCTCCAGGCTCCCGAAGTTCGGTGCCGAGAGCAGCAGAGCACGCAGGTCGCCGTGGATACGCTCGGCCTCGGCGGCGGACTCGGCCCGATCGCGGGGCAGCCGCTGCAACTGGGCACCGTAGGGCAGGGCCATTCGGGCAGCCTCGCTGCGGGCCCGGAAATTGTCGCCCAGATGGATTTCCACCAGGTCCTCACCGAAGGTGGCGCGCACCCAGGCCAGGAAGCGGTCGGTCTCCTCGGCCCGCTGATCCGGATCGGACACCTGGAATCCGTACACCGCCTGAGCCGAATCACCCACCACGGTGAAGCCGCTGTTCTCCTGGAACCGGTCGAGCAGTGCCTCGACCATCTCCCGACGGACACCCACGAGGTCCTGAACCTCATCGATCACCACATGGGCGGGCAAGTACTCGCCGCCCTCGACCGCCCCCTTGTCGATCGCCTCGGTGGCGGCCTCGATGCGCTCGTCGAAGGTGTACGTCCCCCAGTCCGTGTCCGGGTAGGCGCGGTTGAGCAGAGCTGCAGCCCAGGCGTCGAAGGTCTGCACACGAATCCGCTGCGCGGCGGCGGCATGCCGCTCGATCCGCTCGGTGAGTTCGCGCACGGCGGCACGGGAGAAGCTGAGCACCAGGATCTCCCCGGCCTCCAGTTCCTCGCGCTCCACCAACACGTCGAGCCGCCGCACGAGGGTGTGCGTCTTGCCGGCGCCGGCACCGGCCGTGACCAGCACCCGGGCGTCCCAGGGCTGGTCCACCACGGCCTGCTGCGCGTCGGTGAGTCGATGCTCGGTGAGCGGGGTGACGGTCACTGGCCCTCGCTCCACAGGTACTCGAACTCGGTGAAGGCGAGTTCCTCGCCGAAGTTCGTGATGTTGTCCCGCACGTTCAGGATCAGGCAGCTCTCCTTGCCACCGTTCTTCGGGCCGCGCAGACCGCGTCCGATCATCTGCTGGTAGATGTTCGGGCTGTACGTCGGGCGAGCCACGACCACGACGCGGGTGGCCGGTGCGTCGAAGCCCTGGGTGAGCACGCCGTAGTTGGTCAGGACCTGGATCCTGCCCTTGCGGAAGTCGTCGATCTGCTTACGACGTTCATTGGGGGGCGTGGTCGAGTCGATCGCGGCGGCCTTGATGTCCCGGTCACCGAGCTTGGCGGCCAGTAGCTTGGCGTGAGCCACGGAGGTGGCGAACACCAGCACCGGCCAGTCGGAGGGCATGGCGGCGATCTCGTCGACGATGCGCTGGCTGCGTCCGTGGTCCTCGGCCAGCCGCTGCTCGGCGCCCTTGGGCAAGGTGGAGAATTTCTCGGACTGGGCACGCTCGTCCGCCGTCAGCGCGATGTCGGCGCCCACTAGTTCTCGGTGCTTGACCTGGGCCAGGACACCGATCTGCTGCAACCCCTTGATGGCGACGGACAGATCGCCGTCGAAGACGCCGGTGTCGAGGCGGTTGCCGAACCGCTGCACCAGCAGCCGGGTCAGTTCCTCGTTGTTCCGGTACGGGGTCGCGGTGAGTCCGATCAGGTGACGACTGGTGCGGCGGTGCGTGAGGTCGAGCTGTTCGAGCAGCCGTGTGTAACGCGGGGACATCGCGGTGTGCGCCTCGTCGATGATGACGAGTTCGGCAGCCTCCCTCAGCCAGGCGTAGTCCTCCTTTTCCAGGCAGCTGTCCAGTTTGGCGTCGGTGGCGACGACCAGGTGCGGACGTCCGTCGACGGGGGTCGCCTCGTTCGAGGCCCAGAGCCGGCTGATGACCAGGGGAAGCTCGGGACCCACCTTCGACCAGACGAACTTCCAGCTCTGCACGGCCTGCTCGCACAGCTCTTCGGTCTGGGCGATCCACAGGACCGGACCGGGCAGATCCTTCCGATCACGGATCCACCGGATCACTCCCTCCGCCGTGACGCGGGTCTTGCCGGATCCGGTCGGCAGGCTGAGCATGCCGCGCTGGGGCATCGAGTTCTCCAGCAGAGCGAGCAGCGCCTGCGCGAGTTCCTCCTGGTAGGGGTGCAGGGAAGGGAACTCTGACGGACCGTCGACCTCGAGGCGGGGCTCCAGCGAGGGCACCTGGGCGCCCGCGAACGAGTCCGGGAACCCGAGGTCGGTGACGAAGCGCAAGGCCTTCGTGTTCCCGGTGAAGGAGCTGGGGGCGCGGGTGGGGAAGTCCAGAGCGAGATCCCGGGAGTGGACCCGAAGGATCGCTTCGCCGTGGGCGTTGAAGGCCATCTCGGCGATGCGCCGAGGGTTCGGTTCGGCGCCCTGCTCCTGGATCTCGCTCTCCATCAAGCCAGGCGGAAGTTCGCCACGCAAGGCCTCCTCACCGATCAGCAGAGCGATCTTGTCGATGACGCTCTCGCTTTCCCGCACAGCGCGCAGCCGCCCCAGCAGAGCCTGGTCGTGCTCCTGCCTGTCCTGGAGAGCGAGGGCCTGGTTGCAGCCGGCCACGCCGAAGCCCCACTTGAACTCCTCATCCGCGGCCTGCAGAACCTGCAGCCGGTCGAGGGAGTCCAGTACGAACAAGGTCTGGCCCTTCCTCGCGAACTTGAGCGACTTCCGCTTGCTGCCCATGGGCGTGCGCACCACCTGCTCGAGCTCAGAGCAGCGCTGGATCTTGTAGCTGCTGCCTGCCTGACCGAGGCGCGCCTTGACGGTCGTGAACTCCTCGAACAGGGACACGGCCCGCCCGGTCTTGACGGGCTCGATCTCTCTGCTGATGACGTCGGAGACCTTGAGCATCCCCCATTCCTCGATCATCTCCTTCGCCGTGGCCACGTCCGCCTTGTCGGTGACCAGGAGCGCGGGGAGGCGCTCACGGACGAGCTCCTTGAACTCCACCTCGTTCAGCGCGACGGCGATCTCGTTGTCGGCGCGTCCTTCCCAGGAGGACCCCACCCGGCAGCGGGTGAGCACGTCTTCCGGGAACTCGAAGCCGACCCGGTGCAGCAGGGCGTACGCACGACCGATGAAGGCGTCGTCCTCGCTCTCGAGTACGAGGTCCAACAGCTTGCCCCAGCGCCGGGTGGGCACCTCGTCGGAGGTCGTGGGCATGTTCAGCTTCCGCGCCGTCTCCTCCGCGATCTCGGCGACAGGGAGCACGGCGCGGAAAGCCTTGAGCTGGGGACCGACGGCCTCGGACACCCGGGTCAGTCCCAAGGAAGTCTTCACGAGGCCATGCTTGGAGATCATCCAGCGCAGCGGGGACATCACGGCCTTGCGGGTGCTGGTGGTGGCTCCGTACTGCATCTGCCAGTGCTGCGAGATGTCGGACGCCGGCAGAGCCGCCACGAAGGCAGCGCGGCCCTCCTCGGACAGCGCGGGCAGCAGGTGCAGCGGCCCCAACGTCGCAGCACCCTCGACCGAGAGGCGGGAAATGCTGGGCCGGGGGGCGGCGCTCGGCAGACTGCGCAGGTGCGAGTCGTGAACGACCTGTCGGTACTCCTCGAACCACGTTTCCTCGTGGGGCCGGTATCCGCCGGTAGGGCGATCGAACAGCCCTAGGTCGCGGAAGACCGGTCTGTCGCTCTCGTGGAAATCCAGGTCGACGGCGATGGCCTTGTCGCGGTTTCCGTCGCGGGGCACCACCGGTCCGGGCAGGAGGCAGTCGCGCATCAGCCTGTAACGACCGTCCAGGGTACGGACGCGCAACGTCTCCAGCGGCTTGGGCACCTTGGCACGAATGCGGTCGACGTTCGCGCTACCGCCGGCGCTGCGCAGCAGGATCCAGAAGTTCGACCACGAGTTGTCGTCGTAGTTGTCGAACCCCTGATCGAGGACGCCCTCGAACCGTCCCTGCGCATCGGCGACCCTGATGCCGATGTTGTGCAGATGCCGCGCCATTTCGGAGCGCTCGGAGATCGACGGGTGGACGTAGACCATGTCGTCGCGGAGTGTGTCGGCGGCGGTTCGGTGGAAGATCTCACCGGCTACGGGTGCGACGACCCCGTGCTCCTCGGTCAGCACGATCCGGGCCTTGCGGGCCTCGGCGGTGAGCGGGGAGTCCCCGCGCAAGCGTCCGGCCTGATCCTTGAGCACCATCAGCGACAGGATCTCGATGGCGTGGCACGAGGCCTCCGCGGAGCCGTCGGCGACGAGCGCCTCGAGCCAGTCCTTGACGTTCTCGGGCGTCTTCCCGGCCGCGTCGAGGATGTGCGTCATCTTGCCGCGGCGGAGGGCGGTGTCGGAGGCATCGACGGATGGGTGCACCCAGTTGGTGGGGCGGCCGCTGTACTCCGACCAGATCCGGACCCATTCCTTGTCAAGATTCGACGGCGTGATGAACAGGTCGCGAGGGACTTGGAGTTCGCCGTTCTGGTCGGGCAGGGAGGGGCGCTGGGCAGCTATTTCCCACACTTGCCGGAGGAAGTAATCGTCGGCCCAGTTGAGCTTCTCCTTGGTGCGGCCCGGCAGCAGGGGAAGATATGCGGCGGGGTCCTCGGCAGGCACAAGCCGGGGCAGGGTATCGATCACCAACCGGGCCGCGACCTGCAGCAGTTCCCGGTTGAAGGGGCTGCCGTCCAGAAGGTGCTGTCTGTCCTCGTTTGTCTTCCATGGGGCGTTCAGGATGCCGGTCAGCGACACCTCGTACTTCGTCGGGAAGAACGCCCAGAACGATCCCCTGCCGACGGGTGTGGTGTACAGGCCGTTGCGGACGCTGTATTCGGGCACCGCCCAGGAGATCTCCAGCACCGGGCGGTTGTGCAACTCGCCGGCGGTGTCCGCGACCTTGTCGGTGGGGGAGTGGGCCACAGAGAACACCTTCCACTGCTCGGTGGTCTGCTTGGCGCCGCGTGCCACTTCCTTGAGGGTGCGGTGGATGCCCTTGGGTTCGATCGAGATCTCCCTGCGCGCGGGGGGCATGGTGCGCTCGTCGTGCAGGAGTACCTGGCCGACGTGGGAGGAGAACAGCTGGAAGTGAGCAGGGAAGGCTTCCGTCACCCGCCCACTGCGACTCCTGTACCCGCTGATGTCCCGTCCGAGACGCTCTGCGGCACCGGGCATCAGGGGCAGGCGGACGACGGTGGTCGCCCAGCGCAGGAGCTTGTCCAGCACGTTGTCGTCGGAACGTTCCTGTTCGACGTCGAGGGGCCGGGCCATGCGGAGCACCGGGGTGTCCATGTCGATGTCGCCCTGCCAGCCGATGGCCTGGGCGATCTCGGCGGCCGACCATTCCCGGTCGAAGCCGAAACCGAAGGCACCGTTCCCGCTGAAGAACTGGGGCGAGTCGCTCACGGAGAGCACGGACTTGACGCCGACGCCGAAGCGGCCGATCTGCCCCCCGCGCTTCCGCGAGACACTCATGCGCAGGATCGTCTCGGCGCCCTCCGGCGTGACCGGAGTGCCTTCGTTCGCGCAGTAGAGGTGGTTCTCGGTCAGGACGACGTGCAGCTTGCCGCCGGGTGATGCCGCGATCTCGTCCGCCGCGTTCTGGACGAGTTCGAGCAACTGCCTTTCGCCGTAACCGCCCTGGGTGATACGACGCTCACCGTTGGCGTGCTCCTGTATCAGCCCCGGGTCGACCTGATACGTCTTCAGGACGGTCGAGGACTGTCGGATCACGGTGTCGATCACGGGCGGGAGCGAAGGGTCGGCCAACTGCCGGTCGGTCATGAGGCACCTGTCTCGAATGAGAGAAACGAACCGAGGACACGTGGGGGATCGGGGGTGCCGGTGCATGAGGCCGGCACCCCCGGTGAAACAAATCAGGACAGCTTATGAGAAAAAGCAGAGGGGGATCAGCTGTTGATGGTGGTGACCGTGGTGACGGTCGTGACCGTGGTGACGGTCGTCGTCACGGTCACGACAGTCGCGGTTCGCTTGGCCGTGCGGATCTTCTTGGTGCGGGTGACCTTGATCCGGTAGGTGCGGGGGCTACCGACGCGCCGAGGGGTGGTGGGGCGGCGGGTGGCACGGGTACGGAACGTGCGGGGCACGTGCGGGACGAAGGGGGTGGTCGTCTGCTGCTCCGTGGGCTGACTCTGCGCGCGGCGGGCGAGACGCCGCCGCTCCGACGCCAGAATCTGGGGGTGGATACCGTGACACATCAGAAGCTCGGCGCGGAGATCGGGGTCCTCCGTCTTGTCGTACTCCTTGATGAACCACGCCATCCAGGCCTCATCGTCGTTCATGTGGGTCCCCTCCCTATGGGCGCGCGTCAACGAGCGCCCGTGACTGGATGACGCATGCAAAGAAAGCTGTGCAACTGGTCTGAGGACAGAGCTCTCCGCCCCCCGGAGCAAGCGCATCCTCAACAGCCTTGACCGCGTAGGGAGTTGCCCAGGAGAACCGTAGCATGCGGTTCATCTGCCGATCTGAAGATCGGAAGAAAATTCAATCCACTCCGCTGGCGCTCGAATCGATCACGCATGTCTATTGAAATTTGACAGTGTCGGCGACGTCAATCGGGGTGCTACCGTGGCGCTGCCCGGAACCGATGGGGAGGTGGGGCTATGGAGGACGACACCGAGGACTTCGGCATGTGGCTTGGGCGCCAGCTGCGCCGCAAGGGGATCTCGCAGGCGGAGTTCGCCAAGCGGCTGGACCTGACGCGCGCGGCGGTGTCGGCGTGGGTCACCGGCAGGGCGCAACCACGCGCGGAGGTGATGGTCAGGATCGCCGAGATCCTGGAGACGGACGTCGCCACCCTGGTCACCAGGGACGCCGACGCCGGATCGGCCCGACCGATCGGCTGGTATCACCGGATCGCCCACCATGACGGCGGCCGGGAGTACGGTAACGCGGCCGCCTTCGCCTTCGACGCGAACCTGGCCGTACTGGCCCGGGAGGTCACGCAGAACTCCTTGGACGAGCGGCTGGACCCGCGGCGTCCGGTGCGGGTGCGCTTCACCCTGCACGAGCTGACCGGTGAACACCTGCACTCCTTCCTGTCCGCGCTGAAGTGGGACGAGCTGGAGCCCCACTACATGGCGGCGGCACAGTCCCGGCAGAAGGTCGGCCGGGTCCTCGCAGAGGGACTTCGGGCCTTGCGTGAGGACTCCTCTCTTCTGCTTCTCCGGGTGGACGACTACAACGCCTCAGGGCTTACCGGGCCCGAGTACGGGGACGGCCGGTACGCCGCTGTGGTCCGCCGGCAGCTCGACAGTCACAAAAGCGACGACCGGGCCGGTGGTTCGTACGGGCTGGGGAAGGCCACCCTGTGGGCAGCCAGTCGGCTCGGTCTGGTGCTGATCAACAGCACCCTGTCCGAGACGTATGAGGGGCGGACGGCCCGCCGGGTGGTCGGACGTCTCGACCTTCCCTGGCGAGAGGTCGACGGAGTCGCCTACGCCGGACCTGCCTGGCTCGGTGAGTCGGACACGGAGAAAGAGCACGAAGGTGTCTCCCGCTCCTGGTGGGCGGACGAGCGTGTGGTCGCCGATCTGCGACTCGATCGGGACAGCGATGATCCGGGAACTTCCTTCCTCGTCGTCGGTGCTCACGACGCGGGCGGCAACAACGACACCCTGGAGGACCTGCACGAAGCCCTCAGCCGGGCGCTGGCCGACAATTTCTGGGCCGCCATGACCTCCGGCCGTTCGACGTCGGCCACGCTGGAGGCATCGGTCCGCGCTCTTCGCAATGGTGAATTCGCGGTTCCGGAGAAGCGGGTCGATCCGCTCGAACGGCACCCGGCGCTGGCCCACGCACTCCGGGCGTACATCGACGGCGAGACGGTCGACGAGCTCACGGCCACCGGACAGGTCGCCGCCGTGGAGGTCGATCTTGCCGTCCCGCCGCTGCGGGCCGCCGGGCGCAGGGCTGAAGGACACAGCCACCGTGCCGTACTCCTGGTCACTCCTGCCGCCGACAAGGACGAGGAGCACAGCCGCATCACCTGTATGCGCGGGACTCGCATGACTGTTACGACCCGACGTCCTCGCGGCCTGCGGCCGGGAGTGGACCCCTTCCAAGCCGTCCTGCTCGCCGGTTTCGCCACTGGCGACGACGGCGCGGCGACTCACGCCGCCGAGGCGTTCCTACGAGCCGCCGAGCCGCCGGAGCACGACAGGTGGGGGGCGACGGAGGAACTCACCGCCGCCTATGCCAACGCGCCTCGGCGATTGACCGAGTTCAACGCGGCCATGGACTCGGCGCTGCGGGGCGTGATCGGTCGGCGGACTGTCGGTCAGGGGTCGACCGGCCCTGAGGTCCTCCGGAAGCTGCTGCGCCTGGATGTGCCCGCCGAAGTGAGCGGTCGTCGTGGCCAGAGACACCCGCTCGTGGACCGGGTCGTCGGGAAGGTGGACAAAGACGGGGCCTGGACCTTGGACGTGACGCTGACCGTCCCGCAGCGCGACGACCGCTGGCTGCTACTGCCGGTGGTCAAGTTCGATGTGCGATCAGGGGGACGTCCTTCATTGGAGTGGGCGGAGCTGTCCGCGACGGAAAACTGCGAGATCGTCGACGGCAGGCTGCTCGTCGATCCGGACGTACGGTCGGCTCGCTTCGGTGGCGTCACGGCTGTCGGCAGCCACCCGGTGGCCGCCGCCATGGCCGGTGTGATCGTGGACATCCAGCAGGCACGGGAGGCTTCGGCGTGAGCGCCGTGTACGCGTATCCGACCTTGGTGGGGAAGATCGAGGTCACCGTTCGAGGGGCGACCATAGACGGGAAGCCGCTGCAGCTCTCGCTGATCTCCCAACGCGATCAGGTCGTCGCCCTCCATCAGATCGAGCGGGACGACTGGACCGAAGGCGTACTCGATCTCGAAGTCTCCCTCCCCATGGACGAATTGGCCGACGGGCCGTGGTCCAGAGTCACCTGCGTCGCCGTACTGTCCGAGGGAGCCACCAACACCCGCAGGGTGAGTCGCCTGGAACGCCGTCGTGACGACACCCACTGGCGAGGCGAGGTCCGAGTGCGCCGCTCCGCTCACGTGGCGCGCGCTGTCCTGGACGTGAGCGTCGTCGGCAGTCACGGTGGAGTCGACGGGCGTGTTCTCGGCACCACTGATACGCCCTGGATCGTGGACCTGCTTGCCCGTACTCCCACGAGACAACGCGATCTGGAGATCCTGGAGGAGGATTTCCGGGACGGTCCGCAGGAGTGGCTGCGTTCGTTCATGGATGCGCCTTGGTTGATCGACGCCACCGGAGACGTGCCGGCCGTCCTGCTCAACACGTCCTTCGAGGGTCTTCCCGAGCTGCTGTCCGGTGCTCGTGGCCCGTTGGAGAAGGCAACCGCGGGACTCGTGGCCGCGCAGATCGCGGGAGAGGCGTGGGCGACGATGTTCCACTCCGCGCTGAGCGACCTCGAGTTCGATGAGGACGGCACTCCGCGCTTTCCTGGTGGATGGCGGGAGTCGGTGCTGCGCTCCATGCTTCCCGAGGTGTTTCCCGGGCTGCCCCTCTCCGAGGCCTTGGGTGAGGCCCACAGCCGCCGAGGTGACGGCCGAGGATGGGCAGAGGTCCAGTCGCGGATCCAGTTCGCCGCCGGAAGACGCGGCCAGGTGCCCAAGAATCTGACGGCGGCCATCCGTGCCGTAACCCGTGCCCAGGAAATGAGCCGATGAGCCGACACCGCATCGAGCCCCCCGAACGGCTCGCGTTGCTCCCCGGTCACGTCGCCACGGCCTTCCTCACCCATGGGGTACGCGCGGGACAGGACGGCCTGCCGCAGGTGGCGATCCTCCGGGCGAGCACGCCGATCGAGAGCGACTCCGCTCGATGGAACGCTGCCCCGGTGCGGGAGATCGTAGAGGAGGCGATGCATAGGTTCGATGCGGCGCGGACCGACGCCGATGCCTGGCTGGCGCCTCGGCTGCACGCGACCCTGCGAATGACCCGAGCCGAGGCGGCGAAGCCCGGTCTGTGGAACTTCCTGGCCCTGGCCGTCGCGCCGGACTTCGTCTTGTGGCGGCACATGCCGTCCGGGGAGTCCGGCGACGGCGCGCTCAGGAAGGTCAACAGCGCCAGGTTCGTAGGTCCTCACTACAGCCAAGCCTTCGCCCGACTGTGGTGGGCCGCCGAGATGTTCCGTGACGGGCCCGATTACACCCCCGCGGAGATCGCCTGCCGCAATCAGGACATGACCAACACAGCGCTCCGGCTCGCTGTCATCGATCACAAGCCCACCGCGCTGGCCCTGGTGCGGGTCCTCAAAGGGCTGGCCGACGAGGGAGCCACACGACTCGGGGATCGGGTCAACGCGCTCTGTACGGCAGTCAATACGGCTGGCAGCACGCTCATGTACGAGGTGATCGCTCCGGACGAGGCGCCCGACCACCACGCGCTCACCGACTGGATCGACGATGCGGAATCGGCCCCGGCTGTTCCGTGGGACCGGCTTCCCGGAGGGCCGGACGACGGCACTGCCCGGCGTTCCTCCTGCGAGGTCCTGTCGCGGATGTTCGAGCGATTCGCCGCAGAGGCGCCGTTGCGTGACCGGGCTCGGTCCGGGGCGGCGCACGCTTAGAAGTTGCTGTCTTTCCGAACTTGAGGACCGCGTTTTCGCTGGTCGGGCATAGGGCGGACGTTTCCGTGGGAGTGGTGGCGTGTCGTGTCGTAGCTCCCGTGGAGGTCGTGGATGCCGTCGGTCGTGGGGCTGCTGGAACAGCGCGAGGTCGCCGCGCGCCGTCGCGTGCGGCCTGACCCCTCGCACCCTCCAGCGCGGTTCCTCCACCATGTGGCAACCGGTACTGAAGTCGGCGCTCTCCATCCCACCGTGGAGCGACGGGCGCGCCGATCCGCTCGCCGAGCACTGGGACGAGCTGCGCAAGCTGAACAGCCGCGCGGAGGTCGAAATGCCTCAAGTTCGTGTTCAAGGGCGAGAGCCCGGTCCCGGTCGACGAGGTGATGGCACTCCTCGACGCTGAACGCGAGGAGGACCCCACCTTCGACCACCGCTACCGTGCCCTGCGCAACAAGGAGTACGAACGGCTCCGCTCCGGGAACGACGAGAGCGAGCGCTCCCGCGACGAACAGTTCATCTGCGAGACCCCGCTCGGCGACTCGGCCCCCTCGGCCCTCTCGGTGTCGCCGGCCCTATGTTGGTGAAGAAACTCCGCGAGGTCCGTGCCCTCAAGGCGTTCACCCGGCTCGCGGACCCCAACTCGACCAACGAGGGCAACGAGGGCAACGAGGCCGCGCTCTCCGCCTCGGAACTGACCTGGCTCCCCGCCATGGAAGTCCGCAGCGAGGGTGTCTTCCTCCGGCTGGTCGACGAACGACTCGACGCCTGGTCACGCGCGACCGCCGTGGCGGCGCGCGCCGAGCGGATACGCACCGCGCGCCGGAGGGTCATGGAGCAGCGCGCAGCCGACCCCACCCGGGTCCCGCCCTCCCCGGCGCCCCCCGGATGGTGCTGCTCCACACCCTGGCCTGTCCTCATCAACGAATGGAGCCTCGACGCCGGCTACCCCGCCGCCGCGCTTCGCGAGCGTCTCTACGCCGACGACGACATGGCAGGGATCCTCGTCTACACCGCGACGAGCGACTCCGTGGGCAGCCTCGGTGGGCTCGTCGCCCAAGGGGAACCGGACCGCCTCGCCCGGACGATCCGCTCGGCTGTGCGTCGCGCCGAGTGGTGTTCCTCCGACCCGCTCTGCGTCGAGTCCGAGGCATCCGGCACCGGCGGCACCAACCTCGCCGCCTGCCACGCCTGCGTGATGCTCCCGGAGACGAGCTGCGAGCACAACAACAGCCTGTTGGACCGTGCGCTGCTCGTCGGTACCCCGGACGATCCTCATCTGGGCTTCTTCGCGAACGTACTGGAGCAGTGACATCCAGCTGACCGTGGGGCACGACACAGATCGGCGCCCTGTACCACGACGTCTCGGTAGGGCCGGGGACTGGCGCGGCAGCTGTAGCTCCCTTTCCAGTCCCCGCCGCGTCACGCCGCGCAGGCCATTCTCTCGCACGTAGCTTTCCGCCCCGCTCGCCGGCCGACATGCGCCGTCGACCTGTGCGCGTCTCCAGTGAAGTAGTAGCCCCAAGCCCGAGGCTCCACCCGCGTTCGCAGAGCGCTCTGGCGCGGACGACGGCGATGAGATGCGGCGCGGTGCGGTGCGGTCACTGTCCGCCGGCGGGCGTGGGCGGACTCGACGCGGTGCTGACGCCGGATGGTCGGGTCAGGCCTCCTTTCCACGACGTGGCGCGCCCAACCTCCCGGCTGGTCTCAGGATGACGCCTCGCTACCCTGCCCCCATGATTCGCGCAGTGGTCTTCGACGTCGGTGAGTGCCTCGTGGACGAGACCCGCGAGTATGGGACCTGGGCCGACTGGCTGGGGGTGCCACGTCACACCTTTCACGCGATGTTCGGGGCTGTCATCGCGCAGGGCCGCGACTACCGGGAGACCTTTCAGGAGTTCGAGCCCGGCTTCGACCTCTACGCGGAACGCGAGAAGCGCGCTGCTGCCGGTCAGCCGGAGACATTCGGCGAAGAGGATCTGTATGTAGATGTCCGTCCGGCTCTCGCCCAGCTCCGTGCCGACGGGCTATGGCTCGGCATCGCGGGCAACCAGACCGTGCGGGCGGGTGGGATTCTGCGGGCGCTCTTCTCCGACGACGTCGACCTGATCGGTACGTCGGACGACTGGGGTGCCAACAAACCCGACCCCGAGTTCTTCAATCGGGTCGCCGCCGTGGTGCCCTTCGCCGTCGACGAGATCCTTTACGTCGGTGATCGATGCGACAACGACATCCGTCCGGCCCGCGAGGCCGGGATGCGCACCGCACTCATGCGTCGCGGGCCGTGGGCCACGGTCCAATGGAACACTCGCGAAGCCAGGGAGCTGCCGACCTTCCGCATCAACAACCTGCTCGAACTAAGCGAACGAATCGGGGAGTTCAACGACCCAGTGCGCTGATGGTCGTCGACCAGTCGTAGAGCCGGTCGTCGAGATCACGAACGCAGGGCTGATGCTGGTGCGGGGTCAGCGTGCGGCGGACCTCGCGTACGCGCTCCATGCCCGTCGCGTACCAGGTGATGGCAAGTTGGTCGAGAGCTCGTCCCGAGTACTCGCACGCCTGCTCCGGGTTTCCGGACGCTGCCTCGACAGCAGCCAGGTCGCCGTAGACGACGGTGCGCTGTTTGTCCTCGCCGGGGGACATCGCGTCCAGGACGCCGAGGAGTGTCTCGCGAGCCTGTGGAAGGTGGCCCGCAATCATCTGGGTGTTTCCCTTGAACGCCGCCAGCCGCGCCGGGGAGAACCAGTCCATCCACTCCGGTGAGGCGTGGTCGTTGCCTGAATGCAGGACGTCCTCGGCGTGCCCGATCAGATGCAGGGCGGTGCGAGCGTTGCCGCACCGGGTCTCACATTCGGCTTCCACCGCGTCCAGCCATGCGAGGAACTCCGCGGAAGCGGGGGCGCGGCGGGCGTACGTGCGTGCCGCGATCATTCGCTCCAATGCCGCGTCACGATCAGCCGCCCAGCCCGGGATGAAGGCCATGTGCGCGATGACCGCCGAGCCGAGCAGCGAATCGTCGGCCTCACCCGCGGCTTGCAGCGCCAGGAGGAGGGTGTCGTTCGCCGTGCTTGGTTGACGGAGGTCGAAGAACTCGATCCGACCTGCGAGGAGGTACGTCTCCGCCAGCGCGGCCGCGACCGTGCGGCGCGTGGAGTCCGTGGTCTCAGGGAGCAACACGCAGCCCAGCGTCGCGTGCGCGATGATGGCGGGGTGCAGCTTGGTCGGTGCGACGGACCAATAGAGCCTGCGGTGGGAGCGCGTCACGGCTTCGAAGTCGAAGCCTGCGGTGGCTGGTTGAGGCGCCGCGACGACGCGTCCGGGTACGGCCGCCAGTCCGAGAACTGCAGCGCCGCCGGTCACCAGCGTGCGCCGGGCGTGGTTCGGCTGAGGTCTGTCCGATCCCCACGGTGGCGTGAAACCAAGTGCCTCCATGCTTTGGCCCAACAGATGTACGAGTACGCGCTGGCAGTCCGGTTGCGGCCAGGGTGCGTTGTCCGACTCCCAACGCCGAACCTGCCGCACGCCGACGGACAGGCCTCGAATACCCATCTGTCTTGCGTTCTCGGTCAGGGCGTCAGCCAAGTCCTGCTGTGAGTTGAATCCAGCGGCTACGCGGGCGGCCTTGAGTCGGACGTTGCCTGTGGGTCGAGGCACGGGACACCTCCTGGTGGCGACTGCTGCAACCTTCCCACAGTAAGTCCGATGTGGGGCGTGCTTTCACTCTCAAGGCGTCATCTAGGTCCTCCCAAAGTCCTATTGGAGGCCTTTCAGAGTCCTCGAAGCAGAGCGACAGTTCATGGACTCTGTGTGACGTACCTGACCACGGACGAAGGCAAGGGCAGGCCATGGACACACAAGAGGCTTTGGACAGAGCGATTACCGAATGGCTCGCGCGAGCGCACCCGGTACCTGAGCAAGCCCGAGCGGAGTGGTCGAATCAAGGCGTAGCACTCTTACCCCTTGGCCGACGGTTCGCCGCAGTTAGGCTGACGGGCGCCCTGGTGCACGCCGCCCTCGACTCGGACGACCCGGGCGTGGTGACCGAGGGCTTGTCTGCGCGACTGCGGGGTCCCGTCATCCACGACCACCGCACCACAGGCCAGACGTATTACGCGCTCATTCAGTGGCATGCCGGTCTGGTCTGGGACTACAACCGCAGTGCGCCGTGCCTGCGAGACGACACCTATCTCGGCGTCCCCCGGATCGATCGTCGAGAACCGCCTGGAACTTACTGGGTCGTTCCACCGCGCTACGACGGCAACCTGTGCAAGCCACAGGCCGTACGAGATCTGGTCGACGCCGGGTACCGGCAGCTCATCGAGTACGCGTCGGCCTGATCCCCGGCCCCACCGCTTCCCGCTGCGCGAAGGGGCTGCGCCATGCGACGCGCGGCGGGCCCGAGTCCCCTGTCTCCGAGCGCACGACAGGCAGTCGGCACTCGAGGAGAGGCCATCCAAAGTTCCCCCACATATGAGGTATTGCCGTGTTCAACACAAGCCCGCCCGAACGGCCGCCCGGTCCGACCCCGCCCAGGGGCAGCACGAGTCCGCAGGAGGCCCAGCGGTGACGACCACCCTTGTGGCCGATCTCGGCGCAGGCACCCGTACCGGCCGCTCCCTAGTCATGGACACCGAGTTCGACATGCTCGCCGCGTTCTGCGCCGACGAGTACGGACTCGAGCGTTGCGTTGCCGACCGCGTCGTCGACCAGGCACTCGCGCTCGTCTACGTGATGGGCTCGACTGGCGAGGGCGCTGCCATGGCCCCATCCCAGCAGGTGGACCCAGGCTGGCACACACTCATCCTGCACACCGACTGGTATGCCGACTGGTGTGACCGGAGCTTCGGCTACTTCTTGCATCACCAGCCGAACAGCAAGACCCGTACTCACGGCCTGATGACGGACGTCGTCAGGAAGCTCCGTGCGGCGGGATTCGACGTCGACGAGCGCTTGTGGGGTACGGCGGCCGACTGCAACCCGCCTGCCTGCTGCGGCGACGGTCCCTGCTGCTGAGCTGCAGTCTCTAACCACTCCCCCTCGCACAGGCGGGTCGGCCTTCTCCTGGGCCGACCCGTCCGCCTTCCTCTGCGTCAGAACGGACTCGCCCCATGCCCCTGACCGAACTCACCGCAACCAGTCGTGTGACCGTCTTCCCTCTGGAGAGCCTCACCATCGCCTACACCACTCAGTCCAGCGATGAGCGGTGTCTAGGTGACATCGGGCTCGTCACTGTCGTCGACGAACAGGGCGACGGCGACGAACTGTGGCGCCTGGCTCGCAAACTCGGTGGGCGCAACTCCGGCGGGGAACAGGCCCGCTGGATCCTGACGCAGGCGAGCCGCGCCCGGACCGTCGCGTCGTACAGAAACCTGCTGGCCGCGACGTGGACGGCGTACATCCGCCGACGCTTCGATCTGGACGCGCTCTTCGCCAATCACGACATCCTGATGACCGGCCGGATCGCGCTGTTGAGCCTCGCTGCGCGGTCGGGGGACGATGCGGTGGCTTGACGAACCACCGCGCCACACCACGTATGAACTCCCCGGATTCACTGTCATCGGCTGAAGGGAGGGGCGGTGACCCATTCCGTCCCGTGGCAACAGCGCCTGTCCAGTGGTACCGAAGATATCCAGGACGAGGTGATCCGCTGGTACCAACAGACTCGGCATGGCAAGGGGTACGTCCCCACGATGATCTGGGGCACCCTCCAGACCGAGGCCTACGCGACTGTGATCCTCCGCCGGGTCGTTGACTTCCTCGGGGTTCCGGACGATGTGCCGGCAGGGGTGGCCAAGCGGATGGAGCGGCAGCAGGTGCTGTACGACGGTGAGCACCACTACGACGTGATCCTCGGCGAACAGGCTCTGTACACGAACATCGGTGGGCCGGAGGTGATGCGCGAGCAGATGGAACGGCTTCTCAGGGATATCGACCTGCCCTCGCTCTCCCTCGGCGTCCTCGCCGCCACCGCCGAGGTGAGCGTGGTCCCCATGCCCGGCTTCAGCATGTACGACGACGCGAGAGTTCACTACGAACTCGTCTCCACCGGTGTGGACGTCACCGAGCCGGATGAACTCGCCCTCCATGACAAGGCCTTCAATGCCCTGAGTAGTGCCGCCTATTACGGCGACCACGCCAAGGATCTGATCACCAAGGCCCTGGTGTTCTGGAGCCACGACTGATCGATCCGTCGCCACGGCGACGATCACGTCGGCTCACGTGACGTTGGCATCAAGGCACCCAAGGCCGCCCGGTTTTGCTGAGTTTGGCGGTTCCGGGGTGAGCGTCAAGAGCGCCCTTCGGGCGTCGGCTGCGCCGATTTCGCTTCGCTCCACTCTTGACCCTCACCCCTCCACCGCGGAGTGCTCTTGGCAGGGCGGCCCGAAAGGGGGCGGCGGGGGAAGCGGGGGTTGGGTTTCTTCGCGTTGCCGGGTGCCGGGAATTTGTGGCTTGTGGGACGCCTGGGCTTTCCGCGCACGCCGGGTTGGCATGACGGCTTCCGGATGGTGGGTGGGACGAGAGCACGTCTGGGGTGGTCCGGGTGGACCAGGACGCCAGTCGTCTGGCGCGGCACCGGTTGCGATGACGCGCTGCGTGGGCTGGCAGCTGGCCAGCGACAGACAGAGTTCCCAGTTCCGAGGTGGATCATTCTGACGGATGAAATGCGGCAATGAGCTGGGATTATCACTCTCCGTGAGCGATAATGGAGGTGTCGGGCCATTGGTGGGTGGGTGAGGTTCGGCGCTCTCATGGGGGACGGGGGTGAGCGCGGTGGCGGTTGTGGTGGAGTCCGAAGTCGATGTGTCGTCTGCGGTGGCAGATGAGTGGATCGCTGAATTGCGGTCGTGCGCGCCTTCGGTGGAGACCCTGGGGTTGCTGGTCGAGTTGGCCGGTGAGCGACTTTCGGCGCGGGGGCGGATTGATGCCCTGGCCGTGTTCGAGAGGCATCTTGCCTGGATTCAGGGGATGCAGGTCGAGGTGTTGGCAGCTATTGGGGATTACACGGATTCTGGGGCCGATGCTGCCGCAGCCGGTGAGGCGTTCGATGCTCGGCTGCTGCGGGAGTGGGATGCCGCGAGTGATGAAGTGGCTTGTGCCGTGCGGCTGGCCGGCGGCACCGCTTCGCGGCGGCTCGATGTGGCGCAGCAGCTGTGCGCTCGGTATCCGGCGACTCTGGAGTTGCTGAAGCGTGGGGAGATCTCTTATCTGCAGGCCGAAGCCGTCACGGAATTGTGTGCGGTTCTCGAGCCGGAGACGGCTGGGCAGGTTGAGGCCGTCGTGGTCGCGAAGATGCCGGAGTTGGCCGTCGGGCAGACGCGGGCCTTGTTGCGTCGGCAGATTCATAAGGCCGATCCTGACGGGGCTGAGGAGCGGCATCGGCGGCGCAAGACGGATCGGGAGACTGTCCTTTATCCGCGAGAGGATGGAATGGCTCTCTTCGGCGCCGTCCTGCCTGCTGAGCAGGCTGCCGAGATGGGACAGGCCGTCGATGCACACGCGGCCACGTTCGACAATGACGGGCGGACTATGGCGCAGAAGCGTGCCGACGCGTTGTACGACCTTGTGGTCAACCGGAACGGTGTGGTGGGAGATTGCGCGAGTCCGGTGCGGGGGCGGGCTGCTGCGGTCGTGCAGGTCACGGTGCCTCTTGATGTTCTGGTGGGGGCCGAGGACGGGCCTGCGGAGCTGAAGGGGTACGGGCCGATCACCGCGGGGCAGGCGCGCGAGATCGCCTTTGCTCCGGGGACGATCTGGCGGAGGCTCATCACCGATCCTGGCAGTGGGCTGCTCGTGAAGGTCGATCCGACCACCTACCGACCCACAGCTGATGCCGAGCGGCAGGTCATTGCCCGCGATCAGTACTGCGCCTTTCCCAGTTGTCGGATGCCTGCGCATCGCTGCGATGTCGATCACGTCGAGCCGTTCGATCACGAGCGTCCTGAAGCGGGTGGGTTGACCATTCCCGACAATCTTCAACCGTTGTGTCGGCGGCATCATCGGCTGAAGACCCACCATCCCGGGTGGAGGGTGACACGAGATCCGCATACCGGGATTGCCAGTTGGACGAGTCCTACCGGGCATACGTACAGGAATGCGCCGCCCGTTTATCGGGAGTGAGTGAGGTTTTCTCACTGACCGACGGTGAGGAACAGAGTTCCGACTAGAACTGACAGGAGGATCTCATAGCCGAGGACGATGCAGGCCAGGGCCAACACTCCCTTCTGCCACAGACGCGGTCCGCGGTAGGGAAGGAGCGGTGGCTGGTCCGAGGGTTGGAGCGCCGCTTCGGTCGGGGGCGTGCCCATCTCCGCGCGGGTGCGCCACCAGTGACGTAGCGTTTCGCTCTTGGCTTCGAACTCCGAGTCCCAGAGCACGCGTCCGACACGCGGTACTGGCAAGGGCGTTCGGCGACTGCTCGCTTCAAGGATGACTAGCCTGCGCCCGCCGCGGTGGCGCTCGACGGCGATCCCTTGAATCTCGTCCCAGGGAACGGTTCGGGGCCGCAGCCCTCGTATGACCAGGTGGTCGGCAGTGAGGATGACGCCTCTGCCGAAGCTCAGGAAGCCCGCGCCCAGCAGCAGCGAGATCGCGACGAGTGCGCCGAGCGTGCGGCCGAGGAGCGACGGGTGATCAGCGCCGGGCCCCTCGGCGAACCCCGCCATCACCGCATCAGCCGCAAGCCAGCCGAGCAGCAGGGCCGTGGGCACCGACCGGCTTGGCGCAGGTCGCATACTCAGTCGCTCGGGCAGCAGGCCGTGGGTATGCCCCCAGGCGCCGAGTTCACCAGCCGTGTCTTCGACTTGGGCCGCGCCGCCGTTGGCAAGCCACCAGCTTCGGATGGTCGCGACCTTGTCGTCAAACCGGCGGTCGCGGGACAGGAAACCGGAGCTGGGCATTCGTAGCGGGGTGCGGCGTCCATCCGTCTCGTAGAGGACCACCCGCCGTCCGCCGGTGAAGGGCTCGACCGCGACCTCGGCCACGTTGGTCCACGGGATGGTCCGGCGGCGCAGGTTGTGGACGACGACCGCCTCAGGGGTCAGGGTTACCCCGACGTAGCGGCTCAGCACCCACAGTTCGAGCGTGAAGAAGAACGGCAGCACCACGGCCAGGACCCACGACTCGAACGGCAGCCCGGGCCGCTGGTGCGCCCACAGCAAGGGGTTCGACAACTGCATCAGCACGGCGGCGCCGAGGATCAGGCCCAGTGGCAGGGACTGCTGCCACGAAGCCCGATAGCGCACTCGGCCGACCATTTCCGACGATTCCGCTCCGCCATTGCGGGCTTCCTGGTTCACAGCTGTTCCACCCCTGCCGCACGAATGACGCGGGGCATCATGCCTGGCCAGGGACTGTTCGCGCAATGGCTGCCGACGGCCCCAGTGCGACAGAGCAACTGGCAGCCAGGGCGAGTACGTGCCTTCTGCTCGTAGCGCCCACGGCGCTACTCCCTCCGGCCGTTCGCTTGGGAGCGCATCTGCCCGGTGTTGCGATCCGGGCCCATGGCCAGGTCGCACTCAGAGACCTGCGCGCACTGGGCGAGCGCACCGCCGCCGAGCGCAAGGAACGCTGGCGCGCACTCGAGCACGTCACGCTCAGCCCGAGCCGGATTGGCGACCTAGCGCGGGCCGCCCTTGTCCACAACGGCAACTGGAAATGATCTCCGGCGGGAAAGCCTCAGTGATCAACCGTTCTGGTTCGCCGGTTCGGCGGGCAGCTTCCAATGGAGGCCGCGCCTTGAGTCGGCACGCCGGAAGTTCCGCGACTTGCTTCATGACTCCCCCGCCCCTGGGGCGACTTGCGCTCAGTGGGCCGTATCGCGGTGGAGCAACAGTGATCGTGTGCGAGGTCTTGACAGGAGCTTGGGCGCGCGGCCACCTTTGGCAACGTTGTCACACCCTCTGGCAACGTTGTCATGCCACGCCTCCGGCGCCTCCGCGTGTTCGTCGGCCGCGCTGTTTTCTGATGGGACTCACGTTCATGGCAGGTCAGTCACATGCGCCGCGGGATCCTTCTGGTCCTTCCCGGCGGTCGGTGGTCACTACGGGTTCGGCTCTCCTCGGCGGGTTCGGTCTAAGCGCTCTGTTCCCGGCGACGAGCACGGCCGCCGGGCGCGGCGACGCGCTCACCGCGGCGGCGTCGTCCGGTGAACTCGCCGCCTACCGCCCCGTCGAGGTCTCCTCGACGGACTACGCGCCGACTCCGGGCGAGTTCGTGGTCGACCGTCTCGCGTCGCCCGGAGTCCGGGGAAGCGGATGGCGTGCGGCGGCGGGGGACGATCCGCAGTGGATCTCGGTCGATCTTCAGGCCGACTGCCAGGTGACGCGGGTCCGGCTCACCTTCGAGGCCGACGCGAGCGATCCGGTTTTCACGCCGCCCGCCACCGGCAACAAGGCGGATGGCACCACCGGCAAGGAGATCCTGTCCAGTTACGCGCTCGCCTTCGTGGTCGAGACGTCCAGGGACGGCAGCTCCTGGACGAGCGTGTACCGCACGACGGCCGGTACGGGTGGGGTGGTGGACATTCCGCTGACCCGGTCCGTGACGGCGCGGTGGGTGCGGATGACGGCTCAGCGGCGGTCCAGTCCCAATCCGCTCGGCTTGAACGGATTCGAGGTGTACGGCACGGCCGGCGGGCGGCGTCCCCCGGTCACCGGCTGGACCGACTGGGGTAGCCACCCCGGCGAGGCTCCCGGGCTGGCTGTCGCGGCGGACGGCACAGTGCCGTTGGAGTCCGGCTGGCGGCTGACCCTGGACGACTGGGCCGACGGCGAGGGTCCCGACCTGTCGAAGCCGACCGTGGACACCAGCGGCTGGCTGCCCGCCACCGTGCCCGGCACGGTCCTCGCCTCACTCGTCGACCAGGGAAAGCTCCCGGACCCGGTCGCCGGCCTGAACAATCTGCACATCCCTGAGGCGCTCTCCCGCCATTCCTGGTGGTACAAGCGTGACTTCGACCTGCCGTCCGGTCTGCGCACCGGCCATGGCCGCAGGGTCTGGCTGGAGTTCGACGGCATCAACCATCAGGCCGACATCTGGCTCAACGGCCACCAGGTGGGTGGGCTCACCTACCCGTTCGCCCGCTCGGCCCATGACGTGACGGAGTGGATCGCCGAGAAGGGCGAGAACGCGCTGGCGGTGAAGATCACGCCGATGCCCGTCCCCGGCAGCCCGGGGGACAAGGGTCCCGCCGGGGAGTCCTGGGTGGACGCGGGCGCGGGTCAGATGAACCTCAACTCGCCCACGTATCTGGCCGCTTCGGGGTGGGACTGGATGCCCGCCGTGCGGGACCGGGCCTCGGGGATCTGGAACCATGTCCGGCTGAGGTCCACGGGGCCCGTGGTCATCGGCGACCCCCGGGTGGACACGGTTCTGCCGGACCTGCCCGACACCTCGGTCGCCGAACTGACCCTCACCGTCCCGGTCCGTAACGCCGACGCGGTCGAGCACACCACGACCGTCTCCGCGTCCTTCGGCGACGTACGTGTCACCAAGGCCGTCACCGTCCCGGCAAGCCGGAGCGTCGACGTCACCTTCGCCCCGGACGCCTTCAGCCGGTTGCGGCTGCGCAACCCCGCACTGTGGTGGCCCAACGGGCTCGGCAGCCCCGCGCTGCACGACCTCACCCTGGCCGCCTCGGTCGACGGGACGGAGAGCGACCGGCGCACCACTCGCTTCGGTATCCGCCAGTTCGGCTACGAGTACGACGTGCCGCTCCCCTTCACCTCGTCCGGCGACGCCTGCACCCAGTCGCTGGAGGTCGGAAGGCAGCAGGCCCGCTATGTACGGGTCAGGTGCCTGACCAGGGCCACCGACTGGGGCAACTCCCTGTGGACCCTGTCCGTGACCGACAGCGGCAGACCGGGTACCGACCTCGCTCTGCACGCGAGCGCCACCTCCTCCACGACGGACGGCGACGACCACGGCCCCGGCAACGTCACCGACGGTGATCCCGGCACCCGCTGGTCCTCGGCCTACCAGGACGATCAGTGGATCCGCGTGGACCTGGGCTCCCAGCAGTCCTTCGACGGCGTCGACCTCGTGTGGGAGCAGGCCTACGCCCGGACGTACGTGGTCCAGGTGTCCACGGACGACTCGACCTGGACGGACGCGAAGTCCGTCGACAACACCGCCGTACCGCTGCCGTTCAACACCGACCGGGCGAGCCTGCAGGTGGAGGACTTCACCGCCCGCACCGCCCGCTTCGTGCGGATCAACTGCGGTGTGCGCCAAACCAGTTGGGGCAACTCCCTCTGGTCCCTTTCGGTGATCGACCGTTCCCGTCCGGGCACCGACCTGGCATTGCACAAGGCGGCCACGGCCTCCACGGAGGAGTCCGACCATCCGGCCGCCGCCGCGACCGACGGCAGCCCCGACAGCCGGTGGTCGTCGCAGTACGAGGACCACCAGTGGATCCAGGTCGACCTCGGCTCCGCCGAGAGTTTCGACCGCGTGGCCATCCTGTGGGAACAGGCCTATCCGAAGACGTACGTCATCCAGGTGTCGGCGGACGGTGACACCTGGACGGATGTGAAGTCCGTGGACAACAGTCCGGTGCCGCTGAAGATCAGTGTGAACGGCGTACGGGTGCTGGCCCGGGGTGGCAACTGGGGCTGGGACGAACTGCTGCGGCGGATGCCGGCCGAGCGGATGGACGCGGCGGTGCGCATGCACCGCGACATGAACTTCACGATGATCCGCAACTGGGTCGGCAGCGTCAACCGCGAGGAGTTCTACGCCAGTTGCGACGAACACGGCATCCTGGTGTGGAACGACTTCCCCAATGCCTGGGGCATGGACCCGCCGGACCATGACGCGTTCAACGCGATCGCGCGCGACACCGTGCTGCGCTACCGCATCCACCCCTGCGTGGTGGTGTGGTGCGGCGCCAACGAGGGCGACCCGCCGGCCGCCATCGACAAGGGCATGCGCGACGCCGTCGAGCAGCAGGCCCCCGGCATCCTCTACCAGAACAACTCCGCCGGAGGCATCATCACCGGCGGCGGCCCCTACAACTGGGTGGAGCCCGAGAAGTACTACGACCCGTCGACCTACGGCAGCAACAGCTTCGGATTCCACACCGAGATCGGCATGCCGGTCGTCTCCACCGCCGAGAGCATGCGCGACCTCGTGGGCGGCGAGAAGGAGTGGCCGATAGGCGGAGCGTGGTACTACCACGACTGGAGTGAACACGGGAATCAGGCTCCGCAGCAGTACCGGGCGGCGATCGAAGCGCGCCTGGGCACCGCGACGGACCTCGACGACTTCGCCGGCAAGGCGCAGTTCGTCAACTACGAGAACGCGCGCAGCATGTTCGAGGCGTGGAACGCCCACCTGTGGGACGACGCCAGCGGCCTCATGCTGTGGATGTCCCACCCCGCCTGGCACAGCACCGTCTGGCAGACCTACGACTACGACTTCGACGTCAACGGCACCTACTACGGTGCCCGCACCGCCTGCGAGCCCCTGCACGTCCAGGCCGACCCGCGGAAATGGCAGCTTCTCGTGGTGAACCACACACGCGGGAAGGTCGAGGGCGCGACCGTCACCGCCCGACTCCATGACCTCGCCGGTCGCCGGATCGGCGGGACCAGGAAAGCCGTGGTCGATGTCGCGTCGGCCTCCACCACACCCGCCTTCGCCGTGGACTGGACCGACGACCTGCCCGATCTGCACCTGCTGCGCCTGACCCTCGAGGACCACGCGGGTCGTACGCTCTCGGCCAACACCTACTGGCGCCATCGGACCCCGGCCGCGATGAAGGCACTCAACGACCTCCCGCGGGTCAGGCTCTCGGCCTCGATCACCCGCGTGTCGCACTCCGGTACCGGTACCGGTACCCGGCGTGAACTGACCGCTGTCGTCAAGAACCGTGGGTCGGCCCTCGCCCCGATGGTCCGGCTGTCGCTGCTGGACGATCACAGCGATGAGCGCGTCCTGCCGACGCTGTACAGCGACAACTACCTCTGGCTGCTGCCCGGCGAGTCGCGGACGGTCACCCTGTCCTGGCCGGCTCACGCGCTGCCGTCGAACCGTCCGGCGCTCAGCGTGTCCGCCTACAACAGTCCCCGCACAGTCGCCCGGGGGTAGGGCGGAGGCAGGGCGGTCGTCGGGCGTCCGTTCGTGCGCGTTAGCCTCGTTTTGTTCGAAAGACGCAGGCAGGAGCGGGAGGCAGCAATGGCGAAGGTACCGGCCGCGGCGGTGGCCGCGGGTGGGCTCATCGGCGGCTACGGCGTGGCCAAGTGGACCAAGAAGCGGCAGCTCGGCGGGGTGGTGCTGGCGGCCGCCGGGGCCACGGCCGCGCAGCAGTGGCGTCGGCAGGCCGGCGGGAAGGCCGCCGGGGCGCTGACCGTCGCGTACGTCGCCGCCTTCGCGGGGTCCCACCCGCTGGCCAAGAAGGTGGGCGCCTGGCCCTCCGTGTTCGGCGTCGCCGGTGCCGTGGCCCTCGCCTCGTGGGCCGTGGCCGACCGGCGGGCCTGAGCAAGCGCAGAGCACCACGGGCTCGAGGGCTTGAGGGCTTGAGGGCTTGAGGGCTTGAGGGCTTGAGGGCTTGAGAGTCTGAGGGCCTACGAGGCCGCGGCAGCGGACAGGGATTCCGGGACCGGGACTGAGGTGGGGACCGGGACCGGAACCGGAGTCGGTCCCGGGCTCTGGAACGCCCGGCGGTACGCGTACGGGCTCGTTCCCACCACCCGTTTGAACCGCTCCCGGAACGCCGTCGGTGAGCCGAACCCCGCCTGGGTCGCGATGCGTTCGACCGGGTACGTGGTCGTCTCCAGGAGGTACTGGGCGCGGCGGACCCGGGCGCGGTGCAGCCACTGGAGCGGTGTGGTGCCGGTCTGATCGCGGAAGCGGCGGTTGAGCGTACGGGTGCTCATGCCGGCGTGGGCGGCGATGTCCTCCAGGGTCAGCTCGCGCTCCGCGTTCTCCTCCAGCCAGGCGAGGAGGGGCTCCATCGTGGTGCCGGCCGGTACCGGGGGCTGGTCGTGGATGATGAACTGGGCCTGGCCGCCCTCCCGTTCGAGCGGCATGACCGACATCCGGGCCGCATGCGCGGCGACCGCCGAACCGTGGTCGTTGCGGATCATGTGCAGGCACATGTCGAGGGCGGCGGCCGCGCCCGCCGAGGTGAGGAACTGGCCGTTGTCGACGTAGAGGACGTTCGGGTCGACGGTCACGGCGGGGTATCTGGCCGCCAGGTTCTGCGCCGCGACCCAGTGGGTGGTGGCGCGCAGCCCGTCCAGCAGGCCGGTGGCGGCGAAGACGAAGGCGCCCACGCAGATCGAGGCGATCCGGGTGCCGTTCGCGGCCGCCGCGCGCAGCGCCTCCGTCACACCCGGCGGGAGCGGGGCGGCCGGGTTCGCGACGCCGGGCAGGATGATCGTGTCGGCCTCGGCCAGCGCCTCCAGACCATAGGGGGCGCGGATCGTGAACGGGCCCGCGCTCACCTCCTCGTCCGCCGTCGGCGAGCAGACCCGGATCCGGTAGGGCTCCCGGCCGTCCGGCAGCCGGGCCCAGCCGAAGGTGTCGATCGGGGCGGAGAGGTCGAACGGGATGACCTGGTCGAGCGCCAGTACGGCCACGGTGTGCATGGCCAGAGCGTAGGCACACGGCGGATTGTGGCCAAGGGGGGATCGTGGCCTCGGAGGGCGCCTAGAGCGTCGTAGGGCTGCGTTCGGGGTGCCTCCGGCCTGTGGTGCGGCGGGTGGCGAGAATCCGTTGGACCCTGGCAGAAGTGCCGCTTCTGCAAGATCGCGCGCGGCCCTAGCGTCAGCCCGTGAACACGTTCCTTCTCGCCGTGCACGTCCTCGCCGCGATCGTCGCCGTCGGGCCCGTCACCGTCGCCGCCAGCATGTTCCCGCCCAGCGCGCGCAACGCACTCGCCGAGCCGGGAGACGCCCGGGCCCTCTCCACCGTGCGGGTGCTGCACCGCATCTGCCGTGTGTACGCGACGGTCGGCGTCGCCGTGCCCGTGTTCGGGTTCGCCACGGCCAAGAACATGGGCGTGCTCGGCGACACCTGGCTGATCGTCTCGATCGCGCTGACGGCCCTGGCCGCCGTCGTCCTCGCCGCGCTGGTCCTGCCCCGGCAGACCGCGCTCATGGAGGGCATGGAGGAGTCCATAGAGGACGGCGTGGAGGGAGGCGGGCAGGGTGCGGCGTACGCCGGAGCGAGCCGTGTCGGCCCGCGGGACACCGCCCGGCTCGCCATGTTCACCGGGCTCTTCAACCTCCTCTGGGCCACCGTCACGATCCTGATGATTGTCCGACCGGGGTCCACCACGGGCGCCTAGCCCTAGGATCCGGCTCATGCATGAACAGGTGTACGGACCACACGATCCGTCGACGCCCCCGGCCCCGACGGCCTACCTCGCCACCCTGGAGGGCCGGCTGACGGCCGACGGATGCGCCACCCGCTGGGAGGACTGGGCCGGGGTGCCCGTGCTGGTGGGGCGACGGTCGGACTTCCGGCTGCGCTGGATGGCGACGAAGCTCCATCTGTTCACCGTGGCCGCGGCGGTTCCGGAGATCACCGTGCCCGTCGTCGAGGGCTTCACCGAACAGGTGACGAAGTACGCCAAGGACACCAAGGGCGGCCTGCCCGTCGGTCTGCAGAACGGGGTCGGCGCCTTCCCCGTCCTCGTCAGCGACCGCGTCGACCCGGCCGCCGTGCGGTGGGCGGAGGAGCGCCAGCGCGTCCGGTTCGCCTGTATGACACGGCCCGTCGTGGTCGACAGCTCCCGCCCGTACGTGGGCATGTATCGCGGCAAGCCGGCCCTCGGGCGCGTCTACGCCACGTACTTCATCGAGAAGGGCTCGCGGTACTTCTACGGTCCGTGAATCGTCGCTCCCACGGCCCATGGATCATCACTTCATCGGTCCGCGAACGTCGCTTCAACGGTCGTCCGTGAGTCCTCCCCCGCCGGACGTTCACCACCACCGGGCGAGGCTGAGCGCCTCGTCCGACGAGTCCCAGGAGTCGCCGGAGCCCGAGGAACCCGCCCAGTCCGCCGCCCGGTACCGCCTCGCCACCGCCGTCGCGACCAGCACCCCCGCCGCGACCACCAGCGTGAAGAACGCCCAGGTCAGCGGCCAGACCGCCGCGTCCGGGGGCTCCGGGTGGGAGTGGAAGGAGATGTACATGAGTGCTGCCGGTGGTCCCGCCACCAGCAGTAGGGGCCAGGCCAGCGCGTCCCGGCGGCCGAGGTAGGCGGCCAGGAACAGCAGGACCACGCCGAGGAGGACGGCGCCGAGGACGGTCACCGAGGTCGTTTCGGTGATCGACCCGGTCGCCCCGGGGCGGTTGCGCAGGTCCCAGGGGAGGCAGAGGAGGTACGCCGCACCGGAGAGGGCGGCGCCGAGCACGCGCGTCAGCCAGCGTTCCGGCCAGGGGCGCGTTCGCAGAGGGCCTAACAGCTTCTCGGTCATGCGTACGAGGGTTGCCGCCCGGGCGGCGGCCCGACAGAGTACGCGTACTCAGGTTCCCGTACTCAGTTCCCGGACTCGACCCGAACTCCGTTCCCGTGCTCAAGAGTCGGCGGGTGCCACCGTCGACATCGGGGCCGCGATGTCCTCCAGCGAGCGCCGTTCGGCGTTCACCGCCAGGAACGCGGCGACCAGGCCCGCCGCGCACATCAGGCCCGCGCCGATCTGGAAGGCCAGCACGGTGTCGCCGACCACGCCGGACTGGGTGAGGTCCGCGAAGACCAGCGGTCCGCTGATGCCGCCGGCCGCCGTGCCGATGGCGTAGAAGAAGGCGATGGCCATCGCGCGGGTCTCCATGGGGAAGATCTCGGAGACCGTGAGGTAGGCGCTCGACGCGCCCGCCGAGGCGAAGAAGAGGGCCACGCACCAGCAGGCCGTCAGGGTCACCGCGCTCAGCGAACCCCGGCCGAACAGCCAGGCGGTGCCGAACAGCAGCAGCCCGGAGAGCAGATACGTCGACGCGATCATCCGGCGGCGGCCGACCGTGTCGAAGAGCTTGCCGAGCAGCAGCGGGCCGAGGAAGTTGCCGAGGGCGATCACGGCGAAGTAGTAGCCGGTGGCGCCCGTCGGGACGTCGTAGAACTTGGTCAGGATCGCGCCGAAGCCGAAGGTGATCGCGTTGTAGAGGAACGCCTGGCCGATGAAGAGGGAGAGGCCGAACACGGCGCGCTTGCGGTAGGTCGCGAGGACCGTGCGGGCGATGGCGAGGAAGCCGACGGTCTTGCGCTGGTGGAGGGTGATCTCCCCGGCGGGGGGAGGCAGTTCGCGGCCGCCGAGGTCGGCGCGGACCCGTTCCTCCACCGACGCCACCAGGTGCTCGGCCTCCTCCTGCCTGCCGTGGATGAGCAGCCATCGTGGGCTCTCCGGGACATTGCGGCGTACGACGAGGATGGCCAGGCCGAGGACCACGCCGAGGGCGAAGGTCAGCCGCCAGCCGATGTTCGCCGGGAAGAAGGCGGTGTCCAGCGCGACGATCGACAGCAGGGAGCCGCCGATCGCGCCCAGCCAGAAGCTGCCGTTGATGATCAGGTCGACCCGGCCACGGTAGTGGGAGGGGATCAGCTCGTCGATCGCGGAGTTGATGGCCGCGTACTCGCCGCCGATGCCGAAGCCCGTGAGGAAGCGGAAGGTGAAGAACCACCAGGGCTCGAAGGAGACGGCGGTCAGGGCCGTGGCCCCCAGATACACCGCCAGGGTGACCATGAACAGTTTCTTGCGGCCGAAGCGGTCGGTGAGGCGGCCGAAGAACAGCGCCCCGACGCACGCGCCGGCGACATAGAGGGCGGCCGCGGTGCCGGTGACCTGCGCCGAGGTGATCGGCAGGCCGCTGCCGGGCTCGGAGAGGCGTCCGGCGATGTTGCCGACGATCGTTACTTCCAGACCGTCGAGGATCCACACCGTGCCGAGGCCGATCACCACGGTCCAGTGCCAGCGTGACCACGGGAGGCGGTCAAGACGGGCGGGAACGGCGCTGGTGACCCGGCCCCCGGCTTGATCCCGGCCTTCCCCCGACCCTTTTCCTCAACGGCGGACATGAGGCTCCCTCCTCGTCGAGCGGCGCCTGCCCGGGTTCCCTCCGGAGCACGGCCTACGCCCGCCCGAGTGCGATCACGCCCTCCCGAGAGGGGATCTACGCCCCCACGATCCGCGACACCGTATAGATCAGCAACCCGGCCAACGAGCCCACCACCGTGCCGTTGATCCGGATGAACTGCAGGTCACGGCCGATGTGGGCCTCGATCTTCCTGGTGGTGTGCTCGGCGTCCCAGCCGGCCACCGTGTCGGTGATGAGGGAGGTGATCTCGGTCCGGTACGTCGTCACGACGTACACCGCCGCGCCCTCGACCCACCGGTCGACCTTGGCCTGGAGCTTGGGATCGGTGGCCATGCGGGCGCCCAACGAGAGCAGGGAGGCCCGCACGCGCAGCCGCAGCTCACTGCGCTCGTCCTCGGCGGCGGACACGATCATGGACCGTACGGCCGTCCAGGCGGAGGCGATCAGGTCCTGGACCTCGCCGCGGCCGAGCACCTCGCCCTTCAGGCGCTCCACGCGCGCGCGGGTGTCGGTGTCGGACTGGAGGTCGGAGGCGAAGTCGGTGAGGAAGCGGTCGAGGGCGCCGCGGGCCGGATGGGAGGGGGCGTCGCGCATCTCGGTGACGAAGCGGAGCAGCTCCTTGTAGACCCGCTCGCCGACCTTCTTGTCGACGAAGCGCGGGGTCCAGCCGGGCGCGCCGCCCTGGATCGCGTCCATGACCTGCTCGTCGTGGAGCACCAGCCAGTCGTGGGCGCGGATGCAGACCAGGTCCACGACCCGCTTGTGGCCGCCGTCCCCGACGATCTTCTCCAGCATCTTCCCTATGCCGGGCGCGATCTCCTGGGCGTCGGCGCGGCGGGTGATCGCCTCTCCGACCACCGCCTGCACGTCGGAGTCGCGCAGCACGGTCAGGGCGCCTCTGAGCGCGGCGGCGAGCTCGGCGGTGACCCGGTCGGCGTGCTCCGGTTCAGCGAGCCAGGCACCGAGACGGCTGCCGATGCCCACGGCGCGCAGGCGCTGTCGTACGACCTCGGAGGAGAGGAAGTTCTCGCCGACGAACTCGCCGAGCGAGACGCCCAGCTGGTCCTTCTTGGTGGGGATGATCGCGGTGTGCGGGATGGGCAGGCCGAGCGGGTGGCGGAAGAGGGCGGTGACCGCGAACCAGTCGGCGAGCGCGCCGACCATGCCGGCCTCGGCGGCCGCCGCGACATAACCGGCCCAGGGTCCGGCGCCCTCGTGGGAGGCCCATGTCGCGAGGACGTACACGACGGCGACGAAGAGCAGCAGGCCGGTGGCCGTCAGTTTCATCTGGCGGACACCGCGGCGCTTCTCCTCGTCGGCGGGGCTGAACGAGGTCATCGCGCGGTTCGTCGGACCGGGGGCGGTTGTCGTGTGCCGCTCCCGGCCGGGGCCGGTCGTCGTGCGTTCGGCCTGGTCGACGGCGGTCGTCGCGCGGTTGCCGGGGGCGCCGGGCCGGGCGGACTGCTCTTCGGTGCCCGCGTCTTCCGGTTCTGTTCGTTCCATTCACTCCACCCGTTCGCCGAGCCGTCCGAGGGCTCCGTACACATTGTCCCTTCCTGACCGACTCCCGGAACGGAACAGGAGTTCCCTGCGTCTGTTCGGACGGGGGAACTCAGGTGAGTCCTGGGGCCGTCTCGGGGGCGTCTCAGGGGCACCTCCGGGGCGTCTCCGGGGCGTTCGAGGCCGCGGAGGGGGGTCCCGTCGTTTCCCTCCCCACCGTGTACCCCATGATGTGATCATCACTTCGGAGCCTCGGGCTCCCCTCGCCCGAGGAGACACGCACCGCATGACCAAGCGTCATGGTTATGCCCTGCTGGCCGCCGTCATCGCCATGATCGTGGCCATATCCGGAGCCATATACGTGGGTGTCGCCGCCGACGACGGCACCGGCGGCACCCGCAACGCCACCGCCGACAACCGCGCCCCGCGCGACTCGGCCGCCCCCGCCTCCGTCGGCACCTGGGTCGGCACCTGGTCGGCCTCCCCGCCGGAGCCGAGCCCGGCACCGAGACGAACGGCATGGCGGGCCGCTCCCTGCGCAACGTCGTGCACACGGACGTCGGCGGCACCGAAGCCCGCATCACCCTGTCCAACCTCTACGGACAGCAGCCGCTGAACATCACGCACGCCTCGCTCGCCGTCGCCGCGGCCGAGAACGACGCGGCGGCGGTGGCCGGCACCATGCGCCGCCTCACCTTCTCCGGCAGCACCGCCGTGGCCGTCCCGGCCGGACAGCAGATCATGAGCGACGCCGTGCGCGTGCGCGTCCCGCGCGACTCCGACGTCCTCGTGACCACGTACTCCCCGACCCCGTCCGGCCCGGTCACCTACCACCCGTACGCACGGCAGATCTCCTACGCCGCCCGGGGCGACCGCACCGAGGACGTGACCGCCACCGCGTACACCGAGCAGACCCCGCGTTGGCGCTACCTCACCGCGCTCGACGTACTGAGCCACGAATCCGTCGGCACCGTCGTCGCCCTGGGCGACTCGATCACCGACGGCATCACCTCCACGGAGGGCGCCAACCGCCGCTGGACGGACGTCCTCGCCGACCGGCTGCGCGCCGCGGCCGGCACCGGGGACGTCCCTCGCTACAGCGTCGTCAACCAGGGCATCAGCGGCAACCAGGTCCTGGCCGAAGGCCTCGGCCGGCCCGCCGACAACCCGAGCGGCCTGAACCGTCTCGGGCGCGACGTGCTCGGCCGTACGCACGTCAAGGCCGTCGTCATCGACCTCGGCGTCAACGACATCCTGCGCAACCAGGGCGAGGTCGATCCGGTGACCGTCACCGACGGGCTGCGGGAGATGGTGCGGCGGGCGCATGCGCGCGGGCTGCGGGTCGTCGGGGCGACGCTGATGCCCTTCGGGGGGCACCGCGGGTACTCGCGCTCGCGTGACGCCGTACGCCGGGCCGTCAACGCGGAGATCCGGGCGGGGAAGGTCTACGACGCCGTCGTCGACTTCGACGAGGCGTTGCGGGATCCCTACGATCCGCGGCGGCTGCGGGCCGATTACGACTCCGGGGACCATCTGCACCCCAGTGACAAGGGGTACAGGCGGATGGCGGAGGTGTTCGAGCTCGGGGATCTGAAGGGGGCGGCGCCTGCGGAGCTGTAGGGTCCGGTCGTTTTTCGGCTGCGGCAGCGCTGTGGCTGGTCGCGCCCACGTGGCGGAGCCGCACGATGTCACAGCCTCGCGCCCCTTACGGGTCGCTCCACTCGGCCGGAGACTAATAGCCTCCGTGCCTCCGCCGATGCCGCTCGTCCCTGCGCTCCCGGTGCCGTTCCCGGCGCTCCTCCTGGCGCTCCCTGCGTTCCTCGTGGCGTTCGCGGATGAGGTCGTGGGCGTCGTCGAGGGCGTCGAACATGTCGCCGAGGCCGTCCCGCCGTGAACCCTCCAGTTCCTTGCGGGCGCTCTTGCGCTCCAGCTTCTCCTGGCGGCGCTCCTCCTTCAGGCGCAGCCGCTCGGCACGGGTCAGCTTGCGCTCCACGCCGACGCCACCCCAGAAGGCGAAGCCCGTGACGATCACGCGCGGGGCGCCCGGGTCCCCGGCACGCCCCTCCTCGCGGTGGTCGAAGCCGCCCATGATGCCGATGCCGCGGACGACGACCTCGACGCCGGGCGGCACGATGACGTTCACGCCGCCCATGACGGCGACGACGTTGACGACGACCTCGCGGTCCGCGAAGTTCGCCTCGCGCAGGTCGATCTCACCGCCGCCCATGAAGGCGACGGAGTTGAAGCGCCTGGGGACCGTCCAGCGGCCCTTGCGCTCGAAGCCCGACAGGATCGCGACACCCCACGAGGACGAGCCCTCGCCGCCGACGATCCGCCCCGCCCAACTCCCGCTCTCCTCGGGCTGCTTGACCATGGACACCGGGGCCACGGCGTGCACGTCCGGCAGATCGCGGGTGAGCGGCGCCAGTTCCCTGTACGTCCGTGCCTTGAACGCCGCTTCCAGCCGCTCCTCGAACTCCTCCATGTCGAGGCGGCCCTCCGCGAGGGCGTCCCGCAGCTGTTCGGCGACTCGTTCACGATCGGCGTCGGAGGCCCGCAGTTCCGGGCTCGGGGATCCGGGGTCCGGCGGCGTCGGTCGCTGGTCGTCGCTTCCCCTGGAAGGCGCATCCTCGGTCATGGGACTCAGCCTACGAGAGAGCCTTCTCCGCGTACATGCGGCTGATGACCGCCTCGATGTCCGGCTCCCGCACCGAGAGGTCCACCAGGGGGAACTCGGCCGCGATCCGCGCCACCAGCTCCGCCGCCGACGCCGCCGCGGGGAAGGCGAGCCACTGCCGGGGCCCCTCCACCTTCACCACCCGCGCCGAGTCCACCTCGATCGGCGGGAGCTCCCGCTCCAGGTCGACCACGAGGGTCCGCTCGCTCTCCCCCACCTCGTGCAGCCCGGTCAGCGGACCGTCGTACATCAGCCGCCCGTGGTCGATGACCATCACCCGCCGGCACAACTGCTCGATGTCGGTGAGGTCGTGCGTGGTCAGCAGCACCGTCGTGCCGCGCTCGGCGTTCAGGTCCCGCAGGAAGGAACGGACCTTGGCCTTGCTGATCACATCGAGGCCGATGGTGGGTTCGTCGAGGTAGAGGACCTCGGGGTCGTGCAGCAGCGCCGCCCCGATGTCGCCGCGCATCCGCTGCCCCAGCGAGAGCTGGCGCACCGGCACGTCCAACAGGGCTTCCAGGTCGAGGAGTTCGACACAGCGGTCGAGGTTCTCGCGGTAACGGGCGTCCGGGATCCGGTACATGCGGTGCATCAGCCGGTAGGAGTCGATCAGCGGAAGGTCCCACCACAGGGTCGTACGCTGCCCGAAGACGACCCCGATGCGCCGCGCGAGCCGGGTCCGCTCGCGGGAGGGGTCGATGCCCGCCACCCGCAGCCGGCCGGCGCTCGGCGTGAGGATGCCGGTGAGCATCTTGATGGTGGTCGACTTGCCCGCGCCGTTCGGGCCGATGTAGCCGACCATCTCACCGCGCGCCACGGTGAAGGACAGGGAGTCCACGGCCCGCACCTGGCGCCGTTCGCTGCGCAGGAAGCCGGTCTTCTTGCGGACGTCGAAGACCTTCTCGACGCCGTCGAGTTCGATGAAGTCGCCCACCGGATCCCTGACCGGGTCCGTCATCAGGCCTGTTTCCATGTCGGTTCAACTCCCCGTGCTGCGATACGAACGAAGTCCCGCCCGCCAGGCGATCCCCGCCAGCGCGCAGCAGCCCGCCGCGATCAGGGGCGGGGTGAAGGCGATCCAGGTCGGCAGGTCGAGCGGATAGGGCCGGCCCAGCACGTACAGCCCGGGCAGCCAGTTCACGAAGGCCAGCGGGAGCACGAAGGTGACCCCGCGCACCAGGTCCTTGGCGAAGACGGTCGGCGGGTACTGCAGGAGCGTGGTGCCGCCGTACGTGAAGGAGTTCTGCACCTCGGAGGCGTCCTGCGCGATGAACTGGAAGGCTCCGCCCGCCACGAACACGGCCGCGAAGATGGCGGCGCCGCAGAGCAGCATCAGCGGGACCATGAGCAGTCTGAGCGGCGTCCAGTCGATGTCGAGCACGGCGATCGCGTACGCGAGGACCAGCAGCCCTTGGGTGACCCGGCCCAGGCGGCGCAGCGCGAAGCGGTCGGCGGCGACCTGGGCGAGTACGGGGACGGGGCGTACGAGGAGGGTGTCGAGGGTGCCGTCGCGCACCCGGCGCCCGAGCCGGTCCATCGAGCCGACCACCAGGTCCGTGATCCCGAAGGAGGTGGCCGAGACGCCGTACAGGAACGCGACCTCGGGCAGGCTGTAGCCGCCGATCCGGTCGACCCGCGAGAACATCAGCAGGACGGCCACGAAGTCGAGGGCGGTCGCCGCGAAGTTCCCGAAGGTGGTCATCACGAAGGAGGCCCGGTAGGCCATCGTGGAGCGGATCCACATCCCGGCGATCATCCGGTAGGCGCGGAATCCGTCCCGCACTCGGGCATACGTCCCCTGCGGCGCACCCGGCACCGCCGAAGCCGGCCGCTCCCCGGAAGTGACCGAGTCTCCGGAGCCCCGTGCGGCCTGCGGTACCTCCGCCGAGTCAGCCACCCTGCACCACCACCCTCCTTGTCGCCACTGACTGGATCAGTCGGCCCAGGGCCAGGAGCCCCAGCGCCCAGGACGCCTGGAAGACGTACGTGCCGAGCGGGTCCGCGGTGCCGAGCAGGACGTCCGCGGGGCCCTGGACCAGGGACGACCAGGGCAGGGCGCGTACGACCTCGCCCAGCGCGCCCGGGAAGACGTTCAGCGGCAGCAGCATCCCCGAGCAGAAGACACCCGCGATCATGGACATCTGCGCCACGCCCGCCCCGTCGAGCAGCCAGAACGCGGACAGGGCCACCAGGTAGCGGAGCGAGAAGCTGACGACCGTTCCGAGCGCGACCGCGATCAGGAACGCGATCCAGGTCAGCGGGTCGGCGGGGAGCGCCAGTTCGAAGAAGAGCGCGCCGAACGCGAGGGGCACCGCTCCGCGCCCCAGCAGATGGAACATGGCCCGCCCCGCGTCCTGGGACAGCCACCACAGCTGGAGGTCGGCGGGCCGGTACAGGTCGATCGCGATGTCACCCGTACGGATGCGCTCGATCAACTCGTCCTCGAAGCCGCCGCCCATCGTCGCCATCGCCATGAGCAGCGCCTGGGAGAGCCACACATAGGTGAGCGCCTGGGCCTGGTCATAGCCGCCGAGGTGCGGTTTCTCGTCCCACAGGGCCATGAAGACGTACGCCAGGATCAGCCCGAAGACGGTGTTGGTGAACACTCCCGCCGCCGTCGCCGTCCGATAAGTGGCGTAGCGCCGGAACCCGCCCACCGCGACGGCCGTGTACAACCGCCCTGTCCCCACGAGGATGTCCCTCCTTGCGTCAAAAGGGCCGTTGTGGCCGAAGCGCAGGAGCCTAGCCCCGCCCGGCTTCGCCTGCCAGGCATTTTCAGGCGCGACACGTGCCGGGATCCGGGAACGGAACGCTTGGTGCGACAGTCTTCATCAGGGGGCGCACCAGGCGTATGAGGGCGTACGGGAACGTACGATGCGAAACAGGAGTCCGGCGAACAGATGAGTGACAAGCCGCAGCCGCAGCAGAGCAGCCAGGGCTGGGCCCCGAAGGAGCCGGAACCGGCGCCCCAAGTGGCACCGGGCGGGCCGGGCAGCGACGGCGCACCGGGCGATCCGGGCGGGACGGACGCGCCGGGGAAGAAGCCCAGGCGGAAGCGGACGGGCTGGGGGCGGCTCATCCCGACCTGGCGGATGGTGCTCGGCACGTTCCTCGGCGCGATACTGCTCGTGATCGGCCTGTTCGCACTCGGCTACTACCTGGTCAAGATCCCGCCCGCGAACGCCGCCGCGACCAAGCAGAGCAACGTCTACCTGTACGCGGACGGCAGCCAGCTCGCCCGCGACGGCGAGGTCAACCGCGAGAACGTGGCGCTCGCGGAGATCTCGAAGGACGCCCAGCACGCGGCGCTCGCCGCCGAGGACCGCGACTTCTACACCGAGTCGGCCGTCGACCCCAAGGCGATGATCCGCGCCGGCTGGAACACCGCCACCGGCAAGGGCAAGCAGTCCGGTTCGACGATCACCCAGCAGTACGTGAAGAACTACTACCTGGGCCAGGAGCAGACCGCCACGCGGAAGGTGAAGGAGTTCTTCATCTCCATCAAGCTCGACCGCCAGAAGAGCAAGGACGACATCCTCGAGGGCTACCTCAACACCAGCTACTACGGCCGCAACGCGTACGGCATCCAGGCCGCCGCCCAGGCGTACTACGGTGTCGACGCCAAGAACCTGACGGTCGGTCAGGGTGCCTACCTCGCCGCGCTCCTGAACGCGCCGAGCGAGTACGACGTGGTCGCGCACCCCGAGAACAAGTCCGCGGCCGTCGCCCGCTGGAACTACGTCCTCGACGGCATGGTCAAGAAGAACTGGCTGACCCAGGCGGACCGGGCCAAGGTGACGTTCCCGCAGCCCAAGCAGGAAGTGGTCGCCGCCGCCATGTCGGGCCAGCGCGGCTACCTGGTGCAGGCGGTCAAGGACTACCTCGTCTCGAACAAGATCATCGACGAGGACACCCTGACCACCGGCGGCTACCGCATCACGACCACGCTCCAGAAGTCCCGGCAGAACGCGTTCGTGAAGGCCGTCGACGACCAGGTGATGTCGCACCTCGACAAGAAGAACCGCAAGGTCGACCGGTACGTCCGCGCCGGCGGCGTCTCCATCGACCCGGCCACCGGCAAGGTCGTCGCGATGTACGGCGGCATCGACTACACCAAGCAGTACGTCAACAACGCGACACGCCGTGACTACCAGGTCGGCTCGACCTTCAAGCCGTTCGTCTTCACCTCGGCCGTGCAGAACGGCTCGCAGACGCAGGACGGCCGCACGATCACCCCGAACACCGTCTACGACGGCACCAACAAGCGCCCCGTGCAGGGCTGGAGCGGCGGCTCGTACGCGCCCGAGAACGAGGACAACCGCTCGTACGGGCCCATCACGGTACGCACCGCCACCGACAAGTCGGTGAACGCCGTGTACGCGCAGATGGCCGTGGACGTCGGCCCGAGCAAGGTCAAGCAGACCGCCGTCGACCTCGGTGTCCCCTCCACCACCCCCGACCTGACCGCCACCCCGTCCATCGCGCTCGGCCCGTCCACGGCCAGCGTCCTCGACATGGCGGAGGCGTACGCGACACTCGCCAACCACGGCACGCACGGCACGTACACGCTCGTCGAGAAGGTCACCAAGGACGGCACGTCGGCCGTGAGCCTCCCCAAGCAGGACACCAGGCAGGCGGTGAGCCGGGAGGCCGCCGACACCACCACGTCCATCCTGCAGAGCGTCGTCGAGGGCGGTACCGGTACCGCCGCGCTGGCCGCCGGCCGGCCCGCCGCGGGCAAGACCGGCACCGCGGAGGAGGACCAGGCGGCCTGGTTCGCGGGCTACACCCCCGACCTCGCCACCGTCGTCTCCGTCATGGGCCAGGACCCCGACACCGGCACCCACGAGTCCCTCTACGGCGCCCTCGGCCAGGTCCGTGTCAACGGCGGCGGCTACCCGGCCCAGATCTGGGCGCAGTACACGAAGTCCGCGCTCAAGGGCAGCAGCCCGAAGGACTTCGACCTGCGGCTCCAGCCGGGCGCGGAGGAGCAGCAGCTCCCGAGTACCGGCCCCACCGACCAGACCCCCGGCACCGGTGGCCAGGACAACGGGGGCCAGACCACCGGCGGGACGGCCTCCCAGAGCCCGCCCCCGGATCAGACACAGGGCCAGACCCAGGGGCAGACCGACGGCCAGACCCAGGGCCAGACGGACGGCCAGACCCAAGGGCAGACGCAGGGCCAGACCGACGGCGGCACCACCACCGGGGGTGGCACGACCGACGGGACGACCACCGGCGGCACGACGGACGCGGGCACCACCACCGGTGGCGACACCGCTGCTCCGTCGGGCGGGACCACGGACGGCGGCGGTACGACGGGGACGACCGCGGGAGCGGGGCCACTGAGCGGACTGACGTCACGAAAACAGTGACCCGCAACAGTGACCTGGGCGAACTCGGATCCTCAGATCCCCAGATCCTTGATGATCTTCGCCACATGGCCGGTCGCCTTGACGTTGTACAGCGCCCGCTCGACCTTGCCCTCCTCGTCCACGATCACCGTGGAGCGGATGACGCCGACGACCGTCTTGCCGTACAGCTTCTTCTCACCGAAGGCGCCGTACGCCTCCAGGACGGTCTTGTCGGGGTCGCCGACCAGGGTGACCTTCAGGGACTCCTTCTCGCGGAACTTGGCGAGCTTCTCGGGCTTGTCCGGGGAGACGCCGATGACGTCGTACCCGGCACCGGCCAGCAGGTCGAGGTTGTCCGTGAAGTCGCAGGCCTGCTTCGTGCAGCCGGGGGTCAGGGCGGCCGGGTAGAAGTAGACGACGACCTTGCGGCCCTTGTGGTCGGCGAGGGAGACCTCGTTGCCGTCGGCGTCGGGCAGGGTGAAGGCGGGGGCGGTGTCGCCGGGCTGAAGTCGCTCGCTCATCGGAACCTCACGTGGCCGGGGTGAATGCTTACGGAACTACGGGAACGAGCGTAATGGGGGTGCCGAGGGGTGAGCGGCGGCCCGAGCTGACAGACTGTCGGCGGCACGGAGACAAGGATCGGAACACGACCACGGAGGCAGCGCGGTGTCGGATACGTCGAGAACGTCGGATACCAGGACTCCGGCGCAGATCGAGGCGGACATCAAGCGCCGCCGCGAAACACTCGCCGAGACGCTCGACGAGATCGGCGTGCGGGTCCACCCGAAGACGATCGTCGGGGACGCCAAGGCCAAGGTCGCCTCCCAGATCGACCACACGCTCGGCCGCGCCTACGTCGGCGTCAACCGGGTCGTCGGCGACGCGAAGGGCCAGCTCGTCACCGAGGACGGCGGGCCGCGCCTGGAGCGCATCGTGCCCCTCGCGCTCGTCGCGGTCGGGGTCGTGAGCCTGCTCGTCGTGGGCTCACGGCGCCGCAAGCGCTGACAACGACTCGACTCCGGCTCGACTCGGCTCGAACCCGGCTCGACTCGACCCGGCCGGGCGCGACCCGGCTGCGTACGGACGGCTCAAAGGCAGGTAGGTTCTGGACGTGAGCGCCAATCGGGACAAGCAGACCCCCCACCACGACAAGTTGCCCATCCGGATGCTGCACGACCGCGTGCTGGTCCGGCAGGACGCCGCCGAGGGCGAGCGACGTTCCGGCGGCGGCATCCTGATCCCCGCGACGGCGGCCGTCGGGCGGCGCCTCGCCTGGGCCGAGGTCGTCGCGGTCGGGCAGAACGTACGGACGGTGGAACCCGGCGACCGCGTCCTCTACGACCCCGAGGACCGGGCCGAGGTCGAGGTGCGGGGAATCGCGTACGTGCTGATGCGCGAGCGCGATCTGCACGCCGTGGCGGCGGACCGCTTCGAGGGCTCCGAGGACTCGACCGGCTTGTATTTGTAGGGCGTAGCCGCTCTGACGGGGCTGGTGACCATGGTCACCAGCCCCTTTTGCCTGCGCTTTGCTACCGTGGAAGGCGTTGAAGGACCCCGACGAGACGCGCCGTACCGGGCGGAGAGCGAACGCGCTCCCAGGCAAAGACGACGCACCCCTGTTGATCACTCACGGAGGTGCCTCTCATGGCCTGGATCCTGCTGCTCGTCGCCGGTCTGCTCGAAGTCGGCTGGTCGATCGGCATGAAGTACACCGACGGCTTCACCCGCCTCGTCCCCAGCGTCCTCACCGGCACGGGCATCATCGCGAGCATGGTCCTGCTCTCCTACGCCGCCAAGTCCCTCCCCATCGGCACCGCCTACGGTGTCTGGGTCGGCATCGGCGCGGCCGGCGCGGCGGTACTGGGCATGCTCGTCCTCGGCGAACCGGTGACCGCCGCCCGCGTCTTCTTCGTCTGCCTGCTCCTGGTGGCGGTGGTGGGCCTGAAGATGACGTCGGGGCACTGACCGGGCACCGGACTCCTCACCACGGCCGGTTGATTCACCACGGCCGGTTGATCCAGCCGGAAGACCACGGGCGGATCGTCCTTCTCCCGGTCCTTCTCCCGGTCCTCCTGCCGCACGGCCCACTCGGCGACCGCCTGGTTCTCCCACCGGAACACCAAAGCACCGCCGGGAATGCGCAGTTGCTCCAGCGGAAGCGGCCGATCCTGCACGCCGGTCAGGTCCGCACGCCTCCCGAGCAACCCGTACGCATCCCGCAACGCGATCGGCAACGTCGATCGAAGCCGGTACTCGGCCTCGGTCAACTCCTCGTACGAACAGCCGTCACCGGCACCGATCGGCTCCCGCCAGCACCGGACCAAGCCCTCGAACGCTCCCCGCGACCACATCCCGCGGGGGCCGGCCCTGGCATGACAACCAGCGCGGGAATCCGCGGTTGCCGCGCCCCAACTGCCACGCGAGCACGAGCACCTGGCGCAGGGGAGGCGGGAAGCGGCGGGCGACTCCCGGTACGATGGCAGGCGGCTAGCGGCGGTGGCGCAACGGCGACGCAGCAGACTTAGGATCTGTGGCCCGTGAAACGGCTTGAGGGTTCGAATCCCTTCCGCCGCACAGCAAACGGCCTGCGAATCGAAAGATGCGCAGGCCGTTCTGGTGTGCGCTCTCAGCCCAACAGCTCCCGAACCACCGGCACCAGCCCCCGGAACGCCCTCCCCCGGTGGCTGATCGCGTTCTTCTCCTCGGGGGAGAGTTCGGCGCAGGTTCGGGTGTCGCCCTCCGGCTGGAGGATGGGGTCGTAGCCGAAGCCGTTGGTGCCGGTGGGGGTGTGGCGCAGGGTGCCCCTCAGTTGGCCCTCGACGACGCGCTCCGTGCCGTCCGGCAGGGCGAGCGCCGCCGCGCAGGCGAAGTGGGCGCCCCGGTGTTCCTCGGAGATGTCCGAGAGCTGGGCGAGGAGAAGGTCCAGGTTCGCGCGGTCGTCCCCGTGCCGTCCCGCCCAGCGGGCGGAGAAGATGCCGGGGGCGCCGTTCAGGACGTCCACGCAGAGGCCGGAGTCGTCGGCGACGGCGGGCAGGCCGGTGGCCTGGGCCAGGGCGTGTGCTTTGAGGAGGGCGTTCTCGGCGAAGGTGACGCCGGTTTCCTTGACGTCGGGGATGTCCGGATAGGCCTCCGCGCCGACGAGATCGTGGACGATACCTGCTTCGGCGAGGATCGCCCTCAGCTCGGTGATCTTTCCGGCGTTGCGGGTGGCGAGGATCAGGCGGGTCATGGCCATCAGTATCGCCGAGTCCCTTTCCCGGGTCCGCCCGGTGGTCGTTACGGCGTGCAGACCTTGGTGAGCTCTCCGGCCGCGTCGGTGACCGGGCTGACGTCGGGGGTGTTGTCGCCGTTCTTGATGGCCGTACGGACGTTGCCGACGGCCTTGTTCAGGTCGTCGACCGCCTTGTTGACATCGGCGTTGTCCGTCTTGTCGCCGATCTTGTCGAGGTTGTTCTCGATCGCGTTGAGGGACTCGTCGGTCTGCGTCGGGTCGTTCGCCGCGTTCTCCACGGCCTGCTGGAGGCTGGTGACGCTGTCGGCGATGGAGTCGGCGGTCTGGACACAGTCCAGGGCCTTGTTGACGGCGTCACAGCCCACGGCCGCCGGCAGGGCGACGAGTACGGCGGCGACGGCGAATGCGGCTGTGCGGCGTCGGTGGCGCGCGGCCATGGAACGGTCCCTCCCCGTGGACAAACATGTGGTCGACCCCGTGGCGTGGTCGGCTCGGCCCGTGCGAGGGCCGACGGGGGCGCACGGCTGGACCGTACGCCCGTACCCCTAAGAACGCGAAGGGTTATTCCGCGGTTGCCTCGAGGGCCGCCCGCTGGATCGTCGCGAGCTCGTCGCAGCCGGCGACGGCGAGGTCGAGCAGGGCGTTCAGCTCCTTGCGGTCGAAGGGCTCGGCCTCCGCGGTGCCCTGGACCTCGACGAAGCGTCCGTCGCCGGTGCAGACGACGTTCATGTCGGTGTCGGCCTTCACGTCCTCCTCGTAGCAGAGGTCCAGGAGGGGGATCCCGCCGACGATGCCGACCGAGACGGCGGAGACGGTGCCGGTCAGGGGCTTGCGGCCGGGCTTGACCAGCTTCTTGCCCTGCGCCCAGGTGATCGCGTCGGCCAGCGCCACGTACGCGCCGGTGATGGCCGCCGTGCGCGTGCCGCCGTCGGCCTGGAGGACGTCGCAGTCGAGGACGATGGTGTTCTCGCCGAGCGCCTTGTAGTCGATGACGGCGCGCAGGGAGCGGCCGATGAGGCGGGAGATCTCGTGCGTACGGCCGCCGATCTTGCCGCGGACCGACTCGCGGTCTCCGCGGGTGTTCGTGGCGCGGGGAAGCATGGAGTACTCGGCGGTGACCCAGCCCTCTCCGCTGCCCTTGCGCCAGCGCGGGACGCCCTCGGTGACGGAGGCGGTGCAGAACACCTTGGTGTCGCCGAAGGAGACGAGGACGGAGCCCTCGGCGTGCTTGCTCCAGCCGCGCTGGATGGTGATGGGGCGCAGTTGTTCGGGGGTGCGGCCGTCGATTCGAGACATGGCGTTGAGCCTAGCCGCATACGGCTGAGGGGCCGCCTCCGGTTGCGGAAGCGGCCCCTCAAGGGTGAGGTGGGGGCTCAAGGGTGCCCCTTCGACTCACATCGACTCACATCGACTCACATCGGTTCGCGTCGCTTCGTATCGCGACTTCTCGGTTCACATCATGTCTTCGATGTCCGCGGCGATGGGGTCGGCGTCCGTGCCGATGACGACCTGGATGGCGGTGCCCATCTTGACGACTCCGTGGGCACCGGCGGCCTTCAGGGCGGCCTCGTCGACCTTGCTCGGGTCCACGACCTCGGTACGCAGACGGGTGATGCAGCCCTCGACCTCTTCGATGTTGTCGATGCCGCCGAGCCCGGCGACGATCTTCTCAGCCTTCGTGGCCATGTCCTACTCCCTGATCAGAACCGCTTTGTCGCAGTAACCCACAGTTGGCCCATCTTTGCGAGCGGCCATGTCGCGCGTACCGAATGATGGCGTTCACGACAGCGCAACCGTTCGTCGACTGGTCTACACCAGTGGGCGTACAGTCGCCAACCCGGCCCCGCCCGGAGGACGCCCATGAGTGCCGACAGCGCCCCCGCGCCCGCACGGGCCCGCTGGAACAAGCTGTTCCAGGGGCTGCAGAAGATGGGCCGCAGCCTCCAGCTGCCGATCGCCGTGCTGCCGGCCGCGGGCCTTCTCATCGGGCTCGGCCAGCCTGGCGTGTTCGGCGCCGAGGGGCTCGGCTGGGACAACGTCTCCAAGATCATGAGAGGTGCCGGCGGCGCGCTGCTCGACGGCCAGCTCGGGCTGCCGATGCTGTTCTGCGTGGGTGTGGCCATCGGCATGGCGAAGAAGTCGGACGGGTCGACGGCGCTCGCGGCGGTCGCCGGCTTCCTCGTCTACTACAACGTGCTGCGCCAGTTCCCGGTGAGCTGCCCGGGCGGGGCGAAGGCTCTCACGAACATCGGCTGCCAGGCGGCGGACTCCTCCGTGGCCCCGTTCACGTACCAGAATCCGGGGGTCTTCGGCGGCATCGTCATGGGGCTGATGACCGCGTACATCTGGCAGCGCTACCACCGCACGAGGCTGGTCGACTGGCTCGGGTTCTTCAACGGGCGGCGGCTGGTGCCGATCATCATGGCGTTCGTGGCGATCGCGTTCGCCGTGCTGTGCCTGTGGGTCTGGCCGCCGGTGGGGCGGGGCCTCGAGCACTTCAGCGACTGGCTGGTGGGACTGGGTTCCTGGGGTGCCGGTGTCTTCGGCGTGGCCAACCGGGCGCTGCTGGTGGTCGGTCTGCACCAGTTCCTGAACGTGCCCGTCTGGTTCCAGTTCGGCAGCTACACCGCGCCGGACGGGACGGTCGTGCACGGTGACATCACCATGTTCCTGGCGGGCGACCCGAACGCCGGGCAGTTCACGTCCGGCTTCTTCCCCATCATGATGTTCGCGCTGCCGGCGGCGGCCCTGGCCATCACGCACTGCGCCCGGCCCGAGCGCCGCAAGGAGATCGGCGGGCTCATGCTGTCGGTCGCGCTGACCTCGTTCGTCACGGGCATCACGGAACCGCTCGAGTACTCCTTCCTGTTCGTCGCGCCCGTGCTGTACGTGATCCACGCGCTGCTGACGGGAGTGTCGATGGCGGTGACCTGGGGGTTGGGCGTGCATGACGGTTTCGGCTTCTCCGCCGGAGTCATCGACTACGTCATCAACTGGCACCTGGCGACCAAGCCGTGGGCGATCGTGCCGATCGGGCTGTGCTTCGCCGTCGTGTACTACGTGATCTTCCGGTTCGCGATCACGAAGTTCGACCTGAAGACTCCGGGCAGGGAGCCGGAGGAGGAGCACGAGGACACGACCAAGCCGTAGGCGGTTCGTTCACGGGCCGCGGGCTCGCGCCTCTTTCGGGGCGCGGCTTCGGCGTGTCCGGAACCGGTTCGTCCTCTTATGACCCGGGCCACAAAATTCGCGGGTTCCTTATCTCACCTTCACCGTGCTACAACAGGTCTACACCACTGAGTGGTGTAGACCACGCCGTCCCCACCCCCCTTCCTTGTCCTCTGGGCGGCGCCTTGTCCACTGGAGGAAGTTGTGACCACGGCCAGCGCCGCTCCCGCGGCCGACAAGAAGAAGGGCTCCGGCGCGATGGCTGTCCTGCAGCGCATCGGCCGCAGCCTGATGCTGCCGGTCGCCGTACTGCCCGCCGCCGCGCTCCTCGTGCGTCTCGGCAACACGGACATGCTGGGACGCCCGTCCTTCCCCACGTTCTTCACCAAGATCGCCGGCTTCATGACGGCCGGCGGCAACGCGATCCTCGACAACATGGCACTGCTGTTCGCCGTGGGCATCGCGATCGGCTTCGCGAAGAAGTCGGACGGCTCGACGGCGCTCGCCGCGGTGGTCGGCTACCTGGTGTTCAAGAACGTGCTGGCGACGTTCACCGACAAGAACCTGCCGAAGGTGGCCACGGCCGTCGACGGCAAGGTGGTCATGGTGAACGCCCCCGTGGACGCCAAGGTCCTGGGCGGTGTGGTGATGGGCATAGTCGTCGCCCTGCTGTACCAGAAGTTCTACCGGACCAAGCTGCCCGACTGGGCAGGCTTCTTCGGCGGCCGCCGGCTCGTCCCGATCCTGTCCGCCTTCGCGGGTCTGCTGATCGGCATCGTCTTCGGTTACATCTGGCCGGTCCTCGGCACGGGTCTGCACAGCTTCGGTGAGAAGCTGGTCGGTTCGGGTGCCGTCGGCGCCGGCATCTTCGGTGTCGCCAACCGTGCGCTGATCCCGATCGGCATGCACCACCTGCTGAACTCCTACCCCTGGTTCCAGGCGGGCGACTACCACGGCAAGAGCGGTGACATCGCGCGCTTCCTGGCCGGCGACCCGACCGCGGGCCAGTTCATGACCGGCTTCTTCCCGATCATGATGTTCGGCCTCCCGGCCGCGTGCCTGGCGATCGTGCACTGCGCCCGCCCCGAGCGCCGCAAGGTCATCGGCGGCATGATGCTCTCGATCGCTCTGACCTCGTTCGTGACGGGTGTGACCGAGCCGATCGAGTTCACGTTCATGTTCATCGCGCCGGCCCTGTACGCCATCCACGCGGTCCTCACCGGTGTCTCGCTGGCGCTGACCTGGGCGCTCGGCATGAAGGACGGCTTCGGCTTCTCGGCGGGCGCGGTCGACTTCGGTCTGAACCTCGGCATCGCGACCAATCCATGGGGCCTGGTCCTGGTGGGTCTGTGCTTCGGGGTGGTCTACTACGCGGTCTTCCGCTTCGCGATCATCAAGTGGAACCTCCCCACGCCGGGCCGCGAGTCCGACGAGGAGCTGGCGGAGCTGCTGAAGGCGGAGGCCAAGTAGCCCCCGCACACGACCGAAGGCCCCTGTGGCCCAGCGATCGCTGGGCCACAGGGGCCTTCGTCACGTCGGCGCCCTCATCGCAGCAGGCTGCCGCCGTCCACGGTCAGGACCTGGCCGGTCAGCGCCTCCGCGGCCTCGGAGGCCAGGACGACGTGCGGGAGATCCCGGCGCTGCGCGTGTCTATCCGACCGACGACGAGAACGTGGCGATCGCGGAGTGGAGCGTGAGGGGCGGCGTGGTGTCCAACGGCAATCCCTACGACATGAGTTACGCGACCTTCGCGACCTTCCGCGACGGTCTCATCGTGGACTACCGGGAGTACTGGAACCCGCAGGTCTTCCTGAACGCGCTCGCCGGCGCGAACTTCTGATCCCACAGCCGTAGTTGCAGGCCCCGGACGCCGCCGGCCGGCACGGATCGACGGCAGCCGCTGCCCGATGCCCGATGCCCGGACAGGTCCTGGGGCCGCCTGCACGGATCGGGTCCCCCCAGGATCTAGATCTCGTACGTCACCCTCGGCACCGCCAGCTCCACCGGACCGTCGAAGACCTCGCGTGCGTCGGCGAGGTTGACCGCGGGGTCCGTCCACGGCGGGATGTGGGTGAGCAGCAGGCGACGGGCGCCGGCGCGGTCGGCGCTCTCGCCCGCTTCGCGGCCGTTGAGGTGCAGGTCGGGGATCTTCTCCTTGCCGTGCGTGAACGCGGCCTCGCAGAGGAACAGGTCGGTGTCCCGGGCGAGTTCGTCCAGCGCGTCGGTGACACCGGTGTCCCCGGAGTACGTCAGCGACTTCCCGTCGTGCTCGATGCGGATGGCGTACGCCTCCACGGGGTGGCGCACCCGCTCCGTGTGCACGGTGAACGGGCCGATCTCGAACGTGCCCGGTTTCACGGTGTGGAAGTCGAAGACCTCGCTCATCGAGGAGGCGGTGGGAGTGTCCGCGTACGCGGTGGTCAGTCGCTGTTCCGTGCCCTCGGGTCCGTAGACGGGGAGCGGGTCGCAGCGGCCACCGTCGTGGCGGTAGTAGCGCGCGACGAAGTACGCGCACATGTCGATGCAGTGGTCGGCGTGCAGATGGCTGAGGAAGATCGCGTCGAGGTCGTAGAGACCGCAGTGGCGCTGCAGCTCGCCAAGGGCACCATTGCCCATGTCGAGAAGCAGCCTGAAGCCGTCGGCCTCGACGAGGTAGCTCGAGCAGGCCGATTCCGCGGACGGGAACGACCCCGAGCAGCCGACGACGGTGAGCTTCATAGGAGCTGGAACCTCCGCGCTGACAGGAAGTGCAGAGAGTAGATGCGGGGTGCAGGTACTCGGGTGCAGATACGGGAACGGGGGTCGTGCGGTCCGTCGAGCGTAAGGCGCAAAAGGGCGGGTCGCTCCTCCACCAGGGGCTGTTGTGGGCGAACTCACCTGTGGTGTCACCGGTTCGGATGGACGGTCGACCGGAGGTCGGATCCCTGGTTCTCGCGGGCGGCGGGCGGGGCGGAGTGCGCGCCGGTACCTTCTTTGGTATGGACACGTCCTGGTGGCTCGCGTTGGCGGCCGTGGTGCTGCTCGCGCTGGTCGCGACGCTGGTGGACGGCTGGGGGCGCCGTGGGCGCCGAGTGCGCCGTCCGGACCGGGCCGTCGGTCGGACTCGGCCGCCCGGGCGGCCGCCGGCCGGGGTGCGGAAGCGGCCCCGGGTGCCTCGGCCGCGGCCGGCGGAGATCTGGTGGGCGAAGGTTCCGTACGAGGGCGGGCCCGGGGAGAAGGACCGACCGTGTCTGGTGCTGGCCGTGCGGGGCGAACGGGTGACCGTCGCGAAGATCACGAGCAAGTACCACGACGAGCGGGCCGGGGTGATTCCGTTGCCGCCGGGTGCCGTCGGCGATGCCCATGGGCGGGCGAGCTTCCTGGAGACGGATGAGCTGCGCGAGGTGCCCTTGTGGGAGTTTCGGCGGCGGGTGGGGGTGGTGGATCCGGTCCTTTGGGACCAGGTCCGCTACTTGGCCGGCTGAGACCGTCGCTCGCCCCCGCCGCCCCTACCCGTCCCGTCCCCAACCTGGGGGCTCCGCCCCGAGCCCCCCATCGGCCTGAACGGCCTCGTCCTCAAACGCCGGACGGGCTGAGAGCTTTTAGGGGCGCGGGGAACTGCGCGCCCAACCCCCACCGGCCCGCAGCCGAAAGACCACCCCTCGGGGTCCGGGGCGGAGCCCCAGGAGGAGGGGACGGGTAGGGGCGGCGGGGGCGAGACACATCCGCGCCGCCGCCCGTGCGGCCTACGCCCAGAGCTGGCCCTGGAGGGTTTCGATGGCTTCTTCTGTGGTCGCGGCGGTGTAGACGCCCGTCGACAGGTACTTCCAGCCGCCGTCGGCGACGACGAAGGCGATGTCGGCGGACTCCCCGGCGGCGAGCGCCTTCTTGCCGACGCCGATCGCGGCGTGCAGCGCGGCCCCGGTGGAGACGCCCGCGAAGATGCCCTCCTGCTGGAGGAGCTCACGGGTGCGGGTGACCGCGTCGGCGGAGCCGACCGAGAAGCGGGAGGTGAGGACCGACGCGTCGTACAGCTCGGGAACGAATCCCTCGTCCAGGTTGCGCAGGCCGTACACGAGGTCGTCGTAGCGCGGCTCCGCGGCGATGATCTTCACGTCCGGCTTGTTCTCCCGGAGGTAGCGGCCGACGCCCATCAGGGTGCCCGTCGTGCCGAGGCCGGCGACGAAGTGCGTGATGGAGGGGAGGTCCGCCAGGATCTCGGGACCCGTCGTCGCGTAGTGCGCGCCCGCGTTGTCGGGGTTCCCGTACTGGTAGAGCATCACCCAGTCGGGGTGCTCGGCCGACAGTTCCTTCGCGACGCGCACGGCGGTGTTGGAACCGCCGGCCGCGGGGCTGGAGATGATCTCCGCGCCCCACATGGCCAGCAGGTCCCGCCGCTCCTGAGAGGTGTTCTCCGGCATCACGCACACCATGCGGTAGCCCTTGAGCTTCGCCGCCATGGCCAGCGAGATGCCGGTGTTCCCGCTCGTCGGCTCCAGGATCGTGCAGCCCGGCGTCAACCGGCCGTCCTTCTCCGCCTGTTCGACCATGTGCAGGGCCGGGCGGTCCTTGACCGAGCCGGTCGGGTTGCGGTCCTCCAGCTTCGCCCAGATCCGGACGTCGGCGGACGGCGAAAGGCGTGGCAGGCGCACCAGAGGGGTGTTGCCCACCGCGGCGAGCGGGGAGTCGTAGCGCATCAGCGATCAGCAGCCGATCAGACCATGCCGCCGGCCACGGCCGGCAGGATCGTCACGTTGTCGCCGTCGGTGAGCTTGGTGTTGATGCCGTCGAGGAAGCGGACGTCCTCGTCGTTCAGGTACACGTTGACGAAGCGGCGCAGCTGGCCGTCGTCGACGATCCGGGCCTGGATGCCCGCGTGCCGGGTCTCGAGGTCGGCGAAGAGCTCGGCGAGGGTCGCGCCGCCGCCCTCGACGGCCTTCTCGCCGCCGGTGTAGGTGCGGAGGATGGTGGGGATGCGGACCTCGATGGCCATGGTTGCGGGCTCCTGTCGGAAGGAAAAGTCAGGTCGGTGGGCGCGCGGCGGCGCGGGTGTGGCGGGGGGGGGGGACGCCGGTGGCGGCCCCGCGGAGCCGTGGCTCACGGCCGTACGGCGGCAGGGTTCAGCGCGTACAGATGGCGCTCTGCAGCCTGCACAGGTCGACGTGCAGCCGCGCCACGAGCAGCATGCCCGGCGTCTTGTCGCTCACGTCCTGGGAAACCATGGGCTCATCGTATCGATTCCCGGTCCGGGTCCCGGAGTGTGATCTCAGATGGTGGATGAATTCTGCCCGAAGTCCGGGATCCGAGCGGAGCCGGCAGGATCGGAGCGGAGTCGAAGCAGGGGATCGGAGCGGCGTCGGGGCGCAGTCGGAGCGGTGTCAGTACGCGTCCACGACCGTGACCTCCTCCTCCGTCACCTCTCCCTCGACGATCCGGTACGAGCGGAACTGGAAGGGACCCGCGTCGTCCGCGTCCGCCGTCGAGACGAGGACGTAGTGCGCGCCGGGCTCGTTGGCGTACGAGATGTCGGTGCGGGAGGGGTATGCCTCGGTCGCCGTGTGGGAGTGGTAGATGATCACCGGCTCCTCGTCGCGGTCGTCCATGTCGCGGTACAGCTTCAGCAGGTCGCCGGAGTCGAACTCGTAGAACGTGGGCGAGCGGGCGGCGTTGAGCATCGGGATGAAGCGCTCGGGGCGGCCCGAGCCCGCCGGGCCCGCGACGACGCCGCACGCCTCGTCGGGATGGTCCTGGCGCGCGTGGGCGACGATCTGGTCGACGAGGGCCTGGGTGATGGTCAGCATGTCGGTCAGGATAAGCAGGAAATCAAAAGGGGCCGCGCGCAGCGCGTCAGGCACGGTGGCGGCGGGCGACGGACGGGCCGCTCCGTACCGAGGGGTGGTACGGAGCGGCCCACATGCTGAACCGGGAAGGTCAGCCGACCTTCTCGAACGCCGGTTCGCGGCGCTCGGTGACCTGGGGGTTGCGTGCCTTGAGCACCCACCAGCCGATGGCCAGGGCCGCGGCCCAGCCGGCCATCACATACAGGCAGACGCGGGAGTCGGCGTCGTAGGCGATGAGGCCCGTGACGAAGAGCAGGAAGACGACCGCGATCCAGCTGCACTTCGCTCCGCCCGGGGCCGGGAAGGAGGAGGCGGGCAGGCGTCCGGCGTCGACCGCGCGGCGGTAGAGGATGTGGCTGACCAGGATCATCAGCCAGGTCCAGATGCCGGCGGCAGTGGCCACGGAGGTGACGTAGCCGAAGGCCTTCTCCGGGACGATGTAGTTCAGGATCACGCCGATGCCCATGAAGAGCATGGAGACGGTGATGCCGATCGCCGGGGTCTTGGTCGAGGAGAGCCTGCTGAAGACCTTGGGGGCCTCGCCGTTGTCCGCCAGGGTGCGCAGCATGCGGCCCGTGGAGTACATGCCGGAGTTGCAGGAGGACAGGGCGGCGGTCAGGACCACGAAGTTGACGATGCCGGCGCCGGCCGGGATGCCGATCTTCGCGAAGGCCTCGACGAAGGGGCTGACGCCCGGGGCGAACTCCGTCCACTTCACGACGCAGAGGATGACCGTGAGCGCGCCGACGTAGAAGAGCGCGATGCGCCACGGGAGGGTGTTGATCGCCTTGGGGAGGGTCTTCTCCGGGTCCTCGGACTCGCCCGCCGTGACGCCGACGAGCTCGACGGCGAGGTAGGCGAACATGACGCCCTGGAGCGTCATCAGGGACGAGCCGATGCCCTTGGGGAAGAAGCCGTCGAACTGCCAGAGGTTCGCGACGGAGGCCGTGTCACCGGCCGAGCTGAAGCCGAAGGTGAGGACGCCGAGGCCGATCACGATCATGCCGATCAGGGCGGTGACCTTGACCATCGAGAACCAGAACTCGATCTCTCCGAAGAGCTTCACCGAGATCAGGTTCGCCACGAAGAGGACGACCAGGAAGACCAGCGCCGTCACCCATTGGGGGATGGACGGGAACCAGTAGTGGACGTAGATCGCGGCGGCGGTGAGTTCCGCCATGCCGGTGACCACCCACATCAGCCAGTACGTCCAGCCGGTGAAGTAGCCGAAGAACGGGCCGAGGAACTCGCGGGAGTACTCCGCGAAGGAGCCCGAGACCGGGCGGTACAGGAGCAGCTCGCCGAGCGCCCGCATGATGAAGAAGATGATCACGCCCGCGAGGGCGTACATGAAGATGAGGCTGGGCCCCGCCTTGGCGATGTTCGCCCCGGCGCCCAGGAAGAGGCCGACGCCGATGGCGCCGCCGATCGCGATCATCTGGACCTGGCGACTGCCGAGCCCGCGCTCGTACCCCTCTTCGGGGGCGTCGCCGCCCACGGCCTCACTGCCGCTACGCGGCTCGTCGGTCTTGTCGACCTGCGATGAGGTCATGTGTGGTGCGCCTTTCTCCATGCCGGTCCGAGCCAGTCACTTGGCTTCGGATCGGGTTCCGATCCCCCCGGATGTGATGGAGCTGTGCCTGGCCGGCGGTCGCCGGCTCGGTGGCGCACCCGACCGGACATGGGTGGTGTCCTGTCGGGCGGTCGTGAAGATTTATCACGGCCGCAACCTGGGCAGCCCGCGGGTGATGTAAGGCACGCCACAGGGAGAAGCGGACAAACAGCACTCAGGCGTGCATACCAGGCCAGGACGGTGACGGGATCGTTATCCGGATCTGAGCGTCCTCTGAGCGAACACCGATTGAACCCTGAACCAACCCCTGACCAGGGCGTCTCGGCGTCCGATCAGTGCATCAGCGTCTCGACGAGCGTCTCCTGGAGACCGCCCAGCCACAGGTACGCCATCACCATCGGCTTGCGCGGGTCCTCGTCCGGGAGGCGGTAGAGGAGGTCGGTGTCCTCCTCGTCGACGACGTCGAGCCGGGCCCCGATCGCCAGGCGCAGGTCGTTGAGGGCGCGCAGCCACTGCTCGGACTCCCCGGGGAGAGCTTGAGGACCGCGCCGCCGTCGCCCGCCGTGGTGAGGGCGTCCAGCGAGCGGATCACCGCGAGGGCGTTCTCGCGCTTGCCGGCGCGCAGGTCGTTCTCGGTGAAGCGGCGGAACTCGGAGGAGTACGCCCGCTGCTCCTCCGCCTGTTCCGGCGAGGACGCCTCGACGTCGGGGCCGCTGTAGGCGTCCGGGAAGAGGCGCTGGAGCACGGGGTCGGAGGGCGGTTCGCTGGGGCCTTCCGCGAACAGTTCGGCGAGCGGGTCGTCGGGGGCGTTCTCCGCGGGGCCGGGACCGATGAGCTCCAGGAGCTGTACGGCGAGGGAGCGGATGATGGAGATCTCGACCTCGTCGAGCGCGACGGCCGCGCCGCCGCCGGGGAGCGGTTCGAAGTGTCCTGGCATGGAGTGAGTTCGCTACTTCCGGTCCTGCTCGCGGTTTACAGGGAGGGCTCGGGATGCTGCCGGTCCGACGGCCGCCGGTCCGACGACTTCCGGTCCCGCTATTTCCGGTCCTGCTGAAGGGTGGCCCACAGACCGTAGCCGTGCATGGCCTGTACGTCGCGCTCCATCTCCTCGCGCGTGCCGCTGGAGACGACCGCACGGCCCTTGTGATGGACGTCGAGCATGAGCTTGGTGGCCTTGTCCTTCGTGTAGCCGAAGTACGTCTGGAAGACATACGTCACATAGCTCATGAGGTTGACCGGGTCGTTGTGCACGATGGTGACCCAGGGGACGTCGGGCTCGGGTACGGCGAAGACCTCCTCCGCCGACTCGGTCTTTTCGGTCTCTAGGGGTGCGGGAGCGGTCACACGGCCCATGCTGCCACCAGAGAGGGGGGCCCGCACAAACGGACCCCCGGAATACAACGGGATACAACCGGAATACACCGACCTCCATAAATCGTCAGAGTGACGAGATGGGGGTACCATCCAGGCTTATGAACACAGCGGACCTTGGGCTGCCGGTGGACGTTCCCTCGACGGCGCTCTTCACGGACCAGTACGAGCTGACGATGCTGCAGGCCGCACTGGCCGCGGGGACCGCCGAGCGACGCTCGGTCTTCGAGGTCTTCACGCGGCGGCTGCCGGAGGGGCGGCGCTACGGCGTCGTCGCGGGCACCGGGCGGGTTCTCGACGCCGTCGAGAACTTCCGCTTCGACGCCGACGTCCTCGGCTTCCTGCGCGAGAACGCCGTCGTGGACGAGCCGACCCTGGAGTGGCTCGCCTCGTACCGCTTCGGCGGGGACATCTGGGGCTATCCCGAGGGCGAGGTGTACTTCCCGGGCTCGCCGATCCTGCGGGTCGAGGGGTCCTTCGCGGAGTGTGTGCTCCTGGAGACCGTGATCCTCTCCATCCTCAACCACGACTCGGCCATCGCGGCCGCCGCCTCCCGGATGGCCTCCGCCGCCGGGGACCGGCCGCTGATCGAGATGGGCGCCCGGCGGACGCACGAGCTGGCCGCGGTGGCGGCGGCGCGGGCCGCGTACGTCGGGGGCTTCACGACCACCTCCGACCTGGCCGCGGGCTTCCGCTACGGCATCCCGACCGTCGGCACCTCCGCACACGCCTTCACCCTCCTGCACGACCAGGAGCGGGACGCCTTCCAGGCCCAGGTGAACTCGCTGGGCCGGGGGACGACGCTGCTCGTGGACACGTACGACGTCGCGGAGGCGGTACGGATGGCGGTCGAGGTCGCCGGGCCGGAACTCGGGGCCGTACGGATCGACTCCGGAGACCTGCTGCTGGTCGCGCACCGGGTGCGGCAGCAGCTGGACGAGCTGGGCGCGAGGGACACGCGCATCATCGTGACCTCGGACCTGGACGAGTACGCGATCGCCTCGCTGGCGGCGGCGCCCGTCGACGCGTACGGCGTCGGTACGCAGTTGGTGACGGGTTCCGGCCATCCCACCTGTTCGATGGTCTACAAGCTGGTCGCCCGCGCCGAGTCGGCGGACCCGAAGGCTCCGCTGGAGCCCGTGGCCAAGAGGTCCACCGGCGGCAAGACCTCGATCGGCGGGCGCAAGTGGGCCGCGCGGCGGCTCGACGAGCGGGGGGTCGCCGAGGCCGAGGTGATCGGCACCGGGGTGGTCCCCGTGGCACTCGCCGACCGACAACTGCTGGTGGAGCTCGTCAAGGGCGGGCAGGTCCTGTCCCGCGAGCCCCTCGACGTCGTGCGCGACCGGCACGCGGCCTCCCGCGCCAACCTGCCGTTGTCGGCGACACAGCTCTCGCGCGGGGAACCGGTCATTCCGACGGAATACATCTGATACGGCCCACGCAATGCGCGCGGGGTGCGCCGGAGCGCGCGCGGGCGGCGCTCCGACCGGCTCCGGCCACCCTTGGGCAAACACGAATGAACGGGCGGTCAGCGGGAATGCAACGGCAACACGCACACCGCACCGGCCGCCGCAACGGGCCGTAACCGAATGACCCCTCCCGCGCCGCACGTGAAGTCTCTAGGCTCGGCTCCACAGGCCGGTCCCGCACACCCCCTGCCACATTCACCGACCCCATAGTCGACACAGTCGAAGGACACCGACCATGCGCCGCGCCTTGATCGTCGTAGACGTGCAGAACGACTTCTGCGAGGGGGGCAGCCTCGCGGTGGCCGGAGGCGCCGATGTGGCCGCCGCCATCACGGAGCTGATCGGGCAGGCGCCCGCCGGCTACCGGCATGTCGTCGCCACGCGTGACCTCCACATCGCTCCCGGTGGCCACTTCGCCGACAACCCCGACTTCGTCCACTCCTGGCCCGCGCACTGTGTGGCCGGCACGGAGGGGGTCGGCTTCCACCCGAACTTCGCACCGGCGGTCGCCTCCGGCGCGGTCGACGCCGTCTTCGACAAGGGCGCGTACGCGGCGGCGTACAGCGGTTTCGAGGGCGCCGACGAGAACGGGGTCGCGCTGGGTGACTGGCTGCGCGCCCGCGAGATCGACGAGGTGGACGTGGTCGGCATCGCCACCGACCACTGCGTCCGCGCCACCGCCCTGGACTCCGTCCGCAACGGCTTCCGCACCCAGGTCCTCCTGGACCTCACGGCCGGGGTCTCCGAGGAAACCACGGACCGCGCCCTCGAAGAACTCCGAGAAGCAGGCGTGGACCTGACAGGAAAGCCGGTCGTCTAGCCGTCCTGGCCGAAACCGCTGTCAGGCTCGCCCGGTGCCTACGTCCGTGCCGCCGAGTCGTCGCCGGTCAGGCCTGGGGTGCCGGGCGTCTCAGGAGGGATTTGAACGGGCGCCACAGTTCCTGGGTGAGGTCGGGGCCCTGGACGCCGCTGTCCGGGGTGGTGCGCCATATGAGGCCGTCGGGGTGGTGCAGGACGGCGGTGATCTCGTCGGGGGTGGGCGGGGCCGCGTTCCCGCGGAGGTAGACCGCGCGCAGGCCGAGGTTGCGCAGGCGCGTCAGGGCGCGGGCGCGGTTCTGGGCCAGGACCAGAAAGCGCACGGAGCCGGGGCCCGGGCCCGCCGGGCTGGGCAGGTTCAGCGCCACTACCACGCTGCCGTTCGGCAGCTTGCAAAAACCTCCTGCGGCCATGCCGTCACACCCCCGTGCGCACCGGTGTCAATAAGGAATCCACAGGACGCACCTAAACACGATCGGCGGCAACCCGCCAGAGGGTCGCCGCCGATACGCTTCTGACCTGCACACATACCGATTACTTCACCGCGGGGCCCACTTCGAGCGAGATCGTCGACCCGTCACGGGCCTCCTTGGCGATCCTGATCTTGGTGTTGGTGTCAGTGATCTTGACACCCGCGGTCGGGGCCGTCGTGTCGTAGTAGGTGCTGGTGTGGTCGTTGAAGACCGGCACCCCCGGCTTCGACGGGATCTTCGTCGCCACGTCCGCGCTGTGCAGCGTCAGACCGTCCGTGCGGTACAGGCTGAACGGCGAGTCGTACGACTGGATCCGGCTGCGCATCAGCGTTCCGTCGGACCATTTCAGCGCGGTGGAGTGCGAGTCGACCGGCAGGATCAGCCCGGAGCCCGCGTGCGCGCTGACGTTGTTGTCCTTCTGCGAGGTGTCCCACTTCCAGATCAACAGGCCGTTCTGGTAGGGGTAGTGCTCCACCCAGGACGGACGCGTCGTCGAGAAGCCGAAGTTGTACGGACCGGTCTTGAGGGTCTTGTCGTACGAGACGTACTGACGGTTCTCCGCGATGTAGTACTGCGGGTAGTCGTCGGTGAAGGACGCGCCGACGCGGGAGAAGCCGGCGGCGGTCCACGCGGCGTCCGCGGTCTCGGCGTTGTCCGAGAAGAGCGCCGAACCGTCCGCGGTCACGGAGATCTCGTCGGCCGCGAAGCCCTTCAGCGCCACGCCGCCGTCGCTCTGGTAGCGGAACCGCAGGTCGACCTTCTGGCCCGCGTAGGCGTCGAGCGGGAACGACAGCTTCTTGTACGCGTCCACCGTGCCGGTCAGCGCGGGCTTGCCACTGCCGTCGCGCGGGATCGGCTGCCCGTCCACCGTGCCGTCGATGGCGGTCCAGTTGGCGCCGCCGTCGGTGGAGACCTCGGTGTACAGGTAATCGTAGTCGGCCTCGATGTCGTACCAGCCGTCGAGCGTGAGGGCGGCCGACGACTTGCCGGTGAGATCGACGGAACGCGTCAGCGTGTTCTTGAGATCGTTGCCGCTGCCGCTCCACCACTGGGTCGAGCCCTGTGCCGGGGCGACGATCTCGGTGGTGACCGCCTTGTCCGGCAGCGAGACCACGAGGGCCTGCTTGTTCCTGGTGTTGTACTCGGCGACACCCAGCTTGTGCTTCGACTTCGTCGCGGCCTTGGCCGTGTCGTAGTTCAGCCAGCCGAGCTGCAGCTTGTCCCAGGCGTTCATGTCGCCGGGCAGGTCACCGATGGCGTTCCTGCCGGTGCCGAGCCAGGAACCGGAGGACATCAGGGTCCAGAATCCCGTGGAGTTCTCGGCCGAGTTGGTGGTGTCGTACTCGTCCGGCAGACCGAGGTCGTGGCCGTACTCGTGCGCGTAGACGCCGAGTCCGCCGTTCTCCGGCTGGATGGTGTAGTCGCCGACCCAGATGCCGGTGTCGCCGATCGCGGCGCCGCCCAGCTTGTTGCCGGCCGGACCCGTGGCGCCCGCGTCGGTGCCGAACGCGTACCAGCGGTGCGCCCAGATCGCGTCCTCGCCCTGCGCGCCGCCGCCCGCGGACTCGTCCTCACCGGCGTGCACGATCTGGAAGTGGTCGATGTAGCCGTCGGGCTCGTTGAAGTTGCCGTCGCCGTCGTAGTCGTAGCGGTCCCACTGGTCGTACTTGGCCAGGTCCGCCTTGATGTCCGCGTCGGACCTGCCGGCCGCCTTCTGGTCGGCGACCCAGGCGGTGACACCGTCCCGGACCGCGTACCAGGCGCCCGTGGACGCCTTGTTGGAGCCGTAACGGGCCTCGTTGTAGGGGACCTTGACCCAGTCGGTGACCTCGCCGTCGACCGAGTAGCGGCCCGAGGACTGCTTCTCGTAGTACTTCTTCAGCGACTCGGTGTTCTTGCCGGTGCCGAAGTAGAGGTCCTGGAAGTGCGCCTGGTTGTAGTCCGCCTGCCAGGCCGTGCTGTTGTCCTGGGTGCGGTCGGGCGCGGCTATCTGGTTGTGCAGCGGGCCCACGGTGCCGCCGTAGCGGCTGTCGACCTGGTCGCCGAACTCGACCAGGATCGTGAAGATCTTGTCGGTCTTCTCGCGGCCGAGCTCGACGTACTTGTTCTTGCCCTTGAGCTTGACGACCTGCGAACCATTCCGGTCCTGGACCTTCGCGTCCCCGGATATGACCTGGTTCAGGGCCTCTTCGCGCTGTGCTTCCTGGGTCTTGCTGAGCGGGCCGTCGAGGTCGTGTTCGGCCTCGTTGCCGGCCGGCCGGGGCTCGTGGCGGTTCGCGCTCGCCGAGGCCGCCGCCGAAGCGGCATCGTCTGCCTGCGCAACGGCGAACGTCGAGAACGTGGCGGTGGCCGCCGCGAGGGCGACACCCACCGCGGCCGCTCTGAACGTCCATGGTCTGCTGGTCACTTGAAGTCCTCCCCTGCGTCCGTTCGCGCGGATGGGGGGATCCCGGGGTGATGGAGGTCCGCGCGCTTATACGCGTGTCAAGTGACGACATTCGACCGGAGTTACCAAAGAAAAGACAGATCTTGACTTGAACCTGGCAACTGCATTATGCGGAGCGGCAGTTCGGTATCCGAACGGTGATCGGCCCCCTCAACGGGCGCGTCCATCCGTCCACTTGGTGGACGCGATGACTCCGTGCGCCCCCTGTGCTCCGGCACCGTGGGTAAGGTCACGCTTACCGGACGTTCCACTCGGGCATGCAGGCGAATAGAGTCGATTGGCGGAACGTTGGAATGTCAACGGATCGACAAGTCGACACCGTTGTCGTCCCGCGATTCGCAGCCCCACCCTGACCGGCGGCACCACTCCCGTTGTCGATCGTCCCGGTCGCCGTCCGGTCCCGTTGTTGTCCGCATCCTCCCCCATCGCGAGAGGCACGGGGGGAGTACCCCCACCCCGAGGAATCGCCATGCCTCGTCCGACCGCCGCACAGCTCGCCTACGGTTCCTGCACCGTGATCTTCTCCACCCTCGCCATGCTGCTGCTGTCTCAGACGAGTTCGGGCCTGGGGATCGCGGTGATCACCCTCTCGGCACTCGCTCTCGGACTGCTCGTCGCCGTAACGGTTCCGCTGCCGAAGCGCGTGCGTTCCGGCTCCTTGGCCGCCGTACCGGCTCCCGCGCCGGCCCCCGTTCAGGAACGGGTGCCCGCACAGCGCGAGACCGCGTCCGTCTCTGCGTCCTTGTCGTCCGTGTCGTCGGCGTCCGTCTCCGCCGTACGCGAACCGGCGGGCCCGTGATTCCACGAACCCGCCGCTCTCCCGGTCAGCCGTCTCCTCGTGGAGTGCGGCTGATCGCGTATGTCAGCCCGTGCTGACCACCACCGTCTTGGCCGCCTTGTCGTGCAGGCCCTGCTTGTAGGGCTTGTCGAAGTAGCTCCACCCGCCCGCGATCGCGGTCCAGACGCACGCGCAGCAGAACGCGAACGGGATCCAGAGCACCAGCGAGCGCACCAGCGTGGTCTGCACGGAGGGCGTGGCGCCGTTGTCGAGGTCGGCCACCCTCAGGTTGAACAGCTTCTTGCCGAGGGTCTGCCCCGACCTGCTGATCATGATGGTGTCGTAGCCGGTGTAGAGCACCGCGGCGATCACGGACTGCCCGAAGCCCCTGCTGTACTCGATCTTGTCGGCGTTCATGTTGTACTGCATGACCCCGAAGGCCCAGGACAGCAGCCACACCACGATGCCCACCAGGATCATGTCGATGATCCTGGCCACCGTACGTTTGCCGCTGTCGGCGAGTGGGGGCATGCCGGCCAGCGGGTCGCCGCCGTAGGGTCCGCCGGGGCCGTACGGGTCGCCGCCGCCGTGCGGGGGCGGCTGGTCGCCGTACGGGGAGTCGTACGGGGAGCCCTGGGGCGGTGTGGGCGGCGAAGGGCCGTCGTAGGGGGAGCCGCCGCCCTCGGCGGGCGGGGGCTGCTTCTTGAACGGATCCTCGTCCGGTGGCTGACCCGAACCCGGGGGCGGCGGTTCGCTGCTCATGGCCCGAGTCGACCGCGAACCCCGTCGCCGCGCATCCGGCGAGCGGCCGTCCGGGGGACCGGGCTCCCGGACGGCCGCGCCGCCGCGCGGGGAGTCAGGCCACCAAGACGGCGTACGGGCGGCTACGCGGCCACGAAGGTGTGGGCCGCCTTGTCGTGCCAGCACTGGCGCCAGGGCCTGTCGAACAGGCACCACAGGACGCCGACGACACCGATGACGAGGACGCCGGGGACCGCGTACACGAGCCAGCGGCGCAGGGCCCGCCCGAAGGACGGTGGTTCGTGGCCCTCGATGTCCCGGACCTCGATGCCGCACACCTTCTTGCCGAGGGTGCGGCCCCACTTGGCGGTGGGCAGCGCGTCGTACAGGACGCCGAAGAGGAGCAGGACGGTCAGGACGATCCCGAGGTAGCCCGTGGTCGTGCCGTCGAGCAGCCACACCGTGACGGTCTGGCCGGACCGCTTGGCCGCGTCGACCTTCTCGTTGATGTGGTCGATCGCCTTGGTGCCCAGTGGTACGGCGGCCACGGCGGTGACGGTCGCCAGTACCGCGGTGTCCACGATCCGGGCCAGCAGCCGCCTGCCGAGGCTCGCCGGGCGCGCCTCGGACTGTCTGCGGGCGGCGGCCTGGAACACGTCGTCCACCGGCGGCTTCCACGGCACGACGGGCTGCCCGTCGGCACCCTGGTCACCCGCGAGCCGGTGCACCTGCTGGGCCCAGGACGGCTGTCCCCCACCGGGGCCACTGGTGAGGGGCGTGGCGGCGGGGCCGGTGGACTGCTGGGGCACAGAGGGAGCGGAGGGGGTGGAGGGTGCGGGGGTGGCCGGCTGCCTCGGGGCGGCGGACTGGGCCGACTGGGGCGCCGCCTCCGCCGCGGCCTGGGCGGCCTGCCCGGCACCGAAGCCTCCCCCGGCCCCGGCGGGGCCGCCCGCCGCTGGCGTGTCCGCCCCCGGTGCGCCGGTGTCCGGAGCCGTGCCCCCGGTCTGCGCCCCCCGTTGCGGCCCCGTGCGCGGGGCGGACGGGCGGAAGATCATGGTGCCCTCGGACGGGGCGGGCTCCGCGGCGCCGTCGGGGTGATCGGTGCCGGCGAACTGCGCGCCGCTCGCCGGGGCCGCGGACGCACCCTCGACGCCGGTGGCCCGCGCCGGTCCCGTGGGGCGACGGAACACCACGGTGCCGCCGGACGCGGGAGGTTGCGCGGCGCCGCCCCGGTCCGCGGGCGGGATCGTCGCCGTGCCGTCGGCGCGGGCGGACTCACCGTCCGGCTGGACGACGGCGTCCCCCGGTTCGGCCGCGCGCGCCAGCCGCGGGTCGGCTGTCGGGGGCGCGCCCCAGGACACTCGGCGGTCCTGCTCGCCGCCGAAGCCGGACTGCTGGGAGCGGTCGGCGCCCCACGCGGCCGCGGGCCCGGGCCTGTTGCCGTGCTGCGCCTCGGCCGGGCTCACCCGGCGCGGCTCAGCGGCGGGTCGCGGGTCCTCGTCGAAGAAGTGCGGGCCGGTCTCCTCGGCGGGGGCCGGAGCGGGCGCGGGGACGGAGGCCGTCGGCCGGGTACCGGACGGCGGCGAGAGCGGTACGCCGTCGGAGGGCGCGGGACGGCTCGTACCCGGTACCCAGGAGGCACCGTTCCAGTACCGGACATATCCAGGAATGGAGGGGTCCGGGTAATACCCTTCACGGGGCCGGTCGTCACCGGGGGCCGGGGTTGGGGCGCTCATGTCCGTCGTCCCGTATCTGCTCGGGGGTTTTTGGGGGTTCCACATCTATCAGACGGGCGCGCCTGTCAGCGGCGCTCCCGCCGTACCCACCTCTTTCGGGCAAGGTTCCGCCACAAGCGGTCGCCGTCCGGAACACGGTCTCGGAACGCCCGCCAAAAAACTTCTTCGAACCCGCGTAATGGTTCCGCGTGATCGCGCTCTCCACTCGTACGGGCCCGCCCTGAGGGCCCCGTACCCGAAAGGAAGCGCATCGACATGCACATCGTGGTGGAACGCGAACTCGAGATCGACCTCGTCCTGTCGCCCGAACGCAGCATCCCCGTACCGGCCCGGCTCACCTACCGCTCCGACGACCCCTACGCCGTCCACGTCACCTTCCACATCGGCTCCGCCCATCCCGTCGGCTGGACCTTCGCCCGTGAACTGCTCGTCGAGGGGGTGTTCAGGCCGTGCGGGCACGGCGACGTACGGGTGTGGCCGACGAAGGTCGCGGGCCGCAGCGTCGTCCTGATGGCGCTCAGCTCCCCGGACGGGGACGCCCTCCTCCAGGCGCCCACCGCGCAGGTGTCCGCCTGGCTGGAGCGCACCCTGCAAGCGGTCCCGCCGGGCTTCGAGGCCGAACGGCTCGGCATCGACGAGGGCCTCGCCGAGTTGCTGACCCCGACCCCGGCCGACGACCTGTGGCTGCGCGACCCGTGGCCGTCGGACGAGTCGAAGGACGGCGAGTGAACCCGTTCGCGTCCCTGTTTCCGATACCGGCCCGGTGCGCGCTGACCGGGCCCGCGTCGCGCGGTCGCCGAGGCAGGGCTCTACAGCACCTTGCCCGGGTTCAGGATGCCCAGGGGGTCGAAGGCGGCCTTGATGCCGCGCTGCATCTCCACGCCCACCGGTCCGAGCTCGCGGGCCAGCCACTCCTTCTTCAGGACTCCGACGCCGTGTTCACCGGTGATGGTGCCGCCGAGTTCCAGACCGAGGGCCATGATCTCGTCGAAGGACTCGCGGGCGCGCCGCGACTCGTCGGGATCGTCGGCGTCGAAGCAGACGGTGGGGTGGGTGTTGCCGTCGCCCGCGTGCGCGCAGACACCGATGGTCAGGGAGTACTTCTCGGCGACCCGTTCGATGCCTTCGAGCATGTCGCCGAGCCGGGAGCGCGGCACGCACACGTCGTCGATCATCGTGGTGCCCTTGACCGCTTCGAGCGCGGTGAGCGACAACCGCCGTGCCTGGAGGAGCAGTTCGGATTCCGCCGCGTCCTCCGCGGGGACCACCTGCGTCGCGCCCGCGGCCTCGCACAGGACGCCGACGGCGGCCAGGTCGGCGGCCGGGTCGTGGGTGTCGAAGGCGGCGAGGAGGAGCGCCTCGGTGGTCTCCGGGAGGCCCATGTGGGCCAGGTCGTTGACGGCCTTGACCGTCGTACGGTCCATGAGTTCGAGGAGGGAGGGGACGTGCCCGCCCTCCATGATCCGGACCACGGCGTCGCAGGCGGCCCGCGCCGATCCGAACTCCGCCGCCAGCACCAACTGCCGGGGCGGCTGCGGCTTGAGCGCCAGGATCGCCCGTACGACGATGCCGAGCGAGCCCTCGGATCCGACGAAGAGGCGGGTGAGGTCGTACCCGGCGACCCCCTTCGCCGTACGGCGGCCGGTGGACATGAGCCGTCCGTCGGCCAGCACCACGTCGAGGCCGAGGACGTACTCGGCCGTCACGCCGTACTTCACACAGCACAGGCCGCCGGAGGCCGTGCCGATGTTCCCGCCGATCGTGCACATCTCCCAACTGGAGGGGTCCGGCGGGTAGTACAGACCGTGTTCGTTCACGGCGCGGGAGAGGGTGGCGTTGATGACGCCGGGTTCCACGACGGCGATCCGGTCGACCGGGTTGATCTCCAGGATGCCGTCCATCTTCACCAGCGACAGCACGATGCAGCCGTCGGAGGCGTTGGCGGCGCCGGACAGGCCGGTGCGGGCGCCCTGCGGGACGACCGGGACACGCAGCTCGGTCGCGATCCGCATGACGTGCTGGACCTGTTCGACGGTACGGGGCAGGACGACGACGGCGGGGGTGCCCGCCTCGCAGAAGCTCGCCATGTCGTTCGCGTACGAGGCCGTGACGTCCGGGTCGATGAGGACGGCCTCGGCCGGCAGGCCGCTCAGCAGGCGGTCCACGAGGTTGCCGGTGACTTCGTCGCGCGGGGCTTCGATACGGCTCATGATCACAGCGTCGCACTCGGGGCCATCGGTGTGAACCCCATCCGCGCGGGGCTTGGCGTGCCGGGGTGTGGTCTTCGTATTGACGCACAGTGAGCGGCATGGAGATCGAAGAGCGACAGCCGGTGCTCACGGGGCTCGCGCCCCAGGGGCCCTCCGGGCGGCGTCCCTCCGTCGCCAAGCATGTGCTGATCGGCCTGGTGGCGGGGTCTGTCGTCCTCGGCGGGGTGCTGGTGCTGCTGCCCCCGCATCGGCGGACCGCGGCACCGCCGTCGTCGGGTCCGGCGGCACGCGCGGCGACGGCGGTGGTCGCCGGGGTGCCCGCCGCGCTGCCCGATCTGATGGCGCTCATCGGTGACCACGAGGCCCAGGTGCGCGCCCATCCGCGCGACGAGCGGTCGTGGGCGGTGCTCGGCGCGGCGTACGTGGAGCAGGGGCGGCGGACGGCCGCATCCGCGTACTTCCCGAAGGCCGAGCAGGCGCTGCGCACGTCGCTGGAGACGAAACCGAAGGGGAACCCGACGGCGCTGGAGGGGCTGGCCGCGCTCGCCAACGCCCGCAACGACTTCCGGACCGGGCGGAAGTGGGCCGAGGAGGCGCTGAAGCTGGCGCCGAAGCGGTGGACGGCGTATCCGCTGCTGATCGACTCCTGCAGCGGCCTCGGTGACTACAAGGCGAGCCGCAGCGCGCTGGAGAAGCTCCAGGGGCTGCACCACGGGCCGCCGGTGCTGGCCGAGGCCGCCCAGGTGTACTGGGACCGCGGCTGGCGCGAGGACGCGGTGGCCTCCCTCGCGGACGCGGCGGCGGCCGCCACCGCTCCGGCCGAGCGGGCGACGTGGCTGGCGCAGACGGGCCGGCTCGCCTGGGAGCGTGGGGACCGCGAGGAGTCGCTGCGCTACTACGAGGCCGCGCTTCGCATCGACCCCGACCAGTACGGCGCGCTCGCCGGACAAGGGCGTGCGCTGGCAGCACTCGGGCGCAGCGCGGAGGCGCTGCGCGCGTACCGGACGGCGCTCGCCCAGGAGCCCGATCCGCGGTACGCGCTGGAGCTGGGCGAGCTGTACGAGACGCTGGGGGTGCGCGACGCGGCACAGACGCAGTACGCCCTGCTGCGGGAGCGGGTGCGCACCGACGCCGCGGCCGGTGTCGACGACGAACTGGTCCTCGGGCTGTTCGAGGCGGACCACGGCGATCCGGAGGACGCGGTGCGCCGGCTGCGCGAGGAGTGGGCGCGCCAGCCCGGGGTCGCCGTCGCGGACGCGCTGGGGTGGGCGCTGCACCGGGCGGAGAAGGACGAGGAGGCACTGAAGTTCGCGACGCAGGCGACGGACAAGACGAAGGGCGGCGGCGTCCGCAGCGCGCTGTACGTCTACCACCGGGGGCAGATCGAACGCGAGCTGGGCCTGCTCGCGCCCGCGCGCCGCCACCTCGCGGAGTCCCTCCAGATCAACCCGTACTTCTCCCCCGTCCTCGCCCCCCAGGCCCGGCACGACCTGGCCGCCCTCGGCGAGCCGCCCGCGGAGCCGCCGCCCGAGCCGAAGGACGAGACCCCGGCGGAAACGGAGGGCGCGGCGGGGCCGCCGGGCACTCCCGTGAATCCGGCGAACCCGGTGGCTCCGCGGGCGACCCGTCAACCCAGGCCACACCCATCGGCGCCGGCACCGGCACCGGCACCGGCACCGCAGCGTTCGGCGTCACGCTGACGGGCGACCGATAGCTGGCGACAGACGTCGGCTGACGGATGACGGATGACGGATGACGGATGACGGATGACGGATGACAGATGACGGATGACGGATGACGGATGACAGATGACGGATGACAGATATCCGCAGATGATTCCTACAGGTTGCCGCGCTTTTCCTGCTCCCGCTCGATCGCCTCGAAGAGCGCCTTGAAGTTGCCCTTGCCGAAGCCCATCGAGCCGTGCCGCTCGATGATCTCGAAGAAGACGGTCGGCCGGTCCTGGACCGGCTTGGTGAAGATCTGGAGCAGATAGCCGTCCTCGTCGCGGTCGGCGAGGATCTTGAGCTCGCGCAGGGTGTCGACGGGGACCCGGGTGTCGCCGACCCACTCGCCGAGGGTGTCGTAGTACGAGTCGGGCGTGTCCAGGAACTGGACCCCGGCCGCGCGCATGGTGCGTACGGTCTGCACGATGTCGTTGGTGTTCAGCGCGATGTGCTGGACGCCCGCGCCGCCGTAGAACTCCAGGTACTCGTCGATCTGGGACTTCTTCTTGGCGATGGCGGGCTCGTTGATCGGGAACTTGACCTTGAGCGTGCCGTCGGCGACGACCTTCGACATCAGCGCGCTGTACTCGGTCGCGATGTCGTCGCCCACGAACTCCTTCATGTTCGTGAAGCCCATGACCTTGTTGTAGAAGCCGACCCATTCGTTCATGCGGCCGAGTTCGACGTTGCCGACGCAGTGGTCGATGGCCTGGAAGGTGCGGTGGGCGGGCGGTTCGACGATCGGGGCGGCGGCGGTGAACCCGGGGAGGTACGGGCCGTCGTAGCCGGTGCGTTCGACGAGCGTGTGCCGGGTCTCGCCGTACGTGGCGATCGCGGCGAGGACGACCGTGCCGTGCTCGTCCTTGAGCTCGTAGGGCTCGGCGAGCGGGCGGGCGCCGTGCTCGACGGCGTACGCGAACGCGGCGCGCGCGTCCGGGACCTCGATGGCGAGGTCGACGACCCCGTCGCCGTGCGCGGCCACGTGCTCGGCCAGGAAGTGGCCCCAGGTGGTGGTGGGCTTGATGACGGAGGTGAGGACGAAGCGTGCCGAGCCGTTCTCGAGGACGTACGACGCCGTCTCGCGGCTGCCGTTCTCCGGTCCGGAGTAGGCGACGAGCCGCATGCCGAAGGCCGTGGAGTAGTAGTGCGCGGCCTGCTTGGCGTTGCCGACGGCGAAGACGACCGCGTCCATTCCCTTGACCGGGAAGGGGTCTGCCTGCCGGGCGGTGTCGGGAGTGAGGTGTGTGGTCTGCGTCATGGCCGCAGACTCTCTCCGTTCCACAAGGTGCGCAATAGTTTGCGGGAGAGCTGGACAATGTGCTCAGCAAAACGTCCACCTGAGCGGGCGTTCTGTACATGATGACCACCCCGGGAGGGCGGCATGGCGATCGATCACCTGGACGGCCGACTCATCGTGCTGTTGGCCGAGGAGCCGCGCATCGGCGTGCTGGAGATGTCCCGGCGGCTCGGGGTCGCGCGCGGCACCGTGCAGGCCCGGCTGGACCGCCTTCAATCGAATGGAGTCATCCGGGGATTCGGTCCGCAGGTGGACCCGGCCGCGCTCGGCTACCCCGTCACGGCCTTCGCGACGCTGCAGATCAGGCAGGGACAAGGCACCGACGTACGGGCGCACTTGGCGACCGTCCCCGAGGTGCTGGAGCTGCACACGACCACCGGCAGCGGCGACATGCTGTGCCGCCTGGTGGCCCGCTCGAACGCCGATCTCCAACGTGTGATCGACCGGGTCGTCGGTTTTGATGGCATCGTCCGGGCCTCCACGGCGATCGTCATGGAGAACCCCGTTCCGCTGCGGATCATCCCGCTGGTGGAGCAGGCGGCGACCGAGCGCTGACCGAGGAGCCGGGAGGTGGCGTGAACTTCTGGCGGTACCTGAGCAGCCGCCATCAGCAGCTGCTCACGGACGCGTACCAGCACACCAGCGTGGTCTTCCAGTGCATGGTCGTCGCGACACTCATCGGTGTGGTGATCGGCGTCGTCACCTATCACAGCGACTGGGCGGGCGGCGTCGCCACGACCACCACCTCCACCATCGTTCCTGCTGCCCAGGGACGCGAGGCCGCGGAAGATCTCGTTGCCGAGGCCGGGGCCGGAGGCGTACGCCGCGATCGCCGCGATGCCCATCAGCATCTGCGTGGAGACCCGGAGAGGTACCCGGCGAGCGCCCAGGTCCTGGACCCGATCACCAAGAAGCTCGACAACGACGTGGCCCAGACCCTGAACTCCAAGGTGGACGTCGACGGGCAGGATCCGCATCAGGTGGCGCTGGACTGGAGGAAGCAGGAGGGGTTCGTCAAGGGAGGGTGAGCGGGGCGACGGCTTCCAAAGAAGTGGTTGCAAAGAAACCCTTGCAACTACTTCTTTGCAACGTTACCTTTGGATGCATGGAAGAGTCCCAGGATCCCCAGGTCCGCAATCTCGACGCCCGCTCGCTGCGCGGGCTCGCACATCCCTTGCGCATGCAGCTCCTGGACGCTCTGCGCTTCGGCGGTCCGGCCACCGCGTCCCAGCTCGCCGAGAAGCTGGGCGAGTCGAGCGGTGCCACCAGCTATCACCTGCGACAACTCGCCGCCCACGGCTTCGTCGAGGACGCCCCGGAGCGGGGCAAGGGGCGAGAGCGGTGGTGGAAGGCGGCCCACCGGGGCCTGAGGTTCGACGACTCTCTGCTCACGGACACCGACCCGGTCGTGCGCGGGGCCGCCGACATGTACCTCCACGAGGTCGCGACCGCGCAGACCCGGGACCTGTCGACCTGGCTGGGCAACCGGGCCCAGTGGCCGGAGGAATGGGCCCGCGTCTGGGACATGAGCAGCGCGACGCTACGGCTGACCCCTGAACTCACCCGCGAACTCGTCGAGAAGATGCACGCGCTCGTCGACAGCTACCGCGACCTGGCCGCCACCGAGGACGACGCCGAGGCCGCACAGGTCCGCTTCCACACCCACGCCTTCCCCCTCACGCAGGACCGAACGGAGACGCACCCATGACGCACGCCGAAACCCACCTCGTCCTGCACCACACCCGCGCCGCCGAGCTCCGGGCCCAGGCCGAGACCCACCGCCTGGCCGCCTCCGCCCGGCGCCCCGGTGAACTGCGGACGCGCCTCGGCTGGACCCTCGTGGAGGTCGGCCTGCGGCTCGCCGCCGCGCCCCGCGTCGCCGTCGCGCACTGACACGGCCCGCCGGCTGGGGCCTGTCCGGTCGATCAAGTCGCAGAAAAGCGGCGGGGCCTCGGCAGTGCCGGTGAGCGGGGTCGGGTGCGTGCAGCCGCAAGGCGGAGGAGGGAAGCGACGCGAGGGGGGTCCCCCTGTTCAGCGAAGCCGAGAACTTGGGGGAGTCGTTGGCCGACTGCAACGCCGCTGGGGTACCCCCTGCTCGAAGCAGCTTGGAGGAGTGCGTGCCAGACCCCGCGCCTGCGGCATGATCGGCCGGACAGGCCCTAGCAGCTGGGGACCGAGCCCTTCTCCTTCTGCAGGGACACCAGCGCGTCGACCGCGCCCTTGAGCGTGGTCACCGGAACCAGTCGCAGCCCCTTGGGCAGTTCCGACTTGGCGTCCGAGCACTCCGCCTTCGGGACCAGGAAGACCGTCGCGCCGTCGCGCCGGGCGGCCTGCGTCTTCAGGGCGACCCCGCCGACCGCGCCGACCTTGCCGTCGGCGTCGATCGTCCCCGTACCCGCGACGTTGCGACCGCCCGTGAGGTCGCCGCCACTGCCGTCGCCGTCCAGCTTGTCGATGATCCCGAGCGTGAAGAGCAGTCCGGCGCTGGGCCCGCCGACGTCGGCCAGCTTGAGCGTGACCTTGACGTCGTTCTTCTCGTGCAGATAGGACAGGGCCGCTTTGGTGGCCGTGTCCTGGGACTGCTTCATCTGGTCGGCGTTGTGCTGCTCGATCTCCTTGACGGAGTTCCCGCTCGGGTAGACCGAGTCGCGCGGCATCACGGCCCGGTCCGTACGGAACCAGCCGTCGATCACGTCACCCAGGCTGACGCTCGCGTCCGGCCCGGTCGCCTCGATCGTCGTCATCCGCAGCTGCCCGTTCGTCTTCCGGGTGGGCGCTCCGCTGATCGTGATCACGGGGTCGCCCTTGTTCTCGCCCAGGACGTTCGCCGTCATGCCGGGCTGCGCCACGGAGAACGGCAGCGGCGCGAACGCCGCCGTGGCGAGCAGGGCCACGACGGGAACGGCGCAGACGGTGATGGCCTGGAGGCGCGTGAGGCGAGAGAGCACAGGATCAATCTAACGTCACCGCTCGGCGCGGCCTCCGTACAGGTCCCGCCGGGCGGTGGTGAAGCGGCGCAGCGCCTCCGGCAGCGGCTCGGTCCCGATGCCGGGGGTGCGCGGCACCGGCAGATGACCGTTCTGAAGGACGAAGGGCTCGGTGATGTCCTCGGCGAAGTAGCGGCTGGAGGCGGAGGTGTCACCGGGGAGGGTGAAGCCCGGCAGGGCCGCCAGGGCCAGGTTCGGGGCCCGGCCGATGCCCGTCTCCAGCATGCCGCCGCACCAGACCGGTACCCCGTGCGCGTGGGCGACGTCGTGGATGCGGCGCGCCTCCAGGTAGCCGCCGACCCGGGCGGGCTTCACGTTGACCACCCGGCAGGCGTCCATGGCGATCGCGGAGGCGGTGTCGCGGGCGCTGTGCAGGGACTCGTCGAGGCAGACCGGGGTGGCGATGCGCCGCTGGAGCCGTGCGTGCGCGTGGAGGTTGTTCTCCTCCAGCGGTTCCTCGATGAGCAGCAGTCCGAACGCGTCGAGCCGGCGCAGGTGCTCGGCGTCCGCGAGCGAGTACGCCGTGTTGGCGTCCACCTGGAGCGGCAGGGCGTCCCCGAAGCGCTCGCGCACGGCCCGTACGGGCTCCAGGTCCCAGCCGGGTTCGATCTTCAGCTTGATCCTGACGTACCCCTCGGCGAGGTAGCGCTCGACGTCGTCGAGGAGTGCCGGGACGGAGTCCTTGATGCCGACCGACACCCCGGCGGGCACGCGGTCGCGGACGGCTCCGAGCCAGGTCGCGAGCGACACGCCGTAGGCACGCAGCTCGGCGTCGAGGACGGCCGTCTCCAGGGCCGCCTTGGCCAGCTCGTGCCCCTTGATCTTCGCCGTCGCGGGGGCGAGCGCCGCGGCCGTGAGGTGCGGGAGGGCGGCCACGCGCGGCAGCAGGAAGTCGCGGAGCACGATCTCGGCGCCGGCCACGAACTCCGAGCAGTACAGCGGCTCGGGGTCGGCGGCGAACTCCGACCAGCCCTCGGCCGCGTCCGTGACGACATGCAGGAGAAAGGTGTCCTTCGTCGTCATGGTCCCGAAGGAGGTACGGAAGGGGGTGACGAGGGGCAGCGCGATGTGGACGACTTCGACGCGTTCGAGTTTCATGCGGCGCCTTCCGTGGCGGGGCGGGTGAGGGTGTACCAGCCGTCGCGGGACATCCCGGTGGCGACGTACCCCTCGGCGAAGGCCTCCGTGAAGACCGCGCGGACGGCGTGGCGCCAGCGCAGCGCGAGCGTCGGGTCGGCGGCGCGCAACTTGACGATGTCGTCCGGGACCCGGCACCAGATGTGCCGGTCGGAGGTGTCGCGGCGGGCGAGGAAGGCGTCGTCGGGTGCGAGGTGGGTGGCGGGCGCGGCGTCACGGTCACCCGTCTCCTGGGGCGTGCGGGGCGCGGTCAGCTCCCACGTCACCGTCAGCCGGTCGCTCTCGTCCCCGTCGTTCACCCCGTCCGCCATGGGCCCGTAGAAGTCGACCAGGTACTCCGTGCCGGTGGCCCCCAGCTTGACCAGGTTGAAGCGGGCGTTGCGGCCGACCAGCGGATCGAAGGTCCAGCGCATGGTGCGGGCGCCGCGTTCCATGGCCCAGCCACGCTGGGCCTGCTTCACGGCGTACCCGAGCCCGCGATCGGCCGCGGCGACCAGGGAGTACGTGTCCTGCCGCCCCGGCTGCCCGAACACGGCGACGGCGGCTCCGGCCAGCCGTGTCCCGTCGTACGCGGCATGCACCGCGCCCCCGGCGTGCACCAGGCTGTGCAGCACCTCCGCCGGATAGGGCGGGCTGCTGCGGGGCATCTGCCAGACGTCGCTGAAGAGGTCGGCCACCGCGGCGATCCCGGCGACGTCGTGAACGGTACGGATGCTCACTTCTTCGGTCATGGAACCGAGTGTCGAAGCTCGTGGCGGCGCCCGCGTTGTACATCAGGACAACACGTGCGTACGTTCCTGATGAGATCGGCCAACCACGCCCGGCCGAGACCGGCAGACCATCCTTGTCATCCCCATCACCATCCCCATCCCCTCGGGAAGGAGCCGCGTGGACGCCTGTACCCTCGGCGACCTGCTGGACGTCGTCGGCGGCCCCTCCGTACGACTGCAGACCGCGCCCGCCGGGCTCGCCGTGCCCGTCACCGAGGCGCTGCTGTACGACGCCCACGCGCCGCTGACCCGTGCGCCCGGGGCGCTGCTGCTCGCGGTCGGGGTGCGGGCGTCCGCGGCGGGGCCGCTGGCGCGGGCGGCGGCGGAGGCGGGGATGAGCGGGCTGGTCGTACGCGGACCGGACGGCCCGCTCGCGGAGGCGGAGTCGGCGGGTGTGGCCCTGCTGTCCGTGGACGAGGACGCCGCATGGCACCACGTACATCTGCTGCTGGCCTCCGCGATCGGCGCCCGGCCGTCGGCCGCCGGGAGCGGTCTGGGGGACCTGTTCGCGCTGGCCGACGCGGTGGCCGCGGCCGTCGGTGGCGCCACCGCGATCGAGGACCCTCGGCAGCGGATCCTCGCCTACTCGACGGTTGCGGGACAGCCGGTCGACGAGGACCGCCGCACGGGCATCCTCGGCCTCCAGGTGCCCGGGAGCCCCGCCAACTCGGAGCAGTACCGGGTGCTGTTCGCGGCCGAGGGCGTGGTCCGGCTGCCCGCGCTGGCGGGCAGCGACAACCTGCCGCGGCTCGCCGTCGCCGTGCGGGCCGGCGGCGAGACCCTCGGCTCGCTCTGGGTCGTCGACGACGGCGGCCTCGCGCCGGACGCCGAGGAGGCCCTCACCCAGGGCGCGTCCACGGCGGCGCTGCTCCTGCTGCGGGCCCGCGCCGCGCAGGAGCTGGCCCGCCACCAGAACGGCGACCTGCTGCGCCGCCTGCTCGACGGCACCGCCGATCCGGCGGGCGCCGCCCACCGCCTGGGCATGGGCCTCGGCCCGGACGGAAACCCGGCGCCCGTGCGCGTGGCGGCCTTCGTCCTGGACTCCAGCGTCTCGGCGGCGGACGTCGAACAGACCGCGCTACGGCTCCTGGACCTCGTACGCCTGCAGTGCGAGGCGCGCTACGGGCGGCACGCGGTCGTCCTCGTCGACGGGGTCGTGTACGCGCTGCTGCCGGCGCCCGGGGAGCGTGGCGGAGCGCCCCGGAGGCGAACAAACAGCCACAGAGGGCTGGCGGAGGACATCGTCGCGCGGGCCGGGCAGGCGTTGCGGGTGCCCGTGCGGGCCGGGCTGGGGGATGTGGTCGGCGGGCTCGCGGAGGTGCGGGCCTCCCGGGACGACGCCGACCTCGTCCTGCGGGTCCTGGGCCCCGAGTTGCCGGTGGCGACGGTGGAGGAGGTGAGGCCGCGCGTCACCCTGCTGCGGCTGACCGAAGTCCTGGGTGAGCGGCGGGAGTTGAGTGTGGGCGGGTGGCGGCGGGTCCTCGCGCACGACGCCGAGCACGGCACCGAGTACGCGCGCACCCTCGTCGCCTGGCTGGACGCGGGCTGCGACATGGCGGGCGCGGCGCGGCTGCTCGCCGTGCACGCCAACACCTGCCGCTACCGCCTCCGGCAGGCCCAACACCAGCTCGGCATCGACCTCGACGATCCCGACGAACGGCTGGTGCTGTGGCTCCAGTTGAGGACGCTGGGCGGGCTCGGCAGCCGCCGCTGAGCCGCCCTTCGGGTCCGGCCGTCAGTTGACGTCCACGTCCTCGAAGACCTCCAGCATGCGCGTCAGCACCCGTACGCACCTCTCCACGTCCGCGCCGGTGAGGTCGCCGCCCACCCGCTTCAGCAGCGCGCTCTCGCGGGTGATCACCGCGTCGATGGCCGTACGACCGTCGTCGGTCAGCCGGATCAGCGAGGACCGCTGGTGCGCGGGGTTGACGACGGCCTCGACCAGGCCGTGGGCCGCCGCCTCGTTGACCATCCGCTGCACGAACTGACGGCTGAGCGCCTGCGCGCGCCCCATCTGGGGGACCGTCAGGGGCCCCTGCGCGCGCAGGAGATCCAGGACGGCGCGCACGCCGATGGACAGGCCTTCGATCGGCTCGTTCAGCTCGACCTTGCGGCTCACGCGCCGGTACAGGGGCCCCAGCACGGCGAACACCTCGTAGAGGCGGGGGGCGAGGTCGTCGGGCGGGAGCGGCTTTGGGTCGTCGGGCTTGCCGGTGCCGGGCTTGCTGGTGTGGGTCACGGAAACAGGATGACACCTTGGTTGCCAAGTCGGAGCCAACATGACACCTTAGTTGTCATAGCTGATGCCTCTCGGATACCTCTCAGGAGTGGTCATGACCGATGCCGCACAGGTGTTCATGTTCGAGTCCGCCGACGGTCCGCTCGCCTACCGCGACGTCGGCACCGGTCCCCCGCTGGTGCTGCTGCACGGCGGCTTCACCGACCACCGCATGTGGGACGACCTGGTGCCGCTCCTCGCGGCCGACCACCGGGTGATCGCGCCCGACGCCCGCGGCCACGGCCGGTCCGCCAACGCGACGAAGCCCTTCCGTCCCACCGACGACCTCGCCGCCCTCCTGCGCCACCTCGGCACGGGTCCCGCGGTCCTCGTCGGAATGTCGATGGGCGGCGCCACCGCGGTCGACACCACGCTGGAGCACCCGGACCTCGTCCGCGCGCTCGTCGTCAGCGGCGCCGGGATCGCCGACCCGCAGGACATCGACGCCTGGACCCTGGACATCCAGAACAGCTGGAACGGCACCCTGGCGGCCGGCGACATCGACGGCTGGGTCGACATCTTCGCCTCGGCCGTGGCCGGCCCGCATCGCACGCTCGACGAGGTGGACCCGGAGGTCGTACGGCGGGTACGGGAAATGGCGCGGGGGACCATTTCCAAGCACACACCCGACGAACCCGACCGGTCCGTCCCCGTGACCGACATCGCGGCGCGCGCCAAGAGCATCACGGTCCCCGTCCTGGCCATCAACGGCGCCCTGGACGCGGCCGGTCTGATCGCGATGGCCGACCGGCTCGTCGACGCCGTCGCCGACGGCCGCACCGCCACCGTCGAGGGCACCGCCCACTACGCCAACATGGAACAGCCCCGCGTGTTCACCGAGTTCCTGCTGGAGTGGCTCAGCGGCCTGCCCGCCTGAGCCACCGCGCCAGCCGCTCCTCGCACGCCCGCAGCTGCGCCACGGGGACGTACTCCCCCGCCGTGTGGGCGAGGACCGGATCGCCGGGGCCGTAGTTGAGGGCGGGCGTGCCGAGGGCGGCGAAACGGGCCACGTCCGTCCAGCCCAGCTTCGGACGGGGCGTGGCCCCCAGCACGCGGACGAGCGAGGCGACCGCGTGCCGGTCGAGCCCGGGCGGCGCGCCCGGCACGACCTCCGTGACGTCGACCTCGTACTCGTCCTCGGGGAAGAGATCCCGTACGTACTTCTCCGCCTCCTCCGCCGAACGGCTCGGAGCGAAACGGGAGTTGACGGTGATCACGCACTCGTCGGGGACGACGTTGCCCGCGACTCCGGCGCGTACGGCGACGGCGTTCAGCCCCTCCCGGTACTCCAGGCCGTCGATCACGACCCGCTCCGGGGCGTGGTCGGCGAGGCGCTGGAGGACGGCCCCGGCGCGGTGCGCGGCGTTCACCCCCCGCCAGGCGCGCGCGGTGTGCGCGCGCTCGCCGCGGACCGTGATGTCGGCCATCAGCACGCCCTGGCAGCCCGCCTCGACCCCGGCGTCGGACGGCTCCATGAGGATCGCGAGGTCGGCGTTCAGCAACTCCGGCCGTACGGCGGCGATCCGGCCGAGCCCGTTGCGGTCGCCCTCGACCTCCTCGCACTCGTAGAAGACGTACGTGAGGTCGCGGGTGGGCTCGGGGACCGTCGCCGCCAGCCGGAGTGCGACGGCGACTCCGCCCTTCATGTCGCAGGCGCCGAGCCCGTACAGGAGGTCGCCCCGCAGGAGGGACGGCAGGTTCCCGGCGGCGGGCACGGTGTCCAGGTGGCCCGCGATCAGGATCCGTTCGGGGTGGCCGAGGTCGGTGCGGGCGACCACCGAGTTGCCGATCCGCTCCACGGTGAGGTGCGGGAGGGTGGCGAGGGCCGCCTCGACGGCGTCCGCGAGCGGGGCCTCCTCGCCGCTCTCGGAGGGGAGGTCGACGAGGGCGCGGGTGAGGGCGACGACGTCGGCGGTGAGATCGAGGGGGTGGCCGAGGGTGCTCACGCCGTTTCCTTGTCGCCGAGCTTGTCGCCGGAGCCGACCTTGCCGCCGGAGCCGAGTCTGTCGCCGAGCTTGGAGTGCTTGATCCCGTACAGCCAGTAGATCACCAGGCCGACGGCCATCCACGCGCCGAACGCGGCCCAGGTGTCCGGCCCCAGGCTGAACAGCATGGAGACGCAGAAGCCCACACCCAGGATCGGCGTCACCGGCGAGAAGGGCACCCGGAAGGAGCGGGGTGCCTCCGGGCTGCGGCGGCGCAGCAGGACGACCGCCAGGTTGACCAGCATGAAGGCGAAGAGCGTGCCGATGCTGGTGGCGTCGGCGAGCGCGCCCAGCGGGACGAGCGCGGCGAGCACGGCGATGAAGGTGGAGACGATGACCGTGTTGGCGCGCGGCACCCCGGTGGTGGGGTGCACCTTGGAGAACAGCGGCGGCACGAGCCCGTCCCTCGACATCGCGAAGAGGATGCGGATCTGCCCGTACTGGACGGTGAGCACGACACTCGTGGTGGCGACGACCGCTCCGACGGACAGCAGGATCGGCCACAGGCTGCCGCCGCCGACGGACTGCACGAGCACCTCGCTCAGCGTGGCCTCCGTGCCCGCGAACCTCTTCCACGGCATCGCGCCGAGCGCGGCGACCGCGACGAGGACGTACAGGGCGGTGACGAGGACGAGGGAGAGGATGATCGCGCGGGGCAGGTCGCGCTGCGGGTTCTTCGCCTCCTCCCCCGCCGTCGAGGCGGCGTCGAAGCCGATGTAGGAGAAGAAGAGCGAGGCGGCGCCCGCGCTCATGCCGGCGGTGCCGAGCGGGAAGAGGGGCGTGAAGTTCCCGGCGCGGAAGGCGGTGAAGGCGACCGCGCAGAACATCACCAGGGCGGCGATCTTCACGCCGACCATGACGGTGTTGGCGACGGCGCTCTCCTTCGCTCCGCGCAGCAGCACGACCATGGCGAGGACGACGATGGCGGCGGCGGGGATGTTGAGGACACCGCCGGCGCCGGGCGGCGCGCTGAGCGTGTCGGGGAGGGTGACCCCGACGGTCAGGTCGAGCAGTTCGTTGACGTACTGCCCCCAGCCCACCGCGACGGCGGCCACGGACACCCCGTACTCCAGGATCAGACACCAGCCGCACACCCAGGCGACGAGCTCGCCGAGGGTGGCGTACGCGTAGCTGTAGGAGGAGCCGGAGCCCGGGATCATGCCGGCCAGTTCGGCGTACGACAGCGCGGAGAACAGCGCGGTCACACCGGCCAGGACGAACGACACGACGATGGCGGGACCGGCCTCGGGCACCGCCTGGCCGAGGACCACGAAGATCCCGGTGCCGAGCGTGGCGCCCACGCTGAGCAGGGTGAGCTGCCCGACGCCCATCGTCCGCCTGAGCGGGCTCCCGGAGGCCTCGGCGACCAACGACCCGATGTCCTGACGCCGGGTCAGCCGAGCCGCCCGTCCGCCTCCTCGGCCGACGTCCGGCCGTGTACGTACCGTCTCCGTCTCCACGCCTTGTCTCCCTGCGCCGTTCACCGATCCGCCTTCAGTGCCCTGATCATGCGGAGGGCGGGGCGGCGGACGGTGGGAGCATCGGCCAGAGATGGCGGGGACGGTTTGGCGGGTCGGCCAAAGCCAGGGAGTGACTGGAAACAAGAGCCGTCAGCGCAACGGAGTACGGGGCGTCACCTCAGCACCGTGCGGGCCCCCGGGGGCTCAGCGCAGCGCGTCCGCGACCTCCCGCGCCGCGTCCACGACCCTCGGCCCCACCCGTTCCGGCACGGAGTCCGCGAGCATGACGACACCGACGCTGCCCTCGACCCCGGTCACCCCTATCAGGGGAGCGGCGGCCCCGCTCGCGCCCGCCTCCAACTCACCGTGCGTGAGCGTGTATCCCGGGGCGTCCGCCGGTCCGGGCTGCCGGGCGGCGAGGATCGCGCGGCCCGCGGCGCCCCGGTCCAGCGGATGACGGAACCCGGCGCGGTAGGCGACGTGATAGTCCGTCCACGTCGGCTCCACGACGGCGACGGCAAGCGCCTCGGTGCCGTCGACGAGCGTCAGATGGGCCGTGGCCCCTATGTCCTCGGCCAGCGCGCGCAGCGCCGGCAGCGCGGCCTCCCGTACCAGCGGATGCACCTGACGCCCCAGCCGCAGCACCCCCAGCCCGACCCGGGCGCGACCGCCCAGATCCCGGCGTACGAGCGCGTGCTGTTCCAGCGTGGCGAGCAGGCGGTACACAACGGTCCGGTTGACGCCCAGTTTGTTCGAGAGCTCGGTGACGGTCAGCCCGTGGTCCGTGTCGGCGAGCAGCTTGAGGACACGCAGTCCCCGGTCGAGCGTCTGAGAGGTCTCCGCGGTCACGACGCCCACTCCTTAGTGGTGAGGTCGGCGGCCCCTCGCGGCGGTTGCGTCTCCGAGTCCCGTCGGCGACGCGCTTCAGAGGCCGCCGTCGGCTGACGACCCGGGCTCTTCCCGGGCGGAGTCGCTACACGGCTGCGCTCCGCGGCGGCGCTGCCACGGGGCGTGTGCGTAGCGGGACAGTAGCGAGCCGGTTCGCTCAGCGGAAGTCTCCGTCCAGAATCCGGTCATGACCTGGTACGGACTCTTCCCCTTTGCGGAGCCTTTGTCCTCGTACGTACAGCGCACACGCACAAGAACGCGCCCCTGAAAGGGGCGCGGGGCGCCGCCATGCGGCTCCGCCGCGTGGGCGCGACCAGCCACCGCCGATCCGCAGCCGAAACACAACAAGCACCCCCCGCACCACGACCGCCCCGGCACAGCGCCGGCGTCACCGCATACGGGTGGCCCACTCCTGCACCTTGGCGATCCGCTGCCGCAGCTGACCCGCCGTCGCCTCCGCGCTCGGCGGACCCCCGCACACGCGGCGCAGTTCGGTGTGGATCACGCCGTGCGGCTTGCCGCTCTGGTGGACGTACGCGCCGACCATGGTGTTGAGCTGCTTGCGCAGCTCCAGCATCTCCCTGTGCGAGACCACGGGCCGCCGCTCGGCGGGCAGTTCGAGGAGGTCGGCCTCCTCGTCGGGCTTCTTGCGGCTGTGCGCGATCTGCCGCGCCTGCCGCTTCTGGAGCAACAGCTGCACCTGGTCGGGTTCGAGCAGCCCCGGAATCCCGAGGTAGTCCTGCTCCTCCTCGCTCCCCGGGTGGGCCTGCATCCCGAACTCGGCGCCGTCGTACAGCACTCGGTCGAAGACGGCCTCGGACTCCAGCGCCTCGAAGGAGAACTGCTCCTGCTCGCCGGTGTCCTCGTCCTGCTCCCGGTTCGCCTCGTCCATCTCCTGCTCGGACTCGGCGTACGGGTCCTCCTCGCCCTCCTTCTTCGGCTTGTCGAGGACGTGGTCGCGCTCGACCTCCATCTCGTTGGCGAAGCCGAGGAGGTCGGGGACGGTCGGGAGGAAGACGGAGGCGGTCTCGCCGCGCCGCCGGGACCGTACGAAACGGCCGACGGCCTGCGCGAAGAAGAGGGGCGTGGAGATGGTGGTGGCGTACACGCCGACGGCGAGCCGCGGCACGTCGACGCCCTCGGACACCATGCGGACGGCGACCATCCACCGGTCCTCGCTGTGGCTGAACTCGTCGATCCTGTTGGACGCTCCGGTGTCGTCGGACAGGACGAGGGTCGCCTTCGTCCCGGTGATCTCACGGATGAGCTTGGCGTACGCGCGCGCGGAGTCCTGGTCGGAGGCGATGACCAGCGCACCCGCGTCCGGGATGCCCTTCCTGACCTCGGTCAGCCGCTGGTCGGCGGCGCGCAGCACACTGGGCATCCACTCGCCGCGCGGGTCGAGCGCGGTGCGCCAGGCCTGCGAGATGGCGTCCTTGGTCATCGGCTCGCCGAGCCGGGCCGCGATCTCGTCCCCCGCCTTCGTGCGCCACCGCATGTTGCCGCTGTAGGAGAGGAAGATGACGGGCCGCACGACGCCGTCCCCCAGCGCGGACCCGTACCCGTAGGTGTAGTCGGCGGAAGACCGCCGAATCCCGTCGTTTCCCTCTTCATACGTGACAAAGGGAATGGGATTGGTGTCGGACCGGAAGGGCGTACCGGTGAGCGCGAGCCGCCGCGTGGCGGGCTCGAACGCTTCGAGGCAGGCCTCGCCCCAGGACTTCGAGTCACCGGCGTGGTGGATCTCGTCGAGGATGACGAGGGTCTTGCGCTGCTCGACGCGATTGCGGTGGAGCATGGGCCGCACGCCCACACCCGCGTACGTCACGGCGACGCCCTGGTACTCCTTGCTGAGCGGACCGGCGCTGTACTCGGGATCCAGCTTGATCCCGATCCGCGCGGCGGCCTCCGCCCACTGCTTCTTCAGGTGCTCGGTCGGCGCGACCACGGTCACCTGCTGCACGACGTGGTGGTGCAGCAGCCAGGACGCGAGCGTCAGCGCGAACGTCGTCTTGCCGGCGCCGGGCGTGGCGACGGCCAGGAAGTCGCGGGGCTGGTCCTGGATGTACTTCTCCAGCGCCCCCTGCTGCCAGGCACGCAGCTTGCTGGCGGTACCCCAGGGGGCGCGGCCGGGGAAGGCGGGTGAGAGGTGGTGCGAGGTGGATGCGCTGGCGGCGGTGGTAGTCACGGTCTCCGTGGTGGGGTCGAGCGGCTCGGCTACGTATGACAACCGGGCCACCCTACCGGCGCCCCGGAGCTGTCAACGCGCGGACGACGCCGGGTCACCCACGGATGGGACCCACCTCACAAACCCCGCCACCGCCCACCGATCACCCCGGTGCCGTGCTCCACACCGGCCGCCACGTCGATGACCAGGTAGTACGAGGTCGGCCGGTGCACGGGGACCGCACTCGCCCGATCCGGAGCGCCGCTCTCCTTCCAGATCACCGCTCTCGCAGTCGCGTCGTCACCCAGGCCCCCACCAACGCCACCCCGGCCATCGGCAGGAACACGGCGGCGAACGCGGTGGGGTGGGAGCCGTCGGCCGTCGAGGTGGCCGTCTCCGCGACCTTGCCGCCGCCCAGCGCCGCGAACGCCGCGCCGCCCGCCGCGAGGAGCACGATGTTGGAGAGGCCGTCGGAGATCTGGAGCGCGGCGGAGTTGGAGCCGACCTCCTCCGGCGTCGACAGGCGCAGCAGCAGCACGCTGGTCGAGGCGATCACCAGCCCCATCCCGAAGCAGCCGAACCCCCAGGCGACGGCGACGATCCACACGGGCACAGCGGGGATCAGTACGCTGGGCACGACGGCGACGGCCGCAGCGAGCAGCACCATCCCGAGGAACATCAACCGGTCCCGGTACGGCTCCGTGCGTGGCCGCGACTGCACATACGACCCCAGCGCCCAGGTCCCGCCGGCCGCCGCGAGGGAGAACCCGGCGAGCGTCGGCGACAGCCCGCGCTGGGTGACCAGCATGAGGGGCACAAAGGACTCGGCGGCGATGAAGGCACCGGCGGCCAGCCCGCGCAGCAGCACCACGGACGGCAGCCCGCGCGCCGCCCGGTAGGTGCCGCGCGGCAGCAGCCCGAGGACGGCCGGGACGAGCAGCGCGGCGCCCGCGAGGCCAGGGACGAGGGAGAGCGGGGCCAGGTCCTGGGCGGCGTACTGGAGGAGTCCGGAGCCGAGCGAGATCCCGAGCGCCAGCCGGATGCGCCGCCGCTCGAAGGGCTCGCGCCCGGCGGTCCCCCCGTCCGCCGACCGCCCGGCCGACAACCGGCGTATCCGCGGCAGCGCGAGCGCCAGCGGAAACACGACCAGCACCGGTATCCCGGTGAACACCCAGCGCCAGCCCAGGTGCTCGGTGACCGTGCCCGCGATCAACGGTCCGACCACGGACGGAATCACCCAGCTCGCCGCGAACGCCGCCATGATCGCCGGGCGCAGCCGCTCCGGGTAGGCCCGCACCACGACGACGTACAACGCCACGACGACCAGCCCGCCGCCGAGCCCCTGCACCGCCCGCCCGAGAAGGAACAGCCACATGGTCCCGGCCGTCCCGGACAGCAGCAGGCCCGCCGCGAAGGCCGTGATCCCCGTGGTCAGCGGTGCCAGGGGCCCCTCGCGGTCCGCCCACTGTCCGGCGAACACCATCCCGAACAGGCTCGTCGTGAAATACGCCGAGAACGCGAACGCGTACAACGACACCCCGTCGAGCTCCCGCGCCGCGACGGGCATCGCCGTCCCGACGGCCGTCGCCTCGAAGGCGATCAGCAGCTCCACGAACACGATCCCGATGCTGAGCGCCCGATAGGGACGGCTCAGCACACCCCCCTTCCCCTTACCCTCGGGCGGGGCGGTCGCCGCATCACGTGCTTCCAGCGCTGTCATGGCCGCCAGCGTAAGAGCCACGACTGACAGTGACTCCTGTCCAAAGACCGTGATCGCCTGGGTCTTTGGTCGTACGCCACAGGTCCGGGAACCGGCATTCATGAACGGCGTGTGGCAGTCCCGTTGCAGCGCTCCCGCACCTCTTGAGCCCACCCTCCGCCCCGCCTACGTTCAACCCATCAGGTTCGGAACGAGTGAGCCGTGCCGCACCTGAGAACGGCCGTGTGCCCGAGTGGCTCAGGGGCTCGCCTGCAAAGCGAGTTACGCGGGTTCAATTCCCGCCACGGCCTCCAGTGCCTTGACCAGGCAAAGACAGAAGGGCGGCACCCTCCGCGGGTGCCGCCCTTCTGGTCGTCCGTCCCCGTTCCCGTCCCAGTTGGCCGGTACGAGGGGGGCCTGGTGACGGATCGGTGCACGTGAGGTGTACGGTCCCGATCCTGCGCCGAGATGAGGGGCGCCCGGCCTGTATGGGGGATGGTGAGTCAGCAGCCCGTTCCGGCGCCGAAGAAGCCACTGAGCAGGGGAAAGAAGATTGCCATCGGTATCGGGGTGCTGATCGCAGCTCCGCCGCTCGTCGCAGGCGTGATCTCTGGAGTCAAGGGTGCCGCCACACACGACACCTCGGCAGCAGCAGCGACGCCTGGCGCGAGCCACAGCAGTCCGGCGGCAAGGCCGTCAGCGAAGAAGAAGCGGGCCCCGGCCACGCACCCGTCGACGCCTGGGCCGGCGCAGAAGCTGGCCGACCTCGATGGGATCGGTCGGCCCGCCAGCGTGTACCAGCAGGTTCTCGACGCATTGGCGCCACGCTGCACGGAGAACCGCCCGCGCCTGACAGCCATCGTCAACTCCACGCTGGAGGACCTGAAGAAAAACGGTGTCAACGACGAGGACGAATTCAGCGTCCTGCAGCACCTGGAGCAGTCGGTGCCCGCCGGGAACCCGCGGGTCGACTGCGCGTCGGCAGCGTCGGCTTACGCCACCCTGCGCGAAGGAAACCAGGACAACCGCGGTCGCGGGCTGCTGCCGTTGGCCTGCCTCTTCGCGTAGAAGGTCTCTGTGTGGCCGCTGAAGGCTGATCAGTACTGCCGACGCGGGCGCGGCCGGCCAGTCGCCGAACACCGAGGTGATCTGCCCGCCGTGATCGTGTCGGCCCGCCGCACGGCCGCTGCGGGCGTTACTGCCACTGCGAGCTGGTTGCGATGGCTCGCAGTTGGGCCGGTGTCAGGATCGGCGTGGTACGGGTCGAGGGGCCGTTCTGGCTCGGTGCCTGCCACTCCATGAGGGTGACGTAGAGCCCGTCAGGACGCAGTACGTTCACCGTCTCGTGCCCGGGGTCCGTTCCGGGTGGTGCCTGCCGGGACTCGATCAGGGTGCCGTCGGCCAAGGGTGTGGTGCCGGCGAAGACGTGGCCGCGGATCGCGGTGGTGGAGGTCTGCCGGGAGACGTGCACCTCGAGCAGCGACTTGCCGTGGCCGTCGTCCACCCACAGCTGCCCGGACTGCCGGCCGCCGGGCGGGCTCGCATGCGTCAGGCCGGTCGGCAGCAGCGCGGTCAGGGTGGCAAGGGCGCGGTCGGCGGGCAGTGTGCCGGTGAAGGTCGGCTTCGGAGTGGCGGATGCCGTGGCCGAGCCGGTGGTGGCCGAGGCCGCCGGACCGGCGATCGTGCGGTCGGCGGTTCGCCCGTCGGACAGCAGTCCGGGAACGACCGCCGCGCCGAGCCCGACGAGCGCGAGTACGGCCGCTGCGCTCACGCCGACGGCCGTGGCGCGGCGGCGGCGCCTGCGCCGGCCGTTGCGGACGCCGGCCTGCAGAAGTGACGGGGTGTTGGGCGGCTCGAAGGTCAGGAGGGTGGTGCGGAGGGCTTCGGTGAAGTCTTCTTCGATGGGCATGGCGGATCACCGCGTTTCGGGGGTCGGTGAAGAGGGCGAGGTAGGTGCCGCGGCACCGGGGTCAGGGGCTGACGAGCTCGGACAGGTCGTGGCCCAGAAGGTCCCGGATCCTGGCGAGCGCGCGCATGCTCTGGTTGCGTACCGCGCCCGGCCGGACCTGAAGGATCGCGGCGGTCTGCTCGACGCTGCGGTCCTCCCAGTAGCGCAGGAGCAGCACGGCCCGGTCCCGGGCGGAGAGCCGACCGAGAGCGTCGAGCAAGGTGACCCGCAGCGTGGCGTCGTGCTCGGTGGCGGCACCGGAGTCCGGCAGGGTGTCGGTGGGCTGCTCGGAGCTGCTGCGCCGGCGGCGGTAGGACAGGTAGGTCCGTACGAGGACGGTGTGGGTGTACGCCGCTGGGTCGTCCACCTGCGCGATCTTGCGCCAGTTGGCATACGTCCGGCCCAGTGTGTCCTGCACCAGGTCCTCCGCGAGGTGCACATCACCGCTGGTGAGCACACACGCGGAGCGGAACAGAGGTGCGGATCGCGCAGCGGCGAACGCCATGAATTCCTCTTCGTACCGGCGCTTCATCCGAGATCCTGTTCGTCGTCCACACTCTGAAGACGCTGTGGCCTCGGGGTTACGTCCCACCCGGAGAAGCAGAAATCCAGCCGCCTCAGGCGCACTGCCCTTCGGCGACGTTGGCGTCGGGCCCGCGCAGGGTCGGGACTGGAGCGGTGGCTGTCGCTCCCTTTCCAGTCCCCGCCGCTTCACACCGTGCGTGCGCTTCTCCCGCACCGAGAGCGCGTCGGACCGATCCGGTCAGCCACTTGACCTGCACCTTCGGTCCCGGGCTCGGGGTGCGGCGGCCCGATCCACCACCGGGCGGAACGACATCGTGCGGGCGGTGCGGGCGGTGTCGCCGTCCGGCGGCTAGCCGTGGAGGGTGCCGCCCGCCTCGTCCTCGAATATCTCCGGCCAGTAGCGCCAGCCGTCGTCGCCCTTCAGCGTGGGAGTGGGGTCGCAGGCGATCGGGTCGACCGTGGCGAGGGTCTGGGCCATGGTCGCGGCCAGCTGTTCGTAGGAGTCGGTGAGGTCGTGGGTCGCGTCGAGGGCCTTCTCGCGGTGGAGCAGCCAGAGGGTGAAGGCGAGGGTGGAGATGTCGGCGTTGAGGGGGCGCAGGGTGATGTCGGGCTCGCTCCAGGCGAGGACCGCGCCCGTGGTGCCGTCCACCACGAGGCTGGTGTCCTCGATGAGGTAGCCGAGGCGTATCAGGCGGCCGGCCGTCGGGGGGAGTTCGTCGGCGGAGAAGTCGTCGGGGCGCTGGTCCGCGTAGTAGTCGGCGAGGGCCGGCAGGGGCACTTCCGTGTCCAGCTGGAAGAGGAGGCCGTCCTCGGGCAGGCCGGTCTCGCGCAGGAAGCGACGGGTCGGCTCGTGCACGAGCGCGGGCGGGAAGTCGACGTCCTCGAAGCGCATGATCGCGCCCGCGCCGAACTCCTCGTCCAGCAGCCGCTTGGGCAGGTCGAGGACGAGGCCCTCACCGGGGCCCGCGATCCGGGCGAGGGGGCGGATCAGGGCGGCCATCCGCCAGTACGGCGCCACCTCGCCTCCCGCGCCCGCCTCGAAGACCGCGGCGAGGGACTCGGAGGCCTCCGTGACCGCCTTCGCGCCGAACCGGCCCTCGTAGGAGGCGAACCGTCCGCGGGACGCCGTCAGTTCCTCCGTCGCCGCAGAAAAACGCACCAGGGCTTCCAGGGAGGGGGCCAGGGGCGCGAGGTCCATCAGAGCCGGGTCGGAGAAGAAGTACGTCGTGGCGACCTTCCCCGTCGCCCCGTCCAGGACGATCGACTCCAGGTCCCGGTCGAAGGTCCGCAGGGCTCCCACGACCAGCTGGTCCTGGAGCTCCGTGGCGAGTTTGTCGGCGTCGCCGGCCAGGTCCGCGACCCTGCGCAGCCCGTGCTCCCGCAGGGCCCCGAAGCCCAGCAGCGTGCCCTCGGCCGGCAGCCCGGGGCCCGTCAGCCACTGCCGTGTGTCCGTGTGCGTGATGTATGGATCCAGCTCGTCCTCGGTCAGCGTGATCGCGCCGACGACATCGGTGTCAGTCGTGCTCATGGCTCCCCCGCGCATGTGAACGCATATGTGCTTCCCGCGGGGAACTCGCCGCCGCCCAGCGGCAGTTCCCCACTGACCGAGAACCATACGCCGCCCCACTGACAACGCCGGAAACCCGCAGGCACGCAGGACGTACGGCCCGGAAACACGCGGGTTCAAGCCATCGGGGGGCCCGGTCGTGGCCGACACCAACGATCAGCCGCGGCTGCCGCCCGGCTCAGGTGAGGTACAGGCCGCCCAGGACGACCACCACGGCCGCCACGACGAACAGCAGTACCCCCAGCGCCAGCTTCCCGACGCTCGGCGGGGGCTCGTAGCGCGGCTGCTCGGGGAGGTGGGTCGTCGGCTCGGGGTCGTGGGTCGTCGGCTCGGGGGTACTCATGACGTGGTCACCACGGCGGCCTGCGGACGGATCGGGAGACGGTTGACGGGGCGGCCCGTCGCCGCCCGTACGGCGGACGCGACGGCCGCCGGGGACGTCACGACCGGCACCGCGCTGGCCGCTTTCGCGCCGAAGGGGGCGACGACGTCGCGCTCCTCGACGAGCTTGACGATGCGGATGTCGGGGGCGTCCAGGGAGGTCGGGAGGGCGTAACCGGTGAGGTCGGGGTGACGGACCAGACCGCGGGCGGTGCGGAGGTTCTCCGTGAGCGCGGCACCGACGCCCTGGGTGACGCCCGCTTCGATGCGGGCCGTGAGCTGGGCGGGGTTGAGGATCCGGCCGACGTCCTGGGCGAGCGCCAGCTCCACCACCCGTACCGAGCCCAGTTCGATGTCCACGTCCACCACCGCGCGGATCGCGCAGAAGGCCAGGCCCACGAAGGCGTCGCCCTGGCCCGCCTCGTCCAGCGGCTCGGTCGGGTGCGGGCGGCACTGCGCGGTGGCCCACAGCTCCTTGCCGTCCATCGCCTCCGTGACGGTGGTCGAGAGCACGCCGTCGTACGAGGTGATCTTGCCGTCGGTGATCTGGAGGAGCTCCGTGGACATGCCGAACTTGTGCGCCAGGGGCTGCAGCAGCTGCGTACGGACCATCTTCGCGGCGCGTTCGACCGCTCCGCCCGACACCCAGGTGTGGCGGCCCCGGCAGCTGGGGCCCGCGGGCGGCTGGTCGGTGTCGACCGGTGCCACGTGCACCTCGTCGATGCCGAGGGTCTCCTGGACGATCTGGCGGGCCAGGGTGGTGAAGCCCTGGCCGGTCTCGACGGCCGCGCACAGCACCGTGGCGACGCCGTCGTGGACCTTGACCGTGGCCGTGGAGACCTCGTCCGCGCCCTCGGCGCCGAGCATGTGGACCATGCCGAGGCCGTAGCCGACCCCACGGCGTACGGCGCCGGGTTCGCCCGCGCCCTCGGGGCCGCCCGGGAGCAGCCACTCGTCCTCGGGGGTGTCCTTGGGGAGCGCGGGCAGGGGGTAGTCGCGTACGGCCTGGAGCAGTTCGGCGACCGGGGCCGGGCAGGTCACCGTCTGGCCCGTCGGCAGCACATCCCCGGTGGCCATCGCGTTCTGCAGGCGCAGTTCGGCGGGGTCGAGGGCGAGCTTCTTGGCGAGCTTGTCCATCTGCGCCTCGTAGGCGGCGCAGACCTGCATGGCGCCCTCGCCGCGCACATGGCCGGAGGGCGGGTTGTTGGTGCGCACGGCCCAGCCCTCGATGAAGGCGTTCGGGACGACGTAGGGACCGCAGGCGAAGGAGACCGCGGCGGCCAGCGACTCGGCGGACGTGTCGGCGTAGGCGCCCGCGTCGAGCAGGATCTGCGCCTCGACCTTCACCAACCTGCCCTCGGTGTCGGCGTGGTGGCGGTAGCGCAGGAGGGTGGGGTGCCGGTGGGCGTGACCGAGGAAGGACTCCTCGCGGGTCGCGGTGATCTTCACCGGGCAGCCGGTCCGCAGGGCCAGCAGGCCGAGCGGGAGCTGGAAGCCCTGGTCCTCGCGGTCGGCGGTGGCGCCGGGCACTCCGGTGACGACGACCTTCACCCGCTCGGGCTCCAGGCCGTAGCAGGCGGCGGCGGTGTCGCGGTCGGTGTGCGGGTCGGTGGAGGCGACGTAGAGCTCGACACCGCCGTCCGGGCGGGGCACGGCGAGTCCGGCCTCGGCGCCGATCGGGGCCGGGTCCTGGCGACCGATGCGGTACAGGCCCTCGACGACGACCTCACCGACCGCGTCCGGGTCGCCGTGGCGCAGCGGGATGTGCCGGATCAGGTTGCCGTCGGGGTGCAGGGGTTCGGCCTCGAACGCCTGCTCGGGGTCGGTCACCGGGTCGAGTACTTCGAACTCGACGATGACGGCCGCGGCGGCCATCCGCGCGGTGTCCGGGTGATCGGCGGCGACGGCCGCGATGGGTTCGCCGTGGTGGCGTACGACCTCGGAGGCGAACACCGGGCGGTCCGCGCGGCCGCGGCCGTGCAGGGCGGAGCCGGGCACGTCCTCGTGGGTGATGACCGCCCGTACGCCGGGCATCTCGCGCGCGTGGCTGGTGTCGATGGACACGATGCGCGCGTGCGGGTGCGGCGAGCGCAGCACGGCCGCCCACAGCAGGCCCTCGGCCCACAGGTCGGCCGCGTACGGGAAGGTGCCCTCCGTCTTGGCGCGGGCCTCCGCGGCGGGCAGCGACACGCCGAGCCCGTGCGGCAGCGGCTCGGGGCCGGTGTCGGGTGCCGCGGGAGTCGCGGTCGCGGTCTCGTTGCTCACGCCTGGCCTCCGTCCTGGCCGTACGGCTGCTCATGCGGCGCCTGGGAGTCGTACGGAGAAGGGTCCTCGAACGCCGAGGGGTTGACGCCGCCCGCGCCGGGCCCCGCCTGGTGCGGGATGCGCGGCTCGCCCGCGTCCGGCGCGGCCTCGGCGGCTGCCGCGCTGTGCGCCTGGCGTTCGGCGACGACCTCGCGTACGGCGTCCAGGACCCCGCGGTAGCCGGAGCAGCGGCACAGGTTGCCGCACAGCGCCTGGCGGGACTCGAGTTCGGTGGGGGCCGGGTTGCCCTCGAGGAGGTCGTGCACGGTCATGGCCATGCCCGGGACACAGAAACCGCACTGCACCGCGCCGCACTTGGCGAGGGCGCGCTGCACGTCCGAGGGCTGTCCGTCGGCGGCGAGGCCTTCGACCGTACGCACCTCACTGCTCGCGGCGGTGACGGCGGGCACCAGGCAGGACGCCACGAGCCGCCCGTCCACCTGCACGTTGCAGGCTCCGCACTCGCCCTGCGAGCAGCCGTCCTTGGCGCCCGCGAGGCCGAGGCGCTCGCGCAGGACGTAGAGCAGCGACTCGCCGATCCAGGCGTCGGTCACGGGGCGGTCGGCGCCGTTGACGCGCAGGACGTAGGAGGCCAGGGGGTGTTCGTCATGCGGGGGCGGCGCGGGGGTGTCCGGGTCGCCCGCCTGCGCGGCGGGGGCGTCCGGTGCCGGGGTCTCCGGGTGCTCCGAAGGGTGCTCGGAGAGATGCTCCGAAAGGTGCTCCGAGGAGTCCTCCGGGACCGCTGCCGGAGCAGTTCGCGTGGCCGGGTCGTGGTCCGGTCCGGCCCCGTCCGGGGTCCCGTACGCATCGGCCGTCGCGGGCGTGGGCCCGGCGACCGGCTCAGGAGCCTCGTGAGCGGCCTGCGCGGCCGTCCGGGCGGCCTCGGCGGCCGATTCCGCACGCATGTGTCGCGCGGGCTCCACGGGGCCCTCGGAGGCCCCCGGGGCCTCGGGGGTCGCCGCGCGCGGCGCGGCGGACCACGGCTCGCCGATCTCCGAGGTCGCCCAGGGCGCCGCCGCGCCGCCCGGGAGCGTGGCGGGCGGCGTGCCGCCCCACTGCTCGACCAGGGCCGACGTGGTGAACTCGCCCGATTCGTCCGGAAGATCACCTCCGGCGACGGGAATCGACCACTGTCCGGTGACGTCGTGTCCGGGCGCGTCGGCCGGCTGGTGACCGGAGGAGGCGCCCTCCCGGGCGGCCTCCCCGAAGTCCCACTGCCCGGTGGCGCCGGGGTGGTACGAGAACCCGTCGTGCGCGGCCTGCTGATGCCCGGGCTCGTGCCGCACGGCTTCCTGGTGCGCGGCGTTGGGGTCCGGCCACTGGACGGCCTCGGCCGGCGTGGCCCAGGTGCCCGTCGCCCCGGGGTCGGCCGCCGGGGGCGCGGTGGTGATCCGGGGGGGCACGTAGCCGTGGCCGGGCGCCGCGAGAGGCGTCTCACGTTCCGCCAAAAGGGCGTCGATTCCGCCCTCGGGGAGCTTGACGAAGGCGGTGGCGCCGTCGTCGTAGTCCCCCTGTGGGAGGGGGTCCCACCTGCCGCGGGTCCGCGGAGTGCCCTCTCCGTGCTGGTCGTCGGTCACGACAGTGCCCTCCCCAGTGCTCGTCGGGCCAGCGCGGCGACGGTGCGCCGCAGGTGCAGTACAGCGGGCGGAAGCGGTTGTACGGAGCCGTCCTCGGCCGGGACGGGGTCGGGGATGCAGGCCGCGGCGACGTACTCCCCGAAGGCGTTGAGCGCCTCCGGCACGATCGCCCGGTTGTTGTCCCAGTCGATCAGCTGGGCGACCCACGCCTCCGCGTCCAGGGGCCGCAGCGGCATCGGCGCTATGGCACCCACGGCGCACCGCACACCGCGCCGCGCCGGGTCCAGGACGAGCGCCACGGACGCGATGGCGCGCCCGGGTCCGGTGCGTCCGGTCGCCTTCAGGAAGACCTGCGGCGCGTGCAGCAGCGGCACACGCACGTAGCCGATGAGTTCCCCGCCGCGGAGCATCTCCATGCCCGCGAGCAGGTGCGACACCGGGATCTCGCGGCGGGCTCCGCCCTGGCCCGCGATGATCAGCGTGGCTTCCAGTGCGGCCAGCACGGGCAGCGCGTCCCCCGTGGGGGCCGCCGAGGCGATGTTGCCGCCCAGGGTGCCCGCGTTGCGGATCTGCGGCGGGCCCGCGGCGCGCGCGGCGGCGGCGAGCGCCGGGATGAGGGCCGCGAAGTCGGGGCGCCCCATGCGGGCGTGGGTGAGGCCGGCGCCGAGCAGCGCGTGGCCGTCCTGGTACTGCCAGCCGCGGATCTCGCTGATCCGGCCGAGGCCGACGAGCGCGGCGGGCCGCAGCTGTCCGGAGTTGACGGCGGCCATGAGGTCGGTGCCGCCGGCCACGGGGACGGCGGCGGGCACGGCGGCCAGCGCCGCCACTGCCTCGTCCAGCGAGGCGGGCAGCGTCACGGCCTGCGCCGCCTGCGGTGCGTGCGTGGTCAAACCGGCTGCCCCTTCCCGCTGCCCCACCTGGTCCCACCTGTGTTGCGCGTACGGTACGTGCTGACAGGGCGGACGTGGCAACTCTGGCACATCTTCCCCGGCCCTCGACGCGGGGGTCCGCTAGGAGGCATTCGCCCCCTCACCAGCGAGATGGTCCGTTTTCCTACGGCATCGCCGGTCAGTACGAATTGCCACTCTTCGGTGGCCCTTGGGTGTCTTTTGCCTTGTGGGGCCACTGCGCCGGGGGGAACGGGCCGGGACACGCCGGTCGGGGGTCACCTCACACGTTTGGGGGCGCCCCCTCGATCGGACGTCCGAGCACACCTGGGCGCCGCTGCCACGGAAGGGGGCCCGTGGGCGGGCGGTAGGCCACGCCCAGGGCGTCGAGTCGCCCGTAGTGGGCGGCCATCCGCCGCTCGAAGTCGGCGAAGTCCCGCTCGGCGGGGGCGGGCAGGGCGCTCCAGGCGACCTCGGCGAAGGCCGCGAGCCGGGGGAAGGTCTGGTAGTCCACACGCGCGGGGTCCTCCATCACCTCGGTCCACACGTTCGCCTGAGTGCCCAGCACATGCCGGGCCTCCGCCTCGGTGAGCCCGGAGGGAACGGGTTCGAAGCGGTAGACGTCCTCCAGGGTGCGGACATATCCGATCGGTACCGGCTCGTCCGGGCCCGCGGCCTGACGGTGGTCCAAGTACACCTGCTGCTCGGGGCACATGACCACGTCGTGGCCGGCGCGGGCGGCCGTGACGCCGCCCTGGTAGCCCCGCCACGAGGACACCGCCGCCCCCTCGGCCAGCCCGCCCTCCAGGATCTCGTCCCAGCCGATCAGCCGACGCCCGCGCGCGGAGAGCCAGTTGTCGAAGTGCCGGACGAACCAGGACTGCAACTCGTCCTCGTCCGCGAGCCCCAGTTCCCTGATGCGCGCCTGCGCGGTGGGCGATCGCTTCCACTGGTCCTTGGCGCACTCGTCGCCGCCGATGTGCACAAACCCCGAGAACGGCGCGGACCCCGAGAACCCCGGGAACGGACCGGCGTCCGCCGGGAAGAGCTCCAGGAGTTCCTCGAACACCCCCTCGTAGAAGCGCAGGGTGTTGTCAGTGGGGGCGAGTACGTTTTTGGAGATGCCCCAGGTGTCCCAGACGGTCAGGGAGGTCGTGTCGATGACGTCGGTGTTGCCCAGTTCCGGATACGCGGCGATGGCGGCCTGCGAGTGCCCCGGGATGTCTATCTCGGGGACGACACCGATATGCCGCTCGGCCGCGTACGCGACGATCTCGCGGATGTCGTCCTGCGTGTAGAAGCCCCCGTGCGGCTTCTCCTCCCACAGGGGCGAGGCACGATGGCCGAATTTCGTGCGCGCCCGCCAGGATCCGACCTCCGTCAGCTTCGGATACCGCTTGATCTGAACACGCCAGCCTTGGTCGTCGGTGAGGTGGAAGTGGAAGACATTGAGTTTGTGGGCGGCCATGAGGTCGAGATGACGCAGGACGCCGTCCTTGGGCATGAAGTGCCGGGAGACGTCCAGCATGAGACCGCGCCAGGGGAACCGAGGGGCGTCCTCGATGATCTGGTGCGCGATTCCGTACGTCCTCCCCGGCCGGACGGGGGCGCGGCGGAAGGCGTCGGGGCCGAGGAGTTGACGCAGCGTCTGCGCACCCCAGAAGACCCCGGCCGCGCCTCCGCCCCGGATCTCGATGCCCCAGTTGACGACGACGCTGAGTTTGTACGCCTCCGGCTCCAGGGTGTCGTCGAGGAGCAGCCGTACGGCGTTGCGGGCGTCCTGCGGCCCTGGTCGCAGCGGCAGACCGAGCGCGGCGCCGAGCGTGGCGCGCAGCCAGCGCTCCGTGGTGTCCGTGCCGGGAGCGGCCCACAGGGTGGTCTCCGCGTCGAGTTCGACCCCGCAGCGCATGGGGCCCTTAACGGCGCGGGGCGCCGGAATCACATCGTTCACGTCAGTCCTTCACCGCTCCGCCGAGGCCGGAGACCAGGCGTCGCTGTACGAGTACGAAGAAGACGAGCACCGGAATCGTCATCACCGTGGACGCCGCCATCACGCCGCCCCAGTCCGGCTCGTCGGGCTTGTAGAAGACGAGGAGGGCCATCGGCAAGGTCGACTGCGAGGTGTCGCTGATGATGAAGGACTTGGCGAACAGGAAGTCGTTCCAGGCCGAGATGAAGGAAAAGACGCTCGTGGCCACCAGCCCCGGGAAGACGAGCGGGAAAAGGATCTGCCAGAGGAATCGCGTACGGCTCGCCCCGTCGATGTACGCGGCCTCCTCCAGCGCCTCGGGAACCGCCTTCACAAAACCTCTCAGCATCCAGATCGCGAACGGCAGCGACAAGGCGATGTGCGGCAGGATCAGCGAGCCCAGCGTGTTCAGCCGGCCGAAGTCCCGCATCAGGAAGAAGAGGGGGATCGTCAGCGCCTCGACGGGCACCATCTGCGCGACCAGGAACATGATCAACAGGGTGGTCCGGAAACGGAAGCGGAATCGGGTGACCGCCGTCGCCGCGAGAAACGCGATCAGCGCCGAGACGACGACCACGGACCCCGCCACCACAAGGCTGTTGACGAAGTAACGGCCGAATTCCTGCTGCCCGAAGACGCGCCGGAAGGAATCCAGGGAGGGCGAAAGCGTCCACGGCCGGGGCTCGGTGGACTCGATCTCCCCGGCCGGTTTGAAGGCGCCGAGCACCATCCAGTAGAGGGGGAAGGCGACGACCACCGCGATCAGCAGCGCGGACGTCTCGGCGGCGAGCCGCCAGGGGCGCCGGGGACGCCGTACGAAGCCGGGTATCAGGCTCACAGTTCCTCCCCCTGCCTGCGCAGCAGCCGCAGGTACACCAGCGTGACCGCCAGCAGGATCACCAGCATGACCACGCCGATCGCCGAGCCGAGGCCGTACTGCGAGGAGGCGAAGGCCTTCTGGTAGGCGTACACGTTCAGCACGAGGTTCTGGCCCGCGATGCCGCCGCCGTTCGTCATGACGTAGATCTGCGTGAAGACCTTGAAGTCCCAGATGACCGACTGGATGGTGACGACCACCAGGATCGGGCGGAGCAGCGGTGCGAGCACCGAGCGCCAGATCCGCCACTGCGAGGCGCCGTCCAGGGCGGCCGCCTCCAGCACGTCGGACGGTACGGCGCGGATCCCCGCGTAGACCGTCACCATCACGAACGGGAAGGAGCACCAGACCACTTCGAGCAGGACGAGCGCGAAGGCGCTGTAGCGCCCGTACGTCCAGGAGTGGTCGCCGATTCCGAGGACCCGGTTGACGGGCCCGAAGTCGGGGTCGAACAGGAACAGCCAGACCGTGGACCCGGTGACCGCCGGGGTCGCCCACGCGCCGAGCGCGGCCAGCATCAGCGCGAGCCTCGGCAGGGCCCGTACGCGGGTGAGGAGCACGGCGAGGGCGCAGCCGACGGCCAGGGTGGAGAGCACGCAGGCCGCCGCGAACACCAGCGTGGCGGTCAGGACCTGCCAGAACTGGTCGTCGGCGAAGAGCGTGGTGTAGTTGCCGAACCCTTCGAAGGCGGTCGGTTCGCCGCCGCTGACCTGTGCCTGGGTGTACTTCAGGAGCGAGATCAGGCCGAGCTGGTAGATGGGGTAGACGAGCAGGGCGCCGAGGACGACCAGGGCGGGGGCGAGGTAGAGCCAGGGGGTCCAGCGGGCGCGCCGGCGGCCGGGGAGGGCGGCCACGGCCTTCGCGACCGTGACCGGTTGGGCGACGGCCTCTTGCGTGGTCATCCGTTCACCCCACGGAGCTGAACGCGTCGTTCATCTTCTTCGCCGCGTCCTTCGAGGCCGCCGCGACGCCCTTCTTGCCGCTGATGACCTCCTGGAACATCGTCGGCAGGACGAGCGAGGCGTCGATCTGGGACCAGGCGGCCGAGGCGGGCACGAACCTGGTGCCCGAGGCGAGGGTCTTCACGAAGGGCGCGACGAACGGCTGCTTCTTCGCGACCGCGTCCCGCACGTCGGTGTACGTGGGCAGGAACCCCATGGCGTCGAAGAGCTCGCTCTGGGTCTTCTTGCTCGCCAGTTGCTCCATCAGGCCGACGGCGAGGGTGCGGTGCGAGGTGCTCTTCAGGACACCGATGTTGTTGCCGCCCGCGAAGGCCGGGGCGACCGAGCCCGGCTTCACACCGGGCAACGGCACGACCTCGTACTTGCCCTTGATCTTCCCGGCCTCGATCGCGGCATGGCTGAAGTCGCCGCCGATGGCCATGCCCGCCTTGCCGGAGGAGAACGCGGTGACGGTGTCGTTGCCGGTCATGCCCGCGCACTTGGCGGCGGGACAGTTGTCGGCGCCGAACAGCGAGGTGTAGGCCTTGATGCCCTTCTGGGCGGCCGCGCTGTCGATGGTCGCGGCGTAGGAGCCGCCCTTGCCCTGGGCGATCTCGCCGCCCTGGGACCAGATGAAGGGCATCGCGCCGTACGTGTAGGCGCCGCCGACCACGAGTCCGTAGAGGTCGGGATCGGCCGCGCGGATCTTCTTGGCGGTGGAGATCAACTCGGCCTGGGTCCTGGGGGCTTCGAGGCCGAGGTCCTTGAGGATGTCGGTGCGGTAGTAGAGGGCGCGGACGCCGACGAAGAACGGGGCGCCGTAGATCTTCCCGTCCACCGTCACGGACTGCTTGGCGGTCGGGTCGGTGTCCTTGGCCTCGCTCCAGTCGGCGAACTCCTCGGTGACGTCGGCGAGTCCGCCGTCCTTGACGTAGCCGGCGGTGTCCGTGTTGCCGTACTCGATGACGTCCGGGGCGCTCTTCGGGTCGTTGAAGGCGGCCTTCATGCGCTGGGCGCGGGTCTCCACGGGGATGTACTCGATGGTGACCTTGGTGTCCTTGTGGGCCTTCTTGAAGGTGCTGAGGGCCGCGTCGACGACCTTCTCCTTCGGCCCGTTGTTGACCTCCTGGAAGAGCCAGACCCGCAGTGTGCCGGTCTTCTCGTCCTTTCCGGAGGAGGAGTTGTCGGAGGTCTGGGGGGCGCAGGCGGTGGCGACGACAAGGGCGGCGAGGGCGACGGCCGTTCGGGCGGGGAGCTTCACGGGCAGCTTCACAGAGAGCTTCATCGAGCATCCTCCGATGGGGGGCGTTGCAACATACGCAATGGCGGTTTCGCTCTGCACAACACATCGGAGGCTATGGACTACATGAACATGTCCACAAGAGGTCTCAACCACTCTGTGACCACGGGGCGCACCATGTGCAACGCCGCCCGGCGCGAGGACCTCCGGCGCACACGACGCAAAGGCCCTCGGGGCGCGCCGAACGCGCCCCGAGGGCCTTGTGATCGTCGGGCCGCCGGTCCTCGGCGGGGCCCGTTACTTGTCCTGGCCGCCCTTGCCCTTGTCGCCGCCGGCGCCCATGGACTCGTAGATCTCCTTGCACATGGGACACACGGGGTACTTCTTCGGGTCGCGGCCCGGGACCCACACCTTGCCGCAGAGGGCCACGACGGGCGTGCCGTCGAGGGCGCTCGCCATGATCTTGTCCTTCTGGACATAGTGGGCGAAGCGCTCGTGGTCCCCGTCGCCGTGCGACACCTGCGGCGTCGGCTCTACGAGGGTTCCCGTCCCAGTGCCTCGCTGGGGCTGGGTCTCAGGCTCAAGAGTGCTCATAAAGGCCAAGGGTACTGAAGGTCACGGACATCAGTTGAGTGAAGGGTCGTCCGGATACGTCGCCACCATCGCGAGTTCGTTGCGCTGGCGGCGCAGGACCTCGCGCCAGAGGCGCTCCGGGGACGGGGAGGAGACGTCTCCCGGTTCGGATTCCACCACGTACCAGGCGCCCTCGGTCAGTTCGTCCTCCAGTTGGCCGGGGCCCCAGCCCGCGTACCCGGCGAAGATTCTCAGGGAGCCGAGGGCCGAGGCGAGGAGTTCCGGCGGGGCCTCCAGGTCGACGAGGCCGATCGCGCCGTGCACCCGCCGCCAGCCGAGTGGCGCGCGCTCCCCGGAGGCGACGCCGCCCGGGATCACCGCGACGCCCAGCGCCGAGTCCAGCGACACCGGGCCCCCCTGGAAGACGACGCCGGGCTCCCCGGCCAGGTCGGCCCAGGCCTCCAGGATGTCGCTGACGTCCACCGGGGTCGGCCGGTTGAGGACGACACCGAGCGAGCCCTCCTCGTCGTGGTCGAGGAGCAGCACCACCGCGCGGTCGAAGTTCGGGTCCGCCAGGGCGGGCGTGGCCACGAGCAGCCGCCCTGTGAGCGAGGACACCTCGGTCATGCCAGACATGATCCCGCATCTTCCCCGGGTAGGGGGACCCAATACCCGTACCCGAGTGAATGCAGCTCAGGGCGCAGAGAAGCGTCACCCGCGCACACCGTTGTCGGTGACCCCGTGTGCCCGATGCGGAACGGTTCGTGTTGTGGCAAAGCTATGACGTTGCTGGGCGGTCCTTGGGCTTACTTAAGGGGGGTGGGCGGCGATTACCCTTGCTCTTCGGCTCCCGCCCAACCGGTCTGCCGACGCATACTCCTGCCCAACTCATCGGAACGCGAGATACATGACCGTCAACGGCTCTGACGATGTACTGCTTGTCCACGGCGGAACCCCGCTCGAGGGCGAGATCCGTGTCCGCGGTGCGAAGAACCTCGTACCGAAGGCCATGGTCGCCGCCCTGCTGGGCAGCGCTCCGAGCCGACTGCGCAATGTCCCCGACATTCGCGACGTGCGCGTCGTGCGCGGGCTGCTGCAGCTGCACGGCGTGACGGTCCGTCCGGGTGAGGAGCCGGGCGAGCTGATCCTCGACCCGTCGCACGTGGAGAGCGCGAACGTCGCCGACATCGATGCCCACGCGGGCTCGTCGCGCATCCCGATCCTCTTCTGCGGCCCGCTGCTGCACCGTCTGGGGCACGCGTTCATCCCGGGTCTGGGCGGCTGTGACATCGGCGGCCGGCCGATCGACTTCCACTTCGAGGTGCTGCGGCAGTTCGGCGCGCGGATCGAGAAGCGGGCGGACGGCCAGTACCTGGAGGCTCCGCAGCGGCTGCGCGGCACGAAGATCCAGCTGCCGTACCCGTCCGTCGGCGCGACCGAGCAGGTGCTGCTGACGGCGGTGCTCGCGGAGGGCGTCACCGAGCTGTCCAACGCGGCCGTGGAGCCCGAGATCGAGGACCTCATCTGCGTACTGCAGAAGATGGGCGCGATCATCGCCATGGACACCGACCGGACGATCCGCATCACCGGTGTGGACTCGCTCGGCGGCTACACCCACGCGGCCCTCCCGGACCGCCTGGAGGCCGCCTCCTGGGCTTCCGCGGCGCTGGCGACCGAAGGCAACATCTACGTCCGCGGTGCCCAGCAGCGCTCGATGATGACGTTCCTGAACACCTACCGCAAGGTGGGCGGCGCGTTCGAGATCGACGACGAGGGCATCCGCTTCTGGCACCCGGGCTCGCAGCTCAAGTCCATCGCCCTGGAGACGGACGTCCACCCCGGTTTCCAGACCGACTGGCAGCAGCCGCTGGTGGTCGCCCTGACGCAGGCCACGGGGCTGTCGATCATCCACGAGACGGTGTACGAGTCCCGCCTCGGCTTCACCTCCGCGCTGAACCAGATGGGCGCGCACATCCAGCTCTACCGCGAGTGCCTCGGCGGCTCGGTCTGCCGCTTCGGCCAGCGCAACTTCCTGCACTCGGCCGTCGTTTCGGGCCCGACCAAGCTCCAGGGCGCCGACCTGGTCATCCCCGACCTCCGCGGCGGCTTCTCGTACCTGATCGCCGCCCTCGCGGCCCAGGGCACCTCCCGCGTCCACGGCATCGACCTGATCAACCGCGGCTACGAGAACTTCATGGAGAAGCTCGTGGAACTGGGCGCCAAGGTGGAACTGCCGGGCAAGGCGCTCGGATAACACGGCCGGCGCGCGGGCAACACGCCCCGCGCGCGGCGTGCGTACGACGATGGGGCGGCCCCCCGGTCAAGGGGGCCGCCCCATTGGCGTTACTGCGGTTCGTGTGCCGTCCCGTGGCACACGAACGCGGCTTACTTGCCCTTGGCCGCTTCCTTGAGCTTGCTGCCCGCGGAGACCTTCACGCTGTAGCCGGCCGGGATCTGGATCGGGTCGCCGGTCTGCGGGTTGCGCGCGGTGCGAGCGGCACGGTGGGTGCGCTCGAAGGTCAGGAAGCCGGGGATGGTGACCTTCTCGTCGCCCTTGGCGACGATCTCGCCGACGGTCTCGGCGAACGCGGCCAGAACGGCGTCGGCGTCCTTGCGGGTCACCTCGGCACGGTCGGCCAGCGCGGCCACCAGCTCACTGCGGTTCATGTTGTTACTCCCGTGTTCTTCTTGCCGTTGAGGCGTGCCACGCGGCGGAGCCGCATGTTGGATGCGGCGAAGCCGATGCTGCCAGGGCCCTCGGTCGGTCCCCGGACCCGGGTCCGTAGCCAGACCCTCGCGCCCGAAGACGCATCCTGCCCCCACCTGCGGCGGGAAAGCCAATCCGGCACCCCTGGGAGTCACACGAACACCCTTGGGAGTCACACGAAAAGCGCCACTGCCTCAGTGTGGTGACGCTCCGTCCGCTCCCGGCAGCGGACCGCAGGGCCTGGGAGGCCTGAGCCTGGCCGCCACCCTAGAGGGCTGCCGGGGACCCCGCATCCCGCGACGCGCCGACGCGCGGCGGTCGTGGCGATCGTCACAGCAAGTCACACCGCCGGATCCGGGGGCGGTGAGCCCCCGGCGACGCCCGCGCCGGTGTCGAGTGCCCTACTCCGCCGCTGTCACACCCGCCGCCTTCGCCGCGGAGCGCACCGCTCCGGCGACCGCGCCCGCGACCTTGTCGTTGAAGACGCTGGGGATGATGTAGTTCGGGTTCAGCTCGTCCTCGGTCACCACGTCCGCGAGCGCGGCCGCGGCGGCCAGCATCATCTCGGTGTTGACCGTGCGGGACTGGGCGTCCAGGAGGCCGCGGAAGACGCCCGGGAAGACCAGCACGTTGTTGATCTGGTTGGGGAAGTCGGAGCGGCCGGTGGCGACAACTGCCGCGGTCTGGCGGGCGATTGCCGGGTCGACCTCGGGGTCGGGGTTCGCGAGCGCGAACACGATGGCACCGTCGGCCATGGCGGCCACGTCGTCGCCGTCGAGCACGTTCGGGGCGGAGACGCCGATGAACACGTCGGCGCCGCGCACGGCCTCCTTCAACGTGCCCGTGAGGCCCTCGGGGTTGGTGTTGTCGGCGATCCACCGCAGGGGCGAATCGGAGGCCGCGTCGACGAGGTCCGCGCGGTCCGCGTGCACGACACCGTGGATGTCGGCGACGACGGCGTTCTTGACGCCCGCGGCGATGAGCAGCTTCAGGATGGCCGTACCGGCCGCGCCCGCGCCGGACATGACGATCCTGATGTCACCGATGGCCTTGCCCGCCACACGCAGGGCGTTCGTGAGGGCGGCGAGGACGACGATCGCGGTGCCGTGCTGGTCGTCGTGGAAGACGGGGATGTCGAGGGCCTCGCGCAGCCGGGCCTCGATCTCGAAGCAGCGCGGCGCGGAGATGTCCTCCAGGTTGATGCCCGCGAAGCCGGGGGCGATGGCCTTGACGATCTCGACGATCGCGTCGGTGTCCTGGGTGTCCAGGCACAGCGGCCAGGCGTCGATGCCGGCGAAGCGCTTGAAGAGGGCCGCCTTGCCCTCCATGACCGGCAGGGCGGCCTTGGGGCCGATGTTCCCGAGGCCGAGCACGGCCGAGCCGTCCGTCACGACCGCAACGGAGTTGCGCTTGATGGTGAGGCGACGGGCGTCCTCGGGGTTCTCGGCGATCGCCATGCACACGCGGGCCACGCCCGGGGTGTAGATCATGGAGAGGTCGTCACGGTTGCGGATCGGGTGCTTCGACTGCATCTCGATCTTGCCGCCGAGGTGCATGAGGAACGTACGGTCGGAGACCTTGCCCAGCGTGACGCCCTCGATGCCGCGCAGCTGCTGGACGATCTCGTCGGCGTGGGCCGTGGAGCTCGCCGCGATGGTGACGTCGATCCGGAGCTTCTCGTGGCCTGAGGCGGTCACGTCGAGGCCGGTCACCGAGCCTCCGTGGGACTCTACGGCCGTGGTGATCTGGGAGACCGCGGTTCCGCTCGCGGGCACCTCCAGTCGGACCGTAATCGAGTAGGAGACGCTGGGCGCCGTTGCCATGGCCGACTTCCTCTGCTTTCACCGTGTACTGCTGGGTCGCGCTGTCTCGCGGGTATGCCGTCCGATCGTCGCACCTACCCCTCAGTACGTGGTAGCCGCCCCGGATTGCGAACGTTTTGTTCGCAGGCGAGGCGGGCGAATTCGGAAGACAACTTCCACCATACGAGAGTACGTGAACCTCAGGGGAAACGGTCGGCCACCGTGAGCCGGACAACGAAGGAGGCTCACGTCAGATGACGTGAGCCTCTTCTCGTTCAGTGACACCGACCCGCCATGCTCGCCTCGCGGCAAGTGGTCGCTCGTAGCGACGAAGGTTGGGCCCGGGGGCTTGGATCGGGCCGGTGTCACATCCACCGTAACAAACGATCCCCGTAAGGCAATTCCCACCCCGAGAGTTCATTCGGGGCGTCGGCCGCGGCGGGGGTCAGTCCCGGAGCAGATCCGGCACCCCGTTCGCGTCGGGTTCGTCGCGGTCGCCGGAGACGATCGTCAGCTGCTGCGTGGCCCGGGTGAGGGCGACGTACAGCACCCGCAGCCCCGCGGGCGACTCGTCGGCGATCTCCGCCGGAGAGACGACCACCGTCGCGTCGTACTCCAGTCCCTTCGCCTCCAGGCTCCCGAGCGCCACCACCCGTTCGCCGAGCCCGGCGAGCCAGCGGGCGGCCTCCTCACGCCGGTTCATGGCCACCACGACGCCCACCGTGCCGTCCACCCGGTCCAGCAGACGCGCGGCCTCGGCGCGCACGGTCTGCGCGAGCGAGTCCCGTGTGCCGGCGCCCGCGTGGTTCGTCGCCACGAAACGCGGCTCCACCCCGGTGGACCGTACGGCTGAGGGGGACTCGGAGCCGGGCATGGCCAGGGCGAGGACCTTGGCGGCCAGCTCGGCGATCTCGGCGGGGTTGCGGTAGTTGACGGTGAGGGCGAAGCGGCGCCGGGGACGGCTTCCCAGGGCCTCGTCACGGGCCTCCGCGGCCTCGTCGGGGTCCGACCACGAGGACTGCGCCGGGTCGCCCACGACGGTCCAGGTGGCCTGCCGGCCGCGTCTGCCCACCATCCGCCACTGCATGGGCGTGAGGTCCTGCGCCTCGTCGACGATGACGTGCGCGTACTCGACGCGCTCCTGCGCCAGCCGCTCGGCCCGCTCGCGCTGCGACTCCTCGCGTACGGGCATGAGCTCCTCGAGACCGGTGAGCTGGTCCAGCGGGTCCAGCTCCCGGCGTTTGCGGGGCCGGACGGGCATGCCCAGGATCGCCTGGAGCTCGTCCAGCATCGCCACGTCGTGGACGGACAGCCCGTCCCGCTTGAGCGAGCGCGCGACCCGGCGCACCTCGCCGGGGTTGAGGATCCGCCGCGCCCAGCGGCCGAGGCGCCGCTCGTCGGCCATCGCGGCAAGGACGCCCCGCGGGGTCAGCTCGGGCCACCAGGCGTTCAGGAAGTCGATGAAGCTGTCCTCTGAGGCGACGTCCTCGTCGAAGGACGACCGCAGCTCGGCGGCCAGCTCCGGGTCCGTGTGCCGCGTACCGGCCCCGGACTTCGCCCACAGGGCGTCCAGCAGCAGCTTGCGGGCGCGCGGGCGCAGCAGGTTCACCGGCGCGGTCCCGCTCAGCGTGTTGTGCTTGATGCGGTCGAGCTCGGCGGCCTCCAGCTCCAGGCGCCGCCCGAAGGCGACGACACGCAGGCGGGTGGGGGTGCCCGCGGGGGCCGGCGCGGCCTCCTCGCCGAAGGCGAGCTGCTCCGGCCGGTCCCCGGCGGCGGTGGACCGGCCCGGGCTGCCGCCGGGCGTCTCCAGCGCGCCCCTGGCGACCTTCCGCAGCACCTTGAGCATCCTGTACGAGCCCTTGGCCCGGGCGACGGCCGGGGAGTCGTACAGGGTGGCCTCCGCGCCGTCGACGAGGGAGCCGATGGCACGGATGGCGACCTGGCCCTCCTCGCCGAGGGAGGGCAGCACGCCCTCGGTGTAGGCGACCAGGAGCGGGGTCGGGGAGACGATCAGGATGCCGCCCGCGTACCGGCGGCGGTCCTGGTAGAGGAGGTAGGCCGCCCGGTGCAGGGCCACGGCCGTCTTGCCGGTGCCGGGGCCGCCCTCCACGTAGGTCACCGATGCGGCGGGGGCGCGGATCACCAGGTCCTGTTCGGCCTGGATGGACGCCACGATGTCCCGCATGGTGTGGCTGCGGGCCTGGCCGAGCGCGGCCATCAGGGCGCCGTCGCCGATCACCGGGAGTTCCCGGCCGTCGAGGGTGGCCTTGAGCTCGGGGCGCATCAGGTCGTCCTCGACGCCGAGGACCTTGCGGCCCTTGGAGCGGATGACCCGGCGGCGTACGACGCGGCCCGGGTCGACCGGTGTCGAGCGGTAGAAGGGGGCCGCGGCGGGCGCCCGCCAGTCGATGACCAGCGGCGCGTAGTCCGCGTCGAGCACCCCGATGCGGCCGATGTGGAGCGTCTCGGCGATGGAGGCGTACTGGCCGGTCTCGTCCACCTGTACGACACCCTCGGCCGGTTCGACCGCCGTGTAGGCGCCGTCCGGACCCTTCTTGCCGTCCTTCCCGAGGAGCAGGTCGATCCGGCCGAAGAGGAAGTCCTCGAACTCGTTGTTCAGGCGATTCAGATGAATCCCCGCGCGGAACACCTGGGCGTCGCGCTCCGCGAGCGCCCCCGGTGTACCGACCTGGCCGCGCTGGGCGGCGTCGTTCATCAGGAACTCCGCCTCGTGGATCTTCTCCTCGAGGCGCCGGTACACCCGGTCCAGATGTTGCTGCTCGACGCTGATCTCACGATCCCGTACGGAATCGTCCTGTGCGGAATCGTGGATCTGGTCGAGCGCGGTTTCCTGCTGAGCCTGAGCGGCCACCGGGCCCCCTTCTGACGTGCTGGGCAGCCGTCAACCGTACGCGAAGGGGACCCCGTGAGGCTACGTGCGCGCCCTGAGATCGCTCACACGTTCACCTCGACGAGCCGCTTCCCGTCGAAGGTCATGACCTCGAAGTGGTCGATCTCGTTCGGGTTGAAGGCCGCGCCGCCGTGGACGTAGAGGGGTTTCTTCGCCTCTTCCGTCTTGGCGTTCGCGATGCCGTAGCCCCAGTTCGGGACGGCCCAGGAGGTCACCGTCTCGCGCTCGCCGTTCTTGCCGACGGCGATCAGGGAGCACTTCAGCGGGCCCTTGACGTTCTTGAGCTGGAGGACGGCGTGGGTGCCCCAGTCCTTCTTCTCGATCGCGACGACCGCGTTGACCTTGGTGCTCGGGTCCGTGGCCGACTTCTTGTCCGTCATGACGTCGAAGGCGGCCTTGGCCGGGCTGGTGGCCATCGCCCTGTCGGGCGACGCGGTGGTGGTGGTGCCGCCGCCGTTGACGGCCATCACCGTCAGCGGGCCGCCGATGATCAGCGCGGCCGCGGCGGCCACGAGGTAGAGGCCGCGCCGGCGCTTGACCGCGCGTCGCTCCGACACCTCGTCGACCAGCCGTTCCGCGAGCCGTGGGCTCGGGCGGGCGGCCAGCGACTCGCCGATGGCTGGGGTGCCCTGCGAGGCGGGCAGATCCGCGAGCGCGGCGAGCATCGGTTCCATCCCGGCGAGCTCGTCGAGCTGCTGGGCGCACCATTCGCAGGTGGCGAGATGGGCCTCGAAGGCTGTCGCCTCGGCGTCGTCGAGGATACCGAGGGCGTAGGCGCCGACGGTTTCGTGAATGTTGTCACCGGGGTTCTGCTGTCCCCGTGGTCCCTGCATGGCTCCTGGACCGCCCGTTCCGTAACCCCCGTATGTGTTCATGCCGTCACCCCCCGCTCCTCCAGCGCCAGCTTCATCGACCGCAGGGCGTAGAACACCCGGGAGCGCACGGTGCCGCTGGGTATGCCGAGCGTCTCGGCCGCCTCATTGACCGTACGCCCTTTGAAGTACGTTTCGACCAGAACTTCCCTGTGAGCAGGGGTCAGGTCGTCCAGCGCGTCCGACAGTGTCATCAGCCACAACGCCTTGTCGATCTCGTCCTCCGCGGGGATGACCTCCAGCGGTGACGGGTCCACCTCCTGCGGCCGGGCCTGCCGGCTGCGGTGGCCGTCGATGACGATGCGCCGGGCGACCGTCACCAGCCAGGGTCGTACCGAACCGGTCGCCCGATTGAGCTGACCGGCGTTCTTCCAGGCACGGATGAGTGTTTCCTGCACAACGTCCTCGGCACGCTGCCGATCCCCCGCGACCAGCCGCAGCACGTACGCGAGCAACGGACCCGCGTGTTCCCGGTACAGCGCACGCATCAGCTCCTCGTCGGGTTCGTTCGACGAAGCCGACGCAGACGGATTCATGCGATGTCGGGCCCTTGACCTTCGTTCATCAGCCACGGCGGAATCCTTGCGCACGCCTACCTCCGGTGTCCGGGGGATCCCCCAGTCGGTCGCTCGTCCCGGAGTACGTGTCTGGGCGTGCGCATGTTCAAAGAGGTGGGACATATTTCTTGGAAGAGTTGTGAAGGAAGTTTGTTGATCACTGCAAGCGATCGACACATCACGTACGGATGAAGCGAAGGCTCCGGATCGAGTCGTCGAGCGCGGGGCGCTGTGACGCGTTTCATACTCGGTTCACGCGCGTCACACACGGTTCACGCGCGGGCGAGGGCCGCCCGGCGCCGATGCCGGGCCACCCGCTCCCGGTTTCCGCACACCTCGCTGGAACACCACCGTCGCCGCCGCCCCCGGGAGGTGTCGAGATAGACGATCGGGCAGGTGTCCCCCTCGCACTGTCTGAGGCTCGCGCGCGCCACCGGGTCGGTGAGCAGCTCGAGGGCGTCGCGGGCGATGACGGCGAGCAACCCGGGGCGGCCGGGCGGGGTGTGCAGTCGGCGCCGCAGCGAGCCGTCGTCGGCGCGTACGGCCCAGGGGGCGGGCGGGGCGGCGAGCGCGGCGGCGTTGACGCGGGCGAGCGCGGTGTCGGCGGGCCGCGCGTCCAGCTCACCGCGGACCAATTGGGCGACATGGCCACGTAGTTCGCGAAAGCCCACGAGCCAGGAGATGTCGGCCGCCGCGAGCGGGGTCCCCGGGGGGACGAGCCCGGAGCGGGTGATCCAGGCGCGCAGCCGGTCCACCGAGTCGAGCCGTTCCTCTGGGTGGGTGGTCGCGAGGAGGTCCAGGCAGATCCGCCCGGAGTCGAACCTCAGCTCGTACGAGGCCGTGGCCATGCCCGATGCCATGCGCCTGTCACCGCCTTGGGGTTACCGCCGTGAGGGCCGGTGGGGGTCGTACCCCCTACAGTGCATGGCCGCACCCGCGACCGGAAGACCTGTGCCGGTCAGGGGGGTGGACGTCCGCTTATGAGACCGCGCGCCTCGGCCATGTCCGGCGCCGGACCACGCCGGTTGACTCGATGACATGACAGAGAACAGCACGGGGCGGCGTAGCACCCCCGGAGGCGTCCTGGGTGCGGCCACGGTCGCGATGGGCCTGATCGCCGGGGTCTTCTACATTTTCGCCTGCGACGTCATGCCGTCACTGGCCCGCAGTGACGACCGCGTCTTCATCGAGGTCATGCAGAACATCAACGACGTGATCCAGAACCCGGTGTTCTTCCTGAGCTTCATGGGCGCGCTGGTCCTCACGGCGGTCTCCGCCTGGCAGTCGCGCAAGTCCCTCCACCGGTGGTGGGTGTTCGCCGCCCTCGCCGCGTACGCGCTGGCCTTCCTGTTCACGGTCGTCGTGAACGTCCCGCTCAACAACCGCCTGGCGAACGCCGGAAACCCCGCGACGATCGCCGACCCGGCCGCCGTACGCCGACGGTTCGAGGACACCTGGGTCGCCTGGAACGTCGTACGGGCCCTGCTGTCGACGCTCGCCCTGGCCTGCCTCACCCGCGCCCTGCTCCTGTACCGCCACCGCACCTACACGTCGGCGTACTTGGAGTCGGCGGCCGGGTCGAGCGCGAGTCGGTAGCCGCGCTTGACGACGGTCTGGATGAGCTTGGGCGCGCCGAGTGCCGTACGCAGCCGGGCCATGGCCGTCTCGACGGCGTGCTCGTCCCGCCCGGCGCCCGGCAGCGCCCGCAGCAGCTCGGCCCGGGCGACCACCCAGCCGGGGCGGCGGGACAGGGCCCGCAGCAGCGACATCCCGGCGGGCGGTACGGGCCGCAACGCCCCGTCGACCATCACGGCGTGGCCGCGGATCTCGACCCGGTGGCCGGCGATGGGCAACGTGCGGGCCCGGCCGGGGAGTTCCCGGCAGAGCAGCTGGACGAGGGGGCCGAGCCGGAAGCGCTCGGGCTGGACGGTGTCGATGCCGTGCGCCTGCAGAGGGAGCGCGGTGACGGGGCCGACGCAGGCGGGCAGGACGTCGTGATGGAGGGCCGCGAGGAGTTCGGACAGCAGACCGCGGGCCTCGGCCCTGGACAGCAGGGAGGCGGCGGCGGGCGCGCTGGTGAAGGTGAGCGCGTCCAGGCCGCGGGTGACGGTGGCGTCGAGGAGCCGGTCGACGGGACCGATGTCCTCCGGCGGCATCCACCGGTAGACGGGGACCCCCACGACCTCGGCTCCGGCGGCCCGCAGCGACTCCACGAACCCGGGCAGCGGCTCGCCGTGCAGCTGTACGGCGATACGGCGGCCCTCGACGCCCTCCTCCAGGAGCCGGTCGAGCACCTCGGCCATGGACTCGGAGGAGGGCGACCACTCCTCGGTCAGCCCCTGGGCCCGTACGGCGCCCTTCACCTTGGGGCCACGCGCCAGCAGTTCGACCCCGCGCAACCGACCGAGCAGGGCCTCGCCGAGCCCCCACCCGTCGGCGGCCTCGATCCAGCCGCGGAAGCCGATCGCGGTGGTGGCGACCACGATGTCGGGCGCCTGGTCGATCAGCTCCTTGGTGGCGGCGAGGAGTTCGCTGTCGTCGGCGAGCGGCACGATGCGCAGGGCGGGCGCGTGCTGGACGACGGCGCCGCGTCGCTGGAGCAAAGCCCCGAGTTCGTCGGCCCGACGCGCGGCCGTCACACCCACGGTGAACCCCGCGAGGGGGCCGCAGTCCTGCCCGGCCGGTCGCTGCTGTTCGTCGTCCATGGCTCTCGTCTCGCGCTGGGGGTCTACGTACGGTCACGGCCGACCGAGCCTGTCAACGCCCCGTGACAGGCTCGGTTCCCCTTGATGTCACCCGTGTTACGTCAGACCTCGACGTAGCTGAGCTGCGGCTTCGCCTCTGCGGCAGTGGCCGTACGGGTCTGGGCGGCGGGGCCGCGAAGGTATACGGCCCAGGTCACCAGGAAGCACAGCGCGTAGAAGGCGAGGAAGGCCACGAAGGCGCCGGTGCCGGAGCCGTAGGACAGGAAGGACTGCCGGAAGGCGAGGTTGATGCCGACGCCGCCGAGCGCGCCCACCGCGCCGATGAGGCCCATGGAGGCGCCGGACAGCCGCCGCCCGTAGGAGGCGGCAGCCTCCCCTTCCAGTCCCTTGGCGACGGCCTTGGCCTGGAAGATGCCCGGGATCATCTTGTACGTCGAGCCGTTGCCGAGCCCGGTGAGCACGAACAGCGCGATGAACGCGATCGTGAACAGGGGAAGCGACTTCTGGGTGGAGGCGACGACGATGACACCGGTCGCGCCGGCCATGGCGACGAAGTTCCACAGCGTGATGCGCGCGCCGCCGTAGCGGTCGGCGAGCCAGCCGCCCACGGGGCGGATCAGCGAGCCGAGCAGCGGGCCGATGAAGGTGACGTAGGCCGCCTGCAGCGGAGTGCGGCCGAACTGGTTCTGGAGCACCTGCCCGAAAGCGAAGCTGTAGCCGATGAACGACCCGAAGGTGCCGATGTAGAGGAAGGACATGATCCAGGTGTGGGCGTCCTTCGCGGCGTCCCTGGCGGCGCCGGTGTCGTTCTTCACGGACGCGATGTTGTCCATGGAGACGGCGGCGAGCACGGCGGCGACGACGATCAGCGGGATGTAGATCCCCAGCAGGACCCTCGGTCCCCCGTTCGCGCCGATGATCGCGAGCGCCACGAGCTGGATGACGGGCACGCCGATGTTTCCGCCGCCCGCGTTGAGACCGAGCGCCCAGCCCTTCTTCCTCAGCGGGAAGAAGGCGTTGATGTTGGTCATGCTGGAGGCGAAGTTGCCGCCGCCGATGCCGGCGAGCAGACCGACGAGCAGGAAGGTGTCGAACGAGGTCCCCGGCTTCATCACCACGAACGCGGCGACGCTCGGGACGAGCAGCAGGCTCGCCGAGACGATGGTCCAGTTCCGGCCGCCGAAGATCGCCACCGCGAAGGTGTACGGCACCCGCACCACGGCTCCGACCAGCGTCACCATCGAGGTGAGCATGAACTTGTCGGCCGGGGTGAGCCCGTACTCGGGGCCCATGAAGAGCACCATCACCGACCACATGGTCCAGATCGAGAACCCGATGTGCTCGGAGAGCACGGAGAAGAGCAGGTTCCGCCGGGCGACCTTCTCACCCGTCTCTTTCCAGAAGGTCTCGTCCTCCGGGTCCCACTCCTGGATCCAGCGGCCTCCCCTGCTCGGTGCGGGGGCTGTATTAGGGGCTGTCATGACGCCTCCACGGTTCTCCGGTGCGGTGCCCAGGTGTCGTACAACGACTGACTGAGTCCCGAAGGTAGGGAGGACGCGTTTCGAGGCTGTGGCTGTGAGTGACCGGAAAGGAACGTTGCTCTCACGAGAGCGAGGGGGCGACGGTGAGGACTTCCGGATGAGGACGGCTCGGTGAAGACCGGGTGAGGACGTCCGGGGTGCCGTCGCCCCTGCCTGTGTCTAGACCCGGTGGCTCCCCCGCGAGGCGCCCGTCTTCCTCTTCGCGCCGTTGGGCCACAGTCTCGGGCTGCGCTTGGCGGCGATGTCCTCGATCCAGCCGAAGGCCAGGATCGTCAGGCCGATGAGGGGCCAGACCAGGAGAAACATCCACACCATGTACGAGGAGTCGAGCGCGGCCACCGCGCTGTCGCTCTGCATGAACGGGAGGTTGTAGGCCTGGTCGATGATCGGGACCGTGGCCATGATCAGCATGTTGTGCCAGAGGTAGATCGTGACGGCCCGGTTGTTGGACAGGGTGATCAGCTTGTCCCAGCGGGCCAGCCGGCCGGGGAGTTCCTGCCAGGACGGGGAGTACTGGAGCAGGATGACGACGAAGCCGAAGGACCAGGCCGCCTGGGCGAGGGGGATGTCGTTCAGGTCCCAGCCGTCGGGACCCAGGTGTCCCGAGGCCCACCACAGGCCGAAGGCCATGAGCAGGGCCGAGCAGGAGATCGCCAGATAGCGGGGGACGCGTCGCAGGACGCCCTCGTGGTGGGCGAAGCCCAGGACCCAGCAGCCGCCGTAGACCGTGAAGTCGGAGATCGCGTTGCCCGTCTCGCCGGGGATGGTGACCAGGCCGGTGCCGAGGACCGCCGTCAGGGCGAGGGGGGCCAGCAGCGTCGCCCAGGGCACCCTGCGGAAGGCCCACAGCAGCAGGGGCGAGGCGATCACGAACCACAGATAGGCGCGCAGGTACCAGAGCGGGCCGGCCGCCTGGACCGCCCAGGTGTCCTCCAGCAGGCCGGACTTGGAGCCGACGTGCCAGGGGAAGGGCGGGGCGCCGATCGGAATGACGTAGTCGATCAGCTTGACGAGGCCCCAGGTGCCGCCGTTGTCGGGGTCCTTCATCACGTTCCAGCCACCCGCGAACATCAGCGCGAGGGCCACCGCGCTGAACGCCCACAGGGGCGGCAGGAGACGGCGGACGCGGCCGCGGATCACACCGAGGGCCGGGCGGCTGAGCGAGCGGGCCATCAGCGAGCCCGCGAGCGCGAACATCACGCCCATGGAGGGGAAGACGACCGTCAGCCATGCCCAGCCGAAGAGGTGGTAGACGACCACACGGACCAGCGCGATCGAGCGCAGCAGGTCCAGGTAGCGGTCACGGCCGGGCTTCTTGGGCGCGGGAGCGGACCGCGCGGCTGATCCCGGGGTGGGTGTCGGCGCGGGTGCGGGGGCGGAGGTCGGCGATGGTGCCGGTTCGGGGTGGATCCGGGCCGATCCCAGCGGCGGTGTCGCACCCGTCGTGTACTCGTGCGTGGTCACGCGACCGGCCTCCGATCGTTCCCGCTCTGTGCCGTCCGCTGCCGCGGGATCGATCCCGGTGCCTCCACGACGCCCGTGCGCCGCAGCTTCTGCCAGCGCAGCCGGCCGCCGGTGAGCGCGGTGATCCAGGACTGGAGGAGGACCATGTACATCAACTGCCTGTAGAGGATCTGCTGGAGCGGGAGCGAGATGAGATACCGCATGCGCTCACGGTCCAGCCGGAACGCGTACGCCGCGCAGGCCGTCTGGATGGCGAGGACGCCCAGCCACGCGAGGACCGTCTTCTGCGTCGGGCCGAAGACGAGCCCGTACAGCAGGAAGACGTCGATCAGCGGGGCCAGCAGCGGGGCCAGGACCATGAACAGCGAGACCAGCGGCAGGCCCACCCGGCCGAAGCGGCCCGACGGGCCCCGTTCGACGAGCGCTCTGCGGTGCTTCCAGATCGCCTGCATCGTGCCGTACGACCAGCGGTAGCGCTGGGACCAGAGCTGCTGGACGGACTCCGGCGCCTCCGTCCACGCGCGTGCCTTCTCCGCGTAGACGACCCGCCAGCCGTCGCGGTGCAGGGCCATCGTGATGTCGGTGTCCTCGGCGAGCGTGTCGTCGCTCATGCCGCCGACCCGCTCCAGCGCGGAGCGGCGGAAGGCGCCGACCGCGCCGGGGATGGTCGGCATGCAGCCGAGGATGTCGTACATCCGGCGGTCGAGGTTGAAGCCCATCACGTACTCGATGTGCTGCCAGGCCCCGATGAGGGAGTCGCGGTTGCCGACCTTGGCGTTGCCCGCGACCGCGCCGACGCTCGGGTCGGCGAACGGCTGGACGAGTTCACGGACGGTGGCCGGTTCGAAGACCGTGTCGCCGTCCATCATCACGACGATGTCGTGACGGGCGTTGGCCAGGCCCCGGTTGAGGGCCGCGGGCTTGCCGGCGTTGTGCTGGCGCACGACGCGGACGTTCGGCAGCAGCAGGTCCTCGACGATCCGCGCCGTGCCGTCGCTCGAACCGTCGTCGACGACGAGCACTTCGACGGGGTGTTCGCTCGCCATCAGGGAACGGACCGTGTTCTCTATGCACTTGGCCTCGTTGTACGCCGGCACGAGCACCGACACCGGTTCGGTGACCGGCGCCGGACCCCAGCGGAAGTCCTTGCGCCGCACCCGGCGGGCATGCAGGGCGGAGAGCAGGAGCATCATGCCGAAGCGGGTGAAGACGAGCACGCCGATGATCGCGATGCCGACGACCAGGACGTCGGTGACGTCGTCGGAGGCCCGCACCAGGTAGATCCAGGCCTTGCCCTTCCACCGTTCGAGGCCGGTGACCTGGGTGTGCGCGCTGGGCGCGTCGAGGGCCTCGGTGAGGTTCTGGAACCGGTACCCGCGCTCCTGAAGCTCCGGCACGAACTTGTCCAACGCCTGCACGGTCTGGTGGCGGTCGCCGCCGGAGTCGTGCATCAGGACGATCGCGCCCTTGCCGCCCTTGGGCGTGGCGTTGCGGATGATCCGGTCGACGCCCGGCTTCTGCCAGTCCTCACTGTCGGTGTTGTTGACGACGGTGATGTAACCGCGCGTACCGATGTACTCCGTCACCGGCCAGGACTTGTTGTCCATGGCGTCCGCGAAGGACGAGTACGGGGGCCGGAAGAGCGAGGTGCGGATGCCCGCCGCGCCGGTCAGAGCCAGCTGGTTCTGGGAGAGCTCCCAGTCGATGCGCTTCGTGGACTGGAAGGAGAGGTCGGGGTGGTTGAAGGTGTGCAGGCCTACCTCGTGGCCCTCCTCGACCATGCGCTTCACCAGTTCCGGATAGCGCGAGGTCATGGTGCCGGTGACGAAGAAGACGGCGTGGGCGTGGTGCTTCTTCAGCACGTCGAGGACCTTGGGTGTCCACGTGGGGTCCGGGCCGTCGTCGAAGGTGAGGACGAGCCGGTGGTCGGGGACGGTCAGGCTGTTCGTGCGGCCACCGCGGGTGTCGATGACCGGGCCGCCGTCGAGGATCTTGTCCGGCACCTTGTCGGTGGCGGCCTCGGGCTGGATGCGGTGGTCGGCGAGGATCTCGCTGTGCACATAGCCGCGCAGCATCAGCATCGCCAGCATCGCGACGAGGAGCAGCGAGGGCAGCAGCCAGCGCATGGGCAGCCGTCGGCGCCGGACATCGGGTGCCGGACGCCGCGCACGGGGAGCGGTCCCGTGCGCGTGGGTGCGGGATGCCATCAGAGGATGTTCTCCAGGTTCTGCGGGGTCGCCGGGCTCACCGGGTTCTCCGGGGACGAGGAGCTGGTGAGGCCGGGCTCGGAGGCGATGGGGCCCGGTTCTACGGGGCTGTCGGCGACCGTGCCGACGCCGCCGGCACCGACCGTGCTCTCCGAGGGGCTCGGCGAGGCGGCGCCGTCCTCGGAGGGGCTGGGGTCGGGCGGGCCGGACACCGGGAGGGAGGGCGGGGTGACGGGGTCCTTGGTGGTGCTGGTGCTCGGTTTCGGCCTGGTGGTGGCGGACGTCGAGGGCTTCGGGTCCGCGGACGTGCCCGGGTCGGTGGCGCTCGCGGAGGCGCCCGGTGTCGGGCTGACGCCCGGTGCGGGGGCCGTACCGTCGCTCGCCGAGGCGCTCGCGCCGGGCGCGGCGCTGCTCGCGCCGGACGGCGACACCGAGTCGGTGGGCAGCGGCGAGGTGTCGACCTTCCCGGCCGGCGTGTCGTCCTGCTGGCCCGGTACCGGCAGCCAGGGCGCGCTGGAGTTGCCGGACAGGAGTGTGGCGACGATGACGACGGCGTACACCGCGCAGGCGATGCCGACGAGGATGCCGAGCCGGCGGAACCTGCGGCTGCGGCGGCCGGACTCGTCGACGAACACCGGGCCGTCCTGGACGCCCGGGGCGTCCTTGGCCTGCTGAACCAGCCAGTCGTCCGTCTTCCGCCGTCCGACTCCGTCGAGTTGAACCGTCACCTCGTGCGGATCGTGGGTGTGTCCCGGCTCACCGGACTGCTCCCAGGACACGGCAGCGGACCCGCCGGGCGTGTCGGCCCCACGGCCCACGGTCGTGCGACCGTCCCCATGGACCCTCCCGAGCGTGTCCGCCCCGCGCTCCACAACCGGCCAGCCTCCCCGCTCGGGTCGGCTGGGCGTGTCGGGTCGACCGAGGGTGTCGGATCCGCTGGGCGTGTCGAACCGGCCGAAGGCGTCGGGTCGACCGAGGGCGTCGGATCGCCCGAGGGTGTCCGGCCGACCGAAGGCGTCGGATCGCCCGAGGGTGTCCGGTCGACCAAAAGTGTCGGGGCGCCTGCGCGCGTCCGGCCAGCCACCCGTGGCCGGCCGATCGTCCTTGCCGACGCGTCGCTCGGCTCCGGCCCGGTCGCGCGGTCCGGCGGGCTGGTCGGACGCCTCGGCACGCCGATCCGCCCCGGCGCGGTCGCGCGGCCCGGCGGGCTGATCGGGAACCCCGGCGAGGTCGTCCGGTCCAGCGGCCCCGTCGGGCACCCCGGTGGCGTCGTCCGATCCGACCGCCATGTCGGCGACCACGGCACGACGGTTCGACCCAGCACGGCGAACCGCCCCGGCCCGCCCGGCCGACCCGGCCCCCAGGGCAGCCTCTTCTCCCCGGTCCACTCCGGTACGGTCACGCGGCCCGGCGGGCTGATCGGGAACCCCAGCGAGGTCGTCCGGTCCAGCGGCCCCGTCGGGCACCCCGGTAGCGCCGTCCGGTCGGCCCGCCCGGTCGACGACCCCGGCACGGCCGACCACCCCGGCCCGCAGGTCCGCCTCGTCTCCATGGTTCGCCTCGTCGTGGCGCTCCGCGCCGGGGCGGTCGGCGCCCCCGTCGTCGTCCGCGCTCACCCGACGGTCCCCATCGAACCGTCGCTCAACCCCAGCCCGACCACCGACACCGGACGCACGGCCCGCACCGGACGGCCCTTCAGAGCCGGACGATCGGCCCGCACCGGGCAACCCCTCGGAACCGGACGAACGGCCCGCACCCGGCACCCGGCCCGCGCCGAACGCACCCTCGGCGCCCGCTCCACGTTCCGCGCCCGTTCTCGTATCGGCGCCCGGTCGGCCTTCGCCGCCAGCCCCAGGCTCTCTTTCGACACCGCGTTCGACATCGGTGTCGGATTCCGCTTCCGCGGCGAGCCCCACGGCGGCGGCCCCCGCGATCTGGGGCCACGTCGACGTCGCACGAGCGGCCTCGGGCCATACCACCGACACTCCGGATCCCGTCGGCACGGTCGGCGCAGCCGACTCCCCGGTTCCACGCCCGTCCACCTGATCGACATCTCGGTGATCAGGTTGGGCGTCTTTTCGCCACTTCTCCACGTGCACGCACATCCCCCCAGGGACAGGTTTCGGGTGCGCGCACGACTCCGGGCATTACGTATATGTCGTTCGGAACGAGCCCCCACCCGTCCCGAGCGCCCCCCTTTACCACACTGCACCCGGACCATGAATGTAGCGCATGCGGAAGACCCGTGTGCTTATGTGTCAATCCTGCCCCGCCATCACCAGCTCATCGCTGGCCGGAATCCAACCGTCCGCAGGGCGCCGAAGCCACCCCTCCTCGGCAGCCAGCTCGCCGGCGGCTCGTCGAAGGGCATCGATCCCGGGGTGCACCAGCCCCTTTCGCCACACCAAAGACACGGGTGACAACGGAACGGGTCCAACAAGAGGTTTCCGCACGGTTTGAGGCATGGCCGGAAAATCCACCACAGCGAGGACAGGGTTCCGCTTCTTGGCCATGACCCGCCGGAACTCATCGGCTCCGACGGCCAACGGCGCGGGTGGCGCCAGCGCGATACCGCGCCCCTCGAAAAGGTGAAGCGCCAAGTCGGTCCACTCCCGCGTCCGCGGGTTCCCCGCCCCGGCGTACACCGTCTCGCCCGCGAGCGCGTCGAGCGGCACCGCGTCCAGGCCGGCGAGGTGATGGTCCTCGGGCAGCACGACGGCCATCGGCTCGTACCGTACGGGCTGCTGTTCGAGCCGCGCCCGGACCGCCGGATCGAGGCCCGCGAACCGTCCGAACGACGCGTCCAGGCGCCCCGCGAGGATCTCCCCCGCCGCGCCGGTGAGCCCGCTCTCGAAGCGGGCCATCAGCTCGCAGTCGGGCGCGAGCGCACGGGCCCGGTCCAGGACGCGGCCGGAGACGAGACCCGGGGAGTTGACGTCGACGAGCAGCGGCCGCTCCGGGCCGTCCCCCGCGAACGCGGACAGCAGCGCGTCCTGCGCCTCCAGCACCCGCCGCGCGTACGGCACCAGCCGCTCACCGTCGGCGGTCGGCGTCACCTGCCGGGTCGTACGCACGAACAGCTCCGCCCCGAGTTCGCGCTCCAGTCGCCGGATGTCACGACTGAGGGCCTGTTGGGCGACGTACAGCCGGGTGGCGGCCCGCGTGAAGTGCAACTCCTCGACGACGACGAGGAACCCGCGCAGGAGCCGCGGGTCGAGATGGCGGTGAGCGAGGCCGGGAGAGAGGCCGGCAGAACGGTCGGGGGAGCGGTCGGGGGAGCCGTCGACAGGGGCAGGCATCACGCGAACTTACAACGCAAGTGCGTCAATGGCCACGGACTAAGTGTTGGACCGCCCACCCCCCACCCGGCGACGGTTGGCCCATGCCGCAACAGCCCTCCGAGCGCGCGTTCCCGCCCCTGCTCACCGCCACCGGCGACAGCCTGGTGATCGCCGACTTCCGCCCCCGTCGCCAGAAGGCCCCACGCCGTCAAAAGGCCCCGCACTGCCGGACAACCCCGTACCACCGCCTCTTCACCATCCCCGGCGCCCGCGCCTTCACCGTCGGGAACCTGCTCGCCCGGCTCCCCATGGGGATGTTCAGCGTCAGCGCGGTGATCATGATCGCGGGCTCGCGTGGTTCGTACGCCCTCGCCGGTGCCGTGACGGCGACCGGCCTCGCGGCGACCGCGCTGGTCGCTCCCTGGACCGCACGGCTCGTCGACCGCCACGGTCAGGCCCGGATCGCGGTGCCGGCCACCGCCTTCGCCCTGCTGGGAAGCGTCGCGCTGCTCCTGTGCGTGCGCTTCGGGGCGCCGGACTGGACCCTGTTCGCCGCGTACGCCGCCACGGCCACCACCCCCAACACGGGCGGCATGTCACGCGCCCGCTGGGCCCACCTCCTGCGGGACGACCCGGCCGCCGCGCACACCGCGAACTCCTTCGAACAGGCCGCGGACGAGCTGTGTTTCATGCTGGGCCCGGTGTGCGCGGCCTTCCTGTGCGGGACGTTCTTCCCGGAGGCGGGCACGCTGGTGGCCGGCGTGCTGATGATGACCGGCGTGCTGATCTTCGCCGCCCAGCGTTCGACGGAGCCGCCGCCCCAGCCCCGTACGCCCTCCAAGTCCCCCCTCCTGGCCGCCGGAATGCCACCCCTGCTCCTCTGTTTCCTCGCCACCGGTGCCGTCTTCGGTTCGATGGAGGTCGTCACGATCGCCTTCGCGGACGCACAGGGGCATCGGTCGGCGGCGGGCGCGGTGCTCGCCCTCCAGGCGGCCGGGTCGTGCGTGGCGGGGCTGCTGTACGGGGCGCGGAAGCCGACCGGTCCGGCCGAGCGGCGCCATCCATGGTGTCTCGCCGCCATGACGGCCCTCATGACCCTCCCCCTGCTCGCGGCCTCTCTGACCGCCTCGCTCCCGGCCCTCGCGGGCGCGCTGCTGCTCGCCGGGGCCGCGACCGCGCCGACCATGGTCACCGGCATGGCCCTCGTCCAGCGGCGCACTCCCGAGGGCCGGTTGAACGAGGGCATGACCCTCGCGGTGACGGGCCTGCTCGGCGGGATCGCCTGCGGCTCGGCGACCGGCGGCTGGCTGGTCGAACACCTCTCGGCGACGGCGGGGTACGGGGTGCCGATCGCGGCGGCGGGAAGCGCGCTCGCGATCTCCCTCACGATCCCACCGGTGTCCGACCCGCCGAACCGCCGCCAATCCCTCGGCCCCAATTCCGACGCACCCCATTGACGCACCCGGGCCCCCCACATACCTTCCCCCGTCGAAGCGCTTCGACGTCACGCATCGAAACGATTCGACGAACGCCGCGTGACGGTCCAGAAACCCATCCAACTCCCCTGGAGGCAATGGATGTTGACGACACGAAGGCGTGCGCTGGCGACGGCGGCGGTGGCCCTGGCGGGCTCCCTGCTGCTGGCGTCCTGCGGCAGCTCGGACAGCGGTTCCCCGGACGGCAAGACGCTGAAACTGTGGCACTACGAAGCGCCGGACAGCGCGATGGGCGTCGCCTGGAACGAGGCCATCAAGGAGTTCGAGGCGAAGCATCCCGGCGTCAAGGTGAAGTTCGAGGAGAAGGGCTTCGAGCAGATCCAGAAGACGGCCCCGATGGTCCTCAACTCGAACGACGCGCCCGACATCATGGAGTACAACAAGGGCAACGCGACGGCCGGACTGCTCTCCAAGCAGGGGCTGCTCACCGATCTGACCGCCGAGGCGACCAAGCGCGGCTGGGACAAGAAGCTCAGCGCGGGTGTGCGCACCACCAGCCAGTACGACACCAACGGGGTCATGGGCTCCGGCAAGTGGTACGGCGTGCCCAACTACGCCGAGTACACGATGGTGTTCTACAACAAGGACCTCTTCAAGAGGTACGGCATCGCCGAGCCCACCACCCTCGACCAGCTCACCGCCGCCATGGACACGTTCGTGTCGAAGGGCATCACCCCGTTGGCGAACGCGGGCGCCGAGTACGTGGCCCAGCAGTACCTGTACCAGCTCGCCCTCTCCCAGGCCGACCGTTCCTGGGTCGACAAGTACGAGCTCTACAAGGGCAAGACGGACTTCCACGACGCCGCCTGGACGTACGCCGCCACGACCTTCGCCGACTGGGTGAAGAAGGGCTACATCAGCAAGAAGTCCACCTCGCTCAAGGCCGAGGACGCGGGCGTCTCCTTCATCCAGGGCAAGAGCCCGATCCTGTTCAGCGGCAGCTGGTGGTACGGGCGCTTCCAGACGGAGAATACGTTCGACTGGGGCACCTTCCTCTGGCCCGGCAGCAATCTCACCCTCGGCTCCGGCGGCAACCTCTGGGTCGTCCCCAAGGGCGCCAAGAACAAGGACCTCGCCTACGACTTCATCGACATCACCATGTCGCAGAAGATCCAGAACCTGCTCGGCAACAAGGGCGGGGTCCCGGTGGGCGCCGACACCGCCGCCATCACCGACCCGAAGGCCAAGACCCTGATCGCCGACTTCAACACGCTCTCCGGCAAGGACGGGCTGGCCTTCTACCCGGACTGGCCGGTCGCCGGCTTCTACGACGTCCTCGTCTCCGAGACCCAGAAGCTGATCACGGGGAGCGAGAAACCGGACGCCTATCTGAGCGCGCTGCAGACGGCGTACGACAAGGGCGCGCCGAAGACATGACGGTCACCGTCGAACGGGGCGGCCGGGTCGTCCGGAGGCACCACCGGCACCACGGCCGTACGACGCGCCCGCGCCGCCCCCACTCCTCCTACGCCCTCTTCCTGCTCCCCGGGGTCCTCGCCTTCCTCGTGGTGATCGTCGTGCCGTTCCTGATGAACACCGGTGTGAGCTTCACCGACTGGCAGGGCGTCGGCTCGCCGACGTGGTCGGGGCTCGCCAACTACCGCGAGCTGACGCACGACTCCGAGTTCTGGGCGTCCTTCCGGCACAGCCTGTTCATGGTCGTCGCCATGGCCGCCGTACCGACGGTCCTCGGACTCGTGCTGGCCGCCGCCCTCTTCGACTTCGTCGGCAAGCACTTCGGCACGAAGATCGCCGCCGTCCTGCGCGCCTGTTTCTACCTCCCCCAGGTCCTGCCCATCGCCGTCGCCGGCATCGTCTGGAGCTGGATCCTCGCCCCCGACAACGGCTCCCTGAACGCGCTCCTGAAGGCGGTGGGCCTCGGCTCGCTCCAGCGGGACTGGCTCGGCGACCCCGACTTCGCCCTCTACAGCGTCATGGGCGTGATGGTGTGGGTCCAGATCGGCTTCCCACTGGTCGTCTTCATGGCGGGGCTGCAGCGCGTCGACCCGCAGCTGTACGAGGCGGCGGAGCTGGACGGCGCGGGCTGGTGGCGCCGCTTCTGGCACATCACGCTGCCGCAGATCCGCCCGGAGATCTACGTCGTCCTCCTCTGGTGCACGATCGCCGCGCTCAAGGTGTTCGGCGCGGTGTACGTCCTCACCAAGGGCGGTCCCGGCGGCGCGACCGACGTGCCGTCCTACTTCTCCTTCACCACCTTCTTCGAGAAGACCCAGGTCGGCTACGGCGCCGCGATCTCCACCGTGCTGACCGTGATCATCCTCGTACTCGCCCTGATCGGCCTGAAGCTCCAGACCCGCGCCGAGGACGCCGAGGAAGGACTCCGCGCATGACCGCCGTACGCCGCTACCCCGTCCTCGTGGCCCTGATCATCGCGGCCCTGTTCATGGTGCTGCCCTTCGGCATCGTCGCGATCAACGCGGTCAAGTCCCCCACCGAGTACTCGTCGAACGGACCCCTCAGCCTGCCCCACGGCCTCTACCTCGACGGCCTCAAGGACTTCTGGCAGCGCGTCGACTACGGCCAGAAGCTCGTCAACTCGATCCTGATCTCCGGCTCGGTGGCGATCGGCGCCGCCATGCTGTCCGTCCTGAACGCGTACGCGATCGGCATCGGCCGCATCAAGGGCCGCACCTGGGTCCTCGCCTTCTTCGTACTGGCGAACATGCTGCCGCAGGAGGCGCTGGTCTACCCGATCTACTACCTGAGCAAGCAAGCGGGACTCTACGACACCCGGCTCAGCGTGATCATCGTGTTCACCGTCGTCCAGGCGGCCTTCGGCACGTATCTCCTGTCCTCCGTCCTCGGGCAGTTCCCGCGCGAGATCATCGAGGCCGCCCGGATCGACGGGGCGAACAAGTGGCAGGTGCTCTGGCGGATCGTGGTCCCCGTCAGCCGCCCCACCATCGGCGTCCTCCTGGTCTTCTTCTTCATCTGGACCTGGAACGAGTTCCTGCTGCCGCTGGTCATGCTGATCTCCAACGACAACCAGACGGTGTCGGTGGCGCTCGGCGTCCTCCAGGGCCAACGCCTGATGGACGCGACCATGACCAACGCGGCGGCTCTCCTGGGCGTGCTCCCCGCGATCGTCTTCTTCCTCGTCTTCCAGCGGACACTGACCCGCGGCATCGCCGTGGGCGCGGTCAAGTAAGGGGTGTGGGCGTGAAGTTCACCGACGGCTACTGGCTGCTGCGGGAAGGCGTCACCGCGGCCCACCCGGTCGAGGTCCTCGACGTCAGCGCGTCCGACGGAACCCTCGACATCCACGCGCCGACCCAGCCCATCCGCCACCGCGGCGACCTGCTGAAGGGACCAGTCGTGACGATCAGCGCGCACGCGCCGATGCCGGACGTCATCGGCGTCACGTTCACGCACTTCCAGGGCGAGGAACCGCGCGGCCCCCGCTTCGAGCTGCACAGGCGTGTCCAGGGGTCCGGGGTCCCCCGGAAGAACACAGCACCCCCACCGTGGAGTACGACGACGAGCACGCGACCCTCACCGCGGGCGCCCTGTCCGTCCGGGTCGCCCGCACCACCCCCTGGCACGTCGACTTCCTCGCCCACGGCCGCGTCCTCACCACCAGCGGCCCCAAGGGCATGGGCATCATGCGGGACGCGGCCGGCGCCCACTATCTGCGCGAGCAGCTGAACCTCGGGGTCGGCACCCAGGTCTACGGCCTCGGCGAGCGCTTCGGCCCGCTCGTCAAGAACGGCCAGGTGGTGGACATGTGGAACGCCGACGGCGGCACCGCCACCGAGCAGGCCTACAAGAACGTCCCCTTCTATCTGACGGACGCGGGCTACGGCGTCTTCGTCGACCACCCGGGCCGTGTCTCCTTCGAGGTCGCCTCGGAAGCGGTCTCCCGGGTCCAGTTCAGCGCCGAGACACAGCAGTTGACGTACTACGTGATCTACGGGCCGACCCCGAAGGACATCCTGCGCACGTACACGCGGCTCACCGGCCGCCCGGCCCTCCCGCCCGCCTGGTCCTTCGGCCTGTGGCTGTCGACGTCCTTCACCACCTCCTACGACGAGGCCACCGTCACCTCCTTCATCGACGGCATGCGGGAGCGCGAACTCCCGCTCTCCGTCTTCCACTTCGACTGTTTCTGGATGCGCGAGTTCAACTGGTGCGACTTCCAGTGGGACCCGCGCGTCTTCCCCGACCCCGAAGGCATGCTGACCCGGCTGAAGGACAAGGGCCTGCACATCTGCGTGTGGATCAACCCGTACATCGCACAGCGCTCCCCGCTCTTCGCTGAGGGCAAGGCCCTGGGCCATCTGCTCAGGAAGCCCGACGGAAGTGTGTGGCAGTGGGACCTGTGGCAGCCGGGCATGGCGCTGGTCGACTTCACCAGCCCGGCCGCCCGCGACTGGTACGCCTCGAAACTGGAGGCACTGCTCGACCAGGGCGTCGACTGCTTCAAGACCGACTTCGGCGAGCGGGTCCCCGTCGACGTGGCGTACGCCGACGGCGCCGACCCGGAACGCATGCACAACTACTACTCCTACCTCTACAACCGCACGGTCTTCGAGGTGCTGCGCAAGCACCGGGGCGAGGCGGAGGCCGTCGTCTTCGCGCGCTCGGCGACCGCCGGCAGCCAGCAGTTCCCGGTGCACTGGGGCGGCGACTGCGAGGCGACGTACGCGTCGATGGCGGAGTCGCTGCGCGGCGGGCTCAGCCTCGGCATGTCGGGCTTCGGGTTCTGGAGCCACGACATCGGCGGCTTCGAGGGAACACCGACACCGGCCCTCTTCAAACGGTGGATCGCCTTCGGGCTCCTCTCCTCCCACAGCCGACTGCACGGCTCGTCCTCCTACCGGGTGCCGTGGCTGTTCGACGAGGAGGCCGTCGACGTGCTGCGGCTGTTCACCCGGCTGAAGCTCGGCCTCATGCCCTATCTGTACGAGGTCGCCCGCGCCGCCCACGCGGAGGGCGTGCCGATGATGCGGGCGATGGTCCTCGAATTCCCCGACGATCCGGGGTGCGCGCACCTGGAACGGCAGTACATGCTCGGCCCGGACCTGCTGGTCGCGCCGGTGTTCAGCGACGAGGGAGACGTCTCCTACTACGTTCCGGACGGCACCTGGACCCACTACCTCACGGAGCACACGGTGACCGGTCCGCGCTGGGTGCGCGAGCGGCACGGCTTCCTGAGCGTGCCGCTGCTCGTGCGGCCGGGCGCGGTGATCCCGGTGGGCGCGGTGGACGACCGGCCCGACTACGTCCACGCCGACGGGGTCACGCTCAGGGCGTACGGCCTGGAGCGGGGCGCCCAGGCGACGGTGCGGGTCGGCGATGTGACCTTCACCGTCGTACGGGAAGGAGACACGCTCCGGGCGTCCTGCAGTGATCCCTCGGCACCCTGGGGGCTGGCCTCAGGGGAGCGGACCGCGCGGGCACGGGCGGGGACCGGGTTCCTCACGGTGGAGCCGGCCTGATGGTGAAGATCACCGATGTGGCGCGGCACGCCGGGGTCTCCCCCAGTACCGTCTCCTACGCCCTCAGCGGCAAGCGCCCCATCTCCGAGGAGACCCGCCGACGCATCGAGGCCAGCATCCGCGAACTGGGCTACCGCCCGCACGCCGGGGCGCGCGCCCTCGCGAGCAGCCGGTCCAACGTCCTGGCCCTGGTGGTACCGCTGCGGGCGGGTATCCATGTGCCGGTGGTGATGCAGTTCGCGGTGTCGGTGGTGACGGCGGCACGGCAACACGACCACGACGTCCTGCTGCTGACGCAGGAGGAGGGCGAGGAGGGGCTGCGGCGGGTCGCGGACACCGCGCTGGTGGACGCGCTGATCGTGATGGACGTCCAGCTCCACGACCCCAGGCTGCCACTGCTGCGCGCCCTGGACCGCCCCTCGGTCCTCATCGGGTTCCCTGCCGGGCCCGCCGGGCTGACCTGCATCGACCTGGACTTCAAGGCGGCGGGCGAGCTGTGCGTCGAGCGGCTGGCGGGGCTCGGGCACCGGGTCGTGGCGCTGGTCGGGTCGCCGCCGGAGGTGTACGTACGGGGGACGGCGTTCGCCCAGCGCGTGGTGGAGGGCTTCACCGCCGCCGCCGACCGCAATGGGCTGGCGTCCTCCGTCCACCCCTGCGAGGCCTCGCCCGCCGCCGCCCGCCGGGTCGCCGAACAGCTCCTGCGCGAACAGCCGGCGCTCACCGGCGTCGTCGTGCACAACGAACCGGTCCTGGAACCGCTGATCGACGCCTTCGAGCAGCTCGGTCTGCGCGTGCCCCTCGACCTCTCCGTCACCGCGATCTGCCCGGACGAGCTCGCCGAGAACGTCCGCGTCCCCGTCACCTCCGTCGCCATCCCGTCCACCGAGGTGGGCGCGCGGGCGGTGGAACTGCTGATGAAGAAGCTGGGCGGCACCGACGTACCCGAGGCCACGCTCCTCGCACCCCGGCTGACGGAACGCGCGAGTACCGCACCGCGCACGCTGATCTCTTGAGGAGCCGTGACATGAGGAAAGGCAAGAGAAGCAGGAGAAACAGAGGAAGCAGGACAAGACAGCGGGCCTCCCTCGTCCTGGCGCTGGCGCTGACCGCCGGTCTGACAGCCACCGTTCCGGCAGGGGCGGACGACCCCGCGTACGCCTTCCGTGACCCCCGCCTCCCCGTCACCGAACGCGTGAACGACCTGCTGGGAAGGCTGACCCTCGACGAGAAGGTCTCCCTCCTCCACCAGTACGAGCCCGCGATCCCCCGCCTCGGCATCCAGTCCTTCCGCACCGGCACCGAGGCCCTGCACGGCGTCGCCTGGCTCGGCAGGGCGACCGTCTTCCCGCAGGCGATCGGTCTCGCGTCCACCTGGGACCCGGCGCTCATCCAGCAGGTCGGCTCGGCGGTCGGCGACGAGGCGCGCGGCTTCCAGCAGGAGCGCCCCGACGGCTGGGGCCTCAACCTGTGGGCGCCCGTGGTCAACCTGCTGCGCGACCCGCGCTGGGGACGCAACGAGGAGGGCTACTCCGAGGACCCGTATCTCACCGGTTCGATCTCCACGGCGTACGGCGAGGGCCTGACCGGCGGCGACCCCGACCACCTCAAGACGGCCCCCACCCTCAAGCACTACCTCGCCAACAACAACGAGGTGAACCGCGCGACCACCTCCTCCGACCTGCGCCCACGCGTCCAGCACGAGTACGACGAGGCGGCCTTCAGACCGGCCGTCGAGGCGGACGCGACGACGGGCGTGATGGCGTCGTACAACCTGGTCAACGGCCGCCCCGACACGGTGAACCCGGACCTGGACGACGTCGTACGGACGTGGACCTCCCGAGATCTCCTGAACGTCACCGACGCCTTCGCCCCGGGCAACCTGCTCCCCGGCACCCAGAACTACTACGACACCCTCGCCGAGGGCGACGCGGCGGCGCTCAAGGCAGGCATCGACAGCTTCACGGACAACAACGGCGACTCGGCCCCGACGACCACGGCCGTCAAGTCCGCTTTGGGTACGGGCCTGTTGAAGGAGTCGGACGTCGACACGGCCGTCTCCCACATCCTCGCCGTCCGCGTCCGGCTCGGCGAGTTCGACCCGAACGGCGGCAGGTACGGCTCGATCGACCAGTCGGTCATCAACAGTCCGGCCCACCGAAAACTGGCCCGCGAGGCGGCGGCAAAGAGCGCGGTCCTGCTCAAGAACGACGGCGTACTGCCCCTGAAGGCCTCGGCGAAGAACGTGGCCGTGGTCGGTCCGCTCGCCGACACCCTCTACACGGACTGGTACTCGGGCACGCTGCCGTACGCGGTCACGCCCGCCGACGGCATCGCCACCAAGCTGGGCGCCTCGGTGGGGAGCAGCGAGGGCGTCGACCGCATCGCGCTGAGGGACACGGCGACGGGGAAGTACGTGACGGCGGGGGCGTCTCAGGCCGGTGGAGCCCTGAAGGAGAGCACCGAGACAGGGGTGTCGGCCCAGTTCGACGCGTTCGACTGGGGCTCCGGCATCGTGACCCTGCGCTCGGCCGCCAACGGCAAGTACGTCGGCTACAACTGGTCGAACTTCGTCAACGACCAGGTCCAGCCCAACGGTTGGTACGTCCAGCAGCAGTTCGAGCTGGAGCGGCAGGACGACGGGACGTACCTGCTCCGGTACGCCGGATACGAGACCACCGAGTCCTGGTGGTCGAACCCGGTCTACCTCGGCCCGACGGGCCCCGACGGCACCCTGGGTCTGGTCGAGAAGTCGGCGGCCGCCCACTACTCCAAGGATGTCGTCCGCAGCGGCGTGGACGAGGCCGTGGCCGCGGTGCGGGGCAAGGACACGGCGGTGGTCGTGGTCGGCTCGATGCCCGCGATCAACGGTCGCGAGGCCCACGACCGTACGGACATGGGTCTGGCCCCGTCGCAGGAGGCCCTGGTCAGGGCGGTGCGCGCGGCGAACCCGAAGACGGTCGTGGTGGTGGAGAACAGCTACCCGACCACCCTCGGCACCCTCCAGAAGGAGGTCCCGGCCCTCCTGTGGACCACCCACGCGGGCCAGGAGACGGGCAACGCGCTCGCCGACGTCCTCTACGGCGACACGAACCCGGCGGGCCGCCTCACCCAGACCTGGTACCGGTCGGCATCGGACCTTGCCTCCATCCTCGACTACGACATCATCAAGTCCGACCGCACCTACCAGTACTTCAAGGGGCGGCCGCTCTATCCGTTCGGCTACGGCCTGTCGTACACGACGTTCCGCTACGGCGCGCCGAAGAGGGTGGACGGCGGCTACGAGGTGGCGGTCACGAACACGGGCAAGCGGGCGGGCGACGAGGTCGTCCAGCTCTACACCCACCAGCGGGCATCGAGGGACAAGCAGCCCCTGAAGCAGCTGAAGGCGTACGCGAGGGTGTCCCTGAAGCCGGGCGAGACGAAGACGGTCCGGCTGAAGGTCCGGGCGAAGGACCTCGCGCACTGGGACGTCACCCGCTCGCAGTGGGTGGTGGAGAGCGGCACGTACGACATCCTGGTCGGCGCCTCGTCCGCCGACATCCGCTCCCGGACGTCATGGACGGTACGGGGCGAGACGATCCCACCCCGGGACCTCACGAAGGTGACCCGGGCGGAGAACTTCGACGACTACTCCCCCGGTTCCGTCCGACTGGTCGACGAGTCGAAGGCGCGCGGGACGGCGGTGGGCGCGACGGCCGACGGGGCCTGGCTGAAGTTCTCGGACGCCCGACTTGGTTCTGGAGTGTCCGAGTTCGGCGCACGCGTCGCCGGATCGTCCGGCACGGTCGAGGTACGGCTGGGCTCGCCGACCGGCCCGCTCGTCGGCACCGCTCGTACGGGCGGCACGGCATCCCCGTACGACTACACGACGGTGACCGCCGCCCTCACCGGCGCGGCGAAGGGGCGTACGAGCGTGTATCTGGTGCTGAGCGGGGGTGTGCGGCTGTCCACGTTCACCCTGCGCTGAGGCGGGTCAGCCGGCCTCGATCAGGTGATCCACGTCAAAGACGTGATACTCGCCGTACCCGAAGCGCTCGCCGATCGCCTTGTACCGATCGTACTGCTCCTGTGTGAGTGGCACGGACAGGGTGTTCAGGACGCGGAGGAACAAGCGGAACCCGAGATCGGGATCGATCCGGGTGACCACGTGTTCCAGCGCGTCCATGACGTCCGTGGCGGGAACAGGATGCCAGTGGGGGCTGACGACCTTGTCCACCACGGCGGGCGCCGTCTCCCGGACTTCCCGCAGCACCGTGTCGGCGAGTTCGGTGCGGGCGGGCGCCACGACGGGTGTGTACGCGGGGGCGGCCTCCCTCAGCCGCTCCCGGCACACGTCCGCGATCAGCCGAAGCCAGTCCCGGCCGTCGGTACTTCCTGGCCTGTTCGAGGCCCCGGCCCACAGGGCGGTGACCGCGGCGTCGGGCAGCGCGGACCGCAGCAGCCGGAGCGTGTCCTCCAGGAGGGCGGCCGCCGCGGAGCCCGGGGTCTGCCCGATGTCGCCGCCCTCGGCTGCCTTCCGGATCTCCTCCCGGCTTTCACGCCAGTCCTGGTGGGCCTGCCCGGCGAGGTGGGAGAACCCGAAGTCCCAGGTGGCATCGCGACGGGCGGTGTCGATGGGCGGCCACGCGATGTCGAGACCGAGGTCGATGAGCGCGGCGGGGTGGCTGAGCCTCTCGCCGAGCGCTTGGAACCGGTCGTACCGCGCCTTCTCGATCCGCACGGAGTACACCTTCAGCGCACGGAGGAAGAGCCGGAAGCCGAGATCGGGATCCACCCGGGCGGCCACCTCTTCGAGGGCCGACAGGGTGTCGGGGGAAGGGAGGGGACCGCCCGACCGCTCGCGACAGGACCGTGTCTCCGCGATCCCCGCGATCTCCGCGACGACGTCGTCACGCACTGCGTCGCCCGCCGGCCGCCAGGTGCCCCACCACGAGGTAGGTGCCGGGCGCCGCCCGGGGATCTTCCGGGGCGGGCGTGCGGCGCAGATCTCGTCGATGCGCCGCAGCCAGTCACGGGCGCTCATGCCGTGTGCCGCGGGATCCCACCCTCCCCCGGCGGCGGCTCGCCACACGGCCCGGATCGCCTCGTCCGGCAGCGGGGACTCGACGAGCCCGCGCACGTCCTCGCGCAGCTCGTCGGCGTACCCCCAGTCGTCGTGGCTGGTGTCATAGCCGAGGATGCTCCGCTCATCCGCGCTGAGATGATCGACGCTGCCCACGGGACACTCTCGGTCATACGCGTCGAGCTTCGCCGTGACGAGCCCGAGTGCCGCGCCGGTGTCCTCCGGAGCGGGTGAGAGCGTGAACGCCTCGGCCAGCCCACTGAGCCCGAAGTCCGCGTCGTAGTCCACGTAGTACGGCTCCTGCCGTCCCGTCACAGTCGTCCCCTCCAGCCCTTCAGGTCTCTCACGGCGCACACGAACCGCACGTCACCGGTCGTCGTGTTCGGCGGACGTTCACACCCTCCGGTCCCCCTGCCAGGTGACCGACGTCATGGCGGCCGTACCGCGGTTCGCCAGGCCTTTGTAGGTGACCTTCCGGGCGGGGCCGAGCTCGTGCGCGACACGTCTCGCCAGCTCCGTCCCTTCGTGGAACAGCCGCTCCCACTCGTCGTCGTACTTACCGTCCTCCCGGTCCCGCAGGTCCAGGTTCACCGTGGCGTCGATGCTCTTCGCCCACGCGTACAGATCGGCCACCAATTCCTCGGACAGATGGAGACTGCCGACAGGACCGTCCGGCGCGAAGTCTCCGAACCCCTCCGCGCGGAGCGGGTACCACGTGAACTCGCCCTCGACCACGATGTGGAGCGGGTGCGGGGGCTCGCCGTGCTCCTCAAGGGCCCAGTCCAGGCGTCCGCACCCCCAGCACACGAACTTCGCCCCGCCCTGCCTCTCGTCCCAGTACCGCACCACCCAAGCGGGTCCCAGACGCCTCGCCACCGCCCGGGCGATCTCCAATCCCCGTTCGACGTACCTCCGCATGTGCCGGCGGGACGGGAAACCGTCCGATGGGCGGGACAACGACCAGGAACACAGCGCATCCGCCAAGTCCGCCGGGAGGACCAGCCCGTCATCGTCCAGCGGGGCGTTACGGGTGAAGGCGCCGAGGTCCTCGTGGTCCTCGGGATCCGCCGGCCCGTACAAAGGAGACGGCTCGCCTCCGGCTCGGACGAGCAGGTACTGGGGTTCGTCGTGGATCAAAAAGCGTGCTTCCCGTTGTTCCGCCATGAGTTCCTCGCGAGGTGTTCGGGCGGGTGAGACGTGCCCACGTCCTTCAGCTGGATGATGACGCATGACAAAGGCCCCGCCGCTCGAAAGCGACGAGGCCTTTGCCCACATGGGATGTGGAGGTCCGGGAGGACCTCCTGATCGTGGAGATGGCGGGAATCGAACCCGCGTCCACCGGTGCAGAATCAGGGCTTCTCCGTGTGCAGTTCGCTGTGATTTTCTCGGCCCCGGCGATCACGCGAACAAGTCGCCGACGGGCCCAGCCACTGTTTGATTTCCCATCGAACCCCGTGACCGGGCTCGATGGTTTAGTTCCCTAGATTATGCCAGGGTCCGGGTCGGGAACACCCCCGGGCTGACACCCATTTAGGGTCCTTCAGTCGCTGTTATTAGGCAGCGAGGGCGAAGGACTGGGAATCGCTCTTGGAATTGGCGATTATTGGTTGCGACATATGGTTAACGAGATCATTGTCGCTTCCTCGACACGCTTCCCCTGCTTCGACAGCCGCTGTCGAAACCGATCATCCCCATGTTGTTTTTTCAAGCCCCTCCGAAGAGGGTTGCGCACCCGCTGTGAGGTGCAGTCCCATCGTACGTGAACAACGCACGTCGATGCCACCGTATTCCCCGTGGCTACTCGCCCCGCTGCTTCCGCTTCGCCGCCGCGATCGCGCGGTCCGACTCCCGGCGGTCCTGCTTCTCACGCAGGGTCTGCCGCTTGTCGTACTCCTTCTTACCGCGGGCGAGCGCGATCTCGGCCTTGGCGCGGCCGTCCTTGAAGTACAGGGCGAGGGGCACGATCGTGTGACCCGTCTCCTCCGACTTCGACGCCAGCTTGTCGATCTCCTCGCGGTGCAGGAGCAGCTTGCGCTTGCGGCGGACCGTGTGGTTGGTCCAGGTGCCCTGGCTGTACTCGGGAATGTGGGCGTTGTGCAGCCACGCCTCGTTCCCGTCGATCTGGACGAAGCCGTCGGTCAGCGAGGCGCGTCCCTGGCGCAGCGACTTCACCTCGGTGCCGGTCAGGACGAGCCCGGCCTCGTAGGTGTCGATGATCGCGTAGTCGTGCCGTGCCTTCTTGTTCTGCGCGACGATCTTGCGCTTGCCGTCCTTGGCCTTCGCGGCCCCTCCGCCCTGCTTGGGCTGGGACTCCTTCGGTACGTACATTCCCTTGCTCATAGTGCTGACCATTTTCGCACTACAGGGGGGTCCGGGGGAAAGCCGATTACAAGAGCGCCGAGCCGGTGGCTACGAAGGGTCGCCGAGACCGCTGAGTACGGTCTCCGCCCGCTCCAGGGCCTCCGCGTCCACCTCCAGGTCGGGGGTGATGCCCCGCCCGTCGACGGTGTGCCCGGCCGGGGTGCGGTAGTGGCCGACGGTCAGCTCGGCGACGGAGCCGTCGGGCAGCCGGCTCGGCATCTGGATCGAGCCCTTGCCGAAGGTCCTGGAGCCCACGACGACCGCACGGCCACGGTCCTGGAGGGCCCCGGTGAGCAGTTCGGCCGCGCTCATCGTGCCGCCGTCGACGAGCGCGACCAGGGGGCTGGTGGTGTCGCCGCCGGGATCGGCGTGCAGGGAGCGCTGCGCGCCGTTGACGTCGTAGGTGGCGACGAGGCCGCCGTCGAGGAAGGCGGAGGCGGCGGTGACGGCCTCGGTGACCAGTCCGCCGGAGTTGCCGCGCAGGTCGAGGACGATCCCGGCGTGCCCCGGGGCCTGCGCGACGGCGGTCCGTACGGCGTCACCGACGCCCTTGGTGAAGGCGGCGACCTTGATCACGGTGACGCCGCCGGGGAGCTTGCGGACGGTCACGGAGTCCGTGGACAGCCTCGCCCGGCGCAGCGTCTCGCTCCACGCGCGTGTGCCGCGCTCCAGGCCGAGGGAGACCTTCGTACCGGCGGCGGCGTCGTCCGCGTCCCCGCGCAGTAACGAGACGACCTCGGTGACCGGCCGGCCGTCCACCTTCTCGCCGTCGACGCTGCGCAGCCGGTCGCCCGTGCGGATCCCGGCGGCGGCCGCCGGCGAGCCGCTCTGCACCCGGGTCACCTCGATCCGGCCGTCACGCTGGCGCCGGGCCCACAGCCCCACGCCCGTGTACTGACCGTCGAGGGCCTCCTCGAACTCCTCGTACTCGCCCTGGGAGTAGACGGCGCCCCAGCGGTCCCCGCTGCGGCTGACGGCCCGCTCGGCGGCCTCCATGGGGGACTTGCCGTCGGCCATCGCCTCGGCGGCGGCGTCGGTGACCGTCTCACGGTGGGCGGCCGGGGTCGAACGCGCCGAGGGAGACGGGGATTTCCGGTCGGGATCACCGAAGGACCCGGTCGCGGCCCCCGCGACGAGGACACTCGCGAAAAGCAATGTCAGGGCGGCCCCGCGGCCTGCACGGCGGGGCTGGCAGAACAGGTCTCGGCCTGACATGGCGGTGAGTCTAGGACAACGCAAGGGGCCGTACCGCCGGTTGGCAGTACGGCCCCCTTGGCATGCGTCACACCTTCAGGTACTTGCGCAACGCGAAAAACGCCGCAAGCGCGGGCATCAGCAGACTCGTCGCGAGGATGAGCGGCAGCTTGGTGAGCACGGCGTCCCAGCCGATGAAGTTGATCAGATTCAGCTTCTGGGACAGCGCGAGGCCGTGATCGATGATGAAGTACCGCGCGACCAACAGGAACCCGCAGGCGACGCCTCCGCCGATCAGTCCGGCGACCGCGGCCTCCATGATGAACGGCGCCTGGATGTAGAACCCGGAGGCGCCCACGAGCCGCATGATGCCGGTTTCCCTGCGCCGGCTGAACGCCGAGACGCGCACCGTGTTGACGATCAGCATCAGGGCGACGACGAGCATCATCGCCATCACCGCGCGCGCGGCCCAGTTCATGCCGTTGAGCAGCCCGAAGAGGTTGTCCAGAATGCCCTTCTGGTCCTGCACGGACTGCACGCCGTCGCGTCCGTCGAAGGCGGTCGCGATGACCTGGTACTTCTGCGGGTCCTTCAGCTTGATGCGGTACGACTCCTGCATCTGGTCCGGCGTCAGGGAGCTGGCCAGCGGGGAGTCGCCGAACTGCTCCTTGTAGTGCTTGTACGCCTGGTCCGACGACTCGTACGAGACCTTCTCGACGACGCTCATCTTCTTGAGGTCGCCGAGGATCTGGTCCTTCTGCTCGGCGGTCACGGCCCCCTTGGCGCAGTGGGGGTCGGACTCCGCGTCACTCTTGTTGCAGAGGAAGATCGAGACGTTGACCTTGTCGTACCAGTAGCCCTTCATGGTGCTCACCTGGTCGCTCATCAGCAGCGAACCGCCGAACAGGGCGAGGGAGAGGGCGACCGAGACGACGACCGCGAAGGTCATCGTCAGATTGCGACGGAGACCGACACCGATCTCCGACAGAACGAACTGGGCGCGCATGGCGTCTGCTAAGCCTTTCCGTGGACCGTCGTCAGTGCTGGTAGCCGTAGACGCCGCGCGCCTGGTCGCGGACGAGGCGGCCCTGCTCCAGCTCGATGACGCGCTTGCGCATCTGGTCCACGATGTTCTGGTCGTGCGTCGCCATCAGCACGGTGGTGCCCGTCCGGTTGATGCGGTCGAGCAGCTTCATGATGCCGACGGAGGTCTGCGGGTCGAGGTTACCGGTCGGCTCGTCCGCGATGAGGAGCTTGGGCCGGTTCACGAAGGCTCTCGCGATGGCCACGCGCTGCTGCTCACCACCGGACAGCTCGCCGGGCATCCGGTCCTCCTTGCCGCCGAGCCCGACGAGGTCGAGCACCTGGGGCACGGACTTGCGGATCTCGCCGCGGGATTTGCCGATGACCTCCTGCGCGAAGGCGACGTTCTCGGAGACCGTCTTGTTCGGCAGCAGGCGGAAGTCCTGGAACACGGTCCCCAGCTGGCGGCGCATCTGCGGCACCTTCCAGTTGGAGAGGCGCGCGAGGTCCTTGCCCAGGACGTGCACCTGGCCGTGGCTGGTCCGCTCCTCGCGGAGGATCAGCCGCAGGAAGGTGGACTTTCCGGAGCCGGAGGACCCCACGAGGAACACGAACTCACCACGCTCGACCTCCAGGGTGACATCCCTGAGAGCGGGGCGGGTCTGCTTGGGGTAGACCTTGGAGACACTGTCGAATCGGATCACGGATGCACCACGGGTCGCCGGGGGTAGGTGAGCGTGACCATACGCGAACCGGGTGCACGAGCGCAGTCGCCGGTCAGGGTTGCGCGGGGGTTGTGCGGGGCTTGTGCGTTTTTGTACAGGTCTTTGGCGGGGCCCTTTTGTACGGGTCTTTGTACGGGCCCGTACGGCCCCCACCGGTCGGCAGCCGTGAACCCGACGCCGCCCGCCCCTCCGGAAGCGTCCGTTTCCCCGCCTAACCCACGGAGCACAGGGCAGGATAAGGCGAGCCGCGCCGTTTCCCGCGGAACCTGGCACAGTGGAAGGGGAACGGTTGCGTTCCCCGCAGCGTTATGTAAACGGCGGAGGATGGCGCAAGGAGGGCTAGCGCATGACGTACGACCGATTGGTGTGCGCGAACTGCGCGGCGCCCGTCAGCGAGGGCCGCTGCCCGGTCTGCCGCGCGAACCGGGAGCGGCTGCAGCAGGAGAGCCCCTTCGCGGGAATGAACCCGATGGCGCTGATCGCGCTGCTCGCCGTGCTGATCGCGGCGGTGGCGCTGCTGGCGCACCAGACGGTATGAGTCTCTTGAGAGCAGCGGTGTGACCTCGGTCACCATCTCAGGTGGTCACCATGATGATCGTCATGATGACCGTCACGGTGTTCTTCATGGTGGTCACCGTCCGAGACGGTCGGTCACCCTGTGAACCATCCCGAGCATCGCTGATGCGTCTGACACGAGAGGGGCCCGGAGCAGCTTGCTCCGGGCCCCTCTCGCGCTGCGCTCAGCCGCGTCAGGCAGCGGCGCCGCGGCCGTTCACGAGGCGCGGCAGCAGACGGAAGCCGATACCGCCCGCGATCATCGTGGCGGCACCGACCAGCAGGAACGCGGTCTCGGCGGCACCCGTCTCGGCCAGCTGTCCCTTCTTGCCCTGGGCGGAGGTGTCGGACGAGGTGTTCGCGCCGGTGTCGGTCAGACCGGAGGAACCCTTGCCCTGCTCGACGGGCTTGGAGCCGCCGTCCGGGTTGCTGTCATTGCCACCGGTGCCGGAACCGTCCGTCGGACTGTCCGTCGGGTCGGTGGGCTCGGTGGGGTTCTCGGTGGGGTCGGTGGGCTCGTCGGTCGGCGGCGTGGTGGTCGGCGTGGCCGGGCCGGTCGGCGTGCTCGGGATGGTGGGCGTCGTCGGGGGCGTGGTGCCCGGCTCCGTCGTCGGGGTGGCCGGGCCGCTGGGAATGCCGGTCTCGGTCGGGGTGGCGCTCGGGTCTCCGTCGGGGATCGTGACACCGATACCGACACCGCCACCGCCGCCGGAAGCCGAGGCAACACCCGCGGCAGTCAGCGAAGCACCGGCGGCGATCACCACACCGGCTGCTATGCGTGCCACGCGGATCCGCGTCTTCATGGTCATTTGCTTGCTACCCCCAGTAGCTGATCGTCAATGGAGCAGCGCCCGGGGCCACGGCGTCACAGGTGGCTCGCTCAGCCCCCCGGTTCACATGCGCCCCGGAGATACGCATGCCACGCGCCACCATTCCCAGTTTTCACAGCAACGTCAAGGTCGTTGCGTACGCGATGTCCGGATCAGTGACATTTGCCTGCCGTGCGGACATGTGACTGTGACGTAAAACCCAGAATTCCCCCACACAAAAGGCAACTGCCGCCCGATGGGCGGCAGTTGCCTTGTCGACAAAGAGGCATCAAGGTGATGTTGATACCTCGAACTACTTCTCCTGCTGCTTGCGCCAGCGAATTCCGGCCTCGATGAATCCGTCGATCTCCCCGCCGAAAACGGCCTCGGGGTTGCCGACTTCGAACTCGGTCCGCAGGTCCTTGACCATCTGGTAGGGGTGCAGGACGTACGAACGCATCTGGTTTCCCCAGGAGTTGCCGCCGTCGCCCTTCAGGGCGTTCATCTTGGCCTGCTCCTCCTGGCGGCGCCGCTCGAGCAGCTTGGCCTGGAGCACGTTCATCGCGCTCGCCTTGTTCTGGATCTGCGACCGCTCGTTCTGGCAGGAGACGACGATTCCGGTGGGGAGGTGCGTGAGGCGCACCGCGGAGTCGGTGGTGTTGACGCCCTGGCCGCCGGGGCCGGACGACCGGTACACGTCGACGCGCAGCTCGGACTCGTCGATCTCGATGTGATCGGTCTGCTCGACGACGGGCAGGATCTCGACACCCGCGAAGGACGTCTGGCGGCGCCCCTGGTTGTCGAACGGCGAGATGCGCACGAGGCGGTGGGTGCCCTGCTCCACGGAGAGCGTTCCGTACGCGTACGGGACGTGGACGGCGAAGGTGGTGGACTTGATGCCCGCCTCTTCCGCGTACGAGGTCTCGTAGAGCTCGGTCTTGTATCCGTGGCGCTCGGCCCAGCGCAGGTACATGCGCTGGAGCTTCTCGGCGAAGTCGGAGGCGTCGACGCCGCCGGCCTCGGCACGGATGGTGACGACGGCCTCACGGGAGTCGTACTCCCCGGAGAGCAGCGTCCGCACTTCCATCTCGTCCAGCGCCTTCTTGACGGCGACGAGCTCGGACTCGGCCTCGGCACGGGTGTCCGGGTCGTCCTCCTCCTCGGCCATCTCGAAGAGCACGCTCAGATCGTCGATACGCCCGCGCAGCGCCTCGGCCTTCCTGACCTCCGCCTGGAGGTGGCTCAGCTTGCTGGTGATCTTCTGCGCCTCGTCGGGGTCGTCCCACAGGGACGGCGCGGCCGCCTGCTCCTCGAGCACGGCGACATCTGCCCTCAGCTTGTCGAGGTCCAGGACGGCCTCGATCGACTCCATGGTCGAGGAGAGGGACTTGAGCTCTTCGGATACATCGACGACTGCCACGCCTCCAGCGTAACGGCTGCCGCAAGCGAGGCTCGCCCCTCGTCCGACGGGGGCGACGACCACCCCCACCGGCCCGCAGACAAAGACCCACCAGGGGGCTCGGGCCGAAGCCCCAGCCCCTCAGGGGCGCGGGGAACCGCACGATCAGCCCCCACCGGCCCGCGGCCGCACAACCCCCAGCCCGAGGCCAGGGGCGAAGCCGCAGCCCCTCAGGGGCGCGGGGAACCGCACGATCAGCCCCCACCGGCCCGCGGCCAGACAACCCGGGGTCCGGGGCGGAGCCCCAGGTCGGGGCGGGGGTCAGGGGGACGCCGGGGCCGAGTTCTTCGTGTCGTGCGGCGTCGCCCCGGCGTCGTCACCCGACGTGGCCAACCATGTACCGACCCCCACCGCGGCGACGAGAACGGCCCCCGCCACCCCCAACGTGATCCGGCGTCGCCGCGCCGACGCCCGGTGCCGGGCCGACCCCGGCCGAGGCGCCCCCGCCGCCCGCGGCGCCCGAGCCGTCCCGCGCGCCCCACCCGCCAGCTCGTCCGGCCCCGGCACCCGCATCGACGTGTGCGTGTCCCGGTTGGAGTCCGGCGCAGCCCCCGGAACCAACGGCACCGCCCCCCGCCGCACCCGCGAGGCCGGCACCGTCGGCTCCGCCGTCTCGCCCCCCTCGGGGACGTCCTCCGCCGACTCCCCGTCCGGTTCGTCGACGTCCAGCGGCGGCATCCCCGCCAGCAGCGGCAGCTGCTCCCGCAACCGCGCCCCCAGCTCGGAGGCCCGCAACCGCGACGCCGGCGCCTTGGCCAGGCACTGCACGATCAGCTGCCACAGCTCCTCGGGGATACCGGGAAGCGGTACGACCGTCTCGGTCACGTGCCGCCGCAGCACCGCCCCGGGATGCCCGCCCCCGAAGGGCGTGAACCCGGCGAGGAGCTCGTACAGCACGGTGGCCAGGGCGTAGATGTCGACGGCGGCCCGCGGCGGCAGCCCTTCGATGATCTCGGGCGCGAGATAGTCCGGCGTCCCGATGATCTTCGTGGCCCGGGTCCGCCGCGGCGAGTCGATGAGTTTGGCCACACCGAAGTCCGTGAGCAGCGCGGGGTGCGAGCCCCCCGGGCCCAGCGGACCCTGCATGTCCAGCAGCACGTTCTCCGGCTTCACGTCCCGGTGGACGACCCCGGCCGCGTGCGCCGCCGCCAGCCCGTCCGCGACGTCGGCCACGATCGCGACCGCGGCCTCGGGCGCCAGCCGCCGTTCCCGGTCGAGCCGGGTGCGCAGATCCGTGCCCCGCACGAGGTCCATGACGAGCGCGAGGTCATTGCCGTCGACGACGAGGTCCCGCACCGCCACGACATGCGGGTGATCGAGCCCGAGCAGAGCCGTGCGCTCCTGTACGAAGCGGCCCACCAGCTCCTGGTCGGACGCGAGGTCCTCGCGCAGCAGCTTGATGGCGACGGGCCCCTCAGGTCCCTCACCGAGCCACACCGTGCCGGCGCTGCCCCGCCCCAGAATCTGGTGGGCGGTGTACCGGCTCCCGATCTTCCGTGCCAAGACTGCTCCTACTGACGCGTGTTGCCGCTAAAAGTACGCGTCCGAAGAGCCAACCTTCACTCCGGAGACGGAAATCACCCGTCAGATGTCGACAAATCCCCAGAGCCACGAGAGAACCGCGAGGGATTCACCGGGAATCAAAAGGGAATCGGAGGGAGCTAATTACCGGAACCGCCGAGATCCCCGATCCACTTGGTGGCGGTGTTGAACCCGTCCTTCAGCATGCCCCAGTACCCCTTGGTCGTCCCGATCCAGTGCTGGAGCGGGCTGAACTCCCAGACCAGCCAGCCGGCGACGAACAGGATGACGATCGTGAACAGGCAGCCCTTGAGACAGCCGAGTCCCGGGATCTTCATCGGGTTGGCGCTGCGCTGCCGCGGCTCGCGCGACTGCCGGGGCGCCGGCGCCTCGGGCTGCTGCGGCGGGGGCGCGTACCGCTGAGGCTGCGCCTGCTGCTGGGGCGCGGGGGCGTACCCCTGCTGCTGCCTCTGACGACGCTGCGGCTGCTGAGGCTGTTGCTGAGGCGCGTACTGCTGCGGCTGTTGCTGCTGCGGATACCCGTATCCGGGCGGCGGCTGCTGCCCCTGCGGCGGGCGCTGCTGTTGCTGGGGCCGCTGCTGCGGACGCGCGACCTGCCGCTGCGGACGGCGGCGCAGCGGGTCCTGGCCGGGGTCGAGGTACTGGACCTGGGTCTGCTCGTTGCGGTCCCGGGCCGCGCGCAGCTGGCTCTGCCAGGGGTGCGGGTCCTCGCCCTGCCCCGGCTGCCCCGGCTGGTGCGGGGGCACCGGCGGCATCACGGCGGTCGGGTCGGCGGCGCCGCGGTGCGGCAGTACGGCGGTGGGGTCGGCGGCGCCGGGCATGCCGGGGGCGCCGGTGTGCGGCAGGACGCTGGTCGCGCCGTTCGGGTCGTAGGCCCCCGGGGCGCTGTGCGGCAGCACCTGCGTGGGGTCGGCCGCGCCGGGCACGCCCGGCACCGCGGCCGGCGCCGGGTCGGGGGCGAGCAGCGCGCCCACGCCCTCCGCGGCGGCGATCTGCGCGGAGTTGGCGTGCACACCGATGCCCTGGGCGACGGTGCGCAGCCCGCGGGCGAGGTTCTCGGCGCTGGGCCGCTGATCCGGGTTCTTGCGCAGGCAGCGCTCTATGACGGTCCACAGGGGGTCCGGGACCGTGGAGGGGCGGCGCGGCTCGGCGCTCAGGTGCTGGTGCAGCACTTCGAGGGCGGACTCGCCGGCGAACGGGGGACGGCCGGTGACCAGCTCGTACAGCAGGATGCCCGCGCCATAGATGTCCACGGCGGACGTCTGCGGGCGTCCCTCGGCGGACTCCGGCGCCACGTACGCGGGCGTGCCGACGAACTCGTGGGTCCGGGTGAGGCCCGGGGAGTCGGCGAGCCGGGCGATGCCGAAGTCGGTGAGCATCGGGTGCATCTGGCCGCCGTCCTGCTTGAGCAGGACGTTCGCGGGCTTCAGGTCGCGGTGCACGACGCCGTCGGCGTGGCTGGCGGCGAGCGCGTCGGCGACCTGGGCGGTGAGGAGGGCGGCGGCGACGGGCGAGAACGGGCCGTTCTCGCGCAGATAGCGGTGCAGGTCGGGGCCGTCGACCAGGTCCATGACCAGGGCGAGCAGGTCACCCTCGACGACGAGGTCCCGTACCCGCACGATGTTCGGGTGGGTCAGGCGCAGCAGGACGGAGCGCTCCCGGAGGAACCGCATCACGATGTCCGCGTCGTTGGCGAGCTCCTCCTTGAGGACCTTGATCGCCACGGTCTCGCCGGGCTGGCCGGCGACGGCCGCCTCGGCGCCCGCGGTCTCCCGCTGGCGGGCTCGCCAGACAGTGCCTGTGGCGCCGCGCCCAAGCGGCTCCTCAAGGAGGTACTTGCTCCCTACCGGCCGCACGTCATGCGCTCCCTGTTGCTTGCTTGCCTGGTCCGTCCGCCGTCGTCAGCGTGCTGTGGCGGTTTCCGCTCCACTGTAGTGCCGAGACACATGGCACCGGACTGTCGTGTTCCTGTGCTTCCCACTGCTTCCCATAAGCACCTGTGCTTCGCATAAGCGCTCACGTACGCGTTCCCGTACATGTTCGATGGAAAGACGCTCGCATGTGGCGGTTGGTTGCCGATCGGCGTGCGCGGGGGCGACGTGACCGATCTCAAGCGGGCACCGGTCGGGCACTGGTCAGGCACTTTTACGGGCAGAGCCGACCAATCAAGATCACTTGCCGGTGGGGGGCGGGCGTGTTGTCAGTGACAGGTGCGAGGATGCCTTCAGTACTGGCCGACGCGCCCGTGTGCGGTGGGGGAATCTGCGGTGGGGGACCGCGGCACAGCCTCGCCCTCCTCGCGGGCGCCTGCGCGGAAGGGACCGCTGGCGGCGATGCAGATCCGGCTGACCGTCGTAGACCCGCTGGGCTCGCCCTCGGAGCCGCGGGGGCGAGCCGCGGCCTGCGATGTGCTGGTCACCGCACCCGCCGGGACGGCGCTGGCGGCGGTGGCGGCGGGTCTGGCCTCGGCGGTCGGCGGTGAGGGCGCGGGCCAGCACGAGCGCGGCCGAGAGCTCGGCGGAGGACCCGTCGTGCTGTACGCGGGAGCCGAGCGCCTCGACGGCCGGCGCTGCACCCTGGGCGAGCCGCCCCTGACCGACGGCGCCGTGCTGTCCCTGGGCTGCCCCGCCGAACCCGGTCCCGACGTGGACGGGGTCGCGGCCCGGCTCCATGTCGTCGCGGGCCCCGACGCGGGCGGCGTCCACCTGCTGCACGGCGGCCGGATCGACATCGGCCGCTCCGCCGACGCGGATGTCCCACTGGACGATCCCGACGTCTCCCGCCTGCACTGCGCGGTCACGGTCACCCCCGAGGGCCGCGTCTCGGTCGCCGACCTGGGCTCGACGAACGGCACGACGCTGGACGGCACCCAGGTCGGCACCCGCCCGGTCCGCTTCGGGCAGGGCGCGCTGCTGCGTGTCGGCGAGTCCGCCCTGCGACTGGCTCCGCCCGGTGGCGCGGATCCGGTGGGCACGACGCCGGACGGGGAGGGCCACGTCAGGGTCACCACCCTCACCGGCACGGCCACCCGCCCGAAGCCGCCCACCGGCCCCGGCCCCTCGTCGTCCCACGCCGGTCCCACCGCCCCCGCCGGTCCTTCCGCTCCTGTCGTGCCCCACGCGCGCGTGGGGGGCGCCTCCGGTGCCGGCGCGCTGCCCGTGCCGCCCGTCGGTGACACACATCACGGCTTCGGATCGGCGGAGTGGGGAGCTGCGGGCGGCGTCCCCGGAGGACAGGAGCACGGCCCGGTCGTGCCCGAACAGGGCCGGGCACCCCGGATCGAGAGCAGGCCCGCGCGGCCGTCCGGCCCCGACACGCCGGGGGACGGAGTCACGCCCCGGGCCGCGGCCGGTCAGGAGCCGGGCACCCGCAAAGGCACGCCCACACGGGGCACCGACGTGCCGCCGGGAGTGCGCAAGCGGAGCGGATTCGGCGCGTGGGCGCGTCGGCTGACCGGCGCCCGGGACGAACTGCCGGGCACCGGACCGGGGGATCCGTACGACACGGAAGGGGATGACGGGGCGGCGGAGTTCCTGGCGGCCTCCCTGCCCCCACAGGCCCCGGAGAGCTGGCCCGATCCCGCGACGCTGCTGCTCACCGCGCTGGGTCCGGGACCGCGGCTGTGGGAGCGCGGCCCGGGCCACCCGGAGACGCTGACGGTGCGGCTGGGCACGGCGGACCGTGCGGCCCCCGACGGTTCGGGGCTGGTGCCCGCGGTGCCGGTGACCGCGGGCCTGCGGGAGGTCGGCTCGCTGGGCCTGGCGGGGCCGCGGGCGCGGCTGGCCGGACTGACCCGCTCGGTGGTCGCCCAGCTCGCCGCGCTGCACTCCCCCGACGCCCTCGACATCGTCCTGATCAGCGCGGACCGCTCCCGCCCCGTGGAGGAGCGCACCGCCGAGTGGTCCTGGCTCGGCTGGCTCCCACATCTGCGCCCCACCCACGGCCAGGACTGCCGTCTCCTCCTCGCCTACGACCGTGAACAGGCGACGGCCCGCACGGACGAGCTCCTGCGCCGCCTGGACGACCAGCTGACGGAAACGGGCGGCGCCCGGGGCGCGTACGACAAGGCCGACCGCGTCCCCGTGGACGCGCGGGGCGGCGCACGGCGCCCGTCCTGGGCCCGCGAAGAGGACCCGACGGGGGCCGACCCGGACTTCGAGGGGCCGTTCACCGTGCTCGTCGTGGACGGGGACCCCGGAGGCGCCGACGTACGGGAGACGGTGCTGCGGCTGACGCACGAGGGCGCGCGGGCGGGCATACACGTGGTGTGTCTGGCCGAGACCGTGTCGGCCTCGCCCGCGTCCCCGGTGACGGAAACGTACGCGGCGGCCTGCGAGGCATCACCGGCGTTCCGGGAGTGCGGGGCGGTCGCGCTGCTCAGCGGGGATGTGGCGACGGCGCTGCGACTGATGCGGGTGGGAGCCGACGGGCCCGTGGGGCACGGCACGGTCGCCGCGGTGGACGCGGTGTCACTGGCCTGGGCGGAGCGTTTCGCGCGCGCACTGGCCCCCCTCCGTACGGACGGGGCGCACGCCGACCGCCACGCGCGCGTGTCCGCGCCGCTCCCTCAAGCGGCCCGTCTGCTGGACGAGTTGGGACTGGCCCGGGCCACCCCGGCGTCCCTCATGGCGCGTTGGGCGGACGCGGCGGACGACACGGAGGCCCTTGGGGGCCGCGGCCGGGCCGTCCTCGGCGCCGGCCCGCGCGGCCCGGTCGCCGTGGACCTCCCCACCGAGGGCCCGCACCTGCTGATAGAGGGCCCGCCCGGCAGCGGTCGTACGGAGCTGCTCCGCGCGATCGCCGCGTCCCTGGCCGCCGCGGAGCGCCCCGACCGGCTCGGGATCGTGCTGATGGACGGGCGGGACGGCACCGGGGGCCACGGCGCGGGCCAAGGAGCGGAGGGGCTGCGGGTCTGTACGGACCTGCCCCACGTCACCACCCACCTCACCGCCAACGACCCCGTACGGATGCGGGAGTTCGCCCAGGCGCTCAGCGCCGAGCTGAAGCGGCGGGCCGAGCTCCTGGGTCGGCTCGACTTCGCGGAGTGGCACACGCGCGGCGAGATGTCGGGCCGGATGGTCGCCCAGCGCACCCCCAAACCCTCCCCGGGAGCGAAGCCCGGCTCCGGCTCCCCCTCCTCCTCCGGCGCCGCGGATCTCGACGCGCCCCCCAGTTCGACCCTGCGGCTGCGCCCGGCGGCTGCCCGCGAACGGGCGGAACCGGGCCCCCCGTTGGCCCGTCTCTTCGTCATCATCGACGACCTGGACGCGTTGCTCTCCCCCGCCCTGGGCTCCCCGGGACGACCGGCGGCCGGTTCGGTCGTACGGGCTCTGGAGGCCGTCGCCCGCGAGGGTGACCGCCTCGGGGTGCACCTTGTGGCAGCCGCCGCCGACGACGGCCGCACGGCGACCACCGAACTGGGCCGCGCCGCCTCGCTCCGTATCTCCCTCGACCCGGTGTCCCCCGGCGCGGACGAACCCGCCCCCGGCCGCGGCCGTCTGTCCACTCCCGACGGCCGCCTCACGCCCTTCCAGGCCGGCCGGGTCACGGGCCGCATCCCCCGCACGGCCACCCTCCGCCCCACGGTCGTCCCCCTCGAATGGCACCGCATGGGCGACCCCCCGGCCCGCCGCCCCGTCCGCGAACTCGGCAACGGCCCCACGGACCTGGCCCTGCTGGCCAGCGCGCTGGAGCGGGCGGCGAAGTCGGTGGCGGCGGTGGAGATGCCGTCGTTGCTGTAGGTCCTCGACACCCGTACGCGACACTCGGCCCCCATGAGGGACATGAGTGACATGAGTGACTGGTATCTGCAGCAGGAGTACGGGGTCCGGTTCGAGTGGGGGGCCGGTGGGGCGGAGCGGGTCGCGGGCGGGGTCGGGTGTCTCGTGGTGGTGGACGTGTTGTCGTTCAGCACCTCCGTGAACGTCGCCGTCGAGGCGGGGACCCGGGTCCACCCCTATGCCTGGCGGGACGAGACGGCGTCCGTCTTCGCCCGGGACAACGCCGCGGAACTGGCGGTCGGACGGCGGGCGGTCACCGCGGCCTCTCCCTGGTCGCTGTCCCCCGCCGCGCTCCGGCGGGCCCCGTTCACCCCCCGGCTCGTCCTCCCCTCGCCCAACGGATCCGCCATCGCCGCGGCGGCGGGCGACTCGACCGTGGTCGCGGGCTGTCTGCGCAACGCGTCGGCCGTCGGCCGATGGCTGGCGCTCCATGGTCACGGAACCCTGGAACGGCCCCTCGCCGTGATCGCCGCGGGCGAGCGCTGGCCGGACGGCAGCCTGCGGCCGGGGGTGGAGGACCTGATGGGGGCCGGAGCGATCATCGCCGCACTCCAGGCGGCGGGCGGCGCCGGACCGCTGTCGCCCGAGGCGGCGGCCGCCCGGACCGCCTTCACCGGGACCCCCGACGCGGCCGGTGCCGTGGCCGCATGTTCCTCCGCTCTGGAACTGGTCCGGAGCGGCTTCGCCGACGACGTGGCGATCGCGGTCGAGGTGGACGCGAGTACGACCGTGCCCGTGCTCACCGACGGCGCCTTCAGCGCGGGCACCCGCACCGACGGCAGCCCCCTCGACGGCGCTGTCCACACCGGCCCCGTCCAGCTCATGCCGCCCGACTGAACCGCCGTCATCCGACTGACCCGCCATCACCCGGCTTTCGAGTCCTCCTTGTTCCCATTCCACCGCCGGAGCGCCCCCGCCGCACAGAGTCCGCACCGCGTTCGCACAGCCGCCCACGTCACGACCCAATCACGATCACCCGCTTGACAGCGCAGGCGCTCTTGCCGCCCTCGATGTCCCAGGCGTAGACCAGAGCGCACGGGACAGCGCCGGACGTTCGACGAAGAACGAGAACGGGGCAGTGATGCACAGAGCTCTTCGTACACACAAGTCGCCCAACCACTCGACGCACAGGTCACGCGGAGCCGCACACCACCGCAGGTCACCCAGGGCCGCGCAGGCCGCCGCAGCCGCCGTCGCCGTCGCGCTCGCCCTCACCGCGTGCGGCGGTGGCAGCAAGGACAAGAACAGCAACGGTGGTACGAGCAGCGCCAGTGCGAGCGGCGGCACCGTCACCCTCCCCAAGCTCAACGGCGAGAGCCTCGAAGTCGCCGCCGTCTGGACCGGCGAGGAGCAGAAGAACTTCAAGACGGTCCTCGCGGAGTTCGAGAAGCGCACCGGCGCGAAGGTGACCTTCGTGGCGGCCCAGGACCCGATCATCAACTTCCTCGGTTCGAAGATCGCGGGCGGCCAGCCGCCGGACGTCGCGCTGCTCCCGCAGCCCGGCGCCATCAAACAGGCCGTCGACAAGAAGTGGGCCAAACCCCTCGGCCCCGAGGCCCTGGCCGAGCTCGCCAAGAACTACTCGCAGGGCTGGCAGGACATCGGCAAGGTGGGCGGCAAGCAGTACGGCGTGTACTACAAGGCCGCCAACAAGTCGCTGATCTGGTACAACGCCAAGGTCTTCGAGAACGCGGGCGCGAAGGAGCCCCAGACCTGGCAGGACCTGCTGACGACCGCGCAGACGGTCTACGACTCCGGTGTCACCCCGTTCTCCGTCGGCGGCGCCGACGGCTGGACCCTCACCGACTGGTTCGAGAACGTGTATCTCTCCCAGGCGGGCCCGGAGAAGTACGACCAGCTGAGCCAGCACAAGATCAAGTGGACGGATCCGTCCGTCAAGCAGGCCCTCACCACCCTCGCCGGGATCTGGGGCAAGAAGAACTACATCGCGGGCGGCGCGAACGGCGCCCTGCAGACGGAGTTCCCGAGCTCCGTCACCCAGACCTTCACCGGCGGCGACCAGCCCAAGGCGGGCATGGTCTTCGAGGGCGACTTCGCACAGGTCAACATCGGCGAGACCAAGGCCAAGGTGGGCACGGACGCGAAGGTGTTCCCGTTCCCGGCCGTGGGCAGCGCGGCGCCCGTGGTCTCCGGCGGCGACGCGGCCGTCATCCTGAAGGACTCCAAGGCGGCGCAGGCACTGGCCACCTTCCTGGCCTCCCCGGACGCGGCGACGATCCAGGCCAAGCTGGGCGGCTACCTCTCCCCCAACAAGAACGTGCCGAACTCGGCGTACCCGAACGCCGTGCAGCAGAAGATCGCCAAGTCCCTGATCGCGTCGGGCGACGACTTCCGCTTCGACATGTCCGACCAGGCCCCGCAGGCCTTCGGCGGCACGCCCGGCAAGGGTGAGTGGAAGGACCTCCAGGACTTCCTGAAGAACCCGACCGACGTCGCGGGCACCCAGGCGACGCTGGAGAAGGACGCGGCGGCTGCGTACGGCAGCGGAAGCTGATCCGGCGATGACGTCGGCAACGGCCGGAGGAACCGCTCCGGTTCCTCCGGCCCGCACACGCAAGAGCGTGACCGGCACCCGCAGGACCGTGGCGGTGCTGTTCCTGCTGCCCTGCCTCGTGCTGCTCGGCGCGCTCGTGGTCTACCCGATCGGGTACTCGCTGATCCGCAGCTTCCTCAACCAGTCCGGCGACGGTTTCGCCGGGGTCGACAACTACAAGGCGCTGTTCACCGACGACGGCATCCGTACCGCCCTCAAGAACAACGTCATCTGGGTCGTGTTCGCGCCCACCGTCGCGACCGCGCTCGGTCTCGTCTTCGCGGTCCTCACCGAACGGGTCCGCTGGGGCACGGCGTTCAAGCTGGTCGTCTTCATGCCGATGGCGATCTCGATGCTCGCCGCGGGGATCATCTTCCGGCTGGTGTACGACCAGGACCCGAACAAGGGGGTCGCGAACGCGGTCTGGGTGGGGGTGCACGACACCTTCGCCGAGTCGTCGGCGTTCCCGAACGCCCACCCTGGACGGCAGTCGCCGCTCCGGCCGGAGAAGGGCGGCTTCCTCACCCAGCAGGCCGTGCACGCCGGGCAGTCCGTCTCCCTTCCCCTCGTCGGCGTCGCCCCCGACAAGATGCCCGGCGGCGCGAAGAAGGCCGTACAGGCACCGTCCGAGCCCGGCAAGGTCACCGGCACCACCTGGCAGGACTTCACCCGGGGCAAGGGCGTCGGCAGGCTCGGTCAGGTGGACCCGGGCGAACTCGGCTACCCGGGCATGAAGATCGAGGCGGTGAAGGACGGCAAGGTCGTCGATTCGGCGAAGGTTCGGGCCGACGGCACCTTCACGCTCTCCGACAAGGCCGACGGGGCTCGACTCCGGCTCCCGGCGAGCAACTTCCGTGAGCCGTACAACGGCGTCGACTGGCTCGGCCCGTCGCTCGTCACCCCGGCCGTGATCGGAGCCTACGTCTGGATGTGGGCCGGCTTCGCCATGGTGCTCATCGCGGCGGGGCTCGCGGGCGTGCCGCGTGAGCTCCTCGAAGCGGCGCGGGTGGACGGGGCGAACGAGTGGCAGGTGTTCCGAAGGGTCACCGTGCCGCTGCTCGCGCCCGTCCTCGCCGTCGTCCTGGTCACGCTGATGATCAACGTGCTGAAGGTCTTCGACCTGGTCTTCATCATCCCGCCGGGCTCCTCCCAGGACGACGCGAACGTGCTGGCCCTGGAGCTGTACCGGAAGGGCTTCTCCGAGGACCAGCCGGGCATCGCGAGCGCGATCGCGGTGTTCCTGCTGCTGCTCGTGATCCCGGTGGTGTGGTTCAACGTGCGTCGTCTGCGCCGGGAGGTACGACGATGACCAACCAGGTCGGCGGTCTCACGAAGCCCGCGCCCGTCACCGGCGTCAAGGCCCGAGGGTCGCTCGGCTCACGGCTCGCGAGCGGTGTCAGCGGCGGGATCGTCCGGGTCTTCCTCCTTCTCGTCGGCCTGTTCTGGCTGGTGCCGACGATCGGGCTGTTGCTGTCCTCGCTGCGCGCACCGGAGGACATGAGCGCGTCCGGCTGGTGGAAGGTCTTCAGCGAGCCCTCCCAGCTCACCGTGGACAGTTACCAGAAGCTCCTGGAGAACGGTGACATCACGAGTTCCCTGGGGAACACGGTGCTGATCACCGTCCCGGCGACCGTCCTCGTCGTCGTCATCGGCGCGCTCGCGGGCTACGCCTTCGCCTGGATGGAGTTCCCGGGCCGCGACTGGTGGTTCCTGGCGGTGGTCGGTCTGCTGGTCGTCCCCGTGCAGGTGGCGCTGATCCCGATCGCCGAACTCTTCGGCAGGATCGGCATCTTCGGCACGATCTTCGGGGTGATCCTCTTCCACGTGGGCTTCGGTCTGCCCTTCGCGGTGTTCCTGCTGCGGAACTTCTTCGCGGAGATCCCCCGGGAGCTGCTGGAGGCGGCCCGGCTCGACGGCGCGGGTGAACTGCGCCTGTTCCTACGGGTCGTGATGCCGCTCGGCGGTCCCGCGATCGCCTCGCTCGGCATCTTCCAGTTCCTGTGGGTGTGGAACGACATGCTGGTCGCGCTGGTGTTCTCCGACGCGGGCAGCCAGCCGATCACGGTCGCACTCCAGACCCAGGTACGCCAGTTCGGCAACAACATCGACGTGCTGGCGCCCGGCGCCTTCATCTCGATGGTCATCCCGCTGGCCGTGTTCTTCGCGTTCCAACGCCAGTTCGTGTCCGGGGTGATGGCGGGCGCGGTGAAGTAGCCGGACAAATAACCACATCAGGGGCGAGCCGGACACCGGCTCGCCCCTCGGCGTTCACTCAGAATCCCCCGTATGCCACATCTGGCGTAACCAAGTCACCCCTTCGGCCGTTGCCGGGCAGTATGCCCGCGCCGACCCATGGATGTCCCTTGCCCAGGTTCAGTGTCATCGTCCCCGCGTACAAGGTTCAGGCGTACCTGCACGAATGCCTCGAATCCGTGCTGGAGCAGTCCTATCCGGACCTCGAACTGATCGCCGTCGACGACTGCTCGCCCGACGCCTGCGGTGCGATCATCGACGAGTTCGCCGCCCGTGACTCCCGGGTCCGCCCCGTCCGCCTGCCGGGGAACGTGGGCCTCGGGCGTGCCCGCAACGCGGGGCTCGAACACGCCACCGGCGACTACCTGCTCTTCCTGGACGGCGACGACACCCTCACCCCGGACGCCCTGCGCGCGATCGCCGACCGGCTGAAGGAGACCTCCGAACCGGACGTCCTGGTCTACGACTACGCGCGCACCTACTGGAACGGGGACATCGTCCGCAACCACTTCGCGGAGCAGCTCAGCGAGCGGGGACCCGCGCCCTTCCGGCTCGACGACCGGCCGGGGCTGCTCAGGGTCCTGATGGTGGTGTGGAACAAGGCGTACCGAAGGGAGTTCGTCCAGCGTGCGGGCCTCTCCTTCCCGCCCGGCTACTACGAGGACACCCCCTGGACCTACCCGGCGCTGATCTCCGCCGAGACGATCGCCACCCTCGACCGGGTCTGTGTGCACTACCGCCAGCGCCGTCAGGGCAACATCCTCGGCACCAGCAGCCGCAAGCACTTCGACATCTTCGAGCAGTACGACCGCGTCTTCGCGCATCTCGACGCGCACCCGGAGCTGGCGCGGTGGCGTCCGGTCCTGTTCCGCCGCATGGTCGACCACCTCTCCACGGTGTTCACCAAGCGGGGCCGGCTGCCGCGCGGCACCCGCGCCGAGTTCCTGCGCAAGGCCCGCACCCACTACCGCCGTTACCGCGCGCCGGGCGCCGCCGTCCGCCCCCGCACCCGCCTCCGGCACGCCCTGGTACGGCTCGGCAACCACCGCACGTACCGACTGCTCGGCCTGGCCACGAGTACCCACAAGAAGGCGCTGCGCGGCGTCAAGGGACTGCTGCGCAAGGTCCGCGGCGGCGCCCTCCAGTTCCACTACCGCGTCCAGCTCCGCCTGCCGCTGCGCGCCGACCGCGCCGTCTTCTCCAGCTACTGGGGGCGCGGCCACGGCTGCAACCCGGGCGCTCTGGAGTCCGCGTTCCGCGAACTCGCCCCGCACATCCGTACGGCGTGGATCGCGCACCCCGAGTACCACCACACGATCCCGGCCTCGACGCGCCGTCTGCGGCCCGGTACGACGGCGTACTGGACGGCGCTCGCCCGCTCCAAGTACCTCGTCAACAATGTCAACTTCGACCGCCGGCTGGTCAAGCGCCCCGGCCAGATCATGATCCAGACCCAGCACGGCACCCCGCTCAAGTACATGGGCCTCGACCTCCAGGACCGCCCGGCGGCCGCCCGTGACACCGACTTCGCCGAGCTGCTGCGCAGCGCCGACAAGTGGGACTACTGCCTGTCGGGCAACCGCCACTCCACCCTGATCTGGGAGCGCGTCTTCCCCGCCGCGTACACGACGCTGGAGTACGGCCTCCCCCGCAACGACGTGTTCCAGCGGGCGACCTCGACGGACGTCACCCGGCTGCGGCAGTCCCTCGGCATCCCCGAGGGCACGGTCGCCGTCCTGTACGCGCCGACCTACCGCGACTACCGCCGCACCCAGCGTCTCGCCCTCGACCTGGAGCGCGTCCTGCGCCGGCTCGGCCCCCGGTTCGTCGTCCTGACCCGCGCCCACCACTCGTACGCCGCCGCGCTGAGCAACCGCTCCGGGGCCCGGCTCATCGACGTCTCCGACCACCCGAGCATCGAGAACCTCTGCCTGGCCTCGGACGCGCTGGTCACCGACTACTCCTCCCTGATGTTCGACTACGCGGTCCTGGACCGGCCGATCGTGATCCACGCGGACGACTGGGAGGCGTACCAGGCCTCCCGGGGCACCTACTTCGACCTGCGGGACTTCCCGCCGGGCGCGGTCGCGCGCAGCGAGGACGAGCTGATCGACATCTTCGCGACCGGCCACTGGCGCGGCTCCCGCTCGACCCAGCTGCGGACCGCGTTCCGCGAGCGGTTCTGCCCGTACGAGGACGGGCGCGCCGCCGAGCGGGTCGTACGCCATGTCGTGCTGGGCGAGAGCGCCGGGCTGCCACGGGTACTGCCGCCCACGCAGCGCCACCCGGTCCCGTCGGCCGCCGCCGCCCGTCCCCGGACCCCCCTGGCCACCGTGCCCGCGCCCGGCACCCCCGTCCCCGTCGCCGAGATCCTCTGAACCGGAGCAGGCATGCCCTCCAGCCCCTCCCGGCCCACACCGACGAGACCCGTCACCTGGCGCCCCGCCGGGCGGCCCGGGCGCTGACACCGACCGGCGCCCCGGCAGCAGCCCGAGAAGCAACCAAAGAAGTAAGCAGAGAAAGAGCAGAATGCCCCGCTTCAGCATCATCGTCCCCACTCATGGAGTCGCCGGGCGACTGGCCCTCGCACTGGACTCGGTCCTCGACCAGTCCTTCGGCGACTTCGAGCTGATCCCGGTCTGCGACGGGCCGGACTCCCCGGCGGGCGAGGTCGCCGCCGGGTACGCCGCGCGGGACTCCCGGGTGGCCCCGGTCCACTCACCGCCCGCGGACGGACTGAGCGGGGCGCGCAACACCGGGACCGGGGCGGCGAGCGGCACGTATCTGCTCTTCCTCGACGGCGACGACGTCCTGGTGCCGGGCGCGCTGGCCGCCCTGGACCGCACACTCCAGCACGAGCCCGTGGAGGCGGACGTCCTCTACTTCGGACACGAACGGGTCCACTGGTGGGACGTCGAGACCAGCACACCGCCCCTCCCGAAGGCCCCGGAGGGGGTGTTCACCCCGGACCGGGCGCCGCGGCTGACCGGAGCGGGCCTTCCGGCGTGGAGCGCGGTCTACCGCCGGGCGTTCCTTCGGGAGCGGCGCCTCGCCTTCCCCCCGGGGCACTTCACGGATCTCGGCTGGGGCGGCCTGGTGACGGTCGCCGCCGGCCGGCTGGCGGTGCTGCGCCAGGTCGTCGTACGGCATCGGCTGCGGCGGCAGGGCAGCCTCCTGAACACGCCGGGCGAGCACCAGTTCCAGCTTCTCGACCAGGTCGACCTGGTGCTGAGCCGGGCGGCCGAGGAGCAGCTGTCCGTGGAGCGGTCGCGGGCGCTGTTCGGTGACCTCTTCGCGGCGGTGCTGAAGTCGGCCGCCCATCCGAAGCGGCTTCCGCTGCATCGGCGCCGGGCCTTCTTCCGGCGTGCGGGCCGGCTCTACCGGCGCCACCGGCCCGCCGGGTTCCGGCCGCCGCCGGGCCGGATCGGGGTGCAGTACCGGCTCCTGGCGGCCGGGGCGTACAGCGCCTTCCGCGCGCTGCGCGGCGTCAGCCGGCGGATGACGAGGGCGGGAATGGGGGTCCCCCCTGGTCGAGCGAAGTCGAGAGCTTGGGGAAAACTGCCGCGCCCCCGTCGGCTGAGCGCCCGCGCGCGGTACGCCGCGCAACTGCGCCTCCCCCTCGACGAGAACCTCGTCGTGTACTGCGCCTACTGGGGCCGCGGTTACGCCTGCAGCCCGGCCGCGATCCACGCCAAGGCCCTCGAACTCGCTCCGCATCTGCGCTCGGTGTTCCTGGTCGAGGCCGACGCGGTGGACCAGGTCCCGGACGGTGTCGACCACGCGGTGATCGGAAGCCCGCGCGCCTGGGAGGTGCTGGCCCGTGCCAAGTACCTGGTCAACAACGCCAATTTCGCGGACGATGTCGTCAAGCGGCCCGGCAGCGTGCATCTGCAGACCCAGCACGGCACGCCACTGAAGACGATGGGCGTCGACCAGTCGACGTATCCGATCGTGGCCGCCGCGACCGGCAGCTTCGCCAAGCTGCTGACCCGGATGGACCGCTGGGACTACAACCTCTCCTCCAACCGGCACTCCACCCAGATGTGGGAGCGGGCCTTCCCGGGTACGTACGAGACCCTGGAGTACGGCTATCCGCGCAACGACGTCTACTACACGGCGACCGCCGAGGACGTGGCCCGCGTCCGCGCCCGGCTGGGCGTCCCCGAGGGCAGGACCGCCCTCCTCTACGCGCCCACGCACCGCGACTACAGCACCGGCTTCGAGTCCCGGCTCGACCTGGAGGCCTTCTGCGAGGAGATCGGCGACGAGTTCGTCGTGCTGCTGCGCGCCCACTACTTCTACGACGAGGGCAGGCGCAGAGGCAGCGGCCGGATCATCGACGTGACCCGGCACCGGTCCTCGGAGGACGTCTGTCTGGCCGCCGACGCGTTGATCACGGACTACTCGTCGATCATGTTCGACTACGCCAACCTCGACCGCCCGATCGTCGTGTACGCGGACGACTGGGAGGTCTACCGGGAGACGCGGGGCGTCTACTTCGACCTGATGGAGGCACCGCCGGGCCCGGTGGTGCGCACCCCGGGGGAGCTCGCGGGGGCCTTCCGCGACCGCTCCTACGCGGACGACTCCTCGCGAGCCCTGCGGGCCGCCTTCCGTGAGCGCTTCTGCCAGTTCGACGACGGACAGGCCACCGAGCGGGTCGTCCGCAGAGTGCTGCTGGGACGGCCGCCCGAGGCGATCCCGCCGGTGATCCCGCTCGCCGAGCGCCTTCCGGCCCCCGCCGCGTCCACCCTCGTAAGGAGCTGACGTGCCCCGCTTCAGCGTCATCGTCCCCGTCTTCAGGGTGCAGGGCTTTCTGCGCGAGTGCCTCGACTCGGTCCTGGACCAGTCGTACACCGACATCGAGGTGATCGCGGTCGACGACTGCTCACCGGACGCCTGCGGCGCGATCCTCGACGAGTACGCGGCCCGCGAGCCGCGCCTGCGGGTGCTGCACCTGCCGCAGAACGTGGGCCTCGGCCGCGCCCGCAACGCCGGAATGCCGTACGCGACGGGGGACTACCTCCTCTTCCTCGACAGTGACGACACCCTCACGCCGGGCGCCCTGCGCGCCATGGCCGACCGCCTCGACGAGACGGCCGACCCCGATGTACTGGTCTTCGACTACGCGCGCACCTACTGGTGGGGAGGCACGCGCCGCAACGTCCTCGCGCAGGTGCTGACCGAGGGCGGCGACGGCTGCTTCACGGCCGCCGAACACCCGGAGATCCTCGACCTGTTGATGGTCGCGTGGAACAAGGTCCACCGCCGCGCGTTCGTCGAGCGGGAGGGCTTCACCTTCCCGCCCGGCTACTACGAGGACACCCCCTGGACCTTCCCGGTCCTGCTCAGCGCGGAGCGGATCGCCACCCTGGACCGGATCTGCCTGAACTACCGGCAGCGCCGCCAGGGCAACATCCTGTCCACCACCAGCCGCAAGCACTTCGACATCCACGACCAGTACGAGCGCGTCTTCGCCTTCGTCGACTCCCGCCCGCGGCTGTCGAGCTGGCGCCCTTTCCTGCACCGCAAGATGGGCGAACACTGTCTGGACATCCTCGCCAAGCCGGACCGGCTGCCCGCGTCCGACAAGGGCGAGTTCTTCCGGCGCACGGCCGCGCTCTTCCGCAAGCACAACGGCGGTGGCCCGGTGCCGCCCGAACTGCGCGTCCTCCAGGGCGGCTACGTGGCCTACCTCGCCCGGAGCAAGTCCGGCCGACTCGGCACGGAACTCGGGCGGCGCGGGCTCCAGGTGCGCAAGGTGGCGGCCACCCGGGTCAAGAGCGGCTGGTCCGCGGCGCACGAACACCGGCCGCTGGACCCCGATCTCGCGGTGTACTCGGCGTTCTCGCACCGCGGCGTGCTCGGCGACCCGGGCGCGATCTACCACGCGGCGCGCGAACTCGCCCCGCACGTCCGGGGGGTGTGGGTGGTGCGCGAGGACCAGGCGACGCAGCTGCCGCCCGGCGTCGAGTACGTCCTGCCGGACTCGCTCGGCTACCGCCGGGTCACCGCCCGCGCCACGTACCTGATCAACAACGTCAACTGGCCCGGCACCCTGGTCAAGCGCGAGGGCAGCGTCCATGTGCACACCCACCAGGGCACCCCGCTGAAGTACATGGGGGCCGACCTGCGCGACAAGCCCGGCGCCCGGCACGGCTTCGACGTGCCGCAGATGCTGCGCCGCGCCGACCGCTGGGACTACAGCCTGGTCGCCAACCGCCACTCCGAACTGGTCTGGGACCGCGCCTACCCGTGCCACTTCACCTCGCTGCGCACCGGCAGCCCCCGCAACGACGTCCTCGTACGGGCCCGGCCCGAGGACGGTGCGGCGGTCCGCGCCCGCCTCGGCATCCCGGCCGGCCACCGGGTGGTGCTGTACGCGCCGACGCGCCGCGACTACGTCCGCGGCGGCCTCGTCGACCGGATCGACCTCGCCCGGTTCGCCGACGACCTCGGCGAGGGCCACACCCTCCTGGTACGGCTGCACCCCTCGCTCACGGACGGCCCCTCGCGCGGGATGGGCCTGTCCGAACTGCACCGGCGCGGGGTCGTGCTCGACGCGACCGACGAGCCGCACGTCGAGGACCTGATGCTCGCCTCCGACGTGCTGGTCACGGACTACTCGGCCCTGATGTTCGACTACGCCAACCTGGACCGGCCGATCGTGATCCACGCGGACGACTGGGGCGCGTACGCCGCGAGCCGGGGCGCGTATTTCGACATCACGGCCGACGCGCCGGGCCATGTGGCCCACTCCTACCGGGAGCTGGCGTGGCTGTTCGCGTCCGGGTCCTGGCGGGACGAGGAGTCGGCGCGGCTGCGGGCCGGGTTCCGGGCGCGGTTCTGCGCGTTCGACGACGGGCGGGCGGCCGAGCGGGTGGTACGGACGCTGATGCTCGGCGAGCGCGTGGAGCACCCGGTGCCGGTGGCGGTGGTGCCCGCGCAGGCGGGACACGACGTCCTCACGTCGTCGCGAGCGCCCTCATGACCGTCGTCGGCCCGTTCGTGAAGCAGCGCCCGCCCCGGTTCTGGGTGGCCGTCCTGGCCGCCGCCTTCGCCCTGCTCCAGCTCGCGAACGTCACCGGCCGCGACACCCCCGACACCAAGAACTACCTCTCGTACGCCCTGAGTCTGCGCGGCGCGAACAAGCACGAGGCGGCCGCGGCCACCATCGACTACGTCTGCGCCGGGCGTGCGTCCGTCGCGCGCCGCGACCAGAGCGTCAACGTCGTCCACTTCCGCGAGCCGAGCCCCGCCCGGCGGGTCGTCGAGGAGTGCCGGCGCGACCAGTGGGGGTGGGTGTCGAAACGGCTGAGCGCCGGGCAGACGGCGGGCCACACCGTGCCGTTCATACCGCCGCGCTTCATGCGGATCTTCGAGGCGCGCCCCGGCTACCCGGTCTTCCTGGTCCCCTTCATCACCGTCCTCGGCGTGAAGTGGGGCCTGTGGACGTCGAGCGTCCTCATCACGGTCGCCGGGGGCGTACTCGCCTTCCTGGTGCTGCGCACCCTGCGCGCCCCCACCGTCGCCTCCCTGACCGGACAGGCCCTCTTCTACGTCCTGCCGTGCGGCACGACCTCCATACGACCCATGGCCGAGGGCCTGCTGCTGACCCTGACACTGGCCGCGCTGTGGGGCTGTGCACTCGCTCTGGAGGGCCGGACGCGGGCCGCGACCGCGCTGGTCGGCGGGTCCCTGGCCGCGCTCTTCGCCGTCAAGCACGGTTGCCGTAGCCCGCCGCGCCGGACGCCGAGCACCGCGCAGGCGCCCGCCAGGCACAGCCCGAGGAACAGGGCCTGCGCGCTGCGGAGGCTCGCACGGCCGTTGCGGGAGGTGGGGGTGGTGGCGGCCTGCGGGGTCGCCGTCACCCTGCTCGCGGCGAAGGTACTGGGCTACCCGTCCGAGTCGGAGTCCCTCCAGGACCTGCTCACGGCCCACTTCTCCCGGCCCGACCGCAGCCGTCCGTGGTCGGATCTCCTCCACCTGGAGGTCAACTTCTGGGTGGAGTGGCTGCGTCGCGAGCTCTGGCAGCCGTTCTTCCCGACGGCCCTGCTGGCCGGGGCCTGGGGCGCGCTGCGACAGCGTCCGGACTTCGGGGTGTTCCTGGTCGCGGGCGCGCTCACCGGCGTCCTCAACCAGGCCGGACACCCCGACATCAACATCTACGGCGACCGGCTGATCGTGCTGGCGTGGGTGCTGCCGGTGGTGGGACTTCCGCTGCTGCTGGAACAGGTCGTACGGCCGCGGGTGCGGGGGCCCGACACGGTGCCGGGCCCGCCGAGGACGGACGCGGGGCCGAAGACCGCGATGGACGCCGGGACGGGCGCCGGACTGGACGCCGGAGTCGCTCGATGAGGTGAAGTTCGGCAAAGCCGTGGGCTTCGGTGGGCATATACGACAAATGACCCGAACAGCTCAGACCGAGGTCGGCCTCCCCGTCCGGCGGACCGCCCGTGGCGCGACCGCGTTGCGCGGCGGCGCCCCCTGGCGCCCGACGCCCTATCAGGTGTTCGGCGGGCTGTTCTGGCTGCTGCTGTGCCTCGCCTCCTGGCGGGTGCCGATGTGCTGCGACTTCGGCCAGCACGCGGCGGTCGTCGAGCGCCTCAAGGCGAACCTCCTGCATCCGGCCCATCCGACGGCGGACCTGCCGGGCGAGGGCAGCCCCTTCTACTCGCCGTACACCGTGGCCCAGGGCGCCTTCGCCCGGCTGACGGGCCTCGCGGGCTGGGAGGTGGTCCGGCTCTCGGCGCCGCTGAACCTGTTGGTGCTGCTGACGGGGATCGGCCGCTTCGTGCGCGTCCTGGCGCCCCGCCGCCCCTGGACACCGGTGTGCGCGCTGCTCGCGATGGTGCTGCTGTGGGGCACCGAGCGGGCCTGGTCGAGCGGCTACCTCGGACTGATGTCGATGACGGGCAACCTCGGCTATCCGTCGACGTTCGCCATCGGACTCACCTTCTGGGCCTGGGCGCTCACGGGCACGTTCGCGGGAGGGATCGGCGGCCCGGTCCGGTACGTCGGCCCGAGCGGGCTGCGGAGCCTGTCCGGATACAAGGGGCTCGGCGTTCTCTACGGCCTGATCCTGCTCGTCCACCCCATCACCGCGTCGGCGGCGGCGCTCGGGGCGGTGGCGTTCGTGGCCGGGTGGCAGCGGGGATGGCGGGCGGCCGTGGCGGCCCGGTGGGCGATCACGGGGGCGGCCGCGCTGATGGTCGCCCACCTCTGGCCGTACTTCGACGTCCTCACGCTGCCCGGGGACCACAGCATGGACGCCATGCACCGGCGGCTGTACGAGGGGGTGCCCGGGCACTACTGGCTGGCGCTGATCGGGGTACCGGCACTGTGGCTGCGCGCGCGGCGCTCCTGGCGGGACCCACTGGTGCTGATGTTCGCGCTGGACTGCCTGGCGGTGGCGTACGGCTGGGTCAGCGGGCACTACACCTACGGCAGGATCCTGGGACTCGCGCTCGTGGCGCCGCAGTTCGCGCTCGCGATCGAGCTGGCGGCGGCGCGGCCGTGGCCGGTGTGGCGGCGAGCGCTGGGGACGGTGGCGGCCGTCGGCGCCTGCGTCGGCTTCCTCACGGTGCAGGCCGGTGCCGTCGTACCGCGTTCACTCGATCCGGTGAGTTTCGACCAGCCGCCGCGATGGCCCTCGTACGACTGGGCGGCGCGGCACATCAAGCCCGGCGAGGTGGTGATCGCCGACGGGTACTACGCCCCCCGTCTGATCCCGGGCTACGGCCCGAATCTGGCGGCGCCCGTGTGGCCGGACGCGGGACTGGACGAAGGGGAGCGGGTGCGGCGGCTCGCGGCCGTCCGGGGGTACCTCGACCCCGCGTCGACGCGGGCGCGGCGCTCCGCGGTGGTGCGGCGTTATCACGTGCGATGGCTGTTGCTGACGCGGTGGAGTCGGGTGCCGGAGGAGGCGACGGTGGTGGATTGGAGCCGGCGTACGGGCGAGGTCCTCGCGAGGGTCGCTCCGCGGAGTGGGCAGAAAGGCCGCGGGTGATGCGCGGGGTGCGCGTCGCCCGTGGCCGGTCGGGCCCACGCGGCGGAGCCGCACATGTCACAGCCCCGCGCCCCGGACGGGGCGCGGGTACTGAGCGGCGTCACCACCTGTGGACCACTCGCTCCCGAACTACTCGATGACGAGCTCGACCTGGATGTTGCCGCGGGTGGCGTTGGAGTAGGGGCAGACCTGGTGGGCCTGCTCGACCAGCTTGCGGCCGGTGGCCTCGTCCACGGAGTCCGGGAGCTCGACGCGGAGCGTGACGGCCAGGCCGAAGCCCTCGCCCTGCTTGCCGATGCCGACCTCGCCGGTCACCGCGGCCTCGCTGACGTCGACCTTCGCGGCGCGGCCGACAAGGCCGAGGGCGCTGGCGAAACAGGCGGCGTAGCCGGCGGCGAACAGCTGCTCGGGGTTGGTGCCCTGACCACTGCCACCCATCTCCACCGGGATGGCCAGCTGCAGGTCGAGCTTGCCGTCGGAGCTGACGGCGCGACCCTCGCGGCCGTGGGTGGCGGTGGCGACAGCGGTGTAGAGCGCGTCCATGAAAACCATCCCTCTCAAGTCAAGGTATTGCCGGGGCGACCGGTCCGACCGCCTCACGGCCCCAATTAGAGCACGCAATTCAATTGCGCACAACTCAATGGCGGGCAAGAGCTATCCTGGAGTCATGACCGCCATGCCGACCCCGAGCACCCAGGCCCCGTCCGACGGGGACTACCTCCGTCTCGACCAGCAGATCTGCTTCTCCCTCAACGCCGCCTCGCGCGCCTTCGGGGGCGTGTACCGGGTGATCCTCAAGGACCTCGGGCTCACCTACCCCCAGTACCTGGTGATGCTGGTGCTGTGGGAGCACGGCGAGCTGCCCGTGAAGAAGGTCGGCGAGCATCTGCGGCTCGACTCCGGGACGCTGTCCCCGCTGCTCAAGCGGCTGGAGACGGCCGGTCTGGTGCGGCGGGAGCGCAGTGCGGTGGACGAGCGCTCCGTGCACGTCCACCTCACGGACGAGGGCACGGCCCTGCGCGAGCGTGCGCTGCGCGTGCCGCGTCGGATCGCCGCGGCGACGGGCGCGAACCTCGAGGAGATCCGGGAGCTGCAGGCGCGGCTCGACCGGCTCACGGCGGCGTTGGACGCGGCGGCGCTCGACCCCGCGGCCCTGGACGCGGCCGGCGCGGACGTCTCCTAGGGCCCGATCCGCCGGACAGGCCCTAGCGGTGGCGCACGTACAGACGAAGGGTGACACCCCTGCGGACGATCTGCTCGCGCAGGGTGAATTCCCTGGCGAGTACGGCGCGTTTGGTCTCCTCGGTCGCGACCGAGGTGTCCGGATGCCAGTTCGGCCGGAACACGAACGGTTCACAGACGAGCCACACCCGGTCGAGCCGCTCGAGCCGGCTGCGCAGTTCGCGCGGGCCCACTTCCGTCCCGTACAGCGTCCCGGACGCTGTGGCGGACGTCTTCAGGGCGACGTCGCGCACCGCGCGGAAGCCCGCCGGATAGGCCAGCGCCGAGCGACGTGCGAGCGACGGCAGGTACAACACCGGATCGCCGGGCCGTAGTTCGCGACCGGCGGCGGCGGAGACGGCGGCGAGGTTGTCGGGACGGTGCGCGGGGTCGCGGTCCTTGCGGAGCAGGGGGAACTGGACGGCGAGGACGAGGGAGATGGCGAGGACACCGGCGAGGGCGACGAGGCGGGGAACCGCGGCGCTCGGCAACCGGGACACCCACCCGGCCAGCCGCTCCGCCCCCGCCGCGGCCAGCAGCGGCGCCCCCGCCAGCGCGTAGAGCACATACCGCTCGTCGTACAGCGGCCGGAAGCGGGAGACCGCGATCAGGACCGCCGGCGGGACCAGCAGCAGCGGCAGGGCGACCGACACGAGGTTCACCTCGCCGCGCCGCGGGAACGGACGCCACAGGGCGAGTGCGATCAGGAACACGTAGGGCACGAACACCAGTTGGGCCTGGCTGAGAAACGCGTGCATCAGGTGGTCCACGCTCTTGCGGTTCGGCACCGCCAGCCATGCCACCTGCGCCGCCTGCCGGTGGGAGACGAGCGCGAGCGGCGCCAGGACGAGCAACGTGGCCCCCGCCGCGACGCCCCATCGCCACCACGCCCGCCACGGCATCCGTGTCAGCGCCAGGGTCGTCCCGTGCGCGAGCAGGAGGAGTAGGGCGAACTCGTGCAGCAGGCAGGTGACGGCGACGGTCACGCCGTACGCCCACCAGCCCCTGCCCCCGCGCAGGGCCCGTACGAGGAGCAGGGTCGCCGCCGTCGCCCCGGCCGCGACCAGGGCGTACGAGCGGCCCTCCTGGGCGAAGTGCCCGGTCAGGGGGGTGACCGCGTACAGCAGTCCCGCCCAGAGGCCGACGCGGGGGTTGCACAGACGGATCCCGAGGGCGGCGACGAGACCCGCGGTCGCGGCGGCGCCGACGACCGAGGGCAGGCGCAGAGCGACCTCGCCGGGGGCCGGGGCGAGGACGAGATGCATGAAGAGGTAGTACAGGCCGTGCACCGCGTCGACGTGATGCAACAGATGCCAGATCTGCGGAACCGAGCGCCGCGCGACCTGATAGGTGGCCGCCTCGTCACGCCACATGCCCCCGCGGTCGAGCCTCCACAGCCCGAGCGTGAGCATGACGAGCACGGGCAGGACCACGGCGACGACCCGCGCCACGGGCTCGGCCGAGACCTCCGGAGCCTCCTGACGGCCGGCTCCGGACCGTTTCATTAACACGCTTACCCCCATGTCCCATTTCTTACTATTATCTAACCTTCGTTAACCTTTGATGTCGTATCAGTTCTCGTGAGGCATCCGAGAGCTTACGATCCGGGCTTGATGAGCGCTTACCTGAGCCCCCGAGGCCGATCCCGTCTGCTCCCCCTCGCCGCCGCCTGGATGGCGACCCGCGCCCTGATGCTGTGGCTGCTCGCGCACGACGACCTCTCCGTGCTGGGCAGCGGCGGGGTCTCCCGCGAGGCGAGTCACCTCTACTTCCGCTGGTACGAGACCCTGTCGCACGGCGCCTATCCGGCGGGCGACCGGCTGTGGCAGTACCCGCCGGGCGCGGGCCCCGTACTGCTTTCGCCCGGGCTGCTGCCGGGCCTGACGTACCTGCAGGCCTTCGTGGCCCTGACGCTCCTCGCGGACGCCGTGATCGTGCTGGCCCTGGCACGCGCGGGCAGCAGACCCGGCCGCAGCCTGCGCGGCGCGGCACTGTGGACGTTGGGCCTGCCGTTGCTGCTGCACATCCCGCTCGCCCGCTACGACGTACAGGTCACGGCGTTCGCCGTCGTCTCCCTGCTGGCGCTGAAGCGCTCCCCGCGCGTGGGCGGCGCGTTCGCCGCGCTCGGCGCCCTGGTGAAGGTCTGGCCCGCGCTCGTCCTCATCGGTACGCCCCGGGGCCGTACGACCCGGGAGGCCTTGACGTCGGCGGCGCTCACGGCGGTCACCCTGCTCACCGTCCTCGCGACGGCCTTCAGCGACCCCTTCGACTTCCTGCGCCAGCAGGGCGGCCGGGGCGTACAGATCGAGTCGCTCGGCGGCACGGTGCTCGGCTTCGCGCGCCACGCGGGCTGGCCGGGCAGCGTGCGCTACCAGTACGGCGCGATGGAGTTCGTGGGTCCCTACGTCCAGACCGTCGCGACCCTCTCGCTCGGCCTGACGGCCGTCTCCTTCGCGCTCCTGCTGCTGTGGCGGGTGCGCGCACGGCACTGGACGGCGGCGACCCCGTACGACGCCGCGCTGGCCGCCGTGCTGATGTTCACGGTGACGAGCCGCGTGATCAGCCCCCAGTACATGGTGTGGCTGCTCGGTCTGGCCGCCGTGTGCCTGACCTCGCGGCACACCACACAGCGCCCGGTGGCGGCGCTCGTCGTCGCGGCGACGGCGGTCAGCTCCGTGGCCTACCCTGCCCTGTACAGGGAGGTCATCGACAGCACCTGGACGGGCTGTTCGCTCATGCTCATCCGCAACGGTCTGCTGGCGGCCGCGGCGGTGCTGTCCTTCACCCGGCTCTGGCACTCCGGACTTCCCGTGGTCGTGGTGGATCGGCCGAAAAACGACGCGGAGAAAAGGAACCCACGCCCGCTTCCCGTCGTCTTCCGGGCCGGACACTAAGTACCTCTTAACGGAAAATAACTGTCAAGCCCTACGATTTCGGCCCGTGGATCCTATGAAACCTCACCACTCGCAGGTCTGCGTCGTCGTCATCGGTTACAACGACGCCGCCCACGTGACGGACGCGGTGCGTTCGGCACTCGCTCAGGGCCCGGCCGTCCTGGAGGTGCTCGCCGTCGACGACCGCTCGACCGACGGCAGCGCCGACCTCCTCGACCGCCTCGCCGCCGATGAGCCGCGCGTGAAGGTCATACGCCGCTCGGAGAACAGCGGCGGCTGCGGGAGCCCCCGCAACGACGGGATCGACGCGGCGAGCGCCCCGTACGTGATGTTCCTGGACAGCGACGACGTGCTGCCGCCCGGCGCCGTGGACGCGCTGCTCGAAGCGGCGCGGGAACAGCGCACGGAGGTCGCGGCGGGTCTGTGCGTACGCCGCGAACTGCCCTCGGGCCGCGAGGTCCCCTGGGAGCGCGACCTGTACGCGAAGCCCGCGCTGATCCCCCACCCGACGCAGCGGCCCCGTCTGGTCCACGACACGCTGTGCGTCAACAAGCTGTACCGAACCGACTTCCTTCGTGAACACGCGATCCGCTTCCCCGAGGGCCGTCACCCCTACGAGGACTTCGTGTTCACCGCGCGCGTGCTGGCCGCCGGGCCGCGCATCGCGCTGATCCCCGACACGGTGTACGTGTGGCATGTGCGGCGCGGCGCCCAGCAGTTGTCGATCTCGCTGGACCGCGCGGACATCGAGAACTGGCGCTCCCGCACCGAGGCGCACCACACCGCCTACGAGATCCTGCTCGGCGCCGGTGAGAAGCAGCTCGCCCGGGCCGCCAACGCCAAGTTCCTCGACCATGAACTGCGCATGTACGCGCGCGAGTTGGAGCTGCGCGACGCCGACTACCGGCAGGCCTGGTGGGAGCTCACGCGCACGTACCTGTCGACGTTCGACGCAAGCGACTTCACCGTCAACCCGACCGCCCCCGGCCGGCTGATCGCCCGTGTCGTGCTCGCTTCCGAAGAGCCCCGCGACCTGCCGCGCCTCAAGGAACTCGCCGCCCGGCCAGCCCGGTTGCGCCCGCCGTACGCCCGTGCCGCCGACGGCACGCCCGTCTGGTCGGACGCCCTCCCCCAGGTCACGCTGGACCACTACCTGCGACGCCCCGCGCATGTGCTGCCCGCCGCGGTCGACGCGGAACTGCATCCCCATGCGCGTGCGGCACGGCTGCGGCTGCGCCTGCACGACCTGTACGGACGGCTCGCGGAGGCCGGTCCGGCCTCGGCGGACGTGGAGTTCACGCACCGGGACGAGGGCCGGACCGGGCTGAGCCTGCCGGTCGAGCTGACACCGGACGCGGACCGGGCCACCTGGTCGGGCGAGCTGCCGGTGGACCTGTCGGCGCTGGACTCGGGCACCTGGGACCTGCGGTTGCGGGTCCACTACCGTGACGGTTCGAGCCGGGACGTCACCGCGCACGCGGTCGGCGGCGGGGGCCTGCTGCGCCGCCACGCGGTCCCGAACCTGCGGTACGGCATCCTGCTGGTGCAGCCGTACCGCACCCATGCGGGGGCGCTGGCGCTGCGTCTGGCGCCCGGACTGCGCGGGATGACCGACGTGGTTCGCCGTCGGCTCAAGCGCCTGCTTCACTGAGGTCACACCGACACATCGATCTCACACCGACCTCACACCGAGCTCAGACCGATCACACTCCCGAGGGGACGACCGTTCATGACCTGGCTGATCACCGGCGGCGCCGGCTACATCGGGGCGCACGTGGTGCGCGCGATGCGGGACGCGGGCGAGCAGGCCGTGGTCTACGACGACCTGTCCACGGGCATCGCCGAGCGGGTCCCCGCCGACGTACCGCTGGTGGTCGGCTCGACGCTGGACGCCGAACTGCTGGCCCGCACGATCGAGGAGCACGCGATCACCGGCGTGGTCCACCTCGCGGCGAAGAAGCAGGTCGGTGAGTCCGTCGACCTCCCGCTGCACTACTACCGCGAGAACGTCGAGGGCCTGCGGGTTCTCCTGGAGGCGGCGACGGCGACGTCCGTCGGCTCCTTCGTGTTCTCGTCCTCCGCCGCGGTCTACGGCATGCCGGACGTCAACCTGGTGACGGAGGAGACCCCCTGCGCCCCCATGAGCCCGTACGGCGAGACGAAACTGGCGGGCGAGTGGCTGGTCCGTGCCACGGGCCGCGCCACGGGCCTGTCGACGGCGTCGCTGCGCTACTTCAACGTGGCGGGGGCGGCGACCCCCGAACTCGCCGACGTCGGTGTCTTCAACCTCGTCCCCATGGTCTTCGAGAAGCTCACGGAGGACGCGCCGCCGCGCATCTTCGGTGACGACTACCCGACGCCCGACGGGACGTGTGTCCGGGACTACATCCACGTGGTGGACCTGGCGGAGGCCCACGTGGCCGCGGCTCGCGCCCTCGAGGCCTCGCCCGGGCGGGACCTGACCCTCAACATCGGCCGCGGGGAAGGCGTTTCCGTCCGCGAGATGATCGACAAGATCAACGCGATCACCGGCTACGACCGTCCCGCGGTGACCACACCGCGCCGCCCCGGCGACCCGGCGCGCGTCGTCGCCTCCGCCGACCGCATCGCGGTGGAACTGGGCTGGAAGGCGAAGTACGACGTCCAGGACATGATCACGTCGGCATGGGCGGGGTGGGTGCGGCTGCACCCCGGCGCGGCCCGCTCGTAGCACCTGTGGGCCCAGGCCCCGTCGACCCAGCCCTCTGCCGACCCAGGCCCCGTCGGCAGAGGCCTTGTCGGCCTTGTCCGGTGTCCTGTGCGGCGGGCCGGACCTAGACGGAGACGGTCTGCGGGGTCCGGCTCTGGCTCTGCTCGGATTCCAGCCGGGGAAAGGTGACGCCGGTCAGTTCCTCGGAGGCCGCCCACAGGCGGACCGCGGACACCGGGTCGCTGGCCGCGGCCGAGCGCCCGACCAGTGTCGGCGCGCCGCGCATCTCGCCGAACCCGTCGGGTCCCACATAGCTGGCGCCGGGCAGGTCCTGCGTCGCGGCGTACAGCGTGGGCAGGGCGCCGGCCTTGTTGTCCTGGGCGATGAACCGGTTGCCCACCGCCATCAGTGTGCGCCGCAGCACGCTGGCGTCCCGGCTCTGGAGACCGGTGGCGGCCCAGCCGGGGTGCGCGGCGAGGGCCCGTACGGACGAACCCGCGGCGGCCAGCCGGCTCTGGAGCTCCAGGGTGAACAGCAGATTGGCGAGCTTGGACTGGCTGTAGGCGACGACGGGCGAGTACTCGCCGGTCAGGTTCAGGTTCTCGAAGTGGATGCGGGGGGTGCCGGGCATCTTGTGCGCCCCCGAGGACACGGTGACCACCCGGTCGGTGACGTGCGGCAGCAGCAGGTTCGTCAGGGCGAAGTGCCCCAGGTGGTTGGTCCCGAACTGCATCTCGAAGCCGTCCTTCGTGCCGGCCTCGGGGATGTTCATGACGCCCGCGTTGTTGATCAGCAGATCGAGTTCGCCCCGCCAGGACGCGGCGAACTCGCGCACGGACGCGAGGTCCGCGAGGTCCAGTCGGCGCACCTCGACGCTTCCGTTGACGGTGCGGGCGGCGGCCTCGCCGCGCTCAGGGTCCCGTACGGCGAGGACGACATGGGCGCCGGCCCGGGCGAAGGCGTCGACGGTGGCGATGCCGAGCCCGCTGTTGGCGCCGGTGACCACGGCCGTACGGCCGCGCTGGTCACCGATGTCGCTCGCGTTCCACTTGGTGTTCCGGTCAGCCGAGTGCTTGGTAGCCATGCCCTGAATGTAGACGTCGACAACAATGATGTCAACGACAACAATGATGACGATGCCAACAAAGCTGACAGCGCCAACAATGTAGTCGCCGGTTACATACCGGATAGACTGTCGGGCATGCAGACCCGCCCTCGCCGCTACCACCATGGAGACCTGCGCGCCGCACTGCTGACCCGCGCCGAGGAAACCCTCGCGGAGAAGGGCCCCGGCGCCCTGTCCCTGCGCGAACTGGCCCGCGACCTGGGCGTCAGCCACGCGGCCCCGAGCCGGCACTTCAAGGACAAGCAGGCCCTGCTGGACGCGCTGGCCCTGGCCGGCTTCGAACGGCTCCTGGCCACCCTGACCGCGTCGCAGGACACCGCGGGCGAGTCCTTCGCCGACCGGCTCGGCGCCCTGGCCCGCACCTACGTGGGCTTCGCCACCGCCAACGCGGAACTCCTCGACCTCATGTTCGCCGTCAAGCACGACCCGGAGGCGTCCGAGGCCCTGGTCAAGGCCTCCCAGAGCATGGGGGGCCTGGCCGCGGAACTCATCACGGACGCCCAGCGCCGGGGCGAGGTCCGCGAAGGGCCCTTGGAAGCCATCGCCATCCCGATCTTCAGCACCCTCAACGGCTTCGCGCGGCTCGCGGTCAGCGTCACCCTGCCCAGCGCGACCCTCGACAGGGACCTGGAACACGTCATCGCCCACACCCTCCGCGGCTGCGCCCCTGACTCCCCCGCGCCGCGCTGACCCCATGCCCCGCCCTCAGGAACGCGCCGTCGGCACCGTTCTCGGCTCCGCCGTGGGGGACGCCCTCGGCGCGCCCTTCGAGTTCGGGCCCGAGGGGGCGTTCTCGACCCGCTTTCCCGCCGCCGGGCAGGGCGGGGAAATGTGCGGAGGGGGCGGCTGGGACCCGGGCGAGGCGACCGACGACACCCAGATGGCGGTGCTGGTCGGCGAGTCCCTGACGGACCACGACGCCCTCGAACTCCCCGACATCTTCCGCAGATTCCGCCGCTGGGCCGCCGCCGACCCCAAGGACATCGGCCTGCAGACCGAGGCCGTGCTCACCGGCAAAGACCCCTGGGACCTCGCCGCGGCCCTGCACTTCCAGGTCAGCCAACGGGCGGCCGGGAACGGGGCGTTGATGCGGGCGGCCACGTCCGCCGTGTACTTCGCGCGGCAGGGGCGGGACGCCACCATGGAGGCCGGCCGCCGGATCGCCGCGCTCACCCACGGCGACCGCGCGGCGTGGGAAGGCACCGCGATCTTCCACGAGTTGATCCGGGTCGCGCTCGACGGCGGCGATCCGGGCACCGCCGTACCGGATGTCCTGGAGGCCGTGCATCCCGACCACCGGGCTCGGTACGCCGTCGTTCTCGCTGAGGCCTGGCACCCCGATCAGGCCACAGAGTTCAACGGGGCGGTGTGGCCCTGTCTCGGGTCCGCCCTGTGGGCGGTGCGGAGCACGGGCTCGTACGAGGACGCCGTGCGGGCCGCCGTCGATCTCGGCGGCGACACGGACACGGTCGCCGCCGTCACGGGTGGGCTGGCCGGAGCCGTCTACGGGGTGGGCGGGATTCCGGAGCCGTGGGTGGCGGCGCTGCACGTGCCGTTGCCGGGGTTCGGCGGGCGGGTGCTGAGGGCGGCCGAACTCGTCGGCCTGGCCCGGCGGCTGGCGGGGTGAGGGCCGGCCGCCGGGAGCCGACGCGTACCCGGTGTGTACCGGGTACGGCTCACGAGTCCCTGTTGAGGTACGCCAGTACCGCGAGCACCCGGCGGTGGCCGCTGTCGCTCGGCGGCAGGCCCAGCGTTGCCGATGTGTTGGCTGACGGGCGTTCCGTGACGACCAGCGTCTTGGCGATGGTCGTGTTGTCGCGGCCTTCGGCCATCGGCTTCAGGACCTCGCGCTCGCGCGGCGTGAGCGTGTCGAGTGGGTCGTCACGGCGCCGTGGCGAGGTGTAGCCCCCTGCACCAGAGGTTCGGGAGGGCGCTCCCTCGTGGTGGCGATCAGGCGACGGCAGAGTTGATCTCAACGGGAAACACCCCGTTGGCCTCGGAAAACAGGCCGCCCCAGGCCCCGCTGGAAGGAAACATCCGCATGAAGGCGCTCCTGTCGTCGACGCCGGTCCTCTGGTTCCTGTTCCTGTTCCACCTCGTCGTCGCCGCGGTCGCCCCGTTCGTCGTCGAAGGCGCTCAGGGCGTCGCGACCGCGGTCGGCATGGGAGTCGTCTCCCTCGGCGCGGGCAGCGCACTCCTCAAGGGCCGCAACGAGGGACAGCACGCCGCCTGAGGGGCCTTCGACCGGTGCGTGAACCCGCCGCCCGTCGGACAGGCGCCCTCACAACGCCCGCAGCGCCGCCGCCGTGGCCCGGGCCAGGCTGGCCAGGTACCCCTTCGGCAGCTTGGGCCCGCGGACCACCACCGCCCGCCAGTACAACGGGCCCGACATGAGGTCGAGCGCGAGTTCCTGGTCGATCCCCTCGCGCACCTCGCCCCGCGCGGCCGCCGCCGCGACGATCCCGCTCGCCACTCCCTGCTGGCCTTCCCGCAGCGCCTTCTGCATGGCGTCCGCGATGTCGGGGTTGCGGGCCGCCTCCGCCTGGAGGTCCGGGATGATCTGGCCGGCCACGGGGTGGCGCAGCGCACGGGAGGTGACCTCGTACAGCAGGCGCAGGTCGCCCTCCAGGGAGCCCGTGTCGGGGGCGGGCAGTCCCTGGACCGCTATGGCGGAGACCAGGTCGAGCACCAGGTGCAGCTTCGAACGCCATCGCCGGTACACCGCCGTCTTGCCGACGCCCGCGCGGCGCGCGATGCCCTCGATGGACATCCGGGCGTAGCCGACGGCCGCGAGCTCCTCGAAGACGGCGGCCCGGATCGCCTCGGTCACGTCCTCGCGCAGCACGGCCGCCCCCGCCGGAGCCCTACGACGCGGGGCCTTCCCGGCGGCACTCCCCGCGTTCGCGGCGGCACTCGTGGTGTCGGCGTTCGTCGTCATGCCTTCAGCATAGGGCGTGACGACGAAACGGTTGCGTTCCGACGTCAAGAAGCCATAGTCTCGCGTTGCGACGATACGGTCCCGTCCCGACGTAACAAGCTGGCAAAGCAGCAGTTAAGAAACGTCAAGGACGGCCCGCGCATCCCACCCCCGAGCGAAAGCAGCGGATGTGAGCCAGGTCCTCCACACACCGCCGACGTCGGTATCCCCCACCGACGATCCCGCGGCGCTCGCCGCCCGGTACGGCCTCACCGTCAGTGGCGCCCGCCCGACCCTGCCGGAGTACGTCCGCCAGCTCTGGGCACGGCGTCACTTCATCACCGCCTTCGCCACGGCCAAGCTCACCGCCCAGTACAGCCAGGCGAAGCTCGGCCAGGTCTGGCAGGTGGCGAACCCGCTGCTGAACGCGGCGGTCTACTACTTCATCTTCGGTGTGCTGCTCGGCACCAAGCACGGCGTGCGCGACTTCGTGCCGTTCCTGGTCACCGGTGTCTTCATCTGGACCTTCACACAGAGCTCGATCATGGCGGGCACCCGGGCGATCTCCGGCAGCCTCGGCCTGGTCCGAGCCCTGCACTTCCCGCGGGCCGCGCTGCCGGTGTCGTACGCCATCCAGCAGCTCCAGCAGCTGCTGTTCTCGATGGCCGCGCTGGTCGTCATCCTGCTCTGCTTCGGCATTCCGGTGAGCACGTCGTGGCTGCTCGTCGTGCCGATCCTGACGCTGCAGTTCGTCTTCAACGCGGGCGTCGCGATGATCATGGCGCGGATGGGCGCCAAGACGCCGGACATCGCTCAGCTCATGCCGTTCGTGCTGCGCACCTGGATGTACGTCTCCGGTGTCATGTGGAGCATCGCCTCGACGCTCAAGCACAGCAACATGCCGCACTGGGCGATGGTCGCGCTGGAGAGCAACCCGGCCGCCGTCTACATCGACCTGACGCGCTACGCGCTGATCGACAGCTTCGGCGCCCACCAGCTGCCGCACCACGTGTGGGCGCTGGCGATCGGCTGGGCGCTGCTCGCCGGAGTCGGCGGCTTCATCTACTTCTGGAAGGCCGAGGAGACGTACGGACGTGGCTGACATGGCTGACACCCTCACGCAGGACGCCCGGCCCCAGGATGCGGTCGGCAGCGCCGAGGCGCTCGTCCCCACCGTCGTCGCCGACCACGTGGACATCGTCTACCGGGTCAACGGCACCGGTGCGGGACGGGGCAGCGCCACCGCCGCGCTCAACCGCATGCTGCGGCGCAAGCAGGCCGAGAAGGCCGCGGGCGTACGCAAGGTGCACGCCGTCAAGGACGTGTCCTTCACCGCCTACCGCGGCGAGGCCATCGGTCTGATCGGCACCAACGGCTCGGGCAAGTCCACCCTGCTCAAGGCGGTCGCCGGCCTCCTTCCCGTGGAGAACGGCAAGATCTACACCGACGGTCAGCCCTCGCTGCTCGGCGTCAACGCGGCCCTGATGAGCGACCTCACGGGTGAGCGGAACGTCTACCTCGGCGGGCTCGCCATGGGTATGTCCCGCGAGCAGGTCAGGGAGCGCTACCAGGAGATCGTCGACTTCTCGGGCATCAACGAGAAGGGCGACTTCATCACCCTGCCGATGCGCACCTACTCCTCCGGCATGGCGGCGCGGCTGCGCTTCTCCATCGCGGCCGCCAAGGACCACGACGTCCTCATGATCGACGAGGCCCTCGCCACCGGAGACCGCTCCTTCCAGAAGCGCTCCGAGGAGCGGATCCGGGAGCTGCGCAAGCACGCGGGCACCGTGTTCCTGGTGAGCCACAACAACAAGTCGATCCGGGACACCTGCGACCGCGTGCTCTGGCTGGAGCGCGGTGTGCTGCGGATGGACGGGCCCACGGAGGACGTGCTCGGGGAGTACGAGAAGTTCACGGGGAAGTAGGGGGACTCAGGGGGTGCGGGGAGTTGTGTGCTGTCGGCTGCGTCGTACGTGGCTGAGCGCGCAGTTCCCCGTGCCCCTTTGGGGCGCGTCTCGGTGGGCCGGAATCGACCGGCCCACCGAATTCGCCTCTACCTCTCCAAGAAGGTGAAGAGGTCTTCCCACCTGCGGACGATCTCGCCCGTCGTGTAGCGCTGGATGTTGACGCGGGCCGCCTCGCCCATGCGGTCGCGCAGGTCCTTGTCGGACATCAGGGTGTCGAGGCGGCGGGCCAGTTCGCCGGTGTTGCCCAGGGCCGCGAGGAGACCGTCCTCGCCGTCCTGGATGATCTCGTGCACGCCGGGCGCGCAGTCGAAGGCGGCACACGGCAGGGCGGTCGCCATGGCCTCCATGAGGGCGAGGGGGAAGCCCTCGCCGCGGGAGGACAGGACGAAGACGGAGCCGCCGCGCAGGGCGCCGGGTACGTCGCTGGTACGGCCCATCCACTCGACGGAGTCGTCGAGGCCGAGGGCGGTGCACTGCTTCTTGAGCATCTCCTCGTCCTCGCCGGAGCCGAAGATCCGCAAGGTCCAGTCGGGATGGCGGGGCGCCACCTCGGCCCAGGTGTCGAGGAGCATGTCGATGCCCTTCTGGTCCGAGAGCCGGCCGACGCTGACGACGACGTTCTCGGTCCGCGAGGAAGGCACCTCGGGCATGAAGGGGATCGGGTTCGGCATGAAGGACGCGTTGTCGAGGCCCTGGCGGATCCACAGGTCGGCGTCCTCGCGGGTGAGCGCGAGCATCCGGTCGACGTCCTTGTAGTGCTTCTGCACCCGCCCGAAGCGCGAGGTCGCCTTCGAGTACGCGAAGGACTCGTGGCTCATGCCGATGACGGTCAGGCCCGTGGTGTCGGCGAGCTCCACCCACTCCATCGCCCACACCTGCGTGACGATCACGACGGCGCCGGGCCGCGCGGCCTGGAACAGCCGGGTCAGCTTGGCGGCCTGCTCGCGCATTCCGGTGGCCCGTTCGGCACGCAGCCTGCGCTCGGCGACGTTGAGCCGCCCCTTGATGCCGCGCGCGGAGCCCACACGCGGCGGGTGGACGTCGTACAACGTCGTGGTGGGGTAAGGGAGTTCGCCGAGCTCCTGGACGACCGCGGGCTCGGTGATGCCGATGACGTGGACGCGGTGGCCGCGCTCGGTGAACAGCCGGGCCATCTGGTGCGACCAGCTGGTCACGCCGCCGAGCTCGTCGACGCTGTTGGAGACGAAGAAGACGTCCCGCTCGCTGTACGCGGTCACGCGCGCCTCCACTGGGAGAAGAACTGGTCGACGATGCTCTGCGCGGCGTTGCCCTGGTCGAACTCGCCGAAGTCGGCGACGAACCGCTCGCGCGGGGCCGCGTACTTCACCTTCTGCTCCTCCAGCGAGTCCAGGACCGCGTGCAACTCTTCCTCGGTGCGGACGACCGGGCCGGGGGCCCTCTCCAGCAGGTCGAAGTAGGTTCCGCGGCCCTCGTGCACGTACTCGTCGTAGTCGTACGTGAAGAAGAACATCGGGCGGTCGAGGAGGGAGTAGTCGAACATCACGGACGAGTAGTCGGTGATCAGACCGTCGGCGAGCGCCAGCAGGGGGGTCATGTCGTGGTAGTCCGTCACGTCGATGACCCGGCCGCGCACGGAGGGCGGCAGCACGACGTGGTTGAGGTAGTGCGAGCGGACCAGGAGGACATAGCGGTCGCCGAAGGTGTCGGCGAAGCGCTCCACGTCGAAGGGCAACTCGAACCGGCGCTTGCCGCCGCGCTGCCGGAAGGTCGGCGCGTACAGCAGGATCTGCTTGTCCTCCGGGATGCCGAACTCGGCCGCCAGGGCGCCGCGCTCCCGCTGCCCGGTGTCCTCCTCGCGCTGCTTGGCCTGGACGAGCGCGTCGTTGCGCGGGTAGCCCACCCGCAGCAGCGTCCGCTCCTGGAGCCGGAACGCCCGCGCGAGGGTGCGCACGTCGTGCTCGGAGCGGATCAGGAAGCGGTCGAAGCGGTCGAGGGTGCGCTGCTGCTCGGCCTGCTCCTCGCGGGACTTGAGCTTCCACTCCGGCTCGTCGAAGCCCATCCGCTTGAGTGCCGAGCCGTGCCAGGTCTGGATGTACGTCGTCTCGGGCCGCTTGGTGACCTTCAGCGGGTAGCTCTGGTTGTCGACCCAGTACTCGGCCTGCGCGAGCGTCTTGAGGTACTGCAGCGACCAGCGGCGGACGAGGGTGGCGTCGTCCGGGAAGCCCTCGGGACTGTCCGCGTAGGCCCACACGGCCTCGAACTGGAGGCCCTGGCGACGCATCTCCTCGTAGATGGCCTTGGGGCTGTCGCTGTACTGCCGGCCCAGGTGGCTCTCGAAGACGACGAGGCCCTTCTTGACGGGCAGGCGGCTGAACACGTCGTGGTAGACGCGGAGCTTGGTGTCCCCGGAGGCGAGTTCCTTGCGCAGCGCCTTGGCCTTGCGGTAGCCGATCTTGGCGAGCCGCCCGGTCGGGCCCTGCACACCGCGTTGGACGAGTGCGTTGGCCTTCTTGTCCGGCACGAGCCGGAAGGAGAGGTGGCCGCGGGAGGAGACCTCGGGCTCGATGCGGTCGGCGACCAGCCGGGTCAGGCGGGGCCGGACGGGCAGGTGCCCCTGGGCCAGCTCGGGCTCGGAGGCCGTGAGCCGGGTCGTGGTGCGGACCGTCCCCGCGCCCTCGCCCTCACCGGCGACGGCGAGGTGGAGGCGTACGTCCCAGACCGCGTCCACGATGCCGAGCGGGCGCAGGCCCTTGGCGAGGTCGGCCGAGGTCTCCCAGACGATGGCCTCGCCCTCGTGCCGCACGGTGGCCACCGGGAAGCGGAAGGTCTGGAAGCGCACGCCCGGACGGCGGGCGTAGAACTCCAGCTGCGCGGAGAGCCGGGCGTCGGGCGGGATCACACCGAGCGGGTTGGTGATGCGCCCGGCCAGCCGGACGGTGCCGTCGTCCTCCGCGTATCCGGTCAGCGCGTTGCGCAGGAACATCTTCTCGACCGGCTTGGTGTGGTAACCGAGCTCGGTGACGTCCAGGACGTGCCGGGCGAAGGCGTCGTGCTCGATGTGCTCGGCGCACCAGTACACGCGTCCCTCGTGCTCGACGAGCGGCGAGGAGATCTTGTCGCGGTTGCTGAGCGTGTCCACGGCGGGCAGCAGGTTGTCCCAGTCGGCCTCGTGGAGGAGGTACGCGCAGATGGCGTGGATCGGCTCGATCTCGTCGAAGGCGATGCGGTCGATCGACTCCAGGTAGGTGCGCGCGATCTGCGCGAACTCCTGGCGGTAGGTCTCGTCACGGAAGGGCAGCTCGCGCAGGTGCAGCACCAGGTCGTGCTTGAGCCACTTGACGTCCTTGGCGAACTTCAGCTCCAGCAGGCCGTGGTCGGCCAGGAGCTGGTCGACCCGGCGGTGGATCTCCATGCGGTGGGTGAAGTTGGCGATCTCGTCACGCCGGTTGCTGATGGACTTCACGGCCGTCTTCGGCTTGTCCACGATCCGCCACTCGTACACCCGGTTCGGGATGAGCGTGATGCGGCGGGCGGCCACGTAGGCCTGCGCGGAGAACAGCAGGTCCTCGTAGTGGATGCCGACCGGGAACTCAAGGCCCTCATCGAGCAGGAACTGCCTGCGGTAGCACTTGTTCGTCGACAGCGTGTCGAAGACCAGCAGGTCGGGCAGCTCGGAGATGGACTCCAGGGTGCGGGTGCGGTCGTACAGCCAGGGGTACCACTTGACCTCCTTGCCGGTGCGCGAGTCCACGTGCACACGCACGCACAGGCCCGAGACGAGGTCCGCGCCGGTGGACTCGGCGGCCTCCAGCATGTTGCGGCAGGCATTGCGCTCCAGGACGTCGTCACTGTCGAGGAAGAGGACGTAGTCGCCGCGGGCCTGCTGGATGCCGTGGTTGCGGGGGGCGCCGCAGCCGCCGCTGTTCTCGGGCAGCCGGAAGGCCCGGACCCGGTCCGGGTGCGCGGCGGCCAGTCGCTGTGCCACGTCGTAGGAGCCGTCCGTGCTGCGGTCGTCGACGATGACGACCTCGACACCGCGCAGGGTCTGGTCGAGAACGGAGCGCACGGCCGTCGTCAGCCGGGACGCGTCGTTGTAGACGATCACGACCACGGACACGGCGGGCACGGCTGCTGTTTCTGCTGGCGGGCAGGGGTGATCCACACTCATCCCATTAATGCTAGACATTCCTGATGGTCCAACCTAGGCGATCTAGTCCGTTTGCGTATCACCTAGGTGGATACCGATCGCCCGCAAAGGGGGCGCGAGCGGCTGTCTAGCGGCTGTGTTTCACCTGTTCGAACACCCAGGTGCGGTACACGAGGAAACGGAACGCCGAGGCCAGCACGATCGACAGCGCCTTGGCCAGGTTGGATCCGAGCGGGGTGTCCATGCCCAGACCGTGGTAACCGACGTAGAACAGCGCACTCTCCATGATGACGCCGATGCCGCTGAAGGCGAAGAACAGGGCGATCTGGCGCCGGGTGCGCGAGGCCCGGTCACGGTAGGCGAAGAAGCGGAAGCCGAGGTAGTTGCTGCCCATGGCGACACAGCTGGCGATGACCGTGGCGGCCATCGGGGCCCACTTCAGACCGTGCAGGAGAAGGTTGAAGACCAGGAAGTTGACTGCGATACCGCTACCGCCGACGGCTCCGAACTTCACCACTTCGAGGACGATCCGCCGGGTCCTTTCGATCGCCCCGGGAGGAGTGGCGGCTGACGCGGGCTGGGGCGGTGCGGGGGCCTGTCGGCCTACACGGGCCCGCCCCTCGGAGAGGTTCACAGTCACAATTGTCCCTTTTATCAGCAATAGGTAAATTCCAGTTCCGGTTTCCCCGAGAGATCCGCAAGAGCGAGGCAAGAGGGCGGCCAAGGCGCTTGCGCCTACCTGCACAAACAGGGGCAGCCCCGGCCATCCCGGCCGGGGCTGCCCCGTCGATGTACATCCGATCGAGTGAAACAAGTGCACTCACGATTGGGTCAAGCGCACCCAGGAGGTGACCTACGCGTGGGTCACCTCGACCCACGCGCGCGTCACCGCGATCTACGAGTGCGTCCGCAGCAGCGTCCGCATCGTGCGCATCGCCACCGACAGGTTCGCCAGATCGAACGAGTCCGAGGTCTGGATCTCCTCCAGGGTGGTGCGGGCGCGGCCCAGGATCGCCGCGTTCTTCTCCTCCCAGGCCTTGAAGCGCTGCTCCGGGGTCGAGGTGCCGTTGCCGACGGCGAGCACGTCCGCGGTGAGCGCCGCGTGGGCCGCGTACAGGTCCTCGCGGATCGAGGCGCGGGCCATGGACTGCCAGCGGTCGGCACGCGGGAGCTCGATGATGCGGTCCATGAGCTGGGTGATGTTCAGGCGGTCGGCGAGGTCGTAGTAGACCTCGGCGACGGACATCGGGTTCTTGCCGGTGCGGTCGGCCACCGCGACGATGTCCAGCGTCGGGAAGGCCGAGGAGAACCCGGCCACGTGCGTGGCCAGCTCCTCGGGGACGCCGGCGCCCGTCAGCTCCTCGAAGATCTGCTGGTACCACTCCAGGTCCGCACCGCGCAGCAGCTTGGGCAGCTCGCCCCAGACCTGCGCGACCCCCTCGCGGAAGAAGGAGATGTTCTCGGCGAGCTGGAGCGGCTGCGGCCGGTTGTTGAGCAGCCAGCGCGTGCCCCGCTCGACGAGACGGCGCGAGTGCAGCCGGATCCTGGTCTGGACGTCGGCGGCGACGACATTGTCGAGCGCCTCCACCGCGTCCCACACCTTGCTCGACTCGAAGATCGCGCGGGCCGCGGTCTGCGCCCGGACGATCTCCTCCAGGGACGCGCCCGTCTCCTCACGGAGGCGGTGCAGGAAGCTCGTACCACCCGTGTTGACCGTGTCGTTGACCAGGACGGTCGTCACGATCTCACGGCGCAGCGCGTGCGCCTCGATCTGCTCGCGGAACTTCTCACGCAGCGCGGTGGGGAAGTACGCGAACAGCAGGCTCTGCAGATACGGGTCGTCCGGCAGCGAGGTGGCGAGCAGCTCGTCGGAGACCGTGATCTTCGTGTACGCGAGGAGCACGGCCGTCTCCGGACCGGTCAAACCCTGCCCGGAGTTGAGCCGCTCACGGATCTGCCGCTCGTTGGGCAGGAACTCCAGCGCCCGGTCGAGGTGGCCCTCCCTGACCAGGAAGCGCAGGAAGCGCTGCTGGGCGTGGAGCATGCTCGGCGACTGGGCCAGCGCGTTGGCGATCGCCACGTTCTGCGCGTAGTTGTTGCGCAGGACCAGGGCGCCGACCTCGTCGGTCATCTCGGCGAGCAGCTTGTTGCGCTGCTTGACCGTCAGATCGCCGTTGCTCACGACCGCGTTGAGCAGGATCTTGATGTTCACCTCGTGGTCGGAGGTGTCCACGCCCGCGCTGTTGTCGATCGCGTCGGTGTTGATCTTGCCGCCGTGCTGCGCGAACTCGATCCGGCCCAGCTGGGTCAGACCGAGGTTGCCGCCCTCGCCGACGACCTTGACGCGCAGGTCGGCGCCGTCGACGCGGATGGCGTCGTTGGCCTTGTCGCCGACGTCCGCGTGGGACTCGGCGGACGACTTGACGTACGTACCGATGCCGCCGTTCCACAACAGGTCGACCGGCGCCCGCAGGATCGCCTTCATCAGGTCGGCCGGGGTCATCTTCATGACACCGGCCTCGATGCCGAGCGCCTCGCGGACGTGCGCGTTGACCGGGATCGCCTTCGCGGTCCGCGGGAAGACCCCGCCGCCGGCCGAGATCAGCTCGGTGTTGTAGTCGGCCCAGGACGAGCGCGGCAGCTCGAAGAGGCGCCGCCGCTCGGCGTACGAGGTCTCCGCGTCCGGGGTCGGGTCGAGGAAGATGTGCCGGTGGTCGAAGGCGGCGACCACGCGGATGTGCTCGGAGAGCAGCATGCCGTTGCCGAACACGTCACCGGACATGTCACCGACGCCGACGACGGTGAAGTCCTCGGTCTGGGTGTTGACGCCCAGCTCCCGGAAGTGCCGCTTCACGGACTCCCAGGCACCGCGCGCGGTGATGCCCATCTTCTTGTGGTCGTATCCGGCCGAGCCGCCGGAGGCGAAGGCGTCCCCGAGCCAGAAGTTGTAGCTCTCGGCGACCTCGTTGGCGATGTCGGAGAAGGTCGCGGTGCCCTTGTCGGCGGCGACGACGAGATAGGTGTCCTCCCCGTCGTGCCGGACCACGTCCACCGGGGGCACGACCGCACCGGCGACCAGGTTGTCGGTGATGTCGAGCAGCGCCGAGATGAAGGTCCGGTAGCTGCGGATGCCCTCCGCGAGCCAGGCGTCGCGGTCCACGGACGGGTCGGGCAGCTGCTTGGCGACGAAGCCGCCCTTGGCGCCGACGGGCACGATGACGGTGTTCTTCACCATCTGCGCCTTGACCAGGCCCAGGATCTCCGTCCGGAAGTCCTCACGCCGGTCGGACCAGCGCAGACCACCGCGCGCGACCTTGCCGAAGCGCAGGTGCACGCCCTCCACCTTCGGCGAGTACACCCAGATCTCGTACGCCGGTCGCGGCGCCGGCAGGTCCGGAATGGCCTGCGGGTCGAACTTCATGGAGACGTACTCGTGCGGCTTGCCGCCCAGCGCCTCCTGGAAGAAGTTGGTGCGCAGGGTCGCCTTGATGAGGGTGAGGAAGGAGCGCAGGATCCGGTCCTCGTCCAGGCTGGCCACCTGGTCGAGAGCGGCGTCCAGCTCCTCCATCAGCGCGTCGGTCAGCTCGACACCCGCGTGCTGGCGCTCCGGCGACATCCGCGCCTCGAAGAGCGAGACCAGCAGCCGGGTGGTGTGGACATTGTTTCGGAGGGTGTCCTCCATGTAGTCCTGGCTGAAGGTGGAGCCCGCCTGGCGCAGGTACTTGGCGTACGCGCGCAGCACCATCGCCTGCCGCCAGGACAGCCCGGCGCTCAGCACGAGGGCGTTGAAGCCGTCGTTCTCGGCCTCGCCGGTCCAGGTGGCGGCGAAGGCCTCCTGGAAGCGCTCACGGCCGTCGTCGCCGAGGTAGTCGCCGTTGCCGTTCAGGGACTTGGGCAGGCGCAGCCCGAAGTCGTAGATCCAGGCCGTCGTACGGTCCGAGCAGCGCAGCTCGTACGGGCGCTCGTCGGTGACCTCGACGCCCATGCGGTTGAGGGCCGGCAGGACCGCCGAGAGGGAGACCTGCTCGCCGGTGCGGTAGATCTTGAAGCGACGCTCGCCGGGACCGGCGCCGACCGGCTCGTACAGGCTGAGCGCGAAGTCCTTGCTGCGGTCGCGGGCGAGCTTCTCCAGGTGGACCAGGTCGGCGACCGCGGCACGCGGGGTGTGGTCGGCCTTGTAGCCCTCGGGGAAGGCGCTGCCGTAGCGGCGCAGCAGCTCGGCCGCGCGCTCCTCGCCGCACTCGGCGTTCAGCGCCTCGGCGAAACCGTCGGCCCAGGAGCGGGCGGCCTCGACGAGCCGCACCTCGAGCCTGTCCTTGTCGGCGTCGCTGAGCTGTGTCAGTTCGGTGCCCTGCGGGACCCGGACCACGAAGTGCAGTCGGGAGAGGATCGACTCGGTGTTCCAGGCGGTGAAGTCGACGCTGGTGCCGTTCAGCTCCTCCTTCAGGATGTCGATGATCCTGAGGCGCACCCCGGTGGTGTAGCGGTCGCGCGGGAGGTAGACGAGGGCCGAGTAGTAGCGGCCGTACTCGTCCTGGCGCAGGTAGAGGCGCAACCGGCGCCGTTCCTGGAGGTAGAGGACGCTGGTGACGATCGAACGCAGCTCGTCGGCGGGCGTCTGGAAGAGCTCGTCGCGGGGGTAGGTCTCCAGGATCTGGAGCAGGTCGCGCCCGTCGTGGCTGTTGGGCGAGAAGCCCGCGCCCTTGAGGACCTCCTCGACCTTGCGGCGGACCACGGGGACACGGCGCACGGACTCGGTGTACGCGGCCGAGGAGAACAGGCCCAGGAAGCGCCGCTCGCCGACGACGTTGCCCTCGGCGTCGAACTTCTTCACACCGATGTAGTCGAGGTAGGACGGCCGGTGCACGGTGGCGCGGCTGTTGGCCTTGGTGAGGACGAGCAGCTTGTGCTCACGGGCCTTGGCGCGGGCGTCGGCGGGCAGCCGCTCGAAGGACGGGCTGACCGGGTGACTGTCGTCACCGCCGTGCTGCGGGTCGGAGCGCAGGATGCCGAGTCCGGTGCCGGGGACGGCGGCCAGCGAGTCGTCGTCGCGCAGCTCGTACTCGCGGAACCCCAGGAAGGTGAAGTGGTCGTCCGAGAGCCAGCGCAGCAGCTCACGGGCCTCCTCGACCTCCTGGTCGCGCAGGTCGTCGGCGGTCGGCTCGGTAGGCAGTTCCTCGGCGATGCGCAGCGCGGCGTCACGCATCTTCTCCCAGTCCTCGACGGCCTCGCGGACGTCGGACAGGACGCGCAGCAGATCGGCGGTGATCTGCTTCAGGTCGGCGCGGTCGGTCTCACGGTCGATCTCGACGTGGATCCAGGACTCGACGTGCGCGTCGTGCGGCAGTCCCTCGATGGTGGGGCGGTCGGGCAGCACCTCGATGAGTTCGCCGGTCAGATCGCGCCGTACGACGAACTGCGGGTGGATGACGACGTGGATGCCGCGGCTCTGGCGGGACAGCTCGTTGGTGACCGAGTCGACGAGGAAGGGCATGTCGTCGGTCACGACCTCGACGACGGAGTGGCTGCAGGTCCAGCCGTTCTCCTCGACGGTGGGCGTGTGCACTCGGACGTTGGCCGTGCCCTGGGGGCGGTTCTCGGCCAGTCGGTAGTGGGAGAAGGCGGCTCCGAAGACATCGACCGGGTCGCGGTCGGTCAGGTCCTCCGGTGCGGTGTGCAGGTAGTAGCGCTGGAGGAACGCGAGCACGGTGTCCTTGTCCGGAGTGCCCTCGCTCGTCGTCCCAGTCGGTAGGTGCCCCCCGACCGGGCTGTTCTCAGCTACCCGGGCAGCCCTCTCGAGCAGCTCGGCCTTGGCTTCGTCCAGCTTGGTCTGCATTGTCCTCTGGCTCCTGTCGCGCGCCGTTGCGTGACGTAGAAGGAAGTACGGTCTCTTCTCCGACGTAACGCCGTGACGCGGGGTGTCCGGTCTGGTCCGACGCTATGCCGCATGGAGAGATGAGTGGGGGGGTATCGGCCATTCTCGGCGCCCTCGGCGACTGTGACGCTGATCTCTGCGTCGTCCGTCCCCGGGGTGTCCGCGGCCTACGGAGAACGCTCGCGATTCCGCTTGCGCCCGCGTTTCCGCTGGTGCTTGCCGCGGTCGCCGCTCCGTCCCGCCCATGAAGATCAGCGATCGCCGCCCGGTCACGGATGTCGTCCGTGCGCTCCGGGCGCGAGGCAGGGGCAACTGGGCCCCCGCGAGATATCGCGCTGATCACGCCACCAGGCTATCGCTCCCTACCCGGGGCCCGTCATGAGCCGTATGTGTACAAAACCGGGGGTGGAACTTTGACAGTATGCACAGGGACGAAAGGGACGGGAACGTGCAGTCCTCCGGTAACCCTCTCCTGCGGCACCACGTTGACGAGGACGGTGGGGCAGAGGCGGAATAGAGCTGGGGCCCGCTGAAGTCCTTCTGAAGTCCCGTTGGGACCCGCTGGGGCCACCGGGGTCCGGCTGGGGCTCCTGGGACCCACCAGGCCCGCTGAAGCTCCACCGAAGCTCCACCGAAGGGAGCGGCACCGACATGACACCGAAGATCCTGATGGTCACCGGCGACGCGGCGGAATCACTGGAGGTCCTGTACCCCTACCAGCGCCTGCGCGAGGAGGGCTACGAGGTCCATATCGCGGCCCCCACCCGCAAGCAGCTCCGCTTCGTGGTCCACGACTTCGAACCCGGTTTCGACACGTACACGGAGAAGCCCGGCTACACCTGGCCCGCCGACCTCGCGTTCTCCGAGGTCGACCCCGGCCAGTACGCCGCCCTGGTGATCCCGGGCGGCCGCGCGCCCGAGTACCTCCGCAACGACCCCGAACTCCGCAAGATCCTCAAGTCCTTCTTCGACGCCGACAAGCCCGTGGCCCAGATCTGCCACGGCCCGCTCCTCACGGCCGCCGCCGACGCCCTGAGCGGCCGCCGCGTCACCGCGTACCCGGCACTGGAACTGGACATGCAGGCCGCCGGAGCGACCTTCCAGGACGCGGAGGCGGTGGTCGACGGCACCCTCGTGTCCGCCCGCGCCTGGCCGGACCACCCGGCCTGGATGCGCGAGTTCCTCAAGGTACTGAGGGCGAAGGCACCGGTGGGCTGAACGGCTCGGGGGCGGTGACGCGGGGGGGCGGCCGGGTACGCGGCTCGGCACCGGCGAGATCTGAGCCGGGTACGCGGCTGCCCCGCCGGCGAGGGGCGCCGCACACCCCGGGCGCCGCCGCACACCCCGCGCAGCGAGCGCGGACGGCAGGCCTACGCCGCCATCAGTCGCTCGGCCTCCTCGACCGCCTCCTCCAGGCTGTCCACCACGGGCACGCCGACCCCTTCGAGGCTCGCGCGACTGTGCGAACCGCCGGTGTAGAGCACGGCGCGCGCCCCCACGTGCAGCGCGGCCACCGCGTCGTCGGCGGCGTCCCCGATCACCACCGTGCGCTCCGGGTCCACGCCGGCGAGCGAGCCTATGTGGCGCACCATGTGCTCGGCCTTGCTGCCGCCGGACGGCCCGACCCGCCCCTCCACGCGCACGAAGTGCGGCTCGATCCCGAACCCCCTGACCAGCGGCACCAGTTCCTCGTGCACATACATGCTCAACAGCGACTGGCTGCGCCCCGCCGACCGCCAGTCCGCGAGCAAGGTCGACGCCCCCTCGGTGAGCTCGCACGTCACGCGGTGCTCCGCGTAGTACCGATGAAAGGTGTCGTCCATGACCTCCCACTCGGCATCGGTCGGCAGCCGCCCCATCAGCCGCTCGTAGAACTTCGGCACCGGCACGCAGTACAACTCCCGGTACCGCTCGAGCGTGAGCGGCTCCAACCCCAACTCGGCGAACGCCGCGTTCGTCGCTCCGATGATCGCGGCGTTGTCGTGGAACAGCGTCCCGTTCCAGTCCCACACGATGTGCGCTGCTGCGCCCTGCTTCCCCATACCAAGAAACTACCCGCCCGCGCTGACAACGCCCCTCGGCGCAGGCTCAGTCCTCCAGCCCCACCAGGTTGGGGATCTCCTGCGTCGCGAACCACAACAACTCGTGGTCCTCGGCCCCGTCCACGATGAACTGCGCGTCGTCGTCCCCGTGATCGGCCGCCCCGAGCGCGTCCACGGCGGCCGAGACGTCCTCCCCGGCGTCATCGGCGTCCACGTGCACCGCGGCCGCCTTGGACAGGGCCACGGGCCCCGACACCCGCACCTCACCGAGCGCCACCGGATCGAGTCCCCGGTCGGGATCGGCGACCGCGGCCCGGTCGGGAACGTCGACCGCGACGACCACCCGCCGCCGCACGGCCCCCGGCTCCCCCGTGAGCAGCCGCAGCGAAGCCAGCGCGGCCCGGTTCAGCGCCGCGTACTCGAGTTCCTCGATGTCGTCGGAGAGGTACCACTCGCGCAACGCGGGCGTGACGGCGTACGCGACGACCGGTCCCGCCGCCAGCTCCCCCGTCTTGTACGCCTCGGCGAGACCGGAGAGGGTCAGGGGGACGTAGACGCGCATGGCTGGCCGCTTTCGTAGTCGGGAGGGTTCCCGGGTCGGAGGGCTCCCGGAAGGGCGGTCCCGCGCCTCCCGGGAAGGCCTTCAGGATACGTGCGGGCGTCCCCTTTCGGGTCCCGGTCCCTCCCCCGTACGGTGTCCACCCCCGGCCCGCGATTCACCCGGAACATCCCTTCCCCGCCGGGCCTCCCACCCCTCCCGCTCACTCTGATAGGTGAACCTTCCTGCCGCCGCGGCGCGCACCCGGCGTCCTTGCGGGGACCGGCTCCCGCCTCGTAGAAGATCCCCAACACGAAGTTACCGCCCGGTATCGGCCGGTCGCGGCCGAGCGGGCCGACGCCGAACGGGGACGACGCATGAACGGGGACGACGCATGAACAAGGTGATGACCAGGACGAAGCGCCGCCCGGGCACCCGCCCACCCGGCCGCCACGACACCCGGCGCCCCGGCACCACCCCACCGCGCACCCCGGGCGCGGGCGCACCCCGCCCGGCCCCGGGAGACAGCCCACCGCAGGCGCCCCCGGAGGAGGCCGCATCCCGCGCCCTCCTCCTGTCCCCGCGGCCGTCGCCGCCGTCCTCACCGCCGCCGCAGCCCCGCCCCACCGACCTCTTCGCCGACCGCCTCCTCGCCGTGCTCAGCGGCCGACGCCCCGTCCACTGCATGCTGCGCCACACCGCGGGCCGGGCCTACGACGAGCTGGCCTGGCTCGCCGAACGCGGCCCCCTGCGCACCCGCGGCACCCGCCCGGTCGTCCGCGACATCGGCTACTACGTGCCACGGCCCGGCGCGATCGAGGCCTTCGCCCGCATCGGCGCGGGCGACCGGCTCCGCGCGATGGCCTTCCGCCTGGAACAGGGCCCCGACCTCCGCTGGCGCTGCACGGCGGTGGAACTGGGCGGCCCCCGCATGCCCCGCCCGGACGACGACTGAGCAGCCCCTGGGTCCCTGAACCCCACTGACCAACGTGAAGGGCCGGACACCCACAGGTGCCCGGCCCTTCACCGCTTCTCCGCGCTCATCGGCTCTCGCGAACCGATCGGTCACTTCTTGCGGCGCCGCCCGTTGCTCTTCTGCTGCTTGCGGCGCTCCGCGCGCGTGAGGCCGTCCGCCTCGGAACGCACGGGCTCGTCGTCGTCGTTGGCGAAGTCGCCCTCGACGATGCCGCCCTCACCGTCCACGGTCGGCGCGGAGAAGTGCAGCCGGTCGGGACGCTGCGGGGCGTCGAGCCCCTTGGCGCGAATCTCGGGACGCGCACCCGCGGGCACGACGTCCTCCCTCTTCTCCAACGACGGCGCGGCGTCCTCGACCGGAACCTCCTCGACCTGCTGCTCGACCTGAACCTCCAGGTTGAACAGGTAGCCGACGGACTCCTCCTTGATGCCGTCCATCATGGCGGAGAACATGTCGAAGCCCTCGCGCTGGTACTCGACCAGCGGGTCCTTCTGCGCCATGGCGCGCAGGCCGATGCCCTCCTGGAGATAGTCCATCTCGTAGAGGTGCTCGCGCCACTTGCGGTCGAGGACCGACAGGACGACCCGCCGCTCCAGCTCCCGCATGATCTCGGAGCCGAGCTGCTCCTCACGGGCCGCGTACTGCTCGTGGATGTCGTCCTTGATGGACTCGGAGATGAACTCGGCGGTCAGACCGGCACGGTCGCCGGCCGCCTCCTCCAGCTCGTCGACGGTGACCTTCACCGGGTAGAGCTGCTTGAAGGCGCCCCACAGCCGGTCCAGGTCCCACTCCTCGGCGAAGCCCTCGGCGGTCTCGGCCGCGATGTAGGCGTCGATCGTGTCGTCCATGAAGTGCTGGATCTGCTCCTGGAGGTCCTCGCCCTCCAGGACACGGCGGCGCTCGCCGTAGATGACCTCACGCTGCCGGTTGAGCACCTCGTCGTACTTCAGAACGTTCTTGCGCGTCTCGAAGTTCTGCTGCTCGACCTGCGACTGGGCGGAGGCGATCGCGCGCGTGACCATCTTGTTCTCGATCGGCACGTCGTCCGGCACGTTGGCCATCGACATCACGCGCTCGACCATCTGGGCCTTGAACAGGCGCATCAGGTCGTCACCGAGCGACAGGTAGAAGCGGGACTCGCCCGGGTCGCCCTGACGGCCGGAACGACCGCGCAGCTGGTTGTCGATACGACGCGACTCGTGGCGCTCGGTGCCCAGCACGTAGAGCCCGCCGAGCTCCTTGACCTCTTCGAACTCCGCCTTGACGGCCTGCTCGGCCTTCTCCAGGGCGGCGGGGAGGGCTGCGGCCCACTCCTCGATGTGCTCCTCGGGGTCGAGGCCCCGCTGACGCAGCTCCGCCTCGGCGAGGTCATCGGGGTTGCCGCCGAGCTTGATGTCCGTGCCTCGACCGGCCATGTTCGTGGCGACGGTCACAGCGCCCCGGCGGCCCGCCTGGGCGATGATCGGGGCCTCACGGTCGTGCTGCTTCGCGTTCAGCACCTCGTGCTGGATGCCCCGCTTCGAGAGCTGCTGCGAAAGGTACTCGGACTTCTCGACCGACGTCGTACCGACGAGGATCGGCTGGCCCTTCTCGTGCTTCTCGGCGATGTCGTCGACCACCGCGTCGAACTTGGCGACCTCGGTGCGGTAGATCAGGTCCGACTGGTCCTTGCGGACCATCGGCTTGTTGGTCGGGATCGGGACGACGCCGAGCTTGTAGATCTGGTGGAACTCGGCGGCCTCGGTCATCGCCGTACCGGTCATGCCGGAGAGCTTGCCGTAGAGGCGGAAGAAGTTCTGCAGGGTGATCGTGGCGAGCGTCTGGTTCTCGTCCTTGATGTCCACCCCTTCCTTCGCCTCGATCGCCTGGTGCATGCCCTCGTTGTAGCGGCGGCCGGCGAGGATACGGCCGGTGTGCTCGTCGACGATCATGACTTCGCCGTCGATGACGACGTAGTCCTTGTCCTTCTTGAAGAGCTCCTTGGCCTTGATGGCGTTGTTCAGGTAGCCCACCAGCGGCGTGTTCACCGACTCGTACAGGTTGTCGATGCCCAGCCAGTCCTCGACCTTGGAGACGCCGGGCTCGTGGATGGCGACGGTGCGCTTCTTCTCGTCGACCTCGTAGTCCCCGGTCTCCTCGAGGCCCTTGAGGGGGTTGCCGGCCTCGCCCTTCTTCAGCCGGGTGACCAGCTTGGCGAAGTCCCCGTACCACTTGGTGGCCTGGTCGGCCGGCCCGGAGATGATGAGCGGCGTACGGGCCTCGTCGACGAGGATGGAGTCGACCTCGTCGACGATCGCGAAGTTGTGGCCCCGCTGGACGAGTTCGTCCTGCGACCAGGCCATGTTGTCGCGCAGGTAGTCGAAGCCGAACTCGTTGTTCGTGCCGTACGTGATGTCGCACGCGTACTGCTCACGGCGCTGGGCCGGCGTCATGTTGGCGAGGATGCAGCCGACGGTCAGGCCCAGGAACTTGTGGACGCGACCCATCATCTCGGAGTCGCGCTCGGCCAGATAGTCGTTGACCGTGATCAGGTGAACGCCGTCTCCGGAGAGGGCGTTCAGATACGCGGGCAGCGTGCCGACGAGGGTCTTGCCCTCGCCGGTCTTCATCTCCGCGACGTAGCCGAGGTGGAGCGCGGCGCCACCCATCATCTGCACGTCGTAGTGACGCTGTCCGAGGACACGCTTGGCGGCCTCACGCACGGTGGCGAAGGCCTCGGGGAGCAGGTCGTCCAGGCTCTCCCCATCCGCATACCGCTGCTTGTACTCATCAGTGAGGGCGCGCAGCTCGGCGTCGGAGAGGTCGACGAAGTCCTCTTCGATGGAGTTGACCTGGTCCGCGATGCGGTGCAGCTTGCGCAGGATCTTGCCTTCGCCTGCACGCATGATCTTCGAGAGGACGGACACGGGGGTTTGTCTCCTTGCCGGTCGGGCCTGGGACGGTCGGGTTCAATGTCAGATTCAAATCACAGCTTGAGCAACGGCCATCGTAAGCGAGGACCCCACCGCGCCGGGAGGTCTGCCAGTGACAGCCACTAGGACAACGGACAGGGGTTGCGGAAGGTGCCGCGTCCGCGCTGCGAAAAGTAACCGAACCGTCACTCGCCGCAAAGGAATGGCGCCCTTTCGGTGGTCCTAGCAGAATCGGCCGATGGACCCCGTCACGCTGACCACCGACCGGCTGCTCCTACGCGCCGTGGACTCACACGACACCGACTCGGTGTACGAAGCCGTCCAGGACCCCGACATCCAGCGCTGGACCACGATCCCCTCCCCCTATCTCCGCGAGCACGCGACGGGCTTCACGGACCAGATAGTGCCGGAGGGCTGGGCGGACGGCTCCATGTTCACCTTCGGTGCCTTCCTCCTGTCGGGGGACCTGGCGGGCATGCTCTCCATCAGCATGCGTTCCCTGGGCGTCGGCGAGGTCGGCTTCTGGGCGGCCAAGAAGCACCGCGGCAACGGCTACATCACCGAGGCCACCCTCACCGCCGCCCGCTGGGCCTTCACCAGCCTCGCCGTCGACCGCCTGGAATGGCGCGCCGAGGTCGGCAACAAGGGCTCCCGCGCGGTCGCAGAACGCGCCGGCTTCACGCTGGAAGGCACCCTCCGCTCCGCCCTCAACAACAAGGGCGTACGCCGAGACTGCTGGATCGGCTCCCTACTCCCCTCAGACCTGGGCCTGCCCTCAACGGCCCCGTACCTGCCCGCCCCACCCTTCACCCCGTAGCTCCCCAGGAGGCTGCACGGCATAGCGGCCCCGCGGGGGCGGGCGCACTGGCCCTGGCGGGAGCTGGGGTAAGGCGAAGCCCGGCGGTTCGGTGCGAGGTCGGGGGCACAACCCTGGCGAGGTACCAGGCAGGAGCCCGGAGGCAGCCCTGGCAGGGTGCGCCGCGAAGCCCAGCAATGATCTGGTGCGACAGCCCCGCCCCAGTCCACGAAACACAGCCCCCGTCGGGATCCGGAGGCGAAGCCGCACGGGGTTCCAGGGATGCAGGGGCCCGGCCGGCGTGTAGGGGCGCAACCCCTCCAGGGTCCGGGCACGGGCCCTGCCGGGGTCCGGGGCCGGAGCCCGTGACGCGGTACAGAGGTGCGGCCCCGCCGAGGTGCGGGGCACAGCCTCGCCAGGGTCCGAGGTCGGAGCGCCTGGCGGGGTCCGGGGCGGAGCTCCGCCGGGGTGCAGGGGCGCAGCCCCACCGGGATCCAGGGCCGCAGCCCCTGACGGGATCCGAGGGCGCAGCCCCACCGGGGTGCAGGGGCGCAGCCCCACCGGGATCCAGGGCCGCAGTCCCCGACGGGATCCGAGGGCGCAGCCCCACCGGGATCCAGGGCCGGAGCCCCTGACGGGGTGCGGGGGCGGAGCCCCGCCGGGGGTCCGGGGGCGGAGCCCCGCCGGGGGTCCGGGGGCGGAGCCCCGGGATGGGTCGGGTAGGGGCGGCGGGGGCGAGTCCACTGTCAGTGGCACCGCCTACCGTGTGGGACATGACGAGCCTCCCGCGTCCCACCACCGAGCTCTCCGCCGAAGAAGCCCGCCGCATCGCCCTACGGGCCCAGGGCTTCCTGGGTGCCCCCGACCGCAGGGCCGGCGTCCGCGGAATCCTGCGACACCTCGGCGCGGTCCAGCTCGACACGATCTCCGTCCTGGCCCGCTCCCACGAGCTCATCCCGTACGCCCGCCTGGGCGCGGTGGGCCGCAAAACCGTCGACCAGGCCTACTGGACCGACACCCACGCCTTCGAGTACTGGTCCCACGCCGCCTGCATCCTCCCCGTGGAGGAATGGCCCCACTTCGCCTTCCGCCGCCGCGCCTACCGCTCCCGCCCGCACTGGAACCACGACCTGCCGGACGGCACCTACGACCAGGTCATCAAGCAGCTCCGCGCGGAAGGCCCCCTCACGGCCACGGAGTTGGGCGGCGCGAAGAAGACCAGCGAGTGGTGGGACTGGTCGGGCACCAAGGTGGCCGTGGAGCGCGCGCTGATGTACGGCGAGGTGGTGTGCACGGAGCGCCGCGGCTGGAAGCGCGTGTACGACCTCGCCGAGCGCGCCGTCCCCGAGGCCCTGCTCCATGACGAGCTGGACGACACGGAGTGCCTGCGCCGTCTGGTCGGCCTGGCCGGCAAGTCCCTGGGCGTCGGCACGCGCGCGGACATCGCCGACTATCACCGTCTCAAGGGCGAGCAGGTCGACGCGGTGATCGCGGACTCGGGCCTGGTCCCGGTGACGGTGGAGGGCTGGAGCAAGCCCGCGTGGGCGGACCCGGCGGCCCTGGAGACACCACCGCGCGGCCGCCACCGTACGACGCTGCTGTCCCCGTTCGACTCACTCATCTGGGAGCGGGCCCGCACGGAGCGGATCTTCGGCTTCACCCACCGCCTGGAGGCGTACACGCCCAAGCCGAAGCGGGTGTACGGCTACTTCGCGATGCCGGTCCTCGCCGGGGGCCGGCTCGTCGGCCGCGTGGACCCCGCCCGCGAGGGCCGCACCCTGGTCGCCAAACAGGTCACGCTGGACGGCGCCAAGGCGGTCCCTGCCGTGGCCCAGGCCCTCCTGGAGGCAGCGAGCTGGGTGGACTGCACAAACGTACGCGTGGAACGGGTGGACGCCCCGGACCTCCGCGAGCCCCTCACGAAGGAACTCACCCGCGCACTGGCCTGACCTGACCGGCCGGGCTGACTGGCCGACCTGACCAGCCTCACGCAGGCTCACCGGATCTCGAGGATCTTCTCCCGCATCGCGTAGACCACCGCCTCCATCCTGGAGTGCAGCTGCAGCTTCTCCAGGATGTTGCGCACATGGTTCTTCACGGTGTTCTCGGAGATGAACAACTCCTTGGCGATATCCCGGTTGTTCATCCCGGTCGCGACGAGCTTGAGAACCTCCAGCTCGCGATCCGTGAGCCGGGGCGCGGGCACGAGCCGGCGCTCGTCCGTCCGCTGAATCATCGACTTGAACTCGGTGAGAAGTTTCGACGCCATCGACGGGCTGATCTGCGACTGCCCGTCCGCCACCGCGCGAATGGCCGTGGCCACCTCGTCCGTGGAGATCTCCTTGAGGAGATAACCGGTAGCGCCCGCCTTGATCGCGTCGTAGAGATCGGCTTCCTCGTCGCTGATCGTCAGCATGATGATCTTCGCGCTCGGAGCCACCTCCTTGATGGAGGTGCACGCCTCGATGCCGCCCCGCTTCGGCATACGTACGTCCATCAGCACGATGTCGGGAAGCAGGTCGGCCGCCTTGTCGACCGCCTCCGCCCCGTCACCCGCCTCGCCGACGACCTGGATGTCCTCCTCGGCCGCGAGCACGATCTCCAGTCCGCGGCGGAAGAGGGCATGGTCGTCCACGACGAGGACCCGAATGGGCTCCTTGCGTGGAGAGCCCGCGTCCGGGCCCATGCCGACGACGCCGCCGTCGGCATCCCCGTCACGCATCGGTCCGAAGCTGTCCGCCATCGTTCCTCCCCCTGAAGGCCGTGGCCTGCGTTCCTGTGCCATTGCCAATCCGAGGCAACGACCCACCGGTTGGGGCCGGTTCGGCCATGATTCCATGCCCGGACGACAGTGGGGTGACAGAGCGGGTCGCGAAGTGGTCGCACACCGGTGCCCCTGGGGGCGCACGCGCGCTCCAGGGGCACCGGCTCAGCCGTCATCGGGGCGGATCAGCCGCCGAGCGCACCGCCCGGCGCGTCCGGTCCGGCCTGGGTGACCATGGGGTCCGTGCTGAGGTGGATGACGCCGTAGTCGTACGCGTGCCGCCGGTAGACGACACTGGGTTCCTTCGTCTCGGAGTCGACGAAGAGATAGAAGTCGTGCCCGACCAGCTCCATCTCATAGAGCGCCTGGTCGAGCGTCATCGGGGCGGCCACGTGGGTCTTCTCGCGAACGATGAGGGGGCCTTCGCCCATGACCTCGAGGGAGCCGATCTTCTTTGTCGGCACGCTGTCCGTGTCGTCCTCGTGGACGACGGCCCCGTTCCCGTTGAGCGTCGCGGCGCCGGGAACGTGGTCGGCGACCTCCGCGGCCGAGAGCCGGCCGTTGCCGCGGCGGGTGTAGCGCTTGTCGTGCTGCTTGCGCAGACGGGCTTCGAGTTTGTCCGCCGCCAGGTCGAGTGCCGCATACGGGTCACTCGCCGCCGCCTCCGCCCGGATCACCGGACCGCGGGAGTGGAGCGTGATCTCCACTCGGTCGCAACGGTCGGCCTGCCGGGGGTTGGGCTCCTTGGACACCTCCACGTCGAGGCTGATCACCTTGCCATCGAGCTTCTGGATCTTCTCCAGCTTCAGCTTCTCGGCCACGTGCTTGCGGAACCGCTCGGGCACCTCGGTCTTGCGGCCCTTGACGACGATGTCCACGCAGAACTCCGTTCCCGGATTGCTCCGCTGCACTGGCGGAGCATCTCCCTTTTGCACCAGGCCCCGGTGAGTGCCGGAACCTCGGACTTGGTGACTTTCACCTCCTCCTCCCCCATGGGCAAGATCTACACCCCATCGCTACGGGTGATTCAGAAACCCGCAGCACAGCATTCGGATGGGCGAGGTACGGCCTGCGCCATTGCCTCACAACCGAACATATCTCGCCCGGACGGATGTCGTCACCCTCTCCTGCGGTGTACCTCCGTTCAGGTGAATTGACCTGGTCATTACCTGCAACGATGGAAGTTCCCGGTCAGTTCCGGTTTCTTTCGAAAGAGTCCGGCGGGGCCGCGACCACAGCCGCGCAGATCATGTCGCCGACTCCGCTCGTACCCGCCATTCCCCAGGCTCCTTGTGTCCGGTCGGTATCCACTGTCGTTGCCTCGGTCATCCGTTCCCCCGTTGCTTCCCCCGCTTCCGCGACGCATGCATCGACGTCCACGTATGGATCAATCTCCGCCACCGCCGCCCGTACGGCACGGGCCGCCTCCGTCATCGAGGCGCCCGTCGTCATCAGGTCGTCCACAAGCACGACCCGGCCCCCGCTCGCCAACAGCCGGGCACCTCCGGCTGCCACCTCCAGGGCGCCCGCGAGATTGTCCAGTCGCTGCCGCGAGTTGAGCCCCGCCTGGTCGGCCACGGCGCGCCGCTGCCGCAGCACGGCCAGTACCCGGGCCGGTGTCCCCGTGCGCCGCAGCTCCCCCGCCGCCGCGAGCGCGATCCGCCGCGCCGGATCATGCCCGCGCGCCCGCACCGCCTGCCGCGAGGACGGCAGGGGAACAAGCAGCAGAGAACCCGTGCCGGAAATCGGCGCGCACCCCCGACCACCCCCGGGCCGCAATTGCCCGTTGCCACCCCTCAGGCGCCTGTCCCAGGCCGTGGGCAGCCCCTCCGGGACCGGGAGGCACAAGTGCCCCAGCCCTGCCCGTACAGCCCCCGCCAGGGCCGTCCCCAAAGGTCTCGCAAGTGTCAGTGCCCCCCGTTCCTTGTGAGCGAGGAGCGTCGCGCGCACCTCGTCCTCGTATGGCGCCGCCGCGTGCACCACCGGCAGCCCGGGCGGCTCCGGATCCGGTCGCACCCGGCGCGGCGCGGCCCCGCTCAGGGCGGCACGGCACTCCGGGCAGAGCACCGTGCGAGGCCTTCCGCAACCTCCGCACTCGGCCGGCAGCACCAGATCGGTGAGGTCCTGCCACCACCCCCGCATGCCCACCACTGTGCCAACGCGCGGGCCGACCGGCCACCCCTGTGGACAACCGCCTGTGGACAACTCCACGGCCATCACCCGTCCGGGGGACCCAGCGCGCAATGGCGGCCAGGTCCGCCCCGTACGACGGCCAGGTCCGCCGCGTACGACGGCCGGATCCACCCGTACGGCAGCCAGATCCACCCGTACGGCAGCCAGATCCACCCGTACGGCAGCCGGGCCTGCCCGAAAAGGCAGGCCCGGCGAGTCCGTACCCGGAAGAAAGAGGCCGCTACCCGGGATAAACCGGTGCCGTGCCGTCCTTGACGATCTTCTGCCACTGCTCCCCGGAGGACAGCCGCACGATCCCGTCCTCCTCCGAGTGCGCCACCAGGGGCAGCCGTTCGTCCTCGGACGCGGCGACCTCCTTCACCCCCGTCAGCGCGGAGGGCGCGGCGCCCACCGGCGTGGAGCCGTCGACCTGGACGTAGCGCATCTGCTGCACCCCGCCGGACTCGCGCCCGACGACGACGAGCCGGCTGTCCCCGGCCCACGACATGGCGGTGACCTCCTCCAGCTGCGGCGCCACGGAGCTCAGCTCGAGGATCGAGATGAGGGGCCGTCCGCCGGTCTTGGTGTCGCGTTGGATGCGCCCGATCTGCAGCGAGCTCTTGCCGTCCTTCTGCACGATCAGCGCGATCCGCACCCCGTCGGCGGCCACCCGCACTGCCTGGACACGGCCGTCGATGCCCGGCGCCGTGACCGCCAGCGGGATACCTGCGCCCTTCTCCAGCAGGAGCAGCCGAGGGTTCTTCGGATCACGGTCGGCCACCCACAGGTCGCCCTGCCCGTCCCAACTGGGCGTCGTCAGCCGGTCGTCCGCCTTCGCCCCCTGGCTGTGCAGCACCGCGTCCCCCAGCGAGGCACCCGACACCAGCGATCCGACGTACAGCGAACTCCCGTCCGCCGACACACCGGCCGCGCTGTCCTCGGTCCGGGACACCGCGGCCGACCGCAGCTTCTTGTCGCCCACTCCCAGCGCACCGGGTACCGGCTCGGGCTGCTTGTCACGGTTGCCGCTGGGCAGCCGTACGAGCCGCTGCTTGGCGTCGATGAAGTACTCGTACTCAGGGTGCTTGGCCGTGCCGTGCGAAGCGACGGTCACCGCCCGGCTCTCGGTGACCACGCACAACTGCGAACCGTTCGACCGCTGCAGCTCCACCTCGTCGACGCCCGTGGGCGTCAGGTCCTGGAGCGTGAAGAGGAGTTGGGTGGCCATCTTGTTGCACTGGGTCTCTCCGACCCGGTCGGCCTTCTTGTTCAGCGGGACCGTCACCCTGTTGCGGTCGTCGGGCGACAGTGACGTGACGCCCTTCTTCAGCTCCGTGTCGGAGGGGAAGCTCGACGTCACCACCGGATCAAGCCAGCGCGTGGGCCCCTTCAGGAGCGACCGGACCATCTCCGTCATCGGGTCCACCTTGTCCCGCACATAGACGGGATCGGCGACGGTCCCGAGCGGCCCGCCCGACCCGGAGGGCACATTCGAGGTGAAGTAGTACTTGTTGACGGACACGTAGTTGCGCTGGAAGTCGGAGTTGCCCATCACCACACCCTGCGGCAGCGCGTCGATGCGCCACTGCTTGCTGTCCTTCTGCAGCGTGAGGTGCACCGTCGTCCGGTACGAACCGGCATCCGGCGTGTACGCGTGCTGCTCGTCCACCGTGGCGACCTTGCTGCCGGAGAGCGTGTACGAGTCGTCGCCCTCCCTGGTGCTCGAGCGCTCCGACTCGGGGTTGGGCCCGTCCGCGAGGACGGTCGTGGAGCGGTACGGATCCCACGTTTTGCGGGCGCTCGCCGTCAGATATTTGCGCGCCGTCTCGTACTGCGCGTCGTCACTGGTCAGTGCCTCCAGGAAGCCCTGCACGATCTCCGACGGCGGGGCGTCCTCGCGGGGCGGCAGCGCGAAGACGCGGACCTGCGAGTCCTGCCTCGGCGTGGACTCGACCCCGCGCAGATCTCCGCTGTCCGGCATCGAGGCGCACCCGGTCAGCAGCAGTGCGCCGCAGCCGATGTACACCCCCACGCGCGCGGGACGCCGACGGCCGCTCCCCTCGCGGTCAGCGACCACGAAATGCCTCCCCTTGCCCGAGTTCCTCGGGCTCTGCTTGTCCGAGTTCTTCAGGCCCGCCGCCGTCCCGGCCACGTTCCTGCACGCTCCGCTCCCCACCCGCGGTGGGCATGTCGTCCGGCCGCCGCACGGCCCCGGAGGGCCTTGGCACCACACGCGCGCCGTTGCCCGGCAGCGCCGTCGGATCGGCCGTGGGCGACGCCCCGGCCAGTCGCGGCACCACGGACGTCCGCTGCATCGGCGGTGCCGCCTTCCCGCCCGCGGCCTGCATCGGCACCGTGGCGAGCTTGTCGCCGCCGCCGGAGGGCAGTCCCGCGTCATTAAGTCCACGATTGCGCCGCGAGTCCATGGGCTCCAGAGGTATCGGAGACCCCCGCAGCGGCTCGTCCGCGGTACGCGGCAGCGTCAGCCGGAACTGCGAACCGCCGCCCGGCTCACCCCACGCCTGCAGCCAGCCGCCGTGCAGCCGGGCGTCCTCCAGGGCGATGGACAGCCCGAGCCCCGTGCCGCCGGTGGTACGCGCGCGTGCCGGGTCGGCACGCCAGAAGCGGCTGAAGACCCGGGTCGCCTCTCCGGGCTTGAGGCCGACGCCGTAGTCACGCACCGCGATGGCGACCGCGCCGCCCGCTGTGGCGAGCTTGACCACCACTTCCTTGCCGTCGCCGTGCTCCACGGCGTTGACGACGAGATTGCGCAGCACCCGCTCCACCCGCCGGGCATCCGCCTCGGCGACCACCGGCTGCTGGTCGCCGACGACACGTATCTGCGAGCCCTTGCGCTCGGCGAGTGGCTCGGCCCCGCTGACGACACGCCGTACGACTTCCCGGAGGTCTATCGCCTCGGCCTCCAGCGCCGCCGCACCCGCGTCGAACCGGCTGATCTCCAGCAGGTCCGCGAGCAGCGTCTCGAACCGGTCCAGCTGATCGGCGAGGAGCTCGGCCGACCGAGCGGTCACCGGATCGAAGTCCACACGCGCGTCGTGGATGACGTCGGCCGCCATCCGGACGGTCGTGAGCGGCGTACGCAGTTCGTGCGACACGTCGGACACGAACCGTCGCTGCATCCGCGACAGGTCCTCCAGCTGCTGGATCTTCAGCTGAAGGTTCTGCGCCATCTTGTTGAAGGCCTCGCCGAGCCGCGCGATGTCGTCCTCACCGGTGACCTTCATCCGTTCCTGCAGGCGCCCGGCGGAGAGCCGCTCGGCGATCCCGGCCGCCATCCGCACCGGAGTGACGACCTGGCGCACCACGAGCCAGGCGATGGCCCCCAGGAGCACCACGACGAACAGTCCGGCGGTCGCGAGCGTCCCCTTGACCAGGCTGAGCGACTTCTCCTCCTGCGTCAGCGGGAAGAGGTAGTAGAGCTGGTACGCGTCTCCGTTGGGGTCGAGGACCTGCTTGCCGATGACCAGCGCGGCCTGCGACTCCGTGCCGTCCTTGTAGACGACCCTGGTGTAGCTCTGGGCCGCCATCGTGTTGCTGTCGACTCGGGCGCGCAGGTCCTCCGGGATGCTCACTGTCGGATCGACGTCACCCGAGGAACGCGGACCCCGCCCGGCACCGCCGTTGCCGGCCACGGTGGAGCTGAGCGTCACCACGTCGAAGGCGCCCTGGCCGCCGCTGGAAAGCGAGACGACGAGGTCGTTCATCCACTGGCTGACGTTCTTGGACGGACGGCCGTCCGCAGTCGAACCGTCGTCGCCGTTGGCCGTGGCTGCCGCGTCCGCCTTCTGCTTGGCGACCGAGAAGCCACCCGTGGCCTGACTCTGCGAGGCCTTGACCTTGGCGTCCAGCAGACCGTTGCGCACCTGCCCGATGACAACGAAGCCGAGCAGCAGCACGACACCCAGCGACATCAGCAACGTCGTGACGACGATCTTGAGCTGGATGTTGCGCCGCCACAGCCGCATCACGGGCAGCAACGGACGGCGCACCCAGCGCATGAACAACCGAAGGACCGGGCTGCCCTGGACTCCGCCCTGCAGCAGCCCGCCCTCCAAGAAACGTCCCCAGCGGGAGCCCGTCACCTTCCGGCCGACAGGCCGCCCCGAACGGACTCCCGACTCACCGGGCGCCGAAGCGGCACTGTCCCGGGACATGTCAGCTCGGTCCGGCCTTGTAGCCGACACCACGGACGGTCACCACGATCTCCGGCCGCTCCGGGTCCTTCTCGACCTTGGAGCGCAGCCGCTGGACGTGGACATTGACCAGTCGGGTGTCCGCCGCGTGCCGGTAGCCCCACACCTGTTCGAGGAGCACCTCCCGTGTGAACACCTGCCACGGCTTGCGGGCCAGTGCCACGAGCAGATCGAACTCCAGCGGCGTCAGGGCGATCGACTGCCCCTCCCGCTTCACGGAGTGACCGGCCACATCGATCACAAGATCGCCGATGGCCAGCTGCTCGGGCGCCGGTTCCTCGGAACGACGCAGCCGCGCCCTGATCCGCGCCACCAGCTCCTTTGGCTTGAACGGCTTCACGATGTAGTCGTCGGCGCCGGACTCGAGGCCGACCACGACATCGACGGTGTCGCTCTTCGCGGTGAGCATCACGATCGGCACCCCGGACTCCGCCCTGATCAGGCGGCACACCTCGATACCGTCCCGGCCGGGAAGCATCAGGTCCAGGAGCACCAGATCGGGCTTGGTCTCACGGAAAGCGGCCAGCGCCTTGTCGCCGTCTGCTACGAAAGACGGCTCAAAACCTTCACCACGCAACACAATGCCGAGCATCTCGGCCAGTGCGGTGTCGTCATCGACGACAAGGACTCGTCCCTTCATAAACGACATCATCCCATTAACTAAATCGTTACCTGGCGTGACCTGTCACACAGCTCAGCGAGTGCCTCTGCTGTCACGGGCGACACAGCGCCCTCTTCGGTCACGATCGCCGTCACCAACTCGGGGGGCGTCACATCGAATGCCGGGTTGTACGCCTGGGTCCCCAGGGGTGCCACCGGTATCCCGCCTCCCGCTTCCACTCCCGCCACAGGCACCTGGGGTGCTGTGACCTCGGTCACTTCATGACCGGGACGCTGCTCGACCTCGATGGATGCTCCATCCGGGGTGTCCGGGTCCACCGTCGTCACCGGCGCCACCACGATGAAAGGCACATGGTGATACCGGGCCAGCACCGCGAGCGGATAGCTCCCCACCTTGTTCGCCACCGAACCGTCGGCAGCAATCCGATCGGCCCCGATGAGCACCGCGTCCACCTCCCCCGCCGCGAACAGTGATCCCGCCGCGTTGTCCGTGAGCAAGGTGTACGCCATTCCGCGGCGCGCCGCCTCATAAGCCGTCAGGCGAGCACCTTGCAGCAACGGACGCGTTTCGTCCACCCACAGCCTCCGCAGCTGCCCCGCCCGATGCGCCGCGAGGGCCACCGCGAAGGCCGTGCCCTCCCCGCCGGACACCAGCGCCCCGGTGTTGCAATGCGTCAGAATCCGGTGCCCACCACCCGGCAACAGCTCGTCGAGCAGCGCCAACCCGTGCCCGGCCATCCGTGCGCTGGCCGCGGCATCCTCCCGGTGCAACGCCCGCGCCGCCTCGAGCGCCGCCCCGGCGGCCTGCCGCTGATCACCGCCGCCGGAGAGCGCGGAACGATACGCCGTCTGCGCCCGGCGCACACCGACAGCGAGGTTCACCGCGGTGGGCCGGGCGCCCGCCAGCGCCCGGGCGGCATCGTCCACGTCGAAGCCGCGCACGGCGGCGAGCGCGACTCCGTACGCCCCGGCGATACCCAGCAACGGCGCCCCTCGCACGGCCAGCGTGCGGATCGCCTCCACCAGCGCGGGAGCGTCCGTGCACACCAGCTCGACTTCCTCGGCCGGCAACCGAGTCTGGTCGAGGAGGACCAGCACCGGCCCTTCGGGCGGCTCGTCCCAGCGGATCGCCGGTATCTCCAGTGGCCCGTCGCCCTCGCGGAATTGCGCGTACTGATCAGCCATCCGCCCAGTCTGCCCCGTAGCAGGCGGACAATTGAAGGTGTCCACCCGATACGGGGGCCGGTCCCATGCCGGGCACACCGTGGCACGATGGCTGCCAACCTGCCGCCGCGACCGCGGACGGGCACCGTGAAGGAGCGACGATGAAAGACACTCCGGGCTGGGCCTCGCCCGGATCTGCCCCCTCCGACGGGCAGGAGCCGGACAACTCCGGCACCGCCGAGCCCCCGGAGCAGCCCGCGGACCAAGGTCGCACGAACCAGCCGGAGCCACCCTCGAAGTGGTCCAAGGAGCAGCCCCCGCCCGGCCAGTGGTCCGCTCCCAGCCCACAGGGTCCCGGCCAGGCCCCGCCACCACCGCCCCCCGGTCCCGGCTGGGGCGTCCGGCAGCCCCCTGGCGCGGGCGGCTACGGAGGCCAGGGCGGCGGCTGGGGAGGCCGTGGCTACGGAGGCCCAGGAGGTCCCAGTGGCTGGGGCGGCAACTGGGGCGGGCCGCCGCCCGCCGCCAAGCCCGGCGTGATCCCCCTGCGCCCGCTCGGCGTCGGCGAGATCCTCGACGGCGCGGTCTCCACGATGCGGACCTACTGGCGCACCGTTCTGGGCATCTCGCTCACCGTCGCCGTCGTCACACAGATCGCGGTCATCCTGCTCCAGGGCCTGGTCCTGGACGACAGCGCGAGCACGGACGTCCTCAACGACCCGAGCGCCACCGCCGGCGAGCTGAGCCGCGCCCTGGGCGACACCCTGCTGAGCTCCGGCGTCGTCGTGGTCATCGGCCTGCTCGGCACCATCGTCGCCACGGCCCTGCTCACCTCCGTGACCAGCCGCGCGGTGCTCGGCAAGTCGGTGACCACCGCCGAGGCCTGGCGCGACGCCAGACCCCGGCTGCCGAAGCTGTTCGCCCTGACCTTCCTGCTGCCGCTCATCGCCGTCGCGATCATCACCGTCGGCACGCTTCCCGGTCTGCTCGTCGCCGTCGCCGGCTCGAGCAGCGCGGGCGCCGCACTCGCGGTCCTCGGCGGGCTCGGCGCGGGCGTCGTCGCCCTCTGGCTGATGATCCGCTTCTCGCTCGCCTCGCCCGCCCTGATGCTGGAGAAGCAAGGCGTCCTGAAGTCGATGAGCCGCTCCGCGAAGCTCGTCCGCGGCTCCTGGTGGCGAGTCTTCGGCATCCAGCTGCTCGCCACGATCATCGCCAACATCGTGGCGTCGATCGTCGTGATCCCCTTCGCGATCATCGCCTCCGCCTTGAGCGGCGACGGCGTCGCCGGTTTCCTCGGCAGCGGCGGCAGCCCCGGCTGGACGTTCCTCATCGTCAGCGGAATCGGTTCGGTGATCGGCTCCATGATCACCTTCCCGATCTCCGCGGGCGTCACCGTGCTCCTCTACATCGACCAGCGCATCCGCCGCGAGGCCCTCGACCTCGACCTGGCACGCGCCGCCGGTGTCCAGGACTACGGCTCCAGCACCCCCGGCACCACTCCGGGGAGCTGATGCGGTGAGTCCGGCGGGGGGAGTTCTCACAGCGGTACTGGCACTGCCACGCACGGGCGCCACGGCCGTACTCGCGCTGCCGCGCGACGACGAACCACCGGTGACGATCCCGCGCGACCCCGCGCGGGAGGCGGCCAAGCGCGAACTGTCCAAACGGATGTACCACGAGAACGACCCCAGCCCGGTGCAACGCGCTCTGAACGCCTTCTGGGACTGGGTCGACAAACTGTTCAGCGCCGCCTCCACGGCGACTCCCGGCGGCACGCTCGGCCTTGTCGTCATCGTGGTGGCGGTGCTGGCGGTCGTGGCCGCCCTCTGGTGGCGCCTCGGCACCCCGCACCGCACCCCCACCTCCTCCGCCACGCTCTTCGACGACCGCCCCCGCAGCGCCGCCGAACACCGCGCGGCGGCCGAAGCACACGCCGCCCAGGGCCACTGGAACCAAGCCGTCCAGGAACGCATGCGGGCCGTCGTGCGCTCCCTCGAGGAGCGCGCTCTGCTCGACGCACGCCCCGGCCGCACCGCGGACGAGGCCGCGGCCGAAGCGGGCCGCACACTGCCCTCCCACACGGACCGACTGCGCGCCGCCGCCCGGGACTTCGACGAGGTCACCTACGGCGGCCGGTCCGCGGGCTCCGACACATACCACCGCCTCACCGAACTCGACCGCGACCTCGAGCGCACCAAACCCGTACTCACCAGCAGCGCCCAGAGCACGGACCACAACAGCCGCCAGGGGGCCGCCTCATGACCGAGGCCACCCTCACATCCACCTCGACGTCGCCCACCGCCCGCCAGGTGTGGACCCGCACCCGAGGCATCGTCCTCGCCGTCGTGATCCTGCTGGCGGCCGCCGTCGCGATCGCCGTGATCCGCTCCGGCGCCCAACACGGCAGCCTGGACCCACGCTCCGCCGACCCCTACGGCAGCCGCGCCACCGCCGAACTCCTCGGAGACCGCGGGGTCTCCACGCGCGTGGTCACCACCCTGGACGAGGCCCGCTCCGCGGCCGGCGCCGACACCACTCTCCTCGTCGCCGCCCCGGACCTGCTGACCGACCATCAGCAGGCCGACCTCCGCGCGGCGACCAAGAACTCCGGCGGCCGCACGATCCTGATCGCCCCCGACTCGCCCTCCCTCGGCACCCTCGCCCCCGGAGTCACCGCCGATCCCGCGATCAGCTTCCACTCGACGCTCTTCCCCAGCTGCGACCTGCCCGCCGCCCGCCGCGCGGGCAGCGCCGACACCGGCGGCATCCGCTACAGCACCAGCGACCCCGGCGCCGATGTCTGCTACCCCAGCGACGGCCTGCCCACCCTGCTGCGCATCCCGGCGGCCACCGGGAACGGCGACACCGTCGTCCTCGGCGCCCCCGACATCCTCTACAACAACCGTCTCGACAAGCAGGGCAACGCCTCGCTCGCCCTCCAACTGCTCGGTTCCCGCCCCCACTTGGTCTGGTACCTCCCCTCCCTCTCCGACACCTCGGCCACCGACGCGGGCAAAAAGACCTTCCTCGACCTGCTCCCCTCGGGCTGGCTCTGGGGCACCCTTCAGCTCTTCATCGCGGCAGGCCTGGCCGCCCTGTGGCGGGCACGCCGACTCGGCCCCCTCGTACCCGAACGCCTCCCCGTCGCGATCCGCGCCTCCGAAACCGTCGAGGGCCGCGCCCGCCTCTACCGCAAGGCCAACGCCCGCGACCGCGCGGCCATCGCTCTTCGCTCCACCACCCGCACCCGACTCGCCCCCCTCATCGGCGTATCCCCCTCTCAGGCGCACGCGCCCGAGGCGCTGCTCCCCGCCCTGTCCGCCCGCCTCGACGGCGACGGACAGGCCCTGCACGCCCTCCTCTTCGGGCCGCCGCCCAGCGACGACGCGGCCCTCATCTCCCTCGCCGACCAACTCGACGCCCTCGAAAGAGAGGTACGCCGTCCATGATGGCCCCGACCACTGACAACGCCGGGTACGCCGGGGATCCGGGCACCGCCCGCTCCTCCCTGGAAGCCCTGCGCACCGAGATCGCCAAAGCCGTGGTCGGCCAGGACCCCGCCGTGACCGGCCTCGTCGTCGCCCTCCTCTGCCGCGGACACGTTCTGCTGGAAGGAGTCCCCGGAGTCGCCAAAACGTTGCTCGTCCGCGCGCTCGCCTCCGCGCTCGAACTCGACACCAAGCGTGTCCAGTTCACTCCCGACCTGATGCCGAGCGACATCACCGGCTCTCTCGTCTACGACGCCCGCACCGCCGAGTTCTCGTTCCAGCCCGGCCCGGTCTTCACGAACCTCCTGCTGGCCGACGAGATCAACCGCACTCCGCCCAAGACCCAGTCGTCCCTCCTCGAAGCGATGGAGGAGCGTCAAGTCACCGTCGACGGCACCCCCCGCCCGCTCCCGGAGCCCTTCCTGGTCGCCGCGACCCAGAACCCGGTCGAGTACGAGGGAACGTATCCTCTGCCCGAGGCCCAACTGGACCGCTTCCTCCTGAAACTGACGATCCCTCTTCCGTCCCGTCAGGACGAGATCGACGTCCTCACCCGCCACGCCGAGGGTTTCAACCCGCGCGACCTGCGTGCCGCCGGCCTACGCCCCGTGGCGGGCCCGGCCGACCTGGAGGCCGCCCGCGCCGCCGTGGCCAAGACATCGGTCTCCCCCGAGATCACCGGCTACGTCGTCGACATCTGCCGCGCCACCCGCGAATCGCCGTCCCTCACCCTCGGCGTCTCCCCGCGCGGCGCGACCGCCCTCCTCGCCACCGCCCGCGCCTGGGCCTGGCTGACCGGCCGCGACTACGTCATCCCCGACGACGTGAAGGCCCTGGCCCTGCCCACCCTCCGCCACCGCATCCAGCTCCGCCCAGAAGCCGAGATGGAGGGCGTGACGGCCGACTCGGTCATCAACGCGATCCTCGCCCACGTCCCCGTCCCCCGCTGATGGCACTCACCGGACGCGCCGCTCTGCTGGCGGCCCTCGGCACACTCCCCGTCGGCATCTGGGAGCCGAGCTGGACGGGCATCCTCGCCGTGAATGCTCCCCTGGCCCTGGCCTGCGCCTGCGACGCCGCCCTGGCCGCACCCGTACGCCGTCTCGGCCTGGCGCGCTCCGGCGACACTTCCGCACGCCTCGGCGAGACCGCCGATGTCACTCTGACCGTCACCAATCCCTCCGGCCGCCTCCTGCGCGCCCGCCTCCGTGACGCCTGGCCTCCCAGCAGCTGGGAGCCGGGCACCGAGGTGGCCGCCTCCCGCCACCGTCTGACGGTCCCCGCCGGTGAGCGTCGACGCCTGACCACCCGCCTGCGCCCCACCCGCCGAGGCGACCGCCGGGCGGACCGCGTCACCATCCGCTCGTACGGCCCCCTCGGTCTCTTCTCCCGCCAGGGCAGCCACCAGGTGCCCTGGACCGTACGAGTCCTGCCACCCTTCACCAGCCGCAAGCACCTCCCCTCCAAACTGGCCCGCCTACGCGAACTCGACGGCCGCACCAGCGTCCTGACCCGCGGCGAGGGCACGGAATTCGACAGCCTGCGCGAGTACGTTCCCGGCGACGACACCCGCTCCATCGACTGGCGCGCCACGGCCCGCCAGACCACGGTCGCCGTACGCACCTGGCGCCCCGAGCGCGACCGCCACATCCTTCTGGTCCTCGACACGGGCCGAACCTCAGCCGGTCGCGTGGGCGACGCTCCCCGTCTCGACGCCTCCATGGACGCGGCACTCCTCCTGGCCGCCCTGGCTTCCCGGGCCGGCGACCGCGTGGACCTCCTCGCGTACGACCGCCGAGTACGCGCCCTGGTCCAGGGCCGCTCGGCCGGCGACGTCCTCCCTTCCCTGGTCAACGCAATGGCGACCCTGGAGCCGGAGCTCGTCGAAACGGACGCCCGAGGCCTCACCGCCACGGCCCTGCGTACCGCCCCTCGCCGCTCCCTGATCGTGTTGCTGACCAGCCTCGACGCGGCCCCCATCGAAGAGGGCCTGCTCCCCGTACTCTCCGGTCTCACCCACCGCCACACAGTCCTCGTGGCCTCAGTGGCCGACCCGCATATCGCACACATGGCTACGGCTCGGGGAAGCGCCGAGGCGGTGTACGAGGCGGCAGCCGCGGCCCAGGCCCAAACGGAACGCCATCGCACGGCCGAACAACTCCAGCGCCACGGAGTAACCGTCGTCGACGCGGTTCCGGACAACCTGGCCCCGGCCCTCGCGGATGCGTATCTGGCACTCAAGGCGGCGGGACGGCTGTAAGCCGGCACAAAAAGGGGCCTCTCGAATCGAGAGGCCCCAAAAATGATCCCGAACGCAGAAAACCCCCGTACCGATTTCCCGGTACGGGGGTTTTCCCTACAAGTAGTTCGGCGGCGTCCTACTCTCCCACAGGGTCCCCCCTGCAGTACCATCGGCGCTGTGAGGCTTAGCTTCCGGGTTCGGAATGTAACCGGGCGTTTCCCTCACGCTATGACCACCGAAACACTATGAAACTGTGAATACCGCACCACACCCAGTGGCCCTGGGAATGGGGTTGTTCGTGGTTTCAGAACCAACACAGTGGACGCGAGCAACTGAGGACAAGCCCTCGGCCTATTAGTACCGGTCACCTCCAGCGGTTACCCGCCTTCCAGATCCGGCCTATCAACCCAGTCGTCTACTGGGAGCCTTAACCCCTCAAAGGGGGTGGGAATACTCATCTCGAAGCAGGCTTCCCGCTTAGATGCTTTCAGCGGTTATCCCTCCCGAACGTAGCCAACCAGCCATGCCCTTGGCAGGACAACTGGCACACCAGAGGTTCGTCCGTCCCGGTCCTCTCGTACTAGGGACAGCCCTTCTCAATATTCCTACGCGCGCAGCGGATAGGGACCGAACTGTCTCACGACGTTCTAAACCCAGCTCGCGTACCGCTTTAATGGGCGAACAGCCCAACCCTTGGGACCGACTCCAGCCCCAGGATGCGACGAGCCGACATCGAGGTGCCAAACCATCCCGTCGATATGGACTCTTGGGGAAGATCAGCCTGTTATCCCCGGGGTACCTTTTATCCGTTGAGCGACGGCGCTTCCACAAGCCACCGCCGGATCACTAGTCCCGACTTTCGTCCCTGCTCGACCCGTCGGTCTCACAGTCAAGCTCCCTTGTGCACTTACACTCAACACCTGATTACCAACCAGGCTGAGGGAACCTTTGGGCGCCTCCGTTACTCTTTAGGAGGCAACCGCCCCAGTTAAACTACCCATCAGACACTGTCCCTGATCCGGATCACGGACCCAGGTTAGACATCCAGCACGACCAGAGTGGTATTTCAACGACGACTCCACAACAGCTGGCGCTGCCGCTTCAAAGTCTCCCACCTATCCTACACAAGCCGAACCGAACACCAATATCAAACTGTAGTAAAGGTCCCGGGGTCTTTCCGTCCTGCTGCGCGAAACGAGCATCTTTACTCGTAGTGCAATTTCACCGGGCCTATGGTTGAGACAGTCGAGAAGTCGTTACGCCATTCGTGCAGGTCGGAACTTACCCGACAAGGAATTTCGCTACCTTAGGATGGTTATAGTTACCACCGCCGTTTACTGGCGCTTAAGTTCTCAGCTTCGCCACCCCGAAGAGTGACTAACCGGTCCCCTTAACGTTCCAGCACCGGGCAGGCGTCAGTCCGTATACATCGCCTTACGGCTTCGCACGGACCTGTGTTTTTAGTAAACAGTCGCTTCTCGCTGGTCTCTGCGGCCACCCCCAGCTCAGAGTGCAAGACTCATCACCGGTGATGGCCCCCCTTCTCCCGAAGTTACGGGGGCATTTTGCCGAGTTCCTTAACCATAGTTCACCCGAACGCCTCGGTATTCTCTACCTGACCACCTGAGTCGGTTTAGGGTACGGGCCGCCATGAAACTCGCTAGAGGCTTTTCTCGACAGCATAGGATCATCCACTTCACCACAATCGGCTCGGCATCAGGTCTCAGCCTTGATGTGCGACGGATTTACCTATCGCACGGCCTACACCCTTACCCCGGGACAACCACCGCCCGGGATGGACTACCTTCCTGCGTCACCCCATCACTCACCTACTGCAGGTCTGGTCCGTCGGCTCCACCACTCCCCTTTGCCCGAAGGCTCCGGGGCGGCTTCACGGACTTAGCATCGCCTGGTTCAATGTTTGACGCTTCACAGCGGGTACCGGAATATCAACCGGTTATCCATCGACTACGCCTGTCGGCCTCGCCTTAGGTCCCGACTTACCCTGGGCAGATCAGCTTGACCCAGGAACCCTTAGTCAATCGGCGCACACGTTTCTCACGTGTGTATCGCTACTCATGCCTGCATTCTCACTCGTGAACCGTCCACCACTGCCTTCCGGCGCGGCTTCACCCGGCACACGACGCTCCCCTACCCATCACAGCCGCCGTTGGGCGTATTGCTGCAATGACACGACTTCGGCGGTACGCTTGAGCCCCGCTACATTGTCGGCGCGGAATCACTAGACCAGTGAGCTATTACGCACTCTTTCAAGGGTGGCTGCTTCTAAGCCAACCTCCTGGTTGTCTGTGCGACTCCACATCCTTTCCCACTTAGCGTACGCTTAGGGGCCTTAGTCGATGCTCTGGGCTGTTTCCCTCTCGACCATGGAGCTTATCCCCCACAGTCTCACTGCCGCGCTCTCACTTACCGGCATTCGGAGTTTGGCTAAGGTCAGTAACCCGGTAGGGCCCATCGCCTATCCAGTGCTCTACCTCCGGCAAGAAACACACGACGCTGCACCTAAATGCATTTCGGGGAGAACCAGCTATCACGGAGTTTGATTGGCCTTTCACCCCTAACCACAGGTCATCCCCCAGGTTTTCAACCCTGGTGGGTTCGGTCCTCCACGACCTCTTACAGCCGCTTCAACCTGCCCATGGCTAGATCACTCCGCTTCGGGTCTTGAGCGCGCTACTAAATCGCCCTATTCGGACTCGCTTTCGCTACGGCTTCCCCACACGGGTTAACCTCGCAACACACCGCAAACTCGCAGGCTCATTCTTCAAAAGGCACGCAGTCACGACGCACTGAGTAAACTCAATGCGCGACGCTCCCACGGCTTGTAGGCACACGGTTTCAGGTACTATTTCACTCCGCTCCCGCGGTACTTTTCACCATTCCCTCACGGTACTATCCGCTATCGGTCACCAGGGAATATTTAGGCTTAGCGGGTGGTCCCGCCAGATTCACACGGGATTTCTCGGGCCCCGTGCTACTTGGGTGTTTCTCAAACGAGCCGTTGACGTTTCGACTACGGGGGTCTTACCCTCTACGCCGGACCTTTCGCATGTCCTTCGCCTACATCAACGGTTTCTGACTCGTCTCACGGCCGGCAGACCGTGAAAGAGAAATCCCACAACCCCACATACGCAACCCCTGCCGGGTCTCACACGCATATGGTTTGGCCTCATCCAGTTTCGCTCGCCACTACTCCCGGAATCACGGTTGTTTTCTCTTCCTGCGGGTACTGAGATGTTTCACTTCCCCGCGTTCCCTCCACATACCCTATGTGTTCAGGTATGGGTGACAGCCCATGACGACTGCCGGGTTTCCCCATTCGGAAACCCCCGGATCAAAGCCTGGTTGACGACTCCCCGGGGACTATCGTGGCCTCCCACGTCCTTCATCGGTTCCTGGTGCCAAGGCATCCACCGTGCGCCCTTAAAAACTTGGCCACAGATGCTCGCGTCCACTGTGCAGTTCTCAAACAACGACCAACCACCCATCACCCCGAACCTTCCGGATCGAGTGCACTGGGGCCGGCACTGAAGGCAGCCAACAATCGGCCGTGCCCTCAGACACCCAACAGCGTGCCCGGCAACCCCCGCCACTCATGATCAGCTTTCCACGCCCCGAAGAGCAGTACTCACAGCCTGAGATGACTGAAGATGCCGAATAATCAACGTTCCACCCATGAGCAACCAGCATCAGACATTCGCCGATGTACTGGCCTCTGACCTCACCCCGGAGGGATCGGTAAGAAGTGCTCCTTAGAAAGGAGGTGATCCAGCCGCACCTTCCGGTACGGCTACCTTGTTACGACTTCGTCCCAATCGCCAGTCCCACCTTCGACAGCTCCCTCCCACAAGGGGTTGGGCCACCGGCTTCGGGTGTTACCGACTTTCGTGACGTGACGGGCGGTGTGTACAAGGCCCGGGAACGTATTCACCGCAGCAATGCTGATCTGCGATTACTAGCAACTCCGACTTCATGGGGTCGAGTTGCAGACCCCAATCCGAACTGAGACAGGCTTTTTGAGATTCGCTCCGCCTCACGGCTTCGCAGCTCATTGTACCTGCCATTGTAGCACGTGTGCAGCCCAAGACATAAGGGGCATGATGACTTGACGTCGTCCCCACCTTCCTCCGAGTTGACCCCGGCAGTCTCCTGTGAGTCCCCATCACCCCGAAGGGCATGCTGGCAACACAGAACAAGGGTTGCGCTCGTTGCGGGACTTAACCCAACATCTCACGACACGAGCTGACGACAGCCATGCACCACCTGTACACCGACCACAAGGGGGGCACTATCTCTAATGCTTTCCGGTGTATGTCAAGCCTTGGTAAGGTTCTTCGCGTTGCGTCGAATTAAGCCACATGCTCCGCTGCTTGTGCGGGCCCCCGTCAATTCCTTTGAGTTTTAGCCTTGCGGCCGTACTCCCCAGGCGGGGAACTTAATGCGTTAGCTGCGGCACCGACGACGTGGAATGTCGCCAACACCTAGTTCCCACCGTTTACGGCGTGGACTACCAGGGTATCTAATCCTGTTCGCTCCCCACGCTTTCGCTCCTCAGCGTCAGTAATGGCCCAGAGATCCGCCTTCGCCACCGGTGTTCCTCCTGATATCTGCGCATTTCACCGCTACACCAGGAATTCCGATCTCCCCTACCACACTCTAGCTAGCCCGTATCGAATGCAGACCCGGGGTTAAGCCCCGGGCTTTCACACCCGACGTGACAAGCCGCCTACGAGCTCTTTACGCCCAATAATTCCGGACAACGCTTGCGCCCTACGTATTACCGCGGCTGCTGGCACGTAGTTAGCCGGCGCTTCTTCTGCAGGTACCGTCACTTTCGCTTCTTCCCTGCTGAAAGAGGTTTACAACCCGAAGGCCGTCATCCCTCACGCGGCGTCGCTGCATCAGGCTTTCGCCCATTGTGCAATATTCCCCACTGCTGCCTCCCGTAGGAGTCTGGGCCGTGTCTCAGTCCCAGTGTGGCCGGTCGCCCTCTCAGGCCGGCTACCCGTCGTCGCCTTGGTGAGCCACTACCTCACCAACAAGCTGATAGGCCGCGGGCTCATCCTTCACCGCCGGAGCTTTTAACCCACCCAGATGCCCGGGCAGGTGTTATCCGGTATTAGACCCCGTTTCCAGGGCTTGTCCCAGAGTGAAGGGCAGATTGCCCACGTGTTACTCACCCGTTCGCCACTAATCCACCCCGAAGGGCTTCATCGTTCGACTTGCATGTGTTAAGCACGCCGCCAGCGTTCGTCCTGAGCCAGGATCAAACTCTCCGTGAATGTTTTCCCGTAATCGGGACGACACCACGAGAGCGGAACCGAAGGGAGGAATAATCCCCACGGTTCACAGCATCCTCGCTGTGCGCCCACCGAGACCATGCCCGGCAGGACTTTTTCAAAGGAACCTCGCCCCAGCCGATCGGCCGGAGACGGGGTATCAACATATCTGGCGTTGATTTTTGGCACGCTGTTGAGTTCTCAAGGAACGGACGCTTCCTTTGTACTCACCCTCTCGGGCTTTCCTCCGGGCGCTTCCCTTCTGTGTTTCCAACCTTACCAGATCCGTTTTCCGTTCCGTTTCCGGTCGGAATTCATTTCCGGTGGCCGTTGGAAGGCCTTTGCCTATTTGATTGCCTTCCGGCTCTCTTTCGGCGAGTCCGACTTTATCAGAAGTTTTTGACCGGCCTTACCGGCCACTCAGTCCTGAATAATCGGGAGGTGCTTCTCGGGAATCACATTCACAAGAAGCTGGTAGATCCTCACTGCCACCGTCTGGACTTGTCCAGCTCTAGGCAACTGTTTGAATCTACCTCCCCATCGGCTCCGTGTCAACGGCTCCTGTGGGGCGAAGAGGAGACTAGCAGGTCAACGGCGGTGAACGCACATCAGGCGGCCGTCGGAAGAGTCGCGCTGCGCTCGGACTCGTCGACGTCACCGGTGTCGCCGGCCCGTACCGCGCGACCGCCCAGGACATAGACGTACGTGAGGAAGGCCAGTTCAGCGGCGATTCCTATGCCGACGCGGGCCCAGGTGGGGAGACCGGACGGGGTGACGAAGCCTTCGATGGCGCCCGAGACGAAGAGGATCAGAGCCAGGCCGATCGCCATGCCGAGAGCGGCGCGGCCCTCTTCGGCGAGTGCCGTACGGCGCGAGCGGGGGCCCGGGTCTATCAGGGTCCATCCCAGTCGCAGACCGGTGCCCGCGGCCACGAAGACGGCAGTCAGTTCCAGGAGGCCGTGCGGAAGGATCAGACCCAGGAAGGTGTCGAGGCGGCCCGCCGACGACATCAGGCCTATGCCCACGCCGAGGTTGAGCATGTTCTGGAAGAGGATCCAGAGAACCGGTAGCCCCAGGAAGATGCCCAGGACCAGGCACATCGCGGCGGCCTGGGCGTTGTTCGTCCAGACCTGGGCCGCGAAAGACGCGGCCGGGTGGCTCGAGTAGTAGGTCTCGTACTCGCCGCCGGGGCGTGTGAGCTGGCGCAGCTCGCTGGGGGCCGCGATCGAGGACTGGACCTCGGGATGCGTGCCTATCCACCACCCCAGGACGACGCCGACCAGCGTCGACAGGAGCGCCGTGGGGACCCACCAGTGGCGTGAGCGGTACACCGCCGCCGGGAAACCCTGCGTGAGGAAGCGGGTGACATCGCGCCAGGAGGCGCGGCGGTTGCCTGTCACGGCACCACGCGCGCGTGCCACCAGTTGACTCAGACGACCGGTGAGCTGCGGATCCGGCGCGCTGGACTGGATCAGGGAGAGGTGCGTGGCCGTACGTTGATACAAGGCGACGAGTTCGTCGGCCTCGGCTCCGGTGAGCCGGCGTTGGCGGCGCAGCAGGGAATCGAGACGGTCCCACTCGGCGCGGTGGGCGGACACGAAGACGTCGAGGTCCATCGGTTCTGCTGCTCCTCGTCCTCTCGTACTGCGTGTCAGCTTGTCGTACTGCGGCGCGATGTGCCCTCAGCTTGGCAGACTGACCGTTCTCAGGGCAGGTCAGGGGAAGGACGGCGCGTGTGAGTGAGCTAGTGACGGGCGAGGCGGTGGCGCTGGAGCTGCGCCCCGCGAAACTGCCGAGCCGGGCGCTGGCGGTGCTGCTCGATCTGGCCGTGTCGATGACCGCCTATTTGATCGTCACCATCGGCCTGCTGGCCGCGACGGCGGCGCTGGACGATGCGGCGCGGATCGCGGTGTCGATCGCGAGCTTCGTTCTGCTGCTGGTGGGCGGCCCGATCGCGGTGGAGACGCTGAGTCACGGCCGCTCGCTCGGGAAGCTGGCCTTCGGGCTGCGGGTGGTGCGGGACGACGGAGGGCCGATCCGGTTCCGGCACGCGTTGGTGCGTGGTGCGATCGGTGTGGTCGAGATTCTGATGACGTTCGGGATCATCGCGTGCATCGCCTCGCTGGTGTCGGCTCGGGGGCGGCGGCTCGGTGACGTGTTCGCGGGGACCCTTGTCGTGCGGGAACGGATTCCCGTCGGACATACGGCCTTCGTGCCTCCGCCGCCGCCCTGGCTGGCGGGGCGGTTCTCCGGACTTGATCTGTCGGCCGTGCCGGACGGCCTGTGGCTGGCCATTCGTCAGTACCTGACGCGGATGCGGCAGCTGGACCCTCAGGTCGGCGGGGCGATGGCGGAGCGGCTCGCGTCCGATCTGGCCGCCCGTACGGGGGCTCCGGCGCCGCAGGGGGTGCCGGCGGCCGCCTATCTGGCGGCCGTGGTGCAGGAACGGCAGGCGCGGGACGCTCGGCGGGCCTTCGGCGGCGGGAGCGCTCCGGCGGTGCCGGGGGGCCCGGGCGGGTTCGTCGCCGGGATGCCCGGCGCGGGCGGCGGCCCCGTCCTGGGGCAGCCAGGCGCGCACTCCTATCCGCAGGCCTATCCGCAGGCAGGTGCTTCCTCGCCCGCTTCGGCGCGGGACCTCTATCCCTCGGAGGGCCCGGCCTCGGAGGGCCCGGCCGCGTCGGCGCAGCAGACGCCGCCGCCCGCGGCATCGCGGGACGAGCCGGTCGAACACCCGTCGACCGGGTTCGCGCCGCCCGCCTGAACCCGCTGCGAACGGTGTCCCCGGCGTCGTCAGGCGAAGAACGACGGCGGGGATTCGAGGTGCTCGAGCTCCACGCCGGGCGCCGCCAGGACCACGTCCCCCGCGAGGTGTACGGCGTGCTGCTCCCCCGTGTCCAGGGCTGTGACCTGGTATTCGTCCACGGTCAGGGGGCCGTTGTCAGTGGCGTGTGTTTCTCTCGAGATCAAGGCCCAGGACTGGTCGACGGTGCGTGGGGCGAGGACCGGGTCGGTGAAGGCGACGAGGCGTACGCGGGTTGCGGAGGCATCGGGGGTCAGGCGCAGGAGACGGGCGGTGGCGACGAGGAAGGCGGGGGATGTGCCGGTGAAGGCGTGGGCGCGGACATTGCCTTCGGTGGCCTCGGTGCCGGTGGGGTCGGTGCGGACCCAGGTCACGCCGTCGAGGGCGGCGCCACGGACCTGCCAGCTCGCGGCGTGCAGTTCGAGACGGATGGGGCGGCCGAGCTCGTCGAGGGCGAGGTCGACCGAGCCGGCATGGTCGCCGGAGGGGGTGGTCAGTTGTGAGACGTAGCGCCAGCCGGAGGGGCCGGGCGCGCAGTGGAAGTGTTCTTCGGCGAGGGGGGTGTGATCGTGCGGATCATGGAGCGAATAGCGACCGCGGGGCATGGGCGTTCAGGTCCTCATCGGGGACAGGCCCCCGCCACGGGGGCGGGGGCCTGCTGACATCCGTACGCCGAGCGGTGGTACCGCTGCTCGGCGCGGTGCTCAGTAGCGGTAGTGGTCCGACTTGTACGGGCCCTCGACCTCTACGCCGATGTACGCGGCCTGCTCCGGGCGGAGCGTGGTGAGCTTGACGCCGAGGGCGTCGAGGTGGAGGCGGGCGACCTTCTCGTCGAGGTGCTTGGGCAGCACATAGACGTCGGTCGGGTACTCGTCGGGCTTGGTGAACAGCTCGATCTGGGCCAGGGTCTGGTCCGCGAACGAGTTGGACATCACGAACGAGGGGTGGCCGGTGGCGTTGCCCAGGTTCAGCAGGCGGCCCTCGGACAGGACGATGATCACCTTGCCGTCGGGGAACTTCCAGGTGTGAACCTGCGGCTTGACCTCGTCCTTGACGATGCCCGGGATCTTCGCGAGGCCGGCCATGTCGATCTCGTTGTCGAAGTGACCGATGTTGCCGACGATCGCCTGGTGCTTCATCTTGGCCATGTCCGAGGCCATGATGATGTCCTTGTTGCCGGTCGTGGTGACGAAGATGTCGCCCTTGTCGACGACCTCGTCGAGGGTCGTGACCTGGTAACCGTCCATCGCCGCCTGCAGGGCGCAGATCGGGTCGATCTCGGTGATGATCACCCGGGCGCCCTGGCCGCGCAGGGACTCCGCGCAGCCCTTGCCCACGTCGCCGTAGCCGAGGACGACTGCGGTCTTGCCACCGATGAGGACGTCGGTGGCGCGGTTGATGCCGTCGATCAGGGAGTGGCGGCAGCCGTACTTGTTGTCGAACTTCGACTTGGTGACGGCGTCGTTCACGTTGATCGCCGGGAACAGGAGAGTGCCGTCGCGGTGCATCTCGTAGAGACGGTGAACACCGGTCGTGGTCTCCTCGGTCACGCCGCGGATCTCCGAAGCGAGCTGGGTCCACTTCTGCGAGCCGTCGGTGATGGTGCGGTGCAGGAGTTCGAGGACGAAGCGGTGCTCCTCGGACTCGGCCGTGTCGACGGACGGGACCTTGCCGTCCTTCTCGTACTCGACGCCCTTGTGGACGAGGAGGGTGGCGTCACCGCCGTCGTCCAGGATCATGTTCGGGCCGCCGGTGGGGGTGTTCGGCCAGGTCAGAGCCTGCTCCGTGCACCACCAGTACTCCTCCAGGGTCTCGCCCTTCCAGGCGAAGACCGGGACGCCCTGCGGGTTGTCGGGCGTGCCGTTCGGGCCGACGGCGATGGCCGCGGCGGCGTGGTCCTGGGTGGAGAAGATGTTGCAGGAGGCCCAGCGGACCTCGGCGCCGAGGGCGACGAGGGTCTCGATGAGGACGGCGGTCTGCACCGTCATGTGCAGGGAGCCGGTGACGCGGGCGCCCGCGAGGGGCTGCGTGGCGGCGTACTCCTTGCGGATCGACATCAGGCCGGGCATCTCGTGCTCGGCGAGGGTGATCTCCTTGCGGCCGAACTCGGCCAGGGAGAGGTCGGCGACCTTGAAGTCCTGTCGGTTGTCGACAGTCGTCATTGAGAGCTGCTCCTCGGGGTCTGGATTGGGGCGAGGTGGATACGGCTGTCTGCGCGGCGCGGGGCATACGCATGCCCGAGCGGGGCACGGACGTGCCCCGCAGCAGGGCACAGGTGTGCCTGGTGCGCGCAGCGCAGTCCGTCGGAGGCCCTCTCTCCCTCGGCCGGTCCGCGGGGGGACCGCCCGACCGCCATCAGCAGCGACGTCTGGCTCAGCCACCAAGCTACACCGGTCGCCCCGGGCCGCCCCAGTCCGGCTCCGGCCAACGGTCGTTCCGGGCAAGGTGTGCGGCTCGTCTTCGGGCGGGTGAGTTCGGTGGGTCAGTGCCGGGCGGGTCAGTGCTCGGAAGGTGTCTGGGCGGGGCCCCCGGGGGTCGCCTCGGGGTTCGGGCCCTTCGCGGCCTTCGCCTCGCTGTAGATGTCCGGTTCCAGGTAGATCACGCGGGCGATCGGGACGGCGGCGCGGATGCGGGACTCGGCGGCGTTGATCGCGGTGGCGACCTCGGCGGCCGTGTCGTCGTGCTGGACTGCGATCTTCGCGGCGACCAGGAGCTCCTCCGGGCCGAGGTGGAGCGTGCGCATGTGGATGATGCCGGTGACCGTGTGGCCGTCGACGATGGAGGCCTCGATCTTCTTGACCTCTTCGACGCCTGCGGCCTCGCCCAGCAGGAGGGACTTGGTCTCGGCGGCGAGGACCAGCGCGATCAGGATGAGCAGGATGCCGATGCAGAGCGTGCCGATGCCGTCCCAGACGCCGTCGTCCGTGAGCAGGGCGAGGCCGACGCCGCCGAGGGCGAGGGCCAGACCGATGAGCGCGCCGAAGTCCTCCAGGAGGACGACCGGCAGCTCGGGGGCCTTGGCGCGGCGGATGAACTGCGACCAGGAGTGCGCGCCCCGCAGTTCGTTGGACTCCTTGATGGCCGTACGGAAGGAGAAGCCCTCGGCGATGATCGCGAACACCAGGACGCCCACCGGCCAGTACCAGTGCTCGATCTGGTGCGGGTGCTTGATCTTCTCGTAGCCCTCGTAGACGGCGAACATGCCGCCGACCGAGAAGAGGACGATCGAGACGAGGAAGGCGTAGATGTAGCGCTCACGGCCGTAGCCGAAGGGGTGCTGGGGGGTCGCCTCGCGCTGGGCCTTCTTGCCACCGATCAGGAGCAGGGCCTGGTTGCCGGAGTCGGCGAGCGAGTGGACGCCCTCGGCGAGCATCGAGGACGAGCCGCTGAAGGCGAACGCCACGAACTTCGATGCCGCGATCGCGAGGTTGGCGCCGAGTGCCGCCACGATCGCCCTGGTGCCGCCTGAAGCGCTCATGTGCTCCTGCTGTCCCTTCGTACGCCGTCCGGGCCCCGTTCGTACGCTCGTACGCCGGTCCGGGCTTTGCCCGCCCTTTGCGGTGGGCCATTGTTGCAGCCCGGTCCGACGGCGGTACGTCTGGCCGCCACAGTCGCCTCGTCAGGCCACCACTGTCGCACGGAAGATCGTGCCGGACCCGGACACCTCCGCCTTTTCGCCCGCCGGTACGAAGACCGACGCGCCGGGGGCGAGCGTGTTGCCGTCGGCGTGTACGGAACCCGACGTGCAGAGCAGGATCTGCGGGGTGTCGCGCGTGAGGTCGTGCGGGGCGGCGCCCTCCGCGAGGGCGTACCGGGAGAGGCGGAACTCGTCGATGGGGGTCGCGTAGACCTCCTCGCCGTCGGGGGACGCCTCCGGGCGCAGGACGCCGGGGTCGCTCGCCTCGAAGCGGACGACGCGCAGGAGTTCGGGGACGTCGACGTGCTTGGGCGTCAGGCCGCAGCGCAGGACGTTGTCGCTGTTGGCCATGATTTCGACGCCGAGGCCGTTCAGATAGGCGTGCGGGACGCCGGCGCCCAGGAACAACGCCTCGCCGGGCTGGAGCTGGACGTAGTTGAGGAGCATCGCGGCGATCACGCCGGGGTCGCCCGGGTAGTGGTGGGCGAGGCCGGCATAGGGGGCGTAGGCGCCGCCGAGACGGGCGCAGGCGGCCGCGGTCTCGGTGACCGTGTGGGCCATGTCGTCGGGATCCGCGCTCAGCACCGCCGTCAGGACCTCGCGCAGCGCCGCGTCCTCCGGGTGGGCGTGCAGGAGGTCGACGTACGGCTTGAGGGAGTCGACGTCCAGGCCGGCGAGCAGTTCGGCGGTCTCGTCGGGGCTGCGGAAGCCGCACAGGCCGTCGAACTCGGTGAGGGCGCAGATCAGTTCGGGCTTGTGGTTGGCGTCCTTGTAGTTGCGGTGGGCGGCGGATATCGGGATGCCGCGGAACTCCTCGTCCTCGTACCCCTCCTTCGCCTGTTCGAGGTTGGGGTGCACCTGAAGGGAGAGGGGGGCACCGGCGGCGAGGATCTTGAGCAGGAACGGCAGGCGGGGGCCGAACTTGGCGACGGCCGCGCGACCGAGTTCCTTCTCGGGGTCCTCGCCGATGACCTCGTCGAGGGGGCCGCGCGCCGTGCGGGAGGGCGCGCCCGGGTGGGCGCCCATCCACATCTCCGCCTGGGGTTCACCGGTCGGCTCGACGCCGAGCAGCCGCGGGATGGCGGTGGTCGAGCCCCAGGCGTAGGGGCGGACGGTGTTGTCGAGGCGGTCCATGTGTGTCGTTCTCTCCGTACGTGCGCTGCGCTGGTCAAGAGTCCCGGGTCGGCCGAGGCCGACCCGGGTGCCTGGCTACAAGATCAGGCCCCTGAAGCGAGCGCCAGGTAAACGGCGGCGAAATCCGTGACGGCGATCAGTTCCGCGAGGGTCTCCAGTTCGGGGCCCTCCTCCGGTTCGAGCTCGCTGAGAGCGGTGTCGTGGCTGAGGGCGAGCTCGCGGGCGGCCGGGGCGGCGGTGAGGCCGCCGGCCGGGCGGTCGCGCAGGAGCACCACGCGCGCGTGCAGGACCTGGGCCTCTTCCACACGGTCGCGGAAGAAGTCGTCGGGGTCGGCGCCGGCGGCGAGTGCGCCCGAGAGCAGCACGCTGTGGGCGGCGAGCGCCTCGGGGAGTTCCGCGGTGAGGGCGGGGCGGCCGGCCAGTTCCGCGAGCGCGGCGGTGAAGCGGCGGCCCGCGGGGCCCGCGGAGGTGCCTTCCGTCCAGATCACCGGGAGTGCTTCGGCGAGCTCGGCGGCGAGCGTCTTGGCCGGGTTGCTGTAGGGCGCGATGGCCGGGCCGCAGCGTTCGGCGACGCGGTCGAGGCGGTCGGCGACCTTCTCCAGTGCCTCGGGCGGGGCGGAGACCAGGCCGGTGCGGTCCAGCAGCGCGAGCAAGGGGGTGAGCAGGGCCCACAGGACGCCGGGGGCGGAGGCAGCGAAGGGTTCGGTCGGCTCGTAGGGGGCGGTCGCCATCGGTACGAACAGGCCGTGCGTGCCCTGCACCTCTTCCACGATCGGGGTGCCGGCGGGGGCCACCGCTACGACGGAGCACCCGCGCCGGTACGCCTGCTCGACCAGGAGTTCGAGGCCTGGTTCGCTGCCGTCGGGGGTGGCGATCAGCAGGAGGTCCACCGGGCCCGCCCAGCCGGGCAGTTCCCAGCGGAGGGCGCCGGACGCGGGGGCGACGCCGGTGGGGGTGAGCCGGGTGATGGGGCAGCTGGCTCCGGCGAGGGTGCCGAGCAGTTCGGCGACGCCGGTGGCGGCCAGGCCTGGGCCGGCGATCAGGACGGCGCGTGGGCGGCCGTCCGGCTTCAGTTCCGCGATTCCGGCTTCCGTGGCGTGCCGGACTGCGGTACGCACACGGGCGCCCGCCTCCGCGGCGCCCCGGAGCAGCTCGCGACGGTCGGCGCGGGCGAGCGCCTCTGGGTCGTCGAGCAGCGATTCGTCGAGCATGGGTCGGCAGCCTCCCGATCGCCGGTGTGTTGCCTCTGTCGCCTGATGCGCCTGTGTGGCGCGTGTCGCCGGTGGGGTGTTTAACCGGGGCGGCGGGCCTCGTCGACGAGGAGTACGGGGATGCCGTCGCGGACGGGGTAGGCGAGGCCGCAGTCCTGTCCCGTGCAGAGCAGCTCGCTCTCCTGCTCCTTCAGCGGGGCGTGGCAGGCCGGGCAGGCGAGGATCTCCAGGAGGCCGGCTTCGAGCGGCATGGGGTGTCCTTTCGAACGGGGTGGATGCGGCCTGGTCAGCGTACCGCTGTGGGGGGTGGGGTGGCGGGGTGTGTGGGCGTGGTGATTTCGCCCCCGCCGCCCCTACCCGTCCCATCCCCAGGGGCTCCGCCCCTTCAACCCGGCCAGGGGCTCCGCCCCCGGACCCCCGCATCGCCCGAAGGGCTCGTCCTCAATCGCCGGACGGGCTGAGTGATACGGGCCGGGATGAGTGGGTGGACCGGGGGGTGGGTGGGGCATCGACCCCCAGCCTCGTCCTCACACGCCGGACAGGCTGACTGATACGGGCCCGAGTGGGAGGGCGGACCGGGGGGTGGGTGGGGCATCGACCCCCCGGTGGACCCTGGGAGTGGGTCGGGTTTCGACCCCCAGCCTCGGCCTCACACGCCGGACAGGCTGGAGGTGCAGGCCGGGGTCGGTGGGGTACGGCCTCCCACCTCCGGCCTCAGACACCCGACAGGCCGGAATTGCGGGGCGGGGTGGGTGGGATGGGCAGAGTGGGCGGGGTGCGGCCTTCGGGCCGGCTGAGGGGGTGGGCCTGGGGTGGGTGGGGTCTGGTTTTCGGCGCCCTGGCCCCGGCCTCGCGACGCTGTGCGGACCGAGGCCTTTCAGGGGCGCGGGGAACTGCGCGACCAGCCCCCACCCACCCGCAGCCGGACAACCGGCGGACGGAAACGGCACCCCGGGAGGGGGTCAGCCCCTGATGATGAGCAGGATCTCGTCCCGCAGCTTCGCCATCGTCGGCTCGTCCTTCGCCTCGGCGTTCAGGCGGAGGAGGGGTTCCGTGTTGGAGGGGCGGACGTTGAACCACGAGTCGTCCAAGGTGACGGTCAGACCGTCGAGCTCGTCGATGGTGACACCCTCGCGACCCTCGTACGCGGCCTTGATCGCGGCGAGGCGGGCCGCCTGGTCGTCGACCGTGGAGTTGATCTCGCCGGAGCCGACATAGCGGTCGTACTCGGCGACGAGCCGGGAGAGCGTGCCGTCCTGGCCGCCGAGGGCGGCGAGGACGTGCAGGGCGGCCAGCATGCCCGTGTCGGCGTTCCAGAAGTCGCGGAAGTAGTAGTGCGCGGAGTGCTCGCCGCCGAAGATCGCGCCGGAGCGGGCCATCTCGGCCTTGATGAAGGAATGGCCGACGCGGGTGCGCACCGGGGTGCCGCCGTGCTCGCGGACGACCTCGGGCACCGACCAGGAGGTGATGAGGTTGTGGATGACCGTGCCGCCGCCGTGCTTGCCGAGTTCGCGGGCGGCGACCAGGGCCGTGATCGCGGACGGGGAGACCGGGTCCCCGTTCTCGTCGACGACGAAGCAGCGGTCGGCGTCGCCGTCGAACGCGATGCCGATGTCGGCGCTCTCCTCGCGCACGCGCTGCTGGAGGTCCACGATGTTCGCCGGGTCCAGCGGGTTCGCCTCGTGGTTGGGGAACGTGCCGTCCAGTTCGAAGTACATGGGTACGAGGTCGAGGGGGAGGCCCGCGAAGACGGTCGGCACCGTGTGCCCGCCCATGCCGTTGCCCGCGTCGACCACGACCTTCAGGGGGCGGATGTCGGTCAGGTCGACGAGCGAACGGAGGTACGCCGAGTAGTCCTCCAACGTGTCACGCTGCGTGATCGTTCCCGGTGTCGCGTCGGAGGCCGGGAGGCCCGAGTCGAGCCAGGACTCGACGAGTGCACGGATCTCGGCCAGGCCGGTGTCCTGGCCGACCGGGGCGGCGCCCGCGCGGCACATCTTGATGCCGTTGTACTGGGCGGGGTTGTGCGAGGCCGTGAACATGGCGCCCGGCAGGTTGAACGCACCGGACGCGTAGTACAGCTGGTCGGTGGAGCACAGGCCGATTTCGGTCACGTCGACACCGCGTGCCGCCGCCCCGCGTGCGAAGGCACGCGACAGGCCGGGCGACGAGGGCCGCATGTCGTGTCCGATCACGATGGCGTCCGCTCCGGTCACCTGGACGAAGGCCGCCCCGAACAGCTCGGCCATCGACTCGTCCCACTGGTCCGGGACCACCCCGCGTACGTCGTACGCCTTCACGAGCTGCGACAGATCAGCAGTCACGGCCAACCTTCCAGAAGTCCACTTCGGTCGCCCCAAACTACCCGTACCGGCTGACAGCCCGCCGTGAAGGGGCCGATCGGACGCTCACCCGTCACCTGGGAGCCCCAACCGTCACCCGGGAGTAACGCACGGGGGCGGCTCCGGCCGTCACGGCAGCATCCAGTCGAGGAGGGGTCAGCTCCGGCCCAGCACGATCAGGCACATGATCAACAGCAGCCCGGCGCTCCACGGGAGCACTTCGCGCAGCAGGTCGCCCTCACGGCCCGCGAGCCCGACCGGCGCGCACGCGATGGTCGGGCTCTGCGGCGAGACCATCTCGCCGAGCACTCCGCCCGCACTGTTGGCGGCGGCGAGCGGTTCGGGAGGCAGCCGCGACTCGTGGGCCACGCTGTCCTGGAGGGCGCCGAAAAGGGCGTTCGCCGAGGTGTCGGAGCCGGACACCGCCGCGCCGAAACCAGCCCAGAACGGGTGACATGAAGGCGAGCCCCGCTCCGGCCGCCACGAAGTGGCAGATCGTGGCCGCCTGACCGGAGAGGTTCATGACGGAGGCGAGGGCCGGCACGGACGTCACGGTCAGGATCGCGAACCTCAACTCGCGTACCGTCGCCGCCCATTCGCGGAGACCTAGTTCGAGGCGGCGAACTGGGCGGCGGCGAAGGTGACTCCGCACGCCAGGGCGGGCACCCAGGCATCGCGCGACCCGCGCCGGCCGTCGACCAGTCCGACGAGCACCAGGAACACGACGAGGGCCGGCAGCGGGGTCTGACGGCCCATTGCGGAGGCGGTGGATCCGGTGGCAGGCGACTTGGACGAGGGTGACGACCGGTGTGCCCATCGCGCCGAAACCCGCGAGGGCTTCCCGTGTCTGGCCGACCGGCATGCCGTAGGCGAGCCAGGCGACCAGCGAGGTGCCCAGGAGGCCTAGGAGGCCGGCCCGGTGCGCCTCCGTGCGGACGCCGCCGAGCTGGACGAGGAGATCGCGAGGGGCAGGGGCGCGACTGGGGGGCAGCCTGTCCGGCGGATCACGTCGGAGGAAAGCAGCGGTGCCTTATCGGCACAGGCGAACGGGGCTTGGTGCGTGCAGCTGCAAGGCGGAGGAGGGCCTCGACGCGAAGAGGGCGAGCGAGTCGGCCACGGGTCCCAGCTCCTGGACGTACCCGGACGCCTCCCCGGATCAGGCCGCGCGGGGGGGTTCCGCGATGCGGAAAGCACCTTCTCACGGGTGGGAAATCGTCGTGTTCGCGACCAGCCCTCGTCGATGGGCGTGCACGACTCGGTGGAGCCGAGGGAGGAAGCTCGGGGGCGACCCTGGATACGGAGGGGGCGGACGCTCAGTTGTCCGGCGAGCGCAGCACCCGTAGGTGGCCGCGGCGTGCGACCTCCATCGGGTCCGCCGAGCGGGCGCCGCCACCGGCCTCGGCGGCGCGCTGCTGCGGCCTGGCCGCCTCGCGCACCGCGTTGGCGAGCGCTTCCAGATCGTCACCGCTGGGGCGGGAAGGAGCGGAGGCGTCGGCGAGCCGGACGACCTCCCAGCCGCGCGGCGCGGTGAGACGCTCGGAGTGCTCGGCGCACAGGTCGTAGCAGTGGGGCTCGGCGTAGGTGGCGAGCGGGCCGAGGACCGCGGTCGAGTCGGCGTAGACGTACGTCAGCGTCGCTACGGCGGGACGGCCGCAAGCGGTTCGCGAACAGCGACGTACAGGGCTCACGACGTTGGACGGTACCGCACTCTTGAGCGGGCCGCGACGACTCTCCCCCAGGTCACCCCACCGTGTCGTGCTGTGAGTCCGCCCACACAAGCCTTCGGACCACCCGCCCTGACCTGGGGCGACATCCCGCACCGAGACGCCGAACAGACCTGAATCCGGTCACCACTTGGTGCAAACCACGTCAATTGCCATGTGAGCGACGGTCCTGGAGGGATACGGAATCGAGCCCAAGCTTGGCTGGAATGGTCATCCTGCGACATCCGGAACATGCGCCGGGCTTCCTGCCCCGGGCCGCGGGCAGCCGCGTGGGGGCCGGGCACGCGGACCTCGTGGGGACTACTCTTCGTCAGTGATGGACACCCCCGTACCGCCCACCGCCGCCGCACCCGGGCCCCGCCGTCGCGATCGCCACGGAAGGGGCATGCGCGGCCCCGTCGCGCCGCCCCAGGTGCCGCTCGCCGCGAGCCGCGCCGAGGTCTTCGCGGACCTGGTGCAGGACTCCGTGGAGCGGCTGGAGCGGCGCTGGCCCCAACTCGCCGACATCGACTTCATGATCCTCGAAGTGCCCCGCCTCGACGGCTCCGGCGAGGGCTGGAGCGACGAGGCGGTGCCCCTGGGGGGCACCATCCCGGCGTACGAGGGCCATCCCGCGCGCGTGGTCGTCTACCGTCGCCCGGTCGAGATCCGCACCAAGGGCCGCGACGAGCGCGCGGCGCTGGTGCACGAGGTCGTCGTGGAGCAGGTCGCGGAGCTGCTGGGGCTGACACCGGAGACGGTGGACCCGCGCTACGGCGAGGACTGAGGCCCGCCCGAGCGGTACCGGGAGCACGGTCACGGCGCCACCGGGTCCCCTTCGAGGACCCGGTGGATCACCCGTACGGGATCACTTCTTCAGCAGCACCGACAGATCCTGGTCCGCCTCCGGCACCGCCACCGTCCCGCGGTCGTCCGGAAGGGTCTGGATCGTGAACCCGGGGACGCCCTCCTGGGCGGAGGCGAGGGTCCGGGAGGCGTAGACGGGGCCTCCGGAGACGGGCTCGACCGTCAGGGCGTACGTCCCCTTGAGACCGGCCGGGACCGGTGCGTCGACGTCCTGGGTCGTACCGCCCTTGATCGTGTACGTCTTCGTCGCCGCCGTACCACCCTCGCTGCCGGCGGACGCGGTGACCTTGACCTGGGCGCTCTGGCCGGGGGCGGACACGGCGAGCGTGGTGCCCTTGGAGCTGTTGTCGGCGACCGTCGCGCGCGCGCCGACCGGGCTGGTGGCCGGGATGAACGCCATCTCCTGCTTGCTGCCCTTGCCGCGCACCACCTGCAAGGCCGCGACGACCGGCGCCGAGGTTCCGGTGGAGGTGAGCACCAGGGAGCCCGCCTCGCCGCGCGTGACGTCACCGAGGTCGGCCGCCGCGGTCATGCCGGCCTTCACGTGCAGCGTCTCGTTGCCTGCCGGTGTGATCAGGCCCGAGGGCGAGGCGAGGCGGACCTTCAGATCGGCGTCCTGGTCGCCGGGCGCGAAGGCCACCAGCCGCACGGCCGTGGCGTCCTTGGGGATGCCCGGCATGACGAGGCTGCCCGCCGGGTCGGTGGAGGCGGCCAGCCAGTCCCCGCCGATCTTGTCGTCCAGGGCCTGGACGGCGGCGCCGACACGACCGCTGCGGACCGTCACGTGGACGGTGAGGTCGGTCTGCTGCCCGCTCGCGAGCGTGCTCAGCAGGATCGGCTCGCTGGCGTGCGGCTGGACCGTGATGCCATCGCCCACCGTGGACTTGAGGGTGCCGTCCTTGCCGTACATCTCGACGTCGACGACGGCCGCCGAGTCGTCGGGGTTGGTCAAGTGCACATAGTCGGTGCGGCCGGTGGCGGTACTGACGCCCGGGAACCAGAACTCGGTGTCCGGAGCCGCGCAGTTGGTGCCGAGCAGACCGCGGCCGGTGCCCGCGGCGACCGCGGTGGTCTCCTGGACGGTCCAACCGGGCGCGAACTTGCCCTCGGCGGTGCCGACGAGGGCGGGCGGCTCGGCTCCGGAGCCGTCACCGGTGGCCGGCTTGCCGGGCTCGGCCGGCTTCAGGGCGGGCTTGACGGTCTTCTTGCCGGTCTTCTTGCCGCTCGTGGAGTCCGCCGACTCCACGGCCGCGGCCTGCAGTTCGGCCTTCCCGCTGTCGGCGGCGCCCTGGGTGACGGGCGTGTACGACGTGTACGACGTATTCGCGATCTCGGAGGTGCTGGGCTGCGGGCAGAGCAGGCTGGTGCGCTCCACGGGCTGCTGGGTGGCCGCCTTGGCGGTGTTGTCGCCGGAGGCGGCCGGCGCGTTGAGCGAGGCGAATCCGGTGACGGCGGCGAGCGCGGTCGCGCCGGCGATCAGGGACAGGGTGGTGCGGTTCACTGCTGGCTCCCGTCGGGGCGCTCACTGTCGGTGCCGTGCGGCGGCTGCGGGGGCGTGTTCGGGTCGTAGGAGGCGTCGTAGCCCTGGCCCGTCCCGTCGTAGCCCTGGTAGGTCTGCATCGGGTCGTACGGTGCCGTGCCCCCGTAGGCGTACGGGTCGTACTGGCCTGCCTGGTAGGGGTCCGCCTGGTACGGCTGCTGCTCGTAGGTGCCCGCCGGATACTGCTGCTGGCCCTGGTACTGCTCGCCGCCGTAGGTGCCGTACTCGGCGCCCGCGTAGGTCGACGCGTCCCACTCGTCGTACGCCTGCTGCCGCGGGACCGATACGGGCGTCTGCTCGGCCTCCTCCTCCGGAGGAGGAAGGGCGGCGCCCTCGTCCTGGACGGCCTGGTCGGACTGCTCCGCCTCGGCCTGGGCGCGCAGGCGGCGGGCGCGGCGGCCCTCGCCCGTGACGTCCTGGGCGGGGACGACCGGCTCGTCGGGGAGGTCGTCGTCGACGTCACGGCGCCGCCCGGGCAGGGCGAGGACCACCAGGACGACGGCGAGCGCGCCCTGGGCCCACAGCCAGCCGGTGTGGCTCATCGGGGCGTCGAAGGTGACGTCCAGCCTGCCGCCGCTCGCGGGCAGTTCGAAGCCCTGCGCCCAGCCGTCGACGGTGGTGCGGGTGAGCGGCTTTCCGTCCAGGGTCGCCGTCCAGCCCGCGTCGGCCGTGTCGGCGAGGCGCAGCACGCGGCCCTCTCCCCCGGAGGGGATGGTGGTGTGCAGGTCGACCGGCCCGGCGGCGATGGACAGGGCCTCGCCGGACTTGGGGACGATCGAGGCGCGCGAGACCTGGCTGTCCAGGCGCCACAGGGCGCTGCCGTCCTGCTGGCTGAGCCGCGTCAGGCCCGGGGTGGCGTCCAGGACGCGGCTCATCTCGCGGGGCGCGCCCTTGCGGACCAGGACGTAGCGCACGGCGAAGCCGCCGAGCTGGTTGGCCTGGTCGGCGCCGGAGCCCGCGACGAGATTGGCGACGACCTTGTCGAGCTTCTTGTTCTCGCCGCCCTCGGCCGCGAGTTCGCCGTCGCCCAGGCGGGCGCCGGAGCCGCGGACGAGGGTGTAGCCGACGCGGGCGCCGGAGTCGCTGTCGAGGACGAGGGTGCGGGCCTGGTCGCGGGTGCCGCTCTCCTCGGCGACGAACGCGGGCACCTGCACCGGGTCGCGGCGCTCCACGGGGCCGTCGGCGCCACCGAGGACCCATCCGGCGGCCACCAGCAGTGGGCCGGCGGCCGAGGCGAACGCGATGAGCGCGGCGACCGGCTGGCGCCAGCCGAAGCTCTGCTCGGCCACCCGCGCGCGTGCCCCGTCTGCGCCGAGCGTGGCGGCGGCGAGCAGTGCGAGGCCGTAGACGAGGGTGGCGGGTCCCGCCCAGGCCGACTTGTTGGACAGCACGGCGAAGACGAGCGCCACCAGGGCGACGACCCAGGCGGCCCACACCGCGCGCTGCCGCTCGCTGCGCATCAGGGCGGCCAGTGCCGCCAGCACGATGCCGATGAGCATCAGTCCGCTGACCGTGCCGGGACCGCCGGGGCTGGCGCCGAGCAGGTCGAGCGCGGAGGCCGCGCCCGCGCCGTAGGGCATCCCGGCTTCCTTGAAGAAGCCGAACGGGAGCAGCGTCAGCGACCAGGGGGCGAGGACCAGCAGCGGGGTGCCGAGCTGGGCCAGGAAACGCGGCCCGTAGGCGGTGATTTCCCTTCGGCGCACTACGAGGAGGGCGATTCCGAGGACCAGCGCGATGGGCCACACGATCGGCGTGAACGCGGTGGTGAACGTCAGCAGGAGGGCGTACGCCCAGGTGGCGCGCCAGCTGCCGCGCGCGCCGGAGGAGTGGGTCAGCCCGCTGGCGGCGACGCCCGCGCGCGCGATGAGCGGCAGCAGGATCGCGAGGACGGCGGTGCCGATGCGGCCGCCGGCGAGGGCGCCGGCGGCGGCGGGCAGGAAGGCGTACGTCACGGACGACCAGGCGCGCAGCAGGCGCGACTCGACGAGGGGGCGCGAGGCGAAGTACGCGGCGAAGCCGGCCAGCGGGACGGAGGCCACCAGGAGCACGGTGACCGCGAGCCCGGTGGAACCGAGGAGCAGGGAGGACAGCAGGGCGACGAGCGCGAGGTACGGCGGCGCGGTCTCCGTGCCGCCGGCGCCCACCGGGTGCCAGCCGTCGGCGTAGCGCGACCAGAGCTCGGAGGCGTCGGCGGGCGCGGGCAGCAGCGCGCCACCGGCGAGCGACCCGCTGCCGAGCAGGCCGCGGCAGGCCAGGAGGGAGACGAACAGCAGCACCAGGAAGAGCATCGGGCCGGGGTTGCGGGCGATGCGCTTGAGCCGGGCGAACTGTTCGATCTGCAGGAAGTCGGCGTCGTCGCCGCCGGGTCCGGACTCGACGGCGCCGCCGTGCCGTCCGGCGCCGGTGGTGGCGTCGGGGTCGTCACCGCCCATGAAGTTGCCCGCGATCTGCTCGACCGTGGCGCGCACGGTGGCGCCGGGCGGCGGGAACAGCGGGCGCAGCTCGCCCTTGTCGACCTGGGGGCGACCGCGTCTGCGGCGGCCCGCGAGGATCCGCTCGGGGCGCAGCAGGGTTCCCAGCAGGCCGCGGATCTCGTCGACGGCCTGTCCGGGGACCTTGCCCACGAGGTAGGCGACGGTGCGCAGCAGGGTGCCGAGGACGAGCCGGATCAGGATCCAGGGCACCTGTGCCGTACGGGCGTTGACGAGGAGGGTGTAGACGGCACCCGCCTTGTCGACCTTGTGCGGGGAGGCGGCGGTGCGGCCCACGCAGTCGACCGTGCGGCGCTCGCGGGAGGCGGCCTCGGCATGCCGGACGACCGCTTCGGGGGCAACGAGGACGCGGTGTCCGGCGGCCTGGGCGCGCCAGCACAGGTCGACGTCGTCACGCATCAGGGGCAGTCGGCGGTCGAAGCCGCCGAGTTCCTCGTAGACGTCGCGGCGGATCAGCATGCCGGCGGTGGACACGGCGAGCACGGGGTGGACGTGGTCGTGCTGGCCCTGGTCCTGCTCGCGGCGGTCCAGGCCCGTCCAGCGGCGGCCGGAGTTGGCGATGGTGACGCCGATCTCCAGGAGCGCTCGCCGGTCGTACCAGCCGCGCAGCTTGGGGCCGACCACGGCGACTTCCCTGCCGAACTCCTGCTCGCTCTCCACGACCCGGAGCAGCCGGGCCAGGGCGTCGGGCTCGGGGGCGCTGTCGTCGTGCAGCAGCCAGAGCCACTGCTCGGGCTCGCCGTGCGGGAGCTCCGGCATGTCGTAGGCGTCGTCGCGCCAGGTCCGGGTGACCGGGTCCCAGCCGCTGGGGCGCTTCAGATAGGGCAGGTCCTCCGGGGTGAGCACGCGGGCCCCGCGGATGGCCTCCTCGACGGCCTGGCCGAAGCCTGTGCGCCGGGCGAGATGCAGCACCCGGTCGGCGCCGAGTGCGTCGGTCAGCAGCTGGGCGGAGTCGTCCGCGCTGCCGGTGTCGGCCGCTACGGCGTTCTGCACCGGGCGCTCCTGGCCGAGCAGCCCGGCGAGCGCTTCGGGCAGCCAGCGGGCGCCGTCGTGGGAGACGAGGACCGCGGTCACCACGTGGCGCGGGAACTCAGGTGTGGCGGCGTCGTGTGGGACTGCCGAATGGCTGTGCACGGACATCGAGGTACGGGCCCCGGTTCGATGGACTGCGGTGGACGCCTGTGTCCGGCGGGGACAGCGGGACGTCTCGGACGAGGGCCCACACTAACGGCTGGGCAACACAGCGGCCCGCCGCCTGTGGATAACCCACCTGCGACGGGCCGTTCTTACCTGCCGGTATCGGTACGAGGGGTGCGCGCCGTGCGGTCAGACGGCGGCCTTCTTCAGCCTTCGGCGCTCGCGCTCGGACAGACCGCCCCAGATGCCGAACCGCTCGTCGTTGGCGAGCGCGTATTCCAGGCACTCGGAGCGGACCTCACAGGCGAGACAGACCTTCTTGGCCTCGCGGGTGGAGCCGCCCTTCTCGGGGAAGAAGGACTCGGGGTCGGTCTGGGCGCACAGCGCGCGCTCCTGCCAGCCGAGTTCCTCGTCCGCGTCGTCGACCAGCAGTTGCTGCACCAGCTCGGTCATGTGCGCCCCTCGTCTGTCTTTCGCGTCCCCGTGATGCTGCCGTTCCCGATTTCGGCTGAACGACACGAGTGAAATTACAAGTGTGCCGATACGGGCCAGTCAAGCCGAGATCTGCTATTGGGCCCCTTATTCACTCTGCGGAACCAAGGCTATGCGGAAAGTGTTCAAATCGGCATAAACCCTGACAGCCTCAAAGGGCCCGTCCGGACTCCCGACCCGCTACCGGGAAGGACGCCCAGAAGTTCGATCTCGTTCCGACGCGGACTCCGAAGCGAACCGGATCACATTTGGATCACGGGATCGCATCGAGGTTTGCGCGCCCGGTTGTGCGCCATGTGTCCGGGGTGGCTCCAGAGCAAACCTTTCGTCACACAGATGGACCGGATGAGGTGAAACATTTCCCATATGGCGGACACGAAGTTGACAGTCGAGGTGTGAACCGATGTGCTTATGGGCATGCTCGCGAACTTGGCGCTCACCTCGACCCGCACCGCCGGGTCCCCCGGTGCTGCCCGCGCTCGCTGTAGCTGTTGTTGCTGTCCCAGCTGTTGAGCCGTACCGCGCTCCGGCTGCCTCGCCGCCACTGAGGCGAATCCCCGCCCCGCTTCCGGGGCGCTCGCCCGTACCAGGGCACCCTCCCCGTCCGTGACCCGGACGGAAACGGCCCCGCGACACCCCAGCTCTCCGCCGAGGAACCACCGCACCCATGAACAGCGACAGCGACCTCCAGATCGCCGGCGACATCCTCGAAGTACCGCACCTGCTCCAGCCGCCGCGCGAGCACCCCGCCACCGTGTCCGAGTTCGTCGGCCTGGCCCGCTCCATCGCCGCCGACCGCTCCCAGTGGGAGCACCTCGTCCAGTACGACGCGACCTCCCGCTGGTACCACCGGCTGCGCACCGGACCCGGCTACGAGGTGTGGCTGCTGTCCTGGGTGCCCGGACAGGGCAGCGGACTCCACGACCACGGGCGCTCCTCCGGCGTACTCACCGTCCTGGAGGGCGCGTTGACCGAGCGCACGGAGCGCGACACCCGCGCGTTGGGGGCAGGATCCCAGCGGGTGTTCGCGCCGGGGTACATCCACGAGGTCGTGAACGACTCCCTGGAACCGGCCGTGAGCCTGCACGTCTACTACCCGGGTCTTACCGAGATGCCGATGCATTCGGCCCAGTGCGCCGCGGCCGTGGTCACGGCCTGAGGGCGCCCGCGGTCTCGTAACCGCCTCACGCGTTGTCGTACCCGCCTGTCAGACTGAACCCCATGCGCATTGTGGTTCTGGCAGGCGGTATCGGTGGTGCCCGGTTCCTGCGTGGTCTCCAGCGGGCCGTGCCGGACGCGGACATCACGGTCATCGGCAACACCGGCGACGACATCCATCTCTTCGGCCTGAAGGTCTGCCCGGACCTCGACACGGTGATGTACACGCTCGGCGGCGGCATCAACGAGGAACAGGGCTGGGGCCGGACCGACGAGACCTTCCACCTCAAGGAGGAGCTCGCGGCCTACGGGGTCGGCCCCGAGTGGTTCGGGCTCGGCGACCGCGACTTCGCGACGCACATCGTGCGGACGCAGATGCTGAGCGCGGGCTATCCGCTCAGCGCGGTCACGGAAGCCCTGTGCGACCGCTGGAAGCCGGGCGTCCGGCTGATCCCGATGTCCGACGACCGCGTGGAGACCCATGTCGCCGTCGAGATCGACGGGCAGCGCAAGGTGATCCACTTCCAGGAGTACTGGGTGCGGCTGCGGGCATCCGTGCCGGCCGAGGCCGTGGTGCCGGTCGGCGCCGAGCAGGCCAAGCCCGCACCGGGTGTCCTGGAAGCCATCGCCGAGGCGGACGTCATCCTCTTCCCGCCGTCCAACCCGGTCGTGTCCATCGGCACGATCCTCGCCGTGCCCGGCATCCGGGAGGCCATCGCCGACGCGGGCGTGCCCGTCGTGGGCCTCTCCCCCATCGTCGGCGACGCGCCCGTGCGGGGCATGGCCGACAAGGTGCTGGCGGCGGTCGGCGTCGAGTCCACGGCCACGGCGGTCGCCGAGCACTACGGCTCGGGGCTCCTCGACGGCTGGCTCGTCGACACGGTGGACGCGTCCGCCGTGGAGCAGGTCGAGGCGGCCGGGATCCGGTGCCGGGCCGTGCCGCTGATGATGTCCGACCTGGACACCGCGGCGCAGATGGCGCGCGAGGCGCTGACGCTGGCGGAGGAGGTGCGGGAGTCATGAGCGGACGGCTCTCTCCGGCTTCTCCGGAACAGGCTCCGGAAGATCTTTCCGAACACGCTCCCGGACGAGGGCGCGCGGGCGACCAGGAGGTGGACGCCTTCGTCGCCTCTCCCGGTTACCGGGTCTGGGCGCTGCCCGGACTCCCCGAGGTTCGACAGGGCGACGATCTCGGCAAGTTGATCGCCGTCGCCGAGCCCGGGCTGGTCGACGGGGACGTTCTCCTCGTCACTTCGAAGATCGTGTCCAAGGCCGAGGGGCGCCTGGTCGAGGCCGCCGACCGGGAGGCCGCCATCGACGCCGAGACCGTACGGGTCGTGGCGCGCCGCGGGGCCCTGCGGATCGTCGAGAACCGGCAGGGGCTCGTGATGGCCGCCGCCGGGGTCGACGCCTCCAACACCCCGGCCGGCACCGTCCTGTTGCTGCCCGAGGACGCCGACGCGTCCGCGCGCGCCATCCGGGACGAGCTGCGCGACACCCTCGGGGTCGATGTCGGCGTCGTGATCACCGACACGTTCGGGCGGCCCTGGCGCACCGGGCTCACCGATGTCGCCATCGGCGCCGCGGGCGTACGGGTGCTGGACGATCTGCGCGGCGGCACCGACGCGCACGGCAATCCGCTGAGCGCCACCGTCGTCGCCACCGCCGACGAGCTCGCCGCCGCCGGTGACCTGGTCAAGGGCAAGGCCTCCGGGCTGCCCGTCGCCGTCGTGCGCGGACTGCCCCATGTGGTGGCCGAGGACGACGGCGAGGGGACACGGGCCATGGTGCGGGGCGCGCGCGACGACATGTTCCGGCTCGGCACGTCGGAGGCCGTACGAGAGGCCGTGACCCAGCGGCGTACCGTACGGGCCTTCACCGACGAGCCGGTGGATCCGGGCGCCGTGCGGCGGGCCGTGGCCGCGGCGGTCACCGCTCCCGCGCCGCATCACACGACTCCCTGGCGGTTCGTGCTCCTGGAGTCCGAGGAGTCGCGTACGCGGCTGCTCGACGCCATGCGGGACGCGTGGATCGCGGATCTTCGGCGGGACGGGAAGAGCGAGGAGTCGATCGCCAAGCGGGTGCGGCGCGGTGATGTGCTGCGCAACGCTCCCTACCTCGTGGTGCCGTGTCTCGTCATGGACGGGTCGCACACGTACGGCGATCCGCGGCGGGACGGGGCCGAGCGGGAGATGTTCGTGGTCGCCCTCGGCGCGGGGGTGCAGAACTTCCTCGTCGCACTCGCCGGGGAGCGGCTCGGGTCCGCGTGGGTGTCGTCGACGATGTTCTGCCGGGATGTCGTACGGGACGTGCTGGAGCTGCCGGAGGGGTGGGATCCGATGGGGGCCGTGGCGGTCGGACATGCGGCGGAGGAGCCGCGGGCTCGGCCCTCGCGGGATGCCGGGGCGTTTGTCGAGGTGCGGTGAGAGTGGTTGCCGGGGGGTGGTGACAGTCCTTGTCGAGGAGCGCGGGGGTCTGGGGCCGGGTGTGGTGCGTCAGGTGTGGTGAGAGGTGTGTGCGTCGTACGTCGGGAGTCGGGTGTTCGGGAGGGTGAGCGCCTACTCTCGTAGGGCACCCCGAGTTTCCTAGGACCCCTTTCGTGGCTGGACGTTTCGCTCCTCGGCCGACGCGTACGACTGTGCGCGGCGGGCATGTCGCCGTGCCCGCGGACGCCTCCGGCGGGGTGCCTCGACAGGCGGTCGCACCTGGGCGTACGCGCACCTGGACGCCGCCCTGGCCGGTCGATCTCGGGCTCGTGCTCGGGCCGCTGCGCCGTGGACCCGGCGATCCGACCTTCCGTGCGACGCCGGACGGGGCCGTGTGGCGGACCAGCCGGACGCCCGCCGGGGCCGGGACGCTGCGGGTCTCGGCGCGGGGTGGGGTGGTGCGGGGCGAGGCGTGGGGGCCGGGGAGCGAATGGCTGCTCGAACAGCTCCCCGAGATGCTCGGCGCGGCCGACGATCCCGATGCCTTCGAGCCTCGTCATCGGCTGGTCGCCGTGGTGCGGCATCGGCGACCGGGGTTGCGGCTGACGCGTACCGGGCTGGTGCTGGAGTCGCTCATTCCGTCCGTTCTGGAGCAGAAGGTCACGGCGGACGAGGCGTATCGGGCGTGGCGGTTGCTCGTACGGAAGTTCGGGGAGCCTGCGCCGGGGCCCGCGCCGGAGCGGATGTCCGTCATGCCGGAGCCGCGGACGTGGGCGCTGATTCCCTCCTGGGAGTGGCATCGGGCCGGGGTCGACAACAAGCGGGCGTCGACGATTCTGCGGGCCGTTCGGGTGGCGGGGCGGCTTGAGGAGGCGGTGGGGATGGAGCCGGGGGCTGCGCAGGCTCGGTTGGAGTTGGTGTCCGGGATCGGGCCGTGGACCTCGGCGGAGACCGTGCAGCGGAGTCATGGTGCGGCGGATTCGGTGACCGTGGGGGATCTTCATCTGCCGGGGATCGTGGGGTATGCGCTGGCGGGGGATCGGGATGCGGACGACTCCGTGATGCTTTCGCTGTTGGAGCCGTATGCCGGGCAGCGGCATCGGGCGGCTCGGTTGATTCTGTTGTCGGGGCGGGCGCCCGCGCGGCGGGTTCCGCGGATGCCGCGGGGGGATATCGGGCGGCTGTAGTCGTCCCGGGTGCGGGCCGGGAGTCTCTCGCCCCCGCCGCCCCTACCCGTCCCATCCCCAGGGGCTCCGCCCCTTCAACCCCGCCAGGGGCTCCGCCCCCGAACCCCCGACCGCCCAAAGGGCTCGTCCTCAAACGCCGGACAGGCCGACTGACACGGGCCGGAGTGGGCGGGTGGACCGAGGGGTGGGCGGGCATCGACCCCCAGCCCCGTCCTCACACACCCGACAGGCCGACTGATACGGACCCGAGTGGGCGGGTGGACCGAGGGGTGGGCGGGCATCGACCCCCAGCCCCGTCCTCACACACCCGACAGGCCGACTGATACGGACCCGAGTGGGCGGGTGGACCGAGGGGTGGGCGGGCATCGACCCCCAGCCCCGTCCTCACACACCCGACAGGCGCATCGCCGTGCGGACCGAGGCCTTCAGGGGCGCGGGGAACTGCGCGACCAGCCCCCACCCACCCGCAGCCGGACACACCCAGGCAGGGCCTCTGACCGACCGGGGGTTTCAGGGGCGCGGGGAACTGCGCGACCAGCCCCCGCCCGCCCGCAGCCGATCCAACCGCTCTACTGGTCCGACGAGAAGCGGAGCGCCCCCGCTGGGATCTTGGCCTCACACCAGACTCTTACGCCCTCGCGGAGTTCGTTGTCGGGGCCGACCACCGCGCCGTCGCCGATGACCGCCCCGGAGAGGATGGTGCGTTCGCCGATGTGGGCGCGGGTGCCGATGAGGGAGTCCGTGATGACGGCGCCGGGTTCGACGACCGCGCCGGACAGGATCGTGCTGCCCGTGATGCGGGCGCCCTCGCCGATGCGCGCGCCGTCGCCGACGACCGTGCCGCCGGTCAGCTTGGCGTCGGGGGCGACCCTGGCCGTGGGCAGCACGAGACGGTCCCCGCAGCGGCCCGGGACCGCCGGAGAGGGGGCGCGGCCCAGGACGAGGTCCGCGGAGCCTCGTACGAAGGCCTGGGGGGTGCCCAGGTCCAGCCAGTAGGTGGAATCCACCATGCCCTGGAGGTGGGCTCCGGTGGCCAGGAGCTCGGGGAAGGTCTCGCGTTCCACCGAGACCGGGCGGCCGGCGGGGATCGTGTCGATGACCGAGCGGCGGAAGACGTACGCCCCGGCGTTGATCTGGTCGGTGACGATCTCCTCGGGGGTCTGGGGCTTCTCCAGGAAGGCCGTCACGCGGCCCGTCGCGTCCGTGGGGACCAGGCCGTACGCCCGTGGGTCCTCGACGCGGGTGAGGTGGAGGGAGACGTCCGCGCCGGTCGTCTCGTGGGTCGCCACCAGGGCCCTGATGTCCAGGCCCGTCAGGATGTCGCCGTTGAAGATCAGGATCGGCTCGTCGGGCCCGGAGCGCAGGCGCGCGGCCACGTTGCGGATCGCGCCGCCCGTGCCGAGGGGCTCCTCCTCGGTGACGTACTCGATGTGGAGGCCCAGCCCGGAACCGTCACCGAAGTACGGCTCGAAGACCTCGGCCAGGTAGGAGGTCGCCAAGACGATGTGCTCGACGCCCGCCGCTCTCGCCCGCGCCAGTTGGTGCGTGAGGAACGGGACACCGGCCGCCGGGACCATCGGCTTGGGGGTGTTCACCGTGAGCGGGCGCAGCCGGGTGCCTTTGCCCCCGACCAGGAGGATCGCTTCTGTCACCTGTCGTCTCTGCTTCCTGCCGGGACCGGCCGAAGGATGATTCGGCCGGCCAGTGTATGCAGTCCGTAGTAAGAGGCCTTCGACGGCAGTGGGGTGTCCTCGATGGCTCCGCGCAGACCTCAGCGGCCCTGGTAGCGGGCCGCGGCCGTTCTGGCCGAGCCGAGTTTGCCGTACAGAAGCTTCCCCGGGCACTCCGTGGCGAACCCGTCCCGATGGCCGGAGATCACGTTCAGTCGTACGTTCTTACCTTTTCGGTAGAGATTGCCACCGCCGGACTTCAGGTATGTCTTGCCACGGGGATCGGCTCCGGAGAGACCGAGCTTCCATGCCGTGAGCCGCGCGATGGCGGTCACCGCGGCGGCGGCCGGCTTGGTCTTGCCGAAGCTGCCGAGGACCGCGATCCCCATGGTGTCGTTGTTGAAACCGAGGGTGTGGGCACCCATGACGGGCTTCGCCACACCCCCGGCGCGGCCTTCGTAGATGTTTCCGCACTTGTCTACGAGGAAGTTGTAGCCGATGTCGCGCCAGCCACTGCTCACTACGTGGTAGCGGTAGATACTGCGGATGAGCGAAGGGGCCTGGGAGCAAAGGTAGTTGTTGCCCGAGGCCGTGTGGTGCACGAAGGCGGCCTTCACCTTTTTGGTGTACACGAAGCCGCCCTCGCGCAGGCTCTCGTCCGCGCCCCAGCCGCGCCGGGTGACGATGCGTGGGCGCTCACCGATGTACGGCTGCCCGAGCGGCGCGCCGTCGCGGAGGGCCGGGGCCTCGCGCTCGGTCTCGGCCCTGGACAGTGCCGGGATCTCGGTCGCGCCGAACGGGGCGAGCTCGGCGTTCGTGGCGAAGGTGGCGTACGTCTCGGCGCTCTCCGCGCCCGCGCTCCCCTCGCCCGTCAGCGCGCCCCGGGGCGCGGGTTCCGCGCCGGGGTCGACGAGTTCGAGGTGCATGCCTCTGGGGAGCGGCGACTCGCCGGCTGCTGTGGCTCTTTCGTCCACCTGCGCCTGGACGCGGACCTCGACCCCGTCCGAGTCGCCCACCCACAGGGGCGCGGTGGAGCCGCGCACCCGGCCCGAGTTGCCCTCGGCGCTGTCCGGGTCGGCCGCGTGCTCGTGGTTGTGGGTCTCGATGTCCTGCCAGCCGGACCAGCGGTTGGCTCCGGTGGCGCGGGTACGAACCTGGACGCGGCCGCGCAGTTCGGTGTCGGGGTCGTCCCAGACGACCCCGACCAGCGAGAACGTCCGTACGTTCCGTCTGCCGAGGCCCTGTTCGGGAGCGGCGGGTCCGAGCGAGCGGTCGCCTGAGAGCGGGACCAAGGGGAGGGACTGGGTGCTGCCCGGCGCGGCGGGCTCGGTCCTCGCCGCCTGGGGTCGGGCCTGTGCCGGTGCGGACAGGGCCAGCGGAAGGGTGAGTGCGGCCGCGCAGGTGACGCCGACCGAGGAAGCAAGGATTCCATGCATGCCCCCGATCGTGGACATAATCATACATATCTGTCTATTGCGGATGTGACGGACCGTCGAGTCGCGCTCGGCCGAACCGGTGGCGCGGGCGCCGCGTCCCGCCGGGCGCCCCCGCGTACGCTTGCGCGCGTGAACGCCACCGACCGCACCCCTGCCGACCTGCTGCGATCCGCGCTCGCCGCGGACCCCGCGCGCCCCCTGGTGACCTTCTACGACGACGCCACGGGCGAACGTGTCGAATTGTCCGTCGCGACCTTCGCCAATTGGGTGGCCAAGACCGCCAACCTCCTCCAGGGCGAGTTGTCCGCCGAGCCCGGCGACCGGGTGGCGCTGCTGCTGCCCGCGCACTGGCAGACGGCGGTGTGGCTGCTCGCGTGTTCCTCGGTGGGGGTCGTCGCGGACGTCGGGGGCGATCCCGGTGCCGCTGATCTCGTCGTCGCGGGGCCCGACGCGCTCGAGGCCGGGCTCGCCTGCTCCGGCGAGCGCGTCGCCCTCTCGCTCGCGCCGCTGGGGCGCCGCTTTACGACACCGCCCGCCGGGTACGCCGACTACGCCGTCGAGGTGCCGAGCCAGGGCGACCGCTTCCAGCCGTACGCGCCGGTGGACCCGGAGGAGGCCGCGCTGATCGTCGCCGGGGCCGAACACACGGGGGCCGAGGTCGTCGAGCGGGCCCGGGCGGAGGCGGCCTCGTTGGATCTGACGGGACCCGGGTCGCGGATCCTGTCCGCGCTGCCGTACGACACCTGGGAGGGGCTGAGCGCGGGGTTGTACGCGCCGCTCGCCTCCGGGGGGTCCGTGGTGCTCTGTCGTCATCTGGAGCGACTGGGCGAGGACGCGTTGGCCAAGCGGATCGAGAGCGAGCGGGTGACTTCGACGGTTCGGTAGTCGCCGTCGCCGTCGCCGCCCGGGCCGGCCCGTCGGGGCCGGTCGCCTGTCGGGGCGGGCCCGTGGGGCCGGTCGCCTGTCGGGGCGGGCCCGTGGGACCGGTCGCCTGTCGGGGCGGGCCCGTGGGGCCGGTCGCGACCGCCGTCCCGCCGCGGATCCGTACCTGCCGGAGCTCCGCGCCCCCCGACCGATCCCGTCACCCGTTCGGCCCCTTATCTGCCGCCGTCGCCGGGCCTCCGAGCCATGGTCGTAGGAGCACCGCACGCTCGCACGCCATGAGGGGTGGACTCCGACGTGACCGACAGGACAGGGCCGGGAACGGGGGCTTCGCCCACCGGTGCCGGGCTCGCACGACGGCGACGGCGACGCTGGGTGCAGTACTCGGCGCTCGGTGTCGCCGTCGTGGTCCTCGGTGCCGTCGGCGTCGGTCTGGTCGCGTACGAGAAGCTGAGCCGGAACATCACGGCCGACGAGGAAGCCGCCGCCGAGCTCGCCCGCTACGAGAAGGAGCGGCCCACCGCGCTGGTGCGCGACGCGCAGAACATCCTGCTGATCGGGTCGGACTCGCGGTCGGGGGACGGGAACAAGAAGTACGGCCGGGACTCCGGGACCGAGCGCTCCGACACCACGATCCTGCTGCACCTGTCCGCGAACCGGAGCAGCGCCACCGCCGTCTCCCTGCCCCGCGACCTGATGGTGGACGTGCCGAGTTGCCGGCGTCCGGACGGCACCCGTAGCCGGCCCGTGTTCGCGATGTTCAACTCCGCCTTCGAGGTGGGCGGTTCGGCGTGCACGATCCGGACCGTCGAGAAGCTCACGAACATCCGTGTCGACCACCACGTGGTCGTCGACTTCCACGGGTTCAAGGACATGGTCGACGCCGTGGACGGCGTGGAGGTGTGCCTGAAGGAGCCCATCGACGACAAGGCGGCCAAGCTGAAGCTGCCCGCGGGCAAGGTCATGCTCGACGGCGAACAGGCCCTCGGCTACGTCCGCGCCCGCAAGAGCATCGGGGACGGCAGCGACACCGACCGGATGGAGCGCCAGCAGCGGTTCCTCGGCGCGCTCGTCAACAAGGTGCAGAGCAACGACGTACTGCTCAACCCGGCACGGCTCTATCCCATGCTCGACGCGGCCACTTCCTCGCTCACCACGGACCCGGATCTGGCGAGCCTGCGCGGGTTGTACGACCTGGTCCGCGGCATGCGCAATATCCCCACGGAACGTGTCCAATTCCTGACGGTGCCCCGAACGTCGTACGTCTACAACGCCAATCGCGACCAGCTCGTGAAACCCGCGGCCGACAAACTCTTCGCCCTGCTGCGCGCGGACGCTCCGGTGGCGGTCGCGAAGGACCTCCCGACGGACCCGGCAAGCGGCCACGACTCGGCATTCGACTACGAAGAGGAGTCGCGCGGCAACGGGAAGTCGACGGGAAAGCGGCCCGACGCTCCCACATCCGCGCCGACTTTTCGCGGTAACACGGCGGCTGAGGACGTCTGCGGGTAAAGCGTGCGCCAAGGCGGGAACTGCGGAGCTGAGAAGTCTTTGAGAAATAGGGCGGATTGCCCAGTTGTAGGAAGGTGGAATTTGTCACCACCGTCGCTTGACCCCGAACCGGCCGGATAGTGTGAGCGATCCGGTGCACCCGGCCACGAGGTCCGTCCTGGGGGTCGCGCACTGCTGACCGAGACCCGAGCGCTCTTTGAGGGGGAAGAGCGCCGCGTGGCCCCGACGGAGGATTCAGACAACCGTGGACGCGCAAGGCCGTGGGCGGGCGGACAACATCGACCCCGCAGACCAGTGGGTACTCAACCCGAACACCGGTGAATACGAACTGCGACTGACTCCTTCCGCTCCGCAGTCGGGAGTCCCGAGACCGCGTCGGGGCAGCCCCGCGAACGCGGGACCGGGAGCGGGGACACGCGCGCGCCGGGCGCCGGAACGGGAGAGTCCGGCGACGCCCGGCCCCGATGTGCCCGGGCCAAGGCGGCGCCGCGGCGCGCCGGCCGAGCCACCGCCGGGCCGTCGCAAGGGGCGCACGAAGCCGAAGAAGTCGAAGGCGAAGAAGATACTGTTGTGGACCGGCGGCTCGATGGCCTTCGTGCTGGTCGCCGTCTCCGCCGCGGGGTATCTCTACCTCAAGCACCTTGAGGGCAACGTCAGTACGACGGACGTCGGCAGCGCGGGCAAGAAGGGCTTCAGCAAGGATGAGGCCTTCAACATCCTGATCATCGGCACCGACAAGCGCACCGGCAAGGGCAACGAGGGCTACGGCGACAAGGGCAGCGTCGGGCACGCCGACACCAACATCCTGCTGCACGTCTCCAAGGACCGTACGAACGCGACCGCGTTGAGCATCCCGCGTGACCTGATCGTCAATGTGCCGGACTGCCCTACCAAGCAGCCGGACGGCAGCGAGAAGGTCGTCCCCGGCACGCAGAACGTCCGCTTCAACACGAGCCTCGGCCAGGACGGCCGGGACCCGGGCTGCACCATGCGCACGGTCAAGGCGGTCACCGGGATCTCGGTGGACCACTTCATGATGGCCGACTTCAACGCGGTGAAAACGCTGACCAGCGCGGTCGGTGGCGTCGACGTGTGCGTGGCGCACGCCGTCAACGACAAGGAGTCGCACCTCAAGCTGCCCGCAGGCAAGTCCAAGGTCGAGGGCGAGCAGGCTCTCGCGTTCGTACGGACCCGGCACAGCTTCGGCAACCAGGGCGACCTCGACCGCATCAAGGTGCAGCAGCAGTTCCTGGGCTCGCTGATGCGCAAGATGTCCTCCAGCGACACCCTCACCAACCCGGCCAAGCTGATCAGCCTGGCCGAGGCCGCCACCAAGGCGCTCACCGTGGACACCGGCATAGGAAACGTCAGCACCCTCAAGGACGTGGCCCTGGAGCTGAAGAAGGTGCCCACGAAGAACATCACCTTCACCACGGTGCCGGTGCTCGACAACCCCGCCGAGAAGGTCAAGGCGACCGTCGTCGTCAACCAGTCACAGGCCCCCGCGGTCTTCGACGCGATCAAGAACGACGTCTCCTTCACCGCCGTGAAGCAGAAGGAGAAGAAGGAGAAGGCCGAGGTCGCCGCCCGCCTCAAGGGCACCCGTTCCGCCGCCGCCGACATCCGCGTGGACATCTACAACGGCGGCGCCCCGGGCGGCAGCGCACAGGAGACTCTTAACTGGCTGCAGAATACTGAGGGCGTGCCCAAGTCCAGCCAGCTCGGTAACGCCGACGCACCACTGAGCAAGACGACCCTGGAGTACTCTCCCGACCAGGCCGATCAGGCGCGCAAACTGGCGGACCTCATGGGGCTGTCCGCCTCGGCGTTGAAGCCTGGCAAGAGCGAGAAGAACTCACAGGGTCTGCCCGCGATCGTGCTGACCCTGGGCAAGGACTTCAAGGGCGCAGGGGTGTCGTTGACCACTCCGACCAAGGCGCCCGAGGTCGACAAGTCCACGGCGGACAAGACAGTGTGCGCCAGTTGATGACCTAACGGGTCTGTCAGACGTCTAACAGGGCGCGGGGGCGTCCGGGCCGGACGCTAGGGGTGTCCGGCCAGACGTACGCGTCCGATCGGGCGCGGGACGGACCCGTTTGTCAGGCGCAGGGTGGGGAGGGGCAGGGAGATGGCGCGAAGCGGTGTGCGTGGGGAGGGGGCTCGACCACGTGTCCGGCAGGCCGACGATCTGGGCTGGGACGACAGCCTGTACGAAGAGAACGGCGATCCCGCCGACGGAGGCGGAGCTTCCGGCGGCAGAGGTGGCGATGCCACCGGTCAAGGCAGTGGCTCCGCCAGGAGAGACAGCGGCTCCAGCGGCACAGGCCGCGATGCGGCCGACGCCGACGGCCGAGGCGCCGGGAGCGACAGGCGCAACGGGCGTCCGGTCGACAAGGACGGCGACGACGCGTCGGCCGAACCGCGGGGGCAGGGCCGGCACGGCGGTGGCGGCGGGCGTCGGCGCGGGGGCGGCGACGGCGGGCACCCACGGCGCAGACGCCGCATACTGCGCTGGTCGGCGTCGGTCCTGGCGCTTCTGATACTTGGCACCGCGGGCGCCGGTTACCTCTACTACCAGCACCTGAACAACAACATCAAGAAGGACGACCTGAACCTCGGCGACGAGAAGGACCGGGCGGCCAAGAGCAAGGCGAACGCGGCCGGGCAGACCCCCCTGAACATCCTTCTGATCGGCTCGGACGCCCGGGACACCAAGGAGAACCAGTCCCTCGGCGGCGCCAAGGACACCTTCGGCGGTACCCCGCTCGCGGACGTCCAGATGCTGCTGCACCTCTCCGCCGACCGCAGCAACATGTCGGTGATCAGCATGCCGCGCGACACCCTGCTGAAGATGCCCAAGTGCACGGACCCGGACACCAAGAAGGTCTACCCGGCGACCGTCGGGCTGGTGATGACCAACATCTCGCTCGGGCGCGGCGGTCCGGGCTGCACGGTGGCCACCTGGGAGAAGCTCACCAAGATCCACATCGACCACTTCATGAAGATCGACTTCTCGGGTGTGGTGTCGATGGCGGACGCGATCGGCGGTGTGCCGGTCTGCGTGGACGCCAACATCTACTCCAAGGACAGTCAGGGCCACGGCTCCGGACTGAAGCTGAAGAAGGGCACGACCCCCGTCAAGGGCACGCAGGCCCTGGCGTGGCTGCGGACGCGGTACGGCTTCGAGGACAACACGGACATCGGCCGGACCAAGGCCCAGCACCAGTACATGAACTCGATGGTCCGCCAGCTGCGCGAGAACGCCACGATCAGCAACCCCGGCAAGCTGCGCAGCCTCGCGGAGACGGCCACCAAGGCACTGACCGTCGACAAGGGCCTGGGCAGCGTGCTGAAGCTCTACGACCTCGGCAACGAGCTCAAGAAGGTCGAGCCGAAGCGCATCACGATGACCACGATGCCCTGGCAGTGGGCCGTGTCGGACAGCAACCGCGTGGAGCCCAAGCCGGTCGAGGCCGAGCAGCTGTTCCGTCTCGTCCGTGAGGACATCGCGCTCGACGGCAAGGACAAGAAGAAGACGGTGACCGCGGTGAAGGCCTCCACGGACCCGGCCGCCGCCGACGACCAGATCGGTGTGACCGTGCAGAACGGCACCCGCACGGCCGCGCTGGGCCCGGTCGGCGGACGCGCGCGCACGGTGTCCCAGCTGCTCGTCGGCAAGGGCTTCACCAAGGCCGAGGCGGACTCCTCGGCGGCGACCGCCGAGGAGACGACGGTGATCCGCTACCCGAGCGCCGATCTGCAGGGCGACGCCCAGGCGGTCGCCAAGGCGCTGGGGGTCCCGCTGAGCGCGGTGAAGAAGTCGACGGACGTCTCGGGCGTCACGCTCGTGGTCGGCGCCGACTGGCGCGAGGGCACGGCGTACAAGGCGAAGGCGCAGGACAACACGACGCCGGCGTCCGCGGACGTGCTCAACGGCGCCAAGACCGACGCCTGCATGCACGTCAACAAGGACTACACCTGGTCGTAGGAAGCCGCACCTGGCCGTAGGCCGGTCGGCAGAAAGCAGTTGGGCCCCTCTCGACGTCGAGAGGGGCCCAACTGCTCATGGATGAGGCTCAGTTCGCGGGCTCCGTGGAGCCGAGGACCGCCGGGCGGCGGGAGGCGATGACCTTCTTCGCCAGCGCCTTCGGGCTGGTGAGGAAGCCGAAGCCCCACGACATGTGCATGGTCGCGAGGGCGACGGGGATCTGCAGGCGGGCCTTCAGGGGGAGCCCCTTGCCCGCGGGCAGCGAGCCCACCCCTATCGCCGCGAGATAGCCACCGGGGATCACGAAGCCCCAGGGCGTCAGCGCCGCGCCCACCACGACACCCGCCGCGATCGCGCACAGGGCGGTCGGCGGGGCGAGGTAGCGCAGGTTGATGGAGCCCTCGTGGTAGCGGGCGACGACATGGCGCCAGCGCCCGTAGTCCTTGTACTGCTTGGCGAGCGCCTTGACCGAGGGCCGGGGCCGGTACGACACCTTCAGTTCGGGCGAGAACCAGATGAGACCACCCGCCTCCCGGATCCGGAAGTTCAGCTCCCAGTCCTGGGCGCGGATGAACTCCTCGTTGTAGCCGCCCTGGCGCTCCAGCGCCTCGCGCCGGAAGACACCGAGGTACACGGTCTCGGCGGGAGCGGCCTCGCCCCCCGTGTGGAAGGCGGCGTTCCCGACCCCGATCTTCGAGGTCATCGCGGCGGCGACCGCGTGCTCCCAGTCGTTCTCGCCCTCGGCGTGCATGATGCCGCCGACGTTCTGCGCGCCGGTCTCCTCCAGGAGGCGCACGGCGGTCGCGATGTAGTTCGGGGAGAGCATGCCGTGCCCGTCGACGCGCACGACGACGGGATGCCGGGACGCCTTGATCGCCGCGTTCAGCGCGGCCGGGGTGCGCCCGGTGGGGTTCGGGACGGTGTGGACGCGCGGGTCTTCGCGTACGAGTTCGGCGGCGATCTCGTCCGTACGGTCCGAGGACGGACCGATGGCGATGACCACCTCCATCTCGCCGTCGTACTCCTGCGCCAGGATCGCTTGGACGGCCCCGCGCAGATGCCGCTCCTCGTTGAGGACGGGCATGATCACAGAAACGGCGGGGGGCCGCACGTCAGACTTCTCACTCATCGGACGTCACGTTACCGCGAATGGGGGACACGGGCGCGCGCCGCCCGGTCCACGGGCTGGGCAGCAGATCGTATGGGCCTACGGTGCTCACGGATCCCCACGTTCACCCCCGCGGAGGTGTCCCCCTTGCCCACGCCGCCCCGCTCCCCCGCACGCCCGCAGCCCCGTCCCCAGAGCCGCCCGCAGCCGCCCCGCTCCCGGCGGCCTCCGGTGCGGTCCACCGTACGGCCCCCCGTACGGAGGAAGAAGCCGCGCTGGGCCATGCGGGTGGTCACCACGATCTCGGTGGTGGTCCTCGCCTCGGCGGGCATCGGGCACGCGGTGGTCACCAGCCTGGGCGAGAACATCGCCCGGGTCGACCCCTTCAAGGACATGAAGAACCGCCCCGCAGGGGGCCACGGCATGAACGTGCTGCTGGTCGGCACCGACGGCCGCGACAAGATCACGGAGGAGGAGCGGCGGAAGTACCGTCTGGGCGGTGCCCCCTGCCACTGCACCGACACGATGATGATCGTGCACATCGCCGCCAACCGGGAGCGGGCCAGCGTCGTGAGCCTGCCGCGCGACTCGTACGCCGAGGTGCCCGCGCACACCGACCAGACCACCGGCGCCGAGCACGGCCCCCACCCGATCAAGCTCAACGCGGCGTACGCGGAGGGGGGCCCGCAGCTGACCGTGCGCACCGTCGAGAACATGACCCATGTGAAGATCGACCACTACTTGGAGGTCGATTTCACCAGCTTCATGCGGACGGTGGACGTGCTCGGCGGCGTGAGCATCTGCACCGCACAGCCCCTCAAGGACTCGTACACCGGACTCGACCTGAGCGCCGGCACGCACACGCTCAGCGGCGGGCAGGCACTCCAGTACGTACGGTCCCGGCATGTCGACGGCGCCTCCGACATCGGCCGGATGCAGCGCCAGCAGCGGTTCCTGGCGGCGCTGATCGAGCGGGCCACGTCGTCGGGGGTGCTGCTGAACCCGATGAAGTTCCGTGATGTCACCCGGGCCGTGCTCGGTTCGGTCCGCGCGGACCAGGGGTTCGGCACGGACGAGCTGCTGGACCTCGGCCGGGCGATGCGGAACTTCTCCCCTTCCTCCTCCGAGTTCACGACCGTGCCGATCGGACAGATGGCCTACATGGTCAAGGGCATCGGTTCCACACTGAAGTGGGACGACAACAAGGCCGCCGCGCTCTTCCAGTCTCTGCGTGACGACAAGCCGCTCGCTCCCCCGCACAAGGCCGCGCACGCCAAGACCGTGCGCGTCGAGGTGGCGCCGCAGCAGATCCAGGTCCAGGTGGAGAACGGGACGCCCACGGACGGCCTCGGCAAACGCATGGACGGCGCCCTGGCCGCCACCGGGTTCCGCACGACGGGCCGGCCCGTCAACGCCCAGGACCGCGGCGCCCGGCACAGCGTCATCGTCTACGACCCGCGCTGGGACCGCTCCGCGAAGTCCCTCGCCGCCGCGCTCCCGGGCAGCGAGCTGCGCGAGGTCAAAGGGCGGGGGCCGCTGCTGAAGGTGATCGCCGGGGCGGACTTCAAGGAGGTCACACGGGTCCGGGTGCAGGATCCCTACCAGGCCGAGACCCGGGTGGTGACGGGGGATCAGGTGGTGTGCACGTAGGTGACGCGCGCGTCCACGGGACACGCGCAGGGCCCCGCCGTATCGTCCGGCGGGGCCCCTCGTGGTGGTGCGGGTCAGTTGCTCGACACCGTCACCGTCTGGTCGTTCTTCAGCTCGTCCACGAGCGTCTTGACCTTGGCCTTGTCCCAGACGAGGTTCCCGCCCGTGGAGCCGGAGATCGGCATGTTCATGGACTTGCCGCTGCCGCCGGTGACGCCCTTCATCGCCCAGAACATGCTGCCGAGGTCCCACAGGCTCATGTCCTTGTCGACGGTGAGGCTGTCGAGGCCGGAGCCCATGGTCGGGTACAGCTTGAAGGGGTTCAGGACGGTTCCGGGGGTCGCGACCTGGTGGGCCAGGGCGGACAGGAACTTCTGCTGGTTCTTGGTGCGCTGGAGGTCCGAGGCCGCGAAGGCGTGGCGGGTACGGACGAAGGCGAGGGCCTGCTCACCGTTGAGGGTCTGCTTGCCCGCCTTGAAGTCGGCGCCGGAGTACTTGTCCTTGAAGCCCTGGTCGAGGGTCATCTCCACACCGCCGACCGCGTCGACGATGTTCGCGAACCCGGCGAAACCGATCTCCACGTAGTGGTCGATGTGCAGGCCGGTGTTGTACTCGATGGTGCGGACCAGCAGCGTCGGCCCGTCCTCCGCGTACGCCGCGTTGAGCTTCACCTGGCGACCCGTGCCGGGGAAGGTCTTGCCGGACGCGGATCCCTTGTACGTCGGGATCGTCACGTTCGAGTCGCGGGGGAGGGAGACCAGAGTGTCGCCGTTGCTCCCGACGTGCAGGATCATCATCGAGTCCGTGCGCTTGCCCTCGGCGGACCCGGTGTGCAGCTTCTTCTTCTCCTCGGCCGACATGCCGGCGCGGCTGTCGGAGCCGACGATCAGGTAGTTCGTGCCCTTGCCCGCGTCGGGCCGGTCGATGACCTGCGAGAGATCCACGTCACGGTGGAGCTTGGAGTCGGCCCAGAAGTAGGTGCCCACGGAGACCACGACCAACAGCGTGACCAGCGTGATCGCTATCCACTTGATCCGCCGGCGCCAGTTCGGCGCCGGGCGCGGGCCACGGCCGCCCTGACCGCCGGGACCCTGCGGATCACCGGGGCCGCCCGGCGAACCGTAGACCTGCCCGGTGTTGTAACCGGAGTCGTACCCGTTGTCGTACCCCTGGCCGTCGTCGTACGTCGGCTGCTGGGGCACCCCGCCGTACGGCGGTGCGGACGGGCGCGGACCGGGCGTTCCCGGGCCACGCTGAACCTGCCGCATGACGCGGGCGCCCTCAGGCTGAGCGCCTGCGCTGCCGCGTCCGTAACGGTCGCTGCGGTTGCTGTCGGACCACCCGTCGGGCCAATCGTTCATGCGGACCAGTGTGCAGGTCCGCACGGTGTGCCTAACAAGAGCCCGGGGAGATCTGGGTCACGCCTGTTGCAGAGCTGATGCAAAGCGACTCTCGCACGCCCCCGCATAGGGTGGACGGCATGACAGACCTGGCACCCAACCCGGAATCCGATATTCCGGGCAAGCCCACCTTCGCGTCCCGGACCACCCTCAGCCACATCATGACCCACAACGACACCAACCTTCTGGGCACGGTGCACGGCGGAGTGATCATGAAGCTCGTGGACGACGCGGCGGGTGCGGTGGCCGGGCGGCACTCCGGCGGGCCCGCCGTCACCGCCTCCATGGACGAGATGGTCTTCCTGGAGCCGGTCCGCGTCGGTGATCTCGTCCATGTGAAGGCCCAGGTGAACTGGACGGGGCGGACGTCCATGGAGGTCGGCGTGCGCGTGCTGGCCGAGCGCTGGAACGAGTCGACGCCGCCCCAGCAGGTCGGTTCGGCCTATCTCGTCTTCGCCGCGGTCGACGCCGACGGCAAACCGCGGCGCGTGCCGCCCGTGCTCCCGGAGACCGAGCGCGACGAGCGGCGCTACCAGGAGGCCCAGATCCGGCGCACCCACCGGCTGGCACGCCGTCGGGCGATCATGGAACTGCGGGAGAAGCGGGCGGCGGAGGGGCTGGACTAGCCGGGATGCGAGGGGCTGGACCAGTAGGAACGCGAGGGGCTGGACAAGTCGGGACGCGAGGGGCCGGACCAGTAGGAACGCGAGGGGCCGGACCAGTCGGGGTTCGGCGATGCTGGACGCCCGAGGGCCGGGGCGGGAAGTCACCCCGGCCGGTGGCCCTGGCCGAGGGCGGCTCCGGGGCGGATGCCAGGGTGACGTCATGACCCTCTCCCCCGCCACCCCGTCCGCTTCCGGCGGACGCCCCTTCGACGCGGTGCTCTGTGACGTCGACAACGTGATCCGCGTCTACGAACCGGCCCACCTGTACGCGCTGGAGCGCGCCGCCGGGCTGACCGAGGGCACCACCATGAAGGTGGCCTTCGCACCGGAGACGGTGCTTCCGCTGGTGCTGGGCCGGATCACACCGGACGAGTGGGCGGGGTCGATCCTGCGGGGCCTGACCGGACTGGTGGCCGACGGGACGGCGGTGGAGCTGAGCACCGCGCTCATACGCTCGCCGTTCCACGCCGACGAGACGGTGGTGGCGCTGCTGCGCCGGGCCCGTACCCACATGCCCCTGGTCCTCGTCACCAACACCTCGGTCCAGCTCGAGGAGGACCTGGAGGCCCTGGGCCTGACGGACCTCGCCGACCACGTGGTCAGCAGCGCGCGGGTGGGCATCGCCAAGCCCGACCGGCGCATCTACGACATCGCCGTCGCGCGGGCCGGCGTCCCTGCCGAGCGCTGCCTGTTCGTGGACGACACCCTGGAGAACGTGGAGGCGGCGGCCGCACTCGGTATGCGGACCGTCCACTACCGCACGCCGGAGGATCTAGGGAACGCCCTGAACGCCCTGAACGGCCTGTGAGGCCGACCGCACCGGGCGCTGTCGGAGCCGGCTGGTATCCATGTCCGCATGAACAACGATCAGGCCACCCCGGCGGGACTCGCGGCGCTGCGAGGGGCGTTCGACATGGACGACGACGGGGAGTCGGCGCTCGGCTGGGCGGCGGTGCACGCCTTCGAGGCGAAGCACGGCATCGTGCTGCCCGAGCCTTACCGGACGTTCGTCGCCGAGGTGACCGACGGGTCGTACTCCGGGCCGCCGGAGTACAGGCTGATGTCCCTGGCCGAGCTGCCCGAGGACGGGGGCGACGACGGGCAGGGGCGCGACCTGAGCCGACCGTTCCCGCTCACGGAGGCGTGGCGGTGGGAGGACGACCCGAGGCCGGCCGAGGAGATCGATCCGGTCGTCGAGCGGGTCTTCGACCACGGGTCCGTCGTGCTGGGCACCGACGGGTGCGGAATCAACTGGCATCTCGTCGTCACGGGCCCGCACCGGGGGCACATCTGGCACATCACCGGGGAGGGCGCCGTTCCCTTCGGTGCCGAGTTCGGGTTCACCACCTCCGCACCGGGGTTCGCGGGGTGGGTCGGACACTGGGCCGCGCAGAAGGAATGGTTCGACGCCGAGCAGGGGCACGCAACTGGCGCGCGAGTGGGCTGACCGCGGACAAGGACCGGGGACCAGAGCGAGGGGCACCCCGGTGGGGTGCCCCTCGAGTTCGTGGTGGGGGTGGGTTACGGAAGGTTGCGGGCCATCACGATGCGCTGGACCTGGTTCGTGCCCTCGTAGATCTGGGTGATCTTGGCGTCGCGCATCATGCGCTCGACCGGGTAGTCGCGGGTGTAGCCGTAGCCGCCGAGGAGCTGGACGGCGTCCGTGGTGACCTCCATCGCCACGTCCGAGGCGAAGCACTTGGCCGCGGCGCCCTGGAAGGTGAGGTCGCTGTCGCCGCGCTCCGACTTGGCCGCCGCCGCGTACGTCAGCTGGCGGGCGGCCTCGATCTTCATGGCCATGTCGGCGAGCATGAACTGGATGCCCTGGAAGTCGGCGATCGCCTTGCCGAACTGCTTGCGCTCCTGGACATAGCCCTTGGCGTAGTCGAGGGCGCCCTGCGCGATGCCGAGCGCCTGCGCGGCGATCGTGATGCGGGTGTGGTCCAGGGTCTTCATGGCCGTGGCGAAGCCGGTGCCCTCCTCGCCGATCATGCGGTCGGCGGGGATGCGGACGTTGTCGAGGTAGACCTCGCGCGTCGGGGAGCCCTTGATGCCGAGCTTCTTCTCGGGAGCGCCGAAGGAGACGCCCTCGTCCGACTTCTCGACGACGAAGGCCGAGATGCCCTTCGAGCGCTTGGTGGGGTCGGTGACCGCCATCACCGTGTAGTACTCGGAGACGCCCGCGTTGGTGATCCAGCGCTTCACGCCGTTGAGGACGTAGTCGTCGCCGTCGCGGACGGCCTTCGTCTTCATGCCCGCGGCGTCCGAACCCGCGTCCGGCTCCGAGAGGCAGTACGAGAACATCCCGTCGCCCTGGGCGAGCGGGGTCAGGTACTTCTGCTTCAGGGCCTCCGAACCGGAGAGGATCACCGGGAGCGAGCCCAGCTTGTTCACGGCCGGGATCAGGGAGGAGCTGGCACACACACGCGCCACCTCCTCGATCACGATCACCGTGGCGAGCGCGTCGGCACCCGCGCCGCCGTACGACTCCGGCACATGCACGGCGTGCAGGTCGGAGGAGACCAGTGCGTCCAGGGCCTCCTGCGGGAAACGGGCTTCCTCGTCCACCACGGCCGCGTACGGCGCGATCTTCGCCTCGGCCAGCGAGCGGATCGCGTCACGGAGCATGTCGTGCTCCTCGGACGGGCGGTACAGGTCGAAATCAGCCGATCCGGCCAAGGTCTCTCACGCTCCAAGGACGCTAATTACCGTTAAGTAACCCAAATTTTAGGGGTCCGCCCACGGGAGGGATACGTGAGCTTGGCGACAGGGGGAGCCTGCCCGACGAGGGGCCCGAACATGCCCCGACTATGCTCGGGCAGCGCACCGAGCCCATTCATCCCAGGAGTACCCATGGCCCTCAAGATCACCGTGATCGGCACCGGCTATCTCGGCGCCACCCACGCCGCGGCCATGGCCGAGCTCGGGTTCGAGGTGCTGGGGCTCGATGTCGTCCCCGAGAAGATCGAGATGCTGCAGCGGGGCGAGGTCCCGATGTACGAGCCGGGGCTCGAGGAGCTGCTGCGCAAGCATGTGGCGGGCATCGAGGGATCCACCGGCCGGCTGCGCTTCACCATGGACTGGGCCGAGGTGGGGGAGTTCGGCGACGTCCACTTCGTCTGCGTGAACACGCCGCAGAAGCACGGGGAGTACGCGTGCGACATGTCGTACGTCGACGCCGCCTTCGAGACGCTCGCCCCGCACCTGTTGGGCCCCGCCCTCGTCGTCGGCAAGTCCACCGTGCCGGTGGGCTCCGCGGAGCGGCTGGCGCGCACGCTCGCCGAGCTCTCCCCCGCCGGTGAGGACGCCGAACTCGCCTGGAACCCGGAGTTCCTGCGCGAGGGCTTCGCCGTCCAGGACACGCTGCACCCCGACCGTCTCGTGGTCGGCGTGCGCAGCGAGCGGGCCGAGAAGATCCTGCGCGAGGTGTACGCGACGCCCGTCTCCGAGGGCTCGCCCTTCGTCGTCACCGACTTCCCGACCGCCGAGCTGGTGAAGACCTCCGCGAACTCCTTCCTCGCGACCAAGATCTCCTTCATCAACGCCATGGCCGAGGTCTGCGAGGCCGCCGGCGGCGATGTCGCCCTGCTGGCCGAGGCCATCGGCCACGACGAGCGGATCGGGAAGAAGTTCCTGCGGGCGGGGATCGGATTCGGCGGCGGCTGTCTGCCGAAGGACATCCGCGCCTTCATGGCCCGGGCCGGTGAGCTCGGCGCGGACCAGGCGCTGACCTTCCTGCGCGAGATCGACTCCATCAACATGCGCCGTCGCGGCCAGATGGTGGAGATGGCCCGGGAGGCGCTGGGCGGCGGATCCTTCCTCGGCAAGCGGGTCGCCGTGCTCGGCGCGACCTTCAAGCCCGACTCGGACGACGTCCGGGACTCGCCCGCACTGAACGTCGCCGGGCAGATCCACCTCCAGGGCGGCCAGGTCACCGTCTACGACCCGAAGGGCATGGCGAACGCCAAGCGCCTCTTCCCGACGCTCGGGTACGCCGACTCCGCAGTCGAGGCCGTGCGCGGCGCCGACGTCGTCCTGCACCTGACCGAATGGCGGGAGTTCCGCGAGCTGGACCCGGCCGTGCTGGGCGAGGCCGCCTCGGCCCGGCTGCTCCTGGACGGCCGCAACGCGCTCGACCCCGAGGTGTGGCGCCGGGCCGGATGGACGTATCGGGCGATGGGCCGCCCGAACGCCTAGGGCCGGACAGTCCCCAGTGGCCCCAGTGGCCCTGGAGGGGGCTTCGCAGGTGACCCCGTAGCGCTTCGCAGGTGACGGCGGTCCGGCCGAGGCTCAGTCGGCCGGACCGCCGTCACCACACATTCTCCACGCTCCCGGCGACCGGTGCGGCCGGTTGTCCCACTTCGCGCGTACGGACGGGCTATTTCGCGCGGTACCGGCGCATCTTCGCGCGCGCCCCGCAGACCGACATCGAGCACCAACGGCCGCGGCCCGCCGGGGAGCGGTCGTAGTACGCCCAGTGGCAGGTCGGTGCCTCACAGGCCTTCAGCCGCAGCCAGGTGCCCTCGACGAGCGCGTCCGCGAGGACCCCCGCGACGCGCGCCGCGAGTGAGTCGCCCGCGGGGACGAGCCGTGCCGCGCCGTCGTGCTCGTCGACCGTCACGTGCAGCGGGGCCCGGGCCAGCAGCTCGCCAAGAGGGATCACCGCGCGGTGCGCCGGGTGGCCCGCGTGCGCCAGGCAGGCCGCGCGCAACGACTCGCGCAGCTCGCGGGCCGCCTCCGCCTCGCCCTCCGCGAGACCGAAGGTCGCCCGGCCCTCTGCGGTGTCCAGCGAGTCCGCGCCCGACTCGATGTCCAGGGTGTTCACCAGCGACTGGATCAGAGCCAGACCGCCGGGCGCGGGCGCACGGTCATTCATGGTTGCGACGTTACCTCTTATGCGGGAGCATGCAGTAACCGTTACCTCTTGAAGAGGTCTTGAGGTAACTCGTCGTGTCGTTGGTAAACCCCTCGGAGGAAGTCATGGCTCTCGCCAAGCTGGGTGTCGTCGTCCTGGACTGTTCCGACCCGCGCGCGCTCGCCGGGTTCTACGCGCAGGTGCTCGGCGGCAGCGTGGAGGAGGACCCCGGGGACAGCTCGTGGGTGGACCTGAAGGTGCCGGGCGGTCAGGCGCTCGCCTTCCAGCAGGCGCCCGGCTTCGTCCCGCCGCGGTGGCCCGCGCCGGACGGCTCGCAGCAGTTCCACCTGGACCTGGTGGTGGAGGATCTGGACGCGGCCGAGAAGGAGGTGCTGACGCTGGGCGCGAAGCCGCTGGACACCGAGGACCGCTCGCGCACCTGGCGGGTGTACGCCGACCCGGCGGGACACCCCTTCTGTCTCTGCGCCTGCTGAGGACGAGCGGGAAAGACGGACGCGGGCGAGGCCGAGGGGGCCTAGCCGTCCAGTTCGGCGATCCTCGCGGTCGACGGTTCCCGCCGGCACTGCGCGGCGCGGGCCATGAAGTCCGCGCTGCGCAGGACGCGCTGGACGTTGCCCCAGGTCAGCAGGGACAGTTCCGCCTCGGACCAGCCACGGCGGAGCAGCTCGGCGACCAGATGGGGATAGCGGGAGGCGTCGGCGAGGTCGCGAGGGTGGGTGGCGCCGGAGTCGTAGGTGCCGGACAGGCCGACGCACTCGGGGCCGGCCACGGCGCGGACGTGGTCGAGGTGGTCGGCGACGTCCCGGACGGTCGGGCCGGTCTGCTCGGCGGTCAGCGGCACCATGCACAGGCCGCCCGCCGCGCCCAGCTCGGCGAGCAGGTCGTCGGACAGGTTGGCCGGGTGCGGGCGCAGCGCGCGGGCGGCCGACCGGGTGCACAGCACGGGGGTCTTGGAGAGGGCGGTGGCCCGGCGGACGGTGGAGTCCGAGGCCCCGGAGAGGTCGGCGAGGACGCCGAGGCGGTTCATCTCGCGAATGACCTCCTCGCCGAACCGGGTCAGCCCCGCCTCGCTCGCCCAGGTGGTACCCGTCAGGGTGAGGAGGCGCAGGCCGAGGGTGTGCAGGATGCGCAGGATGCCCAGGGAGTCGCCGAGCGCGGGCGCCCCGGCCGGGCCCAGCACGACGGCGACCCGGCCGCAGTGGTGGGCGTCGATGATCTGCCCGGCGGTGCGCGCCGGCCGCAGGCCCTCCGGGTGGGCGTCGATCACCGAGTGGACGAGGTCCAGCTGCTCCAGCGTGGCGCCCACCGCCCGGTCCCCGGTGAGCCCCTCGGGCAGGTGCAGCGACCAGAACAGCGCGCCCACACCGCCCTCGCGCATCCGCGGCACGTCGGTGTCGACGGCCGTCTCGCCCAGCTCCAGGTCGTACCAGGGCAGATGGCGCAGGGCCCACGGCAGTCCGCTGTAGCCATCGGCGACGGGATGGCCGGCCAGCAGGCAGTGCGCCCGGGCCAGGGTCTCCTCGTCCGGAGCGTGTGCCGTTTCGACGAAGGGGTCGTCCGGCAGACCGTCGCCCCCGCCTGCCTCGGTGGTCGTAGGCATGCCGTTCTGGAGGTCGGCCATGGCGGGCTCCGTACGTCGTCGTGAGCTGCGTCGGTCGCGGGCTACGCCGTGCTGCGGCCGGCGTACGGCCACGGTCGCACGCAGCGCGCGGATCCCTCCTGGCGAGTGGGGCGTTCGGGGGTACCTCGGTCAGGCGTCTCCGGCCGCGTCGATCACCTCGTCCAGCGTCTCCCGGGAGCGGACCAGGTCGGCGATCATCCGGTCGATGCGGTCGCGTTCCGCGGTGAGATCGGCGACCAGCCGCGGGGTGGCGATCGCGGAGGGCCCGCCGTCCTGGTCGCGCATGCACGGCAGCAGCTGCCGGATCTTCGCGCTGTGCAGCCCGGCCGCGTACAGCTCCTGGATCCGTACCACCCGGTCGACGGCCGCCTCGGGGTACGCGCGGTGTCCGCCGGTCGTGCGCTCGGACGCCAGCAGCCCCTGGGTCTCGTAGTAGCGCAGCGACCGCTCGCTCACGCCCGTGCGCCGGGCGAGTTCACCGATCCGCATGCCGCCTCCGCCCTCCGGGGCTTGAATCTGACATCAGTGTTAAGTTCTAGCGTACCGTCATGACACGGACGACGGACTTCCTGGCCCCGGCCCGGCTCGGCCGGCTCGGGCTCCCCCACCACCTCGTGATGGCCCCGCTCACCCGCAACCGCGCGGAGGCGGACGGCACCCCGGGTCCCCTCATGGTCACCCACTACACCCAGCGGGCCACGGCCGGTCTGCTCATCGGTGAGGCGTCGACACCGAACGCGGTCGGCCAGACGTACCCGAACATCACCGCGATCCACACCGACCGGCACGAGGTCGGGTGGCGGCGGGTCACCGAGGCGGTGCGGGCGGCGGGCGGGCACATGTTCCTGCAGCTCCAGCACGGTGGGCGGGTCAGTCATCCGGCGACCACCGGCCTGACCCCGGTCGCGCCCTCCTCCGTGCCACTGCCGGAGACGATCTTCACTCCGCGGGGGCACCGGCCCGCCGTCGTGCCCCGGGAGATGACCCGCGGCGACATCCGCGCCACCGCCGCCGACTTCGCCGCGGCCGCCCGCCGCGCCGTCGCGGCGGGCTTCGAGGGCGTCGAGGTGCACTCGGCCAACGGGCATCTGCTGCACCAGTTCCTCGCCGGCAACACCAACCGCAGGACGGACGGGTACGGCGGCCCGGCCGGGCGACGGGTGCGGTTCACGGCGGAGGTCACCGAGGCGGTGGCCGACGCGATCGGTGCCGACCGGGTGGGCGTGCGGATCTCCCCCGGCAGCACCGTCAACGGCGTGCGGGAGGACGACACCGAAGCCCTCTACTCCGCGCTCCTGGCCCGGCTGAAGGACCTGGACCTCGCCTATCTGCACCTCGTGCACGCCGACCCGGACACGACGGTGTACCGGCGGATCCGCGCCGACTGGCCCGGCGTCCTGATCGGCAACCCGGTCCTGACCGACCTCACCACCGAGGCCGTCACCCGGGCCGCCCGGGACATGCTGGCGGCCGGCGCGGACCTGGTCGCCCTCGGCCGTCCGTTCCTGGCCAACCCGGACCTGGTGCGACGGCTGCGCCTGGGCGCCCCGCTCAACCCGGTCCGGGACCGGTACCTGATGTACGTGGGCGGGGCGGACGGCTACACCGACTACCCCGCCCTGGACGCTCAGGCCCCGTCGCCGTCGAGGGACTCGATCGTCGCGACGGACGGACCGCGGGTGGCCTGAAGACCGCGCGCCACGTCTTCCGCGGCACCCAGCACCCGTACCGCGTTCTGCCAGGTCAGCTTGGCGAGGTCGGTCTTCGACCAGCCGCGGTCCAGCAGCTCGGCGATCAGGTTCGGGTAGCCGGAGACATCGTCGAGGCCGTCCGGGGTGAACGCCGTGCCGTCGTAGTCGCCGCCGATGCCGAGGTGGTCGACACCGGCGACCTCGCGCATGTGGTCGAGGTGGTCCGCCACCGTCGACACCGTGGCGACGGGGCGCGGGTGGGACTCCTCGAAGGCGCGGTGGACCTTCATGCCGTCGGGGGTGGTGTCGAGGTGGTGGAAGCCGTTCGCGCGCATGTTCTCGTCGGCCGCGGCCGTCCAGTCGACCGCCGCCTGAAGGACGAACTTCGGTACGAACGTCACCATCGCCACTCCCCCGTTGGCGGGCAGCCGCTCCAGGACGTCGTCCGGGATGTTGCGCGGGTGGTCGCACACCGCGCGCGAGGAGGAGTGGGAGAAGATCACCGGCGCGGAGCTCGTGTCGAGCGCGTCCCGCATGGTCGTCGCCGCGACGTGCGAGAGGTCGACCAGCATGCCCTCGCGGTTCATCTCCCGCACGACCTCACGGCCGAAGGCCGACAGACCGCCCACGGTGGGCACGTCGGTCGCCGAGTCCGCCCACGCGATGTTGTCGTTGTGGGTGAGGGTCATGTAGCGCACGCCCAGCGCGTACAACCCCCGCAGCACGGCGAGGGAGTTGTCGATGGAGTGGCCGCCCTCCGCGCCCATCAGGGAGGCGATACGGCCCTGTGCGCGCGCCGCCTCCATGTCGGCGGCGGTCAGCGCGGCCCGCAGGTCGGAGGGGTGACGGTCGATCAACCGCCGTACGCAGTCGATCTGTTCGAGCGTCGCGGCGACCGCGCCCGGCAGGTCCGAGCGGACGTACACCGACCAGAACTGCGCGCCGACGCCGCCGGCGCGCAGCCGGGCCAGGTCGGTGTGCAGGTGGGCGCTCTGGTCGGCGGCGATGTCGCGGGCACCGAGGTCGTAGCGGACCTGTTCGCGCAGCGCCCAGGGGAGGTCGTTGTGGCCGTCGACGACGGGGAAGTCGGCGAGGAGGGCGCGGGCCTCGTCGAGGGATGCCGTGGACGTGGCGGACGACGTGGGGGAGGCCATGGGCGTCACTTCCCGGAGCCGAAGCCGAAGCCGCCGCCCGCGCCCTCGACCTTGGCGCGCAGCCGCTTGCCCTTCTCGGTGGCCTGGTCGTTCAGCTCCTGCTGGAACTCCCGCATGCGGGTGAGCAGTTCCTCGTCGTGCGCGGCGAGCATCCGGGCGGCCAGCAGGCCCGCGTTGCGCGCGCCGCCGACGGACACGGTCGCGACCGGGACGCCGGCCGGCATCTGCACGATCGAGAGCAGCGAGTCCATGCCGTCGAGGTACTTCAGCGGGACCGGCACGCCGATGACGGGCAGCGGGGTCACGGACGCGAGCATGCCGGGCAGATGGGCCGCCCCGCCCGCGCCCGCGATGATCGCCTTGAGCCCGCGCTCCGCGGCCTGCTCGCCGTACGTGATCATCTCGTGCGGCATGCGGTGCGCGGAGACGACATCCACCTCGTAGGGGATCTCGAACTCGTCCAGCGCCTGCGCGGCCGCTTCCATGACGGGCCAGTCGGAGTCCGACCCCATGACAATGCCTACGACGGGGCTCATTCGGTGATCGTGCCTCTCAGGTAACCGGCTGCGTGGCGGGCGCGCTCGAGGACGTCGTCCAGGTCCTCGCCGTAGGTGTTGACGTGGCCGACCTTGCGACCGGGCTTCACGTCCTTGCCGTACATGTGGATCTTCAGCTGGGGGTCGCGGGCCATGCAGTGCAGGTACGCGGAGTACATGTCCGGGTAGTCGCCGCCCAGGACGTTGACCATGACCGTCCACCTGGCGCGCGGGCGCGGGTCGCCGAGGGGGAGGTCCAGGACCGCGCGGACGTGGTTGGCGAACTGGGAGGTGATCGCGCCGTCCTGGGTCCAGTGGCCCGAGTTGTGCGGGCGCATGGCCAGCTCGTTGACCAGGATGCGGCCGTCCGTGGTCTCGAAGAGCTCGACGGCCAGGTGACCGACGACACCGAGTTCCTTGGCGATGCGCAGCGCGAGCTCCTCGGCCTGGAGGGCCAGCTCGTCCGGTATGCCGGGCGCGGGGGCGATCACCGTGTCGCAGACGCCGTTGACCTGCTGGGACTCGACCACGGGGTACGCGACCGCCTGGCCGTGCGGGGAGCGGACGACGTTCGCCGCGAGTTCCCGTACGAAGTCGACCTTCTCCTCGGCGAGGACGGGCACGCCGGCCCGGAAGGGCTCGGCCGCCTCCTCGATCGACCGGACGAACCAGACGCCCTTGCCGTCGTAGCCGCCGCGGACCGTCTTGAGGATGATCGGGAAACCGTCGCCCCCGGCCCCTTCGGCGAGGCCCTCCGCCGCGAACGCGGCCACGTCCTCGACGTCGGTCACGATCCGGTGCCGTGGGCACGGCACACCGATCGCGTCGAGCTTCGCGCGCATCACGCCCTTGTCCTGGGCGTGCACGAGCGCGTCCGGGCCGGGGCGGACGGGGATGCCGTCCGCCTCCAGGGCACGCAGATGCTCGGTGGGTACGTGTTCGTGATCGAAGGTGATCACGTCGCAGCCCCGCGCGAACTCACGCAGCGTGTCGAGGTCGCGGTAGTCGCCGATGACGACATCGCCGACGACCTGCGCCGCGGAATCCTGAGGGGTGTCACTGAGGAGCTTGAACTTGATGCCGAGCGGGATGCCCGCCTCGTGTGTCATACGAGCGAGCTGCCCCCGCCGACCATGCCGACTACCGGGAACGTCACGCTGCAAGGGTATCGGTCGCGCCATGGGGCCGGTTTCCGTGCCCGCGGTCCGGCTGTGATCCCGGCACGGCCCCGGTTTTCCCTCGCTGTGACCCGCTCTTTCCGGTCCCGTGAGGCCCTCCACAGGCACGAGGGCGGCCCGCTGGTTAGAGTGGCTGGGTTGAATTTTTCGACCGATGTCCGACCTACGGGGGCTGGCGACACCATGGGCAGTGCTTCTTCGGGGCTTCACGTACGGCCCCGCAGCGCGGTTCGCCGCCGGTTCGACCAGCTGTTCCGGGAGATCGCGAAGTTCGGGGCAGTCGGCGGAGCGGGGCTTCTCGTCAACCTGGTGACCTTCAACCTGGTGCGCAGCGCGACCGGGCTGCAGGTCGTACGGGCGAGTGTCATCGCCACGATCGTCGCAATCGTCTTCAACTACATCGGGTTCCGCTACTTCACGTACCGGGACCGTGACCGTGGTGGCCGCACCAAGGAGATGGGCCTCTTCGTGCTGTTCAGCGCGGTGGGGCTGGTCATCGAGAACGGCGTGCTGTACGTGGCGACGTACGGCTTCGGCTGGGACAGCCCGCTGCAGAGCAACATCTTCAAGTTCCTCGGCATCGGCATCGCGACGCTGTTCCGGTTCTGGTCGTACCGCACGTGGGTGTTCCGTACGGTCCCGGACGAGGCGCGTGAGGTCCTGGAGAGCGCCGAGGCGCTCCTCGACGAGGAGCCGGAGTCTCGACGGTCCCGCGCACGGGCCCGGGCGAACTGAGCCCCCCGGGGGCTGCCCGCCGGGGCTATCTGACCGTTCGTTCCTCGTCCTCGTCCACCAGGGGTGGCCTCTTCAGCGGGGTGCGGGAGAGGAACAGGCCGAACACCGGCGGCTGTGCCTGGAGCATCTCCAGACGGCCCCCGTCCGCCTCCGCGAGGTCGCGGGCGACCGCGAGGCCGATGCCCGTGGAGTTGCGACCGCTGATCGTGCGCTCGAAGATGCGGGCGCCCAGGTCGGTGGGGACACCGGGGCCCTCGTCCGTGACCTCCACGACGGCCTGGTTGCCCGTGACACGGGTGCGCAGGGCGACCGTGCCGCCCCCGTGCATGAGCGAGTTCTCGATGAGCGCGGCCAGTACCTGGGCGACCGCGCCCGGGGTGCCGACGGCCTGCAGATGCCGCTTGCCCGAGCTGACGATGGCGCGGCCCGCGCTGCGGTAGGCCGGGCGCCACTCCTCCAGCTGCTGCTTGATGACCTCGTCGAGGTCGAAGGTGACGGCGGAGCCGGTACGGGGATCGCGGGCGTTGGTGAGCAGCCGCTCCACCACGTCAGTGAGGCGCTCGACCTGGGTCAGGGCGATCGTCGCCTCCTCCTTCACGTTGTCCGGGTCATCCGTGAGGGTGATTTCCTCCAGGCGCATGGAGAGGGCCGTCAGCGGCGTACGGAGCTGGTGGGAGGCGTCCGCGGCAAGGCGGCGCTCGGCGGTGAGCATCCGTGCGATCCGCTCCGCGCTGGCGTCCAGCACGTCGGCGACACGATCCAGCTCCGGGACGCCGTAGCGCTTGTGACGCGGGCGGGGGTCGCCGGAGCCGAGCCGCTCCGCGGTCTCCGCGAGGTCGGTGAGCGGGGAGGCGAGGCGGTTGGCCTGCCGTACGGCCAGCAGGACCGCGGCGACGATCGCGAGCAGCGCGACCAAGGCGATGATCAGGAGGGTGCGGCCGACCTCGCGCGTCACGGCCGAGCGGGGCTCCTGGACGGTGACCGTCTCGCCCTCCTCGCCCTTGGCCGTGGAGTGGATGACGTCACCGCTGGGCTGGAGGCCGAGCTCGACGGGGGCCTGGCCGGGGATGCGGATCACGGCGTACCGGTCTTCCGCGATCTGGTTCTTGAGGATCTCCGCGTTGATGTGCTCGTCGCCGAGGATGCGGCTGTCGACGATGCTGGCCAGACGCAGGGCCTCGGAGTCCACGCGTTCCTGGGCGCTGTTGCTGATCGTGCGGGTCTCGACGATCACGAGGGAGACGCCGAAGACGGCGATCACGACGAGCACGACGGCGAGCGTGGACTGGATGAGACGGCGACGCACGGGGTCCTCCGGGCGGGTGGCTGTACGTGGACCAGTGTGCCTTGACGCTGCGCTCGGCCGGGGCGGGGGACGGCGTTCGGGTAACCCGGGGTTCTTCGGCGCGGGTGGGTGGGGTGCAGGTGAGGTCGTTGCCTGTCCGCGGGCCGGTGGGGGCTGTGCGCGCAGTTCCCCGCGCCCCTGGGGCGGGGCTTCGCCCCGCATCCCCGGCCCGCCCGGAGCCGCCCCCTGTCCCTCCGCCACCCGCCGCCGCGGGGCCTCAGCTCTTTTCGAAGCGGAAGCCGACTCCTCGTACCGTCGCGATGTAGCGGGGGTTCGCCGCGTCGTCGCCGAGCTTCTTGCGGAGCCACGAGATGTGCATGTCGAGGGTCTTGGTGGACGACCACCACGTGGTGTCCCAGACCTCGCGCATCAGCTGGTCACGCGTGACGACCCGGCCGGCATCGCGGACGAGGACCCGCAGCAGGTCGAACTCCTTCGCCGTGAGCTGGAGTTCCTCGTCACCCATCCAGGCCCGGTGCGACTCGACGTCGATGCGCACCCCGTGCGTGGCGGGCGGCTGCTGCGGCTCCGCGGCGCCGCGCCGCAGGAGGGCCCGGACACGGGCGAGCAGTTCGGCAAGGCGGAAGGGCTTGGTGACGTAGTCGTCGGCGCCCGCGTCGAGACCGACGACGGTGTCCACCTCGTCGGCGCGCGCGGTCAGGATGAGGATGGGGACGGTGTGGCCTTCGGCACGGAGGCGGCGGGCCACTTCGAGGCCGTCCATACCGGGCAGGCCCAGGTCCAGGACGACCAGGTCGACGCCGCCCTGCATTCCGGCGTCGAGCGCGGTGGGTCCGTCCTCGCGCACTTCGACCTCGTAACCCTCCCGGCGCAGGGCGCGGGCCAATGGCTCCGAGATGGACGCGTCGTCCTCGGCGAGCAGTACACGGGTCATGGGGTGATGGTAGTCCGCCGCGGACAGCGCCTGTGGTGTGATCGCCAACCGTAATTCTTACCTGGGGCCTTACGGTTTCTTGCCTGCGGCTGTGGGAAGCGATCTTGCCTGACACCTTCGAATAGGTGTCCGTGGTTCCATTATTACCTGTGATCCATGTCTCAAGTCCTTCCATATGCCGCATTGGGATGTCGTATGGTGACCAGACGCCTGTAGCACCACTAGGGGACCTTTGGCGCGTACTTGACGCTGAAGGTCTCTTTCATGTGCGGGCTGGTGTTCGCCAGCCTTGAAAGGAATGACCTGTGGCCGGGCCCAGCGCATCACTGCGCGATGGGCGTGGATCCCGGTGGTCGCCGTCCACCGCTTCGCAATCCGGAGCGGACTCCCCGTGGGCGTGGGGAAGGACGGTCGAATCCCGCCGGTGCCGGCCGCCCCCACCGGGCGCGTAACGCTCAAGCAGCGCGTCCCGACCAGCAAGGAACGACCATGGCGTCCAGCCTGACGAAGGACTCGGTGACTCCGGGCACCCCCGGTTCCGAGAGGACCTTCTTCGGCCACCCCCGCGGACTGGCCACTCTCTTCATGACCGAGATGTGGGAGCGATTCTCCTACTACGGCATGAAGGCTCTGCTCCCGCTGTACCTGGTGGCACCGGGCGGCCTGCACCTGAGCGCGGCCACCGCGACCGCGATCTACTCGGTGTACCTGTCGCTGGTGTACCTGCTCGCCCTGCCGGGTGGCTGGTTCGCCGACCGTGTCCTCGGCCCCCGCAAGACGGTCGCCGTCGCGGGCGTCATCATCATGCTGGGCCACCTCACGCTGGCCCTGCCGTCGTCCGGCACGTTCTACGGCGGCCTCGGACTCGTCGCGATCGGCTCCGGTCTGCTGAAGGCCAACATCTCCACGATGGTCGGTCACCTCTACGACGGTCCGGACGACCCGCGCCGTGACGGTGGCTTCACGCTCTTCTACATCGGCATCAACGTCGGCGCCTTCGCCGCTCCGCTGGTCATCGGCACCGTCGGCGAGAACGTCAACTGGCACCTGGGCTTCGCGCTCGCCGCGCTCGGCATGGCGCTGGGTCTGGCCCAGTACCTGCTCGGCGGCCGTCACCTGAACCCGCGCTCGCACGAGGTCCCCACGCCGCTGTCGGCCGCGGAGAAGGCCGCGACGCTGCGCAAGTCCGCGCTGTGGGCGGCCGTCGCGGTGGTCTTCTACTGCATCGTCGGCTTCTCGGGTCACTACACCCTGAACTGGCTGCTGGTCCCGATCACCATCGCCGGTCTGATCATCCCGGTCATGGTCATCGCGCGCATCAAGCGGGACAAGGACCTCGACCGCGCCGAGCAGTCGAAGATGTCCGCGTACATCTGGTTCTTCGTCGCCGCGGCCGTCTTCTGGATGATCTACGACCAGGGCGGCTCGACCATGTCGATCTTCGCCGACTCCTCCGCCGAGAACACGATCTTCGGCTGGGAGTTCCCGGTCTCCTGGTACCAGTCCGTCAACCCGGTCATGATCATGGCGCTCGCGCCGGTGTTCGCCTGGGCGTGGCTGGCGCTGAACAAGCGCGGCAAGGAGCCGAGCACGGCGACCAAGTTCGCTTCGGGTCTGATCCTGATCGGTGCCTCGTTCTTCCTGTTCCTTGCGCCGCTGACGATCGCCGAGGGTGGTCACAAGGCGGCCGCGATGTGGCTGGTCGCGATCTACTTCGTGCAGACCGTCGGTGAGCTGACGCTCTCGCCGGTCGGCCTCTCCGTCACCACGAAGATGGCTCCCGCGAAGTACGCCTCCCAGATGATGGGTGTCTGGTTCCTGGCCGTCACCGCCGGTGACGCCACGACGGGTCTGCTGTCCATCGCCAACGTCGACCTCAACAAGACGGGCATCGTCGCCCTGGAGGCCACGCTCGCCGTGATCGCCGGTGTCGCGGTCTGGATGTACCGCAAGAAGGTCAAGGTCCTGATGGGCGACGTCCACTGACGCACGCCTGAACCTGGCGTTCCACCGAAGGGTCGCTGCACCGAAGGGTGCGGCGACCCTTCGGGTTTCCCGGCGACCTTCGGTATTCACTTGGGGGGCGCACGGCCCGCGCGGTCGCCTACGTCCGGGCCAACCTCTGCGTCGAGCACTGAGCCTCAGGCGCCGGGCAGCTCGTCACGTCGTACGGCCGTGACGAAGGACGCCCAGGCCGCCGCCGGGAGTACGAGGGCGGGCCCGTGGGGGTTCTTGGAGTCGCGGACGGGGACGAGCGGGCTGGGGGTGGGGAGGTTGTCGACGACTTCGAGGCACTGGCCGCCGTCCGGGTTGCTGTAGCTGCTCTTGCGCCATGTCACGGCTGTCAGGTCGACGGATCGCATGGTGCTTCCTCCAGCATCTGCCCGATGAACTTCCGCGACTCGGCCGGGGACAGCGCCAGGTCGCGCATCGAATCGTACGCACGTTGCAGACGCTCAACCTCCCTGTTTTCTTCGACCAGTTCGCCGTGGTAGGCGGTTTCGGTGTAGGCCACTGTCTGGCCGTCGAGCAGCCTCAGGAACATCACGTCGGTGCTCACCAAGCCGTGCAGGCCGGAACCCTGGGGCAGTACCTGAAGCGTGATGTTCGGGCGCTCTGTCATCTCCGCTAGGTGTTCGAGCTGCTCCTTCCACGCCGTGGCGTCCCGCAACGGCGTGCGCAGCACAGCCTCGGACAGGATGGTGCGGAACGGCGGCGCGTCCAACCAAGGAGTGAGCCCCAATGACCACCACGCCCCTCCCCCGACTCCCCCGCCGCACCCGTACCCACGGCACCACCTCCTCCCCCTGGACCCCGCCCGGCGGCTGGGCGCGTCCGACCCCCGCGGCGCTGCGGGCGATCGAGGCGGCGCTCGCGCAGTGGTCGGCGTGACCGCGCGTACGGCAGTGGCGGCGCCCAGGCCCCCGTCCGGCGCCGGCTGCGACGTGTGCGCGGCGCTGCTCGCCCAGCGGACGGCCGCGAGGGAGGCCGGCCGCACGGGCGAGGTCGCCGAATGCGACCGGGAGTTGCGGGCGCACGGCGGACACGGAGAGGGGCGTACGCCATGACCGGGCCGACGTACGACGTGAGCCGCTCCCCCGTTCCCGTCGACGGTTGCGAGGCCTGCCGGGAGTTCGACGCGCGGCGCCACGCGGCGCGCACGGTGTTCGACCACAGCGCGGTGAGCGACGCGAACGTGCGGATGCGGGCGCATCTGCGGCAGGAGCACGGCGGGTGAGGAGGAGACGGCGGACCCCGCTCGACGACGCGTTCTGGAGCGGGGTCCTCACGCTGTTCAGCATGTCCGTGCTGCTTGCGGTGCTCTTCGTCGGGGGACGGAGCTGAGCGCGTACCTCCGGTGGGGAGCCGGTCCAGTCTCGTGCCGTGCCCCGACGCCGAACCCGCACCCCAGGGTCCCGGTCAAGCGGACCTCGGGGTGCGGACGGTGCGAGGGGGGGCGTCAGCGCACGCGGCGGTGCGGCAGGAAGGTGAAGACCGCTCCGCCGAGCAGGATCGCCGTGCCGGCCACGAAGCCGAGTGCCCGAAGCCCGCCGTGGTCGTTCGCGCCGGTCTCGGCCAAGCCTCCGCCGGAAGACGACGACGAGGACGAGGACGACCCGGAGGACGACCCGGAGCCCGACGTCGTCGCGCCGGAGACGCCGCCCGCCTGCTTCTGGACGTCAAGCTCCAGTGAGACGGCGGTCTTTGTCGCCTTGCAGGGAATCGTGATCGGGTCGGATCCGGCACTCAGCGTCACGACGATCGTCAGATCACCTGGGCTGAGCGTGGCCTTGCCGTTCGCTCCGGGCTTGTACGTACCCGTCATATCGCCGAGCGAGACCGGGTCGCCCGTGTTGAGGGCGTCCTTGTTGGCAGGGCCCTCGACCTTGAGCGAGCCGCTGTCATCGCCGCCGACCGTGATCACCATGGAGGGCTTCAGCGCGCCCGCGGGCAGCGGGGCGGGGCTGTTCATCACGCCCTTGGCGGTCTTCACCGTGAGGTCGTAACTCCCGCCGTTCTTCTTGGCGTTGATCGTCGCCGAGGAGTCGATCTTGGCGGGGCCGGGCGAGGCGCAGGCGAACGACGTGGTCACGGTCTTGCCGGCGAAGTCGGTCTGACCGCCATCGCCGCCGGAGGTCGAACCACCGGAGCTCGAACCACCGGACGTCGTGCCACCGGACGTCGTGCCACCGGACGTCGTGCCACCCGACGTCGTGGATCCCCCCGAAGTCGTGCCGCCGGTGTCACCACCGGTCGTCGTGCCTCCGGAGGTGGTCGTCCCGCCGGAGGTCGAGCCGCCCGAGGTCGTCGAACCGCCCTCGGCGGCCGTCACCTTGATGGTGGCAGCGGCCGGCACCGCCTCCTGGGGCGTGCACTTGGTGTCCGTCGAGTAGGCGGTGATGGTGTACGCGTCCGGGGTCAACGTGACATCACCCGCCGTCGTCAGCTTGACCTTGCCCGTCATGTCGGACAGCACCATGTCGCCGCCCTTGGGAATCTCCGGGTTCTTCTGCGGCCCCTCCATCGCGATGTCCGCGGTCTGCGCACCGGACGCCTTGAGCGTTCCCGTGGGCTTGACCGAGTCCTTCGGCAGGACGATGAGGTCCGGATTCTTGGACGCCGCCTGGACGAACTTCCACACGACCTGGATCTCGTCGCCCACCTTCGCCGTCGCCGGTGCGGTGATCTCCACCTTGGTGGTGCCCTCGACGGGGCCCAGGCCGGAGGCCGCGGGCGGTACGCACTCCGTCTTGTACGACACCTCGGCGGCCTGCGCCGGGACCGCGGCCACTCCCAACAGGATGCCCGCGCCGCCGAGCATCAGCGCCATCCCGGCCGCACTCGTTCTGCGGCCTCCGGGCACAACTCTCCGTCGCATGCTCACGTGTTCCCCTTCGTCGTCGGACCGGTGTCGTGCGGTGCGGAGAGCTGACCGTTCGCCGCGGTCCCCGGAACGTTGTCCGGCGTGAACCAGGGCAGGGTCGGGTTCATGACGGTGCCGGGTGGCACGGGTGTGGCCGCGGACGCGCTCGCTCCGGGCACACGGGACGGGCTCGCCTTGGCCATGCGGAACGGGACCGGCCTCGGCACACGGGAGGCGAGTTCGGGCAGGCGCAGGCCCCGATGGCGCCCCGCCCGCCCCGCCGACCTGCGCGGGCGCACCCGGTCCACCACGGCCATCCCGACCCGGAAGACCGCGGCCGGCACCACCACGGCGAGCAGGATCCAGAAGAGGGTCACCCCCCAGGGACGGCCCACCCCCCAGGGCTGCTCGGCGAGGACCTTGCCGCCGTACCGCAGCGAGACCGTGTAGTCGCCGTGCGCCCCGGCCGCGAGCTCGACCGGCAGCTTGATCTGCGCCTTCTTGCCGGGTGCGATCGTGCCGCGCCAGTCCTGTTCCTCCCACTGCGGCGCGAACACGCCGTGGGAGGTGCCGATCTGGAAGACGGGGTCCTTGACGGCGGCGGTGCCGATGTTGCCGACGGTGAAGACGAGCCCGCGGGAGGGCGGCGCGCCGAACCAGGTCAGCAGCCCGCTCGTCCCGTCGAGGCGGGTGTCGGTGAGCACCGAGAGCCGCCCCCGCCCACCTCCTTGGGCAGTGGTTCGACCGAGTGCCCGGCGACCATGAAGATCGCGTCGGCCTCCGCCTTCTCCCCCGTGACCGTGGCGACGTGCACCACGCACGGGCACGGCTGGGGCGGCTCGGTGACCGGCAGTTCCTTGCTGAAGTGGCCCTGCGCGTCGGTGGTGACGGCCCGGCCGTCGGCGTTGGCGCAGGAGTTGGTGCCGCCGATCACCCCCCGGGACGGCACGGCCTGCCCGCAGATCAGCATCATCAGCAGGGTCTTCGGCCGCCATCCGTTGCCGGTCACGGTGATCGAACCGCCCGTCCCCGCCTCGGACCTGGACAGACTCACGCCGGGTTTCCCGGCCGCGGACGCCGGGGACACCGGTCCCGCCAGCGGGGCCAGGACGAGCGCGAGCGCCGCCACCAGCGCCGACATCCGCGCCTTGCCGCTCAGGACTCCGCTCACGACACCGCTCCCGTCCACTCGACTTCCGTACGCGGCCGTTCACTCGTCCCGTCGTCCGTCGTACGACGCCTGTGACGTCGTACGCCCCACCGGGCACCCAGCGCCGCGAGCGCCGCCCCGGTGGTGGCCACGAGCGCGCCCCACGGCACGAACCGCACCGACGCGGACGCCGTGGCGCGTGCCCCGCCCGCCGCCGTCACCGTCAGCCGTACGTCGACCGCGTCCAGCGTCGGGGGGTCGCGCCAGGGCTCGGTGAGCGTGACGCGGCGGCCGGGCAGCAGGTCGAGGGGCAGGGTGCGCGGGGCACGGTCCAGGGCCCGGCCGAGGACGCCGTCGGCGCGTACCGCGAGTTTCGGGGTGAGCACGGTGTTGCCACGGTTGACCAGCTCGTACGAGATGCGCCCGCCGTGCACGGCGACGTGCTCGACGGTGAGCGCCGACACCGCGGGACCGCCGACCCGCAGCTGGACCCGGACCGCCGAGGACCGGCCGCCGGCGCCCGCCACGACCGCGCCGGGGTGGTCGCCGGGCGTCGCGCCCGCCGGAACGCTCACGGTGAACGGCACGTCGGCCCGGGTGTGCGCGGGCACCCGCAGCGAGAGCGTGCGCACCGGGACCCGGCGGCCGCCCCGGTCTCCCGCGAAGGCGATCCACGCGCCCGTGTCCGTAGACTTCCCGGCGGCGCGCACGGTGAGGTCGCCGTCCGCGGTGTTGTCGGCGTCCGCGCCGCGCAGCCGCACGGTCACGGGCCGTGCGCCCGGGTTGAGCACGGACACGGAGTCCTGCAGCACCGTGCCGGGCGCGCCCTCCGCGTAGACGTACGGCCGCCCGCCCGGCGCGCTCGCGGACGGCGCGAGGGACCAGCCGTCGTCGGCCGCGGCCACCGGGGCGGCGGCCGACAGCAGCACGGCGACGGCACAGCGGAGGAAGGGGGCGGACGGCATCGGCGGCTCCTGCTGGTCGTACGGTCGTACCGTCGTACGGAGGCGCGGCGGCCCTCAGCGGCGGGTCGTCTGATGCCTGCGGGTCAGCCACAGCGTGCCCGCCGCGCCCGCGAGCAGCACCGTGCCGCCGAACGTGCCGAGGGCGATCGCCGAGTCGGCGGGGCCGGTCTGCGGGAGCCGGCCGCCGGAGTCGGTGCCGGTCGAGCCGCCCGAGCTGCTGGATCCGCTGGATCCGCCGCTTCCAGAGCCACCGCCCGCCGCCGTGACGTCGAGGGTCAGCGACGGCCCGGGGTTGTTCGTGGGGGTGCAGGTGGTCGTCGTGCCGAGCGCCTTGATCGTGAGCACGCCCGCGGTGAAGGTGACCTTGCCGGTCTTCTCCGGCGTGTACGTACCCGACAAGTCACTGATTTTGATGGGGGTGTTGGCGGGGATCGCGGCCGCGTTGGCGGGGCCGCTCACGGCCACCGTGCCGCTGTCCGCGCCGCCCACCTTGATCACGGCGCTCGGGCTCATCGCGCCCTTGCCGAGCTCCACCGGGCTGGACGAGACGCCCTTCTGCCAGGACATGGTGAGTTTGTAGCCGTTGCCGCTCTTGACGCTCTTGATGTCGATGGGCGAGACGGCGCTCTTGTCGCCGATCGGCGTCTTGCACTGGTAGTTGACGTTCACCACGCTGGCCTCGGCGACGGGGGCGGCCATCAGCACCGCCGAGCCGGCCAGGGCCGCGGCGAACGCGAGCGCGGCGGTTCGTTTCTGGTACGTCCGGTACGACACCTCGGGGCCTCATTCCTGACGGAACATCAGATCGGCCGTCAAGGTACGCCCGGTGCCTTGTGGAGGGAAGACAAAGTGCGCGCCGGATCCGAGGAGATCCGGCGCGCGTTCGGCCACGTACGAAGAAGGGTTCGAACCGCGGGTAACCCGAGGTGGGAGTCGCACCCGGGATCGGGTGGGGCTACGCGGGCGCCCCGAGTTCCGCCCACACCGTCTTGCCGGTGGCCCCCGGAGTGCGCACGACTCCCCAGTCCAGACACAGCCGCTGCACGATGAACATGCCGTGGCCGCCGGGGCGGCCGGCGCGGTGCGGGGTGCGCGGGGCGGGCTGGCCCGCGCCACGGTCGGAGACCTCGACGCGCAACACCTTGTTGTCGCAGGAGATCCGGAGCTCGTCCGGGCCCTCGGCATGCAGGCAGGCGTTGGTGACGAGTTCGGAGACGACCAGCAGGACGTCCTCGGCGGCTGCCCGCCGGTCGGCGCTCTCGGCGGGCAGCCAGCCCCACGCGTGCAGCGCCTGGCGCGCGAAGTCGCGGGCCAGCGGCACGACGCCGCTCTCGCCGTCGAAGCTCAGTCTGCGGGCCTGACGCCCCCCGGACGGGACGGCCAGGCCGCCGCCCCCAGGCGCCCCGGAAGCGCCGCCGTCGCCCGACTCCGGGCCGCGGTCGCCCGGCGAGTAAGGCCGGGTGGTGCTCATCAGCGCTTCACCTCACCGATTCACCAGTTTCACGATTCAAGACTCAGTACTCACCATGTGGTACGCACCGCGCGCGCTTCCGCACTCAGGGCGTTCCGGACGAATATCTACGATGATCACCTACGACGTTCCCACCGATTGCTGCCGACATAGTCAGGATGTCTCCTGCCCGACCGATCCGTCGGAACACCCCCTTTGGGCGACGGGGATCGTGTGACGCCGGCGATGCGGCGACCACAGGGGGGACTCCGGGGCATGCCGAGGCGGGGCCGCGACCGCCCCGGCTAGTCGGCCAGGGCCGCATCGAGCGTCTCGTGGACGGTGAAGACGGCCTCGGCCCCGGTGATCTCGAAGACCCGGGCCACCACCGGCAACATCCCCGCCAGGTGGACTCCGCCCCCCGCGGCCTCGGCCTTCAGCCGGGCGCCGAGCAGCACGTTCAGCCCGGTGGAGTCGCAGAACTCCAGTCGCGAGCAGTCCACAACCAGTCGCGAGTGCCCCTTGTCAAGGCAGTCCTCGAGTGGCTCACGCAACAATTCAGCCGTGTGGTGATCCAACTCACCCGCGGGGGTCACGACGGCGCTTGAGCCCTCTTCCCGCACCTCGACTAGAAGCCGGCCCGACTGTGCGCTGCCGACCGTCTGGCGGTCCATGCCGTCTCTCTCCCGAGCGTCGCGACTGCTGATGTACGCACTCGAACACTACGCCTTCCTCACGATCCCCGACACCCGAACAACCCCCCGAAAATGGACATTTCGGCACGCAACGCACTTGCGGGCGGCGCGCGAAAGCGGGTAGGGCTAGTAGCGACACCTATTCGACCCGGCCGGCTTCGGAGGCGCCGCACACCGCAGTGCACGCATTGGCATCGGCGGCCATATGCCGAGAACGATGGAGGACACCATGTCACCCCGGCTCGACGCATCGCAGACCCAGACGGCGACGTCGACACCTTCTCTGGAACGCCCGGAGCGTCTCGACGAACCCGGAACCAGCGGACTCGACGGACTCGACGGACTTCCCGAGATCCCCCCGTACGACGAGGTGGGACCGGTGGACGCACGGGCCCTGTCCAAGACCCTCTTCAAGCGGCTGGAGTCCCTCGAAGAAGGCACCCACGACTACTCGTACGTGCGCAACACGCTGGTCGAGCTCAACCTCGCGCTGGTCAAGTTCGCCGCCTCCCGCTTCCGCTCCCGCAGCGAGCCTATGGAGGACATCATCCAGGTCGGCACGATCGGCCTGATCAAGGCGATCGACCGCTTCGAACTGAGCCGCGGGGTCGAGTTCCCCACCTTCGCGATGCCAACCATCATCGGCGAGATCAAGCGCTTCTTCCGCGACACCTCCTGGTCCGTGCGTGTACCGCGCCGACTGCAGGAACTCCGTCTCGACCTGGCCAAGGCGGGCGACGAACTCGCCCAGCAGCTCGACCGGGCGCCCACGGTGGGCGAGTTGGCGGAGCGCCTGGGCATCTCCAACGACGAGGTCGTCGAGGGCATGGCCGCCTCGAACGCCTACACGGCCAGTTCGCTGGACGCCCAGCCCGAGGAGGACGACTCCGAAGGCGCGCTCGCGGACCGCATCGGCTACGAGGACCACGACCTCGAGGGCATCGAGTACGTGGAGTCCCTCAAGCCCCTGATCGCCGAACTCCCCTCGCGCGACCGGCAGATCCTCTCGCTGCGCTTCGTCGCCAACATGACCCAGTCCGAGATCGGTGACGAGCTCGGGATCTCGCAGATGCACGTGTCGCGGCTGCTGTCGCGGACGCTGGTGCGCCTGCGGAAGGGACTGACGGTCGAGGAGTGACACTCGGGGAGTGACGGTCGGAGAGTGAGGCTCCCCGCCCCCTCCGGCGTCTCTTCTCAGCTGAGAGCGGTCCGGCGCCGACGGCGCCGGGCCGCTTTTTCTCGCGTCTCCTTCCTCCCTCTTTCCTCAAAGGGCCACTCCCGTCACTATGAGCACTCCAAACTGGCTGGTATGTGAGGAGGCCGGCAGATGGCTCAGGACGACGCGGGCGCGTCCGACACGCGGCTCACCGAACTGCTGAGCGCCGACACCCCCAGCGCGTATCCGGCCCTCCAGGAGCTCCGCGAGCGGCACCGCCTGTCCGTCCTCGCCTACGCGCGCCTGTGCACCCGCAGCGAGTCGGCCGCGCGGCAGCTCGCGGCGCAGGCGTTCACCCTGGCGGCCCAGGAAACGGCGCGCGGCTCGAACCCGAGCGTCCCCTGGCGCCACCGGCTCCTGCTGCTGGCGGGGCGGGTGGCCGCCTCCTGGGCGAGGGACGAACGGGCCGCGGGGCTCGACCCCGGTCTGCTCCTCGTGTTGAGCGCGGCCGGCCCCGGCGGGCCCGTGCCGCCCATGCTCGCCCCGTTCCGGTCCCTCCCGTCCCGCACCCAGGGCCTGCTCTGGTACGGGGTCGTGGAAGAGGAAGCCGCCGACCGGGCGGCCGTCCTGCTCGGCCTCACCCGTGAGGACGTGACGTACGGCGCGCAGCCCGCGCTGCACGCCCTGGGCCAGGCCTGTCTGAGGTCCCGGCTCGCCGCCTCCGACGACCCGCGCTGCGGGGACTTCCGACGGCTGATCGAGGAGTCGCTACGGCCGGACAACCCCCGTTCCAGCCCCGATCTGCACGCCCACATGGCGCACTGCGCGCACTGCACGACGGCGTACGAGGAGCTGTCCGCCCTGCGCGACCATCCGCGCACCGCCCTGGCCGAGGGACTGCTGCCGTGGTCGGGCACGGCGTACGTCATGAGCGAGGCGGGCGAACCCCGGCCCGGCGTCCCCGCCTCGTCGGGGCCCTGGCCGCCGTCCCGCCGTTTCGTCCTCACCTCGGCGGCGGCCCTCGGCGTCGCCCTGGTGCCGCTGCTGTTCGTCGTGCTGTCGTCGGGCGGCTCGCCGTCCCAGAACACGGCGGGCTCGGTCACCACCCCGTCGAGCGTGCCGCAGGTGACGGTGACGGCGACCGTCTCGGCGACCCCCTCGCCCCCGGCCCCGCTGCCGTCCGCGACCAGCGAGTCCCCTTCCCCGACGCGGAGCCCCTCCCCGTCGAGATCGGCCAGTGCGACGCCGTCCCCCACGCCCGCCCCGGCCCACCCGCCGGGCAGCGACTACGCACAGGTCGTGAACCTCGCCTCGGGCCTGTGCCTGGACATCCGGGACGGTGATCTGACACAGGGCACGGACGTCGTCACGGCCCCCTGCACCTCGGCCCGCACCCAGCGGTGGCGGGTCGACTCCGGGCGCGGCGTCCTGCAGTCGTACGCCGACTCCGACTTCTGTCTGGACAGCCGCGGCTCCGTCGACAACGGCGTCGGGATCTGGGACTGCGGCTCGATCGACGGCAGCCACGGCCAGAACCTGAGGTTCACCGTGGACGACGACGGCGTGATCCGCCCGGCCATCGCCGTCGAGACCGCGGTCACGCCGAGCGACGGCGACAGCCTGTCCCTGCTGCCGCTCGACGGGGGCACGAGTCAGCGGTGGCGGGCGGGGGCCTCGTGACCCCCGCGTCCTGACCCCGGCCTCGCGGCCTCGGACTCGTGACCCCGGCGTCAGACCTCGCGCGCGCCGCGCCGCCAGACGCCGGTGACCAGCGGTACACCCGGCCGGTAGGCGAGGTGGACGTGGCTGGGCGCGTCCAGGAGGGCGAGGTCGGCGCGGGCGCCGACGGTGAGGCGGCCGATGTCCGTGCGGCGCAGGGCCGCCGCGCCGCCCGCCGTGGCCGACCAGAGCGCCTCGTCCGGGGTCATCCCCATGTCCCGTACCGCCAGCGCGATGCAGAACGGGACGGAGGAGGTGAAGGACGAGCCCGGGTTGCAGTCGGTGGAGAGGGCGACGGTCACGCCCGCGTCCAGGAGGCGGCGGGCGTCCGGCCACTCGGCGCGGGTGGAGAACTCGGCGCCGGGGAGCAGGGTCGCGACCGTGCGGCCGTTCGCCAGGGCCTCGACGTCCGCGTCCGTGAGGTGGGTGCAGTGGTCGGCGCTCGCCGCGTCGAGTTCGACGGCGAGCTGGACGCCGGGGCCGTACGAGAGCTGGTTGGCGTGGACGCGCGGGTGCAGGCCCTTCGCCTTGCCCGCCGTGAGGATCGCGCGGGCCTGGTCGCCGTCGAAGGCGCCCTTCTCGCAGAAGACGTCGATCCAACGGGCGTACGGGGCGCAGGCGTCGAGCATCTCGCCGGTCACCAGGGCCACGTACGCGGCCGGGTCGTCGGCGTAGTCCGGGGAGACGATGTGCGCGCCGAGGTAGGTGACCTCGTCGGTGTGCGCCGCCGCGATGCGCAGCGCCCTGGCCTCGTCCTCGACGGTGAGGCCGTAGCCCGACTTGGTCTCGAAGGTGGTGGTGCCCTGGCGCAGCGCCTCGTGGAGGTAGTGCGTGAGGTTGCGCTCCAGGTCCTCGTCACTGGCGGCGCGGGTGGCGGCGACGGTGGTGCGGATGCCGCCCGCAGTGTAGCCGCGGCCCGACATGCGGGCGTTGAACTCCTGGGTGCGGTCGCCCGCGAAGACGAGGTGCGAGTGGGAGTCCACGAAGCCCGGAATCACGGCCCGGCCACCGGCGTCGACCCGGTTGTCAGTGGCGGGTGCTTTTCTTGAGTCACCGGTCCACGCGATGCGGTCGCCTTCGATGACGACGGCCGCGTCCTGGATCAGACCGAGGGGGGATCCGTCGCCGAGGGAGGGATCGTTGGTGACCAGACTGGCGATGTTGGTGATGACGGTGGTCGTGCCGGTGATGCTGCTCATGGCGTCCTCGTGGGGGCGGAGTTCGGCGGTCGTCTCTAGGCGCGCAGGGCTTCGACTGCCTGCGCGAGGGCCTGCGGCACCTCGGGAACAAGGGCGTGCGCCCCGTCGCGTACGACGTGCCGGCCGCCCACGACCGTGTGCCGTACGTCGGCCGCCGTCGCCGCGAATACGGCCGTCTCGGCGCCCAGGCGCGGCACCGGTCCCGCTGTTCTGACCGAGTCGAGGGCGATCGTCGTGAAGTCGGCGAGCGCGCCCGCTTCGAGGGTGCCCGCGTCCTGCCAGCCGAGGGCCGCGTGGCCGTCGGCGGAGGCGGCGCGCAGCAGGGCGGCCGCCGTCCAGTGACCGCGGGTGCGGGTGCGCAGGCGCTCGTTCAGCTCCATCGCGCGGGCCTCTTCGAGGAGGTCGATGACGGCGTGGCTGTCGGAGCCGAGGGAGAGGGGCGAGCCGGCTCGCTGGAGGGCGGCGGCGGGGCCGATGCCGTCCGCCAGGTCCCGTTCCGTCGTCGGGCACATGCACGTGCCCGTCCGGGAGTCGCCCAGCAGCGCGATGTCCTCGTCCGTGAGGTGCGTGTTGTGGACGCCGGTCGTGCGGGAGCCGAGCACGCCGTGGTCGGCGAGCAGCCGCGTCGGGGTGCACCCGTGGGCGGCCTGGCAGGCGTCGTTCTCCGCCGTCTGCTCCGACAGATGCACGTGCAGCGGGGCCTGCCGCTCCTCGGCCCAGCGCGCTACCGTCGCCAGCTGTCCGGCGGGCACGGCCCGTACGGAGTGGATGGCCGCACCGATCCGTGCGTGATCACGGTCCTTGAGAAGTGAAGAGCGTTCCGCCCAGGCCTCCGCGCTGCCGTCGGAGAAGCGGCGCTGGTGGGGGTTGGGCGGCTGTCCGAAGCCGGAGGACACGTAGGCCGTGTCGAGGAGGGTGATCCGGATGCCGGCCTCGTCCGCGGCCGCGACGAGCGCCTCGCCCATCGCGTTCGGGTCGGCGTAGGGGGTACCGCCGGGGGTGTGGTGCACGTAGTGGAACTCGCCGACGGCCGTGACGCCCGCGAGCGCCATCTCCGCGTACACGGCGCGGGCGAGCGCGTGGTAGGTGTCCGGGGTCAGCCTGTCCGCGAAGGAGTACATGATCTCGCGCCAGGTCCAGAAGGTGCCGGAGCCGACCTGGACGGTGCCGCGCAGGGCGCGGTGGAAGGCGTGCGAGTGGGCGTTGGCGAGGCCGGGGAGGGTGAGTCCGCGGAGGATCTCGGCGCCGGGGGGCGGGGTGGCGGTGTTCTCGCGGACGGCGGTGATCCGCCCGTCCGTCACGTCCAGGGCCACGCCCGGCTCGACGTGGGTGTCGAGCCAGGCGTGTTCAAGCCAGTACGTCTGCGTCACCTGCAGGCCAGCCCTTCGAGTACGTCGGCGAGTGCGGTCACCCCGGCCACGCAGTCGTCCTCGGCGGCGTACTCGGCCGGGGAGTGCGAGACACCCGTGGGGTTGCGTACGAACAGCATGGCGGTCGGGACGGTCCCGGAGAGGATTCCGGCGTCGTGTCCGGCGCCCGTGCCCAGGACGGGAACCGTGAGTCCCGCGGCCCCTTCCCCGTCCTTGCCCAGGATGCGGGCCAGCTCGTCGCGCAGGGCGTGCTCGAACTCGACGACGGGGGTGAACGACTCGCGGACGACGTCGAGTTCGACGCCCTGGGCCTCCGCGTACTCGCGGGCGGCCTTCTCGACGCCGGTGACGACCGTGTCGAGGGTCGCCTGGTCGGCGGCGCGGGAGTCGAGCCAGCCGCGCACGAGGGAGGGGATGGCGTTCACGCCGTTCGGCTCGACGGAGATCTTGCCGAAGGTGGCGACGGCACCGGCGAGTTGGGCCTCCCGGCGGGCGGCGAGCACGGTCTCGGCGTACGACAGCATCGGGTCGCGGCGGTCGACGAGCCGGGTGGTGCCCGCGTGGTTGGCCTCGCCCCGGAAGTCGAAGCGCCAGCGGCCGTGCGGCCAGATGGCGCTGGCGATGCCGACCTGGTCGCCGCTGAGGTCGAGGGCGCGGCCCTGCTCGACGTGCAGTTCGACGAAGGCGCCGATGCGGGCGAGGCGCTCGGGGTCGGGACCGATGGTGTCGGGGTCGTATCCGGCGCGCTCCATGGCCTGCGGGAGCGTGATGCCGTCGCCGTCGGTCAGCCGGTGGGCCTGCTCGACGGTGAGCTGTCCGGCGGCCAGCCGGGAGCCGACGCAGGCGAGTCCGAAGCGGGCGCCCTCCTCGTCGCCGAAGTTGACGATGGCGAGGGGACGGGTGAACTCGGCCTTCCTGGCGCGCAGTTCGTCCAGGGCGGCGAAGGACGACACGACGCCGAGGGGCCCGTCGAAGGCCCCGCCGTCGGGCACGGAGTCCAGGTGGGACCCGGTGACGACGGCGTCGCCCTCGGCGGGGTCACCGAGCCAGGCCCACTGGTTGCCGTTGCGGTCCAGCTCGTAGCGCAGCCCGCGGGACTCGGCCTGAGCCCGGAACCAGGCCCGGCAGTCGGCGTCGGCCCCGGTCCAGGCGAAGCGGCGGTAGCCGCCGGAGGCGGAGCTGCGGCCGATCGGCAGCAGCTCCGCCCACATGCTGTGGAAGGTCACGCGGCGCCGCCCTCGTCACCTTCGCGCATCGGGATGCGCACACCGCGCTCCTGGGCGACGGACTCGGCGATGTCGTAGCCGGCGTCGACGTGCCGGATGACGCCCATGCCGGGGTCGTTGGTGAGCACGCGGCGGATCTTCTCGCCGGCCAGCTTGGTGCCGTCGGCGACGGACACCTGCCCGGCGTGGATGGAGCGGCCCATGCCGACGCCGCCGCCGTGGTGGATGGAGACCCAGGAGGCGCCGGAGGCGACGTTCACCATGGCGTTGAGCAGCGGCCAGTCGGCGATCGCGTCGGAGCCGTCGAGCATGGCCTCGGTCTCGCGGTACGGGGAGGCGACGGAGCCGCAGTCGAGGTGGTCGCGGCCGATGGCCAGGGGCGCGGCGAGTTCGCCGGACGCCACCATGTCGTTGAAGCGCTCGCCGGCCTTGTCGCGCTCGCCGTAGCCGAGCCAGCAGATACGGGCGGGCAGGCCCTGGAAGTGGACGCGCTCGCCGGCCAGCTTGATCCAGCGGTGCAGGGACTCGTTCTCCGGGAAGAGGTCGAGGATCGCCTTGTCGGTCTTGGCGATGTCGGACGCCTCGCCGGAGAGGGCCGCCCAGCGGAAGGGGCCCTTGCCCTCGGAGAAGAGGGGGCGGATGTAGGCGGGGACGAAGCCGGGGAAGGCGAACGCCCGCTCGTACCCGGCGAGCTGGGCCTCGCCGCGGATCGAGTTGCCGTAGTCGAAGACCTCGGCGCCGGCGTCCATGAAGCCGACCATCGCCTCGACGTGCTTGGCCATGGACTCACGGGCGCGGGTGGTGAAGCCCGCCGGGTCCTTGGCGGCCGCGTCGGCCATGTCGTCGAAGTCGATGCCGATGGGGAGGTAGGCCAGCGGGTCGTGGGCCGAGGTCTGGTCGGTCACGATGTCGATGGGGGCGCTCTCGGCGAGCATGCGGGGCAGCAGCTCGGCGGCGTTGCCCAGGAGGCCGATGGAGAGCGGCTTGCGCTGGTCGCGGGCCTCGACGGCGAGCTGGAGGGCGTGCTCCAGGGAGTCTGCCTTCACGTCCAGGTAGCGGTGCTCGATGCGGCGCTCGATGGCGCGCGGGTCGACGTCGATGCAGATCGCGACACCGTCGTTCATCGTCACGGCGAGCGGCTGGGCGCCGCCCATGCCGCCGAGGCCCGCGGTCAGGGTGATGGTGCCCGCGAGCGTGCCGTTGAACTTCTTGGCGGCGACGGCGGCGAAGGTCTCGTAGGTGCCCTGGAGGATGCCCTGGGTGCCGATGTAGATCCAGGAGCCGGCGGTCATCTGGCCGTACATGGTGAGGCCGAGGGCCTCCAGACGGCGGAACTCCTCCCAGTTGGCCCAGTCGCCGACCAGGTTGGAGTTGGCGATGAGGACGCGCGGGGCCCACTCGTGGGTCTGCATCACGCCGACGGGACGGCCGGACTGGACGAGCATCGTCTCGTCCTGCTTGAGGGTCCGCAGCGTGCGGACCATGGCGTCGAAGGAGCGCCAGTCGCGGGCGGCCTTGCCGGTGCCGCCGTAGACGACGAGCTTGTCGGGGTGCTCGGCGACCTCGGGGTCGAGGTTGTTCTGCAGCATCCGCAGGGCGGCTTCCTGCTGCCATCCCAGGGCACTCAGTTCCGTACCGCGCGGCGCTCGGACGGGGCGGGGTCCTGACATGGTCTGCCTCCTAGCGGACTGTTGCAGTAGATATTCACATCCTGACTTCTTGAATAGAGCTAGTCAATAGATGAGTGGGCCAGCGGGGGCGTGGCGCGGATGTTTGGCTGGGATGTATGGGCACAGACAGGGACACGACGGAGGATTCAGTGAGCGACGGGGCAGCGGGGACCAGGGTGCCTTCGACGGGGACGCCGTCGACCGGGACGTCTTCAGCGGCGGCGCCTTCGGGTGGGGCTTCGACCGGCGGAGCGCCTTCGGGTGGGGCTTCGACCGGCGGAGCGCCTTCGGGTCAGGCGCCCACGGCGGGCGAGTCCGGCTCCGACCGCGGGGCGCGACGCGACGATGCCGTCCGGGCCGCCGTGGAGCATGGACTGCTGGGGTCCGAGGCCCCCATCATCGCCCTCCTCGACGTTCCCGGCATCAAGGCCTCGGTGGCGGAGCTGCGGGCCGCCTTCGACGCGGTGACGGCGCCGGGCACACCCGTGCTGCACGCCTTCGCGGTGAAGGCGACCCCGCTGGTGCCCGTACTGCGGCTGCTGCACGAGCACGGCATCGGCGCGGAGGTCGCGAGCCCCGGTGAGCTCGCCCTCGCACGGGCGGCCGGAGTGCCGCCCTCCGAGACCGTGCTCGACTCACCCGCCAAGACGATCGCCGAGCTGCGCGAGGCGCTGGCGCTGGGCATCGCCGTCAACGTGGACAATCCGCAGGAGCTGGACCGCATCGACGGCCTGGTGGGGGACCTGCCCGACCGGCCGAACGGCGGTCCCGCTGGGTCCCCGCCCCCCGCTCCCCCATCGGAATCCGGGTGAACCCGCAGGTCGGCGGGGGTTCCATCGAGGCGTTGTCGACGGCGACGGCGACCTCGAAGTTCGGGGTCGCGCTGCGCGACGAGGGTGCCCGGGAGTGGATCGTCCAGGCGTACGCCGACCGTCCGTGGCTGACCCGGCTGCACGCGCACACCGGATCACAGGGCATCCCGCTCTCGCTGATGGCGCGGGGGATCACGGAGACGTACGCGCTCGCCGAGGAGATCAACCGGCGTGTCGGGCGGCGGCAGATCGACACACTCGACATCGGCGGCGGACTGCCGGTCAACTTCGGCTCCGACGTCACGACCCCGACGTACGCGCAGTACGCACGGCTGCTCGCCGAGGCGGTGCCGGGACTCTTCGACGGGCGGTACGGGCTGGTCACCGAGTTCGGGCGGTCACTGCTGGCCAAGCACGGGACGGTGGTCGCGCGGGTCGAGTACGCGAAGTCCGCCGGGGGTCGGCCGGTCGCGGTGACGCACGCCGGGGTGCAGATCGCGACGCGTACGGTGTACGCGCCCGGGTCCTGGCCGCTGCGGATCGCCGCGTACGACGCGTTGGGGCGCCCCAAGGCGGGTCCGGACGTCGTCCAGGACATCGCGGGGCCCGCCTGTTTCGCCGGCGACCTGCTCGCCGAGGGGCGCGCGCTCCCGCTGCTCGAACAGGGTGACTACGCGGCGGCGTTGGACACGGGCGCGTACTACTTCGCCCACCATTACGCGTACAACTCCCTGGCCCGGCCCGGCGTTTACGGCTTCGCGTCGGTCGAGGGCGGCAACGGCAACGGGGGTGGGGACGTGCGGTTCGCGGTCGTACGGGAGCCGCAGGGCGTGGAGGAGATCGTCGCGGAGTCGGGCGGCACGCGGCCGACGGCACTCACGGCGCTGTAGCCCCCGGCACCCGACGCCTAGCACCTGGCACCTGGCACCTGGCACCTGGCACCTGGCACCCCGAAATAGAACACGGCGTGCGCGGCCTCGTCGCGCACCCCCGCGGACCTGCGAACGCCCCCTGGCGCGCCATCGCAACGCCCTGACCGCCATCCGAACAGCTTCAAGAGGACTGAAAATATGGTCAGTTGACCCACCTTAGTCACCGCGCGCATGTTCCACAGGAAAATGCCAGATCGCTCACCCGTCGCGCACACGTTGCGTAACTTCGGCGTCACTCGGCCGAACCCTTTGGCGGGAGGGGATACGTGGTGCCCGGAATCGACGAGTGCCTACTGGAAGCCATGCGACTGCCCGGTGCCCGGGGCGCCGCGGTGGTCGACTGGACCAGCGGGCTGGCCCTGGGCACGGTCGGGGACGCCCCGGGGGGTGACCACGAGACGACCGCGGCGGAGGCGGCCGAGCTCGCCCGGCTCGCCGCGGAGCACAAGGCGTTCGCCCCGTCCGACGGGTCCGACTGGTCCGAGCAGGAGACCCCGGTCGAGGACCTGATCGTCAGCAACCGTGACAGTTACCACCTGCTGCGGTTCGTCAGAACCACGTTCGACAGCAGCGTGTTCCTGCATCTGTGGCTGGACCGGGCTGACGGCAATCTCGCGCTGGCCCGGATCCGGCTCGGCGAGATGGCCGGACGGCTGGTACTGGGATGACGACGGTCAGAACACCGCCCGCACTCGAACGCGCCGTGCACAGGGACAGCGGCCAGGACCACGACCGCGACAACGACAACGACAACGACAGCAACAACGGCAGCAACAACGCCAACGACAGGGCGGCGGCCCCCGTCGGCCTCTCGCCCATGCTCAGCCGACTCGCCGCCGAGCGGGCCACCGGAGTGCTGGTGCGCGAGCGCGGGGTGCTCTACCTCTGTGACGGAGAGGTCGTGCACGCCGAGAGCCCCGCCACCCCCTCGCTCGACGTGCTGCTCACCGCCCGCGGAGTGCTGGCGGCCGAGTCCTGGCGGGAGGCGGTCGCCGAGGCCGGGGCGCGGCGACGGGTCGGGCGATTCCTGGTCGAGCGCGGGCGGATCGCCGAGGGCGCGCTGGAGCTGTGCCATCTCGGGGCGCTGTACGACGCGGCGTACTTCGTGCTGGGGCCGAGCAGCACTCCGGCCCGGTTCCGGTACGGGGCCGCGCACTGGCTCGGCCCCGTGCGTCCCGTGCCCGTGGCCGCGGTGGAGCGTGAGACGCTGCGCCGCCGCCAGCTGCTGCACCGGGTCTGGCCCGACCCGGCGACGGACACCGCCCCGTTGGCACGCGCCCGGCGCGCCGCCGAACCGTCGGTCCCCCTGCGCCAGTGGGCCGTACTCGGCCGGGTGGACGGTCTGCGGACGGCGTCGGACATCTCGCTCGCCCTGGGGCGGCCCGCGTTCCACACCCTCGTCGACGTCCGCCGGCTGGCCGCGGCCGGGCTCGTCACGGCGGCGAACGCGCCCGAGCGTGCGCCGTTGCCCAAGGTGCTCACCCAGTCTTCCGCCGATCCCGACGTCGCGTTGTTGCGCCGGCTCCGAGACGCGCTGGAGGCCCTGTGATCCGCGCGCTGCGACAGCGTGCCGAGAGGAGACTGCTGATGGCGGCGGAACCCGAAGTCCTCGACGAGCTGCACCGGTTGAGGGCCCGCGTGCCCCAGTTGACCGGTGCGCTGGCGGCCAGCGTCGACGGACTCGTCCTCGCCCACGACACACCCGGAGTGGAACCCGAGGGCGTGGCCGCGCTCACCGCGGCCGCGCTGGGGGTGGCCGTGCGGATGGCGGACGCCACCGGGCAGGGCGAGTTCCGCGAGCTGTTGGTGCGCGGCGTCGACGGCTATGTCGCGACGTACGCGGCGGGCGGCTCCGCCGTGCTGACGCTGCTGGCCCAGGACCGGGTCAACGTCGGCCGGCTGCATCTGGAGGGGCGCCGTTCCGGTACCCGGATCGGCGAGCTCGTGGAGGCCGCGACGGCGCGCGGCGAACCGGTCGCCCCGGCGCGGGCTCCCGCGCGGCAGGCCTCCATGCCGACGCGCACCCGTACGGCGCGCGGCACTCCCCGAACGCCCTCGACCCCCACCCCCAACACCCCTACCGCATCGGAAAGCTGACCGAAAAGTCGGACCGCAACGTCGGACCGAAGGTCGGGCCGAAGAGTCGGACCGAAAAGTCGGACCGACAAGCCGAAAGGAAGAACCACACCATGACCAACACCGAAACCGCGCTGAAGGAAGCACTCGCCTCGATCGAGGGCGCGACCGGAGCCGCCCTCGTCGACTACACCAGCGGAATGGCGCTGGGCACGATCGGCGGCAGCAAGGGCTTCGACCTCACCGTGGCGGCGGCGGGCAACACCGACGTCGTCCGCGCCAAGATCCGCACCATGGAGCACCTCGGACTGAAGGGCGAGATCGAGGACATCCTGATCACGCTGTCCGACCAGTACCACCTGATCCGGCTGATCAAGGGGCGCGGCGGCAACGGGCTCTTCCTGTACCTGGTGCTCGACGCCAAACGGTCCAACCTGGCGATGGCCCGGCACCAGCTGAAGAGGATCGAGGCGGACCTCGAGGTGTAGCGACCCCCTGTCGCCGCCTCGGGTCAGCGGCGTCGCGCTCCGCCGGGCGCGGCGTCGCCGGCCGCCACTCCGGTGGCCCGGCAGGCCTTGACCGGCTTTCCGGCGGGAGCCCCGGCACGTCGGCCGAGCCAGTCGACGCGCACCCAGATCAGCGCCTCCTCGGCGCGTTCCCGGCGCCCGAGCCAGCCGGCCTTGAGCCACAGCCCGACGCCCGCACCGGCGAGCAGCATGCCACCCGCGGCGGGCACCGCGAAGGAGCTGCCGAGCGCGGCCACGAAGGCGAGCAGCAGCCACCAGCGGTGGCCCCGGCGCCAGTTGCGTACCGTCACGGCCCGATCCTGGAGCACGTCCTGCTTGCTCGCGCGTGCGGCCGAGCGGACGAGCGCGGCGTACCGCTTCCTGCGGGTGTACGCCACCACGACGGCCGCGAGGATGAACAGCGCGGCCCCGGCCATGACCCCGATCCGGCGTCCGGTCAGCCCCGGCAACAGCACCCCGATACCGGCCGCGAACACCCCGAACCACCACAGCGGTGCCGCCCCCGCTCTCACCACGACGGCCACCCGAGCCAGCCCCTGCCCTCCGCGCGCCACGTTCTCCGCCTCCCGTGCTTGCGTCTTCAGCGTCTTTGGGCGCGCACGCTAACGAGCGAAGGTGAGACGAGTCTGAGAAGCGGGGCCACTCCACCGAATCGTGACTACTCCACGAACAGGCCTCTGGCCGCCGCCCGCGCGTCGAACTCCTCCAGCCGCGTCTGGGCGTCCGGGATGTCGTCGCACATCGCCTCCAGCAGGACGCGCCCGAGGAGCATCGGGGAGCAGGCCGTGTCGAAGGCGAGCCCGGTGCCGACGGCGGCGGGCAGGAGGAGGTCCGAGACCTTGGCGACCGGCGCGAACGCGGAGTCCGCGACCGTCACCACCGTCAGCCCGGCCTCCTTGGCGTAGGCGAGCGAGTCCACGACCTCGCGCGGGTGGCGGGGCAGCGCGAAGCAGAGCAGGGCGGTGGCTCCGGCGTGGACGGCCGCGTCGATGCGGTCGTGCAGCATGGTGCCGCCCTCGTGCAGCAGCCGTACGTCCGGGTGGACCTTGGCGGCGAAGTACGCGAAGCCGTACGCCTGGGAGGCGGCGGCGCGCAGCCCGAGCACCGGGAGCGGACGGGAGGCGGCGAGCAGCCGTCCCGCACGCTGCACCGGGCGCGGGTCGGCGAGCACCTCGGCGAGGTGCTTGAGGTTCTCGATCTCGGCCTCGACGGCCTGCTGGTACTCGTTGTACGAGCCCGGAGCCGCCGTCTGTTCGCTGGGCGCGACCTCGCGCAGGTGCTTGCGCAGCGCCGGGTAGCCGTCGAAGCCGAGCGCGACCGCGAAGCGGGTGACGGAGGGCTGGCTGACCCCGGCGAGTTCGGCGAGTTCGACGCTGGAGAGGAACGGCACGTCGGCGGCGCTGCGCACCATGCTGTGCGCGATGCGCCGTTGGGTGGGCGTCAGCCGGTGCCCCTCGAAGAGCGCCTGCAGGCGCCCGGCGGGACTGTCCATCACGCTCTCGTCGGCATTCAGGCCGGCCTTCACGCCTGCCGTCACGTTCATGCCGGCCTTCACGCCGTCGTTCACGTCGGCCTTCACGTCGGCCTTCATGCCGGCCTTCGCCTCCGCGCCCACGTCCGTGCTCCTGTCCACGCTCATGACTCGCTCCCCCTCCAGATGTCCGTGAACCGGTCGAGCAGCGCGGCCGCCGCCGTCACGTCGTCCGTCAGCGGCCGGTCGGTCTGGTCCAGGCCGAGCACGGACTCGGCCAGTTCCATCGCCCGTCCGACCGGCAACTCCGGGTCGGGCCGCAGATCGCGCTGACGCAGCGCCCTTACGGCGGAGACCAGTTCGCAGCCCACGACGAGACGGTAGGCACCGCACGCCCGCAGTGTCTGCCGTGCGGCGAGCGAGGCGAAGCTCGCCTGTTCCTCGACGCCCCGGGAGAGTACAGCGTGGCCGAGCGAGGCGGGCGCGGAGAAGGCGCGCAGGTCGCCGAGGGCGGCCGCGGCGGCGTACTCCAGGATCATCACGCCGGAGGACGCGGGCTCGTGGTCGGCGAGGAAGGGGCGCAGGCGGGTGTAGGCGGGTTCGTTGAGGGTGGAGAGCCGGGAGGTCGACAGCCGCGCCACCTGTGTGACGGCGAGCCTGAAGTGATCCAGGGCAAGGGCGAGTTGGGCCTGGTAGAAGCCGCCGTGGTGGTACGCGGCCATGTCCTCGGGCGAGATGAGGGGGTTCTCGGCGGCGGCGTTGATCTCGACGACCAGGACCTCTTCGAGGGCGTCCGCGGCGTCCTGCGCGGGCCCGTGGATCTGCGGGACGCACCGGAAGCCGTACGGGTCCTGGATCCGCCCGAGCGGCGGGGTGGGCCGGTCCGCGGCTCCGATCAACTCCCGCATCCGACGCGCGACTTCGACCGAGCCCTGGTGCGGGCGTGCGGCGTGCACGGGAGCCGCGTACGCCTCGTGCGATCCGTCGACGGCCAGCAGGGACAGCGCGGCGACGACCTGGGTGGCCTCGATCAGCCCCCGCAGCTCGTCCAGGGCGAGCGCGGACTGCCCGAGGGTGAGGGCGTTGCTGCTGATGAGGGCGAGGGCGTCGTTGTTGTCGAGGGGCTGGGGTTCGGGGGGCAGGCCCTGCCCCCCGGACGACACCTCCTCCCCGAAGGACGTCACCCTCTCCCCGAGACCGAGCGGCGACGGCCCCTGGGCCTGGACCGACGGAGCCTGTACCCGGGGCGGCACGCCCTGCTCCGGGGACCGCGGCCCGGACGGTGCGGCCGGCACGGGCGGCGTCCGCGAGGCGTCCGGCCCCCGCCAGGGATGCTCCCCCACCAGCGCAAGGCCCACCTGGGCCAGTGCCGCGATGTCCCCGGTACCCACCGACCCGAACTCGTTCACGACCGGGTACGCGCCGGTCTCCAGGGCCTCGCACAGTGCCGTGACGACGGTGGGCCGCAGGCCCGCTCCGCCCGCCAGGAGCTGGTTGGCGCGGACGGCGAGCATGGCCCGGACCTGGCGGGCGGGCAGCTCCTCGCCGATGGCACCGGCGTGGCTGCGCAGCAGGCGCAGCCCGTGCTCGGCGGCGGCCTCGGTCGGCACGTCCTCGTTCCGGTTGGCGCCGACGCCGGTGGAACGCCCGTAGACGCGACCGGTGGCGGCGATCTGCCGGGCGGCGTCCCAGGACTGCTCGACGCGCTTCATCGCCTCGGTGCCGGGAACGGGCCGCGCGGCCCCGTCGGCGAGCCGCACGATGTCGGTGACACCGGTGCTGCGCCCGTCGAGCACCACGAGACCGGCGGTGAGACCGGCCACCACCGCACGCGACGTGTCCGCATTCCGAGACGACATAGAGCAAAAACTCCCCTCAATCCGGACATTGGATCTTGCCTGGTGGCCATAAGTAACCAGCGATTAACACCGGACCGTTGACAACCTATTCAGGTACAGAGAACTCTGCATGACGATATGCAGACCGGGCAAGGGACACCTCATGATCCAGTTCGACACGGTCCACAAGCGCTTCCCCAACGGCACCACCGCAGTCCACGACCTCTCTCTGGAGATGCCGGAAGGCGGCGTGACCGTCCTCGTCGGATCTTCCGGTTGCGGTAAGACCACCACCCTCCGGATGATCAACCGGATGGTCGATCCGACCTCCGGCACCATTCGCGTCGGCGGCAAGGACGTCCTCGAGCAGGACGCGGCCGACCTGCGCCGCTCCATCGGGTACGTCATCCAGCAGGCCGGCCTCTTCCCGCACCGCACGGTGCTCGACAACGTCGCCACCGTGCCGCTGCTGCTGGGCTGGGGCCGCAAGAAGGCCAGGGCACGGGCGGCCGAGCTCCTGGAGACCGTCGGTCTCGCCGCCGACGCCGGCAAGCGCTACCCGCACCAGCTCTCGGGCGGCCAGCAGCAGCGCGTCGGCGTGGCCCGCGCGCTCGCCGCCGACCCGCCCGTCCTGCTCATGGACGAGCCTTTCGGCGCGGTCGACCCCGTCGTCCGCACCCAGCTCCAGGACGAACTGCTCCGCCTCCAGAAGGAGCTCAGCAAGACCATCGTCTTCGTCACCCACGACATCGACGAGGCCGTCCGGCTCGGCGACCAGATCGCGATCTTCCGCACCGGCGGCCATCTGGTGCAGTGCGCGACCCCGGCCGACCTGCTCGCCCGCCCCGCGGACGACTTCGTCGCCGACTTCCTCGGCGCCGAGCGGGGCCTCAAGCTCCTCTCGCTCCAGCACCTCACCGACGTGCCGCAGGGCCCGGCCCCCGAGGGCGGCGCCTGGACCCTCGTCCTCGACGAGGCCCGCAAGCCGCGGCACTGGCGCGCGACGGCGGACGACGCCGAACTCCCCGTACGACCGCTCAAGGACACCGACTCCCTGCTCGCGGCGCTCAACGAGTCGATCGCCTCGCCCACCGGACTGGTGGCACGTGTAGACGCCGACGGCGTACTCACCGGCGTCACCTCCCGCGACGACATCCACGAGCACGCGAGCAAGACGCACGGCACCCCCGGCACCGCGAGCGTGGCGATATGACCGTCGACTGGTCCTGGATGGGTGACCACACCCACGACCTCACCTCCCTCGCCCTCTCCCACCTCCAGGCCGCGCTGCTGGCCGTCTTCTTCGGCCTGCTGATCTCCCTCCCGCTGGCCGTCGTGGCCCACCGGGTGCGCGCCCTGCGCGGCGTGCTCCTCGGCCTCTCGAACGTCCTCTTCACGATCCCGTCGATCGCGATCTTCGTCCTCCTGCTCCCGGTGAGCGGCCTGACCCGCACCACCACGGTCATCGGCCTGACGGTCTACACCCTGGTCGTGCTGCTCCGGAACACGGTCGAGGGCCTCGACTCGGTCCCCGCGAAGACCAAGGAAGCCGCCAAGGCGATGGGCACCCGCCCGCTGCGGACCCTGCTCACCGTCGAACTCCCGCTCGCCCTCCCCGTGATCATGGCGGGCGTGCGGATCGCGACGGTCATGTCGATCTCCCTGGTCTCCGTCGCCACCTACATCGGCGACGGCGGACTCGGCCAGCTCTTCACGGACGGTTTCCAGCGCAACTTCCCGACACCGGTGATCGTCGGCGTGGTCCTGACCCTGCTGCTTGCGCTGGTCGCGGACGCGCTGCTGGTCGCGATCCAGTACGTACTCACTCCGTGGACGAGGCGGCGAGCCTGACATGTACGAACTCTTCAAGAACCTCGCCAAGTGGCTGGTCAGCGGCGATCAGTGGGCCGGCACCGACGGCATCGCGCACCGGATCGCCGAGCACCTGGAGTACTCGCTCCTCGCCACCCTCATCGCGGCCGCGATCGCGCTCCCGCTCGGCCTGCTGATCGGTCACACCGGCAAGGGCGCCTTCCTCGCCATCAACCTGTCCTCCTTCGGCCGGGCGCTGCCGACCGTGGGCCTGGTCGTCCTGGTCTTCCTGGTGAGCGGCCTGTCGCTGTGGTCGGTGTACGTGGCCCTCGTCGTCCTCGCGGTACCCGCCATCGTCACCAACACCTACGCCGGCATGAGCGCCGTCGACCCGGAGGTGAAGGACGCGGCGCGGGGCCAGGGCATGCGCGGCCACCAGGTCCTGTTCCAGGTCGAGATCCCGCTGGCCCTTCCGCTGATCATGACAGGCCTGCGCCTCTCCCTCATCCAGGTGGTGTCCACCGCCACGATCGCCGCGTACGTCAGCTTCGGCGGCCTCGGCCGGTACGTCTTCGACGGCCTGGCGCAGCGCGATCTCGTCCAGGTCCTCGGCGGGGCGGCGCTGGTCGCGATCGTCGCCGTCGTGCTCGACCTCGCGCTGGCCGGACTCCAGCGCCACCTGTTCCGTCACCGCCGCACCGCCGCCCACTGAGGAGCCGAAGAACCATGAACCGTAGGACTCTGCTCGGCGGCCTCTTCGCCGCGGCCTCCGTCCCCGCCCTGGCCGCCTGCAGCAGCGGCATCACCTCGCTCGACAGTTCCGGCGGCGGCAGCGGTGGCGGCTCCGGATCGAGCGCCGGCGGGCTGACCATCGGCACCGCCAACTTCAGCGAGAACCAGATCCTCGGCTACCTGTACGCGGGTGTCCTGGGCGCCGCGGGCATCAAGACGAAGGTCCGCCCCAACCTCGGCTCACGCGAGATCGTCGTGCCCGCGCTGGAGGGCGGCGACATCGACCTCCTCCCCGAATACCAGGGCAGCCTGCTCCTGTACCTGGACGACAAGGCCACGGACACCGAGGCCGGGGCGATGCAGAACACGCTGACGACCGTGCTCCCCAGCGGCCTCGAGGTCCTCCCCTACGCGGCGGCCGAGGACCGCGACAGCTTCGCCGTCACCAAGGAGACGGCGGCCAAGTACGGTCTGACCTCGCTCGCCGACCTGCGCAAGGCCAACGGCGAACTGGTCCTGGGTGCCGCCGCCGAGATGAAGAAGCGGGTCGTCGGTGTCGTGGGCCTCAAGGACCGCTACGGGGTGGAGTTCAAGGAGTTCAAGTCCCTCGACTCCTCGGGCCCGCTGGTCAAGGGCGCACTGAAGAAGGGCGACATCGACGTCGCCAACGTCTTCACCACGGACGTGGACGTCATCGAGAACGGCTGGGTCGTCCTCACCGACCCCCTCAACCTGATCCCCTCCCAGCACGTCGTCCCCCTCATCGCCTCCCGCAAGGCCGACGCGAAGGTCCGCAAGGCCCTGGCCACCCTCGGCAACGTCCTCACCTCCGAGGAACTGACCAAGCTCAACCGCCTGGTGGACAAGGAGAAGAAGGACCCGGACGCGGTCGCCAACACCTGGCTGAAGACCAAGAAGCTGGCGTGAGCGGTCGGAAGTCGTCGGGGCCAGTCGTCGGGCTGGAGGTGTGGGCCGGGGTGGGCGTAGCCGGTAGCGCGGGGTACGGCTGTCGGCCTCGTCTTCGGACACCGGTCGGGCCGAGGTCTTCAGGGGCGCGGGGAACTGCGCGGCCGGCCCCCACCGGGCGGCAGCCGAACGACTACGGGTGTCCGGGGCCTGGGGCGGAGCCCCAGGGATGATGGGGGTCCCCCTGCTCGAGCCAAGTCGAGAACTTGGGGGAGGGTAGGGGCGGCGGCGGGGGCGGGAGATCTGGGGGCTATACCCGGACCGCTGAGCCCCGTTCGCTCATCCTCGGCGCGCACAGGATCCGCTTCTTCCGCACCCGTTTCCCCTCGATCGCCGCGACGGTCAGGCGTGCCGCCTCCGCGGCGATCTCCGGGAGACCCCAGTCCACCGTGGTCAGCGGCGGGGTGAGGACCCGGGACACGGGATGGTCGTCGAAGCCGACCACCGAGACGTCCCGGCCGACGGACAGCGAGGCCTCGGCGGCGGCGGCGTACACCCCGTACGCCAGCGAGTCGGAGAAGCAGAAGACGGCGGTCGCGGGCCGGGGCCCGTCCAGGAGGCGCCGGGCGACGACCGTGGCCTCGCCCAACTCCTGCGGGCACGGAACCAGTTCGGCACGCAACCCGAGCCGTTCGGCGGCCTCGCGGACGTACACGTCGGCGGGCCGGTCGGGCGTGCTCGGCCGGGTCGGGGTCAGCACGGTCACCCGGCGGTGGCCGAGCCCGTACAGATATTCCAGGACGGAGTCGATGCCGGCCCGGTTGTCGAAGATGACCTGCCCGGCGGTACGGGCCGTGCTGAGCGAGTCCCCGACGGCCACCACCGGCAACGCGTCGGCGATCGCCGCCCACTCCTCGGCCGCGGGGTTCACCGGCGACACCAGCAACGCGTCGACACGCTGGTCGCGCAGCTGCTTGGCGAGCTTCAGCTCACGGTCGGGGTCACCGCCCGCGTCGAGGATCAGCGCGTAGCGGTCGCCGGCCAGCAGCTCCCGGCCGATGGCGGCCATCAGCTGCTGCTGCCAGAGATCCTGAAGGTCGCCCGCGAGGACACCGACCATGCTGGTGCGCCCGCTGGCGAGGGCGCGGGCGATGGGGTCGGCCTCGTAGCCGAGCTCGGCGGCGGCCTTGCGCACCCGTTCCTCGGTCTCCTTCGAGACGTGCTTGCCACGCAGGGCGTAGGAGACGGCGGCGGTGGAGAGACCAGTGGCCTCGGCCACCTCCCGGAGGGTGGTGCGCTTATTGGGCCTGGCCATGCCGGGAAGCCTACCGGGACACGTCCACCTTGTGAGCGCAAGGCCCGGCCGACCCCCGGCCGCCCCCCACCCACACTCCGTCCCCACCCCTGCCGCACCCCGCTCCCGCCCAGCCCCGCCCCCACCTCGTCCGACCGCTTGACGCCCCCTTGTTAACCGCTTAAGTTAATCGCATCAGTGAAGCGCTTAACCTCAGTACACCCAGCGAGGACCGCCGCGTGCCCACCGACGTCCACCAGCACATCTGGCCGCCCGCCTTCGTCGAGCTGCTGCGCGCCCGCACCGCACCGCCGTACCTCGACGGCTGGACCCTGCACCTGGCGGGCGAGCCGCCGTACGAGGTCGACCCGGCCGACCACGACGTCGCGGCCCGTACCGCACTCGCCCACGCCGACGGCCTGGACCTGGCCCTGGTCTCCCTCTCCAGCCCGCTCGGCATCGAGCACCTGCCGCCCGCCGAGGCCGCCCCGCTGCTCGCCGCCTTCCATGACGGCGCTCTCGCACTCCCGGCCCCCTTCGGCGTCTGGGCCTCGCCCTGCCTGTCGGCACCGGAGACAGCCCCGGGCGCGGTCGAGCGCGAACTCCGCCGGGGCTGCGCGGGCCTCCAGCTCCCCGCCACCGCCCTGCTGGACGCGGCCGGCTGGGACTTCTGCGCACCCCTCCTCGATGTCCTCACCCGCCACGACACGCCGCTGTTCGTCCACCCGGGCACGGCCCCGCCCACCCCGGGCACCCCGCCCTGGTGGCCCGCGCTGGTCCCCTACGTCCACCAGATGCACGCGTCCTGGTTCGCCTTCCGCGCCTTCGGCCGCGCCCGTCACCCACGCCTGCGCGTCTGTTTCGCCGCCCTCGCGGGACTCGCGCCGCTGCACGGCGAACGGTTCGCGGCGCGCGGCGGCGGGCGTGGCGAGGTCGACTTCGACGCCTTCTACGAGACCTCGTCGTACGGGACGCGTGCCGTGGACGCGCTCGTACGGGCCGTCGGCATCGACGTGGTCGTCAGCGGCAGTGACCGCCCCTACGCCTCGCCCACCGTCCCCGACCTCGGCGCGGCCGCCGCCGTCCACGCCCTGCGCACCGTCAACCCCGCCCGCCTCCTGAAGGGAGCCACCCCATGACGTACGAGGCCCTGCCGGACCGCACGCTCGACAAGCGCGAGCTCCAGGCCCTCGTCGACGACCTCGCCACCCGCCCCGAACTCTGGCGCGAGCAGGTCGCGTTCTCCGACGAGGAGCGCCACTACGCGTCGCTGTACCGCGACGAGTACGTCGATGTCTGGCTGCTGTGCTGGACCCGGCGCAACGACACCGGCTGGCACGACCACGACATCTCCTCCGGCGCGGTCGGCGTCGTCCAGGGCGCGCTGACCGAGTCCAACCCGCGCATCGGCGGCAGCCACCTGTCCGTCACCGTCGGCGCGGGCGAGTCCTTCTGTTTCGGCCCCGAGCACATCCACCGCCTGACCGGCGCCACCGACGACGCGGTGTCGATCCACGCGTACTCGCCGCCGCTGTGGCGCCTGGGCCAGTACGACATCACCGAGGACGGCCTGATGCGCCGGATCTCCGTCTCGTACGCGGACGAGCTGCGACCCCTGGACCTCCCCGTGGACAGCTCGGCCGCCTGATCAAGGGGCGGTATCGCGGCAGCGATGATCCGACGACGATTCAACCAAGGATCATTAAATCGACACTCAGGGTGAGTGTGCGTGTGCGTACGGTGGTCGAGCGCTACAAGCACACCTCCTGAGGGAGCGTCATGCCCCCGAACCGCAGGGCTTTTCTGGCGGCGACCACCGCCTCCGTACTCACCACCACCGCATCGACTCCCGCCGTCGCCGCTCCCCGCTCCCGGCCGGCGACCGCCCGCGCTGCGCTCGACGAACTCCTCGCGGGCAACCGGCGGTACGCCGCCGGGCAACCCCGTCATCCGCACGAGGAGCGCGCCCGGCGGCATGTCCTCGCCGCCGGGCAGCACCCGTTCGCGGTCGTCGTCGGCTGCATCGACTCCCGCGTCCCGCCCGAGCTGGTCTTCGACCAGGGGATCGGGGACCTGCTGTGCATAAGGACCGCCGGACAGGTGCTCGACGAGGCGGTCCTCGCATCCGTCCAGTACGGGGTGGAGGAGCTGGGCGTTCCCCTGGTGCTGGTGCTGGGGCACGAGCGCTGCGGGGCCGTCACGGCGACGCTCGAACACCTCCGTACGGGGGAACCCGCGCCCGGCCATCTCGCCCTCCTGGTGGACGAGATCACGCCCGCGGCGCTCCGTACCCGGGCGGTGCCCGGGGACTGGGCCGACCACACCGTACGGGCGCAGGCGGCCTGGGTCCGGGACGCGATCCGGGCGGACCCGGCCTTCACCGCGGCGCATGTGGCCGCCGCACGGTTCGACCTCGACTCCAGCCTGGTCACCCTCCTCCCCTAGGGCCTGTCCGGCGGGTGTCGGGCCGGATGTCCCCCGGGGGTGCAGCCCAGTCCCAACAGGGGGGCTATCCCCAGTGCCACGGGGGCCGTCACTCCCTAACGTGAACGGCATGACCGGTAGGGAAGCGGGCGGCGACGCCGAACTGAAGAAGGAACTCGACGCCACCCTGCACGCGCGCAGGGAATTGGGCGAGGAGTACGAGTCCGCGCTCGTCGACTCGTTCCTGGAGAAGGTCGAACAGCGCCTCGACGGCGCGGTGGACCGCCGGGTACGGCGGCAGCTGGCCGAGCAGCAGATGGTGGTGGCCCGCGGTACGCGCTCTCCGCAGGGGACAACCGACTCGTGGGGGGAGCGCTTCGGTTTCGGGATCGTGTCGCTGGTCCTGGCGGTCCCTCTGTCCGCGATCGGCGGCGTGGCGCATCTGCCCGGCCTGTTGGTCGCCTGGGCCGGCATCGTGGGCGTCAACGTGGTCCAGGCCGCGCGCGTCACCCCGAACTTCTTCGGCCGCCGCAGGGCAAAGTCGGACTCCGACTGGGAGGACTAGGGACTCCGACTGGGAGGACCGGGGCCTGCAGCGCGGTCCATCGTCGTGCACCTGGAGAGGGCCCGGCACCTGTGACAGGTGCCGGGCCCTCTCCACGTGTTGCGCGGGGACCGCCGCACCCCCGTTACCGGGGGGCGGGACGACGGCGGTCCCCGCGAGGGACGCGGGCCGGGTCAGGGCCGGGCTTGCGCGTCCGTGGCGTCCATGGAGGTCCGGGAGCCGCTCCGGAGGTCCTTGGCGCCGTTTTGGCGTCGGCCGGGGCGGGGAGCCGCTCCCGCCCTGCCGACACCCACTAATGTGCCGGACCCGTGTTAAGCGGGTGCTGCGCGGACGTGACGCGCTCGTACCACTTCCGCGAAGTTCCCTGCCGAAAGGCAGGAAGATCCCCCTCAGGAGGGGAACTTCGGGAAATATCCTCCTGCCACCTGCGGAAAGCGCCCCGACCGGCGCCTTCTTGCCCGCGGGCCGCCCGTCGGCGCCTACTGCTTGGCGCCGCCCTTGGCGAGGAAGGACAGCAGGTCCTGGCGGCTGACGACACCGGTGGGCTTGCCCTCGACGAGCACGATCGCCGCGTCGGCGCTGCCGAGCACGGACATCAGGTCGCCGACCGGTTCGCCGGAACCGACCTGCGGCAGCGGCGCCGACATGTGCTTCTCCAGCGGGTCCTGCAACGAGGCCCGCTGGGTGAACAGGGCGTCGAGCAGCTCCCGTTCGACGACGGACCCGACGACCTCGGCGGCCATCACGTCCGGGTGACCGGCGCCCGGCTTGACGATCGGCATCTGCGAAACGCCGTACTCGCGCAGCACCTCGATGGCCTCGCCGACCGTCTCGTCCGGGTGCATGTGGACGAGGGAGGGGATGGCGCCGGACACTTTGTCGTTGAGCACGTCCGCGACGCGCGCGCTCGGGCCGGAGTCCTCCAGGAACCCGTAGTCGGCCATCCACTCGTCGTTGAAGATCTTGCTGAGGTACCCGCGCCCGCTGTCGGGGAGGAGCACGACCACGACGTCGTCGGGTCCGAGCCGCTCGGCCACCCGCAGCGCGGCGACCACGGCCATCCCGCAGGAGCCGCCGACGAGCAGGCCCTCCTCCTTCGCGAGCCGCCGCGTCATCTGGAAGGAGTCCTTGTCGGACACGGCCACGATCTCGTCCGCGACCGTACGGTCGTACGCCGTCGGCCAGAAGTCCTCACCGACGCCCTCGACGAGGTACGGCCGCCCGGACCCGCCGGAGTACACGGACCCCTCCGGGTCGGCGCCGACGACCTTGACCTTGCCGTCGCTCGCGTCCTTCAGATAGCGCCCGGTCCCGGAGATCGTGCCGCCGGTGCCGACGCCGGCCACGAAATGGGTGATCCTCCCCTCCGTCTGCTCCCACAGCTCGGGGCCGGTGGAGTGATAGTGCGAGAGGGGGTTGTTCGGGTTGGAGTACTGGTCGGGCTTCCAGGCGCCGGGCGTCTCGCGGACCAGCCGGTCGGAGACGTTGTAGTACGAGTCCGGGTGCTCCGGGTCGACGGCCGTGGGGCAGACGACGACCTCGGCGCCGTACGCCCGCAGCACGTTGATCTTGTCAGTGCTCACCTTGTCGGGGCAGACGAAGATGCACTTGTAGCCCTTCTGCTGGGCCACGATGGCCAGCCCGACCCCGGTGTTTCCGCTGGTGGGCTCGACGATCGTGCCGCCGGGCTTGAGGGCGCCGCTCTCCTCCGCGGCCTCGATCATGCGCAGGGCGATGCGGTCCTTCACGGACCCGCCGGGGTTGAAGTACTCAACCTTCGCCAGGACGGTCGCCTGGATACCCGCGGTCACGTTGTTGAGCCTCACCAGCGGGGTGTTGCCGACGAGACTGATCATCGAGTCGTGGAATTGCACCGTTGTCTCCGGAGCTGCGTTTTAACAGGAATGGTCCCGTCAGCCTAAGGCCCTGGGTGACGGTTCACTCGCCGTTGAGATTGGCCGACCTGCTCCACGGGGCAAGCAGTGTTTGTACGGCTACGAGGAGGTGGCGGCGACGTATGTCGAGCTTGTCGAGGGCGAGGGTGGCACGGCGGATCGCGGCGGGCGCGGCGTACGGCGGCGGCGGGATCGGGCTGGTGGGTGCCGCGGCGGTCGGGCTGGTGCTGGCCGAGGTGCAGCTGGCGAAGCGCCATGTGGGCAACGGGCACGCGCACGCGCCCCGCGCGGACGGTCTCTACGGGTACGCGTACGCCGTGCAGGACGGGCCGCCGCTGCGGCTGACCATGCTGGGTGACTCGACGGCGGCCGGGCAGGGCGTGCACCGGGCCCGCCAGACGCCCGGCGCGCTGCTGGCGTCCGGGCTCGCGGCGGTCGCCGAACGCCCCGTGGAGATGTGCAACGTCGCACTGCCCGGTGCCCAGTCCGACGACCTCGACCGGCAGGTCGCGATCGCCCTCGCGGACACCTCGCGGGTGCCGGACGTCTGCGTGATCATGATCGGCGCCAACGATGTCACCCACCGGATGCCCCCGACGCGGTCGGTCCGCCATCTGTCGGCCGCGGTGCGACGGCTGCGTACGGCGGGGGCGGAGGTGGTCGTCGGGACCTGCCCCGACCTGGGCACGGTGGAGCAGGTCCAGCAGCCGCTGCGCTGGCTGGCCCGCCGCGCCTCGCGCCAGCTCGCCGCCGCGCAGACCATCGGCACGGTCGAGCAGGGCGGCCGTACCGTCTCATTGGGCGACCTGCTGGGACCCGAGTTCGAGGCGAATCCGCGCGAGCTGTTCGGCCCCGACAACTACCACCCCTCGGCGGAGGGGTACGCGACGGCGGCGATGGCCGTCCTGCCCACCGTCTGCGCGGCGCTGGGCCTCTGGCCGGCCGATGAGGAACGCCCGGACGTCTCCCGTCGCGAGGGCTTCCTGCCGGTCGCGCGGGCCGCGGCGGAGGCGGCGTCCGAGCCGGGCACGGAGGTCACGGCCGCCATGCCCACGGGGCCGCGGGGCCCGTGGGCCCTCCTCAAGCGCCGCCGGCGCCGGCGTGTCCCCGCCACGGACCCGGCTCCCGCGCCGACGCCGTCCGCGTGAGACGGCGGGCGCGTGGGACGCCGGGCGCGTGCGACGCCGGGCGCGTGCGACGCCGGGCGCGTGCGACGCCGGGCGCCGAGGGTATGTCCTGCCGCTGCGGGTGGGTGGGGGTTGGTCGCGCAGTTCCCGCGCCCCTGGGCCGGGGCTGCGCCCCGGATCCCGGCGCCCTGGATGCCTCCAGCAACCGAGGCGAGGAAAGCAAGCGCTTAGAAATGCGGTCCTAGTCACACCGTCGGAGCGGTGACCCGGGCGGTACGGGCGGGTAACTTCCCAAGCAGCCCTGCCCGTCCTCCCCATAGCGCCCATGGAGCCGTGATGCCCGAAGCCGTGATCGTCTCGACCGCCCGTTCTCCCATCGGCCGCGCTTTCAAGGGCTCCCTCAAGGATCTCCGCCCGGACGACCTCACCGCCACGATCATTCAGGCCGCCCTCGCCAAGGTCCCCGAGCTGGACCCCAAGGACATCGACGACCTGATGCTCGGCTGCGGCCTCCCCGGCGGCGAGCAGGGCAACAACCTCGGCCGCATCGTCGCCGTGCAGATGGGCATGGACCACCTCCCGGGCTGCACCATCACCCGTTACTGTTCCTCGTCCCTCCAGACGAGCCGCATGGCCCTGCACGCCATCAAGGCCGGCGAGGGCGACGTCTTCATCTCGGCCGGCGTCGAGCTGGTCTCCCGCTTCACCAAGGGCAACTCCGACTCCCTCCCCGACACGCGCAACCCCTTCTTCGCGGAGGCCGAGGCCCGCACCGAGGCCGTCGCCCAGTCCGAGGGCTCGACCTGGCACGACCCGCGCGAGGACGGCCTCGTCCCGGACGCCTACATCGCCATGGGCCAGACCGCCGAGAACCTCGCCCGCATCAAGGGCGTCACCCGCCAGGACATGGACGAGTTCGGCGTCCGCTCCCAGAACCTCGCCGAGGAGGCCATCAAGAACGGCTTCTGGGAGCGTGAGATCACCCCGGTCACCACCCCCGACGGCACGGTCGTCGGCAAGGACGACGGCCCGCGCGCGGGCGTGACGCTGGAGGGCGTCCAGGGCCTCAAGCCCGTCTTCCGCCCCGACGGCATGGTCACGGCCGGCAACTGCTGCCCCCTCAACGACGGCGCCGCCGCCCTCGTGATCATGTCCGACACGAAGGCCCGCGAGCTCGGCCTCACCCCGCTCGCCCGCATCGTGTCGACCGGCGTCACCGGCCTCTCCCCCGAGATCATGGGCCTCGGCCCGGTGGAGGCCAGCAAGCAGGCCCTCCAGCGCGCCGGCCTGACCGTCGACGACATCGACCTCTTCGAGATCAACGAGGCCTTCGCCGCCCAGGTGATCCCCTCCTACCGCGACCTGAACATCCCGCTGGACAAGCTGAACGTGAACGGCGGCGCCATCGCCGTCGGCCACCCCTTCGGCATGACCGGCGCCCGCATCACCGGCACGCTCATCAACTCCCTCCAGTTCCATGACAAGCAGTTCGGCCTGGAGACGATGTGCGTGGGCGGCGGCCAGGGCATGGCGATGGTCATCGAGCGCCTCAGCTAGTCCGTACGGGTAACCAACGCTGAGCCCAGCGTGACCGAATCGGCCCAGAGCCCGGTAACCACCGGGACTCTGGGCCGATTTGTGATCCAATCCCCCCCAAGATGTGACCTATCTCCCCTCGGAGAGCGATTTACGCAGGTCAGAGCCGCTGCGCGACTAAACCCCAGGGCCAAAGTCCTGTCCTATTCGTGACGTTACGCACTGACAGCAGGATGGTCCGCCCTTCAAGCTGATGTAGGAAGTCGGGGGGTCGACTTTGAACCGGGAGTACGTCAGTGAGCGCCATGCCAATTGCTCTGCTGCTCACCACCGCCGCGACCGCGGCCGTGGGCGTCGCCGTTCTGCGCACCCTGCAGGGTCTGCGCCGGCAGGTCGCGGCCCTGCACAACGAGCTGGCCGAGAGCCGCGCCGCGACCGTCCCGCACGGCCTCGTACCGGCGGCGCGCTCGGCCTCCGACACGGACGAGATACGCGCTGCCGTCGCCGAGGCGCTCGCCGAGGAGCGGGAGCGGGAACTCGCCGAGGCACGGGCGTTCTGGGCCGCCCAGGAGGCGCGTGACGTCTCGGACGCGCCCTCGCTGCTCGGTCTGCCCGACAGCGAACTGTTCATGCCCCGCGAGTCGGACTTCTTGAGCCTGGAGCCCCTGGAGCCGGTCACCGAGGCGGGCCTCGACGCCGACGAGTACGCGGGTGACTCGCCCGAACTGGCCGCGGCCCGTCGCCGTCACCCCTCGCACCCGGACTTCGTCCCGGTCCAGTCACCCGTCGTGAACGACCACGAGCGCACGGTCTCCTGCCTGGAGGAGCTCGCCGAGTCCCGCACGGAGCTGACCGACGTCCGCCCCGGGCCGCTCGGTACCCTCGACGTCTACGTCTTCGCCGACGGTACGACCCTGTGCATGACCCCCGGCCACCGCGAAACCGCGGAACGGCTGGCCGCGGCCCTGCGCGCCGGCGAGACTCCGGTCCTCCTCGGCGGCTCCGGCGTCTCCGGCGCCTACGCCCTGACCTTCGCCTGCGGCGAGGAGAGCATCTACATCCTGGCGGACAGGGTCATAGCGTCGCTGTAGGTCCCTGTGCCGGCTTCACACCCCGGCTCTCTTCTGCGCCTCCTCCACCAACATCAACGCCTCCGCGAGCTCCCCCTCGTTCCTCAGGACGACCGCCAAATCATGCGCCGCGACGGTGATTTGATCGGCGACGGCGAACATCCCCGCGTCCGGCATCTCCAAGGGCTCAGTCGCGGGGTCCTCCACACGCTGCGCCCACCGCGCCAACTCCCTGGCCAGCCCCAGCGCCTCCGCGGCGGCCCCCCGTTGCAGCCGGCTCTGCGGCGCGGCCCGCAACCGGTCGGCGAAGTGGTCCACGGCTCGGGTCAGCGGCGTCGTATCAAGCACGCCGCGAGACTACGCGCCGCGACGGGACTGTTGCCAACAACCGAACCCTCAGGCACCGTGGCGTGAAGGACCGGCTTACACCCCATTGCGTCCGGAGGCGCCGATGTCCCAAGTGTTCTCCCAGGAGACCCATCGCAATCTGCTCGCCCGCATTCCCCAATGCACCGGTCGTGAAGTGTCCGACTGGTTGCGCACCGTCGACGAAGGCCCCGCTCTCTTCCGCTTCGAGGAGAAGGTCAGCTGGCTCCGCGCCGAGCACAACCTCGCGTACGGCCACGCCAAGGCGATCATTCATGAGTACGACTTGAGGAGGGCCGCGCGCAAACTGCTCTGAGCGCGCACCACCACCAGGACCAGGCATCCCCATGGCAAAGGGCCCGCGAACCGTCGGTTCGCGGGCCCTTCAGGTCGCTCACCGGCCCGTTCGGCCGGCGGGGTCGGCTAGTCGTCGCCGCTGAAGATGGCGACCAGCCGCAGCATCTCGACGTAGATCCACACGAGGGTCATGGTCAGGCCGAACGCGGCCAGCCAGGCCTCCTCCTTCGGCGCCCCGTACGCGATGCCGTCCTCGATCTGCTTGAAGTCGAGGGTCAGGAAGAACGCGCCGATCAGGATCGCCAGGATGCCGACGATCGCGCCCAGCGGGCCCATGCTGCGCAGTCCGCCGTCGCCCGCAACGCCGAAGACGACGAGCAGCAGGTTGACCGCCATGACGACCACGAAGGCGATCGCGATGGCCATACCGATGCGCGCGTACCGCGCGGTCACCCGGATCCAGCCCGCCTTGTAGACGAGTAGGGTCGCTCCGGCCACCGCCATGGTGCCGAGCACGGCCTGGAAGGGCGCGCCGCTCCACCGGCTGTTGTACATCTCGCTGATGACCCCGAGGAAGACGCCCTCGAAGGCGGCGTAACCGAGGATCAGCGCGGGCGAGGCCGTGCGCTTGAAGGACTGCACCATCGCGAGGACGAACGCGACGAGCGCGGCGCCGATGGCGAGCCCGTAGCTGGTGCTGGACACCGGAAGCAGCGCCCAGGCGAGGATCGCGCCCACGGTGACGATGCCGAGCGTCATGGCCGAGCGCATGACGACGTCGTCCATCGTCATCCGGCCGGTGGAGACCGGGGCCTGCGGCGGGGCACCCTGCTGCAGGTCCTGCTGGGCGTAAGGGTTCTGCGCGTAGGGGTTGCCACCCTGCGCGTACGGATTGGCCTGCGTGCCGACAGCGGGTCCCCCGGCCTGCGGCGCCGCGTTGAATCCCGCGTAGCCGTTGTCGCGGCTGAACCCCCGTCGCGAGAAGACCGGGTTGCTGCTCCTCATTTCACTCCTCCATGGCCACCGTGCGTGGGCCTTGGCTCAAGGGTAATGGGTAGGCAAAGGATCGACCCTACTGCTTGAGGAGGATCTTTCCCTCACGCTGCCAAGGTACGCGTGTGTCTCCCGGCCCGCGCGCACTGGTACCAAGCCGTGACAGGCCCCTTGCGCCCTGCCCGGCGGGGGTCTCGGGAGTCCGCGGCGATCAGTCCAGGGGAAACCCGGTGTAACCCTCCGCCAGGTCCGTCTCCGCCGCCCGTGACGTGACGATCCGGCGCAGCCGGGCCAGCTGGACGCGGTCCTCGAAGGGGGTCGCGTCCGGGGCACGGTGCAGCAGGGTGGTCATGTCGTACGAGAACCGCTCGGCCTGCCAGACGCGGCGCAGGCAGGTCTCGGAGTACGCGTCGAGACGTTCCGCCGATCCGGTCTCCTCCAGGTGGACCAACGCGCGGGCGAACGTCACCACGTCGCCGACGGCGAGGTTGAGTCCCTTGGCGCCGGTCGGCGGAACGATGTGGGCGGCGTCCCCGGCGAGGAAGAGCCGCCCGTGCCGCATGGGCTCGTGGACGTGACTGCGCATCGGGGTGACGGACTTGGAGGTGATGGTCCCGCGCTCCAGACTCCATCCGTCCGCGGTCTCCAAGCGCCGCTCCAGCTCGTCCCAGATCTCCTCGTCCGCCCACGAACCGGCGTCCGTGCCCTCGGGCACCTGGAGGTAGAGCCGGGAGACGACGGGCGAGCGCATGCTGAGCAGGGCGAAGCCGCGGTCGTGGCGGGCGTAGACCAGTTCGCCGTGGGAGGGCGGCACGTCCGCGAGGATCCCGAGCCAGCCGAAGGGGTACGTCCGTTCGAATACGCGGGAGCGCTCGGCGGGTATCGCCCGCCGGGCCACCCCCCAGAACCCGTCGCAGCCGACGACGTAATCGCACTCCAGCACGTCCTCGCGCCCCTCGTGCCGGAAGCGGACCCGCGGCCGCTCGCTCTCCGGCCCCTCCACCGCCAGCGCCTCGGCCCCGAAGAGCAGCGGGCCACCCTCCTTGAGCTGGAGCGCGATGAGGTCCTTGCACACCTCCGTCTGGGCGTACACCATCACGGAGCTGCCGCCGGTCAGGGCGGGGAAGTCGACCCGGTGCCGCTCCCGCGCGAACCGTAGCTCGATCCCGTCGTGCCGCAGCCCCTCCCGGTCCATCCGCCCGCCGGCCCCGGCGGCCCGCAGCACGTCCACCGTCCCCTGCTCCAGGATCCCGGCGCGTTGGCGCTGCTCGACGTACGCCCGGTCTCGGCTCTCCAGCACGACGGAGTCGATCCCCGCGTTGCGCAGCAACCGCGCCAGCAGCAGGCCGGCCGGCCCGGCTCCGATGATTCCTACGGTGGTACGCATTCGGCACGCCCCTTCGCGTTCCGCTCAACCCATGACGTGTTCGCGGTGTTCGACTTCGCCGCACGGTGGTTCATGTTGCTCGTCTTGCGCAGCTTGTTCGTCTGGTGAAATTTACTTCACCATCTTCGCAAGAGTCTCCGATCGCACACGCTCACTGTCAACGGTTCACGAAGAAATCCGGAGCGGGGCCCGGAGCGCCGAGCGGCGCCTGGGTCCGGGTCCCGCCCCGGTGTGCGTCAGGCGTGCCCGCCGTACGTCAATGCAGGTTCTGGACAGCCGAGTCGGTGAAACCGACGGCGAAGACCGAGCGGAGCGACAGATTGTCCGTACCGTTGTAGCCGTCGCAGGCGTTGCCGTTCTCGGAGATGGCCGGGAACTCGTACGGGTACGAGGCCCGCAGCGAGGTGCCGGCGCAGATGCCCTCCGTCAGCCCCCACAGCTCGTCCACCTGGGTGGCGTCGAGCTTTGGCCAGTAGCTGAGGGCCTGCGGCGAGCCGACCGCCCAGTTGCCGCCGGAGGCGCAGCTGGTCACAGCCCGGGTGTCACCCACCCAGGTGTGGGAGAACACCGCGGGCTTGGTGCCGCAGCCCTTGCTGAAGGCGAAGTTCAGCAGGCCGGCGCTGTCGGTCCAGGTCATGCCGCCCTGCAGACCCCAGTAGCCGGGGAGCGTGTAGGCGTCCTGGATCACGGTCTTGCCGCCGGACATGTTCAGCAGCCCCGGGTAGGTCGAGGCGCTCGTCGGGTTGAGCTGGTAGCGCACCACGCGGCCGCCTGCCGCCGAGCCGTACCACTCGCCCGTGACCAGCTTGTAGGGGCTGCCGCCGGTCTTGTCGAGGGAGAGCCAGGAGTAGCAGAGCTGCTGCGCGTCGGGCGTGCCGTCGCCCGCGTCGGTAGCGCACGAGTCCGGCGTGCCCGACTGCTGGTAGTAGTGCACCTCGGGCAGCACGTACGGGTAACCGCAGGCGCTGGACGTGCCGCCGCTGACCCCGTACGAGTTGAGGCCGGAGCCATAGGTGTCGACCTTCGCCATCTTGTTGATGTCGAAGACCCGGATGCCGTGGGCCGTGTCGGTGACGTAGATGTAGTTCGCGTACCAGGCGATGCCGCCGCCGTGACCGGTGACGAACTTGAAGTTCGAGGCGCTGGACGAGGTGCTGGTCGGCTCGGCGAGCAGGACGTGGCGGTACTTGCCGGTGTCCCTGTCGATGAAGGTGAGCTTGAGCAGGTTGTTCGTCTTGCAGCCGTCGTTGGCCTCGAGGTCGCCGGCCGAGTCGGTCTTGAACGTCTTGTAGTGCCAGGCGACCGCTGTGACGTGCTTGCCCTGGATGGCGCCGTCACCCCCGTCGGCGGTTCCGGTGGTGCTCATGCCCTGCGGGAACCAGCGCGGCGTGTTGTCGTCGGCATGCGCCGAGGACCAGCACCAGGCGACCTTCTTGGTCACCGGCGGCAGCGCCTTCGTCTCGTCGCCGGCGCACGCGCGCATGGAACGCAGATTCATCCAGGTGTCGGTGGCCCCGGACGAGTTCTTCGTGAAGTCGGTGGTGACGACGTCCGTGAGGTCGACGTGGTTCGTCAGGACGTTGTTGTAGAGGTTGTTCGTGGCCGACTCGTAGCTCGTGTCGGTCATCTTGAACTGGTCGGTGCCGAGCGTCAGTTTCGACACCACGGGATCGTCCGCGGTCGCGGGCTGCACCGTGAGCCCGCCGAACAGGGCTGCCGTCGCCGCGAGGACCGCCAGCGGTCTCAGTGTCCGTATGAGTGCCACACGCACCCTTCCATCGGATGAACGGAGCATGCCTCCGTTCGGAACATGACATGTCAGATGGAGATCATAAGGGCCGTGTTTCTTCCTGTGGGCGAAGCTCGAACGGCCATGCGGCGATGCCGAGTTGCCCCTGAAGAGCGTCGCGCTGATGCGCCGGTGTTCACGGTGGACGTGGAACCGTCGGCACTGCTCGAAGTCGCCGTTGGCGACGACGGCGCGCGGCAGCGGGAGCGCCTCGCCGCCGGGGGCTCCATTTCGCCGCGACCAGGTCGCGGTCGACGCGATTCCAGGAACCCGCGAAACGGCAGCCGTCGAGGTGAAGGACGAACACGATGCGTTCCCGCGGTGTTCCCGCGACACGAAAGAGGTATGGGGCCTTCTGCCGTTTTGTCGGGTCAGGTGTCATATGAGAGGAGGTGCCCGGAACCGGACTTGAACCGGTACGCCCGCGAGGGGCAGCGAGGTTTAAGCTCGCCGTGTCTGCATTCCACCATCCGGGCAGGCCATGGGCTCCGCATTGAGGATCCGAGCCTATCGGGGCGCATCCCTCGAACTGTGGGCGAGCGAACCGATGTTGTCTTATTTTATTGACGTCTGAGGGTGCATCAGCCCCCGGTACGGGCCATCCGCACTTGCCAATAGGCTTTCGGGCGGCACAGACCCGCGTATACGGAATGACGGAATTTCACCGTCCGAACGGACGCACCCACAGGAGTCGGACCCGGACGGCGCTCGGGAAGCACTCAGGGAGCACTCAGGGCGCGCCCTCATCCCCAGGTATGACAAGACCGTCCGCGGTCCGACCCGAGGCTGCCCCCGGAACCGGAACAGCGGCTGACTCCAAGGCGCCGAACGGCCGCGAGGATGGGACACGTCCCCAGAAACGCCGTCGTCCCGACAGGAGCACCCTCCCGTGACCAGCACGCCCCTCGCCGACCGGGCCACCACCGTGGCCGCCCGCGCCACGGAACTGTCGAAGGTCTACGGACAGGGCGAGACCCAGGTGGTCGCCCTCGACCGGGTCTCCGTCGACTTCCGGCAGGCCGAGTTCACCGCGATCATGGGCCCCTCGGGGTCCGGCAAGTCCACGCTGATGCACTGCGTGGCGGGCCTCGACACCTTCTCCTCCGGCTCCGTGCGCATCGGGGAGACCGAGCTCGGCTCCCTCAAGGACAAGCAGCTCACCAAGCTCCGCCGGGACAAGATCGGCTTCATCTTCCAGGCGTTCAACCTGCTGCCGACGCTGACGGCCCTGGAGAACATCACCCTCCCGATGGACATCGCGGGCCGCAAGCCCGACCGCGAGTGGCTGGACAAGGTCATCACGATGATCGGTCTCTCCGACCGCCTCAGCCACCGGCCCTCCCAGCTCTCCGGCGGCCAGCAGCAGCGCGTCGCCGTCGCCCGCGCGCTCGCCTCCCGGCCCGACATCATCTTCGGCGACGAGCCGACCGGAAACCTCGACTCGCGCTCAGGTGCCGAGGTGCTGGGCTTCCTGCGCAACTCGGTACGGGAGTTGGGGCAGACCGTGGTGATGGTGACCCACGACCCGGTGGCGGCGGCCTACGCGGACCGGGTGGTCTTCCTCGCGGACGGACGGATCGTGGACGAGGTGTACGGACCGACGGCGGACTCCGTCCTGGACCGCATGAAGCAGTTCGACGCCAAGGGCCGCACCAGCTGACCGAGAAAGACGCGCGCCGGCGCTCTCAAGGGGCGCGGGTAACTACGCGCCCAGCCCCCACCGGCCCGCGTCCGACGGACTCACCGCAGAGACAGCCACACCCTCCGCCTGCCGACCGCCTCACCCTCCTGGACTGAGAAACCCCATGTTCCGAACCGCCTTGCGCAACGTGCTCGCGCACAAGGCCAGGCTCCTGATGACCGTGCTCGCCGTAATGCTCGGCGTGGCGTTCGTATCGGGCACCCTGGTCTTCACCAACACCATCTCCGACGCCTACCAGAAGAGCTCCGCCAAGGGCTTCGACCAGGTCGACGTCGCCATCCAGCCCAAGGCCCAGGACGACAAGGGCGACAAGGTCGGCAAGGAGCAGAAGCTCACGCAGGCACTGCTCGAGAAGGCCTCCACGGTCCCCGGCGCCGGCGCCACCACGGGCGTCGTGACCGGCTTCACCGCGATAGCCGACAAGGACGGCAAACTCGTCGGCAGCGGCTTCCAGTCGCAGGGCGGCAACTACTGGGGCACCAAGGACGCCCGCTACCCGCTGACCAGCGGCCACGCGCCCAAGGGCAAGAACGAGGTCGCGATCGACTCGGAGACCGCGAGGCGCGCGGGCTACAAGGTCGGCGACACCGTACGGCTGTCCGTCGACGGCCCCGTCCTCGCCCCCACCGTCGCCGGCGTGTTCACCACCGACGACGGCAACGTCGCGGCCGGCGGCAGCCTCGCCCTCTTCGACACCGCGACCGCGCAGCAGCTCTTCCACCGCGTAGGCGAGTACGACGAGATCGACGTGAAGGCCGCGTCCGGCACCAGCCAGACCGCCCTGCGCGCCGCCCTCGACCAGGTCATCCCGAAGGGCGTCGCCACCACCACCACCGGCCAGCAGCTCGCCGACGACCAGGCGAGCGCGATCGCCTCCGCGATGAGCGGCATGAAGACCGGCCTGCTGGTCTTCGCGGGCATCGCGCTGTTCGTCGGTACGTTCATCATCGCCAACACCTTCACCATGCTGGTCGCCCAGCGCACCAAGGAACTCGCCCTGCTGCGCGCCGTCGGCGCCTCCCGCCGCCAGGTCACCCGCTCCGTGCTCGTCGAGGCCTTCGTCGTCGGCACGGTCGCCGCGGTGGCGGGTCTGCTCGCGGGCATCGGCATCGGCGCGGGCATGCGCTCGCTGATGGGTTCGCTCGGCGCCACCGTCCCGGACGGCCCGCTGCTGATCTCGCCCGGCACGATCGCCACGGCCCTGCTCGTCGGCATCCTCATCACCATGCTGGCCGCCTGGCTGCCCGGCCGTCGCGCCGCGAAGATCCCGCCGGTCGCCGCGATGAGCAGCGTGCACGCGCAGGCGACGACGAAGTCCCTGGTCGTGCGGAACACGATCGGCGCCCTGTTCGCCGCGGCCGGCGTCGCCGTCGTCCTGTACGCGACGACCATGAGCGGCTCGGACGGCCAGGCCCCGATGGGTCTCGGCGCGGTCCTCCTCATCATCGGCGTCTTCGTGCTGACCCCGCTGCTCTCCCGCCCCCTGATCGCGGCCGCGGCCCCGGTGCTCCGTGTCTTCGGGGTCTCCGGCAAGCTGGCCCGCCAGAACTCGGTGCGCAACCCGCGCCGCACGGCCGCCACCGCCTCCGCCCTGATGATCGGGCTCACCCTGATCACCGGTATGACGGTGATGGCGGGCAGCCTGCAGAAGTCGATCGACAAGATGGCCAGCTCCGCGATCAAGGCGGACTACGTCGTGTCGATGGCGAACGGCGTCCCCCTCTCCCCGCAGGTCGCGAAGACCCTCGCCGGCCTCGACGGTGTCACCGACACCAGCCCCCTGCGCACCTCCCCCTCGCGCATCGACGGCACGTCCGAGATGCTGGCGGGCGTCAACGGCGAGTCCATCGCCAAGCTCACCGACCTCACGCTCGACGAGGGCGCCTTCAAGGTCGGCGGCACCCAGGTCGTCGTGGACGACGACACCGCCAAGTCGCACGGATGGAAGGCCGGTTCGGACCTCACGGTCTCCTACGAGGACGGCAAGAAGCAGCGCCTCACCGTCGCCGGGATCTACCACGGCAACATGATGATCAACGGCATCATGGTCGACAACGCGACGCTCTCCCCGCACCTGACGGACGTCGCCGACATGCAGGTCATGCTGAAGACGGCCGACGGCACGTCCGACGCGACCAAGAACAAGCTGGAGAAGGCCCTCGGCAACAACCCGGCCGTCCAGGTCCAGGACAAGAAGGACATCTCCAACAACATCGCTCAGATGTTCACCCTGCTTCTGAACATGCTCTACGGCCTGCTCGCCATGGCGGTCGTCGTCGCCGTCCTCGGTGTCATCAACACCCTGGCCATGTCGGTCTTCGAGCGCTCCCAGGAGATCGGGATGCTCCGCGCGATCGGCCTCGACCGCAAGGGCATCAAGCGGATGGTCCGCCTGGAGTCCCTGGTCATCTCGCTCTTCGGCGGCGTGCTCGGCATCGGCCTGGGCGTGTTCTTCGGCTGGGCGGCCGGCGAGCTCGTCGGCAGCAAGATGTCGACGTACGAACTGGTCCTGCCCTGGGACCGGATGGCTCTGTTCCTGCTCCTCGCGGGGACGGTCGGCGTGCTGGCCGCGCTGTGGCCGGCCCGCCGGGCGTCCCGCCTGAACATGCTGTCGGCGATCAAGTCGGAGTAGCGAAGAAGCGGTGACGAACATCGGGGCCCCGTTCCGGATCGGAACGGGGCCCCGGTCGTCGGCGGACCACTGTCAGTGGGCCGGGTTCCAGGTTCTGGCCCGCAGGGGCATTCCGGAGGCGCCGGAGGGCTCGGGGGTCCTGATCGCCAGTACCTGGTTGACGCCGATGCGGTTGCGCTCGAAGGCGACCGCGGAGGCCGCCATGTAGAGACGCCAGACGCGGGCCCGGCCCGGACCGGTGAGCGCCACGGCCCGCGCCCACTGCGCCTCCAGGTTGGTGACCCAGCGGCGCAGCGTGAGGGCGTAGTGCTCGCGGATCGACTCGACGTCGCGGACCTCGAACCCGGCGCGTTCCAACTGGGTGACGGTCGTGCCGATGGGCGCGAGCTCGCCGTCCGGGAAGACGTAGGCGTCGATGAACTCGTCGACGTCGTAGGCCGACTCGTCGCGCCGGGGCGGCCGTGCGATCTGGTGGTTGAGCAACCGTCCGCCCGGCTTGAGGAGGCTGTACAGCACCTCGGCGTACTCCAGGTAGCGCTCGGCGCCCACGTGTTCGGCCATACCGATGGAGGAGATCGCGTCGTACGGCCCGTCGGCGACGTCCCGGTAGTCCTGCACCCGGATCTCCACCCGGTCGGTCAGCCCCTCGTCCGCGACCCGCTTACGGGCGTACGCGGCCTGTTCGTGCGAGAGCGTGACCCCGACGACGCTCACGCCGTGCTCGCGGGCCGCGTGGATCGCCATCGAGCCCCAGCCGCAGCCGACGTCGAGGAGCCGTTGACCCGGCCTCAGATCGAGCTTCTGCGCGATGAGTTCCAGCTTGTCGCGCTGGGCGTCCTCAAGGGTGCCGCCGTCCTCCCAGTAGGCGCACGAGTAGACCATCGAGGGCCCGAGGACGATCTCGTAGAAGTCGTTGCCCACGTCGTAGTGGTGGCTGATGGCGCGCTGGTCGCTGCGCTTGGTGTGGAGGTGGCGGCGGCGCCTGCGCATCTCTTCCTGGGGCGGGCTGGGCGGCAACGGGAGGCCGCCCATCTTCACCAGTCCGCGGACGGCGGCCCGTACCTCCGGATCGCGCAGGGCCTCCGCGACGCCCCGCGCGTCCTCGCCCCGGTCCCAGACGAGCCCCGACAGCAGGTCGAGCGCGGTGTAGAGGTCGCCCTCCACCCCCAGGTCCCCGGCGACCCAGGCCCGGGCGAGCCCCACCTCACCCGGTTTCCACAACAGCCGGCGCAGGGCGCGCCGGTTGCGGACGACAACGGCGGGGGCGCCGGGAGGGCCCGCTTCCGAGCCGTCCCAGGCGCGGACGCGGATCGGGAGCGGGGCTCCCACCAACTGTTCGACAAGGCTCTTCAGCCGCGGCGCGGCGTCCTGCATGGCGTACACCTCCGAGACAACACTCCCGAACGCTCCAACACCACGTAAACACCAACCGGCCTCGCGCGCAGTCCCCCTTCCGCGTTACGGCTGGGCAAAATACCTGTACCCACCACGTTCTTTCGCGGGGGCGGGAGGATCGCGCGCTCCGGAACGCCGGACTTCCCCAGGCTTTCAGGGGTGCGGGGCACTGCGCGACCAGCCCGCACCGGCCCGCGGCCGAACAATGCCAAAGGGACCCCCCGCACCACGGATGGCGGAAGGTCCCTCAGGGACGAGCAGGTGACCGGAGGTCAGGAGGCCTTGGCCTTCTCCTCGGTCTTGGCGGCGGCCGGAGCCGCGGCGGCTGCCGGAGCCGGAGCCGGAGCCGGCTTCGCAGCCTCGTAGAACTCCTCACGAGGAGTCTCCATCGCACCGAGCGAGACGACCTCACGCTTGAGGAACATCGCGAGCGTCCAGTCGGCGAAGACGCGGATCTTACGGTTCCACGTCGGCATCGCCAGCCCGTGGTAGCCGCGGTGCATGTACCACGCCAGACGACCCTTGAGCTTGATCTTCATCTTGCCCATGACGATCATCGCGACGCCCTTGTGCAGGCCGAGACCCGCGACAGCGCCCTTGTTGGAGTGCGAGTACTCCTTCTGCGGGAAGCCCCGCATGCCGGAGACCACGTTGTCGCCGAGGACCTTCGCCTGACGGAGCGCGTGCTGCGCGTTCGGCGGGCACCAGGCGTTCTCGACCCCGGCCTTGCGCGCGGCGACGTCCGGCACCTGGGCGTTGTCGCCGGCGGCCCAGATGTAGTCCGTGCCCTGCACCTGGAGGGTGGTCTGGGTGTCCACGTGACCACGCGGGCCGAGCGGCAGACCGAAGCGGGAGAGGACGGGGTTCGGCTTGACGCCGGCCGTCCACACGATGGTGTTGGAGTCGACCTCGAGGCCGTTCTTCAGTACGACGTGGCCGTCGACGCAGGAGTCCATGGAGGTGGAGAGGTAGATCTCCACACCACGGCCCTCCAGGTGCTCCTTGCCGTACTGGCCGAGCTTGGGGCCGACCTCGGGGAGGATCTTGTCCGCGGCGTCGACGAGGATGAAGCGCATGTCCTCGCGGGACACGTTGGTGTAGTACTTCGACGCGTCGCGGGCCATGTCCTCGACCTCGCCGATGGTCTCCGCACCCGCGAAGCCACCCCCCACGAAGACGAAGGTGAGCGCCTTGCGGCGGATGTCCTCGTCCGTGGTCGAGTCAGCCTTGTCGAGCTGCTCGAGGACGTGGTTGCGCAGGCCGATGGACTCCTCGATGCCCTTCATACCGATGCCCTGTTCGGCGAGGCCGGGGATCGGGAAGGTGCGGGAGACCGCGCCCATCGCGATGACGAGGTAGTCGAAAGGCAGCTCGTACGCCTCGCCCACGAGGGGGGCGATCGTGGCGACCTTGCGGTCCTGGTCGATGGTGGTGACCCGGCCGGTGAGGACCTCCGCCTTGGGCAGGACGCGTCGCAACGGGACGACGACGTGCCGAGGGGAGATGCTGCCGGCGGCGGCTTCGGGGAGGAAGGGCTGGTAGGTCATGTACGACCGGGGGTCGACGACCGTGACGGTCGCCTCGCCGTAGCGCATCTTCTTGAGAATGCGCCGAGCTGCGTACAGGCCTACGTACCCACCGCCTACTACGAGGATCCTGGGACGCTCCGTGGTGCTCATGCCATCGAGTATCCACCCGCCCCTGGAGGGTCGCTCGTGCGCCCCTTCACAAGCTTGGGTGGGGCCTCTGCTACACTGCGCCGCTCACGTGACCCAGGTCATGGCGGCGAGAGGGAACCACCGTGTAGTGGCGACCGTTGTCAACACCGCGTGAGCTGCCGCTCCGGGTGTCCGAACCGGTCGAACCACCCCTCCGCTTCACCCGCCGGAAACGCTCCTGGAACACTCCGTCGAGCACCCTCCCGAGCCTGGTGAGGCCCCTAAGAGCACTCAAGGGGGCCCATCGTCCCCCTACTGGGCCGAATTCCTTGTGAAGAACTTCACGAAGTTTTCCGGCGGCGCGTCGCCGAGAGGGTCCGAATGGCCCCCAGGGCGCGCTCATACGTTATCCGACCTGCTCAAGGGAGGCTACCAGCGGGTAGTAAAGGCTTCCTCGCTGCAGAAGCCGCACTCGGAAACGGCAGCCCGCGGCCCCCTCCGGTCAGCCCCTCACGCGATGGACCACGCGATCCCGTCCAGGATGTCGTGTTCGCTCACCACGACCTCCGCCGCACCGATCCGCTCCATGATCGCGAGCAGGACGAGGGCACCGGCGGCGATGACGTCGACGCGCCCCGGGTGCATGGAAGGGATCGCGGCGCGCTCGGCGTGGGTGGAGGCCAGCAGCCGGTCGGTGATCTCGCGCACCTTCTCGTACGGGAAGCGGGAGTGGTGGATGGCGGCCGAATCGTAGGCGGGGAGGTCCAGCGCGATGGCCGCGACCGTGGTGACCGAACCCGCGAGGCCGACGAGCGTGTGGGCCTCGCGCAACGGGACCGTCCGCTCGGCGAGGTCGAGGGCCGCCTCGATGTCGGCGCGGATGGCCTCGATCTCGGCGGGGGTCGGCGGGTCGCTGACGACCGCGTCGTGCACGAGGTGCCGCTCGGTCATCCGTACGCAACCGATGTCCACGGAGCGGGCGGCGCGCACGTGGTCGTCACCGACGACCAGTTCGGTGGACCCGCCGCCGATGTCCACGACCAGGTAGGGCTTGGCGAGGTCGTCCCGGCCCGTCAGTTCCTTGGTCGCGCCGATGAAGGAGAACTCGGCCTCCTCGTCGCCGGTGATGACCTCGGGCTCGACGCCCAGGATGTCCAGCACGCCGCGCACGAACTCGTCCCGGTTCTCCGCGTCGCGGGAGGCGGAGGTCGCCACGAAGCGCAGTCGCTCCGCGCCGTGCCGCTTGATGATCGCCGCGTACTCGCGGCAGGCCTCGAAGGTGCGCTCCAGGGCCTCGGGGGCGAGGCGTCCGGTGCGGTCGACGCCCTGGCCGAGCCGGACGATCGTCATCCGGCGGTCCAGATCGACGAGTTCCCCCGTCACCGGGTTCGCGTCGGCGACGAGGAGGCGGATCGAATTCGTACCGCAGTCGATGGCGGCGACCCTGGTCATCGGTTGTTGTCTCCTGCTCGTGAAGTCGTTTCCTCGGGGGGCGCGGGGAACCGCGCGCTCAACCCCCACCACCCCGCAGACAGGACACGCACCGGGAGGAGGGGGCGCAGCCCTCTCACTCCCCCTCGGACGGCGGCTCCGCCGCCACCACGCACGCACCCTTGCGCCACCACTCCGGCAGCATCGCGATCGCCTCGTCGCCCAGCGGATTCACCCCGGGCCCCGCGGCCAGCGAGTGCGCCACCAGCACATGCAGACACTTCACCCGGTCCGGCATCCCACCGGCGCTCGGAAAGCCCGCCAGCACCTCGATGGCGTCGCGCCGCGCGATGTAGTCCTCGTGGGCGGCCCGGTACGCGGCGGCCAGTTCGGGATCGGTCGCCAGCCGGTCCGTCATCTCCTTCATGACGCCGTTCGCCTCCAGCGTGCCGATCGCGGAGGCCGCGCGCGGGCACGTGAGGTAGTACGTCGTCGGGAACGGCGTACCGTCCGGCAGCCGGGGCGCCGTCTCCACCACGTCCGGCTGACCGCAGGGACAGCGGTGCGCGATCGCCCGCAGCCCGCGCGGCGGCCGGCCGAGCTGTTGCTTGAAGGCCTCGACGTCCGCGTCGGTCGGCTCGGTGCGCGGGGTGGGCGGCGGGGGCGTTTCCATGCCTGTGCTCAAGTCTCTTTCTTCTTCGATTCACCGGTCGTCAGGTCACCGGTCGTCAGGTCGGTCGTCAGGTCACCGGTCGGAGTGGTCCGACTTGTCGACGCCGTCCCAGACGTTGGCGTACCAGGGGCGGGTTGCCACCCCCAGATCCGTACGCGACTGCTTCGCCGCGTCCGGGTCGATCACGACGTATCCGGTCTCGCCCGGCATCACATAGTGCAGCCGTTCCCGGATCTGCTGCTTCGCGTACGCGTCGTCCTGCCAGCGCGCCTTGAGGTCACGGAGCTGCTCGACCCGGGCGCGGGCCTGCTGCCGCTGTCGCTCCAGATCGGCGATCGCGGCGCGCTGGGACACGTACTGCCTTATCGGGTACGCGAGGGCCACGATCAGAGAACAGAGTACGAGAGCCAGCAGCGCGGCACGGCCGGTCAGGCGTGAGCGGCGGGCCTGACGCTTGGTCTGGGAGCGGTAGACCCGGGCCGCCGTCTGCTCGCCGAGCAGCTTCAGCCTGGTCGCGGTGGAGAACCGGTCCCGGTCCTTCACGGCCATGTCCCGCCTCCCGTTCACACGCGCGTACGTCCCCGGACACGGTACGGGACCGGGGACGGGGACGTACGTACGACTGGCTAAGGCTTGACCCTCCGCGGGTGTCAGCCCTTGAAGCGCGGGAACGCGCTGCGGCCCGCGTACACCGCGGCGTCGTCGAGGATCTCCTCGATGCGCAGCAGCTGGTTGTACTTGGCGACGCGGTCCGAGCGGGCCGGGGCGCCGGTCTTGATCTGGCCGCAGTTCACCGCGACGGCGAGGTCGGCGATGGTGACGTCCTCGGTCTCGCCGGAGCGGTGGGACATCATGCACTTGAAGCCGTTGCGCTGGGCCATCTCGACGGCGTCCAGGGTCTCGGTCAGCGAGCCGATCTGGTTGACCTTGACGAGCAGGGCGTTCGCGGAGCCCTCCTCGATGCCGCGGGCCAGGCGCTCCGGGTTGGTGACGAAGAGGTCGTCGCCGACGATCTGGACCTTGTCGCCCAGCTTCTCGGTGATGACGTTCCAGCCGGCCCAGTCGTCCTCGTACAGCGGGTCCTCGATGGAGACCAGCGGGTACGCGGAGACGAGCTCCTCGTAGTACTCGGTCATCTCGGCGGCCGAGCGGGACTTGCCCTCGAACTCGTACTTGCCGTCCTTGTAGAACTCGGACGCGGCGACGTCGAGCGCGAGCGCGATCTGCTCACCGGGGATGTAGCCGGCCTGCTTGATGGCCTCGAGGATGAGGTCGAGCGCGGCGCGGTTCGACTCCAGGTTCGGGGCGAAGCCGCCCTCGTCGCCCAGGCCGGTGGACAGGCCCTTGGTCTTCAGCACCTTCTTGAGGGTGTGGTAGACCTCGGCGCCCCAGCGCAGGGCCTCGGAGAAGGACTCCGCGCCGATCGGGGCGATCATGAACTCCTGGATGTCCACGTTGGAGTCGGCGTGCGAGCCGCCGTTCAGGATGTTCATCATCGGAACGGGCAGCAGGTGCGCGTTCGGGCCGCCCAGGTAGCGGAAGAGGGGGAGGTCGGACGCCTCGGAGGCGGCGTGCGCGACGGCGAGCGAGACGCCGAGGATGGCGTTGGCGCCGAGCGAGCCCTTGTTGTCGGTGGCGTCCAGGTCGAACATCGCCTGGTCGATCAGGCGCTGCTCGGTGGCGTCGTAGCCGACGAGCTCCGGGCCGATCTGCTCGATGACGGCGAGGACGGCCTTCTCGACACCCTTGCCGCCGTAACGGTTGGGGTCACCGTCACGCAGCTCGATGGCCTCGAAGGCGCCCGTGGAGGCGCCGGACGGGACGGCGGCACGACCGGTGCTGCCGTCGTCGAGGCCGACCTCGACCTCGACCGTGGGGTTGCCTCGGGAGTCCAGGATTTCCCGGGCTACGACGACGTCGATGGACGGCACGAGCATCTCCTTCTGGGATGTGACGCGGGTACGCGGAGCCTGTGATGGCTTCGCGACATGAGCCTAACCGCCCCGGGGGGATCGGCCAGCCGGTCGCCCACCCCTTGGGCAGAACTGAACGTACACATTGTTCCAGAACGGAACAAAAACGGGTACGGAAATCTGGGTACGAAACGCTCGGACGAAACGCTCGGACGAAACGCTCGGTACGAAATGCCGGATACGAAAAACCCCGCTCCGGTGCGTACGGGGAAGACGCACCGGAGCGGGGAGCCCGTGGGGACGGGGGTGGCCCTCACCGGGGCCTCCGGTGTGGAGACCCCTTTCATGAGGGACCTGTCATTCAGCTGGGGTGAAACAGCCGGTCATCAGCTGAGGTGCAGCTGCTGACCCGGGTAGATGACGTCGGCGTCGTCGACGATGTCCTTGTTCAGCTTGAACAGCCGCTGCCAGCCGCCCTTGACCTTCTTCTTCTCGGCGATCGAGCTGAGGCTGTCGCCCTTGACGACCTTGTACTCGCCGTCACCCTTCTTGACCTTCTTGCCGGTCGGGGTGGAGACGGTCTTCTCGGCGGCCGGGCGGGACGCCGAACGGGAGGCCGCGGTGTCCGTCGAGCGGGTGGTGGTGCTGGTGCTCGGCGAGCTGTTCGACGAGGAGCTGTTCGAGGAGGACGAGGTCGACGGGGCGCTCGCACCACCGGTGTACGCGGCGCTCGACAGACCCGTGCCACAGGTCGGCCAGGCGCCCTTGCCCTGCGCGGCGAGGACCTTCTCGCCGACGGTGATCTGCTGGGACTTGGAGGCCTGGTTGGCGGTCGCGGCGTACGCGGTGCCGCCGTACGCGGCCCAGGTGGAGGCAGAGAACTGCAGACCGCCGTAGTAGCCGTTGCCGGTGTTGATGGACCAGTTCCCGCCGGACTCGCACTGGGCGACGGCGTCCCACTCGGAAGTGGTGGCGGCGGAGGCGTTGCCGGCCGCCATCAGCGGAGCGGCGATGGCGACACCGGTGACACCGGCGAGCGTGGCGACACGAGTGGCCTTGGACGGACGGCGGTGCTTGCCCTTGCTGGAAAACAGCATGGAGAGATCCCCTCACCGACGCCTGCGAGGTGAGCTGTCGGGTTCGGGCGGGTGAGTGCCCGGCCGTACGCACTGAGCGCTCGGCTTCACCCCAAGCCGCTCCCGGTCAACTACCGGGCGCGGCGCCTACCTTGGTTCCCCCGCTCCTGCCTACGGCGCTGACGCGTCGACTGTTCCCGTACGGCCGTTGGCAGGATTCGGCGTTGACGACCGTCGGGGCCCGCTGTGGCGAGCGGTGACGACCGTAAGCAGTCGATCGGCTGAATTCCAAAGACGATCAGGGCCTTTGAGATCCATCTCTCACTCGCACCAAACCGGACATTACACAGCGAACCGTGACGCGAACTGCCTCTACTTTTCGCCCGATTCAGCACCAACTGCAAGGCTCTGACCGGGGAGGATGAGGTTCGGGTCGACGCCGACCGTCTTCTTGTTCACGTCGTACAGCTCGGCCCATCCGCCTTGGAGGTCAAGGGCGTCCGCGATGGTCCAGAGATTGTCTCCGGCGCGCACGACGTAGGAACCGTCGACGACATCGCGGGAGGCGCCCGCGCCACGCGAGGCGTGCCGCCCGGTGGAGTCGTCGCCACGGCCGTCCACGGCGCCGTCAGTGGTGTTCTCGGCCGCGGTGCCGCCGCGGTGGCGCCCCGCACCGGTCGTTGCATTCTCGGACGTACCGGAAGAGTCGCCGCCCTGCCCGGAGTTGCCCGAGTTGCCGCTCTTCGTCGTTTCCGTGCCGGAGCCGCCCGCCCCCTGGGCGTCGCCGCTGATGTCGGCCTTCGTCGTGTTTCCGGCAGCGTTCCCGGTCGCCTTCGAGGACGAACCGGACGAAGACGAATCGGACTTCGAGCCAGAAGAGGCGGACGGAGTCGAATTCGTGGACGAACCGGATGAACCGGAGGAATCCGGTGTACTGGACGAGTCGTTCGCCACGCCCGTGTCGACCAGGATGTCGCCCGAGTTCTTGCTCAGCCCGGAGAGCGGTCCGCAGGTCGGCCAGGGGGTGAGGCCCTGGTCGTCGAGGAGCTTCTCGGCGATGGCTATCTGCTGCGAGCGGCTGGCCTCGTCGGCGCTCGACGCGTAGGTGAGGCCGCCGTACTTCTCCCAGTCCGCCTGGCTGATCTGGAGCCCGCCGTAATACCCGTTGCCGCTGTCGGCACTCCACTGGCCGGCGCTCTCGCACTCGGCGACCCGGTCCCACGTGGTGCCGTCGGCCGCGCTCGCGCTGGTGGCACCGAGCAACGGGATCGCGATGGCGGATCCGGTCACTCCTGCCGCGACGATGAGGGCCGGGGCCTGACGGGGGCGACGATGGCGGCCGTTCCCGGAGAGCATGCGGAAGCCTTTCACGTGACAGCAGGTGACTACGCGACGTGTGAGTCGCGTTGACGAGTGAACGTATCCGCACCCGAACACTTGTCACAAGTCGATGCAGCGTAGATCACGTGAAGATCACAGAGTTGAGTGCGCGTCAGGTTTGAGCGCCCACAGGTGTAGGGTCGCCCGCTACCGCGCGCCCGGTACCGGAGGCGTGAACTCCACTGGAAGCGTGCGCAATCCACGCATAATGAGCCCACCGCGCCAGCGCAAATCGGCCGAATCTCCCGCGAGTTGAAGGTCGGGGAGACGGGTGAGAAGGGTGGCGAGCGCGGTCTGGCCCTCCAGGCGGGCGAGCGGGGCGCCGAGGCAGTAGTGGAGGCCGTGCCCGTAGCCGAGGTGTTGGTTGTCACGGCGGGAGAGGTCGAGCGTGTCCGGTCGTTCGAACCGCGCGGGGTCACGGTCCGCAGCCGCGAGGACCACGAGGACGGGGTCGCCGGGCGCGATGCCTCGACCGCCGATGCACACGGCCTCGGTCGCGAACCGCCACGTGGCCAGTTCCACGGGCCCGTCGTAACGGAGGAGTTCCTCGACGCCGGTCTCGAGGAGTCCGCGTTCGCCGGCGGCGAGGGACCGCTGGAGACGCGCGCGCTGCTCGGGGTGGGTGAGGAGGGCGTACGTGCCGTTGCCGATGAGATTGACGGTCGTCTCGAATCCGGCGAAGAGCAGGATGAAGGCCATGGCGGCGGCCTCGTTCTCCGTGAGGTGCTCGCCGTGGTCGGAGGCGCGGATGAGGCCCGAAATGAGGTCCTCACCGGGCGCGGGTGTATCCGGGAGACCTTCCCGCTTCTTGTGAATGAGCTCGAGCAGATACCCGCGCATCTTCTTGACCGACCGCGCGACCCCGCCCCGCGGTCCGCCACCGTGCCGGATCATCATCCCCGCCCAGTCCCGGAAGTCGTCCTGGTCCTCGCGGGGCACGCCCAGCAGGTCGCAAATGGCGTAAATAGGAAGTGGGAACGCGAACTCGTGGATCAGATCCGCAGAACCCTTCGCCGCGAACTGGTCGATCAGTTGATCGGTGAGCTCCTGCACGCGTGGCGCGAACTCGGCCACCCGTCGCGGCGTGAACGCCTTCGAGACCAGCCGCCGCAGCCGGGTGTGGTCCGGCGGGTCGATGTTCAGCAGATGCGTCATCAACTCGGCCTTGCGCTCCCCCGGGATACCCGTCTTCCCCTTCGCGTGGGCGGGTTCGTCGTGGTGCGCCGGATTCTTGCTGAGCCGCGCGTCGGCGAGCGCCTGCTTGGCGTCCGCGTACCGCGTCACCAGCCAGGCCTCCACCCCACTCGGCAGCCGCGTCCTGTGCACGGGGGCGTGCTCCCGCAGCCAGGCGTACGCGGGGTAGGGATCGCTGGCGAACTCCCAGGTGAAGAGTTCCGGGGCGGGGCTGAACGGCGGCGGCTGATCGGTCACTCCCTGACGGTATCCGGAGGGAGCGGAGGGGCGGGCCGCGGCGGGGTGGGTGCGGGGGACGCGGGGGTGCGGGGGCGAGGGCGGCATGTGCACGGGGGGCGGTGCAGAACGTGCCCCATTCATCCCGGGCCATCCCGAAATCGGCTGCTGTTTGACTCCACGGCTCGCCTCCTCCCTAAATTCGCGCCGTGGACCCCGAAATACTCAGATCCAGCTTCGCGGTCGTCGAAAGACGGGCCGAGTTCGCGGTCAAGTACTTCTACTCGCATCTCTTCCGGCACAACCCGGACGTCCGCGGGCTCTTCCCCCTGGACTTCCCGGAGGACATGGAGCGACAGCGGGACCGGTTGTTCGCGGCACTCACCTATGTGATGGAGCGGCTGGAGGATCCGACGCTGCCGGGGTACCTGCGGGAGCTGGGACGAGACCACCGGAAGTACCTGGCCGAGCCGGAGCACTACGCCGCCGTGGGGGCGAGCCTGATCGCCGCGTTCGCCGCCGTCGCGGGGTCGGCGTGGAACGCGGAGGCCGAGAAGGCCTGGGCCGAGGCGTACGGGGCGATCACGAACGTCATGCTCCAGGGCGCGTGGGAGGCACAGCACGAGGGTGAACCGCCCTGGTGGGACGCCGAGGTCGTGTCCCGGACCCGGCACGGCGACGACCTCGTCGTACTGACCCTCCGCCCGCACCACCGGCTGCGCCACTCCCCCGGCCAGTACGTCAGCGTCAGCGTCCCCCACCTGCCGGGCATCTGGCGCCCGTACTCGCTCGGCAACGCGCCCCGCGCCGACCACACCGTCGACCTGCACGTCAGCCGTGTCGAGGGCGGGGTGCTGTCCACTGCCCTGGTCCGGCAGACCCGGGAGGGCGATGTCCTGCGGCTCGGCGCACCGGGCGGCGCCCTGACCCTGCGGGTGCCGGTGGAACGGCCGCTGACCTTCATCGCGGCCGGCACCGGATGGGCTCCCGTCAAGGCGCTGCTCCAGCAACTCGACGCCACGCACGAGGCCCGGCTGTTCCTCGTGGCCCGCGACACCTCGTACCTCTACGACCGGTCGGCCGTGGAACGACTCCAGTCCCGGTTACCCCGCCTCGGCGTCACCTTCATCACCCCCGCACCCGGCCGCCCCAAGGCCCAGGCCACCGAGCGACTGCTGACCGCGCTGGGCAACCGCGCCGGCTGGGCACGCCACGACGTCTATCTCGCCGGGCCGCCCCAGCTCGTCGAGGAGATCGCCGAGTCTCTGCCCGCCCTCGGCACCCCGCCGGAACAGATCTTCCACGATCTCCTGCCACCCGCCGACCCCAGCCGCCCCCGCCCCCTGGGCCCCGCGGAATGGCTCCTGGACCGCCCCCACCCCAACTGGCACAACCCGACAAGCCGCGCCCCTCACACGTAGCCCTGGGGCCCTCCCCCTCCCCCCTCCCTCCCCCTCCCCGTTTCCGCTTCCTCAGGCCGTCTCCGTCGCCCGGATCGCGTCCCGGTAGGCCCGCGCCGCCGCGCGCAGGGCCGCCTCCGGGTCCACTCCCCCGGCCTCCGCGTGGGCGGCGATGGCCAGCAGCTCGTAGCCGACGCCTTCGCCTCGGGGGAGTTCGACATCAAGTCCCGCCGCGCGCACGCGCGATGCCAGCTTCGCCGCGAGGGCCAGGCCCGGCTGGCCCAGTGGTATCCCCTCCGTCACGGACGTCCGCCGCTTCTCCTCGGCCTTGGTGCGCAGCCAGTGCTCCTTGACCTCCTCGGGGGTCGTGGCCGTCTCGTCGCCGAACACGTGCGGGTGGCGGTGGATCAGCTTGGCGACGATGCCGCCGGCCACGTCGTCGATGGAGAAGGGTGCCTCGGCGTCCTCCTCCGCGATCCTGGCGTGGAAGACGACCTGGAGCAGAACGTCGCCGAGTTCTTCCCTGAGCTCGTCCCGGTCGCCCTCCTCGATCGCCTCGACGAGCTCGTACGCCTCCTCGATCCCGTACTTCGCGAGGCCCTTGTGGGTCTGCTGGGACGACCACGGGCACTCGACGCGGATGCGGTCCATGACCTGGACGAGGTCGAGGAGTCGGGCGCCCGGCAGGTCGTACGAGGCCGGGAGCAACTCCAGGTCGGGCATCTGTATGCGGCCGGAGCCGGCGAGGCGGGCCAGTCCGTCGGTGAGACGCGGCTCGCCCTCCCCTGTGGCGACGACGACCACCGTGCGGCCACCGACGCAGGCGTCCACCAGGTCCTGGGCATCGGGGGAAGCCTCGTCGACGCTGATGCCCGCCTCGCGCAGATACGGCAGCTGCGGATGCGCGCCGTCCGCGCACACCACCTGGTCGGCGGCGCGCAGCGCCTGCCAGGCGGGCCAGGACAGCAGCCCGGGGGCGACGCGGTGGCTGGTGGTGAGCAGGACGATACGGCCGGGGTCGGGAACCTGGGCGGTGGCGTCGGAGCTGGTTGCGTTCACCCCACGAACGTAACCCACGCCACCGACGCCCCCAGGAGTTGTCCACAGGCCGGGAGGGGGTCGCACCGTTTGTCCACAGCCCCACCCCCAGCCCAGAACCTGGCGTTGGCCTACGGCCCACTGGACTCTCACTGACCTACTGACCTACTGGCCCACCGAGCTACTGGCCCACTGAGCTACTACGCCGTCTGCTGCGTCCCCGTCGACGTGACCTCCCGCAGCCACGGCGTCTTCACATCGACGCGGCTGCTCTTCTGCACGTCCCAGGCGCCGTAGCGCGGGTTCAGGTCGACGTTCAGCTTCTTGGACGCGTCGGACATGGCCTTCCAGAACGCGGCCTTGCCGTCGGTGGTGTTCATGTCGGCACCGAGCGCGGCGGCGAGCTTCTGGGCCTCGATCTCGGTACGGAGGTTGTCGTCGAGACGCTGGGGCACCACCCCGTACTGCTGCAGCCAGGCCGTCTCCAGCGCCTTCGCACCGCCCGCCTGACCCTCCAGCGTCGCCCGCATCCGCTGGGTGTCCGCGCGGGTGACGCTCACGCCCGCGTCCTTGGCGGCCTGGTCGAGAACCTGGTCGAGGACCATGGTGTGCAGGGTGTCGCGGGTGAGGCTGCCGGTCTTGGCGATGGCCTGCTCGTACTGGGCCTCGTCCTTGACGGCGGCCCGCTGTGCCGCGCGCACCTCGTTCACCCGGCTCTCCAACTGCGCGACCGTGATCCGCCGGCCACCGACGACGGCGGCGGCGCCTGGGTGCGCCTCGCCACCGCACGCCGTGAGAAGGGGGGCCGCTGCGACGATCGCAGCGGAGAGGACGAACGCGGTGCGACGGCGGCGGTGCAAGGAAACCTCCCGAGGAGATTGTGCGACGGTGCACAAAGTCTTGCGGTGATCGATGGTAGGCAGTGGCCCGGCTCTCGGCCAGCCATTCGACCAACGATTCGCGGAGACTTCCGATACCGGCGCGGCCGCCGTGACGAGTGGGACGGCCACCGTCCGCTCGTACGACCGTTCACATCGGCTCGTCCGACCGATCGCGTCGACTCGTGCGACCGATCAGGTCCGGTCGCACGACCGGCCACGTCGGGGCGCACGGCCGATCGCGTCCTGGCGTGCCGGCCCCGGTCAACCGCGCGCCTCGACCTCGCGCTCGACGACCCCGGCGACCTCGGCGCGCAGTCCGTCGCCGACGCGCGTCACGGTGATGTTCTTGGCGCTCGTGGAGTCGGCTCCGGCGTCCGCCACCAGCACGAAGTCGACCTTCTGGTACTGCGGGGCGGTCTGCGTCGCCGCCGTGACCTCGGGCTTTCCGGTCGCGACGACCACGTCGCAGGACCGCTGGAGCAGGCCGTTGAGGTAGGGCCGCGCGTTGGCCGCGGACTGGTCACCGGTCACCGGGACATAGCTCACGCGCGCGTGCGTCTTGAGGGACGCGTCCTGCATGCCCTGCCAGACCTCGGCCGCGGTGGTCCCGGCCGTGATCCCGTCCTTGCCGGTCAGCAGACAGGCGTCGACGTCCTTGTAGTGGCGGGCCCGGGTGTCGGGGACCTGTCGCTTCGTGTCGGTACGGGAGAGGAGGTAGCCGGTGACGGCGACCGCGACCGCGACGATCACGGCACCCGCCACCATCGCGACCCCCCTGCCGCCCAGTACACGCGGCCATTGGAGTACCGCCCGCACACCGGCGGCGAGCCTCGACTCCTGCGTGGCGTCGCGCGCCGCCTTCGCGCGCTGCGCCTGCGGCACCTGCCTGACCCGCTTGACCACGTGGTTCCCGTACTTCCGCTCTTCCGTGCTTTCGTCCGGCCGGTGCGCCGCTAGTACCCGACGCTCCGGGGCCAGACCGTCCAGGCGTGCACCGCCGCGCCGACCATCGACGCCAGGATCAGGAGCACGTCGTCCGCGAACTCGAGGCCGTGGGTGGTCTCGGGGGTGAGCGAGAGCTGCATGACCCATGCCACCAGCACCGCGCAGAACCCCCCGAAGACCGCCCAGTCCGCGCGGGTGCCCCGCCGCAGGGCGATCACGAGGGACGGAACAGGACACAACAGCCCCAGGCTGACGACGGGAAGCGCCGCCAGCCCGGCACGGACGGCGGACGGTCCGACGACCGCCGGCAGCCTTTCGACCCTCATGCCCTGCTCCTCTTGGGGTGTTCTCCGGATCTTGCGGTGTCCTCCGGAGGAGTGCGGATGTCAGCCGGTGATGGCGACCGGCGCGTCCCAGGCGTCGCGGTCCACGGTGATCGTGACACCGCCTATGGTCTCCTTGCTGTTGACCATGTACTGGTGGGCGCGGCTGTGGCCGGTGAACTGGGTGGAGCCCCACGGCCAGTCCGAGGTCGTCGTGTTGACCTTGTCCCACAGCGCGTACCAGAGGTTGCCCGGCAGGTCCGTCTTGTCGGTCGCGGTCGCGATGGCCTTGGCGCTGGAGCTGGTGAAGCCGTAGAAACCGGTCCGGTACGTCTTGGCGTGCAGCACCTTGTCGAAGGCGCGTACGTACGTCAGGGTGGCCTTGTTGCACGCCGCGTTCGTGATGTCGTACGACTCCATGTCCAGGTAGATCGGACTGCCCGCCTTCATGCCCAGCGTGGACGCCTTGGCCACGGCGTCCGCGGCGTCGGTGGCGCCGAGCGAGGCGGCGTTGGTGGTGGTGAGCTTCTCCGGGTTGGAGCCGGTCTGGCAGGACGGCTGGGCGCCGACGTACAGCGGGATGAGCTTCCAGCCCAGGGTGCTGACCGACTTCACCCAGGAAGCGGTGAGGTTGGGCTGGTTGCAGCCGCGGTTCTTGCCGCCGATGTAGACGGCGGCCGCTCCGTAGAAGCCGGTGTGCCAGGCCTTCATCGCCGTCAGCGAGGGTGCGGTGCAGGTGTCGAAGGCCCGGCCCGTGAACGTCCGCTGGGCGGGCCAGGTGGTCGCCGCCATCGACGTCTGCGCCGCGATCCCGGCTCCGGCGACCACGGCCGCGCCTGCCGTCGCCCAAGCGAGGTAACGGCCCTTCTTAGACATCCGATGGCTGGACATCCCCACCCCATTCATGACGCACGCACGTCACAGCGCGCGGGACGTGCGGACATATAGATCGAAACAAGACAGTTCAAGACACTTCAAGACAGTTGAGCCCCGTCGGCGCCCATCCCGGCTCACCGACGAGAGAGGGTGACCGGCCCCCGGCGCGCGGGGCGGATCGCACCGTAACCGACGCCACCCCCTTGATCGGGAAACCCTGTACCTCAATCGCCACAAGAATCCCTCAAGCCACGGCAAAACATGGGGAGTCCGTGGAACCCCGGACCGGTGGACCCCCTCTTTCACCGATCTTTGGGACCCCCCCGATGCCTGTGCAGGGCCTGTGCACCCATAGAGTCCGCTCGGTTCAACAGCACCACTTCTCAAAGAAGGACTCAGACATCCCGATGCGTCACCCCTCCCGCGCGGCCAAGGCGCTGCTCGCCGCAGCCGTGCTCCCGCTGGCCCTGGCGGCCTGCTCCTCCGGCACCACCGTCCAGCCCTCGTCCGCCAAGACGAAACAGGCCAAGGACCCCAACGCCGGTCTGTTGACGGGCGCGCAGCTCAAGAAGGCGCTGGCGCCCGCGTCCTTCTTCGCCACCGGCTTCGCGGTCGACCCCAGCGGTGCGCGGGACTCCGGCACCACGTACACCCCGCCGAGCTCCTCCCCGGCACCGAAGCCGGACTGCTCCCTGCTGGGCGGCACCAGCTGGATAACGATCACCGGCGACTCGGGGGTGTCCTTCGCCCAGAACGACTACATCAGCAAGAACACTTCCGAGGACATCGCCCAGGAGATCGACACCTACCGCGGCACGACCTCGACGACCGTGCTGACGGACCTGGAGAAGACCGCCACCGCGTGCGCGACCTTCACCGACTCCGACACGCACACCAAGGTGAAGGTCACCGGCGCCACCACGCCCGGCCTGGGCGACTCCGCGTACACCATCACCCTGACCAACAGCGCCTGGCAGAACGGCACGACCCTGATCGCCGTGCGCGCGGGCACCGACGTCGTCAGCGTCATGTCCACGGACGGGCACGACAACGGCGCCGCCACGGCCAAGAAGCTGGCGACCCGGATCGTGACGTCCCTGAAGGGCGAACACCAGCGCGTGTGACCCGCCAGATGGGAACATGACACCCCCGAGAGGTTTCTCGGGACCCGAGAAAGCTCTCGGGGGGGCTCGTAGGGCGCTCGTGGGTGCTCGGGGGGTGTGAGGGGCATGGGCATGAGCGTGGACAAGCGCCTGGAAGCCGGCTGGGCCCAGCGGATCGCGTGGTCGGTCCTGGTGGTCGCGTCGCTGGGTCTGCTGGTGTGGGTGCCGTTCCTGTACGCCGCGATCCGCCGCGGCAGGGGCTCGGACTGGGGCGCCTTCGCCGCGTTCCTGCTGTACGAGCTGGTGACGCTGCCGTGGGCGACCGTTCAGTCGGACGCGGGCGATCCCGTCCTCGGCGCGGTCGCCGTCGTCACTCTGGCGATGGCGGTGTGGCTGCTGCTGTTCGCGCTGTTCGACAAGCGCACGCCGAAGTACGCCACGGCGAACGCGGGGCGGACACCCGGGCCCGTGCCGGGCCCGGCGCCGGGCAACCCGTATCTGCGCTGAGGGTCCCCCATATCTGCGCCGAGGGTCGCCCGTATCCACGCTGAGGTCACCCGGAAGCCTTCGTCCACGCTCAACGCACCCGGCGGTTCACCCCCGCCGGGTGCTTCGCACGACCCTGACGGCCGGCCAGGCCAGCAGCGCCCCGACAGCCCACAGGAAGACGGTGAGACCGGCCCATTCCCCGGTGCTGGTCTCCGGGTCCGAGGCGCCGAAGACGGTGTACGAGAGCGCCAGGAGGGACCAGAGTCCCGCGAGGAGCCCGAAGATGACGAGCATCGCCGTCTGCCCGCCGGTACGCCGCGCCGACGCCTTGCGCTGAGCCTGCTGACCCGCACCGGATCCTCCGGCCTGCCCCGCCGAAGCGGCACCCCCCTGCCGCCGCTGCTGCTGTTGCCGTTGACGGGGCGGCAACTGCACCACCGCGCTCGGATGCACCGCCGCGTCGATGGTCGCCATGGTGTGTGCGTCGATCCCGTACTCCCCCGGCTCCACCTCCACCGACAGGCCGTCGGTGCCGATGAGCCGGCGCCCGCCGTCGGGCCAGCTGAGCAGGGCGGCGCACGCGCGATAGAGCACGGTGGCCGCCTCGCCACCCGCCGTCAGACTGACCCCCTCGCCCCCGACGACCATGGCCGGCCCGTCCTTGCGTACGGCCTCGAACCGCGTGCCCGTGACGGCGTACGACGACGTGGTCGGGGCCGCCGTGTACCCGGCCCAGTCGGCCCGGTGCCCCGAGGGAGCCTGCAGCAACGCCGTCCCGGCGGCCTCCAGCGCCACCGCGTGCACATGCTGCGGTGTCATCGCCCACAGCTCGGCGCGCAGTTCGTCGAGCCCGCGCGGCGGACGGTGGGCGAGCAGTTCCTCCGCCGCGCCCGGCAGCCGCCGTACGGCCGCGTCGGGCGCGGTCAGCGTGGCGTCGCTGCGCCCGCGTACGGCCTCCAGGTCGGCCTGCGCGATCCGGCCGACCTGGAGGCCCGCGAGTACGTCGACGAACCCGCCGAGGACCGCGTCCTGCTTGGCGGGCAGCGCGTCCGCGAAGGCGGTGACGGTCGCGAAACCGTCCCGGCGGGAGGTGTAGTCGCTGGCCGCCGTGTAGGAGTAGCCGCCCTCCTGGCGCAGGGAGCGGGAGAGGGCGCGTTCCAGGACACCTGCGTAGAGCCGGGCGGCGGTGGTGTCGGTGACGACGGCGTCGAGCAGGACGCCGCCCTTGCCGTCGGAGAAGTAGGCGGGGGCGGTGGGGAGGGCTGAGGTGACGGCGGGCATCGGGCGCCGCCGACCGGCGGGCAGTTTGAGCGACAGCCCGGCCGGCAGCCGCTCCCCCGCGATCCACAGCACGGCGTTGTCCCGGGTGAACCAGGTCCCGGCCCATTCCCGTACGTCGTCCGGCCGCAACCCCCGTACGCCCCACTCCGGATAGCTGACCAGCCCGTACCCCTGGGCCCCGTAGCGCCACAGCGGCAGTTGTCCGGGCTCCCGGCCGGCCTCCTCGGTGCGCAGGATCTCCTTCTCGGTCTCCAGCCGTTCCATGGGCAGATCGAGGAGGGAGGTGCACACGCCGTCGAGGTAGGCGACGATCTCGTGCTCGGCGCCCTCCACGTGGAAGTGTGTGAACGCGGCCTTGGTCGCGCCGTTGAAGTGGTAGTCGGCCAGGCCCTGGCGGTGCAGCGCCAGGTGCTCCACCAGGTGGGTGATCCCGGCCCCGGCGAGCGTCTCGTCGGCGACGCCGACGCGGAAGACCAGTCCGGCACGCATCGGCCCGGCGGCGTACGCGAAGAGGGTGGGTATGCCGTCGACCTCGGTGTGATGGATGCCCTGGCTCATCGTCTGCCTCTGCCTGTCTTGTGCGGCATCCGCTCAGCCTCTTCCGAGGGCGGCGGAACGGTGTTTGACGTACGCGTCCGCGGGCTTGCCGAGGTAACTCCACGGGTACTCGGAGGCCAGGTTGCCCAGGGCGCGGAAGTGTGCGGCGGCGCGTGCGGTGTCGCCGATCAGCGAGAAGAGCGCGGCAAAGACGCCCTGGATGGTGACCCACCCGTACGCGGGTCGGTAGTGCGGGTGCAGGACGGACCGTTCGGCGGCCTCGACGAGTTCGGCGTGGACGTGGGACTGGCGCAGATAGTCGGTCCGCTCATTCCCCGCGGACGGCAGATCGAGCCAGCGCTCCAGGTGCGCCTCCGCCACCAGACCACCACTGAGCGACCCTTCGGGCGAGTTGAGCAGGCACTCGCGGGCGAACCCGTGTGCCGCCTCCCAGCTCCCGCTCCACTTGGGACACAGCTGCTGGAGCAGCCGGGCCTGCCCGGTCAAGTGGTGCGGGTGGTACGCGGCCAGTCGGTCGTACCTCCGCCGCGCCTCGTTCTGCCCGAGCTGCAGCCCCATGGCCGTGGTCAGGCGCGCGGCCCAGGCCGCGTCGTGGGACGGGTCGAGGGCGGTGGCCCGGATGAGCAGTTGCTCGGCCTGCCGCAGGTGCTCGTGCAGCTGCCGGAACTGTTCCCGGCTGACGTGCTCGGCGCGCGCGCTGCTCCGGATCTCCCAGCCGATCTCGATCTCGCGGGTCCCGAGCGTCGTGAGGGCCAGTACGTCGTCGGGGGCGGCGGCGACGAGTTCCCGCAGGAAGTGCTCGACGCCGGGCACCTCGGCGACGACCCGGACGAGGAACGCCCGGTCGGTGCCCTGCGGCAGCCCGTCGGCGTACCGCCGGATTCCCGCCCAGTCCCGCGCGGCGGTGGCCTGCCGCAGCCAGCCGACCTCGGGGAAGGCGGAGGCGAGTTCGAAGTCGGGGGGTGGGAGGGATGCGTCGGTCGACATGGAGCGGATGGTAAGTGGCGGGTTGGAGACGGTTTTCGCCCAGGTGTGGGGAGGTTGTGGGAACACAAGGCCCAAACAGCGCATACGGGCACCGCCTTGACCATGCGATGACTGATCTTGACCGTGTCATGACTCGAACTTGAGTTCGCCTTGTGTGAGGTGACCTCTCGCCTTGCCCCTGGCTTGGAACAATCCATGCGACCGCTGTCACCGCCACCTCTTCGCCACTCTCACCCCACCGTCACCAGGAGCCCACCCGTGGCACTCAACGCCCGTCGCGCCAGACAACTGCTCGAGATCTCGGCCCCCTTGCTGCTCCAGGGCGAGCAGGTCGAACTCACGAGCCTGGCCGGCATCGGAACGGTCTCGGTGCGCAAGCAGGCCCTCACCGCGGCGGTGGTCGGCGTACTCAGCGCGGGAACGGTGATGGCGACGGTCACCCCGCGCCCGATGTATCTCGTCCTGACGAACCAGCGGATCCTGTTCTTCGACGGCAACCGCGGCGGCAAGCCGGGCAAGCTGCTGATGAACCTCCCGCGCCCGTACGTCACCGCGAGCGCGCCCAAGAAGACCTTCCTCGGCCTCAAGGTGGTCACCCACCTGACCGTCGAGGGCCAGGAGGGCGCCCTCAAGGTCGACTTCCCGGTCCAGACCCGCACCGACGGCCACCGCTTCGCGACGGCCCTGCCGGTGACGCGCTGACGCGCCTCTCCCTCGTCGGTTCGCGACATAGACCTGCGGCATAGTCACTCGAACGGCTGAACCGACCCCAAGCCGCCCCGCCGGAAAGCATCCGAGTCACTACCTTCCGTCACATGGTCAGCTCAACGCTTGAGGCGATGCATCAGATCTTCAGGGAGGACCCGGAGCTGTTCGCCCGAGCCCTCCCGAAAGCGGGCATGCGGCGCGTTGACGCATTGTCGCCGAGGGAACCGGTCGGGACCCTTTCCCCGCGGCCCCTCCCCCACCCATGGATGCAGTCGGTCGTGTCAGTACCCGCCGTTAGTGTCACAACCCATGAGTGATCAACGGCATGAGGTGATCGTCCGCAGGGCCGAACAAACCGACATCGACGGGCTTGTCGCCCGCAGCAGCGCGCTGTTCGCCGAGGACGACGGTGCCCGCGACCCGGGCGTCGACATCAACTGGCCACGCAAGCACGGACCGCAGCGCTTCTCGTCCGGCCTGACGGACCCGGGCCGGCTGCTCCTTGTCGCCGATGGCGACGACGGCGAAGTGGTCGGCTGTCTCGCGGGCACGCTGGTGGAGCCCTCCGCGATGAAACCGGTGAAGGTCGCGACGCTGGTGAGCAGGTATGTGCGACCCGCATACCGGCGCGATCGGATCGGCGGACGCATGGTCGACGCATTCCGGGCCTGGGCAAAGGAATCGGGCGCCGGATCGGCACAGGTGACGGCCTGTGCGACCAACGCCGAGGCCATCCGTTTCTACGAGCGCAACGGCTTCGCGTCCCAGTCGGTGACCCTGGAAGCGGCTCTGTAGCCGGCGTCACAGAAACGCTCGAACACGGCACGCCACAAGGGAACACCGCGTCACAGCTCCGCTACACGGACCCACCACGCCTCCGTGAACGTCAGCATCTCCGGCATGCACCGAACCTTCACAACCGCGTCCGTCGTCGCCCTCCTGCTCTCCCTGACCGCGTGCGGCGGCGGCAACGCCCCCTCGAACTCCACGACCGACGCCCACGAACCCGCCAGGCCCGGCACGCTCGCGGGCAAACCACTCACCGCCCGCGCCGCGTTCCAGAAGATGTCCACGACGGTGCCCACGGCGAACCTCACCGGCACCGTGACCGCCGAGAACGACCCGAACCACCTGCTCGGCCGCCCCCACGAATACACGTCGAAAGTCACGTTCTCGGACAGCTGGGTACCAGCCGTCCAGGTCACCGGCGCGGACCCCGGCGACGTCGAACGCGGCGGCGCCATCGAGGCGTTCGCCAACCCGGCGGACGCCAAGGCACGCGCGGCGTACATCCGCGGCGTGGCCAAGTCCCTCCCGGCCCTGGCCGAGTACGACTACGTCCACGGCTCGGTACTCGTACGCGTCTCCCACTACCTCACCCCGAAGCAGGCCGCACAGTACGAGTCGGCCGCGGCCACTCTCGACTGAACCCCGGCGGAACTCCCACAACGCGGCGCCAAGGTGGTCGTCGGGGTTCAGAAGGCACTCCCCTCGCGGGGCCGTTCTCCTGGCCTCGCCCCAGGAACAGTGGAGCCAAGCGCGGCAGCCGGCGCCGCGTCGGTCCGGCGATGCTCACTGTTCGACCCATGTGTACCGAGCCCACACCGCTTCCCGGTCCTCGGCCTCCAAGAGGACCCGGACGCCCATCGGCCGGGGCAGGAGACACCCCTTTGGCCAGGTGATCTCCCCGTCGCCGACGAGAATCACGGTCTCGTCGGAGTCGTCGAGATCTGCAAGTTGTAGAACGTCCGGTCCCTGAGCCTCGTGACGGTGGAGAACTCCGGCTCCACGGTCACGATGACGCAGTCGTCCTCCGTATCGGCCAGAGTCAGGCCGATGGACGCACTCTCCGGAATCGACCTGTACACCTCCGGGAGGGCTGACAGATCGATCTCCGAGTGCTGGTACGAGGGGTTCCACACCTCGACGGTCACGACATCGGCCATTCAGTCGCCTTCCAGAAGCCGCGCGGACGTCAACCAGCTCACACGAGATCGTTCCGCAGCCGGTCCAGGGACGTCCACAAGGCCTCGCCGCCGACGGCCCAGCCCACGTCACCGACCTCGTGACGGAACCAGCGAGCGAGCCGAGGGACAAGCGAGTGTCTCGAGGATCTCAGCGGGCGCAGTCCTGATATCGATGGCTGGGAGGGAAGAATCCGACTGGAACACGTGAATGAATCGAGCAAAACCACCTCGTCCATAAGCACTCACGAGGCCCTAGTAGTCCCTCGGAAGCTGGAACCCGATTCCCCTCTCCACCGGTCAGAAAAGCGTAGTCGGGCTGGTACTGCTCGTTGAACTGCTGGCTGCGCTCGGCCACCGAGTCCGGGTGGTATGGATCGCCCTCCAGCGCCGGGCCACCTGGTCCGCAGTTGTGCACCAGTACCGGGGTGTCACCAGCCTCCACATAATACGTGTGGAAGGCGGGCCTTTCCTGCCTGGGATTTCGCAGATGAGGGACGAATCAACGGTGCGTCGGCGTCCGCCGATGTGTGCTGGAGTGCGTCCCGGTTGCCGTCACCGTTGCCGTCAACGACCTTGTTCGTTCTGCGGGTTGCCGACCGGCCTGCCGGCATACGACAGGCCGGAGCGGGTGGGTCCCTCCTCGGCTGGTACGCCTCCGGTGTCCGGCCGAGGAGGGACCCACCCCGCAACCCACCAGCGTTGCCGTCAAGCGCCTGGGTTACTACCGTGGCCAACTGCCCATCAGAGCGGAATTACCGGAACTCTGGCACCCGCCACTCGACGCAGGATCACCTGTAAGGCGCTCCGCAAGATACAGTTTCATGGTCGAGTACGACTTCAAGATAGTCCTGGTCGCGAATCGGTCATGGTCACTCTTCGGAATAATCGCCAATAGCAACATCCCCAAGAAGGCCACACCAGAACCCGGGATCATCTCTGAGTGCCGTAGCGTCAATCCCGATCAGAGCTCTCCCCAATTCATCCGCCAGGGCCTCCCTCTCAGCGAGATCGAGACCCTCACCCCCGTACGGAAAGCGAGCCATAAACTCTTCGAGGCATCTCTGAAACATGACCGGGGAATCGTTTACGTGCCAGATGCTCGAATCCGACGTACTGAGAGATACAATCTCACCCGATTCAATATCGACGCAGAATTCTTCATAGTCTCCACCTTCCCCGATCTTGAGAAGATTCCGCTTGATGCCATCACTCTCGACAATTCGAGTTTCCGGTTCCGCAGAGGCAAAGAGGAGATGGTCTACGGGCAGGCCGACGTCCTGGAGAAACTCTCGCGCGTGTACGTCACGCACGGACGAGACGCTTGGCGGAGCATACAGGTGGTAAGCCGACACTTTGAACTCCTTCCCATCCTTCACGAGAAGGTGGCCGCTGCAAATCGTCAGCGGCCACCCTCTCCCTTAGGAAAATTACCATTTCCCCGCTAGTGCATCAGCAAACATCCCACGCACCGCCGCCAGTTGGGACTTGCGAGACGCCGCACCTTCAGCGGATGTCGTCCAATTCCAAGACCATGAAGTCGGAATAGACCCGACAGCTGCAGCGCAATTTTCTCGACCACGACAAGGTTGAAGCTCCGAATAGATCTCCGAAATATTTTCTTTTCCGAGGTCCCGCAGCAACTTCGCTTCAGCATGGTTTCCGCGCCCTGCAGAGGAATATCGAACTGCGATCCGTTCAACCCCTTCGGCGTCCTTATATCGTGCTGCCGCGAAGTTATTCGCGGTTTTTCCCAATCTCAGCCTCTCCTGGGCAGTCGCAGCACTGAGATCCGTACTGCCATATTCAACTTGACAGTTGTGTACGAGGACCGGCGTGTCACCAGCCTCCACATAATACGTGTGGAGGGTGCCAATGGTGAGGTCGTACGTGGTGGTGTTCGCGTGGTACAGACGGACACCGGTGACCTTGGTGGTGCCGGTCGGGGTCTGGAGGACATCCCCCGTGTGGAGATCCTTGGCGTCGACGAACGCCGACTGGGTCTCGTCGTAGAACGGGTGGTGGAACGTGGTCGTCAGACGCGCGTTCTGCGCAGTCTCCGTACCGACAACGGCCTTGGTGTCCTGAGTGGAAACCGTGCTGACCGCCGCCACCGGAGCCGCCGCCGGCTCCTGGCCGTGTCCGTGTCCGTGACTCGCCGCCAGCGCACCGAGCACCGCCGCCGAAGCCGCCAGCCCGAACGCGGCCTTGTGCGCCACCTTCCGGCCCAGGGACTTCGCCCCGCCCTTCGCTGTCTGCTTCGTCGCCGACTTGGCAGCCTTCTTGACGGTGAGGTCGACGAAGTCGTGGTCCGTGTGCGTGACGATCACCGCGGTGACCTTGTGCGCCTCAGTACCCGCAACCCCCGGCACCGAATTGGCGATCGTGTCGCCCACCCGCACCTGGTCGATCGCCTTCGCCTGGCCATCGGCCATCAGCACCCTGGTCGAACCCGTGAAACTGTGCGTCGGCGCCTTCGCCCCCGGGATCTTGCAACTCCCGCCCGACTCCGACTGACTGTTGGTCCCCGCCCCCTCCGACTCCGCCGCCGAAGCCGCCTCGTCCGTGGCATCGGCCGCCGCCGAATCCCCGGCCTCGGTCGCCCCCTTGCCGAAGAGCCCGCCCACGACCTTCATGGCCTTGGGCGCCACCTTCGCCAGGATCTTGCCGCCGAGGCTGCCGAGCGCGCCGCCGAGCGCTCCGGAGACCGCGCCCTCGAGTGCGGACTCGCCGAACGCTCCCGCGCTGCAGTCGCCGCCACCGTTCTCGGCGCACTTGAAGCCCTGTTCGACCAGGGAGCCCGCCGCGCCCGCGGCAGCGGCACAGCCGATCGTGCCCAGGCCGGCCGTGAACGCCTCGCAGCCCGCGAACACCGCCGTGGACACCACGAAGGAGGTGATCGCCGCCGCGTGGTGCTTGACGTACGTCGCCGTCGCCTTCGCCGCCTTGACCGTCGCGTGGTACGCGGTCCGGGCGACATGGGCGACCGCCTTCGCGGCCCTCTTCACATGGCTCGCGATCTTGTGCGCCGCGTTGTTCACCGCGTGGACCACGCGATGCACCACACGTGAGGCCTTGTGATACGCCGTATGCACCGCATGGACGGCCGCGTGATAGACGCGTCTGACATGTCGCGCCGCGTAGTGGTACACGCGCCGCACCACCCGCACCGTCGCGTGGTACACGTCCCGCACATGGTGGACGATCTTGTGCGCAGCGTGCTTCACCGCGTGGACGACCTTGCGGGCCAGGTGCTTGGCCGCGTGGTAGACCTTGTGCGCCACGTGCGAGACCGCGTGCTTGACCTTGTGCGCGACCTTCTTCGCACCGCACACCACGTCGTACCAGGAGCAGTTGCCCGACTCGTCCGTGCCCGCCATCGGGTTGTCGTCGACGTAGGCGAACGGGTTCGCCGCCACCGAGTTCGGCACCGCGTTCAGCGAGATGCTGTCCTTGTTCAGGAACTGACCTGTGTCCGGGCTGTACCAGCGCGAGGCCGTGCCGACATCGCCGGTTCCTGGTTCCGTCCAGCCGGACTGGAAGCCCAGATGGCCCGTCACCGTGTTCGTCGGCGAGACCACCTTGCCCAACGGGTCGTACGACGCCGAACCCGTCAGCGAGGTGGCGCCCGACGTGAACGTGCCCACCACGTCGCTGTGCAGGTCCGTCAGGGCCAGCACCCCGCTGCCGCCCGAAGGCGTGACGCCGATCACGCCGCCCGCCGGGTCGTACGTGTACGTGTTGTCGCCGTCCGACGCGATCGTGTTGTCCGCGCCCGAGTAGGCGAACGTGCGCGTGGACTGCGCCGTCGTGTCCGTGTCGGTGATGTTCCGGCCCAGGGCGTCCAGCGTGTAGGACTGCGTGCCGGCCGCGATCTGGCCGCCGAACGCGTCCGTCTTGTACGCCACCGAACCCGACGTCTGCGACTCCTGCGTCATCGTGCCGCGCGCGGAGTAGTCGTAGGTGTGCGTGCCGTCCGAGGTCAGCTCGTCACGGGCGTCGTAGGTGTAGACGTCCGAGCCGTTGCGGACGCGGTTGCCCGAGGCGTCGTACGCGTAACTCTTGGTCGTCGAACCGTTGTTCCACGACGTCAGGCGGTCCGACCAGTCGTACGTGTACGTGTTCGACGAGGCGCCCGAGACTCCCGTCGTCGCCTTCGACGTCAGGTTGCCGTTGTTGTCGTAGCCGTACGAGAGGCTCGCCAGCGTGGACGCGCCCTGGACCAGTACGTCGCTCGTCAGCTCGTGGGAGCTGTTGTAGCCGAACGTGCGGGTCTGGCCCGTCGAGCCGTACTTGACCGACTTGACTTCGTTCAACTGACCATATGTGTAGGTGAGTTGGGTGCCCGTCGCCGCGTCGTTCAGGGACGACAGACGGCCGGCCGTGTCGTAGCCGTAGGACGTGGTGCCCGCCGCGTCCGTCCGCGTCAGCATCGACGCGTCGTTGTTGTACGTGAAGCTGGAGGAGCCTGCCGAGCCCGAGGCCGTGAGGACGTCACCCCTGTCGTCGTACGTGAACGCGTCGTGCGTGGCGGCCTGGTGGTCCGCCGCGCCCGCGATGCCCGCCTCGTCCGTGTCCGCCGACAGGACCCGGCCGTCCGCGTCGTAGTTGAAGCTGCGCTTCGCCGTCGCCGCGTCGGCTCCCGCGCCGGACATCGTCTTCAGCCGGCCGTTGACGTCGTACGTCATCGACGTCGTGACGCCGCCCGGAAGAGTGGCCGTCGTCGGCTGACCGTCCGCGTCGTAGGCGAAGGTCGTCGTCGAGTCGGCGGCCGAGGTGTACGTGGCGGTCGTCGGCTCGATCACCTTCTCCTGCTGACCCCACGGCGTGTACGTGTAGCGCCAGGAGTTGCCGCGGCCGTCGGTGAAGCGCGTGCGGTTGCCCGCCGCGTCGTAGCCGAAGGTCGTGGTGATCGACGTCGAGGCGTCCACCGACTCGACCTGCTGCGTGATCGCGCCCGACGCGTCGTACGTCCAGCGGGTGGTGTGCTGGTTGGCGTCGGTCGACGCGGTCAGGTCGCCCACGCCGTCGTACTGCTGCGAAGTCGACGACAGCACGGCGCCGTTCGCGTCGTACTCACGTGTCGCCGTCGGGTCGTCCGAGGCGTTGTAGTCCGTCTCGGTCCAGGTGCCGTCCGCCAGCGTCGTCTTCGTCGTGTTGCCCTCGAAGTCGTAGCCGTAGCGGGTCGTGTTGCCCGCGCCGTCCGTCACCGAGGTGATGTCACCGGCCCGGTTGTAGGCGTAGGTGTTCGTGACACCGCCCGGCGAGGTCGTCGACGCGGTGTGGGCGCCGTACGGGTTGCCGGTCGTGACCGCGTACGAGTTCGTCGTCGTCAGCGTCCTCGTCGACGGATAGCGCTCCATCGTCGTCGAGGTCAGCCGGCGGCCCATGAAGTCGTACGTCGCCTGGGTCTGCGCGCCCGCTGCGTCCGTCGCCGACAGCTGTTCGCCGTTGGTGTCGTACAGCGCGTGCGTCTTGGTGCCGTCGGGCGCCGTGATCTGGGCGAGGTTGCCCATCTGGTCGTACAGGTACGAGGTGGTCGTGCCGCTCGGGCTGATCTCGTCGGTCTGGTTGCCCTCGCTGTCGTACTTCCAGACCGTGGTGCCCGCGTTGGGCGTCGAGGCGCCCGCGGGGGTGTACGAGGGGAGCGCCTCGGAGACCTTGTTGCCGTTGGCGTCGTACGCCGTGGTCGTCACCAGGCCGTTCGGGTCCTCCTCCTCGACGCCCTCGCCGAAGGTGTTGAAGCCGCTGGTGGTGACGGGGTGGACGGTCGCCGCCGTGGTGCCGTCCGGCTCGGACTGGACGGCGGGCGCGGTGGAGACCGCGAGGTTGCCGGCCTCGTCGTAGGCGTACGTCGTGGTGTTCTGCTCGGCGTCCGTCGTGGACGTCGGCAGGCCCCGCTTGTCGTAGGTGTACTTGGTGGTCTGCTCGGTGGAGGAGCCGACCGTGCCGCCCGTGCGGCCCTTGCCGTAGAGGGAGGTGACGTCGGTCGCGGACAGGGCCCGCTGGTAGACCTGCACGTCGCCGACCGAACCGGCGACGACGTCGCTCGTCGTGCCGTCCGCCTTCTCGGTGCCGCCGATGGAGAGCGGTCCGGTGCCGGTCCAGGGCGCGGTGTCGGTGCCCGAGCCCGCCTGGGCGCCGTTGACGTACAGCTTCATGGAGCCGGTCGTCGAGTCGAAGACGCCGACCAGGTGTGTCCAGGTGTTCAGCGTGGGTGCCGCGGTGGCGGTGGCGTCGTAGAACGCGGTCGGAGAGGCCACGTCGGCGTTGGCCGCGTGGAAGCGGTACGCGTTGTCCGCCTTCGAGTACTGCAGGTAGAAGGAGGCCCGGTTGGTGCCGCCCTGCGCGACGAAGGTGCGGTAGGTGGAGGTGTCGCTGAGGTTGACCCAGGCGGAGACCGTGTAGGAGGCGGTGGTGTCCAGGACCGGGCCGGTGGTGTCGATGACGTTGCCGGTGCCGGTGGTGGTGCCCGCGAACTTCGCCGCGCTGTCCGACCAGGTCACGCCCGATCCGGCGGTGGCGGTGTTGCCGGTGCCGGAGGAGTCGGTGATGTTGGTGCCGGAGTCCTGGTTGAGCTTCCACCAGCCGGCCGGGTGCCCGGAGGCGTCCCCGTACAGCGTCTCGCTGAGCACGTTGCCCATGGCGTCGTACGTGCTGGTGGTGGTGCGGTCGTAGCCCGTGGCGTCGTGGTCGTTCTGGCTCGCGACCTGGTCGTCCGGGGTGTACGAGACCGTGGAGACGCGGTCCACGCCGGTCGGGTCGACCGTGGTGGAGGTGGTGCGGGAGGCCGCGTCGACCTTGTAGTTGGTGACGGTCTCGCCGTTGTCGGAGGTCGAGGTGAGCAGGTTCCCGGCGGCGTCGTAGGTGTCCGACTCCAGGACGTAGCTCTTCGTGCCGTCGGAGCTGGTCCGCTTCACCGAGGCGGTCAGACCGTCGTCCAGGTAGGTGTACGAGGTGGTGTTGCCCATCGCGTCGGTCACCGACTGGAGGCGGCCCGCCGGGTCGTAGGCGCGCGAGGACTCCGTGAGCACGGTCGCGGTCCCCGGGTTGACCGGGTCACCGGTGTACATCAGGGCCTGCGTGAGCAGGTTGCCGTTGTCGTCGTAGGTGTAGCGGGTCTCGTTGCCCGCCGAGGTGACTTCCTTGGTCTTGTTGCCCTGGTTGTCGTAGGTGTACGTGGTCGTGTTGCCGTTGCTCGCACCCGCGACCGCGTTGGCGTCCGACTCGGTCAGCAGGTGGTCGTAGCCGTCGTAGGTCTGCGTCTCGGTGCGCGCCGTGTCGCCGCCGCTCGCGTCCGCGACGGTCTGCGAGGTGACGTTGCCGTCCTCGTCGTAGACGGTCGAGGAGACGGCGGCGTGGGTGGCGCCGGTGACGCGGTCGGTGAGCTGCGGGTCGTGCTCCTCGACGACCTGGCCGTTCAGGTCGTACGTGTACGAGGTGGTCAGACCGTTCGGGTAGGTGTCCGAGACGACCTTCTGGCTGAGGACCTGGCCGAGGCCGTCGTAGGTGTACGTCGTCGCCAGACCGATGGCGTCGGTGGTGGAGGCGACGTCGCCGTTCTTGAAGTACGCCACCTGGTTGACCGCGCCGCCGGGGCTGATCGTCTTCACCGGCAGGCCCTTGGGCACCACTCCGCCGTCGGCGGACGGGTAGGTGCTGGTGCCGTCGCTGTAGACGGTCGTGGTGGTGCGGCCCTTGGGGAATCCGGGGACGGCCGGGCCGGTGATACCGGTCTGGTTGCCCTGCGCGTCGTACGCGTACGAGGTGAGGTAGGTGTTGTCGGTCGCCGACGCCGAACGGCCGTCGCGCTCGGTCAGCAGCTGGTCGTTGCGCGGGTCGGTCGTCGTCAGCTGGGCCGTGGTGTCGTCCGGGTAGTACGTGTAGTACTCGGTCGAGCACTTGTTCGCGGACTCGTCCTGGCAGGCGGTCGAGGAGACGATGTTGCCGCGCACGTCGTGACCGGTGATGTTCATCGAGCCGTTGGGGTCGGTGACCGTGTGCTCGAAACCGGCGGAGTCGTAGCCGAAGCTCGTCTTGTTGCCGAGCCCGTCGGTCTCGGTCAGCGCCCGGTTGCCGTTGTCGACGTCGTAGGTGTAGGTGAGCGTGGCGTTCGCCGGCGAGGTCACCTTGACCGTCTCCACCGGGAGGAGGCCGGTGGAGTTCTTCGCGGCCTCCCACTGCTGGGCCACGTCCGCCGCGGCCAGCTGGGAGCGGTGGACGGCGACCTCGGCGAGGGAGCCCTTGAAGTAGGTGGCGTAACCGATGTTGCTGGTGGTGCTGGCGTGCGACTCGTCGGGCCAGTTGCCGCCGATGAAACCCGCGCCGACGTACTGGTTGGTCTGGACGCTCATCGCGGCCGTGCCGGTCTGCGAGGCCACCAGCGCGTCGTCGAGGTACAGCGCCTGGCTGTCGGATGCCGTCGACAGCACGACGTGGTGCCACTTGCCGTCGGTCACCGCGGCGGCGGAGCCGATGGGTTTGGTGGATCCGCCGGAGAAGTAGAACTCGCCGTACAGCTTTCCGCTGCTGCCGACGTAGAGGACCGGCGTGTAGTTGCCGGTGGTGGTGCCTGAGCTCAGCGGGTCCTTGGACGCGCCGAGCAGCACGCCGTTCGCCGTGGAGGTCTTGAACCACATGCTGACCGACTCGGCGCCCGTACCGGGCAGGATGCCCCCGGGCAGCGCCATGGACGAGGTGCTGCCGTCGAACGTCGCGGCCTTCTGGTCGCTGAACGGGCCCGTCGCGCCGAGCGTCACCGCGCTGTACGTGCCGTTGCCGCCGCGCACCTCGTCGACCGCGGTGGTCGCGCCGGCCGCCTCACCGAGACGGAAGTAGCCGGCGGGCGCCGCGCCGAGGACCGCGCCCCGGTAGGTCTGGCTGGAGCCGGTGACCGTGGGCGCCCCGAGCTTCCAGACGCCGCCGTTCTCGTCGGTGAGCTGGGTGAGGGTGGTGGTGCCCGGGTCGTACTGCATCGCCGCGTACGTCTTGCCGGACGGCCGGGTGATGGAGGTCAGCAGGCTCGCCGCGTGGGTGCCGTACTGGTAGAGGGCGTTGACGTCGGCGGCGACCAGCGGGCGGCCGTACCAGGCGGCGTCCGCGACCGAGCCGTTGAAGTAGGTGGCGTAGCCGGACTTCTCGCTGGAACTCTGGTGCGGCTCGTCGGGCCAGTTGCCGCCGAGGAAGCCGGTGCCGAGATAGTTGAAGGACTGGTTCTTGCCGAAGGCGACCGCGCTCTGGATGGAGACGGTGCCGGTGCGCGAGCCGATCTTCGCGTTGTCGACGTACAGGGTCTGCGAGTTGCCCGCGGCCGACAGCACCACGTGGTGCCACTTGCCGTCGGCGACCGACGCGGTCGTGACGATCGGGTTGATGCCGCCGCTGTACCAGAACTCGGCGTTCAGCTTGCCGTCGGTGCCGACGTAGATCGAGGGGGTGTAGAAGCCCGCGGCCTGTCCGGAACCGATGGGCTGGGAGGCGTACGAGTACAGGACGCCGGGGCCCGCGGAGGTCTTGAACCAGAGCGAGAGCGCGCCGGAGTCGGTGTCGTTGCCGGTGTTCTTCGGCAGCGAGACGTCGGAGGAGGTGCCGTTGAAGGTGGCGACGGTGGAGGAGGAGCCGGTGAGCGGGCCACCGCTCTGGCCCGTCGTCACGTTCTCGTAGGTCGCGTTGTCGGTGCCCTCATTGGCGAGGACGGCGTCCTTGGCGGTCGTCGCGCCCGAGGCCTCCGACAGCGGCCACATGGCGTGCGGGTCGAGGTCGAGCGAGGCGTTCTGGTACTGCGAGCCGCTCGTGTAGCCGTACGTCGTGCACTTCGTCGACGACAGCGGCGAGCACACCTTGGTGAGCTGGTCGCCGGTGTAGCCGTACGTCCAGGTCTGCGCGGTGGAGGAGTCGCCCGCGGTGACCGGATCGGTGACGACGGTCTGGACGTGCGCGGCCGACGCGCCGGACGGCGTGAACCAGGTCAGGTTGAGGGAACGGCTGGAGACCCCGGACGTCATCTTCGTGATGTGGCCGCTGGTCCAGGTGAAGGTGATGGACCGCCCGTTGGCGTCCGTCACGGAGAGCAGACCGTACGCGCCCGACCCCAGGGACTGGGTGAACGTGTAGACCGTGTCGTCCTTGTCGGTCAGCTTGTAGCCGCCGCCCGTGACCGTGGTGAAGGTGGCGAACCGCCCGTTGCCCGGCGCGAACGTGCCGTCGCTGTTCTTGCCGTACCCGACCTGCGAACCGTCCGGGTAGGTGACGTCGACACTGGAGACCGCGCCCGACGCCGTGTACTGCTCGGTCGCCCGCGCGTCGAAGATGCTCGACCAGCCGGACCCGAACGCGCCGGTCCAGCGCGGGTCGCGGGAGTTGTAGTCGCGCTCCACGTCCAGCGAGGGGCCGACGGTGGAGATCGAGGCGTCGGTGTCGGAGGTGGTGTAGTTGCCGATCGACGCGTCGAAGCCGTGGTCACTGCTGTTCTGCGACAGACCCGAGGTGATCACGGGTTGCGGCACCTGGACCGAGAGCGCGTACGGCTCCGCCGTCGAGTACAGAGCGGTGGTGGAGTCGTACGCCTGAGCGGTCCACGTGTACTGCTTGCCCCAGGCCAGCTTGCCCGCCGGGACCGTCCAGTCGCCGGTGGAGATCAGACCGGACGTGGCGACCTGGGTGTTGGTCGCGTCGTAGACCTTGAAGACGTACTGGCCGGCGCTGCCGCTGGAGTTCGCGCCGCCGGCCCAGGCGGTCAGCTCGGGTGTGGTGGTGCCCACGACCGCGTTGTCGGCGGGGAACTGCTCGTACAGCTGCGGCGCCGTGTTGCCCGTGTAGGTGACCACGATGTACGGGCCGAGCCCGGGGTCGTTGAAGGAGCCGAACTGCTTCCAGTGCAGGTTGTCGGTCGTCGACGCGTAGAGCGCGAGGCCGTAGTCGGCGGTGGTGCCGTTCATCCAGCCCTGGATGGCGGACGTGGACAGGGAGACGGTCACGTTGTCGCCGACGGTGCGGTCGGCGCCGGTGTTGGCGCAGGCGTTGGGCACGCTCGGCGTCGCGTTGCCGATCGAGGAGCCGTACGTCGGCCCCGGGTAACTGGTGACGCCCTCCGGGGTCCAGGCCTTCGTCACCAGCGCGACGTCGAAACGCTCGGCGGTGCAGGTGGCGGCCCAGGTGTCGAAGAGGTGCAGGGTCGCGGAGGAGACGGTGACACCGCTGCCGTCCCAGGCGGTGTCCCAGTGGTTGACGTAGCTGACCGCGGAGTGGGTGCCGGAGTCGTAGGAGCCGACCTTGACGGTCTGCTCGTAGGAGTGGTCGCCCGCGGCAGCGGACTCGGCGTAGGTGGTGGTCCAGCCGTCCGTGACCTGCGGGTCGACGGTGACCGGGAAGACGCGGCGCGGGTCGTGCAGCCAGCTGTCGTCGAGGGTCACCTTCAGCGCGTAGCCGTCCTTGTCGTGGACGAGCTCGGTGCTGACGTCGTGGGTGGTGGCCGGGTCCCCGGAGCGCGGGTTCACCTTCGAGTCGTAGGCGTACGACGCGGGGATGCGCTCGACGGTCCTGCCGGTGGAGTCACGCAGGTCGATCGACCCGCTCCTGGTCCGGACGGGCGTGAGGCCCTTGAGGTCCAGGGGGAAGGTCCAGCTGTTCGCCGCGTCCGCGGAACGCAGGACGACCGCGTCCTTGACCCCGGTCGCGGTGGGGGCGACCTGGAGGTCGGTGTCCGTCAGGACGTTCTCGTACGTGACGCGCGAGCCGTCCGCCGTGCCCTTGACGGAGGCGGCGCCCTTGAGTCCATAGGAAAGGGAGTGCGCGCTGTCGGCGGCGAAGGAGACGAGGCCGGAATCACTGGCCTTGGCGCCGAAGTCGACACCGACGGAGTTGGCCTTCTCGTGCCAGCGGCCGTCGGGACCGGCTCTCACGTCCACATCGATCGGCGCCCATCTCCCCTTCCCCACCTGGTAGTTGACGGGCGTCGGGGATATTCGGCGGGTGGTGCTGCCGTCGGCGTTGTCGTAGACCGTGTCGGTGCGCGAGGACTTGGCCGCGTTGCGCTTGCTGGTCCTGGGGTTGTAGGTGCCGCCGCGGCTCTTGCCCTGCTGAACGGCGGGCTTGTGCGGCTGGTAGGCGGCGAGCTCGCCCTTCCCCTTGCCCGGCGCCCTGCCCACACCGCGCTTGGCGTCGGTCGTCTGCGCGGAGACATGGTGGGCGTGTCCGGCCGCGGTGCCCGACTTCTGGTGCGGGACCCGGCCCCAGTGCGGGTCCTGGAACCAGGCCACCACGGAGGACAGACTCGGCATCGAGAGGGACACACGGCCCAACTCGGCGCCGTCGGCCACTGCCTGCTGGGTCGTCAGCATCAGCGCGAGCGCCGTCAGGGCGACCATGGCCACCTGCCGCCGGATGCGGTGCATGCGGCTGACGGGACGGCGGGAAAGGCGGGCAGGCCGAATGCGCACGGCTTCGACTCCAACAGTCAAGAGAGATCAGGCAGGGGGAACGCGCAGGGGAAGCACAGAAAACCCGCTGATCTTGACTGTTGTGAACATGCCGTGGACAGGCACGAGGAGCGTTTTTGGCCTTACCTTGACCTGGTCTTGCTGAACCAAGTCGACTTGTTTCGACTCGCCCCTTTGCTTCTTGTGAACTCTTTTGCGGGCTCCTCACCTTCTTGACAGATTCTCGTCATCTCGCCCTTGCGCCGCGGCGCATGAAATGACGTCAGTTCGCGGTGAACCGCTTCGGCGCCTGGGTCGGATTGCCCCCCGAGGGGAGCTTCTGGCCGGGGCACTCGGAGAGCACCTTCTTCATCGCGGCCTTCTCCCCGCCGGTGACCCACAGCCCGTACTTCTTCTTCACGGCCACCTGCGCGGCCACATATGTGCAGCGATACCCCTTGTTGGGCGGGAGCCAGGTCGCGGTGTCGCCGTCGCCCTTGCTGCGGTTGGTGCTCGCGTCGACGGACAGCAGGTTGAGCGGGTCGTTGGCCAGCGCTATCCGCTTGCCGGCGTCCCAGTACTTGGCGCCCTTCTGCCAGGCGTCGGAGAGTGCGACGAGGTGGTCTATGTCCACCAGGCTGCGGCCGCGCTTGTACGTCACTTCCTTGCCGGAGTACGGGTCAGGATCGAGCGCCCCGGAGACCACCTTGCAGGTGCCGCCGGTGAACTTCACGTTCTTCAGGTCCCGCTTGAGGATGTCGTCGCGGGTGTCGCACTTGTTGGAGTCCGTGTCGGCCCAGGCCGTGCCGAACCTCGCCCTGCTGTAGCCCGTCTTGGGCGCGCGCCCCTTGACGGTCAGCGAGTCCACGGCGGTGAGCGCGGCGCCGCCGCCGGCCGCCGTGCCCTGCGGGCCGGCGGAGCCCGTGGTGTCCTTCTTGCAGCCGCTGACCCCCGCGCCGACGACGAACAGCACCAGTGCGGCAGCCGCCGCCCCACCCCTCAGACGCACCACGACGCCCCTCCCCTTTGTTCCCCGGGTCCGCCCTGCACAGGGCGCGTTTCCCTGGTGCCCACGGTAGCGGCGGGCATGCCCAGCCCATACCCTCCTCCAACGGGCAATAGGTGCACGCCGGGCGTATCGTCGGTGGTGACCCACCTCCGGAAGGAGTTCCTGCATGGGCATCTTCGACAGATTCAAGGATCAGGCGAAGCCCAAAGGCAAGGACATGTCCGACGCCGGGGAACGGGAGATCAACGAGAAGACGGGCAACAAGTACCCGGACCGGGTCGACGACGCCCAGCAGAAGATCGAGGGCGCGACGGGCATGGACCGCGAACCGACCGACCGGCCCGATCAGCCGTAGACCCCGATCAGCCGTGGCCGCGGAGGCGCGCGAGGCACGACACACCCTTTGATGGACCGTGACACCGAGGCCGTCCGCGAAGTCCCACTCCCGCGGGCGGCTTCACTTGCGTCGCCCGGCGTCGCCCGCTCTCACGACCGCACCCCCACACCCCCACACCCCCACGTCCTCCCCTCACACCTTCCCGATCCCCAACGTGGACTCCGAAGGCGGCAGCGCCGAACCCAGCACCGCGACCCGGAACTCGCCGAGCAGCTCGGTCAGTCGGCCCCGGTCGGCCGGGGTGAGGGCCAGCCAGGGGGCGGCGGCCAGTTCGTCCGTGTGGCGTTCGACCTCGGCGCGGAGCTCGCGGCCCGCGGGTGTGGCGGTGCCGGATTCGGTCACCAGGCCGCGCGGGGCGAGGCGTTCACGAACGGCGCTCCACTCCTGCGGGCTCCAGCCGCGGCTCTCGAAGCGCTCGACGGAGGCCGCACCGATCGCCGCGAAGGCCCGGCACCGACCCCCGCCTCGCCGGAGTCGCCGCCTGGTCCCTGGCCCACGGCTTCGCCACGCTGCTCCTCGGCCACTGACCTGGACGGCGCGGTCGGGGCCAGGACCCCGAGGAGGTCTTCCGCACCCTGACGGGAATGCTGTTCCAGCCACCGTCGACGTGAGCTCGGCCTCCACCACCAGCCGCGACGACTCCGTACGACCTCTATGGCCCCCACGACCTCTACGACCCGAGAATCGTCGCCAGGAACTCCCCGGTCCACCCCAGCAACTCCCGCCCGACCAACGGCTTGCCGCCCACCTTCGCCGTCTTCGGGCGGGGCACCAGGAGCTGGTGGGCGGCCGGCTTGATGACCGTGCCCGGGTAGAGCCGCTTGAGGCGGAGTTCCTGGGACTCGCGCAACTCCGCCGGCGCGAAGCGGATGTTGTTGCCCTGAAGCACGACCTCGCCGACGCCGCACGCCCGCGCGAGCATCCGCAGGCCCGCGACGAGCAGCAGGTTCTCCACCGGCTCGGGCAGCTTGCCGTAGCGGTCGGTGAGTTCCTCGCGTACGGCCTTGACGTCCTCCTCCGTGTTGGCGGAGGCGATGGCGCGGTAGGCCTGCAGACGCAGCCGCTCACCCGGCGCGTAATCGTGCGGGACGTGCGCGTCGACCGGCAGCTCGATCTTGACCTCCAGGGGCGGCTCCTCCTCGACTCCGCCTTCCAGGGAGGCCCGGTAGTCCGCGACCGCCTCGCCGACCATACGGACGTACAGGTCGAAGCCGACGCCCGCGATGTGACCCGACTGCTCGCCGCCGAGCAGATTGCCCGCGCCGCGGATCTCCAGGTCCTTCATCGCCACGTACATGCCCGCGCCCATCTCCGTGTGCTGGGCGATGGTCGCGAGCCGCTCGTGCGCGGTCTCCGTCAGGGGCTTCTCCGGCGGGTAGAGGAAGTAGGCGTAGCCGCGCTCACGGCCTCGGCCCACCCGGCCGCGCAGCTGATGCAGCTGCGAGAGGCCGAAGTTGTCGCCGCGCTCCACGATCAGCGTGTTGGCGTTGGAGATGTCGATGCCGGATTCGACGATCGTGGTCGACACGAGCACGTCGAACCGCTTCTCCCAGAAGTCGACGACCACCTGCTCCAGAGCCTGCTCGCCCATCTGGCCGTGCGCCGTCGCGATACGCGCCTCGGGGACGATCTCACGCAGCCGCGCCGCCGCCCGGTCGATCGACTCGACCCGGTTGTGGATGTAGAAGACCTGGCCCTCGCGCAGCAGTTCGCGGCGGACGGCCGCGCCGATCTGCTTCTCCTCGTACGGGCCGACGAAGGTCAGCACCGGGTGCCGCTCCTCGGGCGGGGTGGTGATCGTGGACATCTCCCGGATGCCCGTCACCGCCATTTCGAGCGTCCGGGGAATGGGGGTGGCGGACATCGTCAGGACGTCCACGTTGGCGCGCAGCTTCTTCAGCTGCTCCTTGTGCTCGACGCCGAAGCGCTGCTCCTCGTCGACGACGACCAGGCCCAGGTCCTTGAACTTGGTCTCGGCGGAGAACAGCCGGTGGGTGCCGATGACGACGTCCACCGAGCCGTCCCGCAGACCCTCCAGGACGGCCTTCGCCTCCGTGTCGGTCTGGAAGCGGGACAGGGCGCGGACGTTCACCGGGAACTGCGAGTAGCGCTCGGAGAAGGTCCCGAAGTGCTGCTGCACCAGCAGCGTCGTCGGCACCAGAACCGCGACCTGCTTGCCGTCCTGCACCGCCTTGAAGGCCGCGCGGACCGCGATCTCCGTCTTGCCGTAGCCGACGTCGCCGCAGATCAGGCGGTCCATCGGGACCGTCTTCTCCATGTCCTCCTTGACCTCGGCGATGGTCGTGAGCTGGTCGGGGGTCTCCGCGTACGGGAAGGCGTCCTCGAGTTCGCGCTGCCAGGGGGTGTCGGATCCGAAGGCATGGCCGGGGGCCGCCATGCGCGCGCTGTACAGCTTGATCAGGTCCGCCGCGATCTCCTTGACCGCCTTCTTGGCGCGCGCCTTGGTCTTCGTCCAATCGGCACCGCCCAGGCGGTGCAGGGTGGGGGCCTCGCCGCCGACGTACTTGGTGATCTGTTCCAGCTGGTCGGTGGGGATGTAGAGGCGGTCGCCGGGCTGGCCACGCTTGGCCGGGGCGTACTCCACCACCAGGTATTCACGCGTCGCGCCCTGGACGGTCCGCTGCACCATCTCGATGTAGCGGCCGACACCGTGCTGCTCGTGCACGATGTAGTCGCCCGCTTCGAGCGTGAGGGGATCGATCGTCTTGCGGCGGCGGGCCGGCATGCGCGCGCCGTCCTTGCCGGCCGCCTTCTGGCCGGAGAGGTCGGTCTCCGTGAGGACGGCGAGCTTGAGCGCCGGGTCCACGAAGCCGTAGTCGATCGAACCGCAGGCGACCTGCACCACGGCGGGCGTCAGCTCGGTCAGCTCCGCGTCGAGGCGGGCCGCGATGCCCTCGCCGCCGAGGACCTCGACGGTGCGGGCGGCGGGGCCGTGCGCCTCGGTGACGTACACCGTGCGCCAGCCGTCCGCGAGCCAGCCCTTGGTGTCGGCGAGCGCCCTGGCCGTGTCGCCGCGGTAGGTCTCGGGGGCGTGCATGCCGAGCTTGAGGGTGTCCGCGTCCAGCTCGTCGTCGGCCGCGAACGGCGACACCGACCACCACATCATGTCCAGCTCGCGGGCCCGGTCGCGGACGTCCGCGATGGCCCACAGGGAGGCCGCGCCGACGTCGATGGGGGCCTCGCCGCCCCCGGCCGTCGCCGCCCAGGACGCCTGCAGGAACTCCTGCGAGGTCGCCACCAGGTCCGCGGCCCGCGTCCGCACCCGCTCCGGGTCGCAGACGACGGCCATCGAGCCCTTGGGCAGGACGTCGAGCAGCAGTTCCATGTCGTCGACGAGGACCGGAGCCAGTGACTCCATGCCTTCCACGGCGATGCCCTCGGCGATCTTGCCGAGCAGTTCGCCCAGCTCGGGGTGTTCCTCGGCGAGCCGGGCCGCCCGCCGGCGCACCTCGTCCGTCAGGAGCAGCTCGCGGCAGGGCGGCGCCCACAGTCCGTGGTCGGCGACCTCGAGGGAGCGCTGGTCGGCGACCTTGAAGTAGCGGATCTCCTCGACGTCGTCGCCCCAGAACTCCACCCGGAGGGGGTGCTCCTCGGTGGGCGGGAAGACGTCCAGGATGCCGCCGCGCACGGCGAACTCGCCGCGCTTCTCGACGAGCTCGACCCGGGAGTACGCGGCTGCCGCGAGCGCCTCGACGATCCGGCCCAGGTCCGCGCTCTGGCCCGTCCGCAGCGCGACCGGCTCCAGGTCCCCCAGGCCCTTGACCTGCGGTTGCAGCACCGAGCGTACGGGGGCGACGACGACCGACACCGGGCCGGTCTCGGGGTCGTCGGGGCGCGGGTGCGCCAGGCGGCGCAGCACGGCGAGACGGCGGCCGACGGTGTCCGAGCGGGGGGAGAGCCGCTCGTGCGGGAGCGTCTCCCACGAGGGGTACTCCGCGACCGTGTCGGCCGGGAGGAGGGACCTGAGCGCCGCGGCCAGGTCCTCGGCCTCGCGTCCCGTCGCCGTCACGGCCAGTACGGGGCGGCCGGCGTCGCGGGCCAGGGCCGCCACCGCGAAGGGGCGGGCGGCGGGCGGGCCGACCAGGTCGATGTGCATCCGGTTGCCGTCGGTGGCGGCCTTCACCGCTTCCGCGAGGGCGGCGTCCTTGACGACGGCGTCGAGCAGACCGTGCAGGCTCATGAAGGGCTTCCATCCCGGAGAGAGGGCAACGCGAACCGCCCGACACGTCTCGACGGGCCGGGGTTGTCCAGCCTACGACGGCGCCGCGCTCCCTGTGAGACGCAAGAGGTGGACGGGCCCCGGCCCCGGTCCCGATTCGACAGCCCGTCGGGGGAATCGGGGCGCAACCCCGCCCTCAGGGGCGCGAGGCTGTGTCCATATGCGGCTCCGCCGCGGGGCGCGACCAGCCCCCACCGCCCCGCAGCCGACAACCCAGCCCCCGCCCCACCCCACGGGGAGTGACCCGCGCCACACCCCACCCCCGAACGTCAACCACACCCCACGTCCCCGGCGTATACCCCGTGACACGTGATCACGTACCGGGAGCCGCATGAGCTCGAACCCGACCCCCGCCGACACCGCCACCGACAGCGCCCCGAGAACCGACGGCGCCCCCATACCCCCGCCGGTCACGGCAGTCCCCGCCCGTGACCGGCGCTCCCGCGACCCCCAGCTCCTGGCGGTCCTGTTCTTCACCGCGTACGCGACCCTGTCGGTCTGCCGTTGGCGGCATCTGGCGACCCGTTCCTGGGACCTCGGCATCTTCGAGCAGGCCGTCCGCGCCTACGCCCACCTGCGGGCCCCCGTCGCCGATCTCAGGGGTCCGGGCAGCAACCTTCTCGGCGACCACTTCAGCCCGGTCACCGCCCTCCTCGCGCCGGCCTACCGTCTCTTCCCCACCCCGGTCACCCTCCTCGTCGCCCAGGCCGCGCTGCTGGGCCTGTCCGCGGTCCCGGTCACCCGTGCCGCCGCACGGCTCCTCGGCCGCTCCCGGGGACTCGCGCTGGGTCTCGCGTACGGGCTGTCGTGGGGGATCCAGCGCGCCGTCGACTTCGACTTCCACGAGATCTGTTTCGCCGTCCCGCTGATCGCCTTCGCCCTGGAGGGGGTCCTGGGGCGACGGTGGCGCGCGGCCCTGCTGTGGGCGTTGCCGTTGGTCCTCGTCAAGGAGGACCTCGGGCTCACCCTGGCCGCGATCGCCCTGGTCGTGGCCGTGCGGGCCCGGAAGCCCGCCCCGCGTACGGCCCTGTGCGCGCTCGGGGTCGCCGTCCTCGGTGTGCTGGTCGCGGTGCTCACCTTTGCGGTGGTGATCCCTGCCTTCAACACCGCGGACACCTACGCCTACTGGAACAAGGCCGGCGGTGATCCCCTCGACGGCCTGGGCACCAAACTCCGCACCCTCGCCTGGCTGCTGATCCCCACCACCGGTCTGCTGGCCCCGCGCTCCCCGCTCCTCCTGGTCGCCCTGCCGACCCTGGGCTGGCGTTTCCTCTCCTCCGACCGGCACTACTGGGGAACGGACTGGCACTACAGCGCCGTCCTGATGCCGGTCCTCTCCCTCGCGCTCGCCGACGCGCTCTCCCGGGTCCGCTGGAGCCCGCGCCCCTGGCTGCGCTCGTACGCGCTGCACCTGCCCACGGCCGTCGTCGCGGCCGCGTTCGCGTTGACGACCTCGCTCCCGCTGTCCGTGCTGAGCGAGTCCGCCGCGTATCGCAAGCCCGCGCGCGTGAGTGCGGTGGAACGGCTGCTGGCGCGTGTCCCGGACGGGGCGAGCGTCGAGGCGAACGTCGGCCCGAGCAGTCGGCTCGTCGCGCGCTGCCGGGTCTTCTGGACGGGCGACACCGGTGGCGTCACCCCGGACTTCATCGCCCTCGACGACTCCGACCACGCGATCCAGGACGTCCAGGCGTACGCCGGCCGTCTGCACCCCCACGCCGCGTACGACGTCGTGGGCGCCGCCTACGGCTACGTACTCCTGGAGCGGCGGACCTGAGGCACCGCGTACGACCGCGGGCCCGGCCCGGGAGGTGATGTCCTCCCGGGCCGGGCCCGTCCCCGTAACCCCCGTATACGGTGGCTTCGCGGCGGCTGCTGCCGGCTAGTCGGTGGCGATGGCGTTCAGTACGTTCATCCGGCCCGCCCGGAACGCCGGGATCAGGGCGGCGAACAGGCCCACGAACGCCGAGCCGATGAAGACCCCGATGATGGTCGGCCAGGGGATCTCCAGGACCTTCAGGCCTTCCAGGGCGAGGAGCTTCTGGGCGGTGGCACCCCAGCCCATGCCCAGGCCGAGGCCGAGCAGCGCGCCGAAGAGGGCGATGACGACCGACTCCAGGCGGATCATGCGGCGCAGCTGGCGGCGGGACATCCCGATGGCGCGCATCAGGCCGATCTCGCGCGTCCGCTCCACCACCGACAGGGCGAGGGTGTTGATCACGCCGAGGACGGCGACGACGATCGCGAGGGCGAGCAGGCCGTAGACCATGTTCAGGAGCTGGCCGATCTGGTCCTTGAGCTCCTGCTTGTAGTCGCTCTGGTCGCGGACCTGGTACTGCGGGTACTGCTCCATGGACTTCTTCAGGGCCGCGTACGCCTGCTTCTCCTGGCCGTTCTTGGCGCTGGCGAACATGATCTGGTCCGGCGGGATCCGGTCGGCCGGGAGGTACTTGCGCATGGTCTCGGTGCTGAGGTACCGCGCGCCCTGGTCGATGGCCACGTTGTCGTCGGTGATCGCGGCGACCTTGAGCTTCGCCGTGCTGCCGCCCTTGAAGGCGACGGTCAGGGTGTCGCCGAGCTTGACGTGGTGCTTGGTGGCGAACTTCGAGCCGACGGACATGGAGTCCTTGCCGTAGGCGGCGGTCAGTTCACCGGCCGTCGTCTTGCGGTGCAGGTCCTGTGCGTAGGTGGGGTCGGCGGCCGTGACGCCGTCGCCGTCCGAGGAACCGTCGGGGGCGACGATCTTGGCCTCGATGTCACGGTAGTGCGTGACGTGTTCCAGGCCGGGTGTCGTCTCGATGGCCTTCGCCGCCTGCGGGACGATCCGCTGGTTGCCCTGGATGATGAAGTCGGTGCCGACCGTCTTGTCGAGTTCGTCGGTCGCGGAGGCGACCATGGACGAGCCGACGACCGACAGGCAGGCGACCAGGGCGAGGCCGATCATCAGGGCCGCGCCGGTGGCTCCGGTGCGGCGCGGGTTGCGCAGCGCGTTGCGCTCCGCCATCCGTCCGACGGGGCCGAAGAAGCGCAGCAGCACCGCGCTGATCACCCGGACGACGCCGCCCGCGAGCAGCGGGCCGATGATGACGAACCCGATCAGGGTCAGGACGATTCCCGCGCCCAGTACCAGCGAGCCGTCGCTCGCCTTGTCGGCGCCCGCCGCCGTGAAGAGCGCGAAGGTTCCGGCGCCGGTGAGGACCAGGCCGATGATGCCGCGGACGAGACCGGCCTTGCCGTCCGCCGGTGTACCGGCGTCGCGCAGCGCGGCCATCGGGGAGACCTTGCCTGCCCGGCGGGCGGGCAGATAGGCGGCGAGGACGGTGACCACGACACCGAGCACGAGTCCGATGACCGGGGTCGTCGCCTTGACCGTCAGATCGCGGGTGGACAGGTCCATGCCCGCCGCCGACATGAGCTTCATCAGGCCGACCGCGAGGCCGACGCCCGCGCCGACGCCGAGGATCGAGCCGAAGACGCCGAGCAGGGTCGCCTCGACCAGGACGGACCGGTTGACCTGCTTGCGGGACGAGCCGATGGCCCGCATCAGACCGATCTCGCGGGTGCGCTGGGCGACCAGCATGGAGAAGGTGTTGATGATCAGGAAGATGCCGACCAGGAAGGCGATCCCGGCGAAGCCGAGCATGGCGTACTTGATGACGTCCATGAAGGAGCCGACGCCGGAGCGGTTCTCGTCGGAGTACTCCTTCTGCGTCTGCACCTTGTACGCGCCGGCGCCGATCGAGGAGATGACGCTCTGCTTGAGCGCGTCGTTGGTGACACCGGTGGCGGTGGAGAGGTTGATGTGGGTGAACCGGCCGGTGGTGCCGAGCAGTTCGCGCTGGGCGGTGGCGGTGTCGAAGTAGACGACGGCTGCGCCGGGGTTGGTCACCTTGAAGGTGGCGATGCCGACGATCCGGGCCTTGAAGTCACCGGTGACGGCGATGGTGCGCAGTTCGTCGCCGAGCTTGAGGTGGTGCTTGTCGGCGGTGTCGGCGTCGACCATCGTCTCGGTCGGCCCGCGCGGGGCGTGGCCGGAGGTGATCTCCATGGAACGCAGGTCGTTGCGCGTCCAGTTGCCGGCGATCGTCGGGGCCCCGGTGCTCGACCCCATGTTCTTGTTGGCGCTGTTGACGACGGTCACGTTCATCGAACTGACCGCGCCCTCGGCGTACTTGACGCCCTGCGCCTTCTTGGCCCGCTCCAGGACCGAGGCGGGCAGCGAGTCGGGCCTGCCGTTCTGCGGGGTGTTGTCGCTCTTGGCCGCCTTCGGCGAGACGGTCACGTCGGAGGAGGTGGCGGCGAACAGCTTGTCGAACGTCGTGTTCATGGTGTCGGTGAACACCAGCGTGCCGCAGACGAAGGCCACGGACAGCAGCACCGCGACCGCCGACAGCGCCATCCGCCCCTTGTGCGCGAAGAAGTTGCGCATCGAGGTCTTCAGGACGGTCATGACGTACGCCCCCGCGCGTCGAAGTCCTTCATGCGGTCGAGGACCTGATCGGCCGTCGGCTGGTACATCTCGTCGACGATCCGGCCGTCGGCGAGGTACAGCACGCGGTCCGAGTACGAGGCCGCCACCGGGTCGTGCGTCACGATCACGATGGTCTGGCCGAGCTCGTCCACCGAGCGGCGCAGGAAGCCCAGCACCTCGGCGCCCGCCCGGGAGTCGAGGTTTCCGGTCGGCTCGTCCCCGAAGATGATCTCGGGCCGCGCGGCGAGTGCCCGCGCCACCGCGACGCGCTGCTGCTGGCCGCCGGAGAGCTGGCTGGGCCGGTGCTTGAGCCGTCCGGCGAGTCCGACGGTCTCCACCACCTGGTCGAGCCAGCCCTTGTCCGGCTTGCGGCCCGCGATGTCCATCGGCAGCGTGATGTTCTCTATCGCGTTCAGCGTCGGCAGCAGGTTGAACGCCTGGAAGATGAACCCGATGCGGTCCCGGCGCAGCTGTGTGAGTTTCTTGTCCTTGAGCCCGGTGATCTCGGTCTCGTCGAGGTGGATCTGGCCACTGGTCACGGTGTCGAGTCCGGCGAGGCAGTGCATCAGCGTGGACTTGCCGGACCCCGAGGGGCCCATGATCGCGGTGAACTGCCCCCGCGCGATGTCCACGTCGACGTGGTCCAGGGCGACGACCCGGGTCTCCCCGGACCCGTACGCCTTGACGACCTGCCGCGCCCGCGCGGCAACGGCCGTACGCCCTCCAGTGCCCCCGTGCCTGGGAATGGTCACAGCCGATGTCACGGTGTATCTCCTATGTCGGTCAGCGGATGAAGTGCTCTTCGCTACGTCGGTAAGTCTGGTGGCGGGGGGTGGTCCGGCGCGCTGGTGCCCAGCGCAGTCTTCTACGGGGGAAAACCCCACCCCCGTGGATTCGGCCCACCGCCCTCAGCGGCATAAAGCCAGGTTAAGGACGGCCTCGCCCCGTCTCGTCCTCCGCCGGTACGAACGCCCCCCGAGCCCTAGTGGGGAGAGACCCCTAGGGGCGGTCCACCCTTCGGTGGAGTCCCTCTCGGGGTTGCCTCCACCCTCGGTGCCCGTCAGCCTCCACCCTCCCGCTACGTGAAGGTCAAGTGAGATGGTGGGGGACGGCGGATAGTTGCAGGGGGAACCGATCAGGGGAGGCGCTCCAGTGGGCCAGGGGGACACCGGAATACGGGCCGCGGCGACGAAGCACCCATCGGCCTCGCGCAGCCGCAGGGGTGCCGTCGTCGCCGCCTTGATGCTCTCCATGGCGCTGGCCGCGCTCGACTCCACCATCGTCTCCACGGCCGTACCGCAGATCGTCGGCGACCTCGGCGGCTTCTCCGTCTTCTCCTGGCTGTTCTCGGGCTATCTGCTCGCGGTGACGGTCACCCTGCCGGTGTACGGGAAGCTGTCCGACACCTTCGGCCGCAAGCCGGTCCTCGTCGCGGGCGCCGCCGTCTTCCTCCTCGGTTCGCTGCTGTGCGCCACCGCCTGGAACATGGCCGCGCTCATCGCCTTCCGGATCGTGCAGGGCCTGGGCGGCGGCGCGTTGCAGGGCACGGTGCAGACGCTCGCCGCGGACCTCTACCCGCTCAAGGAGCGCCCCAAGATCCAGGCCAAGCTGTCCACGGTGTGGGCGACCTCGGCGATCGCGGGCCCCTCCCTCGGCGGGGTTCTCGCCGCGTACGCCGACTGGCGCTGGATCTTTCTCATCAACCTGCCGATCGGCGCGCTGGCGCTGTGGCTGATCGTCCGCCATCTGCACGAGCCGGTACGGGAGTCCTCCGGCCGTCGCCCCCGGATCGACTGGGCGGGCGCGCTGGCCGTCTTCGCCTGCGGCGGTGTGCTGCTCACCGCGCTGGTGCAGGGCGGGGTCGCCTGGGACTGGCTGTCGGCCCCGTCGCTCGCCCTGTTCGGTACGGGACTCGCGCTGATCGGTGCCGTGGTCCTGATCGAACGCCGGGCGGCCGAGCCGATCATCCCCGGCTGGGTGTGGCGGCGCCGCACGATCGCGGCCGTCAACCTGGCGCTCGGCGCACTGGGGTTGCTCATGGTCGCCCCCACGGTGTTCCTGCCCACGTACGCGCAGGCGGTCCTCGGCCTGGCGCCCGTCGCCGCCGGATTCGTGCTCTCCGTATGGACGTTGAGCTGGCCGGTGTCGGCGGCGTTCAGCCAGCACGTCTACGGGCGGATCGGTTTCCGCAACACCGCGATGCTCGGCATCGGCACCGCGACCCTGATCCTGCTCGCCTTCCCCTTCCTGCCCTACCCCGGCGAGCCCTGGCAGCCGGCCCTGCTGATGCTCCTGCTGGGCGGCGCCCTGGGCCTCTTCCAACTCCCCCTGATCATCGGAGTCCAGTCGACGGTCGGCTGGGAGGAGCGCGGCACGACGACGGCGTCGGTCCTCTTCTGCCGCCAGACCGGCCAGACCATCGGCGCGACCCTGTTCGGCGCGATCGCCAACGGGGTGCTGGCCGCGCGGCTCGGCGGCGCCGGGGACCTGGACGCGGTGACGCGGGCGCTGGGCTCGGGCGCGCCCGCCGAGCATGTGCGCCACGCGGTCGCCGACGCGGTCCACGCCGTCTACCTCGGCGCGGCGGGCGCCGCCGCACTCGCCTTCCTGGTCCTGCTGTTCGTGGCACCGCGGCGTTTTCCGGTCCTCGGGAATCCCGGGGACTGAGAAGAGCCGGCCGCCCTGGGCGGCAGGGCCGGAGTGGAACTGTCGGTTAACTCCCGGTGCACATACGGGTAACACCGCGGGTCGTCGAAGTAAGCGCATACCGACCGCTCAGTTTGGTGAAAGCCTCACGCATACCGACTACCTGCGAGTAGCGTGCGTGCCTCGCCCACCCCCCAACTCCCTGCGGTCCGCACCGGACCCGAGCCACGCAAGGAGATCACGGGATGCAAGACGCGTTCTCGTCCCCCGAGCACCAGAGGCGGCACCAGCCGCCGTACGACCCGCTCCACCCACCGCCGCACTCGTCCCCGCACCCGTTCCCCCACCACACGTCGCCCGCGTACCTCACCTATCCCTGGCAACCGCAGCCCCAGCCACCCGAGCCCGAGAGAAAGCGACAACCGCGTCACCACGCACTCGGCCGGCACAGCGACATCCGCGTCCTGCGCGGCGCCTACCGCCGGCAACGACGGGTCGCGACGCTCACCGCGCTCGGCTACTTCACCCTCTTCCTCTTCCTGTCGGCGTTCGCGCCGGGGCTGATGGCGAGCGAAGTCTCCGGCGGACTGCCGACCGGGCTGCTGCTCGGCCTGCTCCAGGTGCCGGTGACCTGCCTGGCGATCGGGCTGTACGAGTACACCGCGCGCCGGCGCGTCGACCCGATCGCGGACCGGATCCGCCGGCAGACCCAGCTGGACGCGAAGCGGGAGGCGGCCCGATGAGCCAGGTGTCCGAGGTGACCGCCCTGACGAGCATGGTCGGGTTCAGCAGTTCCGCGCGGGCCATGTCGCTGGTGGCGTTCACGGCCGTCGCCACGATCACGCTGCTGCTGTGCGTGATGACCGGACCGGACCGCGACGACCTCGACGAGTTCTACACGGGCTACGGCTCCCTGTCGCCGATGCGCAACGGCCTCGCCATCGCCGGGGACTACATCTCCGCCGCGACCGTCCTCGGCACCGGCGGCGTCATCGCCCTCGCCGGGTACGACGGTGTCGTCCTCGCCCTCAGCACCGCCCTGTCGCTGATGCTGCTGATGTTCCTGCTGGCCGAACCGCTGCGCAACGCGGGCCGGTTCACCATGGGCGACGCGCTCGCACGACGGATGCCGGGGCGCGCGGTACGCATCACGGCGTGCGCCGCGACCCTCGTCGCCCTGCTGCCGCTGATGCTGGTCCAACTCGCCGGCGCGGGCGATCTGCTGGCCTTCATCCTCGGCTTCTCCAGCGACTCCCTCAAGACCGGCTGCATCATCGGCCTCGGCACACTGATGATCAGCTACGCGGCGATCGGCGGCATGAAGGGCACCGCCCTCATCCAGATCCTGAAGATCGTGATGCTGCTCGGCTCGGGCACCGTGGTCTCCGCCCTCATCCTGCAGCGCTTCGGCTGGGACCCCGGGGCCCTGTTCGACACCGCGGCCCGCAACAGCGGCGTCGGAACCGCGTTCCTGCACTCCGGCCTGCAGTTCGCGGGCGGACCCAACCCCCGTATCGACATGATCAGTTCGGAGCTGACCGTGGTCCTCGGCGGCGCCTGCCTGCCGCACATCACCATGCGCATGTACACCGCGGGCAGCGCCCGCCAGGTCCGCCGCTCGATGTCCTGGGCGGTGCCCTGCGTGGCCGTCTTCGTGCTGGTCATCACGGTCGTCGGGTTCGGGGCCACGGCGCTGATCGGACGGACCGTGATCGCGGCCGCCGACCCGCAGGGCAACACGGCGTACCTCCTGGGATCCAGGGCCGCGTTCGGACCGGACGTGTCGACGGCCGAGACCCTCCTCTTCACGACCGTGACGACAGCGATCTTCCTCACGCTCCTCGCCTCGGTCGCCGGGATGATCCTCGCCTGCGCCAACTCCCTCGCCCACGACGTGTTCGCCGGGCGGATCCGGGAGCTGTCCCCGCGCCGCGAGATGACCCTCGCCCGCGTCTCCGCGCTCGCGGTCGGCGCACCGGCGATCCTGCTCGCCACCTTCGTCCAGCACCGCAGCCTGCAACCCCTGGTCACGCTGTCGTTCTGCCTGGGCGCCTCGGCCATAGCGCCCGCGCTGGTCTACGGCCTCTTCTGGCGCCGCTACACCCGCACGGGCCTCCTGTGCACCCTCATCGGCGGAACGCTGACCGTCCTGATCCTCATGACCGGCACCAACCTGGTCTCCGGCTCCCCCACCTCGGCCTTCCCCGAGGCCGACTTCAACTGGTTCCCGTTCACCACCACCGGCCTCGTGTCCATTCCCCTGGGCTTCGCCTACGGATGGCTGGGGACGGTGATCTCCGGGCGCCGCAAGGCGCAGGAACAGCGCAGACAGTACGAGGCGGTGGAGGGGTGGATCCTGGCGGGGGCGGTACGGAGAACGCCGTAAGGGTCAACGCCCCGCAAGGGGCGCGAGGCGTTGACGTCGTGCGGCTCCGCCGCGTGGGCGCGAGCAGCCGCAACCCGCCCGCAGCGTAAGAACGACCCACACCTCGCCCACTACTCCACCGGCGTCCGCCCGGTCAGCGTCATGAGACTCCTCCGCACGTGTTCCATCTGCGCCCGTACGTCGTCCCACCGCTCCCCGTGCTCACGCAGCACCCGCTCCGTCTCCCGAACGATCCGCTCCTCACGAACACGAGCCTCGGCCACCACCTCAGCGGCTCGCGCCATCGCACCTTCCTGCTCGAGCCTGGCCGCCTCCTCGGCCTCGGAGAGGGCACGCTCGGCCTCGGCCAACGCGGCCTCGGCGCGCACCCCCCGCTTCACGTGGTGCGCGTCGAGCCCGGCCGCCCGCTCCACCGCCGCACGCTCCGCCTCCTCCCAGCGCTCCGCGTGTTCCCTCTCCTGCTCGGCGAGGAAACCTTCGGTGCGCTGCCGCACCTCGCGCAACGCCGCCAGCGCCTCCCCCGGCCCTCCTTGACCGCGCGACGGGCGGCGATCCGCATCTCGTCGGCCTCGGCGCGGGCGGCGAGGAGACGGTGCCGGGCGCGCTCCTCGGCCTCGCCGCGCAACTCGTCGGCGTACGCCTGCGCCGCCTCACGCATGCGCCGCCCCTCCGCCTCGGCCTCCTCGACGGCCAGCCGGGCCGCGCTCCGCGCGTTCTCGCGCACCGCCGCGGCCTCCTCCTCGCCGAGCTCGCGAATCCGGCAGGCGCGCTCGCCGAGCGTCTCGTACGTCTGCGGGGCCAGCCGCGCCACGACCTCCCGCAGCCGCCCGACCTCAGCGTCCATCTCCTTGGCCAGGACGGTCAGCCGTGCGGCCCGTTCCCAGGCGGTGTCGCGGACCCGCGAGAGCGCAGCGAAGTACGCGTCGACCTGCTCGGGACGGTAACCGCGTCCCCGTACGGTCACGAAGCCGTGCGGCGACACCGATGCGCTGCTCATCCCTGGGCCCCTCTCCACTGTGCGACGTACAACACGATGTGGCGCACATCTTGGTGGATCAGGCGTAAGTGTTCATAACGCGACACTCCGCGCATTCGTAGCGGCCAGTCGCGTAAAAAGGGTTGGACCCGGTCATACGACCGGGTCCAACCCTTTCGGCTCCCTGACGGACCCTCAGCGCCGCATCACAGCAGGCCGTCCCACATCTGCTCCAGCAGCACCGACCACCAACTCTCCGGCGAGCCGAGCGCCGCCGGGTCGAGCGAGGCGAGCTGCGCCTGGAAGTCGACGGTCCAACGGCCCGCCTGCTCCTGGTTGAGCCCGAACCGCAGCCGCCACATCCGGCCGAGCAGAGCCAGACAACGCGCGAACTCGGGCAGCCCCGTGTTCACGAACTGCGGCGGCACCGAGGCACCGCCCGGACCCGCCTCCACCGGCACGGCCACGATGTTCGCGGTGCCGTACTGGACACAGATCGCCTTGCCGAAGTCACTGCCCATGACGAGGTACGAGCCCGCGTCCGCGGCCGGCTGCACCCCACGCTCCTGCGCCAGCTCGGCGAGCGTCGGCACCGGACGGCCCGGCTGCGCCTGCGCCCAGAAGAACGGGCCCATGTCGACCGGCAGTCCGGCCACCACCAGCGTGTGCGCCACGATGTTCGGCACACCCTGCCGCGACACCGCGGCCTGGTCGAACCGGAACAGACCAGGCCCGAACGCCGCCGCCAGCTCCTGCCCGATCGCCTCCGGCGGAACCGGCGGTGCGGGCTGCACCGGCGGAATCGGCGCCCGCACCGGCGCCGGACGCGCGGGACCGTCCGCCACCTGGTGCAACTCGCCCTGATGCGCGAGGAGCTGGTGCATACCCTGCTGACGGCTCGCGTGATCCGTGCCGTACGGCGCGATGCTGGTGATCCGCGCCTGCGGCCAGCTCTCCCGGATCATCCGCGCGCAGTACGCGCCCGGCAGCTCGCACGACTCCAACTCCGTGTGCAGCTCCAGAACTTGCTGCGGCGGCACGTTCATCGCGCGCAGCTCGTGCAGGATCTGCCACTCCGGGTGCGGGGTCCCCGGCGCCGAGCGCCGGATCAACTGCTGCTCGGAACCGTCCTGCGCGCGGTAGCGCAGTACGGCCTGATACCCCGGCCCGACGGTCGGCTGACCTGCCTGCGGGTAGCCGTACGCCGGAGGCTGCTGCCCCGGGGGCATCGGCTGACCGGGCATGGGCTGTCCGGGCATGGGCTGTCCGGCCATGGGCTGTCCCGGCATCGGCTGCGGCGCGCCCGGAGGCATGCCAGGGGCCTGCGGGGGCGGCGGTACGCCGGGACCGACGACCGGAGGACCGGCCGGAGGACCGGCCAGCATGGTGGCGGCGTGGTGGACACCGCCCGGGGGCGGGGTGCCCGGAGGCTGCGGAGCACCGGGCGCACCGGGTGCACCGGGTGCACCGGGCGTACCGGGCGTACCGGGAGGCTGGGGCGCGCCGGGAGCACCCGCGGGCGGACCCGCCAACATGGTCGCGGCGTGATGGACACCCCCGGGCGGCGTACCACCCGGAGGCTGCGGAGCGCCGGGCGCGCCAGGCACACCAGGAGCCCCTGGCCCGTTCGGGCCGAGCTGCGAGACGAGCTGCGTCGGTACGTACCCGCCCGCCGGGGTGCCCGGAGCACCGGGCCCGGACGACGGCGGCGGGGGCGGCGGGGCGCTCCCCGGCCGCACACCCGGAACACCCGGGGCGCTCGGCGGAGGCGGCGCGCTCACGCCACCACCCCGCGCGCCCCTCGGCGGCGCCTGCGCCTTGCTCGTCGCGGCGTCGGCGATGTCACCGGCGTTCGGCGGCAGCGGCCGCGGCGGCGCGACGGGGGCCTGCCCCTGCGGGTACCCGTACCCGGGCCCACCGGGCGGAGGCGAGCCCTGCGGAACACCGGGCGGCGGAGGAGGAGGAGGCGTCCCGGGAGCGCCACCGGGCCCCTGCGGGTAGCCGTACGCGGCCGGCGGTCCAGAAGGAGGCGTGCCCTGCGGAACACCAGGAACCGGCACACCAGGAGGCGGCGTGCCCGGCATGCCCGGTGCGCCCGGGCCTGCCTGTGGGTAGCCGTACGCCGGCGGGGCCGTGCGGTCGTCGACCGCGGGCGCCTGTGCCGTGCGCGGGAGTTGACTGCCGCCGGACATCAGAGCCGTCTTGGCGTCCGGGGTCACACCGGGCGGCGCACCCGGACCCGCCTTGTCGTCGGCGTCGGTCAGCGGCGGCGCGAACACGGTCGCCGGCAGCGGCACGGAACGGTCCTCGCCCCCGTCCCCGGCGGTGTCCGTTCCCGCCCACGGAGTCGCCGAAGCGGGCACGCCCGGCGCCCCCACAGCATCCCGCGGACCCGCGTCCCGCTCGTCACCGGTCGCGGCGGCGGGCCACGGCGGCGGCGCGTCCGAAGGAGAAGAAGGAGCGGGAGGAGAAGACGGGGAGGGGGGCATCGAACCACCCGCCGCGGAAGCCCGGTTGGCAGGGGAACCCGCGTGGGAACCCGCACCGGAACCCGCACCGACGCCGCCCCCGGTACCCGCGCCATGGGCACCGCCGGCCGTCGCACCCGCCCGCCGATCCGGAATACCCAGCTTGTCCGCCGCCTCCTGCAACCACTCCGGAGGGCTCAGCAAGAACGACGTCTGGTTCAGATCGACCCGGGCCGGAGGCGCCGGGGCCGCTTCCGGGGACGCCTGCGGCACCCCGTACTCCTCCTCGTACCGGCGGATCACCTCACCGACCGGCAGCCCGGGCCAGAGCGTCGCCTCCCCGCTGTCCCGCGCGATGACGAGCCGCTGCGCGCCCCCGTCGGAACGCGGACCGTCGACGCGGTCCTCGGCCCACACCACGAACCCGAGTTCGAACTCCCGCACCCGCACCTCACGGTGCTGGTACCCGGGCACCTCGCCGTTGATCCACTCTTCCGCGCGCTCCTGCGCCTGCGCGAAGGTCACCATCGGACGTTCACTCCCCCAGGGAAGAGACAGGAACGGCGCGCGCGAAGCCACCGTCCACCATCAGGTTCGCCACCGTCTCCAACTCCGGCGGATTGCCCGCGAGTCGGGACAGGAACTGGTCGAAGTCGGCGCCGCAGGGCAGCAACAGCCGCTGCACACGCTCGGCCGGCGGCCAGGCGTCCTGGTCGCGGGCATCGTCGTACGCGCAGAACCAGACCGACCCGATCGCGTCACCCTTCACCTTGACGGCGAGCAGGCCGCCCTGCACGAATCCGACGCACAGATAATCCTTGGTCAGATGGTCGCGCAGGCACTTGTTGATGTAGACGAGGTCGTTCACGGCGGCTTCCTCGCGCACCGTGAAGAACGGCTGGTCCACCAGCAGACCCAGTTCCGCGTCGAGCGCGGCACCGACCGGCGCGCACCCGCCCGCGGCCTTCAGGAAGGACCGATAGGCGCCCGGCAGCCGATAGCCGAGATCCTCCTCGACCCCGAGCACCTGCTGCTCGCTCACCGCGACCGACGACTTCGGCAGCCCGAAGTGCGCGGGCCGCGTGTCCTGCAACGGACGCGTCCCCCGCTTGCCGTGATCGACGGCCGCCGTCGCGATGCCGCCGTGATGCCGCAACAGCGCCTTGACCTCCACGGGGACGAGCTCCATCCGCCGTGTGCCCCGCACATGGTGCCAGGTCCAGCCATGCGGAGTGGCCACGGACGGAATCGTGTCCCACAGGTCGTGCCCCGCGGTGGCGAGCGCGGCGTTCGCCGACACATAGTCCGTCAACCGCAGTTCGTCCACGCCGAAACCCTCCGGGGGCTCGGCGATCTCCGCGGCGGCACGCGCGTACGGCGAGAAGTCGGGGTAGCCGTGCGCGTCGACCCGCACACCCCTGGGGTGGCGAGCGGCCCGGACCGGATCCGGGAAATGCACGACCTGCCCGGCGTAGGCCGCGTTCGGCGGCGCGGCTTGCTGCCCGAGCCGACCTGTCGTCATGGCGGTTGCCCCCTGCGGCGTTCTCAATGGCTGTGTGGATCGCGGATATCGACAGCCTATGCGGTGGGAAGACACCGGTCACCGGGCCTCCGGTTCCGTGACCTGCCGTCACCCCGCCGTGACGGTATGACGAAGCCCGGGCGTGTCGCGCGCCCCAGCTACCGCACCCGCCACGCCATTTGGCAGTCTGTAGCCGCATCGGGGGATGCATGGGAGGGAAGAACGATCATGAACGCGACACATACGGGCACGTCCGGGGACCCGCGCGTCGGCTGGAGCAGCGCCGAAGCGGCCCACGCACCCACCCTCCTGCACCGCCGCGACGGCATACTTCCCACCGTCGCCGCCGCCCTCTCCGTACGCGGCGCCACCCTCACCGGCACCGCCGCCCGCGGCGACCAGCCGCCCGCCCTTCACCCGCTGGTCCAGGACTTCCTCGACACCCTCACCAGCGCGCAACGCGACCGCTTCACCGGCCGCTGCGCCGAGGCGATCCTCATCTCCCGGCACATCGCCACCGTCGACGCCACCCGCAGCAAACGCGCCGCCCGCAAGCCGATGACCAACGGCGAGGCACGCAAAGCCCTCAAACAGGCCAAACTCACCGCACGCCGGATCCGCGAGGACGGCGACCCGCTGCACGGCAGCTTCGCCGCGCCCTGCCGCGCCTGCACGGCGCTCAGCGACCACTTCGGCGTCCGCGTCGTCGACCCGACCGCGACGACCGGCGGCTCCTGACCTCCCCCATCCCCGCACCCGTACGTACGGCGCCCCCGCCAGCGCGCCGATGTCCCGACCCTCGACGAACGAAGGGCAGATGCACGCCGACCGCTCCTCCACCACACGCTTCCCCGTACCCGTGGACGCCGCGCTGCGCTCCGCGGGGTGGCAACCCGGGCGCTGGGACATAAAGCAGGCCGAGTACTGGGCCGACGCGCTGCGGAGCCACGAGTCGTCCGCGGGACACCGGCACGCCGTGTTCCCCGCGGCGGTGGAGGCGTGGGCGGAATTCGGCGGACTGCACGTGAAGCCCTCCGGGCCCGGCCGTCAGCTGGCGCCGACCGCGCTCCACTTCGACCCCCTGCACGGCCTCCACATGGCCCGCACCCTCGGCGACCTCGGCCGCGCCCTGGACACCGAGGTCTGCCCCCTCGGCGAGGAGTCCGACTCCCGCGCCCTGCTCGCCATCGACTCCGAGGGCCGCGTCTACGCACTCGACCACACCGGCGACTGGTACCTGGGCCCCGAGATCGACACCGCCCTCACCACCCTCCTGTCCGGCATCGCCCCCGTCCGCCTGACCGCGGGCTGACGGCCGGCCGGCCACCCCCAGGGAGGGTTCTTCCGCTGCGGGTGAGTGAGGGCCGGGGCGCAGCCCCGCCCCCAGGGGCGCGGGGAACTGCGCGCTCAGCCCCCACCCACCCGCACCCAACGACCGCACCCCCCGAAGGGCCTACGCCGGGATCACCGCCGACACCCGGAACCCACCCGAATCCGTCGGCCCGGACACGAACACTCCCCCCAGCGCGGCAACCCGCTCCTTCATACCCACCAAACCGTTACCACCACTGGGCAGATGCATGGCCGACGCCGACCCCGGCTCCGGCGGACACTCGTTCTCCACCTGCATCGCGATCTCCGCGTCGCGATGAGCGAGCCGAACATGCGTCTTCGCCCCCGCCGCATGCTTGTGCACGTTGGTCAGAGCCTCCTGAACCACCCGGTACGCCGTCTGCTCGATCTCCGCCGCATACCCCCGGGTGTCACCCTCCACTGAGAGATCCACCACCATCCCCGCAGCCGCCGACTGCCCGACCAGCTCGTCCAGCTCGGCAAGACTCGGCCCCTCGGCCCCGTCATCGACCGCCCGCGAGGCCGCCACCGCGGCCGCCACCCCCACGGCCGCCAACGGCACCGACCGCACCCGCACGGACGACAACCCGTCCCCCGTACGCAGCACACCCAACATCTCGCGCAACTCCGTCAACGCCTGCCGCCCCATGTCCCCCACCAGCGCGGCGTTCTTCACGGCCTTCTCGGGATCCTTCCGCGCCACGGCCTGCAACGCCGCCGCGTGCACCACCATCAACGACACCCGGTGCGCCACCACGTCGTGCATCTCCCGCGCGATCCGTGTCCGCTCCTCGTTGCGCGCCCACTCCGCCCGCTCCTCGGCCCGCTCGGCGAGCAGCTGCAACTCCCGCTCCAACGAGTCCGCCCGCTCCCGCAGGCTCTCCATCAGCCGCCGCCGCGCCCCCACGTACAACCCGAGCAGCACGGGCGGCGCGGTCATCCCGATCGCGGTCGTGATGGAGACGAACGGAACGAACCAGTCCCCCATCGTCACGTCCCCGCGGACCATGCCCTGGTGCGCCCGCACGAACGTGACGATCAGCATCCCCGCGAAGGACATCCCCGCGAGCGCCCCGATGATCCGGCGCGGCAGCTCGGACGCGGCCAGCGTGTACAGCCCGACGAGTCCCATCAGGAACCCCATCTGGGCCGGCGTGATGGCGATCGACACCAGCACGACCGCGATCGGCCAGCGCCGGCGCAACAGCAGCACGGAGCCGGCGACCAGTCCGAACCCCACACCCACCGGAACCGGCAGGCCCGCGTCGCGCGCGAACGGAATCCCCTCGACCGCGCACTCCACCGCCGACGCCGACGCGAGGCTCGCGTCCAACACCGCACTACGCCATCTGACCCACCACCACGGCCCGATACCGGCCGCGGTGTGCTCTTCCCCCGTCGTGGTCATGCCTCCAGCCTACGGTCGCACCCCGCCCCATTTCCGGTGACTTTCACCTCCTGGCCTCCACCACACCCCGCAATCGAACAGAAGCGAAACCCACCAATATCCCTCGAACTGCTGATTCACTCCCCGTTCGGCCACGGAAGATCACATTCAGCCCGGACGGTATGCCCATGGCACATCCACAGAACAAGTACGCGGATTTCGAGACCTTGCGCGAACGAGCGACCACGCTGCGCCGGGCGGGACTGAGCCTCCGGCAGATCCGGGACGAACTTCAGGTCCACAACAAGGAGACCCTCCAACGCCTCGTCGCGGGCGAGCCGCCCCCGGAGTGGACGAAGCGCCCGAACGCGAAGGACGACCTGCGGGACAGGGCCCGAGAGCTGCGGGGGCAGGGCTGGACGTACAACGAGATCCAGGCGGAGCTGGGCTGCTCGAAGAGTTCGGTTTCGCTGTGGGTGCGGGATCTGCCCCACCCGGAACCCCGCTGCACCCCGGAGGAACAGCGAGCCCGCATGAACGCGGGGCTCGCACGACTGCGCGCCGAGCAGGAGCGGGTACGCGAGGAGACCAAGCGCCAGGCTGCCGAATCCATCGGAGAACTGTCCGACCGGGAACTGTTCATGGCCGGAGTCGCCCTCTACTGGGCCGAGGGGCAGAAGAGCAAGCCGTATCAACGTCGAGAAGCCGTGATCTTCATCAACAGCGATCCCGGAGTGATTCAGGTCTACCTCGCGTGGCTGGATCTGCTGGACGTGCCACGAGAACGGCTGAACTTCCGCGTCATGATCCACGAAACCGCGGATGTGACCACCGCCGAGCGGTACTGGGCCGACCTCGTCGACATCGACGCCGCCGCCCTCCAGCCGACGACGCTCAAGAAGCACAACCCGAAGACCGTCCGAAAGAACGTCGGCGACGCGTACCGCGGTTGCCTCGTCGTCCGGGTTCTGCAAGGAGCCGAGCTCTACTGCCGCATTGAAGGCTGGTGGGGCAGAATCGTGGCCCAGACTCAGACCCGACTCGGGTAAGGTCTCAAGGGCCATCCCCCGTGGTGTAACTGGCAGCACACTGGTTTTTGGTACCAGTAGGACAAGGTTCGAATCCTTGCGGGGGAGCCACAGCACACAAGGCCTTGGTTCGGGCCCTGACAGCTCTGTCAGGGCCCGCTCTCATGTCCCCCCTGAAACGCCCCGGTATCCTGCGGATGTCCACACCCCAGCCATCCGAAGCCGAAGGGCATACCAGTGAGCGTCAATCCTCCGGCAGCCGTCGTCGTTCTCGCAGCGGGTGAGGGCACCCGTATGAAGTCGGCCACACCCAAGGTCCTGCACGAACTGTGCGGCCGCTCCCTGGTCGGCCATGTGCTCGCGGCCGCGCGCGCGTTGGAGCCGGAGAACCTGGTCGTCGTGGTGGGTCACGCCCGCGAGAAGGTCACCGCGCACCTCGCCGAGATCGACCCCGGCGTACGGACGGCCGTGCAGGCCGAACAGAACGGCACCGGCCACGCCGTACGGATGGGCCTGGAAGAGCTGGGCGGCGTCGTCGACGGCACGGTCGTCGTGGTCTGCGGCGACACCCCGCTGCTCAGCGGCGAGACCCTGCGGCAGCTCGCCGCCACCCACACCTCCGACGGCAACGCCGTCACGGTGCTCACCGCCGAGGTCCCCGACGCCACCGGCTACGGCCGCATCGTGCGGGACGGTGCCAGCGGCGCGGTCACCGCGATCGTCGAGCACAAGGACGCGAACGAGTCGCAGCGCGCGATCCGTGAGATCAACTCCGGGGTCTTCGCCTTCGACGGGCAGCTCCTCGCGGACGCGCTCGGGAAGGTGCGGACGGACAACAGCCAGGGTGAGGAGTACCTGACCGACGTCCTCGGGATCCTGCGCGAGGCCGGGCACCGGGTCGGCGCGGCCGTCGCCGGCGACCACCGTGAGATCGCCGGTATCAACAACCGCGTCCAGCTCGCCGAGGCCCGCCGCATCCTCAACGACCGCCTGCTCACCGAGGCCATGCTCGCCGGAGTGACCGTCGTCGACCCCGCCTCGACCTGGATCGACGTGACCGTCACCTTCGAGCAGGACGCGATCGTCCACCCGGGCACCCAGCTCCAGGGCGCCACACACCTCGCCGAGGGCGCCGAGGTCGGCCCCAACTCCCGCCTCAAGGACACCACGGTGGGCGCGGGGGCCCGCGTCGACAACACCGTCGCCGACAGCGCCGAGGTCGGGCCGCGGGCGAGCGTGGGTCCGTTCGCGTACCTCCGTCCGGGCACGCGCCTCGGTCTGAAGGCCAAGATCGGCACGTACGTGGAGACGAAGAACGCCACGATCGGCGAGGGCACCAAGATCCCGCACCTGTCCTACGTGGGCGACGCGACGATCGGCGAGTACTCGAACATCGGTGCGGCGAGCGTCTTCGTGAACTACGACGGGCAGGAGAAGCACCACACCACCGTGGGCTCCCACTGCCGTACCGGTTCGGACAACATGTTTGTGGCTCCTGTCACTGTCGGGGACGGCGCCTACACCGCGGCGGGCTCCGTGATCACCAAGGACGTACCCCCCGGTTCGCTGGCCGTGGCCCGTGGCCAGCAGCGGAATATCGAGGGTTGGGTGGCCCGCAAGCGTCCCGGAAGCGCGGCCGCGAAGGCGGCGGAGGCGGCCTCCCGGGAGCCGGAGGGCGAAGCCTGATCGGAAACAGGTGCGTCTGACACGGCGTACCGTGATAAGTGCACACCTCGCATAAATGCGCACCCGTACCCCCAGCTGAGAAGGCTTCTCGCACTCCGGTTGAGAAGGCTTCTCACGCCCCAGCTGAGACACCTCTGAGGAGACAGTGCTGTGACCGGGTTCAAGACGACCGGCGAGAAGAAGATGATGTTCTTCTCCGGCCGCGCCCACCCCGAGCTTGCCGAGGAGGTCGCCCATAAGCTGGGTGTCGGGGTTGTCCCGACGAAGGCCTTCGACTTCGCCAACGGTGAGATCTACGTCCGCTACCAGGAGTCCGCGCGCGGCGCCGACTGCTTCCTGATGCAGAGCCACACGGCTCCCATCAACAAGTGGATCATGGAGCAGTTGATCATGATCGACGCTCTGAAGCGGGCCTCCGCTCGGAGCATCACCGTGATCGTGCCCTTCTACGGTTACGCGCGGCAGGACAAGAAGCACCGTGGACGTGAACCGATCTCGGCGCGTCTGATCGCCGATCTGATGAAGACCGCGGGCGCCGACCGGATCCTCACGGTCGACCTGCACACCGACCAGATCCAGGGCTTCTTCGACGGCCCGGTCGACCACCTCTTCGCGCTGCCGATCCTGGCGGACTACGTCGGGGCGAAGGTCGACAAGTCGAAGCTCACCGTCGTCTCCCCGGACGCCGGCCGGGTGCGCGTCGCCGACCGCTGGTGCGACCGCCTGGACGCGCCGCTGGCGATCGTGCACAAGCGCCGCGACAAGGACGTCGCCAACCAGGTCACCGTCCACGAGGTCGTGGGTGACGTGAAGGGCCGCGTCTGTGTCCTCGTCGACGACATGATCGACACCGGTGGCACGATCTGCGCCGCCGCCGACGCCCTCTTCGCGCACGGCGCGGAGGACGTCATCGTCACGGCCACGCACGGTGTGCTCTCCGGCCCGGCGGCCGACCGTCTGAAGAACTCCAAGGTCAGCGAGTTCATCTTCACGGACACCCTGCCGACCCCGGGCGAGCTGGAGCTCGACAAGATCACGGTCCTGTCGATCGCGCCGACGATCGCCAACGCGGTCCGTGAGGTCTTCGAGGACGGCTCGGTGACGAGCCTGTTCGAGGAGCAGTAAAGATCCTTTTGGGTGTGGCCTCCCTGCCGAGTAGACTGCCCAAGTTGCTCGGCGAGGGAGGCCGCACTTTTTTGTGCGGCGGTCCGTTATCGACGCGCTCTTCGTAGCAGGCCGATTGTTTGGCCGGGTGACCACCTTCCCCAGATTTCTACGAGGAGTGCACATGTCCGAGGTCAAGCTCGCCGCCGAGACCCGCACCGAGTTCGGCAAGGGCGCCGCCCGCCGCATCCGCCGTGACAGCAAGGTTCCCGCCGTGGTCTACGGCCACGGTGCCGAGCCCGTCCACATCACGCTGCCGGGCCACGAGCTGCTGCTCGCCCTGCGCACCCCGAACGTCCTGCTCTCCCTGGACATCGAGGGCAAGACCCAGCTGGCGATCCCGAAGGCCGTCCAGCGCGACGCCATCAAGGGCTTCCTCGAGCACGTCGACCTGCTCCTCGTGAAGCGCGGCGAGAAGGTCACCGTCGAGGTCTTCGTGCAGACCGAGGGCGAGCTGGCCCCGGGCAGCTTCCTGCTCGAGCACGTGCTGAACACCCTCACGGTCGAGGCCGAGGCCACCCACATCCCGGAGTCGGTCACCGTCTCCATCGCGGGCCTGGAGGCCGGTGCCTCCATCCACGCCAAGGACATCCCGCTGCCCAAGGGCACCACGCTGGCGATCGACGAGGACGCGGTCGTCCTGCAGGTCCTGTCCGCCCAGGCGGAGGAGCCCTCCGAGGGCGAGGCCGCGGGCGACGAGGCCGCCGAGGCCTGATCGGCCTGATTCCCCCGGAATCTTCATCTGTGTCAGCCGCCGCTCCCCTCAGGAGCGGCGGCTGCCGCGTATCAAGGACACATGGGAGACACCGACGTGACGACCGATGCGGGCGCCCCCTGGCTGATCGTGGGCCTCGGCAACCCGGGCCCCGAGTACGCCATGAACCGGCACAACGTGGGCTTCATGGTCGCCGACCTGCTGGCGGAGCGGATCGGCGGCAGGTTCAAGCGGGCCGGCAAGGCACAGGCGCAGGTGATCGAGGGGCGTATCGGCCCGCCGGGCCCGGCGAACCGCCGGGTGATCCTGGCCAAGCCGATGTCGTACATGAACCTGTCCGGCGGCCCGGTGACCGCGCTGCGGGACTTCTACAAGGTGCCGACGGCGAACATCGTCGCGATCCATGACGAGCTGGACATCGACTACGGTGTGCTGCGCCTGAAGCTCGGTGGTGGCGACAACGGCCACAACGGGCTGAAGTCGATGACGAAGGCGATGGGCTCCGACTACCACCGGGTGCGGTTCGGCATCGGGCGGCCTCCGGGGCGGATGCAGGTCGCCGACTTCGTCCTGAAGGACTTCTCCTCGGCGGAGCGCAAGGAACTCGACTACTTCGTGGACCGGGCCTCGGACGCCGTGGAGTGCCTCGTCATCGAGGGGCTGGAGCGGGCGCAGGGCACGTACAACTCCTGAGCGGCTCTCCGGGGCGGTGCCCCGGGTGATCTTCGGGGCGGTCGATGTACGCGCACAACTGCCGACTTGTCGCCCACCGGAACCGACCGGAGTTGACCGGGCGCACAGCCATGGCCAAGGATCGCCGCCATGCCTGCCGTCGCCGCACATCGAGGCTCCCGTCGGAGCACACATCCGGCGCTGCGGTTCGGGCGGCTCGCGGCGATGGGTACGGTCGCGGCGCTGATCCTGATCGCGGGCGTCTGGGGTTCCTGGGGCACGGCTCAGCACGTGATGCTGAGCAAGGGCCGGGAGCAGGGGACGATGACCGTGACCGGGTGCTCCGGCGAGGTCTGTACGGGGACGTACGCGCCGACCTCGACGGGGTCGCGGGCGCGGGCGCGCGTCACCATCGACGAGGCGGTCGCGGTGCGCAAGGGCCGGACGTACACGGTGACGGTGAAACCCGGCAGCAGTGATGTCGTCCGTAGTGGTCCGGCGGGCGTTCTCTACGCCTGGGTCCCCTTGGGTGGCGCTCTGTTGCTCGCCTCGGTGGTGGTGGCGGGTGGCCTGCGACTGCGGCGGGCGGCGTGGGTGCTGGCGGGGGCGGGGATCGCGCAGCTGACGGCCACGTTCCTGCTTCTGTGACCTGGTCCTGAAGTGACGGGTGCTCGAAATCAAGGCTGCTTGAAATGAGCGGTGCCCCGCGTTCGTACGAACGCGGGGCACCGCTTTTGCGTGGGTCCCGCGGGCGTCAGCCGGTGTTGCGCAGTCCGGCCGCCACTCCGTTGACCGTCAGGAGCAGCGCGCGTGAGAGCAGCGGGTCCGGCTCGGCGCCGGCCGCGGCCTCGTCGCGCTGGCGCTTGAGGAGCGCGACCTGGAGGTAGGAGATCGGGTCCAGGTAGGCGTCGCGGATGGAGAAGGTCTGCTGGAGGACCGGGTTGGTGTCCAGGAGCTCCTTGCCGCCGGTGACGCGCAGTACCTCGCGGACGGTCAGCTCGTGTTCGGCCTCGATGGTGGCGAAGACGTGCTTGAGGTCGTCGGGGACGAGGGTGTCGACGTAGTGGCGGGCGATCCGCAGGTCGGTCTTCGCGAGGGTCATCTCGACGTTGGAGAGGAAGTTCTGGAAGAAGTGCCACTGCTCGTGCATCTCGTCGAGCACGGCGTCCCCTTCTTGCCGCAGGCCTGCCTCGCGCAGGGCCTTGAGGCCGGAGCCGACGCCGAACCAGCCGGGCACGATCTGCCGTGACTGGGTCCAGCCGAAGACCCAGGGGATGGCCCTCAGTCCGTCGAGACCGGCCCCGCTGTCGGGGCGGCGGGAGGGCCGCGAGCCGAGGTGCAGGTCGGCGAGCTGGTCGACGGGGGTGGCGGCGAAGAAGTACGCCGGGAGGTCCGGGTCCTCGACGAGTCGTCGGTAGGCGTTGTGGGCGGCGTCGGAGACGACGTCCATGGCCGCGTCCCAGCGGGCCAGCGCCTCGTCGGACTGGCGGGGGGCGGTGTGCAGGGCGGAGGCCTGGAGGGTGGCTGCGACGGTGAGTTCCAGGTTCTCGCGGGCGAGCGAGGGCACGAGGTACTTGTCGGAGATGACCTCGCCCTGCTCGGTCACCTTGATCTCGCCCTCCAGCGTGCCCCAGGGCTGCGCGAGGATCGCGTCGTGGGAGGGGCCGCCGCCGCGGCCGACGGTGCCGCCGCGGCCGTGGAAGAGACGCAGGCGTACGCCGTAGCGGTGGGCGACGTCGCGCAGGCGGCGCTGGGCGCGGTGGATCTCCCACTGGCTGGTCGTGATGCCGCCGAACTTCGAGGAGTCGGAGTAGCCGAGCATGACCTCCTGGACGTCCCCGCGCAGCGCCACGAGGCGGCGGTAGGAGGGGTCGGAGAGCATGTCCTCGAGGATCGTGTCGGCGGCCTTCAGCTCGTCCGTCGTCTCCAGGAGCGGGACGATGCCGATCTTGGCCCAGCCGGCGTGCAGGTCGAGCAGGCCGGCCTCCCGCGCGAGTACGGCCGCGGCGAACACGTCGTCGGCGCCCTGGCACATCGAGATGATGTACGACTCGATGACCTCGGGTCCGAAGATCTCCAGGGCCTTCTTGACCGTCCCGAAGACTCCGAGGGTCTTCTCACCGGCGGCGTCGAGGGGCGCGGGGGTCGGGGCGAGCGGGCGACGGGAGCGGAGTTCCTTGGCGAGGAGCTTGGCGCGGTAGTCGCGGGGCATGTCGACGTAACGCCAGGATTCCTCGCCGAGGCGGTCGAACAGCTGGCCGAGGGCGTGGTGGTGGGCGTCGGCGTGCTCGCGTACGTCCATGGTGGCGAGCTGGAGGCCGAAGGCGGCCAGGGTGCGGATGGTGCGGTTCATCCGGCCGTCGGCGAACAGGGCGCCGCGGTGCTCGCGCAGCGAGGTCTGGATGAGGGTGAGGTCGCGCAGGAGTTCGCCGGTGCCGAGGTAGTCGCGGCCCTCGTCGTGCGGGGTGCCCGTGGCGAGGCGCTGCTTGGTGTTCTCCAGCTTCTGCCGGATGCAGGTGGCCTTGAGCCGGTAGGGCTCCTCGGCGTTGAGGCGCTTGTAGCGGGGGCTGATCTCGGGGAGGCGTTCCAGGTCGCTCTGGAGGGATTCGAGGAGTTCCTCGGTGGCGCCGGTGTAGCGGATGGAGTTGGAGAGGAAGCCGCGGAGTTCGTCGATGACGTCCAGGGCGTCGTTGATGCCGTGTTCGTGCTGGAGGATCAGGACGTCCCAGGTGACGGCCGGGGTGACGTTCGGGTTGCCGTCGCGGTCGCCGCCGATCCAGGTGCCGAAGGTGAGCGGCCGGGTGTCGTCCGGGAGTCGCACACCGACGCGTTCCAGCTCCGCGGTGAGATCCTCCAGGACGTCGCCCACCGCGCCGGCGTGCAGCTCGTCCAGGTAGTAGATGGCGTTGCGGGCCTCGTCCGCGGGCTCCGGGCGGACCACGCGCAGCTCGTCCGTCTGCCACACCAGGTCGATGTTCTCGGCCAGCCGGGTGTCGTAGCGGCGGCGGTCGGCCTCGATGACGGGGGTCTCGAGGAGCGCGGCGATACGGCGCAGCTTGTTGAGGACCGAACGGCGGGCGGCTTCCGTCGGGTGGGCGGTGAAGACCGGGCGGACGTTCAGGTTCTTGACGGTCTGCTTCAGGTGTTCGGGGTCGGCGTCCTTGAGCCGGTCCGCCGTTCGGGCGAGGAGTCCGCCCTCGGCGGCTCGCTTGGCGCGCAGCTCGCGGCCGCGGTGCACCTGCTCGGTGACGTTCGCCAGATGGAAGTACGTGGAGAAGGCGCGGACCAGCTTGGCCGCGGTCTCCAGTTCGGTGCCGCGCAGCAGCTCGGCGGCTGCCTCGCCGTCCTCGCGGGTCAGGCGGCGGACCTTCTCGACCAGTTCCAGGAGCTCGGGGCCCTCCTGACGGACGAGGGTCTCACCGAGCAGGTCGCCCAGGCGGCGGATGTCGGCGCGCAGCTCGCTGCTGGTCGTCGTGGTCTGGTCGTCGGCACTGCTCACAGGTGCGGCTCCTTGCAGTGTGGAAGCTCGTCTGAAGCTCGTCAGGGAGGGAACCCGGATGGTGGTCGCGCGGCGGGGTGCCGCTTAGGGACGTGGCATCCGGGAAGAAAACAGAACGGACCGCGCTGTCCGACCGAATCCAAGGATAGGTGTCCATGCGGACGCGCAGGCTGTTGGGCTCTTGCCGCCAGGCTGCGCGCTGCCATACTTACGACGCCGTAAGTTACGGATGCGTAGGACCTCCCGTCAGCTGACAGGAGGACTCTGAGATCCCGTGACCGGCCACCTCCCCCGCCCTCGAACCCCACAGGGGATGCTCATGCCCACGAGTTCCGACGTGATCGACGACGCCCCGCGGTCGCCCGACGACGCCTCGCTCCCCGCTGCCACGCTGGGTGGCGAGCGGAAGGGGTCACTCGAACAGATCACGCTGCTTCTCTTCATCGCTGTTCCGTTCGTAGCCCTCGTGGCAGCGGTGCCGCTGGCCTGGGGCCGGGGGGTGAGCTGGCTGGACATCGGCCTGCTGGTCTTCTTCTACTACCTGGGTTGCCACGGCGTCACGATCGGCTACCACCGCTATTTCACGCACGGCTCCTTCAAGGCGAAGCGCCCGCTGCGGATCGGGCTGGCGATCGCCGGTTCGATGGCGGTCGAGGGCCCTGTGGTCCGTTGGGTCGCCGACCATCGCAAGCATCACAAGTTCTCCGACGCCGAGGGTGACCCCCACTCGCCGTGGCGCTACGGGGAGACGGTGCCGGCTCTGATGAAGGGCCTGTGGTGGGCGCACATCGGCTGGATGTTCGACCAGGAGCGGACCCCTCAGGAGAAGTACGCGCCGGACCTGATCAAGGACCCGGCGATCCGCGCGATCTCGCGCCAGTTCATCTACTGGACGATGCTGTCCCTCGCTCTCCCCCCGCTGATCGGTGGTCTGGCGACGATGTCCTGGTGGGGCGCGTTCACCGGCTTCTTCTGGGGCTCGCTCGTCCGGGTGGCGCTGCTGCACCACGTCACCTGGTCGATCAACTCGATCTGTCACGCGGTGGGCAAGCGGCCCTTCAAGTCGCGGGACCGCTCGGGCAACGTGTGGTGGCTGGCCGTGCTCTCCTGCGGTGAGTCCTGGCACAACCTGCACCACGCCGACCCGACCTCGGCGCGGCACGGCGTACAGCGTGGCCAGGTCGACTCCTCGGCGCGGATCATCCGCTGGTGCGAGCAGCTCGGCTGGGCGTACGACGTGCGCTGGCCGTCACGCTCGCGTATCGATTCGAAGCGCAACACGGAGGGGTCGGCCTCCCGGGGCAAGACGGAAACCGCTGAAGCGGCATGATTGACAGCGTGGCGACCGACTCCAGCAGCACCCCGAGCAGCAGTGAAAAGCCGCGGCGTGCGCGCCGCACCCGCATGACCGGTGCGGAGCGCCGTCAGCAGCTGCTGGAGATCGGTCGCACCCTGTTCGCGGCGAAGGGCTTCGAGGGGACGTCGGTGGAGGAGATCGCGGCGAAGGCCGGCGTCTCCAAACCGGTGGTCTACGAGCACTTCGGCGGCAAGGAGGGGCTGTACGCGGTGGTGGTGGACCGCGAGATGCGCCGTCTGCTGGACATGGTGACCGGTTCCCTCACCGCCGGTCACCCCCGCGAGCTGTGCGAGCAGGCCGCGTTCGCCCTCCTGGACTACATCGAGGAGTACACGGACGGCTTCCGGATCCTGGTCCGCGACTCGCCCATTCCCCAGTCGACGGGTTCCTTCGCCTCGCTGATCTCGGACATCGCCACCCAGGTGGAGGACATCCTGGGCCGTGAGTTCAAGCTGCGCGGCTTCGACCCGAAACTGGCTCCCCTGTACGCCCAGGCCCTGGTCGGCATGGTCGCTCTGACGGGTCAGTGGTGGCTGGACGTCCGCAAGCCCCGCAAGGCGGAGGTGGCGGCCCATCTGGTGAACCTGGCCTGGCACGGCCTGGACGGTCTGGAGCCGAAGCCGCGTTTGATCGGGCATCGCAAGTCCTAGGACCCGGGCTGTTCCATGGATCCGAGCTGCTCCACGGACCCGAACGGCTCCAGGGACCCGAGCCGCTCCCAGGATCCGAACGGCTCCACGGATCCGAGTGGCTCCAGGAACTCCAGTCGGTTGCCGACGGGGTCCTCGGAGTAGAAGCGGCGGTGGCCGGGGAGGTTGTCGTCCCAGGTGGCCTCGGCCTCGTGGGCCCGCAGGCGGGCGGCGAACTCCTCGATGCCGGTGACGCGCAGCCCGGGGTGGGCCTTCTTCGCGGGCCGGAAGTCCTTCTCGATCCCCAGGTGCAGGTGCACGGCCCCCGCCCGGAACCAGCAGCCGCCTCGGGCGGCGAGGACGGGCGGTTTGGGGATCTCGGTCATGCCGAGCACCTCGACGTAGTACCCGCGCAGGAGGTCCTCCGAGCCGGGCGGGGCCGCGAGCTGGACGTGGTGGACGGCGGCGAGCATCCGCTCACGCTCCCTTGTGCGCCACGGCGAACAGGCGGCGGAAGGGCAGCACCGTGCCGTACGGGGCGGCCGGATAGGCGTCGCGCAGCAGGTCGCGGTATGCGGTGACGAAGGCGTCGCGGGCCTCCGGGTCGTCGGCGAGGGCCGTCAGCACCGGGCGCAGCCCTGTGCCCTTCACCCAGTCCAGTACCGGATCCTCACCGGTCAGGATCTGTTCGTACGTCGTCTGCCAGACGTCCGTCTCGCAGCCGAGGCGGGCCAGTCGGTCCAGGTAGACCAGCGGTTCGTGGACGGAGTCCTCGTGTCGCAGGACGTCTTCGAGGCGGTCCTTCCAGCGGGCGGAGGCGGCGAGCTCGCGCATCAGGGCGTGCAGGGGCGCGTCGATGTTGTCGGGGACCTGGAAGGCGAAGGTGCCGCCGGGCGCCAGTGCGGCGATCCAGTCGCGGAACCGTTCCAGATGCCCGGGCACCCACTGCAGCGCCGCGTTCGACACGATCAGGTCGTACGTCTCCGTGGGCGTCCAGGTCGCCGCGTCCGCGTGGGCGAAGTCGAGGCGTCCGCCGCCGGCCGTGGGGCCCGCGTACGGCTGTGTCCTGGCGAGCATCTCGGGTGAGTTGTCGTACCCGGTGATGCGCGCGGTGGGCCAGCGGTCGGCGAGGAGGACGGTCACGTTGCCGGGGCCGCAGCCGAGGTCGGCGATGTGGGGCGGGGTGCCGGGGAGGTCGGGGACCCGGGCGAGGAGGTCGATGAACGGGCGGGCGCGGTGGCCGGCGTGGCGCAGGTACTGGGCGGGGTCCCAGGTGGGAGTGGTCATGTCTGCTACTTTCCCCTCACGTATATCTCGACGTCAAGAGACTTGATATCAAGAGACTTCATGTCGACACAACCACTACACTGATCGTCATGGAGGACGAGGTCGATCGGCTGGTCGCAGCATGGCGCCGGGAGCGCCCTGACCTCGACGTGGAACCGCTCGAGGTACTCAGCCGGGTGAGCAGGCTCGCCCGGCACCTGGACCGCGCCCGACGGTTGGCGTTCTCCGAGCACAGCCTGGAGCCCTGGGAGTTCGACGTGCTGACCGCACTGCGGCGCGCGGGCTCCCCGTACCAGCTCTCCCCCGGCCAGCTGCTCACGCAGACGCTCGTCACCTCCGGCACGATGACCAACCGCATCGACCGGCTGACGAAGAAGGGCCTGGTGGAGCGCCTCCCGGACCCGAGCGACCGCCGGGGCGTACTCGTGCGCCTCACGGACGAGGGACGCGACCGCGCCGACCAGGCGCTCGCCGGACTCCTCGACCAGGAGCGCGCGATCCTGGCCGAACTCAGCAGGGCGCAGCGCGGTGAGCTCGCGTCCCTGCTACGCCAGCTGACCGCCCCGTTCGACAACATCCCCGGTTAGGTCGACGGGCCCGACCCCGGCCCGGCGGGCGAGGGCGACCGCGGCGAGCGTCGAGTGGACGCCCAACTTCCCCAGCACGTTCTGCATATGGGTCCGGACGGTGTGCGGGGAGAGGAACAACCTCTCCGCGACGGCCTTGCGCCCCAGCCCCGCGACCATGCACCGCAGCACTTCCCGCTCCCGCGGCGTGAGCGACTCGACCAGCCGCTCGCTCTCGGTGCGGTGCTTGCGCGCGGCGGTCAACTCCCGCAGGACGCCGGTGAGCAGGGCGGGCGGCAGATGTGTCTCGTCGCGCAGCACACCCCGTATGACGGTGAGCAGCCGCGACAGGGAACAGTCCTTGGCGACCCACCCCGAGGCGCCGGCCTGCAGTGCGAGGGCGGCGCGGCGCGGATCGTCCTTCTCGGCGAGGACGACGATGCGCACGCTCGGCTGCCCCGAACGGACGCCCGCGACCAGCGAGATGCCGTCGACGAGCCCGTCCTCGTTGCCCTCCTGGACCGGTACGGCAGGACGGGCGCCGGGCAGATTGCCGCCCAGGTCGGCGTCGACGAGGAGCACGTCGAATCTGCGGCCCTCCGCGGACGCCCGCTCCAGGCAGCGCAGCGCGGCCGGGCCGCTGCCCGCGGCGGACACGTCGACGTCGGGCTCGGCGGCCAGGGCGGCGGCGAGCGACTCGGCGAAGATGCGGTGGTCGTCGACGACCAGGACACGGATGCGAACCACTGATACCCCCACTGGTCGGGGGACGGACCGGCGCAGGTACGACACCCGAAGTGATCCCGAGCCCGCTCGAACTCGGAAAACGGGGTGCCGCAGCCGCACGGCCGCCGCCGTGCTGGAACTGCTACCCCCACTTCGGGCGTCGTACCCGACTGTCTCGCCCCCTGATCAGCACCGGCCCCCACCGGCGCTGTTCACAGGGTACGACCGGGGGCGGGCAGCGGAAGGCAATTTGCAGAACTGATTGGCCGACGCGTTTATGGTGAGCCGTATGTTTCGTATGGAGACAGGAGACGACAAAGACCGGCGTGATCTGCTCCGCCGGCGACTGCGCGACACGAACACACAGGCGTCCCCGATCCTCCGCGCTCTGCGCGGCACCCCCGCCGAACGGGAACTTCCGCTCCACGTCTGGGCCTTGGCCGCCGACGGGGCGCTCGCGGGCGGGCTCGTCGGACACACCTGGACGACATGGCTGCACGTGACATACCTCTGGGTGGACACGCCCCACCGCGGCGCGGGCCTCGGCGGCCGGCTCCTCGCCGAGGCCGAGCGCCTCGCCCACGAGGAGCGCGGCTGCCGCGACTCCCGCCTGGAAACCTGGGACTTCCAGGCTCCCGATTTCTACAAGAAACACGGCTACGAGGTCGTATGCGTGATCCCCGACTATCCCCCGGGAATCACGGAATACACCCTGACCAAGCCGTTGTCCTGACCATGACTCCCCCGCCTGCGAACACCGGTCACCCCGAAGCTTTCAGGGGCGCGGGGAACTGCGCGCCCAGCCCCCACGGTCCGCAGACAAAGAACGCACCCGAGCGTCAGCTCAAGCGCCGGGCCCCCGCGGAAGGCACCGCCGGAAAGACCCGAGGAGCCGTGTGGCCGGCGTTGCCGAACGCCTCGGTCACCGCCTTCGTCACCGTGTCCACATCCGCCGACTCCACCAGCACGATCGCCGAGCCACCGAAGCCGCCCCCGGTCATCCGCGCACCCAGCGCCCCCGCGGCGTTGGCCGTGGCGACCACCAGGTCCAGTTCCTCGCAGGAGATCCGCAGGTCGTCCCGGAGCGAGGCGTGCCCCTCCGTGAGGACCGGACCGATGGCCCGGACATCCCCGGCGTCCAGCAGCGCGATGACCCGTTCCACTCGGTGATCGTCGGAGACGACATGGCGGACGTATCGGCGTACCCGCTCGTCCGACAGGCGCGCGAGCGCCGCGTCGAGCTCCGCGTACGCGACATCCCGCAGATGCGAGACCCCGAGCTGCCGCGCGCCCTCCTCGCACCCTTCGCGCCGCTCGGCGTACGCCCCGTCGCCCAGCGCGTGCTTCACCCGCGTGTCGACGACCAGCAGCTCCAGCCCCTGGGAGGCCAGATCGAAGGGGACCTGCCGGATGGACAGATCGCGGCAGTCGAGGTGCAGGGCGTGCCCCTCGGTGCAGCACGCGGACGCCGTCTGGTCCATGATCCCGCAGGGCACGCCGACGAAGTCGTTCTCGGCGCGCTGGGCGAGCCGGGCCAGTTCGGGCCCGGTGAGGCCGAGTTCGTACAGGTCGTTCAGAGCGAGTGCGGTCACGACCTCCAGAGCGGCGGAGGAGGACAGGCCCGCCCCTGTCGGCACGGTCGAGGCGAGGTGCACGTCCGCGCCCGTCACCGCGTGCCCCGCCTCGCGCAGCGCCCACACCACGCCCGCCGGGTAGGCGGCCCAGCTGGCGTTGGTCAGCGGCGCCAGCTCGTCGACATGCAGTTCGACGACCGGGCCCTCGATGTCGGCGGAGTGCAGCCGCAGCACCCCGTCCGTGCGCCGCGACACCGCCGCCACCGCTGTGTGCGGCAGGGCGAGCGGCATCACGAACCCCTCGTTGAAGTCCGTGTACTCGCCGATCAGGTTGACCCGCCCCGGCGCCGCCCAGACGCCTTCCGGTGCGGCCCCGTACAGCTCCTCGAACCCCTCGCGAACGCCCACCGAATTACCTACCGCTCCTTGTTCTGAGCGAACGCCCACGCGTCCGCGACGATCCCCGCGAGATCCGCGCGGGACGGGTTCCAGCCGAGCCGCTCGCGCGCGGTCGCCGCCGAGGCGACGAGCACGGCCGGGTCCCCGCCCCGGCGCGGGGCCATGACCTCGGGGATCGGGTGCCCCGTGACCTGGCGGACGGTCTCGATGACCTCGCGGACGGAGAAACCGTTGCCGTTGCCGAGATTGCAGATGAGGTGCTCACCGGCGGTGGCCGCCTCGACCGCCAGCAGGTGCGCCTCCGCCAGGTCCGCCACGTGGATGTAGTCGCGGACGCAGGTGCCGTCCGGCGTTGGGTAGTCGTCGCCGAAGACGGAGATCGCCTCCCGCCGCCCCTGCGCGACCTGGAGGACGAGCGGGATGAGGTGCGACTCGGGGTCGTGGCGCTCGCCCTGCGCCCCGTAGGCGCCGGCCACGTTGAAGTAGCGCAGCGACACCGCGCCCAGTCCGTGGGCCGCCGCCTCGCCGGTGATCATGTGGTCGACGGCGAGCTTGGAGGCGCCGTAGGGGCTGGTGGGCCTCGTCGGCGCGGACTCGACGATCGGGGTCCGCTCCGGCTCGCCGTACGTGGCGGCCGTGGAGGAGAAGACCAGCTTGCGCACGCCCGCCTCGCGCATCGCCGCGAGCAGTGCCATGGTGCCGCCGACGTTGTTGTCCCAGTACTTCTCGGGCTTCACGACGGACTCGCCGACCTGCGAGAACGCGGCGAAGTGCAGCACGGCGTCGTACGAGGAGTCCAGCCACTTACCGGCGTCGCGGATGTCGCCCTCGATGAAGGCAGCCCCCGCCGGGACGGCCTCGCGGAAGCCCGTCGACAGGTTGTCGAGGACCGTCACCTCGTGACCGGCCTCGATCAGATGCTGCGCGACCACGCTGCCGACATAGCCCGCGCCACCCGTGACCAGGTACTTCCCACTCATGAACTCGCTACCTCTCGCAATCGCTGGGCCGCGGCTTCCGGCGGCACGTCGTTGATGAACACGCTCATGCCGGACTCGGAACCCGCGAGGAACTTCAGCTTGCCGGAAGTGCGGCGAATGGTGAAAAGCTCGAGGTGAAGCGCGAAGTCGTCCCTGTTCACACCCTCGAACTCCGCCAGCGCGCCGAACGGCGCCTGGTGCCAGGCGGCGATGTACGGCGTCGGAGGCTCCCCTTCACCGAAGATCCGGTCGAAGCGCCTCAAGAGTTCCAGATAGACCTGGGGGAACTCTGTGCGCGCCTCTTCGTCGAGCCCGAGCAGGTCGGGCACGCGCCGCTTGGGGTAGAGGTGGACCTCGTAGGGCCAGTGCGCGGCGTACGGCACGAAGGCGACCCATCGCTCGGTCTCCAGGACGATCCGGTCGCCCTCGGCGAGTTCGCGTGCGACGACGTCGTCGAAGAGGTTCTGGCCGCCGGTGGCCTCCTTGTGCGCGGCCAGCGAGCGCAGCATCAGGGCCGTACGCGGGGTGGTGAACGGGTAGCCGTAGATCTGCCCGTGCGGATGGCCGAGGGTGACGCCGATCTCCTCGCCGCGGTTCTCGAAGCAGAAGACCTGTTCGACGGAGGAGAGGTGGGACAGCTCCGCCGTGCGGTCCGTCCACGCCTCCAGGACGAGCCCCGCCTGCTCCTCGGTGAGGTCGGCGAAGGACGAGTCGTGGTCGGAGGTGAAGCAGACGACCTCGCAGCGCCCGGAGTCGCCGGCGAGCGAGGGGAAACGATTCTCGAAGACGACGACGTCGTACGAGGAGTCCGGGACCTCGCTCAGCCGGTCGCCCTGCGAGGGGCACAGGGGGCACTCGTTCGCCGGGGGGTGGTAGGTGCGCCCCTGGCGGTGCGAGGCGATCGCGACCGAGTCGCCGAGCAGCGGGTCTCGGCGCACCTGGGAGCTGGTGACGGTGGGCTCCAGCGGGCGGCGGTCCACCGCGTCGCGCACCGTGTCGTCGCGTGAGTCGTAGTAGATCAGCTCACGACCGTCGGCGAGCCGGGTCGAGGTCTTCTTCACCGCTGGACTCCTCATCCACACCACACCCAACCATCAAACATAACCGAACACAACAAACCACAAAGCAACAGGGACGTCAATGCCTTCGGGGGTTTGGGGGGTGTCTGTGAAGCTTGGGCAGCATCGTGGGACTCACGGGGCATGGATACGGGCATGCATGCCCCCACATACCTCGCCGCAGGGCTCCGGCTCCCCACGAACGGGCTCGACTACACGATCCTCGGCATCTACTTCGTCGTCGTGCTCGGCATCGGTTTCGCCGCCAAGGCCTCGGTCAAAACCAGCCTCGACTTCTTCCTCTCCGGGCGGTCGCTGCCCGCCTGGATCACCGGCCTCGCGTTCATCTCCGCCAACCTCGGCGCGACCGAGATCCTGGGGATGGCCGCGAACAGCGCGCAGTACGGCGTCTACACCGTGCACTGGTACTGGATCGGCGCGATCCCCGCCATGGTGTTCCTGGGCCTGGTGATGATGCCGTTCTACTACGGCTCGAAGGTCCGCTCGGTCCCGGAGTTCCTGCTCCTGCGCTTCGACAAGGCGGCGCACCTGCTGAGTTCGATCCTGTTCGCCTTCGCGGCGATCCTGATCGCCGGCGTCAACCTGTACTCACTGGCGATCGTGGTCGAGGCCCTGCTCGGCTGGCCGCAGTGGGTGGCGATCGTGATCGCGGGGTTCTTCGTCCTGGCGTACATCACGCTCGGCGGCCTGTCCTCGGCGATCTACAACGAGGTGCTGCAGTTCTTCGTGATCCTCGCGGCCCTGATCCCGATCGCCGCGCTCGGCCTGAAGCGCGTCGGCGGCTGGGACGGCCTGACCCACTCGCTCCACACGACGCACGGCAGTGACTTCACCACCGCCTGGGGCGGTACGGGCATCGGCCATGTGAACCCGCTGGGCGCGAACTGGCTGACCATCGTCCTCGGCCTCGGCTTCGTCCTCTCCTTCGGCTACTGGACGACGAACTTCGCCGAGGTGCAGCGCGCGCTCTCGGCGAAGAACCTGTCGGCAGCCCAGCGCACCCCGCTCATCGCGGCGTTCCCCAAGATCTTCATCGTCTTCCTGGTGATGATCCCGGGCCTGGTGGCGGCGGTCCTGGTGCCCAGGATCGGTACGAGCGGCTCGAACCTCCAGTACAACGACGCGGTCCCGTACCTGATGCAGGAACTGCTGCCGAACGGCGTGCTGGGCATCGCGGTGACGGGGCTCCTGGCCGCCTTCATGGCGGGCATGGCGGCCAACGTCTCGTCGTTCAACACGGTGTTCACGTCGGACATCTGGCGGCGGTACGTCGTGACCGACCGGGAGGACTCCTACTACGTCCGCTTCGGCCGCCTGATCACGGTGATCGGCGTCCTGGCGTCGATCGGCACGGCCTTCCTGGCGTCGTCCTTCTCCAACATCATGGCCTACCTGCAGACCCTCTTCTCCTTCTTCAACGTGCCGATGTTCGTGGCCTTCATCGTCGGCATGTTCTGGAAGCGCGCGTCGGCGAAGTCGGGATTCTGGGGACTGCTGGCAGGCACGACGGCCGCGATGGTCAACTACTTCGTCATCTACAAGCAGGGGATCATCGCCATCCCCTCCGACCAGGGAGCCAACTTCGTCTCGGCGATCGCGGGCTTCGTGGCCGGCGCGGTGGTGATGGTCGCGGTCTCCCTCTTCACGGCCCCCAAACCGGCGGAGGACCTCCAGGGCCTGGTCTACGGCACCGTCTCCCCCGGCATGGCCGAGCCGCCCGCCGTGGGTGACGACGCGTGGTACCGCAGGCCGGCACTGCTGGGCTGGGGCGCGCTGATCCTGGCGGCGGCCTGCTACATCCCGTTCTCGTTCTGACGCAGGAGGCCTGAGCAACCATGTCCGACCACTATTCGGACCGTGATGTCCAGCGCGAGGTCACGGAGCTGGAGCATCAGTCCGCGACCGCGACCCGCCTCTTCGACATCCGCACCATCATCGGCGGCCTGTTCGTCGTCTACGGCGTCATCGTCACCCTGGCGGGCCTGACCGCCTCCAAGGCCGAACTCGCCAAGGCCCAAGGCGTCAACATCAACCTCTGGACCGGCCTCGGCATGCTCGCCCTGGGCGTCTTCTTCCTGCTGTGGCTGTGGCTGCGCCCGCTGGCTCCGCCCGTGCCGTTGCCCGACGAGGAATGATCACTCTAGGTGGTCGCCCGTTCACAGTAGCGCGCACCCGCGTTCGGGTCATCTCCGCCACACGCCTCCGACCTGCACTCTTCTTCCCATCGAGGGCGTCGGCGGGTGCCACGACCCGGAGTGAATAGGACAAATGGAGTTGCCCCTGGCCACGCCACGAGGCCTCCTGAGCTGGGGGACACCTCCCCGACTCCCTCACTCACACACAAAGAAAGGCGCGGAATGTTCCATTTCAAGCGCTTCGGGTCCGCTGTCGCGTCGGCCGCGGCCCTGGCATCCCTGTCCCTGGTCATAGCCCCGGCGGCCATGGCGGCCACGAACCCGCAGCCCGTCACGCCCGTCGTCCAGGAATCCAAGGGCCCGAAGCCCCCGACGCCCCCGACGCCCCCGAGGGCATGCGCCACTCTGAGCGGTGAGCTCGCCACGCAGTTGCAGGCCGCCGCGACGGCTCTGGCCGCCACGCCGACGCCCGACGTCGCCGCGGCCCAGGCGGCAGTCGCCGCAGCCCAGACCACGGTCGCACAGCTCCGCGCCGCCGGGTGCCTCCCGGCAGCGCCTCCGACGCGGCCGACCTGCGCGACCCTCGCCGTGCAGCTGCAGGCGGACCTGCAGGTCCTCACCGCCGCCCTGGCGGCCGTCCCACAGGTCCCGGCCAACATCACCGCGGCGCTGAACGCGGTGCTCGCCACCGATGCGCAGCTCTCCGAGGCCTGCACGTGACCGGTCGTTCACCGCACGCCGTGTCGGCGACTCACGAACACGCCTGACATCGCGGCCTGAACGTATGGCGTTGGGTTCGGCGGTACTTCACCGTCGAGCCCAACGCCTTTTGCGTACGCGGTCGACTCGCCACACCCTCGACAGGGTGACTACGTGGGCCGAGGGTCTTCCGTACTGCCCAGCACCGCCGTCATCGGCCCCGCCCGGTCCAGCAGGCCCGTCCGCGCGGCCAGGGCTGCCGCCTCCAGCCGCGACCCCACCCCCAGCTTCATCAGCACCCGCTGGACATGGGTCCTGGCGGTCGACGGGGCTATCCCCATACCGGCCGCGATGAGCCTCGTGTCCTCCCCGTCCGCGACCCTCACCAGGACCTCCACCTCGCGTGGGGTGAGCATCTGCAGGAGCCGCTGGCCCTCGTCGTCCGGTTGGGCCGCGGGGTTCAGCAGCTCACTGAAGGCACCCTGGAGCAGGGCGGGGGCCACCGCCGCCTCACCCGCCCTCGCCTTCATGATGGCGCGCTCGACTCCCTCTATGCGCTCGTCGTGGCGTACGTAGCCCGACGCGCCCGCGGCGAACGCGGCGGCGATGCCGCGCGGGTTCGGGACCGGCCCCAGAACCAGGACCGCTACCTGCGGACGCTCCCGCTTGATCCTGATCACCGGGTCGAAGATTCCCGGCTCGGCGGGTGTCGCCGTGCCGATCAGGCACACCTCCGGTGCCCTGGTGATCACCAGCTCCGCCGCTCCCGCGGCGGGCGCCGCCGCGGCGAGCACCCGGTGCCCCCGCAGTTTCAACGCCGAGGCCAACGCCTCGGCGAGCAGTCGGTGGTCGTCGACCACCATGAGCCGCACTCCCATCGAGCAACCCCCCAGTCCCCCCAAGCATCCCCACTGGTTCCCCGTGGATTAGGAGCCCCCCGGCTCTCCATCCCCCGGAAGCTACACGCTTGTTCGACGTTGCGCTTCCCCTACTGGTGAGAAGTGCCCCGGAATATCGAAATTCCTCGCATTCGGGAGTGATGAGGGGTAAGCGAACGGCCCCGTCCCTGAGCTGGGACGGGGCCATGGTCAAAAGAAGTTGACCTACTGCGTGCCGAACGCGATCGCCAGGTACTCCTTCTCGGAGGTGCTGTACGGCTTGTGGGCGTAGATCGCGGACATGTACAGGTGACCTTCGCTGTAAAGGATCTCGGCGTAGTCCGGGAGCATGCTCGTCTCCGCGTCGCGGACCGCCTGGGTCGCCGGGTTCTCCAGGAGCTTGGTCTCCTTGAAGGAGGTGCCGTCGATGCTCACGATCTGACCGCCCTTGTCGTAGGGCGGACGCTTGTACGCGAGGAGGTTGCCGCCGTCCATGCGCAGCGGGGAGATGTCGTAGCCGTCGCCCGCGTCCGCGCGCTGGCCGGTCTGCTTGCCGGTGCCCAGGTCGAAGGCGACGATCTCGTTGATCCGGCCGGACTGGCCGCCGTCGTGCTGCTCGGTCGGGATGTAGAGCCTGTCGTTGCCGACCACCAGTTTCGCGCAGCCCTCGATCCTGGTGATGCCGTCGCACTTGGCGGCGTAGGTCTTGCCCGGCGCGGAGATCCTGGTGCGCAGCTGGCCGGTCTTGTTGTCGATAGAGAAGAAGTCCGAGATGCCGCTGCCGTCACCGGCGGAGTCGCCGACGTCGGCGGCCACCACCAGCGGGTTGGTCGACACGACGCTCGCGTACTCGATGCCGGGCGACATCTTGTACTCCGAGATCACCTTCCCGGACGTCGGGTCGATGGTCTGGATGTGCAACTGCCGCGTACTGCCGTACTCGCCGCACTTGCGGACCGCGACCAGCTTGTCGCCGCCGCCGTATCCGGCGTCGTAGCAGCTGTCCGTGGGCTTGGGTGCCCACAGCGCCTTGCCGGTGGAGATGTCGAACGCGGCGCCACCGTTGGTGCTGCCCACGGCGACGGTGTTCGCGCTGGTGGTGACGTTGTTGAGGCTGGTCTTCTGGTCACCGGACTTGACCGACTTCGTCCACAGCAGCTTGCCCGCGGCGAGGTCGAGGGCGGAGACCTCGCTGCAGCCGTGGGAAGGCTTCGCCTTGGTCGGCATGGCGGGCTCGTAGACGATCGCGGTCCGTCCGGAGTCGGTGGTGTGGCGGCTGGCCGTGCACACCGGGCCGGGGAGTTTGATCGTCCAGAGCTTGGCGCCGGAGTCGGGGTCGTAGCCGTTGATCTCGGCGTCGCCGCTCTTGGCGTACACCTTGTCGGTGAGCCAGGAGCCGACGGTGGACACGCTGCTCTCGGCGGGCACGGCGGGCGCGGGGACCTGGAAGAGGACCTTGGAGGTGGTGTTGGCGGGGACCTTCTCCTTGCCGGTGGAACCGGTGGTCCCGTCGCCGCCCGTGCCGCCCTTGCCTCCGGTGCCGCCGCTCCTGCCGGAGGAGTTGTTCTTGCTGTCGTCCTTGCCGGAGTTCGCGTACCAGACCCCGCCACCGATGATCAGCGCGACGGCCACGACGGCCGCCACGATGATGACCACCTGGCTGTTCGGCTTCCGGCCGCCGCCCCCGCCCTGGGGAACCTGGGGCTGCATCGGGTAGGTCGGCGGCTGCTGCGGATAGCCGTAGCCGTACGGGGGTCCCGGAGGCTGCGCGGGCTGCTGACCGGGGTAGCCGTAGCCCGGCTGGGCCGGGGGCCCCGGCGGGGGCGCCTGCTGCGGGTAGCCGTAACCGGGACCCTGCGGAGGCTGCGGGGCGCCGAACCCACCGGGCGGCGGAGCCTGGGGCGCGCCGAACCCGCCCGGCGGAGGGTCCTGGGGCGCGCCGAAGCCACCCTGTGGGGGCTGGTTCGGCGGTGGTGGGGGCGGCGGCTGGCTCATGACGTGTCTACCTCGGATGCGGATGCGTTGGGGACGGAGATGCGGGAGACGAAGAAGGTGGCGAACGGAGCGAGGGTGGCGTGAGCGTGCGTCACTTGCCGTAGGCCAGCATCAACTTCTCCTTCGACTGGTCGTTGCCCGTCAGCCGGGTGGTGGAGAGGTAGAAGCGCCCGTCCACGTAGTCGACCGCCTTCGAGAAGAAGCCGTTCTCGACCGACGCCGTGCCCTGCGGGTTCTGCAGCAGCTTGGCGGGCCGGTGACTGCTTCCGGTCGTGGGGATCGACACGATCTGCCCACCGGCGTCGTACGACGGCTCGACGTACGCGATCAACCGCGTGCCGTCCATCTTCAGCGGCAGCATCGACTCGTCGGCCGGGGACTTGACGCGCCACTTCTCCTTGCCGGTCGACAGGTCGAAGGCGACGATCTCGTTGGCGCCGCTCTTCGCCTCGGTCGGCAGATAGAGCGTGTTCGCGTCGGCGGTGGTGCCGAAACAGCCCGTCAGATCGCGGTCGAGGATGGCGAAACCGCACTCGGGCCTGAAGGCGTCGCTGCTCTTGAGCTGCGAACGGACGGCACCGTTGTCCTTGAACGTGGTGACGTTGACCTTCTTCTGGTCCTTGTTGGTCATGTAGATGACGACGGGGTCGACGGAGTACGTGCGCTCGACCGTCCAGCCCTTGGGGATCTTCGTGGTCCACTGGGCCTTGCCGGTGGCCGGGTCCAGCTGCTGCACCTCGTCGTGCTCGGTGTCGGTGGCGGCACCGCAGGAGGCGACGGACAGCAGCTTGGCGCCGCCCGCGAACGCGGACGGGTAGCAGGCCTGGCCGTAATTCGTCTTGTCCCAGAGCTTCTTGCCGCTGGTGATGTCGTACGCCGTGCCGGACTGCGAACGACCGACCATCAGCGTCTTGCCGGTGACCGACAGTTCGATGGTGAGCGTGCTGTCGAAGAGCGCTCCGTCGGCGACCTTGCCGCTCCAGCCCTTGGCACCGGTGCCGAGGTCTATCTGCTGGAGCTGGTTGCACTTGGCGTTGTCGCCGGCACCGCTCTTGTACGCCACGACGACCTTGTCGTCGGACGTCTTCTGCGGGGTGACCGCGCAGATCGGCTGCGGGAACGTGATCGGGTCCCAAGCGGGCTTGCCGTCCCCGACGTTGTACGCGAACACCTGCTTGTACGCGGCCTTCACCGCCGCCTTGTCGGTGATCCACAGGCCGGGGGCGTCGGCGCCGGAACCGGGGGCGTCGGGTGCCTGCTTGTACCAGAGCACCTTCGCCTCACCGGCCTGGCGGCCCGCGTTGAGGTTCTCGGGGTCCCCGCCACCGTTGCCGCTGCCGTCACCGGGGTTGACCGGATCGGCGGAGGAGGAGGCCTTCCCGCCCTTGCTGTCCTGGGCGACCGGCTTCTTGCCGTCGTCGCCGCCCCCGCCGCTGACGGCCCAGACCGTCCCGCCGACGACGAGCAGCGCGGCCACGGCGGCGCCGACGACCAGGGCCGGGCGGCCCTTGAAGGGGCTCTTGGAACCACCGGGAGGTGGCGGAGGGGTACCCGGGCCGCCGGGATACTGCGCCTGGCCCGGATAGCCGTACCCGGACCCGTATCCGGGCTGCTGACCGTATGCGGGCTGCTGACCGTACGGGCCGGGCTGGGCGTACGGCCCCGGCTGCTGCGGCGGCTGCGCGTACGGGCCCGCCGGCTGCTGCGGCGGCTGTGTGTACGGGCCGGGCTGGGCGTAGGGCCCGGACTGCTGCGGATATCCGTAACCGGGCGCCGGCGGACCGGCGGGCGGAGGAGGCGTGCCCTGGGGCGCGTTGGGGGGTGCGCCGAACCCGCCCTGCGCCGGTGCCGCCGGTGGAACCGGCGGCGTCGACGGCGTCGGTGGCTGGTCCTGCGGTGCTCCGAAGCCACCCTGCGGCGGCTCACTCGGCGGCTGACTCATCAGCGCGTTCCCCCTAGTTCACTGATGTGGCGCCCCACCGGCGGCGCGGTCGGCGGCGCCGATTTCGCGCCACACCGGTGGTTCTCAGACTGTTCTCAGACGGACCTTTCTATCACTCTGGAGACCTCGAACAAGGGGCCGGTACTCCCCCTGTTCCCAAGGGAGGACCGGCCCGTGACGCCCTCGTTATGCGCCTTCACGCGCCCTTCACGGGACGCGCGCGCCACCTTCCAGGGGCTTACGCGTCCTCCGCGAGCTCCAGCCAGCGCAGCTCCAGTTCCTCGCGCTCACCGATCAACTGACGCAGTTCGGCGTCGAGTTTGGCGACCTTCTCGAAGTCCGTCGCGTTGTCGGCGATTTGGGTGTGGAGCTTGCTCTCCTTCTCGGAGATCTTGTCGAGCTGACGCTCGATCTTCTGCAGCTCCTTCTTCGCGGCGCGGGCGTCGGCGGAGGAGGCGGCCCTGGCGGACGGCGCGGGCGCGGCGGCGAGTACCGCGGCCGCGGCGACCTCCTCCATGCGCTTGCGCCGCTCCAGGTACTCGTCGATCCCGCGCGGCAGCATCCGCAGGGTGCCGTCGCCGAGAAGCGCGAACACGTTGTCCGTCGTGCGCTCGATGAAGAACCGGTCGTGGGAGATCACGATCATCGAGCCGGGCCAGCCGTCGAGCAGGTCCTCCAACTGGGTCAGCGTCTCGATGTCGAGGTCGTTGGTGGGCTCGTCGAGGAAGAGGACGTTGGGCTCGTCCATGAGCAGCCGCAGCAGCTGAAGCCGCCGCCGCTCACCACCGCTGAGGTCCCCGACGGGCGTCCACTGCTTCTCCTTGTTGAAGCCGAACGTCTCGCACAGCTGCCCCGCGGTCAGCTCGCGCCCCGTGCCCAGGTCGACCCGGTCGCGGACGGCCTGCACGGCCTGCAGCACCCGCCAGGTCGAGTCGAGCTCGGCGACCTCCTGCGACAGATAGGCGAGCTTGACGGTCTTGCCGGTGCTGATCCGCCCGGCGACGGGCTGCGTCTCCCCCTCGCTGCGGGCGGCCTCGGCCATGGCGCGCAGAAGGGAGGTCTTGCCGGCTCCGTTCACACCGACGAGCCCGACCCGGTCGCCGGGCCCGAGCTGCCAGGTGAGGTGTTTGAGCAGGACCTTCGGGCCCGCCTGCACCGTCACGTCCTCGAGATCGAAGACCGTCTTGCCGAGGCGCGAGCTGGCGAACTTCATCAGTTCGCTCTTGTCGCGGGGCGGCGGCACGTCCGCGATCAGCTCGTTGGCGGCCTCGACGCGGAAGCGCGGCTTGGAGGTACGGGCGGGGGCGCCGCGCCGCAGCCAGGCCAGCTCCTTGCGCACCAGGTTCTGCCGCTTGACCTCCTCGGTGGCGGCGATGCGCTCACGCTCCGCGCGCGCGAAGACGTAGTCGGAGTACCCGCCCTCGTACTCGTACACCGCGCCCTTCTGCACGTCCCACATACGGGTGCAGACCTGATCGAGGAACCACCGGTCGTGGGTCACGCACACCAGCGCCGACCGACGCTCCCGCAGGTGCTGGGCGAGCCAGGCGATGCCCTCCACGTCCAGGTGGTTGGTGGGCTCGTCGAGGATGATCAGGTCCTGCTCCTCGATGAGCAGTTTGGCGAGCGCGATACGGCGGCGCTCACCGCCGGAGAGCGGGCCGATCACCGTGTCGAGCCCCTGCGGGAACCCCGGCAGGTCAAGGCCGCCGAACAGTCCCGTCAGGACGTCCCTGATCTTGGCGTTGCCCGCCCACTCGTGGTCGGCGAGGTCCCGGATGACCTCGTGCCGGACGGTGGCGTTGGGATCGAGGGAGTCGTGCTGGGTCAGCACTCCCAGATGCAGCCCGCCGGAGTGCGTGACACGGCCGGTGTCGGCCTCCTCCAGCTTGGCGAGCATGCGGATGAGGGTGGTCTTGCCGTCGCCGTTCCGCCCGACCACACCGATCCGGTCGCCCTCGCTGACGCCGAGGGAGACTCCGTCGAGCAGGGCACGGGTGCCGTACACCTTGCTGACGGACTCGACATTGACCAGGTTGACGGCCATTTCTCTCCTGAACAAGGGGGACGATCGACCCTCAAGGGTAGTCCGGCTCCCTCACCTCCCGAGCCACACGGGTGGGTCCTGCGGTTGCGGGTGGCTCCCTCGGCTGCGGGTGGTCGGGGCCCTGGGCGCAGCCCCGGCCCCCAGGGGCGCGGGGAACCCCGCGACCGGCCCCCACCGGCCCGCGGACAACGCACCGCGCCACATACTTACGCGGCCGCAGGCCGACCGCGTCCCGCCCGCTCCACCAGCAGCCACCCCGCGAGCGTCATGGCCACGGCGACCGGAGCCGTCACCCGGACCGCGATCAGTACCGCCGTACGCCCCTCCAGCAACCCGCCGAACCCGACCATGGAGAGCCCCAGCACCCCGAAGAGGCACAGCGTCACGCCGAGCGCGGCGGCCGACCGCACACCCGCGGGCGACACCCCCGACTCCCCCAGGACCACGGCAGAGGGCTGTTCGAACCTCCGGAACACGGTGACGAGCAGGGCCGTCACCACACCGGCCACCACCACCCGCACCGGCACCTGGGCCCACCACACCCCCGTCGCGGGCTCCGGCAGCCGTACGCCGAGGGCCAGCAGCGCCCCGTACACACCGAGCATCGCGGTCAGGTGCCACAGGAAGGCGGTCATGGACACGCCGTTGGCCGCGACGACCGCACGCCACACCCGTGGCCGGCGCAGCCACCGCTGCGCGGGGCCCCGCAGCGACTCCACCCCGCCGACCAGCCACAGCCCGTGGCACAGCAGCGCGAAGGTAGGTGGCGCCATGTTGGAGATCTTCTCGCCGGGCATCCCCACCATGGACCGTGGATAGGGCCCGTACGCCACCAGCAGCACCGCCCCGGCGAGCCCGGCGCCCGCGAGGAGGTGGGGGCGTCGCAGCTTCCCGTCCGCGCGCAGGAATCCGAGCTGGTGGACGGCGAGCCAGACGAAGGCGAAGTTCAGGAACTCGACGTACGGCACCCCGGACCCGAACCGCAGCACGTCCACCAGCCCGGCCGCGGCGACGAGCCCGCCGAACGCGCCCCACCCGTACCGCTCGTGCAGCCGTAGCAGCGGCGGGGTGAAGGCCACCATCGCCAGATAGATCCCTATGAACCACAGCGGCTGGGCGACGAGTCGCAGCGTCACGTCCAGCAACCCGCCCTCCCTGCCGACGAGTTGCAGAGCGAGCGCGAGCGCTCCCCACACGCCGATGAACACCACGGTCGGCCGCAGCAGCCGCTGCAACCGGGCGCGCAGGAACACGGAGTAGAGAGCCGCTCCTCCGTTCTCCCCGTTCTCCCCGGCCTTGCGTCGCAGCGAGCGGTACGACAGCGCGTGCGAGAAGCCGCCGACGAAGAAGAAGACGGGCATGACCTGGAGGGCCCAGGTGAGCAGTTGGAGGCGGGGCTCCACGGCGAGCAGGTTCCCGACCTCGGCCCGTCCGTCGCCGCGCACCGACACGGCGGCCATCAGCCAGTGCCCGAGCACCACCGTGCCGAGCGAGGCGACCCGCAGCAGGTCGACGTACTTGTCGCGCGAGGCGGGTGTGGCCTCGGCGAGGGCGTGAGCGCTTGATGCCATACGAGTACGGTCGCGCCGTCCGCCGCTACGGCGTCAGCGCGCCCGTACTCAATTCGCCTCTGAGTACCGGGCGCTCGTGACGTGTACCGGGTGCCCGTCACGTGCTTCTCAGCAGCGGGTGCCCGTGACGTGTCCGTGCGGGTCAGACGACCGTCGCGCCGGGGGCGGGGCCGTCGGTGACCCGTACCGTCCGGCAGGTGCCGGAGGCGCGCAGTGTGTCGGCGACCGCGCGCGCGGACTCGGCGTCCGCCGCGAGGAAGGCCGTGGTCGGCCCCGAGCCGGAGACCAGGGCCGCGAGCGCACCGGCGCTCCGCCCGGCGGCGAGCGTGTCGGCGAGGGCCGGGAAGAGGGAGAGCGCGGCGGGCTGGAGATCGTTGGAGACGGCGCGGGCGAGGGCCCCGGCATCCCCCTTGGCCAGCGCGTCGAGCAGCTCCTGCGAGGCGACCGGCTCCGGGATCCGCACGCCCTCGTTCATCCGGTCGAACTCCCGGAAGACCGCCGGGGTCGACAGCCCGCGCTCGGCGATCGCGAAGACCCAGTGGAAGGTCCCGCCGACCTCCAGCGTCCGCAGCTGCTCGCCCCGTCCGACACCCAGCGCCGCCCCGCCCACCAGGCTGAACGGCACGTCACTGCCCAACTCGGCGCAGATGTCGAGGAGTTCCTCGCGGGAGGCGTTCGTCCCCCACAGGGCGTCGCAGGCGAGCAACGCGCCGGCGCCGTCGGCGCTGCCGCCCGCCATGCCGCCCGCGACGGGGATGTCCTTGGCGATGTGGAGGTGGACCCCCGGTTCGACGCCGTACCGGCGGGCGAGTTCGAGGGCCGCGCGGGCCGCCAGGTTCGTGGCGTCGAGGGGGACCTGGTCGGCGTCCGGGCCCTCGCAGGTGATCCGCAGCTCGTCCGCCGGCGTCACGGTGACCTCGTCGTACAGCCCTACGGCGAGGAAGACGTTGGCCAGGTCGTGGAAGCCGTCGGGGCGGGCGGCGCCGACGGCGAGCTGGACGTTGACCTTGGCGGGGACACGTACGGTCACGACGTCCGTGCCCGTGCCCCTGCCCGTGTGCGTCGTGGGCTCGGTCTTCGACTCCGTCACGGCTGAGCGCTCTCCTTGTTCTCGGCCTTGCTCTCGGCCTTGTTCTCGGCGATACGGGCGAACTCCTCCACCGTCAGCGACTCCCCGCGGGCCTGCGGTGAGACCCCGGCGGCGACGAGCGCGACCTCGGCGGCGGCCGCGGACCCGGCCCACCCGGCGAGGGCGGCGCGCAGCGTCTTGCGCCGCTGGGCGAAGGCGGCGTCGACGACCGCGAAGACCTCGCGCTTGGAGGCCGTGGTCCTGATGGGCTCGGCGCGCCTGACGAGCGACACGAGGCCGCTGTCGACGTTCGGCGCGGGCCAGAAGACATTCCGTCCGATGGAGCCGGCCCGCTTCACGTCGGCGTACCAGTTGGCCTTGACGCTCGGCACGCCGTACACCTTCGAGCCGGGGTCGGCGGCGAGCCGGTCGGCGACCTCGGCCTGCACCATCACCAGCGTGCGCTCGATGGTCGGGAAGGTGTCGAGCATGTGCAGCAGCACGGGGACGGCGACGTTGTACGGGAGGTTCGCGACGAGGGCGGTGGGGGCGGGGCCGGGGAGCTCGTTCACGTGCATGGCGTCGGAGTGCACGAGTGCGAAGCGGTCGGCGCGGGCCGGCGTACGGGCGGCGATGGTCGTCGGGAGCGCCCCCGCGAGTACGTCGTCGATCTCCACGGCGACGACCCGGTCGGCCGCCTCCAGCAGCGCGAGGGTCAGCGAGCCGAGGCCGGGGCCTACCTCGACGACCACGTCGTCCGCCCGCACGCCGGCGGTACGCACGATGCGGCGCACGGTGTTGGCGTCGATCACGAAGTTCTGGCCGCGCTGCTTGGTGGGCCGCACACCGAGGGCACCCGCGAGCTCGCGGACGTCGGCGGGGCCCAGGAGGGCGTCGGAGGGGGGGCTGTTCACGCCCCAAGCGTACGGGTGCGACGGCGCGAGCCGTTTTCCCGGACCCCGGGTGCATGGTTCGACTGCGGGCGTGCGGGGGCCAGCCACGCAGTTCCCCGCACACCTGAAGCGGCGCTGCGCGCGTCTTCGGTCCGTCCGGCGTTTTGAGGACGAGGCCGTTCGGGCCGATGAACCGGTCAGTCGTGGAGGTGGGCTCCGCAGTGGGGCCACGGGCTCGTGCCCCGGCGGACGTACAGCTTCTTCGCCCGGCGGGTCTGCTCCGCGGCCGGGGCGTCCTGGGGCCGCCCGGACCCCCCGAGCGTGTGCCAGGTGTGGGTGTCGAACTGGTACAGGCCGCCGTAGGTGCCGGAGGGGTCCACGGCGCCGGGGCGGCCGCCGGACTCGCACGCCGCGAGCCCGGACCAGTTCAGATGGTCCGCATCCTGCGTGGAGTCGGGCCGCGGCTTCGTGCCGACCCGCACCACCTGTCCACGCGGCTCCCGGACCACCTCGTCCCCGACCCTCCGCGGCTTCTGCCTGACCCCGTTGACGGTCCGCACCTGGTAGGTGACCCGCCGGGTCCCGGGCTCCCCGGCCCGGTCGACGATCTCGGTGCCGTGGAACAGCGAGGGGTCGTTCGTCCGTGTCGTCCGGAAGGGGATCGCCTCCTCGCGGACCTCCTGGGAGCCGGTGATCCGCATCACGCTGACCGTCTGCCCGTCCCGGGGAAGCTCCCTGACGGGACGGACGTCGTGTCCTCGCCGTGGAGGGTGATCCCGGCCTCCTCGACGGCCTCGCCGACGGTCGCCGCGTTCGTCCGGATCGTCCGTGCCCGCCCGTCCGCCATGATCGTCACCGCCCGCTCGGTGCGGACGTCGAGCGCGAGGCCCTGACGGCCGATGCGCTGGGAGCGTGAGGTCGACAGGTACGCCCCCTCGGCGCGCACCCCTAGCTGCTGGAGCGCCCCGTCCACCGTGTGCGCCGTCGTCCACACCTCGTGCGGCTGTCCGTCGAGGGTGAGCCGCACGGGCCGCCCGTAGTGGACCGCGATCTCGTCACCGCTGGTCAGCTCGGCGCCGGGGGCGGGCGCGACGACGTCGTGCGCGCCGACGCGCACGCCCTCCTCGGCGAGCAGTTCGGTCACGTCGTCGGCGAAGGTGTGCAGCGTGCGCGCCTTCCCGTCGACACTGAGCTCGATGGCCTTGTCGCTGGCGACGAAGGCGGAGGCGCCGCCGGCGAGGAAGGCGACGACCAGCGCCTGGGGCAGCAGCCGCAGCGGGTCGGGACGCTCGGCGGTGCGCCGCCGCCGGGCCGCGCGCCGGGCGGCGGCCCGCCCGCCGGGCCGGGGCTCCTCCGCCGGATCCCCGAGCGCCTGCGTCCGCACCAACGTCGGCGTCTGCCGGGGCAGTATCGGCTCGGTCGGCGCCTCGGACACCGCCAGTGACTCGTACGCGGGCCGGTAGGTGTCCACGTAGCCGCCGCGGTCCGGGATTCCGACACCGTACGGCGGCTGCCCACCAGTTCCTCGGTCCTCGAACGACGTTCCCGTCAGGCCAAACGTCTCGTACTGCGAGTTGCTCACGACAACACGCTCCAGGGGGGTCCGGTGGAGTAAAAGGGGCGCCCGGAGGGTTCGTTCAGGGCGGTGGTGGGAGACGGGCGGGCGACCAGAACCTAGCGGAGCGGCCGTCACTCTCCCAAGCAACGCGGCTACGCTGTGTCGCGACACTGCCCTGAGGTGTGACCCCGAAAAATGGCCGGAAGCGTTATCCCTCAGTAACCGAAGGCCCGCGCCGTGTTCGCCGAGAGCGCCGTCGCCAGCGTCTCCTCGTCGATGCCCCGCACGGCCGCCATGGCGCGCACCGTGACCGGAATGAGATAGGGCGCGTTAGGCCGTCCGCGGTACGGGGCGGGGGTCAGGAAGGGCGCGTCGGTCTCGACGAGGACGAGCTCCAGGGGGGCCACGGCCAGCGCGTCGCGCAGGGGCTGGGCGTTCTTGAAGGTCATGTTTCCGGCGAAGGACATGTAGTACCCGGCCTGGGCGCAGATTTCGGCCATCACCGCGTCGCCGGAGTAGCAGTGGAAGACGGTCCGCTCGGGCGCGCCCTCCTCCTTCAGGACGCGCAGCACGTCGGCGTGCGCGTCCCGGTCGTGAATGACCAGGGCTTTTCCGTGCCGCTTGGCGATCTCTATATGGGCGCGGAAGGAGCGCTCCTGGGCGGCCTTGCCTTCGGGGCCCGTACGGAAGTAGTCGAGCCCGGTCTCGCCGACGCCCTTGACCTGGGGAAGGGCGGCGAGGCGGTCGATCTCGGCGAGGGCCTCGTCCAGGGCGCCGTCGCCGCCGGGCTGCCGTGCGCCCTGGCGGGACCAGCCGTCGGGGTCGCCGTGCACGATACGGGGCGCCTCGTTGGGGTGCAGGGCGACGGTGGCGTGCACGGCCTCGTACGCGGCGGCGGTCTCGGCCGCCCAGCGGGAGCCCTTCAGGTCGCAGCCGACCTGGACGACCGTGGTCACGCCGACCGAGGCGGCCTTGGCGAGGCCTTCCTCGACGGTGCCGGACTGCATGTCGAGGTGGGTGTGCGAGTCGGCGACGGGAACGCGCAGCGGCTCGGGGAGCGGTGGCGCTTCGGTCTTGTCGGAGGGCATGCCCCGATCCTACGAAAGGGGCACGCCGGACCGGACCTCACCCGGGCGAGGTCACCGCACTTCCGCGATCAGCCCGCCTTGCGGTGGTGGAAGGGGTGCAGCAGGTCGGAGAGGTGCCAGTGGTGGGGTTCCCTGGGCAGGGCCGGCTGGTCGACGGCCTCGTCGTGGGCCTGCTCGCCGTGGGCCTGCTCGGGGTGGGCCGGCACCGGTCGGTGCGTGTGCTGGTGCATGGAGTTCTGGACGGAGGACACCTGTCCGGCGCGCATGATGCGCACCACGTGTCCGTCGCAGTTCTGGCAGGAGGGCCGGCTCAGCGGCGACGGCACGACATGGCCGTCCGCCACGTACATCACGAACTCGCCGCCCTCGGCGTCGCGGTGGTGCTCTATCTCGAACGACTGCTCCCAGCCGTGCCCACAGCGCATGCATGCGAAGGAATACGACTCGTTGACGACGGCGGTCGCCGCGCTGCGGTTGCCGGTCTGCCCTGCGATCTCACTCATGCCAGCTCCTGCTGTTCCGCTGGACAAGCGCCCCCGGTCGGCGGGGGCGAGGGACGGGTACGTCCCTTCAACCAGTGGACGCTTCTCCGAGCGGGAACGCATCAGGCCTGTCGACTATTGGAGTCGTTTTGGCCTTTCCTTGTCGGAATGCCTCGGAGACACGGCCTGAGCTTTGCTTTCCGTGCGGGCCCTTTGCTCTTCTATGGGGCGCTGTGCGCCGCGTTCTTTGCCGCGACCACCGCGTCGAAGACGTCGCGCTTGGGAATTTTGGCCTCGGCCGCGACCGCCGCGATGGCCTCCTTGCGGCGCTCTCCCGCCTCCTCCCGCACCCGCACCCTGCGCACCAGTTCGCCCGCGTCCAGTTCCTCGGCGCCCTTCTCCGGCGCGCCCTCGACCACCACCGTGATCTCCCCGCGTACGCCCTCCGCCGCCCAGGCCGCCAGCTCGCCCAGCGGTCCGCGCTTGACCTCCTCGTACGTCTTGGTCAGCTCCCGGCAGACGGCGGCCCGCCGCTCGTCCCCGAAGACCTCGGCCATCGCCGCGAGGGTGTCGTCGAGGCGGTGCGGGGCCTCGAAGTAGACCATCGTGCGGCGCTCGCCCTCGACCTCCCGCAGCCGCGACAGCCGCTCGCCCGCCTTCCTCGGCAGGAACCCCTCGAAGCAGAACCGGTCGACGGGCAGCCCGGACAGCGCGAGCGCGGTGAGCACGGCGGACGGGCCGGGTACGGCGGTGACCTTGATGTCCTTCTCGACGGCCGCGGCGACCAGCCGGTACCCGGGGTCGGAGACGGACGGCATCCCGGCGTCGGTCACCAGCAGCACGCGCGCCCCGCCGGCCAGCGCCTCGACGAGTTCGGGCGTGCGGGCGGCCTCGTTCCCCTCGAAGTACGACACCACGCGCCCGGTGGGCTGCACGCCCAGCGCCTGGGTCAGCCGGCGCAGCCTGCGGGTGTCCTCGGCGGCGACGACGTCCGCGCCCGCCAGCTCCTGGGCGAGCCGGGGCGGGGCGTCGGCCACGTCGCCGATGGGGGTGCCGGCCAAAACAAGGGTTCCTGTCACGGTTCCATCCTCGCAGGGGCATTCGGCGGCAGCCGCATCCACCCATTAGGCCCGTGCACGGGACTCCCACAGACCTGTTCCCTACGATGGCGCGGTGACCAGTACCGCGTCCTCCACGGACACCCGGCAGGGCCAGGCAGCCGAAGAACGGCGGCCGTCGTGGCAGCAGCGGCTGCGCCGCTTCGGATACAACGCACCACCCAGAAGCGATGTGCGTGATCGGCTCGTGCCGCCGTACGCCGAACCCAGCCCCCGGATCTGGGCTGCGTTCGGGCTGCGCCACGAGGTCGCGGAGCGCATCACGCGCTGGTCGGGCTGGGGCGGCCCGCTGCTCGTGACCCTGATGGCGGGGCTGATGCGGTTCTGGAACCTGGGCAGCCCGAAGGCGGTGATATTCGACGAGACGTACTACGCCAAGGACGCCTGGGCGCTGATCCACCGCGGGTACGAGGTCAACTGGGACAAGAACGCCAATGACCTGATCCTGCAGAACAGCGGGCACGTCGGCATCCCCTCGGACGCCGCCTATGTGGTGCATCCCCCGGTCGGCAAGTACGTCATCGGGCTCGGCGAATGGATGTTCGGCTTCAATCCGTTCGGCTGGCGTTTCATGACGGCGCTGCTCGGCACGCTGTCGGTGCTGCTGCTGTGCCGGATCGGGCGCCGGATGTTCCGCTCCACGTTCCTGGGCTGTCTCGCGGGCGCGCTGATGGCGGTGGACGGGCTGCACTTCGTGATGAGCCGCACCTCGCTGCTCGACGGTGTGCTGATGTTCTTCGTCCTGGCGGCCTTCGGCTGCCTGATCGTGGACCGCGACCGGTCACGCGCCCGACTGGCGGGCGCCCTGCCGACGGACGCGGACGGGCTCGTACGCCCCGACGCGCACATCGCCGAGTCCACCCGCCTCGGCTGGCGCCCCTGGCGCTGGACGGCCGGTCTGCTGCTGGGCCTGGCCCTCGGCACCAAGTGGAGCGGCCTGTACGTGCTCTTCGCGTTCTGCCTGATGGCGGTCCTGTGGGACGTCGGCGCGCGCCGGGTCGCGGGCGCCCGTCACCCGTACATGGCGGCCCTCAAGCACGACACGGGCATCACGTTCCTCGCAACGGTCCCGGTGGCGATCGCCACGTACTTCGTCTCCTGGACCGGCTGGATCCTCTCCCCCACCAACGGCAAGGGCGGCTACTTCCGCAACTGGGCCGCGACCGACGGCAAGGGCGGCAGCTGGACCTTCCTGCCCGACTGGCTGCGCAGCCTGTGGCACTACGAGCACGAGGTGTACGAGTTCCACGTCGGCCTCTCGTCGCCGCACACCTACCAGTCGAACCCGTGGAGCTGGATCGTCCTGGGCCGCCCGGTCTCGTACTTCTACGAGTCCCCGCTGCCCGGCAAGGACGGCTGCCCGGCGGACGCGGGCGGCAAGTGCGCCCGCGAGGTCCTGGCCCTGGGCACGCCCCTCCTCTGGTGGGCCGCCTGCTTCGCGATCGTCTACGTCCTGTGGCGCTGGGCGTTCCGCCGCGACTGGCGGGCGGGCGCGATCGCCTGCGGCATCGCGGCCGGCTACCTCCCCTGGTTCATGTACCAGGAGCGCACGATCTTCTTCTTCTACGCCATCATCTTCGTCCCGTTCCTGTGCCTGGCGGTCGCCATGATGATCGGCGCGATCCTCGGCCCACCCGGCTCCACGGAACGCCGCCGCGTCATCGGCGCGGCGAGCGCGGGCGTCCTGGTCCTCCTGATCGCCTGGAACTTCATCTACTTCTGGCCCCTGTACACGGGCACCGCGATCCCCATAGACCAGTGGCGGTCGCGGATGTGGCTGGACACCTGGGTCTAGCTGCACAGACACACCAAGAGGGCGCGGCAGTCTGCCGCGCCCTCTTGGCCGTTGTTGGTCGTTAGTGGGTGTCGTTGGTCACCTTCGGACGGCCCCATGACGGCCCAGCTCTTGCCCCTGAGAGATATACAGACCTCCCAGGTCGACACAAACGCTCTTCGTCTGACCAGTAGAAACGTGTTCTTCTCACCAAAGGGCAACGCTTGCCGTCCAGGCCTTGTCCATGGCCAGCGGCGCAACCTCTGCCGCACCTCATCACAGCGCAGGAACGTGAAGGTAACGGGATCGGGCGACTCCAGTCACAAGTCTGGTGCCGGATCAGCCGGACGCCAGATCCGGCCCGCCAACGACAGACAGATCTTGAAAACGGTCGTGCGCGAGCCACCCTGGGTTCAAATCCCACACCCACCGCGCAACAACACGGCCCCCTGACCGGACGAGACGGTCAGGGGGCCGTGTTGTTGCGCGGATGGGGCACGGGCAGCTTCTGATCCGTAGCTCTAGCCGGATCTCATCAAGGGGAGTCGCCCTACCAGTGGTCGTGGTGATCGCAGTGCTTGTCGTGCTGGTGACGCTTGATCTTGGTGGGGTCGGTGGCGGTGTGGGTGGTCGTGTCGCCGCCTCCGGTGACAGTGGCGGTGTTGGTGACGGTGCTGGGGGCCTTGCAGGAGACCTCCACCTTGAGGGTGATGGGTGGGTAGCTGCTCCCTGAGGGGAGGACGTCGCTGCGGGTACAGGTGAGGGTGGATCGGCTGCAGGCCCATCCAGTGCCGCTGAGCGAGACGAGGGTGAGTCCCTTGGGCAAGGTTTCGGTCAGAGTGACGGTGGTGCCGTCGGTCGGGCCGGTGCCACTGTTGGTGACCGTGATGCTGTAGGTGCCCCTCTTGCCCTGCCGGAACGCGCCATTGTGACTCTTGCTGATCGCCAGCGTGGGCGGGCAGGCGCCGGTGACGGTCGTGGGATCGGTCGCGGTGTGAGTGGCGGTGTCCCCGCCGCCAGTGGCCGAGGCGCTGTTGGTGACCTGACCGGAGGCCGTACAGGCGACGTTGACCGCGAGGGTGAGCGCCGGATAGCTGCCACCGGACGCAAGGACGTCACTGCGGGTACAGGTCAGCGTGGCCAGCGTGCACGTCCACCCGGTACCGCTCAACGACGTCGCGGTAAGCCCAGCCGGGAGAGTGTCGGTCACGGTGACGACGGTGCCATCGGTCGCGCCGGTCCCGTCGTTGCCGACCGTGAGCGTGTAGGAGCCGGACTGACCCCGCCCAAAGCTGCCACTGTGACTCTTGCTGATCGCCAGCGTGGGCGGGCAGGCGCCGGTGACGGTCGTGGGATCGGTCGCGGTGTGAGTGGCGGTGTCCCCGCCGCCAATGGCCGAGGCGCTGTTGGTGACCTGACCGGAGGCCGTACAGGCGACGTTGACCGCGAGGGTGAGCGCCGGATAGCTGCCACCGGACGCAAGGACGTCACTGCGGGTACAGGTCAGCGTGGCCAGCGTGCACGTCCACCCGGTACCGCTCAACGACGTCGCGGTAAGCCCAGCCGGGAGAGTGTCGGTCACGGTGACGACGGTGCCATCGGTCGCGCCGGTCCCGTCGTTGCCGACCGTGAGCGTGTAGGAGCCGGACTGACCCCGCCCAAAGCTGCCACTGTGACTCTTGCTGATCGCCAGCGTGGGCGGGCAGGCGCCGGTGATGGTCGTGGGATCGGTCGCGGTGTGAGTGGCGGTGTCCCCGCCGCCAATGGCCGAGGCGCTGTTGGTGACGGTGCTGGGGGCCTTGCAGGAGACCTCCACCTTGAGGGTGATGGGTGGGTAGCTGCTCCCTGAGGGGAGGACGTCACTGCGGGTACAGGTCAGCGTGGCCAGCGTGCACGTCCACCCGGTACCGCTCAACGACGTCGCGGTAAGCCCAGCCGGGAGAGTGTCGGTCACGGTGACGACGGTGCCATCGGTCGCGTCGATCCCGTTGTTACCGACCGTGAGCGTGTAGGAGCCGGACTGACCCCGCCCAAAGCTGCCACTGTGACTCTTGCTGATCGCCAGCGTGGGCGGGCAGGCGCCGGTGACGGTCGTGGGATCGGTCGCGGTGTGAGTGGCGGTGTCCCCGCCGCCAATGGCCGAGGCGCTGTTGGTGACGGTGCTGGGGGCCTTGCAGGAGACCTCCACCTTGAGGGTGATGGGTGGGTAGCTGCTCCCTGAGGGGAGGACGTCACTGCGGGTACAGGTCAGCGTGGCCAGCGTGCACGTCCACCCGGTACCGCTCAACGACGTCGCGGTAAGCCCAGCCGGGAGAGTGTCGGTCACGGTGACGACGGTGCCATCGGTCGCGTCGATCCCGTTGTTACCGACCGTGAGCGTGTAGGAGCCGGACTGACCCCGCCCAAAGCTGCCATTGTGACTCTTGCCGATGGTCAAGCTCGGGCCAGGGGGGCCGTAGGAGATGGTCACCTGGCCGTTGTTGTTCGCCGTCCCGATCGTGGACGGCGCATAGTGTGTACCGGTGCTCGACGTGGTGGCGAAGCTGCTGCCCCCACCACCACCGCCCCCACCCGCCGAGATGCCCGTGTTGTTGACGGCGCCGCTGCCGCCGCCCCCGCCGGCGAAGTACCCACCACCACCGCCCCCACCACCAGCGATGGCAGTGGCGGCGCAGCCGCCGTCGAAGCTGCCGCCGGTGCCACCGGTACCGACCGTGGCACCTGAAAACCCGCTCCCTGGCCCGCCGTTCATGACCGCACAGGACGGAACGGCCCCGCTGGCCCCGCCGGCACCGCCGGTGCTGGTGCTGGTGCTGCCACCGCCCCCACCCTGCCCCGGCGAAGCCCCAGGGCCGGTGGCACTTCCCGCGGTACCGCCGGTGGCATCCGGCGTTGTCCCGCCGTTGCCTCCGTTCCCTCCCCTAGAGCCCGCTCCGGTGCCGCCGGCGGCACCGCCGCCCCCGGCGACCACCAGCAAGGAGCCGCCCGTGCTGATGCTGGAGGCCCCGCCCCCACCCGGCCCTTCAAAATGAAAACCACTGAGCGGATAACTCCCACCTGGGGCGCCGCCGTTGAACCCGCCGGCACCCGGCGTCCCGGTGCCGTTGCAGCCTTTGCCGCCGGTGCCGCCGACGTCGATGGTGAAGGCCGTCGGTGCGGCGGTTTGCGGGAGCGTGGTGACGACCCGCGCCCCCGTCCCACCGGTCCCCGTGACGGAACAGGGGGTGCCGGTGTTGTCGGCACCGCCGGCCCCGTCCGCGGTGATCGTCACCACCATTCCCGCAGGAACCGTCAGGGTCTGCGGAGCGCCGGTGAAGGTGAAGGTCTGACTGACTGGCGCGGCTGCCCGACTGCCGCTGCGATGACCTGACGTCGGAGCGTCGGCGACGGCCGCCGGCACCCCCGCACCGGTGAGCACGGCACACACCGCTACGGTGACGCCCGTACGCCACCAACTCCGCCCGGGCCGGGCCGGCGATGCCGCTGAAGCCGACACTTGCGCCGCCCGACGACCAGTGACACGCCAGAGGCCCCGCTCGCCCCAACTTTGAGATCTGTGAACGTCATTGGTCACAACACGCCGATCCTCTCCTGAAGCAATTCCCCGCTACGTCAGAAAACGGCCCGGGGGCGATAGAGCGATGACACGCAAACACCGCTGTCGCGCAGGTAATGGAACCTGACAAAAGAACACAAAACGCGGCGAAACGCTGCAATCTACATCTGTCTGACAATCCGGCAGGGCTTTGGCGACAACAACCCTCGAAGGCCTGCGACGACGGTCTCGCCGGTCAGTCACCGGTGAGGGCGAAAGCGTTTCGGACCGGCCTCGAGCCGGGACGGCGAGTTATCGTTCATGCATTCGATTCCAGGAGCATCCATCGACCGCCTGCAGCAAGCGCCACGCCCCTTGTCCGTAGGCGCGTTCCTCCCGCCTACCGGTGCCGCCCATCAGCCTCGCCGTAGCCGTCTTACGGCGTTCTGCGGGAACGGCAGTCCGTGCTTGTGCGCTGAGGTACGTGGTCGTTGATGTCAGCGGATGATGTCAGGGGTGGAATCCTCAAAGCCGTGGTCAGCGGCTGCAGTTCGGCGCTGCGCGAGCCAGCCGGAGACACGAGGGCCCCCGTTCACCGCGCCCCCTTCGCGGACCGTGCGCACATACTCGAATCCCTGCGGAAAGTAGTACCACTGGAGAGCCTCGTTCGCGGTCCACGCATCGAGCCGCAGCCATTTGGCCCCTTCGCGGTACGCGCGATCCCCCGCCCAGTCGAGCAGCCGACCGCCCATGTTCTGGCCGACATGGGTGCGGGCCACCGTCAGCTTATTGATGAACCGGGACGGCTCATCCAACTGTGCCTCCGTCCATGGCCCTTCCTCAGCTTCCGGCGTGAGAGTGATGGTGGCCACGGTCTCGTCACCCTCCATAACCATGAAGACGGTGTCTGCCTTGATGGTCGCGAGCAGTCGGTCAGCCGGGTACGGACGCTGCCACTGGTCGATGCCGAGACGAGTGAGCCAAGCCGCCGCCTCCTCTCGGAAGGCAAGCAGCTTGGCCACATCGTCCGGTTGGGCAGGAATGATTCTCGCTGAGGCTCACCTGCTCGATGCCTCGTTCAGCCAGGCACCGCGTGGTGCCCTCTTCGATGTCTCCTGGTTCAGCCAGTCGCAGCAGCGCTCAGGCACTTCTACGCGTCAGTGCTGCTGGACGCGGGCGAGAACATCCGTGCCCTGAGTCAGTACCTCGGTCACAGCGATCCGGGATTCACGCTGAGGACGTACACGCACCTGATGCCGAGTAGCGAGGGACGCACGCGAAAGGCTGTCGACAGCCTCTATCTGGCCTCCACTCCACAAGATCACGGCCCAGAGACGGCCCAGGCAGCCTGACACGGCCCCGATCAGTACCGAACGCCCTGGTCGGGGCCCTCCGGGGCCGGATCGCGCAGACTTCATCTACTTCTGGCCCCTGTACATGGGCACTGCGATCCCCATAGACCAGTGGCGGTCGCGGATGTGGCTGGACACCTGGGTCTAGCTGGGCAGACGTAGCAAGGGGACGCGGCAATCTGCCGCGCCCCCTTGGTCGTTGTTGGCCGTTGACGGTTGTCGTTGGTCGCCCTCGCACGGCCCGAGGACGGCCCAGCTCTGGGCCCGGGAGATTTACAGACCGCGCGGCAGTCAGAACGTGAGCAGGGTCTTCGGCCGAAAAGCCCTGGTTCCCCATGGATGCCCCAGAGGCTCCCTCAGGCTCGGGTGCGGACCGCCGGCCGGCGAGCCGCACCGACTGTGAATCTAGCCCCCTGGGCGCGGCGGTGTGCCGGTCACCTCACCCGGATGAAGTTGTAGGCGAGGCCGTCGAGGCCGGGGGTGCGGTCTACGAAGGTAATGTCGCGCGAGGCAACGACCGAGAACGTGCGCGGGTCCTGGTCGAGCAGGCCGTCCTCCTGGGACATGATCTTCCGTGAGCAGGTCCGGTGCGTGGTGCGGGTGAGCGGGTACAGCGTGACGTGCTCGCCTGCGAAGGCGGCCCGGCCCTTGAAGCCGTTGCAGCCTCCCTTTCCGGTGACCGTGCCGTCCCGGTGGAAGACGAAGTAGACCTCTTTGCCGGCCGTCATGTCGACGGGGGTGTCGGCGACGTTCAGATATTCGATTCGCCACGGCGCTCCGAAGAGCCCCTGAGGCCACAGCATTTGCAGCGCGACATAGTCGCCCCTCTGGTTCTTCAGGGTCATCGAGAGCTCGTCGACCCGCTCGGCCACCGCCAGGGGGCCGCCGGTGAAGATCTTCCGCATCCGCTGCTCGAAGGCGCGCTCCTTCGCCGGACACGCGTCGTCCGGCGTCGCCCCCGACGTGTCCGTACCGACGGTGAGCGTCGTGGCGGTGACCGTGGCCGACGACTTGAACGGCGTGCATCCGTAGTCGCCCACGGCCGTGTTGTCGTAGCCGAACTCGACCCACGCGCCGGCGTCCGGCGGTGCGTCGATGTTGCGCCCGTCGACCGTGACCCAGTCGACCCGCCAGCGTGCGCCCAGGAGCCGCCCGCCGTAACCGCCCGGCCCGGTCGGCATGGTCCACGGCGTGGGCCGGTCCGGGGCCTTCCCCCGCTCCCCGCCCGGGGCGAGCACGCGGTGACGGTGAGCAGAGCGACGAGCAGTGCGCCGAGAAAGGCGCCGGTCCGGTACATGCGCATGCCGATTCAGACCTCCGACCCACCTTCGGGGTTGCCCCGTCAGGGCCACAGCAGTTGCCGCGACCACCCCTCCGAGTCGTTCTTGCGACGGTAGGCCAGACGTACGTGCCTGCGGGCCGTATCGCCCTGGAAGAACTCCACATCCTCGGGCGGGAGGCGGTACAGCGTCCAGGTCGCCGCCGCGGCGTGCGGCTCCCGCCGGGCCCGCCCGTGACCGCGTCCCGGTCTGGCCCTCGCGACCTCGACGTGCGTCTCCGCTGATGCGAGCGCTGACATCCGGGTGGGCTGAGAGCTCGGCGAATCCGCCTTCGGCTTTCCCAAGTCCGTTCCGTCCAGGGCGCGTTGGAGCGAACCCCTCCTCCCGGTCACAGCGGGCCGACCCCGTGGCCCAGCTCTCCGGCCACGAGTGGATCGCACCGGACCGTCCCGGCTGTTGACCGGCGTTCACGGATGCGACTGGACACCCGGTCTAACGATTCGGAGAACCTCCGCCCCATCCACCACTCCTCCCGCATACAGTGCCCTGCAGACCCGCTTTTCTGAACGCGTTCAGAAGTTCGGGAGAGGGGTCCACGGGGAGGGTTTCGCGCGATGCGCAAGGGGGCAAAGGCCGCCGTCATCGGCAGTGTGTTCGCCGTGATGGTGGGGGGTGCCGGATACGGCGCCTTCAATGTGATGTCGGCACTCAGCGGGAGCGAGGGCGGGGGCTCGGGGAGCGGCGGACCCGCGGCCGTGAAGACCGGGCCGCCGAGCGGCGCGGAGGTCAAGGAGACCTCGACCAAGTTCTTCGCCGCGTGGGAGCAGGGGGACGCCGCCAAGGCCGCCGCGTACACCAACTTCGCCCAGAAGGCGCAGGAGTTGCTGGCCGGTTACCACGACGACGCCCACCTCACCGGTGTGAAGATCACCCCGGGGGCGGCGACGGGAACCACCGTGCCGTTCTCCGTCAAAGCGACGGTGTCGTTCGAAGGGAAGTCCAAGCCCTTCGCGTACGACTCGCGGCTGACCGTCGTACGCGGCGAGACCACCGGGAAGGCGCTGGTCGACTGGAAGCCGTCCGTCCTGCATCCCGAGATGCAGGAGGGGGACACCCTGGTCACGGGCGAGTCGGCGAGCCCGCCCATCGAGGCCGTGGACCGGAACAACGTTGTCCTGACGAAGGAGAAGTACCCCTCGCTGGGACCGATCCTGGACGCGCTGCGCGAGAAGTACGGCGACACGGCGGGCGGTACGGCCGGAGTCGAACTGGCGATCCATCACGCGACCGAGGGCGCGGGCGACACCGCCCTGGTGACCCTCGCCAAGGGCAAGGCCGGCAAGCTGCGCACCACCCTCAGCGCGAGCGTGCAGGCCGCGGCGGAGAAGGCGGTCGCCCGGTACGCCGAATCCTCCGTGGTGGCCGTGCAGCCCAGCAGCGGTGAGGTGCTGGCGGTCGCCAACCACCGTGCGGACGGATTCAACGCGGCCTTCCAGGGCACCCTGGCCCCCGGCTCCACGATGAAGATCATCACCGCGGCGATGCTCATCGACAACGGCGTGACCACCATGAACGGCCCGGCGCCCTGCCCGCCGACCGCGACCTGGCAGAGCCAGACCTTCCACAACCTCACCAACCTCGCGCCGAACGAGAAGGCGAGCCTCGCCAACAGTTTCATGCGGTCCTGCAACACGGCCTTCGTGAAACTGATCGACGAGAAGCCGCTCACGGACGAGTCCCTGACGACCGAGGCACAGACCCGCTTCGGCCTCGGCCAGAACAACTGGAAGACCGGCATCCCCTCCTTCGACGGCAACATCCCCGCCTCCGGCGGCCCGGACCGCGCCGCGAACGCGATCGGCCAGGGCCAGGTCCAGATGAGCCCGCTGAACATGGCGTCGGTCACGGCGACGGCGATGACGGGCACCTTCCGGCAGCCGGTCATCGTCTCGCCCAAGCTCGACGACCGGGAACTGGCGACGGCGAAGGGCCTGCCCAGCAGTACGTCCGCGCAGCTGCGCGCGATGATGAACCTCACCGCGACCAGCGGCACCGCCGCCCAGGTGATGGCGGGACTCGGCGGGAACATCGGCGCCAAGACCGGCTCCGCCGAGGTCGACGCCCAGTCCAAGTCGAACAGCTGGTTCACCGGCTATCGGAACGACATCGCGGCCGCCGCGATGACCCAGCAAGGCGGTCACGGGGTGGACGCGGCCGGTCCTATCGTCGCAGCTGTGCTACGAACGGGCGGCTGAAGTCACCCTTGACAGGGCGGGACCCTAGGGTGGGGGTTCTCGTTGAGGAGCATGAGGGTGCCGGGGGACTTGGGGAACAGGCGGAGGATCGAAAGCTGTGGGGAACAGAAGGCGCGTCGCCGAGCGACGAAAGACGAAGCCCGCCGTGGTCGGCGGGCTGATCGCGGTGGTCGTCGGCGGCGGGGCGTTCGGCGCCTACAGCCTGTACGGCGGCGGGGCGTCGGCCGAGGACCGTACGTCGGAGACCGCCGCCCACAAGGCCGTGAAGACCGGTCCGCCGTCAGCGGCCGAGGTCACGGCGCTGTCCACGCGGTTCCTGACCGCCTGGCAGAGCGGTGACGTCGCTAAGGCGGCCGCGGCCACCGACGACTCGGCGGCCGCGACGACCTTGCTGACCGGCTACGGCAAGGACGCCCACATCACCGGCGTCAAGCTCACGCCGGGCACGGCGTCCGGGGCCTCCGTGCCCTTCTCCGTCAAGGCCACCGTCACGTACAAGGGCAAGAGCAAGCCCCTGGCGTACGACTCGAAGCTGACCGTCGTGCGGCGCGCCAAGGACGGTGCGGCGCTGGTCGGCTGGAAGGCGTCGGTCGTGCACCCCGACCTCCAGGACGGCGACCGCCTGGTCACCGGCCCGGCGGGCACTGCCCCGGTCACCGCCCTCGACCGCGACGGCGGCGAGATCACCACGGCCAAGTACCCCTCGCTCGGCACGGTGCTGGACGGGCTGCGCGAGAAGTACGGAAAGATCGCCGGCGGCAAGGCGGGCATCGAACTGCGCGTGGTCCGCAAGGCCGCGACCAAGGGCACCCAGAAGACGCCCGACAAGACCCTGGTGACCCTCAGCGAGGGCACCCCGGGGACCGTGAAGACCACGCTCAGCCCGACCCTCCAGGCCGACGCCGAGCAGCAGGTCGCCAAGAAGGACCGGGCGTCCGTGGTCCTGATGCGCCCCTCGACGGGCGAGATCCTCGCGGTCGCCAACACCAGCCACGGCTTCAACACGGCCTTCCAGGGCTCGCTGGCCCCCGGCTCCACCATGAAGGTCATCACGTCGTCGCTGCTCATCGACAAGGGGCTCGCCTCGGCCGACAAGCAGCACCCGTGCCCGAAGTACGTGACGTACGGCGGCTGGAAGTTCCAGAACGACGACAAGTTCGAGATCAAGGGCGGCACGTTCAAGGCGAGCTTCGCGCGCTCCTGCAACACCGCTTTCATCAGCCAGGCCCAGAAGCTGTCGAACTCCGACCTGACGAACCAGGCGCAGCAGTACTTCGGCCTGTCCATGAACAACTGGGCCATCGGCGTCCCGTCCTTCGACGGCTCGGTCCCGGTCCAGTCGGCGGCCCAGATGGCGGCCTCGCTGATCGGCCAGGGCGGGGTCCGCATGAACCCGCTGAACATGGCCTCGGTCGCCTCCACGGTCAAGACGGGCGTCTTCCACCAGCCGTACCTGGTGTCTCCGACGGTCGACAACCGCAAGCTGGCGACGGCCTCCCGCACCCTGTCCGCCACCACCCTCGCCCAGCTCCGCGAACTCATGACGTACACAGCGGCGTACGGCACCGCCGCCCAGGCGATGTCCGGTCTCGGCCCCGACTACGGCGCGAAGACCGGCTCCGCGGAGGTCGACGGCCAGAAGAAGCCCAACGGCTGGTTCACCGCGTGGAAGGGCGACCTCGCCGCGGCGGGCGTCGTCCAACAGGGCGGCCACGGCGGCGACACGGCGGGCCCGATCGTGGCGGCACTCCTGAAGGCGGGAAGCTAGCCGGGCGGGGAACCGGGACCTGTTCGGGCGGGGGAACTGGGACCTGTCCGGGCAGGAGGCCAGAGCCTCTCCGAGCGGGGAGCGGGTCGGCTCGGAAGCGACTCGGACGCGCCTCGGACGCGACTCGGACGCGCCTCGGACGCGACTCGAACGCGACTCTGGAGCGATGTCAGTGGGGCCTCTCTACGCTCCGCGCATGACGTTATCCCTTCCCGCGGGACTGCCCGCGGGAGTGCCCTCAGGACTGCCCGCAGGCCGTGCCGTCCCCGACGGCTCCCCGTCATGTGGCGCTCCGACAAACCTCCGCCGGACCCAGGCCGCCGCCGCGATCGGGTGCGAGTTGAGCCAGATCTGCAAGTCGCTGATCTTCGCCGCATGGGGGTCCCCCTGCTCGAGGGGAGTCGAGAGCGTGGGGGAGGAGTGCCGGTGCTCGTGCTGATGGACGGGGCGTCGCGCGTGGACGTGGAGCTCGTACGGCGGGAGCTCGGGGCCGAGAAGGTGACACGGGCCAGGGTCGAGTACGGGAGACGACCGGGTACGCGATCGGCGGGGTGCCGCCCTTCGGCCACCGTACGAGGACGCGGGTGCTCGCGGACCGTTCGCTGCTCGACCACGACGTGGTGTGGGCCGCGGCCGGCACCCCGTACACCGTGTTCCCCATGGACCCCAAGACGCTGGTCGCGCATGCGGGCGGCACGCTGGTGGACGTGCGCGAGCAGCACCTGTGACCCCGCTGGTCACCGCGGCGGTGCTGCTCGCCGCGGTGACCCACGCCAGTTGGAACGCAATCGCGCACCGCATCACCGACAAGCTCGTCGAGTTCACGCTGATCGCGGGGGGCGGGGTGCTGATCGGGCTGGCGCTGATGCCGTTCGTGGCGGCGTCGGCGGCCGGGGCGTGGCCGTATTTGCTCGTCGGCCGCGATCCACGTTCTGTACGACGTCCTGCTGATGCGCTCGTTCCGGCTGGGCGACTTCGGGCAGGCGTAGCCGATCGCCCGCGGGACCGCCCCGCTGGTCGTCACCGTGCTGGCGGCCATGTTCGCGCACGAGGTGCCGAACGCGTGGGCGGCGGCGGGGATCGCGGTGTCGTGCACGGGACTGACCGGGGTCGCGCTGCGGGGAATGCGCGGGCGGCGCCCCAACTGGGCCGCGCACGCGGGGAACTGGCCCCATCGCCGCCCTGCGCGAGCCCTCGGTCAAACCCTGTTACAGGTGACCCGCCCGTCGCCGACTGCTCACCTCGACGTGACGCTCCGAGGCGAGGGAAGCCGCTGCCGGGCCTGGTCAGACGTGCGGTTGAGCGGCGTCGCGGGGAACGGACGGTGGCCTCGGCAGCCTGGAGTGCGGCCGAAGCCCACCGGGCCCCGCACTGAAGCATGTTCCGGTTGGGCCTTTCAGCCCATGGTCCGTGCTGGCCCGGATGCCGAGAGCTCCACGAGGCGCTTGGCTTGTCGCCAGCGGTACGGCGAGGGATGGGAAGACAGGTCGTGACGATGACGGGACTACTGCTGCCGGGCGGGCATGCGCTTGCCGCGCCCGTCGATCTGAACGGAGCCGGGCGCTATGTGCACTGGGGCGTCATCCAGGTGTCCGTCGCGAACCTCGTGGTCATCGGCTTGATGGTGATCGTCTTTGTCGCCGCCCTCCTCCTGCCCTTCCCGGGAGACCGCAGATGAGCGTTCCGGGTGAGGACGGCGCGGCCACCGGGCCTTACACGAACGTGTCAGCCTCCGGCGGCTGGACCGGCGCGGTGCGTCGGAGGGCCGTCAAGGCCCTGCCCCCGGCCAAACTTCTGCCGGACACACAGCCGGCGTACATGGCCTCATGGATCTACGTCTTCGGCGTGCTCACCCTGTCCTCGCTGATCGTGGCACTCGTCAGCGGCGGGCTGCTCGCGCTGAAGGGACCCGGCTGGTGGCACGTCTCGACGACCGGCAGATACGTGAACAGCCTGCACCTGTTGAGCGTCCAGTTGTTGATGTTCTTCATGGTCATCCACCTGTGGGGCAAGTTCTTCATGGCTGCCTGGCGCGGCGGTCGGGCACTGACATGGATCACCGGCGCGGTCTGTTTCTTCACCGCGATCGGCACTGCCTTCACCGGTTATCTGGTACAGCAGAACTTCGATTCACAGTGGATCGCGGGGCAGGCCAAGGACGGGCTCAACGCGGTCGGTATCGGCGCGTTCTTCAACGTGATGAACTTCGGGCAGATGCTGATGTGGCACATCGTGCTGCTTCCGTTCGTCCTCGGTCTGCTGACCGCCGGGCACATCCTGCTGGTCCGGTGGCGCGGAATCGTCCCGCCCATCGGGGCGACCGACCCCGCGGCCGGCGGGGCGGCGGCGCCCGCGGCACGGGACGCGCGGTGACGGGCCGGCGATCCCGGAAGGCGGCAGTGCCCGACCCTGCCGCCTTCCCCGCCCGGCGGTACGACCTGATCAAGGAGTTCGTGATCGCCCTGGTGGCTGTCGCACTTCTCACCGCGGGTCTGGCCGCTGTCCTCTCCTCGCCCGATGTCAGACCGGTGACCCTGGCTTCCTGGTCCCGGGCGGCCGGCCCGGACTTCACAGCGACCGCCGTGGCCGAACTCGCCGGCACCAGCGGAACCGCCGAGTACGGGCCCCCGTACAACCACACGCCGGGCGCGGCGCAGAAGCTCGGCCCGGTCGGCTTGCAGAACGCCGCCGGCGTACGCATCCCGGTGGACACCGCCAACGACTTCGTCATCGGACCCCTGGCCCATGCCCCCGAACCGCCTGGCGTCAGAGCCGCCCTCGCGGCCTGGGCCGCTGCCCCGGTCTCCCGCCGCCAGGACTGGAGCAAGGCCTACTCCGACGCACTGGCCAAGTCTCCCGGCGGCGACCCCGCCAAGGTGGCCAAGGGCGACTACGGTCCGGTCCCTGTGCTCACCGCGCGCCTTCTCGACCTGGCCCGATCGGGTGCCCTGGACGGAGAGTTGCCGGGCGGCGGCAAGTTCTACGAGACCGACTACACCCGCTCTCTGCTCTTCCTCTCCGACGGCTCCTACCTGGAGTCCCTGGCACGCACCGAGCACCTGGGCGGCGACCAATGGGGAATGATGAACGAGACGGGCAACTACCCGGGCCAGGCATGGCTGTGGCTCTTCACGTTCTGGTACCAGATCGAACCCTTCAAGTCGTCCGGCAACGCCGACGCCCTGATCTGGGGCGTGATGGTGCTGCTCAGCCTGGGGCTGGTGCTGGTCCCCTTCATCCCCGGCGTTCGGTCCATCCCGCGCTGGACGCGAGTGCACCGGTTGATCTGGCGCTCGTACTACCGCGATCAGGAGGCTGCGGTGCGGGCCGGGGAGTCGGGGCGCTGACGACAACCATGGACGCGGGCCTGCGGTAATAACGTCGCTGGTCAGGGCGCTGGTGAAGCCAGTTCGTACAGTTCCCCACACGGATAGGGCCGAAAAGCGCTACGCGTCTCGCGCGGCTTTCGGCCCTGCAGGGAAGGATTCCTAGAAGATGATTGATTCCAAGGAGTTCAGCGGCGGCCTCGCCGGTCCTCGTAGTTGACGAAGAAGCTCACAACAATGAGCAAGCCGAAAATCCCCACGGCGAAGGTGCCGAGGATCGTCCAGATCCCCTTGCCGTCCAACGCAGAGCGCACCCCACCGGCGAGTCCGCCGACGGACATGCTCATGCCGAGGGCTAGAAACCGCGAACCCTGGGGTTTCAGCCAGTGCCGCAGGTCCGGGCGGCGGCGCCCACGCGTGGGTGGGCCGGCGGAGTGCGTCATCGGTATTCTCATCTTTCCCGGTTCTGCCGGGGCGTCCACATGGGTGTCGCCCGGGGTCCTGGGCTGGTTGGGCGTGTGGGAGAAGTCGATCCCCGTCGCGACCGCAGCGACCGGCGCGCTGAATATCTTCTCTCCGAACTTGCCGATCGTGTTGGCGCGGCCCGATACTCCCTGAATCGCTGAACCTCGTCCCACTGGCCGCGATCGATGATGGCGGGCCACGTCCCGGTTCCCACCTGCTCGCCCTGGTGGATCCGGACACCCGCCACGAAGTTGGACGACAGATGTCGGACGTTCTCCGGCTGCCACGTCTTGCCCTTGGATGTCGTCACTCCCCGCGCGGTCAGGTCCTGGGCAATGCCCAAGGGTGACTCACCGTCCAGATACCGACGGAAGACCTCGCGGACGATCTCCGCTTCTTCCTCGATGATCGCCTGACCGTTGCCCGTGTAGCCGTAGGGACGGTTGCCCACATGCGGCTTGCCCTCGCGGGTCTTGTCCTTCAGGGCGTCCTTCAGCCGTCGTGACAAGTCGTCGGAGGAGCGGCAGGCGTGGGCCACCTCGATACGCAGGTGAACCGGTCGTCGGGGTCCGAGAGATCACGCCGGTTCGCCTCGCCATGCAAGAGAACCCGTTTGTCGTCGGCTAGGGAGAGCAGCTCTTCAAGGTCCTTGGGCTGCCGCATGAGGCGGTCGGGGTGGTGGACGATGACGCGCCGGATCTCTCCTTCCCCCATCGCCCTCAGCATCTCTTCCCACCCGGGCCGCTTGCGGTTGCGCTGCCACGCCGAACGGTTGTTGTCCACGTAGATGTGGGTCGCCTCGACGCGGAGCTGAAGTCGTTCGGCGCTCTCCCGCAGATGCGTTCCTGTCGGTCGACTCCGGTCTGATCCTCGTCCTTGGTGTTCTTCAAGGAGCGGTTCGGGGTGCCCCGGATCGCGGCGGGGCTGCTGGTGGTGGGGATCGGTCTGATGGTGCACGCGGGCTGACTGGAGTGATGCCGCGCACTGGGTGGCGCCGCAAGCGGGGCGATACCGCACGCGGCGTGGGCCGACCGTCAGTGGGCCACCGGGGTCACCGCTGTGTAGGTACGGCGCAGGAAGCGGATCAGAACCTTCGAGTCGAACTGCACCACCGACACCCCTTGCGCGGAGTGGAACTCCACGACCGCCTGCACCCGGCCGCACGGCCACACGCGTACGTCGCCGGACTCGACCGGACCGCGCAGGCCTCGTTCGAGGAGCTCTCGGGGGAAGGCCCACTCGTGGGGGCCGGGCAGCGTCATGTGAACCTGGCGGGGATCAGCATCGGGGTCGTAGCTGAGGGCCACCGGGACGACCTGGTGTTCGTCCTCGGCGGAGTCTGCCGTGTCGGTGACGATGTGGGCGCGTGCGTACTGTTCGACGGCAGACATGAACCGACTCCTTGCGCTGCGTTACCTGTGTGGAATAGATGAATCCGTCACCTCTCCAATGTCGCACATTTCGGAGATTTCGCCCACGGACTCCCATAACCCTCGGGTTCCCGGATCGGCCCTCGCCATGCATCACCGCCTCGCCGCTATTCATGGGCACCTCTCTCTTGCAAGTCGTTCGCAACAAGGCACTATCATCGAACGGTGCATGTGCCTGACGGATTCATCAACGCCCCGGTCTCCGCGGTCACCGGAGTGGTCGCCGCCGGCGCCATCGCCGTGAGCCTGCGGGGCGCCCGCCGCGAACTCGACGAGAAGACCGCGCCGCTCGCCGGCCTGGTCGCCGCCTTCATCTTCGCCGTACAGATGCTGAACTTCCCGGTCGCCGCCGGGACCAGCGGACATCTGCTCGGCGGCGCGCTCGCGGCGATACTCGTCGGCCCCTTCACCGGGGTCCTCTGCGTCTCCGTGGTCCTGCTGATGCAGGGCATCCTCTTCGCCGACGGCGGCCTGACCGCGCTCGGCGTGAACATCACCGACATGGCGATCGTCACGACGGTCGTCTCGTACGCCGTCTTCCGGGGCCTGGTGAAGGTCCTGCCGCGCAAGAAGCGCTCCATCACCGTGGCGGCCTTCGTCTCCGCGCTGCTCTCCGTCCCGGCGGCCGCCGTCGCCTTCACCCTCATCTACGCCCTCGGCGGCACCACCGACGTCCCGATCACCAAGGTCGCCACCGCGATGATCGGCGTGCACGTCCTCATCGGCATCGGCGAGGCCACCATCACCGCTCTCACGGTCGGCGCGGTCGTCGCCGTACGACCGGACCTCGTGTACGGGGCGCGCGGTCTGCAGCAGCGGCTGAAGCTGCGCGTCGGCGGCGACCTGGTCGACGCACCCGCGCCCGCCGCCGTCCCCGTGGCCGCCCGGACCTCCCGCCGCAAGGTGTGGGCGGTCGGCCTCGTCACCTCCCTCGTCCTCGCGGGCTTCGTCAGCTTCTACGCCTCCGCGAGCCCCGACGGCCTGGAGAAGGTCGCCAAGGACCAGGGCATCGACCAGAACACCAAGAAGCACCACACCGAGGACTCCCCGCTCGCCGGGTACGGCGTCAAGGACATCTCCGACGCCCGGATCTCCGGCGGTCTCGCGGGCGTGATCGGCGTCGGCGTCACCGTCGTCGCGGGCACGGGGATCTTCTGGGCGGTACGCAGGCGCCGCACCGCCGACATCTCACCCTCGCAGGTGGCCTGAGGTGGGCGCGGGTCACGCACACCGGCTCTACCGGCACGGGCACTCCCCCGTGCACGCCCTGCCCCCGCACACGAAACTCGCCGCGACGTTCGCCTTCGTCGTCGTGGTCGTCTCCACCCCGCGCGAGGCGATGTGGGCCTTCGCGCTGTACGCCGCGCTCCTGGCGACGGTGGCGTACAAGGCCCGCGTGCCGGCCGGCTTCCTGCTCAAACGGCTGCTGATCGAGATCCCGTTCGTCGCCTTCGCCGTGCTCATGCCGTTCGTGGCGCAGGGCGAGCGGGTGGACGTCCTCGGTCTGTCGCTCAGCGTGAACGGTCTGTGGGGCGCCTGGAACGTCCTCGCCAAGGGCACCCTCGGCGTCGCCGCCTCCGTGCTCCTCGCCTCGACGACCGAACTGCGCGAACTGCTGCTGGGGCTCCAGCGGTTGAAGCTGCCCCCGCTCCTCGTGCAGATCGCCTCCTTCATGATCCGCTACGGCGATGTCATCACGGACGAGATGCGACGGATGCGGATCGCGCGCGAGTCGCGGGGCTTCGAGGCCCGGGGTGTACGGCACTGGGGCGTCCTCGCGAAGTCGGTGGGCGCGCTGTTCATCCGCTCCTACGAGCGCGGGGAGCGCGTCCATCTCGCCATGGTGAGCCGGGGGTACGCCGGTTCGATGCCGGTCATCGACGAGGTGACCGCGTCCCGGGCGCAGTGGTCGTACGCCCTCGCCCTCCCGTTCGCCGCCCTTGTCGTCTGCCTGCTGGGATGGACCCTGTGACCCCCTCTCTGGAAGTGGCCGGACTGGCCTTCGCCTACCCCGACGGCCACCAGGCCCTCTTCGGCGTCGACTTCACCGTCGGGCGTGGCGAGCGTGTCGCGCTGCTCGGCCCGAACGGTGCCGGCAAGACCACCCTCGTCCTCCATCTCAACGGCATCCTGACCGGCGGCGCCGGAACCGTGACGGTGGCCGGACTCCCGGTCGGCAAGCGCCACATGGCGGAGATCCGGCGCAAGGTCGGCATCGTCTTCCAGGACCCGGACGACCAGCTCTTCATGCCGACCGTGCGCGAGGACGTGGCCTTCGGGCCGGCCGCGGCGGGCCTGAAGGGCGCCGAGCTGGAGGAACGCGTCCGCACGGCCCTGGAGCGGGTCGGCATGGCGGACTTCGCCGACCGCCCCCCGCACCATCTGTCGTTCGGGCAGCGACGCCGGGTGGCCGTCGCCACCGTCCTCGCCATGGAGCCGGAGATCCTCGTCCTCGACGAGCCGTCCTCCAACCTCGACCCGGCTTCACGCCGCGAACTCGCCGACATCCTGCGGTCGTTGGACGTGACCGTCCTCATGGTCACGCACGACCTGCCGTACGCCCTCGAACTGTGCCCCCGCGCGCTGATCCTGAGCGACGGCGTGATCGCGGCGGACGGGAAGACCGGCGAGCTGCTCTCCGACGACGAGCTGATGCGCACCCACCGCCTGGAGCTGCCCTTCGGTTTCGACCCGCGCTCGACAGCTGTGCGTACTCCGTGACAATGGGCGCGTGACGAAACAAGGGGACCAAGAGGACTTCGGATCGGCCGGGTCGCTGTTCCTCGACGACCAGTTGTGCTTCGCGCTGTACGCGGCCCAGCGCGCGGTGACCGCCGCGTACCGCCCGCTGCTGGAGGAGCTCGGCCTCACCTACCCGCAGTACCTCGTCCTGCTGTTCCTCTGGGAGCGCGGCGAGACCACGGTCAAGGAGCTGGCGGGCGCGCTGCGGCTGGACTACGGCACGGTGTCGCCGCTGCTCAAGCGTCTGGAGTCGGCCGGTCTGGTCCGCCGTGAACGCTCGCCGCGCGACGAGCGGTCGGTGCTGGTGGCGGTCACCGGGCGTGGTGAGGCGCTGCGGGAGCGCGCGGCGGGCGTGCCGCGGGCGCTGCTGGCGTCGACCGGGCTCACCGAGGACGAGGTGGCCAGGATGCGACAGGAGCTGTGGGGGCTGGCCGAGCGCGCGGAGGGTGCGGCGGGGCGCGGGCGCTGACCCGCCCGTCCGGGGGGAGCGGGGGTTACCGGCGGTTTCTGCCCCCTGCTAAGCACACCTTCCGTACCGGCCGGTACTTTGTGCACGATGTACTTGCGCACTTCTGTGTTTTCCGTCCTGGGGGAGGTCCCGCCATGATCGATGGCACCGCTGTCGGCGACACCGCCGTCGACAATCGTCCGACGAAAATCATGTACGTCGCCGAGGCCACCGCGCACGGCGGCCGGGACGGCTATGTCACCAGCCAGGACGGCCAGATCGCGCTGAAGGTCGCGATGCCGCCCGCGCTCGGGGGTGACGGCAACGGCACCAACCCCGAGCAGCTCTTCGCGGCCGGGTACAGCGCCTGCTTCCACAACGCGCTGGTGCTGGTGGGCCGCCGCGCCGGACTGGACCTGACCGGCTCCACCGTCGCCGCGAAGGTCGGCATCGGACCCAACAAACAGCACGGCTACGGCCTCGCGGTCGCCCTGAGCGTCTCGCTGCCCGTCCTCGACCAGGACGTCGCGACCAAGCTCGTGGACGCGGCGCACGAGGTCTGCCCGTACTCGAACGCGACGCGGAACAACATCGAGGTCACGATCCTGCTCGGCTAGGAATCGAGCCTTCCGCGTGTGTGTTGCATCCCCTGTGGGGAGTGCCCGGGCGACAGGGAGTACGGACGTGAACGTGAACGGCGAAGTGGCCGAGGGCTTCGAGCCGGTCAGGGAGGCGTTCGCACGCAACTTCGAGACACTCGGAGAACGGGGTGCGGCGGTCTCCGTGTACCGGCACGGGCGCAAGGTCGTCGACCTGTGGGGCGGCACGCGGGACGTGGACGGTACGGCGGATTCGGCGCCCTGGGAGCACGACACGGCCCACGTCATGCACTCGGCGACGAAGGGGGTCGGGGCCGCCGTACTCCTGATGCTGCACGAGCGCGGCGAGCTGGACCTGGACGTTCCGGTCGGGAAGTACTGGCCCGAGTTCAAGGCTCTGGGAAAGGAACACCTCCTGGTCCGGCATGTGTTGTCGCACCAGGCGGGCGTGCCCGTGGTCGACGCGCCGCTGACCCCGGCCGAGGCGGCGGACCCGGACCGTACGGCCGAGTCGATCGCGGCACAGACCCCCCTCTGGGAGCCGGGCACGGACCACGGCTACCACCCCCACACCTTCGGCTGGATGCTCTCCGAACTGGTCCGCCGCGTCACCGGCGGCCGGGGCGTGGGCGAGTTCATCGCGACGGAGATCGCCGCCCCGCTCGGCCTGGACCTCTGGGTCGGGCTGCCGGGGGCCGAGGCCCACCGGGTGGGCCGCGCGGGCCGAGTCGATGCGCCCGAGCCGTCGAGCGCCCTGCGCACCCGCCCGAAGCGGTCGGTGGCCGAGGCCTACAACGACCCGGACTCGACGACCGTCCGCGCCTTCGCCGCGATCACCCCGCCCCCCGACGACAACGACCCCGCCTATCGCGCGGCGGCCCTCCCCGCCTCCAACGGCATCGCCACGGCCGACGGTCTCGCCCGTTTCTACGCCGCGCTGATCGGCGAGCCGGACGGCACCCGGCTGTTCACCCCGGCCACGGTCGACCTGGCCCGCGCCGAGGCGTCCGCGGGACCGGACCGCACCCTGGTCATCACCACGCGTTTCGGCCTCGGCTACATGCTCCACGGCACGGCCTCCCCGCTGCTGGGCCCGGCCTCGTTCGGCCACCCCGGCCGCGGCGGACCACTGGGCTTCGCGGACCCCGAGTCGGGCATCGCCTTCGGCTACATCACGAACGGCTTCCGCAAGACGGTGACGGCGGATCCACGGGCGCAGGCGCTGGTACGGGCGGTACGGTCGGCGCTGTCGTCGTAGCCGACCGGGCCGGGTACATGTCCCGGCCGACCGGGCCGGGTACATGTCGGAGCCGACCGGGCCGGGGCCGCGTCGTGGTCGATCCGGCCGGGGCCGTGCCAGGACACCCCCGCGATCCTGGCCCGCCCCTTCCGGTCCGCCCGTCCCTCGCCGCGCGGCGATCACCAGAATGCGCGGCCGACCGCCCGCCTGTCGTTGGCGCACCGTCGCCACCTACTTGGCGCAGGGTCCACGGCCTTCCGGACGTACCGCACGCTCCTCCGCCACCGCCTGCCTCCGGAGTTCACTCGGCGGGACGCCATGGGCGGCGCGGAAGGCCCGGGTGAACTCGGCGGCGCGGGGGAAACCCCAGCGGGCGGCGACGGCATGGACCGGCATCGCGCGCAGCGCCGGGTCGGCGAGGTCGCGGCGGGCGTTCTCCAGCCGCTGGTCTCGGACGTAGGAGGCCACGGTGAGGCCCTCGGCCTGGAAGAGGCGGTACAGATGGCTGCGCGAGATGTGGTGCGCGGCGGCGATCCGGGCGGGGGTCAGCTCCTGGTCGCCCAGATTCCGGCGGATGAACGCCTTGATGCGCAGGGTCAGCGTCCGGCCGCGGGTCTCCGGTGGCAGCAGGGCCTCGGCGTCCAGGGCGCCCGCGAAGACGGCCGTGACCAGGTCGGCGAGGACCGTTCCCAGTCGGGGTCCGTCCGACGGCTGGTAGGAACCGGTGTCCGAGGTCAGCTGGACGAGGAACTGCCCCAGGAGCGCGCCGACTCCCTCCCGGCCCGAGATCCGGCTGCCGATCACCAGGTCGGCCCGGTTCGCGGGCAGCGCCACCAGCGACCGCGGGATCTCGACTCCCACGAGGCTGACGGGCTCGGCGCCGGTGTGTATCTCGTACGACCGCGAGGAACAGTTCGTGTGGATGTCGTTGACCCGGTACGCGGCCTGCTGTCTGCCCCAGGCCGCCGCTCCCTCTCCCCGCAGCAGGAGGGAGAGGTGGTACACCTCGGGATCGGACTGGCGGATCAGCTTCGGCGTCCGACGGAAGACCAGATGGTCGAAGGTCGCCGGCCAGACCGTGACCTCCCCCAGCCCGATCATGCGCTGGTGCGCGCGGTAGTCCGCCGCACGGTCGCTGGCCAGCTGCATGGGCGCGTGCGTACGGCCCATGCGCTGCGTCCACGCCTCGAACCGGTCACCGACCGGCAGGTCCGCGGTTTTGAAGACCGACTCGTGCAACACGATCAGCGGACGGACACGTGCGCCACGAACCGCCTCCAGGTGGCGGGGGCGACGGTGAGGTGGGGTGCCTCGGGGGCTTTGGAGTCGCGGACGTCAATGGAGACGGGGGCAGCGGCCGTCTCGACGCAGTCGTCGCCCGCACTGCTGCTGTGGCCGCTCTTGAACCAGTGGAGTTCCGGAGTGCTCATAGTTCCCCCAGCGCTTGCTCAACGAAGGCTTGCGACTCCCGTGGCGAGAGAGCCTGAGCTCGGATGATGCCATACCGCAATTCGAGGACCCGGAGCTGCCTCAGGTCCGAAACCGGACGGCCGTTGAAGGCTCCGCCGGAGCCCCACAGCCGTCCCGTCCTCGTACTTCGCCGACTCGATCAAGCCGTTCATGCCGCGGACGTCGGCCCCCCGGACGCCCGTGCCCGCGCCCTCGTCACCGCCGCCCTCGGCTGCTCGGACGCCGCGATCCGCGAATGGGTCCCGGCGGAGGGCGACGCCGACATCCTGGGCCTGTACGCCGACGCCCTCGCCACCGTGCGCACCGGCACGCGCTCGACATGGCGAAGGGGCACCCCGCCGCAACGCGGGGTGCCCCTCACCACCTCAGCCGGCCAACCGGACGCCCAGGCGGTCAGGCCTCAGACCCGTACCAGTTCCCGGTCCTCGTCCCGGCCTCCGCCGGCCTTCTCCTCCGCCGTGCGCAGGCCCTCGCCCTCGACGTCCACGTTGGGAAGCGCCCGGTCCAGCCACCTCGGCAGCCACCAGGCCTTCTTCCCGAGCAGGGCCAGCACCGCCGGGACGATCGCCATGCGGACCACGAACGCGTCGAAGAAGACCGCGATCGCGAGGCCGAAGCCGATCATCTTGATCATCGACTCGCTGGAGCCGATGAAGCCGGAGAAGACGGCGATCATGATGACCGCGGCCGCCGTGACGACCCGTGCGCCGTGCCTGAACCCGGTCACGATCGCCTGGTGGGGCTTCTCCCCGTGGACGTACGCCTCGCGCATCCGGGTCACGAGGAACACCTCGTAGTCCATCGCGAGACCGAAGACGACACCCACCATGAAGATCGGCATCATCGACATGATCGGGCCGGTTTCCTCGACGCCCAGGAGGCCGGACAGCCAGCCCCACTGGAAGACGGCGACGACCGCGCCGAGCGCCGCCATCACGCTCAGCAGGAAGCCGAGCGCCGCCTTCAGCGGCACCAGGATCGAGCGGAAGACCACGATCAGGAGGAGGAAGGCGAGGCCGACGACCAGTGCGAGATACGGGATCAGCGCGTCGTTCAGCTTCTGCGAGAAGTCGATGTTCATCGCGGTGGTACCGGTGACCAGCACCTTCGCGTCGGTCTCCGTCGTGATGCTGCCGCCCGCGTCACGGATGGCGTGCACCAGGTCCTCGGTCTTGACGGAGGACGGCTTGGAGTCGGGGATGACCGTGATCGTCGCGGTGTCCCCGGCCTTGTTGAACGCCGCCGGGCTGACCGACACGACGTCCTTCATGTCCTTGACCGTGTCGGTGACCTTGGTGGCCGCGGCCTTGGGGTCGTCGCTGGACTTGCCGTCCACGACGAGCATCAGGGGGCCGTTGAAACCGGGACCGAAGCCGTCGGACAGCGTGTCGTACGCCCGGCGCTGCGTGGTCGACGTCGGCTGCGAACCGTCGTCGGGCAGACCCAGTTGGAGCGAGGCCGCCGGGAGCGCGGCGGCGCCCAGGCCGATCACGCCGAGCACCAGCACCGCGAGCGGCCGGCGCACGACGAAGCTCGCCCAGCGGGTGCCCATGTTGGGCTTGCCCTCCTTCTTCGCGGCCCGCCCGCCGCCGAGCAACTTGCTCTTCTTGCCCGCGGGCTGGACCTTGCGGCCCGCGTAGCCCAGCAGGGCCGGAATCAGCGACAGGGCGATCAGTACCGCGATGGCGACGGTGCCCGCCGCCGCGACACCCATCTTCGTCAGCATCGGGATGTTGACGACCGACAGACCGACCAGCGCGATCACGACCGTCAGACCGGCGAAGACGACCGCCGAACCCGCCGTGCCGACGGCCCGTCCGGCCGCCTCCTCGCGCTCCCGGCCCTCGGCCAGTTCGGCCCGGTAGCGGGAGACGATGAACAGGGCGTAGTCGATGCCGACCGCGAGGCCGATCATCATCGCCAGGGTGGAGGTGGTGGTGCCCAGGTCCAGTGCGTTCGCCAGCGCCGTGATCGTCGAGACGCCGATACCGACGCCGATCAGCGCGGTCAGCAGCGGCAGCCCGGCCGCGATCAGCGAACCGAAGGTGATGACGAGCACGACCGCGGCGACCGCGATACCGATGACCTCGGTCGACCCGGTCTCGGGCGTCGCCTGGAGCGCGTCACCGCCGACCTCCACGCTCAGCCCGGCGTCCCGCGCCTGCCGCGCGGCCTCCTCCAGGGCGGTCTTCGAGGAGTCCTTCAACTCCATGCCGGACACCTTGTACTTGACCGAGGTGTAGGCGACCGACCCGTCCTTGCTCACCGCGTGGGACTTGAAGGGGTCGGACACGGAGGTGACCTCGGAGCCGTCGCCGAGCGCCTTGACGGTCTTCTCGACGGTCGCCTTGTGGGTCTTGTCGCCCATCTTCTCGCCGGTGGGCGCCTTGAAGACCACACGGGCGGTCGCGCCGTCGGCGCTCATCCCGGGGAAGCGCTGTTCCAGCAGGTCGAAAGCTTTCTGCGCCTCGGTGCCGGGGATCGAGAAGAGGACGCTCCCGCGGTGGGCGCGGAGGCGGCGCCGACACCCGCCAGCGTCAGCAGGGCCACCCATATCAGGGCGACGAAATGGCGTCGCCTGAAGGCGAATCGGCCGAGTTTGTAAAGGAATGTGGCCACGAGGGCGTACTCCCGGTCAGGTCGTTTGCTGGCAGCTGGGCAGGGGAGATCAGCCCGACGACGTGAGCGGTCGCGTCAGGTGCACGTAGGCGTTACTGAAGGTCGGGCAGGCTCAGGCGCCGAGAGCGGGGAGGATCACGGCGTCCATGTACGAGGTGAGGAAGTCCTGGGTGGGTGGCAGTTCGTCGACGATGCCGCGCACCGCGAAGGCGCCGATCATCATGTGCAGCACGTAGTCCTGGGCGGGGTTGTCCGCCCGGACCTCACCTCGATCGACGGCCCGCCGCAGGATCTCGCGGAGCATCTCGGTCTCCGGCTCGATGATCCACTCGCGGAAGGCGCGCAGGAGATCGGGGTTCCCGTGCAGTGCCGTGGCCAGACCCCGCATCAGCGCGGAGTTCTGCTCCATGTGGCAGTCGTCCTCACGCCTCACCATGGCGTGGAAGTCGCCCCGCAGGGACCCGGTGTCGATGTCACTGGTGATCGGCTTCTCGTGCCGCAGCGCCTTCACGACGAGCTCGGCCTTGCCGCCCCACTGGCGGTAGAGGGTGGCCTTGCTCGACCGGGTGCGGGCGGCGACGGCGTCCATGGTCAGGGCGTCGTAGCCGACCTCTCGGAGCAGTTCGAGCACGGCCGCGTACAGCTCGGCCTCGCGCTCGGGGGTGATCCGACTGCGACGCACCGTTGCGGCTTCAGCCATCCCACTCACCTTCTCTGCTCCGGACGACACGGTTTCGTACACCCATGAAGATACCCCGGGATTTAAAGAAACGAAACCGTTTCGTACGTGTGCTGGGTCACGCAATCCGAAAAGACACCTACTCACAAGTTGCCGGGCGCCTCCGGGAGGAAAAGCATGGGTAGGTGAGCGATGCGTACGAGAAGGCGCACAGCGCCCCGTCCGGGGCGCGGGGAACCGCGCGACCAGCCACAGACCACCCGCGGACCTCCCACCCTCCGCAGACGGACGACAACGCCGGCTACCTCCGTTTCCCCCATCTCAGCGGCGACCACCTCTGCTTCGCCGCCGAGGACGACCTGTGGATGGCCCCCCTCGACGCGCCGGGCCGCGCCTGGCGGCTCACCGTCGACCGGACCAAGGTCGGCCACCCCCGTTTCTCCCCCGACGGCCGGCTCATCGCGTACACGAGCTGGCGCAGCCTCGTGCCGGAGATCCATCTGGTACCGGTGGACGGCGGCCCCTCCCGCCGGCTCACCTACTGGGGCAGCGCGGACACCCAGGTCTGCGGCTGGTCGCCGCCCGAGAAGGACGGACACAGCGACATCCTCGCCGTCGCCTCCCACGGCCAGCCCTTCTCGTACTTCACCTGGGCCTACAAGGTCCCCACCGACGGCGACCCCGGCGGCGCGCTCCCCTGGGGCCCGGTTTCCGCCATCCAGGTCGCCGACCTCGACGGCGAACACAAGACGCTCCTGCTCACCGGCACCCCGCCGCACGAACCCGCCGCCTGGAAGCGCTACCGGGGCGGCGCCACCGGCCGGCTCTGGCTGCACGGACGGCGACTGCTCGCCGATCTCGACGGCCAACTCGACTCCCCCATGTTCGTCGGCGGCCGTATCGCCTTCCTCTCCGACCACGAGGGCATCGGGAACCTGTACTCGTGCGCGTACGACGGCGGGGACCTGCGCCGCCACACCGACCACGACGCCTTCTACGCCCGGCACGCCTCCAGCGACGGCACCCGCGTCGTCTACCAGTGCGCCGGGGACCTGTGGATCGTCGACGACCTGTCCCCGGACTCGGTCCCGCGCCGCCTCGACGTCCGCCTCGGCGGTCCGCGGGCGGGACGCCGTACGTACCAGGTGCCCGCGGCGCAGCACGTGGACGGCATCTCGGTCGACGAGACGGGCCGGGCCAGCGCCGTCGTCGTACGCGGCAGCCTGCACTGGCTCACCCATCGCGACGGCCCCGCGCGCACCATCGCGGACACCCCCGGCGTACGCGTCCGGCTCCCCGAGATGCTCGGCTCCGGCGGCCGGATCGCCTACGTCACCGACGCGGACGGCGAGGACGCCGTCGAGATCGCCTTCCTCCCCGGGCCTCCGGCCAGCGCGAGCCGCGCCGCCTCGCCTCCGGCGAGCTGGGGCGCGTACTGGAGATGGTCTCCGACCCGCAGGGCGAACGCCTCGCGATCGCCTCGAACGACGGACGCCTGCTGATCCTCGACGCGACGGAGGAGTCCGCCGGGGACACGTCCACGTCCCGGACGGAGCCCGAGGAAGCCTCCCCGACAGAACCCGACAGCACCACCTCGGAGCCGGAGCCCGAGGACACCTCACGGACAGAGTCCGAGGAGACCTCGCAGACGGGGGCCGAGGAAGCCGCCGGGACAGAGCCCGGCGACACCTCGCCGACCGGGGCCGAGGGAGGGGAGGTCACCGAGCTGATCACGTCGATCAACGGACCGGTCCGGGACCTCGCCTTCTCCCCGGACGGGGCCTGGCTGACCTGGTCGCACCCTGGGATCGGCCGCTCCCTGCGCCAGATCAAGATCGCGCGTATAAAGGACCGGCTCATCGTCGACGTCACCAACGGCCGCTTCGAGGACGAGAACCCCGTGTTCACCCGCGACGGCCGCTACCTCGCCTTCCTCTCCTGGCGCGGCTTCGACCCGGTGTACGACGTCCACACCGGCGACCTCTCCTTCCCGCTCGGCTGCCGCCCCTACCTCGTCCCCCTGTCCTCCGCCACCCCCTCCCCCTTCGCGCTCAACCCCGACGGGCGGCCGGTCGCCGGAGGCCTGGACCCGATCGAGGACGAGAGCGCGGACGGCGCGGTGAGCGTCGAACTGGAAGGCCTGGAGAGCCGGGTGACCCCCTTCCCGGTCACCGCCTCCAAGTACTCGGCGCTGCACCCGGTCGCGGGCGGCGGCCTGGTCTGGCTGCGCTGGCCGATCTCGGGCGCCCTCGGCGAGACCTTCGTCAACCCCGACGACACCTCCGGCCGGCCGACGCTGGAGTTCTTCAACATCAGCAAGGCGAAGAAGTCCGAACTCGTCCAGCACCTGGACTGGTTCGCGGTCAGCGGCGACGGCTCCCGGCTGGTCGTCGTGGACGAGGGCGACCTGCGAGCGGTCCCCTCGACCGAGGTCGGTGACTCCGACTCGACGGTCTGGATCGATCTGCGGCGCATCATCCACGAGGTGGACCCGCCCGCCGAATGGCGCCAGGCCTACGCGGAGGCGGGCCGCCTCACCCGCGCCTACTTCTGGGAACCCCACATGTGCGGCATCGACTGGGACGGTGTGCTCGCCCAGTACCGCCCGCTGGTCGAACGGGTCGCCTCCCCCGACGACTTCGCCGACCTCCTGCGCGAGGTCCTCGGTGAACTCGGCACCTCCCACGCGTACGTCGCCGCCGCCCGCCGCAACGAGGGCCCGGCCCAGTACCAGCGCTGGCAGGGCCTGCTCGGCGCCAACTTCGTCCGGCGCGACGGCAGCTGGACGCTGAAGCGGATCCTTCCCGGCGACTCCTCCGACTCCAAGGCACGCTCGCCGCTCGCCGGTACCGGCATCCGCGAGGGCGCGGTCCTCACCCACGTCGACGGCCGCCCGGTCGACCCGGTCACCGGCCCCTATCCCCTCCTCGCGGGCGCGGGCGGTACGACGGTGGAGCTCACGTTCACCCCTGAGGCGGGCGAGGGCCGTTCACGCCGGGTGGCCGTGGTCCCGCTGATCGACGAGCGCCCCCTGCGCTACCAGGACTGGGTGGCCAAACGCCGCGAGGTCGTCCGGGAGTTGAGCGGGGGCCGGTGCGGCTACCTCCACATCCCCGACATGGGCGGCTCGGGCTGGGCCCAGTTCAACCGCGACCTGCGCCTGGAGGTCTCGCGCCCCGCGCTGATCGTCGACGTGCGCGGCAACGCGGGCGGCCACATCAGCGAACTCGTCGTGGAGACGCTCACCCGCACGATCCTCGGCTGGGACCTGACACGCAACGCCCAGCCGGTGTCGTACGCCTCGAACGCCCCGCGCGGCCCGATCGTCGCCCTCGCCGACGAGGCGACCGCCTCCGACGGCGACATGATCACCGCCGCGTTCAAGCTGCTGAAGCTCGGCCCCGTCGTCGGCCAGCGCACCTGGGGCGGAGTCGTCGGCATGACCGGTCGCCACCGCCTCGGCGACGGCACGGTGATCACGGTGCCGATGAACGCGGCCTGGTTCGACGCGTACGGCTGGTCCGTCGAGAACCAGGGCGTCCCCCCGGACCTGGCGGTCCTGCGCACCCCCCTGGACTGGGCGGAGGGCCACCACACCGAAATGGACACCGCCATCCAACTGGCCCTCGACCTCCTGACCACCCACCACGCGGCCTCCCCACCCGACTACACAAACGCCCCCGACAGATCAAGACCAAAACTCCCCCCCAGATCTCAATAGGGCAATGCCGTTGCTTTTGGTGGTTACTGCCATCTGTGGTTCACCGTGATGACGGCTGATGGGCGGCGGTGGCTAGCAGGTTCGTCGGGGGCCTTGCTGCTGAACGGGGTGATCGACGACTTCAGTTTGCGGGGGCAGTCGCGTGAGCGTCGTCGTGGCAGGAGAGACCAGCGGATCTCGGCAAGGCCGAGCAGACGGTCGTGATTTCGGGCTGAGGGGGGAAAAGCCGCACGGCGCGATCACCGAGCGGCGGACCACATGCAGGGCCCGGGTAAACGATGTCCGATCGGCGGAAGTCTGCGCGATCCGGGCCACCTCGTTGAGCAGGTCGCGGGTCGCGTGGTGGACGATCAGGTGGGCATAGATCTCCTGCCTGACCCCGTCCGGAGTCTGCGATCGCAGGACCGGTCTGCCGCGCTGGTGAGTCTTGATCTCGTCGAAGACGATCTCGATCTCCCAGCGCCGGGCATACAGGGTGGCGAGTTCGGCGGCCGGATACTCCTCATGGTCCGTCAGGCTGGTGACAAGCCGGATCACGTCCGCCTGGCCGTCGACGCGGTACTCAATCACTCTCACCAGAGCTGGTGGAGCTTTGACGGTTCCGGCAGCCTTGGCGTGCTTGTTCGCCTGGATCCGGGCCAGGTAACTTCCGTCCGGCAGGACGTCCTGGACCCTGCGGGCGGCCCGCCGCTCGATCCTCCACAGCAGGTGGGCGCCCCGGTCGCGAAAGCGGTGCCAGCGGGCCAGGCCCCAAAGTCCGCGGTCGGCCAAGACCAGTGTCCCGGCCCCGATATGGGCTTCCAGTTCGTCGGACACGATCCGCTCGGAGTCCTTCCAGCCGCCGATCACCGCGTCCAGTACCGCGTGCGACGAGCACTCCGACACCGCGACCACCCGGGCCTGCGGATAGCCCATCGGACTGCGTTGCGAGCCGGACTTGCCGAACGTTTCCCGGTTGCCGGGCGAGTCGGGGACGGCCAGCAGCATTCCGTCCAGGGCCAGGACCCGTAGCCCGTGGAAGAGTTCCGTCCTGTGGCCCAACGGTCGGGCCACGGCCCGGAACAGCTCTCGCATGACCGGCCAGCCCAGCCTCTGCCTCGCACGCGTCAGAGATGACTTGTTCACCCCCGCCCAAGGCCGAAGCGTCGGTTCGCCGGCCTTCACCAGCCGCAGGACCTCCAGGTAGTCGGCCTGCGGAAACAGGCACAGTGCGAGCACGAAGTACACCGTGAACCGGGCCGACAGCACACGTCGGCGTTTCTCCGCACACCCAGCCTCGGCAACGACCCGGTCCACCAGCTCAGCAGGACACGACCGAGTCAGGATGCCCAACCCCAGCCGCTCCAGACGCGACACCAACACGCATGGCTCAACACCACGCACACCCCAAAAGCAACGGCATTGTCTCAATAGGGGGCGGGGAGGCGCCCCGTCAGGGGCGCGGGGAACTGCGCGACCAGCCACATAGAAACCGCACCAGACACGCACCCCGACGCCAACCAAAAGCGTGGGGCGCCCCCAACAATCAGGGGCGCCCCACAACTCGGCCTAAGCCGGCGCAGCGAACCGTCAGACGTCGTAGTCCTGGTCGAGCCGGTCCTTCGCCTCACGCTGCATGCGCTCGGCCTCCGGGATCGTCCGGTCGCCCCTCTGCGGGGAGCGCTCACCCGACTGCGGGGAACGCGCACCCTGCTGCGAGGTGCGGGCACCCGGCTGCGGGGAGTGCTCGCCGGGACGGGCCTTCTCGTGGCCGATGTCCTGGCCCATCTTCTTCTTGCCCTGCTGCTTCATCTGCTCGGCCTTGTTCTGCATCTGGTCCTTCTTGCCCATGAGGTTTCACTCCCATTTGTGGGTGAGGGGGATCGGGCTCGACCAGACTTACACGCACGGACTACGCACGCATTTCGATCAGTCACTCACGGTGATATCCCCTGCTGGCGCTGCTCGTCGGCGGCCCCGCCGGCCCCCACGAGCCCCGTACTCACACCCTTGAGCCGCGGCTCGAACCGCCGCATCTCCCGCTGTCCGACCGCCCCGATGATCCCGGGGAGGTAGCCCCGGACGCCCTGCATCCCGCGCAGCCACCACTGTGCGTACACATGACTGGACCGCCGCTCGATCCCCGCGACGATGCGGTCGACGGCCGGCCCCAGCGGATACGTCTTGTTGGACGGCCACGGCAGCCGCTGCCTCAACTCCCGCATCACCTCGTCCTGATCGGCCCCGCGCACCATGTCGGTGTCGGTCCAGGACAGGTAACCGACCCCGACCCGTACGCCCTTGTGGCCGACCTCGGCACGCAGGCTGTGCGCGTACGCCTCCACGCCCGACTTGGACGCGCAGTACGCCGTCATCATCGGCGCCGGGGTGATGGCCGCGAGCGAGGCGATCTGCAGCAGATACCCCCGGCTCTCCATGAGCACGGGCAGGAACGCCCGCGCGGTGACCGCCGATCCGATCAGGTTGACCTCGATGACCCGCCGCCAGGCGACGGGATCGGACTCGACGAAGGGACCGCCGTTCGCCACACCGGCGTTGGCGACGACGATGTCGACCTTCCCGAACCGTTCCTTCACCTCGGCCGCGACCTGGGCCATCGCCTCGTGGTCGGTGACATCGGCGTGCCAGAAGCCGCTTTCGCCGTGCAGGCGGTCCGAGACCTGCTTGAGCGCGTCCGGCTCCAGGCCGACCAGCGCGACCTTGGCACCGCGCGCGGAGAGCTTGCGGGCGAGGAGTTCGCCGACGCCCCGCGCGGCCCCCGTGACGACCGCGACCTGCCCTTCCAGGCTCACCTTGCTCATGCGCTGCCCTCCTTGATCTCTGCGTAGGTGGAGACGAGTTCGCGTATGCGGGCGGTGACCATTTCCGGCGCCTCCACCGGTGTCATGTGCCCGAGCCCGGTCAGTTCGGTGACGCCGACACAGTTCGGCAGGGTCGCGACCAGGGCGCGCGCGTGCACCACGGGCGTCAGCCGGTCCGCCGTACCCACCACCACGGCCGTCGGCACCGTCAACGCCCGGACGCCGTGGTCGAGATCGAGCAGGTCGAGCACCTTCGACCAGGCGTGTCGCACCGTGCGCGGACAGGCGTGCACGATCCGCGCGCACGCCTCCACCATGCCCGGTGACGAACCGGCGCCCATGGTCGCGTACTTGAGGATCCGCCGGGCGAGCGGTGTGACGGGCCCGAGCGGCGCGGCCGACCCGAGGATCCTCTTGGTCACCTGGGTCCGCAGCCACCCGGCCGGCATCGGCACCACCCGCGCCTCGGCCACCAGCCGCGAACTGCCCGTGCTGCACAGCAGGGCCGCCACCGCGTGCTCCTGGAAACGCGGCCGCGCCGAGGCCGCCATCAGCGTCATCCCGCCCATGGAGTGCCCGACGAGCACGGCCTTCTCGCCGGGCGCGAGCGTGGCCGCGAGCACGGCTTCCAGGTCGTCGGCGAGCGCGTCCGCGGTGCACGTCTCGCTCGCGGGACTGCGGCCGTGCCCGCGCTGGTCGTACGCGATCACCCGGTGATCGACGGCGAGGTCCCGTATCTGCGCCGCCCAGAAGGCGGTCGAACAGGTCCAGCCGTGCGCGAGGACGACGACGGGCGCGGCCGGGTTGTCCTCGGGTCCGTGCACCTCCACGTGCAACCGGGCGCCGTCGGCGGAGACGGCGGTCAGTTCGCGCGCGGGCGCGGGCGGCGCGTACGCCCCGTGCTCCACCTGCGTCAGTCGACTCACGCTCCCGCCTCCACCTTCTTGGTGCCCTTTGTGCCGGAGTTCTTGGTGCGCGACTCGGGCGTGCTCGGCTCGGCTGTGCTCGGTTCGGTTGCACTCGGTTCGGTTGCACTCGGTTCGGTTGCGCTCGACTTGGGGGCGCGCAGCACCTCGTACTCTCCCAGGTCCACCCGCCGGGTGGCGCTACGGAACTCGGTCGTCGTGCCGGGCCAGATGGTGGTGTTGCGGCCGTTCGCGTCGAGGTACCAGCTGGTGCAGCCGCCGGTGTTCCACACCGTGCGCAGCATCCGCTTCTGGACCTTGTCGTTCCAGCCCTCCACGGCGGCGGGGCGGGCGTCGAGAGCCGCGCGTCCGCCCAGGACGTCCAACTGCCGCACATAGTCGGCCATGTAGTTCAGCTGGGACTCGATCATCAGGATCATGCTGGAGTTCCCGAGCCCGGTGTTCGGACCGATGATCGTCATCCAGTTGGGGAACCCCGCCGCGGTGGCCCCGCGCAGCGACTTCATGCCGCCGCGCCACACCTCCGCGAGCGTCCTGCCCTCCGTGCCGACGACCCGGTCCGCGATCGGCATGTCGGTGACGTGGAAGCCCGTACCGAAGATGATCGCGTCGACCTCGGCCGTGCTGCCGTCGGCGGCGACGAGCGTGGAGCCGTCGATCTTGGCGAGCCCGGAGGCCACGACGTCGACGTTGGCCCGGGTGAGCGCCGGATAGTAGGTGTTGGAGAGCAGGATCCGCTTGCACCCGATCCGGTAGTCGGGGGTCAACTTGGCCCGCAGCGCCGGATCCTGGACGGCCCGTGCCATGTTCCGCCTGGCCAGCCGCTCGACGAGGCCGAGTTCGTCGGGACGCTTCGTGAACGCCTGGACCTGCAGCTCCCTGATCCCCCACAGCAGTCCGCGCCGGGCCTGTGTGGTGAAAGGCAGCTGCTGGTGCAGCCACCGTTCGGCGCCGGTGATGGCCCGGTCGACGCGGGGCATCACCCACGGCGGCGTGCGCTGGAAGAGGGTCAGCCGGGACACGTCGGGCTGAATGGCGGGCACGATCTGGATGGCGGAGGCGCCCGTGCCGATCATGGCGACGCGCTTGCCGCGCAGGTCGTAGTCGTGGTCCCAGCGGGCCGAGTGGAAGACCTTGCCGGGGAAGGAGTCGATCCCCGGTATGTCGGGGATCTTGGGATCGGAGAGCGGTCCGGTCGCGGACACGACGACGTCGGCGGTGAGGAAGCCACGGCTGGTCTCGATCCCCCACCGGAGCTTCTCCTGGTCCCACGTCATCATCTTCACCTCGGAGTCGAAGCGCAGATGCGGGCGCAGCCCGAAGACGTCGGTGACGTGCTCCAGGTAGGCCCGGATGTGCTCCTGCCCCGAGAAGGTGCGCGGCCAGTCGGGGTGGGGCGCGAACGAGAACGAGTACAGGTGCGAGGGCACGTCACAGGCGCACCCCGGGTAACTGTTGTCCCGCCACGTACCCCCGACGCTTCCGGCCCGTTCCAGGACGACGAAGTCGGTGATCCCTTCGCGGCGCAGCCGCACCGCGGCCCCCAGACCGCCGAACCCGGACCCGATCACCGCGACGCGCACATGCTCGTGCTCGGTCATCCCGACCATCCCACGCCTCCCTAGCCGCCCGACTCTGCCAGTGAACACTGGCGCAATGGGAGCGTAGAGCAGCTCCGTACTGATGGGTAGGCTTGCGACCACGAAAGTTACCGACGGTACGACGTAGGGTTTCGCACGTGGCGGAGAAGCGTGAGTACCGGATGGAGGAGCTGGCCAAGGAGGCCGGCATCACCGTGCGCACCCTGCGCTTCTACCGGGAACGCAAGCTGATACCGCCGCCCCGACGCGAGGGCCGTATCGCCTGGTACGACCACACACACCTGGCCCGCCTGCGCACGATCTCGGCGCTGCTCGAACGCGGCCACACGCTCAACGGCATCGCGGAGCTGGCCGAGGCCTTCGACCACGGCCGTGACGTCGGTGAACTCCTCGGCCTGGGCGAGCCCACCGAGGAGACCCCCGTCCGCCTCTCCCCCGAGGAACTCGCCGACGTCTTCGCCGGCCAGGCCACCCCGGAGAACCTCGCCGCGGCCCTCGACCTCGGCTATCTCGGCACCGACGGCGGCGAGATCGTCCACATCAGCCGCCGCCTGCTCGACGTCTCGGCGGCCCTGGTCCGCGAGGGCATCCCCCTGGCCGACGTCCTCACCGCCGCCCGCCGCGTCCGCGACCACGCCGACGCCCTCGCCGACCTCTTCGCCGGCATCGTCCTCACGGAGAACCGCACCACCGAAGACCTCAAACGCCTGCGCCCCCTGGCGAAGAGCGTGGTGGAGGCCGAACTGTCGATGGCTCTGGACCGGCGGCTGCGGGACTACAACTCGTAGACGGCCGTCACCGGCGGCTGCGGGACTACAACTCGTAGACGACCGTCACCGGCGCATGGTCGGACCAGCGCTCCGCGTGCGTCGCCGCCCGCTCCACGAACCCCTTCACGGCCTTGCCCGCGAGCCCCGGCGTCGAGACGTGGTAGTCGATGCGCCATCCGCTGTCGTTGTCGAAGGCCCGTCCCCGGTACGACCACCACGAGTACGGCCCCTCGACGTCCGGGTGCAGTGCCCGTACGACGTCGACGTACCCGCCGTCGTCCGCGTCCAGGACCCGTCCCAGCCACTCGCGCTCCTCGGGCAGGAAGCCGGAGTTCTTCTTGTTGGCACGCCAGTTCTTGAGGTCGGCCTCCTGGTGGGCGATGTTCCAGTCGCCGCAGACGACGACCTCGCGCCCATCGGCGGCGGCGCGCTCACGCAGCTCCTTCAGGTGGGCGAGGAACTCGTCCATGAACCGGACCTTCTCGTCCTGCCGTTCGGTTCCGACCTCGCCGGACGGCAGGTAGAGGCTGGCGACGGTGACACCGGGCAGGTCGGCCTCGACGTAGCGTCCACCGGAGTCGAACTCCTCGGACCCGAACCCGATCCGTACCCGGTCGGGCTCGCGCCGGGTGTACAGGGAGACGCCCGCGCGCCCCTTGGCCGCCGCGGGGGCGTGCACGACGTGCCACCCCACCGGCGCCCGCACCTCCTCGGGCAGCTGCCCGGGCTCGGCCCGCACCTCCTGAAGGCACAGCACGTCCGCGGAGGTCTCCGCGAGCCACTCCACGAAGCCCTTCTTCGCGGCGGCCCGGAGCCCGTTCACATTCACCGAGGTAACAGTCAGCACCCGGGCACGATACTTAATCCATTCCACCCAGCGGGCGCATAGATGTACAATACCTCGCATGAGTATCCGCCCGGTCCCGTACGACCACCCCGACGCCGTCAAACTGAACGACCAAGTGCAGGCCGAATACGCCGAGCGCTACGGCGATGAGGGTGATGTCACACCGCTCGAGGCGTCGATGTTCAAGCCGCCGCTCGGCCTGTACCTCCTCGCCTACGACGAGCGGGACCGCCCGATCGCGTCCGGCGGCTGGCGCGGCCAGGACAGGAACGACGAGGGGTACGCGGACGGCGACGCCGAGCTCAAGCGCATGTACGTGACCCCGGAGGCCCGCGGTCTCGGCCTCGCCCGCCGCATCCTGGCCGCCCTGGAGGACGACGCCCGCGCGGCCGGTCGCACCCGCATGGTCCTGGAGACCGGCGCCAAGCAGCCCGAGGCGGTCGCCCTCTACCTCTCCAGCGGCTACGAGCCCTGTGCCAAGTTCGGCTACTACCGCTTCCACGAACTGAGCCTCTGCTACGCCAAGCCGCTGACCATTCAGTGAACGAGAGAGTGCGGCCGAACAGGCAAGAACCCCGCCGGACGAATCCGACGGGGTTCTGAATTGCAGTGGACCTGAGGGGATTTGAACCCCTGGCCCCCTCGATGCGAACGAGGTGCGCTACCGGACTGCGCCACAGGCCCTTGCAACGAGTGAAACTCTAGCATCCCCGTCGGGGTGCTTGGAAATCCGTTCCTGGCAGGTCAGCCGGGGCTCCCGAGCGCCTGGTCATTCGTTGGCGGCGCGCGGCCGTTCGCCGTCCTCGTACTGGTCAAACAGCGGAGTGCGACCGCGCTCACGGGCCCGCCGGGCGGACGCGGCGCGCCGGGCGTCACTGCGACCGTCGTCGGCGACCTCGGCCGTCTCGGCGGCTTCGTGGCCCTCCTCGGCGGCGGGCTCCGCCTCCGGCTCGCTCGGCTCGGCGGCGCTGGAGCGCGCCGAACTCCACGCGTCCGGCGCCCCCAGATCGACACTGGAGGTGGCCCGGGGCGCGACCGGCGCGGTCACGTACGTAGGCAGCGGAACCGGCACCGGATCCCAGCTGTCACCCCGGCCGGGGCCCCGCTGACGCTCACGCTGCTGGTCGACCCACTCGGCGTGGTCGGTCTGCTCGACGAGGGCGCGGCGGTCGGCCGCGAGCGCGGACAGACCGGGGTCGGTCTCCGGCTCGGGGCTGTCGTCGGGCTCGTCGGCACCGGGGTCGAGGGTGGGCCGCCGGCGCGGCTGCCGCTCCCTGAGCCGCTGCGCCGCGGCCTCGGCCCGGCGGCGGTCCATGGTGTACGTGAAGCGGCGTCGCTCCTGGGCGCGCAGGTACACGATGTACGAGCTCAGCATCACGGCGGGCACGCCGGGCGCCCACAGGAACGCGAGTCCCCCGACGGCCGCCACGATCGCGCCGAGCGTGAAGGCGAGGAAGAGCATCACGGTCGTACGCCGTCGGCGCGCGAGCACCTTCGAGCGCCGCGCGCGCGCTGCGGCCTCCGCCGCGGAGGCCCGCCGAGCGGCCGGAACCCTGGAGGGCCGGGAGTTGGCCGAACCCGATCCTGAATCCGATCCCGCGCCAGATCCCGGGCCCGATCCCGAGTTCGGCTCGGGTTGGGCCGACTGCTGCGGCACCGCCCGGCCGGCGGCCGGGGAACCCTGTGGGGCACCCTGCCGGGCGGCGGCCTGGGGCGCCTGCTGCGGTTCGGGCTGGGCGGGCGGCGGGAGTTGGGCCTTGGTCTGCTGCCGGACCGGAGGCATGGCGAAGGCCCGGACGTCCACCGAATCGGTGACGGCGCCCGGCTCGGCGCTGGGCTCCCCCTCTTCGGCGGAGCGCGCCCGCAGGTCCTTGGCGTACCGGCGCTCCATTCCCGCCCGTCCGGACAGCAGCCGGATGGCGGTGCTGAAGCGTTCCGTCGGACGGGCTTCGTTCAGCTCGTCCTGCCTACGGAGCCACATCGGCACCAAGTAGGCGGCCCAGGCCCCGACGATGACTGCGTAGATGAGGCCGCTGCTGCTCACGTCTCACACGGTAGAGGGGTTTGCATGAGGCCATCTGCCAATTCGGCCGGTGTGTCGCACGATCCGGCTGATATTTCGAGCTTTTTTTGTGACCGATGCGATCAGCAGGCCGCAGGGAGCGCGAATTTAATGCCCCGAGCCGATCACGCACCGATCAATTTCGAACATACATTTCATTTACTGAGTGCCGGGCTTGCTCTGGTTCTCCGAACGGGCCTGCATCGATCGTGCCCGCCGCCAACGCCCCAACAACCCCTCCGGCACCTCTTCCGCGGTGAGCGCGAAGACGAGATGGTCCCGCCAGGCCCCGTCGATGTGCAGATAGCGCGGCCTGAGCCCTTCCTCGCGGAATCCGAGTTTCTCCACCACCCGGCGGCTCGGCCCGTTCTCCGGGCGAATGCAGACTTCGATGCGGTGCAGTCCGACCGTGCGGAAGCAGTGGTCGGTCACCATCGCCACGGCCGTCGGCATCACTCCGCGCCCCGCCACCGACTGGTCCACCCAGTAGCCGATGTGCCCGGAGCACATCGATCCCCAGGTGATCCCGGCGACGGTCAGCTGCCCGACCAGACGGCCCTGGTACTCGATGACGAAGGGCAGCATCCGGCCCGCGTTGGCCTCGGCGCGCAGATGCCGGACCATCTGACGGTAGGTCGGCCGGTGCGCTATCGGACCGCTGGGCGTGGGGGGCGGAATCGTCGCCTCCCAGGGCCGCAGCCAGTCCCGGTTGCGCCGGTTCACCTCGCGCCAGGCCCGCTGGTCGCGCACCTTTATCGGCCGAAGGACGACATCGCCGTCCACCAGCTCGACGGGCCAGGATGGGCTGTTCAGCTCGCACCCCCACTGCCGCTGGGTCTGAGGTGGTCGCCGCCACGGATCTGGTCGACGGCGTGGATCAGAAGGGGCTCCAGAACGGCCAGGCCGTCCTTCACCCCGCCGGTGGAACCCGGCAGGTTGACGATCAACGTCCGTCCCGCGACTCCGGCGAGCCCCCGGGACAGCGCCGCCGTGGGCACCTTCTCTCTCCCCAACGCCCTGATGGCCTCGGGAATGCCCGGCACCTCGTGATCGAGTACGCGCCGGGTCGCCTCGGGCGTCCGGTCGGTGGGCGAGATCCCCGTACCGCCCGTCGTCACGATCACGTCGTACCCGGCGTCGACGCCCGCGCGCAGTGCCGCTTCCACGGGGTCGCCGTCCGGCACCACCCGGGGGCCGTCGACCTCGAAGCCGTACGCCGTGAGCCCCTCGGCGATCAGGGGGCCGCCCCTGTCCTCGTAGACCCCCGCGGCGGCTCTGTTCGAGGCCGTGACCACGAGCGCGCGGTAGGACGGTGCCGTCATGTCCGGCTCCAGTCGCCCGACTTTCCGCCCGTCTTCTCTTCCACCCGTACGTCCGTGATGACCGCCCCCTTGTCGACCGCCTTGACCATGTCGATCACGGTGAGGGCCGCCACGCTGACCGCGGTGAGGGCCTCCATCTCGACGCCCGTACGGTCGGTGGTCTTCACGGTGGCGAGGATCTCGACGGCGTCGTCCGCGACCGACAGATCAAGCTTGACACCCGAGACCGACAACGGGTGACAGAGCGGGATCAGATCCGGGGTGCGCTTGGCGCCCATGATGCCCGCGATGCGCGCGGTGGCCAGGGCGTCGCCCTTGGGGACGCCCTCACCGCGCAGCAGTTCGATCACACGGGGCGAGACCAGGACACGGCCGCTGGCGCGGGCGGTGCGCGCGGTCACGTCCTTCCCAGAGACGTCGACCATACGGGCGGCGCCCGCCTCGTCGATGTGGGTCAGTCGGTCCTGCGTACTCATGTCTGCGCGGCGCTCCCGGTCGGGCCTCTTGTGCGCGACACGGTACCGCCACTCGGGGCACTCAGCCGAGCAGGACCACTTCGACCTCGGTGCCGGGCTCGACCGAGGTGACGTCCTCCGGCACGACGATCAGCGCGTCGGCGTGGGCGAGGGCAGCGACCAGGTGGGATCCGGCGCCTCCGACCGGGGTCACCTTGCCGTCGGCGTACCTCCCGCGCAGGAACTGCCGGCGGCCGTCCGGCGAGGTCAGCGCCTTGTCCGTCTCCAGGGTCGCTCTGGTGGTGGGGCGGTGGATGTCGTCCAGGCCCGACAGGGTGCGGATCGCGGGGCGGACGAACAGCTCGAAGGAGACGTACGACGAGACGGGGTTGCCGGGGAGCGCGAGCAGCGGGGTGTGCTCGGGGCCGATCGTGCCGAAGCCCTGGGGCTTGCCGGGCTGCATGGCGAGCTTGCGGAAGTCGATGCCGCTGCCCTCCTCGTCCTCGTCGCCCACCGAGGACAGGGCTTCCTTGACGACGTCGTAGGCGCCGACGCTGACGCCGCCCGTGGTGACCAGCAGGTCCGCGCGGATGAGCTGGTCCTCGATGGTGGCGCGAAGCGTCTCGGCGTCGTCCGCGACCGCGCCCACCCGGTAGGCGATGGCGCCTGCATCACGGGCGGCGGCGCACAGGGCGAAGCTGTTGGAGTCGTAGATCTGACCGCTGCCCAACGGCTCGTCGGGCTGGACGAGTTCGCTGCCGGTGGACAGGACGACCACACGCGGGCGCGGGCGCACGCGTACGGTGCCGCGGCCGATCGCGGCGAGCAGGCCGATCTGCGGCGGGCCGAGGATCGTGCCTGCTTCGAGGGCGCGGTCTCCCGCCTTCACGTCGCTGCCCTTCGCGCGCACATGCGCGCGTGCCTCGGCCGGGCGGTGGACGTGCACCTGGCCGGAGGCGCCGTCGGGGGCCGCGCTGCGGGCTCGCATCCCGGAGACGGGACCCTCCCCCAGGCCGCCGTCGGTCCACTCCACCGGGACGACGGCCTCGGCGCCGGGCGGCAGCGGGGCGCCGGTCATGATGCGGGCGGCCTCACCGGGGCCCACATGGGGCTGCTCGCCCTGGCCGGCCGCGACGTCGCCGACGACCGTGAGGACCGCCGGGTACTCCTCGCTCGCGCCCGCGACATCGGCGACCCGGACCGCGTACCCGTCCATCGAGCTGTTGTCGAACGGCGGCAGGGAGACCGGCACCGTGACGTCCTCGACCAGGACACAGCCCTGGGCGTCGAGGAGTTGCAGCTCGATGGGTTCGAGCGGGCGAACGGTCGCGAGGATGTCCTCCAGGTGCTCGGTCACCGACCAGAGGTGGCCCTGGCCGGTGACACGGGTCGCGGCGCTGCTCAAATTCCTACATCTCCTCGGCTACGTAACTGCGAAGCCAGGTCCGGAAGTCCGGGCCCAGGTCCTCACGTTCGCACGCGAGCCTGACAATGGCACGCAGGTAGTCGCCGCGGTCGCCGGTGTCATAGCGGCGGCCCTTGAAGACGACGCCGTGCACGGGGCCGCCGACCTTCTCGTCCTGCGCGAGCTGCTGGAGGGCGTCGGTGAGCTGGATCTCGCCGCCGCGGCCCGGCTCGGTCTTGCGGAGTATGTCGAAGATGTGCGGGTCGAGGACATAACGCCCGATGATCGCGTAGTTGCTGGGCGCGTCCGCCGGGTCCGGCTTCTCGACCAGGCCCGTCACCTTGACGAGGTCGCCCTCGCCGGTGGTCTCGATGGCCGCGCACCCGTAGAGGTGGATCTGCTCGGGCTCGACCTCCATGAGCGCGATGACGCTGCCGCCGTGCTGCTCCTGGACCTCGACCATGCGGGCGAGGAGGGGGTCGCGGGGGTCGATCAGGTCGTCGCCGAGGAGCACCGCGAAGGGCTCGTGGCCGACGTGCGGCGCCGCACACAGGACGGCGTGGCCGAGGCCCTTGGGGTCGCCCTGGCGCACGTAGTGCATGGTGGCCAGGTCGCTGGACTCCTGGACCTTGGCGAGCCGGTTGGCGTCGCCCTTCTTCTGAAGGGCGGACTCCAGCTCATAATTGCGGTCGAAGTGGTCCTCGAGGGGGCGCTTGTTGCGGCCCGTGATCATCAGGACGTCATCGAGACCCGCCGACACGGCCTCTTCGACCACGTACTGGATCGCCGGCTTGTCGACGACCGGCAGCATCTCTTTGGGAGTGGCTTTGGTGGCCGGCAGGAACCGGGTTCCGAGGCCTGCTGCGGGGATGACAGCCTTGCTGATCCTGGGGTGCGACTCAGTCATGCGCGTAACCATATCCGGTGGCTATGAGCGCAATCTGTTGGTCCCGTTAAATAGCTCTCATATGAGCGCATAAGGAACGGTACGGAGTGAGCTGTGAGCCACGTGGGACGTGCGGCAGAGCCTGACAAGCGCATGTTGCGGCGAGGATTCCTCGCGGTGAGAAGCAGGTTGACACCCTACGACCTGCGAGAATCCGCCGGGGCCCTGGCCCTGCGGGCGATGGAGCTGCCGGAGCTGGCGCACGCGCGCACGGTGGCGGCGTACGTCTCCATGGGGAGCGAGCCGGGCACCCTCGCGCTCCTGGACGCGCTCCACACGCGCGGGGTGCGCGTGCTGCTGCCGGTCCTGCTGGCGGACAACGACCTGGACTGGGGCGCGTACGCCGGAGAGGGCTCTGTGGAGCGTGTCCAACACGGCGGCAGGATGGCTCTCTTGGAGCCGGCGGGCGCGCGGCTCGGCCCCGAGGCCGTCCAGGAGGCCGACGCCGTCCTGTTGCCCGGCCTTGCCGTGGACCGGCGCGGAATGCGTCTGGGGCGCGGCGGCGGCTCGTACGACCGCGTCCTGGCCCGCCTGGAGCGCGCGGGGGCCGATCCCGCACTGGTGGTGCTGCTGTACGACGCGGAGGTCGTGGAGCACGTCCCGGCGGAACCTCACGACCGTCCCGTACACGCGGTGGTGACGCCTTCGGGGGTGCGTCGCTTCGGCTGACGGGTCCGGGTGGACGAAAGGGCCCTCCATGCGTGCGTGGAGGGCCCTTTCACCTGTCGCCTTCAGTGACTCATGGTCGCGTTCAGTCACTCGTGGTCGCCGTCATCGGCTCACGGCTTGAGCACCAGGGTGTCGCTCGTGCTCTTGTCGACCGCGTTGCCCGAGAAGGACCACGGCAGCAGTTCGCCCTTGGCCCACTTGTCCGTCTGGTCGGTGTAGTGGGCGCTGTAGGCGTGCCCGGAGGCGCCGGAGAGGTTGATCCACTTCGACTTGTCGAAGTCGTCGAGGTTGACCACCATCCGCATGGACGGCACCCAGACCACTCCGTAGCCGCCCGCGGCGTTCCAGCCGGTCGCGTTGACCGTCGCCTCGCCGCCGCCGAGCTTCCAGGGGCCGCGGTTGAGCATGTACTGCAGGACGCCGGGACCTTCGGTGCCCAGGGTCTGGTTCTTCAGGAACAGGCGGTGCAGCCGGCCCCAGCTCCAGGTGTCCATGTCCTTGCCGAGCTTGGCGGTCAGCTCCCAGCGGGCGTCCTTCATGGCCCGCGCGAAGAGCTCGTCCCGGTTGTCGGCCGCCTTGTCGAGGCGCGTCTTGGGCGCCTTCCACCAGTCGTTGTTCGGGTCGTCAATGATCTTGCGGACCACCTCGAACCAGCGGTCGCCGCCGTCCGGCTGCGCCTGGTCCGCCTCACGCTGGCCGCACTCGCGCACCGTCTGGTTCTCGTCCGCGGGGCCGGTGGTGTCGACCGGGGCGACGTTCAGGCACTGGCCCTTGACCCGCAGCTCCTTGGGCAGCTTGTTGCCGAAGGCGAGCTTGAGGATGTTGCGCCAGGTCGCGTTGAAGTACGCGGCCGCCGCGGAGTCGGCGTCCTGGGTGTAGTCCCAGCCCTCCAGGAGCTTCTGCGCGTCGCGGACGTTCTTGTCGGCGACGTCGATCTTGAGCAGCTTGGGCACGATCAGCTTGGCGATCTCGCTGCTGTCGTCGAGCTGCATCTGGCGCATGTCGTCGGTCGAGATCTTGCCGCCGCCCTTGATCTTCGCCTCGATGAGATCGGTGATCCGCTGGCTGCGCGTCCCGTAGCCCCAGTCCGTGGTGAGCGTGTAGGGGTACTTGTCCTTGTCGACGACCGCCTGGTTGGCGGTCACGATGTAACCGCGCTTCGGGTCGTACTCGTAGGGCAGCTCGGACTGCTTGATGTAGCCGGTCCACTTGTACTTGGAGTCCCAGCCGGGCGACGGGAGCGAGCCGTCGTCGCCCTTGGCCCGGATCGGGATCTTGCCAGGCAGCTGGTAGCCGATGTGGTTGTTGGTGTCGGCGTAGATCAGGTTCTGCGAGGGCACGTCGAAGGACGCGGCCGCCGTGCGGAACTCGGTCCAGTTCGACGCCTTGTCCAGCTGGAAGACGGCGTCCATGGAGTTGCCCGGGTCCAGGGCGGTCCAGCGCAGCGCGATGGCGTAGCCGTCGCCGCGGTCGGGCGCCCCGCTGTCGACGGTGGCCTTCTTGCCGACCTTGACGAGTTCGTCGTCGCGGTCGGAGAGCAGCGGCATCCCGTCCTTGGTCTCCCGGACGACGATCGTCTTGTCGGCGCCGCCCGCGACCTTGATCGTTTCCCTGCGGGTCGTGAAGGGCAGCACCTTGCCGTCGCGCTCGTAGCCCTCGCCGGTGATCTTCTCCAGGTAGAGGTCGGTGACGTCGACCGCGGAGTTGGTCATGCCCCAGGCGATGTCCTGGTTGTGGCCGATGACCACGCCGGGCATGCCCGCGAAGGTGTAGCCGGAGACGTCGTACTGGCACTTGCTGGAGACGCTCGTGCAGTGCAGTCCCATCTGGTACCAGACCGAGGGCAGCGAGGCCGACAGGTGCGGGTCGTTGGCCAGCAGCGGCTTACCGGTGATCGTGTACTTGCCCGCGACGACCCAGGAGTTCGAGCCGATGCCGTTGCCGTTCACGCCGACGGCGGTGGGTACGTTGTCGAGCACGTTGTAGAGCTTGGAGAGCTGGCTCTGCAGGCCGTTGGGCGCGGTGGTGTTCCCCGCGAGGCCGGTGCCCGCCGTGGACTGCGTCCCGCTGCCCAGCGTCGTGCTGCTGCCCTGGACGTACGACCCCGTGACGCTGTCGTACTGGCCTTCCTGGGTGATCGTCTTGTTCCGGCCGTAGGGGTACTCCGGGTACAGGTCGGCGATCTGCTTCGGGCCCAGGCGGCTGGTCATCAGGGAGCGGTCGATCTCGTCCTGCATGTTGCCGCGCAGGTCCCAGGCCATCGCCTTCAGCCACGCGACCGAGTCGACCGGGGTCCACTCCTGGGGCTTGTAGTCGTTGGTGAAACCAAGGGCCGCGTACTCCAGGGAGATGTCCTTGCCGTCCTTGCCCTTCAGGTAGGCATTGACTCCCTTGGCGTACGCCTGGAGGTACTTCTTCGTGGAGGCCGACAGCTTCTTGTCGTACTCCTCCTTGGCGACCCGGTCCCAGCCCATCGTGCGCAGGAACTCGTCGTTCTTGACCTGGCCCGAGCCGAACATCTCGGACAGCCGGCCCGAGGTCATGTGACGGCGTACGTCCATCTCGTAGAACCGGTCCTGCGCCTGGACGTAACCCTGCGCCATGAACAGGTCCTCGTCGGACGAGGCGTAGATCTGCGGGATCCCGTTGCCGTCCCGCTTGACGTCCACGGGACCCGACAGCCCGTCGAGCGTGAGTGAGCCCTTGGTCTGCGGGAAGGAGGCACGGACGGTACTGACCCCCCAGTAGCCGCCATAGGCAACGCCTCCGAAGAGGGCCAGAACCAGGACGATCAGGAACAGTCGGGCCTTGCGCCCCTTCTTCCTGCCGGACTTGCCCGGCTTCTGGCCGGAAGAGGCGGTGGTGTTGGGGGGCATCGCTGTCCTTGCTGTCCTAACGCGAGCGGCAGGCGGTCCTGGAGTGCTGGAGCAACCATAGGCGCAGGGCCCGACGCGCCTTGACGCGGAGTCGGGTACAGGACGGACGAGCGTTCGATCTCGGCCCCTGGAGTGTCAAGAAAGCGTCAAGAGTTAGGTAAGGTAACGAAGTACTTGGACTCATGTACCGACTTCGGGTGTTCGGATCGACGTGCTGGGATCCACGCGTTCACCTCGATTCCACGCGTTGACCTCGACGCGATCACATCGAATCGACGCGTTCACATCCACACGTTCGAATCCAGTGCCCGGATTGGCGAGAAGGGAACAGCCGCTGACTGTCCACCACCTCAACCAGCTCCTGCTCGTCTGCTCGCTCGTTCTGCTAGTCGCGGTGGCAGCGGTTCGTATCTCTTCGCGCAGCGGGCTCCCCAGCCTGCTCGTCTACCTCGGCATAGGCGTCGCCATGGGCCAGGACGGGGTCGGCAACGTCCACTTCAACAACGCCGAACTGACGCAGGTCATCGGGTACGCGGCCCTGGTCGTGATCCTGGCCGAGGGCGGCCTCGGCACGAAGTGGAAGGAAATCAAGCCGGCCCTGCCGGCGGCCACCTCGCTGGCACTGGTCGGCATCGCGGTGAGCGTCGGAGTGACGGCCACGGCCGCCCACTACCTGATCGGCCTGGAATGGCGGCAGGCGCTCATCATCGGCGCGGTGGTGTCCTCGACGGACGCGGCGGCCGTCTTCTCGGTGCTGCGGAAAGTACCCCTCCCCGCGCGCGTGACGGGCATCCTGGAGGCCGAGTCCGGCTTCAACGACGCCCCGGTGGTCATCCTCGTCGTCGCGTTCTGCACGGCGGGCCCCGTGGAGCACTGGTACGTGCTGCTGGGCGAGATCACGCTGGAACTGGCCATCGGCGCGGCCATCGGCCTCGCGGTGGGCTGGCTCGGCTCCTGGGGGCTGCGGCACGTGGCGCTGCCCGCCTCCGGCCTCTACCCGATCGCCGTGATGGCGATCGCGGTCACCGCCTACGCCGCCGGCGCGCTCGCGCACGGCAGCGGCTTCCTCGCCGTCTACCTCGCGGCGATGATGCTCGGCAACGCCAAACTGCCGCACTGGCCCGCCACCCGAGGCTTCGCCGAGGGGCTCGGCTGGATCGCCCAGATCGGCATGTTCGTCCTGTTGGGACTGCTCGTCACCCCGCACGACATGGGCGACGACATCATGCCGGCCCTCGTCATCGGCCTGGTGCTCACCATGGTGGCGCGCCCCCTGAGCGTCGTGGTCAGCCTGCTGCCCTTCCGGATCCCGTGGCAGGAGCAGACGCTGCTGTCCTGGGCCGGCCTACGCGGCGCCGTGCCCATCATCCTGGCGACCATCCCGATGGTGAGCGGCATCGCGGAGAGCCGCCGGATCTTCAACATCGTCTTCGTCCTGGTCGTCGCCTACACCCTCATCCAGGGCCCCACGCTGCCCTGGCTGGCCCGCAAGCTGCGGCTGGGCGAGTCCGAGGGCGCCGCCGACCTCGGGATCGAGTCGGCACCCCTGGAGCGACTGCGCGGACATCTGCTGTCCGTCGCGATCCCGAAGGGCTCCCGCATGCACGGCGTGGAGGTGGCCGAGCTGCGCATGCCCTCGGGGGCCGCCGTCACCCTCGTCGTGCGCGACGGGACCTCCTTCGTGCCGCTGCCCACGACCGTCCTGCGACGCGGCGACGAGCTGCTCGTGGTGGCCACCGACCCGGTCCGGGACGCGGCCGAGCGACGGCTGCGCGCGGTGGGCCAGGGCGGCAAGCTGGCGGGCTGGCTGGGCCTCGCGGGCAACGGCACAGGACCGCACTCCCGACATTCAGGACAGTAAACGGGACATGAAGGGGCGATGTGCATTCGCAGGCGAACACCGTCATGGTGCTCACTTTCACAGGCACCGCAGCACTCGCCCCTGTACGATGAAGGCACACCTTGATCGAACCAACTCTGCCTGAAGCAGAGCTGGCGCGACCGTATGGCGGTCGCGACGCCCCCGCAGTGGGCGGCGCGGCATCTACCGCAGTTCCGCGCAAGAGGACAGCTCTCGGCGCCCCCCGCAGGGCGAGTGGGCCAAAGGGGTACGACGGTGTCGAGAGGTCGAACGCGCGGAGGCCCGAAGGGCTGAGCACGGTCGGCCTCCCGACACCGACCACAGCACCCCGGAGGCGAACCGCTCGACAAAGGGGGCCGCGCTACCAGGCGGCAGAAAGGCACGGGCCGTGGCATCCACGGTCACCTCCCGCCCCGGATACGGACAGCTGCTGCGCACCCGCGGCGCCTGGACGTTCCTGCTTCCCGGCTTCGCCGCACGTCAGCCCTTCGCGATGTTGACGCTCTCCCTCGTACTCCTCGTCCAGCACACCACCGGCTCGTACGGGGCCGCCGGCGCGGTCGCCGCCGTCACCGGCGTCTCCATGGCCCTGTTCGCACCCTTCACCGGCCGTCTCGCCGACCGCCACGGCCAGCGGGCCGTCCTGTTGCCCGGCGTCCTGGTGCACACCGTGGCAGGCCTCTCCCTGACGGCGCTGGCGCTGATGGACGCCCCCTTGTGGGCCCTTTTCCTCGCCGCCGTGCCGACCGGCGCCTCGGTGCCCCAGGTCGGGCCCATGGTGCGCGCCCGCTGGGGCGTGAAGCTCCAGGACTCGCCCCTGATGACCACCGCGGCGGCCTTCGAGTCCGTCACGGACGAGCTGACCTTCGTGTTCGGCCCGCTCCTCGCCACGGCGCTGTGCACCGCCGTCCACCCGGCCGCGGGCCTGCTGGCCGAGGCCGGGCTGACCCTGATCGGTGGTCTCCTCTTCGCCGCGCAGAAGAGCACCCAGCCCGCTGTCGCCGCCGCCGGGCACACGCGCGTGGAGCACGGTTCCGCGCTGCGGGTCCCCGGAGTGCGCGTGCTGATCGTGACCTTCCTGGGCATCGGCTCCGTCTTCGGCGGTATGCAGGTCTCGCTCGCCGCGTTCAGCGAGTCGATCGGCGAGCCCGGTCTGAACGGCGTCCTGTACGGCGTCTTCGCCGCGGGCAACATGCTCTCCGGCATCGTCTGCGGCGCCGTCGCCTGGAAGGTGGCCCCGCAGCGGCGGCTCGTCATCGGCTACGCCGCCCTGGCGCTCGTCGCGTCCGGACTGTGGGCCGCGCACTCCGTGGTCGTACTCGCCGCGATCGGCCTCCTGGTCGGCATGTGCATCGCTCCGTCCCTGATCACCGGCTACACGCTGGTCGAGGGCCTGGTCCCGGCGGGCGCCCGCACCGAGGCCTTCACGTGGCTGACCGGCGCCGTCGCGCTCGGCCAGGCGGCAGCCGTCACGGTCGCCGGACAGCTGGAGGACCGCCTGTGGAACGGTGCCGGATTCCTGGTGCCGATGGCCGGTACGGCACTGGCGCTGGTGACCCTGCTGGCCCTGCGTTCTCGGCTGGCCACACGGCCCACCGGGCGCACCGTCGCACGTGGCGTCGGTCACCGAGTGCCGCTGACAGTGGACTGATCTCGCGGAATACGTCACTATGGATCGTCGTTAGCACTCATTGAGTGAGAGTGCCAGGAGGAAGACAAGTGCCGACCTACCAGTACCAGTGCACCGAGTGTGGCGAGGGCCTCGAGGCGGTGCAGAAGTTCACCGACGATGCCCTGACCGAGTGCCCCAACTGCGGTGGACGCCTCAAGAAGGTGTTCTCGGCCGTCGGCATTGTCTTCAAGGGCTCCGGCTTCTACCGCAACGACAGCCGTGGCTCCTCGTCGAGCAGCTCGCCGGCCTCCAAGCCGTCGACCTCTTCGACGCCGTCCTCGTCGACGAGCTCGTCGTCCTCGTCGGACTCGAAGTCGTCGGGCAGCGGCTCGTCGAGCAGCAGCTCGGCCGCCTAGGACTTTCTCGCTGGGACCCTGTCGTCGTACGACGATGGGGTCCTCGGCTTTTTCGAGGGCGGGTTCCCCGGAGTTTCCGGACGACGGGGTCCTCGCCGCTTTCGGACGACGGGGTCCTCGCCGCTTTCGGACGACGGGGTCCTCGCCGCTTTCGGACGACGGAGTCCTCGCCGCTTTCGGACGACGGAGTCCTCGCCGCTTTCGGACGACGGAGTCCTCGCCGCTTTCGGAAAACAGGGGCCTCGCCGTTTTCGGAGGCAGATCTTCGAAGCCCGCTAATGTGATCGTCATGGCGAACGCAGAGATCGGTGTCATCGGCGGCTCGGGCTTCTACTCCTTCCTCGACGATGTGACCGAGATACAAGTCGAGACCCCCTACGGGCCGCCGAGCGACTCCCTGTTCCTCGGCGAGATCGCCGGGCGACGGGTCGCCTTCCTTCCCCGCCACGGCCGCGGCCACCATCTGCCGCCGCACCGCATCAACTACCGGGCCAACCTCTGGGCGCTGCGCTCCGTAGGCGCCCGTCAGATCCTCGGACCGTGCGCGGTGGGCGGACTGCGCCCCCAGTACGGGCCGGGAACGCTGATCGTGCCGGACCAGCTGGTCGACCGTACGAAGACGCGGACGCAGACGTTCTTCGACGGGCTGCCGCTGCCGGACGGCACCGTGCCGAACGTCGTGCACGTGTCGCTGGCCGACCCCTACTGCCCCGTCGGCCGCAAGGCCGCCCTCGAAGCGGCGCGCGGGCGTGACTGGGAGCCGGTGGACGGCGGCACGCTCGTGGTGATCGAGGGACCGCGGTTCTCCACCCGCGCCGAGTCGCTGTGGCACCAGGCGCAGGGCTGGTCCGTGGTGGGCATGACCGGCCACCCCGAGGCCGCGCTCGCTCGTGAACTCGAGCTCTGCTACACCTCGTTGACCTTGGTCACCGACCTCGACGCGGGCGCGGAGGCCGGCGAGGGCGTCTCGCACGACGACGTGCTGAAGGTGTTCGCGTCGAACGTGGACCGACTGCGGGACGTGCTGTACGACGCGGTGGCTGCCCTGCCGGGGAACGGGACGCGGGACTGTCTGTGCACGACGGCGCTGGGTGGCATGGACCCGGGTTTCGAGCTGCCGTGACGATGACCTCGACGGGCGCTCGGTGGGCACTGACGGGCGCCGAGGGGCACTGACCGGCGCTGACGGGCGCTGACGGGCGTTTCCACGCCGTGGAACTTCCCGTTCGGGTGGGGGAGTTGTCCACAACTCGTCGGTAGTCCACCGGCTCCGACGGGCTCCGCCGCGAGGCCTCATCGTGGGATCGCAAGCCGATCTCTCGTCGCAGGTGGTGGTCCCATGGCACAGCACGCTCCTCTTGTACGCCCGCCGGACACTGATCTCGTACGGGCGCCCGGCGCGGATCCCGTACGTCCGCCCGGTGTGGACGCGCCTCCGATCCGCGAGGTGCCGCAGTTCGCCCCCGTGCACGTGCGCGGCGGACGGTACGGGCTGCGGCGCCTGACCCGTCACAAGCGGCGGGCCGTGGCCGCGGGACTCGCCGTCACGGCGGCGGCTCTCGTGGCTGCGGGCCCCGGTGACGCCGGGCGGGCACGGGGCCATCCGACGACGGCTCCCCCGTCCACGTCCGCTTCCGCCCCCATGTCCCCTTCTCCCTCGTCCCCTTCCGCTACCGCGTCCGTGCGGGGGCGGGACACGGTGGAGACGGTGGCGGCGCCGGTGCGGATCGCCGACGCGGCCACGGTGCGGCTGCTCAGGCCGGGCGACCGGGTCGACGTGATCGCGGCGGACGGGGGCAGCGAGGGCCGCGTGGTCGCGGCCGGGGCGCGGGTGGCCGAGGTCCCGGACTTCGCCGCCACCGAGAGCGGGGCGCTGGTCGTCCTCTCCGTGCCCCGGGCCACGGCGGCGCGACTGGCGGGCGCGGGCACGACGGCACGGCTGGCGGTGACACTGTGTTGAACGCCGTGCGCAATGCCGTACTGACGGCCCTCCTCGATATCGAATCGGTGTCAACTCGCTCGATCGTGCTATCGAATTGGACAGGTCCGGCGGGCCCTGCCGTAGGTTGCGGAGCTGTTTGTTCCACAACTTGTGCAGAGGGGCCTCTTGGTGAGCGAGAAGAAGCAACCCGGTGTCTGGGAGGGCTTCAAGGCCTTTCTGATGCGGGGCAACGTCATCGACCTGGCCGTCGCGGTGGTCATCGGCGCGGCCTTCACCAACATCGTCAACTCGGTGGTGAAGGGCATCATCAACCCGCTGGTGGGTGCGATCGGCACACAGAACCTCGACAGCTACAGCTCCTGCCTCAAACCCCACTGCACCGGCACCGGGGACACGGCGACGGGCATACGGATCATGTGGGGCTCCGTGCTGGGCGCCACACTCAGCTTCGTGACCACCGCGGCCGTCGTCTACTTCCTGATGGTCCTGCCGATGTCGAAGTTCCTGGCCCGGCAGGCGGCCCGGCAGAAGGCGAAGGAGAGCACCCAGGAGGTCATCGAGGTGTCCGAACTGGAGGTGCTCAAGGAGATCCGCGACGCGCTGCTGGCCCAGCGCGGTTCGGGCAACAGCCAGAACTGACGGAGAAGACCGGGGACGGCCTACGGAAGCCCGGGGGCCGACGCCAGGCAATGAGGGCCGGGCTCGGACCCCGGAAACGCCCGGGCCGGCGGCGGGCTGTCGCCGTAGGGCTACGCAAGCCCGGCTGCCTGCTCCCGAGGCTCGCAGCCCGATCCCGGACCGTCGGCGTCAGGCTCGGAAAGCTCGGAGGTCCGCTCCGGACAGTCGGGCGCCCGCCCGGGAAGCTCGGAAGTCGACCCCGCACGATCCGGGCCGGGCCTGAGACTCTCGGGGGCCGTCTCCGCACGATCGCGGGCCGACTGAGGACGCTCGGAATCGTCCTTCGTTCTCTCCAGGCCGGGATCCACGACCGCGGATCCGGCCGCGGCAGCCTCGGGACCGGCGCTCGCCATGCCGGGCTCGGCGTCAGACGGCGCCGAGGTGCGGCGGCTCAGAGGTGGTGCGGCGGCTTCTCGTCGAGGAACCGCTTCAGGTCCGCCACGCTGTCACCGTCACCGCCGGACTGCTCGCCCCATCCCCGGTCCGTGTCGTCCGAGGACTGCTGGCTCAGCGGGTCGTCGAAGATCAGCGCGGACTTCGGATCGCGCGGTGCGGACGCGTCACGCGGTTCGGAGGCGGAGGCGGGGGCGGGGCCGGTACTCATGCGCACCAGCGTACGCCGAGGGATCCCCGGCCCACCCCGGTGCGGCCGCGTCCCGCGGCCGTCAACCCGAGCGACCTGGACTCTTTTCTGCTGTGCTTGGCCGTATGACGTCCAGCGCCGCTTCCGAACCCACCCCGACGCCCAGGACGGCCCGACTCGGGCCCCTGCGCAGAATGACCGCCCGGAGGAGGGACGAGGCGCACCGCGTCGCGTCGCCGCTGGAGCTCTTCTTCGACTTGTGCTTCGTCGTGGCCATCGCCCAGGCGGGCGGCGAGCTGGTGCACGCCGTGGCGGCGGGACACGCGGGCGAGGGCATCCTCAACTACGCGATGATCTTCTTCGCCATCTGGTGGGCGTGGATGAACTTCACCTGGTTCTCCTCGGCGTACGACAACGACGACGCGCTCTACCGGGTCGTGACGCTGGTGCAGATCGCCGGTGTCCTGGTCCTCGCCGCCGGGGTGTCGCGGGCATTCGAGAACCATGTGTACCTGGCCGTCTGGCTCGGCTACGCGATCATGCGTTTCGCGCTGATCGCCCAGTGGCTGCGGGTGGCCCGCGGCACGGAGGGCCCCGAGAGAACCATGGCGCTGCGGTACGCGGGCGGTGTGCTGCTGTGCCAGGTCGGCTGGCTGGGGCTGCTGGTCCTGCCGGAGCCCGGGCGTCCCTGGGTGTTCCTGGTGATGGCGATCGCCGAGATGTGCGTCCCCGCGTACGCGGAGAAGGACTTCGTCACCTCCTGGCATCCGCACCACGTCTCCGAGCGGTTCGGCCTGTTCACGATCATCGTGCTGGGCGAGACGATCGCCGCGTCGACGATGGCCGTGAAGTCGGCGGTGGACGAGCACGACGCGCTGGGCGAGCTGTTGCCGATCGCCGCAGGCGGACTCCTGATCGTCTTCTCCGCCTGGTGGATCTACTTCGTGGTACCCATCCACGGGCACCTGCGGTCCAAGGCCCACGCGTTCCTGTGGGGATACGGCCACTACCTGATCTTCGCGTCGGCGGCCGCGATCGGCGCGGGCCTGGAGGTCGCGGTCGAGCAGGCGGTCGGCAAGACACAGATCGCGACGCTCGCCGCGTCCGCCGCGGTGACACTGCCGACGGCGCTGTACTTCCTCACGGTGTGGCTGTTGCACGCGCGCCATTTCAAGATGGGCATCACAGAGCAACTCGTCCTGCCGACGACGGCGTTGCTGGTGATCCTGTGCACCTTCCTGCGCAGCTGGGCGGTGCTCGCGGCCGGCGTCGTGGCGGCGCTGTCGGTGACGGTCGGAGTCGCCCTGACGGCACGGATGGTCACAACGAAGGGGGCGGGGACCGCGGGGCGGGAAACACTGGAGACATGACAGTTGACGCTCTGACGGATGTCGCTGGGCTGCGCGTGGGGCACGCGACGCGTACCGGCGACGGTTGGCTCACCGGCACCACGGTCGTGCTCGCCCCTGCGGGCGGCGCCATCGCGGCCGTGGACGTACGCGGTGGCGGACCCGGCACCAAGGAGACCGACGCGCTCGACCCGCGCAACCTGGTGCAGAAGGTGGAGGCGGTCGTACTGACCGGCGGCAGCGCGTACGGGCTGGACTCCGCGTCCGGGGTGATGGCCTGGCTGGAGGAGCGGGGCCGGGGGGTGCGGGTGGGCCTCGACCCGGCGCACGTCGTGCCGGTCGTGCCCGCCGCCTGTGTCTTCGACCTGGGCCGCGGCGGCGATTTCCGGGCGAGGCCGGACGCGGCCACGGGCCGGGCCGCGGTCGAGGCTGCCGACGCGAGCGGGCCGGGTGCGCCGGTGCCGGAGGGTTGCGTGGGCGCCGGGACGGGGGCGGCGGTGGGGCGGATCAAGGGGGGGATCGGGACGGCGAGCGCCGTGCTCGACTCGGGGATCACGGTGGCCGCGCTGGTGGTGGCCAACGCGGCGGGTTCGGCGGTGGATCCGGAGACGGGGGTGTTGTACGGGGAGTTGCTGCGAGACGGTCGTACGGCCTATCCCTCCGCCGAGGTCCACGAGGCGGCGCGGCAACGGCTCGCCGAAGCCGCCGCGAAGAACGCGCCTCCCCCGCTGAACACCACGCTCGCCGTCGTCGCCACCGACGCCGACCTCACCCGCGCCCAGGCCCACAAGCTCGCCGGCACGGCCCATGACGGCATCGCCCGCGCCGTCCGCCCGGTCCACCTCCTGAACGACGGCGACACGGTCTTCGCCCTGGCCACGGGCGCCCGCCCGCTCACTCCCGACCATCCCCTGGCCCTCAACGAGATCCTCGCGGCGGGCGCGGATCTGGTGACCCGGGCGATCGTCCGCGCGGTACGAGCGGCCGACCCGGTGGACGGACCGGGCGGGGTGTGGCCGTCGTACGGGGAGCTGTACGGGAGCGCCTAGGGCGGGTCCTGGTCCGTGGTTCCGGGTGTTCCACTGCCCTCACCGACGTCAAGTCGCGCCAGGGGGAGGGGGAGTTCGTCGTGGGCCGGTGGGTGATTGTCCCGGTTCTGTCACGCGACGGTGTTGGGCCGGGGACGGCGGGAACCCTTCGCGGCACCGCTCGCTCTCTATCCACGCACTGGAGCGGATCACGCACATCACGAGAAACTGGAGTAGCCCGTGACAACGCCGAACATGACAGCGCGGCGCGCACTGGGGGCCTGTGCCGCCCTGATGGTCGGCGCCCTCACCCTGACCGGCTGCGGCGGCAACGCCAGCGCCGAAGCCAAGGGCGGCAAGGACAGCGGCAGCTCGGCCAAGACGTCCACGGCGAAGATCGTCATCTCGGCCAAGGACGGTGCGACGGACGCGTCCATCAACGCGACCGGCGTGAAGGTCAGCGACGGCAAGCTGACCGAGGTGAAGATGACGGTGTCGGGGTCCGGGACGGCGGTGGCGGGGGCGATCACCGCGGACGGGACCGGCTGGAAGCCGACGGCGCAGTTGGAGCGCGGGACGAAGTACCAGATCTCGGCGACCGCGAAGGACGCGAACGGACGCACGGCCGCCGCCAACTCCATCTTCACGACGGTCTCCTCGAGCAACAGCTTCATCGGCACGTACACGCCCGACAACGGCACCACGGTCGGCGTCGGAATGCCGGTGTCGTTCAACTTCGACAAGGTGATCAGCAACCAGAAGGCCGTGCAGTCGCACATCACGGTCACTTCCAGCAGCGGGCAGCAGGTGGCCGGGCACTGGTTCGGCTCGCAGCGGCTCGACTTCCGGCCCGAGACGTACTGGAAGGCCGGTTCCAAGGTCACGATGAAGATCGACCTGGACGGCGTCGAGGGCGCGAACGGTGTCTTCGGGGTGCAGAAGAAGACGGTCACCTTCACCGTCGGCCGCTCCCAGGTCTCCACGGTCGACGTCAACACGCAGACCATGACGGTCGTGCGTGACGGCAAGACGCTCAAGACGGTGCCGATCTCGGCGGGCAGCCCGGAGCACACCACGTACAACGGTCAGATGGTGATCTCCGAGAAGTTCGTCCAGACCCGGATGAACGGCTCGACGGTGGGCTACGGCGGCGAGTACGACATCCCGGACGTGCCGCACGCGATGCGACTGACGTCTTCGGGAACGTTCATCCACGGCAACTACTGGTACAACCGCGGGAACCCGCCCTTCGGGCAGCAGGGCACCAGCCACGGATGTGTCGGTCTCGCCGACGTACAGGGCGCGCAGGGCGACACCAGCGCGAAGTGGTTCTACGACAACTCTCTCGTCGGGGACGTCGTGGTGGTGAAGAACTCGCCCGACAAGACCGTCTCGCCGGACAACGGACTGAACGGCTGGAACATGTCCTGGAGTGCGTGGACCGCGGGAAGTACGGTCTGACCTGGGGCCGTTGACGTCACGGCGGGCCGCGCGGGAACTTGCCGCGCGGCCCGCTCGTTTTCTGTCCGTACGTTTTCTCGGTTCGCGGGATTGATGTCCGACCGAGGGGCTACGGTATGCACCCACAAGGTGACATGCAGCAACGCCGGGAGAAACCTTGAGCGTTCCGTACGAGACAGCAGCGTACGAACCACCCGAGTCGCCCGAGTCTCCGGAGGAGCACCTCGAGCGACTCCTCGGCCGTGCCCTGAACTCCTTCGAGCTGCCCGACGAGACGATAAGGCGGCTCGACTGCGCACTGGCGCACGACAGTTCGCTGCACTCCGCGCACCACAGCGCGGGGCTGCACCGCGAGACGTACCGGCACACCTGGCTGCTCGCCGACGGCTCGGCGGTCACGCTGTGGGAGCTCGTGCACAACACGGCGCCCGGGAGCGAGCCGCAGCACGAGGTGTATGTCGACGAGGAGGAGCTGCGCGCCGCCACGGCCCGGCTGCCGCTGCCGCCGGACGCGCCGGACTTCGAACTGCCCGTGATGGTCCATCCGTCACCGGTCCCCGAGCCGCGGCACGTCTATCTGACGGACGACTCGGCGGATCACGCGCGGCGGCTGCTGCGGCGGGCGGAGAACGCGGACCGGCCGGGGGCCGACATCACGACGCCGCTGCTGCGCACCGCGTTCGCGCACCAGATCACCCAGGCCTTCGGGCGCCCCTGCCGGGCGGGCCAGGTCGGGCTGTGCTTCTCGCTCTACGAGCACGCGTTCCTGCTCCGCGACGGCCAGGAGATCTCCCTGTGGGAGGTCGAGCACACGGCGACGCCGGACGGCCGGCACATGTGCGAGGTCTATCCGACGGAGCACGCGGCGCGGGCCGCCATGGAACGCCGGGCGGCGCGGCTCGCCTAGAGCCTGGCGTAGTGAGCCGAACACCCATTTCGTCGGGGGGATCCCTCGTTCGTCGGGGCGGAGCCCTCGTTCCTCAGGGGAGCCCCCGTTCGTCAGGGGCGGCTGTCGCTGAACTGACGTACCAGGCCCGCGAACGCGGTGCGCTCCTCGGGGGTGAGTTCCACGGTCTCCGCGGCGGGGCCGGACCGGCGCTGACGCGGCATGGCGCGGAGCATCTGCCCATGGTGGCGCACGGCGGCCCCGGTGCGCGCGCGGCGCAGCAGGCGGGACAGGCCGACGACCCAGATGACGGTCGCGAGGGCGAGGACGGCCACGCCCATCAGCTGGAGGATCGACACATGCTCAGGCATGCCCTCCAGTAGACACCACGGTCCGGGACTTTGGCCCCGGACCGTGACGTATCTCGCAGATGCCCTAAAAGGGCGAGTAGTTGGCCGTTCAGGCCGCGACCGGCTCCTTGGAGTCGACCTTCGCCGCTATCGCGGTGTCGGCGACCCCCGCACCGGTCCCCTCGGGGGCCTGCTTGCGCATGCCCTTCAGGACGACCACCAGGGCGGTGGTGACACAGACACCGGCCGCGATGGCGATCAGGTAGAGGAACGGGTTGCCGATCAGCGGGACCACGAAGATGCCGCCGTGCGGGGCCCGCAGCGTGGCGCCGAAGGCCATCGACAGGGAGCCGGTGACCGCGCCGCCCACCATGGCGGAGGGGATCACGCGCAGCGGGTCGGCCGCCGCGAACGGGATCGCGCCCTCCGTGATGAAGGAAGCGCCCAGGACCCAGGCCGCCTTGCCGTTCTCCCGCTCGGTCCGGGTGAAGAGCTTGCCGCGCACGGTCGTGGCGAGCGCCATGGCCAGCGGCGGGACCATGCCCGCCGCCATCACGGCCGCCATGATCTTCATCGCCGAGTCACTGGGGCTCGCGACCGCGATACCGGCGGTGGCGAACGTGTACGCGACCTTGTTGACCGGGCCGCCGAGGTCGAAGCACATCATCAGGCCGAGCAGCGCGCCGAGCAGGACGGCGTTGGTGCCGGTGAGGCCGTTGAGCCAGTCGGTCATGCCCTTCTGCGCGGAGGCGATGGGCTTGCCGATGACCACGAACATCAGGAACCCGACGATCGCCGCGGAGATCAGCGGGATCACCACCACCGGCATGATGCCGCGCAACGCCGGCGGGATCTTCACCTTCTGGATCCCGATCACCACACCACCGGCGATGAGTCCGGCGGCCAGACCTCCGAGGAAGCCCGCGTTGATGGTGAGGGAGATCGCGCCGCCGACGAAGCCGGGCACGAGACCCGGGCGGTCCGCCATGCCGTAGGCGATGTAGCCGGCCAGGACCGGGACGAGGAAGCCGAAGGAGACGACGCCGATCTGGAAGAACAGCGCGCCCCAGCTGTCCGCCTGCAGCCACATGAAGTGGTCCACGACCGACGGCGCCTTGTTGATCTTGTAGCCGCCGATCGCGAATCCGAGGGCGATCAGCAGACCGCCCGCGGCGACGAACGGGACCATGTAACTGACGCCGGACATCAGCCACTTGCGGAGCTTGGTGCCGTATCCCTCGGTGGAGTCGCCGGAGCGCTCCACCGGCGTACCGGGGGCGGAGCCCGCGCTGACCTCGCCGCGCGCGGCCTTGCCACGCACCTCGGTGATCAGCTCGGCGGGCTTGTTGATGCCCGCCTTCACGCCGACGTCGACGGTGGGCTTGCCGGCGAACCGGTCCTTGTCCCGTACGGGCACGTCGTGCGCGAAGATCACACCGTCCGCGGCCGCGATGACCGCCGGGTCGAGCCGGGTGAAGCCGGCCGAGCCCTGCGTCTCGACGACGACCTCGACGCCCGCCTCGCGGCCCGCGTTCTCCAGCGACTCGGCCGCCATGTAGGTGTGCGCGATGCCGGTGGGGCAGGAGGTGACGGCGACGATCCGGAACGGACGCTCACCGGAGGCTCCGGCGTCCGCGGTGGTGTCGCTCGTGGTGCCCGTGGCGGTGTCGGCGGAGGCCGCCGCCGACACCGCCACGGAGTTCTTGGAGCCGTCAGCGGACTCGGTGCCCTCGGGTGCGGTCGAGGCCGCGGCCGCCGGGGACTCGTCCCCGCGGATGAGCGCGGCCGCGGCCGCCGCGTCGTCCACGGCCCGCAGCGCGGACGTGAACTCGGCGTTCATGAGCTGACGGGCCAGCGACGACAGGATCGTCAGATGCGCGTCGTCGGCGCCCGCCGGGGCGGCGATCAGGAAGATCAGGTCGGCGGGGCCGTCCGGCGCGCCGAAGTCGATCCCGGCCGCGCTGCGCCCGAAGCCGAGCGTCGGCTCGGTGACGTGAACGCTCCGGCAGTGCGGGATGCCGATCCCGCCGTCAAGGCCGGTGGGCATCTGGGCCTCGCGGGCGGCCACGTCGGCGAGGAAGCCTTCGAGGTCGGTCACCCGCCCCAGGGTCACCATGTGCTCGGCGAGGGCGCGTGCCGCCGCCTCTTTGGTCTCGGCGGACAGGTCGAGATCGACCAGGTCCGCGGTGATCATCTCGCTCATCGCGGGCTCCTTCGCACGCGTATCGCCCGGGGGAAGTCGTGGGCGGGGGTGGGGACGGGGGTGTCGCACTCAAGGAGGGCGGGGTCTGCGGGTGTGGCGGAGGCGGGGCCGGGGAAACCCCGCCTCATCAGGGCCTGCTCAGGGGGTGCGGCGGCGCCGGTCGTCGGAACGGCTGGGGTCGTCGGAACGGCCGGGTTCGTCAGGACAGCTTGGTTCGTCATGACACGGGCTCCGTGAGTACGCGGTCCGCGGGGACCTCCGACGTGACGGTCACGGCGGAGGGGTCGAGGTCGGCCGGGCCCGGCATCACGCTGCCGGGCAGTTGTACGGCCGCGGCGCCATGGGCGACGGCGGAGGCCAGGGCCTCCGGGCCGCGGCCACCGGCGATCAGGAATCCGGCGAGGGAGGAGTCACCGGCGCCCACGTTGCTGCGTACGGCATCCACCCGTGCGCTGCCGAACCAGGCGCCCGCGCCGTCCACGAGCAGCTGCCCGTCCGCGCCGAGGCTCGCGAGCACCGCGTCGGCGCCCATCTCACGCAGCTCCTCGGCGGCCTTGACCGCGTCACCGACGGTGACGAGAGGGCGCCCGACGGCTTCGGCGAGCTCCTCGGCGTTGGGCTTCACCACGTCGGGCCGCTCGCGCAGCGCCGCGAGCAGCGCGGGGCCGGAGGTGTCCAGGGCGATCCGGGCGCCGGCCGCGTGGGCGCGGGCGACGAGGTCGGCGTACCAGGAAGGACCGAGTCCGCGCGGCAGGCTGCCGCAGCAGGTGATCCAGTCGGTGTCGCCGGAACGATACTGCTGACGCACCGTCTCCAGGAGCAGCTCCGCCTCGGCGGCGGTGAGTTCGGGGCCGGGGGCGTTGATCTTCGTGAGCGTGCCGTCCGGTTCGGCGATCGAGATGTTCGAGCGGGTGGCTCCGGTGACCGGGACCGGCGCGACCTCGATGCCCTGCGCGTGGAGCAGCTCGGCGACGAGTGCGCCGGGCGCACCGCCCAGCGGCAGTACGGCGATCGTGCGCTGCCCCGCCGCCGCGACCGCGCGCGAGACGTTCACGCCCTTGCCGCCCGGGTCCATGCGTTCGCCGGTGGCCCGGATGACCTCGCCGCGATCGAGCGACGGGACCTCGTACGTACGGTCGAGGGAGGGGTTGGGGGTGACGGTGAGGATCATGCGCGCACTACTTCCGTGCCACCGCGCTCGATGTCGGTGGCGTCTTCGGGGCTCAGCCCGCTGTCGGTGATCAGCAGGTCCACGTCGCTCAGGTCGCCGAAGCGGGCGAAGTGCTCCTGGCCGTGCTTGGAGGAGTCGGCGAGCAGCACCACGCGGCGCGCGGCGCGGATCGCCGCGCGCTTCACGGCGGCCTCGGCCAGGTCGGGGGTGGTCAGTCCGTGCTCGGCGGAGAAGCCGTTGGCCGCGACGAACAGGACGTCGGCGCGGATCTCGGCGTACGCGCGCAGCGCCCAGGCGTCCACGGCGGCGCGCGTACGGTGTCGGACGCGCCCTCCGACCAGGTGGAGCTGGATGCCGGGGTGATCCGCGAGGCGGGCCGCGATCGGCAGGCTGTGCGTGACGACGGTGAGCGTCGCCTCCAGCGGAAGGTCCCCGGCGAGCCGGGCGACCGTGCTGCCCGCGTCGAGGATCATCGTGCCCTGGTCCGGCAGCTCGGCGACGGCGGCCTGTGCGATGCGGTCCTTCTCGTCGGCCGCGGTGGACTCGCGCTCGGCGAGGTCGGGCTCGAAGTCGAGCCGCCCGGCCGGTATGGCACCGCCGTGCACCCGCCGCAGGAGTCCCGCACGGTCGAGGGTCTTCAGATCGCGGCGGATGGTCTCCGCGGTGACCTGGAACTCCTCGGCCAGCGAGAGCACGTCCACCCGACCGCCGTCACGGGCGAGCCGGAGGATCTCCTGCTGCCGCTCCGGTGCGTACATGCCCGTTCGCCTCCGATTACCTGTGCGCCGATGCCCGAACTTGTGGTTTCGCTCGGAGGCTACGCCCAGATTTCCGGAAAGTAAACAGGTTCGGGTGTCAGGTGGACACAAACGGGCATCGACGTGCGCCCCTCCACCCCGCTCGTTCCGGCCTCGCAGAAGCCCTGACGCCGTGTCATCGCGTCCGTATCCTGGACTGTGGGACACAACTTCTCGGGGGGTGTTGTGGACAGGGACGGTTTCCGCGCCCGCCCGGACCATGACTGGCAGCAGTCCGTGGTCCAGGCGCTGTGCGATTCCCCGGTCCTGGGCGACCGCGGCGCCCGCGCGATGCTGGCCGAGCTGATCGGCGACCGGCTGGGGCGGCCGGTGGTCCTGCGGGAACAGGCGACCACGCAGCTGCAGCTGCTCGAACTGGTGCGGTTCTGCGTCCGCGAGGAGATCGCGGCGAACCACGGACTGTCCGCGCTGGCCGACGCGGTGTCACTGCTGGAGGGCCACAGCCGGACGGCCGACGCCGTCAGTGAGCTGGTGCGGGAACGCGCCGTACGGGAACACGCCGTACGGGAGAACGTCGTACGGGCCGGACCACCGCATGACCCCTCGCACACCGACCGTCCTGTTCACCTGTTCCTCTCCTGCGCCGTCACCGACCTCGCATGGGCGTCCTGGATCGCCTGGCACCTGGAGGACGCGGGCGTCGGCTTACGCCTCGGCCTCTTCGACGGACCGCTGAGCGGTCTGGAACAGAGAGGTCCGGAGCGGAGAGGCCTGGAGCAGAGAGGCCTGGAGCAGAGAGGCCTGGAACAGAGTCCGGAGCAGTGCGCACGCGTCCTCGCCGTCCTGTCCCCGGCCTACGTCGGCTCCGCCCCCGTCCAGCAGGCCTGGCAGGCCGTGCACCGTCGGAACCCGGAGGGCATCGCCGAGTTGCTGGTGCCGGTCATGGTGGAGCCGTGCCGGCCCCCATGGCCGCTGTCCACGGTCGCGTACACCGACCTCACGGGCCTCGGCGAGGACGCGGCCCGCGCCCGGCTGCTCGACGCCGTCGGCGTCACCCGCACCGCCCCCACCAGGCACGCCGCACCTCCGCGCTTCCCCGACCCGGCGGGCCGACGTTGACGGGACAGGGCGGCGCGGGCCGCCACAACCCGGCGTTACGGATACGGGAGCGGATCGGCGAGGAGACCCTCGACGCACTGCTCGCGGTGCCCGCGCTCCACGACCGCTACGCGCGCGCCCTGCTGACCGATCTGGTGGGCGAGGCGCTGGGGCACCGGGCCGACCTGCGGGAACAGTCCACCGTGCCGCTGCAGCTGCTGGAACTGTTCCGTTTCTGCGCGCGTCACCAGGACGGACTGTCGGTGCTCGCGCGGAAACTGCCGATGCTGGAGCCGGGCTGCCCGCAGGGACCCGTCGTGCAACGGCTCGCCGACGAATGGACGGCCGTGGACTCACTCGACGGCCTGCCTGAGGTCACCGGCTCCTGGCAGTTCCTCGGAGCCACCCTGACCACGCTGGCCATGTCGTACGCCATGCGGACGGCCCTCGTCCGGACGGCCACCGAGGCCAGGGTCTCCGCACCGCCGCCGCACGCCGACACCTGCTGGCACGACTTCCTGCACATGGCCGGGCAGGGAGCTCCACGGGGCGGGCTGCCACCGTGGATGGTCTACCTCGACCGCACCGCCGACGCGATGGGCCACCCCGTCGCGGTCGAGCTGCTCGCACGCAACCGGCAGTGGGCCCTGAGCTGCGGCCTGGCCGAGCTGCTCGACCTCGACCGCGCCCGGACTCCGGCGCCACCGCCGGCGGTCAGGCCGGGCCGGGAGTACCTGGCGATCCACATCGCTCCGGACCCGCTGGAGAACGGGCGCTACACGGTCTCGCACTCCCTCATGTCCGACGCGGGCGGCCCGAACTGGCAGCACGGCGATCCGATGCAACGGGTGCCGACCGACGGGCTGCAGCACGCCGTGACCCGCATCATCAAAGCGGTCGAAGGGGGCGGCGGCGACCGGCTGGCCCATGTGTGGCTGGAGTTCGTGCTCCCCTTCGAACTGCTCAACCTGCCCGTCGACTGGTGGCCCCGGGACACCACCGAAGTACCGAACGTGCCGCTCGCGGTGGACTACCCGGTGGTCGTGCGCAGCCTGGACCGGCTGCAGAACCGGGACTGGTACCGGTTCTGGCGCACCCGCTGGCAGCAGCTGGCGCGCGACGAACACCCGTCGAAGTCGGTGTACGTCAACGTCGCACACCAGAACGGCAACCATCTGCGCGGCCTGGAGGCCCGCCTCGGGGACAACGAGCACTGCGTGGCCCTGGTGCTGAGCGAGCCGCCGCTGCCCGACCACGGCAACGGCCGCCGGGAACTGCACGCGGCCCTGCGCAGCGGGCTGCCCGTGGTGATCTGGCACCGCGCGGGCCGCTCCACCAAGGAGTTCCGGGGTGTCCTCGACGGGCTCCTCACCGAGGGCCTGTCGCGGTTTCCCGCCAAGGTGGCCGCCTACCGGCGCCGTGCGGCGATCGACGCCGCCGACGACGAGGACGCCGCACACATCGGCCGCCACCTCGCGGTCCTGTGGGACGACCCCGACCGCAAACCCGTGCGCCCCGAGCCACCGTGACCGCGGACCACGTGACCACGGACCAGCAGTGCGGACCGGCGCCACCGGTCCGGGCATCGCAACCCCAGTCGTCGTACGGAGGGAGGCCGTTCGTGCCGCCGAACAGCCAGTCGTGGGGACTGTACCGAGGCACGGGACTGCCCGGTGCGACACCGAAGGAATGGCCTCAGGCACCGGCCTGGCGCAGCTTCGGCGGCGGCCCCGAGCTGCCCCCACCACCCGTCGAGGACCCGTGCGCCCCCGCGGTGCTGGGCACCATCAGGCAGCCGCTGCCGGCTCCGCCTGACGAGGTGGCCCGGGTGAACGTGGCGCTGCACCTGTGCCGTCCCCTGCTCGTCACGGGCGAGCCCGGCACCGGCAAGTCGTCCCTCGCCTACCGCATCAGCGGGGAGCTCGGCCTCGGTCCGGTCCTGCGCTGGCAGATCACTTCCGTGAGCACACTGCGGGAGGGCCTGTACGACGGCACGCATGACGCCACGTACGGCGGCACGCGTGACGCCACGTACGACGGCCCGCACGAGGGTCGTGACGAGGGCGGGCACGACGGTGGGGTCCGGCTCGGGCCCCTGGGTACCGCCTTCCTGCCGTACCGCAGGCCCCGTGTGCTGCTGATCGACCGGCTGGACCGGGCCGAGATCGGTCTGCCCGAGGACCTGTGCACCGTACTGACGGCCGGAGGATTCTTCCTGCCGGGCGGAGCGGTGCGCTGCCGAGCCTTCCCCGTGGTGGTCATCACCACCACGGGTGAGCGGGATCTGCCATGGGATCTCGTACGCCGCTGTGTGACCCTGCGGACCCAGCGGCCCGGCCCGGACCTGCTGCGCGCCATCGCCGCGAACCGGTTCCCTGCGGAGCCCGGCCGTCCCGGCCCGGCGCCGGACGCCGTGGACGCCTTCGTCGAACGGGCCACCGCCACCGAGGGACCGGTGCTGGAACGGTTCCTGGACGCACTCCGCCTGGCCGCCGACGGTGTCCTCCAGGCAGTGGCGGAGGGCGGCAACTGGCAGGAGGCCGTCGACACCCTTTGGCAGTGGACCGCGCCGGAGGAGCCATGACGGGGGCCGGCCCGTTTCCCGCGGCGCTCCCGCCGGGGCTCCCGGAGTCCCTGCGGCACATCGGCACCGCGCTCGGCACCACGGTCGGCCGCGCCGCTGTCCGGGACGTGGCGGTGGTGGCCGACGCGGGGCCGACGATGGGGATCTGGCACCGGACGGTCCACGAGTTCGCCACGGCGCTGCATCGGTGCGGGGCCTTCGGCCGGATCACCACGCACAGGCTGCCGTACGGGCACAGTGCCGACCCTGCGACCCTGCCGCGTCACCGTGCGGGCACCCGGCTGACCCTGCTCCTCACCGACGGCGCGGGCCCGCGCTGGCGCACCCACGAGGTGGAACCGCTGCTGCGCCGCTGGGGCCAGTCCGGACCGCTCGCGCTGATCCATGTGCTGCCGCACCCGGTGTGGCACACGACGGGGCTGCGCGGCTGGCAGGTGCTGCTGCGCTCGCCCGCCCCGGGCGCGGCCAACCACCGGATGCGGTGGCGGCCCCGCGGCCTGGGCCCCGATCTCCACGGCCTGCCGCCTGCCCACCGTCCCGACGTGGCGGTGCCCGTGCTCGAACTCGCTCCCCGCTGGCTGGACGCCTGGTCCGGTCTGCTGGGCGGGGGCCCGCCGTCGTGGCTGCCGATGACGGTGATGTTCCCCCGCGCGCGCGTACCCGCCGCTCCGGAGGCGGAGCCCGACCTCACCCCGGCGGTTCGGGTGGCGCGTTTCCAGTCGTCCGTGCCCCGGAGCGTGTTCACGCTCGCCACCATGCTCTCCGCGATACCCCTCGACGCCGGGCTGATCGAGGAGGTGCGGGGCGCGCTCCTGCCCGGCGCCTCCCTCACCGACGTCGCACACCTGCTGGTGCACGGCCTGGTCCGGCCGGCCGACGGCGGGCACACCACGTTCGCGTTCGCCCCCGGGATCCGCGAGGAGTTGCTGGCCACCGGACGGCGTACCGATGTGGTGCGGGTAGTCGAGTTGATCGGGGATCGCCGGGGATCCGGCGGGGAACACTTGTGGCGACTGCCCCGGTTGCTGCGCGGGGCCGCCGTGCACCGACTCCCGCCGGTCGACGCGGAGTCCGGGCCGTGGCTCATGGCGGAGAGCGCTGTGCTCCACGCCCTGTCCGGGCCGTTCCTGAAGCCGGCGAGGGAGGTCGACGAGGCCCTCGCGGCCGCCCCGGCCGATCGGACCCGCCCGCAGCACGCACAGCACCACGGCACCGCCACCACACCCGCACCACCCATGGCACCCACAGCACCCAGCGATGCCGTCGTCCGGCCCCCGGGCGACGCCGACCGTCGGACCGATCAGGGGAAGAGGAGGCCGGTGATGCCGCAGCAGGCCCCGGCGAGCACGGTGGGCAACGGACGTACCAGGAGCACGCCCACGATCTGGGGAAACATCCCGCCCAGGAATCCGAACTTCACGGGCCGCGAGGAACTCCTCGACAAGCTGCACCAGCGGCTGCTGCGGGAGAAGGCGACCGCCGTGCTGCCCCACACGCTGCACGGTATGGGCGGCGTCGGCAAGAGCCTGCTGGCCGTCGAGTACCTCTACCGTCGTATGGCGGAGTACGACGTGGTCTGGTGGATCTCCGCGGAGCGCACCGCACAGATCTCCCTGTCCCTGGTGGAACTGGCCCCGCGCCTGGGCCTGCCGACCGGGTCCGACGTCTCCTCGACCGTCGCCTCGGTCCTGGAGGCGCTGCGCATCGGCGTGCCCCACGCCAACTGGATCCTGGTCTTCGACAACGCCGAAAGCCCGGAATCCGTACGGCAGTTCTTCCCGGCCGGAGGGCCGGGCAACATTCTCGTCACCTCGCGCAATCCCCAATGGGCCTCCGTCGCCCGGCCGCTGGAGGTCGACGTCTTCATGCGCGAGGAGAGCAAACAGCTGCTGCGCATACGCGGCCCGGAGATCGGCGACGCGGAGGCCGACCGGCTCGCGGAGGCACTCGGTGACCTGCCGCTCGCCATCGAGCAGGCCGCCGCCTGGCACGCGGAGACGGGCATGCCCGTGGACGAGTATCTGCGGCTGCTCGACGAGAAGCGCGTGGACCTGCTGCGCGGCACCGCACCGCTCGGAAACCAGCATCCGGTGATAGCGGCCTGGAACATCTCCCTGGACCGGCTGGAGGCCAAGAGCCCGGCCGCGTACCAGCTGCTTCAGGTGTGCTCCTTCTACGCGCCCGAACCCATCGCGCGGACCATGTTCATGCGGATGCCGCCCAGTCCCATCACCCCCGAGCTGGACGCCGCCCTGGAAGATCCGATCCGGCTCGGCCAGGCCATCCGCGACATCGGCCGCTACTCCCTGGCCCGCTTCGACCACCGCACCAACTCCCTCCAGATGCACCGGCTGGTGCAGGCGGCCCTGCAGTTCCGGATGACGGAGGCGGACCGGTCCACCATGCGGCACGGGGCGCACATGCTGCTGGTGGCGAGCGACCCCAACGACCCCAGCAACGCGCTGCGCTGGGATCGGTACGGCGCGCTCTACCCCCACGTGGTGGTCTCCGGCGCGGTGCAGTCCGACGAGACCTGGGTGCGCAGGCTGGTGGTGAACGAGGTCAAGTACCTCCTTCGCTGGGGCGACTACGAGTCCTGCCTGGAACTCGCCCGTTCCGCTTACGAGAACTGGTCCCGCCGACTGGGCGAGGAACACACCCAGACCTTGCAGGTCGCCCGCTGGCTCGGATTCCTCCAGTTCAACATGGGCCGTTACAAGGAAGCCGCCGAGCTCAACGCGACGACGTTGGAGGCCTGTCTCAGGTCGCTGGGCCCCCACCACCAGGACACGTTCGACGCGCTCGGCAACGTCGCCATAGACCACCGCGTGCGCGGCGCGTTCGCCGAGGCCCTCCAGCTCTCCGACTCCGTGCACCAGCAGTACGTGCAACTCATCGGTCCGGACGACCCGGAGACCCTGCGGGCCGCGCACAACCTGGGCGTGAGCCTGCGCCTGGTGGGCCAGTTCGGGCGCGCCTACGAACTGGACAAACAGACTCGGCACAACCGCATTCAGACCTTCGGCCAGGACCACATCGACTCCTTGCGCACCTGGCTGGGGATGATCGTCGACCTGCGTGAACTCGGCGACTACGACGCCGCGTTGACCTACCACCGCGAGATCACGGAGCAGGCCACCACCCTGCTCGGCGACAGCAATCCGTTCACCCTGTCCTGTGTCCGTCTCCTCGCCGTCGCCCTGCGCAAGGCCGGCGAGCACGAGGAGGCGGGAGCGACGGCGGAACACATCCACTCCGAGCTCGTGCGCCGCTACGGCGATCACAACCCCGAATCCATGGCCGCCACGCTCGAGCTGACCATCCACCTGCGGCACCGGGGAAACCTGGACGAGGCGCTGCGCCTGGGCACCGAGATCTGCCGTCGCTACGAGGACGCCTACGGCAGGCACCATCCGCATGCCCTGTCCGCCGCCGTGAATCTCGCGATCACCTACCGGCTGCTGGGCGACGCGGCGGCCGCACAGTACATAGACGCCGTGGCGCTGGAACAGCTCACGGAGATGCTGGGCGCGACGCACCCCTCGACGCTGGTGTGCCGCACCAATCTCGCGAGCGACCGCTACGCACTCGGCGACCCGGCCGGCGCACTGGACCTCGACACCGAAACGGTGGGCAGGTCGCGGGAGGTCTTCGACGCCGACCACCCCTCCACCCTGGCCTGTGCCGCGAACCTCGCGATGGACCTGCGGGCCGTGGGACGCGTCGAGGAGGCGGAGGCACTGCACGGCGACACCCACAACCGTCTGCTGCGCACCCTGGGCAGCGGCCACCCGGCGGTCGCCCAGGCCTTCGACTGGGACCACCGAGCGGACTGCGACATCGACCCGATGCCGCTGTGACGGACCCCGCGCGGCGATCGTCGAGCACGGCCACCGGCCCGGCCGGTGCCGACGTCGCTACTGCGCGAGCCAGTGGGCCAGGAGCACCGGATCCGGCGGGGTGGGCAGCACATGGCCGATGGCAAGGGCCAGTTCGGGGTGTCTGGTCAGGGCGTTCCCGGCGGCTCGCTCGCCGCACTCGGTCAGCGCCAGGCCCAGACCGGCCCAGGCAGCGGGCCTGGCGCCCGGACCGCTGAGCTCCTCGCCGTACAGCTTGACCGCCGTCGTGGCGTCGCCGTCCACCAGCGCCAGATCGGCGGGGACGACACCCGGCACCGTCCTCGCGGGGTCCTCCGCCGCGCGCAGGGCGTCGAACTCCCCGGGAGCGACAAGGCTGAGGCGCGCCAGCAACGCGAGCGTGTCCAGTCGGCAGGCCTGCGGATCGGCCCGCAGCGCGGGCTCGGGGTGCCGCGTGACGGCGTGCCCGCGCTGCTGGCGCGCGGACCAGGCCTCCGCCAGTTCCTCCGCATGCGCCGTGGGCACCTGAAGATGGTGTGCGCGCCAGGTAGCACGGTGGTGGACCGTCGCGAGGTGCGCGAGGCGCTGTTCGCGTACTCCCACCGGCTCCGCGTGCCAGCCGGTCGTCTGTTCGTCCAGGCTGTCGACCAGCGCGTGCCCCGGTGGGGTGAGCGTGGGGTGCTCGCGCAGGGTCCCGAGCACCCCACGCACGGCGCTGCGCCACAGCGCGTACTCGAAGCCCGCGAGCCCCTCCGCACCTCGTGTGCGCCAGTAGCGCGCGACCCCGGAGAAGGCATAGGCCCCATGCACAAGCCCGCCGAGAGGGCGCGGATCGTCTCGCCAGGGGGCGTAGAACAGCTCGTCACAGTCCTCGAACAGGGGCATGAGGAAGATGAGGCCGTTGAGCAGGGTGTGCCGGAACTCATGTACGACGGCGGCGCCCAGCTGCGCCGGGAGGACATCCTCGTCCTCGTCGGGCTCGGAGAGCAACAGGCACCCGAACGCGTCGCTCGACGAAGCCGCCCGCGCACGCAGCCGCTCACCCCGCGGCAGCGGAACGACGGAGCGCAACCCCGTGGCCAGGGCCCGGGCGCTGACCACGTGATCGTTCACCAGTACCGGCCACAGGCGGGCGAACCAGTTCTGCCAAGAAGCGAACTGCGCGGAGGAGAGCCGTCCCGGCACCGCCAGCGCCGGCACCGGTGCGTAGGGTCCCAGGTCGTCGAGGGTGAGGGTCAGGCGCATGCCCGCGTGCTCCGCGCGCAGCCGCCGCTGCCCCTCCCACCCCGGGACGTCGTTCTCGGTGTCGTCCGGCAACGTCACGGTGACGTCGGCCGCGGCGACCCGGATCGTGCCATCCTGCCCCCACACCTCGGCGGTGCCCCAGGACTCGCCACCGACGGTCGCCCGGCCGAGGCCCGGCAGGAACACCCGGCCGTCCCGCACCGGCACGCGCGCGCGGAAGTCGACGCCGGCGGCGATGAACACGGCCGCCGCCAACTGCCCGAGGAACCCCAGTTCCACACGCAGCGGAGGCTCATCCGCGGTCGCCGCCGGATCCGGGCGGGACAGTCTGCGCAGCAGGCTCGCCGCCCACACACCGACCTGCGGGTCGAGGAGCACCGTCCGGAAGACCGCCGGGTCCGCCCGCTCGGCGGCTTCGAGCAGCGGCCAGGCCCGCCGTACGTCGTCGGCGTCCGCTGCCGCGTCGCGGATCGCACGCAACAGCAACAGGCGTCGGCTCGACTCCGCGTCGAGCAGGAAACCGACGGCTTCCTCGTCCTCTGTGACGGAGTTCAGCGCGTCCAGGACGGGTTCGGAAAGGTGGTGACGGCGCATCGGCACGACGATTCCTTGTTCACAGGGCCGTGACTGGGGCACTCCGCGGCGGATCGCGACGGGGCCCTAACTGCCGTCGCTGCCCGCGATGGTGGAGAGAGGGCGACCGACCCGAAGCCTCAGGCGCTCGATCGACGGCCGTAGAACCGCGTCATCAAGGGCCGCGACCTCCTCGAGCGACAGTGCCGACAACGTGGGAAGCCAGGATTGCGGCGTCCCGGACACCGCCGCTTCACGGGAGGTGACGTGTTCCCTCGATGACATGGCGTCACCGTATATCAACGTGTGCTCTCAAGAAATGCTGAACCACGGCACCAACGCGGTGTGCCCGCCCTCCAAAAGCGGGAGGACGGGCACACAACCAGGACGTCAGCACCGGGACATCAGGAGCAGGCCGTCAGCACGAGGGCATCGGCACCAGAACCTCAGCCCATCAACGCCGGCTCACTGCCGGACACCGGGGCGCCCTCCGCCGGGTTCGCGCTCTCCTGCTCGCCGACCGCGGTGTCCTCCGCCCCCTCGACATGCTGCGCCGGCCGCTTCGGCAGCGCGAACATCAGCAGGAAGATCGCGACCATCACCGCCACGACCCAGCCCAACGCGTGCTGGAAGCCGTTGACGAAGGCAGGGCCCACCTGGGCGGGGGTCAGGCGGTCGCCGATCTCGCCGAAGAAGACCACGGACACCAGGCCGAGTCCGAGCGCGTTGCCCATCTGCTGCACGGTGTTGATGAGCCCGGACGCCGAACCGGAGTGTTCGCGCGGGACCTCCGACAGCACCGCGTCGGTCAGCGGGGCCACGATGAAGCCCATGCCCGCGCCCATGACGACCAGCGGAAGCGCCATCTGCCAGGAGGCGATGGACAGGCCGTACCGCTCGGACTCCCAGATGTAGAGCAGTACCCCGACCGCCATGATCAGCGCGCCCGCCTGGAGCACCTTGCGCCCGAAGCGCGGGACGAGCAGCTGCACCGACATGCCCGCCGCGGCCGAGACCGCGATCGAGAACGGGACCCCGGTCAGACCCGCCCGCAGCGGGCTCCAGCCCAGGCCGACCTGCATGTACAGCGTCCAGACCAGGAAGAAGATGCCGAGGCCGACCCCGAAGACGGTCTGGACGGCGATGCCCGCGGCGAAGCTCTTCACCTTGAACAGGGACAGCTCGACCAGCGGCGATCCGTCCCGCGCCGCCTTGCGCTTCTCGTAGGCCACCAGCGCCGCGAAGACCAGGAGGGCGCCGCCCATCGACACGTACCCCCACAGCGGCCAGCCCAGCTCACGCCCGCGCGTCAGCGGGTAGAGCAGCATCAGCAGGCCCAGCGTCACGAGGGCCACGCCGACGAGGTCGAGCTTGAGGGCCTTGGGGGCCTTGGACTCGCTGATGAAGCGTCGTCCCAGGATCAGCGCGGCGATGCCCACCGGCAGGTTGATGAGGAAGATCGGCCGCCACTCCAGACCGAACAGGTTCCACTCGGTGAGCAGCGCGCCGAGCAGCGGGCCGGACACGGCGCCCAGGCCGACGATCGCGCCGAAGAGCCCGAAGACCTTGCCCCGCTCGTGCGCCGGGAAGGTCGCGTGCACGATCGACAGCACCTGCGGCACCATCAGCGCGGCCATCCCGCCCTGCAGGATGCGCGAGGCGACGAGCATCTCCGGGTTGGCGGCGAAGCCGCACAGCGCGGAGGCGATCGTGAAGCCGCCTATGCCGATCAGGAAGAGCCGCTTGCGGCCGTGGATGTCGCCGAGCCGTCCACCGGTGATGAGCCCGGCGGCGAAGGCGAGCGCGTAGCCGGCGGTGATCCACTGGATCTGGCTGAAGGACGCGCCCTCGTCCCGCTGGATCGAGGGAATCGCGATGTTGACGATCGTGACGTCGACCAGGTCCATGAAGGCCGCGGTCATCACGATGGCGAGCGCGAACCAGCGCCGTCGGTCGGCCCCGGCTGCCGGGCCCCGCGGCGGCTCGGCCGGGCTGCTGAGAGTGGTCTCGGTGGAGGTCATGGCTTGAAGGTAGGCCCCCATTAGGTCAGATCACGTCCTAGATGTGCGGCACTCTGGGAAACATGACGACGGACACCCCGGCCCGGCTCCTCCAGCTCCTCTCCCTCCTCCAGACGCCCCGCGAATGGCCCGGCGGCGAGCTCTCCGAGCGGCTGGGCGTGTCCCGGCGTACCGTCCGCCGCGACATCGACCGGCTCCGGGAGCTGGGCTATCCCGTGCAGGCGACGAAGGGGGCCGACGGCGGGTACCGGCTGGTGGCGGGCAAGGCGATGCCGCCGCTCGTGCTCGACGACGAGGAGGCGGTGGCGATCGCGGTGGGGCTGCGGGCCGGCGCCGGGCACGCGGTCGAGGGCGTCGACGAGGCCTCCGTACGGGCCCTCGCCAAACTGGAGCAGGTGCTGCCGTCCCGGCTGCGCCACCGTGTGTCCACGCTCCAGGCCGCGACCACCCCACTGACCAGCGGGGACGGGGCGAGCATCGCGCCCGAGACACTGACCGTGATCGCCGCGTCGGTGACCGGGCGGGAACGGCTGCGGTTCGCCTACCGCTCGGGGGACGACACCCCCTCACGACGCCTGGCCGAGCCCTACCGCCTCGTCTCCACCGGCCGTCGCTGGTACCTCGTCGCCTACGACCTCGACCGCGACGACTGGCGCACCTTCCGCGTCGACCGGATCGCCGAGCCCTTCGCGACCGGGGTCCGTTACACGCCACGCGAGCTGCCGACGGGGAACGCGGCCGAGTACCTGCGGCAGTCGATGTACGGACGCCAGGAGACGTACGACTTCGAGGTCGCCTTCGCCGCGCCCGCCGCGTTCGTCGCGGCCCGCCTGCCCAAGTGGTTCGGCGCGCCCGAGCCGATCGACGAGCGCAACTGTCTGCTGCGTTCCTCCGCCGGGGACTCCGTGGAGTGGCTGGCGGTACGGCTCGCGATGGTCGACTGCGAGTTCGCGGTGCGACGACCGGCGGAACTGGTGGCGTGCGTACGAGAGTTGGGCGGTCGCCTGACTCGGGCGGCGGGCGGGGCGAAAGACGGGGCGGAGGGCGGGGCGGAAGGCGGGGCGGGAGACGGTCGCCGGGAAGGGCGCGGCGTCAGGGCCGGGTGAGCCCCGCGCGGGCCTGACCGGTCCGCGGCGCGCTCATACGGCTCCTCGGAGGAAGTCACGCGGCGCCCCAGGGGAAGTCACGCAGCGCTTCCAGATGCCGTACCGCGAGCGCGACCGGTCCGGCCGGACCGTCGGCCGGCTCGTCACCGGCGGCCCAGGCCTCCACCGCCACGCGAACCGCCGCACCGGCCACGGCGGCGCCGAGCCGGAACTCCGCCCCGCCGCCCGTCACGGAAGCCCTCGCCTCCAGTACCCGCGCCAGCGTCCGCTCCGCCCCCCGACACGCCTCGCCCCACACCCTCAGCAGCGCCGGGCTCCCCTCGGCCAACCGGAGCAGAGCGCGGACCCAGTCCATGGACTCCGGCCGCACCCCGACGCCCGGGGTGAGGGTCTGGACGACGGCGTGGCGAAGCGCCTCCGGCACGGACAGGTCGGCCGGGGCGTCGCGCACGGCCTCGGCCCACTTCTCGACGCCCGCGGAGAAGAGCGGGGCGAGGCACTCCTCCTTGCCGGCGAAGTAGCGGTAGAAGGTGCGTGGCGCGACACCGGCGGCGCGGGCGATGTCCTCGGCTCGGGTGGCGCGCAGACCGTGCCTCATGAAGAGTCCGGCGGCGGCCCGCGCGATCTCCATCCGGGTGGCGGCCTTGCGTCGCTCCATGAGCGAGAGCCCGGGAGCGGCAGCCGCGCGGTCGGTACCGGTCACGGACGGCAGGTTATGCCTCTGTGGCACAATCTGCCATCCGGGTCACCCCGGGGTTCAGGTACGGGGTGGCCCGTCGGCCTGCCCGAAAACCACCGCTCCCCCGGAGCGAGGCCCGAACCACTCCCGAACGAACCCCGCCCCATCCCCGGACGAGCCTCGACCGACCCCGCCGGACCCTGCACAGAAACCCTGCACAAAAAGGAGCCGAGCCCCGGCGCCAGGGGGAAGGCGCCGAAGCTCGGCTCTGGAGAGTCCCGGCGCGGGGGGGAGTGCGTCGGGACTCGGTTCTGGGGGGGTCTTGGGGCTGCGCCCCGGGACCCTGAACCCTGGGCCCTGAAGTCTTGTGCCCAGAGCCCAGCGAGTTAAGCGGCGTTACATGGCCATGTCCGGTCGACTTATGGCCGACCTCGGGCCATCAGATCCGTCAGATCCGTCGAACCCGTACGAACCATACGTGGCACACCAACCACATGAACCACGCAAACCGCACGAACCGCGGACATTCTTAAGCCGCCGCGTCAAAACCGGTGTCGCGGGCCAGCTTCTTCAGCTCCAGCAGCGCGTGCTTCTCGATCTGTCGGATGCGCTCACGGGTGAGCCCGTGCTCCTTGCCGACCTCCGTGAGCGTGCGCTCCCGGCCGTCGTCGATGCCGTACCTCATCTTGATGATCGAGGCCGTGCGCTGGTCGAGGCGGCCGATCAGGTCGTCGAGCTCCTCGCTGCGCAGCAGGGTGAGGACGGACTGCTCGGGCGAGACCGCGGAGGTGTCCTCGAGGAGGTCACCGAACTGGGTGTCACCGTCGTCGTCCACCGACATGTTCAGCGAGACCGGGTCGCGGGCCCAGTCCAGGACGTTCGTCACACGCTCCGGGGTCGAGTCCAGCTCGGCGGCGATCTCCGCGTGCTCGGGCTCGCGCCCGTTCTTGCGGTTGAACTCGCGCTGCACGCGACGGATCCGGCCCAGCTCCTCGACCAGGTGCACGGGGAGGCGGATCGTGCGCGACTGGTCGGCGATGGAGCGGGTGATGGCCTGACGGATCCACCACGTGGCGTACGTCGAGAACTTGAAGCCCTTGCGGTAGTCGAACTTCTCGACCGCGCGCACCAGGCCCGCGTTGCCCTCCTGGATCAGGTCGAGCAGGGGCAGGCCGCTACGGGGATACCGCCGGGCCACGGCGACGACCAGCCTCAGGTTGGAGCGGATGAAGACGTCCTTGGCCCGCTCCCCCTCGGCGACCAGCGCCTCGAGCTCCTCGCGGGTCGCGTCCGCCTGGGGGGCATCGACCTCGTCGTCGAGGATCTGCCGAGCGAACACACCCGCCTCGATGATCTGGGACAGCTCGACTTCCTTGGCGGCGTCGAGCAGCGGCGTACGCGCGATCTCGTCGAGGTACATGCCGACCAGGTCGCGGTCGGCGATTTCGCCGCCTCCGGCGCGAACACTGCGTGCCGCGTCGGTGGTCTCGCCGGTGGCGGACTGACGACGGGCGACGGCACGGGTTGCCATGCGTGCTCCCTTGCGATGGTGGGCTTGCGGGTCCTAGTGGCGGCTCGGACACTCTTCCGAGTGCCCGGCATCCGAAGGAAACAACGACTGGAATCCGGACAGAATTCCCAACCCGCCCTCCTATTTTTCTGATCATGCAGTACCCTGTGCCGCCACAGCGGGAGGTCGGATGTCAACGGAACGTACAGAGGCGCAGGTCAGGCCAGGAGTCGCGGCCGACCTCGACGCTCTCACGGCCATCTACAACCACTACGTTCGCGAGACGCCCATCACCTTCGACACCGCCGTGTTCACCCCGGAAGAGCGCCGCCCTTGGCTGCTCTCCCACCCTGAAGACGGCTCGCACCGCCTGATGGTTGCCACGGACACGGACTCACAGGGGGTTCCCGGGAACGCACAGCGAATTCTGGGATACGCCACTTCCAGCCCCTTCCGCCCCAAGCCCGCCTACGACACCTCCGTCGAGGTCACCATCTACCTCGCCCCGGACGCGAGCGGCCACGGCGTCGGCACGCTGCTCTACAAGGCCCTCTTCGAGGCGCTCGCCCACGAGGACGTGCACCGCGCCTACGCGGGCATCGCCCAACCCAACGAAGCGTCCGTGCGGCTGCACGAACGCTTCGGGTTCCGGTACGTCGGTACGTACCGGGAGGTGGGCCGGAAGTTCGGCCGGTACTGGGATGTGGCCTGGTACGAGAAGGACCTCTAACCGAACTGGACCGACCGCTTGGCCAGCCCCAGCCAGAACCCGTCGATCACCGACCGCTGCTCGTCCAGCTCGCCCGTGGCGTCCGCCGCGCCCATCGTCACGAAGAGCGGGGCGAAGTGCTCGGTACGGGGGTGGGCGAGCAGGCCGGCCGGGGACTTGTGGCCGAAGTCGAGCAGGGCGTCCCAGTCACGGGCGTCCAGGGCGCGGTGCCCCCAGTCGTCGAACTCGACCGACCAGGAGGGGACGCCGCCCTGACGCAGCGCGGCCAGGTTGTGGGTGAAGAAGCCGGAGCCCACGATCAGGACGCCCTCGTCGCGCAGTGGCGCCAGCTTGCGTCCGATCTCCATCAGCTTCACCGGATCGAGGGTCGGCATGGAGATCTGCAGGACAGGGATGTCGGCGTCGGGGAACATCTCGACCAGGGGGACGTAGGCGCCGTGGTCGAGGCCGCGGTCGGGGACGTCCTGGACGGGAATGCCCGGGGCGCGCAGCAGCTTCCTTACGGACTCGGCGAGTTGGGGGGCGCCGGGAGCCGCGTACCGGACCTGGTAGTAGTGCTCGGGAAAGCCCCAGAAGTCGTGGACGAGCGGTACGGTCTGGACCGCTCCGAGGGCCAGCGGGGCCTCCTCCCAGTGGGCGGAGACCATCAGGATCGCCTTGGGACGGGGCAGTTCGGCGGACCAGGCGGCCAGCTCTCCGGGCCAGATCGGGTCGTCGGCGAGCGGCGGGGCGCCATGACTGAGGTAGAGGGCGGGCATGCGCTCCTGTGGGGCACGCCCCTCGGTGACGGCAGACGTGGCGACAGACATGGCGGCTACTCCCTCCGGGGGGCCATCGTAAGACCGATGGGGAAGTTATTTGAAGTCTCAAGTTTCCACCCAGAACACTACTCCCGATTTGTTTAATATTCAAGAAGGGGCTCGTACAGTGGAGTACATGACTACGGCATCCGCATCCGCTGAAGAGCCGCGCTGGCTCACCGACGAGGAACAGCGCACCTGGCGTGCGTACATGAACGCCGCCACCCTCCTCGAGGACCATCTCGACCGTCAGCTGCAGCGCGACGCGGGCATGCCGCACGTCTACTACGGTCTGCTCGTCCAGCTCGTCGAGGCGCCGCGCAGAAGGCTGCGCATGACCGAGCTGGCCATGAACGCGAAGATCACCCGCTCGCGCCTCTCGCACGCGATCGCCCGCCTGGAGAAGAACGGGTGGGTGCGCCGCGAGGACTGCCCCTCCGACAAGCGGGGCCAGTTCGCCGTCCTCACCGACGCCGGTTACGAGGTGCTGAGCAAGGCCGCGCCGGGCCATGTCGACGCCGTACGGCAGGCCTTCTTCGACCGGCTCACGCCCGAACAGCACCAATCCCTCGGCGAGGCCATGCGGATCATCGCCGAGGGGCTGCAGCCGAAGGACGCGGGCGCGGACCTGCCTTGGCTGCGTTGATCGGGTTGACGGGGTGACCGGGCGGACGGGTTGACCGGGGGGTGGGGTGACCGGGTTGACCGGCGGGTGGACGCGGGTCCGCCCCGGTCCCGATGAACTCGGAACCGGGGCGGACCCTGGGAATCGTACGGGCGAGGCGTCCCCACCCCGCGCCCGTACTCCAAGCACCTGAAGCACCGGAGGTACCAGCGGCGGTACGGGCGGTACGGGTGATCAGTGGGCGATCACCGGCACCTTGACCTCGTCCTCGACACCGTCGCCCGCGCCGGAGGCCGCGGACATGTCCGGGCGGCCGGTGTTGACGAGGGTCGCGGCGATCGTGGCCGCGACCACCAGGATGCCGACGGCGAACCAGATGGCGTTGGTGTAACCGTTCACCATGCCCTGCAGCTGGACGAGCTGCTGCTGCGGCTTGGAGGTGGCACCGGCGATGTGGTCCTTGATGTACGAGGTGGTCGCCGAGGCGGCGATCGTGTTCAGCAGGGCCGTACCGATCGCGCCGCCCACCTGCTGCGAGGTGTTGACCATCGCGGAGGCGACACCGGCGTCCTTCGGCTGGACACCGTACGTGGCCAGGGACATGGCGGGCATGAACGCCGTGCCCATACCGAGGCCGAGCAACAGCTGGGCCGGGAGCAGCAGACCCGCGTAGGAGGAGTTGATCTCCATCTGGGTCAGCAGCAGCATGCCCAGGGCGGCCAGGGCGAAGCCCGGTGCCATCAGCAGGCGCGGCGGGACGCGGGTCATCAGGCGGGCGCCGATCTGGGTGGAGCCCGTGATCATGCCCGCGATCATCGGCAGGAAGGCGAAGCCGGTCTTGACCGGCGAGTAGCCCTTCACGATCTGCAGGTAGTAGGTCAGGAACAGGAACAGACCGAACATCGCGATGATCGCGAGGCCGAGCGAGAGGTAGACACCGCCGCGGTTGCGCTCGGTGATGACGCGCAGGGGCAGCAGCGGGGCCTTCACCTTGGACTCGGTGAACACGAAGGCCGCGAGCAGCACGGCCGAGGCGACGAACAGACCGATGGTGGTGGAGTTGCTCCAGCCGTTGGACTCGGCACGGGTGAAGCCGTAGACCAGGGAGACCAGGCCCAGGGTGGAGAGGATGACACCGGGGATGTCGAGCGGCGAGCGGTTGCGGCCGCCGGCCGGCTCACGGATGACGAAGTACGCGCCCAGGGCGGCGATGATCGCGAACGGGATGTTCACGAAGAACGTCCAGCGCCAGTTCAGGTACTCGGTGAGGAAGCCGCCGAGGATCAGGCCGACGGCGCCGCCGCCACCGGCGATCGCACCGTAGATGCCGAACGCCTTGGCGCGCTCCTTGGCGTCGGTGAACATCACCGCGAGCAGCGAGAGCGCGGCGGGGGCCAGGAGGGCACCGAAGGCGCCCTGCAGGGCGCGGGCGCCGAGCAGCATCGCCTCGCTCTGCGCGGCGCCGCCGATGGCGGAGGCGCCCGCGAAGCCGATCAGACCGGTGACGAAGGTGCGCTTGCGGCCCCACAGGTCGGCGATACGGCCGCCGAAGAGCAGCAGACCGCCGAAGGCGAGGGCGTAGGCCGTGATGACCCACTGACGGTTGCCGTCCGATATACCCAGGTCCTGCTGGGCGGAGGGCAGCGCGATGTTCACGATGGTCGCGTCGAGGACGACCATCAGCTGGGCGAGCGCGATGAACGCGAGCGCTTTCCAGCGGTTGCTGTGTGCGTCGGCGAGTTCGGCCGCCGACTTCGCCGAGGCTGAGGTGCCTGTTTCAGACATGGGGATACCCACTCCGGTACTTCGCAGTGAAAAAGGTGAGGGAAGGTCACGGGAGCCGGCGGCTCGTCGTCGTCGACGGCCGCAAGCCTCCGGAAGCTTGTCGGACTAAGGACTGGCGCGGTGCGCCGATCTCATCGGTCGGGCTGATCTCATCGGTCGGGCTGTTCGGGCTGATCGGGCTGATCGGGCTGCTGGTCAGGCTGTTCGCAGATCCTCCACGGTGGCCGCCACTCCGGGCAGTACGGAGCGGGCCGGTGCCCGCAGACCGTCCAGGAACAGCTGCAGATGACGGTGCACGAAGCGGTCGATGCCCTGGCACGCGGTGCCGGGCAGCGGCCGGGTGAGCTGACTGACGGCGATCATGAGGTCGCCCGACTCGACGTCGGGCCGCAACTGTCCGGCCTCGCGGGCGCGCCTCATCAGCGCGTCGACCATCTCCATGGTCCGCTCGCGTGCGGCGAACAGATCCGGGTGGTGCTGGTCGAAGGCCTCGGAGAGCATGGGGCACAGGGCGCCGATCCGCTCGTCCGCCGCGAAGTGCACGAAGTCGCTCAGCGCCTGGAAGGCGTCGCCGCCCTCCATGAGAGCCGACTCGATCCACTCCGACGTGCGGTCCATGACCGAGCAGACGACCTCCCGCGCGAGCGCGTCGCGGTCCGGGAAGTTGCGGTACACCGTGGCGTTGCCGACACCGGCGCGGCGGGCGATCTCGTCGAACGGCACGTCGGGGCCGAACTCGACGAACATCTCACGCGCGGCGGCGACGATCCGCTCCCGGTTGCGCAGGGCATCGGCGCGGGGCCGGGGCACGCGACGCTTCACGGGGGTGGCGGTCTCCACGGCGTACTCCTCAGACGTAGGTGTAGGAAGACTGTGGCGCGATCCGGGGAATCCGTCCCCGTTTCGCTCGGACACATGGCTAAACGGGGAAACGGTCCCCGGTTATTTCCCGCATTCCCAGAGATCTGATGTGACCTGCGTCACTGAGCATTGGAGGCGGGGGGCGGCCCCACCCCACGCCCGCACATCCGCCCCACCCCGCCCCATGGCCAAACCTCCGACGCGGTTCCCCTCACCCTTCCCCCGGCAAGAAACCCACGTTCGGGCTCTTCCAGCGCGCGCCCCCGCATCCCCCGTCACAGGGTGATCGCACAGGGTGCAGCCGGTGACCGGGCGGCTGCCGTGAGCGAAGGGCCCTTGCATGCAGCCGATGCAGCCCACCACCCGCCGGATACGCTCGCGCCGCGTGGCCGCCCTCGCCACGGTGACCCTTCTGACGCTGACGGTCAGCACCTCCGCCGGCACCGGTCACCTCCCGCCGGGCTCCACGACGGCGGGCTCCATCGCGCTGGCCCGCGCCACGGCGCTCGGTCCCTGCATGATCACCGGCCCGATGGGCGTACAGATGGGCGAGGGCATACCGACCCAACCCGGATACGCCCGCTCCACCGGCATCGTCCGAGCCCTCACCCTGATGGTCGACTTCTCCGACGCGCCCGGCCCGGGCAGCGCACTCGACCGGCTCGCCGAGTTCTTCCCGCAGACCCAGAACTGGTTTCGCACCAGTTCCTACGGCCGTCTCGACTACCGCCCCGAGACCCCCATCCACCACTGGCTGCGCATGCCCAAGCCCTTCAAGGCGTACGGCATAGAACGCGGCGCCCCCTTCGACCCCGGCTACCGCGATCTGGTCCAGGACATAGTGGCCACGGCCGACCCCGAGGTGGACTTCCGCTCGTACGACCTCCTGAACGTGCTGGTGACGCCGAACGCCGGACCCTCCGCCCTGGACACCGTCCTGTCCGTCACCTTCGCCGGCAACACCGAGGCACCCATAGCCGACGGCGTCCCCGTCTCCAACGCGTCCTTCGTCTACAGCCGCCAGGACGACGGCTCCGGCTCCTACGCCGAGACCGGCTACCGGGTACTCCCCCACGAGAACGGCCACACCTTCGGCCTGCCCGACCTCTACACCCCGGAGGGCGGAGGCGCGGTCGGCCACTGGGACATCATGAGCGAGGACTGGGGAGCCGACAACGACCTCCTCGGCTGGCACAAGTGGAAGCTGGGCTGGCTCGACGAGTCGCAGGTCAGATGCGCCGCGTCGTCCGGGACGACGGAGTACACCCTCACCCCGCTGTCCCGGCCCGGCGGCGAGAAGCTGGTCTTCGTACCCACCAGCACCAAGACGGGGTACGCCCTCGAACTGCGCACCCACGACGGCAACGACTCCGCCGTCTGCCGCCCCGGCATCCTCATCTACAAGGTCGACGCGGGCGTGGACACCGGGAACGGCCCCATCACCGTCTACGACTCCAAGCGCCACAGCGGCGGCTGCACCCGCAGCCCCAACGTCCACGCGGAACTCTCCGACGCCCCCTTCACCCCCGGCGAGTCCTTCAAGGACCCCAAGACCGGCATCACGATCGCGGTGACGGCGTCGGATCCCCACGGTGACTACCGGGTGTCCGTCACCCGCCGCTGACCGTCCGCTCCCCCCTTCCCTCACCGGCCGCCCCCTCGGTCCCTGCCCGACCGCTCCCCCGGCCCCCGACCGTTCTCTCACCCGCCCCTCCCGGCCTCCGACCTGCTGACCTGGCCGTGCAAGGACTACGGTGTCTGTCCTGAGTCTCTTCGGAGATCCGCGACTGCGTCTCTTCAGAGATCCGCAACGGAGAGCCCATGCCATCGAATGTCGCACCGGCCCCCGGGACCGGCACCAGCAGCGCCGCAGGCGCCGAGGCCGCGGTGCCCGCCGAGGCCGTCACCCCCCTCATCCGCGGTATCGCCGTACTGCGGCGGCTGACCGACGCCGACGGAGTGTCCAGCCTCAGCGGTCTGGAGCGGTCCACCGGGCTCGCGCGCTCCACCGTCGACCGGATCACCGCGACCCTGGCGCGCCGGGGGTACGTACGGCTCGACGGCCGCGACGCCGTCCTGGCCCCCCGTCTGATGGAACTCGGCAACGCCTACCTGGCCGCCCTGCGCCTGCCCCGCCTCCTCGACGCGCACGCCGACGCCCTCGCCGACGAGCTCGACGAGTCCGTCTCGCTCGCGGTCGGCGACCAGGACGGCATCCGCTTCATCCACCAGGCGACCCGGCGCCGCGCCATGTCGCTGAGCTTCCGCATCGGCGACCTGCTGCCCGCCGAACGCACCGCGCCCGGCCCACTGTTCGCCACCGAGTGGGGCGATCGGGAGTGGGCACGGTGGCACGAGCGGCGCGCGGCCGACCCGGAGGACCGGGGGTTTCCGGCGGTCCCGGCGCGGAGCCGGCCGATCGAGTACGGCGAGGACGACCGAAACGACGAGAAGGACAGGATCGGCGCGAACCCCACGAACCGCACGAACCGCAGAAACGGCAAAGACCTCACCGTCCCCAAAGACCTCACCGTCGGCAAGGATCCCACCGTCGCCAAGGACCTCACCGTCGGGGAAGGCCTCGCGGCGGACAGGCCGGAGGAGCCGGGCGCCGGGCGAAGCGCACGTCGACTTCCCACCCTCGGCGAGGACTTCGAGCAGCGTACGGCCGAGGCGCGGGAGGCCGACTGGGCGCTGGACGACCAGTTGATCGAACCAGGTCTGGTCGCGCTCTCCATGCCCGTACGGGAGGCGGGCCGCATCGCCTGTGTGGTGAGCGTGGTCAGCCACACCAGCCGGCACACCGCGGCCGATCTGCGCGACACCCTGCTGCCCCGGCTACGGGAGGCCGTCGCCGCGATGGAACGGGAACTGCGCGAGGCACAGCACGCCGAATCCGCCACGCCCACGCCCCGCACCACCGCCGCCCCCTCCGGTCTCGCCGTCTGGACCGGCGCCTCCAAGCAGGAACTGGGCCGGGAGTTCATCGAGTCGCTGGCCCGGGGCCTCACCGTCATCACCGCCTTCGGCGAGGGCCGCGCCGCACTGAACCTCACCGAGGTCGCCCAGGCCACCGGACTCGCCCGGGCGACCGCCCGCCGCGCACTGATCACCCTGGAACACCTCGGATACGTCACCGCGCACGACCGCGTCTTCCGCCTCACCCCCCGCGTGCTGGGCCTCGGCTTCCCTCCCCTTTCGCGGACCTCGCTCGCCGAGATCGCCGCCCCGCACCTCACCGAACTCTCGCAGCGGCTGCACGACTCGGCCTCGCTGGCGGTCCTGACCGGCGACGAGATCCAGTACACGGGCCGCGTCTCCACCAGCCGCGTCATGAGCGTCCACATCACCGTCGGCACCCGCCTGCCCGCGTACCCCACCGCGCTGGGCCGGGTGATGCTGGCGGACCTGCCCGAGCCCCCGCTCACCGAACTGCTCCCGTTGACCCCCCGCACGATCACGGACCCCGCTCGGCTGAAGGCCGTCCTGGACCGCGTACGGGAAGAGGGATACGCCCTGGTCGACGGGGAGTTGGAGGTGGGGCTGCGCTCGGTCGCGGTGCCGGTGCGCGAGCGGGGTGGGCGGGTCGTGGCCGCCGTCAATGTCGCGATGCACAGCAGCCGCCGTACGCCCGAGGAGTGCGTCGCCGAGGTGCTGCCGGAGTTGCGGGCCGCGGTGGGGCGGATCGAGGAGGACCTGTGGGTGGCGGGACGGTTCCGCCGGGTACCTCGGACGTGACGCGCCGGCGCGTACCCCTTGTGACGACCGTTTGAGCACGTGAACGCCCGTGTCCGGGCCACGGGAACGTGGTCCGGACACGGGCGGGAGCAGGTGTGGGGGGTCCCCCCGGGCGTCAGTGGCTGACCTCCGCGCCCCCGGCCGACACGACCTCCGCCACCCCCTCGCCCCACGCACCCTCGTCCGCCTGACCCTTCGCCCCACTCTTCTCCGTCTCACCCTTCTCCGGCGCGACCTCGGGCGCACTCTGGTCCGAGGCTTCGGCGGGCCTGCCGTCGCGCATCAGGAAGACGGCGAGGACGGCCGCGACCAGGACTCCCGCCCCGCCCGCCAGGAAGCTCGCCGACATCGCGCTGGTGAAGGCGTGGTGGGCGGAGGCGAGGAGGGACCCGTCGCCGGTGCGGGCGGCCACGGCGAGGGCGTCGCCGATCGAGTGACGGGCGGCGGCCGGGGCGGCGGCGGGCATGTGGCCGGTGAAGGTGCTGGAGAGGACCGCGCCGAGGACGGCGACACCGAGCGCGGCGCCGGCCTGCTGGACGGTGTCGTTGAGCGCGGAGCCCACACCGGCGTGCTCGTCCGGGATCGCGCCCATCATGGCCGCCATCGCCGCGGGCATCGTCAACCCGCCACCGGCGCCCATGAGACACATGGCACCGGCGAGGACGCCCCACCCGCTCTCCGGGTTCAGCGTGGACAGCAGCCCGAACCCGGAGGCGATGACGAGGAGTCCGAGGACCACCATGGCGCGGTTGCCGGTCTTCGGCAGCAGGGCGGCGCCGACGCTGTTGAAGGCGAGGGTCGCGAGGGCCAGCGGGGTGAAGGCGAGACCGGTCTGGGTGGCGGAGTAGCCGAGGACGAACTGCAGGTACTGGGTCAGCACCAGCATCAGGCCGCCCTGGGCCAGGGTCAGCAGCACGAGGGAGAAGCTCGCGCCGGTGAAGACACGGTTGCGGTAGAGCGAGACCGGGATCATCGGCGAGGAGCAGCGGCTCTCCCACACCCCGAACCCGACCAGCCCGAGCACGGCGACGCCGAGCGAGAGCTGCGTGCCCTGCTGACCCAGCCCGCCCTTGGGAAGCTCGATGATCGTCCAGATGAGCGCGGTCATGCCGACCATCGACAGCACCATGCCGATCGGGTCGGCCTTGCGCCAGGGCCCCTTGGACTCGGGCATGAGGACCAGCGCGGCGACGATCGCGAGACCGGCGATGGGGATGTTGAGCAGGAAGACGACCCCCCACCAGAAGTGGGCCAGCAGCGCACCGCCGACGACGGGACCACCGACGAGCCCGACCATGGCGACGGCGCTCCAGGCGGCGATGGCCTTGGGCCGCTCGGCGTCGTCGAAGACGGTGACCAGGATCGACAGCGTGCTGGGCATGATCAGCGCGCCCCCGACGCCCATCAGCACCCGCCCCAGGATCAGCGCCCCGGGCGTGGCGGCCTCCATGGCCACCACCGAGGCCGCCCCGAAGAGCGCGAGCCCGATGACCATCACCTTCCGCCGCCCGAACTTGTCGGAGAGGCTGCCCGCGGTCAGCAGCAGCCCGGCGAAGACCAGCATGTACGAGTCGAGGATCCACTGGAGGTCCTGGGCACTGGCCTTCAGGTCCTCGGCGATCGTCGGGATCGCCACGGTGAGAACCATGTTGTCGACGACCAGCACCAGGGTGCTGAGGCACAACACGATCAGGATGAGCCAGCGACGCGGATGACGGTCCATCTCACAACCTCTCGAACGGTGAACTGAGCCGCACACACCGTGCGCTCCGTGGAACACCGTACGGCGATGCGCACACCGTACGCAAGAGGGAACGGCGTACCGTTCCATGGCCACCCGTACGCACTCTGCGCATGCTGTGCGCTACGGTGGCGGGACCGGGAGAGAGGAAGCCGCATGTCCCCCCAGGAGCAGGCCGAAGCGGGGTCGCCGACGCCCGTCCAGTCGGTGTGGACCCGCCCCCGGGCCGGTCGCGAACAGCCGGCGCTGAGCCGGGACCAGATCGTCGCCGAGGCGCTACGCCTGCTCGACTCCGACGGCATCGACGCCCTGAGCATGCGCAAGCTCGGCACCCGCCTCGGCGCCGGAGCCACCTCGCTCTACCGGCACGTGGCCAACAAGGACGAGCTCATCGAGCTGGCCATCGACGAGATCTACGGCGAAATCGAGATCCCCCGGTCCACCGACCCCGCGACCTGGCGCACGGACGCGACCCACTGCGCCCAGAGCCTGCGCGCGACGATGCTGCGCCACCCGTGGATCGCCTCGGTCCTCGGCGAGATGGGCATGTCGTACCTCGGCCCGAACGCGATGCGCCTGGCCGAGTTCCTGCTCGCCCTCTTCACCCGCGCGGGCCTGCCCACCACCGAGGCCGACCAGGCCGCCTCGACCCTCGTCGCCTACGTCACCGGCATGGCCACCAGCGAGGCCGCCTACCTCAACGTCCTCGCCCGCAGCGGCCACACCGAACAGCAGTACGTGGAAAGCCTCTGGCCCACCGCCGAACAGGCCGCCGAGTCCTACCCCCACCTCCGCGAGGGCTACGCCGAACAACGCGGCAAGGATCCCCGCACCGCCCGCGACGAGAACTTCCAGTACGGCCTCGACCGCGTCCTGGACGGCCTGGAAACCCGAATCACCCACTGACCGAACGCCAGAACCCCCACCCCACCGAATCCGCTACGCTAGTCGCCGGGTCTCCACCGAGATCCCCCCGCCTTCGTAGCTCAGGGGATAGAGCACCGCTCTCCTAAAGCGGGTGTCGCAGGTTCGAATCCTGCCGGGGGCACAGCATGAAGGGCCAGCTCAGGAGGGATTTCCTCCCAGGCTGGCCCTTTGCCGTTTCCGATGCCGTGCCACTCGCGTGCCACTACGTCCGGAGCCTGCCACTGCCCTATGGCACTCCCCCGGCCGTGCCTAGCATGTGAAGGTGGACGACATACAGGTTCCCGACTCGCTTGTGGCCCTGCAATCCGCTGCGTACGCGGCTCGCTTATCCATGGCTGACTACGTCCGAGCGAATGGCCCGGTCTGTGACTGGACCGACGAGACGCGGGCCGAGGCAGCCCGCCTTCAGCAGACACTCGAATCGACGGAGACCGCCCTTCGGGAAGCCTTCGAAGCGAGCGACTTGCTGCGCATACACAGCAGACAAGCCCTGCGCCGATCCCTCAGAAGAGCAGCGGCCCCTACTCCTCCCCTTCCCTAGAAGCGCGTCTCCCTTCCGCCTCCCGGATCATCGAGCCGAGCCGATCAGCGATCTCACGGTCGCGACCGCTCACCACGTGCTGATAGATCAGCGCCGCGCGCGGGGTGCTGTGGCCCATCCTCGTCATCAGCTCCCGCAGACTCGCACCGGAGGCAGCGAGCGTGTTGCCCGTGTGCCGAAGATCGTGGAAGTGCACGTCTGCCGTGACGCCTGCCTTCGTCCGCGCATTGATCCAGTCATCCCGGAAGTTGCTCCGGCGGAGCCAGCCACCTTGGGGACCGAGAAAGACGTGCCCATCACGCCCCGCCCCGGAGAAGCCGTCAAGATGCGCCTTCACATCCGGCAGAAGCTCGGTCGGGAAAGCCACGGGCCGGACCCCGGCGTCGGACTTCGGCGCCTTGTCGAAGAGAGCTCCGGTCTGCATCTCAGCTTGCGACCGGCGGACCATGAGCGCAGCGTTCTCGGTGTCGACGTCGCGCCGGCGGAGCGAGGCCAGCTCTCCGAATCGCAGTCCGGTGAACGCGGCCAGGAGGACGAGCAGCCGATACCGCGGGACGATCGAGTCGGCCACGGCGTACACCTCCGCCACGGTGAGGACGGGCCGCTCCGGCACGTCGTAGCGATCGGCGCCCTTGATCCGGCAGGGATTGCGGCGGATCAGCTCGTCATCGACGGCCGTGTTCAGGATCGCCCTCATGATCTGGTACGCCTTGACCACGGTCGGCTCACCGGTCCGCGCGAGGCACGCCGTACGCCAGGCCCGCACCTGCACCGTGGTGATCGTGGCCAGCGGACGCTCACCGAAGGTCGGCAGCAGGTGCAGCCGGATCACTGACTCGTGCCGCTCCCGCGAACGCGCAGCGAGCTTCCGATCATTGAGCCACCCCGTGGCGTACTGACCGAACTGGACCTTGCCCGCGTCGGGATCAGACCATTGGCCACGGGTGATGTCCGCCTCAATGTGAGTCAGCGCGACTTCCGCGTCAGTCTTGGTGGGGTATGTCTCCTCCGCCGTACGGAGCTGCCCCGTGACGGGATCACGGAAACGCGCCTGCCAACGACCCGACTTGAGTTGACGGACGGAACCGAATCGGCGACGCCTGCCTTGGTTGTTCGCCATCAGGCCACCCTCCGAAGCGCTCCAGGCCGAACGGTCACGGGCTGAACGGTGTGCTCAGCGATGTAGGTCGACACCGCACTCTCAGGGATGCGGACGTGCCGCCCAACGCGGACGAACGTGATCCGACGTTCCTCGATCAGACGCCGGGGGAACCGCACCCCGGTGCCGAGGAGTTCGGCTACCTGCTGCACGGTCAGTAACCGGTCGGCCATCACCACTCCCCCTCTGTCTCGTGATCGGGCATGTCGGCGAGTGCTTCACGTGCGGTCTCTCGGTTCAGTCGGATCTCCTTCGCGATCGATTCGGCCAGCCAGGACTCTCCCGGCGTGTGGCCCTGTCCGGCGTAGACCCAGTGCGCGAGCACCAACGTGGAGCCCTCCGCGTCGTCGAGGTCCTCGGAGAGCCCGCGCTCGCGGCGTTCCTGCCGGGCCCGGTAGTCGGCCCGCACCTGGCGTAGCGCGCCGAGGGTGGTCGAGTAGCGGCGGGACTTCGTGGAGAAGTGCCCGCGGAAACCGAGCATGTGAGCCCAGCGCGCCAGCATCCGTTCCGGGTAGGCGTCGTCCAGGTCCCAGCAGGCTTCGATCAGACGCCGGGTGTGCGCGGGCAGCGGCAGCTTGTCGAGCTCGGAGAGCTCCCCGATCCGATGGTCCACGGTCCCGGTGGTCTCGGCCGCCTTCGTGGCGTACTTGGCCACGTACGAGGCGACCGCCTGTTCCGTCAGCTCCTCCTGGCCCAGGGCGCCGATCGGCTGCACGTCAACCTGGGACCCCCACCGCAGCGTCCGGGCCGGGAAGTCCCCGGAGGCCGCCACAGGCACGGAGACCCGCCCGGCAGCCGCCCTGATCGCATCGTCCAGCAGAGCGACCGTCGCCCAGGCCGGCGGAGTCGCGTCGGGACCCTCCGGACCGTCCAGGCGCACCACCGCGTGGAAGTGCACGGAGCCGCGTTTCTGGAACTCGGCGACCTTGCCGAAGGAGACCCGGCACACCTCCTTCATGGCCGTCTGAGACAGGCCCGCGCGTGCGGCGATCTCCCGGCGCAGGTAGACGGTGAAGCGGCGCCACAGGTCCCCGGCGAAGTTGTTGAACAGCACCGCCCCGGCGTAGTCGTACCGGCCCGGATCGAGCGCCGTCCCCAACGCCGGATCGCTCTCCGCGTGGGAGCTCCCACAGCGGCAACACCCGGCGTCCGGCCGGTTGTGCACGGGCCCGAACGAGGGCGCCGTCAGGGTGGCGAAGACCCGGGGGTGATCCCGGACCACGGTCGAGACGCCCTTGTTCACGTCACCTGTGATCCCGGCACGGATCAGGTGGTACGTGTCCCCCGCGTACGTCCAGGCACAGGCCGGGCAGCGCGAGGCCCGCCGGTTACCGCACGCCACCCGAAGCATCCCGCCGGGCTCGTTCTCGGTGCTGTAGGAGTAGAGGACGTCACCGGTCGCGCGGTCGCGGGTGGTCGTCTGGCCCATCAGCCGGATCGGATGGGAGCAGCCGCCTGTGCGTCGGATCTGTTCCTGCCAGCGGTCGAAGTCCGGGGAGCCAGCGACCCGCAGGAGATCGGCCAGGGTTAACGGGTCGGTGCCCATGGAGGCCGCAGCACCGGCCACGGCCTCCGGGGGGACGGGGAACACCGTCACGCGGCCACCTCCAGCGGCTCGACCACGGCCAGCGGAGCCGAGACGGGGCCGGGGGTGGAGCCGAAGGTGCGGTCCTTCGGGCAGATCACGTCACCGCCGTGCGTGAGGATGCGCAGACCATCGATGCGGACCCAGCGCCAGGCCGGGGCGTGCGCTCGACAGCCGGGGCAAGTGGGCGGGATGGCGTCGAGCAGGTCGGAGCAGGACGGGAAGATGCTCACGCGGCACCGCCACCGGTCTGGCAGACCCAACAGGCTCGATAGCCCTCCTCGGACCAGTCCGAGCCAGCATCGATGACCCAGGCCCCCCAGACCTTCCCGGAGTTGTCGCACTCCGGGCAGCAGCCGTCGATGACCGCCGGGAGGTGCCGAGCTTCCGGGGCAACCCCGACCAGCCACATGACCGAGGCGGACGCCAGCTCCTCCGACCGGTCGAGGCGGCGGGCTGACGGGAACCGCTCGGCGTGCCGACGGTCGATCTCCTGGGTGGTCATGTCCCGCAACCAGAGTTTGCGGTGTCCGGCCAGATACGACGCGCGCCGACGAGTCTCCTCACGTCCGAGTCGCACAGTGCCCTGGAGGATCCAAGCGATCAGAGCCGAATCCGAAGAGCTCCGGAGCCGGTACCCGTTCGGCATGTCCGACGAGTAGAGGGCGACCGCGCGTTCCATTCCGGAAAGGGTCGCGATCACCGCAGCGGATGCAGATGCATGCGGTGCGACCAACGTTGCAGGCATGATGGAAGCTCCCTTAGGGGACGAGGGGCGGCGAATCTGCTTGGCGGTAGGAGCGCCGCCCCTGGCTTTGACAGGCGATCAACCTGTCTAACTTCTCTTGTGTTACCTAGATTAGTTGCGGGACGGTTCAATGCAAGACCTGGGGCAGATTTCTTTAGGTCACTTAGGTAACCTGGGGAGGTGACGGTGAGCCAGGATGATCCGCGTAGCGCCTACGAGCAGGTGGCAGACGACCTCCGACGGAGGATTGCCTCCGGAGCTCTCAAGGCTGGCCAGCGGCTCGACGGAAACGCCAAGATGGCTGAACGCTATGGCGTAGCGCCGATGACCATTCGCCACGCGCTCGACATCCTGCGACGCGAACAGCTCATCGTGAGCCAGCAAGGGCGCGGGACCTTCGTCGCCAGCGATCCGGGCTTCGCAGACTCGGCGGAGGAGGCCAGCACCATGGCCGATGAACTCGGCGAGATCAGGGCCGCTCTGGAACTGATCAACTCGCGGCTCGACCGCCTTGAGACCCAGGTTCGCGAACGTCCTTGACCGAGGAAGACAGCCGCTCGACCCGCTGAGCAGCTTCGGCGAGCTTCTTCCGGATCTCGTGCAGCTCTACTAATAATCGCGCCCTGTCCGCGACCCTCACAGCGTCTGTCCCCCAGTCAGTGATCAGCCCAGTTTCATACTCGCGGCGAGACGCCTGATCTCCGCCGTGTGCGCGTGCTTGTCCGTCGACCTCAGATCGTCCACAAGGTTCCGGGCAATCGGCCTGTTGCGTACGTGCTGAGGGGCAATCGCGTCAGCCCGCAGGATCGCGTCAGCCGCCGGGGCCGACTTGCCGTTCATCATCTGGCCGACAGCCGTGCAGACCCAGAAGTGCGACTGCCGCTCGCCCGACGCCATGTTCCCGATGTTGACCAACTCGGCGCGTGAGAGCACGTCGCGAGGGTGGCCCAGTTCCAAACTCACTTCCACCGAGTGGATCTCTGCGTTGACTGCGTTGAACTGAGTCTGGAATGCGTTGCCGTCCTCCGGTACGCCGGCCGCCGCCTGTCGAGCCTCAGCCAGATGGGACTCCGCCTCCGGCCGATCCCAGAGTCGGGACCATGCCACGGCGGCCCGCAGATGCATCGCACCCCACAGGGCGCGCAACGTCTGGTCAGCCGCACCCATGTGAGGTTCGAGGTCATCGAGAGCCTTGCGTGCCATGTCACGCGCCGCGCCCAGCTCTCCCTCGTGAAGCCAAAGGCCGCAGAGATCCCAGCGAGCCGCAGCGCGGAGGATCGGAGACTCTGCCCGCTCGGCCGCCACCAGCTCACGCTGAACAGCACTCCATCCGAGGTCATGGTGACCGAGGAGATTGGACGACACGCGCGCCATGTGGCTCGCCCGCAGCATGAGCGACTCAGCCCGCGGTACATCTTCGCCCTCGGCCGTATCACACAGAACGATCAGATCACGAAGAATCCGAGGGAGGACGTCGCCCAGGGCGGCGAACTTCGCATCCTGCCTCAACCTCTCTGCCGCCTCGACTCGCAAGGTGAGTTCGGGAAGGGCCGGAACATCGGCCACCGCAATCAGAGCAGCGCCGCCGGGCATGGTCGCCTGTTGGAGCGCGAGGCGAAGGCCGGGAATCGCAGCGTGACCGGAGTCGAGTTCCGATGTCTCGTGCCGGTACGGCTGGCCGGTCAGCTCTACGACCTCCACGCCGAGAACCTCGGCGATCTGACCGAGGACGCTCATGCGATCGAGCGGAAGGCGGCCGGTTTCGATCTTCGAGACCCAGCTCACCGAGCGATCGACGGATGCCGCCAACTGCGCTTGATCCCAGCCGAGTCGGCGCCGCGCTCGTGCTACGCGCTGCCCTGTGGTCAGTTCAGCCATCATGGGTTCCCTTCGACACTACGACGGTACCCACGCCGAACCGTGACGCTGTCAGTAAAAGTGACAGTGAGCGCCCGAACGGCCCACCGGCAGGCCGGAGTTACAGATTTCTCTACCTCATCAAGCCCCGGCTGCGCTCCGCTCCGCCGGGCGCGCTCCCGGCTCCGCTCCGCGCGACGCTCCTGCCTTCGGCCCGCTCCGCGCGGGCTGCGCCGACGCGCGCCCACGAGAGATAGGCCCGGAGAGCATGAGACGAGAACCAAGCCCGCGGCTTCAAGACGATGCCTCCGGCGGGGGCGCTCAGACTCCGGGATGGATGGGGCACCGTTCGCGAGTGCCGGCCGGAGCGTGGCGAGCGTCGTGGAGCTCCCATCCCGACCACCTTCGACCCAGGTCAAGCCGAGCAGACGCGGCCCAGGGCGTCCAGGTCGTTCGTACAGTGGCGCGCTCCACCTGGACGCCCTGAACCACGCCCGCTCCACTACGTGTGGGCCGAAGGCGGACGGGATGGGAGCTGGGGAGAGTGGGGGGTGCAGGCTGTGAGATGGTCCCGCTCATGACCGAGTCATGGACGATCGACGGCAGCTCTGATCCAGTGACGTCCCAGGTGGTGCGGGAGGCACTTCTGGAGAGGATCGAGGGAGGGCGGCTCGAAACATGGCTGACCAGCTCATCTGGCCGTTTGTTGGCCTTCGTCACCAACACGGACCGTGCGACCGTGTCGTTGCTGGACGGAGAAGGTGATGCTGGCGAGCACGCCGTGGACCGAGAAGCCGATGGATCAAGCGACGGCTTTATCCTCGCCAACGGTCAGCACGACGAGTACCCAAATGAGGACACGGTGCCGCTTGAGGAGGCCCTCAAGATCGTCCGCCACATCGTCAGTGAGGGCTCCTGGCCCGCCGACACGTCCTGGGTGGTCGATCGCTGACGAAGCAGCTCGGGCCGTTCCTGGGCCGTCCGAGGCGGACCAGCGTTGACAGACGACGACAGGGGCTGACCACTTCCCCGCAGGTCACAGAGGTCAGCCAGGAAAGACGCCCACATGAGAGACTGGCTGCGCCACTTCCAGAAGAACTGATCTCGCGGCGGTACACGGCCAGTCGAAAGGTCTGCGCGTGACAGACAAGCGTGCAGGCACAGGTTCTCCTGACTGGGCCTACAACTGGGCAGACGGTACAGGTCTGCTCGGGATGGACCAGCCGGAGGAAATCGACGCGGCATTTGAACGCGGCGAGCCGCACGTCGGAGTGGCCGTGATCGGCCTTGCCCTCAATTACTCCGATCCCGTGGCCATCCTTCCCCGGATCGCCCACGCTCTCCGCTCGGACTCGGAAGAACTGCGCCGACAGGGCACGGTCGCGCTAGCGCACGTTGCACGTCTTCACCACTCGGTCGATACCGAGTGCCTGGCCCTCTTGCGAACCCGCCCCAGGGGCAACGAAGCCGACGACGATCTCTGGACGTTTGTCCCGCACCGGCGCTTGCCTCTCTGGCTCTGGCGTCATCACCTGCCCCAACACACGAAATGGCTACTTTGGGACCGCTGGCGCGCTTGAGACCGCGCACCCCCAGCCATCCACCGTTGGAGGCGAGTGCTAGCCGTGCTCGTTGCGTGCCCGATCCGGCGGGATCTCCCGGGGTCTCACGGGGAACCGTGGGGCCAGTCGCGCTCCAGCGCAGGTCAGGGACTTCCCAGGTCAGCCGCCATCCACATACGCCGTCTTCCAAACTAGTGCTTCAGGCCGGAGAGAAAAGCCGCTTGTCAAGACTGCGTGCGGCGGCTGACACCAGCGGTTGACACCAACAAGCGCGAACAGCAGCGGTCGACGCCGGACCTCCGTGGACGATCGGCCGAGGCGTAGGACCGGTGGGCCGACGTCGACGGTCCCCGGTGATCGACCTGATAAAGATGAGGCCAGACCTCAAAGGCTGGGACCACGCGGGGTGTCACCATCAACCGATGGGCGAAGCCCCGCCAGCCTTGACCTACTCTGGTCGCCCTGATCGGATGCTCCCATGGCCACGGACCCGAGCGAGTACGACAAGGCGATGCCGATCGTGGCGGCCCATCTGGCGAAGATCGAGCGGGCAGTCAGCCGGACCCGTTCCTCTCACGCCGGACAGTTGTACACAACCGTCAGGGAAGCCCTCGTGCAGGCACTGCGGGATGAAAATGCCGAAAGAGTCGTCCCGCAGGTCGTCGACGAGTTCGCCCGGCGGATCTCTGAGGAGCCAGACGCGCTCCCGTTCTGACATCCACACCTGACATCAACGACGGCGGACAGCAGCAGCCACGAGCGGTCCGTGGGAGGACCCGGCGCGGTGAGGTTGAGCTGTACAGCAGCGAAGTACAGCAACCACCGCGTTCCCGACCGACCACCACCGACCCCAGACGACCGATTGACGTGCCCGAGAGACCTCAGCGACCGCCCCGCCCAGAGTTCGCATCGAGGGGGTACGAGAGCGGTGGCCGGGGGCTGTGGCTGTCTGCTGCTCGTCACTAGGGTCACTGCCACAGCTGACTGAAATCACTGTGCTCCCGATAGGCCAAGTCCATACCCTCTGCGACATGGCTTCTGACGAATCAGGTTCTTTGCCCTGTCGGCCCCGACTCATGGACGGAGGACCATACGAGTGCCCGTGCTGCCGGCTCATGACTCTCGAGACATCGGCCAGTTTCGAGATCTGTCCAGAGTGCGGGTGGGAGGACGATGGGCAGGACGATTCCGACGCTGACAAAGTCCTCGGCGGTCCCAATGGGGCGGAGAGCCTGACGGAAGCGCGGGAACGCTACGCGGCGTACATTGCCGAGTCAGCCGGTCCTGACAGCGTTACTCGGGGCGGCGAGGGGTCTTGGCGGTCTGCCGCCAAGAGGAAGCGGCCGAGACAGACCGAGTAAGTGCGCAGTTGGAGGTCAGGTCGAACGTGTCCGCGTGCCACAGTCGCGCCAGATGAGGCGGGGACTCACGGGGAACCTCGGCTGCCGACGGGTAGCGCAGCCAGCAGATGCCGAAGTCGGAATCCTGCAGGTCAGACCTCAACTCGCCCCACCTCGCTCCTAAAGCGGGTGTCGCAGGTTCGAATCCTGCCGGGGGCACCAGGGCAAAGGCCCCGGACCGATCATGGTCCGGGGCCTTTGACGGCAGCATTTGACGGCAGTCGCCTCTCAGGCAGCAGGCGGACGGCGCTTGAGCAGGCGGTCCATGTGGCTGATCGCCTCCCGCTGCGTGTCGTGCACGACGTGCGTGTAGACGTCCATGGTGATGCTGATCTGGCTGTGGCCGAGGATCTCCATGATGACCCGCGGGGCGACCCCGGCCGCAGTCAGCAGCGTGGCGCAGCCGTGCCGTGCATCGTGCAGCCGCACCACCCGTAGCCCGGCGTCTGCGGCGACCCGAGTGAAGGACCGGTAGACGTTCCGCGGCTCCACCGGCCGGCCGTTCCTCGTCGCGAAGACGTGGCCGTCCTCAGACCAGGCGACACCGGTGCGCGCGAACGCCTCCCGTTGCCGGAGCCGATGCCACCGCAGCGGGGCGAGGCACAGGGCGGGCATGGGGACCACCCGACTGCGACGGCTCTTGGGGTCGTCGTCGTAGAGCGTGCCCCTGCGGCGCTGGGTCTGCTGACGTACGTGCAGCACCCGGTTGTCCAAGTCCAGGTCCGACCAGCGCAGGCCCACCAGTTCACCGCGGCGCAGTCCCATGGCGACAGCGAGCACGAATGCGGCGTAGAGCGGATCGCTTCGCGCCGCCTCCAGGAACGACAGGGTCTCCTCCAGCGTCCACGGGCGAATCTCCCGCTGCTTGACGCGCGGCGGCTCCACCAGCGCGGCGACATTGCGTGTGATCAGTTCCTCTCGGACGGCTGCCGAGAGCGCCGTGCGCAGCACCCGGTGTGCTTCCTTCCCGGTCGCGGCCGTGTGGGCGCCTTGCACCCGAGTGATGAAGCGGCGCACGTCGGCAACGCTCAGGGATTCCAGCCGCTTGGGGCCCAGGATCGGGACCAGGTAAAGCCGCACATGCGCCTCGTACTTGTCGTACGTGCTGAGCTTGCGGCGCGGCTCAACGTAGTGCTCCAGCCAGTACGGCAGCCACTCGGAGAGCTTGGCGGAGCGGGTGGGCGTGGGGATGCCTTGGCGGTCGCGTCGGACCAGTTCCTGGCGTTTGGTGTCGCACTCCTCCCACGTGGCGCCGTAGACCGTCTTGCGCTTGCGGGTGCCGTCAGGCTGCGGAACGTACACACGGGCTTCGTACCGGCCATCCTTGCGCTGCCAGATGCTGCCGGCGCCGTTTGGATTCCTCTTGCGTGCCATCAGGCGGCTTCCTCCAACTGGTCATTGATGAAGGCTCGAAGAGCATCGGCAGGCACGCGGCGGCATCGGCCGATCTTGATGCTCTTGAGCTGTCGAGAGCGGATGAGGTCGTAGACCTTGAAACGGCTAAGGCTCAATGCCTCCATCACTTCGGGAACCGTGAGCGCTTGGTGAGTAGTGGGCAAGGCGGAACTCACTGCGGCCTCCCAAACGGGGCTGTTGGCTTCCTTCTGGGGAATCCGCCACGTCCGCCACGCCGCCACATCGCAGGTCAGAGCCTTGATCGTGTGGCGGATAGCGTTTTTGTGGCGGATAGGTGCCGCCACACCGAGGGGATGCGGCGGCACCGGGAGAGCCGGTTTGGTCAGCCGGCGAGGACGGGCTGTGTGGCGGTTTCCGCGGACGTGTGGCGGATGGCTGTGGCGCTATCCGCCACGGATTCACCCCCGCTGACCTGCGGTGTGGCGGACGTGGCGGACGTGGCGGATTCTCCAGGGGACGGAGGGCAGTACCGCACCCACGCGTCCGCGAGGTCCTCCGCGTAGTAGCCCTTGGGGAACCCGGACGGGGTGCGGATGCCGCGCGACTTGATCGGCTTGTTCGCGTGAGTGACGTACTGCCCCAACAGCCGTCCCAGCGTGCGGGAGTTGATCGGCTTGTCGTCGACATCGCCCCACGGCCCGTCGTCCATGCGGAGCAGGCACTCGATGATCACGGCGGTCGGCATGCGGTCCGCGCCGCAGAACACCTTGTCCCGCAGGTCCGTCAACAGCCTGATGCCGATGGAGGATTCGTCGTTGTCGTGGGCTGCGCTGATCAGTTCCACACAGGCGACCCGCGCCCGTGCCGGCCAGTCGCCCCCGGCTGCGTCCGCGACGGCGAGCAGGGGCTCCCATACATCGGCGGGCCGGTCGGTCACGCCCTCGGGCATCTCGGGCCACGCGTTCGCCACCCGGTCGCGGACGGTGTCCGCCCACTTGGCGAGCTGGTCCCGTAGGGCGTGGCCTTGCTTCTCGTGGGTGCGCTGCCGGTAGGGCTCGACTTTCTCGTTGGGGGCGCGCTTGCGCATGCGGACGATGACCGCGCGCGTGAGAACGGTGTTGGGCAGGGACCCGAGCCCGGCCATGGCGACCGCGCAGTAGGAATCGAAGACCTGCGCGTTCTGGTTGGAGCCTTCGCCGACGCAGCGCAGGGCGCCGCCGATGCGCCGGTATCCGGCGTTCAGGAAGCCGCGCAGGGCCTCATCGGCGCCGGCCCTGGGACCGAAGATTGTGTCCACCTCGTCGAACAGCACGGTGGGCAGTCCTTCGGCCGAGTCGACCAGCCGGTAGAGGGCATTGGCGGATGCGGACACGGTGGCGACCGGTCGGGGGGTGAGCAGTTCCACGATCTCCAGCGCCCGCGACTTTCCCGACCCGGGCTCCGGGGACAAAAACGCGATCCTCGGCGTCGTCTCGAAGCACTCGATCAGATGGGCGTGCGCGTCCCACAGGGTCACGGCGACGTAGGCGGCTTCTCGGGGGAAGACGTTGAAGCGGCGGTGGAAGGCTTCCACCTCATTGAGCAGCGCGGCCCCGTCGATGGTGGCGGTCATGCGGCATACCTCCTGTCGGAGCAGCGGGCCGTGCCCGCGATACGGAGGGCGGTGGGAAGAGCTGAAAGGACGCCCTGACGGGCGAACTTCTCTCGGGCGCCCACACCCGTTGCCCCGCAGGCCTGTTCGGCGTCCTGCGGGCCGTCCATGGCGGGGATGGGGCAATCCAGGCGGGGGGAGCGGGGGGCGGTCATACGGCCTCCCGCGGTGTGGCGTTGGCGATCAGCCACTCCATGGCGCTGCGGATCGTGGTGCGGCACTCGGCAGCCGGCAGTCCCGTCGACTCCCCCGCCGCCTGGATTGCTTCTTCGACCGTGGGGCGGGAGATGTGGCCCCAGGCGACGAACCGGGCCACCTTGCAGGTGCTGCGGTACAGCGTGTTGTTCCGTCCGTTCGGGCCGCCCTCGTTCGCTGCCCGGATGACGGCGCATTCCCGCTCCAGGGCGGTGCGGGCGGCTTTGGTGCCGTCCCACACGGGCGTCGGGACGGGCGGGGCCGCCGGTTTAGCCCGCTCGGTGAGGAGAGCGGCGAGCCATGCGGGGAGCGGGGCGACGGGGGCCGCCTCGGCGACTTCGTAGGCGCCCTGTTCGATGGTGCTGCCGGGGGCGACGACGTAGCCGCCCCAGGCGCGGGTGTCGATGTGCGGGGCGAGCCGTTTCACGCTGCACTTCATCCGCACCCCGGCGGGGGCGGTGAAGTACAGGTGGCTGCCCCCGCTGGGAGTCCGCACCTGGTAGGTGAGCGGGATGGGCTGTTCGGCGCGCTCGCAGAGCGCCTTGAAAGAAGTGGCGCCGTCAGGCGCTCCTTCCTGCTCTTCGGGTTTGGGTACGTCCAGGTCGACGACGAGCAGCCCGGCGGGGCCGGTGGCGATGCCGACGTTGTACGGGCGGTTCGCCCAAGCGGTCTGGATCAGGCCCGGGTCGGTGGTGGCCCGCTGCTCCGGGGTGCGGTGCCCGCCGACGCAGCGCCCGGTGCGGGGGCATGCCCGCTCGGGGTGCCCGGCGGGCCGCTTGGTGTTCGGGTGCAGAGGGATGACGGGCCAGCCGCGCTCAACGGAAAGCAGCGCGGCGGCGAGCAGGTGCAGGCTTTCCAGGGCCACGGTCATCGGCTCGCTCATGCCGCGACCTCCAGCGTCGCGGCGAGGGCGGCGAGGTAGGCGCGGGCGATCCATTCCGTGTAGGCGGGCGGCAGGGCCTCCCGCAGTCGGAAGTGGTCGGTGGACCAGTCGATGCCCTTGGCCGCGCGGATCTCCTCCACAGTGGCTTTGCCGCCGCCCTTGCCGTACGCGGCGACGTACGGACCCTTGTGGAATTCGCCGTGGCGCCAGCCGCGCACCCGGCCCCGGTGCCGGGGATGGGCCGGCTGCACGGTGGTCCAGCCTCCGAGTTCGAAGTAGCGGTGCATGAGCACGGCCAGGCCGAATTGCTCGCCGCACAGCCGGATGTCCTTGCGCACCTCGGAGCCGGGCACGTTCTCGATCACGTACGGCCGGCCCGTGGCCTCCAGCGCGGCGCGCGTCGGGGCGATCAGCCTCGGGTACGTGCGGCCGATCGCCGCGTTTCGAGCCGCGTTCGTGCCCTTGGTCGGGGCACCCTCGCCCTGGCAGGGCGGAGAGGCGTGGATGAAGTCGAATTCGTGGCCGTACGCGCGGATGAAGTCGATCGCGTCGCCCTGGTGGAAGGCGTCGCCGCAGTAGTCCGGCTGCGCCTGGTTGTCGACGCCGGTGACGTGCACACCGGGGATGCCGCGCTTGTATCCCTTGGTGCCACCGCCGATGCAGCTGTAGGCGTCCAGCACCCGGAACGGTTCGGCTAAGGCCGATACTCGCCGGATGTCGGTGGGTTGCGTCATGCTGGAAGACCTCCAACAGATCTGTTCTGGATTGGTTGGGCAAGGGCGGCCCCGGATTCTTTGGCGAGATGGGGGGCCGCCCTTGGCGTTGCTAGAAGGGGGGCTCTTCGCTGTGCTGCGAGGCTCCCGGGGTGTCGCCGGTCTTGGCCCACGGGTCGTCGCCTGCGGGGCCGTTCTGGGAGGCGCGCTTGGCGTTGATGGTGACGGTGGTGAACCGGATGGAGGCGCCGATGTCGTCGATCTCGACGGCGAGCATGGAGCGCTTCTCGTCCTGCTCGGTGGTCCAGTCGTGCTGCCGCATCCGCCCGCTGGCGACCACGCGGGAGCCCTTCTTGAGGCTGTCGGCGATGTGTTCTGCGAGGGTGCGCCAGGCGGCGCAGCGGTAGAACGCGGTGGTGCCGTCCTTCCACTGGTTGGAGGTGCGGTCGAAGCTGCGCGGGGTGACAGCGATGGTGAACTTGGCGAGCGCGGCCCCGCCCTCGGTGAACTTCAGTTCCGGGTCGCCGGTCAGGTTGCCGACGATGGTGATCGGGGTCTCTCCGAACGACATGCGGTCTCCTCAGCGGTGGTTGATGGTGCCGTTGGCCCGGCCGAACAGGCCGGTGGCCGTGATGTTCTGGGTGATCTGTGCCGGGCCGGTGGGGCGGCGCCCGGCGCGCAGGATGACCGGGATGGCGACGACGCCGGCGGCGATGAGGGCGACGGCGGACCACAGGGCGTGGCTCATGGCGATCAGTCCCGGTGCGGCGTAGGAGATGCCGACGGATGCGGCGGCGATGCCGCATCCGACGGTGGGGGCGAGCAGGGCGGTGGTCTTGGCCCACGCCGGAATCGGCTGCACCACCGCTACGGGCGGCGCCGTGTGGGCGGGGGGCTGGATGTAGGCGAGGGTGCGCATCCCGCCGGGCAGGGTGACCACCTGGACGCCGGGCGGGAGTTCCTCGGGAAGCATCCGCAGGGGCTGGCTCCAGTCGGGGTGGTGGGCCAGCGGATGGGGTCGCGGCTGGGTAGCGGTGGTGATCTCGTACGAGGTTTCGGGGTGCACAACGGGGTCCCTTCGGCAAGGGGTGGTGGTGGCGTTGCGTGACGGGTGCGTGGGGGCTACTGGGTAGTGGGTAGTGGGGTCCCCAGTGGGGAAGCCCTGCTCATAGCCCTTGTGCGCCCCAGTAGGGGCCTTTGGTGGGTAGTGGGGCGTTCCCCGCTACCCACTACTCAGTAGCGCTGCGTGTGGACGCTCAGGCGTGGTCGGGGTGGACGTAGACCGAGTGTGGGCCGTTGTCCCGGTAGACCAACTGGCCCCGTTCGACTGCGGCTTGCAGGGCGGCGCGGACGGTCTTGCGGTCCTTGCCGGCCAGCTCTGCGACCGCGGAGGGTTTCATGCCCTCCGCGCCGGTCGCCTTGATCGCCTCCAGTGCGGCGGGCAGCCATGCCGGGCCGTGCTCCCGCTCACCCCGCAGCGCGGACAGGTTCAGCCCGTCCCCCGGAGCCGGCGGGCCATCCTCGGAGGCCTGCGGTTCGGGCGCGGTGGCGAACTGGGCGTCGATCTGTGCCCGGAACTGCCGCAGCATCTCGTCATCCTCCGAGCCCTGCTCCGCTCGGGGGTCACTCAGCGCGGACAGGTTCAGCCCACCCCCGCCCGCACCCGAAGGCTCACCGCCCGTTCCGTCGTCGGGGGTGTGCTCGCGCATCCATGCGACGCGGCTCGCGTCCCAGCGGCGGGCGTAGTCGGGCCCGGCTGCCTTGGCGGACACGGCATCGAGCGTCGGGTGCCGGTCGCTGGTGGCGGCGATGATCTCGCGGATCTGGTTGGGCAGGATCCGCCACGCCTTGAACAGCGCGGCCGGCGACTCCGGGGTGCCCATGAACCCGGCGCCCTTGAAGGGTGCCTGGTCCACGCGCAGGCCGCGGGAGCCGGGGAACATCTTGCCCAGGTCCATGCCCTCGGTCTCGCCACCGGTGAGAGCGACGCGCACTTTGGCTTCCCGGCGGATCATCAGGTTGCCCAGCACTGCCCCGGTGGCTCCGAGGGCGGTCAGGACGGTGCGCACGCCCATGGCGCGGGCGATGCGGATGACTTCCAGGATCTTTTCCGCGAGCTTGCGCATCGCCCGGTCCGAGCTGGCGAGGATCTCCGCGCCCTCATCGATCACGAGCATGATCTGAGGGATCTTCCGGCTGATGGGCAGCAGGTCCGTGTTGGCCTTGGCCAGGAGGTCCTGGTAGCCCATCTTGCGCTGCTTGGCGACACGGACCGCGGTCTCCAGCATCGCCATCGCTTCGTCGTACGTACCGGCAAGCCAGTCGATCCCCGGCCGCACCACCTTGCCCTCCGGGGTCTCGATCTCCCCGTTCAGCGCGGGCAGGACCCAGGGCAGGCCCGCGGATCCGGCGTTCAGGTCGATCACCCACGTCAGGACGTCCTCGGCGCGGGCGAACCCGGCCAGGATCGTGTGGACCATGTTCGTCTTGCCCGAACCCGTCGGACCCACGACCAGCGCGCACTGCTCACGCAGGTAGGCGACGATGCACGCCGCGTTCGTCCGGTAACCCCACGGAATCCCGGACAGCAGCGACAGAGTGCCGTAGTCCGAGGGGTAAGTGCGCTCTTCCTGAAGGACGTTGACCGTGGTCACGTCGATGATGACGCGGCCCTGGTCGATGCCGGGGGAAGCGGTGGCGGTGCAGCCGTGCGGCAGGCGGGCGTCCGCGGACAGCCGCGCGGACTCGGCGGCGATCTTGGCGTAGGTGGCGCCGCCCTGGGGGAGTTCGGCGTCGATGGAGAACCCGGCCCCGGTCGGCCACGTCTCGACGCCCAGCACGCGCACGGTGATCCCGCACACCCGCTGGATGCGCTCCACCCATTCCGCGGCGATCGCCCGGCGCTCCGCGGACAACTCTCGCGCGATCTGCCGCTCCATGGCGGCGGTGGCCTCTTCCTCGCGGGCCTCCTCGAGCAGCGCGGCAGACCGGGCGGCGGCCCCGATGCCGACGCCGATGGTGGCGAGGGAGCCGAGGGCGGCCCAGGTGAGGGGGCCGTGGGTCATGGCCCAGGTGGTCCAGCCGGCGCCGACGAGCCAGGACGCGGCGCGGGTGGCCAGGGTGCGGCCGGCGTTGCGTACCCGCAGGCCGACGATGGTGTGGCCGAGGGCGCCGGCGGCGCCGACGGCAAGCGCCCAACCGGGGGGCATGGCGGTGGCGGCGCCGGTGGTGGCGACGGCGAAGGCTCCGGTGGTGGCGGACAGGGCGCCGGTCACGGGTCCGTGACCAGCTGCCCAGTCCAGCACCGGGCCACTGCCCTGCTGTTTGGCGGTGGCGGTGCTCATCTCAGACGTTCCATCCCTTCTCTGCCTGCGGGCCGTTGCGGGGGTCCTCGTGCCGGGCGATGTCCTGCGCGTGGACCTGCCTGAACAGCGGGCCCATGTCCTCCGCGACCGCGACGGCGCTCATCAGGGCGCCGAAGATGTCGTTGAAGGCGTCCGCGACTTCCTTCTCCAGCGGGAACTCGTTGTCGGAGCGCTCGGCGAGGATCTTCATCACGTTCGCCACGCTGGTCAGCGCGGCCGGGAGGCCTTCGACCATGGCGAGGATCTCCATGGCGTCCTCGGGGTCGTAGGAGTTGGCGGCCTGCTCCATCTCGGAAGCGACCTCTTCGAACCGGAAACCGGACACGTGCTCTCCTTCACTGACAGGCGTGTTCGTGCTGGTCGGAACCTGTACGGCGGGCCGCTGAACGCTGTCGGCGATGCCGTCGGTGCCGTCCTGGACGGCCTCGGCATCCGCCGCAGCCTCCCGCTCGGACAGCTCCTCACGGATCGCGTCGTCGCGGACGTTGCGCTGCTCGCGGGCGGTCTGGCACAGGCGCCGATACAGGCGCCGACCGGGATGGATCAGCCACGGCAACTTCAACTTGCGGCCGATCGGACTGGTCAAGAGGCCCAGCAGGCCCACCGGGAGGGCGAGCAGGGCGGCGAGCATGCGACGGCCGTGGAAGCGTGCCGCTGAACGCCAGAGCGCGCTGCGGGCCGCCTTCCTCGCGGGTGCCTTGCGTACCGCGCCGCGCTGCGCGTCGACCGTGGCGCGGGCCTTGTCGTCCCGCCGGGCGCGGTTCTTGGCGATCGCCGCATCCCGCACGGCACGGGCCCTACGCGCGGTGCCACCGAGCATCCGACCGGCCAAACCGCCCCGGCGCCCGGCACGGCTGGTGAAACCGGCGCCGCCTGCGGCCTTGGCGTTGCGGCGGGCATCCGCGACCGCGCGGCGGGCGGCAGTGGTCTGCGCCCGCTGCCCGGCCCGCGATCCGCCCGCAGCCTGCTGCGCCGCGCGCAGCGCCCGCACTTGGCCGGCCCGGCCCGCAGCCTGACCCGCGCCACCGTGCGCGCGCTTGGCGGACGAGTGACCAGCCTTGTTGAGGGTCTTGCCGCTGGTAGCCGTGCTGCCGTGCCGTGCGGCGGTGCCCGCCCCGCGGCGGTGCTGGCCCGGCACCTGGCCAGACCTGCCCCCGGCGCGGGAGGCGAGCGAACGGCTCCCGGCCCCGGTCCTGCCCGCGCTTCCACGGTGCAGGCCCGTGGTGCGGGCGGCGGCCCGGCCGGCGCCGCGGGCGGCAGTGCGCCGCTGCTCGCGGCGCGCGCCGGGCTTGTGTGAGCGGGCGGCGGCGACCGTTCCGAGAACAACGGCCCCGGTAGCGGCCACCATGGCGGCGATCGGACCGCCCACGAGGGATGCAGCGGCGACCATGCCCACGGTCGTGTTCGCACCCGACAGGGCCAGAGGCACTACCGGCCAGCCACCGGGCGTGTGGTCCACCTCCGCCGCGGCGGACGTGGGCGCGGGCGGGGTGTCGAGCGGCGGGGGTGGTGGTGCGGTCGGGGCAGCCTCGACGGCTACCGGTTCTGTGCTGAGTTCCGTCATGCTGGAGTGCTCCGTCTCGAAGAGGTCGGGGTGCCGGCGCGGCCCTTTGGCCTGCAAGCGGGGGGTCGCGCCGGTCTGAGCTAGAACGCGTCCGGCTCCAGCGAGAAGAACAAGACCGTGAAGTCGCCGTGGCCCAGCTCGTCCGCGGCGATGGCCCGGATCTCCTGGTAGGCCTGGGAGCGGGAGAAGTACGCGGGGTCGAAGGTGGCGACCGACGACACGGTCAACTGCTCGCCGCTGCGGGTCTGGACGGTCAGGACGTAGTGGAAGCCGACAGCCTTACCGGCGGCGGTGGTCTGGGTGCTCACAGAGCAACTCCTCATGAGAGTTCGGATGTTCAGGCGGTGCGCTGTTCCTCGACGGCGATACACAGGCCGCAGATCCCGTAGGAGCGCGGGATGCAGTAGCCGACGTCCAACTGGCAGCGGGGGCAGGTGCGGCGGGCGAGCATCGCCAGCGCGAGCGCGCCCCACTTGCGGGAGGTCATCGGCCGGACGGGCTTGGCCAGGTCGATGCGGTAGAGGTAGGCGACCTGGTGGCCGCCGGCCCGTCGGTTGATCCGCATGAGCTGCGCGGCGATCGGTTGACCACCCGGACGTAAGCCCCGAGCACGGAGCTGACGGCGGGTAGCCAGCCCCTTCGGGGCGAGGCGGTAGGGATAGGCGGGGATGCCGTAGTGGAGTCCGGTCGGGTCGTAGCAGTCGGCGTAGACCCCGGACATCAGGCCACCGCCTCAGCGGGCTCTGCCTGCTCGGTGGCCCGCTCCTCGCGCGCTTCCTGCACGCGAGCGGCGACCCACCCGACGGACCAGCCGGTGTCCTCGGCAAGCTGCCGCACGGTCCGCTCGCCCTCGCGGAACGAGGCGATGTAGGAGCGGGCCTCGGACTCCGGCATCTTCCTGAGCACCAGCTCGCCGCTGTTCAAGCTGACGTTCGGCAAGTGGTAATCCGTGTTCACGGCCTCCCCCTCACCCGCACCGTGGGCGGTGGGGGCGGGCGGTGCGATGGCCGCGCGTTCACGCCGTGAACGCTCCGCCTGCTCCTGCTGTTCACGCCGCAGCGCATCGGACCGCTGCTCTTTCTCGTGCCGGACGCGGTCCTCGTATTCGCGCTGCTCACGCCGCAGTTCCGCCTCCCGGTCGAGGCGTTCACGCTCCATCCGGGCGGTGTGCTCGCGCTCCGCGGCCCGCTCGGAACTCTCGCGCTCGGCCCGCTCGCGCTCCAGCCGTTCGGCGTGTTCGCGCGCGGCGTGTTCAGCGTGTTCACGGGTCTGCCGCTCGTGTTCACGCTCGGCCTGCTCGCGCTGTTCACGCTCGGCCTGCGCGGTGGCCCGTGAACGCTCGATGCGCTCCAGCGCGGCACTGATCGCGCGTCGGTAGGCCAGTCCCGCTTCAGCGGTGACGATCAGCAGCAGCGGCGCGACCGAGTGCACGGCCACCCCGACGAGATCGTTCTTCAGCGCGCTGTCACCGGCGTTGAGCAACAGCGTCATCAGCCCGGTCATCCACCGCAGCACGGCTGGCCACAGCCCCGACCTCCCACCCAGCCGCGCCACGACCGCATCGAGGCGCACCACGATGACGACCGCGGCATCGACCACAAGGGGAAGGATCGGTGCCGTCCACGTCCAGGCGGCGGGGGTGACCCGCTCCACCAGGGGTGTGACCGTCAGCACGGAGAACAGCACCGCACCCGCGGTGATCGCCCACGTGCCGGCCGCGAGCGTCTTCTCCGCGGACTGAATCTGGGACGGAGTCAGGGAATTAAGCATCCCCGCCCCCATCCCCCGCGTCCTTGCGCAGGCTGTCGAGGGAATCGCCGTAGGCGATGAGCTTCAGCTCCGCACCGGCGAACTCACCGGACGCCAGCAGCACCCACGTCCGGCCGCCGTTCTGCTCGCGGAACTGCACGTCGTCCGGGGCGATGCCCAGCGCGACCCGCCATGTCTCGAACGGCGCCAGATCGTCGTACAGCGTCAGCTCCAGCCTCTTCGGCCAGATCGTCGAAATCTCCAGCGTTGGCGCGGGCAGGTCGGGGAAGTCGACGGCCAGCGCGCGCAGCGCCCGCATCGGGACGGTGAGGTCGTCCAGCGTCAGGTTCTCGCTCATGCCGCCACCGCCATGCCCACGACGTGGCTCCGCACCGTCCGGCGCGCCGACGACGCCCGACGCGGCCGGCGAGCCGCGGCCCGCACGTCCTTCAGCGGGCTGATCCGCAGCAACGCCTCCGCGTACGCCGCGGCCTCCCGGTCCGACTCCCGCAGCTCCGCGAGCACCTCGCGCGCCACGGCCAGCCGCACTGCCCGCTCCTGCTCGGACTCCACGGCCGGACCGGTGAACAGCTCCAGGTCGATACCGAACGCCAGCTCCGCGAACTCCGTCGCGGTAACGGCTTCATGACCAGCAACGATGCACTTCATGGGTCGTGCTCCTCTCACACAGGAACGGCCCGAACAGCGGCCCCGGGTCTAGCCACCCGGGGCCGCACGCCGTTGGAAACCAGAACTTCCGGCTCCCCACGCACCGCCCGTACGACCGCGAAGGCCGGACGGGCGGAGGAGGCAACCGACCGCAGCAGAGATCCGCGCTGCGGAGGCGAGCGTGCAGGTCAAGCAGGTTGTTCAGCGCTCCGCCCCTCTCGGGGTGAGCCACTTTCTTAACTCTGCCTCAGAGTGCACTGTGAGGCAGAGTGCGTCAAGTCCCCTCACGGGACAAGGGGCGTGGGACGCTGGTTCTAGCTCTGCGACTTGGGCACTATGAGGCAGAGACCGAGACGAAACTTGGGGTGTAGATGGTCGAGTGGACCGGCAAGTTCGCCTACCAGCAGGTGGCCGATGACCTGCGGCGACGCATCGCGGATGGCGAGTTCGCCGGCACCGGACAGCTCCCCTCGCTGGCGCAGCTTCAGAAGACGTACGAGGTCACAGTGACCGTCGCTCGCGCCGCCATCCGGCAGTTGACGACGGATGGCCTCGCTGTGAGCCACCAGGGCAAGGGCGCCTTCCTGACGCCGGACGCCGGCCGTGCCGCACAGCTCGCCGATCCGGTCGGGACCGTGGCCGAACTGCGCGCGGAAGTCGCGCAACTGCGGAACGAAGTAGGGGAGCTTCGCCAACGCGTCGCGACCCTGGAAGGAAGCTGACCTTCCAGCAAGCCGGGGTTGGGTCTGGACAGCCACGACGCGGGGCATCTGAACCTCCTCGTTCGGTGTGAGCACAAGTTCACCGCCACGGTGCGAAAACCGGTATCACGTCCCGCTACCTGAGAAAGTCCAGCCGGTTTTATACATCCGCTTACACAGGCGCTATCACGAATTTCCACAGGCCTAGTCGAGCCGCTACACTCGCGGTTCCGACTAGCTATCTAGGAGGGGCAGATGGCTCGGAAGCACCCAGATTGGAAGCCCGATCTCCTGCGAATGCATCGCGAGGAAATAGGGCTCACCTTGGAAGACACTGGGGAGAAGCTTCGCGAAATCGCGGAGCGTCACGGCTTCAACATTGCCGCGAACTTCCAGACGATTTGGGGCCACGAAAAGGGTTCGGTGTATCCCGGTCCGCATTACCGCCGGGCGTACTGCCGTCTCTATCGTCGCAACGAAGCTCAACTCGGCTTCCGTAAAGCCCTGCCCGGAGAGGATGCCCCTGTGGAATCCGTACCGGCGCCCGTTTCCGCTGAGCGAAAGCTCCCCGCCCAGCCGGACGCAGTACGTAAAGCGCTGAGCAGCATCCGTGAAGGAACCGACGATGTGGACAGTGAAGCTCTGCGCAATCGTATAGTCGACGCATGGCGTCGCCACACCGCAGGGGTAAACGCCGAAGGCCCGACCGTGGTCCTGGTCGGAGGTTACGCCGGGTCAGGGAAGTCGGAGTTCGCAAAGTTCCTCGGAGGGCTCACCGGGTGGCCGATCCTCGACAAGGACTCGCTAACACGTCCACTGGTGGACCAACTCTTGGTTTCATTGGGCGGAGAGGCGCACGACCGAAGTTCTGAACTCTACCGCGAAAAGGTCCGGCCGCTGGAATACCGGTGCCTCATGGAAGCCGCATGGGACAACCTGAATTGCGGGATTTCAGCGATCCTCGACGCTCCGTTCATAACTGAATTCTCCCAAGCTGAATGGATGCAGCGCTTCCAGAATCGTTGCCGATCTAAGCGTGTTTCCGTCGCAACCATATGGGTTGAGTGTGACCTCGAATCGATGCGCGAGTACATCGAATTCCGGGGTGCCGCGCGCGATGCCTGGAAGATGGCAGCATGGGAGGAATACGCCTCGGGACTCAACCTTAAGATGCGGCCGGAGGGCCCGCATTTCGTTGTCGACAACCGGCTTGGCGCCGCCGTGGCCCTGGTCGACGAAGCCCGTGACGTGCTGAGCGGCGGCGGGCTATGAGCCCTTCCGGGGTCATCCTCTACGGCCCCCCAGGGGCCGGAAAGGACACTATTGCAGCCGAGCTATCACGCCTGCGGCCAGAGTTCACGCTCTTCCAGCGGCTCAAAGCGGGCCCCGGGCGAACCACAGGGTACCGGCTGACCACAGCGCAGCACATCGAGGAACTGACGCAGGTCGGAGAGGTTCTGTATCGAAATAGCCGGTATGACGCCCAATATGCCATCGACCGCGGTGAGGTCTCCGCGCTTGTCGACGCCGGACGCATTCCTGTCCTCCACATGGGCCAGGTTGCCGGGGCTCACGCCGTCGCCACCTTCCCCATCAACTGGGTGCGCGTTCTGTTGTGGTGCCCCGAAGAAACCACGCGTCAACGCTGCCAGGTACGCGGGGACAAGGATCTGGACGCCCGACTCAAGGTCTGGCACGAGACCCGACAGGATCTCTTGGACCATGCGGCAGAGCCCTGGTCGCTCGTCCTCAGAACCGACCAGGTCAGCGCGACTCAGGCAGCACAGGCCATCGACGATGCCCGGTTGGCCGGCGCGCCCGCTGAACGGCGCGACGTCCGTAGGCTGGTCGAATGACCGTCGTCGGGATCCTTCATCCGGGCAGTATGGGCGCTGCCGTGGCAGCGCAGGCCAGCCTCAATGGAGCCGAGGTTCTGTGGTTGCCGACCGGACGCAGCTCCGCAACCAAGGAACGGGCTCAGAGGTATGGGCTGACGGCTGTGAGTGACCTCAGAGAGCTGACGGAGCGAGCCGAAATCATCCTCAGCATCTGCCCACCGGCGCATGCGGCGGACGTCGCGGCCGAGGTCTCGGCTCACCTGTTCAAAGGCGTCTATGTGGACGGCAACGCCATCTCTCCTGCCAGCATGGCGCGTGTCTGCTCCATCGTGGCACCGACCGGGGCGACCGTCGTCGACGGCTCTGTCATCGGCTCGCCCCCGTCCTCTTCTAAGTCCGCTCGCCTGTATGTGTCCGGCCCGGCGCACGCACTAACGCCTGTGACGTCGCTCTTCGCGGACACAGCGGTGAAGGTTTACCAACTGCCGGGCGGCATCGGCCGTGCCTCCGCGCTGAAGCTGTCGTACAGCAGCTACCAGAAGGCCAGCCGCGTACTAGCCGCGGTCTCGTACGCCCTCGCCCATGTCTACGGGGTAGAGGAGGAACTGCTCGACATCGCCCAGAATCGCACCACCAGCTACCTCGCTGAGACGGCCTACATCCCGAAGGTGGCCGCGCGGTCATGGCGCTGGGGGCCGGAGATGCGAGAGGCGGCGTCCGCCCTCCGAGACGCCGGACTTCCTCCTGACCTAGCCGAGGCATCGGCCATGGTCATGAGTCGGTGGGACGACCTCAAGGATTCGCCCTTGGACGTCCCTCAGGCACTCGAACACCTCCACAGCACCCCGGACGACGAGCCTGGCTAGGCTGCCGCCGCCCGCATTGCCTCGATGGCTTCTGCTACGCCTCGCACCACGACGTCGGGCTCACGGAGGCCATCGGTCCATTCACGACCATTGGCCACCCACGCCGTTCGCAGTCCCGCCGCGCGCCCCCCTTCCATATCCGTCTCGGGGTTGTCCCCCACCATCCACCCTCCGGCGCTCAGCCGGGTACCGCACAGTGCAGCGGCCACCTCGAAGTGAACGCGCGCTGGTTTCCGGGCGCCGACCTCCTCCGAAACACAGATCCCGTCGAAGAGTGAAGTCAGCCCGGTCGCAGCGAGCTTGGCCCGCTGGATGTCTCCAGGGCCGTTCGTCGCGATACCGAGAGTCCACCCCGTACCGCGCAGCTCTTCGAGACTGTCCCGAACCTTCGGCCAGCAGCGCACCGACCCGGCGATGCCATCGACGTATTCGTGCCAGAGGTCGGCCGGCTTGTCGCTGAGCCCCAGTGCCTCCCGCAGGTATACAAAGTCTGCGGGGTAAGCCCGCTCCCGGAGCCGATCACAGATGACGGACTCCGCCTCTCGGGGCAGGCGCCGCGAGCACGCAAAGGCACGGGCCCAATCCTCAAGGCCCTCAAGCCGATCGATCAGGGTGTTATCGAGGTCGAAAAGTGCCAGCACACAGCGAAGCTACGCGACGGCCCGTCCGTCACACACTCCCCACCAGCGCCGCCGGCAACCGACGCGCGTCGTAGCCCGGCCGGGCGGAACGTCCGACCGCCAGGCTGCCGGACGTTCCGGATGACAACGCGGACACGCTTTCCCTACGTCATCAAGGCTCGCTGCGCTCGCTCGACCGGCGGCCGACGGCGCTTGCCTATCTTCGGGCCGCAGGCTCCGCCCAGGCGCATCAACGGTCGCGCCGGCCCGCATGCCGCCGCCACCGCGATCCGGCCTCAGGGATGGAAAAGATCAACAGCAGCTAGACCCCAACGCCCTCGTTTCAGGGGCCACACGCGCACCCCTTTCCACCCTGTTGCCCACAAGGGGTCGAACAAGTCCGAGGGCCGCGCCAAGCGCGGCGGCCAATACCAACACGGGGACGGGGGCGAACGGTGATCCCCAACGGTGCAGGTCAAAAACGCTTTATGTTACCGAAAGAGGCCGGATCGCGGTGGCGGCGGCATGCGGGCCGACGCTGCCAGATACGCGGGCGTTCGAACAGTCGGCCGATCCCGCACCAGGCCACCGGCCGGACGGCGGACGCGACCATGCGGACGTAGAAGACCAACACCCGACCTCGACTGGCGCAGGGCCACGGTCAAAACGATGCCTCCGGCGGGGGATCGGCCAGCACCGGGATGGAGGGGGCGCCGTTCCCGACCGCGGGTCCGTGGATGGCGTGCGTGGTGGGCTCCCATCCCGTCCACCGTCGCCCCAGGCAGAGCCGAGCAGACGCGGCCCATGAGGTCGTTCGTACAGTGGCGCGCTCCACCTGGACGCCATGAACCACGCCTGCTCCACGGTGTGTGGGTCGACGGCGGACGGGATGGGAGCTGGGGTGAGTGGTGGGTGATGCGACGGTCCTCCAGCGGCAGCCGCCACGGCCAGCCACGCTGAACGTCACCCCCGCCGATGCCCCAGCCACGCATCAACCGCCTCGCCGATTCCGGGACAACCTAATGGCAGGTTGTCCTACTCTACGCGGAGTCAACGTGTCTCGATTGAAGGTGCGACCCCGGCGGCTGTCGATATTAGCGCGACGACGCGGACGGTTTGGCGGCGTTGGGGCAGGCCTCACGAAAGGTTCTTTGCGGTGAAGCTATTTATGGACGAGTCAGGAAACGGAAATACCTCCCAGCCGCTGATCGTCGGCGCGGTTGAACTGGGCGAAGATGCAGATGACATAGAAGAAAAAATTCGGGATTTGCATAAGAGGCTATCTGCGAAGAGCAGCCTGGCCGGACTTGCCAGCTTCGAAGAATTTCGCAATAACGGTTTTCACAGCTCGACCAATCCGCTAGAGGTCTCCGGTCCATTCCTAGAGCTCATGCGAACCATTTTCTTTAGGTCATACATGGTCGTAACCGATCGAACAGGTTTCCCTGGCGACACGGAATCCGGGCTGATCGAGTTCATGTATGTGAAATTGCTTAGTGATCTATTGATCCGCCATCGCCATGAATCTGAGTTGCTTTGCTACATAGAGCAGAGCGAGGGTATGGCGGCAATTATTCGCCGACTTCCCGGAAACGTTGTCAGGCAGGCCTACAAAACAATGGGCAAAGCCGCACCGTTGCCGCAGTTGAATATCACAATGGTCGCTAAGAGTGACTACATGTCTACGGCCATCATCGACTATGTCATGGCAGCAGTAAGTAGATGGCTTCAAGCACGCTGTACCACAGAACCGAAAGACTGGGCCTATAGGGCATTCCGCGAGATTGAGCCGTCCATTTCCATGCTCTATTCATTCGAGCACGGTCGCATCTCTAGCCGGAAAGACCCACTTCATTGACGTATGATAGGATCGCGTGAGGAGGTAGGGTCGCGGTCAACGTTGTGCGCGAGTTCGCGTGCGTTGCATGATAGCCCTTGCACGGGAGTGCGACCCTACCTCCGTCTGTGCCATCACAGGGGGGGCAATGCCGTACTTGGTTGATGACCTAGCGGAGCAAGCCAGCGTATCGGTCGAAATTCTAGAGGCGCTTTCCTTGGCTCTTCCTGCGGGTGCCGGGCGGCTCTACGATCAGCGGATATACCGCAAGAAGCACGGCGGAGTACGAGAAGTATTCAATCCGAGGCGACCCTTCGATGCCATTAACAAGAATTTGCATCGGAGCTTCCTAAACGTGTTCTCGTATGATGCCCCTGACCATGTTCACGGATTTGTTCGCCAACGTTCTACGATCAGCAATGCCAGTCAGCACCTAGCAAAACAGTGCGTTTTGCGCATGGATCTTGAGGATTTCTTTCCGTCAATTGACGCCGCAACAATAAGGGCTCTATTGCGAGAGCAAGGTTACGAAGAGAAGGCCGCGGACGTTGCTGTCAATCTCGTCACTATCGGCGGCAAGCTACCAATCGGACTTAGCACTTCACCCCTCTTGTCTAATTTGGCCTTCCTGAGCACAGACCGCTCCCTCGCCGAGTATGCACAGTCGGAGGGCCTGTCGTTCACGCGTTATGTGGACGATCTCACGTTCTCTGGCGATGTCACTGACCGCCATTCAGTGGATATCGCTCAAATCCTCGACGACGCTGGCTGGTCGGTGAACACGCGCAAAACCGCTTTCATGCGCCGCGGTGGTCCACAATACGTCACCGGCTTGTACGTCGGCGAATCGGACGGGCCCCGGATTCCGCGTCAGCTAAAGCGTAAGATGCGATGGATCTTGCACGTGATATCGAAATTCGGTTACTACACCTATATGGAAGAGTTCGGCGGCGCGGACGAGGTGATGCTTCGGCGTCGTCTGTTGGGCTGGGCATGCTATATCGCCGCAGTCGAGCCAGACGTAGGTTACCCACTACTGCGGGCATTCGATGAGCTGGTTCCGGAGCCGGATGAGGATATATACGATCTCCTCTAGGTCTGCACCCATCACCGGGCCGTCTGCGGGCCGTCCGAGGGTGGCCATCGACTACCAACAACGACGAACAACGACAGCGTCCTCGCTGGTCACAGCGGCCCCCTGAAAACAGGGCCCCGTGGTAGCGGCTCTGCATCATCACTTCTTCGACTAGTGACCGAGCTGCGGCCCAAGGTCTGCGTCTGGACACAACCTCGGCCGGCGCCTCTGGGACCCGCGGTACAGCAGCGAAGTACAGCAACCCCACCGACCAGTGCCAACCGCCGGCGCTCCTAGCGGTCCGCCGTACCAGCCCAGGAGACCTCGGCGACCACCATGCCCATAGTTCGCATCGAGGGGCACACCGCGACGCCCCCGCTCGGCCGTCTCTAAGCCGTGCGGGGGTGCTCGACGATGGCAGATGGCGACGGTCGACAACGCCCCTCCCCCTGCTTAGAGACGACGGTTCGGGCTCTGGCGCGGATGCCCACCCCCGAAGGTGAGTTGGGGTCTAACGGACTGTCAGTGGCGGCGCTTACCCTTTCGCCATGCGTAAGGGTGCGATCAGTCGAGATGGCGTTATCAAGGCCATCGCAGAGTACGACGAGTTGGGCCGTGACAGGTTCCTGTCGGAGTACGGGTACAAGCCGGCGACCGGATACCTACTCGTACATGAGGACCGAACGTACGACTCGAAGGCCATAGCCGGAGTGGCACACAAGTTCGATCAAGAACGAGCACTGAGATGGGACGAGTTCAGCGGAGGGCCTACGGAGGCGACCAGGTGGCTTGTCCGGCTCGACTTCGTAGTCCGTTCGACCAGAGCTCCTGACTGGACTCGTGACGAGATCATTCTCGCCTGCGACCTGGCGATGGCCAACGGCTGGAAGCGACTGGAGTACTACGACCCGCGTGTGATCGAGCTGTCCGCCCTGCTGCAGACCATGCCGATCCACCCTGAAGAAGTGCGTACCGAACTGTTCCGGAACCCCAACGGCGTGGCTCGTAAGACGGCCGACATCACCTCCCGGCACCCGGATTACCGGGGGAAACCCACAAATGGCAACGCGCTGGATGTTGAAGTCTTGAACGATTTCCTCGCCCGGTCGGCCGAGATGGCGGAGGTGGCCCAGCGCATCCGGGACGGCCTCACCACAGGCGAGTTCCAGGCCCTGCCGCCGGACGCCGAAGAGGAAGATGACTACAGTGCACCCGAGGGCAGGTTGTTGATACGCCGCCACAGAAGCCGTGAGCGGGATAAGAGGCTACGCAAGAGGAAGATCGATGCCGTGCTGCGTCAGGGCCATGGCCTGGCTTGTGAGGCATGCGGCTTCGATTTCGAAGCAACGTACGGGGCGCGGGGCGCCGGATACATCGAGTGCCATCACGTCGTGCCCTTGCACGAGGCCGGCGAGGGACGGACGAAGCTCAGCGATCTTGCTCTAATCTGCGCCAACTGTCACCGGATGATCCACCGCAGGGCACCGTGGCCGACGCCTGATGAACTCCGGAAGCTCATCGATCAAACAACGCCTCAGGGCGGGGCGCGCATACCCTCGCGACAGATTCCCGAGTCGATCAGGACTAATCCTCCGTCGAAGGAGCGCCCCACGCGCTAACTTTGCTTAGCGTGACATCGATCTCCCGAGGGGAGGCTCTCTCCATATCTGTTACGAAGTGCAATTTCGCCGCATTCAGCAATGATTTGGCCGAGTCTCGGACGATCGGGTCGGGGTCTCTATCGGCGCACTCTTCCCAAATGAACATTGGCCATGGTGGAAGATTCTTCCTAGTCCACCACTCTTTATCTTGGGAGCACATGGTCTCCGCCATGGCTGCAAGTAGGTACAGCTTTGCCTTCCGTGGCATTTTGGTATCGGTCGTCCATGCCCGCATGAAGTGATCCGGAAAGTAGTAAGTTTCCGCTCTTTCGTTGGTTAGCTCACCTTTTTCGGCGTGCTTTTTAAGCACGTAGGCAGCTTCAGTCATCGCATCAGGACTGACGCGTCGACCTTCCAGGCTCTCATCATTTCCGGCTAGGATTTCGCCTATTACCCATGTAGCCGTCGCTGGTTCGACTTTTCCGCTATCCCATGCGGGGATCAAGGTGCGAAGGGCTGCGTGCCTGTGCCCGAGAAGCACCATCGAAGAGAATACGCCGGCGGCGACGTCTGCGTGTTTGCTTTGCTTTTTGCGTATAAATTCGAGACTTCTCAGCACTGCCTCAAGCTGCTGACGCCATCTTTCACGCGCGTTATGCTCCCTCGTCAGTAGGGCGCCTAGCACAGTGACCGCAGTGCCAAGACCTCCGGCCACAAATGTTAGAAAGGTTTTGAGCTGCGTGTCCGTCGGTTTGCCGAGGCGAAAAAGGTTAGTCCGTATCGCCAGGGATGCCGCCATGACCCACAGTGGTAACACGATGAATAGGAAGAGGATGAGGTATGGCCAATCATGGCGGGCCCACCGAGTGAAGCGCCGTATCCATCTCGAAATGCGATGCATGACTCTCCTGATTTCGACGGACAGGCCACGCTTTGGATTCCTATGGCTTGTGAGTGATTCCAGCTCCGTTCTTAATGCGATCGCACTCTTCGTTAAGGTCCATGTCGGTGATGGGGCGGTAGGTAAAGGTCTGCCATGCGTTGAGAAGCAGCAGCACGCAACATATGCCCAGGATCCAACCAGGCCAGAAGTATTGAGTTCCACTGAAGGGCCACGCTGCAACAAAGAAGCAGTTGATCACGACGCCGGTCACGAGAGTGGTGTAGAATCTACGCTTCTTTTGGACTCGTCTGTGAGCCCACTCGACCGCCGCGGGGCTGTATTTTGGCTGCGAACTGTCCGCCGCGGAGCTGTCTTGTGACTGCGATCTGCCTGAGTTCTGGGAGCCCGTCATAGCCGCTCCTGGGGTCGCACCGTCGCCAATTGTTCCATTCTCCCTCTGACTGGGTGTGCGTGCCTCCGGTGGGTGCTCTTACGCGGTGCGCATCTAAGCACGCGAGGATGTCTCTAGACATGTGATGTCCGCCGTCAACGACGCCGTCGGACATCTCGGCAGGTACTACCAGCAAGCCAACACTGGCAGGGTCCGGTCCTGTCACCTAGGGACTGGGAGGTAGCGCTCCCCGCTGGGCCGTCCGAGGCCGCTCAGCAGCGACCGGTGACGACTACTAATGACAGTCGTAGCGAGCGCCACCCGCAGGTCACCCAAGTGGATCTGCGACACTAGTAACGCCATGCCTAAGCCCGGAGAACTGAGCTGAAGTGCGCTAATCCCGCGTACCGAGAGCAGTGCCAGGTGAGTGTCTAACTGCGTGACAACGCCGACGAACACCGACAGACGAGCGCGGACGTCTGCGAACCATCCGCGCAGTCGAGAGCCACACCACTCCACGGCAGAGCCCACGCCCAAGTTGCTTCGGGACGAAGAGGTCCTGACGGCAACCTCTGACGGCAACGTCATCAGACTGCACCGGCCTTGGGCGCCTCCAGGGACACTCGCCATGCTCCGTCGCGGGCTCCGCACCCAGGCAGGAGGTTCAGTTGATCGAACTCCTAAAGCGGGTGTCGCAGGTTCGAATCCTGCCGGGGGCACCAGGGCAAAGGCCCCGGACCGATCATGGTCCGGGGCCTTTGACATCTACTTCTGACTGTGAGGATGTCGGTGGTGCCGCACGACCGGGCGGCCTCTTCCTGAGCAGCCGGTCCACGTGGCTCATGGCCTCGCGCTGGGTGTCCTGGACGACGTGGGTGTAGACGTCCATCGTGATGCTGATCTGGGAGTGCCCGAGGATCTCCATCACGACACGGGGCGCGACTCCGGCCGCCGTGAGGAGGGTGGGTGGCGGTGCCGTGCCGGGCGTCGTGGAGGCCGGCGGACTGGGCGACGCGGGTGAAGGAGCGGTAGACGTTGCGCGGCTCGACCGGGCGGCCGGTGCGGGTGGTGAAGACGTACGCGGACTCCTGCCACCTCTCCCCGCCTTCGCGCGGGCAGCCGCCTGCCGCATGCGGTGCCAGCGCAGGGGCGCGATGCAGAGAGCGGGCAGCGGAACGGCACGGCGACGGCGGCTCTTCGGATCGTCGTCGTACAGGACGCCACGGCGGCGCTGCATCTGCTGGCGGACGTAGAGGACGCGGTTGTCGAGGTCGACGTCAGACCAGTGCAGGCCGACGATCTCACCCCGGCGGAGGCCCATGGCGATGGCGAAACGAAGGCCGCGTAGAGCGGGTCCTTGCGGGAGGCCGCAAGGAAGTCGAGCGTCTCGTCGAGGGACCAGGGATGCAGTTCCTTGTTGTCGGTACGGGGCGGCTCGACGAGCTTGGCGACGTTGCGGGTGATCAGTTCCTCACGGCAGGCGGACGAGAGAGCCGAGCGCAGAACTCGGTTGGATTCCTTGGCGGTTGCAGCGGTGGTCTCCTTCTCCAGGCGGACGAGGAACCGGCACACGTCGGCGACGCCAAGCGACTCCAGCCGCTTAGCGCCGAGCAGGGGCACCAGGTAAAGCCGTACGTGCGCCTCGTACTTGTCGTACGTGCTGAGCTTCCGCCGAGGCTTGATGACGTTGTCCAGCCAGTACGGCAGCCACTCGGAGAGCTTGCCGACATGGTGGGTACGGGCACGCCCTGGTCGACCTTGTCGAGCAGTTCACGGCGCTTGGTGTCGCACTCGGCCCACGTCTTGCCGTAGGCGAACTTGCGGGCACGGGTGCCGTCCGGCTGGAGGACGTACACCGCGCACTGAAAACGCCCGTCCTTGCGCTTGGTGATGGTGCCAGCGCCGTTGGGGTTCCGCTTGCGTTGCTGGGCCATCAGGCAGCCGCCTCCAGTTCGTTGGTGATGTATTCGCGGACAGCCCACGCCGGAATGCGGCGGCACCGGCCGGTGGTGATCGAGGGCAGTCGACGGGAGAGGATGCGGTCATAGACCGTGGACCGGCCGAGCTTCAGCCGCTCCATCACGTCCGGCACCGTCAACAGCTCGTCGTCATGCATGGGTCGGCTCTCCTTCCGTTCCGAGGGCGGGTTCGAGGGATGCGGCAAGCCAGGCTTCGGCGTCCGAGAGGCCAGTTCCGGCGAAGACCCAGTGCGCAAGGACGTACGTCGAGTCAGGCTCGGGCCCGTTGGCTGTTGCGGCTTGGGCTCGGCGCCATTCGGCGCGGGCATCGCGGAGGGCGCCGAGCGTGGTCGAGTAGCGACGGGACTTGGTGGAGAAGTGGCCGCGGAAGCCGAGCATGTGGGCCCAGGCGCGCAGACGGAGGTGTTCGAGGTCTTTGTGTGCGCCGAGGGTCCATGCGGTGCGGATGAGGCGGCGGGCGTGGTCGCTGATGTCGAGCTGGGCGAGTTCGGCGGCGAACTTCAGCGACCGGTCGAGGGCTCCCGTCGCGGTCTCGGCACCCTTGGTGGCGTACTTGGCGATGTAGGCGGCGACTGCTCGCTCGGTCAACTCCTGGCCGCCGTTGAAGTCGGCGGATCGGATGGTGCGGATGTCGAGTTGGCGGCCGAAGGTGAAGGTGTGGGAGCGGCCGTCGATTTCTGGGCCGTCCACGGAGGCCTTGGTTGTGGCCGCGCGGATGGCGTCGGTGAGCAGTTCGGCGGTCGCCCAGGCGGGGGCAGGGTGTCGCCGCCGGTAGAGCCGTCGAGGCGGATGACGGCGTGGAAGTGGACGGCGCCGCGCTTCTGGTACTCGGCGACCTTCGCTCGTGGGGTCGAGATCACCGAGCAGGCCCGATCGGACCGTGTCGTCACCGACTCCATCCGCCTCAACGGCAGCCCCATCGACCCGGCCGCCACCTACCGCGTCGCCACCGACAGCTTCCTGGCGGGCGGTGGAGACGGCTTCCCGACGCTCGGCCAGGGCACGGGCGACCTGGTGGGCGGCGACGACCTGGGCACGCTGGAGAAGTACCTGACGGCCGGCTCCTCCGCTGGCAGCCCGATCGCACCGCTTCCGGCGGACCGCATCACCGTCGTGTGGTAGGCGCCGTGCGCCGGAAGTGACCTCGGGGGCGGCCGGACCGGCCGCCCCCGACGTGTGTCAGGCCTCCCGCTGGTCGCGGGGGACCAGGTACTTCCAGCCCGCGTGGAAGAGGGCGGCGAACAGGACGAAGGATCCCAGCGGAACCAGCACCGTCAGCGGGACCACGGGCGAGCCGTCCGAGGTGAACAACAGTCCGATCGACAGTACGGTCATGCACCCGAAGACGATGAGCGCCCCGTAGACCGCCCACAGCCAGGCCCTGCGGTGCGCCGCCCGTTGCCGGATCAGCGCCTCCACCTCCGGCCGGCGCGCCCACGCCATGCCGCGGTACGGGGCACCGACGGCCAGCAGACCGGCGACCTCGGCCGGCGGGTTGTCCAGCTGCCAGTCGTCGATGTGCGGCAGGAGGAGGCGCCGGCCCTCGGTGTCGTAGAGGTAGGCGAGCCAGCGGCGGGCGGAACCCATGGCGTTCGGAACGGGCTCGGCGCGGATGTCGTAGATGGCGGACCAGGCGCGGGTGCGCTCGGTGAGGGCGCGGCGGACTGTAATGCCGGCAGGGTCGACCAGCGTGCGGCCGCGCCGCATGTAGAGCCCCAGCCGCGCGAGGGTCAGCACGAAAATGACGGCGAGGATGAGCATGGGCCACCGGGACGGGTCGCCGTGCCGCATTGTCTGGGAGAAGGCGAGGATCGGAATGACCGACGGCCCCAGAATCCTCACCAAGGGCGTCTTCTTGTACTTGCGGTACTCCCGCACGATTCCGACGCCGGCCGACGGCATGGCGCTGTTGTCCACCGCTGTTCTCCCCACCCGATGCACACGAACACGTGCGCGACTGGGGAGAGGATAGGGGTGTTCCCTAGAGTCCTACCCCTGGGGGTATGCCGCAGGTCAGCGCAGGGTGCCGCCGTGGGCGGCGACGAGACCGCGCAGGCTCAGGCCGCCGATGAGAGCTGCTCCCGTCGAAACCAACCAATCAGCCATCTCGCCTCCACCCCTAGACCTGATCGCGTCGCGCGAGGAGGGCACCGACGAGCACTGACAGCACCGGAAGGGTGAGGACTGCCCTCGCCGCCCTGGGGCGGACGCGTACGGCGCGCTGACATCCACCGCTGACTACCAGCCGCCCGAGCGTCGGCCAGTATCGGAGGAGGAAATGGCGAGACGGCTGGCGACCCCCTGCACTCCGAGCTCAGACATCTCGACGTTCATGAGCCCTCACGACCTCTGACAGGGATGAGGCCCGCGCTCGCCGTGCCACACCTGTGCCAGATCCAGCGGGGAGTCACGGGGAACGACAGTGGCCGGCGGGTGACCAGCCACCGGTCTGCCCACGCGGGCGGTTCGCAGGTCAGAGCGGCACTCGCCTCACCTCGCTCCTTAAATGAGGCGGCTATCCCTGGACGGGAAGATCAGGATGGGTGGCCAGAAAGATCATGTAGGCGATCGCCGCTGCCGCTCCCAAGAGGGACAACACGCCTCCCACTACAGCTCGTGTCCCGTTCGCTCGCCTCGACTTCGATGCGCGATACTCGACAAAGGCCCGCACCAGGCCAACGAGCGCCAGAGGCAGCGCGACGAAGCTGACCAGTATCCAGAACGGACAGCAGAACCAGAACGCCAAGGACGCTCCGCCGAACCAGACTGCAAGCTCTGCTTTCTCTTGCGTCTCGTCCGGGGTGCCAACAGAAATCATGGGCTGATCCAAGCAGAGCCCTAAGACCCTCGCGGCCGTCCGGACTCCGGTCGAGCACGGCTTCGCCCACCTCAAGAACTGTCGCGTGCTCGCCAAGGTCCGCACCGACCCAAGGTGGGCAATCGCGCTGGTCAGGGCCCTGCTGGTCCTCACCAACCGCGAAGTCTCCCGATAACCGACGATCTTTCACCGAAATCACCCGCCCCCGACCAGCGCGAGCATCCCGAGGCCCACACACACCAGAACTCACACCTGCAACTCAGGGATGCCCGCCCCGCAATGTATCGGAGCATGTCAACTCTCAGTGTGGGCCCTCCTTTTGAGGGATGGGATGATCGCCGGCATGGAGATCCTCAGATATGTGTTCCTCGTCTTCCACCTCTTCGGGTTCGCCGCGATCATGGGCGGCCTCTTCTATCAGCTGAGGGAGAAGAACCCGGTGGCCGGCAGCTACATGCCAATCAGCGCGGTCATACAGTTGGTCACCGGTGCGGGACTGATATGGACCCGGACGTCCCTCGACCTACCGGTGGACAACGCGAAGATGGGGGTGAAGCTCTCCCTGGACGTTCTGGTGGCGGTGGCAGCTCTGATGGGCATGCGCAACAAGCAGCAGTGGGCCTTCTACGCCGTGGGGACACTCTCGGCGGCCGCGGTCGTCGTGGCCGTTGCGTGGAAGTAGTTCCCTCGGCGTCGGGCGTGACGGACCTTCAACCGCCCGAACCCCAGGGTTCCGGAGATGCGGATCGTCGGTCCGGTGGGGTGGAGTGCCGCGGGGGCGTATGAGGGAGCCGTACAGCAGAACCTCGCCGCCGGCCTGTTGGGCGATCTTCTTGCCGCTCTTGCCTCTCCGCAACCTCCCGCGATCTCATGGCGTGCCGACCCGCTGACGGATCGTAGGCGGCGGCCGGTCGTGGCCACAGCCGAACCCGGCATCCCGCCGACACCGGACCCGTCCGATGATCTACGCCATGGTCATCCGTCGGCGACCTACGCGAGTACCCGAATCACCCTGCACACCAGACCCATGACCTGCGACTTTACGATGCACACCGCCCACTGGCCGGCGATGCCACTGTGTCTGCGGCTGTCGTCGGCTCTCCCGCAAGGAGGGAGTTCCGCGCTGCGACACTTCCGATGACGAGCGCGCAGGTTACGGCACAGAGGAATGAGACACATTGGCCGACACGAACGGTTGGGACAGGGGACGCCTGTTGGTCCTGTGGGGAGTGGCGGTACTGCTCGCGATCGGAGGAGCAGGGATCTTCCTCACGATTCGCGACATCAGAGGGGACCTCGCAGCGCTGGAGGACTCCGGCAAGGCGTTCCTAAAAGCCCTTGGCTCAGGTAACGGCGAGGCCACCTGCGCCCTCATGACCCGGACCGCGCAGTCCGAACTCGCTGCCGCCCAGCACAAGGACATGTGTCCGCAAGCCGTCGAAGCGCTGGTAGGACCCCTGAGTGGCGCGGAACGAGGCAAGTTGGCCGACGCCTACGCGTCCCGGTTCTTCGCAAGGGACAGCAGCCTCGGACACATAAACCTCGACGACAACCCTCTCCAGATCAGCGAACTGCTGCTTTCGAAGGTCGACGGAAAGTGGCCGGTGACCGAATGGCGTTAGTGGTCCAGCTCTTGATCGCGATCTTCATGGCTGATGGGCGGCTTGCCGCTGGTAGTGGCATCTGCGGGCCCGGGCCTGGTGGCGTCGTCGCCATGCGGACCAGCGAAGCCGGTGTCCAGCTGTATGGATGGGCTGGGCGACGAGTGGGGTGAACAGGTGCTGGATCTCGCTGCAGGTCAGCGGGATCAGTCCGTCCGGGGCCGGTTGTTGGGCGCGATCGTGGGCGGTGGCCGCGGCGAGGAAGGCGTGGCGAGCATCGCGAGGGTGACCCAGCGGTGCCAGGACGTCCATCGTCTGACCTGGTGTTCATCCAGCCCGGCCAGGCCCTTGCTGGACTGGAAGGTCTCCTCGACCGTCCACCTGCGTCCGGCCACCCTGACCAAGGTGGACAGGGGTACTCGGGTTGCCGAGTAGCAGCGGTAGAAGGCGAACTCACCGGTCGTGCGGTTCCGGCGGACAAGCAGGTTGCGGTGGCCGGGCTCGTCATCGGCAATGTCGGCCAGGGCCCAGTCGTAGAAACGGTGGCCCTTGGCCCCGGAGCCGGCGGAGAGCTTCTGCCAGGCCCGCTTGGGCAGCTTCTTGACCAGGGCGTCGGCGCGGAGCCTGCCCGCGCGGGTGGTGATCTGGGCGTTCGTTTCCTCGCGAGAGGGGGTAAGGCTCGGAATGGAACGGGCGGAAGTCGGCGTCCCGGTGCGCCCTGTCGAACTAGTGCCGCGACAGGCTACGTTCGCCTCGTCGCGGCACTAGGCTGCGATTCCCCTTCGAGCCGATCGGGTCGGGGAGGCGCGGAGGTCTGCGATCACGGACCGGCCGCGGAAGACATCGGACCGCGCACCGCCGTCCACTGCGGCCAACCGGCGCCGGGCCCGCCCCCGCGCGGAGCGGCGCACCGCAGTCGATCAGTGCTGACCGAATTCCGGGACGGCGCTGTCGACCAGAGCGCGGCCCCCGTCGCCGGAGCCGCCGAGGGTGATCTCAACGGTGGCGTCGCCGGAGGCGGAGGCATCATGTGCCCCTGGACGGCTGTCAGTGGTCGTTCAGGTAGTAGTGCGAGGTGCTGGTGCTGGACGGGAGGCTGGGGCCCAGCCAGATCGTGATCAAGATCTCGTCGCCCTCGGGCAGGTCGTACGCCCCGCCGTCCGAGGCGCTGTAGGTGCTGCACGAGCCCAGGCCGCCCGAGGAGATCCCGGTGTACCGCAGGGCGTATTCGCCGGCGATCGAGGTCTCGGCCCAGACCTGGATCCTGGGTGCCAGTCCGTCGGCGGCGGTGTCGCACACCTTGATGACGTCGCCGTGCTCCTCGACGTAGACCGTGCCGCCCTGCGCCGAGTCGGCAGTCGTCCAGGTGTGGTCCCAACTGCTACCGTCCGGCGCGGTACTCGCCGACGCGGACGACGCGCCGGCGAGGCCCCCGCCCACAAGGGTGGCCGTGGCCAGGGCCAGAGCGGCGATCCTTTTGCGCTTCATGCTTCTCCCTTGGCGTTGATGTGACTGTTCACGATCAAGCTCCATGGATGAAACCCCGTCATGACTCAGCCAGTCAAGGGCGGGGCCAAGGGGTTGATCCCATGCAGGCCGTTGTCGTAGACCTCTTAGAGGGCGGCCCCGACCATGAGGACGGTCAGCTCATGTCGGGTGAAGGCAGGATCTACCGGTTCAGCCTCTTCTACGACTGGAGGCCGGAGGCCCGCTGTCGCGGCGCGTACTTCCATAACTGGACCGACATCACGGAAACTTGGCAGAGCGGGCCCCTGGTTTTCTCGAACAGCCGACGCCCTCCGATGGATGTCCCGCCGCTCGGGCTGACATCACCACGTGACATCAACGTCGCCGGACGCCAGCGCACCGGGCCAACCGGCCGAGGACCAGGAAACGGCCGCGAGCATGGGTTCGGGCAGGCCACCCGAAGCCGGGATCGAACTCCTAAAGCGGTGCTCACTCTCTAGATCGCTCAGTACCCGGGCGTGAAGCCGGCGGACTGGTCGAGGCGGAATGCGGAGCCCGGAGCCGTCGGAATCCAGCCCGCTCGCAGGGCGAGCCGAACAGCCGCAGCAACACCGGACGGCAGTACAGGCTCAGCCTCACGACCGATCCAGTTGCTCGGATGTGGCTGGTTGGTGGTGACCACAAGGGTCGTACCCGGGTTGTCCGCATGCTCGACCGCGAATGTGCACGGCGACCAGGCCAGGCCCTCGGAGTACGTCGGCCTGCCTCGCAGCCGCCAGCTATAGGCCCTGCCGTCGACAACGATCCGTCGTGATCCCTTGCGGACCAGCGCCATGACACCCCCTCCAACAGCGAAGATGCTAACGAGCCCAGCCCCGCCGTCCGTCTCAGTTTCCGTCTCATTCAGCACCGTTCGCGGCCGTTCAGACAGGACCGGAGGCGGTAGCCGCCCAGATGACTGGCCGCCCATGAACGCAGGTGAACGGCCCCGAACGTTACGCACCACCCCACCACCACAGTTGGAAAGCGTGTTGGCCAGGTGATGAGGGGGGTGGGGTCTGGGGCCTGCAACATAGTCCCGAAGTGGCTCCCGGGGACCTTTATGCCCACCCCCCTTGACCGCGGACCTCGAAGGTTCTCTGACCGGTCTCACTCCGCCAGGCAAGCTAGCAGGGGGACTGACAACGGGACGGCGGCCGGGAGTTGCGGTACAGCAGAGAAGTACAGCAACCCCAGCAACCGGCAGTACCCCGCAGCGGCCGCCATGGGCTTCCGGACAGCCTGTATGGCCTTCAATGACCGATCTCTGTAGAGCTACGGATCAGAACGTGATGCCCTCGATGCACGAGGCGCCGAGGGCATCACGACCGGTATTCATGCGACCTGCGCCCACGGTCCGTTGGTGTCGGACTTCGGGATCCAGAGCAGAGGTTGACTCGTGCGACAGTAGTCGTCCGCTCCGTCCTCCCAAGGGAAGCGTCCGGCCCTGTCGGGCCACGGCCGGATCCACTGCCGGTGCAGCCCTTGGAGCCTGGCTAGTCCATAGGTGAACAGTTCCCCCGACAACCCTCACGATGATCGCGTCCCATGAAGTGGTGTAGCCGGGCAGGGTCCCGGAACGCGCGGGTATCTGCCCGGGGCGTGCATCCGCTGGCGGTGCATGCTCCCTGAGCAAGGGCAGGCCATCGCGCAGTAGTTCGGAGAAGAGGCCGCGCACCATGCCCGTGGAGTAGTCGTGATCCACCATGGGTGTAGATCCTTTGAGGGGCCGCCCCACGTCGCTGACCTGCTGCGCTGAAGAAACGGCCTGCTCGTGGACCTTGGAACCCTGAGTGGATCCGCACCCTTCGGCTTTGGACGTCAGGGTGGTCAGCCCGTCTGCCGCAAATCGCCCTGGTCTACCCGCCTACCCGGTTCCCGGTGATCGAATAATGCTCTCGTTGAAGCTTTGAGGAGTCTGTAGGATCAGCTAACTTCGGGGGATGTGACGCTGGGGCCCGGGCATCGGACGGGCGCGCTCCCCTTTCGCGCTTTCGGGGAGGGACCACCTTGGCTGGTCGTACTCTGTCGTGTTGTCGTGTGGTAGTGCGCCGCGTGGGTTTGGCCGTCGTGGCGACTGCGGCTGTCGTGGGGATGATGAGTCCTCCGGTGTCGGCCGAGCCGGTGCCGACGGCCGATGAGGCGGTGATGGGGCCGTACGGCAAGTCGGTCCTGTACGAGTACCTCTACTCCGCGGGACGGACCGGGTTCCTGCACCACACGTACGGCCAGGGATGGCGGTGGACGGACTACGCGACCGGAGAGTCGACGACGCCGGACATTCCGGCGGACGGCAGCGCGGGGCGGATCTTCAACACCCACGCCGACATGGTCGCCTATCAGACCGGCACGAGCGGGGTTGTGCTGATCGACCCGGCCGGCGGCGGCAAGCGCACCCTCCAGCTGCCGGAGGGCTTCACCCTCCGTTCCGTGCAGGGCGACACCGTCCTCGGCGTCGCGAACGGCGAGTGCCATCTCTTCCGTCTCACGTCGGACGGGTCGCTGGACGACCGCCCGGTGACGGACGTGCCCAGTGGCGCGACCTGCGGCCTGTCGTTCCTCCCGGACGTCGGTGATGGAAACGGTGTGGTCGTGCACTACCGGTCGGCCACCGGTGACGGCGTCGGTCTGGTGGATCTGTCGACGGCCCGGATGAGCGTACTGCCCGTGCCCCAGAGCTATTTGGGCAGCGTGCAGGTCACACCCCAGGCCGTCGCCTGGTACGACTCCTCGGCCGGCGTCGAGCGGATCGTGTCGCGCGACGACCCGCAGGCCACGCCATGGAGCGTCCCGAAGCCGTACGCGCCGTACAGCGTCGTCCTCCGTCTTGTCGGCTCCCGGGTTCTACGGATGACCATGGACCCGGGCCGGACCGTCACCGTCGTGTCGTCCGACGGCGTCGTGACCAAACCCTTGGACCATGGCTGGGAGGCCTCCGACAATCTCCTTCCTGGCCCGGACGGGGATCTCCTCGTGAGCGGTGAACTGAACGGCGAATACGGGGTGCACCGCCTCTCCGAGTCCCCCGACGGCGGCCTGCAGCGCAGCGCCGTGCTGGACATCCCCTGGGTCCCCTCGCGCACCAGCTCGCTCGCCCTCTTCCAGGGACGCCTCGACACCGCGGACACCTACGTCGACAACGTGACGGCCTATCACGAGCGGAAGCTGGTCGTGTCCGGCACACCCTCGGTCATCACGCGGGAAAACCTCGGCGATGCCGACTCGTGCGGGGCAAGCGGCTGTCCGCTGTATCCGACCGGCGACGGTCGCGTCCTCTACCAGACCGTGTACGAGGGGAAGGCCGTACTGCGCCTCGTCGACAAGACGCAGCCGACCCCGGGCACGACGATCGACACGGGCCTGACCGGCCTGAGCGTCGAGAGTGTCTCCGGACGGTACGTCGCCTACCGCACCGCCACCGCGACCGTGGTGCGCGACCTCGACTCGGGCGCCGTGGTGCGCACCGCCTCGGCCGCGCCTGCGGCGCTGTGGGGCGCCACCCTGTGGCAGTCTGCGGGGGCGGGCAAGGTCACGGCCACCGACGTACGCACCGGGACGGTGAGCCGGACGCTGTCCGTGGGCACCTCGTGCACCCCGTCGTCCGTGCAGGCCACCGTCCGGTACGTGTATGTGGAGTGCGGCGCCGGCAAGGACACTGCCTTCTTGGCGAACCTCGCCGACGGGACGGTGCGCGGTCTGCCCACCGGCTCGGCGCCCGGGCTGCTCGGCGACGGCTTCGTCGTACGTGTCGGCGCCGACCGGCAGGTCACCCTCACGGACGTCACGTCCGCGACTCCGGCGACCCGCGTGCTGGGCACCGCGCGCGGCACGACTGCCGGTACGGATTGGACGGTTGATGCGTACGGTGGCCAGGTCGCGTACGTCGACGCGGACGAGAACGTGTACGTCGTTCCCACGGGCATCCCCGTCGGGGCGCTCAGCGTGACGGACTCGTCGGTGCCGGCGAGTGCGCACGTCGTGATGGAGGGACCCGCGTGGAAGCCCCGCTGGTGGATCTCGAAGCCCGTCGGCTTCTGGCAGCTCACGATCAAGAACCGGACGAGTGGAAAGACGGTGCGTACGCTCACTGGCGGTGAGGCACGCGGGCAGATCACGCCGAGTTGGGACGGCTGGACCGGCGTGACGGGCGTCGGCGTCCCGGACGCCACCTATGCCTGGACCGTCACCGCCTGGCCCGCGGACGGGCAGGGACCGGAGGTGGTGAAGTCCGGCTCGGTGAAGATCACCGGCGCCCAGGCGGCGTACCACGACTTCGTGGGTCGCGACCGCAGCGGCGACCTGCTCACCCTCAACTCCTCCGGAGCCTTCACGTTCCAGCAGGGCACGGGCACGGGCACCTTCTCCGGCAAGACCTCGGCCAGCGGCTGGCCGACCTCCGCCGCCGCGGTGCCGTTCGGGACCGGCGACGACCAGTGCAACAGCGTGCTGGTCCGGCTCGGGAGCGGAGAACTGCGCGACTACCGCGCGGGCTGCGGGGCCCTCAAGCCGAGCACGCCGTACACCTCGCTCGGCACCGGGTGGAACGCCTACGACAGCCTCACTGCCCCGGGTGACCTGACCGGCGACAGCCGCCCCGACCTGCTTGCTCGCAACGAGTCCACCGGTGACATCTACCTGTTTGCCGCGCAGAGCGACGGGTCGCTTGCGGCGGGCAAGAAGATCCGTACGGCATGGACCGCCTACACGAGGATCGTGGGCGCGGGAGACCTCGACGGCGATGGCTACGGCGATGTGCTGGCGCGGGACAAGGCCGGAACCCTGTACCGCTACAACGGCACGGGGACGGGCCTGTTGAAGGACCGCGTGAAGGTCTTCTCGAACTGGGGCGGGTCGTACAACGCCGTCGTCGGCGTCGGCGACATCAACGGCGACGGGAAGAGCGACCTCGTCGAGCGGGACACGGCGGGCAATCTGTACCGCAACAACGGTGACGGCAAGGGGTCGTTCGGGGCGCGAGTGCAGATCGCCACCGGCTGGCAGGGCTACAAGGGCATTTTTTAGCCGACGTCAGTGCCTGGGCGACGCATGTCATGCCCTCGGCGAGGCCCGGTAGCGGCCGGAATGACCGTCACTGACCGATCCGGCGAGAGCTCCGGACCAGAAGGCTTCTGACATCCGCGGCTGACATCAACGCCACCGGACGGAGGCGTACACCAGCGCCTCCGTCCGGCCGTCGAACCAGCCGATGACCGCAGCCGGAGCAAGGTCGGAGCGAACTCCTAAAGCGGGTGTCGCAGGTTCGAATCCTGCCGGGGCACACGACTAAGGGCCAGTTCAGAGGCTTGATCCTCTTGAACTGGCCCTTTGCCGTGATCGCGGCCGTGCCACAAGGTCCGCTAAGAGTCCACATCACCCCGCGTCTTGCGGATCACCGAGCCGAGCCGATCGGCGATCTCACGATCACGGCCGCTGACTCGCCATCAGCAGGGAGCAGGCCCCCGCCGCGCCGGCCGACGGGGTCCGGGCCTGCATCCACTGCCGGCCAGACGCTGAGCTCGGGATACTCGGGTAGTCAGGCGCTGCGCGACTTCCGGCCAGCCGCCTTCTTCCCCGTGGTCTTCTTCGCTGCAGCCTTCTTGGCAGGCGCCTTCTTCGCCATCTTCTTCGAGGCAGCCTTCTTGCGAGGCTTCATCTTCCAGCGCCGGGGGTTGCCGTGCACATCGAAGATCACCGCGAGTACGGAAACTGGCGCGGGGTCTACAACCGGTTGCGGATGTGGGTGGTCGACGGCACCTGGAGCGGGCCTTCACCGAGATGATGACCCAGGCCGACGCCGATGAGGACCTGAATTGGGCGGTCTCGGTGGACTGCACCATCGTGCGCACGCATCAGCACGCGGCCGGGGCCCGTAGAAAAGGGCCCCGGCCGGCGAGCCCCACGACCATGCCACCGGCCGCTCCCGCAGAGGACTGAGCACCAAGGTCTGCCGCGCCGCAGACGGGAACTGCCGGCTCCAGGGTCAAGAAACTGGCAGGGCGATGCTGTCGATCGCGGCGTCGGCGATTCGGTTCCTGGTCTTCGCGTCGACCCCTGCCTTGGCGAGCGCTTCGAGCCCGCGATGCGTGGTGAGGATCAGTCCGCCGAGCGCCTCGGCGTCGGCGGCCGGATCCAGGTGCCCGGCGCGCTGCGCCTGCTCGACAAGCTGGCGGCAGCTGTCGAGCAGCACTTCGTACGCCGCGAGTGACCTGGTCGCGATGGCGTCGTTCTCCGACGCCAGTTCGGCCGTGGCCTTGGCCAGCAGACAGCCAGGCTGACCAGTGTGGTTGTCCGGCGCCGTGAGCCATTTGCGGAGGCGGTCGAGGGCCTGGTCCTCCGGGCCTTCGAGCAGGGCGGCGGCGCCCTCGTCGGAGCTTGCGCAGTACTCCTCGAATATTCGCTGGAACAGGGCCTCCTTGTCGCCGAACGCGCCGTAGAGGCTTCCCTTGCTGAGCCCTGTCGCGCGGGAGAGATCGTCGACCGAGGTGCCGTGGTACCCGGTTTCATTGAACTGCCGGCGCACAGTGGCCAGGACGTCTTGCTCGCTGAATTTCCGTGGTCGCCCCATGCCTCCATGGTACGCAGTTCTGAACCATCGGTCCAGAACCTGTTATTGTGGACCGTATGTTCAGAACTAGCATTTCACCCGACACCACTGAGTTCGCAGGAAAGCGCGCGATCGTCACGGGAGGCACTCGCGGGATCGGCGCGGCCATCGTGCAGCGGCTGCTCGACGGCGGCGCGACCGTCGTCACCACGGCGCGTAACGCCTCCGACGAGACGCCGAAGGCCGCCACCTTCATTCAGGGCGACATCGGCACGCTCGCGGGCGTGCAGGCATTCACTGCAGCAGCGCTCGACGAACTCGGCGGCGTCGACATCGTGGTGAACAACGCGGCGGCGGCACGCGCCCACATCGGGGGCATCTCCTCCATCCCCGATGAGGAATGGATCGACGCACTCGACCTCAACTACCTGTCCGCCGTGAGGGTCAACAACGCGCTGCTGCCGGCGCTGCGCGAGGCCGGGTCGGGCAGCGTGATCGTCAACATCTCATCGGGAGCGGCCCTCACGCCGGCGCCGCCATTGGCTCACTACGGTGCCGCCAAGGCCGCCCTTAACACCTACAGCAAAGCGCTCGCTTCCGAGCTCGCTCCTGCCGGAATCCGCGTCACCACGATCATCCCCGGCAACGTGCTCACCCCGGGCGCCGACGCGATCCGCCAGAACTTCGCCGACGCGATGGACGTCCCGCTTGCCGCCACCACAGCGGGCATCCCTCTGGGGCGTCCCGGAGACCCGCGCGACATCGCCGAGGCCGTCGCCTACCTCGCATCGGACCGGGCTCAGTGGGTCACCGGAGTAAGCCTGACAGTCGACGGCGGTGAACTCCCCGTCATCTAGCTCCCGGTTCGGTCAGCCTCTTGTACGGCCCACAACGACCCCGGCGGCGCGAGAGCTGTCCCACGCCGCCGGGCGTCAAGTCGAGCAGCTGACCGACCAGGGTCGGGCTCGTGAGTGCTCCGCGTCCAGCAGCCTTTTACAACGCAGTACCGCGAGCTGGTTCATCTGGGTGCCTCATGTACTGCGTAGGGCAGCGAGGCGGCGCTCAAGAAAAGGGCCGACGGCGGGACACGTCAGAGGGGCTGCAACGACCGGGTGTTGCAGCCCCTTTGGTAAAACCGAGTGTGTCGTTCGCAGGTGTCGCTGCCCAGATGCATGCCAGATGGCGTCGACCGGCGTGATCGCCTGGCGGATCGACGCCATCTGATCCGGGCATACGTGTGCCCCCGGCATGGCTGCTGGGGGCACTCAATCAGTGCAGCAGCGAAATACAGCAACCTCAACGACCGAATCCGACCAGCCGCGTCTTCGTATGGCTGAAGCGCGACCTGCATGACCCTCAACGGCTGATCTCTACAGAGCTACGGATCAGAAGGTGCACGACGCAGATGGTCGCGTGCCACATCCGTGCCAGATGCAGGGGTCAGCCGCGGTCAACAAGGGCGACTGCCGGGCATCGACATGCCCCGCTGACATCAACGAGCACGGTCACTGACGACCGGGACGCCCCCTGAGCAGCCGATCCATGACGCGTGGCCTCGCGCTGTGTGTCCTGCACGACGTGCGTGTAGACGTCCATGGTGACGCTGATCTGGCTGTGCCCGAGGATCTCCATCACGACGCGGGGCGCGACTCCGGCCGCCGTGAGGAGAGTGGCCGTACCGTGCCGGGCGTCGTGCAGCCGGACGACTCGGATGCCGGCGAAGTCGGCGATGCGGGTGAAGGAGCGGTAGACGTTCCGCGGCTCGACCTGGGCCGGTGCGGGTGGTGAAGACGTAGCCGGATGCCTGCCACTTCTCCCCCGCCCTGACGCGTGCGGCGGACTGCCGCATCCGGTGCCAGCGCAGCGGGGCGATACAGAGCGCGGGCAGCGGTACGGCGCGACGACGGCGGCTCTTCGGATCGTCGTCGTGCAGGACGCCACGGCGGCGCTGCGTCTGATGACGGACGTACAGGACACGGTTGTCGAGGTCGAGACCGGACCAGCGAAGGCCGGTGCTGACTCTGACCAGGAGGGTCGAATCTCAGCCCGTTCTCGTCGAGGGCATCGAAGACGGTGGCCCGGCTCCCACCCGACTGACGACGGCGGGCTCGAGCCGTCACCGATTGGCGTACAGCGCTTCCAGTTCCCCCGAGAGTGCGGCACGTACGTTGCGGGTGACCTCGTCGACGAGCACTTCGGGTTCGTCATTGAGCAGCGCCGTCATCGTCTTGTCGGCCACCTCGGAGGCAAGGATCTTCGGGGAGTCGATATCCGCCGCCAAGTCGGTGTCGACATAGCCGGCATGCACGCCGACCACCAGCGTGCCCTGCTCCCGCAGCGCCAGTCGGAAGGCATTCGTCAGCGACCACTGAGCGGACTTGGAGGCCGCGTAGCTCGGAAACTGCCTGTTGGCCACCCACGACGCCACGGACAGCATATTGACCAGCGCTCCGCCGCCATTGGCGGCCAGTACGGGCGCGAACGCACGCGACACAGCCCAGGTGCCGAAGTAGTTGACCTCCATCTCGCGCCTGGCACCGTCGAATGCCCCCTCGAGAAGGGACGGGCCACCAGTGACCCCGGCGTTGTTGATGACGATGCTGACATCATCGGCGGCACGTGCTGCTGCAGCGACCTGCTCCTCGTCGGTGACGTCCAGTCGCAGCGAAACAAGCCCAGGACCCCGGATGGTCTCCGGTTCCCGGGCACCGGCGTAGACCTTGGTGGCGCCGTGAGCGAGCAGTGCCTGGGCGAAGGCCGACCCGATGCCACGGTTGGCTCCGGTGACAAGGGCTACCGAACCCTTGATGTCCATGATCACCCTCCTTGACTGCGGATCCGGAGGACTCCCTTCTCCTGACGCTAGGCCCCGGACGGCGGCTGGTCCACCCGGCAACCTGACCGCACCTGTGACGGTGCCCTTACGCACTCGATGGCGGACCCGGCCGATCGGACCTCGGGGACGAAGAGGCTCTGTGTCCGCCGCGTGCCCGATCCAACGGGATACGGCGCACGGGAAAGAGGGCCACACCGGCGCTCCGGCCCAGGTCAGAAGCCTCCCAGGTCAGCCCACGTCCGTATCAGTCGTCTTCCAAACAGGTGCTCCAGGAACGGGCAGCGACGCTGACAGGGCAGACTTCGCAGCCACGTGATCAAGGTCGCGACACCGTCCCACGAGCGTGCCAGAACGACGGGGGAGCCGCGGGGAACCACGGGCACACGGGGGGGGTGGAAAAGAGAGCGGCCCACGACCAGACGTGCTGGTCAGGGGCCGATTCCCACTGGCTTGGCGGTGCCAGGATTCGAACCTGGGTAGGCATAGCCGACAGGCTTACAGCTTCCAGGCGCGCGGGCGAAAGGCTTCCGGCAAGCGCTGTGCCCCGGGTCGGGTCCAGTCCAGACTGGCCCCATGGCCAAGGGCGAGCATCGTGCAACTTTCAAAGAGATCATGGACTCTTTGGACCCCGGGAGCACCCATGACGTCTGGCTCTCCGTCGTGAACACCGGCGTGATCGACGGTTGGGCCGGAGGTACCTGGCACCTGACCGGACAAGAACTGGACGTACGAGTCGCCCGACGACTCGCGGTCAGCGCCGACCTGATGGTGTGGGGACGCGGGGGCAGCACTCAGCTGGAGGACGTGCCCGCCGAGCAGCGCGCCGCAGTCTGGGAAATGGCCAGCCGACGTTACAAGGGCCCCGGCGGCAAGGTCGAAGCTCCCGAATGGCCGGAGGAACCGCTCTACTGCGCCTTCAAGTTCGTCTCGGAGGATGGACGAAACCTGCTGCTGATTAACGAGTCCTGCTGAAGTGGCGCAGCACCGAGAGAAACCACGGCCACGTGCCCGTTGCGTGCCCGTATCGAGGGGAAGCGGCGGGGAACGACGGGGAGTCACAGCAAGGGCCGACCATCGCCGCAGCTCAGCGAAGTGCCAGATCAGTCTTGACCCGCAACCGGACTCTTCGAAGCTGGTGCTCTGCCGCATCGTCAGGTACGGATGATTCCGCCGTTGACGGTGCGGATGGCGCGGGCGAGCAATCCGCGGCGCACGGCGGTCATGTGGGTTCGTGACCGGTTGGACGAGCTGTTCACCGATGAGCGCTTCGCCGACTGGTATCCGGTTGATGGGCGACGGGGGTTGTCGCTGCGGGCCTGGTCAAGCGGCGTGGTGCGGTGCGTACGGATTCCTCGGCGAGGGCGTGGATGTCGTCGGGGTCGCAGGTCCAGATGATGACCAGCGTGGATAGACTTCTCAGCTCGCTCGGTCCGATCCAAGATTCACGAGGCCAACGCGGATGGGTCTGGTGCAGGTTTGGGTGACAGGTTGACCTGCCCCACCTCTCAGGTTCCAGTTCTGCTGGGTCGTCGGTCGAGCCCGCCAACTCGGTGATACACGGGGGGGCGTCTGCGACGGTCTGGGAGAAACGCGCCACGTCCGCAGAGGGAAGGGACCGGTTGTAGTCGTCCTTCACTGCGGGGTCCGTGATGAAGATATGTGTGATCATCGGCAGACCCCACCGGGGCACTTGCCCCTCGGACGCGCTCTCCGTTGGGGACTTGATGGCGCCAACCTGTGGGAGAACCAAGCGCTGGCCCAGGCTGACATCCACAGGTGACATCAACGACGCCGGACGCCAGCGCACTTGCATGCCGTGAAAGGGCGCTCAATGCTGACCGATGCCGACAGCTTCCGCCAGCTCGACAACAGGTCGGGCCGTTGATTGATCGGGCGGCCGCACGTCACGGCCGCCGATGATCAGTTGTCGACTGCTGTTCGCGCCCGCCGCCTACGACCCGCCGGCGAAGAAGCCGGACTTCAGGTCCTCGATGATGGCGTCGAGTGGTCGCCCACTGACGATGAACGGTCCGCTCCAGGGCGCGCTGAGTGCGAAGAGCAACGCCAGGCTCAGCCCGACGACACTCGCAACACCTACGATCAGCAGTGACGTTCGCAGGCTGCTGCGGAAGACCAGTGCGCCGGAGTTCACGATCAAGGCCAGTCCGCTGACCACAAGCGTGACGACGTAGAGCGCGGGAACGTCGCGCGAGGCGGCCGCGATGCGGGCGCGACGACTACTGGTGACACCGTCCATGGAAACCACCAGCTCCGTGCCTGTCGGGGTTCCCACCTCCGGACGGGCCGCCTCGGCGCGCACACTCCGTTCCAGGCGTGCGATCGCGTGAGCGGTGGCGGGGTCGTCACCGGACGCCGCTGCTGCAGCCTCCCACTCCCTGGCACGCGTGGTCTGCAAGTAGTCCAGCAGTGCCGCATGGATCGGCTCCGACTGGACGCGCGGACTTGTCGCCGCCCATGCCAGGCGGGAGGCCGCGGCCGCTTCGTCGCTCACCAGCCCCTCTGCTGCGCGCAGGTAGCCGGCCTCGCTGGCCAATGTGAGTGCCGCAAAGATCGCAAAGGCAGCGCCGAGGGTCGGCATCAGGGGCGTGGCGATCTGCGGCACCCGATCCCGTTCCTCGACCGGTACGAGCGCACGGACGCCGACCCGCGCCACGGCCGCGACCAGTAGGGCCAGCACGAGCCAGCCCACCACCAGCACCACCGCCGGCAGCGAGGTCAACCAGTTCACCACATCACCTACAGCGCGTTCCCGTGAGCGCCCTGCGGCGGCGGCACATCGGTCCCGCGACCTGGAGCTCCTCGTCGATCACTTTTAATGAACGCTCCATGATCACAGGTTGAAGACCTCTGGCGCTCGCGACGCCCGGCACGGCATGTCCTTTCATTGGCCGAACAGCCGAATACGCCCAGTACGAGGCCGTACTGACGACGACCGCAACGCCCATCGCGCCTTTCGTCTCATTCACCCTCGTCCAGCGCTGTTCAGCCGAGACCAAAAGCCGATCCCAATCCGGTGGCGAGCCGCCCATGAACGCAGGTGAACGCCCCCCGTACACACACCCACACCCGACCAACCCAGTGGGAAAGCGTGTTGGTGACGGTCGAGTTGGCCATGCGTCACTCCTGGACCCACGACACGTGATCAGCTTGGGACGTGGAGACCATCATCGCCAGTGCCATAGCCGTCCTCGGAACCTTGCTCGGCTCGGGAATCACACTGGCGTTTCAGCAACGCACCACCGACAGAAGCCACCAGTTCGCCCGCCGTGAGAAGCTCCGGCAAGAACGACTCGACGCCTACTCCCTCTACGCCGGCGCGCTGATCAACTACCGCCGCTGCCTGGTGCACCTGTGGTTCTGCGAGCACGAACAACCGCCACCCGAAGACCCCGACTCCGTCCGGATCCGTGCCTACGACCTGCGCTCAAGCGCACAAGAGGCCCTGTTCCGGGTCCAGATGCTCACGGACGACGCGACCCTGGGTCAGACCGCGGAGGCCGTCCTCGCCGACATCACCGCACTGACCAAGACGGAGACCAGAACCCAACTCGACCAGCGCCGAGTACAGACCCGTGACGACATCAGCCGACTCGTCAGAGCAGCCAAGCAGCATCTTTGAGGCACTCCCCGGACGCACCCCTTCGTACGGGCTGTCCAGTGACAGCCACACATCAGCAGGACCGCACCACAACCGCACCAGATCGAGCGGGGAACGGCGGGGAGTCACAAGGAATAGTGAGGAACCCGCAAGTGCTATGAGCCGACTCAGTGAGGGTGCGGCCAGGCATACGCGCGCCCGGCCGGTCGGCGTCCTCGCCGTCGTGGCTGTATGTCGTCGGTCGAGGCCCAGACGAACCCGCATCAAACTCTGTGCAGACGTCATCGGTCACCCAGCTGCGGCCGACATGGCAGAACTGTGCATCCTGACGAACCCCGACGGCCCGTACGTGAAGGTGCACTTCCGGCTTGAGATCGAGGACGACTGGCCCCCGGCGTCGGTGGAGAGTCTGTGGGCGGTGGACCAGGGCGACGGCACCGTGCGGCTCGACAGCATTCCCTGGTTTGTTCGAGGCATCGCTTGCGGGGACATCGTGGCTACCGAGGCGGATGAGGAGGAGGGCGTGCGATGGGCCGGCGAAGTAGTTCGGCGTTCGGAGAACTGCACCATCCGCCTCATCGTGTTCCGTGACGGTGGTTCGGGAGCTGCACGGCAGAGCGTGATCCATGCGTTTCACGAACTCGGAGTCTGCGGCGAGGGCATCGAGCGGTTCGGCATGGTCGCCCTGGACGTCCCGCCCACCGCCGATCTCGCCAAGGTGCAGAGGCTGCTCAATCATGGCGTGGCCAAGGAGTGGTGGGACACGGAAGAGGGGTGCATCACCGCGCAATGGCGGGCGGCTTCCACCGGCTGACGCCGTTCACGTACCCCATGGCCGGGCCCCGTCCCTGGGCCGTCCGAGGTCGCCCGACAGTGGCCGAGGGCGACCGACGACGGCCACCGGGCGCACGGGACCGTCGTGCCTGAGCAGGGAGAACTCAGGCTTCCAAGATCCCCGACAAGGCCCAGGGCAGGAAAGCCTGAGAGGGGTTCTCACGTGGCAAGTTTCGCGAGCTTCTTGTAGCAGGTCAGGGCGGCGGCCAGGCCGAGGAAGGCGAGGAAGTGCGAACCCTTTCGTTCGTATCGGACGGTGCGGCGGCGGCAGCCGAAGAGGCAGGCGGTCGACCGTTCGATCTTCCAGCGGTGCCGACCGAGGCGTTCGCCGGACTCGATGCCGCGCCGCGCGACGCGCGCGACGAGCCCGCGCAGCCAATCCTGCCGAGGGCACGGCGAGAAGGGCACCCACGGATCGCCGTAGGTGCCCTTTTGCGTCCAGGTCTGACGACCGGCTCACCCGGTGGAGGCGACACGGCCGCCAGGGGCCCAGCGGATGTCGACCCGGGTCCGACGCCTCGCCGACGCCGTGCCACCGATCGACCGGATCGCCGCGAACCGCGACGGTCCCCCGAACAGAGGCCCCCCGTCGTTACTGAAGCCATTGGGCCGTTCGGAGGAGTTGGGGCAGCGAGACAGCCGCGAGTGTCACGGGCCGTCAGCTGCTTTTTTTCCTGCTCTCAGCGTGATTCCACGCTAGGACAGGGCCGACACCCGGGCCCCTCCACAGCGTCAATGGCCCATACAAGGGAGAGTTACGGATATATCTGCACTTTGTAACGCGAATCGTTTCCTTGGCCTGGTGTCGCAGTGGAGGGCCACAGTGTGGGCCTCGGCACCGAGCCGGGAATTACGGATTGCACGCCCGGCCCGACCAGGGTCGGTGTGCACGAACGTGAGGTGACAGATTCATGTCTGTTTCTCGTACGGCGGTCCGCCTGATCGCCACCTGCGTGGCTTCGGGCGCGCTTGTCGGCGCGGCCGCCATGCCGGCCCTGGCCGCCGGAGGCGGCCACGACCGCGACAACGGGAGGGGTTACTCGCACAGTCACCGGAGCGACCACGACTACGGCGGCCACTTCGGCGACCGGGACCGGGACCGCGACCGGGGCTGGGGCTGGGGCTTGGACCGGGGCCACGACCGGGGCCACGACCGGGGCTGGGACCGGGGTCACGACCGGGACCGGGACCGGGGCTGGGACCGGGACCGGGGCTGGGACCGAGGCCACGACCGGGGCGAGCGCCACGGCTGGTACAGCGACCGGCACCGGGATCAGGACCGCTACCTCGGCCACCACTAGCCCGCCTTGGCGGCTGTGCGGTGACGCGCAGGCCCACACCCCCTGCCACCCGTCGTCATGGCCGGCACGACCGCTGTACCCAGCCGGAGGGCCGAAGACCGTTCCTTGCGGTCTTCGGCCCTCCGGCCACGTGTCGCACCGTGCGGTCGTTGCCCGGGTACCCGAATCCGCCGCCGCCCAAGGCACCGACACCCATAAGATTCACCTGATCAAATTCTGATATACGTCTACAGGATGTGACCCGAGCGCGACCAATGCGGTGAAAAACGCAGTTGCCGCGCTCGCCGGTCGTCTTCTTTTGAAGGCGTGTGCTCGAATGTCGACGACCTGCCTATCGGGGTGCATGGCTGATGGCCTGGGCTGCGCCATTTCTTCCCATGTCCACTGCTGCTTGTACGCCGTGGTGATTGGAAAAGAGATGGTGGATATTTCCGCGGTTAAGATTTCCTGGTGCACGCGCACTGCGCCGGTGTCCCTGGTAGCACTTGCGATCGCGAGTGCTCCGCTGGCCTCTCAAGCCCAGGCCCTGGTTATGCCGCTGGGCGTGAACGCCCGGCATGCTCCTGGCACTCCGGGGGCCCCGCAGGCCCCGGTAACGGTGTTCGCCGAAGACTTCGAAAACGCGGGCGAGACTCCGATCTTCCTGGAGAACTACGTCGGCGCTCCACCGCTCGACGCGACATACACAGCCGACCCCCCCTGGCTCGACCACGGACAGTGCAATGGCATCATCCTCGATCAGACCGGTGCGGATCAGCCTGACTGCCCGGCGGTATTGAAGAACATGGCCAGTGCGCTGGGACAGGTAGGCGGAACGAATCCGCCGACCAACCACGTGGTCGCGGCCTACACCAACTGGGTGCCACCTGGCGCCGACCGGGTGGAGTTCCGGACCGAGCGGCCGATCCCGATCACGAAGCCGAACCGCTACATCACCTTCGCAGTGGATGTAGCCGCCGTGAATTGCGGCCAAGCCGTTCCTCCGCTGCTGAAGTTCTATCTGACCGGCAACGGGGCAGACATCCCGACCTTCACCACCCCCATCAATCCCTGCGTCGACCCCGACTCCAAGCCCTATCCCGGAGCAAACGGGTTGAAGGCCGGGGCGTTCGCCAGCAACAGGGCCGTACTGTTCAACGACAGCCAGTTGGGCATCAAGATGGTCAATGGGCAGGGCGAATGGTTCAGCAATGACCATGCATTCGACAACATCCGGATCCTGGATGCGACTCCGCAATTGGACAAGGCGTTCAGTCCTGCCACCGTGGACAAGGGTGGCACCTCGACGCTCACCATGACGGTGACGAACACCAGTGAACTGGCGGCGAAGAACGACTTCAGCTTCGCCGACAACCTGCCCGCCGGAGTGAAGGTGGCCGCGCACGCGAACGCGTCCACGACCTGCGGCAACGGCACGGTGTCCGCGACGGCGGGGGGCGCGTCCGTCGCTCTGAACGGCGGCGACCTGGCCGCCGGCGAGAAGTCCTGCACGGTCACGGTGAACGTCACAGCCGGCAAAGCGGGAACCTACGTGAACCGCCCCGAAGCGATCACCACGGTTGGCCTGAATCCCCCGGACCCCGCGACGCTGACCGTCAAGATGAAGGGAGCAACGGCGGTGGGCACCGCGACGGGCTCGGGCGGTCTGCTGTCCGGCAATGTGGTGCAGGTACCAGTGGACATGCCGGTCAACGCTTGCGGCAACTCCGTGAACGTCATCGGGCTGCTCAACCCGGCGACGGGCAACGTCTGCGTCAACGGCTAGCCGATCGTCCGGCTGACCTGACCAGTTGACACCAACGCCGCTGAACGAGGGCGGACAACGGCAACTCCGTCCGCAGTGGCAGACAGCCATCAGGACCCGTTCCGTGAGGTCGCCCCACACCGCGACCGAACTCCTCAAGCCTGGATGAGTGCGTGAGGGGGCTCGCGTTCCACGTCTCAGGACACGGCCTCGAGCCCTCAAGCTTTGCTCAATTCCCTGGTCCGGATTGGAGAACTCATGCGAACATCGCGTGGTCCGCTGCCATCCGACCAGGTGGCGGGCATGATTCAGGGGGAATCTCCATGCTTTTTTCGCCGAAGTCGCCGGCGTACCGCCATGACCACCGTGCACCGGCAGCCGTCGGTGCGGCGCCCGTTTCATCGATCCGGGCCTTGTCGTGCGAAGCGGTGCAACGTCCGGCCCTGCTGGGACACCTCTGTCAAGTCTGATCGAACCTCCCTGTGTTCCCAGGTGGTTCTCACCGGCGAGGCCGCTGCAGGACCCACGAGATATGGCCCAACTCTGCACCGTGGGGGCCAGTTTCGGCGAGCGCGGCGTAGGTGACAGGGAAGTTCCCAGGGCGGTAGCGCGGCTGAGCCGCCACCAGTACCACCTCGTGGCATCCAAGGGAATGGCGGCCGTAGTGCTGCACCGTGCCGTTGTGTGCAACTGACCACCTTACCCCTCACGTTACCGCCGGCTTTCCGCGGAACCGCTCGGGACAGTAAGCCAATTCTGGCCACCTGCGCGTTGGCGGAAGGTCGATTTCTCGTGCCCAGATTCCGTGAAACCCACAGGAGTGGAACGTTGTCGTATCGAAGACACCTGCCAGTCGTCGCCCTGCTGTGCGCGGCCGTGCTCGGCACCGCAGCCCCGAACACATGGGCCGTGTCACCGTCACCGCGTCCGTCCTCCGCCGCGGACCCTGCCACGCCGACCGCCACGGACAAACCTCGACCAGTCGCGTCGACGTCGGCGTCCGCACCTACGCGGAGCCCCTCTCCGGTCGTCTCTCCGCCCGCAGTCTCATCCCCGTCTGCGACCTCGTCCCCGTCTCCGGCGGCGGCGACTGCGGGCCATGAGGCTCAAGAGGCTGCCAAGTACTGGACCGCGCAGCGCATGGCCAACGCCCGGCCGCTGAACGCCCTACGGTCAGCACCCTCCGCCCACAAACATGCGATGCCGGCGGCGGGTAACGCCTCTCGGAACGGCACCCTGTTCGGCGGAACCCGCCTCGTAGGAACGTTCTTCGGCTCCAGCAGCCCAACCGGTACGAACTGGTCGTGCACGGGCAGCGTGATCGACACCCCGGCCAGGAACGTGATCCTCACCGCGGCGCACTGCGGACTCGGCTACAGCAACAACTACATCTTCGTTCCTGAATTCATCAAGGGCGCGGGACCCGACCAGCAGCCCTACGGCATCTTCCACATCCAGCACATCTTCATCGACCCCCGCTACATACCTGACAAGGGCCATTCGTCGACCAAGAAGCCCTGGTCCGATCTGGACACCGCGTTCGCACGCGTCTCGGCGAATCAGCGCGGCCGGCAGCTCCAGGACGCCGTGGGTGGAGGGCTGACCTTCACCCAGCCGACCGGCTACAACCACAAGGACATCACGGTCGTGGGCTATCCGGGCAAGGACCACAACGGGGCCGGACAGGCCATCAAGTGCACCGTACCGACGACGCAACTGCCTGGGTTCCGTCAGATGTCGATGACCTGTGGCGGCTACTACGGTGGCGTTTCCGGCAGCCCGTGGATCACCGACTACCAGGACGACGCACACACCGGCCATGTCATCGGCAACCTCGGTGGCTACAACGGCGGCGGCAACGACGCGAACGTCGACTACATCAGCTACGCCCCGGCGTTCGGTTCCGACGCCTCCAACCTCCTCGCCGACGCCATAGCCAACCGGGAGCCTCCGTCCAACCTGCCCCCGTACCAGGGCATCCAGGCGAAGCTCCCTGGAGGAGCGGCGCTGTGGCAGCACGCGAAGCTGCTGGCCTCGGGCGACTACACGGGCAACCGCCGCAGCGACATGATCGTGGTCTGGTCCGACGGCGAAGTCACCTTGTACCCCGGTGACGGCAAGGGCGGGTTCCTGCCGGAGAGACGGCTTCAGGCGCCCAACTCGACCTGGACACACGCGGAGACCGTCACGGGCGGAGACTTCACCGGTTCCGATCTTTCCGACCTCATGGTGCGCTGGTCCGACGGTGAGGTCACTCTCTACCCGGACGTCAGCGCTTCGGGCCTGAGCGGAGAAGTCCAGATGGCGCCCTCCGGCTCCCTGTGGAAGAACGCAATTCAGATGTCGGCCGGGCAGTTCCACAACGGAAAGTACGCCACGGACCTGATGGTGCGCTGGGTCGACGGCGAACTGACCCTCTACACCTATGTCGGTGCCGGCACCTTCGGGACCGAGAACCGCCTTCTGGCTCCGAACGACACCTGGAAGAACGCCACCTTGCTGACCAGCGGGAACTTCAGCGGCAAGGCAAACTGGGACGTTCTCGTCCGCTGGGTGGACGGCGAGCTCGACACCTACGTGGCCACCTCGACCGCGGGCCTCGGCACCGAGGCCCGCATGCGCGACCCCAACGACCTGTGGAAGCACGACCTGGTCATGACGGCGGGCAACTACACGCCCAATGGCTTCAGCGACGACCTGATCGTTCGTTGGTCCGACGGCGAGACCACCCTGTACGCCGATACTGCCTACACGTCTCTCGGTACCGAGAACACGCTGGTCTACCCGCCCAGTTAGTCGCTGTCGTGCGAGGCGGGTCTCGCGTACTGATGCGCAGAAATTTTCGGCCGCCGTCTGCGACCGCGGCGCCCAACCGTTCGTCAAACGGATAGACCATGCATTCAGGGGGAACGATGCGAGCGACCACACGTCTCACCGCCGGGTTGGGAGTGCTCATGGTGGGCTGGGCCGTAACGGCCTGTGGCCACCAAGCCGGACAGGACGGGACCGCCCCTCCCGCGAGTGGCGTGGCGAGTCCGTCCGTTCCGTCCGTCACCTCATCCGCCACCTCCTCCGAGGCGCCGAAACCCACCGCGTGCCGAACCGGTTCCTTGACGTGGACGCTGGTCCTGCTCCCCACGAAGAGCAGTAGTCGGCGCGACGCACTATTGACCGCGGTCAACAATGAGCCCAAGACATGCGTGTTCGCCGGTTACCCGGGTGTCAGCGTCCACAACGGGAAGGCGAACAGCATTGAGGGCGTCGGCCACGGGCACCCCAAGCCGGTCACTCTGCACAAGGGGGCTGGAGTGACGGTCGACCTTCAGTACACGCCCCGCGGTGCGAAAGACGCCGGCGACTATTGCGTCAAGGAGGGCGAAGCGCTGGTCTCGGCGCCGCACAACCCCGACCGTGAGCGCACGAACGTCCCCGTCATGGACACACATCATGCGGCGGCAGAGATCGACGCCTGCGGCGACTCCATCTCCCTATCACTACCGCATCACACGACGACACCCGCAACCACCACGAGATGAGTCCGTCCCCCGTGGTGGGACGGACTGTCAGGACCGTCCCACCGCGGGCCGCGGATCTGATGGCGTCGACCAGTCACTGGCGCGTGGTGTCCTTGAGGAGGTAGCCGACGGCACCGGCCTCGGCGGCGCGCTCGATCTCCACATCCCTGTTCGTAGGTGGTGAGGATCAGCACCCGGGTCCCTGTGAAGTCGCCGTCGCGTTCGGCCAGCCGCTGGCGGCGGGACCGCCGGACAGGGGTGCGGCCCGGACTCACCGCCTCGCGCTGAGGGTCGGCCCGGCGATGGACATGTCGCCGCTGAGCCGGGCGACCTGTGAAACGGTCACGTTCTCGAAGGTCATGGTGCGGGTGGGAACAGCGGGGTGGGAGAGCCACGGGGGCAGCGCGTCGGGGGTGACGGTGACGCTGCGGTCCGCCGGGAGCGGAGCGCCGCCCAGTCCGACGAGCGTGCCGGACAGCTTCTGGGTGTACAGGGTCACCACGTCCTTGCCCTTGACCGTGGACGTGGTCGCGGGCTTGGTCCGCAGACGCATCGCCGCGCGGCCACGGCCCGCCGTCAGGTCGAGGTCGCCGAAGTCCAGCGACCGCGCGGTGAACTTCAGCACCCGCTTGGACCCGGCCGCGGTCCGGACGGTGACCACGCCGTGGAAGGCACTGCCGTGGAGTACGAGTCTGCCGGCGCGCAGCACCCAGGGGACGTTCGCCGGACGGCCCGGCAGTCGGACGACCGGCGTGCCGGCCTCTGCTGGCGCCTTGGACGTGCGGATGCCGCCGGGGGCGAGCAGCGCCTTCGACGCCGCTGGTGTGGCGAGATGCAGGACCAAGGGCAGGCCGGCGACGGCCAGTGCGCAGGCGAGGGGCCGCAGCAGTCGACCGGCCAGGCGGCTCTTCACCGCACTGCTCGGACGGGACTCCGGCCCGCTTGCCGCGCAGCCGGGCAGGGCGTCACGTGCCACCGTGGTCCTCACCTGCGGGGATGGTCGTTGACGTGGGGTTCGCTGCGGGCTGCGACTCGGCGGCCGTCGGAGGAATCCAGGCACAGGCCAGGGATCCGCCGATCAGGCCGGAAGTCAACCCGATGAGGAGGCCCCCGAAATTGGCGACGGGAAACGAGACGAGGGCGAGCAGAATGACCGCGATCCCCGCGAACACGCGCGCCTGCTGGTGGAACCAGAGGGAGATGGCCAGGGCCACGAGGAGAACTCCGATGATCAGCGACCCCGCGCCGGCCGAGGTCGACAGTGCCAGGGGGATGGCGCCGAACTTCAGGTGCGCGTACGGAAAGTAGATGATGGGCAAGCCCGCTGCGAAGGTGAACAGGCCGGCCCAGAAGGGACGTTCGTCCCGCCAGGTCCTGAATTCTCGTCGGGTGGCGGTGGCGGCGACGCGCAAGTTCCGGCGCCTGCCGAATCGTTCGAAGAACACGTGGGCTTCCGTGATGTTCGGCGGGCGGGAGTACGCGGCGAGCGGGCGGGATGACGCTTCGGGTGGGGCCGAAGGATGCGTGTTTTGTGACGAGGGATCAGAAGCACTCGTGGTGGCCCTGTCTGAGCCGCACGTCGAGGTCCGGGACGTTGAACGTGGCGGCCGAGACCGCCACCGTGGTGAAGTGCACGTTGCTCAGGAAGGCCGAATCCGCCTGCTGGGCGAAGCCGTTGGGGTCGAAGAACCGGGAGTTCCTGTCCCCGCGACTGATCGGGCCCTTGCTGACCGCTCCCGCCGCCACACCGATGTCGATATCGTCGAAATTCGCCTGTGTGCTCGACAGGGATGTCGCGTCGAGGAACAAGTTCCTCGCCTCGACCCGCCTGCGGTCGCCTCCGGTGATCCTCAGCGTGTACGGGCCCAGCACCGGGATCGAAACCACCACGGACTGGCACAGCCCGCTGATCTCCGCGCGGCTGGCCCCGGTGACCACGACCGGCACCAGGGTGCCCTTCCTGGTCACGTCCACCATGCCGTAGATGCTCAGACCACGGACGTCCAGAGTGTCCAGGGCCACCTGGAACTTCTGGCCGGAGATGAGGAACGACGCGGCCAGTGCTCCTTGGGCCATACCCACGCCGAGGGCAGCGGCGGCCATGACGCTCGGGGCGAGAACGGCGGCGAAACGCTTCCAGGAGGTCCTGCCTGCGCGGTGCAGCATCCCGTCTCCTTCCGGTCATGACGTGGGCTCGCCGATGCCAGACAGAGGTGGGCGACACCCCTCTCTCTAGTGGCGGATCCTAGGCTTCCCGGCACGTCAACCGACGGCACGCCAGGTCGGCCGGATGGATGAATCTGTTTCCGTTGCGGCATAGGGATGACACGCGACGCGGTGAGGCCGTCGGTGTCTCCGATCCGCCGACCGTCGCCGAGGCTCGGACCTGCGTCTTTGGGCAAGGGCTCATCACCCGGTTGATCGCGCTCGGGGGCGGCGTCGCGCTGCTGCCGTCGGGTTCATCCGACCGTCGGACGCCCACGACCCCGAACTGCCGTCGGTCGCGGTGGTCGACGGGCCGCATCGCATCGAGTATCTGGCGTGGAGCCGTTTCAACCCGGCCATGGCGACCGGGTCGGGACCCGAGAAGGGCCGGCTCGGCAGGGGTTTCCTCCCGGGCCGGCCCGTTGTGTGGGTTCGGTCAGCGGAACCGTGTGGGTTCGGTCAGCAGAACGCGGGCGGGATGCTCTGCTCGTACTGGAAGACGTTGCGGGGGTCGTACTTCGCCTTGATCTTGCGCAGCCGGTCGAAGTTGCGTCCCCAGTAGGCGGTCTCCCAGTCCTGCATTCCGATGTTCGGCACGTTGACGTAGGCGCCGTTCACGTACGGCCGCAGTGCCTGGCTGAACTCGGCGATCCAGGCCTGGGCCTGCGGGGTGAGAGGGTCGCAGACACCTGGCTGTCCTGTACGAGTCCCCCAGCCGGCGCCGGGTTCGGAGTAGAAAAGCGCGTCGCGATGCGGGAACGCCGTGCCGCCGCGGGGGCTCTTCCTGACCGCCCCGCCGAAGGCCTGGGTGAAGAAGTTGCTGTCGTCCGTGGGGGCGTCCTGCATGAATGAGGCGATCAGGCTGATCGCTTTTTCCGGGAACGGCTTTCTGGTGAACTGCGAAAAGAACTTCCAGTTCGCGGGCTCGTCCCCGGTCGGAATCTGGAATCCCGCGTACACGTCGCCCCAGTTACCCACCTGCACCGAGACATGGGGGTTGCCGACCGACAGAATCGGGGCCAGCAACTCGTTCGCCTCTTCCGGCGATCCTTCGGCGAGGACCGCGAAGAGCAGGATCTGGTTTCTGTGGATCTCGACCTGGGTTCCGAGGCGGTTGTCGGAGGTCGGCGCCGTACGCTGCCATGCGTCGAAGACCCCGTGCAGGTCCCCGATTCCCGCCCACGTGGCCTGCACATAAGTGACGCTCTTCAGCGGAGCCGCTTTGTAGGTGAGCGACGTGACGATCCCGAAGTTGCCGTTCCCCGCCCCGCGCAGCGCCCAGAGCAGGTCCGAGTTGTTGTTCAAGTCCGCCTTGACCACCTTGGCGCACTCGGTACCCGACGCGACGACGACCTCAGCCCCCACCAGGCTGTCGCAGGCCATGCCGAGGTAGCGGGTGAGGAAACCGAAACCGCCGCCGAGCGTCGCACCGGACAGACCCACGGTGCCCTCCGTCCCGGTCGTCACCGCGAGGTCCTTCTTCGCGAGCGTGGTCACGGCCTCCAACTGGCTGAGCCCGGCGCCGACCGTCGCGATACGAGAGGCGGTGTCGATGTGGACCGACTTCAACTCGCTGATGTCGATCACGATGCCGTTGTCCACGTTGGACCAGCCCTCGAGGCTGTGGCGGCCGCTGCGCACCCGCAGCGCGACGTCGTGCTGCCGCGCCCACGTCAGGGCGTTGACCACGTCCTGGGTGTTCTGGGCGAAGACGATGACCAGCGGATAGTGAGTGAAGAGCTCGTCCCAGCCCAGGCTCGCACTCGCGTACCCGGGGTCGTCGGGACGGACGATGCGGCCGGTCAGCTTCGCCGGCTTGCATTTCGCACCCTCGGCCCCTTCGGTCGCGGCGCTCGCGCCCGGGGCTTCCGCGGCCGCGACACCCGGGAGAACCACCGCGCCGGCGCCGGCCGCCGCCGTCGCCTTGAGCAGGCCGCGACGAGAATAGTCGTGCATGGTCAGTTTCCTCTCGACCGGGCTGCGCCGGTATTCGACCAAGGCAATGGGAACCGCAGATTACAAGGGTGACCGTGGCCGTTTTGTCCGACACGCTAAATAGAGGAAGATGGGCGGCATACCGGAGGAGGATATGTGCGAGCGGGCATTGATCAGCCTGCCGTCGATTTCGAGTATTTCGATCCTCTCAGCCCGAATCAATCGACTTGATTTCCGCATATGAACAGACGGACGGCCCGGGTGTGAAACCCGGGCCGTCTCAGGGGCAACTCTCAGGGGCAACGCTCAGGGCGAAGTCAGCCGCGGTGGCTCGCTCGGGCGAGGGCGGGCACGAAGCGGAGGGCGTCGACGGTGCCCACGCCGGTGGCCATGTCGTAGCCGTTGACGGCCTTGTAGCCGGTGACGCCTTCGTAGCTGTTGTTCGTGCCGTCGTTCACGTCGACGATGCCGGCGCTCTTGTCGTGGTGGGCGGAACGCTTGGACAGGGCGTACAGCGCCTCGTTGATGTTGCCCACCCGGTGGCCGGCCGCCTGGTCGGCGAGGGCGACGATGCCCGAGAAGAGCGGGCTGGCCTCACTGGTGCCGCCGGTGACGTCCCAGCCGGTGGCGGTCGGGTCGAAGCTGGAGTAGATCCAGGCACCGCCGTTGACCGCGGCGGCCAGCGACACGTCCGGGGTGCCGCGGCGGGCGCCGACGACGTTCTTCACGCCGTTCTGGAAGGCCGGACGGGAGAAGACGTGGGACTGGCCGCCGCCGCCCGAACCGTAGTCGTTGTAGACGCTGTCGGGCTTGACGCGCTGGCCCTTGTCGTTCAGGTGGAGTTGGGTGCCGCCGATGGAGGTGACCAGCGGGTCCGAGGACGGCCAGGAGTTGACGCGCTTGTTGTAGTAGGTCTTGCCGTCCTCCTTCAGGTCGGTGGCGCCGCCGTCACCGGAGGAGGCGAGGACGGTCACGTGCTTGCGGTTCGCGTCCTCGAAGGCGTAGCGCAGCTTCTTGATGCTGGAGAAGTCGCCCTTGTCGAAACCGGGGAAGGTGTCCTCGGTGGCGCCGAAGCTCTGGCTGATGACGTCGCCGACGCCGTGGTCGATCAGGTGCTTCTCGGCGTCCATCATCTCCGGCAGACCGGTGGTGCCCTCGGTCTCCGCGACCGCCGTCTCCACCAGGACGATCTTGGCGTCCGGCGCCACGGCGTGGGCCATCTCGACGTCCAGGGTGGTCTCGCCCGCCCAGCCGGTCATGTCGGCGTTCTTGGGATCGAAGACGGGAACCTTGCCCCACTTGACCACGTTGACCTTGGTGCTGCGCAGGCCGAACTGCTTGCTGTAGACGTCGAGATCGTGCTGGACGGTCGGGGAGCCGTACGAGTCGACGATGACGATCGTGCGCCCCTTGCCCGTGATGCCCTTCCGGTACAGCGCGTTGAGGTCGTACGCGGTGCGGTACTGGAGCGGGTTGTAACAGGCGATGTGCCACTTGGCCTGGCACTGCTCGCTGGAGAGCGGGCTGGCCACGTCGCGGACGAGGGTGTGCCCGGCGATGGCCGGGACGGCCGTGGTGTGCGGTACGGCGGCAGGCGCGGCGGTGGTGACGCCGGCCAGCGGAGCGGTCGCCAGCGCGGCGACAGCGAGGGCGGCGGTGGCGGCCGTGGAGGCCGCGACGCCGCGCCCGGTACGGGATATGTGCATGAATCCCCCTGGGTGGTCCTGAGTTGCACGGAGTGGTCTCCGTGCATCTCATCGAGTGAGACATGCACAGGACAAGACCATTGAACTGTCGATGCCGAACCCTTTACCCAAACAGCACCTGCGGCGCGAACGGCCCGCTTGGCCAGCACGTTCACGGCACGCGGACTGGCTGGGCAGGCAACCGGGCGACGATCGCCCGGGGCTCCGTCGTACCAACGCCCGTCAAGAGCGCGGCGTCGGCGGCTGCAGGTCGAACGCGGCGGTGTTCAGCGAGCGCCGCATGGCCCGCGCGACGGGCCGTTCGACGAAGCGGTGCACGAGGTACGACAGGACGATCAAAGCGGTCACCGTGGCCACGACCAGCGCCGAGGGGTCGATCCGGCGGCCGTAGTGGTGGGCGACGCTCATTCCGATCGTGTCGTGCAACAGGTACAGCGGGAAGGTCATCGCACCCGCGACGGTCAGCCCGCGCCAGCGGATCCGACGGGTCCCGCCGAGCGCGATGGCACCCATCACGAGGAAGAACAGCGTGGTCACGAGGATCAGCCAGCCGCGCCACGGCGCCCACGTGGCCCAGTTGACGCGACCGCCGTGCGGCGCCAGCAGGAAGTGCAGCGCCAGCAGCCACGACATGGCGACGATCCCCCACAGCAGCGGCGTCGGCCGGTAGCGGTGCATGAGGTAGAAGGCCATGCCCGCGATGAAGTACGGGGCGGACGTCGGGTTCACGATCAGCGTGAGCAGCGGAATGTCGGCGCTGGGCGCCAGCACCGCGGCGACCGTCCACAACCCGCAGAAGATCACCACCCGTTGGTGGGTGAGGCCTTTCCACACCACGACCGCGAACGTGAGGTAGAAGCAGAGTTCCGGCCAGAGCGTCCAGTAGACCGGGTCCAGGTTGGACACACCGAGCGGGGTCTGCAACATCGTGAAGTTCGCGAAGAGCACCCGCGGGTTGGGGTGCCCAAAGGGGGTGTCGGCGAAGTAGATGACGCACGCCGACACCACGATCGCGATCCAGTACATCGGGTACAGACGGGTGACGCGTGAGATGAAGAAGTCACGCGGGGTGCGCCCCCACGCGCTCATGCAGATGACGAAGCCGCTGATCAGGAAGAACAGGTCGACGCCGAGCCGTCCGAAGGCGAAGTAGGCGTGCGCCTCCGGGAAGGTGCTCTGGTACGGACGGCCCCAGACGAACGCCATCGCCCCGGGGGTCTGGCCGACGAAGTGGAAGAGGACCACCGACAGCGCCGCCAGGAATCGCAGCCCGTCCAACGCGGCGAGCCGGTCCCCGCGGGCGCCCCGCCTGACCGCGATCACCCGTGGCGCGGGGGCCGCCTGCGGCAACGGCGCTTCCTCCGCGACCACTCCCTCGAGCCCCTGTCTCGTGGCCACGCCGGCCAGTCCCCTGCGATCGTCCGCCTGGGTCATGCGTCCCCCGTTCCAGGGTCGTCCTTCTCTTTCGGACAGGCCGCGGAAGCCCCCGATCACATGCCCGACGGTCAAATGACAAGGTTGCCGGATTTGTGCCCTCCAGGCGGGGATGACGGCGCCGCCGAGGCCCACGGATGGCGCGTACCCACTGCCCATCGTGCGATTCGGCCTGTTGGTGTGAGCCAGGTCGCACACGGCGGGAGGCCGGGGCGGTGACGTGCGGAATCTCGCTGCGGCTCGTCAGGCGCGGCGCCCGTGTACACCGCGAACGAGGGCGGGGCTGCGCGGGTCCGGGAGTGAAACGACGGACGGTGGGTTCTGGAGCAGGCCTTCTACAGCAGGCCCAGGTCGCCGAGTTCCTTGTGGAGGTCGGCGCGTGGGTTGTCGGGGCGGGGCTGGAGGGCCGCCCGGGTGGTCGGGCCGGTGCCCCCGCCGGCGTGGGTGTCCTTGGCGGGCCGGGGACGCCGGTCCCGGAAGAACCAGGCCCCGACCAGGCCGCCGATCAGGCCACCGAGGTGTCCCAGCCAGCTCACCCCCGGCGTCCCGGGCACCGCCACGGTGAGCATGTAGGCGAAGGAGGCCGCCATGACGACACCGATCAGCGTGTCGATCAGATGCCGGTCGAAGAGCCCGCGCACCACGACATAGCCGAAGTACCCGAAGATCAGGCCGCTGGCGCCGACCGTGTCCACGTTGCCCTGTTCGAGGAACCAGACCGTGACGCCGCTGGTCACCACGATGAGCAGGCTCAGCCCGAGGAAGCGGACCACCCCCCGGTAGGCGGCGAGGAATCCGAAGACGAACAGCGGTCCCGAGTTGCTCTCGATGTGTGCCCAGTTCCAGTGCAGGAAGGGTGCGGTGAGGATGTTGGGCAGCGTGCCGATGTCGCCGGACACCACTCCGTAGTCCCGCGAGAGTGCGTAGTGGTCGGCGAAGTTCGCGAGCTGCGCCAGCCAGACCAGCGCCAGGAACCCGAACATCACGAAGAACGCCTTCCGCGCCTCCGCGAGGATCTCCTCGGGACCCCTCGGCCCCGTACCGACCCGATCCCGTTCCGCCCCGGCCATGGCACGCTCCCCTCCCCGGCGGATCCGCATCCGCTCCACGCCCGCACCCCCAGAATGCCAGCAGCCACCGGGGCCCGGATCCCCACTGCCGGGGCCAGATTGTTGACGATTTTGTGTACCCATCCTACGGTCGGTAACCATCTCCCAGGAGAGCGGAGAGCTCGAGGAAGCCCGAGTCGCTCCAGGAGCTCGAGACCGAAGGAGTACGTACGTGTCCCCAGCTACCGGCAGTGCCAAGGGCAGCGGCGCCGCGGCCAAGGAGCAGGCCCTCGTCGCGCTGCGCAGGGCCATCCTCGCCGGTGACATGGTGCCAGGACAGCGACTGGTCGAGGCCGAGTTGGCCGAGCAGTTCGACGTCACACGGGCCAGCGTGCGGGCCGCGCTGGTCGATCTCGCCGCCGACGGCCTGGTGGAGCGGATCCGCAACCGCGGGGCCCGGGTCCGCACCGTGTCCGTGAGCGAGGCGGTGGAGATCTACGAGTGCCGCATGGTGCTCGAGGGGCTGTGCGCGGCCAAGGCCGCCGAACGGGTCACCGATGCGCAGATCACACAACTCCTCGCACTCGGCGAGCAGTTGCACGCCGCCGTCCAGGCCGCCGAGCCCCTGAAGTACTCCGAGCTCAACCGCCAACTGCACGAGTTCGTCCGGGACATCTCCGGCCAGGACACCGCCGCCGAACTCCTCACCCGCCTGAACGCCCAGATCGTCCGCCACCAGTTCCGGCTGGCCCTGCAGTCCGGGCGCCCCCAGGTCTCCCTGGGCGAACACCTCGCCCTCGTCGAGGCCATCGCCGCGCGTGATCCGCAGCGCGCCGAGGCGGCCGCCCGTGCTCATGTGGCCAGCGTCATCGAGGCCCTGCGCGCCGCCGAGGGGTCCGGGACGGGCAGGGCCTGACCTCCGGGGGGCGGTCAGGCTCTCGCCCCAGGGGCGACAGAGAGTCGGGCCGGCGTTCCTCACGCCCGCCCGACCACCCCGCGAACGGGTCAGTTCTGGTACGTCTTGTTGCGGCCGGGGCCACCGGACAGGAAGTCCTTGCCGGCGCCTCCGAGCAGGACGTCGTTGCCGCTGTCGCCGTACAGCTTGTCGTCGCCCGCGCCGCCGTACAGGGTGTCGTCGCCACGGCCGCCCTGGAGCAGGTCGCGGCCCGCGTTGCCGTACAGGGTGTCGTTGCCGTCGTCGCCGAACAGCGAGTTGTCGCCGCGGCGTGTGCCGCGGGGGCGGCGAGGGTGACGGCCACGGCGGCGGTGGCGAGCGCCAGCGCCCTCGGCAGAGCGGTGATGCGGCGACTGAACATGGTGGGTTCTCCTCCACGGGGGAGTTGTGGCTCCGGTCGTGCAACTTTTCGACGTTCAGAGGGAGTTCACCTCTGGTTGCTTCTGTTGTGGTGTGGACACTTCCGGGCGTTGGCGGGAGGCCGAGATCAGCAGCGTCGCGGCGACCGAGGTGATCGCCATCACCGTCATCGCCGTTCCGGGCGAGGTGAGTTGGGCGACCGATCCCGCGAGCGCCGCGCTCACTCCCTGCATCGTGAGCATGCCCGAGGAGTGCAGCCCCAGGGCGTGTCCGCTCAGCTCGTCCGGGGTCAGGGCCATCAGGCGTTCCTGCTGGATCAGACTCGCCCCGAAGCCGACCGAGGCGAGGGCGACCGCGCCCGCCGCCACCGCCGCTCCCGGCCGCAGCGCGAACAGCAGATAGGGCGTCGCCAGGAGCAGCAGGAACGGGATGCCCAGGCGACCGCGGACCGCGGGCGGGATGAAACGGCCCGTCGTCACGTCGCCCACGAACATGCCGAACGCCGCGAAGGCGAAGAGCAGACCCGCCCGGTCCGGGGCGTACGACACGTACAGGGACTCGCAGCCGACGATCAGACCGTTCGGGATCCACAGGAGCAGGTACGTCGTCCGGCGCGGGCGCGAGGACCACAGCAGCGTGTTGGTACGCCAGGTCTGCGCGATCGAGGGGCGGCCGGTGGCCCTCGGCGCCCGGCGGGTCATGCCGAATCGGGTGATCAGGGCCGCCGCGAGATACAGGACCGCCGCGCCCGCCAGCGTGATCCTCGGCGAGAGCACCGCCACCAGGACGCCGCCCGTCGCGTAACCCGTGATCTGCGTGAGGCCGTTCGCCATGTTGAAGACCGAACGGCCCAGCAGGTAGCCGTCCTTGGACAGGATCTCGTTCAGCAGACCCCAGCGGACACCGCCGCCGAGGGACGAGACCAGACCGAGGACGGAGATCAGGAGGAACAGCCCCCACACCGGAAGGCCCGGCGTCGCCGTCACCGCCGTACCGACGGCGAAGGACAGGGCGATGCCCGTCATCGTGGCGCGCGGCGCCAGCCGGTCCGCCGCCGACAGCAGGGTGGTCGCGCCGACCACCTGGGCGAGCTGCGGCCCGAACATGCTCACGGCTGACAGCAGCGGCGAGTCCGTCGCCCTGTACACGAGCGTCCCGAGGGCCAGGCCGGCGATCGTCGAGGCCGCCGAGTTGAGCGCGGAGGACAGGAAGAGAGGGGTGAACTCCCGGGTGCGGAAAAGGTCGGAGTAGCTGCGCATGCGCGGAGTCTCGGGTGGCGCCCGGCGTGGTCGTTATTGTTTCGCGGAGAAGCGAAACCACGCGGGGCCATGGCCGGCGGGAGAGAAGCGGCGGGAGGTACGGATGGGCTGGTGGCAGATCAACGCCGACACCCTCGCCCGCACCCGTTTCGTGCTCTCCCCGCTGGCCGAGACCTTCGCCGCCGTCAAGCTGTTGCACGCGGGGACCGCCGCGCACCCCGGGGAGCGGGCCTGGCTCGACGCCCACCTGCCCGCGTACGAAAGGCGGCTGTCCGATGACCCCGTCACCGCGCTGCTCATACGGTCCGGGCTCGGGCGGAACTGGATCGCCGACTTCCTGACACCGACGCCGCGCGGCGAGGCCGACTTCGAGGAGGAGGTCGCCCGGGTGCGGGAGGCGTCGGCCACGGAGGCGCGGGCCCATCTCACCGTCTCCCTCGCAGGGCCGCTGCCCGCCGCCCTGCACCGCGACGACCTCCCGGAGCGCGCCGCGGACCTGCTCACCCACGTCTGGACCGAGGCCGTACGCCCCTACTGGGACCGGCGGCGGCGCGTCCTGGAGGCCGATGTCGTCGCCCGGACCGCGCGGTTGAGCCAGGGCGGCTGGGCGGCGGCCCTCGACGCGCTGCGGCCGGGCACGCGCTGGCTCGGCGACAACCGGCTGCAGGTCAATCTCCACGAGTACCCGCCGCGCGAGATCTCCGGCGCCGAGTTGGTGTTCGTACCGATCACACCGCAGCGGCACGGCTGGGTGTCATGGGAGGAGCCGGACCGGTACGCCGTCGTCTACCCCTGCTCGGGCGTGCTCGCCGACACCGGTCCCGAGGCCGTGCCGGAGAGCCTGGGCGCGCTGCTCGGGCCTGCCCGCGCCGGGGTCCTCGTCCTCCTCGACTCCCCCATGAGCACGACCCAGTTGGTGGCCCTGACCGGGCAGGGTCTCGGCTCGGTCGGCCGCCATCTGAAGGTGCTGCTGGACGCCCGGCTGGTACGGAGGGGGCGGGCCGGGCGGTCGGTGCTGTACTCCCGTACGCCCGCCGGAGAGGTACTGGTGAAGGCCCAGCGGGAGTAGGCAGGGAGGGGCGGGCGACCCGGGTCACCGGTGTCCCGGACTACCCGTGCCGCTGGATGCGCGGGGCGCCGGTCACCGACATCATCAGCGAGTACAAGGACGTGGACGCCGTGATGAAGAGGCGGTTGTTCTTGGGGCCGCCGAAGGTGAGGTTGGAGACCCTCTCGGGGATCAGGAGCCGGCCGATGAGGGTGCCGTCGGGGTCGTAGCAGTGCACCCCGTCGTCCAGAGCGGCCGCCCACAGCCTGCCGTCGTCGTCGAAGCGGATGTTGTCGAAGTGGACACCATTCTTTGCTTCCGCGAACGTTCTTCCGTCCGTGAGGGTGCCGTCGTCGCGGACATCGAAGACGCGGATGCGGGCGGCGCGGGAGTCGGAGACGTACAGCTGCCGTTCGTCGGGCGAGAAGACGACGCCGTTCGGCCCGTCGAAGCCGTCCGCGGCGACCCGTACCTCGCCGGTACCCGGCTCGAGGCGGTAGACGTGACACGCGCCGATCTCCGACTCGGCCCGGTGGCCCTCGTAGTCGCTCAGGATCCCGAAGTCCGGGTCGGAGAACCAGACCGAACCGTCCGACCGTACGACCGCGTCGTTCGGGCTGTTGAGCCGCCTGCCGTCGTAGCGGTCGGCGAGGACGGTGACCGATCCGTCGTGCTCCGTCCGGGTCACCCGGCGGTTGCCCTGCTCGCAGCTGATCAGACGGCCCTCGCGGTCCAGGGTGTTGCCGTTGCTGTTGCCCGCGGGGGTGCGCAGGACGCCGACCGTGCCGGTGGGCTCGTCCCAGCGCAGGATGCGGTCGTTGGGGATGTCGCTCCAGATCAGCTGGCGCCAGGCGGGCACGTACAGCGGGCCCTCGGCCCAGCGGGAGCCGGCGTGGAGGACCTCCAGCCTGCCGTCGCCGTTCGTGCAGCGGCCCGTGACGAAGCGGTCGTCGAGTACCTCGTAGATGCCCTTGATCGTGTTCGCTGTGGTCACGCTCGCGACCTTACCGACCGGACGGGGACGTGGCCGGGCGGACGCAGGGCGGAAGACGGGCGGCGGCCGGGGCGACATCAAGCGGAGTTAGCATCCGTTCATGACTACTGACAGTTCAAGCAGTTCCGCGCTCGACGTCCAGATCGACTCCCTCCAGGGCGGCACCGCGGACCTCGGGCAGTACCGCGGCAAGACCGTGCTCATCGTGAACGTGGCCTCCAAGTGCGGGCTGACCCCGCAGTACGCGGGGCTGGAGCGGCTGCACGAGCGGTACGCGGGGCAGGGCTTCACCGTGCTCGGTGTGCCCTGCAACCAGTTCATGGGGCAGGAGCCCGGCACCTCCGAGGAGATCGCCGAGTTCTGCTCCGCGACCTACGGCGTCACCTTCCCGATGACCGAGAAGGTCGAAGTCAACGGGGACGCGCGGCACGAGCTCTACCAGCGTCTTGTGAACACCGCCGACGGCGAGGGCCACACCGGTGACATCCGCTGGAACTTCGAGAAGTTCCTGATCGGGCCGGGTGGAGACGTGGTGGCGCGGTTCTCGCCGCAGACCGAGCCGGAGTCGGCGGAGGTCGTGGCGGCGGTGGAGAAGGCGCTCGCGTAACTCCGGGTTCCGCTCCGGAGAGCCGTGGGTTGACCTTGCCCCTGGGGCAGGGACCAGCGTCCTGTGTCACCGGGCGGAAGGCGCCCGGTGACGGAGGATGGGCTCGTGCGACAGGAACTGCTCACGATCGGCGCGTTCGCCGCCCGCGCGCGGCTCTCGCCGAAGGCGCTTCGGCTGTACGACCGGCTCGGACTGCTCGCTCCGGCCCATGTCGACGAGGTCAGCGGATACCGCTACTACCACGCCGACCAGGTCGAGCGCGCCCGGCTGGTCGCGCTGCTGCGGCAGCTCGACATGCCGCTCGCGCGGATCGCCGAGGTGGTGGAGGTCGGGGCGGCGCAGGGCGCCGTGCTCCTCGCCACGTACTGGGCGGATGCCGAGGCCCGGTTCGCTTCACAGCGGACGCTCGCCGAGTACCTCCGTGGACGGCTGTCCGGGAGGAGTACCGAGATGTACGGGAAGTTCGTGGTCGAGACGGTGGACGTGCCGGAGCGGGTGGTGCTGACGGAGAAGCGGCACACGCTGGCGGATGAGCTGCCGGTCTGGATTCCGGCCTCGCTGGCACGGCTGGAGGACGGGGCGCGGGAGTGCGGGGGGACGACCGGCTCGCCCTTCGTCGTCTATTACGCCGAGGTCAGCATGGAGAGTGACGGGCCCGCCGAGTCGTGCGTGCCGGTCGCCGACGAGGAGGCCGCGCGGGCGTGGGCCGAGAAGCGGGGGCGGGCGTCGGGGATCGGGGTGCGGGTGGAGCCGGCGCGGCGGCTCGCGTACGCGCGGATCACCAAGGCGCAGGTGGCTCATCCACAGATCATCGCCGCGTTCGAGGCGGTCGAGACGTGGATCGGGGAGCGGGGGCTGTCGTACGACGGTCCCTGCCGGGAGGTGTACTTCGCGGACTGGGATGCGGCGGGGCCGGAGGACGCGGTGTGTGACGTGGCGTTTCCGGTGAGGTGAGGTGAGCCGGGGCGGCGGGACCGGGAACTTTCCTCGCCTCCGCCGCCCCTACCCGTCCCATCCCCGACCTGGGGGCTCGGCCCCCAGCCCCCCCCGTCGGCCTGAACGGCCTCGTCCTCAAACGCCGGACGGGCTGACGGTGCGGGCCGGGGTGGGTGGGTCATCGACCTCGCCCTGGACCACCGAACGAGCCCGGACTTTCAGGGGCGCGGAGGGGTGAGCCGGTCGGCAGGTCCGTCAGGTCAGCGGAGTTCCTCGGGGCACGGGGTTCCCCGGGGGAGTTGGTACGGGGCCGCCAGGCGGTAGGTGCCGGGGGCGGGGGCAAGGAGCTCGGTCCACTTGTCGCCGGAAGCGTTCTCCGCGGTCTCCATGAGGCAGCCGTTGAGGTTGTCGTACGTCTTCGGCGTACCCTCCGCACGGTGCTTGGACTTCTGCGTCTCCTGCGGAGCCTTCACGCTCTTGCCCTTGGCGTCGACGAGCCCGAGCCACGGAGAGTACGGAACGCGGATGAGAACGCGGCCCGCCTTCTTCACCTCGATGGTCAGTTCGCCCTGCTCCGCCCGGTCGACGACGGCCGGCGGATCGGCCAGCGGCGTGGGATCCGTGACCGAGAAGAGCTGCCAGTTCGCGTCGCCCCATATCTGGCGGAGGTAGGGCATGCCGCGCTGGACCAGCCGGCGCTCGCGTTCGCCGCCGTCCCCGTCCGGTTCGCCCTTGGGCAGCACCACGTAGTGGACGGCCCAGCGCTGCAGCCACTCGTGGTAGTTCGCGGAGTTGAGGGTGTCGTCGTAGAAGAGCGGGTTGCGCTCCATGTCGGCCTGACGGTTCCAGCCGCGGGCGAGGTTCACGTACGGCGCGAGCGCGGACGCCTCGCGGTGGGAGCGGGCGGGGACCACCTCCACGCGGCCCTTCTCGGCACCGACGACCTGGAGCTGGTTCACCAGCGGAGCGAGCTCGCGGGCCCAGGACGCCGCCGGTGTCGTATGGATGATGTCGTCGACCGACTTGAAGCCGATCCACCCGACGAATCCGGTGAAGGCGAGGACGGTCACGTACCACTTGCGTGACTTCGGCACGGTGAAGGGGAGCGCGGCGAGCAGCACGACGCCCTCGAGCAGCATCGCGAGGCGGGTGATGTTCGAGCCGATCTGCGAGCTGATCAGCCACACGAGGAGCACGGCGAGTCCGTACACCGCCGCCGTGATCCGGACCGTCTTCCACTCCTTGGGAACGAGCGCGAAGACCAGCCCGGCGGAGATCAGCGGCAGCGAGGCCGAGCCGAAGGACATCGGCTGGGTGCCGGAGAAGGGGAACAGCCAGGCCGAGAGCGCGACGACGACGGTCGGCGCGATACCGAGCGCGTACGCGCCGGGGCGGCGCTTCTGGAGGAAGAGGGCGACCGCGACCAGGCCCACGAACAGTCCGGCCACCGGCGAGGCGGCCGTCGCCAGTGCGGCGAGCGGCGCCGCGCACAGGGCCTTCGCCCAGCGCTTGTAGCGCCAGCGGTACGGCCAGCAGAACACCACGGCCGCCGCGGCGAGCCCGAAGACCATGCCGAGGCCGTACGTCACCCGCCCCGACACCGCGTTGCAGATGAGCGCGAAGACACCCGCGAAGGCCGGCGCCAGCGGCTGCCGTATCGCACGGCTGCGGATGAGAATCATCGTCAGCAGGCCCGCCGAAATCGTCCCGGCGATCATCATCGTCGTACGGACGCCGAGGACCGACATCAGATACGGCGACACCACGCTGTACGACACCGGGTGCATACCGCCGTACCAGGCGAGGTTGTACGCCGAGTCCGGGTGCCGTCCGACGAACTCCGCCCAGGCGTCCTGCGCCGCGAGGTCTCCGCCACTGTTCGCGAAGGTGAAGAACCAGACGACGTGCAGGAGGCCCGCCACGACGGTGACGAAGGCGACGGGGTGGCGCAGGGCGAAGGCCTTGAGGCGGGTACGTGGGCCCTGCGTCCCGGACTCCGGTGTCTTGGACTCCGACGTCTCGGACTCCGGTGTCTTGGACTCCGGTGTCACGGGCTCCCGCGGCTCGTCGTCCGTGAGGCCGTCGTCAGCGGGGTCGTCGGTGGCGTGCGCGGGCAGCCGTATTCGCGAGCCCGGTCCGCGATCCGGCTCAGGACCTGGTCCAGGGCCAGGATCGGCGTCGTCGGCGTGTGTCGGCTCCGCTGTCGCCACTGCAAGGCTCCCGTGTCCCGTTTTCTCGTGTTCGGCCCGGGACCCGCGGCCCGCGACCTGCCCCGATCTCGCGACGCTAGCACGCACCCCGCCAGGGAGCTCCCGGGTGGGGCGCCCCGACGGGGTGCGGTGCGTTCGTGCCGCGCCCAGGGCGGGCTCACGGCGCGTTCACACGGAGTTCGGGGCGCTTCCGGCGTACGGGGGATACGCCCCTGCCGGAAGCGTGCCCCACTCGTACGCCCGTACCCGCACCCGTACGCCCGCACCCTCCCGCGTACGTCCGCTCAGCTCACTGCGTACGGCCGCTCAGCTCACGCGGGTCAGCTTGGCGCCGAAGCCCGGCTCGGCGAGGTCCTTCTGGAGCTCGACGGGAACCTGCACGGCACTGCTGCTGCCGCCGTCGCCCACGGTGAGCGAGCCCACCTTGGTGCCGGCCTTCGCGGAGTGCGGCAGCTCCGAGGAGACGAAGGACAGCTTGACCTTGAGTCCCGCCCAGCCGACCGCCGTGACGTCCTTGGTGATCACGACCGGCGTACGACCGCCGAGCCCGTCGTCGACGTAACCGACGACATCGCCCTTCTTCAGGATCGTCGCGGACTTCAGCGAGGCCTGCGCGGCGCGGATCAGCTTGTCGCCCGCGGCCAGGGCGCCGCCGAGGATGGTGTTGTCGCTGCCGCCGGGGCCCTGGCTGATCACCGCGCCGACGATGGTCCGCACCTCGCCGCCGATCTCCTTGGTCGCCGCGAAGACGAGGTTGCCGCCGGCCGCGGTGGTGGTGCCCGTCTTGATGCCGATGACGTTGTTGGAGCCGACGAGGTGGTTCCAGTTGCTGTGCCTGGTGCCCTTGTAGTCGGTGTACTCCATCATCCGGGCGACCTCGCGGAAGGAAGCGTCCTTCATCGCGGCCTTGGCCAGCTTCACCTGGTCCGCGGCCGTACTCACGGTCGTCTTCGTCAGGCCGGACGGGTCGGTGTACGTCGTGTTCGTCATCCCGAGGTCCTTGGCGGCGGCGTTCATCTTGGCGACGAAGGCCGTCTCGGAACCGGCGTCCCAGCGGGCCAGCAGCCGGGCCACGTTGTTCGCCGACGCGATCAGGACGCCTTCCAGGGCCTCCTTCTGTGTGATGGTGTCGCCCGCGTGCACGTTGACCGTCGACTCGTCGCCGGCGTCCGACTGGTCCTGGGCCTTCTGGTCCACCTTGATCTTCGCGCCGTCGCCGGACTTGATCGGGTGGTCGCGCAGGATCAGGTACGCCGTCATCACCTTGGCGACGCTCGCGATCGGCGCCGCCTTCTGCGCGCCGGACGTGCCGAACGAACCGATGCCCTGGACGTCGAGTGCGCCCTGCCCGGAGGACGGCCACGGGATGGAGGCGTCGCCGCCGCCGAAGGTGTAGCTGGACTCGGCGGTGAGGTCGAGCGTGGGGGTCGGCAGCGGCCGGAGCGACTGTGCGACCGCAAAGATGACCGCGAGCAGCAGGACCAGCGGCGTCCAGATCTTCACCCGCCGCGCGAGCGTCCGCACCGGGGTCTGCGGGGGCGGCGGCGTGTTCGTCAGCTCGGCCAGCAGGTCCAGCGGCGGCTTCGGCGGCAGCGGCTGCTGCGTGGTGCGTTCGGGGCCGACCTGCGGGAGGGCGGCGGTGGCGTCGGCGGGGGCCACTCTGGTGGGCGAGGAGGAGGCGGAGGGAACGGGCGGGGTCGCGGTGGTCTTCGGCTTCACCCTCGACACGGGTTCGTCGAGGGGCTTGAGGGCCACGAATTTGCTGGTGCGCTCGGACGGGGACTCGGGCTTCGGCCGGTCCGCCTTGGACGGGTCGGCCTTGGGCTGCTCGGCCTTGGGCTGCTCGGCCGTCGGCTGCTCGGCCTTCGGCTGGTCCGCGGGCTTGTCGGTGGCCGGCTCGGCACCGCCCAGCTTGAGCATGGTGGTGGGCTGGTCCACCGCCGGGCGCTTCGGCGCCTTGAAGATGGCGGTGGGCTGGTCGACGGGCGGCTCGGGCGCGTCGTCGGTGTCCGGGGCGTCCTTCGAGGACGGCGAGTCGTCGGCGGATGCCGAACCGTCGGCGGGCGGCGTGTCCTTGGAGTCCTTCTGCGCCGCCGCGTCCTGGGAGTCCTCGGAGTCCTTGGCGTCCTTGGCGTCCTTGGCGTCCTCGACGTCCGAGGAGGCCTCGGGGCTCACGGAATCCTCGAGACCTTCGGAGGTCTCGGAGGTCTTCTCCGAGGGCTCCTTCGAGGGCTCAGACGTCTCGGAGGCGTCCTCCGGAGAGCTCTTCGCCTCAGCCGGCTTCGCGTCCTCGGTCTCGGACTCGGTCTCGGTCTCGGACGCCGTCTCGGACTCGGTCTCGGACTCGGACGCCGTCTCGGACTCGGCGTCCGACGTGGACTCGGCGTCCGACGTGGACTCGGCGTCCGACGTGGACTTCGCGTCCGTCTTCGGCTCGGCGTCGGCATCGGTGTCGGCGTCATCCGCCGCCGTGGCCTCGTCCTCAACTTCACCCTCGGACGCGGCCTTGGCGTCAGAGTCCGCGTCGGAAGGGGAACCGGAGTCGGAGTCGGCATCAGCGGCGGCATCGATGTCGGCACCGGCGTCGGCGTCGGACCCGGAAGCCGACTCCCCGTCAGCCTCGCCCGCAACCCCAGCCGCAGCCTCGACCTCGGCCCCAGCCTCGGTCTCAGCCCCAACCTCGGTCTCAGCCTCGGCCCCGGCTCCGGCCTCCGCCGCCGTACCGGCCCTCTCCGCGCCCTTGGAGGCCTTGTCGGGGTCCTCCGGGCCCTTGGAGGCTTCCGGAACCTCAGACTCCCCCTCAGGGGCCTCCTCGTCCGCCCCTGCGACCCAGGCGGCCACGGCCTCGCGCAGTCGCGCGTCCTCCACGGGGCCCTTCCCCCCGGACCCGGCGGAACCTTCCGCCAACGCCCGCGTCGAGAACACCGCCGTCGCCTGATCCACCCGTACGGTGGCGGCCCGTTCGCGGGCCACCGCCAGACGGGGATCGGCCGACGCCGCCGCCGCGGCGGCCCGACTCGGGCCCGGAACCGCGGCCGGGGTCCCCGGCGTCGCTTCTGCCGACGATGCCGACGCCTCGTGCTGCTTCGACCTGTCGGGGGACTCGCCCGCCACCGATGCCTCCTCCGTGCGCCACCCACCGGGCGCCCAACGAACCGTGAACCCTTGTCCCGCCGCCCGGACATCGCTGTCCGAACCATGTACCAGTGTCCTGTGTGCGGGCTTAACCCCTGCGGTAGACGAGAACGACATACCTGCTGGTTCCATCACGAACCGGTCAGGCACTCTCGACAGACCAATGTGAGAGGGGTCACCCTGTCATTCATCCACGCGGGGAGGCATGGATGGGCAGGAGCCGCAGAACTCTTCCGGAAGAGCTTCTGCTGCTGGCGTTGGACCCGACCACGGGTACCACTGCACAGCCGCAGTCGCTCGACCTCGGTCTGGCCGGAGCACAGCTAGTAGAGCTGGCGCTGGCCGGACGGATAGCCCCAGACGGGGATCGTATCGCCGTGGTGCAGCCACGGCCGACTGGAGATCCAACACTGGACTGTGCGTTGGAACTGCTTCGCCGACGCGGAGCACCCGTACGCGCGGTCAACTGGATTGGCGGACCCCGACTGGGGCTGCGCCAGACCTATCTCTCGCATCTGGAGAGGTGCGGCATGGTCCATGCCGTGGCCGGCCAGATGTGCGGGGTGCTTCCGACGACTCGCTACCAAGCGACGGACACGGAGATCAGCCGGGAGATCAAGTCCCGGCTGGACAGCGCGATCCGCACCGGCGTACCGCCGGACCCGCGGACCGCGGCGCTCGCCGCGCTGGCCCATGCGGTCGGTCTCGGCAAGCACCTGTATCCGGGCAACGAGGGACGCTCGTCCCGCTCCCGGCTACGGGACCTGATCAGGCATGACCCCATGGGCGGCCTCGTGGCCCACGCGGTCATGGACGTTCAGAACGGTGTGGGTGCACAGCCACGCCGCAACCCGGCACCGGCAGGCCGCCCGGCCACCGCCGGAGTCAGGTCCGCACCGGAACCCGCCCGCGGTGTTCCGATGCAACCGCGCCACGGTTCCATGGCGCGCGCCGTGGTCCACTGAGCCGCAGTCCCACGGCGCCACCAGGCACCGTACGCACCACCACGCACAACAGCACCGCCACGCACCACAAAGAGCACCGCCACGCACCGCCTGCACGACCTCAGCGCCGCACCGCAGTCCCCAAGACCCGGTTCGGGAGCCGCTGGCTCGCGCGGGGCGGTGGGGCCGTACGTCCGGACGACGACACGGCCCCACCGCCCCGCGCGGCCGCATTTCACGGGTGCCGCGCATATGCGGACGGTACGAGTGAAGGCGACGTACACGTACGCGATCCGCGTAATATCCACGCCAGATCTCCGAACCGGCGTGTACCCAGCGCATATCCGGTGTTTTGCAGCGGTAGGACGCACCTTGGTGGCAGTCTGCTCAACAGCAGATACGCAAAGTAGAGGCCCGCAGCCGGAGGTGCACGTCCCGTGGCGTCAAGTGTCAATCCCACCGTCCGGCGGCGCCGGCTGGGCCAGGAGCTGCGTCGGCTCCGCGAGCTCAAGGGCATGACGGCCGAAGAGGTCGCCGAGCGGCTGCTGGTCTCGCAGTCGAAGATCAGTCGGCTGGAGAACGGACGGCGCAGTATCAGCCAGCGTGACGTCCGCGATCTGTGCGGGGTCTACGAGGTCGAGGACCACCGGATCGTCGATTCGCTGATGCAGATGGCCAAGGACTCGCGCCAGCAGGGCTGGTGGCACTCCTTCGGCGACATCCCGTACAGCGTCTACATCGGGCTGGAAACCGACGCCGCGTCACTTCGCGTCTACGATCCCCAGGTCGTCCCCGGTCTCCTGCAGACCCGGCCGTACGCCGAGGCTCTGATCGCGGGCGCGCTGCCGGAGACCGCTTCCGCCGACATCGACAAGCGCGTCCAGGTCCGGCTGCGCCGACAGGAACGTATCTCCGCGCCGGAGAACCCGCTCCGGCTGTGGACCGTCCTCGACGAGGCCGCGCTGCGCCGCGTCGTCGGCAACCGCTCCCTCATGCGCGACCAGCTGGAACACCTCGTCGAACAGTCCCAGCTCCCGCACGTCACCGTGCAGGTGATCCCCTTCGACATGGGCGCGCACCCGGGACTCAACGGGCAGTACGCGATCCTGGAGTTCCCCGACGCGGCCGACTCCAGCGTGGTCTACATCGAGGGCGTCACCAGCGACCTGTATCTGGAGAAGGCGAACGACGTCCAGAAATACAGCGTGATGTACGAGCATCTGCGGGCACAGGCCCTGAACGTGGAGCAGTCGCGACAGTTCATCGCGGACATCGCCAAGGAGTACGCGCGCTGACGCGCACCCCGGAGAACGGGCCCCCGGCGGGAAAGTGCCGCACAGTACACCCTCACCGCTCCTGGGCGGAAGACTCCACTGGTATATGCCACCCGGTCGAGTGAACGGCCACTTCGCCCGGCGATGTTGGCGAGTAGCGTCGATCACGCCATCGAGCAACAACGTTGGCGCAAACCGCACGGCGAGTTCCGTAGCGAACCCGCCGTGCGGTGACAGCAACTCTCAACAACTGGCTATCCGGAGCGAACATGGCAATCCAGCAAGGCGCCACGGACACGTGGACCAAGTCCTCCTACTCCACCGGCAACGGCGCATGTGTCGAGGTCAAGTCCCCGGTTCTCGCGGCGATGGCCGTACGGGACTCCAAGGTCCCCACGGGCCCCACGCTGGCGTTCCCCGCGAACTCGTGGAACGCCTTCGTGGCCGAGGTCAGCCGGGGGGCTTTCGACCTCGCCTGATGCGTCGACACTTGCATCCACCACCACAACTGCACCGACCAACCGCATACGCACCACCGAAATAGCCCTCTCGACTGGCCCGCCGTCCTGGCCGAGGGGGCTATCCCCTTTTTTGTGGCTCGGTTCACCTCCGGGGCGCAGAAGCCGGTGTCGACGCGCCCCTTCGGCTCACTCGCCATAGGGCGCCGCCCGTTCACCTCAGGCGATCCACGTACCTGTCCGTCCCGGGCACCGTCGGAATGAAGGGGGCCACCAGCTCCACCTTCCCCAAGCCGCCTTCCGCCACCGCCTCCTCCAGTCCGCAGAAGTGGTCCTCCCAGCACTCCCTCGGGTCCGTCTCCAGGAACCACAGGAGGGTCAGCCGGGTGTCGACGCCCTCGACCTGCTTCACGTACGTCATGCGGTCGCCGGGGAGTGGGGTGGGGCGGAAGACGGTCACCATCGCGGCCGGGGAGCCCGCCAGGCGCCGGGGGAGGTGGCGGGCGCGCAGCCACTCCAGGAGTTCCGCGCGCCGGTCGGCGGAGTCGGCGTCGACGACCTGGAGGACGAGGCCCGCGTAGGGGTGGTCCAGGGCGTGGAAGTCGCGGGGGCCGCCGGCGCCGTCGCGGTACACCGTGGCCGCGTGGTCCTGGAAGGCCGTGAAGACATGTGTCCGGTCCTGGTACACGCGGCCGTCGCGATTCAGCCGTTTGTTGATGCCGACGGTCCACCTCATGTGGTCGTCGTAGCGGCCCTCGGTGACCCAGTACGTCGAGAGGTAGCAGCCGGCGGTGACCGGCTGGGCGACCGCCGACTTCTCCGGGTACCGCAGGAGTTGGAGATCGCGGGTGGCGACCCAGCGGCGGCCCGCGTACATCCAGGGCATGGCCATCGCGCCGGCGTAGTAGTGGTCGTCCTCGTACCAGCGGTTGTACGCGTACTCGTGGCCCGGGTGCGGCTCGACCATGGTGATCAGGGCGTGGCCCGGGTGGACGCCGTACGGGCCGAGGGCGGCCAGTTCCGCGTACACCTCGCTACGGGTCTCCTCCGACATGACGATCCCCTTCCTCGCTCTTCCTTCCTCCGCCGGACGCCCATACTCTGACGCCCCGTCAGACAATGCGCCATAGTCACGTCAACCTACGGCGAGTGAGCCGAAGGGGCGCGCCGGTGCCGAGAGCGCGAGCGCGCGGAGGCCCCGACGAAGGAGGGGTCGAGCACGGTCGCGCTCTCGACACCGGCTTCTGCGCCCCGGAGGCGAACCGAGCCACAAGAAAAGGGGAGGCTTCCGATGTCACTGCTCGCGGGGAAGACGGTCGTCGTCTCGGGGGTCGGGGCCGGACTCGGCCATCAGGTCGCGGCGGCCGTCGTACGGGACGGGGGCAACGCGGTGCTGGGGGCGCGTACGGAGGCCAATCTCGCCTCGTCCGCGGCCGAGCTCGACCCGGACGGCGCGCACACGGCCTACCGGGCCACGGACATCACGGACGAGAAGCAGTGCGAGGCGCTCGCGGAGCTCGCGACGGAGCGGTTCGGGCGGATCGACGCGGTGGTGCACGTGGCTGCCTGGGACAGCTACTTCGGCGGCCTGGAGGACGCGGATTTCGCCACCTGGCAGTCGGTCATCGACGTGAATCTGCTGGGCACCCTGCGGATGACCCGGGCCTGCCTGCCCGCGCTGAAGGTGTGCGGCGGCTCGGTCGTCATCATCGGGACGCAGTCGTCGGTGGCCGCGCCGAGCCAGGTGCGGCAGGCGGCGTACGCGGCGTCCAAGGGCGCGCTGACGAGCGCGATGTACTCGCTGGCGAGGGAGCTGGGCCCGCATCGCGTCCGTGTGAACACCGTGCTGCCGGGGTGGATGTGGGGACCGCCCGTCGAGGCGTACGTCCAGTTCACGGCGCACACCGAGGGCGTACCGGAGGCGGACGTCCTGCGGCGGCTCACCGAGCGGATGGCGCTGCCCGAACTGGCCACGGACGGGGACGTGGCGGACGCCGCGGTGTTCCTGGCGTCCGACCGGGCGCGGGCGATCACGGGGCAGTCGCTGCTCGTGAACGCCGGCGAACTCATGCGCTAGGCGAACTCATGCGCCAGCGGAAGCGATGGTGGATTCCAGTCGGCCGTCCCCTCCCAGCCGTGCGGGACCCGCATCCCGTACGCCTGATCGACTTGTCGGTGTGAACCTGCCTGTGTGGTCTGACGAAGTGCCCGCTCATGGTGTGGTCCACGTCACGAGCACGACAACAGCCGTACGGGTAAAGTGGAGGCAAAATCGTTCTGCTTTCTGATCTGCGTTCACATCTGTGACCGGGAAAGGTCTTGACCGCCCCCCCCGAACGGCGGTTCAATCCCCAAAGTCCCCGCTCCCGCACGGGGGCGCCGCCCTCCCCCAAGCTCTCGGCTTCGCTCGAGCAGGGGGACCCCATGCGTACTGGCGAAGTGCCGTCCGGTATCTGCAGGTTCACAAGGCGGACCCCTGGAGGGGGCACATGAACGGCTTCGACTGGGCCGTCCTGGTCGCGTACTTCGGCGTCATGACCGCGATCGGTGTCTGGTCCCACAAACGTGTGGACGACGTCAGCGACTTCTTCACCGCGGGCGGCAAGATGCCCTGGTGGCTGTCCGGCATCTCGCACCACATGTCGGGCTACAGCGCGGTGATGTTCACCGGGTACGCCGGTATCGCGTACACCTATGGCATCACCTCGTACGTCACCTGGGCACTGCCCATCGCCATCGGCGTGCTGCTCGGCGCGAAACTGTTCGCGCCCCGGCTCAACCGGCTGCGCTCCCGGCTGCACGTGGCCTCACCGCTCGAATACCTCAAGGACCGCTACAACGTGCCGACGCAGCAGGCGCTCGCCTGGTCGGGCATCCTGCTGAAGATCGTGGACGTCGGTGCGAAGTGGGCGGCGATCGCGACCCTGCTGAGCGTCTTCACCGGGGTCACGCTCACCCAGGGCATCCTCATCACCGGTGGCATCACGGCCGTGTACTGCACGATCGGCGGTCTGTGGGCGGACGCGCTGACGGAACTGGGTCAGTTCGTGATCCAGTTGCTGGCGGGACTCTCGATGCTGATCATCGTGCTGAACAAGATCTCCGACCAGGGTGGCCTGTCCAAGGCCCTCGATTCGCCCAAGCTGCACGGTCACGCGAACGGATTCGCGGGCCCGTATCTGACGGTGTTCTTCATCGCGTACCTGTTCATCAAGCTGTTCGAGTACAACGGCGGGATGTGGAACCAGGCCCAGCGCTACATGGCGACGGGCAGCGCCAAGCAGGCCACGAAGTCGGCCTTCCTGTCCGCCGGGCTCTGGTTCGTGTGGCCGGTGATCCTGTTCATCCCGATGTGGCTGTCGCCGCTCCTCGTCACGGCGAAGAAGCCGGACGGCTCGGACGCGTACGGTCTGATGACCGAACAGCTCCTCCCCCACGGGCTGCTGGGTCTGGTCGTGGTCGGCTTCTTCTCGCACACGATGGCCATGTGCTCGTCGGACGCGAACGCGATCGCCGCGGTCTTCACCCGGGACGTGGTCCCGGTGCTCTCCAAGGCCGCGCGTGCCTGGGACACCCGGACCGGCCTCATCGCGGGGCGGATCACGACCGTCGCCTTCCTCGGGTTCTCGATGGCGGTGGCGACGCAGGTCAACTCCCCCACCTTCAAGGACATCATCACGGTCGTCATCAAGTGGGTGGCCGGGCTCATGGGGCCGATCGCGATCCCGTTCATCCTGGGTCTGCTGCGACCGTTCCGTAAGTCCGGTCCGACGGCGGCGCTCACCAGTTGGGCCTGTGGTCTGCTCGCGTTCTTCTTCGTCAACTACAACCTGGACTTCTCCCAGCGCACCGATGTGAAGCTGGAGTACCAGGTCTCCGTCCCGATGGTCATCTCCCTCGTCCTGTACATCCTCATCGGCTTCCTGAAGCCCGAGGACACGCCGGAGCGGGACGCGATCATCGAGAAGATCAACACGGATGACGACGGGGACGGGGCCGCTGCCGCGGCGGTCCCGGCTCCGGCGGAGGCCGCGGACGGGGCGGGCACCGCCAGCCCGTCCGGCGTCTGAGAACCCTCCGCGGCCGGCGGTCGTACGGCTGCCGGCCGCCGGGGGCCTCGGGCGGGACCGTCCTTCGGCCGCGGGGCGGTGGGGGCGGGTCGCGCAGTTCCCCGCGCCCCTCAGGTGCGCGGGGAAGGCTATGCCCGCGGGTAACGGGCCAGCCAGCCCGGTGCGGAGCCGGACGGGCCGTGCAGGGCCGGGCCCTGGGTCATCTCCATGGCGAAGTCGTCCGCCAGGGCCAGCATCGTGGGACGGCCCTCCAGCTCGGCCAGCCAGGCAGGCGGGAGGGCCGTCTCGCCGTGCAGGGCGCCGAGCAGCCCCCCGGTGAGCGCGCCGGCGACACCGGAGGGCCCACCCTGGTTCACCGCGAGGCACAGACCGTGCCGGATGTCGTCCCCCACCAGCGCGCAGTACACGGCGACCGCGAGCAACCCCTCCGCCGTACCGTCCCCGGCGAGTTCCTCGACGCGCCCCGGCGTCGGCATCCCCTGCCGCACGGCCCCCAGCGCATGCTGGAGCGCGTCCGCGACGGGCTGCTGCCCCGGCCGCGCCGCGAGGATCGCGAGCGCCCGCTGCACGGCCCCGTCGAGGCTCTCGCCGCGGGCCAGCGCGTGCACGATGACGGCGTACGCGCCCGCCGCGAGGTACGCCGTGGGGTGCCCGTGCGTCTGCGCGGCGCACTCGACGGCGAGTTGCATCACGAGCTGCGGCTCCCAGCCGACGAGCAGCCCGAAGGGCGCCGAGCGGGCGGCGGCCTCGGGCCCGAGCTCGCCGGGGCTCTTGGGCGCGTCCAGCGTGCCCATGATGTCGTCGCCGAAGCCGATCAGGCACGCGCGGGCCGGGTCCCGGCGGGCGTACAGCCACTCCTCGCGGGCCAGCCAGCCGTCGTCCTTGCGGCGCTCGTCGGGGCCCCAGTCGCTCTGGGTGGCCGCCCAGCGGCGGTACGCCCGGTGGAGGTCGGTGGGCGGATGCCAGGCGCCGGTGTCACGGCGCACCTGGGCGCGTATCAGACCGTCGAAAGAGAAGAGGGTCAGCTGGGTGAGGTGGGTGACGGAGCCACGCCGGCCGTACCCGAAGGCGAGGTCGACCAGCCCCTCCGGGCCGTGGGCCTCCCGGATCCGCTCCAGGGTGAGCCCGTCGACCGGCGCCCCGAGGGCGTCCCCGACGGCCGCGCCCAGCAGGGTCCCACGTACCCGGCTACGGAAGTCCTGCTGCTCCGCACGGCCCCAGACGGCACCGGCTGTCGCACCCACCGAGACCTCCCCAGGCACCGTCCGTACGTCCGACAGCTCAGCACTGTAATCGACCGGGAACGGTCCGTTCAGGGGCCCGATCGGAATACGGAGTGCGGGTCAAGTGAACCCACCCGGTCAGGTTGCGAAGGCTCCCTCGACGATGTGGCCTAGGTGAGGGCCGGGATCCACTCGGTCCTCCGGGGAGGCCGACGGTCAGCCGTACTTGACACGCCTCGCTCCAGCCAGGCGTCGACGGAGCGCGCCAGGCGGTTCACATCTCGTTCGGTGAGCTACGGCAGCAACGTCGGCCCCGGCTGCGTCGAAACCGCCCTAGCCCCCGCCGCCACCGTCCACGGCCGCGACTCCAAGGACACCCAGCGCGCCCAACTGGCCTTCACCGGCGCCTCCTGGACGGAGTTCGTCAGTTCGGTCCGCCGCTGAGGCGGGCGCGCAGGGCGCCGGCCCACTCGTAGGAGGGGCGGAGCTCCAGCGCGCGGTCCAGGGCGGCGAGGGCCTCCTCACGGCGGCCCAGTTCGGCCAGCGCCGCGCCCCGGCTGGCGTGGGCCGAGGCGTACTCGGGATCGATGGTGAGCGCCCTGTCGTAGTCGGCGAGGGCCTCCTCGTGGCGGCCGGCCACTCGGAGGGCGTCGCCACGTTCGCAGTGGCCCCAGCCCCAGTCGGGCCAGAGGCCGAGGGCCCGGTCGAGGTCGGCCAACTGGCGTTCGTGTTCGGCCAGTCCACGCCAGGCCCGGGCTCTGCGGCCCAGTGCCCAGGCGTAGTCCGGCTTGAGGTCGAGCGCGCGGCCCAAGTCGGCGAGGGCCGCGGCGGGGTCCCCGGCGCGCTCGTGGGTGGCGCCTCGGGAGGCCCAGGCGAAGGCGTTGGCCGGGTCGCGTCGAATACCTTCGCTCAGGTCCCGGACCGCCTCGTCGTCATGGCGCAGGAGGCGGTGGTGCTCGCCACGCAGGACGATGTTGTCGGGGTTGTCCGGCTCCAGCTCCACCACGCGCTCCACATCGGCGAGTGCGCCCTCATGGTCGCCCAGGCCGCCACGGGTCAGGGCCCGCCCTCGGTGGGCCCGCACCAGGTACGGGTCCAGGGCGAGGGCACGGCCGTACTCCTCCAGTGCGCGCTCGTAGGCACCGTCCCGCGCGAGAGAGTCGGCCAGCTCCGCCCGGGCCCGCGCCCGCCAGGGCTCGTCGCCCCGTGCCCGCCTCAGCAGGAACCGGAGTACCTCGGGCTTGCCTCCCTCGTCGAGGGCCCGCGTCAGGTCGCTTCCGCAGTCCCGTACGGCCTGGGCGTCCGCGTCCTGTCCCGCGTCGGCCAGCAGCCGCGTCCAGCGCCTCACCAGGTCGTCCGCCTGACCACAGGCATCCACGACGTCGGTGAGGACGGCGGGAAGCGCGGAGCGGGGTGCGGCGCACAGCAGGTGGTACGACTCCGCGAGCCGCAGCTCCCGCCACTCCTCGTCGGCCCACTCATAGCCGTCCTCCAGCCTGGCCTCGGTCTCCTCCCGCCACCCGGCGAAGGCCGCCGCGAGCCGCTCGTGCCGTTCGGCCCACCGCCTGGGCGAGCCCCTGCGCTGGAGGCGCAGCATCGGAGCCCGTACGACGTCGTGGTACTGCATCCGGTCACCGCGTTCGTCGACGAACGGTCGTTCCCGCAACCAGCCGTAAAGGGCGTCGAGTTCGGTGTCCGTACCGTCCACCACCGCCCGGAACACGTCCGCGTCCAGGCGCCGCGGCAGCGCACACGCCAGAGCGACCGCGCGCCGCACCGGGTCCGGCTCCCACTTCAGGAACCGCTCCACCGCCGTCGTGCTCGGGTCTCCCACGCCGTCCGGATCGGCGGGCCGGGTCTCCGCGAGGGTCGACACCAGCACCGGCAGGCCGCCCGTGAGGCGCAGCACCTCGTCGACAACCGGCTCGGCCACCACCCCCTTGCCGGCGAGCAGACCCCGCGCCTCCGCCTCCGTGAACGGCCCGAGCGGCACGTCCGTCATGAAGTCCGCGAAGCCGCCCCAGCGAGCGGTGTCGAAGGGCCGTTGGCCGGAGGTGACGATGACGACGTCGGCGGACAGAGTGCCGTAACGGTCGGTGGTGATCACCTCGTGCAGCCAGCCATCGAGGAACGGCCCGGTGCGTTCGTAGGTGTCGAAGAACAGGACGATCCAGGGCGCCGTGGACGCCGCCTCCGACAACTCGCCCAGCAGCACCGGCGTCAGCACCCGTTCGGGTGTCAGGACCAGCTGCACGTCCTCCTGGCTGCGGAAGCGGGCACTGAGGCTCGCCCGGAACCTGTCAGCGCCCTGGGCCAGTTGGCCCGCGTCCAGGGCGCCCGCGAAGGCGCCCACGCCCGGCAGCATGCCTAGTCCGACCAGTCCGGCGCGTGCCACCACCAGACCGGCCGCCGAGGGATCACCGGGTTCGGCGTCGACCACGGCGATCGCCTCGGCCTCGCGCCGCCGCTCCCGGTGAACGGCGAGCAGCCGATCCAGTTCCTTCAGCCTCCGGCCTTGCAGGCCGAGTTGGCGACTGATCGTACCCATGGCCTCGGGCACGCTGTCGACGCTCTCGTCGACGTACGCCGTCAAGGCTCCGCGCTCCCGGGCGATCTGCTCGAACTCCCTCACCAGGAAGGTCTTTCCGACGCCCGCGTTGCCGTGCACATGGAAGAGGAAGCGGTGGTGTTCGTCCTCGGGCGGCAGCTCCAGATTCCGACGGAAGACGACCCGTTCGTGACTCCGCCCCACGAATCCCGCCCGTCTGCGCCGAGCGATCAGCTCCTGCATCGACGGCCGCGCACGCCCCATCCGTCCGCCCCCTCCATCGCCCCGGCCGCTACTTCGTCACGGTGACCTTCGTACCCTTGGTGCCGAATGCCCAGACCGCGTCCCCGTCCGCGCTGTGCATGCGGATCCCGCCGGTCTTCACTCCCGTCGCGGGCTGCGGCGAGGAGCCGTCCTGCGCGTTGGAGAACGCGATGTTCACGCCGGACGCGACGGTGAAGTAGACGATGTTCTCGACCTTCGTGCCGTCCGTTCCAGTGGTGGAGGGGACGGTGGTCGACACCGCGTACCGGCCCGGCGCCGGGCTCACCGTGCCCGGCCACACCGCGAAGGTGCGGCGGACGGCCTCGCCGGTGTCGACGAGCCACACGCGCCGCTGGGCGAGCGAGTAGACGATCCGCCGTCCCGTGCCCGAGCCGTCGGGCACGGCGACCGGCTCGGACTTCTTGGGCGAGGCGGAGGGGTGCGGGCTCGCCGACGCGGACGGCTTCGCCCCGGCGGCGTGGGCGGCGGTCGGGTGCGCCCCTTGGTCGGCCTGCGCGGCGAGGGCGGTGACGCCCATGATCGCCACCGTGGTCAGTCCGGTGACCCAGATCCAGGAGGGAAGCCGTCGGGCAGGCACGGACACGCAACTCCTCGGATTCACCGGGCTTCTGGGCCCTCCACCGAGGGTCGGATCATCGTACTCCGACGCGCCCGGGGCCACCGCACGCTTCGGCCGTCACTCCAGGACCGGCAGCAGCTCCGGCAGGTGTCCGTCCGAGACCTCCGCCGCCCGCTGCCGCTCCTCGGGGACCTCCCCGTACAGAGTCGTCCGCGGCCTCGCCGGACGCCCGGCCGCCTCCGCGACGGCGATGAGGTCCTTGACCGACTTGTACGAGCCGTACGAGGAGCCCGCCATCCGGGAGATGGTCTCCTCCATCAGCGTGCCGCCGAGGTCGTTGGCGCCGGAGCGGAGCATCTCCGCCGCGCCCTCGGTGCCCAGCTTCACCCAGCTGGTCTGGATGTGGGGGATGTGCGGGTGGAGCAGGAGGCGGGCCATGGCCACCACCGCGCGGTTGTCGCGGGTGGTCGGGCCCGGACGGGAGATGCCCGCCAGGTACACCGGCGCGTTGGTGTGGATGAACGGGAGCGTCACGAACTCGGTGAAGCCGCCGGTCCGCTGCTGGATGCGGGAGAGCGTGCGGAAGTGGCCGAGCCAGTGGCGGGGCTGGTCCACATGCCCGTACATCATCGTGGACGAGGAGCGGATGCCGAGCTCGTGCGCGGTCGTGACGACGTCGATCCAGGTCGCCGTGGGCAGCTTGCCCTTCGTCAGGACCCAGCGGACCTCGTCGTCGAGGATCTCCGCCGCCGTGCCGGGGATGGTGTCGAGGCCGGCCTCCTTCGCGGCGGTCAGCCACTCGCGGATGGACATCCCCGTGCGCGTCGCGCCGTTGACGACCTCCATCGGGGAGAAGGCGTGCACGTGCATGCCGGGGACGCGCTCCTTCACCGCCTTCGCGATGTCGAAGTAGGCGGTACCCGGGAGGTCCGGGTGGATGCCGCCCTGCATGCAGACCTCGACGGCCCCGAGCTCCCAGGCCTGCTGGGCGCGGTCGGCCACCTGGTCCAGCGACAGCGTGTACGCGTCGGCGTCCGTGCGGCGCTGGGCGAAGGCGCAGAAACGGCAGCCGGTGTAGCAGACGTTGGTGAAGTTGATGTTCCGGGTGACGATGTACGTGACGTCGTCACCGACGGCGGACCTGCGCACGTCGTCCGCGATCCGGCAGAGGGCGTCGAGCGCCGGACCGTCCGCGTGCAGCAGCGCGAGCGCCTCGTCGTCGGTGAGCTTCGTCGGGTCGTCGGCGGCGGTCGCGAGGGCCGCCCGTACGTCGGTGTCGATGCGGGAGGGCACCATCCCGGGCGCCGCCGCCTCCCGCAGCGCCTCCCAGTCGCCGTACACGAGGTCGAAGTCGTCCCGGCGGTCGCCGGTGCGCCCCTCCGTGTCGATGGTGCGGTGCAGATCGGTGCGCCCCGAAGCCGTGAAGGCCTCCTCCGGCTCCTGCCAGGGGTGCCCCTCGACGACGGCGTCCTCACGGGCGAGCCCCGTCTCCGGGTCGGCCAGCGCCCGTACGTGCGGCAGCAGCCGCGGGTCGAGCCAGGGCTCCCCGCGCTGCACGAACTCGGGGTACACACACAGCCGCTCGCGCAGTTCGAAGCCGACGGCGCGCGACCGCTCGGCCAGCTGCTCGATCTGCGGCCAGGGCCGCTCGGGGTTGACGTGGTCGATGGTGAGCGGCGAGACCCCGCCCCAGTCGTCGATGCCCGCGCCGATCAGCCGCCCGTACTCGGAGTCGACGAGGTTCGGCGGGGCCTGGAGGCAGGCGGCCGGTCCCATGATGTGCCGGGCGACGGCCACCGTGGCGACCAGTTCGTCCAGTTCGGCGTCCGGCATCCCGCGCATCGCCGTGTCCGGCTTGGCGCGGAAGTTCTGGATGATCAGTTCCTGGATGCCGTGGTACGCCCGGGACACGCGTCGCAGCGCGAACAACGACTCGGCGCGCTCCTCGTACGTCTCCCCGATCCCGATCAGCAGCCCGCTGGTGAAGGGAACGGACGACCGTCCCGCGTCCTCCAGGACCCGCAGCCGTACGGCGGGCTCCTTGTCCGGAGAGCCGTGGTGCGGACCGCCGGGCTCGCTCCACAACCGCGTCGCCGTCGTCTCCAGCATCATGCCCATGCTCGGCGCGACGGGCTTGAGCCGCTGGAAGTCGGTCCAGGACATCACCCCCGGGTTGAGGTGAGGCAGCAGTCCCGTCTCCTCCAGGATCCGGATGGAGATGGCACGGACGTACGCGATCGTGTCGTCGTACCCGTGCGCGTCCAGCCACTCCCGGGCCTCGGGCCAGCGGTCCTCGGGCTTGTCGCCGAGCGTGATGAGGGCTTCCTTGCAGCCGAGTTCCGCGCCGCGCCGGGCGACGTCGAGGACCTCGTCCGGCGACATGAACATCCCGTGCCCGGCGCGGCGCAGCTTGCCCGGAACGGTGACGAAGGTGCAGTAGTGGCACTTGTCCCGGCACAGCCGGGTCAACGGGATGAAGACACTCTTGGAGTACGTGATGACGCCGGGCCGTCCGGCCGCCTCCAGGCCCGCGTCCCGCACCCGGGCCGCGGACGCGGCGAGGTCCTCGAGGGCCTCGCCGCGCGCCTGGAGCAGCACCGCGGCCTCGGTCACGTCGAGGGCGACGCCGTCACGGGCGCGTTTGAGGGCGCGACGCATGGAGTTCTCGGTCGGGCCGGTTCCGGAGGTCGCGGTGGTCGTCATCCTTCGAGCATACGATCGCGGTGATCAGGCGTTACAGGGCGTGGCCGTATTCCTCCGGGGCCACAGATCGTTACAGGGTGCCACTGGCGCCGCGCGCGGGTCGGGCCCCGGCAGGTGCGCCGCCTCCCCGAAAGCTGGCGATTTCCTTCCCTTGCCCCGCAGTTCACAGCCGACTACCAGGGTGGTACGTGCCAACGTGCACCACCCATGTCACTCACGACGCCCTGGGGGCAGCAGCATGTGCGAGGACGAGCACGGCATCGAAAGCTTCGACGGCATCGGCAGACGCGCGCTGTTCGTGACGGGGGCGGCAGCCGCCCTTACGTTGGGAAGCGTGACCTTCGCGAGCGGCTCCGACGCGGCCGACCGTACCGAGACCCGTACGGTGTCCGGCACCCTGCCCACCGGTTCGCCGGACTTCGTCTACCTCCCGCTGGAGATCCCGCGCGGGGTGCGGGAGATCCACGTCGCGTACACCTACGAGAAGCCGTCGGTCCCGGCCGGCACCGCGGGCAACGCGCTGGACATCGGCCTCTTCGACGAGCGCGGCACGGCACTGGGCGGCGAGGGCTTCCGCGGCTGGTCGGGCGGCGCGCGCACCGAGTTCTTCGTCCGCGCGGACGACGCGACGCCTGGCTACATCCCCGGCCGGATCCACTCCGGCACCTGGCACATCGCGCTCGGCCCCTACACGGTGGCGCCGCAGGGCCTGCCGTACGAGGTCACGATCACGCTGACGTACGGGGAGCAGGCCGCCACCCCGGCCCCGACGTATCCGCCGTCCCGCGCGAAGGGCCGGGGCCGCGCCTGGTACCGCGGCGACTGCCACCTGCACTCCTGGTACTCGGACGGCCGCCGCACCCCCGCGGAGATCGCCGCGCTGGCGCGGGCCGCGGGCCTGGACTTCATCAACACCTCGGACCACAACACGCACAGCTCGCACCCCCACTGGGCGGATCAGGCGGGGGACGACCTGCTGATCATGCTGGGCGAGGAGGTCACGACCCGCAACGGTCACGTGGTGGCCCTCGGCACGGACCCCGGCACGTTCGTCGACTGGCGCTACCGGGCCCGCGACAACCGTTTCGGCCGTTTCGCCCGCCAGATCCGCCGCGCGGGCGGCCTCGTGGTCCCCGCCCACCCGCACGCCACCTGCGTCGGCTGCGGCTGGAAGTTCGGCTTCGGGGAGGCGGACGCGGTGGAGGTGTGGAACGGCCCGTACACCCCCGACGACGAGGTGACCCTCGCGGACTGGGACAACACGCTGGTGGCGGCCGTCCGTTCGGGCACCGCCGACCGCTCCTGGCTCCCGGCGATGGGCAACAGCGACGCCCACCGCGACCCCGACCCGGTCGGCACCCCGCAGACGGTGGTCCTCGCCGACGACCTGACCCGCGAGGCCATCCAGGAGGGTCTGCGCGCGGGCCGCTCCTACGTGGCGGAGTCGAAGCTCGTGTCCCTGACGTTTTCGGCAGCCGGCGCGAAGGGCGAGCACGCGGGCATCGGCGAACGCCTGCGGGTCGCCCCCGACACCCCGGTCACCGTCCGTCTGGAGGCCACCGGCGCCCCCCGCTGCACGGTCCGCTTCGTCACCGACCAGGGGGTCCTCTTCACGAGCGCCCCCTTGCCGGTCTCGGGTTCCGGAACGGTGGAGTGGAGCACGACGGCGCAGTACGCGACCTACGTACGCGCGGAGTTGCGCCACGAGACGGCGGCGGGACCGGTACCGGGGGCGTTGGCGGCGTTCACCAACCCGATCTTCCTCGGGACATGAGTCGGCCGGTGTGACGTGCTCCTCGGGCCACTGAAGCCCGAGGCCTCCGGCGTTCCCGTCCGTCGCCGTGCCGCTGCGCGGCACAGGTCTCTGGCGGGGATCCATGACGTCCCGATGGGGCCGTCGGCCGGCCGGTGCCGCTGATCGAGAAGCGGCGAGACCGCTCAGCGCCCACCGGCCGGCTCCGGCCACAACGCCCGCACCGCGTCTGGCACCTCGGCCACAACAGCCGGGTCGAGCAAGGCCGGTGGGAGGATGTAGCCCGGGAGGACGGAGAGCACCGCGGAAGCGATCGCCTCGGCCGTCACCGTGGTGGGCAAGTCGCCGTGGTCCTGGTGGTCACGGGCCATGATGACCAGGTCGGCGTTTGGACCGGCTCTGCCGGTTCGTGGCGACGGTGAGCGTGATGTCGAGGACCTCGCGCATGTTCTCCTCGGCATGTCGCAGGCGATGGCGAGGAGCGGGCCGAGGGGGGCGACCAGGCCTCCGGTGACGAGTACCAGCATCGCGAGGGCGGTCAGGCCGGCCCGGTCGAGGGGAGTGCGCCGGGAGCCGGTGGTGTCGGTGTTCGCCATGTGGCCGACGTCACGGAGGGTGTCGACCGGTCGGCATCCGATGTCGTACTCAGGTCACCGTGAGGCCGTGAGCTGAGTACGGCTACTCCGGCGTCGTGTTGGACAGCCGGTCCAGCCATTCGCCCAGGAGGGCGGACTCGCCCGGGGTGAAGTCCGGCCTCGGGGTCCGGCGGAGGAGGGCGGCGAGGTGGGTGGCGGTGGCGGGGAGCACTTCTGCCGCTCCCGCTTCCTCGTCTTCCGCTCCCGCTTCCTCGTCTTCCGCTCCCGTTTCCTCGTCACCGGCGGACGTGGTCTCCGGCCCCATCGCCTCCGGGGTGAAGACGACCGCGTGCACCGCGTCCCGTGTCCGGCGGGAGAGCGTCTCGTCCGTGAAGGTCGCCGGACGGGATACCAGCATCAGGGAGACGCCGACGTTGGCGGACATGATCATCTGGGCGGCGAGTTCGGGGGCCAGGCGCAGCTTGCCCTGTTCGGCCGCGCGCCGGAGGTCCGCGGTGAGAATGCGGTGGGACTCCAGGGCGGCGGCCGGCGGCGTACGCATCGCCGGGGAGTTCATCAGGCGGTAGAGGTTCGGGTTGCGCAGGGCGAAGTCGGTGTGGGTGTCCCAGCCGTCGCGCAGGTCCTGGATGGGGTCCGTGCCGGGCCTGCGGCTGCGCTTGGTCGTCAGGTACTTCTCGTATCCGTGGTCGACCACCGCCGACAGCAGGCCCTCCTTGTCACCGAAGTGGCGGTAGAGGGCCGGGGCGCCGACCCCCGCCGCCTCGCAGACCGCCCGGGTGGAGACGTCCCCGTCGGGGGAGTTCGCCACCAGCTCGGCCGCCACTTCGAGGATGCGCGCTTTCGTACTGCTCACGGACGTGCTCACGGTAGCGACGTTATCCGAGTCGCCCGAGGTCACGCCGTCCCCTTCCGCGCTACGGGGGACAACAGGTCCGCCAGGCCGATCCGGGTCAGGAACTCGGCGCGGACACGGTCCGCGACCAGGCTGACCTCCTGCGAACCGTCGTCCGCCGGGTCGACGTGCACCCGGAGGGGGCGCTTCCCGTACGGGGTGTCCACCACGTCGACGATCGCGTCGGCGACGAGCGACACGTCCGCGTCGGGCGGGGTGAGGGTCGCCAGGCGTCCCGCGACCTGGTCCATCAGGCCCGCGTAGTGCTCCTCGTAGGCGGGGAGCACGGTCTGTTCGCAGGGGTGGCCGCCGCTCGCGAAGTGGTTCGTGCCCGAGGTGAACGCGCCCGGCACCACGATCGTCGTCTCGATGCCGAAGCGGGCCAGTTCGGCGGCGTACGACACGGCGAGCGCGTCCATCGCGGCCTTGGCGGCGAAGTACGGCGCCAGGTACGGCGGGGTGCCGCCGCGCGTGGAGGTGGAGCCGACCCACAGCAGCAGCCCGTGGCCCTGGGCCCGCAGGTGCGGCAGCGCGGCCCGGTTGACCCGCTGGGTGCCCAGCACGTTCGTGTCGTACACCGCGGCCAGTTCGGCGGGTGTGAAGGCCTCCGTCGGGCCGGTCACCATGTGCCCGGCGTTGTGGACGAGCACGTCCAGCACGCCTGCCTCCGACAGCACCGTGGCGATCGCCGCGTCCGCCGACTCCTGGGAGAGGACGTCGAGTGCGACCGTACGGAGGTCCACCGCGTGCTCGGCGGCGTACGCCTCGGCCTCCGCGACCCGGGCCGCGTTGCGGCCGCCGGTGTCGCGCATCGCGGCGTACACCGTGTGCCCGGCGCGGGCGAGGGCACGGGCGGACAGCGCGCCGAAGCCGGATCCGGCCCCCGTGATGACGATCGTCTTGCGCGCAACGGCGTCCCTGGCCGAATTCGCGACTGATTCCCTGACTGATTCCTTGACCGATTCCGTGCCCGAATCCATGACTGAACTCCTCTTGAGACGTGGCGAGTTACGCGATGCCGCCATTGGCCCGCAGCACCTGGCCGTTGACCCAGCGGCCTGCGGGACCGGCGAGGAAGGACACCACCTCGGCGATGTCCCGGGGGGTACCGAGGCGCTCCAGCGGCGGCTGGGCCGCCGTCCGCGCGATGGTCTCCTCGTCCTTGCCGTCCAGGAAGAGGGCCGTGGCGGTCGGGCCGGGGGCCACGGCGTTGACGGTGACGTCCCGGCCGCGCAGCTCACGGGCGACGATCAGAGTCATGGCCTCGACGGCACCCTTGGTGGCGGCGTACGCGCTGTACCCGGGGATCGCGAGCGCGATCACGGAGCTGGAGAAGTTGATGAGCGCGCCGCCCGCGCGCAGCCGTCGTGCGGCCTGCTGGTCGACGACGAACGTGCCGCGGATGTTGGTGCGGTGCATACGGTCCAGCGCGTCGAGGTCGAGGTCGACCAGGGGCGCGAGCGCCATGACACCGGCCGCGTGGACGACGACGTCCACCCCGCCGTACGTGGATTCGGTGGCGTCGAAGAGGGCGGCCACCTCGGTCTCGTCGGCGACGTCGGCGCGGACGGCGATCGCCTCTCCGCCCGCCTCGGTGATCGCGGCCACGGTCTTGTCGGCCTCGGCCTCGTTGCCCGCGTAGTTCACGACGACGGCGTAACCGTCGGCCGCGAGGCGCTCGGCGGTCTCCCGGCCGATTCCGCGGGATCCGCCGGTGACGACGGCCACCCGGCGGGACGTTCCCGGCGTGCTGGAGTGCTCGGTCATGACGATGCTCCTCGATGGGGCGGGGGTAGCGGTGTTCACCACCCGATGAGAGCAACGCTAACACCCATGCGATAGCAGCGCTACGGTCAATCGCGCTCAGCCCAGAAACGCCGCTACGGTCGCCACGAAGCGCCCGGCGTCGTCGAGCCAGGGGTAGTGACCGGCGCCCGCCTGCACGACGAGCCGCGCGTCGGGGAACAACCCCGCGAACTCGGCCGTCGCCTCGGGTGGGCTGTTCAGGTCGAACTCCCCGGTGAGCAGCAGGACGGGGGCTCGGCAGGCGGCGAGCGCCGCGCGGGTGGCGGGCGGGTCGAAGGCGCCCTCGGCCCCGAAGAAGGCCACGGCCTCCTCGTTGCCCGGCCGGGCGGCCGCATGGTGTTGCCGCGCCGCGGCGTCCCAACGGCCCCAGAAGAAGGGGGCGACGGCCTCCCAGTCACTGCCCGTCCCCGCGCCGATCGCCTCCAGCGCGGAGAACGCCGCCGGGAACCACGGCTCACGCTCCCTGAGCCGTGCGCGTGCGCGCCGCACCTCCCCCGTGACCTCGATGCCGACGGCCCGGGTGCCGGGGCCGATCAGGGCGAGCCTGCCGACGCGCTCCGGGTACCGGGCCGCGTACTGCGTCGCGATGTTCGCTCCGGCGGAGTGGCCGAGCAGGTCGAGCCGGGCCGGCCCGAGGTGCGCGCGCAGCGCCTCGACGTCGTCGACCAGGCGGTCGCAGCGGTAGCCGGCGGTGTCGTGCGGGAGCGCGGACCGGCCGGTACCGCGCAGGTCCAGGACGGCCAGCCGACGGCGCGCGGAGAGGCCTCCGAGGTCGCCGAGGTAGCGGGAGTCCGTGGGGCCGCCGGGGACGCACAGGACCGGATCGCCGTCGCCGTCTCCGCTCCCGCCTCCCATCAGGCGGTAGGCGAGGCGGGTTCCGTCAGGTGCGGTGAAGGTGGGCATGACGCGGATCCTGACAGTCATAACCGGGTTATACAACCGGGTTATGACCCCGTGGGGACAGTCGACCTGGGTATATAACCGAGCTATGGCAGTCGAAGAGGACACACGTCGAACCCCCGAGCCCCCGACCGCGCCCCTGACCGAGGCACAGGTCGAGCGGATGTTCGCCGACATGAACGACGTCATTCGCGCGGGTGAGGAGATGCGCGGGCTGCGCGCCGAGATGATCAGGCTCTTCGCCGACCTCGGCTGGACCCAGGACAGGATCGCCCGCCTCACCGGCATGAGTCAGCCCGCCGTGTCCAAGCAGGTCACCAAGCACAGGGGGGACGACCCGTCGCCCCCGCCGCGCCTCTCGCTCGACCAGCACGACACCTCCTGGCTGGAGGGACGCCTCTGGGGCCTCGCCGAGGAGATCTCCGAGACCCTCCACGACGCCGCCCACTGCACGCGTCACGTCAACGCCGTCGCCCGGGGCCGGAAACACTTCACACCGCAGAACGTCGACGAACTCCGACGCCTGGTCGAGGAGGACCTGCGGCTGCACCGGGCCGCTCTGCCCGACGGCCACCGGCACGCCTACGACGAGATCAGTCGCGCCCTCGACACCTCCGCCCCCGCGGCCCCCACCCCCACCGAATCCCCCTCCGCACGCCGCACCCTGGCCCGCCAGATCCAGCGCGCCCACCTCAGAGAGCAGGCCTGAGCGCCCCCTCGGGGCCAGTGTTTCCACATGCCCGCCACCCGCGCCCAGCGCTCCGAGCTTCGTCTCTGGGCCACTTGCGCGTACGCCAAGGCGGCGATGTCGCTGTCAGCCAGGTTCGCCAGCGCGGCCCTCGACCGGACGGCCTCGTACCTGCCCGTCCCCTCGCACCGCTACGCGTGCCCGACATCGGAAACAGCCAAGCCCAGCGCCGCGTCATGGGGGCCAGTGCGATCGCCACGCACAGGCCGACGACCAGCGCATACGCGACCAGGCCGCGCATGTACGCCGTTCGGATGCCGGGCGTCCACGCCGGCCGCCGCTGGAAGGCGAAGATCACGGCAAGCAGCGTCACCCCATGTACGGGGAGAACCACTGCCAGGCCCAGGGCCCGACCGGCCGATCAAGCCCTAGCCGCCCGACGGCCACACGATCGCCTGCACCTCGCTGTACGCATGCAGTGCGTACGACCCCACGTCCCGCCCCACCCCGCTCTTCTTGAAACCGCCGAACGGCGCCTCCATGTTGCGGCCGACGGTGTTGACGCCCACCCCGCCCGCACGCAGCCCGCGGGCGACGCGGAAGGCGCGGGCGACGTCGCCCGACCAGACGTAGTCGATCAACCCGTAGTCGCTGTCGTTCGCGAGGGCGATGCCTTCCTCCTCGTCGTCGAAGGGGACGACCACGACGACGGGCCCGAAGATCTCCTCGCGGACCACCCGCATGTCGGGGGCGCAGTCCGCGAGGAGGGTCGGGGCGACGTAGAAGCCGCGGTCGTACGGGGGGCGCGTACCGCCCGTGACGATCCGCGCGCCCTCCTTGCGGCCGAGTTCGACGTAGGTCTCGACCCGGTCCCGGTGGGCCGCCGAGATGACCGGCCCGACGACCGTCCCGGCCTCCCGCGGATCCCCGACCGTCAACCGTCCCGCATACGCGGCCAGTTGCTCGACCAGACGGCCGTAGATCCCCTTCTGCGCGATCACCCTCGTCGGCGCCGTACAGATCTGGCCGCTGTAGAAGGAGAACGTCGTGCCGATGCCGAGCACCGCCGACTCGACGTCCGCGTCGTCGAAGACGACCGCCGCGCCCTTCCCGCCCAGCTCCATCAGCTGGCGTTTCATCCCGCGCCCGCACACCTCGGCGATCCGCTGCCCCACCGCCGTCGAGCCGGTGAAGCTGACCATGTCCACGTCCGCGCAGTCCACGGCCGCCTCGCCGACCTCCGGACGCGAACCGCTCACCACGTTCACGACACCCGGGGGTACGCCCGCCGCCTCCAGGGCCTGAGCCATCCGGTACACGGACAGCGGGTCCTGCGGGGCGGGCTTCACGACCACCGTGTTGCCCATGGCCAGGGCGGGGGCGATCTTGCCTGCCGGATTGGCCCAGGGGTTGTTGTAGGAAGTGACGCAGGTGACGACGCCGACCGGCTGGCGGACGGCGAGGGCCCCCATGACCGCCGCCTTCCCGAACGGACCGGCCTCGTTGATCTGCGGCGGCAGCGGCTGCTCGACGGGTTCCACGCGCGCGTAACGCCGGAAACGGGCCGCGCCCACCCCCACCTGCATCCCGCGCGCGGTCCCGGTCGTCGCACCGCTCTCGGCCTGGGCGAGATCGGCGTAGGAGAGGAAGTTGCGCCGGATGATGTCCGCCGCCCGGCCGAGGAGCGCCGCGCGCTCCTCGGGGGCGTCCGCGACCACGGACCGAAGGCCTCCCGGGCCGCGGCGGCGGCCGCGTGCACCTGCTTCCGCGAGGCCTCCGGCGCCATCCCGACGACACCCTCCGTCGCCGGGTCGATCACCTCGTAGTGCCCGTCGTCGGGCTCCACCCACGAGCCGCCGATGAACAGCCGCTGCTCGTCGCCCGCCCCCCGCACGTCGGTCACCTCGTACTCACCGTCTCCGTGTCCCGGCCGGAGCGCAGCACCTTCCCCGGTACGGCACCCGTCACCACGTCCCCCCGGATCGACTCGACCCCGTTGACCCAGACCGCCGTGATGCCGATCGCCTTGGAGTCCAGTCGCGGGCTTTCTCCCGGCAGGTCGTGCACCAGGGTGGCCTTGCCGGCGTCGACGCGCTCCGGGTCGAACAGCACGAGGTCCGCGTGGAAGCCCTCCGCGATCCGCCCGCGTTCTCTCAGTCCGAAGAGGCGCGCCGGGTCGTCCGTGAGCATCTTCACGGCGGCCTCCAGCGTGGTCAGCTTCCGCCCGCGCAGACAGTCCCCTAGGAAGCGGGTCGTGTACGGGGCCCCGCACATGCGGTCGAGATGGGCGCCCGCGTCCGAGCCGCCGAGCATGACGTCCGGATGCTGCCAGGTCTCGGCGCGCAGCGTCCAGGAGTCGGTGTCGTTGTCCGTGGGCATGGGCCACAGCACCGTCCGCAGGTCGTCGTGCGCGCAGATCTCGACCAGGCACTCGAAGGGCTCCTGGTGGCGCCGCGCCGCGATGTCCTTCACGACCTGCCCGGTGAGGCCGTCGTTCGCCGGGCTGTAGGTGTCCCCGATGACGTACCGGCCGAAGTTGGCGAGGCGGCGGAAGACACCCGCCTCCTTGCTGTTCGCCCGGGCCAGCATCTCGGCCCGCACGGAGGAGTCCCTGAGCCGTGCGACGCGCTCCGGGACGGGCAGCGCGAGGATCGGGCCCCACCCGGGGATCAGGTTCAGCGCGCAGAACGTACCCAGGGACATGTTCATGGGGGTGAGGATCGGCATGGTGAGGGCCACCACCCGGCCGCCCGCCTTCCGCGCCCGTTCGCTCGCGACCAGTTGCCTCGGTACGCGCTCGGGGACGGCGGCGTCGATGGTCAGCACGTTCCAGTTGAGCGGACGGCCCGCCGCCGCGCTCATCTCGACGAAGAGGTCGATCTCGTCGTCGCTGAACTGGTCGAGGCAGCCGGCGACGATCGCCTCGATCTGGGTGCCCTCGTGCTCGCCGACGGCCCTGCTCAAAGCCAGCAACTCCGCGGGCTTCGCGTGCCGGGAGGCGACCGGTTTCCCGTCGCCGTCGGAGTGGGTGGAGGACTGGGTGGTCGACAGGCCCCAGGCTCCCGCCTCCATCGCCTCGTGGAAGAGGGCGAGCATCCGCTCCAACTGCTCCCCGGTCGGCTGCCCGCCCACCGCGTCCGCGCCCATCACGTACCGCCGCAGCGCGCAGTGGCCCACCATGAAACCCGCGTTGACGGCGATCCGCCCCTCCAGGGCGTCGAGGTAGTCGCCGAAGCTGTGCCAGTTCCAGGGCGCCCCTTCCTCCAGGGCGACCAGCGACATCCCCTCGACCTTGGACATCATGCGGCGGGTGTAGTCGGCGTCCTCGGGCCGTGCCGGGTTCAGCGGGGCGAGGGTGAAGCCGCAGTTGCCGCCCGCGACCGTCGTCACCCCGTGGTTCAGGGACGGGGTGGCGTAGGGGTCCCAGAAGAGCTGGGCGTCGTAGTGCGTGTGCGGGTCGACGAACCCGGGGGTGAGGACGAGACCGGAGGCGTCCTCGCTGGTGCGGGACGCCTCCGTGACCGTGCCGATCGCGGCGATACGGCCGTCGCGGATGCCGACGTCCGCGGTGTGGCCGGGCGCGCCCGTGCCGTCCACGACGGTCGCGCCCTTGATGACGTGGTCGAGCATGGCCGCACCCTCCTCAGACCGCTTGGCGGAAACGGGTCGTCCGGTGCACCGGGTCCGTGTCGATCTTCGGGATCACGTGCTCCCCGATCAGCCGGATCGTCTGCAGGGTCTCCTCCTTGGGGACCCCGACCGGCAGCCCGAAGGAGAGCTGGTCGGCGCCCGCCTGCTCCCAGCGCTTGCACTGGGTGAGCACCTCGTCCGGGTCGCCGCAGATCAACAGCTCCTCCTCGATGAGGAGTTCGACGAACTCGGCGTTGTACTCGGGGAGCGTCTCCGGCCAGACGGGGAAGCCCTCGGGGCGCGGGAAGGTGTCGTGGTAGCGGAAGACGAGGGAGGGGAGGTAGTGCAGTCCGCCGCCGACCGCGATCCGTATCGCCTCCTCGTGGGTCGGCGCGCAGATGGCGGTGGTCGTCACCATCACGTTGTCGTTGACGAAGGCCCCGACGGGCTCGGCGTCCACGATGGCGGTCTTGTACTGCTGGAGCACCCACTCCATGTCGGAGACCTTCTGCACGCTGAAGCCGAGCACGCCCAGGCCCTTGCGGGCGGCCATCGCGTACGAGGGCGGCGACCCGGCGGCGTACCACATGGCGGGGTGCGCCTTCCCGTACGGCTTGGGGAGCACCTTGCGGGGCGGGAGCTGCCAGTGCTTGCCCTGGAACCCGACGTACTCGTCCTGGAGCCACATCTTCGGGAATTCGGCGATGGTCTCTTCCCAGATCTCCTTGGTGTAGTTCATGTCGGTGATGCCGGGGAGGAAGCCGAGGATCTCGTGGCTGCCCGCGCCGCGCCCGCTGCCGAACTCGAAGCGGTTCTCGCTGAGGTGGTCGAGCATGGCTACCTTCTCGGCGACCTTCACCGGGTGGTTGACCTGTGCGAGCGGGTTGAAGATGCCCGAGCCGAGGTGGATGCGGTCCGTGGCGTGGGCGAGATAGCCGAGGTAGACGTCGTTCGCCGAGAGGTGCGAGTACTCCTCCAGGAAGTGGTGCTCGGACGCCCAGGCGTACTTGAAGCCGGACTTGTCCGCCTGGATGACGTACTCGGTCTCCTCCATCAGCGCCTTGTGCTCCGCGAGCGGGTCGGTCTCGGCGCGCTTGCCCACGTATCCCTGTACAAAGAGCCCGAATTCCAAGGAGGTTCACCGTCCCCAGTATGTTTCTGACTATCCGTCAGATTGGCTTGCCGCCGACTGTTGCACCACGGGCCTGCACCGTCAATAGCTGACTGACCGTCAGATCACGCTGACCCCCGCCAGCCATCCCCCGTCGATCACGAACGGCTGCCCGGTGATGTACGAGGAGTCCTCGGAGGTCAGGAACAGAGCGAGCCGGGCGACCTCCTCGGGCCTGCCCACCCGCCCGAGCGGCACGAGCTTGCTGTACAGCTCGTCCAGGGCCCTGGTCATCTCCTCGGGATCGGCCGTCGGGTCGAGCTGGGCCGGGTTCGACATGGGGGTGTCGACGGCCCCCGGACAGATGGCGTTGACCCGTATCCGCTGGTGCGCCAGCTCCAGCGCGGCGACCCGGGTGAGGCCGAGGATGGCGTGCTTGGTCGCCGTGTACGTGCCCACGGCCGCCATCCCGGTCATCGCGGTGTACGAGGCGGTGTTGACGATCGTGCCCCCGCCGGCCGCGGCGATCTCCCCCGCGACGGTCTTGATGCCGAGGAAGCAGCCGACCTGGTTGACCTGCACGACCTGGAGGAACTCGTCCAACGGAGTGTCGACGAGGGCGTTGAAGCGCAGGATGCCCGCGTTGTTGACCAGCCCGTCGATCCGCCCGTACGCGCCCTTCACGGCGGCGACGGCGGCCCCCCAGTCGTCCTCCCGGCCCACGTCGAGGTGGACGTAGAGCGCGTCCAGCTCCTTGGCCACGTCCTCGCCCCGGTCGTCGAGCACGTCCGCGACGACGACCCTGGCCCCCTCCGCGGCGAACAGCCGCGCCTCCTGCTCGCCCTGCCCGCGCGCCGCCCCCGTGACGATGACGACGCGTCCGTCCAGCTTTCCCATGCCCTGACTCCCTGCTTGAGGTGAGGCGCGATCTGGTTGAGATGGGGTGCGATCTAGTCGAGGTGGGGCGCGATCTAGTCGAGGTGGGGCGCGACGTCAGTGCCGAACGCGGTGATCTGGTCGACGAGCTCACTCAGTCCCCGCGCCCGGAACCGCACCTGGATCTGGTGCACCCCCATCGCCCGGTACGCCCGCAGCGACTCGGCGACCGCCTCCGGGGCCCCGGTCACCGTGCGCCGCCCGACATGCCAGCCCGGCGTGCCGACGTACAGGGGCTCGGTGATGGCCCCGACGACGAGAGGCGCGGAGATCCCCGCCTCCTCCCTGATCCGGTACAGGCGGGCGATCTGCTCCGGCAGCCGCTCGCGCGGGTCCCCCTGCGGCAGCCAGCCGTCGCCCCGCAGCGCGGCCCGGCGCACGGCGGCGGGCGAGGAGCCGCCCACCCACACGGGCACGCGCTCCTGCGCGGGCCGTGGCCGCTGCCCGAGCCCTTCGAAGTCGTACAGCTTCCCGTGGTGCACGGGGAACTCGTCCGGCCCCAGGGCGGCGCGCAGGGCGTCGATGGACTCGTCGAGCACCGCCCCCCGCCGCGCGAAGTCGGCGCCCACCGCCTCGAACTCCTCCGCCACATGCCCGGCGCCGACCCCGAGGATCAGCCGACCGCCGGAGAGGTGGTCGAGGGTCGCGTACTGCTTGGCCGTGACCAGCGGATGCCGCAGCCCGACGACCGCGACATGACTGAGCAGCCGTACGCGCTCGGTCACGGCCGCGAGGTGGGCGAGGGTGGCGACGGGGTCGTACCAGATCGTGCTCATGGCGTCCGCGAGACGGCGCGGGACGGCCACGTGGTCGCAGCTCGCCACGTAGGCGAAGCCGGCGCGGTCGGCGGCGCGGGCGACCGCGACGAGCTCGCCGGCACCGGCCTCCGCCTCCCAGGGTTCGGCGTAGAGGGTGCTCTGGGACTGGATCGGGAGCTGCATCCCGTAGAGCAGGGGCGAGGGGTCCGCGGGCGCCGGGTTCGACGGGGACTGGTCCGAGGGCGCCGGGTTCGACGGGGACTGGTTCAACGGGGACCTCCCGGTCCGGGCCACAGCCCGTCCTCCGTGAGCCCCAGCAGCTCGATGGCGTTGCCCCGGACGATCCGTTCCACCACGTCCGCGTCCAGGTGCCCCATCTGGGCCTCACCGACCTCGCGGGACGTGGGCCAGGTGGAGTCGGAGTGGGGGTAGTCGGTCTCGTAGAGGACGTTCGGGACCCCGATGGCGTCGAGGTTCCGCAGGCCGAACGCGTCGTCGAAGAAACAGCCGTAGACGTGGTCGGCGAAGAGTTCGGACGGCGGGCGGTGGACCTTGTCGGCGACGCCGCCCCAGCCCCGGTTCTCCGACCAGACCACGTCGGCGCGCTCCAGGATGTAGGGGATCCAGCCGATCTGGCCCTCCGCGTACATGACCTTGAGGTTCGGGAAGCGTTCGAACTTGCCGCTCATCAGCCAGTCGACCATCGAGAAGCAGCAGTTGGCGAAGGTGATGGTGGAGCCGACGGCGGGCGGCGCGTCGGCCGAGGTCGACGGCATCCTGCTGCTGGAGCCGATGTGCATGGCGACGACCGTGCCGGTCTCGTCGCAGGCGGCGAGGAAGGGATCCCAGTCGTCGGTGTGGACGGAGGGGAGTCCGAGGTGGGGCGGGATCTCGGAGAAGGCGACCGCGCGGACGCCACGGGCGGCGTTGCGGCGCACCTCGGCGGCGGCGAGTTCCGGGTCCCAGAGGGGTACGAGGGTGAGCGGGACGAGCCGGCCGTGGGCCGCCGGGCCGCACCACTCCTCCACCATCCAGTCGTTGTAGGCCTTCACTCCCAGCAGGCCCAGCTCACGGTCCTTGGCCTCGGTGAAGGTCTGGCCGCAGAAGCGCGGGAAGGTGGGGAAACAGAGCGCGGACTGGACGTGGTTGACGTCCATGTCGGCGAGACGCTGGGGGACGTCGTACGAGCCGGGGCGCATCTGCTCGTACGTGATGATCTCCAGCCGTATCTCGTCCCTGTCGTAGCCGACGGCGGTGTCGAGGCGGGTGAGGGGCCGGTGCAGGTCCTCGTAGACCCACCAGTCGCCGATGGGGCCGTCGTCGCCGGGCCCGCCCATCACCGGGGCGAACCTGCCGCCGAGGAAGGTCATCTCCTTCAGCGGCGCGCGGACGATCCGGGGTCCGGTGTCCTGGTACTTCGCGGGGAGGCGGTCGCGCCAGACGCCGGGTGGCTCCACGGTGTGGTCGTCCACGGAGATGATCTTCGGGAACGGGGTCGTGGACGCCTGGGCGGCCTCAGTGGTCCTCGTGGTCTCCATACGGCTCACGGTAGCGCCGATCTGACGACCCGTCAGCTATCCGTCGGTCACCCATCGGCTGCCCGTCGCCAACTCGCCGGCCGCCCGTCGCCGACTCACCGGCCGTCCGCTCCGCCGCCGTACTCCCCCGCACACCTCTGGAATGGGCGGCTCTGTGCGGAGATGTGCGCAGTGGTTGTGAGAGCCCTGTGATCCCCCGTGCCTGTACGGTGTGCGGGCCTGTGATCGCTGTCTCGCACGGCTGACGCATCCGCCATGAACAAGGCAAACTGGCCTCGTAGTACTGACGGTTCGGCAGGGGGACGGCGATGGACGGTGTACCGCGAGTGCCGGAGCAGCGACGTGCCGGGGAATCGGCGGCGTTGCGCTTCAGCGTGCTCGGTCCGGTGCGCGCCTGGCGCGGCGAGGATTCCTTGCCCACGGGGTCCCCGCAGCAACGCGCCCTGCTGGCCGCGCTGCTGCTGCGGGAGGGCCGGACGGCCACGTCCGGCGAGCTGATCGACGCGCTGTGGGGCGAGGAGTCCCCGCCCCAGGCACTGGCCGCCGTGCGGACGTACGCCTCCCGGCTCCGCAAGGCCCTGGACCCCGGCGTCCTGATCAGCGAGTCCGGCGGCTACGCGATCCGGCTGGCCGCGAGCGACAGCTCCCTCGATCTCGCCGAGGCCCAGGAACTCGCCGCCGACGCCGAGAAGGCCAAACACTCAGGCGACCTGTGCTCCGCCCGCGACCTGCTGAACCGGGCGCTGGGCCTGTGGGACGGGGAGCCGCTGGCGAGCGTGCCCGGACCGTACGCGGAGACCCAGCGGGCCCGACTGGAGGAGTGGCGTCTCCAACTCCTCGAATCCCGCCTCGACATGGACCTGGAGCAGGGCTGCCACGCGGAGGCGGTCTCCGAACTCACCGCCCTGACCGCGGCGCACCCGCTGCGCGAGCGGCTGCGCGAACTGCTGATGCTCGCCCTGTACCGCAGCGGGCGGCAGGCCGAGGCGCTCGCCGTGTACGCCGACACGCGCCGCCTCCTCGCCGACGAGCTCGGCGTGGACCCGCGTCCGGGCCTGAAGGAGCTCCAGCAGCGGATCCTCCAGGCCGACCCGGGCCTCGCGGAACCCTCGGCCCCGGCGGCCGAGCCCATCGCCGCACCGGTCCGCCCGGCCCAACTCCCGGCCACCGTCACGGACTTCACCGGACGCGCCTCCTTCGTCCAGGAACTGAGCGACGTCCTGGCCTCCGCCTCCTCCGCCGAGGGTGAGGGCCAGGTCATGGCCGTCTCGGCGCTCGCGGGCATCGGCGGCGTCGGCAAGACGACCCTCGCCGTGCACGTGGCCCACCAGGCGCGCGCGGCGTTCCCCGACGGGCAGCTGTACGTCGACCTGCAGGGTGCGGGGCAGCGGGCGGCGGAGCCGGAGACGGTCCTCGGCGCGTTCCTGCGTGCCCTGGGAACGGCGGACTCCTCCATCCCCGACTCCCTGGAGGAGCGCTCGGCGCTCTACCGCTCGGTCCTGGACGGCCGCCGGGTCCTGGTCCTCCTGGACAACGCCCGCGACGCGGCCCAGGTCCGCCCGCTCCTGCCCGGCACGGAGGGCTGCGCGGCCCTGGTCACGTCCCGGGTGCGGATGGTGGACCTGGCGGGCGCCCACCTGGTCGACCTCGACGTGATGTCCCCGGAGGAGGCCCTCCAGCTCTTCACGAAGATCGTCGGCGAGGAGCGGGTGGCGTCGGAGCGTGAGGCGGCCCTCGATGTCGTCGCGGCCTGCGGCTTCCTTCCCCTCGCCATCCGCATCGCGGCCTCCCGGCTGGCCGCCCGCCGCACCTGGACCGTCTCGGTCCTGGCGGCGAAACTCGGCGACGAGCGCCGCCGCCTGGACGAGCTGCAGGCCGGCGACCTCGCGGTCAAGGCCACCTTCGAACTCGGCTACGGCCAGCTGGAGCCGGCCCAGGCCCGCGCCTTCCGTCTGCTGGGCCTGGCCGACGGTCCCGACATCTCCCTGGCCGCCGCGGCCGCCGTCCTCGACCTCCCGATCGAGGACACCGAGGACCTCCTCGAATCCCTCGTCGACACCTCCCTCCTGGAATCCGCAGCCCCCGGCCGCTACCGCTACCACGACCTCGTACGCCTCTACGCCCGCGCCTGCGCGGAACGCGACGAACAGCCCCCGAGCGAACGCGACGCGGCGATGTCACGGTTGCTGGACTTCTACTTGGCCACGGCCGCCGGGGTGTACGCGATCGAACGGCCCGGGGACCGTTTGGTGGACCACCTGGAGAGGACGGAGCACCCGGGTCTGGTGTTCGAGGACCGGCACCGGGCGCAGGACTGGCTGTACTCGGAGGCGATCTCCCTGCTCGCCTGCATCCGCCAGTCCACCAAGGAGGGATTCCTCCGCCGCACCGTCGACGCGCTGTGGGCCTCCGTGGATCTGGCGGAGTCCGGCACGAACTCCAAGACGTACGAGGGGGTCGCCGCCGCTCTGCGGGAAGCGGCCCAGGAGGCCGGGGACCCGCACGCGGAAGCACGGGCCCTGGTCGCCCTGGCCTACGTCCACCACATCACCGGACGCTTCGACCCCGCCCGCGAGGCAGCCGCGCAGGCCCTCGAACTGGCCGCCGAGACGGATCACCTGACGAGTTGCTGGGCCTCCAACACCCTCGGCGTGATCGCGCTCTACCAGAACCAGTACGACGACGGCGAAGCGCACCTCACCCGGGCGATCGAGAGCTTCCGGGCCTGCCACGACCGCCCCGGCGAGGCGAGCGCGCTGTGCAACCTCTCCCGTATCCACCTCGCCGCCGGGCGTACCAGCAGTGCCGTGTCCCTGGCGCAGCAGGGCACCGACATGTACGACGACATGGGCCATGCCCTGAAGGGCGCCAACGGGCGCTACGCGCTCGGCCTGGCGCTCACCCAGAGCGGCCGCCTTCCCGAGGCCACCGCACGCCTGAGCGAGGCGCTCACGGTCTTCCGCAACAGCCGCCAGCGCCTCTGGGAGGGGATGTCCCTGTTCCGTCTCGCGGAGGCCGACCTCGCGGCCCAGCGCCCGGCTCAGGCGGCGGCGAACGCCGAGATGGCCCTGACGGTCCTGCGGGGCATCGGTGGCGAGTGGCGCAGGGGCAACGTCCTCATCGTGCTCGGCCAGGCCCTGAACGGTATCGGCCACTCCGGCCGGGCCCAGGTCTGCTGGCGCGAATCCCTCGACATCTTCGAGACGTTGGGGGCACCCGAGGCCGCCACGGTCAGGGCGCTCCTCAACCCGCTCGCCGTCGCATAGGGCTCCGCGGCAGGGCTCACGCCTGGACGTTCATCGTTCGTTTATCGCCACCCGGCACTCTCAACGAGTCGATCCGTCGCGTCGGGGGGCAGACGGGGCGACCTGAGGCCGTAGCACTAGGGTAGCGGCCCCGAGATGCCCGTCCGGCGGCCCACGGGGGAGCTGCCGGGCGGGCCGCTCCATCCATTGCACCGAGACTGTCAGGGGGACAGCCACATGAGCGACACCAACAGCACCGACAACATCCACGCCACGGGCGAGCCGGTCGGCGAAGCCACCACGGACAACATCCACGCCACCAGCGAACCCCTCACCACCAAGAACCTGATCACCAAGGACGACGGCACCGGCGACGCGACTCCGGACAACATCCACGCGACGGACGAGCCGGTCTAAGTCCCACCGGGGGGCGGACTTACACCACACGGGGATCGGCCGCGGCGGCGCGGAGGGGGAGCCGTCGCGGCCGATGTGTGTCCAGGGCCAGATGCACCGGGGGAGGATCATGATGACCGCACAGCACGCCCAGCCCGGCGGGCCCGGCATCACACGGCCCGAGCGGACGCCGGCCGCCCTCCGGTGTGCTCTGGCGCAGGTCGCGCCCCACCGGCTCGCCGAGATGGAGCGCGACAAGGACGAGGCGATCGCGCTCGCCGCGGCCACGGACCGCCTCGGGCCGATCGTCCAGTTCCTCGAGACGTGGGCCGTCGCGGTGGAGATCGCCAGGAACCCGGCGTTGGCAGCGCGATTGCGCGCTGCCGAGCACGCGGCTCGGACCACCGACCGGAACGCCCCCGTCTGGCGTGCCGCCATGGACGAGATCCACGCCGTCCACGCCGTCGCCCGGCAGTCCCTCGTCCGGGAATGACCCGCGCGGCCGTCCTCCCCGTCGCATCACGCCTGCGCGAGCGGCCCGAGCCTCACCGCTCCCGCAGCTCCCCCTTCACCACCTTCCCGCTCGCGTTCCGCGGGAGTTCCCGTACGAATTCCACCGCCCGCGGGACCTTGTAGTTCGCCATCTCGCGGCGGGACCAGGCGATGAGGTCGTCGGAGGTGAGGACGGAACCCTCCCGCCGTACGACATACGCCTTGCCGACCTCGCCCAGGCGGTCGTCCGGTACGCCGATGACCGCCACGTCCGCGATGTCGGGGTGGAGGCCGAGGAGTTGTTCTATCTCGGCGGGGTAGGCGTTGAAGCCGCCGACGATGAACATGTCCTTGATGCGGTCGGTGATGCGGAGGTTGCCCGCCGGGTCCAGGACGCCCACGTCGCCGGTACGCAGCCATCCGTCCGGGGTGAGGACGCGGGCGGTCTCCACGGCGTCCTCGAAGTAGCCCCGCATCACGTTGAAGCCGCGGACCAGCACCTCACCCGGGGTACCCGTGGGCGCTTCCACTCGTACCTCCACGCCCGGGATGGCGCGGCCCGAGGTCGACGCGATCACCGACGACGGGTCGCCCCGGCGGCACATCGTCACGAATCCGCTGGCCTCCGAGAGGCCGTACGCGGTCAGGACCGTGTCCACGCCCAGTTCGGTGCGCAGGCGTTCCACCAGACGGAGGGGGACCACGGCCGCTCCCGTGACCACCAGACGCAGCGTCGTCAGGTCGTACGACGCCCGCGCCGGGTGGTCGAGGAGGGACTGGTGGAGGGTCGGCGGGCCCGGCAGGACCGTGACCCGCTCGGACGCGATGTTCGCCAGCACCGTGTCCACGTCGAACACCGGCTGCGGGATCATCGTCGCGCCCCGCATCAGACAGGCGAGCACCCCGGCCTTGTAGCCGAAGGTGTGGAAGAAGGGGTTCACGATCAGATAGCGGTCCTCCCGGCGCAGACCGGCCAGCTCGCACCACACCTCGTACGCCCGCAGGCTCTGTTCGTGCGTGATCACCGCGCCCTTGGGCCGGCCCGTCGTGCCCGAGGTGAAGACGATGTCCGACGGTGCCGATCCGGGCACGGCCGCTGCCCGTTCCCGCGCCTCCGCCGCCCCGACACCCTCCCCGTCCACGAGGAAGTCCTTCCAGGTGCGGAAGTCGGCGGGGGCGTCGTCCGCCAGGACCACCACCTGTTCGAGGTGCGGGAGTCCGGGGAGGGGGCCGTTCCGGGCGCCCTCCCCCACCCGCTCCCCCTCCCCCGCCGCGCGTCGCAGCGACGCCACGTACGACGTCCCCAGGAACGTCCCCGTCACGAACAGCAGCCGCGCGCGGCTACGGGACAGCACGTACGCCGCCTCGGCGCCCTTGAAGCGGGTGTTGAGCGGGACGAGCACCGCGCCCGCCGACACCGCGCCGAGGGCGGAGACGATCCAGTCCAGGGTGTTCGGCGCCCAGATGGCGACCCGGTCGCCGAGCCGTACGCCGTTCGCGAGGCAGGCGGCCGCCGCACGTTCGACGCGGACGCCCAGCTCGGCGTAGGAGATCCGCGTACGGCCCTCGACGACGGCCTCGCGGTCCGCGAAGCGTGTCGCCGCCGACCGCATCAGCCCCGGGATGCTGCCCCATTCCAGGTCTCCGCGCATCTCACGCCTCCCGTAGCCACGAACCCACTAGCTGACTACCCGTCAGATTAGCTGTAGCCTGACGGCCTGTCAGCAGTCGGGCCCTTCCGTGGAGGTGCACCCATGCCGGGGATCAAGGACGCCACCGCCGTCGTCGGCATCGGTCAGACCCCCTTCGCCAAACAACTCCCCGAGTCCGAGAAGACCTTGGCCTGCCGCGCGATCCTCGCCGCCCTCGACGACGCCGGAATCGCGCCCTCCGAAGTCGACGGACTCGCCTCCTACACCATGGAGGAGACCGACGAGGTGGAGGTCGCGAAGGCGGTCGGCCTCGGCGATCTCACCTTCTTCAGCAAGGTGGGCTACGGCGGCGGCGGCTCCTGCGCCACCGTCGCGCATCTCGCCGCCGCCGTCACCACCGGCCAGGCGACGGTGGGAGTGGCCTGGCGGTCGCGCAAGCGCGGCAGCGGGCCCAGGCCGTGGAAGAACACCGCCGTCCAGCTCCCCACGCCCGCCCAGTGGACCCGCCCCTTCGGGCTGCTCAGACCGGCCGACGAGATAGGCATGCTGGCCCGCCGCTACATGCACGAGTACGGCGCCACCCGCGACCACCTCTTCAACGTCGCCCTCGCCTGCCGCAACCGCGCCAACCAGAACCCCGCCGCGATGATGTACGAGCGCCCGCTGACCCGCGAGATGTACATGACCTCCCGCTGGATCAGCGAACCCCTCTGCCTCTTCGACAACTGCCTCGAGACGGACGGCGCGTTGGCCTGCGTGATCGTGTCCGCGGAGCGCGCCCGGGACTGCCGGCAGCGCCCCGTCTACGTCCACTCCGCCGCCCAGGGCCTGCCCGCCCAGCACCACGGCATGGTCAACTACTGGAACGACGACCCGCTCACGGGGCCCGCCTGGACCGCCGCCCGGCATCTGTGGAAACACGCCGACTTCACCCCGGACGACGTCGACGTGGCCCAGATCTACGACGCCTTCACCCCCCTGATCCCACTCTCCCTGGAGGGCTACGGCTTCTGCGGACGCGGTGAGGGCGCGGCGTACACGGAGGGCGGCGCCCTGGAGATCGGGGGCCGGCTGCCCCTCAACACCGGCGGAGGCGGGCTCAGCGAGGCGTACGTCCACGGCTTCAACCTCATCAACGAGGGCGTGAAGCAGTTGCGCGGCACGAGCACCGCCCAGGTCCCCGGGGCCGCCACCTGCCTGGTCACGGCGGGGGAGGGCGTCCCCACCTCCGCGATCCTGCTGAGGAACTGAGGAGCCGAGATGACCGAGCCCCTTCTCACCCCCGTCCTCGACGACGACGGCGCCCCCTTCTGGGGGTACGCCGCCCAGGGCGAGCTACGGATCCAGGCGTGCGCCGACTGCGGCGAGCTGCGCTTCCCACCCCGCCCCTGCTGTCCCCGCTGCCGGTCCTTCGGCAGCGAGTGGCGGCGGATGAGCGGACTGGGCCGCGTCTGGTCGTACGTGGTCCCGCACCCGCCGCTGCTCCCGGCGTACGCGGCCCTGGCCCCGTACAACGCGATCGTCGTCGAACTCGCCGAGGCCCCGCACATCCGCCTGGTCGGCAACCTGGTCACGGCGCCGGGCGCCCCGTTCGACTCCTTCCCCCGGACCGGATCCGGATCGGAGCGCGGGTACGGGTGGTGTTCGGCGGGGAGGGGCTGCCGCAGTGGGTTCTGGACGGCCGGTCGTGAACGGCGGCGCGCTGCGGATCGCGACCGACAAGGACACGGGTGTCGCGGTCCTGACCCTGAACCGCCCGGAGAAACTGAACGCCATCGACGAGGCCCTGGCATCCGAACTCTCCGCGGCCTGGCGGGCGTTCCGCTTCGACGAGTCGGTACGGGCCCTCGTCCTCACGGGCGCGGGCGAACGGGCCTTCTCCACCGGCCTCGACCGCGCCACGGAAACCCCCCAGCCCACCTCCCCCTACATGGTGGACGACCCGCTCCTGCGCATCGGCCCGAAGGCCAACGACCTGTGGAAACCGGTGGTCGCGGCCGTGTGCGGGATGGCGTGCGGAGGGGCCTTCTACCTCCTCGGGGAGGCGGAGTTCGTCGTCGCCGACGAGACCGCCACCTTCTTCGACCCGCACACGACGTACGGCATGGTCAGCGCGTACGAGTCCGTGTACGCGGCGCACCGGATGCCGTACGGGGAGGCGGCGCGGATGGCACTCATGGGGAACGCCGAACGGATGTCCGCGCGGCGGGCGTACGACATCGGATGGGTGTCCGAAATCACCCCGCCCGGCGGTGCGTTGGAGGCCGCCGTCCGTTGCGCCACGGTGATCGCCTCCTACCCCCCGAAGGAGTGCAGGGCACCGTCCGCGCCCTGTGGACGGCCCACGAGGCCGCCCGCGCCCACGCTTTCGCCCAGGCGCCGCACCTCATCGCCCTGGGCAACCTGCCCCCGGCCCGACAGACGGAACTGTTCTCCGCACGCCGGCCGAACGGGTTCCGGGTGCGGTGATCAGTCTGCGGGACGGTGGGGCGCCGGTCGGCTGGAGGCTTTTAGGGGCGCGGGGAACTGCGCGACCAGCCCCCACTCGGCCGCAGACGAATCACCGCACCCCGGGTGACCCGGTCGGCCCTACGTCGTGCGGGCCGTGCCCGTCCCCTTCTCCGCGTCCAGCGCGTACACGCACCGGTCCTTGCTGCACGCGTACACCACCCCGTCCTTGACCACCGGCGCACCGGTGATCTCCCCGCCCGTCGCCAGCTTCCACCGAAGCCGCCCGTCGTCCGCCTTCAGGGTGTAGAGGAGATGGTCCGTGGAGCCGAAGTGGATGCGGCCCTCGGCGACCGCGGGCGCGCCCACGAGGTCGCCCCCGGCCTGGAAGCGCCACTTCGGGGTGCCGGTGACCGCGTCGAGGGTGTACAACCCCTTGCCGCTGCCGACGTGGACGTGGCCGGCCGCGACCAGGACGGGATCGATCGAGGAGCGGGCCTCGGTCGCGATGCGCCAGCGGTCGCGACCGTCCGTCGCGTCGAGGGCGTACACCGTGCCGAGGTAGTCGGCGAGGTAGACGCCGCCTCCCGTGACCGCGGGGCCCGGCACGAAGGTCGGCGGGGAGAGGAAGACCGCGGGGGCCTCGAAGTGCCAGCGCACGTGCCCGCCGGCGACGTCGACGGCGAGGACGCGAGTACCCGCGGAGATGTAGACGTAGCCGTCGGGGGCGGAGGTGATCCGTACGGGTACGCCCCCGCACGACGCCGCGTCGCCGATCGGGTACGACCACCGCTCCTCGCCCGTACGGGCCTCCAGGGCACGCAGCCGGGCGTCCTTCCAGACGTACACCGTGCCGTCGTGGACGGCGGGCCCGGCCTCCGGGGACTCGAAGTCGCTCTGGGCACCGGTGATCTCCCAGAGTTTCTGGCCGTTGGAGGCCTCCCAGGCCTGCACGCCGCCCCCGCGCGTACCGGTGATGACGGTCCCGCGGTCGGCCTTCAGGGAGTACACCCAGGCGTCCGTGGACAGTCGCCACAGGTCCGCGCCCTCCCGCGCGTTCAGGGCGAAGAGGGTCGGGCCGTCGGAGGCGTGGATACGGCCGTCCGCGACCGCCATGGACCAGGCCACGTCCCGCGTCTTGAAGCGGCGGCGGCCGGTCGCCACGTCCAGGGCGTGGACTTCGAAGGAGGTGACGTAGACGAGGTCGCCCGCGACGGAGGGCGTACCCCATACGTCGTTCGACATGCGGAAGCGCCAGGGCCGCCAGCCGGACGGGGAGTCCGGGGCGGGCGGCGGAGCGACCGCCGACGCGGGGTCGGCGCCGTTGACGCCGACGCGCGGGCGGGACCAGGAGGCGGCGAGTCCCGCCTCCGGAGGAGGTGCCTTCACGGCGGCGGCACGGGCGTCGGCGACGCGCGGCCCGGGGCCGATGGGCACCTGACCGCCCGCGAGCCGCACGGGACCCGCGTCGGGCGCCCCGACGGGCAAGGGAGCGTGCGAGGGGGGAGGGGGCAGGGCGGGGCCGCGTCCGCCCCCGCTGCGACCGCCGGAGGACTGCGGCTTCACCGGCGGACGGCCCCCGCGGCGCGACTCGATCAGGCCCACCGCCCGCTCGGGCAGCCACGCCGACGCCGTACCGCTGTCGTCGGAGCCGGAGCCGAAGAGGTGGGGTGCCAACTGGGCCTGGAGGTCGGCGGGGTTGGGACGGCCGGTCGCCTCCATCTGCATGCAGGACTCGATGAGGGGGCGCAGCTCGTCCGGGAGGCCCTCCAGGTCGGGGCCTTCCCGCAGCAGCATGAAGACCGTCTCGACGGGGTTGGCGCCGTGGAAGGGCGCGTGCCCGGTGGCGGCGAACACCAGCATCGAGCCGAGCGAGAAGACATCGCTCGCGCCCGTCACGCTGCGCGAGTCCTTCGCCTGTTCGGGGGACATGTAGGCCGGGGTGCCGACGGCGACGTTCGTCATCGTCAAACGGGTGTTCGAAACGCCGGAGGCGATGCCGAAGTCGATGACCCGCGGCCCGTCCTCCACCACCAGCACGTTCGAGGGCTTCAGGTCGCGGTGGACGAGCCCGGCGCCGTGGATCGACTGGAGGGCCTCCGCGACGCCCGCCGCCAGCCAGCGCACCGCCTGGGCCGGGAGCGGCCCGCACTCGTTCACTATTTCCTCGAGGGAGGGCGCGGGAACGTACGCGGTGGCCAGCCACGGCACGGCCGCGCGCGGGTCGGCGTCGACCACGGCCGCCGTGTAGAAGCCGGAGACCGCTCGCGCGGCCTCCACCTCACGAGTGAAGCGGACCCGGAACAGCTGGTCCTCGGCGAGCTCGGTCCTGACCGTCTTGATCGCCACGCGCCGGCCCGAAGCCGAGCGCGCGAGATAGACCAGCCCCATGCCGCCGGCACCCAGCCGTCCCAGCACCTCGAACGGCCCGATCCGCCGCGGATCGTGCTGTGTCAGCTGATCCACCACTTGCCTGCCACCTCCCCGTACGAGCCACGTCATCCACGTATGAACGCAGCCCCGTGCAGCGTCTCACCACCGCACCGCCATGGCGGCACGCACCCCGATTCTTCCTGTCCGCGCCACAGGTTGCGAACCCGGGGGCGGAACGGGGTGTCTCGGGACAAAATCACCGGCCCCGTACTTGGAGTACGGCGAACGACGCCCCTTGATTGTCCGTGACGACGGCCGCCCTTCCGTACGAGGTGTCGAAAGGGGGTGCCTGGACGCGTCCGCCGAGCCGGTTCACCGTACCGAGAGCCGCGTCGACGTCCTCCACTCCGAAGTGGACGAGGAAGTGCGGCGGCATCTCGGCCGGGAAGACGCCGGAGACCGGGGCGCGGCCGAAGTCGGGCGAGGCGTCGGGGCCGAACAGGGCTTCGTGGAACAGGGTGCCGTAGAAACGGTCGACGGTTTCCGGGTCCCGCGCGTACAGCTCGGCCCAGCAGAAGGAGCCCGGCTCGTGCCGCTCGCCGAAACCGGGATGGGTGCCCGCCTGCCACAGGCCGAAGACCCCGCCCTCGGGGTCGGTCGCGAGGGCGGTCGTACCGTAGGGGCCCAGCCGGGTGGGCGCGGTGATCACCTGCCCGCCCGCCGCCTGGATCCGGGCCGCGAGCGCGGCGACGTCCGGGGTCGCGAAGGACACCGTCCACACGGTGGGCATCCGGCCGTCCCGCTTGGGTGCGAGGGCGGCGACGGGCTCCCCGTGATGGCGGGCCCACACGCCCTCCATGTGCGGCTCGAACCCCTCCCCGAAGGTCCAGCCGAACAGCTCACCGTAGAAACGCCTGCCCGCCTCCACATCGGGAAGCTGCGCGTCGACCCAACAGGGGACGCCCTCCAGGTAGGCGTGCGTTGCGTCGGACGCACGGGATACGGCCATGCGGCCAAGTTAACGGCCTTTCATCCACTCCGCGCGACGACCCGGACACTCCCGGGCATCGCCCAGGGCCCCCACTCACCGCCCGCACTCCCCCACGCACCCCATTTGCAGTCGGCCGAATCGCGCTCCGATCACCCCTCGGTAAGCTGACGGCATGACAGGACAAGTGCGTACCGTCGACGGCCGCGTGGCCGGACGGCGAGGGCAGGCGACCAGGCAGAAACTGCTCGACTGCCTCAGTGAAATGCTCAGCTCGTCGCCGTACCGGGACGTCAAAGTCATCGATGTCGCCCGGAAGGCGGGCACGTCGCCGGCGACTTTCTACCAGTACTTTCCGGACGTCGAAGGCGCCGTCCTGGAGATCGCCGAGCAAATGGCCGCGGAGGGCGCCGGGTTGACCCAGCTCCTCGAAGGACGCTCCTGGGTCGGCAAGGCCGGCTGGGCGACCGCGCAGGAACTCGTGGACGGTTTCCTGGAGTTCTGGCGGAAGAACGAGGCGATCCTGCGCGTGGTCGACCTGGGCGCCGCCGAGGGCGACAAACGCTTCTACAAGATCCGCATGAAGATCCTGAACTCGGTGAACAACTCCCTCGCGGACTCCGTCTCCGAGCTCCAGTCCAAGGGCAAGGTCGACAAGGACGTGAACCCCGCGGCGATCGCCGGTTCCCTCGTCGCGATGCTCGCCGCGGTGGCCTCGCACCAGAAGGGCTTCCAGACCTGGGGCGTCAAGCAAGCCGAACTCAAGCCGAACCTGGCGCTGTTGGTGCACCTCGGGGTGACCGGAAAAAAACCGACCAAGTAGCGCGGCCGCATCTCTTGGGGCCCCCTTCGGCCCGCGTCCTGTCATGCAGGCGGCAGTCCACTCGTGGACTGCCGCCTGCTGCGCTGTGTGCCGCGGCGCACGATGCGAAACAGCCTGATCTCCCGGTCGATCCGCGCCTGGTACGTGGCGTACGGCGGCCAGAACGCCAGCACCGCCTTCCACGCCGCGTCCCGCTCCTCCCCCTCCAGCAGACGGGCCCTCACCGGGATGTCCTCGCCCTGCCAGCTGATGACGGCGTCCGGACGGGCGAGAAGGTTGGCGGTCCAGGCCGGATGATCGGGACGCCCGAAGTTGGACCCGACGAGAATCCAGCCGCCCTCCCCCTCCGGCATACAGGCCAGTGGTGTACGCCGCTCCAGCCCACTGCGGGCGCCCCGCACCGTCAGCACGATCCCCGGCAGCAGCTGCGCGCTGAGCAGCACCTTGCCGCGCGTCAGCCGGTGCACCGCGCGGTCCATGGCGGGGACGAGGTGCGGGGCGATCCGGGCGAAGGCCCGCGTCGAGGACACCTTCTGCACACTCCGCACGACGAGTCGCGACCGGATTCCGGGCGCCATCAGACCGCCACCTCCGCGCCGTCGAAGAGCCGCGCCGCGTCGGCGGCGTACGCCCGCAGCCGGTGCACGGGCCCGAAGAGCAGTTCGTCGCCGGCCGCGCGCTTGAAGTACAGCTGGGCCTCGTGCTCCCAGGTGAAGCCGATGCCGCCGTGCAGCTGGATCGCCTCGGCGGCGGCCGTACGCAGCGCCTCCAGCCCCTGGGCGAGCGCGAGCCCGCCGACCCGCTCGTCCCCCGCGCCCGCCGCCCAGGCGGCGTAGTACGCGGCGGACCGCGCCGCCTGCACCCGCACGTACACGTCCGCGAGCCGGTGCTTCACCGCCTGGAAGGATCCGATCGCCCGCCCGAACTGCTCCCGCTGCCGCACATGGGCGATGGTCCGCTCCAGCGCCCGGTCGGCGGCACCGACGGCTTCGACGGCGAGCACGGCGGCGGCGCCGTCCCCGACGGAGGCGAGCGCGCCGAGCACGTCGCCGTCCTCCTCACCGAGCACCTCGGCCCGCACCTGACGCAGTTGCACCCGCCCCTGCGCCCGCGTCTCGTCCAACGACGTCTGCCGCATCCGTACGAGCCCCTGGGCGCCCTCCGCCACCAGGAAGATCCGCGTCCGGGCCCGGGCGAACCCCCCGGTGTGCGCGGCGACCAGCAGGAGCCCGGCGCTGTGCCCGTCGAGGACGCGTTCCACCTCCCCGTAGAGGCGCCAGCCGCCCTCCTCGCCCGGCCGGGCCTGGACGCCCCCGGCCCGTCCGCCGCCCGCCCAGTCCCCGCCGTTGTCGCCGACCAGGCCGAGCGCGGTGGGGAGCCCGGCACCCGGTACCGCGAGGGCGGCGGTCAGGTCGCCTGCCGCGATCCTGGGCAGCAGCCCGGCACGCTGGGCGTCGGTGCCGAGGGCGAGGATCAGCGGGGCCGCGAGGGCGGCCGTGGCGAGCAGCGGCGAGGGCGCGAGGACCCGCCCCGACTCCTCGCAGGCGAGGGCGAGATCGGCGAACGAACAGCCGACCCCGCCGTACGCCGTGGGCAGGGCGAGCCCCGGCAGCCCGAGCTGCCGCGCGAGGGTCTCCCAGAGCCCGGCGTCGTATCCGACCCCGGTGCGCACGGCCGACCGCACTTCCTCCGGACCGCAGCGCTTGAGCAGGAGTTCCCGCAGGGTGCGGCGGATCTCGTCCTGTTCGGCGGTGAAACGGGCGTCCATGGCCAGGCCCTTTCTCCCGATCTGACGGTCCGTCACATTAGCGCCGTGCGGTACGGATGCCCAGAGCCACGACGACCTCCCGCGCGCCGCCATAACTGATGTACCGTCAGATTCATGACTCCGGGGAAGCGCAAGGTCGCCGTGGTGGGTGTCTCCCTCTCGGACTGCGGTCGCGTGGACGACGCGACGCCCTACGCCCTGCACGCCCAGGCCGCCAGGCGCGCGCTGGCGGACGCGGGGATGGACCGCTCACTGGTCGACGGGTTCGCGTCGGCCGGCCTCGGCGCACTGCCGCCGGTCGAGGTAGCCGAGTACCTGGGCCTGCGCCCCACCTGGGTCGACTCCACCGCCGTCGGCGGCTCCACCTGGGAGGCCATGGCGGCGCACGCGACGGACGCGATCGCGGCGGGGCACGCCGAGGCCGTCCTCCTCGTCTACGGCTCGACCGCCCGCGCCGACATCAAGGCGGGCCGCCGCACCGGCAATCTCTCCTTCGGCGCCCGGGGCCCCCTCCAGTTCGAGGTCCCCTACGGCCACACGCTCATCGCCAAGTACGCGATGGCCGCGCGCCGCCACATGCACGCGTACGGCACGACACTCGAACAGCTCGCCTCGGTGGCCGTCCAGGCGCGGGCGAACGCGGCGCTGAACCCGGAGGCGATGTTCCGCACCCCGATCACCACCGACGACGTCCTGTCCGGCCCGATGATCGCCGACCCCTTCACCAAGCTGCACTGCTGTCTGCGCTCCGACGGCGGCGCGGCGGTGCTGCTGGCGGCCGAGGAGTACGTACGGGACTGCCGTACGGCCCCGGTGTGGATCCTCGGCACCGGCGAGCACGTCTCACACACGACGATGTCCGAGTGGCCGGACTTCACCGTCTCCCCCGCCGCGGTGAGCGGACGCCTCGCCTTCGAGCGGGCGGGGGTGCGGCCCGACGAGATCGACGTGGCCGAGCTCTACGACGCCTTCACGTACATGACCCTCGTGACCCTGGAGGACCTGGGCTTCTGTGCGAAGGGCGAGGGCGGTCAGTTCGTGGAGAAGGGGCGCCTGACGGTGGGCGGAGAGCTGCCGGTGAACACGGACGGGGGTGGACTCTCGGCCCAGCATCCGGGGATGCGGGGCCTGTTCCTCCTGGTGGAGGCCGTGCGGCAACTGCGCGGGGAGGCCGGGGAACGCCAGGTCAGGAAGACGGGCGGACGCCTTCCCGAGCTGGCGGTGGCCTCCGGGACGGGCGGGTGGTTCTGCTCGTCGGGGACGGTGGTGCTGGGACGGGGGTGAGCCGACCGCCTCAGCGGACGGTACGGAGGAAGGCCGTCCAAGTGGTGGGGGTGATGGTGAGGGTGGGGCCGGTGTGGTTCTTTGAGTCGCGGATGTGGATGGCGGTGGGGGCGGTGGCTATTTCGAGGCAGGCGCCGCCCTCATTGCTGCTGTAGCTCGACTTGAACCAGGCAAGTTCGTTCGTGTTCAAAGTTCTCCCGCCTTCTGCTCGATGAGCTCCGCGGACTCCCAGGGGTTGAGCGCCTGCGCCCGCAGGATGCCGAAAAGTTCGAACAGGTCGTTCACCTGCTCCGGCTTGGAGATCACCGTAGCGCCGCCATGCCATTCCTGGTACACGAGCATGCGCCCTTCTTCCGTGCCCATCAGTTGCAACGGACCATGCATTCCCGCATGCGTGTGCCGCTTGGTCGGCATCACCTGGACCGTGAGGTGCTGTTTCATCGCCCGGCTGCACTCCAAGATGTGCAGCAACTGCTCCTTCAACACCTCCGCGCCCCCGAGATCCCGTTCCAGTACGGATTCTTCGATCACGTAGCCCACATACGGCGGTGAGTCACGCGTCAGCACTGCCTGCCGCTCGAGTCGGGCGGTGACGTGACGATCGATCTCCTCCTCGGTGTACGCCGGTCGCCGCGCTTCGTACAGCGTCTGGGTGTACGCCGGGGTCTGGAGCAACCCGGGGATCAGCATGGTCTCGTACGCGCTGATCACCCGCGCGTGCCGCTCTAGCCGCACCCAGTCCAGGAACGTCGGCGGATACTTCTCCTTCTCGGTGATCTCGATGCATGCGATGAGTGCACCCCTCGCATCCAGCCCCTTGTCCGCATCCTTGAGGAACTCGATCGGCGGGATCCGCTCGGCCCTCTCGTACGCACCGAAGATCGACTCGGAGACCAGCAACAACTCCCCGGCCTCCTTCTGCGTAAGCCCCCGCCGCCCCCGCTGAATGCGCAACAACTCCCCCACCAACCTGCGCCCCACGGACGCCCCACCATTCGTCCCCACAACGACCACCATCCTCCCCACAACCAGCAATGTGGACCGTGTCCACCTAGTCACGCTACGCAACCACCGTCACGCTCATAGTCATGACGAACAAACTCACCCCGAATTGGGTCCCGAGGTCCGGTCTTCAACTACGCCTCGCCGGGGTCCACTTCGACGCCATCCGCGTGTGCGGCGTACGCGGGGAAGCCGTGCTGCACCACCTCGCCGCGCTCACCGACGGTCACCCCGGACCGGTCGTCAGGGAATCCAACGGCTGCCGCTGGACGTACTTCCTGCTGGCGCCCGGCGAGGGCGCGGAGCACGACTGGCCGCCCGGCGCCCGCCGGTTCACACGCTCGGCGCACGACGAGTACGTGGGCGTGCCCGCGCCGGAGGGGAACACGTACCCGCTGAGCTGGGGGCACGGCGCACCGGAGGTGGGTGAGTTCGTGGACGCGGAGCTGCTGCACGGGGTGCTCATGGCGCAGCTTTGCCGGAACTCCGAGTGATACTCGGGGCATGGGAACGGATCTTCACGAGCTGCTCAGGTCACTGCGGGTGTGGGACGTAGAGCTGCCCTCCTTCGACCCGGCATCCGCACCCGCCGAACCACTCCCCCTGTTCACGGAGTGGTTCGCGGACGCGGTCGCGGCGGGGCAGAGCGAACCGCACACGATGTCGCTGGCGACGGCGGACGAGGACGGGCTGCCCGACGTCCGGATCGTCATGCTGCACGGCGCGGACGCGGACGGCTGGGCCTTCGCGAGCCATGTCACCAGCCGCAAGGGCCGCCAGCTGGCCGCGCGCCCGTACGCGGCTCTGGGGTTCTACTGGCCCGCCCAGGGCCGTCAGATCCGGCTGCGGGGGCCGGTCGAGGTGGCCCCGGCCGAGGAGGGGCAGGCGGATCTGCACGCCCGTTCGACGGGGGCGCTGGCCGCCGCGCTCGTGGGCGGGCAGAGTGAAGTGCTGGGTTCCGTAGCGGAGTTGCGGCGGGTCTCGGACGAGGCCTGGGACCGCGCACGGCGCGAGCCCGACGCCCCGGCCCCGACGTGGACCCTCTACCGCCTCCGGCCGCAAGAGGTGGAGTTCTTCCAGGGTGACGCGAGGCGTCGGCACGTACGTCTCGTCTACCGCCGCACGGAACCTTCTCCGGAGGGCGGTGGCTGGCGCAAGGAGCTGCTCTGGCCCTGAGGCACGGGAGGGGCCAGGTGGGCCTGGGCGCACTTGCGGAAGGCCGCCACAAGGCGGCTTCGGTCGTCGGCGCGGGTCGCGAGCACGACGTGGCTCGGTTCGACGCCGTGCAGGGGGACCGTGGTGAGGTCGGGGCGGATGCTGTCGGCGCGCGGGTCGGCCGGCACGATGCCCACGGCCTGCCCGGAGGCGATGAATTCGAACTTGTCCTCCAGTGCCTCGATGAGCGGACCGTCGGGCGCCCGGCTGCCGTCGGGCCGCGGGTCGATGCGCCAGAACGCGTTCCAGGACGCGTCGGACACCCGGGGCAGGGGTTCGTCGGCGATGTCGTCGAGGGTGACGGATTCCTTGCCGGCCAGGCGGTGGTCGAGGGGGACGAGGAGCAGGCGGGGCTCGTCGTAGAGGATCGTGACGTGGAGCTGGTCGGTCCGCATCGGGAGGCGGGTCACGGCCACGTCCACCCGGTGCTCGACCAGGGCCGCGTGGGCGTCGTTCCAGACGAGGTGCTGGGCGACCACCTCGGCGTCCGGGTGCAGCCGGCGCATCTCGCGCACCGCCGGGGTGACGATGATGCTGGAGGTGTAGCCGATGGTGACACGGCTGGGCTGGGCGGCGGCCCGGGTGCGCGCCGCGGCCTGAGTGGCCGAGCGCAGCAGCGCCTTGGCCTGGGGCAGGAAGACCTCGCCCGCCTCGGTGAGCCGACTGCCCTGCGGGGTACGGTCCAGCAGCCGGGCGCCGAGCTGTTGTTCGAGGCGGCGGATCTGCCGGCTCAGGGACGGCTGGGCGATGCACAGGGCCGTGGCGGCCCGGCCGAAGTGCCGGTGCTCGGCGACGACCGTGAAGTACCGCACGAGCCGCAGGTCGAGGTCGACCGGAGGCGAAGGCTGCTCCTGCGGCGACGAGTCGGGCGTCATGTCTTCATGGTATTCCCCGTGACTGCGGGCTGATCGCAAGCCTTCGCCATTGACCTGCGGTGATGCCTGAAACGCATGTGCCATTGCGATACAGGCCTTGGACGGGCGACCCCACGTGGCCGCACGGTGGATCCGGAATCACCTGGGCGGGGAACCACCGGGCGGGGAACCGCCGGGCCGGACCTCATCACCTTTTTGGAGTGCACCATGCGTGTGTTCGTCACCGGGGCCACCGGATTCGTCGGCAGCTCCGTCGTACGCGAACTGCTGGACGCGGGACACCGGGTCCTCGGCCTCGCCCGCTCGGACCGGGCCGCCGCGTCGCTGACGGCCGCGGGGGCGGAAGCGCACCGTGGCGCTCTCGACGACCTCGACAGCCTGCGGGCGGCCGCGGGCGCGGCGGACGGCGTGATCCACACGGCGTTCCAGCACGGCTCCTCCGACTTCGCCGCCGCCGCCCGGACGGAGATCCACGCCATCCGGACGCTCGGCGAGACGCTCGTGGGATCCGGTCGGCCCTTCGTCGTGACCTCCGGGACCGCCGGTCTCACGCTCGTGCCTGGCCGTGTCGCGACCGAGGACGACGAGCAGGATCTCTCCTCGCCCGCGGCGGCCCGGATCCCGGGGGAGGCGGCGGCACTGTCGTTCGCCGAGCGCGGGGTGCGGGCCTCGGTGGTGCGGCTGCCGCCGTCGGTGCACGGCGAGGGGGACCACGGTTTCGTCCCGCACATCATCGCCGTCGCCCGGGCGAAGGGCGGCTCCGCCTACCCCGGCGACGGCTCCAACCGCTGGGCCGCCGGGCACCGGCTCGACGCCGCGCACCTGTACCGGCTGGCCCTGGAGGAGGCGCCGGGCGGCACGCGGCTGCACGCGGTCGGCGACGAGGGCGTACCGGTCCGCGACATCGCCGACGCCGTCGGCCGATACCTGAAGCTGCCGGTCGCCGCCATCCCTCGCGAGGAGGCGGCCGACCACTTCGGCTGGCTCGGACACTTCTTCGCGAGGGACATCCCTGCGTCGAGCACCCTCACGCGGAAGCGGCTGGGATGGCACCCCGAGCGGCCCGGCCTCGTCGAGGACCTCGAAGAGGGCCACTACTTCGCGAAGTCGTAGACGGGTTGTCGCAGACGGGTTGTCGTAGACGGCTACTTCGCGAAGTCGTAGACGGGTTGTCGCAGACGGGTTGTCGCAGACGGCTACTTCGCGAAGTCGTAGACGGCGAAGTCGGCGACGGGGCGGTAACCGATGCGCTGGTAGAGGCCGTTGCTGGTCGGATTGGCGAGGTCGGTGAAGAGGAGCACCTCGTCCGCTCCGCCGGCCAGCGCGGCCCTGCTGACCTCGGCGGTGGCGGCCCCCGCGTAGCCGCGTCCGCGCAGGGGTGCCGGGGTGTAGACGGGAGCGACCCGGATCTGCCCGGCGATCAGGGGGGTCGCTCCGGCCATGGCCACCGGCGTGCCGTCCGGCGTCTCCCAGAGCGTGACACCGCCGTACGCGAGTCGGCTCTCGGCCCAGCGGTCCGGGTCCTGCCTCTCGTTCCGCCCGAAGATCCCGGCGAACTCGGAGTACCAGCGCGCGACGAGCGCGTGGTCGCTCTCGCCGGCCACCCGGGCGCGGCCCGGCGGAACGGGCGTCGGCGGCGTGAGCGTACCGAGCCGGTACAGCCGTTCGCTTCTTCTGAGTTGGGCCCGCGCGCCGGCGTGGCGCTCCCAGGCGGCGGCGAACTCGGCGGCCGTGTCCACCGGACCGCCGACGCCCGGGAACGAGTACCCCTCGTCCGCGAGCCGCGCGGCCAGCGCGTCGATGCCCTCCGCCGGGAGGTCGGTGAGGTTGAGCTGGTACGGCGGGGTGTGGAACAGCACGGCCGACACCGCACCGACCCCGTCGTCCTCCCCTTCCTCCGCCCTGTCGGCGTCGGCGAACCGGCCGAAGAACGGTGCCTCCTCCCCGTACACGTCCGGCCCTCGTCTGCGCAGCGCGTCGGTCACGGACAGCGCCACGGTGTGCGCCGCGGGCCGCGAGCGCAGGAAGTCCCCCGCGCTGGTGAGGAATTCGTCCAGATCGTGGGTGAACACCCAGCCACGCGCGTCACGAGTCATACCCGGCATGATCCCGCGCACGGCATGCCCGGTGCCTCCGGTTTTCCCGGCCCCGCGCACCGTGCCGGACCGGGTTCTACCGGGGCCCGGAGCCCGTCGGCGGCAGCGTCGGCTCCGGGTCCGTCGCGATCCGTGCGTGCAGGTGTACGTCCCGGAACGCGTCGTGCCGCCCCGACTCGAACATCGCCTCCCGCAGCGTCCCCTCGTACGGGAACCCGCACCGCTCGGCGATCCGGCAGGACGCGTCGTGGCCGAGGGCGTGGCCCAGTTCGACGCGGTGCAGACGGACGGCGCCGAAGGCGTAGCGGGCGGCCAGGGCGAGGGCACGGGTGGCGACCTGGTGACCGCGGGCCTCCGGAAGGACCCAGTAGCCGACGATGCCGACGCGTATGACGTGGTTGATGTCGTTGACGCCTATGTGACCGAGGGTCGTACCGGTGGCCGCGTCCGTGATGCAGAAGGCGACGGCGGTGCCGTCGGCGACGGCCTCGGCGCGCGAGCGGAGCGAGTCACGGGCGCTGTCCAGGTCCCGGACGATCTTGACCGGGGTGTTCCAGCGCTGGAACTCCGGGTCGGACAGCCCGCGCAGCCAGGTCGCGACATCGGCCTCGGACTCCGGGTCCCAGGGGCGAAGCCGCAGGCCGTGGCCGTCGACCACGGGGAAGGGATGGGCGAGGGACTTCTCGTGAACGTCGGACATCCGGCCATTATTCACGGGGCCCAAAGGGGTTCAGGAAGTGGTTTTCGACGCGGAGGAGGGGGATGGGACGGCGGGGGAAGGAAACGAAACAGCGCCGGACCGTGGCCGGAACACGGGCACCCCCGCCCTGAACGTGACCTCCAGCCCCATCCCGATCCGCAGCGCGCCGTCCTCGCACTCCACCACCTCGGTCATCATGCGCGGCCCCTCCGCGAGGTCGACGACCGCGGCGACGTACGGCACCCGCTCGCCGAACGGCGGGAGGTCGTTGCGGTGCACGACGGACCAGGTGTAGAGCGTGGCGTGCCCGCTCGCGGGCCGCCAGCGCACGTCCTCGCTCCAGCAGTGCGGGCAGAACTCCCGGGGGTAGTGGTGGGCCCGGTCGCAGCCCGCGCAGTGGCGGATCAGCAGCCGACCCTCCGCCGCCGCGTCCCAGTACGGCCGGGTGAAGGCATCGACCTCGGGCAGATCGAAACGCGCCCCGCCCGACGCGGGCGCCCTGTCCGCGGCACGCACTTCGCCCGACGGACGCTCCTCGCTCGACGCGCGCTCCCCGCTCATGAGCACACCCCGACCCCGGTCGACACGCCCCTCACGAGAACAGGCCCATCGCACTGTCCAACGACCACGTCTGCCACCCCATCCCGAAGAAGGCGACGCCCGAGATCAGCGCCATCATCGCGTTCTGCCCCTGCTCGGCCCAGTCGTGGATCATGAGGGTGAAGTACAGGACGTTGAGGAGCAGCCCGCCGACCAGCGCGATCGGCGTCAGGAACCCGGCCACCAGTCCCAGCCCGAGGGCCAACTCCGCGTACACGACGACGTACGCCATCGTCCGCGGCCGGGGCGCGACCACGACGTCGAAGCCGGAGCGCACCGCGTTCCACCGGTGCTTGCCCGCGACGTCCGCCGCCCAGGCGATCCCGGTCCCCCGCTCGAACCAGCCCTTCTTGTCCTTGTGCCGCCAACTCTCCAGCCACCACAGCCCGAGCCCGATCCGCAGCACGGCCAGCCACTCCGCTCCGCCGAGCCAGATCGTGTCCATGGCAGTCCACGCCCCCTTCGATTTCTGACGGTACGTCAGTTCAGCGCACGGAGCACGCCCGCGCAAGAGGCGTGGGCCGCCCTCCCCTTCACTCGTCCCCCCTCTTCGAACACAACCGAGTGACCTACGCCACCGGCCCCACCCACTCCTCCTACAGTCGTGATCAGTTCGCAACCGATTCCGGGCTTGACCGAGACCTATCAAGTGACGACGTGATTACGCTCGCGCACATGGCCGACTCGACTGCTTCCTCGACACCCCGCCCGGTGCCGTCCCACGAAGACCGCCCCGTGTACGTCATCGGCGGCGGCCCCGGGGGGCTCGCGACGGCGTACGCGCTGCGCGCCCAGGGCGTACGGGCCGTCGTACTGGAGAAGTCCGACCAGGTCGGGGCGTCCTGGCGGCGCCACTACGACCGGCTGCACCTGCACACGACCCGGCGGCTGTCCGGCCTGCCCGGCCTCGCGATGCCGCGCTCCTTCGGGCGGTGGGTCTCGCGCGACAACGTGGTGCGCTACCTGGAGAAGTACGCCGAGCACCACCAGCTGGAGATCGTCACGGGCGTCGAGGTCTCGCGCGTCGAGCCCGCCCCGGGTGGCGACGGCTGGCTGCTGCACGCCACCGGCGGCCGCGAGCTGACCGGCCGCGCCGTGGTCGTCGCCACCGGCCACAACCACACCCCGCGCCTGCCCGAGTGGCCCGGCCGCGACTCGTACACCGGCGAACTCCTGCACGCCGGCGACTACCGCAACCCCGCCCCCTACACCGGCCGTGACGTCCTCGTCGTCGGCGTCGGCAACACGGGCGCCGAGATCGCCGTGGACCTGGTCGAGGGCGGCGCCTCCCGGGTACGGCTCGCCGTGCGCACCGCGCCGCACATCGTGCGCCGCTCCACGGCGGGCTGGGCCGCCCAGTTCACCGGGATCCTCGTACGACGGCTGCCGGTGCGCCTCGTCGACGCACTCGCCGGGCCGATGGCCAAGGTCAGCGTGCCGGACCTGTCGGCGCAGGGGCTGCCCCGCCCCGACACCGGCCTCTACTCCCGCGTCAACGAAGGCTCCATCCCCGTCCAGGACGTCGGCCTCATCAACGCCGTCCGCAAGGGGCGCGTCGAGGTCGTGGCCGCGGTGGAGGGCTTCGAGGAGGACAAGGTCGTCCTCGCCGACGGGAGGCGGATCGACCCGGACGTCGTGATCGCCGCGACGGGGTACGTACGCGCCCTGGAGGGCATCGTCGGCCACCTCGACGTCCTCGACGGGCGTGGCCGCCCGGTCGTGCACGGCGCCCACACCCCGAAGAAGGCACCCGGCCTCTACTTCACCGGCTTCACCAACCCCATCAGCGGCATGTTCCGCGAACTCGCCCTCGACGCGGAGAAGATCGCGAAGGCGGTCGCGAGGACCGCGCAGAAGGCGGAGAAGGCGGAGAAGGCGGCGGAGAGGGCGACGTCGAAAGCGGGGGCAGGGGCGACGGCGGGGGCGAAGACGGGGGCGCGCGACACGGGCGACACCCGCGCCGCGCGCTGAGTCGTCGTCAGTTGGCGGCGAGAACCGCCGTGTTGTTCGTGGTGTCCGGGTCGAAGGCGAAGTCGCCGAACTCGGGGTGGATGCTGACCTCACCGGTCGTGCCGGGCACCGCCGTGTCGATCCGCAGCTGGAAGACGTACGTGCGCTCGGTGTTCTCGGACACCCAGTAGGGGAGGGCGCAGTCGTAGCGCGGGGCGCCCGTCCGCTTCTCGTAGTACCCGCCCGTGAGGGTGTGCGGGACGCAGTCCGCGGGGACGCCGGTGACCGTCGTACCGGTCGGGACGAGCAGCCTGACCTTGGCCGCCGGGTCGCCGGAGCCGAGGTTCGCGAACCAGGCCGGGCCGTTGTTCTTGAAGGTGAGCGGGGCGGTGACCGTCTGGCCCGCCGTACCGGTGACCGCGGCGCCGGTCACCGAGAAGTCCGCGGTGTTGTCCGTGCCGATCTGCAGGGCCGCGTAATTGTCGCGGCTCGCGAGGTCGGTCGCGCCGTCGGCCGGGTCGACACTGATGTCCAGTCGGTCGTTCAACGCGTGCCGCGCGATCGCCAGCTGCAGCGGCGCGGGCAGTTCGAAGGAGTCACCGGGAGCCAGCACCTGGTCGAACGTGCAGGTCGCGTCCGTCATCGGCGCGTACTCGTCACCGCCCGTCCGCGTGTAGGTGCAGGCGTCGTACTTGTTCAGAAAGTCCACCCCGTACGACGCCGTCATCTTCACCGTGACGCCGTGCGCGCTCTCGTTGCCCTTGTTGGTCAGCGCGAAGGGGATCGTCTCGGTGCCACCCGGCTGCGCGTGCTCGACGTCGGCCACGGGGGCGAGGGAGAGATCGGGGCCCGAGGCCAGCGTGACGTCGGTCTCGAAACTGTCCTCGGGCGCGGTGAGCGTGCCGTCGGGGCCACCGGTGGCCGTCGCCCCGTAGGTGATCCTGCCCTGCGACCCGGCCCGCGCACCGTCGGCCGCGCGGATCCCGAGGTGGATCTGCCGGCTGTAGTCGGACCCGATCACGGGCACGTCCGGCACGCTGCACACCGCGGTCGCGCCGTTCGGCGCGCAGTTGTCCGGCCAGGTCACCTCGCCGACCCCGGCCAGCCCGGAGGCGTCGACGCTCACCTTGCCGTCGGTCACCGTGAAGTGGCCGTTGTCGTGGTAGATCCCCACGTCGATCGTCCGGCTCTGCGGCGCGCCGCCGTCCGTGCCGAGCGGCAGGGCCTGCTCGGAGGGTGCGTCGATCCACAGCTGGTCGGACTCGGTCTCGGCCGACGCGGGGGCGACGGCGAGCCCCACGGTGACAAGTCCGGCCGCGAGCGTCGTACAGGCTCCGAGCCGCAGCGCGCGGCCGAAGGAGACAGGTCTCATGACATCCCCCAGGGTGAGAAGAAAGGTGAGGAGAAGGAGAGAAGCGGTGGCTTGGCCGACGTGAGACGACAGGACCATGTCATAGACGATCAAGGGGAGTTGAAGGTTGTGCGGCACCTCCACGGGTTCCGGCCCCGCGCGCGGCGGGTACGAACCAGATCCCCGCCGCCCAGCCTTTTGCTTGCACGACGGTTCCTGACGCGGCGTCAGTTAAGTAATCTGACAGTGCGTCAGTTAATTGGCTGTCACACAGGAGCGGGCGGACCGATGCTTGGATCAACCCACGGCACCCTCACCACCGACTCCCGCCGGGCCCGCGTCATCGCCTGCGGCGAGCAGCCCTCACCCGTCGTGCACGGCCGCCCGGCCGACGTCGACGACCTGGACGTCAGCGGCCGTCCGCTGTACGCCGACACACCTGATCTGGACCGCTTCTTCCGTCCCGAGTCCGTGGCCGTCGTCGGCGCCTCGGACGCCGAGGGCCGGCCGAACACCGGCATCACCCGGCAGCTGATCGCCTGGGCCGAGCGGGTCGGCGCCCGGCTGCACCCGGTGCACCCCACCCGTCAGTCCGTCTTCGGCATCCCCTGCTCCCCTTCCCTGGCCGACCTGCCCGAGCAGGTCGATCTGGCCGTGCTCCTCGTCGGCGACCCGCTCCCCGTGATCGGGGAACTGGCCGAGGCCAAGGTGAAGTTCGCCGTCGCCTTCGCCTCCGGGTTCGCCGAGACCGGGGCCGAGGGCGCCGCCGCGCAGGCCCACCTCGCCGCCGCCGTCCGCCGCGCGGGCCTCCGGCTCCTGGGGCCCAACACCAATCTCAACGCCTTCGAGAAGTTCCGCGACGATCTCGACGGTCCCGCGATCGCCCTCATCACCCAGTCCGGACACCAGGGCCGGCCGGTGTTCGCGATGCAGGAGCTGGGCGTACGGCTCTCCCACTGGGCGCCCACCGGCAACGAGGCCGACCTCGAGACCGCCGACTTCATCTCCTACTTCTCCGAGCAGCCGGAGATCGGAGCGATCGCCTGCTACGTCGAGGGGCTGAAGGACGGCCGCTCCTTTCTGCTCGCCGCCGACCGCGCCGCCCGCCGCGGAGTGCCCGTCGTCGCCGTCAAGGTCGGCCGCACCGAGACCGGCGCCCGCACCGCCGCCTCACACACCGGCAAGCTGACCGGCGCCGACACGGTGGTGGACGCGGCGATGCGGCAGTACGGCGTGATCCGTGTCGACGGGCTCGACGAACTCCAGGACACCGCCGCCCTGTTGGCCCGCGCCCGCGCCCCGCGGGCGGAGGGTGTCGTGGTCTATTCGATCTCGGGCGGCACGGGGGCGCACTTCGCCGACCTGGCGACGGCGGCGGGGCTGCCCCTGCCGAGTCTCTCCGCCCCCAAGCAGGCCGAGCTGCACCAGTGGATACCTGAGTACCTGAGCGTGACCAATCCCGTCGACAACGGCGGGCACCCGGTCGGCGACTGGCGCGGGCGGAAGATCATCGACGCGATCCTCGCCGACCCGGAGGTCGGCGTACTGATCTGTCCGATCACCGGGCCCTTTCCTCCGATGAGCGACAAGCTCGCGCAGGACCTGGTGGACGCGGCGGAACAGACGGACAAACTGGTGTGCGTGGTGTGGGGCTCGCCGGTCGGCACCGAGGCCGCCTACCGCGAGACGCTGCTCGGTTCGTCGAAGGTCGCCACCTTCCGGACCTTCGCCAACTGCATCACGGCCGTGCGCGCCTACCTGGACCACCACCGGTTCGTCGGCGCCTACCGCTCCCCCTTCGACGAGGCTCCCCGCACTCCCTCGCCGTCCTTCCGCAAGACGCAGGCGCTGATGCGGCCGGGGCAGCAGCTGAGCGAGCACGCGGCGAAGCAGCTGCTGCGGGCCTATGGGATCCGGGTGCCGCGCGAGCAGTTGGTGACCAGCGCGGCGGCGGCCGTGCGCGCGGCGAGTCTCGTCGGGTACCCCGTGGTCATGAAGGCGTCCGGCGCCCAGATCGCCCACAAGACCGAACTGGGTCTGGTGAAGATCGGGCTGACCTCCGCCAGCCAGGTCAGGGACGCCTACCGCGAGCTCACCGACATCGCGCGCTACGAGGGGATCTCGCTGGACGGGGTGCTGGTGTGCCAGATGGTCGAGCGGGGCGTGGAAATGGTCGTGGGTGTCACGCACGACCAGCTCTTCGGGCCGACCGTGACCGTCGGGCTGGGCGGCGTGCTCGTCGAGGTGCTGCGGGACGCGGCCGTCCGCGTGCCGCCGTTCGGCGAGGACCAGGCGCGGGGCATGCTCGGCGAACTGCGCGGGCGGGCCCTTCTGGAGGGCGTGCGCGGGGGGCCGCCGGTGGATGTGGACGCGCTGGTCGAGGTCGTCATGCGCGTACAGCGAATGGCGCTGGAACTCGGGGACGACATCGCCGAGCTCGACATCAACCCGCTGATGGTGCTGCCCAGGGGCCAGGGAGCGGTCGCGCTGGACGCGCTGGTCGTCTGCCGCTGACCCCCAGCGCTCCAGCCTCCGCGCCATCGCCCGCCCCCGCCGCACCGCCCCCCGTAAAAACCGGAGCACCCCCATGACATCCTCCCCCGAGAGATCTGCCGCGAAATCGGCCGCGAAATCGGCCGATCCCGTCGACTCATTGGTACTGCACGCCACTGACAATCACGTCGCGTGGATCACCCTCAACCGTCCCGAAGCCCTCAACGCCATCACTCCTGACCAGCGCGAACGCCTCATCCAGCACCTTTCCCACGCCTCCTGCGACCCCGACGTACGGGCCGTCGTGATCACGGCGAGCGGACGTGGTTTCTGCGCGGGCGCGGACCTGCGCGGGGGGCCGCCGACCGGGGAGCGGGTGGCCGGGTACGTGGCCCGCATGATCCGGCTCGGCGCTCAGCGCCTGATCGGCGCGGTCCTCGACTGCGAGAAGCCCGTGATCGCGGCGGTCAACGGCACCGCGGCCGGCCTCGGCGCCCACCTCGCCCTCGCCTGCGACCTCGTACTCGCCGCCGATTCCGCCAAGTTCATCGAGGTGTTCGTACGCCGCGGCCTGGTCCCCGACGGCGGCGGCGCGTATCTGCTGCCCCGGCTCATCGGCCCCCAGCGCGCCAAGGAACTGATGTTCTTCGGCGACGCGCTGACGGCGGCGGACGCGGCGCGGCTCGGGCTCGTCAACAGGGTCGTACCGGCGGACGATCTGGAGAAGACCGCCCGCGACTGGGCCGAGCGCCTGGCCACCGGCCCGACCCGCGCCCTCGCCCTCACCAAACAGCTGGTCAACGCCTCCCTCGACACCGACCGCACCACAGCCTTCGCCGCCGAAGCCGCCGCCCAGGAGATCAACATGACCACGACGGACGCGACCGAGGGCGTGACCGCCTTCGCGGAACGCCGAACCCCCCACTACCGGGGCCGCTGAGGCAGTCCCGCCCCTTCCTATCTGACGCCCCGTCAGCTTCAATGGGTGGTGTGATGGGACACGCAGGGATGGCGGCCGCCGCCGTCCGTTATCTCAGGTCGGCCGGGGCTTCCACCGTCGCGGGGCATGTTGAGGCGCTGCCGCGGCCGGAGTTGCGCGCGGTGGGGGACGATGAGCGGGCGCCGGTCGATCAGGTGGCGTTTCGGCGGGTGTTGGGGAACTTCGCGACGGGCGTCACCGTCATCACCGCACCGGGCGTCGAGGGCGAGGCCGGTGGCGAGGGGCCGGCCGGGTTCGCCTGTCAGTCGTTCGCGTCGCTTTCACTCGATCCGCCCCTGGTCTGCTTCATGGTGGGGCGTACGTCGGCGACCTGGCCGCGGATCGCCCGCGCGGGCGTGTTCTGTGTGAACGTGCTGGGGGCGCACCAGGGCGAGTTGTGCCGTGGGTTCGCGGTGAGCGGGGCGGACAAGTTCGCCGGGGTCGTGTACGACGCGGCGCCCGTTTCCGGTTCGCCGCGTCTCGCGGGGGCCGCGGCCTGGGTCGACTGCACGATCCACGCGGTGCACACCGGTGGGGACCATCTGATCGTGGTGGGACGGGTGGACGCGCTCGGCGCGAGCGACGACGACGACGTCGCGCCGCTGCTGTTCCACAGGGGGCGGTTCCTCTAGCTCGCCGGCAGGCCGCCCGGTCGGGGTGCCGGAATCGTCAGGCGATCGCCGCCACCGCGGGTGTGCCCGTCGCGGGGCGCCGTCGGATCACCAGTGCCATCAGGGCCGCCGCCGCGCACAGCGCGCCCGAGGCGTACCAGACCACGTCGTACGAGCCGAACGCGTCCCGCGCCACACCGCCGAGAAAGGCGACGAGGGCGGCGCCGACCTGGTGGGAGGCGAGGACCCAGCCGAAGACGATGGCGCTGTCCTCGCCGTACTGCTCGCGGCACAGGGCCAGGGTGGGCGGAACGGTGGCGACCCAGTCGAGGCCGTAGAAGACGATGAAGAAGATCATCGGGGGGTGGACGGAGGGGGCGAGGAGCATGGGGAGGAAGAGGAGAGAGACGCCGCGCAGCGCGTAGTAGACGGCGAGCAGCCGACGCGGTTCGAAGCGGTCGGTGAACCAGCCGGAGGCGACCGTTCCGACCACGTCGAAGACCCCGATGACCGCGAGCAGCGAGGCCGCCGCCGTGATGGGCATCCCGTGGTCGTGGGCCGCGGGCACGAAGTGCGTCTGGACCAGGCCGTTCGTCGAGGCACCGCAGATCGCGAAGGTGCCGGCCAGCAGCCAGAACGGGCCGGTGCGGACGGCGGAGAGCAGGACCGTCACCGCGCGCCGGGCGGCGCCCTGCACGGGCGCGGGCTTCGGTACGAACTCCGCCGACCCGTACGGCTTCACGCCCACGTCCGCCGGGTGGTCCCGCAGCAGCAGCCATACGAAGGGGACGACCGCGAGCGCCGCGAGGGCCACCGTCACCGCGGCCGGGCGCCAGTCGTGCTCCGTGACGATCCAGGAGAGGAGCGGCAGGAAGATCAGCTGGCCGGACGCCGAGGCCGCCGTCAGGATGCCCGTGACCAGGCCCTTGCGCGCCGTGAACCAGCGGTTGGTGACCGTCGCCGCGAAGGCCAGCGCCATGGAGCCGGACCCCAGACCGACCAACAGGCCCCAGCAGAGCAGCAGCTGCCAGGCCGCCGTCATCCACACGGTCAGACCGGAACCGAGCGCGATCACCATCAGGGCGACCGCCACCACCCGGCGGATGCCGAAGCGGTCCATCAGTGCCGCCGCGAACGGCGCCGTCAGCCCGTACAGCGCGAGGTTGATGGACACCGCCGCGCCGATCGTGCCGCGCGACCAGTGGAACTCCTGGTGCAGCGGGTCGATCAGCAGACCCGGGAGTGAACGGAAGGCCGCCGCACCGATGATCGTCACGAAGGTGACGGCGGCGACGAACCAGGCGCGGTGGATGCGGACGCGGGGAGCGGAGGCGCGGGTCGGCTCGACGGAGTCGGTCGACTCGGTCGAGACGGTCGACTCGACGGAGTCGGTCGGCTCGATCGAGTCGGTGGAGCCGGTCGGCTCGGTGGGGCGGGGGTCCTCCGCGGCTGCGGCGCCCCCCGGGAGGCGGCATCGGTTGTCTGGGTCACGCCATCGAGCTTCGGGCCTGCCGTTCCCGCGAACGAGTGGCCCGAAGGACAGCATTCGCTAGGATCGGGCCATGGTCTCTCACGGTACGCATCCTCGCCACCGCGTCGTCGTGCTCGCCCTCGACGGGCTGCTGCCCTTCGAGCTCGGCATCCCGCAGCGCCTCTTCGGCAAGGCACGCGACGCCGACGGGCGGCCGCTGTACGAGATCGTCACCTGCTCGGTCCGGCCGCCCGGCCCCGTCGAGACGGACGCCGACTTCGCCGTCCTCGTCGCGAACGGCCCCGAGGCCCTCGCCACCGCCGACACCGTCGTCATCCCCGCCTCCTACGAACTCGGCCCCGTCCACGAGGAAGGCATCCTCACCCCCGAACTGGCCGCCGCCCTCGCCCAGATCCGCCCCGGCACCCGCCTCGTCTCCATCTGCACCGGCAGCTACGTCCTCGCCGCCGCGGGCTACCTCGACGACCGTCCGGCCACCACCCACTGGATGCACGCCGAGCACTTCCAGCGGCTCTTCCCGAAGATCAAGGTCGACGCCGAAGTGCTCTTCGTCGACGACGGCGACGTCCTCACCTCCGCCGGCGTCGCCGCGGGAATCGACCTGTGCCTCCATCTCGTACGCCGTGACCACGGCACCGCCGTCGCCAACGACGTGGCCCGCCGCACCGTCGTACCCCCGCACCGCGACGGTGGGCAGGCGCAGTACATCCAGCGGCCGGTGCCGGAGCCGCAGGCGGCCACCACGACCGCCGCCCGCGCCTGGGCCCTGGCCCGCCTCCACGAGCCGATCCAGCTGCGCGACATGGCCGAACAGGAAGCCATGTCGGTACGCACCTTCACGCGCCGTTTCCGCGAGGAGGTCGGGGTCAGCCCCGGGCACTGGCTGACCCAGCAGCGCATCGAACGGGCCCGGCACCTGCTGGAGACCAGCGACCTGTCCGTCGACCAGGTCGCGCGGGACGCCGGCTTCGGCACGGCCCAGTCGATGCGGCAGCACCTGCAGGCGGTGCTCGGGGTCACCCCCACCGCGTATCGGCGCACCTTCCGGAGCTCCAGGGGGGTCGTGGCGACCGGCGTACGGGCGCCGGTGGCGACGACGGACCAGGTCAGGACCCGTTTGGTGGCGACGTCTCGGTAGCTCGTGCGACGACGCCAGGGACGGGTCCGACACCACCCACGGGATTTCCCCGCCCTGTGGATAACTCCGTCCGCGGTCACCGGCCCAACGGTTCCTCGCCCCCGCCGCCCCTACCCTCCCCCCAGGCTCTCGGCTTCGCCCCCCACCGGCCGACGGCCAAGCGAATCGGGTGGGCGGGGAATGCGGGGCGAAGCCCCCGCCCTGGGGGCGCGGGGAACCGCGCGGCCGGCCCCCGCCCACCCGCAGACGAATGAACCGCCCCCTAGAACGTCAGCACCGCCCGCGCCACCCTCCCCCCTCCGCGTCCTGTGCCGCCTTGTCGAAGTCCTCCACCGGGTAGGTCTGGGTGACCAGTTCGTCCAGGAGGAGGCGGCCGTCTCGGTAGAGGTCGGCGTAGAGGGCGATGTCACGCTGGGGGCGGGAGGAGCCGTATCGGCAGCCCAGGATGGACTTGTCGAGGTACATGGAGGAGACGAGGAAGGACGCCTCGGCCGTGGCCGGGGGTACGCCGAGGAGGACGGCCTGTCCGTGGCGGTCCAGCACATCGATGGCCTGGCGAATGAGTTCGACGCGCCCGACGCACTCGAAGGCGTGGTCCGCCCCCGTCGGAAGGATGTCCTTCACGGCCTCCGTCGACGTCAGGAAGTGCGTCGCGCCGAACCGCCGGGCCACGGCCTCCTTCGCCGGGTTGGCGTCGACCGCGACGATCTTCAAGGCGCCCGCGAGCCGCGCGCCCTGGAGAACGTTGAGCCCGATTCCGCCGGTGCCGATGACGAGGACGGTGTCCCCCCGGTCCACCCTCGCGCGGTTCAGGACCGCGCCCACTCCCGTCAGCACGCCGCATCCGATCAGCGCGGCGGACGGGAGGGGGATGTCCTTGGGGATGCGGACGGCCTGGACCGCCTTCACCACCGTCCGTTCCGCGAACGCGGAGTTGGACGCGAACTGGTACAGCGGCAGCCCGCCCCGCGTGAACGGCTGCCGCGGCATCCCGATCGCCCTGCGGCACATCGTCGGCCGCCCCCGATCGCACTCCGCGCACGTCCCGCAGTTGGCGAGCGTGGAGAGCGCGACATGGTCGCCGGGTCGGACATGGCCGACACCCGCGCCCACCGCCTCGACGATCCCCGCGCCCTCATGCCCCAGGACCACGGGGACGGGAAAGGGGATCGTCCCGTCCACGACCGACAGGTCGCTGTGGCAGAGCCCGGCCGCGGAGATCGCGACCTGCACCTCGCCGGGCCCCGGATCCCGTATCTCCAGGTCGTCCACGACCTGGGTCCGCTTGCCGTCGAAGATCACGCCTCGCATCGCGACTCCCTCAGCCCTTGGGTTCCCTCGGCAGGCCGAGCACGCGCTCGGCGATGATCGTGCGCTGGATCTCGTCCGAGCCGCCGTAGATGGTGTCGGCCCGGCTGAACAGGAACAAGTGCTGAGAGGAGTCGAGTGCGTACGGGGCCACGGCCGACCAGTCCCCGGGACCGGTCGCGGCCTCCGCCCCCCGCACCCGTACCGCGAGTTCACCGAGCCGCTGGTGCCAGCGGCCCCACAGCAGCTTGGCGACGCTGGGCGCGCCCGCGTCGCCCGAACCACCCAGCGTCCGCAGGGCGTTCCAGCGCATCGTGCGCAGCTCCGCCCACTGGCGTACGAGGTGGTCGCGGACGACCGGGTCGGCCGCCGCGCCCGTGGCGACGGCCGTCTCGATCACCCGGCCCAGCTCCTCCGCGAAACCGATCTGCTGGGCCAGGGTCGAGACCCCTCGTTCGAAACCGAGGAGGCTCATGGCGACCTGCCAGCCGTTGCCCGCGCCGCCGACCACGTGCTCGGCACGCGCCACCGCCCCGTCGAAGAAGACCTCGTTGAACTCGCTCGTGCCGGTGAGCTGGCGGATCGGACGGACCTCGACGCGGCCGGGCTGGTCCATCGGGACGAGAAGGAAGGACAGGCCGTGGTGACGGCTCGACCCCGGTTCCGTACGGGCGAGGACGAAACACCAGTGCGCCTCGTGGGCGAGCGAGGTCCAGATCTTCTGGCCGCTGACACGGTACGTGTCGCCGTCCCGTACCGCGGCCGTACGGATCCCCGCCAGGTCCGAACCCGCGCCCGGCTCGCTGTATCCCTGACACCAGAGTTCCTCGCCGCGGGCGACCGGGGGCAGGAAGCGGGCCTTCTGTTCCGGGGTCCCGTGGGCGATGAGGGTGGGGGCGAGGAGCTTCTCGCCGATGTGGCCCGAGCGGGCCGGGGCCCTGGAACGGGCGTACTCCTCGGCCCAGACGACCTGTTGGGTCAGGCTCGCCCGCCGGTTGCCGTAGCCGTCCTCCGCCCAGCCGAGGCCGATCCAGCCGCCCCGGCCCAGTTCCCGTTCCCAGTCCTGACGGACGACCGGATCACCGACCGGGTGAGCGGTCAGCCAGTCCCGTGCCGTGCGCCGGAAGGCCTCGTCCTCGGCGTCGAATCCGAACTCCATGTGTCCCCCTCGCCCACGGACCCAAAGAACAACGGCACCTCACGCGTTCGCCCTCACCTCACGCGTTCGGCCGCGCCTTGCGCGCCGCCGCCCGCGCCATCGCCTCCACCTGTTCCAGCAGGGGCATGGGGTCCACGCCCACGGTCCCCGGCAGGAAGTCCGCGATCCGCTCGGGCGTCCAGGGGCCGCCTTCCGCGTACCCGGCACGCAGCTCCCGCGGCTGTGCCCACACCGCGATCTTGGGGCCGGCGATCGTGTAGACCTGCCCGGTGATGCGTTCCTCGCGGGCACGGTCGGAGAGGAGGTAGACCACCAGCGCGGCCACGTCCTCCGGTTCGCCGATCTCCTTCAGCTCCATGGGGACATGGGCCGACATGCGGGTACGGGCGACCGGTGCCACCGCGTTCGCCGTCACCCCGTACTTGTGCAGGCCCAGTGCCGCGCTGCGGACCAGCGAGATGATCCCGCCCTTCGCCGCGCTGTAGTTGGCCTGCGCGACCGAGCCCTGGTGGTTGCCGCTGGTGAAGCCGACCAGCGTGCCCGCACCCTGTTTGCGCATGACCGCCGAGGCCGCCCGGAAGACCGTGAACGTGCCCTTCAGATGGGTGGCGACGACGGGGTCCCATTCCTCCTCGGACATGTTGAACAGCATCCGTTCACGCAGGATGCCGGCCACGCACACCACTCCGTCGATACGTCCGTACGAGGTCAGCGCCGCGTCGACGACCCGTTGGCCGCCGGCCATCGTGGAGATGTCGTCGGCCACCGCGACCGCTTCCCCGCCCGCCGCCTCGATCTCCTTGACCACGGCGTCGGCGATCGAACTCGTCGGCTCGGCGCCCTCGATGGACACCCCGTAGTCGTTGACGACGACCCGTGCGCCCTCGGCCGCCGCGCCGAGCGCGACGGCGCGGCCGATCCCGCGGCCCGCCCCCGTCACAGCGACGACCTTTCCTGCCAAGAAGTTCCCCACGTCCGGCCCCTTCCCGCAGTTTCTGACGGTCCGTTAGATTCGGTCCCCTCGGATTCTACGACCCGTCGGATACCCGGAGACAAGCCCCGCGGAGGACTCATGTCACTTCCGGTCGAGTTCCACGACATCGCCAAGCGCGTGAACAACTGGGGGCGTTGGGGCGCCGACGACGAGATCGGGACCCTGAACCTGATCACCGACGAGGTGGTACGAGAGGCCGCCGCCTGCGTCCGCACGGGACGGCGTGTCCCGCTCGCGCTCCCTCTCCAGGAGGACGGCGTGCAGACCGGGATGATCCCGGGGCGGATCAATCCGCTGCACGTCATGGTGCAGATCAACCAGGAGATCTTCGGTCCGGGAACGGTCGCGTGCAGCGACGACGCCGTGACCCTGGGACTCCAGGCGGCGACCCACTGGGACGCGCTCACCCATGTCTCGCACTCGGGGAAGCTCTACAACGGCCGCCCGGCCGGCACGATCACCCCCCACGGTGGCGCCGAGTTCAGCGGCATCGACAAGCCCCGGCACATCGTCTCGCGGGGCGTCCTGCTCGACATCCCGCGCGCGCGGGGCGTCGACCGCCTCGACGGCGGGCACGCCGTGACCCCCGAAGACCTCGACGCGGCGGAGGAGTTGGCGGGCACACGGGTGCGGTCCGGGGACATCGTGCTCGTACGGACCGGGCAGATCCAGGTCTACCTGGCCGGCGACAAGCACGCGTACGGGTATCCGTCGCCCGGGCTGTCGATCCGTACGCCCGAGTGGTTCCACGCACGCGACGTCGCGGCCGTCGCGAACGACACTCTCACTTTTGAGATCTTTCCTCCCGAAATCGAGGACCTGTGGTTGCCCGTACACGCGCTCGACCTGGTCGAAATGGGGATGCTGCAGGGCCAGAACTGGAATCTCGAAAAGTTGTCCACAGCCTGTGGACAAGAGAATCGCTACGCCTTCCTGCTCTCCGCGATGCCGGAACCCTTCGTGGGCGGCACAGGGACCCCCGTGGCACCGGTGGCCATCCTCTGAGGTCCCCGATGAGCCCCTGGAGCCCCCGGGGAAAGGGTCGGCTGGCGGCGCGCCACTGCGCGCCCCGAGCACGGCATCGCGCGCCGCCATCCGGTTCCGGCGTACCCGCCCTGCTCCCTCTGGCCCTGTAGGAGCCGACGCCGAATCACGACCCGCACTCGCCGAGGGCTCCCGTCACCGAAACCCTCGTCGTCCCCTCGCGGCGAATCGCTGAACACAAGCGTGATCAAACGGACACGCCACGTCAACACCCGTTCGGGGAATTATCACTTACGTACCCTTTACGAAGGCGCGCACGGAAGCACATCCCGGCGCATTCGGCCCCGACAGGGCCGCGGAGACGGAACGCGTGCACAGATGCACGAACCGTGCCCCCGCACCAGAGGTGCGGGAGTGAGTGCGTCCGCGGACCAGGGTCCGTCCGGCGGACCACGCCGCACAGGCCTAGACCGCCTCGTACGCCTCGTACGCGAAGTCCTCATAGGGGGACGCCGCGCACGCGCCCCCCGCCCGGGCGCCCTGCGTACAGCGGTCGACCTCGCACCAGATGCTCTTGCCCGCACCCTCGGGGTTCCAGCCCCAGCGGTCCGCCAGGCCGTCGACCAACTCCAGGCCGCGGCCGTTGGTCTCGTCGCCCTCGGCGTGCCGGGGTACCGGGGGGCGGGCGCTGGAGTCGGCCACCTCCAGGCGGACGGTACCGATGGACTCACCGAGGACGCCCGGCAGGGACAGCCGCAGCACGGCCGGACAGCCGGTGTGCACCACGGCATTGGTGACGAGTTCGGAGACGAGCAGGATCAGCGTCTCGGCGAGCGGCTCATCGACCCCTATCCCGGACCCGGCAAGCCGCGAACGGGCCCATCTCCGAGCTCGCCCCACCTCCGCGGGGTCGGGCCGGATCTCCAGCTGCACTTGAAGCACCTGCACCGCTCACACCATCCGAACCGGCGGACACATCGCCTCGCGCCTCACGAGGGCCACGATCGTGGCCATGACCTGCATGACCAGAACCAGGATCACGGAACGTGATTCCCTTGAGAGACAGCATGGTTGACGTACAGTCACCCCAACAAGCGCTTCGGGCATATTCCAGCGCGAAGGAGTACGCGTGCGGCATACTGTGCGACGCTCGCCGTGGGGAGTCGAACAGGCAGTCGCGGGGGTCCGCACTGCCTTGCGAGCGGCGAGCATCGCCGGATCCGGCGCGGCCTCAGGGGCAACACCGGGATCGCTCGATCTCGGAACCACTCGCATCCCACACAAGGTACCCGAGCCCGCCGCCGACTCCAGGCCGTGACAAGTCACGCGTAGGACACAACCCGATATCAACGCTCCGTAATTCCGGTATGCCACGATCCGCGACATTCATTGCACCCCTTTCCGGACCGTGCCTGCACAGAGCCCTATCGGCCCACTCCGGACACGAGGTCGGCCGCCAACAGTTCCTCACTCTCCGTAGCCGTTCCCGCACGTTGAGTCCGCGTCCAGGCCCGCTTCAGATACAGGTGGACGTCGGACTCCCAGGTGAAGCCCATGCCGCCGTGCACCTGGAGGCAGTCGCGGGCGCCGCGCACGGCGGCCTCGTCGGCGAGCAGCCGGGCCGCCGCGATGTCCACGGGGTCGGCCGTGACGGCGGCGGCGTAGACCGCGGCGCGCGCCAGTTCCACCCGCACCAGCATCCGCGCGCACAGGTGCTTGATCGCCTGGAAGGCCCCGATCGGCTGCCCGAACTGCTCACGGGTCCGGGCGTGTTGCACGGCTGTCTCGCAGGTGCGGGCGGCGGTGCCGAGCTGTTCGGCCGCCGTGAAGAGCGAAGTGAGGGAAGCCGTGGGGAGTGCGCCGGTGGAACTCACGGGGCGCGCGTCGATGAGACCGGCCCCACCGGATACGGGTACCCGGTGCAGCGGTGTCAGGGGGTCCACCGGCCGCAGCGGCTCGGCGCCGGTCGCGTCCCCGCGTACGACGTCCGCCTCGGCCAGCCACTCCACCAGGCCCCGGCCGTCGACGGCCGTCACCACGGCCTCTCCGGTGGCGGCCCCGTCCACCACGCCCGCCGCGAGGTGCGTGGCGATCAGCGGGCCGGGCAGCAGGACCCGCCCGGCCTCCTCGAAGGCGAGCACCGTCTCCGGGAGGCCGAGTCCGACGCCGCCGTCCGCCTCGGGCAGGCGCAGCGCGAAGAACCCCGCCTCGCCGAGCTCGCGCCACAGGGCCCGGTCGAGCCTCGGCCCCTCGTCCACGGCGGCGCGCAGCCGCTCCCGGCCGAACCGCGCCGCGAGCAGCTCGCGCACGCCCGCTTTCAAGGCTCGCTGGTCGTCCGTGAGTTGGAAGTCCACGGGAAAGTAGTCACCGTCCCTTCGGCAGGCCCAGGATCCGCTCGGCCACGATGTTGCGCTGGATCTGCGAGGTGCCGGCCGCGATGGTGTACGACAGGGAGCTGAGCCGGTCGAGCGTCCACTCCCTGCCCAGGTCCAACGCCTCGGGCCCGAGAACCTCGGCGGCGGCGTCGTACAGCTCCTGCCGCGCGTGCGAGTACCTCAGTTTGAAAACCGAACCGCCGACCCCCGGCACTCCCCCGTTGCTCTGTGCCTCGCTCACGTTCCACTGCGTGAGCCGCCACAGCGCGCGGAACTCCGCGTTGAGCCCGCCCAGCCGCCGCCGAAGTGCCGGATCGTCCCAGCGGCCGTTCTTCCGGGCTTCGCGCGCGACCTCCCCGAGCACCCGTCGGCAGGCCACGACCTCACCCACGAAGGCGGTACCGCGCTCGTACGACAGGGTCACCATGGTCACGCGCCAGCCGTCGTTCTCGGCACCGACCCGGTGCGCAACGGGCACCCGCACCTCGTCCAGGAAGACCTCCGCGAACTCGGTCGAGCCCGCGAGGGTGCGCAGTGGCCGGACGGTGATCCCGGGGGCGTCCATCGGCATCGCGAGCCACGAGATCCCGCGGTGCTTCGGGGCCGCCGGGTCGGTCCTGACCAGCAGCTCGCACCAGTCGGCGACCTCGGCGTGGGAGGTCCAGATCTTGGACCCGCTCACTACGTAGTCGTCGCCGTCCCGCCACGCGCGGGTGCGCAGTGCCGCGAGGTCCGAGCCGGCGTCCGGTTCGCTGAACCCCTGGCACCAGACCTCCTCGCCGCGCAGCACCGGCGGCAGCCAGCGCGCCCGCTGTACGGGGGTCCCTTCGGAGGCGATGGTCGGCCCGGCGTGCAGCAGTCCGACGAAATTGGCCCCCACGTAGGGGGCGCCCGCCTTTTCCGTCTCCTCCAGGTAGATGAGGTGCTGGGTCGGCGTGGCGCCCCGGCCCCCGGCGTCGACGGGCCAGTGCAGCCCCGCGTACCCGGCGTCGTACAGCATCCGCTGCCACCCGAGGTCGTACGCCCGCCGGCCGGGCCAGTCGGCCGGGGACGGTTTCGGGGGCAGCGACGGGAGCACCTCGGCGAGCCACTCCCGCAGCCGGGCGCGGAACTCCTGCTCCTCGGGGGTGTACGTGAGATCCATGGGCCCGCTACTCGTCGAGGTCCAGGTCGAGCATGCGGATGGCGTTCCCGCGCATCAGCTTGTGGATGGTCTCGTCGTCGAGGCCCTTCACATGGTCGAGGGCGACCTCCTTGGTGTGCGGGAAGGTCGAGTCGACGTGTGGGTAGTCGGTCTCGAAGGTCGCGTTGTCCCGTCCCACGACGTCCAGCGAGGCGACGCCGTGCTTGTCGCGGAAGAAGCAGCAGAAGATCTGCCGGTAGTAGTACGTCGAGGGCGGCTCGGGGATGAGGTCCCGGACGCCACCCCAGGCGCGGTGCTCCTGCCAGACGTCGTCGGCGCGCTCCAGGGCGTAGGGGATCCAGCCCATCTGCCCCTCCGAGTAGGCGAGTTTGAGGCGTGGGAACTTCACCAGCACCCCGCTGAAGAGGAAGTCCATCATCGAGGCCATCGCGTTGTTGAAGGACAGCGAGGCCTGTACGGCGGGCGGCGCGTCCGGGGACGCGGCGGGCATCTGCGACGAGGAACCGATGTGCATGTTCACGACCGTCCCCGTCTCCTGGCAGACCGCGAAGAACGGGTCCCAGTAGCCGGAGTGGATGGAGGGCAGGCCGAGGTGGGTGGGGATCTCGGAGAAGGTCACCGCCTTCACTCCGCGCGCGGCGTTGCGCCGAATCTCCGCGACCGCCCGTTCGATGTCCCACAGCGGGATGAGGCACAGCGGGATCAGCCGGCCGCCGCTGTCGCCGCACCACTCCTCGACCATCCAGTCGTTGTACGCGCGCACGCAGGCCAGGGCCACTTCCTTGTCGTGCGCCTCGGCGAACGTCTGCCCGCAGAAGCGGGGAAGGTCGGGAAGCAGAGGCTTCCCTCGACATGGTTGAGGTCCATGTCCTTGAGCCGCTCGACGGGGTCCCAGCAGCCGCGCCGCATCTCCGCGCGCGTGATGCCCTCCAGGGTCATCTCGTCGCGGTCGAAGCCGACGGCGGCGATGTTGCGCTTGTACGGGAACTTGAGGTCCTCGTAGATCCACCAGTCGGCGGGCGGGCCGTCCGGGTCCATGGTGATCTGGTACTTGCCGCCGACGTAGGCGAGTTCACCGATTCCGGCCGTGAGGGGCTTGGGTCCCCGGTCCTGGTACTTCTTCGGCAGCCAGGTCTCGAAGAGGTGCGCGGGCTCGATCACGTGGTCGTCGACGCTGATGATGCGGGGCAGTTCGATCATGGTTCCCCTCCGCCTGGCGTACTTATCTGATGGGTCGTCAGATTTTCACTTCCCCAGCAGGCTAGTCCCGCACCCCTGGACCGACAAGGCGCCGAGCCCTACGCTCTGCCCACGATCTGACTGTCCGTCAGTTCCATCACGGTCACAGGGGGCCGCCGCCGTGAACGACACCGCCCACGCACTGAGCGCATCCCGCACCCTCTGGGAACTGGTCGCCCGCCGGGCCGACCTCACCCCCGACCGCCCGGTCCTCCTCCAGGGCGACCGCACCCTGAGCTTCGGCGCGTTGCGCGACCGAGCCGAGCGGGTGGCGGCGGGCCTGTACGACATGGGCGTACGCCCCGGCACGGTGGTCGCCTGGCAGCTGCCCACCCGTATCGAGACCGCCCTGCTGTCCTTCGCCCTGGCCCGCCTCGGCGCCGTGCAGTCCCCGGTCATCCCCTTCTACCGCGACCGCGAGGTCGGCTTCGCGCTGCGGGAGTCCAAGGCCGAGTACTTCGCCGTACCGGGCGAGTGGCGCGGGTTCGACCACACGGGGATGGCACGGCGGCTCGGCGCGAAGGGCGTCTTCGAGGCGTACGACGTGTTGCCGGACGGCGATCCCGCCGCGCTGCCCGCGCCGCCCGCCGAGGGCACCTCGGTCCGCTGGATCTACTGGACCTCGGGGACGACGTCCGACCCCAAGGGGGTCCTGCACTCGGATCGCTCGCTGATCGCGGGCGGCTCGTGTCTCGCCCACGCGCTGCGGCTGTCGGCCGCCGACGTGGGCTCGATGGCCTTCCCGTACGCGCACATCGCCGGGCCCGACTACACGGTGATGCTGCTGCTGTACGGCTTCCCGGCGGTGATGTTCGAGCACTTCGCGCTGCCGGAGGCGCTGGCGGAGTACCGGCGGCACGGAGTGACGGTGGCGGGCGGTTCGACGGCGTTCTACTCGATGTTCCTCGCCGAGCAGCGCAAGCGGCCGTCCGAGCCGGTCGTCCCCACGCTACGGCTGCTGGCGGGCGGGGGCGCGCCGAAGCCGCCCGAGGTGTACCACTCGGTCGTGCGGGAGATGGGCGTGCAGCTCACCCACGGGTACGGGATGACCGAGGTCCCGATGATCACGATGGGGGCGCCGGACGACACGGCCGAGAACCTCGCGACGACGGAGGGCAGGCCGCCGGCGGGCATGGAGATACGGATCGTGGACGGCGAGGTACGGCTGCGTGGGGAGGCCGTCTGTCAGGGGTACCTGGACCCGGCGCAGACCGCCGACGCCTTTGACGAGGACGGGTTCCTGATCACCGGCGACGTCGGTCGTCTGACGGAGAGCGGGCATCTCGTCCTCACCGGGCGCCTGAAGGACGTCATCATCCGCAAGGGCGAGAACATCTCGGCGAAGGAGATCGAGGACCTGCTGCACCAGCACCCGGCCGTCGGGGACGTCGCGGTGATCGGCCTCCCGGACGCCGACCGCGGCGAGCGGGTCTGCGCCGTGGTCGAACAACCCCCGGGCGCCGACGAACTGACGCTCGCCGTCGTGGTCGCGTACCTGCGCGAGGAGGGACTCTCCGTCCACAAACTCCCCGAGCAGTTGGAGGTCGTGGACGCCCTCCCCCGCAACGAGACGCTCCGGAAGGTACTCAAGTACAAGCTCCGGGAGCGGTTTTCGGGGGAGGGGTGAGGGTGGGGACCGGTCGGCCAGTGGGAGTGCGGGTGCCGTAGGGGGCTACTCCGGGACTGTGAAGTAGCGGGCGAACGAGGTGACGACCTCCGTTTCGCCGATCCGGCCGTCGGCGTCCGTGTCGAGCGCGGCGGCCGCCACGGCTGCGACGCCGTCGGGCACGCCCAGGGCCCTGAGTACGCGGGCGGCCTCCTCGACCGTGGCCGCGCCGTCCCCGTCCGTGTCCGCGACGGCGAGGGCCGCGTGCAGGAAGGGGCGGGCGATCTCCCCGAAGCGGTCGGGATTGTCGCGCAGCCGCTTCACGGCGCCGTTCACGAACTCTTCCCGGGTGATGCGCTGATCGCCGTCACGATCCGCTATCCCCGCCATGCCCTGCCAGAACGCCTCCGCGCCGACGTACAGGGCCTGGCCCTTGTCCGACCGTGCCGCCGTATCGAACTCGGCGAGAACCGCCTTCGTCGCGGCGTTGAAGTCCTCCCGGTCGATGTAGCCGTTGCCGTCCTGGTCGAAGCCGGCGAAGCGGGCGGCAATCCTGCGCTCGTACTCGGTACTGACCATGGTCTTCTCGGACCGCCTTACAACTCAGCCGGACTCTCAGCCGGACTGCGGTTTCATCTGGCACGGAGCGTACGACGCCCGGGCAACCGGGGGTGCGGGAAAACGACGGTTGTGCCAAGACCGAGGGAATTCCCGGACAACTGTGTGGCGCGGGCTCACGCCGACAGCGGGCGCGACTCCTCGTCGACGGCCGAGACGACGTCCGGGTAGACGTCGAAGAGGCGGCGCACGCCGAGGGCCCCGAGAACGCGGTTGACGTGGGAGACGTCGGACGCGCCCTGGGCCGGCAGGATCAGCCGCAGGCGCCCCTGGCACGAGCGGACCAGGCGGCGGGTCGCGATGAGGACGCCGACGCCGCTGGAGTCGCAGAAGAGGACCTCGGAGAGGTCGAGGACCAGACTGTGGCGACCCTCCGCCACCGCCTCGTGCACCCGTCGGCGCAGCACCGGAGACGTCACGAGATCCATCTCGCCCGACACCCGGAGCACGGCCCACTCACCCCACACGCCCCACTCGTCGTCGGTCACCTTGAGCGTCACCACAACGCCTCCCGCTCGCCTCGCCCGCCGAAAAACGGAAGCACTTCCTACGCTTCCTGTCAGCGCGGCTGCCCCACCGTCGTTCCATGAAACACCGGTACGCGATCGATGAAACGTCGGTCTACGGTCGAAAATGCTGGACGACCGAGCTGTTTCGGTCGTCCAGTGGTCGCGTACGGTCTATTTCGATCGGATCCAAGGGGGGAAACGATGGGCTTCTACCATCCGAACCCCGTCCAGGGGCGCACATTGACGTAAAGGGGCGTGCGCTGTCGGACGTGCCGACTACATTCGAGACAGCGATGCACACAGGCTGGACGGGGACGCCGGCCGCCGACGGGTACGGACAGGGACACAGGGACAGGCGCCGGGCAGGAGCAGAGCGAGGGGGCCGCATGGCGACGAAGGACGCACCGCCCCGCTGGGACCGCAAGATGCAGCAGCGGCTCGCACGCGGAGAGGCGGCCGCGCTCGGTGAGCTCTACGACCGGTTCGCCTCGCTCGTGCACGGCCTCGCGCACCGCGTACTCGGCGACGAACGGGCCGCCGACCACCTCACCCGCGAGGTGTTCGCCCACGTCTGGCAGAGCTCCGAGTCGTACGACCCCAAGCAGGGTCCCCTGCGTTCCTGGATCGCCACGCTGACCCACCGGCTCGCCGTGCAGCGGCTGCGCGCCACCGAGACCGCCGCGCTCGCCCTGGACGGCGGCGGCACCACCGAGGAGTTGGAACGCAAGGTGCGCAGCGCCTCCGTCGCAGCCCGCGCGGACTACATCGTCACGTCCATGCCGACCCCCCTGCGGGCCGCCCTGGAGCTGGCGTACTTCCAGCGCCGCGACTACCGCCAGGCCGCCGCCGACCTCGGCGTCACCGAGGACGAGGCCCGCCGCCGGCTCCGCCTCGGCCTGCAACTGCTGTCCACCGCCCACGACACCGGGCTCTCCGGGACGCCGCCCGAATACGGAGGTGCGCGGTGAGCGGAGGAGCGGACCGGTTCGAGCCCTTCGACGAGCCTTTCGACAGGCCTCTCGACGACCACGAGGAGCACGAGGAGCACGAGGCGAAAGAGGAGCACGAGGAGCACGAGGCGAAAGAGCAGGACGGTGAGGGGGACGGCGAGGACGGGGGCGGCGGAGGGTTCACCGGTCCCGCAGGGTCGGGACAGCCGCCGCGCGTCCCCCTGCCGCGTTCCTCCGTCGAGGACACCGGACTGCCGCTGCCGGAACCCGCGCCGCTCGTCCTGGAACACCGGGTGCTGAAGTCGCTGCTCGGCGCGTGGGCGCTGGCCGCCTGCTCGGCGCAGGAGACGGCGGCGGTCGAGGAGCACCTCGGGGAGTGCGGTTCGTGCGCGGACGAGGCGCTGCGGCTGCGCGGCGCGGTCGGGCTGCTGCATCCCCCGGAGAGCCTCGATCTCGACCCGTCGCTGCGCACCCGGGTCCTGGAGGGCTGCCTGGACCGGCGTCCGGCGCGTATCCCGGTGCCCGAGTGGGCGGCGCCCTACGACGCGGAGGCCGCGCGGCTCGACGCGCTGTTGCAGGACATAGGAGACGCGGAGTGGCACGCGCCGGTGCGGTTGCGCTGGTTCGAGGGCGACGGGCCCGTGAGCCGGCGTACGACCGTGGCCGGGGTCATCGCGCATCTGCTCTCCGTGGACGGGCTGGTGGGGGTCGCGCTGGGCCTGGAGGACCCGCTCGGCGCCGCGACGGCCGAGAAGACCGAGGCGGAAGGGGCGGCTGCGGGCGCCCCGACCCCTTCGCAGCGCACCGAGGCGTACTGGCGGGCCTCGCACTTCCCGCCCACCCGGGCCGTGCGCGCGCCCTGGCGGGAGCAGAGCCACCACATCGTGCGTACGGTGTCGTTCGCGGGCGGAGGCTCCGGGCGGCTCGCCGTGTCGTACGGCGGTTTCGCACTGCCGCTCAGCGACTCGATGCTGGATCGCGCCTTCGAGTGCTGGGTGCACGCGGGGGACATCGCGGACGCCGTGGACTATCCGTACGAGCCGCCCGCGCCACGTCATCTGCACCGGATGATCGACCTGGCGGCGCGGATGCTGCCCGTGTCGCTCGCCGAGCGGCGGCGGGCCGGGCTGTCGGCTCCGGCGCCCCGCCGTCTCGTCGCCGCCGGGGCGCCCGGACGCAGTCTGCGTCTGGAGATCGAGGGCTCCGGTGGGGGCGAGTGGCTGATCCCGCTCGACTCCCCGGCGAGCGTCGCCTCCGCCGAGCACGAGGTCGCGCATGTCGCGCTGGACGGGGTGGAGTTCTGTCGGCTGGCGGCGGGGCATGTGTCGCCGGAGGAAGCGGCGGCGGGTCAGGTGGGCGACCGCGAGGCCATCAGAGACGTACTCTTCGCCGCCGCGTCCCTGAGCCGGATGTAGGCCGCCCCCGTCCGCCCGCGGCCGAAACGATCCTCGGGGCCGGGGGCGAAGCCGCCGCGCGTCCTAGGCGAACACCACCGTGCGGCGGCCGTTCAGGAGGATCCGGCGCTCGGCGTGCCACTTCACCGCGCGCGCCAGCGCCTGGCACTCCACGTCCCGCCCGATGGCGACCAGCCCGTCGGGCGTCACGTCGTGGCCGACGCGCTCGACCTCCTGCTCGATGATCGGCCCCTCGTCGAGGTCGGCGGTGACGTAGTGCGCCGTCGCGCCGATCAGCTTCACACCGCGCGCATGCGCCTGGTGGTACGGCTTCGCGCCCTTGAAGCTCGGCAGGAAGGAGTGGTGGATGTTGATGATCCGGCCGCTGAGCTGCTTGCACAGGTCGTCCGAGAGGACCTGCATGTAGCGGGCCAGCACGACCAGTTCGACCCCTTCGGAGCGGACCAGTTCCAGCAGCTGTGCCTCGGCCTGCGCCTTCGTGTCCTTCGTCACCGGAATGTGGTGGAAGGGGACGTCGTACGAGGCCACGAGCTCGGCGAAGTCCGTGTGGTTGGAGACCACGGCCGCGATGTCGACGCGCAGCGCGCCGGTCCGCGCGCGGAAGAGCAGGTCGTTCAGACAGTGGCCGAACTTGCTGACCATCAGCACGACCCGCATCTTGTCCTCGGCCCGGTTGAGCTGCCAGTCCATGTGGAAGGAGTCACCGATCGCCGCGAAGCTCGCGCGCAGCTTGTCCACGGTCACCGGCGCCTCCGCCGAGAAGTGGACACGCATGAAGAACAGTCCCGTGTCGTGGTCGCCGAACTGCTGACTGTCCTCGATGTTGCAGCCGGTCATGAAGAGGTAGCTCGACACGGCGTGCACGATTCCCTGCTTGTCCGGGCAGGAGAGGGTCAGGACGTACTGTTCGGCGGGCGCGGCGGCGCGGGTGGACTGATCGTTCATGCAGGACAGGGTCCCATACGAGGCACCGCGCCGGACGAACCGTCCCGCCACGCGGACGCGGCACCGGGCGTCCGGCCACCCCGGACGCTACGCCGAGCGCGTCAGGATCCGCAGGACCTCCAGCGTCCGCGGCGGAGTGTCCGGATCCTCGCCGTCGCTCACCGCGAGACGTACGTGCGCGTCACGCGCCGCCCGCAGTGCCTCCGGCCACGCCTGGTGGTCGAGGTAGGCGGAGACGGGTGCGTCGGGCCCGACCTGGTGCATGATCCGCAGGACGCGGAGCACGGCGGTGTCGACGAGGGCCGCCTCCTGGGAGTCCCGGAAGATCGTGCCGACGTACTTCTCGGCGGACCAGTTGTCCAGCCAGGTGTCCTCGACCAGGCGGTACACGGCGTCGGTGACGTCCCCGTACCCGTCGATCCCGGCGAGCCAGACGTCACGTTGGAAGGTGGGGTCGGAGAGCATGTGCAGCGCGGAACGCACATTGCTGCGCCAGCGCCACCAGGGCATGTCGTTCAGTGGCATGCCGCCCATGGTGGAGGAGCGACGGCCGCGACGGGAAGAGTTCTCCGAACCTTGCACAGTCGACGATCGTACGTTCTCCGCGAAAATGCGATCATCGCCCCCCGTAATTCACCTCTACGTCACCCCACGTTGACCACGGGTCACACGCGGGTTAGTGATGTGACGGAATCGTGCGTGTCCATGACCGGTAGGCGACGCACCAGCACCACCCCACCCGTCCTCCCCCAGCGGACCGGATCCAGAGTCTCGACGAAGGTCAAGGCCAGAGCCCTCTTCGCGGGCGCGGCGGTGGCGTGTGCGTCGATCGCTGTCGGGTGTGGTGTCGTCCCCGGTATCACGGGGGGCTCCGGGGACGACACCATCACCGTCATGACCTGGGCGCCGCAGGACACCCCCGCGACCAACAAGCCCGGCATGCCCGCCATGGCCCAGGCCTACGCGCGCTGGGTCAACGCGAACGGTGGCATCAACGGCCACAAGCTCAAGGTCCTGACCTGCAACGACCACAACGACACCGTGTACGCGGCGAAGTGCGCCCGGCGCGCGGCCGACGAGAACGTGGTCGCGGTCGTCGGCTCCTACAGCCAGCACGGCCGTTCCTTCCTGGCCCCGCTGGAGGCCGCCGGCATCCCGTACATCGGCGGCTACGGCGTCACCGACGACGAGTTCTCGAGCCCGCTCTCCTATCCGATCAACGGCGGCGAGCCCGCCCTGCTGGCCGGTCTCGGGGAGCAGCTCGGCAAGGCGTGCGGCCCGGTGGCGCTCGTCCGCCCCGACACCGTCGCGGGCGACCAGCTCCCGGTGCTGCTCAACGCCGGCCTGAAGGCGGAGGGCCACGCGCCCGGCACCGACCAGCGGGCCGCCGAGGACGCGACCGAGTACTCGAAGCAGACCGAGCTCGCGCTCGGCCGCGCGACCTCGGACCCGCTCAAGCGGGGCTGTGTGGTGTCCGCGCTCGGGGACCGTACGGAGACCTTCATGGACTCGTTCCGGCGCGACCGCCAGGACTATCCGAAGGTCGGCACGGGCACGGTGCTGGGCAGCCTCGACCAGTCCCTGATCGATTCCACCGGCGGCCCGTCGAGCCCGTACGAGGGCGCGCACGTCACCGGCTGGTACCCGGTGGCGAGCGACAAGCGCTGGGACCCGATGCGCAAGGTCATCAAGGAGCAGGCCTTCGGCGACAACCGGATCGACCCCGCGGACGCCGGCGTGCAGACCACCTGGATCGCGTACAACGTGCTCAAGTCGGTCGTCGAGTCCCTGGGCGACAGCCAGGTGACCTCGCTCGCGATCCGGCACGCCCTCGACAACGGCCTCAAGGTGACCACCGGCCGACTCACCCCGACCCTCAGCTGGCGCTACGAGGACCTGATCGCGGCTGTCGACTTCCCGCGCCTGGTCAACGCCCACGTCACCTTCCAGGTCGTACGCAAGGGTCAGCTGGCCTCGGAGCGCAACGGGTTCATCGACGTGTCGAAGACGCTGGAGAACGCGGACTCGACCTGATCGGCGGGCTCGGACCGGGCGGTCACAGCTGGGTCGTCGTGCGCCGCGTCAGTCCGTACGTCGAGGCGATCGAGTTCCACAGCCTGGCGGCCTTCGCCTTCTGCGCGCTCGCGGTGCCGCTGGCCTGGTCGCCCGCCGCCCTCTGGCCGGTGCTACGGGCGTGGCCCTTCTTGCAGCCCTTCTTGTCCTTGACCTGGTCGGCCCAGGCCGCGTAGTGGTTGTCGGCCGACGCGGAGGCCTGCCAGGCGCTGTTCAGCGCGGCGGTCAGCTGGGCGTTGTCCGGAAGCTTGTCGACCGAGAGTCCGCCGAGCCTGGTCACCAGTTCGGACCGCTGCTTGGCCGCGTCGCGCAGGTCACTGGCCGCCTGGTCCAGGTTGTTGCACGCCTTCACGTTCTCCACGGCGTTGATCACCGAGTCGCGGCTGTTGTTGCTGTCCGCGAGGAGCTTGTCCAGCGCGACGGCCTGTGCCTTGGCCGGGTCGGCCCCCGACGACGAGCCGTCCGTGGCCTGTGCCGTCGCCGACACGTTCTTGCTGCTGCCGTTCTTGCCGCCGTCGCTGCCTCCGCCGCCACTGAGCATGGCGCCGGCCCCTATGCCGAGCACGACGATGCCGATACCGACGCCCGCGATCAGCGGGACGCGCGAGCGGCTCCGTCCACCGCGGCCACCGCCGCCGTCGTCGTCGGCCGCGCCGCGCCGGGTGGCGGCCCGCCCGCCCGGCGCTCCGGGCATCCCCGGTGCCTGCGCGGCATACGGGGCGTGCGGGGTGTGAGGGGCGTGCGGGGCAGGGGCCTCGAACCGCGGCAGCTGCTGCGTGGACGCGGGCCCCTCCGACGCGCCCTGCGCACCGGGCGCGCTGCGGAACAGGTTGTCGAACTCCGCGGGCGGCTGCCGGTCCTCCGGGCCGCCCGGACGTATCCCGTACGGCGCCGCGCCCGGCTCGGCGGGCACGGGGGCGATGTACTGCGTGGCCTCGGCGTCGGGGTGCGCGGCCGGGGGCAACGGCCCCGAAGGCACCTCGGGCGGCAGCGCACCCGGGCCCACCGGCGGGATGTACTGCGTGGCCCCCTCGTCGGGCGTGGCCGGGACGGGCGGCAGGAACTGGGTCGCGCCCTCGGCCGCGGCCGGAACCGGCGGGATGTACCGCGTGGCGCCCTCGTCGACGGCGGGCGGCAGCGCGGCGGCCTGCGCGCCCTGCGGCTGCTGCGGGGGTAGGGCACCGCCCTGGTGGCCGCCGAACGCCGGATCCTGTCGGCCTCCGTAGGAGGACGTCTCCTGGCCGCCGTACGACGGCGGCTGCTGCTCCCCGTACGGTCGCTGCTCCCCGTACGACGGCGGCTGGGTGCCCTCGGCCGGCAGCGGGCCGCCGGGGGCCTGCTGGGCCGGGAAGCCCTGCTGCTGGGCCGGGGCGGCGGCGCCCCATCCCTGCGCCGGCTGCTCGGGCGCGGCCCAGGTCTGGGTGGACGGGTCGTGACCGCCCCAGTCCGGGGTGGGGGCGCCGGACGGGGACGGCTCGGAGCCGCTCCACGTCTGGGTGCCGTTCACGGGCGCTCCCCAGCCCTCGGCGGGCTGCGGGGCCGGTGCCGCCGACGGGTCCGGTCCCCACGGCTGGTCCCAGGTCTGACCGCCCGCCGGGATCGCCGGGGCCGCCGGAACGGGCCGGTCGCCCGTCATGCCCGGCAACAGCGGTTCGCCGCCGTCGGAGGGCAGCACGATGCCTTCGCGCGCCGTGCGCGCCGAGGGCTGCTCGCCCTGTCCACTCTGCGTCACCGGGACTCCTACTAATGGGGGACCTTCGGAATCGTCGGCTCACGCTACCGGGTCCCCACGCGCCCGTGCCACGCAGCACAGGGCGTCACCCCCACCTCCTGTGACCGAGGTAACGAATACGCCCCACTGTGCGCTGTATCTGACTCCTCCCACTCCAAGCGCCTTCGTTGGCCCGGCGTTCACGCCCGTGCACACCGCGTGTTCACCGGCGCGCACACGATCCACTCACGCCGCCGCCTGCAACTCCAGCCGCGCCCCGAACTCCCGTACCACCGCCTCGTCCCGGTACGGCTCCAGGCGCTGCTGGAAGTCGTCCAGGTACTCGGCGCCGCGGTTGGAGCGGAGCGTGCCGAGGAGTTCGACCGCGCGCAGACCCGTGTGGCACGCCCGTTCCACCTCGCGCTGCTGGACCTGCGCGGTGGCCAGCAGGACGTATCCGATGGCCCGGCGGCGGGCCCGCGACTCCGGATGCCCGGCGAGGGACTCCTCGGCGCAGCGCGCGGCGGCCTCCGCCTGACCCAGGTCACGGTGGCAGTGCGCCAACTCGTCGGCGAGATAGGCCTCGTCGAAGTGCGCGATCCACGTCGGGTCGTCCCCCGAGGCCGCGTCGGCGCCCTCGAGCGCGGTGATCGCACGCCCGGACGCCACCTGAGCGGCGCGCGCGTCGCCCATCAGGGCGTGCCCGCGCGCCTCCGCGGCGTGGAACATCGACTCCGCGCGCGGTGTCACCCGACCCCGCGCCCCCTCCTGCGCCGCGCGCGCCAGCTGCGCGATCTCGCGCGGGTTGCCGAGCTGCGCCGCCAGGTGGCTCATGGACGCGGCCAGCACGTACCCGCCGTATCCCCGGTCCCCGGCCGCCTGGGCGAGCCGCAGCGCCTGGATGTAGTACCGCTGGGCGAGGCCCGGTTGACCGGTGTCGATGGCCATGTAGCCCGCGAGTTCCGTCAACCGCGATACCGCCGAGAAGAGTTCGCGGCCGACGCCCTCCCGGTACGAACCCGCGAGCAGCCCGGAGACCACGCTGTTGAGGTAGTGCACGACGACCGGGCGCACATGCCCGCTGCCGTACTGGTGGTCCAGGTCCGTGAGCGCCTGGGTCATCGCGCGGACCGCCGCCACGTCCGAGAGCCCGACCCGCGGACCCGCCGCACGCGCCACCTGCGAGTCCGGCGCGGAGATCAGCCAGTCGCGGCTCGGCTCGACGAGCGCGGAGGCGGCGACGGACGAGCCGGACAGGAAGTCCCTGCGCCCGACGTCACTGCGCCACAGCTCACACACCTGCTCGATGGCGCCGAGGACGGTGGGCGAGAACTGCAACCCCACGCCCGACGCGAGGTTCTTGCCGTTGGCCATGCCGATCTCGTCGATCGTGACCGTACGGCCCAGCTTGCGGCCGAGCGCCTCGGCGATGATCGCGGGAGCGCGCCCCCTCGGCTGCTGACCGCGCAGCCAGCGCGCCACCGAGGTCTTGTCGTAGCGCAGATCGAGGCCGTGCTCGGCGCCGCACATGTTGACCCGGCGGGCCAGGCCGGCGTTGGAACAGCCCGCTTCCTGGATGAGCGCCTGCAACCGTTCGTTCGGCTGCCTGGCGACGAGAGGCCTTGCGGCCATGGCGTACCCCCTGTGGCTGCGGTGCCTGCCCACGCACCGAGTTGACGTGTCCTCATCGGCCAACCACAGCGAAGGAAGTCGGCCGTGAAGATCAATGCCCCGCCGACATACCGAAGATGCGAGACATGTGAGGATTGCCGGGGTAAAGGCGGTTGCCCCGACCCCACCCCTGGTTACCCACGACCCGCTGTCATTCCCCCTGCGCGCCCCCACCCGTGCATCCATGCGCCCCACACGCGGGAACGATGCCCCTCCCCCGCGCACGGGACCCCCGTAACCCCCTGTGGCGGCTAGAGTTGTGTTCATCGTGGAAGAGACCATCGCGGGGCCCGAGGCCGTCCAAATCCCGAAGCAGCGTGGCGAATCATTGCTTGACACCGCCGTGCGATATGCCGAAGAGCGCCATTGGGACGTGTTCCCGGGCACGTGGCTGGAGGCCGTCGAGGGGATGCAACGCTGCTCCTGCGGCGAGGCCACCTGCCCCGCGCCGGGCGCACACGCGGCACGCGAGGACTGGGCGACGCAGGCGACGGGCAGTGCGACCGTCGCGCGCCGGATGTGGTCGAAGCAGCCGAACGCGTCGATCCTGCTGCCCACCGGGCGTACGTTCGACGCGATCGATGTGCCGGAGACGGCCGGGTTCCTCGCGCTCGCCCGCATGGAGCGGATGGAGCTGACGCTGGGGCCGGTGACGTGCACGCCGGACCGGCGCATGCACTTCTTCGTCCTTCCCGGCGCGGCGGTGAAGGTCCCCGACCTGGTACGCCGGCTGGGCTGGCCGCCCGCCTCGCTCGACCTGGTCACCCTGGGCGAGGGCTCGTACGTGGCGGCTCCGCCCACCCGGTTCGGTTCGCGGGGTGCGGTGCAGTGGGCCTGCCGGCCGACGCCGGCGAATCGGTGGCTGCCGGATGCGGAGGAATTGATCTCGCCGCTTGCCTATGCGTGCGGCAGGGATCGGTAAGGCCGGTTGGGCGTCGTACTTTCCCTGCGGGTTCGTCGTGGCTGGTCGCGCAGTTCTCCTCGCGCCCCTAAAAGCCTAAAAGCAGGGCGCTCGCCCTTAGGGTGCTCACATGGCCGAGCAAACAGGGGCAGACGTTCCCGCCGTACGTGTGCAGGGGCTCTGGAAGCGGTTCGGGGAGCAGGTCGCCGTCGCCGGGATCGATCTGGAGTTGCCCGCGGGGCGGTTCATCGGGCTCGTAGGGCCCAACGGCGCGGGCAAGACGACCACCCTCTCGATGGTGACCGGGCTGCTCAGGCCCGACCAGGGCGGCGTCGAGGTCGTCGGCCATGACGTCTGGCGCGACCCGGCGGCGGTGAAGGCCCGGATCGGCATACTCCCCGAGGGCCTGCGGCTCTTCGAACGACTCTCCGGGCGTGAGCTCCTCGCCTACACCGGCCGGTTGCGCGGCCTGCCCGGCGCCGAGGTCGACAAGCGCACCACCCAGCTCCTCGACGTCCTCGACCTCGCGGGCGCCCAGCACAAACTCGTCGTCGACTACTCGACGGGCATGCGCAAGAAGATCGGCCTCGCCGCCGCTCTCCTCCACAACCCCGAGGTCCTCTTCCTCGACGAGCCGTTCGAGGGCGTCGACCCCGTCTCCGCGCAGACCATCCGCGGCGTCCTGGAGCGCTACACGGCATCGGGCGCCACGGTCGTCTTCTCCTCCCACGTCATGGAACTCGTCGAATCGCTGTGCGACTGGGTGGCCGTCATGGTCGCGGGACGCATCCGCGCGCACGGCCCGCTCGCGGAGGTCCGCGGCGACGCGCCCTCCCTCCAGCAGGCGTTCCTGGAACTGGTCGGCGCACAGGGCCGCGACCGCGGGGCCGACCTGGACTGGCTGGGCGGCGGGGCGGCGCGATGAGCACGAGCACCTCCGGAGTCTCCTCCGAGGCCTCGATCACCCCGGTCGTCGTACGGCTGAAGCTGTCGCTGCTGCGCAACGGGCTGCGACAGTCGGCCGGGCGGCGGGCCGCGTACATCACCTCGGTCGTCGTCGTCCTCCTCTTCGCCGCCCTCCAACTGCTCGGCCTCATCGCCCTGCGGGGCAACGGGCACGCCGCGTCCGTCACCGTCCTGCTGATCGCGGTCATGGCCCTCGGCTGGGCCGTGATGCCGTTGTTCTTCCCCAGCGGCGACGAGACCCTGGACCCGACGCGCCTGGTCATGCTGCCGTTGCGACCGCACCCGCTGGTCCGGGCGCTGCTCGTGGCCTCGCTGGTCGGTATCGGACCGCTGTTCACCCTGTGTCTGCTGGTCGGTTCCGTCATCTCCGTGGCGCACGGCACGGCGGCGTACGTCACCGGTGTCGTGGCCGTGCCGTTGGCGCTGCTCGTCTGTGTGGCCCTCGCGCGGGCCGTCGCCGCCGCCAACATCCGGCTGCTGTCCAGCCGCAAGGGCCGCGATCTGGCCGTACTGAGCGGCCTCGTCATCGCGATCGGCGCGCAGCTCGTCAACTTCGGCGCGCAGCGGCTCGGTTCGGCGGGCGGACTGTCCCGGCTCGACCCGGCGGCGGACGTGCTGCGCTGGGTGCCCCCCGGGTCGGCGATCGGCGCGGTGGACTCGATGAGCAGGGGCTCGTACGCGATGGGGGTCGCCCAACTCGTCCTGGGCGTGGCGGCGCTGGTGGGGCTGCTGGCGCTCTGGTCGAGGCACCTGACCCGGCTGATGACCTCCCCGGACGGGTCGACGTTGCAGGCGGGCGAAAGCGCGGCGCGGGAGCGGGTGCCCACGGGCGGGCTGCGCCGGCTGCTGCCCCCGGGGCGCACCGGGACCGTGATGGAGCGCAGCCTGCGGTACGTGTGGCGCGACCCGAAGACGAAGGCCGCGTGGGTGACCTCGCTGGCGATCGGGCTGATCGTGCCCGTGTTCAACGCCCTGCAGGGCACCGGCTCGATCTACTTCGCGTGCTTCGCGGCCGGGATGCTCGGCATCCAGATGTACAACCAGTTCGGTCAGGACACCTCCGCGTTCTGGATGGTCGCGATGACCATCGCGTCCCCACATGACGCGTACGTCGAACTGCGCGGGCGTGCGCTGGCGCTGCTGGTGATCACCCTGCCGTACGCGACGCTCGTGACCGTGCTGACGACGGCGATGCTCGACGACTGGTCCAAGCTGCCCGAGGTGCTCGGCCTGTCCTTCGCGCTGCTCGGCGCGATGCTGGCGACCGGCGCCTGGTCCTCGGCCCGCTTCCCGTACTCGATCCCGCAGGAGGGCTACAAGAACGTGGCCCCTGGGCAGGCGGGCCTCGCCTGGATCGCCATCTTCGGCGGAATGGTCTCGGCGGCGCTGCTGACCGCTCCCGTCATCGCCGTCACGATCTGGCTGAATGTGACGGCGGACGGGGACCGGTGGAGCTGGCTGCTGCTGCCGCTGGGGGCCGGATACGGGGCGCTGATCACGGCGTTCGGGCTGCGGATGGCGGCGCCGCGGACGGCTCGACGGCTGCCGGAGATCCTGGCGGCCGTCAGCAAGGGCTGAGCCGGCGGGGAGAGCGCCGGGGAGGCCGACGTGCCGACGGGGAGAGCGAGCTGTCAGGGCCCGCGGGCGCGGCATGATCCGCCGGACAGGTCCTAGCGGTCCTGGTCGGCGAGTACGCCGTCGAGGAAGGGCTCGATCGCCGCGCGCCACGCCTCCGGCTGGTCGTAGTGCACGAGGTGACCGGCGTCGGCCACCTCCGCGTACCGGCCGTGCGGCAGGACGCGGACCATCTCCTGGGCCTCGGCCCGGCCGAGCTCGCCGTCCAGGCCCCGTACGACCAGTGCGGGGCACTGGACCTGGGCGAGCTCCTCCCAGTGGGCGTCGTACACCCAGGTCTGGCGGGACTTGAGCATCTGCTCGGGTTCGAAGACCGGGCGCCAGCCGTCGGCGGACTCGTGCATCACCTCGGCGTAGAACTCGCCGCGGGACGGGTTCGGGCGCTCCACCCAGGGGTCGTCCTCGCCGAACCACTTCCGTACGTCGGCGAGCGTGGCGAAGGGCGTGGGCCAGGCCTTGAACCAGTCCTCCCACTCACGCTGCGAAGCGGCCCCTAACGCCGAGGCCCGCATGTCGCAGATGATCAGCCCCCGGACGAGGTCGGGGCGCTTGGCGGCGAGCTGCCAGCCGGTCAGCGCGCCCATCGCGTGGCCGATGAGGACGGTCGGGGCGAGACCCAGCTGCTCGAGAGCGGCCTCGACGTCCTCGACGTACGCCTCGCGTGTGTACTGCCCCTCCGGCGCCTTGTCGCTCTGGCCGTGGCCGCGCTGGTCCAGGGCGACCGCGCGGTGCCGCTCGGAGAGCCAGCGGGCGGTGGACGCCCAGTGGGACGCGCGGCCCATGAGGCCGTGCAGAAGCAGCACGCCGGGGGCGGGCGGGGTCCTGGGCGGGTCGCTCTTGGGAGGATCGGCGAACTCCCAGGCAGCGAGCCGTAGGCCGCCCGCGCCCGTCACGTCGATGCGCCGCACCATAGGTCTGGCACCCCCCTAGCTCGCTCGGACCGCTCGCTCCCGCTCGAGTCGGCCGGTCCACTCGTACCGCTTCCTGCCGCGCTTGCTGCTGCTGTCGTGCCGCTTTCATGCCGTTGAGTCTGCTGATGTGCTGCTCTACGTGTACCCGATGTGCCTGTGATACGCCGCCAGGTTATCGAATGAGTATTCGAAAATACTCCTCTCGGCGGCAACACCCCTCGTTCGAGTGACCCCACTCGGGGATTGACCGCCGCCGCCGAGGGGAGATCTTCAGCGGGAGGCGGACCACTCGGGGAAATCGGTCCGAAGGGGATGACCCTGGGAGCTCGGGGCTCCGGGTCAGCACAGGGGAGGACAGGCCCCGGCGCCATAAGGTGCCGGGGCCCTCTCCACATCTACGGCACATCCTCCCCGCCCCTTCCCCAACCGTGCGACATCCCTCTTGGACACGGTCAAGAGCCCTCAGGTCATATGCCTCACGGGTCAGCCTCGCACGCAAATGGTCGCGGCGCTGCGATTCCGCACACTGAATCTTGGTTTCGGCCAGGTAGCGAAAACATCACAACTGCCCCTGTGGTCGCGGGAGTTGACATGACCGAGGTGAGTCGACGGAGGCGCGGGAAGGAGGTGGAGCGTTGGGTCACCGCGGGCGGACGACACGCTCCAGGGCGAGCGACCTGCGCCAGGGCGCCCATGCCCGCGCCCCGCGCGTTGAACGGAGCTCCGGGTCGTCCCCCACGAGCGGTGTCGCCGTGCGCGGGCTCGATCGCCACCGACGCGCAGCGGGCGGGCCGAGTCGATGCCGGCCCACGATGGCCGGCGGGCGCCCGGAGGCCGACCCGGGGTTCGGCGGATGCCGGACCCCGTGGCCCACCCCCGGGAGCTGCCCCTCGCGGGCTCAGGGCCGGGAAGCCCGCACCGGGGTGCGAGGCCTCCCACCATCACCGGATGTCAGCGCTTGGCGACGAACACGTGGGACGCGACGTCCGACTCCAGCTCCGCCGCCTCACCACCGCTGCCGACGAGCACGCCGCCCGCCGACTCCGTCACGCTCACCACGGAGCCGGGCTGCACACCCGCGCGCCGCAGCGTGTACATCAGCTGCGCGTCCGTCTGGATGGGCTCGCCGATCCGGCGCACGACGACGGTCTTGCCGTCCAGGCCGGGGTCGAGCTCGGCCAGCGACACCATGCTCTCGTCCAGGAACGGGTCGGCGCCGTCCTTCTCGCCGAGCTCCTCCAGTCCGGGGATCGGGTTGCCGTACGGCGACTCGGTCGGGTGGCGCAGGAGCTCCAGCACCCGCCGCTCCACCGCCTCGCTCATCACGTGCTCCCAGCGACACGCCTCGGCGTGGACCTGCTCCCACTCCAGACCGATGACGTCGACGAGCAGGCACTCCGCGAGGCGGTGCTTGCGCATCACTCGGGTGGCGAGACGACGGCCCTCCTCGGTCAGCTCCAGGTGCCGGTCGGTGGCGACCGCCACCAGACCGTCGCGCTCCATGCGCGCCACCGTCTGGCTGACCGTCGGCCCGCTCTGGTCGAGCCGCTCCGCGATCCGGGCGCGCATGGGGACCACGCCTTCCTCCTCCAGCTCGAGGATGGTGCGGAGATACATCTCCGTGGTGTCGATCAGTCCGGACATACGTGCCCCTTGATTAGCTCTGCCGAAGGCTCGGTGGCTCACCGGCGTGTGCGCTGGCCCTGAACCCAATTCTGACGCATACCACTGACAAGCGTGCCTCGCCGTTGAAACCGCAGGGTGACGAGTGCCCCTGCGCACGCCCCACCGGGTGCCTCCGCGGGCGGCTCCGCAGGCCGTATTGACAGCGCACTGGTCCAGACCGCAACGTGATCCGCGACACGAAGCGTGACCCAGCTCCCACCCGACGCCGACGAGACTTCTAAGGGGCTTCGCCGATGAGCGACCGCAAGCTGGCCGGGCAGTTCTTCGACGCGGCGATCGGCCTGCTCCGGCGGGTGCGGGACGAGGACGCGGGAGACATCGAGGCGGCCGGCGCCCTGATCGCCGACACCGTCACGGACGGCGGCCGGCTGTTCGCCTTCGGCGCCGGGCACTCCTCGCTCGCCGCGCAGGACGTCGTCTACCGCGCGGGTGGGCTTGCCCTGATGAACCTGCTCGCCGTGCCGGGCGTGGTCGGCGTCGACGTCATGCCGGCGACGCTGGGCTCGGCCCTGGAGCGGGTCGACGGCCTCGCGAGCGCGGTCCTGGACTCCAGCCCGCTGCGCGCCGGCGACGTGCTCGTGATCATCTCCCTGTCCGGCCGCAACGCGCTCCCGGTCGAGATGGCCATGAACGCGCGGGCCCTGGGCGTGAAGGTCATCGGCGTCACCTCGGTCGCCTACGCCTCGGAGACGAAGTCCCGGCACGTCTCGGGGACGTATCTGAAGGACCACTGCGACATCGTCCTCGACTCGAAGATCGCGGTCGGCGACGCGGAACTGACCCTGGAGACGATCGAGGCGCCCTTCGCCCCCGCCTCCACGGTGGTCACGACGGCCCTCCTCCAGGCCGTCATGGCCACGGCCGCGGGCGCGCTGGCCGACCGGGGCATCGAGCCGCCCCTGCTCCGCTCGGGCAACGTCGACGGCGGTCACGAGTGGAACGGCCGAGTGATGACGGAGTACGGCGACCGAATCTTCTACCGCCGCTGAGCCGACGGGGATCTTTCAGCCCGGCCGAGCCGACCAGGGCCTTTCAGCACGGCTGAGCCGACCGAGATCCTTCACCGTGACGGGACCGATCGGGATCTTTCACCACGGCTGGGCCCACCGGGATCCCCCACGCCGCTGAGCCGACCCGGATCCTCGACCGACGCCGAGCCGAACGTGCCTCTCCACGGTCGCTGGACCGACCCGGCTCCTCCAACCCCGCTGAACCGACCGGGAGTCCTCCACCCGCACTGGGCCGACCCGGAATCCTCCAGCCGCGTTGGGCCGATCGGGTGGGGGTGCGGCGGCCTACGTGTGGCCCGCCAGGCCCTCCAGATCCAGCGCCGTGGCGATCCGTACCGCCACGTCCTCCGCGTACGTCGCGTCCGCGCGCTCGAACTGGCTGCGCCCCGCCCCCCGCAGAAACGTCACGACGCCCAGCGTGCGCCCCCGGCTGCGCAGGACCGCGCACAGGGCGTGCACCGAGTCCGGCGGCCACTGGCGGGCCGTGGCCCACTCCCGCTTGCGCTCGGGGGTGGTCTCACCGGAGCTGGCCCGCACGGACCCGGCCCGCTCCACGCACTGGAGCGCGGGATGCCCCTCGGCGTACCGCACGGGCAGCCCCGCCTTCCCGGTGAGCAGACTCGGCCCGGGCGCCCCGGCGGGCGTGGTGACGGCCCGTACCAGCCGTACGGGCCCGTCCTCGTCCCCCGCCGACCACCCGGTCGCGACCCGGTCGATCAGCGCGTGGTCGGCGAACCCGGCGAGTGCGAAGTCGAGGTGGACGGTGGCGGCCTCCCCGGGGTCCTCGCACTCGGCCGCCGCCCGGGCGGCCCGGTGCAGCTGGTTGGCCCTGAACCGCAGCAGGGCCGCCTCCTGCTCGGTGTGCTTGGCCTCGGTCACGTCCTGGAAGAGCCACCCGACCCCGAGCGGAACCGGTTCTTCCGCGAGCGGCGAGGCGAGCCGCAGGAACCCGCTGCGCCAGCACCGCCGCTTCTCGCCCTCGGCCGACCGCACGCTCACCCACATCTCGGCGGGCGCGGGCGGCGCGCCCTCGGCGAGCACGTGCGTGAGCGCGCTCTCCAGCTCCTCGACCCCTTGGGAGAGCAGCTCCCCCAGCGGTCGTCCGAGCACCGCCGTACGCCCGATCCCCAGGGCTCGGGCCGCATGCGCGTTGACGACGGCGGGCCGCAGGTCCGCGTCGACCAGCACCACACCCCAGCTGGCGTCCTCGAACAACGCCTCGCTCAGAGCGATGGACCGCTCGAGATCGATCTGCGCGTGCACCTCGCTGAAGGCGCAGTACACCCCGGCGGGCTTCCCGTCGGCTCCGCGCACGGCGGCGGACTGGGTCCGCACCAGCACGCGCCCGCCGTCCTTGGTCAGCAGCGCGAACTCGTGCACCTGACGTCCGGGGGCCTCCATGGCGGACAGCAGCCGCGCCTCGACCTCCTCGGCGTCCGCGGTCCGCACGGCCCACCCGGCGAACCCGCGCCGCCCCACGGCCTCGGCCGCGGTCCAGCCGAGAATCCGCTCGGCCTCGCGGTTCCAATGGGTGACGACCCCGTCGGCGTCGAACGCGCACAGCGCCGCGTCCATCCCGTCCAGCAGCGCGGCAAGCAGATCGGAACCAGCCGGCTCGGGCTCGTCCGGCCCCAGCTCGTCGGTGGTCCCACTACGCCGGGAAGCACTCACCTGGACCCCCTGCAGGCTGCGTCCGCACGTACGGCGAGACAGTTCGCTCACTCGCCTTCATTCAACTCGAACGTGACCCAGCCCACATCGTGTTCCCCAAAGATTGGACGAAATCGTTGTACGCAGGGATTCCGCCCCGTCAGCCCCAGGAATCGCAGGGTCGAAAAAAAAGTGGTTGAGCTCTCGGCGATCGGTTCCTAAGGTGTGGTCTACACGAGAAGGGAGGTGGTTCGGCAGATGTATAAGAACCGGACGCGTGAGGTGGCTGCGGGCTAGCGGCCCGTCACCACATCCAGTGCGGTGCCGGACCAGCGCGTGAACTGAGCGCGCAGCCGGCCCCAATCCCAAGCAGTCACCCGACCCGCGAGCTCGCCGGTACGTCCGGCCGGCTCCTCCGCCGCGAGGCGGAGGGACCCGAGCTCGCGGGTCGTCTGCGTTTCGCAGGGCATGTGAGGTGGGGCACATGCGTTTCACGGGGTCCGCAGTACTCTTGGACCATGCTTCCGATGCTCGTTCGACGCCGACACGTGGACTTCGTGCGCGTCACGAGCATGGGCTGTCGGGCTTCTTCCTGACCTCGGCCCCCTTTCTTCCCCTTGGCTCCCGTGGCCCCCGCCCCATCCCCGGCGGCCGCCCGGGCACCCGTACACCCTGCGGACGCACCTCATGACGACGCACACGTCTTCTGCTCAGTACCTGCAGAGCCGGCAGAGCCGACAGCACCGGCCCTACCAGCAGCTTCCGATCATCGATCTCTCCGCGGCCGAGCGCGGCCCCCAGGCCCGTGCCCTGCTGCACGCGCAGTTGCACAGCGCGGCCCACGACGTGGGCTTCTTCCAGCTCGTCGGGCACGGGGTGACCGAGGGCGAGACCGCCGCCCTGCTCGACGCCATGCACCGGTTCTTCGCGCTGCCCGAGGCCGAGCGGCTCGCCCTCGACAACGTCAACTCGCCGCACTTCCGCGGGTACACGCGCACCGGCGACGAGCGCACGGGCGGCAGCCGGGACTGGCGGGACCAGCTCGACATAGGGGCCGAGCGGCCCGCGCGCAGGCCCGGTCCCGGCGAACCCGCCTACTGGTGGCTGGAAGGGCCCAACCAGTGGCCTGCCGCACTGCCGGAGCTGCGGACCGCCGCGCTGGCATGGATCGACCGGCTCAGCTCGGTCGCGGCCCGCCTGCTGCGCGAGCTGCTCACCGCGATCGGGGCTCCCGCCGACTTCTACGAGCCGATCTTCGGCGAGCGGGCCCATCCGCATCTGAAGCTCGTGCGCTACCCGGGCAGCGCGGGCGACGGCGCCGACCAGGGCGTGGGCGCGCACAAGGACTACGGATTCCTGACGCTGCTGCTCCAGGACCAGGTCGGCGGCCTTCAGGTGCAGCGCGAGGACGGTCTGTTCCACGAGGTGCCGCCGCTGCCGGGGGCGTTCGTGGTCAACCTGGGCGAGCTGCTGGAAGTGGCCACCAACGGCTACCTCGTCGCCACCAACCACCGGGTCGTCAGTCCGCCCGGGGCCACCGAGCGGTTCTCCGTGCCCTTCTTCTACAACCCGCGCCTGGACGCGCACGTGGAGCCGTTGCCCTTCCCGCACGCCTCCGCCGCTCCCGGTGTCACCGACGACCCGGCGAACCCGCTGTTCGCGGAGTACGGCTTCAACGAGCTGAAGGGCAAACTGCGGGCCCACCCCCTGGTCGCCACCCGTCATCACGCGGAGCTGCTCACCCCCGCGTGATGACCGGCCACTCCTGGACTCGACGGGGGCTCAGTGCGCGATGTCCTCGTAGCCCTTGATCTCCTGGGGGCTGCGCGGAGCGGGGCCCACATAGCGCGCGGACGGCCGTACGAGCCGTCCCGTGCGCTTCTGCTCCAGGATGTGCGCCGACCAGCCCGCCGTACGGGCGCACGTGAACATCGACGTGAACATGTGCGCCGGGACCTCGGCGAAGTCGAGCATGATCGCGGCCCAGAACTCGACGTTCGTCGCCAGGACGCGGTCCGGGCGGCGCGCGTGGAGCTCCTCCAGGGCCGCCTTCTCCAGCGCCTCGGCGATCTCGAAGCGGGGAGCGCCGAGCTCGCGGGCCGTGCGGCGCAGGACACGGGCGCGCGGGTCCTCGGCGCGGTAGACGCGGTGGCCGAAGCCCATCAGGCGTTCGCCCTTGTCGAGGGCCTTCTTGACGTAGGCCTCCGCGTCGCCCGTTCGCTCGATCTCCTCGATCATGCCGAGGACACGGGAGGGCGCGCCGCCGTGCAGCGGCCCGGACATGGCCCCGACGGCGCCGGAGAGGGCGGCGGCGACATCCGCGCCCGTCGACGCGATGACGCGGGCGGTGAAGGTGGACGCGTTCATGCCGTGCTCGGCGGCGGACGTCCAGTAGGCGTCCACGGCCGCGACGTGCTTGGGGTCGGGCTCGCCGCGCCAGCGGATCATGAAGCGTTCGACGACGGAGTGCGCCTTGTCGATCTCGCTCTGCGGAACCATGGGCCGGCCCTGGCCGCGGGCGGACTGGGCGACGTACGAGAGGGCCATGACGGCGGCGCGGGCGAGGTCCTCGCGGGCCTGGGCCTCGTCGATGTCGAGGAGGGGTTTGAGGCCCCAGACGGGGGCGAGCATGGCGAGCGCGGACTGGACGTCGACGCGGATGTCGCCGGAGTGGACGGGGATCGGGAACGGCTCGGCGGGCGGCAGGCCGGGGTTGAAGGCGCCGTCCACGAGGAGGCCCCACACGTTTCCGAAGGAGACGTGGCCGACCAGATCCTCGATGTCGACGCCCCGGTACCGGAGTGCGCCGCCCTCCTTGTCCGGTTCGGCGATCTCCGTCTCGAACGCGACGACTCCTTCGAGTCCGGGTACGAAGTCGGACATCAGGCGGCTCCTCGTGATGTGTACGACGGGGGATTTATGGGGGTGATGGTGGGGGCGCGTCTTGCGGTTGGAAGGGAAAACCGTGCGTCGATGATGGGTGGTGGACGTCCGGCTCCACGGTCGGCTCGTGGACTCGCGGTCCGGTACGTCTTCCCGGTGATGCCCCGTGCGACCGGCGGTCATCCCACCGGAACGGTGGCAGCACCATATCTCCGAGTGCCACCTTTGGGGAGGCCCTGCGGCACTGAGTGCCACCCACTGACACTCGATGCCGTACAGGGATACGGCAAGATGACCGCGTGACCGACCGCGACCGCTTCCCGGATGAATCCGCCGCCGAGCCCCTCGTCCTGCGCGCTGCGGAAGCCGCCGCCGCGGAAGCCGCGGGCGACGCCGAAGAACTCGCCGCCGACCCCGCCGCGATGCGCGCCCACTACCGCGCCGAGGGGCTCGTCGAGGCCGATCTCGCCGCGCATCCCATGGACCAGTTCGCCCGCTGGTTCAAGCAGGCCGCGCAGGCCTCCGTGCAGGGCATGGTGTACGAGCCGAACGCGATGGTCGTCTCCACGGCCGACGCGGAGGGCCGACCCAGCTCACGCACGGTGCTGCTCAAGCAGTACGACGAGCAGGGCTTCGTCTTCTACACCAACTACGACTCCCGCAAGGCCCGCGAGCTGTCCGAGAACCCGTACGTCTCGCTGCTCTTCCCCTGGCATCCGATGGCCCGCCAGGTCATCGTCACCGGGACGGCGCGGCGCACCGGCCGCGACGAGACCGCCGCGTACTTCCGCACCCGCCCGCACGGCTCCCAGCTCGGCGCCTGGGCCAGCGCCCAGTCCTCGGTCATCTCCTCCCGGGACGAGCTCGACGCCGCCTACGAGGAGTTGAGCGCCCGCTACCCGGAGGGGGAGCAGGTCCCCGTGCCCCCGCACTGGGGCGGCTTCCGCGTCGCCCCCCAGACGGTCGAGTTCTGGCAGGGTCGCGAGAACCGCCTCCACGACCGGCTGCGGTACGTGGTGGAGCCGGACGGCAGCTGGCGGGCGGAGCGTCTCAGTCCGTGACGTAGGCGGGGCTCAGTCAGCGACGTCGGCGGGGCTCAGCCCAGCGCCTCGTCCAGCAGTACGCCCCACTGCGCCACCACCCGTTCCCGTCGCCCCCCGTCGTTCGTGAGGAGGTTGGCGAGGCCGAGGCCGCGGGACATGTCCAGCAGGCCCTGGACCGTTTCGCGAACGCCCGGGCGGGATTCGTCGGCGGCGAGGAGTTCCACGGCGATCCGGTGCGTCTCGCGGCCCACGCGGGCCTCCAGCTCGGTGACCCTGGGGCGGAGCTGCTCCTCGTTGGAGGCGGCGACCCAGAGGTGGAGGGCGGCGCGGAAGAGGGGGCCGGTGTAGAGGTCGACCAGGGCCACGACCACCTCGCGGCGGTCGGCGGCACCCTCCGGGAACAAGGCGCGCAATGCGGTGGAGCGCTCCTCGGCGACGTACTCCACCGCGGCGGTGAACAGGTCCTCGCGGGTGCGGAAGTGGTGCTGGGCGGCCCCCCGGGACACTCCCGCGCGCTCGGCGACGACGGAGACCGTGGAGCCCGCCCAGCCGTGCTCGGCGAGACAGGCCACGGCGGCCGCGAGCAGCCGCTGCCGGGTGGCGCGGCTGCGGTCCTGCTTGGGAACGTGCGGAAGCCGGGGACTGCGGGGGGCGATCGCGACCGGATCGGTCGCGTCCGTGGTCGCGTCCGCTGCGTCCGTGGTCGCATCCGTGGTCGCGTCTGCGGCGTCCATGGGCTCCGCTTGCTCCGCGGCTTGCGTCGTGCTCACACCACCCATGCGGGATCCCGTCGTTCGAGGAAGGCCGTCATCCCCTCGCGGGCCTGCGCGGAGGAGAACAGTTCGGCCGAGAGCGCGGTCAGGGCGTCCGCGTCCCGGTCGAAGGCCTCCAGCACCCTAGCCGTGAGCAGCCGTTTCGTCTCGGCCAGGCCTTGGGGGGAGGCGCGGCGCAGGCCGTCCAGGACGGGTTCCAGGGTGATGTCGACGTCGTCGCCGGTCGCCGTCAGGAGTCCCGTCCGTACCGCCTCCGCCGCGTCGAAACGTTCACCCGTGAGGTAGTAGCGGGCGAGGGCGCGGGGGTCCGTACGGGGCAGCAGGGGAAGGGAGATCACGGCGGGCGCGACGCCGATGCGGACCTCCGTGAAGGCGAACGTGGCCTCCTTGGAGGCGATCGCCAGATCGCAGGCTCCCAGGAGCCCCAGTCCACCCGCCCGCACATGGCCCGTCACCCGGGCCACCACGGGCTTGTGCAGCTCGACGATCTGCCGCAGCAGGGCGACGAGCGCGTCCGGGTGCGGGGGGTCACGCAGGTCGGCGCCCGCGCAGAACGTGTTTCCCGTGTGGGCGAGGACGACCGCGCGGACGTCACGGTCCTTGCCGCACCGGGTGAGCCCGTCCGCGAGTTCGCCCACGAGCGCGGCGGAGAGGGCGTTGCGGTTGGCGGGCGAGTCGAGGGTGAGGGTGGTGACGGCGCGGTCGTGCGCCACACGGACAACCGGTTCAACGGTCATGACAAGCCCCGCAGTTCCCGACGCAGGATCTTTCCGGAGGCCGCCCGCGGGACGGCGTCGATGAAGGTGACGCCGCGGACCCTCTTGTACGGGGCGACGCGCTCGGCGACGTACATCATCACCTCTCCTTCGGAGAGGCCGGGGACGTCGGAGAGGTCCGCCGCCGGACCGGCCCCGGACGGCTGGCGCACCACGAAGGCGTGCGGGACTTCGTTGTTGTCCTCGTTGTAGACCCCGATGACGGCCGCGTCCGCGATGCCGGGGTGGGTGAGGAGAAGGGCCTCCAGTTCGGCGGGCGCGACCTGGAAGCCCTTGTACTTGATGAGCTCCTTGACGCGGTCGACGACGAACAGCCAGCCCTCGGTGTCCACGTGGCCCACGTCTCCGGTGTGCAGCCAGCCGTCCGGGTCGATCATCGCGGCGGTGGCTTCGGGCTGCCCCAGATAGCCCCTCATGACCTGGGGACCGCGGATGACGATCTCGCCCGCCTCCCCGACGCCGAGGTCCTTGTCGGGGTCGTCGAGGGAGACGATGCGCATCTCGGTGCCCGGGACGAGCCTGCCGACCGTTCCCGGGGGCGCGTCCTGGGCGGCGTCCAGAGGGACCAGGTGCGTGCAGGGAGACAGTTCCGTCATCCCGTAGCCCTGGCCGATGGGCGGCAGCCCGAGGCGCTCGGCGCACGCCAGCGCGAGCTTGGCGTCCAGGGGCGCGGCGGAGGAGACGATGTACTTCAGGGACGACAGGTCGTACCGCGCGACGGCCGGGTGCTTGGCCAGGGCCAGCACGATCGGCGGCGCCACGAAGAGGCCGCTGATGCGGTGCTTCTCGATGGCCGCGAGGAAGGTGTCGAGGTCGAAGCGGGGCAGTACGACGACGGTGGCGCCCTGCCTCAGGGGCGCGTTCATCAGGGCCGTCAGCCCGTAGATGTGGAAGAAGGGCAGCACCGCGAGGATGCGCTCGCCCTCGCCCATCGGCAGGAAGGGCACCAGCTGCGCCAGATTGGTGGCGATGGACCGGTGCGTGAGCATCACCCCCTTGGGTATGCCGGTCGTCCCGGAGGAGTACGGCAGGGCCGCGACGTCCGTCACCGGGTCGATGTCGATCTCCGGTTCGGGCGCGGTCGAACCGAGCAGGTCGATCAGCGAGCGATGCCCCGGCGCGCTGTCGCAGACGAAGATCTCCCGCACTCCGCCGGCGAGTTCGGCGGCCTGCCGCGCCGCCTCCAGGAGGGGCGACACGGTCACGATCCAGTTCGCGGCGCTGTCCCGCAGCTGCTTGGCGAACTCCTCGGGCGTGGCGAGCGGGTGCACGGTCGTGACCGACGCCCCCGCGCGCGTGGCGGCGTAGAACGCCGTCGGGAAAGCGATGGTGTTCGGGCTGTGCAGGGCGAGGACGTCACCCTTGCGGACGCCCGCGTCGGCGAACGCCGCGGCCAGCCGCCGGTGGAAGCGGTCCAGTTGCCCGTAGGTGAGCGTGGTGCCGTCGACTCCGTCGATCAGCGCGGGCGTGTCGCCGCGCTCGGCGGCGCGGCCGAGGACCGCCTCGTGAATGGGTTCCTCTACGGCCGGTACTTCGGCGTACTCGCTGCGGAACACGGTTCCTCCTGGAGCGGCTCGTGGAGCGGCGGGCTAGTACGACTTGGGCAGGCCCAGGGTCTGGTGGGAGACGTAGTTGAGAATCATCTCCCGGCTCACCGGAGCAATACGAGCCACGCGCGAGGCAGTTATCAACGAGGCGAGGCCGAATTCTCGGGTGAGGCCGTTGCCGCCGAGGGTGTGCACGGACTGGTCGACCGCCCTCACACAGGCCTCGCCCGCCGCGTACTTCGCCATGTTGGCGGCCTCACCTGCGGCGACGTCGTCCCCGGAGTCGTACAGGTACGCCGCCTTCTGCATCATCAGGCGGGCGAGTTCGAGGTCGATGTGGGCCTGTGCGAGGGGATGGGCGACGGCCTGGTGGGCGCCGATGGGCTGCTTCCAGACGGTGCGCTCGCGGGCGTACTCGACGGCCCTGGAGAGCGCGTAGCGGCCCATGCCGATCGCGAACGCGGCCGTCATCACCCGCTCGGGGTTGAGCCCCGCGAACAGCTGGAGCAGGCCCGCGTCCTCGTCGCCGACGAGCGCGTCGGCGGGCAGCCGCACGTCGTCGAGGGTCAGCTCGAACTGCTTCTCCGCGCTGTGGAGTTCCATGTCGATCCGCCGCCGCCCGAAGCCGTCGGCGTCGCGCGGGACGATGAACAGGCAGGGCTTGAGGCGGCCCGTCCGCGCGTCCTCCGTGCGCCCCACGATGAGGGTGGCGTCCGCGATGTCGACGCCGGAGATGAACACCTTGCGGCCGCTCAGGAGCCAGTCGGCACCGTCCCGGCGCGCGGTGGTGGTGATGCGGTGCGAGTTGGAACCCGCGTCGGGTTCGGTGATGCCGAAGGCCATGGTGCGGGTGCCGTCGGCCAGGCCCGGGAGCCACTCCTGTTTCTGGGCCTCCGTGCCGAAGCGGGCGATCACCGTGCCGCAGATCGCCGGCGACACGACCATCATCAGGAGGGGGCAGCCCGCGGCGCCGAGTTCTTCCAGGACGATGGAGAGTTCGGCTATGCCGCCGCCCCCGCCACCGTAGGCCTCCGGCAGGTTGACGCCGAGGTAGCCGAGCTTGGCGGCCTCGGACCAGAGAGTGTCGATGTCGTAGTCGCGGCCGTGGCGTTTGCCTAGGGCAGCCACGGCGGAACGGAGGGCCTTGTGCTCTTCGGTTTCTGTTGCGGGGCTCATGGGGACTCCTGGGGCCGTCATGACGCTGCGGGTTGTTTGTGGCTGGTCGCGCAGTTCCCCGCGCCCCTATCGGGGCGCTGTACTCACCGGTGTTGTCTCCACCACTGCCAGCAGGGTCCCGACCTCCACCTGTTGGCCGGGGGTGGCATGGAGGGCCGTGAGCGTGCCTGCCGTCGGCGCGGAGATCTTGTGTTCCATCTTCATCGCCTCCAGCCACAGGAGGGGCTCCCCGGCCCGTACGGCGGCTCCCGTGGCCAGTCCCTCTGCGACGCGGACGACGGTTCCGGGCATGGGAGCCAGCAGGGAGCCGGGGGCCTGCTGTGCGGTGGGGTCGGGGAAGCGGGGCAGGGCGGTGAGGGCGGTGGTGTTCACGAACACCTGGTCGCCGTACCGCGTCACCTCGAACTTCCTGCGTACGCCGTCCACTTCGAGTACGACGAGACGGGCGTCGGCGTGCACCACGCGCACCCCGTCGGCCGTGAGGCCCGCACGGGTGTGCTGGTAGCGCACCTCGTGCTCGGTGCCGGCCAGGTCGTAGCGCTTGACCTGGGGCTGCGAGGGGAGGTTGCGCCAGCCGCCGAACCGGGAGCGGGCGTGGCCCCGCGCGTCCGCCAGGGCCGCCGCCAGGGGCGCGTACGGGTCCGGGGCCGACGTCGTGAGGGCGGCGAGGTGGCGCTCGTAGAACCCGGTGTCCATGCGGGCCTCCGCGAACTCCGGGTGCCGCAAGGAGCGTACGAGCAGATCCCTGTTGGTCGCCGGGCCGTGGATGTCGGCACGTTCCAGGGCACCCGACAGCTTGCGGAGGGCCTCCGCGCGCGTGGGCGCGTACGCGATCGCCTTCGCCAGCATCGGGTCGTAGTGGACGCCGATCGGGTCGCCGTCGGTGTAACCGGTGTCCAGGCGGACGCCCTCCGGGACGGCGAGGCGGTGCAGGGTGCCGGTCTGCGGGGCCCAGGACCGCGCCGGGTCCTCGGCGTACAGCCGGGCCTCGATCGCGTGCCCACGCGCGCGTGGGGGGTCGTTCGCGAGCGCCGCGCCTTCCGCCACCTGGATCTGGAGCGCGACGAGATCGACGCCGAAGACCGCCTCCGTCACCGGGTGTTCGACCTGGAGGCGGGTGTTCATCTCCAGGAAGTGGGCCTTGCCGTCGGCGACCAGGAACTCGACCGTTCCCGCGCCCACGTAGTCGACGGCTCGGACGGCCCGCACGGACAGGTCGTAGAGGGTTTCCGTGAGGTCTCCGAGACCGGGGGCCGGGGCCTCCTCGACGACCTTCTGATGGCGGCGCTGGAGGGAGCAGTCGCGGGTGCCGAGCGCCCAGACCGTGCCGTGCGCGTCGGCGAGGATCTGCACTTCCACGTGCCGACCGCCCTCTACGTAGGGCTCGACGAAGACCTCGCCGTCTCCGAAGGCGCTGAGGGCCTCGGCGCGGGCGGCGCTCAGCTCGGCGTCGAGGGCGTCGAGCTCGCGTACGACGCGCATCCCGCGTCCGCCACCGCCCGCGGCCGCCTTGACGAGCACCGGGAGATCGGCGGCGGTGACCGTCTCCAGCGGTTGCAGCCCCATCAGTTTCCTGGCGCGCGTCTTGGAGGCCATCGCCTCGATGGCCTCGGGCGGCGGCCCGATCCAGACGAGGCCCGCGTCGAGGACGGCCCGCGCGAAGCCGGGGTTCTCGGAGAGGAAGCCGTACCCGGGGTGCACGGCGTCCGCGCCCGCGCTGAGGGCGGCCTTCACGATCAGGTCGCCGCGCAGATACGTGTCCGAGGGCGCCGCCCCCGGCAGCCGTACCGCCTCGTCGGCCACACGCGTGTGGAGGGCGTTCTCGTCGGCGTCCGAGTACACGGCGACGGTCCGGATCCCCAACTCACCGCAGGTGCGGAAGACCCGGCAGGCGATCTCGCCCCGATTGGCCACGAGGACGGAACTAATCACTGGGACCTCACATCCGGAAGACGCCGAAGCCACCGCGCGCACCCTCATAGGGGGCCGTGTGGATCGCGGACAGGCACAGGCCGAGAACGGTGCGGGTGTCGCGGGGGTCGATGACCCCGTCGTCGTACAGCCGCCCGGACAGGAACATCGGTAGGGACTCCGACTCGATCTGCTGCTCCACCATGGCGCGCAGGGCCGCGTCGGCGTCCTCGTCGTAGGGCTGCCCCTTGGCCGCGGCCGACTGCCGGGCGACGATCGAGAGGACGCCCGCGAGCTGCTGGGGACCCATGACGGCGGACTTGGCGCTGGGCCAGGCGAACAGGAAGCGCGGGTCGTAGGCGCGCCCGCACATGCCGTAGTGACCGGCTCCGTAGGAGGCCCCCAGGAGGACGGACAGGTGGGGGACCTTCGAGTTGGAGACGGCGTTGATCATCATCGCGCCGTGCTTGATGATCCCGCCCTGCTCGTACTCCTTGCCGACCATGTAGCCGGTGGTGTTGTGCAGGAAGAGGAGAGGGATGTCGCGCTGGTTGGCGAGCTGGATGAACTGGGCGGCCTTCTGGGACTCGGCGCTGAACAGCACTCCTTGGGTGTTGGCCAGGATGCCGACGGGATAGCCGTGGAGGGTTGCCCAGCCGGTCGTGAGGCTCGTCCCGTAGAGGGGCTTGAACTCGTCGAAGTCGGAGCCGTCGACCACGCGGGCGATGACCTCGCGCGGGTCGAAGGGGTGTCGGAGGTCGCCGGGGACGATTCCCAGGAGCTCGTCCTCGTCGTACTTGGGGGGCTCGGCCGGACCGGGATCGCCGAACGCCTTGCGGTGGTTGAGCCGGGCGACGACGCGCCTGGCCTGGCGGAGGGCGTCCTGTTCGTCGACGGCGAAGTAGTCCGCGAGACCCGACACGCGCGCGTGCATCTCGGCGCCGCCCAGGGACTCGTCGTCGCTCTCCTCGCCGGTCGCCATCTTCACCAGCGGCGGCCCGCCCAGGAAGACCTTCGCCCGCTCCTTGACCATGATCACGTGGTCGGACATGCCGGGGATGTACGCGCCCCCGGCGGTGGAGTTGCCGAAGACGACGGCGACGGTCGGGATCCCCGCCGCCGACAACCTGGTGAGGTCGCGGAAAATCGCTCCCCGGGGATGAAGATCTCCTTCTGCGACGGCAGATCGGCGCCGCCCGACTCCACCAGGCTGATGCACGGCAGCCGGTTGGCGAGGGCGATGTCGTTGGCCCGCAGGGCCTTCTTCAGGCTCCAGGGATTACTGGCGCCGCCCCGCACGGTCGGGTCGTTCGCGGTGATCAGGCACTCCACGCCCTCGACGACCCCGATCCCGGTCACCAGTGACGCGCCGACCGCGTACTCGCTCCCCCAGGCCGCGAGCGGCGACAGCTCCAGGAACGGGGTGTCGGGGTCGAGCAGCAGCTCGATGCGTTCACGGGCGAGCAGCTTGCCGCGCTTGCGGTGCCGGGCCACGTACTTCTCGCCGCCGCCCGCGAGCGCCTTGGCGTGTTCGGTGTCCAGCTCGGCGAGCTTGGCGAGCATGGCCTCGCGGTGGGCGGTGTAGTCGGGGGCGGCGGTGTCCAGGGCGGACGCCAGGACCGTCACAGCAGAGCCTCCGGGATGTCGAGGTGGCGGGAACGGAGCCATTCGCCCAGGGCCTTGGCCTGGGGGTCGAAGCGGTGCTGGGAGGCGACGCCTTCGCCGAGGATTCCTTCGACGACGAAGTTGAGGGCGCGGAGGTTCGGCAGAGTGTGACGGACAACTTTCAGATGACAGCTTTCAGTTATCAGACTCTGAAATCTGTCAGCTGTCAGTTGGTGAACCAGCCAGCGCCACGCGTCATCCGATCGCACCCACACCCCGACATTCGCGTTGCCACCCTTGTCCCCACTGCGCGCACCCGCGACCACGCCCAGAGGAGCGCGTCGCGTCGGCCCCGGAGGGAGCGGTTCGGGCAGAGCGGGCTCGGGCGCCGGTTCGAGTACGAGGGTGTCGGTGGCCGGGGCAACCGGCACCCGTCGCCCGTCGTGGAGGACCGCCACATGCTCCACGGCGCCCTGGGGGACGTACACGACCTCGAAGACCCCGTAGGGGGAGCCCTTTCCCGGGGGCGCGATCACGTGGAAGCCGGGGTAGCTGGCCAGGGCCAGTTCGATGGCGGCGCCGCTGAGGGTGCGGCCCACCGCGTCCTGGTCGGGGTCACGTACGACGAGGCGCAGGAGGGCGCTCGCGGTCTCCTCCGTGGGGGCGTCGGGGTGGTCGGTGCGGGCGAGGTCCCAGCGGACCTCCGTGGGACGCGACTTGGCCGCGTCGAGGGCCGCCTCCATCTGGTCCCGGACGAGGGCGGCCTTCGCCTCGATGTCGAGGCCGGTGAGGACGAAGACGACTTCGTTGCGGTAGCCGCCGAGGCGGTTGAGGCCGACCTTGAGGGTGGGGGGCGGGGCCTCGCCGCGTACACCGGAGACGCGGACGCGGTCGGGGGCCTCCTGGGTGAGGCGGACCGAGTCGAGGCGGGCGGTGACGTCGGGGCCCGCGTACCGGGCGCCGGAGGTCTCGTAGAGGAGCTGTGCGGTGACGGTGCCGATGTCCACGAGGCCGCCGGAGCCGCCGTGCTTGGTGATGACGCTGGTGCCGTCCTCGTGGAGTTCGGCGAGCGGGAATCCCGGGTGACGAAGGCGCGCCGGGTCGTGGTCGGTGAAGAAGGCGTAGTTGCCGCCGGTGGCCTGGGTGCCGCATTCCAGGACGTGACCGGCGACGACGGCGCCGGCGAGGCGGTCGTACGCGTCCGGCGCCCAGCCGAAGTGGGCGACGGCGGGCCCGGTGACCAGCGCCGCGTCGGTGACCCGACCGGTCACCACGATGTCCGCGCCCTCGCGCAGACAGGTGGCGATCCCGGCACCACCGAGGTAGGCGTGCGCGGCGAGGCTCCTGGGGTGGCCGGCGGTCAGGTCGTCGCCCTCGACGTGGGCGACACGCACCGGTATGCCGAGGCGGTCGGCCAACTGCCGCACGGCGTCCGCGAGTCCGGCGGGGTTGAGGCCGCCGGCGTTCGCCACGATCCGCACGCCCCGCTCGTGCGCGAGGCCGAGGCACTCCTCCAACTGGCCCAGGAAGGTGCGGGCGTAGCCGCCGGAGGGGTTCTTGAGGCGGTCGCGGCCGAGGATGAGCATGGTGAGTTCGGCGAGGTAGTCGCCGGTGAGGACGTCCAGGGGGCCGCCGGTGAGCATCTCGCGCATCGCGTCGAAGCGGTCGCCGTAGAAGCCGGAGGCGTTGCCTATCCGCAGGGGCGCGACGGTCACCTGGCGTCTCCCTTGGACGCGCGGCCCTGTCCGGGTGGACCCGCGAAGGCCTGTGCGATGTCCAGCCAGCGGTCGGCGTCGGGGCCGTCCGCCCGTACGGCGAGGTCGCCGCGGTGGGCCCGCTGGGTGACCAGAAGACAGAAGTCGAGGGCGGGACCGGTGACGCGCTGGGGTGCCTCTTCGGGCCCGTACGTCCACACCTCACCCTGGGGGCCGACCAGTTCGACGCGGAACTCGGTGGCGGGCGGAGTGAGCCCCCGTACGTGGAAGGCGAAGTCCCGGGCCCGTACGCCGATGCGGGCCACGTGGCGGAGGCGGTCGGTGGGAGTGCGCGTCACGCCCAGCGCGTCCGCCACGTCCTGGCCGTGGGCCCAGGTCTCCATCAAGCGGCCGGTGGCCATGGAGGCGACCGACATGGGCGGCCCGTACCAGGGGAAGCGGGTGCCGGCGGGGGCCGCGCGGAGGGCCTCTTCCAGCGCCGTTCGCCCCGCCCGCCAGTCGCCGAGCAGTGCGGCGGGCGGCAGCCCGGCCCCCTCCTCCGCGCCCTCGTCCACGAATCCGCCGGGCGAGGCCATCGCCTTCTCGACCAACGTGGCGAAGGCCTCGGCGTCCGTCACGGCGAGCAGGGCGGAACGGTCCGTCCAGGCCAGGTGGGCGATCTGGTGAGCGACGGTCCAGCCGGCGGCGGGGGTGGCGAGTGCCCAGCGGCTCTCTGCCAAGTCCCCCACCAGCAGGTCGAGTTCTTCGCTCTCCCGGTGCAGATCGTCGATCACTGACGACGGGTCGGACACGATGGGGCTCCCCTCGGGGCACGACGGTGTGCGGCGGCGCGCGGGCGATGCGCCGCGAAGTGCGGCGATGCGCGGCGGGCGTGCGGAGTCTTTCGCGGTGCGCTCTGGAGCATGGCAGCGGCCACAGAAACAAGCAAGCATGCTTGCATTAATTGATGTGCCGAGCGGACCACGGGAAGAACCCGGAGCGGGCCGCAAGAAGACGTCCCGCGCGGGCCGAAGGAAACGGAAGGCGCCCTCGGGCGCCGCCTCCGCGGTCAGCGTGGACACCGCCGGCAGAGCTCCCTGGTCGGTGCGCAGGCCGACGCCGTCCGCGAGGAGGACGACGGCCGGTTCGTCGTCGGCGGAGACCGCGGCGAGTACGTCGGCTGTCGTGAGACCCGCCCAGGAGGGGTCGTCGACGGCCTGGCCGCGGGGCTCGAAGTCTCCGGGGCCCCAGGGCGGAGACAGCGCGCGTTTCAGCGCCGTCCACGCCCTTCGTCGCCGAAGTCGGTCCTGACGACCAGGAGTCAGGCGTCGTCGCCGTGCGCGGACGCGCCCCGGCTCATCGCGAGGACCGCGTCGCGTCGGCTGAGCGCGCCGAACGGGGAACCGCCGGTCGGGGTGTCGCTCCCGTAGATCCAGGTGGGGCCGTCGGCGAGGTGGTCGAGGGCCGCCGCCGCGACGTCGTCGGGGTCGGCGAGTTCTCCGTACGGCTTGCCCTCGGCGTCGAACGCCCGGCGCATGGACGGGGTGTCGGTCTTGCCGAGGACGAGCCCCAGTACGTCGACCCCGCGGGTGCGCCACTCCGCCCACAGACTCTCCGCGAGGATCAGGTCGAACGCCTTCGTGGCGCCGTAGGCGGCGAGCGTCGCACCGCCCGCCCAGGCCGCGCCCGACGTCACCCGTTCTTCGCCCTGCCCCGCCCCACCTGTGTCCGTACCGCCCCCATGCTCGCGGCGATGACCAGGGCGATCGCGAGAGCCTCGGTGGCGGAGAGCGCCTGGTCCAGGACGAGGAAGCCGGCGGTCGCGGCGACGGCGGGCTCCAGGCTCATCAGGATGGCGAAGGTCGCGGCGGGCAGGCGGCGCAGCGCGAGCAGTTCGAGGGTGTACGGCAGCACGGAGGACATGACGGCGACCGCGCCGCCCAGGGCCACGGTCGTCGGGTCGATCAGCCGGGTCCCGGACTCGGCGATCCCCAGCGGCAGGAACGCCACCGCCGCGACCACCATGGCGAGCGCGAGCCCGTCCGCCTGGGGGAAGCGTCGGCCCGTACGCGCGCTGAAGACGATGTACGCCGCCCACATCGCGCCCGCGCACAGGGCGAAGGCGACGCCGACCGGGTCGAGGGAGCTGAAGCCTCCGCCGCCGAGCAGGAAGACGCCGCCGAGGGCGAGGCCCGCCCAGAGGAGGTTCAGGGCGCGGCGGGAGGTGAGGACCGAGAGGACGAGCGGGCCGAGGACCTCGAGGGTGACGGCGGGGCCCAACGGGATACGGGCGACCGACTGGTAGAAGAGGCCGTTCATCGCGGCCATGGTGAGACCGAAGATCACGACCGTGCCCCAGTCCGCCCGCGAGTGCCCGCGCATCTTGGGCCGGCAGACGGCCATCAGCACGATCGCGGCCACCAGCAGGCGCAGGGTGACGACTCCGAGCGCGCCGGTGCGCGGCATGAGAGTGACCGCCAACGCGCCACCGAACTGCACCGAGATGCCTCCGGCCAGGACCAGCCCCACGGGGCCGAGGGCACCCCATCGGCTCGGGACTCCCTCGCCCGGGGCGGGCGCGGGCGCCATCGCCGGGGCGGACGGGGCTGCGCTGAGGGTATCCAACGACTCCTGCTTTTCTGTGTGTCACTGCGTGTGGGTGCGTAGGGGTGAGCGTGTCCCGCTCTGTTTGGTTGCGACCAATGGACTGTCCTGATGTTCGAGGTGGGAACGGGTGACCTTTCTCGGTGCGGCTCGTTGACCTGTGCGACAAGCGGATCAAAGGGCGGTCGGGGGTGAGTGTGGTGCGCGGGAGCGGGGAGCGGTCGGTTTCGGGTCTGCGTGGACTGGCTGAGCCGTTTGTCGCCGCGGGCCCGTCGGGTGTGGCGGTGCGTGACCGGCTGAGACACCTCACGGCTGAGGACGAGAGAGTGCTGCGGCTGGTCGGCGCGCACCTTGGCGTGCTCGCCTCGCGGGATCTCAAAGCGCGGTGCGCGGACGGCCTGGAGCATTGCGCGGACACGTGGGCGGCGCGGAAGCGGGAGCTGACCTCGTTGTCGTCGTCCCGGTGGGCCGGGTCGGTCACCAAGGCCAGCCACGATCAGTGGGCGCTGTCGCGGCGTTGCCTCGTGGCGCACATCCACAGCCTGGAGGCCGGGATCAGGGCGATTCGACATCGCCTGTCGCTGCCCGTGGGTGAGAGGGGATCCCGGCATGCTCCGGGCGGCTACCGGTCCGCGAGGGAGTGGCACGCGAAGTCGCGTCGGCTGGCAGTGTTGAAGGACCGGCACACGGCGGCCGTCGAGGACTGGCAGGCCGGACGCGTTCACGCGGTGCGAGGCGGCACACGGCTGGCGAACACCCGGCACCACCTGACCGAGGCCGGGCTCACCGAGGCACAGTGGCGGCAGCGGTGGGAGGCGGAGCGCTGGTTCCTCGCCGCTGACGGGGAATCCGGGAAGCGATACGGGAACGAGACCATCCGCGTCACGCCGGACGGTGAGATCAGTATCAAGCTGCCTGCCCCGCTGGCGGAACTCGCCAACTCCGGGCACGGCCGGTACGTCCTCGCCTCCCGAGTCACCTTCCCGCACCGGGGTCCCGAGTGGGCCGACCGAGTGGAGGCCAACCGGGCCATCGCCTACCGCATCCACCTGGATGTCGCGCGGGGCCGCTGGTACCTGACCGCCTGCCGGCAGTACGCGCCCGCCCCCGCGATCCCGCTGGAAGCGGCCCTCGCGCACGGTGTGATCGGGGTGGACACCACCGCCGACCACCTCGCCGCCTGGCGCCTCGACCACCACGGCAATCCCGTTGGCAGTCCACGCCGCTTCTTCTACGACCTGACCGGCAACGCGGATCACCGCGACGCCCAGGTCCGCCACGCCCTGTCTCGCCTGCTGAACTGGGCCAGGACGTGCGGTGTGAAGGCCATCGCCGTTGAGGATCTGGACTTCACCGCCGAGAGGACAAGGGAGAAGCACGGCCGCAAGAAGCGGTTTAGGCAACTGCTCTCCGGCATGCCCACCGGCAAGCTCCGTGCCCGCCTCACCTCGATGGCCGACGCGACCGGCATTGCGGTCATCGCCGTCGATCCCGCTTACACATCCAAGTGGGGAGCCCAACACTGGCAGCGCCCCACGACCAGTACATCCCGCAAGACCAGCCGACACGATGCGGCGAGCATCGCGATCGGCAGGCGCGCCCAGGGACACCCGATCCGGCGACGGACGGCACCGCCCCACGACGACCAGAGCGATCGTCGTGGGCATCGGACCGTCCAGGCCCGACCGGGCGTCCTCAGGCGTGAGGGAACCCGCCCCCGTGTTCCCGGACCGCGCACACGATGCGCCGGGCCCGGACACGGCGCGAACGCGGGAGACCAGCGTGTCCAACACCGTTCGGGACACGCGGCTGAGCATGAGATCTGGCAACAGGACTCACTCCCGCTCAGTCTCTAGAAACGGTGTTCACGGGGCCTTCCAGGGGATCGACTTGGAAGTCGTGCATCAAGGTGCACTTCTCAGTCCACAGTAATGGACTAAGTCAGGCACGTGAACCCCTTATGCGCCTGTCCAGGGTGCCTCGTCGCGGAAGAGGGGCCGACCGTCGGGCAGATAGCCGTCAAGGGGGTCCCGCAGAGGATCGGGATCGGGAAGGGAGCCGGGATCGGGGAGGGGGTAGGGGCCGGGGAAGGGGCAGGGGCCGGGGAGGGGGTAGGGATCGGGAGACGCACCGGGGTACCGGGCCCCCTCGGCCCCGGACTGCCCGGCGGCCCCGTAGTACGCGTACTGCGGGGCCGCTTCCGCCACGAAGCCCCCCGCGCAATCCATCGGCACCCCGGCGGGCACCCCCGTCGGCGCTCCCACAGGCACCCCGGTCGACATCCCCTCCGGCACCGCGCCGGTCGGCATCCCCACCGGCACCGCGCCGCCCACCGGAACCTCCGCCTCCGTGAACAGCGGCAGCCGCAGCTCTCCGGTGTCCATCAGCGCGTTGTTCTGCGATCCGTGCAGACGGGCGTACGCGCCGCCGCGGGCCAGGAGTTCGTCGTGGCGGCCGGTTTCGACCACACGGCCGCGGTCGACGACGAGGATACGGTCGGCGTCGGGCGCGAGGTTGAGGTCGTGGGTGATCATGATCGTCGTACGGCCCTGCATCAGACGCCGCAGCGGCTTGATCACGCGGCGCGCGGCCATCGCGTCCAGGCCGGTCGTCGGCTCGTCGAGGACGAGGACGGGGGCGTCGCGCAGGATGGCGCGGGCGATGGCGAGCCGCTGGAGCTGGCCGCCGGAGAGGCGGGCCGAGTTGGGGTCGATCTTGGTGGCGTATCCGTCCGGCAGCTTCACGATGAAGTCGTGCGCGTCGGCGGCGCGCGCGGCCGCCACCAGCGCCTCGTCGCTCGCGCCGGGGCGCCCGCAGCCGATGTTGGCGCGGACGGTGTCGTGCAGGACGAGGGTCTCCTGCGGCAGCAGCGTGACGTACTCACGCAGCCGGGCCAGCGGGAAGTCGCCCACCGGGACGCCGTCGAGGAGCACGGAGCCGGCGTCCGGGTCGTAGAAGCGCAGGAGGAGCTTGGACACGGTGGACTTGCCCGCGCCGCTCGGGCCGGTGACGATGACGAGCTCGCCGGGGTTGACCTGGAAGGACAGGCCGCGCAGGGCGTCGGTGTCCGCACCGGGGTAGCGGAAGGTGGCCTCGCGGACCTCCACGGCGCCGTCGGGGCGGCCGAGCCGGCTCTCCGCCGAGCGCGCCGGGTCGGCGACCGCGGGCCGCACATCGAGAATCTCGATCAGCCGTTCGGCGCCGGCGGTGGCGGCGGCGATGGTCAGGCCGAGCTGGGCCAGGCCGCGCACGGGCGGGTAGAGGTAGCCGAGGAACGCGGCGAAGGCGAGCAGTTGACCGAGGGTCATCCGGCCGCCGGAGATCTCCCACGCGCCGAGGCCGATGACCGCGAGCACGCAGATCGTCTCGATGACCTGGACGAGCTGCTCGTACAGCTCGTTGAGGCGCCCGGAGCGTACGGAGGCCCTGAACCAGGCGTTCGCCTCCTGGTTCAGCCGCCGCCGCTCGGCGTCACGGCGGTCGTACGCCTGGGTGAGGACGATGTTGCCGAGGGACTCCTCGACGACGGAGGTGATCGCGCCGTCGGCGACCCGGCCGTCGCGCGAGACGGACTTGATGGAGCCGGAGAAGCGGCGGGCGGCCAGCCAGAACAGGGGGGCGAGCACGAAGGTCGCCGCGGCCAGGTCCCAGCGCAGCCAGAAGGCGGCGGCCGCGTAGAAGAGCGCACTGAACGCCGCCGACGCCGCGCCCACGAGCCCGGACACGACCAACGTCTCGATCGACTCGACGTCGCTGGTCAGCCGGGACAACAGATCGCCCTGACGGTGCCGTTGGAAGAAGTGCGGCGGCAAGTGTTGTACGTGGTCGAAGACATGCTCGCGCAGCCGCATCACGAAGCGCTCGGTGACCCAGGTGGCGAGGGAGTTGCCCGCGTAGGCGACGGCGGCGCCGAGCACGGCGACGGCCAGCCATTCGGCGGCCGGGGCCCAGAACGCGGCCAGTGAGCCCTGTTGCAGGGCGTGGTCGGTCAGATCGCCGAAGAGGAGGATGGCGGCGGTCTCGGCGAGGGCTGCCAGGACCGTGCACAGCCAGATGGCCAACAGCCAGCTCCGCAGTCCCCTGGTCAGCGGCCAGAAGCGCCGGAAGGCGGTACGGGCGGGAATGGTCGGCGTGTCGTGGTCGAGTTCATCGTCGTCCTCGTACGCGTCGTCCTCGTACCGATCGTCCGCGACCGCGCCGACGCCGGTTTTCACGTATTCCTCTTGTTTCTCGTACCCCTGATTCCGCATTTGCCGGGTCATGGCCCTCCTCATTTGAATTGCAGGCCGCGCCGTGGAATTCAAAGAGAGAGGCCGACGGCGCGCCGTCGGCCTCTCCGCTACCGCTCGATCAGCGTTCGTCGTTGGGGAACGGCTTGGGGAGCGGCTTGTGCGCCTTCTTGCGCGGCTTCGGCGCCGGCGGGGGCGGGAGCTGCTTCGACTTGGGCTTGGGGGGCAGGGGGGCAAGCTTCTTGAAGCTCATGCCAACTCCTTGAGGTTTCTGGCTACGCAAGAGCGAGCGCAATAGTGCGATGGTGCGAGAATTCTCTGCGGACTCGGGCGGGAATTCCTGGTCGTCACCTCGGTTTTCCCTGCTGCCCGACATGAGGGAACCTACACGGCCCGCACCCCAAGGCACAGCAAAATGCAGCACATGACGACTGTGAATCCCCTTATGAAACCTGAGAGTTTCCTAAAAAACCTGGGAATTGGATATCCACGCCGTCAGTCCGACCCTCGGTCGACCTCCAGGTCCCCCCTTGGTCCACCCCTCAGTCCACCCCTTGGTCCAGCGCCTCCGCCAGCGCCTCGGCCAGATGCCGCCCCTTGCGTCCCGCCAGCTGTTCCAGCTGTGTGCGGCAGGAGAAACCGTCCGCGAGAAGCAGGGTGTCGGGGGCGGCGGCCCGCACGGCCGGGAGCAGCTGTTCCTCCGCGCAGGTCTTCGACACCTCGTAATGGCCCTTCTCGAAGCCGAAGTTGCCCGCGAGTCCGCAGCATCCGCCCGCGAGGGAGCCGGTGAGGCCCGCCGCCTCGCGCAGCCGGCGGTCGGCGCCGTCGCCGAGGACGGCGTGCTGGTGGCAGTGGGTCTGGCCGGTCACCGGACGGTCGAGGAGCGGGGGTGACCAGTCAGGGGCGAGGCGCTCCAGGGCCTCGGCGAACGTCAGCACCGCCGCGGCGAGGCGCGCCGCGCGCGGGTCGTCGTGCAGGAGCTCGGGGAGGTCCGTGCGCAGAGCGGCGGCGCAGCTCGGTTCCAGGACGACGACGGTGGGTGGCCGCGGATGGACGTCCGGGTCCAGGAACACGCCCATCAGGTCGAGCGTGCGGCGCATCACCGCGCGGGCGCGGTCGAGTTGGCCCGTGGAGACGTACGTCAGTCCGCAGCAGACGTGGCCCCGCGCGCCCACCGACCAGGGGTGGTGCGAGAGGGACACGCTCTCCCCGACCCGCGGCGTCCGCTTGCGCATCACCACCGTCGGCGGGAGCATCACGTCCACCCCCGCCGCCTCCAACACCCGTACGGCCGCCTGCCCCACGGAGGGCGACAGGTGCTCGGTGAAGGTGTCCGGCCAGAGGATCGCCACCTTCCTCGGGGGCTCGTCGAGCTCCACCTCTGGGCCGTACGCCCCCTCGCGCATCATCCGCCGCACCCGGTCCTTGAACCGCCGCCCCCACCACCGGCTGAACGTCTCCGGTGCCAGGCGCGGGATCTCCCGCTCGGGTGCGATCCCACCGAGCCGTTTGGCGAGCGCCGCGAACGGCCGTACGGATGCCAGGGAGTTGAGCAGCGGCGCCGTTCCCGTGCGGTCGACCAGGCGCAGCCACGCCGGCAGCCGGCCCATCGTGCGGTGCGCGGCGGGGCGCCTCCTGCCTTCGTAGTGGTGGTGCAGGAACTCCGCCTTGTACGTGGCCATGTCGACGCCCACCGGGCAGTCGGAGCGGCAGCCCTTGCAGGACAGGCACAGGTCGAGCGCGTCCCGGACCTCGGTCGAGCGCCAGCCGTCGGTGACCACCTCGCCCGCGAGCATCTCGTGCAGCAGCCGGGCCCGCCCGCGCGTGGAGTGCTCCTCCTCGCCCGTCGCCCGGAACGACGGGCACATGACGCCCGCGTCGGCGGCCGTCGTACGGCACTTGGCGACCCCCACGCATCTGCGCACCGCCGCCGAGAAGTCCCCGCCGTCCGCCGGATATCCGAACGCCACGTCCACCGGCTCGCGCGGCAGCACCGCGAAGCGCAGGTTCTCGTCCAGCCGGTGCGGGCGTACCAGCATCCCTGGGTTGAGCAGGTCGTCCGGGTCCCACAGGTCCTTGGCCCGCTCGAAGAGGCCGACCAGCTCCGTGCCGTACATCCTGGGCAGCAGTTCGGCCCGTGCCTGCCCGTCGCCGTGCTCGCCCGAGAGGGAGCCTCCGTGGGAGACCACCAGTTCGGCCAGTTCCTCGGAGAAGCGGCGGAAGCGGCCGATGCCCGCGCCGGTCAGCAGGTCGAAGTCGATGCGGACGTGGATGCAGCCGTCGCCGAAGTGCCCGTACGGGGTGCCGCGCAGGTCGTGGGCGCTCAGCAGGCGCCGGAAGTCGCGCAGGTACGCGCCGAGCCGGGCCGGCGGCACCGCGCAGTCCTCCCAGCCCGGCCATGCCTCGCTCCCGTCCGGCATCCGGGTCGCCGTGCCGCTCGCGTCCTCGCGCAGCCGCCACAGGGCGCGCTGTCCGGCCGGGTCGGTGACCACGAGGGCGTCGAGGACGTCGGCGGCCCGGACGATCGCGTCCGCACGCGCGCGTGCTTCCGCCGGGTCCGCGCCCCCCGTCTCCACGAACAGCCACGCGCCGCCGCGCGGCAGCCCCGCGTCCGGCGGTACGAGGTCCGCGGCCATCCCCTCCACGGTGAGTGGCCCCAGCGGCAGCAGCCCGGCCGCCGCCTCGGCCGCCGCGCTCTCGTCCGCGTACGCCAGCACGGCCAGCGCCCGCGCACGCGGTGCCTCGACCAGGCGTACGACCGCCTCCGTGAGCACCCCGAGCGTGCCCTCGGAGCCGCAGAAGGAGCGGGCGACGTCGGCGCCCTTCTCGGGGAGCAGCGCGTCGAGCGCGTAGCCGGAGATTCGGCGGGGCAGCTCCGGGAAACCCGTGCGCAGGCGGGCCAGCTCACCCTCGACCAAGGTCCGGAGGCCGTCCGGGGCGCCCTGCCAGCTCTGGCCCAGCCGTACGACGGAGCCGTTCCCCTTGACCACCGACAGTGCGCGCACGCTGTCCGCCGTCGTGCCCCAGGCCACCGAGTGCGAGCCGCAGGAGTTGTTCCCGATCATGCCGCCGAGGGTGCAGCGGCTGTGCGTGGAGGGGTCGGGTCCGAAGCGCAGGCCGTGCGGGGCCGCGGCCTCCTGGAGGCGGTCGAGGACGACACCGGGCTGGACGACGGCCGTGCGCGACTCGGGGTCGAGCGTGACGATCCGGTTCATGTGGCGGGTGAGGTCGAGGACGACCCCGGTGCCGGTCGCCTGTCCCGCGATCGACGTGCCGCCGCCGCGCGGCACGACCGGCACCCCGTGGGCCCGGCACACGGACAGGGCGGCCGCCACGTCGTCGGCGTCGCGCGGGCGGACCACGCCGAGTGGGACCCGGCGGTAGTTGGACGCGTCCATGGTGGTCAGCGCCCGCGCGGTCACGTCGAAGGCGACCTCGCCGCGCATCTGTGCCGCGAGGGCGGCCCGCAGCCCGTCCACGTCGGGCGGGTCGGCCGCGCCGCTCGTGCCGTCCTTCGCGCCAAGATCCGTCATGTCTCCAGGATGACCCCGCGCACCGACAACGGTCCGTAACCGTGACGCATCGATCACCGGCCGATCACTGACCGGTCCCTGATCGGTCCCCGACCCGTCCCTGACCGATCACCGGCCGATCGCCGTCGCGATCACGGACCGATCACCAGCGGATTATGAGCTCGGATCCGGAACCTTCCCAATGCGATCACGAACTCTCATATAGTGACGGCAAATTGAGCAACCGGTGTCGGCTCTCGCCCAGGAACCTCGCTCCAGGAACCTCGCCCCCAGGAACTTCGCCCCGGACACGACCGAGGACACGATTCATGACCGCGCCCATCCCCTCCGGCGAACGACCCACCCTCCGCGCGAGCGCGCCCGCGCCCCTGCTCACCGCCGTCGCGGCGGCGGTCGCGGTCGTCGTCGCCGTCTCCCTGGCACCCGACTCGGCACGTGTCCCGCTCGCCTGGGGCACGGGCGCCGCCGCCGTGCTGCTGTGCGTCGCCGTCGCGGTCGCCGCGCGCGCCCTGCAGACCGCGAAGCTCGCGCGCCGCCGCCTCGACACCGTGGCCCAGGACGCCGGACGGCTCCTGCAGGAACGGGCCCGCATGGCAGAGGAGTTCAACCAGGAGCGGTCCCGGCTCGCGGAGGAGTCCGCCCGCGACCGCGCGCGCCTGGCCGACGCCGACGCCCGCGAACGCGCCCTGCTCACGCAGGGGTTCGAGGAGGAGCGGCAGCGCCTCACCACCGAGATCACCGAGGAACGGCGGCGGTTCGCCGAACTCGCCGAGGAGAACATCCGGCTGACCGAGCGCATGCGGCGGGCGGGCAGTGACCGGGCCGCCGCGATCTCGGCCACCGCCAACGCGGCCGGGCGGATGCAGGCACTGTCCACCGGCATGCTCGCCGACCTGCGTGCCATGGAGGAGAAGCACTCCGACGAGGAGGTCCTCGCCGACCTCCTCCACCTCGACCACCGCACCGCGCAGGCGGGCCGCCTCGCCGACTCCGTCGCCGTCCTCGCGGGCGCCCGCTCCGGCCGCCGCTGGGCGCGCCCCATCGTCATGGAGTCGATCCTGCGCGGCGCCATGGGCCGCATCGGCGGCTACCAGCGGGTGCGCGTCCACTCCGCGAGCGACGCAGCCGTCGCCGGGCACGCGGCCGAGGGCGTGATGCACGCGCTCGCCGAACTCCTCGACAACGCCGCGAACTTCTCGCCGCCGACCGCCGAGGTCCACGTCTACGTCGAGGAGGTCCCGGCGGGTGTCATCGTCTCCGTCGAGGACAGCGGCCTCGTCATGGGCGACGTGCAGCTGCGCCGCGCCGAACGCGCCGTCTCCGCGGACGCCGAGAACGCCGCCGACCTCGGCGGCCTCACCGGCACCCGGCTCGGCCTCGCGGTGGTCGGCCGGCTCGCGCGCAAGCACGGCCTGAAGGTGTCCTTCCGGCCCTCCGCGCGCGGCGGCACGGGCGTCCTGGTGCTCATCCCCCAGGACATCCTGAGCCTGCCCTCCGCGCCGGTCCCGGCCGCCCCAGCGGCGACGGAACCCCAGGTCAAGCCCGCCGCGGCGACCCCGTCCGACGAGGACCGCCCGCTCGCCGAGCCGCGTCCCCAGGCGTCGTACGCCGCCGCCCGCGCCCCCGAGGACCTCGACCCGGACCCGGTCCCCACCCACGAGTCGCCCCGGCACGCCACCGTCACCGACACCCCGCCGAACGGCACCCCCACGGCCGGCACTCCCGCGACCGGCGGCCTCCCCAAGCGCCGCCGCGGCCGGACCCTCGCGCACGCCGAACGCAGCCGCACCCACCTCACGAACCAGGCCGACCCCGAGCCCCGTACGACCGACTCCAAGGCCGCCGCCGCCCGCTTCAGCAGCTTCCGCCAGGCCGTCCGGGGCACCGCGCCGGACCAGGCGGCGGTCCAGGGAACGGTGCCCGAGGACGACGCCGTACGCCCCACCGCGTCCAGCGCCGAAGACGCCGTACGGGACGAACTCGCGCAGGAAGAACCCGTACGGGTCGAATCCGCGCAGGACGAATCCGGGAACGCCGTACGCGGCGAAGCAGCCGTACGGGAGCCCGCCCCCGCGCATCCCTCGCACGCCACCTCGCACACCTCCTCGCATCCGGAAGGCGACACCACTTCATGACCGGCACCACCACCGCCGACGAGAAGCTCTCCTGGCTCATCGAGGGCCTCCTCGAGCGCACCCCGGGCGCCCGGCACGCGCTCGTGCTCTCCCGGGACGGCCTGAAGCTGTGCCGCACGCCGGAGCTCACCGTCGACCGCGCCGACCAGCTCGCCGCGATCGCCGCCGGCATCCAGTCGCTGTCCCACGGGGCGTCCGTGGAGTTCGGCGACGGCACCGGGGGCGTGCGCTCGGCGATGACCGAGTTCTACGGCGGGGTCCTGTTCATCGTGGAGGCGGGCGACGGCGCCCACCTCGCGGTGGTCACCGCCGAGGACGCGGACGCCGGTCTGGTCGGGCACAACATGAGCGAGCTCGTGGAACAACTCGGCGAACACCTGAGCGCGCAGCCCCGGACGTCATGAGCCGTCCGGGCAGGGACGACGCGCCCGACCGGCTCTACACCCTCACCGGAGGGCGCAGTCGGTCCGCGCCCGACACCCCGTTCGACCTGGTGACACTCGTGGTCGCCGAGTGCGATCCGGCGGTGGGCATGCAGTCGGAGCACGCGGCGATCCTGCGGTTGTGCGAGCGGCCGACGGCGGTCGTGGAGATCGCCGCCGTGCTGAAGCTGCCGGTGTCCATCACCCGCATCCTGCTCTCCGACCTGCTCGCCGCGGGCCGCGTCAGCGCCCGCCACCCCCAGAAGGCCGCTCTTCCCGATCCCGACATCCTGGAGCAGGTGCTCGTTGGACTCCGTAACCTCTGATGCCCGTACGTCCCAGGAGGCCGACGCCCGTACGCCCCTGGGGGCCCAGGCCGACAACGGTCTGAAGATCGTCGTCGTGGGCGGCTTCGGCGTCGGCAAGACCACCCTGGTCCGCTCCGTGAGCGAGATACGTCCCCTCAACACCGAGGAGACGATGACGCAGGCCGGTGCGGCGGTCGACGACATCAGCGAGGTGCGCGGCAAGTCCGCGACCACGGTCGCCTTCGACTTCGGGCGCATCACGCTGGACGCCCGCAATGTGCTGTACCTGTTCGGCGCGCCGGGCCAGGAGCGCTTCTGGTTCCTGTGGGACCGGCTGTTCTCCGGCACGCTCGGGGCCGTCGTCCTCGTCGACACCCGCCGTATCGACGACTCCTGGTACGCGATCGACCGGCTGGAGCACCACGGGACGCCGTTCATCGTGGCCTGCAACGACTTCGGCGGCTCCGCGCACACCCCCGCCCAGATCCGCGAGGCCCTCGACCTCGATCCGCAGGTCCCGCTGCTCGACTGCGACGCGCGTTCGCGGGAGTCCAGCAAACGAGTGCTGATCACGCTGGTGGAGCACCTCAAGACCTTGTACGCATCCGAAAGCGCCCTCACATCACCGGAGTTGGTCCTGTGACCCCCGCCCCCGTGCCCCTCAGCGGGCCCCGGTTCCAGACCGAACCCGCCGAGCTGTACCGGGAGATGCGACGCGACCACGGTGCCGTGACGCCCGTCGTCCTGGACGGCGACATCCCGGCGTGGCTGGTGCTCGGCTACCGCGAACTGCACCAGGTCACCGGCGACCCCGTGCTGTTCAGCCGCGACTCCGAGCTGTGGAACCAGTGGGACCGCATCCCCGACGACTGGCCACTGCTGCCGATGATCGGCCGCCGACAGCCCTCGATCCTCTACACCGTCGGCGAACGTCACCGCGAACGCGCCGCGATGATCAGCGACGCCCTCGAAGCCGTCGACCCCTTCGAACTGCGCGCCCAGGCCGAGAGGTTCGCCGACGAACTCATCGACGCGGTGTGCGCCAAGGGCGAGGCGGACCTCATCGGGGACTACGCCGCCCTGCTGCCCGTCCGTGTCCTCGCCATGCTCTACGGCTTCGCCGAGGAACAGGGCCCCGGCCTCGTCACCGCCCTCAACGACATGGTCAACGGCCGTGAGAACGCGCTGGCAGGACAGCAGCACCTGGCCGGCTCCATGGCCCGGTTGATCGCCGACCGGAAGGCCGCGCCCGCAAGCGACGTCGTGTCCCGCATGCTCGCGAACACGGCCGGCTTCACGGACGAGGAGATCATCCAGGACCTGATGGTCATGATGGCCGCCGGCCACCAGCCGACCGCGGACTGGATCGGCAACTCGCTGCGCCTGATGCTGACCGACGAACGCTTCGCCGCCTCGCTCTTCGGCGGCCGCAACAGCGTCGCCGAGGCCATGAACGAGGTCCTCTGGGAGGACACCCCCACCCAGAACGTGGCAGGCCGCTGGGCCTCCCGCGACGCGCAGCTCGGCGGTCACCGCGTCCGCGCGGGCGATCTCCTCCTCCTCGGCCTCCAGGGCGCCAACTCCGACCCCCAGGTCCGCACCGACGGCTCCGCCCTCACCGGCGGCAACAACGCCCACTTCTCCTTCGGCCACGGGGAGCACCGCTGCCCGTTCCCGGCGCAGGAGGTGGCGGAGGTCATCGCGCGGACGGGGATCGAGGTCGTACTGGACCGCCTGCCGGACATCGACCTGGCGGTCCCGGCCGACTCCCTGGCCCGGCGCCCCTCACCGTGGCTGCGGGGCCTGACCGAACTGCCTGTGCGCTTCACCCCGACCCCGGCCCTGGGAGGCACCCCCGCATGACCAGTCGTATCGCCCTGGACCCGTTCGTGTCCGACCTGGACGGCGAGAGCGCCCGGCTCAGGGAGGCGGGCCCGCTCGCCGCCGTCGACCTGCCCGGCGGCGTCCCGGTCTGGGCCGTCACCCACCACGCCGAGGCACGCGCCCTGCTCACCGACCCCCGGCTGGTCAAGGACATCAACGTCTGGGGTGCCTGGCAGCGCGGCGAGATAGCGCCCGACTGGCCGCTGATCGGGCTCGCCAACCCCGGCCGCTCCATGCTCACGGTGGACGGCGCGGACCACCGCCGGATGCGCACGCTGGTCGCGCAGGCGCTCACCCCGCGCCGGGTGGAGCAGATGCGGGAGCGCATCACCAAACTGACGGAGGGTCTGCTGGACGCCCTGGTGCCGGGCCCGGGCGGGGTCGTCGACCTGAAGGCCGAATTCGCCTACCCCCTCCCGATGTACGTCGTCGCCGACCTCATGGGCATCGAGGAGTCCCGGCTCCCCCGCCTCAAGGAACTCTTCGAGAAGTTCTTCTCGACGCAGACCCCGCCCGCGGAGGTCATCGCCACGCTGACGGAGCTGGCCGGGATCATGGCGGCCACGGTCGCCGCGAAACGGGCCGAGCCCGGCGACGACCTGACCTCCGCCCTGATCCTGGCCTCCGAGGACGGCGACCACCTCACCGACGAGGAGATCGTCTCCACCCTCCAGCTGATGGTCGCGGCGGGCCACGAGACGACGATCTCCCTGATCGTCAACGCGGTGGTCAACCTCTCCGCCCACCCCGAGCAGCGCGCCCTCGTCCTCTCCGGCGAGGCGGACTGGTCGGCGGTCGTCGAGGAGACCCTCCGCTACTCCACCCCGACCTCGCACGTCCTGATCCGCTTCGCGACGGAGGACGTGCCCGTCGGGGACAAGGTGATCCCCGCGGGCGACGCGCTGATCGTCTCGTACGGCGCGATCGGCCGCGACGAGAACGCCCACGGTCCGACCGCGGGCGACTTCGACATCACCCGCACCACCCAGAACCGTCACATCTCCTTCGGCCACGGCCCCCACGTCTGTCCCGGCGCCGCGCTCTCCCGCCTGGAGGCGGCCGTCGCCCTCCCGGCCCTGTACGCCCGCTTCCCGTCCCTGGACCTGGCGATCCCCTCCTCGGAACTCCGCAACAAGCCGGTAGTCACCCAGAACGACCTCCACGACCTCCCGGTACGCCTGACCCCAACCCCCTGACCCGGCCCCCCACTCCCTCGCCCCCGCCGCCCCTACCCGTCCCCTCCCCAGGGGCTCCGCCCCATCACCCCCGCCGGAGGCTGCCGCCGCCCGAACCCCCGCATCGCTGCGCCCCCGAGGGCTCGTCCTCAAACGCCGGACGGGCTGAACAGGCGCGCCAGCGCACTTGAGGGGCGCGGGGAACTGCGTGACCGGCCCCCACCGGGCCCGCAGCCAACCGAACCGGGCGGGCGCGGAACGCGGGGCGAAGCCCCCGCCCCGGGGCGCGGGGAACTGCGCGACCGGCCCCCGCCCAGTCGCGGTCAAAAGGACGGCTCACGGGGTCCGGGGCGGAGCCCCGGGGAGGGGACGGGTAGGGGCGGCGGGGGCGAGGGACAGCGGGTCCCCGCCCCGTCTCACCGGCCGGACGAGGTTTCCACGACGTTTCGCATAACGGATACGCTCCCACCGTGGCTGATATCCAGATCCCCGCTGACATCAAGCCCGCCGACGGACGTTTCGGCGCGGGCCCCTCCAAGGTGCGCACGGAGGCGCTGGACGCGCTGGCCGCGACCGGTACCTCGCTGCTCGGCACCTCCCACCGCCAGGCCCCGGTCAAGAACCTGGTCGGCAAGGTCCGCGAGGGCGTGCGCGACCTGTTCTCGCTCCCCGACGGCTACGAGGTCGTCCTCGGCAACGGCGGCTCCACCGCCTTCTGGGACGTCGCGACCCACGGCCTGATCGACAACAAGTCCCAGCACCTCACCTTCGGCGAGTTCAGCTCCAAGTTCGCGAAGGCCGCCAAGCTCGCCCCCTGGCTCGCCGAGCCCACCGTCATCTCCTCCGAGCCGGGCACGCACCCCGAGCCGGCGGCCGAGGCGGGCGTGGACGTCTACGCCTACACCCACAACGAGACCTCCACGGGCGTCGCCGCCCCCCTCAAGCGCGTCGACGGCGCCGACGAGGGTTCCCTCGTTCTGGTGGACGCCACCTCCGGCGCCGGCGGCCTCCCGGTCGACATCGCCGAGACGGACGTCTACTACTTCGCCCCGCAGAAGTCCTTCGCCTCCGACGGCGGCCTGTGGATCGGCGTCTTCTCCCCCGCCGCCATCGAGCGCGCCGAACGCATCCACGCGAGCGGCCGTCACGTGCCGGAGTTCTTCTCGCTCCCCACGGCGATCGACAACTCCCGCAAGAACCAGACGTACAACACCCCGGCCCTCGCCACCCTGTTCCTGCTCAACGAGCAGCTGGAGTGGATCAACGGCCAGGGCGGTCTGGAGTGGTCCACGGGCCGTACGAAGGACTCCTCGACCCGCCTCTACACCTGGGCCGAGGAGAGCAAGTACGCGACCCCGTTCGTCGCCGACCCCGCCCAGCGCTCGCAGGTCATCGGCACGATCGACTTCGCCGACGAGATCGACGCCGCCGCCGTCGCCAAGGTCCTGCGCGCCAACGGCATCGTCGACACCGAGCCCTACCGCAAGCTCGGCCGCAACCAGCTCCGTATCGCGATGTTCCCGGCGATCGACCCGGCGGACGTCGAGGCGCTGACGAAGTGCGTCGACTACGTGATCGAAAAGCTGTAGTCCTCACTCGTACGCAGAAGGGGGCGCCCGGCGCGGGCCATCGCGCCGGGCGCCTCTTTCTCACGCGACTACGACTTGCGCAACAACCTCTTCAGGCCGAACCCCGCCGCCAGAACCGCGGCGACGGCGAGCGCCCCCTCGACACCTGAGCTCATGCCTCCGCCCCCGTCGCTCCCACCGGCCGACACCGATCCCCCGCCCTCCGAAGGCGACTTGGAACCGGACCCGCCCCCGGGAACCGAGCCGGGCTGGACCGGACTGTCCTTGCCCTCGCTGCCGTACATGAGCCTGGACGCGTCGGGGGTGTACGTGACCGACTCCCCCTGCCGCTGGAGCGGCACGTTCAACCGCCCCTGGCGCTTGGGCTTCCCGTCGTTCCAGGCGTACGCGATCCCGCCGAAGTACCCGCGCACGACGAGCTGTTGGCCGTCCGGCGAGAAGGCGCCGTCGGTGACCCAGAGGTCGATGGTGGCGACAGGCCGGAAGATGTTGGTGCCCGACGTGGAAAGCCGGGCCGGACCCTCGTACAGGTGGCCGCCGTCCTCGTTCTTGTCGGCGATGTAGACCCGTCCGGTCTTCGGATGGACCATCAGCGCCTCGGCGTTGCGGGGCCCGTCCGCGTACTTCACGACGTACTGCGTGGCCCGGATCGTCTGGTCCTTGAGCACCTTCGGCTCGGGCAGCTTGTAGATCCACACGTAGGACCACTTGCCGCCGAGGTTGTCGCCGATGTCGCCGACGTAGAGGTCGCCGTCGGGCCCGAGGGAGATGGCCTCGACGTCACGCGGCGCGCCCACCCCCTTCATGGTGATGGTGGCGACGGTCTCGCCGGTCCTGCTGTCGACGGCGTAGATGTACGGACCGTCGTCGCTGTCGTTGTGGGTCCAGTAGATGCCGGGGTGGAGGTGCGAGGCGGCGAGCCCGCTCGACTCGGTGATCCGGGGGTCCTTGATCGTGAACCCCCCGTCCCCGTCGGCGGCGAGGGCCGGTGCCGGCAGCGCGAGGGCGAGAACGGCAGCGGCGGAGGCGGCTCCGGCGAGGAACGAGGGCGATCGGCGCATGGCCCCAGCCTGCCATCCCGGAGCCGCCGGGACCCGGTGAGCCCGCGGGGAGCCGCCGCCCCCGGCGTGTCCATCCTCACACCTCGCACCCCACACGGCCCTTACTGATCGCCCGCCCGATCATCCATGATGAGCGGATGCTCAGGTTCATGCCCGTCGGCGACTCCATGACGATCGGAAGCGCGGGCGAACACACATGGCGTTACCGAATGTGGCAGCACCTGCGCGCGACGTACGGGGGCCCGTTCCGGATCGTCGGCCCGCGCGAGACGCTGTACGACAAGGCGACGGAGTCCCCCGACTCGCACGAGTACGCGGACCCCGACTTCCCGCGCGCCCACCTCGCGGGCTGGGGCGAGGGCTGGCAGCACATGGTGCCCCTGATCGGTGAGGCGGTCCGCACCGAGCGCGCGGACGTGCTCCTGGTCTCCCTCGGCCTGATCGACCTGGGCTTCTACACGAACGCCGTACAGACGGCCGCGAACGCCCGTGCCTTCGTCGCCGAGGCCCGTGCGGCGAACCCGCGCATCCACCTGGTCCTCCTCCCGGTGATACCGAACGTCCGCGCGGAGTCCGACGCGCCCTTCGCCGCCGAGGTCGCCGCCTTCAACGAACTCCTGGCGAAGGCGGTGGCCGACCTGGACGAACCCCGCTCCCCCGTCCTCCTCGCCTCCCCGCCCCCCGGCTACGACTTCCGCCACGACACGTACGACGGCACGCATCCCAACGCGACCGGCGAGCACAAGATCGCGGAGGCCTTCGCGGAGGCGATGTACCAGGCCTGGGACCTGGGCGAGCCCTACTCGGCCTGACCGCCGACGCCGGCCGGCGGCCTTCCCTGCGTCCAGATCACCTCGACAGCCGTGTCACGGATGCGCCAGCCGTCGGGCGTGCGCCGGAGCTCGGCCCGGCAGTGACCGCCCACGGTGAAGACGGTGCCGTCGTGGTGTACGTGCGTCATCAACGTGTTGCAGGACACGACGGCCGCCGCCCCGCCCTCCGTCACCTCGCTCACCACATCCGTCGCCATGTGTTGCGTACGAGCGAACCGCCCGAGCGCCTCGACGGTGTGCCGCAGCACGGCGTCCCGCCCATCGCTGTCACCGATGGGAGTCCGCTCCCGCACGTCTTCCGTGAAGTACTCCCGCGCCCATGCCTCGTCGATCTTCCCCACGTCCAGGGACCGGAAGAACCGGCTGACGAACGTGGTGACGGCGAGGTGATGGTGATCGGGACGAACGGTCTCGGCAGTCATCACCCCACCCTGTTACCTGAACCACGATTGAGGTCAAGGACGTGAGGGGACGTCAGGGACACCCGGCACCGCCCACGGACACCCGGACGCGCAGCGCCTCGACGGCCCAGTCCAGCACGGGCGCCACACTTTCCGGTGCCGGCCAGCCGTTGATGACGGCGAGCAGCTCCGTGTACCGCTCCCTGCGCGGGTCGTTGACGGCTTCGAGCCGGGTCAGGACATGGACGTCGTGAGCGAGGAGCGCCTCGGCGACCGGCGCGGCGGCACCGTCTCCCGGCTCGATCCCCGCCGCGAGGACCGGGCCGACCAGCTCACGAACGGTCGGGACCAGCCCGGGGCGGGGCCCGCCGCCGCGGGCACCCTCCTGCTCCGCCGCCAGATGTCCGACCAACCGTCTCACGACGGCACGGAACTCCCCGTCCTGGGACAGCTCGGCCAACTCCACCCAGGCCGCGATCTGTTCGGGTTCGGGGTTGTCGGGCAGTTCGGGGGTGAACGAGCGCCGGATCCCGACGAACGCGCCGGAACCGGCCGACCCGGTGAAGACGGAGTCGAGGAAGTCGTCGATCAGACGTCGGCGTTCGTCCTCGGAGAGCCTCGCCAACCGGTGCATGAGATCCATCTCCTCGGGGCTGGAGTCGCGCCGGGCCACCGCCGTCAGCACCGCGTGCCGCAGCCGCAGGGTGCGGATCTGCACGGCGAGCGCGTCCGCGTGCGCCGCCGCGACCTCGGAGAGCGAGAGCTCGCGTGCCACGACCTTCCGGATGTCCGGAAGCCCTACTCCCAGCTCACGCAGGGTCCGCACGAGATCCAGACGCGCGAGGGCGTCGGCGCCGTAGAGGCGGTGGCCGGCCGGGCTGCGACCGGTCGGCGGCACGATGCCCCGATCGGAGTAGAACCGAATCGCCTTGACCGTCAGCCCGGTCCGCCGGGCCAGCTCACCGATCGAGCGGAGCGGACCGAGGGGGTCGTTCATGCCGCCATCCATGCCCCCACCCTGCCGCCTCCCCCTACGGGAGACTCAAGTGACCGCCGGGAACTGATCCCTACGTGACCGGGTCACCGTCCCCGAGGGCTTCAAGGCCGAGATCGTCGAGGGGCCATCTACATATCGCGGCAGCGGGATGTCCACTGGGAGAGCATCCTCCTGATCGTCGAGGTGCTCAGGGATCACTTCAAGAGGCGCACAAAGGTGCTGTCCGACGTGCGCGTCGACTTTCCCGGTCACCTCAACGGCTTCTGCCCAGATGTAGCGAAGTTGCGCGACGGCTCCGAGAAGGACGCCGAGGGCCGGTGGCGCTATCAGGACGTGGAGTTCATCGCCGAGGTCATCTCCAAGGACACCGCCAGGAACGACTACGGCCCCAAGAAGACCGCCTACGCGCTCGCCGAGGTCCCCGTCTACCTCATCGCCGACCCGTACCAGGGCCGGTGCCACGTCTACACCCAGCCCAAGGACGGCGAGTACGTCACGGAGACGACGGTCTCCTTCGGCGGAGACGTCGACCTGACCACCACCCTCGGACTCACCCTCAAAACGGACGAGTTCCCCCGCGACTGAGCCCCCGTCCCGCACGCCTCCCTTGCCTAGAGCGCACTCCACGTCGTTGGCTAGGGAGCCATGAAGTACACGCAGCTCGGACGCACGGGACTCAAGGTCAGCCGACTCGTCCTCGGCACCATGAACTTCGGTCCGCAGACCGACGAAGCCGACAGCCACGCCATCATGGACGCGGCGCTGGACGCAGGAATCAACTACTTCGACACCGCGAACGTGTACGGCTGGGGCGAGAACAAGGGCCGCACGGAAGAGATCATCGGGAACTGGTTCGCGAAGGGCGGCGAGCGGCGCGACAAGGTCGTGCTCGCCACCAAGGTGTACGGGAACATGGCCGCCGACGGCGACGCCTGGCCCAACCACGACAAGCTGTCGGCCCTCAACATCCGACGGGCCGTGGACGCCTCCCTCAAGCGGCTCCGGACCGACTACATCGACGTCTACCAGTTCCACCACATCGACCGCCGCACTCCCTTCGAGGAGATCTGGCAGGCCGTCGACGTACTGGTGCAGCAGGGCAAGATCCTCTACGTGGGGTCCAGCAACTTCCCCGGGTACAAGATCGCCCAGGCCAACGAGATCGCCGCCCGGCGCGGCGGCACCATCGGTCTCGTCAGCGAGCAGTGCCTCTACAACCTCGCCGAGCGGCGCGCCGAGATGGAGGTCATCCCGGCCGCGCAGGAGTACGGCCTCGGGGTCATCCCCTGGTCGCCGCTGCAGGGCGGACTGCTCGGCGGGGTCATCAAGAAGGAGGTCGAGGGCGGGCGCAGGGCGAGCGGCCGGGCCGCCGACTCCCTCGCGAACACCACCCTCCGCGCGCAGGTCCAGTCGTACGAGGATCTGCTCGACAAGCACGGGATCGAGCCCGGCGAGGCCGCCCTGGCCTGGCTGCTGACCCGTCCCGGCGTCACCGGCCCCATCGTCGGCCCCCGTACCGCCGCACAGCTCGACTCGGCCCTGCGCGCGGTCGAGCTGGAGCTGTCGGACGAGTTGCTGACCGGCCTGGACGAGATCTTCCCGGGTCCGGGCCCGTCCCCGGAGGCCTTCGCCTGGTAACGCTCCCCAGGGGGCGCCCGCCTGGGCGCCCCTCAACGGGCGTGAGGAACCGCGCGGCCGGCCACGGCCTGTCCGCGGGCGGACAAGCGGCGCTCCGGCGAAGCGGCCCGGTCGGCCCTACTTGACCGCCGCGGCCAGCGCCACCACGACGAACATCAGCACGAGCACACCGGCCATGATTTGGTTTCGGGTCTTCGGGTTCACGTCATCGAGGTTAACCGGCCGCCCCCGAGGACCTTCAGCCGCCCGTCCCGTCCAGCGGCCAGCGGGCCACCGTCTCGTAGCGCGGCTGCTCCCCCGACACTCCCGACCTCGGCAGATTACTGCGGACGAGACACAGCTCCCGGACCGTCCAATCGCGCCCGGCGAAGGCGTCCAGGGCGGCGACGTACGGGGCGAAGTCCGCGGTGTCGCGGCTGCGGGCCAGCGTCAGGTGCGGGCGGTAGCGACGGTGCTCGCCCGCCCCGACGCCCGCCTTCCGCGCCGCGGCCTCCGCCCGGTCGGCCAGCAGCCGCATCGTAGCGACGTCTCCCGACACCCCGGTCCACAGCGCCCGGCCCCCGAAGTGGCCGCCGCCATGGAGGGCGAGAGGGAAGGAGGGGGTGCGGTGGGACGCGCGAGCCAGGCGGTCCGACAGGGGCTGGACGAGCTCTTCCGCCACCTCGCCGTAGAAGGCGAGGGTGAAGTGCCAGCCGGGGCGGCCCGTCCAGCGCAGTCCGTCCGCGCCCGGCAGGCGGTGCAACTGGTCCACCAGAGTGCCGAGTTCACGCACCGCGGCCTGAGGTGGCAGCACGGCCGCAAAGAGTCTCATGCCCATCACCCTTCCAGGGAATGGATCACCTGACCACCTTCGCGCCGTGCCGCCGGCCGAGCGACCGCCGTACGGCGGTCGCTCGGGCAACCGTAGGGCGGCCGTCGTCACACCGCCGTGGCCAGCCGCTCCTGCTGCTCTCCCGCTTCCCTCGGTACGAAGCCGACCTGCGGGTGGCCGCGATGCCAGCCCACCGACAGGCGCAGGCCGCCGACCCGGGCCAGGACCAGGCCGACGGTGGTCGCGGCGACGGCCGAGACCAGGCCGCCGAGGGCGAAGCCGACCCGGGCGCCGTAGGCGTCGGTGACCCAGCCGACCAGGGGCGCCCCCAGGGGCGTACCGCCCATGAAGACCATCATGAACAGCGCCATCACCCGGCCGCGCATGGCCGGGTCGGTACCCATCTGGACCGCGGTGTTCGCCGTGACGTTGACGGTGAGACCGAAGATCCCGATGGGGACCATGAGGAGGGCGAAGAGCCAGAAGGACGGGGCCAGGGCCGCGGCCACTTCCAGGATGCCGAAGGCCATGGCCGCCGCGATCAGGATGCGCAGTCTCGCCGTGCCGCGGCGGGCGGCGAGCAGCGCGCCGGCCACCGAGCCGACCGCCATCAGCGTGTTGAAGAGGCTGTATCCGCCGGCGCCGGCGTGGAAGATGTCGTCCGCGTACGCCGAGAGCCAGACCGGGAAGTTGAAGCCGAACGTACCGATGAAGCCGACGAGGACGATGGGCCAGATCAGCTCGGGGTGGCCGGCGACGTAGTGCAGGCCCTCGCGGAGCTGGCCCTTGCCGCGCGGCGCCCGCTCGACGGGGTGCAGGTCGCGGGCGCGCATCAGGAGCAGGCCGACGATGGGGGCCACGAAGGACAGGCCGTTGAAGAGGAACGCCCAGCCCGTGCCCACGCCGGTGATCAGGACGCCCGCGACGGCGGGGCCGACCAGGCGGGCGGACTGGAAGTTGGCGGAGTTGAGGCTGACCGCGTTCTGCAGCTGGCCCGGGCCGACCATCTCGGAGACGAAGGACTGGCGGGCGGGGTTGTCGACGACCGTGGCGAGGCCGACGGCGAAGGCCGCCAGGTAGACGTGCCAGACCTGGACGTGGCCGGAGAGGGTCAGGAAGGCGAGCGCGAGGCCGGTGACGCCCATGGCGGTCTGGGTGGCCAGCAGGGTGGGGCGCTTGGGGAGGCGGTCGACGAGGACTCCGCCGTACAGCCCGAAGAGCAGCATCGGCAGGAACTGCAGCGCGGTGGTGATGCCGACCGCGGCGGAGGAGCCGGTGAGGCTCAGGACCAGCCAGTCCTGCGCGATGCGCTGCATCCAGGTGCCGGTGTTGGAGACGACCTGGCCGAGGAAGAACAGCCGGTAGTTCCTGATCCTCAGCGAGCTGAACATCGAGGAGCGGGGGAACGGGAGGAACTCTCGAGGGCGGGCGGGGAGTCGGGGGTGGCTGGTCCGGGGGCGGAAGGTATTCCGGATCCCGTACTCAAAGGGATTCGCCTCCTAGCGTGGGACGTCATTGCACGCGGGCGCGGCCGCGTCTGTCACGGTGAGGTTCGGGCACGGCGGAGCGTGCGGGGCAGTGCGCACGGCCGTCACGGCGTGCCCCTGGCGGTGCACGGGGCGCCGTGGCCGGCGCGCATCCGGCGGTCCGCCGTGCGCGGCTGCGACCGCGACGCGGCGCCCGCGCCGAAGCCGCGCCCGTCGCGTGCGGGCCCGGGGCCGGGTGTGCGCCCCTGTCACAGTTGCGCGAGCTTTTCGAGGACGGGCGCGGCCTCGCGGACCTTCGCCCACTCGTCCTCGTCGAGGGCCTCGACCAGTCCGGCCAGGAACGCGTTGCGCTTGCGGCGGCTCTCCTCGAGCATCGCCTCGGCCTTGTCGGTCTGGGTGACGACCTTCTGGCGCCGGTCCTCGGGGTGCGGCTCCAGCCTGACCAGGCCCTTGGCTTCCAGCAACGCGACGATGCGGGTCATCGACGGTGGCTGCACATGCTCCTTACGGGCGAGCTCGCCGGGTGTGGCGGTGCCACAGCGGGCGAGGGTGCCGAGCACCGACATCTCGGTCGGGCTCAGCGACTCGTCGACCCGCTGGTGCTTGAGTCGACGCGACAGCCGCATTACTGCGGAGCGCAGGGCGTTCACGGCGGCAGCGTCGTCGCCATGGGTGAGGTCAGCCATGTCTTTAGGGTAACTCATTACTCTCTCTAAAGAGCCCCAGGATGCCCGTGACACGGGCCACTGAACCTTTACGTCACCCATATGAGTGAGTCCCTTCCAGAAAGTGACTCCTCGCCCCTCCTGGTCCCGCGACCCTCACTGCATGGGGACCAGCGTGCTCAGCCTGCGGATAGACGGGGAGCTGCTCGACCGGCTCCGACACCACGCCGCCAAACGCGGAATGAGCGTCCAGGACTATGTCGTCCGGACGCTCATTCGCGATGACTTCGACGAGCGGTTCCAGACCGCGGTCGAGGAGACGGAGAAGTTCTACGGGGTCACGTGAGACCCCGTGGGGCCGCTCACGTCAGGCCCAGGGCCGGCATCAGGTAGTAGAAGGCGAACACCGCCGAGACGACGTACATCGCGACCGGGATCTCCCGGGCGCGGCCGGCGGCCAGGCGCAGTACCACGAAGGTGATGAAGCCCATGCCGATGCCGTTCGTGATCGAGTAGGTGAACGGCATCATCACCATGGTCACGAAGGCGGGCATGGCGATCGTGTAGTCCGCCCAGTCGATCTCCTTGACCGAGTGGGACATGATCAGGAAGCCGACCGCGATGAGCGCGGGCGTGGCGGCCTGGGACGGGACCATCGTGGCGGCCGGGGTGAGGAACAGCGCCACGGCGAAGAGCGCACCGGTGACGACGTTCGCGAAGCCGGTGCGGGCGCCCTCGCCGACGCCCGCCGTGGACTCCACGAAGCAGGTGGTGGCCGAGGAGGAGGTGGCACCGCCCGCGGCGACCGCGATGCCGTCGACGAAGAGGACCTTGTTGATGCCGGGCATGTTGCCCTGCGCGTCGGTCAGCTTGGCCTCGTCGCTGATGCCCATGATCGTGCCCATCGCGTCGAAGAAGGTCGACAGCAGCACGGTGAAGACGAAGAGGATGCCGGTCAGCACGCCGACCTTGCCGAAGCCGCCGAAGAGGCTGACCTTGCCGACGAGACCGAAGTCCGGGGTGGCGACCGGGTTGCCGGGCCACTTCGGGGTGGTCAGGCCCCAGGACGGGACCTTCGCGACGGCGTTGATGATCACCGCGAGGACCGTCATGCTCACGATCGAGATGAGGATGGCGCCAGGCACCTTGCGCACGATCAGCGCGAGCGTGAGCAGCGTGCCGAGGATGAAGATCAGGACGGGCCAGCCGTTGAGGTGACCGTCGGCGCCGAGCTGGAGCGGGACGGTGGTCTGGGCGACGTCCGGGATGCGCGTGACGAAGCCCGAGTCGACCAGGCCGATCAGCATGATGAACAGGCCGATACCGATCGAGATGCCCTTGCGCAGGCCCAGCGGCACGGCGTTCATGACGCGCTCGCGCAGACCGGTCGCGACAAGGAGCATCACGATGAAGCCCGCGAGGACGACCATGCCCATGGCGTCCGGCCAGGACATCCGCGGGGCGAGCTGCAGGGCGACGACCGTGTTCACGCCGAGGCCCGCCGCCAGCGCGATCGGCACGTTGCCGATGACGCCCATGAGCAGCGTGGTGAAGGCCGCGGTCAGGGCGGTCGCGGTGACCAGCTGGCCGTTGTCCAGGTGGTGCCCGTACATGTCCTTCGCGCTGCCCAGGATGATCGGGTTCAGCACGATGATGTAGGCCATCGCGAAGAAGGTGGCGAGACCGCCGCGGATCTCGCGGGGCAGGGAGCTGCCGCGCTCGGAGATCTTGAAGTAGCGGTCCAGCGCGCCCTGCGCGGGGCCGGGTCCCGGCTGGTCCGGGGCGGGGGCCTTGGTGGTGGCCGAGGTGGACATGGGTGACCTCATACGTGTGGGGCCTTGCGGGCCAGGACTGGCGCCGGGCGGGGACGGGCGCCGGGCCGGGGGAAACATGATCGAGTCTGGCCGCCGCGCGATCACCAACAGGTTTCTCAGATGTTTCTGTTGGAGTTTCGTACGAACAGAAAGAGCCAGACTCAGACCGTTTCAGTATGAACATATGAGTCCGAAATCGCTATCTCCGCGCGTAGACCGTTGGTATACAAGGGGCGCACCGGGTCCGGCGGAGCCGGGACGGACGGCCTCGTAAGCTGTGTCCATGGCGAAGTGGACCCCCAAGCACGAGGCGCCGGAGCCCCTGGAGGGCCCCGTCGTCGCCACCATCACGGGCGGCACGATCCTCTGGTTCGTCCTCTTCCTGGTGCAGCTGCCGTTCTACGGCTGGTTCGACGACCACGGGCACCTGTGGTGGGTGTGGACCTGCCTGGCCGGCGCGGGCCTCGGCCTGATCGGCATCTGGTACGTCCGTGGGCGCGACGCCGCCCTCAAGAGGGCCGCCACCGAAGCGGAGCAACAGCCCACCGCCACTACGGAGTAACCGTCCGCTGCGGCGGAGCAACCAGCTCCCCCTACAACCACGGCATCACTCGCCGCCGCTCCGGTCCTCCCCTGGTCGGATCTTTGGGGCACTCGGGGGGTGAAGCCGTATTTCCGCACGTACCGTCGAATGCATGACGCACATCGACGCGGGCGCCGAACTCGACCCTGTTCACCCCGTGCCCCTGCCCGCCCCCAAGCGGGCCCCGGGGCTGTCCGCCGCCGAAGTGGCCGAACGGGTCGCCCGCGGCGAGGTGAACGACGTCCCCGTGCGCAGCAGCCGCTCCATGGGCGAGATCGTCCGCGCCAACGTCTTCACCCGGTTCAACGCGATCATCGGTGTGCTCTGGCTGATCATGCTGTTCGTGGCGCCGTTCCAGGACAGCCTCTTCGGGTACGTGATCATCGCCAACACCGGGATCGGCATCATCCAGGAGTGGCGGGCCAAGAAGACCCTGGACTCGCTCGCGGTCATCGGCGAGGCGAGGCCGACGGTCCGCAGGGACGGGGTCGCGGGCGAGGTCAGTACGTCGGAGATCGTGCTGGACGACGTGATCGAGATCGGGCCCGGGGACAAGATCGTCGTGGACGGCTCGTGCGTCGAGGCCGACGGTCTGGAGATCGACGAATCACTGCTCACCGGTGAGGCGGACCCGGTGGTCAAGCACGTCGGCGACGAGGTGATGTCGGGCAGCTTCGTGGTCGCGGGCGGCGGCGCGTTCACCGCGACGAAGGTGGGGCGGGAGGCGTACGCGGCGCAGCTCGCCGAGGAGGCGTCCCGGTTCACACTGGTCCACTCCGAGCTGCGCAGCGGTATCTCCACGATCCTCAAGTACGTGACGTGGATGATGATCCCGACCGCGATCGGTCTGGTCATCAGCCAGCTCGTGGTCAAGCAGCACGGCTTCAAGGACTCCATCGCCCGTACGGTCGGCGGGATCGTCCCGATGGTCCCCGAGGGCCTGGTCCTGCTCACCTCCGTGGCCTTCGCGATCGGCGTCATCCGGCTTGGCCGGAAACAGTGCCTCGTGCAGGAACTTCCCGCCATCGAGGGCCTCGCCCGCATCGACACCGTCTGCCTCGACAAGACCGGCACCCTCACCGAGGGCGGCATGGACGTCACCGAGCTGCGGCCGATCCAGGGCGCCGACGAGACGTACATACGCAAGGCCCTCGGGGCGCTCGGCGAGTCCGACCCGCGCCCGAACGCCTCCCTCCAGGCGATCATCAACTCCTACCCTGACAGCGAGGACTGGCGCTGCACCGAGTCGCTGCCGTTCTCCTCGGCCCGCAAGTACAGCGGGGCGTCCTTCAGCGAGGGCAACGGAGAGTCGAGTACGTGGCTGCTCGGCGCCCCCGACGTGCTGCTGCCCGACGGGGACCCGGCGCTCGCCGAGACCGCGCGGCTGAACGAGGACGGGCTGCGGGTGCTGCTGCTCGCCAAGGCCTCGAAGGACCTCGACGACCTCAAGGTGACGGAGGGCGCCCGCCCCACCGCCCTGGTGGTCCTGGAGCAGCGGCTGCGCCCGGACGCGGCGGACACCCTGCGCTACTTCGCCCAGCAGGACGTGAAGGCGAAGGTCATCTCCGGCGACAACGCGGTCTCGGTGGGCGCGGTGGCCGGGAAGCTCGGCCTGAGCGGCACTGTCGTGGACGCGCGCCACCTTCCCGATGAGAAGGAGGAGATGGCGAAGTCGCTGGACAAGGGCACGGTGTTCGGGCGGGTCACCCCGCAGCAGAAACGGGACATGGTGGGCGCGCTCCAGTCACGCGGCCACACGGTGGCGATGACGGGCGACGGAGTGAACGACGTGCTCGCCCTGAAGGACGCCGACATCGGCGTGTCCATGGGCTCGGGCTCGGAGGCGACCCGGGCGGTGGCCCAGATCGTGCTGCTCAACAACAGCTTCTCGACGCTGCCCTCGGTGGTCGCGGAGGGACGCCGCGTCATCGGCAACATCACCCGCGTCGCGACCCTCTTCCTGGTGAAGACGGTCTACTCCGTGCTGCTGGCCATCCTGGTGGTGTGCTGGCGGGTCGAATACCCCTTCCTGCCCCGGCACCTGACCCTGCTGTCCACGCTGACCATCGGCATCCCGGCGTTCTTCCTCGCGCTCGCCCCCAACACGGAGCGGGCGAGACCGCACTTCGTCCAGCGGGTCATGCGGTACTCGATCCCCGGGGGCGTGGTCGCGGCGGTCGCCACCTTCCTCACGTATCTGGTGGCCCGTCATCACTACACCGGGCCGGGCGAGTTGGACGCGGAGACCAGCGCCGCCACGCTGACACTGTTCCTGATCTCGATGTGGGTGCTGGCGATCATCGCCCGCCCGTACACCTGGTGGCGCGCCACCCTGGTGGCCTCGATGGGCCTGGCGTTCCTCGTCGTACTGATCGTGCCGTGGCTCCAGCACTTCTTCGCGCTGAAGCTGGTGGGCGTGGAGATGCCGTGGATCGCGGTGGGCATCTCGGTGGTGGCGGCGGCCACCCTGGAGTTCCTGTGGAGATGGGTGGACCGCCGCTTTCCCGCGTGAGGCGTGCCGACAGGTGAGCCGGTCACTACCTGACGTCGATGTAGTCACCGGTGGCGTTGACCGCCGGGGTGGTCGTGGTGCCCGCGAAGGCGTAACGGTAGGTGCCGTCGACGGACGCCTTGACCGTCGTCTTCAGGGCGCCGCCACTGGTCGTCTTGATCGTCTTGACCATGGTGTAGGCGCCGGCGCCCTTCTTCTTGAACTGCAGCTTCACCGGCTGGCCCACGTAACCCGTGTACGTGCCGTACTCCCAGCTCGCGCGCGTCAGGGCGCCGGTGACCGTGATGGTCCTGCCCTTCTTCACCGGCTCCGGGGCCGCGTTCACCGTCAGCCTGGAGAGGCGCTGGAGCTTGAAGCTGCCCGCCTTCTCCTTCCAGATGAAGTTGGAGTCGTCGCCGTTGGCGTCGACCCAGGCGTCCACGTACCAGGTGCCCGCCTGGCGACGGTGGTGGTGCGCTTGCGCATGGATTCCCCCCATGGGTTGAAAGTGTCGGCTGACGAACCGGGCGAGGTGCCAAACGACGAACCCGCGCCCCTGGAGGGGACGCGGGGAACAGCACGAAACAGCTGGTGGTGACTACTGCACGTCGACGTAGTCACCCGTGGCGCTGACGGCCGGGGTCGTCGTGGTGCCCGCGAAGGAGTAGCGGAAGGTGCCGTCGACGGACGCCGTGACCGTCGTCTTCAGCGCGCCACCCGTGGTCGTCTTGATCGTCTTGACCGTGGTGTAGGCGCCGGCGCCCTTCTTCTTGAACTGCAGCTTCACCGGCTGGCCCACGTAACCCGTGTACGTGCCGGTCTGCCAGTCGGCGCGGGTCAGGGCGCCGGTGACCGTGATGGTCCTGCCCTTCTTCACCGGCTCCGGGGCCGCGTTGACCGTCAGCTTGGAGGCGCGCTGGACGTAGAAGCTCTTGGCGTTCTCCTTCTGGACGTAGTCGGCGTCCTTGCCCTGCGCGATCGCCCAGACCTTCCAGGTGCCCGCGTGCGCGTTGAGCAGCTGCTGGTTGGCCTGGATCGTGAAGGTCTCCTTGCAGTTCGCGGTCGTGCTGCTGACCGCGGTGCAGGAGGCCTTCGCGCCCCCGTTCTCGTTCGGCACGGCGCCGTTGTCGGAGTCCTCGATGTTCGCGCCGTGATACAGGATCGCGAGCGCCATCTTGATGCCGGAGTTGTCGGAGGCCGTGAAGGTGACCGTGAAGGTCTTCTTCGTGGTCGTGCCGAAGACGACCCCCTTGCCGCCGTTGACGACGACGTTGGAGATCTTGGTGTCACCGTGGGTGACGTCGGTGGGCGACTTCACCGTGTTCGGCTGAACGGTGCGGGCGAGCGAGGCGGCGCCCGGGACATCGGCGGCGTGAGCGGCCGGTACCACGAAGGCGGAGAGGGCCAGGGCGCCGGAAACGGCTGCCACAGTGGCGCGAATGCGCATGCGATCCCCAAGTGGAGAAAGGGGCCCCGGTGGTGAGTGGTCGTTCCTCACGGCTCGTCTTCCCTTGGGGCCCAAGTGATCATGGAGTCTGTTGACTCGGGTGATCTGATCCGCGAGGCGAGCGAATGGTTGTACGGCTGGTAGAACCTTTGTGTGGGTATGACGAAGGTCACAGCACGAGCCCGCCGGAGAGGACGCGAACGAACGCGCACGCCCTCCGACGGGCCCGTATGCAACGCCCTTTGACGGACGTCTGTACCCGGCCTCAGTCGAACCAGCGGTCCCGGGCCAGTTCCTCCGTGCGGGACGGGTCCTCCAGCAGGGCCGCGACCTCGAAGCGGCGCGGCCACTGTCCGGCCGCCCAGGCGAGGCCGGCCGCCACGCCCTCCAGGGTGGCGGCGTGCAGCACCCCGTCCCGCGTGCGGCGCCAGTCCAATTCGGTGCCGTCGACGACGAGTTCCTCGTGTTCGACGTACGAGATGGGGGTCGAGGGGCCCAGCAGGATCCGCACGGACTCCGGTACGTCGTGCTCGGTGCCCTCCGAGGTCACCTCGCCGGTCACCGACTCGCTGAGCCGCCGCACCTGGAACAGCTCGGCGAGATCGGCGGCGCGCGCGGGCCGTACGGGGAGCAGCGGCATGCCGCCGGTGAAGGGCAGCAGGTCGGGCGAGTCGACGACCACGGCGTCGGCGGCGTCCACGACGACCACCTCGCCGTCCACCACGGCCCTCAACTCGTCCGGCAGGGTCACCTGTTCGGGTTCGAGGTCGGCCAAGGCCCCGTAGAGGGCGTGGAGTTGCGTTCCGGAGACCTCGCGGTCGGGGTCGGCGAGCCGGTCGAGGAGTTCGGCGGCGCCGCCGGGCTCGTCCAGGAGGGCGGCCACGGACGTGCGGACGCCCAGCGCGCGCAGGACCTGCTCGTCGTTGAAACCGCTGGCGTCGGCGGCGTCGTACAGGCCGTGCAGGAGGGGGTCGCCGCCCTCCGCCCGCAGACCGGCCGGGCGGCGGCCGTCGAGGACGGGGTGGTCGCGCAGCCACCAGGCCGTGTACGGCCGGACGATCTCGTGCGTGCCGTCCGGGAGGAGGATCCGCACCGGCTGGGTGAGCGTGTCCCGCAGGGGCGGCTGGGAGAGCAGGGCGAGTGCCTGCGGCCAGCGGTCGTCGTCGACCAGGTCCAGGTCCCGTACGGCGACGATCTCCGTCGCGACCGGCGGCACCGGCGTGTCGGGCAGCCGGTCGAGGACGTCCTCGCACCACACGTCGACGGCGTCCAGCAGACCCGCGTCGTCGGGTTCGGCGAAGTCCGAGTCACGGGGCTCCAGTTCGTCCGGGTCGAGGACGACGTCGGTGGCGCGGACGAGGGTGAAGTTGGCGAGCACACCACAGGCCGCGAGCGGCTGTTCGCCCCAGCGGTCGGCCAGCTCACCGTCGACGAAGGCGAGTTCGTCCTCGCGCATGACCCGCGCGAAGGGGCTGCCGGGCAGGACGAGTTCGCCCGCGGGGAGGAGTTCGCCCTCCTCGTCGGGCAGGGCCAGGGCGCCGAGCCAGGGTTCGTCGCCGGGTTCGAGGGCGGCGTCGCGGACGAGGGCCAGGACGGTGTCCGCCAGCTCCTCCGCGTCCGGGGCGTCCTCCTCCCACGCCCCGCGCTCGTCGTCGAGCGAGGCGGCGACAGCGGCACGCACCTGGGGGGTGGTGAGCACGGCGCGAGGCGTCGCCGGGAGAGCGCCCAGCTTCTCCAGCAGGGGGTGGGCGGCGTCGGGGTGGGCGACCTTGAGGCCGAGGCGGGCGAGGGCGTCGGAGGTGGCGGCCCAGGTGTCGTCGGGAGTGGGGCCTTCGGGGAGCGGCAGCAGGATCTGGCGGGGTCCGATGGTCGTACGGCCGTCGGCGAGCGGTACGGGCAGGCCGGAGAGCCGGTCCGGGTCGACGCCGGCGAGGCTGTCGTACAGCCGCCGCCACCAGACCGGGTCCTTCTCCAGGCCGGCCAGCCGGTCCACGGCTTCGGTGAGCGGGACGCGGGCGACACCCAGCGTCCGCAGCTCCACCCGGCGTTCCAGACCGGCGGGCAGCAGGCTGGGGATCACCTCGGCGAGGACGCGCACGGTGTCGGCACCGGCGCCCTCGACGATCTCGGCGTCGCGCGGCCGCAGGGCGTCCGGGTTCTCCGCGATCTCCGCGAGACCGATCCCGATCCCGGCCGCGTCGCTCTCGCCCTCGGGCCAGTCCGCCGGAGTGTCCTGGTCCTTGGCCTGCGGGGCCGCGGGCGGCAGGAAGGCGGTGCGCGGCAGCCGGTCCAGGATCGCCTGGCGCAGGGTGCCGTCCAGCTCGCCCTTGCCGAGGGGGCCGGGCACGAGGTCGATGATCCCGGTGTCCACCGGGCGCCAGGCGGCGAGGAGTTCGGCGTAGGCGTCCGCGGCGCGCTCCACCAGGAACTCGGTGAGCGGGCCGGGCGCGGCATGGCGCCGGGTGGTGTCGAGCGGGAGGGAGGCGATGAGGAGGGCCGGCACGCCGAGGGGTTCGTCGCTGGGCGTGGGCGCGTGCACGACGGGGCTGGTACGGGGCCGGGCGGGCGTGCCGTCCTCGTCCACCGGGACGGCCCAGGTCACCGACCAGTGCGGGCGCAGGCGTTCCTCGACCGGGCGGTCGGCGAGCAGGGCGGGGTCGAGGGGGCCGTGGTGGGAGACGGTGCGGTAGGGCGTGGTGCCGTGACGGGAGTCCTCGATGGTGACGCCGTGCTCGTCGCCGCGGCGCCGCAGCGTGCGTACGTCCTCGCCGCCCTCCCCGACCTCGACGATCACTTCCTCCAGGCCCGGGAGGGCGAGCAGGAGGGCGTCGTCGATGTTCTGCAGGAGGCGCTCGGCGAGGCCCTCGGCGGCGGGGTCGCGCAGCGGGAGGATCACGACGGTGTCGTACGGGTCCGGGGCGGTGCCCTCGGCCGCGAACGGCAGCCGGAGCAGCGGCACATGACCGTCGCGCCGACGGATCTCGTCCCCGAGGCCCGGGCTGTGGCGGGCGGTGTCCGTCGCCAGTTCGCGGGCCTCGGCCAGGGACCAGCGCACCCCGCCGTGCCGGCCGACCACGGCGGGCTCGTCGGTCACCGCGAGGACGGCCGCGAAGCCGACGCCGAAGCGGCCGACGGCGGTGTCGTGCGCGTCCCGCTTCGCGGAGGCGCGGAGGGTGGCGAGGGATTCGACGCCGGCCGCGTCGAGGGGGGCGCCGGTGTTGGCCGCGAGGAGTACGCCGTCGCGCAGGGTGAGGCGGAGCCGGCCGGGGACGCCGGCGCGGGCTGCCGCGTCGGCGGCGTTCTGGGCGAGCTCGACGACGAGCCGGTCCCGGTAGCCGCCGAGGACGAGGTCCTCCTCGGCGTTGGCGTCCTCACGGAACCGGGCCGGGCTGGTGGCCCAGGCGTCCTGCACGCCGCGGCGCAGGCGGGCCGTGCCGAACGGGTCCGCGCCCTCGGCTGCCGGCCGCACGAACTTGCTCACGGTTCACTCTCCCTCTCGCTTCGTGCGATCGCGAGCGCTGGGCTCGGCCGCGGCACGAAGGTACCGCGCGGCGGAAGGGGTTCCGGCCCGGCCCACGATGCATCTCGGCCTGCGGCCCTCTCGCACCGGGGCCGGGATCCCGGATTCCGGCCTGCCCGAACCCACCCGGCCGCGGCACGCATCCCCTGTCTGCGGGCCGGTGGGGGTTGATCGCGCAGTTCCCCGCTCCCCTCCAGTGCGCTGGCGCGCATCCTCCGCCCGTCCGGCGTTCGAGGACGAGCCCTCCGGGGGGCGGAGCTCCTGGGGAGGGGTCGGGTAGGGGCGGCGGGGGCGAGGGACGTTACGAGTGGCCCAGTTCCGCCGCGGTTTCGTCGGGGGTGAGGGAGACCGAACCGGAGTCCGGGGACGGGCGCAGCGGGAAGGGGTCGACCCGGGTCTCGTCGATGACCGGAGGGGCCGGGCGGGGAGGCTTGGGCATGACCGCGGCCTCGGAGTGGCCTCCACAGCCGTAGGAGAGCGAGACGACACGCCCGTCCGCCGGAGAGAACTCGTTCGCGCAGATACCGAACGCCTGTCCGAGCGAGCCCCCGATGGGGTTCAGGAAGCCACAGCTGACGCAGGACGCGGGCGCGGCCTGGGCCATCGCCGTCTTGGGGCCGTACGACTCCTCCCAGCGATCGGCCGCGACATGCAGGCCGTAGCGGGACAGAACACGGGCCCGGCGCAGGCCGAGTTCCTCCGCGACGGCCGCGATCGAGCCGCGACGCGGGGCGAACGGCAGATGCGCGGGGGTGCCGGCGGTGACCTCGGCGTCCTCCGCCTCGACCAGTTCCGCCATGTCCTGGGAGACCGCGGAGTTCGGCGCGGGCTCGTCCTCCCCGGAGAAACCGGGCTCCAGCCGCAGATCCTCGGCGTCCGTGGGCAGCAGGTCGCCCGGGCCCATGTCCCCCGGGCGCAGCCGCTCACTCCACGGCACCCACTCGGGGGCGAGCAGGGACTCGGGGCCGGGCAGCAGCACCGTCTCGTCGAGGGTGACGAGCTTCGCGCGCGAGGCACGGGCGACGGTGACGGCCCAGCGCCAGCCGCGGTACCCGAACTCCTTGCACTCGAAGTAGTGCGTGACAACGCGGTCCCCCTCGGAGACCAGTCCCACGTGCTCGCCGACGACGCCGGGGGCGGCGGCCTCCTCGGCGGCGGTGCGCGCGAGGTCGACGGCCTCGGCGCACAGGCGGTCGGGGGTGCGGCTTCGCGTTGTCGCTGCGCTCACAGGTATCGCTTCTCTCCTACGCCGTCTCACGGGTGCGCCATTCCTCGGCGGGAGTGCGGACGGAGCGGACCGGTGGGCCGCGTCGACGTCCACGCCCGATCGCACTCGGGCGCACCTACGTCATCCATTCTGCGGGATGACCGAGAGGCGCGCGGCCGAGAACAACCGCCGCAGGCGCGCTACGCACGCTACCTTCTCCTGAGCCCTGGGCCCACACCGGCGGGGCGCTTCCGCACTCCGCACCAGGTTTCCGGACCGCTCCCAAGCAGTGTTTTCCCACCCCATACCCCCTCTCGTACGGATCGAAAAGAACCTCGCACAACCGTCGCGGTCGGCCGGAAAACGCTCCTCGCCCCCGCCCCGGTCCGGTTCGACACTCCGACACGCGACCCGCGTACGGCCCGTCACCAGCCCACTCGGCCGCCATACGCGCGGTAACCGCACTACGTACGCACTTCTCGGGGCACTATTGCGGAGTGGCAGCCGCGAGGTCGCCCCAAGGAGCCGCCGGTGTCGGCGCTGCCAAGGGCGGCACCAGAAGTGGCGGATCGGGCCGGATGACCGGTTCCGTCCGCGCGGTGGGCCGTGCCCTGCATTTCCCGGTGACCGGAACGGCGCGCGGGATCCGCAAGGCGACGCACGCGCACGGGGCGGGCGAATCCGGCCTCGGGAAACTGATCGAGCTGCACGCGGTGAACGGCGCCGGCGATGTCATGATCACCGTCGCGCTCGCCTCCACCGTCTTCTTCTCGGTGCCCACCGACGAGGCGCGCGGGCGCGTCGCTCTCTACCTCGCCATCACCATGGCGCCCTTCACCGTCCTCGCCCCGGTGATCGGCCCGCTTCTGGACCGTCTGCCGCACGGCCGCCGGGCCGCGATGGCGGGCGCGATGTTCGCCCGGGCCATGCTCGCGCTGCTGCTGTCGGGCGCGGTGGTGACCGGCAGCCTGGAGCTGTATCCCGCCGCGCTGGGCGTGCTGGTCGCGTCCAGGTCGTACGGGGTCGTACGAAGCGCCGTGGTCCCGAGGCTGTTGCCACCCCGGTTCTCCCTGGTGAAGGCGAACTCCCGGGTCACCCTGGGCGGACTCCTGGCCACCGGTGTCGCCGCGCCGATCGGGGCGGGGTTGCAGGCCCTCGGCCCGCGCTATCCGCTCTACGGCGCCTTCGTCATCTTCATCGCGGGCACGTTCCTGTCGTTCACGCTGCCGCCCAAGGTCGACTCGGCCAAGGGCGAGGACCGGGCGCTGCTGGTCGCGGACGAGGAGCATCTGCACGGACCGCACCTCATCAAGGACAAGCTGCGGCGGCCGGGGCTGCGCACCGTCGGTACGGCCGTCACCCACGCCCTAGGCGCCAACGCCGCCCTGCGCTGCCTCTCCGGCTTCCTGATCTTCTTCCTCGCCTTCCTGCTCCGCGAGCACCCGCTCACCGGCGAGAGCGCGGCCGTCTCGCTCGGGATAGTGGGCGTCTCGGCGGGCGCGGGCAACGCGCTCGGCACGGCGGTCGGGGCCTGGCTGAAATCGCGCGCCCCGGAGATCATCATCGTGACGGTCGTCGCGTGTGTGCTGGGGGCCGCGATCACCGCCGCCATATTCTTCGGGGCCGTCCTGGTGGCCTGTCTGACGGCGGTCGCGGGGTTCTCGCAGGCGCTCGCCAAGCTCTCCCTGGACGCGCTGATCCAGCGGGACGTGCCGGAACTCGTCCGTACGTCGGCGTTCGCGCGCTCGGAGACGCTGTTGCAGGTGGCCTGGGTGTTCGGCGGTGCGATCGGCATCGTGCTGCCCCTCAACGGCACGCTCGGCCTGTCCGTGGCCGCCGCGATCGTCGCCGTCGGATGGCTGACCACCGTGCGGGGGCTGCTCGGCGCGGCGCGACACGGGGGCCCGGTGCGGTCACGCGTGGCCTGAGGGCGGCACGCCGTACCCCACGTGGGGGGAGCGGTGGACGTGCCCGATAGCCTTCGGCCATGACCTCCCTGCCCCGCGGCAGAGCCGCCAATGGACATCGCCGTCGCGCCGTTGCCGCTCTCGGCGCCGTTTCCGCCGGACTTCTCGTCCTGTCCGCCTGTGACAAGCCGACGCCGCTGGCCACCATCACGGTCGGCAAGAACTCCGTGAGCTCCGAGACCGCCTGCTACAACGACGGCAAGGAGGTGAAGACCGCGGACCTGGCCAAGTGCCTCACGAGCTCGGACATCAAGTCCATCAAGGTCGACCCCGACGAGACCGTCCGGTTCGGTGTGGACCCGAAGATCGCCGACAACGGCTGGACCATCCTGATGAACGGTCAGCCGCTGACCGACTCCAGCAAGAAGACGTACCGCACGATCCCGGGCAGCGTGTTCTTCAACGCGCAGTACGGCGCGAGCGGCAACTCCACGCGCGTCTCCATCAAGGAGGGCGACAAGACGGTGACCGGGCTGTGGACCTTCAAGTTCAAGAAGGACGCCTGATCGCTGCCGCTGGGCTGAAGGTGCTGGTGGCCACCGCCGTTCCCGTGGAGAGGGACGCGGTGGCCGGGGCGTTCACTGCCACCGGCCGTTCGCTGCGGCTGCCCGGGACGACCCTGGAGCGGCTGTCCCCGGCCTCCCACGGCAGCGCTGAAGCCCGCGTGACCCTCGATCTGCTGGCCGCCGGGGTGGGGCCCGCTCCGGCCGCGTCGTCCACCGCGGCCGCGCTCACCGCGGCCGCCCTGGACGGCACCCCCTACGACCTCGTCGTCTCCACCGGGATCGGGGGCGGTTTTCAGCCTGAGGCCCCGGTGGGATCCCTCGTCGTCGCCGACGAGATCACCGTGGCGGACCTGGGCGCCGAGACCGCGGACGGGTTCCTGCCGGTCACCGAGCTCGGGTTCGGGACCGTCAGCCACCGTCCGCCACCATCACTCGTACGAGAAGTCGTGTCGGCCACGGGTGGACGCGCCGGAACCGTACTGACCGTGTCCACCATGACCGGCAGCGCCGAGCGCGCCGCCGAGCTGCGGGCCCGCCACCCGCGCGCCCTCGCCGAGGCCATGGAGGGCTTCGGGGTGGCCGAGGCGGCCGCCGCGCACGGTGTGCCCGTCCTGGAGATGCGCGCGGTCTCCAACCCCGTCGGCCCGCGCGACCGCGCCGCCTGGCGCATCGGAGAGGCTCTCGCGGCCCTCACCGAGGCGTTCGGGAAGCTCGCGCCCGTCCTGGAGAGTTGGAACCCACATGACCCAGACCACCAGCCCTGAGCAGACGCTGCAGATCGCGTACTCGCCCTGCCCGAACGACACCTTCGTCTTCGACGCCTGGGCCCACGGCCGCGTCCCGGGCGCGCCCGCGCTCGACGTGACCTTCGCGGACATCGACGTCACCAACGGCATGGCCGAGCGCGGTGAGTTCGACGTGCTGAAGGTGTCGTACGCCGTCCTGCCGTACGTCCTCGACGAGTACACGCTGCTGCCGTGCGGGGGCGCGCTGGGCCGGGGCTGCGGGCCCCTGGTCCTCACCCGGGAGCCGGACGCGGACCTGACCGGGCGCACGGTCGCCGTGCCGAGCGAGCGGTCGACCGCCTACCTGCTCTTCCGTCTCTGGGCCGCGGACACCGTTCCCGGCGGGGTCGGCGAGATCGTCGTCATGCCCTTCCACGAGATCATGCCGGCGGTACGGGACGGGAAGGTCGACGCCGGACTCGTCATCCACGAGGCCCGTTTCACGTACCAGAACTACGGGCTGCACAATCTCGCCGACATGGGCGAGCACTGGGAGCGCACGACCGGACTGCCCATCCCCCTCGGCGCGATCATCGCCAAGCGCGCGCTGGGCGAGGAGCGTCTGAAGGGCCTCGCCGACGCCGCCCGCGCCTCGGTCCGCGCCGCCTGGGACGACCCGCAGGCCTCGCGCCCCTACGTCCTCGAACACGCCCAGGAGATGGACCCGGCCGTCGCCGACCAGCACATCGGCCTGTACGTCAACGAGTTCACCGCCGACCTCGGGGAGGACGGCTACGCCGCGATCCGGGGCCTGCTCACCCGCGCCGCCGCCGAAGGACTGGTCCCGGCACTCGGACCCCACGCCCTGTCATTCCCCTGATCCCCGGCCGACGGCACGGACGGGGCCGAGGAGCTGACCAAGCTCCTCGGCCCGGATACGCTTCCGGCGCTTCCTTCCGTCCGCCCGCGGGCTACACGTCGAGTTGGTCGGCGACCGCGCGCAGGAGGCCCGCGATCTTCTTGCCGGAGGCCTTTTCGGGGTAGCGGCCCTTCTCCAGCATCGGCGTGATGTTCTCGAGAAGGGTCGTCAGATCCTGCACGATGGAGGCCAGTTCGTCCGGCTTGCGGCGCTGGGCGGCCGCGACGGAGGGGGTCGGGTCCAGGATGGTCACCGAAAGCGCCTGGTCACCGCGCTGGCCGGCGACGACGCCGAACTCCACGCGCTGGCCGGGCTTGAGCACATCTACTCCGGCGGGCAGGACCGAGGAATGAACGAAGACGTCGCCGCCGTCGTCGCGGGAGAGAAAGCCGAAGCCTTTCTCGCTGTTGAACCACTTGACCTTGCCGGTAGGCACGTCTGTCCTCGTCCTCGTACTCGTCGGAAACTGCTCTGAAACTGCACGGGCGCACACTCGGGCCGTTGCACGGGCAACGGCCGGAAACTGCCCCGGATAGCACTACAGCGGGTCGTCGGACCCGCCGGTACCAAGGCTAATGGTCCCGGGGCCGGTGACAAGACGTCGCCGGATTGTTCCTTCGCGCTGGGAACTACCCTGGTCCGGTGCGTGACAAAACCCAACCGAATTCCGCAGAGCCCGGTGACCGGCTGATCCGTGCCGGTGCCATCGTGTTCTTCGTCGGAGCCGTGGCCACACTCGTCACCGTGGCCCCGCTACTCCTCCATACGACGCCTTTTCCGACGTACATGTTCGGCTTGAGCATGCTCATGGGCGTCGGCTTCCTGATCGCCGCGGCGGGGGTGTTCCGGTCCGTCGCCGCGGGACGCCGTCAGGCCCGCGCGATTCAGGCCCGTACGGCCTCCCGGTAATCCCCCCGGTAGTCGCTCAGCCACGCCGGGAACTCCGTCAGGTCGGCCAGCACGACATCCGCGCCCGCCGCGCGCAACTCCGCCGCGTCGCACGGGCCGGTGGCGACCGCGACGGAGTACGCGTCCGCGGTGCGCGCGCCGCGGACGTCGCCGGTGTGGTCGCCGACGTACACGCTCGCGCCGTGCTCCCGCAGCGCCTGCGCCTTCTGCTCGGCCCACAGGTTGCCGACGACCGCGTCGGCGTCGATGCCCAGGTGGTCCAGATGCAGCTTGGCGTTGGGCTCCCACTTCGCGGTGACGACGACCGCGCGCCCGCCCGCCGTGCGGACCGCCGCGACGGCCTCGCGGGCGCCGGGCATCGCGAGTGTGCCGGTGATGGCGTGCACGGGGTACATCTCGCGGTAGAGGTCGGCGATCGCGGGCACCTGGTCCGCCGGGAACCAGTTGATCAGCTCCTCCGCCAGCGGCGGTCCGAGCCGCGTGATGGCCAGGTCGCAGTCGATGTACGTCCCCGTGCGCTCCGAAAGCGCCTGGTAGCAGGCGTGGATGCCGGGGCGGGAGTCGATCAGGGTCATGTCGAGGTCGAAGCCGACGGTCAGCAGGTGGGGAGTCCGGGGGGTCGTCGATGCGATAGGCATATGGACCATTGTGCCCACGCGCCCAGATGCCCATGTGGTGGCCGGTGACGGCCCGTCGCGCGGGTCAGCGGCGTCGCTGTGAGCGCCACACCAGGTACAGCGCCGAGGCCACGGCCGCGCCCCTGACCACCCACGGCCAGGTCTGCGCGACCGCCTCGTTCATGTGCCCCTTGACGATCGGATCGCCCCAGCGGCCGTCCGTACGGCCCCACAGCCAGACGACGCCCGCCGTCACGGCCAGCCCCGGCATGCCGAGCACGGCCCACTTCGACTCGACGGGGCTCAGCCGGCGGGAGGCCCAGGCGATGAGCCAGCCGAGGCCGAAGGCGAACCAGTTGCCGAGGACGGCGCCGACGACGAGGAGGACGGCGGCCAGCAGAAGGAGGGGGTTGCTCCAGCTGCCGGGGCGGGGGAGGCGGCGACGGGCCGCGACGGCGACGTCGGGCTCTTCGACGAGGGCGGGCTTCTCGGCCTTGGGCGACTTGCGCACCTTGGCCGACTTGGAGGGCCTGGAGGGCTTCGGCCCCGCTTCCTCGACGGAGTCGGATTCGTCCTCGTCGTCGTCCTCGTGCCTCGGTGGTGGCTTGAGCAGCTCGGGGATCTCCACACCGCCGACGAAACCCGGCACGCTGTCCCCCAGCCCGAACGGGCTGGTGTCCTTGCGCCACCAGTCCGGATCCGCGGAGCTGTCGCCCAGTTCGTGCGTGCTCGCGAGGTGGGGCGGGGAGGGGGCGCCGTCGGCCTCGGTGGGGCGGGGCGCGGGTTTCGGCTCCGCCGGGCGGGGCCTCGGGACGACTCGGCGCAGGCCCTTGGGGCGGTCGTCGGCCTCGCCGGCGCGCTGGGTGGGGACGGCGGCCCAGGTGTCCGTACCGGCCTCGGAGGCGCCCTCGCGGGCGGCGGCGACGATGTCGTCCGGGGTGCCGAGGCGGGAGAGGATGCGGCGGACGGCGGCCGGGCTGTCGACGGGGGCCTTCGCCCGGCGTCGGTCGATCTCGTTGCGCAGCTCCGACACGAGTCGCATGCGGGTGGCCGAGGGCAGCTGGCGCTGCTGGGCCAGGTCTCCGACGCGGCTCAGATAGTCGAATACGAGCTGGTCGCTCTCAATCCCCACGAAGTCCCCTCCGGGGCGCGCACGTTGTAAACCCCGCGGCCACGACGGTACCGCGTACACCCCGAGTTCTTCGCCCCCGCCGCCCCTACCGGACCCATCCCTACCGGGGGCTCCGCCCCCGGCCCCCGGGCGGGTTCGTCGGCTGCGGGCGGGTGGGGGCTTGGCGCGCAGTTCCCCGCGCCCCTGAAGGGGCGCCGGGGCGCGGCCCCGTGCCTCAGGGGCGCGGGGCCGCGCGATCAGCCCCACCCACCCGCAGCCGGGCAACACACCCGGGGTCCGGGGCGTGGCCCCGGGGATGAGGTGGGTAGGGGCGGCGGGGGCGAGAAACCACTACCGTTGAGCGGATGAGCACAGAGGAGCACCCCACGCCGGACCGAACCCCGGACCCCGCCCCGCAGGGCACCGCTCCGCGCTCCCTCGCGGAAGCCCTCCGCGCCCGGGACGACGCCTCCCTGTCGGCCCTCCTCCGCACCCGCCCCGACCTCATCACCCCCGTCCCCACGGACCTCACCCAGCTCGCCACCCGCGCCGGCACCCGGGCCTCGGTGGTCCGCGCCCTGGAGCGCCTGGACCGGTTCACGCTCCAGACCGCGGAGGCCCTCGCCGTCGCGTCGGAACCGGCGGCGCACGACGAACTGCTCGCACTGCTGGCGGGCGACGACAACGACCCGGCGGTCACGGCGGCGTTCCCGCGCGCTCTGGGGACGCTCCGCGAGCAGGCCCTGGTGTGGGGCCCCGACGACCGCCTGCGCCTCGTACGGACGGCGCGTGAGCTGCTCGCGCCGTCCCCCCAGCACCCGTCCCCCACCGGCCTGGGCCCGACCGTCGCCGAAGCCACGGCCGGGATGTCCCCCGGGCGTATCCAGGAGATCGTGGCCGAGGCCGGACTGCCGACCACCCACGACTCCGTCTCCGCCGTCGCGTCGCTCACCGCACTGTTCACCGACCGGGCCCGGATGTCGGCGCTCCTCGACACCGCCCCGGCCGAGGCGGTGGACGTGCTGTCCCGGCTGGTGTGGGGGCCGCCGTACGGCCAGGTGACCGCCGACCCGGCACGCCATCTGCGCTGGCTGATCGACCGCGGGCTGCTGCTGCCGACGGCGCCCGGCACGGTCGTACTGCCCCGGGAGGTCGCTCTGCATCTGCGGGCGGGCCGCGCGCACCGGGCGACGGAACCGGTGGCCCCGGCGGTCGAGTCCGCGCGGACGCACCGTCCACAGGTTGTGGACAGTGCGGCGGCGGGCCAGGCGTACACGGCGCTCGCCACCGTCGAGGAGCTGCTGAAGGACTGGCACGAGGGCGGGCCCGCCGTACTGCGCGCCGGTGGGATCAGCGTGCGGGACCTGAAACGGACGGCGGTGGCGCTGGACGTCGCGGAGCCGGTGGCCGCGTTCTGGGTGGAGCTCGCCTACGCGGCGGGACTGCTGGCCTCGGACGGGGAGGCCGACGAACGGTACGCGGCCACCCCCGCCTATGACGAGTGGCTGGAGAGGCCCGCCGCCGAACGGTGGGCCACGCTCGCCTCCGCGTGGCTGGCCGCGACCCGTACGGCGGGCCTGATCGGCGGGCGGGACACGAAGGACCGTACGTTGTCGGCGCTGGGTCCCGGCCTCGACCGCTCGGCGGCCCCCGAGGTCCGCCACCGCGTCCTCACCCTCCTCGCCACCCTGCCCGAGGGCGCCGCCGCCACCCCGGACTCGGTCCTCGCCCACCTCCAGTGGGAGCGTCCGCTGCGCGGGGACCGGAGCGCGGCCGAGGATCTGCGGACCCGGCTCGCCCGGTGGACGCTGTCCGAGTCGGAGCTGCTGGGAGTCACCGGCCGGGGCGCCCTCTCGACGCAGGGGCGGGCGCTGCTGGGGCTGCCGTCGGCGAGCGTGCGCGAGACCGGAACGCGCGCCCCCTCCGGTCCAGGCGACAAGCTCCCCGCCCACAAACACCACCGCCCCGCCGTCGAGGCCCCCCTCTCCGAAACCCCGCGCTCCCCCGCCGAGCAGGCCGCTGCCGCCGCCCACGCCGCCCGGCTCCTCGCCCCGCTGCTGCCCGAGCCCCTGGACCACGTCCTCCTCCAGGCGGACCTGACGGCCGTCGCCCCCGGCCCGCTGGAGCGGCCTCTCGCCGACACGCTCGGGGTGCTCGCGGACGTCGAGTCGAAGGGCGGGGCGACGGTCTACCGCTTCACCCCGGGGTCGGTACGGCGCGCTCTGGACGCGGGCCGGTCGGCCTCGGACCTGCACGCGTTCCTCGCGGCCCACTCCCGCACGCCCGTCCCGCAGCCGCTCGCCTATCTGATCGACGACGTGGCCCGCCGGCACGGCCATCTGCGGATCGGGGCGGCCTCGGCGTACGTCCGCTGTGACGACGACGCGCTGCTGAGCGAGATCCTCGCCGACAAGCGCTCGCAGGGACTGCGGCTGCGCCGCCTCGCACCCACCGTGCTCGCGGCCCAGGCCGACCCGGCGGCCCTGCTGGAGGGCCTGCGCTCGATGGGCTTCGCGCCCGCCGCGGAGTCCGCCGAGGGCGATGTGCTGATCACCCGCGCGCACGCCCACCGCACCCCGCCGCGCTCCGCCCCCGTGCCGGTCCCGGACGGTCCGCCGGTGCCCGACGCCACGCTCCTCGGTGCCGCGATCCGCGCCATCCGCGCCGGTGACATGGCCTCCACGACCCCGCGCAAGGACACCCAGACACCGACGCCGGGCAACAGCGAGCTGCCGCGCACCAGCTCCGCCGAGACCCTCGCCACCATGCAGGCCGCCGTCATGACCGGCGAGGCGGTGTGGATCGGGTACGTGAACGCCGAGGGCGCCGCCAGCCAGCGCGTCATCGCCCCGATCCGGGTGGAGGGCGGCTTCGTGACGGCGTACGACCACACCGCGGACGAGGTCCGCACCTATCCGTTGCACCGCGTGACGGGGGTCGCCGAGCTCGCCGACGACCAGCCGTGATCACCTCCCCTTGAGGCACACTGGACGTTTGGCCGGTCATCCGCGCGGGGTGACGGCACGCAGAAAGGGACGGGTGTGAACGGACCCCTCATCGTTCAGAGCGACAAGACCCTGCTCCTGGAAGTCGACCACGAGCAGGCCGACGCCTGCCGTCGCGCCATCGCGCCGTTCGCCGAGCTGGAGCGCGCGCCCGAGCACATCCACACCTACCGGGTGACGCCGCTCGGCCTGTGGAACGCACGGGCCGCGGGCCACGACGCCGAGCAGGTCGTCGACGCGCTCGTCGAATTCAGCCGCTACCCCGTGCCGCACGCGCTGCTCGTCGACATCGCCGAGACGATGGACCGTTACGGGCGTCTCACCCTCAGCAAGCACCCGGCCCACGGGCTGGTCCTGACCACCACCGACCGGCCCATCCTGGAGGAGATCCTGCGGTCGAAGCGGGTCATCCCGCTCGTCGGCAACCGGATCGACCCGGACACCGTGGCCGTGCACCCCTCTGAGCGCGGGCAGATCAAGCAGACGCTGCTGAAGCTGGGCTGGCCGGCCGAGGACCTCGCCGGGTACGTCGACGGGGAGGCGCACCCGATCGAGCTGGCGGAGGACGGCTGGGCGCTGCGGCCGTACCAGAAGCAGGCCGTGGAGAACTTCTGGCACGGCGGGTCGGGCGTTGTCGTCCTGCCCTGTGGAGCCGGGAAGACGCTCGTCGGCGCCGGGTCCATGGCGCAGGCCAAGGCCACCACGCTCATCCTCGTCACCAACACCGTCTCCGCCCGGCAGTGGAAGCACGAGCTGGTGAAGCGGACCTCGCTGACCGAGGACGAGATCGGCGAGTACAGCGGGACGAGGAAGGAGATCCGCCCGGTCACCATCGCCACGTACCAGGTGCTGACGACCAAGCGGAAGGGCGTCTATCCCCACCTGGAGCTGTTCGACTCCCGGGACTGGGGACTCATCGTCTACGACGAGGTGCACCTGCTGCCCGCGCCCGTCTTCAAGTTCACGGCCGATCTCCAGGCACGGCGGCGGCTGGGCCTGACCGCGACCCTGGTCCGCGAGGACGGGCGCGAGTCGGACGTCTTCTCGCTCATCGGGCCCAAGCGGTTCGACGCGCCCTGGAAGGAGATCGAGGCGCAGGGGTACATCGCGCCCGCCGACTGTGTCGAGGTCCGCGTCAACCTCACCGACGCCGAGCGGCTCGCGTACGCCACCGCCGAGACCGAGGAGAAGTACCGCTACTGCGCGACGACCGCGACGAAGCGGAAGGTGACCGAGGCGCTGGTACGGAAGTTCGCGGGACAGCAGATCCTCGTGATCGGTCAGTACATCGACCAACTCGACGAGCTGGGCGAACACTTGAACGCGCCTGTCATCAAGGGCGAGACCAGCAACGCGCAGCGGGAGAAGCTGTTCGACGCCTTCCGGGAGGGCGAGATCAGCGTGCTCGTCGTGTCGAAGGTCGCCAACTTCTCCATCGACCTGCCGGAGGCGACCGTCGCCATCCAGGTGTCGGGCACCTTCGGCTCGCGCCAGGAGGAGGCCCAGCGCCTCGGCCGCGTGCTGCGCCCGAAGGCCGACGGCCACCAGGCGCACTTCTACTCCGTCGTCGCCCGCGACACCATCGACCAGGACTTCGCCGCCCATCGGCAGCGGTTCCTGGCTGAGCAGGGGTACGCCTACCGGATCGTCGACGCGGACGAGCTCCTGGCCGACAACTGAGCCAGCAGTACCAACCCCAGCAGGGGGTACGGCGAGGCGAACGGCTGCTGCCACCAGGGCAGGCGAAGGTCCAGATCGCCCTGGTGCGGGACCAGCCAGAGGGTGCGGGCCGCGAAGACCACGGCGGTGGCGGCGGCCGCGCGCGGGCCGCGTTCGGCGTACAGCACGGCGATCAGCGGGACGCACCACACCCAGTGGTGCGACCAGCTGATGGGTGAGATCAGCAGGGCCGTGAGGGCGGTGACGAGGACGCCCTGGCGGTCGGTGCGCGCGCGGCGGGCCAGCCACAGTCCCGTCGCCGCGACGGCCAGCGCGGGTACGGCCCACAGCAAACCCGGTGCCGGGTCCCCCAGCGCCCGCGCGATCAGCCCCTGCAGCGACTGGTTGTCGACGATCCACACCTTGCCGACGCGGCCGGTCTCGTGGAGCCGCCGGGTCCAGAAGTCGACGCTCGCGGCGGGAAGGGCGAGCGCTCCCAGGACTACGGTCCCGGCGAAGGCCGCCAGGGCGGTGGCCGCTTCCCGTCGCCGGCCCCTGAGCACCAGATACGCCACGAAGACGGCGGGGGTCAGTTTCACCCCGGCCGCGATGCCGAGGGCGATGCCCTTGCCGGGGGCGCCGGGCGGCCGTGTCAGGTCCCAGAGGATCAGGCAGGCGACGGCGAGGTTGATCTGGCCGAAGAGCACGGTCTGGAAGACGGGTTCGAGCCACAGGGCGAGCGCGGTGGCGGCACAGAGCGCGGGCAGCCGCGTCGGCAGGCCCGCGAGACGGCAGGAGAGCCGGACCAGCACGGCCAGCAGGGCCACGTTCCCGGCGACGCAGGCCGCCTTGAGGACGGACAGCGGGAGCCAGGCCAGCGGGACGAAGAGGACCGCCGCGAAGGGCGGGTACGTGGCGGGCAGCTGCCACTCGGTGACAGTGAACCCGTAGAGATCCGTGCCGTGGACGACGGCCGCACCCTCGGCCCGGTAGACGAGCGCGTCGGCCATCGGGGTGCGCCGGAGAAGACACAGCGCGGCGAACGCGGTGAGGGAAGCGGCAGGCAGGAGGAGGGGCAGAAGAGACGCGGGGAAGCGGGAGACGGAGAAACGGGGGACGAAGGACGGGAGAACTTCGCCGAGTGAGCGATTGGTCACGTTCCGCTGAAGCACGGGGTGACCCTAGTGCCGGGACGGTTCACCCCGGCGGACGGCTCACCGGCGTCGTACGCCCGCCTCCTCCTCGTACTCCCCGAGGAGCACCACGCCGAACGCCGCGCCCACGAAGACCTTGACGGCGTGCAGGGCGTCGCCGACACGGTGGCGGTGGTGGGCGGCGGAGAAGGCGGTCGCGCCACGAGCGGCGGGACCGCGCTGGGAAGGGCCTGGGGTGAAGGTTGCTGCGCTCATGTATCCATGATGGAATGCGCGCCCCCTTATGGCGTCGGCCTATGGACCGAACCTCGGCGACCCCTCGTACGCCTCCAGGCCTCTGCGTGTACGCCTCACGACGGACGGCGACCCCTAGGGATATGGGGGTTGGGAGCTGCTGCCGCTGGAGTGCACTCGAGTTCGTTCTGGTGAGCGGGAGCGAGTGCCGGTGGGATGCGTCGCGTCACGCGCCGGGAGGGAACCGGTGTTCTTCTGTCGAATGCGTGACCTCTGCGAGTGGAGCTCGTTGGACGTGGTGACGGGATCTTCGGGTGCGGCCGGGCGGAGGGCGGAGGGGTGGGGTGGGCGGGCTGAGGAAGGCGGCAGAGTCGTTCGTCGCGTCCGGTCCGACCGGTGTGGCGGTCCGTACCCGGCTCAAGCTCCTGGCGCCTGGGGACGACAAGGTGCTGCGGCTGGTCGGCGCGTATCTGGGGTCGCTCGCTGCGAAGGATCTTGCGGCGCGGTGCCGTGACGGTCTGGAGCATTCCGCCGACATCTGGGCGGCCCGCAAGCGCGAGCTGACGCCTCTGTCGTCGTCACGTTGGGCGGGCAGTATCACGAAGGCGTCGCACGACCAGTGGGCGTTGGCCCGCCGCTGTCAGCCGGCGCACGTCCAGGGCCTGGAAGTCGGCATCAAAACCGTCATGCACCGGCTGTCCCTGCCCCTCGGGCAGAAGGGCTCCAAAAAGTCGCCCGGGGGTTACCGGTCGAAGCGGGAGTGGCATGCCAAGGCGCGTCGCCTGCATGTGCTGGAAGACCGGCTGGCCGCCGAGCGGGCCGACCGCGAAGCCGGACTCGTGCACGTCGTACGCGGCGGCAAGCGCCTGGCCCGCATCCGGCACCACCTGGATGCCGCCCAGCTGACCGAGGACCAGTGGCGTGAACTCTGGGAGGCCGAGCGCTGGTTCCTCGCCGCCGACGGAGAGTCCGGCAAGCGCTACGGCAACGAGACCATCCGCGTCAGCCCCGACGGCGAGGTGAGCATCAAACTCCCCGCGCCGCCTGCGCGTCTGGCGAACGCCGGGCACGGCCGGTACATCCTCGCCTGCCAGGTCAGGTTCCCGCACCGGGGCACCGAGTGGGCCGACCGCGTCGAGGCCAATCGTGCCGTGGCCTACCGCGTTCATCTGGACGTGGGCCGGGACCGCTGGTACCTGACCGCTTCCTGGCAGATCCCGCCCACCCCAGCCATCCCCATCCGTGCCGCGCTCGCCGGCGGCGTGATCGGCGTGGACATGAACGCTGACCACCTCGCCGCCTGGCGACTGGACGTCCACGGCAACCCCATCGGTGCCCCGCGCCGTTTCTTCTACGCCCTGTCCGGCAGCGCCACCCACCGCGACGCCCAGGTCCGCCACGCCCTCACCCGGCTGCTGCACTGGGTCCGGGCCTGCGGCGTAAAGGCGATCGCGATCGAAGACCTGGACTTCACGGCGGACAAGACCCGCGAGAAGCACGGCCGCCGGAAGCGGTTCCGACAGGTCATCTCCGGCATGCCCACCGGGAGACTCCGCGCCCGGCTGACCTCGATGGCCGACCAGACGGGCATCGCCATCATCGCCGTGGACCCCGCCTACACCTCCCGCTGGGGAGCCCAGCACTGGCAGAAGCCTCTCACCAGCAGCAACCGTAAGACGACTCGCCACGACGCGGCAGCGGTGGCGATCGGAAGGCGCGCTCAGGGACACCCGACCCGGCGACGGGCGGCACCGCCCCCGCACGACCAGAGTGATCGTGCGGGGCATCGGACCGTCCAGGCCCGACCGGAGGTCTCTGGGTGCGAGGGAACCCGCCCCCGCATTCCCGGATCACGGACACGATCCGTACCGCCCGGACGCGGAGCGAACGCGGGAGCCCAGTGTGCCCAACACCGTCCGGGGCACGCGGCTGAGCACGGGTCCTGGCAACAGGACTCACTCCCGCTCAGTCTTTAGGAACGGTCGCATCCCTGATGCCGCGCGCCGCGAACGATGCCGCGGAAAAGGGTTGGCCCGGACCTCCTCCCCTGACCTAGAATCTCCGCTCTTGCCCGCCTCCCTCGACGGAGTGCCGCTGCCCGGACGGAAACCGGACGGCATCCAACGGCTCGACCGCCGTACCCACTCACACGCAGCAGGTCTTCCGGAGGCACCACGTTGTCCACCCCACCCGCCCAGGACCCCCTCTCCCGCGAGCGCGCCCACCTCGGCTCGTCCCGCGCGGCACTGCGCGCGATGCGCGAGGACGTGGAGAACCTCGACATCACGGACGTCACCGCGAACTGGGTGAACGCCGCGGTCCTCCAGCACCAGATCGACGAGCGGATCAAGGCCCTCGCCGACCTCAGCCACACCCCGCTGTTCTTCGGCCGCCTCGACTATCTGCACGCGCCCGGCGCCGACAAGGCGGAGGGCGCGGAGGGCGAGCGTTTCTACATCGGGCGCCGGCATGTGCACGACGCCGAGGGCGACCCGATGGTCATCGACTGGCGCGCCCCGGTGTCGCAGCCGTTCTACCGGGCCTCGAAGAAGGACCCGATGGACGTCGGACTGCGCCGCCGCTTCGGGTACACCAGCGGCGACCTCACGGCGTACGAGGACGAGCACCTGTCCGACCCCTCCGAGGCCGCGGCGACCAGCAAGCTGCTCCAGCAGGAGATCGAGCGCCCGCGCGTGGGCCCGATGCGGGACATCGTGGCGACCATCCAGCCGGAGCAGGACGAGATCGTACGGTCGGGTCTCGCGGGCTCCGTCTGTGTGCAGGGCGGCCCCGGCACCGGGAAGACGGCCGTCGGCCTGCACCGCGTCGCCTACCTCCTCTACGCCCACCGGGAGCGGCTGGCCCGCACCGGCACCCTGGTCATCGGGCCGAACAAGTCCTTCCTGCACTACATCGAGCAGGTGCTGCCCGCGCTGGGCGAGCTCGAGGTCAAGCAGGCGACGGTCGACGACCTCGTCGCGCATGTGGAGGTACGCGGGACGGACGACGCGACCGCCGCCGTCGTCAAGGGCGACGCCCGGATGGCCGAGGTGCTGCGCCGGGCCGTCCGCTCGCATGTGACGCTCCCGACCGAGGGCGTCGTGGTCGTGCGCGGATCGCGGCGCTGGCGTGTCCCGGCGTACGAACTCGAGACGATCGTCGGGGAGTTGCTGGACCGCGACATCCGGTACGGCGCCGCCCGCGAGGCCCTTCCGCAGCGGATCGCGCACGCCGTGCTGGTCCAGATGGAACGCTCGGGCGAGGCACCGGACGACCGGGTGCAGGACGCCGTGGCCCGCAACACCGCGGTGAAGGCGGCCGTCAAGGCGATCTGGCCGCCGGTCGACCCCGCCAAGCTGGTCCTTCGTCTGCTCACCGACGCCGACTTCCTGGCCGTCCACGCGGACGGCATCCTCGACGAGGACGAACAGAAGGAGATCCTCTGGTCGAAGCCGGTGCGGTCGGTGAAGTCGGCCAAGTGGTCGCCCGCCGACGCCGTGCTGATCGACGAGGCCACCGATCTCGTCCAGCGCACCCACTCCCTCGGCCATGTCGTGCTCGACGAGGCGCAGGATCTGTCGCCGATGCAGTACCGGGCGGTGGGGCGGCGCTGCACGACGGGTTCGGCGACCGTGCTCGGTGATCTCGCCCAGGGCACGACCCCCTGGGCGACGCGGAGTTGGGACGAGGCGCTCGCGCACCTCGGCAAGGGGGAAGCGGTGATCGAGGAGCTGACCGCCGGTTTCCGCGTCCCCACCGACGTCATCACCTACGCCTCCCGACTGCTGCCGCACATCGCGCCGGGCCTGACCCCGGTGGCGTCGGTCCGTGAGAACCCGGGCTTCTTCGAGGTGCGGCCGACAACCACCGACGAGCAGGTCGTGGACGCCTGCGAGGAGTTGCTGCGCAACGAGGGTTCGGTCGGCCTCATCGCCGCCGACGCCCGGATCCCGGCGCTGACCGAGGCGCTGACGGCGGCGGGCCTGACGTACCTGGGCCCCGGCGAGGAGACGACGGCTCAGACCCGCCTCACCCTTGTCCCCGCCTCCCTCGCCAAGGGCCTGGAGTACGACTACGTGGTCCTGGACGAGCCGCAGGCCGTGGTCGACGGCGAGCCGGACGAACGGACCGGACTGCGCCGCCTGTACGTGGCCCTGACCCGAGCGGTCTCGGGTCTGACCGTCACCCACGCGGCCCCGCTGCCGCAGCAACTGGCCTAGTCGGGCGGGCCCTTTGCCGGCCGCTACGCGTCCAGGGCCTGCCGCCACTCCCGTACGGCCGCCACCGCCACCGGCCCGTCCCATCCGCCGGGCCGGGCCGCTCCACCGATGTGGAAGGCGTCGATCCGCGCGGCCCTCAACCGAGGAACATGATCGAGACGCAGCCCGCCGCCCACCATGATCCGGGGCTCGTAACCGGGTTCGGTGCGGCGGGCGGCCTCGGCGAGGAGGGTCGGGAAACCGTCGTCCACGCCGTCCGGGGAACCCGCCGTGAGGTACGCGTCCAGGCCCGGCAGGTCCGCGAGCTGCTTGCGCAGGGAGTCGCGGTCGGCGGCGCGGTCGATCGCGCGGTGGAACGTCCAGGGGCAGCCGTCCAGTTCCGCGACGATCCGCTCCACGGCGGACAGGTCGGGACCGCCGTGCTCGTCGAGGAAACCGAGCACGAACTCGTCCGCGCCGGCGGCCCGCATCTCCCCCGCGAGCCGTACGAGCGCGTCGACGTCCTTGGCGCCGCCCGCCGCGAAGCCGTCCGCCCGCCTCAGCATCACGCGCAGCGAGATGTCGACGGCGGAGCGGATCCCGACGAAGGTCTCCACCGCCGGGGTGAGCCCGTCGGCGGCCATGTCGGTGACCAGCTCCAGCCGGTCGGCGCCTCCGGCCTGGGCGGCGACCGCGTCCTCCACACCGAGGGCGATCACCTCCAGAACTGCACGCTTGCGCTCGCTCATGGGGCCTCTTCCTCTGGGGCGGCTACAGGTCTAGTCCAATCTCAGGGTACGCCGCGCCGACCGACCACCGCGAGAAGGCCTCGCCCTTTACCGGGACACATCACCGGGGCTCCGCCCCGAATCCCCCGCCCACGCGAATTCGTTCGCCTGCGGGACGGCGGTGGCCGATCGCGCAGTTCCCCGCGCCCCCCCAGGCGGGGCTCCGCCCCGATGCCCCGCCCTCGCCGGGTGCTTCGGCTGCGGGACGGTGGGGGCTTGTCGCGCAGTTCCCCGCGCCCCTGGAAGCCTCGGCTCGGTCGGCGTTCGAGGGACCCCTGTTCCCGGGGGCAACACACGCTAGGGCCTGTCCGGCGGATCATGCCGGAGACGCGGGGCTTGGTGCGCACATCTGCCACGTTGTCGTCGGTCGCCGGTGCTCATGAGGTACCGACGCTTCCCTCCGGCCTGCTCCGCCGGACAGGCCCTAGGGGCCGAGCAGCCCAAGCGGGAGAATCGACGCATGCCCGACCTCGACGCGCTGCGCACCCGCTGGTCCCATGCCCTCGACGGCGCCCGCTCCCCCGGCGGCCCCGACCCCGCCCCGTACGCGGACAACCTCCTCGCCCGCTGGCAGGAGCCACAGCGCCGCTACCACACCCTCGCGCACCTCACCGCGGTCCTCGACCACATCGACGTACTGGAGGAGTACGCGGACGACCCCGCCCTCGTCCGCCTCGCCGCCTGGTTCCACGACGCCGTCTACCTCCCCGACCGTTCCGAGAACGAGGAACGCTCCGCCCGCCTCGCCGAACGCGCCCTGCCCGAGGCCGGGGTGGGAGAGGAGAAGTCAGCCGAGGTCGGGCGTCTCGTCCGGCTCACCGTCACCCACGCCCCGACCGACGACGACCGCAACGGCCGGGTCCTCTGCGACGCCGACCTCGCGATCCTCGCCTCGATCCCCGACACCTACGCCGCCTACACCGCCGCCGTCCGCGAGGAGTACGCCTTCGTCCCGGACGAGGCGTTCCGGGCGGGCCGGGCAGCCGTACTGCGTCAACTCCTCGACCTGCCACGGCTGTTCAGGACGCCGTACGGAACACGGGAGTGGGAGGAGCGGGCCCGGGAGAACATCCGGCACGAGCTCGCCCACCTCGCCGAAGCCACGCCGGACGCACCGAACCCACCCCGGAAGACCGCCAAGTGAGCCGCCCCAGTCGGCCGCCCGGCCCCCGCATGCCCCTCGCCGTCCACATCCTCGCCCTCTCCGTCTTCGCCCTCGGGACCAGCGAGTTCATGCTCTCGGGACTCCTGCCGCCCATCGCCGACGACATGGGTGTCACGATTCCGCAGGCGGGCCTGCTCATATCGGCGTTCGCCATAGGCATGGTCGTCGGCGCGCCGCTGCTCGCCGTGGCCACCCTCCGCCTCCCCCGCCGTACCACCCTCGTCTCGCTCATCGCCGTCTTCGGGCTCGGCCAGATCGCCGGCGCGCTGGCGCCGACGTACGCCGTGCTCTTCGCCTCCAGGATCGTCAGCGCCCTCGCCTGTGCGGGCTTCTGGGCCGTGGGCGCGGCGGTGGCCATCGCGATGGTCCCGGTGACCGCCCGGGCCCGCGCGCTCGCGGTGATGATCGGCGGTCTGTCGATCGCGAACGTGCTCGGGGTCCCGGTCGGTGCCTTCCTCGGCGAGCATCTCGGCTGGCGGTCCGCGTTCTGGGCCGTCGGCGCGGCCTCGGCGATCGCCCTGGTCGGGGTCGTCACCCTCATCCCCCGCATCCCGCTCCCCGACGAGAAGCCGCAGCTCAGGCGGGAAGTCTCCATCTACCGTGACGCGCAGGTCTGGCTCACCGTCGCACTCGTGATGCTCGCCGCGGGCGGCGTCTTCTGCACGTTCAGCTATCTCTCACCGCTGCTCACGGATGTCGCCGGGCTCGACAACGGCTGGGTGCCGAGCGTGCTCGCGCTCTTCGGGGTCGGGGCGCTGATCGGTACGACGGTCGGCGGGCGGGTCGCCGACGCGCACCTCTTCGGGGTGCTCCTCTCCGGCACCGCGGCCTCGACCACCGTCCTCGTGGCGCTCGCGCTCCTGGGGCAGTACGCGATCGCGGCCGTGGCTCTCTCCTTCCTCCTCGGCGTCACCTGCTTCTTCACCGCCCCGGCGCTCAACGCCCGGCTCTTCAACCTCGCCGGGGCCGCCCCCACCCTGGCCGGTGCCACCACCACGGCCGCCTTCAACCTCGGCAACACCGGCGGCCCCTGGGTCGGCGGCACGGTCATAGACGCGGGTCTCGGCTACCCGGCGACGGCCTGGGCGGGCGCTGCCATGACGCTGACGGGCCTGGGGGTGGCCGCGGTCTCGCTGCGCCTCCAGCGCCGTACCCGGGCCTCCCGCGTGGTGGTGTCCATGAACAAGAAGGCCGAAAAGTCCGACAGGACCAACAATCCAGTACGTAACGACGTCTGACCGCGCCTATCCTCAGCCGCATGCGATCCGTGGGTGGGGACCAGGTGGAGGAAGCCGTCGCGGGGGCCGTCGCGCTGTTGCGGGCGGTGGCCGGGCGGGACTGGGACGGCGTCGGGGCGGGCCGTCTCGAGTGGAGCTGCCGCAGGACCGCCGAGCACATCGCGGACGATCTCCTCGCGTACGCGGGCCAGTTGGCGGGGCGGGCCACCACGGCGTACGTGCCCTTCGAGATCACCCTGGACGACGGCACCGACAACGCGGGCGTCGTCGACGTGATCGAGACGACCGGCGCCCTGCTCGCCGCCGCCGTGCGCACCGCGCCGCGTGAGGTGCGTGCCTTCCACCCGTACCCGTTCCGCAGCGCGAACCGGGAGGGCTTCGCCGCGATGGGTGTCACCGAGGTGCTGCTGCACACGCATGACATCGCGCAGGGTCTCGGGGTCGCCTACGAGCCGCCGGCCGAGCTCTGCGCGGACGTCCTCACCCGGATCTTTCCGCACGTCAGGCCGGGGTTCGACCCGTGGCCCACCCTCCTGTGGGCGACCGGCCGCGGCGAGCTGCCCGGCCGCGCTCCGCTCACCGAGTGGCACTGGAGCAACAACCTGGTGATCGAGGCCGGACGGCTCACGCTCCAGGGAGTCACCCCGGCGGCCGCCGCCGATCTGCGCGCGGGCGGCACCGGCGGCTTCGAGTGGATCGAGGGCGGCCCCTTCGACGGCACGCGGGACGCCGCCGGAATGGTCCTGAAGGCGTACGAGAGCGGGGTGCACCGCCCGGAGTGGGGCATGTTCGTGCTCGTACGGACCGAGGACGGCCGGGCGGTCGGCGCGATGGGCTTCCACGGCGCCCCCGACGAGGACGGCCGCGCGGAAGTCGGCTACGACCTCGCCGAGAACGCCCGCGGCCACGGCTACGCGACCGAGGCCCTGCGCGCCCTGGCCGCCTGGGCCCTCGCCCACGACGAGCTCGACATCCTCTTCGCGGCCATAGAGCGGACCAACGCACCCTCCCAGCGGGTCATCGCGCGCGCCGGATTCACCCGGGTGAGCGAGGACGAGCAGGAGTACGCGTACGAGCTGCGCGCGCAGGATCCCTCGCTGCGGGTGTACGCCCGTACGGACTGACCTCCGCCCACCGCGGTGGGCGGACCGGTCCTCCTACCGGCCGACGTACTTGCGCCGGCGCAACCCCGCCCCGTACAGCAGCCGCACCACCTCGCGGCTGCTGACCTCCACCGCCCCGGCGCGCACGGCGTCCGCGTACCGGTGGGAGGGCAGGTCGTAGTGGTCGCGCTCGAAGGCACGCGGAGGTACACCCAAGTCCGCGGCGAACAGGTGCAGTTCGTCGTACGAGACGTCGCTGACCAGGTGCGACCAGAGCCGCCCGTGCCCCGGCCAGGCGGGTGGGTCGATGTAGACGGTCACGAGGACGGCGTCTCGCCGGTCGCCGACCCCAGGCATCCCACCGACGCGACCTTCACGCCCGCCTTGTGGCAGACCCAGTGCGGGTCGGGCCCGAGCTCCGGCTCGACGTCGAGGGCGTGCGGGTCGCCCGAGCCGCAGACCGGACACAGCGGCCACCGCCCGTACCGCTCCAGCAACGCGTCCTGTACGTCCTGGGCGACGAGCCCGGCCACATAGCCGACGCCCTCCGGCCACTGTTCGACCCACCATCGGCGCTGTACCACCGAGTCCTCGACGAGCGAGACGACATCCGCCTCGGCGACCTCACGCGCGACGAGATCGGCGAGAACGAGGGCGCGGGCCGCGTGCAACGCCTGCTCCAAGGGGCTGACGGGATGGCTGGTGGGGTCCATGCACCCATTGTGCGCACCCTTGACCGCATACCCCAGCAGAAAATATCTTTCACAAGTGACCCACAACGTGAAGGAAATTTTCGCCGGTGAGGCTCCGCCCGCTCCCGCCGCCCTCGCGGCCAAGGTGCGGACGCTCGCCCCGTCGATGACCCGCTCCATGCAACGGGTCGCCGAAGCCGTCGCCGGCGACCCCGCCGGCTGCGCGGCCCTCACGGTCACCGGCCTCGCCGAGCTCACCGGCACCAGCGAGGCCACGGTCGTGCGCACCGCCCGCCTCCTGGGCTACCCGGGCTACCGCGACCTGCGCCTCGCGCTCGCCGGCCTCGCCGCCCAGCAGCAGTCGGGCCGCGCCCCCGCCGTCACCGCGGACATCGCGGTCGACGACCCCATCGCGGACGTCGTCGCGAAACTCGCGTACGACGAGCAGCAAACCCTCGCCGACACCGCGGCGGGGCTCGACACGGTCCAGTTGGGCGCGGCCGTCACCGCGCTCGCCGCCGCCCGCCGGATCGACATCTACGGCGTCGGCGCGTCCGGCCTCGTCGCCCAGGACCTGGCCCAGAAGCTGCTGCGCATCGGACTCATAGCCCACCCGCACAGCGATCCGCACCTCGCCGTCACCAACGCGGTGCAGCTGCGGGCCAAGGACGTGGCGATCGCGATCACCCACTCCGGCTCGACGGGCGACGTCATCGAGCCGCTGCGGGTCGCCTTCGAACGCGGGGCGACGACGGTCGCGATCACCGGCCGCCCGGACGGGCCCGTCACGCAGTACGCCGATCACATACTCACCACGTCCACGGCCCGCGAGAGCGAGCTGCGTCCCGCGGCGATGTCGTCGCGCACCAGCCAGTTGCTGGTGGTGGACTGTCTGTTCGTGGGGGTCGCCCAGCGGACGTACGAGACGGCGGCGCCGGCGCTGTCCGCGTCGTACGAGGCGCTGGCGCACCGCCACAGTCCTCGGGGCCGTATGCGCTAGCGCTCCGCGGGAAGCCGTGGCTGGATGTAGGAGCCGAGACTGGATGTAGTCGTCACGCTGCGGGCCCGTTGTGGCTGGTCGCGCAGTTCCCCGCGCCCCTGAGGGGCGCGCCTTCACCACCCAGCACTGGAAAGAGCCGTTCGTCATGACCTCCTCCACCGCCGACGCCTCCTCCAACCACCGTTCCCTGCGGGACGAGTTGGAGACGTTGACCACTGAGGCGTTCCGTCCCGAGCTGTCCGAGATCGACCGGCTGTCGACGCTGGAGATCGCGAAGATCATGAACGCCGAGGACGCGACCGTGCCGACGGCCGTCGCGACCCAGCTACCCCGTATCGCCGCCGCGATCGACGCCGTGGCCGAGCGCATGTCCCGTGGCGGTCGGCTGATCTACGCGGGCGCGGGCACCGCGGGACGCCTCGGCGTGCTGGACGCCTCCGAGTGTCCGCCCACCTTCAACACCGACCCGTCCGAGGTCGTGGGCCTGATCGCGGGCGGCCCGAGCGCCATGGTCACCTCGGTCGAGGGCGCCGAGGACTCCAAGGAGCTGGCCGAGGCCGACCTGAAGGAGCTCTCCCTGACCCCCGACGACACGGTGGTCGGCGTCTCCGCCTCCGGCCGCACCCCGTACGCCGTCGGCGCGGTCGAACACGCCCGCGCGCGCGGCGCGTTGACGATCGGCCTGTCCTGCAACGCGCACAGCGCGCTGGCCGCCGCGGCCGAGCACGGCATCGAGATCGTCGTCGGGCCCGAGCTGCTGACCGGCTCGACCCGCCTCAAGGCGGGCACGGCCCAGAAACTCGTCCTGAACATGCTCTCGACGATCACGATGATCCGTCTCGGCAAGACGTACGGGAACCTGATGGTCGACGTCCGCGCCTCGAACGAGAAGCTGCGGGCCCGCTCCCGCCGTATCGTCGCCCTCGCGACCGGCGCCTCGGACGAGGAGATCGAACAGGCCCTCGCGGCCACCGACGGCGAGGTGAAGAACGCCATCCTCACCATCCTCGGCGGCGTGGACGGGCCCACGGCGGCCCGCCTTCTGGAGGAGAGCGACGGCCATCTGCGCGCGGCGCTCGCCGCATCGACGGGCTGACCAGCACCCTCGTGGAGTGCGCACAACGAACGACCTCACCCCCCATGCCGCCACCGCCGCCGCGATCCTCCCCCTGGTCGGCGGCGTCGCGAACGTCACCTCCGTCGCCCACTGCATGACCCGCCTGCGCCTGGGCCTGCGGGACCGGACCCTCGTACGCGAGGACGCTCTCAGGTCCCTGCCCGCCGTACTGGGCGTGGTCACGGACGACGACAGCTACCAGATCGTCCTGGGGCCGGGCACGGTCGCACGGGTGACCCCCGAGTTCGAGGCGCTCGTCGCCGGCACGGCCGGTGCGCCGGACACCGGCACGGCCGACGCGCTGGCCGCACGCGGCGCCGAGTGGAAGGCGGCCCGGCAACAGCGCAACGCGACCCCTCTCAAACTCCTCCTGCGCCGGATCGCGAACATCTTCGTCCCCCTGATCCCCGCCCTGATCGGCTGCGGCGTCATCGCGGGCCTGGGCGGCCTGCTGGTCAATCTGGGGTGGCTCCCCTCCCTCACCCCCGCCCTCGCGGCGATCGCCTCCGGCTTCATGGCCCTGATCGCGGTGTTCGTCGGCCACAACACGGCGAAGGAGTTCGGCGGCACCCCGGTCCTGGGCGGCGCGGTGGCGGCGATCGTCGTGTACGCGGGGGTCGCGAAGGTGACGGCCTTCGGCATGACCCTGGCGCCGGGGCAGGGCGGGGTACTCGGCGCACTGGCCGCCGCGCTCCTGGGAACGTACGTGGAGAAGTGGTGCCGCCGCCGGGTTCCCGAAGCCCTCGACGTCCTCGTCACCCCCACCCTCACCGTCCTGATCACCGGCCTGGTGACGCTCTACGTCCTGATGTACACGGCAGGCGAGCTGTCGACGGCCATCGGGACGGGCGCGAACTGGCTCCTCGACCACACGGGCGTCTTCGCGGGCCTGGTCCTGGGCGGCCTCTTCCTCCCCCTGGTGATGCTGGGCCTGCACCAGGCCCTGATCCCGCTGCACACCACCCTCATCCAGCAGCAGGGCTACACGGTCCTGCTCCCCGTCCTCGCGATGGCGGGCGCCGGGCAGGTCGGCGCGGCGCTCGCGGTCTACGTCCGCCTCCACCACGACCAGTCCCTCCGTACGACGATCAGGTCGGCGCTCCCCGCGGGCCTCCTGGGCGTCGGCGAACCCCTGATCTACGGCGTCTCGCTCCCCCTCGGCCGCCCCTTCGTCACCGCCTGCGCGGGCGGGGCGGCGGGCGGCGCCTTCGTCGGCTTCTTCTCGATGCTCGGCGACAAGATCGGCTCCACGGCGATCGGCCCCTCGGGCTGGGCGCTGTTCCCCCTGCTCAAGGGCACGGGCGGACTGGCCCTGACGGCGTCGATCTACGCGGGCGGGCTGCTGACGGGGTACGTGGTGGGGTTCGCGGCGACGTACTTCTTCGGCCTCGGGAGGACGGTCAGGGGCGCTGTCAGTGGTGTGTGCGATTCTTCGAAGGAGGGGCAGGACACCGACCCGGGAGGGAATCCACCACCGTGAACCACGCACAGCTGACCGCCCTCGGCCGCGCCCTGCGCGTGCTCGGCGAGCACGGCGACGCGCTGAGCGCCGACACGCCCGACGCGAAGCTGCACGAGGTGAAGGCCGACCTGAAGCGGGCGCTGGACCTGCTGGAGGAGACGGTGACGACGGCGGTGCCCACGACGCGCTGCGCCGAGCACCCCAATGGCCCGGTGGACGAGGGCGCGGTCGACCTCTGCCTGCTCTGCGAGACACGGCGGCGCACCGCACGCCGCACCGAGGTCAACGACGCCTTCCCGCAGGGCCGCCCCAGCGGCGCCGACGACGCACCCGAGCGCACGATGTCCCGGTACGGCGTGCGGGCCGACCGCCCCCAGCCCCAACAGCGCTGGCTGCCGGAGGTGTGGACCGGCCAGGCGTGGCAGTTGTGCGGCACCCCGCGCCGCGACCGCGTCGAGGCGGAGCGGTATCTCGCCGCGGAGCGCCGCACCCCGCGCCCCGGCATGGCCTACCGCCTGGTCCACGAGTTCACGGACTACGAGGTGCTGCGCATCTGGGGCACACCGGTGAAGGTGGACATCGAGCCGATGGGCAACCTGTAGCCGGTCACCTGCGGGCTCCCGCGCTCGGGACGGCAGAGGCGAGATGCCCGGTGAACCACTCCGTGGCCAGCTCGGTGACCGATTCCAGGGTGCCGGGTTCCTCGAAGAGATGAGTGGCACCGGGGACGACGGCCAGCCGATGCTCACAGCTCAGGCGCGCCGCGGCCTGCCGGTTGAGGTCCAGTACGACGTGGTCACGGCCCCCGACGACGAGCAGCGTCGGAGCCTTCACCTCCGGCAGCCTGGCGCCGGCCAGATCCGGCCTGCCCCCGCGGGAGACGACTGCCGCGACGTCCGCCGCCGGCTCCGCCGCGGCCCACAGCGCGGCGGCGGCGCCCGTGCTGGCACCGAAGTAACCGAAGGCCATGCCCTCGGTGCCGGGCTGCTCACGCAGCCATTCGGTCGCCTGGATCAGGCGGCGGGCGAGCAGCGCCGTGTCGAACACGTTGTCCCGGTTCACCGCCTCGGCCTCGGTGAGCAGATCGAACAGAAGGGTGCCGAGACCGGCGCGGTTCAGCCCGGTGGCGACGAAGCGGTTGCGTGGACTCTTCCTGCTGCTGCCGCTGCCGTGGGCGAAGAGGACGACCCCGGGGGCGCCGCGGGGTACCGTCAGCCGCCCGTCGAGCGCGGCGCCCGTGGCCGGAATCCGGACCTCCCGGTCGTAGGGCGGGGGAGCGTCCTCCGGGGAGGCACCGCCCGCGGCCTGCGGTGCGTCGGACCTGGCGTGCACCGCGCGGTTGTGCTCCAGACAGGCGATGACCTCCTCGTCGCTCGTCTGCCCGAAGTCCGTGTAGAACTGGCCGATCGCGTAGAACAGCCGGGGGGTGTGCAGACAGACGCCTTCGTCCGCCGCGCCTCCGAGGCGGGCCGACCAGTCGTGCGGCGCCACGGGAACCGCCAGCACGATCCGCGACGCGCCGCGGGCGCGCGCGATCCGGCAGGCCGCGAGCGCCGTGGAGCCGGTCGCCAGCCCGTCGTCCACCACCAGGACCGTCCGGCCCTCGTACCGGGCCGGCTGCCGCTCGCCCCGGTACTGGCGGGCCCGCTGCTGCAGGACACCGCGCTCGTGTTCCTCCACCGCCGCCAGGGCACGCTCCGTCACCCCCGTCCCCCGCAGCACCTCTTCGTTGATGACACGGACGCCTTCCTCGCCGATGGCGCCCATGGCCAGCTCCGGCTGGAAGGGCACCCCCAGCTTGCGCACGAGGCAGACGTCGAGCGGAGCGCCGAGAGCCTCGGCGACCTGCGCGGCGACCGGAACGCCGCCGCGGGGAAGTCCCACGACCACGAGGTCCTGGCCCTTGAGGTGGTGCAGCCGGGCGGCGAGCTGCCGGCCCGCGTCGATTCGATCAGCGAAGTACATGGTCGCCTCCCGGGGTGAGGTGAGCTCCTCGGGTCCCGAGTGAAGTCCGGTCCGCACTGCAGGGCGGAAAATCAATTCCGGGCGGAAGAGTCTGTTCCCTTCGGACAAGTCCATTATGGAGCGCCGCCACTCGCGGCTCCCAGGGCCGGCCGGACGGTGAGGGCGCCGTCCGGGTCGAGGTCGACCCGTGAGCCATAGGCCCGGCTGATCCGGCTCAGAACGTCCCGCACCCACCGCGAGTCGTCGACCGTCGCACGCTCCAGCCGCATCCGCCGGGACCGCATCGGGACGACGCGCACGTGGTCGAACCTGCCGTCCTCCGGGTCCACGGTGACGAAGTACAGCAAACGGAGATCGTCCCGGTACTCCTCGTAGCCGCCGATGCCCTCGTAGTCGTTGATCAGGTCACCGCAGCCGTGGGTGATGAGCTTTCCCCGGTACGACTCCAACGGCCGCGGATGGTGCGAGGAGTGCCCGTGCACGACGTCGGCGCCGCCGTCGACGAGCGCATGGCCGAAAGCGGACCTGGTCACGCGGGACGAGGTAGCCCCAGTTGGAACCCCAGTGGACCGAGACGACCACGATGTCGCCCGGCCGCTTGGCCGGACGCAGCCGGGTCGCGATCCCGGCCGCGGCGGCGTCCGACGGCTCGGCGACGAAGTCGACCCCGCTGCGCTGCGCCGTGGCGGCCCACCCACCGGGTATGCCACTGGAGGCCACCCCCACGGAGAAGACCAGGACGCGCCGGCCGCCAGTGACGGGGACGATCGCGGGACGCCGGGCCTCGTCGGCGTCCCGCCCCGCTCCCGGCGCGCGAAGACCCGCGTCCGCCAGGGCGTCGAGGGTCTCCTCCAGCCCGCGGCGGCCGTAGTCCAGCACATGGTTGTTGGCCAGGGCACAGGCGTGCGGACCGGCGGCGGCGAGGGCGGGCAGGTTGGCCGGGTGCATCCGGTAGTGGACCTCTTTGCCGGGCGCGGCCTCGTCGTTGCGCGTGACGGCGGTCTCCAGGTTGAGGATCCTGGCGTCGGGGGCCACCGCGGCGAGCACGTCCAGCGCGTCGCCCCAGGGCCAGGTGAAGCCGGCCGCGCGGGGAATCACGCCGTTCACCGCCTCGGCCAGCTCCACATAGGCGCGGGCGTCCTTGATGTACGACTCCCGCAGCTTCGGATCGCCGGGGTGCGGAAGGATCTGGTCGACTCCCCGGCCGAGCATCACATCACCGGCCAGGAACAGTGTGACGAGGCCACCACCCATGCCTCCAGGCTAGGCCCTGCAGCCGGACACCGTAGCGATCCACTTGACGAAGTCGGCCGGTCGTTGTCCGCGCCGTGGCCGAGTCGTACGAGGTGTCGACGTCGTCGCCGAGGTTCTTCACGCGGTCGGCGAGGTTGCTCGCGACGGTGAGCGCGGTGTCGCTGTCCTTGGTACCGAGGCGGATCCACCAGTGCTTCGACCGGTTCTCGTTGCCCCTGTCCACGAGGTGGTGCATCGGGTTCATCAGATGGAGCTTCGCGGGGACGTCACCGTCGAGACGCGCACTGGCACCCTCTTCGTGGCGCAGGCTGTACAGGGTGAAGTGCCGGTCGGCGGTGGTTCCCGTACCGAACTCGTTGTTCTCACCGGCGGACAGGTCGAAGGCGTGGGCACGGCATCCGCTACCTGGACGGCGCGATCCTCACCCCGCCCCAGGTCGTCGGCACGGCGGCCACCGCCGTCCTCTACAGCGGGGCGCACGAGGTGCACGAGGCCGTACGGGACACGATGGCCGCCGTGGGCGGCACCGGTACGTATCTCGGTGCCGATCCCGGCCGGGCGGCGGCATACGAGGTGGCGCTCCTCGGCCTGTTCACCATGTCGGTGTACGGCGTCGCGCACTCCTTCGCGCTCGCCTCGGCCGAGGGCATCGCACCCGACGACCTCGCCCCGTTCGCCATCGGGATCAGCGGTCTGCTGTCCGAGATGATCCCGCGATTCGCCGGTCAGCTCCGCACCGGCGACTACCCCGGTGAGCGCTCCACGATCGCCTCCGCGGCGACGACGATCGCCCACCTGATCGACGCGGCCATCGCCCACGGCCTGGAGGTGGGCGCGCTGACCGCGGCGAAGGGCGCCGCCGACCGAGCCGTCGCCGCCGGCCACGGACCGGACGGACTCCCACGCCTGGCCACGGTCCTGCGCAGCGGGAAGCCGGCGGGTTGACGTGCCCGAGCCCTCAGCCCAGCAACGGCAGCGCCCCGAAGTCGTGGTGCTCCCAGAGGCGGCGCGAGGTCTCGTGCGGGTACGGGGCGACCGCGGAGTCCGTGTCGAAGACCTGGGTCGGCCGCCGCGCGGTGTCGTACGCGGGCCAGCCCGGGTCTCCGGTCGTGGCGAACGCCGTCCAGGCCGTGCGAAAGCGGGACGACAGGGCCTCGGCCTCCGGGGACGACCCGACCCCGGCGAACAGCATCAGGCCGAGGTCGGCGGCGAAGGTTCCGAACAGCAGCGGTACGTCGAGGCCGTGACAGGCGCCCAGCGCGCCTCCGTAGGCGGGCGCGGGCCAGGCCAGCTCGTAGACGTGCGCGCGGCCACCGCCCGCGATCTGCGCCTCGGCCAGGCGCAACGAGGGCATACGGAACACCGCGTCGGAGTGCACCCACTCGTAGAGCTCCTCGGGAGAGGCGTCGGGGAACGCGGCGCGGTAGGCCCGCTCGCCGTCAGCCCCGGAGCCCGACCCCGGTCCCGGTCCGAAGGTGCGCAGTGCCGCCGTCGCCTGCTCGTCCGTGACCGTCCCGAGTTGGCCGCCCAGCGCGGCGAACAGCCGGTACTCGTCCCGTGTGTGCCCGACGACCAGTTCCACGTCCCGTGCCGAGCCGGCCGCCAGCGCCTGCCAGGGGGCGGTCGGCAGCACCTCTCCGTCGACGACGGGCGAGAAGGCGGTCAGCGTGTGGGCGACCATGCCCCATCGGTCCTCGAACTCCCGCATCCTGGGCCCCAACGCCTCGCCCACGGCGGTCAGTCGGCGGGGATCCACCGAGGACAGGTCGGCGGCCGTCGGGCGCAGGCCCGCCTCGGCGGCGAGGGTGGCGGCGATGTCGCGGGCGAGGTCGTCGGAGAAGAAGGGGCCGGGCACGCTCTGCGCGATCGCCCGACCGAACAGCCCGGCCGCGCCGGGCATGGCCAGCAGCGAGGCGACGGACCCGGCGCCCGCGGACTCGCCGAAGACGGTGACCCGGCCGGGGTCGCCGCCGAAGGCCGCGATGTTCTCCCGCACCCATTCCAGGGCCGCGACCTGGTCGAGCAGCCCCCGGTTGGCGGGGGCTCCGTCGATCCGGGCGAAACCCTCCACGCCGAGGCGGTAGTTGAGGGTGACGACGACCAGGTCCCCGTCGCGGGCGATGCGGCGGGCGTCGTATCCGGGGCTGCCGGAGTGGCCGAGCTTGTAGGCGCCGCCGTAGATCCAGACCATCACCGGACGGCGGGCGGCCGGGTCCGGGTCGGGCGTCCAGACGTTCACGGTCAGCCAGTCGTCGCCCATGGGGGCGTCGATCACCCCGGTACGGCCCTGGAATCCCGACTCCTGCGGGGGCGGCGGCCCGAAGGCGAGCGCGTCGCGGGTGCCGTCCCAGGCGGCCACCGGACGCGGGGCGGCGAACCGCGCTTCCCCCACCGGCGGTTCGGCGAACGGAATGCCCCGGAAGACCATCAGCCCGTCCTCCCGGCGACCACGCACCGCACCGGCGTGGGTGCGCACCACGCTCGCTCCTGCTGACGTCACGACGGCTCCCTGGGTACGGGTGGAACGGAACGGGCCCTTGGGGGAACAGCGTGCTACGAAACAGCCGGGCGATCACCCCCGGGGATGGGGAGGGTGATCGCCTGGATGCGATTTCGGACAGGTCGGGTCACATCCGATCCGATCCGGTCGGGTCGGGTCCGGACGAGGTCAGGTCCCGCCCGGTCGGCCCGGGGTTCAGCTGAGCGTGCTCAGCGCCTTCGGGTCGTACGACCCGAGCTCCTCGAGCCGTCCGTCCAGGACCTTCGCCGCCCACTCCGGGTCCTGGAGGAGGGCGCGGCCCACGGCGACGAGGTCGAACTCGTCGCGCTCCAGGCGGTCGAGGAGGTTGTCGAGGGAGGCCACCTTGGAGCTCTCGCCCATGAAGGCCTTGATGAAGTCGCCGTCGAGGCCGACCGAGCCGACGGTGATGGTGGGCTTGCCCGTGAGCTTCTTGGTCCAGCCCGCGAGGTTCAGGTCGGAGCCGTCGAACTCGGGCAGCCAGTAGCGGCGGGTGGAGGCGTGGAAGGCGTCGACGCCGGCGGCGGCGAGCGGGGTCAGGATGGCCTCCAGCTCCTCCGGGGTCTCGGCGAGCCGGGCGTCGTAGTTGTCCGACTTCCACTGCGAGTAACGGAAGAGGACGGGGAAGTCGGCCGAGACCGAGTCACGGACCGCGGCGACGATCTCCGCCGCGAACTTCGTACGGGCGACGGGGTCACCGCCGTAGGCGTCCGTACGCCGGTTGGTGCCCGCCCACAGGAACTGGTCGAGCAGATAGCCGTGCGCGCCGTGCAGTTCGACGCCGTCGAAGCCGATGCGCTCGGCGGTGGCGGCGGCCTCGGCGAACGCCGCGATGACCTCGTCCAGGTCGGTCTGGGTCATGGCCTTGCCGGTGCCCTCGGTGCCGTCGAGACGGATGCCGGAGGGGCCGACCGCGGGGGCGTCGGCGTACGGCGGCTTCCCCGCCTTGCGCACCATGCCGATGTGCCACAGCTGCGGAACGATCGTGCCGCCCGCCGCGTGCACCGCGTCGGCGACCTTCGTCCAGCCCTCGAGCTGCTCCGCGCCGTGGAAGCGCGGGACGCGGTCGCTCTCGCCCGCCGAGTCGTGGCCGACGTACGTGCCCTCGGTGACGATGAGGCCCACGCCCGCGGCGGCGCGGCGGGCGTAGTACCCGGCCACGTCCTCACCGGGGACGCCGCCCGGGGAGAACTGCCGGGTCATCGGTGCCATCGCGATCCGGTTCGGGACGGTCAGGCCGTTCAGCGAGACAGGGCGGGAGAGGATCTCGGCCGCGCGGGAGGCGGGGGCAGTCGTAGACACGTGTGGGGGACTCCTCGGGTACCGGATGGTATGTGCGTATGCATCGATGGTGCCTCAACCACAACTCTCCGGCCGTTCATGTCATTCCGGCCGCCCGGCATCCCACCCTGTGACCCCGGACACGCCCGAGGGCGGTACCCCCTGTTTCCAGGGAGTACCGCCCTCGGCAGGAAAACCGATCCTCGGAAGGATCAGAAGTCCATGTCACCGCCCGGCATGCCGCCCGGAGCGGCCGCGGAGGCCTTCTCCGGCTTGTCGGCGATGACGGCCTCGGTGGTCAGGAACAGCGCGGCGATGGAAGCGGCGTTCTGCAGGGCAGAGCGCGTCACCTTCGCCGGGTCGATGATGCCCTCGGCGATCATGTCGACGTACTCACCGGTCGCGGCGTTCAGGCCGTGGCCGACGGGCAGGTTGCGCACCTTCTCGACGATGACGCCACCCTCGAGACCACCGTTGACGGCGATCTGCTTGAGCGGGGCCTCCAGGGCGAGCCGCACGGCGTTGGCGCCGGTCGCCTCGTCACCCGAGAGCTCGAGCTTCTCGAAGACCGAGGAGGCCTGGATGAGGGCCACGCCACCACCGGCGACGATGCCCTCCTCGACGGCCGCCTTCGCGTTGCGAACGGCGTCCTCGATGCGGTGCTTGCGCTCCTTGAGCTCGACCTCGGTGGCGGCACCGGCCTTGATGACGGCCACGCCGCCGGCCAGCTTCGCCAGGCGCTCCTGGAGCTTCTCGCGGTCGTAGTCCGAGTCGGAGTTCTCGATCTCGGCACGGATCTGGTTGACCCGGCCCTGGACCTGGTCGGCGGAGCCGGAGCCGTCCACGATCGTGGTCTCGTCCTTGGTGATGACGACCTTGCGGGCACGGCCCAGCAGGTCCAGACCCGCGTTCTCCAGCTTGAGGCCGACCTCCTCGGAGATGACCTCGCCGCCCGTGAGGATGGCGATGTCGCCGAGCATGGCCTTGCGGCGGTCACCGAAGCCCGGAGCCTTGACGGCGACGGACTTGAAGGTGCCACGGATCTTGTTGACGACCAGGGTCGACAGGGCCTCGCCCTCGACGTCCTCGGCGATGATCAGCAGCGGCTTGCCGGACTGCATGACCTTCTCGAGGAGCGGCAGCAGGTCCTTGACGTTGCTGATCTTCGAGTTGGCGATCAGGATGTACGGGTCGTCGAGGACGGCCTCCATACGCTCCATGTCGGTGGCGAAGTACGCCGAGATGTAGCCCTTGTCGAAGCGCATACCCTCGGTGAGCTCAAGCTCCAGACCGAAGGTCTGGGACTCCTCGACGGTGATGACGCCTTCCTTGCCGACCTTGTCCATCGCCTCGGCGATGAGCTCGCCGATCTGGGTGTCGGCGGCGGAGATGGAGGCCGTGGAAGCGATCTGCTCCTTGGTCTCGACATCCTTGGCCTGCTCGAGGAGGGCACCGGAGACGGCCTCGACGGCCTTCTCGATACCACGCTTGAGAGCCATCGGGTTGGCGCCGGCGGCTACGTTGCGCAGGCCCTCGCGGACGAGCGCCTGGGCGAGCACGGTCGCCGTGGTCGTACCGTCACCGGCGACGTCGTCCGTCTTCTTGGCGACTTCCTTGACCAGCTCGGCGCCGATCTTCTCGTACGGGTCCTCGAGCTCGATCTCCTTGGCGATGGAAACACCATCGTTGGTGATCGTGGGGGCGCCCCACTTCTTCTCGAGGACGACGTTGCGGCCCTTGGGGCCAAGGGTGACCTTGACGGCGTCGGCGAGCTGGTTCATCCCGCGCTCGAGACCGCGCCGTGCCTCCTCGTCGAACGCGATGATCTTGGCCATGTGAAGTGGTCCTCCCGGACTGGGGTGGATTGCTCCGGACCGCGCTGGCGCCCGCGACGGACGGCCTGCCTGCCCCGTGGTTCCTTGCACCACCTGGCCTGCGGGCCTCACCGACCCGGTCCTTCGTTATCACTCTCACCTTCAGAGTGCTAACGCCAATGATTAGCACTCGCCCCTGCCGAGTGCAAGCGCCTTCCCTTGATCCGCAGGTGAGAAGGGGCGCGCAACCCGCGCGTCGCGCCGGTGCGCGAGCGGGCCCACGACCGTGCGCGGACAGACCGAAGGGCTCGTACCCCATGGGATACGAGCCCCTCGTCACGTCGAACAGTCAGTCGGCGCGTGCTTCAGCTGGTCGCGAGTCGGACCATGTCCGCCTGCGGCCCTTTCTGGCCCTGCGAGATCTCGAAATCGACCCGCTGACCCTCTTCCAGGGTGCGGTAGCCGTCCATCTGAATCGCGCTGTAGTGGACGAAAACATCCGCACCACCGTCGACCGCGATGAAGCCGTACCCCTTCTCCGCGTTGAACCACTTGACGGTGCCCTGAGCCATGCCTAACTCCCCTATTACTGGCCCTTGCACAGGACCGCACTTCGCGGACCCGGGTCAGACCTCACCCCCCAACGGTTGGGGGTGTGCGCCGGAACGCGTCGACCGCGGCTGAATGTATCTGTCCAACTGCCGTCTGCAACAGGTCAATCGGACGAGAATTCCGGGCACGACCGATCGGAAATATGGGGAGAATTTGCGAAGATTCAGGGCAAGTCGGGCCCCATAAAAGCCATATAAGGCTCAAAAGCACGGGACACTTTGGCTACTTCTTGCCGGACTTCGGGCGCGAACTCATATGCGCCCGGCATGCAAAGTGGAGCGGCTTCCCCAACTGTACCGCGCTCAACCATGCAGAATTGCCCCCTCCGCTTCTCTCGCGGAGGGGGCAATTCGATGAACTCTCGGTAATTGGCATTACCAAGGGTAACTATCTCACCCTGGGTAACGGCTCGCGAGGCGGTCAGCCTCCGGCGACGGCGGGGATGATCGAGACGCCCGCGCCGTCCGGCGTCGCCGTCTCCAGACCCTGCTCGAAACGGACGTCGTCGTCGTTGACGTAGACGTTGACGAACCGGCGCAGCTTGCCCTGGTCGTCCAGGACGCGCGCGGCGATACCCGTGTGGTTCTTCTCCAGATCCGCGATGACCTCACCGAGGGTCGCACCCTCGGCCGTCACCTCGGCCCGACCACCGGTGTAGGTGCGCAGGATGGTGGGGATGCGGACGGAAACGCTCATTCTTGTGACCTCCGGTCAGGTAAGGGCTTTTGGGGGCGCGGGGAACTGCGCGACCAGCCCCCACCGGCCCGCAGACGAACGACGACGCTTACGCGAGCCCAGCTTCCCGGAAGGACTCGAGGCTGGGGCGAATCGTCGCCGTGAGCCCCGTACCGGCCACCGCATCCAGCGTCTTCAGACCATCACCGGTGTTCAGGACGACGGTGGTCAGCGTCGGGTCCAGCAGCCCGTTCTCGATCAGCTTCTTCGTCACGCCCACCGTCACACCACCGGCGGTCTCCGCGAAGATGCCCTCCGTACGGGCGAGCAACGTGATCGCGTCGACGACCTGCTCGTCGTTCACGTCCTCCACGGCCCCACCCGTGCGCCGCGCGATGTCCAGCACGTACGGCCCGTCGGCCGGGTTGCCGATGGCGAGCGACTTGGCGATGGTGTTCGGCTTCTGGGGCCGTACGACGTCGTGGCCCGCCTTGTAGGCGACGGACACCGGCGAGCAGCCCTCGGCCTGGGCACCGAAGATCTTGTACGGCTTGTCCTCGACCAGTCCGAGCTTGATCAGCTCCTGAAGACCCTTGTCGATCTTCGTGAGCTGGGAGCCGGAGGCGATGGGGATCACCAGCTGGTCGGGGAGCTTCCACCCCAGCTGCTCGCAGATCTCGTACGCGAGGGTCTTGGAGCCCTCCGCGTAGTACGGCCGCAGGTTGACGTTGACGAAGCCCCAGCCCTCGCCGGCCGGGTCGCCGATCAGCTCGGAGCAGAAGCGGTTCACGTCGTCGTAGTTGCCCTCGATGCCGACGAGCTCGCCGCCGTAGATCGCGGCCATGACGACCTTGCCCTGCTCCAGGTCGTGCGGGATGAACACGCAGGAGCGGAAACCGGCGCGGGCGGCGGCGGCGCCCACGGCGCCGGCGAGGTTGCCGGTGGAGGAGCAGGACAGGGTCGTGAAGTCGAACGCGCGGGCGGCCTCGATGGCCTGGGCGACGACGCGGTCCTTGAAGGAGTGCGTCGGGTTGCCCGAGTCGTCCTTGACGAAGAGCTTGCCGGCCTCGACGCCCAGCTCGCGGGCGAGGTTGTCGGCCTTGACGAGCTTGGTCCAGCCGGGGTTGATGTTCGGCTTGTCGGCGACGTCGGCCGGGACAGGCAGCAGCGGCGCATAGCGCCAGATGTTCGCGGGGCCCGCTTCGATGCGAGCCCGGAGTTCTTCGGTTTCGTAGGCGGAGAAGTCGTACGCGATCTCCAGCGGGCCGAAACACTCCTCGCAGGCGAAGACCGGGCCGAGCGGCACGCGGTGCCCGCACTCGCGGCAGGAAAGCGCGGCGGCGGGTCCGAGATCCACACCGACTACGGTGGTGGTGTCGCCCGCGACAGGGTTCGTGGTGCTTGCAACAGTCGAACTTGCAACAGTCTGCGCAGCCATGGAGGCGAGGCCCTTTCTCCTCATCTTCCTCACGACGCACTTCGCCGTGAGACGGATTTGGCACCTTCCCTAGCCGGGAGCCTCGCCACATCAACGTGACAGGACCAGCTGGAGGGTTGCCGGGGCTTCATCGGGCCGTATCCCTCTGCCCCTCTGGATGAGCGGTATTCGGTTGTGTCGTGCGGGTGGTGCGGTCGTCCGCAAATGATCTACGACATGCGATGGTCATCCGCGTTGTTCAAGACTGTAACCGAAGGCCAGGACAGTTGAGATAGTCGTCCGAACCGCGAGATGGATCACACCGTGAGACACCGGGTGATCAGACAGTGAGGAGCCGCAGACCGTGCTGAAGGAAACTGAGCGCTGGCTGAGCAATCGCTCCTGGTCCGTGACCGATCGCCCGCTCCACAGACTCATGTCCGCCAAACGGGCCACGGGTTCCTCGGTGAGCGTCGTCCTGCCTGCGCTGAACGAGGAGGAGACGGTCGGCGAGATCGTCGCCATCATCCGCCACGACCTGATGCAGCAGGTGCCCCTCGTCGACGAGATCGTCGTCGTCGACTCGGGCTCCACCGACCGCACCTCGCAGGTGGCCGCCGCGGCGGGCGCGCGCGTGGTGCACCGGGACGAGATCCTGCCGCGCATCCCGACCGTGCCCGGCAAGGGCGAGGTGCTGTGGCGCTCCCTCCTCGTGACGAGCGGGGACATCGTCTGTTTCATCGACGCGGACCTGAAGGAGTTCTCCTCGGACTTCGTCTCCGGGATCGTGGGGCCGCTGCTCACCGAGCCCGGCGTGGACCTCGTCAAGGCGATGTACGACCGTCCGCTCGGCGGTACGGCGGGGCAGGGCGGCCGGGTCACCGAACTCATGGCCCGCCCCCTCCTCAACATGCACTGGCCGCAGCTGGCCGGCTTCGTGCAGCCGCTCGGCGGGGAGTACGCGGCCCGCCGCTCGCTGCTCGAACAGCTCCCCTTCCCCGTCGGGTACGGGGTCGAGCTGGGCATGCTGGTCGACGCCCTGCACCTGGTGGGCCTGGACGCGCTCGCCCAGGTCGACGTGGGCGTGCGCAAGCACCGCCACCAGGACGGGCAGGCGCTGGGCCGGATGTCCGCCGCGATCTACCGCACGGCCCAGCTCCGGCTGGCCCGCGGCCACCTGATCCGCCCGGCCCTCACCCAGTTCGAACGGGGCGGGGACGGTTTCGAGCCGCGCACGTACTCGGTGGACACGGAGGAACGTCCTCCGATGGTCGAAATCTCCGAGTACCAGAAACGAAGGGCGGCGTAACGGCACCCCTGCAAGGGGCACGGGGAACTGCGCGCTCGGCCCCCATCGGCCGGAAGATCACATACGACCCCTCATATGGCCAACGGGAACGTTTGAGCGTTTCCATGCGGGGCTAAGTTTCGAGGCATGGCTTCAACGCAAGGCGCCCACAACATCCTCGTCGCGTCCAACCGCGGCCCGGTCACCTACGAGGTCCAAGAGAACGGCTCGCTGCGCGCCAGGCGCGGTGGCGGCGGGCTGGTCTCGGGCCTCTCCGCGATCGGGCCGGACGCGGGGGCCCTGTGGGTGTGCTCGGCGCTCGGCGACGGCGACCGCGAGGCGGTCCGGCGCGGGATCGCCGAGGACGGCGTACGGATGCTGGACATCGACGCCGACGTACACGCGGACGCCTACAACGGCATCGCGAACTCCATGCTGTGGTTCGTCCACCACATGCTGTACCAGACCCCGCTGGAGCCGGTCTTCGACGCGGAGTTCCGGCGCCAGTGGGCGTCGTACGAGGCGTACAACCGCGCGTTCGCCGAAGCGCTGGCCGCGGAGGCGGCGCGGGGCGCGGTGGCGATCGTCCAGGACTACCACCTGACCCTCGTCCCCGGGATGCTCCGCGAGCTCCGCCCCGACCTGCGGATCGGTCACTTCTCGCACACCCCCTGGGCGCCGGTCGACTACTTCCGGATGCTGCCCGACGACATCGCCGAACAGGTGCTGCGCGGCATGCTCGGCGCGGACCGGCTCGGCTTCCTCACCCAGCGCTGGGCGGACGCGTTCACCGCCTGCTGCGACGCGCTCGTCGGCGGTCTCGGCGACACCCGGATCGGCGTGCACGGGCTCGGCGCGGACGCGGACTTCCTGCGCAGGCGCTCGCACGAGGCGGACGTCGCGGACCGCATGGCCACGCTGCGCGAGCAGATCGGCGAGGGCCGCAGGACGATCGTGCGGGTCGACCGGACCGAGCTGTCGAAGAACATCGTGCGGGGCCTGCTGGCGTACCGGCAGCTGCTGGAGGACCACCCGGAGTGGCGCGAGCGCGTCGTCCACGTGGCCTTCGCCTACCCCTCCCGCCAGGACCTGGCCGTCTACCGCGACTACACGGCCGAGGTCCAGCGGGTGGCGACCGAGATCAACTCCCAGTACGGGACACCGGGCTGGACCCCGGTCGTCCTCCACGTCAAGGACGACTTCGCCCGTTCCCTGGCCGCGTACCGGCTCGCCGACGTCGCCCTCGTCAACCCCATCCGCGACGGCATGAACCTCGTCGCCAAGGAGGTGCCGGTCGTCTCCGACGAGGGGTGCGTGCTGGTGCTCTCCCGGGAGGCGGGGGCGTACGAGGAGCTGGGCGAGGACGCGGTGGTGGTGAACCCCTACGACGTGGTCGGCACCGCGCGGGCGCTGGACGCGGCGCTGACCATGCCGGTGGGGGAACGGGCGGAACGTACGAAGCGGTTGGCTGCCGCCGGGACGGCGTTGCCTCCGGCGCAGTGGTTTCTTGAGCAGTTGCGGGAGTTGGAGGGATAAGGGGTACAGGTCGACTGCGGGTGCGTTGTGGCTGGTCGCGCAGCGGTCGGCCGGGGATCAACGGTCCAGGCGACTCGCCAATGCCATCAGCAGGCGCACGACTCCCGCGGGGCCGTCGACGACGAGATCCGCTCGTTCGGCCAGTTCGGTGACTTCCGCGCTGCCGCTGCACACCAGCAGGCCCGGGACGCCGTCCGAGCGGAGTTTGTCGACGGCGGCGAAGGCGGGGAGGTCGCCCAGGTCGTCGCCGGCGTACATGACGGCTTCGGCCTGGACCTCGCGGACGTACTCCAGGAGGGCGACGCCCTTGTCCATGCCCGGAGGACGGAGTTCGAGGACCATCCGACCGGGTTCGACGATCAGGCCGTGGCGGGTGGCGAGGTCGGTGAGGGGTTCGCGCAGTGCCTCGAACGCGGCCTGGGGGTCCTCCGCGCGGCGGGTGTGGACCGCGACCGCGCGGCCCTTCTCCTCGATCCAGGTGCCGTGCCAGGCGCCGATCCCGTCGAGGACCCCGGGCAGCTCGGCGCGGACGGCGGCGACGCCGGGGTGCGGGGCGGGGGCGTTGACGGTACCGGTGCGGGCGTCCCAGCGTTCGGCGCCGTAGTGGCCGAGGACGACGAGGTGGTCGAGGCCCGGGACACCCGCGAAACCACCGTGGCGGACCGCCACGCCGGCCGGGCGGCCGGTGACGACGGCGACGGAGGCGACCTTCGGGGCGAGGGCCGCGAGGGCGGGGACCGCGTCGGGGTGGGCGCGGGCCTGCTCCGGGTCGGCGACGATGGGGGCGAGTGTTCCGTCGAAGTCGAGCGCGATGACGGCCCGGTCGGGCCGGGTGAGGATGGCGTCGAGACCGTCGCGTCCGGCGGGGGTCACGGGTGTCGGCAAGGGGTCCGTGAGGTCCGGGAATTCCGCGTTTTCCGAGTGGCTGCCCATACCCCGACCCTATCCGCGCACCCCCGGGCGCACCCACGGCTCACCGAGTCACACCAGGCGGTGTCAGCGTTCCGCGCGGCGGGTGTCCCGGATGCGGCGGAGGCGGTTCACCGTGATCGGGTCGTGGGCGAGGGCGCGGGGGTCGTCGAGGAGGGCGTTGAGGAGTTGGTAGTAGCGGACGGGGGCGAGGCCGAGTCGCTCGCGTATCGCTCGTTCCTTCGCGCCGGGCCCCGCGAAGGAACGGCGCTCCATGGCGAGGATCCCCCGCTCCCTCCCGCTCAGTTCGTCCATGACCGCACCGTAGCGCCCACCACCGACAGCGGAGCTACCCCGCGGAGTCCATCGTGGTCGCCCTCTGCTGGAGCGAGCCGAGGGTCCCGGCCGGGCTGCCGTCCGGGGAGACCGCCTTGCCGATCTGCTCCTTGATATCGGCGCTGACGGCGGCCCAGGACGTCTTGCCGACCGGATAGAGCTGGGAGGAGGGGAGCTCGTCCAGGAACGGGGTGAGGTCCGCGTCGTCGCTGTCCGCCGCCATCGCCTCGGACGCGGACGTCGTGACCGGCAGCAGGTCGTACTCGTGCGAGAAGGCGAGCACGTTCTTCTCGCTGTAGACGTAGTCGAGGAACGTACCGATCTGTTCCCGGTGGCCGTTCTTCTTGAAGGCCATCATCCAGTCGGCGACACCCATCGTGGCCCGGCTCTTCCCGCTGACGCCGGGCATCGGCACCATTCCGAACTTCACGCCCTTGTCGGCGGCCATCTTCATCAGCGTGGGGTGCCCGTTGAGCATCCCGACCTCGCCGCGCGCGAACGCCGCGAAGGCGTCCGCACGATTGAGCTTCGCGGGCGCGACCGGTCCGGTCAGCCCCTTGCCGACCAGGTCGTCCTTGAGCCAGGTGAGGGTGGCGACGTTCTGGGCGGAGTCGAGGCTGTAGGTGCCGACGTCGTCGGTGTAGCCGTCGCCGCCGCTCAGCAGCCACTGCATGGTCTCGGCCTGAGCCTCCTCCGGACCGAGGGGCAGCGCGTACGGGATCTTCACTCCCCGCGCCTTCAGCGCCTGCGCGTCTGCGGCCAGCTCGCTCCAGGTCGTCGGCGCGCTGAGACCCGCGGCGGCGAACAGCCTCTTGTTGAAGAAGAGCAGCCGGGTGGAGGCCGCGAACGGCATGCCGTACTGCACCCGGTTCATCTTCCCCGCATCGGTGAGCTGCGCGACGAAGTCGGCCTGGACGGGTATGGAGAGCACCTCTTCGGCCTTGTACAGCTCGCCCTTGTCGGCGTAGTCGGCGTACGCGCCGATCTGCGCCATGTCGGGGGCGTCGCCCCGCGCCACCATCTCCTTGACCTTGCGGTCGACGTCCGTCCACGGATAGACGGTGACCTCGACCTTGGTCCCGGGGTGGCCGGCCTCGTACGCCTTCACGAGCTCGTCCCAGTACTTCTGGGAGCTGTTGGCCTTGGAGTCCCCGTAGTCGGCGGCCACGAGTCTGAGGGTCACGTCCCCGGAACCGGCCGAGCCGCCGCAGCCCGCGAGGGTCGCCGTCATGCCCAACGCGGACGCCGCCGCGATCAGTACCGTCCTACGTCCTGTCCTACGCCGCTGCACCGCACTTCTCCCAACCCCCGGCCGCCCCTGTCCCGAGGCTGTCCGTCTTTGCTTCTGCGTCCGTTGCATCCGTCTCGGAATGCGGATACAAGGTCTACACCACGCGAGTGGACTAGACCTCTCCTGGGGTAAGGGGCGACACTGTCCCCGTGAGACATGTCATCGCCCTCGATGTGGGCGGCACCGGGATGAAGGCCGCCCTGGTCGGGTCGGAGGGCGAGCTCCTCCACCAGGCCCGTCGCGCCACCGGCCGCCAGCGCGGCCCGGACGCCGTGGTCGACGCGATCCTCGACTTCGCGGCCGAGCTGCGCGCGTACGGCGAGCACCACCTCGGCGAGTCCGCGGCGGCCGCCGGAGTCGCCGTCCCCGGCATCGTGGACGCAGGCCGGGGCGTGGCGGTGTACTCGGCCAACCTGGGCTGGCGCGACGTCCCGATGCGCCGGCTGCTCGGCGACCGGCTGGGCGGGGTGCCGGTGGCGCTCGGACACGACGTGCGCACCGGCGGGCTCGCGGAGGGCCGGATCGGCGCGGGGCAGGGGGCCGACCGTTTCCTGTTCGTCCCCCTCGGCACCGGCATCGCGGGCGCGATCGGCATCGACGGCGGCGTCGAGGCGGGCGCGCACGGTTTCGCGGGCGAGATCGGCCATGTCGTCGTACGCCCCGGAGGGACCCCGTGTCCGTGCGGGCAGCACGGCTGTCTGGAGCGGTACGCGTCCGCCGCCGCCGTCAGCCAGGCCTGGGCCGAGGCCTGCGGGGACCCGGCGGCGGACGCCGCCGACTGCGCGAAGGCCGTCGAGTCCGGGGACGCGCGGGCGCGGGAGGTCTGGCAGGACGCCATCGACGCGCTCGCCGACGGGCTCGTCACCGCGCTCACCCTGCTGGATCCACGCACGCTGATCATCGGTGGCGGTCTCGCCGAAGCGGGGGAAACCTTGTTCACACCGCTACGGGCCGCCGTCGAGCGGCGCGTCACCTTCCAGAAACTGCCGTCCCTCGTGCCCGCGGCCCTCGGGGACACCGCCGGCTGCCTGGGCGCGGGCCTGCTGGCCTGGGACCTGCTGAATCAGCCGACCACCGCTTCCCGACCGACTTCGGAGGTAACCACCTGATGGCCCCTAGAACGGTTCTCGCCGGTGCCAGGGTGGTACTGCCCACCGGAGTCGTCGTCGACGGTCGTGTGATCGTCGACGGCACACGCATCGCCGGCAGCGCGCCCTCGTCGGCGCGGACACTGGACCTGTCGGGCCACTGGCTCGTCCCCGGCTTCGTGGACCTCCACAACCACGGCGGCGGCGGTGCCTCCTTCACCTCCGGGACCGTCGAGGAGGTCCTCCAGGGCGTCCACACCCACCGGCTGCACGGCACCACCACTCTCGTCGCCTCGACCGTGACCGGCGACATGGACGGCCTCGCCCAGCGCGCCGGGCTGCTCTCCGAGCTGGCCGAGCAGGGCGACATCGCGGGCATCCACTTCGAGGGCCCGTTCATCTCGCCGTGCCGCAAGGGCGCGCACTCCGAGGAACTGCTGCGCGACCCGGACCCGGCCGAGGTCCGCAAGCTGATCGACGCGGCGCGCGGCCGGGCCAGCATGGTCACCCTCGCCACCGAGCTGCCGGGCGGCATCGACTCCGTACGCCTGCTGGCCGAGCACGGGGTGATCGCGGCGATCGGGCACACGGACGCGACGTACGAGCAGACGGTGGAGGCCATCGACGCGGGCGCGACCGTCGCCACGCACCTGTTCAACGCCATGCCCACGCTCGGACACCGCACGCCCGGCCCGATCACCGCCCTCCTCGAGGACGAGCGGATCACCGTCGAGCTGATCAACGACGGCACCCACCTCCACCCGGCCGCGCTCCAGCTGGCGTTCCATCACGCGGGGGCGGACCGGGTGGCGTTCATCACGGACGCCATGGACGCGGCGGGCTTCGGCGACGGCCGCTACCGGCTCGGCCCGCTGGAGGTCGAGGTCAGCGAGGGGGTCGCCCGGTTGGTGGAGGGCGGCTCGATCGCGGGCTCCACGCTCACCCTCGACCGCGCCTTCCAGCGGGCGGTGACCGTCGACCGGCTGCCGGTCGAGGACATCGTCGCGGCCCTGTCCGCCAACCCCGCCCGCCTGCTCGGCCTGTACGACAGGGTGGGTTCGCTGGAACCGGGCAAGGACGCCGACCTGGTGGTCCTGGACGCGGAGTTCGCCCTCAAGGGCGTCATGCGCCGGGGCGAATGGGTGGTTGACCCGCAACTGGGCTGATTCGCCCTCCGATTGGAGCGCGATGTGACCTACGGCGGTCGTCCCGGGACTGGGCCGACCGCCGTTGTCTTTGGCATGATCGAGCCTCCGGATTCTCCGGAACTCGAAACTGTCGGCCAGCGCATCCATCGGGGGAGGTCGGTCCAGGTGATCCTCACGGTCACACCGAACACCGCTCTCGACATCACCTATCGCGTACGGTCCCTGCGCCCGCACACCGCGCACCGGGTGACCGAGGTGACCGAACGCCCCGGCGGCAAGGGCCTGAACGTGGCCCGGGTGCTCGCCGCCCTCGGCCACGAGGTGACGGTCACGGGCTTCGCGGGCGGCGTGACGGGCCGCGCCCTGCGGGACCAACTCGCGGACACCTCCGGGGTGGTGGACGCGCTGATCCCGGTCGAGGGAGCGACGCGCCGCACGATAGCCGTGGTCGACACGACGACGGGTGACTCGACTCAACTCAACGAGCCAGGACCGGAGATCACCCCTGCCGAGTGGGCGGCCTTCCAGGAGGCCTACGAGGTGCTGCTGCGCTCCGCGTCGGCGGTGGCCCTGTGCGGCAGCCTGCCGCCGGGGGTGCCGGTGGGCGCGTACGCGGGGCTGATCCGCGCGGCCCGCGCCGCGGCCGTCCCGGTCCTCCTGGACACCAGCGGCGAACCCCTGCGCCGGGGCGTCGCCGCCCGTCCCGACATCGTCAAGCCGAACGCCGACGAACTGGCCGAACTCACCGGCTCCCACGAGCCGCTGCAGGCGACCCGGGACGCCCGCAGGCGCGGCGCGCACGCCGTCGTGGCCTCACTGGGCGCCCAGGGCCTGCTCGCCCACACTCCGGACGGCCTCTGGCGCGCCACCCCACCGCGCCGCGTCCACGGCAATCCGACCGGCGCGGGTGACTCGGCGGTCGCGGGCCTGCTGTCCGGCCTGGTGCAACACCTTCCCTGGCCCGACCGCCTCGCCCGCGCGGTCGCCCTCGCCACGGCGACCGTACTGGCCCCCGTGGCGGGCGAGTTCGACCGCCAGACGTACGACACCCTGCTCGACCAGATCACGGTGACGACGGACGCCACGGCGGCCTGACCGCCGTAGCCCCGGCGACTAGGACTTGACCTGGCCTGCCTTCAGCGACAGCTGGTCGAGGAGGACGTTGCAGCTGTCGCCGTCCCCGCAGGAGATGGTGATCGTGTTGGTGCCCTTGGTGAGGGTGGGCCACGCGAAGGTCTTCGTCCAGCCCTTCGCGAAGTCACCGTCGGCGGCGTGCGCGTAGTTCTTCATGCTCAGCTTGGAGCCGAACACCTTGCCGTTGACGGTGAGCGTCATCGAGCCGTCGGCACCGGCCGCGCTGTAGCGGGCGAAGAGGGTGTAGGTACCGTCGTCGGGGATGCCGTTGACGGTCCAGGTGACCGAGGCTCCGGGGTTGTTGAGGCCGGTCACGTACGTGCCGCCGTCGGACTTGGCGCCCGCCACATCCGAGGTCGTCGCGACGCCCGTCCCCAGGTTCAGCGCCTTCGCGTCGATCTTCGGGAGTTCACCGGCGGGCGCCGACTGTGCGGACGACGCGCTCGGGGAGGCGCTCTCGGAGGCCGACGGGGTCGAGCCGCCGCCCGCGGTGTCCTTGCTCTTGTCGTTCGCGTTGCCGTTCATCATGGCGACGCCGATGCCGATGACGACGGCGGCGACCACGGCGATGGCGCCGATCAGCAGACCCTTGGTGTTCGGGCCGCGGCCACGGCCGCCGCCTCCCGACGGCTGCCGGCCGGTCGGGGCCCCGCCGGGGACCGTCTCGGGCGCCGAGTAGTGCGCGTTCGGCTGGCCGTAGGCGCCCTGCTGCGGCACCTGGCCGTACTGCGCGGTCGGGGCAGCCTGCTGGCCGTACTGCGCCGTCGGAGCCTGCTGGCCGTAACCGGGCTGCTGCTGTCCGTACTGGCGTTCGCCGACCGCCCGCACCCGGTTGACCGAGCCGGGGTAGCCGTAGCCGCCGCCTCCGCTGGGCGGCGTGGCGCCGTTGGCCTGACCGTCGGCGTACAGATAGCCGAACGGGTCGTCGTCCTCGGGCGTGCTCGCGCCGTTGTTGCCGGGCGTCATCCCTTGGTCTCCTCAACAGGTGCGGTACAGATGCGGTACATGGATAAATGGCGAGCCTACCCGCTCCCAGGGGGCCAAACGGGTGGGCTTCCTCGCATCAACCCACTGACCTGTGACTTATCCGGCACGCCGATGCTGTTTGGGACGAGACCGTTTCTCGACGTACATCCGTTCGTCAGCGGATTTCAAGACCTCGTCCGCCGTCATGCCGCAGTGTGCCCACCCGATGCCGAAGCTGGCGCCCACCCGGACGGCCCTGCCGTCCACACGGATCGGCGGGATGATCGCGTTCCGCAGCCGTACGGCGAGGTCAGCGGCGTCGGCCCGGCCGAGCCCGTCGGCCAGCACCACGAACTCGTCGCCGCCGAGCCTGGCCACCGTGTCGCCGTCCCGGACGCCGTTGGTCAGGCGTCTGGCGACCTCGATGAGCACCGCGTCGCCCGCGTTGTGCCCGAAGCGGTCGTTGATCGACTTGAAGCCGTCGAGGTCGCAGAAGAGCACCGCGAGCCCCTTGGTGCCGTCATCCGTCTCACCCTCGGGCGCGATGGTGTGCACATGGTGGTCGAAGGCGTCGTACGCGTCGAAGCCCGGCCCGAGGTCGAACCCGTGCCCGCTCCCGTTGCCCGTGGTGCCCGCGCCGCCGCCGAGGTGGTTGTCGTAGGAGTTGTGCTCGGCCGCCTGGTCCGCGAACGGACCGTGCCCGTACGCCGCGTCCAGCGACTCGACCGTGCCCGGCCGAAGGGCCCCGGGGCGCTGGCAGAGGCGGGAGCCGAGGCGGGAGCGCAGCTCGGCCGAGTTCGGCAGGCCGGTGAGCGAGTCGTGCGAGGCGCGGTGGGCGAGCTGGAGCTCGCGGCGTTTGCGTTCCTCTATGTCCTCGACGTGCGTGAGCAGGAAGCGGGGGCCGTCGGCGGCGTCCGCGACCACGGAGTTGCGCAGCGAGACCCAGACGTAGGTGCCGTCGCGGCGGCCGAGTCTGAGCTCGGCGCGCCCGCCCTCGGCGGACGTCCGGAGCAGGGTGCCGATGTCCTCGGGGTGCACGAGGTCGGAGAAGGAGTAGCGGCGCATCGCGGAGGCGGGGCGGCCCAGGAGGCGGCACAGGGCGTCGTTGGTGCGCAGGATGCGGCCGTGCTGGTCGCCGCCCATCTCGGCGATGGCCATGCCGGAGGGGGCGTACTCGAAGGCCTGCCGGAAGCTCTCCTCGCTGGCGCGCAGGGCCTGCTGCTCCCGCTCCAGCCGGACCAGGGCGCGCTGCATATTGGCTCGTAGACGCGCGTTGCTAATGGCGATGGCGGCCTGGAAGGCGTACATCTGGAGCGCCTCGCGTCCCCACGCGCCGGGGCGCCGCCCGTTGCGCGGCCGGTCCACGGACAGGACGCCGATCAGCTCACCGGTGCTGCCCCCGGAGATGCCCGGGGTGTACATGGGGGCGAAGAGGCGGTCGGAGGGGTGCCACTCGTCCTCGAAGCGCGGTGCGGGCCCGTCGGTGTACCACTGCGGTACGTCGTCGTCGTCGAGGACCCAGCCCTCGGTGTGCGGAATGAAGCGCAGATCACCCCAGGCCTCGCCCATGGTCAGCCGCCGGTCCCAGGAGGCGCGGGAGCCGACCCGGCCGGTGATCAGCGCTTCGGCGGCGGAGTTGCCGGCGAGCGCGGCGACCACGAGGTCGCCGTCGGGGCGTACGAGATTGACACACGCCAGCTCGTAGCCGAGGCCCGTGACCACGCCGTCGGCGACGGTCTGCAGCGTGTCCGCCAGGCTCCGCGCGGTGTTCATGTCCGCCATCACCTGATGGAGCTGCCGCAGGGTCGCAAGACGGACATAGGGCTCCGACTCGGTCTCCATTCGCCCTCCCCTCGAGACCTCGCAGCAACTCCAGGGTTGTCTTCGGCGTACCTGGTTCTCTTACGGTTCTCTCGCGTACTACTTGGTAGCTTCGTTCATAGCTTCCACGCCACTGAATCACAGCGCGCTGCCCACTCGGTACACAGGGTCAACAAAATATGGGCCCTGTGACTCAAGTCACAGCAGAAGATGAGCAATTGAGTGGGGTTTCTGCATTTCCCCCGTGTGCTTACTGAACGCTTATTTGGACGCTGTGTAGACACTGTGAGCAGTTGTGTCCGTCCCGAGACCTAGGACCCTGCTCGGGACCAGACTTAGGACCGGACTTAGGACCACGCTCGGGCCGAGGCCCGATGCGGCTCCCCCGGATCGGAGACTAGCGTTTCTGCGTGCTGAACACTCCCTCTGCCGCCCCACTCATCCCCTCCGTGCATGCTGAGGGGGTGAGCAACGACGAGTTCCGTGCCGCCATGTCCCGGCTGGCCGCGGGTGTGGTCCTGGTGACCGCGCACGAGCCCGCGCTGGACCCGGAAGGCCCCGGCGGCGAGGACGTCGGCATGACGGCGACGGCCTTCCTGTCCGTCTCCCTGGACCCGCCCCTCGTCATGGTCAGCCTGCGCGAGGGCTCCCGTATGGACGACCTGCTCGACGAACAGCCCCTGTGGGCCGTCTCCGTGCTCTCCGAGAGCCAGCGCCACATCGCGGGCCGCTTCGCCATGAAGGGCCGCATCAGCGACCGCCTGCTCTTCGAGGACATCCCGTACGTCCGTGGCGAGGCGTCCGGGGCACTCCTGGTGGGCGGCGCCCTGGCGACCCTGGAGTGCCGCACCGAGCAGCGGGTCACCGCCGGTGACCACACCCTCGTCATCGGGCGGGTGCTGACCGCGTCGGTACCGAGCGGGGACGGCGGACCGCTGCTGCACTTCAAGGGCCGCTACCGGCAGTTGGGCTGACGCCCTTTCTCCGAGGGCCGGGGCCGGGGCTACCGGTCGAGGACGGTGACGTCCAGCCCGGCCAGCCGCTCCGGGTCGTTGAGGATGTCGATGACGGCGATCCTGCCGTGCACGACCGTGAAGGCGAGGACACCGACGAGGCGTCCCTCAGCGACCACGACCACACCCGCGGCGCCGTTGACGAGGGCGGGCCGCGCGATCCGGGCCAGGTGCGCGTACCCGCTCGCTCCCGAGGCCACGGCGATCACACCCGCCGTCACCCCGCCCTCGCTCCGCGCCACCACGTCCGGGTCGAGCACCGCGACGAGCGCGTCGAGGTCGCCCTCCCGCGCCGCCGCGAGGAACGCGTCCACGACCTCCCGCTGCCGCGCCAGGTCGGGGTCGGGCACGGGCGCCCCGCCCTGGACCCTGCGCCGGGCCCGGCTGGCGAGCTGACGGGACGCCGTCGGCGTACGGCCCACGATGGGCGCGATCTCCTCGAAGGGCACCGCGAACAGGTCGTGCAGCACGAAGGCGAGCCGTTCGGCGGGCGTCAGCGTCTCCAGTACGACCAACAGGGCGAGGCCCACCGAGTCGGCGAGCAGCGCCTCCTGTTCGGGGTCGATGCCCGAGACGGGGCTGAGCACCGGCTCCGGCATCCGGACACCGGGCCCCTCCCCCAGGGGGCCGAGCGGCTCCTCACCGCGACTTCGGCGGGAGCGCAGCATGTCGAGACAGACCCGGCCGACCACGGTCGTGAGCCAGCCGCCGAGGTTGTCGACCCGGTCGGCGTCGACGCGGCTGAGCTTGAGCCAGGCCTCCTGGACCGCGTCGTCGGCCTCCGAGAGGGAGCCGAGCATGCGATAGGCGACGGCGCGGAGGTGACCGCGGTGGGATTCGAATCGCGCGGCGAGAAATTCGTTCGCGTTCGCGCCGTCCTTCGCGTTCTCGGCCTTCTTCGCGTTCGCGTTCTTCGCATTCTTGCCGTCATTCCCGTTCTCTCCGGGAAATTCGCTGTCGCTCATACGTCACATCTCCTGGTCGCCGCCGCGGTCCGGCACGGACTTGCCCGTCATGGCATTGACGGACCGCGGCCTGCTGATGTGACGTCACGTCTCCGGTACGGCGCTCAGTCGCAGTCGGCTGCCGTCCCCGGAGCGCTCCACTTCGACCTCGTTCACGGAATCGTCCGCGAAGCGGAGGGTGAAGTACGGACTGGCCTCGATCAGGAACTGCATGTCCTCACGCGCGCCACTGTCCAGCGGCGCGGAGACGACGGCGTCCCACGCACGGGCGTCGGGCACGGCGGCCTGCCGCAACCGGACGGGGATCCGCGCCAGGCAGGTCGATCGATTGGCCCACCACTCGAGGTGCGCCCTGTCCTCGTATCCGTCCATTCCATGAGATTAGCGACAACTCGGCACAAAGGCCTGTCACCTCACACCCGCGCAGTGGCCGACACGCCCACGGAAGACCCGCGGGTGCCGCGGGTGCTCCTAACCCCAGTCGCGACCGGAGCGGCCCCGCTTGGTGTCGGAGCGCTGTTTCTTCTCGCGCAGCCGCCGCTCGTTGATCCCCCGGGGGATGCGGGTGGCCCGGCGGGGCTTGGGCGGTGGCGCGGTGGCCTCGGCGAGCAGGGAGGCGAGCCGTACGGCCGCGGTCTCCCGGTTGCGCCACTGCGACCGGTGCTCGGACGCGCGGACCCCGATGACGCCGTCGACGAGCCGCCCGGCGAGCTTGGCTAGGGCGCGCTCCTTCCAGACCGGGGGCAACGCCTCGGTCTTCGCGAGGTCGAACCTCAGCTCGACCTGCGAGTCACTGGTGTTGACGTGCTGTCCGCCGGGCCCGCTGGAGCGGGAGAAACGCCACAGGAGCTCGGCCTCGGGGAGGGAGACGGAGCCGCGGATGACGTAAGGACCAGGCATGGGTCCATGGTCGCGTGGATGTCCGGTCCACGTCACCCCGTTTTCGCCGTCATGTGTCCGCCAAGAGGGTAAAGAAAGTAAAGAGGGCAGGAACCTTCGGCACCCCTCTTGGCGTTCTTAGGGGTAGCTGTAGCTTCGTGCCCGTACGAAGCCCATACGTACGGGCACAGCGCACGTACGCAACGAGGGAAGGGACTCCCAACAATGGCTGTAAGCCTGTCCAAGGGTGGCAACGTCTCGCTCACCAAGGAGGCTCCGGGCCTGACCGCCGTCACCGTGGGCCTCGGCTGGGACGTCCGCACCACCACGGGCACCGACTTCGACCTCGACGCCTCGGCCATCGCGGTCAACACCCAGGGCAAGGTCTACTCCGACGGTCACTTCGTCTTCTTCAACAACAAGCAGACCCCGGACCAGACCATCGTCCACACCGGCGACAACCGCACGGGCGAGGGCGCGGGCGACGACGAGGCGATCAACGTCAACCTGGCGGGCCTCCCCGCCGACGTCGACAAGATCGTCTTCCCCGTCTCCATCTACGACGCGGAGAACCGCTCGCAGAACTTCGGCCAGGTCCGCAACGCCTACATCCGCATCATCAACCAGGCCGGCGGCGCCGAGATCGCCCGTTACGACCTGAGCGAGGACGCCGCCACCGAGACCGCCATGGTCTTCGGCGAGCTCTACCGCAACGGCGCGGAGTGGAAGTTCCGCGCGGTCGGCCAGGGCTACGCCTCGGGCCTCGTGGGCATCGCCCAGGACTTCGGCGTCAACGTCTGATCCGTACAAGGCGGTTGAAGGAGCCCCTGGCCCGGGAGATCGGGCCAGGGGCTCCTCGCGTTCGCCTCGCCCGCGCCCCGCTCCCCGTCTCCATAGGGATATCCCCACGTTCCGAGCAAGGTACTGAAACCTTCAAGCATTCACCTCTAGGCTCCCGGGCGTCCCACTCACCCCCACGGGAAACGGAGCCCCCACCTCATGTCCCCCTCCCTGTCCGGCTTAACGGACGAGCACTGTACGAACGACAGCGCTCCGCCCACCGTCCTGATGGACAACCAGGCACTCGACGACTTCCTCACCGCCGCGGTCACCGAGTACCAGCTCATCACCCCCCGAACCCCCCTCCCCTGCTTCGCCCTCCTCCTGGGCCACGCCGGCCGGGCCACCGACGGCAGTTGCTTCCTCTCCGACGGCCATCTCTCCCTGGCCCTCATCAAGCACCGCCTCGACGGTGACACCCCGCTCGGCATGAACCACTTCCGCTTCCACGTCACCGACACGGAGGCCCCCTCGGCGGCCCTGGTCGAAGCGGGCGCGGACAAGCCCGCCGAACGCTTCACCGACCGCCCCTTCGCCGAGTACCGGGCCATGGACCCGGAGGGCAACTGGTTCGACCTCTCCGCACACGGCTTCGGCGGCCCCCCTCCCCCGTCCACCCCCGACGAGACCTGACCGTTCCCGCTCCTCCCCACCCGTGCCCGGCCACCACCGAGCACGGGACCGATTGGCTAGCCTGCACCGGTGATTCTCGAAGCCCTCGTACCCGGCCACGACATCCCCGTCGCCGTCCTCACCGAACTCACCTCCCTCTACGCCTCCCAGCACGAGTTCTTCTCCCTCAGCGGGGACTTCCCCGACGCCCACGACATCCGGCCGGAGCAGGTCGCGGCGGCGCTCACCGAGGAGTTGGCACATCCGGGGGCCGAGGTGCTGCTCGCGCGGAGTGCGGGGCGAGTCGTCGGGGTCGCGATCACCCTCGCGCACCACCCCGACCCCACCGATCCGGATCCGTGGATCGGACTGCTGATCGTGGACGCGCGGGAGCGGCGCAAGGGGTACGGGCGTGAACTCGCGGCACTCGTCGAGGAGAGGTTCCGCCGCACCGGCCGAGACGCCGCCCGCCTCGCCGTCCTCCACAACAACCCCCAGGGCCTCGCCTTCTGGACCGCCCTCGGCTACGAGACCATCGGCCACCGCGAGGACCTCCAACGGGGCCGCCCCTGCGCGGTACTGCGCAAGGCGCTGCACGGGAGGACCTGAGTCACGCCCGGGGCGGCTTGCCCTCCCCGTACAGCCAGTCCTTCCAGATGCCGCTGAAGTCCTTGTCCGGGGCCTTCTTCTCGACGTAGGCCGTGAAGTCCGCCGTGGACGCGTTGGCGTGGCGGTGGGTGGCGGCCCAGCCCTGGATGATGTCGTAGAACGTATCGTCGCCGACGGTCCGGCGGATCTTGTGCAGGACCATCGCACCACGGTCGTAGACGGGCGGGTCGGAGATGTGGGCCGCGCTGGAGGGCTTGGCGGGCGGGAAGGCCCAGATCGCCTTGTTCTTCTCGGGGGTGTCGTAGTAGTCGCCCCGGTAGAGGGAGTTGAAGATCTCGTCGGCGCTCTCGCCGTCGTGGTCCTCCTGGTACAGCCACTCCGCGTACGTGGCGAAGCCCTCGTTGAGCCACATGTCCTGCCAGGACTTGGGGGTGACGGAGTCGCCGTACCACTGGTGGGCCAGTTCGTGGACGAGGATGCCGATGTCCGGGGCGCCGGGGAAGACGGGGCGGGTCTGGGTCTCCAGGGCGTAGCCCACGTCACCGCCGCGGTCCACGATCGCGCCCGTCGAGGAGAAGGGGTACGGACCGAAGTTGTACGCCTCCCAGTCCATGATCTGGGGTATCTCGGACAGCACCTTCTTCGCGGCCGCGGTCTGCGTCGGGTCCACCGCCACGTACACGGGCAGGCCGTTCTTCGTCGTCGTGCGCGTGATGTCGTACCGGCCGATCGCGACCGTGGCGACATAGCTCGCCATCGGTTCGGCGGTGTGCCAGGTGAAGGTTCTGCGGCCGTCGGCCGCCGTCGTCTCGCTCGTCAACTCGCCGTTGGAGACAGCCTGCAGGTTCTTCGGGACGGTGACGGCGATGTCGTACGTCGCCTTGTCGCAGGGGTGGTGGTTGCCGGGGAACCAGGCCATCGAGCCGGTGGGTTCACCGAGGGCGAGTGCGCCGTCGGCCGTGGGCAGCCAGCCCTCCTGCGAGCCGTCCTGGTCGGTGAGCGTCTCGGGGGTGCCCGAGTAGCGGACCGTCGCGCGGAACGTCTCGCCCTTGTCGAGGTCGGTGTGCGGGCGCACGGTCAGCTCCTGGCCCGCCCTGTTCCAGCGGGCCTCCTTGCCCTCGACGGTGACGGAGGCGACGTCCAGGCCCTTCAGGTCCAGGTCGAAGGCACTGAGGTTCTGGGTGGCCCGGGCGGTGATCTCGGCGGTGCCGTCGAGATGGTGCGCCTTGGGGTCGTAGGAGAGGGTCAGGGCGTAGTGCGTGACGTCGTAGCCACCGTTGCCCATCTTCGGGAAGTACGGATCTCGGACCCCGGTGGCACCGGGCTTGCCGTGCACACCACCACCGCCGCCGCACGCGGTGAGGGTGAGCGCGAGGGCGAGGGCGAGGGCGAGGGCCGGGGCAAAGCGGACGGCGACGGAAGATCGGGGCACATCAGCGATCCTACGAGGCCCCGGCAACCCCACCCAGGCCCCGCACCCCGCCCGAGGGCCCGGCCGTCGGCCGGTGGGGACCGGTCGCGCCCGCGCGGCGGAGCCGTGTCCCCTCCCCCAGGCCCATGACACCATCACCTACGTGCTCGACATCGGCTACGCCCTCTCCAACCGCTTCCCCGACCCCCCGCAGACCGACTACCGCCGCGCGGACGTCCACGCGCTGCGGCACGACCTGTTCTGCGGTGACGTCTATCTCGCCGACACCAAGGCGGACCGGGAGCTGTCCACAGCCTGGGGATGGGTGCCGGTGCTCGACTTCGCGTGGGCCCTGTGCGACATCGTGGAGCAGCTCGACCGGGACCCGCGAGGCAGCCGGGCATCGCGCCCCCAGCACGCGGAGCTCGACTTCACCGAGTCGACGGACCGCATGCTCTTCGAGCGGCGCTTCGGCTGGGTGGACATCGAGGCCGACTGGATGCCGCGCGACGAGGAGCCGCTGACGTTCTCCCACTCCGCACTGCGCCGCGAGGCCCGCGACTTCCTGCACGACCTGATCGCCGACCTCACGGACCTGCACGACGACCTCGCCGAGAACCCGGCGATCTGGACCCTCCAGGCCCGCTTCCCCCGAGTGGGCTGAGACCCCCGTACTCCCCACTCGGCCCCGGCTCGTTACGCTCCCGGCCCCCCGTCCACCCGCACCCCCAGCGCCGCGGCGAACACGGGCGCCAGGTCGAGCAACTGGCTCGGACTGATCACCGCCCCCGCCAGCCGGTCCACGCCCCGTGCGATGTCCAGCTCCGCCGCGTGGCGCAGGTCCACGTCCGTCAGGGTGGCCGCGGTGAGGTCCGCCCCCTTCAGGACGCAGTCCACGAACTCCACGCGCTCCAGCCGGGCGGCCCCGAAATCCGGCTCGACCAGCACGCATCCCTCGAAGACGACGTCCTTGAGCCGGGCCTTGCGCAGGTTCAGATAGTCGATCTTGCCGCCGCGGATCAGGACCCGCTCCAGCACCGCCCCGTGCAGCTGCACCCCGCCCAGGCGGGCGTCCACCAACTCGACGTCGCGCCAGGTCGACTCGGCGAGATCGGTGCCCACGCCCCGCAGGCCCGTCAGGACCGAGTCCAGCAGTCGCGCGTGGTGCAGTCGCGTCTCGTCCAGCGCGCACCCCGTCAGGGCGCAGTCCATGAAGGTCGCTCCTCCGCCGTCCTGCCCGACGAAGTCCGCCTCCCGGAACTCCAGCCCGTCATAGTCCCCGTCCGGCTCCAGCTCGGAGCCGTCATGGGGTTCCAGCGACGGGAGCCGCACCTCCGGCCGCCGCGCCCCCTGGCCCCGCCCGCTCGCCCTGCCCGCCGCTTTTCGCACCATGCCCCCATCGTGCACTCCGCCACTGACAACGCCCCCGACCGGCGCCTTTGACCCCGCCCGGCACCCGCGCCTTGACCTCAAGCGCGCTTGAGGCTGAACGCTGAGCCGCACCACCACCGAGCGATCAAGCACGCCTCCGGACGTCAGCGAGGGAGACCGTCATGCACGCCGTCCGCCTGCACACCTTCGGCCCGGCCGAGAACCTCACCTACGAGAGGACCGAGGATCCCGAGCCGGGCCCGGGGCAGGTCCGTATCGCCGTGGCCGCGGCCGGTGTCCACCTCCTGGACGCCGCCCTGCGCGCGGGTGCCCGGGGCCCGGGGCCCTCCCCCACCCCGCTGCCCACGATCCCCGGCCGTGAGGTCGCCGGCACCGTCGAGTCCCTCGGCGCGGGTGTCGAAGGCCACTGGCTCGGCAGGCGCGTCGTCGCCCACCTCGAGTTCGCCCCCGGGGGCTACGCCGAACTGGCCGTCACCGGCGCCGGCCGCCTGCACGAGATCCCGGAGAACCTGGACTTCGCCCAGGCCGTCGCCATGATCGGCACGGGCCGTACGACGATGGGGATCCTCCAGTTCGCCGAGCTGGGCCCCGGCTCCGTGGCCCTGATCCCCGCCGCCGCGGGCGGTATCGGCACGCTGCTCGTGCAGTACGCCCGGCACACGGGTGCCACCGTGATCGGTCTCGCGGGCGGCCCGGAGAAGGTGGCCCGCGTCCACGAGAACGGCGCCGACCTGGCCGTCGACTACAAGGACGGCGGCTGGCCGGACCGGGTCCGCGCCGAGCTGGACGGGAAGCCGGTCACCGTCGTCTTCGACGGTGTCGGCGGCGACGTCGCCCGCGCCGCCGTCGGCCTCCTCGGCCCCGGCGGGAAACACCTCGTCTTCGGCTGGTCCGGCGAGGGCATCCAGAGCGGCGGGCCACTCCTCGTGGAGGGGGTGTCCGAGCAGGTCCTCGGCCCCGTGATGCTGCGCGCGGCGGGCGGTCCCGACCCCGTCCGCACGTTGGAGCTGAGAGCTCTCGCCGAAGCCGCGGCGGGCCGCCTCACCCCGGCCGTGACCCGTTTCCCGCTGGCCGCAGCGGCCGGGGCCCACCGGGCCCTGGAGACCCGCGCCACCCTCGGAAAGGTGGTCCTGGAGCCGTGATCAGGATCAACTGCCCGGTAAGATGCGATACATACCAATTCATGGTCTTCTGGGCAAGTGAGCGCCACCCGATCAGGTGAACGCGGCGCCCCTGGAACCTCCGAAGGCGCCGACTCCCGCCGCTGGTGGGGCCTGGTGATCATCGCCCTCGCGCAGCTGATGGTCGTCCTCGACGCGACCATAGTGAACATCGCGCTTCCCTCCGCACAGCGCGCCCTGGGCATGTCCGACGGCAACCGGCAGTGGGTCATCACCGCGTACACGCTGGCCTTCGGTGGTCTCCTGCTGCTCGGCGGCCGGATCGCGGACCTCGTCGGCCGCAGACGCACCTTCGTCTTCGGCCTCATCGGCTTCGCGGCCGCCTCCGCGATCGGCGGCGCGGCGGGCAACTCCGCCATGCTCTACGGCGCCCGCGCTCTCCAAGGCGCCTTCGCCGCCGTCCTGGCCCCCTCCGCGCTCAGCCTGCTGACCACCACCTTCACCCAACCCAAGGAGCGCGGAAAGGCCTTCGGCGTCTACAGCGCCCTCGCGGGCAGCGGCTCGGCGATCGGACTCATCATGGGCGGGCTGCTGACCGAGTACCTGAACTGGCGCTGGTGCCTCTACGTCAACATCCCCATAGCCGTCATCGGGGTCTTCGGCGCGTTCGCGCTGCTGCCCGACCCCCCGGGCAACGCCCGCGCCCGGCTCGACATCCCCGGTGTGGTGCTCGGCTGCGGCGGACTGGTCACGATCGTCTACGGAGTCAGCGAGGCGGAGGCCCGCGGCTGGACGGACCCGCTGGTGCTGGCCCTCCTCGCGGGCGGAATCGTGCTGCTGACCGCGTTCGTGTACTGGCAGACGAGGGCCCCGGGCCCGCTGCTCCCGCTCCACATCATCGAGGACCGCACGCGCGCGGGCTGCTTCCTGACGATGGCCCTCGCCGTCATCGGCATGTTCGGCATTTTCCTGTTCATGACCTACTACCTGCAGGTCGTCCTCGGATACTCGCCCGTGGGGGCGGGCCTGGCCTTCCTGCCCATGACGGCCGCGATCGTCATCTGTACGACGCAGATCTCGGCGCGGCTGCTGCGCCGCGTGGCACCGCGCGTGCTGATGGTCCCCGGAGCGCTCCTCGCGGCGTCCGGGATGCTGTTCTTCACCCGCCTCACGGTCGACGCCGACTACGCGGGCCGGCTGCTGCCCGGTCTGATCCTGATGGGCCTCGGCATGGGCCTGATCTTCATGCCGGTCTTCGCCACCGCCACCGCCGGGGTCGCCCCACAGGATTCCGGCGTGACCTCCGCGACCGTCAACACCTCACAGCAGGTGGGCGGTTCGATCGGTACGGCCCTGCTGAACACCATCGCCACCACCAGCGGCGCGGCGTACATCGCCGCGCACCTCACCGACCCCGCCCGGAAAGCCCTGATCGTCCGCGAGGGCGTCGTGCACGGCTACACGGTCGCCATCTGGTGGGCCGCCGGAATCATGCTCCTGGCCGGTCTGGTCGCGGGCCTCATGGTCACCGCGAGGACCCCCAGACACGCGACCGCACCGGCCCCCGTGCCCGAGTCAGTCCCCTGAACCCGGCTTCCCCAGCTCCCGCAGCGCGCCGTCCGTCAGCCGGTACACCGTCCACTCGTCCTGCGGACGCGCGCCCAACGCCTCGTAGAACTCGATGGAAGGCCGGTTCCAGTTCAGGACCGACCACTCCAGACGCTCGTACCCGCGCTCGACGCAGATCCGTGCCAGCTCGGTGAGCAGCGCCTTGCCGTGCCCGCCGCCGCGCGCCTCGGGCCGGACGTACAGGTCCTCCAGGTAGATCCCGTGCACCCCGCGCCAGGTCGAGAAGTTCAGGAACCACAGCGCGAAGCCGACCGGTTCCCCCGCCGCCTCCGCGATGTGCGCGAACGCGGCCGGCCGCTCCCCGAACAGCGCCTCGTGCAGCTGCTCCCGGGAGGCCTTCGCCTCGTCCGGCGCCTTCTCGTACTCGGCGAGTTCACGGACCATCGCGTGGATGACGGGGATGTCGTCGGGGGTCGCGGTGCGAATCATGGGCGCAGTTTCACACACACGTGAAAGACCCCTCGCAGAGGGACAGAGGTCCGCCCGGTGGTCAGTGCCGGCCCGCGACGCGGTCCGCCATCCGCGCGAGCCGCGACGACTGCGCACTGTGTGTGGTCAGTTCGCGGCGGTCGGCCGTGCGGTAGGTGGCGTACATGCCCTGCACGCCCAGCCAGCGAAACGGCTCCGGCTCCCACTTGCGGACCTTGTGGTCGACCCATGGGAGGGCGGTCAGGTCGGTCGGGCCCGCCTGGCCCGAGTCCTGCTGGATCAGGTCCCGCAGGGTGCGCGCGGCGAGATTCGTCGTCGCGACGCCGGATCCGACGTAGCCGCCCGCCCAGCCGAGGCCGGTGGAGCGGTCCAGGGTGACGGTGGCGCACCAGTCGCGGGGGACGCCGAGAACGCCCGACCAGGCGTGCGCCACCCGTACGCCGGCCAGGGAGGGGAAGAAGCGGACCAGGATCTCGTGGAGGGCGTCGATGGTCGCCTGCTGGGTGCGGCCGTCGTTGTCGGTGCGCGAGCCGAAGCGGTACGGGACGCCCCGGCCGCCGAGCGCGATGCGGTCGTCGGCGGTGCGCTGGGCGTACATGTAGGCGTGCGCCATGTCGCCGAGCGTCTCGCGGCCCTCCCAGCCGATCGTCGCCCACTGCTCGGGGGTCAGCCGCTCGGTCGCGATCATGGAGGAGTTCATGGGCAGCCAGGTGCGCTTCTGGCCCTTCAGGGAGGCCGTGAAGCCCTCCGTGCAGCGCAGGACGTAGGGGGCGCGCACAGTGCCGTACGGCGTGACCGCGTGCTTCGGGCGGATCTCCGTGACCGGCGTCTTCTCGTGGATCGTGACGCCGAGTGCCTCGGCCGCCGCCGCCAGCCCCTTGATGAGCTTCACCGGGTGCAGACGCGCCCCGTGCGGGGTCCAGGTCGAGCCGACCGCGTCCGCGACCCGGACGCGCTCGACGGTCTCCCGGGCGCCGTAGAGCTCGCGGTCCTTCTCGCCGTAGGAGAGCTCGTGCTCGTGGAAGGCCTTCAGGCGGGCCAGCTGGGCAGGCGTGTAGGCCACTTCGAGGACGCCGCCCTGGTGGACGTCCGCCTCGATGCCCTCCTCGGCGGCGACCCGGACGACCTCGTCGACCGTCTCGTTCATCGCCTTCTGGAGACGGACCGCCGCTTCGTGGCCGTGCAGCTTGGCGTACCGGTCGCGGCCCGCGATGCCGTTGTAGAGCCAGCCGCCGTTGCGCCCGGAGGCGCCGTAGCCGCAGAACTTCTGCTCCAGGACGGTGACGCGCAGGAAGGGGGCCGCCTTCTTGAGGTAGTACGCGGTCCACAGGCCCGTGTAGCCGCCGCCGACGATCACGACGTCGGCGGTCGCGTCGCCCCCCAGGGGCTCGCGGGGCTCGGGCAGACCGTCGTCCGCGTACCAGAAGGAGATGCCGCCGTTGACCGTGCCGCTTCCTGTGCTGCTCATGGGCGGGACGTTAACCCCTGAGGGTGGCCAGTGTCTCCTTCGGATTCCATGCTTTTCCGCGGCCTCTGACCAGTGGATAGCAGCAGAGACCTATCAGGATCGATATGAAATGCCCGAAATCGGTGAAGGTGCGGCCGGTGAGCAGCGGCAGGCCGTAGACCGCGAGGATCACCACCAGATAGAGGTACCGCCACGGCACCGCGACGCGGTATGTCAGGACCCCTACGACGCCCGCCAGCGCATAGCTCACCCCGATGTCCAGGGTGTCGACCGCCGAGTGCGGCGCCGCCCCGCGCTTGATCGCGCCCAGCAGCGCTCCCTCACTGATCAGTGTCGCCAGGACGTGCGCGGCCACCGCGACCGCCAGCCAGCGCAGGGTGCCCAGCCAGCGTTCCGCCTGGGCGTGGAAAGCGGTGAACAGGACGGCGTACGGCAGCCAGAGACCGCCGTCGATCCACATCGCACTGGTGATCAGCACCCGTACGGGGTTGTCCGACAGCTCGTGGATGTTCGTGGACCGCTGGCGCAGGAAGTCCTCTTCGAAATCCGGAGACATGTGGTGCAGAGCCACTGTGCTGACGAAGAGGACCGCCAGCCACACGTAGGTGCCGGGGGCACTGCGTAGGTAGCTCCCGGCGCGGTGCAGGGCCCCGTCAACGCGCATGGGCCGCCTCACCGCCGCACGTAGGCTCGGCTCCGTGATCGACGTTCCGGTGGGTCTGGCCGCCTCGCAGGACAAGTACAACGGAGCGGCGGGGCGCGCCTTCGTCGCCGGGCTGCCCGAGCGGGCCGCGCACTTCCTGGCGCGCTGGGAGCTGCGTCTCGACGGCCCCTCCATGCACGGTGTCACGGCGCTGGTCCTGCCGGTGCTGCGGGCCGACGGCAGCCCGGCCGTGCTCAAGCTCCAGCTCCTGGACGAGGAGAGCGCGGGTGAGCCGACCGCCCTGCGTGTCTGGGACGGTGGCGCGGCCGTACGCCTCCTCGCCCATGACGAGGCCACCTGCACCCTGCTGCTCGAACGGCTCGACCACACCCGCATGTTGACGCACCTCCCCGACACACGCGAGGCCGCCCTGGTCGTCGCGCGGCTGCTGGCCCGGCTGACGGCCGTGCCGGCGCCGGAGGGGATGCGGCGGCTCGGTGACATCGCGGCGGCCATGCTGGAGCGGGTGCCGGGGGCCCTGAAACTGATCGCGGACCCGGCCGAGCGTCGTCTCGTCGAGGACTGCGCGGCGGCGGTGCGCGAGGTGGCGACCGAGCCGGGTGACCGTCTCCTCCACTGGGACCTCCATTACGACAACGTCCTCCGGGACCTCCAGGACCTCCAGGACCCCGACGGTCTCCAGGTCCCCGACCGCCTCCAGGACGGGGGCGCCCGCTCCGTCGGCCGCGGGTCCTGGGTCGCCATTGACCCCAAGCCGCTCGCGGGCGACCCCGGCTTCGACCTCTGCCCGGCGCTCGGCAACCGCTTCGAGCCCGCCGAGATCCGCTGGCGCTTCGACGCGATGACCGACGTCATGGGCCTGGATCGCGAGCGGGCCCGTGCCTGGACCCTCGGCCGTGTCCTACAGAACACTCTGTGGGAAATCGAGGACGGCCGCCCGCTGGAGGCGGTCCAGCTGGAGATCGCGCGTCGGCTGCGGGGCACCCCGCGCGAGGCCTGAACGGAGCCTGAGCGGGGCCTGAAGCGGCGCAAAAGCGACCTAAAAGGGTCGCCCTTCGGCTCGGGCCCCGTTCGCGAGGGCGCGCCCCAGTGCCAGTGGATCGGCCTGTCCGTCCAGTTCGCCGTGCAGGGCCATCGCCAGTTCCGGGCGGGCCAGCAGACCGTCTCCCGCCGGGTCTCCGGCGGCCCGTGCCGCGAGGCCGAGCCCCACCCAGGTCTCGGGGTCGCCGTCGCCGCGGCCGATGCGCGCACGGAACGCGCCCAGGGCCTCGGCGGTGCGGCCTTCCACCAGCGCGATGTCCTCGAGGCGCGCTCCGGCGACCACCGCGCCGGGGTCCTCCCGCAGCGCCGCGAAGCCCGCGGGGTCCGCCAGCAGCCATCGCAGCAGCACCGCCCGGGTGTCGATGCCCCGCGCCGGACTGCCCGGGACGGGCACGGCCTCGGGCTCGTCCGTCGTCCTGGGCAGCGGGTTTCCGGCGGCCCAGGCTGTCGCGTGGGCGCGGAGGATCCCCGGCTCGGGCCGCAGATGGCAGGCGCGCCAGGTGGCACGGTGGTCGGCGACCGCCAGGGCCGCCGCGGTCCGGACCCGGGCGTCGACCGGTTCGTCGAGCCAGGGTTCGAGGCGCCGCGTCAGCTCGGCCACCAGCCGCCGTCCCAGATCGTTGAGCCCGTCCGCCGATCCGACGGCGCGCAGCGCGTACGCGGTCTGGCTGCGCCACAGCGCGAACTCGAACTGTCCGAGGGCGTGGCCGCGCCGCCGCCAGAACGCGGTGACGCCGAAGAAGGCGTACACGCCCTGGAGCAGCCCACCCAGGGGACGGGGGTCGTCGCGCCAGGGGGCGTAGTGGAGCCGGGTGCCCTGGTCTTCGTACAGGGTGAACAGGTGCATGAACGCGCTGAGCTTGTTGTGCTGGAACTCGTGCACCAGCGTCGAGGCGAACTGCTCGGCGTCGTCCGGGGCCGATGCCAGGGCGGTGCCGAAGGCGTCGCCCGAGGACGCGCTGTGCGGCCGGAACCTCTCGGCGCGCGGACGGGGCACCACCGACACCAGCCCGCCGGCCAGCGCCTCGGCCACCTCGGTGTCGGTGCGCCGCAGGATGTCCCAGGCGGGGCCGAACAGTTCCTGCCACTCGGCGGTGGAGTCGATCGGTTCCACCCCGGCCGGTCCGCGCAGGTCGCGGTAGGGGTCGGTGTCGTCCAGAAGCAGGGTGCAGCCGTCGGCGCGCAGCTCGGTCAGGGCATGCCAGTCCGGCCCCCCGAGTGGGCGCCCGGCGATCCGCACGGATCCCGCGAAGGCGCCGACCTCGGCCACGTCCCAGTCCGCCCGGCCGGGCACCCGCATCGCCCCGAGCGCGGGCAGGACCACCCAGCCGTGGCGGACCGGGACGTCGGTACGGAACTCCAGGCCGACGCGGACGGCCGCTGCGGCGGCGATCGCGTGGAGGTGCCCGGTGTCCGCCCAGAGGGGTGCGTCGTCCTGGGCGGTCCCGCGCAGCCGACGCAGCGTGTGCGCCGCCCACACGCCCACGGCCGGATACCCCAGCAGGTCTTCCGCCGCCTCCTTGGACACGGCCCAGGCACGCGACAGCAACTTCCAGCCGTCGGCCAAGGGGGGCAGGGGGCCTGCCGGTGCCGTCGCGGCCGAGTCCAGCAGGGCCCGGACGACGAGCAGCCGCCAGCTCCGCTCGCTCGCACGCAGGCGGTCCACCGTCGCGGGTCCGCCCCCACCGCACAGCAGTTCGTCGAACGACCGCGACGGCAGGGCGTGTGGCAGAACGTGGGGCAGGACGTGGGACCGGTCCGTCTGGTGCACCTCTCGCGCCGCTACGCGTCGCGCTGCGGGTTGTAGCCGCCGAGGCTGCTCGCGGGGTCGTCGATACGGCTGAGCAGCCGGCGCATGGAGCCCTGCGCGGACGGCAGGTCCAGCTGGGGCCACGCGTCCAGCGGAACGTCGCTGAGGTCGATCAGCTCGGACTCGACTCCGGACTTCTCCATGGCGGCGCCCCTGTGACAGTGAGGTGATGCGAACAATGCCTTAGATATCACTGAATATGGCGTTTCCAGGGATTTCAGGCTACTTGGGTGACCCTATTGCATCAACGCCGTCACGCAGGGCCACAGCGCGGAATCGGCCCGGATCGGGTGACGGAGGGGCGGTGGGAGCACGCGCGGTGGGGTAGGGACCGGGTGTGATTGAACTCGCTGAACTGATCGAGGAGTTGCGCAGGGAACTGACCGCGGCCCGGACGGCCGCGGAGGGGGAGGATCTGTACTTCGAGGTGGGTCCGGTGGAGCTGGAGGCGGCCGTGGTCGTGGAGCGGTCGGCGACGGCGGGCGGCAAGATCCGCTTCTGGGTGGTGGAGGCGGGGGCGGACGGACGGGTGGCGGACAGCGTCACGCACCGGGTGAAGCTGACGCTCGACCCGCGCACCCATAGCGGCGGCGGACGGGCCCCGTGGGTGGGCGGGGCCGAGGCCGAACGAGAGCGCTGAGCCGTGGCGGCACAGGATCCGCGCCGCGGACTGGATCCGCTCCGGGTGGCGGAGGTGATGGTGCGACCGCTCGCGGGGCGGGGCCCCGGACGGCGCGGTTCCGGCTACCGGGTGGGTCCCTGGTGGGTGCTCACCGCCGCACACGTCGTCCGCGACGCGAGAACGGGAGCCACCGACGTACGGTTCGAGGCCGACCGCGCCGACGAGTGGACCGTGGCCGCCCGGGTGGTGCTGGCCTCGGAGCAGGCCGACGTGGCGCTCCTGGAGCTGGACGGATCCGCGCCGCACGGCGTCCACGCGGCCGTGACCGAACCCCCCTCGTACGGGGCCGTGCCCGACGCGGACCTCGTCCTGCCGTGCAGCGCGATGGGCTTCCCCGGTTCAAGCTGCGCGAGGACCGGATGCGACGGCTCGACGACGGCTCGGCGTCCCAGTACCGCGACTCCTGCCACGCGACGGGCATGACCTCGGTGCTGTCCAACCGCCGCGAAGGCACGCTCGAACTCGCCGTCACCCCGCCCGAGTCGGACGCCGAGCCCGACCGGTCGCCCTGGGAGGGCATGTCGGGCGCGGCGGTCTGGCACGACGACGCGATCGTCGGCCTGGTCAGCGCGCACCACCGCACGGACGGTCTCGGCCGCCTCGCCGCCGTCCGCGTGGACCGCTGGTACGAGCTGTTGACCAGGTCCGAACTGGCCCTGCTGCACGAGTGCGCCGGCCTGCCCGCGTCGGCGCCCGAGCTGCCCCGCATCCCGTCCGCGCCGACCGCCGCCGCGGGCCCGGTCACCCTGGCCGACCTGCGCGACGACCTGCCGCTGCGCGAACTCGACGGCTTGGTGGGCGCGTTGACGGCACTGCCCACGGTGAGCGACCGCACCACCCTGGCCCTGGTCCTGGGCAGCATCAACCCGGCCGTCGCGGCCATGAGTCCGAGGACACCGGCACTGAGACCGGACGTGTTCGGAATCCTGCGGACCTGCCTGCGCTACCCGGGGACCTTGGACCAACTCCTCGAAGCGATACGGTTGATGGAGGGCGACTCCGCCGGGGTGGCCCGCATGGACGAAGAGGCGGTGGAGTTGTCCCGGCGCCACCGTCGAGCCGATGAGAGCCGCTGACCTGATATCGCGCCGCCCCGAGGGCGCGGGGTTTCATCCTCCGCGCAGCGGGCCATTATCAGGGGGATGTGAGCAGCCCGCATCCACAAACGCAGCCGGGGGGGAAGGGGTTTGGCCGTCATGGAGCCGTCTGTGGCCGCCGTCGAGTCCAGCCTGGTCGATCTCGCGGGGGTATCTCTTGAAACGCTGCGCTCCATTGACCGCCAGGTGCTCGCCGCGTCGCTGGAGGAACTGCAGCAGGGGATCGACCGACCGCTGGCCAGTGTCAGCACTTTCGAAGGCGGAAACGCGGAGCGGTTCGACTGAGGCCGCCGGGGCTGCCCATGCGCGCTGAGCCAACGCTGCCGCATCATCGCCTGCCGCCCGACAGTCTGACCGAACTGGCCGGTGGCGAGGGGGGCCCGGACACCCTCGGCCTCCTGCTCGGGGCCGAACACAGCCGCCGTCTGCTGCTGTTGCGGATCCTCGACGACGCCACGGACCTCGGTCCCGCCTGGGACCTGCTCATCAAGGCGCAGCGCCGCGCCCCCCACGTCGTCGACGAGCTGCTCATGTATCCGCAGACGGGCATGTGGCTGGCCACCGCGCTGCGCAGGCTGCGCGGGACGTCACCGCAGGACGAGCCACCCCCGTGGGTGGTGCTCGGCCATGTCGCGGCACTCGCCGCCGCGGCAGCGCTACGCGCGGAGCTCGACTTCACCATCGAGGTGCCGGTGCGGCACGGCAGGGTGCCGTTGCCGACGCTCGGCTGTGCGGTACTGCCCGTGGCCGAGCCCTGGACAACGGCCACGGTACGGGCCGAGGCCGGACGCGCCGTGGTCGAAACGTCCGGAGCCACGGTCGTCGTACCGGTCCCTCCCCACTCGGCGGGACCTGGATGGCATCCGGTGCGCCGGCTCTCGGTCGGCCCGGACAAGCTGCAGCTGCAGGTGGCTCTGGACGACGTGGACCCGTACCGGACCTACCCGTGGCCGACCGAGCCGCGCCCGCTGTCCGAGGCGGCCGCGGCGCAGTGGCGGCACGTGCTGGAGCGGGCCTGGGAGGTGCTGCTGCGGGAGCAGCCCGGGACGGCCGAGGCCATGCAACGGGGAGTTCTTTCCCTGAGCCCGACGCCGGCCAGGGAAAGGTTTCGGCCACGCAGCGTGACATCGGGGGACGCCTTCGGCGGCATCGAGGCCTCGGAGCCGGACGACGCCGTACAACTGGCCGTCACCCTCGTACACGAGTTCCAGCACACCAAACTGGGCGGCCTGTTGCATCTGACGCCGCTCCTGACCCACGACGCCGACGAAAGTACTGAGCTGTGGTACGCCCCCTGGCGGGACGATCCCCGGCCTCTCGAAGGGCTGCTCCAGGGCATCTACGCCTTCGCGGGGATCGCCGGCTTCTGGCACGCCCACCGGCGGGCCGCCGGGGCGCAGCAGGCCATGGCACACTTCGAGTTCGCGCTGTGGCGGACACATGTGGCAACGGCGATCGAGCAGATCCACCGCCATCCGCGCTTCACACCACTCGGCGGCGCCCTGCTGGACACCCTGCGCAACCGCTGCGCAGGGTGGCTGGAGGAACCGGTGCCCGAGGAGCAACTGGCCCTGGCCCGCCTGTGCGCCGCCGACCATGTCGCCCGCTGGCGCACCCACCATCTGCGGCCCGCCGCAGCGGCGGTGGAGGAGACGGTACGCGCCTGGCTGGCCGAGGCGGACGGCCCGCCCGCCTCCTTGGCTGCTGAGCCCGAACTCGTCCCCGACCCGTCCGTCCGCTGGCTGGACAGCCTGGCGATGCTCGTCCGCTACCACCTCAGCGGCACGGACGACGGCCGACCGTGGTCCGAAGCGCCCGAGAAGACCATGGCCAGAGTCACCGGAGCCCTCCCGGGCGACGCCCTGCTGGCGGCAGGCGACCCCACGGCAGCCCGGCACGCCTACGTGGCCCACTTGGCAGGGGAGCCCGGCCGGGCAGGAGCCTGGTCGGGCCTGGGCCACGCCCTCAAGGCAACGGCCGACGAACCGGCAGCGGCCCGCCTGCTGTGCCACTGGCCGGAACGGGCACGAGCGGTCCACGAGTCCCTGTTACGGTCAGCCGCCACCCCACCGAACCCCGTACGCCTGGCCACCTGGCTCGCGGTACCGATGGGCACCCGGTAACACCGGGTGCCCCGCACGCCCCGCTCACCTCACAAGGGCATCGGATCGATGTCGCAGTTGGCCCGCTCCATCGCCCGAGTCTGCAACGTGGCCGGGTGAGGTGCAGGCTCGGCAGAGCGAAGCCGAGGTCCGTCCAGCACCCGCTCCATCCTCTCCAGGGTGGCCGCCCGCAGCGCCTCCCCGTCCGTCCTCTGGCCCACGGCGATACGGTCCAGCGAGAGGTTGGCCGCACACACCAGGGTCGTGGGGTGGTCCTCGCCCAGCTGGTCCTGGCACAGCTCCAGTGTCTTCTCACCCAGCTCGCGCGCCTTGTCCTCCAGCCCCAGCGCGCTCAGATCGCTCGCCAGATTGATCGCACAGGCCAGCGCGATCGGATGGCTCTCCCCGAGCCGCCCGGTCAGCGACTCCAGCGCCGTCTCGTCCAGCTGCCTCGCCTCCCGTACCCGTCCCAGCAGCCTCAGCGTCACCGCCAGGTCGATGTCGGCGGCCAGAGCGTGCGGGTGATCGGGCTGGAAAAGCTCACGGAACCGCCCGGACGCCTTCTCGCCCAGGTCACGAGCCCGCTCCAGCTCGCCGTTGTGCCGCAGCGCCACCGACAGGGTGAGGGAGGCCGTCAGGGACTCGGGGTGCGTGTCGCCGTACCGACGGGCGAACTGGTCGAACGCCTCGCGGGCCAGTTCCAGCGCGCCTTCGGGGTCGCCCTCCTTGCGGCATGCCTCACTGAGCTGCCGCACGGTCGCCAGGGTCGCGGGGTTGCCGGCCCCGAAGACCGTACGGAAACCGTCGACGACCGCCTGTTGCAGAGACCGCGCACCGACGTAGTCGCCGGTCTCACGCACGTCGACGGCGATGCTCGCCTCGGTGATCAGCGACTGCTGGTGGTCGCGGCCGAACAGCCGGGCCTTCAGGGCATGCGTGTGCTGGTCCAGTTCCAGCGCGCGCTGGAAATCACCGACCAGCCGCAGGCTCACCCCGAGGTTGTGGGCGGTGACCAGCGTGGTGGGATCGTCCTCGCCGAAGGCACGGCGAGCCCGGTCGTAGGCCGCCTCGTCCAGCTCGGCCCCGGCGGCGAAGTCCCCCTGGACGCGTCGCACGGCGGCTTCCAGGTTCAGGGTCTCCAGCGCGTCCTCGCGGGTGTCCTCCCGGTCCGCGGGCGCGGTGCGGGAGTAGACGTCCTTGAGCTGGGCCACGAGCTGGGAGGCGTCGTCGTAACGGCCCACCTTCAGATAGACGAAACTCAGCCACCACGCCATCAGCCGCGTCTGCTGGTCCTCCTCGCCGAACAGCCGCTGCCAGGTCTGCCAGGCCTGCTCCATGAACTCGCGCGCGACCTTGTGATCCCCCCAGTACCACAGGTACTTGGCGACGTTCATCACAAGCTCGCGCACCCACGGCTGGTCGGACTCGACGGCGCGCGACGCGATGACATGGCCGTACAACTCCGCGTAGCGCGGCCAGTTTGCCGACTGGTTGGGCCCCTTGGGGTCGGAGGCGGCCAGAAGGGTGTGGGCCCCATTGCGCATGCGGTTCTGTTCCTCGGGGGTCATGCGGTTGATCAGCACGGCCTGGACCAGGCGGTGCATCTCGATCGAGTTGGTGCGGTGGTCAATGCGGGCGAGGGAGTAGCGGTTGATCTCCCGTATGGCGCGGGCGAGCCGCATGGGGTCGTTGAGGGCACGATCGAGTTCGGAGTCGATTCTGCTGCCGCCGAGGCCGGAGAAGATCGAACGGGAGATGGGGTCCGGCGCGAAGTAGGAGCAGAGCTGGAGCAGGCGCAGGGCGGCCACGCTGCGCGTCTGCAGGTGATCGAGGGAGACGTTCCACGCGGCCGCGACCGGAAGCTGGTAGTCCGGGGGCGGGGAGACCTCGAGGAGTTCACTGCGCTTGTCCTCGAACAGGCGCAGGTACTCCGACACCGGCATCCCGGTCTCCGCGCGCCATGCGGCGGCCTGTTCCAGGGCGAGCGGGAGGTCACCGAGGGCCTCGGCGAGGCGGTCCGCCTCGGCGTCGTCGAGGTCCCCGGGGGACCCCGAGCGGCGCAGCAGCTCCTTGCTTTCCTCCCGGGTGAAGACGTCGACCTCCAGGGAGGGGCCGACGACGCTCCAGCGCCGGTTGCGCGAGGTGACGAGGATGGTGCCGCTGCCACCGGTGGGGAAGTAGTCACGGACGCGCTCGGGGCTGTCGGCGTTGTCGAAGATCAGCAGCCAGCGGGAGTACGGCCGCCCCTCGCGCAGCGCCTCACGCACCGCGGGACCGGCGATGTTGGCCTCGGGGCTGGTGCCGAGGCCGAGCCGCTGGGCGAGTTCCACCAGGGACTGGCCGATCTGGCCGGGGCGCTCGGCGGGGATCCACCAGACGACGTCGTACTCGGACTGATGCCGGTAGGCGTACTCGATCGCCATCTGGGTCTTGCCGACACCGCCCATGCCATGGATGGCCTCGGGCAGCACGGTGGTCGTGCCTTCCTGAAGGCGCTCCCGCAGTCGTTCCAGAAGGTCCACGCGGCCGGTGAAGTTCGGATTGCGCGGGGGGATGTTCCCCCAGATGCGCGGCTGCGTCGAGCGCGCGCGCTCCACCGCGGGCTGCTGCGTGGTCGCCATGGTCGTGGCTCCTTCTGAAGTTGTCTCGGGCCCCCTCGGGGCGTGTGCGGCATCCCGGTGGACCCGGGTGGCGGGGTCCTGGTGCCGCGTGTGGGTACGTGTGTCCTTGCCCAGGTTGACCGTGTTCTGCCGGTCGTACGCGCGCAGCGCCCGCGCGAGACGCTCGGCCTGGGGCAGGAAGCGTCCGGACAGGGCGCGCAGCGCGGCCAGTTCGATGCGCAGGAACGCCACGTTCCGGGGGGTCACGGGCGACAGGCCGGTCGTCTCGACAAGTTCGTCCGCGGCGGGCAGCAACGGTTCGGAGCCCTCCGGGACCGCCATCAGCACCCGTACGTCGTGCAGCACGCGGATGGTGTCCCGGCGGCGGGCCAGCGCCAGTAACTCCTGGCGGATGTTCGGGCCGAAGGTGAAGACCACGTCGGCCGCGCGCTCGGCGTCCGCACCCGCGGGCCGCACCAGACCGCTCATCAGCAGCTCGGTGAGGTGGGCGGGCCCGGCACCCGGCACCGAGGCCGTCAGGGCGCTCATGACGGGCAGCGTCAGAGGAGCCGCCGCGAGGCGGGTCGCGAGCGCGAACGCGGTGGGCGAGGCGGCGGCCCGGAACTCCGACACGCGCTCCCACGGGGGTACGGCGCTGGCGGGGTCGGGCACGTCGTCGACCCAGGGCACGGCACGCGCGGCGTCCGGCCGCCGCTTCCAGTCGCGGGCCCGCACGCCCGACATCTCCACGCCCTCGGAGGCCCGGCCCGTCACCAGGTCGACCCAGCCGGTGAGGGAGTGGCCGGTCTGCTCCAGGACCGGGACGGGCACCACGCCGGCCCGTGCCGCCGTGGTGTCGTCCACAGGTTCGAGGGGTGAGGTGCGCAGCTCCCAACCCAGAGAGTCGTTGGGCGCCCAGGGGCGCCCGGAGCTCAGGCGCATGCGGTAGACGTCCAGGCCGGTACGGAACCAGAGCCGTTGGGGCAGCAGATGCAGGACCGCGAGCGGCTCGGAGCGGCCCAGTTCGCGCAGCAGCGGCAGCACCGCGTCCGAACGCCAGCCCGCGGCCAGCCCGTCGGTCAGCACCAGCACCACCCGGTGTTCGCCCACGGGCGGGGGAAGGTGCTCCAGCCGGATCCGGCCCGGCTCGGTGTCGTCCGAACTCAGCAGCCGTAAGCGGGTGATCGGGCCCAGTGACTCCTGGCGGCCGAGTTCGTCGGCCAGTCGGGTGACCGTCTCGTCCCAGACCCGCATGGTCACGTAGTCGTCGACCACGAGCAGTACGTCCGGGCGATCCGCGGAAGAAGCCTGCCCGAGGCCACGCAGGGCGCGCGACAGCACACCGAGTGACGCATCGTCAGACGGTGATGCCGATGGTGGTCGTGGACCGTCGTCACACTGCATAAGCGCCCTCAGAACGTCCGGTCATGCCCGACGACGGAGGGAGCACCGAGGAGGAGTCCCGCAGTCTGCGGGCATGCGTGACATCCACGTGCCAAGCCTGGCAGTGGTCTGCTTGCGGTGCAACATGGCAGGCCACAGGAGACGGCAGAAGGGTCCGAAAGTCAATCGCCGGATGGTACTTGCCCCCTGTGGACAGCCGGTGGCTCTGTCTCGTCAATAGCGTGACAGTCGGCGATGGCGTGTGCAAGACCATGGGGTATCCGCCTCCGCCCGCCGGTCGGAGGCCCGTCCCGGGCCGTCGGGGCATGACGGCCTACACCGGTCCGGGCGGACTCGGCTTGCGCTCGGGGTCGTCGAGCAGAATGGCCAGATGGCGACCCACGTGCCCGTCCCAGGCACCGGGGCCGAGGGCCAGCGCGTCCTTGCGCCACTCCCCGACCCGTTCCGCCAGGCTGCCCAGCCCCCGGTCCTGCAGAATCTCGCCGATGGCGTCCTGGAACTTCGGGTCCGCGCAGTCGCTGCGGTGCCAGATCATCGCGGGCACCCCGGCCCGCAGGCCGGCGAGGATCTCGCGGCGGCCGGTGCCCGAGTCGTCACCGGGGGGCTGACTGAGCACCAGGCACACCGCGTGCCGGTCCTCCTTCAGCTCACGCTCCAGGTGGAAGAAGTACGCCTCGTCCTCCGCCGGGCTGCTCCAGTGCGAGTGACTGTCCGCCGGACGCTCCCGCAACTGCCGCCACTTGTGGTGCCAGGGCCGGTGCCAGGCGGCCCGCTGCAGGCGCTCGATGCTGCGCACGACCACCGGATAGTCCATGACCAGCGGGGTCGGGGCCTCGGAGCCGGACTCCTTCGACCACCACTCCACCGGCTCGTTGAGCAGTTCCCAGGGCAGGATGAACTCGAGGATCACCGGCTGCCGCAGGTCGGCCCACTTCTCCTCGGCCTCCTCGATCAGCCGCTCCACCGCGCCCGGGAGTTCCTCCCGGCCCAGGTGGACCGTCTCGCCGCGCACGGGGTGCCAGCCCTCGGAGTCGGACTGGCGCCAGTGCGAGAGGTGGTACCGGTCCGTCTCGATCCGGTCCGGCTCGAACTGGATCATCAGATACGCGGGGACGAGGGAGGGCGCGGGCTGTGGAAAGTCCGAGTGCTGCCAGTCCGAGAGCAGTCCCTCCATGCCCAGAGAGAGGGCCTGGGTGCGGTTGAAGCGGCGCAGCACCTCGGCGGCGTCCGCCTGGCCGTCCTCCATCAGCCGGTCGGCCGACAGCGCCAGGAAGGCCATGCTGGGCGGGAGTTCACCCGCCGGGGAGTTCTCGCCCGCCAGCCGCAGGAAGACCTGCCACCCCGTCTGGCACCACCCGGGCAGCTCCTGGACGCGGGACCGGCTCGCGCGGCGCGCCATGACGGCCAGGTCCGTGGAGCCCATCGCCAGCAGGACGGGCCGCAGGTGAGCGAGATCGGCGTTGTTGAAGAAGTCGACGGCCTCCCACTCGTCCACGAGCGGCCACAGCTCGGCGACCGTCGCCGACTGCTGTTCCACGTACTCCAGCGACCGCACCAGGCAGGCCAGGCCGTCACCGACGGCCGTGCACTCCTTCACCACCTGTAACAGCCACGGCCGCAGCCGATCACCGCCGAAGGGTTCCACGGGCGTGGCCAGTTCACCGGCCAGCAGATCCCGCCAGACCTCGCGGCTGCTCCCCTGGCTCACCGTGGCCGACCCCTGCAACGCGTCCACGATGGAGACAATGAGCTCGTTGCGGACCCGATCCGGACTGCGCCCTCTCACCCCGTTACCTCCACACAGCTGGCGCGGCACCCTGATGGTGCCCAACAGGGTAAGGCCGTAAAGCGGGGCATGGCACGGAAAACCACGGGCCTCATCGCGGGATGCCCGTGTTGTTTGCGCTGTTGGAGCCCCCTGTCGGATTCGAACCGACGACCTTCGCTTTACAAGAGCGGCGCTCTGACCAGCTGAGCTAAGGAGGCCTGCACGCGTGTGCCCGTGCAGTGTACCCAGGTCCCAGCCGGGCCCTCTCGAAAATTTCCGCGAAGTTCACAGCCCCCTGGCTACTGACAGATCAGGTGAACGCCAGGTACCGTCCTGAGCCAGTTCACTCTCGTGGACTACACCACCGCGAAGGCTTCGCGGTGGACACCACCTTTACAACGGATCGTCCGGCACGTTCCTGCCGGTGAAGGGGGCCCCTCACCATGGCCACTGTCTCGTTCGACAAGGCAACCCGGATCTACCCGGGTTCCGAGAAGCCCGCCGTCGATGCTCTGGAGATCGACATCGAGGACGGCGAGTTCCTCGTCCTCGTCGGCCCCTCCGGCTGCGGCAAGTCCACCTCGCTCCGCATGCTCGCGGGGCTCGAGGACGTGAACGCAGGCGCCATCCGCATCGGTGACCGCGACGTCACGCACCTGCCGCCCAAGGACCGGGACATCGCGATGGTGTTCCAGAACTACGCGCTCTACCCGCACATGACGGTCGCCGACAACATGGGCTTCGCGCTCAAGATCGCCGGTGTCCCGAAGGCCGAGATCCGCCAGAAGGTCGAGGACGCGGCGAAGATCCTCGACCTCACGGACTACCTCGCCCGCAAGCCGAAGGCCCTCTCCGGCGGTCAGCGCCAGCGTGTCGCGATGGGCCGCGCCATCGTGCGTGAGCCCCAGGTCTTCCTCATGGACGAGCCGCTGTCGAACCTCGACGCCAAGCTCCGCGTCTCGACCCGTACGCAGATCGCCTCGCTGCAGCGCCGCCTCGGCATCACCACCGTCTACGTCACCCACGACCAGGTCGAGGCCATGACCATGGGTGACCGTGTGGCCGTGCTCAAGGACGGTCTGCTCCAGCAGGTCGACTCGCCGCGCAACATGTACGACCGCCCCGCGAACCTCTTCGTCGCCGGGTTCATCGGCTCCCCCGCCATGAACCTCGTCGAGGTCCCGATCACGGACGGCGGCGTGAAGTTCGGCAACTCCGTCGTGCCGGTGAACCGCGAGGCCCTGAAGGCCGCCGCGGACAAGGGCGACCGCACCGTCACGGTCGGCGTCCGCCCGGAGCACTTCGACATCGTCGAGCACAACGGCGAAGCCGCCAGGTCGCTGTCCAAGGACACCGCGGACGCCCCGGCCGGCCTCGCCGTCTCGGTGAACGTCGTCGAGGAGCTCGGCGCCGACGGTTACGTCTACGGCAGCGCCAAGGTCGACGACAAGCTCACGGACCTGGTCGTCCGCGTCAGCGGCCGCGCGGTCCCGGACAAGGGCGCCACGCTGCACGTCGTGCCGCGACCGGGCGAGACCCACGTGTTCTCGAGCTCCACGGGCGAGCGCCTCTCCGACTGATCGCCCCGATCGCCCTGATCACCGCGAAAAGCAAGTCGGGGGACGGAAACCGCGCCGCGGTCGAATTCACCCAAGTTGACGAAGAGAGCCCCACAGCAGGCTGTGGGGCTCTCTTCGTTGTCGACAAATACCCCGGCAAGCCGGTCATTTCGATCCCTGTACGTCAACTCGCCACCCAGCGAAAGCCGGTCCCTTATCCCCCGAACTGATTACTAAATGTCGCCAAATCATCACCCCGCGCTACCCTCACTCGCGTGAAGCACTCCACCACTAACCAACGGACCCGGCGTGGCCGTGGCCCCGCGCGCCGGATCGGTCGCACCCTCGCCCTCGTTCTGCCTGTCGTCCTGGTGCTCTCCGGGACTCTGGCGGTCACCCGAGTCAACTGGTCGGGGAACTCCTCGGACTCGGTGCTCACCGCCTCCTCCTCGGACGTCTCCTCGCGTGCCGTCTCCCGTGCGCCGCAGGACGTGCTGCGCGACCGGCTCCTGCTGGAGCTCCAGGAGAAGAACCCGGGCGTCGCCCTCACCCACCTCCAGGAGGCCGTGAACGGCCGCCCGTCGCTCGCCAAGCACTGCGTCTCCATCGCCCGCGCCCTCGGCCGCGCCGCGGTCCGCGCGTACGGCCCGACGCGCGCCCAGGCGTTCGCGCGCCCGGTCTGCGACACGTCCTTCGCATCGGGGGTCGCGGCCACGCATCTCTGAGCCACACCGGTCCCACCCGTTCTGTCAGGTAACAGCTGTTTAAGGGAACCGTTGCCGACAGAAGCCGTGAGCGGGGCGCCACGTACAGTTCGGGCATGACCCATCCGAACGCCGCGTCACGCCCCGTTCAAGCCGTTGTCCTGGCCGGTGGTCAGGGCTCCCGACTGCGTCCCTACACCGACGACCGGCCCAAGCCGATGGTCGAGATCCCCGGCACCGGGACCCCGATCATCGGTCACCAGCTGACCTGGCTCGCCGAGGAGGGCGTCACCGACGTCGTCGTCTCCTGCGGCCACCTCGCCGAGGTCCTCCAGAAGTGGCTGGACTCGGCCGACCTCCCGGTCAACATCACGACGGTCGTCGAGACGGAACCGCTCGGCCGGGGCGGCGGCCTGAAGTACGCCGCCGCGCACCTCCCCCACCCTGACAAGCCCTGGTACGCGACGAACGGCGACATCTGGACCCGTTTCTCGCTGCGCGACATGGCGGACTTCCACACCGAGCGCGACGCCGTCGCGACCCTCGCCCTCGCCCGCCCGCGCATCCCGTGGGGCGCCGTCAAGACCGACGGCTTCGGACGCGTCACGGACTTCATCGAGTCCCCGCCGACCACGTACGAGATCAACGCGGGCGTCTACGTCTTCTCCGCCGAGTTCGCCGACCTGCTCCCCGAGCGCGGCGACCACGAGCGCACCACGTTCCCGCACCTGGCCCGCGAACGCCGCCTGGCCGGCTTCCCGCTCCCGCAGGGCGCCTACTGGCGCGCCATCGACACCGCGAAGGACCTCACGGAGGCGGCGAAGGAACTCGCGGCCCTGGGACGCTGAGAGCCCCTTCCCGGAGGCACGAGGGGCTGAGAGCCCCTTCCCGGCAGCACGAGGGCTGAGAGCCCCTTCCGGCAGTACGAGGACGGGCCCCGCACATCTGATGTGCGGGGCCCGTCCTCGTATCGCCAGGGGGCGTTACGCGTTACCCGAGGAGACCGCCGACCAGCTTGTCCGAGCCGCCGGAGGTGCCACCACCGCCACCACCGCCGCTCGAACCGCCGGAGGAGGTGCCGCCTCCCGAGCCGCTGCCACCGGTGCTGGAGCTGCCACCGCTGGACGTCGGGCCCGCGCTGGTGCTCGGGGCCTGGTGGACCGGCGAGGACCGCTGCGGCGGGGCCTGGCCGGTGCCCTGGGTCTGGCTGGGGCCGCTGGTGACCGTGCCACCCGTCTCACGGACCGCGGCGCTCGGCGTGGTGGCCGCGCCCGACGGCGAGGAGGAGCTGCCGTGGGTGGGCGCCTTGGCCGAGGCCGAGGGAGTGGTCGTCTTGTGCTGGGGCGTGCCGGGCTCCTCGGGAAGCGGGGAACCGGGCAGTTCGTTGCGCGGAGCCTCGCCCGGTCCCGGCACGACCACCCGGTCGGCGTCACGGACGGCGCCGCCGAGGAGCGAGCCGATGAGGAGCGTGAGGCCGACGACGATGGCCGAGACGAGCGCGCCGCGGCGCAGCACCCGGTACCGCAGGTCCCAGATGTCGGCGCGGGGCCCGAGCGTGCGCCAGGCCTCGCTCGCGAGGCGTCCGTCGACGGAGTAGACGGGCGCGCCCGCGATGATCAGCGGCGACCAGGCGGCGAGGTAGATGATGTCCGGCGCGTCGTACGCGGGGACCGTCTTCCAGCTGACGGTGACGATGAGCGCGGCCGACAGCATCGCGCCGACCACGGCGGCGACCCGCTGCCACAGCCCGAGCACCGTGAGGACGCCCACGATGACCTGGAGGAAGGCGATGACGAGTCCGGAGCCGACGGGGTGCTGGAGCGCGAACTGACGCAGCGGCTCGGCGACGTCCCAAGGGTGAAGCGTGTTCAGCCACTTGACCATGGAGCCGCGCTTGCCGCCGTCGAAGTAGACGGGGTCGCAGAGCTTGCCCATGCCGGCGTAGATGGAGATGAAGCCGAGGAAGACGCGGAGCGGGAGCAGCACCACGCCGAGGTTCATCCGGCGCCCGGGGTAGTAGGCGTGCCGGACCGGGTCCGAGCCGTGCCGCCTGGCCGGCGTGCCGCCGCCGTAGCCGCCGTCGGGGTCCTCCGCCGTGAACTGCCCGCCCGTGTAGCGCGGTTCGTCGTACGCGCTGTCCACGCTGCGCATGTTCGGCAGCAGCCGGGTCCCCGCGGAGTCGTGGTCGTGGCCGCGCTGGCTGCCGACGAGGGGCGTCTCGGCCGTGTGGACGGTCAAGTCGCCCGCGTAGCCCTGGTGTTCGTCGAGGCGGGGGATGACCTGGGTGGCGCCGGCGTCGCCCGTCGGGTCCGCGACGCCGTGGCGCACGCTGGTGCTGCGCACGGCCTGCAGGAGGCGGTGGGCGCCGGTGTCGTCGGGGTCGGACCGCCCGCTCCAGACGACGGGTGCGCGGCGGCGGGCCCCGGCTGCCGGGCCGCCCGCTCTGCCCGCCGTACCGACGACGGGGATCCGCGCGGCGTCGTCGGCGCTCAAGTGCCGTGCGACGCGCGAGGATGGGGTCCGCGTCGCGCCGCCTAGCTGCACGCGGAAGCTCGCATGATTGACGATGACCTGCGCCGGATCGCTCGGCACCTTCACCATGCTCAGCGCGGGAGCGTCGTCGAATCCCGACGAGCGGTCCCCCGTGGGTGTGCGGGGTGTTCTGGTGTCCACACTCATCTAACCGAGTGATGTGTGTTTAGGACACTGCTTTGACTGTGCCGATCTGTCCGGACCGCGTCAAGGTCATCCCGAACATTCCGATTGCCCCACGGGGGTGACTCACTCAGACGTCCACTCAAACGCCTGTTCAGATATCCGTTCGGACGTCTGTTCAGACGCGTCGGCGCGAGGCCTCGTACAGCACGACTCCCGCCGCGACACCGGCGTTCAGCGACTCGGTGCCGCCCGGCATCGGAATCCGCACCCGGAAGTCGCAGGTCTCGCCGACGAGTCGGGACAGTCCCTTGCCCTCGCTGCCGACGACGATGACGACGGGACCGCCGAGGGCCTCCAGATCACCGACCTCGACCTCGCCGTCCGCGGCGAGTCCGACCACGACGAGACCGGCCTTCTTGTACGACTCAAGGGCACGCGTCAGATTGGCGGCGCGGGCGACGGGCGTACGGGCGGCGGCACCGGCCGACGTCTTCCAGGCACCGGCGGTCATGCCGGCCGCGCGCCGCTCGGGCACGACGACGCCGTGGCCGCCGAAGGCCGAGACGGAACGGACGACGGCACCCAGGTTCCGGGGGTCGGTCACGCCGTCGAGGGCGACGATCAGCGGGTCCCGGCCCTCGTCGTACGCGGCGGCCGCGAGGTCCTCGGGGTGCGCGTACTCGTACGGGGGGACCTGGAGGACCAGACCCTGGTGGTTGAGCCCGTTGGTCATGCGGTCGAGCTCGGGGCGCGGGGCCTCCATGAGGTGGATGCCGCCGCGCTCACCGGCGAGCTGGAGCGCCTCGCGCACCCGCTCGTCGTTGTCGATGAACTGCTGCACGTACAGCATCGAGGCGGGCACGCCCTCGCGCAGCGCCTCCACGACCGAGTTGCGCCCGACGACCATCTCGGACGTGCCCTTGCCACCGCGCCCGCGCGGGGCGGCGGGACGGCGTGCGATCTGCTTCGCCTTGGCGCCCGCGATGCGGTTCTTCTTGTGCCCCTTGCGCATCTCGGCGGGCGGGGTGGGGCCCTTGCCTTCCAGGCCCCGGCGTCGCTGGCCGCCACTGCCGACCTGCGCGCCCTTCTTGCCGGACATGCGGCGGTTGTTAGCGGCCATGACCTACCTGTCTGTGTGAGGCGAGCGTGCGTACGTTCTTGAAGTGTCGTATATGCAGTGTGCCGCCCGGAGGCCCGGGCGGCACAATCGATCAAGACCGAGAGGCCCCGAGAAGGTCCCGAGGGGGGCCCGAGGGGCCGCTCAGCGGGGGCCGAGCGTCCAGCGCGGTCCCTGCGGGCCGTCCTCGATCACCAGACCGGACTGGTTGAGCTGGTCGCGGATGGCGTCCGCGGTGGCCCAGTCCTTGCGGGTGCGGGCGGCCTCGCGCTGGTCGAGGACCATCCGGACCAGGGTGTCGACGACGCCGTGCAGATCCTCGCCGCGGTCGCCCTCGCCGGCCCACTGCTCGTCGAGCGGGTCGAGTCCGAGGACGCCGAGCATGGCCCGCACCTCGGCGAGGCGGGCGACGGCGGCTTCCTTGTCGTCGGCGGCCAGGGCCGAGTTCCCCTGTCGCACGGTCGTGTGCACGATGGCGAGCGCCTGCGGGACGCCCAGGTCGTCGTCCATCGCCTCGGCGAAGGCGGGCGGCACCTCGGCGGCGGGCTCGACGACGCCCCCCGCCTTCTCGACGACCCGCTGCACGAAGCCCTCGATGCGCGCGAACGCCGATTCGGCCTCGCGCAGGGCCTCTTCGCTGTACTCGATCATCGAGCGGTAGTGCGGGGTGCCGAGGTAGTAGCGCAGCACGATCGGACGCCACGTCTTGACCATCTCGGAGACGAGTACGGAGTTGCCCAGGGACTTGGACATCTTCTCGCCGCTCATGGTGACCCAGGCGTTGTGCACCCAGTACATGGCGAACTCGTCGCCGAAGGCCTTGGCCTGCGCGATCTCGTTCTCGTGGTGCGGGAAGATCAGGTCGATCCCGCCGCCGTGGATGTCGAACGCGGGGCCCAGGTACTTGTGGGCCATGGCGGAGCACTCCAGGTGCCAGCCGGGGCGGCCCCGTCCCCACGGCGTCTCCCAGCTCGGCTCGCCCGGCTTCGCGGACTTCCACATGGCGAAGTCGCGCGGGTCCCGCTTGCCGGTCTCTCCGACGCCGGACGGCTGCTGGAGGTTGTCCAGCTCCTGGTTGGACAGCTGGAGGTACCCGGGGAAGGACCGCACGTCGAAGTAGACGTTCCCGTCCACCTCGTAGGCGTGCCCGCGCTCGATGAGCCCGCGCATCATCTCCACCATCTCGGTGATGTGCCCGGTGGCCCGCGGCTCGTAGGTGGGCGGCAGGCAGCCGAGCACGGCGTACCCGTCGTTGAACGCGCGCTCGTTCTCGTACCCGATCGACCACCAAGGGCGGCCCTGGTCCGCCGACTTGGTGATGATCTTGTCGTCGATGTCGGTCACGTTGCGGATGAACGTGACGTCGTACCCGCGGTACTCGAACCAGCGGCGCATGATGTCGAAGTTGAGGCCCGAGCGGATGTGCCCGATGTGCGGTGCGGCCTGCACGGTGGCGCCACACAGGTAGATCGAGACACAACCCGGCTTGAGCGGGGAGAAGTCACGGATCTGCCGGGTGCTGGTGTCGTGCAGGCGAATGGTCACCACTCCAGGGTAGTGGGCCACGGGGAGTGCCCCGCGACCTTCCCTCGCAAGGAGGACTTATTCGTGACATCTGCGGGCGGCCATCGCCCTCTCGACACCATCGGCACCCGGGGCGGGGCCGGCGCGCGTCACGGCGTGCGGGCCACCAGGGCGGTGGCGATCGCCATCAGGCCCTCGTCGCGGCCCGGGAATCCGAGGCCGTCCGTCGTGGCTCCGGAGACCGACACCGGTGCACCGACCGCCTCGGAGAGGATCTTCTGCGCCTCGTCCCGTCGCCTCCCGATCTTCGGGCGGGGCCCGACGACCTGGACGGCGACGTTGCCGATGGTGAAGCCCGCCGCGCGGACGATCCGCGCGGCCTCCGTCAGCAGCGTGACCCCGGACGCGCCGGACCACTCGGGCCGCCCGGTCCCGAAGTGGGCGCCGAGGTCACCGATCCCCGCCGCCGAGAACAGCGCGTTGCAGGCGGCGTGCGCGACGACGTCGGCGTCGGAGTGCCCCGCGAGCCCCGGCCCCTCGCCCTCCCAGAGCAGCCCGGCGCACCACAGCTCCCGCCCCTCTTCGAAGGCGTGGATGTCGGTACCGATGCCGACCTGCGGCAGCGCCACGGGCACCGGCGCGGGTGACTCAGAAGCCATCGTTGGCCCTCCTGCGCGCGAGGACCGCCTCCGCGAGGACGAGGTCCAGGGGACGCGTCACCTTGAACGCCTCCTCGTGCCCCGGCACGACCACCACTCGCTCCCCGAGCTGCTCGACCATGCTCGCGTCGTCGGTCACGTTGTCGGTGACGGTCTCGTGGGCGCGGACGAGGGTGGCGCGGTCGAAACCCTGCGGCGTCTGCACGGCCCGCAGCCGCGCCCGCTCGGGCGTGGCGACGACGGGCTCCGGCATCCCCGGCTCGCTCGCCGGCTCGACCTGCTTGACGGTGTCCGCGAGCGGCAGCGCGGGGACGACGGCGGGCGCGCCGTCGCGTACGGCCTCGATGACGGCGTCGACCGTGTCCACCGGCACGAGCGGGCGGGCCGCGTCGTGCACGAGGACGATGTCGATGCCGGGGGGCAGCGCGTCGAGCCCGTACTTCACGGACTCCTGACGGCTGTCGCCGCCGGGGACCACGAGGAAGTCGGTTCGCTCGGGCAGCGCGTGTGTGTCGAGCAGCGCCTTCACCTCGGCGGCACCGTCGGGCGGGGCCACGACGACGACCAGCGACACCGCGCGGGAGGCGGCCATGGCGAGCACCGCGTGGATGAGCATGGGGGTGCCGTTCAGCGTGCGAAGCGCCTTGGGGGCGCCCGGACCGAGGCGCACGCCCCGTCCGGCGGCCGGAATCACGGCCGCCGTGCGGCCTCCGGACAGCGAGGAGCGCGAATCGTCAGACATCGGTTCCTGTCAGGTTTGTGTACTCGGCGTGCTTGGGTATGGCCTGGGCGTGCCCCTTGCTCGAGCGAAGCCGAGAGCTCGGGGCAGTGCCGGGCGCGAGCCCTGACCGGACCCTTCCGTGACATCCGGTCGAGCAAGCTGTCCGGGCCCGGCACGCCAAGTATCGGGGACGCGGGTATCGACGCGGCATCGGGGACGCAAGCGCATGGGACACAGGTGTATTCCATGGGACGCAGGTGTATTCGGGGCCACGCGTTTCCGAAATCGCGCGGGTACGAACATGCCGCAGCGCCCGGCGACAGCCATCGTGTGGAGCGACAGCAATTACGTCATCGGGCACCGCGGCATTTCATTGCGCAGCTGTGCGGCCTTGTGTGGACGCCGGGACGACCGCCGGGTGAACGGCCACCGTCTCGACTGCCTGCGTCAGGACGCGAGAACCTCGTCGAGCAGGGCCTCGGCCTTGTCCTCGTTCGTGTTCTCCGCGAGGGCGAGCTCACTCACCAGGATCTGGCGGGCCTTGGCGAGCATGCGCTTCTCTCCGGCGGAGAGTCCGCGTTCGCGCTCACGACGCCACAGGTCACGCACGACTTCCGCGACCTTGATGACATCGCCGGAGGCGAGCTTCTCCAGATTTGCCTTGTAACGACGAGACCAGTTCGTGGGCTCCTCGGCGTACGGCGCGCGCAGCACCTCGAAGACCCGGTCCAGCCCATCCTGACCGACCACATCACGCACGCCGACGAACTCCGCATTGTCCGCTGGCACACGCACCGTCAGGTCGCCCTGGGCGACCTTCAGCACCAAGTAGGTCTTGTCCACGCCTTTGATCTGGCGAGTTTCGATGGCCTCGATCAGCGCGGCCCCGTGATGGGGATAGACCACGGTGTCGCCAACCTTGAACGTCATGTGACAGGTACCCCTTCCGTGGCTATCCAGGGTAACACGGAAACGGCGTCTTCTGAATGGCGTTTTCGCAGGTCAGGGCATATCTCGGGGCTTGACAACCGCGACAGGAACGTGCTGCGAAGGGGGAGCGGAAGAGGGTATTCGCAGGTGGGAGCGGCTGTCCAGGGCAAGAGAAACGCGTACGTTACACACACCGGACGTTCCTGACCAGGGTCTGAACATCCCGGTTTGTCCCGCTCCAGGAGCTCGACTTCCGCTACTCCGTTCGGTGAGCGGAGTCGGGTACGAGACGAATCCGGAATTGATCACGGACCGCGCCGATCTACCGATGATCAATTTTCCGGACCGCCGCGGATTCCTTACCGGAAAACCCCAAGCGGATCTCGTCACTACTCTCGCGGCAACACGTACAGCCACTTATGTGAATGGCGGACGAACGGAAGCTCAAAGTAGCTGATGAGGCGGACCGGAACCACTCGAGGACCGGGGCGCACGGGCGGCGCAACGGGGCTCGCGGGCGTCAAGGGGCGGGTCGGGTGCGGCGGCGTCGGAACGGCTCGGTAACCTAAGGCCGCTGACAGACCCTTAGGGCGGCTTTACACCGGAGCCGCTCTGCTTCGCCCACGTTCAAGGAGTTGCCGCCGCCGTGAGCAGCAGCCTTCGACGCGGCGCCCTCGCCGCCGCCGCCATTGCGTTCTCGATCGCCTCGCTCGCCGCATGCGGCGCCGGCAACAACGCACAGACGCTGGAGGTCAAGCCGGACAACGCGGCGACCAGCGTCGGCGACATCAAGATCCAGAACGCCCTCGTCATCACCCAGCCCGACACGACGTCCACGGGCCCGGCGGTGGTCTCCGCGACCGTCTTCAACAACGGCCGCACCCCGCAGACCCTCGACTCGGTCAAGATCGGCGGCGACGGCGTCGCCCAGATCACGCCCGCCAAGGGCGGCGGCAAGCTGATCATCCCCGCCGGCGGCCACGTCATCCTGGGCGGCGAGGGCAACGCCTCCGCGGCCCTGAGCAACCCCGGCGCGGCCGTCAAGGACGGCAACGCCCAGCCGATCACCTTCACCTTCAGCAAGACCGGTGACGTGAAGCTGCGCGCGTTCGTCGTCCCGGCCGAGAGCTACTTCACCAAGTGGGGACCGACCACCATCCCCGCGGCGCCCGGCCCGACGGCCACCGGCTCCGCGACCTCCTCGAAGTCGCCGAAGACTTCGAAGTCGCCGAAGACCTCGACCTCACCGTCCGGCTCCGTCTCGGGCACGCCCACCGACGCGGCCTCCGCGAGCGCGACGGCCTCCTCGTCGGCCGGCCACTGATCCAGCACGCACGCAGGGCGGCACCCCGAAGGGTGCCGCCCTGTGTCGTACGTGCCGGCCTGTGTCGTACGGGTGGGTCGCGTCGTACGTGCCGCCGTGAGACGGGTTCGGTTTACGGCTCGAACTTGTAGCCGAGGCCACGCACCGTGACCAGGTACCGCGGCGCGCCCGGGTCCGGCTCGATCTTGGCGCGCAGACGCTTCACGTGGACGTCCAGCGTCTTGGTGTCGCCCACGTAGTCGGCCCCCCACACCCGGTCGATGAGCTGCATACGGGTCAGCACGCGGCCCGCGTTCCTGAGCAGCATCTCCAGGAGGTCGAACTCCTTCAGGGGCAGGTCGACCTTGGAGCCGGAGACGGTCACCACGTGGCGGTCGACGTCCATCCGGACGGGACCCGCCTCGAGAGCGGCCGGGGTGACCTCCTCCGGCTCCCCGCGACGACGCAGGACGGCCCGGATACGGGCGACCAGTTCGCGGGAGGAGAAGGGCTTGGTGACGTAGTCGTCGGCTCCTATTTCCAGCCCGACGACCTTGTCGATCTCGCTGTCCTTGGCGGTGACCATGATCACCGGGACGTTGGAGCGGCCGCGCAGCTGGCGGCACACCTCCGTGCCGGGCAGGCCCGGAAGCATCAGGTCGAGGAGGACGAGGTCGGCGCCGTTGCGCTCGAACTCGTCGAGTCCGTCGGGCCCGGTGGTCGCGATGGCGACCTCGAAGCCCTCCTTGCGGAGCATGTACGACAGGGCGTCGGAGAAGGACTCCTCGTCCTCGACGACGAGCACACGGGTCACGGAAGGACCTCCGGAGCGGGAAGCGGTTCATACGGGGATGTGACGGTGGTCGTCCCGTCGGGCTGCCCGTTCTCGTCCTCATCGTCGAGTCCGGGCATGTCGTGGTCGATCCCGCGGTCGCGGGCCGCGGCCGCCTCAGGCAGCCGCAGGGTGAACGTGGAGCCCTGACCCTCGGAGCTCCACACGGTGACCTCCCCGCCGTGCGAGGCGGCCACGTGCTTGACGATCGCGAGACCGAGACCCGTGCCGCCGGTCTGACGGGAACGGGCCGGGTCGACGCGGTAGAAGCGCTCGAAGACGCGCTCCCGGTCCTTCTCCGAGATGCCGATGCCCTGGTCGGTCACGGCGATCTCGATGAGGTCTCCGCCGGGCGCGGTCACCCGGCGCGCGGCTATGCCCACCCGGGTGCGGGCGGGCGAGTAGTTGACGGCGTTCTCGACGAGGTTGCCGAGGGCGGCGGCCAGCTGGCCCCGGTTCCCCCAGATGCTCAGGTCGGCGGTGCCGCCGGCGGCCATGGTGATCTGCTTGGTGCCGGCCTGGTGGCGGCACCGGTCGATGGCCTCGGCGACCAGCTCGTCCACGCGGACCGGCTCGGCGTCCTCGAGGGGATCGTCGTTCTGCACCCTCGACAGGTCGATGAGCTCCTGGACGAGGTTGGTGAGCCGGGTGGCCTCTATCTGCATACGTCCGGCGAAGCGCTCGACGGCCTCCGGATCGTCCGAGGCGTCCATGACGGCCTCGGACAGGAGGGAGAGCGCGCCGACGGGCGTCTTGAGCTCGTGGCTGACGTTCGCGACGAAGTCGCGCCGTACCGCTTCGATCCGCCGGGCCTCGGTGAGGTCCTCGACGAGGAGCAGCACGAGCCGGGAGCCCAGCGGGGCGACTCTCGCGGAGACGGCCAGGGCCTCCCCCCGTCCGGTCCCCCGCCTCGGCAGATCCAGCTCGACCTGGCGTATTTCCCCGTCGCGACGGGTGTCGCGGGCCATCTGCATCATCGGCTCGACGGCGAGCTTGCCGCCGCGCACCAGCCCGAGGGCGTACGCGGCCGAGCTGGCCTTGACCACGGCGTCGGCCTCGTCGAGGACGACGGCCGAGGACCGGAGCACGGAGAGCACCGTGTCGACGCCCGGCGGAAGCACCGGGTCCGTGTGCAGGGATGTGCGGGTGGGGCGTTTCTGGTCGCGCTCGCTCCAGCGGAACGCCAGCATGGCGATGACACCGGTGAGCACTCCGGCGATCGCTGCCGCTGCGGCGACCGCCGCGTTCACGTCCATGCCCCCAGGTTAGGCATGTCGTCACGCCAGGCCACAGCCATCGGAGTGCGACCTCGAACACTCGTCGCCCAGAGTTCACCCAGGAGCCAGGGATGGTTCATTTGGGGTGACGGAAACGGACGCGTACGGGCCGGAACGTGGGAGCGTGGGGTTCACGGGGCCCGTCCGGCGGTCCGTCCGGCGGTCAGGGCAGTCCGACCCCGGGCCCCAAGGTGACGTAAGAGAGGGACAAACCAAATGCGTGACGCGTACCACGAGGAACTTGACTCGATCGGCGACGGCCTGGTCGACATGGCCCGGCTCGTCGGATCGGCGATCGGACGCGCCACGACGGCCATCCTCGACGCCGATCTGAAGCTCGCCGAGAGCGTGATCGCGGCCGACCAGAAGGTCGACGATCTCCAGCACGAGCTCGAAGCCCGCGCGATAGCCCTGCTGGCCCGCCAGCAGCCGGTGGCGACGGACCTGCGTATCGTCGTCACCTCGCTCCGCATGTCCGCCGACCTGGAGCGCTCCGGCGACCTGGCCCAGCACGTGGCGAAGCTGGCCCGGCTGCGCTTCCCCGAGCGTGCGATCCCGCACGACCTGCACGCCACGATCCTGGAGATGGGCCAGCTCGCGCAGCGCCTGATGGCGAAGGCGGCCGAGGTGATCATCACGAAGGACGTCGACCTGGCGCTCCAGCTGGAGCAGGACGACGACGAGATGGACCTGCTGCACCGCACGCTCTTCCAGCACCTGCTGGACGACCGCTGGAAGCACGGCATCGAGACCGCCGTCGACGTCACCCTGCTGGGCCGTTACTACGAGCGCTTCGCCGACCACGCGGTGTCGGTGGCCAAGCGCGTGGTGTACCTGGTGACGGGTGAGCACGCGGACGAGCTCCAGCCCGACATTCAGCCGGTCACGGGGGCCGAGGGCGTCTGAGGTCCGGGAGCGCCCGGGGCTGCCGTCTCACTCCGGGGGCGCGGGCGAGCCTCAGTGCGCCGTTGATGCGCCCAGGGGAGCGGGCATGCAATGGGGGCAGGCACTCGCGCCTACGCCCAGGCGTTCAGGCGTAGGCACCCGGCCTCGATGCCTCATTGAGGCCTCATTGAGGAGGACACCATGGCCGATTCTCCCGCCACGCCCGACCCGACCCTGGACCGCGACACCGACCAGCCCGCCGACATCAAAAGTCTCCCCCTGTTCGGCGCCTGCGGCTGCGGCTCCGGCTGCGGGTGCGGCTGCCAGTCGGGCAACCCGTGCCAGTGCGGCTGATCACGTAGCCCCATCCAGAGGGGCCCCGTCACCACGACGGGGCCCCTTCTGCATGCGGTCACCGGACCGGAGGCCCCGCCAGGACCCATGGCACCGGGTCGCAAGGGATCACGGCACGACGTACCGGGGCGGCTTCGCCGACGGCCGACCTGTTTCCCGGCCCTGCCCTGGACGCCCGGCATGTTCGCCGTCACGGGGGGTTGGCCGCCATACGGCAGGCACCGGTCGCGGCGCCGCCCGGCGTGCCGGCCTGGGTCAGGGCGCTCACACAACCCCGCAGGTCGCCGTGCACACCTTGGGTGCACGCCGATGTGACGGCGTCCGAGACTTCGACGCCCGTTTGACGGACCATGTTCGTGCAGGCCGGGATGTCCGCGTGGGCGGCGGGGGCGGCGAAGACCGCGCCGCCGAGTGTGAGGGTCAGACCGGTGAGGACACCGGCGATACGGGCCGCCGTGTGCATGGGAGGCACCTGCTCTCCGGGGTTGGTCGGGGATTCGCGGATTCAAGGCGCCGGGCAGCGGAGGCGCCCGGTGTACGGCTGTGACCTCGGGCCCCGCACCCGGCGGCTCGACAGGATTGCCCCTCCTCTGTTCGACGCTAGAACAACCCCCCGCCGCGCGCACTGCGGCCCGACGGCGGGACCCTCCTGACCGGCGCATTCCGCTCACGGTGGTCGCCTGCCTTGCCCTCGCGGGTCTGGCCCTGGCATTCGTCCGGGGATGGGAGAGCAGCCCGCTCATCACCGGGGGCGCAGGTGGCGCCTTGCTGGTCTTCCTCGGCCATGGCGGCTGGGAACCGATCCGTCCCGCCAGGCCAGGGAGGCGCGGGAGTGATGGTCCGCACTCGTACGTGGTTGTCCGCTACGTGTGGGCGTTGTCACGCAGTCGGACACTCACGCCTCAAACAGGGGTACGGGGGCACCCTTCGCGGCACCTCCGGCAATGCCGTGATGGCGACGAGGGTTGCGGTCGCGGTGCCGAAGGATTGCGGTGATGCTGTCAGGGGGAGCGTGGCCGGCCTCGCACGGGCAGTGTGCGTCGGTGACCGCGCTGTACAGGAAGGGTGCTGCCATGACAGCGGTGCCGGACAGAACACGGAGAGGCCCCGGAAAGCCCGGCGGCGGCGAAACGATCAATGACGCCTCCTCGTTCGCCGGGATCATGATGCTGCTCAGCGGGCCCCTCAGCATTCTCATGGGCGCGTCCGGCATCGCACAGGACACCCTGTTCTCCGCGTCCCGGTACGCCTACCGGTTCGACCTGACCGCTTGGGGCTGGATCCACCTCGTGATCGGAGTGGCACTGGTCATCACGGGCCTGGGAGTCCTGACAGACAAGAGCTGGGGGCGCGGGGCCGGTGTAGTGGTGGCAGGGATCAGCCTGATCACCCAGTTCATGTTCGTTCCGTACTACCCGTTGTGGGCCATCCCTGCGATGACACTCGACCTCCTGATCCTGTTTGCGCTGACGAGGGTCCATATCGAGACCAGGGGCGGCCGGTGAATCCGGTACTTCATCCTCCGCCGCAGCACAGCAGCCCACAGCAACCCACCACTCTCCCCAGCTCCCATCCTCGACTCATGGCCTGCGGCTCTGTCCACGCGTGGGCGTGCATCGGCGCAGCGCGGGCGGAGCGGGCCGGAGCCGGGAGCGCGCCCGGCGGAGCGGAGCGCAGCCGGGGCGTGAGGGCACGGCCGGAGCCGGAATTCCTCAAGGCCTGACGGCCCGGTCAAGCAGCAGACGGCCCAAGGCCACCGAAAAGCCCCCAACGGAGAATCCGCAGGTAGGGGGCTTGATCAAGTCAGGTTGCTTCTTCTTGCCCTGGGTCTTGTCGGGGATCTTGGTGAGCTGGGGCTTCGCTGGTCAGGGCCCTAGTCTGCCCCTTCACAGAGGTCGTCATTGGTCGTCGTTGGCCGCCGCCGATCGGCCTCGGACGGCCCAGGGACGGCCCAGCCGTGGCCCACCTGAATGGCGTCAGCCGGCGGAAGCGGCCGGTCAATGCGCGGTGCACCCCTCTTCCATGTCCCACCACTCCTCGGATACACCGTGGTTGAGCAGCCTTTGCACCTTGGCGACATCAGCGGCGGGCGGAACGTCCAGGGCGACCATGCCGAACCGTTCTATGCCCTCGGCCCTCGCCGTCGACTCCGAGTTCCTGAAACGCATTGATCACGCTCTGCCGTGCAGCTCCAGGGAGGAAGAAGTGCTCGTCCCCGCAGTCGTAGCCCCAGGAGATGAGACCGCCGGGCTGAGAGTGGAATAGGTATGGGAAGCCATCCGGACGACCGGGGCGAGTCACGTCGAAGGTCTCTTGGCTCCGCTGCATGCGCTTCAGGAGCGGGGTGTGCCCTTGTGGGTGGAAGACAACGAGCTCATCGGTGATGACCCCGGTCCATAGGGGGCCAGGAAGGGTCCTCGTTCCCCTGGTTCTCGGTCTCGGTCGCAGGTCGGAGCTGGACGGGACCGGAGACGGATGGCGCCGGCCCGGGCGGTTGCTAGCGTGGAAAGTGGTTCTGGCACCCAGGGGGGAGGAGGCCGACCGATGGCAGTCGAACTCAACCACACGATCGTCGCCGCGCACGACAAGATGGCGTCCGCACGGTTCCTCGCGGATCTGCTGGGTTTGGAGGTGGCACCGGAGTACGGTCCGTTCGTCCCGGTGCAGATACCGAACGGCGTGACGCTGGACTACATGGACACGGCCGAGTCGATCAGCCCACAGCACTATGCGTTCCTCGTCTCCGAGGACGACTTCGACGCGATCTTCGCCCGTATCCGCGAGGCGGGCCTGACCTACTGGGCAGACCCGCATCACCACCACCCCGGCGAGATCAACCACAACGATGGCGGCCGCGGGGCGTACTTCGACGACCCCAACGGACACAACCTCGAGATTCTGACCAGGCCGTACGGCAGCGGCGAGGACTGATACCCCGGAGCGGTGCCGGGAGCAGGAGGCCCCTCGGCGACCGTGTGCCCAGGGCACCGTTCGGACCACGACTCCACTAACACAGAACCGAGTTCCCGTCCCCGGTGCGCGGTGATCTCGCCTGGCGTTTGTCTGGGGATGGGGCGCGGCCCGCTCGTCACCGGGGGTGTAGGCGGTGCCGTGCTGGCCTCCTTCGGCTATGGCGGCTCTGGGAGCTGCTTCTCCCGCCAGGCGAGGGCGGCGTTGCCGGTTGGCTGGTGGAGCGGGAGCACGTTTGCCGTGGCAGCTGTATTCGTCGCCTACGCCTTGTCCTGCGGCTGCTCCTGAGCAATCAGGCTGGCCACAAGCTTGAAGGCCGCCGTGGCAGCGATGTCACCGTGGGTTCAAATCCCAAACCAACCGCAGGTGAACGGCCCCTGACCAGTTGAATCGGTCGGGGGTCGTTCTCGTGCGCGCTGTCCATCAAGCACCGTGGTTCCCCGTCAGTTACCGTTCGATCGGGCACGACAGGGGCACGAGTACCTTCTGATCCGTAGGATCGGGCAGCTTGTTGGGAGGGTGGTCACCCCTCCCCTGGATTGACTGCCAACCGTGGTGATCACCGGCCTCTGTGTGCCGTCGTTGCCGTCAGGGTTGCCGTCACTCACGGATCACCGATGGCTGTGCCGCCGGGCAAGCGGAAGGGCCCACAGCACCTTTGGCCGTGGATATTCTCTGGCGATGTCGAACCAGTCAGTGGCAGCGGGAGTCGGTCTCGCTCGTGTGATGGCGCACTGCGGCGGAAGCCCGGTCAGCGCCGTGGAGTTTCTAGTGGGGGCGATAGCCTCAGCACCGGCGGACCCGGAGCCCTATACGGCCCTCGCCGAGCTGTGGCGAGACCGGCGCGCGGAACTGGAGGAGGGCCTCGAAGGGGACGGCGATTTGACGCGTGACGGGGACGCTGGTGGCAGTTCGAATCAACCACTCGTTTTCACGATCCACTAGGAAGGGACCGTTGCCTCCCAACCGAGGCCGCGGTCCGTTCGGACCATCCCAGACTGCCCCCCAGTAGAAGATCCACCCGACCGGCAAGGCCTCCACACGCAGGAACTGAAGGTCGTACTCGACGCAGCCCTGTGCGGCGTCGATTTCCGCAAGCACCAGTCGGCGCGCGTCCTCCTCAGTCAGCATCCCCCGATGATGACACGGCGCCTTCACACGCCTGGGCGTATGACGCCTGGCGTACACCCGCTTTAGGAGCGAGGTGAGGTGGTCACAAGCCTGACCTGCGGATTCCGTACTTGGGCAGAGTCCGGCCGACTCACCTCTGGAGACCCCGGTTCCCCGTGAGTCCCCGTCCGTTATGGCACGGGAGTGGCACGGCCACGGGACCGTGCCACGGTCGGAGCGCACGTGGCCCGGCGTCCTGGGCAGAGGCGGTTGGAGGTCGAGGCCGGCCCGATTGGCAGCCCGAGGCGTGCCGACCCTAGAACGGCGGCCCGAAAGAGGTGGCGGGGAGATCCGAAGTCAGCCGCAGAGCCTTCCGTACGTCTCGCTGGTACTTGTATGAAGGTTGGTTCCAGGCGTTGTCAGAACGGGCCCAGTAACTGTTGTCCGAATGTGCCGCCACGGCCTTGCGCCACAGCTCGGCGCTCTTTCGAAGTTCCCCGACGTAGGCGGTGACCTTGGGCCTGGCGCCTGCAGACCAGGTGGCAGCTTTGAGGCCGTCTGCCTCATGGTCCAGCGTGGCCGCCATCTTCGCAGACCAGGCACGATCGGCGGCCACGCTGCCCCGGTGCGGATAGGTCTTGAAGACGCGCGCGGAGGCCAGCTCCAGTCTGAGGAAGGCAAGCTGGTCTGTTGTCAAGCTGGCCTCCTGGACTCGTACGCTGCCTGTGGTCTGACCGTCCGTGTCGGCCGTAAAGCAGGTGGCCGTCCTGTTACCCGACTGCTGGATCTCACGGGTCGGGTAGTAGTAGTTGACGCCCGTCGTGTGGGGCAAGGACCAGTCGTCCATGACGTAGTCGGTCAGCCGATCCCTGCACTGGTGGTATGACTGTTTCGCGAGGACGTCGTCGGCGCCGGTGGACCCGGTGAGTGCGAGCGTGGCGAACACTTCGCCGTCGTGTGGCTGGGAGCACGGCACAGGTGCCGCGGTGTAGACCTCTCCGTGCTGTGAGCTATTGAAGCAGTCGCCCACCGCGAGACTCATGGCCAACCGGTCGCCTGCGCCGGACATTCGCTTGTCCGGATTTCCGTCGGCGTTACTGGAGATTCTTCCGATGATCAGGCCCATCGCCAGCGCGGCCCCACCGAGCACTAGCACACCCGAGATCGCCAGGCGGCGACCCTTTTGGTTGCGCTTGGAGCCGGGCTCAGACGGCTTGGGCAGCGATATGGCGGACATGGATCTCCGGTCGACCTTGGCAGACACGTGTGCGGAGCCGGATCTTCGCACACGACCAGTTTTCCGTCACCCCCGTGCAGGCGTGGTTCATGGCGTCCAGGTGGAGCGCGCCACTGTACGAACGACCTGGACGCCATGGGCCGCGTCTGCACGGCTCTGCCTGGGTCGATGGTGTGCGGGATGGGAGCCCGCAGCATCCGCCACGATGGACCCGCGGTCGGCGATGGCGCCCCCTCCATCCCGGTGCCGGCCGATCCCCCGCCGGAGGCATTGTCTTGACCGTGGGCCGCTCTATGCGGTGATCGACAGAGATACCGGGCTGTGCTGGCGGGTGCGACGGTGACGGAGGTCGCTGCGTCGCTTGGTGTGTCGCGGCAGACGGTCAGCGGGTGGAAGTCCCGGTATGGCCACTCGGACCCAGGACTGACGCTCCGCGTGTACGCGCACCTCATGCCGTCCAGCCAGGAGCGTACGCGGAAAGCAATTGCGAGCACCTACGAGAAGAGCAATGCGCTCGCAGACTAGAAACCCGTAAAGCCTAATCCGTAAAGCCGAAACGGTAATGCCTAACCGATAAAGACAAACCGGTGAAGCCGCTAAGCCGAACCGACCGACCAGCATGGCTTAGCGACTACTCGAATCCCCGCCCCTCGCCAGGAGCGGGGATCCCTAGCTAGAGCGCAAACGTCAGCGACGACCTGGAGGACTCAAGGCGGCGCCAGGCCGCACAGGACGGCAGGGGGCCACGCGGGGCGGCACGACGCGACTTCTGGAAAAATTGGAAAGTTCTGGAAAGTTTCCAAGAAATATCGGGGCGCTCCGACTGTCCACGATCGTGGACAATCCGTCTCGCCAAAGAGACAAGGCGGCGCCTAGCTGTACGTTTGGTTCACGCGTGACGACTATGGGAAAGTTTCCGCAGCATGCGAATGCCGCCCGGGCTGGGGCGGCATTCGCTTCCATTTCTGCGCTCGGAAACCCTAGCCAGGAACCGATCACACATGGAGGACCCATGGTCGCACGCACCGGCTTCACCGTCGACATCCATCCTCGCGACCTGCCCATGACGCTCATCGGCACGGCTGGCGGCACCCTCGCCCTCTGGGCGAACGCCCCCGCCGGGGTCGCCATCCCCACGGCCCTGCTGATCGTCCTCGACATCCGCATCCGCCGCTTGCGTCGACACACCTGACGGCCCGGCCAAGCGCCCGACGGCCCAGAGACGGCCCAGCACCACCAAAAAGCCCCCGCCCTGCCAAGAAACAGCAGGTCGGGGGCTTGTAGGTATCGCGTTACTTCTTCTTGCCCTGGGTCTGGCGGGCCCGTATTTCGCCGCTGGTCAGAGAGGTGCACACCCCAACTGACCTGCGTTCGGGCCGTCGTTGATGGCCGTTGCCTGTCGTCGTTGGTCCTCCTCGGAGGGCCCAGAGAGGGCCCGGCGGTGTCGCCCCGGATCCCCACTCACGAAGAGGAGCAGCCTCCCACCGGGCTAGCGAGCACGGCCAGTGACCCCCGATCCGGTGGCGGTTCGGACGCTGACTCGACCGCTGGCGCTCGTCAACGTCCGTCGGTGTTGATGTCAGCTCGGCGACACCAGGCTCCGTCTCACTCCGACAATCGCAGAGAAAGATGAGTTGGGTAGACGTCCAGTCAAACCGCCGTACTGGCTGGTTCACTGGTGTGATGTCTCCCAAGCGCCCGCGCTCACATCTGAACGCCGACTTGTCGGTCACGAAAATTCAAGAGGCTTTCCTTTCTATGGGATGGAACGTAGAAATCTTGAACCAGGACTACGGCGAGGATCTCTTGGTCAGGATCTTCGAGGGAGAGGCAGCAACTCCCTACACCTTTTACGTCCAAGCCAAGTCCACAGACCGTATCCGAAAGCAGGGTGGTGGGCCCGTCAGATACCCCATCACTTTCGACCACCTACAACATTGGCAAGAATTCTGGGACCCGGTGTTCCTTATGCTGTGGGAGCGGGAGAGCGGAGAAATAATCTGGGAAATGATCCAACAACCAGCTCTCCCCATCGACACTTCCGGAAAGAAGGCCAAGGTATTAATCCCTCGAAGCAATAGAGTCGACCCGCAGGGGCTGGAGAAGATCCAGGCAAAAACTATTGCCCGGCATCAGCGCCTGAAGCGGGAGCAGTCGGGAACCGAAGCTCTAATAGAAACCCTTGCCAACTACACCGGAGCGAAAATCGATTACCGCTCAGGGTCAGGAATCTTCACCATCACAGAGGAGGACGGCAAAATTGCGTTCGTCCTCTTCGGTCCACTTGGGAAACTCGCCACCGCCATGAGCGAGAGTCGCGGGATCAGCCTTGAGGAGCTGGTCGAGATTGCGCTTGTGGAACACGCGGAGGCGACGGAGACGCTCAGGTCAGGCAAGACGTACACGATGCATTGCAAAGATGGGAGTACTTTGGAGTTCTCCTCCGAAGAGGAATTCGATGCATTCTTCGAGAGAGATATATATGAATGATTTCAGTGCGGCCTAGGAAATCACCGCACATCCCCTGCCTACGTGTGCCGCCTACCAGCCATTCCGAAACCGTCTTACGACGTTGTGCGGGAACGGTAGTCCGAGCTTGCGCGCTGGTGTACGAGGTCGTTGATATCAGCGGATAATGACAGGGGTGGAATCATCAAAGCCGTGGTCAGCGACGGCAGTTCGGCGCTGCGCCAGCCAACCGGAGACGCGGGGCCCCCCGTTCACCGCCCCCCCTTCGCGGACTGTGCGCACATACTCGAATCCCTGCTGGAGGTAGTACCGCTGGAGGGCCTCGTTCGTGGTCCACGCATCGAGCCGCAGCCATTTGGATCCTTCGCGGTACGCGCGATCCCCCGCCCAGTCGAGCAGCCGACCGCCAATGTTCTGGCCGGCACGGGTGCGGGCTACCGTCAGCTTGTTGATGAACCGGGACGGCTCATCCAACTCTGCCTCCGTCCATAGCCCTTCCTCAGCTTCCGACGTGAGCGTGATGGTGGCCACGGTCTCGTCACCGTCCATAACCATGAAGACAGTGTCTGCCTTGATGGTGGCGAGCAGTCGATCAGCCGGATACGGACGCTGCCACTGGTCGATGCCAAGACGGGTGAGCCAAGCCGCCGCCTCCTCTCGGAAGGCAAGCAGCTTGGCCACATCGTCCGGTTGAGCGGGGATGATTCTCACTGAGGCTCGTTCTCACTCCGGGCGGACAGGTCGCCGATCTCGTAGTTCATCTGGTTCAAGTCGCCCCGGAACGTCGTGATGGTGCACCGGATGGGCCGATCTGTTGAGAAGCCCGTACGCGTCCAGAGCAGCACCGGCACCCCCGCTCCCATCTCCAGTAGGCGCGCTTCCTCCGGCGTCGGCATCCGCGCCGCGATCTCGTCGAAGTACCCCACCTGCTCGATACCTCGTTCAGCCAGGTACCGCGTGGTGCCCTCTTCGATGTCTCCTGGTTCAGCCAGTCGCGGCGACTCGTCGGCTAGCCACGCTGGATAGTAGGTCGCCTGAGTCGACCAAGGAACGTCGTCCACATAGCGATGACAGAACCGCAATACGGCCTTCGTACCTGCCGCGATCCTCAGGCGATCGGCGATCTCCTCCGACGCCGGCAGCATCTCGACGCGGAACGTCTGGTGCGGCCGTCGCCCTGCGTTGGTCACGTCGGTGTTGTACGCGTCGCCGTTCTGCGGGAAGTCCAAGTTCTCAAACTTAGACGCGTTCAGCTTGAACACCTCGTGTGACCGGACCTCATAGCCCAGCCCCTGGCTGGACGAGATCAAGCCCTCGCTGACCAGCAGGCTCAACCCATTCCGAACGGTGTTCCGGGAAGCGTCGAAGCGCTGCTGCAAGTCGCTCTCGGAAGGCAGCCGCGCCCCCGGCGCAAAGGTGCCGTTGGCGATCTCGCGGCGCAGGGCGTCGGCGACTTGCCGGTACTTCGGCTGCTTGTTCATGCCCTCATCATGACGCACTCGCGCAACTTGTTGGTACATGCGGTCTCCAAACGCTTGACGACTCACCGTCCGTGGGTGCAGCATCACTGCATCAGCTTGTACCAACAAGCTGAGCAGGTGGTGCAACACCATTGAGTGTGCCTGCCCTGCACTGACAGCGCCCGGCGGGTCCCGTGAAGACGGGAACCTCTTTTTGACCTGGGGTTACCGCGCTCGTCGGGGAGTGACTGCGCCTTGAGAACTGAACAGCGTGCTTGGACCGACGGGGTGAGATTCCCCGTCCCCGTGGCGACCCGGGTCAAGGTCGCCGGCGGCCACTTCCCCGCGCACCGGCTCTGGATAAATCCCTCGGGATCATCCCTCCATTCCTGGAGGTCAGCCCTTGGTGATGCCACCTGGTGCGCGCCGCCCTGCTGGCGTCAGAGCAGTGACGATGACGCGCCCGATTCACCGGCTCGGGACCGGTCCGCCGCAGCAACGGCGGACCGGTGAAGCCGATCCCTTCCGCCCCGGCATCCCGCCGCGAGGGCGCCGGATCGAATCCGGCCCGGGGTACTGCGGCCGTCCGGCCGCTGGCAAGTCCCGTAGCACGCAGAGGAGATGCACATGGGCGACAACAAGAGCGCTGCTGTCTTCAACTTCGGCGAGGGCGACATCACGTTCGGCGGGTCCGTGGTGATGGGCGACCAGGTCGGAGTGTCCGGCGGCGTCGTCTACGGCGACGTGGTCATGGGCTCCGCTGCCAAGTCCGAGGACACCGACGGCGAGTAACAGGCCTTCCCCGCCTCAACGCCGCGCGCATTGCACGCGGCATTTCACCAATCAACGGCGCACCCCCCGGAGCGGCTACTCCGGGGGGTGCTGTCGGGCCGTACGACCTGTGAGAGGAACACGACCCATGCAGGACATCGTCACTGTTCAGGAAGCCGTTACCGCGTTCGCCGAGTGGCGGGAGCCCACGGACGCCGAGCTGGACGCTATCGATCGTGAGATGCCCGTCATCGAGGCGGAGATCGACCTGTTGGACGCGCAGATCATCGCCCTGGACCGCACCCCCAACGAGCTGGACACCCGCCGTATCCGCCGGGCCCGCAGCGTGGCGCTGGCCCTGCGGCTGGTGCTCGCGAACCGGGTCTCGCCGCTGGTTCCGGGGGTGGGCGCGTGAGCACCCCCAGACGCTCGCCGCCGCGCACGCCGAGGTGAAGGCGGAGATCGCCCGCACCGACACCAAGACAGGCCTGCTGCTGGCGTTCGTCGGCGCCGTCCTCGCCGGCGCATGGACGGTCGGGCACGACCTGCCCCTGACCCGCCCCGCCCTCGCGGCCGGCATCGCGGGTATGGGACTGCTGGTCGCGGCGGCCGGTCTGCTGCTGCGGTCCGTCCGCCCGAACCTGCACGGCCGACACGGCTTCCCGCTGTGGGCGACGCTCACGGTCGAGGAGATCCGCACCACCCTCGCCGACGACCAGGCGGCGGACATCGCGGGACTGTCCCGGATCGCCGTCGCCAAGTTCACCGGTCTGCGCCGCGCGGTCGACCTGACCTGTGCGGGCGGCGCGCTGCTCATCCTCGCGGCCCTGCTCACCCTTGGGGGTGCGGCATGAACCGCACGGGAAGGGTCCTGCTCGTGGCCGCGCTGGTCGCGGTCGTCGCGATGGCGTTCCGCGTCTCGTGGAACGCGTTGCGAGACATCGCCAACGCCATCGGCGCAGACCACACAGCCGCGACGCTCTACCCGTTCGTGGTCGACGGCCTGATGGCCCTCGCGCTGGTCGCGACCCTGGTTCTGGTCGGTCGGGACCGGACGTTCGCGCTGCGGGTGCTGGGCACCTACACGCTCGCCTCGCTGGTCCTCAACTACGTCCACGGGCTCGTGCCGAAACTGCACGGCGCCACGGTCGACTGGGGACGGCTGGCCGACTGGGACCCCGCCAACTGGGCTCTCGTGCTGCTGGCCACCTCGCTTCCGGTCGGGTCGATCTACTTCGGCTCCGATCTCGTCGCGAAGGTGCTGCACCACCGCCCCGCCCCGATTCCGACCCCGGACGCGAATGCGGAGGAATCCACCGAGACCGTGAGCAATCGGTCTACGGCTGACCTCACGGAATCGACCCCGCAGCCCGTTCCCGCGGCTCCGGTGCGGATACCCGATCCGGTGGCCGTGGACTTCCTGAAGTCGGCTCTCCCCCTCAAGCCCGTACCGACCGCCCTCGCCCCGACTCCCGCCCCGGCGATCGAGCGGCGCGCGGTGGCCGCGGCCGAGTCGCCCCGCCCGCGCCGGGCAACCGGTCGGGTTCCGCAGGTCGCCCGATCGAGCCGGCCGAAGCGCACGCCGGATCAACTGCTCGCCGAGGCCCGCACAGTGACGGCTGATTGGCCGGACGCGAAGCTCACGGCCGAGGGGATCCGCCTCGCGGTCCACACCTCCCCGGCGAACGCCCGGACGCTGCGCGAGACCCTGCGCTCTGAGCGGACCGGCAAGGCGGTCGCCTGATGTCGGCCGCGTGGGGCAAGTGCTTCGACCCGACCGGCGCCCGCTACGGGGTGCCCACCTACCCGTGGCGCCTGGCCCCGGACGGACTGGCCACGCGCCGACAGTTACGGGCGCAGGGCCTGCGCCCCGGGGGCCAGCCGATCGCGGCGCAGACCATGCGGGTCAACCGGCGCGCGGGCGGGGTGCGGGTCGCCTACCTCTACCGCCTCGACCTCGCCAAGCCCGTCCGGCCCATGACGTCGCGGAAGTGGGGCGCGCTCGCGCTGGCGATGCTCGCCCGCCGCACCTGCCCCGAGTGCCACCTCACCTACAGCTACTGCATGCCGCGCTCCCTCGGCATGTGCGTGCTGTGCGCCTACCCCGACAACGCCCCGGAGGGTGCGTCATGGAACAGCTCCCCGCACACCGCCCGTTGACGGTCGTCCAGCTCCCTGACGGCCAGCACGTCTACGCCGACCCCGCCGCGCTGCCCGTCCAGCAGATGGCCGGCCCGCAGGTCGTCCACATCCACCAGGCGCCCCCGGACCGCACCGTGCAGCGCGTGGCGCTCGGCTCCGGGGTCGGTGCCGGGGCGGTCGCGGCCGGCGTCTACTTCGGCCCGCTGCTCGTCGGCGTCCTGACCGCCATCGCCGCGAACCTCGCGATGCTCGCCTTCCTCGCGGCCGTCCTGGTCTGGGGTGTGGTCACCGTCGTCCGCTCGGTGGGCGGAAGCGACGGCAAGGCCGCCGCCAAGCGGCTCGGCCGCAAGGGCCGTTGATCCGAAACCCGTAGACGGCCCGCAGGGCTTCCGACCCCCCTCACGGGTGGGTCCAGACCCCCGGGCCGTGAACGGCCCTTCAGGGCCCCGCGAGGGGGTTGCACGGCCGGTTTTTCCGCCCCTCTACGCGCGCGTGCGCGTAGGGCCCCCACCCCTCCCCACCGCTCAACTCTGCAACATCGCAGGTCAGATGCGGTTGCAGGGGTTCAACCGGTGCTGTCGACGCAACCGACAGCACCGCCCCCTGCAACCCGAGCGGGCCGGTGCCGCCACGCAACGGCGCACCGGCCCTCATCCACGGTCTTGGAGGACCCTTTCGTGGACTGGAAGCAAGCATGGTCGAACACCACCAACACCACCAACGCGGCACTGGACTCGCTCGCCCCGGTGTGCGTTCCGTTCGCGGCCCGCTGGGACCTCGAGGCGGACCGGCGGGACAAGCTGCGCACCCCGGAACACCTCAAGGCGCTCATGGCCGCGCAGAAGGAGCACAACGCCGCGCGCTCCACGCACGCCACCGCCAAGTCGCAGCAACTCAGCGCGCGCGCCGCGTCGAACAATCCGTTCGCGGCCGGCCGCCGCGCCGCCCGGGTGGCGAGCAAGGCAGCCGCGCGGCACGAGCGTGACACCCGCGCCAAGCTCAAGGCCGCGCGGGTGAACTACCCAAACACCCTCAAGGCCCGCGCGATCCAGGCGCACTCGCTGCACACGGTGCCCAGCGTCGTCACGTCCGCGCTCATGTCCACCTCGCACCTGACGCTGTGGCCGGCCGCCACGTCCGCCGTGCTGATCGGCGCGAATGTGGCCGGTCTCGCGCTCGGCCGGCGCAAGCTGCGGGTGCCGGTGGATGAGTCGGTGTCGCTGGAAGAGCGTCAGCTCATGGAGCGTCTCGACCCGTCGTACTGGGTGGAGCACGCCCCCGACCGTGGTCTGTCGGGCACGGTCACCACGCCCCCGTCCATCGAGCCGGGCGGCATCCGCTGTGAGATCCGCCTCGACGGGACGTGGACGGTCAAGACGCTCACCGACAAGGCCGACTCCATCCGTGCACTGCTCGGTGTCCGCACCGCGCTGCGCATACGGATCACGTCCGCCTCGCGCGGCGGCTGGGCTGTCCTCACGTTGGCCACCCGGTCGGCAGCCGCGGGCGTCTCCTCGCTGTGGACCCCGGACCGCATCCCGACCGACCCGCTGGCGATGAGCCTCGGTCTGGACACCGAGACCGGGGATGAGGTCCTGATCCCGTTCGACGAGCGGCTGCTGGTGTCCGGCGCGTCCGGCACCGGCAAGTCCTGGTCGTTCCGCCCGCTCATGGCGACCGCCCACCTGCGCGGCGACCTGCTCCTCATCGACGGCAAGGGCGAAGAGGCCAACATCTGGGAGCACTCGTGCCGCGTCGCCGTGGAACGCGAGGAAATCACGGACGCCGTGGATGACGCACACGCGGAGATGACCCGCCGCAAGGTCGACATGAAGCAGCGCGGCATCTCGGTCTGGGACGGCCGTCAGCTCACCGTGGTCGTGGACGAGGGACAGGTGATCCTTGCCCTGATCAGCAAGGACAAGGACCGGCTGCAACGCCTGATCGAGCTGTCCTCGCTCGGTCGCTCGCGCGGTGTCGTCCTGTGGTGGGCGACGCAGTACCCGCTCACCGATGGCGGGGCGCCGGGCGTGCACAAGCTGATCGCGCCGAACCTGCTCACGCGGTTCTCGCTGCGGGTGGCCGGCACGACACAGGCGCAGGTCGCGCTGGACGACTGCGCGCACTACGCCCCGCACCAGATCCCCGAGGGCCGCGAGTACCGAGGGCACGGCTACCTCAAGGGCTACGGCCCGCGCATGCTGCGCACCTGGACCCTGGACGACGCGGGCGTGCGCGCTCTGCCCAAGTCGATCTGGACCCCCGGCCAGACAACCGGCGGACAGTCCCCGCGACCGCTGCACCTGGTCAAGGAGTCCGCCGGGCAGCCGGCGCCCGGAAGCAATCGGGACAAGGTGCTGGCCGCCGTCCGGGCCGGCGCCCGTACCGCCAGCGACGTGGCCGACGCGACCGGTCTTAACAAGGGCACCGTCTCCCGCGAGATCAGGGCCCTGACCGCCGACGGAGCCGTGCACAGGACCGCCGACGGCCGGCTCCTGCCCGGCCAGCAAGCGGCCTGACCACCCCCGCGTACGAAAACGGCGGCCCCAATCCGACCAAGAGCCGGGGCCGCCGCCAATCCAGCACGTCCATAGCGAACTGGAGACCTCCAGCATGACCCAACCGACCGACATCCGGCGAGCCCTCTCCGGGCTCGAACCCTTCCGCGTGCTCGATGCGTTCTCGTGCATCGGCGGCGCCACCAACGGCTACCGGCGCGCGTTCGGGCCGAACTGCCACATCACCGGCGTCGACATTCAGGCGCAGCCGGACTACTGCGGTGACGCCTTCCACCAGGGCGACGCGATCGAGTACATCCGCGCCCACGGCCACGAATTCGACTTCATCCACGCCTCGCCCCCGTGCCAGGGAGAGGGAGCCCCGACCAAGGGCACCAACAAGGCGCGCAACGCGGCCATCGGCCGGACGTATCCCCGGCTCATCGCGCCGACCCGCGCCGCCCTGGAAGCGACGGGCCGGCCGTACGTGATCGAGAACGTGGCCGGCTCCGCCGTCCGCAAGGACATCCGCCTCTGCGGGGAACAGTTCGGCCTCGCGGTGCTCATGCACCGCTACTTCGAACTCGGAGGCTGGACGTTCCCGCAGCCCATCCACCCTCGTCATCGCGGCTACGTCCGGGGCTACCGCCACGGCGTGTGGCGTGACGGGCCGTACGTCGCCGCGTACGGCAAGGGCGGGGGCAAGGCCACCGTGGAGGAGATCCGCGAAGCAAAGCGCATCGACTGGTCCACCCACCACCTGCGCCTGCGGGAAGCCCTCCCGCCCGCCTACACGGAGTGGATCGGGGCCGCCTACCTCACCACGGTCGCCCCTCACCTCGAGGTGGCGGCGTGAGCGAGCACCTGCGCACCGCGCTCAGCCTCGCGGCCCACGGCGTGCCCCCGTTGCCGTTACGGGCGGGGAAGGTGCCGTTCGGGAACTGCCCGGCCTGCGCCAAGAACGCCTGTGGGGGCCGGCCGAACATGAAGACCCCCGGCCCCTGCACCTGCCCTGCGCCGTGCCACGGCTGGGCCGCCGCGACCATCGACCCGAACGTCATCAACTCGCCCACATGGCGGCGGGCGTGGAGGGAAGCGGCGGGCGTGGCTTACCACCCCGGCGGCGCCGGCCTCACGGTCGTGGACCTCGACAACGCAGAGGCCATCGCGTGGGCCCGTGCGAGCCTGCCCGCCACACGGTCCGTGCCGACGACGCGGGGTGAGCACTGGCTCTACCGGGGCGCGATGCAGTCGGCCAACGCCGTACGGCCCGGCGTGGACGTCAAGTCGTCCATGCAGTACGCGCGGTGGCTCGGGCCCGGTACCGGCACCATGACGGCCCTGCCGGACGTCGTGCGCGACTTGACCGTGAAGGAGCCGGCCACGGTCCGACCGGTGGCCGTCATGGTGCCCGCGCCGGTCGGTGGCGGGGAGTGCCCGCACCGCACGCCTACCTACCTCGATCGCGGCATCGCCATGGCGGAGCAGCGCATCACCGAGGCCCGTGAGGCGGTGCACGCAACCGTCTACCGGACGTTCCTCGCGGTGCTGTCCACGCACGGTCGGTGCGGCTGCCTCACCGAGGCGCACACGGCGCGGCTGTTCACGGCTGCGCAGGCCAAGGGGGAGTCGCCCCGGCACTGCACCGACGCGTGGACCAACGCCCTGACCACGTTGGGACTGAGCCATGTCTGAGGACGAGAAGAACCCCGCCCGCGAAGTCATCGCGGACTACGCACAGTCCCACTTCCGGTACTTCCGCACTGCCGACGGGACCGTGTACGCGCAGAAGAACGGCCACCCCGTGGCCCGCCCGATGCGCTCCCAGGGCACCACCGGCAGCCATCGCCAAGAACTCATCGTCGGCATGTACAGGGACGGGGTCGGCGTGTTCAACGGGACCGCGCTCAAGGAGGCACTGGACTTGATCGAAGCGCTCGCGCTGTACGAGGACACGCACGCCGTGAACATCCGCGTGGCCCCCGGGTTCGACGGGGCGACGTGGCTGGACCTGGGCCGCGACGACGGGCAGTCCGTCCGCATCCATCCTTCGGGCTGGGAGATCCTCACCCCTGACCCGCGTGAGGTGTGCTGGCGGCGGACCCAGCTCACCGGGGAACTGCCCCTGCCGGCCAAGAACACCGACGGCAAGGGCATCGACCTGCTGATGCGGCTGTGCAACTTCGCCAACGCCGAAACCGAATGCCTGGCCATCGCCTGGCTCATCGGCTGCCTCGGGCCGTCCGTTCCCGTCCCCGCCCCGTTCCTCACCGGCCCACAGGGCGCGGGCAAGTCCACCGGGGGCCGGATGCTCACCCGGATCATCGAAGGGATGAGCGGTGACCTGCGGCGAGCGCCGAAAGACGAGGAAAGCCTGATCGCCGCGGTGGCGGCGGGATGGATCACCGCGCTGGACAACCTCTCCCACGTGACGCCGGACCTGTCGGACGCGATGTGCTGCATCGTGACCGGAGCCGAGAGCGTCAAGCGGGCCCTGTTCACCGACGGGGACGTGTTCCGCGTCGGCTACCGCCGCCCCCTGCTCCTGACCGGTATCGACGTCGGTGTCATCCGGCCCGACCTCGCAGACCGGCTCCTACCGCTGCGCTTGGAGCGGCCCAGCGTCCGCCGCACCGAGGCGGAACTGTGGGCGGAGTACGCGGAAGTCCTGCCCGTCGTCCTCGGCTCGCTCCTGGACCTCACGGTCAAAGTCCGGGCCATGAAGGCGGAGACCCCCACGGACCTGCGGATGGCGGACTTCGCGCACCTGTGCGCCCAGTTCGACGCGGCAACCGGCCTCGGGGCGCTCACCGCCTACCGGGCGAGTCTGGACGACCTGAACGACGACGTGATCGAGGGTGACCTCCTCGCGCAGACCGTCCTCAGGCACGCCGAGACCATCGAGCCGGGCGGCGCGCAGCGGATGACGTCCACGGAGTGGCTGTCCTGCCTCAGCAGCCTCTACAGCGGCGAGGACAGCCGCCCCCTGCCCAAGGGGTGGCCCACCACCGGCAAAGTCCTCTCCGACCGGCTCAAGCGTCTCCAACCGACGCTGGCCGCCCGGCGCGTGCTTGTCGACTCGGGCCGCACCAGCGCGGGCCGCTACCTCGAAATGACCCGCACGCTCCCCCCGGCCCCGCACGAGCAGCAGCGGGCGTTCTGACCCGCGATCCGCACGCACAAGCGAACAGCAAGAAGAGCACGTGCTCCTCTTGCTGTTCGGCGGAACGCCGCCTCAAGGTCGCGCCGCGCAGCGGCCCCTTCTTCGCTCTGTGAGGGGCACCGAACTACAACAGCAGGCCCTTCTTTGTCCTAAGAAGGAAGACGCTGCGTCATGTGCGTCATGCGGGCCGGAAAACGGCACCTGACCTGCGCCGACAGGCATGACGCAGACGGCTTGCTCTGCGTCATCGTGCGTCATCTGCGTCATCCGATGACGCACGCCGTGACGCGGCGATGACGCACGCCCTAACTGCTGCGTCAAGCAAAACCGCAGGTCAGAGCCCCGAATGACGCTACCGACGCAATGACGCAGAAATCCGCACCTCGGACACACGCACACCGCGAGAAGCCCCCGAACGCAACACGACTCGACGCCGAGGCCTCTATGAGCCGACCCCGTTCCGCTCAACCCGACGCTCGCGCTGCCCTCCGCAGTGGCCTGCCCGACCGATACCTCACCCCCGACGACATCGCCGAGATCTTCGGCGTCCCCCGCGAAACCGTCTACCAGTGGCGCAGGAAGCGAACCGGCCCACCCGGCTTCCGCATCGGCAAACACGTCCGTTACGACCCGGGCGAAGTAGGTGCCTACGTCGCACAGCTCAAGAACGCCGACCGCGTGGCGGTCTGACACACCTCACACACAAGCAGGGCCGGCCACGCGGCCGGCCCTGCTCCATGCCGAGAGAGGGCTCCGCCGAATATGGCAGGCAGCATCCAAGACCGCTGGTTCAAGTCCGAGACCAACGCCGACGGCAAGACCATCCGCGTCAAGACCGAGCGCTATGGGACCGGCATGCGCTACCGGGCCCGCTACTTCGCGCCCGACGGAAAGCGCAAGGGCAAGTCCTTCCCCGACGGACAGAAGCGGCTCGCTGAGCAGTGGCTGAGCAAGGTCACGGCAGACGTGGCCCGTGGCGACTACATCGACCCGAACGCGTCCCGGACGTCGTTTCAGGAGTTCGCGGAAGGTTGGCTCGCGAGCCAGAGCGGGGACCCGAACACCCGCGCGTCGATGCAGTCTCAGCTCAGGTTGCACGCCTTCCCGCGGATCGGGTCGCGGCCCCTGGGCTCGTTCCAGCCCAGCCATATCCGCGAGTTCGTGACGCAGCTCGAAGCATCCGGCATGTCCGGCGCGTACGCCCGCGTGATCTTCTCCAACGTCCGGGCCGTGCTCTCTGCGGCTGTCGAGGACGGCTACCTTCGCCGGAACCCATGCAACTCACGCACGGTGACGCTCCCCGAGATGGGCATGCGCCGTGTCGTTCCCTGGCAGCCAGACCGCGTCTTCTCCATGCGAGCCGCTATGGTCGAACGCTTCCGGCCCATGGTGGACATGGGCGCCGGCTGCGGCCTACGGCAAGGCGAGATCCTCGGACTCTCCGTGGATGAGCTGGACTTCGACAGCGGCACCCTGCACGTGGTGCAACAGCTCAAGCTCAGCCTGAGCAAGGCTGTGTTCGCACCCCCGAAGGGCGGCAAGCTCCGTGACGTTCCTCTGCCCGATCCCGTGGCGGAAGCGCTCAAGGAGCACATCAAGCACTTCCCGCCCGTTGAGATCACGCTGCCGTGGATGCGAGCGAACGGCCAGCCCGTGACCAAGCGTCTGATCTTCAGCGGGCCCAACGGTGGCCACGTCTGGCGTACGTCGCTGAATGAGGACCACTGGAAGCCTGCCCTTGCGTCCGTCGGCGTCATCCCGAAGGCCAAGAGCCGAGAGCACTCCGCCGCTCGGGAGCATGGCATGCACGCGCTGAGGCACTTCTACGCGTCCGTTCTGTTGGACGCGGGAGAGAGCATCAAGGCCGTGAGCGAGTACCTGGGGCACTCCGACCCGGGGCTCACGCTGAAGGTGTACGCGCACCTCATGCCGAGTAGCCGGGACCGTGCCCGGAAGGCTCTCGGTCAGGCACTCCGACCGCCGCAAGAGCCGCCGCGCTGAGGTCCCACAGAGGGCCCAGGCCGTGAAAACGCCCCCGACCCGCGCCGTATGCGCAGGTCGGGGGCGTGATCACGGAACCTACTTCTTCTTGCCCTGGTTCTTGACCGCCTCGATCGCGGCCGCGGCCGCCTCCGGGTCGAGGTACGTGCCGCCGGGGTTGAGCGGCTTGAAGTCGGCGTCGAGCTCGTAGGCGAGCGGGATGCCGGTCGGGATGTTCAGGCCCGCGATGTCGGCGTCGGAGATGCCGTCGAGGTGCTTGACGAGGGCGCGCAGGGAGTTGCCGTGGGCGGCGACCAGGACCGTGCGGCCGGTGAGGAGGTCGGGAACGATGCCGTCGTACCAGTACGGCAGCATGCGGAAGACGACGTCCTTCAGGCACTCCGTGCGGGGCGCAGCTCCGGCGGGATCGACGCGTAGCGCGGGTCGTTCGCCTGCGAGAACTCGCTGTCGTCGGAGAGGGGCGGCGGCGGGGTGTCGTACGAGCGGCGCCACAGCATGAACTGCTCCTCGCCGAACTCGGCGAGGGTCTGGGCCTTGTCCTTGCCCTGGAGGGCGCCGTAGTGCCGCTCGTTCAGACGCCAGGAGCGGTGAACGGGGATCCAGTGGCGGTCGGCGGCCTCCAGCGCGAGCTGGGCGGTGCGGATCGCGCGCTTCTGGAGCGAGGTGTGCACGACGTCGGGCAGCAGGCCGGCGTCCTTCAGCAGCTCACCGCCGCGGACTGCCTCCTTCTCGCCCTTCTCGTTGAGATTGACGTCCACCCATCCGGTGAACAGGTTCTTCGCGTTCCATTCGCTCTCGCCGTGGCGGAGGAGGATCAGCTTGTACGGTGCGTCGGCCATGCGTCCGAGCGTAATGGAAGCCTTCGTCCCCTCGCGCCCCTGCCCGGAAGGCGGACAGTTGACGGCATCTGTTAATTGAGTGGCCCCCGGAGACCTCCCGCTCGTAAGTTGCCATCAGTACATGAGCCGCTTACATCCGTGGGGGACGACCGATGCCACTCGCCGTCATGCGACGCGCCGCCCGAGAGACCGTCTCGGGGCTCCCCCGCGAGTTCTGGTGGCTGTGGACCAGCACCCTGGTCAACCGACTCGGTGCTTTTGTCGCCACTTTCATGGCTCTGTACCTCACGCTCGACCGCGGCTACTCCGCTTCGTACGCGGGTCTCGTGGCGTCTCTGCACGGCCTCGGCGGTGTCGTCTCCTCGCTCGGCGCGGGCGTGATGACCGACCGGCTCGGGCGCCGGCCCACGCTCCTCGTCGCACAGACCTCCACGGCCGCCTCCGTCGCGCTGCTCGGCTTCATGCACGACCCGGTGAGCATCGCCGCGGTCGCCTTCCTGGTCGGAATGGCCAGCAACGCCTCCCGGCCCGCCGTCCAGGCGATGATGGCCGACATCGTGCGGCCCGAGGACCGCGTCCGGGCGTTCTCCCTCAACTACTGGGCGATCAACCTCGGCTTCGCCGTCTCCTCCATGGCCGCCGGTTTCATCGCCGAGTTCAGTTACCTCGCCGGCTTCCTCATCGAGGCCGGCATGACCCTGGCCTGCGCGCTCCTCGTCTTCGCGAAGCTGCCGGAGTCCCGGCCGGTGCAGAACGCCAAGGAGGCGAAGGACGACGTCGGCCTCGGGACCGTGCTGCGCGACCGGCGCTTCATGAGCGTCGTCGGCCTGTCCTTCCTCGTCGCCCTGGTCTTCCAGCAGGGCTCCGTGGGACTCCCCGTCGCCATGGGCAGAGCGGGCTTCACACCCGCCGACTACGGCATGGCGATCGCCGTCAACGGCGTCCTCATCGTCGCGCTGCAGATCCCGGTCACCCGTTTCATCCAGCACCGGGATCCGCGCCGACTGCTCGTGATCTCCTCGGTCCTCGCCGGGTACGGCTTCGGGCTCACCGCCTTCGCCGGGTCGGTGGGCGTCTTCGCGCTCACCGTGTGCGTGTGGACCCTGGCCGAGATCGTCAACGCGCCCACCCAGACGGGCCTGGTCGTCCAGCTTTCCCCGACCCACGGCCGGGGCCGCTACCAGGGCATGTACACCCTCTCCTGGTCACTCGCCGCGCTGATCGCTCCCCTGATGTCCGGGGTGGTCATCGACCGGTTCGGAGCCGAGTGGCTGTGGGGGCTGTGCGCACTGGTGGGCACGGTGGCCGGGCTCGGGTACGGCCTGCTGATGCGGCGGCTGCCCACGGAGGAACCGGCGGTGGAGGCCGGCCCTGCGGTGGCGAAGCCCGAGGTCAGCGCGGCCTGACGCCGACTCGCCGCTCCACCCGCACCGCACGCGGTCCCGGCGGCTGCGAGCCTCCCTCAACCGCAGGAGCTCCCCGAAAAAACGCCCCCGCCGGCCTCACGGATGCATCCGCGCCCCCTTGACCACCTTGTCCACCGCGTTCCGAGGCCCGTACACGGCCAGCCCCACCACATCCAGTCCAGCCGTCGCGACAGCCCGCACCGCCGCCCGGTTGTCCCGGTCGTTGCCGGTGCCGAAGAGATCCGACGTGAAGACGGCCCGGGGCAGCGCGCGGCTGAGCGCCCTGCCGTGTGCCGCCACAAGGACCTCCTTCGTCCCCTCGAAAACCAGCACAGGCTGCCGGAACATCGGCAGATACGCCACCCCGTCCGCGTCCTCGTACGGCTCTCCGATCACCTCGGGAACCTGTGTGCCCAGGCCGCTGACCAGGAAGGACGTGACATTCAGGCGTTGCCAGGGCTCAAGGTCGTCCCGCAGCAGGACGACGATCTTCGTATCGAAGCGGATCGGTTCGCTGTTCATGGATCGAGACTGCCGACCGCGGTACGACGCCGTCTTGTACGTTCTTTGCATGGTCGCTCAGCCGGAGGTCTCCGCCTGGCGCTCGCGCGTTCCGGGTGTCGTGGAGGTCTTCCACGCCCACTTCACCGAGTACGCCTATCCGATGCACGTGCACGACGCCTGGACGCTGCTCATCGTCGACGACGGGGCCGTACGGTACGACCTGGACCGGCACGAGCACGGCACCCCGCACGACACGGTGTCCCTGCTGCCGCCGCACGTCCCGCACAACGGCTCCCCGGCCACCGCGCACGGTTTCCGCAAGCGCGTCGTCTATCTCGACGGCACGCATCTGGGCGAGGACCTCATCGGGTCCGCGGTGGACGGGCCCGACCTGCGTGACCCCGTGCTGCGACGGCGCGTCGGCCAGTTGCACACCGCGCTCGGTCACCCCGGTGACGAACTGGAGGCCGAGAGCAGACTGACGCTCATCGCCGAGCGGCTGCGCACGCATCTGCGGCCCAGCACTCCCGCCGCCACCCCGCGCGACTCCCCCAGCCTCGCCCGCACGCTGCGCGAACTCCTCGACGGACACCTCACCCAGGGCATCGGCCTCGACGAGGCCGCGCGGCTCGTGCACGCCCATCCCGCCCATCTGGTAAGGGCGTTCAGCGGCGCCTACGGCATCGCACCCCACCAGTACCTGATGTCCCGCCGTGTCGACCGGGCCCGCCGTCTCCTCCTCGAGGGCCGGCCGCCGGGCGAGGTGGCGTCGGCGACCGGCTTCTACGACCAGTCCCATCTCACCCGGCACTTCAAGAAGTTGGTCGGGGTGACTCCGGGGCGCTACGCGCGCTCCAGGCCGGCGTGACCCCCGTGGGTACGCCCCGCACCCCTCACGGTCGCCTTCGTCGGGCACGACACGCTCGGCCGAGTCAGAGGTCCCGCTGGGCCTCGTACAGATTGCGCGGACGTACGACGTCCGTGGTCCCGTACAGCTCCAGGCGGGAGTGCAGGTCGCCGGTGAAGTCGGGGACGTCGATCTGGTCGAACTCGGTCACCTCGTTGAGGCCGACGGTGGCGGAGTAGGGCGCCAGACCGTCGATCTTCATCAACCCCGCGCGTCCGTTCGTGACACGTATGTTCCAGTGGGTGAAGCGTGCGCCGAAGAGCGGACCGGCGCTCGCGTCGCCGCCGTGCCGGCCGTTGTTGTCGACGGTGATGTCGGTGCGGACGTTGGCGAAGGGCAGGCCCCGGTGGGAATCGAAGGTGCCCATCCGGAGGTCGCCGCGCGACCAGACGTTGCAGGAGGAGAGGCCTTCCACGTTGATGCCGTGGAGCTGGGTGTTCGGCGGGGCCGGCACCGTGCGCTGTTCGATGGTGAAGTCCTCGACGAGGTTGTCGTGCGAGCCCTCGCGACAGAAGTACGGGTGGTGCGAGCCGCGTCCGGCCACACGGGTGCGGCGCAGAGTGCAGGCGGAGGCGGCGACGAATCCGAAGCCGTTGTCGACGTGGCGGACCGTCACGTCGTCGACCCAGCAGTCGTACGCGCACTGGAGGACGACCCCGTTGTAGCCCTTGTCGAGGAGGTGCGGGGACTGGGGCGTCTCGACGGCCTCCAGGGTGAGGCCTTCGACACCGGAGCCGGTCAGCGGCTCGACATGGGTGGTCAGACGCGGGTCCCACTCGGGGCGTACGTCGAGAGGCAGCGGCCGCTCCAGGGTGACCTTTCTGCCCCGCACACGCGCGATGCGTACGGGCCACTCGTAGGGGACGTAACTCGTGAGCTTGGTCTTGTCGTCCCAGTAGTACGCCTCGGGCCCCGGACCGCCGCCCGACATGTGCTCCAGGAGGGTGTGGTCGGCGTCGTCGGCGAGCCGCAGGAGGACGAGCCGGCCCGGCTTCAGCGGGCGGGGGTCGGCGACCGTCACCGACCACGAGCCGCGGGTGGCGGGGGCCACGGTCGTCAGGGTCTCCCACTCGTCGCGCTTGTTGCCGGTCCAGCCCTCGAAGGGCCAGGCCTTGTCCTTGATGGCGGCGACGAGGGAGTCCCAACGGGCCGTGGGCGCGAGCCAGATGAGGCCGCCCGCCCAGGACCAGGACGACTTGTCGCCGCCGTAGCGGGAGCCGTAGACGCCGATCAGCTCGGTGAGGTTCCTGGTCGCGTACAGCTTCGTACGGTCGCTGCCGGCGCCGCGCAACACGACGTTCGAGTGGCCGATGCGGATCAGGCCGTCGATGCGGAAGGTGCCGGGCGGGATGAGCACCGTGCCACCGCCGGCCCTCCCGGCAGCGGCGATGGCACGGTTGATCGCGGGCGCACAGTCCGTGGTGCCGTCCGCGACGGCGCCGTAGGCGCGGACGTCGGCCACGACGGGGCGGCGGGGGAAGCGCGCCGACCCGCCCCGGTGGCCGGCCCTGCCGACGTACGGGATCTGCGGGTGGGTGAAGGGGGCGCGGGTGAACTCCCGCCAGATGGTGGGGACTTGACCTGGGTCATGGGGGCGTGCGGCAGCGGTCGCGGCCGTCGCCGGTCCGCCGGTCACCATGGCGGCCGCCACGGCCACGGCACTGCCGAGCAGGCCCCGTCTGGTGATGCTCACGTAGTCCTCGCTCATACCCGCCCGCCTTCCGTCGCATTCCATCGGCATCCATGGATGTGAATGACGTTCAGATCCGCGTCGGCGGTGAGCATGCCACTGAGACCCCTGGCCCGGAAGGGGTCGCGCACTACTTAGTTGGACTGGACCTGGAATTCAGCCAGCGGGACGCTGGGTCAGGTGGGTGAACGCATCCAGATTGCGGGTCGATTCGCCGCGGGACACCCGCCAGGCGTACTCCTTGCGGATCGCGGAGGCGAAACCGAGCTCAAGGAGAGTGTTGAAAGCGCCGTCGGCGGCCTCCAGGACCGAGCCGAGCAGCCGGTCGACCTCGTCCGGCGTGACCGCGCCGAGCGGCAGTTTGCCGACCAGATACACGTCCCCCAGGGGGTCGACCGCGTAACTCACGCCATAGAGCTTGAGATTGCGTTCCAGGAGCCAGCGGTGGACGCCTTCGTGGTTCTCGTCGGGGTGGCGGATCACGAAGGCATTCAGCGACAGGGAGTGCTTGCCGACGATCAGCGAGACGGTCGTCGAGAGCTTGCGGGTGCCGGGCAGTTTCACGACGTACGAGCCCGCCTTGGGGCTCTCCCACTCCAGCTCGGCCTCGGTGAGGACCTGCTCGATGATCGACGCTGCGTCAGCCATGGAGGGAGCGTACGTCAGGCGTCCGGCGGACCGACCCTCGGGCGGTGCGTGCGTCAGCCCTGGTGGGCGCGCACCTTGCGGCGGTGGTCCTGTACGGCGGCCGTGTACACGTCCGCCGTGGCGGCGGCCGCGGTGTCCCAGCCGAAGCGCTGCGCGTGCCGGGCTGCGGCCTCGCCCATGCGCGCCGACAGCGCCTGGTCGTCGGCGAAATCGCGCAGTACGCGCGCGTAGGCGACGGGATCGTGCCCCGGGATCAGGAATCCGGTCTCCTGGTGGCACACGGCGACGGGCAGCCCGCCGACCTCGGCCGCCAGGACCGGCGTGCCGGCCGCCTGCGCCTCGATGGCGACCAGCCCGAAGGACTCGCTGTAGGAGGGCATGACCAGCACCGACGCGGCCCGGAACCAGTCCGCGAGCTGCTCCTGGTCGACGGGCGGCCTGAACAGCACGACATCGGCGATCCCCAGCCGGGCGGCGAGCTTCTGCAGCCCCTCGGGCTTGGCGAGACCGGTACCGCTGGGGCCGCCCACCACGGGGACGACGATGTTGCCGCGCAGCTCGGGGCGCTCGTCCAGGAGGACGGCGACCGCGCGCAGCAGCACGTCGGGGGCCTTCAGGGGCTGTATGCGGCCCGCGAAGAGCGGGATCAGCGCGTCCTGCGGGAGCCCGAGGCGGGCGCGGGCGGCGGCGCGGCCGTCGGCCGGGCGGAAGCGGTCGAGGTTGACGCCCGGGTGGACGACGGCCACCTTGCCGGGCTCGGCCTCGTAGTGGCGGGCGAGTTCGTCGGCCTCTTCGGAGGTGTTGGCGATGAGACGGTCGGCGGCGCGCACGATCTGGGTCTCGCCGATGACACGGGCGGCGGGCTCGGGGGTGTCGCCCTCGGCGAGCGCGGCGTTCTTGACCTTGGCCATGGTGTGCATCGCGTGCACCAGGGGCGCGCCCCAGCGCTCGGCGGCGAGCCAGCCGACGTGGCCGGAGAGCCAGTAGTGCGAGTGCACGAGGTCGTAGTAACCGGGTCGGTGCCCGGCCCAGGCCTGCATGACGCCGTGCGTGAAGGCACACAGCTGGGCGGGGAGGTCCTCCTTGGCGAGGCCCTCGTACGGACCCGCGTCGACGTGCCGGACGAGGACGCCGGGAGCCAGTTCGACGGTCGGCGGGAGGGCGGCCGTGGTGGCCCGGGTGAAGATCTCGACCTCGATGTTGATCGCGGCGAGGCGCTGGGCGAGTTCCACGATGTAGACGTTCATGCCGCCGGCGTCGCCGGTGCCGGGCTGGTGCAGCGGCGAGGTGTGGACGGAGAGCATCGCCACGCGACGGGGCCTGCGGTGCAGCCTGAGCCGTGAGGGCGTCGCCGGGGAGCGTCGCCCGAGCCTGCTGACGTACTGGCTCACGTGGCGTTCCTCCTTGCTGCGGGCATGCCGGTCGGAGGACGCACCGCACCCTCCAGAGAGCGCCAACGCCGGAGCGGTCCGCTCCATTTCCCTTCCGCGCCCCCTCCCGCGCCCCTTTGCCGAATCATTACCGAGAGTCGCTCAACCGTTCGATGGCGAGTTGCGTACGCGGCTCCTCTCCCTCCTTCTCCAGTCTTTTCCACAGGCTGACGGCGGGCTGCCGGAGGTTATCCACAGGCCCGCACGGGCTTCCCGTCGGCCGCCTACTCTCGTACGCATGACAACCCGCGCCGCGTCCCGCCCCGTGGGTACGGTGACGCGCGGGACCACCAACCCCAACCGACTGCGCCGCATGGACCGCTGGATCGCGGCCACCCACGGCGCCGAGCTGCGCAGAAGCACCGATCCGGTGGCGGTCGACCTCGGATACGGGGCGGCTCCCTGGACCGCGGTCGAGCTGCTGACCCGCCTGCGCACGGCCGCCCCCCGCGCCCGCGTGGTGGGCGTGGAGATCGAGCCCGCGAGGGTCGCGGCGGCCCGGCCGTACGAGCGCGAGGGACTCGTCTTCCGGCACGGCGGCTTCGAGGTCCCGGTGCAGGGCAGCCCCTCGCTCATCCGCGCGGCGAACGTGCTGCGCCAGTACGACGAGGAGCGGGTCGCCGAGGTCTGGCAGCGTCTGTGCGCACGCCTCGCACCGGCGGGCCCCAGTTCCCGGGGCGGGCTGCTCGTCGAGGGCACCTGCGACGAGATCGGCCGCCGGCACGTCTGGGTCGCCCTGGGCCCCGAGGGCCCGCGCACGGTCACCTTCGCCACCCGCCTGGGCTCGCTGGACCGCCCGTCCGACCTCGCCGAGCGCCTGCCCAAGGCACTGATCCACCGCAACATCCCGGGCGAGCCCGTGCACGCGTTCCTCCGCGACTTCGACCGAGCCTGGGCCGCAGCCGCGCCGTACGCCTCGTACGGCGCGCGGCAGCGCTGGATACGCACGGCCGGCGACCTGACGGCGGACTGGCCGGTGACGGACGGAATATCCCGCTGGCGCCAGGGCGAAGTCACGGTGCGCTGGGAGGCGTTGGCGCCCCGCGGAGCCTTCGCGTAAGCGCGGGGCGCCGGACAGGCGTGCGACGTCTGGATGACGCACGGGCGTCAAGCGCCGCACAGACACCGGACACCCGGGCGAGGCACGGGCGTCGAAGGCTGGGGCCCGACGAACCAGGACGCACGGGTGTGGGGTCGGAGTGTCGCGCGGGCGGTTGACGCCGAGGGTCGCGCGGGCGTGCCGCGTCGGTGGAGGGGTGGCCACCGCACGCCTGTGAGCTGCACGGAACGAACTGCGTGACTGACTCGTCACACAGGCGGGGAGATCGTTTCGCGGAGGCGAGCCGGAGGGAGGGGAGTTCTTGCCCACCTCTGTCGCATTGCGCGCCGACATGGCACGATCCCCCAGGCGTCTCGTAAGTTACTGACGGTAAATCAGTTTGGGGGCGGAGCAATGGGATCCGGCAAGCGGAGCCTGACCACGGCGGCCATGGTTCTGGCCTGTGCCTGCGCGGTGCTGTCGGCATCGGGCGTGGCGTACGCGAGCCCGACACCAGCGCCCACGCGCACACCGACACCGACCCCGACAACCTCGCCGGCGGGCAAGGACCTTGAGGCGATCCGCAAGAAGCTGGACGCTCTCTACCACGACGCGGCGGTCGCCACGGACGCGTACAACGCCGCCGAGGAGCAGGCCAAGCAGCAGTCGGCCGAGATCGTCGACCTGGCCCGCGTGATCGTCAAGGGCCAGGACAAGCTGGACGAGTTGAAGGACCGCGCGGGCGCCGCGGCCCGGGCGCAGTACCGGGGCGGCGGTCTGCCGCCCGAGATGCGGCTGTGGCTGAGCGACAACCCCCAGCAGTACCTGGACGGCGCGGGGCGGGTGCTCCAGGGCGAGCACGCGACCAAGGGACTGCTCGCCGAGATGACCCGCACGCAGCAGGACTTGCAGCAGTACGCGAAGGACGCCTCCGCGCAGTGGCAGAAGCTGGAGGCCAACCGCCAGGCCAAGGCCACGGCGCAGAAGGAGATCAAGAAACAGATCGCCGCCGCCGAGAAGCTGGAGTCCCAGCTCCAGAAGAAGGAGAAGGAGCGGCTGGCGAGGCTCGAGGAGGAGGCCGCGTACACGGCGCAGACGGCCTGGCTGAGTTCCGGCGTCCTCGCCGAGATCAGCGGCAAGGCGTCCGAGCAGGGCAAGAAGGCGGTGAAGTTCGCCACCGGCCAGATCGGCAAGCCGTACGAGTGGGGCGCCGAGGGCCCGGGCTCGTACGACTGCTCGGGGCTGACCTCACAGGCCTGGGCCGCCGCCGGCCACGGCATTCCGCGCACCTCGCAGGAGCAGTGGAAGCAGCTTCCCCATGTCGACGTCAAGGACATGCGCCCCGGCGACCTGATCATCTATTTCGACGACGCCAGCCATGTGGCGATGTACATCGGCGACGGCGCGATCGTGCACGCGCCGCGGCCGGGCCGGACGGTGACGATCGCGGGGGCCGGGTCCATGCCGATACTGGGCGTCGTACGACCGGACGCGTGACGGGGCGGGGCATAGAGCCGGGGCGGGGCGTAGGGAGCCGGGGTGGATCGGGCCGACCGATCGGCCTGAGCGGCCAAACCGCCACCAACCACGAAAAAGCGCCCTGCCCCTCGTGATGCACCGCACGTGACCCACCCCACGGTTGTACTTACCCCTCGACTTCGTGGACGTGACGTTCGTCATCCCGGGGACGACCCCATCCTGTCCAAGTGCGGTACAGGATGCGGCATATGACGGTGGCCGCCTGCCGGACGTCACGACGCACACCATTCCGTTGCGGCGTCCGCTACCGCTATGGTCCCCGTCGGTGGGTCGAGGACCTTCGCCCCACCACGCCCTCGGGGGAGGGAAGGAACCCACACGATGCCCGTACCCATACCGCGGCAGAGAGCGATCCCGGCCGTGGAGAGCGGTCAGGCTCAAGGCGCGTTCTCACCCGGCGGCCCATCCGGAGAAGCGACCGGCGGCCCGGCCGGGGCAGCACCGGCGCCCCACGCCGCCACGACCCCGGTCGACAGCACCACGAATCTGACCCTGCTGGTCATCGAGGACGACCCGGCGGGTTCGCTCAGCGTGCCCGAGATGCTCGACGCGGCCGGCAAGCCGATCCGCATCCGGACCGCCCGCAACCTCACCGAGGCCGAGCGGCTGCTCACCGACGACGTCCACTGCATCCTGCTCGACCTCGCGCTGCCCGCCCCCGGCCGGGCGGCCACCGAGAGCGACGACGAGCTGACCACGCTCAAGCACGTGCTGCGGCTCGCGCCCCGGCACGCCGTCCTCGCGCTCACCGCCTCCGGTGACGCCGAGCGCGGCGCGGAGGCGGTGCGCGTCGGCGCCCAGGACTATCTGTTCCGCGACGAGCTGGACGGACGGCTGCTGAGCCGCGCGATCCGGTACGCGGTGGAGCGGAAACGTTCCGACAAGGCCGAGCGCCGACTCACCGAGTCCAGGCTGCGCGCCCAGGAGAACGCCCGCCTGGAGCGCGGTCTGCTGCCGACCCCTCTCCTGGAGGGCTCCTCGCTCCGCTTCGCCGCGCGCTACCGCCCGGGGCGCTCCCGCGCCCTGCTCGGCGGCGACTTCTACGACACGGTCCGTACGCCCGACGGCACGGTGCACGCCATGATCGGCGATGTCTGCGGACACGGGCCCGACGAGGCCGCGCTCGGCGTGGAGCTGCGCATCGCCTGGCGGGCGCTGACGTTCGCGGGCCTGTGCGGCGACGAACTCCTGTCCACCCTCCAGCAGGTCCTGGAGCACGAGCGCGAGAACGACGAGATCTTCGCGACGCTGTGCACGGTGGACATCGCGCCGGACGGGCGCCGCGCCGGGCTCTGCCTGGCGGGTCACCCGTCCCCGCTGATCTCCCGCCCCGGCCGCCCCGCCGAGCTACTGCCGTACGAGAACGGCGGCCCGGCGCTCGGCCTGCTGCACGGTGCCCGCTGGCCGCGCCAGCAGGTGGAGCTGGGCGGCGAGTGGAGTCTGATGCTCTACACCGACGGCCTGATCGAGGGTCACATCGGCGAGGGCAAGGAGCGGCTGGGCCAGGACGGCATGGTGGACCTGGTACGCCGCCGGCTCGCCGAGGGCCTGGCGGGCGAGGAGTTGCTGCGGGCGACGGTGAACGAGGTCAGGGACCTCAACGGCGGAGAGCTGACGGACGACGTGGCGGTGCTCCTGCTGGACCGGACGCCGTGATCGCCGTGATCGCCGTGATCGCCGTGCGACCGTCACGCCGTGCCCGCCGTACGACCGCGTAACGGTCACGCCGTACGAGCGCGTGACGGTCGGGCCCGCCCGACGGCCCGGCCCGCGCAACCCTCAGGCCCGCAGGACTGACCGCCGGTGGTCGGCTTGAACGTGACCGCCGGTGGTCAGCGGCCTCCGTTGTAGGGGCCGTACGGACCGTCGCTGCTGCTTCCGCCGCGGCGGCCCCGGCCACCGCCGGAGACCTGACGGAGCGCGGGGCGTACGTCCACGAAGAAGACGATCGTGGCGACCAGCCCCGCGATCTGCAGGAAGATGATCGGGACCAGCAGGTTCACGGCCACCGTGATGCCCAGGATGATCAGCCAGAACATCTTGTTCTGCTTGTCGGCCGCGCGGTACGCGTCTTCGCGGGCCACCGCTGCCATCACCAGTGCCACCACGGCGAGCACCAGCATGGCAAGGAAGATCAGCGACAAGAAGCCGCCGAATGCCGTCAACAGCACTATGCCCACCGCCCGAGTCGATTCATCTCTACGGCCACCGTACCCGCAGAACGGGCCGGGAACTCTGAGAGTGCCCGGCCCGTCGTCCTGACCCTTCGTCCGGACCTTTCGTCCCGAGACGAGGAGTCCCGTCGTCCGCTACTTCACGGGCGGCATCGGCTTCTTGGCGGTGACCTTGCGGGCCGGGGCCTTCTTCGCCACCGGCTTCTTGGCCGGAGCGGGCACGGCGGCGGTCGCGGCCGGCTTGTCCTCGGACCTGACCTCGACCGGCTCGGCCTTCGGCTCGACGGCGATGGCCAGTTCCTCGATCTCCTCGGCGGCCTCGCCACGCCAGGTCCTCACGGTCTGCTCGCCGTGCTCGGCGACCTTCTCGTACGTCTCCTTGGCCTTCACGGCGTACTCGGCGGCGACGCCGACACCGCGCAGGGCGAGGTCCTGAGCGGACTCACCGAGCTTCTTCAGGTCGGTGTCGAGGGTGCTGATGAACTCCGTCACCTTGGCCTGGATGGTCTCCTGCGCTTCCTTCGCGCGGGTGGCGGCCTTCTCCTGGACGGTGTTCGCGTCGATGTTCTTCACGGTCTCGATCCGCGCCGGGGCCTCGGCGCGGATCTGCTCCACGAGGCCGGGGACCTTCTTCGCCTGCTGGACGGCCAGGTCGGCGGTGCCGGCCAGGAAGTACAGCGGGGTGGGGTCCGTGGCGGCCTTGCGGATGTCGTCGGTGATGGCCATGGTGATGGTCCTCCGGTCGCTTTCAGCTGAGGGTTTTGGTGTTCCGCAACAAGACCGGCAGGCCCGCGTGGGGGCCTGCGGTGCTGCACGTCGTTGTCGTCAACTGGCGGTCTGCTGCGGATCGGCATCGCTGCCGTCGGCCGTGCGGGGGCCCCGGACGGCGGTGTCCGGCGCTTGCTGGGTGCCCGATATGTGCTCTGCCATGCCCTGTGCCTCGTCCTGCGCCATGTCCTGAGTCACGTTCTGGGCCAGGTCCGGCGTGATCTCGAATCCGTTCTCCTTGCGGAAGGACTCGTAGATCTGGAGCAGCACCTGCTTCTGCCGCTCGTTCAGCGTGGGATCGGCGAGGATGACGGCACGTGTCTCCACCTCGTCCCGGTCCCGCTCGGCGTCGAGGATGCCGGCTCGCACGTACAGCGTCTCGGCGGAGATCCGCAGCGCCTTCGCGACCTGCTGCAACACCTCCGCACTCGGCTTGCGCAGCCCGCGCTCGATCTGGCTCAGATACGGGTTGGACACCCCGGCGGCGTCGGCGAGCTGCCGCAGCGACAGCTGCGCGTTGCGCCGCTGCTCGCGCAGATACTCACCGAGATTGCCGACGTTGAGTGATGCCATGCCTCCACCTTGCCGCACCTCCGCTAACAATTGCAAGCACCCGCTTGCAAAAGTGCGCCGCGCCACGAAGGGGTGCCCGCGCGCTCAACCGACCGCGGCGCCGAACCACTCGGGCAGCCGGCCGACCAGATCCCGCTGGTCCTCACCGACCCACGCCACATGGCCGTCCGGCCGCAGCAGCACCGCGGGCACGTCCAGTTCCTCGCTGACGTCGACGACGTGGTCGACCCGGTCCGCCCAGCCCGCCACCGAGAGCCGGCCTGTCTGGTCGAGGAGCAGCCCGCGACCGGCGTGCATCAGCTCATAGAGGCGCCCCCGCTTCAGCCCCACGTCCCGCATCCGCCCGCCGAGCAGTTCATGGCCCTGGCCGAAGTCGTAGCGGACCCCGACCGCGGTGATCATCCCGGTCACGTACCGGTTCACCTCCTCGAAGTCCATCAGCTTCGACAACAGCTCCCGCAGCGCGGTCGCACCCGGATCGGTCCCCAGCAGCGTGATCTGCGCGCGGGTGTTGTCCAGCACGCGGGCGCCCACCGGGTGCCGTTCGGCGTGGTAGCTGTCGAGGAGCCCCTCCGGTGCCCAGCCGTTGGCCTCGGCGGCCAGTTTCCAGCCGAGGTTGAACGCGTCCTGCACGCCGAGGTTGAGTCCCTGCCCGCCGGTCGGCGGGTGGATGTGCGCCGCGTCGCCGGCCAGCAGCACCCGGCCGACCCGGTAGCGCTCGGCCTGCCGGGTGGCGTCGCCGAACCGGGACAGCCGGCGCGGCGAGTGCACGCCGAAGTCGGTGCCCGCGACGGCCCGCAGCCGCTGCTTGAACTCCTCGATGGTCGGCGCGGTCATACGGTCCTCGGACACGCCCTCGGCGGGCACGATGACGCGGTACGTGCCGTCCCCGTTGGGGATGGTGCCGAACCGCAGTTGGGTCTTGCGGACTTCCTCGACGACGGCGGAGACCGTCGCCTGATCCTCGGTCATCTCCATGTCGCCCAGCAGCGTCTCGACCTTGGCGGGCTCACCGGGGAAACCGACACCGAGCTCCTTGCGCACCACGCTGCGGCCACCGTCGCATCCGACGAGATAGCGCGAGCGCAGGTGCGTGCCGTCCGCCAGCTCGACGGTCACCCCGGACCCGGCCCCGTCGTCGGACTGACTCAACCCGACCACTTCGCAGCCACGCCGGATCTCGGCGCCGAGTTCGAGGGCACGCTCGTTGAGCAGCCGCTCGGTGGTCGGCTGCAGGGTGGACAGACCGTACGGGTGAGCCGTGTCCAACCGGTCCGGCCACGGCTTGAGGATGCCGCCGAAGAAACCGCCGACCTGGAACTTCTCACTGACCGCGAGGAATCGGTCCAGCAGACCGCGCTGATCCATGATCTCGACGCTGCGCGTGTGCAGGCCGCGCCCGCGGGACTCCTCGGTCGGTTCGGTCAACTTGTCCAGTACGACCACGTGCACACCGTGCAGCCGCAACTCTCCGGCCAGCATCAAGCCGGTCGGTCCACCGCCGACCACGATCACGTCAATCATCAAACCTCAAACGCCCATTCAACGAGATTGGATTTCGGCCGCACACACTTCGCGAATCCGCCATTTCCGCAGGTACTGGCCTTGGCCGGTCATTCTGCGGCACGCCCCGGGCCTTGCCGCAAGCCCCCCTGTGCGCTATACGTTGAGAGTGGAAAGGAGTGGGTAACCCCTTTTGGGTGGCCCCTTTTCCGCAGCCGGCGAAGGCGGCCAGGCTTTCAGCAGATCTCCCTCGCTCCTCGCTCTCCCTCGCTCAACCCACCCGCTCCGCGAGGAACTTCTCCCATGTGCGCTTGCCGGTGTCGGCGTCGGTGAGGGAGAGGTTGTCGCCGGCCCGGTAGGCGCGGCCGGCCTTTCCGGGCATCCGCAGGGGAAGCAGCGGGCGGCGCCTGCCGTCGGCCTCGAGGTAGCCGCGAACGAGGTCACCGAGGCCGTACACCGTCGGGCCGACCAGGTCGGGGACGAGACCGGCCGGGTCCCCGAGCGTCAACTCGACCAGCCGGGCCGCCACCTCGCGCGAGTCCACCGGCTGGAACCTCAGTCCGCCGGGGACCGGGACGACCGGCAGCTTCGCCATCTTCTCCGCCATCGTCAGGACGAGGTCGTGGAACTGGGCCGCACGCAGCATCGTCCACGGAATGCCGGACTCCGTGACCTCCCGCTCGGCCGCCAGCTGGGTCCTGAACCAGCCGATCGGCATCGTGTCCGCGCCGATGACCGAGATGTGCACGAGGTGGCGTACACCGGCGTTCGTCGCGGCCCGCACCAGATTCCGCGTCGCGCTGTCGTCTCCCTTGTTGCCTCCCGCCAGGTGCAGGACGGTGTCCACCCCCGCCAGCGCGGGCTCGATCCCCTCGCCCGTGAGCAGGTCGACCGCGACGTACTCGACGCCGGGGTCCGCCACGGACTCACGGCTGTGGCGGCTGAGGATCCGCACCTCGCGACCGGCCGCCCGCAGCAGCGGGACGACATGGCTCCCGAGGGTTCCCGTGCCGCCGGTGACCAGGATGGGTGTCGTCAAAATCGTCATGGCCTCTCCAATCTCGATGGTCTACTGCTCTGACACCCGGCGAGGAAGGAACGTGACACGGTGGGGGAGAACGTGGTGGCGGCGGAACGTTTCGAGGAACACCGGTCCCATCTGCGCGCGGTGGCCTACCGCATGCTCGGCTCGCTGAGCGAGGCCGACGACGCCCTCCAGGAGGCCTGGCTGCGCGTCGGCCGCGCCGACACGAGCGGCGTCGAGAACCTCGCCGGATGGCTGACCACGGTCGTCGCCCGGGTCTGTCTGAACCTGCTCCGCACGCGCGAACGACAGCGCGAGGAGCCCCTCGACGTCCACGTCGACGCACGGGTCGCCGATGCCGTCGTCGGTCCGGCGGGCGGCCGGGACCCCGAAGAGGAGGCGGTGCTCGCCGACTCCGTGGGCGTGGCCCTGCTCGTCGTACTCGACACGCTGGGGCCCGCCGAACGGCTCGCCTTCGTGCTGCACGACATGTTCGCCGTGCCCTTCGACGAGATCGGCCCGATGCTCGAACGGTCCCCGGCCGCCGTACGCCAGCTCGCCAGCCGGGCCCGGCGGCGGGTCAAGGGCGCCTCGCCGCTGCCCGAGGCCGATCTGGCACGGCGGTACCGGGTCGTGGACGCGTTCCTCGCCGCCACCCGGGGCGGGAACTTCGACGCGCTGGTCGCCCTGCTCCACCCCGACGTGGTCCTGCACGCCGACAAGGCCGTCATCCCCACCCCCGAACCCGTCGTGGTCCGCGGGGCGCACACCGTGGCCAAGGGCGCGATGGCCGCGACCGGCCGCGCCGCGTTCACCGGGGTCGCGCTCGTCGACGGGACGGTCGGCCTGGCGATGGCTCCGCGCGGCCGGCTTTCCGTGGTACTCGTCTTCGCGTTCGCGGACGGTCTGATCACCGCAATCGACGTGATCGCGGAGCCGGAACGACTGGGCCGACTCGAAATCGCCGTTCTCGACAACTGACAGCGAGGAAAGCCACCGAGGCAATCCCGTATTCCACTCGATACGGGATTGCCTCGACGCGCGTACGGCATTACCGTTGCGCCCATGACTGCCGGGTCGGCCTTGTGCCGTGAGCGAGTTGGTTGCCCGGCCTCCGAGTGAGGCCGCGGCGGGGTGGAGCCCCGCCCACCCCGACCGCCCTCTTCTTCGCACCACCTCTTCACCTCACCGCGCGTCCGCTTCCTCCGGAATTCCGCGCGCTCTCCCGCACCCCCTTACCGCGCCGTGCCCCAAAACGCCCCGCGGCAATTCACCCTGCCCGAAAACAAAAGAAAGCGACGCATGCCCAACCCCTTCAATCAGCAAGTCATCGAAGAGTTCCGCGCCCACCACGGGAAAGTCGGCGGATATTTCGAGGGAGCCCGGCTCCTTCTGCTCACCACCACCGGCGCCCGCACCGGAACCCCGCACACCACCCCCGTCGGCTACTACCCCGACGGCGGCGACCGCGTCATCGTCATCGCCTCCGCCGGGGGCGCGCACCGGCACCCGGACTGGTACCGCAACCTCGTCGCCCACCCGCGCGTGCGGGTCGAGAGCGGCGTCTTCGCCTACGACGCCGAGGCCGTCGTCCTCGAGGGCGCCGAGCGCGACCGGCTCTTCGCCCGCGCGGTGGAGGCCGACCAGGGATGGGCGGAGTACCAGGCGAAGACGGACCGGGTGATCCCCGTCGTCGCGCTCCGCGAGATCCCCGGGAACGGTCCGCCGCACGTCGACGCGGGCTCGCCGGGCGAGGCACTGAGGGTCGTCCACGACGCCTTCCGGCGCGAACTGGCGCTCATCCGCCAAGAGTTCGCCGTCTCGGGCAGTTCCCTCGGCGCCCAGCTCCGGGTCAACTGCCTCTCCCTCTGCCAGGGCCTGCACCGGCACCACGCCGGCGAGGACCTCGGTCTCTTCCGTGTCCTCGCCAACCGCCACCCCGGCCTCACCCCGGTCCTGGACCGGCTGCGCGTCGAACACGAGCGGATCACGGTGCTGATCGAGGAGTTGCGCCGGGTGGTCGGCGAGCGGCCCGCGGTCCCGACCCGCGTACTCCCCGAGGTGGTGCGCCTGACGGAGGAGCTGGAAGCCCATCTCGCCTACGAGGAGGAACAGTTGACCCCGGCCCTGGAGGCAGTGACCATCCCCTGAACCGCTCCTGAGCCCGGCCGGCCCTGGCCCCTGGCTCGCTCCCGAGCCCGGCGGGCTTCCGCCGAGTGGCGCGGGCGGTGACCGGACCCCGCACGCCTACCGTGGTCCGGTCACCGTCCCGAGGAGCACCCCACATGATCGCGCTCGTCACCGGCGCCAACCGCGGCATCGGCCGCGAGGTCGCCCGGCAGCTGGCCGACGCGGGCCACACCGTGTTTCTGACGGCCAGATCCGCCGAGGCCGCCGCGGAAGCGGCCCGCGCCGCCGGGCCCGGCGCGCACCCGCTGCGCCTGGACGTCACGTCCGAGGCGGACATCACCGCGGTCGCCCGGGACCTCACCGCCCTGGACGTGCTGGTCAACAACGCGGCGATCACGTACGACACCTGGCAGCGCGCGACCGACGCCGACCTGGACGTCGTACGGGAGGCGGCCGAGACGAATCTCTACGGGCCCTGGCGGCTGACGCAGGCGTTGCTGCCGCTCCTGCGGGCGAGCCCGCACCCGCGGGTCGTCAACGTCTCCAGCGAGCTCGCGTCCCTCGCGTCCATGGGCGGCGGCACCCCCGCGTACGCGTCGACCAAGGCGGCCCTCAACGCCCTCACCCGCATGCTCGCCGCCGAACTGGGCCCCGACCGGGTCCTCGTCAACGCCGTCTGTCCCGGCTGGGTCGCCACCGACATGGGCGGTCCCGGTGGGCGCCCGGTCGCGGAGGGCGCCGCGAGCGTCGTATGGGCGGCGACCCTCCCGGACGACGGCCCGACCGGCGGCTTCTTCCGCGACGGGCAGCCCCTGCCGTGGTAGCCACCGGGTCACCCGGCCGGTCCTGGCCCGCTGGCCACCAGGTCACACGGCGGGTCCTGGCCCCGGTAGCCGCCGGGTCACCAGGGCAGGGGCCGCGCGTGCACGACCTCCAGCCGCGACACGGCCCGGGTGAGCACCACGTACAGCCGGTGCAGGCCGCGCGCCTCCGCCTCGGCGACGGCCGCCGGTTCGACGGCCACCACATGGTCGTACTCGAGTCCCTTGGCGAGGGTGGCGGGCACCACCGCGACACGTGCGCCCAGTTCCTCGGGCCCCGCGGCCTCGACCCCGGCGGCGCGCAGCGCCTCGCGCACTCCCCCGACGTCCGGGTCGGCCGCGATGACGCCGATGGACCCCTCCTGCGCGAGCGCGCCGCGCACCGCGTCGACGGTGGCGGGCAGTACGTCCCGTGCGTCGGGGACCGCGCGGACCGTCAGCTCCCCGTCCCGGCGCAGCGACCGAGCCGGCGGTACGCGCACGTCGAGTCGTGCCAGCAGCCGGTTGGCGAGCCCGACGACGGCTTCCGGCACCCGGAACCCGATCGTCAGCGGCACCACGGCCGCATCCGGCTTCCCGAGATGCCCGAGCAGTTCGCCCCACTCCCGGGCCGCCCAGGGCGTCGTGCCCTGGGCGAGATCCCCGAGCACCGTGAGCGAGCCGAAGGGGGCCCGGCGCGCGATCGCCCGGCACTCCATCGGTGACAGGTCCTGCGCCTCGTCGACGACCACGTGGCCGTAGCCTTTCGGGTGTTCGACCAGCCCGGCGACCTCGTCGAGCAGGACGAGGTCGGCGGCCGACCACCGGGCCGACTTGTACGAGCGGGGCGGCTTCGCCCACAGGATCGCCTTCCGCTCGTCGGCGTCCAGCAGCCCGTCCGCCGCGTCGGCCAGCGCCTCGGCGTCGGTGAGGAGCCGGGCGAGGACCTCCTCGGGCCGCATCCGGGGCCAGACCGCGTCGACGTACGCGCCGACCGGCCGGGCTCCCGAGACCTTCCGCGCCCAGGCGTTCGTCTGGGGCCCGGCGCGCCATTCGGCCTGTTCCCGCAGCCGCCGCACGGCCCGCGTCCGTACCCGCTCGCGCCCGATGCCGTACGGGGGTTCTTCCGCCCGTACGCCGTCCACGATGCGGTTCAGTTCCTCGGCCGACAGCCGCCACCGGTACGAACCGTCCGGCACGACGAGCGGGTCGGCGTACGTGCCGATGTTCCCGTACAGGGCCCGGCGCAGGACCTCCGCCATCCGTGCGTCGTGTTTGACGGCGGCGGCGCGCTCGTCGTCGCGCGCCGTGACGGGGTGGCGGGCGATCTCGTCCCCGAGCGTCGACTGCCGTACGCCGCCCTCGCCGAGGGCGGGCAGCACCTCGGCGATGTACGCGAGGAAGGTGGGGTTGGGGCCGAGGATCAGCAGTCCACCGCGGCGGATGCGCTGGGGGTGGGTGTAGAGGAGGTACGCGGCCCGGTGCAGGCCGACGGCCGTCTTGCCGGTGCCGGGGGCGCCCTGTACGCACACGGACGTGGCGAGGTCCCCGCGGACGAGGTGGTCCTGCTCGGGTTGGATGGTCGCGGCGATGTCCCTCATGGGGCCGACACGGGGGCGTTCGATCTCGCCCGTGAGAATGCGGCTCTCCGGAAGCCAGGGGCCTTCATGCCCCTGATCCCGGCGACCGTCCTCGTCCCGGTGGGCGTACTCATCCCCGTGGCCGTCCCGATCGGGTCGGCTCCCTCCGATGTGTTCGTCCTCCAGGCCGGTGAGGTCGGCCGAGTCCCCCTTGCTCCCCGGCGCCCAGCCGAAGCGCCGGCGCACGGCCACGCCCTGGGGGTCGCGGGCGCTCGCCTGGTAGAAGGCGCGTGAGACGGGGGCCCGCCAGTCGACGACGAGGGGTGGGGCGGCGGGGTGTTCGGTGATGCGCAGGCGGCCGATGTGGTAGCTCTGCCCGGCGTGTTCACCACCGCCGGGGGCGAAGTCCAGCCTGCCGAAGAACAGCGGGCCTTCGGGAAGTTCACGCAGATCCCTGGCCTGGCCGCGCAGTCGCCGGCCGAGCGCTTCGGCGTCGGCACCGGAGGCGGAGACGTCCTCACCGGTGACGACCTGCTCCTCGGCGCCGTCGACCATCGCGGCGAGGCCGGCCCGGCAGGCGTCGTGGTGGGCGCGTTCACGGGTGAGGGAGCGGGCGAGGGCGGGGTCGGTTGACGTCACTCGGCCAAGGATACCGAATAGCGTTACTGAGTAACATTTTTTACTCGGTATCTTTCTTTGTCCGGTCACTCATCCCCATGGAGCTACGCATAGCGCGGAAGACCCGCCTCCAGCTGCGCGAACGCCTCCTCGGCCGCGGCGACCGCGTCGGGCCCCACCTGCTCGACGGCCTCACCGTCGGCGATCCGTCGCCAGTTCTCCAGGGCGAGGACGCGCTGTACGGCGATGATCTGCCCGGCGGCGAGCCGTGCGCCGAGGTCGCCGCCGAGCGCCCCGGCGAGCGCGGCCTCGGACCGCTCCAGGTATCTGAACATCCCGGCGGCCAGGGAGGGCGTCCCGTAGAGGAGACGGTGATAGGCCAGGACCTGCGGGGCGTCGTTGAGGCCGGTGACGGGGTCGCGGCGCTCCAGCCCGTCGAGGAAGTGCCGGCGCAGCGCCGTCAACGGGGACGGTCCGCGTGCGGCGACGCGCGCGGGTTCGTCCTCGTGATCGGCGAACCGGTGCAGGACCAGGTCCTCCTTGGTCGGGAAGTACCGGAAGAGCGTCGGCTTGGAGATCTCGGCGGCGGCGGCCACCTCCGCGACGGACACGGCGTCGAACCCCTTCTCCAGAAAGAGTCCGATCGCGATGTCGGAGACGGCCTGGTACATCCGCTGCTTCTTGCGCTCGCGCAGTCCGATCTCACCCATGCCCCGAGCCTACGCACGCCCCGGCACCTCCCTGGCCTCCCCGACCTTCCCCGGCCCTGCGGGGTCCTCCTTGGTTCCTCCTTCGTCCTCCTTGGCCCTCCTTGGCCCTCCTTGACCTCAACCAGGCTTCAGGTCGAAGACTGTCCGGCGTTCGGCCATGCCTGTCTTCGGCTTTGAGGAGCGTTGCGATGCGTGCGGTGCAGGTGAAGGAGTTCGGAGGCCCCGAGGTCCTGGTTCCCGTGGAACTTCCCGATCCGGCTCCGGCGCCGGGGGAGGTCGTGATCGACGTGGCGTACGCGGACACGATCTTCGTGGAGACGCAGGTGCGGGCGGGGTGGGGGCGGGAATGGTTCCAGGTGGCTCCGCCGTACGTCCCCGGGGGCGGCGTGTCCGGTGTCGTCGGTGCCGTGGGGGCGGGCGTTCCCGGCGAGTGGCTGGGGCGCCGGGTCACGTCCTATGTCACGGGCAGCTACGCGGAGCGGGCCGTGGCGGCGGTGTCGGCGCTGACGGTGGTGCCCGACGGCCTGGACCTGCGCAGCGCGGCGGCCCTGGTGCATGACGGCGTCACCGCCAACGGCCTGCTCAACCTGACCGCCGTGGGCCCCGGCGACCGCGTACTGATCCTCGGCGCCTCCGGTGGCATGGGCACGCTGCTCGTCCAACTGGCCCACGAGCGCGAGGCGCGGGTGGTCGCGGTGGCCCGCGGAGACGCCAAACTCGCCCTGGTACGGGACCTCGGGGCGGACGACGTGGTGGACGCCACCCGGGACGACTGGGTGTCCGCCGCCCGCAAGGCGCTCGGTGGGGCCGTCGAGGGGGCGGACGTCGTCCTGGACGGTGTGGGCGGCGGCCTGGGGGCCGCGGCCCTGCCCCTGACGGCAGACGGCGGCCGGTTCTCCGCCCACGGGGCGCCGTCGGGCGGCTTCTCTCGCCTCGACACGGCGGAGGCCACCCGCCGGGGGATCGAGCTCTTCGGCATCGCCGACGTCCAGTTCGGCCCCGCCGACCTGCGCCGCTTCACCTCCGACGCCTATGCCGAGGCCGCGGCGGGACGGCTGCGGCCGGTGATCGGGGAGGTGTTTCCACTCGAACGCGCGGCCCAGGCCCATGCGGCTATTGAGGGGCGGGGGTTGGTGGGGAAGGTGGTGCTGGAGGTGTGAGAGAGCGCAGCATCGAGGCCGCCGACCGCCCGCAGCCGACAACAGGTCAGGCGTCCGCGAAGTGCTCGGCTGTCCGTTGGCCCCCATGGTCTCCCCGCGGCAGCGCACGGGCGAGATAGGGGTTCGCGGTCGATTTGTCCGGGAGTCCCAGCGCTGCCGTGGCGCCGGCCAGGGTCATCGCGTAGGCGTCCACCGCACGCCGGACGTTGGGGGCGTCCAGGCTGTCGCCGGTCACGAGGCGGTCGAGGTCCACGTAGGCCGAGCGGACGACTTCCATCCAACGGTAGACACGCCAGTCCTCACGCCAGCCCTTCGTGCAGTCCTCGGGCAGCAGACGGGCCCAGCGGGAGAACAGGCGCTCACGGATCTCCGGACGCGTGGGGGTGAGGTGTATGTGGCGGACCAGGTCGTACAGCGGGTCACCGACCATAGCCATCTCCCAGTCGATGAGGGTCAGACCGCCACTCTCACGGCGCACGAGGTTCCAGGGGTTGAGGTCGCCGTGCAGGAGCACGGGGCGGCGCGGGACCAGGGTGTGGCGACCGAGGATCTCACCGAGACGGCCTCCGTTGGGGAGCCCCAGTTCTCGCATCAGGTCTCGCGTCGCCGGGGGGAGTTCGGTCACCATGCGGACCAGTTCGCCCTGAAGCTCCCGGTAGAAATTCAACCGCGCCGCTTCGGGATCCAGCGTCTCGTAGGCGACGAAGGTCAGCGCCGCGAGCTGATCCACGAGATCGTCCGCCTCGTGCGGCCGGAGTCCGTCGGTCGGGTGGTCCGGTGGGCGGAACCCGTCCGCCGGACCTTCGTAGGACTGGACGGTGAACTGCTCCCGCAGGCCGCTGGTGCCCAGGGCCAGCACTCTCGGGGCGCGTACGGAAACGTTTGACCGCTCGATGGCGCCCAGGACGGCATGCTCATTGAGGAACCTGCGCTCCCGGGCGTTCGCCGTGCCGATCTTCCGGCGAACCATGACGGGAAGGGGGTATCCCGGCACCCGTACCGCCGTATTGAGATGGGCCGTTCCCTTGAACACACGTTCCGCGGATGCGGCCCCCTCCTCGAAGAGGGCCCTGCTCACGACGGGCGCGGGAAACCGTGGATGCGGCTGGACTCGGTCGTCGGGTTCCCAGACGATCTGTGAGATCGGACCGTTCGGGTGATCCCGGCCCGCGTGGGACTCGTTCCAGCGGAAGAGAATGCGCTCGATCTCCGCCGCGTCCGGCACGCTCGCGAGCCGCAGCGGTTCCTCGGCCAGCCTCAGGGCTCGGTACACCTCCTGCGTCGCCGCTTCGAGTTCCCGCTGGTCGAAGGAGCCACGGAGCGACGTGGCGGCTCGCATCACGTCCGGGTAGACGGACTGGGCGCGCTCGAAGGCCAGGTAGTGCTTCAGGTCCCGGTCCAGCCCGTGTACGGCCTTGAGCCGCCGTCGGCCCATGACCTCACGCCATGCCTCGATCACCTCGGGCCACTGGTGGTCGGGATACTTCATGCGCACGAGGTGCGTCGCGAGGTCGTGCAGCGGATCGCCGTAGCTCGCCAGCTCCCAGTCGACGCAGATCAGGGGCGGGTCACCGTCGTACGACACGATGACGTTGTCCCGGTGCAGGTCCGTGTGGAGCAGGCTGAAGGGGCGGCTGACGAGCGCCGGCACCCGCTCCGCGAACCGCACCATCGCGTCCTCGGGGATGCCCAGCATCGCGAACAGCCCGCCGAAATCATTCCAGTTACGCCGGCGGATCTGTTCCTCAGCCGCTGATGCCAACGCCCGCAGAAAGCCTCTGCTGTCCCTGCTGGAGCGCGGCCAGGACGCCGGTAGCGCAGGGAGATGCTGCCTGCGAACCTGCGTCATGTCCGCGAGAAGATCCACCAGCGCAAGGATCAGGCTGGAGTCCACCGGCTTGCCGTTGGGGCAGATGCGCGACAGCGGCACGCCCTCGACATAGCTGAGGATGGTCACGTCACCGCGCTTGACCAGGCACCGCGGAACGTGCGGCAGCACGCGCCAGATCGTGTTGAGGATCTCCGCCTCGTCCTGCCACGTTCTGATGACCACGGGCACGACCGAGGCGATACGTTCCCGTACCGTCACCGGCGCACGGTCGTCGCACGCCACGAGACGGGAGTCGTTCTCCGTCAAGGGGCGCACCATGTAGTTCCGGTTGTGGTGACCGCGGCCGAACGACCCGAATGCCCTGGCGTAGCGCACGAAGTCCTCGTACGCCGTGTCCGCCGCACTTTCCAGAGCCGGCGGGCCGGACAGGCCGGACAGCGACGGAACACCCACGGTCACTCCTGAATAACTGTGCATTATCGCTGATGTTCATGCATGGCGATGAGGGTGAGCACACCCTAGTGCCCGCCCAGAAGTCCGGCTGAGTCCTCTACGAAATCGGTGCCTACTTGAGAAAGAGTTGTACCTCCCGGAAACACGGAGTTGTTGGAGGCCCGGTCGACTTCCCGTCGGACCGAGGGCAGCCCCAGTGCTCCCGGCCGTCGGCCCGGTGCTCCCCGCCGTCGCCTCGGGGCTCCCGCCGTCGCCTCAGGGCGCATCCGCGAGGAGACGCCAGCAGGAGTCGAACCAGGCCTGCATGCTCTCCATGAACACAGACCCGGAGGAGTCCGGATCGCCCTCGTCGTTGACGTGACGGGTCAGGGTCGATCCGAGACCGAGGACATCCGTGGCTTCGACCTCCACGCCGTCGTCCAGCAGGATGGGCCGCTCCACCACCTGATACGGGCCGAACAGCGCCTCGACGCCCGGGCGCAGATACAGCTTGAACGCCGGCGCCAATGGCACATGCCGGATCTCCACCCGCACTGACGGCACCAGACCCTCCGTCTGCAGATCGCGCAGAGCGGCACGCAACGAAATCGTATGCCGCTCGGTGATGGCACGGAGCCGGTCCTGCAATCGGCCCGATTGGTCGGGTTCCGGCTGTGCGGACTGGTCCTCACTCGACTTCTTCATGCGCGGGTAGGGAAGGTCCAGCGACTCCGAGGGCAACAGGATGCGCAGCTCGATGCGCTCGGGGGTGATCTCCTTGAGCCGGATGTGCTCGGCCTGGAGTCGGATGTGGGCGTCCAGGGACTCCGAGGTGAGGGTGAACACGTCCAGTCGTACGGTCGGCTGGGCGAATGCCCGTGCGACGAAGGTGCCCAGAGTCGCGCGCACCCGGGGCACTTCCTGTTTCGGGTTGCCCAGGTGGGTCGGGCTCTTCACAACCCGCGATCCGCTGCCCTGACGGGACTTGATCCATCCTTCGTTGTTCAGCTCTCGCAGTACACGCTGCACGGTGTCGCGGGAGACCCCGAGTTCCTCGGCCAGCTCGCGCTGCGCGGGCAAGTGGGAGTCGATCGCGTACGTGCCGTCGGCGATACGGGTTCGCAGCGTCTCCAGGATGCGCTGGAACTCCGTACCGCCTCCCTCGCCGCGTTCTCCGCTCACACCGCGACCGTACCTCGCCCGCCCCATGGGCAAACCCGCTTCCCGGCACTTGAGTGACCGGATTGGAAGGTTGGCAGGGCTGGAAGTTGACTGCCCGTTAAGGGATCAAGCAGACAGGGCACATTCCATTTGAGGTAACCAGTCCAATTGGACGACTAGTTGACGGATTCACTGAAGTGGACGGGGTGGGATACGTGATCTTCTTTCAACTGGTGGGCGTGGGACTCGAGCTCGGCGTGACGCAACTCGTGCGGATGGAGCTCGGGCTGGTGGGTCTCGTTCTGCTGACCCTCCTTCTGGTGGGGGTCCGAGCGGGACACCCACGCCTGGCCTGGTGGTCGGCGGCCCTCTTCTTCCTGCTGACCCTTCAGATCCAGACCTGACGCGGTCAGACCTGGCGCCTCCCGGCCCGGCGCCTCCAGGCTCGCCGACGATTCAGGCCGACCCCCGAAGCACCCGCAGTACCGGCTCCAGTGAACTCACCACGTCCTCGGCGCCCGCTTCGCGCAGGAGCTTCTCCTTGTAGGCGGTGCGGGCGTAGCCGAGGAAGGGGACGCCGGCCTGGCGGGCGGCCTCGTAGTCCGAGGGGGCGTCGCCGATCATCAGGGCGGCGGCGGGGGCCGCGCCCAGGGCGTTCAGGGCGCGGTTGAGGCAGTGCGGGTCCGGCTTGAGGTGGTGCAGGTCCTGGCCCCGGCCGTAGATGTTGGGGGCGAAGCAGTTGGTGAGATCCCGGCTCGCGAGGTAACCGGTGGCGGTGCGGGCCGAGTTGTTGGTCGCGATGGCCAGCCGTGCGCCGACGGCGCTCCAGGTCCGGATCAGCGGGTCCGCGTACGCGGTGGGCCAGGCGGACGGCACCGCCTTGAGTTCCTGCTGGGTGAGACGTTCCTCCAGCTCGCTCACCAGATCGCTGTGCGGATGGCGGCGGTGGACGGCGTACAGGACCACCATCGGGTCCGGGTGGACCTGTTCCTCCTCGGTGAGCAGTCCCCGCAGCCCCTGCCGCTCCAGCCACTCCACCAGGTCCTTCGCCACATCCTCCGCGGAGTGCCCCGCGAAGAGCCGACAGATCGGCCCGTCGAAGTCGAAGAGTACAAAGTGAGCGCGTTCGATCACTTCCCGCAAGTTCTCGGTCTCTGCTGCCACAGGTTCAGTCTGCGCCGTATCAGAAGTCACTAAGAGAGTGTCAGGTCCGTGGTGATGGTTTCCCAGAGGGCGTCGAACCACTTCTGGGATTGGTCCACGAACGCGGCGTCCCGCTGACCGGTCCGCTTCTCGAAGGAGAAGAGGAGGGAGTCCGAGCCGAGGGCGTCGTACATGTCCAGCGTCACGTCGGCCATCTCCTCCTCGCGCCGGGTGACCATGTAGTAGGCGATCAAAGCCTCGACGCCGTTGAGCAGGTACAGCTTGATGGGCGGGGTGAAGGGCAGGGCCCGGAACGCCACGCGTACGTCGATGCCGTGCGAGGAGCGCAGGGCGCGCAGGTTGTGCTGGAGGACGTGGACCTGGGCGTTGCGCTGGGCGAGCCAGCGTTCGTGGACCGGGTCGTCGTCACCGCGGCCGTCGACGGGGACCGGGAAGGCGAGGTTGATGTCCCGGGACGGGAGCAGGATGCGGACGTCGATCGACTCCGGGCGGATGCGGCCCTCGTGGATCAGCCGGACCGGTTCGCCGAGCGCCAGCATCAGGGTCTCGGCGGTCAGGCAGGCCGCGTCGACCCGGACGTGCGGCGCGGAGAACGCGTCGGCCAGCCGGGGAGCCAGTCCGACCATCGTCGTCTGCGGCTCGTTCCCGGCCGAGGCCGGCGGCTCCGCGATCCGCGGGGGGCTGCCCTTGCTGACGTTGCTCAGCAGTCCGTCGTCCTGGAGCGCGCGCAGGGCCTGCCGGACGGTGCCCCGCTCGACACCGAACTCCTCTGCCAACTCGGCCTGAGTTGGCAGGCGGTCGCCCGCCTTGAGGTCACCGGCTCGGATCCGATCCCGCAGGACGTCGGCGATCTCCTGGGGCGAGAGCCTTCTGCTGCCGTTCACTGCAACGTTCTCCTGGGTCACGACCAAACGCTACAACTCTCGTCCATCTACGGAGAGTTGTTTGAAAGTTGTTTATGGCTAGTAGCCAAGTGGGGACAACTTAATCAGAGTTGGTCACCAACTTAGCCAAGTTGGCGGAAGTTTTGCCTCCCCCACCCGAGTCCGTTCACCGACTCACCCGGCCTCACCCTCGCACACCCCAGAGGAACCACCACGCCACAGTAGAAGCAGGAGAACCGCCCATGCCCGCCATAGCCCTTCTCTCCGCCCTCTTCGTCGTCGGCTTCGACCAGTTCGTGCAGTGGCAGTACGGCACGACAGGCGTCATCGGCCTGCTGCTCCTCACCATCGGGATCAAGGCCAAGAGCCCCACCTGCAGCTCCATCGGCGCGGTCGTCCTCGCCCTGATGGTCGCGGGTCCTGCCCTGTGACGTGCAGGGGAGAGTCGGTCAGTTCGAGAGCAGCAGCTTCGAGCTGATGGTCTCCCACAGCGCGTTGAACCAGAGGTGGGACTGCTCCACGAACGTGGTGTCCCGCAGCCCGGCCCCCTGCGCGAAGGGGAACAGCATGGACTGAGTGCCCTGGACGTCGTACATCTCCAGGTACTCGTGGTCCACTTCCTCCTCGCGCCTGGTCAGCGTGTAGTAGGCGAAGAGCGCCTCGACCCCGTTGAGCAGGTACAACTTCACCGGCGGGGTGAAGGGGAGCGCACGGAAGGTGACGTTGACGTCGATGCCGTGCGTGGCACGCAGGGCGAGCAGGTTGTGGCGCAGCACCTGGCCCTGGGCGTTGCGGTTGGTCAGCCAACTGCGCTGGAGCCGGCCGGCCGCCGAGGCGTCGACCGGTGCGTCCACCGGCGCGGGAAAGGCGAGGTCGATGTCACTGCTGGGAAGCAGCACACGGACGTCCACCCTGGCCGGTTTTATTCGGCCCGCGTGAATTTGCCGGAGGGGTTCGCCCATGGCAAGGGTGAGCGATATCGACGTCAGGCACAGCGCGTCGATCTCCACGTGCGGGGCTTCGAAGGCGGCCGTGATCCGGCCGCCGAGTGCCACCGTGGTGGGCTGGGGTGAGGCTTCCGGGCCGGTCAGAGCCCGCCCCAGGGTGTCGGCGACGGTCGCCGGGCTCCCTTTGGACACGTTGACGAGCAGATGTTCCGACTGCAGGATGCGCAGCGCCTGCCGGACCGCCCCGCGTTCGACTCCGAACTCGTCGGCCAGCTTGGCCTGCGTGGGCATGCGCTGCCCCGGCCGCAGCTGGCCGGACCTGATCCGGCTGCGCAGCTCGTCGGCCACCTCGCGGTGTGACCTCTGTGGCCGTGGTGACCTGTTCCGTCCATTGACGGAGGCGTGTTCCGGTTCCACGACCAAACACTACAACTTCGCGCCATCTTTGGGCAGTTGCAGGATAGGTGGTTATGAGTCGACCCAACGCGGAGATAAGTATCAGTGAGTTGGTTGCCAACTTACACAACATGGTCATACTTCCCGAGGGTTGGCCGCCAGAGTCGTCCTCCCCAGGACCCCAAGGAGGGAACGTCATGCCGCTCATCGCCCTCGCCGTCGCCGCCCTCGCCATCGGATTCGAGCAACTCATCCAGTGGAAGTACGGGCCGCTGGGCATCATCGCGTTCGTCGCGCTGTCCGTCGGCCTCAAGGCCAAGAACACCACCATCAGCGGCATCGGAGCCGTCCTGCTCGTGATGCTGCTCGCCCAGTCCGGCTGATCGGACGCCACCGTCCGGCAGTCCGGCTGACCGGGCTCCCCTCCGGAGGGGAGCCGGGAGCTCGGTCAGTCCGTTCAACGCACCACCGCACCATCGAGCAACCACACAACCGCACGGCTACGGATGCAGTGCACCACCACTCACCGACAAAACCGGAAGGAGCCCCACACCAGCCTTACAGGCCGCACCGATCGGCATCGGAATCAGCATCGGAATCAGAAGATGTCCGGGCACCACGGTCGCCTGGACGTGCGGAGCAGGGCGTCGGCGACGACGGCGGCGCCCTCTCGTTCTTCGCACACCCGCCCGAGCGCGGCAAGCCGCACCGCCGACTCGTCGCCCAGCCACAGGGCCGCCAACTCGCCCACGTTCAGGGTGAGATCGGCGGTCGTCGTGGTCGGCGCGCAGGTCGCCCCGTCGGGTCCGGCCTCGAGGCGGTAGCGCCCGGCGGACAGTCCGTCCCCGTCGGTGACGTCCAGGACCAAGGTCCCGGACCCCGCGTACGTACGCGCCTCCAGAGCCCGTACTACGTCCAGGATCCGCACCCACAGCCAGTCCGCCTGGGTCGTGATGCGGGCGGCGCGCGGGTCGGGGAGGACGTGCGGGAGCAGGTCGTCGGGGGCCCGCCAGCCGGTCTTGACGTGGGCGATCCAGTCGATCGAGCAGAGGTACCGCCACAGGGCGCGTTCGGCCGCCGGGGTCACCGTGATCAGCCAGTTCACCTCCGCCGTGTTCAGCGGTTGCTTGACGTCGCCCCAGTTGTCGTCCGACTCGTACGAGACCAGGCCCTCCACCTCGCCGGTCGCCGAGCGGTACACGGCGTAGAAGGGTTCCTTCCAGGAGTCGCCGCTCAGGCTCAGTGCGCCGGTGTTGATCTGCCACCAGCGCTCGTCGCGGCTGACCGCGCCCGGCTGGGTGCGACGAAGGCGGTCGTGCAGGTCCGGGCCGAGCTTGCGTACGTCGTCGCCGTCCACCAGGTCGATACGGGCGCCGTCGGTCGGCCCGGACCAGCGGGGGTCCAGGCCCGACCTGGAGACGTCGATGGTCCACTCGGTGGCGGTGGTGGCCTGGCCGAAGCCGTACCGCCCGTAGATCGGGTACTCCGCGGCGATGAGGGTGGCGACCACGTCGCCGCGGTCCTTCGCCGCGGTGAGGTCGGTGGCCATCATGCGGGTGAGGAGGCCTCGGCGGCGGTGGGTGGGGGTGACGGAGACGTTGGTGATGGCGTCGGCGGGGACGGGGGTGCCACCGACGGTGGTGAGCTGCTGCGGGAACGATCGGAAGGTGGCGATGATGGGGGTCCCCCCGTTCGAGCGAAGTCGAGAGTGGGGGAGGCCGGTGTCGAACGCGCCGAGAGTTCGTTGCGGGAGGATGCTCGAACCGCGGTTGGTGATCTCCTGGTCCGATACGGCCGGGGAACGTAGGAACCCCGTGTTCAGCGCGCGGATCCAGGCCGGGATCTCGGTCTCGGTGATCGTTCGTACGTCGATTTCTTCGCGACGGCTCATGGGGGCACGCTAGGGCGCCGCGCAGACCCCTGTCGCACCGTTTTCGCCCCCGCCGCCCCTACCCGTCCCATCCCCGGGGCTCCGCCCCGGACCCCGTGGGCCGTCCTTTCGGCTGCGGGCGGGTGGGGGCTGGTCGCGCGGTTCCCCGCGCCCCTCGAGTGCGCTGGCGCGCATCGTCAGCCCGTCCACCGTGTGAGGACGAGACCACCCAGGCCGATGCGGGGTCCAGGGGGGATCCCCCGGTGGGGCGCAGGGGCGCAGCCCTCCGGAGGGGGGCGGCAGCCCCGCAGGGGTACAAGGGGCGGGGACCCTGGGATGGGGCGGGTAGGGGCGGCGGGGGCGAGGGACGCTTGGAGGGTGGGGCTAGAACGTCGCTCGGATTTCGCCCACCTCAATGCCTCCGCCGGTCAGGGGGGCGTGGCCGATTTTGGAGAGGATCGGGGATTGCGTGCCCAGGAGGGACAGGGCGCGGGCGAGGACGGGCCCGAGTGCGCGGGTGGCGCCGTCGTCGATCTTGAAGGCGAGGGCCCTGCCGTCGGGGAGGGCCACCGCCTGGACGGCCTCCGCGCCCATCTTGGAGAGGGCACCCGGTATCTCGCGCATGAGCCAGGTGTCGGGACGGCGCGTGCCGGCGACGTACTCGGGGTGGGCGCGCATGGCGTCGGCGACACGGCGTTCGGCGGAGCCGGGGGCGGCGAGGACGAAGGAGCGGAAGGCACGGGCGAGGCCCGTGAGGCTGATCGCCATCAGCGGCGCACCGCAGCCGTCCGTACCGACCGCCGTCACCGACTCCCCCGCCGCCTCCTCGACCACGGTGTGGATGAGCTGCTGGAGCGGATGCCCGGGGTCCAGGTAGGAGTCCAGGGGCCAGCCTCGCAGCGCGCACACCGCGAGCATCGCCGCGTGCTTGCCGGAGCAGTTCATGGTGACCCGGTCACGGACCGCGCCCCCGGCGAGATACGTCTCCGCCTCCGCCGGGTCCAGCGGCAGATCCGGCGGGCACTGCAACTGCCCGGCGTCCAGCCCGTGCTCGGCCAGCATCTTGTGGACGAGATCGCGGTGGAAGGCCTCCCCGGAGTGGCTGGCGGCGGCGAGAGCCAGCCGTTCGCCTGCCAGGTCAAGCCCCGCCCGCAGCACACCCGCCGCCTGCATCGGCTTGTTCGACGAGCGCGGGAAGACCGGCGCGGTCACCTCGCCCAGCGCCAGCTCGACCGACCCGTCCGCGGCCAGCAGCACCAGGCTGCCCCGATGCCGCCCCTCGACGAATCCCGAACGGACGACCTCGGCGAGAACAGGCGGTATGAAGGGGTCTGCGGGGACGACAGGAGCGGCGGCGGACATCGGCGGTGGCCTTCCATGACAGGGACCCGCGCGGTGATCGAACCGCGGCACCGTACGGGAGGTCCCCCGATGGCGTGTCCCCGGCCGAGCCCCACGACCGCGACCCGGGCCGTTCCCGGGCGCGGCCGCCGCGACCGCGGAACCGTACGCAGCCATGGGGCCCGGCCCCGGACGTCCCGGAGCGCCGGCGCCGCCCCAGCCGTCGCACGCTCCCCCGGGATCGCCGGGGGCCACCGCGTCACATGAGCAGGTCGTCTACTTGTGCTTCCCCATCACGGTACCTGCGGGCGATCTCGGCGCTGCAATCGTCGGCGGTGCGCTGCAGGCGCTGGCGCCGCCGGGAGACCTGCTGCTCGTAGCGCACCAGCCGTCCCATCCCCGCGCCGAGCTCGTCGTCCGTACGTGCTTCCAGGTCCGACAGCTCCACCTCGGCGAGCATGTCAGCGGCCAGCCGCCGGTACTCCTCGCCGTACGGTGTGCCCACTGTCACATGGCGGGCCGACGAACGGTGCCGGGCGGGCGCGTCCGTCAGGATCTCCGCGAGCCGGTCGACGACCGACGCCCCGCCGGAACCGGAACCCGCTCCCCTCCCCCGGCCGGCCGCAGCCCCGGACTCGTTCCCAGGCCCGAGACCAGCGGCGCTCCCGACACCGCGGAGGGCGCCCGCAGTCCCCCGCGGCGCGCCAGCTCCGCCCGCAGGATGTCGATGCGCCCCTGGAGCAGCCGCCGCACATAGCTGAGGTCGGCCTCGTCGCGCTGCGCGTCGCGCCGCAGGGTCCGCAGTTCGGGCAGCCGCAGCAGGGGCAGCTCGGGCGCGGGCGGGTCCGGGGGCAGCGGGCTGTCGGTGCGCTGCACGGGAGGACGAGGAACCCCCGAACGACCGCCTCCCGCCCGCGGACTCGTACGGGTCAACGACACAGCCCCGGGCGGCTGCTGCCCGGTACTCGGTGTGCTCATGTGCCTCTACCGTCCCCTCGACCGGCGCGGTCCACCCCACGGTTGCACCGCAACACACGCATCGTGCCACCCCAAGTGGCCGCTATGTGACCGAGTGCCCCCGATCGGCCCCAGATGGGGGGTAAGGAGCAAAAAGAAACCCCCAAAGGACCCCTCGAAAGAGGTCAGGGGATCACGCGCGAAAGCATTGAGCCCTGTGCCGCGAAGGCGTTGAGCCCCGTGCAGGGGGGCTCCTCCCCGCACGGCATGATGGTTGCCATGCGTGCGGTGGTGCAGAGGGTGGACGGCGCGAGCGTCGTCGTGAACGGGGAACACGGTCCGGAAACGGTCGGGGCGATCGACGGCGAGGGGCTGTGCGTCCTCGTCGGTGTCACGCACGACGACACCAAGGAGAAGGCGGCCCAACTCGCCCGCAAACTCTGGTCCATCCGGATGCTGACGGACGAGAAGTCGTGCTCCGACATCGACGCGCCGCTGCTCGTCATCAGCCAGTTCACCCTGTACGGCGACGCCCGCAAGGGCCGCCGCCCCACCTGGAACGCGGCCGCACCCGGCGATGTCGCCGAACCCCTCGTCGACGAGGTCGTGGCCCGACTCCGCGCGCTGGGTGCCACGGTGGCGACGGGCCGGTTCGGCGCGCAGATGCGCGTCTCGCTGACGAACGACGGCCCGTTCACCGTGCTCCTGGAGATGTGACCCAGGAGATGCGACCCGTCTGAGCCCCTACGGCTCGACCACGACCTCCTGCGCCGCCGCCGTCGTGTCCGCCAGCAGCCGCGCGTCCAGCGGCACGTTCCGCTTCACCAGGCCGAGTGCGATCGGGCCGAGCTCGTGGTGGCGTACGGAGGTGGTGATGAAGCCGATCTTCCGGCCGTCGGGGCCGTCGTCCGCGAGGCGCAGTTCGGCGCCGTGCGGCGGCAGATGGACCTCGCTGCCGTCCAGGTGCAGAAAGACGAGCCGACGCGGGGGCTTGCCCAGGTTCTGCACGCGGGCGACGGTCTCCTGGCCCCGGTAGCAGCCCTTCTGGAGGTGCACCGCGGTGTCGATCCAGCCCAGCTCGTGCGGGATCGTGCGGTGGTCGGTCTCGAAACCGAGCCGCGGGCGGTGGTGTTCGACGCGCAGCGCCTCGTAGGCCAGCAGGCCGGCCGCCGGACCGGCCTTCTCGGCGTACGACTCCAAGTCCGCACGCGGCAGGAAGAGATCACGCCCGTACGGCGTCTCGCGTACGACCACGCCTTCGGGGACCTCGGCGATCGAACCGGCCGGCAGGTGCACGACCGCGAAGTCGTCCGTGCGGTCGGCGGTCTCGACGCGGTAGAAGAACTTCATGGACTCCAGGTACGCGAGCAGCGCGTCCTGGGTGCCGGGTTCGACGTGGGCCCAGGTCGTGGTGCCGTCGTCGACGATATACAGCGCGTGCTCGATGTGGCCGTGCGCGGAGAGGATCAGCGCCTCGGTGGCGCGGCCCGCCGGGAGGTCCGCGACGTGCTGGGTGAGCAGCAGGTGCAGCCAGCTCAGCCGGTCCTCGCCGGTGACCGCGACGACGCCGCGGTGCGAGAGGTCCACGAAGCCGTTGCCGTCGGCGAGGGCGCGCTGCTCGCGGAACAGGTCGCCGTAATGGGCTGCGACCTGTTCATCCACGCCTTCGGCGGGGACGGCGCCGGGCAGGGACAGGAGAGGACTCTTCATACACCTAGCCTACGACTTGGTAGTTGAACTCTTGAGAGAACAGTCCTTGCAGCGGCCGAAGATCGCGAAGTGCTTCATGTCCGTCTCGAAGCCAAAGGTGTCCCGGAGCTTCGCGGTGAACTCCGCGGCGACCGATACGTCGGCCTCGATGACGTTCGTGCAGTCCCGGCAGACCAGGTGGATGTGGTGATGCCGGTCGGCGAGATGGTAGGTCGGCGCGCCGTGCCCGAGGTGGGCGTGACTGACCAGACCGAGCTCCTCCAGGAGCTCCAGGGTCCGGTAGACGGTGGAAATGTTGACCCCCGACGCCGTCTTCCTCACCTCGATGAGGATGTCGTCGGGGGTCGCGTGCTCCAGGGTGTCCACGGCTTCGAGGACAAGCTGGCGCTGCGGCGTCAGCCGGTAGCCGCGCTGCCTCAGGTCGCTCTTCCAGTCGGTGCTCACCACACAGGAAGTCTAGGACCATTCCGGGATGTGACGACCTGAGAAGAGCCGCCGAACCGGCCGGACCACTTCCGAACCGCTTCCTGACTGCTTGCCGGCTACTTGAAGAACGCGATTCCGTCGTCCGGCATGTCGTCCGGGAGGGCCTTGGCCCAGCGCTCGACGTCCTCCGGAGTGACGACCTTCTTCAGGTGCGCGGACATGTAGGGGCGCAGCTCGACCTCGGGGGTCTGCTTCTCACCGACCCACATGAGGTCGCTCTTCACATAGCCGTAGAGGCGCTTGCCGCCGCTGTACGGGGCGGACGCGGCGGTGCGCGCCACAGCGTCGGTGACCAGGTCGATCTGCGGCTGCTTGGCGGCCAGGTCGCCGTACCAGATCTCGACGACACCGTCGTCGCGGATCATGACGACCTCGACCTTGCGGTTGCCGTCGATGCGCCAGAAGCCCGACTCGGTCTCCAGAGGCCGGACCTTGTTCCCCTCGGCGTCGAGCACCCAGGTGCGCGAGTGGTACTCCAGGAAGTCCCGTCCGTCTTGGGTGAAGGTGACCTCCTGCCCGAAGTTGCACTTCTCGGAGCCGGGGAAGTCGTGAACGCCCGCACCGGCCCAGTCGCCGAGCAGGAAGGCAAGGGGAAGCAGGTCCTTGTGCAGGTCGGACGGGATCTCGATCATGAGCTCGGCAGTTCCTCGATGGGGGTCAGCGCTGGCCCTGGTACAGCTTCTTCACGGTCAGCCCGGCGAAGGCGAGCACGCCGACGCAGACCAGGACCAGCAGGGTTTCGAAGAAGATCTCCACGGGGTGCTCCTCGGATGAGCGGGGTGGGCGGTACAAGAGCCGAGCCCCAGCTTAGTGGGCCGGGGCTCGGGGCTCTCTGCGAGGTACTCCTGGGCGATTCTTTGCGAGGTACCCCGGCCTGTTCAGCCGAGCAGCTGGCTCTGGAGGACCACCGTCTGCTGGAACGGCACCGCCTTCGCGGCGCCCTTGCGGGACTGCACGATCAGGGCGAGGGTGTCCCCGGCCGAGAGGTACGCCTGGCGGACCTGCTCGGCGCCGTACGGCTTGATCTCGTCGTACGCGTGGCGGATCACGTCGTCGACCGTGGCGCGGTCCGGGAACCGGTCGTCGGCCATCGCCCGCTCGGCGCCACGCAGGGCGTAGATCGGCGAGCTGTAGCTGGTCAGCCCGGGCGAGTTCACCTCGTCCGCGACGACGACGGAGTCGAACTGCAACAGGTAGATCCGTGTGTGCGTACCGTCCGGCGTCGTCCAGCCGCGCGCCGCGATGTGCCGCAGCCCGTGGTCGGTCAGCTGCTGCCCGACCGTCTCCCGGTCGTCCCGCGTGGCGTACTCCGCCAGGAACGTCCTCGTCGCCAGCCAGCCGTCCGTCCCACGCAGCGCCGTGTCGACGTGTGCGCCCTTCGGGGCGGGCAGTACGAGCCGCCGCAGGTCGGCGTAGTGGGTGCCGGTCCTGTTCGACTCGGCGAGCGGGCGCGGGCTGCCGGAGGGCAGCGGCGGCCGGGTGATCGTCGGGTAGTCCCAGCGCCCGTCCGACTCCGTCGCCAGACCGGGTACGTCGGTGCGGTCCATGCGGGTGATGCCGTACGCGACCGACGTGCCGACCGCCGCGAAGACCACGGTGGCGGCGGTCCAGCGCAGCAGGGCCCGCAGCACCCGACGGTCCTTGCGCACCGGGGCCGGTGCCTCCTCGGGCGCGGGTGGCAGCGCTTCCGGCACCTCGACCGGAGTCGTGGTCCCGTCCTCGACGGGCGTCGGCGTGGCGTTCTCGACCGGCGTGGCGTCCTCGACCGGCGTCGCGTTCTCGACCGGCGTCGCCGCCACGTCCTCGACGGAGTTCGTCCGCTCGGTCATGCCGCCTCCCCCGGCTCGGCGATGCGGTCGAGCTGCTCGCGCAGCAGCATCGCGACACCCTTGGTGTTCAACGGCTTGGCCCCGTAGGCGGTCGCGCTGACCAGCACGTCATCCTGGTAGGCGGAGCAGACCATCATGTCGAGCTTCTCGTCCTTGTCCTTGGGCGGCAGGAAGCACTCGGCGTTCTTGTGGCCCTTGATCTCGGGCCCCTTGCGGAAGATCTTGAGGGCGTCGAAGAACTCGTTCTGGAACGTCGACATACCCTTCACCGCCGCCCTGTCCTCGATCTGGGCCAGCTCGACGCTCATGGTGAAGCCGCTGTCGGCGTACAGCGTGGAGCTGAACCCGCTGGAGGTGCTGAGGTAGCTGCGCATCGCGATGCCCTCGGTGCGCTGCTTGTCGATCCGCTTCTCCAACTCCCGCCGCTGGGAACGCGGCAGGTCGCGCAGCGCCTCCTTGCGCAGAGCGGTGGCCTCGGGCCCGCTGAGCGAGGCGTCGGAGCCGAACTCGCCGATGTCCGGGCCCCGGCTCCAGCCCTCGGTGCCGTAGGGCACGAGCATCGCGGCGAGCCCCGAGGCGGTCTTCGCCGTCTTGGCGTCGTTGGGGGCGGGAACCGGGAAGGTCCAGGAAGGCGCGCCGGGGTCCCGGTCGGCGTCCTGGACGGTCACGACGGTGTAGCCGGCGCCGCCGAGGACGGCCGCGACGAGGAGCACGGATCCGGCGACGGCGGCGATGCGCCCCCGGCGGAGGGGTTTCTTGGGTTTCTTGACGGGGGCGATGGATTCGGGGTCGATGGATTCGGGCGCGACGGGTTCGGGCGCGACGGGTTCGGGCGCGACGGGTTCGGGCGCGATGGATTCGGGCGCAACGGGTTCGGGCGCGGGCTCCTGGACGGGCTGCTCGCTCATCGGTTGCTCGTCGGTCACAGCCGCTCCATCTGCCGCTCGGCCAGGTCCATGATCTTGGCCTTGGGAATCGGCTTGGTGTCGTAGATCCAGATCTCCATGGCGATGTCACCGCGCCAGGCATGCGCCTCGGCCTCGTACATCGGGAGGTAACCGGGCTTCGTGTCCGGCTTGGTGTGGACGTAGGCCATGCCGTCGCCCGTCCCCGGGACGGCCCAGACCTGGGTGCCGCTCTTCGTGTTCGCCCAGTAGCGGCCCTCGGCGGCGGCGTCGGAGGCGCCGAGTTTCTCCTCCTGCCGGTACTGGATGAGGCGGACCTCCACGCTGTACGTGCTGCCCACCGTCCAGCCGGTGGCAGCCGCACGCCGGAACTCGGCCCTGATCAGGTCGCCGAAGGCGTTGGCCGGCTTGGTGTACTCCTCCGCGTAGTCGGCGATGCCCATCCAGCCGTTTTCGCCCGGCAGGTACGCGGCGTCCCGCGTCCCCTTCGGCCGCTTGACCAGCAGCTTGCGCAGGTCGTCGTCGGTCTTCACCCGGCGGTCCCGCGCGGCGGACAGGGGTTCGGGACCGGCGCCCCCGGCCTGGACGACCACGGGCTGCGAGAGCGACGGCAGCTTGGTCGGCTCCCGGTCGGCCTGGATCAGAAAACCGGCACAGGTGCCCCCGACCAGCCCGAGCACCGCGGCCGTGGCGATCAACAGGGCCGTACGCCCCCGCCGACGTACGCGAGGCGTTTCCTCCCGGATCTCCTCAGGGATCTCCTCACGGATTTCCTCAGGGATCTCCTCACGGATCCCCTCATCCATCTCTTCGACTTCCACGACATCCCCCCACGGAACGCGACGCGCGGATTCCATATCCGCGCGCACAGGAGACCCATGGCAATCTCCCGGGGTTGTAAGGGACATGATCACGATTCGGACTCTCCCCGAACGCCCCCGGACTACCATGCGGCCATGGCGAAGAAGCTCGTGATCAAGGTGACGGCGGGGGCCGATGCCCCCGAGCGCTGCTCGCAGGCGTTCACGGTCGCGGCGGTGGCCGTGGCCAGCGGGGTCGAGGTCTCCCTGTGGCTGACCGGCGAGTCCGCGTGGTTCGCGCTGCCGGGCCGGGCCGCCGAGTTCGAGCTGCCGCACGCGGCGCCGCTGCCCGATCTGATCGACTCGGTTCTGGCCGCGGGCCGACTCACCCTGTGCACCCAGTGCGCGGCGCGCCGGGACATCACGGAGAAGGACGTCATCGACGGCGTGCGCATCGCGGGCGCCCAGGTGTTCGTCCAGGAGGCGATGGCGGACGAGACCCAGGCACTCGTCTACTGAAGGTGCCGCGCGTAGGGAAGGTGGTGCGCGCGCCCTCCTACGGGCGGCGCTTCTTGCCGTCGAGCTCGTCCCACCACTCGTCGGACTTCTGATCCCCGGACGGGTCGTCCCACCAGCGGTCCTCGGGCCCCCGCCGGTTGGCGACCATCGCGGCGAACGGCGGAATCACCATCGCCACCACACACATCCCCACGGCCACGGGAATCGACCAGATCCTTACGACTCCCCAGGCCAGGACGAAAAGACCGATGCACGTCCCCATCATGGCGAAGTAGACGTGTCGCCGTCGTGCGTACATACCTCAAGCGTAGGCCCGTACATGCCGAAGGGCCGCACCCCGGGCGTCCAACCCCGGGGTGCGGCCCTCCGGCCCTCAGAGGTGCCGTCAGACGGCGATCGCGACCTCGGCGAGGCCGCCCGTCTGGGCGACGACCGTGCGGTCCGCGGTGCCGCCGGGGACCAGGGCGCGTACGGTCCAGGTGCCCTCGGCCGCGTAGAAGCGGAACTGGCCCGTCGCGGAGGTGGGGACCTCCGCCGTGAACTCGCCGGTCGAGTCCAGCAGGCGCACGTAACCGGTGACGGGCTCGCCGTCGCGGGTCACCTGGCCCTGGATGGTGGTCTCACCGGGCTTGATCGTCGAGGCGTCGGGGCCGCCGGCCTTCGCTCCACACATATTTCGATTCCGTCCTTCAGGCCTTGAGGGTTACTTGTTGGCGCCGAGCTCGATCGGGACGCCGACCAGGCTGCCGTACTCGGTCCAGGAGCCGTCGTAGTTCTTGACGTTCTGCACACCGAGCAGCTCGTGCAGCACGAACCAGGTGAGCGCGGAACGCTCACCGATACGGCAGTACGCGATGGTGTCCTTGGCGAGGTCGACCTGCTCCTCGGCGTAGAGCTCCTTGAGTTCGTCGTCCGACTTGAAGGTGCCGTCGTCGTTGGCGTTCTTCGACCACGGGATGTTGCGGGCGCTCGGGACGTGGCCCGGACGCTGCGACTGCTCCTGCGGAAGGTGGGCCGGGGCGAGCAGCTTGCCGCTGAACTCGTCGGGCGAGCGGACGTCGACCAGGTTCTGCGAACCGATGGCCGCCACGACGTCGTCGCGGAAGGCGCGGATCGCGGTGTTCTGGGCCTTGGCCTTGTAGTCGGTCGCGGCGCGCGCGGGCACCTCGACGACCAGGTCGCGGGAGTCGAGCTCCCACTTCTTGCGGCCACCGTCGAGGAGCTTGACGTTCTCGTGGCCGTACAGCTTGAAGTACCAATAGGCGTAGGACGCGAACCAGTTGTTGTTGCCGCCGTAGAGGACCACCAGCGTGTCGTTGGCGATGCCCTTCTCCGACAGGAGCTTCTCGAAGCCCTCCTGGTCGATGAAGTCACGGCGGACCGGGTCCTGGAGGTCCTTGGTCCAGTCGATCCGGATCGCGTTCTTGATGTGGTTCTTCTCGTACGCGGACGTGTCCTCGTCGACCTCGACGATGGCCACGCTCGGGTCGTCCAGGTGGTCCTGGACCCAGTCGGCGTCGACCAGGACGTCGCTGCGGCTCATGCTGTTTCTCCTCCGGGGCAGGTGCGGCGGGGCGGTGCGTTAGACAGAGGGTGCGCGGTCATGCCTGTCGAGGCTGCGCGGCGCGCACGGGGACCCTGGCGAAGAGGGGCCAGGGGAGGGCGGACGGACGAATGTCCCGCTCAGAAGGTGCGACAGAGCATGGCGGCGACGCGGCACAGGTCTACTGCCCGCCGCTTCGTGAGATCCGCCTGTCGCTTCATGGGTCCGATCGTAGGGACGGACAGGCGGGCATGTCACCGGTGTGTCGGATGCTGAGATGCGATCGTCCGGGATGTGGGACGCCTTCATCGCCGGGGTGGCCTCCGCGGGGATTCCGGGCGGCCGTACCCGTCATCACGCCGATCGCACATCTGCCGTACGGACGGGCCCGTCTCGCCCCTCGGACAGCTCTCCGGTGCAGTCTCCCTGACCTCTGCCCTCGGGCCGCTGACCTCAGTCCTCCGGCCGCTGCCCCGTCTACCCGACCAGCTTGACGTTCGAACCCTTCACGGAGACGTCCACGCCGTTCGCTCCCGCCTGGACGGTGTCGAGCTGGATGCCGCCCGGCAGCTCGCCGATCTTCTGCTCGAAGTCGGTGATCGCGCGCACCCGGTTCTCGGCGAGTGCGACGCCCAGCTTGGGGAGGGAGTCCGCGTGCACCTTGACCGTGTTGCCGCCGACGACCGTGACCGAGCTGAGCACGGAGACCGGCTGGGGCACCTTGGTGCCGCCGATGCTGACCTCGACCGCCACCTTGATCTTGCCGTTGCCGCCGTCGGAGAGCCCGACGACCCGGGCGGTGACCCCGGGACCGACCTGCGTGGGCTGGGACTTGGCGGTCTTGAGCAGCTCGGCGTACCCGATGGACGCGGAGCCGGTGGCGCTGTTCGCGGTGGCGGAGCTGTAGTCGCCGTTGAAGGCGACGCCGTGCATCTCGGCGTTCAGGTCGTCGATACGGATGGTGCCGGTGCCGCCCGCACTGCCCGCGCCGCTCGTCGACGCCTCGTAGTCCTTGATGCCGATCTTCACGTCGTCGAGTTCGCCACCGACGACCTGGGTGAGGAAGGGGAAGCCCTTGATGGACACGTCCGGCGTGCTCGCCAGGCCCTCGGTGCTCCTGATCCGGTCCGCAGCCTTGTTCTCCGCGAAACCGACCGCCACCCGGTCCGCGATCACGAACAGGCCGCCGAGAATGACGGTGACGATCAGGATTATTCGCAGTGCACGCATGCGCGGTGTTCCCTCACCTCGAACGGATCCGGACGACCGAGTGGCCCTCCCTCGCGAACCTAACTCCGAAGGGCCCCGCGACGGGGGCCCTCCGAAGTAGTTGTAGATCACCTGTGACGAACCAACCGCCACCGGCCCTAGCCGAGCGCGCGGCCCAGCAGGTAGACCACGGGGGCCGCGGCGGCCAGCGGCAGAGCCACGCCCGCGGTGAAGTGGACGAAGCGGGACGGGTAGTCGTAGCTGGCGACCCGGTGGCCGATCAGCGCGCAGACCCCGGCGCCGAGGCCGAGGAAGGCCCCCTTGCTGCCCAGGTCCGTCATCCCGCCGGCCGCGATACCGGCGCCCGCGGCGGCCAGCAGCGCCACCACCACGGAGGCCGCGGTGGGCAGCGGCAGAGCGCGGGCGAGGATCGCGGCGGCGACCGCGGCGGCGCCCACCGTGACGGCGTCGGGCTCGGCCGCGAGGTGCCCGGTCGCGATGATCGCGAGAGCCGCCGAGGCCACGGTCGCCATCAGGCCGTACATCCGGGTGTCCGGGTCGGCGTGGCTGCGCAGCTGCAGGACGAGGGTGAGCAGGACCCACACGCCGAGGGTGCCGAGGATCGCGGCGGGCGCGTTCTCCCGGCCCGCCGCGAGGAGCGCGACGTCCGCGGTGACCGCGCCGAGGAACGCCAGCGCGATGCCCTGACGGGCCGGCCACATCCCGTTCAGCCGGAACCAGCCCGCCGCGGTGACGGCCTGAAGGAGGACGAGGGGGACGACGAGGGCGTACTGCCCGATCGCCGCCGTCCCGGAGAGCAGCAGTCCGAGCACCGCGGTGAGCACGGCGGGCTGGATGCCGGGTTCGATGATCGGGGAGCGGCCCTCGGCGCGGGCGCGCTGGGCGTCGGTGACGCGGGCGTTGCCGGTGACGGTCGGGGGGCCGTAGCCGGAGGCGCTGTCAGGGGTGACCGCGCCGCCGGTGCCGGTGCCGGGCGCCTGCTGGACAGGGGGCTGGTACGTGGGCGTCCACTCCGGTGCCGGCGCCGGGGCCTCCTGCGGCAGCGGTTGCCCGACCGTGCCGTACGTCTGCGGCTCGGGGTACGCCTGGTAGCCCTGCGGCGGCAGATACGTCGTGTCCGCCGCCGGCATGGAGGGCTGCACCTGGGTCTCCCAGGTCTGCCCCTCCCACTGCTGGGTGTGCTGCGGCCACTCGGGCTGCTGCGGCGGCTGGTGCTGCTGAGGCTGCCCCTGCCGCTGTTGCTGCTGAGGCTGTGGATACGGGTCGTACCCCTCGTAGGGACCCTCGTACCGGCCCTCGTACGGCTGGTCGCTCATCGTCTCGCTCACCCTCCTGCGAACGGCGGGAGCACCTCGACCGTGCCGCCCTCGGCCAGCCGTACGGTCTCATGTTCGCGAGTGCCCACGGGGTCACCGTCGATGAGGAAGGAGCATCGCCGCAGCACGCGGACGAGTTCTCCGGGGTGTCGCACGCGGGCCGCGTCGAGCGCCTCGGCGAGCGTGCCCGCGTCGTACGGCTCCTCCGCGACGCCCGCCGCGGCCTTGGCGGCGGCCCAGTAACGCACCGTGCCCTTTGCCATCTCGTTCCTCAATCGTGTTTTCCGTGAACACGGATCAGTCATCAGTGGTTGGTCATCCGTGGTTTCTGTGAACACGGTCAGGCTAGCCCGCCGCCGCGACGGCCCATGCCCCGATACGGCCGAGCAGCTCGTCGTCCGCCGCGTGCTCGGCGTGGCCCATCCCGTGCTCGATCCACAGCTCGGCGTGGCCGCCGGAGGCGGCGGCGAGCATCCGCGGGTGGTCGACCGGGAAGTAGCCGTCCTGGTCGCCGTGGACGATCAGCAGCGGAGTGGGCGCGATGAGCGGGACCGACTCGACCGGGGAGATCGGCACCGGGTCCCAGTCACGGTGGTGGATCCGGGTACGCAGACCGTATCGGCCTACCACGCGGCCCACCGGCCGGGTTACCAGCCAGTGCAGGCGCCGCATAGGGGCCGTACCCCGGTAGTACCAACGGGCGGGTGCGCTCACCGAGACCACGGCGTCCGTACCCGCCTCTGTGCGCCCCTCGTGCTCCATCTCCGCGCCCCGGTCCGGGCCACCGTCCGGGCCACGGTGCAGCGCCGCGTGCCGCAGCACCACCGAACCGCCCATCGAGAAGCCGACGGTGGCCACACGCGTGTGCCCGAGTTCGCGGGCCCAGGCCACCGCGGCGGCCAGATCGTGGACCTCGCGGTCACCGACCGTGGAACTGCCGCCGGAGGCGCCGTGACCACGGAAGGAGAAGGTGACCACCGCCGCGTGCCGGGCGAGGACGGCCGCGGCGTGACGCACGTGCGGACGGTCCAGATCGCCCGTGAAGCCGTGCGCGACGACAATGACCACATCGTTCAAGCCAGTGGCCGAGTCACCAGAAGGCCGCGTTCCAGGGTCGTACGCCGCATCGATCGTCACCCCGTCGACCGTGTGCAGAAACCTCCGCAAAGGGGTGCGCGGGAGCGTCTCAAGGGGTGGACGATCGGAAGATCCCGTCGCTTGACCTGCCGGACCTGAGCTCATGTGGGCTATTCTGCTGGGCAGAGGACTCGGGCAGCGTAGCCCCCGGGTCCTTTTGTGCTTTCTGAAGCGTTGTATACGAAGCGGGAAACCGCAGGTGTACGGAGCCCACGAACGCATAGAACGTGTGGCGACCCCCTGTGGGCCGTCCGGCGACTCCCAGGGGCGCGGGAGCCGCACCGTAGGAAGCAGTGCCGCAAACGTCCTCGCAGGGACCGAGGAGGAACCAGACGTTATGGGCGAGCGAACCTTGCATGACCGTAGGACGACCCAGGCAGGTGGGGCGCGATGAGTTCTCTGCTGCTCCTGACCAATGCTCTTCAGCCGTCGACGGAGGTGCTTCCCGCTCTCGGCCTGCTCCTGCACAACGTGCGAGTGGCTCCGGCGGAAGGCCCCGCTCTCGTCGACACCCCCGGTGCCGACGTCATCCTGATCGACGGCCGGCGTGACCTCCCACAGGTGCGCAGTCTGTGCCAGCTGCTGCGCTCGACCGGGCCCGGCTGTCCACTGATCCTCGTCGTGACGGAGGGCGGCCTCGCGGCCGTCACCGCCGACTGGGGCATCGACGACGTGCTCCTGGACACCGCGGGACCGGCGGAGGTCGAGGCACGGCTGCGGCTGGCCATGGGCCGCCAGCAGATCGTCAACGACGACTCCCCGATGGAGATCCGCAACGGCGACCTCTCGGTCGACGAGGCGACGTACAGCGCCAAGCTCAAGGGCCGGGTCCTCGACCTGACCTTCAAGGAGTTCGAGCTCCTCAAGTACCTCGCGCAGCACCCGGGCCGTGTCTTCACGCGCGCCCAGCTGCTCCAGGAGGTCTGGGGCTACGACTACTTCGGCGGCACGCGGACGGTCGACGTCCACGTACGACGGCTGCGCGCGAAGCTCGGACCCGAGCACGAGTCGCTGATCGGTACCGTCCGGAACGTCGGTTATCGATTCGTTACACCTGAGAAGGTGGACCGCGCCGCGGACGAGGTGAGGGCCAGGGCGGCCCAGCCAAAGCCGGAGGATGCGGACGAGACGCCGCACCTGGACGCCGTCGAGACGGTCGAGGCGGCGGCGGAGGCGCAGTAGGCGATAACGGAGGCGCAGCAAGCCTCCGTACGCCCTGCCCAGCGGCGGGTCCATCCGCGTAGACTCCGCGCGTGGCCAAGGTGACGAGGGACGATGTAGCGCGACTGGCGGGTACGTCCACCGCCGTTGTCAGCTATGTCATCAACAACGGACCGAGGCCGGTTGCCCCGGCCACGCGCGAGCGCGTTCTCGCCGCGATCAAGGAACTGGGGTACCGGCCCGACCGGGTCGCCCAGGCCATGGCGTCGCGGCGGACCGAGCTCATAGGCCTGATCGTGCCGGACGCGCGCCAGCCCTTCTTCGGGGAGATGGCGCACGCTGTCGAGCAGGCCGCCGCCGAGCGCGGGAAGATGGTGCTCGTCGGCAACTCCGACTACATCGCCGAGCGCGAGGTCCACTACCTGCGCGCCTTCCTCGGCATGCGGGTCTCCGGGCTGATCCTCGTCAGCCACGCGCTCAATGACAACGCTGCCGCGGAGATCGACGCGTGGGACGCCCGTGTGGTGCTGCTGCACGAGCGCCCCGAGGCCATCGACGACGTCGCCGTCGTCACGGACGACGTCGGCGGCGCCCAGCTCGCCACCCGCCACCTCCTCGAACACGGCTACGAATACGTGGCCTGCCTCGGCGGCATCGCGGAGACCCCGACCGTCGGCGACCCGGTCTCCGACCACGTCGAGGGCTGGCGGCGCGCGATGCAGGAGGCCGGGATCCCCACCGAGGGCCGCCTCTTCGAAGCGCCGTACAACCGCTACGACGCCTATCAGGTCGGCCTGCAGCTGCTCGGCGGTCCCGACCGCCCGCCCGCCATCTTCTGCTCCACCGACGACCAGGCCATCGGCGTGCTGCGCGCCGCGCGTGAGCTGCGCATCGATGTTCCGGGACAGCTGGCCGTGGCCGGTTTCGACGACGTCAAGGAAGCCGCGCTGACGGATCCGCCGATGACGACGATCGCCTCCGACCGGTCGGCGATGGCGCGGGCCGCGGTGGATCTCGTACTGGATGACGGGTTGCGGGTCGCGGGGTCGCGGCGCGAGCGGTTGAAGGTGTTTCCGTCGCGGTTGGTCGTCCGGCGTTCTTGTGGTTGTGAGTAGCTGCGGGCTTGTGGGTCGAGTAGCTGCGGGCCGGATGTGGCTGGTCGCGCAGTTCCAGCGCCCCCAAAGGGGCGCGCCTGCCCCCGCGGGATCACGGAGGCAGGCGCATCCTGGTGCTGAGCTAGAACAGCAGGTTGTACTGGTTGAAGCCGCTGCCCAGGCCGATCCGTGAGCCGAAGAGGCTGCTGGAGGCCTTGTTGGTGCCGGGGTAGAGCCAGAGCTTGCCGGCGGAGTCGCGGGTGATGACGTCCGCGATGCCGTCGCCCGTGACGTCGCCGTTGGAGACGTACGAGGTGAAGGTGAAGCCCGTACGCGCCTGGATCCGCGCCGCGAACGGGGTCTTCTCGACCTGCGTGCCCCGGTAGAGGTACAGGACGCCGGAGCTGTTGCGGACCAGCAGGTCGGCCCTGCCGTCGCCGGACAGGTCGCCGTGGCCGAAGATCTTCACATTCTTCCAGGCCCTGTCGACGACCTTGACCTTGCCGTAGAACTGGCCGTTGCCCTTGCCCGGGTAGAGGTAGACCGAGCCGTCGGCGTCCACCGCGACCAGGTCGGGGCGGGCGTCACCCGTCATGTCGCCGGGGATGGCGTACGACTTGTAGCCACCCCACACCGTGCTGATCTGCATCCAGTCGTACTCGCCGGAGGTGTGGTTCAGGTAGCTGCGGTACAGCTTGCCGTCCCCCTTGTCGCGCATGATCAGGTCCTGGTAGAAGTCCCGGTCCAGGTCCGCCTGGAGGACCCAGCTGGCGTTCTGCCAGCCGCTGCCCTGGTAGGCGCGGGCGGCGAGCGAGGTGCCCTTGCTGTCCTGCTGGAAGAGGCCGCCGGACGGCGTGCGCTCCAGCAGGTCGGCCTTGCCGTCGAAGGTCATGTCCGCGTCGTCGATGCGCGGCTGGGCGGCCCAGGTGTACGAGGACACCTTGGTGAACACCGGGTAGGCGCCCTTCGCGGTGCAGCCCGCGACGCCCCACGAGACGATGCCGACGACCTTGCCGCCGACGATGACGGGACCGCCGGAGTCACCGTTGCAGGGGCTCTTGGTGCCCTCGTCGGTGCCGGTCGCCGGGGTGCCCGCGCAGAACATCGCGCCCTCGACGAAGTCGTCCTCGCCGAGGACCGACTGCATCGCGGAGTTGCAGGTGGAGTCGGCGACCAGCGGCAGGGTCACCTTGCGCAGGTTCGCCGACAGGTCGGCGCCGTCGGCGCCGGAGGTCAGGCCCCAGCCGTAGACGGTGGCGGAGTTGCCGGCCTTGTAGGAGGCGCTGTCACCGGCGGCCACCAGCCGCTGCCACTACTGGTCCAGCGGGCGGTCGAGCGTGAGGACCGCGATGTCGTTCTGGACGGTCGTGGAGTTGTAGCGCGGGTGGTTCCACTGGCGGTAGACGCCCGCGACCGTGCCGCTGGTGTCGTCCAGCAGTCCGGTGGCGCCGGCCAGCACCGCGCCGTTCTTCACCCAGTCCAGGCCCGCGACGCAGTGGGCCGCCGTCAGGACCTTGTTCGGGGCAACGAGGGTGCCGCCGCAGAAGTAGCCGACGCCGGCCGAGCTGTCGTAGTAGGAGAGCTGCACCATCCACGGCGCGGAGGAGATCGTCGTCTCGGTGCCGCCGATGATGAAGGGTGTCTTCTTGGGGGTCGTGTCCGGGGTCGCCCGGTCCTTGACGGCCGCGGCGACCCGGCCGCGCAGCTCCTTGTCGGAGACGGTCGGCTTCGCGGGCTGGGACTGGCTCACCTGCGGCAGCGAGGGTCCGTCCGCCGCGGTGGCGGGCCGCGCCGCGAAGGCGCCGGCGCAGGTCAGCGCCAGCGCGAGAGCGGCCGTCGGCAACGCCGTGGCGGGGCGTCTCCAGCGGTCGCGCAGGGCACGTATCACTCAGGGCTCCTGGTGTGGGTGCGTGTGGATTCCATGGAGGAGGCCCGAGAAGGGCGTACGACGCACCGGCCCGATCGACGGCGGCGTCGCCGGCCATGGCCGGCAACCGCCCGCATCGATGCAGGCACACCGCGGAGCCCCCCTCCGGCGCGGAGATCGTAGGCCTCATCCGCCCCAGAACACATGTACTACACAGCAGACAGACAAGTATTCGTCCGTCGCCTTCCGTGACATCACCCCCACGCAACCCGCTGTTTCCCGGATTTCAGCGGGCCCCGGGCGTCTTTATATCGGGCATACGAGGTTCTGTCGGGCTTCTCAGCGGCCGCTCAGGAAGCTCTCATGATCGGGGGACAAGCTTTTTCCATGACCGAGAGCTTCCGCCGCAGCGGCGAGTACCCCCAGGGCGACGACCACCAGGCGACCGACCCCATGCGGGCGGCGTACCCCCAGCAGCAGCCCGTCTCTTCCTCTCCCGTGAACCCCGAGTGGCCGCCGCCCCCGGCGTACGCGCCGGTCGCTCCGGTCGCCGTCGACCCGGGTACCACCGTGTGGCCGGGCTCCGGTCAGGGGGGCGACGGCGGTGCGGGCGGTCACGGCGCAGGCGGCGCCTACGCCGGTTACCCCGAGCCGGACGCCGTCTCCTCCACCGCGGTACTCCAGGCGCAGCCGGTCCCGGCCGCCCCGGCCCCCGCGCCGAAGAAGCGCGCGAAGGGCACGATCGCCCTGCTCGCCGCCGTGGCGATAGTCGCGGCCGCCATCGGAGGCGGCACCGCGTACGGCATACAGGAGCTGACCGGCAAGGACACCGCGTCGAGCAGCACCAGCACCACCGTGGTGGCCGCCGCCAAGAAGGGCACCGTCGCCGGTGTCGCCCAGGCGGTCAGCCCGAGTATCGTCGAGATCAGCGCGACCTCGAACGCGGGTTCGTCCACCGGCTCGGGTGTGATCATCTCGTCCAGCGGCGAGATCATCACCAACAACCACGTCATCTCGGGCGCCTCCGAGATCAAGGTGCGGCTGAGCAGCGGCAAGTCGTACACCGCGAAGGTGGTCGGCACCGACAGCAAGAAAGACCTGGCGCTCATCAAGCTCGAGAACGCGCCCTCCGGCCTGAAGGTCGCCACGCTCGGCAACTCCGACGGCGTCCAGGTCGGTGACGACGTCGTCGCGATCGGCTCCCCCGAAGGACTGACCGGCACCGTCACCAGCGGCATCGTCTCGGCGCTCAACCGTGACGTCACCGTCTCCACGGACGAGAGCCAGGGCCAGCAACGGCAGCAGGGCGGCGGCAGCGGCCAGTGGCCGTTCTCCTTCGGCGGCCAGCAGTTCAACGGCGACACCGGTTCCTCGACGACCACGTACAAGGCCATCCAGACCGACGCGTCCTTGAACCCCGGCAACTCCGGCGGCGCCCTCATCGACATGAACGGCAACATCGTCGGCATCAACTCCGCGATGTACTCGGCCGCCAACTCCTCGTCCAGCTCGTCGAGCGCGGGCAGCGTCGGCCTCGGTTTCGCCATCCCGATCAACACCGTCAAGTCGGACCTCGCCAGCCTGCGGGCCGGCGGTTCCGACAGCTGAGTCCTTCTCGGCCAAGTCCTTCTCGGAGGTTGAAATGATCACTCGCGTCTCCCACGGCATCGAAGGCACCGACCCCGCCGGGCTCGACCTGGCCCTCTCCGTCGCCCGTGAACTGCACCGGCCGGCGCCCCGGGCTCCGGAGGTGACGGTCCCGCAGTCGCAGAGGACGGTCCCGCAGCCCCAGATGATGGGCCTGCACACCTCCGCCGATCACCCGCACCGCCGCAAGGTCCCGCTGAGCCGCCTGAGCCGCCTGAGCCAGCTGAGCGCGCTGGGGGTCTGAGCCGACGAGCACTCCGCGGTCCCTGAGCGGGCTGAGGAGGCCGAGGGGGCTGAGGAAGCCGAGTGAGCCGAGCACGCTGAGTGGGCCGGGCAGGCCGAGTGGGCCGGGCAGGCCGAACTCGCCGAACTCGCCGAACTGGCTGCAAGCCTGAGCCGACGAACCGGCCCGGCCGATCCCCGCCGATCCGGACCCATCCCCGTCGCCCCGTAGATCCCGACCGATCCCCGTCGATCCCGGCTGATCCCCCCCCCGATAACCGTCGATTCCGACCGATCTCCGCCGATCACCGTCGATTCCGACCGATCCCCGCCGATCTCCGCTGATCCTTTCTGCCCCGGCCGGAACGTGCGAGGCTGAAAGCGTCCGGCCCCCTCCCACCGCACCCCTAGGAACCCACGCCCATGAGCCCCGCCGAAGGCGACCGTGAAACCCAGCGCATCCTGATCGTCGACGACGAGCCAGCCGTGCGCGAAGCACTTCAGCGCAGCCTCGCCTTCGAGGGATACGACACCCAGGTCGCGGTCGACGGAGCGGACGCGCTGGAGAAGGCGACCGCGTACCAGCCCGACCTGGTCGTCCTGGACATCCAGATGCCCCGGATGGACGGCCTGACGGCCGCCCGCCGGATGCGCGGGGCGGGCACGACGACCCCCATCCTGATGCTGACGGCCCGCGACACCGTGGGCGACCGTGTGACCGGCCTCGACGCGGGCGCGGACGACTACCTGGTCAAGCCGTTCGAGCTGGACGAGCTGTTCGCCCGGGTACGGGCACTGCTACGACGCAGTTCCTACGCGACCGCGACGGTCGGCACCCCGGACGACGACGCGCTGACCTTCGGCGACCTTCGGATGGACCTCGCGACGCGCGAGGTCACGCGCGGGGGCCGGGCGGTCGAACTGACCCGCACCGAGTTCACCCTGCTGGAGATGTTCCTGGCCCACCCGCGCCAGGTCCTCACCCGCGAGCAGATCCTCAAGGCGGTCTGGGGCTTCGACTTCGAGCCCTCCTCCAACTCCCTCGACGTCTACGTCATGTACCTGCGCCGCAAGACCGAGGCGGGCGGCGAGCCGCGCCTCGTCCACACGGTGCGGGGCGTGGGGTACGTCCTGCGGTCGGGCGGCGCCGAGTGATGAGGATCCTGCGCCGGTTCAAATCCCTGCCGATCCGCTCCCGGCTGGCCATGCTGGTCGCGGCGGCGGTGGCGTTCGGGGTGGCGGCGGTTTCGGTGACCTGCTGGTTCATAGTGCGGGGGAAGTTGTACGACGAGATCGACAACACCCTCAAAGCACAGAAGGGACCCATTGCCTACGGATCGTTCCAGCGCGCCATAAAGAACTGCGGCAAGGACCCGAAGAGCGGCAGCGACGGCCCCCGCGGGCGGTCCGAGTACTACTCCCAGGTGGTCCAGGCAGACGGAACCGCCTGTACGTTCGACGGCTCCGCAGGCACGGTGAAGGTCACCGAGAGCGACAAGGACGAGGCCAAGAACCCGAGCTGGGACGTCACCAGAATCCGCACCGGAACCGACAGCGAGGGCAACGACGTACAGGTGATCACCACGCCACTCGTCGTCGCCGGCGAGGTTCCGGGCAGCGGCCCGGTCCTGGTCCAGGACGCGTCCTTCCTCGTGGCCATCCCCCTGAAGAGCACCCAGGCCACCCTCAACGACCTCGCCCTCGTCCTCCTCCTCGTCTCGGGCATCGGAGTCGTCGGCGCCGGAGCCGCCGGCCTGGCGGTCGCCCGCGCGGGCCTGCGCCCGGTCGACAAGCTCACCGAAGCCGTGGAGCACGTGGCGCGCACGGAGGACCTCTCCATCCGTATCCCCGTCGAGGACGACAGCGAGGACGAGGTCGCCCGTCTCTCCCGCTCCTTCAACTCGATGACGTCCGCCCTCGCCAACTCCCGCGAGCTGCAACAGCAGCTGATCGCCGACGCGGGCCACGAGCTGCGTACGCCGCTCACGTCGCTGCGTACGAACATAGAGCTCCTCACCCGCAGCGAGGAGACGGGCCGCCCGATCCCCCCGGCGGACCGCAAGGCACTGCTGTCGTCGGTGAAGGCGCAGATGACGGAGCTGGCGGCGCTGATCGGCGACCTGCAGACGCTGTCGCGTTCGGACGCGGACCAGTCGGGCGACCGTATCCAGGTGGTCGACCTCCAGGAAACGGTCGAGGCGGCCCTGCACCGGGCCCGCCTGCGCGGCCCCGAGCTGACGATCACGGCGGACCTCCAGCCCTGGTTCGTACGGGCGGAGCCGTCCGCGCTGGAGCGGGCGATCGTGAACATCCTCGACAACGCGGTGAAGTTCAGCCCCGAGGGCGAGGCCATCGAGGTCATCCTCAAGGCCGGCGAACTGACCGTCCGCGACCACGGCCCCGGCATCCCCTCCGAGGAACTCCCGCACGTCTTCGACCGCTTCTGGCGCTCCCCGTCCGCCCGCGCACTGCCGGGCTCGGGCCTGGGCCTGTCGATCGTGGCCAGGACCGTGCAGCAGTCCGGCGGCGAGGTGTCCCTCCAACCGGCGCAGGGCGGCGGAACGGTGGCGACGCTACGGCTGCCGGGCGCGCCCACGCCGCCCCCCGAGGCTCCATAGGACCACCGCCTCCACAGGCTCCCGCAGGCCCGCCGACAACGCCGGGCGCCGCGCGCCCCCGTCCCTCACCGGACGGGGGCGCGTTCGCGTCCGCTACACGCTCGACAGTTCGAGGGCTACGAGACCGTCCTCACCGGGGACGGCCGCGAGGCCCTCGAACTGGTGTCCGGCGTGGACGAGCGGCCCGACCTGGTACTGATGGACGTCACCATGCCCGGCCTCGACGGGCTGGCCGCGACGCGCCGGATCAGAGCCTCCGGGTCCACCGTCCCCATTCTCATGATCACCGGCCGGGACGCGGTCGGCGACCGTATCGTCGCCCTCGACAACGGCGCCGACGACTACCTCATGAAGCCCTTCGCCGCCGAGGAACTCCTCGCCCGGGTCAGGGCCCTGCTGCGCCGCGGCCCGCAGCCGAAACAGTGCGCCCCCCGTCTCGACGACCGGCTCGCCTCGCGGACCTCGCCATGGACCGGCCCACCCGCACCGTCACCCGCCGCGACCGCCCCAAAACTGGATGAGCCGCGGCGAACCGCGGCTCATCCAGACCGTGCGGGGGCTCGGCTACACGCTCCGCGCCGTCAAGTAGTCGAGTTCCGGTGCCGCGAGCCGGGCGTACGCCCCGCCCCACGCCAGCAGCTCGTCGTGCGTGCCCGCCTCCACCAGCCGGCCGCCGTCCACCACCAGGATCCGGTCGGCGTCGGGGGCCAGGCTCAGATCGTGCGTGATCATGATGGTGGTACGGCCCGCCATCAGCCGCCGCAGCGGCTGCACCACGCGGCGCGCGGCGATCGAGTCGAGCCCGGCGGTGGGCTCGTCGAGTACCAGGACGGGCGCGGAGCGCAGCATCGCGCGGGCGATCGCGATCCGCTGGAGCTGGCCGCCGGACAGGGTGGCCGTGCCGGGCGCGATCTCGGTGTCGTACCCGTCGGGCAGCACACTGATGAAGTCGTGCGCGACCGCGTCCGTCGCCGCCCGCTCGATGTCCGCCTGGGACGCGCCCGGCCTGCCGCACTCGATGTTCTCGCGGATCGTCCCGTGCAGGATCAGTGTCTCCTGGGGCAGCAGCGCCACGTTCTCGCGCAGGAACTCCAGGGACACGTCGGGCAGCGGGACGCCGTCCAGGCAGACCACGCCGGCCGTGGGGTCGTAGAAGCGGGTGAGGAGTTTGGAGAGCGTCGACTTTCCGGCGCCGCTCGGGCCGGTGACGATGACGAGTTCGCCGGGTCCCGCGGTGAAGGTCACGTCGTGCAGGGACTCGCGGTCGGCGCCGGGGTAGCGGAACGACGCGCCGTGGAAGCCGACCCAGCCGTGCACGGGCCAGTCCCGGACGGGCTCGGCGGGTTCGGTGACGGCGGGTTCGGTGTCCAGGATCTCCTGGATGCGTTCCGCGCCCGCGGTGGCGGCGGTGAGGGTGAGACCGAGCTGCCCCAGATTGCGGATCGGCGGGTACAGGTATCCGAGGAACGCGGCGAAGGCGAGCAACTGGCCCAGCGACATGCGCCCCTTCGAGATCTCCCAGGCGCCGAGGCCGATCACCGCGAGCACGCACAGCGTCTCGACGACCTCGACGAACTGCTCGTACATCTCGCTCGCCCGCGCCCCGCGCACCGACGCCCGCATCCAGGCCCGCGCCTCGCGGTCGAGCCGCTTCTCCTCGGCGCGGCGGCGGTTGTAGGCCTGAGTGAGGACCACGTTGCCGAGGGACTCCTCGACGACCGAGGTGATCGCGCCGTCGGCGGCCCGCTCCTCCTGGGAGGCGGTCCTGATGCGGCCGGCGAACCGGCGGGCGGCGACGAGGAAGAGGGGGGCGAGGAGGAAGGTGACGAGGGCGAGGTCCCAGCGCAGCCAGAGCGCGGCGGTGGCGTAGAAGACGGCGGAGAAGGCGGCGGAGACCGTCCCGACGACACCCGACACGACCATCTGCTCGATGGCCTCGACGTCACCGGTGAGCCGTTCGACCAGGTCGCCCTGGCGGTGCTTCTGGAAGAAGTCGGGCGGCAGGTCCTGGACGTGCCGGAAGACACTCGCGCGCAGGCGCAGGACGAATCTCTCCGCGGTCCACACGGCGAGCGAGTTGCCGAGGTAGCCGACGATCGCGCCGATCACGGCGACGCCCAGCCAGGCTCCGGCCGGCTCCCAGAACGCGGAGAGCGAACCGGCCTTCAGGGCGTGGTCCGTGAGTTGTGCGAAGAGCAGGATCGAGGCCGTCTCGGCGAGCGCGGCCACGACCACGCAGCCGATGATCAGCAGCAGCCATTTGCGGTCGCCGCGCGTCAGCGGCCAGAAGCGTGCGAATGCCTCCCGTACTTCCCGCATATCAAATCAACTTCCCTTTCCGATCCGGAACATGGCCGAGGCGGGGCCACCGGAAACCGATAATTCCCGGGGACCCCGCCTCGCGCGGGCTGCTACTGGCCCTGACGGCCGACCGGGCGCCTCTTCGGAGCGACGGCCTTCTTCGCCACCGGGGCCGGCTCGGCAGGCCGGCGCTTCGCGACCGGGGCGGCCTTGTGGTGCTTCTTGACGGGGGCGATCTTGTGGAAGCTCATGGGCGTCTCCTTGTTCCCTGCGGGTGAATTTCCTTTGTCGTTTGCGCGGAAAACACTACGGGACCTCGGACCCCGAAATCGCCAATTCGACTGAGACCTCAATGAATTAGAACTGAAACAAATTCTCAGATGGACCGTGGAACAATCCACTGCTCACACAGAATTTAGGTCGAAAAAAGCGGGGCCGGTACGCGTCCGCGTACCGGCCCCGCCCGTTCCGTAAGGGACTACCGCACGACCGTGATCCGGTCCGCCGTCGGCACCGGGTACGGCGCCGTGGCCGAGGAGTTGGCCGTCAGGTAGGACTCGAAGGCCGCCAGGTCGTCGCCGCCGACCCGGACGTCTCCGCCCTTGCCGAGCTCGGCGAAGCCGTCGCCGCCGCCCGCGAGGAAGGAGTTCATCGCGACGCGGTAGGTGGCGGCGGGGTCGATCGCCGCGCCGTTGAGCTTGACCGAGTCGGCGACCACCCGTGCCGCGCCGGTCTTCGTCAGGTCCAGCGTGTAGGTCAGGCCCTTGGAGATCTGCAGGATCTTCGGCGCGGCCTCGTTGGCCCCGCTGACCTGCTGCTGGAGTGCCGTGATCACCTGAGCGCCGGTGAGGTTCACCAGGTTGACGGTGTTGGCGAACGGCTGGACCGTGTACGCCTCCCCGTACGTCACCACCCCGTCGCCCTCACTGCCGCTCGCCGCATAGGTGAGCCCGGCGCGGATGCCGCCCGGGTTCATCACCGCGAGGTCGGCCTCGGGGTCGACGGACTTGGCGTACGCGAGCTGCGCGTCGGCGATCATGTCGCCGAGCGGGGACTCGTTACCGGTGTTGCCGATCTCGCCCGCGATGTAACCGATGGGACGCGAGGCGATCGGGGCGGAGAGCGTCTTCCACTTGCTGATCAGGGACGTCATGTCGGCGGCCTTCGCCACGTCACGGGTGACCACGTGGTTCGCCGACTTCACCGCCGTACGCGCGATGTCGCCGGTCCAGCGGTCGTACGTCAGCGTCGTGTCCGTGTAGAGGCGGCCGAAGGACGAGGCCGACGTCACCATGCGCGGGTTGCCCGCCGGGTCCGGGACGGTGCACGCGTACGCCTGGTGGGTGTGCCCGGTGACCAGGGCGTCCACGGCCGGCGTGACGTTCTTGGCGATGTCGACGATCGGCCCGGAGATGCCGTCACCGGCGCCGGGGCTGTCGCAGTCGTAGTTGTACGCCGTCGACGCGGGTGCACCGCCCTCGTGGATCAGCGCGACGATCGACTTCACGCCCTGGCGCTGGAGCACCTTGGCGTACTTGTTGATCGTCTCGACCTCGTCGCCGAACTTCAGTCCCTTGACGCCGTCGGCCGACACGATGTTCGGGGTGCCTTCCAGCGTCACGCCGATGAAGCCGACCTTGACGCCGTTCTTCTTCCACACCCAATAGGGCTTGAGAATCGGCTTGCCGGTCTTCTCGTCGGTGACGTTCGCCGCGAGGTACGGGAAGTCGGCGCCCCGGAACTTCGCCTTCTTGTCGTAGCAGCCGTCCGTGGGGTGGCAGCCGCCGTTCTGCAGGCGGCCCAGCTCCTTGGCACCCTCGTCGAACTCGTGGTTGCCGACGCTCGTCACATCCAGGTCGAGCTTGTTCAGCGCGTCGATCGTCGGCTCGTCGTGGAAAAGCCCGGAGATCAGCGGGGAGGCGCCGACCATGTCTCCGGCGGCGGCCGTGATGGAGTACTTGTTGCCCTTGCGGGCCTCGCGCAGATGCGTGGCGAGGTACTCGACACCGCCCGCGTCGATCGACTTCGTCGTGCCGTCCGCCTGGAGCTCCGTGACCCGGCCGGACGACCCGGCCGGCGGCTCCAGGTTGCCGTGCAGGTCGTTGAAGGACAGCAGCTGTACGTCCTGGTAGCGGCCGCTGCCGGGGTGGTGGTGCGGGGTCGACCTGTCCTGCCCTGCGCTCGCGGGCATCGCGGCGGCCAGGGCGCCGACGGTGGCCAGCCCAGCGGCGGCGGCGAGGATGCGTTGGGTGCGTCTGTGCCGGGGCGTCGGCAACATGGGTTCCCCCCTGTGGGACGGCTGTGGTTTTACGCGCACTTTAGAATCAACGCGCGTAGCGCAACAGGGGGTTCGGGGTTACGGACTGGTTGCCATCGCCTCACCACCACCTGACGGAAGCCCCTCCTCGCCCCGCCACGAGCCACATCGACTCCGCGCAACTCCTTGTCCGCAAAACACCGCGCCGTACCCTCGTATCCATGACCAGCGACGACACCGCGCCCCACGCCCTCACCCGCTCCATCGAGACCCACACCGCGCTCTCCCCGGCCCAGGTCGAGGACGTGCTCCGGCTGCTCGCGGAGGCCGCCCGGGCCGACGGGCAGCAGGCGGTCTCCGAGCAGGGCCGGCTCCAGCTGAAGGGCGGCGCCCGCGAGGGCGTGCGCCATCTGCTGCTGACCCTCGGCGACGAGCTGATCGGGTACGCGCAGTTGGAGGACACCGACCCGGTGGAGGCCCCGGCAGCCGAACTGGTCGTGCACCCGGCGCACCGCGGCCACGGCCACGGTCGGGCCCTGGGCTCGGCCCTGCTCGCCGAGTCCGGCAAGCGGCTGCGCGTGTGGGCGCACGGCGGGCACTCCGCCGCCCGGCATCTCGCCCAGGTCCTCGGCCTCACCCTCTTCCGCGAACTGCGCCAGCTGCGGCGGCCGTTGACCGACCTCGACCTGCCCGAACCGAAGCTCGCGGACGGCGTGAACGTCCGCACCTTCGTGCCCGGCCAGGACGACGCGGCCTGGCTCGCCCTGAACGCCGAGGCCTTCGCCCACCATCCCGAGCAGGGCTCCCTCACCCAGCGTGACCTGGACGACCGCAAGGCGGAGGTGTGGTTCGACCCGTCCGGGTTCTTCCTCGCCTTCCGCGGCGACGAACTCGTCGGCTTCCACTGGACGAAGGTCCACGCCGAGGAGGGCCTCGGTGAGGTGTACGTCCTCGGGGTCCACCCGGGTGCCCAGGGCGGCGGCCTCGGCAAGGCCCTCACCACGATCGGGCTCCGCCACCTCGCCCGGCAGGGCCTGCCGACCGCCATGCTCTACGTCGACGCCGACAACAAGGCGGCCCTGACCGTGTACGAGCGGCTCGGCTTCCGCACGCACGAGACGGACCTGATGTACCGCAGCGAGTCCTGACCGTCGGTCCGGTGTCCTCACCGGACCGGTGTCTGTCGGACCGGTGAGGACACCGGACCGGTGTCTGTCGGACCGGTGTCTGTCGGTCGGCGTGTCCTTGCCGATCCGGTGTTGCCGTCTGTCCGGTGTCCCTGCCCGTCCGTGCCCGCGTTTTCCTGTCACCGGTGAGCGAAGGCGGCGAGGCGCCACCTCCGTAGGGGTTCCGCGCAGGACCACGCCCCGGCCAGCGTCGCCGCGACCAGGACCACCGCCCACGTCTGATGGGCGCCGTCCCAGCGCGGCGCGGACGGAGCGGGGAAGAGCGTCCACCGCTCGGGGAGCAGCAGGGATGCCAGCACCGCCATGGCCAGGAGTCCGACGCACACCGCGCCTCCCGGCTCGGCCCGGTTCGTGAACCGCACCATGACCGCCGCGGCCGCCAGCGCGAGCAACGCCATGGCGGCGGCCTCCAAGGTCACGGCGCCCACCGGCGGCCGGGCCTGCTCCGGTATGAGGAACAGCGCCGCCGTCCACCAGAGCACGGCCGACGGGGCGACGAGCGCCACCCGCAGGCCGACCCGCACCGGACGCCGGGTCGGCACCGCCGCGGTGATGTGCCGGGCCGGATCGTCCAGCAGGAAGGCCAGGCCCAGGGCGAAGGTGAGCGCGGCGGCCCGCAGGAGGTTGAGGCCGGTCCCCGTGTCGAGCCGGAGGGAGAACAGCCGCGGGATCCCGGCGAACAGCAGCCCCAGGACGGCACCGGTCACCAGCGCCCGCCGGGGAAGGGTGCGCCAGAGGGGACGCAGGAGGGCGCGGGCCACGATGTACGGGCGCCCCTGGGACGGGATACCGCCCGCGGCCACCCCACTTTCCGCGGTCACCTCACGTCCCATTCCGCCGGTCACACCACTTCCCACCGTTCCCACCCTTCCGCCGTTTCCCGTCCTTCCAGCACTCTCCGCGCCCCCGGCGCTTCCAGTGCTCTCCGTACCCCCGGTGTCCCCGGCACTCTCCGCACCCCCGGCCGTACCTGCGTCGTCGAGCACCGTCACTCCCCGCATGTCTTGACGCTCAGCGCGCCCGGGTCGGTCGGCGCCGGCACTCCCAGGAGCTGGGCCACCTGGGCCGTCGTCGTCTTGGGGGACGTGAGCTCCGACCAGTGGGCCTTCACCTTGGGGATGACGCTGTACCGGGGCTTCTGCAGCAGCTCCTTGATCACTTCTGTCTGCGCGGCGTTCATGGAGATCGGGTTCGTGGGCGCGAGGGCGAGCCCTCCGCCGGTGATGGAGTCGTCGATGCGGACATGGCGCAGCATGGTCAGCGGGTGGGACTCCGAGCCCAGTGCCAGCCACATGATGATCACCGCGCGGGCGTCGCACACGTCGACGCTGGACGCCTCGTCCCCTGTCACCAGAACCGAGGCCACCCCCACGGCGAACTCCGGGATCCGGTTGCCGCCCCAGCGCGTGCCGACGGTCACGACCCCCGGCGTTTTGGCCGGTTCCAGCGCGGCGTCGCTCTCCAGGCCGGAGCGGGCGTCGACCCGCTGGCGCACCGTCAGCCGCTCGGCCGAGGCCGGGCCGCCCGCGAGGGACTGGACACGCTGGACCACCTCGGCCCAGTCGGCGGTCCGGCCGGTCCACTCGGGGTAGGCGCAGTACGTCGACCTTTCGTGCGTGACGCAGTTCTGCACCTTGTCCGGGGTGGCGGACGCCTTCGCGCGGGCCGCGAGCAGCGCGGCCGAGTCACCCGGGGCCTGCCCCGCGATGCCCTGGGCCATGGCGGCGAGGGCGAGGACCGTGATCGCCTTGATCCTGGGTGAACAACCGCCGTTGATCAGCAGCGCGAGGCACAACAGCAGCACGATGAGCCCCACCAGATACAACACGTGCCAGGCGGCCGGGCGGCCCAGCAGGTCGGCGGGGAACGGGTGGGCGCCTTCCTCGGTGACCACCGGTGCCAGCCATCGCACCCAGTGCGTGCCCTGTGTGCTCGCGGCCACGAGGGTCGTGAGGACATACATGCCGATGACGAAGGGCGGGACGGCGAACGTGAAGGGGACCGACCGCGCGACCAGGACGCCGAGGGTTCCGGCGAGGAGTACCGACAGGGGGCCCACGAGCAGTTCGGCGAGCGAGCCGTGGCCGACCGCGCCGGGTTTCAGGGCCGCCCAGGTGAACTCGAATCCCACGACCAGCGCGGTGAACACCGCGAACGGCACGGCCGACAGGGCGTGGGCCAGCGAGCGCCGCCACGGCTCCATGACCAGCACGTCGAAGTGCCGGTCGGTGCCGTGCCTGCGGGAGCGGAGCACGGCGCGGTTGATGCTGACGAACAGCACGAGGGCGAGGAGGAGGGGGGCGGTCTGGGTGGACCGGTCGACATCCTGGAGGACCGGATAGTCGTCCATGCCCTCCCGGCCGTTGAACATCCCCCAGCCGGTGTAGGCGACGTACAGGAGGAGGAAGACGAGCATCGGGATCTGCATCAGCAGTTCGCGGGCCTCGAAGCGGGCGAGGGCGATGACGGCCCGCGTCCTGTTCGGGTGCAGGTCCTGGGCGGGCGGCTCCACCCCCGTGGGGGCCGCCTCCTCCACGACCGTGCGGGTCACCAGCTCGCTCATGCCGCCACCTCCGCCGGCTCGCCGTCGAGAGTGAGCAAGTAGCCGTCCTCCAGGGTCGGTTCGAGAAGCTCGGCACCCTTGGGCGGGTCACCGACATTGCGGAAGGAACCCGTGCCCGTACGCCAGCCGGCTCTCGCGCCGGGGTCGCGGGCCGTACTGCTCCACACCCGCCCCGCCGCCCGCGCGGTCAGCTCGGCCGGGGTGCCCTCGAAGCGGACACTGCCGCGGACCATGACGATCACGCGGTGGCAGAGCATCGCGACGTCCTCGGTCTGGTGGGTGGAGAGCAGGACCGTGCGTCTCATGCCCGCCTCGGCGATCATTTCCCTGAACCGCATGCGCTGTTCGGGGTCCAGGCCGACGGTCGGCTCGTCCAGGACGAGGAAGCCGGGTTCGCCGACCAGCGCGGCGGCCAGCCCGACCCGCTGGCGCATACCACCCGAAAGCCTCTTGATGCGCTTGCCCCGTACGTCGGACAGGTCGACGGCCTCCAGCACGCGCCGCACCTCCCGGTGCCGGGCGGAGCGGTCCGTCAGCTCCTTCAGGATCGCCACGTAGTCGACGAACTCGAAGGCCGAGAAGTCCGGGTGGAACGCCGGGGTCTGCGGCAGATAGCCGAGCGCGCGCCGCACGTCCAGGCGGCCGGAGGGTGTGCCGGGGTCGTGCCCGAGCACCGTGAAGGCTCCCCGGTCGGCGGGCACGGCGGTGGCGAGCACCCGCAACAGAGTGGTCTTCCCGGCGCCGTTGGGCCCGAGCAGCCCGGTCACGCCCTCGCTCAGGCGCAGGGAGACGTCGTCGAGGGCGACGGTCCCGCCGTACCGGAGAGTGAGCCCGGAGGCGGAGACGGTGGGGGTCATGCGGCGCTCCTGTCGGAGAAATCGGCGGGGCCGGCGAAGAAGGCGTGCGAGGGGGAGAAGTCGAACCGGTCCCGTACGAGATAGAGCAGCCCGGCGGCCAGTACCGCGACCGCGCCGGCGACGCCCTGGCCGAGTGCCGTGAACGGCGCGAGGGTGCCGCCGTCGGCCTTCGCATGGGCCACCATCAGCAGCGCGACCCACGCTCCGCCGACCAGGCAGGGCGGCAGGACCGGCCCCCAGCGGGCGGTCAGTGCGAGCCCCGTCCCGGTGAGGGCGAGGGCGGGCAGCAGCCAGGCCAGCGCGCGCAGCCCGTACACGGGGAGTGCGAGGGTCGCGAGGCCGTTCAGAACGAGGCCGGTGGTGAGCACGGCCACCGTGCGGATCATCAGCAGCCGGAATCCGTGGAGGGGTGACACCACGGCCATCTCGTACGTCGGGTCGAGCACCGGTCCGTAGGACAGCGCGACGCCGGCGAGCGGGAGCAGGGGGGCCAGGGCGAGGAACAGCGTGGGCGAGGCCGCCCGTCCGGCGTCGGTCGCCACCACGGCCATGAGGAGCACGAGGGCGACCGCGGCCAGCCAGGAGCGGCGCAGCACGGGCGTGGCCGCCAGCAGCCGTGCCGTGTGGTCGGCGACGCCGATCCGCACCAGCAGCGACTCGAGCAGCCGTGGTCGTGGCGCGTCCAGCTCGGCGTCGAGCCGCTCCCATCCGGCGTCCAGGACGACCGGATCGCTCACGGTGGCGAGCGCCTCCCGGCAGGGCGCGCACGCCACGAGGTGGGTGTCGACGGACCAGAGCCGGGGCGGCGCCAACTCGCCCCGCGCGTAGGCCCGGAGGTCCTCGGCGTCCGCGTGCCACCGCCCGTCCGGGGAACCGTCGGCGCCGGACGCGGTCCGATCGGCGTCACCCGCGCCCGCACCGGACGTGCCTCGACCGGCGGCCGCGTCCTCGTCCCACCCGCTCATGTTCTCTCCACCCCCACCCATGTCCCGGCGGTCTCCGCCGATGGCCTCGTCATCTCCGCCGCTCATGCCAGCTCCTCCCGCAGCTGCTTGCGCGCCCGCAGGGCCCGCGTCTTGACCGTGCCGGGTGGAATGCCGAGCAGGACGGCCGCTTCCCGGGTCGTGAGTCCGTCGATCACCGTGGCCTGGAGGACCGCGCGCAGCTCGGGCGAGAGCCGTATCAACGCGCCGGCGAGGTCGCCGTGTTCGACCCCGGCCAGGACGCGCTCCTCGGCGGAGGACTCGTGCCGGTGGCGGAAGCGGGCCAGTGTCTGGCGCAACCGGCCGCGCGCGCCGTCACCGCGCAGCGTGTCGATCAGCCGCCGCGAGCCGATGCGCCACAGCCAGCCCGCCGCGTCGCCCTCCTCCCGGTAACGCGCGGTGCCGCGCCAGATGGCGAGGAAGGTCTCCTGCACGACGTCGTCGACGACCCCGGCATCGGCGCACCGGCCGCGCAGCCGCGCGGTCAGCCACGGCGCATACCGCCGGTACAGCTCCTCGAAGGCGCGACGGTCCGTGTCCACCGCGATGGCCCGCAGCAGCTCCCCGTCGCTTCTCGTTTCCCTCACATCCCCTCATCGGACGAGCCCCGCCGAACGGTTCACGCATCCGGCATCGAATTTTCCGGGCTCGCCTCCGCGATGTTCCGACTTGACTCCGGACACCCGTATCCACCACCCTTTCACTACTCAATTAGTGAAAGGGTGGTTGTCCGAGTGGTCGAGTACCGCATCGACCGGCGCAGCGGTGTCGCCACCTACGTCCAGATCGTCCAGCAGACCAAACAGGCCCTGCGCCTGGGCCTGCTGGAACCGGGCGACAAGCTCCCCACGGCCCGCGAGGTCGTGGAGGCCACGGCGATCAATCCGAACACCGTCCTGAAGGCCTACCGCGAGCTGGAGCGCGAGGGTCTGGTCGAGGCCAGACGCGGCCTCGGCACCTTCGTGAAGCGCTCGCTGGGCGCCGCCCCCGCCGACTCGCCGCTGCGCGCCGAGCTCGACGACTGGGCGGCCAGGGCCCGCGAGGCCGGGCTCGATCACGACGACGTGGCGGCGCTCTTCACCGCCGTACTGGAAAAGTTCAGCAAGGGAGACAAGGAATGAGCGACACCGCCATGGAGGCGGCCGGACTCGGCAAGCGGTTCGGGCGGCGCGGGGGCTGGGCACTGCACGAGTGCTCCTTCCGGCTCCCCACGGGACGCGTCTGCGCCGTCGTCGGACCCAACGGCGCGGGCAAGTCGACCCTGCTCGCGGCCGATCAGCGAGGCGCCCGCCCAGGCCGCGACGAGGAACGGCAGGAAGGTCAGCGCGAGGGAGGCGTACAGGGAGTACGACTTGTACCTGAGGATCGCGTCCTGGTCGTAAGGGCAGGTGGCCTTCGTGCAGCGGTCGTACTCCCGCCATGCCGCGGCGGCCGCGTCCGTCCCCGGACCGTACAGCCACAGCAACAGGGCCGCGAGCGCGACGAACAGACCGGCCCAGAGGTAGAGCGCCGGGCGGTGCAGCAGCAGGACCGTGCGCACCAGGCCGCGCGTGGTGGACGGGCGACGCGTGGGCGTCGCCGTGGTGCCGGGGGCGGTCAGCGTGGTCATGCGGCGGACTCCTGGGCGGCGGTGCGGGCGGAGGCGAGGATCAGCGCGGGGGCCTCGGGGTTGCGCAGGTGCGCGAGGACCAGCTCCTCCAGGGAGGGCGTGGTGGCGCGGGAGTCGAGTCCGCCGGAGAACGGCCCCTGAGGGCGGATCAGGGCGGTCAACTGGCGCCCCGTGGTGCGGGATTCGACCACGGTGTGCGGAGCGAGGTCACGGACCGGCCCGGTGGTCAGGGTGTGCGCGGCCAGCAGGTCGTCCAGGTCGCCGGCCAGTCGCACCCGGCCGCCGCCTATCAGCAGCAGGTAGTCGCAGGAGCCCTCCAGCTCGGCGACGACGTGCGAGGACATCACGACCGTCGTGCCGTACTGGGCGGCCTCGGCCAGATGGAGACCGGCACCGCGCAGCTCGCGTGGACCCAGTCGGTCTCCCCGGCCCGCTGGCTCGCGGTGAAACTGGCCGTGCCCGCCGCGCTCGTCACCGTCGGCACCGGCGTGCTGGTGGTGCTGCACCGGCTGATGTGGGTACGGAGCCAGGACCGGATCGACACCGCCAAGGAATGGACCGACTCCTTCGTCTTCCACGCCAACGGCCCGACCACCGTCGCCCTCGCCCTGTCCGGCCTTGCCGTCGGCGCGCTCGCCGGCATCAGACTGCGCGGTTCCCTGAGCGCGCTCGTCATGTCGGTGGTGTGGACGGTCGGCGTCCGGGCCGCCCTCGCCCTCGCCCTGCCGTACCTGTGGCCGACCGTGCGGACGGTCACGAGCCTGACCCACGACCGCCCCACCAGCCTCGGGATCACCGTCCACACCGGTCTCCTCACCTCGACCGGGGCTCGGCTGCCCGACCCGCAGTGCGGCAGCAGCCACAGCACCGAGTGCAGCGCGCTGTACCACCGGCTCGACGCCGTCAGCTTCTACACCGACTCCCACCCCCAGTCCCACTACTGGCCCCTCCAACTGGTGGCGACCGGCCTGGTGCTCCTCCTCACCGCGCTCGTTCTCCTCGTCGCCTTCCGCCTGCTGAAGCGCGACACCGGCAGCGCCCCGCTCACGAAGGGAGCCGCCCTGTGAGCACCGCGGGTGCCGTCGGCGGCCTGCCGTGGACCGTCGCACGCGTGCACCGCACCGCGCTGATCGTCTGGGGCTCGTTCGTCGTCACCGTCGTCGCGTTCCTGGTGTGGGCGATGGGGGTCACGGCCGGCCCGGCCCGGGCGGAGGCCTTCCACTGTCTCCACTCCGACAGCTGCGACGTCACGGCCACGCTCGAGTACAGCGCGATCCTCCGATACACCGCCACCGTTCTCAGCCACTGCTTCTACGCCGTCGCCGCCTGGGCGGGCGCGGCACTGATCGCCCGTGAACTGGAGTCCGGCACCGCGTGGCTCGCCTGGACCCAGTCCGTGTCCCCCGTGCGCTGGCTGGCCGCCAAACTCTCCGTGCCCGCACTGCTGATCACGCTCAGCGGCACGGTGCTCGTGGCGGCGTACCGCTGGAGCTGGTCGAACAGACCGGCCCGGGTCATCGGCGACTGGCCCGTCAGCGCCGTCTTCGTCGCCCGCGGCCCGGCGATGGTGGCGTACGCCCTGTGTGCCCTGGCCATGGGCGCGGTCGCCGGTCTGGCGCTACGGCGCTCGCTGCCCGCTCTGAGCGTCTCGTTCGCCGTGATGCTGCTCCTCAGCCAGTGCCTGGACCGGTACCGCGCGGACCTGTGGCCCACGATCACCCGTACCGGCGCCGCAGCCTACGACCAGTCCGGTCCCGTCTGGCAGCTGGAATCCGGGGTGCTCGTTCAGGGGAACCGCATCCCGGACCCCGGGTACGGGAACTGCGAGGGCACGGCTGCGGAAGCCAAGCGGTGCCTGACCGAGCACGGTGTCACGGGCCGGTACTCCGTCTACCACCCCGACTCCCACTTCTGGCCCCTCCAGCTGGTGGAAACCGGCATCGTCCTCGCCGTGACCGCCGCGGCCACCGCCGCCGCCTTCCGGCTGCTGCGCCGCCGCACCGCATAGCTCCCCCATGCCGGGGCCGCGTACGCCCCTCGCGGGGGGTGGAGCGTACGCCGTTCCCGGGCATGTAGACGTCCGGGAGCCGCTCCCCGATATCCCGCACGTCATGTCGCCGTAACCATCGATTCAGACGGGCTTGCGACGCTCAGCCAATGAAGCCCGCCGTGCCAGAGCCGTCGCCTCCGCCGGAGCACGAGACCTCTCCGACGACGGGGAGCAAGGCGGTACCGGGGTCGCGGAACGGGAACATCCGCCTCACCCCGCTGCCGCTCGCGCTCTCCGACGCGCCGGTCTCGCTCCCGGCGCGGAAGAATGGGTCCATGAACCAGCCCAGCGCCCAGGCACCGGTGCAGCACCCGCAGCCCTCCGTCGGCTCCATCGCCGCGCACCGCCCGCACACCGTGGCGGCGAACGTCTCCGACCTCGAGCCCGACATCGACGCCGACCTCGACGCCTACGAGGACCTGGTGCAGGACGGCATCATGTTGCCGCAGGGCCGGTTCCTCGACCGCGAGCGCAGCTGGCTTGCGTTCAACGAGCGGGTGCTGGAGCTCGCCGAGGACCCGAGCACGCCCCTGCTCGAACGGGCGAACTTCCTGGCGATCTTCGCCAGCAACCTGGACGAGTTCTTCATGGTCCGGGTGGCCGGTCTGAAGCGCCGCATCGCGACCGGCGTGGCCACCAAGTCCGCCTCCGGCCTGCAGCCCCGCGAGGTCCTGGAGATGATCTGGGCCCGCTCGCGCGAGCTCATGGCCCGGCACGCGGCCTGCTACCAGGAGGACGTCGCCCCCGCACTCGCGGAGGAGGGCATCCATCTGGTCCGCTGGAGCGAACTGACGGAGAAGGAGCAGGCCCGCCTCTTCACCCTCTTCCGGCACCAGATCTTCCCGGTCCTGACCCCGCTGGCGGTCGACCCCGCGCACCCTTTCCCGTACATCTCGGGTCTGTCCCTGAACCTCGCGGTCGTCGTACGGAACCCGGTCAGCGGCCACCGGCACTTCGCGCGCGTCAAGGTCCCGCCGCTGCTCTCCCGCTTCCTGGAGGCCTCCCCCAACCGCTACGTCCCCATCGAGGACGTGATCGCGGCGCACCTGGAGGAGCTCTTCCCGGGCATGGAGGTCCTGGAGCACCACACCTTCCGGCTGACCAGGAACGAGGACCTGGAGGTCGAGGAGGACGACGCCGAGAACCTGCTCCAGGCGCTGGAGAAGGAGCTCATGCGGCGCCGCTTCGGGCCGCCGGTGCGCCTGGAGGTCGAGGAGTCCATCGACCGGTACGTCCTCGATCTCCTCGTACGGGAACTGAAGATCTCCGAGGCCGAGGTGTACCCGCTGCCGGGTCCCCTGGACCTCACCGGCCTCTTCGGCATCGGCGCCCTCGACCGGCCCGAGTTGAAGTACCCGAAGTTCATCGCGGGAACGCACCGCGACCTGGCCGAGGTCGAGTCGGCGTCCGCGCCCGACATCTTCGCCGCCCTGCGCGAGCGTGACGTCCTGCTGCACCACCCGTACGACTCCTTCTCCACCTCCGTGCAGGCCTTCCTGGAGCAGGCGGCGGCCGATCCGGACGTGCTGGCCATCAAGCAGACGCTGTACCGGACCTCGGGCGACTCGCCGATCGTCGACGCGCTGATAGACGCCGCCGAGTCCGGCAAGCAGGTCCTCGTCCTCGTCGAGATCAAGGCGCGCTTCGACGAACAGGCCAACATCAAGTGGGCCCGCAAGCTCGAGGAGTCGGGCTGCCATGTCGTGTACGGGCTCGTCGGGCTGAAGACCCACTGCAAGCTGTCGCTGGTCGTCCGGCAGGAGGGGGAGACGCTCCGGCGCTACTCCCACGTCGGCACCGGCAACTACCACCCCAAGACCGCCCGGCTGTACGAGGACCTCGGCCTGCTCACCGCCGACCCGCAGGTCGGCGCGGACCTGTCGGACCTCTTCAACCGGCTCTCCGGCTACTCGCGCCGTGAGACCTACCGCCGTCTGCTCGTCGCCCCCAAGTCCCTGCGCGACGGGCTGATCGCGCGGATCAACAAGGAAGTCCAGCACCACGTCGCCGGACGCCCCGCCTACGTCCGCATCAAGTGCAACTCGATGGTGGACGAGGCGATCATCGACGCGCTGTACCGCGCGTCCCAGGCCGGAGTGCCCGTCGACGTGTGGGTGCGTGGCATCTGCGCGGTCCGGCCGGGCGTCACCGGCCTGTCCGAAAACATACGCGTACGGTCCGTGCTCGGCCGGTTCCTCGAACACTCCCGTGTCTTCGCCTTCGGCAACGGCGGCGAGCCCGAGGTCTGGATCGGCAGCGCGGACATGATGCACCGCAACCTGGACCGGCGGATCGAGGCCCTGGTCAGGATCACCGACCCGGCACACCGCGCAGCCCTCAACCGGCTGTTCGAGACCGGGATGTCCGACACCACCGCCTCCTGGCACCTGGGCCCGGACGGCGAGTGGACCCGGCACTCGACCGACGCGGATGGCCAACCCCTGCGGAACGTCCAGGAGATGCTCATAGACGCCCGGAGGCGCCGGCGTGGCACAGCAACACCTTGAACCCCCCACCGACTCCCCGGCCGGGCCCATGTCAGGAGACGCCCTCGCGGGCTACCTGAGGGCCCAGGCCACGGAGTTCCTCCGCTCCCTGCGACAGCACCGGGAGAACGGCTCCGACGCGGGTACCACCGCCCGGGCGAAGCCGAGAACGGAGTCGCGCGCCGAGTCGCGGGACGGGTCACGAGCGAGGGAGAACGGCTCCGGGGAATCGGTCGACGCGGCGCGCGCCCTGCGCCGCTCGGCCCGCCGCATCAGCGGCACCCTGCACACCTTCCGACCGCTGCTCGACGCGGAGTGGTCGGAGGGCATGCGGCCCGAACTGGCGTGGCTCTCGGGCACCCTGGCCCGTGAACACGCCTACGCGGCCCGCCTGGAACGGCTGATCGGCGCGCTGAACCGGCTCTCGGGCGCGGCCGGCTTCCCGGCACAGGCCGCGCAGGACACCGGCGCGCCGGCCAAAGGCAGTCTGACCGTCGGCGCCGCGAAGGCGGGCGCGCTGCTCGACCGCCAGCTGACGCTGGCTCGCACCCGGGCCCACTCGGCCGCGCTGCAGGCGCTCGGCTCCTCCCGCTTCCACGCCGTCGCGGACAGCGTCGCCGTGCTCGCCAGCGAGGTGCCGCTCACCCCGGCGGCCGCCACGGCCGACCTGCGCCCGCTGGCCGCCGCCGCGTCCGACCGGCTGACCGACGCGGTCGCCGCGCTGCCGCTGGTCACCGCGGGCCACCCGTACAACGCCGAGGCCCTCGTGCACGGCCTCTCCGCGGACACCGCGCCCCACCCCCAGGACGCGCCCTGGCACCAGGTCCGGCTGCTGCTGCGCCTGCACCGCTACGCGTGCGAGGTCCTCTACGGGGAGGACGCCCCCATCGACGTACGACTGCTCCGCGCGGGTCAGGCCCTCAACCGGCACCGGGACGCGGCGGAGGCGGCCGGGGCCGCCGCGTCGGCGGCCCGCACCCCGCGCATCGCCCCGGCCACCGCGTACGCGCTCGGCGTGCTCCACGCCGACCAGCGGCACGAGGTGGAGGCGGCGCGGTTCGCGTTCCAGCAGAACTGGCAGAAGGAAACCGTGCGCACCCCGTGAGGGAGGCCTGATGACCGAGGACACCTTCAAGGCCGTACGGGCGGCGGGCTGCGTCCTGTGGCGCCGCTCGCCACTCGGCGGTGAGCTGGAGATATGTCTCGTCCACCGGCCGAAGTACGACGACTGGTCGCATCCGAAGGGCAAGCTCAAACGCGGCGAGGAACCGCTCCCGGGGGCACTGCGGGAGGTCCGGGAGGAGACGGGGTACACCGCCGTGCCCGGCACGGCTCTGCCCACCCTCCGTTATCCCGTCGCCGGCCGCCCCAAGGAGGTCCGCTACTGGGCTGCCGAGGCGACGGACGGCCACTTCACTCCGAGCGACGAGGTCGACCGCGTCCTGTGGCTCTCCCCCGCGGCGGCCCGCGACCGTCTGACCCAGCCCAGGGACGCCGATCTGGTTGACGCCCTACTGAGCGTGTTGCACCTCACCTAGCCGTACCTTTCGGCCATATACGTACACACCCGGTCACATGCAGTAACAACGATCGGGATCCCACCGTGTCCTCGACGTAAGCGTTCCGTGACCTCACCGCACCGCCCACAGGGGTTCACCCTCCGTTCACTTACGGCCATCGACGCCTTCACCTGATCTGCCTAATTTCGGCCTTACCCGGTGTGGAACGCCTCCTGCGTGTGGCCTCCGCATCACACAGACCTCGCACGCCGCCAACCAGACGGCGGCTCCTGGAAGGAACACCCCAACAGTGAAGCTTCAGCGCAAGAACCGGCTTCGCGCCCTTTCGCTCGGTGCTGTCGCCGTCTCCGGCGCCCTGGCCCTCACGGCGTGCGGCTCCGACGACACCGGCAGCAAGAGCACCGCCACGGGCGGCGCGACGACGGGCTCCGCCAGCTCGATCAAGTGTGACAACGCCAAGGGCCAGCTGCTCGCCGACGGCTCGTCCGCGCAGAAGAACGCGATCGACGCCTGGGTCAAGGAGTTCAGCGCCGCCTGCTCCGGCGTGCAGATCAACTACAAGGGCGGCGGCTCCGGCGCCGGCGTCACCGCGTTCACCCAGGGCCAGGTCGCCTTCGCCGGCTCCGACTCCGCGCTGAAGCCCGAAGAGATCACCGCCTCCAAGAAGATGTGCACCGGTGGCGGCCAGGGCATCGACCTCCCGATGGTCGGCGGCCCGATCGCGGTCGGCTTCAACGTCCCGGGCGTCGACAAGCTGGTCCTGAACGCCTCGACGATCGCCAAGATCTTCGACAGCAAGATCAGCAAGTGGAACGACCCGGCGATCGCGAAGCTGAACCCGGGCGTCAACCTGCCCGACCTCAAGATCCAGGCGTTCCACCGCTCGGACGAGTCCGGCACCACGGACAACTTCACCAAGTACCTGATCGCCGCGGCCCCCGCCGACTGGAAGTACTCCGGCGGCAAGGCCTGGCAGGCGAAGGGCGGCCAGTCCGCTCCGCAGTCCTCCGGTGTCGCCCAGCAGGTGAAGCAGACCGCCGGCGCCATCGGCTACATGGAGCTGTCGTTCGCCAAGGACGGCATCAAGGCGGCCAGCATCGACACGGGCGCCAGCGCCCCGGTCGACGCCACCATCGAGAACGCCACCAAGGCCATCGCGGACGCCAAGGTCATCGGCACGGGCAAGGACCTCGCGCTCAAGCTGAACCGCGCCACCAAGGCCGACGGCGCCTACCCGATCACCCTGGTCACGTACGAGATCGTCTGCGACAAGGGCAACAAGTCGGATTCACTGGCTGCCACGAAGGCGTTCCTGACCTACATTGCGAGCGAGGACGGCCAGAAGGTCCTCTCCTCCATCGACTACGCGCCGATCCCGGCCGACATCATCGCCAAGGTCCGCACCACCATCGCGGGCCTGAGCTGACCTAAGTGTGCGGCCCGGCCCCGGTTCGGGGCCGGGCCGCACCGTCCGGTGCACCGCCGCCAGGAGCCGCACACCAAGTACGGCTCTGCAGACCGGAGATCCCGATGGACATATCGACACAGAACACAGACGCAGCACCTCCCCCCACCCCCCAGCCTTCCGTGGCCGTACAGAAGCGCGCGAGCCGCGGCGCCACCCGACCCGGTGACCGGATCTTCCTCGGTCTCTCCCGCGGGTCGGGCATCTTCCTGCTGGTGATCATGGCCGCCATCGCGGTCTTCCTCACCTATCGCGCCTCGCTCGCGATCAGCAAGGACCACGGCAACTTCCTCACCACCTTCGAGTGGAACACCAACACCATCCCGCCGGTCTTCGGCATCGCCGTCCTGGCCTTCGGCACGGTGGTCTCCTCGATCATCGCCATGGCCCTGGCGGTTCCCGTCGCGGTCGCCATCGCGCTGTTCATCACGCACTACGCACCGCGCAGGCTGAGCGGCCCGGTCGCCTACGTGATCGACCTGCTCGCCGCCGTGCCCTCCATCGTCTACGGCCTGTGGGGCGCCCTCGTCCTGGTGCCGCACATGAACGGCCTCTTCGGCTGGCTGGACAAGTACTTCGGCTGGACCGGCATCTTCAGCTGGCAGGGCGGCGCGCCCCGCTCGATGCTCACCGTCAGCATCCTGCTCGCGATCATGATCCTGCCGATCATCACCAACGTGAGCCGCGAGGTCTTCCGCCAGGTCCCGCAGATGCACGAGGAGGCCGCGCTGGCCCTCGGCGCCACGCGCTGGGAGGTCATCCGCATGTCGGTGCTGCCCTTCGGCCGCTCCGGCGTCATCTCCGCGTCGATGCTGGGTCTCGGCCGCGCGCTCGGTGAGACCATGGCCGTGGCCACGGTCCTCTCGCCGACCTTCGACATCAACGCCAGCCTCCTCGACCCGGGCGGCGGCACCTTCGCACAGAACATCGCCAGCAAGTTCGGCGAGGCGACCGCGGACGGCCGTGACGCGCTGATCGCGTCCGGTCTGGTCCTCTTCGTCATCACCCTGCTGGTCAACGGCGCGGCCCGGGTCATCATCGCCCGTCGCGCGGAGTACTCGGGGGCCAACGCATGAGCCACTCAGCACCCGCCATGGACAAGCGCCCCAGCACCCTGCGCGGCGCGACCCTGCCGAAGTGGTCCCCGTGGGCGATCGCCGCCGGAGCCGTCGTGCTCGCCGTGGTCATCGGCCTGGTCGGCGGTCTCGACAGCAAGGTCCAGTGGGGCCTGATCGCCGGAATCCTCTTCGTCCTCGGTACGTACGGCATCGCCGCGCGCGTCGAGGGCCGCCGTCAGGCCAAGGACCGCGTCGCGACCAGCCTCGTCTGGGTCTGCTTCCTCATCGCCGTCGTCCCGCTGGCCTCCCTGATCTGGACCACCGTCAAGCGCGGTGTGAAGGTCTTCGACGTCTACTTCCTGACCCACTCGATGGGCGTGGTCGCGGACTCCGAGCCCGGCGGCGGCATCTACCACGCCATCGTCGGCACGCTGGAGCAGGTCGGTCTCGCCACCCTGATCGCGGCGCCGATCGGTGTACTCACCGCGGTCTACCTGGTGGAGTACGGGCGCGGCAAGCTCTCCATGGCCATCACCTTCTTCGTCGACGTGATGACGGGCATCCCCTCGATCGTCGCCGGTCTGTTCATCCTGAGCCTGATGCTCATCATGGACCTGCAGCCCTTCGGCTTCGCCGGTTCGCTGGCCCTGGCCATCCTGATGATGCCCGTCGTGGTCCGCTCCACCGAGGAGATGCTCAAGCTCGTACCGAACGAGCTGCGCGAAGCCTCCCTGGCGCTCGGCGTGCCCAAGTGGCGCACGATCCTCAAGGTGGTCCTGCCGACCTCGATCGGTGGCATCACGACCGGTGTCATGCTCGCCGTCGCACGCATCACGGGCGAGACCGCCCCGGTGCTGCTGCTGGTGTGGGGCACCAACTTCATCAACACCAACCCGTTCTCCGGAGCGCAGGCCTCGCTGCCGCTGTACATCTACCAGCAGTATGCGAACAGCGCCGGTTCGAACGCGGCGTACGACCGTGCCTGGGCGGCTGCGCTCGCCCTGATCGCCTTCGTGATGATTCTCAACATGGTGGCCCGCGGCATCGCCCGCTGGAAGGCACCGAAGACAGGTCGCTGACGCGGCCATATCAGCGACCAGCAGCATCCCCTCGAAAGAAGCAGTGATTGACATGGCCAAGCGAATCGACGTAAGCGGTCTCACCGCCTACTACGGCTCCCACAAGGCGATCGAAGACATCTCGATGACGGTCGAGCCGCGCTCGGTGACGGCGTTCATCGGCCCCTCCGGCTGCGGCAAGTCGACGTTCCTGCGCACGCTCAACCGTATGCACGAGGTCACCCCCGGCGGCCGGGTCGAGGGCAAGGTCCTCCTCGACGACGAGGACCTGTACGGCCACGGCATCGACCCCGTCGCCGTGCGCCGCACGATCGGCATGGTCTTCCAGCGCCCCAACCCCTTCCCCACCATGTCGATCTTCGACAACGTGGCGGCGGGTCTGCGTCTGAACGGCTCGTACAAGAAGTCCGAGCTGAACGACGTCGTCGAGAAGTCCCTCAAGGGCGCGAACCTCTGGAACGAGGTCAAGGACCGCCTCAACAAGCCCGGTTCGGGTCTGTCGGGTGGTCAGCAGCAGCGTCTGTGCATCGCGCGGGCGATCGCGGTGGAGCCGCAGGTCCTCCTCATGGACGAGCCCTGCTCGGCCCTGGACCCGATCTCGACCCTCGCCATCGAGGACCTGATCGGTGAGCTGAAGGAGCGCTTCACGATCGTCATCGTGACGCACAACATGCAGCAGGCCGCGCGCGTCTCCGACCGCACCGCGTTCTTCAACCTGGCCGCGGTGGGTCAGCCGGGACGGCTCATCGAGATCGACGACACGGAGCGCATCTTCTCCAACCCGTCGGTGCAGGCCACGGAGGACTACATCTCCGGCCGCTTCGGCTGAGCCGTTTCCCCCCATACCCCTCGCGGTGCTGCATGGCGGTGCCACCGCGAGGACGAGAAGGGCCCGCCCCTGGCTCCCGGGGGCGGGCCCGCTCGTCTTCGACGAGGACGAGGACGAGGGCGGGGGGCCAAGGGTGGGGGGGCCAAGGGTGGGGGCCAAGGGCGAGGGGTCGGTCGGGGTCGGTGAGTCTTCCGGCTGCGGGCCGACGGGGGTTGCTCGCGCAGTTCCCCGCGCCCCCGGAAGCGGGGCTGCGCCCCACAATTCGTTCGGCTGCGGGCCCGGTGGAGGCTCGCCGTTCCTCGCGCCCCCAGAGACGGGGCTTCGCCCCGAATCCGCCGCCCACCCCGAGACCTTCGACTGTCAGCCGGCGGGGGCTGATCGCGCAGTTCCCCGCGCCCCTGAAAACCTCACCCCGGCCCGCATCTGACAGCCCGTCCGACGCTCGAGGACAAGGCCGAAGACCGATGCCCCACCCACCCCGGCCCTCATCTTTCAACCTGTCCTGCGTTCGGGAACCAGGTCGGGGGTCGATGCCCGCCCACCCCGGCCCCCGGCCCGCGCCTCCAGCCCGTCCAGCGTGTGAAGGCGAGGTCGGGGGTCGGCCCACCCACCCCCGGTCCACCCACCCACTCCGGCCCGGGTCAGTCAGCCCGTCCGGCGTTTGAGGACGAGCCCTTTGGGCGATCGGAGGTCCGGGGGCGGAGCCTCTGACGGGGTTGGAAGGGGCGGAGCCCCTGGGGATGATGGGGTCCCCCTGCTCGAGCGAAGCCGAGAGTTTGGGGAGGGTAGGGGCGGCGGGGGCGAGAAGCGTTCGTGCGTTCGGCGTCCTACAGGAACGCCAGGTCCACGACCCAGAAGCTGGCGGCAGCCACCAGCGCCGCCGCCGGCATCGTGATGAACCACCCCAGGACGATGTTCTTGGCGACACCCCAACGAACCGCGTTCACCCGCTTCGTCGCCCCGACACCCATGATCGCCGAAGTGATGACATGAGTCGTCGAGATCGGCGCCTTGAAGAGATACGCCGTGGCGAACATGATCGACGCCCCCGTCGTCTCCGCGGCGAACCCCTGCGGCGGATCCAACTCAATGATCTTGCGCCCGAGCGTCCGCATGATGCGCCACCCACCGGCGTACGTCCCCAGCGACAGCATCACCGCACAGACGATCTTCACCCACACCGGAATCGGGTCGTCCGACTTCTGGACGTCGCCGATGACGAGCGCCATCACCACGACCCCCATCGTCTTCTGGGCGTCCTGAAGACCGTGCCCGAGCGCCATCCCCGCCGCGGACACCGTCTGCGCGATACGGAACCCCCGCTTGGCCTTGTGCGGATTGGCCCGCCGGAACAACCACATGATCGCGCACATGACCAGATAGCCGACGATCAGACCGACGACCGGCGACAGGAACATCGGGATGATGACCTTGTCCACGACCCCGGACCACAGCACCTTCGTACCGCCCGCGAGCGCGGCCCCCACCAGTCCCCCGAACAACGCGTGCGAGGAGGACGACGGAAGCCCGAAGTACCAGGTGACCAGGTTCCAGACGATCGCCCCGACGAGCGCGGCGAAGAGGATCCCCATCCCCTTCGACCCCTCGGGTGTCGCGATCAGCCCCTTGCTGACGGTGTTCGCCACCCCGCTCCCGAGGAACGCACCGGCGAGGTTCATCACCGCGGCCATGGCGAGCGCGGCCCGCGGGGTCAGCGCCCGCGTGGACACCGACGTGGCGATGGCGTTCGCCGAGTCGTGGAAGCCGTTCGTATACGTGAATCCGAGCGCGACCAGAATGGTCACGACCAGCGCAAAGGTGTCCACGGAGTTCAGGACTCCTTGACGGCGATGGTCTCCACCGTGTTCGCCACATGTTCGAACGCGTCGGCCGCTTCCTCCAGCACATCCACGATCTGCTTGAGCTTCAGGACCTCGATGGCGTCGTACTTGCCGTTGAAGAGGTGGGCGAGCAGCTTGCGGTGGATCTGGTCGGCCTGGTTCTCCAGCCGGTTGACCTCGATCCAGTACTCGGTGAGGTTGTCCATCGTCCGCAGGTTCGGCATGGCCTCGGCCGTCAGCTCGGCGGCCCGGGCCAGTACCTCGATCTGCTGTTCCACACCCTTGGGGAGTTCCTCGACCTGATACAGCACGACCAGGTCGACGGCCTCCTCCATGAAGTCCATGATGTCGTCGAGGGACGAGGCCAGGTTGTAGATGTCCTCGCGGTCGAACGGCGTGATGAAGGAGGAGTTCAGCTGGTGGAAGATCGCGTGAGTGGCGTCGTCACCGGCGTGTTCGGCGGCCCGCATGCGCTCTGCGATCTCGGCCCGGGCGGAGGCGTCCGCCCCGAGCAGTTCCATCAGGAGTTTCGAGCCCGTGACGATGTTGTCCGCGGAGGCGGAGAACATGTCGTAGAAGCTCGTCTCCCTGGGGGTCAGACGAAAGCGCACTTGGGGTCCTCGGGGTCCTTTTGTTCGGTCAGGCTGATGCTAGGCGCATCATCCGGCCACGGCTAACCGGCCGTCCCCCAGTGTCGCCCATCAGACACAGTGATCAGCACAGGGTCCGGTCCCGGCATCCGGCAAGGGCCCTATACCCAGCAAAGTTCGTTACCATATACCCACCAGGGGTATATATACCGGACCATCAGGAGGACGCGATGACGACCACCGAGGCCGGCGCGACGGCGCCCTCCGGCAAGGCCGAATCGGTTCAGGAGGTCCCGGACATTTCGAACATCCAGGCCCCCACCGATACCGAGGACGTCGGGAGCGAGGACGTCGTGAGCGACGGAGCCGGGAGCGCGGACGTCGTGAGCCGTGAAGTCGAGGCCGGGGGCATCGTGACCGACCACGACCGCGGCATCCACGGCTATCACAAGCAGAAGGCCGAACACCTCAAGCGCCTGCGCCGCATCGAGGGCCAGATCCGCGGTCTGCAGCGGATGGTCGACGAGGACGTCTACTGCATCGACATACTCACCCAGGTCTCCGCCTCCACGAAGGCCCTCCAGTCCTTCGCGCTCCAGCTCCTCGAGGAACACCTGCGCCACTGCGTCGCGGACGCGGCCCTCAAGGGCGGCGAGGAGGTCGACGCGAAGGTCGAGGAGGCCACGAAGGCGATCGGCCGCCTGCTGCGCACATGACACAAGCACAGGGGGACACCGAAGTGCGCACGTGAAGCGGGCCTACTCCCCCGTGCCGCTCCCCCGGGTGCGCTCCTCGGCGACCTTCAGTACCTCGTCGATGCTCTCCAGGCTGAGCCGCTCCTCGTGGGCGGCCGAGGCCGCGATGATCAGGTCGCCGCACAGCTCGATCTCGGCGAGGGCCACGTGGTCCTGAACTGCCGTACCGCCGACCGGAGCCACGTGCATCACCTCTTCCTGCCGTCACCGACTTCCTAGAGTAGGGAGCGGCCTACACACCGCGCATGGCACGGAAGGGCCATTTCCAGCCCCCAACTCGTCCTCATCCACGCACCGGCAGCCACGCCGACGGACGGACGTCTACGGCTCCGCGATCTTCCCCGCGAAGATGTCCTCGGGTTCCGGAAGCCGCACGTGGGCGGGGACCCCGAAGTCGTACAGCAGGGTCGTCGAGGCGACCGCGACGGTGCCCTTCTGCCGCCCGTTGATGAAGCTGAACCGGTTGCGGAGCTTGCGGACGCGCCCCTGGTCGTCGAGGTAGGCGTCGAACGGGACTTCGGCGGTGGCGAACCCTTTCGCCGCCGCCGCGAGTGCCTTCCGGTTCCCCCGCGAGGCGCTCCGCGCGGCGATGTCCAGGTCGGCGGTCCCGCGATAGTGCCGCACCGGCGTCCCGGCCACCTCCGTCCTCCCCATGTACGTCGCCGTCCGGGCCCCCCGCAACAACTCCGCCGCGGCGAACGGGTCGGTGGCGCCGCCGGTCACGAGGTTCCCGTCGGAGAGGGTGGCCGTGTCGACGCGCACCCATTTGTCGGCGGGGACACCAGCGCCCCGGTTCTTCATGAACAGGGCGCCCGGGGCGAGGAGTTCGGTGATCGGCCGGTGCTCGACGGCGCCCGCGGGATCCTGCGGCAGCAGCACCTTCAACTGCCCCAGCTGCTTCTTGAAGTCGTAGACACCCTGGCCGCGGATGGTGACCCGGGTCCCGCCGGTGGCCATCTCCATCGACGTACGGGTCTTGGCGCTGCCGGCGCGCTCCAGTGTGGCGGCGGCCCGGTGCAGTACCTCGACGGAGGTGATGCTTTCGCGCGCGTCCTCGGCACCGGCCCGGCCGACGGAACATCCGCCGACGCAGACCATGAGCCCCGCCATCGCGACCGCGACGACGCCCGTGCCCATCCGACTTTGCTGCTGCGCCACCATCGTCCGCCGACCCCCAGCCGGTCCGTCCCGGGCCTCCTGTCGTTCCGGTTAACGACGGGTAGGGACGGCCGTCACGCGGCGGCGATTCATTTGCTTGCCTTGGGTAACGTTGTCGGTGTGGCGCAGCCGGAGGAGACCCACCCCGTCCAGGAACACCGAACGACGACGATCGAGCAGGGTCGCTTCTGTCTGGCGCGCTGCACCTGCGGCTGGCGAGGACCGGCCCGCCGCGCCCGCAGCCTGGCCCGCACCGACGCCGCGGGCCACTTGGTGAACACACCGCTCGCGTAGAGCCCCGTAAGCGGCGTGACCAACTTCTCGCCCGCCCTCAGCCGAAAAAGGTCCGGACCAGGTTCAAGATGGGGGCGAGATCCGCGCGGGATCACGGTCATGTCCCGGTTCCGTCCCGCGCCCGTCCGCCGCGGAACCCCCAGGACCCGGCACACGTCTCGTCCCACGCACGGGAAGCAACGGGAGGCGCACATGCAACGGCGTACGTTCATAGGTGGCGGCGCGGCCGCACTCGCGGCGGTGGCCACGGCCGCGTGCAACGCCAAGGGCGGCGGGGGCAAGGTGGCGGCCACGGACGCGGCCGGCACCTCCCTGCGCACGGCCACCACCAGCGCGGGCACGAGCGGCACGGGCAGCGGCGTGGCCGCCCACGCCGCCGCCAACTGGACGGCCCTCGCCAAGGACCTCGACGGCTCGCTGGTCCGCCCCGGCGACCGCAGCTGGTCGACGGCCCACCAGCTCTACAACACCCGCTTCGACTCCCTGAAGCCCACCGCCGTCGCGTACGTCGCCCACGCGGACGACATCCGTACGACCATGGCCTACGCCCGCGCCCACAACATCCCGCTGTCGATCCGCAACGGCGGCCACTCCTACGCGGGCTGGTCCTCCGGAAACGGCCGGCTGATCCTGGACGTGTCCAAGCTCAACACCATCCGGGCGTCCGCGAACGAGGCGGTGGTCGGCGCCGGATCCAAGCTGATCGACGTCTACCGCGCGCTCGCCGCGAAGGGCGTCACGATCCCGGCCGGTTCCTGCCCGACCGTCGGCGTCTCCGGTCTGACTCTCGGCGGCGGCCACGGCGTGGTGTCACGGGCGTACGGCCTGACCTGCGACAGCCTCACCCAGGCGACCCTGATCACCGCGGACGGCAAGCAGGTCGTGGCGAACGCGAGCGAGAACAAGGACCTCTTCTGGGCCCTGCGCGGCGCCGGCAACGGCAACTTCGGCGTCGTCACCGAGCTGCGCTTCAAGACCCACGCCGCCCCGCAGGCCGTGTCGGCATACATGACGTGGCCCTGGGCGAAGGCCGCCGCCGTGGTGAAGGCCTGGCAGGAGTGGGGCCCCAGCCAGCCGGACGAGATCTGGTCCTCGCTCCACCTGGAGAACGGCAGCGGCACCCCCACCGTCTCCGTCGCCGCCTTCTCCCTGGGCACCTACGGCGAACTCCAGAACGCCGTGGACCGCCTGGCCACCAGGGTCGGCGCTCCCGCGCGCAGCGTCTCGCTCAGGAAGCACTCCTACAAGGAGTCGATGGAGGCGTACGCGGGCTGCTCCTCGTTCCCCACCGAGGCCCAGTGCCATCTGCCGGGCTCGACGCCGGGCCGTTCCTCGCAGGGCGCCCTCGGCCGTGAGACGTACGCGGCCCGGTCGGACTTCTTCGACCGCTCGATCTCCGCGGCCGGCATCCAGACGCTGCTGCACCAGATCTCCTCGGTCCGCGGCGGCGCGGGCAGCATCGCGCTCACCGCACTGGGCGGTGCGGTCAACCGGGTCTCGCCGACCGCGACGGCGTTCGTGCACCGGCGTTCCCGCATGCTCGCCCAGTACATCGCCTCCTGGGGCGCCGGCGCCTCCGGCACCACGGTCCAGTCCTGGCTGACCTCCGCCCACTCGGCGATGGCCCCCTACGCCTCCGGCGCCGCCTACCAGAACTACACGGACGCGACCCTCACCAACTGGCGCAAGGCCTACTACGGCGACGCGGCGACCCGCCTGGCGGCCCTGAAGAAGCAGTACGACCCGAACCGCTTCTTCACCTTCCCCCAGTCACTCTGAAGCGCCCCCGCAAGGAGCGCGGGGCTGTCCCCTCATGCGGCTCCGCCGCGTGGGCGCGACCAGCCCCCACGGCCCCGCAGACCGGCAACCACACCCGCAATCACCCACAGACCCGCAACCACACCCACCGGCCCGCGAGCCGGCAACCGCCACCCGGCGGAGCACCTACGCGGCGAGGTCCGGCTCCTCGGGGCGCTCCGCCCGCGTCCCGGGAATCAGCGCCTCCTGCCCCGCATGCCCCACGCTCCGCGCCCGGATCAGCCATCCGGCGCGCGGCGAGCGCTCCACGGCCTTCATCACCGGGGTCAGCAGGGCCATGGCGAGCGGGGACAGCAGCAGGGCGACGGCGGTGCCGAGCGCGAAGCCGCCGATGACGTCGGTCGGGTAGTGCACGCCCATGTAGACCCGGCAGAAGCCTTCGAGCAGCGCGATCCCTATCCCGGCGAGCCCGAACCTCCGGTTCGCGACGAAGAGTCCGACGCCGATCGCCATGGTGAGCGTCGCGTGGTCGCTCACGAAGGAGAAGTCGGTCTTGCCACCGATCAGGACGTCGAGCCCCTGGTGGTCCACGAAGGGGCGGGGCCGCTCCACGAAGCCCCTTATCGGCACGTTCACCAGCACCGCGACGCCGGCCGCGAGGGGGGCCCAGACGAGCGCGGCCACCGACGGGGCGGCGTTCTCGTCGCCGCGCCGCCGCACGGTCCACCAGCACCACAGCACCAGCAGGACCAGGGCGAGCAGCAGCCCGTACTCGCCGACGAACTCCATGCCGCGGTCGAACCAGTGCGGCGCGTCCTTGGCGAGGCCGTTGATGTCGTACAGCAGGTCCACGTCGGGGTTCGAACCGGATTCGGCGAGTCCAGCCATGGTGCTGCGGCCCCTTCGTCGTCTTTCCGCGGGCGCAACCTTTCGTGCGCCGCCCGATCCACCCCCGTCGTCGTAGATCGGCTCTACGTCAACAGGAACGCACATTCCCCTTCAGTACGTTCCACCCTCCACCGAAAGATCACGCAGACGTTATCGAAGAGAGATACATCGCCGCAGCTCAGGGGTGGGATCAAACCGTCGTCGGCAACGCTTTCGCGCCATCTTCGGTCACGCGCGTGGCGCCGAAGTAGTCGGGGGTGTCGATGGGGTCGAAGCGGATGACGGCACCCGTTCGCGGTGCGTCGATCATGTACCCGCCACCCACATAGATACCGACGTGCCGAATGGCCCGCGAGTTGGTGAGGTCGTCGGAGAAGAACACCAGATCGCCCGGAAGCAGTTCCGCCCGCGCGGGGTGCGGTCCGGCGTTGTACTGGTCGTTGGCGACGCGCGGCAGGGTGACTCCGACGCTCTCGTAGGCCGCCTTGGTCAGACCCGAGCAGTCGAAGCGTCCGCCCTGGTCGGCGGTTCCGTTGCCGCCCCACAGATAGGGCGTGCCGAGCTTCTTCTGCGCGTAGTAGATCGCCGCGGCGGCCTGCTGCGAGGGATCCACCCGGCTCACCGGCCGCGCGAAGCTCTTCGCCAGAGTCGTGATCGTCTTCACATAGTTCTGGGTCTCCTTGTACGGCGGCACGCCCCCGTACTTGATGACCGCGTAGGCCCCCGCGTTGTAAGCGGCGAGCATGTTCTCGGTGAGGTTCCCGGGCGCGTCCTTCACATAGGACGCGAGCTTGCAGTCGTAGGAGGCGGCCGACGGAATCGCGTCATTCGGGTCCCATACGTCGCGCTTGCCGTCCCCGTTGCCGTCGATTCCGTGCGTGGCCCAGGTGCCGGGGATGAATTGCGCTATGCCCTCCGCCGCCGCCGGACTCTTGGCGTTCGGGTTGAATCCGCTCTCCTGATACAGCTGTGCGGCCAGCAGCGCCGGATTGATCGCGCCGCACAGATTGCCCCACTTCTGTACGAGCGTCTGGTACGCGGCCGGCACGGCGCCCTTGGCGAGCCCGACCGATCCGCCGCCGACCCCGTTGGCGAGGTTGCCGGCCACCATGTAGACGCCGACGACCAGCGCCGACATGAAGGCGAGCCCCACCCCGGCGACGGCGGTCACCACGACCCACGTCTTACGCACCGTCAACCGCCCCTCGCCGCACGGGAGTCCGCCGGACGTCAGTCTAGAGGCGACCCCTGCGCGAGGAAACGATCACACACGACAAGAAACGGGGGCGCGAAGTGCGCCCCGAACCCCTCCCGTACGCCCTGATCCCGCCCCGTACGCCCCGACCCCGCCCCGCACACTTCGAACCCGCCCCGCGCGCCCCTAGCCCCCCTTGCGCGCCGCCTTGTACAACTTCGCGGCCTCTTTCCCGAGGACGACGCTGAACGAGACGTCGTCGGTGTCCCCGCCCGCCTCGTGGCCGCCGATGACCCCGACGATCTCCCCGTCGCCGTTCACCCAGGGGCTGCCGCTGGTGCCGCCGGCGAAGGCGGGGCACTCGATGCGCTGCTGGGAGCGGCTGTGGGCGGTCGGTTTGTTCGTACAGGTGATCGGCGCGTCGAGGGTGCTGGGGTAGCCGGTGACCGTGACGGCGGTGGCCCCGGTCTCCCGCCCCGTGACGAGGGGGTTCCCGCCGACGACGTCCTCGATGCCCTTCGCGCCCTGTTTGGCGACCTCGGCGAAGGCGACGTCACTGTCCTCGTCCTGACCGCCGGTCCAGGCGTCACCGACGTAGGTCTTCTTGACGTCCCAGATCCCGTACGGCGCCTTGCCGTCCCGATATCCCGGGCAAACCGCAACTTTCCGCCCCCGTCGAGACAGTGTGCGGCGGTCACCAGGAGGTCCCGCCCCTCGCTGTGCACGACAGAGGCGGTGCAGAAGTGTCCGCTCAGGCCGTCACCTGCGCCGAACAAGGCGCCCACACGGGCGCTCGCCTTGTTCGTGTCGGCCTGCACGGTCACGCCGAACGGCCCGGGGCCGTCGTCGGCGGACGCCACGGACGCGGACGTGACGGCCAGCATCACGACCACGACGAACAAAGCGTTCCGCCGGTTGCCAGGGGGACGAGTGGTGCGCTTCATCGGTTCACACTCTGGCCCACGGAATTAAGAAAAATCCTGGAACCACACTGAGAATCTCCTATGAGTCACCGGTGGGAGCCAACGGAGTCACGACGGCAGGTCCACCGTACGGCCCAATCCCGGCCCTCGCACACACACTCGACGCTCCGAACTGCCCACAACCTGTGGACGAACACGCCGAACGGTGAACACCTTCACCGGCTGGCAGGGATCGGGGTCACTATCATTCGTGCGGGCGACCGGCGACAGCCAGCAGACGGAGGAGCCAGCCCGTGAGAAGCAACCCGACGGGTCGCCAACTCCGCTTCGGCGTGGAGCTGCGCAAACTCCGGGAGCGCGCGGGCCTGACCGCCACCGGGGCCGGTCGGCTCATGGGCATCAAGCAGACCCAGGTCAGCACCATGGAGGCCGGGCGCGTGGGCGTGAGCGCCGAACGGGTGCGCGCGCTCGCCCGCCACTACGGCTGCTCGGACCAGGCCCTCGTCGACGCGCTCAGCGCCATGACCACCGAGCGCTCGCGCGGCTGGTGGGAGGAGTACCGCGAGATCCTGCCCGCCGCCCTGCTGGACCTCGCCGAGGTGGAGCACCACGCCGGGCGGCTGCGTACCGCGGTCACCATGCACATCCCGGGCCTGCTCCAGACCACCGATCACGCCCGTGAGCTGTTGCGGCACGTCGTGCCGGAGCTCTCACACCGGAGATCGAGCACCGGGTGTCGTTCCGCGTCAAGCGCCAGACCGTCCTCGTCGCGGACGCCCCGACCGCTCTGGTGGCGGTCATCCACGAGGCGGCCCTGCGCATGCGGTTCGGCGGCCTCACCGTGGCCACGTCCCAGCTGCGGCACCTGCTGGACATGAGCGAGCGGGACCACATCACCCTCAGGGTGCTCCCGTTCCCCTCGACCGGATGGAATCGGTGTCCCTCGCCCCCGAGCCCTCGCGAGACTTCATCCACAAGCTGATCCACGACCTGTGAAACGTACCGGGATGCGCACCGCCACCCCCGCCGCCTTCCACGCCCACCTCCGCACCCCTAAGGAAGCCCTCCGTGGCTGACGTCCCTCCGGACCTCGACTGGGTCCGCGCCGCCCCGGACGACGCGACCGGACCCGGCCCCTGGATCGAACTCGCCTTCGGCGCCGACGACCTGGTCCACATCCGCGAAACCGGCGACCCCACCACCATCGTCACTACCACTCGGAAGAAGTGGGATGCCTTCGTCCTGTGCGTACAGGCGGGCGAGTTCGACCACTTCGTGGAAGGACTGGAGGACGAGAGATCTTAGGAACCACGACAACACGCCGCACTCTGCTCACCGCGGCCACCACGACCGCCGCCACCCTCGCGCTCGGCGCGGGACCGGCGTACGCGGAGGATCCCCGGCAGCGGGACACCCGCGCCGGACTGCGAGAGCTGGAGGCGCGACATGGGGCGAGGATCGGCGCGTTCGCGTACAACCTGAGGACGAAGGCCACCGTGCGCCACCGCGCGGCGGAACGCTTCCCCCTCTGCTCGGTGTTCAAGACGCTCGCGGCGGCGGCCGTGCTGCGGGACCTGGACCGGCACGGGGAGACACTCGCCCGGCGCATCCACTACACGGCGGCGGACCTGGCCGGGTACTCACCGAAGACGGGTGAGCCGGAGCACCTGGCGGGCGGCATGACCGTCGGAGAGCTGTGCGACGCCGCGATCCGCTACAGCGACAACACGGCGGCCAACCTGCTCCTCCGCGAGCTGGGCGGCCCCACGGCGATCACGCGTTTCTGTCGCTCGCTGGGGGACGCGAAGACCCGCCTGGACCGCTGGGAGCCGGAGCTGAACACGGCGGAGCCCTGGCGGGTGGAGGACACGACCACCCCGGGTGCCATCGCGGGCACCTACGCCCGGCTCGTCCTCGGCGACGCGCTCCCCTACCGCGACCGCGACCGCCTGACGACGTGGCTGCTCGGCAACACCACCAGCGGCGACCGTTTCCGCGCGGGCCTGCCCGAGGACTGGACGATCGCCGACAAGACCGGCACCGGCGACTACGGCACCAGCAACGACGTGGGCATCGCCTGGACCCCGGACGGTGCCCCCGTGGCCCTCGCCGTCCTCAGCACCAAACCCGCGCAGGACGCCGCCCCCGACAGCCCCCTCGTCGCCGCCGCGGCCTCGGTCCTGGCCGCGGCCGTGGGCTGACGCGAGCCTCCGAGACAGCCGGCGACCCCCGTCGTCTCTCGGCCGTCGCCGCCCCCGTGTACGCCGCGTTCGTGCGACCCGCGGCCCCCACGGGCGGCGGCGTCCGCCGTCGCCACTCGCGCCTGACCCGATGCACAGCCGGTCCGTGAGGCGAGTCAAGTCGACGTCAACTTCCAGCCATCGAGGGGCCATTGAGGGGTAACCCGATCACCCGGGTTCGGTAAGGCGGAAGTCAGAATTCCAGATCACTCTTGTTTGTCGCGTACTCAACAAGCAAGTGTCTACGCGGGTCACGCGGCCCGGCCGCCGGGGACACCGCACCGACGGCAACAGCACCCGCACCGCCCCTGTCACCCTCTCTCAGGAGCTGTACGTTGCGTACTACACCCCCCATACCCCCCACGTCCCCCACACCCGGCAACAGATCGGCCGCACGCAGCAACTGGCGCCGCCTGGGCTCCGCGGCCGCCGCCACCGCCGCCCTCCTGGTGGCCGGTTTCGGCACCGCCGTCGACGCGAGCGCGGCGGTCGGCACGACCGCGACGAAAACCGTCGTGAGCAAGAGCACCGCCGCCAAGGCCGGTTCCACCGAGGTCACCTGGACCCGTTCCTGCGCCGAGCCCAAGAAGAAGGGGGAGATGGCCTGCAACGCGCTGCGTGTGACCGGCGGCACGACCGCCTTCATGCGGGCCAACGCCCACGCGAACGCCGTCACCCCCAAGGCCGCCGCCGACTCCCCCACCGGCTACGGCCCCAGCGACCTCCAGGACGCCTACGGCCTGACCGACGCCGCCGCCTCCAACGGCTCGGGCGAGACCATCGCGATCGTCGACGCCTACGACGACCCGAACGCGGCCTCCGACCTCGCCGCGTACCGCTCGTACTACGGCCTGTCGGCCTGCACCACGGCCAACGGCTGCTTCAAGAAGGTCAGCCAGACCGGCTCGACCACCTCCCTGCCCTCCGCCGACAGCGGCTGGGCCGGTGAGATCTCGCTCGACCTCGACATGGCCAGCGCCGTCTGCCCCAACTGCACCATCACGCTGGTCGAGGCGAAGTCCTCCTCCATGGCCAACCTCGGCACCGCGGTGAACGAGGCGGTCAAGCTGGGCGCGAAGTACGTCTCCAACAGCTACGGCGGCTCGGAGTCCTCCTCCGACACCTCCTACGACAGCTCGTACTTCAACCACCCGGGCGTCGCCATCACGGTCAGCGCGGGTGACTCCGGCTACGGCGCCGAGTACCCGGCCGCCTCCAAGTACGTGACCTCCGTCGGCGGCACCGCCCTCTCCTCGAGCTCCAACAGCCGCGGCTGGACCGAGAAGGTGTGGAACACCAGCAGCACCGAGGGCACCGGCTCCGGCTGCTCCGCCTACGACGCGAAGCCGACCTGGCAGACCGACACCTCCTGCTCGAAGCGCATGATCGCGGACGTCTCGGCCGTCGCCGACCCGGCCACCGGCGTCTCGGTCTACGACACCTACGGCGACGGCACCGGCTGGGTCACCTACGGCGGCACCAGCGCCTCCTCGCCGATCATCGCGGCCGTGTACGCCCTGGCCGGCACCCCGTCCAGCGGCTCGTACCCGGCGCAGTTCCCGTACGGCTCGGCCGGCACGTCCGCGCTCAACGACGTGACGTCGGGCAGCAACGGCTCCTGCTCCACGAGCTACTTCTGCACCGCCAGGTCGGGCTACGACGGCCCGACCGGCTGGGGCACCCCGGAGGGAGTCTCGGCCTTCACCGGCTGATCGCATCACCCTCCGCACGGCACGGAGCCGCCGGGCGACGGACTGAGTGGGGATCCACCGGCGGCGCCCGAGACGGGCCGCGGCAGCCTGCCGCGGCCCGTTCGTCATCACGTCCACCCGGTCGGAAACTTTGGTAAATCCCTTGACCTGGCTGTGAGTTGAGTCAAGTGGCGCTCAGTCGCCGTCCATCGAGCGGCCATCGAGGAGTAACGCGGCGGCCTCGTTCGGTAATGCGGAAGTCAGGATTCCAGACGGCTCTTGTTGTCACGTACTCAACAAGAGGATGGTCATCGGCGGGCCGCTCGGCCCTCCGCCGGGGACACCGCACCGGCGGCGCACCCGCACTGCCCCTGTCAAACACTCTCAGGAGGCTGTCCGTTGCGTACCTCGAATCCCCAAGAGCCTGCCAGACCCGCCGAACGCGGCAGGTGGCGCCGTATCGGAGCGGCCGCCGTCGGCACCGCGGCTCTCGTCCTCGCCGGCTTCGGCGCCGCGGGCCCCGCGAGCGCCGCCCCGGCCGCCAAGGCCACCCCCGCGGCCACCTCCACCTCCTCCAAGGTGACGTGGAGCCCAGCCTGTTCCACCCCCGCGAAGGGCCAGATGGCCTGCAAGGCGCTGCGGGTCACCGGCGGCGCGACCGCCTTCCAGAAGGCCAACGCCCACGCGGACGCCGTCACTCCGAAGGCCGCCGACGCCGCCACCCCGTCCGGGTACGGGCCGAGCAACCTCCAGAGCGCCTACGGCCTGACCTCCGCCGCCGCCTCCAACGGCTCGGGCGAGACCATCGCGATCGTCGACGCGTACAACGACCCGAACGCCGAGGCGGACCTCGCCAAGTACCGCTCGTACTACGGCCTGTCGGCCTGCACCACGGCCAACGGCTGCTTCAAGAAGGTCAGCCAGACCGGCTCGACCACCTCCCTGCCCTCCAGTGACGCCGGCTGGTCCGAGGAGATCTCCCTCGACGTCGACATGGCCAGCGCCATCTGCCCGAACTGCAACATCCTGCTCGTCGAGGCCACCTCCGCCACCATGGCCAACCTCGGCAAGGCGGTGAACGAGGCCGTCACCCTGGGCGCGAAGTACGTCTCCAACAGCTACGGCGGCTCGGAGTCCTCCTCCGACACCTCCTACGACACCTCGTACTTCAACCACCCCGGCGTCGCCATCACCGTCTCCGCGGGTGACTCCGGCTACGGCGCCGAGTACCCGGCCGCCTCCAAGTACGTGACCTCCGTCGGCGGCACCGCCCTGTCCACCAGTTCCAACAGCCGCGGCTGGACCGAGAGCGTCTGGGAGACCAGCAGCACCGAGGGCACCGGCTCCGGCTGCTCCGCCTACGACGCGAAGCCGACCTGGCAGACGGACACGGGCTGCTCGAAGCGGACCATCGCCGATGTCTCGGCCGTCGCCGACCCGGCCACCGGCGTCTCGGTGTACGACTCCTACGGGGTCACGGCCGGCTGGTACACCTTCGGTGGCACGAGCGCGTCCTCGCCGATCATCGCCGGTGTGTACGCCCTCGGCGGCACCCCCTCCAGCAGCTCCTACCCGGCGTCCTTCCCCTACGCGTCGGCCGGCACCTCGGCCCTCAACGACGTCACTTCCGGCAGCAACGGCAGCTGCGGCTCCAGCTATCTGTGCACCGCGAAGTCCGGCTACGACGGCCCGACCGGCTGGGGCACCCCGGAGGGAGTCGCGGCCTTCACCGGCTGACCGCCGGAGACACGAAAAACCTCCGAAAGCACGGGAAAGCGGGGGGAACTGCCGGGGAGGACGTGGGGATCCTCCGGCAGTGCGGGGAACGGGCCGCGGCAACCAGCCGCGGCCCGTTTCCGTGCGCCACGGCGACGGGGATAGCCTTCGGGGCAGCGGCCGTGCGTCCACATCGGGCGGACGCACGACCCGGAGAACATCGGCTCGACGACCCGTCAGAAACACGACGGGCACGCAGGGATGCTGCGAGGAGCGGTGGGGTGACCGCCCCGCACTCGTCGTAGAAGGGGTTAACGACGGAACCACACCACAGGTTCCGGTTCGACTTCATTGCCCGGCGTGACCAGCCGTGATACACAGAGTGACCATACGACTCTTTGCATACCGTCGCACGCCTCCCGAAAGGGGCCCGCGTACGCCGGTGACAAGGGATTCGTACGAAAACCGCCAATCAATGACGCCAAGTCGACATACGACAGCGGCATTGTCGGCGAGAATGGGCCCGACCTCTGCGCACAGTGGCAGGGGGTGCAGAACTACCCACTAGGGGCGGTGACTTACATGCTTTTCGCAGCCGACAAGGGCGACATCACCACAATCATCGGCGGAATCGCCCCGGACTGGGGTCCCTTCGGCAGCCTGGGCAACGAGGCCAAGACGATGATCCAGGTCGTGATGGCCGTCGCCATCCTGCTCTGCCTCGGGATCGCGATCTGGGGAGCGGCGAAGCAACGCATCGGAGCCACGGCGCTCCGCGACACGTTCAGCGCCGAACAGGGCAAGGGTCTGATCATCGCGGGCCTCACCGGGGTCTTCATCATCGGCTCCCTCGGCACGCTCTTCACCATCGTGTACGGCATGGCCGTCTAGCTTCGGCCGGGCACCCGGCTCCTCACTTCGTCTCCTCCTTCCCTGTCCGACCCACCCGTCCGTCGTGCCCACCGGCTGAGGTTGCGTTTCCCTGATGTCGAGTCACCACACCGCGTCCGCGCGGGAACCAGCACGGCTACCGTCGTACTACGCGGTTCAGGAAGAGGTTGAGGGGGCGTACGCGACATGAGTCTCGGTGACGAACCCGGATACGGGGACGGCTCCCGCGGCGACGACGGGGGATACGGAGGCACGGGCCAGACCCGGACCCGCCTGCCCGACCGCCCCGGAGACGTCTACGGCGGCGCCCGCCGCGGCCGCTCCTCCTCGCGGAGCCTGGTGACGGTGGTCGGCGTCGTCGTCCTCCTCATCGCGGCCATCGCCTTCGCGAACCGTGGAGGAGACGATTCCTCTTCCTCCTCCGGAAGCGGCAACGGAGACGGCAACGCCGGCAAGACCTCCCCCACGGCCCCCTCGGGCCAACGCCCGGTGGACACGAACACCGGGGGCATCCCCACGGGGTTCACGCACAGCGAGCAGGGCGCGCAGAGCGCGGCGGCGAACTACGCGGTGGCGCTGGGGTCGACGACCATGTTCCAGAAGGCCGGTCGGCACAACCTGGTCGACACCCTCTACACCTCCGCCGCGGCCGGCCGACTCCAGGGCCCGCTGGACGACGCCTACTCGACGGGCTTCCTCAACAAACTGGGACTCGACACGGCCGGCAACGCGCCCCAGGGCAGCACCTTCGTCTCCCGCACGATCCCCGTCGGCAGCAAGGTCGAGCGGTACAGCGCCACCGACGCCAAGGTGTCGGTCTGGTACCTGGGCCTCATCGGAATGTCCGCGCAGAACTCGACCGACCCCGTCACCTCGACCTGGAAGACGTGGACCTTCGAGCTCCAGTGGTCCGGCGGGGACTGGAAGATCGTCACCGACTCGCAGAAGGACGGCCCCGCCCCGGTCCCCGGCGACGACAAGGCCGCCACCTCCGACGAGATCAGCAAGGTCATCGAGGAGTACGGAGGGTTCACTTATGCCCGGTAGCCCGCGCCGTGTACTCAAGCTCACCGGCGCCGTCGCGGCCGTACAGACCGCGGTCGTTCTGCTGGCATCCCACGCCTACGCGGCTCCACCGAGCCCGAGCCCGAGCCCCAGTCCCAGTGCGAGCGCGAGCGCCTCGGCCGACTCGTGCAGGCTCATCTCCGGCGAGGCCAAGAAGTACTGCGAAAAGGGCAGCACCAGTGGTGTCACCACCGACCCCGGCACCACCTCCACGCTCGACCCCCTCTCCTCGCTGGCCAAGGGCTGCGCCGAAGCCGCGTCCTGGACCATCGACAAGCTCTCCGCGGCGGTCAAGGACACGGCGAACGTCGACTTCACGAACCAGAAGTTCCTCCAGCAGTACGCCGTGGTCTTCGCCGCGTCCACCATCCTCACCCTCCTCCTGTGGCTGCTGGCCGTGGCGAAGCGGGCGGTGCGAGGCGTTCCCCTCGGCACCGCGATCTCCGAGGCGATCGGCTTCCTCTGGCTCACGGTGCTGGCGTCGGCGTTCACCCCGCTGATCCTCTACACCGTCGTCTCGGCGAGCGACGGCGTCACCGACGTCCTCGCCAAGACCACCGGCAACCAGACGGACACCTTCTTCGGCACCTTCTCCGGTGCCCTCGCCAAGGGCCAGAACATCGGCGGCGGCCCGATCATGCTGATCGTCGTCTCCCTGGTGTCGATCCTGGCCGCGGGCGTGCTGTGGCTGGAGCTCGTCATCCGCGCCGCCCTGTTGTACGTCGGCGCCCTGCTCGGCACCGTCGTCTACGCCGGGCTCGTCGACAAGAACCTGTGGGGCCACGTCCGCCGCTGGGCCGGCATCATGATCGCCGTCATCCTGGTGAAACCGGTCATCGTGATCGTCCTGGGCCTCGCCGGCGCGCTGTCGACCAACGGCGGCCCGGACTCCTTCTCCGCCGTCGTCTCCGGCCTCGCGATCATCCTGCTCGCCATCTTCGCCAGCGCGATGATCTACCGCTTCGTGCCCGGCTTCGGCGACGAGATCGCCAACGGCCGCAACAACCGCATCATGCAGGGCGCCGAAGGCAAGGCCGCGGCCGTGATCAGCTCCCCCGCCACCCTGGTCGCCCAGGGCATCAAGACCCACAGCACCCGCGCCGACAACAACGGCGGAGGCGGCGCAGGCGGCGGCAACAGCCAGCCGCGCCCCGCGAACCCCGTCTCCGGAGGCGTGTCCGCCCACAGCACCCGTACGCCGAACGGAGGCGGCGGGTCTGTCCCCTCCGCCGCACCCCCACCACGTACCGGCAACACCCGCAACAGCAGCAGTACCAACCGCACGGGAGGTGAAGGGCGTTGACGACCGATTCCCACGTGTCCCATCCGGTCACGCCCCGCCGTACATATCTGATCGGCCGCGCCCGGCCGAACGCGATCGTCGGCCGGAACCGCGAGTCCGGCGAGATCGCGCTCATCATCGCGGGCGCGTTCCTCGGCATGATGTGCGGCTTGCTCGTCCCCGTCCTGTCCCTGCGGATCGTGCTGCTGATGGGCTTCCCGCTGGTGGCCATCGCCGCGGTGTACGTCCCCTACAAGCGCCGCACGTTCTACAAGTGGTTCGAGATCAACCGCAGTTACAAGCGCAACCTGCGCAGCGGCACGGCGTACCGCAGCAGCGTCCAGGAGGCCGGTACGCGTCTGGACGGCAAGGAGGTCGAGGTCGGGCCGCCGCCCGGCATCGGCCGGATCTCCTGGCTCGCGGCCCCCTTCGGCCCCGACGAGATCGCCGTACTCCTGCACGCCGACCGCCGCACCGTCACCGCCGCGATCGAGATCGAGGGCCCGGGCGTCGGCCTGCGCGACAGCGAGGACCAGGAGGCCCTCGTCGACCGCTTCGGCACGCTGCTCAAGCACGTGGCGAACGGCGACGGCTTCGTCACCCGCCTCCAGATGCTCGCCCGCACGCTCCCCGCCGACCCGGACGCCCACGCCAAGGACGTCTCCCAGCGCGGGGACGAGAAGGCACCGGCCTGGCTCCAGCAGTCCTACGACCAGCTCCAGTCCATGGTGTCCACCAGCAGCGAGCAGCACCGCGCCTACCTCGTCGCGTGCATGCACTACAACCGTGAACTCGCCGCCGAGGCCCAGGCCATGGCGCGCGCCGCCCGTCCCCAGGGCGGCAAGAAGCTGGACCGCGACGCCGGGCTCGCCGTCGTCATGGCACGCGAGCTGACCGACATCTGCTCCCGCCTCCAGGAAGCCGACATCCGCGTACGCCAGCCGCTCGGTCAGGGGCGACTGGCCTCCCTCGTGCACTCCATGTACGACCCCGACCACCCGATCGACCACATCCAGGCGATGACGAAACGCAATGCCTGGCCGGCCGAGCTCGACGCCATGGAGCCCACCTACCTCCAGGCGAAGACCCGCGAGTCCTCCACCCGCGCCCCCTGGTGCCACGCCACGGCCTGGGTGAAGGAATGGCCGATGACCCCGGTCGGCGTGAACTTCCTCGCCCCGCTCCTGGTCCACACCCCGGACGTCATCCGCACCGTCGCCGTCACGATGGACCTCGAACCGACCGAGGTCGCCATCGAGCGCATGCTGACGGAGAAGACGAACGACGACGCCGAGGCCAGCCGCCAGCTGAAGATGAACCGCACGGTCGACCCCCGCGACATCGCCTCCCACAACCGCCTGGACCAGCGCGGCGAGGACCTCGCGAGCGGCGCCGCCGGCGTCAACCTCGTCGGCTACATCACGGTCAGCTCCCGCTCCCCGGAGGCCCTCGCCCGCGACAAGCGCACCATCCGCGCCTCCGCCGGAAAGTCGTATCTGAAGCTGGAGTGGTGCGACCGCGAGCACCACCGGGCCTTCGTCAACACACTGCCGTTCGCCACCGGAATCCGCAGGTAGGAGCTGATGTTCTGATGCGGGATCCGCTGTCCGCCGCGACGGACGCCTTCACGGGCTTCCTCTTCGGCAAGGTCGAGACGACCCGCCTGCCCGTGCGCACCTCCACGGGCCAGGCCCAGGCGGTCTACCTGCCGACCGCCGCACCCGGCCTCGGCGACTCGGGCGTCATCATCGGACGCGAGGTGTACTCCGGGAAGGGCTACATCTACGACCCCTTCCAGCTGTACGGCCAGCAGCTCCCCGCGCCCCACTGGCTGGTGCTCGGCGAGTCCGGCAACGGCAAGTCGGCGCTCGAGAAGACCTACGTCCTGCGCCAACTGCGCTTCCGCGACCGCCAGGTCGTCGTGCTCGACGCACAGGGCGAGGACGGCGTCGGCGAGTGGAACCTCATCGCGGAAGAGCTGGGAATAACTCCCATCCGCCTGGACCCGACAGCGGCCCTGGACATGGGCATCCGCCTCAACCCGCTCGACCCGGCGATCACGACGACGGGCCAGCTGGCCCTGCTGCGCACGATCATCGAGGTCGCGATGGGCCACGGCCTCGACGAGCGCTCCGGCTTCGCCCTCAAGGTCGCACACGCCTATGTCAACGAGACGATCCTCGAGCGCCAGCCCGTCCTGATGGACATCGTCGAACAGCTACGGCACCCCGAGCCGGAGTCGGCCGAGGCGATGAACGTCGCCATAGACGACGTACGGGCGTGGGGCCTGGACGTGGCCCTGGTCCTCGACCGCCTGGTCGACGGTGACCTCAGGGGCATGTTCGACGGCCCCACGACGGTGGGCATCGACCTCGACGCCCCGCTCATCGTCTTCGACCTGTCCCACATCGACCGCAACTCCATCGCCATGCCGATCCTGATGGCGATCGTCGGCGTGTGGCTCGAACACACCTGGATCCGCCCCGACCGCAAGAAGCGCATCTTCCTGGTGGAGGAGGCGTGGCACATCATCAACAGCCCCTTCGTGGCCCAGCTCTTCCAGCGCCTGCTGAAGTTCGGCCGACGCCTGGGTCTGTCCTTCGTGGCGGTCGTCCACCACCTGTCCGACGTGGTGGACGGCGCGGCGGCCAAGGAGGCGGCCGCGATCCTGAAGATGGCGTCCACCCGGACGATCTACGCCCAGAAGGCGGACGAGGCACGGGCGACGGGCCGGGTGATCGGCCTGCCCCGGTGGGCCGTCGAGATCATCCCGACCCTGACGCCCGGTATCGCCGTCTGGGACGTCAACGGCAACGTCCAGGTGGTCAAACATCTCATCACCGAGACCGAACGCCCCCTCGTCTTCACCGACCGCGCCATGACCGAGTCCTCCGCCGACCACCTCGCCGACGACGCGCTGCGCGCCGCCGAACTCGAGGCCGAGGAGCGTGCCGCGGCCTTCGTGGAGCAGCACCTCGCCGATCTCGACGGCTCGTCCGAGTCCACGGTGGCGTGAGATGAGCCGGGACGGGCGGGACCGCCGCAAGGCGGAGAGCGAGGGCGGCATCCCGGACGGCCTGCTGGTCGGGGTGCTCGCCTTCCTTCTCGGCATGACCTTCCTGATCTGGTCGGCCACCGGGCTCGCCGGCTGGTTCACCCACGGCGCCTGGCCGAACGCGGTCACCTTCGCCCGTACGCCGCTGGCTCTGCGGCACCTCATCGGGCACCCGCACGACGTGACGGGCGCCTGGCCGGACACCCCCGCGGACCAGCTCTCGGGGTACGGGCTCTTCTGGGGCCTGTTCATCGGCCAGCTGATGGTGCTGGTCGTGATGGCCATCTTCGTGATGGGGACGTGGGCACGGTGGCGTGCGGTCCGAGCGAGACGCAGGGCGGGGGCTTACGCGAGACCGGTACCGGCGCCGGTACCGACCCCGGCTCCGGTACCCGAACCGCCCCCGGCGCAGCTTGAGGTTCCGGTGCAGCGCCCAGCGCCGGAACCGACGGAGCCGCTACCCGCAGAGGCGGAACCACAGCAGCCCGCGTCGGCCGCCTTGGCAGCGGACAGTAGACGGGTGGCTGGGTGGGAAAGAGATCGCACCACCGCCGCACTCGTCCTCGCCCCACCGGAAAGCCGCCACACCACCGCGACCCAAGCCGTACGAGACGCGGACGGCCCCGCCCTGGTGGTCACCTCCAACCCCGCCATCTGGTCGGAAACCAAGGACGCCAGAGCCAAACTCGGCCCCGTCCTCCTCTACGACCCCTCCCACCTCTGCGACACCCCGGCCCGCCTCCACTGGTCCCCCTCCACCGGCTGCGAGGACAAGGCGACGGCCGCGTCGAGAGCCATCGCCCTCCTCGGCCCCGTACGCCCCACCGCCAAGGTCGACCAGGCCATGGCAGACGTCGCCGAAACGCTCCTGCGCAGCTATCTGCACGCCGCCGCGGTGGAGGGCAAGGCCTTCCGCCACGTCCACCGCTGGGCCCAGGGCACCCAGGTACAGGACGCCGTACGAGCCCTCCGCACGAACCCCAAGGCCGCCTCCGGCGCGGCGGGCGAACTCGAGGCCGCCCTCACCTCACACCCGGAACGCCGCGACATAGCGCAGGAGTTGACGGCCCGCGCCCTGTCCGCCCTCTTCACGGTCAACGTCCGCGAATCCTGCACCCCGAACCGAAGTGACGCCCTCGTGCTGGATTCCTTCGTCAACGAAGGGGGCACGCTCTATGTGGTCGGTGAACCCATCGAGGACCCCAAGGCGAACCCCGGCGCGATGCCGCTCCTGACGGCCCTCGCCTCAAGCGTGGTCGAGCGCGGCCGGCGCATGGCCGAACGGTCATCCTCCGGTCGCCTCGACCCACCACTTGCCCTCGTCCTGGACGACGTCGCCGCGGTGGCCCCGCTCCCCCAGCTCCCGGAGCTGCTCGCCACCGGAGCCGACCAGGGCCTGCCCACCCTGGCCCTCCTCCGCTCCCAGGAGCAGGCCAGGGCCCGCTGGCCCCAGCACGAACTCCCGGTCTGACGACACCTACGGCCTGGCGATCACAAACTCCAGATCCCGGGTCCCCTCGTTCCCCTGGGATGCCACGGATCCCCCGGTCGGCACGAACCCCGTCCTGCGGTAGAAGGCCTCGGCGCGTCCGTTCTTCTCGTGCACGAACAGCCGTACACGTTCAAGCCCGCCCTCCCAGGCCCAAGCCAGAGCGCCGTCGACGAGCGCGTCCGTCACACCGCTCCCCCGGTGTTCGGCCCGCACGAAGACACCGACCAGATGCCCCTGGTCCTGGTCGATCACGGCATCGAAGAAGTCCCGCTGCCCGGCCTTCTCGACCAGCATGACCACGGTACCCGCCCACCCCCCGTCCGGCCCGACCGCGACGAACTGCCGCGCCCCGTCCCCCTCGGCGGCACCCGCCGCCCGCTCCTGCCAGAACGAGTCGGGCCGGGCCGCCGACTGCTCGTAGGTCTCCAGGAACGCGAGATGCGCCACCGGGTCCCGCAGCGCAGTAAGCCTCAATTCCTTGACCGCGGGCCACTCGTCGGCCCTTATGGAACGAATCACATGGTTCATGGAACCCACCGTAGTCTTCGCGTCCGACCTCGCTCACCTGAATTCCACCCTGCCGATCCCCGCCGTCCGGTACCCCGTCATGCTCTTCCCTGTACTCACATTGATCCCAGGGGAGAAAGCCGCATGACCAAGGTCCAACTAGAGGAACTCCGCGAGGTCATCCACCCCGCGGGCAAGCTGGAGAGCAGGGCGGAACACTGGGCCGGCCGCCTTTACATGCGATCGCTCTCCCTGCGGGTGACCCGGCTGATGCTGGGCACCCGCGTCTCGCCGAACCAGATCACGACGGTCATGGTCTTCGCGGGCGTACTCTCCGGTGTCGCCCTGGTCGTCCCCGGCCTGGGCGGGGCCGTACTGTCCGTCCTCTTCATGCAGTTGTATCTGCTCCTGGACTGCGTGGACGGCGAAGTGGCCCGCTGGCGACGCCAGTTCAGCCCGCTCGGCGTCTACCTGGACCGCCTCGGCGCCTACCTCGCCGACGCCGCGGTCATGGTCGGCATGGGCATCCGCGCCGCCGAACTCGGCCTGAACCTCTACCTGGTGGCCGGCCTGGCGGCCGCGATCGGCGTGCTGCTCCTGAAGTCGTCCTCGGATCTCGTCCACGTGGCCCGCTCCGACAGCGGCATGCAGAAGGCCACCGACCAGTCCGTCGTCCCGCGCTCCAGCGGCCTCGCCCGAGTCCGCCGCCTCACCTCGGCCGTCGGCCTCCACCGCCTGGTCAACGGCATCGAGTGCACCATCCTGCTGCTCGTGACGGCGATCGTCGACCTGGCGCTCGGCGACCTGACGGCGACGAAGATCGCGACCGTGGCCGTGACGGCGATCGTCTGGCTGCTGGTCCCCGCGCACATCGTCTCGATCGTCGCGTCGTCCCGCCTGAAGTAACCGGGTCGCCTGCAAGGAACCGAGTGCGTGCATGCGGGGGCTGGTGTCCGGCCCCCGCATGCACCCGCCGCCTCCGCAGCCGGACACCGGAGTGAACGCAAAAAAGCCCCAACTTCGGGTACCTACCCGAAGTTGGGGCTCTTCTCAAAATTTGTTCGGCGGCGTCCTACTCTCCCACAGGGTCCCCCCTGCAGTACCATCGGCGCTGTGAGGCTTAGCTTCCGGGTTCGGAATGTAACCGGGCGTTTCCCTCACGCTATGACCACCGAAACACTATGAAACTGTGAATACCGCACCACACCCAGTGGCCCTGGGAATGGGGTTGTTCGTGGTTTCAGAACCAACACAGTGGACGCGAGCAACTGAGGACAAGCCCTCGGCCTATTAGTACCGGTCACCTCCAGCGGTTACCCGCCTTCCAGATCCGGCCTATCAACCCAGTCGTCTACTGGGAGCCTTAACCCCTCAAAGGGGGTGGGAATACTCATCTCGAAGCAGGCTTCCCGCTTAGATGCTTTCAGCGGTTATCCCTCCCGAACGTAGCCAACCAGCCATGCCCTTGGCAGGACAACTGGCACACCAGAGGTTCGTCCGTCCCGGTCCTCTCGTACTAGGGACAGCCCTTCTCAATATTCCTACGCGCGCAGCGGATAGGGACCGAACTGTCTCACGACGTTCTAAACCCAGCTCGCGTACCGCTTTAATGGGCGAACAGCCCAACCCTTGGGACCGACTCCAGCCCCAGGATGCGACGAGCCGACATCGAGGTGCCAAACCATCCCGTCGATATGGACTCTTGGGGAAGATCAGCCTGTTATCCCCGGGGTACCTTTTATCCGTTGAGCGACGGCGCTTCCACAAGCCACCGCCGGATCACTAGTCCCGACTTTCGTCCCTGCTCGACCCGTCGGTCTCACAGTCAAGCTCCCTTGTGCACTTACACTCAACACCTGATTACCAACCAGGCTGAGGGAACCTTTGGGCGCCTCCGTTACTCTTTAGGAGGCAACCGCCCCAGTTAAACTACCCATCAGACACTGTCCCTGATCCGGATCACGGACCCAGGTTAGACATCCAGCACGACCAGAGTGGTATTTCAACGACGACTCCACAACAGCTGGCGCTGCCGCTTCAAAGTCTCCCACCTATCCTACACAAGCCGAACCGAACACCAATATCAAACTGTAGTAAAGGTCCCGGGGTCTTTCCGTCCTGCTGCGCGAAACGAGCATCTTTACTCGTAGTGCAATTTCACCGGGCCTATGGTTGAGACAGTCGAGAAGTCGTTACGCCATTCGTGCAGGTCGGAACTTACCCGACAAGGAATTTCGCTACCTTAGGATGGTTATAGTTACCACCGCCGTTTACTGGCGCTTAAGTTCTCAGCTTCGCCACCCCGAAGAGTGACTAACCGGTCCCCTTAACGTTCCAGCACCGGGCAGGCGTCAGTCCGTATACATCGCCTTACGGCTTCGCACGGACCTGTGTTTTTAGTAAACAGTCGCTTCTCGCTGGTCTCTGCGGCCACCCCCAGCTCAGAGTGCAAGACTCATCACCGGTGATGGCCCCCCTTCTCCCGAAGTTACGGGGGCATTTTGCCGAGTTCCTTAACCATAGTTCACCCGAACGCCTCGGTATTCTCTACCTGACCACCTGAGTCGGTTTAGGGTACGGGCCGCCATGAAACTCGCTAGAGGCTTTTCTCGACAGCATAGGATCATCCACTTCACCACAATCGGCTCGGCATCAGGTCTCAGCCTTGATGTGCGACGGATTTACCTATCGCACGGCCTACACCCTTACCCCGGGACAACCACCGCCCGGGATGGACTACCTTCCTGCGTCACCCCATCACTCACCTACTGCAGGTCTGGTCCGTCGGCTCCACCACTCCCCTTTGCCCGAAGGCTCCGGGGCGGCTTCACGGACTTAGCATCGCCTGGTTCAATGTTTGACGCTTCACAGCGGGTACCGGAATATCAACCGGTTATCCATCGACTACGCCTGTCGGCCTCGCCTTAGGTCCCGACTTACCCTGGGCAGATCAGCTTGACCCAGGAACCCTTAGTCAATCGGCGCACACGTTTCTCACGTGTGTATCGCTACTCATGCCTGCATTCTCACTCGTGAACCGTCCACCACTGCCTTCCGGCGCGGCTTCACCCGGCACACGACGCTCCCCTACCCATCACAGCCGCCGTTGGGCGTATTGCTGCAATGACACGACTTCGGCGGTACGCTTGAGCCCCGCTACATTGTCGGCGCGGAATCACTAGACCAGTGAGCTATTACGCACTCTTTCAAGGGTGGCTGCTTCTAAGCCAACCTCCTGGTTGTCTGTGCGACTCCACATCCTTTCCCACTTAGCGTACGCTTAGGGGCCTTAGTCGATGCTCTGGGCTGTTTCCCTCTCGACCATGGAGCTTATCCCCCACAGTCTCACTGCCGCGCTCTCACTTACCGGCATTCGGAGTTTGGCTAAGGTCAGTAACCCGGTAGGGCCCATCGCCTATCCAGTGCTCTACCTCCGGCAAGAAACACACGACGCTGCACCTAAATGCATTTCGGGGAGAACCAGCTATCACGGAGTTTGATTGGCCTTTCACCCCTAACCACAGGTCATCCCCCAGGTTTTCAACCCTGGTGGGTTCGGTCCTCCACGACCTCTTACAGCCGCTTCAACCTGCCCATGGCTAGATCACTCCGCTTCGGGTCTTGAGCGCGCTACTAAATCGCCCTATTCGGACTCGCTTTCGCTACGGCTTCCCCACACGGGTTAACCTCGCAACACACCGCAAACTCGCAGGCTCATTCTTCAAAAGGCACGCAGTCACGACGCACTGAGTAAACTCAATGCGCGACGCTCCCACGGCTTGTAGGCACACGGTTTCAGGTACTATTTCACTCCGCTCCCGCGGTACTTTTCACCATTCCCTCACGGTACTATCCGCTATCGGTCACCAGGGAATATTTAGGCTTAGCGGGTGGTCCCGCCAGATTCACACGGGATTTCTCGGGCCCCGTGCTACTTGGGTGTTTCTCAAACGAGCCGTTGACGTTTCGACTACGGGGGTCTTACCCTCTACGCCGGACCTTTCGCATGTCCTTCGCCTACATCAACGGTTTCTGACTCGTCTCACGGCCGGCAGACCGTGAAAGAGAAATCCCACAACCCCACATACGCAACCCCTGCCGGGTCTCACACGCATATGGTTTGGCCTCATCCAGTTTCGCTCGCCACTACTCCCGGAATCACGGTTGTTTTCTCTTCCTGCGGGTACTGAGATGTTTCACTTCCCCGCGTTCCCTCCACATACCCTATGTGTTCAGGTATGGGTGACAGCCCATGACGACTGCCGGGTTTCCCCATTCGGAAACCCCCGGATCAAAGCCTGGTTGACGACTCCCCGGGGACTATCGTGGCCTCCCACGTCCTTCATCGGTTCCTGGTGCCAAGGCATCCACCGTGCGCCCTTAAAAACTTGGCCACAGATGCTCGCGTCCACTGTGCAGTTCTCAAACAACGACCAACCACCCATCACCCCGAACCTTCCGGATCGAGTGCACTGGGGCCGGCACTGAAGGCAGCCAACAATCGGCCGTACCCTCAGACACCCAACAGCGTGCCCGGCAACCCCCGCCACTCATGATCAGCTTTCCACGCCCCGAAGAGCAGTACTCACAGCCTGAGATGACTGAAGATGCCGAATAATCAACGTTCCACCCATGAGCAACCACCGTCGAACGTGTGCCGACGTAATGGCCCTGGACCACCGGGCAAGCCCGGCAGCCTAGATGCTCCTTAGAAAGGAGGTGATCCAGCCGCACCTTCCGGTACGGCTACCTTGTTACGACTTCGTCCCAATCGCCAGTCCCACCTTCGACAGCTCCCTCCCACAAGGGGTTGGGCCACCGGCTTCGGGTGTTACCGACTTTCGTGACGTGACGGGCGGTGTGTACAAGGCCCGGGAACGTATTCACCGCAGCAATGCTGATCTGCGATTACTAGCAACTCCGACTTCATGGGGTCGAGTTGCAGACCCCAATCCGAACTGAGACAGGCTTTTTGAGATTCGCTCCGCCTCACGGCTTCGCAGCTCATTGTACCTGCCATTGTAGCACGTGTGCAGCCCAAGACATAAGGGGCATGATGACTTGACGTCGTCCCCACCTTCCTCCGAGTTGACCCCGGCAGTCTCCTGTGAGTCCCCATCACCCCGAAGGGCATGCTGGCAACACAGAACAAGGGTTGCGCTCGTTGCGGGACTTAACCCAACATCTCACGACACGAGCTGACGACAGCCATGCACCACCTGTACACCGACCACAAGGGGGGCACTATCTCTAATGCTTTCCGGTGTATGTCAAGCCTTGGTAAGGTTCTTCGCGTTGCGTCGAATTAAGCCACATGCTCCGCTGCTTGTGCGGGCCCCCGTCAATTCCTTTGAGTTTTAGCCTTGCGGCCGTACTCCCCAGGCGGGGAACTTAATGCGTTAGCTGCGGCACCGACGACGTGGAATGTCGCCAACACCTAGTTCCCACCGTTTACGGCGTGGACTACCAGGGTATCTAATCCTGTTCGCTCCCCACGCTTTCGCTCCTCAGCGTCAGTAATGGCCCAGAGATCCGCCTTCGCCACCGGTGTTCCTCCTGATATCTGCGCATTTCACCGCTACACCAGGAATTCCGATCTCCCCTACCACACTCTAGCTAGCCCGTATCGAATGCAGACCCGGGGTTAAGCCCCGGGCTTTCACACCCGACGTGACAAGCCGCCTACGAGCTCTTTACGCCCAATAATTCCGGACAACGCTTGCGCCCTACGTATTACCGCGGCTGCTGGCACGTAGTTAGCCGGCGCTTCTTCTGCAGGTACCGTCACTTTCGCTTCTTCCCTGCTGAAAGAGGTTTACAACCCGAAGGCCGTCATCCCTCACGCGGCGTCGCTGCATCAGGCTTTCGCCCATTGTGCAATATTCCCCACTGCTGCCTCCCGTAGGAGTCTGGGCCGTGTCTCAGTCCCAGTGTGGCCGGTCGCCCTCTCAGGCCGGCTACCCGTCGTCGCCTTGGTAAGCCACTACCTCACCAACAAGCTGATAGGCCGCGGGCTCATCCTTCACCGCCGGAGCTTTTAACCCACCCAGATGCCCGGGCAGGTGTTATCCGGTATTAGACCCCGTTTCCAGGGCTTGTCCCAGAGTGAAGGGCAGATTGCCCACGTGTTACTCACCCGTTCGCCACTAATCCACCCCGAAGGGCTTCATCGTTCGACTTGCATGTGTTAAGCACGCCGCCAGCGTTCGTCCTGAGCCAGGATCAAACTCTCCGTGAATGTTTTCCCGTAATCGGGACGACACCACGAGAGCGGAACCGAAGGGAGGAATAATCCCCACGGTTCACAGCGTCCTCGCTGTGCGCCCACCGAGACCATGCCCGGCAGGACTTTTTCAAAGGAACCTCGCCCCAGCCGATCGGCCGGAGACGGGGTATCAACATATCTGGCGTTGATTTTTGGCACGCTGTTGAGTTCTCAAGGAACGGACGCTTCCTTTGTACTCACCCTCTCGGGCTTTCCTCCGGGCGCTTCCCTTCGGTCCTGCTGTCCTGCTTTGTTCTTGCGTTTCCGACTCTATCAGACCGTTTCCCGATCCGATTTCCTCGGCGCTTTCCAGGTTTCCGCTTCCGCGTTTCCCTTTCCGGCGGTTCCGACTCTATCAGATCCTTTCGGGCCTGATTCCCAGTCAGCGGGGCTTGTCTTCCCGGCCCTTGGGCCGTTCCGACGTCCCAAACTTTAGCGGATCCTCTCGGCAGTTCCTAATCGGACCGCCGCGCCCCAAGCGAATTGAATTCGGGCACGCCGAATTCACCCGTTTGGGAGATCGTGCTGGTGGTTGGGGTGCCGCTTCTGCGGCGGAGGTGCTGCCGCAGAACCGTTACGGTCCCGTGGCAACTCGAAGAACCTTACGGATCCAGCAGGGTGGTGTCAACCATCCCTGTCAAGATCTTTTAATCGAGGTCGCTGAGCCGGCCGCCGGCGTCCGGCTGGGCGTGCTCCACGCGTCGCAGAAGACGCGTCAGGACCTCGCCGAGGACACCGCGCTCGTCGGCGGACAGGTCCTGGAGGAGGTCCTCCTCGAAGACCGTGGCGAGGCGCATGGCCTCCAGCCACTTCTCGCGCCCCTCGTCCGTGAGCTCCACGATCACGCGGACGCGGTTCGACTCGTCGCGCTCCCGGGTGACCAGCCCCTCCGCGACCATCCGGTCGATCCGGTGGGTCATCGCGGCGGGGGTCAGGCCCAGCCGCTTGGCGAGGTCACTGGGGCCCATCCGGTACGGCTCGCCGGACAGGACGAGGGCCTTGAGGACCTCCCACTCTGCGTTGCTGATGCCGAGGGTGGCGGTCTGGCGGCCGTAGGCGACGTTCATACGGCGGTTGAGGCGGCCGAGGGCCGCCACGATCTTCTCGACCTGGGGGTCGAGATCCCGGAACTCGCGCTGGTAGGCGGCGATCTGTTCGTCGAGTGTCGGCTCGGTTGTCGGCGCAGTGAGGCCGGGGGTGTCGCCCATGTCCGAAGTATCGCACGGACTCGCTTGGCGTTGAAGTCCTTGAAGCTGTACAGTTCAATATCTAACTTTAGCTTCGAAGTCTTCAGGTCTGCATCCATGCATGCCGAAGCTTCACGACCAAGGCAGGTGAAAGTGACCAGGGCGATGGGCGCAGCGATGCGCCGGATCCACGTGGGCAACGCACTCGGAGCGTTCGGGCTCGGCTTTACCGTCCCCTTCCTCTACGTCTATGTGGCGCAGGTACGGGGACTCGGCTCCATGACGGCGGGCCTCGTGCTCGCCGTCTTCGCCGTGGCCGCTCTCGTGGTGCTGCCGTTCGCCGGACGGGCCATCGTCCTGCGCGGCCCGCTGCCCGTCCTGCTCACCGCCCTGGTCACCGCCGCCTTCGGGGCGCTGAGCCTGGGGCTCGCGAGCAACTCCACGGCCGTACTGCTGTCGGCGGCGGCGCTCGGTGCGGGACAAGCGGTCATGCAGCCGGCGCTGGCGACGATGATCGTGGACTGCTCGACGGCGGACACACGCTCGCGCGCCTTCGCGACACAGTTCTTCCTGCAGAACCTCGGGCTCGGCGTGGGTGGCCTGATCGGCGGGCACATCGTCGACACGACCCGCGCGAGTTCGTTCACGCTGCTGTTCGCGATCGAGGCGGCGATGTTCCTGGTGCTGGTCGTGATCATGGCGACCGTGCGGGTGCCGCACGCGCCGCGGATCGAGGGGGACGCGCCGCAGGCCGAGGGCGGCAGCTGGAAGCAGCTGCTGGGCAACCGGGCCATGGTGCAGCTGTCCGTGCTGGGCTTCGTGCTGTTCTTCGCCTGCTACGGGCAGTTCGAGTCGGGGCTGTCGGCGTACGGCGTCGAGGCGGCCGGGATCTCGACCTCGGCGCTCGGTACGGCGATGGCGGCGAACACGGCGATGATCGTGGTGGCGCAGTTCGCGGTGCTGAAGTTCGTCGAGCGCCGGAAGCGGTCGCGGGTGATCGCGGCGGTGGGCCTCATCTGGGCCCTGGCGTGGCTGGCCGCCGGATACGCGGGGCTGGGACACGGCAGCCGGACGATGGCGACGGCCGCGTTCGTCTCGACGTACGCGCTGTTCGGACTCGGTGAGGCGATGCTGTCGCCGACGGTCGCGCCGCTGGTCGCGGATCTCGCGCCGACGGGACTGGCCGGCCAGTACAACTCCGCCTTCGCCCTGGTGAAGCAGCTCGCGCTGGCCGTCGGTCCGGCGGTGGGCGGTCCGATGGGGGCCTCGCTGCACGGTCCGTACGTCGTGACGTTTCTGTTCTTCTCGCTCGGCATCACGTTCCTGGCGCTGCGGCTCGGGCGGCAGCTCAGCCCCGTACAGAACCAGCCGTGGCTGGCGAAGAGCCGGGTGGTGGCTCAGGGCGGGGCGGCACCCGCGGAGCCGGTACGGGCGAGCGCCTGACGGAGGCTCGTACGTAGTCCGTACGACGGCTGTCACCACGTTTCACCGTGGCGGCAGCCGTCTCCTGCTTCTCGGGGAACACGCCCGGGGCAGGGGGTCAGCCGGCGGTGCGGGGGAGGGCGAACTCGCACCAGACCGCCTTGCCTCCCCCGGGCGTACGCCGTGACCCCCAGCCGGAAGCGATCGTCGCGACGATGGCGATACCGCGGCCGGCCTCGTCGGCGGGCTCGGCGCGGCGCCGGCGCGGCAGATGGTCGTCGCCGTCGGTCACCTCGATGATGAGGCGGCGGTCGGTACGGCGCAGCCGAAGGCGCATCGGCGGGGTGCCGTGCTGGAGGGAGTTGGCGACCAGTTCGCTGGTGGCGAGGACGCCGAGGTCATGGAGGTCGGACGGGAAACGCCAACTCGTCAGCACGCCGGAGGCGAAGGCACGCGCGCGTGGAGCCGCTTCCACCCCGCCCAGCAGCTCCAGGGCGGCGTTGCGGAAGAGGTCGCCGTCGGGGCCCGTACGGGCGGGGTGCTGGAGGACGAGGACGGCCACGTCGTCGTCGTGGTCGGCGGTGACGCCCGCGGAGCGGACGAGGCGGTCGCAGACGACCTGGGGCGTGCCCGTCGCCCCCGCGAGGGCGCGCTCCAGGGACGCGATCCCCTCGTCGAGGTCCTCGTTGCGGCGCTCGACCAGGCCGTCGGTGTAGAGGACGGCCGTGGAGCCGGGACCCAGCGGGACCGAGCCCGAGGCGTGCATCCAGCCGCCGGTGCCGAGCGGTGGTCCGGTGGGTTCGTCGGCGCGGATCACGGTGCCGTGCTCGTCGCGGACGAGGATCGGGAGGTGGCCCGCGGAGGCGTACACCAGCCGCCCCTCGTTGGGGTCGTGGACGGCGTACGCGCAGGTGGCGATCTGGTTGGCGTCGATCTCCGTGGCGAGTCCGTCGAGGAGTTGCAGGACCTCGTGCGGGGGCAGGTCGAGGCGGGCGTACGCGCGTACGGCGGTGCGCAGTTGGCCCATGACGGCCGCGGCCCGCACTCCGCGGCCCATCACGTCGCCGATGACGAGCGCGGTGCGGCCGCCGCCGAGGGTGATCACGTCGTACCAGTCGCCGCCGACCGCGGCCTCGGTGCCGCCGGGCTGGTAGGTGGCGGCGACGCGCAGGTCGTCGGGTTCTTCCAGCTCCTGCGGGAGCAGGGAGCGCTGGAGGGTGACGGCGGTCTCGCGCTGGCGGCGCTCGCTGGCGCGCAGTCGCTCGGCGGCCTCGGCGTGGTCGGTGACGTCGGTGGCGAAGACGAGTACGCCGCCGTCCTGGCCGTCCGGGGTGGCGTCGACGGGCGTGCAGGTGAAGGTGTACGAGCGACCGCCGGGGGCTTTGCGGGACTTGACGGTGCGCGGCTTGGCGCTGCGCAGCACCTGGTCGAGGAGCGGGAGCAGGCCGATCTCCGCGAGCTCGGGCAGCGCCTGGTGTGCGGGGTCACCGACGGGTCGGGCGCCGAAGGCCGCCACGTAGGCGTCGTTGACGTAGGCCACGCGGTGGTCGTGGCCGTGCACGAGGGCGACGAGGGCCGGGACGCGGTCGAGGACCTCGCGCACGGGCAGGTCGTCGACGGCGGGGACGGGCGGTGCGTCGTCGGTCAGCTGCTCGGCGCGGGCCGCGGGCACGGAGCCCTCGCCTCGACGGTCCGGGGAGGCCGTGTGTTCGGTCCGCGCCGCGGCGCGGCGCTGCGTTCCGGGGAGCCGGGCGCTCCAGCGGGTGAAGTTCACCGAATCCTTGCCTCGTGATTGTCGTCTCCGGTCGGCTCCGGAATCCGGCCGGGGTCCGGCCCGCGGCCGGAGCCACTGGAGCGCTGCCTCCCTGATCGGAACCCGGGAAATGCGGCGCTGGGGAAGAAGCCTGTGGGTGCGAATGAGCGAACCGTCGGCCCGCCCAAGGTCGGGACCAGTCTGGCCGACCGGACCCACATTCGTCAGACGCCTGCCTGATCGGTGGAGTTCCTGCGTCCGGTCAGGACGACCCCTTCGGGTCGAGCTTCGGGTCGATGGGATGCTTTCCACCGGCCGCGAGTTCGAACTCCGCTCGAGGATGTTCGAGCGATCCGAGGGACACGATCTCCCTTTTGAAGAGCCCCGCCAAGGTCCATTCGGCGAGTACGCGGGCCTTGCGGTTGAAGGTCGGGACCCTGCTCAGATGGTAGACGCGGTGCATGAACCAGGCAGGATAGCCCTTCAGCTTGCGCCCGTAGACGTGCGCGACACCCTTGTGCAGCCCGAGGGACGCTACCGAGCCGACGTACTTGTGGGAGTACGTCTCCAGCGGCTCCTCGCGCAGGGAGTGGGCGATGTTGTCGCCGAGGACCTTGGCCTGGCGTACCGCGTGCTGGGCGTTGGCCGCGGTCTCCTTGCCGGGCTCCCCGGCGGTGACGTCGGGGACGGCGGCTGCGTCTCCCGCCGCCCACGCGTGCGGGGCGCCGTCGACGGTCAGTTCCGCGGTGCACTTGAGGCGGCCACGCCCGTTGCGGGGGAGGTCGGTGGCGGCCAGGATCGGGTGCGGTTTCACGCCGGCGGTCCACACGACCGTGCGCGTGGGGAAGCGGGCTCCGTCGCTGAGGACGGCGATCCGGTCCGCGCAGGAGTCGAGACGGGTCTCGAGGCGTACGTCGATGTTGCGGCGGCGCAGCTGGGTGACCGTGTACTTGCCCATCTCCTCGCCGACCTCGGGGAGGATGCGGTTCGAGGCCTCGACGAGGATCCACCTCATGTCGTCGGCGTTGACGTTGTGGTAGTAGCGGGCGGCGTAGCGGGCCATGTCCTCGAGTTCGCCGAGCGCCTCCACACCCGCGTAACCGCCTCCCACGAAGACGAAGGTCAGGGCGGCGTCGCGGATCGCGGGGTCGCGGGTGGAGGAGGCGATGTCCATCTGCTCGATGACGTGGTTACGCAGCCCGATGGCCTCCTCGATGGTCTTGAAGCCGATGGCGTAGTCGGCGAGTCCGGGGATCGGGAGGGCGCGTGAGACCGAGCCGGGGGCGAGGACGAGTTCGTCGTACGCGATCTGCTCGGTGCCCGCGCCCTCCTCGGCGGTGGCGAGCGTGCTGAGCGTCGCGGTGCGCTTGGCGTGGTCGATGCTGTGGGCCTCGCCGACCACGATCCGGCACCGGTCGAGGACCCTGCGCAGCGGGACCACCACGTGACGCGGCGAGATCAGGCCCGCGGCGGCTTCGGGAAGGAACGGCTGATAAGTCATATAGGGGTCGGGGGAGACGACGGTGATCTCGACCTCGCCCCGATTCAGTTCCGGCTTCAACTTTCGCTGGAGGCGCAGGGCGGTGTACATCCCGACGTAGCCGCCGCCGACGATGAGAATGCGCACAGGTTCCTTCACCATCCCATGACGCACCCCGCTCTTGAGTTTGTCCACAGGCTCGACAATTTGTGTGACCGACGGCCGGGGGCCCGAAGGGTTGCCCTGTTTGCCGGAGTGCGGGAAGAGTGCGCAGGTCAGAGCGGGTGATCGGGGGGTTCGGAGGGGGCGTAATCGGGAGGTAACCGACCCGTACTCCGATCGGGGGGCGCTCCGTGCGGAACCTGCCCCTTCTGAATTGACCCCCACTCAACTATGTTCGTGTGTCGACGGGGTGTAGGGGGATGCGCTCGACGAGTCCGCACGACGGGTTCGTGAATCAAGCTTGTTCCGCTCGCTCCGGCTTCCAATGGCGGGGAGAGTCTCCGGGGGGAGACGTCATTACCGGGGGAACGCTTATGCACATTCAGGATGCTCATTGGTCTTCCGCGTCTGCCATCGCGTCCGGTGGCACGGTCGGCGCGGCAACGGGCGGCAACGGCCGCGGTCCGGTGGACGGATCGCGGACGACGCCGCTACGGGTGGACGCACAGCGCAATCTGGAGCACGTACTGCGCGCGGCGCGCGAGGTCTTCGGCGAGCTGGGGTACGGCGCGCCGATGGAGGACGTGGCGCGGCGCGCCCGGGTCGGCGTCGGCACGGTGTACCGGCGCTTCCCGAGCAAGGACGTCCTGGTCCGTCGGATAGCCGAGGAGGAGACCTCCCGGCTGACCGACCAGGCGCGCGCGGCGCTCGGTCAGGAGGACGAGCCGTGGTCGGCGCTCTCGCGCTTCCTGCGTACGTCGGTGGCCTCGGGTGCCGGGCGGCTCCTGCCGCCGCAGGTGCTGCGGGTCGGCGTCGCGGAGGAAGGGCCCTCGGCGGACGAGGCGCGGGTGCCGCAGCAGCGGTCCCAGCTCGCCCCCGAGCTCCGGCTCGTCGAGCAGCGGTCGGCGCCCGAGGAGGAGGCCATGGCCTCGGTGGCCGACGACGCCGGTGCGGCCGCGCTGCTCGACGTGGTGGGCCGGCTGGTGGATCGGGCGCGCGCGGCGGGCGAGCTGCGGACGGACGTGACCGTGGCGGACGTACTGCTGGTCATAGCCACGGCGGCGCCTTCGCTGCCGGATGCCGCCCAGCAGGCCGCGGCCTCGGCCCGGCTGCTGGACATCCTGCTGGAGGGGCTGCGCTCGCGGCCGGCGTGACGACGGCCGGGGTGACGGAGTCCGAGGTGACGGAGTTCGGGGTCCGGGCATTCCGGCCGTGGCGCAACTGCCTTGTGGGGAGCGTTCATTGACTATTCCCCAAACGGGTGACCACTAGTGCTGTCGTGTGGCAAGTCCCCACGGACGAGTGGTTGGTCCGTGCGGTGGGGTCCCGTCCCTGAAGCGTGTGGCACTCTGTCCCGGTATTCGGGTCCGAGTGTGCAGGCGGGGGCTTTCCGCGATGAGCGTTGACGGGCGGGACGAGTCACTCGGTGACGGTGGCGCGGAGGCCGGCGGGTCGCCCTCGCGGCAGGTACCGAGCCAGGGCGGTCCGTCGGGCATCACCCCGGAAACCTCGGGTCCACCGGGTGCTCCAGGCACTTCGGGCGCTCCAGGCACTTCGAGTTCCCCGAGGGACGCCAGTGTCCCGGCGCAGCGCGACCGGTTCGACCGGCGTGACGGCGTCCTGCCGCCCCCGATCGAGCCGCCGCCCTCCGACGCCGATCTGATCGGGCGGATGCGGGCGGGCGACGACACGGCGTACGAGGAGTTGTACCGCCGTCACGCCGAAGCCGTCCGTCGCTACGCCCGCACCTGCTGCCGGGACGCGCACACCGCGGACGACCTCACCGCCGAGGTGTTCGCCCGCACGCTCCAGGCGGTCCGCCGCGGCCACGGCCCCCAGCACGCCGTACGCGCGTATCTGCTCACCACGGTCCGCCGCGTCGCAGCGAGCTGGACGAAGTCCTCGAAACGGGAACAACTGGTGGACGACTTCGCGGTGTTCGCCGCGCAGTCCTCCCGCACCTCCGAGGTGTCCGACGAGGAAACGTTGGACCTGGGCGCCGACGTACGGGCGATGCACGAGGCCGAGCAGTCGATGGCCATGCAGGCGTTCCGGTCGCTGCCGGAGCGCTGGCAGGCCGTGCTGTGGCACACGGAGGTCGAGGACGAGTCCCCGAGTGAGGTCGCCACGCTCTTCGGGCTCGACGCCAACGGCACCCGCGTCCTGGCCAGCCGCGCCCGCGAGGGCCTCAAGCAGGCCTACCTCCAGGCACACGTCAGCGCCACGCTCACCATGGACGAGGAGTGCGCGCGCTACGCCGACCGGCTCGGCGCCTACGCCCGCGGCGGCCTGCGCACCCGGGCCGAGCGCGGACTGCGCAAGCACCTGGAGGAGTGCGCCAAGTGTCGGCTGGCCGCGGGCCAGATCAAGGAAGTCGCCGGCGGGATCCCCGCGGTCGTGCCGGTCGCGGTCATCGGTTGGTTCGGTGCCGCCGGGTACGCGAAGGCCGTCGCGCTCATCGCCGGTGGCGCCGGAGCAGGCGCGGCCGGGGCGGCGGGCGCAGCGGCGGCGACGAGCGGCGGCTCGGGCGGGGCGGCGGGCGCGGCCGGGGCGGCGAGCGGCGGGGCGGGCGCCGGGGGCGGCGCGGCGGCCTCGGAGGGGCTCGGCGCGCCGGTGAAGGTCGGTATCGCGGCGGGAGTCGTCGCGGTCGCAGCGGCGGCCGTGGCACTCGCCTTCGTCGGCAACGGCAGCCCGGCCAAGAAGCCCGAGGCCGAGCCGACGGCCACCTCACCGGTGGTCGAAGCGCCACGGCCGACGCCGACTCCGACTCCGTCGAGGAAGCCCGCGCCAGGGGCCCCGGTGGTGGCCTCCGCACCGAAGCCCAGCCCGACCCCGACGCCCCGGCCCACCCCGACGCCCACACCCAAGCCGTCACCCACACCCGCCCCGACGCAGGCGAAGCCCACGCCCACATCCACCCCCGCACCGGCCCCCACTCCGACGCCCACCCCGCCGCCGCCTCCCGCACCGGTCGTCTACCAGTGGAACGAGTTGCAGTACGGCGTCACCGGTGACCACACCAAGCCCGAGATGCGGCTCGGCGAGAGCAGTTGGGTGTGGCAGAGATGGGGAGTCTCGATCGCGGGTCAGCGGTACACCCACGGCGTGACCGTGCACGGCGAGTCCTCGGTCACCATCGACCTCAACCGCAACTGCTCGGCGTACGACGCACTGGTCGGCGTGGACGACCTGACGCTGGGCCTCGGTCAGGTGAGCTTCTCCGTGGACGCCGACGGAGCGCGCCTGTGGCAGTCGCCCCTGATCGAGGGCGGCGAACCCGCGATCCCCGTGCATGTGAACCTCACCGGCCGCAAAACGGTTCGGCTGGCCGTCGAACCGCACACGAGATTCGACGCCGCGGCCCTGGCGGACTGGGCGGAGTCCAAGTTCCAGTGCCAGTGAGGTGAACTACTCCCTCGCCCCGAACCGTGCTCCTTGCTCGTACGCCCTACGCGTACGTCCTACGCGTACGCCCTACGCGTACGTCCTACGCGTACTCCTTCAGCGCCTCCGCGAGCTCCCGCAGGGCGTCGGCCTGGGTGAAGCCCGCCCCCGTCGTCCGCTCGGACTCATGGCCGACGGGACCGAGAGCGGTACGCGCGGCGGTCTCCGTGCGCTCGGCCCCGGTGCGCTCCTGGGTGGGACGGGGGTGACCGCCGCGCCAGGAAGTACCGGCGGCGAGCAGACGGGCCGCTCGGGGATGGTCGCCGAGCTCGGACAACAAGCCCGCCGCACTCTCGACGAGGCTCGCCGTCACCACGTCGGCGCACCGCCCCGTCACCGCACCGGCCAACGCGTCGACCATCTTGCGCAGGCCGGGCTCCGGGCCGGACTCGGCGGCCGTCACGAGCGCCTCGACCCAGTTCAGCGCCGCCATGAACTGCGGCGGCGGGGTGCCGCGGGTGGTCATCTCGCACGCCTGCTCCCACTGTTCACGCGCGACGGCGACCTCGCCGTCGTCCAGGGCCAGCTGGGCACGGAGCAGACGGACGAAGGCGCCGGAGTCCGTGACGCTGTACCGCTCGGCCGCGGCGTTCGCCTCGTCCAGGGCGGCCAGCGCCTGCGAGCGCTCGCCCGCGCGGTAGGCGAGCTCGGCCAGCCGCGCCATGAGGAACGGCGTCTCGGCGTACGCGCCGACCTCGAAGGCCAGCCGCAGTGCCTCCTCGTACTCGCCCTTGGCCTCGTCGTGGAAGCCGCGCGCCATGGCCGCCTCCCCCGCGGCGCTGCACACCTGGGCGCGCACCCAGCGGTCGCCCACCCGCCGACTGAGCACCCGCAGCTCCGCGAGGTCGTCGTCCACGCCCGGCATGCCGCCCGGGGCGTCGACGACCATGTGCGTACGGAACATCAGGGTGACGCCGATCTCCCACTCACCGCCGTACGCACGGCAGTTGGCTAGGGCCGCGTCCATCGACGGACGCACGTCGTGCCAACCGCTCAGGAAGAAGGCGGTTATCGGCCAGACGATGCCCGGCATGGTCGCCGCGTCCGGACCGCCCTTCTCGAAGAAGTCCCGCACCCGCAGGATGTACTCCGGAATCCACGGGTACTCACCCGCGTCCAACGGGTCGGTGTCCACCAGCATGAACAGGTGCAGCATGCGCGCCCGCATCCGCATGCCGTGCAACGGATGGGACTCCTCGTGGTCGGGGGCGTCGAGGAAGGCGGCCAAGGGGTCGAAATGGTCGAGTTCGGCGAAGAGGTCACCGCCACCGCCGCGGCCCTCGCACCCGTCACCACCGTCGCCGCCGTCCCCTCCGTGCGTCCGGTTCACCTCGGACACGACGCGCCTCGCGTCGAGCGCCGCGCCCAGCCGCAGCAGGCGATCCGTCCATTCCCCGCCCTCGCGGCGGAAGTTGCGCAGCCACCAGAACCAGCCCATGGCGAGGACGAGCGCACCGGCGTCCTCCTCCGCACCGGCGGCGATCGCGCGGTGCAGGGCCGCCCGGATGTTGTCGAGCTCGGTCTCCAGACGGTGGATCCAGGGCAGCTGCGCGGCGGAGCGCAGCAGTGGCTCGGCCTCCTCGACGAGGTCGCGCGCCCACGCGCGGTGGCGCCGCTCGGCCGCGGCGCGCAGCTCGGGGACTTCGGCGGCGCGCTCGGTGGCGTACTCGTGGATCGTCTCCAGCATGCGGTACCGCATACCGCCGCCACCGTCCTCGTCGTACGGGGTGGACGGGGTCGCGACGATCAGTGACTTGTCGACGAGCGCACCGACAAGATCGGCCACGCCACCGGCGACCGGACCCGTGAGGGAACCAGCGACGGAACCGGTGAGGGAACCGGTGAGGGAACCGGTGAGGGAACCGGTGAGGGAACCGGTGAGGGAACCGGTGCAGACGGCTTCTGCGGCCGTGAGGTCCCAGCCGCCCGCGAAGACGGACGCCTCGCACAGCACGGCCCGCTCCCGTTCGTCGAGCAGGTCCCAGGACCAGTCGACGACCGCGCGCAGGGTCTGCTGGCGGGGCAGCGCCGTGCGGCTTCCGGAGGTGAGCAGCCGGAAGCGGTCGTCGAGCCGGTCGGCGATCTGGCGGGGTGTCAGCAGCCGCAGGCGCGCGGCGGCCAGCTCGATGGCCAGGGGCAGGCCGTCGAGCCGCCGGCAGATCTCGTCCACCGCCTCCGAGTCGTGGAGCGCGGCGCCGGCGTCGGGACGTACGGCCGCCGCGCGCTCCATGAACAGACGGCGCGCGGGGTCGGGCGGCAGGGGCTCGACCGGGCGCACCACCTCACCGGGGACGCCGAGGGGTTCGCGGCTGGTGGCGAGGATGGTGAGCCCCGGGCAGCGGGTGAGCAGGGTCTCGGCGAGCTCGGCGGCCGCGCCGATGACGTGCTCGCAGTTGTCAAGGATCAGGAGCTGGCTGCGCGGGGCGCAGTACTCGACGAGCAGGCCGAGCGGGTCGTCCTGGCCGACCATCGCCATCTCGTGGGTCATCAACACGGTCTCGCGCAGACCGAGGGCGCTGACCACCGCGCCCGGGACCGCCTCGGGCCGGTCGAGCGGGGCCAGCTCGACCAGCCAGGCCTGCGGGAGCCCGGCGGCGGCTTCCTCGGCGAGGCGGGTCTTTCCCGAACCGCCCGGTCCGGTCAGCGTGACCAGGCGTGCCCTCTGCACATCCGAACGGATCGCGTCGAGTTCGGGTTCCCGGCCGACGAAGGAGTTCAGGCGGGGGCGGAGGTTGCCGGTGCGTTCGGGGTCCAGGCGGGGGTCGGGGCCGGGGAGGTGTCCGACCTCGGCCGGATGCGGAGTCGGTCGCTCTTCGCAGGAGCCGACGTCGACGCGACGGCCTCGCCCTGTGCCCGCCCCCGCCCCGTCCTCTTCCCGCCGTACACGATGGTCGGCGTCCACGGGTACGGGCCCCGGCCCGCCCGCTCCCGCCGGGTCGAGCAACTCCGTGTGCAGTCTCCGCAGTTCCCGGCCGGGATCCGCACCCAGACCCTCCTGGAGGACGCGGCGCACCCCTTCGTACGCGGCCAGCGCGTCCGCTCCCCGGCCCGCGTCGCGCAGGGCGCGGATGAGCAGGACGTGCAGGGCCTCGTCGTACGGGTGGGCGGTTGTCAGCTCCTTCAACTCCGGTACGACGTCGGGGGCGCGGCCCAGGCGCAGGTCCGCGTCGATGCGGGTGCGCTCCGCCTGCAGGCGGAGCGCGTCCAAGCGGGTGGCGGCGTCTCGGTCGGGGAGGTCCGCGAGGGCCGGGCCGTGCCACAGGGCGAGGGCGTCGCGCAGGGTGCGGGCGGCGGTGGACGCGTCGCCGCGATCGAGGGCGGCCTTGCCGTCCCGTACCTGCCGCTCGAAGACGAACAGGTCCACGTCGCCCCTCGTGGCCCGCAACCGGTAGCCGCCCGCCTCCGAGGCGACCGCGTCCTTGCCGATCGCTCGGCGCAGGCGGCCGACCAGGGCCTGCAGCGCCGCCGGGGCGTCCAGTGGCGGGTCGTCCGCCCATACCTCGTCGATCAGGGTCTGGGGGGTGGTGGTGCGGTCCGTTCGTCGGGCGAGCGCCGTGAGCAGGGCGCGTACCCGGGGGCCGCCCAGCGCGACCGGGGCACCCTGTTCATCCTCCGCCTGGGCGACCCCCAGGATTCTGTACCGCACCCGCCTATTCTCACCTCGCCCGGTGCGCAGAGCCGAGGCTTTCCCCGGCGGGCCTCCACTCCGTCCCACGCCCAGGTTCTCCGCCCCCGCCGCCCCTACCCCGTCCCATCCTCAACCTGGGGGCTCCGCCCCCAGACCCCCGGGTGGGTGCGTCGGCTGCGGCCGGTGGGGGCCGATCGCGCAGTTCCCCGCGCCCCTGGGCCGGGGCTACGCCCTCGGCCCCCTGTCGGCCTGAACGGCCCCCACCGGCCGGCAGCCGTGCACGCGGAAGGGGCCGTGCCGGTGCCTCGTAAGCCCGTCGCCTACGTTCGGGTCTGGAAGCGGCTCCCTGCAGGGCAAGGCCTGATCGACGGGCTCGACGTACCGCCGCGGCCCCGACCCAGCAACGGCCCAGAGACGCCCCAGGGACGACCCAGGGACGACCCGACCGCTAGCCCCGCCCCCCGGCCCCCGCCCCCAACGCCCGCCCCTGCGGCACGATCCCCGCGGGTACGGCCCGTTGGCGGGCGGGCGTGCCCGTCCAGCACGTGCCGCGGCGGGCCAGCAGGCGGCGCAGCCACAGTTCCAGGGAGACCAGATCCGCCAGCCCGTCCAGCGGCAGCGGCTCCCCCGCCGCGGCCGCCCGCAGCGCCTTGCGGACGACCCGTGCCTCGACGAGCCCCGCCTGCGCCAGCAGAGGAGTGTCGAACAAAGCGATCAGGGAATCCGCGGCCACCCGCAACCCCGTCCGCGCGGCCGCCGCCGAGGACGCGTGCGAGGGCGCGCCCCAGCCGGGCGGCAGGTCGGCCACCCCGGCGCCCTCCAGGACGGTCCGCAGGATCGCGGCACGCGCCCCGGGCTGGACCCGCAGCGCCTCAGGCAACTCCCGGCACGCGCGGACGACCTGGTTGTCCAGGAACGGCGCGTGCAGCCGCTGGAAGCGGATCTCGGCGGCCTGTTCCAGGACGCGGAAATCGGCGGCGTGGCGTGCGAGCGCCGCCCGGGCGCGGAAGTCACCGGGCCGCTGCCCGGGACCGACCGCCCCCGTCCGACCTGCGGCTCCTTGTAGGCGAACCGATACTTCAGCCAGCGCCTCACCGGTCAGCCAACGCGCCGCGGGACCGGGCCTGGCCCAGGTGAGCGCAGCGAGTGACGCACCCACCGCGCCTCCCGGTTCGTCGAAGCGCCGGTGCAGCAGCCGGTCGGCGAGAACGTCGACGCCGGTCCGGTACGGCGTACGGGCGAGCTTGCGCGCGGCGCCGTACACGCGCGCGGGAACCATGACGGAACCGTCCGCCTTCGCCAACGCGGCGACAGGCCGGACCAGATGGCGTCTCTTGCGGTCCATCAACAGGTCGGCCAGCCGCGCGGGGTGCGCGTCCAGGACCTGCCGGGCCCCGTACCCCGTGAAGTGGTCCGCGCTGCCGGAGGACAGCCGCGCACGGTGCCGCGCCGCCGTCACCAGCGACGGCCCCGGCTCGTCCGTCAGCGGCCCCTCCAGGTCGGCGTACGGAAGCGTCTCCTCGCCCCCGGCGACGACCACGTGGTGCAGCCGGGGGTTCGCGGCGAGCGTCCCGGCCCGCTCCACCTCGGCCTCCCGTCCGCGCACGGCGAGGTCGTTGAAGGTGACGGCGAGGAGCCGCTCCCCGGCGCCCGTGCCGTGCCCGAGGACCGTGCCGGGCGCCCCCGGCAGCCCCGCCGCGAGCAGGGCCAGCGTCCCGGAGGCGGGCCCTCCGGAGAGGTCGGCCCCGATTCCCGGTACGGGCATTCCGCGTGCGGCGCGCCGCTCCGCGGGCCCCATCCCGGGTACGGGCCCCGGGTCGATGTCGGTCCCGGGTACGTGCCGGGGGGCGGCGAGGCGCGCGCGTACGGCCTCCACCAGGGCGTCCCGGACGCCGTCCACCGCGCGGTCGGGGTCCGCGGTGGGCGCGGCGACGGCGAGGGAGGCGACGGGCTCGTAGCCGGCGACCTCGCGGGCACCCGCGCGCATGATCAGCGCGTGCCCCGGCGGAATGCGTCGCACGCCTTCGTACGGAGTCGAGTCGTGGACCGCGGCCGGTACGTCGGGGGCGGCGAGCAGGGCCGCCAGGTGCCCGAAGTCGAGGTTGGCCTCGATGAGGTCGGCCAGCGGCAGGGCGGCGGTCGCGTAGGCCGTACCGCCGGCCCAGGGGGTGTGGAAGACGGGCCGCGCGCCCGCGAGGTCGCCCGCGACGGTGGTGCGGCGGCCGACCTGGACGACGGCGGTGTAGCTGCCGGACCAGGCGGTGAGGTGGCGCAGCGCGCCGCCGCGCGCGGCGAAGAGGCCGACCTTGAGTTCCTCGTCGCTCGCCCCGCAGGTGCCGAGGACGGCGATCCGGTTCTGCGCGTCGGCCTTGATGACGCGGACCTCGTCGGGGCGCCAGTCGCCGACCGCCCAGAGCGGATCGGGGTCGCCCCACAGGAGTTGGGAGCCCACCGGGTGCACGGTCTCGCCGTCGCTTCCGGTGGCGCCCGCCAAGCCGATCTCGGGCGCTCTGGTGGCGGTACTGCTCCACCCCACCAACCACCGCATCGACGCCTCCACAGGCTGTGGACAACCAGTGCACCGTACGAACTCGGCACCATGCTGCCACGAAGACCGCGTACGGGAGGGCCCCTGGAGCGGCTTGCGCCCCCTGGAATGCGCCCCCGCGAATACGTTCGCGCCGTTGGGAGGCCGCTGCAAAGCCGATCCGAAGCAGATGCGAACACCCGCCCGAGGCAAGGCGATCACGAGGGATTCACTGGGAACGACGAGTGGGCGGGGGTGGATCGGCGACGCGAATGCGCCCCCGGTACGCTCCCCGAAAGCACCTCATGCGCCCTCAAGTGACGTGGTAGGAGCGCTATTTGCCCGCAAAGGCCACCGTCGATTTTCGGCCAAATCGGCTGCGGGCGGACAGGCGTGCACACGCTCCGTACAGGCCCTGCGCACCGCTCCGGCAACGCACAGTCCGGGAGGCGGAGTTCGCCTCCCGGACCGGTCCGCCGCCCGCGGGGATGTAGGCGGCGGTGTCCCCCAGCCCACTGGATCCAGTACAGCGGGCCGACCCACGCACGATCCATGGAAGCGCTCCCCCGGTGGCCGGAGAAGAGCGCACGGACGGGCGCACAGCCACACAGCGGGAGCACGATGCAACCGTCCGTACTTCCGTACGGACCACAATCCCGCCATCCGGAACAACGCCCCTTAACGCTTGGGATGCGGCGAACTACGCTGGGTTTACGAATGCCGCATGGTTATGCCAGCGCGGCAGCCGTCTGTGTCGAGGGGTGGCGCATGTCCAGGGAGCAACGCGGGCCGAACGAAAAACTCGGCGCCGTTCTCGCCCTCGCGGGAATCAGCAATGCAGGACTCGCGCGGCGCGTCAACGATCTTGGCGCTCAACGCGGGTTGACTCTTCGCTACGACAAGACGTCGGTGGCGCGCTGGGTGTCGAAGGGAATGGTGCCGCAGGGTGCGGCGCCGCATCTCATCGCGGCCGCCATCGGTCAGAAGCTCGGCCGCCCGGTGCCGCTCCACGAGATCGGCCTGGCGGACGCGGATCCCGCGCCCGAAGTGGGCCTCGCCTTCCCCCGTGACGTCGGGCAGGCGGTGCGGTCCGCCACCGAGCTGTACCGCCTCGACCTCGCCGGCCGCCGGGCCGGCAGCGGCGGCATCTGGCAGTCCCTGGCGGGATCCTTCGCAGTGAGCGCTTACGCGACTCCCGCCTCACGGTGGCTGATAACCCCGGCCGACAGTTCGGTGGCGCGGGACGTGAACCCTTCCGAGGGCTCCGGGGCACCACTGAAAGTCGGCCACAGCGATGTGCAGAAGCTCCGCGAGGCAGCAGAGGACGCCAGGCGCTGGGACTCCAAGTACGGAGGTGGCGACTGGCGTTCGTCGATGGTGCCGGAATGTCTGCGGGTCGAGGCGGCACCGCTGTTGCTCGGCGCCTACTCCGACGAAGTGGGCAGAGCCCTGTTCGGGGCGAGTGCCGAGCTGACCCGCCTGGCGGGCTGGATGGCCTTCGACACGGGCCAGCAGGAGGCCGCCCAGCGCTACTACATCCAGGCCCTGCGCCTGGCCCGGGCCGCCGCCGACGTCCCTCTGGGCGGCTATGTACTGGCCTCCATGTCCCTCCAGGCGACCTACCGCGGCTTCGGCGACGAGGGCGTCGACCTCGCCCAGGCAGCCCTCGAGCGCAACCGGGGGCTCGCCACCGCCCGCACCATGAGCTTCTTCCGTCTCGTCGAGGCACGCGCCCATGCGCGCGCGGGTGACGCCCAAGCGGCCGGCGGGGCCCTGAAGGCCGCCGAGGGCTGGCTGGAGCGGGCCCGGGACGGCGACCACGACCCGAGCTGGCTCGGCTTCTACTCGTACGACCGTTTCGCGGCCGACGCGGCCGAGTGCTACCGCGACCTGAAGGCGCCGCGCCAGGTGCGCCGCTTCACCGAGCAGGCACTGTCGAAGCCGACGGAGGAGTTCGTACGCTCCCACGGTCTGCGACTGGTGGTGTCGGCGGTCGCCGAGCTCGAGTCGGGCAATCTCGACGCGGCATGCGAGCAGGGCGTACGGGCGGTGGAAGTCGCCGGGCGGATCTCTTCCGCGCGCACGACGGAGTACGTGAAGGACCTTCTGCACCGTCTGGAGCCCTACGGCGACGAACCGCGTGTGGTGGAGCTGAGGGAGCGGGCACGGCCGCTGCTGATGGCCCCGGCCTAGGTGTGGGTGCCCTCGCGTCCGCCGGGTTGCCGTGGTCCTGGGGCTGCGGGTTGTCCGGGCCGGTCGCGCCCACGCGGCGGAGCCGCACAGTGACGCAGCCCCGCGCCCCTTCGGGGGCGCGGCCCACTTCTTGGGTTTGAAGGCGTTGTCAGTGGCGCAGTGCACTCTTGAAGCCGGGAGGTGGAACAGGTGCGGGTCGCTTACGACTGCGATGTGCTGGTGATCGGCGGCGGGATCGTCGGCCTGGCGACGGCGTATGCGATCACGCGCGCCGCGCCGGGCACGCGGGTGACGGTGCTGGAGAAGGAGCCGGGCCCCGCCCGGCATCAGACGGGGCGCAACAGCGGGGTGATCCACAGCGGGATCTACTACCGGCCCGGCTCGCTGAAGGCGCGGTACGCCGTGCGGGGCGCCGCGGAGATGGTGAAGTTCTGCGCGGAGTACGACATCGCGCACGCCGTCACCGGAAAGCTGATCGTCGCCACGGAGAAGGCCGAGCTGCCCCGTCTGCACGGGCTCGTGCAGCGCGGCCGGGAGAACGGGATTCCGGTGCGGGAGCTGGGCCCCACCCAGATAGCGGAGTACGAGCCGCAGGTGCGCGGGCTCGCCGCGATCCACGTCGGCACGACGGGGGTGTGCGACTTCGTCGCCGTGGCCCGGCAGCTCGCCGAGTCCTCCGGGGCGGAGATCCGGTACGGGGCGCAGGTCGTCCGCATCGACCGCCGGCCCGCGCTCGGCGTCGCCGTCCGCACGGAGGACGGGGCGATCGTGCGGGGACGGGTGCTGGTCAACTGCGCCGGGCTGCACTGCGACGAGATCGCGCGCCTGGCCGGGGACGAGCCCGGCATGCGGATCATCCCCTTCCGCGGGGAGTACTACTCCCTGGCGCGTCCCGAGCTGGTCCACGGCCTGGTCTACCCGGTCCCCGACCCCGCCTTCCCCTTCCTCGGCGTGCACCTCACCCGGGGGATCGACGGAGACGTCCACATCGGGCCCAACGCGGTGCCCGCGCTCGCCCGGGAGGGGTACGGGTGGGGGGTCGTCCGGCCTCGCGAGGTGGGCGTGGCCGTGGCGTGGCCCGGTTCCTGGCGGATGGCGCGGCGGCACTGGCGGTACGGGGCGGGGGAGCTGCGGCGGTCGGTGTCCAAGGCGGCGTTCACCGGGGCGGTGCGGCGGCTGCTGCCTGCGGTGACGCCGGACGACCTGATCCCGGCCTCGGCAGGTGTGCGGGCCCAGGCCGTCCTGCGGGACGGCACTCTGGTGGACGACTTCCTCATCGAGGAGGGCCCGCGGACCGTGCACGTCCTGAACGCGCCGTCTCCCGCCGCCACGGCGTCGCTCCCGATCGGGCGCGAGGTCGCGCGCAGGGCGCTGGGGGTGCTGGCGGGCACGTGACGGGGTGACCGACCTGCGTTTCTCGCCCTGCGGTCCCTACCCTCCCCAAGCTCTCGCCTGCGGGTGGGTGGGGGCTGGTCGCGCGGTTCCCCGCGCCCCCAGGAGCCTCGGCCGTCCGGCGTTCGAAAGTCCGGGGCGGAACCTCTGGGACGGGCAGGGGCGGCAGGCTGCTCCCGTGGGCGCCGTAAAATCGGCTTCACTGTGTCTGACTCCATTGACTCCCCCGAAGAGCCCCGGTCCAGCTCCGTCGCCGGAGGTGAGCCCCATCGGCATGTCCGGGCCAAAGGGGAGCCCCGGTTTCCCGACGGTCCGAAGGCCGACCCCGCCGGATCGCACTTCGAGCGGCGGATCCGGAGTTTCCAGCCGCGGCGCAGCCGGGTCACCACGGGGCAGGCGGACGCGTTGCAGCGGCTGTGGCCCAAGTGGGGGCTCGACATCGACGGGCAGCGGGTGATCGATCTCGCGGAGTTGTTCGGGGGTGAGCGGCCCGTCGTGCTGGAGATCGGGTTCGGGATGGGCGAGGCCACCGCGCGGATGGCGGCGGAGGACCCGGAGACGGGGATCCTCGCCGTCGACGTGCACACGCCGGGGCAGGGCAACCTGCTCAACCTCGCGGACCAGAACGGGCTCACCAATATCCGCGTCGGCAACGGTGACGCGATCATTCTGCTCAGGGAGATGCTCACGCCGGACTCCCTGAGCGGGCTGCGCGTGTACTTTCCCGATCCCTGGCCCAAGAAGCGGCACCACAAGCGGCGGCTGATCCAGCCGGAGTTCCTCAGCCTCGCGGCGACCCGCCTCAGGCCCGGCGCCCTCGTGCACTGCGCGACCGACTGGGAGCCGTACGCCGAGCAGATGCTGGAAGTGCTGAGCGCGCACCCGGACTTCGAGAACACCCGGCCGGACGGCGGTTACGCGCCTCGTCCGGACTTCCGGCCACTGACCCGTTTCGAGGGTCAGGGACTGGAGAAGGGTCATGTGGTGAACGACCTCCTGTTCCGGCGCGTACAGCACCGAGACCAGGACACATCCGGCGACTGAAGGCCCGCGGACGAACACCACCAGGCGCCGTCGCGGGCAGCGCCCCTCCCTCGTTAGGGTCAATGCCGTGGCCACCTTCCCCCGTACCCGACGTATCCCGGCGGTCCCACCGGTGGGCCAGCCGACGGTGCACTGCGGCACGCGCACTGGTGGCAGCGGAAGTGGGTGCGCTACGGCGCGCTGATCACCCTGCTCGCGCTCTCCGGCCTCGTCATCCTGGCCCTGGTCCGCCAACAGACCGGCACCGAGGGCTTCCTGGTCGGGCTCGGCCTCGCCGTGCTGCCCGTGCCGCTCCTCGTCGCCGCGTTCCGCTGGCTTGACCGGGTGGAGCCCGGCCCCTGGCGCAACCTGCTCTTCGCCTTCGCGTGGGGCGCCTGCGCGGCGGCGCTGATAGCGATCGTCGCCAACAGTTTCGCGACCAGATGGATAGCGACCGCCACCGCCGACCCGTCCAGCGCCGACACCCTCGGCGCGACCGTCATAGCGCCGATCGTGGAGGAGTCCGCGAAGGCCGCCGCCGTGCTCCTGGTCTTCCTCTTCCGCCGCCGGGACTTCACGGGAATCGTCGACGGGGTCGTCATAGCCGGAGTCACCGCGACCGGCTTCGCCTTCACCGAGAACATCCTCTATCTCGGCACCGCCTTCGGCACGGACCAGCTCAACGGCGACCACGGCCTGGCCTCCGTCACCGCCGCGACCTTCTTCGTCCGCGTCGTGATGTCGCCCTTCGCGCACCCCCTGTTCACCGTGCTCACCGGCATCGGCTTCGGCACCGCGGCCCTGTCCGCCGAGCGCCAGCATGTGCGCCGCGTCCTGCTGCCCCTGACCGGACTGCTGCTCGCGATGGGCATGCACTCCATGTGGAACGGCTCGTCGAACTTCGGGGAGTACGGCTTCTACGCGGTGTACGGGGCGTTCATGGTGCCCGCGTTCGGTCTGCTCACCTTCCTCGTCATCTGGACGCGGCAGCGGGAGCTGAAGACCGTACGGACCGAACTTCCGGCGTACGCGGCGGCCGGGTGGCTCACCCCGCCCGAGCCGTACGCGCTCGGCTCGATGCGGGCGCGACGGCTGGCGCGCGACTACGCGGCCCACCACTTCGGCAGGGCGGCGGCGCGCTCGGTCGCGCAGTACGAGGCGTACGCGACCTCGCTGGCGTTTCTGCGGCACCGGGGGCGCAGTGGCCGCGCCAACGCCGACTTCGTCGTACGGGAGCGGGAGTTGCTGCACGAGCTGTGGCGCCGCCGGGAGGTCGCCCGCCCCTCCCTCGCGTACGCGGCCCACGCGGCGGCCCCTGCCGTACCGGTACCGCCGCAGCCACCGCCGCCGTGGCCCGGCTACGGCCACGCGCCGGTGCCCGGCCAGGTGAACCCCGCAGGCGCGCCCCCGTACCCCGCCGGTGCGACGACCCCGTATCCCGCCCCGGCGACGCCGTACCCCGCGTACAACCCCTACCAGTCGTAGGCCTCAGGCGGACGCTTCCGTCAGCCTGGCCACCTCCGCGTCCGTCAGGGTCAGGTCGGCGACCGCCAGCAGGGCCGGCAGTTGCTCGACCGTCCGCGCGGAGGCGATGGGCGCCGCGACCGTCGGCCGGGCGGCGAGCCAGGCGAGGGCGACCGTGGCGACCTCGGCGTCATGGGCCCCGGCGACTTCGTCGAGGGCGGCCAGGACGCGGATGCCGCGCTCGGTGTCGAGGTGCTTGCCCGCCCCCTCGGCGCGCGCGGAGTCGACCGTCGTACCCGGGCGGTACTTGCCGGTGAGGAATCCGGACGCGAGCGCGAAGTACGGGACGGCGGCCAGGCCGGTCCGGGAGGCGACCTCCTGGAGCGGGCCCTCGTAGGTGTCGCGCGAGACGAGGTTGTAGTGGGGCTGGAGGGCGACGTAGCGCGCGAGGCCCTCGCGGTCGGAGAACTCCACGGACTCCGCGAGCCGCTCGGCGGAGATGTTGGAGGCGGCGATCTCCCGGACCTTGCCGGCCCGGACCAGTTCGTCGAGCGCGCCGATGATCTCCTCGACCGGCACCGAGGTGTCGTCGAAGTGGGTGTAGTAGAGGTCGATGTAGTCCGTGCCGAGGCGGCGCAGCGAGGCGTCGGCGGCGACCTTGATGTTCGCCGGGGACAGGCCCTTGTACTCGGGATGGGTACTGACCTTGGTGGCGAGGACGACGTCGGAGCGGTTGCCCCGCGCGGCGAACCACTTGCCGATGATCGTCTCCGACTCACCGCCCGTGTGGCCGGGGACCCACGCGGAGTAGCCGTCGGCGGTGTCGACGAAGTTGCCGCCCCCGGCCGTGTACGCGTCGAGCACGGCGAAGGACTGCGCCTCGTCAGCGGTCCAGCCGAAGACGTTGCCGCCGAGGGAGAGCGGGAAGACCTCGAGGTCGGAGGAGCCGAGCTTGCGTAGAGAAGTCATGCCTTATTTCAACAGCCGTACCGGATTGCCATATTCCGTATACGGCTCCCCGGGAACGATCAGGGGTTCAGGCCCTTGCTGTGCAGCCACGCCATCGGGTCGATCGCGCTGCCGCCGCCCGGGTGAACCTCCAGGTGCAGATGCGGCCCGGTCACGTTGCCGGTCGCACCCACGCGCCCGATGACGTCGCCGGTGGCCACCTTCTGTCCCACGCTGACGCTGATGGAGGACTGGTGGCAGAACCACAGCTCCGTGCCGTCGTCGAGGGTGAGGATGGTGCGGTAGCCGTACGAGCCGGCCCAGCCCGCCTCCGTGATCGTGCCGCTGTGGATGGCCTTGATCAGCGTGCCGGTGGGGGCCGCGAAGTCGAGGCCGGTGTGGTAGCCGGAGGACCACATGGAACCGGCGTCGCCGAAGCGGGAGGTCAGGGTGTACGAGGAGGTCGGCAGCGAGAAGCTCTTGGCGAGCTCGGCGAGACGCGCGGCCTCGGCCTTCTGCTTGGCGTCCTCGTCCGCCTTCTTCTTCGCGGCGGCGACCTTGGCCTCGGCGTCGTCCTTCTGCTGGGCGGCCAGCGCGACCGCCTTCTTCGCGGCGGCGGACTCGGCGGCGGCCTGGGCCGCCTTGTCGATCTGGTCCTGCTGCGACTCGGCCTGCTGGATGATGCGCGCGCGCAGCGCCTCGCCCGCGTCCGTGTTGCCCTGCGCGGCGTCGGCGCTCGTCACACCGGCGCTGGTGAGCGGGGTGGCGGAGCCCTTCGGCGCGCTGGAACCGGCATCGGATATCAGCGCCTTGGCCGATTCGGTGACCGCGGAGAAGTCGGGCAGCGAGATGGAGACCGGCGGCTTGCCGGGCGCGGCGGTGGCCATGCCGCCCGCGCCGACGGCGGCGATGACGCCGACGCCCAGGACCGTGGAGCTGCGGGCGAGTCCTCCGCCGCGCTGCTTGGAGACGCGGTGCCGGCCGCGGAGGGGACGGATGGAATCCTCGGTGGGGTTCCACTCCTCCCAGGGGCCCTCGTCCTTGCCGTAGGCGTAGCCGAAAGTCTGGGTGTCGTTCGGCGGGAACGAAGTGGGCTGGGCAGGCCGGTTGGACGCCACGTGGGCGTGCTCCTTTCCTTCCTTCTCGCCTACCGGGTTAGCTGACGGGTTCGGAGCAGGAAGGTCTCCTACGCGCGTCAACCCACGGTGTCTCCACCGTGAAAGACGCTCGATTCACCCCAAGTTGGTGGTTCCCCGGTTCCCTCGCGGGATTCGGCGCGTGCGCACGGAGCCGACTCTTGTGACGGCTGGGACGACCGCGCTGCGTTATCGAACGTTAATAGACGCGGGTACCGGATTCCAAGCTGTTCGTACTGATCATTAACCACTTTTGGCCGGGACTTACCACCCATGACCGACGGAAATCGGGCGAGTTGGCCGCGCCTTCCTCTCGGGCGGTTATTTGACGGTGTGTCAGTCGTTACGCGGAGGGACATCGACCGATCACCCCTCGTCACATCGATCAAGAACGCGCCCTTCCGTGGCTACGGCCGCCGTACGGCGAGCAGTGCCATGTCGTCCGTCAGGGCGCCGCCCGTGTGCCGTCGGACCTCCTCGACGAGCGTGGCCAGCAGGGCGTCCGGGCCGGGGAAGGTCCGTCCGGCCAGGCGCGCGGCCGGGTCGTAGAAGCGCCCCTGCGTGTCGCGGGCCTCCGACAGTCCGTCCGTGTGGAAGAGGAGCGTGGCCCCGTGCGGGAACTCCGTCTCCTCGGCACGGTCCGGCCAGCTGCCCAACTCGCCCATGCCGAGCGGCAGTGCGGGGTGCGCGGCGGCGAGCGTGACCAGCGTTCCGTCCGCGTGCAGCAGCAACGGCGGCGGATGGCCGCGGTTGACGATCCTGACGAGACCGCCCTCGTGCGTGATCTCCGCGAGGACGGCGGTGGTGAACCCCTCGAAGGCGTCGAGGCCCTCGCGCCGGGTGCCCTCGCGGGCCAGCGCCCGCTCCAGCCGCTGCGCGACCGCCTCCGGGGTGACCTCCTGCTCGGCCGCCTCCCGGAACGCCCCGATGACCACCGCGACGGCGGCCACCGCGTCCATGCCCTTCCCGCGTACGTCGCCCACCACCAGCCGTACGCCGTGCGGGGAGTCCTGCACCGCGTACAGGTCGCCGCCGATGAACGCGCCCGCCTGCGCGGCCTCGTAGCGCGCCGCGACGTCGAGGCCGTCGATCCGCTGGTCGGGTTCCGGCAGGACGGCACGCTGGGCCGCCTCGGCGATCTGGTGGGCCGAGGCGAGTCGTTCGTCGGTGCGGCGGACGAGGATATTGATGAGCACGGCCAGCACGCCGACGGTCGCCACGGTGGCGACCTCCGTGAGCGCGTCCACCTTGAAGACGATGCCGAGCCGGATGTGGATCGTGAGCACCGCGACGAACGCCGTGACGCCGGTGAGCACGGTGCCGCGCAGCGAGAAGAGCGGGGCGGCCACGAGCGGCGCGGCCGTGAAGAGGGGGCCCGCGGTGAAGGCCATCGGGGTGAAGTAGTCGTAGAACGCGCCGACCAGGATGAGCAGCGCGGGCAGCACCCGGACGAGGCTGCGCGCGCAGGAGATCCGGCTCCGGTCCGCCTCGGCCGGGCGGGGCACCGGCTCGCCCCCCAGCCCCGGATCGCGCACGGGGTCCCCGGGCAACCGCCCACCGGACCGGTCGTACCGCTCGTCACACGGCTTCTCGTACAGCTCGCCGTACGGCTCCTCGGCCCGCTGCGCACCTCCTTGCTGCTGCCCCACCCGTCCAGGCTTCCCGGCACGGGGGCGGGCGGCGAGCGGTGAGGGGCCGACCGGGGGACGCGTCAGTCGGAGGCCGACCACCGGACGCCGCCGGCTCCGCCGCGCTCGTGGTGGTACCCGGCCGGGGCGACGACGGTCCCGCCGTGCGGCACGAGGTCGTGACCGTCGTGACAGGCCCCGAGGAACAGCGCGCACACGGCGAGCAGCAGCGCGAGCGCCGGCGCGCGCCGGACCAGCCAGCGATGACGACTCATAGTGAGCGAAAGACTACAGAAAGTCGGGTCGACAGGGAAAACCGGGGCGGGACGGCGAACGGGAAAGCCGGGTGGCAGGAAAACGGGGACGGCGAACGGGAAAAAACCAAGGGCCGGAACTCGTTTCCGAGTTCCGGCCCTTGGCCTTCAGTAGCGGGGACAGGATTTGAACCTGCGACCTCTGGGTTATGAGCCCAGCGAGCTACCGAGCTGCTCCACCCCGCGTCGTTGAAATTAGTGTACGCCATCCGCGGGGCCCGATTCACCAGGCTTTTCGCGGACGATCGCGAAGCCGCCCCTACCCGGCCTCGAGAAGGTGACGATTGGGCGCCACGGCCCGCTCCTCGAACTCCGGCAGTACGACGACATCCGCCCCCGCGGCCACGAGCAGACCGTTCCCGTCGGCCTCCGTCACGAACGTGTCGGGCTCGCGCCACGCGGTGACCACCCGCCGTACCCCCGCGTCGAGGATCAGCCGCGCACAGGGCGCGGGCCGGGACGCCCGCCGCGCGCACGGCTCCAGGCTGCTGTACACGGTGGCGGAGCGCAGACGCGGATCCGTGGGATCGATCTTCGCGAGCGCCGCCTCCTCGGCGTGCACGACGGGGTCGTCGCCCTCCCGCGAGTGCCCGCGCGCCAGCTCGGTGCCGTCGGCCGCCACCACCACCGCGCCCACGCTGAACGCGGTCTCCGACGGCGGACACAGCGCCGCCAGCTCGCAGGCGACGCCCAGCCAGTGCCGGTCCGCGGCGGACGCGAGGGCGCCTTCCCCGGGTGCGGTGGGGACGTAGCGGACGAGGACGACGTCCCCGACCGGTCGTGTCTCCACCAGCCGCATCCGGCCCGGCGGATATCCCCCGGGTCCGAACAGCCGTGGCGCGTCCGGCTCCCCCACGAAGAGCGGCGCGACGGCGAGCTGCAGTTCGTCCGCCAGCCCCTGTGTCATCAGCTGGGTGTGCACGCGCCCCCCGCCCTCGACCATGAGCCGCCGCACCCCGCGGGCGTCGTGGAGGTGTTCGAGCACGACGCGCCAGTCCAGCTCGGCGCCGGTCGGGACCACGTCGACGTCCAGTCCGCGCAGGGCGTCGGTGGCGCGCTCGGCGCCCTTGTCCGTCGTATAGACGACCTTCTCGCCGCCCGTGTGCCAGAACTGGGCGTCCGGGTCGAGGTCGCCGGAGCCGCTGACGGTGACCTTCAGCGGGTACTCCGGGCGCCCGGCGGCGACCCGCGCCGCCCGCCGCTCGGCGGAGTTGACCAGCAGCCGGGGGTTGTCCGCGCGGATGGTGCCGGCGCCGATCAGGATCGCGTCGCTGGACGCCCGTACCTCGTCGACCCGGTCGAAGTCGGCCGGGCCCGAGAGCAGCAGGCGGTCGGGGCCGGTGTCGTCCAGGAAGCCGTCGAGGGAGACGGCGGCGGACAACAGGACATAGGGGTGGGGCATGGGGCGCACTCTCCAGCTCCGAGCGCAGGGCTCCTAGTGGTTCAAGTTTTAAACAATACCTAGACTGGCGGCATGACGACCCGCTGGCTCTCCCCCGCCGAGCAGCGCGCCTGGCGCGCGTACATCGCCGCCGCCTCGCTCCTGGAGGACACGATCGACCGGCAGCTCCAGGCCGAGACCGGCATGCCCCACCTTTACTACTCCATCCTGGCCATGCTGTCCGAGGCGCCGGACCGGCGGCTGCGGATGACCGACCTCGCCGAGACCCTGAAGATCACCCGCAGTCGGCTGACGTACGGCGTGACCCGGCTGGCGAGCGACGGTCTGGTGCGCCGGGAGGGCTGCCACAGCGACAGGCGCACCCAGATCGCGGTCCTCACGGACGAAGGGATGGCCGTTCTGGAGCGGGCGGCGCCGGGCCACGCGGAGCAGGTCAAGACGGCGGTCTTCGACCGACTGACCCCCGAGCAGGTCGGGCAGCTGGAGGAGATCTGCGGGGCCATCACCCGCGGCATCCAGGGGGAGAACCCCGGGGCCTGCGGGGAAGATCTGCCGTGGCGACGGCGTTCTTCGTGAGTCGGCGACGGCGTTCCCCGTAGTCGGCGACGGCATTCCTCGTGAGCCGTACGACAGCACGCTTCGTGAGCCGTACGACACAGAATCACGCAAAGCCGTTGCTTGAACTTTAAAGCACCGTGTACTGTCTGTCTCCGAGACAGTGCTTCAAAACTGAAGCACCACCGGCGCAACTCGCACGACACCCGCTGGACCGGAGAGACAACATGCGCGATTTCCCCACCGCCACGGTGCGCACCCGCGTCACTGTGCCCCTGCGCTTCGGCGACGGCTACTCGGTCGACGCGGAGTTGGTCACCTTCCACGGCCTCGCCGACGACAAGGAACACCTCGCCGTCGTGCTCGGCAAGCCCGGCGCGACCCCGCTGGTGCGGCTCCACTCCGAATGCCTGACCGGGGACGTCTTCGGCTCGGCCCGCTGCGACTGCGGCCCGCAGCTGCGCGAGGCGGTGGAGCAGATCGCGGAGCGCGGCGGAGTGCTCCTGTACCTCCGTCAGGAGGGCCGCGGCATCGGCCTCTACAACAAGCTCGACGCGTACGCCCTCCAGGACCAGGGCCTCGACACGTACGCCGCCAACGCCGCCCTCGGCCTGCCCGAGGACGGCCGCGACTACACCGCGGCGGCTCAGATGCTCCAGGCTCTCGGCATCGACGACCTGGACCTGCTCTCCAACAACCCGGACAAGGCCGAGCAACTGCGCGACCTCGGCGTCACGGTCTCCCACCGCGTCCCGACGGGTGTCTTCACCACCGCCCACAACGTGCGCTACCTGCGCGCCAAGGTCCTCCAGACCCAGCACACGCTCCCCCTGCCGGAACTCACGGCGGGCTGAGCCCTCGGGCCCCACGCTCCCCAAGCACACCGAAGCCCCAGGTCGGATTCCCTCTGACCTGGGGCTTTTCGGTAGACCCTGTGGGACTCGAACCCACAACCAATGGATTAAAAGTCCACTGCTCTGCCAATTGAGCTAAGGGTCCACACGCCGGCCCGTATCGATCCCGTGCCGATGCATCCCCGAGCATAGCCGGACGTGGCCGGGACTCCGATCGGGTATCCGCGTCCCGGCCACGCCAACAGCGAACAGCCCTATGGATCAACCGGTTCGGGCGCGTCCTTGCGCGCCGCCACGCGGGCGACCGTGCGGGCGTGGTCGGGGTTGAGGAACCAGTGGCGGGCCGACGCCAGCCACCAGGTCGCGGCGAAGCCGAGGACGACGAGGACCGCGACCGGGGCGTAGTTGAAGGTCTCCCAGGTGACCGGCGAGACCTGCGGCAGCATGAACAGGACCGTGATCACGACGACCCAGGCCACCGAGACGACGCCGATCGCGCGCGACCAGCGGCCCAGGTGCCACGGCCCCCGCTCGAACGCCTCCCCCTTGCGCAGCCGCAGCAGCGTCGGGATGACGTAGGCGATGTAGAGCCCGATCACGGCGATCGACGTCACGGCCGCGTACGCCGTCACATTGATCAGGTACGGCAGCCCCAGCACGAGCGCGCCCAGCGCCGCCAGCCACACCGCCGCGACCGGCGTGCGTGTGCGCGGGCTCACGGTGTGCCAGACCCGGGAGAACGGCAGCGCCCCGTCGCGCGAAAACGCGTAGATCATGCGGCTGTTGGCGGTGACGGACGCCATCCCGCAGAAGAGCTGCGCGCCGATCACCACCAGGAGCAGGAGCTTGCCCGCCGTCGCCCCCAGGGCGTCGAGCAAGATCTGCGCGGGCGGCGCGCCCGTGGCCGAGCCCAGCTCCTTGTCGTACGACTGGATGGCGAAGGTGAAGCCCAGCAGCAGCACGAATCCGGCTATCCACGAGGTCCAGATCGACTGCACGATGCCCTTCGGGCCCGCCGTCGACGCGTCGTGCGTCTCCTCGGTCATATGGGCGGAGGCGTCGTACCCGGTGAAGGTGTACTGCGCCATCAGCAGGCCGACGAGGACGACGTACACGCCGCTGCCCCAGCCGGTGTTGTTCACGAAGTGCGTGAACACGAAGGACGCCGACTGATGGTGGTCCGGCACGAAGGCCAGCGCACCCACGATCACCCCGACGCCCAGCACGTGCCACCACACACTGATGTCGTTGAGGAGGGCGACGATCCGGACCCCGAAGGTGTTCAGCAGCCCGTGCAGGACGAGGATCCCGGCGAAGAGCAGGATCGTGCGGCCCGGCGTGATCGTGAAGTCGAACTGCAGGTTCAGGTACGCGCCCAGGAAGGACGCCGCGCCGAAGTCGATCCCGGCGGTCACCGCGACCTGCCCGAGGACGTTGAACCACCCCGTGAACCAGGCCCAGGCGGCGGCCGACCTCGTCGGAGCCAGCCGGTGGGCCCAGAAGTACAGCCCCGCCGAGGTCGGATAGGCCGAACAGATCTCGGCCATCGACAGCCCGACGAACAGCGTCATCAGTCCGACCGCGACCCACCCCCAGGTGATCACGGCGGGGCCGCCGGTGTTCATGCCGAACAGATACAGCGTCAGACACCCCGAAAGAACCGAGATGATCGTGAACGAGACCGCGTAGTTGGAGAACGCCGACATGCGGCGGGCGAGAACCTGCGTATAGCCGAGCTGGGCAAGCCGTTCTTCGTCCGACAGCCCACTCGCCTTGGCGTCATCTGTCATGCCCCCAGCGATTCCCTCGCCGGGGGATCGACATGCACCGATCAAGACGCCGGGTTGGCCAGAAAAGGCCCCTGTAGCCCTGCCAGCCGCTCCCGATCTTCACCCGCGCCGCGAACGACCCCTTGCCGGTGCCGTAGCAGCGGTACAGGGTGTTGGCCTTGTCCTGGGCGAGCGGGTTGGCCGCCGCCGCTGATGCCGCCGGGCGCGGTGAGGACGTCGTACTGGTCCCAGTCGGCTGCTCCTACAGCGAGTTCAAAGTTTCCGGAGTGCCTTTCGAAACAGCGCGGGGCACGGCCACAGGCACGGAAACGCCGTGGCCCCCACCGGATCGGTGGGGGCCACGGCGTTCAGCATGCGCGGACGTCAGCGGACGTCAGCAGATGTCATCGGACGTCAGCCGTTGCGCTTCCAGCGGGGCTTCTCGTCGCGGCGGCCGAAGGAGCCGGTGCCGGTACCCGTGCCGGTACCGGTGCCGGTACCGGTGCCGGTGCCGCGGTGGTCGTCGCGACGGCCGTACGGGCGGTCGTGGCTGCCGGCGCGGAAACCGCTGGAGGGACGGTTGTCCTGGCGGTCGCGGTTGAAGGGACGGTCGCTGCCACGGTGACCGCCACGGTCGTCGCGACGCTCGAAGGAGCGGCCGGCGGTGCCACGGTCGTTGTCACGGCGGAAGCCGGAGCCACCGCGGTCGTCACGACGCTCGAACGAACGACCACCACGGTCGCCGTCCCGACGGTCGCGGTCGAAGCCGCCACGGTCGTCACGACGGTCGTTGTCCCGGCGGAAGCCGGAACCACCACGGTCGTCACGACGCTCGAACGAACGACCACCACGGTCATCACGACGGTCGTTGTCCCGACGGAAGCCGGAACCACCACGGTCGTCACGACGCTCGAACGAACGACCACCACGGTCATCACGACGGTCGTTGTCCCGACGGAAGCCGGAACCACCACGGTCGTCACGACGCTCGAACGAACGACCACCACGGTCATCACGACGGTCGTTGTCCCGACGGAAGCCAGAGCCACCACGGTCGTCACGACGCTCGAAGTTGCCCCGCTCGTCACGGCGCTGACGCGGCTCGTAGGACGAACGTTCGGCGACGGGCTGCTCGGACACGGCCGGCGTCTCGGCCGCGGCCTCGGCCACCGCCTGCTCCGCCAGGGCCTCCGCGGCCGCGACGACCGCCGCCTCCGGGTCCTCGCCCCGCTCGCGCGCGGCACGGGCCACCAGACGGTCGGCCTCCCCACGCAGCTCGACCGCACGACGCTGCGCGCGCTCCAGCTCCTTGGTGAGCTGCGAGACCTCACGCTCGGCCTGCTGCGCGGCGTCGCCTGCCGACTGGGCCTGGACCTCGGTCATCGACCGGGCGCCGGTGATCTCGGCGACCTCGGGCTCGAAGGCCGTACCGGAGTTGATGATGTGACGCGCGGCGTCGACGCCCGCGTCCTCCATCAGCCGGAAGATCTGACGACGCTGGTGCGGCAGGGAGAGGGACACCACGGTTCCGCTGCGGCCCGCACGGGCCGTACGGCCGGAGCGGTGCAGGTAGTCCTTGTGGTCACCGGCCGGGTCCACGTTCAGGACGAGGTCGATGCCGTCGACGTGGATACCGCGGGCGGCGACGTCGGTCGCGACGAGCGCGTTGACGTAACCGTCCTTGAAGTCGGCCAGCGTCCGGGTCCGCGCGCCCTGGGTCATGCCGCCGTGCAGCGCGTCGGCCTTCACACCGGCGTCGCGCAGCTGCTCGGCGATACGGTCGGCGCCCAGCTGGGTGCGGACGAAGATGATCGTGCGGCCCTTGCGGGAGGCGATCGCGGCGGTGACCGGCGCCTTGTCCTTGGGCTTCACGATGAGGATGTGGTGGGACATCGTCGTGACGTTGCCCTGGGCGCTGTCGACCTCGTGCGTGACCGGGTTGGTCAGGTAGCGCTTGACCAGCGTGGAGATCTCGTTCTCCATGGTGGCCGAGAACAGCATCCGCTGGCCGCCCGCCGGGATCTGGTCGAACAGCTCGGTGACCTCGGGCAGGAAGCCCAGGTCGGACATCTGGTCGGCCTCGTCGAGAACGGCCACCTGGACGTTCTCCAGCGAGCAGGCGCCGCGGTTGATGATGTCGCGCAGGCGGCCCGGGGTGGCGACGAGGACGTCGACGCCGCGCTCCAGGGCGTAGATCTGGTTGCCCATCGACGTACCGCCGCAGACGACCTTCATCTTCAGGCCGAGGACGTCGCCGTAGGGCTGCAGCGCGTCGGCGACCTGCATGGCCAGCTCACGGGTCGGCGTGAGGATGACGGCGCGCGGCTTCTTCTTCTCGGTGTGACCGCCGGCGAGCCGCGCCAGGGTCGGCAGACCGAAGGAGAGGGTCTTGCCGGAGCCGGTGCGGCCACGGCCGAGGATGTCCTTGCCGGCCAGGGCGTCCGGGATGGTCGCGGCCTGGATCGGGAACGGGGTGGTCACACCGTTCTGGGCGAGCTTGCGGACGACGCCCTCGGGGAGGCCGAGGGAGTCGAAGGTGATCTCGGGGGCGGCCTCGACGGCCTCGACCGTCTCCACGGTCTCGACGGCGGCCTGGACGCCCTCGTTGTTGTCGTTCTCGTTGTTCTCGGGCACGACGACGTGATCAGTACTGGAAACAGACATGCGAAATGCGAACCTTCCGGAGTTCTTCGGCACGCGCCCAAACTCCGTGAAGTCGCAATCGACCGCCTCTATGCGGTCCGGCCACGGCAAGGGAGAGTACGCGCCACACGCGGCGCTCTCTGCAATGGCGCCGGGCAAATGGGATCAAACGATCTACCACCATACGCACCCCCCACCCCTGAAGGCAAACTGACCCCCAAAGGGGCAGGTCAGGCACGCAGGGCAGGTCTTACGTCTGCTGGCAGAGGGTGCAACACCAGCGGTGGGCGAGCGTATTCCCGCCCCCTCCGCCGACTTTCCCGCGCCCCCTCCGCTCGTCGACCCTGCGCCCCTCCCCGCCGCCCGTCCACCACCCCGTTCACGCCGGTTGGCCCGCCTGCGGCGCCGGCTGCCGATCCACCAGTTGCGTGGTCTGCTCATGCGCCGAGGACGAGGGCTCAGCCGTGGTCGGATCGGGCGTCGGCGTCACGGGCGGTGGCGGAGGAGGGGGCGGCGGAGTCGGATCGGACGTGGCATGCGTGGGACTCGGCACCCCGTTCGACGGCGGAGGCTGCTCCGGCTGCCCCTTGCCGTCCCCCTTGCCCGTCGCCCTGGTGGACGGCTTCGCACCGCCGGAGGCCGACGCGGACGCGGACGCCGACCCGGAGGCGTGCTCACCGGGCTTGGCGGAGGCGCCGCCCTTCACACCCGTCCCTCCGTGGAACCCGCCACCGCCCCCGCTCTCCGCGGACCCCCCGTCGGGGGCCTGACCGCCGTGCCGCCCCGCCGAGTGCGCGGGTCCGGGCCGGCCCGCGTCGTCACCCACGCTCATACAGCCGGCGGCGGACGCGACGACGATGACCGTGGCGGCCAGACGGACGGGTACGTACAAGGCGCGCACGGGCAGCCACCTCCGGAGGGGGTCTCCCCTGCTCGGCGAGGCCGAGACCCTGGGGATGGATCGGGGAGTCCCCCTGCCCAACTCCCGGCGCCCACAAGAGGACACGCGGGAACATGACACACGTCCCGAGCCCCAGGGGGCGTCGGCCCCCGCCACCCACTCCCCGCTCACTCACCCGTAGCCGAGCGCGTGCAACCGTTCGTCGTCGATCCCGAAGTGATGCGCGATCTCGTGCACCACGGTGACCTCGGTCTCCGCGACCGCGTCCTCCCGCGTCTCGCACATCCGCAGGGTCGGCCCCCGGTAGATCGTGATCCGATCCGGCAGCACCCCCGCGTACCACTCCCCCCGATCGGTCAGCGGAGTTCCCTCGTAGAGCCCGAGCAGCTCGGGATCGGCGGGGTCGGGCTCGTCCTCGACGAACACCGCCACGTTGTCCATCAACCGCGTCAGCTCCGGCGGAATCCGGTCCAGCGCCTCGGCGACCAGTTCCTCGAACTCCTCGCGCGTCATCTCCAGCACACGGCCATTGTCCGGTACGACCGCCTCGCAGGAGAGTCGACGACAGCCCCGTACACCCCGCATACCCACCCCCGCACTTGGGCATACGGGACCAATGGCCCGCGTCCCCGCTGCCGTCACCACCGCCACATCCGCCGTCACCGCCTCCCTGTCCGCCGTCATCACCGCCCTGACCCGCACACGCCGCCCCCGCCCCACCCCGCACCTCCGCCGCCGCCTCCGCCTCAGCTCCCGCCGCTCTCCCCGCTTCCGCCCCGTCACCGAGGAACTCGTCCAGCAGCCGAACCCGTACACCCGTGCGCTCGGCCTGATGGCGGTCGTCCTCCTCGGCGCCTGGCTTGGCCTGCTGATCGTGGGCGATGTGCGCGTCCCGGTCGGCCCCATGGACACCACGATGACCCTGCGCCCCTCGGTCACCGGCGGCACCAAGATCAACGTCTCCCCGCTCGGCGCCCTGGAGCTGAACAGCCACATCGCCCCGGTCCGCCTCGACGTGAACGTCGACCAGCTCGACCCCGTCCGCGCGCAGGCCCTGGTCGACCACCCCGAGCGGCTCTCGGGCCTGCAGGACGAGGTCGCGCACGACGTCGAGCACGGCACGCTCGACCTGGCCGTACGGTCCTGCGTCGCGGTCGTGGCGGGCGCCACGGCCCTCGGCCTCGCGGTCTACCGCCGCCCGCGCCGCGCCCTGGCCGCCGGCGGCCTGGCCCTCACCCTGCTCACCGCCTCGGGTGCGACGGCCTTCGCGACCTGGAACCCGAACTCGGTGCTGGAACCGAGGTTCTCAGGACTGCTCTCCTCCGCACCCTCCCTCGTCGGCAACGCCCGCAACATCGTCAGCGAATTCAACGTCTACCAGGAGGAGTTGGCACGCCTGGTGACGAACGTGACGAAGCTCTACGACGTCACGTCCACGCTCCCGACGTACGAGCCGGACCCGTCCACGATCCGGGTCCTGCACGTCTCCGACATCCACCTCAACCCCGCGAGCTGGAAGATCATCGCGTCGCTGGTGAAGCAGTACTCGATCAATGTGATCGTCGACTCCGGCGACACCATGGACCACGGGACGTCGGCCGAGAACGGCTTCCTGGACTCCATCCCCGACCTGGGCGCGCCCTACATCTGGGTGCGCGGCAACCACGACAGCCTCGTCACCCAGCGCTACCTGGAACGCCTGAAGAACGTGCACGTCCTGGACGACGGCCGCGCGATCACGATCGCGGGCCTGCGCTTCGCCGGCATCGGCGACCCCCAGTTCACCCCCGACCGCTCGGTCGCCCCGGGCGGCGACGCGGCGGAGGATCTGGCCGGCGCCCGCCTGGCCTCCGCCCTCCGCGACCAGCGCACGGCAGGCACCCCCGTCGACATCGCCATCGCCCACGAGCCGTCGGCGGCCCGCGGGACGGACGGCGAGGTGCCCCTCGTCCTGGCCGGTCACCTCCACCACGAACAGATGGAGGTCATGAAGTACGGAACCCGCCTGCGCGTAGAGGGCTCGACGGGCGGCAGCGGCCTGCGCGCGATCGAGGGCAAGTACCCGGACCCCATCGAGGCCTCGGTCCTCTACGTCGACCGTGACACCCGCCGCCTCCAGGCCTGGGACGAGATCAAACTGGGGGGCCTGGGCCTGACGACGGCCGAGGTCAGCCGACACCTCCCGAAGGAGAACCAACCCGGCGCACCCCCGTCCTCCTCCCCCTCCCCGACCACCTCCACGAGCACCCCGTAAACCGTTTTGGCGATACCTCCCGCCATCCCATATGCTTCTCACGTCCCCGACGCGCTGAGAAGCGCCCAGGCGGGCCGATAGCCCTCATCGTCTAGCGGCCTAGGACGCCGCCCTTTCAAGGCGGTAGCACGGGTTCGAATCCCGTTGGGGGCACGCAACACCGTGTGCGACACTGTTTTACGCGTCGCACGCAACAGCTTGGTCCTGTGGAGCAGTTTGGAGTGCTCGCCACCCTGTCAAGGTGGAGGCCGCGGGTTCAAATCCCGTCAGGACCGCTGAGGTTTCACATGAAACCTCGTGGCTGGGTAGCTCAGTTGGTACGAGCGATCGCCTGAAAAGCGATAGGTCGCCGGTTCGACCCCGGCCCCAGCCACCACACCGAAGGCCCCGTCCATTACGGACGGGGCCTTCGTCGTACCCCCGACGCCCTTCGATGCCCCGACACCCCGGCGAGCCGAACTTGGCATGCCCTGGGCAGGACACTACGTTCTGGCTGACCGGACATCGTGTGGTGGGCAAGGGGGACCAGTGATGGTGGGCAAGGACGGGGCGAAGCCGATCAGGGAGCTCGACCTGGAGCGGTACCGGGCCCTGTACGGGCTGACGGCGGTCGTCCTGAGCAACTTCGCGATCGTCGCCGTCGCGATCGCCGGCGTATGGCGCCTGGGCGGCGACAAGTCGGTGATCATCGGCGTGCTGACGGCGGCCTTCACCGCGGTCAGCACGATGACCACGGCGTACCTGGGCATCAAGGCCGTCTCCAACACCGCCCAGGCCATGGCCCAGGGCGGCCCCCGCCGCACCCAGACACCCCCCGAGACCCCAACCCCCACGCCCCCGTCCCCCCGCACCCCTGACAACCCGCACCCCTGATCACCCGAACCCACCACGCGACGCGAAACCACCAAGGGCCCCGAGGCCGCCATGCGACGCGAGGGGCCGTGGCGGTGCGTCGCAAGCCCGTCGCTACGCCCGGATCGAGCAGCGGTTCGCATGCCCGGCCCCCGTCTGATCCCGCGGCGACGGGCTCGACGCACCGCCACGGCCCCGACCCACCCACCGGCGCCAGGCGGCCCCACCACCGGCACCCGGCGCCCACGGGTCCCCAGATAAAGCACTCGCCAGTAATTTCGGCGAGGTGAGATCCTGGACGGCGTATGTCTACGCATCCTGCCCCCGTCCTCGGCGACCTCGCCCCCCGCCTGGCCGAGCTGTCCCTGCGCGACGCGCACCGGCTCGGCCGCAGGCTCGAGGGCGCGCGCCGGATCCGCAAACCCGAAGCCCGCACCGCCGTGCTCGCCGAGATCGACGCGGAGGTCACCAAGGCCGAGGCCCGCATGGCCGAGCGCCGCACCCGCGTGCCCGCCGTCAGCTACCCCGAGCAGCTCCCGGTCAGCCAGAAGAAGTCCGACATCGCCGACGCCATACGCGACCACCAGGTCGTCATCGTCGCAGGTGAGACCGGCTCCGGAAAGACCACCCAGATCCCCAAGATCTGTCTCGAACTGGGCCGCGGCGTCCGCGGCATGATCGGCCACACCCAGCCCCGCCGCATCGCCGCCCGCACGGTCGCCGAGCGTGTGGCGGAGGAGCTGGACACCCCCCTGGGCGAGGCCGTCGGCTGGAAGGTCCGCTTCACCGACCAGGTGAACCCGGACGGCACCTTCGTCAAGCTCATGACGGACGGCATCCTGCTCGCCGAGATCCAGACGGACCGCGAGCTGCGCGCGTACGACACGATCATCATCGACGAGGCCCACGAGCGCTCCCTCAACATCGACTTCCTGCTCGGCTACCTCGCCCAGCTGCTGCCCAAGCGCCCGGACCTCAAGGTCGTCATCACGTCGGCCACGATCGACCCGGAGCGCTTCTCCCGCCACTTCGGCGACGCCCCGATCGTCGAGGTCAGCGGCCGTACGTACCCCGTGGAGGTCCGCTACCGTCCGCTCCTCGAAGAGGAGGGGGACGACGCCGACCGCGACCAGATCACCGCGATCACGGACGCGGTCGAGGAACTGCAGGCCGAGGGCAAGGGCGACATCCTGGTGTTCCTCTCCGGCGAACGCGAGATCCGCGACACGGCGGACGCGCTCACGAAGAAGAACTACCGCTTCACCGAGGTCCTCCCCCTCTACGCCCGCCTCTCCCACGCGGAGCAGCACCGCGTCTTCCAGCCCCACACCGGCCGCAGGATCGTTCTGGCGACCAACGTCGCCGAGACCTCGCTCACCGTCCCGGGCATCAAGTACGTCATCGACCCGGGCAACGCCCGCATCTCCAGATACAGCCACCGCACCAAGGTCCAGCGCCTGCCCATCGAGCCGGTCTCACAGGCCAGCGCCAACCAGCGCAAGGGCCGTTGTGGCCGTACGTCGGACGGCATCTGCATCCGCCTGTACTCCGAGGACGACTTCAACACCCGCCCGGAGTTCACGGACGCGGAGATCCTCCGTACGAACCTGGCGAGCGTCATCCTCCAGATGACGGCGGCCGGCCTCGGCGACATCGAGAAGTTCCCCTTCATCGACCCGCCGGACCACCGCAACATCCGCGACGGCGTCCAACTCCTCCAGGAACTGGGCGCGCTGGACCCGTCCCAGAAGGACGTACGCAAGCGCCTCACGGACACCGGCCGCAAGCTCGCCCAGCTCCCCGTCGACCCCCGGCTGGCCCGCATGGTCCTGGAGGCCGACAAGAACGGCTGTGCGCGCGAGGTCATGGTGATCGCCGCGGCACTCTCCATCCAGGACCCGCGCGAGCGCCCCGCCGACAAGCAGACGCAGGCGGACCAGCAGCACGCCCGCTTCAGGGACGAGACGAGCGACTTCCTCGCCTTCCTCAACCTCTGGCGTTACGTCCGCGAACAGCAAAAGGAACGAGGATCGTCCGCCTTCCGCCGCATGTGCAAGCAGGAGTACCTCAACTTCCTGCGCATCCGCGAGTGGCAGGACATCTACTCCCAGCTCCGCACCGTCGCCAAGCAGATGGGCATCCACCTCAACGAGGACGACGCGGCGGAGCAGAGTGTCCATGTCTCCCTCCTCGCCGGCCTGCTCTCGCACGTCGGCATGAAGGACGTGAAGGAGACCGGGGGCGAGAGCGGGAGGAGCACGGGCAAGAACGAGTACCTCGGCGCCCGCAACGCGAAGTTCGCGATCTTCCCGGGCTCGGCCCTCTTCAAGAAGCCCCCGCGTTTCGTGATGTCGGCCGAGCTGGTGGAGACCTCCCGTCTCTGGGCCCGGGTGAACGCCAGGATCGAACCCGAGTGGGTCGAACCCCTGGCGGAACACCTCCTCAAGCGCACCTACAGCGAACCGCACTGGGAGAAGGACCAGGCGGCCGTGATGGCGTACGAGAAGGTCACTCTCTACGGCGTCCCGATCGTCGCCCAACGCAAGGTCAACTACGGCCGTATCGACCCCGAGACGAGCCGCGACCTCTTCATCCGCAACGCCCTCGTGGAGGGCGACTGGCGCACGCACCACAAGTTCTTCGCCGACAACCGCAAGCTCCTGACCGAGGTCGAGGAGCTGGAGCACCGTGCCCGCCGCCGGGACATCCTGGTCGACGACGAGACGCTGTTCGACTTCTACGACCAGCGGGTGCCGGCCCACGTCGTGTCCGGCGCGCACTTCGACTCCTGGTGGAAGCACAAGCGCCATGACGAGCCCGAGCTCCTCGACTTCGAGCGTTCGATGCTCATCAACGAGAAGGCGGGGGCGGTCACCAAGGACGACTACCCCGACTCGTGGCGCCAGGGCCGCCTGAAGTTCCGGGTGACCTACCAGTTCGAGCCGGGCGCGGACGCCGACGGCGTCACGGTCCACATCCCGCTCCAGGTCCTGAACCAGGTGACGGACGAGGGCTTCGACTGGCAGATCCCGGGTCTGCGCGAAGAGGTGGTCACCGAGCTCATCCGTTCCCTCCCCAAGCCCATCCGCCGCAACTACGTGCCGGCCCCGAACTTCGCGAAGCGGTTCCTCGACCAGGCCGTGCCCCTTCAGGAGCCGCTGGCGACAACCCTCGCGCGTGAGCTCAAGCGGATGGTCGGCGTGCCGGTCACGGCCGACGACTTCGACTGGTCCCGCGTCCCCGACCACCTGAAGATCACCTTCCGGATCGTCGACGAGCGGCGCCGCAAGCTGGCCGAGGACAAGGACCTCTCGACCCTCCAGCTCCAGCTGAAGCCGAAGGCGCGCAAGGCGATCTCGCAGGCCGCGGCGGCGACGGCGGAGCGCGAGGGCGGCGAGTCCCTGGAACGCACGGGACTGACGGACTGGACGATCGGCACGCTGACGCGCGTCTTCGAGACGCGCCGGGCCGGCCAGCCGGTGAAGGCGTACCCGGCCCTGGTCGACGACGGCCCGACGGCGGACACCGTCTCCGTACGTCTCTTCGACACGGAGGCCGAGCAGGCGCAGGCCATGTGGACGGGCACCCGGCGGCTGATCCTGCGCAACATCCCGGTGAACCCTGCCAAGTTCGCCTCGGACAAGCTCACCAACGCCCAGAAGCTCGCCCTGTCCGCCAACCCGCACGGCTCCGTGCAGGCCCTGTTCGACGACTGCGCGACGGCGGCGGCGGACAAGCTGATCGGCGACTTCGGGGGCCCTGCGTGGGACGAGGAGTCGTACCGGAAGCTGTATGACAAGGTGCGCGCCGAGATCGTCGACACGACGGTCCGGACGGTGGGCCAGGTGCAGCAGGTCCTCGCCGCCTGGCAGGCCTGTGAGCGCCGCCTGAAGGCCACCAGCAGCCCCACCCTGCTGGCAAACCTCACGGACGTACGGACGCAGCTGAACGCCCTGGTGAAGCCCGGCTTCGTCACGGCGACCGGCCTGCGCCGGCTCCCGGACCTGATGCGCTATCTCGTCGCCGCCGACCGCCGCCTGCAGCAGATGCCGACCGGCGTCCAGCGGGACACCACCCGCATGGAGAAGGTCCACGAGATGCAGGACGAGTACGCGTGGCTCCTGGAGCAGATGCCGCAGGGCCGGCCGGTCCCGCAGCAGGTCCTGGACATCCGCTGGATGATCGAGGAGCTCCGGGTCAGCTATTTCGCCCACGCGCTCGGCACGGCGTACCCGGTCTCCGACAAGCGCATCGTGAAGGCGATCGACGCGGCGGTGCCGTAACGGGACCTGCACGGTGGGTGAGTTCGACCCCGGGCTCACCCTCCTGTACAGTCTCTTCTCGCAGCACAGCGCAAGAAAGTGACTGCGAAACCTGGTCCTGTGGAGCAGTTTGGAGTGCTCGCCACCCTGTCAAGGTGGAGGCCGCGGGTTCAAATCCCGTCAGGACCGCAAGAGATACGAGAGCCCGGGTCTTCGGACCCGGGCTCTCGTGCGTACGCACTCCACGCGGAGCCAGCCCCCCGGCGGCGCACGTTCGGACCCCTGGGCGCGTATCCACGGACTCCGGGTGCCGTACGCCCCGTCACGCGCCTCACGCGCCCCCACCCCCACAGGGCCGCCCCCCAGGCCCTCCCATCGAACGCAGGACGCGGCCCGCCGGACCGGCGGAGCCCCCCGCACCTTGACGCCGTCACATTCGGCGGGTACCCCGGAATCCAGGGCACTCGACCTCCCGGAGGTGGTTCATGGCGGCGTCCGCTCGGCACGAGACGCGCGCTCTGCTCCGCGCCCATCTGTCGGCCGCCTCCGGGTATCGCCATCTGACGCGGCACTGCCCGATCTGCCATCAGCTCCTGAGACTGGCCATGGAGCCCTCCGCGCGCGGCGAGGAGGACGAGACGGCGGCCGAGGACGAAACCCCCTCCCGTGCGTGACCTCGCGCGGGAGGGCGCATCCGCCCAACTCCTTTAGCGCAGACGCGTCACAGGCAACAAGGACTCTGGCATGTGACGGGTGTCACCGCACAAGTTTTCAGAAGGGCTGAACTTACACCCCACCTACAACTGGTCAATTTAATATGTGCAATTGCACCACTCTCCGAGGGCTCCCACAGGAGATCCGACAGCCCTCCCCAGACTCCGACAAGGCCGCTCACAGGCCCACCGCACGGCCCACACCAACGCCCCTCCGGCGCCTGAGCAGGGCACAAAAAAATCGCGCTGGACCCGGCGGAGTCCAGCGCGATCGACGACGCACCCTTGTCGCATGTGTAACTGGGTCGGGCGTGAGCCCTGTTGGGGCAGGACCCGCGTCGCTTGGAGCTGTGGTTCGGGCGTCTTGACGGGTTGGGGGACCTGCCGAATTGCCCGGTTATGCGATTGTTCAGGCCTCGCTACGCTGCTGCGGGATACCCGCGAGTAGCGCGCGGACCTCAGCCTCGCGGTAGCGGCGGTGCCCGCCGAGCGTGCGGATGGATGTCAGCTTGCCGGCCTTCGCCCACCGCGTGACCGTCTTGGGGTCGACGCGGAACATCGTGGCGACCTCAGCCGGGGTCAGCAGCGGCTCGGCATCAGGGGTGCGAGCGGTCATGAGCGGCCTCCTCGGGAGAACCGAACCTTCTCGGTTCTTTCCTCTAAATTCTGCACCTTGACCCGCGTTGCCCGAAATGGCGGACGCGAGTCGAGTCGGTTATAGGACGAACGGCTTGTCCTCGGCACTACAACTACACCATCCGTCCAGCCGCGTCGGCCAAACCGATGGAATTGCCCTCCCAGGTGTTCATCAGCGACGGAAGCCGATGGACCATGCCATAGCGGACAGTCACGCCACTGTGACGATCAGTCACAGGACGATCAGGAGTCGTCAGACCCCCCATAGCGGGCAATACCGAGATTCCCGCCCAAACATGGACGGATGGAGCCCTCCCCCGAGCTCCTTGTCCTATTTTGGCACGAGGAGGGGCAAGCGATGCAAGAGCCAGGTAAGTGCCATCCGTCACGCTTGACACATCGTTGACACAAAAGACCGGATCGGGACCTAGGTCCTGCCCTGCGCGGTCTTCTCCCGCAGTGAGGGTTCTTCAGCGTGCGAGGACCATACGTCAGTTCGGACGAACACCAGTGAGAAGCACATCACACTTCTCGTGCGGCAAACCCGCCCCGGCCGTCCCGGGGCACACGGACGGACCCGAGGTACTCAGACACCCCACAGGACACATGGGTCCCACAGGGCACACAGAACCCACACGGCACACAGGACCCACGCGCCCCGCGGGCCCAGAGACCCCGGACGTCCCTCAGTTCGACGAGCGCCGGTCCCGGACCGAGCGCCAGCGCTCCACGAGCCGCCCGTACGCCTCGCCCGCCGCCGCCCCGTCCCCATGACGCAGCGCCTCGATGCCCTCGGCGACGTCGGCCGCCGAGTGGTCGTCCTCGAGGTGCCCGGCCGGCAGGGCGTGCACGAGCCCGCCGTAGTCCAGCTCGACCAGCGAGCGCGGATGGAACTCCTCCAGCCAGCGCCCCACGTCCACCAGGCCGTCGATGAGGGGTCCCTCGTCCAGGGTGTCCCGCAGGGTCTTCAGGGCGCGTGCCGTCCGCCGCCGCGCCTGCACCATCGGCGTCCGGTAGCGCAGCACGGGCGCGGCTCCGTCGCCGCCCGCCCCCTTCTCGTACCGCCGCTCCTCGTCGGTGACGAGCACGAACCAGTTCAGCGGCACCTGCCAGGTCGAGGTGCGGATCCACGGGCGGGCGTCGGGGTTGCGGGCCAGCCAGCGCTCGTAGTCGAGGGCCGCCTGGCGGCGTACGAGCGGCGGCAGGACCGCGTCCAGGACGGACGCGGGCAGTTCGTCGGCCAGCTCCTCCAGCGCCTGCCAGCCGCGCAGCCGGGTGCGCCAGGGACAGACGCAGAGCACTCCGTCGACACTCAGCACGAACGCGTCCGCGCTCTCGTGCACCGGCACGGGGATCGGCGGGGTGGGCAGCAGGTCGGCCAGGGAGCGGCGCAACTCGTCCTGGTACGACGGTCGCTCGGCGCGCCGTGCGTAGCGCGCCCAGTGGGTTCGCTCAGGCTCCGGGAAGGCGGCCAGCGGTTCGTACACGCGCAGATAGGACGCATACGGGACGATCACCGAGGACACCTTGGGCACCCCTGCTCCCTCCCCAACGGACCGGACACGAAACCCCGGGCGGGATCCCGGACGAGCGGCACGCGGGCGACCGGGAAATCACTGCAAATCGTCCCACGACCGTGCGGAAACGTACTCCAGGAGGAGGTGATCCTGAACACTGCGCGGATGGCGACCGGGCACAGGCTCTAATCTCATGCCCACGGAAGCCCGCCATCCGCACGGGCACCGTCCACAACCGCCGCTACTTACCTGGGAGTCACCACCGTGACCGACCTGACCGACGGCGTCCTGCACACCCTGTTCCATTCGGACCAGGGGGGTCATGAGCAAGTCGTGCTCTGCCAGGACCGGGCCAGCGGCCTCAAGGCCGTCATCGCCATCCACTCCACCGCTCTGGGCCCCGCCCTGGGCGGGACGCGTTTCTACCCGTACGCGAGCGAGGAGGAGGCCGTCGCCGACGCGCTGAACCTCTCGCGCGGGATGTCGTACAAGAACGCCATGGCCGGTCTCGACCACGGCGGCGGCAAGGCCGTGATCATCGGGGACCCCGAGCAGATCAAGAGCGAGGCCCTGCTCCTCGCCTACGGCCGGTTCGTGTCCTCGCTCGGCGGGCGCTACGTCACCGCGTGCGACGTCGGCACGTACGTCTCCGACATGGACGTCGTCGCGCGCGAGTGCCGCTGGACGACGGGCCGCTCGCCCGAGAACGGCGGCGCCGGCGACTCCTCGGTCCTGACCGCCTACGGGGTCTTCCAGGGCATGCGGGCCAGTGCCCAGCACCTGTGGGGCGACCCGACGCTGCGCGGCCGCAAGGTCGGCATCGCGGGCGTCGGCAAGGTGGGCCACCACCTTGTGGACCATCTGCGCGAGGACGGCGCCGAGGTCGTGATCACGGACGTACGCGACGAGTCCGTACGGCGGATCCTGGGCAAGCACCCGACGGGCGTCACGGCCGCCACGGACACCGAGGCGCTGATCCGCACCGAGGGCCTGGACATCTACGCCCCCTGCGCGCTGGGCGGGGCGCTGAACGACGCGTCCGTGCCGGCGCTCACCGCGCGGATCGTCTGCGGCGCCGCCAACAACCAGCTCGCGCACCCGGGTGTCGAGAAGGACCTCGCGGACCGCGGGATCCTCTACGCGCCCGACTACGTGGTGAACGCGGGCGGTGTCATCCAGGTCGCCGACGAGCTGCACGGCTTCGACTTCGACCGGTGCAAGGCGAAGGCCACGAAGATCTTCGACACCACGCTGGACATCTTCGCACGTGCGAAGGAGGACGGGATTCCGCCGGCCGCGGCGGCCGACCGGATCGCCGAGCAGCGGATGGCGGAAGCGCGCCGCCGCGGATAACGGAACCTTCCATTCCGTCACATTCCGCGTGTGTCCGGACGCTTGTCAGGAACCCGCCGAGGGGACACTTCGAGAGAACTCTCACTCCCGTCGGCGGGTCGTCCGCCAAGAAGAGGTTAAAATCGCGGTTGACCAGCGGGGACAGGGCACCTCGCAGGTTCTGGGCCAAGGCGCGTCCTGCGGGCGACGTACCGTATGGGCGCGGGCTCAGGTACCGTGGAAGCCCTACGGACCGGTCTCTCCATGGAGAGCCCGTTCCAGATCATGAACGCGTGTCAAGACTCTGGGGCCACCGAGCCCCGTATCCGAGGGGGTCGAGCCATGGGGCGCGGCCGGGCAAAGGCCAAGCAGACGAAGGTCGCCCGCCAGCTGAAGTACAGCAGCGGCGGGACTGACCTCTCGCGTCTGGCCAATGAGCTGGGCGCTTCGACTTCGAGCCAGCCGCCGAATGGCGAGCCGTTCGAGGACGACGACGAGGAAGACGACCCGTACGCCCAGTACGCGGATCTCTACAACGACGACGATGAGGATGAGGACGACCAGTCCGGTCCACACTCTCAACGTCGCGGCGCTTGACGCACCAGCGTCCCTCGCGGTTTCCGCGATCTCTCGTAGCTGTAGCGGTGAGCAGATCTCTGTTGGCGGATTTCTCGTAGCAACCGCACTTCACCCGGTCCGGGGCCTCAACGCCGGACCGGGTTTTGTGCTGCCCCGAGGGCCTCAGCTCGCGTAGTCGCCGATCAGGGCCGCGCCCGTCGCGTGCTCGCCGCGCTCGGTGATCTCACCGGCGATCCAGGCGTCCACGCCGCGGTCCGCGAGGGTGGCCAGCGCCGCGTCCGCCGATTCCTCGGGGACGATCGCGATCATGCCCACGCCCATGTTCAGCGTCTTCTCCAGCTCCAGACGCTCGACCTCACCGGTCCTGCCGACGAGGTCGAAGACCGGGGCCGGCGTCCAGGTCTCACGGTCCACGATCGCGTGCAGCCCGTCCGGGATCACCCGGGCCAGGTTGGCCGCGAGCCCGCCACCGGTGATGTGGCTGAAGGCGTGCACGTCGGTGGTCCTCGTCAGCGCCAGGCAGTCCAGCGAGTAGATCTTGGTGGGCTCCAGGAGCTCCTCGCCGAGCGAGCGGCCGAACTCCGCGACGTGCTGGTCCAGGCTGAGGTTCGCCCGGTCGAAGAGGACGTGCCGGACGAGCGAGTACCCGTTCGAGTGAAGACCGGAGGCCGCCATGGCGATCACCGCGTCACCCGTACGGATACGATCCGGGCCGAGCAGCCGGTCGGCCTCCACCACGCCCGTACCCGCGCCCGCGACGTCGAAGTCGTCCGGACCGAGCAGACCCGGGTGTTCGGCCGTCTCGCCGCCCACCAGGGCGCAGCCCGCGAGCACACAGCCCTCGGCGATGCCCTTCACGATGGCCGCCACGCGCTCCGGGTGGACCTTGCCGACGCAGATGTAATCGGTCATGAAGAGCGGCTCGGCGCCGCACACCACGATGTCGTCCATGACCATCGCGACCAGGTCGTGGCCGATGGTGTCGTACACGCCGAGCCGGCGGGCGAGGTCGACCTTGGTGCCCACGCCGTCCGTGGCGGAGGCGAGCAGCGGGCGCTCGTAGCGCTTGAGGGCGGAGGCGTCGAAGAGGCCGGCGAAGCCGCCGAGGCCGCCGAGGACCTCGGGGCGCTGCGTCTTCTTCACCCACTCCTTCATCAGTTCTACGGCGCGGTCGCCCGCTTCGATGTCGACGCCGGCAGCCGCGTAGGAAGCACCGGAAGCAGTGCCCGTCGCCGGAGGTGACTGATCAGACACAGAAGACATTGCCTGGGATCTTTCGGGTTGGTGAAACGGGGCTCTGCGGCGGTTACGGGCGACGGATGGCGTCAGCCGCGGCCGTGGCTGCGGGACCCGCGGCCAGCTCGGTCTCCAGAAGCTGCTTGCCGAGCAGCTCGGGGTCGGGAAGCTCCATCGGGTACTCGCCGTCGAAGCAGGCGCGGCACAGGTTCGGCTTGGCGATGGTGGTCGCCTCGATCATGCCGTCGAGGGAGATGTACGAGAGGGAGTCGGCGCCGAGCGAGGTGCCGATCTCCTCGACGGTCATGCCGTTGGCGATCAGCTCGGCGCGGGTCGCGAAGTCGATGCCGAAGAAGCAGGGCCACTTCACGGGAGGAGAGGAGATCCGGATGTGGACTTCCGCCGCACCCGCCTCGCGGAGCATGCGTACCAGGGCCCGCTGGGTGTTGCCGCGCACGATCGAGTCGTCGACGACGACCAGGCGCTTGCCCTTGATGACTTCCTTCAAGGGGTTCAGCTTCAGACGGATGCCCAGCTGGCGGATGGTCTGCGAAGGCTGGATGAAGGTCCGGCCGACATACGCGTTCTTGACCAGTCCGGCGCCGAACGGGATGCCGCTGGCCTCCGCGTAACCGATCGCGGCGGGCGTCCCGGACTCCGGGGTCGCTATCACCAGATCGGCCTCGACAGGGGCCTCCTTGGCGAGCTTGCGGCCCATCTCGACACGCGAGAGGTACACGTTCCGGCCGGCGATGTCCGTGTCCGGGCGGGCCAGATACACGTACTCGAAGACACAGCCCTTGGGCTTCGCTTCCGCGAATCGGGACGTCCGCAGGCCGTTCTCGTCGATGGCGACGAACTCGCCCGGCTCGATCTCACGGACGTAGGCCGCGCCGCAGATGTCGAGGGCGGCGGACTCGGAGGCGACGACCCAGCCGCGCTCCAGGCGGCCGAGGACCAGCGGGCGGATGCCCTGCGGGTCGCGGGCCGCGTACAGGGTGTGCTCGTTCATGAAGACGAGGCTGAAGGCGCCCTTGACCTGCGGGAGGACCTTCGCGGAGGCCTCCTCGACGGTCAGCGGCTTGCCGTCGTCGTCGACCTGGGCCGCGAGGAGCGCGGTGAGCAGGTCGGTGTCGTTGGTGGCGGCCACCCGAGTGGTGCGGCCGTCCTGCTTGGGGAGGTCGGCGACCATCTCGGCGAGCTGCGCCGTGTTGACGAGGTTGCCGTTGTGGCCGAGCGCGATGGAGCCGTGCGCGGTGGCACGGAACGTCGGCTGGGCGTTCTCCCACACGGAGGCGCCGGTGGTCGAGTAGCGGGCGTGACCGACCGCGATATGACCCTGGAGCGAACCGAGCGAGGTCTCGTCGAAGACCTGGGACACGAGGCCCATGTCCTTGAAGACGAGGATCTGGGAGCCGTTGCTTACCGCGATACCCGCGGATTCCTGGCCTCGATGCTGGAGGGCGTAGAGCCCGAAGTAAGTGAGCTTGGCGACCTCTTCACCCGGGGCCCAGACTCCGAAGACGCCGCAAGCGTCCTGGGGGCCTTTCTCGCCGGGGAGCAGATCATGATTGAGTCGACCGTCACCACGTGGCACGCCACCGAGTGTAGGCGAGATCGACCACTGGTCCGAATTGGGGATACGGATCTTTGACGGATCACTCTTCCGCGACGGCTTGGACGGTTTTTCCGTTTGTGCTGGTCAGCGCGATGGACCGGTGGTTCAACTCGTATACGACCGTGCTGTCGAAGAGGCCCAGCAAAGTCCTCTCGGTGTCCATGAGTGAGCCGTCGCACATCATCCGGGTGGTCTTGGCGGCGCCGAGGGTGATATGTCCGTCGCGGACGGTGGCCTTGGCGGTGACGTGGTTGCAGCCGAGGCGGCCGGAAAGGGTGCCGTTCGCCTTGTCGAGGCTGAAGTGGGCGTCGGCCCCTTCGGGAAGGGACTGGGCCACGTCACCGTCCCCCAGGGAGGTGACCGTCCACTTCGTGCCGTACAGGGGTGCGTCCGGCTCCTTGGTGAGATCGACGCGGTCGCCGCCGTCGGTGGTGAGCGTCAGCTTGTCACCCTTGACCTCGCTGGTGAACGTGTTGTCGACGTAGGCGTGGCTGAGGCTCTGCTCGAAGCTCATGGGGTCCTTCTGGCAGCCCATGTCGGTCGCCTCGATCGTCCCGAAGTCGACACGGTCACCCTTGAGGGTGACGGTGGAGCCGAAAGTGTTGCAGCCGAGGTTGCCGCTGACGCGACCGTCTGCGCCGATCCGCAGATACGCGCTGTCCGGCGCCTGCCGGGTCCGGCCGTGCGTGGTGAGGGTGTCGACACTCCAGTGAACGCCGGTGACCGGGGACGATCCGGTCCCCGCGGAACCGCCGCCCGCCGTCTCGGTGCCGCAGGCCACGGCGAGCGGAAGCAGGGTCAGGACGCTGAGGGTCAGTCGCTGCTTGTCCATGAGGGTGTGACGGGAGGGGTGGGGTGGCCGGTTCCCCTCCGGGGCGGTGCGGGTGGGCTCCGCGGAGGGAGTCGGCGAGTGGGGTCAGCAGGTGAGGTCGGCAGGTTGAGCCGTCGGGTGGAGTCAGCCCATCAGCGGCAGCAGTCCGCCGAGGTCGGCCCGCTCACCGCTCGCGCTGACCTTCGCCTCGTCCAGCGCGGTCTGCCACTCCGTACGTCCCGTCGCCAGCCGGATCCAGGTCAGCGGGTCGGTCTCCACGACGTTCGGCGGTGTGCCCCGGGTGTGCCGGGGGCCCGCCACGCACTGCACGACGGCGTACGGCGGGATCCGCACCTCCGTCGACGCGCCGGGCGCCTTCACGGCGAGCGCGTCGGCGAGCAGCCGGGTGCAGGCGGCGAGGGCCTGGCGGTCGAGGGGGATGTCGGCGCCGGCGGCGCGGTTCAGGTCGTCGGTGTGCACGACGAGCTCGACGGTGCGGGTCACGAGGTAGTCGGCGAGGGTCATGGCTCCGAGGGGGGTCCCCCCTGCTCGAGCGGAGCCGAGAGCTTGGGGGAGCGTGGCGAGCAGCCGGTCGTCGGGGGCCGTGGCCAGACGCTCGGTGATCCGCTGTTCGACGTGGGCATAGAGCGCGTCGAGGTCGGGGTTGGCGCGGGCGAGTTCGCGGGTGCCGTCGGCGATGTCCCCGGCGCGTGCCGCCGTCGCGAACGGCCAGTCGAGCAGTGCGCGTTCCTTCGCGCCGGGCTCGGGCCGGTCGAGGTTGCGGCTCACATTCTCGACCGCCATCGTGAGGTGCACGGCCAGCTCCCGCACACTCCAGTCCCCGAGCCGCGCGGGCCGCGCCAACTGTTCCTCGGTCAGGGTGTGGACGCCCTGCCGCACGTTCCCGAACTGCGCGAGCACCGCCGCCCGGATCTTGGCGGGGTCGTAGGTACGGGTGCGTTTCCTGGCCGGCGACATAAGGCGAGCCTAGGGCCTGTCCGGCGGAGGACGTGAAGAGGTCGATGTCCGTCCAGGAACGTCACGCTCGGCGCGCTCCTGCCGGCCGACGCCGGGTTCGACCGACTGTTGGGAGGCCGGTGGCACGAAGGGCCCGCGCCCCCGCCCCGGGCGACCGAGCCCGTTCCGGCATGGCGACGGCCCCGACCGTCGAAACGGTCGGGGCCGTCGGCGTCGTACGACCGCTTACGCGAGCAGCGCCGGGATCGTGCCCTCGTGGGCCGTGCGGAGCTCGTCCAGCGGGAGGGCGAACTCGCCCTGGACCTCGACCGCGTCTCCGTCCACGACACCGATGCGGGTGACGGGCAGACCCCGCGCACCGCACATGTCGTTGAAGCGGAGCTCCTCCGAGCGCGGGACGGCCACGACCGCGCGGCCCGCCGACTCCGAGAAGAGGAAGGTGAAGGCGTCGAGACCGTCGGGGACGACCAGCCGGGCGCCCTTGCCGCCGAGCAGCGCCGACTCGACCACGGCCTGGATCAGACCGCCGTCGGACAGGTCGTGCGCCGAGTCGATCATGCCGTCGCGGGAGGCGGAGATGAGGATCTCGCCGAGGAGGCGTTCGCGCTCCAGGTCGACCTTCGGCGGCAGGCCCCCGAGGTGGTCGTGGACGACCTGGGACCAGGCCGAACCGCCGAACTCCTCGCGGGTGTCACCGAGCAGGTAGAGGAGCTGGCCCTCTTCCTGGAAGGCGACCGGCGTGCGGCGGGCGACGTCGTCGATGACGCCCAGCACGGCCACGACCGGAGTCGGGTGGATGGCGGCCTCACCCGTCTGGTTGTAGAGCGAGACGTTGCCGCCGGTCACCGGGGTGCCCAGCTGCAGGCAGGCGTCGGCGAGACCGCGCACGGCCTCGGCGAACTGCCACATGACGGCCGGGTCCTCGGGCGAGCCGAAGTTCAGGCAGTCGGAGACGGCGAGCGGCTTGGCACCGGTCGTCGCGACGTTGCGGTAGGCCTCGGCGAGCGCGAGCTGCGCGCCCGTGTACGGGTCGAGCTTCGCGTAGCGGCCGTTGCCGTCCGTGGCGATGGCGACGCCGAGTCCGGTCTCCTCGTCGATGCGGATCATGCCCGAGTCCTCGGGCTGCGCCAGCACCGTGTTGCCCTGCACGAAGTGGTCGTACTGGGAGGTGATCCAGGACTTGGAGGCCTGGTTCGGCGAGCTCACGAGCTTGAGGACCTGGTCCTTGAGCTCCTCGCTCGTCGCCGGGCGCGGCAGCTTGTTCGCGTCGTCGGCCTGGAGGGCGTCCTGCCACTCGGGGCGGGCGTAGGGGCGCTCGTAGACCGGGCCGTCGTGCGCGACCGTGCGCGGGTCGACATCGACGATCTTGCCGCCGTGCCAGAAGATCTCGAGGCGATCGCCGTCCGTCACCTCGCCGATCACCGTGGCGATGACGTCCCACTTGTCGCAGATCTCCAGGAACCGGTCGACCTTCGCCGGCTCGACGACCGCGCACATGCGTTCCTGCGACTCGCTCATGAGGATTTCCTCGGGCGAGAGAGTCGAGTCCCGCAGGGGTACGTCGTCCAGGGTGACGCGCATGCCGCCGGAGCCGTTGGAGGCCAGCTCGGAGGTGGCGCAGGACAGACCGGCCGCGCCGAGGTCCTGGATGCCGACGACCAGCTTCTCGGCGAAGGCCTCGAGCGTGCACTCGATGAGCAGCTTCTCCTGGAACGGGTCGCCGACCTGGACGGCGGGGCGCTTCGACGGCTTGGCGTCGTCGAAGGTCTCACTCGCCAGGATGGAGGCGCCGCCGATGCCGTCGCCGCCCGTACGGGCCCCGTAGAGGATGACCTTGTTGCCCGCGCCGGACGCCTTCGCGAGGTGGATGTCCTCGTGCTTCATGACGCCGATGGCTCCGGCGTTGACGAGGGGGTTGCCCTGGTAGCAGGCGTCGAAGACGACCTCGCCGCCGATGTTGGGCAGGCCCAGGCAGTTGCCGTAGCCGCCGATGCCCGCGACCACGCCCGGCAGGACGCGCTTGGTGTCGGGGTGGTCCGCGGCGCCGAAGCGCAGCGGGTCGACGACGGCGACCGGGCGGGCGCCCATCGCGATGATGTCGCGCACGATGCCGCCCACGCCGGTGGCCGCGCCCTGGTAGGGCTCGACGTACGACGGGTGGTTGTGCGACTCGACCTTGAAGGTGACGGCGTAGCCCTGGCCGACGTCGACGACACCGGCGTTCTCGCCGATGCCGACGAGGAGGGCGTCGGACTGCGGGGCCTTCTCGCCGAACTGGCGGAGGTGGACCTTCGAGGACTTGTACGAGCAGTGCTCGGACCACATGACGGAGTACATGGCGAGTTCGGCGCCGGTCGGGCGGCGGCCGAGGATCTCGACGACCCGCTCGTACTCGTCCTTCTTCAGGCCCAGTTCGGCCCAGGGCAGCTCGACGTCGGGGGTCGCGGCCGCGTTCTCGACCGTGTCCAGAGGCGTGCGGCTCATGCGGTGACCAGCTTCTTGAGGATCGAGGTGAAGAAGGGGAGGCCGTCGGTGCGGCCGGAGCCGACGAGGGGCTCGACGGCGTGCTCCGGGTGCGGCATCAGACCGACGACGTTGCCCGCCTCGTTCGTGATGCCGGCGATGTCGCGCAGCGAGCCGTTCGGGTTGACGTCCACATAACGGAACGCGACCCGGCCCTCCGCCTCCAGCATGTCGAGCGTGTGCTCGTCGGCGACGTACCGCCCGTCCATGTTCTTCAGCGGGATGTGGATCTCCTGGCCGGACTCGTAGTCGGCCGTCCAGGACGTCTCCGCGTTCTCCACCCGCAGCTTCTGGTCGCGGCAGATGAAGTGGAGGTGGTTGTTGCCGAGCATCGCGCCCGGGAGGAGGTGGGCCTCGGTGAGGACCTGGAAGCCGTTGCAGATGCCGAGGACGGGCATTCCGGACTTCGCCTGCTCGATCACGGTCTCCATCACGGGCGAGAAGCGCGAGATGGCACCGGCCCGGAGATAGTCGCCGTACGAGAAACCGCCGGGCAGCACCACGGCGTCGACCTGCTTGAGGTCCTTGTCCTTGTGCCAGAGGGCGACGGGTTCGGCACCGGCGAGCTTGATCGCACGCTGCGTGTCCCGGTCGTCGAGGCTGCCCGGAAAGGTGACGACTCCAATACGAGCGGTCACTTTCCTGCCTCCGCGACTTCCTCGACCTTGACGGTGAAGTCCTCGATCACGGTGTTGGCGAGGAAGGATTCCGCCAGTTCATGGATGCGGGCGAGGGCGGCGTCGTCCACCGGTCCGTCCACTTCCAGTTCGAATCGCTTTCCCTGACGTACGTCGGAGACACCTTCGAAACCGAGGCGCGGCAGTGCACGCTGCACCGCCTGGCCCTGGGGGTCGAGGATCTCCGGCTTGAGCATGACGTCGACTACGACGCGTGCCACTGGCACTCCCGGTGTGTGGTGCTGAGCAGGTCGCTTCAGACTACCCGCACAAAATTTCTACTCGCGTAGATTCGTAGAATCCTACGTGAGCCCGATCACGATCCCGCATCGACGCGGGGACCTGTACGGAAAATCCTGGGAAAAATCGCAGAAGAGCGGCTGGGCCCCATTACCTTCGGACACGCGGAAGGTTTTAGTCGGGCTTCACAATGCAATGCCCGGCACTGTACAAAGGAATTGGCAATAGCCGATACTTTGCCCAATAACAGCCGGACAGTCGACATCTCCCCGACAACTCCGTGACGTCCACGCACGTCATGGGGGGCGATCGCAGAGGTGCCGCACGAAGGGACCGATATTCGTGGCGCAGCGTGTCGTGGTCACTCTCTTTGACGACATCGACGGCTCGGAAGCGGCGGAGACGATCGCCTTCGGACTCGACGGCAAGTCGTACGAGATCGACCTCAATCCAGCCAATGCCAAGAAACTGCGTAAGGTGCTCGCGCCCTACGTCGAGGCCGGCCGCAAGCAGTCGAAGTCCGGGAAGGCGTACACGCACACCGCGTTGACCCCCGACCCGGCCGCCGTCCGCGCCTGGGCCCGTTCCAACAAGCTGGACGTCCCCCCGCGCGGCCGCATCCCCAAGAAGGTCTACGAGGCGTTCGCCGAGGCGCACTGAGTCCGAGGGTCCGCCGGATGGCTCGCCGGGTTCCCGCTCCGGCCGGCCATCCGCCCCCGCGCGCAACCGACTTGCGCAGACCCCCTGCTGATCAGCTAGAGTCTGGAGCACGCCGAGGGGCAAGGCCGAAAAGCCAGGTCCCGAGGAGTCACGCGGGTGTAGTTCAGTAGCAGAACATCCCCCTTCCAGGGGGAAGGCGCAGTGTGCAATTCCTGTCACCCGCTCTGCAGCCCTTACCGACCACTCTTGTGGATCAGGTAGGGTGGTGCTCGCACCGACCGGTGAAAGCCGGTCGGAGGCAATGCGGACGTAGCTCAGTTGGTAGAGCGCAACCTTGCCAAGGTTGAGGTCGCGAGTTCGAGCCTCGTCGTCCGCTCCAGGAAGCAAAGACCCCGGTCATCGACCGGGGTCTTTCTCGTGTGCGCCTACAAGCCTCCCCTGACATTTGTCATGCGGAGTGATGACACCGCGCACTGCTGTCGGGTCCCGTCCGCGGAGACGCTGATTCCATGAACACGAACGAGCAAGATGACGTGATCGAGGTCACTGATCTGCGGCGCGTGTACGGGGGAGACCGGGGAGCCGGCGGAGATTTCGAGGCCGTGCGCGGAATCACCTTCTCCGTGGGCCGCGGTGAGCTCTTCGCGCTGCTGGGGACCAACGGCGCCGGCAAGACCTCCACCGTCGAGCTGCTGGAGGGCCTCGCCCCTCCGGCGGGCGGCCGGGTGCGGGTCCTCGGACACGATCCGTACGAGGAGCGCGCCGCCGTCCGGCCCCGGATCGGCGTGATGCTGCAGGAGCGCGGCTTCCCCTCCGAACTGACGGTCGCGGAGACCGTACGGATGTGGACGGGCTGCACGAGCGGAGCCCGGCCGACCGATCAGGCCCTGGGGATGGTCGGGCTCACCCGGCGGTCCGGGGTACGGGTGAAGCAGCTGTCCGGGGGCGAGAAACGGCGCCTGGACCTGGCCCTCGCGCTGCTCGGCCGCCCCGAGGTCCTCTTCCTCGACGAGCCGACGACCGGCCTGGACGCCGAAGGGCGCCGGGACACCTGGGAGTTGGTGCGCGCGCTGCGCGACGGCGGTACGACCGTGGTGCTGACCACGCACTACCTGCAGGAGGCGGAGGAACTGGCCGACCGGCTCGCGATCCTCCACGAAGGGCACATCGCGGCCGCCGGCACCCCTGCCGAGGTGACCGCGTCCTCACCCTCTCGGATCTCCTTCGAACTGCCCGACGGCTACTTCCTCGGAGATCTGCCTCCGCTCGCCGGACTCGGCGTGACCGATCACGAGACGGCGGGCCGTGTCGTCAGGCTGCGCACCGACGAGCTCCAGCGCACCGCCACCGCGCTGCTGGTGTGGGCCCACCAGAAGCAGGTCGAGCTGCGGGGGCTCGATGTGCGGTCGGCCTCACTGGAGGAGGCGTTCCTGCGGATAGCGCGGGACGCCGCGGGCCGGGGTGCGGGTGCGGGTGCGCGGGACCCGGATGTACGGGGTGCGGATGCGCCGGGTGCGGGTCTGCGGGAGCAGGAGAGGGGGACGGCGGCATGAGTGCGACAGTTCCGGCGACCGGGCAAACCGGTGCGGGTGCGGATACGGGTACGACGACGGCCGCGGGGCGGATGGCCGCCCTGGCGCGCGCCGAACTGACCCTGCTGGGCCGCTCGAAAGCGACCCTCGCCGCCGCCGTGTTCATGCCGCTGCTCTTGCCGTTCAGCCTCCGCTCGACGGTCGACCAGATGGACCTGAAGGGCACCGGGCTCTCGGTCGGCTCGGTCATCGTGCCGTCCTCCGTCGGCTTCGCACTCCTCTTCGCGGTCTACAGCCCGCTGGTGAGCGTGTACGCGGCCCGCCGCGAGGAGCTCGTCCTCAAACGGCTGCGCACCGGGGAACTGCGGGACGCGGAGATCCTCGCGGGTGCGGCCCTGCCCTCGGTCGCGATCGGCCTGGTGCAGTGCCTGGTCCTGACGGTCGCGTGCGCCGCGCTGCTGGACGTCGGCGCGCCCCGGGCACCCCGTCTCGCCGTCCTGGGGCTGCTCCTGGGCCTGGCGATGTGGCCCCCGCTCGCGGCGATCACGGCGAACTTCAGCAAGAGCGTGGAGGGCGCCCAGGTCGCCACCATGCCCTTGATGCTGGTGTCGCTGTTCGGTTCCGGCACCTTCTTCCCCCTCCAGCTCATGCCGGACCAGCTGGCCTCGGCCTGCGAACTGCTGCCCCTGACCCCGGTGATCACGCTGATACGCGGCGGCTGGACCGGCGACCTCTCCGCGCACGACACCCTGGGCGCGCTCGGGACAGCGGTGGCCTGGACCGTGTTCGCGGTGTTTGCTGTACGGCGGTGGTTCCGCTGGGAGCCGCGGCGTTGACCACGGACTTGGTGATGGGCATGGGCGGGCGCGGTGGCTGGTGGCGCGGCAAGAGCACACCGGCGAAGGTCGAGACGTACACACGGTGGTCGTTCCACACCTTCCCGTTCATCGAGGTCGCCACCTTCGCGCTCCCTGCCTTCGGATACGTGCCCGCCCCGGTGAACTGGATCCTGTTCCTGCTGGTGAGCGCGCACGCCGCGGTCGCCGCGGTGACCGCCTCGCTGACCCTGGACTGGACCCGCGGCCGCCGCCCCCTGCCGGTACGGCTGCTCTGGGCGCTGGGCACCGCCACCGTGGTGATCGCCGTCGTGAGCCTGGTGGTCGCGCTGCACGGCCCGCGCGGCGCGGACAACGGGGCGGCGGCGGGCACGGTGTTCGTCGGCGTCCTGTCGTTCGGGGTCGGCACTCTGGCGCTCGCGGTGCGCGGGACACGACGCATGGTGTACGGCGTGCTCGGCGCCGCCGTGGGTGCCGGCGCCGTGGCCGTCCCGGCGGGTGTCCCGGCGCCCGGCGCCGCCGTCGCCGCCGGTGCGGTCGTCCTCGCCGCCGGTTTCTTCACGTTCACCTCCGCCTTCTCCGTCTGGCTGCTGAACGCCGTCTACGAACTCGACGAGGCCCGCGAGACCCGGGCCCGGCTCGCCGTCGCCGAGGAACGGCTGCGCTTCGGGCGCGATCTGCACGACGTGATGGGCCGCAACCTGGCGGTGGTCGCGCTGAAGAGCGAGCTCGCCGTGCAACTGGCCCGGCGCGGACGACCGGAGGCCGTGGAGCAGATGGTCGAGGTCCAGCGGATCGCACGGGAGACGCAGCGGGAGGTCCGCGAGGTCGTACGCGGCTACCGCGAGGCCGATCTCCGGACCGAACTCGCGGGAGCACAGGGCGTGTTGACGGCCGCCGGCATCGACTGCGAGGTCAGCGGCCCGGTGACCGGACTGCCCGTGGAGATCCAGTCCGCGCTCGGCTGGGTCGTACGGGAGGCGACGACGAACGTGCTGCGGCACGGGGACGCCGCAAGGTGCTCGGTGTCCCTGCGGGTGGCAAAGGACCGGGTGACCCTCACCGTCGAGAACGACGGGGCGCCCGGTACCGGTACCGCCGAACCGGGAAGGGGGTCCGGGCTCGCCGGGCTGCGGGAGCGGCTCAGGGAGGTGGACGGGGTGCTGCGGGCCGGGCCTGCCGGGAGTGACCTGTTCCGCCTGACCGCCGAGGTGCCGCTGCCCCCCGACTCGGTCCCGGAACAGGCTCCGGCCCCGGAATCGGGTGGCTCGCCCCGACCCGTCCCCCACCCTGTGAGCGAGGTCACCTCATGACGTCCACCCCACCCACCTCATCCGTCCCACCCGTCCCATCCGCACCGCCCGTGCGGCTGTTGCTCGCCGACGACGAGCACCTGATCAGGGGTGCGCTCGCCGCGCTGCTGGGACTGGAGGACGACCTCGTGGTGGTCGCCGAGGCCGCGACCGGGCCCGAGGCGCTGGCGATGGCGCTGGCGCACGAGCCCGATGTCGCCGTTCTGGATCTGCAGATGCCGGGGGCGGACGGTGTGAGGGTGGCCACATCGCTACGAGCCGAACTGCCCGGCTGTCAGGTGCTGATCGTGACGAGTCACGGGCGGCCGGGGCATCTGAAGCGAGCGCTTGCGGCAGGTGTGCGCGGGTTCGTCCCGAAGACGGTGAGCGCACAGCGGCTCGCGGAGATCATTCGTACCGTGCATGCGGGAAACCGTTATGTGGACCCGGAATTGGCCGCGGACGCGATCTCCGCCGGGGACTCGCCGCTGACCGCGCGCGAGGCCGAGGTGCTCGAGTTCGCCGCCGACGGGGCGCCCGTCGCGGAGATCGCGGAGCGGGCGGCACTGTCCCAGGGGACGGTACGCAACTATCTTTCGTCGGCCGTCTCGAAGCTCGGGGCGGAGAACCGGCACGCGGCGGTGCGTCTCGCACGGGAGCGAGGTTGGGTATAGTTGTTCTCGCACCACAGCGCATGCGGACGTAGCTCAGTTGGTAGAGCGCAACCTTGCCAAGGTTGAGGTCGCCAGTTCGAACCTGGTCGTCCGCTCAGAGAAAGAAGCCCCCGGCCCTTCAGGGTCGGGGGCTTCTTCGTGTGCTCCTTCGCGTCCTCAGCTCCAGCTGGTGCCGGTCAGGCGCTCGTACGCCTCGATGTACTTGGCGCTGGTCGCGTCCACGATGTGCTGGGGCAGCGGCGGCGGGGGCTGCTCGCTCCTGCGGTCCCAGCCCGACTCGGCAGACGTCAGCCAGTCGCGGACGAACTGCTTGTCGAAGGACGGCTGGGCGTGGCCCGGCTCCCACACGTCGGCGGGCCAGAAGCGGGAGGAGTCCGGGGTCAGCACCTCGTCGGCGAGGATGAGCGTCTCGCCCTCGTAGCCGAACTCGAACTTGGTGTCCGCGAGGATGATGCCGCGCTCGCGCGCGATGTCACGGGCGCGGCCGTAGACGGCGAGGGTCGTCTGGCGCAGCTGGGCCGCCGTCTCGGCGCCGACCTGGCGGGCGACCTCCTCGTACGACACGTTCTCGTCGTGCTCACCGACCGCGGCCTTGGTGGCGGGGGTGAAGATCGGCGCGGGGAGTTCCGAGCCGTCGACGAGGCCCTCGGGGAGGGCGAGGCCGCAGACCGTGCGGGACTCGTCGTACTCGACGAGGCCCGAGCCGGTGAGATAGCCGCGCGCGACGCACTCGACCGGCGTCATCCGCAGGGACTTGCAAATGAGGGTGCGGCCCTCCCAGTCGGCGGGGGCGCCCGGCGGGAGCTCGGTGCTCAGCACGTGGTTGGGGACCAGGTCGGCGAGCTTGTCGAACCACCACAGCGAGAGCTGGGTGAGGACCCGGCCCTTGTCGGGGATCTCGGTGGGCAGCACCCAGTCGTAGGCGGACATGCGGTCACTGGCGATCATCACGAGGTCGCCCGCCTCGTTCTGGTACAGGTCGCGCACCTTGCCGGTGTGCAGATGCACCAGACCCGGGACCTGGAGGGGCTCGGGCTTTTCGACGAATCCGGACACGGTTCCTCCCCGTGGTTCTGTCCAAGTGGCTCGATTCTCCCGTATCCGGAGAGCGGCTTCGGCCAGGGGGTTCCTCAGTCGCGTTTGCAGATGCGGTCGAGGAGGTTCGCGGTGGCTCGCTGGACACGGGCGTCGACGTGGCCGGGACGGTCCAGGGCCGGGGACCACGCGAACGTCCCGGCCGCGAAGACCAGAGCTCCGGAGGGTGCCCGGTAGAGGGAGGTCTCCTGGTGGCGGGTGGCGCCCTCGCTGTCCTGGTAGGGGGAGTGGGCGAGCAGGATGCGGCCCTGGTGCTCGGGCAGCGGGGTGCGCGGGAAGTAGCGGTCGGCCTCGCCCGCGACCATGCCCGCGAGTTCGTCGCCCTCGTGTGCCCCGGTCGCCTCCCACAGCCAGTGGTCGGCGTTGCGCACGACCAGGGGGTGGGGTTCCGGGACCCTGCCCGCGTACTGGATACCGATGAGCTGCTGCTCAGGACGGTCGATTTCGCGCCACAGCGCCGGCCTTCCCGGGCCTCTGCGTTTGCGGCAGGTCAGCAGGCGGTCGGCGACGCCGGACGGGGACGGGGCCAACTCCACCTGCCAGTACATGGTGTTGGCGGAGAGGAAGACCAGGGAGGTGCCGCTTTCGCGGGCGAGTTCCACGGTGCGCCGCATGGCCAACGACCAGTACTCGTCGTGCCCCGGGAAGACCAGGCCGCGGTAGCGGGTGGGGTCGACGCGGCCGGCGTGCAGGTCGCGGGCGTCGGCGTAGGCGATGTCGTAGCCGTAGCGCTCGGCCCAGCGGATGAAGTCGTAGGCGTGGCCGACGTGGAGGGGAAGGCCCGCGCCGGCGTACGGGCGGTCGAAGGAGACCGTCGTCGCGGCCTCGGACTCGCCGAGCAGACGGCCGTTCTCGTCCCAGGCGTGATAGAGGCTCGCGCCGGTGTGCCCGTCCTCCGGGTAGAGGTTGTACGCCTGCCAGGTGACGTCCGGGAGCAGGAGGAGGAGGTCCGCGGGGTGGTTGTCGCGGACGGTGAAGGGGACGTGGGAGCGGTAGCCGTCGGCGGTGGTGAGTACGGCCACGTACGCGCCGATGTTCCAGTAGCTCGGGATCTGCAGGCGCCAGGAGAGCCACCAGTGATGACAGGAAACGGTTCTGTCGGCGGTGAGGGGCGGCGGCTGGACGATGCCCGACAGGCGGGGGCTGGTGGTGATCTTGCTGGCCCCGACGCCTCCGTAGTGCCCGATGCGGTAGATGTCGACGCTGAATTCCTGGGGCGGGTCGACGGTGACGTGGAAGTCGATGGCCTCGCCCGGCGCGGCCGCGCCGTTGGAGGCGAAGCCCTTGATCTGGCGGTGCACGTCGTCGGCCGAGCGGGGGCCGCCGACGCGGGGGTGGGGGATGGGGGGCCTGCGGGAGCCCTGGAGGGTGGCGGAGCCACCGGGTCCCCCGGCCTGACCGGGCTGACCGGCCCGACCCGCCTGATCGACGTGATCAATGTGATCGATGTACCACGGGACGACATGGCCCGTGTCGTCGAAGTACTGCTCGTCGCCCCTGAGCCAGGGAACGGGGCCCTGACCGAAGGGGTCCGTCACGGCGTGCGCGAGTGCGCCCGACTCCCAGCGGCGGATCTGCTCCGACCCCATGCCTGCTCCCCTCCCTCGTGCCCCCGTCGGTTCGGTAAACCTCTGCCCTGCACGCGATCGGTCCCAGCACATCACATTACGCACGCACTCCGTCACCGTTCGTCGCGAATTGACGTGAACGGAACGCGGACCTCCGGTTGAAGAAGTGGAGATGGGCGGCTGGGAGTAGGGACGGTGGTGGTGGCGTCAGACCAGGCGGACCGGTTTCTCGGGGCGGACGCCCAGGTGACGGAGCCAGTCCCGGAGAGGTTCCGGGTCACCGTCCTCGACGAGGGTCAGGACCCGCGGCCCCAGATCGACGGCCCGGACCCCGTCGACGAGAAGGGCGGGGCCATCGAGCCAGTCGAGCCCCGGCGCCGCCCCGGCGGTGTCCATCGCCGCACAACAGACCATCGCGGTGACATGGTCGGCCAACAGCTCACGCCCACTGCGCGGCGGCTGGAGCGGAAAGAGCGGCAGCACCCCGTCGTCCCAGAACGACCAGTCGGGGCCCGGCTGCTCCGCACCCCCGCCCGGCCCGGACGCGACGGCCGGCGCCGCCGCCTCCTCACGGGCCAGCTCCGCGCTGAGCCCGGCCGCGAGGGCCGCCGTTCGCTCACTCCCGAGCACGGGCTCGCCGTCCTCCCCGACCTCCTCCTCGACCTCGACCTCGACCTCGACCTCTGTCCCTGTCCCTGTCCCTGTCCCTGTCCCTGTCCCTGTCCCTGTCCCTGTCCCTGTCCCTGCCTCTGCCTCTTTTAGTCTCGCGCCCGTACCGCTCTCCCCGTACGCCTCGCGCCGATCGACGGAGAGGTCGGCGTCGTCCGTGGCCGGTGTGGCAGGCGCGGTCAGATGGTCGAGCACGCGTGCCAGCGTCGGACCACCCTGGTCGGGCTGGGTCGGATCCGTGGGGTGACGGACGCCCAGCGCGTCCAGCACCCGGTGCAGCCGGGCCGCTTCGGTGCGCCAGGTGCGGTCGACGACCTCGTCCGGATACTCCTGCCAGTCCACCGGCGCCCAGTCGGGCCCGGGCTCCGCGGGGCCGCCGTGGAAGAGGCGCGCGGCGAGCAGCGAGGCCGCCTCGTCCACCGAACCGGGCTCTTCGAGCAGGTCGCAGGCGGGACGCTCGCCGAGGCGGGAGGCGAAGCCCTCGGCCAGCCGGTCACGGCGCGACAGCTCGGTGAGGGCCGCGACGACACCCGCGTCCAGCCGGGCCGGCCAGCGGCCCATCCGCCAGGCGGGCAGCGCGACCCGGGTCAGCAGCCGGTCCCAGCCCGCGTACGCCAGGCCGACCTGTTCCTGGGCGACGATCCGCAGACCGTAGTCCACAGCCTGTGCACGCTCGGCCGCGGCAGCCGCCACTCCCCGCTCCATCTCGGCCGCATGGCCCCGGCAGCTGCGCAGCAGCAGGCGGGTCACCCAGCCGACACCGGCGAGCACCGTGCGGGCCAGAGGGCCGCGGGCGGGCTCGGAGGTCACGGCCACGGCCGCGTCCAGACCCCGTACGAAACGGCGGGCCGCGGCTATGTCGGGGTGCGCCGAAGGGCCCGTACCGGCGACGACCGGGGCGAGGACCGCGCGCAACTCCCCGACCCGCATCCACCACAGGAAGGGCGAGCCGATGACGAGGACCGGAGCCGCGGGGGCTCGGCGGGGACGCCCGCCTCCCACCCCTCGTACGCCCGCTATTTCGTCGCGGTGCTCGGGCGGCGGCGGACCGTGCGCCGGGTGGGTGCGGTCCTCCAGCCAGCTGTCGCAGTCCGGGGTCAGCGCTATCGCCGAGGGCGGCGGGACGTCGAGGCGGTCGGCCAGATCCCGGACCAGGCGGTAGAGGTCGGGAGCGGACGCCTCCGCGATCGGGACCGTGGGGCTCACGGCGGGCCGCGCGCGGGCGACGACGAGCGCGATGCCCGCGGCGGCGAGCAGCACGAGGGCGGCGATGACCGTCACGATCCAGCTGGTGACGGGCCAGCTTCCGCCGGTGATGTGCCCGGTCGAGCCGCCGACGAGCAGCACGACGGCGACGGCCGCGGGCAGCAGGGCGACGGCCAGCGCCCTGCTGCGGATACGCAGCACGGCGAGCGCCCGGGAGCGCGCGGCCTGCGCGCCCACCTCCACACCCATACCGGTCACGACCGGATGTCACCCCCTGCTGTCGGCCCGGCCCGGGCTGTCTCGCAGCCCGCGCCGAAGGATGCCCTGGTGTTGCTCACTCCCCCACTGTGGCACCCACCACCGACATCGCAATGCCGGTGGGCCAAGTGCCGGAACGCTTTCGCCGCACCCTAGTTGGGGCCTCGGCCCCCGTCAGCCGGATGGGGCATCGCTCACTCGATGGAATGGCTTTGGGGAAAGGTGGATGACCGTGGGCAAGGATCAGGCCCCGGATTCCGTACAGAATCCGGGGCCCAGTGGTGCACGCGGGGGTGGGCGCTACACCTCCGTCAGGGGCTCTACGCCTCGGTCGTGACGTCGGTCGTGGCGTCCGCCGCCGCCTTCGCCGCGATGTCCGTACGGTGCTGCGAACCGTCGAGGCCGATGCGGGCGACCGCCGCGTAGGCGCGGGCGCGGGCCTCGGTGAGGTCGGTGCCGGTCGCCGTGACGGAGAGGACCCGGCCGCCCGCGCTGACGACCGCGTCGCCGTCGTGCTTCGTCCCGGCGTGCAGGACGTACGCGTGCGGGGCGTCCAGCGCCGCCACCTCGTCGAGCCCGGTGATCGGGTCGCCGGTGCGCGGGGTGTCGGGGTAGTTGTGGGAGGCCACGACCACGGTGACCGCCGCGTCGTCGCTCCAGCGCAGCGGCGCCAGATCGGCGAGGGTGCCTTCGGCGGCGGCGAGCAGGACGCCCGCGAGCGGGGTCTTCAGCCGGGCCAGGACCACCTGGGTCTCCGGGTCGCCGAAACGGGCGTTGAACTCGATCACCCGTACACCGCGGCTCGTGATCGCCAGACCCGCGTAGAGAAGGCCGGAGAAGGGCGTACCGCGGCGGCGCAGCTCGTCGACGGTCGGCTGGAGGACGGTCTCCATGACCTCCTCGACCAGCTTCGGGTCCGCCCACGGGAGGGGCGAGTACGCGCCCATGCCGCCGGTGTTCGGGCCCTCGTCGCCGTCCAGCGCGCGCTTGAAGTCCTGGGCGGGCTGGAGCGGGACGACCGTCTCGCCGTCGGTGATCGCGAAGAGGGAGACCTCGGGGCCGTCGAGGAACTCCTCGATGACGACGCGGTCGCAGGCGATGGCGTGCGCGCGGGCCTTCGCGAGGTCGTCGGTCACGACGACACCCTTGCCGGCGGCGAGCCCGTCGTCCTTCACGACGTACGGGGCGCCGAAGGCGTCGAGCGCCTCGTCGACCTCCTCGGGCGTCGTGCAGACGTACGAACGTGCCGTGGGGACGCCCGCCCCTGCCATCACATCCTTGGCGAAGGCCTTGGAGCCCTCCAGCTGCGCGGCCTCCTCGGAGGGGCCGAAGCAGGGGATGCCCGCCGCGCGCACGGCGTCGGCGACCCCGGCGACGAGCGGCGCCTCCGGTCCCACGATCACCAGCTCGGCGCCGAGCTCGGTGGCCAGCGCGGCCACGGCGGCGCCGTCGAGGGCGTCGACCGGGTGCAGCTCGGCCGTCTCCGCGATGCCTGCGTTCCCGGGGGCGCAGTGCAGAGCGGTGACGTCGGGGTCGAGGGACAGGGAACGGCACAGGGCGTGTTCGCGGGCGCCGCTACCGATGACAAGGACCTTCACGGGGTCAGCCTATCCGTCGGGGCCGGGTGCCTTTGTGGGGGCTTCCGAAGCGGGGGGTGGGGAGAGTTGGTGCGATCCTCCGAGAGGGGTCCGGGCGTTCACTCGTTGGAGAACTCCTCCACCACCGTCGCGCCCAGTTCGCGGACGATCAGGTCGTGGCCCGAGAGGGCGGACTCGTCGAGGTCGGGGTCGTCGTCCTCGGGGATGTCGTCCTCGGGGGCCACCGGAGGCGGCTCGTAGGCGGCCGGGGGTGAGGGGGCGGGCGTCGAGGCGGGCGCGGCCGAGGCCTGCCCCGCGGGCGGGCCCTGGGACCCGGCGGGGCGCGGAGCCGGGGGCTGCTGGGGGGCGGGGCGCGAGCCGGCCGGAGCTCCGCCGTAACCGCCACCACCGGCGCCATAGCCGCCACCGCCGCCGCTGCCGCCACCACCGAGTCCGGGACCGGGGCCGGAGACCGACACCGGTGGCGGTGCCGAACCACCGGAGGTGTCGACGATCGCGTCGATCTTCCACTGCACATTGAACTGTTCGGCCAGCGCCTGCTTCAGGACTTCCTCGCTGCCGCTGCTCGCGAAGTTGTCGCGCGCGCCCGCGTTGACGAAGCCGATCTGCAGGGTCGTGCCGTCGTAGCCGGTGACCTGCGCGTTCTGGCTGAGCAGGATCCAGGTGAAGCGGCGGCGGTTCTTCACGGCCTCCAGGATGTTCGGCCAGAGCATGCGGGGGTCGACGCCACCGGCGGCGGGGGCCGGCGCGGAGGCGGGGCCGGGGCCCGGGCCGGGGGTGGACGCCGTCGGCGCTGCAGCGGGTGCGGGTGCGCTGGGGGCGGCGGGGGCCTGTCCCCACCCGCGGGTGTCGCGGTCGGCCAGCCGCCCGGACGCCGACCGCTGCCGACGGCCGTCGCGGTGGGCCAGGCGCCGGGCGCGGATCCGGACGGGGCCGCAGCGGCAGCCGGGGGCGCGGCAGCGGCAGCCGCGGGACCCGGTGCGGGTGCCGGGGCCTGGGCGGGGGAAGGGGCCGAGGCAGGGGAAGCCCCCGCACCCGGCGCCGCAACAACCCCGTCGGCACCCCCCGCACCACCGGCCCCGTACCCCTCGTTCGTCGCTCCCTGCCCGCCGGGACCCGCGCCCCGCACGGCGGCCCGGGCCGCGGCGACCCCGCCGCCCGGCGGAACCATCGGAGCGGCCGCGGCCGGCGCCCCTCCATGTACCTCGGGGCCGGGCACGTACCCCATGACGGGGGCGCCCGCGCCGGCACCGGAGAAGTTCACCCCGCGCTCGATGCGGTCCAGGCGGGCCAGGACGGATCGCTCGTCCCCGTACGCCGCGGGCAGGAGCACACGCGCGCAGATGAGCTCGAGCTGGAGTCGCGGCGAGGTGGCGCCGCGCATCTCCGTCAGCCCCTCGTTGACCAGATCGGCGGCGCGGCTCAGCTCGGCGGCGCCGAAGACCCCGGCCTGGGCCTGCATACGCTCGACGACATCCGACGGGGCGTCGATGAGCCCCTTCTCGGCGGCGTCGGGAACGGCGGCCAGGATCACCAGGTCGCGCAGCCGCTCCAGCAGGTCCGCGACGAACCTCCGGGGATCGTTGCCCCCCTCGATGACGCGGTCCACGATCTCGAAGGCCACGGCGCCGTCGCCCGCGGCGAACGCCTCGACCACGGAGTCGAGCAACGACGCGTCCGTGTACCCCAGCAGTGAGGTGGCCATGGCATACGTCACACCGTCGGTGCTCGCCCCCGCGAGGAGCTGATCCATGACGGACATGGAGTCACGCACGGAGCCGGCGCCGGCCCGCACGACCAGCGGCAGTACGCCGTCCTCGACGGGAATGCCCTCATGCCCGCAGACCTCGCCCAGGTAACCCCGCAGGGTCCCCGGCGGCACGAGCCGGAACGGATAGTGGTGGGTCCGCGACCGAATCGTCCCGATGACCTTCTCGGGCTCGGTCGTGGCGAAGATGAACTTGAGGTGCTCGGGCGGCTCCTCGACCACCTTCAGCAGGGCGTTGAAGCCCGCCGGGGTGACCATGTGGGCCTCGTCGATGATGTAGATCTTGTACCGACTGCTCGCAGGCCCGAAGAAGGCCTTTTCCCGCAGGTCACGAGCGTCGTCGACACCACCGTGCGAGGCGGCGTCGATCTCGATGACGTCGATCGACCCCGGCCCGTTCCGCGCGAGGTCCCTACAGGACTGGCACTCCCCGCAAGGGGTCGGCGTCGGCCCCTGCTCGCAGTTCAGACACCGGGCCAGAATCCGCGCGCTGGTCGTCTTCCCGCATCCGCGCGGCCCGCTGAACAGGTATGCGTGATTGACCCGGTTGTTCCGCAGCGCCTGCTGCAACGGGTCGGTGACATGCTCCTGCCCGATGACCTCGGCGAACGACTCCGGGCGATAGCGGCGGTACAGCGCGAGAGACGACACACATACGAGGTTATAGGCGCCCACTGACAACAGGGACCGCTCACCGGCCCCCGGGCCCCGGCGGCCGGACCCTCGTGCCGCATCCCGCCCCGTGAACGCAAGCGCCCCCCACGCACCCGCCAGAGCCAACCTACCCTTGCTGCCTTCCGGCCCTGGGGGAGTTCAGTCAGATAGCGCCACGTGAGGGGCTCCGCACAGAGTACCTGATCCGCGAGGAGGGAACGAGTTCGCGAGCACTCCTCAACGTCTTGTATTGTTTGCCGCGGAGGATTCGCCTAGAGGCCTAGGGCGCACGCTTGGAAAGCGTGTTGGGGGCAACCCCTCACGAGTTCGAATCTCGTATCCTCCGCCAGTGCCTCACCGGGCACGATGTCGAAGGGCCCCACCGCTTGCGGTGGGGCCCTTCGACGTTGGCCGTCTCGGCTTCCGTCTCGTCGCGGGGTCGCTGCCGGACACGGCGGCGGCACTGAGTCCGCGGTGCGGGGTGCGGAGCCGACCGGGACCAGGGCCTACGACGCGCGCCGGATACCGGCGACCCCGGCCGCCCCCGGTCCGCTCGCCTCCTTCGCCCGGTTCGTCCTCTGCGGTGGCGGCATAGGCGTCCTCTCCAGCTTCGCGGTCCCCCTCGTCGCCGGACTGAGGCCCTGGGCGGTGGCCAACGCGGTCGTCACCGTCGCGTCGACCATCCTCTGCACCGAGCTGCACGCACCCTTCACCTTCGGCAGCGGGAAGCACGCCGGATGGCGCCAGCACTGGCAGTCCGCGGGATCGGCCGCGGCCGCCTACGCCGTCACCTCCGTCGCGCTCCTCATCCTGCACACCCTTCAGACCTCCCCGAGCGTGCTCACCGAACAGCTCGTCTGCCTCAGCGCCTCCGGCCTCGCCGGCATCGGACGCTTCCTCCTCCTGCGCCTCTACGTCTTCGCCGGCGGACGGACCAGGGCCACGGAGCCGGTACGGGTGAACAGCCCGGCACCCCGGCCGCACCGGGCCCTGGCCTGGGCCTAGGCCCCGCCGCCCCGGAGAGCCAGAGGGTCACCGCGACCGCGTTGAACGTCTCCGCCCCTCCCATCAAGCCACCCGTCCGATCATCCGGCCGCACCCGTACGATCACCCGTCATGGAGGACTGGCTGGAGCGCGCGGCGAAGCTGAGGCAGTGGACCGGCAACGGGGTCCGCGCCCCGCACAAGCCCCTGCTCCTCCTCTACGCCCTCGGCCGGTTCCAGCGTGACGCCGACGGCGAGTTGCGCTACAGCGCGGTCGAGGACGATCTGAAGCGGCTGCTGGCCGAGTACGGTCCGGCCAACCGGACGACACCGGCGTACCCCTTCCACCACCTGGTCGGCGACGGGGTGTGGGAGGTGCGGACCGATCGCGGGCCCGGCAGCCCCGGCAGCGGGGTGCGGGAACTGCGGTCGACGGGCGCGGCGGGACGGCTCGCGCCGGAGCTGCGGACGGCGCTGCGACGGGAACCCGCGCTCCTCGGCCGGCTGGCCCGGATCCTGCTCGACCTGCACTTCCCGCCCTCGCTCCACGACGAACTGTGCGAGGCCGTGGGCCTGGAGTGGGAGTGGGAGCCGGAAGGGCCGGTGCACCTGCCGGACGCGGGGCCCCGGGACCGGCGCCGACGCGACGGGCGGATGCGGGAGCTGGTCCTGACGGCGTACGAGTACCAGTGCGCGTTCTGCGGGTACGACGGCCGGATCGGGGCGGTGCCGGTCGGGCTGGAGGCCGCGCATGTGCGCTGGTGGGCGTTCGACGGGCCGGACGACATCGACAACGGTCTGTGCCTGTGCTCGCTGCACCACAAACTGTTCGACAAGGGCGTCCTCGGTATCGGGGAGGGGCACCGCATCCTGGTGTCGCGGCGCTTCGTCGGACGGAGCCCGGCGGCCCGCGACCATGTCATCGCGCTGGCGGGCCGTCAGCTGACCGGTCCCCAGCCGGGCACCGCGCCCGTCGCCGCGCACCACCGGACCTGGCACGCCCGGCAGGTGTTCCACGGAGCTCCGCGCCCTGCCACGGCGGTCCCCACCGCACACGGCGAGCTGTGACGCAGGTCACGGGAAGTCGGGGTCGGGTGCCGGACAGCTCATAGGGGTGAGCATTGATATGCGTACCCGGGTACGGGCCGGGGAATCGAACGCCTTCGCGGAGCTCTTCGACAGGTATGCGCGCGCGGTCTACAACCACGCCTTCCGGCTGACCGCCGACTGGTCGACGGCCGAGGACGTGATGGCCGCGACCTTCCTGGAGGCATGGCGGCTGCGCGACCGGGTCGACCCCGAGGGCGGTTCGCTGCGGCCCTGGCTGCTGGGCATCGCCACCAACACCGCGCGCAACCAGTACCGGAGCAACCGGCGCTACCGGCGGGCCGCCCAGGCCGCCGCCGCGGCCGAGCTGTCGGTGCCCGACCACGCCGAGGACGTGGCAGGGCGGGTCGACGACCGGCGCCACCTCGCGACCGCCCTCACCGCCCTCGCGACGCTGCGTCCCCCGGAGCGTGAGGTCATCGCGCTCTGCCTGGGAGAGGGCCTGGACTACGAGGCCGCGGCCGAGGCGCTGGGGATTCCGGTCGGCACGGTCGCCTCCCGGCTCTCCCGTGCCCGCAAGAAGCTGCGCGTCCTCACCGACCCCGGACCGGCGCGCCAAGAACCCGGACCGCCGCCGAAAAAAGTTCGCGGAAGACGGGAAGGCAGCCGCCGCGCCCGACAGATAACAGGCGATCGCACCCAAGTGATCCGGCCCGCACAGGAAGGAAACCGATGAACGCGAACACGCCCCGGCAGAGTCCGGCCGAGCAGGACGAGGGCGCCCAGCAGCTCCTGTCCCGCACGGCGCGCGACCTCCCGGCGGGCCGTCACCAGTTCCACAAGGAGCGCCTGATGGCCCAGATTCACCAGATCCAGCAGGAAGAGCGCACGGCGGCGGTGGCCCCGGCGCGGACCCGGCGGTTCCGGCTGCCGCGTCCGGCGATCACGCTGCCCGCGCTGGCCGCCGCCCTGGCCGGTACGGTCGTCGCCGTAGTGGCGATGAACGACGGCGGCGGACTCAGGGACGGCGGCGTCGCCACCGGACCCGCCCTCACCACCCGCATCGGTGCCGCGACCACCAAGGGCGTCCCCCAGTTGCTGGGCCAGATCTCACTGGCGGCGGCCGAGACCGGGGGAGCCACCCGGCCGTCAAGCCCGGCCAGTACGTCTACATAGAGTCCAAGACGGCCGACTCGTTCGTGAAGACCGTCGACGACAAGAGCAGCCTCGCCAGTCACGCGCTGCACCGCCGCCAGGTCTGGATGTCCTCCGACGGCACCAAGGGCTGGCTGATCGACCCGGCCGTCAACGACAGCTCCGAGGGCGAGACCCTGAGCCTGCCCGACGAACAGGGCAACACCCCGGTCGGCAGCCTGAACCACCCCACGTACGACTTCCTGGCCAAGCTGACCACCGACCCCGACAAGATCCTGGCCAAGATCTACAAGGAGACCAAGGGCCACGGCAACTCACCCGACCAGGAGGCGTTCACCACCATCGGCGACCTGCTCGTCGAGAGCTACCCGCCGGCGGAGCTGTACTCGGCCCTGTTCAAGGCCGCCGCGAAGATCCCCGGAGTCGTCGTGGTGAACGACGCGGTGGACGCGGTGGGCCGGCACGGGATCGCGGTGGCCCGGCTGGACGAGACCAGCGGCGAACGCGAAGAGTGGATCTTCGACAAGAAGACCCATGTCTTCCTGGGCGACCGCTCGGTCAAGGTGACTGCGAGCACCGGTGAGGACGCTCTGATCAAGCCCGGCACGGTGACGTTCACCAACGCCATCGTCACCCGGGCCGTCGTCGACGGCATGAAGCAGACCCCGTGAGCCGACGCGGTGGTCCCGTCAGCCGATCTTCACGGTCTTCGACACCGTGACCTGGTCGATGTCGGTGGTGCGGACGGTGGCCTTCATGGTCCAGGTGCCGGCCACCGGGAGGGTGACGCCGTCCGCGGTCCAGTAGCCGCCCTTGTCCGTCAGTTCGGCGTCGATCGGGCCGATCTGCTGGGATTCCAGAGTGAAGGTGAGGCGCAGTTCGGGCACGGTGGCGAAGCCGCCGTCGGAGCCGTAGATCACGGCCTGCACGGAGTTCTCGCCCACCCGGCTCGGTGTCAGTTCGATCTGCACCTTGCCGTGTCCGCCCTTCGTGCCCACGTCGAACGGGATCGTCGTCGTCGAGGCCGTGGTCTGCCCGGCGGCCGCGGTGGCGGAGGCCGCCGCGGCCTCGGTGGCCGCGCGGCCCGGTTGGGTACCGGTGAGCAGAGTGGTGATCACCAGCACGACGATGCCGACGACGACCTCGACCAGCACCGAACGGCGCAACGCCCGCCGGTACCGGTCGGCCTCGTCGGAGGCCGCGCCCGAGGCTTTGCCGGAGTCCTTGTCCGAGTCCTTGTCGGAGATCTTGCCCGAGCTCGTGTCGGAAGCCTTGTCCGAAGACTCGCGATCCGGATCCGGCTCCGGATCCGGTACGCCGCCGTCCGAGGGGCCGCCGTCCGACGGGCCGTCCGCCCTCCCGACCCGTACGTCGGCGGGGGCGGCCGAGGCCCCCACCGTCTGCGGCACCCGCTCCTCCACCGACACCGCAGCCGCTGTCCGCGCCTCATCCGCCGCGAGCATCAGCCGCCCGGTCCAGCGCCGCGAGGCCCCCGCCCCGGCCAGCAGCACCAGCACCGCCACCAGCTTGGCGAGGAGGAGCCGGCCGTACGAGGTGGAGGTCAGCGCCTCCCAGGAGCCGAGGCCGCGCCAGGACTGGTAGACGCCGGTGACGACCAGGACGGTGACCGAGGCGAGGGCGAGCCGGGAGAAGCGGTTGACGACGGCCGCGGGGAGCGGCTCGGCCGACCGGTACAGCGCGGTGAGCAGGGCCGCGAGGCCGCCCAGCCAGACCGCCATCGACAGCAGGTGCAGTACGGAGGAGACCATCGCCACGGGTACCTGGATCCCGGCGGACGCGTGTTCGGCGACGGCCCAGGTGACGGCGAGGGAGACGGTGAGCAGCCCGCCGAGCGCGAGGACGAGCCGCCCCGCGCCTGCTCGCGTACCGGATGGAACACCGCCGCCCCGAGCAGCACCAGTCGCGCCAGCAGGGCCAGTCCCGGCCTGCTGGTCAGGGTCTCGCTGAGGACGGACGGATCGAAGGCGTCCGCCGGACCGCTGCCGCGCTCGTAGGGTCCGCGCAGGAGCAGCAGCGCGACGGTGGACCCGGCCAGGATCCACCAGCCGGTGAGGAGCAGTCGCCGCACCGGGCCAGGGAACCCGCAGACCAGGACGAAGGCGGCCGCGCCGATGAGAAGGGCCAGACCGCCGTACGCCAAGTAGCGGGCGGCGTCGTAGAGCGTGCCCGCGACGGTGTTCCCGGAGGGGTCCACGGGGACCGGCGGGGCGGTCGCGGAGGGCTTGCCGATGGAGAAGGTGAAGGCGCCGGAGACCGGGTGGCTGTCGGCCGAGACGACCCGCCAGGCCACCGTGAAGGTGCCGGTGCCCAGCCCCTTCGGCAGGGTCACACGGGCGGTGTCGGAACGGTCGCCCGCGTGCCCCGGGTCGCCGGTGTGCACGCGTCGGTTGTCCGGGTCGAGCACGCGGAAGGAGTCGTCGAGGAGCCCGATGGACTCGCTGAAGGACAGCGTCACCTCGGTGGGCGCACTCTTCAGCACGCTGCCGTCCTGCGGATCGGTGCCGGTCAGCGCGGCGTGGGCGGACGCGCCGCCGACACCGCCGAACAGCACCAGGACCAGCACCGTGCCCAGCAGCGCCAGCCCCTGGGCGATCCGCCGTCGCTCCCGCTGTCCGCCTCCACGTCCGCTCACACGCCGTCTCCGTCGTCTCCGTCGTCCCTGCGGTCTCCGCATTCCGGTCCGCCCGGTCCGCACTTCCAGAGTCACGGGTACGTACGGACGAATCCGGCGCCGTGCTCACCCCCCGGCGAGGAACCCACCGATCAACTCACCGAGGAACCCGGCGAGGAATCCCCTGGGAGGGCCGCCTCCGGCGTCAGAAGGGCCAGCCGGGCCCGCTTCTCGGGCAAGTAGACCCCGGGAAGGTCGATTTCGGGAAGCACGATCTCCGGGCCGGGCACGAAGCCCTGCCGGACCAGCCGCGCGATCGCCTTCTCGTTGCGCGCGTCGGGTTCGACCACGACCCGCTGCCGGTCGAGGCCGACCAGCACGTACATGGTGAACGCGGTCAGCAGCGCCGACGACCGGCCCGGCCGCCCCCTACGTCTGGATCACCTGCGACACCACCACGACCCGCGCCTCACGACGTACGTCCGCAAGGAACTCTCCGTCCCGAGGCAGCGGGTGAACGCGATGGGCTACTGGCGCACGGCGGCCTGAGAGGCGTTCCGCACCCTCACGCGGGATCATCGAGGCATGGACGTCAGCCTTCACATCGCCCAGGATCCCGAAGCGGACGCGTTGCTCAGCCGCAGTCCCCTCGCCGCCCTGACCGGGATGCTGCTGGACCAGCAGGTGCCGATGGAGTGGGCGTTCAAGGGGCCGCGCACGATCGCCTCGCGCATGGGGGCGGACGAGTTGGACGCGCACGAGATCGCCGCGTACGACCCGGAGAAGTTCGCCGCGCTGCTCACGGCGAAGCCGGCCGTGCATCGCTATCCCGGGTCCATGGCCAAGCGGATCCAGCAGCTGTGCCAGTACCTCGTGGAGCACTACGACGGGGACGCGGCCAAGGTCTGGGAGGGCGTCAAGAGCGGCGAGGAGCTTCTGCGGCGGCTCGAGGAACTGCCCGGGTTCGGCGCCCAGAAGGCCCAGATCTTCCTGGCCCTGCTCGGCAAGCAGTTCGGTGTGCGGCCCAAGGGCTGGCGCGAGGCGGCGGGGGCGTACGGCGAGCCGGACTCCTTCCGCTCCGTCGCCGACATCACCGGGCCGGAGTCCCTGGCGAAGGTCCGCGCCCACAAACAGGAAATGAAGGCCCAGGCGAAGGCCTCCGGCAAGTAGCCCTCCACGTATCTCGCCCCGCCGCAGCGCTCCCAAGGGGCGCGGTGAACTGCGTGACCAGCCCCCGGGGGTCCGGGGGCGAGGGTCCGTCGGATGGCTCACTGCGGTGGCAGAGCGGCCCCACGCGGCCAAAACATGAACCATGAGCGAGGTACCGAACGCCCCCCACCAAGGCCCGCAGTACGACGACCGTCACGTCCACGAACGTCACGTCCACGACCGCGAACCACGCGTCACCCCCGAAGGCCCCCTGCACTTCATCGCCCGCAGCGCCTGGCAGGCCGTCCTGCTCGCCGGCATCGCGGCCTTCGTCCTCGGCGTGCTGGTGCTGGTCTGGCCGGGCGCCTCCCTGCTGGCCGCAGGCGTGCTCTTCGGCCTCTACCTGCTCTTCAGCGGCGTACTCCAGCTCGTCGCCGCGTTCGGCACCCACCTCGCGACCTCGCTGCGCGTCATGGCCTTCATCAGCGGCGCCCTCTCGATCCTGCTCGGCCTGTTCTGCTTCCGCGGCCCGATGCAGTCGACCCTCCTGCTCGCCCTGTGGATCGGCATCGGCTGGCTGTTCCGGGGCATCACCCAGACCCTGGCCGCCGCGTCCGACCCGACCGTGCCGGCCCGCGGCTGGCAGATCTTCCTCGGGATCGTCAGCTCCCTCGCGGGGATCGTCCTCATCGTGTCCCCGTTCACCTCGATCGCCGTCCTCACCCTCGTCGGCGGCTGCTGGCTCCTCGCGGTCGGCGTCACGGAAATCGTCACGGCGTTCGTGATCCGCGGCCGCGCCAAGCACATCCCGGCCGTCGTCTGACCGCACGCCCGACCCCACGACGAGTCCACGCCGTACGTCAACTCCGCGCCTGCCCCGTAACCCATGAGGGCGGATCTCGCCGCCGACACGATGAACCACCCACTCCGGATGGGGACACGACCTCCTATGAGCTCCTCTCCGCACCGTCGGCCGCGCCCGTCGCACCGGCACGCGTGGATGCGGGTTCTGACGCTCCTCGTCGTCACGATCCTCGCGGCGGGCGCCCACGTCGACGCCCTCGCCCCGAACCCCGTCGTGGCCTCCGCCGAAACGGGCTGCGGCGCCGAACACGACGTACTCGACACGGCCCTTCGCCCGCCCGCCCGGCAGGACCACCGCCCCCTCGCCCCGCTGCGCCCCGCGCCGACCGCTCCCGACTGCCCGGAGCCGGCGCCCCACCCCCGTCACGTACCGCCGTCGCACTCCCGCACGCTGCACGCCCTGCGCTCCGTGGTCCTGCGCTGCTGACAGGCCCGGCCCGGCCTCCGGACCGTCCCCGCCAGCCAGTCAGTGAACCAAGCGAACGCAAGGACACAGCCATGCCCACCGACCCGTACGCGGTCCTGCGCGCCCTCCTGCGCGCGGAAGCCGTCCGCAACACGCCCAAGCCGCAGCCCGAGCCCAGGCCCGCACCGGACGCCCGGCAGGTGCAGGCGCCTCCGGCCAAGGAGCACGGAAACAGCTAGGAACAACAGTGAGGCGACCGTCCCGCCCGTGGGCGGGGCGGTCGCCTCACCGCCTGACAACTGACAACTGACAACCACCAAACACCGACCACCGACCACCGGCTACCGCCTGCGCCGAGCCGTCCCGAAGAGGGAGCGGGTGATCTCCCTGCCGATCTGCGTGCCCATCGACCGTGCCAGCGACTTGAAGATCCCGCTGCCGACGACCTGTTCGACGACCGAGGGTTCCTCCTTCGCCCGGCCTCCGCCCTTCGCGGGCGCCCGCCCGGCCTCCGCAGCCGCCTGGGCGGCGGCCCGCGCGGCGGCCGCGTCCCGCGCCGCGAGCTTCTCGTACGCGGACTCACGGTCGACCGCCTGCGCGTATCGCCCGTACAGCGGGGACGCCTGCACCGCCCGGTCCAGCGCGGCCGGATCGACAGGGCCCATCAGGGACTGCGGGGCCCGCAGCCGGGTCGCCGCGACCGGCGTCGGCGCGCCCTTCTCGCTCAGCACGGTCACCACGGCCTCGCCGGTGCCCATGCCGGTGAGAACCTCCTCCAGGTCGTACGCGGAGTTGGGGAAGGTCTTCACCGTGGCCTTCAGCGCCTTCTGGTCGTCCGGGGTGAAGGCGCGCAACGCGTGCTGGACGCGGTTGCCGAGCTGGGCGAGGACGTCGGACGGCACGTCCTTCGGGGTCTGCGTCACGAAGAAGACGCCGACCCCCTTCGAACGAATGAGCCGCACGGTCTGGGTGATCGACTCCAGGAAGGCCTTCGACGCGCCGGTGAAGAGCAGGTGCGCCTCGTCGAAGAAGAAGACCAGTTTCGGCTTGTCGAGGTCACCGACCTCCGGCAGGTCGTGGAAGAGATCGGCGAGCATCCACATCAGGAGGGTCGAAAAGAGCTGCGGTTTGTCCTGGACCTCGGGGAGTTCGAGGACGGACACCGTCCCGCGCCCGTCCGACGCCGTCCGCAACAGCTCGCTCGTGTCGAACTCCGGCTCCCCGAAGAACGGGCTCATGCCCTGTGCCTCGAAGGCGGTCAGCGAGCGCAGGATCACCCCCGCCGTCGCGGGCGACAGCCCGCCGATGCCCTTCAGCTCCGCCTTGCCCTCGTCCGAGGTCAGGAAGGTGACGACGGCCCGCAGGTCCTTGAGGTCGAACAGTTCCAGACCCTTCTGGTCGGCGTAGTGGAAGATCAGGCCGAGCGACTGCTCCTGGGTCTGGTTCAGCTGGAGCACCTTGGAGAGCAGCACCGGGCCGAAGCTGGTGACCGTCGCCCGTACGGGGATGCCCGTGCCCATGCCGCCGAGCGCGTAGAACTCGGCCGGGCAGGCGGTCGGCGTCCACTCCTGGTGGACCTCCTGCGCACGCGCCAGCACCTTGTCGTTCGACACGCCCGGCGCCGAGATCCCGGAGACATCACCCTTGATGTCGGCGAGGAACACCGGCACGCCCTGCACGGACAGCTGTTCGGCGATCAGCTGCAGCGTCTTGGTCTTGCCGGTGCCGGTGGCTCCGGCGACCAGCCCGTGCCGGTTGAGCACGGGCAGCGGGATGCGGATCCGGGCGTCCGGCAGACACCGCCCGTCCCAGATCAGAGCGCCCAGGTCGAGCGCGGGTCCGGCGAACGCGTAACCGGAGGCGATCTCCAGGGCCTCCTGGGAGAGCCCGGGGGCGCCGCTCACACCTTCGGGTGCCACCGCGGGAGGTGCTTCGCTGTCGCTCACATCAGGCCCCTGTTCCCGGTTTGCACTGATTTACGACGTCTTTTCCAGCGTCGCACTACGTCGCCATGGCTGCGCCCGGAAGGTCTGGGCCGGTAGGCTTTCCGTGTGATCTTCAAGCGCATCGGAAACGGACGGCCGTACCCCGACCACGGCCGGGAAAGCACCCGGCAGTGGGCGGACGTCGCGCCGCGCCCGGTCCGCCTCGATCAGCTCGTGACGACCAAGGGCCAGCTGGACCTGGAGACCCTCCTCGCCGAGGACTCCACGTTCTACGGCGACCTGTTCGCGCACGTAGTGAAGTGGCAGGGCGACCTGTACCTCGAGGACGGCCTGCACCGCGCCGTACGCGCCGCGCTGCAACAGCGCCAGGTGCTCCACGCACGTGTGCTCGAACTCGACTGAATCGGCCGACCCGACCGGGACGAACTCGGCCGGGACCGGGCGCCTGGGACGCGAGAGCCTCCTCGAGGCCCAAGATCCCCGCTCGTTGACCCTTTTGGGTTGGACTGACCCTCGACCGATGATCATTTAGTAGGAATCACCGCCGCGGCGCACTACGCTGCGCCCATGAGCATGCTCACTCCCCCTGGCATGGGCGGCCAGTACCGGATCACGGGGGACAAATACCCACGGATGCGCCGACCCCGGGGGCGTCGCAGGCTCGTGTTCCTGGTCGTCGCCTCCGTCACCGCGCTAGGGCTGGTCGGGTGGGGAACCCTGCAGCTCATCGATGTCTTCACGGGCAAGGGCGACAAGGCCACGGCGGCCGGCACGAAGGGCGACTGCACGTCCACGGCCGGCCCGTCGGCCGAGGCGACCACGGCGTCGACGACATCCACGACGTCCACCGCCGCCGGGACGCTGCCCAGGCCCGGGCAGATCACCGTCAACGTCCTCAACGCCACGCCGCGCAGCGGGCTCGCCAAGCAGACGGCGGACGAGCTGAAGAAGCGCGGGTTCCGCATCGGCGACGTGGGCAACGCGACGGCCACGTACGACAAGAAGGTCAACGGCGCCGGGATACTGCTCGGCGCCAAGGGGGCCGCCCAGGCCGCGCTGCCGGTGCTGGGCACGCAGTTGTCCGGCGCCGAGGTGAAGACGGACGGCCGCGCCCAGGCCGACCGGGTCGACCTGATCATCGGCACCGCCTTCAAGAGCCTCACGAAGAAGGAGGACGCCGACAAGGCCCTGGCCACCCTGTCCGGGCCCCGGCCGGCCGCGTCCGCCTCTGCGAAGAGCTGCTGAACGGCGAAGGCTGCCGGCAGCCCCGTAGGGACCGCAGACAGCCTTCGTGAGACCGCTGATCGTTCGGAACCGGCCACTGGGCCCTGGACCCCTGGATGGCCCCGGCAAGGCCGCTGAGGGCTCCGAGGGGCGACCGCGGGTCCCGTAGGACAGTGGCAAGTCCCGCGCGGGTGCGGGGACCTACTCGGCCGCCCCGTACATCCGGTCCCCCGCGTCGCCCAGCCCCGGCACGATGTAACCGTGCTCGTTGAGTCGTTCGTCGACCGACGCGGTCACGACCGTCACCGGCGTGCCCGCGAGCTCGCGCTCCATGACCTCGACGCCCTCCGGGGCGGCGAGCAGCACGACGGCGGTGACGTCGTCGGCGCCGCGCTTGATCAGCTCCTGGATCGCCGCGACGAGGGTGCCGCCGGTGGCCAGCATCGGGTCGAGGACGTACACCTGGCGCCCGGAGAGGTCGTCCGGCATCCGGGTCGCGTACGTGGACGCCTGGAGCGTCTCCTCGTCGCGCACCATGCCCAGGAAGCCCACCTCGGCGGTCGGCAGCAGCCGCACCATGCCGTCGAGCATGCCGAGACCCGCACGCAGGATCGGCACGACCAGCGGGCGCGGGTAGGACAGCTTGACGCCCGTGGTGGGGGCGACCGGGGTCACGATGTCGACCTGCTCGGTGCGCACGTCGCGGGTGGCCTCGTAGGCGAGCAGGGTGACCAGCTCGTCGGCGAGCCGCCGGAAGGTCGCGGAGTCGGTGCGCCGGTCGCGCAGGGTGGTGAGCTTATGGGCGACCAGGGGGTGGTCGACGACGTGGAGACGCATGCCCATAACAGTAGCCGTGCCCCCGTGTCCCTCGCGCTGGCATCAAACCGCCCGTCAGAGGGAAGGCGGTAGGGACGTACCTGGGGTGGTGTGCCTATGCCGGACCGGGAAAAGGAGTCCCCGGAGCAGTTGGACCGACTCGGACGAGCCGATGCGGCCGAACGGACCGATGAGGCCGAACGGACCGGACGACTTCGCCGCGTCGAACAGCCCGAACGGGGCGAACAGTCCGAACGGACCGGGCAGCCGGAGACGGACGCCGAGCGCCGACGGCGCCGCGCCCAGTTCCTCCGGGACCTGACCGAGGCGCGCGAGCTGCGCGACCGCGTGCAGCCCCGCCGCGCCAAGGTCGCCCGCCTCCGTCACGCCATGCGCATGCGCACCTTCCGTTGGTAGCTCCGCCGGTGGCTCCGTTGGTAGTCCTTTGGTAGTCCTTCGGTAGCTCCTTGGTGTCCGGCCCACGCCGTGAGGGCGGGGACATGCACACACGACGCCGAGGGCCGCGTACGATCCGCTGTTAGCGATCAAAAGAGGCAGACACAGCAGGCCGAAGACGTCCCCTGAACGCTCTGTTTCTGCCACGATTCCGAGTGGGTGGGGTCTCGGAGCAGCACTCCCCGCCCAATCGACCTCCGCCGGGGGGACCCCCAACCGGCACGCCTACGACCAGTGGGAGAGTCACGGTGTACTTCGCCGCACTGCTCGCGCGCACCGAAGACGGGTGGGAAGCGAGCGACACAGAGCTCGACGATGTGGAGACCCTGTCGGATCTGACCGATCTGGCCCGTGAAGCCTCGGAGGAGGACACGGTGCTCGTACTCATCGAGCAGGAGGACGCGTGGTTCGGCGTCGTCCGTGTGGACGGTGAGGAGGACCCTCGCATCTACGTCTCGGACGCCGCAGCCGCAGCCCGCAGCTCGTACGGCGAGATCCTGCTCACGGACGAACTACTAGGACGGGAGCCCGGCGACGACGACGCCGACCTGGACTCCCTCGACCTGGACGGCACCGAGGACGGTGAACCCGACGACGCAAACGACTCCGAGGACGACGAGGAGGAGGAGAGCGTCTCCGGCGAGATCGTCTCGCACAGCCCCGTCGGGGACCGCGAGATCCTCGCCGACCTCGGTGTGAGCGAGAAGGAACTGCTCGCCCTGGACGAAGGCGACGCGCTCAGCACGATCGCCGAATCCCTGGGAGCGGCAGAGGTCCTGGAGACCGTCCGCTAGGGCCCTGATCCGCCGGACGGGCCCCAGGACCCGATCCGGAAGGCAGGGTCCGGCTCCCCGCGGTTCCGGGGGAGGCGGTTTCCCTGGCGAGCCCGATAGATTTCCCGGGTGAGCCCGACAAAAGAGACCTTTCCAGCAGATTCGGCAGATCCGGTACGCGACCGCTGGCGGGCCGCGATGCGGCTCGCCCTGGACGAGGCCCACCGGGCCGTCCAGGGCGGGGATGTTCCCGTCGGCGCCGTCGTGCTGTCCACGGACGGTACGACGGTGCTCGCGACCGGACACAACGAACGCGAGGCCACGGGCGATCCGACGGCGCACGCCGAGGTGCTCGCGATCCGCGGGGCCGCCCACCGGCTCGGCGAGTGGCGGCTGGCCGGCTGCACGCTCGTCGTCACCCTGGAGCCCTGCACGATGTGCGCGGGCGCGCTCGTCCAGTCCCGGGTGGACCGGGTCGTCTACGGCGCCCGCGACGAGAAGGCGGGCGCGGTCGGTTCCGTCTGGGACCTCGTACGCGACCGCCGGCTCAACCACCGCCCCGAGGTGATCGGGGGCGTACTCGAGGACGAGTGCGCGGGTCTGCTCACGCGTTTCTTCCGCGACCGCTGACTCCAGGGGGCGGCGGGAAACGGATTTCAGACCACGGCCCACCTTGGGGTAAGGTCTCCCTCGGTAGCGTGTCCGAGCGGCCGAAGGAGCTCGCCTCGAAAGCGAGTGTGGCGCAAGTCACCGAGGGTTCAAATCCCTCCGCTACCGCTTGAGAAGGGCCCCGTCGCAAGACGGGGCCCTTCGTGCGTACGGCAAAGGACCTCGGCCGGCGGGCCGTTGGTCCAAAAAAAGCGGGGTGAAGGTTACACTCGCCGCCGGCACACGGGGCCCAGTGGGCGCAGCAGTCACAGGGGAGGCCGCGATGGCGGTGAATTCGAAGAAGATCGCCGTCTACATACTCGTGGTCTTCGCGCTCTACGTGATCATCACGGATCCGGCGAAGGCGGCCGACTACGTCCAGATAGGGTTCGAGGGCATTTCGTCCGCCGCACGGTCCATCGGCGACTTCATGACGTGGATCGCCGACGGGGCCAAGAACTGATCGGCCGCCCCCGCACGGCCCGCACCACCAGGGAGTACCCGTGATCCGCCATCTGGTCCTCTTCAAGCTCAACGAAGGCGTCGAGCGTGACGACCCCCGCGTCGTCGAGGGCGTGGCCGCCTTCCGCCCGCTCGGCGACCAGATCCCCGAGCTGCGGTTCTGGGAGTGCGGCTGGAACATCACCGACCGGCCCGTCGCGTACGACTTCGCGATCAACTCCGCGGTCGACGACCCCGACGCCCTGAAGCGGTACTTGGAGCATCCCGCGCACCAGGCGGGCGTCGCGCTGTGGCGCGAGTTCGCGACATGGGTGATCGCCGACTATCCCTTCTGAACCGATCCGAGCCGACACGCTCTGGACCCCTCGCCGGAAACCGGCGGGGGGCTTTTCCGTTTCGTACGCCCCAACTCTCCCTAAATCCTGTTCAACACGGGGTTATGCGGTGCTTGCACACAGTGCACATGTCTTGTGATGCTATGACCGCTTTTGACGGATGAGTTGATGGATCTGACGGATCATAGAGGTGGAGTTGACCGTGCCGGCCAGTACTGCGCCTCAAGCACCGCCCCAGGAAATCCCCAAGGAACACATCACCACGGACCCCCTCGCCCAGAAACGCGTCGCCACGGAGCGCGTCACCACGGAACCCCTCGCCCCGGAGCACATCGCCCACGAACGCGTCACCCCCGAGCAGGTCACCCCTGAGCGACGCCGCGGCGCCGACACCCGGGCCCTCACCCAGCTGCTCTTCGGCCAGCTCAAGACGCTGGAGCCGGGCACCACGGAGCACGACCGCGTACGCGGGGCGCTCATCGAGGCGAACCTGCCGCTCGTGCGGTACGCGGCCGCCCGCTTCCGCTCCCGCAACGAGCCGATGGAGGACGTGGTCCAGGTCGGCACCATCGGCCTGATCAACGCGATCGACCGCTTCGACCCCGACCGGGGCGTGCAGTTCCCGACCTTCGCGATGCCGACCGTCGTCGGCGAGATCAAGCGGTACTTCCGCGACAACGTCCGCACCGTCCACGTACCCCGTCGGCTGCACGAGCTGTGGGTGCAGGTGAACAGCGCGACGGAGGACCTGACGACGGCCTTCGGGCGCTCCCCCTCGACCGCCGAGATCGCCGAGCGGCTGCGCATCACCGAGGAGGAGGTCCTGTCCTGCATCGAGGCCGGACGCTCGTACCACGCGACCTCCCTCGAAGCCGCCCAGGAGGGTGACGGGCTGCCCGGACTGCTCGACCGGCTCGGCTACGAGGACCCGGCCCTCGACGGGGTCGAACACCGCGACCTCGTCCGCCACCTCCTCGTACAACTGCCCGAGCGCGAGCAGCGGATCCTTCTCCTTCGCTATTACAGCAATCTGACGCAGTCACAGATCAGTGCGGAGCTGGGAGTCTCCCAGATGCATGTGTCAAGGCTGCTCGCCCGGAGCTTCGCACGGCTTCGATCCGCAAACAGGATCGAGGCGTAACCGGCAAGAGCGAATCGCTCAACGTCTCCTTTTCCGACAGTTCAGCGTCGAAAAACCGCCAGACCCCCCTTTTCCAGGGCCGATTCACCCCCTCCATGTCGACATGTCACTACAGCGTGTTGCCGACATGTGACATTCTGCCGGAAGAGCGTTTGGCGCAGCCCCGCCTCCGGTATTCAGGTGGAGGCTGCGTTCCTCCGACGGGAGCGTCCGCCGTGACCGTCCGCGACCCAAAGGGGGTGGCATGTCCGCAGACCAGGGCAGCTCGAAGGTGCTCACGCTCACGAAGAGCGAATCCGCGCCCGACGCGCTTCACGATGTCCCGGCCCTCCCGGCCCCCGACGCCGCTCCGACCCTCGAAGCCGTCCCGGCGGCCCCCGAGACCTCGGGAGCCATCGACACCCGCACCCTGTCCCGCTCCCTGTTCCTGCGGCTCGCCGCACTCGGCGAGAACAGCCCCGAGCGTGCCTACGTCCGGGACACCCTCATCGAACTCAACCTCCCGCTCGTTCGGTACGCGGCGGCCCGCTTCCGCTCCCGCAACGAGCCCATGGAGGACATCGTCCAGGTCGGCACCATCGGCCTGATCAAGGCGATCGACCGCTTCGACTGCGAACGCGGCGTGGAGTTCCCGACGTTCGCGATGCCGACGGTCGTGGGCGAGATCAAGCGGTTCTTCCGCGACACCTCGTGGTCCGTCCGCGTCCCGCGGCGCCTCCAGGAGCTGCGCCTGGCCCTCACCAAGGCCAGCGACGAGCTCTCCCAGAAGCTCGACCGGTCGCCGACCGTCGCCGAACTCGCCGCGGTCCTGGGCGTGTCGGAGGAGGACGTCGTCGACGGCCTCGCGGTCGGCAACGCCTACACGGCCTCCTCCCTCGACTCCCCGGCCCCCGAGGACGACGGTGGCGAGGGCTCCCTCGCGGACCGCCTCGGCTACGAGGACACGGCTCTGGAGGGCGTCGAGTACCGCGAGTCGCTGAAGCCGCTGCTCGCCAAACTCCCGCCCCGCGAGCGCCGGATCATCATGCTGCGCTTCTTCGCCAACATGACCCAGTCGCAGATCGGCGAGGAGGTCGGCATCTCGCAGATGCACGTCTCCCGCCTTCTCACCCGCACCCTGGCCCAGCTCCGCGAGGGCCTGATCTCCGACTGAGACCTCCCGCGCTCGACCCTTCATAATTGACGGATCGTCAGCCACACTGGCGCGATGCGTCGAGCGACTTGGCTCCATGGCCGTCGAGGCGCCCTGGTGGGCGCCTCGACGGCTGTTGTCTGCCTGGGTGCCGTACTGGCCGCGTGCGGGGACGGTGGGAGCGGTGGCGGATACGTGGCGGTGGGGGCGCCGGCCGATTCGGGACCCGTGGTGGCCCCGACCGGGAACGTCTCACTGACCCCACTGCCCGAGTCCACACCACTCGCGGAAGCCGCCAAGGGTGCCCCTCAGCAGGGCCGTTCAGCCCCGCAGCCCCCGCCGTCCCCTTCGCCCGGCACGGCAACGGACCCCGGTGACGACAACTCGCCCCGTACGGGCGCCGGTTCGGGCGCGACGTCGGCGCCCTCGGCTCGGCCGACCCCGGGTTCCACGGCAGGCACCAGTCCTCCCGGTACCCCCAGTCCTCCCGGTCCCGCCGTTCTCGACGTGAGTGAGCCCACGCGGGAGGGCACCGACAAGCGCTGGTGCGAGAAAGTGACGGTCTCCTTCCGCAACACCGGTGGCAGCGCCGTGCGTTCGGGCACGGTGACCCTGGGGACGCACATCATCGGGGCGCTCGGCATCGACTGGGCGACGATCGACTCGACGCGGGATCTGCCCGTGCCGATCGCGGCCGGAGCGGGCAGCACAAAGACCTGGACGGTGTGCGTCGACGACTGGCGCGTGCCGCTCGGCATGCACATCGAGACGCGGGACGTGTCCGTCCAGTGGAAGTGACCCGCCTCCACCGGTTTTGCCGGCGGGGCGGGCGGGTTGTTGCCCTTACGCCAGCGCGAGCCACGCCACGGCGGCGACGACCGCCACGGCGACGACGATGCCGATGATCAGGCCGATGCGGGGGCCCGCCGGGGCGACCGCCTGCTGCTGCCGGGCCTGGGGGCCCTCGTCGACGAAAGCGCGGAACATCTGGGTGCTACCCGCGGGGTCGTAGTTGCCCTCGGGGCCCTGGGTGTTTGCCATGGCCCAGGACCCTAGCGAATACATGCCCCCTACCCAAGCGCCGGGTTCCCCTCGCCTTCCCGTTCCCCGGTTCTGGATGGCCTGGGCGGCGAGCCGAATGACGCACGCCCCACCGGCAGCGCCCCGCCAGGAACCCGAGGAACGCACCCCCAGCCCCACCGGCCCACAGCCGGAGACCTCCGGATGGACGGCGTCGCCCGCCCAAGCAGGACGGCGGCCCCCACGAGCGCGAAGGCGCAGCCCCAGACGGAGCCGACCCCCGCCCCCCCGCCCCCGCCCGGGTGGGACGGAACCCAGCGGGCACCCGAAGTCGATGCCCCGCAGGAGCACCGGGGGTCCTGCCCCCTGCGAGCGCACCAGGCACGGGGCCCGCAGGCGGCAGAAGCGAGGACGCAGAAGAACGGGCCCGACGACGAGCCCGATGCACAGCCCCCGCCCCAACCGGGCAGCCCCGCGGGGGCCCCACCCGGTTGGGGCGGCGGCCCCGCAGGGGTCGGGCACGCTGCCCCGCAGGTGACCAGAGCTCAGCCCCGCAGGGGTCGGGGGCTCGACCCAGCAGGGTCAGACGCACAGCCCCCAGGTGACCGGAGCTCGCCCCCCGCCGCGCGGAGGTCACGCTCCGTCGGCCCACAGCGGCTTCATCGCCGCGTACGCCGCCCACCAGCAGATTTTACATTCGCCAATACTTGCCTTTGCCATCTTTTTAGTCCAACGGCAGCGATATCGTTTGCCTGCAGCAACCAACTGGATTTATGGTTGCCCCAAGCAACGAATACAGGAGGTGTGATGGCCGAGCAGGCGCAGTACGAGGAATTGGCTCGTCAGCTCAGTGCCGTCGGTGCCGTGAAGCGGGAGCTCGGGCGGATCCTGCCGCACGACTGCCCCGCGGGCTCCGCCGCCGTACTGACCCTCCTCGGCCGGCACGGCGACATGCGGATGAGCAGGCTCGCCGAGCTGCTCGCCGTGGACATGTCCGTGACCAGCCGCCACGTCGCCCACGTCGCCGACCGGGGCTGGATCGAACGCCTCCCCGACCCCGCCGACAAACGCTCCCGCATCCTGCGCCTCACCGACGCGGGACGCGAGCAGCTCACCGAACTCTCCCGCCGCTCCTCTCGGCTGTTCGCCGACCGGCTGAGCGACTGGTCCGACCACGAGGTCGGCCTGCTCATCCACCTGATGGGCCGGCTGCGCGAGAGCTTCGGCGACTGCCGTGCCGTACCCCGGCCGCCCTACGTGCCGGAAGCAAGCGAACTGACCACCCGTACACCCGCATAAGAGCAAGAGAAGGAAGCCCATGGCAACGACCACACCAGCCGGTGTGCGGGCTCACGCCAAGCACGGAGGTGCACCCTCCGACGGCGCTCCGATGACACATCGTCAGATCATGGAGGCCCTCTCCGGGCTGCTGCTCGGTATGTTCGTCGCGATCCTGTCGTCGACGATCGTCACCAACGCCCTGCCCGAGATCATCGGCGACCTGGGCGGCGGTCAGTCCGCCTACACCTGGGTCGTCACGGCCTCGCTGCTGGCCATGACCGCGACCACGCCTCTGTGGGGCAAGCTCTCCGACCTGTACAGCAAGAAGGCGCTCGTACAGATAGCCCTCGTCATATACGTGCTGGGATCGGCCGCCGCCGGTCTGTCCCAGAACCCCGGCATGCTCATCGCATGCCGCGTGGTCCAGGGCGTCGGCGTCGGCGGTCTGTCCGCCCTCGCCCAGATCGTCATGGCCGCGATGATCTCCCCGCGTGAGCGCGGCCGTTACTCCGGCTACCTCGGCGCGACCTTCGCTGTCGCAACCGTCGGCGGCCCGCTGCTCGGCGGTGTCATCACCGACACCTCGTGGCTCGGCTGGCGCTGGTGCTTCTACGTCGGCGTGCCGTTCGCGATCATCGCGCTGATCGTGCTGCAGAAGACCCTGCACCTGCCCACCGTGAGGCGGGACGTGAAGGTCGACTGGGGCGGCGCGTTCTTCATCTCCGCCGCGGTCTCGCTGCTGCTGGTCTGGGTCACCTTCGCCGGTGACAAGTACGACTGGGTGTCGGGGCAGACGTACGCGATGGTCGGAGGCGCGATCGTCCTCGGCCTGCTGTTCGTGCTCGTCGAGTCCAAGGCGAGCGAACCCATCATCCCGCTGCGGCTGTTCCGCAACCGCACCATCACCCTTTCCTCCCTCGCCTCGCTCTTCGTCGGCGTCGCGATGTTCACCGGCACCGTCTTCTTCAGCCAGTACTTCCAGCTGGCCCGTGACAAGTCCCCGACGATGTCGGGCGTCATGACCATCCCGATGATCGGCGGCCTGTTCATCGCCTCCACGGTCTCCGGCCAGGTCATCACCAAGACCGGCCGGTGGAAGTACTGGCTGGTCAGCGGCACCGTCTTGATCACCGCGGGCCTGGGCCTGCTGGGCACCATCCGCTACGACACGACCTACTGGCACGTCGCGATCTTCATGGCGCTGCTCGGTCTCGGCGTCGGCATGACGATGCAGAACCTGGTGCTGTCCACGCAGAACCAGGTGGCCCCGTCCGACCTCGGCTCGGCCAGCTCCACGGTGACGTTCTTCCGCTCCCTCGGCGGTGCGATCGGCGTCTCCGCGCTCGGCGCGATCATGTCCACCCGGATCACCGACTACGTCAAGGACGGCCTGACCGGCATCGACCCCAAGTACGCGGCCGCCGCGTCCGGCTCCGGCTCCGGCACCATCCCGAACATGGACGCGCTGCCCGCCCCGCTGCGCACCGTCCTGGAGAGCGCCTACGGTCACGGCATCGCGGACGTCTTCATGATCGGCTCCGCCCTGGCACTGCTCGCCTTCCTCATCGTCCTGTTCATCAAGGAGGTCCCGCTGCGGACCTCGGGCGCGCTGGCCCAGGCCGCGGAGGCGAAGGCGGAGGCCACCGAGCCGACGGCTACGGCCACCGCCGAGGCACCCGCCGCCGACGAGAGGATTCCGAGCTGGGCGGCCGTCGCCGAGACGAGCCTCGCGGCCGGACCCGAGGGCACGCAGCGGCTCGCCGCCGTCGCCACCGCGACACGGGAGAGCGCACCGCTGCCCGCCTCCGGCGGCGTAGCGGTCCGCGGTCACGTCCGCGGCGCCGAGAGCGCCCCCGTCCCGCAGGCCGCGGTCACGCTGATCTCGCTCGCGGGACGGCAGCTGGGCCGGTCGGTCGCGCAGGCCGACGGCTTCTACACGGTGGACGCTCCCGGCACGGGCTCGTACGTCCTGATCGCCTCCGCCGACGGTTTCCAGCCGCAGGCCTCGACGATCACCGTGAACGACGAGCCGGTGGCGTACGACATCCTGCTGAGCGGCACGAGCGGGCTGAGCGGACTCGTCCGGGCCGCCGGGACCGGCACCCCGGTCAAGGACGCCATGGTGATCGTGACCGACGTCCGCGGTGACGTGCTGGCCACCGGGACCACCGGTGAGCAGGGCCAGTTCACCTTCGCCGAACTGGTTCCGGGTCCGGTGACCATCGCGGTGAACGCGGCCGGCCACCGCCCGCAGGCCCTCACCGTCGAGGTCGGCGGCGCCGGGGTCACCCGGGTCGAGGTCGAGCTCAGCGCGGGCGCCCAGCTCCAGGGCGTCGTACGGGCCCCCGGCGGCCCCCTGGGCGACGCCCGGGTCACGCTGGTCGACGCGGCCGGCAACGTGATCGGCACCGCCAGGACCGGCACGGACGGCGCGTACGCCTTCACCGACCTGGACGGCGGCGAGTACACCGTCATCGCGACGGGTTACCCCCCGGTCGCGACGGCTCTCACGGTCACCGGCCGTGGCGTCGACGACCACGACATCACCCTCGCCCACCCCGGCGAGTAGTTGATACCCCGGCCCGTGGGGACGCGCGCGCTCTGAGCGGAGGTGCGCCCCCCACGGGCCGGTTTCATGGCGACCGATTTTTAGTGTTTTGCAGGGAGAAAACGGGATGGGACTGACCGCACGGATTCGCACGCGGGACGGATGGGCCGTGTCGCACGCGGTCGTCACGGTGACCGACATGACCGGGACGCAGGTGCTGCGCGCCGAGGCCGACGCCGAAGGCGCCGTGCACGACCCGACCCCCCTCACGCCCGGCGCGTACACCGTGATCGTGACCGCGGTCGGGTACGCGCCCGCCGCCTCCAGCGCGATCGTGACGGCGAGCGGCCGGGCCGAGATCGGCAATGTGACCCTCGCCCGCCAGGGCGGCAACGAACTGCCGCCGCCCGGACCCTGGACCGTCGACCCGGCGCACTCCTCCGTCGGCGCCGTCGCGCAGCACCTGGGCATCTCCAGCGTGCACGGCCGTTTCACGGACTTCTCCGCGACGATCGAGATCGCCCCGGACGACGTGTCCAAGTCCCGTGTCGAGGCCGTGATCACCGCGGCCTCGATCGACACCGGCAACGGCATGCGCGACGGCCACCTGAAGTCCCCCGACTTCCTCGACGTCGAGACGTACCCGCGGATCACCTACCGCTCGACCGGCCTGACCCCGGCCGGCTCCGACCGCTGGACCGTCCACGGCGAACTCACCATGCGCGGCATCGCCCGCCCGGTCGACCTGGACCTCGCCTACCTGGGCACGGGCGGGGACCCCTGGGGCGGCACGCGGGCCGCCTTCCGGGCGACGACCGAACTCCACCGCGAGGACTTCGCCATGAACTACAACCAGGTCATCCAGGCAGGCATCTCGGCGATCGGCAGCACGCTGAAGGTGGAGTTGGACGTCCAGGCGGTGCAAGGCGTGCCACTCCCGCAGGCGTGAGGTGAGCGCACCTTCCCGGCGGGCAGCCTAGGCTGACTCACATGGCACCGAACATCGCTACGAACACCGCCGTGTCCCTGGACGAACTGCTCGACTTCGTACGCCCCCGCCACCGCGCCATCCTGCTGACCCGGAGGGCGGACGGCAGCCCCCAGGGCTCCCCCCTGACCTGCGGGGTCGACGACGCCGGGCGGATCGTCGTCTCGACCTACCCCGAACGCGCGAAGACCCGTAACGCCAAGCGGGACGAGCGGGTCAGCCTGATCGTGCTGAGCGACGAGTGGAACGGACCCTGGGTCCAGATCGACGGCACGGCCGAGGTCGTCGACTCCCCCGAATCCGTCGAGCCGCTCGTCGAGTACTACCGGAACATCGCGGGCGAACACCCGGACTGGGACGAGTACCGGGAGGCCATGCTCAAGCAGGGCAAGTCGATCATCCGGGTCACGCCGGTGAAGTGGGGACCGGTCGCGACGGGCGGCTTCCCGGCCCGGCTGTCCCCCAGGAGTAGCCCGGGAACGGCCGAGAAGGAGCGGGGCAGGCCCTAACCCCGGGCGACCATCGTCTCGATCCCCGCGATCAGCGTTTCCAGCGCGAACGTGAAGTCCCGCTCCCGCATCTCCTCGACCGTGTCACCGCCGCGGGCCTCCATGAGGTCCGCGGCGTTCTCGAAGTTGGCGGAGAACTGCGGCTGTTCGCCGATCGTGCTCATGGCCTGACGGAAGTACTCGTCCTGGGTCATCCCCGCCGAGGCGCAGCGCTGCACGAAGTGGCCCTCGATGGTGCCGAACCCGTACACGAACTGGAAGACCGCCGAGAGCGCGCCCATCTGGCCGTGCCGGGGCAGGCCGGTGTTGCGGATCACCTGCTGGACGCAGAGCGAGAAGGCCATGGAGTGCGGGCCGATGTTCAGGAAGGTCCCGATCAGCGGGGACACCCAGGGGTGGCGGACCAGCAGCGCGCGATAGCCGGTGGCGAGGGAGCGGAGCTGGTCGCGCCAGTCCTCGCCCGACTCCGCGTCGGGCAGCTCCAGTTCGCCGAAGACCGCGTCGAGGGCGAGCTCCAGCAGGTCGTCCTTGGTGTCGACGTACCAGTACACGGACATCGCGGTGACGTTCAGCTCGGCGGCCAGCCGGCGCATGGAGAACTTCGCCATGCCCTCGGCATCCAGCAGCCGTACGGTGACCTCGGTGATCCGGTCCCGGTCGAGCCCCGACGGCTGCCCGCCCCCGCGCGCCGCAGCGCCCCGGGGAGCCTTGCCCTCCAGCCAGACACTGGTCCGCCCCGGACGCTCGGCACGGTCGGCTGCCCTCACCATGGCGCACCTTCCTCGGGACTCGAAACTCGAGACTCGAAACTCACAACTGATGACTCGGAACCCTGATGCTAAGCGGGCGCTACGCCGACACCGCCATCGCGGAGTCTGCCCTCTCCGCACGTCGTAGCAACGCCGCGGCCAGCAGTCCACCGAGAAGGACGGCCACCGCGCCCACCAGTTGGCTGGTCTCCAACCCCGACGAGAACGCGTCCGTGATCCGCCCGCGCTCCTCCTCCGAACCCGCCGAGGCCAGCGCGGCCGGGAGCGAGGCCGCCGCCACCGGAATCAGCGCCGCGAACCGGGAGTTGAGGATCGCCCCGAGGACCGCCACGCCGAGGCCGTTGCCGAACTCGGCGAGCGTGCCGTTGATGCCCGCGCCCACGCCCGCCTTCTCCGGCGGAATCGCGCTCATGACGGCGTGTGCCATGGCCGGGTTGGCCACGGCGGCGCCCGCGCCGATCAGCAACAGCCCGAGCAGTGTGTCGCCGTACCCGTGCGCGGCGAGCGTGGCGATCGACACCAACCCGGCCGACATCAGCGTCATGCCGAGCGCGATCGACACCGGAGTGCCGAGTCTCGCCGTCCACTTCGCCGAGAGGCCGGAGAAGTTCAGCGCCACGACCGCGAGCGCGAGCGGCGCCGTACGCAGTCCGGCTTCCAGGGGGCCGTATCCCAGGACGAATTGGAGGTGCTGGGTGAGGAGGAAGAGGGCACCACCCATGCCGAAGGTGATGAGGACGGCTCCCGCCACGGCTCCCGTGAAGCGCCGGTCGCGGAAGAAGTGCAGGTCGAGCATGGGGTACGGGATGCGGCTCTCCCAGTACGCGAAGGCGGCCAGCACCAGCACGGCGACCGCGTCCGTGGCCAGGACCCGGCCCGACGTCCAGCCGTGTTCGGGGCCGGAGATGATCGCGTACACGAGTGCGGTCATACCGATCGTGGAAAGCAGCGCTCCCAGGAGGTCGGGACGGTCCCCGCGCGGACTCTTCGACTCCGGTACGAGGGCCACCACCGCGGCGAGGCCCAGGGCCACCACCGGCAGGTTGACCAGGAAGATCGCGCCCCACCAGAAGTGGTTCAGTATGAAGCCGCCGAGGAGCGGCCCGGCCGCGAAGCCGAGGGCGTTGACGGCGCTCCAGATGCCGATGGCCTTCGGGTGCTCCGCGGGGGTGAAGACCTGCATGGCGACGGCGAGCGTGGTGGTCAGCAGGAGCGCGCCGCCGACGCCCATCCCGGCCCGTGCGGCGATCAACTGGCCCGTGGAGTCGGCGAGTCCGGCCACCACCGAGCCGATCCCGAAGAGGACCAGACCCGCGATCAGCATCTTCTTGCGGCCGTAGCGGTCGGCCGCGCTGCCCGCCGTGAGCAGCAGCCCGGACTGCACCAGCGAGTACGCGTTGATCATCCACTGGATGTCGGAGGTGGCCGCGCCCAGCTCCCGGGTGAGGGAGGGGATCGCGACGTTCAGGACGGTGTTGTCGAGCAGCACGGTCAGTTGGGCGAGGCAGATGACGCCGAGGATCAGCCAGCGTTGGGGGTGGCCTTGCGGCTGGTCCTCGAGGGTCCTGGGGGAGTCGTCGACATGCTGTACACCGTAGAACAGCTCCCATACAGCGTACAACGCAGTTCTCCGGGCGTACGAAAAGGGCGTACGAGCGGGGCGTACGAAAAGGGCGGTGGCCCGGAGCTGGATCGCTCCGGGCCACCGCCCTGCGTGCAGGACCTGCTGCCAGCTACTTGGTCGGCTGCGTCAGGTCGTAGAAGGTGGCCGAACCGACCGTCACCTTCTTGAAGTTGGCCGTGACCCACGAGCTGATCTGGGAGGAGGTGGAGGTGGTGGAGTTGCCGCCGCCCATGCCACCCATGCCGCCGCCCGAGATGAAGTAGTGGACCTTGCCGTCCGTCACGTACTTCTTGAACTGGGCCAGCGTCGGGGACGGGTCGGTGCCGTTGAAGCCGCCGATCGCCATCACCGGCTTGCCGGTGGCGAGCTGGTAGCTCGCGGAGTTCTGGGAACCGATGGCCGCGGCCGCCCAGGTGTAGTCGCCCGCTTTCGTCTCCAGCAGCTTCTTGGCCGCGGGGCTGACGGTCGCGCCGTTGAGCAGACCGCCCACGCCGCCACCGCCCATGCCGCCCTCGCCCATCGCGCCACCGCCGGGCATGCCGCCCTGCTGGTTCTGGCCCTGGGTGTTGCCGTTGCCCTGCCGGTTCTGACCGGGGAAGCCACCGGTGCCGCCCGTACCGCCCATCGGGGGCCGGCCCATGCCGCCGCCCTGCTGGGTGGTGCCGTTGCCGCCCTGCTGGTTCTGGCCCTGGGTGTTGCCGCCACCGGGGAAGCCGCCCCGCATGCCACCGCCGCCACCGGGACCACGGCCGCCCATCATGCCGGCGCCCGCGGGACCGGCCGTGACGATCGAACCGGTGTGCCCGGTGTTCACCGTGGACAGCGTGTACGCCGTCGGGCCCGCGACCGAGGCCACGAAGCTCAGTCCGACCGCCGCGAGGGCCAGTTGACGGCCCAGCCTGGCCGCGAAGATCAGGCCGAGCGCGCCGACCAGACCGCCGATGAGGACCAGCCACTTCAGCCACGGGAGGTAGGTGGGGGTGCGGTTGAGGAGGACGTATCCCCAGGCGGCGGTCGCGGTGACCGCGCCGGCGAGGGTGAGCGAGGCCCAGACCTTGCTCCGCTCCTCCCACAGCACCGTCGCGCCCATGCCGACGACGGCCGCGATGTAGGGGGCCAGGGCCACCGTGTAGTACTGGTGGAAGATGCCGGCCATGTAGCTGAAGATGATCGCTGTCATCAGCAGCGCGCCGCCCCAGGCGAGGAACGAGCTGCGCGTCAGGTCGGTCCGCCTGGCCTTGCGGGTGAGCACGATCCCCGCGACGAACAGGATCAGCGCGGCGGGCAGCAGCCATGCGATCTGGCTGCCGATCTCCGAGTTGAACATCCGGTTCCAGCCGGTCTCGCCCCACTGGCCGGTGCCACCGCCACCGCCGCCACCACCGACGCTGCCGGTCTCGTCGCCGTTGATACGGCCGAGGCCGTTGTAGCCGAAGGTCAGCTCAAGGAAGGAGTTGTTCTGCGAGCCGCCGATGTACGGGCGGGAGGACGCGGGCCACAGCTCCACGATCGCCACCCACCAACCGCCGGCGACGACCATCGCCACCGCCGAAAGACCCAGCTGTGCGAACCGCTTCCTGAGCTGCACCGGCGCGCAGACCGCGTACACGACCGCGAGCGGCGGCAGGATCAGGAAGGCCTGCAGGGTCTTCGCGAGGAAGGCGAAGCCGACCGCGACACCCGCCCAGACCAGCCACTTCGTCCGGCCGTCCTCCAGAGCGCGGACCACGCAGTAGATCGTGACGGTCATCAGCAGCGCGAGCATCGCGTCCGGGTTGTTGAACCGGAACATCAGCGCGGCGACGGGAGTGAGCGCGAGCACCGCACCCGCGATCAGACCGGCCGCTGGGCTGAAGCGACGGCGCAGTGCCCCGTACAGGACGCCGACCGTGGCGACACCCATCAGCACCTCGGGGACGAGGATCGCCCACGAGGTGAGACCGAAGATCCGTACCGACAGGGCCATCGGCCACAGCGAGGCCGGGGGCTTGTCGACGGTGATGGCGTTGGCCGAGTCGAGCGAGCCGAAGAAGAGGGCCTTCCAGCTCTGGCTGCCGGCCTGGACGGCCGCGGAGTAGAAGGAGTTGGCGTACCCGGAGGCGCTCAGGTTGCAGAGGTAGAGCAGGCCGGTGGCGACGAGCAGGGCGAGGAAGGCGGGGCGCACCCAGCGCGGGTCCTCGGGCCGGCCGCGCCAGACGCGGTGGAAGAACGGCTGCTCGGGCTCACCGGACCGGGGGGCCGCGATGGGCGGCACCACGGGCTCCTGCAGAGCCGTCGAGCTCGGCGGTCCCCAGAAGAGCTCGGCGCCGGAGGGGCTCGCGCCCTCCTGGTGGCTCGTATCGGACTGAGTCGTCATCGTGCGTCCCTCGTGTCCCTCGGGTCGTGATCGTGCGGGCGCACCGCCTGCAGCTGCATGGTTGCGTCCCCCCAGGTGCGGTCCGCGGCTTCACCGGCGCGGAACTCGTCGGTCTGGTTGTGGTCGTGATTGATGTACGGAGCTTGGGGCGCCGTCGCGGTCGGGCGCTGGGGCAGCGGCGTGTGCGGGTGCTGCTGACGCGGGAGCTGCCGCGGGTGCTGGTACTGCGGGTGCGCCGCCGACGTCGTGCCATAGGTGGGCGAGGCCGGGTTGTGCGAGGCGACGACGGTCGAGGCTCCCCTCTCGTCACGCCGGTCCGGGAAGACCCAGGCGCGGAAGAGCAGGAACCGCAGCACGGTCGCCGCGAGGTTGGCGGCGATGAGCACCGCGAGTTCGGTGGAGTGCGCCGGGCTGCTCGTCGCCGCGTTCAGGGCGGCGAGCGAGCCGCTGGTGAGGGCGAGGCCGATACCGAAGACGACCAGGCCCTGTGCCTGGTGCCGGACCGCGCTGCCGCGACCGCGGACGCCGAAGGTCAGACGGCGGTTGGCCGCGGTGTTGGCGACGGCCGACACGAGCAGGGCGAGCGCGTTGGCGATCTGCGAGCCCGAGAACGAGCGGAAGCCGCTGTACAGGAGCAGGTAGAAGAGGGTGGACAGGACGCCCACCACACAGAAGCCGACGAGCTGGCGGGCCAGACCCTTGGGCACGTCGGTCAGGTCGCGGTCGCGCGGATCGTCCCCGAAGGGGCGCGCGAGCCGGTCGAGGGGGAGTGAACCGGTGGCGAGGGCGCGCCCCACGCGCCACACACCCTTCAGGTCGTCGGTCGCGGTCTTCACGATGTGCACGGTCGAGTCCGGGTCGTCGACCCAGTCGACCGGCACCTCGTGGATGCGCAGTCCGGCGCGCTCGGCGAGCACCAGCATCTCGGTGTCGAAGAACCAGCCGGTGTCCTCGATCAGCGGCAGCAGCACCTGGGCGACATCGCGGCGGATCGCCTTGAAGCCGCACTGCGCGTCCGAGAAGCGGGCCTGCAGCGAGCCGCGCAGGATCAGGTTGTAGGTGCGACTGATGAACTCCCGCTTGGCACCGCGCACCACGCGCGAGCTGCGGGCGAGCCGGGAGCCGATCGCGAGGTCCGAGTGGCCCGAGATCAGCGGGGCCACCAGCGGGAGGAGGGCGTTGAGGTCGGTGGACAGGTCCACGTCCATGTAGGCGAGGATCGGAGCGTCCGAGGCCGACCACACGGTGCGCAGCGCGCGCCCGCGGCCCTTCTGCTCAAGCCGGAAGGACCTGACCTCCGGTATCTCCGACTCCAGCCGTGCGGCCACCTGAGGGGTGGTGTCCGTCGAGGCGTTGTCCGCGACCGTGATGCGGAACGCGTACGGGAAGGTGCGCTTGAGATGCTCGTGCAGTCTCACCACACACGGCTGGAGATCCTTCTCCTCGTTGTAAACGGGGATCACTACGTCCAGGACAGGCGTACCGGCGGACCCGGCCGGGAGGTGCTCCCGCGCCGGCAGGTTGCCGGGAGAAGAGTCGGTTCGCATGCGAACGACTCTCGTCACACGCCCTGTTGCACCCATGTGGTGGCGCTGTGCTGTGCCTGTGAGAACAGTTGCGCCTTTGTTTCCACGAACGGATCGACGGCGATCGCGGGCAGATGAAGGGTGAACACCGTCCGTCCGGGCATGCTGTCCACGGTGACGGCACCGCCGTGCGCGGCCGCGACGGCCTGCACGATGGCCAGTCCCAGGCCCGTCGAGCCGGAGGACCGGGAGCGCGAGGAATCACCGCGTGCGAAGCGTTCGAAGACGCGCGGAAGCAGGTCGGGCGGGATGCCGGGCCCGTCGTCCTGGACGTCCACGCACAGCCACGGTCCGTGCCGGTGCACGCGTGCGGTGACGGTCGTACCGGGCGGGGTGTGCGTTCTGGCGTTCGCGAAGAGATTGACCATGACCTGTTGCAGCCGTGCGGCGTCCGCGAGGACCAGCGCGGGCTCCTCCGGCAGTTCGAGCCGCCAGTTGTGGCCGCGACCGGCCGCCCGGGCGTCGCTCACGGCGTCGATGACGAGCGGTACGAGGTCGGTCTGGTCGTACTGGAGCGGGCGTCCGGCGTCCAGCCGCGCGAGCAGCAGCAGGTCCTCGACGAGCAGGGTCATGCGCCCGGCCTCGGACTCGATCCGGCCGAGGGCGTGCCGGGTGTCGGGCCCGGTCTCCTCGCGGCCGCGTCTCGTCAGCTCGGCATAACCGCGGATCGACGCCAGCGGTGTACGCAGCTCATGACTCGCGTCCGCGACGAACTGCCGTACGCGCATCTCGCTCTGCTGGCGTGCGTGCAGGGCGCTGTGGATGTGGTCGAGCATGCGGTTGAGTGCGGCGCCGACCTGGCCGACCTCGGTGTGCGGGTCGGCCTCGGACTCCGGCACCCGCTCGTAGAGGGTGACCTCGCCGGTGTGCAGGGGGAGTTCGGAGACGCGGGTGGCGGTGGAGGCGACCTTGCGCAGGGGGCGCAGGGCGAGCCCGACGAGGACGCTGCCCGCGATGCCGGCGGCGATGAGACCGGCGGCGGTGACGCTGACCTCGACGAGGATCAGGGTGTTGATGGTGCTGTTGACGTCCGAGGTCGGTACGGCGACGTAGTAGCTGCCGTTGTCGCCGGTCTTGTACTCGACGCGATACTCACCCTCGCCGGGGATGTCCACGGTGTGCGGCTTGCCGTCCTGGGAAACGGAGCCGAGGGCCGCGAGCTGCGCCTTGGTGAGAGTCTTTGCGTTCATCTCGAGGTCGCTCGTGGACTTCTCACCGCGCTGGGCATCGGTGATGGAACCGTTCACCACCTTGGCCGCGATGGTGCCTGGGGGCTGCGGACCCTTGGTGACGAAATCTTTGAGTTCGGTCGGGCGCGACTGCACCCTCTGCCCACCGGGCGCGCCGATGCCGTTCCTGGGCTGCGCGCCGGGCGGACCGAACGAGCCGGACGCGCGCGAGGCGACCTCGGTCAGCTGCCTGTCCAACTGGTCGTAAAGGTGCGACCGCAACGCAAGCGTCGTCACCGTGCTGATCACCGCACACACCACGGCGATCAGCACCACGGACGCGACGACGAGCCGCGTCCGCAGCGTGCGCGGCTGTCGTCCTCGCCCCTGCTTACGCGGCCGTCGTCGCCCGCTCATGACGCCGCGGGCTTGATCAGGTAACCGGCCCCACGCCTGGTGTGGATCATCGGCTCACGTCCGGCGTCGATCTTGCGGCGCAGGTACGAGATGTAGAGCTCGACGACGTTGGCCTGGCCGCCGAAGTCGTACGACCACACGCGGTCGAGTATCTGTGCCTTGCTGAGTACACGCCGGGGATTACGCATGAGGAACCGCAGGAGTTCGAACTCCGTCGCGGTGAGGTGGATGTTCTCCCCGGCACGCGAGACCTCGTGACTGTCCTCGTCGAGGGTGAGGTCGCCGACGACGAGCACGGAGTCGGAACGCCGGTCGGCGGCACCGGAGCGGCGGATCAGTCCGCGCAGCCGGGCCACGACCTCCTCGAGGCTGAAGGGCTTGGTGACGTAGTCGTCGCCGCCGGCTGTCAGCCCCGCGATGCGGTCCTCGACGGCGTCCTTGGCCGTGAGGAAGAGGATGGGCACGTCGGGCAGATCGCGGCGCAGGCGCCCCAGGACCGCGAGGCCGTCCATGTCCGGCAGCATCATGTCGAGGACAACGGCGTCGGGCCGAAACTCGCGCGCGGTCTGCACCGCACCCTGTCCGTCACCCGCGCTGCGGATCTGCCAGCCTTCGTAACGAAGGGCCATGGAGAGCAGCTCGGTGATCGACAGCTCGTCGTCCACTACCAGCACTCGGACGGGGCTCCCGTCCGGCCTCAGCAGTTCGGTGCGCCCCTGGGGCGAGGTCGTGGTCATAGCGGACACCTTGTCGGGGTCCTCTGAGAGCACGCTTTCGGGGACCTGTGATTTCCCTGAGAAACACACAGGTGCCTCTCAGGGAACTCCTGGGAAGGTCACGAAGTTCCCGACGGCCGTTCCGGGGCGCCCCGTTCAGGGACGGATCGCGAAGAGACGAGCGCCGTTCTCGTAGCAGACGGCCCGCAGCCAGTCGTCTCCCAGCCCGAGCCGTTCGAGGGCGTGCAGCTGGTGCACGTACGGATAGGGGATGTTCGGGAAGTCGGTCCCCAGCAGGACCCGGTCCCCCAGGTCGACGAGCCGGTTCCCGGCCTCCCGCGGAAACGGCGCGAACCGCTCGCTGAAGTCCGTGAACGCCATCGTCGTGTCCAGCCGCACCTCCCCGTAGCGCTCCGCGAGGGTGAGGAAGTCCTCGTACTCGGGCATCCCCATGTGCGCCACGATCAGCCGCAGTCGGGGATGCCGGGCGAGGACACGGGCGACCGGCTCGGGCCCGGTGTGTTTGCCGGGCGCGGGACCGGACCCGCAGTGGACCACGACAGGGACCCCGGCCTCGGCGAGCAGCCCCCAGGTGGAGTCGAGGAGTCGATCACTCGGGTCGTACGCCCCCACCTGGACGTGCGCCTTGAAGACGCGAGCCCCCTGCTCCAACGCCTCCCGCACGTACCCCTCGACGCCCGGCTCGGGGAACAGGGTGGCGGTGTGCAGACAGTCGGGCGTCCGGCGGGCGAAGTCGACGGCCCAGGAGTTCAGCCACTGCGCCATGCCGGCCTTGTGCGGGTAGAGCATCGCGGTGAAGGCCCGTACCCCGAACTCCCGGATGACCGCGAGCCGCTCGCCCTCCTCCGCGCGGTAGGTGATGGGCCACTCGACGCCGCCGGTCAGCGGCCCGAGCGCGTCGAAGTAGTCCCACACCTTGCGCAGGACGCGCTCGGGCATGAAGTGCGTGTGGACATCGACGAGCCCCGGGAGCCCGAGCCGCTGCCAGAACCGCCGTACGTCTTCCCCGCCGGACCCGTCAGCCCCTCCAGACCCGTCAGTCCCGCCCGACCCGTCAGTCCCGCCAGTCGCCCGCACGCTCGCTCCTGCCACTTCGCCCTGCCTCCGTGCCCTGCTCGGTCCCGATGCTCTGCTCAGTCCCCTGGAGTCCGCTCGTACTCATGGCTCCGCTCGACCTTGGCGATGTGCAGTGTGTAGCGCTCGTACCACTCGGCGCGGCCGCGCCGCTGCGCCGCGCGGTGCTCGGCGTGCCCGCCCCACTCCCGGATCGCGTCCGCGTCCCGGAAGTACCCGACGGTGATCGCCAGGCCGCCCGGCGTGCGCGCGTAGTCCATGCCGAGGTAGCCCGGGATGTCCTTCACCAGCTCCTCCATGCGCTCGGCGGTCTCTCCGTACCCTCCGTCGTCCTCGGTCCTGACGGAGGTGAACACGGCGGCGTAGTAAGGGGGTTCGTGGGCGGCGACAGGTGCAATGGAGTGATCGCTCATGGCAACCACTGTCGGGCCGGGTCGCCCCACTCGTCCAGGCCCTTTCCGAACGGGATCCAAGAGGGATCCAACTCTTGACCCTCGGAGAACGGCATCCGCGCGGGCACTCGGACCCGGGCACTCACGCGGGCACTCAGAAGAGTCCGTCCTGCCTCACACTCCTGTCCTCCCACTCCCTTACGGGAACCGTCAGTTGTTCACCCCTGACCGCGGTCAGCTCCCATCCGGTCATGATCCGCGTATCGACCACGACGACCCCTCGCCCGGTCGCCAGATGCAGATCGGGTCCGGCCGCGGCGACCAGCTCCCCGCTCACCACACCGCCCGCGACCAGCTCGCTCACGACACCGATGGCGGGCTGGAGCCCTTCGAGCCCGAACACCTCGGTGTGGTCGACGGCCTGGAAGGGCGCCCGCTCCAGGGACTCGGGCCAGCCTTCGAGCTCCATGACCCGCGCGTGCAGCTCCCGGATCTCCTCCAGCCGCTCGCCCGCCCCCGGCAACGCTGCCCGCACCGCCCGCTTCTCGGCGTACGGGATCCGGTCCGGCACCCGGAGCGCGGCCCGCAGCAGCTCCTCGGTCCGCCGCGCCGCCATCAACGGCCCCTGCCCCAGCCAGCTGAAGACGACGGCCCCCTGCTCCAGCAGCCGAGCCGACCCGCGCGCGGCCCCGGTGATCCCGACCTTGACCATGCCGGGCCCGAACCACGCGAGGTACACCCGGTAGGGCCGCGGGTCGTCGGCCATCGTGTCGGCGGCCACGGAGTGCGCGCGATCCAGCCGCGCGCACTCCTCACAACGGGCCCCCGCGCTCCGCCCCGACACCACCGCCCGCACCGGACATGCGTTCCCCCGCGCCCCCACACACGTCCGTACGCCCTCGTCCACCACCCCAAAGGCCACCCGCTTCCCCCAGGACAGCGCACTGCCCCGTCCGCCGCCCCACATCAGCACGGGGCCGTCCGCAGACCATCGCAGACCCGAACATCTCCACGTCTGTGCCATCACTCACGAGCGTAGGCGTTGCCACCGACAACGGGGCCGGCGATCAAGCCGCCTCCGCCCGGGCAGCCGTTCAGGTGATGGACTCGGTCACGGGTTCACCGCTCACAGGCTTACCGCCGACAGCCACGTCCGACCTGGTCGCGGGCCGCCCGCGCCCCGCCAGCCGGCACCCCACGCACCCGGGGTGCCCCTGCCGCGCGCCGAGGTCCCTGACCCGCAGTCCCCACTCCGAGGCCGGCCGTCGCCCGGGCGGCTTGCCCCATCCGGCGAGATGGAGCACCCAGGTGACCAGCACGCTCACGGCCACGACCGCCAGGCCGCCCCACTCCCCGAGGGCGTTGTCGGCGCAGACCCCCAGCCCGATGCCCACCACCCCCGCGGTGGCGATCCCGAATCCGATCCAGCCCGCGAGGGTGTGCCCCTCGTCATGCTTGCTCACGTATTGCCTCCCTCTGTCCGAACAGCGGAGTTTCGTGATGTGAGGGACTAGAATCCCTCATACGCTAAGAAATCTACCCCAGAAACATCTCACGCACTAAGGGAAATGCCCATGCAGCAGGGCACGCCGCGCCCACCCGCGACTCCGGCCCAGGCGCTGAACGCGATGGACCACCTCATCGCGACGGGCATGATCGGCCAGCAGGAGATGGCCCAGCGGCTGAACCTGAACGTCACCGACCTCACGTGCTTCGGCTTCGTCCTGGAGGCGGGCGACAGGCTGCTCACGGCCGGCGACCTCGCTGAGCGGGCCCATGTCACGACGGGCGCCGTCACGGGGATCCTCAACCGCCTCGAACGCGCCGACTACGTCACCCGCCGTCCCGACCCCGACGACCGCCGCCGCGTCCGCGTGGCCGCGAACCCGGATGCGGTCGCCCGCGTCAAGGCCCTCTACGAGCCGCACTACGCCCGCGTCACCGAACTCTTCTCCGACTACTCGCCCGCCGAAATCGCCATCCTGTACGACTTGTTCACCCGTACGGGAAGGCTGATGGGCGAATACCTGGAGGAGCTGCGGAAGGGCGACTGAGCCGGCGCGCCTTCACCTGACATGGAGAGGGCCCGAAGCCGCAAGAATGGGATGCGACTTCGGGCCCTTCTCCTTCGTCCGGCGTCGTTCGCCCGACGCCCTTCGGCGTTCCTCGGCCATGCGCCCCAGGGCCACCGCCATCGCGTCCTGGCTCCAGGCGATCACCTCCTGGCCGCGAGCGATCACCTCCTGACTCCGAAAGATCATTTCCTGGCTGCGCGCCATCGCGTCCTGGTTCCGGGTCGTGGCGCTCCGGTCACCGTTCGACTCCCGCAACAGCTGATTCCTCTCGGCCGGCAACTGCTCCCGTCGAGCCGCCAGCCGATTACCCTCAGCCATCAGGGCATTGCGCTCGGCAGCAATTCGTTCCGCTCCGCCACCCGCGCCGCGAACTCCTCGTCCGCCCGAATGTTCCGCTCCTCGAGCCGCACGATGGCATCGGCGACCTGCTGAAGCACGACGTAGGTGACGCCACCCCCGGGGGCGGGCTGTACGGGGGCCGGCTCGAGTTCGTAGCAGCCGTCGCGCTGGATGGTCACGACGACCTCGGCCACCCAGGCCTTGAAGGGCTCGCAAGACGCTTCGCGCAAGATCCTCGAGGCTCTGTTGGCAATCTTCCGCAACATGTGGGAAGCATGCAACTCCCTTAGAAATCAATGATGTTCACTCGGCAGGCGACAGCAGGATCGATTCCCCGCAAGCACCCCCCACAGGAAGCCCGCCGCGGCGACAGCGTGCAGGCCGGGGATTGTGCTCAGCCCAACGACATCGGTCAAGTCCCGACTTCTCGCGTCACGTGATTCAGGGGCATGACCCGATTCAAAGGAACGGGCCTAATGGACACATGCGATGCGCGGCCGGAAACCCGTAATTCGCAGACCATTCGTCAACCTACTTTCCACCCTCCCCCCACTTCCACGGGATGTGAATTTCATGAATCGACGTTCCCATTTCCAGCGCCTTCTGCTGCTCGCCGCCTCGACCACCGTGATCGCCGGAGGCGCGGTGTTGCCCAGCAGCGCGATGGCCGCCACGGCGGCGCCGCACACGGCCACCGTCACCACGGTCGCCCCCGATCACGACGCTCACCGTCAGCACGGCGGCCCCGCCTCCGCCGAGCAATGGGTGGAGACCACCGACGCTGTGAGCGGCATCAAGTTCCGGCTCCCCGGAAAGCCCGATGTCATGCAGTTCACCCAGGCCGTGGACGGAATGAACGGTCGCCTTTACAAGGTGCGGACCGACAACGGGGTCATCGTCTTCGCGGTCTTCGACCTGCCCCGCGCCCAGGGGGAACTCGACGACGCTCTTCGGGGCTTGGTGGACGGCTACAACGCGGGCGCCCAGTCCCCCGAGCACAAGCTCTCCAGCACCGGCGTCCACAAGATCACGGTCCACGGCCAGCCGAGCCTCGACGCGCGTCTCTCCGCCCCTGACGGCGCTGCGGGTTCCGCCCGCCTCATCGCCGGCGACGCCCATTTCATCGAGATCATCTCTCTCAGCCCGAAGGGGAAGGAGAAGCCCATGCATGAGACGTACCAGCAACTCCTCGCGAGCGTCCACAACCCGCACACCCACGCCACCCGTGCCGACTGATCCCTCCGGGGCCTCTGAACCGCCTGCGCGCCGTCCGCACACCTGGCCCCATTACCGCGGACCCATTCCGACATCCATGGAATCGAGATCCACATGGAATGGAGACGGAATTCGACGCCCGCGTCCATGAAATTACGGCCGTCAGCTTCCCGGTTCTGAGCCCGCAGCCGCCGGGCATGTACGTCACGCCCGGCGGCTGCCTTCAAGTGGTTTGCGCACGGGGGTTGCATCGGGTGGCGCCTGCACCAGTGGAGGGGCGGACGCAGAAGTCGATGCCGGGCCCACCGTTTCGCGCCGGGTCCGCAGTCAAGGGCGTCGTTGCCGTTCTGGCCGAGGAGGGGGTGAACTGCCGTGAGGCCGCAGGCACGTTCGGGCCGGGATCGGTGGCCGTGACGGTGAACGTGCATCCGGGCCGCTCGTGCACGCCGTACGTGCTCCTGCCAGCGGCCCGGAACCGCTCCTTCGAGGCGCTGTGCAGCTGGCGTCCCGGGTAGCTGTCGATCGACTCCCAGGACTATCCGATGAGGGTCTCCTTCGGACGGACTACGCAGAACTCGTGCCCCTCCGGATCGGACAGCACGGTCCACGACTCGCCGCCGCTCTGCCCGACGTCCGCTCGGCGAGCGCCGAGGGCAAGGATTCGCTCGATCTCGGCTTCCCGGTCCTCCGCCGTAGAGGTCAGATCGAGGTGCAGGCGGTTCTTGACGACCTTGCGGTCGGTCACCGGCATGAAGCAGATTCCCACCGGGGCCGTCTCGTCCGGCCCGATCACGACCTCCCGCTCCCGCTCGGACAGGATCCGCCAGCGCAGCACCTCGGCCCAGAACCGGGCCAGGGCGGGCAGGTCGTGGGCGTCGATGACGATGTGATGCAGCGAGACAGGCATGCCGAACAGTGTTCCCGTTGAGCTCATGGACAGAACAGAAGCGGTTGCCGGGGAACACTGGCGTCAAGGCAAAAGCCAGAGACCCCGTGGATCACTCCACGGGGTCTCTGGTCTGGTGTGCACTCGGCAGGATTCGAACCTGCAACCTTCTGATCCGTAGTCAGATGCTCTATCCGTTAAGCTACGAGTGCTTGTTTTTTTGTTTCCTGCTTCGTCCCGCTTCCCGGGCTTTCGGCCCGCTCGCGGCGACAGGAAGAACATTACATGACTGCCGCCGCCATGTGAAATCCGTTTGCCGCACCCCTTGCGAGCTGGGCAAACGCGCTCCAGAGGGGCTCAACGCCGAAGCCCCGGTCCAGCTGGACCGGGGCTTCGGATCTTGGCGCGGAGGCGGAGGGATTTGAACCCTCGATGGGCTTTAAGGCCCAAACCGCATTAGCAGTGCGGCGCCATAGACCGGACTAGGCGACGCCTCCCGCACAACCGCCCACGCGAGCGCGAGTGGTGCGTGCAGATGATGACACAGCCGGGTGGGGTGTCACCAATCGGCTCCCACGGTACTAGGCAGTCGGGTCACAGAGCAAAGTCCCGAGGAGCCGGAGAGTCGGAGAGCCGAACCTCTGAGACGCGCGGGGGCAGGTGTCGGTCGCGCGCAACCGCTCGGGGCCCCTCGCGTTAGTCAGGTCATGTTGCGTCGTCTCGTCCTCACCGCCGCCGCGTCCGTCGCGGCACTGTCCGTCGTACCCGCCCTGCCCGCCGTCGCCCAGGCCGGAGCCGCCCGCGCGGAACCGGCCTCCCTGAGCCTGATGCCTCCGCCGGCCCGCGGCGAGGATTCCGGGGACCGGCTGACCGTGACCGTCCAGCACGCGGAAGGCGGCGACGGGACGTACGAGCTGCGGTGTCATCCCGATGGCGGCAGTCACCCCGACGTGGGCAAGGCGTGCGCGACGCTGGACCAGCGGACCACGTGGGGCAAGGACCCCTTCGCCCCCGTGGCGCCCGGCACGATGTGCACGATGATGTACGGCGGTCCGGCCACCGCCCATGTGACCGGGACCTGGGCCGGGCGGCCCGTCGACGCGCGGTTCGACCGGGCGGACGGCTGCCAGGTCGCACGCTGGGACGCCCTCGTCCCCCTGCTCCCCGGCTCCGCCCACCGTCGCGGCACCGCTCGGTCATGGTGACGCCACGGTTCGGCGAGGTAGGGAGGGAAGGGATGAAATGCGCGGTCACAGGTTCTTCCGTTCTTCTGCGTGCGACCTCCCTCTCATCCGGCGCCGCGAGCGCAACCTCTGCCCGTAGACTCGCTCGCGTGACACGCTGCGGGCAGGTTGGCAAGATGGCCCTCGCGGTCGGCAAGGTGCGGTAACAGGGAGGAAGCGTCTCGTGAGCAGCAGGCCATCCCGAGGCGCTGCTCGCCTCGCAGCCATACTGGACGCGCTGCCCGATGCGTTGGTGCTGGTCAACGCCAATGGCACGGTCGTCAACGCCAACACCATCGCCCTGGAGGCCTTCGAGGCCCCGGGTACGGCTCTGGTGGGCCGGGGGCTGCTCGATCTGCTGCCGCAGTTCGACTCGAGGCTGATCCCCGGGTCCATGCGGCGGCCCGAGACGATCGACCAGCGCGGGCGGACCAAGCCGACCAGGATGATCGCGCGGCGGACCGACGGCAGCGAGTTCCCGGTCGAGGTCACCAGCGCGAACCTGGAGAACGGCCAGCAGGCCTACGACAGTTACGGTCCCACCCCTGACGAGCTGCTCATGCTCGTCGTACGCGATCTGTCGGGCACCGTCGACACCGAGGCCGAACTCGCGCGTTCGCAACGACAGACCGAGATGATCCTGCGCGCGGCGGCCGAGGGTGTCGTGGGCACGGACACGGAGGGGCGGGTCGTCCTCGTCAATCCGGCGGCCGCCCAGATACTGGGATATCGGGCCAGTGATCTCGGCGGGCAGGACCTGCACGCCCTCATCCTTCACTCGCGCGCGGACGGCGAGCCCTTCGCGTACGAGGAGTCCCCGCTCGCCGACACCCTGCGCTCCGGGCGCAAGCACCGGGTGCGCGGGCAGGTGCTGTGGTCCAAGTCCGGGGACAAGGTGCCGGTCGACCTGACGACCGCTCCGGTGCGTGACGGGGACCAGCTCGTCGGCGCCGTGATGACCTTCACCGACCGACGGCCGTACGACAGCCTCGTCGAGGAGAGGGACGCCGAGGCCACCCAGCACGCGGAGGAGATCGAGCGGATCGGCGAGGAGCACGCGGCGGAGCTGGCGGAGCTGCGCGAGCGGCACGCCGCCGAGCTCGCCGAGGTGAGCGAGCGCCACGAGGAGGAACTCGCCGCGGGCGACGAGCGGTACGCGGCGCTCGGCGAGCGCGAGAAGGACCGCTACGAGGCACTGACCGCCCGGCACGATCAGCTCCTCTCGGTGCTCGGCCAGTCCCTGCGCGGGCCCCTCGACCAGCTGCGCGGTGAGCTCTCCAAGCTCGCCGCCGACGACGCCGGCCAGCTGTGGCCCGAGGCCAACCAGGTGCTTCACCACCTCGCGGCGGGCTACTCGCGGATCACGACCCTCGTCGACAACGTGCTCGGCTATCAGCGGCTGGACGCGGGGGCCGAGCAGATCGTCCGTACGAACGTGATGCTGGACGCGGTCGTCGCGGCCGGTGTCGACGGGGCCGTCGAACTGATCGGGCCCGGGCGTGTGCAGTTCGCCGTGCACGCGCCGCCCATCGAGGCCGAGGTCGACCCGCAGCGGCTCGCGCAGGCGCTGGCGCACCTCATCGCGGACGTGGCCGGAGTCGACGCGACCGGCAACGCGCCGGTGTCCGCGGGCGGCTACATGGACAACACCGTCGTCGTGGCGGCGGCGCAGCGCGGCGAGGTCGTACGGATCGAGGTGCGCGGGCCCTACAGCGGGGGAGACCCGGTGCACGAGCCGATCGTGCGCGGGATCGTGCGCGCGCACGGCGGCGTGCTGCAGACGCACGAGGTACCGGGAATGAGCGGCAGCGCGTTCGTCCTGGAGGTGCCGATCGGCGACGGGGCCGGAGCGATGGCCCTCGAGGTCCCGGCGTCGACCGGTGCCGAGATCGCCCTCCCCGAGCAGGCCTCGCACCAGAACGGCGGCAACCAGGGCGGTGGCAGGCGGCGGGCCCGGCGGTCCTCCGTGGACGCCTTCCTGGAGAGCGAGGTCGCCCCCGCGGAGACGGTCACGACCGAGGGCGGTGCGGCCGCTCCCACCGGGCGGCGCAGGCGCCGGACGGCCGCGGAGCAGGAGGCCGCCGAGGTGTCCGTGCCCGCGCAGGCCCAGGGCCCCGGTGACGGCGATGGCGTCGCCACCGGGCGCCGTCGTGGGCGGCCGAGCCCGGTCGAGGGCGCGGACGGCGACCCGGTCGAGGGTGTGTCGGAGGGCGCGGTCGTCATGGCGGCCGAGCACGGGGCGGGAACCGCGGCCGCGGGTACGGGACTGGGCGGGACGGTGCCTCCGCAGGGGGTTCCCGTGGCTTCTCCGCAAGGGGTACCCGTGCCGTCCGGGCGGCGGGCACGGCGTGACGGCGAACAGCACGCGCTGCCGCCCGCGTTGCCCTCGGCTCCCAGCGCCCCGAGCGCGCCCGGTACTCCGGGTGCCCCGGAGGCCGTCCCCGCCGAAGGTGTCGGCGCGCAGCCGACCGGGCGGCGTCGGCGGGCGCTGGCCGCGGCGGCCGAGCGGGCAGCCGTGCAGGAAGGGGGAGCCCGGACCGTGTTCGCGCTTCCGCCGGCGGAGGCGGACCGCTCACCCGAGTACGTCCAGGCCGAACAGGTCCAGCAGGCGCAAAGGGCCCAGCAGCAGCTCCTGGAGCAGGCGGGCGACGCCGTCGGTGCCGTCGCCGGTCGTGGCCAGGGGGACGAGGGCCGGCACGACGGGATGCCGCACGACCCGGCCGACGATCACACTCCGCCCCAGCCGCACCCGGTTCCCGCGCCGTCGGGAGTGCGGGCCCGCCAGGCCCCGGCTCGGCCGGACACGGCGGCGGTTCCGGCCCAGGGCGCCCCGGTACCGGCCACCCCGGCACAGGCCGTCCCCGCGCAGGCCCCGGCCCCTTGGCCGGCCCCGAACGCCGACGACACCTCCGGCGCCGGCGCCCCCGTAGCTCCGGCAGCGCCCGTACCGCCCGGTGCCCCCGCCCCGGCGGCCGCCGCCCGCCGGGCCCAGCCGCAACCGCAGGCGCAGACTCCTGCCCCGGCACCCCCCTCCCGCCGGAGCAGCCCGCGCAGCCGGTGCCGCGGCCGGGTGCTCAGCCGCGGGTCGCCCAGCCGCTGCCCGCCGAGGCCGTCGCGCCGATCGACCCCAACTCGACGCAGGGGCGCGCGTTCAGCGTGCGGACGCTCGGGCAGGGCGTGCCGTTCAGCCGTCAGCCGGCGCCGAACCAGCCGGGGGCCGCACCGGCCCAGGCCCAGGCGCAGGCACAGCAGACCGCCACGCCTCCCCCGCACCAGACCAACGGCTCCGGCCGCCGCCGCAAGCTCGGCACTCCCCCCGAGCCCGCTTCCGAGCGCCCCGAAACGACGGCGCGTCCGCACCCGGAGGCCGGGCAGACCGCCACGGCTCCCGGGCCGAGGCTGCCCGGAGCGACCGAGGGCGCCGGTCGGTCGTACGCCATAGGAGCCCCGGACAAGAACGCCGACGAGGGTCCTGAGCCGCTGGACGGTCCCGGTGGCGCGGTCGAGGTCGCCGACCAGCCGCAGCCGCGGCCCGTGGACGACGAGCTGCCCCCGGAGCCGCTGGACAACCCGCGCCGCCTCCTCGTGTGGCCCGCGCCCGACGTGACGACCCAGCAGGCGCTGAGCGACCGCGGCTACCGGCCCGTCATCGTGAACTCGCGCGAGGAGGTGGACGCACAGATCGCCGCGTTCCCGGCCGCGCTGTTCGTGGACCCGCTGACCGGTCCGATCACCCGCACCGCGCTGCAGTCGCTGCGCCAGGCCGCCGTCGCCGCCGAGGTCCCGGTACTGGTGACGGCGGGACTGGGGCAGGCGACGCGGGAGGCGGCGTACGGCGCCGATCCCGCCGTACTCCTGAAGGCGCTCGCGCCGCGGGACTCCGAGCAGCACCCGCCGCGTGTGTTGCTCATCGAGGAGCACGCGGAGATCGCGCTGGCGTTGACCTCGACGCTGGAGCGGCGCGGAATGCAGGTCGCGCGGGCGTCCACGGACGCGGACGCCGTCACGCTGGCCTCTCAGATGCGGCCGAACCTGGTCGTGATGGATCTGATGCAGGTACGGCGTCGGCGCGCCGGGATCGTGGACTGGCTGCGGGCGAACGGGCAGTTGAACCGCACCCCGCTCGTCGTCTACACCGCGGCTGTCGACCAGGCCGAACTGCCGCGCCTCGCCGCGGGTGAGACGGTCCTGTTCCTCGCCGAGCGCTCGACGAGCGTCGAGGTGCAGGACCGGATCGTGGATCTGCTGGCGCGCATCGGCACGAACTGACCCGCTGCGCCGCAGGCCTCGAACTGGGTTCACGCATAAGACGGTTGGGGTGCTGTTTCACGTGAAACAGCACCCCAACCGTCATTCTGCCGCCGAGGACCTCAGAGCTGGGTGACGTCCAGCGTGCCCTCCGCGTACTGCCTGCGCAGCACCTTCTTGTCGAATTTGCCGACGCTCGTCTTCGGGACCGACTCGATGATCGTCCAGCGCTCGGGGAGCTGCCACTTGGCGATCTTGCCCTCCTCGGCGAGGAAGGTGCGCAGCGACACGAAGTCGGCGGTGGCGCCCTCCCTCAGGACGACCGTGGCGAGGGGGCGCTCTCCCCACTTGTCGTCGGGGACGGCGACGACGGCTGCCTCGGCGACGGCCGGATGGGACATCAGCGCGTTCTCCAGGTCGACGGAGGAGATCCACTCGCCGCCCGACTTGATGACGTCCTTGGCACGGTCGGTGAGGATCAGGAAGCCGTCGTGGCTTATCGTGCCGACGTCGCCGGTCTTGAGCCAGCCGTCCTCGCTGAACTTGTCGGCGGGGCGAACCGGTTCGGCGCCCTGGCCGCCGTAGTACGCACCCGCGATCCAGGGGCCGCGCACCTCCAGCTCGCCCGCGGACTCGCCGTCCCAGGGGAGGCGTTCGCCGCTGGGGCCGGCGAGTCGGGCCTCCACGCCGGCCGGGAAGCGGCCCTGGGTGAGGCGGTACGCGAACTCCTCGTCCGTGCCGACGACACTGGCCGGCGGCCGGGCGATCGTGCCCAGCGGGGAGGTCTCCGTCATGCCCCAGGCGTGGCAGACGCGCATGCCCAGCTTGTCGAAGGCCTCCATGAGGGAGGGCGGGCAGGCCGAGCCGCCGATGGTGACCTGGGTGAGCGAGGAGACGTCCCGGGGCTCGGCGTGCAGTTCGCCGAGCAGGCCCTGCCAGATGGTGGGGACGGCCGCGGCGTGCGTCGGCCGCTCGGACTCGATCATCTCGGCGAGCGGCGCGGGCTGGAGGAAACGGTCCGGCATGAGGAGGTTGACGCCGGTCATGAACGTGGCGTGCGGCAGGCCCCAGGCGTTGACGTGGAACTGGGGGACCACCACGAGCGAGGTGTCCTGGTCGGTGAGCCCCATCGACTGGGCCATGTTGACCTGCATGGAGTGCAGGTAGATCGAACGGTGGGAGTAGATGACGCCCTTGGGGTCGCCGGTGGTGCCGGAGGTGTAACACATGGCCGCGGCGGCACGTTCGTCCAGCTCCGGCCAGTCGTACGTGGTCGGCTTGCCTGCGATCAGCTCGTCGTACTCGTGCACCTGGACGCTCGCGCCCTCGAGCAGCGAACGGTCACCGGGGCCCGAGACGACCACGTGCTCGACCGTCGGCAGATGGGGGAGCAGCGGCGCGAGGAGCGGGAGCAGCGAGCCGTTGGCGATGATGACGCGGTCGGCGGCGTGGTTGACGATGAAGACGAGTTGTTCCGCGGGGAGGCGGAGGTTGAGCGTGTGCAGGACCGCGCCCATGGAGGGGATACCGAAGTACGCCTCGACGTGCTCGGCGTTGTTCCACATCAGCGTCGCCACACGGTCGTCGTCCTCGACACCCAGGTCCTCGCGCAGCGCGTGCGCGAGTTGGGCGGCCCGGTCGCCGATCTCGGCGTAGGAACGGCGCTGCGGCTCTCCCTCACCCGTCCAGGTGATCACCTGCGAGGTGCCATGGATGGCCGACCCGTGGGTCAGGATCCTCGAGATCAGCAGCGGTACGTCCTGCATCGTGCTCAGCACGGCGTCCTCCCGGGGCGACATTGCCTACGAGGTGGTAAGGGATGCGCTGATTCTGCGCACATACCACGCGGTATGTCACTAGCTCCGGACGATCGATCAGGTCACAGGGGTCGTTCGGCTCGGACGGGAACTTCCCGCAGGGGCCGTTCGGCCCGGATCTGCCGAAGGTCAGCGCACGGGTTCCAGCTCCGGGTCCTCGCGCAGCTTGCCCAACGCCCGTGACACCGCCGACTTGACCGTGCCGACCGAGACGCCGAGCACCTCCGCGGTCTGCGTCTCGCTCAGGTCCTCGTAGTACCGCAGAACGACCATGGCCCGCTGCCGCGCCGGGAGCTTCATGATCGCGCGCCACATCGCGTCGTGCAGCGCCTGCTGCTCGGCCGGGTCCCCGGCGGGAACGTCCTCGGGCTCCGGGAGCTCGTCGCACACGAACTCGTCGACCTTGCGCTTGCGCCACTGCGAGGTCCGGGTGTTCAGCAGCGCACGCCGTACATAGCCGTCGAGCGCGCGATGGTCCTCGATCCGCTCCCACGCGACGTAGGTCTTGGCCAGCGCGGTCTGCAACAGGTCCTCGGCGTCGCTCGGGTTCGCGGTCAGCGAGCGGGCGGTACGCAGCAGCACCGGCTGGCGGGCCTTCATGTACGACGAGAACGACGGATACGGAAGGGTCCGTGTCCCGCCGTTCGAACCGCTGGTGCAGACGAGTGAGGTCATGGCTCCACGCTAGGAGTGACCCCTACCTTTTCGGATCGGCCGCAGGTCCCGAAGAGGTGTCCCCCTCAGGTTGTAGGAGGGGGGCTGGCCCCACCTCCTGAGGGTGGACGAGCGGCGCCTGCACCCTGAGGGTTCACCCCTGAGAGACCCGTACGGCCGTAGTACGGCGGCTGCCGCCGTACTACCCGGGATGTCCCCGAGGGGCCCCGAGGACTCCGCGACGCGGGGCGAGTGGGGAGAGCGGGGCGAGCCCCACAGCGTACTCATCCCCCGTCCGCCCCCAGGATCAACCCCGACGTGGGGACCCCCGTGCCCGCGGTGACCAGGGTGCGACCGGCGCCCGGTATCTGGTTCACGGACGTGCCGCGCAGCTGGCGAACGGCCTCCGCCACCCCGTTCATCCCGTGCAGGTACGCCTCCCCGAGTTGCCCCCCGTGGGTGTTCAGCGGCAGCCGCTCCTCGGCAACGAAGTCCGCGGCCTCCCCCGGCTTGCAGAACCCGAACTCCTCCAACTGCATCAGCACGAACGGCGTGAAGTGGTCGTACAGGATGCCCACGTCGATGTCCGTAGGGGTCAGCCCCGAGGTCCGCCACAGCTGGCGCGCCACGACCCCCATCTCCGGCAGCCCGGTCAACTCGTCCCGGTAGAAACTCGTCATCTGCTCCTGCGCCCGGCCCGCGCCCTGGGCCGCCGCCGTGATCACCGCGGGCGGATGCGGCAGCTCCCGGGCACGCTCCACGGAGGTGACGACCAGCGCTTGGCCGCCGTCCGTCTCCTGGCAGCAGTCCAGCAGCCGCAGCGGCTCCACGATCCATCGCGAGGCCGCGTGTTCGGCGAGGGTGATCGGTCTGCCGTGGAAGTACGCCGCCGGGTTCGTCGCCGCGTACTTGCGGTCCACCACGGCGACGTGGCCGAAGGCCTCGGGCGTCAGTCCGTAGGTGTGCAGATACCGCTGGGCCGCCATCGCCACCCAGGACGCCGGGGTGAGCAGCCCGAACGGCAGGGCCCAGCCCAGCGCGACGCCCTCGGCCGACGGCTCCCGCTGCTGCACCCCCGCTCCGAATCTCCGCCCCGACCGCTCGTTGAACGCCCGGTAGCAGACGACGACCTCGGCCACCCCGGTCGCCACCGCGAGTGCCGCCTGCTGGACGGTCGCGCAGGCCGCGCCGCCTCCGTAGTGCACCCGGGAGAAGAAGGACAGCTCGCCGATCCCGGCCGCCTGGGCGACGGTGATCTCCGGGCTGGTGTCCATGGTGAACGTGACCATCCCGTCCACCTCGGCCGGTGTCAGTCCCGCGTCGTCGAGCGCCGCCCGCACCGCCTCCGCGGCGAGCGTCAGCTCGCTGCGCCCGGAGTCCTTGGAGAATTCGGTGGCCCCGATCCCGACGATCGCCGCCCGGCCGCCGAGCCGGTCCCTCGTGCGTACGCTCACGAGGCGCCTCCGGGCGGCAGGGTGACCGTCACGGTCCCGGTCACATGTCTGCCGATGCCGTTCGCCCCGACGACGCGCACGGTCGCGGTGTCGCCCTCGACCTCTTCGACCCTGCCGGTCAACACCATCGTGTCGCCCGGGTAGTTGGGTGCTCCCAGCCGTACGGCCACCTTGCGGAGGACGGCGTCCGGTCCGAAGTGGTCCGTGATGTACCGCCCGACGAGGCCGTTGGTGGTCAGGATGTTCATGAAGACGTCGGGGGAGCCCCTGTGCCGTGCCAGCTCGGCGTCGTGGTGCACGTCCTGGTAGTCCCGGGACGCGATCGCCCCGGCCACGATCAGCGTGCGCGTGATCTCGATCTCCAGCGGCGGCAGCTCATCACCGGCCCGCACCCGCTCGCCCGCTCCGACCCGCACCCGCGCGCGCTCCCCAGCCCGCACGCGCTCGCCCTCTCCGACCCGCGCGCGCTCCCCTTCCCCGGCCCTCATGTCTCCTCCTCCCCGCTCGCGATCAGCTCCCCCAGTTCCTGGAGGACTTCGCTCCCGCACCCCAGGTACGCGTCCAGCTGCCGCCCCCACAGGAAGTGCCGGTGCACCGGGTGCTCCAGGTCGGCGCCCGTCCCTCCGTGCAGATGCTGGCCCGCGTGAACGACCCGCTGACCCGCCTCGGACGCCCACCAGGCCGCGGTCAGCGCGTGCGTCGCGTACGCGAGCCCCTCGTCGCGCCGCCACGCCGCCTCGTACGCCGTCACGCGTATCGCCTCGGTGTCCATGTACGCGTCCGCGGCCTGGAGTTGGACACCCTGCTTGACGGCGAGCGGACGTCCGAACTGCTCGCGCGTGTTGGTGTGCTCCACTGCTCGTGCCAGCGACCCGGCGCACACCCCGGCCTGCATCCCCGCGAAGGCCGTCCGGGCGGTGGCGAGCACGTCGTCGTAGGCGTCCGTCCCGCCCACCGGCTCCCCCGGCGTCCCGTCGAGCGTCAGCCGTCCCGCCGCCCAGGGCGCCGTCAGCTCGACCGGCGCGCACCGCGCGTCAGCGGTCCGCACGAGCCACAACCGGCGCCGGTCGTCCGCGACGAGCACATGGGTGGCGTCGCGCAGCCACGGCACCACGGGGACGACTCCGCTCAACCGCCCCGCCGCGTCCGCCCGCACACCCCCCGGCTCGAAGACCGCCCCGCACACCACGGCCGTCCCGTCCCCGATCCCCGGCAGCAGCCGCTCCCGCTGCTCCGGTGATCCGTGGGCGGACACCGCCAGCAGCCCGTACACACAGCTCGCCGCGAACGGCACCTGGGCCGTGGTCCGCCCCTGCTCCTCCAGGAGCAGCACCAGGCCGAGGAGCCCCGTGTCCGCGACGGCCGCCACCAGCCCGGCCGCGCACAGCGCCTTCCATGTCTCGGCGTCGCTGCCGGTGCCGGATGGAAGTCCCCCTGCTCGAGCGAAGCCGAGAGATCGAGGGAGGCGAGCCGCTCCGGGGTGGAGAGGTCGCCGAAGATCCGCGCGGCCAGGGCGCGGGCGGCCGCCTGTTCCTCGGTGGGCGTGAAGTCCATGTCAGCGTCCCCCCTCCGCACCGGCCCGGAAGACCGGCAGCACCAGCTCCTCGTCGTACCGCTCGAACCGGAGCCGCACGGGCATCCCGATCCGCACCTTGTCGGACGGCACCCCGATGACGTTGCTGACGATCCGGACACCCTCGGCCAGTTCGATCAGGCCCACGGCGTACGGAGGGTCGAAGGCGGGGAACGGCGGGTGGTGCATGACGACGTACGAGTAGACCGTCCCCTCTCCGCTCGCCTCGACCGTGTCCCACTCCGGGGAGCCGCACGCGCCGCAGCCCGGCAGCCAGGGAAACCGCAGCGTCCCGCAGCCGCCGCACCGCTGGATCAGCAGCTGGTGCCGGCCGACGCCCTCCCAGAACCCGGCGTTGTCCCGGTTGACGACCGGTCGTGGCCGGGCCGCCTTGGACCTGGTGCGCGCGGGGGCGTACTTGAGGATCCGGAACCGGTGCGTCCCCGCCGGCTCCCCGTTCGCCCGTACGTCCATCCGTGTCGTGACGAAGTGCCCGGTGCCCAGCTTGGTGGTCTTGCGCTCGGAGACCGACTCGATCACCGCGTCGAAGGTGATCTCGTCGCCGGGACGCAGCGGGCGCAGATACTCCTGCTCGCAGTCGGTGGCGACCACGGAGGTGCAGCCGGCCTCGTCGAGCAGGCCGAGCAGTTCGTCGTACGCGTCCGAGCGGCCCTCGTGCCCGGACAGGCCGCCCATCGTCCATACCTGGAGCATGGTGGGCGGCGCCACGGCGTCCGGACCCGTGTACGCCGCGTTGGTGTCGCCCATCGCCTCGCACCAGTGCCGGATCATCGGCTCGTTGACCGGGTCCTTGCCCACGCCCGCGACGGCGGCCGCACGCCCTTCGTACGCCTTGAGCCGCGCCTCCAGCTCGGCCACCTCGTCGCTCACCGCCGCCCCCTCGCCATCCCGAGCCGCATGGTCGCCACGATCTCCCGCTGCACCTCGCTCACCCCGCCCCCGAACGTGTTGATCTGCGCCGCCCTGTTCATCCGCTCCAGCTCGCCGTCCCCGAACACACCCGGCGAACCGGAGCGCACCAGCGCCTGCGGACCCACGACTTCCTGACACATTCGGTACGAAGCGACCGCCGATTCCGTTCCCGCGACCTTCACGCCGCTCGCGTCGCCCGGGGCCAGTCGGCCGGCCCCGACATCCCCCACCAAACGCCAGTTGAGCAGGCGCGATGCCGCCAGCCGGGCATGCACTTCGGCCAGCCGAGAACGCACCCAGGGCTCGTCAACCCGCCGCCGCCCCGTCACCGGATCGGGGGTGCGTGCCGCGCGCAGCGCGGCCGCGTAGAAGTCCTCGGCCTGCATGCCGATCGCGGCGAGGGCGACCCGCTCGTGGTTGAGCTGGTTGGTGATGAGCTCCCAGCCGCCGTTCTCCTCGCCGACGAGGTTCGAGGAGGGGACGCGGATGCCGTCGTAGTACGTGGCCGTGGTGGTCAGCCCGCCCACCGTCTCGATCGGTGTCCACGAGAAACCCGGCGCGTCCGTGGGCACGAGGACGATCGAGATGCCCCGGTGCTTGGGCGCGTCGGGGTCGGTGCGGCAGGCGAGCCAGATCCAGTCGGCGTGCTGGGCGTTGGAGGTGAAGATCTTCTGCCCGTCGATCAGCCAGGACTCGCCCTCCCGCACGGCGCGGGTGCGCAGCGAGGCCAGGTCCGTGCCCGCCGAAGGCTCCGAGTACCCGATCGCGAAGACGAGGTCGCCGCTGAGGACGCGCGGCAGGAAGTACTCCTTCTGCGCCTCGCTCCCGTACTTCATGAGGGTCGGTCCGACGGTGTTCAGCGTGACCATCGACACCGGCGCTCCGGCCCGGTACGCCTCGTCGAAGAAAACGAACTGCTCGTCGGCTCCGCGCCCCTGGCCCCCGTACGCGACGGGCCAGCCGATGCCGAGCAGTCCGTCGGCGCCGATGCGGCGCAGCAGCGCGCGCTGTCTGCCGGGGTCGTCGGCGGGCGGGGGACCGTCGGGCATCAGGTCCCGGAAGTACGTACGCAGTTCGGCGCGCAGCCGTTGCTGGCGCTCGGTGGGGGCGAGGTGCACGGCGGCGGCCCTCCCGGACCTCGTACGAACAAGGCTTTCTGACTGTCCGTCAGATAGTGGGAGCTGTCAAGGTCACGACGGGAGGGGACCGCCGGGGAGGGATGCGCGAAAGCGTCTGCGCGACGGCACCGAAGTGCCGTCGCGCAGACGCTTTTCCACCCCCAGAGCACCCCACACGGTGCTTCAAGGCCGATGAGCCCGTCGAAAGCGGGCGAATCGGCCCCGGCTCACCAGAGGTTGGTGAAGTTGATGACGGTGTGCGACTGGTCGATGGCCGTGAACGCGGAGTTCTTGACCTGCGCCGTGTTGCTCTGGTTCGAGGCCCCGGCGCCGACCGCCTGCTGTTGCGTGGTGGAGGAGTTGCCGCTGTTGTTGTGTCCGACCCCGCTGCCGCTGACGGTTGCCACGCCCGCGTTCGATCCGTCGTCCGCGAATGCGCCGTTGTCCGCCGCGGCGACACCCGTGAAGAGGGCCGCGGCGAGGGGCAGGGCCGAGACGGCGGCGAGAACACGGGCGGTACGGATGCTTGCCATGTGAATTCCTCCAAGAACCGGATGTACGGACCGGCGCGAACCGGGAAGTACTGCTCGTTCCAAGGCGGTTGGCCGACCGCCCCGGCGCTGCTCACGACGTCGCGAGTCCAGAGTTGCCCACCGAATCCCCGGCGAACCACCCCGGAAGCCGTGATTCGCCCTCAAGCGTGAGTACATGTCGATAAACCCTCTTCATGACAAGAAACCCCAGCTCAGACCGGATCGGACAGCTCGACCCCGGGCACCCCAAGAGGGGAACCGTTCCGCCACTTTTTGGCCAATCCTGCCTAAATCACCTTCTCGACACCCCCGCGCCCGGCAAGCCCTTCCCTTTTTCGAACACTCGTACGAACATGGATGCATGGCCACCATCGACCGGCAGGCCACGACCCTGGCCCTGGCCCACGCCCTGTCCGCCGCCGAACGCGGCCTCGCGGTGATCCCGCTGTCCCGCACGAAGCTCCCGGCCCTGCGCTCCCCCCACCGCGACGACCCCGATCCCGACCCGACGTCCCCTCCCTGCCACGGCGCATGCGGCCGCTTCGGACACGGCGTGTACGACGCCTCCACCGACCCCCGCCGCATCCGCGCGCTCTTCGCCGCCGCTCCCTGGGCGACCGGCTACGGCATCGCCTGCGGCCTCGACCCGCACCGCCTCATCGGCATCGACCTCGACACCAAATCCGGTACGGACTCCTCGGCCGCCCTGCGCGAACTGGCCCTGCGCCACCTGTTCACGATCCCGGAGACGGTGGTCGTGCTGACCCCGAGCGGCGGCCGCCACCTCTGGCTGACCGGACCGCCCGACGTGGTCGTCCCCAACTCGGCGAGCCGACTGGCCCCGGGCATCGACATCCGCGGCGCCGGCGGCTACCTGGTCGGCCCCGGCTCCCGCACCGAGCACGGCGTGTACGGAACGGCCCCGGGCACCGCCCAGTTGGCGCCGGCGCCCTGTCCGCGCGAACTCCTGCGCCTGCTCACGCCCCCGCCCCGCACACACCACCGCGCGCCCCCTGCGACCGGCCAACACGGCCAGGGGCTGGTCCAGTTCGTGCTCGCCGCCCACGAGGGCCAGCGCAACACCCGCCTCTTCTGGGCCGCCTGCCGCGCCTACGAGAACGGCATCGGCGCGGAGCTGACCACCGCACTCGTCGAGGCCGCCGTCCGCACCGGTCTCACCGAACGCGAGGCCCGCTCGACGATCGCCTCGGCGTCCCGGATGACGTTCCCACGCCCCGGACCACCGGAAAACGGCACGACACCACGAACCGCCCGTCCCTAGGCTGCGGGCCATGGCCCTGACCCGCGTCACCCTCACCTCGGGCAGAACCGTCGCGATATCCGACCTGCGTCTCACCTCGACCTATGGCGGAATGCTCGAGGGCTACCCCTTCAAGCGCTGGAACGACCGCATCGTCGACGGCCTGGCCCGACGCACCGCGGCGACGTTCCCCAACACCCCGACGCACCTCGTCACACCCCACCGAGACCATCCGGACCTGCCCGCCCGCGGCTTCGGTCCGGTCGAACTGCTCCCCGCCGTGACCTGTGTCGGCCTCTTCTTTTCCAGCGCGGTCGACCCCGCCGTCGACCCCGTCCTCCACCGCTCGGCCCTCGCGGTCGCGTGGTTCCAGGCCACCACCGACCTCCCGTCCGGCCACACCGCCGATCCGGCCCTGCGCGCCATCCCCTGGGAGGAAGCCGCCCAGGACTTCGAAGTGTGAGCCGTCGCGGGCCTGCCGCAGGAGGTGCCCGGAAGCTCTGCAAGCACCCGGCCGCGCTCCGCTCCGCCGGACGGCCTTCCCGGCTGCGCCGACGCCCACCCACACATGGACAGGACCAGGACCACGGCCAGGGCCAAAAGTCGAGCACCGGACGGAGCCCGCCACGGTCAAGGACGATGCCTCCGGCGGGGGATCGGCCGGCCCACCAATCAGCCGCTGCACGGCTCCCCTCAAGCGCTACAAGCGCCTGTCCGCGATGCCCCGGTAGGCCTAGGCTCGGCTGATGACCTTGGAATGGCAAAACGTAATTGTTCACTCGGCAGATCCGGAGGCCCTGGGGCAGTGGTGGGCCGAGGCTCTTGGTTGGGTGGTGGTCCACTCCTCTGATGTGGAGTTCGCGATCCGCCCGGAGCCGGATCGCCGACCGGGGTTGGAGTTCGTCCGGCTCGATGAGGCCAAGAAGGCCAAGAGCCGGCTGCATCTCGACTTCGTGCCTGATGATCAGGACGCCGAGGTGGCTCGCCTTGAGGCTCATGGCGCACAGCGTGTCGATATCGGTCAGGGTGACCAGTCGTGGGTCGTCATGGCAGACCCCGAAGGCAACGAGTTCTGTGTCCTTCGCCAACGACCTCAGTGAGAACTCCTGAGAGCGTTTACCTTGTGCCCTGTGCCCGCACGTCCGCGCCGCGGTAGCCACCGGCCACCACGGCGAAAGCCAGTCGCAGAGGGCACCGAGGGTGCCCACCCCTGATGCGCTCCGTCGACCGCTCCGTACAGGCGCGGAGAGAGGCGGCGTGGTCGATCGGAACTGGGGCGATGCCATCAGCGACCGATCCTCACAGAGCTACGGATCAGAAGACGCCGTGCCCCTACCGTGCCCGATCCACCGGTGACTGACGTGGAACCACGGAGGTTGGCGGACAACGCACATGAGAACGGCCCCCGACCGATTCACCTGGTCAGGGGCCGTTCACCTGCGGTGGGTGTGGGATTTGAACCCACGGTGACATCGCTGCCACGACGGTTTTCAAGACCGTTCCCTTAGGCCGCTCGGGCAACCCACCTCGGCCCCGCCCACCAGGGTCGGAGCGGGTACAGCCTACCCGGCCCCGAGCGTCTCACGGGGGCATGGTCCACGTGGGGTCCCCTGGCTCTGTTCCACGCCCCGTGCCCACTGCGCTGATCATCAGCACCCGGTCCAGGGCCCCAGGCCGACGCGGGTAGGCCTAGGGCTGTGCCGGCCTTGTCGGCCTCCCCAGAGAGAAAGGCCCCGCGGGTCCCTGTGCCCGAGCCCTCCCGCGGACTCCGTGGAGTACGAGCGCAGAGAGGACCCAGCGATCGGTCCACTTCTACGACCCGGCCAGTCCCTGGCAGCGCGGCTCGAACGAGAACACCAACGGACTGCTGTGGCAGTACTTCCCTAAGGGCACCGACCTTTCGGTGCGCGACCGCGAGCACCTGGACACCGTCGCAGCCGAACGCAACAGCCGCCCACGCAAGACGCTCGGCTGGGAAACCCCAGCCGAGCGTCTGCATAACCGCTCGCCACCACACGTCAATGATCACGTGTTGCGACGGTCCCTTTGAATCCGCCCTGTATCCAGGGGCGCAGTTTCCTCGTGAACGTGAGACTTTGCTTCTCAGAAGCCGCCGACGTTGCAATACGGCCATGAGAACGAGCGGCTGTTATCGAGCCTTGTGACTGCCGCTCTTGTAGCCGTTACCCCACGATCCCTTGTCTCCCTTATGGCCCTTAGGACCCCTGTCTCCCTTATGCCCCTTCGGGCCTCTGTCTCCCTTGTCGCCCTTGTCTCCCTTATGCCCCCGAGGGCCCCTGTCTCCCTTATCACCCTTCGGACCCTTGTCTCCCTTCGGACCGGGAGGCCCAGAGGGTCCGGGAGGCCCAGAGGGTCCGGCGGGTCCGGTCGGACCAGCAGGCCCAGAGGGGCCGGTCGGACCAGCAGGCCCAGAGGGGCCAGTGGATCCGGTCGGACCGGCAGGCCCAGAAGGCCCGGCGGGTCCGGTCGGACCAGGAGGCCCAGAGGGGCCAGTGGATCCGGTCGGACCAGCAGGCCCAGAAGGCCCGGCGGGTCCGGTCGGACCAGGAGGCCCGGCCGGGCCTGTCATGCAAACCGCCCTCGTGATGACGTTGTGGTCCAGCGTGACCGCACCGTTACGCGCCAGCGCCCGGCCCTCGATCGCCGCGTTGGTGTTCACCGTGATGGACTGCAGGGCCAGGATGTTGCCCTTGAAGAAGGAATTGGTGTCGAGGGTGGCGGAGCTCCCCACCTGCCAGAACACGTTGCAGGCCTGCGCTCCATTGACGAGCAGGACGTTGCTCGCCGGGGCCGTGATCAGAGTGGAGGCGATCTTGAAGATGAAGACGGCGTTCGGGTCACCCTTGGCGTCGAGAGTGACAGTCCCGGTGAGATTCAGCGACGACGAAGCGTTGTAGACGCCGGGAACCAGCGTGAGTCCGCCGATGTTGCCCGGGGACGTCAGGTTGGTGTTGGTTGCCCTGCTGGCCGCGTCGTTGTATGCGATGGTCAGGTCGGACTGAGCCTGAAGGGCGGCGGCATCGGCGACGTGCTGCACTCCGTTGACGATTCCGGGCGGAAAGCCCGTCACCGAGCTCCCAGGGCTGACTCCCAGGTCGCCGTTGACGACCGTGGGGGGACCGGGGGGACGACCACATTGGTGACGTTTGTACCGGCCAGGACCGCGTAACTCGTGGCGGTCCCCAATCCCACCGGGGCCTCGGCTGCGCGCGCAAGGTTCGAGATCAAAGTCATCGTCAGTAGCAGCGCGGTCGCGGGCACCATGACGACAGTTGCTCTGAATCTCCGTGTTCGCCGCCTGTCGGGAGGGGCGGAGGGGATGGCATCCACTGCCATGGACGAGTCCTTCCTTGTCACCGTTGACCTCGGTCGCCAGGCTTCCTGGCGACTGAGGCGAGCTCTGGTCAGGCCACAGGCCGCTGTACTCGCGACGAGATCTCACAGAATCGTGATGCACCGTCACTTAATCTCAGAAACTACCTATATCAATGCAAGTAGTACCTTCGAGGCCAAAGGAGCTGCGGCGGCGTGACGTTCGCCCTACCGGCGGATGCCGACGGATCAATCGGCCCATCGACGCAGCAGGATGCCGAGCACAATGACGCCGTCGACCCTGGCCCTGGCTGGGGTGGTGCAGCAGCGCAGTACCGCAACCGAATCTCGTATCCTCCGCCAGCGCCTCACCAGGCGCGATGTCGAACGGCACCACTGCTCACAGTGGAGCCATTCGACGCCCACGACGGGCACCCTTTCGAGCCGAGGCCACCAAGGCGAGTCCTGACCCCCATCGCCTGGTCGAGGACGGCGAGTCCCCGGAGGAGGCGGCGGCCCGTGAAGTCCTGGAAGTGACGGGCTGGCGTCCTGGCCCCATCAAGCCACTGATCTACGACGAGCCGGCCAACGGGATCACCGACTCGCAGCACCATGTCTTCCGCGCGGATGGCGCGACCCACGTCGGACCGCCCACCGAGAGGAACGAGTCCGACCGCATCGAGTGGATCCCCCCTCAGCGAGGTGCGGGGGGATGATCGACCGCCGCGAGATCGTGAGCAGCGGATCGCTCGTCGGCCTGCTGTACCTGCTCATGGATGAAGCGATCCGCTGAGCGGGGAGGAGGAGCTCCCGTAGCCGCGCCTCGAAGGCCAGGGCTACGGGCGGCTCTTGCCTGCACGGGGCCAACTGGTCGCAGAACCCCCTGAGATGGCCCGACACTCGCTCGGACGCCACCGCCGACGCGGGCACTAGAGCGTGGCGGTGGCGCACGCCTGATCAAGCTTGCCCTGGTCCAACTGCGTACGAGCCAGCCAGAACGCGTGAAACGCACCCAAGATCGCCTGGCAAGCCCGAGCATGTGGCCTGGGATGCGCAAGCCGTCCGCGATGCGCTCGACGACGTCCATGTGGAGCAACTGGCGGCGGCCTGCGATGACTTCGCCGACTCGGCTGGGCGTCAGCTCGCATCGCCTGGCGATCATCGATGGGTAGATGCCCGCTCTCGTTTTCACCAGTCGGAAGACTCTGGCGAAGTCCCGTACCCGACACGCATGGAGCATTTCGGGATCGGTGAGCAGCCAGCCTGGCAGGCAGTTCCTGCGGCCGGTCGGCTTCGGGCCTTGGGCAAGCTCCCACACTGCGGGGGCTACGCAACGTCGCTGATTCTCTACTTCTCGCGACATTACCCAAGTTGGGTAATCAGCCTGACCTTTTGGCGGTGGCCCCCGGGTCGCGATGCTCCTGTGTATGGCGAGCAATCAGCAGACCAGACCAGGCGTCGGTGAACTGGCGAAGGACAGTGCCAGGGGACGTATCGGCGTCGTCATGGGTGAGATCGGCGGCCGCGTTCAGATAAGGCCGATCCGCGGCGGCCGGGAGTGGGATGCCATGCCGGACAACGTGGTGGCGCTCAGTGCGCGAGAGGAACTGAGCGCACGTCTGGCCGTGAAGAACGGCAACAGTCGGGTCGGGCTGTGATGCGCGCCATCGGCCGGTGCGCCGGGGTCCTGTTCATCATCTGCATCAGCGGTTCGTGCGGCTTGGTGATCGGCATGGCCCTCGGTACCAGCCCGTAGACCGGTCGCCCCCGGACGGGTGCCAACTCCCCGGCTCCCCAACCCGTTCGGGGTCGACCATCCAAGCCCGCTTCCCGGTCGTCGATGAGCCGAGCTCGGCGATCAGGGCGGGAGGTAAATGCCCATGCACCACCTCACACGAGGAGATTGCACATGACGGCAACGGCGAACGATCAGAAGACCGGTCGCGCGGTGGCTGGTGAGGAGCTGTTCGAGAGCCTCGCCCACTTCGTGGTCATCCACAACGGGCAGGCGTCCGAGCGTGCCGAGCGGATCGCGGACCAGGCGGTCGCGTTCCTGGTCACGGCGCCACCAGGGCGTCTCGCTCTGGCTTGAGTCCGGCGTCTCCCCGGCCGAGGTCGCCCGACGAGCGGGCCACAGCATTGCGGTCCTGTTCCGCTTCTACGCCAAGGCGATCCACCGCAACCAAGCGCGGGCCAACCAGCAGATCCAACAGGCTCTCGACGCGATCAACGAGCCCGACGTCGAGTAGGTAAACCGGCTCGTAGGGGCGTCCCCTGTGGGGCGCCCCCGCCCAGCGGGGTCTCAGCGGGGCGATGGCGTTCTCACGCACCGGTACCTTGCGCGCCGGGGCGCTGCTTCTGGGCGTCGACGACGGCCCGCTCCAGCACGGCGGTCCAGTTGATGACCGTGCCGGGCTTGATGCCGTCGGCCTGCTTGACCTGGACAGCGCGGCTGCCGAGATAGGCGTACGTCTTGGGGTCGAAGATCCACTCGGTGCGGTCGCCGCTCTTCTGGTCGACGTGGGCCAGGGCGATTCCCTCGCGTCCCGCGGCGTCCTTGGCATGCTCCACCACCACCACCCCGGGGATCTTGGCCGCGGCCCGGTACAGCGCCGCGTTCAGCTTCGCCGGTGCGAGCTCCTCGTTGAGCAGGTCACCGACCGTGGTGAATGCCTGCTGGTCCGGGGAGTTCCCCTGGCCCTTGGTCTCCTTGTAGATCTTCTTCAGCAGGGCGTCCGGGTCGGTGGGCAGCGTCTTGAGGTAGTCGTAGGAGGGGCCGCCCAAGCTGCTCTCGACGTCCGTGTTGAGGGTGACGCCGCCCTTGGGCTGGTAGCCGGGCTCGTCCAGCCAGCCCTGCTTGCCGTCGGGGGAATTCCAGACCTCACGGATATGCAGGGGCTCGACCAAGGTCTTGGACTCGTCTGCGTCGGTGTGCGAGACGGAGAGGTAGGAGACCTTGCTCTTGATGTAGATGTACTGCCCCGGGCCGGGTTCGGGCGTCTCGCTGGCCGAGGCGGCGGCGGCGATGTGCTCGACGGTGGAGGCGAGCTGGGCGGTGCTGCCGGGCTCGATGCGCACGACCGGCGCTTCGACCGGGGGCGGGGTGGCCGCGACCGTGCCGTTGCCCCCGGAATTGGTCAGCGCGGTGAAGGCGAAGGCGCCGGCCAGGGCAGCGGCGGTGACCGGGACACCGATCAGCAGGACACGGCGTGCCGGGCGGCGGGCCGGCGCAGGGGCGGGTGCAGGGGCGGGTGCAGGGGCGGTGCGCTGGATCTCGTTCATCAGGTGCTCCTCTAGAAGCAGGTGACGGTCGAGCGACAGGTGCGGGTCTCCCGGCGCCGGCAGCAACCGGGCCAGCTCCGCGTGGTCCAGCGACTCCTCACGCCGAGACTTCTTGCGGATCATTCGGACCTCTCCTCGTACGACTCGTGTGACCGGGCCGCAGAAGTGCGGCCGCCCTGTACTTGTCCGTTGCGCGGTAGCGGTTCCTTGCCTTTTCTCAGTTCTTCGTCGGCCAGCCTGCTCAGCCGTTTACGGGCGCGGGACAGGCGCGAGCGCACGGTGCCGACCGGGACGCCGAGCACGGCCGCCGCCTCCGCGTAGCCGAGCCCGGACCAGACACAGAGTGTGAAGACCTCGCGCTCGCTCCGGTTCAGCTTCTTCAGCACCCGCTGGGCGGCAGCCAGCTGGTCGGCATCGGCTATACGGCCGACGAGTTCGTCGGCGAAGTCCGGGACCGTTTCCTTGGCCGGCAGGCGCTCCAGCGCCCGCTTGTGGCGGCGCGCGGCGCGGGTGGTGTTGCGCAGTACGTTCACGGCGATGCCCATGAGCCAGGGGCGCGGGCTGTCGCCCTCGTCCCGCAGCTTGACGCGCAGCCGCCACGCCTCCAAGAAGGTCAGCGAGACGATGTCCTCAGCGACGGTCCAGTCCCCGGTCACGCGCACCGCGTGCCGGTGGACCAGTCGGGCGTGGTCACGGAAGAGCTCGCGGAACGCCTCGGGGTCGCCTGCCCGTATCCGGGTGTGCAATGAGTAGTCCACGTCAAGCCTTGTCCACACGGCGGGGCGGGTTCCCGTGGCGTGCGTCACACGGTCAGGAGACATCGAGCTCCGCGGCCAGGCTCGCACATCACGGCCACCGTCTCCGTGGGCTGAGCGGCACCTCGGGCGGCAGCGAGTACTGGGCGGCACGGCCGTTGAGCAGCAGGGCAGGTGGCTTTCTCAGGTTGGGTGGAGGTCTTGTCTGTCATCGGCTCGAACTGTGGAGATCTCCTAAGAGCTCGCGCAGGCAGGCGAGTTGGGGTACCTCGGTAGCAGAACAGGCGTAGGCCCTGGTGATCATGGAGCTGCGACGCTGTGATCACCGGGGAGACCTGTGCCTGCCCTGCCCGCGGCCCGACATCCGGTCCACGCCTGGTCCACACACGCTGATCCACAACGTGACGGAGCCGGATCAAGGTAAGAGCTCGATGCAGAAGGGGTGCCTCTCGGCGAGAGGCACCCCTTCCGACCAGCACGTCTATGACCTGCGGTGGCGGTGCGGTCCGAGCCCACGGGGACGCTTTCGCGTCCTCACGTTTTTCGAGACCGTTCCCTTGGGCCGCTCGGGCAACCCACCCCGCGCCACCGGCGATCGTCGGTGGCGCGGGGACACGACTGACCGGTCAGCTGTCGCCGTCGCGCTGTCCGAGGGTGACCTCGGCCGTGTGGGTCTTTCCGTCGCGCGTGTACGTGAGCTTCACGACGTCGCCGGGCTGGTGGGTCCAGATCTCGCCGATGAGGGTCGGGCCGCTGTCGATCACCTGGTCGTCGAGCTTGGTGATGACGTCGCCGGGCTTGAGACCGGCCTTGTCTGCGGGGCCGCCGGAGGTGACCGCCGCGGAGCCGCTCGCGCCCTGCTCGGTGATCTTCGCGCCGCCGGTGCCGTCCTCGAGGGAGACCGAGGCGCCGATCACCGGGTAGACCGGCTTGCCGGTCTTGATCAGCTGCTGGGCGACGTGCTTCGCCTGGTTGATCGGGATCGCGAAGCCGAGGCCGATGGAGCCGGACTGGCTGGTGCCGCCCAGACCGCCGCTGCTCGAGGACTGGATCGCCGAGTTGATGCCGATGACCGCGCCCTGGGCGTCAAGGAGAGGGCCACCGGAGTTGCCCGGGTTGATCGAGGCGTCCGTCTGCAGGGCGCTCATGTAGGAGGCCTTGCTGCTGGCACTGCCGTCGCTGGAGGCCACGGGGCGGTTCTTGGCGCTGATGATGCCCGTGGTCACCGTGTTCGAGAGGCCGAAGGGCGCGCCGATCGCGATCGTGGAGTCGCCGACCGCCACCGCGTCGGAGTCACCCAGGGTGAGCGGCTTCAGGTCCGACGGCGCGTTCTTGAGCTTGATGACCGCGACGTCGTAGCCCTGCGCGTGACCGACGACCTCGGCGTCGTACTTCTTGCCGTTGGGGAAGGTCGCGGTGAGCTTGCCGCCGTCGACCGCGTCCGCCACGACGTGGTTGTTGGTGAGGATGTGGCCCTGGGTGTCGAAGACGAACCCGGTGCCGGTGCCGCCCGAGCCGCTGCTGCTCTCGGCCTCGATGGTGACGGTGCTCGGCAGCGCCTTGGCGGCCACGTTCGCGACCGTGCCCGAGGCCCGCTTCACGTCACCACTGCCGCTCGGCGCGGAGACGGTCGTCGAGTCGGTGGAGTTGTCGTTGTTCTTGGCCAGCGAGTAGCCGATGCCGCCGCCGACGCCGCCCGCGACCAGCGCGGCCACCAGGATCGCCGCGACCAGGCCGCCGCGCCGGTTCTTGGGCTTCGGCGCGGGCTGCTCGTACGAGGAGCCCCAGCCGCCCGCTCCCGAGCCGCCACCGTCCGCGTACGAGGGAACGGCGGGCGGCGGGGGCGGCCAGCCCGCCTCGGCGGCGGAGACCGGCGCTCCGGACGCTCCGGGGGCGTGCCCGTGAGCCTCAGGAGCCCCGGCGCCCATCGACGCGTACGCCGGTGTCTGCTCCGGTGCGCCGGGGGCGCTCGGAGGCACCGCCGGGAGCTGGGCGGTCGGCGCGCCCCCTTCGGGCGCAGCGCTCTGCGCGGAAGCAGCGGGAGTTTCCACCGGCACGGGAGGTGCGGACGGGGCCGGGGGTACTGCAGTGCCCTCGTTCTCGGTGCTCACAGCTCTTCTCCTCGGTCCACGGCTGTTGTTCTCGGTCGCACTCGGTCACGCTCACTCACGCTTGTCAGACGGTCCGGCGCGATGCAGCTGTGCTGGTGTGCATGTGCTTTTTGTACGCCGTCAGCTTTTCCCACGGGACGTCAGAGCACCATAAGCGGTGGCTGTGGGTCCAGGACCATCCTTTATATCGGGCTCTTTATACTAAAAAGGAACATTCCTGGTGTCTCGGCCCTCACGTCGGCCCTGCGACGGTGGCACCATGACGCGGTGACCCACGCACGACAGCACCCGATTCAGGTCGTCGCCCACCGCGGGGCCTCCGAAGACGCTCCCGAGCACACCCTGGCCGCGTACAGGAAGGCGATCGAGGACGGTGCGGACGCCCTCGAGTGCGATGTACGACTGACCGCGGACGGACATCTCGTCTGTGTACACGACCGCCGCGTCAACCGTACGTCCAACGGCCGCGGAGCCGTCTCCGCCCTGGAGCTCGCCGAGCTCGCCGCCCTGGACTTCGGCTCCTGGAAGAACCGCGACGAGTCCCCCGACTGGGAGTACGGCCCCGGGGACCCACAGGACACCTCCGTCCTCACCCTGGAGCGACTGCTCGAACTCGTCGCCGACGCGGGCCGCCACGTGGAGCTGGCCATCGAGACCAAGCACCCCACACGTTGGGCGGGCCAGGTCGAGGACCGGCTGCTGCTCCTCCTGAAGCGCTTCGGCCTGGACGCCCCGGCGAGCGCCGCCACCTCTCCGGTGCGCGTCATGAGCTTCTCGGCGCGCTCCCTGCACCGCGTCCGGTCCGCGTCCCCGACGCTGCCGACGGTCTATCTTCTGCAGTTCATCTCGCCCCGGCTGCGCGACGGACGACTGCCGGCCGGTGTCCGGATCGCAGGCCCCTCGATGCGGATCGTGCGCAGCTACCCCCGATACATCGAACGGCTGAAAAGAGCCGGTCATCAGGTCCACGTCTGGACGGTGAACGAACCCGAGGATGTCGATCTCTGCGTTGAACTGGGCATCGACGCCATCATCACCAACCGCCCACGCGCGGTGCTGCACCAACTCGGCCGCTGACCTCGCGGCTCGTCGTCCGGAAACCACCGCTCGAGGTGCCGACGACAGCCGTCGAACCACGTCAACCACTGCCGAAATCCAGCCACTCGGTTACAGGGAGTGCACCGGCGCGTTCGTTCCGTGTTCGATCGTTACGAGTGCGTCAGCAGACGTGGATTGGCCGGTTTCCGGTCCAGTCCAGAAGGGCATCCACACCGTGGCGTGGGGCAAAGGAGGTCTCGGGGGTGGCGTTGGTGGTGGCACAGGAGGTGCCCACGTCGTCGAGCATGGCCGTTCCCCATGGCCCTGCGGGCGTGGGGAAAGCAAGACATCGGATGCGCGATCAACTGCGCACCGGTGGAGTGACGGAATCGGTCATCGACGACGCCGTACTGATCCTTTCCGAACTTTTGAGCAATGCGTGCCGGCACGGCAGGCCCCTCGGCGACGCCCTCGCCGGGGACGGCGACGTGCGGGCCGCGTGGCGCGTCGACGCGTCCGGGAGGCTCACCGTCGAGGTGACGGACGGCGGTGGTCCGACCCGCCCGGTTCCCGCCACACCCTCGGTCACCGCACACGGTGGCCGCGGGCTGAACATCATCACGGCGCTGGCCAAGGACTGGGGCGTACGGGACGACACCCGCGGAGAGGTCACCGTGTGGGTCGTCGTCCAGGACGACGTGACGGACACGGCCGCCGCGCGTCGGCGTGACGACTTCGCTACGCGCGTCGCGTCACCGGGTGTGACGGGACTGCCCGGGCTGGACTTCACGGACGCCTTCGACGACGTGGACTGACCAGGGCAGGACGGGGCGGGACGGGGCCGGGCGGGACGCGACGGAGCGGGGCGGAAACCACGGGCGGAAGCCCCGGACGGAAGGTCCGGTTCCGTGACGACTCGGTGCGTTGTCCACAGGGTCCCGTCGGCTGACGTACGAGCGGCTAGGCTCGCGCCAGTACGAGACGAGCCGTGATCGGGAGACACCCACGATGGCCAAGAAGCGACCCCAGACGAAGGCCAAGCAGCCTCAGCTCAAGGACGGGGAGATCCCGGTAGTCGGCGCTCGCGAGCCCTGCCCCTGCGGCAGCGGCCGCCGCTACAAGGCCTGCCACGGCCGGGCGGCCGCACACGCGGTGACGGAGCTGGTCCAGCGCCCCTTCGAGGGCCTGCCGAGCGAGGGCGACTGGGTCGCGCTGCGCGAGCTGGTGCCCGCCGCCACGGTCGAGCTGAAGCTCAAGGAGAGCCTGCCCGAGGGAGTTCCCTCGGTGACGCTCGCCACCGTCCTGCCGATGGCCTGGCCCGCGCTGCGCCGCGACGACGGCTCGGTCCTGATCGGCCTGCAGAACGACACGGCGTCCGGCGACATCAGCCGCGACCTCGCCGACACCCTCCAGCGCGCGCTCACGGCCCAGCCCGGCACCCCGATCCAGGGCCGCCGCGCCCCGGCCGACGGCCCCCGACTGCAGGAACTGCTCGACCCCGAAGGCGCGTTCGAGCCAGTTGTGCACTCGGGCTTCGAGTTCTGGGTCCCGGACGCGGAGCACTCGACGCCGGAGGTCACCGCCTCCCTGGAGCGGGCCAACGCGGCGGCGATCCCGACCGTGAAGCTCTCCGGCGTGGACGCGGCGTACTGGTGCGAGACCCCCGACAAGAACCACCTGCGCTGGGTGATGCCGTACCCCGAGGAGCAGCTTCTGGACGCGCTCGCGCGGCTGCACGCGGCCGGTCGCTCGAGCCTCGGCGAGGGCACGCGGCTGGTCGGTTCCTTCCGTGCGCACGGGCTCACGGTGCCGGTCTGGGACCTGCCGACGGGCGTCACGGCCGACGATGTGGAAAAGCCGGCGGCCGAGTTCGCCGAGCGGCTCGCGACCGCCCTGGCCTCGGACGCACCGCTCACCCCGGACGAGCGGCGAGCACGCGGCGGCCTCACGAACCGACAGGTCACGCTCAGCTGACACACAGCTGGGGCACTGACCGACCGGTCAGCTGGTCGGCGCTTCACGGAGTGGGTGACTCCTGTCACAACTCCCGGCGGTGACAGGTAAATCCGTGTCCGAATAGCCGAGATCGAATTTGCGAACCGCCGATCTCTTGTTACCGTTCGAGTAGCCCGGTTGCTGGTGCATCCCCCGTCGCCAGCAACCGGGTCTTTCCATGTCCGGATTTTCCTGAGACGTCAACCGCCTTGCTACGGGGCCGAGTTGCTCCCCGAGGCACTCTACGGACCGCTCTCCGGTCCCCTTCCCGAGGTGCTCTCGGAGTCGCTCCCCGAGGCGCTCTCGGCCTCGCTCCCCGACCGCAGCAGCATCGGCCCGCTCCCGGCGCTTCTCGCGAACTCGGCGACCGCCGTGTACGCCCCCACACCCCCCTCCGTACGCCCTCTGGGCGTCTCGCACACCCCCGGGTCGTCCTCGGCGCCCACCGCGCAGTTCATCTCCACGGTGCGGCCACCGGGGCCCATGAGGCTCAGTGTGGAGCTCAGCTCGTCACCGGTCGCGTTGCGGTAGTAGGTGCGCGCCCAGCTGTCCTCCCCCTGGGTCATGACACAGGTCTGCGCCTCGATGCCGTCGGGGGAGGAGAGTTCGGGGCCGCACCGGGCGGCGGTGGCCCGGCCGAGGCCCAGAAGCCGGGGCACGGGCGCGGAAGCGGGAGGGGTCGCGGAAGAGGAACGGGGAGCGGCGGGGGCTGCCGTTCCCTTGTCGTCGATCGTCCGGGACGCGCGTAGGGCCTCGGAGCTCCCGTCACCGACGGGTCCCGCGGAGGCCACGGTCAGTGGCAGGGCGACCGTGAACACCACGAGGCCCGCCAGCGCCACCAGGCGAACCCTGTGGAAGTCCGGCCCGGCACGTAGAGACGATGGGGCTCTGTGTCCCCCGGAATGACGCTGCATAGTGCGGAACATAACGAGCGTGGGTGGGCGCGCGGCTCACCGCGCGCCGGGCACCCTACAACTCGGGCGCGCTCACACCCGTACGAGTGAGCGCCTCCACCACCGCGTCCACCACGGCCTCCACATCGGGCACCCAGGGCGCGGCCGAGCCGGGCAGTGGTGCGCGCTCCCAGCGGATCTGGCCCTGGCCGGTCTCGGACGGGGGCAGCGCGATGTAGCCGCCCTCGCCGTGGAAGCGCAGGGACCCCGGCACGAAGTCCTTGGCGTAGAGGAGCTCGCCGAGCTGCTCCATGGAGTAGGGCGCGACGAGGATCGCCCAGCGCGTGGGCGCCGCGACGACCGGGCCGAGACGCATGCCCGTGCGGTCGAGCGCGTCGAGTGCGCGGGCCGCCGCGAGGGCGGGCAGGCTCACCGCGCAGGGGGCCGTGCCTCCGGTGGCCAGCACGATGGGTGCGGACGGCCGGTTGGTCCACCACCAGCGCACCATGCGCTCGTCGGTGGTGGCCGCGAGGAGGCCGGGGTCGAAGGGGTGGGCACCGGGCACCGTGCACTCCGGGTCCGGGCACCCGCAGCGGGCACGCCCCTGCGGGTCCGGTGCCACACCCGGGAGCACGGGCCACTGCCAATCGGTCGCGAAGGTCAGGGCCGCGCTGAGCATCTCAGGCCTCCCGTTGTTTCGCCTGGACAGGAGCCTGCGTCGCCTTCCGAGGATCTCGCGCATGAGCGCTCGTTCCTTTCCGTTGCACGCCTGGCAACACCGTGGATCACATCACGTCATGTGTCGATCACTTCACTGTGCGTACCTGCTGGCGCATCACACCCTTGCGCACGGCAAGGGGAACCCATCTGGGCCGAGCATTGGCTGCGTCCGCGTCCATACTGTGTCTGTCTAAAGCATGGGCATGGCGTGGGGTGGCGGCGCCTGGCGTTTTGCCGTCCCGCTGTTTCTTGCCGCCTCCGCCACGGGAGGATGGGGCACGGTCGTCGGTGGTTAAGACGCCCGGGTCCGTCGCCAGGTTCCGGGCGGATCCCAACCACCCCTGGCCTTCACCGAGTACGTACCCATCACGACCGCTGTGACGCTCCGTCGAACGAGGCCAGTCGACCTCAATAACCCGTTACCTGAGTCAGTTTTAAGCCAACTTTGCTTTCCCGCAAGGGTTACCGAGGGTCTCATGGACACCAGGAATCCCAGCAGGACAATGCTGGACATCCCCTCACGAGTGCGTGTACATGTGGAGACACTGCTAGCGGCGCAGAACGACATGGGGGTTTGCGATGCTATCGAGCAATACGCACCGGTCGGAAAGCCGGACACCATGAACGCCCCTCACGTTCCGAAAGTGGCCGGAATCGATTCAACGGTTCCCGCGCCCGCACACACTGTCGCGCCGACGACCTCCGTCACGGGTTCCGCAACGGGCTCCTCTTCGGCCACCTCGTCCACCGGCCCCGGAGCCGTTCTCCAAGATCGGCTCGCCGGCTGGGTGTCCGACCTCACCACCCTCCACGAACTCACCGAGCGCCTGGTGCGCACCGCGACACTGAACGACGCGCTGCAGGAACTGCTGCGCGCCGGAGCCGCCCTCGTGGGCGCCCGGCGCGGTCTCGTCGTCATGGAACCGGGCGACGGACTCGGCCCGGACACCACCATCGGTCTGGGCCTCGCCCGCGCCGACCTCGGCCACATCGAGACCGTCCCGCGCAGCGCCATGTCGTACGGCAGGATCCTGGACGGACTGCCCGGCGGCGAGGGCGAGATCTCCCAGCCCGACCTCCTCTCCGAGGACGGGCTCGACCCCCGCCACCGCGAGGTGGCCGCCCGGCTCGGCTACGCCGCGAGCTACGCGCTGCCCCTGTCCACCAAGGCGGCGGGCCGGCTGGGGGCCGCCGTATGGCTCTACGACGAACCCGCCGAACCGGTGGAGCGCCAGCGCCACCTCGTCGGCCTCTACGCCCGCTACGCGACCGAACACCTGGCACGGCTGCTGGAGCTGGACCGCACACGCGCGTGCATGAAGACGATCTCCCAGGAGCTGCTGCCGCCGCGGCTGCCCCGGGTCTCCGGTGTCCAGCTCGCCGCCCGGCACCGCACGGGCCCGCGCGGAGGCGGCGACTGGTACGACGCGCTGCCGCTGCCCGACGCCGCGCTCGGCCTCGCGGTCGGCTCCGTCACCGGGGCCGGGCCCAGCGCGGTCGCCGCCATGGGCCGGCTGAGGGCCTCACTGCGGGCGTACGCCGTGATGGAGGGCGAGGACCCCGTCGCCGTCCTGTCCGACCTCGAGCTGCTGCTGCGCCTGACCGAGCCCGCCCGCTCCGCGACCGCCCTCTTCGCGTACTGCGAGCCCGCCCTGCGCAAGATCACGCTCGCCGGGGCCGGACACAGCCCGCCGCTGGTGATCGGCGCGCGGCGCACCGAGTTCGTGGAGACCTCGCTGTCCGCGCCCCTGGGCATGCTCGCCTGCTGGGAGGCGCCCAGTGTCGAACTGACGGCCGAGCCCGGCGAGACCGTGCTGCTCTACACCGACGGCCTGCTGCACCGCACCGGCGACCCCATGGACCGCGCCTTCGCCCGGCTGCACGCGGCGGCCGCCAGCGTCCCCAGGACGCTGCGTGAGGATCCCGGCGCGCTCGCCGACCATGTTCTGCGGTCCGTGCTGCCGGACGGGCTGGACGAGGCGGACAGCGGGGAGGACGTCGTACTCCTGGCGGCGCGCTTCGACTGAGGTCCGCGCTTCGAGTGCGGTCGATCCACACTTCGAGTGCGGTCGGTCCACGCTTCGAGTGCGGTCCTGTGGGGCCGCCGCGCTGAGCTCTGCGCGTAACAGGACTTCCGGCCCTGGGCCCGCTCCCGTACGACCGTACGATGATGGGTGTCCCCCTGCTCGAGCACAGCGGAGAGCTGGGGCGAAGGTCCAGAGTCGTATCTAGGAGGCAGACCGTGTCGGAGGCGCTCAACCCGGAGACCCCGGAAGCCGTGCTCGACGATGCCGCTGACGAAGCGGGCGAAGAAGAGCCGATCAAGCAGCGCAAGAACGGCCTGTACCCGGGCGTGTCCGACGAGCTCGCCGAGAACATGAAGTCCGGATGGGCCGACACCGAGCTCCGCGGCCTCACGCCGATCGCGCAGGCCGAGTACACCGCCACCCGCCGCGCCGCGCTCTCCGCGCGCTTCCCGGGCGAGCGCCTGGTGATCCCGGCGGGCAACCTGAAGACGCGCTCGAACGACACGGACTACCCCTTCCGCGCCTCGGTCGAGTACGCGTACCTCACCGGCAACCTGACCGAGGACGGCGTCCTGGTCCTGGAGCCCACCGTCTCCCCGAACGGGAACGGCGGTCACAAGGCGACGATCTACCTGCTGCCGCGCTCCGACCGCGAGAACGGCGAGTTCTGGCTGTCCGGGCAGGGCGAGCTGTGGGTCGGCCGTCGTCACTCCCTCACCGAGGCAGAACAGCTGTACGGCATCCCCGCCTCCGACGTGCGGGAGCTGGCCGGCAAGCTGCGTGAGGCCACCGGTCCGGTCCGGGTCGTGCGCGGCTACGACGCCGGCATCGAGGCGGCCCTGACCGACAAGGTCACCGCCGAGCGCGACGAGGAGCTGCGGGTCTTCCTCTCCGAGGCGCGGCTGATCAAGGACGACTTCGAGGCCGGCGAGCTCCAGAAGGCCGTCGACTCGACGGTGCGCGGCTTCGAGGACGTCGTGAAGGTCCTGGACAAGGCCGAGGCGACCAGCGAGCGCTACATCGAGGGCACCTTCTTCCTGCGCGCGCGGGTCGAGGGCAACGACATCGGTTACGGCTCGATCTGCGCCGCCGGCCCGCACGCCTGCACGCTGCACTGGGTGCGCAACGACGGGCCCGTGCGCTCCGGAGACCTGCTGCTGCTCGACGCGGGCGTGGAGACGCACACGCTCTACACCGCCGACGTCACGCGCACCCTGCCGGTCAACGGCCGCTACAGCGAGATCCAGAAGAAGATCTACGACGCCGTGTACGAGGCCCAGGAGGCCGGTATCGCCGCCGTGCAGCCCGGTGCCAAGTACCGCGACTTCCACGACGCCGCGCAGCGCGTGCTGGCCGAGAAGCTCGTCGAGTGGGGTCTGGTCGAGGGTCCGGTCGAGCGTGTCCTGGAGCTGGGTCTGCAGCGCCGCTGGACCCTGCACGGCACCGGCCACATGCTCGGCATGGACGTCCACGACTGCGCCGCCGCGCGGACCGAGACGTACGTGGACAGCACGCTGGAGCCGGGCATGTGCCTGACGGTCGAGCCGGGCCTGTACTTCCAGGCGGACGACCTGACCGTCCCCGAGGAGTACCGGGGCATCGGCGTGCGCATCGAGGACGACATCCTGGTGACCGAGGACGGCAACCGGAACCTGTCGGCGGGGCTGCCGCGCCGCTCCGACGAGGTCGAGGCGTGGATGGCGGCTCTGAAGGGCTGACGTAGGGGGCTGGGCGTAGGGCCGGCGTAGGGCTGATGGCCGGGTACGAGAAGTGCCCGGCCCTTCGTCTGCGGGTAGGTCGTGGCTGGTCGCGCCCACGCGGCGGAGCCGCATGGTGTCACGGCCCCGCGCCCCTTTGGGCGCGGGAACTCACGGGGGGATGAGTGGGCGACGACTTCTGGTCCGGTGTCGGGGTGGATCTGCATCTGGAGCCGGACGTGGCCGCGGGGCGCAGGACCGGGCTCGAACGGGCTCTGCGGGACGCGGTGCGCGACGGCCGGCTCGCTCCGGGCACACGGTTGCCCCCGACCCGGCGGCTCGCGACCGAACTCGGCATCTCACGCGGGACCGCCAAGGGGGCGTACGACCAACTGGTCGCCGAGGGGTACCTGACAGCCCGGCAGGGGTCGGGCACCGAGGTCGCGGTGCTTCCCGCGGACGCCGTGTCGGAATCCGTCGGGGCTCCCCGCGCGCGTGCGCCCCGTTTCGATCTGCGGCCGGGCAGCCCGGACGTCGGTACGTTCCCGGCGGCGGCGTGGCTGCGGGCGCTGCGCCGCGCGATCGCGACGGCGCCCTCCCTGGCGTACGACTACGGTGACCCGCGCGGCCGGATCGAACTGCGGACCGCGCTCTCGGGCTACCTGGGACGGGCCCGGGGCGTGATCGCGCCGCCCGAGCGGATCGTGATCACCTCGGGATACGTGCAGGGGCTCGCGCTCCTCACGCGTGTGCTGGACGGCGGGGTGGTCGCGATGGAGGACCCCGGACTGCCGTTCCACCGGGACGTGGTGCGGCGGGGCGGAGCCACGGTGGTACCGCTGAAGGTGGACGAACGAGGCGCCTGCGCGGGGGAGTTGGCTTCCTCGTCGGCGGACGCGGTCGTCGTCACGCCCGCCCATCAGTACCCGACCGGGGTGACCCTGCACCCCGAGCGGCGGCGGGCGCTCACCGACTGGGCACGCGCGCGCGGCGGACTGATCGTCGAGGACGACTACGACGGTGAGTTCCGCTACGACCGGCAACCCGTCGGCGCCCTCCAGGGCATGGCACCGGGACAGGTCGCCTACCTGGGTACGGCGTCCAAGACCCTCGGCCCCGCCCTGCGGCTCGGCTGGATGGTGCTGCCGCCGCACCTGGTCGACGCGGTGGCCGACGTGAAGCTGCACAGCGACCATCACACCGAGTCCATCGGCCAGTTGGCGCTGGCCGAGATGATCACCAGCCACGCGTACGACCGTCATGTGCGTGCCTGCCGACTGCGGTACCGGCGACGCCGGGACCAGTTGCTCGACCGGCTGGGGGCGCGCAGGAGCGTACGCGGTATCGCGGCCGGGCTGCACGCACTGGTGGACGTGGCGGACGAGGCGGAGGTGCTGGCGCGGGCGGAGGAGGAGGGGCTCGCGGTCGGGCATCTCGGCGAGCACTGGCACGAGCGCGGCGAGGGGCGCCCTCAGGGCTTGGTCGTGGGCTACGGGACTCCCCGGGAGCGGATCTATCCGGAAGCGCTGGAGGCGTTGGGGCGGGTGCTGGACGGGAGCCGGGAGGTGTCGGGCGGGAGCCGGCGGGTGTCGGGCGGGAACCAATTGGGTCGCAAAAAGGCGTGAGGATTGGTCCTGTTGACAGGTCCACCGGGCCCGTAGCGTCGGAGTCATGACGAATCCGGCAGCATCCGCGCGGTCGAGCCGCCTCGTCCCGCCCGTGGGACCGCAACGCGTCCTGGCTCTCGCCCAGCTGACCAACTCCGTGGGGGACGGCGCCTATTACGTGACCTCCGCGCTGTACTTCACGCATGTCGTGGGGCTGGCCCCCGCGCGCGTGGGGCTCGGGCTGACCGTCGCCTGGGCGATCGGCTCCCTTGTGGGCGTACCGCTGGGACGGCTCGCCGACCGGCGCGGGCCGCGTGGCACGGCGGTGCTGCTGGCCCTCGCGACCGGAGCGGCGGTGGCGTCCTTCCTGGTCGTCCGCGGCTTCCTCCCCTTCGTCCTCGCGGCCTGCGCGTACGCCTCCGCACAGTCGGGGCTCGGGGCGGCCCGGCAGGCGCTGCTCGCCGGGCTGATACCGGCCGGGGAGCGGACCGGGCTGCTCGCCCATCTTCAGTCGACCCTCAACGCCGGTCTGGCGGTGGGGGCCGGCCTCGGCGGGCTCGCACTGCACGCCGGTACACGGGACGCGTATCTCGGGGTGTTCGCGCTGGACGCGGTGAGCTTCCTGCTCTGCGCGGGTGTGCTGCTGCGGCTGCCGTCCGTGCCGCGCGCGACCGTGCGGCACGGTCACAGGGCCGGTGTCCTGCGCGACCGCCCGTACGTGCTCGTCACGTTCCTCAACACCGTGCTGCTGCTGCGGATGCCGCTGCTCAGTCTGGGCATTCCGCTGTGGATCACCGAGCGCACCCAGGCGCCCGCCTGGCTGGTCTCCGCGTTGTTCGTCCTCAACACCGGTGCGGTGATGGTCTTCCAGGTGCGGATGGCGCGCGGTGTCACGGGCCTCGCCTCGGCCACGCGCGCGATACGCCGTTCCGGGTTCGTGATGCTGGTGTCCTGCGCGGTCTTCGCGCTGTCGGCCGGTGCCTCGCCGTGGGTCGCGGCCGGGGTCCTAGTGGCGGGCGCGGTGCTCCAGGTCGTCGCCGAGATGCAGCAGTCGGCGGGTTCCTGGCAGGTGGGCTTCGACCTCGCCCCGGCCGACCGCATGGGCGAGTACCAGGGCTTCTTCGGCACGGGCGTCACGGTGGCGCGCACCGCGGGCCCACTGGTCCTGACCGCGCTGCTGGTGGGCTGGGGCACCCCGGGATGGCTGCTGCTGGGGGGACTGATGCTGGGGGCGTCGTACGGGATGGGCCCGGCGGTGCGGTGGGCCGCCACGCGCGAGGCGACAGCCCACCGCCGGTACCGGGACCGGCATCAGGTCCGCAACCGGGACCAGAACGGGAGTCAGAACCAGGAGCAGGACCACGACCGCCCTCCGACAGGGCTGGTCCGTCGCACGGCGCCGTCGAGCGCGGCGACCCGCCGTCGCACACCGAGCAGTCCCGCGGCGCCGACGAGGCGGCCGGTCCCGACGACGGAGGCGCCCTCCGATCCGCCCCGCCCACACCACAGGTCCCCGGCGGCGGCTTCGGTCTCATCGGCATGCGCGAACGCGCTCTGACCTCGAAGCCGCCTCCGGGCCGGGCCCAGACCCGGATGCGGCTTCGAGGTCAGGGCCGAACTCCCGCTGGGCGAGGCCGCGTTGGCGATCCACGAGACGGCCTTGGCGATCCGCTCCCGCCCGGGCGCTAAACCGCCATCAGCGGCGCGTCCTTCTTCCACTTGAGGATCTTGTCGAAACTGACCACCGCGCCGCCCCGCCCCGGCTCGTTGCCGATCTGGACGTGATCGGCGAGTTCCCGGATCAAGCAGAGCCCCCGGCCGTGCTCCGCGTCGCCGCGGACCGGGCGGAGCGCGGGACGCGCACGGCCCGGGGCGAAGCCCGGGCCGGAGTCGGAGACCTCGATGCGGCACTTCTCGCCGTCGAGGTAGGCGGTGACCCGATAGGCCTCGGACGCCGTACCGGGAGCGGCGTCGCCGCCGTGCTCCACGGCGTTGGCGCAGGCCTCGGTGAGGGCCACGGAGAGGTCGTACGAGACGTCCGGATCGACACCCGCCGTCTCCATCGTGCCGAGCAGCAGACGTCTGGCGAGCGGAACGCTCGCAGCCTCACGCCGCAAATGGAGTGACCACCAGATGCTCATGCTCCAGCCTCCCGGCCGCGGCTCGACATACCGTTACGTATTGCCGCAAGCACCTGTGCGCAATCGCCTGCGTGACGTGATGCCGCCCATACGGCGGATGCGCACGCGACAACGATCGGTGTATGTGCGGGTGGTTCGGCCCAGATCGTGATCTTCCGGACCACGGCTCGCGGACCGTCATCTTGCGGACCTGCCGTGGGAAGCGGGTGGGTCGAGTGCGATGATGAGCCCGCCATGACTGCCCCCCACCAGCGCAGGGCGCGCTCCGGACACGAGCTCCGGATTCTGCGGGCCGCGGTGTTCGCCGCGGTCTGTGTCGTGCTGGCCGCGGCCGGTCATGGGCTCGCCTCCTGCGCCACCGTCCCGCTGTGGACGCTCGGCGCCGGATTCCTGGCGGTCTTCGCCGTCGCCGCCGTGCTGGCGGGACGGGAGCGTTCACTACTCGGCATCGCCGCGCTGCTCGCGGGCGGTCAGACCGCGCTGCACACGCTCTTCGGGCTCGCCGGGACCGCTACGGCGGGCTCGGGCTCCATGTCGATGGCCGACACCTCACTCGTGGAACGTGCCGCACGCCTCGTGTGCGGCACGACCGCGGCGGCGATCAGCCCGGCCCAGGCCATGAAGATCCTCGCCGACGCACGGCTCGACACGGGCACCACCCCGTCCATGTCCATGCCCATGCCCCACTCCTCGGACGCGATGTCGGCCGCCACGGGGTCCTCGATGTCCGTGTGGCCGTCCCTGCCGATGCTGCTCGGCCACGTCCTCGCGGCCGTCGCCGCCGGCTGGGTGCTGCGCCGCGGTGATCTGGCGCTGCTGCGGCTGATGCGGCTGTCCGCGCACGGAGTCGCGGAAGGGGCGCTCGTACGATCCCTGCGCGGGGCGCTCGCGCTCGTACGCGCCCTGCGGGCCGGACTGCCGGGTACGCCCGACGCGACACCGCGCGCCCGGCGCACCGCACTTCTGACGCCGCCCAAGCCCCGTACCGCCGAGCTTCAGCACAGCGTCGTCCGCCGTGGACCGCCCCACTCCACCGCTCTCGTCCTCGCCGCCTGACACGACGCACCACTTCGCGGACCGATCCGAAGGATCCGTCCGGACCGATCCGAAGGATCCGAAGGATCCGAAGGATCCGAAGGGGACGCCGTCGTGCGGCACGCGCGCGTGCACGCGAAAACACCCCCAGGGGCCCCTCGCACCTTTCGCACGCGCACCCCCTTCTCCTCTCATCGGACTGAAAGTGGAGTGCTCTCTTCCATGAAGGCTTCCCGTATCGCCGCCGCCGGTGCCGTCGCCGCCTCGGCCGTCCTCGCCGTCTCCTCCCCCGCCTTCGCCCACGTCAGCGTGCAGCCGGAGGGCGAGGCCGCCAAGGGCGGTTACGCCGTCGTCGACTTCAAGGTCCCCAACGAGCGCGACGACGCCTCGACCAACCAGGTCGAGGTGAACTTCCCGACCGACCACCCGCTCGCCTCCGTCATGCCGCAGCCCCTCGACGGCTGGTCCGTGAAGGTCACCAAGACCAAGCTGGCCAAGCCGCTCACGATGCACGGCGAGAAGATCTCCGAGGCCGTCAGCAAGGTCACCTGGACCGCCACCGGCAAGGGCATCGAGCCGGGCTTCTTCCAGAAGTTCCCGCTCTCCGTCGGCGCGCTCCCCGAGGACACCGACGAACTCGTCTTCAAGGCGATCCAGACGTACGACAACAAGGAGGTCGTGCGCTGGATCGAGCCGCAGAAGGCGGGCCAGGAGGAGCCCGAGAACCCGGCTCCGGTGCTCACGCTCTCCGAAGCGTCCGCGGACGGCCACCACGGGTCCTCCGGCACCGCCGAGGATGCCTCCGACACCTCCACGGCGGCCCCCGCCTCGTCCACCTCCGCCTCCTCCGCGGACAGCAGTGACACCACCGCGCGCGTCCTCGGTGTCGTCGGCATCGTCGTCGGCGCGGCGGGCGTGGCGTACGGCGTTCTGGCCGGCCGTCGGCGCACCGAGGCCTGAGGCCCATCGCACGCCTCCTTTGTGCACCGGTAGGTCGTACGCCCTCGTCAAAGAGGTCGTACGACCCCGGTGCACACCGGAGCCCTCACATCTGGGACATTTTTCTATGCGCAAGAAGACGTATGCCGCGGCCGCCCTGTTCGCCGCCGCCGCACTGACCCTCTCCGCCTGCGGCAGCGGCGACGACAGCAAGCCGATCGCCGACGTGTCCGCCGAGGCCGGCACGGGCAAGGCCGCCACGGTCCTCGACAAGGCGTTCGAGAAGCCCGACCTCGTCCTCAACGACACGAACGGCAAGAAGTACGACTTCCGGGCCGAGACCAAGGGCGTCCCGACGCTGATCTACTTCGGCTACACCCACTGCCCCGACGTCTGTCCGACGACGATGAGCAACCTCGCCGTCGCCAAGAAGCAGCTGCCCAAGGCCGAACAGGACAAGCTCAAGGTCGTGTTCGTCACCACCGACCCGGCCCGCGACACCCCCGCCACGCTCGGCAAGTGGCTCAGGGGGATCGACCCCGCCTTCGTCGGCCTCACCGGCGACTTCCCCACCATCCAGGCGGGCGCCCGCACCCTGGGCATCTCCATCGAGCCGACGGCGAAGGACAAGAACGGCAAGCTCGTCTCCGTGCACGGCACCCAGGTCATCGCGTTCTCGCCGAAGACCGACGGGGGCTATGTGATCTACGGCGAGGACGCCACCGTCGACGACTACACCAAGGACCTCCCCAAGCTCATCAAGGGAGAGAATCCGTGAGCCGACCCGGAGGCCCTTCGAGGCGTCTCGCGGGATGCGTGGCGCTGACGGCCACGGCGCTGGCGCTGGCGGGCTGCGGCTCCGACGACTCCCCCTCGAACAAAGCGGGCAAGCCCGAAATGAAGATCACCGGCGCCTACATGCCCGCCCCCGTCATGGACACCATGGCCGCCGGCTTCTTCACGGTCACCAACTCCGGCGGCGCCGACACCCTGACCTCCGTCACCAGCGACCTCGCCCCGGACGTCACGCTGCACTCCACCAAGGGCGGCGCGATGGAGGAGCAGAAGTCGTTCGCCGTGCCCGCCGACGGGTCACTCGACTTCGCGAGCGGCGGCAACCACCTCATGTTCGAAAAGCTCACCCACAAGCCTCTGGAGGGCGAGAAGGTGTCGGTGACGCTGCACTTCACCAAGGCGGGCGCGGTGAAGGTCTCCATGCCGGTGAAGTCCGCGACGTACAACCCCAAGACCGGGCACTGAGGGAGGGATCACCGTGACACAGGCCATCGCTCCCCGTGCGGCTGCCACCACCACTGGAGGGGTCGCTTTTCGGGTACGGGCACTGCTGTTGCTGCTCCTCGCCGTGATCGGCGCGGTCCTGGCCGGCGCGGCGCCCGCCTCCGCGCACGCCGCGCTGACCGGCAGCGACCCCCAGCAGGGAGCGGTGGTCGGCCGGGCACCCACCCAGGTCTCGCTGACGTTCTCCGAGAAGGTCGCGATGTCCGACGACGCGGTGCGCGTGCTCGACCCCAAGGGCAAGCGCGTCGACACCGGCAAGGCGACCGACCTGGGCGGCACCACCTACGGCGTGAAGCTCCACTCGGGGCTGCCCGACGGCACGTTCACCGTCACCTACCAGGTGGTGTCGGCGGACAGCCATCCCGTTTCGGGCGCCTTCACCTTCTCCGTCGGCGCGCCCTCGCAGACCTCCGTCGCGCTCTCCGACCCGGCCGTGGGCGGCGGAGTCGTCGGCGCACTCTACGGAGTCGGGCGGTATGTCTCGTACGCCGGATTCATCCTTCTGGTGGGTGGCGCGGCCTTCGTACTGGCCTGCTGGCAGCGCGGCGCCGGGGTCCGTCCGGTGCAACGGCTCGTGGTCTCCGGGTGGCTCGCGCTGACCGGCGCCACCCTCGCGCTGCTGCTCCTGCGCGGTTCCTACGTCGGCTCCGGCAAGGTCGGCGACATCTTCGACCTGACGCTGCTCGGGCAGGTGCTACAGACCAAGGCGGGCGCGGCACTGGTCTCGCGGCTGCTGCTGCTCGCCGCGGGCGCGCTGTTCATCGCGGTGCTCTTCGGGGCGTACGCGCGGCGGGACGAGGCCGACGCGACCGACGAGGGCGACGCGACCGACGAGGGCGACGTGTCCGGCAGGAGTGACGCGTCCGACAAGGGGGACGGGTCCGACAAGAGCGGTGTCGATGCCGATGCCGAGAAGAGGGACCTCACCTTCGGGCTCGCGATCGGCGGCGCCGTCGTCGCGGCGGGCCTGGCGGCGAGCTGGGCGATGGCCGAGCACGCCTCCACCGGTATCCAGGCGGGCCTCGCGATGCCCGTGGACGTGCTGCACCTGCTGGCGGTCGCCGTCTGGCTGGGCGGCCTGTCGGCGCTGCTCGTGGCGCTGTTCCGGGCGCCCGTCGAGACACAGATCGACGCGGCGGCCGTACGGCGCTTCTCGCGCCTCGCGTTCGGCAGCGTGACCGTGCTGGCCGCGACCGGGATCTACCAGTCCTGGCGCCAGGTCGGCTCCTGGTCGGCGCTGACCGGAACGTGGTACGGACAGTTGCTGCTCATCAAGATCGGCCTGGTGGCGGTCCTCGTCGGCACCGCGTGGATCTCGCGGCGCTGGACGGCGCAGCTGTCCGAGGCGCCGCAGGCGAAGGCCTTGGCGACGGCCGGGGCCAAAGCCGGAGCCGGAACCGGGACGACAGCCGGGGCGACGGCTCTCGCCGAACTGCGGACGAAGCAGCCGACGAAGGTGCCCGCGAATTCCAGGGACTCCAGCTCTGGGGGCTCGGATTCCCCCAACGCGGATTCCAAGGACTCGAACTCCGGACACTCGAACTCCAGGGACTCGAGCTCCGGAGACTCCCGGCGTGCCGCTCAACTCGCCCGGCAGCAGACCGCCGTGGCCACCGCGCGTCAAAAGCGCCTCCGCGACGCCGACCCGGCCCGAGCCGGCCTGCGCCGCTCGGTGCTCGCCGAGGCCGGCATCGCCGTCGTCCTGCTGGCCGTGACGACCGTGCTGACGTCCACCGAGCCGGGGCGCACGGAGGAGGCGGCCAAGCTGGCCACCTCGTCCTCCTCGCAGCGGTCCGGGCCGCTCTCCCTGAAGCTCCCGTTCGACACGGGCGGCCAGGACGGCAAGGGCACCGCGGAGGTCACCCTCGACCCGGCCCGCGTCGGCGGCAACGAAATGCACGTCTACGTGGAACGACCGAACGGCAAGGCCTTCGACGTCCCCGAGGTGAAGCTCGCCTTCACCCTGAAGGCCAAGAAGATCGGGCCCCTGCCCGTGACCCCCGACCGCATCGCCACCGGCCACTGGTCGGCGATCGGGGTGCAGATCCCCATGGCGGGCGACTGGGAGATCGCGGTGACCGTGCGCACCTCCGACATCGACCAGACGACCGTCACCAAGAACGCGAAGATCGGCTGAACCTCACCATGGCTGACCAGCCCACTCCGGAAGCCACCACGGAAAAGACCCCTCCAGGAGAGGCCGTTTCCCAGAAGCCCTCTTCTGGCGGGGTCTTTTCCCGGCGACGGCTGCTCGGCACCGCCGGCGCCACCGGTCTCGCCCTGGGGACGGCCGGAGGTGCCGCCGGCTACGCGGCAGCGCCCGCCGCCGACAAGGCCGCGCCCCTGACCTCGCTCGGCGCGGACACGGTGATGTTTCACGGGAAACATCAGCCCGGCATCACCACCGCGCTCCAGGCCCGTGGCCACCTCGTCGCATTCGACCTGGCCGCGGGCGCGGGCCGCAAGGAGGCCGCCGCACTGCTGCGCCGCTGGTCGACGACGGCCCAGCGGCTGATGGCGGGCGAGGCTGCCGCGCAGGACGACACCGACGTCGCCCGTGACGCCGGACCGTCCTCGCTGACGGTCACCTTCGGCTTCGGAAACAGCTTCTTCGCCCGGACGGGTCTGGAGAACCAGCGCCCGGTCGCCCTCGACCCACTGCCCGACTTCTCCTCCGACCACCTCGACAAGGCGCGCAGCAACGGCGACCTGTGGGTGCAGATCGGCGCCGACGACGCCCTGGTCGCCTTCCACGCCCTACGCACGCTCCAGAAGGACGCGGGCAGCGCGGCCCGGGTGCGCTGGCAGATGAACGGCTTCAACCGCTCGCCCGGCGCCACGGCCCAGCCGATGACGGCCCGCAACCTGATGGGCCAGATCGACGGCACCCGCAATCCGAAGCCGTCCGAGTCCGACTTCGACCGGCGCATCTTCGTGCCGGCCGCCGGCGACCCGGCCTGGATGGCGAACGGCTCCTACGCCGTCGTACGCCGGATCCGGATGCTCCTCGACGACTGGGAGAAGCTGTCGGTCAAGGCCCAGGAGGACGTCGTGGGGCGGAGGAAATCCACCGGGGCGCCACTGACCGGTGGCACCGAGACGACCCCGATGAACCTCGACAAGACCGACGCCGACGGCAACCTGGTCGTCCCCCTCAACGCGCACGCCCGGATCACCCGGCCCGACCAGAACGGCGGCGCCGCGATGCTGCGCCGCCCGTTCTCCTTCCACGACGGCTTCGACCCGGACGGGGTGCCCGACGCGGGCCTGCTCTTCGTCTGCTGGCAGGCGGATCCGCTGCGCGGTTTCGTCCCGGTGCAGCGCAAGCTCGACCGCGGCGACGCCCTGTCGACCTTCATCCGCCACGAGGCGAGCGGGCTGTTCGCGGTGCCGGGTGGTGCGGCGGAGGGAGAGTACGTGGGGCAACGGCTGCTGGAAGGGTGATCCGCGGGGGACGGGGCCCATTAGGGTGACGGGTATGTCGGCGACGCGCTACACCTATCTCGGCCCCGAGGGAACGTTCACCGAGGCCGCCCTCCGCACGCTCCCGGAAGCCGCGACACGGGAGCTGGTGCCCATGGTGTCCGTGCCGGCCGCGCTCGACGCGGTGCGCGCGAGCGAAGCCGCGGGCGCCCTCGTCCCGATCGAGAACTCGGTCGAGGGCGGTGTCACCGCCACCCTCGACGAGCTCGCCAAGGGCGAGCCGCTGATGATCTACCGCGAGGTCGTCCTGCCGATCGCCTTCGCCCTGCTGGTCAGGCCCGGCACGGCCCTGAAGGACATCAAGACGGTCACCGGCCACCCGGTCGCCCAGCCGCAGGTACGCAACTGGCTCGGCGCCCACCTGCCGAACACCGTGTGGGAGTCGGCGGCCTCGAACGCGGACGGTGCCCGGCTGGTCCAGGAGGGCCGGTACGACGCGGCCTTCGCGGGCGAGTTCGCGGCCACGACCTACGGGCTCGAGCCACTGGTCACCGAGATCCACGACGCGGCGAACGCCGAGACCCGCTTCGTGCTGGTCGGCCGTCCGGCCCGGCCCGCGGCCCCGACCGGCGCCGACAAGACGTCCGTGGTCATCTGGCTCGGCGACGACCACCCGGGTGCGCTGCTCGAACTGCTCCAGGAGTTCGCGGTGCGCGGCGTCAACCTGATGCGGATCGAATCACGGCCGACCGGCCAGGGCATCGGCAACTACTGCTTCTCGATGGACGCCGAGGGCCACATCACGGACCGCCGTGTGGGCGAGGCGCTGATGGGTCTCAAGCGCATCAGCCCCCAGGTGCGCTTCCTCGGGTCCTATCCGCGGGCCGGGGTCGCTCTGGAGGACGTACGGCCGCTGCGGCCCGGGACATCCGACAGCGCGTTCTCGGCGGCGTCGGACTGGCTGGCGCGCTGCCAGGACGGACGGTTCTAGGCCGGTTCCAGGCCAGAACCAGATCCGGAGTCAGAACCAGAGCCAGGCCGGATCCAGGTCGGATCAGGCCCGTTCGGGTTCCCGCGTCGGGGGCTCGTCGGCGTGGGCTTTTCCACTGCCCTTCTCCGGATTCCATCAGTCCTACCTGCCGATTTTCGTCATCCACAGACGTTATCCACAGGTGTGCTTCTCGACCTGGGGACAAGTCGACAAGGAAGCACTACATCATCGACAAATCGGCCTACAGGGCCCAAGTTCGTCCACAGCCCCGCACGTCACCCCTCGTCCACTCTTTTCCCTTGATCAATCCTTTGGGGCGAAGCATTTCCACTCGAACGTGGGTGTGCGGATGGTTTGACCCGGGAATTCTTCGCCCCACATGCGGCTTTCGGAACGATCACCTCCGAAGTCCACAGATCTTCCGCACAGCCTGTGGATAACTCTGCGGGCGTGTGGATCCCTGTGGACAACCCCTTCTCAAGTACCGCTCTCCACAAGAGAATCCAGTCAACCCTCTGATTACCGTCTGCCCCGTTTCAGGGAGTACCGTCCCTTTTATTGACGCGGACCGGCACTCATGGGTGATCATTGGCGATCAAGGAATATCGATACGGCATTTCACTCATAACGTCACAGAAGTGACGGAGCGGAATATCGAGTCGATGGCCGGAAGCGCGCACCGGTAGCCTTGAGGGGTGATTGACCTTCGCCTGCTCCGTGAGGACCCCGACCGTGTTCGCGCCTCCCAGCGCGCCCGTGGAGAGGACGTCGCCCTCGTCGACTCCCTCCTCTCCGCCGACGAGCGGCGCAGGTCGTCCGGCGTCCGCTTCGACGAACTCCGATCCGAGCAGAAGTCGCTCGGAAAGCTGATCCCCAAGGCGTCCGGCGACGAAAAGGCCGAGCTGCTGAAGAAGGCCGGGGAGCTCGCCGCCGCCGTCAAGACCGCCGACGCCGAACAGCACGAGGCGGACGAGGAGACCAAGCGTCTGCTCCTCCAGCTCGGCAACCTGGTCCACCCGGACGTCCCGGTCGGCGGCGAGGAGGACTTCGTCGTCCTGGAGACGCACGGCACGATCCGCGACTTCGGCGCCGAGGGCTTCGAGCCCAAGGACCACCTGGAGCTCGGCGAGGCGCTCGGCGCCATCGACGTCGAGCGGGGCGCCAAGGTCTCCGGCTCGCGCTTCTACTACCTCACGGGTGTCGGCGCGCTCCTGGAGCTCGCCCTCGTCAACGCGGCGATCGCGCAGGCCACCGAGGCCGGCTTCACCCCGATGCTGACCCCGGCCCTCGTCCGCCCGCGCGCCATGGAGGGCACCGGCTTCCTCGGCCAGGCCGCGGAGAACGTGTACCACCTGGAGAAGGACGACTACTACCTGGTCGGCACCTCCGAGGTCCCCCTCGCGGCTTACCACATGGACGAGATCCTCGACGCCGACCAGCTGCCGCTGCGCTACGCCGGCTTCTCGCCGTGCTTCCGCCGCGAGGCCGGCACCTACGGCAAGGACACCCGCGGCATCTTCCGTGTGCACCAGTTCGACAAGGTCGAGATGTTCTCCTACGTCGACCCCGCGGACGCTGAGAACGAGCACAAGCGTCTCCTGGACTGGGAGAAGCAGTGGCTGACCGGCCTCGAGCTGCCCTTCCAGGTCATCGACGTGGCCTCGGGCGACCTCGGTGCCTCCGCGTCCCGCAAGTTCGACTGCGAGGCGTGGATCCCGACCCAGGGCAAGTACCGCGAGCTGACCTCGGCCTCGAACTGTGACGGCTTCCAGGCCCGCCGCCTGTCCGTGCGCATGCGCGACGGCAAGAAGGTCCAGCCGCTCGCCACGCTGAACGGCACGCTGTGCGCCGTCCCGCGCACGATCGTGGCGATCCTGGAGAACCACCAGCTGGCCGACGGCTCCGTGCGGGTGCCCGAGGTGCTGCGTCCGTACCTGGGCGGACGTGAGGTTCTGGAGCCGATCTCCAAGTGACCGCCGCCGCCGGTCCGACCGGATCCACGGGTCCGACCGGATCGTTCCCCTACGAGCTCATCGCGACCGATCTCGACGGCACGCTGCTGCGTTCCGACGAGACGGTCTCGGAGCGCACGCGTGAGGCACTCGCCGCGGTGACCGCGGCGGGCGCCGCGCACATCGTCGTCACCGGGCGCGCGGTGCCCTGGACCCGGCACATCCTCGACGACCTCGGCTACGAGGGTCTCGCGGTGTGCGGCCAGGGCGCGCAGGTGTACGACGCGGGGGAGCACCGGCTGCTCACCTCGGTGACGCTGGACCGGCAGCTGGCCGGGCTCGCGCTCGCCAAGATCGAGGCGGAGGTCGGCCCGCTGCTGCTGGCCGCGAGCCGTGACGGGCTCGACGGCGAGGTGCTGGTCGGCCCCGGCTACCGCAGGCAGGACGGCTCGCTCCCGGTCGTCGCGATCAGGGACGCGACGGACCTCTGGTCGGCCCCTCTGAACAAGGTGTACGTGCAGCACCCCACGCTCTCCGACGAGGAACTGGCCGCGGTGGCCGCCGAGGTCGCGGGCGGCCTGGTCGGCGTCACCATGGCGGGCGCGGGGATAGTGGAGATCCTCCCCCTCGGCCTCTCCAAGGCCACGGGGCTGTCCCTCGCCGCCCGCCGGCTCGGTGTGAAGGCCGCGGCCACGATCGCCTTCGGTGACATGCCCAACGACATCCCGATGTTCGCCTGGGCGGCCCACAGCGTGGCCATGGCGAACGCCCACGACGAGCTCAGGGCTGTCGCGGACGAGGTGACGTCCTCGAACGAGGAGGACGGCATCGCGGTGGTGCTGGAGCGGATGCTGGGTTAGCGGGTGAAGGGCACGGCCTGCGGCGCCGTATGCCCTGTCGGGCCCCGCACTCTGCCGAGTGCCTGTGACAACGTCTTGCGGAGGATGCGCGGATCGAACGCGCGCGGGGTTGACCCCGACCACGGCTTAGCAAGCCGGTGCCTTACCTCTCGGCCAATCCTCCGGGTGGGCGGCCCGCGCGGCGTACGCGCGCTCGAAGCGGCCGCCCCGGGCAGCCCCCCGTGCGGGCGGGCTCCACGGAGGGGTAACTACTCCTGAGCCTGCCGCGGGCTGCCCTGTAGGGAGCTCGACGAACTGCTACTCATGGGCATCGTCGCGCTCCTCTCCCAGAAAGTGGCGCCGACTCGATGCGGCGACGTGGACATAACTACTGTGCCCGTACGCCGACTTGGGCGCCACTGAATAAAGCCGCCCCTCAAAGGGGGTCACCGACGGCCCAAAGAGGGTTACCGGCGGCGCCACCTGCGCCGACGTGCCTTGCTGAAGAACCACCCCGCGGGCGGCTCGTCGGAGCGCCAGGGCTGCGGGTCGGGTCCCCCCTCGCGCCAGCGGGCGGCGAGCATACGGGCGCGGGCGGACGGCTCGGTCGTCTCCGCCGACTGTATGAAGCTCTCGTCAAGTACGAGGCCGTCCCAGACGTCCTCGGTCTCCCTCTGTCCCTCACCTTGCGGTTCCGCCATCCCCGTTCCTCCTAGCCGCGCGTCCCTCTGCCCAGTGTGCCGGGACAGAGGTGAAGCCACTGTCAAGAAAAGGGGGCGCCACGCGCGCGTGCGTGGCGACAACCGGCACACGCGCGTGGAACCCCCGGCTCACTCCTCGCCGGCCAGCGTCAGCGACCGCAACCGCTGCCCGGCGTACCAGGTGGCGAGCACGGTGACCACCACCAGGAGCACCGTCGCGGTGGGCAGGCCCACGTCCGAGGTGACGAGGTCGCCGCCGGTGACCTTGTGGCCCACGGCGAGCGCCCACTGCTGGACGCTGAGCGTGCGCGCGCCGGACACCAGCGACCCGAACAGGGCCTCCCAGACCAGCGCGTAGACGAGCCCGAACACCACCGCGTGCCGGGTGACCGTCCCGAGCAGCAGGAACAGCGCGGCGTACGCGATCGAGGCGACCAGTGCCGCCACGGTGTAGGCGACGGCGACCTGCTGGCCGTTGCCGTTCAGGATCATGCCCGCGATGAACGTCGGCAGGGCGGAGAACGCCATGGTGACGGCGATCGCGACGATCAGCTTGGTGAAGATGATCGTCGGCCGCTTCAGGGGCTTGGCCAGCAGATACACCACCGAGCCGTCGTCGATCTCGGGGCCGATCGCGCCGGTGCCGGCGATGACGCCGATGATCGGCACCATCGTGGCGAGCGCGAAACCGCCGAGCAGGTCCGATGCCACCTGGTCATCGGCTCCGGCGAAGCTGCGTACGGCCGCGGAGATCACGATGAGCAGGACGGGCAGCGCACACAGGATGAGGGCCCGGCGGCGGCCGAGCAGGGCTCGATAGGTGAGCCGGGCGACTGTGGGGTCGTACATCTTGGCCTCCTACGCCGCGACGAGATACGAGAAGACGGACTCGAGGGACTCGTCGGACGGCGAGACCGTGAGCAGCCGGATGCCGTGCTCGCGCGCGACGCGCGGCAGCAGCGCCGTGAACCGGCCGAAGTCGACCGCCTGGATGCGCAACGCGCCCTCGGCCAGGTCCACTTCGATGCCGGACGTCGACGGATCGGCGATCAGCGCGGCGGCCAGTACCCGGTCGTCGCTGGAGCGCACCAGATAGCGGTGCGGACGGTCGGTCATCAGGCGCCGGATGCGGCGGAAATCGCCGCTGGCCGCGTGCCGTCCGGCGACGATCACCTCGATGTGGGCGGCGAGCTGTTCGACCTCTTCGAGGATGTGGGACGAGAACAGCACCGTGCGGCCCTCGTCGCCCATGCGGCGCAGCAGGTCCATGAGCTGCATGCGCTGGCGCGGGTCCATGCCGTTGAAGGGCTCGTCGAGCAGCAGCAGGGAGGGGTCGTGGACGAGCGCGGAGGCCATCTTCACGCGCTGCCGCATGCCCTTGGAGTACGTCGAGATCTTGCGGTCCTGCGCGTACTCCATCTCGACCGTGGCGAGCGCCCGCTGGGCGGCCTTCGCTCCGAGGCCGTGCAACTCGGCGTTGGCGACGACGAATTCCTGGCCCGTGAGGAAGTCGTACATCGCCTCGCGCTCCGGGACGATGCCGATGTGCTTGTAGATCTGTTCGTTGCGCCAGACCTGCCGGCCGTCGAGGGTGACGGTGCCGGTGGAGGGGGCGAGGAAACCGCCCATCATGTTGATGAGAGTGGACTTCCCGGCGCCGTTCGGGCCGAGCAGGCCGGTGACGCCGGGGCCGATCGTCATCGTGATGTCGTTGACCGCCACCACGTTGCCGAACCAGCGCGAGACATGGTCGATGTTGAGCGTGGTCACAGCCCGACCTTTCGGTAGCGGCGCATCAGGAGGCCGTAGGAGCCCGCGATGAGCCCGAGGACGACGACGAGGTAGACGACTCCCTGCCCGGTCGAAGGGCCCTGCCCTCCGGGGAAGGCGGAGGTGGCGCCGAGGAAGGCCGTCTGCACCCCGTCGATGAGCGTGATGGGAGAGAAGAGGCCGAGCCAGGGCACGGCCGAGGAGCTGGACTGCTCGAAGGCGATGGCCTGGACGGTCGACACGGCTCCGTAGGAGATGGTCAGCGCCGCGATGACGGCCGCGATGCCGAAGCCGCGGCGCGGGGTGACCGACGAGATGACCAGGCCGATCCCGGCGAAGAGAAGCGACAGCAGCGCCACGGAGACCAGCCCCTGCCCGAAGCCCTTCGTCTGGTCGACGAAGTCGAGCTTCGCCAGAAGCGCCCCTACGTAGAGCACGATCAGCGGCGCGGCCGTCAGGACGAACAGCGCCGAGGCCAGCGCCGCGTACTTGGCGCGTACGTAGTCGACGGTCTCGATGGGGCGTGAGAAGTACAGCGGCACGGTCTTGAAGCGCAGGTCGCGCGAGACGGACTGCGGTCCCTGGGAGGCGACGTACAGGCCGATGACGGCCTGCATGATGACCGCGTAGCGCGTGTAGTCGACCGGCAGGGCCTTCGCCTTGGTGGCGACCGCGACGGCCACCATGATGAGTGCGGGGACGCACATCACCACGAAGAGCAGCATCGGCAGCACCTTGGACTTGACCGAGCGGCCCAGGCCGTAGGAGCCGCGCAGGGACTGCGAGTACAGCGAGCGGCGTGCGTAGGCGCGGCCCAGGCGCGGGCCGTCGTAGTGGCGGTAGCCGATGTCGTGGATCCGGGTCTGCTCACCGCGGGGGGTGAGGGACTGCTCAACTGCCATGGCCCACTGCCTCCTTCCGTACGCCCTGCACGTCCGTCCCGTCCGTCTGTTCCTGGCGGAAGACCTCCGCGATGTGGTGGCGGCGCTGCTCCATGCGGATCAGGCCGAGGCCGAGGTCGGCGACGACGTCGCGGACGAGGTCGTAGGTCTCCTCGCCCTCGGCGGTCAGCAGCAGGATGTGGCCGGCGCCCGGCAGCCCGCTGCCGTCGTGGGTCTCGACGCCGCGCGCGTGGAGCGCCTCGCGGACCGCGCTGGTGCCGTCCGGGTGCTCGTCGGTGTCGGTGACCTCGATGGCGAGGGTCGTCGTGGTCTGGGTGAAGTCCGTGGTGGAGCTGGACCGCAGCAGCTTGCCGCCGTCGACGACCACGACGTGGTCGCAGGTGCGCTCCAGCTCGCCCAGCAGGTGCGAGGTGACCAGGACCGAGATCCCGAACTCGGTGTGGATACGACGGATCAGGCCGAGCATCTCGTCGCGGCCGACCGGGTCGAGGCCGTTGGTCGGCTCGTCGAGGAAGACCAGCTGGGGGTCGTGGACGAGGGCCTGCGCGAGCTTGACGCGCTGCTTCATGCCCGTCGAGTAGCCACCGATGGGACGGTAGCGCTCCTCGTACAGTCCGACGTGGCGCAGGGTGTCCGCGGTGCGCTCGCGGGCCGCGGCCGGCGGGAGCCCGGACATGCGCGCCATGTGAACGACGAACTCGGTGGCCGAGACGTCGGGGGGCAGGCAGTCGTGCTCGGGCATGTACCCGACCCGCTCGCGGATGGCGCCGCCTTGGGTGGCGACGTCGAGTCCGAGGACTTCGGCGCGGCCCTCGGTGGCGGGGGAGAGACCCAGCAGGATCTTGATCAGTGTGGACTTGCCGGCTCCGTTGGCTCCGACGAGTCCGGTCACACCGGGTCCGACGTCCACGGAGAGCCGGTCAAGAGCGGTCACCCGTGGGTACCGCTTGCTCAGGCTTTCGGTCGCGATCACAGTCACGTTGTCGAACGTAGTGGCGCACACCACACCGGTCGTCAACCCACGGAGCTGTATCCGCGTCCGACTCCAGTCGTACGGGCCCGTAGGGGTCCCCCTGAAGTCGAACAAGCGGCGGGGGTTTGTCCACATCGGACCGGTTGTCCACGGGTGCCGAGCAAGTCTATTGACGCAGCCTCTAACAACTGTCACATTCGCCAGTGTCACGTTACGGACACGTACCGTGCGGCGCTGGACGAAGGAGAAGTGACTCTCGTGACTCTCGAAGGCGCGCGCGAGCGCCGGGTGCGGACGGGTGGGATCGAGCTGTGTGTCGCCGAGCTGGGCGATCGGGCGAGGCCCACGGTGGTGCTCGTGCACGGCTATCCGGACTCCAAGGAGGTGTGGTCCGAGGTCGCCACCCGCCTGGCTGAGCATTTCCACGTGGTGCTGTACGACGTCCGTGGCCACGGCGGATCGACGGCCCCGCAGCCACTGCGGGGCGGGTTCACCCTGGAGAAGCTGACCGACGACTTCCTGGCCGTCGTCGACGCGGTGAGCCCCGACCGCCCGGTGCACCTGGTGGGGCACGACTGGGGTTCGGTGCAGTCCTGGGAGTTCGTCACGGTCGCGCGCACCCAGGGCCGGATCGCCTCCTTCACCTCCATGTCCGGGCCGTCCCTCGACCACTTCGGCCACTGGATCAAGCGGCGTGTGCGACGGCCCACCCCGCGCAGGGTCGGCCAGCTCCTCGGCCAGGGCGCCAAGTCCTGGTACGTGTACCTGCTGCACACGCCCGTGCTGCCGGAGCTCGCCTGGCGCGGCCCCCTCGGCAAGCAGTGGCCGAAGATCCTGCGGCGGGTCGAGAAGGTGCCCGCGGGCGACTATCCGACCTCCTCGCTGCCGACGGACGCGGCACACGGCGCATGGCTGTACCGCGACAACGTACGGGCCCGGCTGAGCAGACCACGCACGGACGCCTACGCGCACGCGCCCGTGCAGCTCGTCACGCCCCTGGGGGACGGGTTCCTCTCCGAGCGGCTCTACGACGGCCTGGAGGAGTGGGCCCCGCAGCTGGTGCGTCGCACCCTCCCGGACAAGCACTGGATCCCGCGTACGCGGCCCGACCAACTGGCGTCCTGGATCACGGACTTCGTGCAGGCCAACGAGGACGGCGTGCCGGTGCGGGACACCATCGCCTCGGGCAGGTACGCCGACCGGTTCGGCGGGCAGCTCGTGCTGGTGACCGGCGCGGGCAGCGGCATCGGGCGGGCCACCGCCCTGGCGTTCGCCGAGGCCGGCGCGCGCGTGGTGGCCGTCGACCGGGACGCGGAGGGCGCGGCGCGCACGGCGGAGATGTCCCGGCTGATCGGCTCCCCCGAAGCGTGGGCCGAGACGGTCGACGTCTCCGACGAGCAGGCCATGGAGAAGCTCGCCGAAAGGGTCGCCGGCGAGTACGGCGTGGTGGACGTGCTGGTGAACAACGCCGGGATCGGACTGTCCGGGTCCTTCTTCGACACGACTCCGGAGGACTGGAAGAAGGTTCTCGACGTCAACCTGTGGGGCGTGATCCACGGCTGCCGGCTCTTCGGCAGGCAGATGGCCGAGCGTGGGCAGGGCGGCCACATCGTCAACACCGCGTCGGCGGCGGCGTACCTGCCCTCGAAGGCACTGCCCGCCTACAGCACCTCGAAGGCGGCCGTGCTGATGCTCAGTGAGTGCCTGCGCGCGGAGTTGGCCGGGCGGGGCATCGGCGTTTCGGCGATCTGCCCGGGTTTCGTGAACACGAACATCACCTCGACCGCGCACTTCGCCGGGGTGGACGCGAGCGAGGAGAGGCGCCGGCAGAAGAAGTCGGCGCGGCTGTACGGGCTGCGCAACTACCCGCCGGAGAAGGTGGCCGACGCGATCCTGCGCGCGGTCGTCCGCAACCAGGCGGTCGTGCCCGTCACCCCCGAGGCGCGCGGTGGCCGCCTGATGTCCCGGCTGGCGCCGAGGGCGCTGCGCGCGATCGCGCGGATGGAGCCACCTCTGTGAGGTTCGTGGCCGCCCGCAACAGGGGCGTGGGAAAGGGCCTGTTGCCCACTCTGGAGGGGCTCGGCACGGCCATGTCCCGCTGTCCGCGGCGGTCGTACCATCCCTCGCAGGAGGGCTCACCGCGCGGGGCCGTCGCGTAGTACCCAGGGGGTCGGGAGGCAGGCAGCGTGAACGACGAGCCGGTCCGGGTCGCGTACCGCATCGAGGATCTGTCGCATCACAGCGGCGCCACGGTCCGGACGATCCGCGCCTACCAGGACCGCGGGCTGCTCCCCGCCCCGAGCGGCGCGGTCGCGCCAACGTGTACGCGGACGCACATCTGGTCCGGCTGCGGCAGATCGCCGACCTCCTGGACCGTGGTTACACCCTGGCCTCCATCAAGGAACTCCTGGAGGCCTGGGACGCGGGCCGGGGGCTGGGCGGGATCCTCGGGCTGGTCGCGGAGGTCGACGGACCGTGGACCGACGAGGAGGCCGTGCGCATGTCGCGGGCCGAGCTGGACGAGCGGTTCGGCGGCCGTCCGGACGACGCGGCGGTGGCGGAGGCGGTGGAGCTCGGAGTGCTGGAGCGCGCCCCCGGCGACGTTGAGGTGTATCTGGTCCCGAGCCCCCAAGAGCTGGCTGTGGCGGTGGAGTTGTACGCGGCGGGCGTTCCGCTGTCCGCGATCTCGGGCCATCTGCGGGAGTTGAGGGGCGAGGTCGAGCACATCGCCGCGCGTTTCCTGGAGTTCACGACCGAGCACGTCTTCGCGCGCTATCTCGGTGAGCATCCGCCGAGCGACGCGGAAGCGGCCGAGGCGGCCTCCCTGGTACGCCGGCTGCGACCACTCGCGCAGCAGACGGTGGACGCGGAACTGGCCCGCGCCATGCGACTGTTAGCCACCCGACACCTGCGTGAACGTCTTGGGGCGGGTCCGTCCCAGGACCCTGGGGACGAGACGCGTTCCGTGCAGCTGCCGGTCGCCACAATGCGGGCCGTGGAGACCTTGGTTGGTCCCGCGCAGGTGGCGGCCTTCGTCGCGGCGGCCGTGGAACGGGAGGTCCAGGCCAGGACGTTGGACCATCTCACCTCAAATTATAACAATCACCATGTTGTTGGCGAAACGCCTTAAGGCTTCTGTGTGTTGTCCACAGATTCGTCAATTCACCTGTGGATAACCGGACTTGCTTGTGGATCAAACCTCCGAACCAAAATCAAATGCGTGATCCGTCTAACGCCAGGCACGCTGGCAGGATGAACGAACCGATGGATGAAAGACGCACCGTGAAGGTGTCGAAGTACCTCTCGAAGCATCTGCGGCATCAGCCCGAGCGGATCGGGCTCACGCTCGGCGGGGGAGGCTGGGTCGAGATCGACACGCTGATCGCGGCAGCGGCGGAGCACGGCTTCCGGATCACCCGCGAGGAGCTCGACCACGTGGTGGCCACGAACGACAAGCGGCGCTTCGCCGTGGAGGGCACCCGCATCCGCGCCAGCCAGGGCCACTCCGTCGAGGTCGACCTCGGACTGCCCCGGGCGACTCCGCCGGCGTACCTGTACCACGGGACCGTGGCCCGCAATCTGGACGCGATCCGGGCCGAGGGCCTGCGGCCCATGAACCGGCACGACGTGCATCTCTCGCCCGACCGCGAGACCGCCACCCGCGTCGGTGCCCGCCGCGGCCGGCCCGTCGTGCTCGGCGTGGACGCCGCCGCCATGCACCGCGACGGCCATGTCTTCCGGGTCAGCGCGAACGGGGTGTGGCTCACCGAGGCCGTGCCCCCGAAGTACCTGCGCTTCCCCGGCCCGCACTGATCGTCCGCCGGCCGGCCAAGGGGCACCGGTGGAGCGATCACGCGGTGGCCACGACCACCCCGCGGCTCCGCTTACGCTCGATGCATGAGTCTGCGTCTGAGCACAGTGATCCTGCCGTACCTCCGCTGGCACGAGGGCGGGCGTGCCGCCTGGCAGCGTGCGGAGCAACTCGGCTTCCACACCGCGTTCACGTACGACCACCTGGCGTGGCGGACCTTCCGGGACGGCCCCTGGTTCGGTGCCGTGCCCACGCTCACCGCCGCAGCCGCCGCCACCGACCGGCTCCGCCTGGGCACGCTCGTGACCTCGCCGAACTTCCGGCACCCGGTGACCCTCGCCAAGGAACTGATCTCCCTCGACGACATCTCGAACGGCCGGATCACCCTGGGCATCGGCGCGGGCGGCAACGGATTCGACGCCACGACGCTTCTGAAGAGCGGCCAGGAGCCCTGGACTCCGCGCGAGCGCGCCGACCGCTTCGGCGAGTTCGTTCCGCTGCTCGACCGCCTCCTCACCGAGGACTCCTTCTCCTACGAGGGTGACTTCTACTCGGCACACGAGGCGCGCAACATCCCGGGCTGTGTCCAGCGGCCCCGACTGCCCTTCGCGGTGGCCGCCACCGGCCCGCGCGGCATGAAGCTCGCCGCCCGCCATGGACAGGCCTGGGTGACCACCGGCGACCCCAAGTTGTACGAAACGGGCACCCCTGAACAGTCGGTTCAGGCCATTCACGGACAGGTGGAGAAGCTGGCCGCCGCCTGCGCCGCGGTCGGCCGTGACGCGTCCGAACTCGACAAGATCCTGCTCACCGGCTTCACCCCGGACCGCGGCCGTCCGCTGGAGTCCCTCGACGCGTTCGTCGACTTCGCGGGCCGGCACGCGGAGCTGGGCTTCACCGACATCGTGATCCACTGGCCCATCCCCGACTCGGACTTCGCCGCGGACGAAAAGGTCTTCGAGCGCATCGCCATGGAGGCCCCGGCGCAGCTGGCCTGACGGCCAGATCCACGGCCGGAGGCGACAACGGGGTGTAACGGCACTGGTGAGAGCGGTAACCACTCACCTGTGCGGGCTCCCGCACGGCCGTGCGGGCATATGCGCGAGAATGGCCCGGTGACCTCAGCGACCCGACAGCCAGAGACCCCGGCAGCCGCCCTTCCGCCGCGCCTGATCGCCACGGACCTCGACGGCACCCTCCTGCGCGACGACAAGTCCGTGTCCGAGCGCACGATCGCCGCCCTCGCCGCCGCCGAGGAGGCCGGCATCGAGGTCTTCTTCGTGACCGGCCGCCCGGCCCGCTGGATGGACGTCGTCAGCGACCACGTCCACGGCCACGGCCTGGCGATCTGCGGCAACGGCGCCGCCGTGGTCGACCTGCACGGCGGCCCCGGCGCCCACCGGTTCGTCAAGGTCCGGGAGCTGGCGCGGGAGAACGCGCTCGACGCCGTACGACTGCTGCGGGAGGCCGCGCCGGGCACCGTGTTCGCCGTCGAGCAGACGTACGGCTTCTACCAGGAGCCCGCGTACCCCAAGCTGCACATGGAGACCCCCGACAACCTCGCGCCCGCCGAGCAGCTCCTGGCCCCGGACGCCCCCGGCGCCGGCGAACCGGTGCTCAAGATCCTCGCCTTCCACCACGAGCTCGACCCCGACGCCTTCCTCACCGTGGCCCGTCGCGCCGTCGGCGACCGCGCCACCATCACCCGCTCCAGCCCCAGCGCCCTGCTGGAGATCAGCGGCCCCGGCGTCTCCAAGGCCAGCACGCTCGAACTGTGCTGCGCCGAGCGCGGTATCTCCCCCGAGGAGGTCGTCGCCTTCGGGGACATGCCGAACGACGTCGAGATGCTGACCTGGGCGGGCACGTCGTACGCGATGGGCAACGCGCACCCCGCCGTGATCGCCGCGGCCTCCGGTCGCACGGTCGCCAACAACGAGGACGGGGTGGCGGTCGTCATCGAGAAGATCCTCGCCGAGCGGCTGTAGGAGCGGCTGGGCAGGTAGCAGCGGCTGGGCAGGACCGGCGGTTCCACAACGGCCCGGGGTTCCGCACTCGGGGTCCAAACCGGTTCCGTGCCCGGGGATCTAAAGCGGTTCCCCCTGCGGAACATGCGGCGCCTGCCACACCACCGTCGTACCGCCGCCGTCGGCTCCGGGCCCCGGTCCGTACCAGCTGTCGCCGCCCAGCGACTCGGCGCGCCGCCCGAGGTTGCGCAGGCCGCTGCGCCGGCCGCCCTCGGGGATGCCGACGCCGTCGTCCTCGACGGTCAGCCGGACACCCTGCCGACCGTCCGGCAGGACGACGGTCGCGTCGACGACGACATCGATGCGGGAGGCCCCGGCATGCCGGAAGGCGTTGGACAGCGCCTCGCGCAGGGCCGCGATGAGGTTCTTGCCCGTGAGTTCACCGACCGCCGTGTCGACGGGCCCGACAAAACGGTGCGTGGGCTTGAAGCCGAGCGGCACGGCGGCCATGTTGATCTCCCGCAGCACCCGGGTGCGCAGCCCGGACGGAACTTCGGCAGGTCCCTGTTGGAGCGCGAAGACGGCGGTGCGGATCTCCTGGATGGTGACGTCGAGTTCGTCGACCGCCCTTTCGACGCCCTCCCGCACCTCGGGCACAGCCGAGTTCCGCTGTGCGCTCTCCAACATCATCCCGGTGGCGAACAGCCGCTGGATGACGAGGTCGTGCAGATCACGGGCAATCCGGTCACGGTCCTCGTAGACCGCGAGCCGCTCCCGGTCGCGCTGTGCCTCGGCCATGATCAGCGCGAGCGCGGCCTGCGAGGCGAAGTGCGCGGCGAGGGTGCGCTCGGTCTCGGTGAAAGGTCGCCCGCCCCGTTCCCGGGGAGTGACGAGGGCTCCCAGGAGACGGCAGTCGCTCTGCAGGGGAAGCATCATCGTCGGCCCGTACTCGCGGGCGAAGTCGGTGACCATGCGTGGGTCGGTGGCCGCGTCGTCGAGGAACACGGCCCCTCCGTCGAGGAGTTCGGCGACCAGTTCGCTCTCCGGCGGGACGACGGCTCCCAGCACCTTGGACGGGCGGTCCTTGGCGACCGCGCTGATCTCCAGACCGCCCTCCGCGGCGGGAAGCAGCACGATCCCGGCCACCGATCCGGAGAGCCTGCGGGCCTGTTCCGCGACGACCTGGAGCGCGTCCTCGGCGTCGTCGGCCGACAGGAGTGCCCGGGTCACGGCCACCGAGCCGTCGATCCACCGTTCGCGCTGCCGGGCGGCCTCGTACAGCCGGGCGTTGCCGATCGCGATACCCGCCTCCGCGGCCAGCACGCGGACCATGCTGAGGTCGTCGTCGGTGAACGGGCCACCGCCGCGCTTCTCGGCCAGGTACAGATTCCCGAAGATCTCCCCCTGCACCCGGATCGGAACCCCCAGGAAGCTGCGCATCGCCGGATGGTGCTCGGGAAATCCGCACGCGCGCGTGTCCTCGTCCAACCGCGCGAGCCGTACCGGCACCGGGTCGTGGATGAGCGCCCCGAGCAGCCCCTTGTGTCCGTCGGGCAGCTGTCCGATCCGCCGGGCGGTCTCCTCGTCGACGCCGTGGAAGACGAAGTCCGCGAGTCCCTCACCGTCTTCCGCCACGACCCCGATGGCGGCGTAGCACGCGTCCGCCAGCTCGGCCGCCTTCTCGCAGATCCGGTCCAGCGTCGAGTGCAGCTCCAGCCCCGACCCGATCGACCGCACCGCCTCCAGCAGCCGCGGCACGTCCGGGCCGCCGTCCGGACGAGGGGAGGCGGGGACCACTGACATGCCTCGAGAGTAGTTAGTCCCCTTTGGTGCGGAAAGTCGGACCGTTGTCCGGGGAGCCGCTAGCGCGCCGCCGCCCCGGCCAGTAGATCCCCCGCCGCCTCCCGCTCCAGCATCTCCCGCAACGGCCCCTCCACCACCGACAGCTCCGCGTACGCACCCCGCTGCGCCACCCGTCCCGCGGCCAGCACGATCACCTCGTCCACCGCCGCGAGACCGGCCAGCCGATGGGTGATCAGCAGCGTCGTTCGGCCCTCGGTCGCGGCGAGCAGGTCCGCGGTGAGCGCGTCCGCCGTCGGCAGGTCGAGGTGTTCCGCGGGCTCGTCAAGGACGAGCACGGGGAAGTCGGCCAGCAGCGCGCGAGCGAGCGCCAGCCGCTGGCGCTGGCCACCGGACAGCCGCGCCCCGTGCTCGCCGATGAGCGTGTCGAGTCCTTCGGGCAGTCCGTCCGCCCACTCCAGGAGCCAGGCCCCCGCGAGCGCGTCGCGCAGCTCGGACTCGGTGGCGTTCTTCCGGGCCAGCAGGAGGTTCTCGCGCACCGTGCTGTCGAAGAGGTGGGCGTCCTGGGCGCAGAGACCGACCAGTCGGCGCACGTCGTCCCCGTCCATCCCGTACGCGTCCGTGCCGCCCAACGTGTACGTCCCCGCCTCCGCGTCCAGGAACCGCAGCAGCACCTGTGCGAGCGTGGTCTTGCCGGAGCCGGAGGGGCCGACGACGGCGACCCTGCGGCCCTGTTCGAGGGTCAGGTCGAGGCCGGCGAGCGCGTCACGGTCCTGTCCGGCATGGCGCGCCCTGAGCCCCTGTACGCGCAGCGGGAACGGCGACGCGGGCACCGGCTGCGGGACCTCCGGTTCGCGTACGGGATCGGGGGCGTCCAGCACCTCGTACACACGCTCCGCGCTCCTGCGCACCCGCTGCCGGTACTGGACGGCGAGCGGCAGCCCCAGGACGGCCTCGAACGCCGCCAGCGGGGTGAGGACGACCACGGCCATCGCCACGCCGCTCAGTCGCCCGCCGGCGACCGCCTGGGCGCCCGCGAGGGCGGTCGCCGCGACGGTCAGTCCGGTCGCCAGCGCGGTGAGCCCGTCGCCGAGCGCGGTCGCGGTGGCGGCCCGGGAGGCGATGCGGGTCAGCGCGGTGTCGGCCCGCCGTGCCTCGGCCGTACGGGTGGGCAGCGCGCCCGCGACCGTCAACTCGGCCGTCCCGGTGAGGAGGTCGGTCACCCGGGTCGCCAGGGCGCCGCGAGCGGGGGACAGCCGGTGCTCCGCGCGGCGCGCCACGGCGCCGGTCAGAAGCGGGACACCGACCCCGGCCGCCAGCAGCCCGGCGGCGAGGGCGGCCCCGGCCTCGGGGAGCAGCCAGGCGGTGAAGCCGACGGAGGCTGCGGACACGAGGAGCGCCGCCCCGGCCGGCAGCAGCCACCGCAGCCAGTAGTCCTGCAGGGCATCCACATCGGCCACGAGCCGTGACAGCAGGTCGCCCCGCCGGGCCGTGCGCAGTCCGGCGGGGGCCAGGCGCTCAAGGCGTCGGTAGACGGCGACGCGGGTGTCGGCCAGCATGCGCAGCACCGCGTCGTGCGACACGAGCCGCTCCGCGTACCGGAAGACGGCCCGGCCGATCCCGAACGCCCGTGTGGCGGTCACGGCCAGCATCAGGTACATCACCGGCGGCTGCTGCGACGCCCGTGAGATCAGCCACCCGGAGGTGGCCATCAGCCCGACGGCACTTCCGAGGGCGAGGCTCCCGAGGAGAAGGGCGAGCGCGAAACGACCGCGCCGGGGACCGGCCGTCGCACGGACCCGGGCGAGCACACCTCCGCGTCGCGGAGGGGCCGCGTGGGCTTCTTCCGTGGCGGCCGCGGGCACGCCCTCCGGCTCGACCGTCGGGAACTCCTTCACGCCCTCGCCGTGGACGGAACCGGTCGCGACGACCGACGCCGCGGCCTCGAGCCGCACCACCCGGTCGGCCACCTCCAGCAGCGCGGGACGGTGCACCACCAGCAGCACCGTCCGGCCGACGGCGAGTCTGCGCACCGCCGCCACGACCTCCGCCTCCGTCGCCCCGTCCAGCGAAGCCGTCGGCTCGTCGAGCAGCAGCACGGGCCGGTCCGCGAGAAACGCCCGGGCCAGCGCGAGACGTTGACGCTGCCCGGCGGAGAGTCCGCTGCCGTCCTCGCCGAGGACTGTCCGGACCCCGTCGGGCAACGCGTCCACGAACTCCAGCGCCCCCGCGTCGCCCAGCGCCCGCCGCACCGCCGTGTCGTCAGCGTCGGGCCGGACGAGCCGTACGTTCTCGGCGATCGAGCCGGCGTAGAGGTGCGGCCGCTGAGGCACCCACGCCACCCGGGACCGCCATTCCTCCACATCGGCCTCGGCGAGATCGACTCCTCCGATCCGCACCCGCCCCGCGACGGGCTCCACAAACCCCAGCAGGATGTTCAGCAGCGTGGACTTGCCCACGCCGCTCGGTCCGACGAGGGCCACCGTCTCACCGGGCTCGACCGTGAAGGAGACATCGGAGACCCCGTCCCCGGAGCGTCCCGGATACCGGACTGTCACTCCCTCGAAGCGGATCTCCCCCTCCGGCGCGACGAGCGAACCGGTGGTCGGCACCGGGGTCTCCAGCACCGAGAAGATCTCCTCCGCCGCCGCGAGCCCCTCGGCGGCGGCGTGGTACTGCGCCCCCACCTGCCGCAGTGGCAGATACGCCTCGGGAGCGAGGACGAGGACGACGAGCCCGACGTACAGATCCATGTCGCCGTGGACGAGCCGCATCCCGATGGTCACCGCGACCAGGGCGACCGAGATCGTGGCGAGCAGCTCCAGCGCGAAGGACGAGAGGAAGGCGATCCGCAGCGTCCGCATGGTCGCCTGGCGGTACTCGCCGGTGATCCGCCGGATCGACTCGGCCTGCGCCTTGGCCCGCCCGAAGACCTTGAGCGTGGGCAGACCTGCGACCACATCCAGGAAGTGCCCCGAGAGCCGGGACAGCAGTCGCCACTGACGGTCCATCTGAGACCGGGTGGCCCAGCCGATCAGCGCCATGAAGACGGGGATGAGCGGCAGGGTGACGACGATGATCGCCGCCGACACCCAGTCCTCGGTGACGATCCGCGCGAGCACCGCCACGGGCACCACGACCGCGAGTCCCAGCTGGGGGAGATAGCGCGAGAAGTAGTCGTCGAGCGCGTCCACTCCCCGCGTGGCGAGGGCGACCAGCGACCCGGTCCGCTGCCCGCTCAGCCACCCGGGACCGAGCGCGGCGGCCCGCTCCAGCAACCGTCCCCGCAACTCCGACTTGACCGCCGCACTCGCCCGGTGCGCGGCGAGTTCGGTGAGCCAGGAGACAACCGCTCGCCCGGTGGCGACCGCGACCAGCAGGACCAGGGGCGTCCGGAGTTCGGAAGCCGAGTGACCGTGCTGGAAAGCACCGACGACCACTTCGGCGATGAGCATCGCTTGGGCAATGACCAGCGCCGCTCCGGCCGCGCCCAGCCCCACGACCGCCATGAGGAAGAAGCGAGTGGCGCGGGTGTACCGCAGCAGACGCGGATCGATTGGTTTCACGTGAAACACACCCTTGGCTCATCCGGCATGTTTCACGTGAAACATGCCCTTGGGTCGGACTTGGTCCATGAGGTCGGATTCAGCCCATAAGGCCGGGCTCAGTGCGCAACATCCGCGGCGATGTGATGCGTACCGATCCTCTTGCGGAACACCCAGTACGTCCACGACTGGTAGAGCAGAACCATCGGTGTGGCGATTCCCGCGCACCAGGTCATGATCCTCAGGGTGTAAGGAGACGACGAGGCGTTGCTGACCGTCAGGCTCCAGTCCGCGTTGAGCGAGGACGGCATGACGTTCGGGAAGAGCGTCAGGAAGAGCATCGCGACGGCTGCCACGATGGTGAGCCCCGACAGCGCGAACGCCCAGCCCTCGCGCCCCGTCTGGGCCACCGCGATCGCGGCGACGAGGGCGACCACGGCCACGATCAGCGCGGCCAGGGACTTCGCGTCGCCGTTGTCGGCCTGGGTCCAGATCAGGAAGACGAGTGCCACCACGGCGGCCACCAGCCCGACCCCGAGCGAGAGCTTGCGCGCCCGCTCCCGTATGTCCCCGACGGTCTTGAGCCCCACGAACACGGTCCCGTGGAAGGTGAACAGCGTCAGCGTGACCAGACCGCCCAGGAGCGCGTACGGGTTGAGCAGGTCACCGAAGTTGCCCACGTACTCGAAGTTCTTGTCGATCTTCACTCCGTGCACGATGTTGCCGAAGGCCACGCCCCACATGAACGCGGGAACGAGCGAGGTCCAGAAGATCGCCGCCTCCCAGTTGCGCTGCCAGTTCTCCTCGGGCCGCTTCACCCGGTACTCGAAGGCGACTCCGCGCACGATCAGGCAGACGAGGATGAGCAGCAGCGGCAGATAGAAGCCGGAGAAGAGCGTGGCATACCACTCCGGGAAGGCGGCGAAGGTCGCGCCGCCCGCCGAGAGCAGCCACACCTCGTTGCCGTCCCAGACGGGTCCGATGGTGTTGATGAGGACCCGCTTCTCGGTGCGGTCGCGGGCCAGCAGCTTGGTGAGGACGCCGACCCCGAAGTCGAAGCCCTCCAGGAAGAAGTAGCCGGTCCACAGGACCGCGATGATGACGAACCAGACGTCGTGGAGTTCCATGACTCAGCAGCTCCCTGGGCCTAGTAGGAGAAGGCCATCGGCTTGTCGGCGTCATGGGGGTCGCCGCCGATCTTGGTGGGCGGGTTGAGGTCGGCCTCGGTGAGCTCCGGCGGACCCTGCTTCACGTACTTGAGCATCAGCTTCACCTCGATGACGGCGAGGATCGCGTAGATGAGGGTGAACGCGATCAGCGAGGTCAGCACCTCCGCCTGGGAGACCCCGGGCGAGACCGCGTCCCTGGTCCTCAACAGGCCGTACACCACCCAGGGCTGACGCCCCGTCTCGGTGAAGATCCATCCCCAGGAGATGCCGATGAGCGGGAAGATCAACGTCCACTGGGACAGCCGCCACCACCAGATGCCGAGCTTCGGCGTCAGCTCCATGTTCTTGGTGAGCATGAGCTTCGGGACGTCCTCGTCCCCGGTGCGGTGTTCCGGCGCCAGCCAGAACTTCCGCCTCGTCAACCAGAGGCCGGCGGTGCACAGGGCCATCGAGACCCCACCGAAGCCGATCATCCAGCGGTACGCCCAGTAGGCGGTGGGGATGTTGGGCCGGTAGTCACCGGGCCCGAACTTCTCCTGTTCGGACTTGTTGATGTCGTTGATGCCGGGGATCTTGGCGTTGAAGTCGTTCTTGGCGAGGAAGGAGAGTATCCCCGGGATCTCGATGGCGACGGTGTTGTGCCCCTTCGCGACATCGCCGTACGCGAAGAGCGAGAAGGGTGCGGGCTGCTGCGAGTCCCACAAAGCTTCGGCGGCCGACATCTTCATCGGCTGCTGCTCGTACATCACCTTGCCGAGGGTGTCGGCGCTGACGACGGTGAGGAGCGTGCCGACCAGCGCGGTGACCAGGCCGAGCCGCAGCGACATCCGCATGGTGCGGACATGCCGCTTCTTGCGCAGGTGGAAGACGGCGATGCCGGTCATGAAAGCGCCGCCGACCAGGATGGACGCGCTGATCACATGCCAGAAGTTGACGAGCGCCGTCTCCTGGAAGAGCACCTTGGGGAAGTCGGTCAGCTCGGCGCGCATCGTGCCGTCCGCCTTCTTCACCAGCCGGTAGCCGACCGGATGTTGCATGAAGGAGTTGGCCGCCATGATGAAGTAGGCCGACAGGATCGTGCCGATGGAGACCACCCAGATACAGGCGAGGTGCACCTTCTTCGGCAGCTTGTCCCAGCCGAAGATCCACAGCCCGATGAAGGTGGACTCGAAGAAGAAGGCGATCAGGGCCTCGAAGGCAAGCGGGGCGCCGAACACGTCACCGACGAAGCGCGAGTAGTCGGACCAGTTCATGCCGAACTGGAACTCCTGCACGATGCCGGTCACGACACCCATGGCGATGTTGATCAGGAACAGCTTTCCCCAGAACTTGGTCGCCCTGAGGTAGTGCTCCTTGCCCGTCCGCACCCAGGCGGTCTCCAGAATCGCCGTGAGAGCGGCGAGCGAGATCGTCAGAGGGACGAAGAGGAAGTGGTAGACGGTGGTGATGCCGAACTGCCACCGAGCCAGAGTCTCCGGTGCCAAAGCCAGTTCCACGTCGTCAGTCTCCTTACGCCGCCGTGGTTACAGCGGCAGTTTGCCCCTTTTGTTACATACATCACGGGACAACCGGGACACGCTTGTGAACGCGTTCACATTCACAAGCAATTATGACGCACCGGCTTTCGACCCTCGAAGGGGGGTCCCCCTTTGCGTCAACCCCTCGGAAGGTCTCGAACACACCAAGGTGTCCTCCGGACCACACCACGGTGTCCTCCGGACCGACGACGACAACCCCGCTGCTCCGGCGCCGCGAGGCACGGAAGCAGCGGGGTTGTCAGCGGGGATGCGACGTCGGAGGGGATGTGACGTCAGAGCTCCTTGCGGAACCCCTCGGTCGCCTTGAGGAAGATGTCGTTCGCCTCGGTCTCGCCGATCGTCACGCGCACCCCTTCCCCGGCGAAGGGCCGCACGACGACCCCGGCCTGCTCGCAGTGGGCGGCGAACTCGAGCGTGCGCTCCCCCAGCCTGAGCCACACGAAGTTGGCCTGCGTCTCGGGCACCGTCCAGCCCCGACCGCGCAACGCCTCGACCACGCGGTTGCGCTCGCACACCAGCGTGCCAACCCGGCCGAGCAGTTCGTCCTCGGCGCGCAGCGAGGCGACCGCCGCGTCCTGCGCGAGCTGGCTCACGCCGAAGGGCACCGCAGTCTTGCGCAGCGCCGCGGCCACCGGCTCGTGCGCGATCGCGAAACCGACCCTCAGGCCCGCGAGCCCGTACGCCTTGGAGAAGGTGCGCAGCACACAGACGTTGGGACGGTCACGGTAGATCGAAACGCCGTCCGGCACCTCGACGTCCCGGATGAACTCGCGGTACGCCTCGTCCAGGACCACCAGGACATCGCCAGGCACCCGGTCGAGGAATCGCTCCAGCTCGGCCCGGCGCACCACGGTGCCGGTCGGGTTGTTCGGGTTGCAGACGAAAATCAGCCGCGTTCTGTCGGTGATCGCGTCGGCCATGGCGTCCAGGTCGTGCACCTCGTCCGAGGTCAGCGGCACCCGTACCGAGGTCGCCCCGCTGATCTGCGTGATGATCGGGTACGCCTCGAAGGACCGCCAGGCGTAGATCACCTCGTCGCCCGGTCCGCTGGTCGCCTGCAGCAGCTGCTGGGCCACCCCGACCGAACCGGTGCCGGTCGCCAGGTGCGAGAGGGGGACCCCGAAGCGGTCCGACAGCTCGCTCATCAGTCCGGTGCACGCCATGTCCGGGTAGCGGTTGAACGTACCGGCCGCGGCGGTCACGCTCTCCATCACCCCGGGCAGCGGCGGGTAGGGGTTCTCGTTGGAGGACAGCTTGTACGCCACCGCGCCGGCCGCGGCGGGCTTGCCCGGCTTGTAGGTGGGGATACCCTCCAGCTCGGCACGCAGCTTGGGGCTCGTCTCGCTCACCGCAGTCCTCCTCGCGACCACCGCTGGCTCATGACCACCACCGGCTACCAATGCTTCTCACCTTATGAGGATTCGGCGCCGCTGCGAATGGGCCGGGGACAACCATGCGACGCCCCTGGCCCGGCCCGACGACCCGGCGCGTACGCCTTGGTGATCATCGTCATACTCCCCGGCGACCGTCTCCGTGCGAACTCCGCGGTCATCCTCGTACGAAGGCGTACGAATCGGGGGGCGCGTTGCCTTCAAGGCTGCGCGCTGGTGGCTCACGCCGTAGCGCGCATCACCCGTGCAGGTGAGTTGAGACCTCTTCGAAACATGACCCACTTGGCAGGCCCATGCGCGCCGACGCGTCACGTACTGCCATTGGATCGTTTAACTGACTTGGTTTCAAAGGGAGTAGGCACGTTTTGATCATGCAGAAACGTGCCTGTCAACGCGTGCATATGCGTCCGCACTACCCCACCGCATGAGCCCTACTATCGGCTCGCCATGACAGCAGCAGGGAAGCACCAGGTGAGCCGGGCGGAGACTACACGCCGAGGCGGTCGACCGAGCCGGGCGGGAATCAGAGACGTCGCTGCGGCCGCAGGCGTCTCGATCACAACCGTCTCCGACGCCCTCAACGGCAAGGGCCGGCTCCCGGACGCCACCCGACGCCACGTCCGCGAAGTCGCCGACCGGCTGGGCTATCGCCCGTCGGCCGCCGCCCGCACCCTCCGTACCGGCAAGTCCGGCCTCATCGGCCTGACCGTGACCACCTACGGGGATGAACCTTTCACCTTCACCGAATTCGCCTACTTCGCCGAGATGGCCAGAGCCGCCACCTCCGCCGCACTCGCCCGCGGCTACGCCCTGGTCATCCTCCCCGCCACCTCACGCCACGACGTCTGGTCCAACGTCGCCCTCGACGGAACCGTCGTCATCGACCCCTCCGACCAGGACCCCGTGGTCAGCGAACTCGTCCGTCAGGGCTTACCGGTCGTCTCCGACGGCCGCCCCGCCGGCACCCTGCCCGTCACCGCCTGGGTCGACAACGACCACGAAGCCGCCGTCCTGGGCATCCTCGACCACCTCGCCGACGCCGGCGCCCGCCGCATCGGCCTCCTCACCGGCACCTCCACCGACACCTATACCCACCTCTCCACCACCGCGTACCTGCACTGGTGCGAGCGGGTCGGACAGGATCCGGTGTACGAGGCCTACCCGGCCCACGACCCGTGTGCGGGCGCCGTCGCCGCGGACCGGCTGCTGGCCCGGCCCGACCGCCCCGACGCGGTCTACGGCCTCTTCGACCCCAACGGCACCGATCTGCTGGCCGCGGCCCGGCGCTACGGACTGCGCGTCCCGGACGACCTGCTACTGGTCTGCTGCAGCGAGTCCACCGTCTACGCCAGCACCGAGCCGCCCATCACCACCCTCTCGCTCAAACCCCGCCGCATCGGCACCGCCGTCGTCCAGCTCCTCATCGACGCCATCGAGGGAGCGGAAACCGACCAACCCGTCGAACAGGTCATACCGACGGAGCTGATCGTGCGTACCTCCTCCGAGCGGCGTCCACCTCGTACGACGGTCAGCCCGCCCCGGTCACCCGAGAAGGGGTAGTCCGGGCCCCCGGGGAGGAGTGGCCCGGCGTACGCTGAGGTTGACGTCCGTCATGTCGGCGGCGGGGCATCCACCAGGGAAAGCCCCGCCCAATTCGGGCGAAAACCGTGGCGAACAGGGCTCCTGCTCCGATTCACCACCCCTGGGTCATCACATGGCGCGATCCGCATTCCTATGATGGGCCCACGACACCGCGGGCCGCTGCGACCAGGCAGTCCGATCCGGTGCAGATGCGGCGCGATGGTGGTGGAGGGGTCGATGACTCAGGGGGCCGGTCAGGGACCCGAGGCGGTGCGGACGGAGACGTTGCGCGACTTCCGGGTGCCCGCGTACATCCACGAGACCGGTCCGTACCCGCCGAGCGCAGCTCCCGGCGAGGCGGCCGGGGTCGGCGAGGAGCCCGAGGGCTACACGCCCACCCGGCGCGACCTGCCCGTCATCAACCGGGGCGACACGGTGCAGGTCGTCATGGACCCCGCCGCGGTGGCGGCCCCCCAGCCCGCCGACGGGCCGGGTCCGCTGTACGTCGTGGGCGACGTGCACGGCTACCTCGACCAGCTGGTCGCCGCGCTCCAGGAGCAGGGCCTCCTCGACGCCGCGGGCAACTGGTCCGCCGGGACCGCGCGCCTGTGGTTCCTCGGCGACTTCACCGACCGCGGCCCCGACGGCATCGGCGTGATCGACCTCGTGATGCGGCTGTCCGCCGAGGCGGCCGCGGTCGGCGGCTACTGCAAGGCGCTCATGGGCAATCACGAGCTGCTGCTGCTCGGCGCCAAGCGGTTCGGCGACACCCCCGTCCACTCCGGCGCGGGTACCGCCACCTTCCAGGCCGCGTGGCTGCTCAACGGCGGCCAGAAGACCGACATGGACCGCCTCCAGGACCACCACCTGCAGTGGATGGCCCGCCTGGACGCCATGGAGCAGGTCGACGGGCACCTCCTCGTGCACTCCGACACCACCGCCTACCTCGACTACGGCGACTCGATCGAGGCGGTCAACGACACCATCCGCGAAACCCTCACGCGCAACGACGCGGACGAGTGCTGGGACCTCTTCCGGAAGTTCACCAGACGCTTCGCCTTCCGCGACGAAGGCGGTGCCGAGGCGGCGCTGTCCCTGCTCGACACCTACGGTGGCACCCGTGTCGTCCACGGCCACAGCCCCATCCCGTACCTCCTGGGTGAGGTCGGCTCGGAGGACGGCGAGGACGCCGCGGGCCCCGTGGTCGAGGGACCGCATCTTTACGCCGACGGACTGGCCATCGCAATGGACGGCGGAGTGACCATGGCCGGAAAACTGCTGGTCCAGCAACTTCCCCTGGATAGCTGAGGGTTCTTCGGGCAGGCGTCCCCCAGGAAGGACAGCGCTGGCCAGAGGGCAATTTCTGGAAACCCCCTGTCACGGCGTGCCGTCACCGCTCTACCATCGGCTTATCCGTAGCAGGCTCCCCTCCGTTTCTGCCCGACGGCTCGTCAGCGTGCGAGCCACCAGCCCTACGGAGCATCGGGGGATGCACATGAACAGCGTTCCGCAGCACCTGCTGAGCGAGGACCGCCAGGAATACGAGCGGATCCTCGATGAGGCGCTGCGCTCCGCCCCACACCGCCCGGAACTCGCCGCTGTCGGCCGGCGGCTCAATGCCGAACAGCTGCGCACCATGGCGCTCAACGCCACCGCACTCATCACGGCGGCCGCGGCGACCGAGTACGCGCACTACGTGAAGGTCCGCGAGGAACTGCGCCGCCCGGCGCCGTCCACCCCAACCGTGAGTGAAGGCGCCGGCTCCGCGGAGCCCGGCGCGACCGCGATGGGGCTCGCCGCCACCATGGGCGAGGTCACCGAGACCGCCGGTGCCGGCGCGATCGCCGTCGTCGCGGTGCTCGCCCCCGTCCTCGCCGGCACAGCCGCGGCGATCTTCCTGCTCGTGGGATTCATCCTGAAGGTCCTCACCCCCGAGCTGGCATTCGCCCAGACCCTGCTGACCACCGGGTGGGTCTTCGGCGCGGTCACGGCGGCCGCGATCCTGGTCGCCGCGGTCGGGCTGCTGCTCACCGCTCTGCGCAACGGCTCGTCCTCGCTCCAGGCCGGAGCGCCCGGCGAGCTCAACGCGGAGGTGGTCCGGGCCAGGGAAGCCTGGCGCGAGGCCCTGCTGGAGCGCGGCATCATGCCGTTCCTCCGGGAGGCCCTCGCCGATCCGGGCTCGGCGGCACTGACCCGTCCGTCACCGACACCGACCACCGGCCGGATGCCTCACCTCGGCTACAACCGGCCGGGGTTCAGCAGCCCCGACGGCGGACCCGCGGCCGGACCGCGCCCGAGCTTCACCAGCCCGGACTTCACCAGCCCGGACTTCGGGGGGCCCGAGCACCAGCCGGAGTGACACCCGGCGGGCCGACACCCGGGTGACGGGAACGAGGGGCCTGCGCCGATACGGCGCGGGCCCTTTTGCCGCTGCCCACCCCTTCACCGGCGCCCGCCCCGCTCGTCAGGTCCCGGTGCGCCCCGTCAGATGATGCCGAGCCCCCGGGCCGCCGTCATCCAGGCCGGGAACTGGGAGAGCAGCCGGTCGTACAACTCCGGGTCCGGTACGCCGCTGATGTCGTCCACCGCGAAGAACCCCACGTTGTCGACGCGCCGACCGGGCAGCGTGTCGAACCGCTCCAGCACGCCGTAGTTCGACCGCCCCAGGCCCACGAACTGCCAGAAGATCGGCTCCTCCACCGCGGCCCTCAGCTCCTGCTCGATCGCCTTGTTCCGATAGACACCGCCGTCGGAGAAGAACAACACGAGCGTGGGATCGACGGCCGGATGCTCTCGTACATACGTACGCACCTCGGCGATCGCCTTCTGCTCCTCGTTCTGGATACCGACCGACCGCATGTCCACCTGCCCCGGCAGCAGGCCCTTCCGCGGCTTGTTGCCTCGCCGGAACAGGCTCAGCTCACCGACCCTGACATGGAGCTCCAGCCACTCGGGCAGCTCGCCCAGACTCGGGTCCGGCAGCCGGGCGGCATGGGAGGCGAACGTCCACGCCTGCATCACCCCGTCGTCGTCCAGCTGCGCCGCCACCGCGGCCATCCGCTCCACCACGTCGGCCACGACGCCCTTGGAGTACAGGAGCGACATGGAACCGGAGGCGTCGAGGATCAACACGACGCGCGCCGTGACCCCCTCCGCACCGTGCTTCCGCAGGCTGACCGCCACCTGCTCCTTGCGCAACGAGAGCCGCTTGCGCATGTCCACGGGCAACCGTTCCTCGCCCTTGCTGAGACGCGGGGAGGAAGCCGGGGACACTGGGGGTGCCGGCGGTGCCGGGGGTGCCGGCAGGGCGCCCGCAGCGGTGGGAGCGACCGTCCGCGAGCCAGTCGGCGGGAGCGTGGGCGAGACCGCCGGTGTGCCCCCGGGCGAAACCGCCGGCTCCGGCCCGGGCGCACCGGCCCCGTCGGACTCCACGCTGATACCGAAGTCGGTGGCGAGACCGGCCAGCCCGGACGCATAGCCCTGTCCGACCGCCCGGAACTTCCACTGACCTCCCCGCAGATACAACTCGCCCCCGATGAACGCCGTCTCCGTCGTGGCCTCCATCTCGAAGCGCGCGATCTCCTGCTGGGTCCCGGCATCGAGCAGCCGCAGCGTCAGTCCGGACAGCCCGCCGAAGGTGCCGCCATCGGCCGAGGCGCACAGGACGACCCGCTCGATCTCCGGTTCCAAGGCACGCAGGTCCACCTCGACGGTGTCCGTGGTGGCAGCGCCGTCCCGCTGCTTCCCGAGATGCCGTACGGCGCCGGAGGCGTGCTGCGGCTGGTTGTAGAAGACGAAGTCCCCGTCGTCCCTCACGCGTCCGCCCGCGCCGAGCAGCAGCGCCGAGGCATCCGCGTCCGGCGCACCGGCCCCTCCTCTCCAGCCGAGCACGGCCCGTACCGCCCCGGCGGCGACGGGAAGGTTGGCGCCCTTGCTCATGGATGTCGATGTCATGGGCCCAGTCTGCCGAGAGAAGCCGGCCCGAGAGCCGTTCGTTGCGCCTGATGTACGCCGCGAACGGCTCCGGGCACGACTGCGCGTGCGTGCGGCTCAGTCCGCGAGCGGCAGATACACCCGGTTGCCCGCGGCGGCGAACTCCCTGGACTTCTGCAGCATCCCCTCGGCGACCTCTTCGGCCGACGCCCCCGCGGCCGCCGTACCGCCGAACTGCTCGGTGATGCTCTGGCTGATCTTCATCGAGCAGAACTTCGGACCGCACATGGAGCAGAAGTGCGCCGTCTTGGCGGGTTCGGCCGGCAGGGTCTCGTCATGGAACTCCCGTGCCGTGTCCGGGTCGAGGGCCAGGTTGAACTGGTCCTCCCACCGGAACTCGAAACGGGCGTCGGACAGCGCGTCGTCCCATTCCTGCGCACCTGGGTGCCCCTTGGCGAGGTCGGCTGCGTGGGCGGCGATCTTGTAGGTGATGACGCCGGTCTTGACGTCGTCACGATTGGGCAGGCCCAAGTGCTCCTTGGGCGTGACATAACAGAGCATGGCCGTGCCCCACCAGGCGATCATCGCGGCACCGATGCCGGAGGTGATGTGGTCGTACCCCGGCGCGACGTCCGTCGTCAGCGGGCCGAGCGTATAGAACGGAGCTTCATCACAGATCTCCTGCTGAAGATCGATGTTCTCCTTGATCTTGTGCATCGGGACATGTCCCGGGCCCTCGATCATCGTCTGTACATGAAAACGCTTCGCGATCGTGTTGAGTTCCCCGAGCGTCCTCAACTCCGCGAACTGAGCCGCGTCGTTGGCGTCCGCGATCGACCCGGGCCGCAGCCCGTCGCCGAGCGAGTACGTGACGTCGTACGCCGCGAGGATCTCGCAGAGTTCCTCGAAGTTCTCGTAGAGGAACGATTCCTTGTGGTGCGCGAGGCACCAGGCCGCCATGATCGAGCCGCCGCGCGAGACGATGCCGGTCTTGCGGTTCGCCGTGAGCGGCACGTACGGCAGCCGCACGCCCGCGTGGACCGTCATGTAGTCCACGCCCTGCTCGGCCTGCTCGATGACCGTGTCCTTGTAGATCTCCCAGGTCAGCTCCTCGGCACGGCCGTCCACCTTCTCCAGAGCCTGGTAGAGCGGCACCGTGCCGATGGGGACGGGGGAGTTGCGCAGGACCCATTCCCGCGTGGTGTGGATATTGCGACCGGTGGACAGGTCCATGACCGTGTCCGCGCCCCAGCGGGTCGCCCAGGTCATCTTCTCGACCTCCTCCTCGATGGAGGAGGTGACGGCGGAGTTGCCGATGTTGGCGTTGACCTTCACCAGGAACCGCTTGCCGATGATCATCGGCTCGATCTCCGGGTGGTTGACGTTCGCGGGCAGCACCGCGCGACCCGCGGCGATCTCCTCGCGTACGACCTCGGGGTCGACGTTCTCGCGGACCGCCACGAACTCCATCTCGGGGGTGATCTCGCCCCGCCGGGCGTACGCGAGCTGCGTGACCGCCTGTCCGGGGCGGCCTCGACGCGGCTGGCGCGGCCGCCCCGGGAAGACCGCGTCGAGGTTGCGCAGGCCCCCGCGCGGCGAGGTGTGCTTGATTCCGTCGTCCTCGGGACGGACGGGGCGGCCCGCGTACTCCTCGGTGTCGCCGCGGGCGATGATCCAGTTCTCGCGCAGTGGCGCGAGGCCCCTGCGTACGTCGGTGTCGACGACCGGATCGGTGTACGGGCCGGAGGTGTCGTACAGCGTGACGGACTGTCCGTTGGTGAGGTGCACTTGACGGACCGGCACCCGCAGATCGGGGCGCGAACCCCCAACGTATCCCTTGTGCCAGCCGATGGACTTCCCGGCCTCCCGCGGCTGTTCGCCCTCGGGCGAGGCAGGCACCCCGCCCATCTGGCTGGAGGCAGGCGTGCGTACGTCCTTGTTGGTCATGAGACCTACTCCCTACGCCGGCATTACCCGGTAACAGGTTCGGCGGTCGACGCAGCGGATTCCGTCTGCCGACGTCCCCTGTGAAACATCACTCGTTCCACGTGAAACATCGCTAAGACGGAGGTCAGCGCCCTCTCAGCCCGGTGCTCCGAGCTCCCGCGTGTGCAAAGGTGACTCCACGCTAGCGTCATATCTGGCGCGGTGAACAGAGGGCCCCTCGCCGTTCTTGCGATGATCGGTCGGTGACCACAACGCAGCAGCCCCCGTTCCCGCCGTCCGAGCCACCGCGCCGACGCGGTCCCGGAGACGGCTATGGACCTGGATCCGGAGACGGCCGGGGACACGGGCCGGGCGGTGGCCCCAGCCCCGGTCCGGGCGGAGGGCATGGGCACGGACCGGGTGAGGGACACGAGCACGGCCCCGGGGACCGACACGGACATGGGTCTGGGTCTGGGAACGGACCTGGGCCGGGGAACGGGCACGGCCGTGGCGATGGGCACGGGTCTGGGGACGGGCACGGATCTGGGCACTCGCACAGTCACAGCCATGGGCCCGCCACGCCCGTCTCCAAGCATCTGCGCAAGGTCATCGCGGCCATTCTGATCCCCTTCGCCGCCGCGGTCGTCGTGGGTCTCGCGGTGCTCTGGCCCGGTGGCGCCCCTTCCCACGAGCGCACCGGCGTCGGCTTCGACCGGCAGACCCAGCAGGCCACGGTCACCAAGGTCGACAAGGTCAGCTGCAAGTCCGTGAACGCGTCGGGGGAGACCCCGACCGGCGACACGTCCACCGCCGAGGGCTCCTCCGCGCAGCAACAGGCGACGGGCGACTGCAAAAAGGCGACGATCCGGATCGACACCGGCAGGGACAAGGGCCGTACGTTCACGGAGATCATCCAGCCTGACCAGTCACGACAGTTGCACGAGGGCGAGAAGGTCGTGGCCGCGTACGAGCCCTCCGCGCCCAGGGACCTGCAGTACTCGGTCACCGATGTGAACCGGAAGTTCCCGATGGCGCTGCTCGCCGGGATCTTCGCGCTGACCGTCGTGGTGGTGGGCCGGATGCGCGGTGTCATGGCGCTGGTCGCACTGGCCATCAGCTTCGTGATCCTGACCTTCTTCATCCTGCCCGCGATCCTGCAGGGCTCGAATCCGTTGGTCGTGGCCGTGGTCGGGGCGAGCGCGATCATGCTGATCGCGCTCTACATGTGCCACGGCCTCTCGGCCCGTACGTCGGTGGCGGTGCTCGGCACCCTGCTCTCCCTGGTGCTGATCGGCATCCTCGGCTCGGAGTTCATCGGCTGGGCGGCGCTGACCGGCAACACGGACGACAACACCGGTCTGATCCACGGCCTGTATCCGTCCATCGACATGAGCGGTCTGCTGCTCGCGGGCGTCATCATCGGTTCGCTCGGTGTGCTCGACGATGTGACGGTGACGCAGACCTCGGCGGTCTGGGAGCTGCACGAGGCCAGCCCGACGATGGGCTGGCGCGATCTGTACCGCGCGGGAATCCGGATCGGCCGTGACCACATCGCATCGGTCGTCAACACGCTCGTCCTGGCGTACGCGGGTGCCGCGCTTCCCCTGCTGCTGCTCTTCTCGATCGCGCAGAGCAGTGTGGGCACGGTCGCCAACAGCGAACTGGTCGCCGAAGAGATCGTGCGCACCCTGGTCGGCTCGATCGGCCTGGTCGCCTCGGTGCCGGTGACCACGCTGCTGGCCGCCCTGGTGGTCTCCGCGGACCGTCCGGCAGTCCCGGCCGCCGCCACGGAGCCTGTCGAGAGCAGGGCGCCGGCACGCGGCGGCAAGGGCCGTCGCCGCAAGCGCTGAAGCCTCCCCACGCCCGCGTCGCGTGAGGAAGCGCACTCCACTGGGGGGCTGGGGGGCTTCAGCCCGTGCTCTGCTCCTCCGCCAGGATGCGGTCCAGCGCCTCGTCGAGGTGGGCGTCGAAGTCCGCGAGGGAACGCTCCTGCCCCAGCGGCACCAGCTTGTCCGTGCGGTCGAGGAAGGCCACGAGCGGCGCCGCCCCGGACCGGAACAGCGCGTGCTCGCCACCCACCTGGAGCCGAATCAGCACCTCACCGAACGCCTCCGGGTCGGCGGGCGCGATGTGCACATCCCCGTCACCGCACGGCCGTCCCACACCGTCGATCAGCAACTCCCGCCCGAACGCCCAGGTCACAGGCGCGTCACCGGGCAAGTGGAAGGTCAGCCGCACGGCGTAGGGATCACAGGTCTCGTATCGCAGCTCCACCGGAATGCGGAAAGAGAGCTCCTCCGAAACGAGGAAGCTCATCATGACCTCTGCCTGTACCGACTCGCGCATCGCCTACCCCGTCGTTTTGCCGTCGACCGGCCAGGAATCATCCCCCTGACTCTGCTGAAATATTGCTCAACGTGCACACGAGATCACAAGGAGTGAGTTTTCAGATACTGATAGAGATCGCGAGTGTCCCCAGTAGTCTGCCGATCTCGCCTTGCAATTGCCGCGCCGCGGGCAGCAGTCGATCGGCCTGGTGAAGAGGGAGAGAAAAGGCCATTGCGGCGGCAGTTGTGCCGACCGTGATGGGAAGGGCCGCACAGACCGTGCCCAGCGCGTACTCCTGGCGCTCGATGACGGGCTCCATCCGCCCCGTCCGCTCCAGCCGCCGCAGCAGACTGACGTTGTCACGCACCGTATAGGGAGTGATCGACTGCACGGGGTAGCGGTCGAGATGATCCCGGCGGGCCTTCTCGTCGAGCTGGGACAGCAGACACTGGCCGATCGCATGGGCGTGTCCGGTCTCCCGGAAGTCCGCCCACTCCTCCACCGCCGGATTCCCTGGCGTGTCGGCGACGCACACGACCTCGATCTCGCCGTCACGGTAGACCGCGTAGTACACGGGCGCGCCGATCGAATCGCGCCACTGGGCGAGCGTCTCGCTCACCGTGCTGCGACGTTTCTGCTGCGCTCCGCTACTGCCCAACCGCTCGGCGGCCTCGCCGAGGAAGAACAGCCCCTTGTCACGGCACAGATAGCCCTCGTGCACCAGGGTCCGCAGCAGGTGGTAGGCCGTCGGCAGCGCGAGCCCGGCCTCCCGGGCGAGCTGCTTGGCCGGGGCGCCGTGCTGGCGCGCGGCAACGGCCTCCAGGAGACGCATCGCCCGCTGTACGGAGCCGATCAGCGTCGTGGGATGCGGCTCCGACGACACAACTTCCAGGGGAGTGCGCGCGTCCGGCAGGGGGGTGCGCGCCTCGGCAGGTGAGGTGCGCGGTTGGGCGGGCGGGAGACGTGTCCCCGCGGAAGCGCTGGACCGCTGCAGGGGTGGGGCGGGTGATTGTGCGGGTGCGGTGTCAACCGTGGCCAAGGGGCACTCCCGAAGCGCGAGGGGAACCGCCCGTGCGGGGAAACACGGGAGGGGGCTGTGCGCTGCTCGCGGGGGTCGTCCCCGCGTCGAATTCCGGACTGTAACCGCCCATCACCGCATGCAGACGGCCTCGCCGGAAACTTCCCTCGGCCGAGGGAACCTTGAGTTCCCTTTCCTGACCTGCCCGTTACCCGTTACTCACCCGGTTGTGTCTCACCAGTCGCTGCGCGACGACGAACTCGACATGAACTTGCGTACCACGTAGATCAATCCGCCGACGAGGGCGACGAAGATCAGGACCTTGAAAAGCAGGCCGATCAACACACTGAGCACGCTGACTATCACCGTGCCGAACACGACCAGAGCGATGACCGGCACCGCGATCCACTTCACCCACCACGGCATCCCGCCGAAGATCTCTCGCATCGCCCTTGTCCTTAGCCTCTCTATGCCCGTGGCCCCACGTCCGGGACTCTGATTCCGGGTTCTGTGATGTCCTGCATTCGATGCTAGGCCCGCGAAGGGGCCGACGGGGGCCCCGCACCCCTTGTCCTCCCCTGACCGTCCCCCTAGGGAACCCTGAGGCCCCCGTCAGCTCTCGGGCGGAGAGAACACCACCAGAACCCGCAGGTCCTCGGTGATGTGGTGGAACTTGTGGGCGACCCCCGCGGGTACGTAGACGACGCTGCCACGCGCGACCTGGGTGGTCTCCAGGCCGACCGTGATCGAAGCGCGGCCACTCACGACGAAGTACACCTCGTCCTGCTGGTGCGGCTTCTGCGGGTCGGGGTCGCCCGCGTCGAGCGCGTACAGGCCGACCGACATGTTCCGTTCGCGCAGAAACTGCAGGTAAGCACCGTCGTTGGCGGCCCGTTCCGCCTCGAGTTCGTCCAGCCGGAATGCCTTCATCGCCCTCGTCCGCTCCCGTGCTCCGAAAGCTGTGTCCACAGCCTTGCTCGCCAGTCGATCTCTTCTGCCACGATCAGACACATGAAGAATTTCGTAGTCAAGACGATCGCCAACGCGGGGGCCCTGGCCGTCGCGGTGTGGCTGCTCGACAAGATCACCCTGACAGGGACCAGCACCGGCAAGAAGGTCGGCACGCTGCTGGTGGTCGCCCTGGTCTTCGGTCTGGTGAACTTCCTGGTCAAGCCGGTGGTGAAGCTGCTGACCTTCCCGCTCTTCATTCTGACGCTCGGCCTGATCACCCTCGTGGTCAACGCCCTGATGCTGCTGCTCACCTCGTGGCTGGCCGGCAAGCTCGACCTCAGTTTCCACGTGGAGGGCTTCTGGACCGCCGTGGTGGGCGGCCTGATCATCTCGGTCGTGTCCTGGGCGCTCAATGTCGTGCTGCCCGACGGCGAGGACTGAGAGCCTCCGATGTCCTATCGCGTCTGTTTCGTCTGTACCGGCAACATCTGCCGGTCGCCGATGGCCGAGTCCGTCTTCCGCGCCCGTATAGAAGAGGCCGGACTCGACGGCCTGGTAGAGGTCGACAGCGCGGGCACGGGCGGCTGGCACGAGGGCGACGGTGCGGACTCCCGCACCGTCGCCGTCCTGGAGGCGGCCGGCTACGAGAGCGGCCATGCGGCCCGCCAGTTCCACGTCTCGTGGTTCTCCGGCCTCGACCTTGTGATCGCCCTCGACTCAGGCCACCTCAAGGCTCTGCGCCGGCTCGCGCCCACTCCCGAGGACGCGACGAAGGTCCGGCTGCTGCGGTCGTACGACCCCGACGCGGGTGACGACCTGGACGTTCCCGATCCGTATTACGGACCCATGGACGGCTTCGAGGAATGTCTTGAGATGGTGGAGGCGGCGAGCCCCGGGCTGCTCGCCGCTGTACGGCAAGAACTGGAGGGACGGGCAGCATGACGTCAGGGGATTTCGTCACGGGAAGCGGCGACGGCACGCGAGCGGTACGGGCGGGGCTGCCCGACCCCGTCAAATACGAGCCGACGCTTCCGGGCCCGGTCTTCGCCGCGCACTTCCATCTGCCGGGCGATCCGACCGGCCCGTACACCTACGGTCGTGACGAGAACCCGACCTGGACGCTCCTGGAGCGTGCCATCGGCGAGTTGGAGGCACCCGGGCAGGACGGTGTCACGACGCTCGCCTTCCCCTCCGGGATGGCCGCCATCTCGGCGGTGCTCTTCTCCCAGCTGAAGGCCGGAGACGCGGTGGTCCTGCCCGTCGACGGCTACCAGGTGCTGCCACTGGTGCGCGAGCAGCTCACCGCGTACGGCATCGAGGTACGCACCGCCCCGACCGGCGGCGACGCCCAGCTCGAGGTGCTCGACGGCGCGAAGCTGCTGTGGATCGAGACCCCGTCGAACCCGGGGCTCGACGTCTGCGACGTGCGACGCCTCGTCGCGGCGGCCCACGCGCAGGGCACCCTCGTCGCGGTCGACAACACCCTGGCGACCCCGCTCGGGCAACGCCCGCTGGGGCTTGGTGCCGACTTCTCGGTCGCCAGCGGCACCAAGATGCTCACCGGGCACGGAGACATCCTCCTCGGATACGTCACCGCGCTCGACGCCGACCTGATGGCGCCCGTGCGGCGCTGGCGGAAGATCGTCGGAGCGATCCCCGGGCCCATGGAGGCCTGGCTGGCCCATCGCTCCCTCGCCACGCTCCAGCTGCGTGCCGACCGGCAGAACGCCAACGCCCTGGTGATCGCCGAGGCGCTGCGCGGTCGGCCCGAGGTGACCGGGCTGCGCTATCCGGGACTGCCCGACGACCCCTCGCACAAGATCGCCTCGCAGCAGATGCGGCGCTTCGGATGCGTGGTGTCCTTCACACTGCCCACGCGTTCGCGTGCCGACCGTTTCCTCGACGCGCTGCGTCTGGTGGACGACGCGACGAGTTTCGGCGGGGTGCGATCCACCGCCGAGCGGCGCGGCCGGTGGGGTGGCGACGCGGTGCCGGAAGGCTTCATCCGTTTCTCGGCCGGCGCCGAGGACCCCGAGGACCTGGTGGCGGACGTACTGCGCGCGCTCGACGAATCCGCGGAGTGACCCCCTACCTGAACGACCGGTGAGTCTCCTGCGGCATACATCCAGGCTGCCCGCTTGGTACCTCGCTCCGTACAACGGACGGTCCGAGCCTCCCCCTCGTGGCTCGGACCGTCCCGGTTCTGCGCGCGAAGAACCGCGCGAACAAGGCTAGTTGACTCTGTGTCAGTGTCCAATCACAGTAGCGACAGAGACCTATCGACTTATTTATAGTTAGGGCTCGGTCGGGAGCGCTGGGAGGGGAGGGGCACCATGGATCTGGCCCTGCTGCGCACATTTGTGACCGTGCACCGGGCCGGTTCCTTCACTCGCGCCGCCGCGCTGCTCGGCCTCTCACAGCCTGCCGTCACCTCACAGATCCGGACGTTGGAGCGGCAGTTGGGGCGGCCGCTCTTTCTTCGCCAGGCCCGCGGGGTGACCCCCACGACGATCGGTGACGAGCTCGCCCACAAGGCCGCGCCGCATCTCGACGCCCTGGTGGAGATCGCCGAGACCGGACTCGACGAGGACTCGTCAGTGCGCACCCTGCATCTGGCCGGGCCACCGGAGTTCACCGCCGAGCGGGCGCTGCCCGCGCTCACGGAGCTGACGGGCGAGGACGGCCAGGGTTTCGCGCTGCGCGCCTCCTTCGGCAACGCCGAGGAGACACTGGAAGGGCTCGCCGCCGGACATCATGATCTGGCCATCACCACGGCCCGTCCCCGTGGCACCCTGCTCACCGCGACTCCGCTCTGCGACGAGGAGCACGTGCTGGTCGCCGCCCCGCGCTGGGCCGCCCGTATAGGTGCCGGAAAGCTCCGCCGAAAGGGCTCGCCGGCCCTGGAGAACTTCCCCGTGGTCGAAGTGCACGAGTCGCTGCCGCTCGTCGCCCGCTACTGGGCATCCGTCTTCGACTCCCACCCGGCCGCTTCGGGCACCGTCGTCGTCCCCGATCTGCGTGCCGTGCTCGCCTGCGCCGCCACGGGCGCGGGCCTCGCGGTGCTGCCCCGGTATCTGTGCGCAGAAGCCCTGGAACGGGGTGACGTGGTCGCGCTTCTCGACCCGGCGGTGCCTCCGCTGCGTACGTACTTCCTGGTGGTCCGCACCGGCACACTGGCCATGCCGCACATCGCTCGGGCGCACGACTGGCTGCTCCACGCCGCGGCCGACTGGTCCTGATGCCCCCCGAGCCTCGCCGGGCTCCCTGAGCCTCCCAGGGGGCTTTCTGAGCCCTTCCTGAGTGCCTCGGGGCTCCGCGATGTTTCACGTGGAACCAACCGGGCCACATTTCTCCCATGACCGTCCGACCCGTGGTCAAGCGCACCGCCCGCGCCATCCTGCTCGATGGCAATGACCTGATCTTGATCAAGCGCACCAAACCCGGCGTCGATCCCTACTGGCTGACACCGGGTGGCGGGGTCGAACCGGAAGACACGACTGTCGTCGACGCACTCCATCGTGAGGTACACGAGGAACTCGGTGCCAAGATCACCGATGTGGTGCCCTGCTTCGTCGACACCGTCGAGCACATCGGTGACGACGGCGGCGCAACCGGCGTGAAAGTGCAGCACTTCTTCGTCTGCCGTCTGGAGTCCATGGATCCGTCCCAGCGGCACGGCCCCGAGGTGGACGAGCCCTGTGGCGAGTACGAGATCGTGCGGGTGCCGTTCACCCGGGTCGGCATCGCCTCCGTCCACCTCGTACCGCTGTCCCTGCGGCACTATCTCGACGGGAACATCGAAGGCGTACGGGCGATGCACGCACCGGACCTGGGCTGAGGCTCTTCGGGCCGGGGTCGTGGCCCCGGCTGCCGGATGGGCCCGGTCAGTCACCTGCCGCGACGAGTTCCTCGACCGAGTCATGGCGTATGCGGTCCGAGGGGATGCCCGCTGCCCTCAGAGCGTCCACCCCGCTGCGGATCATGCCGGGTGGCCCCGAGAGATAGGCGTCGTACTCGTTCCACGGGCCGTACTCGCGTACGGCGTCGGGCAGATGGAGATGCGCCCGCTGGTCGACGACCGGGCGCACGGCAAGCCATGGGTGGCTCTGCTGCAGCCGGAGCATCGTGTCGATGTCGTACAGGTCGTGATCGGTGCGGGCCCCGTAGAAGACCTCGACCGGCCTCCGCTCCCCGTGCTCGGCGACGTCCTCGACCAGCGCTTTGATGGGCGCGATGCCTGTGCCGCCGCCGAGGCAGAGCAGGCCGCTGTCGGTGGTGTGGTCGACGGTCATCGAGCCGGCCGGCGGGCCGAGCCGGATGATGTCGCCGGGACGGGCACGGTGCACCAGCGCGTTGGAAACCCAGCCCGCCGGGACCGCCTTCACATGGAACGACAGCAGTCCGTCGGACCGGGGCGCCGAGGCGAAGGAGTAGTGCCGCCATATACGCGGCCACCACGGTGTCTCCAGGCTCGTGTACTGCCCGGCGAGGAAGGGGTACGGCTGGTCGGGGCGGACCGTGATGACGGCGATGTCCGGTGTCCTGAGGTCGTGCGCGACGACTTCGGCGTACCACCACGCCGGGGCGCGCAACTCGTCCGCGGCCGCCGCGTCGATCATCACCTGGGAGATCGTCGTGTACGCGCGCACCCAGGCCGCCTCGGTCTCGGCGTCCCAGATCGCCGAGGCGAACCGGCTGAGCGAGCCGATGAGGCATTCACCGACGGCCGGGTAGTGCTCGGGCCGGGTGCCGTACTTACGGTGGCCACGGCCGAGGTTCTGCAGGTAGTCGACGAGAACCGGAGTGTTGTCGATGTGTTCGGCGGCGGTCAGCAGCGCCTTGAGCAGTCGGTCTCGCTGGGTGTCCATCGCCGCGGGGAACAGCGGCCGTAGATCCGGGTGGCGCACGAAGAGGAGTGCGTAGAAGTAAGAAGTGACCTTGTCGGCGACGGGGCCGACCTCGGCCATGGTCCGGCGGATGAGCACGGCGTCCGGAGACGCCTGCGGAGTGGGGTCGAACCTCTGGGCGGGCGACCGCGGCTCCGGGCCGGACGGTCCCGGCTCGGGCAGCGGGGGCGCCTGACGGGAGACGGGAGGCTCGGGTGACCGCAGCGTCTCAAAAGGCTCGGCGGGCTCGGGCGACCGAGGCTTGTCGAAGGGCGCAGGAGGCTCTCGGAACCGCTGCTCCTGAACCGGGACCCGAGGCTCGGCAAGGCGCTGCTCCTGGGCGGGTACCGGCGGCTGCGGGCCGGGGCTGAACTGCTCACGTCCGGGATCCGTCCGCTCCCGCCCGAACACGGACTGCTCCGGGCCGGCATCGGACTGCGCGGAGGAGTCGTGGTCGGGCCCGGCCGGACCTGACCATGGCCGAGCGGATGTGTGGGCGGGCTCCGGCTCGGGGCGTGGGGCCTCAGTGGGCGCGGCCTGCTGGGAAGTCGGCTCTGCCTCCACGGCGGAGGATATTCGTTCCTGCTGTGTCGTTCCCCGACCCGCGGTGGGTCGGCCGACCGGGCGCATCGCTGCCAGACGGCGGCCGTCGGCGGGCTCCCTCTCCCCATCGGACGGCAGTGGTTCCTTGCGCGGCGTGAACCAGCCGCCCCCGCCATTGCCTCCGGAAGTGCCGTTGTCGGCCGACGTGGTGGTCGGAGCGTCCATGGTGTGCCTCGCCTCGAACATCTTTCGGTCGGTCTGCGCACTTCCGCGGTCGGAAGATGCCTACTTTCCCCCGTAGACGACTTGCTTTCCTGCCCCGTTCAGTCCCCACCGGCCAATGCGGCCACATTCAACCCGGATTGCCACTCTGTACGGACAAGTAAGGCGAGAATGTGACATTGGCCGCACTACCCTCACTGCAGCATCCCACTCCGCGTCAGCACCCGGCCGCATAACGGAAAATACGGGTCTTCGATCTCTCCGTCCCGTTACGCTGCATTGGCCTGCGTTCGTGCCCCACGAGACGTGCGTACATCACGATGGACGCGAACCGGAGTCGACCATACCGGCAGCCGCCCCACAAACAAGTACCCGCTTCCTTCCGCCCTAAGAGGCGCCGCCCCACTCTCAACTGCCGTAATCACAAGGCGCGCCGGACCAATTCATAGGCATCCCACAGATCCCGTCCCACGTAGGAGTGCGTGGCAAGGCCTGCCAGATGCCGATCGGCATTGACCGCGACGGAGACCGGCACCGTCTCGAACAGGTCCTTGTCGGACAGCGAGTCGCCATAGGCAACACAGTCGGCCCGCATCACCCCGAACTCTTCACAGAGTCGGTCCGCGATCTGCACCTTCGCCGCGGCACTGAGAATGCCCGCGAGATCAACGGGCTCGCTGAACGGCAGAGCGGGAAAACGCGAACCGTATGCCGCATGCGCACCCCACGCCGTCAGTCGCTCGACGAAGAACGAGGGCGAGAGGGAGACGACGGCGCAGTAGTCGCCGTTGCCTCTGATCTCCGCCCAGACGTCCTCGATACCGGACAGCCACGGCGCGCCCTCGAAGGCCGCCGCCACATGTTCCTCCCTGAGATCCGCCCACAGGGCATGCACCTGTGCGGCGTACTCCGGCGGACCGATCCGTCCTGCCGAGATCGCTTGGTCAAGGGCAACAGTCTCGGCCTCCAGACCGATCTGTCGTGAGATCTCCTGGGGCGCGGAACTCCCGTACAGCAACGTTCCGTCAAGGTCGAAGAGATGAAGTCGTGGCATGGAAGCCGAGGCTAGCGGCCCGGGCACCTTTCGCTGTTTCACGTGAAACATCTGTCCGTGCGCTGTGGGAAGCGACGCTGCCTCCATGCCCGCACCTGAGGCACGACATGGCCAAAAGCGCATAGATCCCTGGGTAAAAAGGTGGACGTCAGGGGGTACGTCAGACAGCCTGACCTGCGTGTCGACACCTTCCCCCGCCTTTCTGCCCATCCGCCGACTGACGCCTCGCGATCTCACCGCCTGCGCCGATTTGTCAGAGAACCGGGGGTGGCCCCGTGAGGAACACAAGTGGGGGCTGCTCCTCACCGCCGGCACGGGCTACGGCATCGACGACCCCGACGGCGGTCTCGTCACCGCCTGCGTCGTGACCGAATACGGAACGCCGGAGAGGCTTGAACTGGGAGCGATCGGAATGGTGCTGGTCGCCGAGCGGCATGCTCGCCAGGGTGTCGGCCGGCGCCTGATGCAGCATGTCGTGGCAGAGATGGGCACCACCCCGCTGACCCTGCACGCGACTCCTCATGGCCGACCGCTCTACGAGCAGCTGGGCTTCAAGGTCACGGGCCGTGCCGAGATGGTCCGTGGACACTTCGTCCCTGGCGGGCCGGACCCGAAGGTGACCACGCGCCCGGCCACCGCCGAGGATCTCGCCACGATTCTTCGGCTCGACGCGGAGGTCTTCGGTTCCGACCGCACCCATGTGATCACGCGGCTGCCCGCCTTCTCCGACCAGTTGCGTGTCGCCGTGGAGAACGGCCGGATCATCGGCTACGCGGCGGCCTGGCCCAACATGGACACCCATGTGGTGGGTCCACTGATCGCCCGTGACTCCGAGACGGCGAAGGCACTCATCGCCTCGCTCGCCGCCCACACCGACCGCCCGCTGCGCACCGACATCGACGTACGGCACGAAGAGCTGCTGTCCTGGGCGAAGGAACACGGCCTGGAGCCCACGAGCTTCAACGCGGTGATGGCGTACGGGATCTCGGAGTTGCCCGGGGACTGGACGCGACGCTTCGCTCCGCTCACGGTGGCGGCAGGCTGAGAGCCGCCGGGGTGCAGTCGCATCCACCACCCGGAGAATCACTCACCGCGTAGAGAAGCGCCGGTCCCCGTCGTCTGTGGGGGACCGGCGCCTGTCTACGGCGGTGCGGTCAGACGAGCGTCTCCACCGCCGCGACGGCGAAGTCGTGGTCCTGTTCGGGCGCACCGCCACCGACCCCGATCGCCCCTATCAGACGACCGTCGCGACGGACCGGAACGCCGCCAGCGATGAACAGGAGGGGACGGTCGAGCGCGGTGGGCAGGGTGTGGAAGAGGCCGCCGGGCTGGACCGCGTCGACCAGTTCTCTCGTCGCGGAGTCCAGCTGGAGGGCCGTGTAGGCCTTGCGCGTGCTGGTCTCGCCGGAAATCAGTACGGCGCGGTCGTCGCGCCGGAAGGCGAGCAGATGGCCGCCCGCGTCGAGGACGGTGACGCTGACCGTGACTCCGGCGGCCTCGGCGGCACGGTGGGCCGCGGAGACGAGAACCTCGGCGTCCTGGATGGTCAGCGGAGCAACGGCGACGGTGGTGCTGGTCATGAGGGACTTTCTCCTTGAGGTGCTGTTCGGTCGTGGCCGCTCAGGACGGTGGGCTCAGACGTGAGGGGCCGGCTGCTACTCGGTGGCTCAGTGGTGGACGGCGGTCCGCTGCTCGATGGGCGCGCTTGCGGCGGCGACGGTGCCGGCGACATCGGCTCGGCGCTCCAGGGCTGCCGAGACGACGGCGAGAACCAGAGCTCCCGCGGCGAGCGCCGCGCCGACCCAGTTGGGGGCGGTGTAACCGAGGCCGGCTGCGATGACGAGGCCACCGAGCCAGGCCGAGAGGGCGTTGCCGAGGTTGAAGGCGCCGATGTTCACGGCCGAGGCCAGGGTGGGGGCGCCGTGCGCCTGGTCGAGGACGCGCTTCTGCAGCGGCGGCACGGTCGCGAACCCGAGGGCGCCGATCAGCGCGATCGTGAGGGCCGCGAGGATCTTGTTGTGCGCGGTCACCGTGAACAGGGCGAGCACGATGGCGAGGCCGCCCAGGGACACGTACAGCATCGGCATCAAGGCGCGGTCGGCGAACCTGCCTCCGATGAGATTTCCGGCGACCATGCCGAGGCCGAAGAGCACCAGCAGCCAGGTGACGGAGGTGTCGGCGAAGCCGGCGACGTGGGTCATCATCGGCGCGATGTAGGTGATGGCCGCGAAGACACCTCCGAAGCCGAGCACGGTCATCGCCATCGCCAGCAGGACCTGGACGTTCTTGAAGGCAGCGAGCTCGTGGCGGAGATGCACACCCTCGGGCTTCGGCATCTCGGGGACCAGCTTGGCGATACCGAGCAGACCGATCACTCCGAGCGCGGCGACTCCGGCGAAGGTGACCCGCCAGCCCGCGGACTGCCCGATCAACGTGCCCAGGGGGACACCAACCACATTGGCGATGGTGAGACCGCTGAACATCATGGCGATCGCACCGGCCTTCTTCTCCGGCGCGACAAGCTCGGCGGCGACGACGGATCCGATGCCGAAGAACGCGCCGTGGGCGAGAGAGGCGACGACTCGGCCCGCCAGCATCAGCCCGAAGACCGGGGCGACGGCGGAGAGCAGGTTGCCGACGACGAACAACCCCATCAGCAGCATCAGCATCCGCTTGCGGGACACCTTCGTGCCGAGTGCGGTCATGATCGGGGCGCCGATCACCACGCCGAGGGCATAGCCGGTCACCAGCAGTCCGGCCGTGGGGATGGAGACACCGAAGTCACCGGCGACCTCAGGCAGCACACCCATGATCACGAACTCGGTGGTTCCGATTCCGAAGGCCCCGATCGCGAGGGCCAGAAGCGCGAGAGGCATGGTGGGGACACCTTCCCAAACGATTGCAGGAGCGCTTTGCGTGCGTTCACAATAGTTGCATACGCGGGCTAAGTGCAAGAGCGGACTATTGCGCTCGTGCTCTACCCTGGTGTCAGCTGCTCCGGGACGGAGGAACACGCCATGACAGCCACGGACCCCGCGCTCACCGCCCTTGCTCAGGGGTGGTGCGCCCTCTCCCTGCTGCACGGGAGGATCGAGGCCCACATCGAGCGCGCCCTGCAGACCAAGCACGACCTCAGCGTGAGGGAGTACTCCCTGCTCGACGTGCTCAGCCGACAGCACGACGGCGAAGGTGGTCACTTGCAGATGAAGCAGGTCGCGGACGCGGTCGTGCTCAGTCAGAGCGCCACCACACGGCTCGTCACCCGGCTCGAGGACCGTGGTCTGCTTGCCCGCTATCTGTGCCCGACCGACCGCCGCGGCATCTACACGAATGTCAGCGAGGCCGGCCTCAAGCTCCTCGAAGAGGCACGGCCCACCAATGACACCGCCCTGCGGGAGGCGCTCGACGAAGCCGCCAAGTCCCCCGAACTGGCCCCACTGGTCCGCGTCGTGGAGTCGGCGAGTGTGTCCGCCTAGGCAGGGACGACCTCCCGTCCCCCTGCCGGGTGTCCACACAGCGCGTACAGGTGCCTGGATACGCTGTGGCCATGGGAGATCTTGAGATTCGACCGGCAGCTTCGGACGATGTCCCCGCCATCGTCGCGATGCTCGCCGATGATCCGCTCGGCGCCCAGCGGGAGTCACCCGACGACCTGACCCCCTACCTGGCCGCGCTGGAGCGGTTGAGCGCCGACCCGAATCAGCACCTGGTGGTCGCGGTGCGCGAGGGACGCGTCGTCGGCACCCTGCAGCTCACGGTCCTTCCCGGGCTGTCCCGCAAGGGCTCGACCCGCTCCCTCATCGAGGGCGTCCGCATCCACTCCGACGAGCGCGGCAGCGGTCTCGGCACCCGGTTCATCGAGTGGGCGATCGAGGAATCCCGGCGCCAGGGATGCCAGTTGGTCGAGCTGACCTCCGACGCCACCCGCACTGACGCCCACCGCTTCTACGAGCGGCTCGGCTTCACGGCCTCACACGTGGGCTTCAAGCTGGCGCTCTGAGCCACCTGTGTACGCCGGGGGTCTGTTTCACGTGAAACAGACCCCCGCCCGCATGACAGCGGCTACTGAATCCCTCGCCAGCCCGCAGGGTCCACTCCACCCGGCACAGGAGCGCCCTCGTCGTACGGCTGACGCGTGAAGACGAACGAACCGAGGTCGAGGTGGCTCAGGGACCCGTCAGGGCGCCGTGCGGCCCGTAGCGACTCCCCCATGTAGTAGCCGTCGAGTCCCGTCCAGGTCCCGTCACCGTTCGCACGGAAGCGTGAACCGCGGCCACTCCCGGCCAGTGGGCCCAGCTCGACCATGCCGTCGGCCCTCAGACGAAGCGCGTACGCCTGGGTGCCCCAGTACCAGGGACCGGCCAACTCCAGGACGGACTGATCGACTTCGGCGGCCGGACGCCATGGGTCGGGAATGCGCGGCTCGGCCTCGGCGACGATCCGTACGAGATCGGTGGCCACGGTCAGCACCCGCGGACCGGAGGTGCAGTTGGACAGCACCACCGCCGCCACGTCGTCCTCCACACCCATCGCGAGCGCCGCGAGGAAGCCTGGCAACGACCCCGAGTGACCCACCAGGATGCGACCCGACCGATGCAGCACCTGCAGTCCCAGCCCGTAGGAGTCCCCCGAGGCGAGCTGATCGGCCTCCGAGGGGGCTGCGGGCGTACGCATCTCCCGCAGGGACTCCGCGCTGAGCACCGCCGCGTGCCCCGTGGCCAGGAAGACGGCGAAGCGCGCCAAGTCCCCCGTGGTGGACCACAGTTGTCCGGCCGGAGCCATCCGGCCGAGGTCCTCGGCGGGCTCCGGCATCATGACGTCCGCCCACGGATGCACGGCCCAGCCACCCGCATGGGGCGCCCGCGGCTGCCCACTCGTGCGGTGCAGGCCCAGCGGGTCGAGCACCTCGCGCCGCAGGGCCTCTTCCCAGGGAACTCCCCGGAGTTCCTCGATCAGTGCGCCCAGCAAGGTGTAGCCGGGGTTCGAGTAGTGATGCAGCCGCCCCGCCGGATGCAGGAAGGGCTGCTCACCGAGCACGTCGGAGAGCTCGGGGCGCAGCGAACCGGGTGTGCGTTCCCACCAGGGGCCGGGCGTCTCGGCCGCCAGCCCGGCGGTGTGCGCGAGGAGCTGGGCGATGGTGGCCTCCCCCGCACCAGTGCCCGAAAGATGCTTCTCCAGCGGGTCGCCCAGGTCGAGCAGTCCCTCGTCACGCAGCCGCAGCACCAACACGGCCGTGAAGGTCTTGGTGATCGAACCGATCCGGTACTGCACGTTCTCGTCCGGTCCGTGCCCGTCCACCGAGGTACGCGACCCGTGCCACACCGGCTCCCCGCCTCGGACGACCGCTGCGATCAGCGACGGCGCCCGCCCCTCGGCCTGAGCGGCGGCGATGCGGTGCAACAGAGCCCGGCGCGTGCCGGGAAGGAGCTTTTGCTGGGGTGTCGTCATGCCCTCAGTCCACCCGGCCCGGCACCGCACGTCGAGTGCATTTCCCCGAAGACCGGGCGCATGTCTCCCGCACCGCCCCCAGGAGGGTGGATCAGGTCTGTGCCATGTCCACGAAGCGCGAGTAGTGGCCCTGGAAGGCCACGGTGATCGTGGCCGTCGGGCCGTTACGGTGCTTGCCGACGATGATGTCCGCCTCGCCCGCGCGCGGTGACTCCTTCTCGTAGGCGTCCTCGCGGTGCAGCAGGATCACCATGTCCGCGTCCTGCTCGATCGATCCGGATTCACGCAGGTCGGAGACCATGGGCTTCTTGTCCGTGCGCTGTTCGGGACCACGGTTGAGCTGCGACAGCGCGATCACCGGCAGCTCCAGCTCCTTGGCCAGGAGCTTCAGGTTTCGCGACATGTCGGAGACCTCCTGCTGCCGGCTCTCGGACCGCTTGCCGCCCGACTGCATCAGCTGCAGATAGTCGATGACGACGAGCTTCAGATCGGCGCGCTGCTTGAGGCGCCGGCACTTGGCGCGGATCTCCATCATGGACAGGTTCGGGGAGTCGTCGATGTAGAGCGGTGCGGCCGAGACGTCGGGCATCCGGCGCGCGAGCCGTGTCCAGTCCTCGTCGGTCATCGTGCCGGATCTCATGTGGTGCAGGGCCACGCGGGCTTCGGCTGACAGCAGGCGCATCGCGATCTCGTTGCGTCCCATTTCGAGCGAGAAGATCACGCTGGGCATGTTGTGCTTGATCGAACAGGCCCGCGCGAAGTCCAGCGCCAGCGTCGACTTACCCATCGCGGGACGAGCCGCGATGATGATCATCTGGCCCGGGTGCAGACCGTTCGTGAGCGAGTCCAGGTCGGTGAAGCCCGTCGGCACACCGGTCATCTCGCCCGACCGTGAACCGATCGCCTCGATCTCGTCGAGCGCGCCCTCCATGATGTCGCCCAGCGGCAGGTAGTCCTCGGTGGTGCGCTGCTCGGTGACCGCGTAGATCTCGGCCTGGGCGGTGTTGACGATCTCGTCCACGTCGCCGTCGGCCGCGTATCCCATCTGTGTGATGCGCGTGCCGGCCTCGACCAGGCGGCGCAGGACCGCGCGCTCATGCACGATCTCCGCGTAGTACTCGGCGTTCGCCGCCGTGGGGACCGTCTGGACGAGGGTGTGCAGATACGAGGCACCACCGACCTTGGTGATCTCACCCCGCTTGGTGAGCTCGGCTGCGACCGTGATCGGGTCGGCCGGCTCGCCCTTCGCGTACAGATCGAGGATCGCGGTGTAGATGGTCTCGTGCGCGGGCCGGTAGAAGTCGTGGCCCTTGATGACCTCGACCACGTCGGCGATGGCGTCCTTGGACAGGAGCATGCCACCGAGAACGGACTGCTCGGCGTCGAGGTCCTGGGGAGGTACGCGCTCGAAGGACGAACCTCCGCCTTCCCACGGCCCGTTGTCCCGGTCGCGGTCGTGCTGTTCGTCGCGGCCCCGGCCGCCCTCGCGGCCTCGGCGGGAAGCGGGCAGACGATCACTGGGACCGCTGTCGGCCCACGGGTCGTCCAAGGGCTCGGAAATACTCACCGAGCCACCTCCTCCCGTCCGCCGAGCGGACCTAACCGTGCCCCTTATTTCTATGGCACGGCACTGACAACTAAGAGGCCCAACTCCGGTTCTGACGTGTCGGTTTTGCGAGGTTTCCGAAGGCAGAAAAGAGAGCGGGCGCCGCACCACGGTAGGCCCGCGGGGACCGACAGCCAATCTGGTTATCCACAGGCCATGTGGACGACGGCCCGGATGCTGTGGAGAACTCCACAAAACCTGTGCACGACCCGGTGGACAGGCCTGTGAACAAGCCCTCAACCACTCGAGAGAAACCGCCCTGACCTGCTGGTTAACCATCCACCGGCTGTGCAGAAGAAAAACTTTCCCGGTCGGACAAAGATCGCTGCAAACGGTACACGGCGACACGCCCGACGGAAGCGTAGGTAATGGGCACTATCACGTTGCATCTCTTACCTGTGGAAGATTAGATTGGTGCCCATGACACAGGCTCCCCCGGCACCCGAGGCCGCCCGGCGCCGGCACGACCGAGAGATCGTCGCGCTGGCCGTTCCGGCCTTCGGCGCACTCGTCGCCGAGCCTCTTTTCGTGATGGCCGACAGCGCCATCGTCGGACACCTCGGCACCGCGCAACTGGCCGGCCTCGGTGTCGCCTCCGCCCTCCTCACCACCGCCGTCAGTGTTTTCGTCTTCCTCGCGTACGCCACCACCGCCGCCGTCGCCCGACGGGTCGGCGCCGGTGATCTGCGGGCCGCGATACGCCAGGGCATGGACGGCATCTGGCTCGCGCTGCTGCTCGGTGCTGTCGTCATAGCCGTGGTCCTGCCCACGGCACCCGCCCTCGTGGGGCTCTTCGGCGCCTCGCACACCGCGGCCCCGTACGCGACGACCTATCTGCGCATCTCCTCGCTCGGTATACCCGCGATGCTCATCGTGCTCGCGTCCACCGGTGTCCTGCGCGGACTGCAGGACACGAAGACCCCTCTCTATGTCGCCGTCGGGGGCTTCGTCGCCAACGCCGCGCTCAACGCGGGCCTCGTCTACGGCGCCGGACTGGGTATCGCCGGCTCCGCCTGGGGCACCGTCGTCGCCCAGTTCGGTATGGCCGTGGTGTATCTGTTCGTCGTCGTCCGCGGAGCCCGCAAGCACGAGGCCTCGTTGCGACCGGACGCCGCCGGGATAAGGGCCTGCGCTCAGGCCGGTGCGCCCCTGCTCGTACGTACGCTGTCGCTGAGGACGATCCTCATGATCGCCACGGCTGTCGCCGCTCGGCTCGGGGACGCCGACATGGCCGCACACCAGATCATCCTGTCCCTGTGGAGTCTGCTCGCCTTCGCGCTCGACGCGATCGCCATCGCCGGACAGGCCATCATCGGACGCCATCTCGGCGCGAACGACGCTCAGGGGGCTCGCGAGGCCTGCCGCCGCATGGTCCAGTGGGGCATCGCTTCCGGTGTCGTCCTCGGCCTACTGGTGATCGCCGCCCGCCCGATCTTCCTTCCCCTGTTCACCAGCGACTCGGCCGTCCAGAACACGGCGCTTCCCGCACTGGTTCTGGTGGCCGTCTCACAGCCGATCAGCGGCGTCGTCTTCGTCCTGGACGGAGTCCTGATGGGCGCGGGGGACGGGCCCTACCTGGCGTGGGCCATGCTGCTCACCCTGGCGCTCTTCGCTCCCGTCGCGCTGCTGGTGCCCACGCTCGGAGGCGGACTCACCGCGCTCTGGGGAGCGATGGCGCTGATGATGACGGTGAGGATGCTGACCCTGTGGCTGCGCTCCCACTCGGGACGCTGGATCGTCACGGGCGCGACACGTTGAACCAGCACAGTGGCCGTTTCACGTGAAACGGCCAGCCCGGCCGGTCCCGACCTGACCCTGCCCCTCGTCCCGGCCGTCGCCCGCGCCATCGCTGTCGCCCTCGCCCTCAGCCCCGTTTCACGTGAAACACAGAGCAACTCGCATCAGTCGAACGAGCTCGCCCCTGCCGAACGAAGAAGGGCCGTACCCAGCTGGGTACGGCCCTTCTCTCAGCTATGCCGAGCGCAGCGGTCAGGCCGCGACGACCTCGATGTTGACCTTGGCGGCCACCTCGGGGTGCAGACGCACGGACGTCTCATGGGCGCCCAGGGTCTTGATCGGCGAGCCCAGCTCGATGCGGCGCTTGTCGACCTCGGGGCCACCGGAAGCCTTGATCGCCGAAGCGATGTCGGCCGGGGTGACGGAACCGAAGAGACGACCGGCGTCGCCGGAGCGGACGGCCAGACGGACCTTCACGCCTTCGAGGCGGGCCTTGATCTCGTTGGCCTGCTCGATGGTCGCGATCTCGTGGATCTTGCGAGCACGACGGATCTGCTCGACGTCCTTCTCGCCACCCTTGGTCCAGCGGATCGCAAAGTTCCGCGGGATCAGGTAGTTGCGAGCGTAACCGTCCTTGACGTCGACGACGTCGCCCGCGGCACCGAGGCCGGAGACCTCGTGGGTGAGGATGATCTTCATTAGTCGGTCACCCTTCCCTTATCGCGCGGTGGAGGTGTAGGGCAGCAGCGCCATCTCACGGCTGTTCTTCACGGCCGTGGCGACGTCACGCTGGTGCTGCGTGCAGTTGCCGGTCACGCGGCGGGCACGGATCTTGCCGCGGTCGGAAATGAACTTCCGCAGCATGTTCGTGTCCTTGTAGTCCACGTACGTGACCTTGTCCTTGCAGAAAGCGCAGACCTTCTTCTTCGGCTTGCGCACAGGCGGCTTCGCCATGGTGTATCTCCTGTGTGATCAAGAAGTGGGGGTACGGCCCACCCTCGGCCCGGGGGCCTAGAAGGGGGGCTCGTCCGAGTAGCCGCCGCCAGAGCCGCCGGAGCCGCCGGAGTTTCCACCCCAGCCGCCACCGCCGCCGCCCTGGTTGCCACCGGCAGGAGCACTGGTCGCCCAGGGGTCCTCCGCGGGAGCTGCTCCGCCGCCGCCCTGCTGGCCGCCGCCGGAGCCTCCGCCCCAGCCGCCGCCCTGCTGGCCGCCGCCACCGGCGCCGGCGTAACCGCCCTGGCCACCTCGACCGGTGGTCTTGGTGACCTTGGCCGTGGCGTTCTTCAGGCTGGCGCCGACTTCCTCGACGTCCAGCTCGTAGACCGTGCGCTTGACGCCCTCACGGTCCTCGTAGGACCGCTGCTTCAGCCGGCCCTGCACGATGACGCGCATGCCTCGCTGGAGCGACTCGGCGACGTTCTCCGCCGCCTGACGCCAGACCGAGCAGGTCAGGAACAGGCTCTCGCCGTCCTTCCACTCATTGGTCTGACGGTCGAAGGTGCGGGGGGTGGACGCGACACGGAACTTCGCGACCGCCGCACCGGAAGGGGTGAAGCGCAGCTCGGGGTCGTCGACAAGATTGCCGACGACCGTGATGACGGTCTCGCCTGCCATGGGGGAACCTCTCGGCGGGTTTGCTGCTGGCTGCTAGTGCTGCTACTCGATGCCCGAGATCAGCTGAGCTGCAGAGCTCAGTGGGTCTCGGGACGGAGGACCTTGGTCCGGAGGACCGACTCGTTCAGGTTCATCTGGCGGTCGAGCTCCTTGACGACCGCAGGCTCGGCCTGCAGGTCGATGACCGAGTAGATGCCCTCGGGCTTCTTCTTGATCTCGTACGCGAGACGACGACGGCCCCAGGTGTCGACCTTCTCGACCTTTCCGTTGCCCTCACGGACGACGGAGAGGAAGTTCTCGATCAGCGGGGAGACAGCGCGCTCCTCGAGATCGGGGTCGAGGATGACCATCACCTCGTAGTGACGCATGTGGAACCCACCTCCTTTGGACTCAACGGCCACGGCGGTTCCGTGGCAGGAGGGTTGTGATGCGTTCGCGACGGTATCCGCGGCCACTGACAACGCCACTGACAAGAGGACTCCGTCGATGTACCGAGTGATCGGTGAACCGAAGGGGAATCCTTGTCGTGACCTGGCCATGGCTTGGGCAGACACCGGTGCAGAGGGTACAGAGTACCTGCACACCCGCTTCCGGTTGAAATCCGGCCGGGGTCACCGTCAATCTGTACACATCGGGTGTGTATGGCGCTACGATGCGCCGCCTTCCGCAGGAGGTGCCCTATGGCACAAACGCGACCCACCGTTGCCGGCTCTCTGTTCGCGACGGACCACAAGCCCCATCCCCTCCAAGACACGCTGCTCGCGGTGACTCTGGTCCTCGGAGTCACCGCTCTCATCACGGCAGCCTTCAACAGCCTGCACCTCATCAGCTCGTGGGCAGGCCTGATCGGGATCATCACCGGCGCCTCCGGGCAGTTCATCTCGGAGACGACCCGGGAACGCTTCGGCCTGATCCTGGGTCTCGGTGCCTCGGCCGTCGGCTTCTTCCTCGGCATGGCGCACGGCGGCCTCTTCGGCGGCATCATCGGCTGAGGCAACCGGACCCGTTCCGCGGACCGGACAGACGGAGTCGTTCCGCGGGCCGGGCAGCCGATCACAACCTCGTCCGGGGGCCGGAGACACCACCGCCTGCCGATACAGCCGGACACATCACCTCAGAACGTCCTGACCACGCTTCGGTCGGGACGCAGGTTCAGTACGGCCCAGTCGGGGCGCTCCCAGGGCGCAGTAGGCTTCGGCGCGAGAGCCGGAGCCCCTGTACCCATGGGGACACACCAGCCCGAGGAGCGCCCCGAATGAGCCTGACCCTGAGGACCATCAGCCGAGAGCAGCATCTGGCCTACATCCAGAGCCTGCCCGCGGCTAGCCACATGCAGGTTCCGGCATGGGCCGATGTCAAGGCGGAGTGGCGCTCCGAGAGCCTGGGCTGGTTCGACGAGCGGACCGGCGAGATGGTGGGCGCCGGGCTGGTGCTGTACCGCCAGCTGCCCAAGATCAAGCGCTACCTCGCCTACCTCCCCGAGGGTCCGGTCATCAACTGGTACGCGCCGAACCTCGACGAGTGGCTGCAGCCGATGCTCGCGCACCTCAAGCAGCAGGGCGCCTTCTCCGTGAAGATGGGCCCGCCGGTGATCATCCGGCGCTGGGAGGCCACCTCCATCAAGGGCGGCATCCAGAACCCGGACGTGAAGCGCCTGCGCGACATCGAGGCGGACTTCATCGAACCGCGCGCCTTCGAGGTCGCCGACAAGCTGCGCCGCATGGGCTGGCAGCAGGGCGAGGACGGCGGCGCCGGCTTCGGCGACGTACAGCCCCGCTACGTCTTCCAGGTGCCGCTCGCCAACCGCTCCCTGGAAGAGGTTCACAAGAACTTCAACCAGCTGTGGCGGCGCAACATCAAGAAGGCCGAGAAAGAGGGCGTCGAGGTCGTCCAGGGCGGCTACCACGACCTCGAGGAGTGGCAGCGGCTGTACGAGATCACGGCGATCCGCGACCACTTCCGGCCGCGCCCGCTGTCGTACTTCCAGCGCATGTGGTCGGCCCTCAACACCGAGGACCCCAACCGGATGCGGCTCTACTTCGCCCGGCGCGGCGGCGTGAACCTGTCCGCGGCCACGATGCTGGTCGTCGGCGGGCACGTCTGGTACTCGTACGGCGCATCGGACAACATCGGGCGTGAGTTCCGGCCCTCGAACGCGATGCAGTGGCGGATGCTGCGCGACTCGTACGCCCTGGGCGCGACCGTCTACGACCTGCGCGGCATCTCCGACTCGCTGGACGAGACGGACCACCTCTTCGGTCTGATCCAGTTCAAGGTGGGCACGGGGGCAGGCAGCCGAGTACCTCGGCGAGTGGGACTTCCCGCTCAACAAGCTGCTCCACAAGGCGCTCGACATCTACATGTCACGCCGCTGAGCCCGTACGCGTCGCGCCGCTGAGCCGGCCCGGAGCGCATGCCGAGCCGCCCATCCGGCCCGGCGTGGCCCCGTCGGTCCGGCGGATCCGCCACAATTTCCCTACCTCTGATTCACCGCAGCCACGAGAAAGGTTCCGGGACCGGCCATGGCGCTCACGCTCTACGTCGACACCGCGCGCTGGCGGGCACACCACAAGCAGGTGTCCGAGCAGTTTCCGGGGCTCGTCCCCGTCTGCAAGGGCAACGGCTACGGCTTCGGCCACGAGCGGCTCGCCGACGAGGCCACCCGCCTCGGCTCGGACATCCTGGCCGTCGGCACCACGTACGAGGCCGCCCGGATCAAGGACTGGTTCGGCGGCGATCTGCTGGTCCTGACACCGTTCAGGCGGGGCGAGGAGCCCGTACCGCTGCCCGACCGTGTCATCCGCTCGGTGTCGTCCATCGACGGCGTGTACGGCCTCGTGGGCGCCCGTGTCGTCATCGAGGTGATGTCCTCGATGAAACGGCACGGTGTCAGCGAGCAGGATCTGCCGCACCTGCACTCCGCCATAGAGAACGTCCGGCTGGAGGGCTTCGCCATCCACCTGCCGCTGGACCGCACCGACGGCTCGGACGCCGTCGAGGAGGTCATCGGCTGGATGGACCGTCTGCGCGCGGCACGACTGCCGCTGCACACGATGTTCGTCAGCCACCTCAAGGCCGATGAGCTCGCGCGGCTGCAGCAGCAGTTCCCGCAGACCCGCTTCCGTGCCCGTATCGGCACCCGGCTGTGGCTGGGGGACCACGAGGCGACCGAGTACCGCGGAGCCGTCCTGGACGTCACCCGTGTCTCCAAGGGCGACCGCTTCGGCTACCGGCAGCAGAAGACGGCCTCCGACGGCTGGCTGGTCGTCGTGGCGGGCGGTACGTCGCACGGCGTGGGCCTGGAGGCCCCGAAGGCTCTGCACGGCGTCATGCCGCGCGCCAAGGGCGTCGCCCGGGCCGGCCTGGCGACCGTCAACCGGAACCTTTCTCCGTTCGTCTGGGCCGGCAAGCAGCGCTGGTTCGCCGAGCCGCCGCACATGCAGGTGTCGATCCTCTTCGTACCGTCGGACGCCACGGAACCGCGCGTCGGCGACGAGCTGGTGGCCCATCTGCGGCACACCACCACGCAGTTCGACCGCATCGTGGAGCGCTGATCCCGGGAAGGATCACCTGTCTCTGCCCCCTGAGGAAACAGCAGAAAGGCCGTACACACATACCGTGTACGGCCTTTCGCGTTGCCCGTCGAAGCCGGGACCGAGTCCTGTTCGCTCAGAGCGAACTGTCCTCCGGGGTCGACCCCCCGCCGTTGCCGCCCCATTCCACCTGAGGCCCGTCGAAGTGCGCCGCGTGCCGCGGTGGATGGGCCGCCGCGCCGAGCACGAAGACGTCCTCCGCGCCGTCCAGGACGCCGCCCGAGGGATCGTCCTCGCCCGCCCTGCGCACGACGTCCCGCTCCGGCATGAGGATGTCGCGTACGACCACGGCGCACAGGTACAGCGTGCCCAGAAGGTGGGCGGCGATCGCGAACTGGTACCCGTGTGAGGAGAGGCCCTTGTGGGCCTCCCCGCTGGTCGTGTACGCGAGGTACATCCAGATCCCCAGGAAGTACGCGACCTCGCACGCCTGCCAGATCAGGAAGTCCCGCCACTTCGGCCGGGCCAGCGCGGCCAGGGGAATCAGCCACAGCACGTACTGGGGCGAGTAGACCTTGTTGGTGAGGATGAAGGCCGCGACGATCAGGAAGGCCAGTTGGGCGAAGCGGGGGCGGCGCGGGGCGGTGAGCGCGAGCGCGGCCATGCCCCCGCAGACGAGCACCATCAGGACCAGTGCCCACGCGTTCGCCGTCTGGTAACTGATCGGGACCTTCCACCAGGTGGAGACGAACAGAAAGACCGAACCGAAGTCGATCCCCCTGGTCTGGCTGAAGCTGTAGAACTTCGCCCAGCCTTCCGGCGCGAGGTACATCACGGGGAGGTTCACCACGAGCCAGGCTCCGACCGCGCCCATGAGCGCGTTCCCGAACTCCCGCCACTTGCCCGCCCGCCAGCACAGCACGAGCAGCGGTCCCATGAGCAGGAACGGGTAGAACTTGGCGGCCGTGGCGAGCCCGAGCAGGACACCGAAGGCGAGGGAGCGGCCACGCGACCACATGAGCATCGCGGCGGCCAGCAGGGCCACCGCGAGGAGGTCCCAGTTGATGGTGGCCGTGAGCGCGAAGGCGGGCGCGAGGGCGACCAGAAGGCCGTCCCAGGGGCGCAGGCGGTGGGTGCGCACGGTGCATACGGCGATGACCGCCGCGCACACCATGAGCATCCCGGCGTTGACCATCCAGTAGATCTGCTCCTGGTGCTGGATGCTGCCGCCGCCCGGTGTGAGCCAGGCCGCGACCTCCATGAACAGACCGGTCAGGACCGGGTACTCGAGGTAGTCCATGTCGCCGGGGAGCTTGTCGAAGTACGGCACGAGCCCGTCGGCGAAACCGCGTCCCTGGTAGAGGTGCGGGATGTCGGAGTAGCACGCGTGCGTGTACTGCGTGCTGGCCCCGAAGAACCAGCCGCTGTCGTAGCAGGGCAGTTTCTGCACCATACCGAGGGCGAACATGCCGATCGCGACGAGCGCGACCACGCGTACCGGGGTCCACCAGGACGCCCCCAGCAGTGCTCTCCGTCCGATGGGGCCGCCGATCAGCTCGCTTCCGGCCGCGGCGACCTCGTCGTCCTTGGTCGGCCGCACCGGCTCCGGCTCGCGCACGCTCGTTCGCGTCGTCTCTGCACTGGGCATGGCGCACATCCTGCCGTACGCGTCTGAGAATGGCCGCAGCGGCGGTAAGAGAACAGGGGCCGTCAGCCACAGCTGACGGCCCCTGTTCCTCGGGTTGCGCGTCTGTCTATCCGCCGTTCTGTCCGGCGAAGATGCCGCCGTTGCCATTACCTCTGGTATTCCCGCTGGTAATGGTCGTTGTCGGCGTGGGTGAGGTGGTTCCGGTCGCACCGCCGGTGGTCCCCGTGTTCGTCCCGCCGTTGTTCCCACAGTTCCAGCCGAAGTTGCCGCAGGTGTCGGTCGGCGAAGCCGTGGGCGAGCTGCTGATGGACGGGCTGGGCGAGTTGCTCGGCGTCGGGCTGGCCGACGGCGACGGTGTGGTCGACGGGGTCGCGGACGGGCTCGGGGTGTCATTGAGGACCTTCCCGATGGGCTCGGGCGTCGGGAAGGGCTCCGCCTTCGTGCCCTTGAGCGCCTGCTCCATGTAGTCGTGCCAGATCTGGGCCGGGAACGAGGCGCCGTGGATCTTCTTCTCGCCGCCCGTGCCGTACATCTCCAGGAACGTGCGGCTCTTGTTGGACGCGTCGTCGTCCAAGCGGTACATGCCGATCGAGGTCGACAACTGCGGGGTGTATCCGACGAACCACGCCGACTTGTTGCCGTCGGTCGTACCCGTCTTACCGGCCACCTCGCGGCCGGTCAGCTGGGCGGCGGTGCCGGTTCCCTTATCGACAACCGTCTTCAGCACGTCGGTGACGTTGTCCGCGACCTGCGAAGAGAAGGCTTCCTTCGCCTTGGCGACACTTCTGTGCTCGAACACCGTGCCGTCCTTGCTGGTGATCTTCTCGACCGAGTACGGATCGTGCTGCTGGCCGCTGTCCGCGAAGGTGGCGTACGCGCCGGCCATACGGATCGCACTGGGGTCGGAGGTACCGATGGAGAACGAGGGAAAGTTGGAGCTCGCCAGACTGGTCTTGAGGATGCCCGCCTGCAGCACGGCCTGCTCGACCTTGTCCAGGCCTACGTCCATACCGAGTTGCACGTAGGCGGAGTTCACGGACTCCCTCATCGCCTCGCGGAGATCGATCTTGTAACTCGGCGGGTTGTACGACTCGTTTCCGTCGTTGGTCTGGAGCCACTCCTTGCCGTCCTTGTCGGTCCAGACGGAATGGTCATAGTTCTTGATCTTGAGCCTGTTCTTGCCGCTGTACAGGCTCTTCGGAGAGACCACCGTGCGTTCGTCCTCCGACTGCGACGACCCCAGGTCGGGATTCTTCACACCCCACTGCATGGCGGCTGCGAGCACGAACGGCTTGAACGTCGAACCCACCTGGGCACCGGTCTGGTCAGCGTTGTTCGTGAAGTGCTTGGTCGCGTCCTCACCGCCGTAGATGGCCTTGATCGCGCCCGTGGCTGGGTCGACGGAGGCCCCACCAAACTGGACGTAGGTGTCCGTATTCGGCCGCAGCTTGGGGTTTATCTTCTTCTTGCGGACTTCCTCCACGGCCTTCTCTAGCGCATTGACCTTCTTCTTGTCGAAGGTCGTTTTGATCGAGTAGCCGCCCTGCTGAAGCTGGTTCGCGGTGATCTTGGTGTTGTTGATGACGTAGGCCTTGGCGAGATCGACGAGATAGCCGATCTGGCCGCTGAGCCGAGTGTTCGACCGCGGGTTCTGAGCCTTGGGGAGCGTCTTGTACTTGGCCCGTTCCGTGGCGCTCAGGTGGCCGTACTTGACCTCTTTGTCCAGAGTGTCCGACCACTGGGCCGTGGCCCGCTTCGTGTTGGCCTCGGGAGTGGCGGCAGCGTCGAGCGATGTCGCACCCGCCGGGTCGTAGTACGTGGCGCCCTTGAGCATCGCCGCCAGGAAGGCGCACTGGCTCGGGTCGAGATACTCGGCGTCCTTGTTGAAGTACGCGCGCGCGGCCGCCTGGATCCCGTAGGCCCCGCGACCGTAGTACGCGGAGTTCAGGTAGCCAGCCATGATCTTTTTCTTGTCGACCGTGGCGCCCACCTTGATCGCGACGAAGATCTCCTTGAACTTCCGGGAGATCGTCTGCGACTGGTCGTCCAGCATCGCGTTCTTGACGTACTGCTGGGTGATGGTGGAACCACCCTGCGTCTGGCCGCCCTTGGCCATGTTCAAGAAGGCGCGCGCGATACCCCTCGGGTCGACGCCGCTGTCGGTCTCAAAGGTCTTGTTCTCCTGTGAGATGACGGCGTACCGCATCGCCGGGGGAATCTGCTCGTAGTTGATGATCTGGCGGTTCGTCTCACCACCGGTGGCGACCATCTGGCTGCCGTCGGCCCAGTAGTAGACGTTGTTCTGCGCCGTGGCGGTGTCCGCGATGTTCGGGACACTCACCATCGCGTACCCGATACCGGCCACGGCCACCAGGCTCCCGCAGAAGCCGATGAACAGTCCCGTCACCAGTTTCCAGGACGGCATCCAGCGCCCGGCTCCCGACTTGCCCGCGCGCGGGTAGTCGATGAAACGCTTCTTTACAGGCCCAGAGGCCCGCGCGCGCCCGGGGCCGTCAGGACCGCCGCGGCGGCCGCCGGGCCCTGTGGCGTCGGCGCCTCGGCGCCGACCGCCGCCGCTGCTTCTCTGAGCTGCGCGCCGGGCCTCGGCGCGGCCGGTGTACGGGCGCTCCTCCTCACCCCCCGACTCATAGGAGTCGGAAGGGGACCCGGTGGCGCCCCGCGGTGCCGCACGGCGGCCGGAGGACGGGCCGGTCTGGCCGCGTCGGGCCGCGGCACGTCCGCCGCCCTGTGGCTGCGACGGTTTGCGACGGTGCTCGCTCATCGAACGATTACTCCTCGGGCAGGCGCACCCGTGCGCGCCTGGAAACGGCAGCTGGTTTCCGGTCCCCCCGAAGTACGGATGCGGTCGTTTGCGCATTCACCCGTACTGCACCAGGGACGAGGACGCCCTCAGGCGTCACTCGGTTCCCGGTGGTTTTGCATGGCGCACAGACTACGCACCGTCAAAACCCCCCTAATCCTGAAGTTCACCCCAAATCAGGCAACTTGCTTCGTATGAATCGGTGATGTGACGCCGTTCACCATGGTCCCCCTTGTCGCAGACGGACGGCCGATCTATCGTGCTGATGTATCGAGTCGATACATCAGCTCGGCATAAAGAACGTGCCGAGGAGACCGCGACAGCGAGGAGGCGATATGAACCGGCGTTCCGGGATCCTCGAGTTCGCCGTCCTCGGCCTGCTTCGCGAGTCCCCGATGCACGGCTACGAGTTGCGCAAACGACTCAATACGTCACTGGGTGTGTTCCGTGCGTTCAGCTACGGGACGCTCTATCCCTGCCTCAAGACGCTGGTCGCGAGCGGCTGGTTGATCGAGGAATCGGGGAGCACCACCGAGGACGCCCTCGCGGCCCCGCTTGCTGGGCGGCGAGCCAAGATCGTCTATCGGTTGACGGCTGAAGGTAAAGAGCACTTCGAGGAGCTGCTCGCGCAGACGGGGCCCGACGCGTACGAGGACGAGCACTTCGCCGCTCGGTTCGCGTTCTTCGGGCAGACGTCACGCGACGTGCGCATGCGCGTACTGGAGGGCCGCCGCAGTCGGCTCGAGGAGCGACTGGAGAAGATGCGTGCCTCGCTGGCACGCACCAGGGAGCGCCTCGACGACTACACCCTTGAGCTCCAGCGCCACGGAATGGAGTCCGTGGAGCGCGAAGTGCGCTGGCTGAACGAGCTCATCGAGAGCGAGCGAGCAGGACGGGACGTCAAGGATTCCGCCTCCGAAGGCACCTCCCGAGGTGTCCCCGAAGGCAGCTCCCCGGGCGCCTTCGAAGGCTCCGCTCAGCAGAACAGCACATCTGGAGAGACGGGCGGCCTGCCCCGGCACCGGGACCAGTCCCGGCCGGATCCGTCCGACGACACCACCACGTGAGGTCCAGTCGGGGCTTCACCTCGTACACACAGGGAGCAACCGGAATGGGTTCGGTTCGCGTAGCCATCGTCGGCGTGGGCAACTGCGCCGCCTCGCTGGTGCAGGGCGTCGAGTACTACAAGGACGCCGACCCGGCGTCCAAGGTCCCGGGTCTGATGCACGTCCAGTTCGGCGACTACCACGTCGGTGACGTCGAGTTCGTCGCCGCCTTCGACGTCGACGCGAAGAAGGTCGGCCTCGACCTCTCCGACGCCATCGGTGCCAGCGAGAACAACACCATCAAGATCTGCGACGTCCCGAACAAGGGCGTCACGGTCCAGCGCGGCCACACCCTCGACGGTCTCGGCAAGTACTACCGCATGACCATCGAGGAGTCCGCCGAGGCGCCGGTCGACGTCGTCCAGATCCTCAAGGACAAGCAGGTCGACGTCCTCATCTGCTACCTGCCCGTCGGTTCCGAGGACGCGGCGAAGTTCTACGCCCAGTGCGCCATCGACGCCAAGGTCGCCTTCGTCAACGCCCTCCCGGTCTTCATCGCCGGCACCAAGGAGTGGGCGGACAAGTTCACCGAGGCCGGTGTCCCGATCGTCGGCGACGACATCAAGTCGCAGGTCGGCGCCACCATCACGCACCGTGTGATGGCGAAGCTGTTCGAGGACCGCGGTGTCCGTCTCGAGCGCACGATGCAGCTCAACGTCGGCGGCAACATGGACTTCAAGAACATGCTGGAGCGCGACCGCCTCGAGTCGAAGAAGATCTCGAAGACGCAGGCCGTCACCTCGCAGATCCCCGACCGCGACATGGGCGAGAAGAACGTCCACATCGGTCCCTCGGACTACGTGGCCTGGCTCGACGACCGCAAGTGGGCGTACGTCCGTCTCGAGGGCCGCGCCTTCGGTGACGTCCCGTTGAACCTGGAGTACAAGCTCGAGGTCTGGGACTCCCCGAACTCCGCGGGTGTCATCATCGACGCCCTGCGCGCCGCGAAGATCGCCAAGGACCGCGGCATCGGTGGCCCGATCCTGTCCGCGTCCTCGTACTTCATGAAGTCCCCGCCGGTCCAGTACTTCGACGACGAGGCCTTCGCCAACGTCGAGAAGTTCATCAAGGGCGAGGTCGAGCGCTAGCAAGACAGGCCTCCGAGCGCCGTCGAGACACGGCGCGGAGCGCCGAGGGGCTTTTCGCTCCTGCCCGTCGAGGGTCCCTGGGTCTTTGACCCGGGGACCTTCCTCGTATGTGAGGCTGTGCCCCATGGCCGTCGTGCGTGACCTGCGCGTCCTCCTGCGCTTCCAAGGCTTCAGACGCCTGCTCGGTGTCCGGTTGCTGTCCCAGGGTGCCGACGGCGTCTACCAGGTCGCGCTGGCCGCGTACGTCGTCTTCTCACCGGAGAAGCAGACCTCAGCAGCCTCGATCGCCTCCGCGATGGCGGTACTGCTCCTGCCGTACTCCCTGGTCGGCCCCTTCGCCGGCGTCCTGCTGGACCGCTGGCGCCGCCGCCAGGTCCTCCTGTACGGCAATCTGCTGCGGACCGCGCTGGCCTGCGTGACGGCCGTGCTGATGGTGAGCCATGTCCCCGACTGGCTCTTCTACGCCTCCGCGCTGTGCGTCACCGCGGTCAACCGGTTCGTCCTCGCGGGCCTCTCGGCCGCCCTGCCCCGAGTCGTCGACTCCCACCGGCTGGTCATGGCCAACGCCCTGTCGCCCACCGCCGGGACACTCGCCGCGACCGCGGGCGGCGGTCTCGCGTTCGTCGTACGACTGGTCGCCTCGCACTCGGATGCGGCGGTCGTCCTCCTCGGTGCGACCCTCTATCTGTGCGCCGCGCTCGCCTCGCTGCGCATCGCACCGGAACTGCTCGGCCCCGACCAGGAGTTGGTGCAGCCGAGCCTGCGTACGTCCCTCACCGGCACCGCGCGCGGTCTCGTGGCCGGTGTGCGCCATCTCGCCGAGCCCGAGCGGCGGGAGGCGGCCTGGGCGCTCCTGTCGATGACCCTGATGCGCTTCTGCTACGGCGCCCTGACCGTCATGGTGTTGATGCTGTGCCGGTACGCCTGGTCGTCCGGCTCCGACGGCGGGCTCGCTCTGCTGGGCCTGGCGGTGGGCATCTCCGGGGCGGGCTTCTTCGTCGCGGCCGTGGTGACGCCCTGGGCAGTGGGGCGACTGGGCCCCGGCGGCTGGATCGCCGCGTGCGCGGCCGCGGCGGCGGTCCTGGAACCGGCGCTCGGCCTCCCCTTCGAGGCGGCGCCCATGATGGCCGCCGCCTTCGTTCTGGGCCTGACCACACAGGGCGCGAAGATCGCCACCGACACGATCGTGCAGTCCTCGGTCGACGACGGTTACCGCGGCCGGATCTTCTCCGTCTACGACGTCCTGTTCAACGTCGCCTTCGTCGGCGCGGCCGCAGTAGCCGCCCTGATGCTGCCTCCTGACGGACGCTCAGCTTCCCTTGTCGTCACTCTGGCCTCGGCCTACGCGGCAATTGCTGTTGCTATGGCCCGCTTTGAGATGCAGTAAGTGTCACATCAGGGCCACAGAGCCTCTCTGGGCTACTGCGTTGTCAGTCGGTCCCGATAACTTACGTGCGTCTTATTCACGCCACGCGCTTACGTTCCAGGGGGACCCCTAAGTGACTACTCCGCCGCCCCAGGGCCAGAACCCGTTCGCCCAGGGCCAGCAGCCCTACGGACAGCCGCCCCAGGGCCAGGCTCCGTACGGGCCGCCGCCGCAGGGTTACCCCCAGCAGCCGGGTTACCCCCAGCAGCCCGGCCAGCCCGGCTTCCCGCAGCAGGGGCCGATTCCCTACGCTCCGGTCGCGCCGCAACGGCCGAAGCGCGGCGTCAAGTGGTACCTGCGCATCGTCATCGTGGTCTGTGCGCTCATAGCTGCCGTCGTCGGCTACATATCGAGCCGCCACGACCCCGACACCGCCAAAGTCGGTGACTGCATGAGCATCAGCAACCCGAACAGCTCCACGGACCCCGGCCTCAAGGTCGTGGACTGCACCAGCTCCAAGGCCAAGTACAAGGTCGCAGAAAAGAAGAGCGACAACTCCGGTTGCGACCGCACCAAGTACGCCCAGTACACCGAGTCCGGCAAGGACGACTTCACCCTCTGCCTGTCGGAGTACTCCGCCAAGTAAGGGCGTCGCCGATACACAAGGGGCGGTGTTTCACGTGAAACACCGCCCCTTGTTGTTCCCGGCGCAGACCCGGGGTCATGTTTCACGTGAAACATGACCCCGCGTGGCTCGCTCGGTGAGCCTCAGCCCTGCTCGGCCCACCACTCCTTGAGTGCCGTCACCGCCGCGTCGTGCTCCATCGGCCCGTTCTCCAGTCTCAGCTCCAGCATGAACTTGTACGCCTGGCCGATCGCCGGGCCGGGGCCGATGCCCAGGATCTCCATGATCTGGTTGCCGTCGAGGTCGGGACGGATCGAGTCCAGCTCCTCCTGCTCCTGGAGCTCGGCGATGCGCTCCTCCAGGCCGTCATACGCCTGAGAGAGCGCCGTCGCCTTGCGCTTGTTGCGCGTAGTGCAGTCGGAGCGGGTCAGCTTGTGGAGCCGGTCGAGGAGCGGACCCGCGTCACGTACATAGCGACGGACCGCGGAGTCCGTCCACTCGCCGGTGCCGTATCCGTGAAAACGCAGATGAAGTTCGACCAGACGCGAGACGTCCTTCACCAGGTCGTTGGAGTACTTGAGCGCCGTCATCCGCTTCTTGGTCATCTTCGCGCCCACCACCTCGTGGTGGTGGAAGGAGACCCGACCGTCCTTCTCGAAGCGCCGCGTCCTCGGCTTGCCGATGTCGTGCAGCAGCGCGGCGATCCGGAGCGTCAGGTCCGGACCATTTTCCTCGAGCGCCATGGCCTGTTCCAGGACGATCAGCGTGTGGTCGTAGACGTCCTTGTGCCGGTGGTGCTCATCACGTTCCAGTCGCAGCGCGGGAAGCTCCGGCAGCACATGGTCGGCGAGGCCGGTGTCCACGAGCAGCGTCAGACCCTTGCGCGGGTGAGCGGAGAGGATCAGCTTGTTCAGCTCGTCCCGCACCCGCTCCGCCGAGACGATCTCGATGCGCCCAGCCATGTCCGTCATCGCGGCGACGACGTCGGGGGCCACCTCGAAGTCGAGCTGCGCGGCGAACCGCGCGGCCCGCATCATCCGCAGCGGATCGTCGGAGAAGGACTCCTCAGGCGTACCCGGGGTACGCAGGACCCGCGCGGACAGGTCGCCCCGACCGCCGTACGGATCGATGAACTCCTTCTCCGGCAGCGCCACGGCCATCGCGTTCACGGTGAAGTCACGGCGCACGAGGTCTTCCTCGATCGAGTCGCCGTAGGACACCTCGGGCTTGCGCGAGGTCCGGTCGTACGCCTCGGAGCGGTACGTCGTGATCTCGATCTGGAACGACTGCTGGACGTCGTCCACGCGGGCGTCCTTCTGCGCGCCGACGGTGCCGAAGGCGATCCCGACCTCCCAGACGGCGTCCGCCCAGGGCCGCACGATCTTCAGTACGTCATCGGGGCGGGCGTCGGTCGTGAAGTCCAGATCATTGCCGAGCCGGCCAAGGAGCGCGTCCCGGACCGAGCCACCGACCAGGGCGAGTGAGAACCCCGCCTCCTGGAAACGGCGGGCGAGGTCGTCGGCGACAGGGGACACCCGCAACAGTTCACTCACCGCGCGGCGCTGCACCTGACTCAGGGCACTGGGGTTGTCTTCGTTGGCGTTCGGCACAACAGAAAAGGGTACGTGGCCGAGGCACTCGCGGGCGCCTCCATAAAACGTGCACAGCCATCCCCTTCTCATGGGGGGATCAATACTTACGCATACAGGACACTCGGCCCTGTCTACTGATCTTGTGGAGCGGTCCGCGGCACTTACCCTCGGCGCACATCGTTACCATGCGTGGACGCACATTCCGACGACCACTGACGACGACGAGGGACGGACGAGCGCGTGGCCGAGGCGGCAGACTTCCAGGGGATGAGTCCCTCACCTGCCCGCCGGTGGCTGCGGCGCACCGGCACACTGCTGGCCGGCGCGCCCCTGCTGGCCGGCGTGCTCCAGCTGCCCTCTTCCCCGGCCGCACACGCCGCTCAGACGGCCGCTGTGGCCGACGCCACCGGGTCCGGCACGGTGGACATCTCCCTCGACTCGCTGACCCCCAGCGCGCCCACGGAGGACGACACGATCACCGTCTCCGGTTCGGTCACCAACAAGGGCAGGCAGACCGTCACGGGCGCGCACGTGGGCCTGCGGGTGGGCCCGACACTCCAGGGCCGGGTCGCCATCGACGACGCGGAGAAGCGCACCGGGTTCCAGCTGGGCCCTGACCCCCTGGAGGTCGGCGACAAGTACGTCGAGAAGTTCTCCAAGCTCGCCACGGGCGTCTCGCAGCACTTCAGCATCTCGGTGCCCGTCAAGGACCTGAACCTCGACTCCGACGGGGTGTACCAGCTCGGCGTCTCCCTCACCGGCCAGACCGCCGCGCAGCCGTGGGACCAGGTGCTCGGCATCGAGCGGACGTTCCTGCCCTGGCAGCCCGCCGGCGCCGACACGAAGACGAAGACGACGTATCTCTGGCCGCTGATCTCGGCGGTCCACCTGCGGGCGGAGACCGGCTCGGACGCGCAGCAGACGCCCGTCTTCCAGAACGACGACCTGGCCAAGGAGATCTCCCCCGGCGGCCGCCTGGACCAGCTCCTGTCCCTGGGCAGCGACCTCGACGTCACCTGGGTCCTCGACCCGGACCTGCTGGCCTCCGTCGACGCCATGACGCGCAGCTACCAGATCAAGGACGGCGACACCACGACGGCGGGCAAGAACCAGGCCGTCGCCAAGGCGTGGCTCGACAAGCTCGAGAAGACCGTCGCGGACAAGGACAAGGAAGTCGTCGCTCTCCCCTTCGCCGACCCCGACCTCGCGTCGCTGGCGCACAACGGCAAGGACGTCACGGGCTCCCTCAGCCACCTCAAGGACGCGACGGACGTGGCCTCCAGCACGGTGCAGACGATCCTTCATGTGAAGCCGAACACGGACTTCGCCTGGCCCGCCGAGGGCGCGGTCGATCCGTCGATCGTCAAGGTCGCCACCTCCGCCGGCGCCGACAAGGTGATCGCCCGCAGCGACAGCCTGCGCGAGACCGGCGGCCTGACCTACACACCCACCGCCGCCCGCCCCATCGGGGGCGGCACGACGGCGGTGGTCGCGGACTCCAGGCTGTCGACCGCGTTCGAGGGCGACATGGCGAAGGCCGACAACTCGACGCTCGCCGTGCAGGAATTCCTGGCCCAGAGCCTGATGGTCGATCTGCAGGAGCCGAGCAAGCAGCGGAGCATCGTCGTCGCCCCGCAGCGCATGCCTTCCGTGAGCCAGGCCCAGACCATGGCGACGGCGGTGAGGGCCCTCCAGAACGGGAACTGGTCCGACTCCCAGAACCTCTCCGCGGCCGCCAAGGCCAAGCCGGACCCGAGCGCCACGACGAAGGTGCCCTCGGCGTCCTCGTACCCCTCCTCGCTGCGCAAGCAGGAGCTGCCGCGGTCGGCCTTCGAGGAGATCCAGCGCACACAGAGCACGCTCGACAACTTCAAGGCCATCCTCACCGACAAGTCCCGCGTGGTCACTCCCTTCGGTCGGGCCATAGACCGAGGGATGTCCACGTCCTGGCGCGGCCGTGCCGACCAGGCGGGGACCTTCCGCAAGGGTGTCGAGTCGTACCTGGACGACCTCACCGGTCTCGTCAGGCTGATCGACAAGTCCGACGCGAAGCTCTCGGGCCGCAGTGCCACGATCCCCGTGACGGTGCAGAACAACCTCGTGCAGGGCGTCCACCACCTGGTGCTGCGTCTCACCTCACAGCAGCCGACCCGACTCAAGATCGGCGACGACACCTTCGACGAGCGGCCGATCCAGGTCGCGGGCGAGCACAGCCAGTCGGTGAAGTTCACCACCTCCGCCAAGGCCAACGGTCCGGTGACGGTCGTCGCGCAGTTGTTCACGGACGACGGCCAGGCGTACGGTCCCCCCGTCAGATTCGAAGTGAAGGTCACCGAGATCACTCCGACGGTGATGCTGGTGATCGGCGGTGGCGTCCTGCTGCTCGTGCTCGCCGGATTCCGGATGTACACCCAGCGCAAGCGCGCGGCAGCCCGCCAGGCCGCGGAGGAGCAGGAGAACACCCCCGACACCGAGTGTGGGGCCGAGGCCCTGAACGGCGTGAACACGGACGCCGAGGGCACCGTAGACACTACTGAGGACACCGAGCGCTCCAAGGACGGTCCCGACGGGGAGTCCACGACGGAGTCCGGGGCAGACGACCCGGAGCACCCGAGTGACCCGACACCGGACACCGCACCGGAAAGCACCGACCCGTCCGGCACGGGTGAGAGAGTGGACCGTTGAGCGATGTCGTGGCCGGTGGGCCCGGGGACGATGAGGTGGGGTAACCATGAACGCGCCGTACGACGGTGACCGCGGCCAGGGCGCGGGCAACTCGGGCTACCCCGAGGGCTACCCGGACCAGGCCGCGGGCGGCTCGGGCTACCCGGACGGCTACCCGGACCAGGGCATGGCCAACGCCGGCTACCCCGAGGGGTACCCGGAGGGGCCACCGGCCGACCCCGCGCAGCAGCCGCAGGGGCAGTACCAGGACATGTACTTCCAGGACGCCTATACCCAGGACCCGTACCGGGCGCAGGACCTCGCCGCCCAGGATCCGGTGTCCGAAGCGCTGTACGACCGTGCCGCACACCCCCCGCCGCCCCCGGGCTCCTACTACCCGCAGCAGCCGCTCTACGCCCAGCCGCCCACCTCGCAGTACACCCCCGACCCCCGTGTGTGGGCCCAGACGCCCCCGCCGGAGCCCGCGGGCCCGACGCGGCACCTGCCCTACGGTGAGGACGCCCGCACGACCCAGTTCGTCGGCGTGGACGACCTCGTGACCCAGGCCGGCGAGCAGCAGCACGAGCCCGACGCCTTCGCCCACCTCTTCCGCGACCAGGGCCAGGCAGGCACCCGTACATCCGTCGCCGCGCCCGGCGTACCGTCGCCGGCCCACGAGCCGGCTCCGGCCGCCCCGCAGACCCCCGCGCCCGAACCGGCGCCCACCGCGAAGAAGCCCGGCGGACGCGCCTCGGGCCTGCTGAAGTCGAGTGCGGTGATGGCGGCGGGCACGCTGGTGTCCCGGCTCACCGGCTTCATCCGCTCCGCGCTGATCGTCTCGGCCCTGGGTATCGGTTTCCTGGGCGACTCCTTCCAGGTCGCGTACCAACTGCCGACGATGATCTACATCCTCACCGTGGGCGGCGGCCTCAACTCGGTCTTCGTGCCACAGCTGGTACGCGCCATGAAGGACGACGAAGACGGCGGCGAGGCCTTCGCCAACCGGCTGCTGACCCTCGTCATGGTGGCGCTCGGCCTGCTCACCGCACTCGCGGTCTTCGCCGCCCCGCTGCTCGTCCGGATGCTGTCGACGTCGGTCGCGGACAACCCCGCGGCCAATGAGGTCGCCGTCACCTTCACCCGCTACTTCCTGCCCACGATCTTCTTCATGGGCATCCACGTGGTGATGGGCCAGATCCTCAACGCCCGCGGGAAATTCGGCGCGATGATGTGGACCCCGGTCCTGAACAACATCGTCATCATCGTGACGCTCGGCATGTTCATCTGGGTGTACGGCACCGCGGCGAACTCCGGCATGGAGGTCACGAACATCCCGCCGGACGGGCAGCGGCTCCTCGGTGTAGGCGTCCTCCTCGGCCTCGTCGTGCAGGCCCTCGCGATGATTCCGTATCTGCGCGAGACCGGATTCCGCATGCGGCTGCGCTTCGACTGGAAGGGCCACGGCCTGGGCAAGGCCGCGATGCTCGCCAAGTGGACCGTGCTCTTCGTCCTCGCGAACCAGGCCGGCGCCCTCGTCGTCACTCAGCTGGCCACCGCCGCCACCAATGACAGCAAGGTCAAGGGTGTCGGCTTCTCCGCCTACGCCAACGCCCAGCTCGTGTGGGGCCTGCCGCAGGCCATCATCACGGTCTCGTTGATGGCGGCGCTGCTTCCGCGCATCGCCCGTTCGGCCCATGAGGGCGACAGCGGAGCCGTCCGTGACGACATCTCCCAGGGACTGCGCACGACTGCCGTGGCCATCGTGCCGATCGCCTTCGGCTTCGTCGCCCTCGGCATCCCGATGTGCACCCTGATCTTCGGTTCCTCGGGCACCAGCGAAGCCACCAACATGGGCTTCATGCTCATGGCCTTCGGCCTCGGCCTGATCCCGTACTCCGTGCAGTACGTCGTCCTGCGTGCTTTCTACGCGTACGAGGACACGCGCACCCCCTTCTACAACACGGTCATCGTCGCCGCCGTCAACGCCGCGGCCTCCGCCGCGTGCTACTTCGTGCTTCCGTCCCGCTGGGCCGTGGTCGGTATGGCCGCCTCCTACGGTCTCGCCTACGCGATCGGCGTCGGCGTCGCCTGGAACAGGCTGCGCAAGCGGCTCGGCGGTGACCTGGACGGCACCCGCGTCCTGCAGACGTACGCCCGTCTCGGCATCGCCTCGGTGCCCGCGGCCCTGCTGAGCGGCGCGGCCTGCTACGGCATCGGCCACACCCTCGGACAGGGCGTCGGGGGCTCCCTGGCGGCCCTCCTCGCGGGCGGCATCGCCCTGCTCGGCGTCTTCTACGTCGCCGCGCGGAAAATGCGGATCGAAGAACTCAACTCAATGGTCGGAATGGTCCGCGGGCGCCTGGGGCGCTGAGGCGGGGGTACGCGCACAACCATCGTCCGTCGCCGTGTGTCGTGCATAGCGCCGGACTGTGGGCACAATTGGTTTCTGCGTCGGACAGCGCGCAACGAATGGGGAGGCGGGAACGACGGTGGCGGAACGGAGCACGGCTGCCGTCGACGTGGCAGACAACAGCGGCGACGAGCCGCTGACCGCCAAGGCGGACCAGTCCACGTCCGACGGGGTGGCCCAGAACCGGGAGCGGGAGACGGACAGCGAAGAGGCACAGGGGAGCGGCGGGACCGAGAGTCCCGGAAAGGCCTCACCGCCCGAACTGCACAGCGGACACAAACTCGCCAGGCGTTACCGCCTCGAGGAGTGCGTCACCCGTCTGGACGGTTTCAGCAGTTGGCGTGCGGTGGACGAGAAACTCCGCCGCGCCGTCGGCGTGCATCTCCTGCCCGCCGACCATCCACGGGCCCGCTCCGTACTGGCGGCGGCCCGTTCCTCGGCCCTGCTGGGCGATCCCCGGTTCGTCCAGGTCCTGGACGCGGTCGAAGAGAACGACCTCGTCTATGTGGTGCACGAGTGGCTGCCGGACGCCACGGAGCTCACCGCGCTGCTGGCCTCGGCCCCACTGGAGGTGCACGAGGCCTACCAGATGGTCAGCCAGGTCTCCCAGGCCATGGCCGCCGCGCACCGTGAGGGCCTCGCGCATCTGCGGCTGACGCCCAGTGCCGTGCTGCGCACCTCGACCGGCCAGTGGCGCATCCGTGGGCTCGCCGTGAACGCCGCGCTGCGTGGCATCAGCTCGGAGACCCCACAGCGCACCGACACCGAGGCGATCGGGGCGCTCCTGTACGCCGCGCTCACCCAGCGCTGGCCCTACGACAACGACGCCTACGGTCTGTCCGGGCTGCCCAGGGGGGTCGGCCTGATCGCTCCCGACCAGGTACGCGCCGGTGTCCACCGGGGCCTGTCGGAGCTCGCCATGCGCGCGCTCGCCAACGACGGCGCGACCGCCTCCCGTCACGAGACTCCGTGCACCACGCCGGAGGAACTGGTGAAGGCGATCGCCGAGATGCCCCGCATCCGCCCGCCGGAGCCCACGTTCACGGCCCCGCCGGAGTATCAGCGCACCTCGTACCAGCAGGGCTACGGCCGCCCCGCGCCCCACATGGGCGCCACGCAGCCTGTGACGGCCCCGCCGCCCCCGCTGCAGAGCCGCACCGGCAAGGCCCTCAAGTGGGCCGTGTCGGCCCTCCTGATCGCCGCCCTGGGCCTCGGCAGCTGGCAGCTCGCGGAGGCTCTGATGGACCACAGCAAGTCCGACGACACACAGAAGACCAAGACGACGGACGGCAACGGCAAGGGCACCGACAAGACCAAGCCGGTCAAGCCGATCACCATCGCGGGTGCGCAGGAGTACGTCGCGAAGGGTGACGCCCAGGCGCCCGGGGACGTGGGCAAGACGTACGACGGCGACAGCTCGACGTACTGGCGGAGCAAGAGCTTCGTGGACGGTCCGGAGATGAAGCCGGCCTTCAAGCCCGGGGTCGGCATCGTCTACGACCTCGGTTCGCAGCAGACCGTCACGGGGGCTTCGATAGGGCTCCGGTACCCCGGGGACCACACGACGATCACCCTCTATGGGACGGACTCGATGAGTTCCTCGACGTCGGTGGATTCGATGACGAAGATCGGGACCATCACGACGAGCGGCACCAGCGCGAAGATCACGGTCAGCAAGAAGGCGAAGACTCAGTACGTGCTGCTCTGGATCACGGCGATGCCCTACGCGTCCGGTGATCAGTACAGCGGCGCCGGCTACAAGCAAGCCATCACGGACGTGAAGTTCACCAGCTGACGTTCGTCGACGAAGGGGAGGGGGTCCGATGGCCGATGAAACCGGATACGGCGACGCAAGCGATCAGGACCTCCTCGCCCGTCACGTAGCGGGCGACCACGAGGCCTTCGGCGAGATCGTGCGGCGTCATCGCGACCGGCTCTGGGCAGTCGCTCTGAGGACGCTGGGAGACCGCGAGGAGGCCGCTGACGCCGTCCAGGACGCACTGGTCTCCGCCTACCGGGCCGCTCACACCTTCCGCGGCCAGTCGGCCGTCACGACCTGGCTGCACCGCATCACGGTGAACGCCTGCCTGGACCGCGCCCGCAAGGCCGCTTCCAGGAAGACGTCTCCCGTCGATGACACCGAGCGCCTGGAACAGCTCCTCGAACCGCACGAGTCCGCCTCCGCCCCGGCCGAGCGCAACGATCTGCACCGCGAGCTGCTGACGGCACTGAGTACGCTCCCGGCCGACCAGCGCGCCGCTCTCGTCCTCGTGGACATGCAGGGCTACCCCGTGGCGGAGGCGGCCCGCGTCCTCGATGTGCCCGTCGGCACGGTGAAGAGCCGTTGCGCACGGGGCAGAGCCAGACTGCTCCCGCTGCTCACCCATCTCCGTGCAGACAACGGAAGCGGCGGGGGCGGCAACAAGTCGGGCGGCGGAAGGAACCGGACGCAGGGGGCATCCGTCCCACCGGCAGCGGGACCGCACGATGCAGGTCCTCGTGATGCAGGACCAAGCGATTCAGCTGCTGTGAAGGGCGGAGGTGGGCGAGCGTGACATCCACGACGGATACGGCCGGGCACCCGGATGTCGCGGAGATCTCCGACCTCTCCGAGGGGCTGCTCCCACCTTCCCGCACCGCGGACGTACGGCGACACCTCGACGAGTGCGTGCTCTGCGCCGACGTGTACGACTCCCTGGAGGAGATCCGGGGACTGCTCGGCACTGTGCCGGGCCCCACGCGCATGCCCGATGACGTGGCCGGCCGTATCGATGCCGCCCTTGCCGCGGAGGCTCTGCTGAGTGCCACGGCGCCCGACCGTGAAACGGCCGAGGACGACAGCGCGGGTGTTTCACGTGAAACACCGTTCGCCGGGGTTTCATACACGTCCGGCGAACCGAACCCTGCTTCCCTCGCCGACCGTCCCTCGGGACGCTCCCACGCTGCCACCGGTCCCGGTCGCTCACGTCGGGGCCGCCGTGGGCGTCGCAGGGTGGTCGTTCTCGGCACGGTGTTCACGGCCGCCGCTCTCGGGCTGGGCACGATCCTCGTGCAGTCGCTGGGCGACGGCTCCGGCAAGAGCCCGCAGACGGTGACGCAGCAGGGAGCGAAGGACACTTTTTCCGAGGGGAAGCTGAAGACTCAGGTCGCGGATCTCCTCGCGAAGAACAGGAGCGCGAGCACCCCCTCCGCCAGCCCCAAGCGTCCTTGGGGAGTCCAGTCCAACGACGCGGGCAACGGGTCCGCCGGGGTCGACACCTTGATCACACCCACGGTGCAGGTCCCCGACTGTATTCAGAAGGGGACCGGAAGCACCGCGACGATCCTCGCGGCGCAGCAGGGCACGTACAAGGGGACGACGGTGTATCTCGTCGTCGTGCCCGACGCCTCCGACAGCACGAAGGTCACGGCGTACATCGTCGAAGCCGCGTGCGTAAAACAGGCTTCGGCATCCCCTGGCAAGCTCCTGCTGACGCACTCGTACGCCCGCTCCTGAGCGCCTCCGCGTCGACCGGCCGCCTCCCCAATAACCCCATGGGATCTCTGTGCGGTGTCTCGTCTCCGTGTGCCCGGACACAGAGGGAATGCAAGCCCCTTAGGATCCGTTGGGTGGGGTGAGAGTTCTGAGAGAGGCTCCCACCGGTAGTACGCAGCAGTCTCCAGAGACGAGGAATCAAGCCGTGAGCGACGTCCGTAACGTGATCATCATCGGATCCGGGCCTGCCGGCTACACGGCAGCGCTCTACACCGCGCGCGCGTCGCTGAAGCCGCTGGTCTTCGAAGGCGCCGTCACCGCCGGTGGTGCGCTGATGAACACCACCGAGGTGGAGAACTTCCCCGGTTTCCAGGACGGCATCATGGGCCCCGAGCTCATGGACAACATGCGCGCCCAGGCCGAGCGCTTCGGTGCCGAGCTGATCCCGGACGACGTCGTCTCTGTAGACCTGACGGGCGAGATCAAGACCGTCACGGACACTGCGGGGACCGTGCACCGCGCCAAGGCCGTCATCGTCACGACGGGCTCGCAGCACCGCAAGCTCGGTCTGCCCAACGAGGACGCGCTCTCCGGACGCGGCGTCTCGTGGTGCGCGACGTGTGACGGCTTCTTCTTCAAGGACCAGGACATCGCCGTGATCGGCGGTGGCGACACCGCGATGGAGGAGGCAACCTTCCTCTCCCGCTTCGCCAAGTCCGTGACGATCGTGCACCGCCGTGACACCCTGCGCGCCTCCAAGGCGATGCAGGAGCGTGCCTTCGCCGACCCGAAGATCAGCTTCGTCTGGGACAGCGAGATCGCCTCGATCGAGGGCGACCCCAAGCTTGCCGGCCTGAAGCTGCGCAACCTCAAGACCGGTGAGATCTCCGACCTGGCGGTGACCGGCCTGTTCATCGCGATCGGCCACGACCCGCGCACCGAGCTCTTCAAGGGCCAGCTCGACCTGGACGAGGAGGGCTACCTCAAGGTCGAGGCGCCTTCGACCCGGACGAACCTGACCGGTGTCTTCGGCGCCGGTGACGTCGTCGACCACACGTACCGCCAGGCGATCACCGCGGCCGGCACCGGCTGCTCCGCCGCCCTCGACGCCGAGCGCTACCTCGCTGCCCTCGCGGACAGCGAGACCGCCGCGGCTGCCACCGTCTGACCCCCGTCCGCCCCACCGCACCAACCAGTTAAGGAGCCCGCCGTGGCCGGCACCCTGAAGAATGTGACCGACGATTCCTTCGAGCAGGACGTCCTCAAGAGCGACAAGCCCGTCCTGGTGGACTTCTGGGCCGCCTGGTGCGGTCCGTGCCGCCAGATCGCGCCGTCCCTCGAGGCGATCGCCGCGGAGTACGGCGACCAGATCGAGGTCGTCAAGCTCAACATCGATGAGAACCCGGGTACGGCCGCCAAGTACGGCGTCATGTCCATCCCGACCCTGAACGTCTACCAGGGTGGCGAGGTCGCCAAGACCATCGTGGGTGCGAAGCCGAAGGCCGCGATCGTCCGCGACCTGGAGGACTTCATCACCGAGGGCGCCGAGAAGACCGTCTGACCGGAAGCGCCGTCCTACAACGACGGCGATGTTTCACGTGAAACACGAATGGGCCAGCCCGGAAGGGCTGGCCCCTTCGCATGACGGAGGGGTTGCGTCAGTGGGCGGCATCACGGCTACAGAGGACGAAGCGCCGGTTCCTTCTGTACCGCTCCCAGGAGGCGGTCCAGGGCCAACTCCACATCTTCCTTCCAGGAGAGTGTCGTCCGCAGCTCCAGCCTCAGACGTGGGTACCTGGGGTGGGGGCGCACCGTCTTGAAGCCGACCGCGAGGAGATGGTCGGCGGGGAGCACGCAGGCCGGTTCCTTCCACCGTGCGTCCCCAAAGGCCTCAATCGCCTTGAAGCCTCGGCGCAGCAGATCCTTGGCAACCGTCTGCACCATCACTCGGCCGAGTCCCTGTCCCTGATAGCCCGGCATGATGAAGGCGGTCATCAGTTGGACGGCGTCGGGTGAGACCGGGCTCGTGGGGAACGCAGTGGAGCGGGGTACATAGGCGGGGGGTGCGTACAGCACGAAGCCCACCGGTACGTCGTCCACGTAGACGACGCGGCCGCAGGATCCCCACTCCAGGAGGACGGCGGAGATCCACGCCTCCTTCTCGAGTTCAGGCCTTCCCGCCTTTACCGCGGCTTCCCCACTGACGGGATCCAGTTCCCAGAAGACACACGCGCGACAGCGCTGGGGAAGGTCCGGAAGGTTGTCCAGCGTAAGCGGTACGAGCCGGCGCCCCATGAAGGATGTTCCTCGCTTCCTTCGCCCGCAGCGTCGCGAGCGGCTGTCAGAGCGCTTCGCTCCCTGAGCAGACTGCCGATGAACCCACCGACCGCCCCCAGTCCCAGGCCCGCGGTCACCAGTCCGGTACGGCTCACGGTTTGCATGGCCCCCGCCTCCCCAATGCTGCCGCCAGGTGGATGCGCCATACCCGATCGCATCGTATCCACGATGCGATTGCATCGATACTGCCTGAAAGCAAAGAGCAGGCCGTGTTCCGGTACACACCGGACACAGCCCGCTCTTGTGGTCGGCCGACGGAACCACCCCGTCGCGCGACTCAGGCCTCCGTGTCCTCGGAGTCGTCATCCAGGAGACTCCTCTGGAGAACGCCTCCCTCACCGGGGGCGAGAGAGCTGAGGATCCGCTCGAGGTCGTCCATCGAGGCGAACTCGACCGTGATCTTTCCCTTCTTCTGACCCAGGTCGACCTTCACGCGGGTCTCGAAGCGGTCCGAGAGGCGGCTGGCAAGGTCGCTCAGTGCCGGGGAGAGCCGGGTACCGGCCCGCGGTCCCTTGGAGCGCGAAACGGTCTGAGGGCGCGATCCCATGAGGGTGACGATCTCCTCGACGGCCCGCACCGACAGTCCCTCGGCCACGATGCGGTGGGCCAGCCGGTCCTGCTCCTCCGAGTCCGCGACGGAGAGCAGGGCGCGAGCGTGGCCCGCGGAGAGCACTCCGGCGGCGACACGACGCTGAACCGCCGGCGAGAGCTTCAGCAGCCGCAGAGTGTTGGAGACCTGCGGACGCGAGCGGCCGATACGGTCCGCCAGCTGATCGTGCGTGCAGTTGAAGTCCTGCAGCAGCTGGTCGTAAGCGGCCGCCTCTTCCAGCGGGTTCAGCTGGGCGCGGTGCAGGTTCTCCAGCAGCGCGTCCAGGAGAAGCTTCTCGTCCTCCGTGGCTCGCACGATCGCAGGAATGGCCTCAAGCCCCGCCTCACGGCAGGCACGGAAGCGCCGCTCACCCATGATGAGCTCGTAGCGCGCCGGACCCACCTGACGCACGACGACCGGCTGAAGAAGCCCGACCTCCTTGATGGAGGTAACCAGCTCGGCAAGAGCGTCCTCGTCGAACACCTCACGGGGCTGACGCGGGTTGGGGGTGATGTAGTCGAGAGGCAGTTCAGCGAAGTGAGCACCGACAGGCGCGGAGGGCACCTCCGGGTTCCCGATCGTCGGCGACTCCTCTGTTTCATGTGAAACAGGCGGCAGTGTGGTCACCTTCGCCGCGGCCACCCCGCGCTCTGCCATGAGCACGGGTCCAGCCGCCGACGAGGCGGAGGCTCCGCCTGCCGGCGAGGGAACCGTCTTCTCTGTCGGAGCCGCGGGGATCAGTGCGCCGAGGCCCCGCCCCAGCCCTCGTCGTCGCTCACTCACTGGATCCCCTCCACCATGTTCTGACTGTTCTGTACGCCCACATGGGCGTTCTGCGCGTCGTACGCCACTCCGACTCCGCGGAGGGCGATTTCTCGTGCTGCCTCAAGATACGAGAGGGCACCACTCGATCCTGGATCGTAGGTCAGCACCGTCTGGCCGTAACTCGGGGCCTCGGAGATACGGACCGAGCGAGGAATGCTCGTCCGCAGCACCTCGTCACCGAAGTGGCTGCGCACCTCGTCCGCGACCTGGGACGCGAGACGCGTCCGGCCGTCGTACATGGTGAGCAGGATCGTCGAGACATGGAGGTTGGGGTTGAGATGCCCCCGCACCAGGTCGACGTTACGCAGGAGCTGGCCCAGGCCTTCCAGCGCGTAGTACTCACACTGGATAGGAATGAGGACCTCCGCACCGGCGACCAGCGCGTTGACCGTGAGGAGACCGAGCGACGGCGGGCAGTCGATGAGGATGTAGTCCAGCGGCTGCTCATACGCCTGGATCGCTCGCTCCAGTCGGCTCTCCCGTGCCACCAAGGACACCAGCTCGATCTCCGCACCGGCGAGATCGATCGTGGCAGGCGCACAGAAGAGACCCTCGACATCGGGCACCGGCTGGACGACTTCGGAGAGCGGCTTGCTGTCGATCAGCACGTCGTAGATGGAAGGCACCTCGGCGTGATGATCGATGCCGAGTGCCGTAGAGGCGTTGCCCTGAGGGTCGAGGTCGATCACCAGGACACGGCCGCCATGCAGGGCAAGCGAGGCAGCAAGGTTGACCGTGGTCGTGGTCTTGCCCACCCCACCCTTCTGGTTGGCGACGACCATGACGCGGGTCTGTTCGGGCCGTGGCAGGCCCTCACCGGCGCGACCCAGCGCCTCCACCGCCAATTGGGCAGCACGACCAATAGGAGTGTCGTCCATTGGGGGCGGTGTTTCACGTGAAACATCCTCCCCCAGCGACTCGGTACGGGGACCGGGGACCGGATCGGTCATCGGTCCCGCGATGTTGGCGTCGGACCGCAAGGATTCACTCTCCTCGACTTCAGGCTCGCAATGAACAGAGCCTCCCATGTCTTCGGGGTCGTGAACCAGCGAGGCCCGTTCTTCTGTGGAGAAATCCACCTCTGTGGACAACTCCGCACCCTCCGCGAGTGAACCGAGAGGCTTCCGGTCGCGGGGTTCGGCCGCGGCGCGGCCGCGACTGATGATGCCGTGCAGCAGTGAGCGACGTTTCACGTGAAACACGATGCCTAGCCGCCAGGGCCATCACGGCGCGACACTCCGAGATGCGTAGGTTTGGCAGCTTGTGTGGAGTACGGGTCGTCGTCAGGACGGATCAGCCAGAGTGACAAAGAACTCCCGGCTCCGCCCTGCGGAACCGGGAGTCCACGATCCATTGCGCGCTCAGGATCAGCGCCGTCGGCGTGTCCGCCCCGTCCGGGCCGCCTTCGCCCTCTTCGCGGCGAAGCGCACGCCACCCGGGCTCTCTCCGACCTCGACCCGCACCACGGTCGACAACGGGTCCACAATGCCCTCGCCGACGTGCAGGATCGACGTCTCCACGGCGCCGAGCTTACTCAGGGCCGTGGCGGCGCTCTTCAGCTCCTCCTCAGCGGTGTCGCCCTTGAGAGCCAGCATCTCGCCGTACGGACGGAGAAGGGGGATGCCCCATGCCGCCAGCCGGTCCAGTGGAGCAACAGCCCTGGCCGTCACCACGTGGACCGCCGGCAGCTTTCCCATGACCTCCTCGGCGCGGCCGCGCACGACGGTGACATGGTCGAGACCGAGGAGCTCGACGACCTCGGTGAGGAAGTTGGTCCGCCGCAGCAACGGTTCCAGCAGAGTGATCTTGATGTCTTCCCGGACCAGGGCCAGCGGAATGCCGGGGAGCCCCGCGCCGGAGCCGACGTCGCACACGGTCACGCCTTCGGGCACGACCTCCGAGAGCACCGCGCAGTTCAGCAGGTGCCGCTCCCACAGCCGGGGTACCTCGCGGGGGCCGATCAGCCCCCGCTGCACTCCCGCCTCGGCCAGCAGCTCCGCGTACCGGACCGCGTCTGCGAAGCGATCGCCGAATACCTCGCGCGCCTGCTCGGGCGCAGGGGAAGCTCCGCTGCCTCCGTCACGGGGACCGTCCTTCCGTACCGCATAAGCGCGCTGAGCGCTGATCACCAGGGCTATCAGGGATTACCAGAAACTGCGAGGGACTATCAGGCTGACAAAGTTCGGCCCCGCCTGCTCAACAGACGGGGCCGAGGGAACCTTCGTACCGATCAGGCGGGAAGCACGACGACGAAGCGCTGCGGCTCCTCACCCTCGGACTCACTGCGCAGACCCGCGGCCTTGACCGCGTCGTGGACGACCTTGCGCTCGAAGGGCGTCATCGGCTTCATCTTCACCGGCTCGCCGGAGCTCTTCACCTCGGCCGCCGCCTTGGCGCCCAGCTCGGAGAGCTCCTCGCGCTTCTTGGCCCGGTAGCCCGCGATGTCCAGCATCAGGCGGCTGCGGTCCCCGGTCTCCCGGTGAACGGCCAGGCGCGTGAGCTCCTGGAGGGCCTCGAGCACCTCGCCGTCGCGACCGACGAGCTTCTGCAGGTCACGGCTGCTGGAGTCGCTGATGATCGAGACAGCGGCGCGGTCGGCCTCGACGTCCATGTCGATGTCGCCGTCGAGATCGGCGATGTCCAGCAGACCCTCGAGGTAGTCCGCCGCGATCTCGCCTTCCTGCTCAAGGCGGGTCAGGGTGTCGCCCTCAGCGGCGGCGGAGGTGGTGCCTTCCGTCACGGGATGGACTCCTTCTTACTTCTTGGACGGGGACTTGGGCCGCTGCGGACCCTTGCGCTGTCCGGACTGGGCTTTGCTGCGGGTACCGGTGCCCGGCTTGTTGGCGCCGCCTGCCGACTTGGCGGCGGGCTTGGCGTCCTGCGGGTCGTCGGACTTGGTCAGCGAGGTCTTCGGCTCGGGCTCACCCGCCGCCTTCGCCCCACCTGCCGCCGTACCCGACTGACGCTGGGACTTGGACTGGCGCTTCGGCTGCTGACGCTTGGGAGCGCCACCAGTAGTGGTCGTGGTGCCGTCCTCGGCCTCGACAGTCGCCTCGGCCTGACCCTTCACCACAGTGCCGTCAGCCTGGGCCACCAGGCCCACCTTGGTCAGGCTGTTGATGAACTTGCGCTCGAACTCGTTACGGTCGCGGCCCTTGGCGACGATCGCCTTCACGATGGCCTTCTCGCCCCGGCTGCGCGTCTTCTCGTGGTGCGTGACGTGCTTCTGCAGGCGCTCGAGGTACGCGGCCTGAGCCTTGGAACCCGGGGTCGGGTTGTTGCGGATGACGTACATCTGCTGACCCATGGTCCACACGTTGGTGGTCAGCCAGTAGACGAGGACACCGACCGGGAAGTTGATGCCGAAGACGGCGAACATGACCGGGAAGACGTACATCAGCATCTTCTGCTGCTGCATGAAGGGCGTCTTCACCGTGGTGTCGACGTTCTTCGTCATCAGCTGGCGCTGCGTGTAGAACTGCGACGCCGACATCATCACGATCATGATCGCGGTGACGACCCGGACATCGGTCAGCGAGGCGCCGAGGGCCTCGACCTTGGACTGTCCGTCCGTGAACTTCGCGGCCAGCGGGGCGCCGAAGATGTGCGCCTTACGAGCGCTGGCCAGCAGCGATTCGTTGATGACGCCGATCGTCGAGCCGGTCGCGATGCCATTGAGCACGTGGTACAGAGCAAAGAAGAACGGCGACTGCGCCAGGATGGGAAGGCACGAGGAGAGCGGGTTGGTACCCGACTCCTTGTACAGCTTCATCATCTCTTCGGACTGGCGCTGCTTGTCGTTCTTGTAGCGCTCCTGGATCTTCTTCATCTCGGGCTGCAGTGTCTGCATGGCCCGAGTGGCCTTGATCTGCTTCACGAAGAGCGGGATCAGGCAGATACGGATCAGGATCACCAGGGACACGATGGACAGGCCCCAGGCCCAGCCCGTATCGGGACCGAAGATCTTCCCGTACACAGAGTGGAACTGGACGATGACCCAGGAAACGGGTGTCGTGATGAAGCTGAACAGACTGGCAATCGTGTCCACTAATCAGGCTCCTTGAGCATGGGACGGGGTCTCGGCGGCCGGACTCGAGGGATGGTCGGACATTCCATGACCCTCAATGGCCGGTTCGGCGGCGGAGTTCCCGCCCTTGCGTGCGCGCCAGGCGTTACGCAGCATTTCGTGCCACCGCGGACGCTTGCGCGGCGGAACATGGTCCACGCCGCCCAGCGACCACGGATTGCACCGGAGGATGCGCCAGGCGGTGAGTGCTGTTCCCTTGATCGCACCGTGCCGGTCGATGGCCTGGTAGCCGTAGTGGGAGCACGACGGGTAGTACTTGCACACCGGCCCGAGCAGCGGGCTGATCGTCCACTGGTACAGCTTGATAAGAGCCAGCAGCGGGTACTTCATCGCGCGCCCCCTCCCAGCAGCCGCTGAAGGGCGGCATCCAGGTCTCGGGCCAGCTGTTCATGGTCGGCGTCGCCCGCACCGGGCAACGCTCGTACGACTACCAGGCTACCGGGGGGCAACAGGGCGACTCGGTCACGCATCAAATGGCGAAGTCTGCGCTTCACCTTGTTGCGGACAACCGCTCCACCCACGGCCTTGCTCACGACGAAACCCGCACGCGTCGGGGGAGCGCTCTCCCCAGGCGCGTGCGGGTCCATTGCACCGCTACGTAGATGGACGACGAGGAGCGGGCGTCCGGCCCGGCGTCCTCGGCGTACCGCGGTCGCGAAGTCCTCGCGCCGCCTCAGCCGATGCTCGGTAGGCAGCACGACATCATGACCTGTTGTTATCAGGCGGACAGGCTGGCGCGGCCCTTGCCACGGCGGTTCGCGAGAATCGCGCGGCCGGCACGGGTGCGCATCCGCAGGCGGAAGCCGTGGGTCTTGGCGCGACGACGGTTGTTCGGCTGGAAGGTGCGCTTGCTCACTCGGGGGCTCCAGAAAGAATCGGTGGTGGCGGGGTGCCGTCCTGGCTGTCACCGTGCGCCCACGAGGTAGCTCGTATTACGCCCGAGTGCACCGCTTCCCGATCACTCTTCGCGATCTGTGCCCATCGGAGGCAGGCGGCAGCAGCCATCGACAACTCGACCTGGTTACGGTACGCGCGGCTGCGCCATCCGGTCAAACCAGCTCCTGGCGGGAGACACTATCCACAGGCTGGGGACAACAACTTGAACCGCAGCGGTCGCCCTGACTACCGTGGCTGAACTCCGATTCGTTCCCTTCCCACCGCCCCAGCGGATTTGTTCCCACCGCCCCACCCGACTGACTTCCCAACCTGTTCCCAGAACCACACGTTCGTGGGACCCGTGAGAGAGCGTGCCCTGTGGCTGACGTACCTGCCGATCTTGCCGCAGTGTGGCCACGAGTACTGGAACAGCTCCTCGGTGAGGGCCGCGGTCAGGGTGTGGAGGCGAAGGACGAGCACTGGATCAAGCGCTGCCAGCCGCTGGCACTGGTCGCGGACACCGCGCTGCTCGCGGTTCCGAACGAATTCGCGAAGGGCGTCCTCGAAGGACGTCTCGCGCCGATCGTCAGTGACACGCTGAGCCGCGAGTGCGGCCGCCCGATCCGTATCGCGATCACCGTCGACGACTCGGCCGGGGAACCCCAGTCCCCGACGCCGCCCGCCCCCCAGACCCGGTACGAGGAGCCCGAGCTCCCCTCCGGCTCGGGCCAGGGCCGTGACACGTACGACGGTCCGGGCGGCGACGAGCGGAACCCCTACGGCGGCCAGGGCGGCGAGGACCGCAACAGCTACGGCGGCCAGGGCCGTGACGAGCGCCACGCTTACGACTCCCAGAGCCGCGAAGACCGGGGCGGCTACGACTCCCCGGGCCGTGACGAGCGCAACCCCTATGACGCTCAGCGCCGCGACGGGTACGAGGGGTACGGCCGCCACCGCGCCGACGACCACCGGGGTGACCACCGCGGCGGTCGCTCCGACCAGCTCCCGGGCGCCCCCGGCGACCAGCTGCCGCCCGGCCGCTCCGACCAGTCCCGCGCGGACCACCTGCCGACCGCCCGCCCCGCCTACCCGGACTACCAGCGCCCCGAGCCCGGTGCCTGGCCTCGGCACACCCAGGACGACTACGGCTGGCAGCAGCAGCGTCTCGGCTTCCCCGACCGCGACCCGTACGCCTCGCCCTCGCAGGACTACCGGCCGCAGTCGATGGACCGCCCGCCCTACGAACAGCAGCGCCAGGACTACGACCAGCCGCGCTCCGAGTACGAGCGCCCCGACCGCCGCGACCTCCAGGAGCCGTCCTCCGGCGGTGCGCCGCCGCACCGCGGCGGCCCCTCGCTGCCGTCCTCCAGCGGCGCTCCCGGCCCGCTGGGCGCGAAGCCCGCGCCGGCGTCCGGTCCGGGCGAGCCCACCGCGCGCCTCAACCCGAAGTACCTCTTCGACACGTTCGTCATCGGCGCCTCGAACCGCTTCGCGCACGCGGCCGCCGTCGCCGTCGCCGAGGCGCCTGCGAAGGCGTACAACCCGCTCTTCATCTATGGGGAGTCGGGTCTCGGCAAGACGCACCTGCTGCACGCGATCGGGCACTACGCGCGCAGCCTCTACCCGGGCACGCGGGTGCGGTACGTGAGTTCCGAGGAGTTCACCAACGAGTTCATCAACTCCATCCGCGACGGCAAGGGCGACAGCTTCCGCAAGCGGTACCGCGAGATGGACATCCTGTTGGTCGACGACATCCAGTTCCTGGCGGACAAGGAGTCGACGCAGGAGGAGTTCTTCCACACCTTCAACACGCTCCACAACGCGAACAAGCAGATCGTGCTCTCCAGCGACCGGCCGCCCAAGCAGCTGGTGACCCTGGAGGACCGGCTGCGGAACCGTTTCGAGTGGGGTCTGATCACGGACGTCCAGCCGCCCGAGCTGGAGACCCGTATCGCCATCCTTCGTAAGAAGGCGGTGCAGGAGCAGCTCAACGCTCCGCCGGAGGTGCTCGAGTTCATCGCGTCCCGGATCTCGCGCAACATCCGCGAGCTGGAGGGCGCGCTGATCCGGGTGACGGCGTTCGCGTCGCTCAACCGGCAGCCGGTGGATCTCGGGCTGACGGAGATCGTCCTGAAGGACCTGATCCCGGGTGGCGAGGACTCCGCCCCGGAGATCACCGCGACCGCGATCATGGCGGCCACCGCGGACTACTTCGGCCTCACGGTGGACGACCTGTGCGGGTCCTCACGCAGTCGCGTCCTGGTGACCGCGCGACAGATCGCCATGTACCTGTGCCGCGAGCTCACCGATCTCTCACTGCCGAAGATCGGCGCGCAGTTCGGTGGCCGCGACCACACGACCGTCATGCACGCCGACCGCAAGATCCGCGCGCTGATGGCCGAGCGCCGCTCCATCTACAACCAGGTCACCGAGCTCACCAACCGCATCAAGAACGGCTGACAGGCGCGGCCGTACGCCGCCGAGGGCGCCCCCGGGACACGGTCCCGAGGGCGCCTTTCGCTGTTCCGGACCGATATTCCGGGCCGCGCGGCTCTTCCGGGCCGCGCGGCCCGCGGTTCTGGCCCGCGGTTCTCGTATGGGCGCCGCGAAGGATTCCGGCATCCGTCCCAGAGCCTCCGGCACTCGCTCCGAGAGGGCGCCGGAAGGTGCTGGACCTCGCCCCGAGGGGCCTGAGACCCGGTTCCGAGGGCTTCTGGGGCCTGTTCCGAGGCCGTCGGCCCTCGTTTCACCGCTACCGGAACGACATCAGCTGTTCGAATACGAGCCGGGTTACGGCCACTCTCCACAGATTCGGTGACTTTCTGGCGTCCACACCCTGGGGACCGCGAAGTTGTCCCGATCGTGTCCACAGGGGCCACTGTTGAAAGACCATCAGACCAGGTCAACCCCCTGTGGATTCGTGGACGAAGACTCTCCACACCCTGTGGACGAAGAAAGGATCCACAGGGTGTGCGCGAAGTTGTCCACCGACGACCCACAGGCTGGAGCCGGTTGTCCCCAGCCGTCCCGAGCTTCTCCACACCCCTGTCCACTGTTCGGCAACGTGACGCGCCCAATCACCGTGTCGAGTGAAAGGCGTCACACCGAGGTGCCGGATTGGCCTGTGGGGAACGTGGGTAAAGCTGGGGACGGATCTGGGGAGAAGTGGCCCGAGGCTGTGCATCGAGTGTGCAGAACTTTTCGTCGTCCACAGAGACCCCCGGTTGTCCACCGCCTCCGCCCACAGGGTCAGTGGACAAAAAATCCCGTCTGACCTGCGAAAACGCGGTTATCCACGGTTTCCACAGGCCCTACTACTAAGACCAACTAGATAGAGGCTGGGAATCGTTTCGAAGACGGGGCTGTGCACAACTCGCTCTCGGAGGCTCTGGTGCCGCTCGGCACGACTTGACCCCGAGGGGCACCGACTGTCAGCGCGGTGCGTCAGACTGGTCCCCGGTGTCCTGCCCGCCACAGGGCTGAACGACACCGAGTCAGACGACGAAGGCCAGCAGGGCGAGAGCGCCGGCAACAGACGGAGGCGGCAACGGTGAAGATCCGGGTGGAACGCGACGTACTCGCGGAGGCAGTGGCCTGGGCGGCACGCAGCCTCCCGGCCCGTCCGCCGGCGCCTGTGCTCGCCGGCCTCCTTCTGAAGGCCGAGGAGGGCGCACTGAGCCTCTCCAGCTTCGACTACGAGGTCTCGGCACGCGTCTCCGTGGACGCGGAGATCGACGAGGAGGGCACGGTCCTCGTCTCCGGCCGCCTGCTCGCGGACATCTGCCGCGCCCTCCCCAACCGGCCGGTGGAGATTTCCACAGACGGTGTACGGGCGACCGTGGTCTGCGGATCCTCGCGATTCACACTCCACACCCTGCCTGTGGAGGAGTACCCCGCGCTGCCGCAGATGCCGTCGGCGACCGGCACCGTCCCCGGTGAGGTCTTCGCCTCGGCGGCCGCCCAGGTGGCCATCGCGGCGGGCCGTGACGACACGCTGCCGGTGCTCACCGGTGTGCGCATCGAGATCGAGGGCGACACGGTCACGCTGGCCTCCACCGACCGCTACCGCTTCGCGGTCCGCGAGTTCCTGTGGAAGCCGGAGAACCCCGATGCGTCCGCGGTGGCCCTGGTGCCCGCCAAGACGCTCCTGGACACCGCCAAGGCCCTCACGAGCGGCGACAGCGTGATCCTGGCGCTGTCCGGCTCGGGCGCAGGCGAGGGCCTCATCGGCTTCGAGGGGGCCGGCCGGCGCACGACCACCCGCCTGCTGGAGGGTGACCTGCCGAAGTACCGCTCGCTGTTCCCGACGGAGTTCAACTCCATCGCGGTGATCGAGACTGCCCCTTTCGTGGAGGCCGTCAAGCGTGTGGCCCTGGTCGCCGAGCGCAACACCCCGGTGCGTCTGAGCTTCGAGCAGGGCGTGCTGATCCTGGAGGCGGGCTCCAGCGACGACGCACAGGCTGTGGAAAGGGTCGACGCACAGTTGGAGGGCGACGACGTCTCGATCGCCTTCAACCCGACGTTCCTGCTCGACGGCCTCAGCGCCATCGACTCGCCGGTGGCGCAGCTCTCCTTCACCACGTCCACGAAGCCCGCGCTGCTGAGCGGCAAGCCCGCGGTGGACGCCGAGGCGGACGAGGCCTACAAGTACCTGATCATGCCGGTGCGTCTGAGCGGCTGAGCGAGGTGAGCCCGCCGGACGGTCGGTCCGATCGGACTGGCGGGCGCATCCGCAGGTGGGGCGTACGTCTGAGCGGCTATGCCCACAGGTGTGCGTGAGCGTCCGGGTTTAGGCTCGGACACAGGTACGAAAGTGCCCTCACGCCACGTCGCAAACCTAAGGAACAACTGATGGAGCTCGGTCTCGTCGGCCTCGGCAAGATGGGCGGCAACATGCGCGAGCGGATCCGCCGCGCAGGCCACACCGTCATCGGATACGACCGCAACCCGGACCTCGCCGATGTCCACAGCCTGGAAGATCTTGTGGGCAAGCTCAAGGGTCCGCGCGTGGTGTGGGTGATGGTCCCGGCCGGTGCCGCCACGCAGTCCACCGTCGACCAGCTCGGCGAGCTCCTGGAGCCCGGGGACGTCGTCGTGGACGGCGGCAACTCCCGCTGGACGGACGACGAGAAGCACGCGGAGGAACTGGCGGCCAAGGGCATCGGTTTCGTCGACTGCGGCGTCTCCGGCGGCGTCTGGGGCCTGGAGAACGGCTATGCGCTGATGTACGGCGGCGACGCCGAGAACATCGCCAAGGTGCAGCCGATCTTCGAGGCACTGAAGCCGGAGGGCGACTTCGGCGCGGTGCACGCCGGCAAGGTCGGCGCGGGCCACTTCTCCAAGATGGTCCACAACGGCATCGAGTACGCCATGATGCAGGCCTATGCCGAGGGCTGGGAGCTCTTGGAGAAGGTCCACTCCGTCACCGACGTGCGCGAGGTCTTCCGCTCCTGGCAGGAAGGCACGGTCATCCGTTCCTGGCTGCTGGACCTGGCGGTGAACGCCCTGGACGAGGACGAGCACCTGGAGAAGCTGCGCGGTTACGCACAGGACTCCGGTGAGGGCCGCTGGACGGTGGAAGCCGCCATCGACCACGCGGTGCCGCTGCCCGCGATCACCGCGTCGCTGTTCGCGCGGTTCGCCTCGCGGCAGGAGGACTCGCCGCAGATGAAGATGGTCGCGGCGCTGCGCAACCAGTTCGGCGGCCACGCGGTCGAGACGAAGTAATCCACAGATCCACAGGCCGTGCGGCGGTGGATCCACAACCCTGGGGGAGGTCGGCGAACGACCATGCACGTCACGCATCTGTCGCTGGCCGACTTCCGCTCGTACGCCCGGGTCGAGGTCCCGCTCGACCCGGGCGTCACCGCGTTCGTGGGCCCCAACGGACAGGGCAAGACGAATCTGGTCGAGGCGGTCGGCTATCTCGCGACCCTCGGCAGCCACCGCGTCTCCTCCGACGCGCCGCTGGTGCGCATGGGCGCCGACCGGGCGATCATCCGGGCCAATGTCCGCCAGGGCGAGCGCCAGCAGCTCGTCGAGCTGGAGCTGAACCCCGGCAAGGCCAACCGTGCCCGCATCAACAGGTCCTCGCAGGTCAGACCCCGTGATGTGCTCGGCATCGTGCGGACCGTGCTGTTCGCGCCCGAGGATCTCGCGCTGGTCAAGGGCGACCCCGGTGAGCGGCGCCGTTTCCTGGACGAGCTGATCATCGCCCGTTCCCCGCGGATGGCGGGCGTCCGCTCCGACTACGAGCGGGTCCTCAAGCAGCGCAACACCCTCCTGAAGTCGGCCGCGCTGGCCCGCCGTCACGGCGGCCGCACCATGGACCTCTCCACGCTCGACGTGTGGGACCAGCACCTCGCGCGCGTGGGCGCCGAGCTGCTGGCCCAGCGGCTCGACCTGGTCGCCGCGATCCAGCCGCTGGCCGACAAGGCGTACGAGCAGCTGGCCCCCGGTGGCGGACCCGTCGCCCTGGAGTACAAGCCGTCCGCGCCCGGCGAGGCGCACACCCGCGAGGACCTGTACGAGCAGGTGATGGCGGCGCTCGCCGAGGTCCGCAAGCAGGAGATCGAGCGGGGCGTGACCCTCGTAGGACCCCATCGGGACGATGTGGTCCTCAAACTCGGTCAGCTGCCCGCCAAGGGATACGCCTCCCACGGCGAGTCCTGGTCGTACGCGCTGGCGCTGCGCCTGGCCTCGTACGACCTCCTGAGGGCCGAGGGCAATGAACCGGTGCTGGTCCTCGACGACGTCTTCGCCGAGTTGGACAGCCGCAGAAGAGAGCGCCTCGCCGAACTCGTCGCTCCCGGCGAGCAGGTCCTCGTGACGGCCGCGGTCGACGACGACGTACCGGACGTACTGACGGGGACGCGGTACGCCGTCTCCGAGGGCAGGGTGGAGCGGGTATGACGGAGAACACACCCGGCGGATCGGCCGCCTCCGAGGGAACTCCGGAGAAGGGCCCGGAAACGGCCTCCAAGAAGACCCCCGAGCACTCCGGCGTCGACCTCGCGCGCGTGGCGTTGCGCGCCGCGAAGGAGCAGGCACGCGCGCGGGGGGACGCGGCGCAGCAGAAGAAGCAGGCGCGGCGCGGCGGCCTGCGCTCCGGCGCGCGCGCCGACGGGCGTGATCCGATGGCGCTCGGCGCCGCGATCAACCGGCTGCTCACCGAGCGCGGCTGGGAGACCCCGGCCGCGGTGGGCGGTGTGATGGGCCGCTGGCCGCAGATCGTCGGCGAGGACCTGGCCAAGCACTGCGTCCCGCAGAAGTACGACGAGGACGAGCGGGTGCTGACCGTGCAGTGCGACTCGACCGCCTGGGCCACCCAGTTGCGGCTGCTCGCCCCGCAGGTGGTCGCGCGGCTGAACCAGGATCTCGGGCACGGCACGGTACGGCTGATCAAGGTGCAGGGCCCCCATGGTCCCGCGCGCCGCTTCGGCCCGTTGCGCGCCCCTGGAAGCACGGGTCCCGGCGACACCTACGGGTGACAGAGGCCACATCGAGCGGCCCCTGCGCGGGAGTGCACGCGGTTGCGAACACCGACCTGACTCCGCGGTAGCCAAGGGTTGACACCCGGAAGCGCTGAGTGCCGCCGTAAGCCTCTTTGAGCCCGGGTCCACATATGGGGAGTCGGGAGAGACCGGTTCAGGGCGGCACATGCGGACTCAGGTACCGGCAAACCCCCATCACTGTCGGCGCTACCGGTAGACTGGAAGCTAATCCCGCCCCGCTTGCGGGGACCGTCCGGGAAAAGCTGAGCAACGCTGATCAAGGCTTACCAACGCAACGTGCCGCAGCCGCTCCGGCAACCCGCCGACGAGCTTGGCTTGTGCTGTGCCAGAAAGGGCGCTTCGTGGCCGATTCCGGCAACCCCAACGAGAACACCCCGTCCACCGACGCCGGCGACAACGCCGAGGCCACGACCTCGAACGGCGAGGTCACAGCCTCGTACGACGCCAGCGCCATCACCGTCCTCGAGGGTCTGGACGCGGTTCGCAAGCGACCCGGTATGTACATCGGCTCGACCGGCGAGCGCGGACTGCACCACCTCGTGTACGAGGTCGTCGACAACTCCGTCGACGAGGCGCTGGCCGGCCACGCGGACACGATCGACATCACGATCCTCGCCGACGGCGGCGTGCGTGTCGTGGACAACGGCCGCGGCATCCCCGTGGGCATCGTTCCCTCCGAAGGGAAGCCGGCCCTCGAGGTCGTGCTGACGGTCCTGCACGCGGGCGGTAAGTTCGGCGGCGGCGGCTACGCGGTCTCCGGCGGTCTGCACGGTGTCGGCGTCTCCGTCGTGAACGCCCTGTCGAGCAAGGTCTCCGTCGAGGTCAAGACCGACGGACGGCGCTGGACGCAGGACTACAAGATGGGCGTCCCGACCGCCCCTCTCGTCGAGCACGAGGCCACCGACGAGACCGGCACCTCGGTCACCTTCTGGGCCGACGGCGACATCTTCGAGACGACCGAGTACTCCTTCGAGACGCTCTCGCGGCGCTTCCAGGAGATGGCGTTCCTCAACAAGGGTTTGACGATCAAACTCACTGATGAGCGCGAGTCGGCGAAGGCCACGGCCGGTGCGGACGAGGCGGGTGCGGACGAGAAGGCCGAGGTCAAGACCGTCACGTACCACTACGAGGGCGGCATCGTCGACTTCGTGAAGTACCTCAACTCCCGCAAGGGAGACGTGGTGCACCCCACCGTCATCGATCTCGAGGCCGAGGACAAGGACAAGAGCCTGTCCCTCGAGGTCGCGATGCAGTGGAACAGCGGCTACAGCGAGGGCGTGTACTCCTTCGCCAACATCATCCACACCCACGAGGGCGGTACGCACGAGGAGGGCTTCCGTGCGGCGCTGACCTCGCTGATCAACAAGTACGCGCGCGACAAGAAGCTGCTGCGCGAGAAGGACGACAACCTCACCGGTGACGACATCCGCGAGGGTCTGACCGCGATCATCTCGGTGAAGCTGAGCGAGCCGCAGTTCGAGGGCCAGACGAAGACCAAGCTGGGCAACACGGAGGCGAAGACCTTCGTCCAGAAGGCCGTCTACGAGCACCTCAACGACTGGCTGGACCGCAACCCGAACGAGGCCGCGGACATCGTCCGCAAGTCCATCCAGGCGGCCACCGCGCGCGTGGCGGCCCGCAAGGCCCGCGACCTCACCCGCCGCAAGGGCCTCCTGGAGACGGCCTCCCTGCCGGGCAAGCTGTCCGACTGCCAGTCGAACGACCCCACCAAGTGCGAGATCTTCATCGTCGAGGGTGACTCCGCCGGTGGCTCGGCCAAGTCCGGCCGCAACCCGCAGTACCAGGCGATCCTCCCGATCCGGGGCAAGATCCTCAACGTCGAGAAGGCGCGGATCGACAAGATCCTGCAGAACCAGGAGATCCAGGCGCTGATCTCGGCCTTCGGTACCGGGGTCCACGAGGACTTCGACATCGAGAAGCTCCGCTATCACAAGATCATCCTGATGGCGGACGCCGACGTCGACGGCCAGCACATCAACACCCTGCTGCTGACCTTCCTGTTCCGCTTCATGCGGCCGCTGGTCGAGGCCGGGCACGTGTTCCTGTCGCGGCCCCCGTTGTACAAGATCAAGTGGGGCCGGGACGACTTCGAGTACGCGTACTCGGACCGTGAGCGCGATGCGCTGATCGAGCTGGGCAAGCAGGCCGGCAAGCGCATCCGCGACGACTCGGTCCAGCGCTTCAAGGGCCTCGGCGAGATGAACGCCGAGGAGCTGCGGATCACGACCATGGACCAGGAGCACCGGGTCCTCGGCCAGGTCACGCTCGACGACGCCGCCCAGGCCGACGACCTGTTCTCGGTCCTCATGGGCGAGGACGTCGAGGCCCGCCGCGCGTTCATCCAGCGCAATGCCAAGGACGTCCGCTTCCTCGACATCTGAGTCGGTCTCAGCTGACCGCAGCAGAAAGGATCTTCACCAGCAATGGCCGACGAGAACACTCCGAGCACGCCTGAAGAAGGCGGCGAGATCACCTTGCGCGTCGAGCCCGTCGGGCTCGAGACGGAGATGCAGCGCTCGTATCTCGACTACGCGATGTCCGTCATCGTGTCGCGCGCGCTGCCCGATGTCCGGGACGGCCTCAAGCCCGTCCACCGCCGCGTCCTGTACGCCATGTACGACGGCGGCTACCGGCCCGAGAAGGGCTTCTACAAGTGCGCCCGCGTCGTCGGCGACGTCATGGGCACCTACCACCCGCACGGCGACTCCTCGATCTACGACGCGCTGGTCCGCCTCGCGCAGCCGTGGTCGATGCGGATGCCGCTGGTGGACTCCAACGGCAACTTCGGCTCTCCGGGCAACGACCCCGCGGCCGCCATGCGCTACACCGAGTGCAAGATGGCGCCGCTGTCCATGGAGATGGTCCGTGACATCGACGAGGAGACCGTCGACTTCACGGACAACTACGACGGCCGCAACCAGGAGCCGACGGTTCTGCCGGCCCGGTTCCCGAACCTGCTGATCAACGGCTCGGCCGGCATCGCGGTGGGCATGGCCACCAACATCCCGCCGCACAACCTCCGTGAGGTCGCGTCAGGCGCCCAGTGGTACCTCGAGAACCCCGAGGCCAGCCACGAGGAGCTGCTCGACGCCCTGATCGAGCGCATCAAGGGCCCCGATTTCCCGACCGGCGCCCTTGTAGTGGGCCGAAAGGGTATTGAGGAGGCGTACCGCACGGGCCGTGGCTCCATCACGATGCGCGCGGTCGTCGAGGTCGAGGAGATCCAGAACCGCCAGTGCCTGGTGGTCACGGAGCTCCCCTACCAGACCAACCCCGACAACCTCGCGCAGAAGATCGCCGACCTGGTGAAGGACGGCAAGGTCGGCGGCATCGCGGACGTCCGTGACGAGACCTCGTCCCGTACGGGCCAGCGGCTGGTCATCGTCCTGAAGCGTGACGCGGTCGCCAAGGTCGTCCTGAACAACCTCTACAAGCACACCGATCTGCAGTCGAACTTCGGCGCCAACATGCTGGCGCTGGTGGACGGCGTTCCGCGCACGCTCTCGCTCGACGCGTTCATCCGCCACTGGGTGACGCACCAGATCGAGGTCATCGTCCGTCGTACGCGCTTCAGGCTGCGCAAGGCCGAGGAGCGCGCGCACATCCTGCGTGGCCTCCTGAAGGCCCTGGACGCCATCGACGAGGTCATCGCGCTGATCCGGCGCAGTGACACCGTCGAGATCGCGCGCGAGGGCCTGATGGGCCTCCTGGAGATCGACGAGATCCAGGCGAACGCCATCCTTGAGATGCAGCTGCGCCGACTGGCCGCCCTGGAGCGTCAGAAGATCATCCAGGAGCACGACGAGCTCCAGGCGAAGATCACCGAGTACAACGCGATCCTCGCGTCGCCGGAGCGCCAGCGCTCCATCATCAGCGAGGAACTCACGGCGATCGTCGACAAGTTCGGCGAGGACCGTCGCTCCAAGCTGGTTCCCTTCGACGGTGACATGTCCATCGAGGACCTGATCGCCGAAGAGGACATCGTCGTCACCATCACGCGTGGCGGCTACATCAAGCGGACCAAGACCGAGGACTACCGCTCCCAGAAGCGGGGCGGCAAGGGCGTACGCGGCGCGAAGCTGAAGCAGGACGACATCGTCGACCACTTCTTCGTGTCGACCACGCACCACTGGCTGCTGTTCTTCACCAACAAGGGCCGCGTCTACCGCGCGAAGGCGTACGAACTCCCGGACGCAGGGCGTGACGCGCGTGGACAGCACGTCGCGAACCTGCTGGCCTTCCAGCCGGACGAGGCGATCGCCGAGATCCTCGCGATCCGTGACTACGAGGCGGTGCCTTACCTGGTGCTGGCCACCAAGGGCGGCCTCGTGAAGAAGACGCCTCTGAAGGATTACGATTCCCCGCGCTCCGGCGGTGTCATCGCGATCAATCTGCGCGAGACGGAGGACGGTTCCGACGACGAACTGATCGGAGCCGAACTCGTATCGGCCGAGGACGATCTGCTGCTGATCAGTAAGAAGGCGCAGTCGATCAGGTTCACGGCGACGGACGACGCCCTGCGGCCCATGGGCCGTGCGACCTCGGGTGTCAAGGGGATGAGTTTCCGCGAGGGCGACGAGCTGCTCTCGATGAATGTTGTTCGACCCGGTACGTTCGTGTTCACTGCTACGGACGGCGGGTACGCGAAGCGGACCGCTGTTGACGAGTACCGCGTTCAGGGGCGTGGTGGCCTCGGTATCAAGGCCGCCAAGATCGTCGAGGACCGCGGGTCCCTCGTCGGCGCGTTGGTGGTCGAGGAGACGGACGAGATCCTCGCCATCACCCTGTCCGGCGGTGTGATTCGCACGCGAGTCAACGAGGTCAGGGAGACGGGCCGTGACACCATGGGTGTCCAACTGATCAACCTGGGCAAGCGCGATGCCGTGGTCGGCATCGCTCGTAACGCCGAGGCCGGTCGCGAGGCGGAGGAAGTCGACGGCGAGATCGCCGAGGACGAGACCGCCGAGGGCGTCGAGGCCGTCGGTACGGACGAGGGCGAGCAGTCCTCGCCCGAGTAGCGCGAGGAGTGAGTCATCGTGAGCGGAGCCACGGGCGCCGGATCGACCGGTACGGATACGGACGGCGGCCGTGGCTCCGCCGCGGAGACGACTGACTCCCATGACTCTCATGGATCCCAGGGGGGAACTGTGACGGACACCCGAGGCCCGCAGGCCCAGCAGTACGCGGCCGGAGCGGGCCCGGCGGCGGCCGGTCCGGCAAAGACCAAGGCCGCGCCCGGTGCGGCGCCCGCTTCGGCGCCCCCACCGGGGGCTCCTACGACCGCCTCGGGTGCGGCCCCTGCCGGGGTCGCACCCGAGGCGGGCTCAGCGCTGCCGGGGGAACGGCAGCCGCAGCAGCCCGCGCAGCCGTACCACCCGCCGCAGGCGTACCCGGCTCAGACGCCGTCCGGCGCCGTACGCCGGCCGCGGACCGGAGCGCGCACCGCGCCCCGTACCCGCAAGGCGCGGCTGCGGGTGGCCAAGACCGACCCCTGGTCGGTGATGAAGGTCAGCTTCCTGCTCTCCATCGCGCTCGGCATCTGCACGATCGTGGCGGCGGCGGTGCTGTGGATGGTCCTGGACGCGATGGGCGTCTTCTCGACGGTCGGCGGCACGATTTCCGAGGCGACGGGTTCGAACGAGTCGAACGGCTTCGACCTGCAGTCGTTCCTCTCCCTGCCGCACGTCCTGATGTTCACGTCGATCATCGCGGTCATCGACGTCGTGCTCGCCACGGCGCTCGCGACGCTCGGCTCGTTCATCTACAACCTCTCCGCGGGCTTCGTCGGCGGTATTGAACTGACCCTCGCCGAGGACGAGTAAGAGCAGCTCGTCGGGCCCGGCCAGGAGGCCTGGGATACCGATTTTGGGACTGGCCGCGTCGTGCGCTAATCTTCAGAGGTCAGCGCGCGGGACACACACCGCAAAGCGCGGCGGGGCTATAGCTCAGTTGGTTAGAGCGCATCCCTGATAAGGATGAGGCCACAGGTTCAAATCCTGTTAGCCCCACCAACCAAAGAACCCCCGGGTGATCCACCCGGGGGTTTTTGGCATCTGCTGCCGACATCGGTGTGGGCTCAGGAAAGCGATGACCGCGCGGAGCGCCGCACCCAGCAGCAGGACGATCCCCGCTCGGCGAGGGGCCCGGATCTGAGGCCACCAGGGGGCGTTCTTGACGACTGTCGAGCGGCGCCGGTACGCCGGACACGGCGAGGTGCCGGACATGGCGAAGGCCCGGCAGCTCTTTCGAGGTGCCGGGTCTTCGGATCTGTGAGTGCGGTGTACGCAAGTTCGCCGCTACGTCGGGGGGAGAGGGGCTGGGATGAGGCGGAGCCGCGCCGGTCAGCGCTGCAAGGGGGTCTCGGGCTCGGTGGAGGTCTCAGGGGCGTAGAGCGACGCGAGGTCGGCGGGGTCGACCTCAGTGGCGTCGGTCGGCGGGCGGTGCCGGCAGCTCGGTGAGGAGCCGTGGGCCTCGGCGCGGATGCGTTGCTTCATCGTGGGGGGCAGGGCCCGGCTGTATGGACCGGCCCAGGGAGAGACGGTCGGCACTGTCGCGGAGATCGTGCTGTTGCGCGTCGCTTCGGCCTGCGGTACGGCCGCGGCCGCGGTGGTCGTGATGAAGCCGAGCGCCGTGCACAGCGCGACGAAGGCGGTGACGATGGCGGTCCACAGCTTCATGACCTTGTCCTGGGTCATGGCCCCTCACTTTCGGGTCAGGCGATTTGCGTACTTTCCTCATGATGTGTATGTGGGCCGCGAAGTGGTGGACCGACGCCCGTGGCGCGTTGATGTTCAGATCAACACCACTCGGATGGACGCAAGAGGGCTGAAAAGTGCCCAAAGGGTACGAAAGGGTGTCGAAAGTCACTGTGCGCGAGGTGTGATCACCCTGCGATACGACCGTGGTCGGAGCGGCCGGATCCACGCCTACTGCTCTCGGCCGGGCGGCAGTTGGGGGTCGATGCAGGTCACCGATCGATATCGGTCGGTGTGTATAGTCGGGCGCCAGAGGTCCCCTACGTCAACGAAAGACGAGGTCGCGCGGTGAAGAAGCTTCTCCTGGTCGCACTGGCCGCCATCGGCGGGCTCCTCGTGTACCGCCAGATCCAGGCGGATCGCGCCGAGCAGGATCTGTGGACGGAGGCGACTGACTCCGTGCCCACGGGTTCGTGAGAATCGACACCAGTCTCAGATCAGACCCCGACCGCCCTTGCGGTCGGGGTTTTGTATTGTCCCGATCCGCCCAGAATTCGCTTCAGTGAACGAATTGATTGCTTAAGCGAAGGCATCGGCCTTCGGGCGGGTCGTTTCGGCCGCTTGTACGGATAGCGGGGGTGGCTCCGTGACCGGCGGGGCAGGATGGGCCACGGTCCGGGGCGACGACGGGAGGGTGGCGCGTGATGGGGCGGCGCACGGCATGGTGGCATCGCGGTCGGCCGCTCGCGATCGTGGCAACGGTCCTGTGCGCGACGGCGGCTCTGGCCGGGCGGCCCGCCGCGGCAGCCGAGACCGGTACACCGAAGCCGTACGCCTTCGCCCAGGACGCCACGACGGTCCAGGGCGCCACGGGCACCACGGACGCCGTACGGCTGGAGCCCGGCGGGACGTACCGCAGTTCCCTCGGTAAGGACGGCAAGCTCTACTACCGCCTGGAGCTCGACGCCACCTCCAACGCCTACGTCGCCGCCACCGCCGTCCCCAGGCGCGGCGCCAAGGTCACCTACTCCGACGGCGTGAAGGTCTCCGTACAGGACGGCAACAGCGGCAATTGCTCCTCCTCCACGACCGCCCACTTCGGCGCCTCCCAGAGCCCCCACCCCATCGCCGCCTGGGCGTCGCGCGAGATCGGCCCCGGCAAGTACGCCTGCCAGACGGCCGGAACGTACTACGTGGTCGTCGAGCGCACCGCGGCACCCGTCTCCTCGGCCTCCCCGCCCTCCTCCCCCGACGCCTGGGACCTCGAACTGAGCTATGTGTCGGAACCCCGCTTGAAGAAGGCGGGTTCGACCAGTGCCCCCGAGACCTGGAACTCCGCCTCTCCCGCGGCCCTCCAGGGGGACGCGCGGCCACGCCGGGGCGGCGCGGGGTTCACCACGGCCGGCGCCCTCGAACAGGGAGTCTGGAAGGACGAGATCAGCCCCGGGCAGACGCTCTTCTACAAGGTGCCGGTCGACTGGGGACAGCAGTTCTACGCCACCGCCGAACTCGGCAGTTCGAGCGGCGGCGAGGGATTCACGGGCTTCATGGGCACGGCTCTCGTCATGTCCCTCTACAACCCCGTGCGCGGACTCGTCACCGACGCGGGCGCGGGATACGACGGCAGCCAGCGGGCGGCCGCACTGGATCCGCTGCCGCCCGTCGAGTACGACAACCGCTACGCCTTCAACGACCGGATCAGCGGCATGCGGTTCGCCGGTTCGTACTACCTCGTCGTGCACCTCGCGGCGCAGGTCGCCGACAAGTTCGGCGACGGGCCGTTCGGACTGACCCTGCGCGTACGGGTGGACGGCGCCGCGCAGACCGGCCCGGCGTACGCGGGGCGGGCCGTACCGCAGGGCGTGTTCGACTCCGCGACCGGTGACTCCGTGCCGGCCACGGGTGGGACGGGGCCCGCCGCAAGCGGCGGGAGCGACGACGGCACCGCCATGAAGCTGGTCGCCGTGGGCGGTATCGGCACCGGGACCGTCCTGGTGCTGGCGCTCGGGGTGTGGACGGTGGCCGCACGACGGCGGGCGACGCCGCGCGGCTGGTAGGCCCATCAAGGGGGACAGGGCTTACGGCACCGGAGCTCAGATCTGGGTCAGCGCCCAGAAGCCCACCGCGAAACAGGCCAGCGCGAGGAGCAGCACCGGGACGGCCACCTTCGCGGGCGGTCCGGGGCGGGGCTGCGCGTGCTGACGCGTCGCGGCGGTCGGATCCGCGGGCCACACGGGGGAGGGCGGCTGCACGGGCGTGTGGTCGAACGGCAGGGCATGGGTGGGGGTCGGCACCGGCACCACGACCGAGGTGGGGGGAGTGGGGGGCTGATCGTGCTCCCACAAGGACCGGGGCCGTGGCTGCGGTGGCGGCAGGTGGAAGCTGCCGGTGTCCGACATCGCGGACGGCTGCGGGGGTGTGGCGTCGGGAGCGGGGTGCGGTGGTACGGCGCTCGGGGCGGGCTGCGGTGGCACGGCGTCGGGGGCGGGCGCGGGCCCGTGTCGTACGGCGCCGGGGGTGGCCTCGTGTCGTACGGCGCCGGGGGCGGCCTCGTGTCGTACGCCACCCGAGTCGGACGCAGGCCATACGCCCCCGGAGGAACGATCCGCCCACGCGGCCCCGGAGACGGGCTCCCGGGACAGCGCCCCGGAATCGTGAAGCCACGGCCTCGAGTCGTGGGGGCCGGAACCGCTGCCGGCGCCGGAGGCAGCGCCGGAAGCCGTGTCAGAAGTGGTGCTGGAGCCGGTCGCGGACTCGGTGCCGGTGCCGGTGTCGGAGGCAGGGCCGGACCACGAAGCCGCGTTCTCCGTGGCGCTTGGCGTGGACGCCCTGAGCGGGCCTTTCGGGCCGAACCCCGGGGGAAGCGGGCCGAGTTGGTCGAAGACCTCGACCAGCTCGTCGTCGGGGCCGGGCTCGGGCAGCAGCTCGGCGGCCGAGGCCAGCGCCTTGCGTGCCCCGGTCGCGGTGCGGAACCGTGCCCGCGGGTCCGGCTGCAGCAGCGTGGCCACGACCTGCCACAGCGGCTCGGGGATGCTCTGGGGAGCGGCCGGTGTGCCGTTCTCCGCGAAGTACTCGATCAGGGCCTTGGCATCGGGTCTGGCCCCTTCGAGCAGGTACAGGGCGACCAGCCCTACGGCGAACAGATCGGCGGGGAAGTCCGGCTCGGCGCCCATCATCTGCTCGGGAGCGAAGTAACCGGGCGTCCCCACCACGTAGTTGGTCTCGGTCAGCCGTGGCTCACCCAGTCGCATCGCGATGCCGAAGTCGGACAGCCGCAGCCGTGGACGGGCCGTACCGGTCGCTTCGAGCAGGATGTTGGCGGGCTTGATGTCACGGTGCACGACGCCCTCCGCGTGTACCGCGGCGACTCCCGAGAGAAGCTGGTCGAGCAGGGTACAGACGAACGCGGGCGGCAGCGGGCCGTAGTCGTTGATCAGGTGGACCAGGGAGCCCCCGGCCACCAGGTCCATGGTGAACAGGACCTTGTCGTCGTCGGCGGCCCAGCTGGCGGGCGCGAGCACATGGGGATGATCGATCCGTAGCGCCTGCTCCCGCACGAAGCGCAGCAGCGCGTGCGCGTCGCTCTGCTGGAGCACCTTGGCGGCCACATAACGGCGCCGCCGCTGGTCCCAGGCGCGCCAGACCGCACCGACTCCCCCGTGGCCGATCGGGTCGACCAGTTCGTAGCGTCCGGCGAAGACCTCACCCATGGTCGTGCGTCGCTCCCCTTCGGCGGTCGGTCCGGCGCAGGCCCCCCGTGGAGACGCCCGGCGGCCCGAGGTGCGGAGCCGGACGGCGTCCTGAGCCCCCGGCGCCGGGTGTGCGGCGGCCTGGTCGCCGGCTCAGCTCTGGTGCGACTGGTAGTGCGCGACCGCGTCGGAGGTGCGGCCGGCGCCGTACACCCGGAGGAACTCTGCCAGTTCCGGGTGGGTCGGGGCGAGAGTGTCGGCCGCGTCGATGATGTCCCCCGCAGCCGCCACGGAGCGCAGCAGCGACTGGATCTCGCGGACCACCCGCTTCACCGTGGGCGCACCTGAACTGCTCGTCGACTGCGTGGTGTTGCTGAGCACCGAGCCCCCTTGCGACTTCTTGATCTCGTCCATGCGCTCGGTCGCCTCGGCGGCGCTGACGCTGCCGTCCGCGACCTGCCCCGCCAGGTCCTGCAACAGCTGCACGCGCTGGACCACCGCGGGATTGCCGATCTTGGCACGCTGACCGCTCATCAGCTGCGACAGCATGGGCGCGGAAAGTCCCAGCACCCCGGCAAGACGCGCCTGGTTGAGGCCCAGATCCTCGATGAGCCTACGGAAGAGCGCCCCCAACGGCTCTCCGTACCAGTTCCGCTGCAGCTCTTGGGCTCTTGCGGTTGCTTCCTGCTGTGCGGCGTCCATTGCGTCTCCCCATCGCTTCCCCAAATACGGCGGTTCGCTGTCGCGAACCACGTCGAGCATCTTACGGAGAGTGGTCGCCCACGGGGACCCCCAATCTTTTTGCGAGATCCCGGGGGTGACCCGGTACTCTGGTCTGCGGCGCCCTCCGGTATCCGATTCCACCGGGCGGACGCCTGTCTTCCGGGGCCTTAGCTCAGTTGGTAGAGCGCTGTCTTTGCATGGCAGATGTCAGGGGTTCGACTCCCCTAGGCTCCACATCCCGGACCGGTCAGACGCCCTTCGCGGCGGCTGGCCGGTTCTTGTTTTTCGGTGACCTGAGTCACGCAGCAGGCTTCGCAGTCGTTGCAGTTGTTTGCGCAAATGATCGGCCTGTGTGCGGGTGTCGACGGCGCCCCACCGGTGGCCGACGTGGCGCGGGGGCGGTCCGTGTCGCCGCCGGATCCTCGTGTGAGCTGCTGTAAGCAGATATGCGTAATCATGGCAATGCGCAGGGTGAAGAGGATCTGTGCGGATGTTGTGAGCATCGGTCGTTGCAAACGTCACCGTGGCGGAAGACATGAATCGGCTTGATCCGTGCCGCGCCCGTGGGTCCGTCGTTCGGTTCCGCTCGGCCGGTTCCGCCAGTTCTGCCGGTTCCGCCGGTTCCACGTGAAACATCGCCGTGGGGCAGGAGACTCTCAAGTCTCCTGCCCCACGGCGATGTTGTTGCCCTTGCTCAGGGCTTGTTCACCTGGTTCGGGGTCAGCGGCGGTCGTCGCGGTCCTCCTCGGCCTGCTTGGCCTGGACCTCGGGGTCCAGGTCGGACAGGCCGGTGCCGTCGACCGAGGACAGACGGCCCGTCTCGGGCACCTCCGTCGCGGCGGGCGGCTCGACCAGCCAGTCGGGGTTGGCCTGCTTGTCCCACCATTTCCAGGCGACGAAGGCACCGCCCGCGAGAATGCCCAGAACGAGCAGCCCCTTGGCGGCGCGGCCGGCCTTCGCGCGCCGCTCGTGCTTGCGGACCAGTTTCTGGATCTCCTGGGGCGAGACCTGTCCGCGCAGCGCGGCGATCGCCGCCACACTGCGTGACGCGGCCTCCTCACGTACAGGCTGGGCCGCGGCCACCGCCTGCTCGATCCTCGGCCTGGTGTACTCGGCGGCCTGCAAGGCCGCCTGCCGGGTACGGACGGCGGCCTGGTCGACCTTCGGCGGCACATGCGTACGGGCCTGTTCAAGGCGTGGCGCGAGATGGGCGCCGTACTGGACGCGGGCCTGCTCTGCGGCCAGCGACACCTTGGGCGCGAGCCGTACGAGTGCCTCGTTCGCGTAGTACGAGGCCCGGTCCTTGGCCGTGTCGGCGTAAGGCGCCACCACTTCCGCGGCGTGCAGCACGCTGTCCTTCGCCGAGCCGGTCGCGGCGCGCACGCTGTCAATGCGGGTCACGGGTCTTCCTCCTCCTCGGTGGCGTACGTGGGCGTTCGAGTACCCCAAAGGGGGCACGGTTCACCTTTCCGCCCTGTTCGAGATCATGCCTCTCGAGGGGCTGCGAGGCATGCGAGATAGGGCATACGGGGCAACAGGAGCTTGTCGCCGACAATGCCACGGATCGTCGCTTCGCGTCCTGTGCACGCAAGGACTCGACGGGATTTCCGCAAGGGCGACCCCGGATATTCGCTCGGAGGTGGTGGCCGAACGACGCGAGGCCCGGTCCGTGCGAGGATCGGGGGGTCAAAAGAAGGCAACGGAAGGCAGATCGTGGCTGAGCAGCTTTACGCCACCCTGAAGACCAACCAAGGCGACATCGAAGTCCGGCTTCTGCCGAACCACGCGCCCAAGACGGTCCGGAACTTCGTCGAGCTTGCCACGGGCGAGCGTGAGTGGACCAACCCGGAGACGGGTGAGAAGTCCACCGACAAGCTCTACGACGGCACGGTCTTCCACCGGGTGATCAGCGGATTCATGATCCAGGGCGGTGACCCGCTGGGCAACGGCACCGGCGGCCCCGGTTACCAGTTCGAGGACGAATTCCACCCGGAGCTCGCCTTCGACAAGCCCTACCTGCTGGCCATGGCCAACGCCGGCCCCGGTACCAACGGCTCGCAGTTCTTCATCACCGTCTCCCCGACGGCCTGGCTGACCCGCAAACACACCATCTTCGGCGAGGTCACCAACGCGGCCAGCCAGAAGGTCGTGGACGCCATCGCGAGCACCCAGACCAACCCGCGCACCGACCGCCCGGTCAACGACGTCGTCATCGAGTCGGTCGTCGTCGAGACCCGCAAGGGCTGAAACCCGCTCCGCGAAGGCTGAGACCCAAGGACCCGAAGGTCCGAGGGCTCCCGCAGGGAACCAAACGCCCCGCCCATCCGTAAGGATGGGCGGGGCGGTGCATTGCGTACGACCGGATTGAGGGGACCCCATGGACCAGGCGCCAGGCAACCCGCAGGGCCCGCAGGACCAGGGACATCAGGACGCCCAGGCCCTGCCCACCTGCTACCGGCATCCGGATCGTGAAACCGGCGTGCGCTGTACCCGCTGCGAGCGCCCCATCTGCCCCGAGTGCATGATCAGTGCCTCCGTGGGCTTCCAGTGCCCCGAGTGCGTCCGCGCCGGCTCCGGTACGGGCCACGCGCCGTCGGCCTCGCAGCCCCGCACCCTCGCGGGTGGCGCTGTCACCGCGGACCCCCGGCTCGTCACCAAGATCCTGATCGGGCTCAACCTCGCCGTCTTCCTGGTCCAGCTGTCGGTGGACCGCTTCACCGACAGCTTCGACCTCATCGGCCGCGCGTACGTCCCGCTGCTCGGCTCGGTCGAGGGCGTCGCGGAGGGCCAGTGGTACCGCATGCTGACGGCGATGTTCCTGCACGGCAGCTATATCCACATCCTGTTCAACATGCTCAGCCTGTGGTGGATCGGCGGCCCCCTGGAAGCGGCCCTCGGCCGTGCCCGCTATCTCGCCCTCTACTTCGTCTCCGGTCTCGCGGGCAGCGCGCTCACCTACCTCGTGGCCGCGCCGAACCAGCCCTCGTTGGGCGCCTCCGGCGCGATCTTCGGCCTCTTCGGCGCGACCGCCGTCCTGATGCGCCGGCTCAACTACGACATGCGCCCCGTGATCGCCCTGCTGGTGATCAACCTGATCTTCACCTTCGGGTGGAGCAACATCGCGTGGCAGGCCCACATCGGTGGACTCGTCGGCGGTGTTGTCGTCGGCTACGCCATGGTCCATGCCCCGCGCGAGCGGCGGACCCTGATCCAGTACGGGGTGTGTGCCGTGGTCCTGGCCGCGGTGGTCGTCGCGACGCTGGTCAGGACGGCTCAGCTCACCTGAGGTACCGCTCGGCTCACTTGAGAAGCCTTCGAGAGCGATGTTGTCCACAGATCGTGGCGGATCTTGTGCACGCCGTGTGGGAACAGCTGTGCCCCCTGTCGCTGACCCGGGTTTTCGCAGGTCGGACAGGGGGCGAACAGGTTTGCGGATCCCGGTAGGTCAGTCACACCGGCGTCAACCCCGGATGAGTTATCCACAGATCGTCTTAGTTTTCCACCTGTGGAAAACTCTTGTGGATAACTCAGTGGATAACCCTGGGCAGAGCTACTTCCACTGCGTGGAGACGCCGAATCCCGCCGCGATGAAGCCGAAGCCGACCACGATGTTCCAGTTGCCGAGGGCGTCGATGGGCAGCGAGCCGTCCGTCACGTAGAAGATGACGATCCAGGCGAGGCCGATGAGGAACATGGCCAGCATGACCGGTGCGACCCAGCCGCGACTGGTCAGCTTGATGTTGGTCGCCTGCTTCGCCGGGGGCGGCGTGTAGTCGGCCTTCTTGCGGATACGTGACTTCGGCACGAGGGTCTCTCCTGTCGATGCGCTGCGTGGCCGCGCAGGGAACTGGGGCGGGCTCCGGGGCAGCGTACAAGGGGACACTGAGCGCTCCCCCGGGCGTCCGTTAGCGTAGTGCTTCCGCGGCGCCGAAGGAGATAAGGGTACGTTGAGCAATTCTGCCGACTCCCCCGGGACGGGTTCCAGTCCTGCCGTTACGCGTCGTTTCCGGCCCGTACGTGTACTCACCGTCGCCGTCTTCGCGCTCGCCGGGCTGATTTTCTTCACCAGCTTCAACACGGCCAAGGGCACCAATATCCGCACGGACGCGTCGTTGCTGAAGCTCTCCGACCTCATTCAGGAGCGCAGCCACAAGAACGCGTCGCTGGACGAGTCCAACGGCGTCCTGCGTGACCAGGTCGACACGCTCGCCGGGCGGGAGAACGGCGGCAGCAAGGCCGACACCGCCAAGCTCGCCGCACTGGAGAAGAACACCGGCACCCAGAAGCTCAAGGGCAAGGCCGTCACGGTGACCCTCAACGACGCGCCGCCGAACGCCACGGCCAAGCTGCCCGGCTACCCCGAGCCGCAGCCCGATTACCTGGTCATCCACCAGCAGGACCTGCAGGCCGTGGTGAACGCCCTGTGGCTGGGTGGCGCCCAGGGCATCAAGGTGATGGACCAGCGGCTGATCTCCACCAGCGCGGTGCGCTGTGTCGGCAACACCCTGATCCTCCAGGGCCGGGTCTACTCGCCCCCGTACAAGATCACCGCGATCGGTGACCCCCAGAAGCTCCAGAAGGCCCTCGCTGACTCTCCGGCGATCCAGAACTACATGGTGTACGTCAACGTCTACGGGCTCGGCTGGAAAGTCGAGGAGAACGGGACGGTGACTCTTCCCGGCTACTCGGGCACAGTGGATCTCCACTACGCAAAACCTGTGGAGTAGTGGCTGAAGCAGCTGCCGCTGGGGGTCCCGTGTCGGTGCGAGTGCTCGTCCGGACAGTGAGCGAACTGTGCATCACCATCGGCACGCTCATTGTGCTCTTCGTGGTCTACGTCCTGTTCTGGACGGGCGTGAAGGCCGACAGCGAGATGAACCACCAGATCGACCAGCTCCAGAAGCAGTGGTCGAAGGGATCGGTCGCGCAGCAGTCGAAGGCGCCTACGACCACCCCGGCAACCGGGGACCCGAAGACGCCGACGGCGAGAACGACCGAGAGCCCGAAGGCCCCGGGCCCCTACGCCTACGGCAAGCCCTTCGCAGTGATGTACATCCCCCGCCTTGGTTTCACGTGGAACAAGCCCGTACTCGAAGGCACCGGCACGAGCGTCCTGCAGAAGGGGCTCGGGCATTACCGGGGGACGGCCCAGCTCGGGCAGGAGGGGAACTTCGCCGTCGCGGGGCACCGGCGCACGTATGGCGACCCGTTCAAGGACTTTCCCCAGCTGCGCAGGGGGGACGCGGTGGTGCTGACCGACGGGACGACCTGGTTCACGTATCGGATCGACAAAGGCCCTTACAAAACAGTGCCCACGGACGTTGAGGTGATCGATCCTGTGCCACGTAAGTCCGGGTACACGGCTCCGGGCCGCTATCTCACGCTGACCACGTGCGATCCGGAGTGGGGACACAGCCACCGGCTGATCGTCTGGGCCCACCTGGATTCCACGCAGCCCGTGGAGGCCGGGAAACCTCAGGCGCTACGCCGTTAGTCTGGTCCCGTACGGCGTGGGTCCGATGGTGTAGGGCGTGGCTCTGGTGCCGTGATGCGACGGAAGGGACAGCATGTACGGCTTCATCTGGCGGCATTTGCCGGGGAACGCATGGGTGAAGGCGCTGATCTCACTCGTGCTCGTCCTCGCGGTGGTCTACGTACTCTTCCAGTACGTCTTCCCGTGGGCCGAACCGCTGCTCCCCTTCAACGATGTGACGGTGAACAACCAGTGAGCGCGCGGATTCTCGTCGTCGACAATTACGACAGCTTCGTCTTCAACCTGGTCCAGTACCTGTACCAGCTCGGCGCCGAGTGCGAGGTGCTGCGCAACGACGAGGTCTCGACCGCGCACGCCCAGGACGGATTCGACGGCGTACTGCTGTCACCCGGCCCCGGCGCTCCCGAGCAGGCCGGCGTCTGCGTCGACATGGTCCGCCACTGCGCGGACACGGGTGTCCCCGTCTTCGGCGTCTGCCTCGGCATGCAGTCGATGCAGGTGGCGTACGGCGGTGTCGTGGACCGGGCGCCCGAGCTGCTGCACGGCAAGACGTCGTTGGTGGAGCACGAGGGCAGAGGTGTCTTCGCCGGACTGCCGTCCCCCTTCACCGCGACCCGCTACCACTCGCTGGCCGCCGAGCCGGAGACCGTGCCGGCCGAGCTGGAGGTCACCGCCCGTACCCACGACGGGATCATCATGGGGCTGCGTCACCGTGAACTCCCGGTCGAGGGTGTGCAGTTCCATCCCGAGTCGGTGCTGACCGAGCACGGTCACCGGATGCTCGCCAACTGGCTGGTGGAGTGCGGCGACCAGGGTGCCGTGGCGAGGTCGGTGGGGCTCGCCCCGGTGGTGGGCAGGGCCACGGCGTGACCGCCCTGCGCCCCGAGCGCGAGTCCGGTGCCGCCTACGGCGGCACCGGAGACGACGGGTCCCCGTACCGGCAGCAGCCGTACGGGGGACCCGGCGCGTTCGAGGCCGCGGTCGAGCAGCTCGCGGATCCGCTCACCGATCCGCTGCCGGGCTCCAGGGCCGCCGCGCGGCCCGGCGGGCGGCGCGCCGCCCCGCTGCCGGCCGACGTACCGCCCGCCGCCGTGTCGGGGGGCGGGCTCGGGCAGGAGTGGTCCGGGCAGGGACAGCACCAGTACGCGGTGGACGGCCCCGAGGGCTACGCGCGGAACTGGCAGGGGGCGCCGGGGGGTGCCCAGGATCCTGCTCCCGCCTACGGCGCACCGCTCACCAGACCCATGCCCCTGTACGCCGAACCGGTCGGCGCGGCTCCGAAGCTGGACGACGAGACCGTGGCGCTGCGGGCCTCGGAGGTCTCCGAGGCGCGGCGCAGGGCCGAGCAGTTGGCGGGGCGGGCCACGAACGAGGGGATGCCCGCTCCCGGGGGCCGTGCGGCGCGGCGCAAGGCGGCGCGACGCCACGGACGCCACGGAGGGGCTCAGGAGCCCCAGGAGCCCCTGGGTGCCCAGGAGTCGGTGGAGTCGGCGGAGAAGGCCGCTCAGGCGCCCCTGAGCCGTGTTCAGGCCCGGAGGGCGGCGCGCGCGCGGAAGCCCGGTGCGGCCGTCCTCGTCAGCCGGATGATCGGCGAGGTGTTCATCACCACCGGCGTCCTGATGCTGCTGTTCGTGACCTACCAGTTGTGGTGGTCGAACGTGCGGGCGCACCAGCAGGCGGGCAGTGCCGCGCACCACCTCCAGGAGGACTGGGCGAGCGGCAAGCGGAGTCCGGGGACGTTCGAGCCGGGACAGGGTTTCGCCATCCTGCACATCCCGAAGCTGGACGTGGTCGCTCCGATCGCCGAGGGCACCAGCAAGACGAAGGTCCTCGACCGCGGAATGGTGGGTCACTACGGCGAGGGAGCCCTGAAGACGGCGATGCCGGACGCCAAGACCGGCAACTTCGGTCTCGCGGGGCACCGCAACACGCACGGCGAACCGTTCCGCTACATCAACCGGCTCAAGCCCGGTGACTCCATCGTGGTCGAGACCCAGGACGACTACTTCGTCTACAAGATGACGTCGATCCTGCCGGTGACGTCCCCGTCGAACACGAAGGTGCTGGACCCGATCCCCCAGGGGTCCGGTTTCACGGCACCGGGCCGCTACATCACACTGACCACCTGCACGCCGGAATTCACCAGCACCTACCGCATGATCGTGTGGGGCAAGATGGTCGAGGAACGCCCGCGCAGCAAGGGCAAGCCGGACGCGCTCCTCGGATAGGAGCCCCGTCGGGCACCAGCACGTGAGACAACCTGAGACAGATCAGACGGGGCAGATGCACAGTGGCAGCGAGGACCGACCACGACGAGCGCGCCGAGGCCGAGGCCGACGCCGAAACGGCCGCTCCGAAGCGTCGTGGAGCGAGCCGGATCGCGATGGCGGTCAGCATCCTGGGTGAACTCCTCATCACCGCGGGCCTGGTGCTCGGCCTGTTCGTCGTCTACTCGCTGTGGTGGACGAACGTCGTCGCGGACCGCAAGGCCGACAAGCAGGGTGACAAGGTCCGCGACAACTGGGCCCAGGACAAGGGCGGCCCGGGTGCGCTGGACACCAAGGACGGCATCGGCTTCCTGCACGTTCCGTCCATGAAGAACGGCGAGGTGCTGGTCGAGAAGGGCACCTCCACGAAGGTCCTCAACGACGGCGTCGCCGGCTACTACATCGACCCCGTCAAGGCGACACTGCCGATGACCGACAAGACGGGCAACTTCACGCTCGCCGCCCACCGCGACGGCCACGGCGCCAAGTTCCACAACATCGACAAGATAAAGAAGGGCGACCCGATCGTCTTCGAGACCAAGGACGACTGGTACGTCTACAAGGTCTTCTCGATCCTCCCGGAGACCTCGAAGTACAACGTCAAGGTCCTCCAGTCGGTCCCGAAGCAGTCGGGCAGGACGAAGCCGGGCCACTTCATCACCCTGACGACCTGCACACCGGTCTACACGTCGGAGTACCGCTACATCGTGTGGGGTGAGCTGGAACGCGTGCAGAAGGTGGACAGCGCGCGCACGCCGCCGAAGGAACTGGGCTGAGGGCGGCCCGGTCAAACGACTCGACCGAACTCGACTGAACGCGAACGAACGGTGCCCCGCCCGGGAGGATTCCCGGGCGGGGCACCGTTCGTTCGACCGCTGTTCCAACCGCTGCGTCAGCCTCCGGTGAGACCGCCGACGAAGCCGTTGCCGCCGCCGTTGTTGTTGCCGCCGTTCTGCCCGGAATTGGCCGCGACGAGGTTGACCTTCTGGCCCGCCGTCACCTGCGAGCCCTGCTGCGGATCGCTGGCGAGCACAATGGCGTTGTCGTCCGTCGAGCCTGCGACGTTGCCGAGTTGGAGATTGTTCTGCGCCAGGACCTGCTTGGCCTGGCCAAGGGTCATCTGGGTCACCTGCGGCATCTGGAAGGGCTGGGCCTGCGCCTTGCCGATCTGGATGGTCACGTTGGAGTTCTTGTCGGCCGGGCTGCCGATCGCCGGAACGGTCGAGACGACCTTGTCGGCCTGGTTCGGGTCGGTCACGTCGATCTGGGTGCAGTTGCCGACGAGGTTGTTGGCCGTCATCGCGGCCTTGGCCTCCTCGCACGACTTGCCGGTGACGTCCGGGACCGTGGCCTTCTCGGCGGCCTTGGCGATGGTGAGGGTGATCGTCGATCCCTTCTGCACCTCCGCGCCGAGCTTCGGGTCCTGGTCCAGCACGGTGTTCGGGTCTTCCGTGGACACCTGGGTCTGCGTCTTGATCGTGAAGTTGTAGGCGCTGCTCGTGAGCTTCGCTTTGGCGTCGTCGAGGCTTTGGCCCGTGACGCCGGGCACGACGACCTTCGGCGCTCCCGTGGACACCACCAGGTTGATGGTGTCGCCCTTGGTGGCCTTCACGCCCGCCTTCGGGTCCTGGTCGCAGACGTTGCCCGTCTTCTCGTTCTCGCAGGGTTTCTTGGTGATCGAAACCTTCAGCTCGGCGTTGGTGGCCAGCTGGGTGGCATCCTTCTGCGTCTGGCTGACGAGGTTGGGAACGGTGACGCTGTTGTTGCTCACCCCGCTGCCCCCGAACATCCACTTCCCGATCAGGATCGCGCCGACCAGGACCAGCACACCCGCCACGATCAGCAAAATCGTCGAGGTGTTCGATTTCTTCTGCTGGCGGCGGCGGTCCGGACGGTCGTCGTAGCTGTTGTAGCCGTAGCCGCCGTCGTCCGGGTTCATCGGGGGCAGCATGGACGTGGCCTGGGCGTCCGTGGAGCGCAGCGCCGTGGTGGCCTGGTCGTCCGGGTAGCCGCCGTAGCCCACGGAGCCCATGGCGGCCGTGGCGGCGACGGGCTGGCCGTCGAGGCAGGCCTCGATGTCCTGGCGCATCTCGTCGGCGGACTGATAGCGGTAGTCCGGGTCCTTGACCAGTGCCTTCAGGACGATCGCGTCCATCTCGGGCGTGATCTCGGGGTCGAAGACCGACGGCGGCTGCGGCTCCTCGCGTACGTGCTGGTACGCGACCGCGACCGGGGAGTCGCCCACGAAGGGCGGACGCACGGTCAGCAGCTCGTAGAGGAGGCAACCGGTCGAATAGAGGTCCGAGCGCGCGTCGACCTGCTCGCCCTTTGCCTGCTCCGGGGAGAGGTACTGGGCGGTGCCGATGACCGCGGCGGTCTGCGTCATCGTCATGCCGGAGTCGCCCATGGCGCGGGCGATGCCGAAGTCCATGACCTTGACCTGGCCGTTGCGCGTCAGCATGACGTTGGCCGGCTTGATGTCGCGGTGGACGATTCCGGCGCGGTGGGAGTACTCGAGGGCCTGGAGGATGCCGATGGTCATCTCCATGGACCGCTCGGGGAGCAGTCTGCGGCCCGAGTGCAGCAGCTCGCGCAGCGTGGACCCGTCGACGTACTCCATCACGATGTACGGGATGGAGATGCCCTCGATGTAGTCCTCACCCGTGTCGTACACGGCGACGATCGCGGGATGGTTGAGCGAGGCGGCCGACTGGGCCTCCCGGCGGAACCGGGCCTGGAACGACGGATCGCGTGCGAGGTCGGCTCGCAGCGTCTTCACCGCCACGGTGCGGCCGAGCCGGGTGTCATGGGCGAGATGTACCTCCGCCATGCCACCACGGCCGAGCACCTGGCCCAGCTCGTACCGGCCGCCGAGGCGACGCGGCTCTTCCATAGCTACCTACCAGCCCTCTCCGTCGGTCCCGACCGCACGCATGTGTGGTCCGGCGGTGTGCCGTCCGGGCATACCGTACCCGGCTCGGCTTCTGTGACCTGGCCAAGCCCGTCACCCGATACAGGACCGGTATCGCAACGTGCACCGATGTGAAGGGGACGTGACAGGGGTCACTTCTTGCTGTCGATGACTGCCTTCATCACGCTCCTCGCGATGGGGGCGGCGAGACCACCACCCGTGATGTCTCCACGGTTCGCGGCGCCGTCCTCGACCACGACGGCCACGGCGACCGGCGAGCTGCCGTCGGGGAGCTTGGCATACGAGATGAACCACGCGTACGGCTTCTCGCTGTTCGCGACGCCGTGCTGGGCGGTACCGGTCTTGCCGCCCACGGTGACGCCGGAGATCTGCGCCTTGGTACCCGTGCCCTCCTTGACGACCGTCTCCATCATCGACTGCAGGATCTGGGCGTTCGACTGGGAGAGCGGCTGGCTCATCTTCTGCGGGTCGGTCTGCGAGATGACGTCCAGGTTCGGGGCCTGCAGCTTGTCGACCATGTACGGCTTCATGAGCGTGCCGTTGTTGGCGACGGCGGAGGCCACCATGGCCATCTGCAGCGGGGTCGCGGCGGTCTCGAACTGGCCGATGGAGCTGAGCGCGGTGTGCGGCTTGTCCATCGACTTGGGGAAGACGGAGGCGTTGGAGCGCACCGGCGTGAGCTGCTCGGAGTTGAAGCCGAACTTCTCGGCCTCCGCGAGCATCTTGTCCGTGCCGAGGTCCGCGCCGATCTTGCCGAAGACCGTGTTGCAGGACACCTTGAGCGCCACGCGCATGGTGGCGTTCTTGCAGGGGATGTTCCCCTCGTTCTTCAGCTCGGTGGTGGTGTTCGGCAGGGTGTACGGCAGCGGCGAGTCCGTGTTCTCGTCCGCGGACTTGTACAGGCCGTTCTCCAGCGCCGCCGCCGCGGTGACCACCTTGAAGGTGGAGCCCGGCGGGTAGGTCTCGCGCAGCGCCCGGTTGAGCATCGGCTCGTCGGGGTTGTTCTTCTTCTGGAGCTTGTTCCAGGCCTTCTCGTCGCTCCCGGAGGTGCCGGCGAAGGTCGAGGGGTCGTAGGACGGGGTCGAGGCCAGCGCCAGGATCGCGCCGGTCTGCGGGTTGATCGCGGCGACGGCTCCCTTGCCCCGGCTCAGCAGGCCCTCGTAGGCGGCCTTCTGCGCGGCGGCGTTGAGGGTGGTGACGACGTTGCCGCCCTGCTTCTTCTTGCCCGTGATCATGTCGAGGGTGTTGCGGAAGAAGAGCCGGTCGTCGTTGCCGGTGAGGATGCCGTCGTCCAGCTTCTCCAGCTGGGAGGCGTCGAAGGCCTGCGAGGCGTACCCGGTGACCGGCGCCCACATGGGGCCGTCCTTGTAGGTGCGCTTGTACTCGAAGTCGTTGATGCCGTTCTTCGTCGACTTGGTGGCCCCGGTGATCGGGTTGCCGTCGACGATGATGTCGCCGCGCGGAGTGGCGTACCGCTCGATGGCGACGCGGCGGTTGTTCGCGTTGGTCCGCAGGCTGTCCGCCTGGACGTACTGGACGTAGTTGTCGCGGATGAGCAGGGCGAGGACGAGGAGCCCGCAGAAGATCGCGATCCGGCGCAGGGGCTTGTTCACGGGCGGACCACCTGGGTCATCTCGGCGTCGGGGCTGGGGGCGGGCGCGGGGGCCGGGCGGCGGGCGGTGTCGCTGATTCTGATGAGGATGCCCATCAGCGCCCAGTTGGCGATGACGGAGGAGCCTCCGTAGGCCACGAACGGCATCGTCATACCGGTGAGCGGGATCAGGCCCATGACGCCACCCGCGACGACGAAGACCTGGAGCGCGAAGCCGCCGGAGAGGCCGACGGCGAGGAGCTTGCCGAACGGGTCGCGGGCCGCGAGCGCCGTACGGATGCCGCGCTCCACGATCAGGCCGTAGACGACCAGGATCGCCATGATCCCCGCGAGGCCCAGTTCCTCGCCGAAGCTGGCGAGGATGAAGTCGGAGTTGGCGGCGAACCGGATGAGTTCGGAGTGGCCCTGTCCCCATCCGGTGCCGAGCGTGCCGCCGGAGCCGAAGGCCCAGAGGGCCTGCATGGACTGCTCGGTGTGGCCGCCGACGCCCTGCCTGCTCAGCGTGAACTCGTGCATGGGGTCGAGCCAGGCCTGGACGCGCTGCTGGACGTGCGGCTCGAAGGAGGCGACGCCGACCGCGCCGGCCGCCGACATCAGCAGACCGAAGACGATCCAGCTGGTCCGCTCCGTGGCGACGTACAGCATGATCACGAACATGCCGAAGAACAGCAGCGAGGTACCGAGGTCGGTCTCGAAGACCAGGATCAGGATGGAGACGAACCAGACGACCAGGATCGGGCCGAGGTCGCGGCCGCGCGGCAGGTAGAGGCCCATGAAACGGCGGCTGGCGAGGGCCAGCGCGTCGCGCTTCACCATGAGGTAGCCGGCGAAGAAGACCGCGAGGATGATCTTCGCGAACTCACCGGGCTGGAGAGTGCCCAGACCGGGGATCGAGATCCAGATCTTGGCGCCGTAGATGTTGGCGCCGAGACCGGGGACCAGCGGCAGCAGGAGCAGGATCAGCGCGCCGAACATGGAGATGTAGGTGTAGCGCTGCAGGACGCGGTGGTCCTTCAGGAAGATCAGCACGGCGACGAACAGACCGATGCCCAGCGCGGTGTACATCAGCTGGCGGGGTGCCGCCTGAACGAAGTTGGGCAGCGACTGGAGCAGCTTCGACTGGTCGAGGCGCCAGATCATCACCAGGCCGAGGCCGTTGAGCAGCGTCGCCAGCGGCAGCAGCAGCGGGTCGGCGTACGGCGCGAACTTGCGGACGCCGAGATGGGCGACGCCCGCGATCAGGCCGAGGCCGAGGCCGTAGCTCAGCAGGCCGGCCGGCACCTTCTCATCGATGGCCAGGCCCACGTTGGCGTACGCGAAGACCGGGATGAGAACGGCGAACACCAGCAGCGCCAACTCGGTGTTGCGGCGGCTCGGTGTGCCGATCGAACCGATGGTCGATGTGTGGTGCGTCGGCGTGTTCGTACTACTGCTCATGGTGTGACAGGGCCCCTCACGGCTTCTTACTGCTTACCGCACAGCGAGACCAGCTTCTGCTCCTCGTCGGAGAGGCTGGGGCCGGGTGTGGGAGTGGCTGCGGCGGAGGTGGACGGTTTCGAAGACGGTGCCGAGCTGGATGGGTTCGGCGTCGCGGACGGGCTGGACGTGGCCTTGGACGTCCGAGTGGTGGTTGTGGTTCCCGTGGTTCCACCTGCCTGGCCCGTGCCGGTCTTCGTGCTGTTCTGGCTGTCGACGGCGCGGCGCTCGGCGTCCTTCTTGCACGCGGAGGCCTGTGTGGCGAGCTCGCCGATCTTCTTCTGGGCGTCCTGGAGGCCGCCCTCCGTGATCGTCGCCTTGACCTGCTTCTGCTGGTACGGCGGCAGGTACTTGAGTTCGATCTCGGGGTGATCCTTCTCCACCTTCGAGAGCGAGACCCAGGCCAGGTCCTGGCTGATCCCGCGGTACAGCGCGACGTGCTGGTCCTGGGCGCCGACGTAGTACTGGGTCTGCGTCCACCGGTAGCCGCCGTACAGACCGCCGCCGATGACGGCGAGGGCCAGCGCGCTGTAGAGGGATCTCTTCAGCCACTTGCGTCCCGCGCTCGGCTTGACGAAGTCCTCGTCGGAGTAGTCGCCGTAGCCGCCCGTGGAGACATACCCGGTGGTGTCGCCGCTGCCGGGCGGGCCGAACTCGCCGCCACCGCCCTGTCCGGGCACCGGACGGCCGAGACTGGAGGCGCGGCCCGCGGGGGTCTGCATGGCGCCGTTGTCGTGCAGCTGGTGCTGGTGCTGGTTCTCGGCGACCGCGCCGACCACGACCGGGGTGTCGGAGAGCTGGACGGCGAGGGTGTCGCCGGAGTCGATGTCGAGGACGTCGGCGACGATGACGGTGATGTTGTCGGGGCCGCCGCCGCGCAGCGCGAGCTCGATGAGGTTCTGGACGGTCTCCTGCGGGCCCTGGTAGCTGGCGAGGGTGTCCTCCATCGTCTGATGGGAGACGACGCCGGACAGGCCGTCGGAGCAGATCAAGTAGCGGTCGCCGGCGCGGACTTCGCGGATGGAGAGGTCCGGCTCGACGTGGTCGCCGCTGCCCAGCGCGCGCATCAGGAGGGAGCGCTGCGGGTGGGTGGTGGCTTCCTCCTCGGTGATGCGGCCCTCGTCGACGAGGCGCTGCACCCACGTGTGGTCCTGGGTGATCTGCGTGAGGACGCCGTCACGCAGGAGGTACGCGCGCGAGTCGCCGACGTGCACGAGGCCGAGGCGCTGACCGGTCCACAGGAGCGCGGTGAGGGTGGTCCCCATGCCCTCCAGCTGGGGGTCCTCCTCGACCATCATCCGCAGCTGGTCGTTGGCACGCTGTACGGCGGTGCCCAGCGAGGTGAGGATGTCGGAGCCCGGGACGTCGTCGTCGAGCGCGACGATGGTGGAGATCACCTCGGAGGAGGCGACCTCACCGGCGGCCTGGCCGCCCATACCGTCGGCGATCGCGAGCAGGCGGGGACCGGCGTAACCGGAGTCCTCGTTGCCCTCGCGGATCATGCCTTTGTGCGATCCGGCGGCGAAGCGCAGTGACAGACTCATGCGCACCTCGCCCGTCGGCTCCGGGTACATCCGCACGGTGCCCACCCTCCGGTCGGGAGCGCGCCGGGGTCCGTCGTGTGGACCGCTGCTGCGTGCTCGCTCCGCTCGCTCATTGTCGTACTACTTCCGCAGCTCGATGACGGTCTTGCCGATGCGGATCGGCGCGCCCAGCGGAACGGGCGTGGGAGTCGTCAGTCGGCTTCGGTCGAGATACGTGCCATTGGTGGAGCCGAGGTCCTCGACGATCCACTGGCCGTCCCGGTCCGGGTAGATCCTGGCATGGCGGCTGGACGCGTAGTCGTCGTCCAGCACGATGGTGCTGTCGTGCGCGCGGCCCAGGGTGATGGTCTGCCCCTGCAGCGCGACGGTCGTGCCCGTGAGAGTGCCTTCGGAGACGACCAGCTTGGTGGGTGCGCCGCGGCGCTGTCGGCCACCGCCGCCGCTCGGCGGCGCCGCTTGCTGGCGCTGCGGAGGTGGTGTGGCCTGGCGCGCGGCCTGCTGCGGCCTGGAGGCGTCCCTGCGCGAGCCGCGCTGTGTGACGCGCGTTCCGAACAGGTCGCTGCGGATGACCTGCACGGCCACGATCACGAACAGCCACAGTACGGCCAGGAAACCCAGCCGCATGACCGTGAGGGTCAGCTCTGACATTGCCCCCGCTTCACCCTTCGGCTTGCCGGTAAATGATGGTGGTGCTGCCCACGACGATCCGCGAGCCGTCGCGGAGCGTAGCGCGGGTGGTGTGCTGCCCGTCCACCACGATGCCGTTGGTGGATCCGAGATCCTGGATCGTCGAGGGCGTTCCGGTCCGGATCTCACAGTGCCGGCGCGATACGCCGGGGTCGTCGATCCGCACGTCGGCTTCGGTGCTGCGACCCAGCACCAGCGTCGGGCGGGAGATCTGATGGCGGGCGCCATTGATCTCGATCCAGTGCCGCATGCGGCCGCCGGCCGCCGGGCCCGGAGCCGCGCCGGGCCGGGAGCCCATCGGCGTGGGGCCGGGGCGCACGCCGGGCGGCGGCGCGGACGGCATCGGAGGAGCGCCCGTGGGACCCGCGCTCGGCGCGGCAGCCGGATAGCCGTAGCCACCGGGCCGGCCGGGAGGCGGGCCCGCCGGGGCGCGCTCGGGGGCCTGCTGGTCGGTGGAGGAGGCGAGTGTACGGCTGCGCACCCGGTAGAGACCGGTGTCGAGGTCGTCCGCCTTCTCCAGGTGGACCTTGATGGGGCCCATGAAGGTGTAGCGCTGCTGCTTGGCGTAGTCGCGCACCATCCCGGCGAGTTCGTCACCGAGCTGGCCGGAGTAGGGGCTGAGGCGCTCGAAGTCCGGCGTGCTCAGCTCCACGATGAAGTCGTTGGGTACGACGGTCCGGTCGCGGTTCCAGATCGTGGCGTTGTTGTCGCACTCGCGCTGCAGTGCTCCGGCGATCTCCACGGGCTGGACCTCGGACTTGAACACCTTGGCGAAGGTGCCGTTGACCAGACCTTCGAGACGCTGCTCGAACTTCTTCAGGACTCCCATGGGGCACCTCCTCCTTCGTAGCCGTCCTGGTTCTGCCTGCTGTCCATGTCGTGCTGCGTACGGCCCGCCGTGTCGTACGGCCTGCCGCAGTCGTCCTGGTCCTGCTGGTACTGCTTACTGATCGTATCCACGCGTCGGGAAATCGGCTGGTTCCCCCTGTCGGCCCTGTCGACGGGTGTCGACGCCTTCCGAAGTCCCTTCCCGAAGTTCCCTCCGGGGCTCCTCTTCGAACACATCCCGGCACTACTCCTGCCAAGGATCGTAGAGGCGCTCCGAGACCAGTGTCCCGCACCTGACTGTGCACCCTGCCCTGCTCCTGGAGAGATGGCCTGGACCGGTACGAGGTTGATACGTGAACCGGTTAGGCCTGAGACGTGCGGTGCCGGCGGGGCCTGTGGCCGTGGAAAGGGATGTGATTCCACCCCGGACAGCGTGCTAATCTTCTGCATGTCGACAGGCGCTCACACCGCTCGGTGGGAGACCAAAGACACACCCAATGCGCGGGTGGCGGAATAGGCAGACGCGCTGGATTCAGGTTCCAGTGCCCGCAAGGGCGTGGGGGTTCAACTCCCCCCTCGCGCACCAGCGAAAAGGGCTCATCGTCAAGACGATGGGCCCTTTTCCATGTCTCCGGTGCGGGTTCGGGGGCGGGGTTGGCCGGGGTGCTGGTCGGAGTGTGTTCTGTCTCTCAGTTTTCCTCGGGCGGAGCTCAGGGGTGTCTGTGCAGGGGCAGATGGATCTCCAGCAGGGTGCCGGTGGGGGTGCCCGGGGTGATGCCGGTCCGGCCGCCGAGGTCCTCGACGCGGTCGGTGAGGGAGCGCAGGGCCCGCGCGGAATCGGCGGAGCCGGCGGAACCCGCCGCGGGACCTTGGCCGTCGTCGGTCACCTTCGCGTACACCCAGCGCCTGGTGATGCGCACGACAGTGTCCACGCGGCGCGCGCCCGAGCGGGCCAGGCGGTCGCGCAGGGCCTCGCGCAGGGCGAGGAAGGTCTCCTCCCGGTGTCGCTCGGAGAGGGTCCACTCGTCACCGATGACCTCGACGCAGGCCTGGATACGGCGGCCGTCGCGGGGACGAGGGCCCGCGAGGAAGGCCTCCAGGGCCTCGCGCAGGGGCGGCAGGTCGGCGCGGTGGCGCACGCCGTCGATGAGCGCCTGGTTCTCCCTGGCCGCCACGGCCAGGGCCCTTTGGGCGGTGGCGAGGTGGGCCGCGACGGCGCCGGGAGAGCCAGAGGCGGGTGAGCCGGTCCTGACGGGGGCGCAGGTCGCGGCGGCGTCGAGGCTGAGTCGGGCGAGGGACAGGGCGCCGCCCAATTCGTCGTGCAGCTGCCGGGCCAGCCGGCGGCGCTCGCCGCGGCCGTCGTCGCCGGACCACATGCCCTCCCCTGCTTCCCGGACGACCTCGCCGAGGCGCCGGACGACCGCGACCGCGCGGGGCAGCGCGCTCTCGTGGTGTGCGATGCCGTTCTCCAGGACGTGCAGCAGGGCGCACTCGAGGAGCAGGGCGACCGCGGCGGCCACCTGGTGCGGGGAGGCGGCGGGCGGGGCGATGGGGGTGGGTGCGGGGGTGGTGTCCGCGGCGCGGGCCAGGGCGGTGCGGGCGAACTCCGTCAGCGTGGTGCGCAGGGTGGGCACTTCCGCCTCGGCGGGGGCGAGCGCGGAGGGGAGGCGGGCGGTGAAGCGGTCCAGGACGGCGCCGGTCTCCCAGGACCCCAGGGTGGTGGCGGACGACATGAGGGGGGAGTGGCCCGGGCGGGACGACATCCGGGCCGCCGCGCGGACCAGGCCCTCGTGCAGGGCTTCGCCGAATCCACTGCCGACCAGGGGGACGGCCGCGGTGACAGGGGAGATCGCGCCGGTGGGTGAAGTGTGTGAGTTCGGTGAGGCCGATGACGTCGGCGCTGTCGTGGCGGTGGGCGCGGTGGGGGCGGTCGTGCTGCTCATCGGACTCCTCGACGCTCGGGTGACGCTTGGGTGCCGGGGCAACGTGGCCATCGCCAACGTAACAAACAGACTTGTCTGATTGTCAAGGGTGGGCGGATGTTCCGGATGGGGTGTGATCACGGGATCGTCCGACCGTCAAGAGTCCGTCCATGGGCAAGAGCTGCAGGATTTATGGGGATTGGATGGAGGTCTGGGTTCACAGGGCTGTCGACTAAAACAGGCATGGTTGTATGATTCCGGTTGTTGCTGGCGCCTTCGGGGCACCCGCGCGCTCCTTCATGCCAAGAGCAGGAATAGGCAGGTGCAGCCTGATGCAGACCCGGTCCGAACAGACCCGTCAGGCTCTCGTCCGTGCCGCGGCGGAACTGATAGCGAACGGCCGGCTCTCCGATGCGGGACTGGTCAACATCTGCCGCCGGGCCGGGGTGAGCCGGGGTGCTCTCTACCACCACTTCTCCTCCACCGCGGAGTTGACCGCCGCGGTCTACGAGCAGGCGCACGAGCGGGTCGTCGCGCTGATGGACGAGGCCTTCGAGGGACCCGTGGAGGATGCTCCGGAGCGCCTCCTGGTCGCCCTGTGCGAGGCGTTGCGCACGGAGGAACTGGTCCGGGCCGGCATACAGCTGGCGGTGGACGGGTCGGCGGGGCCGCCCCGGTTGCGTGACGACGTGCTGGCGTTGGTGCGCAGGCGGGTGGTCGACGCGCACCGGGACGTCGTGCCGGCGCCGGAGGATCTGGCCGAGCTGGCGGTGGTGGTGGCCGCGGGGCTGGAGTCGCTCGGGCACACGGACGCGGAGTGGTGGGACCCCAAGACGTCCAAGCGGCTGTGGGTGTTGTTGCGCCCGTTGTTCTCGTTGGCCGGGGAGGGGCTGGCTGAGGAGGAACGACGGGTGGGGAGCGGGTCCGAAGGGGTCTGAGTTCCGAAGCGGGGGTGAGGGCGGGCCTCGGGGGTCCCCTCAAGGTCGCGTGTCTGGGGTCCCCTGAAGGTCCGTGTCTGAGGTCTCCTCAAGGTCGCGCGCTCTGGGCGGAGTTGGCCTGAGGGCCGGCGTGCGGGACTCGGCAGGGCTTGGGTGCGCGGCCCGGGACCCGGGGGTCACCGGCCCCGTTCGGGAGGCGGGAGGGGCTGCAGCCCAGGTGCGGGTGGAGCCCACGGTGTCCAGCGGAGCCCTCGGTGTCCAGAGGCCGGTTGCGGGGCGGTGCCCCGTGTCCGGGGCTGCGCGAGAAGGCGCCCTCGGCCTTCGGAGATCCGTTACGGGGCTTGCCCGTGAACGGCACGGCATGCGAAGGGGACCCATGGCATGCGAGGGGGACCCGTGGTGGGGGGCTTGGCCCGGGTGAGGTGCCGGGCTCGGGTCCCTCACGGGTGAGGCGGCCCCGCCCGGGAGTTCGCGTTCGGGGCGCCGTGTGCTGTTCGGCGGGCGGAGCAGGGCGCGGTGCAGGGTGTGGGCAGGGCGCGGGGCTCGGTTGTTTGACTTGGTTGTGGGACTTGGCTGTGGGGGTCGGGCGGGGGTCAGGCCGTCTCGCGGGCCGGTGGCGGGATGGTGCGAAGCCGGCCGAGCATGCCGGGCGTGGCCAGGCCGGGCAGCATGAAGCGCCAGAACGCACCGATGCGTTCCGGCAGATCCTCGCGGTTGCTGTAGACCTGGGACATCAACTGCAGGCCGGTGAAGGCGCCGACGATGGTCGACGTGGCCTCCTGGATGTCGACGCCCGGCAGGATCTCGCCCTGCTCCTCGGCCTGCCGCAGCAGAGCGAGTATGGCGGCGCCGGACTGCTCGTACGCCGTCTGCGGCGGCCGGGAGAACGACGTCTGCTCGACGGCGAGCCGCACGCTGGCCCGTAGCACCGGATCGCGCTGGAGACGCTGGGCGAACTCCAGGGTGAGGTCGATGACGGCCTGGAGCTTCACCGCCTGGTCCGGCACCACCAGCGCCTCGCTGTGCGCGGTCACGAGGGCCACGGCGATCGCTTCCTTGGAGGGGAAGTGGTGGTAAAGCGCGCCTCGAGTGAGGCCCGTCCGGGCCAGGATGTCGTTGGTGCTCGCCGCGTCGTAGCCGCGCTCGTCGAACACGCGGGCCGCGGACTCCAGGATCGAGTGCCTCGACCTCGTCCCGCGCTCTTGTGTGGCCATACCAGGTCCTTGCTCTCGCCCACTGGAATTTTACCGACTGGTCTGTATTGTATCGGCAAGGCGGCACGCCGCCAGTAGGCGGGAGTATTTGCTTCCGGTTTGGCTCGATTTTCGGTCGGTCCTCGGCCGTTCATCGAGTGCTTCTCAAGTGGACGTCCAGTGGTCTTCGAGCAGCCCTCAAGCGGTCGTTACGTGGTCCTCGTACGGCCTGCGGGTGCCGTTCACGGGTGGCCGAGCCGAAAACCGACACCGCGTACGGTGATGATCCAACTGCTCGAACCGAGCTTGCCGCGCAGGCTGCTGACGTGGGTGTCGATGGTGCGCCCGCGGTGGGACCAGGTGTCGTCCCAGACCTGCGCCATGAGCTGGCGTCGCGGCATGACGGTGCCGGGCTGCGAGGCCAGTAGATGCAGCAGGTCGAACTCCTTGCGGGTCAGGTCCACCGGCTTCCCGTCCAGCGTGGCCACCCGGGTGCCGACGTCGATGCGCAGCGGCCCGTGGGTGATGACCTGGGCGGCGGCGGGCTGTTGACGCACCCGGCGCATCACCGCCTCCATCCGGGCCAGTAACTCGCGGAAGCCGTACGGCTTGACCAGGTAGTCGTCCGAGCCGGCCTGTAGTCCGAGCACCCGGTCGAGCTCGGAGCCGCGCGCGGTGACGGCGATGACCGGGGTGTCGCAGACCGCCCGGATGCCCCGGCACACCTCGAGCCCGTCCAGGTCGGGCAGGTCCAGGTCGAGCAGGAGGAGATCGGCATCGCGGTGCGCCTGGAGCGCCTTGGTGCCGGTGGCCACGCTCTGTGCGGCGTACCCCTGCCGCAGCAGGCCCTGGACTAGGGAGTCGGCGGCCCTGACATCGTTTTCTACGACCAGGACGCGCAGTGCGCCGGCCGGGGGGCCGGGGTGGTCGGCGGCCGTCTGTGGGGCAACGGCCCGCCCGGGCTGGGGAATCGTGGGGCGGTGCGGAAGATTGCGCTGCGATCGGGCGTCGAGTAGATCCACGGCTTGCCGATTCATCTGCTCCTCCTGAGGCACAGTCTCGTCATCACGGAACGGACTGCTGAACTCTCACAATGAGGACGATAGCAAACAGACTTGTCTGATTGTCAACGCGTTCGAAATCCCCCGCGCGTCGGTCCGTACCTTTTCCAATCTACCCATGTTGACCTGCGTGTATATGGAGAGATCCAGCGCTTCAAGGTCATGTTTCCGGCAGGTTGCGGTCAGGGTGAAGCCCCTTGTCCTGCGTGTGCCGTTGGCGCTAACCATGCAGGTCTGCACGGTTTGAAAGGTCAGGCGCCCCTGGTGGCGCAATCGTGCCGTACCGGCCTGGAGCGGCGGCTCATCGCTCGAAGGATGCTAAAGCTTTACTTGAAAAACCGAACAGACATGTCTGTATCTTGTGTGGGCGAGAGAACGTCGGCCACGGGGGTGGCTGCCGGCGGTACGGATTGCTGCCCCCTGCTCGGAAACAGACAGGAGTGCCGTACATGTCGTACACCACCTCCACCCGTGTGTCCGTCGAAGACGACGTCGCGACGGTGGGCACAAGCGCCTCACGAACCGCCTCACGAACCGCTGCCCGAAACGCCGTTCAATCCGCCGTTCAGACCTCTGCCCAGGCCTCCGTCCAGACCGCCGCGCGTACTCTGACGCCGCGGCTGACCACGACGGTTCCGCGCGAGTACGTCCATCGCGCCGCCGTCTCGGAGGTCCTGCTGACCGGCTGGGAAGCCGCCGCCGAACCGGCCGGACCCGACCCGGACGAATTCGCGGTCAGCGCCCAATGGCCGCGCAGCCACTCCTTCTTCACCCAGTCCGGCGGCTACCAGGACCCGATGCTCCTGATCGAGTCCGTCCGCCAGATCGGTTCCCTGCTCGCGCACGCGGAGTTCGGCGTCCCCTTCGGGCACCAGTTCCTGATGTGGGACATGTTCTTCAGCACCTCCCCCGAACTCCTTGTCGCGGACGCCGTCCCCACGGAGGTCGAACTGCGCACGGTCTGCCGGGACATCGTCCGCAGGGGCCGGGTGCTCGGCGGTATGCGCTACGACGTCACCGTGCTGCGCGACGGAAGGGCGCTGGCCACCGCGGGCGCCGCGTTCAGCTGTACCAGTCCCGCCGTCCACCGCAGGCTGCGCGCCGGCCGGCCCACCACCACCGACCGCGTCGTGCCGCCCGCGATCGACCCGGCCGCGGTGGGCCACTCCGACGACCGGCATGTGCTGCTCGCCGAGCCCGGATCGGCCTCCGGCAGCGGCGACCGCTGGGAACTGCGCGTCGACACCGCCCACCCCACCTTCTTCGACCACCCCGTCGATCACATACCAGGCATGGTCCTGCTGGAAGCCGCCCGGCAGGCCGGCCTCGTGTCGACCGGGATGCCGGACGCCCTCCTGCTGGGTCTCAAGAGCAACTTCGCGCGCTACGCCGAGTTCGACGCGCCCTGCTGGATCGAGCCGCAGGCCGAACCGCACGGTACGGAGGGCGGCGTACTGGTGCGGGTGCGCGGTACGCAGCGCGCTGAGACCGTCTTCACCGCCGAGCTCGTCCTGAGCCCGCGCGGCCGTTGAGCCCGCGCATCCTCCGTACGCCTGGGAGAACGTCCCCATCCCGAGGAGACAGACCCGTGCCCACCATCCTGATCACCGGCGCCGCCGGCTTCGTCGGCGGACACGTCACCCGTGAAGCGGCCCGGTACCGGGCCGACTTGAGACTCATGTCCCATCGCAGTCCTCTGCTCGCCTCCGGTCCGCCCCAGGAGGGTCCCCCGCCCCACGGGGGTCCCCCGACCCAGGAGCGTCCTGCGGGCCATGACGGTGCTCGCGTCGTACGGGCCGATCTGACCGACCCCGCGTCCTTGCGCGGGGTGTGCGACGGCGTCGACGTCCTGATCCACTGCGCCTCGCAGATCGGCGGCGGTGTCGAGGCCAACGAGGCCGTCAACGCCCGTGGCACGACGGCGCTCGTCGAGGAAGCGCGCCGCGCGGGGGTTGCGCGCATCGTCCAGCTGAGCACCGCGTCCGTCTACGGCCGTGGCACCTTCCGCGGCGACCGGCCCGAGGAACTGCGCCGCAACCCGGGCTCGCCCACGTCCCGCACCCGGGCCGCGGCCGAGGACACCGTTCTCGCGGCCGGCGGTGTCGTCCTGCGCCCGCACCTGGTGTACGGGGAGGGCGACAGGTGGGTGGTGCCCGGCCTGACCCGGATGCTGCGCGTGCTGCCCGGCACGGTGGAGGGCTGGCCCGCCCGGAGCTCCGCGATCGCCGTACCCGAACTGGCCGCGCTGCTCGTGGCCACCGCGCTCGCCCCCGCCGCCGACCTGACCGCCTCCGTCTACCACGCCACCAACCCCGAGCCCCTCCCCGTGGACACCCTTCTGCGCGCGGTCGCCGAGTGCACCGGGGTCGACTGGCCCGACCGGGAACTGACCGTCGACCGAGCCCGGGCGGTCCTGGCCGAGCACGGCGTACCTCCGTCCGGACTCGACATGTTCACCACCGACCACGTCTTCGACAGCACCCCGCTCTGGTCCGACCTGCGCCGCGCACCCGGCGCCGGTTTCGACACCGATTTCCCCCTCGCGGCGCCTTGGTACCGCAAGGCCCTGCGGGACGGTTGACCGGGACGAGTCCGGGGACGAGCCCGGGAGCGCGACCGGCCAAGTGTTCAACCGGCCAAGTGATCAACTGGCCAAGTGATCAACTGGCCAAGTGGTCGACCGGCCCGCGAAACCCCGCGGGACGGCGGGAAGCGCCTCCCGAACCCCTGCCGAACCCCTCCCGAACCCCTCTCGAACGCCGCTCCGGAACGCCTCCCGAGCGCCGTCCCGGAACGCCTCCCGAGCGCCCCGCGTACGCCCTTCGAAAATTTCTACGGAATGGCGTATTCCTTTTCTTTCCGGACCCGGCGGATCCGTCCGCCGGGTCCGGCTATTTGACGGAGGTCTGACCTTCCTCTTTCCTCTTCCGGTAAGTGCTGCCCCGGGTCTGCGGATTCTGACCCAGTTCTGCAACGGACCGTATTGAAGGAGAAGTGTGCACTCGAACAGTCTTGTGGCTCCGAGCGGAGTCTGGGGAGGTTCATCGTGCGCAAGGTGCTCATCGCCAACCGTGGCGAAATCGCTGTCCGCGTGGCCCGGGCGTGCCGGGATGCCGGGATCGCGAGCGTTGCCGTGTATGCGGAACCAGACAGGGACGCGTCGCATGTCCGGGCGGCGGACGAGGCGTTCGCTTTGGGCGGTGACACCCCCGCCACCAGCTACCTGGACATCGCCAAGGTCCTCCAGGCCGCCAAGGACTCCGGCGCGGACGCCATCCACCCGGGCTACGGCTTCCTGTCGGAGAACGCCGAGTTCGCCCAGGCGGTCCTGGACGCCGGCCTGACCTGGATCGGCCCGCCCCCGCAGGCCATCCGCGACCTCGGCGACAAGGTCGCCGCCCGCCACATCGCCCAGCGCGCGGGTGCGCCGCTGGTGGCGGGCACCCCCGACCCGGTGTCCGGCGCCGACGAGGTCGTCGCCTTCGCGCGGGAGCACGGGCTGCCCATCGCGATCAAGGCGGCCTTCGGCGGCGGCGGACGCGGCCTGAAGGTCGCCCGCACCCTCGAAGAGGTCCCCGAGCTGTACGACTCCGCCGTGCGTGAGGCGGTGGCCGCGTTCGGCCGCGGCGAGTGCTTCGTCGAGCGCTACCTCGACAAGCCCCGCCACGTCGAGACCCAGTGCCTGGCCGACACCCACGGCAACGTCGTCGTCGTCTCCACCCGCGACTGCTCCCTCCAGCGCCGCCACCAGAAGCTGGTGGAGGAGGCGCCCGCGCCGTTCCTGTCGGACGACCAGGTGGCGGAGCTGTACTCCTCCTCCAAGGCGATCCTCAAGGAAGCCGGCTACGTCGGCGCCGGCACCGTGGAGTTCCTCGTCGGCATGGACGGCACGATCTCCTTCCTCGAGGTCAACACCCGCCTCCAGGTCGAGCACCCCGTCACCGAGGAAGTCGCCGGCATCGACCTCGTCCGCGAGATGTTCCGCATCGCCGACGGCGAGGAACTCGGCTACGGCGACCCCGCCCTGCGCGGCCACTCCTTCGAGTTCCGCATCAACGGCGAAGACCCCGGCAGGGGTTTCCTCCCGGCCCCGGGCACGGTCTCCACCTTCGCGCCGCCCTCCGGCCCCGGCGTCCGCCTGGACGCGGGTGTGCAGTGCGGCAGCGTGATCGGCCCGGCCTGGGACTCCCTGCTCGCGAAGCTGATCGTCACCGGCGCCACCCGCGAGCAGGCGCTCCAGCGCGCCGCCCGCGCCCTCGAGGAGTTCGAGATCGGCGGGATGGCCACCGCGCTGCCCTTCCACCGCGCGGTCGTCAAGGACCCGGCATTCGCTCCCGAACTGACCGGTTCCACCGACCCGTTCACGGTCCACACCCGCTGGATCGAGACCGAGTTCGTCAATGGCATCCCGGCCTTCACCGACCCCGCCGAGGTGGCGGAGGCGGAGGACGAGGCGGGCCGTGAGTCCGTCGTCGTCGAGGTCGGCGGCAAGCGCCTCGAGGTCTCGCTGCCGTCCTCGCTGGGCATGTCCCTCGCCCGCACCGGCCTCGCCGCCGGCGCCAAGCCCAAGCGCCGCGCGGCCAGGAGGTCGGGCCCGGTCGCCTCCGGTGACACGCTCGCGTCGCCCATGCAGGGCACGATCGTCAAGGTCGCGGTCGAGGAGGGCCAGGAGGTCAAGGAGGGCGACCTCGTCGTCGTCCTGGAGGCCATGAAGATGGAACAGCCCCTCAACGCCCACCGCTCGGGGATCGTCAAGAGCCTCACCGCCGAAGTGGGCGCGTCCGTCGCCTCGGGCGCCGCCATGTGCGAAATCACCAGCTGAATTCCCGGGGCATTCCCTGGCATTCTCCGGCATTCTCCAGCGCAATTCTGAACCGGTCTGACAATTCCCTGACACGGGGAATATTGAAACCGCTCGTACCGCCCGAGATACTGAATATGAGCTTTCGTCAACTGTTGTGTGGTGGGCCCCGAGGAGAGGGAAACGTATGTACAGCACGCTGATTGTGGCTCGGATGGATCCCGGGTCGAGCGTCGACGTCGCGAAGATTTTCGGTGATTTCGACGACACGGAAATGCCGCACCGCATGGGCACGCGCCGGCGCCAGCTCTTCCAGTACCGGGGTCTGTACTTCCACCTCCAGGACTTCGACGCGGACAACGGCGGCGAGCTGATCCAGCACGCCCGGCACGACCCCCGCTTCATACAGATCAGCGAGGACCTGAAGCCGTTCATCGAGGCGTACGACCCAGCCACCTGGCGCTCCCCGGCCGACGCGATGGCCACACGCTTCTACAACTGGGAGGCGTCCGCGTGACCGGCCGACGCGTTGTCATCACCGGTATCGAGGTGCTCGCCCCCGGTGGTGTCGGGGCGAAGAACTTCTGGAACCTGCTGAGCGAGGGCCGTACGGCCACCCGCCGCATCACGTTCTTCGACCCCAGTCCGTTCCGTTCCCGCGTCGCCGCCGAGATCGACTTCGATCCCGCGGAGCACGGACTGCGCCCGCAGGAGATACGCCGGATGGACCGCGCCGCGCAGTTCGCGGTGGTCGCGGCCCGTGGCGCGGTCGCCGACAGCGGTATCGACATCGACGCCTACGATCCTTATCGCGTCGGCGTCACCATCGGCAGCGCGGTCGGCGCGACCATGGGTCTGGACGAGGAGTACAACGTCGTCAGCGACGGCGGCCGGCTCCACCTGGTCGACCACGCCTACACGGCCCCGCACCTGTACAACTACCTGGTCCCCAGCTCCTTCGCGGCCGAGGTCGCGTGGGCCGTGGGCGCGCAGGGCCCCAACACGGTGGTCTCCACGGGCTGTACGTCCGGCATCGACTCGGTCGGGCACGCCGTGGAGCTGCTCCGCGAGGGCTCGGCGGACGTCATGATCACGGGTTCGTCCGACGCCCCGATCTCGCCGATCACGATGGCGTGCTTCGACGCGATCAAGGCGACGACGCCCCGGGACGACGTACCCGAGCGCGCCTCGCGCCCCTTCGACGGGACCCGCAACGGGTTCGTCCTCGGGGAGGGTGCCGCCGTGTTCGTCCTGGAGGAGCTGGAGAGCGCCAAGCGGCGCGGCGCGCACATCTACGCCGAGATCGCGGGCTATGCGACGCGCTCGAACGCGTACCACATGACGGGTCTGCGTCCGGACGGGGCGGAGATGGCCGAGGCCATCACGGTCGCGCTCGACGAGGCCAGGATGAACGCGACCGAGATCGACTACATCAACGCGCACGGCTCGGGCACCAAGCAGAACGACCGCCACGAGACCGAGGCGTTCAAGCGGAGCCTGGGCGACCACGCCTACCGGACCCCGGTCAGCTCGATCAAGTCGATGGTCGGGCACTCGCTCGGCGCGATCGGCTCCATCGAGATCGCCGCGTCCGCGCTGGCGATGGAGAACCACGTCGTGCCGCCCACGGCCAACCTCACGACCCCCGACCCCAAGTGCGACCTCGACTACGTGCCGCTGGTCGCCCGTGAGCAGCTCACCGACGCGGTGCTCACGGTCGGCAGCGGCTTCGGGGGATTCCAGAGCGCCATGGTGCTGGCGCGTCCCGAGAGGAGCGTGGCATGACCACCACGGTGGTAGTGACCGGTCTGGGCATCGCCGCCCCCAACGGACTGGGCACACAGGACTACTGGGCCGCCACCCGGACCGGCAAGAACGGCATCGGGCGGGTCACCCGCTTCGACCCGTCCTCCTACCCGTCGACCCTGGCGGGCGAGGTGCCCGGATTCGTCGCCGCGGACGTGCTGCCGAGCCGGTTGCTGCCGCAGACCGACCACATGACCCGGATGGCGCTGGTCGCCGCCGAGTGGGCGCTCGCGGACGCGGGCATCGACCCCAAGGAACTGCCCGAGTACGACATGGGCGTCGTCACGGCCAGTTCCTCGGGCGGCTTCGAGTTCGGACAGGGCGAGCTGGAGAAGCTGTGGAGCCAGGGCAGCCAGTACGTGTCCGCGTACCAGTCCTTCGCCTGGTTCTACGCCGTCAACAGCGGTCAGATATCCATCCGCAACGGGCTCAAGGGCCCCAGCGGCGTCATCGTCAGTGACGAGGCCGGCGGTCTCGACGCGGTGGCGCACGGCCGGCGGCTCATCCGCAAGGGCACCCCGATGATCGTCTCCGGGGGCGTCGACGCGTCGATCTGCCCCTGGGGCTGGGTGGCGCAGATGGCCGGCGACCGGCTGAGCACCAGCGACGAGCCGACCCGTGCCTACCTGCCCTTCGACGCCGACGCGGCCGGTTACGTACCGGGCGAGGGCGGCGCCATCCTGATCATGGAGTCGGCCGAATCGGCGTGCGCGCGCGGCGCCAAGATCTACGGCGAGATCGCGGGCTACGGATCGACGTTCGACCCGCGGCCCGGCAGCGACCGCGAGCCCGCCCTGCGCAAGGCGATCGAACTCGCCCTCGCCGACGCGGGCACCGCCCCCGAGGACGTCGACGTTGTCTTCGCGGACGCGGCGGGCGTGCCGGAGCTGGACCGTGTCGAGGCCGACGCGATCTCGGCGGTCTTCGGGGTCCGGGGTGTCCCGGTCACCGCGCCCAAGACGATGACGGGCCGGCTGTACTCCGGGGCGGCCCCGCTCGACGTCGCCACCGCGCTGCTGGCCATCGAGGAGGGCCTCATCCCTCCGACGGTCCACATCAACCCCGACGAGGAGTACGGCCTCGACCTGGTCCTCAACCAGTCGCGCACCGCCCAGGTCCGCACCGCCCTGGTCCTGGCCCGCGGCTACGGCGGCTTCAACTCGGCCGTCGTGGTCCGCGCCGTCGACTGACCGGCACTCCCCCTGCCCCCAACGCCCCGAGACCCCCGACTGAACGATCCATTTCGACCTGGGAAGGAACCCACGTGTCCACTTCGGAATTCACCCTGGACGACCTGCGCCGCATCCTCCAGGAGGGCGCCGGTGTCGACGAGGGCGTCGACCTCGACGGCGACATCCTCGACGAGCCCTTCGAAGTCCTCGGCTACGAGTCGCTGGCCCTCCTGGAGACCGGCAGCCGTATCGAGCGCGAGTACGGAATCGTCCTCGACGAGGACCTGCTGACCGACGCCGACACCCCGCGCGCCCTCATCGAGGCCGTGAACCAGCAGTTCGGCGCGGACGAGCCCGCCGCCGCCTGAGGTCCGACGGCGTTCCCGGACCGGGCGAAACCTTGCACCTGACCTCGTCCGGTCCGGTACCGCCGCACCCCCGCAGAACAAGAGGGAGAGGAAGCACATGTCAACGCTGGAAAAGCGGGTCGCTCTCATATCGGGGGCCACCAGCGGCATCGGCCTCGCGTCCGCGCGGGCGCTGGCCGCGGCCGGCCACCGCGTGTTCATCGGCGCCCGCAGCGCGGACAACGTCGCCGAGACCGTCAAGATCCTCCAGGAGGAGGGCATCGACGCCGACGGCACGGTCCTCGACGTCCGCGACCCCGCCTCGGTCGGCGCCTTCGTGCAGGCCGCGGTCGACCGCTTCGGCACCGTCGACGTCCTGGTCAACAACGCCGGCCGGTCCGGTGGCGGCGTCACCGCCGATATCGAGGACGAGCTGTGGACCGATGTCATCGACACCAACCTCAACAGCGTGTTCCGGCTGACGCGAGAGGTGCTCAACACCGGCGGCATGCGCCACAAGAGCCGTGGCCGCATCATCAACATCGCCTCCACGGCCGGCAAGCAGGGCGTGGTCCTGGGAGCCCCCTACTCCGCCTCGAAGCACGGCGTGGTCGGTTTCACCAAGGCCCTCGGCAATGAGCTGGCACCCACCGGCATCACCGTGAACGCCGTCTGCCCCGGCTATGTCGAGACGCCGATGGCCCAGCGCGTGCGCGCCGGATACGCGGCCGCCTACGACACCTCCGAGGACGCCATCCTCGAGAAGTTCCAGGCCAAGATCCCGCTCGGCCGCTACTCCACCCCCGAGGAGGTCGCCGGCATGGTCGCCTACCTCGCCTCCGACACGGCCGCCTCGGTCACCGCGCAGGCCATCAACGTCTGCGGCGGACTCGGCAACTTCTGAGCACTCCCACCGACCGGCAGCCCGTACCCAGCCATGGAGAAGAAAGCGTCATGACGACCCGTGAGGTAGAGCACGAGATCACGATCGCCGCGCCCGCACCGGCCGTGTACCGGCTGCTGGCGGAGGTCACCAACTGGCCCCGGATCTTCCCGCCCACCATCCACGTGGACCGCGTGGAGCACGACGGCTCCCAGGAGCGGATACGGATCTGGGCCACCGCCAACGGCGAGGCCAAGAACTGGACCTCGCGCCGCGAACTGGACCCCGAGGCCCTGCGCATCACCTTCCGCCAGGAGGTGACCGCCCCGCCGGTCGCCGCGATGGGCGGCACCTGGATCATCGAGCCGCTCGGCGAGAACGAGTCCCGGGTACGGCTGCTGCACGACTACCGTGCCGTCGACGACGACCCGCACGACCTCCTGTGGATCGACGAGGCCGTCGACAAGAACAGCCGCTCCGAGCTGGCCGCGCTGAAGAAGAACGTCGAGTTCGCGCACGCGGCGGAGGAGGTGACGTTCTCCTTCGAGGACACCGTCCACGTCGACGGTTCGGCGAAGGACGTGTACGCCTTCATCAACGAGGCGAACCTGTGGTCGGAGCGCCTGCCGCACGTCGCCACGGTCCGTCTGGAAGAGGACACCGTGGGGCTCCAGACCCTGGAGATGGACACCCGGGCCAAGGACGGCTCCGTCCACACCACCAAGTCCTACCGGGTGACCTTCCCCCACCAGCGCATCGCCTACAAGCAGGTCACCCTGCCCGCGCTGATGACCCTGCACACCGGTCACTGGACCTTCGAGGACACGGGCCAGGGCGTCGCGGCCACCTCGCAGCACACCGTCACCCTCAACACGGACAACATCGAGAGCATCCTCGGCTGCGGGGCCACCGTCGCCGACGCCCGCGAGTACGTCCACACCGCCCTGTCCACCAACAGCCGGGCCACCCTCTCCCACGCCAAGGCCTTCGCAGAGAACAGGCGTTGACGATGACGACGGACCATCAGGACACCGACACGACCATCCTGGACACCGACGTCCTCGTGGTCGGAGCGGGCCCCGCCGGGCTGATGCTCGCCAGCGAGCTGAGGCTGGGCGGCGCCGAGGTGGTCGTCGTCGACCAGCGCCCCGGCCCGACCACCGAATCCCGGGCCTCCACCCTGCACGCCCGCACGATGGAGATCCTCGACTCCCGCGGGCTGCTGGACGAGCTCGGTACGCCGCCGTGCGAGCCGCGCGGTCACTTCGGCGGCGTACCGCTGGACCTGACGCTGCCCAGTTCGCACCCCGGGCAGTGGAAGGTCGCGCAGACCCGCACCGAGGAGCTGTTGCAGCGGCGGGCCGCCGTGCTGGGCGCCGATCTGCGGCGCCGGCACCAGCTGCTGTCCCTGGAAGCGAAGAGCGAGGGGGCCGGGCGGGACGAGGCCGGGCGGGGCCGAGTCGGGCGGGGCGGGGTGGAGGCCGAGGCCATCGGTCCCTACGGTCCCGTCCGCATCCGGGCCCGCTACCTGGTCGGCTGCGACGGCGAGGACAGCACCGTACGGCGCCTGGTCCGGGCCCCCTTCCCGGGCCGGGACGCCGCACGCGAACTGCTGCGCGCCGACGTCTCCGGCGTCGAGGTCGCCGACCGGCGCTTCCAGCGCCTGGAACACGGGCTCGCCATCGCCGCCACCCGCGAGGGGGTGACCCGGGTGATGGTCCACGAGTTCGGGCGCCCCGCCGCCGAACGCGGCGGCGCCGAACCGGACTTCGCGGAGGTCACCGACGTCTGGAAGCGCGTCACCGGCGAGGACATCAGCCAGGGCACCCCCCTGTGGGTCAACGCCTTCGGCGACGCCAACCGGCAGCTCGCCCACTACCGGCACGGTCGCGTCCTGTTCGCCGGGGACGCGGCGCACCGGCAGATGCCGAGCGGCGGACAGGCCCTCAACCTGGGCGTCCAGGACGCCTTCAACCTCGGCTGGAAGCTCGCCGCCGTCGTCCGCGGCAGCGCGGGCGAGGACCTCCTGGACACCTACCACTCCGAGCGCCACACCGTGGGCCGCCAGGTCCTCGCCAACATCCGGGCCCAGGTCGAGCTGCTGCTCGGGGGCCCGGAGGTCGAACCCGCCCGCGCCCTGCTCACCGAACTCGTCGCCCTGGACGGTGTACGACAGCACCTCGCCGGGATGATCAGCGGCCTCGGCATCCGGTACGACGTCGAGGGCGCCGAGGGTTGCGGCGCCGGCGACGACTTCGGGGCCGGCGCCGCCCAGGGCGTCGGCGTCGGCCCCGAGATCCACTCCGACGAGCACCCGTTGCTCGGACGGCGGTTGCCGGACGCGTGGCTGGAGCCCGCGGAGGGTGGCGCGCGGTGCCGTACGACCGAACTGTTGCGCACCGGTCGCGGGTTGCTGCTGTCCCTGGACGGGGACGGCGCCCCGGCGCTGCGCGCGACGGTGGCCCCCTGGTCGGACCGGGTCGCCTTCGTCGCCGACCGCCCCGCGGCCGGCGGCCCGCTGCCGGCCGGGCAGGCCCTGCTGGTCCGCCCCGACGGCTATGTGGCCTGGGCGGGTTCCGGTCCGGCCGGTCTGGCGCGGGCGCTGACCCGTTGGTTCGGCACCCTGGCCGCCGACCACTGAGTACGGCCGCACGGGCCCGTCACGGACAGGCACAGGCAACGGCACGGCAGGGCACGGACAAGCTCACGCACACGCACGGACAAGCACACGCACAGCTGAGGCACCGCACGTCACCCACCGATGCGACGCGCGCCCGGGCGCGCGAGGAGAGGACACCCATGGACGCGCAGATGGACGCGGACGTCATCGTCGTCGGCGCCGGCCCGGCCGGGCTGATGCTGGCCGGGGAACTGCGGCTGGGCGGGGTGAGTGTCATCGTCGCCGAGCGGCTGGCGCGGCCCACCGGACAGTCGCGCGGGCTCGGGTTCACCGCCCGCGCCATGGAGTCCTTCGACCAGCGCGGTCTCGTCCCGCGCTTCGGCGGGCTGGAGAAGAGCCCGATGGGCCACTTCGGCGGGGTGCAGTTCGACTACACCGTGCTGGAGGACGCCCACTTCGGGGCCCGCGGCGTCCCCCAGTCCCGGACGGAGGCGGTGCTGGAGGAGTGGGCGGGTGAGCTCGGCGCCGACATCCGGCGGGGCTGGGAGTTCCTGGCGCTGGAGCAGGACGGGACCGGGGTCACCGTCACCGTGGCCGCGCCCGACGGCGAGCGCACGCTGCGTGCCGCGTACCTGGTGGGTGCCGACGGCGGGCACAGCCCGGTGCGCAAGGCCGCGGGCTTCGACTTCCCCGGTACGCCCGCCACCCGTGGCATGTACCTCGCGGATGTCGTCGGCTGCGAGATCCCGCCGCGCTTCCTGGGCGAGCGGCTGTCCGGCGGCATGGTGATGGCCGCGCCGCTGAAGGAGGGCGTGGACCGGATCATCGTGTGCGAGCACGGCACCCCGCCGGCCGACCGCAGCGAGACCCCGGAGTTCGCCGAAGTGGCGGCGGCCTGGGAGCGGTTGACGGGTGAGGACATCTCCGGCGGCGGCGCGGACTGGGTCAGCTCGTTCACGGACGCCACCCGCCAGGTCACCGAGTACCGGCGCGGACGGGTGCTGCTCGTCGGCGACGCCGCGCACATCCATCTGCCGGCCGGCGGCCAGGGACTGAGCACCGGTGTCCAGGACGCGGTCAACCTCGGCTGGAAGCTCGCGGCGACCGTCCAGGGCCGGGCCCCCGAGGGACTGCTCGACACCTACCACGACGAGCGTCACGCGGTCGGCGCGCGGCTGCTGATGAACACCAAGGCACAGGGCACGGTCTTCCTCGGCGGCCCCGAGTCCCAGCCGCTGCGTGATCTGTTCGCCGAGCTCATCGGCCTCGATTCGGTCAAGCGGCACCTCGCCGGGGTGGTCAGCCACCTCGACGTCCGCTACGACCTCGGGGACACCGGGGACTCGCTGGTCGGGCGCCGGTTGCCGCCGCGGGCGCTGAACACCGCCACCGGCGAGGTCCGTACGCCCGAACTCCTCCACGCCGCCCAGGGCGTGCTGCTCGACCTCGCCGACGACTCCGTACTGCGCGAGGCGGCTGCCCGCTGGAAGGACCGCGTCACCGTCGTCACCGGCACCCCGCAGGACCCGGCCGCGTTCGGCGGCGCCGCCGCGGTGCTGGTCCGCCCCGACGGCTATGTGGCCTGGGCGGACACGGGTTCGGCGGAGCTGTGCGCGACGCTGCACCGCTGGTTCGGCGCACCCGAGGCCCGCTGAGAACCACCACCGGCAACCGATCCGCACGCGAGCACCAGGACGAGAGCACCCACACGAAAGCACGAACACACCAGCACGAACACGAGAGGAAGTACCCCAGTGAGCGTTCCCACGGTCGAGACCATCCCCTCGTCCGTACCCGGTTCGGCCATGCCCTCGATGTCCCCGGGTGTGCGCCCCGTCGCCCTGGCGGCCGGTGACGTCACGCTCTCCGCGCTGATCGCCCAACCGTCCGGGCCACCGCGGGCCACGGTCGTCGCGGTGCACGGGGGAGGAATGAGCGCCGGGTACTTCGACGGGCAGGCCCACCCCGACGTCTCCCTGCTCGCCCTCGGCGCCCGGCTCGGCTACACCATGGTCGCCGTCGACCGGCCCGGCTACGGGCTGTCCGCCGCGGACGCCCCGAGCGGTCAGACCCTGGCCGAGCAGTCCGCAGCGCTGCACGCGGCGCTGCGGCACCTGGCCGGCCGCGCCGAGACGGGCGCCGGAGTGTTCCTGCTCGCGCACTCCTTCGGCGGCAAGCTCGCCCTGACGTACGCCGCCTGCCAGGCCGGCGATCCGGATCCGGCCGTACCACCGCTGCTCGGGCTCGACATCTCCGGGCTCGGCCGGGACTACGCGGTCGACCACCCGGAGGGCGGCCCCGACCCGCACCAGCACCGGCACTGGAAGCGGAACTGGGGTGCCCTGCGCTTCTACCCGCCGAACACCTTCCGCGAGGCCGAGGGCCTGGTCGCCCCCATGCCCCCGCGCGAGCAGGCCGAGGCACTCCAGTGGCCGCGGCGGTTCCCGGTCGCGGCGGCGGCCGTGCAGGTCCCGGTGCGGCTGACGTTCGCCGAGCAGGAACTGTGGTGGCACCACGACGAGGACACCGTCGCCGACCTCGCCGCGCACTTCGCCTCGGCGCCGTCCGCCGCCGTCGACCGTCAGCCCGGCGCCGGGCACAACATCAGCCTCGGCTGGGCCGCCCGCACCTACCACCTGCGCGCGTTCGCGTTCTTCGAGGAATGCCTCGCGCGCCGGTCCGCGGGCGCGTCCGTGACGCCCTGATGCCATGACGACCACACGGCCCGACGCCAGGGACACGACGAAGAGGGCGAGGCGGGGAAGGAGGGGCGGGCGGGCCGCGGGTGTCGGCAGCCGTCGTACGCCCTTCCGGTCCCTGGCGGTGCGCAACTTCCGGCTCTTCGCGGCCGGCCAGGTCGTCTCGGTCGCGGGCACCTGGATGATGGTCACCGCCCAGGACTGGCTGGTGCTCTCCCTGACGGGGACTCCGGCACGGCCCTGGGCACCGTGACCGCGCTCCAGTTCACCCCACTGCTGCTGTTCACGCTGTACGGCGGCCGGCTCGCCGACCGTCACGACAAGCGGCTGCTGCTCACCGTCGCCAACCTGGTCTCCGGCGCCCTGGCGCTGGCACTCGCCGTACTCGTCCTGGCCGGCTCCGCCCAGCTGTGGCAGCTGTATCTGTTCGCGCTGGGCCTCGGCACCGTCAACGCGGTCGAGGTGCCCACCCGGATGGCGTTCGTCAGCGAGATGGTCGGCCCGGAGCTGCTGCCCAACGCCTCGGCGCTCAGCGCCGCCTACTTCAACACCGCCCGCGTGGTGGGCCCCGCCCTCGCCGGGCTGCTGATCAGCGCGGTCGGCGCGGGGACGGCCATGCTGCTCAACGCGGCCAGCTATCTCGCCACTGTGACCGGGCTGCGGCTGATGCGCCCGGGGAACTCCTGCGCACGGCACCGCCGGAACGCGGGGTCAAAGTGGTCGACGGGCTGCGGTACGTGCGTGGGCACCCCGACTTGTTCGTGCCGCTGGCGCTGGTCGCCGTGGTCGGCCTGTTCGGCTTCAACTTCCAGCTCACCCTGCCACTGCTCGCCAAGACCGTCTTCCACTCGGGCGCGACCGCGTTCGGGCTGCTGACCACGGCGTTCGCCGCCGGTTCGCTGCTCGCCGCGTTCGCCACCACCGTGCGCAGCGCCCGCCCGGCCGCCCTGACCGTCACCGCCTCCGCACTCGCCTTCGGGCTCCTCGAGACGGCGGCGGGCTGGTCGCCCACCTACGCGTGGGCGGCCGTGCTGCTGTTTCTGACCGGCTTCGCCACCCTCTACTTCGCCCAGGCCGCCAACCACCGCATCCAGTTGGGCAGCGACGCGGCCTACCGCGGCCGGGTGATGGCGCTCTACACGCTCATCCTGCAAGGACTCACCCCACTCGGCGCCCTCCTCGTGGGCTGGCTCACCGTCCGTCACGGTGCGCGCTCCGGCCTGTACGTGGGAGGGCTCGCCTCGTCGGCGGCGGCGCTCGCGGTGCTGCTCGCGGGGCGGACACGTCGATTCCTCCCCAGCCACCGGCCGGAACCGGCACTCCTCGGGCCCGGCCCTCTCCCTGAAAGGCAGCCCCATGAGTCCCCTGAGTGACGACACCCCGTGCAGTTGGCTCGACCGGCTCCCGGATCCGGTCCAGCTGCGCGCCATGGCCCCCGACGCACGTGCCCGCACCATCGGCCACTGCCTGCGCCTCGAACTGCATGACCTGCTCGCGGTCCCGCCGGGGCACCGGCTCTCGCCCGGTCTGCCGTTGCGCGGCCAGGGCCTGGACCGGCTCGACGCCCTGCACCTGGGGCGCCGGATCCGGCGCGCCCTCGACGCCGAGGTGCCCGCCGAGGTGCTGCGGGAGAGCACCGTCGGCGAACTGACCGCGTTGCTCGCCCGCTGACCGAACCGTCCTTCCTCTTGATCCACTTGAATGGGAGATCCGTACATGGAGCCCGCGATACCCATCGAACTGGGCGGCCGGCTGATGGAGCTGGCCGAACGCAAGGACATCGCCCGTGCCGGGCAGGACCCGAAGGCGACCGAACGACAGCACGCCAAGGGCAAGCTGACCGCTCACGAGCGCATCGAACTACTCCTGGACAAGGGCAGCTTCCAGGAGGTCGAACCGCTGCGCCGGCACCGGGCGACCGGCTTCGGCCTGGAGGCGAAGAAGCCCTACGGCGACGGTGTGATCACCGGCTGGGGCACGGTCGAGGGCCGTACGGTCTTCGTCTACGCCCATGACTTCCGTGTCTTCGGCGGCGCGCTGGGCGAGGCCCACGCCTGCAAGATCCACAAAATCATGGACATGGCCATCGCCGCCGGGGCGCCGCTGGTGTCGCTCAACGACGGTGCGGGCGCCCGCATCCAGGAGGGCGTCTCCGCGCTCGCCGGGTACGGCGGCATCTTCCAGCGCAACACCCGGGCCTCCGGCGTCATCCCGCAGATCAGCGTGATGCTCGGCCCGTGCGCGGGCGGCGCGGCGTACTCGCCCGCCCTGACCGACTTCATCTTCGCCGTCCGGGACATCTCGCAGATGTTCATCACCGGGCCCGACGTGGTCCGCGCGGTCACCGGCGAGGAGATCAGCCAGAACGGGCTCGGCGGCGCCGATGTGCACGGTGCTGTCTCCGGAGTGGCGCACTTCGTCCACGACGACGAGGAGAGCTGCCTCGCCGAGGTGCGCTATCTGCTGTCGCTGCTGCCGTCCAACAACCGCGAGCTGCCGCCGCGGCACGTCAGCGGCGACCCGGGCGACCGGCACGGGGACGCGCTGCTCGACCTGGTGCCGCACGACGGCAACCGCTCGTACGACATGCGCGGGGTCGTCGAGGAACTCGTCGACGACGGCGACTACGTGGAGGTGCACGCGGGCTGGGCGCCGAACATCGTCTGCGCCCTGGCCCGGATCGACGGTCACACCGTCGGCATCGTCGCCAACCAGCCGGCCGCCATGGCGGGTGTCCTGGACATCAAGGCGAGCGAGAAGGCCGCGCGGTTCGTGCAGTTCTGCGACTCCTTCAACATCCCGCTGGTCACGCTGGTCGACGTGCCCGGCTTCCTGCCGGGTGTGGACCAGGAGCACGAGGGCATCATCCGGCGCGGCGCCAAGCTGCTGTACGCGTACTGCAACGCGACCGTGCCACGGGTGTCGGTGGTGCTGCGCAAGGCGTACGGCGGCGCGTACATCGTGATGGACTCCCGCTCCATCGGCGCCGACATCGCGCTGGCCTGGCCGACCAACGAGATCGCGGTCATGGGCGCCGAGGGGGCCGCCAACGTGGTCTTCCGGCGGGAGATCGCGGCCGCGGACGACCCCGACGCGATGCGTCAAGAGAAAATCGACCAGTACAAGGAGGAGCTGGTCCACCCTTACTACGCCGCCGAACGCGGGCTGGTCGACGACGTCATCGACCCGCGCGAGACGCGGGCGGTCCTGGCCCGTTCGCTCGCCATGCTCGCGGCCAAGCACGCCGAGCTGCCGCGCCGCAAGCACGGCAACCCGCCCCAGTGAGCAGGGAGGAAACCATGACCGTCCAGCGCCCCGCCCTTGTCCCCGTTCCCGATCCCGCCCCCGGTCCCGTCTCCGAACCCGCGGCCGGTCCGCTTTTCCGGATCGAGCGCGGCTGCCCCTCCCCGGAGGAGCTGGCCGCGCTGACCGCGGTACTGATGGCCGTCACCGCGGGCCCCGGCGTCGCACCCGACGACACGGCCCGCAAGCACCAGGTCGTCGCCCTGTGGCGCCGCCCCGAACGCGTCACCGGCTTCGACGGCCCCCGCACCTGGCGAGCCGCGGCCTGAACCCGTCACGGGCACCCCAGCCCGAAGGGCCGGAGAGTTCACCAGAACTCTCCGGCCCCTTGGGTTTGTCGGGTGTCGGGGAATCCGCGGACCGGTTGTGGCCGGTCGCGCAGTTCCCCGCGCCCCTGGTGGTGCCCGACCTCAGCGTTCGAGATCCCCGTGCTGCGCCGGATCCCGGAGCATGGAACGCAACCCCGGTTCCATCTCCACCAGACGCTCCACCGCATCCGGGGCGTACAGATAGGCGGTGGGCACGGCGCGAATCGCGACGGGCCGATCCCCCGCCCCGGCAAGAGCCACCGCCGCGATGTGGGTGGAACACAGGGGCAGGTTGCCCACCACCCAACCCGTCGGCCGCTCGGCCAGCCCCGCCTCACCGAGGTAGTCGAGGTCGGCCCCCCGGGTCAGCCCGGTGCCCAGCCCCTTCAGATACGCCTCCTTCCGTGTCCACAGGCGGCCGAAGGCCATGGTCCGTTCGTGCTCGGGAATCTTCCCGAGCTCCTCACGTTCGGCCGGATGCAGCGCCGGCAGACATGCCTCGGCGGTCTGGGGCGACGGCAGCCGCTGGACGTCGGCGCCCACCCGTGACTCCGCCACCACCACGATCGCCAGGCCGTGGCTGTGCGAGAGCGAGAACTGGGGGGCGCCGCCGGGCACGCCGAGCACCACGGGCCGGCCGTGGCGTTCACCGTTGCCGTTGTACCGCTCGCCGGCGAGGTTGAGCCGGCTCGGTTCGATGCCGGTGTAACCGGCGAGGACCCGGCGCAGTCCCACGTGCGCCGCGGCGTACATCTGGCGGTCGTCGGGGCGACGGTAGGAGTCGGCCCGACCTCTCTCGTACGCGTCGAGCTCGTCGTACGGGACGTCACGCGGCGAGTCGGGCGGTGGCAGCAGCCACACGTCCAACTCCCCTCGCGCTACGGCGAGCCGGCGCACCGTCGGGGTCAACGGCGGCCCTCCGCGTGAGCCTTGGCGTGGTTCAGGGTGGCCAGGCTGTTGGTGGACAGGGCGGTGTGGACGTACTCGCGGGCGTCGGCGACGGTGGCGGTGTCACCGAGGACGCGGGCGATGTTGTCCGTGTTGAGGGTGACGGTGTGCTGGGAGGTGGCCGCGACGCCCTGGTCGGTGTCGGTGAACGTCCAGTGACCGGTGTGCAGGGTCATCAGCGCGGGCAGGGTGACCTGCTTGTAGGCGATGCGCTGGTGGGGGAAGGTCACCCGGTAGGACTTGGTGGTGTGGACGGAGCCGTCCTTGGCCCGGGTGTCCATCTCCAGGGTCTGGAGCCCAGGGGTGTCCTCTTGCAGACGGACCGTGGCGACGTGCGGCAGGCGCTCCGACCACAGGTTCGCCTCGTTGATGAAGGCGAACAGGTCCTTGGCGGAGCCGTCGACGTGGACGGTGTCCTCGAAGGAGAACGTCAACTCGGCTTCGGCGTATTCGCGTTCCGCGTTCTCCTTCAGCGCCGCGAGTTCCGCGACGGCGCTCCGGTCGATCTCGGCGCCGATCAGGTCCAGGGCTCCGGGGTCGTCGTCGGCGGCCCGGAACTCGTGCAGCAGCCGTACTCGGGACGTGTCCTCCCCGAGTGGTTCGACGAGCCAGGCGCCGCCGAGGCCGGCGACGGGGGACACGGTGACCAGGTGCTGGAAGTTGACCCGCAGCTTGGCGGGTTCGACGATCCGGCGCAGCGGACGGCAGCGCGGTTCACCCGCCGCGGTCGGTGCGGTCTCCCAGATCGTCAGCCGCTCCTCGCCCTCGGGAGCTTCCTCGTGCTCGACGTGGATGACCGAGGGGAAGATCCGTGGCCAGTTCCCCACCTCGGCGATCAGCCGGTGGACGGTGTCCGCCGGGACCGCGATGTTGATCTCGTGCGCGACTTGGCGCATGCCCGGGTGTTCCATGCGTGCTGTCTCCTCGTCCTGGTGTGGCGCGCGGGGGGCGGGACGGGAACGGGAACGTGACGGACAGAAAAGCCGCTGCCGGGTGGGGGATTCCCGGCAGCGGCCAGCCAGTGGGGATGGGAACGCGCCCGTGCGTCCGCGTCCGTGCGCGATCTGTCATACGTGCTTCTGTTGTGCCTGGGTCTGCCGTGCGGGCGGGGCTGCCATGCCTTCAGAGCCGCCGTGCGGGTGTTTCACGTGAAACAACGTGCAGACCCGGTGGCGAGCCGGCCGCCGCCCGACCGGTCGGCCCGCCACCGGGTGGCTCACTCGCCCGCGGAGCGGGTGTGGACGACCTGGTAGGTGTTCTCGTCCTGCCAGGTCTGGAGCGCGGCGACGCGGGCGTCGACCTTCTGGCGCTCCGGGGAGCGCTCACCCTGCGGCACGGAGCGGAAGGCGTCGTACGCCTCCTTGCTGTCCCACTGGGAGTAGACGACGACGAACTTGCCCTCGATGCCGCGGGCACGCAGGCCGCGGAGCACCGTGTGGGTGCGGTAGCCGGGGACGTCGACCAGCCACGTCTGGGACTCGCCCAGGGCGTCGATCAGGTCCTCCTGGTTCTCCGGCAGCACGCCGAACAGCTCGATGGCCGTGTAGTCGTCGCGGGACGGGGAGATCTCGGTGACGCCGCCCAGCTCCGGCTTCTGCTGCGTGAAGGCGATCTCGTTCTGGAGCAGACGGATCGAGGTGGTGATCTCACCGAAGAGCGGGAGGGTGCGGTGCTTGAACTCCTCACCGGCGTAACGGCTCTCCAGGTCCTCGGTGCTGCGCCACTGGATGAAGTTGGCCGTTCCCGGCTTGTCCTGCCCGGCGTGGACCGTGCTGGATATCCAGCCCTCGTAGGCCGCCGTGTCGACGATCTGGCGCATCGCGGCGAGCAGCTTGACCTGCTTCTCGGCGGCGTCGGTCGAGAACAGGTTGAGAACGGTCAGGTGCTGACCATCGGCTGCGATCTTCGGCATTCTCTCGTCTCTTCCGTTCGAGGAAATGGGAGTGCGAATGGAGGTGCGAATGAAGGTGCGGGTGGAGCTACGAATGCAGCATGGCAAGAAGATCTGCCCATGTGAAAGGGTCGGCACTTCAGGATTGGCGGCGCTTTTGTCAATTGTTCGAGGGCGGTGTCAGATCTTTCTCAACTTCGTCAGGGCTGTGAAAAGCGGCCTTGGTTGCCGATTGGCGTGCGCGCCATGCTCGGGTAATGCAGTCAGGCCCGGAAGCATTAGAGATATCCACTCTCCTTGACCGGTACCTCATCGGTCTCGACGACGACGAACTCGACGACGCGTGGGCGCGGGGGCTCTTCACGAAGGACGCCCTGGTCGAGTTCCCCATGAGCCGGCACGAGGGCCTCGACGGACTCGCCGGCTACCACCGTGACGCGCTGGCGGCCTTCGCCGCCACCCAGCACCTCGGTTCGCCCACGGTCGTCGACCTCGACGACGCCGGTGAGCGGGCCGTGCTGCGCGCCAACCTCGTCTCGACGCATGTGCACCACCCCGACGCGGCGGACGAGCCCCTGTTCCAGGTCGGCACTCTCGCGACCGGCGAAGCCCGCCGCGCCGCGGAGGGCTGGCGGCTCTCCTCCCTGACGTTCCGCGTGCTGTGGACCCGCGGCACCCCGCCCCGACCCCGGGAGCCCCAATGACGACTCTGGCGGTAGCCAGCCCCCAGGACATGAAGCTCGGGATCATGCTCGCCGACATCGGCGTGGTGCTCGTGGCCGGCGCCGCACTCGGCCGGCTCGCGCAGAAGCTGCGTCAGCCCGTGGTGGTCGGCGAGATCGTGGCGGGCATCCTGCTCGGCCCCAGCGTCCTCGGCCTGCTGCCGGGGAACCTCACCGCGCACCTCTTCCCCGCCGACGTGCGGCCGTTGTTGTCCGCGGTCTCCCAGGTCGGTCTGATCCTGTTCATGTTCGTGGTCGGCTGGGAGTTCGAGAAGCGCCTGATCCGGCCGCACGCCCGGCTCGCCGCGGGCGTCTCGCTCTCGTCGATCGCGATGGCCTTCGGCCTGGGCGTGGCGCTGGCCCCGTTCCTGTACGACGAGCACTCCACGGTGGCCGGACACCACATCTCCTTCGTCGCGTTCGCCACCTTCATCGGCACCGCGATGTCGGTGACCGCCTTCCCCGTGCTCGCGCGGATCCTCACCGAGAACAAACTCCTGGACACCCGGGCCGGTTCGCTCTCGCTGGCCAGCGCCGCCATCGACGACCTGCTCGCCTGGTGCCTGCTGGCCTATGTCTCGGCCCTGGTCACGGCGAACGGGAACTACTCCGACCTCGCCCGCATCGGTCTCTACAGCGTGCTCTACGTGGCCGGGATGCTGCTGGTCGTGCGCCCGCTGGTGGCCCGGCTGGTGTGGCGCTGGGCGGCCACCGAGCGCTGGTCGGCGCTGCTCGCGGTGCTGTGCGCGGGCGCCCTGACCTCGGCCTGGCTGACCACCTGGATCGGCATCCACGCCATCTTCGGGGCCTTCCTGTTCGGGTTCGTGATGCCTCGTGAGCCCGCCATGGTCCTCGCGGAGCATCTGCGCAAGCCGATGGACCACGTCAGCGTCGTGCTGCTTCCGGTCTTCTTCATCGTCACCGGGCTCGGCGTGGACCTCGGTGCGCTCACCGCCGGTGACTTCGTCGCTCTCGTCGCCATCATCGTCGTGGCCTGCACCGGCAAGCTGGTCGGCGCCATCCTTCCGGCGCGGCTGGCCGGGTTCTCCTGGCGTGAGTCGAAGGACCTGGGGCTGCTGATGAACACCCGGGGTCTGACCGAACTCATCATCCTCAACGCGGCCGTCAGCCTGGGCGTGCTCGACACCCGCATGTTCACGATGCTCGTGATCATGGCGCTGGTCACGACGGCGATGGCGGGTCCGCTGCTGTCCAGGCGTCGTCCGGTGCCGGCCGTCGTGCCCGAGCCGTCCGAGCCGTCCGAGGCCCCGGCTTCACGCGCCGCCTGATCAGGAACGCCCCGGAACTCCCGTAACCCCGCCCGCCCGGACTCCGCCCGCCCGGACTCCGCCCCCCGACTCCGAACCCCCGCGACTCCGTAACCCCCGAACGCGTAACCCCGGACTCCGTAACCCCCGAACCCGGTAACCCCCGTAACCGCGTAACTCCGTAACCCCGTATCCGAGAACGAGAGGGCTGTCGTGATCCCCGTTTCGCAAGCCATCCCCGAGCAGCTCGGTCCGGTCGACGGCCGCGCGCTGCGCACCGTGTGCGGACACTTCGCCACCGGTGTCACGGTCATCACCTCGGGCAGCGGCGACAACGCCACGGGCGCCACGGTGAACTCCTTCACCTCGGTCTCCCTGGACCCGGCGCTGGTGCTCATCTGCCTGCACGACGACTCCCGGCTGCTGCCCGTGGTCCAGGAGTCCGGCGGCTTCGTCGTGAACTTCCTGACGCAGCGGCAGGAGCCCGTGGCCTGGGCGTTCGCCGGTCGGCGGACCGCCCGGATCGAGGAGGTGCCGCACCACAGGTCCGTCCTCGACCTGCCGGTGCTCAGCGAGGCGCTCGCGCATCTGGAGTGCCGGCTGGTCACCGAGTACGACGGCGGCGACCACACCATCCTGCTGGGCGAGGTCGTCGGTCTGCGCGCGCCCTCCGAAGCCGAACAGGAGGACCCGCTGATCTTCTTCCAGGGCTCCATGCGGACACCGGCATGGAGCTGAGGGACCTACCCGGCTCAGTGGTTGCGGGCCGCGGCCTGCTCCTCCGCCTCGTCGAACGCCTGCCGCGCCTGCTCCACCAGCGGCAGGTGGCCGGTCGACCAGTCGAAGAGCGAGGCGAACAGGGGGGCCAGGGTCCGTCCCAGATCGCTGATCTCGTACTCCACGCGGGGCGGCACCTCCGGGTAGTACGTGCGGATCACCAGCCCGTCCCGCTCCAGCTGACGCAGCCGCTGCGTCAGCACCTTCGGCGTGATGGTGCCGATGTTGCGGTGCAGTTCCACGAAGCGCTGAGTGCCGAAGGCGTTCAGCGTCCACAGGATCGGCGTGGTCCAGCGGCTGAACACGATGTCGAGGACCGGGGCGATCGGGCACCTCTGCGGGGTGCCGGCGGCGGCCGCGTGCGCGGCTTCGGGGCTGGTCGTGACCGGCATGCCGGTCATGTCGGCGGCGCCGCTCGCGGCCGTGGGGCCCTGCGTGGCTGTGCTCTTCATTCCGACCATCACCTTTCGGGAAGTCACTTTCCTCTAGGTACCTACTATACCCAGGATGCTAGCTTCCAAGAAGCCAGCAAAGCCAGTACCTCCCTGTACGTCCCCGTCCGAGAATCCTCATGCTCCTAGGGAGTGACATGTCCATCCAAGAGTCCACCCACAGCCCCGCCAAGGCGGCGGCCGAGTCCGGGCCGGCCCGCCGCCCCGGCCTCATCCTGGCCTTCCTCTGCCTGGCCGGCTTCATGACCTTCCTCGACGTGTCGATCGTGAACGTCGCCCTGCCGACCATCGAGGACGAGCTCAACATCTCGACCACCGCTCTCCAGTACGTGGTCACCACCTACGGCATGCTCCTCGGCGGCTTCCTGCTGCTGACCGGCCGGCTCGCCGACACCCTCGGCCGCCGCCGGATGCTGCAGACCGGTCTGCTCCTGTTCGCCGGTTCCTCGCTGCTCGCCGGGGTGTCGCAGAACGCCGCGATGCTGATCGGCGCCCGCGGTGCCCAGGGCCTGGGGGCCGCGTTCATCGCCACCGCCGCGCTGAGCCTGCTGACCAACAACTTCGAAGAGGGCCCGGCCCGCAACAAGGCGCTCGGTGCGTGGGGCGCGCTCAGCGGTCTCGCCGCCGTCGCCGGTGTCACCCTCGGCGGTCTGCTCACCGATGGGCCCGGCTGGCGCTGGATCTTCTTCATCAACGTCCCGATCGGCGTCATCGGCGCCCTGGTCGCCCCGATGGTCGTCGGCGAGAGCCGCTCCGCCCAGCGCAGCAAGTCCTTCGACGTCGCCGGTGCGGTCACCCTCACCGCCGGCCTGGTCCTGCTGATCTTCACCCTCGGTCAGACCGTCTCCGACTCCAACGTCCCGACCGGCCGGGTCATCGGCGGGTTCATCCTCTCCGCGATCCTGCTCGTCTCCTTCGTCGTCATCGAGCGCCGCGCCAAGGAGCCGCTGATGCCGCTCGGCATCTTCCGCCGCCCCTCGCTGCGCGCCGCCAACGGCATCGCCATCCTGCTGCTCGGCACCTGCGTCACCCTGTTCTTCTTCGCCAGCCTCTTCATGCAGCAGGTCCTGGACTACTCCGCCGTCAAGACCGGCTTCGCGTACGTGCCGCTCGCGGTGCTCACCGCCGTCGGCGCCGGCGTCGCCTCCCAGGTCGTCACCAAGGTCGCCGCCAAGCCCGTCCTGCTGGTCGGCCTCGCCCTCGCCGCGACCGGCATGCTGCTGCTGTGGCGTGCGCCGTCCGACGCCTCCTACCTGACGGACGTGCTGCCCGCCTTCGTCCTGATGGGCCTCGGCCTCGGAATGTCCTTCGTCCCGCTGCAGGTCTCCGCGTTCGCGGGGATCGAGGAGCGCGAGTCGGGTCTGGCCGCGGGTCTCATCAACACCGCCCAGGAAGTCGGCGGCGCGCTCGGCCTCGCGGTCGCGGCGACCTACGCCTTCCGCCGGGTCGACGAGCTGACGGCCAAGGCCCACGGTGTTCCCGCCCTGGTCCAGGAGGCCCGTACGACCGTCTTCCACGACGCGTTCCTCGTGGGCGCCTGCTTCGCCGCGGCCGCCTTCGTGGTGACCCTGGTGCTGCTGCCGTTCACCAAGTCCTCCGAGCAGTCCGCGGCCGTCCCCGCGCACGCCTGACGGCAGACCAGAGACCGAAGTCGGACGACGGAAGAACGGACCCGGCCATGTCCAAGCCCCTGCCCCTGTCCGCCGCGGCGGAGGAGTTCCTCGCCGAGAACGCCCTGTGCACCCTCACCACCCTTCGCCCGGACGGCACGCCGCACGTCGCGCCCGTACGGTTCACCTGGGACGGTGAGGCGGGCCTGGCCCGGGTGATGACCACGGTGCACCGCCGCAAGTCCCGCAACCTGTTAGCCAGGGCCGGTGGCCGGGCCGCCGTGTGCCAGCTGGTCGGCCCTCGCTGGATCACCCTGGAGGGCCCGGCCACCGTCTCCACCGACCCGCCCCGGGTGGTGGAGGGGATGCGCCGCTACGCCAAGCGGTACTGGTCCCAGCCGCCGCAGCCCCCGGGTCTCGCGGTCATCGAGATCGCGGTCGACCGCGTGATGGGCCTGTACTGAACGGCCTGTACCGAACTCCCGGAGCACATACGGGGCGAGAGGGTGCCGGAAGACGCTTCCGGCACCCTCTCGCATGCTCCGCCTGTACCTGCCCGGTACTCGCCAACCCGTACCGCCCAGTAGCTGCAAGGCCTCTGACGAACTTGTCAGAGTCCTGTATCGGCGGCCATTCAGCTTCCCGGGAGCCCTCGGAATACTGGAGAAAACGCCAGCGGGAGAGGGAATATGGACGCCTTCAATGCCGATGTGATCGTTGCCGGAGCGGGGCCCTCGGGTCTCATGCTCGCGGGAGAACTGCGCCTCTCGGGTCTCTCGGTCATCGTGCTCGACCGGCTGGAACAGCCGATGCAGCAGTCCCGTGCGCTGGGATTCTCCGCCCGTACGATCGAGGAATTCGGCCAGCGCGGCCTTCTCGAGGATTTCGGTCCGCTGGAGACCATACCCGGCGGCCATTTCGGTGGACTCCCCATCGACTACCGCATTGTCGAGGGCGGAAATTTCGGTGTCCGCGGTGTTCCGCAGTCGCGCACCGAGGCCATCATCAACAAGTGGGCCGTGGGTCTGGGCGCCGACGTCCGCCGGGGCCACGAGGTCATCGGCCTGACGCAGGACGAGAACGGGGTCCAGGTCGAGGTAGCGGGCCCGGAGGGCGTCGAGACGCTGCGCGCCGCGTACGTCGTCGGCTGTGACGGCGCCCGCTCCACCGTCCGTCACCTGGCCGGGATCGACTTCCCCGGCGTCAGCGCCACCATCGAGATGAAGATGGCGGACGTCGCCGGAGTCCAGCTGCGGCTGCGCCCCACCGGTGAGGTCGGCGAGGCCGGCATGGTCGTGGTGCTGCCGCTCGGCCCGGGCGCCACCCGCGTGGTGGTCTTCGAGCGCGGCGCCGGTGTCCGCCCCACCCAGGAGCCGCCCACCTTCGAGGAGGTGGCCGCCGCCTTCCAGCGGGTGACCGGCGAGGACATCAGCGGTGCCAAGCAGCTGTGGACCAGCTACTTCACCGACGCCAGCCGGCACGCCGCCGAGTACCGCAAGGGCCGGGTCTTCCTCGCGGGCGACGCCGCCCACATCCACCTGCCGATCGGCGCCCAGGGCATCAGCGCGGGTGTCGGCGACGTGGTCAACCTCGGCTGGAAGCTCGCCGCCGCGGTCAAGGGGCACGCCCCGGAGGGCCTGCTCGACACCTACCACTCCGAGCGCCACCCGGTCGGCGCCCGCATCGTCTACAACACCCTGGTCCAGCGCACCCTCTACCTCGGCGGTCCCGAGGCCCAGCCGCTGCGCGACCTGTTCGCCGAACTGGTCCAGATCGAGGACGTACGACGTCACCTCGTCGGCCTGGTCACCGGCCTGGACATCACCTACGGCGCCGTCGAGGGCGGTCACCCGCTGCTCGGCCGCCGGCTGCCCGACCAGGAACTCCTGGTCGGCGACGAGAAGACCACCACGTACGAGCTGCTGCACCAGGGCCGCCCGGTCCTCCTCGACCTGCACGACAACGCGGCGCTGCGCGAGGCCGCGGGCGCCTGGTCCGACCGCGTCGACGTCGTCACCGCCACCCGGCCCGACGCCGCCGCCCCGGCCGCCGACCTCCTCGTACGCCCCGACGGCTACATCGCCTGGGTCGGCGCCGACGGTTCCACGGACGGCCTGACCGACGCGCTCGCCCAGTGGTTCGGCGAGCCCGGCACCGCCGCCTGAATCCCCCGGTCGACCCGACCCGTTGACCCGACCCGTTGATCCGAATCCCTCCAGTAGGACGCGCGCCACCCATCCGACCCGTCCGTGAAACGAGAAAGAGGAGTGCGGTCTTGCCCACCAAGGCTGAGGAAGCGAAGAAGGCCGACAAGGCCGCCGAGTGGACCGAATGCGACGTAGCCATCCTGGGGTCGGGCCTCGCGGGCTCGATCATGGGAGCGATCCTGGCCCGTCAGGGCGCGAACGTGGTGCTCATCGACGCCGGTCAGCACCCCAGGTTCGCCGTCGGCGAGTCCCAGAACCCGCAGCTCGTCGAGTGGCTGCACATTCTGGCCGTGCGCTACGACGTGCCCGAGATCAAGCACATGCTGGACGTGAAGGCGGTCACCGAGCACATCGGCCCGACGCACGGCCGCAAGCAGAGCTTCGGCTTCGTCACGCACCGGCCGAACCGCGAGCCGGACCCGCACGAGGCGACGATGTTCGTCATCCCGAAGATGCTCACCGAGGCGGTGCACCTCTTCCGCCAGGACACGGACTCCCACTACCTGAACGTCGCCGCCAAGTACGGCTGCACGCTCCGCCAGAACTGGTTCGCCACCGACCTCGACGTCGACGACGACGGTGTCACCATCACCGGCAGGAACGGCGAGGTCTTCCGGGCCAAGTACCTGATCGACGCGAGCGGTTTCCGCTCCCCGCTCGCGCAGAAGTTCGACCTGCGCGAGAACCCGCCCCGGCACAAGCACCACGCGCGTTCGCTGTTCACGCACTACGTCGGCATCAAGCCGTACGACGACGTGTGCAACTACCCGGAGGCGCTGCGCCCGCCCGCCGAGTCGCCCTTCCACGGCGGCACCCTGCACCACCTCATCGAGCGGGGCTGGTTCTGGATCATCCCGTTCGACAACTACAAGGACTCCAAGAACCCGGCCTGCAGTGTCGGCCTGACCTTCGACGAGCGGTTGTACCCCAAGCCGAAGGACATGACGCCGGACCAGGAGTTCAACCACTACCTCGACATGTACCCGGCGGTGAAGCGGCAGTTCGAGGGCGCCAAGCGGATCCGCGAGTGGGTCTCCACCGACCGCCTCCAGTACTCCTCCAAGCGCACCATCGGCGCCCGCTGGTGCCTGATGTCGCACGCGGCCGGTTTCATCGACCCGCTGTACTCGCGCGGTCTGTCCAACACCTTCGAGGTCGTCGACGCCCTCGCCTACCGGATCCTGGACGCCCTGCGCGAGAACGATTTCACCGAGGAGCGCTTCGAGTACGTGGAGCGCCTGGAGCAGGGGCTCCTGGAGTACAACGACAAGATCGTCAACAGCTCGTACATCGCCTTCAGCCACTTCCGGCTGTGGAACGCGGTGTTCCGGGTGTGGGCGTGCTTCACCACGCCGGCCACCATGCGCCAGATCATGGCGCGCCAGAACTTCCAGCTCGACGGTGACGACCGGCACTTCAAGGAGATGGAGAAGGCGCCCTACACGGGCCTGTGGTGGCCGGACAGCCACGCCTTCAAGGTCCTTTTCGACACCACCGCAGAGACCTGCGAGCGGTACGAGGCGGGCGAGATCGACGGTGACAAGGCGGCGGACATCGTCTTCGAGGCGATCCGCGACTGCGAGTCCGTCAACACGCCCTTCGGCTGGAAGGGCCCCGAGGACCTCCGGTTCTTCCGGGCCACCACCCCCACGATGATGAAGTTCATGTGGTGGGCCAGCACCTCCGGACCCAAGGAGATGCGCGACCTCGGCCGCTCGATGCTGGCCGGCGTCGTCAAGCAGGGGGTGCGCGGCCGCAAGGTGTCCTGACCTCGGCCCCATCGCGAAGGCCCATCGCGAAGGCCCCGACTCGAAGGCCCGGCGTCCCGGGCTCGCCTCCCGGGCCCGCCTTCACAGAGCCACTTCCCCCCGGTTCCGGCGCCGGGCCCACCTTCCCCCCGTGGGCCCGGCGCCGGCCCCTTGCTCCTTCCTCTACGTCTCCCCCCACTGACTTCCACCTACATCCACCGCTTCCTAGAACCTTGGGACATCCGTGATCACACGTAGAGCACTGATCGGTGCGGGAACCGCCGCCGTCGGCCTGGCCGTCCTGCCCAACAGCCCCGTCTCCGCGGGCTCCTCCGCCCCCTGGAGCACCCTCGCCGGCAAGCTCCAGGGACAGCTGGTGCTGCCCACCGACTCCGGTTACGGCGTGGCCAAGCAGCTGGAACTCGGCCAGTTCGACTCGGTCAACCCGCGGGCCGTCGCGTACTGCGTCAGCTCCTCCGACGTCTCCGTCGCGCTGCGCTTCGCCCAGGACAACGGACTCCCGTCCGCGGTCCGCAGCGGCGGCCACAGCTTCGCCGGCTACTCGACCACACCCGGCCTGATCATCGACGTGTCACGGCTCAACGCGATCACCGTCGGCAACGGGACCGTCGACATCGGCCCCGGCGCCAAGAACGTCGAGATACTCAACGCGCTCGCCCCGCACGCCCTGGTGGTCAGCGAGGGTGGCTGCCCCACCGTGTCGGCCGGCGGCTTCCTCCAGGGCGGCGGTTTCGGCTTCCTGACCCGCCCGACCGGTATGGCCTGCGACGCGATCACCTCGGCCGAGGTGGTCCTCGCCGACGGCTGCGTGGTGACCGCCTCGCCGACCAGCCACCCCGACCTCTTCTGGGCGATCCGCGGCGGCGGTGGCGGCAACTTCGGTGTCGTCACCCGCTTCACGGTCACCCCGCACGAGGGCGACCAGATGGCCATCAGCAACCTGATCTTCCCGTACGACCGCGCGGCCGACGTGCTGCACGGCGTGGGCCAGTGGCTGGTGGACGCCCCCCGCACCATCGGCGGCGGCGCCTACCTCGTCCAGGCCGACGCGGCGCCCGGCACCGTACCGGCGCTCAACGTCTTCCTCGCCTCCCGCGGCACCCCGGCCGAACTGGCCTCGGAGGCGGCGCGGTTGCTGTCGCTGACCGGCGCGGTGACGGCCCGCCAGGACGCGGTCATGACGTACCAGCAGGTCATGATGATGATCTTCGGTTGCAGCACCCTGACCCAGGACCAGTGCCAGCGCGCCGGGAAGTCGCCGAGCGGGGTGCTCACCCGGCCGGCCTTCGGTCTGGAGCGGACCCGGCTGGGCAGCGCGCCCTACGCACAGAGCGACTGGGCGAACGTGGTGACGGCCTTCGACGCCGACCGCAAGGCCGGGCAGGCCCGGTACCTCGACTTCCACTTCTTCGGGGGCGCGGCCAACGACCCGGCCCGCACCGACACGGCGTACGTGCACCGTGACTCGCTCTTCTCCGTCAACTACCGGGTCCTGATCAACGACCCGGCCCAGGTCACCGCCGAGGCCACGGCCGTCGCCACCAGCTGGGTGGACCACGGGTTCGACACCATCGATCCGCTGTCCAACGGCGAGACGTACCAGAACTGGATGGACGCGGAGCTGCCGAACTGGCGGCAGTCGTACTACGCCGAGAACTACGCGCGGCTGAAGGTCGTGAAGGCGAAGTACGACCCGTACCGCTACTTCAAGTTCGCCCAGGGCATCGGAGCCTGACGCTTCATGATCCCGGACATGGGGGAGGGCCGCCGGATCGATCTCCGGCGGCCCGCCCGCTCGATCGTCTGCCGCGTCGCCCCGTCAGGGACGACGTCCGTACCAGCCCACCAGCTTGTCGATGTCGGGAGCGTCCTCGTGCACCTCCACCACCGGACCGAACGGCACCTGGCCGCCGCGGGGTTCCGCGGGCACGGCCCGGTGCATGTGGGCCAGCGGCGCGGCGAGCATCTCCGGGTCCCACTCGGGGCTCTGACCGGTCGCCTTCGCCAGGTCCCAGGCGTGCAGCACGAACTCGTTGGTGTAGATCACCGAGGCGACCACCCCGGGAACCGGGCCCCAGGGCAGACCGATCTGGCGGCCCAGTACGGCCGGGTCCGACCACACCGCGTCGAACTCCTTCGTCGCCTCCGCCCAGGCCTTGGCCCAGTCGCCGTCGGGAACGTCCTGGGCGAAGTGCGGAACGCTCATGAAGGAGCCGCCCGCGCCCATGACGGCGACCCGGCGCAGCACGGACACCACGTGGTTGGCCATGTCACGGACCGAGTAGTCGGGACACGGGGTGACGGTGTCGTACTGCTCGGGGCGCAGCGCGGCGAGCGTGCGTCCGGTGAGCTCGACGGCCTTGAACAGGCCGCCACGGGGGTCGGTGGGCGGGTTGGCGGGGGGATTGGTGCTGTCGGCCATGTCTTGAGTCATGTCTTCATCGTCGAGGTCAAACAGGTCATCTTGTGGCCTATTTCTGAAGCCTCATCAGATCTTGCTGAAAATAGATGTATTGGCTCAAAGCATCTCAAAATCGCGAAGGGGGGAGGTTGTTGTGAAGGCTGACCGTCTGGTGGCGACCCTGCTGCTGCTCCAGGCGCGCGGGCGGGTGACCGTGCGCGAGGTGGCCGAGGAGCTGGAGGTGTCGGAACGCACCGCGCGCCGCGACCTGGAGGCCCTCACCACCGCCGGTGTCCCCGTCTACTCGCAGCGCGGCCGGGGCGGCGGATGGAGCCTGGTCGGCGGCGCCCGCACCGATCTGACCGGTTTCACCTCGCGGGAGATCGGGGCGCTGTTCCTGGCCGCGGGCCCCTTGTCCGCCTCGCCCGAACTGCGTGCCGCGTTACGGAAGTTGATGCGGGCCGTGCCCGCGCCCATGCGGCCGCACGCCGAGGCGGCCGCCAAGGCCATCCTCATCGACGGTGTCGACTGGTCGCGCACGGCGGGTGGCGGCGGCCCCCACCAGCACACTCTGGAGCGGGCGGTGCTCGACGGCGAACAGGTCCGGCTCGGCTACGCCCATCCCGACCGGGCTCCGGGCGAGCGCACGGTGCACCCGCTCGGCCTGGTCTCGAAGGCCGGCCGCTGGTACCTCGTCGCCGGTACCGAGGAGGGGCTGCGCACCTTCCGACTCGGCCGGGTCACCTCCGCGACCAGGACCGGCGAGCCGGTGCGGCGCCCGGAGGGTTTCGACCTCGCCGCCGCCTGGCGGGAGTTGGCCGCCGAGGTGGAACAGCGGCTGACCGCGGCGACCGTACGGGCGCGGGCCGACCGCGACGCCCTGCCGGTGCTGCGGCAACTGCTGGGCGGTCGACTGCGGACGGGCGAGGCCCAGCTCGACGGCCGGGTCGAGTTCACGGCCGACGGTCCTTCGGTGGAGGTGCTCGCCGCGCAACTGGCCGGTCTCGGCAGTCGCGTCGAGGTGCTCGACCCTCCGGAGGCGCGGGAGTCGCTCGTGCGGCTGGGCCGTTCGCTCACCGCGGTGTACGGCGGGCGCGAGGAAGAGACCCGCTTGGATAGCCACTTTCCTCTAGGTACCTACTATACGGAGGATGTTAGCGTCCCTGTCATGGCCGCCCACCACGTGTGACCGGCGGATTTCCCCGCACCGATCCCCACACCGACCCCCACCCCCCTCTTCACTCCCCTCCCCACACCGATGCAACAGATGACTGCTGATTACTGGTTCGGATTAACGCACTAGGGAGTTTTTTCTGATGATTGTCGTCACTGGAGCCACCGGAAATGTCGGACGTCCGCTGATCGAGGCGCTCGCCGAGGCGGGGGAGCAGGTCGTGGCGGTCTCGCGCCGCCCGCTGCCCTCCCCGACGGACGGTGTCCGTCACGCCCAGGCCGACCTCGGCAGCGCCGAGAGCATGCGGCCGGTCCTCGAAGGCGCCGACGCCTTCTTCATCCTGCTCGCCGGCGAACTGCTCGGTTACGGCGAGGCCGCGACCGACCTGCTGGCCGCCGCCAGGGACGCCGGGGTCAAGCGGGTCGTCCTGCTCTCCTCGCAGATCAACGCCACCCGCCCCGACTCCGCCTCGCACGGCAGGCTGCGCGAGTTCGAGGAGGCCGTACGCGGCTCGGGCCTCGACTTCACCATTCTGCGCGCGGGCGGATTCGCCTCCAACGCCTTCGCCTGGGCCGAGTCGGTCCGCGCCGACCGCACGGTCTTCGCCCCGTTCGGTGACGTGGCCCTGCCGGTCGTCGACCCCGCGGACATCGCCGCGGTCGCCGCGGTCGTCCTGCGTGAGGACGGTCATGCCGGTCGTACGTACGAGGTGACCGGCCCCGAAGCGGTCAGCCCGCGTGCGCAGGCCGATGTGATCGCCGAGGCCATCGGTGAGGAGGTGACCTTCGTGGAACTGACCCGCGAGGCCGCCCACACCCACATGGCCCAGTTCATGCCGGAGGACGTCATCCCCGGCACCCTGGACATCCTCGGCGCCCCGCTCCCCGCCGAACAGCGGGTCAGCCCCGATGTGGAGAAGGTCCTGGGCCGCCGGGCCACCCCGTTCTCCGGCTGGGTGAGCCGCAGCCTCCCGGCGTTCAAGTAGCCGGCTCGGCCCACTCGACCCGCTCGTCCCCCCGGTACCGCCGCCGGATGCCCGCTGTGATCCATCCCCCGCGGCAGTGGGCATTCGGCGGCCCATACAGCACGACAGTTCGTATGGGCCGTCGGCTCGTGCGACGCGACGGCCCCGCAGGTCACGAACCTGCGGGGCCGTCGCGTCGTGAGGGGGGTGTACCGGGGCAGGGGTGCATGCGGCCCTCCCCGGAGGGGCGCTACGCGGCGAAGCGCTCGGCGAACTCCTTGGCCTTCGTGACCGCCTCGTCGACGGCCTTGGCGCGGGAGGCCTCGTACATCGGGATCAGGTCGGCCATCGCCGGGTTGTGCGGCGCCATCGTGAGCTCCGGGACGATGACGTGGACGTCCAGGGCGAGGGTGTCGCGCAGGATCGCCTCCAGGTAGTTCTGGACGTACTCGTAACCCTCGCGCGGGGTGCCCGGCGCGTAGGAGCCGCCGCGGCTGGCGACGACCGTGACCGGGGTGCCCTTGATCTTCGAGTCCTCGCTCATGGCGGTACGGCCGATGAGGATCACCTGGTCCAGCCACGCCTTGAGGGTCGAGGGGATCGTGAAGTTGTACATGGGCGCGCCGATCAGGATCGCGTCCGCCTGCTCCAGCTCCTCTATGAACGTCAGGCGCTCGGCGAAGGCCGCGGCCTGCTCGGGGGTGTGCGCGTCCGCGGGGGCGAAACCGGCGGTGTGGGCGTCGGCCGTGATGTGCGGGACCGGGTTCACGGCGAGGTCGCGGTAGATCACGGTGCCCTGCGGGTGCTGCTCCTCCCAGGCCTTGCGGAACGCGTCCGTGACCGTGCGGGAGGCGGAGGCTGCGCCCGGGAAAACGGACGAGTCGACGTGCAGGAGGGTGGCCATGGGGATCTCCAGGGGGAGGGGGCGAACTTTTCGTACTGGACTAGAGATAACACAGCTACTTACTTTTTTTCATCCCCTCACGGGAACACAGTACTCTGGACCCATGCCAGAGCCGGGGACTCACGACGCAGGGCCGTGCCAGAGGGTCGACGACGGCATGGCGCGCGTCTTCCAACTGCTCGGGAAGCGCTGGACCGGCCTGGTCGTGGCCGTGTTGCTGCCGCACCCCGCGCACTTCGCCGACCTGCGCAGAGCGATCCCCGGCATCAGCGAACGGATGCTCTCCGACCGCCTCACGGAACTCGGCGCGGCGGGGCTGGTCGTCCGCGAGGTCGACGAGGGCCCTCCGTTGCGCGTCGTGTACGGCCTGACGGAGGCGGGCGCCGCACTGCAGCCCGCGCTCGTGGAACTCGGAACCTGGGCGGAGAAGCACCTGCCGGGGAGCCCGCCGTGCCCGGGCGAACTCCGCAAGTGACCCTGGACCGGGGCTGATTCGCCGGGGCGGGTTTTCCACAGGCTGGGAGTTGTCCACAGGGTCTGACGCGTTTCGGCCACCGGCGGTACGGTCATCACGAGTTGATGTTCGTGCGTGACGGGGGAGGCAGTCGGTATGACGGATCTTGGTGCAGCGGATCGGGCGCAGCAGGACCAGCGGAGCCGACCGGGCGGCCAGGACGATCAGGATCATCAGGGCGAACAGGGCGAACAGGGCGAACGGGGTCGGCGGAGCGAAGAAAGCCGTCGGAGCGAGCCGGGTCGGCAGGCGTCCAGGGTCTCCGGAGTCTTCGCCGTGCGGGGATTCGCGGGCCGGTCCGTGCAGGCCGCACCCAAGGAAGAGGGCAAGGCGCTGCGCCGACGGGTGCCGCGCGGCGCGCACGCGGAGCTGACCTTCGACGCCGGCCGGCCGGACGCGGTGACCGCCGTCGAGGAGTCCAACCTCGGCCGGATCCCGGAGCTCACTCCGATACGGGTCGGCAGGATGGCCGCCACCCCCTTCGCCTTCCTGCGCGGCTCGGCGGGCCTCATGGCCTACGACCTCGCGCGCACCCCCGCGACCGGCATCGCCGCCCAGATCTGCGGCGACGCCCACGCGGCCAACTTCGGCCTGTACGGAGACGCGCGCGGCGGCCTGGTCATCGATCTGAACGACTTCGACGAGACGGCACACGGCCCCTGGGAGTGGGACCTCAAGCGCCTCGCCACCTCGCTCGTGCTCGCGGGCAGGGAAGCGGGCGCGGACGAGGACACCTGTCGCAAGGCCGCCCACGACGCGGTCGGTGCCTACCGACGCACGCAGCGGCTGCTCGCGAAGCTCCCGGTGCTGGACGCGTGGAACGCCATCGCGGACGAGGAACTCGTCTCCCACGCCGACGCCCACGACCTGCTCGGCACCCTGGAGCGGGTCATGGAGAAGGCGCGGGCCAACACCAGCGGACGGTTCGCGGCCAAGTCGACCCAGCCGACGGAGGACGGCAGCCACCGCTTCCTGGACGCGCCTCCGGTGCTGCGCCGGGTACCCGACGCGGAGGCCGCGGCGGTCGCGGCCTCGCTGGAGCACTACCTGACCACCGTCTCCGAGGACCGCCTCCCCCTCCTCGCCCGGTACGCGGTGCACGACGTCGCCTTCCGCGTCGTCGGCACCGGCAGCGTCGGCACCCGCTCCTATGTCGTGCTGCTCCTCGACCACCGCGGCGAACCCCTGGTCCTCCAGGTGAAGGAGGCCCGCGCCTCGGCGCTGCTCCCGCACCTGGCGACGGCAGGCCACGCCATACCCGAGGTGCCGCACGAGGGCCGCCGCGTCGTCCTCGGCCAGAAGCGCATGCAGGTCGTCAGCGACATCCTGCTCGGCTGGACCACCGTCGAGGGCCGCCCCTTCCAGGTACGCCAGTTCCGCAACCGCAAGGGCAGCGTCGACCCCGCCGCCCTCGCCGCCGACCAGGTCGACGATTACGCCCGTATGACCGGCGCCCTTCTCGCGCGCGCCCACACCCACACCGCCGACCCCCGCCTCATCGCCGGGTACTGCGGGAAGAGCGAGGAGTTGGACGAGTCCATCGCCTCGTTCGCCGTGGCCTACGCCGACCGTACGGAGGCGGACCACGCGGAGCTGGTCGCGGCGGTCAGGGCGGGGCGGTTGGCGGCGGAGCTCGGGGTGTGAGCCACCACGGTGAGCCACAGCGGTGAGCCACCACGGTGAGCCGCAAGAGGGACACCCTCGCGCCGCCGGATCGAGAGGAGAGGGCGGGGCTGAGAGGAGCGAGGTCGGGCCGAGAGCGGCGCGGCCGGGGCGTGGCGCACCGCCCCGGCCGGGGGAAGGCCGCGAGTCGTACGGGGCCGTGGCCTAGTCTGGTCGGGTGACGACCCCGGAAGCCGAGCACAGCGAGTCCGACCGTACCCAGGCCGAGGATGCCCGGCCCCAGGGCGCCGGGGATGCGGATGCCCACGACGAGTCCGCCCCGGAGGCGGCGCCCGAGGCGCAGGCGCGGCCCGAGGAGCGGCTGGAGCGGGCCGTGCGGGCGGCCGAGCAGGCGTTGATCGAGTTCGAGATCGCCGTGGAGACCTTCCGCGTCGAGGTCGAGAACTTCTCGCGCCTGCACCACCAGAAGCTCGGCCCGATGTACTCGCGGCTCGACGAGCTGGACGCGCAGATCGCCGAGGCGGTCGCCGCGCGCACCGGAGACGTGGAGGACATACGCAAGGCGGACGAGGCCCGGGCGCGGGTCATGCCGATGCCCGGGGTCGAGGAGCTCTTCCACGGCTGGATGGACTCCGAGGGACTGTTCCCCGAGGCGGTGGCGATGCTGACGGACCAGTCCGTACGCCCCCCGCAGCGCGTACGCCCCAGCGACGAGGCCCGTCAGCTCTACCGTGAGCTGGTCCGCAAGGCCCACCCCGACCTGGCACAGGACGACGACGAGCGCAGGCGGCGCGACGAGTTCATCGCCCGGGTCAACGCCGCGTACAGCCGAGGCGACGAGGCCCTGCTGCGGGAGCTGTCCGAGGAGTGGGCGGCGGGTCCGGTGCCCGAGGAGTGGAAGCCGAGCCGCAGCGAGGAGCTCTACGCCCGCCTCGAGTGGCTCGCCCAGCGCAAGGAACTGCTGACCCTGGTCGCCCGCGAGCTGGAGGAGAGCGCCATCGGCGCCATGCTCAAAATGGCCCCGGAGGACCCGGACCGGCTCCTGGACGAGATCGCCGAGCAGCTGCTGGCCCAGGTCGACGAGCGCGAGAAGGAGCTGGCCCGGCTGGTCGACTAGGGCCTGTCCGGCGGGGGCTTCGGGTCGCCTGCCCGGTCGGGTAGCGTCGGGGGCATGAGTTTTGGATCTGGTGTGCCCACGGTCGAGGTCGGGGATCTCGTGGACGGAGACTTCCTGCTGGACGTCCGGGAGGACGACGAGTGGCAGGCGGGCCATGCCGCGGGGGCGCTGCACATCCCCATCAGTGAGTTCGTCGCTCGCTACGGCGAGCTGACCGAGGCGGCGCCGCAGGACGGCAGGGTCCATGTGATCTGCCGCTCCGGGGGCCGTTCGGCGCAGGTCACGATGTACCTGGTCCAGCAGGGCATCGACGCCGTGAACGTCGACGGTGGCATGCAGGTCTGGGCCGCCGCCGGCCGCCCGGTCGTGGACGACAAGGGCACCCCCGGTTTCGTGCTGTAGCCACCGGCGGGGCACTCCCGGCTTCGTGCGGTAGTCACCGGCGAGGGTTCACGCCCGCGGGGCACCGGCGTCCGGAGAGGCGAGGGCGTGCCGCGGGCGTGGGCGTTCAGCCCAGGGGATGGGCCGCGAGCAGATCCCCCAGTGCCTCCTCGTGCGCCGCCGCCGGTCCGAGCGACAGCTCAAGCTGCTTGGCCCAGGCGTGGTACCGGTGCAGCGGGTAGTCGACGTCGGCGCCGAACCCCCCGTGCAGATGCTGCGCGGTCTGCACGACCCGTCGTACCCCTTCCGACGCCCAGATCTTGGCGACGGCCACGTCCCCGGACGCCGGAAGCGCACCCCCCGCCCCCGTACTGATCCGCCACGCGGCCTGCCACAGCGTCGCCTCCATCGCCCGCAGGTCGATATAGCGGTCCGCGGCCTGCACGGCGACGGCCTGGAACGTGGCGACCGGGAACCCGAACTGCTCCCGCTTGCCCGTGTACGTGCTCGTCATCGAGAGCACCCGCTCACCGAGCCCGAGCGCCAGCGCGCACGTCCCGGTGGCCAACAGCTCTCGCAGCCACTCCCACGCCCCGTCGGCGTCGATGACATCCCGGGCGGTGATCCGCGCGGACTCCAGACGCAGCTCGCCGAGCCGTTCCCCGGTCGTGGAGATCTGCTCGCCGAGGGCGACCCCCTCATGAACCCGGGGTACCAGCGCGAGGACGGTCCGGCCCTCGCCCGTGTGCGCGGGTACGACGGTGAAGTCGGCGTTCTCCGCCCACGGAACCGCCGTCTGCACTCCGTCCAGCACCCACGCGTCACCGTCCCGCCGTGCGGTCACGGCGAGTTCGGCCGGGTCGTGCCCGGTCCGCCCGTTCGCCGCGACGGTCAGCACGACCTCGCCCCGGCCCGCCCGCGCGAGCAGCTCCGCCTTCAACTCCTCACCGCCGTACGCCTGCACGGCCACCGCCGCCGCACTGCTCTCCAGCAACGGCACCCGCGCCAGCACCTTCGCCGCCTCGCGCAGCACCAGGCACAGCGCGATCGCGTCCAGGCCCGCCCCGCCGTACTCCGCGGCGAGCAACAGACTCAGCAGATCCGCATCGGCGAGCTTCGTCCACAGGGCCCGGTCGAAGTCGTCGGCGACGGCGCCCGCGGTGATCGCGGGGCTGGGCACTGCGTCGGGCGCGACCCCGCCGAACACCGCCCTCGCCGCCTCGACCGCCGCCTGCTGCTCCTCGGTGAAGGTGAAGTCCACGTCCCTGTCCTCCCACGCACCGATCCACCGACCCGGCGGACACCAGATCTGACGGAGCGTCAAGATAGAGCAGGTTCTACAAGAAGGGAACGGTCCGGCCGCGGAAGGGCTGTCCCCTCGGCAGACCGAACGTTCGGTTTTTCTCCACGTGGAGAGGCGGGCGCCGTAGGGTGTCCACCGCTGTGGATAACCTCAGGGTCGCTGTTGTGTCGCTGTTGTGCCCGCTGGGCCGAATGGGGCTGTGCCGGGGGGTCCGGGCTGAGTACCGTTCCCGTGCGCACGCCGCGGTGTGGTGCGCGCGGGCGCCACGGTGCCGCGCGGTCCGGCGGCGGGAATCGGACCGGGATCGGGAATCGGGGCAGAATGGACGCGTACGACGAGGGCTCGAAGGCCCGGCATCTGCCGGACGGCCCTGACGGCTCCCTGCCCGAGGGCCCCGCCTCCGCCGGTTCCACCCCCGACAGCACCGCCTGCGCGGACCAGGAATCCGTCGGCCAGGAATCCGTCGGCCAGGAATCCGTTCCGCAGCACCACGATTCCCGGGCGCCCGCTGCTCAGGCCCCCGGTCCCCAGGCCCCCGCCGCCGATCCCCCCGTCCCCGTCCCCACCCCCACCGGCATAGCCTCCCTCCCCCTCCGCTCCCAGATCGTCGCCGCGCTCGCCCTCGCGGTCGTCGCGGTTGTCGCCTGTGTGCACCTCGGCATGGTGTTCCTGCACGTCGCGCCCTCGAACACGGTCACCAAGCAGCACGGCCGGGCGATCGACGACTGGATCTACCCGGAGTTCGAGCAGAACTGGAAGCTCTTCGCCCCCAACCCGCTGCAGCAGAACATCGACATCCAGGTCCGTGCGCAGGTCCGCGGCGCGGACGGTGGCATCACCGAGACCGGCTGGTACGACCTGTCCGCACTGGACGGCGCGGCGATCGACGGCAATCTGCTGCCGAGCCACACCCAGCAGAACGAACTGCGCCGGGCCTGGGACTTCTACACCGGCACGCACGACAACGACAACCACCCGGTGGGTCTGCGCGGCGACCTCTCCCAGCGCTATCTGCGCCGGATCGTCGTGCTGCGTCTCGACCGTGAGGGGGCCGGCGGCAGGGGCGCCGTCATCGAAAGCGTCCAGGTCCGGTCCCGTACCACCGACGTGCCGCCCCCGAAATGGAGCGAGGAGCAGGTGTCCGACACGCCCGTCCTGCGCGAGCTGCCCTGGTGGACCGTTCCCGAGGAGGACGTCACGGACGCGCGGACGGAGGCGAGCGCCGGATGAACCGCATCGCAGTGTCGATCTCGCGCGGTATCGCCCGGGTCACCGACGCCGCCCTCGGCCCGTACCAGACGGCCGTGATCCGCATCGGCTTCGCCGCCACCTGGCTGCTGTTCCTGCTGCGCGAGTTCCCGCACCGCCAGGAGATGTACGGCCCCGACGGACCGTGGAAGTGGGACCTCGCCCAGCGGCTCGTCGCGGACAACCACGCCTTCACGATCCTGATGTGGTCCGACAGCCAGGTGTGGTTCGAGACCGTCTACACCTTGGCCGTCGTCTCCGCTCTCCTGCTGCTGGTGGGCTGGCGGACCCGGACGATGTCCGTGCTCTTCATGGTCGGCGTGCTCTCGCTGCAGAACCGCAGCATCTTCATGGGGGACGGCGGCGACAACGTCATCCACCTCATGGCGATCTATCTGGTGTTCACGCGCTGTGGACAGGTGTGGTCGCTGGACGCCCGGCGGGCCCGGCTCGCGCGGGAGGCACGCGCGCGGGGGGACCTCCCACGGGCCGGGACCCAGGACCGGGTCGGTCTCGTCCTGTGGGCGGCGCTCGGTCTGCTGCTGGCCGCGGCGACGGGCGCGGGGCGGCTCAGCCCCGGCTGGCTGGCGATCTTCTGGGGGCTGTGGGCGGTCCAGGCGCTGTGGTGGGCCGTCGGCCGCCTGGCGCGCACCGCGGAGCCTCGGATCCTGCTCGACAGCATCGCGAACGCCGTGCACAACGCGGCCCTGCTCGTGATCATGGCCGAGGCGTGTCTGATCTACGCGACCGCCGGCTGGTACAAGATCCAGGGCTCGCGCTGGCAGGACGGCACGGCCGTCTACTACCCGCTCCACCTGGACTACTTCTCCCCCTGGCCCGCCCTGTCCGACCTGCTGGCCTCACACGGCACGATCGTGATGCTGGTGACCTACGGGACGGTCGCGGTGCAGGTCGCCTTCCCCTTCACCCTGATCAACCGGCGCGTCAAGAACGTCCTGCTGGCCGCCATGATGACCGAGCACGCCGTGATCGCCGTGGTCCTCGGGCTGCCCTTCTTCTCGCTCGCGATGATCGCCGCCGACGCGGTGTTCCTGCCGACGTCGTTCCTGCGGCGCCTCGGCGGAGGGGCGGCACGCGCGCGTGGACGACTGTTTCCGCCCGGCGCCCGCAAGCTGCCGGGCCAGCGCGCTCAGGGGCCGCGCGCCCCGGAGCCGGCCGAGGACCCGCACGTAGGCTTCACCGCATGAAGGACCCCGCAAGCGACCCCACGGACCGTGCGCAGGACCCGGTGGGCGACCGCCGGCAGGACCGGGACCCCGTGAGCGTCTGGCACCGCCTCGCCGACACCTCCGTCCTGCTCGACGGCTTCCACGCCCTCAAGCACGCCGTGCGCTTCCGGGCCGAGGTCCTGGTGGCGGTCACCAGCGACCGGCAGGCGGCGCTCGCCCTCACCGACGAGCTGGCCCCGGACGTAGGCGACACCCTGGACGCCCTCCTGGTGGAGGTCCCGGAGGCCACGTACCGCTCCCTCGTCCCGCGTCCGCACCCGACCGCGGTGGCCGCGTTGGCGGTACGTCCCTCCCGCGAGGCCAATCTGCGGGCGCTGGCCCGCACACCGCGCACCGCCCCCGTGGTCGTCCTCGACCATCCGCGCAACCTCGGGAACGCCGGCGCCGTGATCCGTCTCGCGGCCGGCTTCGGCGCGACCGGCGTCGTCACCACGGGCACCCTCGACCCCTGGCACCCCACGGTGGTGCGGGGCGGGGCGGGCCTGCACTTCGCGACCGCCGTGGAGCGGCTGACGGTGGCCGAGCTGCCGTCCGGGCCGGTGTTCGCCCTCGACCCGGACGGCGAGGACATCCGGGGGCTGAGACTCCCGGACGACGCCGTGCTCGCCTTCGGCTCCGAGCGCAGCGGCCTCTCCGCCGACCTGCGCGCGCGTGCCGACCACTTGGTGTCGCTCCCGATGCGCCCCCAGGTCTCCAGCTACAACCTGGCGACGAGCGTGGCCATGACCCTGTTCCACTGGAGCGCCCCGCAAGGGGGCTAGGGGGTGTCCGGCGGATCACGCCGCGGACGCGGGGCCCGGGACCTGTCCGGCGGATCAGGTCCTAGCGCCGCACCTCCACCACCCGGAAGCGGTTGGCCACGAACCCGCCGTCGCACAGCGCGGCGTTCGCCGCCGGGTTGCCGCCCGACCCGTGGAAGTCCGAGAACGCGGCCGTCTGGTTGACGTACACGCCGCCCGTCAGATTCAGGGACAGCTGGGCACACTCCTCCAGACAGGCCTCCCGCACGGCCTCCTCGACGCCCTCGTCGGTGGTGTACGCCCCGACGGTCATCGCCCCCTTCTCCCGGACGGTCCGCCGCAGTAGCTCCACCGCGTCCTCTGCCGAGTCGACCGCGACCGCGAAGGACACCGGTCCGAAGCACTCGTTCATGTAGGCGGCCTCGTCGTCGGCACCCTCCCAGTACTTCCGGGCACCGTCGAGCTTGACGATCACCGGTGTGCGGACGACCGCGTCAGGGAACTCCGGGTTGCCGACCTCACGCGACGCGAGGGCGACCTCGCCGAGCCCTGCCGCGGCCTCCAGACGCGCCTTGACGTCCGGGTTCACGATCGCTCCCAGCAGCCCGTTGGCACGCGCGTCGTCCCCGAGGAGTCCGTCGACCGACCGGGCGAGGTCGGCGACCACCTCGTCGTACGACTTGGTGCCCTCCTCGGTGCGGATGCCGTCGCGGGGGATGAGGAGGTTCTGCGGGGTCGTGCACATCTGGCCGCTGTACAGGGACAAGGAGAAGGCCAGGTTGGACAGCATCCCCTTGTAGTCGTCGGTCGACTCCACGATCACCGTGTTGACGCCGGCCTTCTCCGTGTAGACCTGCGCCTGGCGGGCGTGGGTCTCCAGCCAGTCACCGAACGCCGTCGACCCGGTGTAGTCGATGATCCGGATCTCGGGGCGCACGGCCAGGGTCTTGGCGATGCCCTCCCCGGGCCGCTCGGCGGCCAGCGCCACCAGGTTCGGGTCGAAGCCCGCCGCGGCGAGCACCTCGCGCGCGACCTGCACGGTGAGCGCGAGCGGCAGCACCGCGCGCGGGTGCGGCTTGACGAGCACGGCGTTACCGGTGGCCAGGGAGGCGAAGAGGCCCGGATAGCCGTTCCACGTCGGGAAGGTGTTGCAGCCGATCATCAGCGCGATGCCGCGCGGCACCGGCGTGAACTGCTTGGTCATCGCGAGCGGGTCGCGCTTGCCCTGGGGCTTGGTCCACTCCGCGGTGTCGGGGGTGCGGACCTGCTCGACGTACGCGTACGCCACCGCTTCCAGGCCGCGGTCCTGCGCGTGCGGACCGCCCGCCTGGAACGCCATCATGAAGGCCTGGCCGCTGGTGTGCATGACCGCGTGCGCGAACTCGTGCGTGCGGTCGGCGATCCGCTTGAGGATCTCCAGACAGATCATCGCGCGCATCTCCGCGCCCGCGTCGCGCCAGGCCCGCTGTCCGGCCCGCATGGCGGGCAGCAGCACGTCGACGTCCGCGTGCGGGTAGGTGACGCCCAGCTCGATGCCGTACGGGGAGATCTCGCCGCCCACCCAGTCGTCGGTGCCGGGCTGGCCGAGGTCGAGGCGGCTGCCGAGGAGGGCGTCGAAGGCGGCCTTGCCCTCGGCCATGCTCAGGCTGCCGTTCTCCCCGTAGGCCTTCGGGTGCTCGGGGTGCGGGGACCAGTACGCGCGCGTGCGGATCGCTTCCAGCGCCTGGTCGAGGGTGGGCCGGTGCTGGGCGGTCAGCTCGTGCGCGGTCAGTTCGGCGGCCATGCGGGACCATCTCCTCGTCTCAAGAACTCTTCGCTGAGCTCATGACCTGGGCAGAAATAGCCGGACAGAGTTAGAGTAACCGAACGATCGGTCGGGACAAGGGGGTCCGCCGCATCTGTGGAAAACCCCGTGCGGGAGGATCGCGCACATGACAGCACTCGACCTCAGCAGCCCCGTGGCCGTCGTCGGCACCGGCACCATGGGCCAGGGCATCGCCCAGGTCGCGCTCGTCGCGGGTCACCCCGTGCGGCTCTACGACACGGTTCCCGGGCGTGCCGACGCGGCGGCCGAAGCGATCGGCGCGCGCCTCGACCGGCTCGTCGAGAAGGACCGGCTCGCCGCCGCCGACCGGGACGCGGCACGCGCCCGGCTGCACCCCGCGCACAGTCTCGCCGAGCTGGCGGACTGCGCGCTCGTCGTCGAGGCGGTGCTCGAACAACTCGAGGCGAAACAGCAGCTGTTCCGCGAGCTCGAGGACATCGTCGAGCACGACTGTCTGCTCGCCACCAACACCTCCTCGCTGTCCGTCACGGCCATCGGCGGCGCCCTGCGCAACCCCGGCCGGCTGGTCGGACTGCACTTCTTCAACCCGGCGCCGCTGCTGCCGCTGGTGGAGGTCGTCTCCGGGTACGCGAGCGACTTCTCGTCGGCCACGCGCGCGTACGAGACGGCACGCGCCTGGGGCAAGACGCCGGTCGCCTGCGCCGACACCCCCGGCTTCATCGTCAACCGCATCGCCAGGCCCTTCTACGCCGAGGCCTTCGCGGTGTACGAGGCGCAGGCCGCCGACCCCGCGACGATCGACGCCGTCCTGCGCGAGTCCGGCGGCTTCCGGATGGGGGCCTTCGAACTGACCGACCTGATCGGCCAGGACGTCAACGAGTCCGTGACGCACTCCGTGTGGCAGTCCTTCTTCCAGGACGTGCGCTTCACGCCCTCGCTCGCCCAGCGGCGGCTCGTCGAGTCCGGCCGGCTCGGCCGCAAGACGGGGCGCGGCTGGTACGACCACGGGGCCGACGCCGAGCGTCCGGAGCCGCACACCGCGGAGAAGGCGCAGGCACCCGCGTACGTCGTCGCCGAGGGTGATCTGGGTCCGGCCTCCGAACTGCTCACGCTGATCCGCGAGGCGGGCATCCAGGTCCGCGACGACGAGGAGGACCACGGGACCCGCCTGGTGCTGCCCAGCGGCGGCCAGCTGGTCCTCGCCGACGGCCAGACGTCGGTCGAGTTCCGCGACGTCGTCTACTTCGACCTGGCGCTCGACTACCGCCGGGCGACCAGGATCGCCCTCTCCGCCTCCCAGGACACCGCCCCGCAGACCCTCTCCGAGGCCGTCGGCCTGTTCCAGGCGCTGGGCAAGGCCGTCAGCGTCATCGGGGACGCACCCGGCATGATCGTCGCCCGGACCGTGGCGAGGATCGTCGACCTGGCGCACGACGCCGTCGCCAAGGGCGTCGCCACCGAGGAGGACATCGACACCGCGATGCGGCTCGGGGTCAACTACCCACTGGGCCCCTTCGAATGGAGCCGCAGGCTCGGCCGGAGCTGGGCCTGCTCCCTTCTGGACGACCTGCACCAGCGCGATCCCTCCGGGCGTTACGCGCCCTCTCTCGCGCTCTACCGCCACGCGTACGCCACCGAGAAGCGCGAGGGAACCTCATGACCACCGCCAAGCGCGACACGTACACCCCGGAGAGCCTGCTCTCCGTCGCCGTCCAGGTCTTCAACGAGCGCGGCTACGACGGCACCTCCATGGAGCACCTCTCCAAGGCGGCCGGCATCTCGAAGTCGTCGATATACCACCACGTCACGGGCAAGGAGGAGCTGCTGCGCCGCGCCGTGTGCCGGGCCCTGGACGGCCTCTTCGGCATCCTCGACGAAGAGCACGCGCGCGTGGGGCGTGCGGTGGAGCGCCTGGAGTACGTCGTCCGGCGCATGGTCGAGGTACTCACCGCGGAACTTCCGTACGTGACCCTGCTGCTGCGCGTGCGCGGCAACACGGACACCGAGCGCTGGGCCCTGGAGCGGCGCCGCGAGTTCGACCACCAGGTGGCCGAACTCCTGAAGGCCGCGGCCGCCGACGGGGACGTGCGCGGCGACATCGAGGTCCGCCTCGCGACCCGCCTGGTCTTCGGAATGATCAACTCACTCGTCGAGTGGTACCGCCCCGACAGTCGAGGCATGGGCGAACGCGAGGTCGCCGACGCGGTGGCGCAACTGGTCTTCAGCGGCCTCAGAGAGGAACGCTGACTCTCCGCCCCGACCACCCACCCGCGTCCCGGCCCCGACCCCAGGCCAAGCCCCTGCACCCGCACCCTGAGGCTTCCGGCCTCAAGCCGCAGGTCCAGGACCGCCCCGGCGCAGGTCCCACGTCTCCCGCGGCCCCGTCACCCCTCCGGCTCCAGGTCCTCCTCCTCGAAGACCAGGAGTGTGCGGGTGCTGAGGACCTCGGGGATGGCCTGGAGGCGGGTGAGGACCAGTTCGCGGAGGGCTCTGTTGTCGGGGGTGTGCACCAGGAGCAGGACATCGAAGTCGCCGCCCACCAGGGCGATGTGGGAGGCGCCGGGCAGCACCCTGAGCTGCTCACGGACCGTGCGCCAGGAGTTCTGCACGATCTTGAGGGTGATGTACGCGGACGTGCCCTGCCCGGCGCGTTCGTGGTCGACGCGCGCCCCGAAGCCGCGGATCACACCGTCCTCGATGAGCCGGTTGATCCGCGCGTAGGCGTTGGCGCGGGACACATGGACCCGTTCGGCCACGGAGCGTATCGAGGCGCGGCCGTCCGCCTGGAGCATCTGCAGGATGTCCTGATCGATGGCGTCGAGCGGACGGGCGGGCGGCGGGACGGGGCCGGCCTCCGGCGGCTCGGCCATTTGTTCAGGTGCCATGTCCCCCCGCCTCCCTACCATGGACGTACTGCGTCCATCTCAGGCTGTGCAGAACCGTTTGTCCACAGCCTGGCGGTGCCTGTAGCCAAAATGTGCCGACGACCGAACAATCGGTAGGTGAGGCGCCTCACAGCCGTGCAGCGCCCAAGCCGCTCCCACGAGGAGGTGCCGTCATGACGGTCATGGAGCAGCGAGGCGCTTACCGGCCCACGCCGCCGCCCGCCTGGCAGCCCCGCACCGACCCCGCGCCGCTGCTGCCCGACGCGCTGCCCCACCGCGTCCTCGGCACCGAAGCCGCCGCGCAGGTCGACCCGGGCCTGCTGCGCCGTCTGTACGCGGAGCTGGTGCGCGGTCGTCGCTACAACGCGCAGGCCACCGCCCTCACCAAGCAGGGCCGCCTCGCCGTCTACCCGTCCAGCACCGGCCAGGAGGCCTGCGAGGTCGCCGCCGCACTCGTCCTCGAGGAGCGCGACTGGCTCTTCCCGAGCTACCGCGACACCCTCGCCGCCGTCGCCCGCGGCCTCGACCCCGTGCAGGCCCTCACCCTCCTGCGCGGCGACTGGCACACCGGCTACGACCCCCACGAGCACCGCATCGCACCCCTGTGCACCCCCCTCGCCACCCAGCTCCCGCACGCCGTGGGCCTCGCGCACGCCGCCCGCCTCAAGGGCGACGACGTGGTCGCGCTCGCCCTGGTCGGCGACGGCGGCACCAGCGAGGGCGACTTCCACGAGGCGCTGAACTTCGCGGCGGTCTGGCAGGCCCCGGTCGTCTTCCTCGTCCAGAACAACGGCTTCGCCATCTCCGTCCCGCTCGCCAAGCAGACCGCCGCTCCCTCCCTGGCCCACAAGGCCGTGGGCTACGGAATGCCCGGCCGACTGGTCGACGGCAACGACGCGGCGGCCGTGCACGAGGTCCTGAGCGACGCCGTGCGCCACGCGCGCGCCGGGGGCGGTCCGACGCTGGTCGAGGCGGTGACGTACCGCATGGAAGCCCACACGAACGCCGACGACGCCACCCGCTACCGCGGCGACTCCGAGGTCGAGACCTGGCGGGCACACGACCCGATCGCCCTCCTGGAGCACGAGTTGACCGAGCGCGGCCTGCTCGACGACGACGGCATACGGGAGGCCCGCGAGGCCGCCGAGATCATGGCCGCCGACCTGCGCGCCCGCATGAACCAGGACCCGGTGCTCGACCCCATGGACCTCTTCGCCCACGTGTATGCCGAGCCCACGCCACAACTGCGCGAGCAGGAGGCGCTGTTGCGCGCGGAGCTCGCGGCCGAGGCCGAGTCGGAGGGTACGGCCCGATGACCACCGTCGCGCTCAAACCCGCCACCATGGCGCAGGCCCTGACCCGCGCGCTCCGCGACGCCATGGCCGCCGACCCGACCGTCCACGTCATGGGCGAGGACGTCGGCACCCTGGGCGGCGTCTTCCGTGTCACCGACGGGCTCGCCAAGGAGTTCGGCGAGGACCGCTGCACGGACACCCCGCTCGCCGAGGCGGGCATCCTGGGGACGGCCGTCGGCATGGCCATGTACGGGCTCAGGCCGGTCGTGGAGATGCAGTTCGACGCGTTCGCCTACCCGGCGTTCGAGCAGCTGATCTCGCACGTGGCACGGATGCGCAACCGCACCCGCGGTGCCATGCCGCTCCCGATCACCATCCGGGTCCCGTACGGCGGCGGCATCGGCGGCGTCGAGCACCACAGCGACTCCTCCGAGGCGTACTACATGGCGACTCCGGGACTCCATGTCGTCACGCCCGCGACCGTCGCCGACGCCTACGGGCTGCTGCGCGCCGCCATCGCCTCCGACGACCCGGTCGTCTTCCTGGAGCCCAAGCGCCTGTACTGGTCGAAGGACTCCTGGAACCCCGACGAGCCGACGGCCGTCGACCCGATCGGCCGCGCGGTGGTGCGACGCCCGGGGCGCAGCGCCACGCTCATCACGTACGGGCCGTCCGTGCCCGTCTGCCTGGAGGCCGCCGAGGCGGCGCGGGCCGAGGGCTGGGACCTCGAAGTCGTCGACCTGCGCTCGCTCGTGCCCTTCGACGACGAGACCGTGGCGGCATCGGTGCGGCGGACCGGACGCGCCGTCGTCGTGCACGAGGCCGGTGGATACGGCGGCCCGGGCGGCGAGATCGCGGCCCGCGTCACCGAGCGCTGCTTCCACCACCTGGAGGCGCCGGTGCTGCGCGTCGCCGGATTCGACATCCCGTACCCGCCGCCGATGCTGGAGCGGCACCACCTGCCCGGCGTCGACCGGATCCTGGACGCCGTGGGGCGCCTGCAATGGGAGGCGGACAGCTGATGGCCCAGGTGCTCGAGTTCAAGCTCCCCGACCTCGGTGAGGGACTCACCGAGGCGGAGATCGTCCGCTGGCTGGTGGAGGTCGGCGACGTCGTCGCCGTCGACCAGCCCGTCGTCGAGGTCGAAACGGCCAAGGCGATGGTCGAGGTGCCCTGCCCCTACGGAGGCGTGGTCACCGCACGCTTCGGCGAGGAGGGCACGGAACTGCCCGTGGGCTCCCCCCTGTTGACCGTCGCGGTCGGCGCGTCGTCCTCCGGAGAAGAGACCGAGGGCTCCGGCAACGTGCTGGTGGGGTACGGCACCGGGGCGCCGCCGGCGCGACGCAGAAGGGTACGGCCGCCCGCGGGGTCAACCACACCGCCCGGGGCGCACACGCAGACCCCGCCGGCGCACCACTCCGCCACCGACGGCCACCCGGGCGCTCCGGCGCGCGATCCCAGGCCTGCCCGCGAGCACATCGCGGCGGCGGTACGCGCCGACGGCCCCGTACCGGTGATCTCCCCGCTCGTCCGCAGGCTCGCCCGGGAGAACGGCCTGGACCTGCGGACCCTGGTGGGATCCGGCCCCGACGGGCTGATCCTGCGGTCGGACGTGGAGCACGCGTTGCGCTCGGCCGGCACCCCGGCCCGGCAGCCGGGAACCCCGCTCGCCCCGCACACCCCCGAACCCACCCCCGTGGCCCCCGCACCTGCCACGGCCGGCACCCGCATCCCCCTCCGCGGCATCCGCGGCACGGTCGCCGACAAGCTCTCCCGCAGCCGTCGCGAGATCCCCGACGCGACCTGCTGGGTGGACGCCGACGCGACGGAACTCCTGCACGCGCGCAGGGCGATGAACGCCACCGGCGGTCCCAAGATCTCCCTGCTGGCGCTGCTCGCCCGCATCTGCACCGCCGCACTGGCCCGCTACCCGGAGCTCAACTCCACGGTCGACACCGAAGCCCGCGAGATCGTCCGCCTCGACCACATCCACCTGGGCTTCGCGGCACAGACCGAGCGCGGTCTCGTCGTCCCCGTCGTCCGGGACGCCCACACGCGCGACGCGGAATCGCTGAGCGCGGAGTTCGCCCGGCTGACCGAGGCCGCACGCACCGGCACGCTGACACCCGCGCAACTCACGGGGGGCACCTTCACGTTGAACAACTACGGAGTGTTCGGCGTCGACGGCTCCACACCGATCATCAACCATCCCGAGGCCGCCATGCTCGGCGTCGGCCGGATCGTCCCCAAGCCCTGGGTGCACGAGGGCGAGCTGGCCGTGCGCCAGGTCGTCCAGCTCTCGCTCACCTTCGACCACCGGGTGTGCGACGGCGGCACGGCGGGCGGCTTCCTGCGCCATGTGGCGGACTGCGTCGAACAGCCGGCGGTGCTCCTGCGTTCCCTGTGATCGCGGCGGCACGCATACTCGGGGGATGACCGCGTACGAGCCACCGGGCACCCCCGGCCCCGCCGCCCCGTACGACGCCGTCGTCCTCGCGGGCGGCGCCGCCCGCCGGCTCGGGGGAGCGGACAAGCCCGGTCTGCGCGTGGGCGGGCGCCCGCTGCTCGACCGGGTGCTCGCCGCCTGCGCCACCGCCACCACCACGGTGGTCGTCGCCGAGCCCAGACAGACCGCGCGCCCCGTGGAGTGGGCGCGCGAGGAGCCGCCCGGCGGGGGGCCGCTCGCCGCGCTCGACGCCGGCCTGCGGCACGTTTCGGCGGAACACGTCGTGGTGCTCTCCGCCGACCTGCCGTTCCTGGACGAGGCGACGGTACGGCGCCTGCTGGGCGCCCTGCGGACGGGCGACGCCCTCCAGGGTCCGGCGCGACCCGACGGCGTGCTGCTCACCGACCCCGACGGCCGCGACCAGCCGCTCGTGGCCGCCTACCGCGCGGACGCCCTGCGCCGGGAGCTGGCCGCGCTCGCCGTCGCCCACGGCGGAGTCACCGGGCTGCCGCTGCGGCGGCTCACCGCCGCGCTCGACCTCACCCGCATCTCCGACCCCGTCGCGTCCTTCGACTGCGACACCTGGGACGACATTGCCGCCGCCCGGGCCCGCATCAGGGAGCATGGGAACGTGTTGGATGAATGGATTTCCGCTGTCAAGGACGAGCTGGGCATCGACCTGGACGTCGACACCGGTGCCCTGCTCGACGTGGCCCGCGACGCCGCGCACAGTGTGGCCCGGCCCGCGGCGCCGTTGACGACGTTCCTCGTGGGGTACGCCGCCGCACAGGCCGGGGGAGGTCCCGAGGCCGTCGCGGAGGCATCCCGCAAGGCCACGGCGCTCGCGCTCCGCTGGGCGGCCGAGGACACCCCCGACGCCAAGCCGACCCCCGACGCCGGATGAACGCGCCCCGCGCCCGGCCCCTCGGTCAGGACGCCGACGACCTCGACGTGGAGGAGGCCCTGGCCTTGGTCAAGGACCCCCGAGGCACGTCCGACCCCCGGCACGGCCACGGCACCCCCGCGGTCCCCGCGCCCACCTCGGAGGGCGAGAGCCGCGCCCACGCCCCCGACGGCGCCAAGGGCAAGGGCGACGGACACAGGGCCACTCCCTGGCCCCAGGCCCGTACGACCGCCGAGCGGGCCGCCCGTTCCGTGCCGCGGCGCGCTCCCGTCTCCGTGTCCCTGGACGCGGCCCTCGGTCTGGTCCTCGCCGCCCCGCTCGCCGCGCTCACCGACCTCCCCTCCTTCGACACCTCCGCGATGGACGGCTATGCGGTGGCCGGACCCGGCCCCTGGGACCTCCGCGAGGAGCGGGTACTCGCGGGCCACGCGAAGCCGGAGCCGCTCATCGACGGCGAGGCGATGCGGATCGCCACCGGCGCGCGCATCCCGCAGGACGCCACCGCCGTGCTGCGCAGCGAGCACGGGCGCCTCGACGACAAGGGGCGGCTGCACGCGGCCCGGGAGACCGTGCACGGGCAGGACATCCGGCCGCGTGGCCAGGAGTGCCGCAGCGGCGACCAGCTCCTGCCGGCCGGCGCCCTGGTCACCCCCGCCGTGCTGGGCCTCGCCGCGGCCGCCGGATACGACACCCTCACCGTGATTCCCCGCCCTCGCGCCGAAGTCCTCGTCCTCGGTGACGAATTGCTCACCGAGGGGCTCCCCCAGGAGGGCCTGATCCGGGACGCGCTCGGGCCGATGCTGCCGCCCTGGCTGCGCTCGCTCGGTGCCGAGGTCCTCGCGGTACGCAGGCTGGGCGACGACGCCAAGGCCCTGCACAAGGCGATCACCCGCTCCGACGCCGACCTGATCGTCACGACCGGGGGCACCGCCTCGGGCCCCGTCGACCACGTCCACCCCACCCTGAGCCGTATCGGCGCCCAACTTCTCGTGGACGGCGTCGAGGTCCGCCCGGGTCACCCCATGATCCTGGCCCGCACCAAGGAGAACCAGCACCTCGTCGGTCTGCCCGGCAACCCCCTGGCGGCCGTCTCCGGCCTGCTGACGCTCGCCGAGCCCCTCCTGCGCGTCCTGGCAGGTCGGTCGGCCCCGGAGCCGTACATGCTGCCTCTCGGGGACGCGGTCCACGGGCACCCGTACGACACCCGGCTCATCCCCGTCGTGGTGCGTGCCGACCGGGCCGTGCCCCTGCACTACAACGGTCCGGCCATGCTGCGGGGCATCGCGGCGTCCGACGCCCTCGCGGTCGTACCGCCCGGCGGCGCCCTTCCGGGCCAGGAGCTGGAACTCCTGGATTTGCCCTGGGCGTTGGCCGGTATGGGGAATGCCTGAGATGAGTGGGGGCATGAACCGGACGGTGAACCGGATCGGGGAGTGTTTCACGTGAAACTGCCGGGCCATGATGCGATCGCCCGCCAAGCGGACGAGCATCTCGTGACCCACCGGGTGAAACTCCCGAAGAAAGTAGTGGAACGCCCCATCCGTCAGGTCGTCAAACGCCTGGCGATGGCCTTGTTCGTGCTCGCCGCGACCGCCTTCATCGTCTGGGTCGACCGCGACGGCTACAACGACAACGCGGGTGACGGTGTCGACTTCCTCGACTCCCTCTACTACGCGACCGTCACCCTCTCGACCACCGGATACGGCGACATCACCCCGGTCAGCGACGCCGCCCGACTGACCAACATCTTCGTCATCACGCCGCTGCGCGTGCTGTTCCTGATCATCTTGGTCGGCACCACGCTCGAGGTCCTCACGGAACGCACCCGCGAGGAGTGGCGATTGAACCGCTGGAGGGCGGCTTTGCGCGACCACACCGTCGTTGTCGGGTTCGGGACCAAGGGGCGGTCGGCGGTGCAGACCGTCTGTGCGACCGGGCTGAAGAAGGAGCAGGTCGTGGTCGTCGACCCCAGTGCCAAGGCGGTCGACGCGGCGACGGCCGAGGGGTACGCCGGGGTCATAGGGGACGCGACCCGCAGCGATGTGCTGATGCGGGCCGAGGTCCCCAAGGCGCGGCAGATCATCATCGCGACCCAGCGCGACGACACGGCCGTGCTGGTCACGCTGACCGCACGTCAGCTCAACCGGCAGGCGAAGATCGTCGCCGCGGTGCGTGAGGAGGAGAACGCGCCGCTGCTCAAGCAGTCCGGTGCCGACGCCGTCATCACCAGCGCCAGCGCGGCCGGGCGGCTCCTCGGCCTCTCCGTGCTCAGCCCCAGCGCCGGCATGGTCATGGAAGACCTCATCCAGCAGGGCAGCGGGCTCGACATCGTGGAACGGCCGGTCGTGAAGGCCGAGGTGGGCAAGGGCGTACGCGAGACGGACGATCTGGTGGTCAGCGTCGTACGGGGGCATCGCGTGCTCGGCTACGACGATCCGGCCATCGGGAAGCTCCAGTTGACCGACCGGCTCATCACCATCGTGCGGGTCACGCCCGGCACCCGGGTGACCCCGCACGGCCGACCGCTGCCCCAGAACTGAATCCCCAGAACTGAATCCCCGGACGCCGGATCCCTTGACTCCCGCAGACACCCACCCAGCGCGCGGGGGCCACGCGCCCCCTTTCGTCGTCGTCCGCCGGGCCGAGCGCCGGCAGCGCGCCGCGGACGGTGCCCGCGGGCTTCTCACCGTGGGACAGGGGTAGCGTCAGCTTCATGAAGGCAGTGACGATCACCCAGCCCGGCGGCCCCGAAGTCCTCACCTGGACGGATGTGCCGGATCCCGTTCCCGGTGACGGGGAAGTTCTCGTCGAAGTAGTGGCCAGCGCCGTCAACCGCGCCGATCTGATGCAACGGCAGGGCTTCTACAACCCGCCGCCCGGCGCCTCCCCGTACCCCGGACTCGAATGCTCGGGCCGGATCGTCGAGATCGGCCCCGGAGTCGCCGGATGGGCCGTCGGCGACGAGGTCTGCGCGCTGCTCGCGGGCGGCGGATACGGCGAGAAGGTCGCCGTCCCGGCCGGACAGCTGCTGCCCGTTCCCAAGGGCCTGGACCTCACACGGGCGGCCGCGCTGCCCGAGGTGACCTGCACCGTCTGGTCCAACGTCTTCATGATCTCCCACCTGCGTCCGGGCGAGACCCTGCTCGTGCACGGCGGCTCCAGCGGCATCGGCACCATGGCGATCCAGCTGGCGAAGGCCGTCGGTGCGAAGGTCGCCGTCACGGCCGGTACCAAGGAGAAGCTCGACTTCTGCGCCGAGCTCGGCGCGGACATCCTCATCAACTACCGCGAGCAGGACTTCGTCGAGGAGATCGAGCGGGCCACGGACGGCACGGGCGCCGACGTCATCCTCGACAACATGGGCGCCAAGTACCTCGACCGGAACGTGCGGGCCCTCGCGGTCAACGGACGGCTCGCGATCATCGGTCTGCAGGGCGGTGCCAAGGGTGAGCTGAACATCGGCGCGCTCCTCACGAAGCGAGCCGCGATCAGCGCCACCTCGCTGCGCGCGCGCCCGCTCGCCGAGAAGGCGGCGATCGTCTCGGCCGTGCGCGAGCACGTGTGGCCGCTGATCGCCTCCGGCCACGTGCGGCCGGTCGTCGACCGCGAGCTGGCGATGAGCGAGGCGGCGACGGCCCACCAGGTCCTGGAGGAGAGCGGTCACATCGGCAAGGTCCTCCTCGTGGTCCCCGGCAAGGACTAGAAGAGGGCCGGCAAAGGACCAGGAAGGGACCGTCCTCGGGCGGTCCGCTCAGCCGTGTCGGCGACCCGCTCAGCCGCGTCGCAGGCGCAGGGCGAGGAAGGCGAGACCCAGGCCGAGGCCGATGAGGATCAGCCCTCCGCCGAGGGGCAGGATCTTGAGGACCGGTTGGGGGGCGGTCCCCGGGCCGACCTCGTGGTGCTGGACAGGCACGGCCGCGGGCCGCGACGGCTCGGGGGCGCCGGTCGCCTCCGGACGGTCCGACGCGGCGTCCTCCCCGGCGGGGTCGCGGTCCGTGTACGTCGGCACGGTGTCCTCGCGGCTCCCGCTCCCGTCCTCGTCCCCGTCCGGGGGCTCCTCGCGTCCCGGACGGGGCCGGCCCTCGCCCGCGATGCTCCCCGCCCGGGAGGCGTGGGCGCTCGGAGCGGGATCGGCGGCGTACGACACCGCATACGGGACGGCGCGCGAGACGGCGTACGCGGGGGACACGGCGCCGGTCGTCAGGACGAGCAGCAGTCCGGTCACACGGAGCGCGGTGAGCCGTGGAGTCACGTGGGTGACCCCCTCCCGGTGAGGAGTCCCATGATCAATGGGGTAAGCCTCACATGACACCTTCTTCCCGGCATCTCGACGATCACCTGGACGGTGGATCACGCTGCATGGGGGGCACCACCGTGATGGGGTGGAGGTGTGCGAGAGAATGGCGGCATGGAGATGCCGAGGAACGAAAGGTCGCCGGAGAACCCCCAGATCCTGGTCGTGGGCCAGGACGGGATGGCTCTCGGCGGCACCGGTGACGAGGACTCCCGCGAGGTCCCGGTGACAGAGATGGTCGAACAGCCCGCCAAGGTCATGCGTATCGGGAGCATGATCAAGCAACTTCTCGAAGAAGTGCGCGCCGCACCTCTGGACGAGGCGAGCCGGGTCAGGCTCAAGGAGATCCACGCCAGTTCCGTGAAGGAGCTGGAGGACGGCCTGGCGCCCGAACTGGTCGAGGAGCTGGAGCGGCTCTCGCTGCCCTTCACGCACGACGCGACCCCCAGCGACGCCGAGCTGCGCATCGCGCAGGCCCAGCTGGTGGGCTGGCTCGAGGGCCTGTTCCACGGGATCCAGACGACCCTGTTCGCCCAGCAGATGGCGGCCAGGGCCCAGCTGGAGCAGATGCGCCGCGCGCTCCCGCCGGGCGTCGGCGGCCTGGACGGCGACGAGGACCCGCGCGCGGGTGGCCGCTCCGGCGGACCGTACCTGTAGCCCCGGGCGACCCCTTCTCACGAAACGGGCCCGGCACGTGAAGTGCCGGGCCCGTCTTATAGGCGCTTACGCGTGCTATGGGTGCTGGTGAGTGGTACAGGCGCTTACGGGGTGGCGGTTCAGGACGGGTTGCCCGAAGAGACGCTCAGCTCGATCACCGGCACGTTCTTGGGATCGACGTCCTCGTCCGCGGACGGGAACTGGTCCATGATCGTGTCCTGGCCGTAGGTGTTCTCGTCGACGCGCTTGATCTTCATCTGCCAGCCCGCGGCCTGGAAGCAGGACTTCACGGACGTCAGGTTCTTGTACTGGAAGTCCGGGATCTTGATCTTGTTCGGGTCGTTGTACGACTCCTGCGGAGACGTGCACTTCTCCTTGTCGATCGTCTTCGACGTGTCCGGACCCTTGTGCCCCGCGACCACGGACGCCGAGGGGCTGCTGCCGCCGCCTCCCTGGTGGGCGCCGCCGCCGTTGTTGTTCAGCGCGAGGGCGGTGATCAGACCGCCGATCGCGACGAGCGCGACCACGATCGAGCCGACGACGACCGCCTTGTTGCCCTTGCGGCCACCGGAACCGCCCGAGCCGCCCGGAACGGAGGTCCGGGGCTGGGGCGTGAGGTGGTACGGCGGCGGGGTCGACATGCCCTGCTGGGGCGCGTACATCGGGGCCCCCGGCGTCGAGTAGCCCCCCTGCTGCGGATACCCGTACGCCTGGGACGGCGCGGGCGGCGGGGTCGGTGCCCCGTAGGGATGGGGCTGGTACGGCGTCTGTACGGGACCCGGGGCGGGCATCGCCTGGTCGACGGGCGGGAAGACGGCCGAGCCGACGCCCGCGCCGCTCGACGTCCTGGCCCCCGGCACGATGCTCGGCGCGGCGGCCTGCAGCGACTGGGACACCCGCAGACACTCGTCGCGCATGGTCTCGGCGCTCGGGAAACGCTCGTTCGGGTTCTTCTTCAGCGCGCGGGCGATCAGCGCGTCCACCGCCGGGGGCAGCGAGCGGTTGATCGAGGAGGGCGTGACCGGCTCCTCCTGGACATGCGCGTACGCGATGGCCAGCGGCGAGTCGGCCTCGAACGGCAGCCGCCCGGTGACCAGTTGGAACAGCATGATGCCGACGGAGTAGAGGTCGGACCGGGCGTCCACGCCCCGGCCGAGCGCCTGCTCCGGGGAGAGGTACTGCGGGGTGCCGACGACCATGCCGGTCTGCGTCATCGAGGTGACGCCGGACTGCATGGCGCGGGCGATGCCGAAGTCCATGACCTTGACGACGTTGCGCTTCGTCATCATCACGTTGCCCGGCTTGATGTCCCGGTGGACCAGGCCCATCTCGTGGCTGATCTCCAGGGCCGCCAGCACGTCCGCGGTGATCTTCAGGGCCTTGTCGGCGGGCATGGCGCCGTACTGCGCGATGTCCTGGTCGAGCACGGAGCCGAGCGGGCGGCCCTCGACGTACTCCATGACGATGTACGGCGTCGTCATGCCGCCCAGTTCGTCCTCGCCGGTGTCGAAGACCGAGACGATGTTCGTGTGCGTGAGTTTGGCCACCGCCTGGGCCTCGCGGCGGAAGCGCTCGCGGAAGGCCTGCTCGCGGCCGAGCTCGGTGTGCAGTGTCTTGATCGCGACCTGGCGGTCGAGCACCGAGTCGTAGGCGAGGTGCACCGAGGCCATGCCGCCTTCGCCGAGCAGATCACGCAGCTGGTAGCGGCCGCCGGCGACCGCGCGCCCCGCGTACCGGCCCTGTGCGCCGTCCTGGCTCATGTTCTGCGTCCCCCATTGGCGCGGATTTGTTCTGCCTGTGCTGCGAGCTGTCCTGCACGCGCTCCGCGCGGTCGTGCGGTGATCCGCGCGGCGAACTGCGCTGTGATCCGTACCGAGTCCGTTCGAGTCCGTGCTGTGATCGATCTGTGTCTCAGTGATCGATTGGCTGATTCCCGGCCAAGTCTGCCGTAGGGCACTGACACGTCAAGCGCGGTGCCCGTTCCGTGACCGTCTGCGAAAGAAGCGTCGCGGAAGCGTTACAGGTGCCGTACGGGCGGTACACAGAATTTGCACGCCGGGACCCTGGACGGGTTTCATGGCCGGTCCATCTCACTTCCATCTCGGGCCGGAGCCTTGCGCGAAGCCTGTAGCGTGGCCCGACGGAGACCGTAACAACCACCGCGCAGACCGCGGGCAGAAACGACGGCGAGGACTGATGGCACAGCAGCAGCGCGCTCAGGGCCCGTCCGACCCCGAGGCGACTGGCGGCGGTATGTCAGATGCGCCGGAGATGTGGGGTAACGGCGGACTTGTGGGGGACGGCCGATACCGGCTGACTCACAGACTAGGCCGGGGCGGCATGGCCGAGGTGTTTGCGGCCGAGGACGTGCGCCTCGGGCGCACCGTCGCGGTCAAACTGCTCCGCTCCGACCTGGCCGAGGACCCGGTGTCCAAGGCCCGCTTCACGCGTGAGGCGCAGTCGGTGGCCGGACTCAACCACCACGCCGTCGTCGCCGTGTACGACTCGGGTGAGGACGTCGTCGGCCACGCGACCGTGCCGTACATCGTGATGGAGCTCGTCGAGGGCCGCACGATCCGCGACCTGCTGATCAACGCCGAGGCCCCCGGGCCCGAGCAGGCGCTGATCATCGTGTCGGGTGTCCTGGAGGCGCTCGCCTACTCGCACCAGCACGGCATCGTGCACCGCGACATCAAGCCGGCGAACGTGATCATCACGAACACCGGTGCGGTGAAGGTGATGGACTTCGGCATCGCGCGCGCCCTGCACGGCGCGCAGTCGACGATGACCCAGACCGGCATGGTCATGGGCACACCGCAGTACCTCTCCCCGGAGCAGGCCCTCGGCAAGGCCGTCGACCACCGCTCCGACCTGTACGCGACCGGCTGTCTGCTGTACGAACTGCTCGCGCTGCGGCCCCCGTTCACCGGCGAGACGCCGCTGTCGGTGGTCTACCAGCACGTCCAGGACATCCCGGTGCCCCCCTCCGAGGTGGCGCAGGGCGCGCCGCCGGAGCTCGACGGGCTCGTCATGCGCTCCCTCGCGAAGGAGCCGGACGACCGGTTCCAGACCGCCGAGGAGATGCGCGGCCTTGTCCAGTACGGGCTGCAGATGCTGTACGACCAGGGCGGGCACACCGGCACCTGGAACACCGGCCCGGTCGCCATGCACGAGGGGTTCCACACCCCGGCATCCGGCTTCGCGGGTACGACCGCGCTGCCGCACCCCGGTGAGTCCGGCACCACGCAGATCCCGGCGTCGATCATCCCGCCGTACGGCAACGGCGGGGACGACGGCGGCTTCGAGGGGCACGGCAACCGCGGCAGCGGCCGAGGCAAGCTGTGGATCCTCGCGGTCCTCGCGGTGATCGCGATCGCGGCGGGCGTCGCGCTCGCGCTCCACAAGACCGGTGGCGGTGGGAGCGGCGGGAGCGGTACGACCCACTCGCCGACCGCCACGTCGTCCGCCAAGGACAACCAGCCCAGCGCGAGTCCCAGCGACAGCCCCACGGACACCGCGACGGACAACTCCACGGACAACAGCACCAGCTCGGGCGGCGGTTCGAACTACACGCCTTCGTACACGCCGTCCCCGAGCCACAGCAGCCAGCCCTCGGACCAGCCGTCGAACACGGCCACGGACACGACGCCGACGGACACGACGCCTTCGGACCCGGCGACCCAGAGCCAGGACCCGACGACGCCGGTCGATCCGACGGCCGGCGCCGACGCCGGCGGCAGCCTGGGCGGCTCGACGGGCCCTTGAACGACACCGACGGAAACGTCCTCCACGCGCGCGTGAAGCCCGAAACGGGCGCCACGCGCGCGTGGTGTTTCCTGCCCCCGGTCGCGGTGTTCGCGCCCCGGCCGCTGCGTCTCCCCCGACCGATGTCGGCGATCAGCCCGCGAACGCCTCGCACACCGTGTCGTACTCCCTCGTCCACCACACCGCCAGCGCCGAGGCCGCCGGGAACTGGGGATCGGCGCGGGTGTCGCCGCGCTCGTAGTGCCAGCGCAGCATCCAGAAGTCGTTGAGACGTTCCCACCACACCCGGTGCACCGCGGCGGCCAGCTCGGCGGGGCCGGCGCCCGCAGTACGTCGGTACGCGCGCGCGTAGGCCCGCACCTTGGCCAGGTCCAGCGCGCCGACGGGACGTACGAAGAAGATCACCGCGGCGCGTACGGCCTCCTCGGCGCGGGGATGGACGCCCAGCCGGTCCCAGTCGACGATCGCGGCCGGTTCGCCGTCGCGGTAGAGCAGGTTGAAGGGGTGGAAGTCGCCGTGCACCCAGCCCACCGAGCCGCCCTGCGGGGGCCGTCGGTCGGCATGCCGCTCCAGAAGGGCGCGCCGCTCCAGGAGCCGGTGCCGGGCCAGCTCGTCGAAGGCGTCGTGCGGGCGGTGGCGGCGTACCCGGGCGAGCAGGCGGTCGATGAGTGCGAAGGTGTCCGCGGGGTCGGCCCCCCGGGCCGGATCCACCCCTTCCGCCGCCGCTGAGCCGCCCGCGCCGGCCCTCGCCGAGCCTTCCGTCGCCCCGGTGGCGTCGGTCGGTCTCGCCGGGGTGCGGCCCTGCGTCGGCATCACCCGCTCCAGGCTCGCGTGGACGACGCCCAGGAGCGCCCCCAGCCGTGCGCACTGCTGCGTGGTGAGCTGGCCGCCGTGCCGGTGCCGGCCGTCGATCCAGGGGTGCAGCGCGTACGCGTGGCCCCCGATGACGGCGACGGTGCGCCCGTCGGTGCCGGTCAGCGGCGGGGCGACGGGGACACCGAGGTCCGCGAGACGCTGGGTCGCCCGGTGCTGGCGGGCGATCGCGGCCGGGTCGGCGGTCTCGGGGTCGAAATGGTGCTTGAGGAAGTAGCGGCCGCGGGTGGTGCGCAGCCGGTAGCCGCGGTTGAGCAGCCCCTGTTCGACGGGGTCGCAGGTCAGCGCGGACCCGGCGGCGTACTGGCGGAGGAGGGCGCCCAGAGGGGGCGCGTGAGACACCGGGGGTGGTGCGGATAAGCGCGGCACGCGCCAGATGCTAGGGCACGAGCCGGGCCCCTGACCTCGCGTTTGTCACAGACAGTCATCTTTGATCACGAGGCAGTCACAGGGTGCGCCGGAACTGGCGTTCCATGGCATCGTCCGCGGAATGGACGGTGGAGAACTGGGGCTCGATGCTCAGATGGACCGGGTCGAAGGGCTCGCCGTCCATGAACCGTGGCGCGGGTCCGAACAACGCGCGGTGGGACGCGGTCGGCTCCACGGCCTCGCACCGGCCCACGATCTGTACGGACCAGACGCTCTCGCCGGGTCCTGCCGAAGCCAGGTTGTCGGTGCCGTAGGCGACGACGCTCCCGAGGCAGGCCCGGTGGTAGCCGCAGCCTCGGTGCAGGCGCAACAGGACGCGGCCGTCCACCACGGCGTGGCGGGCGAGGGCGAGGAAGGGCATGGCGCGCAGGCTGGCGGCCAACCGGCCGTGGTCGGTACGGCCGAGGAGTTCCACGGCGAGCTCTTCGTCGTTGGGCATGCCCCCAATTTCCGACACCTTGAAGGTCCCGGAAAAGAGGCACCCGCCCCTTGGAGAGGGGGCCAAAGGTCCCGAAATGCGAGGAGGGAAGTATCGGCGGGGCCCCACTGACTGACCCGTGTTCTTCGGCGCCGCACACTCAGTGGTGCCGCACTCAGTGGTGCTGCTTCTCCGCCTGGAGGCGTGCCACGTAGGCGGCGGCCTGGGAACGCCGTTCCATGCCCAGTTTGGACAGCAGGCTCGACACGTAATTCTTGATCGTCTTTTCGGCGAGATGCAGCCGCTCGCCGATCACGCGGTTGGTGAGCCCCTCGCCGATCAGGTCGAGGACCTTGCGCTCCTGCTCGGTGAGATGCCCGAGCTTGTCGTCGTTCCTGGCGTCGCCCCCGTGCCGCAGCCGCTTCAGGACCTGGGCGGTGGCCACGGGGTCGAGCAGCGACTTGCCGGCCGCGACAGCGCGTACGGCCGAGAGCAGTTCGGCGCCGCGGATCGCTTTCAGCACATAGCCCGACGCGCCCGCCATGATCGCGTCGAAAAGTGCCTCGTCGTCGGCGAAGGAGGTCAGCATCAGGCACTTGATGTCCTCGTTCCGCGACCGGATCTCGCGGCAGACCTCCACTCCGCTGCCGTCCGGGAGCCGTACGTCCAGGACCGCGACGTCAGGGGCCGCGGCCGGGATCCGCGCCAGCGCGTCGGCCGCCGTGCCGGCCTCGCCGACGACCTCGATGTCGTCCTCGCCCGCAAGCAACTCATGGACACCGCGGCGTACCACTTCGTGATCGTCGAGGAGAAATACGGTAATTTTTCCGCTTTCGGGCACAAAGTCAGTGTCACACACCACCCTTGGCCCTGCCGGGGGTGAACTCTTCCCGTGCCTGGGGTGACCGGGATAACGTGCCCGTGTTCCGGCCCCCTGCGAGGCTGTGACCAGTGCTGTGACCAGCGACTGTTCCCGACCTGCGTGCATTACTTGGAAATCCGACTAATAAATAGTGGGAAGTCCAAGCAAAAACGCAGGTCAGGAGGGGTTTCACAGAATTGTGGAGCACTGGGTAACGTGGCCGTTGCAGGGCGCTCGCCGGGGCACCTGTCACGCCTGTTCCCGGCCGAGTGCACCCACCCCGTGCACGGGTACTTGGAACAGGCGAGCCGCACTGGCCACCCGGCAACCCCGGGGGCCGGACCGACGGAGGAGCACACGTGACCGTGGAGAGCACTGCCGCGCGCAAGCCGCGACGCAGCGCCGGTACGACCGCTGCGAAAAGCGGCGCCAGTACGACCGGTACGAAGAGCGCCGCGAGCAAGCGCACCAGCGCGGCCGGCAAGAAGTCACCGGGCGTACCCGGCGCACCTGGCGCATCGGGCCCCGGTCCCGAGCTCGTCCAGCTGCTGACGCCGGAGGGCGAGCGGGTCAAGGACGCCACATACGACCCGTACGTCGCCGACATCACCCCCGAAGAGCTGCGTGGTCTGTACCGCGACATGGTGCTGACCCGCCGCTTCGACGCCGAGGCCACCTCGCTGCAGCGCCAGGGCGAGCTGGGCCTGTGGGCCTCGCTGCTCGGCCAGGAGGCCGCCCAGATCGGCTCCGGGCGGGCCACCCGCGAGGACGACTACGTCTTCCCGACCTACCGGGAGCACGGCGTCGCCTGGTGCCGCGGGGTCGACCCGACCAACCTGCTCGGCATGTTCCGGGGTGTGAACAACGGCGGCTGGGACCCGAACAGCAACAACTTCCACCTGTACACGATCGTCATCGGCTCGCAGACGCTGCACGCCACCGGCTACGCCATGGGCGTCGCCAAGGACGGCGCGGACTCGGCCGTGATCGCGTACTTCGGGGACGGCGCCTCCAGCCAGGGCGACGTGGCTGAATCGTTCACCTTCTCCGCGGTCTACAACGCCCCGGTCGTGTTCTTCTGCCAGAACAACCAGTGGGCGATCTCCGAGCCGACCGAGAAGCAGACCCGCGTCCCGCTCTACCAGCGCGCGCAGGGCTACGGCTTCCCGGGCGTCCGGGTCGACGGCAACGACGTCATCGCCTGCCTGGCGGTCACCAAGTGGGCGCTGGAGCGGGCCCGCCGCGGCGAGGGCCCCACCCTCGTGGAGGCGTACACCTACCGCATGGGCGCGCACACCACCTCCGACGACCCGACCAAGTACCGGGCCGACGAGGAGCGCGAGTCGTGGGAGGCGAAGGACCCGATCCTGCGCCTGCGCGCGTACCTGGAGGCTTCGAACCACGCGGACGAGGGATTCTTCGCGGAACTTGAGGCCGAGAGCGAGGCGTTGGGCAAACGAGTACGCGAGGTCGTCCGCGCCATGCCGGACCCGGACCACTTCGCCATCTTCGAGAACGTGTACGCCGACGGGCACGCGCTCGTCGACGAGGAGCGGGCCCAGTTCGCCGCCTACCAGGCGTCGTTCGCGGATGAAGGGGAGGGCAAGTAGCGATGGCTGCGGAAAAGATGGCGTTGGCCAAGGCGATCAACGAGTCGCTGCGCACGGCCCTCGACACCGACCCCAAGGTCCTGATCATGGGTGAGGACGTCGGCAAGCTCGGCGGTGTCTTCCGGGTCACCGACGGGCTCCAGAAGGACTTCGGTGAGGACCGGGTCATCGACACCCCGCTCGCCGAGTCGGGCATCGTCGGTACGGCGATCGGTCTCGCGCTGCGCGGCTACCGGCCGGTGGTGGAGATCCAGTTCGACGGTTTCGTCTTCCCGGCGTACGACCAGATCGTCACGCAGCTCGCGAAGATGCACGCGCGGGCGCTGGGCAAGATCAAGCTTCCCGTCGTGATCCGGATTCCGTACGGCGGTGGCATCGGCGCGGTCGAGCACCACTCCGAGTCCCCCGAGGCGCTGTTCGCGCACGTGGCGGGCCTGAAGGTGGTCTCTCCGTCGAACGCGTCGGACGCCTACTGGATGATGCAGCAGGCCATCCAGAGCGACGACCCGGTGATCTTCTTCGAGCCGAAGCGGCGCTACTGGGACAAGGGCGAGGTCACCACCGACGCGATCCCCGGACCGCTGCACAAGGCGGTCGTGGCGCGCGCGGGCAGCGATCTGACGCTCGCCGCCTACGGCCCGATGGTGAAGGTCTGCCTGGAGGCGGCCGCGGCCGCCCAGGAGGAGGGCAAGTCGATCGAGGTCCTGGACCTGCGCTCGATGTCCCCGATCGACTTCGACTCCGTCCAGGCCTCGGTGGAGAAGACCCGCCGCCTGGTCGTGGTGCACGAGGCCCCGGTCTTCCTCGGTACGGGCGCGGAGATCGCCGCCCGCATCACGGAGCGGTGCTTCTACCACCTGGAGGCACCCGTCCTGCGGGTGGGCGGCTATCACGCCCCCTATCCGCCGGCGCGCCTGGAGGAGGAGTACCTTCCGGGCCTGGACCGGGTGCTCGACGCCGTCGACCGCTCACTGGCGTACTGAGGAGAGGGTCGTGACGACGATGACTGAGAACGCGTCGGGGCTCCGCGAGTTCAAGATGCCCGACGTGGGCGAGGGGCTCACCGAGGCGGAGATCCTCAAGTGGTACGTCCAGCCCGGTGACACGGTCACCGACGGCCAGGTCGTCTGCGAGGTCGAGACCGCCAAGGCCGCCGTGGAACTGCCCATCCCCTACGACGGCGTGGTGCGCGAACTCCACTTCCCCGAGGGGACGACGGTGGACGTGGGCCAGGTGATCATCGCGGTGGACGTGGGCGGCGGATCGGCACCCACCGAACAACCCCCCGCCGCCGTGGAAACCCCTGTGGCCGAGGCGCCCGCCGCCCCCACCCCCCAGGCACCGGTCGCCGAGGAACCCAAGCCCGAGGGCCGCACGCCGGTCCTCGTCGGGTACGGGGTGGCCGAGGCCTCCACGAAGCGCCGCCCCCGCAAGGGCGCCGAGGCCCCGGCCCAGCAGCCCGAGACGTTCCCGGCGGCGACCGTGATCCAGGGCGAGCTCAACGGCCACGGGTCCGTGCCGGTCGGGCAGCGCCCTCTGGCCAAGCCCCCGGTCCGCAAGCTCGCCAAGGACCTCGGCGTCGACCTGGCCACGATCACGCCTTCGGGCCCGGACGGCATCATCACGCGCGAGGACGTGCACGCGGCGGTCGCACCGGCTCCGGCCCCCGAGCAGCCGGCGGTGCCGGCGGTGACGGCGTCCCCGGTTCCCGCCCAGGCCCAGGCTCCCGCTCCGGTCGTCACGTACGACACGGCGCGTGAGACCCGTATCCCGATCAAGGGGGTCCGCAAGGCCACGGCCGCCGCGATGATCGGCTCGGCGTTCACCGCGCCGCACGTCACCGAGTTCGTGACGATCGACGTGACGCGCACGATGAAGCTCGTCGAGGAGCTCAAGCAGGACAAGGAGATGCAGGGCCTGCGGGTCAACCCGCTCCTGCTCATCGCCAAGGCCCTGCTGGTCGCCATCAAGCGCAACCCGGACGTCAACGCGTCCTGGGACGAGGCGGCCCAGGAGATCGTGCTCAAGCACTACGTGAACCTGGGCATCGCCGCCGCGACCCCGCGTGGTCTGATCGTCCCGAACATCAAGGACGCCCACACCAAGACGCTCCCCCAACTCGCCGGGGCCCTGGGCGAGCTGGTGGCCACGGCCCGCGAGGGCAAGACCTCACCCGCCGCGATGCAGGGCGGCACGGTCACGATCACGAACGTCGGCGTCTTCGGCGTCGACACCGGCACGCCGATCCTCAACCCCGGCGAGTCGGCGATCCTCGCGATCGGCGCGATCAAGCTCCAGCCCTGGGTCCACAAGGGCAAGGTCAAGCCCCGCCAGGTGACGACGCTCGCGCTGAGCTTCGACCACCGCCTGGTCGACGGCGAACTGGGCTCCAGGGTCCTGGCCGACGTGGCGGCGATCCTGGAACAGCCGAAGCGCCTCATCACCTGGGCGTGAGCGCCGGCGCGCAGTGGGCGCGCGGCAAGACGAAGGGGGCCCGTCGCGTTCGGCGACGGGCCCCCTTCGGCTGTGGTGTCCGGGAACCACTCTGTCCGGGAACTACTGGGCGAAGCCGTAGTTCAGGAGCTTGGTGGCGTCCGTGGCGCGCTGGGTGATCGAGGTCGACGCGAGGACCGTGCCGATGATCGTCTTGCCGTTGCGGGTGGCGGCGAAGACGAGGCAGTACTTGGCCTCGGGGCCGGAGCCGGTCTTCACGCCGATGGTGCCGCTGTAGCTGCTGAGCAGCGTGTTCGTGTTGGTCCACGCCGCCATGGTGCGGATGCTGCCGGTCTTCGTGACGGTCTTCGCCGTGTACGACTTGGTCTTCACGACCGTGCGGAACGTGGTGCTCTTCATCGCGCTGCTGGCGAGCTTCGTCAGGTCGCGCGGCGTCGAGTAGTTGCTGCCGTTGCCGATGCCGTCGAACGAGTCGAACTTCGTCCTCGTCATGCCGAGGCTCTTCGCCGTGGTGTTCATCTTGCCGATGAACGACTTCACACGGGCGGCACGGGTGGAGCCCGAGCCGAACTTGTCGGCGAGCGCGTAGGCGGCGTCACAGCCGGACGGCAGCATCAGACCGTAGAGGAGCTGACGGACGGTGACCTTGTCACCGACGATCAGGTGGGCGGAGGACGCGGTGTTGGCGACGATGTAGTCGCTGTAGGCCTTCTGGATCGTGACCTTGGCGTCGAGGTTGAGGTTCGGCTGCGCGAGCACGACCTTGGCGGTCATGATCTTGGTGGTGGAACCGGTGGAACGCTGGGTGTCCGCAGCCTTGGTGTACAAGGTCTTGGCCGTGCCGTTGTTCATCACGTAGCCGCCGGCGGCGGCGATGGTGGGCGTCGTGACGGCCCCTGCGGGAGCGGCCCCGAAGGCTCCGGCCGCCAGTACGGCGCCGGTGGTAACGGTGACAGCGGCGGCTCGGCGGAAACGCGTGCCCTTAATGCCGGTAATCAAAATGAACGCTCCGAATGCGCGAAATGCCCCTGGGAGAACGGCACATGACAGTGCCGTCTTACGTACGGACTAGTGAGGGGCCCAAAGGGATGCACGGAAGATGAGATGGAATTGTGTGACGTGGGTTACGCCGAGGGACGGGTGTTGGCCGCGTGAAACGCTACCGGTCCGCATCCTGGACGACGCACGACCATGCGTACGTGTTGTATCTATGATGTGCGCATGCCTGCCGCGCCGTCCGTGTCCGCTCCGCCCGCCACGAAGCAACCCCCCGCCGCCGACCGTGTCTACGCCCACATCAAGCGCGGTGTCCTGGAACGTCGTTACGAGGGTGGGACGCTGCTCACCGAGGGCGAGCTCGCCGAGGCCGTGGGGGTCTCGCGCACGCCGGTGCGCGAGGCGTTGCTCCGACTCGAGGTCGAGGGCCTGATCAGGCTGTACCCGAAGAAGGGCGCGCTCGTCCTGCCCGTCTCCGCTCAGGAGATCGCGGACGTGGTCGAGACACGGCAACTCGTGGAGGAACACTCGGTCCGCAAGGCCGTACCCGCGTCGCCGCGTCTCATCGCGCGCCTGGAGGAACTCCTCGCGCAGCAGAAGGAGCAGGCCGCCGCGGGAGACCTGGCCGGCGCCGCCGTCACCGACCGCTGCTTCCACGCCGAGATCGTCCGCAGCGGCGGCAACGAGATCCTCTCCCGGCTCTACGACCAGTTGCGCGACCGGCAGTTGCGGATGGGCGTCGCCGTCATGCACGCGCACCCCGACCGGATCACCAAGACGCTCACCGAGCACGAGGCGATCCTCGAAGCACTGCGGTCCGGCGACGCGGAGGCGGCGGTCGACATCGTCCACGGTCACGTCAGCTGGTTCTCGAACCTGGCGCGGGGAGAGGTCCGATGAGCTCCCACTCGGCCGTCTCGCTCCCCGGGGACCCGCCCGGCGGCCGCCGCGCGATCGGCGTCTGGGGCATCGGCGTCTCCGTCTACTTCGTCGCCGTCATCTTCCGCACATCGCTGGGAGTGGCCGGGCTCGACGCCGCAGACCGCTTCCACGTGAACGCCTCCGCCCTCTCCACCTTCTCGATCCTGCAACTCCTCGTCTACGCGGGCATGCAGATACCCGTGGGACTGCTGGTCGACGGACTCGGCACCAAGAAGGTGCTGACCATCGGCGTACTGCTCTTCACCGCGGGCCAGTTGGGCTTCGCGTTCTCCTCCACGTACGGGATGGCCCTGGCCTCGCGCGCGCTGCTGGGCTGCGGGGACGCCATGACGTTCATCAGCGTGCTGCGGCTGGGCACGCGGTGGTTCCCGGCGCGGCGGGGGCCGTTGGTCGCGCAGCTCGCCGGTCTTGTGGGTATGGCGGGCAACCTGGTCTCCACCCTCGTCATCGCGCGGCTGCTGCACGGGGTGGGGTGGACGACGGCGTTCGCGGGCAGCGCGTTCGCCGGAGTCGTCGTCCTCGTACTCCTCCTTCTCTTCCTGAAGGACCACCCCGAGGGGCATGAGCCCGAACCGTTCCCGCACCAGGGGGCCGCGTATGTGCGGCGGCAGATCGCGGCGTCGTGGCGGGAGCCCGGTACGCGACTGGGGATGTGGGTGCACTTCACGACACAGTTCCCGGCGATGGTCTTCCTGCTCCTGTGGGGCATGCCGTTCCTGGTCCAGGCGCAGGGGCTGTCGCGGGCGACAGCCGGTGAACTGCTCACCCTCGTGGTGCTGTCCAACATGTTCGTGGGTCTTGTCTACGGGCAGATCGTCGCCCGGCATCACGCGGCGCGGCTTCCGCTGGCGCTCGGGACGGTGACGGCGACGGCCGTGATCTGGGCGAGCGCGCTCGCGTATCCCGGTGACCGGGATCCCCTGTGGCTGCTGGTCGTGCTGTGCGCGGTGCTGGGGGCGTGTGGGCCGGCTTCCATGATCGGGTTCGACTTCGCGCGGCCCGCGAATCCGCCGGAGCGGCAGGGCACCGCGTCCGGGATCACCAACATGGGTGGTTTCGTCGCCTCCATGACGACGTTGTTCGCGATCGGCGTGCTGCTGGACGCGACCGGGGACGACTATCACGTCGCCTTCTCCGCCGTGTTCGTTCTTCAGGCGCTGGGGCTGAGTCAGATCTTCCGCTTGCGGAAGCAGGCGGCGCGCAGGGAGCGTGAGCGGCTGGTGGCCAGCCGCGTGGAGACGGTACACGTCCCCGCGTAGCGTCCTTCAGGAGCGCGGGGAACTGTCTGACCAGCCCCCGCCCACCCGCGGTCCAAGAACTCCGCGCTACGGCGTGACCGTGAAGTTCCTCAGGATGGCCGTGGTCAGTTCCGGGTCGCCCTCCGTCTTGATGCGGTCGGAGACGGCCTCGGCCGTGACGCGGCCGCAGGCGAGACGGAAGTACGTCTCCCAGTCGAGGGTGAGGGTGGCGGCCGGGCCGAGAGAGGGGGCGCCGTCTATCGAGCCGCGCCCGTCCGCATCGACCCGCACCGTCCGCAGGAACTCCAGCGGCCCGTGGATGTCGAAGACGACCGCCGAGTTCGCGGGCGCCCCCGCGTCCTTGGCGACGACCTTGGGCAGGGCCCCGAGAAGCTTGTCGCGGACGATGTGTGCGCCGGGAGAGTCGAGGTTGCCGGGGACGCCGAGCGCGGTCCGGAGGTCCTGTTCGTGCACCCACACGTCGAAGGCACGCCTGCGCATCGCCTGTTCGAGAGTGATCTCGGTCCCGAGCGGCCCGCGCACCTTGGCGTCCGGCTGCCGCGACTCGTTCCGCAGCTGACGGTTGCGGCGGATGATCGTGTACTCCAGCTCGGAGGTCATCTCCGGCGCCGTGTGGTGGCGGCGCACGTCGACCTGCATCTCCATGTACCGCTGGTGCTCGTTCGTCACGTGGAACAGGTCGCGGGGGAGGGTGTGGATCGGCCGCGGATCGCCGAGCATCTCGCAGTCGAGCCCGATGACGTGCGAGACGAGATCCCGCACCGACCAGCCGGGGCAGGGCGTGCGCCGGTTCCACTCACCTTCCACCAGCGGCGACACCAACTCGGATATCGCATCGACGGAGTGGGTCCAGGCGTCGGCGTAGGACTGAAGGCTGGGATGCAGACTCACGGAACGGGACCCCTCGGGCGGTTGGACGCGGGCAGTGCACAGGCAGCGGGTGTCTTGGGACGCTAAGTTACGCTGCTGTGAGGCACCCCGGCAGTGCTTTCGTGTGACGATCGTAGGCCTGTATGGACGGCTCGAATGCCAGGACGGTGGTAGTGTGCGCGCCTCTCTCCTCCAGATCGACGTAAACGACGGCGAAACGGTCGATTCGCGTCGGCGGCGTGTGGCGGCTCTGGTACGAGAACAAGCCGGAGTCGATCTCGTCGTGCTGCCGGAACTGTGGACCACCGGCGCGTTCGCCTACGAGGCGTTCGACACGGAGGCGGAGTCCCTCGAGGGCCCGACGTTCGAGGTCATGGCGAAGGCGGCGAGCGACGCGGGCACCTGGCTGCACGCCGGGTCGATCCCCGAGCGGGACGCCGACGGCACGCTCTACAACACCTCCCTCGTCTTCACCCCCTCCGGCGACCTGGCCGCCGCCTACCGCAAGATCCACCGCTTCGGCTTCGACAAGGGCGAGGCCGTACTGATGGGCGCGGGCGCCGAACTGGTGACGGTCCGTCTGCCGGGGACCACCCTCGGCATCGCCACCTGCTACGACCTCCGCTTCCCCGAGCTCTTCCGCGGGCTCGTCGACGCCGGCGCCGAGACCCTCGTCCTCTCGGCCGGCTGGCCCGAGCGGCGCCGCTCCCACTGGACGCTGCTCGCCCAGGCCCGCGCGGTCGAGAACCAGGCGTTCGTGCTCGCCTGTGGAACGGCCGGCACGCACGCGGGCGTTCCCCAGGCCGGTCACTCGATCGTGGTCGATCCGTGGGGGGAGGTCCTGGCGGAGGCCGGGGCCGGGGAGCAGGTGCTCACGGTGGACTTCGACCCCGGGAAGGTCGCGACCACGCGGGAGCAGTTCCCGGCGCTGAAGGACCGGATGCTGGGACTGACGGCACCGCGCCGCTGAGTCGGTCCTTTTCCGGTCTTCCGGCCGCTGCACTCCTCTGGCGCCTCCTCGCCCCGGTCCGTCGAGTCAGTCCTCGCCCCGCTCCTTCTCCGCCAGGTGGATTACGCACACCGCCACCGCGATCAGCAGCGCGGGGTCCGCGTCCTCGCGGACGACGTCGACGCCGTACGTCTCCCGTACGTGCAGCCGGCGGCGCGAGATCACCGCCAGCAGCTCGCCCTCGTACTCGACGGCGAACTCGCGGTCGAGGATCTTGCCGCTGACGTCGAGTTCCGTACCGTCCGCCAGGGACACCCGGTAGTGGTTGCGGAGCAGGGACAGCCGCTTGCGTCTGATCGTCGCCAGCGGTTCCCCGTCCCGCCCGATCACCATCGTGTCCCGCAGGGCGAACATCTTCTGGTGGATGTCGATGAGGACACGCCCGCGGGTGTCCTTCAGCTCGAAGGTGTCCCGCAGCCGCATCGTCTTGCCGTCGACGAGGAACACCTTGTTGCCGTGGTCGTCCTCGATCCAGTAGTCGTCACCGAAGCCGAGGAGCCGGTCGCGTACGAGGAATCTCATACCGTTACCGGTTCCCGGGAACCGCAAGATCATCACGAGTTCACCCCCTCCGAAGGCGCGGTGTCACGGGCCTGGGGCAAGCGGGTCGGATCCCGGGCCACTTCACGGCCCGATCCCCCTCCGTCCTCCTGAGGCAGGAGAACCCGCGCCCGGCCCCTTGGTCACGAAGGGGCCGGGCGTCATCGCTTCCCCAGGGGCCGGCCCGAACCGTCTCCGGTACGCCGACGGGCTCAACCCGGTCTCCCGCCGCAGCCGTGCCCGTAGATTGGCCGCTGTGCCCAGGCCGCTCCGCTCGGCCACGACGTCCAGCCGTTCCTCTCCCCGCTCGATCAACCGGCAGGCGACCGCGACGCGTTCCCCGGTGAGCCAGGCCAGTGGCGTGGTGCCCAGCTGGGTTCGGAAACGGCGGTGGAGGGTGGCGGGGGAGACGGCCGCGTGGGCCGCGAGGTCCGCCACCGTCAGCGGCTCGCCCAGCCGTTCCTGCGCCCACGCGAGCAGCGGACCGAGCGACTCGTCCGGCACGTCGGGCACCGGCCGCTCCACGAACTGCCGCTGACCTCCGTCCCGGTGCGCGGCGAACACGAGCCGTCGGCTGACCGCGTTGGCGATCTCGGCGCCGTGGTCCCGCCGTACGACATGCAGTCCCAGGTCGAGCGCCGAGGCGCTGCCGGACGCCGTGAGGATGTCGCCGTCGTCCACGAAGAGGACGTCCGGCTCCAGACGCACCGCCGGGAAACGCGCCCGGAAGGAGTCCGCCCACATCCAGTGGCAGGCCGCCCGCCGCCCGTCCAGCAGCCCGGCCTCCGCGATGGTGAACGCGCCGGAGCAGAAGCCGAGGAGCCGTGCGCCGCGCGCGTGCGCCCGGCGTACGACGTCCAGCACGCGGGGTGAGCGCGGGACCTCGGTGTCCGGCCGGTTCGGCACGATCAGCGTGTCCGCCTCCTCGGCCGCCTCCAGCCCGGCGACTCCGGTCAGCGTGAAGAAGCCGTCCCGCATCCGCGTACGCGGCCCGGCGGCGCAGAGCCGGAAGTCGTACAACTCCCGCCCCAGTTCGGGCCGGGGCAGCCCGAAGATCTCGATGGCACAGCTCATCTCGAACGGGTTCGAGTTCTCGTCGACGATCAGTACGACACGGTGAGAGGATTCTTGCGCCATGTGCGATGTCTAGCACTCGTGTGCTTGCCGCACCACCGCCGAGGATGCCCCCATGGCCTCTTCGAGCAGCACCCACACGACCTCTTCGAACAGCAGCGGTGAGCCCGTCGCCCTCTCCACCGCCCTCGCCTCCTTCTCCGACCTCTGGAGTCCCCGTATCGTCACCGCCGTCAACGACTACGACGTGCGCATCGCCAAGGTCGAGGGCGAGCACGTGTGGCACGTGCACGACCACACGGACGAGTTCTTCCTGGTCCTGGAGGGCGAGCTGACCATCGCGCTCCGGGAGACGGCGGGCGAGCGGACCGTCGTCCTGCCCAAGGGCTCCGTCTTCACCGTCCCCCGCGGCACCGAACACAGGCCGGCCGCCCCGACCGGCGCCGCGATCCTGCTCTTCGAGCCCACCGGGACCGTCACCGTCGGCGACCGCCACGACGAGATCCCGGACCACGTGGACGCCACCACGGGGCATGCCCTGACCTGACTGTCGGTGGCGGGTGGCACCCTTGTTTCCATGAACGACTCCGCCCCGACCGCAGCCTCGGCACCCACCCCCCGTCGCGCCCGTGTCCGTGCCCCCGAGCTGATCGGCAAGGGCGGCTGGCTGAACACGGGAGAGCACCAGTACACCCTCGCCGACCTGCGAGGACGCATCGTCATCCTCGATTTTTGGACCTTCTGCTGCATCAACTGTCTGCACGTCCTGGACGAGCTGCGGGAGCTGGAGGAGAAGCACCGGGACACGGTGGTGATCATCGGGGTGCACTCGCCGAAGTTCGTGCACGAGGCCGAGCACCAGGCGGTCGTGGACGCGGTGGAGCGGTACGGGGTCGAGCACCCGGTGCTCGACGATCCCGAGCTCGCGACCTGGAAGCAGTACGCCGTGCGTGCCTGGCCGACGCTCGTCGTGATCGACCCCGAGGGGTACGTGGTCGCGCAGCACGCCGGTGAGGGGCACGCGCACGCGATCGCCCGCCTGGTGGAGGAGCTGGAGGCCGAGCACGCGGCCAAGGGGACGTTGCGCCGCGGCGACGGGCCGTACGTGGCACCCGAGCCCGAGCCCACGGCGCTCCGCTTCCCCGGCAAGGCCCTCGCCCTGCCGAGCGGGAACCTCCTGGTCAGCGACACGACCCGGCACCAGCTCGTCGAGCTGGAGGGCGACGGGGAGAGCGTGGTACGGCGGATCGGCTCCGGGGTGCGGGGGTTCGTGGACGGGTCGGCCGAGGAGGCCGGGTTCAGCGAGCCGCAGGGGCTGGCGCTGCTCGACGACGGTTCGGTCGTCGTCGCGGACACCGTGAACCACGCGCTGCGCCGCCTGGACCTCGTGACCGGCGAGGTCAGCACCCTCGCGGGGACGGGACGCCAGTGGTGGCAGGGTTCGCCGACGTCCGGCCCGGCGCGCGAGGTGGACCTGTCCTCGCCGTGGGACGTGGCGCTGTTCGGTGGGAAGGTCTGGATCGCCATGGCCGGGGTGCACCAGCTGTGGGCGTACGACCCGGAGGGCTCCACCGTCGGGGTCGCCGCCGGTACGACGAACGAGGGGCTCGTGGACGGGCCGGGGGCCGAGGCCTGGTTCGCGCAGCCGTCCGGCCTCGCCGCCACCGCGGACCGGCTCTGGCTCGCCGACTCCGAGACGAGCGCCCTGCGCTGGGTGGACCTCGACGGGACCGTGCACACCGCCGTCGGCACCGGTCTTTTCGACTTCGGACATCGGGACGGGGCCGCCGAACAGGCCCTGTTCCAGCACCCGTTGGGTGTCACGGCCCTCCCCGACGGCTCGGTCGCGGTCAGCGACACCTACAACCACGCACTGCGCCGCTACGACCCCGCGACGGGCGACGTGACCACGCTGGCGACCGACGTGAGGGAGCCCAGCGACGCGGTTCTCGTCGGGGACGACATCGTGGTCGTGGAGTCGGCGCGACACCGGCTGACCCGGCTGCGGCTTCCCGAGGAGGCCGTGCGGGTGGAGTCGGTGGCTCACCGCACCCAGCGCGCGGCGACCGAGGTCGCTTCGGGAGGGCTCCGGCTGGACGTCGTCTTCGAGGCCCCGACGGGCCAGAAGCTGGACACGCGCTACGGGCCGTCCACCCGGCTGCTCGTGTCCTCGACCCCGCCCGATCTGCTGCTCACGGGTGAGGGCGCGGGAACCGATCTCTTCCGCGCCCTGGAGCTGAACCCGGCGGTCACGGAGGGCGTTCTGCATGTCTCCGCGATGGCGGCGTCCTGCGACGACGATCCGGCGAACGAGTACCCGGCCTGCCATGTCCACCAGCAGGACTGGGGTGTGCCGGTCCGCCTCACCGAGGGTGGTACGGACCGGCTGCCGCTGGTGCTGGCGGGCCTGGCCGACTGACCGTTCCCCCTTCCGTGGCGTGGGCTACACGCCGTAGTCGCCCCGGTGGTGCCGCTCCTCCTCGATCACCGGGGTGCTGGGCGGCATGACCACCCGGCGCCTCCTGGCGATGCTGCTGAACGTCACCACGCCGATCAGCCCGACGATCATGAAGATGATGCCGACCAGGTCGAGGTTGACCCCCTTGATGTGCCAGTCGGTCGCGAATGTGAGGACCGCCCCCGCTGCGATCAGGATGATGCATCCGCCCAGACTCATGGGTGTCGCCTCCTTGTAACCAACTCGGCTTCTCTCGGCCCGGTCCGGGTACCCGGCGGCGCACCGGGTATGCGGAACTAACCCTCCAGGAACGCCACCAGCGCGTTGGCCAGCAGGAACGGGTCGTCAGCGCCGCAGAGTTCGCGGGCGCTGTGCATCGAGAGGATGGCCACGCCGATGTCGACGGTCCTGATGCCGTGGCGGGCCGCGGTGATCGGGCCGATGGTGGTGCCGCAGGGCATCGAGTTGTTGGAGACGAAGGACTGGAAGGGGACGCCGGCCTTCGCGCAGGCGGCGGCGAAGACCGCACGGCCCGAACCGTCCGTGGCGTAGCGGTTGTTGACGTTCACCTTGAGGATGGGGCCGCCGTTGGCCCGCGGGTGGTGCGTCGGGTCGTGCCGCTCCGCGTAATTGGGGTGGACGGCGTGGCCGGTGTCGGAGGAGAGACAGATCGTGCCCGCGAAGGCGCGCGCCCGGTCCTCGTACGAGCCGCCCCGCGCGAACACCGAGCGTTCGAGCACGCCGCCCAGCAGCGGACCGTCGGCGCCGGTGTCGCTCTGCGAGCCGTTCTCCTCGTGGTCGAAGGCCGCGAGGACGGGGATGTACGAAAGCCGCGAACCGGAACCCGAGCCGGAACCGGAATCTGAACCGGAGGGGGAGCCCGAACCGGAACCGGAAGGGGAGCCCTCGCCCGTCGCCGCCGCGATCAGCGCCGCCGTACCGGCGTGCAGGGACAGCAGGTTGTCCATGCGCGGTCCGGCCGTCAGCTCCTTGTCGCGGCCCAGGTACGCGGGCCGCTCGACGGAGTGGGTCATCAGGTCCCAGCCGGTGACCTCGCCCGCCGCCAGCCCCGACTCCTCCTCCAGGAAGGCGATCAGATCGCCCTCGCCGGGGTCGCCCAGACCCCAGACGGGCTGCAGATGACGCTGCTTGTCGAGCTTGAGGCCGTCGGTGGAGACGGAACGGTCGAGGTGCACGGCGAGCTGGGGCACGCGCAGCAGGGGCCGGTCGATGTTCACCAGACGCGAGGAGCCGTCCTTGAGCGTCAGCCGTCCCGCCAGCCCCAGGTCCCGGTCCAGCCAGGAGTTCAGCAGCGGGCCGCCGTAGATCTCCACGGCGACCTGGCGCCAGCCGTGCGCCCCGCTGTCCGGCTGCGGCTTCACCCGCAGATTGGGGGAGTCGGTGTGCGCGCCCACGATCCGGAACGGGGTGTGCGGCTCGGCGCCCTCGGGCACGTACCAGGCGACGATCGCGCCGCCGCGCAACACGTACTTGCCGCCGCTCGTCCCCTCCCAGGCATCGGTCTCGGCGACCTGACGGAATCCGGCCTTCTCCAGGCGCTCGGCGGCGTTCGCCACGGCGTGGTACGGCGTCGGGCTTGCCGCCAGAAAGGTCATGAGGTCGTCGGTGTGGCCGCGGTCGAAGCGGGCGCTTGTGCTCATGGGTTCACCTTAACGACGCCCGAGGGCCCGCTCCCGGCGATGGGGACGGCCCCTCGTAAGGGGGATGTGAAGGACGGACATCTGGCTGGAGGGGCAGATTCCGCTTCGCTCCCCGCGCCCGTGGTCTTCGAATCCATGCGGGAAATCCGTGCGGGGCCTTGGGGGAAATCCGTGCGAGGAGCGGCCCGCCGCGAGCCCCCTGTGGCCGCATACGACGGCGGCCCGCCCCCGGAGAATCGCTCCGGGAACGGGCCGCCGACGGCGATGCCCTCAGACCACGAGGATCAGATCAGACCACGAGGATCAGATCAGACCACGAGGATCAGAACGCCGCCTCGTCCAGCTCCATCAGGTCCAGGTCCACGCCCTCGGCGAGCTTGCGGGCGCCGGTGACGCCGGGCAGGACGTTGGCGGCGAAGAACTTCGCCGCGGCGATCTTGCCGGTGTAGAAGGGCTTGTCCTTCGCTGTCGCCGTCTCCAGCTTCTCGGTGGCCACTGCGGCACCGCGCAGCAGCAGGTAGCCGACGACGACGTCGCCGGAGGCCAGCAGCAGGCGGGTGGTGTTGAGGCCGACCTTGTAGATGTTCTTGACGTCCTGCTCGGTGGCCGCCAGGTCCGTGAGCATGAGGCCGACGATGGCCTCCAGCTCGACGGCCGCCTTGGCGAGCTGCTCGCGGGCCGCCGACAGGTCCTCGCCGCCCGTGCCGAGCGCCAGGAACTTCTTGATGTCCTCGGCGAGGGAGTTCAGCGCCGCGCCCTGGTTGCGGACGATCTTCCGGAAGAAGAAGTCCTGGCCCTGGATCGCGGTCGTGCCCTCGTACAGGGTGTCGATCTTGGCGTCGCGGATGTACTGCTCGATCGGGTACTCCTGCAGGAAGCCGGAGCCGCCGAAGGTCTGCAGCGACTGGGCGAGCTGCTCGTAGCCCTTCTCGGAGCCGTAGCCCTTCACGATCGGCAGGAGCAGGTCGTTGAGGGCCTCCAGGGCGGCGGTGTCCTCGCCGGCGGCCTCCTTGACCTGGATGTCGTCCTGGATCGCCGCGGTGTGCAGCACCAGGGCGCGCATGCCCTCGGCGTACGCCTTCTGCGTCATCAGCGAGCGGCGCACGTCCGGGTGGTGCGTGATGGTGACCTTGGGCGCGGTCTTGTCCATGAAGTTCGCGAGGTCCGGGCCCTGGACGCGCTCCTTGGCGTACTCCAGCGCGTTCAGGTAGCCGGTCGAGAGCGTGGAGATCGCCTTCGTGCCGACCATCATGCGGGCGAACTCGATGATCCGGAACATCTGGCGGATGCCGTCGTGCTTGTCGCCGATCAGCCAGCCCTTGGCGGGGTGGCGGTCGCCGAAGGTCATCTCGCAGGTGTTGGAGGCCTTGAGGCCCATCTTGTGCTCGACGTTCGTCGCGTACGCGCCGTTGCGCTCGCCCAGTTCGCCGGTCTCGAAGTCGAACTCGTACTTCGGGACGAGGAAGAGGGACAGACCCTTGGTGCCGGGACCGGCGCCCTCGGGACGGGCGAGCACGTAGTGGAGGATGTTCTCCGACATGTCGTGCTCACCGGACGTGATGAAGCGCTTCACGCCCTCGATGTGCCAGGAGCCGTCCTCCTGCTGGACCGCCTTGGTGCGGCCCGCGCCCACGTCCGAGCCGGCGTCCGGCTCGGTGAGCACCATGGTGGAGCCCCACTGCTTGTCCACGGCGATCTTCGCGATGTGCTTCTGGACCTCGGTGCCCTCCTCGAAGAGGATGCCCGCGAAGGCGGGGCCGGAGGAGTACATCCAGACCGCCGGGTTGGCGCCGAGCACCAGCTCCGCGTACGCCCAGATCAGGGAGCGGGGCGAGGTGGTGCCGCCGAGCTCCTCGGGCAGGCCCAGGCGCCAGTACTCGGAGTCCATGAAGGCCTTGTACGACTTCTTGAAGGATGCCGGTACGGGAGCCGTGTTGGTCTCCGGGTCGAAGACCGGCGGGTTGCGGTCGGCGTCCGCGAAGGAGTCCGCCAGCTCGTTCTCCGAGAGACGGGCCAGCTCGTCGAGGACGCTCTTGGCGGTGTCGACGTCCATCTCCGCGAACGGTCCGGTGCCGTACAGCTTGTCGCGCCCGAGCACCTCGAAGAGGTTGAACTCGATGTCGCGGAGATTCGACTTGTAGTGCCCCATGGCGACGGCTCCGTAAGGGATCGGGGAGGTGGAGGTACTCGCAGCCTCGTTACACGTACTGGCAAGTAGCTCCGATGATGCTACCCGTCGGTAATAAGAATCAACCCCTGATGGCCCATATGTGGCCGACTACTCTTTGACCCATGTACGGCTACGACCAGAATGCGGGCGCCCAGCAGCAGTACGCCCCGCCGCAGCAGCAGATGCCCGGCGGTTACGGCCAGCAGCCGCCGCTCTACCCCGAGCCGTCCCCGCCCTCGCTGGCGGACGCGGTCCGGGCGTTCACCACGGGATCGATGTCCGCAGAGGACTTCCAGCAGGTCTTCGCGACGTCGAAGGTCTACTGCCCGCGCGGCGACAACCCCGGATTCCTGGCGCTGCACAACACCCAGCAGCCGGTCATCCCGATGTTCACCTCGCTCAAGGAGCTGCGCCGGTACGCCGGCAAGGAGTCCAAGTACTTCGTGATCACCGGCGCCGAGGTGATCGACCTGCTCCCCACCGGCTACGGCTTCGTCCTCGACATGGAGGGGGAGCACCGTATGGTCTTCGACGCGAAGGCCGTGGAGCAGATGGTGGACTTCGCCATGCGCCGTATGTACGGGTAGCGCCCACCACGGGTGGCGACCACCACGGGTGGCGACCACCACGGGTGGCGACCACCCCCTACGACAGTCCGGACGCCCGGAGGGAATGCCCTCCGGGCGTCCGTCGTTGTGGGTGGCAGAAAGTTCAACAATCAACTAAACTCGAAGCACAAGGAGGTACCGACATGCCTGCAGTGACCGTCGAGAACCCGCTGACCCTTCCCCGTGTGGTCGCGCCGGCCGACGCCGTGGACCGTCCCGTGCTCACCGTGACGACCGCGCCCAGCGGCTTCGAGGGCGAGGGTTTCCCGGTCCGCCGTGCGTTCGCCGGGATCAACTACCGCCACCTCGACCCGTTCATCATGATGGACCAGATGGGCGAGGTGGAGTACGCGCCGGGCGAGCCCAAGGGCACCCCCTGGCACCCCCACCGCGGCTTCGAGACCGTGACGTACATCATCGACGGCGTCTTCGACCACCAGGACTCCAACGGTGGTGGCGGCACCATCACCAACGGCGACACCCAGTGGATGACCGCGGGCGCCGGCCTCCTGCACATCGAGGCCCCGCCGGAGTCGCTCGTCATGTCCGGCGGCCTCTTCCACGGCCTCCAGCTGTGGGTGAACCTCCCGGCCAAGGACAAGATGATGGCCCCCCGGTACCAGGACATCCGCGGCGGCTCGGTCCAGCTGCTGAGCACTCCCGACGGCGGCGCGCTGCTGCGCGTCATCGCCGGTGAGCTGGACGGCCACCAGGGTCCCGGCATCACGCACACGCCGATCACCATGGTCCACGCGACCCTGGCGCCCGGCGCCGAGATGACCCTCCCGTGGCGCGAGGACTTCAACGGTCTCGCGTACGTCCTCGCCGGACGCGGCAGCGTCGGTACGGGCCGTCGGCCGGTCCACACCGGCCAGACCGCCGTCTTCGGCGCGGGCGGCTCGCTGACCGTCCGCGCGGACGAGAAGCAGGACGCGAACACGCCGGACCTCGAGGTCGTCCTGCTCGGCGGACAGCCGATCCGCGAGCCCATGGCCCACTACGGCCCCTTCGTGATGAACACCCGCGAGGAGCTGCAGCAGGCCTTCGAGGACTTCCAGAAGGGCCGTCTGGGCACCGTTCCGGCGGTGCACGGAATGTCCGAGGGCGGGATGTAATTCCTTCCCGGGCCCCTTCCGGCCCTCTTCCGCACGACCACGAAAGGCCCCGTCCGTACACCGGACGGGGCCTTTCGCCCGTCGGGCGGGGCCTTTCGCGCTGATGTCGTATCACCCGGCCGGGCCGTCCCGGCGGGACGGCCCGGCCCTCGCGTGATCGGGTGGAAACGTGCAGCTACTCCCCGAGGGCGCCCGGCGGCTGGCCGCCTGGTGCGCCGTGATCCTGCTCGTCGCCGGTGTGGCGTGGGTCGGGATCCGGCTGTGCGGGGAGTTCCGTACGGCGATCGTGCCCGTGCTGCTCGCGCTCCTCGGCACCGCGCTGCTCGGGCCGATGTACCGGCAGCTGGTGAACGTCGGGGTCAACCGGTCGCTGGCAGCGGGGCTCACCTGTGTCGCGGTCGTCGTGGTCGTCGGCGGCGCCGTCTACATCGTGGTCGCCGCGCTCATCGACACCGGGGACCAGATCATCGCCTCCCTCAGGCTGGCCGCGCGGTCCGTCGCCCAGCACTTCGGTGCGGCGGGCACCTCCCTCGACGACCTCGCCGCCCATGCCAAGGACCTGCTGACCAAGTTCGGCGGGACGGCCGCGTCCAACGTCATCAGTGGCGTGAGCGTGGTGGGCGAGTCGATCGCCATGGCCGTACTGGCCCTGCTGCTCGTCTTCTTCTTCCTCCGCGACTCCCACCGCACCGCCGGGCTGCTGCGCTCGCTGGCGCCGCGCGGCACCGCGGACACGGTGGAGGCCATGGCCCGCCGCGCCTTCGACGCCGTCCAGGGCTTCATGCGCGGGACCACGGTGATCGCCCTGATCGACGCCCTGTGCATCACGATCGGCCTGCTGATCCTGCGCGTCCCGGGCGCGGTCGGGCTCGGTGCGCTGGTCTTCGTGGGGGCGTTCATCCCCTACCTCGGCGCGTTCCTCTCCGGCGCGGTGGCGGTGCTGGTCGCGCTCGCCGACCGGGGGTTCGTGATCGCGCTGTGGGCGCTCGGGGTCGTACTCGCCGTGCAGGTCCTCGAAGGGCATGTGCTGCAGCCGATGATCCAGAGCCGGACCGTGCAGATGCATCCGGCGGTGGTGATGCTGGCGATCACGGCGGGCGCGTCCGTCGCGGGCATCCTGGGCATGCTGCTCGCCGTACCGCTGACCGCCGCCGGGTTCGGGGTCCTCGCGGAGCTACGGACCCACTACGAGTCGCCGTCCCCGTCTTCACCGCCGTCCCCGTCTCCACCGCCGTCCCCGTCTCCACCGCCGTCCCCGTCCCCACCGGCGTCCCCGTCTCCACCGGACGCCTCGTAGAACTCGAACCAGATGCTCTTGCCCTCGCCCCGTGGGTCGACGCCCCAGGCGTCGGCGAGGAATTCCACGAGCATCAGCCCGCGTCCGGAGGACGCCAGTTCGCCCGGGTGGCGGCGGTGCGGCAGGTCGTCGCTGGCGTCGGTGACCTCGACCCGCATCCGACGGTCGTCCGTACCGCCGGTCACCTCGGCGACGAGCAGCGCGTCGGCGTCGGTGTGGACGAGGACGTTGGTCAGCATCTCGGAGACGAGGAGGACCGCTGAGTCGCGCTGGTCGTCGCAGGCCCAGTCGTGCAGCATCTCGCGCAGCTGCTGGCGGGCCCCCGAGATCCGCTCGGGCTCGGCCTGCGCCACGGTCAGCGCGGTGCGCCGCACCGAGGGCGAGAGCGGGACCTCGACCGTGTCGCCGCCCCCCTTGCCCTGCCGGCTCAGCAGCAGCACGGCTATGTCGTCCTCGCGCCGGTCGGCCAGCGGCCCCGGGGTGTGGTGCGAGGAGGGCCCGTGCACGCCCTGGACCAGCGCGTCGGCGAGCTCCTCCATGTCGCCGTCGTGGGACTCCAGGATGTGGCGGATACGGCGCCATCCGGTGTCGAGGTCGTGGCCACCGGTCTCGATCAGCCCGTCGGTGCAGATCAGCATGGTCTCGCCGGGTTCCAGGGCGAGCCGGGTCGTGGGGTAGTCGGCGTCCGGGTCGATGCCGAGCGGCAGTCCGCCCGCCGTGGGCCGTATCAGCACCGTGCCGTCCGCCATGCGTATCGCGGGGTCCGGGTGGCCCGCACGGGCGAAGTCCAGGATGCCGGTCGCCGGGTCCACCTCGACGTACAGGCAGGTCGCGAAGCGCGGGTCCGAGGTGTTGCCGCCGCTCTCGCCGGTGGAGCCGTACGTCACCGAGTCCGTGATCCCGCACAGAAACCGTGAGGCCCGGGAGAGGACCGCGTCGGGCCGGTGGCCCTCGGAGGCGTACGCGCGCAGGGCGATACGGAGCTGCCCCATCAGCCCGGCGGCGCGCACGTCGTGGCCCTGGACGTCCCCGATGACCAGGGCGAAGCGACCGCTCGGCAGCGGGATCACGTCGTACCAGTCGCCGCCGACCTGGAGGCCGCCGCCGGTGGGGACATAGCGTGCGGCGACCCCCATGCCCGGCATCTGCGGACCGAGGGTGGGCATCATCGAGCGCTGCAGGCCGTCGGTGAGCTCCCGCTCCGTCTCGGCGGCCACGGCCCGGGAGAGGGCCTGCGCGAGCATCCGGGCCACGGTCGTCAGCACGGAACGCTCGTCGGGCGTGAAGCTGACGGGGTAGGTGAAGGCCGCCATCCACGCGCCCATCGTGCGCCCGGCGACGGTCAGCGGCAGAAAGGCCCAGGACTCCCGCCCGAAGTGTTCGGCGAGCGGCCAGGAGACCGGATAGCGCTCCTTGTAGTCCTTCGGGGAGGAGAGATAGACGGCGCGGCCCGTGCGGACGACCTCCGCGGCCGGGTAGTCGGTGGCCAGGGACATATGGGTGAAGGGGCCCTCGTCTCCCGGCTTCTGCCCGTGGTGACCGACGACGGTGAGCCGGTCCCCGTCCACGCCGAAGACGGCCAGCCCGTCCGGTGTGAACCCCGGCATCGACAGGCCCGCCGCGACCCGCAGTACCTCCGCCGTGGACCGCGCCTCGGCCAGCGCCCGCCCCGCGTCCAGCAGGAACGCCTCGCGCGAGCGGCGCCAGTCGCCGGTGAGCGGGGTGCGCGCGGCGGTGGCTCCCGAGGTCTCGGTGACCTCCTGGAGGGTGCCGAACAGCACGAACTCCCTGGTCTCGGGGTCGACGGTCGGCTTGGAGCGGCTGCGCACGGTACGGATCACCCGCCCGTGCTCGTCCATGATCCGCAGCCGGACCTCGGCGAGCGTGTCCTCGGCGATGGCGAGCTGTACGACGCTGACGACCTCGTTCCAGTCGGCCGGGTGGAACCGGGACCGCATGGCCACCTCGGTGACCGTCGCCCTTGCCGCGGGCAACCCGAGGAGCCGGGCGGCCTCGGCGTCGATGGTGACCTGCCCGTGTGCGTTGTCCCAGCGCCACACGCCGGTCGCAAGGGCGGCCAGTACGTCCCCCACGGCGGGCAGGGGCTCACCAGTGCGCATTGACCCACTGTATGAAGAGGTGATCGGAAGGTGCCACCGAGAGTATTCGGGGCGGTGATCTTTGGGCGGCCGGTACCCTTGGGGGATCCGGGCGTCGGCCCGGAAGTTTCACGTGAAACAGACCCAAGCTCATGTGAATCAGACCCCGATCCGCGAAGACTGGATGAACGACGATGCATCGGTACAGGTCCCACACCTGCGGCGAGCTCCGCGCCTCTGACGTCGGCAGCGACGTCCGGCTGAGCGGCTGGCTGCACAATCGCCGAGACCTGGGTGGCATCCTCTTCATCGATCTGCGCGACCACTACGGCATCACGCAGCTCGTCGCCCGCCCCGGCACGCCCGCCTACGAGGCCCTCGACAAGGTCTCCAAGGAGTCGACGGTCCGCGTCGACGGCAAGGTCGTCTCGCGTGGCGCGGAGAACGTCAACCCGGACCTGCCCACCGGCGAGATCGAGGTCGAGGTGAGCGAGGTCGAGCTGCTCGGCGCCGCCGCCCCGCTGCCGTTCACGATCAACGCCGAGGACGGCGTCAACGAGGAGCGGCGCCTGGAGTACCGCTTCCTCGACCTGCGCCGCGAGCGCATGCACCGCAACATCCTGCTGCGTACGGCCGTGATCTCCGCGATCCGTCACAAGATGACGGCGCTGGGCTTCAACGAGATGGCGACCCCGATCCTCAGCGCCACCTCCCCCGAGGGCGCGCGCGACTTCGTGGTCCCCTCCCGTCTGAACCCGGGCAAGTTCTACGCCCTGCCGCAGGCGCCGCAGCAGTTCAAGCAGCTCCTCATGATCTCCGGCTTCGACCGCTACTTCCAGATCGCGCCCTGCTTCCGCGACGAGGACGCGCGCGCGGACCGCTCGCCGGGCGAGTTCTACCAGCTCGACGTGGAGATGTCCTTCGTCGAGCAGGAGGACGTCTTCCAGCCCATCGAGAAGCTGATGACGGAGCTGTTCGAGGAGTTCGGCGGTGGCCGTCACGTCACCTCCCCCTTCCCGCGCATCCCGTTCCGCGAGGCGATGCTGAAGTACGGCTCCGACAAGCCGGACCTGCGCGCCCAACTGGAGCTGGTCGACATCACCGACATCTTCGAGGGCTCGGAGTTCAAGGCCTTCGCCGGCAAGCACGTACGCGCCCTGCCGGTGCCGGACGTCGCCGGTCAGACCCGGAAGTTCTTCGACGGCCTCGGCGACTACGCGGTCGAGCAGGGTGCGAAGGGCCTGGCCTGGGTCCGGGTGGGTGAGGACGGCTCGCTGACGGGCCCGATCGCCAAGTTCCTCACCGAGGACAACGTCGCCGAGCTGACCAAGCGCCTCTCCCTGGCCCCCGGCCACGCGGTGTTCTTCGGCGCGGGCGAGTTCGACGAGGTCTCGAAGATCATGGGCGCGGTGCGGGTCGAGGCCGCGAAGCGCTCGGGCAACTTCGAGGAGAACGTCTTCCGGTTCTGCTGGATCGTCGACTTCCCGATGTACGAGAAGGACGAGGACACCGGGAAGATCGACTTCTCGCACAACCCGTTCTCGATGCCGCAGGGCGGCCTGGAGGCCCTGGAGTCCCAGGACCCGCTGGACATCCTGGGCTGGCAGTACGACATCGTCTGCAACGGCGTCGAGCTGTCCTCCGGCGCGATCCGCAACCACGAGCCCGAGATCATGCTGAAGGCCTTCGAGATCGCGGGCTACGACCGTGACACCGTCGAGGAGCAGTTCGCCGGCATGCTGCGTGCCTTCCGCTTCGGCGCCCCGCCGCACGGCGGTATCGCCCCGGGCGTCGACCGCATCGTGATGCTCCTCGCGGACGAGCCGAACATCCGCGAGACGATCGCGTTCCCGCTCAACGGCAACGCGCAGGACCTGATGATGGGCGCGCCGACGGAGCTGGACGAGGCGCGGCTGCGCGAGCTGCACCTCTCGGTGCGCAAGCCGCAGCCGAAGTAGTCCTCGCAGGGGAATTCCAGGTACCCGTCCCTGCCTCAGTGGCTCGGAACCGCCGCCGGTTCCGAGCCACTTTTGCGTGTCCACGCAAAACCACAGTCCGCACCCATGGTGCTGACAGGCGGCGTCCCCAGCGTCCCTGCACATGACTGAGAAACAAGACCCGGCGCACAAGCGGAACATGACGCGACGCAAAGTCGTCGTCGCAGGTGGCGCGGCTGTCGCGGCCGTGGGCGCGGGCGGCGGACTCGCCGTGAACGCGTTCGCGGGCGAAACCACGGCGGACGCCTCTGCCTCCTCTTCCGCCACGGCGTCGGAGACGTGCTACACCCTCACCTCGGAGACCACCGAGGGCCCTTACTACATCGACGCGGACAAGATCTGTCCTCGGTGAGCGTGGCGGTGTTGGTGGAGTACTCGGCGAGCTGACGCATCAGCTCGCTCGACCCGGCCCGGAACATGGTTCCGGGCCCGTCGGGCCGTCGGCGCGGGAGGAGCGGGTCAGCCGAGCTTGAGCAGCAGTTCGGTGAGCTCGACCGGCATGGTGACCATGCAGTCGTGGCCGGTCGCCAGTTCCCACACCTGCGCCGGCGTGCCGTTGGGCTGTGTCGCGGGGACGGGCCGCCGGGCGAGGCCCTCCGGCTTGCCCACCGTGCAGTGGATGTGCGTCCGCGGGATCGTGTTCACGGCCGGGTTGTCCAGTCGGACCGGTTGTTGGAGGCAGCGCACCGGCTGATCGGACAGCATCGTGCGCAGCCAGGCGACATCCGCCGGGTCGGTGACCCCGAACAGACCCGAGGGCGGCGGCATCTCGGGCAGCGGCGGAACCCGCCAGCCGCTGTCGGACCGCACGGCGAGGTCGATCAGGGCCTGGGTCAGGGGGAGGACGTCGGCCGCGCTCTCGCCGTCCTCGGGGACCATCGCGTCGAGGTAGACCAACCGCGCGATCCGGTCCGGGACCTGGTTGGCCGCGGACGAGATGACCAGCCCGGCGTAGCTGTGTCCCACGAGGACCACCTCGGTGAGGTCTTCCTCGACGATCAGTTCGACGACGTCGTCGACGTGTGTGTCGAGCCCCACCTCGGGGCCGAGCAGATGCGACGTGTCGCCGTAGCCGGTCAGGGACGGCGCGAACACCCGGTGTCCGGCCGACGCCAGCAACGGGACCACCCGCTCCCAGCACTCTCCGCTGTGCCAGGCACCGTGTACCAGCAGATACGTTGACATGGTTTCGCTCCTTGCGCGCCGTCGGTACCGGTGGTGAGGGCGACGGCGGTGTGGTCGGGCTCGGTCGCGTTGAAGGCTGCCGCCGGGGATGGGGCCGAGCCAGGGCCCCCGCGATCCTGGGGGTGACAGGACCAGGCACGCGCGCGACGGCCCGAATTACAGTGAGGAGATGACCGACGCCCCCAATCTGTTGGGCGAGTACGTGCGCGCCCGCCGTGAGCTCGTCACTCCCGAACAGGTCGGCATCCCCGTCTCGGGGGTACGGCGGGTGCCGGGTCTGCGCAGGGAAGAGGTCGCGATGCTCGCCGGCATCAGTGCCGACTACTACCTGCGCCTGGAGCAGGGCCGGGACCGCAACCCCTCCGTGCAGGTCCTCGAGTCCCTCGCCCGCGTGCTGCGGCTGGACGACGCCGCGACGGCGTACCTGCTGCGCCTCGGCGCCGACAAACCCCGACGACACCGACGCCGACGCCGAAGGGAGACCGTTCCTCCGGGCATCGCCAAGCTCGTCGCCACGCTCCCGCTCCCCGCACTGGTCGAGGGCCGCTACTTCGACGTCCTCGCCGCCAACGCCCTGGCGACGGCTCTGTCACCGCGCCTCGTGGCGGGAGCCAACCGGCTGCGGGCCCTGTTCCTCGACCCTGCCGAGCAGGCCCTCCACCCGGACTGGGAGAGCGCGGCCGGGGGCATGGTCGCCGGCTTCCGCGAGTCCGTCGGCACGGACATCGACGATCCCCGATTCATCGAGCTCGTCGGCGAACTCTGCCTCGCCAGCCCCCGCTTCAGCCGGCTCTGGGCCCGCCACGACGTGGAGGCGTGCGAAGGCTCACCCAAGCACATCGACCACCCCCAGGTCGGTGGCCTGCGGCTGAACCGGGAGCGGCTGGGCATCGACGGAACGGCAGGACAGACGCTTGTCATCTACCACCCGGACCCGGGCACCGACAGCGCCGAAAAACTCCTCCTGCTCGCCTCCGCCGCACGGACACCGGCTGTCTCCTGAACGACGTCCCGCTGGACAGGGCCTACAGGGTTTCCTTGTCCGGGGTTCGAGGGTCGACGAAACGTTCACGCCGCAGTGGCCAGTTCGCACCGGACGTACTTGCCGGTGCCGATGATGTTTCTGACGTCCCGTTGACGGCCCCATCCCCAGGTGTTCGCACAGTGGTGGCTCAGGCATCCGCACGGGTGCCTCCTCGAACGGCTAACCGCAGACCTGTCCGGCGAGTTGAAAAGACCGGCAACCTTCCCGGTCTCCGCGGCCACTGGTGAGTCAGAAGCACCGTGCTCCACAACCACGTAAGGACTCATCCGTGGCATCCCCCTCGCACCGCAGGTCCCTCCGCAAGCGTCGCGTCGTCATTGTTTCCGCCGCCGTCACGGCCGCGGGCCTCGGCGCCGTCGCGTTCGTGATGAACGCGAACGCGGGTACGGTCGACCTCGCGCACCAGGTGCTGCCCGCCAAGGACGGCTGGGCGGCATCCGGGTCCGGGACGACCGGCGGCTCGCAGGCCGACTCCTCGCACGTCTACACCGTCAGCACCCGCGCCCAGCTGGTGAAGGCACTGGGCAAGGCGGACAACTCCACGCCGAAGATCATTCAGGTCAAGGGCGTCATCGACGCCAACACCGACGACTCGGGCAGGAAGCTGAGCTGCGCCGACTACTCCGCCGGTACCGGGTATGCGCTGGCCGCCTATCTGAAGGCCTACGAGCCGGCCACGTACGGCACCTCCAAGCTGCCCTCCGGCACGCAGGAGAAGGCCCGCGACGCCGCGCAGCAGAAGCAGGCGAAGAACATCGTCTTCAAGGTGCCCGCCAACACCACCATCGTGGGCGTGCCGGGCACCAAGGCCGGGATCACCGGTGGCAGCCTGCAGGTGCAGAGCGTCGACAACGTCATCATCCGCAATCTGACCTTCTCCGCCACCGAGGACTGCTTCCCGCAGTGGGACCCGACCGACGGCGACAGCGGCAACTGGAACTCCCAGTACGACGCCGTCACCCTGCGCGGCGCGACGCACGTGTGGGCCGACCACAACACCTTCACCGACGCGTCGCACTTCGACAGCGCCAACCCGAAGTACTACGGCCGCGAGTACCAGATCCACGACGGTGACCTCGACATCACCAAGGGCTCGGACCTGGTGACCGTCGAGCGCAACCAGTTCACCAACCACGACAAGACCATGCTGATCGGCAGCAGCGACACCGACAGCGTCGGCAAGCTGCGCGTCTCCATCCACCACAACGTGTGGAAGGGGATCGTTCAGAGGGCTCCCCTGACCCGGATCGGGCAGGTGCACCTCTACAACAACTACTTCGACACCACGACCGTCAACGGGTACGCGCCCCTCTACAGCATCAACTCCCGTGCCAAGGCCCAGGTCGTCGCCGAGGACAACTACTGGAAGGTCCCGACGGGCGGGAAGATCTCCAAGCTGCTCAGCGGCGACGGCACCGGCTCGATCGCCGGCGGCGGCAACCTCGTCAACGGCACCTCGACCGACCTCGTCGCCGCGTACAACGCCGCGAACTCGAAGAAGCTGAAGACGACGGTGAACTGGACGCCGACCCTGAACGCCGGGGTCCAGTCCTCCGCGAAGAACCTGCCGACCGAGCTGGCCACCACCACCGGTGCGGTTCTGACCAACTAGGTCAGGACACGGCAAGGGCGCCCGGGGCGGTAGGCCCCGGGTGTCCTCGCCGACGTCGAAGGCTCAGGGCAGGGACGTGCAGCCCCCCAGCCCGTGCCGATCTGCGTACGGCCGCCGAAGAAACCGACGCCGTTTCCGTTCAGGCGCCAGAACTTTCCGGCGGTGTCGCGGGCCACCAGGTCGGCCTTGCGGCACAGGGTGGGGAAGGGGGGCGCCGCGCGGCTCAGGTGTCGTACCGGCCGTTCCACGGCTCGGCGAACGCGAGACGGTCCGGGTAGAGCTCGGCCCAGGCCTCCTCCTCGTCCTCCCTGATCACCAGGCCGAACAGGACGCCGTCGACGGTGCGTTGGAAGGGGCGGATCGCGATGTCCGTGTAGGAGCGGCGGGGCAGGCTCCGCAGGAGTTTCGCCAGATGGGCCCTGGCCCGGGAGAGCACCGAGTCCGGTCCGTCCGGCGCCAGTTGCTGTTCGGCCCAGGTGCCCGCGCACCAGATCTCCGAGTCGCGGTAGCGGCCCTCGGCGTCGAAGGTGTGCAGCACCGTGTAGAGGCGTTTGTGCTGTTCCCAGCCATCGTCGGGACGGTAGCCCTCGGGGAAGGCGTAGGTGATCGACGCCAGGAACTGCCCGTCCGCGTAGCGACCGATGCTCTCGGTGCGGGACTTCGGCTCGTAGGCGATCGGGATGACCGGAGGGACTGCCATGGCGAAACCATACGGGTGGTCAAGAGCATGTCACCAGCGGGGTCGGTTTCCGGCCGAGGAGTGAGACGGAGGACGGGAAAGGGAGGGGCCCGGCACCGTTTCGGTGCCGGGCCCCTCCCTACGCCGTCCCTACTCCGGTGCGCCGCCGAAGCGCTCCTTGTACGACTCCAGGTCCTCGTCCGTGATCTTGGCGAACAGGACCGGGGGAACCGTGAAGGGGGTTCCCGCGGGGACGGAGGACAGGGACCTCGCCTCGTCCGCCGAAACCCACGCCGCCGTGTCGTCCGGCAGCGCGAACGCCGAGCGCATCGCGCGGGAGGACGCGGGGATGAAGGGCTCCGAGACCACCGAGTAGAGGTGGATCAGGTTCATCGCCGTGCGCAGGGTCAGGGCCGCGCCGTCCGGGTCGGTCTTGATCTCCAGCCAGGGGGCCTTCTCCTCCAGGTAGGAGTTGCCCGCCGACCACAGGGCGCGCAGCGCCGCCGCGGCCTTGCGGAACTGGAGGGCCTCCATCTGGGTCTCGTACTCGGCCAGCAGGCCCGCGATCTCCTCGCCGAGCTTCGCCTCCGCCTCGCCCGCCGCGGAGCCCGCCGGGACCTCCTCGCCGAAGCGCTTCTTGGAGAAGGACAGGACGCGGTTGACGAAGTTGCCGAGGGTGTCGGCCAGGTCCTTGTTCACCGTGGCGGTGAAGTGCTCCCAGGTGAAGGACGAGTCGTCCGACTCGGGGGCGTTGGCGATCAGGAAGTAGCGCCAGTAGTCCGCGGGCAGGATGTCCAGCGCGTGGTCGGTGAAGACACCGCGCTTCTGGGACGTGGAGAACTTCCCGCCGTAGTACGTCAGCCAGTTGAAGGCCTTGACGTAGTCGACCTTCTTCCACGGCTCGCGCACGCCCAGCTCGGTGGCCGGGAACATGACGGTGTGGAAGGGGACGTTGTCCTTGGCCATGAACTCCGTGTAGCGGACCGGGTTCTCGCCGGAGTCCGCCTCGTACCACCACGACCTCCAGTCGCGGTTCTCCGGGTCCTGGTCCGACCACTCCTTCGTCGCCCCGATGTACTCGATCGGCGCGTCGAACCAGACGTAGAAGACCTTGCCCTCCGCCGCCAGCTCCGGCCAGGTGTCGGCCGGGACCGGGACGCCCCAGTCCAGGTCACGGGTGATCGCCCGGTCGTGCAGGCCCTCCGTCAGCCACTTGCGGGCGATGGAGGAGGCGAGCTGCGGCCACTCGTGCTCGTGGCGTGCCACCCACTCCGAGACCTCGCTCTGGAGCTTCGACTGGAGGAGGAAGAGGTGCTTGGTCTCGCGGACCTCCAGGTCCGTCGAGCCGGAGATCGCGCTGCGCGGGTTGATCAGGTCGGTCGGGTCCAGCACGCGGGTGCAGTTCTCGCACTGGTCGCCCCGGGCCTTGTCGTAGCCGCAGTGGGGGCAGGTGCCCTCCACGTAGCGGTCCGGGAGGAAGCGGCCGTCCGCCGGCGAGTACACCTGGCGGATCGCGCGCTCCTCGATGAAGCCGTTCTCGTTCAGGCGGCGCGCGAAGTGCTGGGTGATGTCGCGGTTCTGCGGGCTGGAGCTGCGGCCGAAGTAGTCGAAGGCCAGCTCGAAGCCGTCGTACACCGCCTTCTGCGCGTCGTGCGCCTGTGCGCAGAACTCGTCGACCGGCAGACCCTGCTCCTTGGCCGCCAGCTCGGCCGGGGTGCCGTGCTCGTCCGTCGCGCAGATGTAGAGGACGTCGTGGCCGCGCTGGCGGAGGTACCGGGAGTACACGTCCGCCGGGAGCATGGACCCCACCATGTTGCCCAGGTGCTTGATCCCGTTGATGTACGGAAGGGCGCTGGTGATGAGGTGTCGAGCCATCGCGGCTGCTCCCAAGTCGTTACGTGTCGTTACGTGGGGTGACGATCGTCGGTGCTGGTCGTACCGTCGGTCGTCTTGCGAACCTTGAAATCGTAGCCGACATGGGTGGGCCGCCCGTTTCCCTTTTCAAGGGGTGGGAAACGGGCGGCCTCGGGTTGTTCTTGTCGGACCTACGGGGTGCTACGGGCGCCAGTTCTCCAGTACGCCCTCGTAGACCTCCGCGTCGGTCAGTTCGCGCGGGGTCGGGCCCGCGTGGAAGAAGGCCGTGTTGTCGGTCTTCAGCTTGCGGAGGTAGTCGAAGGCCTTGTTGTCGTGCTCACCGAACGCGACGAACGAGAAGAACACGGTGGGGTGGTCCTTCGCCGCGTCCGTGAGGGACTGGGTCGCGGGGGTCTTGGCGTCCGGGGCGCCGTCCGTCTGGAAGATCACCAGGGCCGGGTCGGTGGTGCCGGACTTCTGGTGGTGCGTGACGACTTCTTCCACCGCGATGTGGTAGCTCGTACGTCCCATGCGGCCGAGACCGGCGTGGAGGTCGTCGATCTTGTTCTCGTGCTCGGGGAGGGTGAGCTCGCCGGTGCCGTCCAGTTCGGTGGAGAAGAAGACGACCTGGACCTTGGCCTCGGGGTCGAGGTGGGCGGCGAGGGCGAGGGCCTGCTCGCCGAGGGCCTGGGCGGAGCCGTCCTTGTAGTACGCGCGCATGGACGCGGAGCGGTCGAGGACGAGGTAGACCTTGGCCCGGGCGCCGGTGAGGTCCCTCTTCGCGAGGGCCGTTCCTGCTTCCTGGTAGGCGGTGGCGAGGTCGGGGGCGTGGGTCTTCACGTGGGTGAGGGGGGTGGCGGGGCTGCCGGCCGTTCCGGCCTCGGCTTCGCCTTCGGCCGGGTCTTCTTCCCCAGCCGCACCACCCGTGACGCTCTCGTCGTCGGCTGCGGGTGACCCCGCCTGCGGCTGATCGCCGTCGGCGGCGACGGGCTCGTCCGTCGAGTCGAGCACCGGCTCGTCCGTCGGCACGTCGACGGAGTCGGCCGTCGGCTCGTCGGCCGAGGCTGCGACCGGTTCGGTGACCGGTTGGGCGGGGGTGATCTCGGTGGTGACCGGGGCGGGGGTTTCCTCGGCGACCGGCTCCGAGGGCTCCGCCGCGGCGGGCTCGGGAGCCTCTTCGGCCACGGGCTCGGAGGCCTCCGCGGCGACCGGTTCCGGGGTCTCCTCGGCGGCGGGCGCGGGGGCTTCTTCGGTGACGGGTTCCGGCTCGGGCTCGGAGACCTCCTCCGCCACGGGCTCGGGAACCTCTTCGGCCACGGGCTCGGGTTCCGGGGCGGACGCCTCGGGGGCTTCGACGACCGGCTCCGATTCGACCACGGGCTCGGGTTCCGGCTCGGGCGCGGGCGCCTCCACCACGGCCTCGGCCTCTGGCTCTGCCTCGACCTCAGGCTCGGCCGGAACCTTGACCTCAGGCTCGGCCGGAACCTCGACCTCGGCCGTGGTCACCGGCTCGGGATCCGGAGCCGGAGACGGAATCGAAGCGGGAGGAGAAGCGGAAGCGGCAGCCGGAGTCGGCTCCGTCTCGGCCTTCTCCGCCGTCTCCTTCGTTTCCTCGGTCGTCTTCTCCTCCAGTACCGGCTCCGCCGGCTTGGGGACCGTGACGTTGTCGAAGGCCGCCGACACCAGCTCGTCCACCACGGACGGTTCCGACGAAGGTGCGGGGATCTTTGGCTCGGCCTCCTGAGCGGGAGCCGGCGTGGGCTCCGGCTCGGTGGCCGGGGCCGGGACCGTGGGGGCCGTGGCCTCCGTCGGCGAGGTCTCCGCGTCGGCGTCACGCCCCTTGCGTGAGCGGCCGAACGCGTTCCGCAGGAGAGTGAGAATGCCCATGTGCGCAACCCTTCGCATGAGGTGAAGCCGTCAATCCCTGGCCAGGACGGACACGTAAGGTTAGCGGCCGTCTTCGGCGATCTTGGGCAGGGTCGGGTACCGACAGGTAGCGGTGTCAAGAGCGTTATCAAGACCCCTGTGAGAGCGGGAGGTTCACACTCTGTTCACCCGGCCGCAGGGTGCTTGCACCCGCACCCCCCTAGCGTCACGCTCACACCAAGCGTTCGTATGGGGAGAGTAAAGTGCGCAGACTGCTGCCGTTGATCGGAACGCCCGGTTCACATCCCGGTGGGCGATCCGCCCTGACCTGTCGGTTCCGCTGTGGTGACGCATGCTTCCACGAGGTGCCCAACACCAGCGACAACGCGTACGTCGGTGATGTCATCGCCGGTGCGATCGGCCGCCGTTCGATGATGCGGGCCGCGGCCGTCGTCACGGTCGCCACGGCCACGGGTGCGGCGGTCGTCGGCACCGGCGTCCGGGACGCGCAGGCCGCTCAGGCGGTGGACGGGGGTGCCGCGGCCCGTACCGGACACCCGGTCGACAAGGCCGCGCGCGGGCTCCGGTTCAGCCCCGTCGCGCCGAACACCGCCGACGCCGTCACCGTCCCCGGTGGATATGGCCAGAATGTCGTCATCCGTTGGGGTGAGCCCATCCTGCGCGGCGCTCCCGCCTTCGACCCGGAGCACCAGACCGCCAAGGCCCAGGCCGGCCAGTTCGGTTACAACAACGACTTCCTCGCTCTCCTCCCGCTGCCCGGTGAGCGCGGTCGGCAGCTGCTCGTGGCGAACCACGAGTACACCGACGAGGTGCTGATGTTCCGCGGGTACGACCCCGCGAACCCCACCCGTGAGCAGGTGGAGGTGGCGTGGGCCGCCCACGGTCTGTCCGCCGTCGTGGTCGAGGAGGACCGCAGGACCGGCAGGCTCACCGCCGTCACCCGGCACGCCCTCAACCGTCGTGTCACCGCCACCACCGAGTTCCGGCTCACCGGCCCCGCCGCCGGGTCCGACCTGCTCAAGACCTCCGCGGACCCGACCGGCCGCAAGGTGCTCGGCACGCTCAACAACTGCTCCGGCGGCACCACCCCCTGGGGCACCACGCTGCACGGCGAGGAGAACTTCAACCAGTACTTCGCCAACGCGAGCCGTGCCACCGACAAGCGGTACGGGCTCGGTACGGGCGCGACCGAGCGCAAGTGGGAGCGGTTCGACAAGCGGTTCGACGTGACGCAGGAGCCCAACGAGTCGCACCGCTTCGGATACGTCGTCGAGTTCGACCCGTACGACCCTTCCTCCACGCCCCGCAAACACACCGCGCTGGGCCGCTTCAAGCACGAGGCCGCGACCGTGCGGCTGACGGACGACGGGCGGCCCGTCGTCTACACCGGCGACGACGAGCGTTTCGACTACTTCTACAAGTTCGTCGGCAGCAAGCGGATGCGGCACGGTTCCTCGCGCCCCGTCCGGGAGCACAACCTCTCCCTCCTCGACGAGGGGACGCTCTACGTGGCCCGGCTGACCGGCGACTCCCCCGCCGCCGAGATCGACGGGAGCGGGAAGCTTCCGGCGGACGGGGAGTTCGACGGCAGTGGTGAGTGGATTCCGCTGGCCACCGCGACCGCCCGCGGGGCCGTCTCGCACGTGGACGGGATGACGGCCGAGGAGGTCCTCGTCTTCACGCGGCTCGCCGGTGACAAGGTCGGCGCCACCAAGATGGACCGGCCCGAGGACATCCAGCCCTCCCCGCACACCGGCAAGGTCTATGTCGTTCTGACCAACAACACCAACCGCGGCAAGGCCGGGTCCGCGGGCGCCGACGAGGCCAATCCGCGCAACGCCAACAAGCACGGGCACATCCTGGAGCTCACCGAGCGCCGAGGCCGCGCCGAGGCGACCACCTTCGGCTGGTCGCTGTTCCTCGTCGCGGGCGACCCGGCCGACCCCGCGACCTATTTCGCGGGCTTCCCGAAGGACAGGGTCAGCCCGATCTCCTGCCCGGACAACGTGGCCTTCGACCCGCACGGCAACCTGTGGATCTCCACGGACGGCAACCAGCTCGGCTCGCACGACGGCCTGCTGGGCGTGGCGACGAAGGGCGAGCGGCGCGGTGAGCTGAAGCAGTTCCTGACCGTGCCGACCGGCGCGGAGACCTGCGGGCCGATCATCCAGGACCGGCGGGTACTCGTCGCGGTCCAGCACCCGGGCGAGATCGACGGCGCGTCGGTGGAGAAACCGGCGAGCAACTGGCCCGACGGACCCGGGAAGATCGTGCGCCCGGCGGTCGTCTCGGTGTGGCGCACGGACGGCTGCGACATCGGGGTCTGAGGCCGCGGGAGTCGGCGCGAAAGCCGCGCACGGGTCTCAGGGGAGGGCTGGGACGGGGTGGTCCACGCCGCTGCGTTCCAGCCACTCCCGGTACGCCGGAGACTGTTGTGCCGTCTCCCGGTACGCCTCCGCCAGGTCCGGATGGACGCCGTCCAGCTCGGCCTCGGTGCGGGCTCGGGGCCGAACTGGCGGGTCGGCCGGCAGACGGTGATGACCTCACCGGTCGCCACCAGGGACGCCGTCGTGTGGTAATCGCCATGCAGGACACAGGAGTTGAGCCCGGCCGAGCGCGACCCGGCCGAGCGGGGTGGGTGCCCGACCGCTACTCCGGTCCGTGCAGCGAGCTGATGCCGGGCGGTGGCCCCGGCCCGTCCTGCGCCCACGCGATCCCCCACGCGACCGAGCGTTCGCGCGGCCCGCGCCCCCTGTTTCCGGGCCGGACGCTGCGGCGGCTGTCTCCGGGCGGTCAGTGCGGTCAGTGCGGTGACGCGATGGCGCGGGCTGCCGCGACCTCCTGGCGGAGTGGCTCCAGCACACTGCCGGCCGGCCCCGTGAGATCCGTACGGACCGCGACGAGGGTGTCGGTCTCGCGAAGCCCGTCCGACAACTCCCTCAGTTGCAGCGCGACGTGGAAGATCTCGGCCGGGGAGGGGCGCTGGGCGCCGTGCCGGATCCGTACTCCGGCGGCCGTGGTCGCGTCCACGATGCGCTCGACCGCGACGACGAGCGGCAGCCAGGCGGCGGCGCGCCGGCCGCTGGGCGGCGGTTCGCTCAGGGCGCGCTGGAACTCCGTGCGGATGGCGGAGAGGTCGCGGTAGAGGCGTCGGCGCATCCGGGCGCGGGCGGCGGGGTCGACGTCCGCCCCGAACGCGTACTCCACGTAGCGTGCGGTGTCCGCGACCGCGTCCGCGAGGCGGTCGCCGACCCGGGTGTGCCAGCTCTCCGGCCACAGCAGATAGCCGGCGACGAGGGCGATCGCGCAGCCGATGAGGGAGTCGGCCAGGCGTGGCACGAGCAGGGCGGTGCCCAGATGGTTGAGGACGTCGGAGAGGAGGAGGATCACCGGGGTGACGGCGGCGGTCTGGTAGCCGTAGCCGCGTCGGCCGAGGACCGGGATGAGCGGGCCGAGGACGAACATGACCGGCACGTCCCACCAGCCGAGCGGCACCAGGGCGAGGACGACGGCCGCGACGACGAGTCCGGCCACCGTGCCGAGCGCGCGCAGCAGCGCCCGGGAGAAGACCGATCCGAAGTCGGGCTTCATGACGAAGGTGATGGTGAGGGCGACCCAGTACGAGCGTGGCACCGGGACGAGGGAGACCAGGGCCTGGGCGAGGCCGATGCACAGGGCGAGGCGCAGGCCGTAGCGCCAGGAGGCGGCGGACAGCAGGACGTTGCGGGAGGCGCGGGTGGCGCGGACGCGCAGGGCGGCGGGCCTGCCGAGGCGGTCGTCGACGTTGCGGGGGGACGCCTTGCCTGCGGACCGGTCGCTGACGACGTCGGCGGCGTGCCGCAGGGCGTGGTCGACGGCGCGAGCCGTCTCGTTGGTGGGGACCGGGAGGCTGAGCCCTATGGGGCCGGTGTAGCCGGTCTCGACGGCGTCGGCGAGGTGCCGTACGGCGTCCGCGACCTCGGGGGCCAGCGGCTCCTCGAACTGGTGGGCCGCCGGGGCGGCTTCGACGACGGGCGTGATGGCGTTGAGCTGGGCGAGCAGCCGGGCGAGTTCGGGGTTGCGGCCGTGGTGGAAGGCGCGCCGGGCGAGGGCGAGGTCGTAGGACTGGTTGAGGGACTGGGTGACGGCGAGGCGGATGTCGACGTACCGCTCGGTGCCGGTCGCGGCGAGCAGGTCGGCGACGGTCCGGTAGGTGTGGGCGACGGCGGCCCGTTCGGGGATGCCCGAGCGCAGCGGCCAGGCGAGCAGGGCCAGGGCCAGTACGAGGAGGCCGCCGCCGGACATCAGCAAGGGTGCGAGCCACCAGGATCCCGGCAGGGGAAGTCCGGCGCCGATGGAGCAGTTGAGGAGGAGCAGCAGGCTGGACACGGAGGCCACGGCGCCGATCGTCGAGATCATCCCGGAGACGAGCGCGACGCAGGTGACCGCGCCGACGGCGACCCAGCCGTGGCCGTAGACGAGCGAGCCGATGGTGACGCCGATCGCGCCGAAGAGCTGGGGGACCGCGATGTTGAAGATGCGCATGCGGTAGGCGTCCGCGGTGTCGCCGATGACGCCGGACAGGGCGCCCATGGAGGCGAGGGCGCCGTACGCGGGTTCGCCCGCCGCGAGGCCGATCGCCAGCGGCAGGGCCAGCGCGATCGCGGCGCGCGCGGCGGCGGCCCAGGGCACGGGGGCCTGTTGCGGTCGGAGGTTCCTGACCAGCCAGTCGGGAGGGGTGAGAACACTGGGCAACTGGCGGGGCATGGACCCATTATGACCGCATCGCGCCACCGCTCCCGGGGCTCATTTGTGCTGGTGAAGGGTGATATCGACGACGAGCGCGCGATGGTCGCTGCCGGCGATGCCGAGGAAGGTGGCCGCGTTCGCGGAGAAGTCCCGGGAGACGAGGACGTGGTCGATCTGGGCGCCGAGGGTGGGGGCGGTGCGGGCGGGCCAGCTGGGGGTGCGCGGGGAGCCGGCCAGGCGGGCGCCGTCGCGCAGTCCGGTGTCGAGGATGCGACGGAACGCGGCGTGGTCCTGGGAGGCGTTGAAGTCCCCGGCGAGGATGGTGGAGCCGTCCTTGCCCCCGGCGGCGTAGTCGCGCAGTTCGCCGAGCTCGTGCCGCCACAGTCCGACCTGCCCCGGCAGCGGCGGCATGGGGTGCGCGAGCTGGAGCCGTACGGCGTGCCCCTGTACGTCGGCCACGGCCCCCGGCATTCCCATCGTCCCGCGTACGCCGTCCGCCACCGCGAGCGGGAACCGGCTGATGATCACGGATCCGTCGGACCCGGCGCCCTCGACGGACACGCGGTAGGGATAGCCGCCACCCGGGCCCTGGAAGGCCTTCTTGAGCGCGGCGGAGCACGTGTACTCGCACTCCTCCACGAACACGATGTCGGGCCGGTGCCGTTCGACGGCGGCGACGAGCGCGCGGGCGCCCCGTCCGAACTGCACGTTCGACGTCATCACGCGCAGTTCGGCGACCGGGCTCCCGGTCGGCTCACCGGTCCTGCCGTAGGGCTCGATGTACCAGGCGAGCGCGCCCAGCACCAGCACACCCCACACCATGCCGAGCGGCCGGCGGGCGAACAGGGCGAGCAGGAGTCCGAGGCCGGTGGGCGCGAGGAGCCACGGCAGGAAGGCGAGCAACTGGGGCACGGGGGTGATGCCGTCGCTGTCGGCGGCCCGGCATCCGATTACCACGCTCACCCCGGCCGGCAGCAGCAGGCCCGCCCAGGCCGCGGCCCGTCGGCCCCCGGACCGCGCCGGCCGGTCCTCGGACTCCGCCGGGGCAGTCACCGCAGTGTCCACGTCCGGGCCTGCCTTCCGCTCGTTCGCGTGGGGTGCCCGAATCCTCCCTCACCGACGGGTGGGGCGTCTGCTCAGGCGTCGAGTCCGTCCAGGAAGTCCGCCAGCGCCGCGTTGAACTCCTCCGGTCGCTCCAGGTTCGGCAGATGGGCCGCCGCGGCGATCACGCTGAGCGTCGAGTGCGGCAGCGCCGCGTGCATCGCCTCGGCGTCCGGGACCGGGGTGTACTCGTCGTCGGCGCCGACGACGACGAGGGCCGGGACGGTGACGCGGGTCAGCAGGTCGCGGTAGTCGGGGCGCTCGGCCCGTCCGCGCAGGGCGGCCGCCGCGCCCTCGGGCGGCGTGGCGGTCATCATGCGGTGCACGTGCGCCGCGACCTCGGCGTCCGCGTACGGCGCGACCATCTTGTGCAGCACCTCGTCGGCGTAGCCCGTCATGCCCTCGCGCAGCAGGCGGTCCGCCATCGCGGCGCGCGCCTTCCTGCCTTCCGGTGTCTCGGCCGACGGGAACGTGTCGGCCAGCACCAGCCCCCGGATCCGCTCCGGGAACAGCCGGTAGCACTCCATCGCGATCTGGCCGCCCATGGAGAGTCCGGCGAGGATGAACCGGTCCACCCCGAGGTGGTCCAGCAGTGCCGCGATGTCCTCGGCGAAGGTGGCGAGGGGCGTGACGCCGGGGATCACCGGAGACGCGCCGTAGCCGCGCAGATCCGGGGCGATCACTCGCCGTCGCGAGGAGAACGCGGCGATCTGAGGGGTCCACATCGTGTGGTCGAAGGGGTGGCCGTGGATCAGGACGAGAGGGAGCGCCGCGGCATCGGCGCCGCTCCCTTTGTCCTCGTATGCGAGGAAGGGTGCCATGGTCACGACCCTAGGTCCGGCCAACTGCTCGGTGCAATAGGATCTTTGCCCTCGGTGCAATCCCGGCGGTGCGACCCGGTGCCGCGATCCAGAACGCGAACAGGGAGACCTCACGTGGTGGACGACTACCGGCGCATCGCCGACCGGCTCGCCGACGACATCGCCGCCGGGCGCCTCAGACCCGGCGAACGGCTGCCCCCGCAGCGGGCGTTCGCCCGGCGGCGCGGGATCGCCGGATCGACGGCGGGACGCGTCTACGCCGAACTGGTGCGACGCGGACTGGTGGTCGGCGAGGTCGGGCGCGGCACCTTCGTCCGGGCCGCCCCGGTCGCCTCGGGACGCGCCCTCGCCGAGCCGTCCCCCCATCCCCGGCCCCGCTCGTGAACCTGGAGCTCAACTACCCCACCGTGCCGGGCCAGTCGGAGCTGCTCACGCCCGCCCTCGCCCCGCTGCTGCGCCCCGACGTCCTCACCGAGTCCCTGCGCACCGCTCCCGCCACCGGTACGCCCGCCGCCCGCGAGGCCGCCGCCGACCTCCTCGCCACCCCGGGCTGGCGTCCGGCCCCGTCCCGGCTGGCCTTCGCGGGCAACGCCCGCCAGGCCATCGCCGCCGCGTTCGCCTCCCTCGTCCGGCCGGGCGGCCGCGTCGGCGTCGAGGCACTCACGTACCCCCTGGTCAAGGAGATCGCGACGCGGCTCGGCGTCACTCTGGTCCCGCTGGCCATGGACGACGAAGGGCTGCGGCCCGAGGCGGTCACCGCCGCCCACCGCTCGGCGCCCCTGTCCGCCGTGTACGTGCAGCCCACCCTGCACAATCCGACCGGCGTGACGATGGGGGACGCGCGCCGCCGGCAACTGGCCGACACCGCACGCCACCTGGACCTCCCGCTCGTCGAGGACCGCATCTGGTCCTTCCTCCACACCGGCCAGGACCCCCTCGCCGCCCACGCCCCCGAGCGCACCTACCTCGTCGACGGCCTCTCCAAGCGCGTCGCGCCCGGCCTCACCGTCGGCTTTCTCGTCGTGCCCGAGGACCGGGTCGAGGACGTGGCGGCGGCGCTGCGCTCCGGTGCCTGGAGCGCGGGACGGTTCGCGCTGGAGGCCGCGGTGCGCTGGCTCGCGGACGGCACGGTCGCCCGGCTGGTCACCGCCAAGCGGGCGGACGCGGAGCTGCGGCAGAAGCTGGTCGCCGAGCATCTCGCCGGGTTCCGTGTGCGGGCGGATCCGCGGGCGTACCAGGTCTGGTGGGAGCTGCCCGGGCCGTGGCGGGCGGACACGTTCACGGCGGCGGCAGCGGCGCGCGGGATCGCGGTGACCCCGGGCTCGGCCTTCGCCGCCGCCCCGGCCGCCGCGGCGGGCGCTTCGGACGCCGTCAGGCTCGGACTCGCGTCGGTGGCTCCGCCGAAGCTGGCCCGGGCGCTCGGGACGCTCGCCGACGTCGCGCGTACGCGGCCGTGAGCAGGGCGGTCAGTGCCACCGTGAGGCCGAGCGCGAGCAGAGCCCAGGAGACCAGGCGCAGGGTCTCGGTGAGGGCGTCGTAGACCGCGCCCACCGCCGTGGGGGACACGTCGGGCGGCAGGTCGGCGAGGGTGAGCCGGCGGCCGACGGCGACCGCGACGCCGAGCAGCGCGGCGCCCAGCGCCGTGCCGAGCCCGGTGGCCAGCACCGCCTGTCTGCGGCACACCGCGACGAGGATGCCCGTCACGGCGAGGACGGCCGCCGAGACGGGCAGCCAGAATCCGGCGACTTCAAGCACATGGAACCCCTTCCGGAGCTCGGCCAGATCCTCCGAGGGCAACACCGTGATCTCGGTGTGCTCGACGTGGATACGGTTCGCCAACGGCACGTGCGCGTGGGCGAGTTGACTTCTGACCTGTTCGGCGACCGGGGCGAGGTCGATCGTCACGGCCTCCTCCCGGTCACTGCGCAGCGCCCGCATCACCGCCTCGTGCGCGGCCCGGTTCGCCGCCTCCCACGCCGTGTGGAACGCCGGTGTCAGCGTGAACGAGCGCACCGCGTCCCGTACGAAGTGGTTCACCGGCCCCTGGAGCGGTGCCCGCACATGGACCTCGCGCAGGATCCCGGTCGTGACGGCCGCGGCGATCGCCTCCCGTACGTCCGTGTCGGCGGCGAGCGGCTCCATCGCGGCCGCGTAGCGCTCGTCGTCGCCGATCCCGTAAGCCGCCCAGGTCGACAGCGCGCCGAGCGGCGCGAACAGGCAGGCGAGGGCGATCAGGACGGCCGACAGGGTGCTGCGCACACGAGGGGACACCTCACCAGGCAAGGCCCCGTGGGCGGCGAGCGCGAGCGGTGTGACTCCATATGGGTGCAAACGACGAGCCGCTCCGGTGGAGAGCTCACCCGAACGGGTGTTACCTGGTTGTAGCGGCTCTTCCCCAGACTCCTGGGACCTGGTCCCAGGGGGTAGGTGAGTGAGGGAGGTGCACGAGGCCCCGGCAGCCTGCCGGGGCCTCGTGCACCATGCCGCGGCGTCGCGGCGGCGTGCCGCCGCGTCAGTTCACCGGATGGCCGGCCGCGTCCTCGTGCGTGTAGTAGTGGTAGAAGCTCCCCGCGAGCACGAACACCGAGACTCCCAGCGCCATGAACGTGGAGCGCAGCACGGAGGCGCCGGTCAGGCTGTAGAGGAACCCGAACGCGATGCCCGCGAACGCGGTCCACACCAGCGCGTGCAGTTCACGCCTCAGCACCGGCGCCAGCATGCGCACGCCGATGTAGGCGGCCGCGAACACGATCGCGCACACGAAACCGAACAGGACGTTCCAGCCCGTGATCGGTCCGGCGTCGCGCACGTTGGCCGCAGCCCAGTACCCGTAGATCAGCCCTCCGACGACGGGCACCGCCCACTTCGCGACGGCGTGGGTGCGCGCGTCGAAGACATCGGGTGCGCGGTGCGTCCGCGCCGCCCAGGTCGAACCCGCGATTCCCGCCGTTCCCGCCGTACGCCCTGTCACCGCTGCGTGTCGTGCCCCTGACGCCTTCGAGACTGGTGCCGTGTGAGTCATGGGAGCACTCCTCTCTCCTCGTCCCGCCTTCCAGGTCACACCCCGGCCCGGTGGCTGGCAAGTCGGGATGCGGGGGTTTTGGCCTCGTGTTTCGCTGAACTCCATGAAGGTCGTACTCTTCGGCGCCACCGGAATGATCGGCAGCCGCATCGCAACGGAGGCATCGGCGCGCGGGCACCAGGTCCTGGCGGTGAGCCGCTCCGGGCAGTCGCCGGTCCCCGGGGTCACGGCGACCGCCGCGGACGCCTCGGACACGGCGAAGGCGACCGAGCTGGTGGCGGGCGCGGACGTGGTGGTCTCGGCCTGCGTACCGCCGAGAGACGGGACGGATCCCCGGGGGCCGTTTCTGGCGCTGAACACGGCGCTGGTGGAGGCCGCCCGGGCGGCCGGGGTGCGACGGCTGGTGATCGTGGGCGGGGCGGGCAGTCTGGAGGTCGCGCCCGGACAGGCGGTCGTGGACCAGCCCGGCTTCCCGGAGGCCGTTCTGGCGGAGGCGCGCGCCCACAGCGACGTCCTCGACTTCTACCGCACGGTCGACGACCTCGACTGGACGTACATCTCGCCCGCCGCCGACATCGCCCCCGGCGCCCGCACCGGCGCCTTCCGCCTGGGCGGCGACCGGCTGCTCACCGACGACCACGGCAACAGCAGGATCAGCGCCGAGGACTACGCCGTCGCCCTCGTCGACGAGCTGGAGACGCCCGCCCACCCGCGCGCCCGGATGTCGGTGGCGTACTGACGAGGAACGGATGGTACGGCGACGTGGGCGCCCTGCGACGCATCCGAGACCTGTCGCCGCTGCTCGGCCCGGTGCCCCCGGAGCAGCGAGAGGACTCCGTGCAGCGGCAGAAGATGCTGCGGCTGCACGGCCACAGTGTCGCCTGGGTGCCGCCGCTGCTCCTGCTCATCGCCATCGGACTGGCCGACTGGAACACCTCCGGCGAGTTCCGGATCATCACCTGGATCGTCGTCGTCCCCGGCATCGCGGCGGCGATCTGCGGGGTGTGGACCACGGCGGTCTTCGCCTGCCTGGCGGTCGTCACCTACGTCGAGGTGGACGCGTCCTGGGAGCACCAGTACCAGACCGGCCTTCCCGACTTCATCCTCGTCAGCGTGGGCGGCGTCCTCGCGGTCCTGGCCTGTGCGGTGCGGGTCCGCGGCGAGCGGCGCATGCTGCACATGATGGACGTCGCCGAGACCACCCGGCGCACGGTGCTGCGCCCGATGCCGCCGGGCTGGGGCGGCCTCGAACACGCGGCCGTGTACCTCGCCGCCGACAGCGAGGCCCGGGTCGGCGGGGACTTCTACGACATCCAGCCGGGCCCCCGCGGCACCCGGCTGCTCCTCGGCGACGTGCAGGGCAAGGGGCTGGGCGCGGTGGAGGCGGCGGCCGCGCTGCTCGGCACGTTCCGCGAGGCGGCCTACCACGAACCCCTCCTGCGGACGGTCGCCGACCGGCTGGAGGTGCGGATGAGCCGGCACGTCGGCTACCGCAAGGCGGTCGGCCGCGACGACCACGACCGCTTCGCCACCGCCGTCCTGGTGGGCTTCCCCGACGACACCCGGGACACCGTCGAGTTCGTCAACTTCGGCCACGAGCCGCCCCTCGTGGTCGCGCCCGGCGGCGTACGTACCCTGCCGCCGGGCCACGGACTTCCGCTGGGTCTGGCCGGGCTGACCTCCGACCGGCCGCTCGTCCGGACCGCCGTACTGGTCCCCGGCGAGACCCTGCTCCTCGTCACGGACGGGGTGACCGAGGCCCGCGACGCCGACGGAGCGTTCTTCCCGCTCCTCGACCGGGTGACGCGCGCCCTGACCGAGGACGCGCGCACCGTCGAGCCGCAGCGCCTCGTCGAACTCGTCCGCGACGGCACACTGCGGCACTGCGGCGGGCGGCTGGCCGACGACACCACGATCTTCGCGGTACGACGACCGGGGGACCCCAGGCCGGTGCTGTCGCCGAACGTGGTCCCGGAGGGCACGGGCGGGGGCACAACCCAGCCATAGGCGGGCGTTTGCCCGGCTGCCGTCCCCCCTTCGCAGGCGCAGCGGTTACGGTGCTGGCGTACGTGATCGATGGGGAGGGAGGGAACCATGCCCGGAACCGTGCTGCTCCTCGCGGCCTCACCGGTGGGCAAGGGGTGTCTGGTGGACGCGGCGTCCGTGCTCCCCGTGCTCGCGGCGGTGTCCCCCGCGGTGCTGTCGGGCACGGACACCGCGAACGTGGTGGAACTGGCCGACCCGTTGGAGCCGCAGGCCGTGCTGACCAGGCTGCGCGCGGCCGCCACGGCTCCCGGCCCGTTGACGATGTTCGTGACGGGCCAGCTCCAACTGGACCGCCGCCAGCGCCTGCCGCACCTCGCGCTGGCCCGCACCACCCCCTCGACCGTCCGCTACACGGCCTTCCCCTGGCACTGGATCACCGAGGAGCTCCGGCTGCGCGCACCGGGCACCACCGAGCTCCTGGTCGACCTGCACGCCGACGCGGAGACCTGGGAGTACCTCGCGACGAGCCCGCTCACCGCGGGCACGGGGGTCGGCCTGTACGGGCGCGTCGCCCCGCCGCCGCCCCGGCGCACGGTGGCGTCACCGGCGTACATGAAGGCTCTCGCGACGATCCTGCGCAGCGGCCGGCGGCCCGAACTCCCGCTGCTGCACCAGCAGTCGCTGGCCCGGATCGAGGCCGAGAGCGGGCCGTCGGGGATCGTGCTGGCGGCTCCCGCGCGGATACCCGTGGTCCCGGATCCGCACGCCGCGATCACCGCCGCCGCGCAGGCCGGCCGGCACGACGAGGCCGCGGCACTGGCCGCGCGCTGGGAGCAGGAGGCGGCCCGCACCTGGGGCGTCGCCTCCGAACAGGCCCTGCACTGGGCGGAGGTCCGCGCGGACCTGGCGATGCTCGCGGGCGACCCGGTCGGCAGCTGCCGCACCTGGCTGGCGATCGCCGGACACCGGCTGGACGCGGGCCAGCCCACCGACGCCCCGGCCGTCGAGTCGGCCGCGGACCGGGCCCACCATCAGTGGGGGCAGATCGGCGACTCCGCGCGGGCCGTCGAACTCGGCGCCGCGCTGGCCGAGTTGAGGCTGCGCGTGCCCGGACGTCGACGGGGCGCCCTCGACCACATACAGCAGCACCTCAGCAGGCTCCAGGCGCGGGTGTGACGGTCGGGTTCAGGGCCCGGCGGGCAGTCTGCCCCTGAACCGGGCGCCGCGGTCGGAGGGTTCGAGCGTCACCGTGCCGCCGGCCGGCCGCGCCGTGCCGGTTCCACACCCCGTTGTGCCGCAGGTTGCCGACGCTCGCGGGCTGGTCCGGGCCGTTCGTGAAGACGCAGGTGTCGCCGGTCTCCTCGAAGTCGTCGACGGTCGCGGCGACCGTGCCGTCCGGGGCGATGCCGACGCCGTACGGCGTGTCTGCCACGGGGGCAGGCGCGCACCTGTTCCAGGTCGCAGAGGCGGTACTCGGTGAGCGCCCGGTTCCCGGGTCCGCCACGACGAGGTTGGCCGCGTACAACGTGCCCGAGTCCGGGCTGAGTTCGAGGTCGGTGACCTGGGGCAGCCCGCAGAGCCTGCCGACCTGCGAGTCGTGCAGAACCTGTGAGCCGTGTGTGGCGAGGGGGTAAAGGTTAAGTCGTGCCACTGACAACAGGAGGCGCAGGGGTCCCAGGAACGCGTGGGCATGCCGTTCCGCCCCTGTCGAGAGCCTCCCCCGGCGTCAACTCCGGTGCCATGATGGTGAGTCATGACTGCTGAGGGGGAGGGTGTGGCAGCCCGGGCCATCCGCGTGCGTCTGGACGGGACGGCGAGCGACAGCGATGTCGGCGCCCTGAAGAAGTGGCTGGAGCGGGAGAGGCCGCTGGAGCAGCTGGTCAAACGGGGCGATCTCAGGATCGAGGAGCGCGCCGGGACCGATGAGCAGGGCACGCCCATGGGCGTCGGCATGGACATCGTGCTGGTGCTGATCGGGGCGGGCGCCGAGACGCTCTTCAAGGAACTGCTCGCACAGGTCAAGAGCGCGGTACGGGCCTGGAGCGACAACCGCGGCTCCGTGGAGAACGGCGATCCGCCGGAGGCCCGTGTCGATCCCCTGGGTCCCGACGAGAGGTAGCCGGGTGGACCGCTTCGACCCGCGGGGAAAGGTGAACCGGGCGCTGCTGGTCGGTGTGTCCGAGTACGAGTTCACGCGGCCGAAGCACCGCGACGGCGTCCCGGGCCAGCTGCCCGCCGTCGCCCACAACCTCGCCGTGCTCGTACGGGCCCTGGAGCGGGGCGGAGTCCTCCGGCCCCTGGAGATCACCGTCGCGCGCTCACCGCGGCTGGCCGACTTCCGCCACTCCCTGCGTGCGGCCGCCGACTCCGCCGAGGGGCTGCTCCTGCTCTACTTCGCCGGACACGGCGCCGTGCCCAGCGCGGGCGACGAACTGTGGCTGCAGATGCGCGACGCCGAGGTCGTCCGGGGCGAGACGGCGGGGTTCGAGGGCGCGGCCCGGTTCACCAACGTGCTGCGCATCCTCGCCAACAGCCACGCGGAGCGGATCGTGGTCGTCCTCGACTGCTGCAACGCGGGCAACGCCGCTCGGGTGTGGGAGGCCGTGGAGCGCCCCGACGTCCGACGGCGCGTCTCGGTGCTGATGAGCGTGCAGGCCAACCACCGCATCGACGCGGGCGACGCCGACACCCCCACGCCGTTCACCGCCCGGCTGGTGGAACTGCTGACGTCGGGCGTCGAGGATCGGGAGGGCGAGGGGCGGGGCGACGAGGTTCACTTCCTGGCCCTCGCGGAGGCGCTCAGGGCCTACATGTCCACCCACCACCGGACCGAACGCGGCGAGGCCTGGGAACCGCAGAGCCGCACGGAGAACCCTCCGGTGGACGTGGTGCTGGGGATCAGGGCGGGGGCCGGGAGACCCGTCGGCCCCAGGACGGAGGCCGTCGGAGCGGGCGCGGCGAGCCGCCCCGCGTCCGGCCGCCGTCGGCACCGCGCCTTCGTGGCCCGGGTGCGTGCGGCGGCGGCCCGGTTATGGTCCGGGACCGTGGGCCCGGGTGCGCTCCGGCTCTCGGCTGCCGCCCCGCACCGGCCCCCCGGCCAGGCACCCGGCGGGCGGTCGACCCGCCGTGCCGCCGTCGTCCTCCTCGTCCTCGCCGCCGCCCTCGGTCTCGTCGGCTACTTCGTCGTCGACAACGCGGCCTCCGACCGGTCCGCCTGCGGCCCGCCCGTGGAACTGCGGCTGCTCACGGACCCCGATCTCGAATCCACCGTCCGCAAGGCGGCCGACACCTATCTCACGTCGGCGGCGAACACCACGGGCGGCGGCTGCCGGCGCAGTGGGATCACGGTGTACGGCGCGGGCTCGGCGGCCGTGGTGGCGGGCCTGCGCGACCAGTCGGACCCCTGGCAACGGCCGGTGAGCGACGACACCGACCCGCAGCGCGACATCGGGCCCCAGCCGGACATCTGGATCCCGGGCACGCTCGCGACCGCGGCCAGGGCGCGCTCCTCCGGGGTGGCGCGGACCTACGTGACGCTGGAGCCGGACGCGGCGCCGTTCGCGTACTCCCCGATGGTGCTGTCGCTGCCGCAGGGCATCGCCGAGGACTCGCAGCGCGACCGGACCGGCGACTCGCTCGCGGGCCTGCGGGCGAAGCTGGCGCGCCGGGACAAGAGCGCCTCCGTACGGCGCCCGGACCCCGAGTACACCGACTCCGCGCTGCTGGCCACGGTCGGCCTCTACGGCCCGGGCAGGGCCGACGTGGGCCGGGCGGAGGGGAGCGTGGCCCAGACAGGACCGCCCGCGCCCACCGCCGGTGACCTGCTGTGCGCCCTGCCCGACAACGCGGACACCGACCGGAGCACCGCGGCCCTCGTACCGGAGTTCCTCATGGTGAGCGGGGTCGGCTGCGACCGGACGACACGCACCCCGCGGATGGCCGAGTACCCCGACGACGTGCCGGGCCTGACCCCCACCTTCGTCCGCGTCCGCTGGACGGGCGGCGACAAGGACGAGGCGGCCCGGGACGACGCGGTACGGCGCTTCCACGACTGGCTCACGGGCACCGGCGACACGGGCGAGAAGAACAGCGGCAAGGAGGCCGACGACGGTCTCGCGGTCTTCGGGCAGGACGGCTTCCGCGCCCCTTCCGGCTCCCGCGCCTTCCTCGCCGCCCACGACTCGGCCACCGGTCTGATCTCCGACCCCGGCCGGCCCGCCGGGGCCGCGGGCGCCGGGGCGATGGACACGGCCCTGAACCAGTACCGCAACGCCAAGGGCCCCGGCCGGGTGCTCTTCCTGCTGGACAGCTCCGGCTCGATGGCCGGTCTGTGGCAGGGGCCGGGCGGCGCCCCCGGCATCCTCAAGCAGTCCCTCGGCGGACTCGGCACACAGGACGAGTACGGCGTCTGGTCCGTGGCCTCCCTTGGTCGCAGCCCGTACGCCGAACTGCTGCCCTTCGGACCCCACAAGCGCGGCGACGCCGAGCGGGCCCTGGACCGGGCCGCTGTCAAGGACGCGGAGGCCGACCCGTACGGCGCGCTGAAGGCGGCGCTGGACACCATGGCCCAGAAGGGCAGGGACGACGACCGCCCCGAGCTGATCGTCTTCCTCACCGACGACGAGGACGACAACCACCTCACGGCGAAGGGCCACTTGGACGAACTGCTCACCTCGGCTCGGACCAAGGGCGTCCCGGTGGTCATGGCGGCCCTCGACAGCGGCGGCTGCGCCAAGGGCAGGCCCGACCAGCGGATCTCCGACGCGAGCGGCGGGCGCTGCCTGGACACCAAGGGCGACCTCGTGGCGGGCCTGCGGGACGAGGTCGCGCGCACCGGAACGGGGGACGAGTGATGCGGCGACTGCTGTGGACATCCGGGCGGGTCCAAGGGCGGGTCCAAGGACGGGTCTACGGGCGGGTCTACGGGCGGGTCTACGGGTACGGGCTGGCCCTCGCTCTGCTGCTGACCGCCTGCACCGGCGGCGGGCAGGCCGGACCCGGTGCCACGGCCGCCCCCGGCGCCTCCGGGGACATCGTCGTGGCCAGCGGGCGGGACGTGACCGGCAAGGGCGGCGTCCGCCAGCAACTCATCGACGCGTGGAACGCCCAGCAGGACAGGGAACACAGCGACGTCCACGCCCGCCTGGTCGAACTCCCCGGCTCCGCCGACCAGCAGCGCAGCCAACTGCTCGGCGCGCTTCAGTCCGGCAGCGCCCAGTACGACGTCGTCAACCTGGACGTCACCTGGGTGCCCGAGTTCGCCGCCGCGCACCTCATCCGCCCGCTGCCGGAAGCCCTGGTCGGCGCGGACGTCATCAAGTCGGTCGCCAGCACGGCCCGTTGGGGCGGAAAACTCTACGCCGTCCCCTTCAACAGCGACGTCGGCCTGCTCTACTACCGCCGGGACCACCTCAAGCAGGCGCACGTCCAGGACACCGACCTGAGCAAGGGGATCACCTGGCGGCAGCTGCGGGACCTCATCGACGCCGTCGAGGCGCCGGGCCGCTCGCGGCCGAAGGGGTACGAGAAGGGCTGGACCACCCAGCTCGGCCCGTACGAGGGCCGCACGGTCAACGGGATCGAGGCGTTCCTGTCCGCCACGGACGGCGCCGGCCTCACCGACGAGAACGGCCGTTACACCGCCACCGTCCAGCAGTTGACGGACGGGATCGCGGAGCTGCGCGCCCGCACCCAGGGCGCGTACACGCTCGGGGACGCGGTCCGCTCGGACGAGGGCGAGTCGCTCACCGACTTCGCGGACGGGCGTACGGCGTTCCTGCGTCACTGGCCCTACGCCTATCGCACCCTGCACCAGTCCCTGACCGACGCGCAGCTCGGCGTCGCTCCGCTGCCCGGCCGGGCGGTGCTCGGCGGCCAGAACCTGGCGCTGGCCGGATCGTCCCAACAAGCCGACAAGGCAAGGGAGTTGATACGGTTCCTCACCAGCGGGGAGAGTGAACGCTGTCTGCTCGACGCGGGGTTCGCGGCCACTCGGGAGTCCGCGTACACGGCCGACGACGTGACCTGCGGCGTGGCGAGGACCCCCGGAGCGGCGTCGCCCTCGGCCTCGCCCTCCGGCGAGAGCGCCGACCGCATGCCGCGCGACGACCACGGGCGCCCCGCGTACGCCCGGACGATCCTGCTCCCCGCGCTCCGGCGCGCCGTCCAGCGCCCCCGCACCCCCTTGTACGGCGCGTTCACCCAGACGTTCGCCACCGAGCTGGGCAGGCTGTTCAGTGACGACCCGCCGGGCGACGCGGAGTTGGCCGCCGAACTGGACAAGGAACTCAGGAAGGCTCTTCCGGGCTGACGAGATACGCGAGCGCCCCCGACACCAGCGTCCGCACGCCCGGCGCGAGCGTCGCCGGGTCGGGCGCGAACTGCGGGCTGTGATTGCTGGGCACGGCCGCGAACTTCTCCATGAGGTCGTCGCCCGGGGCCGCGTCCCACACCTCGGCCGGGGTGCTGGTCACGAACCAGTAGGAGTACGGGGTCTTCCCCTCCGCGAGCCGGGGGAAGTCCTCGCTGCCCATCGCCGGGCCCGGGTCGAGGATCGTCCCGACGCCGAAGACCTCGCCGTGCACGGCCGCGACCCGGCGGTCGGTCTCCGGGTCGTTGACGGTGACCGGGAAGTTGTTGCCGACGACGACGTCGGGCTCGCGCGGGCAGCCGGCGGCCAGGCACTCGCCCGCCGCGATCCGCCGGATCGCCGCGATCATCCGCTCACGGACCTCGTCCGACTGCGTACGGATGTTGAGGGCGATCCGGGCCTCGGCGGGGATGATGTTGTGCCGGGTGCCCGCCTCGATCCGTCCCACGCTCAGCACGGCCGACTCGCGCGCCGCGAGCTCCCGGCTGACGACGGTCTGCAGCCGGGTCACGAGGTACGCGGCGGTGACGACCGGATCGACGGTCGACTCCGGACGCGAGCCGTGCCCGCCCCGCCCGTGCACGACGATGTCCACGTCGGTGGAGGCAGACATGATCAGGCCGGGCGAGTGGGCGTAGAGCCCGGCGGGACCGGGGGCCGCGTGCTGGGCGAGCAGGACGTCCGGCCGCGGGAACCTCTCGTACAGTCCGTCCGCGACCATCGCCGACGCGCCCTCGCCGGTCTCCTCGGCGGGCTGCCCGAGCACGAGGAGCGTGCCGGACCAGGCGTCGCGCCCGGCGGCGAGCGCCCGGGCCGCGCCCGCCAGCCAGGTGACGTGCAGATCGTGCCCGCAGGCGTGCATCACGCCGGGCGTCCGGGAGGCGTACGGCAGTCCGGTCTCCTCCCGCACCGGCAGGGCGTCCATGTCGGCGCGCAGCAGCACGGTCGGCCCGGGCCCGTTGTGCAGGACGCCGACGACGCCGGTGCCGCCGACGCCGGTGACCGTGTCGAACCCGGACGTGCGCAGCCGGTCGGCGAGCGCGGCGGCCGTCCGGTGTTCCCGCATCGACAGCTCCGGGTGCCGGTGCAGGTCGCGGTAGAAGTCCTCGAGGTCGGGAACCGGGAGGTCGGCGGTGAGGTCCAGTGCGATGCGTGCGGCAGGTGAGATCACGGGGCCAGCGTAGGGGCCGCCGACGGGACGGGGGAGTTCCCGTCGGCGGCCGGTCTATCGAAGGGCTTGCGCGTGGCCCGTGAGGTGCTGGAGGTGCGGGACGGTGGCTTCGGCCGCCCGGGCGGGGCCGGCGTTCGCTGCCAGGACCAGGGCGGCGACGGCGACGACGGCCGCGCCGAATCCTCTGAAGTAGCGCGCGGAAATACGTCGGAGCATGGCGACCTCGCAACAACAGCGGCGTATTAAGCAGGCTTAATCCGCCGCTTAACGTAGGGGTTCGAAGCATCAAAGGGCAAGGGGAGCAAGGGGAGTTGGACGATAGTCAAAAGTTGGCCGAGTGTAAGTCGGGTTAATGGCATGCTTAATCCATGGCGGAGCGTGACGGCCCGGAGGTCATCGGGCGCAGGGTTCAGCAGTTGCGTACGGAACGCGGACTGACGCAGAAACAGTTGGCGGAACCGGCGTACACGCCCGCGTACATCTCCACCCTGGAGGCCGGGCGGGTGCGGGCCTCCGAGCCCGCGCTGCGGCACATCGCCGAGCGGCTCGGGGTGGCGTACGAGGAGATCGCGACCGGGCGCCCCGCCCACCTCGCCACCGATCTGCGGCTGCGGCTCACCGACGCCCAGCGCACGCTCGCCACCGGCGAGGCGGAGGTCGCGGCGGAGCAGTACGACGCGCTCCTCGTGGAGGCGGACGCACACGGGCTTGTCGCCGAGCAGGCCGCGGCGCTGCTCGGGCTCGGCGAATGCGCCCTGGAGACCGGGAACCTGGAGACCGCGCGGGAACGTTTCGAGGCCTCGGAACAGCGCCTCGGCGACGCGCCCCTGCCGAACCGGGTGCCCGCCCTGCGCGGCCGGGCCGTGTCCCACTACCTCGCCGGTGAACTCCGCTACGCCTGTTATCTGTTCGAGTCCACCCTCGACGAGCTCAACCGCACGGGGATGCACGACCCGGACGCGCTGCTGCTCCTCTACACGGGCGTCATCGCCCCGTACATGGACATGGGCGCCCATGCGCGGGCCGCGCAGGCGGCGGAGTTCGCGCTCGCCCTGGCGCCCCAGGTGGGTGATCCGGCCCTCGTCGCCCGGATGCACCGCTCCGTCGCCCGCACGATGATCGCCGAGGGCCGGGTCGCCGAGGCCGACGCCTCCCTCGCCAAGGCCTCCGAGCTGTACCGGCAGCTCCAGATCCGTACCGAGCTGGCCAACTGTCACTGGATGCGCGGCTACTTGTACGCGCAGAACGGTGAACTGGAGCGGGCGGAGAGTGAGTTGCGGGAGGCGCAGGCGATGCTCTCGGCGAAGCGCGCCGCGCTGTACACGAGCCAGGTCAACGTGGAGCTCGCGGACGTACTGCACCGGCGTGGAAAGTCGGCCGAGGCGGCCATCCTCCTCCACGAGGTGCTCGGTGACCTCAGTCCCGAGCGCGGCGCCGTGCACTCGGCCGGCGCGCACCGCCTGCTCGGCATCATCGCCGAGGACGCCCGGGACACGGAGTCCGCCGAGGAGCACTACGTGCGGGCGCTGAGCCTTCTCGAGCGGGCGGGTGCGGCGGGGGATCTCGCCGATCTGTGCCGGCTCCTCGGGGACCTGTTGCGCCGCACGGGCCGGGTGGAAGCGGCCCTCGACGCCTACCGCACGGGCCTCGGCCACCGTACGGCCCCCGGCACCACCACCCTGGGCCGGCCCCGGCCCAGCCCCCGCTGTAACCGTCGGTCCTGCGACTGCGGGTGGGTGGGGGTCGGCCGCGCAGTTCCCCGCGCCTCCAAAAGCTCGGCGGGGGCGTACAGGGGGTCTTTGGGGATTGCCGGGTCTTGGACAGGTGTACGGGCTGGACTCCGGAGTCGCACATTCGCGGCGGGCGGGAAACGGCGGCGTGGAGAACGAGTACCCGTAGAGCCGGCGGCGCCCCGACGGGAGCCGGTATCTGGCCCGGTTGCTCATCACGTGCCGTGCGGCGGACGCCAGTACGGCTCGGCCGCCGGTGCTGGACGCGGCCTCCGTGACGACGGTGAAGGAGCCGGAGAACCGCTACGAGCGGCGGTAGCGCGCACCCCTAGTGGTGTCTAGGAGGCGGATATCTCGGAGGCGGGGATCTCGAAGATGGTTTCGAGGCCGTCCTCCTCGTCCCACTGTTCGCCGACCTCCGTGAAGCCGAACCCGGCGATCGTCGCCAGGGACGCGGCGTTGTCGGGACTGATCGTCAGGCGCAGGGTCCGGACCCGGGCGTCGGCGGCGGCCCGGCGCATCAACGCGGCCAGGATCGCCCGTGCGTAGCCCCGGCGGCGGTGGTCGGGGTCCACGGAGTAGCCGATCTCCACCATGCCCGTCTCGTCCGGTGGCCCGTGGAACCCGGCGAAGCCGACGACCGTACCCTCCGGTTCGGCGATCACGACCTTGGACAGCCATCCCGCGCACTCGGGCCGCGCGGCCAGCTGGTTCAGCCGGTAGCGCCAGAGCCAGCGCGCGCTGTCGCTGAGGAAGTACTCGGTGAGTTCGGCCCCCACCTCGGCACCGGCCCGGTCGAGGTCGGATTCCAGCAGGGCGGTCATGGCCGCGCTCGTCACCTCGACGAATCGCACCGTCTTCGGGCCGGCGGGGAGGACGCGGGCGGCCCGCTCGACGTTGTCTCTTGCAGCGTTGTCTGTCACAGCGCGGATCCTCATCGCAGGGGGCCCGACCTGTCGAACGGTTTTCCCCGGCACGCCCTCCCGGGGGCTTCACGGCGTCACGATCGGGAACGCCTTGTCCGGCTCCGAGACGTACGACAGCAGCCGGGCCAGCACGGTGGTGTCGCCGTCCGACTCGATGCCCGCGAGACCCCGGCCCGACACGACCCCGAGCAGTTCCGGGCGGGTGAGGGTCAGGGTCAGGTCCGCGTGGGGCTTCGGGGTGTGGTGGACCGGCATGGCGCGGTGGGTGAGGGCGCCGTTGTGGAGGTTGACGCGGTGGCGGCGCTGCTCGTCGATGACGACGAGGTCGAGGGTGAGGTGTTCGTTCCAGGCGCGAGGGCCCTCGATACGGACGGCGAGCGAGTCGAGGAGCATGCTCACGGTCAGCGCGGACGTCAGTTCGGGGCTCGTGGTGTCGACGGGGATGTCGGCGGTGCCCGCGCGCAGTTCCAGGGCGGCCGTGAGGTAGGCGTTGCGCCAGGTCCCGTTCTCCGCGCCGTACCCGAGCCGTTCGTAGACGCCCGCGAGGGTGTCCTTGGCCGCGTTGTTGGACGGGTCGGAGAACACCAGGTGGTTGAGCAGGGTGGCGGCGAACCGCAGGTCACCGGCGTCGACGTACGCCCGGGCCTTGACCAGGGTCTCCGTCTGGCCGCCCGCCAACTCCACGTACCGCCGCCCGAGTTCGACCGGCGGATGCTCCCAGAGGTGGGCGGGGTTGCCGTCGTACCAGCCCATGTACCGCTGGTAGACGGCCTTGACGTTGTGGCTGACCGAGCCGTAGTAGCCGCGGGCGTGCCACGCCCTCTCCAGCGCGGGCGGCAGCAGGAGTTCCTCGGCGATCTCGGTGCCGGTCAGGCCCCGGTTGAGCATCCGGAGGGTCTGGTCGTGCAGGTAGGCGTACAGGTCCCGTTGTTCGCCGAGGAACCTGACGACGTTCGACCGGCCCCAGATCGGCCAGTGGTGGGAGGCGAACGCCACGTCGTAGGAGTCACCGAACACGTCGATCGTCTCGTCGAGGTAGCGGGCCCACACGTGCGCGTCGCGGACCGGGGCCCCGCGCAGGGTGAGCACGTTGTGCAGGGTGTGGCTGGCGTTCTCGGCCACGCACAGGGCGCGCTGCTCGGGGAGCAGAAAGTTCATCTCGGCGGGCGCCTCGGTCCCGGGCGTGAGCTGGAAGACGAACCGCACACCGTCGACGGTCTCCTCCTGCCCCGTCCGGGTGATGTCCACGTTCGGGGCGATGAGCGTCACGGTGCCGGCGGAGGTGATGGTGCCGAGCCCGGTACCGATCTGGCCGCGCGGGGCCCTCGGCAGCCGGGAGCCGTACATGAACGCCGACCGTCGCAGCATCGCGTTGCCCGCGAAGACGTTCTCGCTGACCGCGTGCTCAAGGAATCCCTCGGGCGCGAGGACGGGCAGTCCGCTCTCGCTGCCGTGCGCCACCACTCCGCGGGCGCCGCCGAAGTGGTCGACGTGGGAATGGGTGTAGAGGAGCCCGGTCACGGGCCGTGCGCCCCGGTGCTCGTGGTAGAGCCCGAGCGCGGCAGCGGCGCACTCCGCCGAGATCAGCGGGTCGATCACGATCACACCGTGCTTGCCCTCGACGAGGGTCATGTTCGAGAGATCGAGGCCGCGCACCTGGTACACGCCCTCGGTGACCTCGTACAGGCCGTGGCGCGCGCACAGCTGTGACTGCCGCCACAGGCTTGGGTGCGCGGTGTCGGGGCACTCCTCGTCCAGGAACGCGTACGCGTTCCCGTCGTAGACGATCTGTGCCTCGGCGTCGGTGATCACGGGCGGGTCCAACGCCGCGATGAACCCCCGATCGGCGTTCTCGAAGTCCGTGAGATCGTCGAAAGGAAGGTCATCACGCGCCGGGACGGTCATACGTCCAGCCTCTGCCGACGAACGGCGAGCGGCTAGTGGAGTGGGCCGTTCGTGAGGTGCGCGGTCGCGAGGTGTGGGCTCGTGACGTGCGTCAGAGCCGGTCCATCCGGGTGTAGGGGCTGAGGATGCGGGCCTGGCGGGAGCCGAAGTCGACGAGCATGGCGATGCCCTCTTCGACACCGATGATCGTGCCCAGGCCGAACTGGTCGTGGGTGACCCGGTCTCCGAGGCTGAATTCCTTGGCCACGGGGACGACCGGGGCGGCGAAGGGGCTGGTGGGCAGGTGGCGCCGGGGCGCGGAGGGTTTCGTCATCGTGTAGCCAGTATGGGCTTTGTTTGGCCGGTTGGAAGCCCCGGATTTGGTTCCGCAGCCGGATCGTGGCCTTCGGCGGTGCCGACGATCTTGGACCAGACGCCCTCGGAGACGGACAGCGAACGGCTCCCCGCCGTGTACGGGAGGGGTGCGGGCAGGGCCGCCTTCTTGCCCTTGGCCGGGTGTTCCGCGAAGAGGGCGACGGTGAGGGTGAGATGTTCGTCGTAGGTCGTCTGCCAGAGCGTGCGCAGACCCGCGGCGCCGGTCCGGGTGGCCGGAGGAGCGTCCGACCGGCCGTACAGGAGCTTGGCGACCATCCCCGCGTCGGCGCGTGTCATGGCCGCACGGGTGCGAGGGTGGGCCTCGTAGAGGGTGCGGCCCGCGCGGGTGATCTTCGCGACCGCGTACGGCGTGGCGTAGACGCCGTGTGCCGCCGCCGTGGCGTACGCGGAGGCGAGCCGGATCGGGGTCGGGGCCGCGGTGCGGGTGAGGTCCGTGAGGGGGGCGAGCAGCTTCATGCCGGAGAACGGCTGGAGCGCGGTGCCCGCCTCCACCGCTCCGTCCCGCGCGTCGTTGAAGGGCTGACTGGCGTAGTCCGCGCCGCCGTACAGCACGCGGACCGCGCCGTCGCCCGGGACCAGCGCGACCACGGCCGTGTGGACCCGGACGTCCCCGGTCGTTTTCACCTCGGCCGGCTTCTTCCCACCTGCCTTCGCCTCGGCCGCCTTCTCCTCGGCCGTCTTCTCCCCGGTCTTCTCTCCGGTCTTCTTTTCGGTGCCGTCGGCCGCCAGCTCCGCCGTCGCGTCCTGCGCCGTCAGGTCGAAGGTCGTACGGACCGTGTAACCACCGCGGGCGAGCTGGTCCTCGGTGATGCCGAGCCGGTCGGCGGCCTCCGAGGCGGCCGCGTCGATGAGGTACTGGCGCTGGCCGTCCGTGTCGCCCGGCGGATAGAAACGGAAGGCCGGGAAACGGGCCCCGGCCCGCTGCGCGGACGTGATCGCGCCGCTGTGCGCCATCGCGTCCAGCACCCACTCCCAGCGGTCCACCAGCTTGGCCGTCACCTTCGGGTCGGAGCCGGCCTTCTCGTAGTACGAGGGAATGTTGATGACGGACGCGAGCGCCGCGCCCTGGCTCACCGTGAGGTCCTTGGCGTCGACGCCGAAGTAGTTCCTGGCGGCGGACTGGATGCCGGCCGCGCCCCGGCCGAAGTACACCGTGTTGAGGTAGCCCTGCAGGATCTCGTCCTTCGAACGGGTGCGGTCCAGCTTGATCGAGATCAAGGCCTCACGTGCCTTGCGGGACAGCGACTGCTGCGGGCTGAGCAGGGCGTTCTTCACGTACTGCTGGGTGATCGTGGAGCCGCCCTGCCGGCCGCCGCCGCTCACCGTCGACCAGGCGGCCCGGGCGATCGCCTTCGGGGAGATCCCGGTGTCCGTGCGGAAGGACCGGTTCTCCGCCGCGATCACCGCCTCCTGCACATAGCGGGGGACCTGCGAGAGCGGGATCTCCTGCCGGTCCACGGGGCCGCGCCGGCCCAGGTAGTCCCCGTGGTCGTCGACGAAGACCGTGCTCTGCATGGCCGTCTCCGGGTGCGGCTCGGGGATCTTCGTCAGGTGGTACGCCACCACGGCCGCGCCGACGAGGTTCGCGAGCAGCGCGAGCAGGACGACGAGCGCGCGGCGCAGTCGGCGCCCGCGGGTGCGACGGATACGGATCCGCCGCTTGACGAGCCTGCGTCGCAGGCCCGCCGTGAGCCGGCCGCGCCCACCGGCGCCGTGGCGTCCGCGACCGGGGCTGCCGCCCCTGTCGTGGTCATCGGCGACCACAGCGACGCCGGTGCCGCCGGCGCCTCCGCCCGTGCCCACGTCCGCGCCGTTCACCGGCCGGCCCCCGTGCTCGCCGTCACCCCGCCCGCCGAGTCGTACACCGTGACTCTCCTGGTCACATCGACGGGCCTGCCGGGGGCGACCGACTTCGGTGTGCTCACCATCGCGTACCAGACCCCCCAGCGCGGTCCGCCCGCGAGGGTGAGGGCCGTGCCCGGGACCTGGCCCGCGGTGGTCTCGATCACGACCCGCGCCGCCTCGCGCTTGCCGCGGTAGACACCGGAGAGGAAATACCCCCAGTCCCCCGCGCCCTCCTGCTGGACGGTGACGCCGGGCTCGTCGGCGCCGTCCTTCACACTGCTGAACAGCGGGCCGGAGCCGGCGGCCGTGGACCAGTGCGCGCCGTCCTCGGTGAGCCAGATCTTGATGCCGTGCGCGACCTCGACCCGTTCGCCGGCGGTCACGACCCGCACCGTGGCCATGGGCGTACCGGAGGGGGACGTCCCCCGCTCGTCGCCCGAGCCCGGGGACACGGCCGAGCGCAGGGCGACCACGGCCAGCGGGACCACGAGCAGCGCGCACGCGGACCCCGCCACCGCGGCCGTACGGCGCCGCCCGCGCCGCCGGCCCGCGCGCTCGATGGCGGCCAGCGGCACGGCCGAGGGGGTGACGTCGTGGGCGGCTTCGGCGAACACCTCGCGCAGCCGCTCGGACTCGGCCGTCGGACGCGGGAACTTGCGGTGACGTTTCATGTGCGGGCTCCGGAGACGGGGTGTCGGCGAGCGGGGGACGGGGCGGCGGAGGGGGTGACGACAGGGCCCAGGGAGGGATGGGCGCGCAGGGCCGCGAGGCCGCGCCGGGCATGCGCCCTGACCGTGCCGGCCGAGCAGCCGAGCAACTGCGCGATCTCGGCCTCGCCCAGTCCCTCCCAGTGGCGCAGCACCACCACGGCCCGCCGCCGCGAGGGCAGCGCGGACAGCGCCCGGCCGAGCGCGTCCCCTCGGCCGGCGGCCCCCGCGGGATCCGGTAGGGCCCGGCGCGCCCGCTCGGGCAGGAGCGGTGTCAGCATCCGGGCGGCGCGTCTCCTCCGCGTCCGGCCGAGGTGGGTTCTGACCAGGGAGCGCCGTACGTAGAAGTCGACGTCGTTGCGCGGGATGCGCCGCCAGCGGGCGCGGACCCGGGCCAGCGTGGTCCGCGCGAGGTCCTCGGCCTCGTGGAGGTCGCCGGTGAGCAGGTGCGCGGTGCGGACCAGACGGGGCCAGACCGCGGTGGCGTACGGGGCGAACTCGCCCTTCCCGGCAGGCGCGTCGGCGGTTCTGGTGGCCGCGTGCGAGGTGGCATGCGAGGCGGCAGGGGGAACGTGGTGGGACGCGGCGTCGGAGGAGGCGGGGGAGGAGGTGTGGGGCACGGCCTGCGGTTCCTCGGAGTCGGGTACGTGGGGGGTGCGGGCGGGCGGGGGAGCCGGGACCTGAACACCCGGCTCCCCCGCCCGCACGCTCACTTCAGCGCGCTGCCGGCCCGCCACTGGGCCCAGTCCGCGTTCCAGTCGCCGTAGCCGTAGCCGTAGCCGTAGCCGTAGCCGTAGCCGTTGCCCACGGCCACCGTGTCCTTGGAGCCGACGACGGTGATGACGTCGCCGGGGATGACCTCGTCGTAGAACTTCCTGGCGGTGCCGTCCGTCGCGAGTCCGACGCACCCGTGGGTGACGTTCTGGTGCCCGGCGTACGTATGGGCCTTCGGGTTCTGGTGGAGGTAGGTCCCGGAGGTGGTGAGGTGGACGGCGTAGGAGCAATAGCCCGCGTAGGCGTCGCCGTAGCCGACGGTCTGCGAGTTCATGAAGACCTTGGTCGCCTTGTCGGAGACGACCATCGTGCCGTTCCAGGTGTCCATGCCAGGGGCGCCCGCGGTGATGGGCACGTTCCGGGTCTGCCCGTCCTTGACGACTCTCATCATGTGCGTGCGCTCGTCGACGGTGGCGACGAGCGAACGGCCCACGGTGAAGGGCCGGGTGATGCCCGAGCCCGCCCGGACGGTGACCGCGGTGCCCGGGGCCTCGTACGCGCGCGGCCGGAAGTCCACCCGCTGTCCTTCCAGCAGATTGCGGTCCTTCACCCAGCTCCAGGAGCCCTCGACATCCGCGTCGACCTTCAACTGCCGCTCCACCTCGGCGCGTTCACCGGCCGGTATCGCGTGGTCGAAGGTCACGGACATCGGCATGCCGACGCCCACGGTCTGCCCGTCGGCGATGCTGATGTGCGCGCCGGTCAGCTTCGCGAGGGGTGTCGTTTTGACGGGCCGGGTGGTCGGCGTCCGACCGGCCGTCGTGTCCGGCTTCGCCGCCGTGTCCACCTCGGTGTCCGCGCTCCCGGTCACCGCCCCCTTCGAGCAGCCGGCGAGTGCGAGCGCGCACAGGGTGGCCACCGTCCAACCGGCCGCGATACGACGGCTCCTGGCTCTCCTGGTCATCCTGATCCCCCTGCGGTGTGTTTCGATGTGCGGCGTACGGGACCTGTACGCACGGCACGGACCGCCGGGTTGCACGGGGCGGTTGAAATTCCGAAGTCTTCGGCGGGGGCACGACCGAGGAAGAGACGGGGGGCATGACCGAGGAAGAGTTCGACGCGTTCTACGCCGCCGCGTTCCCCCGGCTGACCGGTCAGCTGTACGCGTTCACCGGGGACCACGGCGAGGCGCAGGACGTCGTCCAGGAGGCGTTCGTCCGCGCCTGGGACCGGCGGCGGGAGTTCCTCGCCGAAGGGGCGCCGGAGGCGTGGATACGGACCGTGGCGATGCGGCTCGCGGTGAGCCGCTGGCGTCGCGCGCGCCGCTGGCTGGAACTCGTCCGCCGCACCCCGCCGCCCGAGCACACGCCGGGCCCCGACCCCGAGCGCACCGCGCTGGTGGCCGCGTTGCGCACGCTGCCCGAGGCGCAGCGGATGGCGCTGGTCCTGCACCATCTGTGCGACCTCAGTGTCGAGCAGGTAGCCTCCGAAACCGGTGCCCCCGTGGGCACGGTCAAGGCCCGGCTGTCCCGCGGCCGGGCGGCGCTGGCGCGGACGCTGGCGACGGCGGACGAGTGGGAGACCGTCGACGGGGGCAGGAAGAGCGCGGACAGGGCGAAGCCGTCCGCCGGCTCCCCGGACGCGCCGCGCTCCGCGCGCTTGCTGAATCCGACGGACGAGGGGAAGAGGGAGGACGACCGTGTCCGATGAACTCGCCTCCGGCCTGCGAGAGTTGGCCCAGGACGCCGAGACTCCCCCGTCGATGTCCGGCGCCGAGATCCGGCTGCGTGCCGTACGCCGCAGGCGCCGCCGTTTTCGATGGACCGCCGTGACCGTCGCCGGTGCCTGCGCCGCCGCGAGCCTGGCCCTGGTCGTGGCCCTGAACCTGACCGGCGGCGACCGCGAGGACCGCCCCTCCCCGGCCGCGAGCCCCACCGCCCCGCCCAGCACCCCCTCCCCGGCCGCGCCCGACGCCACCGTCGACCTCTCGCGGCGCATGCTGACGGTCGCGGGCCGTGACCTGCCGATCTCCTCCGGTTCCGTCCGCTACCCAACGGCCACGGGACGGATGATGGTCGTCACGAAGGACAGCGTCAGGACGCTGTCCTTGTTCGCGGGCAAGGACTTGCAGAAAGTGGCCTGGGTGATCGGCCTGCGTGCCGCCGACGGGACGACGAACTTCGTCGGAACCCTCACGAGCGACGAGAAGGCCCCCGGGAACTACGACGTCACGACCGGATGGATCGGCCTGCGCCGCGCGGACGCGGTATGGCTGTACAAGCAGTTGGAGCCGGGCGCGGTGATCGAGATCAGGGGCGCGACCACCCCGACCCCGGCGACGGACCTGTCGCCGTCGGCGACCGTGGGCACGGTCCTGCCGGGCGGCACCGGCGGCGCCGCGACCTATCCCGGTCGGACCGCCGACACGCCCGCGCCGTCCGTGCCCACAGAGCCGTCCGTGGTGGCGGTTCCGGCCGGGTAGGTGCCGTCGTTGCGCCGAACCGAGTACGGGGGTTCGGGGTTGGAGCCCCGTCCTGGTGTCGGGCGCCGGGGTCAGCCCTCCTGGGCGGTGTCGGCGGTGTCGGCGGTGTCGGCCGTATCGGCTGTATCGGCTGTATCGGCCGTGTCGGCCGTGGTGTTGTCGGTGTCGGCGGGGCTTTCGGTGAGGGGTTCGGTGGGTCTGCCGGTGAGGGGGTTGACCGGCGTGGTGGTGGGGTCGACCGGCATGGTGGTGGGGTCGACCGGCGCGGTGGTGGGGGTGGCCGGCGCGGTGGTGGGGGGTCGGCCCGCCAGGACGTCCTGGAGTCGTTGCGTACCGACCTGGACGGCCTGCCGGGTGGAGTCCTGTGCCGCTCCGCCGAGCCCGCCGTTGGTGAGGGAGACCGCCCGGTCCCCGACCCGCACGGCGGCGAAGTCCAGCGTCAGCATCGGCGCCGCGCCGGAACCGTCACCGGCGTTGGCGGCCGACGCACCGCTCATCGTCAGCCGCAGCCCCTCCCGCGCATCGCCCACCCCGGGCAACACCGACGGCGCGACCGTCACGTTGACCCGCCCACCCCGCACGTCCGTGGACGTGAACTGCGCGCACTTCGAGGGCAGCGTCCGCAACCAGGCCAGCTTGGCGTCCACCTCCGAAGGAGCGGCGTACGCGGCGACCTGATAGCGCAGTTGCGCCGCGTTGCCGCTCTCGTCGAGGCCCACGACGGCCCGGGCACCCGTCGGCTCGCCCAGCAGATCCTCGGCGTACAGACCGTCGAGCAGCCGCTGACAGTCCGGCGCGTCCGTCCTGGTCTTGAGGAGCCCGTCCCGCCAGGTCGCCCCGCCCTGTGTCGCGGACCAGCGACCGCCCAGCTCGCCCTGGGTGATCAGCGCGGCCGAGGCCTGGGCGTCGGTGAGGGAGGGGGTGGTGGAGGTGGCGGGCGGCACGACGGACGGCGCGTCCGCGGGTCTCATGGCGCCGTGCAACGAGCACGCGGACGCCGACACCAGGACGCCCGCGGTCAGGGCGCGGGTGAGGAGACGGTACGGACCGCTCGGACCGGTCGGAACCTTCATGGCGGGGGCCTCCAGGGGGCGGACGCGCGAGTGTCCCTCCCACGCCACCACCGGGCCCGGCGGCCCACCAGTCGCACCGGGCCGTCCGGGTGAGCGGCCCGGCCGATCACCCCGCCACTGCCCGCGGGACCGCCCCGGCGAGGCTCTGCGGGCACATATCTGTCATGACCGTGGTAGAAAATGGGCCGCCGTCCGGGCGGTTTTTTTATTCCCCGAAGTGGGGTGAGATAGTGCGCCGCCCTTCGGGAGCCGCACGTGCTAGTGTCGATATCAGTTGCAGTTGTGGTTCCCAAAGTCTTGGAGCGTACTTTCCGGTCCGTACCGGTTGGTCGCTTCTGAATTATCCGGAAGTTTTTCCGGATGGGGCAATCATTGCGGCGACGCGGACCCGCACAGTGTGGGTCCTCGAGCTTTGCCCCGAAGGAGATTTGACATGGCTACTGGCACCGTGAAGTGGTTCAACGCGGAAAAGGGCTTCGGCTTCATCGAGCAGGACGGCGGCGGCGCCGACGTCTTCGCCCACTACTCGAACATCGCCACCCAGGGCTTCCGTGAGCTCCAGGAAGGCCAGAAGGTGACCTTCGACGTCACGCAGGGCCAGAAGGGCCCGCAGGCGGAGAACATCGTCCCCGCCTAGTCCGGGACCTGCTGACGCCTGACTTCTGAGTCGGCCGACGCTTACAGGTGGCCGGGACCTGCACCATGAGGTGCGGGCCCCGGCCACCTGCTTTTTTCTTCCGTCCGGGTCGGCCCCGGTTCAGCCCCGCCGTTCCCGGTCGTCCCGGATTGAATTTCCGGCGAATTTTCTGGCCGCTGTGCCCACTTTCCGCTCCGCCGTGCCCACCTTCCGGCGCCGTGAAACTTCATCCCGCGGAGACACCATGCGTTGTGTGATCGCCCGTTTCCCCTTCGACCTCATCAAGAGTGAGGTCGAGCACTCGATGGCGGGCCGCGAGCCCGAACCCGTCACCAGCGCGTCCGTGGCCATCGGCCCGCACTCCTACCCCGTCAAGCAGGTCGGGGAGGTCATCACCAAGCAGGACCGCCGTGACTTCACCGAGCTCGAGGTCGCCCGCGCCCTCACCCGTCTGGGCTTCGTCTGCCACCCTGTTGTCACCCCGACCCGCTCAGCCGTCCCCAGCTGGGCCGAGACCGCGTAACACCCCGTTCGGCCCAGCAGCTCCGGGCCCTTCTCCGGACCGGCCGGACCGGCGCGGCCGAAGAAGGTCTCCTCAGCCCTTCGTCCACGGGGCGCCGGGGACGACCGTCCGCACCCTCGTCGCCACGAAGTCCACCGTCGCGTAGTGGCCCGGCGACATCCGGGCCGTGACACGGCGGAGATTGCCGTCGGCGTCGATCCAGTAGGTGAGAGTGGAGTCGTCAGCGGGGCTCGCGGAGACGCTCGGGGTGGGGCGCGGGCCGGAGAAGACGCCGTAACCGTGGCCGTCCAGACGCTCGTCGCGCAGCCACAACGGACCCGAACGGGCGAGGAGCGCCGCGTCGTCGGGCCGGTCCGCGGCCACGGACACCACCAGGCGCAGGGCTCGGTCCAGGGGCGCCGTGGAGTAGGGGCGGCGGGTCCACTCCTCGCGCTTGAGGGTGCCGGCCCTGCGGACGGCCTGCGCGGCGGTCGTCACGATGTCCGGAGCGGGGGGCCTGGTCATCGTTCGGCCGGGCTCGGCGCCGGGCGCCGCAGCCGGCGGGCGGGCCACGGCGATGCCCTCCAGGTCCCAGGCGAGCAGGCCCTGCACGGTCCGGGTGTCGTCGACGATCTCGTAGGCGCCCACGGCCCGGTGCACATGGTGGTCGACCACCGCACGCACCGTGATCGTCCCGTCTCCCGTCTCCGCCGCGGGCAGCCGCACCGTCACCTCCGCAGGACTCGCCTCGTACGCGCGGAAGCGGGCCAGTGCCATGCGCTGGGCCTCGTCCGCCGAGACCGGGTGCGGGGACGCGCCGCCGTTGCCGGGGAGCAGCAGCAGGAGAGCGGTCAGGGCGCCCGCCAGCGCCGTCGTGGCCGCGATCGCCGCCACCCAGATCTTCTTGCGCGGCTCGCGCGGCTTGCCCGGCTCGCGCGGTGGTTGCGGCACGGGGAGCTCGTGAGGCTCGTGAGGAGAGAAGCGCATGCTTGTCTCTACCTGCGGGCGGGCTCTCCACCGGTCGACTCCGCTGGACGGGCCGCTCCGGGTCACTCTCCCGGGGGAGGCGGGCGGGGCTACACCGCCAGGATCGCCCGGACCGTCTTGCCGCCGACGCCCGTGTTGACGACCTCGAAGCGGTGGGCGAGGTGCTGGACCATCGCGAGACCGCGGCCGCTTTCGGCGTCGGTGTCCACCAGGCCGACCCGGGGGCGGCCGGGGCTGTCGTCATGGACCTCGACGGTCACCTCGCCGCCCTGTCCCAGCTGCAGCCGCAGGCGGCAGCCCGTACGGCCGTGCCGGACGGCGTTGGCGACGAGCTCCGAAGCGATGAGCGTGGCGTCGTCGACCTGGTCGGCGGTCGGCGCCGCCGTCCGCGGACGCGGACGGGTCAGGAACGCCGAGGTCAACCGGCGGGCCCTGCCTGCCGAAACGGCCGCGCGCGGCAGGGTGTACTCCACGCGGGCGGTCAGTCGGACGGCGCGCTGGTGCGCACGCATGACAACCTCACTTCCCCTCCCAGGACAACCGGTACCCGGCGACCGGACCCCCGCCGGCCGGGACCCGCGCACATGGTGCGCGGCCGGTCCTGCCTTCGGGTGATGCCCGCCCCCGGCGATCGGCAACCAGGGGCGGAGGTCACAAAGCCGCCAAGGATGTACAGAGTTGCTGGTGGTTCACGGCAGAGTTGCCCGGGGTTCACGGCCCGTTGCCGAGGAGGCGGAAGTCCGCGTAGTCGAAGCCGGGGGCCACCACGCAGCTGACCAGGACTTCTCGGTCGCCGGTCGGGCGGGCGGACTGCCAGACGTGGCCGGGGACCAGGACCTGCGGGCGCTCGCCGCTTTCCAGGGCGGGGCCCAGACGGAGGACCGCCGGCTCCGCGTCCGGGGCTTCGCCGTCGCCGCCGAGGAGCAGGTCGAGGGGGCCGCCGCGGTGCCACAGCCACAGTTCGTCGGAGCGGACCGTGTGCCAGGCGCTGGTCTCCCCGGGGGACAGCAGGAAGTAGATGGCGGTGGCGGCGGCCCGGGGACCGGGGTAGCCGTCGGGGTGGAAGTCCCGCGCAGCCCTCCACGTCTCCACGAACCAGCCGCCCTCGGGATGCCTCCGCATGCCCAGTGCGGCGGCCGTCGCCGGTTTCTCCGGATCGGTGCTCGTGTTCACTTTCCGTCCTTCCGTTCGAAAGTTCTCCGGCCGCTCCCGTGTCTCACAGGAGGAGTGCCCGGGAGGAGTGGCCCCTCCCCCTCTTCAGGCCCCGTCAGGCCGGATACGCGTGCGTCTGGGCGGCCTTCACCGTCGCCCAGACCGGCGCCCCGGTGTGCAGGTCGAGCTCGGCCGCGGCGACCGTCGTCAGGTCCGCGGCGAGCGCGAGCTCTCCGGTGAGGTCCGCGCGGATCTGGTCGCCGTGCGTCTCCAGGCCCGCGACCTCGCACCGCCAGAGGTTGCGCGCGCTGGAGCCGGTCGGACGGTCGCGGTACAGCGTGACGGCACTGGGCGGGAACGCCACGAAGACGGGCCCGGTCAGGTCCTCGGTCGTGGTGATCGCCGGACCCGTGTCCAGTCGTACGGTGTGGCCCTCGGCCGCGCCCCGGTAGAGGTTCAGGCCGACGAGCTGGGCGATGTAGTCCGTGCGCGGGTGGCGGGCGATGTCCGACGGTGTCCCCTCCTGGACCACCCGGCCGTGTTCGACGACGACCAGCCGGTCGGCGAGCACCATCGCGTCCAGCGGGTCGTGCGTCACGAGTACGGCGACGGCCTCGAAGTCGCTGAGGTGGCGCCGGAGTTGGGAGCGCACATCGAGGCGGGTGCGGGCGTCCAGCGCGGCGAGCGGCTCGTCGAGCAGGAGCAGCCGGGGGTGGGTGGCCAGCGCGCGGGCGAGCGCGACGCGCTGCGCCTGTCCGCCGGACAGCCGGCGCGGCTTGGCGGCCGCGTGCTCGGCCAGCCCCATCCGGTCCAGCCACCGCGCGGCCCGCTCCCGCGCCGCCGCCTTCGGTACGCCCTGACAGCGCGGCCCGAACGCCACGTTGTCCAGGGCGGACAGGTGCGGGAAGAGCAGATAGTCCTGGAAGACGACGCCGACCGGGCGGGCCTCGGGCAGCGTACGCCCCAGGTCCGCGCCGTCCAGCCGGATCCGGCCGCCGTCGGACAACGGCGTGAGCCCCGCCAGCGCTCGCAGCGCGGTGCTCTTGCCCGCCCCGTTCGGCCCGAGCAGCGCGACGACGTCACCGGGCGCGGCGGCCAGGGCGATGTCGAGACGGAAGGCGTCGCGGTGGACCACCAGGTGGGCGTAGAGGCCCTTGTCGCAGGCGGAGGGCTTGCCCGGGGGAAGCGTCGGGTCCGTCATGACGGCGCCGCCGTCCAGCGGTCCCTGAGGCCCGCAAGGACCGCGATCGACACCGCCAGCAGGACCAGGCTCAGGGCGATCGCGGCGGCCGGGTCGTTCTGGAGGGCGAGGTAGACGGCGAGCGGCATGGTCTGGGTGCGCCCGGGGAAGTTGCCGGCGAAGGTGATCGTCGCCCCGAACTCGCCGAGGGCCCGCGCCCACGCCAGTACGGCGCCGGCGGCGATCCCGGGCGCGATCAACGGCAGGGTGACCCGGCGGAACGCGGTGAACCGGGAGGCGCCGAGCGTCGCGGCGGCCTCCTCGTAGCGCGGGTCGGCCGCGCGGAGCGTGCCCTCCACGCTGATGACCAGGAACGGCATCGCCACGAACGCCTCCGCGACCACGACGCCCGCCGTGGTGAACGGCAGCGTGATCCCGAACCACGAGTCCAGCCACTGCCCGACGACGCCGTTGCGCCCGAGCGCCAGCAGCAGCGCCACACCGCCCACCACCGGGGGCAGCACGAGGGGCAGCGTCACCAGGGCCCGCACGAAGCCCCGGCCGGGGAAGTCCGTACGGGCGAGGAGCCAGGCCAGCGGCACGCCCAGCACCAGACTCACCCCGGTCGCCGCCGTGGCGCAGACCAGGGACAGCTGGAGCGCCTGCCAGACCGCCGTACTGGTCAGCTGGTTCGGGAGGTCCCGCCAGGGGGCTCGTACGAGCAGGGCGAGCAGGGGGAGCAGGAGGAAGGCCAGGCCGACCAGGGCGGGGAGGAGGAGGGGGAGCGGGACCCCGGCCGTCCGGACGCGCGGGCGCCGCGGCTCACCGGTGAGGATGTCGGCCGCGGCGTCGGAGACGTCCAGCTCGGTCACGGCTGCAGGAACCCCGCGGCGGTGAGCACGTTCTGGCCCTCGGCGGACTGCACGAGCGCGATGAACGCCTTCGCCGCCTTCGCGTTGGGCGCGTCCTTGAGCAGGGCGATCGGGTATTCGTTGATGGCCTTGGCCGACTCGGGGAACTCCACGCCCTCCACCTGGTCACCCGCCGCCTTCACGTCGGTCTTGTAGACGACGGCGGCGTCGGCCTCCTTCAGCTCCACCTTCGTCAGGGCGCTCTTGACGTCCTGTTCGTAGGAGACCGGGGTGAGCCTCAGCTTGCTGGCGTCCAGCGCCTTCTGCGCGGCGGCGCCGCACGGCACCGTCTTGTCGCAGAGTACGACCTTGAGGCCGGACTTCGTGAGGTCCTTCAGGGAGGCGACCTTGTCGGGGTTGCCGGGCAGGGTCGCGATCTCCAACTGGTTGCGCACGAAGGTCGCGGGCGTGGTCGCGGCGTCCTTCTTGTCCGTCACGATCGCCATCGTCTTGGGGCTGGCGGCGGCGAACACGTCGGCCGGGGCGCCCCCGGTGATGCTGGCGGCGAGCGTGTCGCTGCCGCCGAAGTTGAAGGTGACCTTCGTGCCCGGGTTGGCCTTCTCGAACTCCTTGCCCAGGGTCGTGAAGCTCTCCTTGAGCGAGGCGGCGGCGAACACGGTCACCGTGCCGGAGGGCTTCGGCGAGGAGGAGGCCGAGGTGTCCGACGTCGGGGAGGAGCCGGAGTCGGAGGACGAGCAGGCGCTCAGGGCCAGCAGCGCGGCGGCACCGACGCCGGCCACGCGCAGAGTGCGGGTGCGGGTCCGGCGCGTGGATCGGGTCATCACGGGTCTACTCCCTCGGAAGCCTCAGGCATGCCTACGCCGATCATACTTCCGCAGATGCAAGCCGGAAGTCTCCTGTGCCATCGCATGAGCTGCGCGATCGATGCCCGGGTGTACGCATGTGCGTTTGTACGGGACCGCCTCCTGGGTACGGACATTCGGGAGGTGGTGCCCAGTGGGGCAGTCCCCGGCTTCGCCCGCTCACTCGCTCGCGTCGGTCGCCCTGACCGGAGACCTCGCCCGCCCCGTCCGGCTGACCGTGCCCGACCTGTTGGCCTGGCCCCAGCACCGGGCCCGGGTCAGCTTCGAGTGCGCCACCAGCGGCGTACAGCACCACCGCTTCGAGGGGCCCCTGCTGCACGACGTCCTGCACGACGCCGGACCGGGCTTCGACCCCGCCCGCCGCACGGACCGGCTGCGCTTCCCCATCGCGGTGGCCGGGGCGGACGGCCATCACGCGCTCCTCACCTGGGCCGAGATCGACCCGGACTTCGGGCACGCCCCGGTCCTCCTCGCGAGACGGCGGATCGCGGCGGACAACGCCTGCTGAAGGCCCGTTCGGCGACGAGCTGCTCGCCACGATGAAGCGCGGCGCCTATCTGATCAACACGGCGCGGGCCCGGACCGTGGACCGGGATGCCGTCGAACGGGCCCTGGGCGACGGGCAGTTGGCGGGGTACGCGGGCGACGTCTGGTATCCGCAGCCCGCGCCGGGCGACCACCCCTGGCGCACCATGCCGCACCACGGCATGACCCCGCACATCTCGGGTTCGTCGCTGTCCGCACAGGCCCGTTACGCGGCGGGCACCCGGGAGATCCTGGAGTCCTGGCTCGACGGGACCCCGATCCGGGACGAGTACCTGATCGTCGACGGGGGTGCGCCGGCGGGGACGGGGGCGCACTCGTACTCGGTCACACACTGAGTCGTACGTCGTTACGACTGAGTCGTACGCCGGCACGCGCTGACTCGTACGCCGCCAGCCGCCGAGTGGTACGCCGCCAGCCGCTGGGGAGCAGTCGGCCGCCGCCCGTTCAGACCCGGTCGATGTGCACGTTCGTCGACTTCACGCGGGCGGTGGCCTCCATGCCGACCTCGAGGCCGAGTTCCTCCACGGCCTCCCGGGTCAGCAGGGAGACCAGCCGGTGCGGTCCGGCCTGGATCTCCACCTGGGCCGCCACGTCGCCGAGCTTCACGGCGGTGACGATGCCCGGGAACGCGTTGCGCACAGAGGTGTAGGAGGCGTCCTCCTCACCGCTGCCGCCCTTGGCGAGCTCGACGGAGAACGCGGCCAGATCCCGCCCGTCGATCAGCCGCCGCCCGCCCTCGTCCCGGTGCGTCGCCATCCGCCCGGCGTCCGCCCACCGCCGTGCGGTGTCCGGGCTCACGCCGAGCAGCCGGGCCGCCTGACCGATGGTGTAGGACTGCATGCGCGCCAAGATAGGCGCGAGATCCTTGCATATGCAAGCAAGCCCGTGGGGCGCGTCAGAGATCGCCCTTGACGTACGAGCGGGCCGCCGCCATCACGTCCTTGTGCCGATCCTCGGCGATGGCCTGCAGCGGTGAGTCGTCCTCCAGCTGCGGATTCATGCCGATCATCCAGGCGCGTGCCGTGTGGCAGTTCTCCTGGAGCTCGATGATCTGGAACACCTGGTAGGCCGCCCGCAGGCGCAGCTCGGAGTCGATTCTCGGGCTGTTCTGGGCGCTGGACCATTTGCCGACCTGCTTCGGGTCCTCGATACCGGCGATGAACGCGGTGAGTTTCTGCCCGAAGTTGTCCTGGAGGAAGCGCGCTATGTCGGCGATCGACTTCTGGACCGTGTTGGCGTGCGCGGTGGTCTCGGTGACCGTGTCGGTGACGCTCGTGGTGACCGTTTTGACCGCGGACTCTCGCAGTGGCTGCATGATTCCTCGCTTCCTGGCGGTCATGAAACGGGTAAGACGCGGGATGGCGCGAGGGGTGACAGACGGGGTGTCAACATGGCTTCTCCTCAGTTGTGTTGAGGGAAGTCTACCCGTCCGAGGGTCTCTCACTCCACCGTTTTCCCCCTTCAATCCCCTGTGAAATCCCACCTCGAAAGTGGCGTGAGGGGTTTGACCAGGGGTTTTATCCGGCGCCGTCGATGGGTACGGGACGGAGCACCGCTCGATCGGGCGACGCGGGTGCGGCCGAACGCCCGGGGGACGGGCGCCGTTCGGCGGACCTGAAGGCCCTCGTCCAGGAGATCCACGTGCCCCGATCAGGAGATCCACGTGCCCCGATCAGGAGATCTACCTGCCCCGTTCAGAAGACCCGCAGGCCGTACTCCGCCGCGACCGCGCGCAGTTCGGGGGACTCCGGCTGGATGGGGCGCCGCTCGGCCTCGACGAGATCGACGTCGTGGAAGATGGCCCAGCAGGTGCGCCCGCCGTATCCGGAGCGGTAGGCGATGCCCTGGGCCAGCCGGTGGCCGGCGTCGTTGCGCTGGGCGACCGTCCAGGCCGCGATCTGCCGGGCGAGCCTGCGGTCGCGCCCGTGGATGTGCAGGTCGGTGAGCGGGGGCTCGATGTCCCACGCCGCCAGCTCGCCCCGGAGTTCGCGCGCGAGGACGGCCCGGGTGGCCTCGGCGTCGACGTCGAGGAACTGGGCGTCCTTCGCGGGTTCGAGCCGGACCAGGATGTGGTCCTCGCGCCAGCCCGAGGCCAGGTGGCCGAGCCTCATGTGGCTGGGCCGCTCGTCCCACTCGTGGCCGATGAGCCCCCGCAGCTGGGGGTGGACGCGGAAGGGCGCGAGCGCCTCGGCGTAACAGCCGGCCGGATCGCTGGCGCAGTACAGCGTTCCGTAGGTGGCGAGGCTGAAGCGGCCCGCGCTGGAGCCCTGGCTGGTCTCGGGTTCGAGCCGGTTGTACTCCTTGGGGTGGTCCCGCTTGCCCAGCCGCCACACTCCGCGTTCCGGAGCGGGGACGAGGGACGGTAAGTGGGCTGTGGTCACCGCCGAAGGGCTGTTGTTCATCCTGGTCCTCGTTGCTGAGCCGATGGTCTGCGGCCGCTGCCGCACTGCCGGGGCGCCGCCCGCCGGGCCGAGGCCGTACGTGTCCCTCGCCCGCATGTTCCGCCGGTACATGCGGGCGATCATTCTCCCGTAGCGCGCGCCCCGGGATGCCCGCTTCCACGCCGTGGCGGGGGCGCGAGAGGGGGGCGCTGGGGCACACGGGAGGCGCACGCCCACGTGCGGCGGGCCGGCGGGCGCCGGATCAGCGCCCCTCCCATCGGATGTCGAACACGCATACGCCAGCGACTCCGGCCGCGAGGAGGACGGGGTGCTCGGGGCGCGGGCCGCCCGGCTGCCGGGCGTCGAGCGCGTCGAGAGCCCCGAGCGGGCTGCCCGTCACGATCCGCAGCAGGTGCGAGCCGGCGTCGGTGTCCCACAGGTGGATGGTTCCGCCGGGGCCCGTCGCCGCGAGGCAGGGGCGGCCGGTCGCGGTCCGGAAGAACGCCAGCGCGGCCACCGGCCCGTCGCCGATGTCCAGCCGCCGCCCGACCGGCCGCCCGGTGCCGGGATCCCAGAGCCGGATCGTGCCGTCCTCCCCGCCGGACGCGACGAGTTCGGCACCGTCCGGCTCGTCGACGGGAACGGCGGCGACGGCGTTGACGACCCGCTGCTCGCAGTGGAGCGGCGCCCCCACGGGCCGCAGCGTGACCGGATCCCAGAGCCGTACGGTCCCGTCGGTGCCCGCCGAGGCGATCCGCGGACCGCGTGCCGTGTAAAGCACGGCGACGTCCCGGACGCTGAGCAGATGGTCCTCCCGGCAGACCAGCGCACACACCCGGTCGAGATCCCACAGACGTACGGTGCCGTCCTCGCCCCCGGTGACCAGCCGGGTCCGCCCCTCGTGCGGGAAGGCGGCCATCGACCGCACCGGCAGGCTGTGGCCGAGGAGTCCGGCCAGCCGTGCGGGGGCGGCGTGGGCACCCCGTTCCAGGGACCACAGCTGGATTCCGGCGTCGCTGTGCGCGGTCACCAGCAGGCGTTCGCCCCGGACGTGCGCCGAGGCGAAGGCGGTCACTGGGGCGTGGCCCGCTGGGAGGGCGACCGGGCGACCGGTCCCGGTGTCCCAGAGCGCCGTACCGGACTCGTCGGCCACGGCGATCAGCGGCGCCCCGGCGGTGGCCCCCGGACCGGACAGCGCCGCCGCGGTGACGGGCCGCCGGACCGCGCGCCCGGCGCCGACGCCCCGGCCGCCCGGTTTCCAGCGCCGCAAGGTGTGGTCCGCGCCGGCCGAGACGAGAAGCTCCTGCCCGGCCGGGACGGGGAGTTCCCGCGAGGTGTCCGGCGAGGTGCCCGGCAGGGTGGTCAGAGCCACGGGAGGAGCGGTGTGCCCTTCCAGGGGCCCGCCGATCGCCGCGCCCGTCCGCGCGTCCCAGACCCGCAGGGTGTGGTCGCTGCCCCCGGACGCCACCGCCGCCCGGCCCGCCACGGTCAGGGCGGTCAGCGCGACGACGGGCCCCGCGGGCGGAGGGGGTGCGACGGCCGTCTCCCGGCCCGTCGAGGCGTCCCGGACACCGATGTATCCCGAGTCGTCGCAGAGCGCGTACCGCCCCGGCGCCGCGAGGTCCACCAGGGCCCGCACCGCCCCCTCGTGCTCGTGCTCGTGCGTGTACCCGTCGGCCCGCCGCGGATCCCAGACGCGCACCCGCCGGCCCTGGGCCACGGCCAGCACCATCCCCTCCGCGCCGCCCAGACCGACCCCGCTCAGCAGGGCCGGCACGGGATCGAGGGAGGGCAGCGGGGTGTCGACGGGCCGGAAGGTGACGGGATCCAGCGCGCCGAGACGGCCGTCGCTGTGGGCGACGAGGACGACCTCCGGGGCGTCCTTCGCCGCGAAGAGCGTGAGGGCGCTGACCCAGGTGCCGGGGCGGTGGACGGGTTCGGCGAGCAACTGGCCCCGGGTGAGGTGCCAGACGCGCACCGAACCGTCGGTGCCCGCGGAGAGCAGCAGATCGCCCGGGAGCGGCAGCAGATGCTGGACCGCGCCGCCGTACGTGTGCAGCGGCGCCCTCGCCGGTACGCCGTGCGGCTCCCACATGCGGATCGTGCCGTGGTCGTCGCCGCTGACCAGCAGGGAGCGGCCGTCGGTGGTCGTGGTGCGGGTCAGCGACTCGAGGCGGGTCTCGGAGACCGCCAGTACGTTGTCCTGGGCCGTCCAGTCACTCCACAGCGGGGTGACGCGCGAACCGGACACCCGCGCGGTGGACGTGTCGAGAGGGGTGCGGGGGCGGGTCGCCGCGTGATGGGCCAGGTGCAGACTCGTCAGCCGGGAGTCCGGACCGGCGCCGCCGATGAAGGGCTCGATGCGGGCCCATGCCTCCAGCCACTCCTGCCGTCGCGCGTCGCTCACCGCGTCGCTCACCGCGTCGCTCTGCCGCAGCAGTGTGCGAACGTTCGCGCTGGACTCCCAGGGCAGTACGGCGAGCGGTACATGGGTGTCGTCGAGGACCTCGCCCCGGGCCGCGTGATGGGCCAGGTGGCGGCTGAGATACGGGTGCGGCGGGATCGTCGGGTCCGCGGCGACGAGCCGGGCCAGCGCCTCGGCGATGAGCCGGTGCGCGTCCCTGGTGTCCGCCCACGCCTTCGAGTCGTCGGCCCACGTCCTCGAGTCGCCCGTGTCGGGGCGGCCCGGACGGGGCGCGCGGTACGGGCTGTCCGCGTCGCTCATACGGCGTCGCCCCCGACGCCGGCCAGCAGGTCCTGGCGGGGATCCCGCAGGAGCTCGGCCAGGGCTTCGTGGGCCGGCCGGTACACCAGCCGGTCGTCCTCGTCGTCGTGGGCCAGATACCCGGCGAGCCTGCTCTTCAGCAGGTTCTCGATCATCCGGTCCGGCTCCTCGACCGGCCTGCCGAGCAGCGCCCCGGCGACGGCAGGCCACACGTCCGACCAGGGGATGCCCGCGCCCAGCGCGAACGCGGCGGCCCGCAGCAGCGCGAGGGCGACCTCCGCGGGCAGCCCCTCGTCCTCGACGAGCGCCAGATCGCGCCGGAGCAGACCGATGGTGCCCGCCTGCAACAGGTCGAGCCAGTCGGGGTTGCCCGCCAGGGCGTCGGGGTCGGACGCGTGGTGCAGCTGCTCGCCGGCCAGCCGGGCGTCCAGGAAGGACGGCCAGACCCGCTTGGCGACGGTCTCGGCCGCCTGCCGGGTGCTGTCGCCGCCGGACGTCTCGGCGCCGACCAGTGCCTGGACGTAGTCGGCGATGTCGCTCTCGCTGTCCGTCTCGTCGGTACGCAGCACGGACGCCGTGGGAAAGACCTCGCGGAGCGCGCCGAGCAGCCCCGCCTCCCGCCCCGCGGGGCAGGGAGGGGCGGCGCGGTCCGCACGGGGGCGGCTGCTGCGTACGCCGATCAGCAGCCGCAGGGACCGCTGCCGCTCCGGGCGGCGCTGGCCGGGCAGGGCGGGGGCGGCGCCGCAGTGGGCGGTGAGCGGGGCGAGGACGTCCCTGACCACGCGGAAGGGTTCGACGGACTCGTCCAGGCCGTCGAGGACGAGCGTGACCGGATCGCCCGGCTCGTCCAGATGGGCCAGCAGTTGGGCGCGGCGCTGTTCCACCGGGTCGTCGGTGGGCCCGGCCGGGCGCGGGGGCAGTTCCAGGGCGCGCAGCAGGTCGCCGAGCACGTCGGAGGCGGTGCGGTGGCGGGCCAGGACGGCGGCGGTGACGGAGCCCTCGGGCGGGACGGTCTCGGGCGCGGCCGAGCGCAGCGCTCGGCCGTAGCGCGGGTCGTCGCGGAACAGCGGGTCGCTGAGCGTCACGGCCCGCGCCAGCACGGCCGACTTGCCGCTGCCGGCGGTTCCGGTCAGCAGCAGGACACCGCGAGGACGGCCGAGGAACGCGGTGACGGCGCGGCCCAGTCCCTCGCGACCGCTGAAGTACCAGCCGGGGTCGGTCTCCTGGGGGCGGCCGCTGGCGCGGTCGAGCCAGTGGTCGACCTCGTCGGCCGGGGTGGCGACCTGGCGGCGCGCGGGCCCCACCAGTTCTCGTACGGGCCGGTAGCCGGGGTTCGGCAGACAGGGCGTCAGGGCCGTCTGGCCGCCGCCGTCCAGGACCCGCTTGAGCCGGTGCTTGCGCCGCTCGGTGTCGGTGCCGAGTTCGCTCTCGAACTCCGTCATCAGGTGGGCGACGCTCAGCCAGGGCGTGGTGATCTGGGCGGTGGTGCGCAGCCGCTCCAGCACACGGCGCATCACCGAGGGGAACTGCCGTACCTGGACCAGCTGGTCGTGGGCGCAGGTGGCGACTACGTCCAGGCTGCCGCCGGTGCGCCGGCTCGGCAGGATCTCCTGGTGCAGCTTCTCCAGCTCCTCGGCGATCCCGGCCGCGTAGCAGGTGTTGATGACGACCAGGACGTGTTCGGCGCGGGAGTCGAGGGCGGCGGCGACGATCTCGCTGGTGCGGATGGCCGTGGCCAGCTGGCGCCGGGGTTCGGTCCTCGGCAACTGGAGGAAGTGGGTGCGGGAGGAACCCAGTTGGCCGTGTCCCGTGATGAAGACCACCAGGGCGCGGCCGGGCGTCTCGCGCACCTCGCTCTCGTGCAGGAAGCGCTCCACGTCGTAGCGCTCGCGCAGCTCCGGCGCGGGGACGTGGGTGAAGGGCTCCGGTGCCCCCGGAGCGCACCACCAGTCGGCCACGACGGAGAGCTGTTCGTCGATGCCGGCGGTGAACTCCGCGTCCCCGTCGCCGTAGTCACGGACGGCGAGGGTCAACAGAGTGCGCCGCGCGGAGTCCTCCTCCACGGTGTCCACCGACGCACGGGCCGCCGTGGCCCTCCCCGTATCGCCGGCGTCCCCCGGCTCCCCGATCCTGACAAGCCCGCCCGGCCGCCCTCGCATGCTCTCTATTCTTCCCGCCATGACCGAGCCGTCGCAGCCCAATACCGCAGGCCGCCGCCTGGACGAGCGGCCCTACAGCCTCCCCGGCCTCTCCCCGAACACGACGCAGGACGCCGTCGTCGTCGTTCCCGGCATCATGGGGAGCGAGTTGTACGACACCGAGTCCGGCGACGTCGTCTGGGGCCTCGCGAACGCCGGATGGCTGCTGAAGGCGTGGACGGCGCCCCAGGGCTTACGCGCCCTGCGCCTCACGCCCGACGAACGCGAGGGCCGCCTCGGCCGCATCCGGGCCCGGCGCCTGCTGCGCACCCCCGCCTGGAGCCCGTTCCTGCGCGGCATCGAGCCCTACAACGACCTGGTCGCGACCGTCACCCGGAGCGTGGCCGACCCGGAGGCCGTGCTGCCCTTCGCCTACGACTGGCGGCTGTCGGTCGCCACGAACGCCCGGTTCCTCGCCGAGGCGGCGCGCGAACACCTGGAACGGTGGCGGCGGCACCCCGCACACGCGCTCGCCCGCAAGCACCGGGTCGACGAACGGGAGGGGCGGCTCGTCTTCGTCGCGCACTCCATGGGCGGACTGCTCACCCTCGCCGCTCTCACCGACGGCCCCGATGGCGACCTCGCGGCGGACACCCGTGGGGTGCTCACCCTCGGTACGCCCTTCCAGGGGGCGGTGGCCGCCGCCGCGATCCTCAACACCGGGCAGGGAGCGCCGGTTCCGCTGCCGCACGGCAGGCTCAGGAGACTCGCTTACACCATGCCGGGCCTGCACGACCTGCTCCCGACGTTCCCCTGTCTCGACGAGGGCCTGAACATCCGCCGGCTGAGCCCCACGGACATCGCCGACCTGGGCGGCGACAAGGATCTGGCCGTCGACTCCCAGACCCTGCACGACACCCTGCGCGGGCGGGCGCTGCCCGGGCACCGGGCGCTGGTGGGCATCAGCCAGTCCACCCTCCAGTCCCTGACCCTCCGTCAGGGCGTCGTGACCGCCTCCGAGCACTGCTACCGCGAGCACAGCGACGGCGAGCTGATGCGCGACGAGACGGGCGCCCCGCGCCGCTTCGACGTGGGCGGCGACGGCACCGTACACAAGGAGTCCGCCTCCCCGACCCGCGCCACCGTGCCCCTCGCGCTGCAGCACGGTGCGCTGGCCCAGGGGGAGGCCGCGTTGGAGGCGGTGACCTCGTTCCTGGAGGAGGACGAGCACCTCGGTCCCGCGCAGGCCGGGGCACGGGTCGGCATCGAGGTCCCGGACCTCGTCGCGCCGGGCACTCCCTGGACGGTCCGGGTGCGCGGCGTCGACAGTCCCGCGGGGCTGGACTGCGCGGTCGAGGAGGTCGGCGGGGCCTTCGCCGGACCCGCCCGGCTGTACGGCGACGACGACCACCTCGCGGCCCGTGTCACCGTGCCCGCGCCCGGCCTCTACCGGGTCACCCTGGACACGGGCGACCCCACTCCGCTGACCCAACTCGTCCTCGCGGCCCCGGACGAGCGGGACGACGGCTGAGACTCCCCCGCAACCTGCGCCGACTATGGTGTCGACACGAATCGAACGCGCAATGGTTCGAACCGGTCCGGAGCGAGCGGTCCGGACAGAACGGCAAGGGGCACGCGGTGGCGGACGAGGGGCGGCTGGTCGCCGGGCGCTATCGGCTGATCGAACAGATCGGCCGTGGCGGCATGGGCACGGTGTGGCGTGCCGAGGACGAGGTCCTCAGCCGTGAGGTCGCGGTCAAGCGGCTGCATGTCCAGCGGCACCTGACCGACGACGAGCTCGCCACCCTCCACGAACGCACCCGCCGGGAGGCGCGCAGCGCCGCCCGTATCGCGCATTCCCACGTGGTCGTCGTGCACGACGTGGTGGACGACGAGGGGCTGCCCTGCATCGTCATGGAGTACGTGCCCTCCACGACCCTCGCCGCCCTGCTCGCGGACGGCGGCGCGGTGCCGCCCACCGAGGCCGCACGGATCGGCCTCGGCATGGTCGCCGCGCTGCGGGCCGCGCACGCCGCCGGGGTGCTGCACCGTGACGTCAAGCCGGGCAACGTCCTGCTCGGCGCCGACGGCCGCGTCGTCCTCACCGACTTCGGCATCGCCATGGCGACCGGCACCTCGACGCTGACCAGGACCGGCGAGATCATCGGCTCGATCGACTACATCGCGCCCGAACGGATGCGGGGCAAGAAGCCCGGACCCGCCGCGGACCTGTGGGCGCTCGGGGCGACCCTCTACCAGTCCGTCGAGGGGCGGCCTCCGTTCCGCAAGGCCACGGCCGTGGAGACGGCGTACGCCATCGCCGTCGACCCGGTCGACCCCATGAAGCAGGCCGGGCCGCTGGAACCCCTCATAGACGCGCTGCTCGCGAAGGAACCGCAGGAGCGGCCCTCGGCGGAGGAGGTGGAGCGGGTTCTGAGGGAAGTGGTGTCGGGGGTACCGACGCAGCTGACGCCCACGCGTCCGGTACCGGCACCGATACCAGCGCCGGCGCAGTCTCCGGCGACCGCGACGACGGTGGCACCGGCGCGGGAAGACGCACCGCCCCGGGCCCGTGGGCGCCGCGTGGCCGTCTGGAGCGCGCTGGCCGTGGTGCTTGCGGCCGCGACGGTGGCGGGCGGGTGGTCCATGACCCGAGAGGGCAAGAGCGGCGGCACCCACCACAAAGCCGCCGCTTCCACCTCCGCGCCCCCGGCCGTTCCCGCGGGCCACCACCTGGTCACGGAGAAGAAGTTGGGCGTCTCCTTCCCGGTCCCGGACGGCTGGAAGCGTGGCAAGGCGTCGGCCGAACAGGTCACCTACGTCGACGAAACCCGTCTCGTGGACCTCACGATCGGCATGGTCGAGCCTGCGGGCGCGAACCCCGAGTCGCACTTCACGAACATCGAGGCGAACACCAAGCTCAACTACCCGTCCTCATACCGGAAACTGCGCATGCAGCGCACCACGTTCCAGGGGAAGCCCGCGGCCGTGTGGGAGTTCACCTTCAAGGGCCGGGTCCGGGCGTTCCGCGCCATCGACCTGGGCTTCGGGCAGGAGGGCGGCCGGGAGTACGACATCTACCTCTCGGCTCCGGACCTCAAGTGGGACACCTTCCGCCCGGTCTTCGACACGGTCTCGGCGGGCTTCCGGGTCGGCTGAGTCCGGACGGCGGGGCTGGGGCGGCGGATCGGGACGGCGGTCAGTACGGCGGTTCAGGACCTGCCGTCCGTCAGTTCACTGGCGTCGAGCGGCAGGCGCAGGCTGACCCGGCGGCGTACGGAGGCGAGTTCGCGGTGCAGGGGTGAGCGCGGCACGGCCAGTACCGGGCAGGCGGCGTGCGCGAGGCAGTAGCGCGCGACGGAGGGGAACAGCGCCCGGCGCATCCGGCCGCGTCGCCCGCCGCCGATCACCAGGAGGTCGCCGATGCGGTCGGCGGTCCGCACCAGGGCGCGCCCCGGCCGGTCCCACACGACCAACCCCCGGCACGGCACTCCGGGCCCGTCGGCGCCGAAGGCCGTGTCCAGGGCGGTGAGCAGCCGGTCGTCCGCCATCTGCCGGAACTCGGTCATCGGCGGCGCGAGCATCGAACTCGGGTGCGCGAGCGCGCCGCGCGGCGGTTCCCAGGCACCCACGGCCAGCAGCACGGCACCGGTGCGGCGCGCCTCGAACGCGCCCCGGTGCAGCGCCGCCAGACTCCCCGGCGAACCGCTCACCCCCACGACGACCCGCCGCCGCTCTCCCTCGCCCATCGCTCGCTCACCCCTCGGCGTACGTCGACACGGGTATCGCGTTCCATCGAACGCGGGGCGAGGGCGGCGGGCCAGGGGGTTGGCGTTCACCTGACGAGGTCCCGACCGTTCATGACACTTCGGCACACACCTCTGTCGTCCGGTCGTCGGAGCTCGCGACGACCGGGGCGGGGGCGGGTGAGGTGCCTTGGATCAGCCGGCGCAGAGGGTCAGGTTGATGGTGGCGCCGATGGACACGGTCTTCGGGCTGTGCGGGTCGACCGAGTGGACCGAGCCCGGCTTGCCGTTCTTGCCGCAGTCCACCTTGGTGACCGTGCCGAGCTTGAGCTGGCCCTTCAGCAGCAGTTGCTTGGCGAAGTCCAGGTCGAGGCCCGCGAACTCCAGCGGGAACTTACTGCCCTTCACCAGCACGTTGGTGGCGTCGTTGCCGGCCGAGGTGGTCGCGGCGGCGGGCTGCGCGGGGCTGGATCCGTTGGTGACGGCGGTGGCCAGGGCGGTGCCGCCGCCGGCCACGATCAGGGCGGCGGCGAGACCCGCGATGGCCGTGACGCGCTTGCGGCGGGTCTTGCGCACGATGCCGTCGGTGTCGACGGACGGCGCGTCGGCGGAGCGGCCCGGTCGCCGCCGTTGTCGGGGTGTGCGGGGGTGCGGCGGAATCTTCGCCAACGGTCGTTCGCCAGGTTCACCGTGATCCGCCGCACATAGGCGTCGGGGGCGTCCTTGGCGGCGATCGTGCGCCACTTGCGGCAGGTCCGTTCCAGGGTCTCCTGGAGCAGGTCCTCCGCGGCTTCGCGGCTCCCCGTCAAGACGAGGGCGCCACGGAACAGGGCGGCCGACCGGGCGGCGACGAAAGCGGGAAAGTCCATGTCCAGCGACTCGGTCCCGCCACGCTCGGCGCCCACAGCGGCCGTACCGGTTCGGCATGCGGCCGGTATGGGGTCGGTATGGGGTCGGTATGCGGTAGGCATGCACTCGGCATGTACACGGTCCGGCAGCCTGACATAGCCGGATTTGCCCTCGGGGCCGGTCGTTAGGGTGAGCGCGCCAAAACGTCCAGCTCGAACCATGCCCACGGTGAAGAGTGAACAGTGAAGAGGTGACGGCGGTGGGGGCGCCGATACGGTCGCACATTTCCGACTACGCCGAGACCGGGCCGGCCGAGCCGTCGGCCAAGGCTGACTCCCCGGCCCCGGAACCTCGTCCGTCGAACCCGGAGCCGCGTCGTTCGCGCCTGCTCGACTACGCCGAGGCGGAGCCGCCCGTACGGCGGGACGTGGAGGGACGGCAGGCCCCGAAGCTCGGTCTTCCGGCCTACCACACCCCCGTGCTCGTCCCGGCCCATCCGCGCTACGTCGACGCGCTGGACGCCTCCGGCCGCTCCACCCGCGTGCCCTTCATCGCCTACGAACTGTTCGAACACCCCACGGACGGGACCGTGGCCCTCGCCTTCACCACGCCGGCCCGGCTGGTGGCCGCGCTCGGCGAGGCCCAGCCGTGGGTCGCCACGTCGATCGGGCCGCTGGCCGAGGGAGTGCGCGAGCACGGCGTCACCGTCCGCGTCGACCCGCGCGTCGCGCCCGGACACCACAACTGGCGGCCGGACGATCTGGCCGCCTACGCACGGGAGGTGCGCTGATGCCGCCCGACTTCAAGGCGGTCCTGAGCGACCTCACCTCGATGTCCAAGACCTTCCACGACGAGGCCACCCACTACCGGAACCTGCACGACCAGGTCGCCCCGCCCGTCGTCAGCGGCGGTGACAGCGGCCTCGACCACGCCATCAAGGAGGTCGCCGACCTCATCGTCGCCCTGCACACCGGCTTCGCGGACCGGCTGGACGACCACGGAGACAAGGTGACGTACGCCCGCGACTCGTTCCAGCGGCACGACATCGACGTACACGGTCTGTTCGACGACCTGATGGTGGGGGACGGCTGATGAGCGACAGCTGGGTCGGCGGCGACATCGGTGGACTGCGCACGATGGCCGAGACGTACAAGAACGCCAAGAAGAAGCTCGAGGATGTCGTCCGTCCGCTCAGCAGCGCCGTCGAGGAGCTGGTCGGCGACGCGAGTTGGAAGGGCGACGCGGCCGAGGCCTTCCGCGCCACCTGGAGCGAGGACGCCCTCACGGCGGGCGCCTTTGCCAACCTCGTCCACGACGCGGGCGACATTCTCGACACCCTCGTCGGCGCGCTGTCCGCCTGCGAGACCGCTCTGCAGAACGCCGAGCACATCGCCGTGAAGAAGGGCGTACCCATGGGCGCCCAGGGCGCTCCGCTCCCGTTCGTGACGTCCGACCCGCCGAGCGCCGACGAACAGCGGACGATCTCGGCGTTCGGCGAGTACGACAAGGTGCGCACGGAGATCCTGCATACGGCGCAGCACGCGAGGTTGGTCGCGGCGGACAAGTTGCGGGGGTTGTACGCACAGGTCACCGCGCCGGTGTCACCGGGCGACAAGATCACCCTTGCCGACATGCTGCGGGGTCTGTACGCGTACGACGCCGAGGACGCCCGAGCCGGCGGCAAGGAGGCCCGCACACTGATCGACGGTGCCAAGGAGGAGGAGCGGGCGGCCAAGAAGGAACTCCGCGCGGAGCGCAAGGCCTATCAGAAGGCAGGTCGTTCGCTGCCCAAGGACCTCCCCGCCAAGAGCGCCTACCGCGACGCGATGACGAGGGTCGACTCGCTGGAAGAGGACATCGCCCGCGCCGACCACGGCAGCACCAAGCTCCCCTACGACCGGGCCCTCAACATCAAACTGGCCGACGCAGCCGAGGCGTTGCGTCTCGGGCGAAGCCTCGAAGCGCTGCCGGAGTTCCTCAAGGAGGTCCCGGTGCTGGACGTCGCCGCGGCTGCGGCGTGCGGTCTGGTGGAGGCGAAGGACGACCACGACAAGGGCTGGTCCTGGCAGCACTCCGTCGTTGTCGACGGCGGTGCCGCACTCGGCGGCGTCGCCGTCGGCGCGGGTGTTGTGGCCGCGCTGCCCATCGAAGGCGCGGTCGCGCTGGCCGGCGTCGGGGTCGTGGCCGCGGTGGGCGCGACCAGTCTCCTCGACCACTCCTTCCATGAGCACTGGAGCGAGGACATCCACGACCACGGCGTAGTCGGTGGTGTGCTGACCGGCACGGGCCACGTCTTCACGGAAACCGGGGACGACGGCGTACGAATGGCGAAGGACATCTGGCATGGCGTCAAGACGATCTTCTGAGGTTCCCGCCCCCGGGACCCCCGCCCATATTCCGGCCCTGCCCAAGCTCGGGACCACGTGGTACAAGCGCGGTGCGCTCTATTGGCTGTGCCGTGCCCGTACGACGGCCTTCCTGCTGATCGTGATGGCCATGGTCTGCTTCTTCTCGATCAGCCTCTACCAAGGGTTCCGCAGTGAGATGCCGGCCACCGTGCGCACCGTGTGCGACTGGGCGCTGGTGGTCGCGTCCTTCGTGGCCCTGGTCTGGGGGTGGGTGAAGCAGCGCCGGGGCCACCGCGAAGGCCTCCTGCACCCGCCCACCCCCGAGCAGACCCGTCAGGCCAAGCGCGACCACAACAGGCGCGCCCCCGGGCTGGTAGCCGCCGGCCGGGGCCTCGTGATCCTCGCGGCACCCGTCATGCCGGCGTTCGCCGCGTACATCGTCGGCTGGTTGGTCGCCTGGCTCACCGTGCGTGAGTACCCCAGCGAGGTCGGTGCCCGGCGCTGGTTGCAGGAGCACGGATCCTCGGCGTGACCACAAAGTCGTCTGGCTCTCCGCCACTCGGAGCCCCCGCCCGCATCCCGGCCCTGCCGGGGCTCGGCACCACCTGGTACGAGCGTGGTGCGCGCTACTGGCTGCGCCGCGTCTCCGGGGCCGTCCTCTGGTTCGCCGTGCTGGCCTTCGCCTGCTACATCGCGCTCGCGCTCTACCAGTCGTTCCGCGGCGACCTGCCGTCAGGCGTGCTCATGGTGGGGGACTGGGCGCAGGTGGTCGTGTCCTGCGTGGCCCTGGTCCTCGCCGCGTTCACCGTCCGCGAGTACCCCAGCGAGGTCGGTGCGCGGCGGGTGGTGGAGGGCTGAGCGGCCGCGGTCACACGGGCGGCAGGTGCAGCAGGCGGGTGATCGTGCGCAGGACGCCGTTCTCGTTGTTGGACGGGGCGAGGTGGCGGGCCCGGTCGATGATGGCGGGGTGGGCGTTGGCCATGGCGAAGGACCACTCGGCGGTGTCGAGCATTTCGAGGTCGTTGAGGTAGTCGCCGAACACCATCGTCTGCGCGGGTGTGATGCCCAGGTCGTCCTGGAGACGGCGTACGGCGGCGCCCTTGTCGGCGGTGACGTTCATGATGTCGACCCAGTGTGCGCCGGAGACGACGACCTGGTGGGTCGAGGTGAAGGGCCGCAGGGCCGGGGCGGTGGTCCGCTCCACGGGTCCGAAGTCGAAGAGGGCGACCTTGAGGATCTCGTCGTCGACGGCGGTCGCGTCCGGGACGGGCTGGAGCCGGGTGTAGTACTGCCGGGCCTCGGCCAGGAACGCTTCGTCGGTCCGTTCGACGTACGCGGACCGCTTGCCGCAGACCACCGCGCCGACGTCCACGCCCTCGGCCCGCAGCCCCCGTGTCGTGGTGACGATGCGCGCGGCGACGGACGGGTCCAACGGGTCGGAGCTGAGCTCCACGCCGTCCCGTACGACGTAGGTGCCGTTCTCGGCGATGAACACCATGCCCTGCCCCGCGTCGGCGAACTCCTTGGCCAGGGTGGCGTACTGACGGCCGCTCGCCGGGCAGAAGAGCACGTCCCGTCGGCGCAGCTCGGTCAGGAGCGACCACAAGCCGTCGGGTATGCGCTTGGCGTCGTCCAGGAGCGTGCCGTCCATGTCGGTGACGATGAGCCGGATGTCGGCGGCTCCCTCCGGGGACTGCGGCGTGGCGAGGGCCAGGGGGGTGGTCGTGGCGGCGGCGGTTGCGGCGTGAGAAAGGGGCATGTTCTTTCCTGTGGCGGGGGTTGCGGGGGCGACGGGCGGCAGCGGAGCCGGTGTGTTCACGGCGTCCCGTACGGGTTCCGGCAGGGAGGGGTGGCCCCCGATGGGGCCGCCGAGCAGTACGAGTCCGGGGTCGGGCCCGTCGGGTTCAGCACGATCCGGCCGGTCACGGCTTACGGACCGGGGTCGTGTCGGGTGGGGCGGCGCCGGCCGTCGCTTGGCGGATCTCCATTTCCGTCACCCTACCCGGGGGATATGAGCAGGGGCCCTTGCCTTACCAAAACGCTCATTCCGGGCACACCCGTGCTCGCTTCGAGCTCACCCCGGCGTCAGCCACCGAAGCCGAAGTGGTCCGCCGAGCGGAGCTGACCGGTTCCTCACAAGTCACCCCCAGGCTGACGATCATGGCTTCCTTCACCCGTCGCCCGGCCTCCCCCCGACGGCGTCTCCGCACGCCGTTGACCGTCGCCGGGGCCCTGGTCGTCCTGTCCGTCACGCTCGCCGGATGCGGGAGCACCCACGTCGCGTCGGCCGGCGGCGCCCGGGAGGCGACCGGCGCCTCCGGTACGACGCAGGCCAGGCCCGGGCGGCCCGCACCGGACGGTGCGGAGTCCGCCGCGCCGGTCGTGCCGGCGCGGCTGCCGGGTGTCGGCCCTGGGACGCTGGCCGGGATACCCGGGAACGCGCGGCAGGTCGTCCTGGTCACCGGCCGGGGCAAGGACTCCCCGGTGTCACAGGTGCTGCTGTACCGGCGTACGGGGGCGGGCTGGGAGCGGGGAGCGACCTGGCCGGCCCACAACGCCCTCAAGGGTTGGACGGACGACCATCACGCCGGTGATCTCCGCTCGCCCATCGGCGTGTTCACCCTCACCGACGCGGGCGGACTCCGGCCCGACCCCGGTACCAAGCTGCCCTACGCCCGGTCGGTCGGGTTCACCATCGCCGGTACGGGCTTCGAGGGGGAGTCGCTGGCCGGCTCCTTCGACTACGTCGTCGCGATCAACTACAACCACGAGCCGGGCACTTCACCCCTCGACTGGACCCGCCCGCTCGGCGCGGGCAAGGGCGGCGGCATCTGGCTGCACGTCGACCACGGGGGCCCCACGCACGGCTGTGTGAGCCTGGCCCAGGAGCACCTGAAGGAACTGATGCGCGCGCTGGATCCCGCCCAGCACCCGGTGATCGTCATGGGCGACGCCAAGTCCCTCGCCCGCTGACGTCCCTCCGGCTCCGGGGCGCCTGTCAGCGCGAGGGGGGCGCCGGACTTCCCGCGGTGGGCAGGGCCGGAAGCCCGGACGGTCCGTCGCCGAGGAGGCCCGTGACCACCCCGACGACCGGCGACAGCAGGCCGGTCACCGTGCCCAGCGCCCCCGTCAGGGCCTTGACCAGCCCGTCGACCGTCGACTGGAGCTGGGCGAGGAGATCCGCGACCGGATCGGCGACCGCGCCCCCGGCCCGATCGGTGACGCCGGTGACGCCGGGGGCGCCGGGGGCGGCGGACGTGGCGGAGGCCCGCTCCTTCAGCCGCCGCTCGAGAGAAGCGTTCGCCGTCTCCAGGGCGCGCGCGAAACCGGCGGCCTCGGCCGCGTCGAGACGGCCGCCCCGTTCGGCGACGGCGGACAGTACGTCCAGCAGCGGGTGGAACACGGCGTCGTGGTCGGCCCTGTCGACCGGGCCATGGACCGGCGCGGCGCCGCCCGGGGGCGGCAGGAGGATTCCGTGGGACCGGGATATTCGGGATCGGGATATGAGGGCACGCATACGTGGTCCTTTCGACGGCTGCTTCTGCTTGGGCCCACCGTGAGATCCACGACCCCCCGCCGCAACCCGCCCCACGCCCCCGCCGAGCCCCCCGCTCCCTCCCCGGTACGGCACTGAACAGCACCTTTCCCCCGATGCGCCGCGACCGCCCCGGCCCGCCGCCGTTCGGCTGTCAGGGGAGTCGACGGGGGCGAGGCCGGTAGGTGAAGGTGTCGAGGGGCCAGTCGGTGGTCAGCCAGGCCGTGACCGCGTCGTGCAGGGGCGCGTCCAGGTGGGCCCTGTCCGCCCGGACCCAGGAGCTCACGTCGGTGCCGTGGGCGTCGTCGCGGGAGGGATAGATGTAGACGCAGCCGATCACCTCGCCACTCACGGTGTCGAGGACGGTGTACGTGAATCCGCGTCTGCGAGCGAAGTCGTCCGCGTGTCGTCGCAGATCGGCGAGGTTCGCCTCCAGGGTCATTCCGTCCGTGGGGGGCCATTCCCCGTCCTCGAAGCCCGGGGTCGCACGGATGTGTTCGACGCTGCTGGACCAGGCGGTGTGGTCGGAGGCGTTGTGCTGAGGCCCCAGGGGTTCCAGACGGAAGTGCGGGGCGATCAGCTCGGTGGGGACGGCGAAGTCGTCGGGGACGAAGGGGCGGTCGGTCATGCGGAGGAGGCTATGACGCCCGGTCCGTGGGTCGCAGCTGAATTGCACGCCTTGACGCCCCCGCTCCCGGCCGGTCACCAGCCGGTCAGCAGCAGGTGGTTGAGGAGCAGGGCCAGGGTGGCCTGGGCGGTGAGCCAGGCGCGGGGGCGGGGCAGGAACGCGCAGGCCGGCAGGAGCCACATCGCGAACGGCAGCCAGATCCGTTCCGTCTCCGCCTTGCTCATGCCGGAGAGGTCGGCGGCCAGGAGGGCGAGCAGGGCGGCGAGCGCGACGAGGGCGAGGCGGGGCTCGGGGGAGAGGGCGTGCGGGCGGCGGAGGGCGCGGGGGCCTTCGCGTACGGCCGTCGCGACCGTTCGGCGCAGGCCCGCCACCGTCGCCGGGCCCACGATCAGTGCCGTACAGGCGAGGTTCGCCCAGACCCAGTAGCCGTACGGCCTTACGCCGCCGACCCCTTCGTAGTAGCGGGTGACCAACAGACGGTACGCCTCCCACCAGTTGAAGCCGAGCAGCGTGAACAGGAGGGGAACGACGGTCAGTCCGGCGAGGACGTAGGGGAAGGGGCGGAGTCGGCGGGAGCCGAGCAGCAGGACCGCGGCGGCGATCACGGCGAACAGCGTCAGGCCGTACGAGAGGTACGCGGTGAGGCCGAGGAGGAGCCCGGCGGCCAGGCCCGTCGTCCGGGGCCGGGGCCCGGTGACCGCGAGGGCGAGGAGGGCGACGGCCCAGGCGGCGACCGCGGCGAAGTAGCCGTCCGCGGAGGCGCCCACCCACACGGCGGCCGGGGCGAGGACCAGGAAGGGTGCGGCCCGGCGGGCGAGCTCCTCCGCGGCCAGCGCCCGTACGGCGACCAGGACCGCGGCCGGAGCCGCCGCCCCGGCCACGATGCACCAGACGCCCGCCCAGCCGCCGCCGGCCAGCCCGACCCGGTCGAGGAGCACGAAGGTGACGGTGGCCCCCGGCGGGTGGCCTGCGATGTGCGCGGGCCAGGGGGCGGGAGAGTGACTCACGATGTGGTGGGTGAAGTCCCGCAGGGTGGCGGGGATGTCGTGGAAGCGGTCGATGACCGTGAGGTACTCGTTCGTGGCCGTCAGCCGCCCGGCGATCCCCCGCTGCCACCCGTCGACCAGCGCGAGGGAGAACGTCCAGGCGGCGGCGGTGCCCCAGGACGCCCACAGCAGCGCCCGCCACGGCAGTCGCGTGGCGAGGAGCGGCCCGTACGCGACGACCGCGACGGCCACGGCGAGCGCGGCCGGGGTGCCGGGGCCGAGGTGCGGCTCCCACTGGGCGAACAGGGGAGGCCAACGGACGAAGAGCGAGTGGTGGCGGCGTTCGATCGACGTGCCGACCAGCGCCGCCGCAGTGACGAGCAGGACGGCGGCCAGGACGGCGGCCAGGTCCAGGAGCGGATCGCGGCGCCGGTGGTGGCGTCGGTCGTGGCGTCGGTCGAGCTCCGGGGGAAGGGCCTGGGGAAGATCGCGGTTCACATCCGCACGCTAGGCCGCGTACCGGCCGCCGGAGCCGCCGCAGGAGTGGATGTCAGAGTTTCGTCATGGTTCGCGGACCCGTTCGGGGGGTGTCGCGGTCCTACGGTCGGGGCATGCCACGGTCTCCCTCCTCCCCCGCGTTCTGGCGCAGCCCACTGCGCGGCCCCTGGTTCACCTCCGTGCTCGGCCTCGTCCTGCTCGGCGGCATCACCGTGCTGTTCGTCACGGGTCTCGTGTCGTACGCCGCCTACAACCCGAACCTGTCACCGGTGAACGACATGACCCCGGACAAGGGGCTGCTCGGCTTCTATCTCTTCTCCTGGCCGACGAACCCGTCCTGGTTGTACCGCCTCAACCAGGGCGTCCACGTCACGCTCGGGATCACGCTGATCCCCGTACTGCTGGCGAAGCTGTGGTCGGTCGTGCCGAAGCTGTTCACGCTGCCGCCGGTGCGGTCGCTCGCGCACGGGCTGGAGCGCGTCTCGCTGCTCCTGCTGGTCGGGGGCGCGCTGTTCGAGTTCACGACGGGGGTGCTGAACGTCCAGCTCGACTACATCTTCCCGGGCTCCTTCTACCCGCTGCACTTCTACGGGGCCTGGGTGTTCTTCGCCGCGTTCGTGGCACACGCCGTGCTGCGGGTGCCCATGGCGCTGCGCAATCTGCGTCATCTCCGCGACGAGGAGCAACGCCCCCCAACAGAAGACGAGTTGGTGGCACCGGATCCCGACCCGCCCACCGTCTCGCGGCGAGGCGCCCTCGGGTTCGTGGGCGGGGGATCGCTGGTGCTGTTCGCCACGACGGCGGGCCGCAACTTCGACGGGCCGCTGCGGGAGACGGCCGTACTCGTGCCGCACGGCGGCCCCGAACCGGGCAGCGGACCCGGCGGCTTCCAGATCAACAAGACGGCCGAGGCGGTCGGCATCGACATGCGCGAGACGTCCGGGGAGACATGGCGGCTGGTCGTCGAGGGGCGCGGGCGCACGGTCCGGCTGAGCCGGGACGAGCTGCTGAAACTCCCGCTCCACAGCGCCGCGTTGCCCATCGCCTGCGTGGAGGGCTGGTCGACCTCCGACCAGTGGTGGCGGGGGGTTCGGCTGCGGGACCTCGCGGCGCTCGTGGGATACGAGGAGGGCACGGCGCCCGACGTGCTGGTGGAGTCGTTGCAGCGGCACGGGGCCTTCCGGCACGCGGCCCTGCGCTACAACCAGGTGCGCGACCCGCGTTCCCTGCTGGCCCTGTTCGCCAACGGTGAGGACCTGACCCCCGACCACGGCTATCCCGCGCGGATCATCGTCCCCGCGGCGCCCGGCGTGCTCAACACCAAGTGGGTGGCCCGGATGACGTTCGGAGAACTGTGATGCGGCGACCTGAGAAGCGACGGCCTGTGATGCGACGGCCCTTCGGGAAGCCCGTCCTGGGCAGTCCGCTGCAGATCCTGCTGCTGGCCTGTTCGTTCGCGCTCGCCGCATACGCGGGGGTGCGGCTGCTCGCGGGGGAGTGGTTCGGGGTGGCGCTGTGGTTCGTGGGCGCGGCGGTCCTCCACGACCTGGTGCTCGTTCCGCTGTACGCGGGGGCGGACCGGGCCGCGGCGAGGGGTCTCGGCGCGGCCGGCCGCCGGGAGTGGACGCTCTACGTCCGGTTCCCGGCCGCGTTCTCGGCGCTTCTGCTGCTGATGTGGTTTCCGCTGATCAGCGGGCAGATGGCGGAGCACTACCGGTTGGCCACCGGGCTCTCGGGCGACGGCTTCCTGGCCCGCTGGCTGTTGATCACTGCGGTGCTCTTCGGGGGCTCGGCGGCGCTGCTCGTCCTGCGGCTGTTCCGGTCGTCCCGGTCAGCGCGGTCGTCCGGGCCGTCGCGCCCGTCGCGGTTGCGCAGGGCGACGAACGAGCGGCCCCCGGCCGACCACTGACCCTCCCGGTGCCAGCCCGCGCGTGCCGCGTGCCGGAGCAGCGCCGGGGTGCCGAGGCGGGCCCACGGGAAGGCCGGTCCCGCCGTGCCCCGGGGGTCGGCGACCCGGACGATGTGGACGCTGACCCGTTCGTCGACGTCCACGTCCGCGAGGGTCTCGACGATCAACAGTCCGCGGGGGGTGAGGAGTTGGCCCATCCGGTGGAGCAGGGCGGTCGGGTCGCCGCCGATACCGACATTGCCGTCGAGGAGGAGCGCGGTGTCCCACCGGCCCTCACCGGGGAGCGGCTCGAAGACGGAGCGCCGCAGGGCCTGCCCGCCGAGCCGGACGGTGTGCGCGACGGCCGCCTCACTGACGTCGATGCCGAGCGCGGGCCGGCCCCGGGCGGCGAGTTCGGCGACGAGCCGCCCCGGCCCGCAGCCCACGTCGAGCACGGTCCCCTCGCAGCGCGCGAGCACCGTCAGGTCCACCGCGTCGGCCCGTGCGCACCAGCGCTCCACCTCCAGGGGCAGCAGCCAGCCGTCGGTGCGCCGGAGGAAGAGCGGGCCCCGGCCGGTGACCAGGGCGTCCGAGTAGGGGTCGGCGGACCAGGGGCGCGGGCCGGGCACCCCCGGCGGTGTCGTCGTCCCGTGCGCGGTGCTCATCGCCCGGTGGCCGTCCGCAGACGTCCGAGCTCGGCGGCGAAGCGGCTGCCGGGCGGCGCGAGGGCGGCGACCGCCTCCGCGTCGGCGGCCGTGTCGACGTCCCGGAGGCGGGGCAGGTCGCGCACGCGCAGCCCGGCGGCGACGAGCCGCTCCCGCTGCACCGCACCCGTCGTGGGCGTCGACATCGGCACGCCCCGCAGCAGCTCCGGATCGGGGGCGGCGAGCCCGAGGGCCCAGAAGCCGCCGTCCTCGGCCGGGCCGAAGTACGCGTCGCAGTCGGCGAAGTTGACGGTGAGGAGCGCGGGCGTCACCTGCGGGGTGTCCATGCCGATGAGCAGGGCGGGACCGGCGCAGCCCGCGAAGGCGGCGGCCAGCCGTTCGTCGAGGCCGCCCGCGCACTGCGGTACGACGTCGAAGCCGGCCGGCAGCCAGTCGCCGGCCGCTCCGTCGAGCACGAGCACCCGGCGCCGTGCCGGGGTCGCCGCCACCGTGCGCAGGGTGTCCACGAGGGACGCCTCGGCGAGCAGCGCCGCCTCCCGGGGCGTGAACGGCGGGGTGAGGCGGGTCTTGACCCGGCCGGGTCGCGGTTCCTTGGCGATGACGAGGAGCGTCGTCACTGGCTGGTTCCTCCCTGGGAACGGGAATCCGTGGAGGCGAGGGAAGGGGTGAGGACGGCGTGGCGCGACGACGCGGGCGGCTCGGCGAGGACGCGGCGCATGTCCCGTACCGCCTGCCAGGTGCCGCGCCAGGTGCCGGTGACCTTGGAGGTGCCGGTGCGCGGCAGATACGGCACGTCGTGCTCGGTGACGCGCCAGCCGGCGTCGGCGGCGCGCACGACCATCTGGAGCGGGTAGCCGCTGCGGCGGTCGGTGAGGCCGAGGGCGAGCAGCGGTTCGCGGCGGGCGGCACGCAGGGGGCCGAGGTCGTGCAGGCGCAGTCCGGTGCGGCGGCGGAGCATCCGGGCGAGGGCGAGGTTGCCGGCCCGGGCGTGCGCGGGCCAGGCCCCCGGGCCCTGTGGGCGGCGCCGCCCGAGCACGAGGTCGGCCTCGCCGTCCCGCACCTCGCTGACGAAGGGCAGGAGCCGGGCCGGGTCCAGCGAGGCGTCGCAGTCGCAGAAGCACACGATGTCGGCGGTGGCGGCTCGCAGACCGGCGTGGCAGGCGGCGCCGAACCCGCGGCGCGTCTCGTGCACGACGGTCGCGCCGAGGCCGCGGGCCAGCTCCGCCGAGCCGTCCGTGGAGCCGTTGTCCACGACCAGCGCGCGCCACCCGGCGGGGACGCGGGCGAGGACCCAGGGGAGGGCCTCGGCCTCGTTCAGGCAGGGGAGGATCACGTCGACCGGACAGGGGAGGACCGCGTCGACGGGCGCCGGGTCCGTGTCCGGGGCCTTGTCCGGCTCGGGTTGGGGAGAGGTCGTCACGGCTTTCACCCTACGAACGCGAAAGGGATATATCGGACTTCGGGTCCTTACGAAACGCGGACGTCGCGGCGGGATCGCGGCAGGCGGGTGCGGCCGGTGGGACGCTGGATTCATGCAGCAGCCGTACGAATCCGCAGGTACCGGACCTGCCCAGGGCGGGTCCGGGCCGAGCGCCCGCATCCTCGTCGTCGACGACGACCCCACCGTCGCCGAGGTGGTCTCCGGCTACCTCGACCGCGCCGGGTACGTCGTGGACCGGGCCGCGGACGGACCCGCCGCGCTCGCCCGGGCCGCCGCGCACTGGCCCGACCTGGTGGTGCTGGACCTGATGCTGCCGGGGATGGACGGCCTGGAGGTGTGCCGCAGGATGCGCGGCCACGGGCCCGTGCCGGTCATCATGCTCACCGCGCGCGGAGACGAGGACGACCGGATTCTCGGCCTGGAGGTGGGCGCCGACGACTACGTCACCAAGCCCTTCAGCCCCCGCGAACTGGTCCTGAGGGTGGAGTCGGTACTGCGCCGCAGCCGCCCCGCCGCGGGCACGCGCCCCCTCCGGCTGGCCGGTCTCGCCGTCGACCCCGACGCCCGCCGCGCCACCAGGAACGGCGAGGATCTCGCCCTCACCATCCGCGAGTTCGACCTGCTCGCGTTCTTCCTCCGCAATCCCGGCCGGGCGTACAGCCGCGAGGACCTGATGCGCGAGGTGTGGGGCTGGGACTTCGGCGACCTGTCGACGGTCACGGTCCACGTGCGCCGGCTGCGGGGCAAGGTCGAGGAGGATCCGGGCAGACCACGGCTGATCCAGACGGTCTGGGGGGTCGGTTACCGCTTCGAGGAGCCCACGCCCCACGAGGCCCCGACTCCCCACGAGGAGGCGGTCTGACCATGCACGCCATGCACTCCGTGACCTCCCTGCAGGTCACGCAAGACATGCAGGTCACGCAGGCCATGCAGACCGTGCACTCCACGCACGACATGCTGCTCATCGCCCTGTACGCCTTCCTCGGCGCCGCCGCGGTCGGGCTGCTCGGCGCGGGGACGCTGTGGCTGATCCGGCGGCGGTCGCTGACCGTGTCCCTCGCCGTCGTCGCCGCCGTGGCGGTCACCGCGATGCTCGCGGGGACGCTGGCCGTCGCCTGGGCGATGTTCCTGTCCTCGCACGACCTGGGCGTGGTCACGACCGTGGTGGCCATGGCGGCGGTGGTGTCCCTGGCGACGGCGCTGTTGCTGGGCCGTTGGGTGGTGGCCCGCAGCAGGGCGCTCACCCTCGCCGCGCGCTCCTTCGGCGACGGCGGCGACTTCGCGGCCCCCGACGGCGCGGCGACCGCCGAACTCGCCGCGCTGAGCCGGGAGTTGCAGGCGACCAGCGCGAAGCTCGCCGAGTCCCGCGACCGTGAACGCGCGCTGGAGAGCTCCCGCCGTGAACTCGTCGCCTGGATCTCGCACGACCTGCGCACCCCGCTCGCCGGACTGCGGGCGATGTCGGAGGCGCTGGAGGACGGGGTGGCCGCCGACCCGGACCGCTACCTCCGGCAGATCCGCACCGAGGTCGAACGCCTCAACGACATGGTCGGCGACCTCTTCGAACTCTCCCGCATACACGCCGGGACCCTCGCCCTGTCGCCGTCCCGCATCTCCCTCTACGACCTCGTCGGCGACGCCCTCGCGGGCGCGGACCCGCTGGCCCGCGAGTACGGCGTACGCCTGGTCGGGGACCGGATCGAGCCGGTGCCGGTCGAGGTGGACGGCAAGGAGATGAGCCGGGTGCTGGGCAACCTCCTCGTCAACGCGATCCGCCGGACCCCGGCCGACGGCACGGTCGCGGTCGCCGCCGAGCGCTCGGACACGGGCGTCGTCCTGTCCGTCACCGACGGCTGCGGCGGCATCCCGGAGGAGGACCTCCCGCGCGTCTTCGACACCGGCTGGCGCGGCACCCACGCCCGTACGCCTCCCGCCGGAGCGGGCCTGGGCCTGGCCATCGTCCGGGGCATCGTCGAGGCGCACCAGGGCCAGGCCGCCGTCCACAACGTCCCCGGCGGCTGCCGCTTCGAGGTCACCCTGCCCATGGCGAGGGCGTGAAGGGGCCACCCACGGTGAGGGCGTGAGGCGCGGGCCCCTTGCCGCTGCTCCCCTACTCCCCGCGCAGCCTCGCCGTCGCGAACTCCCGCATCCCCTCCGCGAAGCCGGTCTCGGGCTTCCAGCCCAGCTCGGCGCGCAGCCGTGCGGAGTCGGCCGTGACGTGGCGTACGTCGCCGAGGCGGTACTCCCCGGTCACCACGGGCTCGGGCCCGCCGTGGGCGGTGGCCAGGGCCCGGGCCATCTCGCCGACCGTGTGCGGCTCGCCGCTCCCGGTGTTGTAGACGGTGAGGGCCCCGGAGCGCGAACCCGCCTCCAGGGCCGCCACATTGGCCGCGGCCACATCCCGTACGTGCACGAAGTCCCGTCGCTGCCCGCCGTCCTCGAAGACCCGCGGCGCCTCGCCCCGGGCCAGCGCGGACCGGAAGAACGAGGCGACGCCCGCGTAGGGGGTGTCGCGCGGCATCCTGGGCCCGTACACGTTGTGGTAGCGCAGTGACACCGCCGAACCGTCCGTCGACCGGGCCCAGGCCGCCGCCAGATGCTCCTGGGCCAGCTTGGTGGTCGCGTACACGTTCCGGGGGTCGACCGGAGCGTCCTCGCGCACCAGACCGGGTGTCAGTTCCTCGCCGCACCGCGGGCAGCGGGGCTCGAACCGCCCCGCGTCGAGATCGGCGACGGTCCGGGGCCCGGGACGTACCGGCCCGTGCCACTCACACCCGTACGCGCCCTCGCCGTACACGACCATCGACCCGGCGAGCACGAGGTGGCGCACCCCCGCGTCGGCCATCGCGGTGAGCAGCACCGCCGTGCCCAGGTCGTTGCGCGACACGTACGCGACCGCGTCGTCGAACCCCTTCCCCAGCCCCACCATCGCCGCCTGATGGCACACGGCGTCCACGCCCGTCAGCGCCGCGCCGACCGCCTCGGCGTCCCGTACGTCCAGGCCGTCGCGCAGGTCGAACACGACCGCCTCGTGCCCGTGCGCGGTCAGCGCCTCGACGACATGGGACCCGATGAACCCGGCACCGCCGGTGACCAGTACTCGCATACGCCGAACGCTAGGACCGCGACGGCGGCGTACGGCAGTACCGCGCCCGTCACGTCACGGGTCCGTAAGACCCGCCGAGACGTCCGAGGCTCCGAGATCTTCGCCTATGACGTGGGTCTGGTACGCCCGGCCTAGAACAGCGGGAGGGCGTCCGTGTACGCGTTCACCGGCTTGGCGACCTTCTTGACGGTACGGGCGTCCAGCGCGGCCGGGGCGGAACTCGTGCCCAGCGTTCCGCCCGGGTGCCACGTCCCGGTGACGGTCACCCAGGTGTTGGCGGGCAGGGCCGCCGCCCCATGGATCCGCACCTTCACGGACTGGGCGTCCGCCGCGCAGCAGGTGAAGATGATCCTGGTCAGGTACCAGCCGTCGGCCCCCTCGTCGGGCGTGACGAAACCGGTCATCCGGACGCTACGGCCCCCGATGTCCCGCTTGTGGTCCTGCTGCACCCGGCTGGTGAACTGGGTGAGCGTCAGCGGGATCGGCGAGGTCGCGGGCAGCGGGTCGAAGTACCTCTGCTCCGTGACGGCCTTGGGCGCCTCGCGGGCGGCGGTGTACGCGCCGAGGGCCGGCGGGGCGTAGAAGAGCAGACTCAGCGCGGGGAGGAAGAGCAGCCAGGCGATACGGGGCACGGTGGAGTGGTCGTGGCCGTGGTCGTCGTCTTGGTCGTGACCGTGACCGTGACCGTGACTGTCGGCGGCGTCGCCGCTGACCGGCTTCTGGCTCGACCACGCCTCCGCCACGCCCAGCACGAGCAGCAGCACCCCCGACGCGACCAGCATCGGACGCATCCCCTCCTTGACGAACCTGAGGCTCAGGTCGGTGAAGAGCGAGGCGTGCAGCAGGCCGAGGCCGCTGAGGACGAGCAGGGTCACCTGGAGGGGGCGTTTCACAGCAGGACTCCTCCGATGAGCGCGCTGCACAGGATCGCGACGACCGTCGTGGCCGTGGAGAAACGGACCGCGAAGGCCCGGCCGAAGGTGCCCGCCTGAAGGGCGATCAGTTTCAGGTCGACCATCGGTCCGACGACCATGAACGCCAGCCGGGCGACGGGCGAGAAGCCGGTGAGCGAGGCCGCGACGAAGGCGTCGGCCTCGGAGCACACCGCGAGCAGGATGGCGAGCGCGGCCAGGAATAGCACCGACAGCCAGGGAGAGCCGGAGAACGCGTCGAGCACGGTGCGCGGGACCGCCACGTTGAACGTCGCCGCCGCCATGGCCCCGAGGACCAGGAAGCCGCCCGCGTGCAGGAAGTCGTGCTGGAAGCCGCGCCGGAACTCCCGCAGGCGGCTCTGCTCGGGCTCGTGCCCGGTGTGCCGTACGACAGGCTTGAGCCATGTGTCGCGGCCCAGGAAGAGCCACAGCCAGCCCATCACGGCGGCGGTGGCGAGCGAGGCGAGCAGCCGGGCCAGGACCATCTCGGGGTGGCCGGGGAAGGCGATGGCGGTGGCGGTCAGCACGACCGGGTTGATGGCGGGTGCCGAGAGCAGGAACGCGAACGCGGCGGCCGGGGTGACACCGCGGCCGATCAGGCTGTTGGCGACCGGCACCGACGCGCATTCGCAGCCGGGCAGGACGACTCCGGCGACTCCGGCGACCGGGACGGCGAGCACGGGCCGCCGGGGCAGCACCCGGGTGAACACCCGGGCCGGCACGAACGCGTTGATCGCGCCGGACAGCGCCGTGCCGAGCAGCAGGAACGGCAGCGCCTGCACGGTGACGGCGAGAGCGACGGTGCGCCAGGCCTGCATGGCCGGTTGTTCCATCCACCGGCTGAGGACGTAGAACGCGGGCCCGGACAGCGCGCACGCTCCGAGCAGAAGGGGCCAGTGGCGGGGCCAGTCGCGCCGGCGACCGCTGGCACTCGCCCCCGCCGCGGGGACCGCGACGGCCACGTCCGCCTCAGCCCCCGTGGACGGTTCGTCCGCCCCCACGGCCCGTTCGTCTGTCTTCTGCACGCCAGCTCCGAATCTCGGATGATCGCACCGAACATAGCGGGCCCGGGCCCCACGGCTCACCACGACTTCACCACATCTCGGTCATGAGTCGGGACCACTGTCGACCGGCGACTCCGGATGTCGGAACGCCCCCGCTTCCGGAGCCCTCTCAAGGGGTGGTGGGTGGGAGCCGCGCCGGGTCTCGGGCCGGGTTGTTATATTGCGCAACTGTGCAAGTGGGGCGTCCCCGCAACGCCTGACGTATGCCTGAACGGCCCGACCGTTTCGTGGGAGTGCGAACATGACTGACCTTGGGGACGCCCCCGCCGGCAACGCCGCACGTAGCCACACACGCGGGGTGCCCCGGCAGCGCCACATCTCCGGTTCCGCGACCTCCGGTTCCGCGACCTCCGGTTCCGCGACCTCCGGTTCCGCGACCTCCGGTCATGCGCCCTCCCGCTCCGCGCCCTCCCGGACGGGGTCCCGTGCGCGTCCCAAGGCCGGCCCGGGGCGCCGGGCCCGGCCCGTGGGCCGGGGCAGGTGGATCCTGCGGACGGCCGCGATAGCGCTGTCGGCGCTGGTCCTTGCCACCGCGGGGGTGGGGTGGTGGTTCTACGAGCATCTGAACGGCAATCTCCACAGCGTCCCGTTGACCGACGGCTCGGGCGACAGCGCGGGCAAGGAGAAGGCCGACTCCTTCGGCAGGACCCCGATCAACCTCCTGGTGATGGGCAGCGACGGCCGTACCAACGCGAGTGACTGCAAGCTCGGCGGCGGCTGTTCACAGACCGGTGTGCAGTCCGGGGCCAACGCGGACGTGGAGATGGTGATGCACATATCCGCCGACCGCTCCAACGCCACCGTGATGAGCATCCCCCGCGACACCGTGACCACCGTCCCCGCCTGCAAGGACACCGAGACCGGCGTCTCCACGAACGGCTACACCGGCATGGTCAACAGCGCCCTGCAGTACGGGCCGGCCTGTCAGGTGGCCACCGTCCACCGGCTCACCGGCATCCCCATCGACCACTTCGTCAAGCTCGACTTCTCCGGCGTGGTGAAGATGTCCGACGCGGTGGGCGGGGTGTCGGCCTGCGTGGACAAGGACGTCTACGACACCTACTCACACCTGAAACTCGCTCAGGGCACGCACACCCTCAAGGGCGTGGCGGCCCTGGAGTTCGTCCGCTCCCGGCACGGCTTCGGCGACGGCAGCGACCTGGGGCGCACCTACTCCCAGCACCTCTTCCTCAGCTCGATGATCCGCAAGTTCAAGAGCGCCGGCACCCTCACCGACCCCACCGCCGTCTACCGCCTGGCCGACGCCGCGACCAAGGCCCTCACCGTCGACACCGGACTGGGCAGCATCAGAAAGCTGATCGGGCTCGCCGCCGACGTGGACAAGGTCCCGGCGAAGCGCATCACCTTCACCACCATGCAGACGGCGCCGGACCCGGGCGACAGCAACCGGCTCGTGCCCGCCGCCACGGCCCAGAGCCTGTTCGCCACCATCGCGAACGACCAGTCCCTGACCGACTCCTCGGGCGACAAGACCGCCGCGGCCTCCGCGACAGCCAAAGCCACGGCCTCCGCCTCCGCGGTCCCCGCCGCGCAGATCGCGGTCACCGTGGAGAACGGCACCACCGTCACCGGCCGGGCCACGGCCGTCGCCACCGCCCTGCTCGACAAGGGCTTCAGTTCCGGCACCACCACCGGCAACGCCGCCGGCACCACGTCCACGACCACCCTCACCTACGGCAGCGGACACAAGGCCGAGGCCCAGACCGCCGCCAAGGCCCTGGGCCTGCCGACCTCCCACCTCAAGCAGAGCGACGCCACCGGCACCGGCCTGACCCTGGTCATCGGCACCGACTGGACGAGCGGCACCGCCTACCCCGCCACCACTCCCGCCCCCGCCGACACCAAGGCCGCCACCTCCAACGCCCACGCCGAGACCGCCGACCAGTCCAAAACCTGCGCCAAGGTCAGCCCGTACAGGACCGTCAGTCTCAACGGCGTCGCCATGACCCCCACCCAGGCCTACCGAGCAGCCTCCGGCATCAAGGACTCGGCACCGTGAGCGGGTGTTCGAAAGCTTCGTTCAACGGGGGAGGACGACGGGGGAGCCGGAGCCGCCGGTTCCGTGGCGGTGTCCTGGGGACGGACGCCTAAACTGGGTCGGCGCGGACGCGGGCACGGATGCCCGGGGCGGGACGGGAGAAGAGACTGTGACGGCATACGCCGGTGGCTTCGACGATCCGCCCGCCGAGGTGCTGGCGGACGCGGCCGCCGCGTTCGGACTGCTGGCCTCCTCGCCCCGGCTGCACATCATGTGGGCCCTCGCGCAGGGTGAGAGCGACGTGACCCACCTCGCGGAGCGTGTCGGCGGCGCCCTGCCCGCCGTCAGCCAGCACCTGTCGAAGCTGAAGCTCGCGGGCCTCGTCCGCTCCCGGCGCGAAGGCCGCCGACAGGTCTACTACGTCGACGATCCCGACGTCGTGACCGTGGTGCGCGTGATGGTCGGACAGTTGGCCGCACGCGCCGAGGAGGCATCGGCACCCGTACGCAGGCTGCGCGGGATCGGTGGCTGAGACGTCCGCGACGGCGGGAGGGGGCGCCGAGCGCCCCGCCCGCGCGGACGGCCCGGCGGCGGAGGAACCCCGGGTCCTTCAAGGAACTTCGGGTGGGAAGGGACACGGCGAGCCGACCGCGCTCCAGCTGCTCCGGCGGCTGGACAGCGGTCCGCGGGGGCTGACGCAGACGCAGGCCGACGAACGCCTCGCCCGGTTCGGGGAGAACATCCCGCCCGCCCGGCGGCCCGTTCCGTGGTTCGAGCGGTTCCTGCGCAGTCTGCGGGATCCGTTCACCGCCGTACTGCTCTGCCTCGGCCTGGTCTCGGCGCTCGTGGCCTCCTGGGGCACCGCGAGCGTGATCACCGTACTGGTGGTGGTCAGTTGTGTGCTGCGGTCGTCCGGTGAGCACCGGGCCGACCGTTCGATGGCGGCGTTGCGCGACTTGGTCGCCAGCACCGCCACCGTGCTGCGCAGGACCGACGCGGACGCGGTACCCACCGACCGTGACCTCCCGGTCGACCAGCTGGTGCCGGGGGATGTGATCCGCCTCGGTCCTGGCGACCTGGTCCCCGCCGACGTACGGCTGCTGCGGGCCGGTGGGCTGACCGTGTACCAGGCGGCGCTCACCGGCGAGTCGGCGCCGGTCGCCAAGTACCCGGTCGACGCGCCGGGCACCACGGCGGGTGAACTGTTCGAGCAGCCGCAGCTGTGTTTCCAGGGCAGCAGTGTCGCCTCCGGCAGCGGCACCGCCGTGGTCGTGGCGACCGGCGCGCACACCCGGTTCGCCGAGGGCCACCGGGACCCGGGGCGGCGGGAGGCGAGCGCCTTCGACCGGTCCGTGCACGGCGTCTCCTGGATCCTCATCCGGTTCATGCTGCTCACCCCGCCGCTGGTCCTGATGGCGGGCGCGGCCCTGCGCGGGCGGGGCCTGGAGACCCTGCCGTTCGCCGTCGCGGTGGCGGTCGGGATGACCCCGGAGATGCTGCCGGTCATCATCACGACCTGCCTGGCCCGCGGGGCGTCGCTGCTGGCCCGTACGCACGGGGTGATCGTGAAGCGGCTGCCCGCGCTCCACGATCTCGGCGCCATCGACGTGCTCTGCGTGGACAAGACCGGCACCCTCACCCAGGACCGGCCGGTCGTCGACCGCGCGCTGGACGCGGACGGCGAGGACGCGCCCGAGGTACTGCGCCGGGCGACCGCGGCCGCCTGGTGGACACTGCAACTCGCCGACCTGCCGGCGCCCGACGCCCTCGACGAGGCGCTCCTGCGGACGGCCGACGAGGACGACCTGACGGCGTACGACGGGATCGCGGCGCTGCCCTTCGATCCCGTACGCCGACTCACCACCGCCGTCGTGCGCACCCCCGGCACCCTCGGCTCCCACACCCTCCTGGTCAAGGGCGCCGCCGAAGCCGTACTGGAGCGCTGTGCGCTGGAGCCGCAGGAGCGCACACGGCTGCTCGCCCGCGCCCACGAGCTGACGGACGACGGGCTGCGCGTCCTGGCGGTCGCCACCGCCGTACGCCCCGCCCGCCACCGCGACTACACCCCGGCCGACGAACGCGGCCTGACCTTCGAGGGGTTCGTCACGCTGCGGGACGCGCTGGTACCGAGCGCGGCCGAAGCGCTGCGGGTGCTCGCCGACCAGGGCGTCGCCGTACGGGTGCTGACCGGGGACCATCCGGGCACGGCCGCCCGCGTCTGCCGCGACCTGGGCCTCGACCCCGGTGAGGTACGCACCGCCGCCGACCTCGACGGTCTCACGGACACCGAACTCGGCGAAGTCGCCGACCGCACCACCGTCCTCGCCCGCTGCACGCCTGAGCACAAGGCGCGTATCACCGTCGCACTGCGCGCACGCGGACACGCCACCGGCTACCTCGGCGACGGTGTCAACGACCTGCCCGCGCTGCACGCCGCGGACGTCGGGATCTGCCCGCGCGACGCCACCGACCTGGCCCGGGAGAGCGCCGACGTGGTGCTGGCCGACAAGGACCTCACCGCGATCTCGCACGCGATCACCGCGGGCCGCTACTCCAGCGGCAACATCGGCACCTATCTGCGGGTCACCCTCTCCTCCAACCTCGGCAACGTGATCGCGATGCTCGCGGCGGGCATCCTGCTGCCCTTCCTGCCGATGCTGCCGACGCAGGTCCTCGTGCAGAACATGTGCTTCGACGCGGCCCAGCTCGCCTTCGCCTACGACCGTCCCGCGCCGGGCACCCTGAAGCGCCCCACCGTGCTGCGCTCGCGCGATCTGCTGGGTTTCATCACCGGCTTCGGCCTGCTGAACGCCGTCGCCGACCTCGCGACCTTCGGCGTCCTCGCGCTCGCCGTGCACGGGCCCGGGACGGCGAACGACGAGTCCGTGTTCCACTCCGGCTGGTTCACCGAGAACCTGCTCACCCAGGCCCTGGTGATGCTCCTGCTGCGGCTCGGCCGCCGGGGCACCGAGGGCCGGTGGAAACCGGGTCCCGTCGGCTGGGGCGCGACCGCCCTCACCGCCGCCGGCCTCGCGCTGCCGCTCTCCCCGCTCGGCCCGCCGCTGGGCATGACCGCACTGCCCGCCCTCTACTACCTGCTGCTCGTCGCGGTCCTCGGCCTGTACGCGGTGGGGCTGGTGGCCACACGGTCACGCTACGAACGCCGTCGCTCCGAGGGCGACGGCGGGATCTTCCACAGTGATCAAGGGGCGCGCGGCGAGCGCATCCACGACGGAGGGTGACGCGGGCTTACTCTTCCCTCCAGCGATTCGCCTCGGCGCACCGGTGAACGGGCGGAAGAGAGAAGGCGGGACATGGCCGCATCCTGGACGCGGTGGCGGTGGCTCACTCTGCTGGTCCTCGCCCTGGCGCTCTACGTCATCGTGCGGGCGGCCAACACTCCGCAGGCCACCCCTTCGCACGTCGCCCCTCCGCGTGCCACTCCTTCACCCGTCACTCCTTCACCCCACGCTCCTTCACCCCCCGCTCCTTCGTCCGGTACTCCTTCGTCCGCGACCACTCCGCCCGAGGCCACTCCGTCTCCGGCAGATGCGGTCTATCCGTAGGACAGGTTGGAGCACACGTCGTCGTCGGCGGAGCGCGCGTCACGCGCCACCGAAGTGGGGAGGGCCGTGGGCGTGGACGCGGGTGAGGCCGACGTACTGCCCTGGGCGGCGTAGCTCCGGCCCAGGACGACGTCGACGCCCGCGCCCGGCACGGAGTTCAGTTCGGCGCCGGGAAAGAGCCGGGCGACCGTCTCGGCCCGGGTCCGCAGGCCCGCGCCGTACTCGATCACCGTGTCGGCGCGGTCCCGGTCGACCGCGTTCGCGGTACCGGTGACGGTGAAGCCGTGCTCGGTGAGGGCCGTCGCGGCGCGCGAGGCCAGGCCGCGGGTGGTGGTGCCGTTGTAGACGGCGACGTCGACACCGTCCCCCGAGACCTCCGCGGCGATGCCGGGCGAGGTGGCCGCGGGGGCGGTCTGCCCGCCCTTCTTGCCACCGGCGTCGGTGCCGTCGAGGGTGCGGTCGGCCTTGAGCGCGGCCCACAGCTGATCGGCGTCCGGCTGGACGATCGCGACCCGCTCCCCCTGGTACCGCCAGGGGATGGTGGCGAACTTGGTGTCGTGGAGGTCGATGTTCCTCAAGGACATCGCGAACGAGATCAGCTGCTTCGCCGTTCCCAGCCCCGGGTCGACGGTCAGCGACTTCGTCGCGGCGTCGGCGAGCGGCAGCAGTCCGGTGGGGGTGAGCCCGTCGCTCTTCACCTTTTTCACCAGGCTGGCGACGAAGGCCTGTTGGCGTTTGATGCGGCCGATGTCGGAGCCGTCGCCGATACCGTGCCGGATGCGGACGTAGTCCAGCGCCCGCTGCCCGGAGAGCTTCTGCTCACCCTTCCTGAAGAGCAGCCCGCCCCGGGTGGCACGGTTGGGGTTGAGGTCCTTCTCGTACACGTCCTGCGGGAGGCACACGTTCACCCCGCCGACGACCCGCGTCAGTGCCGCGAAGCCCTTGAAGTCGATGACGACGGTGTGGTCGACGCGCAGGCCGGTCAGCTTCTCGACCGTGTTCTGGGTGCAGGCCGGGTTGCCCTTGGCCGTCTGCCCCACGGAGTACGCCTCGTTGAACATCGTGTTCGGCCGCGTCCTGGTCCACTTCCCGTCCGGGAGCTTGCACGGGGGGAGGGTGACCAGTGTGTCGCGGGGGATCGAGACGGCGACGGCGTGCCGGTGGTCTGCGTAGACGTGCAGCAGGAACGCGGTGTCGGAGCGGCCGATGTCGCCCTTGTCGCCGCCGCCCAGCGCGCTGTTTCCGTCCGTGCGCGCGTCCGAGCCGATGACGAGGACGTTCTCGCCCTTCGTCGCACCGGCCGGCCGGTCCTTGGAGAGACCGTCGGCGCCGAAGGTGTTGATGTTGCCGTTCAGCTTCAGATAGATCCAGCCGAGTCCGGCCGTGCCGAGCAGGAGCACGGACAGGGCCACGACGAGGGCGATCCGCAGAGGGCCCCGTCTGCGACGCGGTGGTCGCGCCTGGTCACTGTTCGTCACACGTGTGCTCTCATCCGTCCGACTCATATGTAGGGGACGCTCGGCCCCGCCCGATGGTTGTAAAGTTGCGCAACGTAGCAACAGTGAAGGGAAGAGGTGGGCGGGATGCTCCGCAACGGACTGGAACCCTGGCACCTGCTGATCGTGGCGATCGTGATCATCGTGCTGTTCGGCTCGAAGAGACTGCCCGACACCGCCCGCGCGCTGGGCAAGTCGATGCGCATCCTCAAGAGCGAGACCAGTGCCATGAAGCACGACGGCACCGCACCCTCCACCGTGCCCTCCGCCGCGCCCCGGTCCGAGAGCGCGCCCGAGGCCGCGTCGGCCCGCGCGGTCGGCGAGGGCACCACGACCCGCTGAGGGTCCTCCTCAACAGGCCTGCCCTGCGGCCTGGTCGGTCGAGGTCCGCACCCCGGGTGTCTACGAGGCGGACTCGGCGGTCCACGTGATGTGCGGGGGTTCGACCCGCGCGCACAGGGGGTTGCCGTGCGCGTCGGTCAGGCCGAGACGTCCTACCAGCAGCCCCTCACGCGCGGCGGCGGCGAGCACCTCGGCGGGGACGACGTCGAGCATGAGCTTGGCGCGCCGGAACATGCTGAAGACGCCCGACTCGTCGACCGTGCCCCATGACAGGTAGATGAACCGGCGGCCCAGACGGTCCTGCACATAGGGCCCTTTGACCTCCGTGCCGGTCGGCGAGGCGAGCGCGGTGCACTCCAGGGTCCAGGTCGCGGACGCGGCGTCGCCGGGCTGCGGTTCGAGGAGTTCGGCCGGACGGTCCCGGCGTTGTACGGCCACGTGGATGTTGTCGTACGTCGGCGCACCGCTGCCGACGGGGGCCGGACAGGTGCGGCCGGGCAGGTCGACGGCGTCGATACGGATGCGCATGCCGACCATCATCCCGCCAATCCGGCGACGGTTCTCCACGAGCGTCGTCCCCGCACTCGCGCTGGGCCCCGCGGTCACCGCCCACGCGTGGCCCGCCGCCGCGCCCGGTACCGCGTCCAGCGCGATCTGCAAGGTCGAAAGAGACTCGAACGGCAACCACCTGTGGGGTGTGGGATTCCCCGGTGGCGCCGGGGTGACCTTCTCGGGCTCCAGCACGGGCACCGTCTCGACGGACCACACGGGATACCCCCAGGTTCCCGACCTGGGGGTTTCGCGCGGGCGAGACGCCATGGGGGACGGGAGAGGCCCCTAGCCGATGCCGGATCCGGTACCGACGCGGATGCCCCGCGCGAACGGCTCGAAGATGTGGCTGAAGGTCCAGGTGTCCTGGGCGATGCCGGAGCAGGAGTTGGCGCCGGCCGTGCCCACGCAACCGCCGTTGTCGCGCTGGAGGGCCCAGAAGGAGAGCGTGTCGATGCCCTTGGCGACCGCCCAGTTCTCCACCTTCACCGCGTCCTGCGGGGTGAAGGTCTCCTCCGGGCCGTAATCGTCGATGCCGGGCATCTCGGTGACGCCGATCATGTGCCAGAGCTTCGCCGGGTTCTTCTTCGGGTAGAGCGCGGCGAGTTGGTCGTGCAGCCCGGAGGTGGCGGTCCTGGTGTCGGCCGCCATGTCGTGGGTGGCTCCGTCCCAGTAGTCGAACGTCATGATGTTGACGACGTCCACGCGCGCGCCGTTGTCGACGGCGTTGCGCAGCAGCGCCACGCCGTTGGGTGCGAGGCCCGTGGCGGTGGTCGGCAGAGTGTAGGAGAACTGCACGCTGCGGCCGGTCCGTTCGGCCCAGCGCTCCACCTTGGCGATGGCCTTGTTGCGGCGGTCGATCCCGGCGGTGTTGTTGATGGAGTCGGCCTCGATGTCGAGGTCGATCCGGGTGACGCCGTAGGTCTTGACGAGGCTTTCGTAGACCGAGGCGATGGCGTCGATGTCGGTGCAACTGTCGGCCAGTTCGGTTCCGGTGGTGTCGGCGCTGTAGCCGCCGAAGGACGGGACGACGTTGCCGCCGTGCGCCTGGATCGTGGCGATGTCCCCGCCGAAGGTCGCCTCGGCGATCGGCTGGGTGGAGGCGCCGTTCCAGTACGCGGTGCACGAGCCCGTCGCGGCCGTCTGGAGAAAGGCCATCGTGAGGTACTTGTTGCCCGACTCGGCGGCGAGGGCGGCGGGGCTCTCGCCCGTCCACGCCTCGAAGTACGGCGCCGCCACATGCGCGGGCATGTGCCGCGCCACCTGCGCGGGTGCCCGCTCCGCGGCGAGCGCGCCGCCTCCGCCGAGCGCGACCAGCCCGGCTGTGAGAGTGGTCGCGGTGGCGCCGGACAGCAGCGCGCGAAGTGGCCCAGATCGTCTCATGGACGCTCCCATGGTGAAGGAAGAGCAGGTGGGACAGCGGGAATCCGGAAAGGTTCGTGCGATGTCCACCGGTCGGTACACGCCGGAGAGCTCTCCATGACCAAGGGCGAACAGGGACCATGGTTGGACTAGACCAATTGTCTGTCAAGGTTCTTTACAGTTAACTGTTCAGAACATGGTGCGGCCGTTCTCGGAACCGGGCTGTTCCCCGGCCGAGTCGCGCGGCGAGTGTTGTTCAGCAGCCGGTGCCGGTCGGGGTGAACTCCATGCGGGCGTGCTCGTCCGCGCCATGGGCTTCGTTGTAGGTGGCCGGGGTGACCTGGTACCAGACGTCGTCCCTGGCGGTGTCGCCGGCGACGTCGTCCAGGCTTACGCACCACCGCTGCGGCCGAACGGTTCGCGTGTACGTCTCGGTGCCCGTGCGGACCTTCTTGCAGCTCTGGTACCGCTCCGTGGTGTACCAGGTGCGGGTCGTCCTGTGCGTGCCCGTGCCCGTGCGCTGGGTGTGCCTGACCTGCCGGGTGGCGGACGTGCACTTCCTGACCAGGTGCGGGCGGGTGGCCCTGGTGGTCTTCGCGGCGAGGTGGCGGACCGAGTCCTTGAGTCCGGAGACGGTGTCCGGGCTCGGCGAGGCCTTCTGGGCGGTGCCCGTACTGCCCTGACCGGCATCGGTCACGGCTCCCGAGTCCACGCCGCGCGCGCCGCCGCCCCCACCGCCGCACGCGCCCAGCCCGGCTATGAGGACCGCGGTCGCTCCGGCCACCAGCAGCCGCTTGCCGAACATGTCTCCCCCTGAGGTCAGCGGCGGTCAGCGTAACGGATCACCGGACACGCGGCGCCGGCTGGGCTCGCGAGAACAGGGGAAATCCTGTGTTGTCAGAAGACCTGCGTGAAGCAGCCGAAGCCGATCACGAGCACCGCCGCGATCGCTGTCAGTGCTCTGAGGACCTGTGGTGTTCTGGTCGTCATCCCGGACTCCTTTCCGTTCACAGGCAGTAACGGACGAGCCACTCGTCCGCGCTGTACGCGTCTCGCGCCGGGTCGGGCACCGTGGCGGGCCGTTCCTCGACCGTGTCCTCGACCCGAACGCGCTCCGGCAGCGTGCCGAACCGCGCCCGGCGTGCCGCCTCCGCGGCGTCGGGGGCCGTCTCCGTCCGCTCTGTCTGTGTCATCTCGCGTACCTCGCTTCGGTAGGTGCACCCCGGTCGGCGACATCGATCAGTCACCTACTCAACTGGTGATGATGCCCAGATGTTCCGGCCCCGCGCATCACCTGTCAAGATGGTGATGTGAATCTGGATCACGTCTTCGTCTGCGGGAACCCGGCCCTCGACTTCGCCGCGACACTCCGCGCTCGCCGCTCGCTGCGGTTCGAGATGCTCGCTTCACCGGACCGCCTCGACGCCTGGTACCTGGAGTCCGGAGTCGTCGACTCCGTCTCCGCGAGCCAGGACTCCGACGTCGGGCGGGCGACGGCGCTGCGGGAGGCCGTCTACGCGCTGGTCACCGCCCGCCGGCTGGGCGAGGCGTACGACGACGAGGCCCTGGCCGTGCTGAACGCCGCGGCCCGGAACGCCGCGGCGACACCGCAGCTCACTCCGGCGGGCCGGTGGACGGCGGCGACCCCGGAGGAAGCGCTGTCGACGGTGGCGCGGCTCGCCGTCGAGCTGCTGGGCGGACCGGATGTGCCGCTGCTGAAGGAGTGCGGCAACCCGGAGTGCACCCGGATCTACATCGACCGCTCGCGGGGCATGCGTCGGCAGTGGTGCGGCATGGAGTCCTGCGGCAACAGGATCAAGGCCGCGGCCTACCGCGCCCGCAAGAGGGAGACGCGGACGGTCGCGACCGCCTGATCGACGGTCGGCGCCGCGCGCCGGCTCAGTCGGAGGCGGCTGACCCCTGCGGCGAGGACGCCTTCGCCGGCAGTTGGAACCACATGGTCTTGCCGGTGGCGGTGGTGGTGCTGCCCCAGGCCTCGGCGAGCAGGTCGAGCAGGTCGATGCCGCGCCCGCCTTCCGCGTCGGCGTCGACGACACGCCGTACGGGCCCGGTGGGGTCGGTGTCCTCGACCTCGCACCGCAGGCGGGATTCGCGCACCTGCAGGTTGAGCCGCAGTGGGCCGCGCGTGTGGCACAGGGCGTTGGTGACCAGTTCGCTGACCAGGAGCTCGGCCGTGTCGGCCAGGTCCCGCAGACCCCAGTCGCCCAGTTGTCCGGTCACCAGGCGGCGGCCCTGGCGGACCGAGGTCAGCTCCCGCGGCAGGGGCCAGGAGGCGTCCCAGTCGGTGGCACGGCCGCGAGGCGCGTCAAAGGGACGTACGGGTGCCAGCGTGCGCGACCAGAGAGCCTGGTGCCGGGCGAACCACGAGGTGAGTGGGGCCTTCCGCCCCGACTCCTCCTGCTCTTCCTGTCGGCGGCAAAGCCGGGCAACGAGTCCCCTGCGCGGGGTCGCGGTGAGGCCGATGGCCTGGAAGGCCATGGAGAATCAGTCCCTTCTGGAGCGTCGGCGGCCGTGGTTGCCGCGGCGGAAGTGCGCCGCTGACGGGGCAGGGCGTGCCTGGCCTCGCATTCGCGTAGCACTCGCTACAGTTCAAATATACGCGTAGCGGGCACTACAGTAAATACCTCAACGAAAGTAATGAATCGGACACCGCACCTCCGACCGCACGGGAGCCTCCATGCCGCGCCCGCCCGACCCGGCCAAACGACGCGACCTGCTGGACCGGGTCCGCGAGTACATGATCCGCAATGGCCTGGTGGACCTGTCCCTCCGCCCGCTGGCCCGGGCCCTGGGCACCAGCGACCGCATGCTCCTGTACTACTTCGGCACCAAGGAACGCATGGTCGCCGAGGCGCTCGCCCTGGACGAGCGGCGACCGCTCCTGCGCACCCGGAGCCTGCTCGGCGTCGTCGACGCTCCCAGGGACCCGGCATGGGCCCGCGGCTTCATGGAAGAGGTCTGGCAGCAGTTCGCCGACCCCGACCTGCGCGCCGCGCTCCCCCTCTATCTCGAGATCATGGTCACCGGTCTGCTCCACCCCGACCGATACGGACCCGTCATGCGCGACACGCTCGCCGAGTGGACGGGCCTGCTCACCTCCGTCTTCCGCGACATGGGCCTGCCCGAGGCGCGAGCGCGCACCGAGGCCGTCCTCCTGGTCGACGCGTGCTTCGGTCTGCTCGTCGCACCCGTGGTCGACAGGGACTGGGACGCGGCCGACGCGGCCTTCCGCGTCCTCCTCGACCGCCTCGAACCCGGCTGGCGAACCACGTAGCGAACGCCGCCCCGCTGGGGGAGACGCCGTGGGTGACCCCGTGGGCGACCCCGTGGGCGACGTCGCGCGAGGGGACGTGCGAACCGGTACGTTGGGAATGAAGGGCACCTATCCGCCCCTTGTGGGAGACCCACCATGCGCAGGATCAGTCAGCGCTGCTTGAGTGCGGTCGCGGGCCTGGCCGCCGCCCTCGTCGTCGCCCCGCCGGCATCGGCCGCGACGTCAACCCCGTACGGCCGACCGGACACCCAACCGCGCACGCAGGTGTTCCAGTTGGTCGCCAAACAGACCCAGTCCGAATCCCTCGACCTGGGCAAGAAGGGGCTCAGCCGGGGCGACGAGCTCGTCATCGCCGAGGACTTGTACCGCGACGGCCGGAGGATCGGCGACCACAGCGTGGTCTGCGTCCATGTCCACCTCGATCCGGACGAGCTCCAGTGCGTCGGAACCTTCGCTCTGCCGCAGGGGCAGATCGCCTCGCAGGCGCTGCTCCACCTGCCGCCGGCCCCCTCCATCGACATCGCCGTCACCGGCGGTTCGGGTGCCTTCAGTTCGGCTCGGGGCTACGTCCACACCGTCCCCGCCGGGAAGACGGTACGGAACCTCACCTTCCACCTCACCCTTGACGCCTCATCAGGAACCTGACTCCGTCGAGAAGAAAGACATCCGCATGGACCTGAAACTCGAAGTCATCGTGCTGCCTGTCTCCGACGTCGACCGGGCCAGGAGTTTCTACGAGGCGGCGGGATTCCGGATGGACGCCGACCACGCCGCCCATGACGACTACCGGGTGGTGCAGTTCACGCCGCCCGGCTCCGAATGCGCCATCATCTTCGGCAAGGGGGTCACCTCCGCCGAGCCCGGTTCGGTCCGGGGCCTGTACCTCATCGTCCCGGACATCGAGAAGGCCCACGCGGAGCTCAGCGGCCGGGGCGTCGAGATGAGCGAGGTGTTCCACGACGCCGGAGGGATCTTCCAGCACGGCCACGGCGCCCAGGGGGTCACCTACCAGGGCGGGGAGGCGGAACGGGTGCCCGGCCCGCACCCCGACCGCGCCGACTACGGCTCCTACGCCACCTTCAGCGACCCGGACGGCAACGGCTGGGTGCTCCAGGAGGTGAGGAAGCGGGCCCCCGGCCGCTGACACCGCGCGCCCGCGACCGCAGAACCAGGCCGAATCCGGAGGCAGGGATGACAGACAGCAACCATGGCCACAGCCATGCCGTTCTCGACGACGGCCCCTCCTCATGACCGCCGCACCCGGCGTTCCCGGCACCCATCGCCGGTCCGACCTCGCCGACCGGACGGTCGTGGTCATCGGCGCCAGCGCGGGAATCGGACTCGAGGCCGCCCGCCAGGTACGTGCGGACGGCGGCCGGTTGGTCCTGGTCGGCCGCAACCCCGAACGGCTGCGGCAGGCCGCCCTGGAGCTGGAACCCGTCGGCACGGCCGCGTTCGACGCCACCGACACCGACCGCCTCCAGCGGTTCTTCCAGGATCTGGACGGACCGGTCGACCACGTACTGGTCACAGCGGGCGGCCCCTACTACATGCCGTTGGAGAGCATGGACCTCGCCGACGCCCGCCGTGCCTTCGACGAGCGCATCGCCCTGGCCCTCGGGGTCGCCCTCTACAGCCGTGACAAGATCCGCGCCGGTGGCACCCTGTTGTTCATCGGAGGCACCGGCGGCCGACGCCCCGGTGTCGGCATGGCCGTGGCGTCGGCCGCCACCGCGGCTCTGCCCGCCCTCGTCGCCAACCTGGCGCTCGAGATGGCGCCGGTCCGGGTGAATCTCATCGCCGCCGGATTCGTCGACACACCCCTGTCGGCCTCGCTGCTGGGGGATCGGCTCGACGCCCGGCGCGAGGAACTGCGGACCACGCTTCCCATCCGACGGGTGGTCGGCCCGGCCGACGTCGCCGCTCTCGCCGTACACATCATGTGCAACGGCGCGCTCACGGGCGGGACGTACGACATCGACGGCGGCCAGCAACTCCTCCCGCACTGAGAACCGCCCGGGGCCAGTCGCCGTTCGGGCACCACTGGTCGAGCGCCTCGGGCGTGGGCGACCTGGAGACCGGTCAGGGTGTCCCGCATCCGGATCGGCAGCATCTCCAAGGTGGCCCGGCATCCCTGGGTCCAGGGAACGTCGGTGGAGATCACCGTGAGCTGACCGCGGCGCCCCGTTTTCGCTGGTCGTGGCAGCGACGGCGCGGTGTGCGTCGGCAGGATGCGCTGCCTGTAACAGGGGTACCGTGAAATCGTGACCTACGGCGCAAATGCGAAAAAATCTGAAATGTGATGCCATGCCTCGCCGCCGCACCGATTCGTCCAGTGGGACCGCAGAGCTGCTGAACACGCTCGGTGATCTCACCGGCCGGATACTGGACCGGATCAAGGTCCAGCAGGCCCGCGTGGAACTCGCTGCCGCGCTGCAGCGCCAGGTCCTCGCCGCCGAGTTGCCGGTCCTGCCCTATCTGCACGTGGCGGGACGGTACGCACCTGCACGGGACGGGCTGGACATAGGAGGCGACTGGTACGACGGTTTCCTCATGCCGGACGGCTCGGTGGGATTCGTGATCGGAGACGTACAGGGCCACGATGTCGAGGCCGCGGCTCTCATGGGGCAGGTGCGTACCTGTCTGCGCGCCGTCGCCACCGCCACCACGGATCCGGCGGAGGTGCTCCGGCGCACCAACGACCTGCTCGTCGCCATGGACTACGGGCTGTTCGTGACCTGTTCGTTCCTGCGCTTCGACCCGGTCACGAGCGAGCTCGCCGACGCCCGCGCCGGGCACATCCCGGCCGTCTGGGCCATGGCGGACGGCCGCTGCGACATCGTCCTGAACGACGGCGGCCTGCCGCTGGGCATCCGGGCCGGCGAGAGCTACCCGTCGACCCGCCGACCGCTCACCGGCGTGGGCGCCTACGTGCTGCTCACCGACGGCGTGGTGGAAGGCCCCAGCTATCCGATCGAGGAAGGCCTCAAGCAGGTGGTCGGCCTGGTCAACGGCGCCTGTCGCACCGACCCCGATGAGCTGGCCGCGCAGGTGATCAAGGTGGCTGATCTCACCGGCCACAGCGACGACGCCGCGGTCCTCGTCCTTCGTTACGGAGGGCTCCGGGACGAGCGGTGTTCCGGAGGGTCCCAGGACAAGCGGCAGGGCGAAAGATGAGCGGCATGCGTGGCAGGTACGACCCCGGTGCGGCACGCTGCGCCCGGTGTGACCGCTGTGGTGGGCGAGGATGAGCGATGCGACGCGCGGTGAGGGGCTCCGGCGGTACACCGTCAAGGGCCTGCAGCTGGTTGCCGTCGCGGCCGCCTACTACGGCAGTGCCAAGATCGGGCTGGAGCAGCAGCTGGTACGAGGGCAGGTCACGCCGCTCTGGCCGCCCACCGGCGTCGCTGTCGTCGTCCTGCTGCTCTGGGGCCTTCGCATGTGGCCGGGAATCGCTCTCGGAGCGTTCCTGGTGAACGTGATGCTCGGGCCGTCGATCCTCCCCGTGCTCGCCATCGCGGTCGGCAACACGCTCGCCCCGGTCTGCGCCTACCTCCTCCTGCGGCGCGTGGGATTCCGTACCGCACTCGACCGGCTGCAGGACGCTCTGGCGCTGGTCTTCCTCGGGGCCCTGAGCGGAATGGTGATCAGCGCGACCGTCGGTACGGGAGTCCTGGTGGCCGCCGGCGCGCTGCCGGTCCATGATTTCTGGCCGACCTGGTCGGTGTGGTGGACGGGCGACGCGATGGGGGTCCTGGTCATCGCGCCGTTGCTGCTGGCCGCGCGCACCGCTCGATGGCCACGCGGCGCACCCGTCCTGCGCGGGGTCGAGGCGATCGCCCTGCTGGGCGGCACGGCCGCGGTCAGCGTGCTGGCCACGCACAGCACGATCACCCTTCTCTTTCTCGTCGTCCCCTTCCTGATCTGGGCCGCCTTCCGCTTCCAGCTGGTCGGCGCCGCGCCCTGTGCGCTGATCGCTTCCGTGATCGCGATCGACGCGGGTGCCGCCGGGGCGGGCCCGTTCGCCAGTCACGATCTCCTCGCCAAGATGGTCATCCTGCAGGCCTTCAACGGCACCGTGTCACTGACGGCCCTTCTGCTCTCGGCGGTCGTCACCGAGCAGAACCGCACCCTCCAGGAGATCGAAGAGGCCTGCGGGCGCCTGGCGGAGGCGCTGTCCCGACTCGCGCCGGACGAGACGCTCGACAAGTGGCCGCCTTCCCGCCCGGAGGGGCGGGATCAGCAGAAGTAGCACCGCCCTTGAAAGAGCTACGACGGTGGCATGCCCCGACGCGTCAGGTGCCTCTCGCCCGACGGGCCAGGAGTTTGCCCAGTTCCCACAGGAGCAGGAGCGCGAGGGCGGTCAGCAGCGCCCAGCCGAACTGCCGTGCGTTGATCTGCGTCGTCCCGAGGATGCGGCGGAAGCCGTCCAGCTGGGTCACCAGCACCGCGAGTGCGAACTGGGCCAGTGCCACCCAGTTCATCTGCTTGCTGTAGGTGGACGTCGTCAGCACCGAACCCGTCTCGCTGCGGCACTCGAACGCGGCCACGATCAGACAGAGGGCGAAGGCGGTGAACGCGATCGACCGACCGGTCTCGACGCTGTCGAAGTGGGCCTGACCGAGCTTGATCAGTCCGAGCAGCACGACGGTGATCGCCAGTCCGCCGATTCCGACCGTGACCAGTACGGGCCGGGTGAGCACCGACTCCCCCCGGGACGCGGCCTGCGTCGCATCAGCCCGGGGCTCTCCTGGTCGAAGCCGAGCGCGAAGCCGTAGGAGGCGTTGACCACGAAGTGGATCCACAGCACCTGCGGCGGGGTGAAGGGTTCACCGGCGGCGATGTTGAAGACGGTGGCGCCGAGAAAGGTCAGCACGAAGGTGACCAGCAGGAGCAGTACGAAGCGGATGTACTTGGTGAGGTTGTCGTAGATCCTCCTGCCCTGCTCCACGGCGTAGACGATGGTGGCGAACTTGTCGTCGGAGAGGATCATGCGTCCGGCGTTCTTCGCCACATCCGTGCCGCTGCCCATGGCGATACCGATGTCGGCGGCCTTGATGGCGGGCGCGCGCCGTGGCTTTCATCATCGACTGCAGGGCGTTCATCGCGCTCTCGGCCTTGCCCTCCTGACGCAGGCCCACGACCGCGTTCAGCAGGGTCAGGACGATCAGCAGGATCGCGGTGGTCCACTGCTGGATGAGCAGTGAGACGATCGCCGCGGCCACGAGGACGATCTGCAGGTAACTGCGGTACTGCCTGAGGAACCGGCGCCAGGCCGGAGTTCGCCTCTCCTCGGGCAGCGAGTTCGGGCCGTGCGCGCTCAGGAGCTGAGCGGCTCGTGCCGCGGAGAGACCGACCGCGGGATCGACGTCGAACGCCGCTACGACCTCCTCGGGAGCGTGCGTGCACCAGCTGTCCCCCGAGGCCCGCAGCTGTTCTCCCACGGAATCCGACCGCACCGTCATCGCTCTGCCTCCGATCCGTGGCCGCGCATGCGTCCGGGCCGGTCGTCCGCCGATCCGACAGGTCCCCTAGCCGTGCTGCTTCTTAGTCTTTGCCTTCGTCTTTGTCTTCTTCGTCTGCCGGTCGGTGGCTTGGGAGGCCGACGGATGCCGGGAGGTGTACGGATCGGCCGGGGCCCCCGCGGGGGCTTCCTGCTCCAACTCCCGTTTGGCGACGAGCAGCTCGTTCCGCGCCTCTTCCCCCACCTCGGGGTACTGAGGATCGATGTCCATCAGGGCATGCGCGAGGACCGCCGCCGCGCAGATCCGCGCGAACCACTTCCGGTCCGCCGGCACGACGTACCACGGTGCCCACTTCGTACTCGTGGCCGACAGCATCTCGGAGAACGCGTCCTGGTAGTCGTCCCAGCGGCGCCGCTCCCGGACGTCGGCCGCGGAGAACTTCCAGTTCCTCTCCGGCAGGTCGATCCGCTTCAGGAAGCGGGTGCGCTGCTCCTCCTTGGACAGGTTCAGGAAGATCTTCACCACCTTGAACCCGTTGTCCGTGAGGTAGCGCTCCCAGTGGTTGATCTCCCGGTAGCGCCGCTCCCATATGCCCGGCCCGAGTGTGTCGTCCGGCAGCTTCTGCCGGACCAGGTTCTCGGGGTGGACTCGCACGACGAGAACCTCCTCGTAGTGCGAGCGGTTGAAGATGGCGATCTCGCCCCGCGTGGGCAGCCGCTGGGCGTAACGCCACAGGTAGTCGTGGTCGAGTTCCTCGGCGGAGGGCACCTTGAAGCTGCTGACCCGTACGCCCTGGGGATTGACGCCGCTCATCACGTGGCGGATCGTTCCGTCCTTGCCTCCGGCGTCGAGTGCCTGGAGACAGAGCAGTACGCCGTACGTGTCCTGGGCGGCCAACCGCTCCTGGTACTCGGCCAGCATCGACACCCCGGTCCGCAGCAGCTCGATCCCGTCCCGCTTCTTCAGACCTGCCTTGTAGCGAGGATCGAAGTCCCGGTCCAGGCGCACCTTCGACCCCGGTTCCACCCGTAGTGGCCCGATGAAATCCGCGATGCGTTCGGCTCTCTCGTGCGACATCACCTATCAGTCCTCTTCCGGGACCGGCGTTCGACGGAGGGGCAGGTGGCCCTCAGCCGCGCGCCACCATGTTCCGGTTTCCCTCGCGGGCACCAAGTTCCGGACTCCCTCGCGCTCATTGTCTGCTCGCCCCGACAAGATCGCCCCCTGAGGCCGAGTGCACATCGTGCGCCCGATTCCGGTTTCACCCGCCGCGGGTGAGGCGACGGCCACGGCGGTGTCGAACGCTTGGCGTGGACAGCTGGCTGATGTGCGCCTGCCCGAGCTGCTTGCCGACGCACACCAGGTTGAGCCTGTAGGTCCTGCCCTCGCTCAGGCTCGGCGCGGTGTGGATGCCGTCGATCACGCGCTCCGAGCCGGCCTCGACCATCCTCCCGCTGTGAACGGCGCCCAGGGCCGCCGCCAACGAACCGCGCTGCAGCGCTGATTGCCGTGAGCGCGGTGAGCGCGGTGCACAGCCCATTCGGCGAAGTGCGCCCTTACTGCGGGATCGACAGCTCCGGCGCCAGAAGAACTCCAGCTCGGTGACGGGGCAGTCGCAGGTTTCCAGCACGCCTTCTCCCGAAGGCAATTGAGCCCCGACGCCACGCGGTGGTCGCGCCGTGGGCCACCAGAAGGTCGTCCTCAGGGATCTGTCCGCCGGCACCACCACTTCCGGCGGCGATCCGCCAACGGCACCCGGGGCCGCCTCCCGGCCGTCGCATGGTCGGATCGCGGCCCCGGCCTGATGCCCCTGGTCCGGTTGGCCGAGTGGTGCGGTTTGCCCGAGCCGGGCGGTACCGCGGGCGTCGGCGACCTTGCCCAGCCGCAGCCGCAGCCGCAGCCGCAGCGGCACCGGTCGGGCCGCGTCCTACCTGTCGTCTTCGTCCCGGACGTCCTCGAAGACGAAGAGCGGTTTGGCGCCATGCGCGGGTGCTTCGGCGAACGTGATGGCTTCAGTGAAGCGTTCGAGCGGGAACGGCTCGCCTTGGGGGATGCTCAGCACTTCATCGGCGACGAGACTGCGAACCTCGGACAGCGCGCGCAGCGCATCCGCAGGCGAGGCAGCGCCGAACCAGCGGTTCAGCCAGAAGCCACGGACCCCTTTGGTCTCGTAGATGACCGAGCGTGCCGACAGCGGGATCGTCAGCGCTGCCGGGTCGGTCTGCCGATGAGTGGAGAGCGCGCCGTAGACCACGACCTCTCCTCCCGGAGCCAATGCCTGGGACACCTGGGCACCCACATGGCCCGCGACACAGTCGATGGCCTTGCGCACGCCGGACGATCCAGCAACCTCGGCCACACGCGGCAACAGGTCCTCGTCCTCGGTGCAAATGACCTCGTCACCACCCAGCGCCTTGATCTCCTCGACGGCATCGCGCCGCCGCACGACGTTGATCGTGCGTACACCCAGATGCCTGGCCAGCTGAATGACGAGTCGGCCGACGGTGGAGCCCGCGGCCGTCTGCAACAACCATTCACCCGGCTGTACGTCGAGTTCGCGAGTCACCAGGAGCAGCGCGGTCAACGGGTTGACGGCGAGCTGACAGGCGCTGGAGTCGCTCAGATGATCGGGAACCGGCAGGAGCCTTCGTACATCGGCAACAAGGTATTCCTGCCAAGTGCCGGAGACATGCGGCCCGGGTACCGCCGGGACGGCAACGGCCACCACGCGCTCGCCGATCTTCAGTCCCTCGGTGTCCGGGCCCAGGGCCTCAATACGGCCCACGCATTCCATGTGACCCCCGACAGTGGGAAACTCGGGGGAGAAGCCGTAGCGGCCACGCAGCACGTGCAGATCACTGGCGTGAATCGGAGTCGCCTTCATGCGGATCAACGCCTGACCGGCTTCTGGCGTGGGAACAGGACGGGATTCCAACCGCAGGACATCGGCCGGCTCGCCAACCTTTGCGGCTACGAGGGCGCGCATGGATCGTGGCATGAGTGGCCTTCCGTCTCTCAGCGCCCGAAACTCGGCGAGCGTTCTGGACAGGAACAATGCCGAGGTCCGTGGTGAGGACCGTTCGCCGCGGCGCACTGATCCGGGGCCAGGGCGGAGGACCGGGCGCCCTGCCAAGTCCACCGCACGCACCGCACCCGAGAGCCCCTGGCCTCCCCGACATCACGCTAAGCGCCACGGACAGGCTCTGCAATCCAGCCTGTCCGTCTCCTGTTGACAGCCTCAGCCCCCACTCGGTTCGGAACGATCAGCCCGGTCGCCTTCCTTCTGGTGCGCGTGGCGTGTCGGCGGCTTTGCCCGCGTAGTCATCCGCAGAAGGTTCTGTTGATTGACCAGCGGGCCGGTGACAGCGGCTATCGGGTCCGAGGACGGTATCCACCGTGTGGGTTTGCCGGCGGCCGGTGAGCATCTGCCGGCCCACCAGAATTGCCAGGACGGCGAGCAGAGCGGATGAGGTGATCGTGGTTCCTACTCCGAGTCCGCCCTGCGCGACGGGCTTTTCCACCGCGTTCTCCGCCACCGCACCCAGCGGGCGGGTCAACACGTAGGCCGCCCAGAACAGCACCGTGCCCGAGATCGGGGTCAGACAGTGCGCGGCGAGGATCACGAGCATGGCCCCGCACAGCAACAGAGAGCTGTCGCGGAAGCCGAGACCCAGACCGCCGGAAAGGAAGTCACCGCTGGAGGTGCCCAGCGTGTTGGACACCAGCGTCGCGGTCCAGTACAAGACCTCGCCCTCCGTCGTGGCGATCCGCTCCACGTCCATGGTCTGTCCGGTCATCCGCCACCCGATCAGTACGATCGCCAGCAGGCTGGTCAGCAGAATCGAGCCGCCGGCGTAACCGAGCCCAGCGGTGCGGTTGATGTAGTCGGACATCGAGGTGCCCACGATGCTGGTGGTCAGAATGACCGACCAGAACACCATCGGGCGGAAGCGGTCGGCCTTGAGCTGCATCACCAGGGTGAGCGCGAAGGCCACCAGAAAGATGATCGCGCCGACGGCGTAGCCGAGATTCAATGGCGCCATCGTGACGAAGTTCGATGCCGACTCGCCCAGCGTTGTGGCCACGATCTTGGTCGCCCAGAACATTGCGCCGACCAGCGGCAACTTGCTCACGGCAACCTCGCGCGCTGACGCTTCCATGCTCGCCCCTCATCAGGCACCGGTCCGTCGACTCCCTTGTGGCGGACCGCAGACCTCGCCCGCGAGACCATAGGTCCCCACCGGGGGCGCTCGCTCCCGCTTGACTGCGCTGATCCACCCGAGAGAGCGATGGTCGAGGGGCCTGGACCGCCGGGTTCTCTTCGGCATGCCAGGGCTGGGGCTCAGCGCACCGGGAAACCGAAGGAGTAGCCCTGCTCCTTGAGTCGGGGGAGGATCCGGCGCAGGGCCTCGACGGTCTGGGCGCGATCGCCTCCCGCGTCGTGGAAGAGGAGTGTCGGTCCGCCCGGCAACTCCCGCTCGACGGTGGCGACGATGGCGTCCGTACCCGGCCGCTCGAAGTCCTTGCTGTCCACGTTCCAGCCCAGCGGGCGCATGCCACGGGAGGCGGCGAGCGTGCGGCTGTACGGGGTGAAGGCCCCGCCGGGCGCCCGGTAGTACATCGGCCGTACGCCCCCGGACGCCTCGGTGATCATGCGTTCGGCGTCGAGGATCTGCTGCGACTGGTAGGCCTCGGACTTCTTGTCCATGGTGGTGTCGTGCGACACCGAGTGGTCGCACAGCCGGTGCCCGGCGGCGACCACCTTCTTCACGAGGTCCGGGTGGGCCTGCGCCTGCGTCCCCACCATGCAGAACGTGGCCTTCACCCCGTACTCCCGCAGCACGTCGAGCACTTGAGGGGTCCACACGGGGTCGGGGCCGTCGTCGATGGTGATGTTGACGCCGCGCGCCCCCTTGTCCGAGGCATGCGCGATGGTCACCGCGACCGCCTTGACGCCACTGCCCGGCGCGGCCGACGCGGTCGCCTTCGGCGACGAACCGCTCACGGCCTCGGCCTGCGCGGCCCACATCGAGGCACCGGCGGCGAGCAACGCCACCCCGATCGCCGCGCCGAGCACCTTGCCGTACCAGCCCTGCCCGCCGCTGTGCCGCGCCATGTCCGCCCCGCTTTCCCGCAGTTCCCCGCCGATTCCTTGGTCACTTCGCGACCATCTGACAGGACGAGGAACGGCGGCCACGGGATGCGTCGGTTACCGATCAAGGACAATCCCGGGGTGGTTCCCGGACAACCGAGCGAGCAGCGGGCGAAACCGAACCGCCCGGCCGCGGCCAACCGCAGCAAGGCGACCGGCAAGGTCGTCGACACCCGGGACGGCGATGCCGCAGGCGGTGAGCTGAACGTCGAGTGGTCCGGCGTCGACTCCAAAATCCCCGAAGGCGTTTTCCTGCCGAACGGCTACTACGACTGGACGCTGTCCGTCGCACCCGCGGACGGCGTGGGACAGCCGCTGGAGGTACGCGGCTCCGTCCGGCTGGCACACGGCAGCCCCGCGCGCCACGACCACGTGGGCCCCGGCGGTCTTCCGGACGGGACCGGGGACCTGCTCACACTGAGCTCCTCGGGGGCGTTCGCCTTTCAGCAGGGCACATGGGGCACGGCGGAGGCTACTTGTGCTTCCCGCTGCCCTTCCCGTTGCTCTTCTCGCCGCTTCCCTGGGCGTTTCCGGCCGCGTTGCCCGTGCCGCCGGAGTTGCCGGAGGCGCCGGCGCTCCCCGCCCTGCCGTTGTCGGCGGTCCTGCTCGGCGTGGCTGTCGCCCGCGCCAGCTGCTCGGAGCAGTACGCGGCGACCTTGTCCTTCCCGCCGGCGGCGGTGACGAGTCGCTGCCAGGCCCGCGCGTCGAGCGCCTTGCCGCGATCCTTGACCTGCTCGTAGGCGCGGCAGTGGGCTTCGGTGTCCTGGGCGGTGGCCGGGCCGTCCGTCGGTCCGGGGACGCCGGAGGGCGCCGACGAGGCCTCACCGCCCGGCTGGTCCGGGGCGACCGCCGACGGATGCGCCGTCCCCCGCCCGGCACCGTCACCGTCCTTGGACGAGCCGACGGAACCGATGGCAGCGACCGCGACTCCACTCAGCGTGAGGCCGGCGAACACCATGCCGAGCGTCATCTTCACAGGACGCCTGGCACGCCGCTCCGCAGGCAGCCGCCAGTCGTCCCGGCGCCGGGTACGCGCCCGGTGCGCGCCCGCGTCATGGGCGGTCCGGAAGGCGATCAGGGCCCGCTGCTCGGCCTCGGGGTCGAGATGACCTTCGAGCAGGACGGCGCCCAGCTCCGTTTCCAGCGTGGCGGCGTCACGCACCTCCCACGGGTCGGACGCGGCGCCGCCAGGGTGCACACGCCGACGGCCCAGAACTCCGTCGCCGCCCTGCCGTTCACCCATGTCCGCTTCCGTTCCTGTTCGACCGGTTCGATACGTTCGGCGTTCCGGTCCTGATGCCTGTCAGTCGGTCACTGTTGCCGGCGTCGTTCATTTCGACTTCCCCAGCGTTGGGGAAGCCTCATTCGTCACACCCTTGTCCGATTCACCGGCGACGCCCAGCTGGCGGGCGAGGCGTTTCAGGCCGCGGTGGGCGGCAGTGCGCACCGCTCCCGGGCGCTTGCCGAGGACGCGTGCGGCGGCGGGAGCGTCCAGGCCGACGACGACCCGCAGGAGTACGGCCTCTGCCTGGTCCCGCGGCAGCCCGCGGACCAGTTCCAGCGCCCGCTGGGTGGACAGGGACTCCAGGGCCTCTTCATGGGTGCTGTGCCGGCTGGGCAGGTCCAGTACGTCCTGTTCGGTCCCTCCTGCCCGGGGCCGTACGCGCTGGCGGCGCAGATGGTCCAGCGCCCGGTGCCGGGCGATGGTCGAGGTCCAGCCGCGGAACCCGGCCCCGTCCCCCTTGAAACGGCCGAGGTCACGGGCGATCTCCAGCCAGGCGTCGGACGCCACGTCCTCCGCGTCGTCGCCGACCAGGCCGCGCAGATAGCCGAGCAGGCCCGGCTGCACCATCCGGTACGCGAATGCGAAGGCCGTCTCGTCGCCGTCCTGGGCCCGCGCGACCGCCGCGCCCAATTCCCCGTCGTACGCCTGTACACGCCGGGGTTGCCGTACCTGGCCCAAGACTGTCCTCGTTCGTACCGGGTTCATGGCGAGTGCATGCCGTCCGCCGTGCTCCGGTCGCATCGACGGCCCCATGGTGACCAGCGTCTGTCCTCACAGAAATGTCACAACGCCTGGGCGCCCCTTCACGTCGTCGCCGGCGCCGCACTCCCCGACGGACCTTGCCGCGGTTGCCGATCCCGGGGTTCGGGTGCGCCCGCCGTCACGTCGCGGCACAGCAGCCGCAGTGAGCCGTCCCCGGCGAAGCAGCGGCGGGCCTCGTCGAGGGGATCCCACAGCCGTCCCTCGGCCGTGCGGATCCAGTGGTGGCCGTCCGCCTCCCACCACTCGGCGTCCGTTTGGCGGACGATCACCTCACCCGCATACGCCCCGAAGCCGCGCAGCACGCTCTCCACGGCGGCGTAGGGCGTGTCCTCCTGCCGCAGGTCGTCGATCATCCGGTCGACGGGCCACAGGCTCGATGCCGAGTAGTCGAGGCGCAGCCGTGCCCCCTCCCGCATCGTCGCCACCGTGTCCGCCGCCCACCGCACGGGCCTGGCCGCCGCAGGGGGTCTCGTCTCCTGATCTGTCGTCACATACGAAGAGAGCGAGGTGGGCGGTCGATCCGTTACGCGGCCGCGGGGGATTCCCGGCAGCCGGCGCGGGCGGCGTAATGCTTCGGCGTCCCCGTGCGCTCCCTCTGGCATGAGTACGTACCTCCGTCTGCGAGCGGTGCCGCCTCCCGCACTGCGCAACAGTACGACCTGGCTCGAACGACTCTTCGAGGACGACTCGGAGGCCGTCCGACGTCGGGTCGGCCGGCACCGTGAAGAGGAGCTGGACAACCGTTATCTGGACCAGGAACGCATCTACGCCGGCGCTCCCGCGCATCGTGCCGCAGACCGGCCCCAGACCGCCGAAGACCGGCCTCAGACCCAGGTGGTGCTCGGTGGTCGGCCGGTGTTCCGCGCCGACCGGCACAAGTCGCCGTTCCTGGTGCTGACGGCGGCCCAGGCCCGCCGGGTGGCCAGGTTCCTGGCCATGGCCGACTTCGACGTGCTGTGGGATTTCGCCCGCGCCGAACTGCTGCCGCGCTACGGCGGCGCGACCGCGGAGCCCGAGACGTGGTACGCGTTCGCGGTGGCGCACCAGGAATTGAGAGCGTTCTACGCACGGACGGCCGAGTGCGGGGACGCGGTGGTGAAATGGCTGCCGACCTGAGGCGCGTGTAGGGGCGCGGGTCAGGAATCCTCGGCCGACAGAGGCGCCGCGTGTCCGCCTCGCCGAGGGCGAACAGCACGCTTGCTCCCCGTCGGCCGTTCTCCCGCAGGCGGGCCCCAGGCAAGCCGTCGTCATGATTGCTCACCTCTCGTCCGGCTCGTTCCCCGCGGTCGAGCAGGTACGGACGGCGAGGCCGAGGTGTAACACTTCCGGCCGAGTGCGCTCTTTCCATGCGGACGACCGTGTCGGTCGGCCGGGACAGGGGGCACGACTCGTGCGGCGGATGGACGAAAGCGGCGGGGCGTACGGCGAGGATCCGTACGGCGATGCCGGGCACGCGTATGCCTACGGCCACGAGTACGGCGCCGGCGTCGGCACGGGTCACGATGTCCTGGAACTCGGTGGAACTCGCGCAGGGGACACACTCGGAGTACAGCACCCATGCGACGGGGACGCTGGTGATCCCCGCCGACGGCTACGTCGCCCTGCTGCTCAGCACGATGCCGGGCGGACCCGGCAGCAGTTCTCCGTTCGTCCCGCAGTCGGACTCCACGCACCCGACCACGCCCCGGGCGACCGCGCCCGACGCCTCGCCCGGCACGGGCCACTCCGCAGGGACCGCGAGTCCCACCGCAGGGCAGCGGAACTCCGGCCCCGCGGTGCAGAAGACCCCCGGTCCCACCGACCGGTCGGCCGTCTCCACCGCGCCTGCGGCCACGTCCCGGCCCACCGCAGCGCCCACCAGGATCACGTCCCGGGCCTCGACCGCCGCTCCGCCCCCATCTCCACCCGCAAGGGTCGTGCGGGCGGCCTTCCACAGCCCTCACCCCACCCCGGTCTCCGGCAGCCCGGACCGTCCAAGACACCGCAGTCGTACTGAGAGGACAGTGATCAGAGCCCATGAGCGGACACAGGCGCCGACCGCCGCAGCGCTCCGTCGGCGGCACGCGTGCCGGAGGTGACCGCGCCACGGGCCACCGGGCCGCACATCGTGACCAGGCCCCCCGACAGGACATGCCACGCCGTGCCCGCAGCAGGGCGCCACAGAAGAAACGCCGGATCGACTACCCGCGCCGAGGCACGACGGGCCCGCGCCGCTGGCTGCCGTCGGTGCGCCAACTGCTCTCGCTCTTCCTGCTCTTCTTCGGCGCCACGGCAGCGGCCGTCGGCTATGCCTACGCCACGGTCACCATCCCCGACCCCAATCCCACGACACTGCTGCAGAACAACGTCTACTACTGGTCGGACGGCACGGTCCTGGCGACCGACGGCAGCGTCAACCGGCAGAACGTGTCGCTCTCACAGGTACCCGCCGACGTGCGGTGGGACTTCATCGCCGCGGAGAACGCCTCCTTCTACACCGACCCGGGCATCGACCCGCGGGGAATCCTCCGCGCCGTCGTCCACATGGCCGCCGGCGGCTCCGTCCAGTCCGGCTCGACGATCACCCAGCAGTTCGTCAAGAACACCTACCTGGACCAGTCGCAGACGGTCTCACGCAAGTTCAAGGAACTGCTGATCTCCACCAAGATCGGTGCCGGGATGACCAAGGAGCGGATCCTCCAGGGGTATCTGAACACCTGCTTCTTCGGTCGTCAGGCCAACGGCATCCAGGCCGCGGCGCGCATGTACTACGGCCTCCCGGTGGAGAGGCTCGACGCGAGCCAGGGAGCCTTCCTCGCCGCGGCGGTCAACGAGCCGAGTCTCTTCCAGTACGCGGATTCCGATCCCGCGGCCAGGGCAAAGGCGGAAGCACGCTGGTCCTGGGTGCTCGACCGGATGGTGAAGACCGGCAGGCTGACACCCGGCCGGCGGGCACGGTACGCGGCCGCCGGTTTCCCCACCCCCAGGAAGTGGACCCGCGGTTCAGGGCTCACGGGCGAGACCGGCTACCTGGTCCAACTCGCCAGGTCCTATGCCGAGACACACGACCCGACCATCACCGACAGCGGCCTGAGCAGGGGCGGCTACCAGATCCACACCACCTTCGACAGGAAGAGGACGGCGGAACTGACGAGGGCTGTCGCCGCGGTGCGGGGGCAACGCCTCGACCCCGCCCACCGGCCGGTCGACCGGGACGTCCAGGTCGGAGCCGCCTCGGTGGAACCCACGACCGGCAGGATCCTCGCCGTCTACGGCGGACCCGGCTTCGACCACGCCCACTACTCGGACAACGCCGACACCTCCGGCGTCCCGGTGGGATCGACCTTCAAGCCCATCGTCCTCGCCGCCGCACTCCAGCACGGAGCGGTACTGCGACCCGGCACGTCACCCGAGCCGATCACCCCGGCCGGCAAGTTCAACGGTGACGACGGCATCAAGATCAAGGACCAGCAGGGCAACGACGTCGTCGATCCCAAGGACCCCACCGGGCTCCTCCACCAGCACAACGACACCCCCCAGCGCTGGGGCTACATCTCTCTGCGCAAGGCCATGGAGCAGTCGGTCAACACGCCGTACGTGCAACTGGGAGAGGACGTCGGCTACGGGAACGTGGCGAGGACGGCACAGTCCCTCGGCCTGCGCCCGAGCAGCCTCGCCGCCCCCAGCGCCGGCTTCTACATCGGCACCTCCACACCGAGCGCCATTCGCATGGCAGGCGTGTACGCGACTTTTGCCGCCGACGGGATGCAGGCCACCCCGTACTCGGTCACGAAGGTCACCCACAACGGCTCGGTACTGGCCGGCTTCTCCGCCCCGGCCCCCGTGCGGGCCCTGCCGGCGGCGGTCGCCGGGAACGTGACCGACGTGCTCAGGGGCGTCATCGCCCGGGGCACCGGCAGCAAGGCCCAGGCTCTCGGCAGGACCGCGGCGGGCAAGACCGGAACCACCGACGACTACCGTTCCGCCTGGTTCATCGGCTACACCCCGCAACTCGCCACCTCTGTCGTCCTCTTCAGAGAGGACTCGAACCACCCGCAGCTGCAGTCCCTGGTTGGCGTCGGTGGCCTCCAGAAGGTGTTCGGCGGCGACATCCCCACCGAGATCTGGATCCAGTACATGCGCGACGCCCTCGCCGGCCTGCCCGACGCACCCTTCCCCGCGCCCGCACCCCTCGGCCGCGGCGCCGACGAGCCCGGTGCTCCCACGCCCTCCCCGTCCGCGGCCCCCGCCAAGCGGGGCGGCAAGAGCGGCAAGAAGACCACCGCCACTGCCGCCCCCACACCGGGCGCTCCGACAGCACCCCCCAAGTGCCGCCATCACAAGTGCCGTTGACCGCGCCGGCGTCGGCCACGGCGGGAGGCATCAGCCGATCACCCGCCTCACTCGGACGGACCTCGACGGCCCGCACCACCCGTGGCACGCATGACACATCGCCATCGGAGTGATCTGCGTCACTGACGCCCCTCGCCCCGTGATGTTCGTCGGACGCGATGCGCTGTAGAGGGCGGCCACCTGTGTGCCAGGTGTGCCTCATGTGACCTTTTTCTGTGGCCTTTCCGGGCCTTCTAGGGGTGGATACGTGGTGGGTCGTCGTACGTCGCATGTGTACAGATCGCTGAGCATGAAACGACGGGCGTGGCTGACGCTCGGTGCGGTGGTCCTCGGAGGCGGGGGCGTGGTGACCTACGCCGTCGCCAGCCCGTCCTCGGATCCCGGCGCGGCCGGCCGGGCCAAGCGGCCGGCGAAGGTGTACGACCTCGCACTGAAAGGCGGCACAGGCGACAAGCGGGAGCTGCCGCGCACGGACACCCAGCCGTTCTCGATGCTCGGCGTCTCCTGGACGGGGGCGGCCAAGCGGCTCGACGGCGCGGCACAGGTACGCACCCGCAGCCTCAAGACCGGCCAGTGGAGCGCCTGGCAGGACCTCGAACTGAACGCCGACCCGCTGGAGAACCCCGGCGTCGGGGTGCGCGGAGCATCCGAGCCGTTGTGGGTCGGCCCGTCCGACGGCATGCAGGTGCAGGTCATCCGCAAGAACGGCAGCAGCAGCTCCGCTCTGCCCAAGGACCTCGAGGTCAACCTGGTCGACCCGGGGGTGCTGACCGACGCCGAGACCAAGACCGGCGGTAGCGCGGCCGAGCCTGCCGCGTTCGTCGCGGATGAGACTCCCGGCGCCACGGCATCCGCGCCCACCGACTCCGCCACGCCCAGCGACGGCACCACCGCCGCGCCGACGGACGGCCAGACCGCCACATCCCCGGCCGCGACGGACACCACGCCGGCGGCCACCGACTCCGTCCCGCCCTCCGCGTCGGCGTCCCCCACGGACTCCGCCTCGCCCTCCGACTCGGCGTCCCCCACGGACTCCGTGTCGCCGTCGCCGAGCACGTCCTCCAGCGCGCCGCCCTCGGCACCGCCGTCCACCGTGCCCGAACCGCCGATCGTCTCGCGCGCCGACTGGGGTGCCGACGAGTCGATCAGCCCCGAGGCGCCGGAGTACAACGCGGACGTGAAGGCGGTCTTCGTCCACCACACCGACGGGGCCAACGACTACACCTGCGCCGACTCGCCGTCGATCATCCGGAGCATCTACGCCTACCACGTCCAGGTCAGCGGCTGGAAGGACATCGGCTACAACTTCCTCGTCGACAAATGCGGCACCATCTTCGAGGGCCGCAAGGGCGGCGTGGACCTTCCGGTGTTCGGCGCACACACCTACGGCTGGAACCGGGAGTCCGCGGGCGTCGCGGTGCTCGGTGACTACACCACCACCAGCGCCACCAACGCCACGCTGGCGTCAGTCGCCCGCCTGGCGGCCTGGAAGCTCGGCCAGTACGGCGCCGATCCCGCCGGAACCACCCAGCTGACCGCGGGCGCGGACCAGCACAACTACTTCAACACCAACTTCACCGCGGGCAGCAAGTACACCTTCCAGCGGATCTCCGGCCACCGGGACGGCTACAACACACAGTGCCCCGGCGGCCTGCTCTACGACCAACTGCCGACCATCCGCACCTGGGCATCCGGCCCGGTGCAGGGCCTGAAGGTCGGCTCGGTCGACGGCGCGGCCCTTTCGGGCTCGACGTACTACACCAAGGGCGGCATCACCGTCCGCTGGACGGCCACCACCCCGGCGTCGTTGATCTCCAAGTTCGAGCTGCTGGTCGACGGCAAGAGCGTCGCCACCACCTCCGGCACCGCCACGTCCGCCGGCGTCACCCTGGCCCTGGGCAGCCACACTGTCGCCGTGCGGGCCGTGCACCAGTCCGGCAGGACCGCGACCAGTGCCGCGCTGACCGTCGTCGCGGAGACGACCGCACCGACCTTCACCACCAACCCGAATCTTTCCCTGCGCTCCGGCACCGTCAGCACCAGCGCCATCCCGGTCACTCTCGGCTGGAAGGCCACCGACGACAAGGCCCTGCGCTACGTGAAGCTGCTGTCCCCCACCACCGCCACCTTCGGCCCGACCACCACCACCTCCAACAGCACCGCCAAGTCCGGTGCCGCCACCATCTGGTCGATGCGGGCCTACGACTACGCCGGTAACTACCGCACGTCCTCGCCCTCGTACACCCCGGTGATACTGCAGGAGACCGCCGCCACGAAGTCCGGCAGCTGGACCACCCGCTCCTCCACCAGCTACCTCGGCGGCCAGTCCTACTCCAGCGGTTCCAAGGGCGCCAGCCTCACCTGGACCTTCACCGGCCGTTCCGCCGCCTGGGTCGTCTCCCGCGCCGCCAGCTCCGGCCAGGCGTACGTCTATGTCGACGGCACCAAGATCTCCACCGTCGACCTGAAGTCCTCCACCACCCTGTACCGGCAGGCGATCTGGACCAAGACCTGGTCCAGCAGCGCCAAGCACACCATCAAGATCGTCGTGGTCGGCACCAGCGGCCGTCCCACCGTCACCACCGACAGCCTCGTCTACATCAAGTAGCCCAAGCCCGCGAAGGCGCAGCGCGCCACGCCGACCGGCGCATGCGGTCCCCCAGCACGAAATCGGCCTTCACGATCCGGCGTACGCGGTCGTGAAGGCCGACTTCACGGTGAGGACCGAACGACGGACGCGACCTGTCGCGGCCGGTCAGTACAGGGCCTTGTAGCCCTGCCAGCCAGCGGCGGCGCTGGAGAAGATCGGCGACATGCTGCCCGACGCCACGCTCCTGCCCGAACTGGACGCCACGCTCTACCGCGCGGCCGCGAAGATCCCGGGCGTCTCGGTCGTCACCGACGCCAAGAACTACACCGGCCGCTCCGGCATCGGCCTGAGTTTCAAGGAGCGCGACGGCCGCACGGTCTGGGTCATCGACAAGAAGTCACTCGGCTTCCTGGGCTCGGCGGACGAGGCGCTGCTGGCTGTCGGGGTCGCGGACAAGGCGGGCGAGACGCCGGCCACATGAGTGCCTGTTCCGGGAGAGCAGTCCCCTCTCGCGATGGAACCGGGCTGGACAACAAACAAACCCCAGGTCGTTGACCTGGGGTTTCATCATGGAGCGGGTGACGAGAATCGAACTCGCACTCGCATTTCGCGCCGCTGTCCACCGTGGTTGTCCGGTGAACCGCACAGTGCGCGGTGATCGCCTCGGCCGGTCAGGTGGGCCCGTCGGGGCTCCGGGAGAAGGCCGTGTCGCCGGCCGTCGCCACGATCGCGTCCTTGACGAGCAGCACTCGCGGCGGGTAGCTCTGCACTTTGTCCCCGGGGTCGTCCAGTGCGGAGGTGCGCCAGACCTCCGCTCCGGTGCGGCTGTCCAGTGCCAGCAGACGGCCGAAGCGGTTGGAGAAATAGACCCGGTTGTACGTCGCCGACATCGCGGGCGCGGACAGACTCTCCACGTCCGTCATCTTCTGCCAGAGTTGTTTGCCGCTGTCCGCCGACACCGCGGTGACCGACCCGTCGGACCGGACGAAGTAGACGACGCCGTCCACAAGGGTGGCCGCGCCGGTCAGCGGATGTGCCAGCGGTATCCGTCTGACCTGCCCGGTTTCCGCGGCCACCCGCAGCAGCGCGTTGTACGGCCGTTCGTACCCGGCTTCGTACACGTCCTTCGCGGTCTGGGGGGCGAGGAACAGGGGCTGCCCGCCGACGGCGCCGAGCGCTTCCGCCTTCTTGGGCAGTGTGGCCGTTTCGGTCAGGCTGCCGGGTCCGAGCTTCATCAGCTCGACCGGGGCCTGGCCGGGCTCGTTGCCCTTCGAGCACAGGGCGTAGGGGACGCCTCCCAGCGCCGACGGAGTGCAGTACTCCTCCAGCGAGGGCGCCCGCCACAGTTCCTTGCCGGAAGGCCCGTAAGCCACGAACGACGCGTAGTCGGGAGACAGGGTCAGCAGCCCGCCGTCGTACAGGACCGCCTCCTCGGACGGGTTGATGTCGCGTTGCCACCGCCGGTGCCCGGTACCGGCGTCGAGAGCCACCATGCGCCTGGTCCTGTCGTCCGGTTCCTCGTACATGTAGACCAGCCCGTCGCGAACGCCGATCGGCTGTGCCCCCTGAGGGCGGGTGCCGGTCCGCCACAGGGCGCGGCCGGAGGCCGCGTCGATCCTGGCGGCCGTGAAACCCGTACCGCCACAGAACAGGGCGCTTCCCTTCGCCACGCATCCAGGGCTGTCGTAGTCGAGAGGGACACCCTTCACGTCGTACCGCAGCTTCGTCTGCCACGGCCGCCAACCGTCGGGCAGTGACGCGGCATGGGCGCCGGCCGTGGCGGTGGCGGTGTCCGAATCGGACACGTAGACACCCACCCCGACACACAGCGCCGTGACGGCCAGCACCGCACCGAGGCCGGTGAGGAGCATCCGGGCTCGGCGTCGCTTGCCGGTACCGATGCCGGACGGGGTGCCCGCGGGGGTGGTGGCCGCGCTCCGAGAAGTGGGGCGGCGCCCGGGCTTCGCGGACTGCCCGGTCTTCGGGGACCCGGTGGCGTCGGACTCCGGCAGCGCCTGGAGCATGCGGTGTATGTCCGTCAGTTCCGGCCGCGCGGCCGGGTCCTTGTCCAGGCAGCGCTCGACAATGCCCAGGAGCGCTTCGGGCACGCCGCCGAGGTCCGGGGTCCCGTGCACCACCTGATAGCCGGTTATATACGGGCTGTCGGCGTCGAACGGGCCTGTGCCGACGGCCGCGAACACCAGCAGCGACCCCAGCGAGAACACGTCCGAGGCCGGGGTGACGTCCCGGGGAGAGGCCAGTTGTTCCGGCGACATGAAGGGCGGAGTGCCGATCATCCGCCCGGTCGTGGTGAGGCTCTGGTGGTCGGAAGCGCGCGATATGCCGAAGTCGATGACGCGCGGCCCGTCCTCGGTCATCAGGACGTTGCGCGGTTTGAGGTCCCGGTGCACCAGGCCCGCCCGCTGGATGTCGCGCAGCGCCTCGGTGAGCCCCAGCCCCAGCGCGCGCAGTTCCCGCTGGCTCAACGGGCCGTCCTTCTCCACGACTTCGGCAAGGTTGAGCCCCGGCACGTAGAGCGTCGCCATCCACGGCCGGTCGGCGTCCGGGTCGGCGTCCACGACAGGTGCGGTGAAGGCGCCGCTCACTCTGCGCGCTGCCTCGATCTCCTGCCGGAAGCGCGTCCGGAACTCCTCCTCCTGGGCGTACGGCCCGTGCACGAGCTTGACCGCGACCTGCCGTCCCGAGGCGGAGACTCCCAGATAGACGACCCCCATGCCGCCCGCCCCGAGCCGACCGAGAAGGGTGTACCCGCCTATGGACTTCGGGTCCCCGGTGCTCAGGGGCGTCATCGCCGATCATCCTTCCCAGCGCCTGCCTGCCTCACGGGGATCAGAGTAGGGCCTGCCGCCCCGGACACGGAGCCGCGCCTGTCACGCACCGGTGCCCCTGTGCCCCTGAGCCGCGCGACGGGTCATCCGAACGCGCCGCCTTGCGTCCCGACCGTTTCCCGTCGCCTCTCGAAGGCGGCTCAGAACAAGCCCTTGTACCCCTGCCAGCCGGTGGCGATCTTCGTACGACCGCCGAAGGAGCCCTTGCCGTTGCCGTTGTTGCGCCAGACGGCGCCGGAGGTGTCGCGGGAGACGATGTCCGCTTTGCCGTCACCCGTGATGTCCCCGACGCCGACGATCGCGCTGTACGAGCCGCCCCAGTTGCCGAACAGCTTCACGCGGGCCTTGAAAGTGCCCTTGCCGGTGCCGTCGTAGCGGTACAGGTTGTTCGCCTTGTCCTGCGCGAGGAGATCACCGATGCCGTCGCCGTTCAGATCACCGGCGCCCACGATCTTCTTGTACGTCTTCCAGTCGTCGTAGAGCTTGACGCGGGCGGAGAGATTCCCGGCGCTGGTGCCCTTGTACAGGTAGACGGTGCCGGTGGCGGTGTTGCGGGCGATCAGGTCCGGTCGGCCGTCACCACTGACGTCACCGGGTGCGGTCAGCACGTCGTACTGCTGCCAGCCACCGCCCAGCGAGGTGTACGCGGTGGAAGGCGTCACCGCCGCCCCGCACGCGGGCCGGTAGGCGCGCAACGCACCGCTGCTGAACCGGACGAGCACGTCGTTGCAGCGGTCACCGCTCAGGTCGCCGAAGGGCACGGCCTTGATCGATGTCGCCCAGCCGCTCCCGGTCAGCTTCCCGGTGAAGGTGCCCTTGCCCGTCCCGTACTGGTACGTCAGCCCACCGGAGCCGTTCAGCGTCACCAGCTCGCCGAAGCCGTCCGACCCGACGAAGTCGCGGCGGACCGCGGCGGCCCCGGTGACCTTGACCGTGCCCGTCCTCGTCAGCGCCGCGCCCTGCCCGTCCGCGGGGGTGACGGTCAGCGTCCAGGTGTAGGCGCCGTTGGGCACCAGCCGGCCGGAGCCGTCCTTGCCGTTCCACGCCGGACTCACCACACCGCGCGACAGACCGCCGGAGAGGGTGCGGACGGCCGCACCGGTGGCCTTGTCGCCGATCACGAGTTTCCAGGAGGCCGCGGGCTTGTTCAGCCACCACTTCGGGCTCCACGGCGCGGCGCCGCCCCTGACGTCCACCGAGGCGGCGACGGTGGCGTCGCGCTGGACCAGGGCGGAGACGGGGACCTCACTGGAGGTCAGACGGATGGTGTGGTCGGAGCGGAGCTGGGCGATCACGCCGGTGTACGGGTCGACGTCCCAGGCGTTCCCCTCGAACTTCCCGGCGGTGTGCGACAGGGGCGTCCCGCCGCGGACGTCGATCACCTTGAGCTGCCCGGCCTCGACCGTCGCGACGAAGCCGTCGCCGAGCTGCGCCTGCTCCCAGCCTGAGCCCGACACGAGCGTCAGATTCCGCTGGGTGACGGTGTCGTAGACGCCCTGTCCCTCCGAGTTGAGCACGCAGTTCCACAGCAGCCACCGGCCGACCGCCTGGAAGTCGTTCAGCAGGCAGCCGCGCCCGAACCACACCGGCTCGCCCTGCTTCCCGGTCAGCAGGTCGTACGGGACCACGGTGTCGTTGCCGGACATCACCCACACGGTGGTGCCCCAGATCGCCCGCACGCTGTCCGTCGTCGTGAACACCGTGCGCCCGGAGTCGAGGTCGACGACCCGGGTCTCCGCCACGCCGTTGCTGTCGTACGGCCTGGTCAGGGCGGCGAAACGGCCGCCCGCGGCGGTCGCGGTCTGGTAGCTGCGGGAGCCGTCGATCCGGGTGCCGGGCAGCGACCGGTCGGCCCCGAGGAGCTGGGGCTGCTGGGCGGCGCTCGTGCCGTGGCCGGCGACGACCGTCCGGCCGTCGCCGGTGTCGAGGAGACGTGGGCGGCTTCCCGAGTAGTTCTCCAGCACGATACGGCCGCGGGTGGTGCGTGCCCCCGCCGTGGGGGAGTCGGCCACGCCGGTCTCACGGGTGTGGAGATACGACCAGTCGCCCACGGGGTCGGTCTCCACGGTGGTCAACCGCCCCTGGGCAAGGGTCAGTTGGGAGACCGTGTGGGCGGCCTGCCGCGGGTAGGCGTTCGCGATCCTCCGTACGGTGACCCCGCCGTCCTCGGCCGCCTCGACGAGGGAGACGCCCCAGTGGTCCGTGTCGGCGCCGCCCGCGACCAGGAGCCCGCCGTCCGGAGTCGGCACGGCCTGCCGTGACGTCCTGGCCAGCAGCGTGCGCGGCGCGGAGCCGTCGAGGGGGACGGCCTCGACCCGCGAGACCGCGCGGTAGGTGTCGTTCTGGCCCAGGGAGGAGTCGTACCGGGACACGATGACGTGGTCGCCGACGAGGCCCAGCACCTGCGAGATCTCGCCGACCCGCACGGTCCGCACGGCGGCGGCCGGGTCCTGACGGGAGGCGACGTGCAGAGTGCCGTCGTAGTACCAGACCAGGTGGGTGGGGCTGAGCGCGACCAGGTAGTTCCAGGACTGCACGGTGTACGGCAGGGCGGTGAAGCGCCCCTGCTCCACGTCGAGCCACCCGGTGACCATGTCGTCGCCCTTGCGGTACTGCACGACCTGTCCGTGCGCGTCGCCCAGCCCGGCGGCGGACTGCAGATGGACGCCGGAGGGGACGCCTTGCACCGTGCGGTCGGAGACGGAGCCGTCGGCCCGGGCGTCCAGCAGATGCCACGTGCTGTCGGCGCCAGGGGTTCCCGCGGTCGTGACGACCGTCGACCCGAGGGTGCTGAAGTAGAAGTGTCCGTCGGGCAGTGCGACCGTACTGATCTGGCCGGACGTCATGTTTCGCAGCGTCACGGTCCCGGCGGAGGTGTCGTAGCGGGCGACGACGTCCGAGCCGGCGCCGGCACTCGTGACGCCGTACACGTCCGTGCCCGATGCGTCGACGACCGTGTCGACACCGTCGTACGTCGTCCAGAGCTGGCCCCGCCCCTCCTCGTACCGGAGGAACCCCGAGGGCCCCGCGCTCAGCAGACCCGTCCGGGGAACCATGTCCGTGGCGGCCGGTACGACCACCTCTCCGGTGACCGTTCCACCGTGCGCGATGCCGACGGTCAGCGAGCCGAGGCCGAGAGCCAGTGTGAAGGAAACGGTTGCGGCGGTGGCGCCTCGTACGAGCGCACGTCTGCCCATTCAGAACCTCTCCAAGGACGGTAGGCGAAGGCTTGGAGAGACTTGCGCGCGCCGTTGAGCCGCAGGTCATGGACCCGCGGCACAGTTGACGTTCCGACGCCCCCCAGGCAAGTGGCCGGATCCTAGCATTTTACCTGTGCATGACCTTCAGGGTGGGGAGTGGCCTGTGCGGGGGCGGCTCGTGCAGGCGAGCCGAACCTCGGTGGATCTCCCCTCGGGTGGTGCGGACGGTGATCGGCGGCGCGTTGGCACCTGCGCGGGTCCGTCACATCGCGCGGTGTCGGCGACGGTGCGCTGGGCCACGATCCGCGACGTGCTGGAGGTACCGCGCCCGGCTCCCCCGCTCATGACCGGCTGCGCATCCTCGGCTCCCCCCGAATTGGACTAGACGACAAACCACCCCCAGGCCGTTGACCTGGAGGCAAATTCTGGAGCGGGTGACGAGAATCGAACTCGCACTCTCAGCTTGGGAAGCTGCGAGCATGTGCGGCCTGTTCGCGCTGACCTGGGCGAAAAGCCGAGCAGTGGCCTCGTTGGGTTCGGCTGCGTTCACCGTGGTTCCCCGCTGTTCCCCGCTGGATCTGGTGCGCTGGTGGTGCGCTGCTCACGCATCTCCGGACCAGCTCACTAGGCCTGCGACGTCACGGCGCGAGCTGTCCCATTCCCCCCGTATCGTGAAAAGACGGGCAGCCGGTAGCAGGGAGGCAGGATAATCATGGCGGAACCGGAGGTCGACTACACGGCGGTGTTCCAGGCCCTTTCCGGGGCGGTGGCGCTGCTGACGCCGCAGCTGATCTTCGTGGACGTCAACGCGGAGTTCCTGCGCATCATGGGCCGCACCCGTGAGCAACTGGTCGGCCGGTACCTGCCCGACGACTTCCCCGAGAACGAGCCCCTCGTACTGCCCCTCCTGCTCAAAAATGTGGCGTCACTACGCCGGGTTGCGGACTCCGGTGAGCGCGACACCGTAGCGCTGCAGCGCTACTACATGAAGGACCCCGACCAGCCTGGGGTACGTCACGAGCGGTACGTGAACCTGACCAACACCCCCGTCCTCGGCTCTGACGGGCGGGTGGCACTGCTGCTGCACCGGGTGGAGGACGTCACTGAACTCATCCGCGCCCGTGAAGTCGCGCTGACCTTGCAAGAAGCCATGCTGCCCGCTCCCCGCCCGGTCGGTCGCCACCCGGCGGCCGTACGTTACCGGCCCGCTGCCGAAGCACTGAACGTGGCTGGCGACTGGTACGACCTGGTCGACCTGCCCGGCGGCCGCATCGCGGTCGCCGTCGGCGACGTTGTAGGCCACGGCCTGTACGCGGCCGGCGTCATGGGACAACTGCGCAGCGCGCTGAGCGCCGCCTCCCGCGCCGTCGACGGCCCCGCCCGGGCCCTGGAAGTCCTCGGGCTATACGCCCGCTCCGTCAACGGTGCCGAAAACACCACAGTGGCCACGACATTCATCGACTGGGACACCCACACCATCACCTACAGCAGCGCCGGCCACCCCCCACCGGTCCTCCTGCAAGGGGACGGGGCCGTCGAGTTCCTCGACCAGGCCACCGACCCCCCACTCGGCGCCCGTCCTCAACATGCCCGCCGGATCCAGGCTGTCGCGGCCTTCCGCGAGGGCGCCGCTCTAACGCTCTACACCGACGGCCTGATCGAACGCCGCGGCGAAGACATCGACACCGGCCTCGCGCGGCTCGCCGACTCCCTGGCCCGCCACCGGACAGACGACCCCGAAGCCCTCGCCGACGCCGTGCTCAACGACCTACTCCCACCCGGTGGCGCCACCGACGACACCGCCCTGGTCATCGTGCGCCTATGAACCCAGCCTGCCACTTCCGCCCAGCTAGAGCATCAGTTCTTCTGGGTCTTGCGGGGGAGAACGAGGGTCCGCGCGACGTCCGGGGCGTTGCACGCAGCGGCGGTTGCGCTACGGCGTTCCGGTCAGGCGCAGGCGAGTGCGGGCCGGGGCTGATGGGGCAATGCGGCGATGATCTCGGCGAGCGAGGTCGCGGCGAGGTTGTTCCGCCACGCTTCGTGGGCTTGGGCCATCTCGGCGGGCAGTGCTAGTGCAACAGCCATTCCGTACTCACAGGCAGCTTCATAATCCCGATCTATCTCAGACATTGCGGACCCGTTTAGTCCGAGTTGGGTGGGTGGCATCATGAGAGACAGAGGAGAGATCACCATGCAGACCGTCCGAATCGCCGTTGCCGGAGCGACCGGGAACATCGGGGCTCTCACCGTCGCCGCCCTGGAACGTGCCGGACACCACGTCGTGCGCATCAGCCGCTCACTCGGCGTGGACCTGACCACCGGCGACGGCCTCGACGCCGCCCTGACCGGCGTCGAGGCGGTCATCGACGCCACGAGCTACACAGGGGCCGATCGGGACGACGCGGTGGTGTACTTCGGCACCACGACCCGGAACCTGCTCGCCGCCGAGGAACGGGCCGGTGTCCGTCACCACGTGCTGCTCTCGATCGTCGGCGTCCATCGTATTGAAGGCAACGCGCACTACTCCGGCAAGCGCGAGCAGGAGCGCCTTGTGACCGAAGGCCCGGTGCCGTGGACGATCGTTCCTGCCACGCAGTTCCACGACTTCGCTGCGACGTTGACGAGCTGGACCGAGCAGGACGGCGTCGCCGCGATCGCACCGCTGCTTGTCCAGCCGATCGCGCCCGCGGACGTGGCCGACATCCTCACCGAGATCGCCATGGGTGCACCACAGGGGCGTTACCGCGACGTCGCCGGCCCGGAGACCCAGGACCTGGTGGACATGGCCCGGCGCACCAACGACGCGCGCGGACACGCGGTCAAGCTCGTGCCGACGTGGTCATCGCTGCTCGGCCTGGAGTGGGCCGGTGACGTACTCCTGCCCGGCGAGGGCGCCCGCATCGCGCCAACCACCTTCGACGAGTGGCTCGTAAAGCAGCAATAGCGTCACCCCGGCCCAGCACCCTGCGCTGCTGCGATTGTCGGCTGGTGGTAAGGCGGCAGAGCCTGAAGGACAGCTGGGCCTACCGCTCCGCCGCCGTCACTCCGGCCGCCTGATGCCCCGGGGCGGTTCGACACGGCCAAGCATCCACCGCCCCGGGGCTCATCCCTCCTGCCAGCAAGCCAGCCAGAAGGAGAACGCCATCTTCACCCGCCCCACCCCGCCCCCACTGCCCGAACTCGCCAAGCTCGCCCAGCACGGCACCCTGCCCGGTATCCTCCGCCGGCTCTCCGGACTCCGCTGCTGCACCCACCCGATCCGCCTCGACGGCCACCGCACCGAGTACGACGTCGACACCCGCACCGGCGAGATCGGCAACGTCCTCCACCGCCTCGACTCCTCCAGCCTCCCGGCCGGCCACCTCCTGGCCGCTGCAACAACCGCCGCACCACCCGCTGCCCGGCCTGCGCCGAGGTCTACCGCCGCGACACCTTCCACCTGATCACCTCCGGCCTGCGCGGCGGCAAGGGCATCCCGGAACGCGTCGCCGCACACCCCCGCGTCTTCGCCACCTTCACCGCACCCAGCTTCGGCCCCGTCCACAACCGCCCCTCCGGCCTGGCCGGTTCGGTCCGCCGCTGCCGCTGCGGCGTCCTCCACGACCAGGACGACGCCGAGCTCGGCACTCCGCTCAACCCGGACACCCTGCGGGGCCGTAGTGGCGTGTGCGGGGTGCTCCCATCCCGTCCGCCATCGACCCAGGCAAGCCGAGCAGACGCGGCCCATGGCGTCCAGGTCGTTCGTACAGTGGGGCGCTCCACCTGGACGCCATGAACCACGCCCGCTCCACGGTGTGTGGGTCGACGGCGGACGGGATGGGAGCTGGGGTGGACGGTGGGTCGAGGAGGGAAGCGGGTGCGGCTTGGCACGCCCTGTACCGGTGTTTTGCCGCACCGCAAGGCTGCAGGCCCTGTCCGTGCAATAGCCTTCCCGCGGAGGGGTGCCATGTCTGCATGGATCATGTTGGGTTCCGGCTGCTTTGTCGTAGTCCTGGGCGTGTTGACCTTGACCGGCAGCCGGGGAATCGCAGAGTACGCGCGGTCGCCTAGGGCTGGTTGGGGTCGGATGGCGATGGGTGGCGGCTTCGTCCTGGACGGCGGAGCTAGACTTCTCGACTTCTCTTCCGGAGCGGGGATGGTTGTTTCCACCGTTGCCCTGGGGATCATCGTGCTCGGTGCGGTGCTTCAGCTCCAGGCTGGAGTGTTCGCCAAGGCTCGTCATGCTGGCGACGCAAATTGAGCGGCGCCTGTGCTCCCGGGCCAGGACAACCGTCAAGTGGGCCACCGATGTCCGACACCAGCGGCTGACACCAACAGCCGGGAACACAGCCGGATTCCGACGCACTTCAGCGGCCGGCGTCGAGTCGCTCTATCGGCGAAACGCAGGCTTCGGAAGGCGCCGTGATCGACCTGATAAGGATGAGGCCAGACCTCTCAAAGCCGCAGTACCGGGCGAGGTGCCGTCCTCATTCGATGGGTGGAGCCTCGCGGGCTTGGCACACCCATGCAGGTCGGGGATGTTCCGCAGGTCAGCCTCGGGCGTTGAGGAGTCTTCCCAAGCTCTGCGTGTATCGCCCGTGGTGAGCTCCACTGGGTCCTTGCGGGCCTATGCCCTGGCTGTCAAGATCATCGCCATGACCGCCCCGAGAGCTGCCCGGCGTGCCGCCGGTACGCAAAACGTCACCGATGTGCTTCTCACCCTGACCTTCATCAGGCGTCGTACTCCCGAACAGGACGCCGCTGATCTGCTCCAAGGCCAAGTTTTCGAAGTGGCCGCGCTCAGTAAAACCATCGGCCGAACAGTTCTGTTGAACATCGGCAAGGGCCGACAGATACAGCACCTCAAGATAGGCACCCTGTTCGTTGCCCAAGGGCAGCCGCTGATGTGGCGGGAGCGCCGTACCGGCCAGGAGACGGTCCTCAACGGTCCGTTCACGCTCAAGCAGCTCGACAAGAAGCTCCCGCTGAACGGCAAGCTTTCGTTCTACGAGCTGACCACGGTTGATGGAAGCCATGAGGTGGCGCTGCCGAAGAAGGACGCCCCACTGGTTCTGATCGCGATAGGCCAGGATTCGCTGGCGACGTAGGCCCTCAGATGACTGTCGAATGCGTGTCGAAGTATCCACCGGTTCGAGCTTGGCGGACGAAGACAGCCAGGTAGGAGGCGGTCCCCCGATGATCCGCCCCAGCGCCTTCTAAGCGCTCCGTCGTTCGGAACGTGCCACAGCCGTGCCACATCGTGCGGTCAACCACGGTCAACGACGGGTCGCCGCAGTCGCGATGCCCCGTTCAGCTGGGCTACTGCTACACCCGGAGTGACCTGGGAGACTCCGCCGCCGACTTCGGCCGCCCTTACAAAGCAGCGCTCCACCTTCCCAAGCTCAGGTGAAGGGTGAAATCTGCCGGCTCGCCAAGTGTTCGAGGGTGGCTTCAACGCACGCCTCGGCGGACGACAGGTCAGTCCTGAAGAACCCCTCCGCCCTCAGAGCGCCGCCGGAGACGATCACCATCCAACGGTGCCCCTGTCCGCGCTCACCATCAGCCTTGAAGACCACCGAGCATCCTCGCTCGGCCAACCACTCCATCAGTTCCACGATGTCCACGACCGCCCCCTCCCAGGCCCGTCGACGACGAACCGTAGCGCACCAGATGGGCGCCGCTTCGAAAGCGGACGGCCGTGCCGAGCGAATCGGCGACCTGGTCGACCGAGAGATAGTGCTCAGCCACGGGTCGGTTCTCCTTCCGTTCCGGGGGCGGGTTCGAGGGATGCGGCGAGCCAGGCTTCGGCGGAGGACAAACCGGTTCCGGCGAAGGCCCAGTGAGCGAGGACGTATGTCGTGTCGGCCTCTGGCTTGGTGGCCGTTGTGGCAGTCACGGTTTGGGCGCGGCGCCATTCGGCGCGGGCGGTGCGCAGAGCGCCGAGGGTGGTGGAGTAGCGGCGGGATTTGGTGGAGAAGTGGCCGCGGAAGCCCAGCATGTGGGCCCAGGCGCTGAGCCGGAGGTCTTCCAGGTCCTTGCGTGCGCCGAGGGTCCAGGCGGTGCGGATCAGTCGGCGCGCGTGGTCGGTGATGTCGAGCTGGGCGAGTTCGGCGAGGAATGTCAGCGGGCGGTCGAGAGTCCCCGTCGCGGTCTCGGCCGGAAGCGGCGCCGGGCCCGTGCAGCCGTGGGCCTCTCGGACGGCTTTCCGTTTCTACGACCTTCGTCACACCGGACACACGCTCTCGACTCGTTCGGGCGCCACGCTCAAGGACACGATGGTCCGAGCCGGTCAGTCCTCCGAGGAGGCCGCGCTGATCTATCAGCACTCCGACGAAGAGCGGCAGCGCGACGTAGCCGCAGGGCTCGACGACATGGTTCGTGCTGAGCGTGCGAAGCACCGCGACGACGACCCTGCGCACCACAGAGAGAAGCCCACCGGCACCTGGTCGAGTCCTTATGGTGCGGATGTGGTGCGCGCCCCGCCTACAGGTCTAGACAACAAAGAACCCCCGGGTCATCGACCTGGGGGTTTCGCATGGAGCGGGTGACGAGAATCGAACTCGCACTCTCAGCTTGGGAAGCTGATGTTCTACCACTAAACTACACCCGCGTAAGACGCCGGTTTCCCGGTGCCGAATGCTCGCTCACTCTACCTCATGGCCGGTCCCTGGCGCTGAAGCCGAGGGGCCGGTGCGCGTTTCGGGGCGTGGACATGGGTGCGGGGGGCCGGAGTTGGGGCGTACGGTGGAGGAGTGGAAGAGGGTCCGGGCGGGACCGGAGTGCCGCTTGGAGGACCATCCCTTTCATCCCGTAATGTGGCTTTCGTCGTCAGTCAGACGCGGCTCTTGGGGAAGGGACTCTGAGGACTTGATGGAGCGCACCGTCGTCCGTTGTGCCGAGGGGCACGTGTTCAGCACCGCTTCGTTCCCGATGCAGCAGGCCGAGCGACTCGGCCCCGGTCGATTGGTCCGGTGTCCGCGGTGTGCGCGGCTCCGGAGCGTCGTTCCGGTCATGCTCGAGAAGCGGTAGGACTCAGCAGTAGGACCAGCGGTAGGACCTGGGGCGCGGGGACCGTGCGAAATGCCGACAGTCCCCGCGTATCCTCGGGGCGTGCTTCTCTCAGACAAGGACATCCGGGCCGAGATCGACGCCGGTCGGGTGCGCATCGACCCGTACGACGAATCCATGGTGCAGCCCTCGAGCATCGACGTGCGGCTCGACCGCTACTTCCGGGTGTTCGAGAATCACCGTTATCCACACATCGACCCCTCCGTCGAGCAGGCCGATCTGACTCGGCTCGTCGAGCCCGAGGGGGACGAGCCGTTCATCCTGCACCCCGGGGAGTTCGTGCTCGCCAGCACGTACGAGGTGATCTCGCTTCCCGTGGATCTTGCCTCGCGGCTGGAGGGCAAGAGTTCGCTCGGGCGGCTGGGGCTCGTGACGCACTCCACCGCCGGGTTCATCGACCCCGGCTTCTCCGGGCACGTGACCCTGGAGCTGTCCAATCTCGCGACGCTTCCGATCAAGCTCTGGCCGGGCATGAAGATCGGGCAGCTGTGCATGTTCCGGTTGAGCTCGCCGGCCGAGTTCCCGTACGGCAGCGACCGGTACGGCTCCCGCTACCAGGGCCAGCGCGGGCCGACCGCCTCCCGGTCCTTCCTCAACTTCCATCGGACCCAGGTGTGAGCGGGAGCGGGGAGAGCGCGGGCGTGAGCGTGTCCGACGTGCGGGAGAACCTCACCTACGAGCGGTTCGGGGTCGCGGTCCGTGAGCTCGCCCAGACCATCGCCGACGACGGGTACCAGCCCGACATAGTGCTCAGCATCGCCCGTGGGGGTGTCTTCGTCGCGGGTGGACTGGCGTACGCCCTCGACTGCAAGAACATCCACCTGGTCAACGTCGAGTTCTACACCGGTGTGGGTACGACGCTCGACATGCCCGTCATGCTCGCTCCCGTCCCGAACGCCATCGACTTCTCCGACAAGAAGATCCTGATCACCGACGACGTCGCCGACACCGGCAAGACGCTCAAGCTCGTGCACGACTTCTGCGTCGACACCGTCGCCGAGGTCCGCAGCGCCGTGATCTATGAGAAGCCCCACTCGCTGGTGAAGTGCGAGTACGTGTGGAAGCGGACCGACGACTGGATCAACTTCCCCTGGAGTGTCTTGCCTCCGGTACATAAGTCGGGAGAGGCACCCAAGGCGAACAAGGAAGCCCTCTGACCTGCGGTTCCGTAACCGTCTCCGCAGGCTGAACGCCCCCTGACCAGGGAATCGGTGGTCGGCGCCTGCGTCGAAGGTGACGGTCACGGGCGCCGCAGCCGCTCACCGGCGGCCTCAGGCCTCCGCCGGGACCGCCCGACGATCGAGCCACACCGCCCCGCGCGGCCCCGCAGGCATACGTCAGCCGCTGCCCGTCCCCGAACGGCGACTCGGTCCCCCAGGGCATGGAGAAGGCCCCCGGCAGTGGTTCAGTGCCGGGGGCCCTCTCGTACGTACGCGGTGTACCGCGCGTCCTCGCTAGAACGTGCCCAGCTTGATGATCGACAGGATCGCGATCAGCTGGATCGCCGACGCGGCCAGTGCCTTCGGCCACGGGAGATCGTGGGACTTGCTGACCATGAGGGTCAGCAGGGCGCCCGCCGCGACCCAGGTCGCCCAGCCGAGGAGCTGCACGAAGGACGCGTCGCCGCCGAAGAACATGGCGACGATCAGGCGCGGGGTGTCCGTGATGGACATGATCAGCATGGAGAGGCCGACCGTGGGCTGCCATGCCCCGTCGCCGCCGAGCTGGCGGGCCAGGGTGTGGGTGACCACGCCCAGGATGAACGTGCTGATGACGATCGCCACGGCCGTCGTCAGCACGATCGGGACGGCGTTGGAGAGGGTGGCGTTTATGGCGTCCTTGCGGGCGCCGTCGAAGCCGAAGACGGCCAGCAGGCCGTAGAGGAACGTCACGATCAGGGCCGGGGCCCACATCGTGTAGTCGCGCATCTGCAGGAAGGTCTGGTTGGGGGCCATGACGATGCCCCTCAGCAGGTCCTTCCAGTGCAGACGGGGGCCGATCGGCGGGGCCGCCGCCTGGCCGGCGCGGTAGGTCCCGCCCTGGGTGTAGGGGTCCTCGCCGACCGAGAAGGCCTGGGTGTGACCAGGGCTGTTCGCCGCGTACGGGTCAGGGCCCTGCTGCGGGTGACCGTCGCCGAAGTACTCGGGCTCGCCGTGGCCGCCGGCTCCGCCACCGTTCGCCTGGGGCCAGCCCGGCTGTCCGCCGCTGTACTGCCGCCCGCCGCCGTACTGCTGACCCCCGTACGGCTGCTGCTGCGAGGGCGCGGGCGGGTAGCCGTACGGCTGCTGGCCTCCCTGCGGAGCCTGCTGTCCGTACGACGGTCGGTGTTGTTGCGGTCGCGCTTGCGGGGCTCGGTCGTCCCGGCCGCGTCCGATCCTGAATCCAGCCACGTAATCGAACGTACCTGGTCCCGCACTGTGACGTGCGGGGTGCGGGCCATCGGAGGGGGGTTTGGGTCCGAGCTGTGACATCCCCTAAGGGGAGGAGCACGGGTGTCCCTTACGGGGCACGCCCCGGTTGAAGGACCAGTAGTCGTGCGAGGAGGCGGCCCGGTCGGCGAGGCCACTCCTTGCCGGTACTCCTCGTGCACGTGGGGTCTCCTGCCGCATGCGGGGATGCCTGACGGGCGTTCCCGCTCCATCGGGTGCGGACCGCCCGTGTTCACCGGGAGCTGTCCCGGGGTTCGGAGGCTGGTCGGCGAACAGAAGACCTTGAAAGGGGGGGCAGGGGTTGAAGGTGAATTTGATCAATTCCTGAGGTGGGTGTCGCTGGTGGTTCGGGAGTCCATTCCAAGGAACTCGGACGTGGAGAACGTGACCGTCGGCTTCGCCGTCACCAGCGCCTCCTCGCTGCCCGCGTACACCGCGACCGTGTCCTTCGTCTCCCCGTCGTACGTCCGTACGACCAGGTCCGCCCGCCCGTCCCCCGTGAAGTCGGCGACGGCCAGGACCCGGGTGGTGCCCCGGGCCGGTGGCGGCACGGTCACCATCCCCGTCGCGGACAGCCCGGACGTACGACCCCGCAGGATCCGCAACTCCGCTCCGCTGGAGACGAGTTCGCTCACGCCGTCCCCGTCGAAGTCCCCGGCGTCCAGCACCGACCCGGGGGTGCTGATGCTGTCGCGTACGGCGGTGGGGAGGTCGTAGCGCAGATACGTTCCGTCCATCGAGCCGACCGCCGCGTCGAGCGCGCGGCCCCTGCCGAAGCGTCCGAGGGCGACGTCGATGCCGCTCGGCAGGGCGGTGCCGGTGCGGGTGGGGCCGGCCGGGCCGCCGAGGACGAGCGCGGACGTGGCGGGGCCTTCCGCCGTACGGACGAGAAGGTCGTCGTAGCCGTCACGGTTCACGTCGACGGCGGGGCCGGTGGGCACGGTGCCGGGTGAGGGGAGGGGCCTGCCCGCCGCGCGCGGGGCGCCCTTCCTGGTGAACGGGCCGCGCAGATAGCTGAGTCGGCCGTCCGAGGCGTGCACGACCAGGTCTTCGGCGCCGTCGCCGTCGAAGTCGCCGCACACGGGCTGGTCGGGCCAGTCGTCGCCGGCGCGGGCCCCCTCCGGGATGACCAGCTTGACCGCCTTGCCGGTGAGTCCGGCCGGGGAGCCGAAGAGGATCTGGAGGGGGACGGGGGGCCGGCCCTGGCCGTCGTACGGCGGGTCCGTCGACACGACGAGATCGGTGAAGCCGTCCCCGTCCAGGTCGCAGCTCGCCTCCGCGTCGAAGACGGCGGGCGACTGGCCCTTCGTACGGGCTGCTTGGCGCGCCGGGTCGAGCAACTGCCGTGCGCCGGGCGCGAGTCCATGCGCGGCTCCGGTTCCGTAGACGATCCCGATGCCCGCGTCGTCGCCGTGGGCGTCGGCGGAGCTCTTGACCAGGTCGTTGAGGACCAGGTCGCGACGGCCGTCGCCGTTGAAGTCGTCGGCGGACGTGCCGCCCTTGCCGCGGGGGACGGGGAGTTGGGCGGGGGCCTTGGCGACGGTCACGGGTTCGTGTCGCGCGGAACCGGTGTTCCCGGTGCCGGCGCATCCCCCGAGCAGCAGTACACAGCTGACCGCCGCGGCCCGTACACCGGCTTTTCGCTCGCCCACCGTTCACCTCATCCGCCCCACGGACAACAACCTCGCCATGATGCGCCGGATTCGACGGGAGCGGAATTGGAGCGACATCGGAGCCCGATCGGAGCGGTATCGGGGCGGTGTCGCCACCTCGGAGAGCCCTGGTCTTCGACAAGGACGCCTACACCGAGCTGACGACGACCGTCAGGGACGCCGACGGCACCGATCACACGGTGGTGTACCACTTCTGGAAGGCCATCACGTACGTCGCGAGTCCGGTGGACGCGAAGTACCAGAGCCTGAACGTCAGTGTCCCCGTCAAGATCGACGGCAAGGCTGTGGACGCGACGAACGCTCCGATCGTCTTCGCCGACGCGGTGGGCGGCTACATGCCGTCGTCCGTGGCGGACGCCACCGGCGTGGGGCGGTTCGAACGTCGACCCGGGTGACTTCCTCACGTGGATCGCGAGGGTGACGGGCGACTCGAAGCGGCGGCGCTCCGCGACGTAGCACCGTCCCACCACGACCACCGTCCCACCACGACGCCGAGCCCGTACGCCATCGGGCTCGGCGTCGCGCCGTCCAAAGGGATCCTCGCCCCCGCCGCCCCTACCCTGCCCCTAGCCCTCGGCTTCGCTCGAGCGGGCGGGACCTCCTCATCCCCAGGGGCTTCGCCCCTTCAACCTCACCGGGGGCGGGGAAACGCCGGACGCCGGTGGGCGAGAAGCTTGGCCCACCGGCGTCCGGACGATCACGTCGGTTACTTCACCGGCTCAGGCTCCGGCTCACTCTCCGCCTCCGCCGACCCCGCCGGATCAACCGGCGTCTTGACGGAGTCGAGAAGGAGCTGGGCCACGTCCACGACCTGGACGGACTCCTTGGCCTGGCCGTCGTTCTTCTTGCCGTTGACCGAGTCGGTCAGCATCACGAGGCAGAACGGGCAGGCCGTGGACACGATGTCCGGGTTCAGCGAAAGAGCCTCGTCGACGCGCTCGTTGTTGATGCGCTTGCCGATCCGCTCCTCCATCCACATCCGCGCACCACCGGCACCGCAGCAGAAGCCGCGTTCCTTGTGGCGGTGCATCTCCTGCTGACGCAGGCCCGGGACGGCCGACATGATCTCGCGCGGCGGCGTGTAGATCTTGTTGTGGCGGCCCAGGTAGCAGGGGTCGTGGTAGGTGATGAGGCCGTCCACCGGGGTGACCGGCAGCAGCTTGCCCTCGTCGATGAGGTGCTGGAGCAGCTGGGTGTGGTGGATGACCTCGTAGTCGCCGCCGAGCTGCGGGTACTCGTTGCCGATGGTGTTGAGGCAGTGCGGGCAGGTCGCGACGATCTTCTTCGCCGACTTCGGCTTCTTCGTCGACTCGTCCTCGTCATCCTCGCCGAAGGCCATGTTCAGCGCGGCGACGTTCTCCATGCCGAGTTCCTGGAACAGGGGCTCGTTGCCGAGACGGCGCGCGGAGTCACCGGTGCACTTCTCGTCGCCGCCCATGATGGCGAACTTGACACCCGCCATGTGCAGGAGCTCAGCGAAGGCCTTCGTGGTCTTCTTGGCGCGGTCCTCCAGGGCGCCGGCGCAGCCGACCCAGTACAGGTACTCGACCTCGGACAGGTCCTCGATGTCGCGTCCGACGACCGGGATCTCGAAGTCGACTTCCTTCGTCCACTCGAGGCGCTGCTTCTTGGCCAGACCCCAGGGGTTGCCCTTCTTCTCCAGGTTCTTGAGCATCGTGCCCGCCTCGGACGGGAACGCGCTCTCGATCATCACCTGGTAGCGGCGCATGTCGACGATGTGGTCGATGTGCTCGATGTCGACCGGGCACTGCTCGACGCACGCGCCGCACGTGGTGCAGGACCACAGCACGTCGGGGTCGATGACGCCGTTCTCCTCGAACGTGCCGATCAGGGGGCGCTCGGCCTCGGCGAGCGCGGCGGCGGGCACGTCGGCCAGCTGCTCCGCCGACGCCTTCTCCTCGCCCTCCATGTTCTTGCCGCCGCCCGCGAGCAGGTAGGGCGCCTTGGCGTGCGCGTGGTCGCGCAGCGACATGATGAGGAGCTTGGGGGAGAGCGGCTTGCCCGTGTTCCAGGCGGGGCACTGCGACTGGCAGCGGCCGCACTCGGTGCACGTGGAGAAGTCCAGCAGGCCCTTCCAGGAGAACTGCTCGACCTGGCTGACACCGAAGACGTCGTCCTCGCCCGGGTCGGTGAAGTCGATGGCCTTGCCGTCACTCGTCATCGGCAGCAGCGCGCCGAGGGCGGTCGCGCCCTTCGCGTTCCGCTTGAACCAGATGTTCGGGAAGGCGAGGAAGCGGTGCCAGGCGACGCCCATGTCCGTCTTGAGGGAGACCGTGATCATCCAGATGAAGGACGTCCCGATCTTGATCATCGCGGTGAGGTAGATCAGGTTCTGGAGCGTGCCGACGCTCGTCCCCTTGAAGGCGGCGACGATCGGGTACGAGGCGAAGTACGCGGCCTCGTAGCCGTGCACGTCGGCGAGGGCACCCTCCAGGCCGCGCAGGGTCATGATCGCGAGGCCGATGATGAGGATGACCGACTCGACGAAGTAGGCCTGGCCGGCGTTGGACCCGGCGAAGCGGGACTTGCGGCCCGGCCGGTCGGGCCGGGACAGCTGGCGGATCACGATGAGTGTGAGGATGCCGAGGGTCGTCATCAGGCCGATGAACTCGACGAAGATCTCGTACGGCAGCCAGTGCCCGATGATGGGCAGCGTCCAGTCGGCCTGGAAGAGCTGCCCGAAGGCGTTCACCAGCGTGGCGACGAGGGAGAAGAAGCCGACCGCCACGAACCAGTGCGCGACGCCGACCACCCCCCACCGGTTCATCCGGGTGTGGCCGAGGAACTCCCGGACCACCGTGACGGTGCGCGCGGTCCAGTCGTCGGTGCGGGTGCCCGCGGGGACGTCCTGGCCGAGCCGTACGAACCGGTAGATCTGCGCGATGGCGCGGGAGAACAGCGCCACGCCGACCACGGCGAGTACCAGCGACACAATGATCGCGGCGAGTTGCATTCGGGGGCTCCTCGGGCCTGCGAGGGAGGGAGCTGAAGGCCGACCTTCAGCCGATTACTAAGCGGTAACTTATGCAGTCCGTCTGAGACTACCCATATCTTCCGCCGCACTGTAGCCAGCGGTGCGGTGATCTGCGTCGCTGAGGTCCACCTGAGTCGCCGAAGTCACCGACCGGCAGTTGCGCACGTCACCGGCCGACGGCTGCCGGGGTCTCCGGCCGACACGTAAACCCGATCGTGCTATCTGCGGCATATTTGCGACATTTAACACTAAATTGGCGGCGTGCTGTACGGAATCGCCGCCGCCACCTCCGCCCTGCTCCTCGCCGCCCTCCTCGCCGCCCTGCTGCGGCTCCTCGCCCTGCGCCTCGGCGTGGTCGAACGCCGGAGGACACGCGCGGTGCCGCTGCTCGGCGGGGTCGCGGTGGTGGCCGTCACGGCGTTCGTCGCCGGGGTCGGCGATTGGACGGACGTGGCGCCGCTGGGTTCGGCGGCCGGGCGGCTGCTGGCCGCCGGGATCGGGGTCGGCGTCCTCGGACTCGTCGCGGACCTGTGGCCCCCGCCGGCCCTTGTGCGGGTTCCGCTCCAGGCGGCCGTCGTGACCGGCGCCGCCGCGCTGACCGTGCCGTACGACGAACTCGGCCCGGTGGTCGGGGTGGTGGCCGTCGGCTGGATCGCCCTCGCCACCCATGCCTTCACCTCGCTCGATCACGCCGACGGAGTGATGGGGACGGTCGCGGTGGTGACCGCCTTCGCGCTGAGCGGCTGCGCGGCCGCCGAGGTCATGGACGGGCTCGCGGCGCTGCTGAGCGTACTGGCCGCCGCGCTGACCGGGTTCCTGATGCACAACTGGCCCCCGGCCCGGATCGTGCCCGGGCGCTGCGGCGCGCTGTTCGTCGGGTTCGTGCTGACCTCGGCGGCGGTACTGGTCCACGCCGGGCGGGCGGCCGGGTCGAGCGTGGGCGCCGGGTTCGCGCTGACGGCCGTGGCGACCGCCGACGCCGTACTGGTGCTGGTGTCGCGGCGGCGGGCCGGGCGTCCGCTGCTGCGCGGCGCCCCCGATCATCTGGTCCACCGGCTGCGACGCCTCGGTGTCACGCCCCAGGGCGCCGCGGTCGTCGTGGGGGTCACCGGCTTCGCGGGTGCAGTCGTCGGGATGCTGATCGACATGGGATGGGTGAGCGCGACGGCGGCGTTGTGGGTGGCGGGCGGCGTCGGTGTCGCCGTACTCGCGCTGCTTCGGATCCCCACTTACGGGGGACGGCATGTCCCCGCGTACGGGAGTCGGTTGACCGTGAAGCCGCAGGTAGGAGCACGTGTACAAGCACACCTGCGTGTAAGTAAGAGATAAGACTTGAGCCCCCCTGACTCATGTCTGTTGACCCAGCAATGAGTGTGGTGCACACTTGAGTCCGTTCCACTCAAGTCATTGCTGGAGGAATTGAAATGGCACGTGCGGTCGGCATCGACCTGGGCACGACTAACTCCGTCGTCAGCGTTCTTGAAGGCGGCGAGCCCACCGTCATCACCAACGCAGAGGGCGCCAGGACCACGCCGTCCGTCGTCGCCTTCGCCAAGAACGGCGAGGTGCTCGTCGGCGAGGTCGCCAAGCGTCAGGCGGTCACGAACGTGGACCGGACCATCCGCTCCGTGAAGCGTCACATGGGCACGGACTGGAAGATCGAGCTCGACGGGAAGAACTTCAACCCGCAGCAGATGAGCGCCTTCATCCTGCAGAAGCTGAAGCGCGACGCCGAGGCCTACCTGGGCGAGAAGGTCACGGACGCGGTCATCACCGTCCCGGCCTACTTCAACGACTCCGAGCGCCAGGCGACGAAGGAGGCCGGCGAGATCGCGGGCCTGAACGTCCTGCGCATCGTGAACGAGCCCACGGCCGCCGCCCTCGCGTACGGCCTGGACAAGGACGACCAGACGATCCTCGTCTTCGACCTCGGTGGCGGCACCTTCGACGTGTCCCTCCTGGAGATCGGTGACGGCGTCGTCGAGGTGAAGGCCACCAACGGCGACAACCACCTCGGCGGTGACGACTGGGACCAGCGTGTCGTCGACTACCTGGTGCAGCAGTTCCGCTCCGGTCACGGCGTGGACCTCGCCAAGGACAAGATGGCGCTCCAGCGTCTGCGCGAAGCCGCCGAGAAGGCGAAGATCGAGCTGTCCTCGTCCACCGAGACCTCGATCAACCTGCCCTACATCACGGCCTCCGCCGAGGGCCCGCTGCACCTGGACGAGAAGCTCACGCGCGCCCAGTTCCAGCAGCTCACCGCGGACCTTCTGGAGCGCTGCAAGACGCCGTTCCACAACGTCATCAAGGACGCGGGCATCAACCTCTCCGAGATCGACCACGTCGTTCTCGTCGGTGGCTCCACCCGCATGCCCGCCGTCGCCGAGCTCGTCAAGGAGCTGACCGGCGGTCAGGACGCCAACAAGGGTGTCAACCCGGACGAGGTCGTCGCCATCGGCGCCGCCCTGCAGGCCGGTGTCCTCAAGGGTGAGGTCAAGGACGTCCTGCTCCTCGACGTCACCCCGCTGTCCCTCGGCATCGAGACCAAGGGCGGCATCATGACGAAGCTCATCGAGCGGAACACGACGATCCCGACCAAGCGGTCCGAGATCTTCACCACCGCCGAGGACAACCAGCCGTCCGTCCAGATCCAGGTGTACCAGGGCGAGCGCGAGATCGCGGCGTACAACAAGAAGCTCGGGATGTTCGAGCTGACCGGTCTGCCGCCGGCCCCGCGCGGTGTCCCGCAGATCGAGGTCGCCTTCGACATCGACGCCAACGGCATCATGCACGTGACCGCGAAGGACCTGGGCACGGGCAAGGAGCAGAAGATGACCGTCACCGGCGGCTCCTCGCTGCCGAAGGACGAGGTCGACCGGATGCGCCAGGAGGCCGAGCAGTACGCGGACGAGGACCACAAGCGCCGCGAGGCCGCCGAGACCCGCAACCAGGGCGAGCAGCTCGTCTACCAGACCGAGAAGTTCCTCAAGGACAACGAGGACAAGGTCCCGGGTGACGTCAAGACCGAGGTCGAGGCGTCCATCGCCGAGCTGAAGGAGAAGCTCAAGGGCGAGGACACCGCCGAGATCCGCACCGCCACGGAGAAGGTCGCCGCGGTCTCGCAGAAGCTCGGCCAGGCCATGTACGCCGACGCCCAGGCCGCGCAGGCCGCCGGTGGCGCCGATGGTGCCCCCGGTGCCGAGCAGGCCAAGGCCGATGACGACGTCGTCGACGCCGAGATCGTCGACGAGGAGCGCAAGGACGGTGCCGCGTGACGGAGGAGACCCCGGGCTTCGACGAGAAGCCTGACGTCCCCTCCGGCGCCACCCCTGACGACGCCGAGCCGCAGGCCGCCACCCCCTCCACGGAGGAGGCGGCGGCCCCGGCCGGGGACGCATCAGCAGCACAGATGGCCGGTCTGACCGCACAGCTGGACCAGGTCCGTACGGCGCTCGGCGAGCGCACGATGGACCTCCAGCGGCTCCAGGCCGAGTACCAGAACTACCGCCGCCGGGTCGAGCGCGACCGGATCGCGGTCAAGGAGATCGCCATCGCGAACCTCCTGACCGAGCTTCTGCCCGTGCTCGACAACATCGCCCGCGCGCGGGACCACGGCGAACTGGTCGGCGGCTTCAAGTCGGTGGCCGAGTCGCTGGAGACCGTCGCGGCGAAGATGGGCCTCCAGCAGTTCGGCAAGGAGGGCGAGCCCTTCGACCCGATGATCCACGAGGCCCTGATGCACTCGTACGCGCCGGACGTCACGGAGACGACGTGCGTGGCGATTCTGCAGCCGGGGTATCGCATCGGCGAGCGCACCATCCGCCCCGCGCGGGTGGCGGTCGCCGAACCCCAGCCCGGGGCGCAGACCGGCAAGGCGGACTCCCAGGATTCCGCCGACGCGGCCGACGACAAGGAGAGCGGTGGCCCGGACGAGGGCTGACGTTGAACGCATGAGAGAGGAGGGGCGTCGAGGATGAGCACCAAGGACTTCATCGAGAAGGACTTCTACAAGGTCCTCGGCGTCCCCAAGGACGCCACCGAGGCTGAGATCAAGAAGGCGTACCGGAAGCTCGCCCGCGAGTTCCACCCGGACGCCAACAAGGGCAACGCCAAGGCCGAGGAGCGCTTCAAGGAGATCTCCGAGGCGAACGACGTGCTCGGAGACCCCAAGAAGCGCAAGGAGTACGACGAGGCACGCGCCCTCTTCGGCAACGGCGGCTTCCGTCCGGGTCCCGGCGCGGGCGGCGGCAACTTCAACTTCGACCTGGGCGACCTCTTCGGAGGCGGCGCCCAGGGCGGAGCGGGCGGTGCCGGCGGCTTCGGCGGCGGCATCGGTGACGTCTTCGGGGGCCTGTTCAACCGCGGCGGCGCGGGCACGGGTACGCGGACCCAGCCCCGGCGCGGCCAGGACATCGACACCGAGGTGACGCTCAGCTTCACCGAGGCGGTGGACGGCGCGACGGTCCCGCTGCGGATGACGTCCCAGGCGCCCTGCAAGGCCTGTTCGGGCACCGGCGACGCGAACGGCACACCGCGCGTGTGCCCGACGTGCGTCGGCACCGGCCAGGTCGCGCGCGGCTCCGGCGGCGGCTTCTCGCTCACGGATCCCTGCCCGGACTGCAAGGGCCGCGGTCTCATCGCGGAGAACCCCTGCGAGATCTGCCACGGCAGCGGCCGTGCCAAGTCCTCGCGCACGATGCAGGTCCGCATCCCGGCGGGAGTGAGCGACAGCCAGCGCATCCGCCTCCGCGGCAAGGGCGCACCCGGCGAACGGGGCGGCCCGGCAGGCGACCTGTACGTCACGGTCCACGTGGACGCCCACCCGGTCTTCGGCCGCAAGGGCGACAACCTCACCGTCACCGTGCCCGTCACCTTCGCGGAGGCGGCACTCGGCGGCGAGGTGCGTGTACCGACCCTGGGCGGCCCCTCGGTCACCCTGAAACTGCCCCCAGGCACGCCCAACGGCCGTACGATGCGGGCCCGCGGCAAGGGTGCCGTCCGCAAGGACGGTACGCGCGGCGACCTCCTCGTCACCGTCGAGGTCGCGGTCCCCACGGACGTGTCGGGCAAGGCTCGCGACGCCCTGGAGGCGTATCGCGAGGCAACCGCGGGCGAGGACCCACGGGCGGAGCTGTTCCAGGCCGCGAAGGGAGCATGAGCAGATGGACGGCCGTCGTCGAAACCCCTATGAACTGACCGAGGAGACCCCGGTCTACGTCATCTCGGTGGCGGCCCAACTCTCCGGCCTGCACCCGCAGACCCTGCGTCAGTACGACCGCCTCGGCCTGGTCTCCCCGGACCGCACCGCCGGCCGGGGCCGGCGCTACTCGGCCCGCGACATCGAACTGCTCCGCACGGTGCAGGCGCTGTCCCAGGACGAGGGCATCAACCTGGCCGGCATCAAGCGCATCATCGAGCTGGAGAACCAGGTGGCCGCCCTCCAGTCCCGCGTCGCGGAACTGGAATCGGCCCTGGACGGCGCCGCTGCCGCGATGCAGCAGCGCGAGGCCGCGGTGCACGCCTCGTACCGCCGCGACCTGGTCCCGTACCAGGAGGTCCAGCAGACGAGCGCGCTGGTGGTCTGGCGGCCGAAGAGGCAGTCGGACTAGCTCCCACGTACCGAAGGGGGTGGGGAGGTCGTCGACCTCCCCACCCCCTTCGGCGTTCTTCGGTTCACCGCGCCGCTTCTGTGACCGTCCAGTCGCCGGCGGGGTGAGGTCCTCGCGCTCGCCGGAGCCTTAGTCCCTCGTCACGGTCCAGCGGACGCCGAAGTTGTCCTTGGGGAGGCCGGAGGCGGCGGTCTTCGTGCCCCAGTACGCGCTGACCGCGGCGTCGCAGTCCGTTTTCTGCGGTGTGTCGGAGAAGGTGGTGTTCGCGTGGAACTGCCGCTTGTACACCGGTGATGCGCGGCTGCTCGCGGCGGAGGCCGGCGCCCCCGAGGCGGCGAGCAGACCCCCGCTGGTGGCGGTCGTCGGCGTCGCGGCGAGCGCCGGTCCGCTCCGCCCAACTGGTCTCATGCTTCCCCTGTTTCATGCCGCGATGTGCGCGGCCACCTTCGAGACTCCCGGACGTCGGGGAGGGTCGCATGCCGCCGGGGAGCGAGTGACACAAGTCAATCAGAGGGGTTCTGTGGAAGTGGCGGCGCACCCCCTTCCCATCGTGTTCACTTGGGGAACACAGAATGCTGTTGCCATCTCGTTAAGTGGTTACTCCTTGACGCTGAGGTGATCGCCGCGTTGGCTTTCAGCCACCTGGGTCGCAAAGCAGCTACCTCGCCCGGAAGGCACCTGATGTGAACACTCGTAACACCCGGCTTCGTCGTACCGCCATAGCCCTGGCCTGCTCCGCGATGACCGTCTCCCTTGCCGCCTGCGGTGTCGTGGACGGGATCGGCGGCAGCAACACCAAGGCGAGCCCGACCAAGGGTGACGACATCACGGTTGGTCTGCTCCTCCCGGAGAAGGCCAACACCCGTTACGAGAAGTTCGACTACCCGATCATCGAACAGCAGGTCGCCAAGCTCACCAACAACAAGGGCAAGGTCGACTACGCCAACGCGGCTCAGAACGCCACCAAGCAGAGCCAGCAGTTCCGGCAGATGGTGGCCGACAAGGTCGACGTGATCCTCGTCGACGCGGTGGACTCCAAGGCCATCGCGAGCGACGTGCAGAAGGCCAAGGACGCGGGCATCCCCGTCATCGCCTACGACCGTCTGGCGCAGGGCCCGATCGACGCGTACATCTCCTTCGACAACGAGCTCGTCGGCCAGGTGCAGGGCAAGGCGCTCCTGGAGGCGCTGGGCACCAACGCCTCCTCGAAGAAGATCGTCATGATGAACGGCTCGCCCACCGACCCGAACGCGGCGCAGTTCAAGTCGGGCGCCCTGGGTGAGCTCAACGGCAAGGTCGTCATCTCCAAGACGTACGACACCAAGGACTGGGACCCGGCCGTCGGCAAGGCCAACATGGAGAAGGCCATCTCGGCCATCGGCCTCAGCAACATCGCCGGTGTCTACTCCGCCAACGACGGCCTCGCGGGCGCCGTCATCGACGCCATGAAGACCATGGGCGTCAGCAAGGTGCCGCCGGTCACCGGTCAGGACGCCGAGCTGGACGCGGTGCAGCGGATCGTCCGGGGCGAGCAGTACATGAGCGTCTACAAGTCCTACCCCGACGAGGCCTCCGCGGCCGCCGAGATGGCTGTGGCGAAGGTCCAGGGGCGTGGCATCGAGTTCGACGCGCTCACCCGCGACAAGGTCGACAGCCCCACGAACAAGAAGATCCCCTCCCAGCTGATGCCCGTGGTCGCCCTGACCAAGGCGAACATCAAGGAGACGGTGATCCAGGACGGCATCTACACCGTCCAGCAGATCTGCACGGCCTCGAACAAGGCGGACTGCACGGCGATCGGCCTCAAGTAGTCGTGCTCCCGCACTGACGACCTGCACCGACACCTGCACCGACCACTGCACTGACGAACGCGCGGGAGCCCTGAGCGAAGGGCTCCCGCGCGTTCGTCGGTTTCTCCGCGGGAGGGCCCGGGGCCACCCCGGCAGCAGCCGGTCCACCGCGGGCATCGACATCACCCGGCTGAGCTGTCGTACGCAGGGTTCTGCGGCCGGCGTCGCTCCTCTGCGCGACCTGATGCCGCACCGGCCGCGCTTGAGGCGGTTACGGGAGGGCGGGGACGAGGACAACGGCGACGCGCCGCCGGGCAGGGCTAGAGCGCGGACAGCAGGATGATGAGGGAAACGGGTGGGTACGCGGCGGTCGCCGCTGTGACGGGCAGGCCCAGGAGCACGTACGCCAGGACGGAGAGCGTGCGTACGACGGGCCCGTCGCGCGTGGTCATCCGCTTCGGGGCACAAGGGTCGTAGGTCACCTCGGTCCGCTCCGGATCGGTCGCCACGCGTCGGCCGCTTCCGCTGAGCGTCCGCTCCTCGCCTGCCACATCGGTGAACGAGTACCTCTTGACGAGCACTTCGCCGACGCGGTCGCTGTCCTGGTAGACGGCGAGGACGGCGATGCCGCGGCGGCGCAGCGACCACCAGTCCACCGTGACCCGGTACACGATGTGCGTGAGCGCGCACCCGACGAGGAACGGTGTGTAGGAGGTGACCCAGAGGAGGACGAGCGTCCACTCCCCGGTGGCCGCGGCGAGGGCCGTCCCCAGCGCGAACTGCGCGCCGAACGCCCATTGCACCTTCCGATCGCGGGACGTCGTCCAGCGGTCCTTCCGTTCCGTCCCCCGGTCCAACAGCACGGCGTCCTGCTCGAAGAGGGCCGTGGTACGGCGGGCGTGCAACACCAGTTCCGTCACGAGGAGCAACATAAGGAACCTGTACGCGTGTTCGGCAGGCCCGACTCTCACGTCCCGGCTGAACCAATCCGGGCCCGCCGGTGTCTCAGAGGGCGACCGTGTTCGTCGTACTGGATGTGCTCGTCGTGCTGGAGGCGCCCGTGGCCATGATCGGCCTGTTCTGGATCACCAAGGAGAGCGTGTACGTGGGCGCCGAGCCCGAGGGGTACGGGCGCGGGGTGCGGCTCACCCCCGAGGGGCTTCAGGCCGTGGGCACGGGCCAGGAGGGGTTCTGGTCCTGGGCTGACGTCCGGGAGGTCACCGTTCACGACGTGCAGGTGCGCTCCAGTACCCGGTGGCTGGTGAACAACGTGATGGACACGGTCCTCGACATGGCGACGGGCGGCGGTGAGGCACCGCCCGCGTTCGAACTCCACGTACGCACGGACGAGGAGAAGGCCGAGCTGACGGTGTACACCGCGGCCGTCGGTGGCTACGTCCAGTCCGAGTACGAGCTGTCGGTGGCGCTGCTGAACCGGTTCGTGGACGGTACGGCGGACGTGGCGCGGCTGCTGGAGTGGGGGAGTGTCGAGGGCGACGGCGTGACACCCTGGCGGGCCGCGCGCGAGGCCCTGCTCACGAGCTGGGCCTCGGCCTGAGGTGTGGGACGAAGCGGATCGTTCCGTCCTCACCGCATCGCGCGACCCGGGGGAGACGATCACCGGGCCCAAGCGGAGCTGAGCCTCACGCCACCCGCGTGAACTCCACCGTCACCTCCGGTGGGCCCCCGGCCACGCCCCGGTAGATCCCCTTGTGCGGGGTGACGTCGTCGTAGTCGCGGCCGCGGCCGACCACGACGTGGGACTCGTCGGCCCGGGTGCTGTTGGTGGGGTCGTAGCCGGTCCAGTCGCCGGCCCAGTACTCGATCCAGGCGTGGCTCTGGCCGGCGACGGGGCGGTGGAGCTCGGCATCGCGTTCGGGGTGGAGGTAGCCCGAGACGTAGCGGGTGGGCACGCCCAGGCCGCGCAGGAGGGCCGCCGTCAGGTGGGTGATGTCCTGGCAGACGCCCGCGCCCTGCTCCCAGGCCTCCATGGCGCCGGTGTTCACGCCGGTGGCGCCGGGGAGGTACGAGACCTGGTCGGTGACCATGGACGAGACCGCGACCGCCGTCTCGTGGGGGTCCAGGCCCGTCGACGCCGACCTCGCCCGCTCCACCAACTCCCGCGTCACCGTCGTACGGCCGGTCGGGGACGTGTACTCCAGGAGGCGGGAGTTCGCCGTCGTTCTGGCGACCTCCGCCCAGGTGGGCGCGGGGGCCTGCGGGCCCGGTGGGGCCGTCTCCACCAGGCTCGACGCCGTGATGGTCAGGTCCTCGTGCGGTTCCATCAGGTCGAAGCCCGTGACCTGGGTGCCCCAGTAGTCCCAGTACGACCAGGTGGGCGTGGTCGGGTTGACCGTGACCCTGGCGTCCAGGGTCGTCTGGCCGGGGAGTGTCAGGGGGATCATGCGGACCTCGTTGTGGGAGGAGACCGCGGCCTGCGCGTACGAGACGCGGGTGGTGTGCCGGATCCGCAGCCGGCGTGTCACGGGAGTGCTCATCGCGCTCACGCTCCTTCCTGGGCCCACTCGACGGGCCCCTGGTACGGGAAGAACCTCTCCGCCACCGCCTCCGCCGAGGCCGTGCACGCTTGTTGCAGGTCGCGGAGGAGCAAGGGGAGCTGTTCCTCCAGGGCCGCCAGGTCCAGGTATTCCAGACGGGTTCTCATACGGCCTATCGGGCGGCGGGCCGGGTCCTGACGGGGGCGGCCGAGGGCGGCGAGGCACTCCTCGGCGGTGGTGAGCGCGTGCAGGGCGGACCGGGGGAAGTCCCGGTCGAGGAGGAGGAATTCGGCCACTCTCGGGGTGTCGCCGAAACCGCCGTACACCCGGGCATACGCCTCGTCCGCGCCGCTCGCGCTCAGCAGTGTCGGCCAGTCGGGGGCGTGGGCGGCGTCCAGCACGCGGACGGAGAGGAGCCGTACGGTCATGTCCACCCGCTCCAGGCTCCGGCCCAGCACCACGAAACGCCAGCTGTCGTCGCGGCTCATCGTGGAGTCCGCGAGGCCGAAGAAGAGGGCGGCCCGTCGGCGTACCAGCTCCAGGTACGCGTACGGGCCCGTACGGCGGGCCGCGAGGCGCTGGTCGGCCAGCGCGTGCCAGGTGGAGTTGAGGCACTCCCACATCTCCGAGGAGACGGCCTCGCGGGCGCTGCGGGCGTTGAGGCGGGCGGCTCCGAGCGCGCCCTCGATGGAGCAGGTGGAGCGGGCGTCGAAGGCGAGTTGGTCCAGGACCTGCTGCATGTCGACGCGTTCGGAGCCCGCGTCGACACCGAGGATGGCGTACAGGGAGCGGCAGGCCACGTCCTCGTCGCGCCAGGGGTCCTCCAGGAGGCGGTGGAGGTAGGCGTCGAGGATGCGGCCCGTGGCGTCCGCCCGCTCGACGTAACGGCCCGTCCAGGTCAGGGCCTCGGCTATGCGGGAGAGGATCACGTCGTTCACTGCTGCTGTGCCCCTTCCTGTACGACGCCACGGGCGCCGTCGGGTCCGAGCTGGCGCGGGACCACGTCCCACGCCGTGCCGCCGCCGTCGGCGTCCTCGGCGATCGAGGTCTCCTCTGTTCGAGCGAAGTCGAGAACTCGGGGGAGCTCGGCGGGGCCCTCCGCCAGCACCCAGGTGTCCTTGGAGCCGCCGCCCTGACTGGAGTTGACGATGAGGTTGCCCTCCTGGAGGGCGACCCTGGTGAGGCCGCCGGGCAGTACCCAGACGTCCGTGCCGTCGTTGACGGCGAACGGGCGCAGGTCGATGTGGCGGGGCGCCATCCGGTCGCCCGCGAGGGTGGGCGAGGTGGAGAGCGCCACGGGCCGCTGCGCGATCCAGCCACGCGGGTCGGCGGCGACGGCCGCCCGGGTGCGCTCCAGGGTGTCCCGGTCGGCCTTGGGTCCGATGACGATGCCCTGGCCGCCCGCCCCGTCCACCGGCTTGATCACCAGCTGGTCGATCTGATCGAGGACGGCTTCCAACTGGCCTGGTTCGTCCGGACGGTAGGACTCGACGTTCGGGAGAACGGGCTCCTCGCCGAGGTAGTACCGGATCAGATCGGGTACGTACGTGTAGAGGAGTTTGTCGTCGGCGATGCCGTTGCCCACGGCGTTGGCGAGCGTGACGGTGCCCGCCTGGGCGGCGCTGAGGATGCCCGGGCAGCCGATCACCGAATCGGGCCGGAAGTGCAGCGGATCGAGGAAGTCGTCGTCGAGCCGTCGGTATACGACATGCACCGGCATCTCGCCCCGCGTGGTCCGCATCCAGACACGGTTGTTCCGGCAGGCGAGATCGTGTCCCTCGACCAGCTGCACCCCCATCAGCCGTGCCAGCAGGGCGTGTTCGAAGTAGGCGGCGTTGCTGGGGCCGGGCGTGAGGACGACGACCCTCGGGTCGCCGACCCCGTCGGGCGCGGCGGCGCGCAGGGCCGCCAGAAGTCTCTGCGCGTAGCCGTCCACGGGGACGACGTGCTGTTCGGCGAAGAGGGACGGAAAGATCCTGGTCATCGCGCGCCGGTTCTCGATGACGTACGAGACCCCGGACGGCACGCGGACGTTGTCCTCCAGGACCCGGAAGTCCCCGGCCTCGTCCCGTACGAGATCGATGCCGGCGACGTGGATCCGTACGCCGCCGGGTGGCTCGATCCCGTGCGCCGCCCGGTGGAAATGGGGGGAGTTGAGCAGGAGACGCCAGGGCACGACCCCGTCCTCGAAGGCGCGGCCGGGCCCGTAGGCGTCGGAGAGGTAGGCCTCCAGGGCCCTCACCCGTTGGGAGACACCCCGTTGGACGAGGTCCCATTCGAGGGCGTCGAGGATCCTGGGGACCAGGTCCAGCGGCCAGGGGCGCTCCTCGCCCGCGAAGGCGTAGGTCACGCCACGGTCGGTGAACGCGCGGGCCATCTGGTCGGCCCGGAAGCGCAGTTCACCCGGTTCGATCGGCTGCAGGGCGGCCAGTACCGGCTCATAGGCGGTCCTGACTTCACCCGGCCGCTCAAACATCTCGTCCCACGCATCGGCCAACGCGTACGCGTCAAATATGTCCGCCATGGCCCGACGGTAGGTGCGGTACGTAACGTACCGATCACTCGACGATTTCCGGCAGCTCACGCGATCCGGACAGGGGCGGCGGAGCCCTGGCCGGACGAGGAGTGTCCGGCCAGGGCGGGCCAGGACGCCGTGTCGTCCCGGTGAACCGGGTCCACCCTGGCACCGGGTCGCGCACCCCGACCACCGTCATCTTGTTGCAGAGCGCCGTGCGGAGGTGGGGATATTTCCGTACGTACATGGGCGAGAGGGGGCGTGCGAAGGGCGCAGCCGTGTTGCGATGGCGGTCGGGTCCGCGCATAGTTGCGCTGCGGACGGCGCGGAGCGTCACCGTGCCGCAGTGTGAAGCGTTGTGCCAGGGAACGGTGCGCGGCGTCGCAGCGCCGAGGCTGTGGGGCGTCGCACTGCGGGAGGATGCCGGAGCCGGTGGGCGGGAGCCAGGGGTGGGAGATGGCCGGGCACGGGACGGACAGGCATCCGCACGGCGCTGACCGACTGTGCGAGACCGGGGACCGCGTGTATTCCCGGGCGGTGCGGCGCGGGCGGGTGCCGCGCGCGGACGCGGAAGCGGTGCCCTGTCTGCTGGAGTTGGCGTTGCTGCACCCCGACCCCGACGACATGGGGTGGCTGGTGCCGACCTCGCCGCAGGAGGTCATGACACGGCTGCTGCGGGGCGTGTACGAGGAAATCAGCGCCAGCCAGGCGCGCGTGGGCGACGCGGTGGCGGCGTTCGAGTGGTACGCCGGGCTCGGCGGGCGCGTCCAGGCGCCGGGCGAGGGCGTGGCGATCCGAGTCCTGGACGGGCTGCCCCGGATCCGGGCCGCGATGGACGAGGCGACCGAGGCGTGCGCGACCGAGGTGCTCACCGTGCAGCCCGGCGGTATCCGCCGCGAGGACGAACTCTCCGAGGGACTGCACCGGGCGCTGGAGATGCGCCGGCGGGGCGTGCGGATGCGCGACCTGTACACGCACGTGGCCCGGCACGGCCAGGGCCTGCACAACTACATGGAGCTGATGGGCGACGCGGCGGAGGCCCGCACCCTCGACGAAGTCGTCGAGCGCCTCATCCTCTTCGACCGCAAGGTGGCCTTCATCCCGGCGAACGCGGACCGCACGATCGCCCTGGAACTGCGCCACCCCGCCCTCGTCGACTACCTGGTCACGGTCTTCGAGCGGCTGTGGCGCCTGGCGATCCCGCTCGCGGCGCCGCTCCCGGAGACCGGCATCGACGGCATCACCCACCGCGAGCGGTCCATCGCCGCGCTGCTGGCGGAGGGACACCAGGACGCGGTGGTCGCGGAGCGGCTGGGTATCAGCGTCCGCACCTGCCGGGCCCACATCGCACGTCTCTCGGAGACCCTGGGCGCCGCGAGCCGTACCCAGTTGGGTGTCAGGATCGCGCAGGCGGGTCTGGACGGACCGCAGCGCGCTGCGGAACTGCTGCCGCTCAGTGATCCGGGTCGAGAATCCCCGACCGCCCGATGAGGTAGCCGAGCTGGGCCCGGCTCTCGCTGCCGAGGGTGACGGCGAGTTTGGCGATGTGGACGCGGGCGGTGCGGACGTTCATGCCGAGGCGGTCGGCGATCACGGTGTCCGTGTGCCCTTCGACGAGCAGGGCGGCTATGGCGCGTTGGCGGGGGGTGATGCCGTTGTGGGACGGGCGCTGGACGGCTTCGGGGTACATGGGCGTGGCCAGGCGCCAGAGCCGGTCGAAGGTGGTCACGAGGTAGGAGACCAGGGCCGGATGGCGGACTTCCAGGGCGAGGAAGCCGTCTTTGTCGGCCGGGATGAAGGCGACGGTGCGGTCGACGGCGATGAGCCGGTCGGTGATCTCGTCCAGGCTCCGCGCCTCGACGTCGCCGTTCAGTTGTTCGTAGCGGGCGAGAGTCATGGGTGAGTGGCGGAGCGTGTGCTGGTAGAGGGTGCGGATGCGGGCGCCTCGGTCGAGCAGGGCCTGGTCGCGGTCCAGGGCGAGGCCCTCGGCCACGACGCCACGGTGACCGGCGAGACCGTTGTGCGGCTGGATGCACAGGATTTCGCGGGACGCGGCGGCCATGGCCTCGGTGATGGCCCCGTTGATCCGCTCCGTGCCGCTGAGGACCCGGATCGTCGGGGTGTCCGTGGCTGCCGTGCGCCTGCCGTCGATACGCATCAGCGGTTCGAACACCGCGGCCAGTCTGGTCTCGCGCCGTCGTTCTTCCGCGACGCGTTCCTCGGAGGTCCGTAGTAACCGGTGGAGGGCAACTGCCGGGGCGACGGGCTCCAGCCAGTTCAGATCCTCGATGGCCGGGTGCACCAGTCCGAAGTCGACGAGGCAGGGCGCTTCGGCGGCGTCCGCGCTGCGTACGCGCCCTGCACGCAGGGCCCGTTCGTACAGCTCCGATCCCGCCGCGCACAGTTCTTCCACGCCGTGGGCCAGGTGCGGGGCGTCGGTCACCCCGCCGCTCCCTCCTGCTTGAGGATTCCCGATTCCGCTATGAGGTAGCCGAGTTGGGCGCGGCTGCCGCTGCCGAGAGCGGTGGCCAGCTTGGCTATGTGGGCGCGGCAGGTGCGGACGTTCATGCCGAGACGGCGCGCGATGGCCTCGTCGACGTGGCCCTCCACGAGGAGCTTGGCGATGGAGTGCTGGATGTTGGTGATGCCGCCCAGGGCGGGTTCGTAGGGGGCGCCGGCGCTGAGTGGGACGGCGCGGTCCCACATGAACTCGAAGACCTTGATCAGATAGCGGACCAGGCCCGGGTGGCGAAGCTCCAGGGCGACCTGCTGGTCGTCGCGGGTGGGGATGAAGGCGACGCTCTCGTCGCAGACGATGAGACGCTCCACCAGCTCGTCGACGGTGCGGTATTCGACCTTGCCGTCCGAGAGCTGGGCCACATACGCCAGCTTCTCGGGACTGTGGCGGGCCGTGTGTTGATACAGCGTCCGGATGCGCACACCACGTTCGATCAGAGGCCGGTCGCGCTCCAGGCCGAGAAGAAGGCTGCGCTCGGAGCCGCGGTCGCTCGGCTGGATGGTGAGCATCTCGGTCTGGCACTGGGCCGTGGCCAGGTTGAGCGCCGCGTTGATCCGGTCCCCGCCCTCCAACACCGTGATGGAGTGCGTGGACGTGGCCTCTTGTGCGCTGAGGGCCATGAACGGCTCAAAAGCATCGCTCAGTTCGACCGACAGCCGTCTGCGCTCGGCGATCTCGCGCTCGATGGGGTTGAGTCGCTGAGCCAGGGCGACGAACGGGGGCACCGGACGGAGCCAGCTCGCGTCGTCGGGATCGGGGTGAAGGAGCGCGAGTTCCATCAAGCAGGGGGCGGGCGTCACGTCCGCGCGTGCGATTCGTCCGGTGCGCAGGGCGTTCGCGTAGAGGCGTCCACCCGCCTCGCACAGATCGGTCACCCCGTGGGGATGTGTCGCGTTAGTCTGATTTGTTGCCAAAACTCCACCCCCCAGGGTCCTGAACGTGCAGGAACATGATGCATCGATTATGTGGCCACGACGTGCCCGAATGAGCCATCGTCTTACTCGACGGGGGAAGACGGGACTTTCAAGTGAGGACGAAGCCGACTATGCGTAACAAAATGCTTCGCTCGGTGCTTGTCGCCGCCTTCTCCGCCGTGGTGGCATTCGGAGCTCTGGGCGGCCTCTCCGGCGCGAAGGGTGATGTCCGGGCGGACAGTCACTGGCCGGCGGCAGCAGCGGACATCCAGACCATCCAGACGGTGAGTACGGCGGACGACGGCTCCGGGAGCTGACGTGACCACACCCCCCGACGACCGATCCTTCCGCCGAGAAATGGCCACCGCATACCGCTCCGGCTGGCACTTCATCGACCTGGCCACCGCCATTCCCCACAGTGGTGACTCGTTGATGGTGACGGTGTTCGGAGAGCCGGTCGTCGTCACCCGGGATGACGACGAGGACGTCCGGGCGTACCGGTGTCTGCGGCGCCCGCGCGGCGCGCCGCAGCCCGTGCGGTGTGCCATTCGGTACGGAATGATCTTTGTGAACCTCGACCAGCGTGACCACCAACTGGACGAGCCGGAAGTCCCGGACGTAAGGACCATCTCAGCCACCCCCCGCAGTGCCTGACGCGATTCCCCCGTCGTAGTAGATCGCGCAGGTACTTCCCCGCAGCGGCGTCACCGTGACCTGAACACGGTGACGCCGCTGCAGTTTTGGGCGAAAGATCCACGTATCCGCCCCTCTTCATGCCATCTCCACAACGGCTGAGATCAGCCGGGTCTCACGCCCGCGGCCGGCGGGTCCCACGCCGGGGACCGGTCGGCCGGGTCATACGCCCGGGGCCGGTCAGCCGGATTCCGCGCCCACGGCGGTTCAGCCGGGTCCCGCGCCCGAGACTGGTCGGCCGGGTTCCGCGCCGGGGGCTGGTCGGCCGGGTCTCACGCCCCGAGGCCGATCAGTCGGACCGCGCGCCCGGGATCGGGGCCGGCTAGTCGGACCGCGCGCCCGGGTCGTTCGGCCGGGCCGCACGCCCGTGGTCGGTCGGTCGGTCGGGTCCCGCGCCCCGGGGCCGGTCGGCCGGGCCCGCGGCCGGTCAGCCGTGTCCCATCGCCGAGGTCAGGGTGATCTCGATCGCCACCCGGTCGGGGTTCGGCGAGGGCACCCTCCCGTACCGCTCCGCGTACCGCCGCTCCGCCTCCGCGACACGCGTGGCGTCGGCGGCGATCCTCGCGCGCCCCTCCAGCGTCGCCCACCGGCGTCCGTCCACCTGGCAGACCGAGACGCGCGCCCCCTGCGCCCCCGCGGCCAGTACGTGCCCCACCTTCGCGCTGGACTTGTTGGTGATCACCCGAGCCAGGCCCGCCTCGGGGTCGTATGTAACCCCGACGGGCACGACGTGCGGGCTGCCGTCCGCCCGGAGGGTGGTGAGGGTGCACAGATGACGTTCCCGCCAGAAGGTGAGGTACGCGGGGTCGGGATCGTGGGGGTCCACGGGGTATGCGCTCATGGTCGGAAATGTATCCCCACCCGTGAGTGCCATGGCTTCCCGAGCGTCCTTGAGTGGAATAGACTCAACTTTGTGTACGTTGGGTGAGTCAGTCCGTACAGAAGAGTCGTACATCAGGGTCGTATTGAGGAGGAGAACGCGAACGTGGACGCCGAGCTGACCAACAGGAGCCGGGACGCGATCAACGCGGCCACCAGCCGGGCCGTGTCCGAGGGGCACCCCGACCTCACCCCTGCCCACCTGCTGCTCGCGCTGCTCGGTGGTCAGGAGAACGAGAACATCACCGACCTGCTGGCCGCGGTCGACGCCGACCAGGCCGCCGTACGGGCCGCGGCCGAGCGTGTCCTCGCCGGACTGCCCAGCGTGACCGGATCCACCGTCGCGCCCCCGCAGCCCAACCGCGAACTGCTCGCCGTCATCGCCGAGGCGGCCGACAAGGCCAAGGAGCTCGGGGACGAGTACCTCTCCACCGAGCACCTCCTCATCGGGATCGCCGCGAAGGGCGGCCCGAGCGGCGACGTACTCTCCCAGCAGGGCGCCAGTGCGAAGAAGCTGCTTGAGGCGTTCCAGAAGAGCAGGGGAGGACGCCGGGTGACGACCCCGGATCCCGAGGGCCAGTACAAGGCGCTCGAGAAGTTCGGTACCGACTTCACCGCCGCCGCGCGCGACGGGAAGCTCGACCCGGTCATCGGCCGGGACCAGGAGATCCGCCGGGTCGTGCAGGTGCTGTCCCGGCGCACCAAGAACAACCCCGTCCTCATCGGTGAGCCCGGCGTCGGCAAGACCGCCGTCGTGGAGGGGCTCGCCCAGCGGATCGTGAAGGGCGACGTGCCCGAGTCGCTCAAGAACAAGCGGCTGGTCGCGCTCGACCTCGGCGCCATGGTGGCCGGGGCGAAGTACCGGGGTGAGTTCGAGGAGCGGCTGAAGACCGTCCTCGCCGAGATCAAGGACTCCGACGGGCAGATCATCACCTTCATCGACGAGCTGCACACGGTCGTCGGCGCGGGCGCGGGCGGCGACTCCGCCATGGACGCCGGCAACATGCTCAAGCCGATGCTCGCCCGCGGTGAGCTGCGGATGGTCGGCGCCACCACCCTCGACGAGTACCGCGAGCGGATCGAGAAGGACCCCGCCCTGGAGCGCCGCTTCCAGCAGGTCCTGGTCGCCGAGCCGTCCGTCGAGGACACCATCGCGATCCTGCGCGGACTCAAGGGCCGCTACGAGGCCCACCACAAGGTCGTGATCGCGGACAGCGCGCTGGTCGCCGCGGCTACCCTCTCCGACCGGTACATCACCTCCCGCTTCCTGCCCGACAAGGCCATCGACCTCGTCGACGAGGCCGCCTCCCGGCTGCGCATGGAGATCGACTCGTCCCCCGTCGAGATCGACGAACTCCAACGCGCGGTGGACCGGCTGCGCATGGAGGAGCTGGCCCTCGACAAGGAGACCGACCCCGCCTCCCGGCAGCGTCTGGAGAAGCTGCGCCGCGACCTCGCCGACAAGGAGGAGGAGCTGCGGGGCCTGACCGCCCGCTGGGAGAAGGAGAAGCAGTCCCTCAACCGCGTCGGCGAGCTGAAGGAGAAGCTCGACGAGCTGCGCGGCCAGGCCGAGCGTGCCCAGCGCGACGGCGACTTCGACACCGCCTCCAAGCTGCTCTACGGCGAGATCCCCACCCTGGAGCGGGACCTGGAGGAGGCCTCCGAGGCGGAGGAGGAAGCCGCCAGGGACACCATGGTCAAGGAGGAGGTCGGCCCCGACGACATCGCGGACGTGGTCGGCTCCTGGACGGGCATCCCGGCCGGGCGCCTCCTGGAGGGCGAGACCCAGAAGCTCCTGCGCATGGAGGAGGAGCTGGGCCGCCGTCTCATCGGCCAGAGCGAGGCCGTCCAGGCCGTGTCCGACGCCGTACGCCGTACCCGCGCCGGCATCGCCGACCCGGACCGGCCCACCGGATCCTTCCTCTTCCTCGGCCCGACCGGCGTCGGCAAGACCGAACTGGCCAAGGCCCTCGCGGACTTCCTCTTCGACGACGAGCGGGCCATGATCCGCATCGACATGAGCGAGTACGGCGAGAAGCACAGCGTCGCCCGGCTGGTCGGCGCCCCTCCCGGGTACATCGGCTACGAGGAGGGCGGCCAGCTCACGGAGGCCGTGCGCCGGCGCCCGTACAGCGTCATCCTGCTGGACGAGGTCGAGAAGGCGCACCCGGAGGTCTTCGACATCCTCCTCCAGGTGCTGGACGACGGACGGCTCACCGACGGACAGGGCCGCACGGTCGACTTCCGCAACACCATCCTCGTCCTGACCTCGAACCTGGGCAGCCAGTTCCTGGTCGAGCCGCTGACCTCCGCGGAGGAGAAGAAGCAGCAGGTCCTGGAGGTCGTGAGGGCCTCCTTCAAGCCAGAATTCCTCAACCGCCTCGATGACCTCGTGGTCTTCTCGGCGCTGAACAAGGAGGAGCTGGAGCGCATCGCCGGGCTCCAGATCGGCCGCCTCGCGAAGCGGCTGGCGGAGCGTCGGCTCAGCCTGGAGGTCAGCGACGCGGCCCTGGCCTGGCTCGCGGACGAGGGCAATGATCCTGCGTACGGGGCCCGGCCGCTGCGCCGCCTCGTCCAGACCGCGATCGGCGACCGGCTCGCCAAGGAGATCCTGGCGGGCGAGGTCAAGGACGGCGACACGGTCCGGGTGGACGCCTTCGGGGACGGCCTGATCGTGGGGGTCGCGCAGTAGCCCGGACGGGCTGATTCTCAGCGGTCGACGGCGCGGTCCCGGCGGCGCCGTCGTCACTGGCCGCAGCGGATACACACTCCTGGTGGTGGTGTCCGTGCCTTTGCCTGTGGGGGTTGCCACTGACCGCCCGTGATGGGGGAGGATGGCAGCATCCGTACGAAGGGAAATACACGGTGAGCATCGACCCGTCCTCGATTCCGAATTTCGGGGGCCAGCCCGAGCCGCAGCCCGGCGGACCGGCGGGCCCCGTCGTCCCGGATCAGGATCTCGTGAAGCAGCTCCTGGATCAGATGGAGCTGAAGTACGTCGTCGACGACGAGGGTGACCTCGCGGCGCCGTGGGAGGAGTTCCGTACGTACTTCATGTTCCGCGGCGAGGGCGACCAGCAGGTCTTCTCGGTGCGGACGTTCTACGACCGGCCGCACCAGATCGACGAGAAGCCGACTCTGCTGGAGTCCATCGACGACTGGAACCGCCGCACGCTGTGGCCGAAGGTCTACAGCCACACGCACGACGACGGCACTGTCCGCCTGATCGGCGAGGCACAGATGCTGATCGGCACCGGCGTCGCCCTCGAGCACTTCGTTTCGTCGACGGTCAGCTGGGTGCGGGCCGCCATCGAGTTCGACAAGTGGCTCGTCGAGCAGCTCGGCCTCGAGCAGGAAGTCAACGAGGCGGAGGAGAAGCCCGAGGACGACGAAGAGGAGTAGTCCTCCCACCAGGTTTTACAGCGGCGTGTGCGCGATGACGACCAGATACGCGCCGTAGGCGAACGAGAGCCCGGCCAGGGCGCCGACCACCAGGACGGCGTGCCAGGGCCGGGCTCTTGCCGTGCGGACCAGCGCCCGGGCCAGCGGCAGCAGCAGCGGGAACGCGGGCAGCAGGAAGCGCGGCTTGCACTCGAAGAACCCGGAGCCGCCGAGCGCGATCAGCAGCAGTACCCCGCTGTGCACGAGCAGGGGCAGCGGGGCACGGTCCGCGATCAGCAGCGCGTACAGCAGCACGGCCGCCGCCACGACCACCATCGTCATCGGAAACACGAAACGGTCGCCGTGCGTCAGCAGATGCCGTACGAAGCGCAGTGAACCGGCGCCGAAGTCGAAGCGCGAGCCCCACAACCGCTGCACCTCGAAATAGCCGCCGAGCGGATCGCCCTCGCGTCGGCCCACCCACAGCACATAGCCGCCCCAGCCGACCGGCGCGAGCGCCGCGCCCGTCCACAGCCTGTGGGAAACCCGTCCGCGCCGACGCCAGACCTCGCACGCCGCCGTGGCCAGCACCGCCGCGGCCACCGCGAGGCCGTTCGGCCGCGACATGCCCGCGAGCGCGGCCAGCGTGCCCGCCCACAGCCAGCGCCCGGTGAGCACCGCGTACAACGACCAGGCGGCGAAGGCGGTGAGGACGGGCTCGGTGTATGCAAGGGACAGCACGATCGAGTGCGGGAGCAGGCCCCACAGCATGACCAGCGCGGTGGCGACGGCGCGGCCGTGCAGCCGGGCCCCGATCGCGTAGATCCCGCAGGCGGCGACCGCGGCGGCGGTCCAGGCGACCAGCAGCCCCGCCGCGCCGCCGCTCAGCGCGGTCAGCGTCGTGACGGCGCGGATCAGCCCCGGATACAGCGGGAAGAACGCCAGGTCGCTGTGGACGACGGTGGTCCTGAAGTACTGGGTGCGTCCGTAGCCGTGCGCCGCGATCCCCAGATACCAGAGCGAGTCCCAGGACCGCCCGAGCAGGGCGAGGGGATGCCTGCCGCCCGCCCAGGCGGTCCCGGCGAGCACGAGAACGCCGACGAGTCGCGCCGTCGCGAACAGCGCCAGCGCCTGCGCGAGAGGGGGCAGGCCGTGCGCGGGGCGCGTCGGACGGCCGCGCCCCCCGTCTCCGGGCTTCGGGGCGGCGGGGGCCGGAAGGGTACTGGCGTGGGTCACACCCGAACTGTGCGTCCCTTACGGGGTATTTGCGAGCTTTACACGCCTGGGAGGGTGCGGTTTCCCCCACTTCGGCGCGCCGTCCCCACCGTCCCGGGCCCCCGTGCTACCAGGCCGCCTTGAGCCGCTTCGCCGCCTCCTCCAGCACCTCGGTCCGCTTGCAGAACGCGAACCGCACGAAGGGCGCGCCCGCCTCCCGGTGGTCGTAGAAGACCGCGTTCGGGATGGCGACGACCCCGGCGCGTTCCGGGAGCGCGCGGCAGAAGGCGAAGCCGTCGGACTCGCCGAGCGGCCGGATGTCGGTGGTGATGAAGTACGTGCCCGCCGGCTGGAAGACCTTGAACCCCGCCTCCGTGAGCCCGGCCGCCAGCACGTCCCGCTTGGCCAGCATGTCCGCACGGAACGCCGCGAAGTACGTGTCGGGCAGCGCCAGCGCCTCGGCCACGGCGTACTGGAACGGCCCCGACGCCACGTACGTCAGGAACTGCTTGGCCGACCGTACGGCGGTGACGAGGTCCGGTGTGCCCGTCACCCAGCCCACCTTCCACCCCGTGAAGGAGAAGGTCTTCCCCGCGCTGCCGATGGTGACCGTCCGCTCCCGCATCCCCGGGAAGGAGGCCAGCGGCAGGTGCTCGGCCTCGTCGAACACCAGGTGCTCGTACACCTCGTCCGTGATGACGAGGAGATCCCGCTCGACGGCGAGCTTCGCGATCTCCCCGAGCTCCTCGCGGGTCAGGACGGTGCCGGTCGGGTTGTGCGGGGTGTTGACGAGCAGCAGCCGGGTGTTGTCGGTGACCGCGTCGCGCAGCTCGTCGAGGTCGAGCCGGAAGCGCCGGTGGGTGACTCCCTCGCGGGTCTCCTCGTGCGGGCGCAGGGTGACCGGGATCCTGGTCCCGCCCGCCATCGCGATGCTGGCCGCGTACGAGTCGTAGTACGGCTCCAGGGCGACGACCTCGTCACCGGGCTCGACCAGCGCGAGCAGCGACGCCGCGATGGCCTCCGTGGCACCGGCCGTGACGAGCACCTCGCGGTCCGGGTCGTACGCCAGCCCGTACCGCTGCTTCTGGTGCGCGGCGATCGCCGTACGCAGCTCGGGCACGCCGGGGCCCGGCGGGTACTGGTTGCCGCGCCCGTCGCGCAGCGCCCGTACGGCCGCCTCCCTGATCTCCTCGGGCCCGTCCGTGTCGGGGAAGCCCTGGCCCAGGTTGATCGAACCGGTGCTCAGGGCCAGGGCCGACATCTCGGCGAAGATCGTCGTGCCGAACTCGGCGAGTCGGCGGTTGAGGAGGGGGCGGCGGCCGTTGGAGGTCATGCCGGTCATCCTGCGCCGAAGCTCTGGAGTTCCTCAACTCTGCTTTGGCTGGTGAGACGCGAGGGCATCCCCCTGGCACGCAAGAAGCGAGGCGCCCACGGGGGGTCGCTTCGGGGGAACGAAAGGAGGGTGACGCCATGTTCATCGGCTTCATCCTGGCGGTCGTCTTCATCCTGTTCGTGGTGTCGTTGCGTGCCGCTGTCCGCGGCCGGAAGAAGGTCGGGCTCTCGAAGAGCTCGTCGGGTTCGGCGCGGGGCCGCCGCTCGGGGGGCCGGTCCTCGGACAGCTCCGGCAGCTGGTGGGCCGGCGGGGCCGGGGGAGCCGTGTCGTCCTGCGGCAGCGGTTCGTCCGGCGGGCACCACGGGGGGCACTCGTGCGGCGGGCACTCGTCGTGCGGGGGCGGCTCGTCCTGCGGAGGCGGGTCGTCGTGCGGGGGCGGCGGGGGGTGCGGCGGAGGCAGCTGAGCCTCGCCGGGGGTGCGGTGCGCGGGGCGAGGGAGGGGCTCCTGCCGGGTCGGTGGGGGCTGCTCGCGCCCGCGCGGCGGAGCCGAAGACGTCACCGTCCCGCGCTCCTTACGGTGCGCCGGGGCGCTTCGTTCCGCGCGCCCCGGCGCACGCCGTAGTTGAACAGTTGAACTGTGGGGCCCTCGGGGGGATGGAAACCCTCCGAAGTTGGGTAAAAACGCTGTGACGGCGCCACAGTTCATGATTCCCTCTAAACCACCAAAGCAGCCCTCGGATCGTCCCTTCCCCACAGGGCAGACCGGGCTGACCGGGCCGATCCCCCGGTACTGAGGTACCGACCGGGTGCGCCGGATCCCCACCTCCCTTTTTTGCGTGCTAGCGGAGCCGACCCATGCTCACGACCCTGAACACCTCGTACACCGACACGCGCGCGGCCGACCTGGCGTGGGCCCTGGGGCGCGAACCGCTCCCCGCGCTCGCCACCCTCGACCTCGAACTCGGCGGGGCGAGACTGCAGTTGCGGCTCCTCGGCGCGTCCCACCAGGTCCTCCTGGAGGAGGAGCGGGGCAGCTGTTCGGAAACCGTCGCGTGCATCGCCGGCAGCAGCACACCGCTTCCGCTCGGGGTGGCCAAGCGGGTCGGTGACTGGGAGTACGAGTTCGCGGCGCGCGTCGAGACGCTCTCCTGCGGGTCCTTCGCGGGGCGGGCGCAGGAGTTACTGGCCCTGGTCTCCGACCACCCCAACGGGCTCGCCGGGGTCTTCCCCGGCAGTCCGCACGCCTTCACCGCGCTGCTCGCCCAGCGCCACGGGGGGCAGGTCCACTGGCGTACGTGGCACGCCTACCCGCAGGACGGCCAGTTGGTGGCGACACGCACGAGGGTGGGGGTACGGGTGACGGCGGCGGTGCTGTGAGGGGGGTGGAGCGTCGAGTGTCGTCCCGCCTGCCGCTTCGGCAGCCGTCCCGGCTGCCGACGAACTCGTCATCAGCGCCGGACGCCACACATCGGGACGGCACTTCCACACGTGTGGGTGACGAAGCGTCGTGGTGGCGTGACGTAGCGTTCCACGCGTGATCGAACCGCACGCGCCTGCTCCCCCCGGCGCGCCGCCGCCCTGGGGCGTCCAGGGCCAGGCGCGGCTGCCCGTCCGCCCGGGCATCGGGCGGTTCCTGGTCCTCGCGGGCGTGTTCGTCTGCGCGGCCTGTGGACTCGTGTACGAACTCGAACTCGTCGCCCTCGCCTCGTACCTGATCGGCGACTCGGTCACCCAGGCCTCCGTGGTCCTCTCCGTGATGGTCTTCGCCATGGGCATCGGCTCCCTCGCCGCGAAACGCCTGCGCCCCCGCGCCGCGGCCGGCTTCGGCGCCGTCGAGGCGGCGCTCGCCCTGATCGGCGGCTGCAGCGCGATGGCCCTGTACGCGGTGTTCGCGTGGACCGGCGACTGGGGCGGAGTGTGGACGAGCGGCTCGCGCTACCTCCTGGCGGCCTTCTCCCTCGCCATCGGCCTCCTCATCGGCGCCGAAGTCCCCCTCCTCATGGAGCTGATACAGCGCATCCGCCGCCAGGACCCGGGCGGTGCGGTGGCGGACCTCTTCGCGGCGGACTACGTCGGCGCCCTCGTCGGCGGCCTCGCCTTCCCCTTCCTCCTGCTCCCCCTCCTCGGGCAGCTGGAGGGCGCGCTGCTCACCGGAACCGTGAACGCGCTGGCCGGCGGAGCCCTCGTACTGGGCCTGTTCCGCGGGGACCTGAGCCGACGCGGACGCTGGTTCCTGCTCATCGCCAACGTCTTGGTCCTCGCCCTGCTCGCCGCGGCCGCCGCCCATGTCGGCGACTTCGAACGCGCGGCCCGGCGCGCCGTCTACGGCAAGGACGTACGGGTCGCCCTGCAGACCGGCGTCCAGGAGGTCGTGCTCACCGGCGGCACGCACGGCCGCCCGCTCGACCTCTTCCTCGACGGACGCCTGCGGGTCAGCGGCCGCGACGAGCACCGCTACCACGAGGCGCTGGTCCACCCCGCGATGAACGGCCCCCACGCGCGCGTGCTCGTCCTCGGCGGCGGTGACGGACTCGCCACCCGCGAGGTGCTGCGCGACCCGGGCGTGCGCCGCGTCGACGTGGTCGAACTCGACCCCGGGGTGGTGCGGTTGGCGCGCACCGACCCGGCCCTGTCGGCCCTCAACGCGCACGCGTTCGGCGACCGGCGCGTCCACGTGTTCACCGCCGACGCCTTCGGCTGGCTGCGCGGGGCCGCGTCGACGTACGACGTGGTCATCTCGGACCTGCCCGACCCCGGGATCACGGCGAGCACCAAGCTGTACTCGCAAGAGTTCTACGGCCTGGCGCGCCGCGTCCTCGCCCCCGGTGGCCGCCTGGCCGTCCACGCGGGCCCCGTCTCCTCCCGTCCCCGCGTCTTCTGGACGGTCGAGTCCACACTCCGGGCGGCCGGCCTGCGCACCACCCCTTACCGCGTCGGCGGCCGGGACTCCAGTTTCGCGGCCGGCCCCGACCGGACGGCGGGCGCGTCGAGCGCCCCCCGCGACTGGGGCTTCATCCTGGCCTCCGCCACGGGCACGCCCCTGCGCCTCGACCCGCACGGCCCACGCCTGCGTACGCTCACGCAGCCGTCCCTCACCGCCGACGCTCACGCCGCGTGGCGTACCCGCGTTCCCGGCCTGGCGCCCTCCACACTGGTCCATCCGCGCTACGCCGACTGAGACGGCGGACGGACGAATCCCCGGATACGAGGGTGCGGTGCGGGCCGTCCTGGGTAGGCTCGGCCGACATGGAGCATGAGGTGTTCGTTCCGGTTCAGGCCGAACGGCTGAGGGAGGCGCTGGCCGATCCTGTACGGGTGGCCCGGGCGGTCCCCGGACTCCAGCAGGACGCCGGGACGCCGCCCGTCTCCGGGCGCCTGAAAGTCCGCGTCGGCGGCCACACCATCACCTACCGGGGGACGGTCCGGGTCACCGCGAGGGACGACGGTTCGTACGCCGTCGAGGGCGACGCCACCGAGGCGCGCGGCCCCGGCACCGTGAAACTCGCCCTCGTGCTCACCCTCACCCCCTCCGACGGCGGCACGACCGTCACCGTCACCGGAACCACCACCGCGGACGGCCGCGTGGCGGATCTCCCCCCGGACGCGGTCTCCGCGACCACGGGCCGTCTGCTGAACCGGTTCGTCGAGAACTTGGCGGAGGCGCCGGAGACGCCACCGGCCGCGGCCGAACGGGAGCCGGAACGGGAGACCGAGCAGGGACGGGAGACAGCGCCGGAGGTCGAGCGGGAGCCGGAGGCCGAGCCGGAAGCGGAGGTCGAGCCCGCCCCGGAGGCCGAGCCCTCCGCCCTCTTCGAGGAGGAGGAACCGGCCCCGCCCGCCCCGAGCCGTGTGAACAGGGAGGATGCCGTGGCCGAGGCCGCGCATGCGCGGCGGACGATGATCGGCCGCAGCGCGGAGGAGGTGGACCACGCCCCGCCGCGTGGCCGCTACGCCCCCGTCCCGGCGCCGGAGACCGCCGACGCCCGCGCCACGCTCCGCTGGGCGGCCCCCGCCGCGGCCGTCGCCCTGGCCTCGGCCATCGCCGTCACCCGAGCCCTGCGCAAACGCCGCTGACGGCAGCCTTGAGGCGCGGGGAACCGCGCGACCGGCCCCCACCGTCCCGCGGCCGACAACCCCAACAAGGAATCCGGCCCAGTAGGGTCAACTCCGTGAGTAACGAAGACATCACGCTGACCGCGGGCGACGCGGAAGTGACCGTCACACCCGGCAACGGCGGACGGATCGGCAGTCTACGAATCGGCGACGTCGAACTACTGCGGCAGGGCCATAAGTTCGGCTGCTTCCCGATGGTCCCGTGGTGCGGAAGAATCCGCGACGGCCGCTTCCTGGACGGCGCCACCCTCCAGCAGATGCCGCTCAACGCCCCACCGCACGCCATCCACGGCACCGCCCGGGACGGCGCCTGGCGCACCGCCCGCACCGGCAAGTCCGAGGCCGTGATCACGTACGACCTCGTGGCCCCTTGGCCCCACCCCGGCCGCGTCACCCAGCTCTTCACCCTGACCGAGGACGCCTTCACGGTCACCATGTCCGTGGAGACGTACGAGGACTCGTTCCCCGCCCAGGTCGGCTGGCACCCGTGGTTCAACAGGAACCTCGGCCAAGGAGACGTCCAGGTCGACTTCACCCCGGCCTGGCAGGAGGAACGCGGCGAGGACCACCTGCCCACCGGCCACCGCATCGAACCGAAGCCCAGCCCCTGGGACGACTGCTTCGGCATGCCGGACGGCGTCGACGTCACGCTCACCTGGCCGGGGCAGCTGGAGCTGAAGGTGGCCAGCAGGGAGCAGTGGGTGGTGGTGTACGACGAGCAGGAGGCCGCCGTCTGCGTCGAACCGCAGACCGGCCCGCCCAACGGGCTGAACACCCGCCCGCGCCTGGTCACCCCCATCGACCCCGTCGAGGCGACCATGACCTGGAGCTGGCGGCGCCTTTAAGCTGGCGGACATGAGTGACGTACGCGGCGCGCTGCTGCAGCAGATCAAGGACAAGGCCGTGGTGCACGGCAAGGTGACCCTTTCGTCGGGCAAGGAAGCCGACTACTACATCGACCTTCGCCGGATCACGCTCGACGGTGTGGCCGCGCCGCTGGTCGGTCAGGTCATGCTCGACCTGACCGACGAACTCGACTACGAGGCCGTCGGCGGTCTGACCCTCGGAGCGGACCCGGTCGCGACCGCGATGCTGCACGCCTCCGCCGCGCGCGGGAAGACGCTGGACGCCTTTGTCGTGCGCAAGGCCGGCAAGGCCCACGGCCTTCAGCGTCGCATCGAGGGTGCCGAGGTCAAGGGGCGCCGTGTCCTGGCGGTCGAGGACACCTCCACCACCGGTGGCTCGGTGCTGACCGCGGTGGAGGCGCTGCGCGAAGCCGGTGCCGAGGTCGTCGCCGTGGCCACGATCGTGGACCGGGACACCGGTGCCGCCGAGGCCGTCGCCGAGAAGGCCGGAGTGCCGTACCTCTTCGCCTACTCCAAGGACGAGTTGGGCCTGGACTAGGACACCCGGCACGGGACCCCGCAGAACTCGGGGTCCCGTATCCCGGACAGGGTGTCTGGAGCATCCGGTCAAGTCTGGAAAGATGGGGACGACGATGACGTCGCCCCCCTAGGTCAGGGCCGAAAGCACCAGTCCCGTCGTGCCGCAGCAGCGGTACGCAGACCCGCACATACAAGGAGCGGACAGATGCCCATCGCAACCCCCGAGGTCTACAACGAGATGCTCGACCGGGCGAAGGCAGGCAAGTTCGCCTACCCGGCCATCAACGTGACCTCCTCCCAGACCCTGCACGCTGCACTGCGCGGCTTCGCGGAGGCGGAGAGCGACGGCATCATCCAGATGTCCACCGGTGGTGCGGAGTTCCTCGGCGGCCAGCACAAGAAGGACATGGTGACCGGCGCCGTCGCGCTCGCCGAGTTCGCGCACATCGTCGCCGCCAAGTACGACATCACCGTCGCGCTGCACACGGACCACTGCCCCAAGGACAAGCTGGACACGTACGTCCGTCCGCTGCTCGACATCTCCGCCGAGCGCGTCGCCAAGGGCGAGAACCCGCTGTTCCAGTCGCACATGTGGGACGGCTCCGCCGAGACCCTCGCCGACAACCTGGCCATCGCCCAGGAGCTGCTCGCCAAGGCCGCCGCCGCGAAGATCATCCTCGAGGTCGAGATCACCCCGACCGGCGGTGAGGAGGACGGCGTCAGCCACGAGATCAACGACTCCCTCTACACCACCGTCGACGACGCGCTGCGCACCGCCGAGGCCCTCGGCCTGGGTGAGAAGGGCCGCTACCTGCTGGCCGCGTCCTTCGGCAACGTGCACGGCGTCTACAAGCCGGGCAACGTCGTCCTGCGCCCCGACCTCCTCAAGGAGCTGAACGACGGCGTCGCCGCCAAGTACGGCAAGCCGTCCCCGTTCGACTTCGTCTTCCACGGCGGCTCCGGCTCCACGGCCGAGGAGATCGCCACCGCGCTGGAGAACGGCGTCGTGAAGATGAACCTCGACACCGACACCCAGTACGCCTTCACGCGCCCCGTCGCGGACCACATGTTCAAGAACTACGACGGTGTCCTGAAGGTCGACGGCGAGGTCGGCTCCAAGAAGACCTACGACCCGCGCACCTGGGGCAAGCTCGCCGAGGCCGGCATGGCGGGGCGTGTCACCGAGGCGTGCGAGATGCTGCGCTCCGCGGGCAACAAGCTCAAGTAGTCACCCGGTTTCCCCCGGTCGGCACCCGGTTTCCCCCGGTCCGGACCGTACGAGAAAGGGCTCGGCACCCCCACGGGGCCGGGCCCTTCCGTATGCTCCGAAGTATGGCTGCGCCTCTGCAGAAGACATCGGGCGAGGGAGCGGGACCGGGTCCCGAGGTGCGGATCTCCAGTCCCACCGGCAAGTGGATCCTGCTGACCACCGTCCTCGGCTCCAGCATGGCCATGCTGGACTCGACGGTCGTCAACGTCGCGCTGCCCACGATCGGCCGTGACCTGGGCACGGGCCTCGCGGCACTCCAGTGGACCGTGAACGCGTACATGCTGACCCTCGCGGGCCTGATCCTGCTCGGCGGTTCGCTCGGCGACCGCTTCGGACGGCGCAAGATCTTCGTCCTCGGTGTGGTGTGGTTCGCCTCCGCCTCGCTGCTGTGCGGCCTCGCGCCGACCGGCGGCGTACTGATCGCGGCCCGCGCCCTGCAGGGCATCGGCGGAGCCCTGCTCACCCCCGGTTCGCTCGCGATCATCCAGGCGTCCTTCCACCCGGACGACCGGGCCAGGGCCGTCGGCCTGTGGTCGGGCTTCGGCGGCGTCGGCGCGGCGGTCGGCCCGTTCCTGGGCGGCTGGCTGGTGGACGGTCCCGGCTGGCGCTGGGTCTTCCTGATCAACGTGCCGGTGGCGCTGGTCTGCGCCCCCATCGCCGTGCGCCACGTCCCCGAGTCGTCCGACGGCCGTGCGCACGGCCGGGGCTTCGACGTCCTCGGTGCCGTCCTCGGCGCCTTGGCCCTCGCCCTGGTGACGTACGCCTTGATCGAGGCCACGAGCGGTTCCGTACTGGTCTGGGTGTCGGCGGTCGGGGGCGTGGCGGCCGGCGTGGCCTTCGTGTACGTCGAACGGCGCCGACCCGATCCGATGATGCCGCCGGACATCTTCTCGTCGCGGCAGTTCACGGCCGTCAACCTCGTCACGCTGTGCGTGTACGCGGCCTTCGGCGGTTTCTTCTTCCTGACCGCGCTCCAGCTCCAGGTCGTGGCGGGCTACTCGGCCCTGGGCGCCGGTACGGCACTGCTGCCGACGACCGTCCTGATGCTGCTCTTCTCCGCCCGCTCCGGCGAGCTCGCCCAGCGCATCGGCCCGCGCATCCCGCTCACCGTCGGCCCGCTGCTGTGCGCGACGGGCATGCTGCTCATGCTGCGGGTGGGCCCGCACGCCTCGTACCTCGGAGATGTGCTTCCGGCGCTGGTGGTGATGGGCGCGGGCATGGTGACCCTGGTCGCGCCCCTGACCGCGACCGTCCTCGCCTCCGTGGACGCCGGGCGGGCGGGCCTGGCCAGCGGGATCAACAACGCGGCGGCCCGCGCGGCCGGACTGATCGCGGTGGCCGCGCTGCCCTTGCTGGCCGGGATGGGCCCGGAGGCGTACCGCTCGGCGGACGCCTTCAACGCCGCCTTCCGGCGTGCGATGCCCCTGTGCGCCGGGGTGCTGGTCGTCGGGGCGGTGCTGGCCTTCACGACCGTGCGCCGCCCGGCCCCCGACTGCCGGCGCCCCCAGTGCCGCACGCACGGCTGCGTGACGGCCCCGCCACTGGAGCCTTCGCGCCCCCGCCCGCCCCAGCCCCGGTGAAGCGGGAGGCGGGGCCGCACGTCGTGGCTCCGGGGCGGCTGCTCGGGCACCGGGTACCCCGTACGGCACCACCCCCGGAGGGTGCCGCAGACTGGAACGTATGACGATTCACGAGAACCTCCTCGGGGGCCCGCCCCCGACTCACCTCCCCGACGACCCGGAGCCGCGCGAGCTCCTCGCGAACGGCACGGCGCCCGCGGATGTCGCAGCCAAGTACCCCACCTCCTCGCTCGCCTGGGCCCAGCTGGCCGACGACGCGTTCGAGCGAGGCAGTGTCGTCGAGTCGTACGCCTACGCCCGTACGGGCTACCACCGCGGCCTGGACTCCCTGCGCCGGGGCGGCTGGAAGGGCCACGGCCCGGTGCCCTGGGAGCACGAGCCGAACCGCGGCTTCCTGCGCGCCCTGCACGCCCTCGCCCGCGCCGCGCAGGCGATCGGCGAGCAGGAGGAGTACGAGCGCTGCAGCCAGTTCCTGAAGGACTCCTCGCCGACGGCGGCGCAGACCCTGGGCTGAGTCCTCCCCTGGGAGGGCCGAGCCCTCCCAGGGTGTACCCGCCGTGTGGCCGTCCGGGTGTACTCGCAGGTCGTACGGGTCCGCCTGGTCGATGTGACCGGGCGGACCTTGCGGTTTCGGGTGACGATTGTGGAGGATGCCCGGTGGGGACCGGGGCCCCCGTGTCGAAAACGGCAGGGGCGGACCGCTACCCGGAGTACGCATCAGGAGACAGCGATGTCGTCCCAGCAGGCTCAGCCCGCCGAGGCTCAGGAGCCCGAGACCCCGCATCTCGACTTCCAAGGAACGACCCCGTACGAGGACTACGTCCAGGCGGACGTTCTGACCCACCTCCAGCACACCCTCTCCGACGACCCCGGAGAGATGGTCTTCCTGGTCACCACCCAGGTCATGGAGCTGTGGTTCACGGTCATCGTCCACGAGTGGGAGACCGCGGCGAACGCGCTCCGCGAGGACCGGGTGCCGGTCGCGGTGGCCGCGCTGAAGCGGTCCGTACGGGAGCTGGAGGCGCTGAACGCCTCCTGGCGGCCCCTCGCCCAGCTCACCCCCGCCCAGTTCAACTCGTACCGCTCCGCCCTCGGCGAGGGATCCGGCTTCCAGTCCGCGATGTACCGCCGGATGGAGTTCCTGCTCGGCGAGAAGTCCGCGTCCATGCTGGTCCCGCACCGGGGCGCGCCGCGCGTGCACGCGGAACTGGAGAAAGCACTGCACGAACCGAGCCTCTACGACGAGGTCCTGAGGTTGCTCGCGCGCCGCGGCCACGCGGTCCCCGAGTCCGTGCTGGTCCGGGACGTGTCCCGGCGCTACGAGTCCTCGCCGGAGGTGGAGGCGGTGTGGACGGCCCTGTACGCGGGCGACGAGCACGACGAACTCGCCCGCCTCGGTGAGGCGTTGACGGACGTCGCCGAACTGGTGTGGCGATGGCGCAACGACCATCTCGTCGCGACGCGCCGCGCGATGGGCGCGAAGACGGGCACGGGCGGCTCCGCCGGGGTGGCCTGGCTGGAGAAGCGGGCGCAGAAGAACGTGTTCCCCGAGCTGTGGACGGCGAGGTCCCATGTCTGAGCGGTCTGAACTGCGGTCCGAACTGGGTGTCAGGGCCGCCGAGCTGGACGCCTCCGACGAACTCGCCAAACTGCGCGCGCAGTTCGTCCTGGACGACGTGGTGTACCTCGACGGGAACTCGCTCGGCGCGCTCCCGGCGTCGGTCCCCGGCCGGGTCGACGACGTCGTACGCCGCCAGTGGGGCGAAATGCGCATCCGCTCCTGGGAGGAGAGTGGCTGGTGGACGGCGCCGGAACGGATCGGCGACCGCATCGCGCCGCTGGTCGGAGCGGCCCCGGGCCAGATCGTGGTGGGCGACTCCACGAGCGTGAACGTCTTCAAGGCCCTGGTGGGAGCGGTCCGCCTGGCCGCCCTGACCTCCGACGGGCGTGACGAGATCATCGTCGACGCGACGACGTTCCCGACGGACGGCTACATCGCGGCGTCCGCGGCCCGCCTGACCGGCTGCGAACTGCGCCCCCTGGATCCGGCGGAAGTCCCCTCCGCGCTGGGCCCTCGCACAGCGGCGGTCCTCCTGAACCACGTCGACTACCGCACCGGCCGTCTGCACGACCTCCCGGCCCTCACGTCCGCGATCCACGACGCGGGCGCCCTGGCGGTCTGGGACCTGTGCCACAGTGCCGGGGCACTGCCGGTGGACCTCGACACCCATGGGGTCGACCTGGCCGTCGGCTGCACATACAAGTACCTGAACGGAGGCCCGGGCTCCCCGGCGTACCTCTACGTCCGCGCCGACCTCCAGCCCCGTTTCGACTCCCCGCTCCCCGGCTGGAACTCCCACGCCGAGCCCTTCGGCATGAGCCCCGCCTACGAACCGGCCCCGGGCGCCCTGCGGGGCCGCGTCGGCACCCCGGACATCCTCTCCATGCTGGCCCTGGAGGCCGCGCTGGACGTGTGGGAGGGCGTCTCGATCGACTCCGTCCGCACCAAGTCCCTCGCCCTGACCGACTTCTTCCTGGAATGCGTCGAGGCGTACGTCCCCCGGGGTCGCGTCGAGTCCCTGACCCCCTCCCACCACGCCGAACGCGGCAGCCAGGTCGCCCTGCGCTGCGCGGACGCGGGCGAGGTGATGAAGCGCCTGATCGAACGGGGCGTCGTGGGCGACTTCCGCCACCCCGACGTCCTCCGCTTCGGCTTCACCCCCCTCTACGTGGGCTTCGGTGACGCGGAACGGGCGGCGCGGGTGCTGGGGGAAACGGTGACCTGACGGTGAGCGAGGGGGCGGCTGGGGCGATCAACCCCCGGCCGTCCCCCACGCCGGTTCCCTCCCCAACGATGTACACCCCCGCCACCGCCGCAGCAAACGCCCCCTCCGCCGCCCGCTCGGCCGCCGCCTCGTCCGGCACCATCCCAACAGTCAGCAACGAGTAGTACAGCGGCGCCGACACCGCCCGTACGACCATCGCCGCATCGGTCCCCACGGGCAACTCCCCCCGAGCCACCCCCTCCTCGACACACGGCACCCACTCACTCACCCGCACCTCATAGAACCGCCGCAACGCCTCCGCCGTACGCACATCGCACGTCGCCGCGGCGATCACGGCCCGAAACAACGCCCCCTGCCGAGGATCGGCCAGTGTCCGCCGCACCAAGGCGGCGTTGGCCCGCAGATCACCGAGTACGGACCCGGTCTCCGCACGCGGCGACGACTGCTCCGCCATGTCGCTCAGCAGATCGGCGACGAGCCCCGTGACCGACCCCCACCGCCGGTACACCGTCGTCTTCCCGACCTCCGCCCGCCGCGCCACATCGGCGAGATCGAGATGCGCGAACCCCTCCTCGGCGAGTGCGTCCCCCGCGGCACGCAACACGGCCGCACGAACCCGGGCGGTACGCCCACCAGGACGTACGGTGCCGGGTTCACCAGAACCCGCGGTGCCAGGCTCGTCACGACCCACGGTGCCGGACTCGGCGGACATGACGGACTCCTCAGCAACGCCGTTCGAGTAACCCCACCAGCGTAACGAAACACCAGATCCGTTTACCCCTCACCGAGCGTGACATCCGGGTGTAGACGCACGTCACGGGCCTGATACCGTCCCCGCCAACGGCCGAATTCACTCCTGGTCCGCCAAATCCGTTTCACCGCTGAGAGGTTGGAGCATGCCGGACGACGCCGCAGCACGGGACGCCGCCGAGGAGGCCTCGGCCTTCTCCCACCCGCCGGTCGACCCCGACGTCACCGCCACGTACGGCGACCATCCCGACCAGGTGATCGACTTCTACACCCCGCGCGAACCCGACCCCGAGGTCCCCGCCCCCCTGGTGGTCGTCCTGCACGGCGGCGCCTGGCGCGCCCCGTACGACCGTCGCCACATCACCCCGTTCGCGGACTTCCTGGCCCGCCGGGGCTTCGCCGTGGCCAACGTGGAGTACCGCCGGGGCGCCACGATCCCCGCGCAGGGCGGCGAGGGCCCGGTCGCGGGCCGCTGGCCGGACACCTTCGACGACGTCGCGGCCGCACTCGACGCGCTGCCGGCGCTCGCCCGTGAGCACCTGCCGAGGGCGGACCTCCGCCGCACGGTGATCACCGGCCACTCGGCCGGCGGCCACCTCGCCCTGTGGGCCGCCGCGCGCCACGTCCTGCCCGCCGACGCTCCTTGGCGCACCGACCGCCCCGCCCCGCTGCGCGGTGTCGTGGCCCTCGCTCCGATCGCGGACTTCACGGTGGCCGAGAAACTGAACGTCTGCTCCGGCGCCTCCCGCCAACTCCTCGGCGGCGGGGCCAGGTTCGCGGAGCGGCAGCCGTACGCCGACCCGGCGTTCCTGCTCCCCACCGGCATCGCCACGACCCTCGTGCAGGGCCGCACCGACGTCATCGTCCCGGAGGCGGTCGCCGAGTCGTACGCGGAGGCGGCGGCGAGGGCGGGCGAGGTGGTCGGCCTCACGCTCCTGGAGGACGTGGGCCACTTCCCGCTGATCGACCCGGCGGCGGACGCGTGCGCGGTGGTGGCCGAGGAGATCGCCCAACTGGCTTGGTAGCGCTCCCCGGTCATACCCGTAGTACCTGAGAGCTACCTCCGAGGTGAGCTCCCTGGCGGGACGCGAACGATACGTCACGATCCGTAACTTCCCATCCAGAGGCGCCCGGTGAGCGGGCGGACCGGATGGGAAGGACGCCATGGAGCTCCGGGGGAAGCCGACCGCGGCGGGAAGGGCGCAAGCCGCCCGAACAACACCATCTGATCCGGCTCTTGAGCGGCCCGGTCCACCTCAGCCATCCGAGCCATCCGGGCCGGCCCCGTTGGCGCACTCGGCGCCCTCGGCTCAACCGGGAGAGCCCCTACCGCCCACCCTCCGCGTCCGATTCCTCCGGCGCCTGAGCCGTACCCTGCTCGCCGCCCTGGTCACGGCCGCCGTGGTCGTCCCCGTCTCCGCCGCGGCCCGCCCCCGGATCCCCGCCCCGGCCCCCGCCGCCCTCGCCCCGCCGACGACAGCGACGCTGGACAAGGCGTACACGGCGAACCGGGCGAACGCCGCGGAGGCGTCCCGCATGGCCGCCGCCCACGGCGACCGCACCCGCGCCGTCGCGGACCACGTCATGGCCACCCCCTCCCGCCACTTCCTCACCTTCGACGGCCGTGGCCAGGGCCTGGCCGTCGAGGTCCTCGGCGACCTCGCCCACGCCGACCGCGTCGCGGTCCTGGTCCCGGGTTCCGACACGACCTTGGAGACCTACGGCCGTTTCCGAGCAGGAGCGGCAGCCCTCCAAGCCCGCCTCAACAGCCTCGACCATGGCCACGGAACCCACGGAACCCACGGAACCCACGGATCCACCTCACGTCCGCATACGGCGGTCATCGCCTGGCTCGGCTACGAGACACCGGGCACGGTGAGCACCACGGTCCTGACGACCGGCCGCGCCGAGGACGCGGCCCCGCCGCTGACGCGGTTCATACGCGAACTGCGGGGCGTCGTCGGTGAGAAGGCGCACGTCTCCCTGCTGTGCCACTCGTACGGCACGGTCGTCTGCGGCCGCGCGGCACGCGGGCTGGACGTGGACGACATCGCCCTCATCGGCAGCCCTGGCACCGGCGCGGACTCCGTGTCGGCACTGCGCACCTCCGCCCGGATCTGGGCGGCCCGAGGCGCCGACGACTGGATCGTGAACGTGCCGCACGTCCACGCCGATCTCTTCGGCACCACCGTCGGCTTCGGCGCCGACCCGGTGTCCCCGGCCTTCGGCGCCCATGTCTTCGCGGCGGGCGCCGGCGGCCACAGCGACTACTTCAAACCGGGCTCCGTGTCCTTGGACAACCTCGCCCGGATCGTCCTCGGAGACGCCTCGGAGGTATCCCGTGCGTGAGTCGACCGTTCATGAAGAGGCAGCCACCCGGCGAACGGCCCCACAGACCGCACCGACCCCACCGACCGCATCGATCCCACCGAAGCGACGCACACCTCCCTCCACCTCCGTACGTCCCACCCCCACCCGCATGGCCGCCGTCCTGCGCACCGCCACCCATGCCGTAGGAGACGGCGCCCGCCGTATCGACGCCGCCACCCCCGCGGAGCGGGACCGCGCGGTCGACGCCCTGCGCGCCTTCGCGATCCTCGGCGTGGTCCTGGGCCACTGGCTGGTGACGGCCCTGGTCGCGGACGGCCGGGCGCTGCACACGGCGAGCCCGTTGCAGCACATGCCATGGCTGGCCCCCATCTCCTGGGTCTTCCAGACGCTCGCGGTGTTCTTCCTGGTCGGGGGCCATGTGGCGACGAAGAGCTACGCGTCGGCGCGGGCGCGCGGCACGACGTACGGACAGTGGCTGCGCGCCCGTCTCACCCGGCTCTTCAAACCCGTGGCCGCGGTACTGACCCTCTGGACGGTGGCCACCGTCGGCCTGCTCGCGTCGGGCACGGGAGTCGACACGGTCCACACCCTCGTCAAACTCGCCCTGTCCCCGCTGTGGTTCCTCCTGGTCTTCGCGGGACTGACGGCCGCGACGCCCCTGCTCACCCGGCTCAACCCGCTGTGGCCGCTGGCCGTCGTTCTCCATGTGGACCTGATGCGCTTCGGACTGGGCGGCCCGTCCTGGCTCGGCTGGGTGAACGTGGCCGCGGGCTGGATGGTCCCGTACACGCTGGGCGTGGCCTGGACGCGCGGTGAGTTGGACCGGCGGCGTGCGGGCTGGGTGCTGCTCCTGTGCGGCGCGGCGGCGACCGCGGTGCTGGTGACGTGGGCCGGCTACCCGGCGTCGATGGTCGGCGTGCCGGGTGCGGCGGTCTCGAACCTGAACCCGCCGACGCTGGCCGCCGTCACCTTCGGCGTGGCCCAGTGCGGTCTCGCCCTTCTGCTGCGCGAGCCGTTGCGCCGGTGGTTGCGGCGGCCCCTGGTGTGGGCCGCGGTGGCCCTGGTCAATCTGTCAGCGATGACGATATTCCTCTGGCACCAGACGTCCATGATGGCGGTCACCGCCGTGGGCCTGCTGGTGGGAAGGCTGCCCGGTCTGCACATGGTTCCCGACGGCTTGGGCTGGGTGGCTGCCCGCCTCGCCTGGCTTCCGGTCTTCGCCTTCGCGCTCGGCGTCTGCTGGGTCGCCTTTCGCTCCTACGAGCAGGGTCCGCGCCGCCGGTCCGGCCGTCCCTCCCGGGTCGTCCGCGTCCACCGTCGGAGTGGTCCGGCGGGGTCGCGAACGGCCCGCCGTGCCTACGGTGATCACGTGACCAGCGCCGAGCCGAGGCCCCCGGACAGCGAGCCGATCCGCGCCCTCCTGCGCGAGGTCCTCACCGACCTCGCGTCACCGTCGGCGGCCCCGCTGCCCCCGCTGTCCCGGCCCCGTTGGCTGCGCCGACTGCCGCACGTGGTGCTGTACCTGATCGCGCTCGGGCTCGCACTCGCGGGCGTGGCCGAGCTCAACGACACCTATCGACTCGGTTTCCCGCTGGGTGAGGTGACCGGGGCCGCGCAGGGCGTCGCGATCGCCCTCGCCCTGCGGCGGCCCGTGCCGGCGTGGTGGCTGTCGCTGGGTGCCACGCTCCTGGCCGCCGCCGGGGCCAGGGCGCACATGATGGCGGACATCCCGGCGTCGCGCCCCGACTGGCCGTGGAGTTCGCCCGCGCTGGTGGCACAGGCCTTGGTGCTGTTCCTGCTGGCGCTGCGGCTGCCCGCACGGGTGGCCATCGGCGCGCTGTCCGTGACCGCCCTGATGACGTACGTCATGCAGGGCGTGGTCGGCGGACAGCTGTACCACTCGACGGGGTTCCTGGCGGTCGTCGTCTTCGCCGCGGCGGTCCTCCTCGGCATCGCCCTGCGCGGCCGCCGCGAGGCCCGCACCCAGCTCGTCGAACAGGCCTCGCAGACCGAGGAGGAGCGCGCCCGCCGCACCCTCCTCGAGGAGCGCAGCCGGATCGCGCGCGAGCTGCACGACGTCGTCGCCCACCACATGTCGGTGATCTCCATCCAGGCCCAGGTCGCCCCGCACCTGGTCGAGAACCCCTCCGACGAACTGAAGGAGAACCTGGAGGGCATCCGGCAGAACGCCCTGGAGGCGCTCACCGAGCTGCGCCGCGTGCTCGGCGTGCTGCGCTCCGAGAACCCCGAGGACCCGTACGGCCTCGGTGCAGGCACCGGTGCCGCCCCCAACTCCCCGCAGCCCACGCTCGACCGCCTCGACGCCCTCGTCGAGAACACCCGCGCCGCCGGTCTCCAGGTCACCACGGAGATCACCGGCGAGCAGCTCCCACTGCCGCCCGGCGTGGAGCTGTCGGCGTACCGGATCATCCAGGAGGCGCTGAGCAACGCCCTGCGGCACGCGCCCGGTTCGGAGGTCCGCGTCGAGCTGTGGCACTTCCCGCGCGGGCTTCAGGTGCGGGTGATCAACTCCAGACCCGAGCGTCCCGCCCCGCCGTCCCCGGGCGCGGGGCACGGGCTGCTCGGTATGCGGGAGCGCGCCGCGATGCTGGGCGGCACCCTCGTGACCTCCGAGACCGCGCACGGCGGATTCGTGGTGGCGGCTTTCCTGCCCCGCGACGGCGCGGTCACGGGCGACGCCCCTTCCACCGACCTTTCCCCTCCCCCTTTCACCGACGTCGATCGTTCGGGCCGCACAGGAGACGAGAACCGATGACGAGCAGCACCATCCGCGTACTGATCGCCGATGACCAGCAGATGGTCCGCCAGGGTTTCACCGTGCTGCTCAACACCCAGCCCGACATCGAGGTGGTCGGCCAGGCGGTCGACGGCCTGGACGCGATCGCCAAGGTCGCCGAACTCGCCCCGGACGTCGTGCTGATGGACATCCGTATGCCCGAGCTCGGCGGCATCGACGCGACCAGACGCATCACCGGCGAGACCCCGCACATCAAGGTGCTGGTGCTCACCACCTTCGACCTCGACGAGTACGTGTACGAGGCGCTGCGGGCCGGCGCCTCCGGGTTCCTGCTCAAGGACGCGTCCGCCGACCAGCTGGCCGAGGCGGTACGGGTGGTGGCGGCGGGTGACGCGCTGCTCGCCCCCGGGATCACCCGCCGTCTCATCGCCGAGTTCTCCCGCCTGGACGCCACACCCCGCGGCCCGCTCAAGCAGCGCGTGGGCGAGCTGACCGAGCGCGAGACGGAGGTGCTGGCCCTCATCGCGCAGGGCCTGTCGAACGCGGAGATCGCCGAGCGCCTGGTCGTCGCCGAGCAGACCGTGAAGACCCATGTGGGCCGCATCCTGGTGAAGCTGGGCCTGCGCGACCGCACCCAGGCCGCGGTCTTCGCCTACGAGTCGGGCCTGGTGCGCCCGTCGGGCTACTGAGCCCGCGGACTTCGCGCCCACCCCGTCCCTCGGGTGCCCCCCGGATCCGTCGTGGGGGACACCCGGGGATACCCGTAGTACCTGAGACGGATCCCGTAGGACCCTTCTCACTGGTGACGACCGCGACCCGGCAGGCGGCCTACCGTCTTGAACGTGACCGAGACGACCCAGACGCAGATGAAGCCGCCGGGCGGGGCCAAGCCCCGCAGCCCGGAGTTCCGGCTGGCCGCGGACGCCCTGCGCGGGCTGAGGCAGGACCTGTTCCACGACGCCTTCGCCTACCGCCCGCTGCCGCGGATGCGGGTGGACGGTCCGCTCGCCCGACGCCTCCCCGAGCGCGTCAAGGAGTACGCGGCCTGGAGTCCGCACGCCGTGATCACGGCGTGCGGACTGCTCGCGATGGCCGTCGCGAGCACCGCGAACCAAGGTGGCCCCGGTATCGGGAGTCTGGTGCCCAGCCTCCTGGCGTTGCTCCCGGTCCTGCTGACGCTCGTCCGGCCGGTCGGAGCCTTCTGGTTCTCCATGGCGGCGACACCGTTCGCGGCCGTGTTCAGCGGCAGCTGGGGCGCATGGCCCTGGTCGGAGGGCGCCTTCATCACCCACCTGGTGGTGCTGACGGTCGTGGCGCTGCGGACCAGGCCGCGCACCGCCGCCTGGATGTGGGTGCTGACCGCGTGGTACGGATTCATGTCCGAGTCCCTCGTCGCCGGGCGCATCGGGACCAACACGGCGCCGCTGCTGTTCCTCTCCGCCCTGGCCCTCCTGGTCGTCACGGTCCTGCACGTACGCCGCACGGCCGAGCAGGAGGTGACGGCCCACCAGTCGGAGACGGCGCAGGAGCGCTCCAGGCGGACCCTCCTGGAGGAGCGCACCACGATCGCCCGCGAGCTGCACGACGTGGTCGCCCACCACATGTCGGTGGTCGCCATCCAGGCGGAGGCCGCCCCCTACCGGGTGGAGAACCCCCCGCCCGAGCTGGAGCAGGCCTTCGTCACGATCCGGGAGAACGCGGTGGCTGCGCTCACCGAGCTGCGCCGTGTCCTCGGTGTCGTACGGGCCGCGGACTACGAGGCTCCGGACGCCCCGCAGCCCACCCTCGCCGACCTCGGCGCGCTCCTCGCCAATGTGCGGGAGGCGGGTCTGAGCGTGGAGAAGACGGTCACGGGAGCGGTGCGCGAACTTCCGCAGGGCGTGGAGCTGTCGGCGTACCGCATCGTCCAGGAGGCGCTGAGCAACACCCTGCGGCACGCGCCGGGCGCGACGGCCCGCGTCGAGATCGGCTACGTTCTCGGCGGGCTCGGCCTGCGCATAGTCAACGGCCCCGCGCAGACCACCACCCTGGTGAAGTCCACCCACGGCGCGGGGCACGGCATCACCGGGATGCGCGAGCGGGTCACGATGCTGGACGGCGAGATGACGACGGGCGAGACGGACGACGGGGGATATGAGGTGACGGTCTTTCTGCCGGTGCCGCTGCGGGCGGGGGAGGAATCCGGATGACGAACGGCACCATCCGCGTCCTGATAGCCGACGACCAGGTGATGGTCCGCGAGGGCTTCTCGGTGCTGCTCGGCGCGATGCCGGACATCGAGGTGGTCGGCGAGGCGGTCAACGGCCGGGACGCGGTCGAGCGGGTCCGTGAGCTCGGGCCGGACGTCGTGCTGATGGACATCCGCATGCCGGAGATGAACGGCATCGAGGCGACCCGGGAGATCGTCGCGGCGGACAGCGCCGCGAAGGTGCTGGTGCTGACCACCTTCGACCTCGACGAGTACGTGTACCAGGCGCTGCGCGCGGGAGCCTCGGGCTTTCTGCTCAAGGACGCCTCGGCGCGTCAACTCGCCGACGGGGTGCGGGTGGTGGCGGCCGGGGAGGCGTTGCTCGCCCCGTCCGTGACCAAGCGGCTGATCACCGAGTTCTCCAGGCTCTCGGACGCTCCGAGACTCTCGGCCACGGCCCAGGCGGCCTACGGCGAGTTGACCGAGCGGGAGACGGAGGTGCTGGTCCTGATCGCCCAGGGTCTGTCGAACGCGGAGATCGCCTCGCGCCTGTTCGTCGCCGAGTCCACGATCAAGACCCATGTCAGCCGGATCCTGGTGAAGCTGGGCCTGCGGGACCGCACGCAGGCGGCGGTGTTCGCGTACGAGGCGCGGCTGATCACACCCAGGTGACCCGGGTGACCCAGGTGGCCCCTGACCGGGGGAGCGCGGCGGCGGGGCCGATGGCGGGGTACGGGGGTCCCCGCCGACGGCTCGGCCGCCGAGACACCCCTGTTCAGCGGGGCCGAGTCGGGCTAGCGTCCGCCCATGGCAGCCTCGCACACCCCGCAGTCCTCGCAGTCCTCGCAGTCTCCGCGGACACCGTCGGCCTTCGATCCCTGGAACCCGGAGTTCGTGGCGAACCCGTACCCCGCGTACGCGGAGCTGCGCGAGCGCGGCCGGGTGCACTACTACGAGCCCACCGACCAGTGGCTGGTCCCGCACCACGCGGACGTGTCGGCGCTGCTGCGGGAGCGGCGACTGGGCCGGACCTACCAGCACCGTTACACGCACGAGGATTTCGGGCGGACGGCACCTCCGCCCGAGCACGAGCCGTTCCACGTCCTCAACGACCACGGAATGCTGGACCTGGAGCCTCCGGACCACACGCGGATCCGACGGCTGGTCTCCAAGGCGTTCACACCGCGCACGGTCGAGCAGCTCAGGCCGTATGTGGACCGGCTGGCGAACGAGCTGGTCGCCGGCCTGGTGGCGGCCGGCGGCGGTGACCTGCTCACCGATGTCGCCGAGCCGCTCCCGGTGGCCGTGATCGCCGAGATGCTGGGCATTCCGGAGTCGGACCGGGCGCCGCTCAGGCCGTGGTCGGCGGACATCTGCGGGATGTACGAGCTGAACCCTTCCGAGGAGACGGCGGAGAAGGCGGTCCGGGCGTCGGTGGAGTTCACCGAGTACCTCCGGGAACTGATCGCCGCGCGCCGCAAGGAGCCGGGCGACGACCTGGTCTCGGGGCTCATCGCCGCGCACGACGAGGGCGACCGCCTGACCGAACAGGAGATGATCTCCACCTGTGTCCTGCTGCTGAACGCGGGGCACGAGGCGACGGTGAACGCGACGGTGAACGGGTGGTGGGCGCTGTTCCGCAACCCCGACCAGTTGGCGGCCCTGCGTGGCGACCGTTCGCTGATCCCCACGGCGGTGGAGGAGCTGATGCGCTACGACACCCCGCTCCAGCTCTTCGAACGGTGGGTTCTGGAGGACATCGAGATCGACGGCACGACCGTTCCCCGGGGTGCGGAGATCGCTTTGCTCTTCGGTTCCGCCAACCACGACCCGAAGGTCTTCGCGTCCCCGGAGAGTCTGGATCTCTCGCGCTCCGACAACCCCCACATCTCCTTCAGCGCCGGTATCCACTACTGCATCGGCGCCCCGCTGGCCCGCCTCGAACTGGCGGCGTCCTTGGGCGCTCTGCTGGAGAAGGCGCCGACGCTCGCCCTTGCCGCGGAGCCTGAGCGCAAGCCGAACTTCGTGATCCGCGGGCTCGAGGGGCTCAGCGTCGTGCTCTGACCCGTCGGCCCAGGGCCCGGAGTCCCGAGGGCCCGGAGTCCGAGGGCCCGGAGTCCGAGGGCCCGGAGTCCCAGCGCGGCGGCCATCCCGCCGAGCACCGTCAGGGGCAGCTCGGCATAGAGCACGCTCCAGTCGGGGCCCTGCTCGAACCGCTGGAACCGGTCGCGGCTGTTGACGGCTCAGGCCGCGAGCCTCGCCCCCGCGCCGACGACAGCGATCGGACATCCGCCCGCGGCCTGCATCCTTTGCGCCATGACCCTCATGGACGTGGTGCGGGGACCCGGGGTTCCGGGTCCCCGCACCAGGCACGCGCGCCCGCCCTCAGGTGCTCATGTCCCGGCGCCGCAACGCCGCCAGCCCCGTGGCGGTCAGGGCCAGCGCGATCGCCGTCAGGATCAGTACCGGTGTCCATGTCATCTCCCCGCCCGGCAGCTTGGGGAGGTGACCGAAGGGGGAGAGGTCCAGGGCGGCCTGGGGGACGTTCAGGGCGGGGCCGATCCAGCCCAGCAGGAGGGCGACCCCGGCCGCGCCCCAGGCGCCGGGGGCCAGCCGGGGCGAGACCCCGTAGAGAAGGACCGCAAGCCCGCCCAGCGTCCAGACCGCCGCGACCTGGACGAGGCAGGCGCCGAGCACGGGCCCGAGCTCATGGCCGTACCCGATTCCGAGGCCGAGCCCGCCCAGCGCCATGATGAGCGCCGCGCCGCCGAAGGCGACGACCAGATGGCCGCCGGCCCACCGCAGCCGCCCCACCGCGTTCGCCAGCACCGGTTCCGCCCGCTGCGAGGTCTCCTCACCGTGCAGCCGCAGCACCGAAGAGACGACGTACAGCGCGGCCACCATCCCGAGCATGCCGACCATCGCCGCGAGGAACGCGTCCGTGATCCCGGACTGCCCGCCCATCCGCTCGATGATCTGCCGGGTCTTGGCGTTGCTCCCGACGAGATCGGCGGCCCCCTTCGTGATTCCGCCGAAGGCGGCCCCCGCGGCGAGGAACCCGAGGCTCCACCCCAGCATGGCCCCCCGCTGCAGCCGCCAGGCCAGCGCCCCGGCCGACCCGAGCCGCCCCCGCGCGGGCCCCGGCCGGGTCGGCAGGAAGCTCATCCCGACGTCGCGCCGCCCGGCGAGTTCGTAGGCGACCGCGCCCTGGATCACCACGGCCGCGACGAACAGCGCCGACACCCACCACCGCTCGTGCGCGAAGGGGCGTTCGTTCTCCAGCCACCCCAGCGGCGACACCCAGGTCAGCACGGAGGAACCGTCGTTCGTCGACGAGTCGCCCGCCGCCCGCAGCACGAACGCCGCGCCGAGCAGCCCGCCCGTCAGCCCCTTGGCGAGCCGCGCGCTCTCGGTGAGCTGGGCGACGATCGCCGCCATGGTGGCGAAGACCATGCCGACACCCCCGACGCCGAGCCCGAGGGCCAGCGCCCCGGCACCGCCCTGCCCTGCCAGCCCGCCCGCGATGAGCAGCGCGAGCACGCCGTTGGCGACGAGGGCGGCCAGCAGCGCCGCCGTCAGCGGGGCCCGGCGCCCCACCATCGCCGACGAGAGGAGTTCCTGGCGCCCGCTCTCCTCCTCCTCGCGGGTGTGCCGTACGACGACGAGCAGGCTCATGATCCCGGCGAACAGACCGGCGTAGCCGCCGATGCGCCAGGCGGTGAGTCCGCCGAGCGAGTCGTCGAACACCGGCCCGTACGTGGCGCGCAGGGAGCTGTTGGTGAGCATCTGGCGGGCGAGGTCGGCGCGTTCGGCGGCGGTGCCGTAGACGGACTTCAGGGAGTTCGGCATGGACAGCACCAGCAGGCCGATCACGCCGACCCACAGCGGCATCATCAGCCTGTCGCGGCGCAGGAAGAACCTCAACAGCGTGCCGGTCCCGGCGAGTTGGCGGGAACTCCGGGCCCGTACCCCACCCCGTACGGCAGCGGTCGCGGTGGTCATCGCGCCATCGTCCCTTCGCCGTTCACCCGGACGTCGTCCTGGACGTCGTCCTGGTAGTGCCGCAGGAACAGTTCCTCCAGGGTCGGCGGCGTCGAGGTCAGCGACCGTACGCCCGAGTCGGTGAGCGAGCGCAGTACGGCGTCGAGCTGGTCGGTCTCGACCTGGAGCCTGACCCGGTGGCCCTGGATGTCCAGGTCGTGCACGCCGGGCAGGTGGGCCAGCCCGTTGGGCGGTCCCGCGAGTTCGGCGCTGACGCTGGTACGGGTCAGATGGCGCAGGTCGGCGAGGGTGCCGCTCTCGACGGTGCGGCCCTTGCGGATGATGCTGACGCGGTCGCACAGCTCCTCCACCTCGCTGAGGATGTGCGAGGAGAGCAGGACGGTCCGGCCGCGGTCGCGTTCCTCCTCGACGCACCGCTGGAAGACCTCCTCCATCAGCGGGTCGAGACCCGACGTGGGCTCGTCGAGGATCAGCAGGTCGACGTCCGAGGCGAAGGCGGCGACGAGGGCGACCTTCTGCCGGTTGCCCTTGGAGTAGGTGCGTCCCTTCTTGGTGGGGTCGAGTTCGAAGCGCTCGATCAGTTCCGCCCGGCGCGCCCGGTCGAGCCCCCCGCGCAGCCGTCCGTACAGGTCGATGACCTCGCCGCCGGAGAGGTTGCGCCACAGGGTGACGTCACCGGGAACGTAGGCGACCCGGCGGTGCAGCTCCACCGCGTCCGCCCAGGGATCCCGGCCGAGCACCTGCGCCGCGCCCGCGTCGCCGCGCAGCAGGCCCAGCAGGACCCGGATCGTGGTGGACTTCCCGGAGCCGTTCGGACCGAGGAAGCCGTGCACCTCGCCGGCCTCGACGTCCAGGTCGAGACCGTCCAGCGCGTGTGTCCCGCCGAACGACTTGTGCAGCCCAAAGACGGTGATCGCCTTCGTCGTGGCCTTCGTCATTCCCTTGGCCCTGCCCTTCGTCATGCTCCAGAACGTACGCTTCTTTCAGAAATTTGTGAAGTTAACGAATTGTATAAAACGCTCGGATACAATCGGGGGATGGCAGAGCCGGAGGCGGTGGGAGCGGTAGGAGCGGTGGGTCGGGACGCGGAGGCGGTCTCGCGGTTCGTCGAGCACTTCGCGGCGCAACTCGTGGAGGCCGGGATGCCCCGGATGCCGTCCCGGGTCTTCGGGGCGCTGCTTGCCTCGGACACCGGCGCTCTGACCTCGGTCGAACTGGGCGAGCAACTGCGGATCAGCCCCGCGGCGGTCTCCGGTGCGGTGCGCTATCTGGCGCAGGTGCACATGGTGTCGCGCGAGCGGGAACCCGGTTCGCGCCGGGAGCGGTACCGCGTGCACAGCGACCAGTGGTACGAGGCGCTCACCAATCGTGAGGCGATCATCAAGCGCTGGGAGGACGCGCTGCGCGAAGGCGTCGGCAGCCTGGGCGCGGACACCCCGGCGGGCGCTCGGCTCGCGGAGACCCTTGCCTTCTTCGAGTTCATGGAGGGCGAGCTGGAGTCGATGATGGACCGCTGGCGTGTCCACCGGGAGCAGCACTTCGGCGAGGGCTGAGAGCCCTCGCCGAAGGAATGGGGTGGAGCGGCGCTCCGACCGCGCCCGTAGCGGCTACCGCTCCTTGGCCCCTACCGTTCCATGGTTCCTACCGCTCCTTGGTCTCCTCCAGGACCGTCCGCCCGAGCAGGGCGTACCGCTGCGGTGCGCGGCGCTTGAGGTACGTCGCGTACGCCACGCCGCCCGCCGCGATCAGGGCGACGATCCAGGGGGTCGCCTTCAGCACGAGGGAGCCGGACTCCGTGCCGGCCGCGGCGCCCATGTTGGACACCAGCAGGACGACCACGCCGAACATCGCGAGACCGCCGATGAGCGGGGCGGTGAAGGTCTTGAACCAGTGCCTGCTCTCGGGGTGGTTCTTGCGGAAGTACGCCAGCACCGCGAAGGAGCAGACCGCCTGCACCACCAGGATGGCCATCGTGCCGAGGATGGCGAGCAGGACGTACGTGCCGGTGTACGGGTCCTTGCCGGCCAGCCAGAACGCGGCGATGAGGACGGCGCTGACGACCGTCTGGACGAGGCCCGCGATGTGCGGGGAGCCGTGCTGGGGGTGGGTGCGGCCGATCGTGCGCTGGAGCGAGGGGAGGACGCCCTCGCGGCCCAGCGCGTACATGTATCGGGCGGCGCAGTTGTGGAAGGCCATGCCGCAGGCCAGTGAGCCGGTGATCATCAGCCACTGCATGACGTCGACGGCCCAGTGGCCGACGTAGTGCTCGGTGGGGTTGAAGAACAGGGCGAGCGGGTTCGAGGAGGAGGCGGCCGTGACGGCCTCGCTCTCGCCGTTGCCGATGATGGCCATCCAGGAGACGAAGACGTAGAAGACGCCGACGCCCAGGACGGAGATCATCGTCGCCTTGGGGATGATCTTCTTCGGGTCGCGGGACTCCTCGCCGTACATCGCCGTGGACTCGAAGCCGACCCACGACCAGAACGCGAAGAAGAGGCCGAGGCCCGCCGAGGTCCCCTTGAAGGCGTTGACCGGATTGACCGGGCCGAAGGTGAAGCCGTGCGGACCGCCGCCGTGCAGGGCGACGGAGACGGCCATGGCGGCCAGGATCGTCACCTCGGTGGCCAGCAGTACGACGAGCAGCTTCTCGGCGACGGACACTCCGAACCACGTGCCCGTCGCGTTGACGGCGAGCATCAGGACCGCGAACGCCCACCAGGGCACGTCAAGTCCCGTCTGGTCCTTGAGGGTTCCGGTGGCGAAGGTCGAGAAGATGCCGATCAGGGCCGGCTCGAAGACGACGTACGCGAAGGTCGCGAGGAGTCCCGAGGCGAGTCCCGCGGTGCGGCCGAGGCCGTAGGAGATGAAGCCGTAGAAGGCGCCGGTGGAGGTGATGTGCTTCGCCATCGAGGTGAAGCCGACCGCAAAGATGGCCAGGACGACCATTGCGACTAGGTAGCTCGCCGGGGCGCCGATGCCGTTGCCGGCGGAGACCATGAAGGGCACGTTGCCCGTCATGGCGGTGATCGGGGCGGCGGTGGCGACGGCCATGAAGACGACGCCCAGCAGTCCGATCGCGTTCGGCTTGAGCCGGTGAACTGCGCCTCCGGGGGCCTCCGGGGTGCCCGCCGCCTCAGGGGCCACGCCCTCTTGCACTGCCATCGAGTGGCCCCTTCCCATGGTCGCTCGCCGTCCGCACCCTGGGTGCGGCGGAGTGGATTACGAACCGGAATGCTGCACGAGAAATGAGTCCTGTCACGGGTCGGGACGTTAAATGTGCGTCAACCAGACCTTTAGGAGTCCGGGTGGAGCGAACGTCCTTGTTAACTCTGCGCCGGATCGTGGACCGCGCCCGACGCCCCTCCGTACGGTCCCTGGCATGAGCACCTACTCCGCCACCCTCGGCGGCCGGACGCACTCCTTCGCCGGTCTCGCGGGGCTGCTCGCCGCCGCGAGCCCCGAGCGTTCCGGCGACCGCCTCGCCGGGCTCGCCGCCGACTCCGCGCAGGCGCGGGTCGCCGCGCGGTGGGCGCTGGCCGAGGTCCCGCTCGCGCGGTTCCTCGCCGAGCCGGTGATCCCGTACGAGACCGACGACGTGACCCGCCTCATCATGGACAGCCACGACACGGCGGCCTTCGCCCCCGTCTCGGGCCTCACGGTGGGGGAGTTGCGCGAATGGCTGCTGTCGGACGCGGCGAACGCGGCGACACTCGCCGCACTCGCCCCCGGACTGACCCCCGAGATGGTCGCCGCGGTGTCGAAACTGATGGGCAACGCGGACCTGGTGGCGGTCGCCCGCAAGGTCCAGGTCGTCACCGCCTTCCGCTCCACGATCGGCCTCCCGGGCCGCCTGGCCACCCGCCTCCAGCCCAACCACCCCACCGACGACCCCGCGGGCGTGGCGGCGGCCCTGCTGGACGGACTGCTCCTCGGCTCCGGCGACGCGGTGATCGGCATCAACCCGGCCACGGACAGTCCCCGGGCGGTACGGGACCTGCTGGACCTCCTGGACGGAGTGATCGACCGCTACTCCATCCCCACCCAGTCCTGCGTCCTGTGCCACGTGACCACCAGCATCGACCTGATGGAACGCGGCGCCCCGGTGGACCTGGTCTTCCAGTCCATCGCCGGTACGCAGGCCGCGAACGCCTCGTTCGGGGTCACGCTGGGGCTCCTGGACGAGGCGTACGAGGCGGCGCGCTCGCTGGCCCGGGGCACGGTCGGCTTCAACGCCCTGTACTTCGAGACGGGGCAGGGCAGCGCGCTCTCCGCCGACGCGCACCACGGGGTGGACCAGCAGACGGTGGAGGCGCGGGCGTACGCGGTCGCCCGCCGCTACGACCCGCTGCTCGTGAACACGGTGGTCGGCTTCATCGGCCCGGAGTACCTCTACGACGGTCGCCAGATCCTCCGCGCGGCCCTGGAGGACCACTTCTGCGGCAAACTGCTCGGCCTGCCCATGGGCCTCGACATCTGCTACACCAACCACGCCGACGCCGATGACGACGACATCGCCACGATGCTCACCATGCTCGGTGTCGCCGGCGCCTCCTTCGTGATCTGCACCCCCGGAGGCGACGACATCATGCTCAACTACCAGTCCGCCTCGTACCACGACGCGTTGTACCTGCGCGAGGTGCTCGGACTGCGCCCGGCACCGGAGTTCGAGGCGTGGCTGGGGCGGATCGGTCTGCTGGACGAAGGTGGCGAGATAAGGGACGTGGCGGGTTCGGGCCATCCACTGACGGCGATCGGGCGGGGGCTGGCGGCATGACGGAACGTCAAGCAATCGCACCCGAGTCGGACGCCGCCCTCTGGAACTCCCTGCGCCGGCACACCCAGGCCCGGATCGGGCTCGGGCGGGCCGGCTCGGCGTTGCCCACGCGGCACCGGCTCGAACTGCAGGCCGCGCACGCCGCCGCGCGGGACGCGGTGCACTCGCCGTTCGACCCGGACGTGGTGGCGTCCGCGCTGGCGGGTGCGGCGACGATACGGGTGCGCAGCGCCGCCCCCGACCGGCTCACCTATCTCCAGCGCCCCGACCTCGGACGCAGGCTCCACGACGTGGATCGGGCGCACCTGCCCCGCGACGGCTGGGACGTGGTGTTCGTCGTCGCCGACGGGCTGTCCAGCCGGGCGGTGCACGAGCACGCGGCGGCCGTCGTACGCGCGACGACACAGCGGCTGCCCTCCGACTGGCGTGTCGCTCCCGTCGTACTCGCCGAGCAGGCGCGGGTGGCTCTCGGCGACGACATCGCGCACGCGTTGGGGGCCGGGATGGCCGTCGTCCTCATCGGGGAGCGGCCCGGGATGTCCGCCGCGGACTCGCTCGGCGCGTATCTCACGTACGACCCGCGCCCGGGTCGCACCACCGACGCCGACCGCAACTGCCTCTCCAACATCCGTCCACCCCTCGGCCTGTCCCACACCGACGCGGCGACGAAGCTGGCGACACTGATGCGCAGAGCGCGCGACCTCGGCCGCACCGGCGTATCCCTGAAGGACGAGTCCACCCCCGCGTTGCCTTAGCGAAGATGCGGGGCGAAGCCCCGCTTCAGGGGCGCGGGGAACTGCGCGACCAGCCCCCACCGCCCCGCAGCGACCAACTCACCCCGGGGTCGAAGGGGCGGAGCCCCTGGGGGATGGGACGGGTAGGGGCGGCGGGGGCGAGAAAAACCCCTGGGGGCTCAACTCGGCAGCGTGAGCCCCCACCCCCCTTCCCGAACCGTCCACGTCCGCGTCCGCACAGGCCCGGACACCACAGAATCCGCCCGATACCGAAAGTCCGCCCCGGACACCGTCACCCGCCGCCCCACCACCCGCAACGGCGAAGCCTCCGCCCCCACGGAAACCGGCCGAACCTCCACCTCCGCACCCCCGGCAACGCCGGGCGTCACGGACACCGCCTCGACCGGCTGATCCAGATCGACCAGGGTGACCCCGTCGACCTCGACCCGCAGCCGCGAAGGCCCGGGCCCCGGCACGGACGCCACACGCGCGGGCCGCGCCGCGAGCGTACGGACCAGTGACTGACAGGTCCGCAGCCACGCATGCCCCCCAAGCCCGGAAGCACCACCCCCGAAACTCCCGAAACCCGCGGAGCCACCGGAGCCCCCGGAGCCCCCAGAACCTTCAGCATCCCCGAAACCGCCGACACCGCCGAGACCCCCCATCTCGACCTCCTCGGCACCCCTCATCCCCCCACCCGCTCCCACCGGAGGAATCCGCAACGCCCCCAACACCACCCCGTCACTCTCGTCGACCAGCAGATCGAGCCTCCGCTCGACCCCGTCGAGCACGGCCCGGGCCGCCGCGACGGCCCCGACGGGCACCCCGAGCGCCCGCGCCAGTGACAGCACACCCCCCACCGGCACCAACGACACCCCACATCCGGCCAGCTCCCGCTGTCGGTGCAAAAGGGACACGACACGCAAGAGGGCACGGTCGTCGCCCACCACGACCGGCCGCCGGGAACCTCTCCGGGCCAGCGCCCGGGCAAATTCCTCGGGCCCTTCCGGAAGGCATACTTTCGTCGTCGCACCCGCGCTGAGCACGTCTTTTGCGATCCGTACAGACTCGCCGTCCGTCCAACGGGCGACCGGGTCGATGACCACAAGGAGCTGGTCGGAAGCCGCCACCTCGGTCATGCCTCGCTTCCTCGGGTAGCATCTTTGTGCAAGAGCCCCTTGCGCTATTGCGCCAGGGGCTTCGTCTATTCCGGGGCATCCGGTCCGACGGTCGCGGCCAAAGGAGGTCGCCGGCGTACGCAGCCGTATCGAAAACCAGCCGCGTACGTCCTCGACCTTGGACATGCCCCGCCCGGAAGGGGTGTACGCCTGTGCCCGCACTTGTGCTGCTCGGTGCTCAGTGGGGTGACGAAGGCAAGGGAAAGGCCACCGACCTGCTCGGTGGATCCGTGGACTATGTGGTGCGCTACCAGGGCGGCAACAACGCCGGCCACACGGTAGTCGTGGGCGATCAGAAGTACGCCCTCCACCTCCTCCCTTCCGGAATCCTCACGCCGGAGTGCACTCCGGTGATCGGAAACGGAGTCGTCGTCGACCCGTCGGTCCTGTTCTCCGAGCTGAACGGACTGAACGAGCGCGGTGTCGACACCTCCAAGCTTCTGATCAGCGGAAACGCTCACATCATCACGCCGTACAACGTCACTGTCGACAAGGTGACGGAACGCTTCCTCGGGAAGCGGAAGATCGGCACGACCGGGCGTGGCATCGGGCCCACCTACGCGGACAAGATCAACCGCGTCGGCATCCGTATCCAGGACCTCTATGACGAGTCGATCCTCACCCAGAAGGTCGAGGCGGCCCTCGAGGTCAAGAACCAGCTGCTGACCAAGCTCTACAACCGCCGTGCCATCGAGGCCGGGCAGGTCGTCGAGGAGCTGCTGGGCTACGCGGACCGGCTCAAGCCGTACGTCGCGGACACGGTCCTGATCCTGAACCAGGCGCTGGAGCAGGACAAGGTCGTGCTCTTCGAGGGCGGCCAGGGCACGCTCCTCGACATCGACCACGGCACGTACCCCTTCGTGACGTCGTCGAACCCGACGGCCGGCGGTGCCTGCACCGGTTCGGGCGTCGGCCCGACGAAGATCAGCCGGGTCATCGGCATCCTCAAGGCGTACACGACCCGTGTCGGCTCGGGCCCGTTCCCGACCGAGCTTCTCGACGAGGACGGCGAGGCGTTGCGCCGCATCGGTGGCGAGCGCGGTGTCACCACCGGCCGTGACCGCCGCTGCGGCTGGTTCGACGCGGTCATCGCCCGCTACGCGACCCGTGTGAACGGTCTGACCGACTTCTTCCTCACCAAGCTGGACGTCCTGACCGGCTGGGAGGAGATCCCGGTCTGCGTGGCGTACGAGATCGACGGCAAGCGCGTCGAGGAACTCCCGTACTCCCAGACCGACTTCCACCACGCGAAGCCGATCTACGAGAACCTCCCGGGCTGGTCCGAGGACATCACCAAGGCGAAGTCCTTCTCCGACCTGCCGAAGAACGCCCAGGCGTACGTCAAGGCGCTGGAAGACATGTCCGGCGCCCAGATCTCCGCGATCGGCGTCGGCCCGGGCCGCGACGAGACGATCGAGATCAACTCGTTCATCTGATCCGTTCGGATCGTTCGGACCGTTCGGATGCGGTGAGAGGCCGTCGTCCCCAACCGGGGACGGCGGCCTTCGCGTTCGCCAGGGAATGTGCGACCGACACGTGTCTCATCACCCTGGTTCACGGGGCGCCGTCTTGGCACGGAGTGACCGTCGGGCAGGGCGAGCTGACCGTTAATTGACCTGGACATGGTCTGTTCCTGGTTCCCGACCGACCGGGACCCGACGACGATCTACGCGTGTAGTGCACTCAGCGCGCGCAGCGCACGTAGCGCAGCCGGCGCATCCGCAGTGCCCGAAGTCCCCGCACGACTCGCGCAGTTGCTCCCGTCAGCCAAGTTCCAGCCAGTCCCAGGAGACACGTATGCCCGTCAATCCCATGAACCGCCGGGAGTTCGTGAAGAAGTCGGCCGTCACCGGGGCGGCCGTCACGGTCGCGGGGGCTGTCGCCGCGACCCCGGCCCAGGCCCAGACCGTGGACCACAAGCCCGAAAAGGCGCCCCGTACCTGGTCGTTCTCCATCCTGGGCACCACCGACCTGCACAGCCACGTCTTCGACTGGGACTACTACACGGACGCGGCCTACAAGGACAGCAAGGGCAACTCCGTGGGCGTCGCCCGCGTCGCCACCCTCATCAAGCAGCAGCGCGCCGCCAAGGGCGAGGACCACGTCCTGCTCGTCGACGCCGGCGACATCATCCAGGGCACCTCGCTGGCGTACTACTACGCCCGTGTGGACCCCATCGTCGCCGCCAAGGGCAAGCGCGCCCCCGTGCACCCCATGGCCGTCGCCATGAACCACATGCGCTACGACGCCGCCGCCCTCGGCAACCACGAGTTCAACTACGGCATCGAGACCCTGCGCACGTTCGAGAAGCAGTGTCACTTCCCGCTGCTCGGCGCCAACGCGCTGGACGCCAAGACGCTGCGTCCGGCCTTCCAGCCGTACACCGTGAAGCGCATCTGTGTCCCCGGCGCCCCGGACATCAAGGTCGGCATCCTCGGCCTCACCAACCCGGGCATCGCCCTGTGGGACAAGGACAACGTCTCCGGGAAGATGGCGTTCACCGGACTCGTCGAGCAGGCGAAGAAGTACGTCCCGCGGATGCGCGCCCTCGGCTGCGACGTCGTGTTCCTCACCGACCACTCGGGCCTGGACGGCAGTTCGTCGTACGGCAGTGAGCTGCCGTACGTCGAGAACGCCTCGAACCTCGTCGCCCAGCAGGTCCCCGGCATCGACGCGATCCTCGTCGGTCACACGCACGTCGAGGTCTCGTCGTACACGGTGAAGAACGAGGAGACCGGCAAGGACGTCGTCCTCTCCGAGCCGTACTGCTGGGGCATGCGCCTGACCGTCTTCGACTTCGAGCTCGAACTCCACCACGGCCAGTGGAAGGTGACGAGCACCAAGGCGCAGACCCTCAACAGCAACACCGTCGAGGAGGACCCGGAGATCACCAGGCTCCTCAAGGCCGACCACGACCTCGTCGTGAAGTACGTCGACACTCCGGTCGGCACCTGCACCGTGGACCTCTCCGCGGCCGAGGCCTGCTGGAAGGACGTCCCGGTGATGGACTTCATCCACCAGGTCCAGATGGCGACGGTGGCCTCCGGCCTGTCCACCGCCGACGCCGCCCTCCCCCTGATCTCCGTCGCCGCGCCCTTCAGCCGCACCGCCGACATCCCGGCGGGCAACGTCACCATCCGCGACGTGGCCGGGCTCTACATCTACGACAACACCCTGTACGGCAAGAAGCTCACGGGCGCCCAGCTCAAGGACTACCTGGAGTACGCGGCGAAGTACTACCACCAGTTCGCGTCCGGCACGAAGGTGGACACGGCCACCCTCACCAACGCCAACAACTTCTGGGACTACATGTACGACACCGCCGCCGGTGTCGAGTACGACATCGACATCGCGCAGGCCGAGGGCTCCCGCATCAAGAACCTCACCTACAAGGGCGTGGCGATCGCCGACGACCAGGTCCTCGTCGTCGCCGTCAACAACTACCGCGCCAACGGCGGCAGCGGCTACCCGCACATCGCGGCCGCCGACATCGCGTACAGCTCCACCAACGAGATCCGCCAGCTGATGATCGACTACGTCACGGCCAAGGGCACCCTCGACCCGGCCGACTTCGCGGTCACCAACTGGAAGCTGACGCAGGACGGGACGCCGGTGTTCACAGCCAGCTGACGGACAGTCAAAAGGTGCTGGCGCCAACCAAGTCTGGTCCTACAAGTTCTCCGACGGCAACGGCAGAACCCGGGGGGCGGTCCGCGACCGTCACGCCCCGGTCCGCTACGCGTACGAGGCCGTGAGAGCCCCCACGGCCTGGTAACCGGTACCCGGCGGTCCCCGCTCGCCGCTCGTCGATCGGCGACCGACACAGCAAGGCGGCCCAGGTCCCACCGACTCCGGTGGGACCTGGGCCTTCCTGCGGGCAGCGTGCGCCTCAGCTGAAGATGATCATCGACCCTTGGGCGAGGCTGCGGGTCGCCGCCGCGTGCAGGCCGAGCCACACATGCCGCTCGCGCGCGAACGGACTCGCGTCGTACGGGGCGGGCGCGGCCGGTTCCTCCAGCTCCGTGGGAGCCATGGGCGGCTGCGGGGCGGCCGGCGGGTTCGCCGGGTCGATACCGATCGACGGGGCCACGAACTCCAGCTCGCGCAGCAGCGTCTGGGAGGAGCCCAGGGGCCCGCCCCCGGCGAGGAGTTCGTCATTGGCTAGCGGGTGCGGAAAGTCGACCGGGACGTACGCGCCCGCGTGGTCGTAGTGCCACACGAGGTGCGACTGCTGGGCGTTCGTCTCGAACATCTCCAGCAACTGCTCGTAGTCGCCGCCCAGTTCGTCCACCGGGGTCACCGCGAGGCCGCACATCTGGAGCAGATACGCCCGGCGCAGGAAGTGCAGCGCGTCGTAGTCGAAACCGGCGACCGGGGCCACGTCGCCGGAAAGCCCCGGCATGTACGCGTACACCGGGACCGGCGGAAGTCCGGCCTCGCCCAGCGCTTTGTCGTAGAGCGCGAGCTCCTCGGCGAAGGGATTGTCGGGGGTGTGGCACAACACGTCGACGAGCGGGACCAGCCACAGGTCACAGGCCAACAGACGGCTCCTCTAGCTCCTTGGGAAGCACGGTGGTCAGGGAAGCGTAATGGGTGGGACCCGTCCTCAGTCCCCCTCGTGCGGATCCCATACCCACACCCCGAGCGCCCACCTGTCGCACCGGCGCACACACCTCCCGCCACGACCTCACGTCGCGCTCATCCGGTGGTCAGGCGCTCGATGAGGGCGAGGGAGTGCTCGTTGTACGCGGCCACGATCGCGTGCGCCGCGCCCGGGTCGCGGCGGGCCAGCGCGTCCACGAGCTCCGTGTGGCCCGCCCACAGGTGGCCCTTCAGATCCTCCACCCGGCGCAGGTGCTGCACCGTGCACACCCAGGACTGGACGCGCAGGCGGTGCAGGAAGTCGGCGAGGTAGGCGTTGCCGAACAGGGCGCTCAGCTCGCGCCAGAAGCGCAGGTCGTAGCCGATGAGGATGTTCAGGTCGCCGGCCGTCGCGGCGCGCTGGGCCTCCTCGCCGCGGCGGCGGACCCCGGCGAGGGCGGCGAGGGTGCGCGGATCGTCGGCCTGCGCCATGCCTCCGGCGAGGAGACTCCGGAACATCCCGTCGGTGACGAGACTCCGGGCCTCGATCATGCCGCGGTAGTCGTCCGGCGAGTACTCGTGCACGCGGAAGCCGCGGTGCTGGTCCGCCTCCAGGAGGCCTTGGGCCGACAGATCGACGAGGGCCTCGCGGACGGGGGTGGCGGAGACGCCGTACTGCTCGGCGATCTCCTTCACGGTGAACGCCTGCCCGGGCCGGAGCCGGCCTGCCAGCACCTCGTCGCGGAGCGCGTCCGCGATCTGCTGCCGCAGGGTGCTACGGGTTACGGCGCCGTTGCCGCCGGTGCCGGGCATGGCCTCTCGCTCCCTCATCGCGTACGGGTGCACGTGCGTGCGCTTCTCTCCAAGCACGACACCTTACGCGGACACGAGCCCCTCAGGGCCAGGAGAACGCGGGCCCCAGCCCCGCCCCGAGGAACGCGGCACATGCGGGGCGCAGCCCCGCCCCTGAGGGGCGCGGGGAACTGCGCGCCCGGCCCCCAGCCACCCGCAGCCGACCCATCCACCCCGGGGTCGAAGGGGTAGAGCCCCTGGAGGAGGGGACGGGTAGGGGCGGCGGGGGCGAGATCCCCCGCGCGCCGTCCCCCGCAGGTCACACGGTGTATTCGTCCGCCACCGACAACGCCTCGTCCAACACCGCGAGCCCCTCCTTCGCCTCCCCCTCGGAGACGTTGCACGGCGGCGCCACATGAGTCCGGTTCATGTTGATGAACGGCCACAGCCCCCGCGCCTTCGCCGCCGCCCCGAACGCGACCATCGGCCCATTGGCCTCACCGGCGGCGTTGTACGGCACCAACGGCTCCCGGGTCTCCCGGTCCTTGACCAGCTCCAGCGCCCAGAACACCCCCGTGCCGCGCACCTCACCCACACTGGGATGCCGCGCCGCCAGCTCCCGCAGCCCGGGGCCGAGTACCGTCTCCCCGATCCGCGCGGCCTGCTCGACGATGCCCTCCTCCTCCATCACGTTGATGGTGGCGACGGCGGCGGCACAGGCCAGCGGATGCCCGGAGTACGTGAGCCCCCCGGGGTAGGGCCTCCGGGCGAAGGTCTCCGCGATCGCCGAGGAGATCGCGACACCGCCGAGCGGAACGTAGCCCGAGTTCACGCCCTTCGCGAAGGTCATGAGGTCCGGCGTCACGTCGTAGTGGTCCGCCGCGAACCACTTCCCGGTACGCCCGAACCCCGCCATGACCTCGTCCAGGATGAAGACGATCCCGTACTGGTCGCAGAGCGCCCGCACCCCCGCGAGATAGCCCGGCGGCGGCGTCATGATCCCCGCGGTCCCCGGAATCGTCTCGAGGATGACGGCCGCGACGGTCCCCGGCCCCTCGAAGGCGATCGTGTCCTCCAGGTGCTGAAGCGCCCGCTCGCACTCCTGCCGCTCGCTGTCGGAGTGGAAGGGGGAGCGGTAGAGGAACGGCGCCCAGAAGTGGACGACGCCCGCCGCGCCGCTGTCGTTCGGCCAGCGCCGCGGGTCACCGGTGAGGTTGATCGCGGTGGAGGTGGCCCCGTGGTACGAGCGGTACGCGGAGAGCACCTTCGGACGGCCGGTGTGCAGCCGGGCCATGCGCGTGGCGTTCTCGACGGCCTCGGCGCCACCGTTGGTGAAGAAGATCTTGTCCAGGTCGCCCGGGGTCCGCTCGGCGATCAGCCGGGCCGCCTCCGAACGGGCCTCCACGGCGAAGGCGGGCGCGAACGTGGACAGGGTCGCGGCCTGTTCCTGGATCGCGGCGACGACCTTCGGGTGCTGGTAGCCGATGTTGGTGAAGACGAGCCCGCTGGTGAAGTCCAGATACCGCTTGCCTTCGTAGTCCCAGAAGTACGACCCCTCCGCGCCGGCGACGGCGAGCGGGTCGATGAGCTCCTGAGCGGACCAGGAGTGGAACACGTGCGCGCGGTCCGCGGCCTTCACGGCGGCGCCGACCTGGGGGTTGGGCTGAGGGGTCATGCGCCGAAGCGTAAATGTCCCCGGAGGGGGCGCGACATCGGCGTCCTGTCTGTGACCGGGGGCTTTCCACGACAGTCTGTCGGGCTTGGCCGCCGACAACCGCCCATTGTCAGCATGCTGTCGAAATGACAGCATGCTGACAAAGCACCTCACGGCCACCCCCGCACAGGCGCCCTCATGACCCACGCGAGGAGAGAGCGATGAGCGCAACGAGCGCGATGAACGACCACGGCAGTGCCGTCCACCTTGCCGTCTACGACACCTACGCCGACTGGGAGACCGGTCACACCACCGCGTATCTCGCCCGCGCCGGCCGCGAGATCCGGACCGTCGGCCCCACCCGGGAACCGGTGACGACGATCGGCGGTCTCCGGATCCAGCCCGATCTCGCGCTCGACGAACTCCGCCCCGAGGACAGTTCCCTGCTGATCCTCACCGGCGCCGACCTCTGGGACACCTCCGACGACCTCGCCCCCTTCGCCCGCAAGGCCCGTGCCTTCCTCGACGCGGGCGTGCCGGTCGCCGCGATCTGCGGGGCGACGGCAGGGCTCGCCCGCGAGGGGCTCCTCGACGACCGGGACCACACCAGTGCCGTGTCCTTCTACCTCGCCGCCACCGGCTACCGGGGCGCCGGGCGGTACGCCGTCACCGACGCCGTCACCGACGGCAACCTCGTCACCGCCGGACCGACCGAGCCCGTCGCCTTCGCCCGGGAGGTCCTCCGCCTCCTCGGTGTGTACGAGGGGGAGGTCCTGGACGCCTGGTACCGCCTGTTCCACGACTCCGACGCGTCCGCGTACGCCGTACTGGAGAAGGCCTCAGGGGCCGCCGAGGAGGCCGCCCGATGAGCAGGGAACGGCAGAACCTCCTCAGCCGCGCCGCCCTCGGCGTCTTCCGGCTCAACGGCCAGTTCCTCTCCGTGGCGGACGAACTGGCCCGCCCCGCGGGGCTGACCGCCGCCTGGTGGCAGGTGCTGGGCGCGGTGCTCCCCGAGCCGCTCCCCGTCGCCGGGATCGCCCGTGTCATGGGCATCACCCGGCAGAGCGTGCAGCGCGTCGCCGATCTGCTGGTCGGCAAGGGCCTCGCCGAGTACCTGCCCAACCCCGCCCACCGCCGCGCCAAACTGCTCTCCCCGACCGCCGCCGGCCGCACCGCCGTCGCCGCGATCGGCCCCGGCCACGCGACCCTCGCCGACCGGCTGGCGCGGGCGCTCGGGGAGGACGGCTTCGCCGAGACCGTACGGATCCTGGAGCGACTGTCGGCGGTTCTCGACGAGATCGACGGGGCCGCGACGGACGTCACGGAAACGCCAGGTGCTGTTACTGAACCGTAGACACCGCCCCACCCACCTCCCGGTGGGGCCGCACTATCCTCGGCCTCGGGCGGTTGCACAGGCACGGGGGAGGGCGGCACGACGATGGAGAAGCTGGGGGCGGGGGAACCGCAGCAGATCGGGGCGTACCGACTGCTCGCACGGCTCGGTGCCGGTGGCATGGGACGCGTCTATCTGGCCCGCTCCGACCGGGGCCGTACCGTCGCGGTGAAGCTGGTGCGCGAGGAACTCGCCGCGCAGGAGGAGTTCCGGGCCCGCTTCCGCCAGGAGGTGCTGGCCGCGCGCCGGGTCGGCGGCCTCTGGACCGCCCCCGTCCTCGACGCGGACACCGAGGCCGCCGTCCCGTGGGTCGCGACCGGGTATGTCGCCGGACCCTCCCTCCAGACGGTCGTGGGCCACGACCACGGAGCGCTACCGGAACGTTCCGTCCGCATCCTCGCGGCCGGACTCGCCCACGCCCTCAAGGACATCCACGCCGCCGGACTCATCCACCGCGACCTCAAGCCCTCCAACGTCCTCGTGACCATCGACGGCCCGCGCGTCATCGACTTCGGAATCGCGCGCGCCCTGGAGACCGTCACCGACGGCGGCCTCACCCGCACCGGCGCCCTCGTCGGCTCGCCCGGATTCATGGCGCCCGAGCAGGTCCGCGGCGACCGCGTCACGCCCGCGTGCGACGTCTTCTGCCTGGGCTCGGTCCTCTCGTACGCCGCCACCGGCGCCCTGCCCTTCGGGGCGGCGAACAGCGGGGTGCACGCGATGATGTTCCGCATCGCGCAGGAGGATCCCGACCTGGACGGCGTACCGGAGGGCCTCGCCGACCTCGTACGGCACTGTCTGCGCAAGGACCCCGCCGCCCGCCCCGGCCTCGACGAGATCCTGGAGCGCATCGGCGCGGAGGACACCGTCGTGGAAGGACGCTCCCGCGACCCGTGGCTGCCCAGCGCGCTGGTGGCCCAACTCGGGCGGCACGCCGTGCGGTTGCTCGACACGGAGAACCCGGCCGAGCGCCCCGCACCGGCTCCGGCGCCGCCCCCGGGTCAGGCCACCGCCCCCGCTCAGGAACCGGCCCCGGGATCCGCCCCGGCGGCCCTGGACCTGTCCAAGTCCTCGGCCGCACCCACCCCTACCTCCGCTCCCGCCCCCGAGGTCGCCCCGGAGCACGCCGCCACCCCGCCCCCGCCGGGAGGACCGGCCTCGACGGACCACCTCCCGACGCTGATCGCGGGCGCCGACCAGACGTCCCCGCCGGCCGCACCGCCCGCCGCGCACCCCGCGTACGGCCATCCCCAGCAGCACCCCAGCCCCACGGGCCCGCCCGCGTACGGCTATCCGCAGGGCGGCTGGGGCGCGCCCGGCTCGTACGGCCCCACGCCACCGTACGGACCGGGCCTGCCCGCCACGCCGTACGGCCCCGGGGGCGTCCCCGCGCCCGAGCCGCCGCGCAGAAGCGGCCGCTCCACCGCCGCCCTGATCGTCGTGGCGCTGGTCGTCGCGCTCGGCGCGGGCGGTTCCGTCTACGCGCTGATGCAGGGCGGCACGGCCAAGGGCACCGACGACGCCAAGGCGTCCTCGGCCGCGTCCAAGAGCCCGACCTCCCCCGACTCGTCCCCGTCCTCACCCTCCACTCCCTCCTCCCCTTCCGACTCGCCCTCGCCCCAGGCGTCCCAGGACGGCGGCGCGATCCCGGAGGGGTTCCTCGGCACCTGGGACGCCTCCATCGACAACGCGACGGGCCACAACACCCGCCGACTGACCATCCAGCAGGGCGCCGTGGGCGACACGGTCCTCTCGCTCGTCGCGGACGGTCCGTCCGGCAGCAGCACCTACCACTGCGTCTTCCGCGCCGAACTGACCGCCGCCCCCGGCGCCGGCGGCCCCTTGGCGATCGGGCCGTCCGAAGTCACCGGCGGCGCACCGATCTCCTCCTGCTCCCCGGGCGCCGCCTCCGAGATCACCCTGCTGTCCGACGGCCGACTGCGCCGGGTGAACACGGGCTCGGGTGAGTCGTTGACCTACACGAAGAGTGGATGACGAAGCGTCAGTTCGGTTGAAGGGCCGCTGAACTTCACCCGGCGCACGCCGGGTGTTCCCGCCTCGAGCCGTACGGTGACCGCACCTTGGGCTCGGGCAAGGACGACGCGACGGAGCCCGTGGTGCGGTGCGAACTCGACTCCACCGAGCAGGTGGTGAGCACCGTGGCCGGGTGGCCCGGGGCGATCGGCTACAGCGAACTGAACCTCGCCACCGGGTACAAGGGCCTGCACCAGCTCCTCGACGGACACACCGCGTCCGTGGAGGACCTGGAACACGGCACGTCCTCCTACCCGTACCGGGAGATCGAGTACGCCTGCACCTACGGCCGGCCGCCGACTCCCTCGCCTCCAGCTTCCTCACCCACATCAGCCGCGGCAACGGCCAGGACGTCATCCGCATCCACGGCCACCTACCGTGCGGTACCCGGGTGGGCCTGAAAATCTGCGGCACCAACTGATCCTTCGCCCCGCATCCCCCGCCCGCCCGGTTCGTTCGACTGCGGGCCCGGTGGGGCCGGCCGCGCAGTTCCCCGCGCCCCTGAAGGGGCGCGGGCGCGCATCTTTCAGCCCGTCCGGCGCTTGAGGACGCGCCCTTCGGGCGATGCGGGGTCCGGGGCGCGACGATGCGGGGGGCAGGGGGCGGGGCAGCCCCCGGCGGGTTCGAAGGGGCGGAGCCCCTGGGAGGACGGGACGGGTAGGGGCGGCGGGGGCGAGGGAGTGCTAGCGCGGCTCCGGGGGTCGCTGGCGAGGCATGTTCGGACGGGTGCCCGGAGGTAACGGCAGCCGCCCAGCCGACGCACCCTCCGCCCGAGGAACCCCGGCCAGCGACGACTGGATCCCCAACGGCGCGGGCCCGGTCCGGAACTCCACCATCCAGTCCGTCGTCTCCACCCGCACCAACTCCGTCATGTCCTCCGAAAACCGACGCAACACCCCCAGACACCGATCCGCCGCCTCGCTGGCGGTCCCCTCCGTCGGCCCCAAAACCTCCCGCACACTCTCCGACGCCCAGTCGAACTGCAACACCTGCAACCGGCGCTGTACGGCCTGCGCGGTCGCCACGTCCCTTATCCACCCGGAGGTCACCCCGAAGAACCGGTCCCCGGCCACGCACGCGACCCCGAGCAGCAGCGCGAGATACCCCCAGGGGGCGACCCCGCCGACCGCTCCGGTGAGATCCAGCAGGGGAAGCGCGGCCCCGGCCACCGCCCCCGCCGCCGCCCCACCCCGCAGTACCCGCGCCCCCCGCCGCTTCCACACCCGGTCCGTGAGATACCAGGACGCCGTGTCGAGCGCCCCCCGCTCCACCCACCGGTACAGCTCATGGAGCCGCTCGGCCGGCTCCCCCAGTCCCCGAGCGGGAACGCCCGGCCGGTCAGATCACCCGGCCGGGTCCCCGCGGCCCCGTCGTCCCGCCCGTCCTGGGGCGGCCCCTCGGGCTGCATCTCCGGCTGGCTCACCCGGCACTCCCTACTGGCGAAGGACGACGAAGGACGAAGCTGGTGATGTTGGATGTGCTGGTGACGTTGTGTCTGGTGACGTTGTGTGATGTCAAGTGACACGTGGTGCCGAAGCGTCGCTCCCTTCCTACCGCCCAATGGGTGGCGATGGCCCGGGTTTCGCCGCTTTTCCGCCCGGAAGAGGGTCTTGATCAGGTATAGGATTCGAGATCGTCTCACTCGAAAGAGTGCTTGGGCGACGGCCCCGCCAACCACGTAGGCTCGTGCTGAACGGGAAAACCCCGTCCAGACAGCCGTACGAACCAGGAGCTGATCGTGATTCCCGGTGGTGGCCAGCCCAATATGCAGCAGCTGCTCCAGCAGGCCCAGAAGATGCAGCAGGACCTCGCCGACGCGCAGGAGGAACTCGCGCGCACCGAGGTCGAAGGCCAGGCGGGTGGCGGTCTGGTGACGGCGACGGTGACGGGCTCGGGCGAGCTGCGTGCCCTGGTCATCGACCCGAAGGCCGTGGACCCCGAGGACACCGAGACCCTCGCCGACCTGGTCGTCGCGGCGGTCCAGGCGGCCAACGAGAACGCCCAGGCGCTCCAGCAGCAGAAGCTCGGCCCGCTCGCCCAGGGCCTCGGCGGCAGTGGCATCCCCGGCCTGCCTTTCTAAGACCGGCGGCGGCCAACTACCGTACGTACTGAAAGATTCCAGGAAGGGCGGCAGTCCGTGTACGAAGGCGTGGTCCAGGACCTCATCGACGAGTTGGGGCGGCTGCCCGGCGTCGGTCCCAAGAGCGCGCAGCGGATCGCCTTCCACATCCTGCAGGCCGAGCCGACGGACGTCCGCCGGCTCGCGCAGTGCCTCATGGAGGTCAAGGCGAAGGTCCGCTTCTGCGCGACCTGCGGCAATGTGGCGCAGGAGGATCTGTGCAACATCTGCCGCGACCCGCGTCGGGATCTGACCGTCATCTGTGTGGTCGAGGAGCCCAAGGACGTCGTCGCGGTCGAGCGGACGCGCGAGTTCCGGGGCAAGTACCACGTGCTGGGCGGCGCGATCAGCCCGATCGAGGGCGTCGGCCCCGACGACCTCCGGATAAGGGAACTCCTCGCCCGTCTCGCCGACGGCACGGTCACGGAGCTCATTCTCGCCACGGACCCGAACCTGGAGGGCGAGGCGACGGCCACGTACCTCGCCCGCATGATCAAGCCCATGGGCCTCAGGGTCACCCGCCTGGCCAGCGGCCTCCCGGTGGGTGGCGACCTGGAATACGCGGACGAGGTCACACTCGGCCGCGCCTTCGAGGGGAGACGACTCCTAGATGTCTGACGCCACGCTGCACGCGACCAGCCAGGACCCGGACGACTTCGTGGTTCAGATCGCGGACCAGGTCGAGAGCTTCATCGTCGCCGTCACCGAAGTGGCGAAGGGCGACGAGCCGGACTCCGCCGTGCCCTTCCTCCTTCTGGAGGTGTCCCAGCTGCTGCTGGCGGGCGGCCGTCTCGGCGCGCACGAGGACATCGTCCCCGACGAGCGCTACGAGCCGGACCTCGGTCCGGAGCCGGACGTCGACGACCTGCGTGAGCGTCTCGCGGTCATGCTGGACCCGATCGACGTCTACTCCGAGGTGTTCGACCCGTACGAACCGCGCAAGGCCCCGGTGGCCTGCCGCATCTCGGACGACCTCGCGGACGTCATCACCGATCTGCGCCACGGCATGGCCCACTACCGCGCGGGCCGCACCACCGAGGCCCTGTGGTGGTGGCAGTTCTCCTACTTCTCCAACTGGGGGTCCACCACCTCGGCGGCCCTGCGCGCCCTCCAGTCCCTGGTGGCCCACGTCCGCCTGAACCAGCCCCTGGACGACCTCAACGGCCTCGACACCGACCAGGACCTCGGCGAGGAGGTCCTCGCGGAGGAGGCGGGCCGGGTCATGGCCGAGGAGATCGGCGGGCCGCTCGGCATCAGGTCGTCCAAGTAGTCCCGGTCCGGGGTCGACCGGCGGGCCAGTGTGCCCGGGTGAAGGCGGCGGCGGAGGTCAGCGTGGCGTCGGCGTCGTCCAGCAGGATCTCGTGCGAACCGACCTGATGAGCAGGGGCGCGAGCCCCGTCAGGTCGGCGAAGACCGGGCTGGCCAGGGGCGTGGCGGGGTCGATCTCGCCCAGGTAGTCGCGGGCGCGGATCTGCAGCCCCTTGGCGGTCAGCGCGGGATCGACGTCGGCCTTTCGCCCTGATGGAGGTCGGCAGCCTGCTCCAGCACGCCGTCGACCAGCAGCTGCGCGACGAGGGCGGCCTCAGCTACACCCAGTCCCAGATCCTCGCCGTGCTCGGGCAGGCCCCCGAGGGGCAGCTGCGGATGACCGACATCGCCGACCGCCTGGTCCACAGTCGCAGCGGACTGACCTACCAGGTGGCCCAGTTGGCCAAGGCGGCAAGCCCGTCGCTCACGCCCGGATCGAGCAGCCGCTCCCATGCCCGGCCCACGTCTGATCCAGCGGCGACGGGCTCGACGTACCGCCACGGCCCCGCCCCACCACCTGGCGGCCTCACCACCGGCACCTGGCGGCCTCACCACCGGCACCAGACACCCCACAGGTCACCCCAGCCCCCACAAGCCCTTCCCCAACGTGGTGAGCCCACCGATCAACGCCAGCAACAGCACGAGCATCCGCGCCCGCTGCTCCGGCACCCGTTCGGCAAGCACCCTCCCGATCGAGGCCCCCACCACCATCCCCGTCACCACGACCCCCCACCGTGTCGGCCCAAGATGCGGAACGCCGTTCGAGGCCACCGAGAAGGCGTTCACCACCACCCCGTAGAACAGCGCGTTCGGCACGAACTCCCGTACCGTCCACCCCGCGTTGAGCGCGTACAGGGAGACCGGCGGACCCCCCACCCCCGCCGCGGAGTTCATGAACCCGCCCGCCGCCCCCGCGGCCACCGCACCCCGCGTGCCACGCAGCGCGGGCAGCCGGGCGCCCCGCATGACCACGACCACGGCCACCGTCACCAGCGCGCCCATGAAAACCAACAGCTCGGCCGGCGGCAGCCGCCGTGCGACCCAGCTGCCCACCGGCACGGTGAGCGCCGCCGCCAGGCACAACGGCACCATCGCGCGTGGCCGCACCCGCCGCCACCCGCCGGCCAGCCCCACGACACAGATCGCCCCGGCGGCGCAGTTCGCGAGGACGACGCCCTCGGCCGGCCCGAGCAGCAGCACCAGCGCCGGCACGGCGACGAGCGCGAAGCCCATCCCGGTCAGCCACTGCACACAGGACCCCAACAGCACGATCCCGCCCAGCATCAACTCACCCGTCACCCATGCCCCTTACCCCACCGGGCACCCCCACAGGCCCGTCACCACCCCCTCGCACAGGGTGAGTTGGCCGGGAGTTGGATCAGCCCTGCACGTCCGCTGGACGGCCCCCAACCAGCGCGAGGAGAGCCTGGAGTCGCTCCCGCGGCAAGCGGAGCACCCCCACCGCAAGGACCCCCACCGCACCGGAGTTCTCATGAAGCGCCGGATACGCAAGCGCGCCGCCGTCATCACCGCCTCCACCCTCGCCGCCGCGACGCCGTGAGCATCGGCATCAGCGCATCGGCCGGCGCGGTCCCGCAGAAGCCGCCCAGCAAGGAGCGGATCGCCGCGCTGTTCGACGGCTGGAACGCCGCGCTGAGGACCGGCGACCCGGAGAAGGTGGCCGACCGCTACGCCTCCGACGCCGTCCTGCTGCCCACCGTCTCCACCAGGATCCGCGACACGCACGCCGAGATCGTCGACTACTTCGAGCACTTCCTCGCGAACAAGCCGGTCGGCAAGAAGATCGAGACGATCGTCAACGTCCTCGACGAGAACTCCGCCCTCGACACCGGCCTGTACGAGTTCACGCTCACCGACCCGGACACCGGCGCCAGGCGCACCGTCGAGGCCCGCTACACGTACGAGTACGAGCCGGCATCAGCGCCATCGTGTTCGCTTCCCGGCGCACCGAGGCCTCGGTGTCGCCGCGCAGCTGCGAGGTCAGCGTGAAGGGCGCGCCCGGCTCATGATCCGGCAGCTGGAACCCGACCCCCCCGTACGGCCTCGATGGTGATCGCCCCCGCGAGCTTGCGCCGCAGCGCGGCGACATGGACGTCGAGCGTCTTCGTCGGGCCGAACCAGTTCGCGTCCCAGACGGCTTCCATGATGTGTTCGCGTGACATCAGCGCGCCCGGCTCCTCGGTGAGGAACGCGAGCAGGTCGTACTCCTTGGGCGCGAGCGCCACCTCGACGCCGTCGAGGCGGACCCGGGCGGCCTTGCGGTCGACGGTGAGCCGGGGCCCGTACCGGTCGGGGCCCGCCGACGTCTCCGTACGGGGCCGGACGCGCCGCGTCACCGCCCTTATCCGCGCGGTGACCTCCCGTACGCCGAAGGGCTTGGAGACGTAGTCGTCGGCGCCTGTCTCCAGGCCCACCACCCGGTCGGTCTCGTCGCTGCGCGCGCTGATCACGATGATCGGCACGTCACCGCGGGTCCGCAGCGCCTTGCAGACGTCGAGGCCGTCGGTGTCGGGCAGGCCGAGATCGAGGAGGACGACGTCGTACGGGCCCTGGTGGGCCAGCGCCGCGTGGCCGGTCGTCACCCAGTCGACCTGGAAGCCGTAGCGCAGCAGCCCCGACGCAGCGACCCGGCGACCGGCTCATCGTCTTCCACCAGGAGTACGCGCACAGCCGAACCTTAGTGCTTGAGAGTTAAGACACGACGGTGTCGTGTGACACGGGGCACTTTCCGGAGTGGCGGGGCGTGTGGGCGGGCAGGTGCCGCTCGGAGCGGCCGGAGCAACCCTGCCGAAACCGGTGGATCTGACGACTCCGGTGGACTCCCGGTGGACCTCGACGGTCCGGAGTGATCACGTCGTGAGCGGGACATCTCACGATTCGACACTCCGGAAGGGAAATCCGGCCGCTCGTTAGACTGAGCCGACCGCAGTTGTGCGGTACAGAGACGGATTGAGCGAGGAGCGCACGTGGGCCTTGTCGTGCAGAAGTACGGAGGCTCCTCCGTAGCCGATGCCGAGGGCATCAAGCGCGTCGCCAAGCGAATCGTGGAAGCGAAGAAGAACGGCCACCAGGTGGTCGTGGTCGTTTCCGCGATGGGCGACACGACGGACGAGCTGATCGATCTCGCCGAGCAGGTATCTCCGATGCCCAGCGGACGAGAGTTCGACATGCTGCTGACCGCCGGAGAGCGGATCTCCATGGCCCTGCTGGCGATGGCGATCAAAAACCTGGGCCACAGCGCCCAGAGCTTCACCGGCAGCCAGGCAGGCGTCATCACCGACTCGGTCCACAACAAAGCGCGGATCATCGACGTCACGCCGGGCCGCATCCGGACGGCGCTCGACGAGGGCAACATCGCCATCGTCGCCGGCTTCCAGGGCGTCTCGCAGGACAAGAAGGACATCACCACGCTCGGGCGCGGTGGGTCCGACACCACGGCCGTCGCGCTCGCCGCGGCGCTGGACGCCGAGGTCTGCGAGATCTACACCGACGTGGACGGCGTGTTCACCGCCGACCCGCGGGTGGTGAAGAAGGCGAAGAAGATCGACTGGATCTCCTTCGAGGACATGCTGGAGCTCGCCGCCTCCGGCTCCAAGGTGCTGCTCCACCGCTGTGTGGAGTACGCCCGCCGCTACAACATCCCGATCCACGTGCGCTCGTCCTTCAGCGGGCTGCAGGGCACCTGGGTCAGCAGCGCACCGATCAAGCAAGGGGACCAGAAGGTGGAGCAGGCCATCATTTCCGGTGTCGCTCACGACACCTCCGAGGCCAAGGTCACGGTCGTCGGCGTCCCTGACAAGCCGGGCGAGGCCGCCTCGATCTTCCGTGCCATCGCCGATGCCGAGATCAACATCGACATGGTCGTGCAGAACGTGTCCGCCGCCTCCACCGGCCTGACGGACATCTCCTTCACCCTCCCCAAGACCGAGGGCCGCAAGGCCATCGACGCCCTGGAGAAGGCGAAGAACGTGATCGGCTTCGACTCGCTGCGCTACGACGACCAGATCGGCAAGATCTCGCTCGTCGGCGCGGGTATGAAGACGAACCCGGGTGTCACGGCCGGCTTCTTCGAGGCGCTGTCCGACGCGGGGGTGAACATCGAGCTGATCTCCACCTCCGAGATCCGCATCTCGGTGGTCACGCGTGCCGACGACGTCCCCGAGGCCGTCCGCGCGGTGCACACCGCCTTCGGACTGGACTCCGACAGCGACGAGGCCGTCGTCTACGGAGGCACCGGACGATGACCGTCCTCTCGTACGGCGGCACTGGCCGCCGCTGATGACCAGGCCGACAGGACCGACGCTGGCGGTCGTGGGCGCGACCGGGGCCGTCGGCACGGTCATGCTCCAGATCCTGTCCCAGCACGCGGACATCTGGGGCGAGATCCGTCTGCTCGCCTCCCCGCGCTCGGCCGGGCGCAAGCTGGCCGTGCGCGGCGAGGAGGTCGAGGTGGTGGCGCTCAGCGAGGCCGCCTTCGACGGGGTCGACGTCGCGATGTTCGACGTCCCCGACGAGGTGGCCGCGCAGTGGGCGCCGATCGCCGCGGCCAAGGGCGTCATCGTGGTCGACAACTCGGGCGCCTTCCGGATGGATCCGGACGTGCCGCTGGTCGTCCCCGAGGTGAATCCGCACGCCGCGCGCGTGCGCCCGCGCGGGATCATCTCCAACCCGAACTGCACCACCCTCTCCATGATCGTGGCGCTCGGCGCGCTGCACGCCGAGTTCGGCCTGCGCGAGCTGGTGGTCTCCTCGTACCAGGCGGTGAGCGGCGCCGGGCGCGCGGGCGTCGACACCCTGCGCCAGCAGCTGTCCCTCGTCGCCGGTACGGAACTGGGGACCACCCCCGGTGACGTACGTCGGGTCGTGGGCGACAACACGGGCCCCTTCCCGGAGCCGGTGGCGCTGAACGTCGTCCCGTGGGCCGGGTCGCTGCGCGAGGACGGCTGGTCCTCGGAGGAGATGAAGGTGCGGGACGAGTCCCGCAAGATCCTCGGGCTGCCGGCCCTGCCCGTGGCCGTGACCTGCGTCCGCGTCCCGGTCGTGACCACGCACTCCCTCACCGTGCACGCCCGCTTCGAGGGCAGGGTCACCGTGGCCAAGGCCCGCGAGATCCTGGCCACCGCGCCCGGAGTCGTCCTGTTCGACAACCCGGCCGCCGGCGAGTTCCCCACCCCCGCGGACGTCGTCGGCACCGACCCGACCTGGGTGGGCCGCGTCCGTCGGGCCCTGGACGACCCGACCGCCCTCGAACTCTTCGTCTGCGGCGACAACCTCCGCAAGGGCGCCGCCCTCAACACGGCGCAGATCGCGGAACTGGTGGCGGCGGAGCTGTTCTAGACGGCCGCGTCAGGTGCCCGGCCGGTGGGTTTCCCTGCCCAGGGTGTCCAGGGGGCAAAATCTCCCTGGCCATGACCGGATTCGTTTGTAGGATCTGTGTCAGTTGTGTGGCCGGAATAATGGTCCGGACCACTTGTACAGGACCCGCTTGGCGTTCGAAGATTTCCCTCCCCGTTCTCCGCAACCGCGCGGAGGGCGGGGAGCGTCTTTGCGGTCGCCCTAAACGGGTGCCCGGGGGCGGCACGGCATAACGGGGCATAGGGGATGAGCTAGTACGCATGAGGGCATTCAATGCACTGCCAGGCGCGCTACCGGTCGCGTCGGCAGGCGTTCCGGCACATGGTCCGGCGGGCGTTGCGAGGTGCGTGGGGGCGGGTCTTGTGGAGCGCGTGGGGGCGGGCGTTGTGCGGTGTGTGGGGACAGGCGTCGTGGGGTGCGTGGGAGCGGGTCCTTCGGCCGGTGTGAGCACGGGTGCTTCGGCCGGTGTGAACCCTGGAGCGAATGTGATGCCTGTCGCGTACAACCCTGGCGGGGGTAAGCGTGTCCAACTGGCGTGGCAGAGGTTCTCGAATTCACCGCGGTACAGACCAGGGGCACGTCCCTGCGTCCACCCCGCCGACTCCGCAGCCCCGGCGTGCCCGGCGGCATGCCGGTGATCGCGCCCATGCCCGCAGCGCGGCCCGCCCGCATACCCAGTCAGCGCGACGGCGCTGAAGACAGCATGGCCGCCGGCACCACGGTCGACCATCTCACCGAGACCTACCGCGCCCACTACCGGTCGCTGCTGGGCCTCGCGGCGCTCCTGCTCGACGACACCGCCTCCTGCGAGGACGTCGTCCAGGAGGCCTTCATCCGCGTGCACTCGGCGCGCAAACGCGTCCGTGACCCCGAGAAGACGCTCGCGTATCTGCGTCAGACCGTGGTCAACCTCTCGCGCTCCGCGCTGCGTCGGCGCATCCTCGGCCTCAAGCTCCTCTCGAAGCCGATGCCCGACATGGCGAGCGCGGAGGAGGGCGCGTACGACCAGTTGGAGCGCGACGCCCTGATCAAGGCGATGAAGGGGCTGCAGCGCCGCCAGCGCGAGGTTCTCGTCCTGCGCTACTTCGCGGACATGACCGAGGCCCAGGTCGCCGAGACCCTCGGGATATCGCTCGGGTCGGTCAAGGCGTACGGCTCGCGCGGTATCGCGGCGCTCCGTGTCGCCATGGAGGCCCCGGCATGAGCCAGCGACGCGACAACCACGACCGACACGAGCCCTACGAGTGGCATGAGCCGACACACCGGCCCACGCCCGCCGAAGACGAGCAAGAGCACGAGCAGCAAGCTGGGAACGGAACTGTGAACCACGGCCCCGACGTAAACGGCCCCCACCCGCAGGGCCCGCACGCACTGGGCTCGGACGGGTCCGGTTCGGACGACCTGGGCTCCGACGGGTTCGGTTCGGGCGGGTTCGGTTCGGACGAGCTGGCGCTGCGCCGGCTGCTGCACCAGGCCGTCCAGGAGATCGAACCCACCGACGGCACGCTGGAGCACCTGCGTCGTGCGGTCCCCGCACGACGGGCCCGCAAGCGTCAGGCCATCGTCGGCGTGGCCGCCGCCGCGCTCTTCATCGGCACCGCCGTCCCCGCCCTCGTGCACGTCTCGAACGCCTCCGGGTCGAACGCCGACCCGTCCATAGCGGGCAACAGCTCACAGGCCCAGGGCGGCACCAGCCAGGGCAAGGGCCCCGACGGCGGCGAGAGTTCCGTGGGCGGCAGCACAGGCACCTCCAAGGACAAGGGCAACGGCAGCCAGACCGGTACGCCCGACAAGGGCAAGGGGGCGAACACCGGGTCGGCCACGGGCGGCCCCGACCCCTCGGCCTCGGCCGCGATCTCGCCCGCGTGCACACCGGCGCAGCTCGGCGGAGGCACCAGTACCGTCGGCACCCCGGACGCCACCGGCGCGGTCTACGGCTCCTTCACCGTCTCGAACGTCTCCACCACCAGCTGCACCGTCAGCGGCGCGGGCACGCTCGGCACGCTCGCGCAGGGCGCCGCGGACTCGGCCAAGATCAGCGTGGTGACGCATGTGGCGGGCGACGCGGCCTCCGGGCTGCCCGACCCCACCACGGAGGTCGCCTCGGTGGTGCTGAAGCCGAGCGCCTCGTACGTCGTGAAGTTCGCCTGGGTGCCCTCGGAGACCTGTCCGACCACTGGCGGCGGTCAGCCCTCGCCGACCCCGACCACCACCACGGACGGCGCCCCCAGCACGGGCGGCAGCACCGCCACGGGCACCGGTGGTACCGGCACCTCGACCCAGATGATGACGGAGGACGGCGGATTGGCCGACGGCAGCGTCACCGTGTCGTACACGGCGGAGACGGGCGCGGCGACGGCCACGACGACCGTGCCCAACGCGTGCGCCGGGACGGTCTACCGGACGGGGATGTTGTCGGCGTCCTGAGGGGCGCCGGCGGCATCGGCTCGGGCGGTGGCGCCGGCAGTGGTTTCGGCTCGGGCGGTGGCTTCGGTGACCGTGGCTTCTTCTTCGTCATGCTCGGGGACGAGTCCCAGCTCCGCGTCCCGGGCGAACTCCGCCTCGCGGCGCAGCAGCCGGAACCACATGAAGACCACGAAGCCCGCGAAGACGAACCACTCACCGGTGTAACCGAGGTTCTGGAACGCCTTCAGGTCCAGGCCGGTGCCCTGAGGCTCGGTCGCGGGCACCGCACGCATCCCGCTGTCGGCCTTCGCGAGGGTGATCCAGGCGTCGTACACCTCGTACGGCACGAGGTTCACCAGTGAGGCCGAGCTGATCGCGCCGGTCTGTCCTGCGGGCAGACCCCCGGCGGCGGTGACGCCGTTCGTCCCCGGGCTCTCGGACGCCTGGAGCGCACCCGTGACGGTGACCTCACCGGTCGGGGCGGCGGGCGCCTTCGCCGGGTCGGCGCTTCCGGGCAGCCAGCCCCGTACGACGGGCAGTGCCTTGCCGCCGTCGACGCGCAGCAGCGTCAGCACGTAGAACCCGCGCTCGCCGTCGAGCTCGCGGCCCGGCACGAGGAGCTGCTTGCCGTACCGGCCGGTCGCGGTGGCCTGCTTTCCGGAGGTCTCCGTGCTCACGGGCAGCAGCCGGGCGAGCGGACGGGCCGCCTCCGTTTTGGCCGCGGCGGCCTGCTCACCGGCCGCGCGGTGGTCCTGCACCCGAGCCTCGAACCGGCTCAACTGCCACGACCCCATGAAGATGCAGAAGGGGATGGCCAACAGCACGAAGACGTTGATCCCCCACCAGCGGGGCGTCAGCAGGAACCGGTACACGACCTAAAGGTACGGTGCCGCGCGCGACGCCGGGGCTTCGGGGCCCTCATGCCGGTGCTCTTTCGAAGGTGGTTCGGCGCGTTCGGCGAAGTTATCCACAGGCTGGGGACCTCGTCAGCGCGGGGTCGGTCGGGCCAGGCACTATGGGGCCATGACTGAGAGCAACGGGTCCATCGAGCAGCAGCAGGCAGCCATGCCCGACTGGGAGAAGCGCTTCCGGGCGCCGCGGGTGTCGCTGCCCGACTGGGCGGAGGACGCCCCGCACCGCGCGCTGTTCGTCTCGAACGCGACGGGGACGTACGAGCTGTACGCGTGGGACCGCGGGACGGGGGAGCAGCGCCAGGTCACGAACCGGGCGAACGGTACGACGGACGGGGTGCTCTCCCCGGACGGTGAGTGGATCTGGTGGTTCGACGACAAGGACGGGGACGAGTTCGGCATCTGGCGCCGTCAGCGCTTCACCGCTCCCAAGACCACGGATTCCGGCGACCACGGCCTCGATGACGGTGATGGTGACGGTGCTGCTGAGGCCGACGCCCCCGCCGCTCCGGGCCTGGAGCCTTCCTACCCCGGGGGTCTGGCCATCGGCAGGGACGGCCGGACGGCGGTCGTGGGCCGCTCGACGGACGAGGACGGCTCGACGATCCATGTGGTCCGCCTCGGCGAGGAGCCGGTGGAGATCTACCGCCACCGGGAGTCGGCGGGGGTGGGCGACCTCTCGCACGACGGCTCCCTGATCGCCGTCGAGCACACCGAGCACGGCGACGCGATGCACTCGGCGCTGCGGGTGCTGCGCCCGGACGGCTCGACGGTCACCGAGCTGGACGACACCAAGGGCGGCACGGTCGAGCTGGGCCTGGAAGTGCTCGGCTTCGCCCCCGTCGACGGCGACAGCCGCCTCCTCATCGGCCATCAGCGGCGCGGCCGTTGGGAGCCGCTGGTGTGGGACGTGGCGACGGGGGAGGAGACGGACCTGGCCCTGGACCTTCCGGGCGACGTGGCGGCCGAGTGGTACCCCGACGGTTCGGCCCTGCTCATCGCCCACAGCTTCGAGGCCCGCAGCGACCTGTGGCGCTACGACCTGGCGTCCCGCGAGCTGGTCCAGGTGCCCACCCCGCAGGGCACCGTCTCCGGGGCGACGGCCCGCCCCGACGGAACCGTGGAGTACCTGTGGTCCTCGGCGGCCGAGCCGTCCGTGGTCCGCTCGACGACGGGCGAGATCGTCCTCGATCCCCCGGGCCTGAAGTCCCCGGGCTCGGTCCCCGTGGAGGACGTGTGGGTGGAGGGCCCCGGTGGCCGTGTCCACGCGCTCATCCAGAAGCCGGCGGGCACGACGGGCCCCCTGCCCACCGTCTTCGACATCCACGGCGGCCCGACCTGGCACGACAGCGACTCCTTCGCGGCGGGCCCGGCGGCCTGGGTGGACCACGGGTACGCGGTGGTCCGGATCAACTACCGAGGCTCCACGGGCTACGGCCGCGAGTGGACGGACGCCCTCAAGCACCGGGTCGGCCTGATCGAGCTCGAAGACATCGCGGCGGTCCGGGAATGGGCGGTGACGTCGGGCCTCGCCGACCCCGCCCGCCTGATCCTCACCGGCGGCTCCTGGGGCGGCTACCTCACCCTCCTGGGCCTCGGCACGCAGCCGGACGCGTGGACCCTCGGCATCGCCGCCGTCCCGGTCGCCGACTACGTGACGGCGTACCACGACGAGATGGAAGCCCTGAAGGCGATGGACCGCACCCTCCTCGGCGGCACCCCCGAGGAGGTCCCCGAACGCTTCGAGGCGTCCTCCCCCCTCACCTACGTCGACGCGGTCAAGGCCCCCGTCTACATCTCGGCCGGCGTCAACGACCCCCGCTGCCCCATCCGCCAGATCGACAACTACGTAGCCCGCCTCACCGCCCGCAGCGCCATCCACGAGGTCTACCGCTACGACGCGGGCCACGGCTCCCTGGTCGTCGACGAACGCATCAAACAGGTAAAGCTCGAACTCGACTTCGCAACCAGACACCTGCCCCGCTGATCCACCCCCAGCAGACGGCCCGAGGAACCGCGCGCCCCCGGCATCGTTTGCCGGGGCGCAGCGCCCCCTCACGGGGCCTGAGGCGCAGCTCCAGGGGGGTCCGGAGACGGCGTCCTTTGCGGGGCTCTCGGACAGAGCCCCGCAGACGTCTGGGGGCGACGTCGTTTGGCGGGGCGCAGGGGCGGAGCCCCGCGGGGGTGTGGGGGCGGAGCCCCCTGGCGGGGGCGGGGCGGGGGCGGGGCCCCAGAGGGATGGGACGGGTAGGGGCGGCGGGGGCGAAGACCCCCCCACCCCACGCGCCAGAAGCGGCACCAGCCACCCCCGAGGCCAAAAACCTACGTACCCGCCGATTCCCGTCGCCGCCGCCCCAACAACTCCGCCAGCCCCCTCCGAGTCGCAGCCAACACCACCCGATCCTCCGCCCGAAGCACATACGTGGAGGGAAGATCCCAGACCAGCCCGGAACCACCCCGCTCGCCCCCACCACTCCCCACGGCGGACACCGGTTCACCACCCCGCCGTCCCCCCGACGCAGCCGTGTCCAACGCAAGCACCCGCCACGCCCCCGCCCGAAACGCCTCCCCCACGGTCCGCCCCTCCAACTGCGGATGCCCACCCACCACGATGGCCGCGAACAGCAACACCCGCCGCTCCACCGGAATCGCCCCGAGGATCTGCCGCCCCATCATGGCCCCGGCAAACGCGGGCGCCGCCAGATGCGACACGCTACGACTCCGAGTCAGCGCCTGCGGATGCGCGGCCCGCAGGGTCCGGTACACGGCGGTGGCGAAGTCGTCGTCGTACAACCGCAGCACGACGCGAAGATCGGGCCGCACGCCACGGGCGTACAACGCGGCCTCCAGATTCGTCGTGTCCGCGCTGGTCAACGCGAGCAGCGCATGCGCCCGATGAATCTTCGCGGCTTCGAGCACACCCTCCTGAGTCACATCCCCCAACACCACCGGCACCCGCAACCGGCGCGCCAGCGCCAGCCCCCGCGCCTCCGGATCGGCCTCGACGCACACCACCGGAATGTTCAGCTCCCGCAGCCGCGTCAGCACCCGCGTCCCGATCTTCCCGACCCCGAGCAGCACCACATGCCCGGACAGCCCTCGCGGCGGCTTGCGCAACGCGGACCCGCTGCGGAACGTACCGAGCGCCTCCAGCACGGCGGCGAGCAGCACAGGCAGCAGCAACAACCCGACGAGCCCGGAGAAGAGCTGCAGAATCTGCCGCCCTATGGGCTCACCGATGGCGGGGTTGTTGATGGCGAAGAGATCGAGCAACGTCAGATAGGTCGCCTGCAGCGGGGGCTCCCCGGTGACGAGCATCGACGCGACCGCCAGCCCGACCACACACCCGACCAGCCCGGCGAACGACCAGCGCAGCCGCCGCGACAGCAGCGAGCCGAAGGGCACGACACTGCGCCCGGCGGACGGCGCGGACGCGGCGTACGACACCGTCTCCAGGACGACGGTCCCGCGCCCGGTGGCCGCCGCCACGGCCCGCTCGTCGGGCAGCAGCCGAGGGCCCTGCGACCCGCTGCTCTCCGAACCGTCGGCCCCGGCAGGGTCGTTGGTGGTGGCGGACAGCAGCGCGAGCGTGCACAGCCCGGGATCGGCGACCTCGCCGGGCCCCGGCGGCGGCCGCTCCACCGCCCGCAGCATCAACCCATCGGTCTGGACGACCTTGCTGGTCCCGGCGACGGCGGTCGCGGCGAGCGCGGGCGCGGCGGTGTCGGCATCGGACAACACGGTGGTGGAGGCATCGAAGCCGAGTCCCCCGCTGCCGCCGCCACCGTCTCCCTCACCGTCGCTCATGGCCATGGCCAACGCCGAGGCCTGATCGAGGAGTTCCTCGATGTGCTGCCCGAGGCGCCGGTTGTAGAGCCGTATGACGAGCCGCAGTCGCGGATTGAGGCGGCGCGCGGTGAGCGCGGCCCGGATGTTGGTCTCGTCGTCGTCATGGACGAGCGCGAGGGCGGCGGCCCGTTCCACACCCGCCTCGGCGAGTACGGACTCGGTGAGTTCGGTGGCCTCCAACACCCGCTCGGAACCGGCGGATTCGGCCGTCCGGTTGGGCGGGCCCTCCCCGTTGCCCGCGGCCCGGTTCACCGCCGCGGACATCCGGTCGAACAGAGTCGAGGCCCGCGCCCGCCCGACCACCGGCGGGCGCACACTGCGCTGGGTGGGCGGCACGACGAGGGTCACCCGTTCGCCGTAGACACCCCGCAGTTCGGCGGCCAGCCGGTGCGCCAGGGCGTCGTCACCGGCCACCACCATGTGCTGGGTCGTGTCGGTCGACGGGCTTTGATACGGAAGGGTCCCCACGAGGGAGAAGAGTGCCGCACCGGGAGGTGTGGTTCCAGAGGGCGGCCTGTGACCGACATCGCCTCAGCGACGCGTACGGGCCCGTGCCTCGCGCGGCGGCCGGACGAACTGCAACTCCAGCGCGACCGGAGGTTCGGCGATCCCCGGTCCTCCGGCGGACGCCCAACTCACCAGCTCCTCGGTGCAGTCGTCCCCCATCGCGAACCCGATCCAGATCGCCCGCGCGCCCCGGCGCCGCGCGTCCCCCGAGGGCTGCACGACCACGACATTGGCCTGGTCGCAGGGTCCGAGACAGTCCACGGTCCGGACCACGAACCGTCCCCGGGACGCCTCGGCCCCGGCTCGCAACCGCTCCAGCTGCCAGGTGTGATCGTCGTCGGGATACTTCCGCGGATCGCCGCAACAACATCCACGGCAGACGACGAGCGTGCAGGGCCGCGACGCGGCGGCACCGATCGCCACCGTACGAGACCTGTCGGCCGAGGCTCGGTTCAACGGATCGGCTCTCCTTGTCGAACGTACGTCTACAGCCGCAGACGATAGTTGACGATCCCCGTGGCGAGTGGTTCGAGATGGGCAGCGGCGCAACAGCGAAGGCCGGGCAGACCAGGCGTTACGTCCGTGACCGGCCGGCCGGCGCTCTCGATTCGGGAACGCGCACCCATACCGTCGATCACCGGCAGGTCCGTTGTCAGTGCCCGCGGTTATGGTCTCCCACGCGCGGTCGGCTTCCGGGGGTTCCAGCTCTGAAGGGAATGGTTGCATCCCCGGCCTGTCCGGGGACGGCCCGGAGATTCGTCCGGGACCTAACCGACGGTCGGGCTTCGTCGATGGCCAGGAGACAACCTGCCAGCGCCGACCGCGCACCACTTTCCCCTGTACGGGCCGCTCGCCTTGCCGTTTCCCGGCCCGAGGGCGCCCTCGCCCCACACCCGTTCCACGGTGAACCGCGCTGCGACCTGGGTGAAGCGCCCTCGAAGACAAGTCCTGACTCACGGCGGCTGGACTTTCGTCCGGCTCCGAGGCGCGAGATCCTGGTACTCCGACCGTGGACCAGCGAAGCGCGACGGGTACCGTCGCGCCTTCCCGAAGGAGGCCGGGCGATGAATCACTCGTCGTGCCGTGACCGCAGAAGAGCGACAGCACCGCCGCGGCTCCCCCGCCGGGCCAGGAACGCACGAAGACTGAGCGCTGCCGCCGCCGTGGCGGCGGTGCTTCTGGTGGGCTGTGACACGGGCACTTCCAAGGCGTCCCCGCACTCCAGTGCTCCCGGCGTGTCCCTCGCCCCGTCCGCCACGCCTTCCCACTCCCGTTCGACCTTCGCTCCGGCCCTCACCACCGCCGCCACCGCGTGTACCAACAGCTCGAAGCTGGCCGGGTGGTCGAACCGTCGGCTGGCCATGCTGACCATCGCCGTCCCGGTGTCGGAGACCTCGGTGTCCGATGCCACGTCCGAGGTGAGCGCCGGTGCGGGCGGTGTGCTGCTGTTCGGCAGCAAGGCGCCGTCCGACCTGGGCTCCCGGCTGACCACCCTGAAGTCCCATGTGCCCGGTCACCTGGGCCTGTTGGTGATGACCGACGAGGAGGGCGGCGGCATCCAGCGCATGGCGAACCTCGTCGGGTCCCTGCCCTGGCCCGCGTACATGGGCGCGCACTGGACCCCGGCCCAGATCCAGCAGAACGTCACGAAGGTCGCCAAGAAGATGGCGGCAGCCCAGGTGAACATGGACCTCGCGCCGGTCGTCGACGTCGACGGCAGGAACGTGGCCCCCAGCCATACCAACCCCGACGGATGGCGGTCCTTCAGTGGCAACACCTCGGTGGTCTCCAAGGCCGGTGTCGCGTACATGAACGGGTTGCGCGCCGGCGGAGTGATACCCGTCGTCAAGCACTTCCCGGGCCTCGGCGGCTCCACTTACAACTCCGACTTCGGCCCCGCCCGCACCCTGCCCTGGTCCACCCTGCAGAAGGTGGGCATCCCGCCGTTCACAGCGGCCATCAAGGCCGGTGCCCCGGCCATCATGGTCTCCAACAACATCGTGCCGGGCCTGGGTACCAATCCGGCGAGCCTGTCACCCACCGCCATCAGCTCCGAGCTGCGCGGCAAGATGGGATTCAAGGGGCTGGTGGTCACCGACTCGCTCAGCGCCAAGGCGATCTCCGCCGCCGGCTTCAGCGTCCCCGCCGCAGCCGTCCAGGCCCTGCGCTCCGGCGCCGACATGGTCTTGTTCGACCTGGGGAGCAACGTCAGCTCCCAAACGTCCTCGATCGCCACGGCGATCACCAATGCGGTGACCGGCGGACACCTCTCCCGCAGCCGCCTCATCGACGCGGCGGGGCACGTCCTGGCCGTCCGGCACGTGAATCTCTGCTCCTGAGCCCGAGCCTGTGAGGGCGGCCGTGTCGGCAGCGGAGACTCCCAGGTCACTGCGGCAGGTCAGTCGATCGTCCTGATCGTGGTGGCCCGCGACTCGTGACGGTGAGGACCTGAGTCGGTGAGCCTGCCCGCGTCATGGTTCCCCGTCAGCTACTCAGGTCGGCTCTGCACGTCGCCGCTGTAGCGGGTGGAAATGATCGTTTGGTCCATGAGCTGCATGGCGAAGAAGAGGCCGAGCATCAGCTCTCCCCAGCCCCAAGGCGTGGCCGTGCGATCGAGCCTCTGAGCCAGGGGAACAGCCAGTCCGTCGTCACGGCCGCCAGGCCGGCTCGAAGCAGATCGTCACGGCCAGGATCGCCAGTGCCCATTCAAAGGTGTCCATGACCGAAGACCCATCCCTCGCCATGTCGGCTGTGCGACTCGTTCCAGCAGCGTAGAGAGCGTGCCAGGCCAGTCATACGACGGGAATGGACCGCGGCGGTTGATTTCTCCCAGCGCCTCTCCCGGGGCGAACGGTCGCGACATTGCGGCGCGCACCGACGCGCACTGACGCGACAAGGGAGGACAGACAAGGGAGGGCAAGGGAGTACTAGAGCACGATGATCACGAAACCTCCGTTGTTGAAGAAGCGGTGGTGGTCGAAGCGGTGATCGAAGCGGAAACCGTGGTGGTCGAAGCGCTGGTCGAAGCAGCGTCCGCCCCAGTCATCGTGGCCGTCGCACCAGTTGGTGGTCACCTGGGTGTGCACGGCAGGGGCTGCTGCGGCGGCCGTGCCCGCTGCGCCGATCGCAGCGCCGCCGGCCATCAGAACGCCGACCGCGGACATCGCGGCGAGACGCCTCGCGCGTTGTGCTCGCATGATGGATGCACCTTCTCCTCCATCGTCTCGCGCAGCTCTCAGCGGCACGAGAGGGACAGCCGCAGCCGAAGGGGAGGAGCGGCGCGGTCGCTGACGTCGCCTCGCACGGACGGGAACACGTCTTGCAGCCAAGATCCCCTCTGCACGAGAAGCAGTCGACCGGGGCGTATCCCCGGGTTGCAGCTCTCTTATCAGTACGTCGACGGCGCCCATTTGGATTGCCGCGTCGGCAGAAAATCCACGAAGGGTCTCCCACCTCACGGGCTGTGCCACACGGCCAGGACGCGCATGGAGGGGTTTCGCGCTCCGCGGGGGCGACGCGCGGCTACTCGGCGTCGAGCTGGTGGTCGGCCCAGATGTAGCTTTCGGGGAGCAAGTCGGTGATGAGGACGGTTCGGATGCGGTCGTCTTCGCCGACGATGACCTTGAGGGCAGGGAAGTAGTCGAGAAGGACCTGACGGCACCGGCCGCACGGGGGACAACTCCCCGGTCGCGGTCGCCCACGGCAACGATCGTGTCCAGCTCGTAGGCGCCCTGGGCGGCTGCCGCGCCGATGACGACCATCTCGGCGCAGGGTCCTCCCGTGAAGTGGTAGGCGTTCACCGCCGTGACGATCCGGCCGTCCCGGGCACGGGCCGCGGCCGCCATGGTGTGGTTGTCGCCCTGGCAGCGAGTGCGAGCGACGTCCGCCGCGGCCTGGACGAGTTCGTGGTCGACGGGGTGGATCTGCGTGGTCATCTTCTCTGCCTTCGTCAGGTGTCAGGCGACGTTGACCCGAGTGACGATGGTCTGCAAGCGAATTCGACGATGTTGGCCTTGGCTCAGTCGCCGACCCGGGTGAGTTTGTCCTTGCCCAGGTCCAGGGCGGCGAACAGGTGGCGCTGTGCCCGCGGCACCCCTGATGCGGACATCCCCGTCCAAATCTAGACTGGCAAAGGCGTAGAAAGCACTGGATTAGGGAGAAATGTGCCATGGCCAAGCGAGGGAACAAGCGACGCAGCCGTAAGAAGAAGAAGGCCAATCACGGCAAGCGTCCCAACGCCTGAGCCAACCGAGCAGAGGGCCGCGGGGCCCCTTGTCTTCACCGCCCGGATCGAGGTCAAGGACTGGGGTCCCCGCACCCGTGTGTGGTTTCCCGTGTGAACTCACTGAGCGGGGAAAGTGAGCCGCAGAACGATCTCACCGTCGTCCATCTCCCCGGTGGGCTCGAACCCAAACTCCTGGTAGAAGGGCAACGGTTCGCCGTCGCCGGGCTCGTAGCTGGTCAGCAGCTCGGTGGCGCCGTCCGCGCGAACCAGGGCGGCGATCTGAGTGAGCGCCTCTCGGCCGATCCCTCGTCGCTGGTACCGCTTGTCGACGAGGAGGCGCCAAATGAAATGCCGCCCTTTGAAATGACCGGACGGCGGCTTCCACGACAGCATCACGAAGCCGACTGGCTCGTCGCCACGGTACACGGCGCGATACCAGGGATTGGCCTCCGGTTTCTTTGCCGCCTCCTTGAGCGACTTGGACACAGAGGCGACGAACTGCTTCTGGTCACGTCGGACCCGGAGGGCACGTACGGCATCCCGGTTTGCGTCGGTGATCTCCCGTAGGTGCACACCTGGGGACCTCATGCCACACCCCTTCCGCATCCGGCAGCCGCGCCATCCGAACCGGCGTGAAGGTGCGTACGCGTTAACGAGGTCGCCAGTTGGGACGTCTTCGCAGCGTATTCGACACAGGCGATCCGGAGCGTGACTGGCACGCCGGACTGTGCCCGCGTCCGAGGCGGCTCGTGGTGGAGCGTTGCGCCGAAGCTCTCTGGCAGCAATTCGAAGATCAGGGCCGGGAACGGCTCGCCGCTGACGACGAGTGGGACGAGCACGGGCTCGTCTTCTCCTCGGCCGTGGACAGGCCGCTCGACGCGACCAGCGTCCGCTCAAGGACGTCGACGGGATCAGCGCCGACGAGTGGACGCCTCGGGATCTCCGGCACAGCTTCGTGTCCCCGCTCTCCGACCGGGGCGTCCCGCTGGAAGAGATCTCCCGACTCGTCGGCCCTCCGGCCCGTGATCCAGGCCGGCACCGTGGTGATGGACGGCATCTTCGGCGCCATCCAGCAGCGGTAGTAGGCGCCGCAGGAATCGATAGTCACGAGGATCGGCACGCAGCAACGCCAGAGGGCCCTTACCGATCCGGTAAGGGCCCTCTGAACTGCTATTTAGCTGTCGGGGTGGCGGGATTTGAACCCACGACCTCTTCGTCCCGAACGAAGCGCGCTGCCAAGCTGCGCTACACCCCGATTGTCACTGCTCTCGCGGCGACGTCGTTTACTTTAGCCCACCGGTGGCCGGAGACGAAATCCGGTTTTCGGGGCGTCGGCTGCCGTGGCGGAACGGGTCGGGGCGGACGTGGTCCAGGGCGATGACGAGGAGGGCGAGGGCGTAGAAGGCGACACCGAGGATCGCGGTGTTGCCGAGGATGCCCACGTAGCCGTGCCGGTCGACGTCCACGAAGGAGTAGAGGTAGCGCGCCGGGGTGCCCGGCGGCAGGATCTCTCCGCGGACGAGGGAAAAGACCAGGTAGGCGAGAGGGTAGACAAGCCACGTCGTCGCATGCCGGACGGCGAACGGCGCCGGGCGGGTCAGCAGGAGCCAGTCGATCACCGCGGCGATGGGGATCACCGTGTGCAGGATCTGGTTCGACACCGCCTGCCAGCCGGTGTGCGGAGCGATGCCCCCGGTCATGGAGAAACCGCTGGAGGGGTCCGCCAGGATCAGGTGGTAGACCAGGCCCGTGATCGAGATGTAGAGCAGCGTGCCGCCCATGAGGGCCGCGGGCAGCGGGCGACGCGCCGTCCGTGCCCGCCGGGCCGAGGCGACGAAGACCACCGCCACCAGCAGGGTGGCCTGGATGGTGAAGTAGCTGAGCACGTGGAGCGGACTGCCCAGGCGCATCTCGATGGCCACACCCGCGGCCGCGACGAGGGCGACCAGGAGGCGGAAGGCGGCCACCAGGGGGCGGCGTACGGGGGCCACCACTGCCGTCGCCGGGACGATGAAGGGGGTCGGCGGGGGGATGCCCGGTATCGCGGGCAGGTCGGGTATGTCCCTGGGGATCGGGGGGATCGTGTCCCCACGCTAAGCATAGGGGGCGAATCGGGCGATATGGGTCACCCAGGCGGGTGACGGCCGAGCGTGGACCCGCGCCCCACCAACGTCATCAACAACATCAAGCTCTGATCGACCCGATCGACCCGATCGACCCGCACGGCGGCCGTCGTCCTGGGCGCCGCTTCCGATCGCCCCCCCACACACACCCGCCCCCTACGCCCGACCGCCGCACTCCGGCCGACCCGCATCCATCCGGTCTACCGCCGTCCGGCCTACGGCCGAGCGACCAGCGTCAGCAGTGACGCCTCCGGCGGGCACGCGAACCGTACCGGCGTGTAGCGGCTCGTACCGCAGCCCGCCGAGACGTGCATGTACGACGTCCGCCCCTCCGCCGTGTGCGTGGACAGGCCCTTCACGCGGTCGGTGTCCAGGTCGCAGTTGGTGACGAAGGCGCCGTAGAAGGGGAGGCACAGCTGGCCGCCGTGGGTGTGACCGGCCAGGATCAGGGGGTAGCCGTCCGCCGTGAACGCGTCGAGCGTACGCAGGTACGGGGCGTGGACCACGCCCATCGAGAAGTCGGCCGACTCCGACGGGCCGCCGGCCACCCGCGCGTACCGGTCCCGCTTGATGTGCGGGTCGTCGAGGCCGGTCAGCTCGATCTCGCCGCCCTCTATCTTGAGCGTCCCCCGGGCGTTCGTCAGGTTCAGCCAGCCCGCCGTGTCGAAGCCGTCGCGCAGGTCTTCCCACGGGTTGTGGATGACGCCCACAGCCGGCTTGTTGCCGTTCAGACCATGGCGGCCCTGGGACTTCTCCAGCAAGTACAGGGCGGGGTTGCGGAGTTTGGGGCCGTAGTAGTCGTTCGAACCGAAGACGTACGCACCGGGGAACTCCATCAACGGGCCGAGGGCGTCCAGGACTTCGGGGACGCCCTCCGGGTCGGAGAGGTTGTCCCCGGTGTTGATGACGAAGTCGGGGCGCAGCCCGGCCAGGGAGCGCAGCCAGCGCTGCTTCTTGCGCTGACCGCTCACCATGTGGATGTCGGAGACCTGGAGGACGCGGAGCGGCCGCATGCCTCGTGGCAGGACCGGGACCGTCACCCGTCGGAGGCGGAACGAGCGGGTCTCGAAACCCGCCGCGTACAACAGTCCGGCGGCGCCCACCGCCGTGATTCCCAGGGGTACTCCGTATCGCGCGCGCATACGTCCATCGTGTCAGACCCCGACAGCCCCGCGTGCCGCCCGGTGGACAACCTCGAACCTGTGGACAGTCTCGCGCCCATCCGACGGCGTGTCCCGGGGCGCGGCACGGAAATCAGCAGGCGACCGCCGCACCACACCTGCGACAATCGACGGCATGACCACGCTCAAGTCGAAGCTGCAGGAAGACCTCAACGCCGCCATCAAGGAGCGCGACGAGCTCCGCTCCGCGACGCTCCGGCTGACCCTCGCCGCGATCACCAAGGAGGAGGTCGCCGGCAAGACGAAGCGCGAGCTCTCCGACGACGAAGTACAGAAGGTGATCACCCGCGAGGCGAAGAAGCGCCGCGAGGCCGCGGACGCCTTCGCGCAGGGTGGGCGTCCCGAGTCGGCCGAGCGCGAGAAGGCGGAGGGGGAGGTCCTCGCCACGTACCTGCCCAAGCAGCTGTCCGACGAGGAGCTCCAGCAGATCGTCGGGCAGGCCGTCGAGGAGGCCAGGGCGGCGGGTGCCGAGGGGCCGCGCGCCATGGGCCAGGTCATGAAGATCGTGAACCCGAAGGTCGCGGGGCTGGCCGAGGGCGGCCGTGTCGCCGCCGTGGTCAAGAAACTGCTCGCGGGCTGAGTCCAGAGGGACCGGAACCAGTGGTGGAAGACCAGAACCAGTAGCAGACGCGGTACCCGGACCGGTACGAGTACCAGTACCCGTACTCGTACCGGCACCCGGATCCGTATCCGCACCAGCACCGGCATCCGCCAGCACCCGTATCCGCACCAGCACGCGCATCCGTGTCCGCCAGTACCCGAATCCGCACGAGCACCCACACCCGTACCCGCGCCACCCGCTCACCAAAAGCCGTCGGCCTCGGTGCTCCCGATCGGGGGAGCGCCGAGGCCGACGGCCGTGCTGTGCCGTTCTCTGTCAGCGGTCGTGACGGGGTGGGTTACCCGTGACGACCCCCGTTGCCGTTCTGACCCTGGATGAAGCCCGAGGGGAGCGAGAACGTCGGCGTCGGGAACCCGCCACCGTTCGTGCTACCTGTGGCGCCGGTGATGGTGTTGCCGCCGATCGTGTTCCCGTTGACGGTGTTGCCGTTGGTGGTGTTCCCACCGTTCGCGTTGCCGCCGTTGTTCCCGTCGGTCGGGCCATGGCCGTTGTCCTTGGGCTTCTCGTCGGGAATGTCGACGAGGTTGAAGGACGGGGAGTCCTTGCCCACGAGGGCGCCGGTCATGGCGTCCTTCCAGATGGGGCCTGGCACCTGACCGCCGTAGACGAGGTCGTGGTAGACGCCGCCGATGCGGATGCCGGTCATCTTGACGTTCTGCTTGGGGCTGCCGACCCAGACCGCGCCCGACAGGTTCGGCGTGTACCCGACGAACCAGGCGTTCTTGCGCTCGTCCGTCGTACCCGTCTTACCGGCGTTGTCGCGGTCGGAGAGGCCGGCCTGCTGGCCCGTACCGGAGTCGATCACGCCCTGGAGCAGCGTGTTGACGGTGTCCGCGGTCTTCTCGGACATGGCCCGCGAGCAGGTCGACTTCGGGACCTCGAGCGACTTCTCCCTGCCGTCGGCCTTCTGGGTGATCGACTCGATGGCGATCGGCGTGCAGTACATGCCCCGGGAGGCGAAGGTCGCGTACGCGCTCGCCATGGTCAGCGGGGAGATGCCCTTGGAGCCGAGGGTGATGGCGGGCACCTCGGGCAGCTTGTCGCCATTGCCCTGCACGACGTGCAGCTTGTCGGTCATCTTCACCACGGGGCAGATGCCGATGTCCGAGATCATCTGCACGAAGTAGGTGTTGACCGACTTGGCCATCGCCGTCTTCAGCGCGTACGGGCCCTTCTCCTCGGTGCTCTCGTTCGACAGCTTCTCGTTGGTCAGGTTGGTCCAGGGCTTGCTGCTGCACGTCTGTACGGGGCTGGGGTAGGCCATCTCGTACGGTGACGGGTACTGCTGGGTCGCCGGCCGGCCCTCCTCCAGCGCGGCCGCGGCCACGAACGGCTTGAAGGTCGAACCGGTCGGGAAGCCGTAGTTCGAACCGCCCATGTCACGGTCGACCGAGTAGTTGTACTCCGTCTCGTTCTTCCCGTAGCCGTACGGCCTCGACTGGCCCATGCCGACGATCTTCCCGGTGCCCGGCTCGACCAGGGTGGCCGCCGTGGCGACCGAGTCCGACTTGTTGACGTGGGACTTGATCGAGGACTGCACCGACTTCTGCGCCTGCGGGTCGAGCGTCGTACGGATGGTCAGGCCGCCCTGGTTCCAGAGCTTCGCCCGGGCCTCCTTGGTCGTGCCGAAGACCGGGTCGGTGAGGAACACGTTCTCCACGTACTTGCAGAAGAAGCTCGCGCCCTTGACCGCCGTGATGCAGCCGTTCTTGGGCTGGCTGACCTTCAGGCCGAGCTTCGCCTCCTTGGCCTGGTCGGCCTCCTGCGGGGAGATGTCGTGCACCTCGGCCATGCGCTGCAGCACGGTGTTGCGGCGCTTGGTGGCCTCCGCCTCGTCGTTCACCGGGTCGTACCGGCTGGGCGATTGGACGATGCCCGCCAGCAGCGCCGACTCCTGGAGGTTCAGGTCCTTGGCGGGCTTGGAGAAGTAACGCTGGGCGGCGGCCTCGATGCCGTAGGCCTGCTCGCCGAAGAACGTGATGTTCAGGTAGTTCTCGAGGATCTTCTTCTTGCCGAGCTTCTCTTCCAGCTGGATCGCGTACTTGAGCTCGCGGACCTTGCGGCCGAGGGTCTGCTGGGTGGCCTGGGCGACCTTCGTCGGGTCGTCGCCGGCCTCCTCCACGAAGTAGTTCTTCACCAGCTGCTGGGTGAGCGTGGAGGCGCCCTGGGCGACCCCGCCGTTCTGCGCGTTCTGGTTCAGGGCGCGCAGGACGCCCTTCAGGTCGATCGCGCCGTGCTGGTAGAAGCGGGAGTCCTCGATCGCGACGATCGCCTTCTGCATGTACGGCGAGATGTCCTTGAGGTCGACCACCGTGCGGTCGCGCGAGTACACCGTCGCGATCTGACCGCCCTTGCTGTCCAGGATGGTGGTGCGCTGACTCAGCGCGGGACTCTTCAGGTTGTCGGGAATCTCGTCGAACCCCTGGACGGAACCCTTGGCCGCGAGACCGAGCGCGCCCGCTGCGGGCAGCGCGATTCCGGCCATGACTGCTCCAGCGAGCACGCTGACACCGAGGAACTTGGCGGCCTGTTGCGTTGGCGACAGACCACCGCCCGAGCGCTTCTTTGGCATAGGGGCAGCCTACGTTCTCATTCGCCGGACACGCGTATATGCCTTGGCCTAAGCTGCTCTCAACTGTCACAGCAGTATGGCCACGTATCAATACGTCCGGCGACCCCGAATCGTTCCGGAGGGTCCCCAACTTTTTTGGGGAGGTCGTGTCCGAATCAGCCTCATGCGTCACCAGGCGTCCGTTGTGACTCAACTGAACTGTCCCGGTTTGCCGGGATACTCACGTATGTCCGCCGCTCACTCCCCCGGGTGATCTGCCGCTTACGCATAGTCCGTTCGGGCCATTCAAGATTGGGCCCGCAGGGGGTGTTGCGCTGTGCCTGCCTTCCGTAACGTCCTCAACTGGCGGCGGTGAATATGCCGCTGCCGCCGTGGGGGAGCCTCGATTCGGGAGAGGACGGCGCCGGTATGGGCTGGGTAACCGACTGGAGTGCGCAGGCGGCCTGCCGCACTACCGATCCGGATGAACTGTTCGTTCAAGGAGCAGCGCAGAACAGGGCGAAGGCAGTGTGCACCGGATGTCCGGTACGCACGGAGTGCCTTGCCGATGCGCTCGACAACCGCGTCGAATTCGGCGTGTGGGGTGGCATGACGGAGCGGGAGCGTCGCGCATTGCTGCGCAGGCGTCCCACCGTCACCTCGTGGCGTCGCCTGCTGGAGACCGCGCGTACGGAGTACGAGCGCGGCGCGGGCCTGCTGCCCCTCGATGAGGAAGAGGTGTACGAGCGCTACGCGGCGGTGGGCTGAGGGCGCCACGGAGGGCGTCCCGCGGGGCCACCTCGGCCCGCGCCGGACCCACCCGCCGCCTCAGACCCGCTCACCGCCTCGGGACCCACTTGCCTCAGGCCATCTCGGGCCGGCCACGGGCTCATGACCATGAGCTCACGACCACGAGCTCAGAACTCAGAGCACATGACTCAGAGCACATGACTCAGACCCGGCCCCGGGCCCGTGGACGGCGCCGCTCAGGCGTCGGTTTCAGGCAGCTCCGGCCGGTTGGCCGCGAGCCGGTCTCCGATGTCCCGCAGTCCTGCGAGATCGTGTACGTCGCCGGGCAGTGCGGCCACTTCGGCAACCGCCACCTCCGGGTGGAGTGCGGCGAAGCGGTCACGCGTGCGCTGCTCGCGGGAGAGCAGCTGCATGCGCTCGGCGTGCAGCCTCAGCAGGCCTGCGGTGAGTTGTTCGACGGTCCGGTGCCCGTGCGACGGAGCGCCGGTCGGTGCGTCGGTCGTGTCCGCGGCGTCTGTGCTGTCCGTGGCGGCGGGGGAGCCTTCATCGGAACCGTCGGAGCCGGCTGGACCTTCGGAGCCGTCGGGAGCTGATGTCTCGGAAGCGGGAGATTCTGAACTGCCGTACGTGTCGGGAGAGTTACGAAGTCCAGCTTTCCCGTCCTCCTGATCCACAATGCGGGCGTCGTCAAGATTTTCTACAGCCCTGGATTCAAGATCTTCCGCGGCCTCGGCATCGAGGTTCTCCGCGGCCGCGAGCGCCCGCTCGGCGGAGAGGTGGGCGGCACCGCTGCCGTGCACCCGGTTGAGTACGAGACCGGCGAACGGCATGTCCTCGGCCGCCAGCCGCTCCACGAAGTACGCGGCCTCGCGCAGCGCGTCCCGCTCCGGGGCCGCCACCACCAGGAACGCCGTCCCGGGTGCCTGGAGCAGCTTGTACGTGGCGTCCGCGCGCGTACGGAAGCCGCCGAACGTCGTGTCCATCGCCGCCACGAACGTCTGCACGTCCTTCAGGAGTTGTCCCCCCAGCAGCTTCCCCAGGGTGCCGGTCATCATCGACATCCCGACGTTCAGGAACTTCATCCCCGCCCGCCCGCCCAGCTTCGCCGGCGCGGTCAGGAGCCGGATCAGCCGTCCGTCGAGGAAGGACCCGAGCCGCTTGGGCGCGTCCAGGAAGTCGAGCGCCGAGCGGGACGGCGGCGTGTCGACGATGATCAGGTCCCACTCGTCCCGGGCCCGCAGCTGCCCCAGCTTCTCCATCGCCATGTACTCCTGCGTGCCCGCGAAGCCCGCCGAAAGCGACTGGTAGAAGGGGTTGTTCAGGATCACGGCCGCCCGCTCGCCGTCCGCGTGCGCCTCGACGATCTCGTCGAACGTGCGCTTCATGTCGAGCATCATGGCGTGCAGCTCGCCGCCCGCGGAGTCGTCGATGCCCTTCACCCGGCGTGGCACGTTGTCGAGGGAGTCGATGCCCATCGACTGCGCGAGCCGGCGCGCCGGGTCGATAGTGAGAACGACCACCTTGCGGCCCCGCTCGGCGGCGCGCAGCCCCAGGGCCGCCGCCGTGGTCGTCTTGCCGACGCCGCCCGAGCCGCAGCACACCACGATGCGGGTGTCGGGGTCGTCGAGCAGTGGGTCGAGGTCGAGTACGCGGGCCGGGTCCAGACTCATGAGATCCCTTGAGTGCGCAGTTCCGTGGCGAGCTCGTACAGGCCCGCCAGGTCCATTCCCTCGGCGAGCAGGGGGAGTTCGTGCAGCGGGAGGTCCTGCTCGGTCAGGACGGCCCGCTGCTCGCGCTCCAGGGTGTGCCGTTCGGCGTACTCCTCGGCCTGTTCCAGGAGAGGCCCGACGAGCCGCTCGGCGTTCCCGCCGCGGCGGGCGCCGCCGAGCCCGGCCGCGGACAGGGACTTGGCGATGGCGCTGCGCGCGACGTCGCCCGTGAGCTCCAGGTCGACGTCGTCCAGGAGCGCGGGCCGTACCATGTTCACGATGATCCGTCCCACCGGCAGCTTCGCCGCCCGCAGCTCGGCGATGCCGTCCGCGGTCTCCTGGACGGGCATCTCCTCCAGCAGCGTCACCATGTGCACCGCCGTCTCCGGCGACTTCAGGACGCGCATCACGGCCTGCGCCTGATTGTGTATCGGCCCGATCTTGGCGAGTCCCGCGACCTCGTCGTTGACGTTCAGGAAGCGGGTGATGCGGCCTGTGGGTGGCGCGTCCATGACGACGTAGTCGTACGCGAACCGCCCGCTCTTGTCCTTCCTGCGGACTGCCTCGCACGCCTTCCCCGTGAGGAGCACGTCCCTGAGACCGGGCGCGATGGTGGTCGCGAAGTCGATGGCGCCGAGCTTCTTCAGGGCCCGGCCGGCGCCGCCCAGTTTGTAGAACATCTGGAGGTAGTCCAGAAGGGCCAGTTCGGGGTCGATGGCGAGGGCGTACACCTCCCCGCCCCCCGGAGCGACGGCGATCTTCCGCTCCTCGTAGGGCACCGCTTCTGTTTCGAAGAGCTGCGCGATGCCCTGTCTGCCCTCGACCTCGACGAGGAGGGTGCGCTTGCCCTCGGTCGCGAGGGCGAGCGCGAGGGCCGCGGCTACCGTGGTCTTGCCGGTACCGCCCTTGCCGCTGACGACCTGGAGCCTGCTCACGTCTTCGAGCCTAACCAGTCCGCCGCCGTACTACGCAGGAGGCTGTGGACAACGTGCGCGCGAGACCCCCCGCGGCAACGACTACAGTCGGCGACATGACCAAGTGGGAATACGCAACCGTGCCGCTGCTCGTCCATGCCACGAAGCAGATTCTGGACACCTGGGGCGAGGACGGCTGGGAGCTCGTCCAGGTCGTGCCCGGGCCGAACAACCCCGAGCAGCTGGTGGCCTACCTGAAGCGCGAGAGGTCGGCATGAGCGGCGCCGTCGAGGCGAAGCTCGCGGAGCTCGGTCTGACGCTGCCGGGCGTCGTACCGCCGCTGGCCGCCTATCAGCCCGCCGTGCAGTCCGGCGTGTACGTCTTCACGGCGGGGCAGCTGCCGATGGTGGACGGCAAGCTTCCGCTCACCGGCAAGGTGGGTGCGGAGGTCACGGCCGAGGAGGCCAAGGACCTGGCCCGCATCTGCGCGCTGAACGCGCTGGCCGCGGTCAAGTCCGTCGCGGGCGACCTCGACCGCATCGCGCGTGTCGTGAAGGTCGTCGGCTTCGTGGCCTCGGCCTCGGACTTCACCGGCCAGCCGGGTGTCCTGAACGGCGCGAGCGAGCTCCTGGGCGTGGCCCTGGGTGACAAGGGCGTCCACGCCCGCAGTGCGGTCGGCGTGGCGGTCCTCCCGCTGGACGCCCCGGTCGAGGTCGAGATCCAGGTGGAGCTGACGGAGGCGTAGGCGGTCGGGACCGGTGGCGGTTTTCTTCGCCCCCGCCGCCCCCACCCCCCGGCCCGGGGATCCCCATGGGCCCCTCGAACATTCGCCCGGCTCGGGATAGCCTCCGGCCATGGCGAATGGGCAGTGGTATCCACCGGAGTGGCCCGAGCGGATCCGCGCGCTCGCGGAGGGCACGCTGATCCCGGTGCCCCCCAAGCGCGCGGCCACCGTCATGCTGCTCAAGGACACCCCCACCGCCCCCGTGGTGCACATGCTGCGCAGACGCGCCTCCATGGCCTTCGCCGGAGGCGCGTACGCGTATCCGGGCGGCGGCGTGGACCCACGCGACGACGAGCACCAGATCCGCTGGGCGGGCCCCACGCGCGCGTGGTGGGCGAACAGGCTCGGCACCGACGAGACGTCCGCCCAGGCCGTCGTCTGCGCGGCGGTCCGCGAGACGTACGAGGAGGCCGGTGTCCTGCTGGCCGGGCCCACCCCGGACACCGTGGTCGGCGACACCACCGGCGAGGACTGGGAGGCGGAGCGCGCGGCCCTGGTCGCCCGTGACCTCTCCTTCGCCGAGTTCCTCGACCGCCGCGGACTCGTGCTCAGGTCCGACCTCCTGGGCGTCTGGACCCGCTGGATCACCCCGGAGTTCGAGACCCGCCGCTACGACACCTGGTTCTTCGTGGCCGCACTCCCGGAGGGCCAGCGCACCCGCAACGCCTCCACGGAGGCCGACCGCACGGTCTGGATCCGCCCCGCGGACGCGGCGGACGGGTACGACAAGGGCGAGCTCCTGATGATGCCGCCCACCGTCGCGACCCTGCGCCAGCTCATCCCGTACGACAGCGCCGCCGACGTCCTCGCCGCCGCGCCCGCCCGTGATCTGACCCCCGTCCTGGCCAAGGCCCGCCTGGAGAACGGCGAAGTCGTCCTCGCCTGGCCGGGCCACGACGAGTTCACCAAGCACATCCCGACCGGTGGAGCCCCCGCATGACCGACGCCGCAGCTCTCCCCGGCCAGCCGCGAGGCGGGGTCCTCTCCGGCTCCGCCACCCCGCGCGCCGTCAACGTGCTCGCGCCCAACGCGTCCGCGATGACCCTGGACGGCACCAACACCTGGATCGTCTCCGAGCCGGACTCCGACCTGGCGGTGGTGATCGACCCCGGGCCCCTGGACGACGTGCATCTGCGCAATGTCGTGGACACCGCCGAGAAGGCGGGGAAGCGGGTGGCGCTGACCCTGCTGACGCACGGGCACCCCGATCACGCCGAGGGCGCCGGGCGGTTCGCGGAACTGACGGACACGAAGGTGCGGGCGCTGGATCCGGCGCTGCGGCTCGGGGACGAGGGGCTGGCGCACGGGGACGTCATCGCCGTGGGCGGGCTCGAACTGCGTGTCGTACCGACCCCGGGCCACACCGCCGACTCGCTGTGCTTCCATCTCCCGGCCGATCGGGCCGTCCTGACGGGTGACACCATCCTCGGCCGCGGTACGACCGTCGTGGCCCACCCCGACGGCCGTCTGGGCGACTATCTGGACTCGCTGCGGCGGCTCAGGTCCCTCACCGTGGACGACGGCGTGCACACCGTGCTGCCGGGGCACGGGCCCGTCCTGGAGGACGCCCAGGGCGCCGTCGAGTTCTACCTCGCCCACCGCGCCCACCGCCTGGCCCAGGTCGAGACGGCGGTCGAGAACGGCTACCGGTCGCCGGCCGAGGTCGTCGCGCACGTGTACGCGGACGTGGACCGCTCGCTGTGGCCGGCGGCGGAGCTGTCGGTCCGGGCCCAGATGGACTACCTCCGGGAACACGGCCTCATCTAGGCGCCGGGGGCCGTCCGGGCGGTGGGTGGGCGCCCGTGCGATACCGGCGGCGATCCCGGCCGTACGAGAACCGGCCGTACGAGAACCGGCCGTACGAGAACCGGCCCTACGAGAAACGTGAATGCCGGGGATACGAGAAGGGCCCCGCTGTGCGGCGAGGCCCTTCAGGTGCGTCGAAAGCCGGCGCGCGGCGCGGTCAGCGCGAGCGCTTCGCGAGGCGCTCCACGTCCAGCAGGATGACCGCGCGGGCCTCCAGTCGGAGCCAGCCGCGGCCCGCGAAGTCGGCCAGGGCCTTGTTGACCGTCTCGCGGGACGCGCCGACCAGCTGGGCCAGCTCCTCCTGCGTGAGGTCGTGCACGACGTGGATGCCCTCCTCCGACTGCACGCCGAAGCGACGGGAGAGGTCCAGGAGCGCGCGGGCCACGCGGCCGGGCACGTCCGAGAAGACCAGGTCGGACATCTGGTCGTTGGTCTTGCGCAGCCGCCGGGCGACGGCGCGCAGCAGCGCGGCGGCCACCTCGGGCCGCGCGTTCAGCCAGGGCTGGAGGTCGCCGTGGCCGAGGCCGAGCAGCTTGACCTCGGTCAGCGCGGTGGCGGTCGCCGTGCGCGGGCCCGGGTCGAACAGCGACAGCTCGCCGATGAGCTCACCGGGGCCCAGGACGGCCAGCATGTTCTCGCGGCCGTCGGGTGAGGTGCGGTGGAGCTTCACCTTGCCCTCGGTGACCACGTAAAGGCGGTCCCCGGGGTCGCCCTCGTGGAAGAGAGCGTCGCCGCGTGCGAGGGTCACCTCACTCATGGAGGCGCGGAGCTCCGCGGCCTGCTCATCATCGAGCGCCGCGAAGAGCGGGGCGCGCCGCAGAACGTCGTCCACGAGTTCTCTCCTTGTCGACCTGCTCAGGGGATCTTGCTCCCCCGTGATACCAGGGGAGCGTGTTCCCCATCTTGCTGGACGGTCCAAACAGTGTGATCAGTCACAAGTCTGCCGCACTGGCGTGCCGCACAGTGCGGCAGGGGGCCAATTGGGGGCTGATCTTCTGGGTCCGGGGCGGATGTCGGTGGGGGGCTTTAGGCTGGCCGGGTGTCCAAATCGCCGGTGAGAGCACAGGCCAAGGGGGCTGGGCGGGTGGTTGTACGTCGCGATTCCGCTGTGGGCGAACAGAGTTCCGCCGAAGGTATGAAAACGACAAAAGCGGCAAAATCGACGCCGGCGAAGCCGGTCGCGAAGAAGGCTGCCAAAAAGGCGACAGCCGTGAGCGGGAAGGCGACAGGCGTGGCCAAGAAGGCGACGGCCACGATCAAGAAGGCGGCTGCTTCCAAGAAGGCGGCGCCGGCCAAGACGGTCGCCAAGAAGGCGGCACCTGCCAAGACCGGGGCCAAGAAGGCCGCCCCCGCCCAAGCCGCCCCCAAGAAGGCGATCGTCGAGTCCCATGCCGCTCTCGTGCGCCGCGCCCGCCGCATCAACCGTGAGCTCGCCGAGGTGTACCCGTACGCCCACCCGGAGCTGGACTTCGAGAACCCCTTCCAGCTGGTGATCGCCACGGTCCTGTCGGCCCAGACGACCGACCTGCGGGTGAACCAGACGACTCCGGGGCTCTTCGCCAAGTACCCCACGCCCGAGGACCTCGCCGCGGCGAATCCGGAGGAGGTCGAGGAGATCCTCCGTCCGACCGGTTTCTTCCGGGCCAAGACCAAGTCGGTGATAGGGCTCTCCAAGGCCTTGGCGGAGGACTTCGGGGGTGAGGTCCCCGGCCGCCTCGAAGACCTCGTCAAGCTCCCCGGCGTGGGCCGCAAGACCGCCTTCGTCGTCCTGGGCAACGCCTTCGGGCGCCCCGGCATCACCGTGGACACCCACTTCGGCCGGCTCGTGCGCCGCTGGCAGTGGACCGACGAGACCGACCCGGACAAGGTCGAGGCCGCCGTCGGCGCGCTCTTCCCGAAGAGCGAGTGGACGATGCTCTCGCACCACGTGATCTTCCACGGCCGCCGTATCTGCCACGCCCGTAAGCCCGCGTGCGGCGCCTGCCCCATCGCTCCGCTCTGCCCCGCGTACGGGGAGGGCGAGACGGACCCGGAGAAGGCGCGCAAGCTCCTGAAGTACGAGAAGGGCGGCTTCCCCGGCCAGCGCCTCAACCCGCCGCAGTCCTACCTGGACGCGGGCGGTATCCCGGCACCCCCACTGGGCGCCGGATGACGGAACGAACACGGCGCCGCCCGGCGTTGGGGAGAGCAGAACGGGGGTGGCGATGACGCACGCGAGCAACACGCACAGCAGGCACGACGAGCCGGACACACACCGCACGCAGAACGAGACGGGCAAGCACGACACACAGATCGAACCCGGCGCGCACGGCACGCAGAACGAGAGGGGTACGCGCAGCACACGGAGCGAGACGGGCTCACAGCGCACGTACGACGGCCCCGGCGCACACCACCGCACACACGAAGGCCCCGACGCGCAGAACGGCCGCGTCGTGGTGACCAAGGACGGTCTGCCCGCCTGGCTCGACCCGGTGGTGCACGCCGTAGAGACCGTGGAACCGCTCCAGCTGAGCCGCTTCCTGCCGCCGGCGAACGGCGCGGGGCGGCAGTCCGCCGTGCTCATCCTCTTCGGCGAGGGCGCCCGCGGTCCCGAGCTGCTGCTGATGGAGCGTGCCAGCTCCCTGCGCTCGCACGCGGGGCAGCCCTCCTTCCCCGGCGGCGCCCTCGACCCGCAGGACGGTGATCCGAAGGCCGACGGGCCGCTGCGGGCCGCGCTGCGGGAGGCCGAGGAGGAGACCGGGCTCGACCCGGGCGGCGTCCAGCTCTTCGGCGTGCTGCCGAAGCTCTACATCCCGGTGAGCGGCTTCGTGGTCACCCCGGTCCTGGGCTGGTGGCGCGAGCCGACCCCGGTCGGCGTGGTCGATCCGGCCGAGACGGCCCGGGTCTTCACGGTCCCCGTGGCGGATCTCACGAACCCCGCCCACCGCGCGACGACCGTGCACCCCAGCGGCCACCGAGGTCCGGCATTCCTGGTCGAATCGGCCCTGGTCTGGGGCTTCACCGCGGGGATCATCGACCGTCTGCTGCACTACGCTGGCTGGGAGCTGCCCTGGGACCGTGAGAAGCAGGTCCCGCTCGACTGGCGCGCATGACAGGGTGGCCCCCGTGAACGTGCTGGACATCCTGTTGCTGGTCGCCGCCGTGTGGTTCGCGATCGTGGGCTACCGCCAGGGCTTCGTCGTCGGCATCCTGTCGGTGATCGGCTTCCTGGGCGGCGGCCTGGTCGCCGTCTATCTGCTCCCCGTCATCTGGGGTGCCCTGACAGACGACTCCAAGGTGAGTACGACCGCCGCCGTGGTCGCGGTGATCGTCGTGATCGTCTGCGCCTCCGTCGGCCAGGCCCTCACCACCCACCTGGGCAACAAACTGCGCCGGTACATCACCTGGTCCCCGGCCCGCGCCCTGGACGCGACCGGCGGCGCCCTCGTCAACGTCGTCGCGATGCTCCTGGTCGCCTGGCTGATCGGTTCGGCCCTCGCGGGCACGACGCTGCCGACGCTGGGCAAGGAGGTCCGCGGCTCCAAGGTGCTCCACGGCGTCTCCAGCGCCCTGCCCTCCCAGGCCGACACCTGGTTCGCCGACTTCTCCTCGGTCCTCGCGCAGAACGGCTTCCCGCAGGTCTTCAGCCCGTTCGCCAACGAACCCATCACCGACGTCCAGCCCCCCGACCCGGCGCTCGCGAACAGCCCCGTCGCCATCCGCGCCCAGAAGTCCATCGTCAAGGTGATGGGCACCGCGCAGAGCTGCGGCAAGGTCCTCGAGGGCAGCGGCTTCGTCTTCGGCAACCGCCGCGTGATGACCAACGCGCACGTGGTCGGCGGGGTCGACGAGCCCACCGTCCAGATCGGCGGCGAGGGCAGGAAGTACGACGCCAAGGTCGTCCTGTACGACTGGGAGCGCGACATCGCCGTACTCGACGTACCGAACCTGGACGCGCCCGCCCTCCAGTTCACCGCCAAGGACGCGACCAGCGGAAACAACGCGATCGTGGCCGGCTTCCCGCAGAACGGCGCGTACAACGTCCAGCCCGCGCGCGTGCGCGGCCGCATCACGGCCAACGGACCGGACATCTACCACCGCGGAACCGTGCGCCGCGACGTCTACTCGCTCTACGCGACCGTGCGCCAGGGCAACTCGGGCGGTCCGCTGCTCACGCCCGACGGCAAGGTGTACGGAGTGGTCTTCGCGAAGTCCCTCGACGACGCCAACACCGGGTACGCGCTCACCGCGGACGAGGTCCAGCCGGACGCCACCAAGGGGCGTGCGGCCGATCAGCAGGTGGACAGCGACAGCTGCGCGCTCTGAGAGCGAAGGGTGACGGGCCGCTTTGAGAGCGAAGGGTGACGAGCGCCGGTGTGCGGGGCCTCAGCCTCGTGGGTGACGCAGCCGTACCGAAACCCAGCGGGCCCGGCGGCGCAAAATGCGCGGGATCCCCACTTGGGGGTCCGCGCCCGGCAACTGCGGGGTGCCCCTCTGATGGGAGCTCAGGCCCGTCGCCGAGCGGCGGTTGCGTGGTGCGTCACTGTAGTCGTGCGTCCAGCCCATACCTCGACGTCTGCCCCTGCCCCAAGGTCGATAACCTCGCCCAAGCCCCCCAATTGGCCTATGCGCGAGGCATTTGGCTGTTCGTAGGACAGGCGTTCGCGTCCGCATACCGGGCGGGCCACGGGCCGCAATCGGACAGTCACCGACGGGTCACCGGTCAGGCTCGGGATCCTTCAGCCAGTTGACCAATTCGGTCGAAAACGCCACCGGGTCCTCTTCGTGGGGGAAGTGTCCGAGACCGTCGAACAGCCGCCAACGGTAGGGCGCTTCGACGTACTCCCCGGACCCGGCCGCACTCCGCGTCCGCATCACCGGATCGAGCGATCCGTGCAGATGCAGCGTCGGCACCCGAACCGGCCGCTTCATACGCCGGTTGAACTGGATCCCGTCCGGTCGTGCCATCGAACGGACCATCCACCGATAGGGCTCGATCGCACAATGCGCCGTCGACGGGATGCACATGGCGCGGCGGTACGTCTCCACGGCCTCGTCGTCCGGCTGTCGCGGCCCCGACCAGTCCCGCACCAGACGACCCACCAGGGCACCTTCGTCGGCGACGAGTTGGCGCTCCGGGATCCAGGGCCGCTGGAAACCCCAGATGTACGAACCCGCCGCCGACTGCTTGACGTCGGAGAGCATGGCCGAGCGCCAGCGCCGCGGGTGCGGCATGGACGACACGGCGAGGCGGCGGACGAGCTTGGGGCGCATCACGGCCGCCGTCCACGCCAGATAGCCGCCCAGGTCGTGTCCGACCAGCGCGGCGTCGGGCTCACCGAGGGACCGTACGACCCCGGTGATGTCGAGCGCGAGGTTGGCGGGGTCGTAACCGCGCGGCGTGCGGTCGCTGCCGCCGACGCCGCGAAGATCCATGGCCACGGCCCGGAAGCCCGCGTCCGCGAGCGCCACCATCTGCCGGCGCCAGGTCCACCAGAACTGTGGGAAGCCGTGCAGCAGCAGGACGAGCGGCCCGTCGCCCATCTCGGCGATGTGGAAGCGCGCGCCGTTGGCGGCGACGTCCCGGTGGGTCACTTCTCTCCCGCCGGGGACGTCGAGCCGCACGACTGAGGTGGGTTGCGCCGAAGGGGTGGCGGGGTCCGTCATGACGTCGAGCGTGCCACAACCTCGACCGCATCACTCACAGGGGCGGTCCGGGGGTGGGGTTTGGCGTTCTGGAGCACACCCGCGGTCTCCTTGACCGAGGCGGCGACCTTCTGCGGGCCCTTGCCCTTTTTCGCCTTCTTCGCGAAGACCAGGCCGATCAGCGCGAGGAAGCCGGCGACCAGCACGTTCGCGGCGAACGACAGGACGAAGCAGATCGCGAGATTCCAGTGGCTCCAGGTCCGGATGCCGTACGCCAGGGCGAAGTTCAGCATCGGGAGGGAGAAGAGCAGCACCGCTCCGGCCGCGGAGAACGCGCCGCCGCTGACCGCGCCGCGCTTGACGTCGTGCTTGAGCTGCGCCTTCGCCAGCGCGATCTCGTCGTGCACCAGTGCGGACATCTCGGTCGTCGCCGAGGCGAACAACTGGCCGATGCTGCGTTCGGCGCCGACCGGGCTGCCGTCGGGTGCGCTCATCGCGGACTCCCTCTTCTGTATGTGCCTGCTCTGTACGGGCTGCTCTGTGCGGTCCGGCTGTCAACGGTGCCGGCACGGCCCTGGCTGCCCCAGTGCCCGTACCGTCTTCTGCCGACCGCCCGGCCCCGACCATCCAGCCCTGACCATCCGGCCCTGACCGTCGAGTCCTGACCATCCGGTTCTGCTCAGATCATGCCGGACCGTCGTTCTCCTCGCTTGCCCCGGCCGCCACTTCGGCAAGCCTTCGGTGCTCGGCGGCCTTCCGTTCGTAGATCTCGGCCATCCGCAGGTGGTACGCCGGGTTGTTCTGCTCGTAGATGTCGGGGATGCCGTCGCTGTCCTCGTCGAGCTCCTCGGCCTCGCACAGCGCACGGTACTTGGCATTGCGTACCTTCAGCAGCGTCGTGGCGAGTACGGCGGCTATGAGCGAGCCGATGAGTACCGCGGCCTTCACTTCGTCGGTGAGTACCGGGTCGTCCTTGAAGGCGAGTTCGCCGATGAGGAGGGAGACGGTGAAGCCGATTCCGGCGAGGGACGCGACGGCGAAGACGTCGGGCCAGACAAGATCCTCACTGAGCGAGGCCCGGGTGAACCGGGCGGCCAGCCAGGTCCCCCCGAAAATGCCCACGGCCTTCCCGACGACGAGCCCCAGCACGACACCGAGTGTCTCGGGGCGCGTGAACACGTCACCGATCGCTCCTCCGGAGACGACGACCCCGGCGCTGAAGAGCGCGAACAGCGGCACGGCGAGCCCGGCGGAAAGGGGCCGGACAAGATGCTCGATGTGCTCCCCGGGTGAGTGCTCCTCGCCCTCGTGCGGGTGGCAGCGCAGCATCAGCCCCATCGCGACGCCGGAGATGGTGGCGTGGACGCCGCTGTTGTACATCAGCCCCCAGATGACGAGAGCGAGCGGCACATACACGTACCACCCGCGTACGCCCTTGCGCAGCAGTACCCAGAACACGCCGAGCCCGACGACGGCCCCGCCCAGCGCGCCGAAGTCGATGTGGTCGGTGAAGAAGATCGCGATGATGAGAATCGCGAACAGGTCGTCGACGACGGCGAGGGTGAGCAGGAAGGCGCGCAGGGCGGACGGCAGGGAGGTGCCGATCACGGCCAGTACGGCGAGGGCGAAGGCGATGTCGGTGGCGGTGGGTACGGCCCACCCGCCGAGGGATCCGCCCCCGATCGCATTGGTGAGGGCGTAGACCAGCGCGGGCACGGCCATTCCACACACGGCCGCGACGACGGGCAGTATCGCGGCCTTCGGATCGCGCAGATCCCCCGCCACCAGCTCGCGCTTGAGTTCGATACCGGCGACGAAGAAGAACACGGCCAGTAGTCCGTCCGCCGCCCAGTGCTGAACGGACAGGTTCAGCCCGAGCGCGGAGGGCCCGAGATGGAAATGGCTGACGCTCGCGTAGCTGTCCCGCAGCGGCGTGTTGGCCCACACCAGCGCGGCAACCGCCGCCACGAGCAACAGCACCCCACCGACGGTCTCGGTCCGCAACGCCTCCGCGACGAAGTTCCGCTCGGGCAGGGACAGGCGTCCGAGGAGCTTGCGGTTGTTGGCGCTGGGCGTCGTCGCCACGGCGGGACCTCCGGGTCGTTACGGCTGTTTGCTGACGGCCGTCACGCGGGATCGCTGACGACGCCGCCGACCAGACTTCCCGGCACACCCTGAGGCCACTACTTTACCTTGCCATTACGGCGAGATATTTCTTGTTACGGACATATGGTGCGCAAGAGGGGTGAGTGGTCGCGCCGACGCGCGGGGGCACGCCCCGGCACCGACGAGGGCTGCCAGGCACGGAGGCGGAGCGGTGGTAGCCGACTCGACGGAGACCTCACGAGAATCCAGGCCCAGCACGAGCCCAGGAGCAGACCTCCCAGCGTGTTGCCGCAGGACTGCGGCAACGGCACCGGAGGCCTCGCCGCCGCGGGGAAACACGGCCGGGGTCGTGTTCCAGGCCCCGCGGGGCCGCACAAGCGCCGGGTGGTCAGGAGGTGCGATCCCCGCCGGGGTGCCCGGGCAGAGGCCCCGAGCGGGGCGCAGGGGCGGAGCCCCGCAAGGTGCCAGGTGGGGGTGCGGGGGCGCGTAGGGCCCCCACACCCCCAAGGGGCGGGTGGTGGGCGAAACCCTCAGTCCTCGCTCGGCGCCGCCGGCAGCTTCGCCTGGATGAGATCCATCACCGTGGAGTCCGTCAACGTCGTGACATCCCCCAGCTCCCGGTTCTCCGCCACGTCGCGCAACAACCGCCGCATGATCTTCCCGGACCGAGTCTTGGGCAGCTCGGCCACCGGCAACACCCGCTTCGGCTTGGCGATCGGCCCCAGCGTCGTCCCCACGTGATTCCGCAGATCCGCCACCAGCCCGGCATCCTCCGCGGAAGCGGTCCCCCGCAGAATCACGAACGCGACGATCGCCTGCCCCGTCGTCTCGTCCGCCGCACCGACCACCGCCGCCTCGGCGACCGAAGGATGCGAGACGAGCGCCGACTCGACCTCGGTCGTCGAGATGTTGTGCCCGGACACGAGCATCACGTCGTCGACCCGCCCGAGGAGCCAGATGTCCCCGTCGTCGTCCTTCTTCGCCCCGTCCCCGGCGAAGTACTTCCCCTCGAACCGCGACCAGTACGTGTCGAGGAACCGCTGGTCGTCGCCCCAGATCGTGCGCAGCATCGACGGCCACGGCTCGGTGAGCACCAGGTACCCGCCACCCCCGTCGGGAACCTCCCGCGCCTCGTCGTCGACCACGGTCGCCGAGATCCCCGGCAACGGCCGCTGCGCCGACCCCGGCTTGGTCTCGGTGACTCCCGGCAGCGGCGAGATCATCATCGCGCCGGTCTCGGTCTGCCACCACGTGTCCACGATGGGCGTCCGGTCACCGCCGATGTGCTTGCGGTACCAGACCCACGCCTCGGGGTTGATCGGCTCGCCCACGGACCCCAGCACCCGCAGGCTGCTGAGATCGAACTTCGCGGGGATGTCGTCCCCCCACTTCATGAACGTACGGATCGCGGTGGGCGCCGTGTAGAGAATCGTCACCCCGTACTTCTGCACGATCTCCCAGAACCGCCCCTGGTGCGGCGTGTCCGGTGTCCCCTCGTACATCACCTGCGTCGCACCGTTCGCAAGCGGTCCATACGTGATGTACGAGTGCCCGGTGACCCAGCCGATGTCGGCCGTGCACCAGTACACGTCGGTCTCCGGCTTGAGGTCGAAGACGGCGTGGTGGGTGTACGAGGCCTGGGTGAGGTACCCGCCCGAGGTGTGCAGGATGCCCTTCGGCTTCCCCGTGGTCCCGGAGGTGTAGAGGATGAACAGCGGCTGCTCGGCGTCGAAAGCCTCTGGCGTGTGCTCGGCGGACTGCCGCTCGACGATCTCGTGCCACCACACGTCGCGGCCCTCGGTCCAGTCGACCTCCTGGCCGGTACGGCGGACCACCAGCACCTTGTCGACCCCGTCGACCCGGCTCACCGCGTCGTCGACGGCCGGCTTGAGCGCGGACGGCTTGCCGCGCCGGTAACCGCCGTCGGAGGTGATGACCAGCTTGGCGTCCGCGTCCTGGATGCGGGTGGCGATCGCGTCCGCGGAGAATCCGCCGAAGACGACCGAATGCGCCGCACCGATCCGTGCACACGCCAGCATCGCGACGACGGCCTCGGGGATCATCGGCAGATAGACGGCGACCCGGTCGCCCTTCCGGACGCCCAGCTCGATCAGTGCGTTGGCGGCCTTGCTCACCTCGTCCTTGAGCTCGGCGTAGGTGATCGCCCGGCTGTCACCGGGCTCGCCCTCGAAGTGGATGGCGACCCGGTCGCCGTTCCCGGCCTCCACATGCCGGTCGACGCAGTTGTACGCGACGTTCAGCTTTCCGTCGGCGAACCACTTCGCGAACGGCGGGTTCGACCAGTCCAGCGTTTCGGTCGGCTCGGTGGCCCAGGTCAGCCGGCGGGCCTGCTCGGCCCAGAAGCCGAGCCTGTCAGCCTTGGCCTGCTCATACGCCTCCGCGGTGACATTGGCGTTCGCCGCCAGGTCGGCGGGCGGCGCGAACCTGCGCTCTTCCTTCAGCAGGTTGGCCAGGCTTTCGTTGCTCACGACATCTCCCTTTCCCAGGGTGTCCGTTGTGTCCCAGGCCACAGCTCATCAGACCGAAGCCCTCGATGACAAGGGCCGACCTCAAATTGGTTTAGACCTATCGAGGAGCTGAGGTCCCTTCAGAAGTACGCACCAGGCACGCGTGGGGTACGCACTCCGAGCCACGTACGGACAGGCGCGCGGGTTCACCCGGCAACCATTCCCGCGACCGCCCCCCACGTGGATGCCGTGACGCACGAGACGCCCGGGCGTGTCGCGGCCCCTCACGCACGGCTCCCCTACGGCCCCCCATGTCCGCCCCTCACGCACGGCCCCTCACGCACGGCTCCCCACATCCGCCCCCCACGCCCGGCCTGCACGTCCGCTCCCGGCCCTCGGCCCTCGGCAAGGGCGCCCCGCGCCCATGCACCCACCGCACGCACGGCGTGGCACGCACCCCCGCCGAGCGGGGCCGCGCGCCACGCCGAGGTCACACGGATGCGAGGTCAGGCGGGGTGCCGCAGATCCTCCGTCGCCCCCACGTGATCGAACAGCTCGCCGTCGTCGCGTTCGACGAGCAGATACGCCTGCGCCTCTCCGACGTGGAAGTACATCCCGTGCAGCTCGAGCGCACCCTCCCGCAGGGCCCGTGCCACCGACTCGTGCGCCCGCAGATGCTCCAACTGCTGCACCACGTTGGTCAGACACAGCTGCTCCACCGCGTCGGCCGGCGCCCGCCCGGCGAGCCGGGCCCAGGGACGGTTCTTGGCGGCCATCCGCTCCAGACTGGGCACCCCGTGCCGCAGCCACCGCTTGAGCGGGGTCTGCGCCCCGCCGGGCTCCGCGTTCAACAGGGCCTGCATGGCCCCGCATCCGGAGTGCCCGCAGACCGTGATGGATCGCACATGCAGCACGTCCACCGCGTACTCGATCGCCGCGGCCACCGAGTCGTCCCCGCTCTCCTCCCCGGGCTTCGGCACGAGGTTGCCCACGTTGCGTACGACGAACAGGTCGCCCGGACCACTGGAGGTGATCATCGACGTGACGAGCCGTGAGTCGGCACAGGTCAGGAACAGTTGCGACGGCCGCTGCCCTTCCCGCGCCAGCCGTGCCAGCTCACCCCGCACCAGGGGCGCGGTGTTGCGCTGGAACGCGCTGATTCCACGCGCCAGTTGATGCCCGCTCCGCCCGCTGAGGCCATCGCGCCCGGCGGTAGCGGTGGCACCGGCCGCACCGTCCGGCCCCTCCGACCCGTCTGCCGGGCCCGCCCCATCCGGCCGGTCGTCGGCGGATGCGGGCTGCGGACCGGCGGAGGGTTCGCAGTGGTGGTTGCGCCATGGCGTCCAGGGGCGGCAGCGGCAGTGGGAGGGGCCCGCGGGCTCGGCGATCCGGGTGCCGGATCGCCCGGTCAACTCGACCGTGCCACCTCGCGCGACATGCGCGCTCTGCCAGTCCTGCAGGGACTCGTATGCCGCGTGGTCCATGAAGGATCCGTCCAACTCCAGGTCCACATGTGCCCCTTGAGGTACCAGGTGCAGGACGCGGCTGAGCCGAGGCACCGCGAGGAACGTCAACTGCCCTCGCACTCGTACGTAATGGACTCCTCCTCTCTCTTCATGCGTGATGCGCGTGCGAGCGAGCCGGTGCAGGGCGACGGCGACGGCCGCGGAGACCCCCAGCACCACGCCCTCGAGAACACCGAGGCACACGACGCCGAGCGTGGTGACGACGTACACCAGCACTTCGCGGTGGCGGGTGACCGTGCGGATGTGGTGCAGGGACACCATCTGGATGCCGACGGCCATCACCAGGGCGGCGAGCGATGCGAGGGGGATCAGCTCCAGGATCGGGACCATCAGCAGCGCGGCAACTACTACGAAAACGCCGTGCAGCATCGTGGAGTTCCGGCTCACGGCGCCGGCTTGCACATTCGCCGAACTGCGCACGGCGACCCCGGCGACGGGCAGCCCGCCGAGCGCGCCGGAGACGACATTGGCGGCGCCCTGACCGAGCAACTCCCGGTTCAGGTCGGAGCGGCCCACCCGGGTTTGCTGCGCGGGCCGCCTCGCCACCAGCTTGTCCACGGCCACGGCGCCGAGAAGTGACTGCACACTGCACACCAGCGTGACGGTGAGGACGGCGGCGGCGATCCCGAGCACCGGCCCCTCGGGGAGCCCGGCCAGGGCGTGACTGCTCCAGGACGGCAGATCGACCTTGGGCAGGACCAGCCCGGTGAGTGAGGCGGTCAGGGTTGCCCCCGCGACGGCGACGAGCGCGGCCGGCACGGTGCGCAGGACGTGTCCGACCCGTCCGGGAATCCGTGGCCAGGCGAAGAGGAGCGTCAGTGTCAGCACACTCATCGAGACCGCCGCGGGGTGAAGGTGCACCAACTGGGCGGGTAGCGCGCGCAGGTTGTCGAGCACGGAGCTCTGTGGGGTGCCGCCCAGCACGATGTGCAGTTGGGCGACGGCGATGGTCACACCGATGCCGGCGAGCATGCCGTGCACGATCGCGGGGCTGACGGCGAGCGCCGTGCGGGCCACGCGCAGGCATCCCAGGCCCAGCTGGGCGACTCCGGCGAGGACGGTGATGGCGCAGGTCGCACGCCATCCGTAGCGGTGGATGAGCTCGGCGGTGACCACCGTGAGCCCGGCGGCGGGCCCGCTCACCTGGAGCGGTGAGCCGCCGAGCCGGGCGGCGACGATTCCGCCCACGGCGGCGGCGACGAGGCCCGACTGGAGCGGCGCGCCGGTGGCGAGCGCGATGCCGAGGGACAGGGGCAGGGCGATCAGGAAGACCGCGATCGAGGCTGAGAGATCGGCGCCCGCGACACGGAATCGGCGGGGCGGGGTCGGCGGGGGGCTGTGGGGTTGGTGGATGCGCCTGGGCCGAGTCGAGTCGGCGGCGCGGGTGGGGACGCAGGCAGACATTCCCGTCTCCTCCGGGGCAGCGCGGTCGCGGAACAGGTGGTCCCCGTCCAGGGAGGACGGGGGCAGATCGCGGCCGTGGGTCACGGCGTGCAGTGGCGGGACTTTCAAAGCTCGGTAAATGGATCGTAATCCAGAGTAAAGCCCACGTGCGGACTTTAGTGGCAAATGGGGCAGTAAATCACTCACGTGGGTGAAGCGAGCTTTTTATCGGCTTGTCGTATTTATTCGATCTCGGCCTCGTGCGACCTTGACGGCGCTGTCGGCATTTCACCGCACAGCACCCTAGAACGCCCAAAGTGGCGTTGCTCTGACAGAAGGAAGAAGGTGGGCGGAGATGGCCACCACCCAGAGGATCGCCGCGGGCGCAGCAGTCGCCGCGGCCTGCGCCACGGCGCTCGCCGGTTGCGCCACCGGCACCACCGGTTCCAACGAAGGCGCGCACGGCGCGAACGAGGCGGGGGCGCCGGCGCCCCAGAGCGCGGTCCGCCTGATCGGCGACGGCTCCACCGCGTACACCGGAGCGCAGCCGCATCTGCCCAAGCCCGAGCGGCTGAAGCCCGGTCAGAAGCCCCCACAGTTCGTGGTCTTCTCGTGGGACGGCGCCGGCGAGGACAGCCAGAAGCTCTTCTCGCACTTCCGCAAGGTCGCCAAGGCCAACGGGGCGACGATGACGTACTTCCTGAGCGGCGTGTACCTGCTGCCGGAGGACAAGCGCGAGCTGTACAAGCCGCCGGAGCACTCGCCGGGTAGCTCGGAGATCGGCTTCAACGACGAGAAGGGCATCAGGGACACCGTCGAGCAGCTACGCGGCGCGTGGCTGGAGGGCAACGAGATCGGCACGCACTTCAATGGCCACTTCTGTGGTGCGGACGGCGGTGTCGGCGAGTGGTCGGTCGCGGAGTGGAAGAGCGAGATCGCCCAGGCGAAGGCGTTCGTGAAGTCCTGGAAGACCAACGCGGCCATGAAGAACGCGGCTCCGCTGCCCTTCGACTACGACAAGGAGCTCATCGGCGCCCGCACCCCCTGCCTGGAGGGCCAGAAGAACTTCATGAAGGCGGCCCGGCAGCTGGGCTTCCGCTATGACACCAGCGGCGTCAACAACCAGGTATGGCCCAAGAAGAAGAACGGCCTGTGGGATCTGTCGATGCAGCTGGTCCCCTTCCCCGGGCACACCTTCGAGCAGCTCACCATGGACTACAACTTCATGGTCAACCAGTCGGGTACGCGGACCCAGGGCGACCCCGACAAGCAGGAGTACTGGGGCAACCAGATGCGTGACGGCCTGCTCAAGGGCTTCGACCGCGCCTACGACGGCAACCGCGCGCCGCTGATCATCGGCAACCACTTCGAGTCCTGGAACGGCGGCACCTACATGCGTGCCATCGACCAGGTCGTGGAAAACGTGTGCAACAAGCCCGACGTCCGCTGCGTCTCCTTCCGGCAACTCGCCGACTGGCTCGACGCCCAGGACCCGGCCACGCTGGACCGGCTGCGCGGCCTCAACGTCGGAGAGGTCCCGAAGCAGGGCTGGGCGTCCTTCTTGTCGGGCCGCCCCGCCCCGGCCCCGAAGGGCATCCCCGGGGCGCCGGCCCTCAAGCCGTAGCCACCAGTCCCTCTCCCAGCACGAAACCGGGGTCGACCTGCGCCGCCAGGTCGGCCCCGGTCCTCTCGTTGCCCCAGCTGCCCGCGTTCTTCAGGTGGAAGTGCACCATCTGGCGCGTGTAGCGCTCCCAGTCCCGCAGCTCGTACGTGGCGTCGGCGGCGGTCTGCAAGGTGCGCAGGGAGCGGCGGTTGGCGTCCTCCAGGAGCTCGAACCGTGGTGGGCGGCCCTTCTCCATGGCACGCACCCAGTCCGAGTGCCCGACTGTGACCAGGAGGTCGTCACCGACCTCGGCGCGGAGGAAGTCGATGTCGTCCTGGCCCTGCACCTTGTTGCCGACGACCTTCAGGATGACTCCGAAGTCGCGGGCGTACTCCTTGTACTGCCGATAGACGGAGACTCCCTTCCGGGTCGGCTCGGCGACGAGGAACGTGATGTCGAAGCGGGTGAACATGCCGGACGCGAAGGAGTCGGAGCCCGCTGTCATGTCGACGACGACGTACTCGCTCTGGCCGTCGACGAGATGGTTCAGGCAGAGCTCCACTGCACCGGTCTTGGAGTGGTAGCACGCCACTCCCAAATCGGCCTCGCTGAACGGGCCGGTGACCATCAAACGGACGGCGCCGCCGTCGAGTTCCACCGGCCGTGCGCAGGCGTCGTACACCGGGTTGTTCTCGCGCACCCGCAGGAGGCGGGACCCTTCACCGGGCGGGGTCGTCTTGATCATCGTCTCGGCGGACGTGATCCGTGGATTGGAGCCGCGCAGGTAGTCCTTGATCAGCTTCAGCCGCGGGCCCATGGCGGGCAGCCCGGCGGCCACCGCCTCGTCGAGGCCGAGGGCGGCCCCCAGGTGTTGGTTGATGTCGGCGTCCACCGCGACGACCGGCGATCCCGAGGCCGCGAGGTGGCGGATGAAGAGGGAGGACAGGGTCGTCTTGCCACTGCCGCCCTTCCCTACGAAAGCAATTTTCATGTTCACCAAGGGTAGTGGGGTGATTGCGCACAGTGTCCTGGTGACGTGAAGAAGACCACTCCTTCGTGGGGTGGGCCGCCGGGGTGCGTAGGGTCGTACTCATGAGTACGACAGGCGCGACCGCCGATCCGCTCGCGGCCCTGGGCTCGCTGCCCGGCGTGGCCGAATCCGTCGAGTCCGTCCGCAAGGCGGTGGACCGGGTCTACGGACACCGGATCATGCGGCGCCGCAGCAACGAGATCACTTCCGAGGCCGCACTGCGGGGCGCCCGTGGTTCCGCGGCGCTGTCCGGTGCCGACTGGGCCCTCGAAGAGGTACGCCGCCGCACCGACTTCAGTGGTGACGACGAGGCCCACACGGTCGGCGCGGCCCTGCGGCTGACCGCCGAGGCGGGCCAACTCCTGTCCATCTGGCGCCAGTCGCCCCTCCGGGTGCTGGCCCGGCTGCACCTCGTCGCGGCCGCGGGCCAGGAGGACACCGTCGGCAGGCCCCGCCAGGACGGCGAACCGGTCGACGAGCCGCTCGTCGACCTGCCCCTGCCGGACGCGACCGAGGTGGCCGGTCGGCTCGAAGGGCTCTCGCAGCTGATCATCGCGGGTGGTTCGGCGCCGGCCCTGGTGACGGCTGCCGTCGTGCACGGCGAACTGCTCGCCCTGCGCCCCTTCGGCACCCACAACGGCCTGATCGCACGCGCGGCCGAGCGCATCGTCCTGGTCGGCAGCGGCCTCGACCCCAAATCCGTCTGCCCGGCGGAGGTCGGTCACGCCGAGCCGGGCCGCGCGGCCTACCTGGGGGCACTGGAAGGCTATGTCTCCGGCACCCCGGAGGGCATGGCGACCTGGATCGCCCACTGCGGCAGAGCGATTGAACTGGGAGCCAGGGAATCGACAGCCGTCTGCGAGGCGCTTCAGCGCGGCGCGGCGTAAGTCTCCGGACAGGGTTGCGGCGGTACGAGTTTTCGTACCGCCGCTGGCATGCTCACCGGGTTACCAAGCGTCCTCGATATGTTGCCCATCAGGCCGGGAACTCCTGCCCGTCACCTGGTGCGGCTGGCCCGTAATCGACGGGTCGACGTCGCGTGGGTGCTCGATGTTCATGCGCGGTCCGTGGGGCCTTGGTTGCGTTTGAAGGTGATCCTTTCGGATGTCCTTGGTCTCGCGGGCCGTTAAACCCTTTCTACTCCTGGTCCAGAGGAAGCGGAACCCCTGACTGCACTTCTTTACCTTTAGGTTCAAAGGGGAGTAAATCGGGACGTAGATGTGCCGCACGCACACGCGTGACGCGCTCACACCACCGTCGTGCGCCGTTTGCTCGCGTACCAGACGAGCCCCGCCGTGGCCGCCGCCGCTCCTATCGCGGCCGCCGCGACGAGCGCCGGACGCGGCGGCACCGACAGCGCGGGCAGCCGCTGCTTGAGCCGGACCGGCCGGTGGAAGTCCAGAATCGGCCACGAGCGGGCAAGCGCCTCGCGCCGCAACGCACGGTCCGGATTCACCGCATGGGGATGGCCGACGGCCTCCAGCATCGGAACGTCGGTCGCGGAGTCGCTGTAGGCGTAGCAGCGCGCGAGGTCGTACCCCTCGGACGCGGCCAGCTCCTTGACCGCCTCGGCCTTCGTCGGACCGTACGCGTAGTACTCCACTTCCCCGGTGAAGCAGCCGTCCTCGCCGACGACCATGCGCGTGGCCACCACCCGGTCCGCGCCGAGCAGCTCTCCGATCGGCTCGACCACCTCCGCCCCGGACGTGGAGACGATCACGACGTCGCGCCCGGCGCTGTGGTGCTCCTCGATGAGGGAGGCGGCCTCGTCGTAAATGATCGGGTCGATCAGGTCGTGCAGAGTCTCGGCGACGATCTCCTTGACCTGCTGGACGTTCCAGCCCCGGCACAGCGCGGACAGGTATGCGCGCATCCGCTCCATCTGATCGTGGTCCGCGCCGCCCGCCATGAACACGAACTGGGCATATGCGGTGCGCAACACGGCCCTTCGGTTGATCAGCCCGCCTTGGTAGAACGACTTGCTGAACGTGAGCGTGCTCGACTTCGCAATGACCGTCTTGTCCAGGTCAAAGAAGGCTGCCGTGCGAGGCAAGGAGTGGTTTTCCACGAGCCCGAGCATATGTGCCCACCATTCGGGCTAGTGTGGGGCGCGTGGGTTTGCCTGAGAGGGCTCTCGGGTACACCATGGAAGTCACGGATCGTTCGCGACCGTGCTAACCCGGTCCGGCTCCTCCCCCCGAGTCGGCCGTGGGGACGACCCCCGCTCTCCCCCGGCGGGGGTCGTCGCATGTCCGGGTGGGTTTTTCCCCTCTTTCGCGCGGCCCCGGGACCCCGCTGTCACCGCTGTGGCCGCCCTTTCCCTGCACCCATGTTTCGTCACTCTGTGTATCCGTGAGGCTGCTCTGTGGAAGTCACGGGCGACTCACCGGTATGGATGAAGGCGATATTCACAACCACTGAGTTGTCCACAGTTTTCGACCAAGATCCACACGATTTTCCGGATCGCTGCACCGTGATTCCAGCGCGTCCCGCTCGCGGTGAGTTCCTCGCGGCAAGTTCATGGCGGGTTCCGTTTGTCGGACGCGTTTGGCCGGTTCGTATCGGCCGTTCATATGGAGGCCCGCGTGCCGGTTCTTCACACGAGCGGGAATCGCGGGTCCGCAGAGGACCTCGCGAGCTCCGCGCAAGGAGCAGCGAAGGGGGCTGGAGATCGTGGCGGGAGCCATCACACACGACCTGCCGCCCGCCGCCGACGGGCGGCAGGGCGGACCATTGATCGTCACGGAGGACGCCGAACTCCTCGACGACCTGCTGCGCCTGTGCGCCGCGGCGGGCGCGAGGCCGGAGGTCCACCACGGGGTGCCTGAGGGCGGCGGCAGCTGGGAGGCAGCACCGCTCGTCCTGGTCGGCGACGACGCGGCGCGGCGCGTACGCGGAGCAGCGCGCCGACGCGGAGTCGTGCTGGTCGGCAGGGACCAGGACGACTCCGGCGTCTGGAAACGGGCTGTCGAGATCGGAGCCGACCACGTCCTGATGCTTCCGGACGGCGAGCAGTGGCTTGTCGACCGCATCGCCGACGTGGCCGAGGGAGTCGGTCGACCCGCGCTCACCGTCGGCGTGATCGGCGGCCGCGGCGGGGCCGGAGCCTCCACGCTGGCCTGCGCGCTCGCCGTCACCTCTGCGCGCGAGGGACGCCGCACCCTGCTCGTGGACGCGGATCCCCTGGGTGGCGGACTCGACGTACTCCTGGGCGGAGAGGCCGCCGAAGGCCTGCGCTGGCCGGCGTTCGCCGCCTCCCGCGGCAGGGTCGGCGGCGGCGCCCTGGAGGAGTCCCTTCCCGAACTGCACGCGCTGCGCGTCCTCAGCTGGGACCGCGGCGACTCCGTCACCATCCCGGCGCAGGCCGTCCGCGCGGTCCTGGCCGCCGCCAGACGGCGCGGCGGCACCGTGGTCGTCGACCTGCCCCGCCGCGTCGACGAAGGAGTCGCGGAAGCCCTCGCCCAGCTCGACCTCGGACTGCTGGTCGTCCCCGCCGATCTGCGTGCCGTCGCGGCGGCCAAACGGGTGGCGTCCGTGGTCGGCATGGTCCTGCGCGATCTGCGTGTCGCGGTCCGCGGCCCCTATGCGCCGGGCCTCGACGATCGCGAGGTGGCCCGCCTGCTCGGACTGCCGCTGGTCGGCGAAGTGCCCGCGGAATCCGCGCCGCTGGACGCCGGTGTGCCACCCGGGGGAGCGGCGCGGGGACCGCTCGCCCGGTTCTGCACGGCCTTCTGGCAGCGGGTTCCGGTGGAAGGCGGGGGCGTATGAGCCGGGAGGCGGGCACGGGCGTGGGGACCGGCACGGGACTGCTGGACGGCGTCCGGCAGTGGCTCGCCGAGAGCGGGTCGGAGCCGACACCCGCGCGCGTGGCACAGGCCCTGCGCGAGCAGGGGCGAGTGCTCGGCGACGCCGAAGTCCTCGGCGCAGCCGAGCGGTTGCGCTCCGAGCTGGTCGGCAGTGGGCCGCTGGAGCCACTGCTCGCCGACCCGTCGGTGACCGACGTCCTGGTGTCCGCGCCGGACCGGGTGTGGGTGGACCGGGGCGGTGGCCTGGAACTGACGACCGTGTCCTTTCCGGACGCGGCGGCCGTACGACGCCTCGCGCAGCGCCTCGCGGCCGTGGCCGGGCGAAGGCTCGACGACGCCCGCCCCTGGGTCGACGCCCGGCTTCCGGACGGCACGCGCCTGCACGCGGTGCTGCCCCCGGTGGCCGTCGGCTCCACCTGCCTGTCGCTGCGGGTGGTACGGCCGCGCGCTTTCACCCTCGACGAGTTGGTGACGGCGGGAACAGTCCCGCCCGGCGGGGACCGGGTACTCAGAGCCCTGCTGGACGCCCGGCTGTCGTTCCTGATCAGCGGCGGCACCGGAAGCGGCAAGACGACCCTGCTGAGCGCGCTGCTGGGGCTGGTCGGTGCCGGGGAGCGGATCGTGCTGGCCGAGGATTCGGCGGAGCTGCGGCCCGACCATCCCCATGTGGTGCGGCTGGAGGGGCGACCGGCCAACCAGGAGGGCGTCGGACTCGTGGCGCTGCAGGACCTGGTCCGTCAGGCCCTGCGCATGCGACCGGACCGGCTGGTCGTCGGCGAGGTGCGCGGACCTGAGGTCGTGTCGCTCCTGGCGGCGCTCAACACCGGCCACGAGGGCGGCTGCGGCACGGTGCACGCGAATGCGGCGGCGCAAGTACCGGCCCGTCTGGAGGCCCTGGGTACCGCGGCAGGGCTCGACAGGGCCGCGCTGCACAGCCAGTTGGCGGCGGCGCTGTCCGTGGTCCTGCATCTCGTACGAGACCGGGCCGGGCGGCGGCGGATCGCCGAGGTGCATGTCCTGGAGCGCGATGCGACGGGGTTGGTGATGACGGTGCCCGCGCTGCGATGGGGCGCGGAGGCGTTCGCGTACGAGCGGGGGTGGGAGCGGCTGCGGGGGCTGCTCCGGGACGGGACCGAGGGGAGTGGGCCGTGATGACGGGGGCCGGTGACATCTCGGTGGGGGCGGCCATGGCGTGTGCCGGGGCGGCGGCCTGGTTGATGGGCGGCTGGGACGCCGGGGCACGCAGGGCACGGCTGCTGTGCGCGGGTGGCGGGGTGGTGGCCACCGGACCGCCGGCGTGGGAGCGGGTACGGGCCGAGTGGAGGCGACTGCGCGAGCGGCTGCGTCCCGAAGGGTGGTCACTGGTCGCCGGGTTGGTGATCGCGGTACTGGGCGCGTCCGTCGTGCCGCTGTTCCTCGGGGCGGCCGGGATGCCGCTGCTCCGCCGCGTACGGCGGGCCGGGGAGACGCGGCGCGCGGGGGAGCGTCGGGGTGCGGCGGTGATCGCCCTGTGCGGGGCCCTGGCCGGCGAGGTGCGGGCCGGGCATCAGCCGGGCGAGGCACTGCGGAGAGCCGCGCACGACTCGGGCGGGCTCGGCGAGGCGCAGGCGGTGGTGCTGGCGGCGGCGAGGTTCGGCGGTGATGTGCCGGGCGCGCTCACCGACGCGGCACGGCAGCCGGGGGCCGACGGGCTGGTGGGGCTCGCCGCGTGTTGGCGGGTGGCGGTGGACCGGGGCGCGGGCCTGGCGGCGGGCCTCGACCGCCTGGAAGGGGCGCTGTGCGCGGAGCGGGACCAACGGGCCGATCTGCGCGCCCAATTGGCGGGATCGCGATCCACGGCGGTGATGCTCGCGGGACTGCCCGTTCTGGGCCTTCTGCTCGGTACCGCGCTGGGCGCAGGTCCGCTGCACGTGCTGCTGCACAGCGGGCCGGGCCTGGGCTGTCTGGTGGTCGGTGGGGTGCTGGAGGGCGTGGGGCTGTGGTGGGCGCTGCGCATCGTGAGGGGAGCGGAGGCGGCATGAGCACGGAAGTTGTCCACAGGCTGGGGGCGCTCGTGTGCGGGGCGCTGGCGGTGGGGTGGCTGCCGCGAGCGCTCGGTGCGGCGCGGCGTGAGCGACGGGCGCGCAGAAGGCTGACCGAGCTGCTGGCGCTGGAGAGGACGCCAGAGAGGCGGCACTTCGCGGTCCGGGACGTCGTGCGGCGGTGGCTGCCGGTGGCGGGCGCGGGGTGCGCCGGCTGGGTGCTGGTCGGGGGTCTTGCCGGGGTTGTGGTGGGGCTGCTGGCCGGGTTCGGGGCCTGGCGGTGGCGGCAGCGACGCAGACCGGGGCCGGTGGAGGAGTACGACGTGGCGCTGGCCGCCCGGCAACTCCCCCTGGCGGCCGACCTGGTCGCGGCCTGCATCGCGGCGGGGGCGGACCCCGTGGTCGCGGCGCAGGCGGTGGGCGAGGCCCTGGGCGGACCGGTGGGGGAGCGCCTCGCGCGGGGCGCGGCGGAGGTGCGGCTCGGGGGCGAACCGGTCGAGGCATGGCGGAGGTTGGCGTCGCTTCCGGGCGCCGGGGCGCTGGCACGGCTGCTGGAACGGGCGGGTGAGTCGGGCGTACCGGCGGCCGTGCCGGTCGGACGGCTCGCCATGGAGGCCCGCGCCGAGCGGGGCCGCACCGCGACGGCGCGGGCGCGCCGGGCGGCCGTCATGGTCACCGCGCCCGTGGGGTTGTGCTTTCTTCCCGCGTTCCTCGCGATGGGCGTCCTGCCCGTGGTGATCGGGCTGGCGGACGGGGTGTTGGGAGGGGGTGGTGGATGACGGGCGGCGGCGTGCGGTGAACGACGGACGATCAACAGGTTCGAACCTTACGGGGGTTGGTATGTGCAAGACGGTGGGCGTACGGATGCGGGCGTGGCTGCTGGGTCTGGCGGCACGCAGGGACGCGGGAATGGTCACCTCCGAGTACGCGGTGGGTGTCCTCGCGGCGGTGGCCTTCGCGGCGGTGCTCTACAAGGTGGTGACGAGCGGCCAGGTGGGCGCGGAGTTGCAGGGCATCGTGGGGCGGGCGCTCAATGCGCCGATGTGAACGCGGGCCGGCGGGCCGGGTGAGGGACCGGGATCGGGACCGGAGCCGGAGTCGGAGTTGGGACCGGAGCGGGGACCGGGGATTCGTGACCGCCGAGGCCGCCGTGGTGCTGCCCTCGCTGGTGCTCGTCGGAATGGCGCTCGTCTGGGCCCTGCTCGCCGCGTCGGCACAGATCCAGTGCGTGGACGCGGCCAGGGCGGGCGCCCGCGCGGCGGCCCGGCAGGACCCGCCGGACACGGTGTTGGCGACGGCCCGCCGCGCGGCACCGCGCGGCGCCAGGGTCACGGTGACCCGGGAGGGCGACCTCGTCCGGGTCACGGTCGAGGCGAGCGCGCCGGGACCGGACGGACTGTCGCTGGAGCTCAGCGACGAGGCCGTGGCGCTGGCGGAGGAGACGGTGGGGGTGTGAGGGGATGACGGCCTGGAGCCGCGGTCACGTCGCGCGGACGGCCGCTCGCAACAGATGGCACACCTACCGGATCCGTCGTTCGGACAGAGGATCGGCCACTGTCTGGACCGTCGGGGCGATCGCCGTGCTGTGTGTCGTGTTCGGGGCCGTCCTGGCCATGGGACAGGCGGTCGTGGTCCGGCACCGCGCTGCGGGGGCGGCCGACCTGGCCGCGCTCGCCGCGGCGGACCACTGGGCGGACGGCGGCACGGTGGCCTGCGCCCAGGCGGACCGGGTGGCGCGGTCCCAGCGTGCCCGGCTGGTGCGGTGCGCCGTGGAGGGCGAGATCTCGGACGTCACGGCCGCGTCGGGCGGCGGCCCCTTCGACATGGAGGTCAGGTCCAGAGCCGGTCCCGCGAGACCACAGGAGCAGGCGCCTAGCCCTCCGGCGCGCCCCGCAGCAGCTCCGTGAGAAGCCGCACGGCGCCCCGTTTGTGCAGCGGCTCGTTCCCGTTGCCGCACTTGGGGGACTGGATGCAGGACGGGCAGCCGGCCTCGCACTCGCAGGACGCGATGGCCTGCCGGGTGGCGATGAGCCAGGCGCGGGCGGTGTGGAAGGCGCGCTCCGCGAACCCCGCGCCGCCCGGGTGGCCGTCGTAGACGAAGACCGTGGGCAGGAGCGTGTCGGGGTGCAGCGGGATGGACACGCCGCCGATGTCCCAGCGGTCGCAGGTGGCGAACAGCGGGAGCATGCCGATCGATGCGTGCTCGGCGGCGTGCAGGGCGCCGCCGAGGATCTCCGGGCTGATCCGGGCCGCGTCCAGCTGGTCCTCGGTGACCGTCCACCAGACGGCGCGCGTGCGGAGCGTACGAGGAGGGAGGTCGAGCTTCGACTCGCCCAGCACTTCACCGGTGATGACACGACGGCGCAGGAAGGAGACGACCTGGTTGGTGACTTCGACGGAGCCGTAGCACAACCGGCCATCGCCCCAGGGGACGTCGATGTCCGTCTCCAGGACGGAGATGGACGTCGTGTCGCGGGCGACCGTCGAATACGGCGGGTTGGCCTCCTCGACCAGGGCGACGGAGTCCTCCAGGTCCAGATGCTTCACCAGGTACGTACGGCCCTGGTGGAGGTGGACCGCGCCCTCGTGGACCGTGGTGTGCGCGGAGCCCGCGTCGACCGTGCCGAGCAGCCGCCCGGTCCCGGCCTCGACGATCTGCACCGGACTGCCGCCCTCGCCGCGGATGTCGGTCAGGTCGGCGGCCCGCTCCCGACGGGTCCAGTGCCACGCCGTGGTTCGCCGGCGCAGCAGCTTCGCGGCCTCCAGCTGTGGCAGCAGATCCGCGGCGGCCGGGCCGAAGAGCTCCAGATCCTCTTCGGTGAGGGGGATCTCGGAGGCGGCGGCGCACAGGTGCGGGGCGAGGACGTACGGGTTGTCGGGGTCGAGGACGGTGGATTCCACCGGCTGGCCGAACAGGGCCTCGGGGTGGTGCACGAGAAAGGTGTCCAGCGGGTCGTCGCGGGCGACGAGGACGGCGAGTGCGCCCTGCCCCGAGCGGCCGGCGCGGCCCGCCTGCTGCCACAGGGAGGCCCGGGTGCCCGGGTAGCCCGCGATGACGACGGCGTCCAGGCCGGAGACGTCGATGCCGAGTTCGAGGGCCGTGGTGGCGGCGAGGCCGAGGAGCTCGCCGGAGTGCAGGGCGCGCTCCAGGGCGCGGCGTTCCTCGGGGAGGTAGCCGCCGCGGTAGGCGGCCACGCGCCGGGCCAGTGAGCGGTCGATCTCGGCGAGGCGCTCCTGGGCGATCACCGCGATCAGCTCGGCGCCGCGGCGGGATCGTACGAAGGCGACGGAACGCACGCCCTGGAGGGTCAGGTCGGTGAGGAGGTCGGCCGTCTCGGCGGTGGCGGTACGCCGAACGGGTGCTCCCTTCTCGCCGTGCAACTCGGTGAGCGGGGGCTCCCAGAGGGCGAACACGAGTTCGCCGCGAGGGGAGGCGTCGTCGGCGATCTCGACGACCGGGAGGCCGGTCAGCCGACGGGCGGCGACCGAGGGCTCCGCGGTGGTCGCGGAGGCCAGCAGGAAGACGGGGGAGGAGCCGTAGCGGGCGCACAGGCGGCGCAGCCTGCGCAGTACCTGGGCCACGTGGGAGCCGAAGACGCCGCGGTAGGTGTGGACCTCGTCGATGACGACGTACTTCAGGGCGCGGAGGAAGGAGGACCAGCGGGGGTGGGAGGGCAATATCCCGCGATGCAGCATGTCGGGGTTGGTCAGGACGTAGTTGGCGTACTGCCGTACCCACTCGCGTTCCTCGAACGGAGTATCGCCGTCGTACACGGCTGGGCGAACCGCATTGCCCAAAGGTTGTGAAAGTTCCTTCACCGAACGGCGCTGATCGGCTGCGAGGGCCTTTGTGGGGGCCAGGTAGAGCGCGGTGGCCCCCCGGCCGTTCGGAGCCTCGGAGCCGTCCAGAAGGGCCGTCAGGACCGGTGTGAGGTACGCCAGGGACTTTCCCGAGGCGGTGCCGGTGGCGACGATCACGGAGTCGCCGTCCAGGGCGTGCTCGGCGGCCAGCGCCTGGTGGGCCCAGGGGTGTTCGATGCCCGCGGCCTGCACCGCGGCGATGACCTCCGGACGGATCCGGTCGGGCCACACGGCATGGCGACCCGCCCGCGGGGGCAAGTGCTCCGTATGAGTGATGCGCGAAGCCCGGCTCGGCCCCGAGGCGAGCCGGTCCAGGACAGTGCCCGGATCGGGGCGGGAAGCGGTGTCCGTCGAGGGTCGATCGGATCGATGATTCTTGGCCATCGGCACCGAGTGTGTCACTGGCGTGACGGACAATGGGGCCAAGGCGTCGTGCACGCCTGCCGGTAAGTGATTGAATGCCATCGCGGCTGGCGAACCGTCCCGGGGGCTCTGCCGAGGTGTCCCTTGGGATGACCGCTCGATAGCAAGGTGCTGGAGGATCCGTGGACCTGTCCCTGTCGACCCGTACCGTCGGCGATCGTACGGTCGTCGAGGTCGGTGGCGAAATCGATGTATATACCGCGCCCAAGCTGCGCGAGCAGCTGGTCGAGCTGGTGAACGACGGCAATTTCCATCTTGTCGTCGACATGGAGGGCGTGGACTTCCTCGACTCCACCGGGCTCGGCGTGCTGGTGGGCGGCCTGAAGCGTGTGCGTGCCCATGAGGGCTCGCTGCGCCTGGTCTGCAACCAGGAGCGCATTCTGAAGATCTTCCGCATCACCGGTCTCACCAAGGTGTTCCCCATCCACACCTCGGTCGAGGAAGCGGTAGCGGCCACCGACTGACCCCGTCTTCTGGGCGTCACGAGTGATGTGGCGTCCGAGACGGTAGAAGCAATGGACGGGGGACCGGGCCTCGGCGGCCCGGCCCCCTGACAGCACGCCCGTAGTTGAGGGGGATGCATGGCCACCGTTGAACTCCGCTTCAGCGCGCTGCCCGAGCACGTCAGGACCGCCCGACTGGTGGCGGCGGCGGTGGCGCGCAGGGCCGGAGTGGACGAGGCCGTCCTCGACGAGGTCAGACTCGCCGTCGGCGAGGCCTGTACTCGTGCCGTCGCACTGCACCAGAGCAGCGGCGTCTCGGCGCCGGTGCGGGTGACGTTGATCGAGGAGGAGAAGCAGTTCTCCATCGAGGTCGGCGACGAGGCGCCGCGTTCGGCGCCCGGTGAGACGGCACCCGGTGCCTCGGGTGATCCGGACATGGATGCCGAGGAGGACGAGATGGGCCTCGCGGTCATCAGCGGCCTCGTCGACGATGTCGAAGTCACCGCCGGTGAGCATGGTGGAGTGATCAAGATGAGCTGGCCGACCACGCCGCCGGCCGCGCTCGTTCCCTGATCGCACCCCCGCAACACACTCGAAGGGCCCTGCTCAGCAGGGCCCTTTTTGTATGCCCGCTCCCGGCCGGGACCCGCCCCCGCCTTTTCGTGAATTGATTCACGATCAATCACGCTATTATTGGATCAAGCGTCAACGCTTTTGGGGCATTACTTCTTTTGGGTCCCATGGAAGCCCGTCGATCATTTGCTGATGGGCATGTGAAGGCGAATTCCGTTTACCGGGCACTGTTTTGATCAGGTTCCGGTACCTACAATCCGTCCACATCTTGAGCTCAGCACAGGCGTCAAGGAGGACGAATGGCGGGGCTTTCTACCCCTCATCAGTTTGACCATCCCACAACCTTCGCAGCCGCAGTACTGACCAATGACAATCGCTTGATCGTGATGGTCATCGGTGCCGTGGCCCTGGCGGCCCTGGCGGTCGCCGGGGTGCTGGTACGGCAAGTGCTCGCGGCCGGCGAGGGCACCGACAGCATGAAGAAGATCGCGGCGGCGGTCCAGGAAGGCGCGAACGCCTACCTGGGGCGGCAGATGCGCACGCTCGGTGTATTCGCCGTCGTGGTGTTCTTCCTGCTCATGCTGCTGCCCGCGGACGACTGGAATCAGCGCGCCGGACGATCGATCTTCTTCTTGATCGGCGCGGTGTTCTCGGCGACCACCGGTTATACCGGTATGTGGCTCGCCGTACGAAGCAACGTCCGCGTGGCCGCCGCGGCAAGGGAAGCGACTCCGGCCAAGGGCGAACCCGAAAAGGATCTCACCGCCGTCTCGCACAAAGCCATGAAGATCGCTTTCCGCACCGGCGGCGTCGTCGGCATGTTCACGGTGGGGCTCGGTCTGCTGGGCGCCTCCTGTGTGGTGCTGGTGTACGCGGCCGACGCGCCGAAGGTCCTGGAGGGCTTCGGTCTCGGCGCGGCGCTGATCGCCATGTTCATGCGTGTCGGCGGCGGCATCTTCACCAAGGCCGCCGACGTCGGCGCCGACCTGGTCGGCAAGGTCGAGCAGGGCATTCCGGAGGACGACCCGCGCAATGCCGCGACCATCGCCGACAACGTGGGCGACAACGTCGGCGACTGCGCCGGCATGGCCGCGGACCTCTTCGAGTCGTACGCCGTCACGCTCGTCGCCGCGCTGATCCTCGGCAAGGCGGCGTTCGGCGACTCCGGGCTCGCCTTCCCGCTGATCGTGCCCGCGATCGGCGTCCTCACCGCGATGGTCGGCATCTTCGCGGTGGCACCCCGACGCTCCGACCGCAGCGGCATGTCCGCGATCAACCGCGGCTTCTTCATCTCCGCGGTGATCTCGTTGGTGCTGGTGGCGGTGGCCGTCTTCGTCTACCTGCCGGGGAAGTACGCGGACCTCGACGGCGTCACCGACGCGGCGATCAAGGCGAAGGACGGCGATCCGCGGATCCTGGCGCTCATCGCGGTGGCCATCGGCATCGTGCTGGCCGCGCTCATCCAGCAGCTGACCGGTTACTTCACCGAGACCACCCGTCGTCCCGTACGGGACATCGGCAAGAGCTCGCTCACCGGCGCGGCCACCGTCGTCCTGGCCGGTATCTCCATCGGCCTGGAATCGGCCGTCTACACCGCCCTGCTGATCGGCCTCGGCGTCTACGGGGCCTTCCTGCTCGGCGGTACGTCGATCATCCTCGCGCTGTTCGCGGTGGCGCTCGCCGGAACCGGTCTGCTCACCACGGTCGGCGTCATCGTCGCCATGGACACCTTCGGTCCGGTCTCCGACAACGCGCAGGGCATCGCCGAGATGTCCGGCGACGTCACGGGCGCGGGCGCCCAGGTGCTCACCGACCTGGACGCGGTGGGCAACACCACCAAGGCCATCACCAAGGGCATCGCCATCGCCACGGCCGTCCTCGCGGCCTCGGCGCTCTTCGGTTCCTACCGGGACGCGATCCTCACGGCCGCGAACGACGTGGGCGAGAAGGTCTCCGGTCCTGGCGCGCCGCTGAACCTGATGATGGACATCTCGCAGCCCAACAACCTCGTGGGCCTGATCGCGGGCGCGGCCGTCGTCTTCCTGTTCTCGGGCCTCGCGATCAACGCGGTGTCCCGGTCCGCGGGGGCCGTCGTCTACGAGGTGCGGCGGCAGTTCCGCGAGCACCCCGGGATCATGGACTACACGGAGAAGCCGGAGTACGGGCGGGTCGTCGACATCTGCACCAAGGACGCCCTGCGGGAGCTGGCCACTCCGGGTCTGCTCGCCGTCCTGGCGCCCATCGCCATCGGCTTCACGCTCGGCGTCGGCGCGCTCGGTTCGTATCTGGCGGGCGCGATCGGCACCGGCACGCTGATGGCGGTCTTCCTCGCCAACTCCGGCGGTGCGTGGGACAACGCGAAGAAACTCGTCGAGGACGGCCACCACGGCGGCAAGGGCAGCGAGGCCCACGCCGCCACGGTGATCGGCGACACCGTCGGCGACCCCTTCAAGGACACCGCGGGCCCCGCGATCAACCCGCTCCTCAAGGTGATGAACCTGGTGGCGCTGCTGATCGCACCCGCGGTCGTGAAGTTCTCGTACGGCAACGACAAGAACCTCGGTATGCGCATCCTGATCGCGGCACTCTCGATCCTCGTGATCGTGGGCGCGGTGTACATCTCCAAGCGGCGCGGGATCGCCGTGGGTGACGAAGGCAACGCGGAACGAGTGTCCAAGTCTCACGACGCCGCGGTGGTTTCGTAGCGTTCGGGTGTTTGGGCAGGTCCCCACGGGCGGGCGGCACGCAGCGACGTGCCGCCCGCCCGTCGTTCGGGTGCGTTGACACCTGTGTCGTGAGCCTTCTCTCGCATGGCGCAAATGGCTGCAATAGGGACTAAATCGGAAATTCGCCATAGGGGCGGCGCCCATGCGGCGTGTAAGTTCCGGGGCCGAGAGCCACGGAAGGGACCAATCCGGTGAACAAGAAGCTCACGGCCGCACTGTCCGGCGGTGCGGTACTGGTGCTGGCGCTGTCGGCATGCAGCAGCGGTAGTAGTAGCAGCAAGGACGACAAGCTGGACCCCTGGGCCAAACAGGTCTGTGACGCGGTGCACCCGCAGGTCCAGAAGATCGCGGCCGCCAACACGGCGATCCAGAAGGAGACCACGGACCAGAGCGCACCGGCGGACGTGCAGAAGGCCGACTCCAAGGGCTTCCAGGACATCTCCGACGCCTACAAGGCGATGGCGGCCGCCATCGAGAAGGCCGGCCCGCCGGACGTGGACAGCGGCAAGACCAAGCAGGAGAACGCGGTCAAGGAGCTCAACGCCCTCTCCGCCTCCTACGCCGATCTGGGGAAGCAGTCCGACGCGCTGAACACGAAGGACCAGGCGAAGTTCGCGGACGGTCTCGACGGCGTCGCCAAGCAGCTTGAGAAGCTCAGCAAGACCGGGACCGACGCCCTGAAGGAGCTCGAAGCGGGCGACGTCGGCAAGGCGATGGCCAAGCAGGTGAGCTGCAAGTCCGCCTCCGCCTCGCCGGCGACCACCCAGGGCTGACCCCCGAGGAGCGACCGGAGAGCGACCGCAGAGCGGGATTCGGTCCGGCACCCGGAAAGAGCCCGGTACGCGCGCGTACCGGGCCCGTGGCGCGTGCCCCACGGCTCCCGGCACAAGCCCACGGCTCTCGGCGACGCATGGCCCACGGCTCCCTGCGCAAGCGCCCCACGGCTCCCCTGCAAAGCCCCCACGGCCCCCTGCAAAGGCCCCAGGACCCTCGTACAAAGCCCCCAGGACTCCTCGTGCGGGCTTGTCCACATTCGCACGGGCTCTGTCCACAGGTGTACGTCCCTTTCGGCGGGAACGGACACAATGGGGGATGTGAGTCACACCAGCCTGTCACCGTTGCCCTCGTCCGACCGCGCCGACGTCGCCGCTCGGCTGCGGGACGCCCTGCTCGGCGCCTCCTTCACCGCCGACGGCCTGCTCGACCTGCTCGGCGCCCCCGCGTACGCGGCGCTGGCGCGCAGCGAGACCGTGCCCGCGCTCCGGGCGACCCGCGGGGACACACCGCTGGAGACGCTCGTACGGCTGTTCCTGCTTCAGCAGCCCGTGCCGCACGCGCGCGTGGCGGACGTGCTGCCGGTGCAGGACTGTCTGGAGAGCGGCTGGCTGACCCGGGCGGGCGCGGACGAGGTGGCCGCGACCGTGGACATCCGGCCGTACGGAGGGCCCGGCGGCGAGGACTGGTTCATCGTGTCCGACCTGGGGTGCGCCGTCGGCGGCGCGGGCGGCATCGGCAGCCGGGAGGAGGGCGTCGTCCTGGGTGTGGGCGGCGCGTCCACGACCTTGGCCGGCATCACCGTCCGTACGCCCGTCTCCTCCGCGCTCGACCTCGGCACCGGCTCCGGGATCCAGGCCCTGCACGCCGCGCAGCACGCCACGCGCGTGACCGCGACCGACCTCAACCCGCGCGCCCTGCACATCACCGCGCTCACCCTCGCGCTCTCCGGTGCCCCGGCGGCCGATCTGCGTGAGGGCTCCCTCTTCGAACCGATCGCGGACGACGAGACGTACGACCTGATCGTCTCGAACCCGCCCTTCGTGATCTCGCCCGGCGCCCGGCTCACCTACCGCGACGGCGGGATGGGTGGGGACGATCTGTGCCGCACGCTCGTTCAGCAGGCGGGGGACCGGCTCAGCGACGGGGGGTATGCGCAGTTCCTGGCCAACTGGCAGCACGTGGAGGGCGAGGAGTGGCAGGACCGGCTGCGCTCCTGGGTGCCGCGCGGTTGTGACGCCTGGATCGTGCAGCGCGAGGTGCAGGACGTCACGCAGTACGCGGAGTTGTGGCTGCGCGACGCGGGCGACCACCGCGACGACCCCGCCGAGTACCAGGCGCGGTACGACGCCTGGCTGGACGAGTTCGAGGCCCGCAAGGTCAAGGCCGTCGGCTTCGGATGGATCACGCTGCGCAGAACGGCGGCCGCCGAGCCATCGATCACGGTCGAGGAGTGGCCGCACTCCATCGAGCAGCCGCTCGGCGAGACCGTGCGCGCGCACTTCGACCGCGTCGACTACCTGCGGGCGAGCGACGACGCTGCCCTGCTCGACGGGCACTTCAGGCTCGTGGCCGAAGTCGTCCAGGAGCAGGTCGGGCTGCCCGGCGCCGAGGACCCGGAGCACGTGGTGCTGCGCCAGCACCGCGGCATGCGCCGGGCCACCAAGGTGGACACGGTCGGCGCGGGGTTCGCGGGCGTGTGCGACGGCACGCTGAGCGCCGGGCGGATCCTGGACGCCATCGCCCAATTGGTCGGCGAGGACCCGGTGTTGCTGCGTGACCGGACGCCCGCGCAGATCCGGCTGCTGGTGGAACAGGGGTTCCTCGAGCCCGCGGAGTGAAGGGCTGAGTCGCATGTGCCTGTTCTGACGGGATTGCGCAATATTGATCAGGATTGGTCGGTAAAAGGGCTCCTGTCAGTGGTGCGTGCGAAGCTACCTTCAAGAGACAAGCTCCACGCGTCCTCGGGGGAGGCGCGCTGTCTCGGGGGAGGCGCCATGGCGGGGGAGACGCCGGATCAGGGCGAGGGCAGGATCATCGGCGGCCGGTACCGGCTGCTGCGGACGCTCGGCGTGGGCGGCATGGGGAGGGTGTGGCTCGCGTACGACGCGGAGTTGGCCTGCGAGGTCTCCATGAAGGAGATCGCGCTGCCGGACGTGCCGATGGACACGGCGGAGCATGGGCAGCGCGTCGCCCGTGCGCGCAGCGAGGCCCGGCACGCTGCGCGGCTGCGCGGGCATCCCCATGTGGTCACCGTGCACGACGTGGTGGTCCACGAGGGACTGCCGTGGATCGTCATGGAGTACGTGCCGGACGCGGTCGATCTGCAGGCGGTCGTACGGCAGTCGGGGCCGCTGTCGCCCGCTCGGGCCGCCCGAATCGGGCTGGCCGTCCTCGACGCGCTCTCCGCCGGACACCGGATCGGGATCCTCCACAGGGATGTGAAACCGGCCAACATCCTTCTGGCGCCCGACTCTTCGGGCGATCCCTACGCGCGCGTACTGCTCACCGACTACGGGATCGCGCTCCAGCCCGAGTCCCGCGAGCCCCGGCTCACCGCCACCGCCGGCATCCTCGGCACGCCCGGCTATCTCGCCCCCGAGCGCGCCCGCGGCGAGCCGCCCACCCCGGCCGCGGACCTCTTCTCCCTCGGCGCCACGTTGTACGCCGCCGTCGAGGGCCGTGGACCCTTCGACCGGCCGGGTCAGTACGCGACTCTGACGGCCCTGCTCGGCGAGGAACCCACCCCGCCCGTCCGAGCGGGTGAACTGACCTCCGTGCTGCACGGACTGCTCGTCAAGGACCCACTGCGGCGGTCGTCGCCGGAGGCGGTCGCACGCGGGCTTGAGCGGGTGGTGCAGACGGCGGCGGGCGGGATGTTCGGGCCACCGCCGGGGTATCCCGCGGGGCTACCGCCGGGGTACGTCGCGGGACCGTCACCCGGGTACGCGGCCAGACCGTCACCCGGGTACGCCGCAGGGGCGCCGCCCGGGCATGCCACGGGCTCGCCTCCGGGAACCCCACAGACCCCTGGCACACCGCAGGCCCCTGGCACTCCGCAGACTCCAGGGGGTCCACAAATCGCAGGCGTCCCGCAGACTTCAGGAGTCCCGCAGGGCCCCGGCATCCCGCAGACCTCAGGTGCACCCCCGACCCCGAACACCCCGTACCACCCGAACACCCCGCAGAACCCCAACACCCCGCACACTCCACCGGGCGGCCCGGCCGCCCCCGGTGGCCCGCTCGGACCGGCTTCCGGGACCCCGCCTGCGTACGGCGCTTGGCGCCCGTCCACTCCCAGTGGCGCGTACGAGTGGAATCCGTACGCCGGGACCGGTGCGCCCACCCGGTCCACGGCCGGTCCGCCCCTGCCGCCGGCGCGCCGCAGGAGGCCCCTGGTCCCCGTCGTCGCCCTCGTCGTGGGCGTCCTCCTGGTGGTCGTCGGCGGCACCTGGGCCGCCGTCTCACTCGCCGGCGACGACGGCGGCACGAAGGACGCGACCGCGAAGAAGCGCCCCACAGGGAGCCCGTCGTCGGGACCGACGGGACCGGTGTATCCGTACGGCGAACAGGTGGGCCTCACCAAGCCGTTGCAGGCCGGCGACTGCGTGAAGGCGGTCTGGTCGGGACCCGCCTTCAAGTCGGCGCTCAACCTGGGCGTCGTGAACTGCGCCAAGGACTGGCCGGACGGCCAGGTCGTGGCCGTCGACACGGCCGACGACTACGCCGACGCCGTCGTCCATGGTGCGCAGCGCTGCACCAGCCAGAGCGCGGCGACGGCCGACGCCCTGCCCGACGCGGGTGTCTACGCCGTCGCGCCGACGAAGGACGGGTTCGGCGCGGCCAAGGGCGGTACGGCATGTCTCGTGCTCGGACGCCATGTCGCGATAGGCGGCGAAGTGGGGCGGTTCCGGGACGCGGGGGTGAATCTGTGGCCCACTCAGATGGGCACCGGGGACTGCTGGAGCTACGCGGAGAAGGGCAAGAGCTTCGATGCTCACCTGGCGGACTGTGGTGAGCCGCACACCGACCAGGTGATCGGCACCGCGCAGGCCGCGGCGGGCATGGACTACAAGAAGGCCCTCGCCCAGGGAGGCAAGCTCTGTACCAACAAGTTCGCGTCGAGTTGGGCGTCCGACACGGAGCACACCGTCTCCGGTTGGCTGGCCAGTGAGGAGGAGTGGAATCAAGGATTCAACAAAGTCCTGTGCACCGTGAGACGGGTCGACGGAACGCGGACGAGCGAGCGGATACCCGATCCCGCCACGGTCTGAGCGGTCCATGGCGCGCCGTCCTCCCGGCGTTCACCGCAGGTTCGCACGTCGGCTTCCGGGGAGTGGCAACCTCCCCACCCTGGGCTCCGGGGTGGAAGGGCATATCAATGGAAAGCGGACCGGCGATCTTCGTGGGGGCGGTGTTCGGCCTGTTCGGAGGCGGACTGCTGGTCTGGACCGCGGTGCGGGTGCGACAGGGTGAGCCCGTCGCCGCCGGTGTGAACCGCGTCGCATCGGCGACGCTCGCCGGCGTCGCCGGAGCTGGTGCCCTGGCGCTTGGGATGTGGTGTTTTACGCGCGCGTGAGAGGCGGCTCCTCGGTAACTGAGAGGTCACGCTCCGGATGGGCCCGAAAGGGCTGCTGGACACTCCGGGCGGCAGGAATGGCGGTAGTCGGGTTACCGTTCGAGTGGCCGTTGCGGGCTTTTCCCGTTTGACACGGGGGCGGGATGTACCGTCACACTCCGCAGCGTCAGCATGACCCGACCCCCGGGACCAAGGCCTGGGGAGACCCCCTGCGTCGACCGGAGAGAAGAGCGAAGTTGTCCCCGACCAGCGACACCGCACACGGCGGCCGCCGACTCGTCATCGTCGAGTCGCCTGCCAAGGCGAAGACGATCAAGGGCTATCTCGGCCCCGGCTATGTCGTCGAAGCGAGCGTCGGGCACATCCGCGACCTCCCCAACGGCGCCGCGGAGGTGCCGGAGGAGTACACCGGCGAGGTGCGCCGCCTCGGCGTGGACGTCGAGCACGACTTCCAGCCCATCTATGTGGTCAACGCCGACAAGAAGGCCCAGGTCAAGAAGCTCAAGGACCTGCTGCGCGACTCCGACGAGCTCTACCTCGCCACCGATGAGGACCGCGAGGGCGAGGCCATCGCGTGGCACCTCCAGGAAGTGCTCAAGCCCAAGGTCCCGGTCAAGCGGATGGTCTTCCACGAGATCACCAAGGCCGCGATCCAGGCCGCCGTCGCCAACCCGCGCGAGCTCAACCAGAAGCTCGTCGACGCCCAGGAGACCCGCCGCATCCTCGACCGCCTCTACGGCTACGAGGTCTCGCCGGTTCTGTGGAAGAAGGTCATGCCGCGGCTGTCGGCGGGCCGCGTGCAGTCCGTGGCGACCCGGCTCGTCGTCGAGCGGGAGCGCGAGCGCATCGCCTTCCGCTCCGCCGAGTACTGGGACCTGACCGGCACCTTCGGCACCGGCCGCGCCGGTGACGCCAGCGACCCGTCCCACCTGGTCGCCCGTCTGACCGCGGTCGACGGAAAGCGCATCGCCCAGGGTCGCGACTTCGACTCGCTGGGCCAGATCAAGGGCGCGAACACGCTCCACCTGGACGAGACGAACGCCCGTGCGCTGGCCGCCGCCCTCCAGGACACGAACTTCGCGGTCCGCTCGGTCGAGTCCAAGCCGTACCGCCGCTCGCCGTACGCGCCGTTCCGCACGACGACCCTCCAGCAGGAGGCCTCGCGCAAGCTCGGCTTCGGCGCGAAGGCCACCATGCAGGTGGCCCAGAAGCTGTACGAGAACGGCTTCATCACGTACATGCGTACGGACTCCACGACCCTCTCGGAAACGGCGATCTCCGCCGCCCGCGCCCAGGTCACGCAGCTCTACGGCGCCGACTACCTGCCGGCCCAGCCGCGGACGTACGCCGGGAAGGTCAAGAACGCGCAGGAGGCGCACGAGGCGATCCGTCCCTCGGGTGATCGTTTCCGCACCCCGGCCGAGACGGGCCTGACCGGCGACCAGTTCAAGCTGTACGAGCTGATCTGGAAGCGGACCGTCGCCTCCCAGATGAAGGACGCGGTCGGTAACTCCGTCACCGTGAAGATCGCGGGCACGGCCTCCGACGGCCGCGACGCCGAGTTCAGCGCGTCCGGCAAGACGATCACCTTCCACGGCTTCCTGAAGGCGTACGTCGAGGGCGCGGACGACCCGAACGCCGAGCTCGACGACCGTGAGCGCCGTCTTCCGCAGGTCAACGAGGGCGACCCGCTGTCCGCGGAGGAGATCACGGTCGACGGGCACGCCACCAAGCCCCCGGCCCGCTACACCGAGGCGTCGCTGGTCAAGGAGCTCGAAGAGCGCGAGATCGGCCGCCCGTCGACGTACGCGTCGATCATCGGCACGATCCTCGACCGCGGATACGTGTTCAAGAAGGGCACGGCACTCGTGCCGTCCTTCCTGTCCTTCGCCGTGGTCAACCTCCTGGAGAAGCACTTCGGGCGGCTCGTCGACTACGACTTCACGGCCAAGATGGAGGACGACCTCGACCGCATCGCGCGGGGCGAGGCGCAGGCCGTGCCGTGGCTCAAGCGGTTCTACTTCGGCGAGGGCGACGCCGCGGGCGCCGCCGAGGCCGGCAACGGCGACGGGGACCACCTGGGCGGCCTCAAGGAGCTCGTCACCGACCTGGGCGCCATCGACGCCCGCGAGGTGTCGTCCTTCCCGGTCGGCGACGGCATCATGCTGCGTGTGGGCCGCTACGGTCCGTACATCGAGCGCGGTGAGAAGGACTCCGAGCACCACCAGCGCGCGGACGTGCCCGAGGACCTGGCCCCGGACGAGCTGAGCATCGAGCTCGCCGAGGAGCTGCTCGCCAAGCCGAGCGGCGACTTCGAGCTGGGTACGGACCCGGAGTCGGGCCACCAGATCATCGCCAGGGACGGCCGCTACGGCCCGTACGTCACCGAGGTGCTCCCCGAGGGCACCCCGAAGACCGGCAAGAACGCCGTCAAGGCGCGTACCGCCTCCCTCTTCAAGTCGATGTCGCTCGACACGGTGACGCTCGACGACGCCCTCAAACTGATGTCCCTGCCGCGCGTCGTCGGCAAGGACGCCGAGGGCGTGGAGATCACCGCGCAGAACGGGCGCTACGGGCCGTACCTGAAGAAGGGCACGGACTCGCGCTCCCTGCAGTCCGAGGACCAGCTCTTCACCATCACCCTCGAAGAGGCGCTGGAGATCTACTCCCAGCCCAAACAGCGCGGGCGTGCGGCCGCCAAGCCGCCGCTCAAGGAGCTGGGCGAGGACCCGGTCAGCGGGAAGCCCGTCGTGGTCAAGGACGGCCGTTTCGGGCCGTACGTGACCGACGGCGAGACCAACGCGACCCTGCGCTCCGCCGACAGCGTCGAAGAGATCACTCCGGAGCGCGGCTACGAGCTGCTGGCGGAGAAGCGCGCCAAGGCTCCCGCCAAGAAGACCGCGAAGAAGGCGGCCGCCAAGAAGGCTCCGGCCAAGAAGGCCCCTGCCAAGAAGACGGCCGCAAAGAAGACGACGACTTCGAAGACGGCTGCCAAGAAGGCTCCGGCCAAGAAGGCCGTTGCCAAGAAGACGGCGGCTTCGGAGAACTGAGGTCCGGGCTCGAGGCCCGCCGTCAGGTCTCGCGCCCGCCGTCAGGTCTCGCGCCCGCCGTCAGGTCTCGCGGTCTGTGTCGGGCCGCGGCCTCTGTCAGACAGATACAGATGTGGACGCCTCTACACCTTTCGGTGTGGGGGCGTCCACATGTTCGGGCACCCCTACGGGCAGTCAGTGGGGCCGGATAGGCTTGCAGAATGACGCGAGCCGAGCAGCCAACGGCCCACACTCCGGCCCCCGACGACGCCCTGGTCGCGGATTCCCGCGAGCGCGCCGTCCGCGCGCTGCTGCGCCGACCTCAGCTGAAACGGTTGTGGAGCGCCCACCTGGTGGGCGGTGTCGGCGACGCCCTGGCCCTGCTCGTGCTGGTCATCCTCGTCCTTCAGGCGGCGATCGCGGAGGGTTCGTTCGGCGGTGGCTACCGCGGGGTCGCCCTCGCCGTGGCGGCCGTCTTCGGGGCACGCGTCCTGGCCACGCTGCTCTTCGGAGCCATACTCCTCGGGCCGCTCACCTCGCTGACGTCCCAGGAGGGGCCGCTCGACCGGCGCTGGACCATGGTCGGAGCCGACGGACTGCGCGCCGTGCTCATGCTCATCGCTCCCCTGTGGATCGACTGGACCCCGGACAACGCACTCGCCGCCCTCCTCGTCCTCGCCTTCGTGACCGGCGTCGCCGAGCGCTTCTGGACGGTGTGCCGGGAGAGCGCGGCGCCCGCGCTGCTGCCCGCGCCGCCGCTGGAGGGCGCCACCGTACGTCCGCTGCCGGACCACCTGGACGCCCTGCGGCGGCTGTCACTGCGTACGGCCTTCGCGGCGGTGCCGATCGCGGCCGCCACGCTCGTGGTGGTGTCACTCGTCAGCAACCTGCTGGGTGCCGGGATCACCTGGTTCGACCAGCACCAGGGGGCGCTCGCCTCGTACGTCGCCGCCGGACTGTTCGCCGCCTCGCTCTCCGTGCTCACGTCCCTCGAACTGCCCGACACCCGCACCCCGCGTGCGCGCTCGCCCCTGGAGGGACTGCGCCGCCCCAGGACGGGCACGGGCGTCGACAACGGCCGCACCGGCGCGATCCCGCTCCTGGTGCTCGCCTGCGCGGCCGTCGCCGCGGCGATCGCGGCCGCTGTCGCCGTCTCCGTGCTGCAGGCCAAGGACATGGGCGGCGGACCGGTCACGTTCGGCCTGCTGGTGCTGGCGCTGACCGGGGGTGTCGTCATCGGCATCCGGACGGCCCCCTCCGTGCTGCCGCCGCTGTCGCGGCGCAGGCTGCTCTCGCTGGCGATCGCCTTCACCGGGATCGCGCTGCTGGCCGCCGGTCTGGTCCCGGACGTCACCACGGTGCTGCTGATCGCCGGCCTCGCGGGCATCGGCGCGGGCGTCGCCGCGAACACCGGGCACGCGCTGCTCGACCAGGAGACCGAGGAATACCGGCGGGCGCGTACGACGGAACACCTGCACGCGGTCGTACGGGTCTCCGTCGCGCTCGGCGCCCTGCTGGCGCCCGTGGTGGCCGCGGCGATCGGCCCGCACCGGCTCGAGAACGGCAAGTTCGTGTTCGCGCACGGAGGCGCCGCCTTCACACTGATGCTGGTGGGCGCCCTGCTGCTGCCGGTCGCCGCCCTGGTGCTCGCCAAGGTCGACGACCGCTCCGGAGTGCCGTTGCGGCACGACCTGCTGGACGCGCTGCGCGGCGGCGACGACCCGGTGCAGAAATCCACCGCGAACGGGTTCTTCCTCGCCCTGGAGGGCGGCGACGGGGCCGGGAAGTCGACGCAGGCGGAAGCGCTCGCGGAGTGGATCCGCGCCAAGGGCCACGAGGTCGTGGTGACCCGCGAGCCGGGCGCAACGCCGGTCGGCAAGCGGCTGCGGTCGATCCTGCTGGACGTGTCGTCGGCGGGCCTGTCGCACCGTGCGGAGGCACTGCTGTACGCCGCCGACCGCGCCGAGCACGTGGACACGGTGGTGCGGCCCGCGCTGGAGCGGGGCGCCGTCGTCATCTCCGACCGCTACATCGACTCGTCGGTGGCCTACCAGGGGGCCGGCCGGGACCTGTCCCCGACCGAGATCGCCCGCATCAACCGATGGGCGACCAACGGACTGGTGCCGCATCTGACGGTGCTCCTCGACGTCTCCCCGGAGGCGGCTCGTGAGCGCTTCACGGAGGCGCCCGACCGGCTGGAGTCGGAGCCGGTCGAGTTCCACACGCGCGTGCGGTCCGGTTTCCTGACGCTGGCCGCCGCCGACCCGGGCCGCTACCTGGTGGTCGACGCCGCCCAGGAGCCCGAGGCGGTCACCACCGTCGTCCGGCACCGGCTCGACGTGATGCTGCCCCTCTCCGAGGCCGAGGTGAAGGCCCAGGAGGAGGCACGCAAGGCGGCCGAGGAGGAGGCCCGGCGCAAGGCCGAGGAAGAGGCCGCGCGCAAGGCCGAGGAGGAGCGACTGGAGCGCGAGCGCCAGGAACAGCTCGCCCGGCTGCGTGCGGAGGAAGAGGAGCGCAAGCAGCGCGAGCTGGAGGAGGCGCAGCGGCGCGAGGCGGAGCGCCAGGCGGAGGAGGCCCGACAGCGCGCCGAGGAGGCCCGTCGCCGGGCCGAGCAGGAGCGGGCGCGGCTGCTGGCCCAGGAGCAGGCCCAGGCCGCCGAGCAGGACCGGCTGCGCAGGCTGGCCGAGGAGCAGGCACGGCTGCGGGCCGAGGCCGAGGAGCGCCGTCTGGAGAAGCAGCGCAAGGCCGAGGAGGCGTTGCTGCGGGCGGAGGAGGCGCGACGGGCCGCGACGGAGACGGCGGCAGCGGCGGCGGCCGCAGCCACGGCGGCTTCGACGTCTGCTTCCGCTTCCGCTTCGACTGCGGCTTCCGCTTCATCGGCTACGTCGGCTCCTGCTTCCGGTTCGGCGCCTGCGGGTTCTGCTGAGCCGGCGGCCACGGGTCCCGTGGCCGACAACGAGACGACGGTGCCCACGCCGGTCGTGACGCCTCCGAGCACCTCGGGCGGCTCGGTGGACGAGACGACGGTGCTGCGGCCCGTGCGCTCCGGAGCGAGCCGCCAGAGTTCCCGCTCCGACTCGGAGGAGACGGCCAAGCTGCCGAAGCCGCCGGTGCCCGAGGAAGCGGCCGAGAAGACGGCCGTGCTTCCGCCGGTGGTTCCGGGGGCCGCGGACGAGACCGCCGTGCTTCCGCCGGTGGCACCGGGCGCGGCCGACGAGACGGCGGTGCTTCCTCCGGTACGCGACGGGGGCGCGGGTGCCGCTCCGGATGCCGGTGCGGGTGATCCCGCTAACCGGGTGCCTCCGGGCTTCTTCCGGGACGAGCGGGCCGAGCCCCGGCCCGAGAGGGCCGGTGACCGTACGCGCGAGCTGCCCCAGGTCGATGCCGAGGGCGCACCGCGTCGCCGCCCCCGTTCCGACTGGGCGGAGGAGACCCCGCTCGACGATCTGCCGACCCTGGCGGACGAACTGCTGGGTCCGCGTGACGACGACGAGCAGGACGACGGGCGCGAGGGACGGGGCGGTCGCCGCCGTCGCTGAGGTCCGGGGACCCGTTGTCAGTGGCGACCCGCACAATGGACGCGGCAAGGCAAAGTGCGACGAAAGGGCGGTGCCCCGTGCCGGTATGGGACGACCTGGTGGGCCAGGACAAGGTGAGCGAGCAGCTCGCCGCCGCCGCTCGTGACGCCGACGCCCTCGTCTCGGCGGTCGCCGCGGACACCCCGCTCCCCGAGGCGTCCAAGATGACGCACGCCTGGCTGTTCACCGGCCCGCCCGGCTCCGGGCGTTCCACCGCGGCGCGGGCCTTCGCGGCGGCGCTCCAGTGCGTGAGCCCCGACCGCGCGCTGGGAGGAGTCCCCGGCTGCGGTTTCTGTGACGGTTGCCACACCAGCCTGATCGGGACGCACGCCGATGTGCAGATCATCCGCACCGACCTCCTCTCCATCGGTGTGAAGGAGACCCGCGATCTGGTCCGCCGCGCCCAGCTGTCCCCGGCGACCGGCCGCTGGCAGGTCATCGTCCTGGAAGACGCGGACCGCCTCACGGAGGGCGCGGGCAACGTCATTCTGAAGGCCGTCGAGGAACCGGCCCCGCGTACGGTCTGGCTGCTCTGCGCGCCCTCCATCGAGGACGTCCTGCCCACCATTCGCTCCCGCTGCCGCCTGCTCACCCTGCGCACCCCGCCGGTGGACGCGGTCGCCGACATCCTCGTCCGCCGTGACGGCATCGATCCCGCTGTCGCGGCGGCCGCCGCCCGCGCGACACAGGGGCACATCGGGCGCGCCCGCCGTCTCGCCACGGACCAGCGTGCCCGTGAGCGCAGGGCCGCCGTCCTCAAGCTCCCGCTGCGGGTCGACGACATCGGCGGCTGTCTCAAGGCGGCCCAGGAGCTGATCGACACGGCCTCGGAGGACGCGAAGCAGCTCGCCGAGGAAGTCGACGTCAAGGAGACCGAAGACCTGAAGGCGGCCCTCGGCGCGTCGCAGGGCGGCCGTATGCCGCGTGGCACCGCGGGCGTCATGAAGGAGCTGGAGGACCGGCAGAAGCGCCGGAGAACGCGCACGCAGCGCGACAGCCTGGACCTGGCCCTCATCGACCTCACCGGCTTCTACCGCGACGTCCTCGCCCTCCAGCTCGGCTCCCGGGTGGCCCTCGCCAACACGGAGGCCGAGGATGTACTCGAGCGCCTCGCCCGCGGCAGCTCGCCGGAGGCGACCCTCCGCCGGATCGACGCGATCGCCGCGTGCCGTGAGGCGCTGGACCGCAATGTGGCCCCGCTGCTTGCGGTGGAGGCGATGACGATGGCGCTGCGGGCGGGCTGAGCCGAGAGACTCGAAGGCACGGTCGAGCCGAGGCCCCGGAGCCGGCAGCGACCGGCGAGCGGCCGACAGTGACCGTGACCGGCCGACAGCCGGGGCCGTGCCGAGGAGCCGGAGTGAGGAGCTGAGGCGAGGTGTGGGGAGCAGGAGTTGAGTCGCCGTGTTGACGACATCACTCGTACGAGGCACATGCACGACTGTTGGTGATCACGGCGTCGCGCAGGGTTACGCTCGCGAGATGTACTCCAGGTACTTCAGGCGCACCCCTCGGCCGCCCCGGTCCGGTCGGCCGAACCGATCCCGCGGTGCGATCCGCGCGATGCGCACCGTCCGTGCGGGCGGCGTGCTGCTCGCCGCCACCACGCTGCTCGTCTCCGCCTGCTCCACGGGGAGTTCGACCAGGACGGCCACGACGGCGGCGGACGCGGTGCTGGCCGCACTGCCCCGCGCCACACCCTCCACGCTGTCGTCGTACTACGACCAGAAGCTGACCTGGCGCAACTGCGGCGCCTCCGGCTTCGAGTGCGCCACGATGAAGGCACCGCTCGACTACGCGAAACCGGCCTCGGGCGACGTCAAACTGGCCGTGGCCCGCAAGAAGGCCACCGGCCCCGGCAAGCGCATCGGCTCGCTGCTGGTCAACCCGGGCGGACCGGGCGGCTCGGCGGTGGGCTACCTGCAGTCGTACGCGGGGATCGGCTACCCCGCGGAGGTCCGCGCGCGCTACGACATGGTCGCGGTCGACCCGCGCGGGGTGGCCCGCAGCGAACCCGTCGAGTGCCTCACCGGCCCCCAGATGGACACGTACACGGGGACGGACGTCACCCCCGACGACAAGAAGGAAACGGGTGAACTGGTCGACGCGTACAAGAAGTTCGCCGAGGGCTGCGGCCGGCACTCGCCGAACCTGCTGCGGCACGTCTCCACGGTCGAGGCGGCCCGGGACATGGACATCCTGCGCGCGGTCCTGGGCGACCAGAAGCTGAACTACGTGGGGGCGTCGTACGGGACGCTCCTCGGGGCGACGTACGCGGGCCTGTTCCCGGAACGGGTGGGCCGCATGGTCCTGGACGGCGCGATGGACCCGTCCCTGTCCGCACGCAAGCTCAACCGGGACCAGACGGCGGGCTTCGAGACGGCGTTCCAGTCCTTCGCGAAGGACTGCGTGCGCCAGAGCGACTGCCCGCTGGGCGGCCCGGGCACGAGCCCGGACCAGGTCGGCAAGAACCTCAGCGCCTTCTTCAAGCAGCTCGACGCGAAGCCGATCCCGACGGGCGACGCGGGCGGCCGCAAGCTCGGCGAGGCGCTCGCGACCACGGGTGTGATCGCGGCGATGTACGACCAGGCGGCGTGGCCGCAGCTGCGCCAGGCGCTCACCGCGGCGATGAAGGACAAGGACGGCGCGGGCCTGCTCGCCCTCTCCGACAGCTATTACGAGCGCGACGCCGACGGCAAGTACGCGAACCTCATGTTCGCCAACGCGGCCGTGAACTGCCTCGACCTCCCGGCCGCCTTCTCCACGCCCGAGCAGGTGGAGAAGGACCTCCCCGCGTTCGAGAAGGCGTCCCCCGTCTTCGGTGACGGTCTGGCCTGGGCCTCTCTGAACTGCGCGTACTGGCCCGTGCGGCCCACCGGCGAGCCGCACCGCATCGAGGCGAAGGGCGCGGGCCCGATCCTCGTGGTCGGCACCACCCGGGACCCGGCCACCCCCTACGCCTGGGCCGAGTCCCTCGCCTCCCAGCTCTCCTCCGGCGTCCTGCTCACCTACGTCGGCGACGGACACACCGCGTACGGCCGCGGGAGCGTCTGCATCGACTCCACGATCGACCGCTACCTCCTCCAGGGCACCCCTCCCGCAAAGGGAAAGCGCTGCGCATAGCCCTCCCGCACGCCCCGGAACCGGTCCTCCCGGGGCGTGTACGGAGCACCCCCGGGAACTGTGTAGACTTACCGACGTTGCTGATCGCACCATAGTGCGGACAGCGCGCCGCCTTAGCTCAGATGGCCAGAGCAACGCACTCGTAATGCGTAGGTCTCGGGTTCGAATCCCGAAGGCGGCTCTGTAGAAGCCCCAGGATTCTCACTCGCCGTGAACTGGGGCTTTTGCTTTTTTACCGGACGCGACGGCGGGCGCGGGAGCGGGCCGCGCGGCGGTCTCCCGTCTCAGTTCTGGTCTCAGTTGCGGGCTCAGGGGCAGATTCCGGGGCGGGCAGGAAGGCATCTCCCATGCGGCGCACGGCGTCCTTCGAGAGGTGCGAGCGGCCCTTGACGTAGCGGCGCGTCTGGCTGATCCGGGTGTGCCGCAGGATCTCCATCATGGTCGGCATGTCCACCCCCAGCTCGTTCAGGATCGTGCGCGCCGTGTGGCGGCTTCCGTCGTAGAGACGAGGGTCGCCGATGCCCGCTTCCGCCAACAGTTCCTTGAACTCCTCCCAGCCGTCGCGGGGGTCTATGGGGCGGCCATCGGGCCGGGTGAACGCCAGGTCCACGTCGCGTTCCACGGCGACGCGGCACGCGGATTCCCAGAGGGTGGCCTCTTCGCCCTTGCCGTCGATGAGGAGCAGGTCGCCGCGCAGGTGGGCGGTCGCCATGAGCGGGCGGAACGACCAGGACTTGCCGGTGCCGGACGCGCCGGCACCGAGCAAAGCACGGATGGAGTCGGCCTTGTCGGGTGCGCTCCGGGGGCGCCTGGTGGATGTGGACGACCCGCGGGCCGGCCATCTGCTGGATACTGCTCGCCGTTCTGTACGGACTGGTCCCGCAGATCAGCCCGAGCAGCCAGCCTGAGGGCAGCGGCCTGGACAGGGCACGCAGACGGCCGGAGGCCCTACCCCCAAAGCGGGGTAGGGCCTCTTTGCGTCGCATGGGTGATGCGTCGGAGCGGAAATCGCCCGATGGCGTGGCCTGCCACGTCCTCTGTTTACAGGTCAGGACGCTGCTGACAGACCGCCGTCGGGAACGCGAGGGGAACGGAAGAACCGGTAAGCCCCGTGAATGATCCACGAGCCCCCGCCGACGTCACCGGTTCTGACCTGCTAGAACGGTGAAATGAAGGATGATCGGGGAAGCCCAGGGGTGCGGCGAGCTCTTCGTCCCCACGGATCGGTCCGCCGCCAGGCAGCTCAGACGGCCACGGTCAGTCCGAGTTTCCGTAGCGCCGATCTCGCGGCGTTGTGCCCGCACATGCCGTGTACGCCCGCCCCCGGCGGCGTCGCCGCCGAGCAGAGATAGACGCCGGGGATTCCCGTGGCGTATGGATCAGGGGCCAGGCGCGGGCGAAACGCGAGAGAGGCGGGGGAGTTGGCGCCGTTGAGGATGTCCCCGCCGACGTAGTTGGGGTTGTACGCCTCGAGCGCGGCCGGGGAGCGGGCGGTCAGGCCGATGACGCGGTCGCGCAGTCCGGGGGCGTACTGCTCGATGCGTTCCAGGACGGTGGCCGTCGCGTCCCCGTCGTAGCCGTGCGGGACGTGTGCGTACGCCCAGACGGGGTGGACGTCGCCGGCCGAGCGCCCGGGGTCGGCGAGGTACTGCTGGGCGACCAGTACGAAGGGACGCCGGGGCATCCGACCGCGGGAGACCGCCTGTTCGGCCTCCGCGATCTCCTCCGCGGTTCCGCCGAGGTGAACGGTGCCCGCCGTGCGGCACACCTCGGCACGCCAGGGAACGCCTCCCTCCACCGCCAGGTCGACCTTGTACGCGGCGGGCCCGTGCCGGTAGCGGGTGTACGCGCGCCGGACGCGGGCGGGAAGACGCGGACCGCACACCCTCGCCGCCTCGCGGGGAGCCAGGTCGAGCAGGACCGTGCGGGCGGGGGGAAGGTCCCGCAGGGAACGCACGGGGGTGCCCGTTTCGATGGTGCCGCCGAGTTCGACGAGACGGGCGGCGAGCGCCTCGGCGATGGCCCCCGAACCCCCGCGGGCGACGGGCCAGCCATGACGGTGCGCGGCGGCGGTGAGCATGAGGCCGATGGCGGAGCTGCCCGGGCCGGTGAGTGGGCTCAGCGCATGGGCGGCGACCCCCGCGAACAGGGCCCGGGCCGCTTGCCCGCGCCATCGGCGCAGGGTCCACTGCGCCGGTTGGGCCGCCAGCAGCCCGAACGCGCCCGTGCGGACAGGGTGGCGGGGCAGCGCCGCCAAGGGGCGCATGAGGTCTTCGCTCAGGGCGTCGTAGTGCGCGGTCAGGGGCGCGAACAGCCGACGCCAAGCCGGGCCGTCGGCGCCGAGGCCGCGTACGGTCGCGTCCAGGTCGCGCTGGAGTACGGCCGCCCGACCGCCATCGAGGGGGTGGGCGAGGTCGGTCTCGGCGTACTCCCAGCGCAGTCCGTGGCGGTCCAGGCCGAGGGTGCGCAGGTAGGGCGATGCGACGGCCATGGGATGCACCGCGGCGCAGTGGTCGTGGAGCAGGCCGGGCACGGTGACCTCGCCACTGCGGGTGCCGCCGCCGATGGTGGCCGCGGCCTCCAGGACGGTCACGGAGAGGCCCGCCTGGGCGAGCGTGACGGCGCCGGCGAGGCCGTTGGGCCCCGCTCCCACGACGAAGGCGTCGACGGTCACTTCAGCGTGCCCTTGGTGTGCTGGAACCAGCGCAGGTAGCCGGTGTCGGGGGAGCCGAGGCCGGTGGCGTCGTCGTAGCCGCGGCGGGCCTGGAGTCCGAAGTCGTGGCCGAGGGTGTAGAGGAGATAGCGCTGTGCGCCCGTGGACGTGTCGACGGCGGGGCCCTCGTCGCGTACCACGGTGAGAGGTTGCGCGCCGGCGTTCGCGGGCCGGTCGGTGACGTCGTGGAAGACGTGGGCGCGGGACCGGGCAAGGGCGTACAGGAGCGGGTTGGCGAAGCCGAGCCGGTGTCCGGAGGCTTGTTGCGCGTCGGCCTGCACGGCGGCGAAGGCGGGCGCGGCCGCGGACGTGCCGCCGAATCCGACGAGGTGGTAGGCCCCGGCGTCCGTGAGTCCGACGAGGACGGGCAGTGCCCCGTCGCCTTCGAGCGCCACGTCGGGCGTCGTGCGGTGTGCGGTGCCGCCGGGAACGCTGCCGCGCTGGTACCAGGGCTGCGGGAAGTCGCTCGCACCCCCTCCGCCGCCGAAGGCGAAGACACCGGGGACGGGCCCCCATGCCTTGCCTTTGTCGGTGAGAACGGACAGCCCGTCACCCATGCTGGTCTCCCAGGCGTAGTCGCCGTGCCGGTCGAGGGCGAGGGTGGTGCCGCCGACCGAGGTGACCCACGGGGAGCCGCTGGGGAAGTCGGCCTGGGCCCGGGTGGTCTTCGGATCGCAGTTGACGCCGGTCTGGGCGGCCTCGGGCGAGGAGTCGCCGCAGTCCCCCGCGGCGAAGTAGACGCCGATGCCCTCGGCGGCGGCCTGCTCGAACAGCAGGTTCCAGGCGGCTATGAGGGTGGGGGTGAGGTGCCCGGGACTGGAGTGGATGATCTCGGCCCAGGAGTTGGAGATGACGTCCGCCCGGCGGCCGTCGATGATGTACGACTCGGCGTCCATCAGGTCGTTGTCGAGGCAGGAGTTCGCACCGACGTAGAGGACGTTCGCGTCCGGGGCGAGGCCGTGGGCGAGGTCGATGTCGAGAGCCTGTTCGCCGGCCCAGGTACGCGGGGACGCGCACGCGTCGTCGATGTGCCAGTCGCCGGGAGTGACGTGCCGGCGGTACTGGCCCGGCCGGAAGGCGTGATCGCCGGTGGCCCGGGCGTAGCGGTCGGCGTCGGTGAGCATGTCGGGTGATCCGTAGGCGTCCACGACGGCGATGGTGGAGCCGCGCCCGGTGGCACCCTTGGCGCCCGTGCCGTAGGCGTGGCGGAGCTGGGCGGGGGTGTAGGGGCACGGCGCGTACGTGGCGGTCCTGCCGTACGCCTGGGGTAGGCCTGTGGCGGGCTTCTCCCCGAAGTGACCGGAGCAGACGGCGTCGTCGGCGGGTACGTCGAGAGCCGGCGCGGGGGTCGACAGGGGGTGGGCCGCCGCGGGGGTGGACAGGCCGGACACGCCGAGCACGGTGGCGCCGAGGGAGGCGGGCACACTCAGGTCGCCGGCGGGGGCGTCGCTCGTGCCGCGGCCGGTGCGATAGCCGTGCAGGCTCGTGCCGAAGGCCTGCCGGACGGCGCGGGCGGGCCCTTCGATCCCCAGATAGTGGGAGGTTCGGCCGGTGACGGTGAATCCGGACCCGCCCAGCCATGCCGTGAGAGTCCGGATCTGGCGGTCCGTCGGGCCGAAGTGCCGTTGGTATTCCGCCGGGGTGAGGTAGTGCCGGTAGTGCGGGCTGCGGGGGTCGCTGACGTCGCGCAGGAACGCCGCGAGCCCTTGCGGGTCACGGGAGTTGAGGTAGAGACGCGCGCTGACGTGACTACCGGCGGGGACGGGGCCGGTGTCGGCGGTCCGCGTCGCGTATGCGGGCCGGGATCCCACGAGAGGGTGCCGGTCGGCCGCGTGGGCGGCGGGAAGGGAGCCGACGGTGCCGAGCAGCGTGGCGCAGGCAGCCGCGACGACGGAGCCGCGCAGGCGACGCAGCGGGCGTATGGGGGCATGGAGAGGCACGGGATGCAGACCTTTTGGTGTGGGGGCGCCGGACGGCGCGCAGAGCAGAACGAGGGGGCGCGGCACGGACGTCTCGCCGTGCCGGCCCGGTGGCTGCTGAACTGAACGGGATGCCCAGGTCCGTCGTCACATTCCCGTCGTCCGCCCGGGTCACGGGGCAGACGGGAATGTGACGACAGGGCCTAGGTGCGGACGGTCCGGCCCCGGCACAGCGGGCCCGAGACTCCCTGGAACTCCAGGTCGAGGCCGAGGCCGTCGCGCTCGGCGTGGAGGTGCAGGTGCGGCTCGCTGCTGTTGCCGGAGTTCCCGACCTCGCCGAGCACCTGCCCGACGCGCACGGGGTCGCCGGTGCTCACGGTCACGGTGCCGGGACGCAGATGGGCGAGCTTGACGATCTCGGCGCCCGTGTCGATCCACACGTGGTTGCCGTACAGGGGTTGGTAGCGGACGGCGCCGGGTTCTTGGTCGTCGATGTGATCGGCGGCGGAGACGACCGTACCGTCGCAGGGTGCGTGCACGGGCTGCCCGTAGATGAGGTAGCGCTCGTTCTTGCCGTGCGTGCCCTGGGTGCGGGCGCGGTGACGCCCGCGCGTCCCGCCCGGGCCGGCCTGGACCACGTCCAGGGCGCCGCGTTGCCCGGGGACGGCGAAGTGATGGTTGAGGCTGCGTCCGCCTCCTTGCCCCACGTACCAACGGCCACCCTGCAAGGGGAAGACGAGGGGCTGGGAGACGGCCGTCCCCCAGCGGTGACGCCGTGCCCGCATCAGGAGTACGCCGAGGACGGCGACCAGTGCGGCCCCCACGACCAGTTCGGGGGCACCGCCCGACGTGGGCAGCCCGGGCAGTCGCCAGGCGGAGGCGAGGGCGACGAGCGCCCCGGCCTCCAGCGGTCGGCGTATCCACCACGGAAACAGGGCCGGGGCACGCCAGCCCTCCACGACCAGGTATCCGGCCGCGACGATCAGCAGACGGCCGCACCAGGCGATCCGGGAGGGGGCCTCCCAGCAGGCGTCGATGCGCACGAGGAACAGCAGGACCAGCACGGTCCAGGCCAGAGCCGGGCGCACCCAGTTGGTGCGCAGGCGTGCCGGGCGGTGTGCGCCGGGTGCGATCAGGAGCCCGTCCAGCTCATGGCCGTCCCTGGTGGCGGCGAAGGCGAGGGCCCGTCCCCGGGTGCCTTCGATCACCAGTCCGTCGCGGCTGTCGCGCACGCCGGTGACCTCGCCGACCCGTCCGAGCGTGGTGTCCACGATCTCGTCGAGCCGCTCCCGGCCCACGGCGGCGACCACGCGCGGTGCCAGGCGTTCCCGGTCGGCGGGCTCGGCGGTGAGGAACCGGTACAGGGCGTCCGGCGCGGCGTTCGCCGCTTCGTCGGTCGTGTCACGCATCGGCCGCACCGTCCTGTCCCGCCGTCATGGCCACCGGGGTCATGCCGCGCGCGGGCAGTGGTGACCAACTCCCGCCCCGTACATGTTCCTTGACGGACCGGAAGCGCCGCGCGAGGGACCGGTAGTCCTCGTCGCGCAGGCAGGTGCAGTCCGCGCCGATCATCAGTAGCCCGAAGCACACCAGGCCCATGCAGGCGATGATGCCCAGGTGCATGCCCTCCAGGGCCACCGTGTTGGCCTTCCGGATCCACGGGCGAGCGGACAGGATCGCGAAGGGCAGCGCCAGCTCGATGAAGATCGTGAAGTAGCAGAGAGCGGTACCCACGAAGGCGTTGTTCATCAGGTGCGCGTACGTGGCCGACATCTCGAAGCCGGTGATCCGGCTGATGTAGTACATCGCCACGCCGTCCTGCCACACCTTCCCGGTGATCTTCCAGTAGCCGGCGGTGAAGTACAGCACCGCGGTCTGGAAGACGATGAGAAAGGCGGCGAGGTTGTGCAGCACGGTGGAGGTCGTCGGCCGTTCGTCCGCGCGCATCCGCGCGCGCCGCCGCTTGGCGCCGGGCGCGAAGTAGGCGTTGGAGACGGTGAAGACCATGAACAGGATGACGATCTGGGCGAGATTGTCGCCGCCTTCGAGCACATCCTGGTTCCGGTTGTGCAGCGACCACATCATCAGGGCCTGCGCGAGGGTGAGCGCCCGGCCGCCGAAGATCATGAACGCCAGGGCGACCACGATCACCGCGTGATAGGCGATCTCGAACCAGAGCGTGGAATGGCTCCACAGGAAGATCGAGAAGCCCCAGCGCGGCAGCTCGGCCCTCGCCGTGGAGATCGAGTTGTAGGAGTCCGGCCCCCACAGGAAGCGCCGCCGCGAGTAGTCGGACAGGCAGTACAGCAGGGTGGCGAAGCCGATGACGACGCGGAGCGCCGCGACTCCGATGAGCCGGTGCTTCCTGCTCGCGAGGCGCAGCAGCGCGGCGTCCAGCCGCGCCGTGCCGGCCTGCCATCCCCTGCCCATCAGGGCGAACACGCCGGTCACTGCTCCACCCCCGTTACGTAGTCCATCCATGACGTCGCCAGCAGTCCCTTCTCGTGCTCCTTCGGCTTGGGTTCCGCGTACCGCGCCGAGAACGGCACGATGGGACGGTTCTTGAAGATCGCCTGTACGGAGATGATCTCCGCGTCCGGGTAGAGCGCCTTCGCCTGTACGGAGAAGAACCGCTGCATCTCCTCAAAGTCCGGTTTGAACTGGTCGTCGAGACGCTTGCGGGCGTCCTCCCGTTCCGTCGCCGGAAGTTTCTGGATCTTGTTCGCGATACCCGCGTACCGGTTGGCCACGGCGTCGAACGCGAGAAGCACGCCGGGGAGTTTCGTCGGGTTCACCCGGAATTCGCGCGGGGATCGGTCGATGGCCTGCTCGATCTCGACGGGGCTCGACTCCACGGTCTTGCCCGAGCCGGGGAGCGTCATCCGGGCGCGCAGGTACACGAAGTCGTTGTTGCTGCCGGGGGTGGGTCCGAAGAGCTGCCAGTCCTGCCAGAAGTACGGCTCCATGAAGGCCATGACGGGGCCCTTGACACGGTCCTTCGCCGGGGAGTCGGGGGCGTTGTACACCAGGCAGCACAAGCAGTACACCGCCACGGCCACGAGGGCGGCCAGCGCGCTGACCCGTACCTTCGCCGGGAGCGCCCCGCCCGCCGTCCGGGGTGCGCCCTCCGATGCGCGCGAGCGCGCGAGAACTCTCATCGCTGTCCACATCCAGGTGGGGCCGACGTCCAGGTCGGTCATGTCGGAAAAAAGGAATGGATTCGCGCGACGCTGTGTGCCGGGGCGGGGCGCCCCGCCCCGGCACCGGGGGGCGATGCGGTGTCGGTGGACACCCGACACCGCATGTCACTTCGCACCGCTGGTCATGCGGTGGCGCACGTCATCCGGCACCGATCGTCGGCCGATGCCGCGTGCCACGCGGCTCCGCCGGCCGGGCGGTGCCGTGGCTTCCCCCTGCGCCGAGGGTCAGTCGGCGCCACAGGTCACGCGGCGCCGGTGGTCGGCCGACGCCAGTGGGTCTTTCGCTGCCGCACGTCGCGCGGCGCTGTGCAACACCTGACGCAATCAGGTCAGTTGGCGTCGTAGGCGGTGTCGCCCGGTATCACTCCGTGCAGCGACGTGCCGCTGAGAGCGGGACCGCCGCTGGAGGACGACGAGGACTCGCTGGACGACGAGGAGTCGCTGGACTTCGGGAGCTTGGTCGTGAACTTCGCGACCTGCTCCGTCGCCTTGACGACCGTCGCCGCGGCGACGCTCTGGGCGATCGCGTGCCAGAACTGCGGCTGCGCACCCTTGCTGAGGACCTGGGCGGTGGTGACCGAGTGCTGGGCGGCGGCCTTGTGCTGCGGCAGGGAGGCAGCCGACGCGCTGGAAGTGGTGAGACCCGCGGTGCCGACCGCGGCGAGAGCCGCGATCATCGCACCGGCGACGGCACGCTTGCCGTTCATGGTGATTCCCTTCGAGTGGTGGAAATTTCAGCTGGGTGCGCGAATCGATTCGCAGACATGTGCGCACTTTTCTCCATGGCTCATCACGGCAGGCAAAGGCCTTGAGTAACCGGGGAGTGGGTTCATGCTAGCCACGACTCGGCGCGACACTCAACGAAATAAATGGCCGTGAAGCGGAGTTGAGCCCTCCAACCTCAGATAAAGCTCAATTGACCTCAAGGTGGAGCTCAATTCGAGAGGGTTTATTGCCACCCGTACTCTCCACAACGCTTCGAGGTAATGGCCGCGCTGCACAATCTTTACTCTGCGATGGGTTCTTCGAGAGGAAACTAAACCCGCGCTAACGCAGCCCTCAATGGACTGGCAGGACAAGGAAATGAGGTCTGATCGGCCTCTATGGTTTGGAACGTGAAAGAGCGTTATAGGAACGGACGGCCATGGGTTCCGACAGCGGCGGGGCACATCTGCCGGCTGATCGGTGTCCTGGACCTGGTGAGTGCCCTCTTCCCGGGCTTCCGGCACTCCCGGGTGCACAGCTGGCTCGGTGACCTTCCCGGCGGGGTGAGCACGCTGGCGGCGGTGGGCCAACTGACGAGCGGACTGCTGCTGGTCCTGCTGGCCCACGCGCTGCGCCGCCGCAAACGTCGCGCCTGGCGCGCGGTGGTGGTGCTGCTTCCTACGAGCGCGGCACTCCATCTGCTGCACCGCCATGAGCTGCCCACGGCGCTCATCGCGCTGGTCCTGCTGGGACTGATCCTGTTCCACCGGCGCGAGTTCTACGCCAAGGCCGACCCGCGCACCCGCCTGAGAGCACTTGCCAGTTTCCTCGGCCTGGGCGGGCTCAGCGTCCTGCTCGGCCTGCTCGTCGTCAGCGTCCACCCGTCGAGCGAGCGCCGGTCGTACACCCTTCCGCAACGGCTGGAGCACGTGCTGTACGGGCTGTTCGGCGTCGAGGGGCCGGTCGGGTACACCTCCGTCCGGGTCGCCGATCTGGTGGGCTACTCGCTGGGCGCTCTGGGCCTGTTGACCGCGCTGACCAGCGCTTGGCTGGCACTGCGCCCGGAGACGCCGGAACCGGAACTGACCGCCGAGGACGAGTCGTGCGTGCGGGCGCTGCTCGACCGCTACGGCGCCCGTGACTCCCTGGGCTATTTCGCTCTGCGGCGCGACAAGAGCGTGGTGTTCTCCCCCTCGGGCAAGGCGGCGATCGCCTACCGGGTGGTCTCGGGCGTCATGCTGGCCTCGGGCGACCCGCTCGGAGACGTCGAGGCCTGGCCCGGTGCGATCAACGCCTTCATGACCGAGGCCCGCGAGCACGCGTGGGTGCCGGCCGTGGTGGGCTGCAGTGAGACCGGCGGGGAGATCTGGGCCCGGGAGACCGGGCTGGATGCGCTGGAGCTGGGCGACGAGGCGGTGGTCGACACGGCCGACTTCTCGCTGTCCGGACGGGCCATGCGCAACGTCCGGCAGATGGTGAAGCGGATCGAGCGGGGCGGCTACGTCTGCCGGGTCCGCCGGGTCGCCGAACTGAACGAGACGGAGCGGCAACGGATCGGTGACGCCGCCGCACGTTGGCGGGGAACCACCGTGGAGCGCGGATTCTCCACCGCGCTGGGCCGGTTCGGCGATCCTGCGGACGACGAGTGCGTCGTCGTCACCGCCCACAAGGCACCCGATGAGGCGGCGGGCGAGGACCCGGCCGGCGACGACCTGAAGGCGATACTGCACTTCGTGCCCTGGGGGCCTGAGGACATCTCCCTGGACCTGATGAGACGCGACCGCTCCGCCGACCCCGGCCTCAACGAGCTGCTGATCGTCGCGGCCTTGCAGGCGGCGCAGCAGATGGGCGTGCGTCGCGTGTCACTGAACTTCGCGATGTTCCGCTCGGCCCTGGCCAGGGGTGAGCGACTCGGCGCAGGACCGGTGCTGCGCGTGTGGCGCGGACTGCTGGTCTTCTCCTCGCGCTGGTTCCAGATCGAGTCGCTCTACAAGTTCAACGCCAAATTCCAGCCGCGCTGGGAGCCGCGGTTCCTGGTGTATCCGCGGGCACGCGATCTGCCCAGGATCGGGCTCGCCGTCATGCGGGCGGAGGCGTTCATCACCCTCGAGCTGCCCCGGGCCGCACGCGCCAGGCGAACCACCACCCTCACGCCCGCGGAGGACGTCCGGCCCGCGGTCTGAGGCGGCGGAAGGGACGTCCCCGGGTCGGGTGTGTGAACCTCTACGAGACCAGCGGAAGGGCTGCCTTGTCCTCGAGCCAGGAGGCTCGGGAGAGAACGGCCCGCTGCACCTGCCGGAGCCGCAGGCTCGGTTCCATGCCGAGCCCTTCGACGAGCTTGTTCCGGAGGGTGTTGTAGACGCTGAGTGCATCGGCGGTGCGGCCACTGCGGTAGAGAGCCACAATCAGATAGAGATAGAGGTTCTCCCACAACGGCTGGTCCGCGACCAGACCGTAGGCCTCACTGATCACCCAGGCGTTCCGGCCGAGCCGCAGTTCGGTTTCCACCCACAGCTCGTGCGCGGAATTCCGCTTCTCGTCCAGTTGGTGGCCCAGATCGTCCAGCATGGGCAGGCCGCGGACGTCGGCGAGGGCAGGCCCGCGCCACAGCGCGATGGCGGAGGCCAGCAGCTCCGAGGCCTCCGCCGTCCGGCCGATGGCGTTCAGCTGGTGGGCCCTTGTCACATCGGACTCGAAACGGCGCAGGTCCAGTTCGTGCCGCCGGCCCAGGTCGAGGACGTAACCGGGAGCCCGCGTGGCAAGGACGGCCGGGTCCGCGCCCAGTGCCAACAGGTGCTTGCGCAGCCGGGACACGTAGACCTGCAGAGCGGTGGCCGCGGTGCGTGGCGGGTTGTCCGTCCAGAGGAGGTCGGTCAATTGCCGGGTGGAGACGACGCGCTCGGCGTTCAGGCACAGCAGCGCCAGCAGCGCCCGCTGTTTGAGGGCGCCGGGACCCTGTGTGACGGAGCCGTCGGCCGCCGTGATCTCCAGCGGCCCGAGTATGTGGAAGTCCATTTCTATCCCCCGTGGGCGTGTTTTCCATGACGGCAGGTTGGTCAATCCCGCCGAAGGATGATCTTCGGTGGCGCGCCGGACGCCAGGCAAGTTCGAGGTCTCCCTTTTACCGAGAATTGGCTCGACTCTCACCGCGACTTGAGCCCCGGGGCGACCGGGCCGATCGGATGTGACGTACGCCATCGTTGTGGAATATGCAGTGTGGGGCGCATGAAATGCGGCTGGTCCGGTGTATGGGGGGGTTTAGCGGTGCGGTCTAGTCTCTGAAATGTCTGCACAACGTGATTTACGGGGGAAAGAGTTGGACGGCACACGTCTGCCAATTTCGGCTGCCCAGCATGAGATCTGGTTGGCCGAGCAGTTGAACCCGAGAGGGCAGCAGTCCCGCATCGGTGAATACCTGGAGATCCGCGGACCGATCGACGCGGAGAAGTTCGAAGCCGCACTCCGGCGCACCATCGCCGAGGCCGAACCCTTTCAGGCACGTTTCGGCGAATGCGAAGGCGTGCCCTGGCAGATCGCCGACCTGGCCGATGACTGGGTCTTCCCCGTTCTCGACGTCAGCACCGAGGACGATGCCATGGCTTCGGCCAAGGCCTGGATGCGCGCCGACCTGGCCCGTCGGCTGCCGCTGTCCACCGGTCCCCTCTTCTCGTACGCCCTGTTCCGACTCGGACCCGAACACTTCGTCTGGTACCTGAGTGCTCATCACATCCTGGCCGACGGGCACAGCGGCGCACTGATCTCCCTCAGGGTCGCCGAGCTCTACAGTGCCCTCGTCGCAGGCCGCGACCCGGCGCCGGCACCGTACGGCAGCCTGCGCACGCTTCTGGAGAACGAGCGCCGGTACCGGGAATCGGACGCATGCGCGGCCGACCAGGCCCACTGGGGCGACCGGTTCGCCGAGGCGCTGAGGCCGACCCGGCTGGCCGGCACCCCGTCCGGCACCCCGGATCACAACCTGACCGAGACGGGCCGGCTCTCCGCCGCCGAGACCACCCGGCTCCGTACCGCGGCGCGGCAGGCGCGCACGCACTGGTCGGTGCTGCTGATCGCCGCCACCGTCGCCTACCTGCACAAGACGACAGGGGAGCGGCACGTGGTCCTCACCCTGCCGGTGGCGGCCCGGCCGGACGCCGAACTCCGCACGGTGCCGGTCATGCTCTCCAACACCCTGCCGCTGCACGTGGAGGTGCGCCCCGAAGAGTCCGTGCTCGACCTGATACGCAAGGTCTCCCGGGAGTTCCGCCGACTGCTCCGGCACCAGCGCCACCGGGGAGAGTCCCTCTCCCGGTCATTCGGACTGCGCCCACAGGAGAGCTTCCTGACCGGCCCTCAGGTCAACATCATGTCCTTCGACTACGACCTGGAATTCGCCGGGCACCGGGCCGAGGCGCACAACCTCACCCAGGGACCGGTCGACGACCTCTCCGTCACGGCCTACGACCGCTCCGACGGCTCCGGACCGCAGATCGACCTGGTCGGCAATCCCGAGTTGTACCGGCCCGACGGACTGGCCGCCCACCACCGCCGCTTCCTGGCACTCCTCAGGGCGTTCACCGCGCCGAACGCCCAGGAGCGAGCGGTCGGTCTGATCGACCTGGCCACCGAGGAGGAGCGCGCCGAACTGCTCGCCGAGTCACGCGCCAACCGCCTCAAGTACCACGAGACCACGCTGCCCGAACTGTTCGCCGCCCAGACGGCACGCACCCCCACGGCGACGGCCGTGCTGGACCGCGACGGACGGGCCGTGACCTACCGGGACCTCGACCTCGCGTCGAACCGCCTCGCCCGGCTGCTGATCGCCGAAGGCGCCGGCCCGGACCGAATCGTGGCCCTGGCGGCCTCCCGGTCGGCCGACATGGTCGTCGCCCTGCTGGCCATCCTGAAAGCCGGAGCCGGGTACCTGCCCGTCGACCCGGAGTACCCGGTGGAGCGGATCGCCTTCATGCTGCGGGACTCCGCGCCCGCGCTGCTGCTCACCACCACACGGGTTCTCGCCGGCCTGCCCGAGACCGGCGTCCGCACCCTCGTGGTCGACAGGCCCGAGACCGCCGAGGCACTCCGGCACCGGTCCGGTGCCGCGGTGGACGACCGGGACCGCCTCGGCCGGCTGGAGCCGTGGCACACCGCGTACGTCATCTACACCTCGGGCACCACCGGGACTCCCAAGGGCGTGGTGATGCCCACCGGCTCCCTGGTCAATCTGCTCAGGTGGCACAACGACGACCTTCCGCGGGTTCCCGACTCCAGGACGGCCCAGTTCACCGCACTCAGCTTCGACGTGTCGGTGCAGGAGATCACCTCGGCGCTGCTCTTCGGCAAGACCCTGGTCATTCCGGACGACGACGTCCGACGCGACCCGGACCGCCTGGCCACGTGGCTGGACGAGCAGCAGATCAACGAACTCTTCGCACCCCACCTGGTGATCGAGGCGGTCTGCGAGGCCGCGGTCGCACAGGACCGGGACCTTCCCGCGTTGCTGGTGCTCGCCCAGGGCGGCGAGGCCCTCGTACCCAGCCGCGCCGTCCGGGAGTTCTGCCGCCGGGTGCCGAACCGGCGACTGCACAACCATTACGGTCCTTCCGAGACCCACCTGGTCACCGCCTACACCCTGCCGGCCGACACCGCCGACTGGCCCTCCTCCGTGCCGATCGGCCGGCCGATCCCCAACGTGTCGGGGCACGTCCTGGACGGTGGACTGCGTCTGGCGCCGCCGGGTGTTCCGGGCGAGCTCTACCTGGCCGGCGAGGCACTCGCCCACGGCTACCTCAATCGTCCCGCACTGACGGCCGAACGCTTCGTGGCCGACCCCTTCGGCGAGCCCGGGAGCCGGATGTACCGTACGGGCGACCTGGTCCGCCGCCTGCCCGACGGTGATCTGGAGTACTTGGGCCGTACCGACCACCAGATCAAGATCAGGGGTGTCCGGATCGAACCGGCGGAGGTCAGGGACGCCGTCGCCGGCTGTCCGGGCGTCACCCAGGCCGAGGTCGTCGTCCGTGACGACCCCTCGGGAGCCGCTTGTCTGGTCGCCTATGTGGGGGCGCAGGGCGGGGGAGCACCGACTCCGGCGGCCGTCCGCGAGCATGTGGCGGAGCGGCTGCCCAGGCACATGGTGCCGGCCGCCGTGGTCGTGCTCGACGCGTTCCCGCTGACCCCCAACGGCAAGCTCGACCGCCGGGCCCTGCCCCGACCCGACTTCACCGCGGCCACCCCCACCCGTGCCCCGCGCACCACGCGGGAGAAGGCCCTGGCGGGGCACTTCGCCGAGGTGCTGGGAGTGGCCCGGGTCGGCGCGGAGGACGACTTCTTCCAGCTCGGCGGCCACTCGATGCTGGCGGCCCGGCTGCTCGCCCGGATCCGGGCCGACTTCCGGGTGGATCTGAGCGTCCGGGACCTGTTCGAGGCCCCGACGGTGGCGGCACTGGACCGCCGGATGACCTCCGCGGCTGCCGACGAGGGACCCCTGGCACCGCTGCTCCCGCTGCGCCGTCGGGGCGGCCGTCCGCCGCTGTTCTGCTTCCCTCCCGCCGCCGGCATCAGCTGGTCCTACCAGGGCCTGCTCCGCCATCTCGGGCCCGACCAGCCGGTGTACGGTCTGCAGGCGCGCGGGCTCACGGACTCCGGCCGGATGCCCGGCAGCGTCCAGGAGATGGCCTCCGACTACCTGGAGCAGATCCGGGCCGTGCAGCCCAACGGGCCCTACCACCTGCTCGGCTGGTCCTTCGGCGGGCTGGTGGCGCATGCCGCGGCGACCGCCCTGGAGACGGCGGGCGAACGGGTGGCGCTGCTGGCCGTGCTGGACTCCTACCCCTGCCCGAGTGCCGTGGGGCCGGTGCCCGAGATCGATGAACGCGCCTTCGTCAGGCTTGTGTTCGGCGGCGCCGAGCAGCTGCCGGACGAGGTGCCGACCAGGTGTCTGCACGAGGTCTTCCTGCACGACCTGCGTCTGATGACCTCGTACACACCCGGCCGCTTCCGGGGCGATCTGCTCTTCTTCGCCGCCGCGCTGTCCGACCCGACCGACCCCTATGAGGCCGGCCGTACCTCCCCGCAGGCCTGGCGGGCGTACGTGGACGGCGAGATCCGCACGCACGACGTGACGGTGACCCATCACCGCATGACCACGCCCGAAGCCCTCGCGCAACTGGCGCCCGTACTCGCCGATCACCTGCACAGAGCGGCCCTCGGCCGCGACTCCGTGGGGAGCTGAACCCGTGCCGAACCCCTTCGACGATCCGAACGGGACCTACCTGGTCCTGGCCGACGGGAAAGGCCACCACTCGTTGTGGCCGGCCTTCGTCGACGTCCCCGCCGGCTGGGCCGTCGCCCGTCCCGCCGGTACCCGCCAGGAGTGCCTGGACCACATCGATCATCACCCGGCCGACCGACTGGAGCACGAAACCACATGACCACGACGCTGAATGACGAAGCGGCGAAGGACACCGAGGAACTGACACGCATCCGTGCGCTGGTGCGGCACGGCATCGACGGCCGCGAGGACCACCACGGGCCGAGGCTGCTCCGGCGCCTCGCCGAGGGCCGGCAGGGCGGACCGTACGGGCACTTCTCGGTGCGCCCCCACGGCCCACTGCTGGGTGCGCAGATCGAGGGCCTGAACCTGTCCGAACCGCTGGCCCCGGAGGTCTTCGAGGAACTGGACCGTGCCCTGCTGGAGTGGAAGGTCCTCTTCTTCCGGGGGCAGGAACTCACCCACGAGCAGCAGCGGGCCTTCGCCGCCAACTGGGGCGAGATCGACCAGCACCCGTTCCTGCCCAAGGGCGCCTCCCAGGACGTCGTCCGCCTGGAGAAGGGCGCTGCCAACCCCGGCTTCGAGAACGTCTGGCACCACGACTTCCCCTGGATCCCCAACCCGCCGCTCGGCGCGGTCCTGCGGATGGTGGAGATGCCCGAGGCCGGGGGCGACACGCTCTTCGCCGACACCGGCGCGGCCTACGACAACCTGCCCGACGAGGTGAAGAGGCGCCTGGAGGGCCTGCGGGCGGTGCACGACTTCACACCGTCGGCGAACTACCGCGACCTGCTGACGGACGAGCAGCGCCGGCACTTCCAGGAGTTGTTCCCGCCGGTCGCCCATCCGGTGGTGCGGACCCACCCGAGGACAGGACGCAAGAGCCTCTTCGTCACCTCCATCTTCACCACCCACATCGAGGGGCTGGAGCCCGCGGAGAGCGAGGAACTGCTGCGGTACCTGTTCCGGCACGTCCAGTACCCCGAGTACCAGGTGCGTTTCCGCTGGCAGCCGGGGGACGTGGTGTTCTGGGACAACCGCGCGGTGCAGCACTACGCCACGTCCGACTACTACCCCCACCGTCGTGTCGTGGACCGTGCGGCCATCGCCGGTGACCGGCCGTTCTGAGGTGGCCGCCCGCACGGCCGTGGTGAGCGGCGGCACCCGCGGCATCGGACTGGAGCTGTCCAGACGGCTCAGCGCCCTGGGACACCGCGTCCTCGCCCTCCACCGAGTGTCTGGCGCTGGAACTCGCGCCGGCGGTCCGGGTCAACGCGCTGATCCCGGGTTTCACCGACACACCCGAGGTCGTCGAGCGGTACCGGCTGGACGAGGCGGAGCCACGTCGGTGCGTTCTGGGCCAGATCCCGCTCGGGCGGATCGGCACGGTGACGGACGTCGCCGACGCCCTCGAATTCCTGGTGACCGATCGGAGCAGCTATCTCACCGGCCAGCAACTGGTCGTCGACGGCGGCACCTTCATGGGCTGAGCGCCACTGCGCCGGGCCCGTCCTCAACACAGCGAGAGAGCGAAGAATTGATGAGCGAGGAACAGATCGACCGCTACCACGAGGACGGTTTCCTCCTGGTGGAGTCCGCACTCACGGCCGCCGAAGTGGCGGCCCTGCGTGCGGCGTTCGAGCGCGACTGCGAGGTCCCCGGACCCCAGCGGATCGTCGAGGACGACGGTGTCGCGGTGCGGGCCGTCTACGCCTCCCACCAGCGCCAACCGGAGTACGCCGCGCTGCTGCGTGACCCCCGGGTCCTGGGGCCGGTCCGGCGGTTGCTGACCGAGGACGTCTACCCCTACCAGTTCAAGATCAACGCCAAGCCGGCCTTCGGCGGCGAACGCTGGTCGTGGCACCAGGACTACGTCGCCTGGCGGATTGCCGACAACCTGCCCGCCCCCCGCCAGATCAACGTCGGTGTCTTCCTCGACGACGTGGACGAGTTCAACGGCCCGGTCATCTTCGTCCCCGGCTCCCACCGCGCCGGCCTGGTGCGCGACGATCGCCGCCAGGGGGCCAAGTCCGAGCTGCACCTCGACCCGGACGACATCGCGCTCACCGCCGAGCAGCTCGCCGACCTGGTGGCCACGCACGGCATGACCAGCCCCAAGGGACCGGCCGGCTCGCTGGTCTTCTTCTCCCCCGAGATCGTGCACGGTTCGGCTCCGAACATGTCCCCGTTCCCCCGTCGGCTTCTCATCGCGACCTACAACGACACCACGAACCTGCCGAGCTGGCCCGGTGAACCACGCCCGGAGCACGTGGTGCTGCGCGACACCCGGCCGCTGGTGCCCCTCGAGGAGACGTTCCTCGCATCCCTCGACGGAGCCGCACGATGACCGCGCGACCCGTACTGCGGTCCCGTGCCCTGGTCCTGGAGGAGTTCGACCAGCCCCTGAAGCTGCGGGAGTTCGACCTGCCGCCGGCCCCTGCGGGCGGGCTGGTGGTGGCCTGTCGTTACGGCGGGGTGTGCGGAACCGATCTGCACCTTCAGAAGGGCCACCTCGCGGTGCCCACCCCGCTGGTGCTCGGCCACGAAGGTCTCGGCGTGGTGCACGAGCTGGGCCCCGGCACCGGCGTGGACGCGGCCGGTCGGCCGCTGCGGGTGGGGGATGCGGTGATGTGGGCCTCCTCCATCGCCTGCGGCGTCTGCGTGCCCTGTCGGCAGTACCGGGAGCCGACGCTGTGCGAGCAGCGCCGCACCTACGGCGTGAACCGCTCCACGGTGGAGGAACCGGCTCTTTCGGGGGCCTGGGCCGAGCACATCGTGCTGCGCCCGGGGACCACGGTCGTCAGACTCGACCCGGGGGTCGATCAGGTGGCTGCGATGTCTCTGGCCTGTGCCGGTCCGACGGTGGTGCACGCCCTCCACGACCGTCGGCCGGTCCGGCTGGGCGAGACGGTCCTGGTCCAGGGCAGCGGGCCGGTGGGCCTCGCGGCCGCGGCACTGGCCCAGCTCTCCGGCGCGGGCAAGGTGATCATCGTGGGCGGCCCCGCAGAGCGGCTGCGACTGGCGGCCGAGGCCGGCGTCGGCGACGTGCACATCGACATCGCCGGCGCGGCAACACCCCAGGAGGTCCCGGCCGAGGTACTGGAGGCGACCGGTGGGCTCGGCGCCGATCTGGTGATCGAGTGTGCGGGAGTGCCCGCAGCGGTGGCCCAGGGTCTCTCCCTGGCCCGGCGCGGAGGCTCCTACCTGGTGATCGGCCAGTACACGGACGCCGGTGACACGGTGCTCAACCCGCACCAGATCGTCTTCCGGCAGCTGGACGTGATCGGTTCCTGGGCGTTCTCCGGAGCGCACCTGGTCGAATACGTGAAGCTTCTCCCGGCACTGACGGCGCGCTTCGATCTCGCCCGGCTGGTGACGGTGTTCCCGCTGAGCGACCCTGCCGAGGCGCTGGCACGGGTGGCCGACGGATCGGTGATGAAGGCGGTCTTCACCGGCTGAGCGGTGGAGGTGTCGCGCTGAAGGGGTTCCACCCGGGCCACCGGGAGGAACCCCTTCGTCCTGCCTCAGCCGTGCAGGGCGGGCGTTGCCGTCTTCTCCGTGTCGGCCGCGGCGGACGGGCCGGTGTCCTGGCGGGGAGCGTCGATGAGGGTGAAGGCGGCCAGCGCGGCGATGCCGAGGATCGACACGGCCCACCAGGTCGCGACCGTGTACCCGTGGACGGCGGCGTGATTGGCGTAGCCGGTCCTGCCCAGGGACCGGGCCTGCCGAAGGTGCCGGGCGGCCCAGCGGTGGCCCGAACTGCTCGCCACGGTGTTCAGCAGCGCGGTCCCGATCGAACCGCCGACCTGCTGCGAGGTGGAGACCATGGCGGAGGCCACGCCGGCGTCCTGCGGCTGCACATGGTGCGTGGCCAGACTCGTCGCGGGCATGAAGGCGGTTCCCATGCCGAGCCCGAGCAGTACCTGGGCGGGCAGCACCACGGAGACGTACGAGCTCTCGACCCGGAGCTGGGTCAGCATCAGGATGCCGAGAGCGGAGACCAGGAAGCCCGTGCCCATCAGCAGCCGGGGCGGCAGCACGTTCATCAGCCGGGAGCCGATCTGGGTGGACCCGGTCACCATGCCGACGATCATCGGGAGGAAGGCGAGTCCGGTGGCGAAGGGGGTGTAGCCCTTCACGACCTGCAGGTAGTACGTGAGGAAGAGGAAGAGGCCGAACATCCCGATGACGGACAGCCCGAGGGAGAGGTACACCCCGCCGCGGTTGCGGTCGGTGACGACCCGCAGAGGAAGCAACGGCGTCCCGACCCTGCTTTCGACCACGACGAACACGGCGAGCAGGAGCACCGCGGCGACCAGCAGAGTCACGGTGACGTGCGCGTGCCACCCGTGCGTCTCGGCCTGTGAGAAGCCGAGGACGAGCGAGACCAGACCAGCGGTCGCCAGCAGGACTCCGGGGATGTCCAGCCGGGACCTCGGGGGCCGACCGGCGGGTTCGCGGATCACGGTCACCGCGCCGACGATCCCGGCGACCGCGAAGGGGATGTTGACGTACAGCGCCCAGCGCCAGCTCAGATACTGCGTGAGCACACCGCCGAGGATCAGTCCGAGTGCGCCGCCGCCACCGGAGACGGCACCGTAGATGCCGAACGCCTTGGCACGCTCTTTCGGTTCGCTGAACGTCACGGCCAGCAGGGACAGGGCGGCCGGCGCCAGCAGAGCCCCGAACGCTCCCTGCAGAGCGCGGGCGGCCAGCAGGGTCGCCGTGCCCACCGCCGCACCGCCCAGCGCGGAGGCTCCCGCGAAGCCGACGAGGCCGATGATGAACATACGGCGGCGCCCGGCCAGGTCGGCGATGCGGCCGCCGAAGAGCAGCAGCCCGCCGAAGGCCAGCGAGTAGGCGGTGATGACCCACTGGCGGTTGCCGTCGGAGATACCGAGGTCGTGCTGCGCCGACGGAAGGGAGATGTTGACGACCGTGGTGTCGAGGACGACCATCAGCTGGGCAAGTGCGATGAATATCAGCGCTTTCCAGCGCCGGGAGTCTGCCCGTCGGGCGTCCGGACGGGGCGGCGTCCCTTGCATGGTGTGATCCCTCGCGGAAGTAGGGGGAACCGGGCGCCGGTCCGTGACCGGTGCCCCTGACGTCAAGCCATGTGGAGGGCGATGCCCGCGCGCCCTATGACTCCGGCTCCGGGGCTGCGGGGGCTGGCGCGATGCCGAGCGCGGGAAGGATCGCCGAGAGCGTCGCGACCGCGGCCTCCAGCGCTTCCCGCGCACCCGGTCCCTCGCCCGCCGTCCGCGCGAGGATGCCCTCACGGATGGCGAGCAGGGTGGCCGCGACCCCGCCGACCGGCGCGACCTCGCGGGCCACCCCGGGACAGCACCGCTGGAGCAGCTCTGCCAGGGCGTCCCTGACGGCTCGGTCGTGTTCGTCCAGCTTGGCGCCGAGCCGCGGATCCCTGGCGGCGTGGATACGGAACTCCAGGAACAGCAGGATCCAGTTCCGCTCCAGCGCGTCGACCTCCAGCAACGCCCGGGCCACGCCCTCGGCCGAGACGGCACCGGACCCGTCGAGCAGCCGTTCCAACTGGTCGAGACGGTCCGCCGAGTGGCGATCGAAGAGCGCGAGGACCAGGTCGTCCTTGCCGCGGAAGTTGGAGTAGAACGCGCCTCGCGTGTATCCCGCGGCGGCACAGAGGTCCTCGATCGTCGTCTGGGCGTAGCCGTGCTCCACGATGACGCGTTCAGCCGACTCCAGCAGCCGCGCACGGGTGTGGACGCGGCGGCGGGGCGGGCGGGTCTCTCGTCCGGGCACGGCGTCTGGTGTACTCACGGATTCACGATACACAGTGTATTGAATGCACTCTGTATTGAATGCGTCAAATATTTGGTTCATCGCGCACTGAACCCGGGAGCCGGGGACGCCGGGGCGCTGCCAGTCCGGTCTGCGAGGACGATCCCGACCACGTACCGGACGCACCGCCCGACTGGGCATGAGCGGTCGCCGTCGGGTCGCCCTGACACCGGTGAACCGCTCTGGGCAGGATTCTTAACAGCCATACAGGCAGGCGCAGTTGAGGCCATCGGTCGTTCCGTAAACCCCGTTGCTCCCGTGTCGGGGGCAGGCGCTAGAGTCCGATGGGTTGCGTGATGTTCACAGCAGCCATACAAAAAACGCGGCCGGCCTCCGGATATCCGGGGCAGCGGGGCCGCGCCATTCCCGTGGGGGGAACCCAGCAGTGAGAACACGCTCTTTGGTGTCGGCGGCCGTGTCCGCCGCACTGGGCGCCGCGCTCCTCGCCGCGCCGGCGCTGGCGTACGGGGCCGACGGTGGTACGTCCGGGCAGGACCCGGCGGCCACCGCGACCACGAATCCGACGGCTGATCCGACGTCGACGGACACGCCCACCAGCGCCTCGTCCGGCACTCCTTCGGACACCCCGTCCCCGTCCAGCCCACCCATCGGTGAACCGTCGGACACCCCGACCTCTGCCGATCCGACCCCCTCCGATCCGACCTCGTCCGATTCGCCCTCCGGCGGCCCGACGCCCGCCCCGAGCAGTAGCGCGCCTGCCGACGGCACCGGCGCCCCGGTGTTCGGCAACGTCGGCTCCGACCCTTCCGACGCCGGCTTCCTGACGGTCGCCGTCTCCTCCGATTCGGCGGTCACCGAGGTGTCCGCCGACCTGACCGAGCTGCGCGGCGCGGACCCGGCGACCGTCGCAGTCACCGGCTTCACACTCGTGTCCGGCACGCCGCAGGACGGCGTCTGGCGCTCGCCGCGCATGTCGCACCTGCCTTCGTACGGCAGCTACGACGTGACGGTCAGCGCCCAGGACAGCGACGGCGACAGCACCTCGTCGGCGCACGCCACCACCGTCGACGTCGAGCCGAAGCCGCTCTTCGCCGATCGCAGCATCAGCCCCGCCGCGCTGGACGTGGAGCACACGCACGTCACGCTCAGCGGCCGCATCTCGGTCTTCGACCCGATCACCGGCGACACCTCGCCGCTGGCCGGGAAGCAGCTGAGCGTTGTGGCCGGGAACGGCTTCAGCGCTGTCACCGCCGCCGACGGCAGCTACGCGATCGACGTGGCACCGAAGCTGAACGGCCTGGACGCCACGTCCGTGCCGGTCTTCCTCTCCTTCTGGATCGCCAACCCCGACGGCACGAGCACCTATGTCCTCGTCGACAGCAAGACGCTGCCGGTCGTGGTCAGCCCGAGCCGGATTCGGCTGGACCACTCCAGCGTGCGGATCAAGTTCGGTGCCAAGGTGTCCTCGTCCGGTGTCGTGGAGTACCTGTACGACGGCACCTGGCGCCCGGCCAAGGGCGTCGCGCTCGAAATGGGCTACTACGCCAAGGCGACCAGCGGTGCCGGCGGGCGCTTCACGCTCACCTACCCGTACATCCCTTACGACGACAGCACCTTCACGGTCGAGACCAGCCTGGACAGCTACCTGGCCGACCCGTATCTGACCGCCTCGCACGCGCAGTTCAAGGTCGATGTCATCAACCGGACGAACATCTGCTTCTGTTCGAGCTGGATCGACGAGTACTCCGACCTGCACATCCAGGGCAGCATGAGCGCCAGCAACGGCAAGGTGCCGCCGAACCGGAAGCTGTACGTCCAGCAGTCGGCCGACGGCAAGACCGGCTGGAAGTCGCTCGGCTGGTTCACCACGAAGTCCGACGGCACCTTCAACCTCGACGGGTACGTCTCGGTGCCGAAGGGCTACTGGCGGCTGTACTCGGCGGGGTCCTCGGACTACCAGCCCGGCTACTCCAACTCCGTACACTTCAACCGCACCGCCACCCGGATCACCGGCTTCAACGCCGGTCCCGAGCCGGTCCGCAAGGGCCACACCGTGACCACCACCGGCACCTTGCAGCGGCTGAGCGGCACGAAGTGGGTGGCATTCGGCAAGCAGCGCGTCTACATCCTCTTCCAGGCCAAGGGCAAGACGTCCTGGACACAGCTGGGCTCCGTCAAGGCCGACTCGCACGGCCACTTCACCGCCCGCTTCACCGCGAAGCAGGACGGCACCTGGGTCGGGGTCTACCTCGCGTCCGGCTCCTACGTGGACGCCGAGAGCTACCACGACTACGTGGACGTGCGCTGAGCAGCCCCTTCTGACGACCACCACGAAGGGCGCCCCGGGAACCTCCGGGGCGCCGACGGGGCCTTCCTGGGGCCAGGATGGGGTCGGGAGGACAGGGAAGCCCCGTGAACGATCATCAAGGCCCGGATGCCTCCATGCCCTCTGACCTGCGCAGACAGTGAAAGGGGGGCAGACAGGGAAATCCTGGGCAATGCTTGCTCGTCGAAGAGGCACGCTTCAGGCCGGTGAAGCCCAGGGCCAGGCAGGCGGTGAGGAGGGTGCCGCCGCGGGCGTCCAGGTGTGGGGTGCCCCCGGCGAATGTCAGGGGTGCCGCGCAGAACAGGCCGGTGAGTACCGCGCCCCGCGAGCACCGCGCCGGGCAGCACCGACTCCGTACGCCTGGCCGCGTCCAGGACGGCGCGTTCGCCGAAGCCGAGGTCGGCACCGACGCACAGGAACAGCAGCGTGGTGCGGGGCGCCGAGGGGGCGGCGGAGAGTCCCACGCCGAGATTGCCGGCCGCCCACCGCCCCGGAGCAGTCGCCAGGTCGGGGTCCAGGTCGTACGGTCCAGAATCCGCGTCGGCCTCATCGTTCTCGTCGGTCTCATCGCGTGACTCGGAACGAGGACCGTTCGCCGTCCGAGTCATGGGGCGACCTTATGGGTGGGCAGTCGGCGCTGTTACTGGCGGCGGTCCTGTGTCTGGGTCCGCCGGCCCTGTCAGGTCCGGCGTGGCCGAGGGCGGCCAGGGCCTTCTTCGCCAGGTTCTTCCTTCGAGTCGGTCGGCCACGGAAGTCCCGCGGCGCGACCCGGCCGGGCCGCGCCGGTGATGGGCAGCCGCAGCGCGTGACGCAACCGGGTGATCCGCGCGAGCCGTTTGGGGGTGAGACCCAACCGCTCGCGGAACAGGCTCTCCAGGTGTCGCCGACCGCAGGTCGGCTCCCGACCTGCGGTTTCTCTGGATCCCGCGAGAGTCAGGCCTTCGCCTCCACCGCCTCGGAGGCCGCGTCCTGGGTGGGCTCGGCCTGCGGCCGGGCGGCCGTGGGGCGGACCGGGATGAGGAAGGCGACGACCGCGGCGGCGATGCCGACGCAGGAGCCGATCAGCATGGCGACACGGAAGCCGCTTTCGGACGGCAGGGAGACCGGGCCGAACTTCGTGGTCATCTGGGCCAGGACCACGGCCATCACGGCGGCCGAGACGGAGCTGCCGATCGAGCGCATCAGCGTGTTGAAGCTGTTGGCCGAGGCGGTCTCCGACTGGGGCACCGCGCCCATGATGAGCGCGGGCATCGCACCGTAGGCGAAACCGACGCCCGTGCTGCAGACGATGGTCACGGCGAGCAGGCCCAAGGCGGAGCCGTTTCCGATGAGCGGCAGGGAGATGCCGTAGCCGAGGGCGATGACCAGGGCGCCCTACGACGTCGGCAGCGCCACCTTCGGACTCAAGGACGCCGACTTCGCCGCCCACCTCACGAAGGCCATGCCGGCGGGCATCTCGTTCGACCCCAACGCCTGACCGGTCGGGGATTCCTTCTTCGTCCCCGTCACACCCCCGCCTCCGGGCGCGTCAGGGAGATGGCGCCACCCACGTGGCCCGGTAGCGGTGTGACAGGCGTGACAGGGACGAGAAGGAGATGACGACATGGCTGTTCTGATGGTTCGTGCCACGGTGAGGCCCGAGTGCGTCGACGAGCTCGAAGCGGCGCTGCGGAAGATGTTCGCCGCGATCGAGGCCGCGCGGCCCAAGGGCGTGCGCTATGCCTCGTACCGGCTCCCCGACGGAGTCACCTACCTCGCGGAACTCGAGATCGCGGACGGGATCGAGAATCCGCTTTCCGAGATCCAGGAGTTCCGTGAGTTCCAGGCGGGCCTGAAGGACTGGCTGGCCGCCCCGCCGTCCGCCGAGCGTTTCGAGGTGCGGGGCGCGTACGCCGCCTGAGGCCGCGCGGGTGTGCGTCCGGTAAGGGCCCCGACAGTCGAGAGGAGTCGGCAGGGGGCGGTAAGAGTCGACAGGAGTCGGTGAGAATTGACGGGACTCCGGGCGCGCACCCCGTGCTCGTGGCCCCCGCCTGGCCGCGCAGGGCGGCCGGGCACCGCAGCGACATCACCGAGAACGCCCTGCGTGAGATCTTCCTGCCGCTCGGGGTGGTCGACGTGAAGGTGGCCACGCTGGGGGAGGACTGGTCGGGGCTGAAGTTCGTACGGCGCAAAGAGCTTCGTACGACGTGGGCAAATGCGGAGAGCGCGGGGAAACGCGGCGTACGTGAGGGAGACTCCGGGTGAACGGCTAGCATCGCGGGCAGAGTTGTCGGCCTGGGATGGAGTGGTGTCGTGTCGGAGGGGCCTCGGATCGCCGTTGCCGTCGTGACCATGGGGAACCGGCCCGACGAGGTCGACGCGCTGCTCACCTCGGTGGCCAAGCAGGACGTCGCGCCCGCGCGGATCGTGATCGTGGGAAACGGGTGTCCGCTGCCCGAGTTCGCCGAGCGGCTGGGACTGCCCGGCGAGGTGACCGGCATCGAGGTCGACGAGAACCTCGGCTGCCCGGGCGGGCGCAACGTGGGCCTCGCCCGGCTCAGGGAGTTCGCGGACGTGGACGTCGTCGTCGAGCTGGACGACGACGGGCTGCTGGTCGACGCGGATGTGCTGCGCAAGGTGCGGGACCTGTACACCGCCGATCCGCGCCTGGGCATCGTCGGCTTCCGCATCGCCGACGAGCACGGGGAGACCCAGCGCCGGCACGTGCCCCGGGTCGGGGCCAAGGACCCGATGCGGGGCGGTCCGGTCACCGGGTTCCTCGGCGGTGGACACGCGCTGTCCATGCCCATGCTCGCCCGGATCGGGGACTGGCCCGCCGAGTTCTTCTTCGCACACGAGGAGACGGACATGGCCTGGCGGGCCATCGACGACGGGTGGACCGTGCTCTACGAGCCCGAACTGCTGCTCCAGCACCCCAAGACCTCGCCCGCCCGGCACGCCATCTACTACCGGGTCACCGCCCGCAACCGGGTCTGGCTCACCCGTCGCAGGCTGCCCCTCCCGCTCATCCCCGTGCACCTGGGAATCTGGATGCTGCTGACGCTCGCACGGACGCGCTCGCTCGGCGGGCTGCGGGCCTGGTTCGGCGGCTTCGCGGAAGGGCTGCGGCAGTCGGGCGGCGAGCGGCGGCCGATGCGGTGGCGAACGGTGTGGCGGCTCACGCGGCTGGGACGCCCGCCCGTCATCTGACGGCGGGCGGCAGGACGGCCGGGGCGGACGAGGGCCCCGGTCGCTCACCTCCGACGACCGGGGCCCTCTCTGTCCCCGGATCCGGCCACGGCGGCGACACTCCCCCGAGTTACGCGTCGTACGCGCGCACCGTCGGGCCAGATCCGATGAAGTGATCCCATCAGCCCGCGCCAACGGATCGCTAACATGTCGCCAACGGGTTTCCCTCCGGAAACCTGGAAACCGGAAGTCGGTCGGCGTGAAGTCGTCGCAATAAGGCGCGAAGTCGCCATGGGTGTGGTCGGTACCGGTCTGAACCGGTCGGGTCGGTCGCACGGAAAGGCAGTGGGGCGGGCTATGCGGTACGGGCTGCGGTTCGGGCTGCTGGGGCCTCCGGTGTTGTACGACGCCGACGGCGAGGTCCGTTCCATCGGTGGCGGCAAGATGCGCGCCCTGCTGGTCGCGCTGCTCCTGGAGCCGGGCCGGGTCGTCTCGGTGGACGCGCTCAAGGACGCACTGTGGGGCGGGGCGCCGCCCGCGTCCGCGCAGGCCTCGTTGCAGAACCACGTCACCCGGCTGCGGCGGCTCCTCGACGATCCGGAACGGCTGCGGGCCATGCCGCCCGGGTATCTCCTGCGGGTCGGCGAGGGCGAGTTGGACGTGCGCGTCTTCGAGTCCCACGTCACGGCCGCACGCGCCGCGCACGCCGGGCGCGACGGGGAGCGGGCGCTGCGCGAGGCCCTCGCGGCGCTCGCGCTGTGGCGCGGCACACCGCTCGACGGGGTCCCGCCCGAACTCGGCGGACACGCGCTCGTCCAGCGCCTGGAGGAGGCGCGGCTGCTCGTCCTGGAGTGCCGGTACGAGGCCGAGTTGCGGCTTGCGGGGCCGGGGGCCGGGCGGGTTTTTGCGGGTGGCGCGCGAGGGAACGCCGGTGACACCGCGCACGCCGGGGGCACCGGTGACACCGCGCACGCCGGGGGCACCGGTGGTACCGGGGTCGGCTGGGTTTTCGGTGACATCGGGGAAATCAGTGACATCGGGAACACCGGGGTCTCCGCCGACGCAAAAGCAACGGACGCCACCGGTGCCCCCCACACCTCCGGCTCCCCCGGCACCACCCGACTCGCCGCCCTCGCACCCGAGTTGTCCGCCCTAGTCGCCGAGCACCCCCTGCGCGAGGCCTTCCACCGGCTGCTGATGCTCGTACTGCACCGCACCGGACGTCGGGCCGAGGCGCTGGCCGTCCACCGCGACCTACGGGCCCGCCTGGTCGAGGAACTCGGTGTCGAGCCCGGGCCCGCGGTGCGCGCGGCGCATCTGGAGATCCTGCGTGAGCGGGCGGGGGAGAGCGAGGAGTCCGCACACGACCGGGACGGGAACGGGGGTGCGGACGGAGACCGCGCGGAGCAGTCCGCCCCGGCGGAACCGGCCCCGCCCCGCCCAGCCCAGCTCCCGCCTCCGCCCGGACACTTCACCGGCCGTGCCGACGTACGCCGGGAACTGAACGTGGCCCTCGACACGGCCCGGCACCCCAGCCCCTCCGCTCCGGCCGTCGCCGTCATCAGCGGGATGGCCGGAGTCGGCAAGAGCGCCCTGGCGCTGCATGTGGCACACGGCCTGCGGGAACGTTTCCCCGACGGCCAGCTGTACGTCAACCTGCACGGCGCCACGCCCGGAATGACCCCCCTCACCCCCGGCCAGGCGCTCGCCGCGCTGCTGCGCGACCTCGGTGCCGAGCCGCGCCGTATCCCCGAACACCCGGACGCGGCCGCCGCGTTGCTCCGCTCGATGCTGGCCCCGACGCGCACCCTGATGGTGCTCGACGACGCCGCGCACGCCGCTCAGGTACGGCCGTTGCTGCCCGCGGGCACGGGGTGCGCGGTGATCGTGACGAGCCGTTCACCGCTCACCGCGCTGGACGGCGCGCGGCGCTTCCCGCTCGCGCCGCTCTCGGTCGAGGACAGCGCGGCGCTGCTGCGCGCGGTGTCCGGGCGGGTGGACGGCCTCGACGGTACGCACCCCCTCGTCGAACTCACCGGCCGGCTCCCGCTCGCCCTGCGCGTGGTCGCGGCCCGTCTCGCCGCGCGCCGCGCGCTGACGCCGGACGTCCTCGCCGGTCAACTGACCGCGACCGAAGGGCGGTTGCATCATCTGGAGTACGACGACCTGAGCGTCCGCAGATCGCTGGCCGTCGCGCTCGACGCGCTGCGTGCCTCGGAGCGGGAGGCCGACCAGGACGCGGCGCTCGTGCTGCGCTGCATCGGCGCGCTCGACCTCCCCGTCTACGGGGCGCCCCTGCTCGCCCGGCTCTCCGGCATCGCCGAGTTCCGTGCCGAGGCCGCCCTCGACCGCCTCGTCGACGTCGCGCTCCTGGAGGAGACGGCGTACGGCCGCTACGCACCCCACGACCTCGTCCGCGACTTCGCCCGGGAGATCGCGGGCGAGACGGACGGGGAACCCGGGGCCGGGGGCGCGGACATCCACGTGTCCGAGCGGGCGTTGCGCTGGTACGCCGGTGTCGCCGCCCGCTCCCTCGAAGCGATCGTCGAGCCGGGCCTCGACCGCGAGGACCGCAGCCGGCCGACCGCCGCGCAGCCGGCCGCGCACACGGTGGACGCCGCGGCCACGCCGCCGTTCTGCACCGCCAGGGACGCCTTCGCCTGGGGCGACCTGGAACTGGAGAACGTGGTGGCACTGGTGGAACGGTACGCGGACACCTCCGCGTACGTTCCCGTGCTGGTGCGGCTGCTCAATCCCTATCTCCAGCGCAGCGGCCGCGTCCCGGAGTCGGAGGTGCTCCTGCGGGCCGCGGTGGGCGCGGCGCGGCGGCTCGGGGACGAGGCCGCGCAGGCGTACGCGCTCGGGGACCTCGCGGGACTGCACTTCATGACGGGCCGCGCGAGCGAGGCGCTCACGCTGAACGACGAGGCGCTGGCGATCTGGCGGCGGCTCGGGGTGCTGTCGTGGATCCGGCGCGGTCTGAACAACCGCGGCATGCTGCTGGAGGGGCTGGGCCGCCACGCCGAGTCCAGCGAGGCGTTGCTGCAGAGCCTCGAACTCTCCCGGGAGCTGGGCGACCCGCACACCGAGGCCATCACCTACAGCCACCTCGGCAATCTGTACGAGCACACGGACGCCCGGGCCGCCATCGACCACCACAAGCGCAGCCTGGCGATCGGCGACGCGATGGACGACGTGATCATCCGGCACTCCGCGCACTGCAACATCGGCTATGCCCATCTGACGCTCGGCGAACCGGCCGCCGCCGTACCGCACTTCGAGGAGAGCCTGCGCATCCTCGGCGGTCACGGCGACTGGCACGGGGAGTCGCAGACGCGGCTCGGGCTGGTGCGCGCGCTGCGCGGGGTGGGGCATGTCGAACGGGCCACGCGCGAGTGCGATCTGCTGCTCCTCCGCGCCGATCAGCGCGCCGACCGCTACACCGGCGGACTCGCCCGGCATCAGCTGGGGCTGCTGCTGCGCGCGCAGGGGGATGTCGCGGGGGCGTACGAGCTGTGGAAGTCGGCGCTCGCGGCGCTGGACGGGACGGACACCTCGGTGGTGGGAGCGCTGAGGGAACTCCTGGAGGAGGAGTAGGCCACCTGGAGGAGTCGGGCACCTGCCCGGCGAGGTCACCCGAGGGGAGAGACGCGGGCCGCCGTCCGGGTCACTTGGCGTCCGCGTAGCACTCCACCACCGCCGTCGTGAACGGGAAGCGGACCGGGGTCTCGCCGAACGTCAGCCGTCCCGCCAGCTCCGCGGCCTCCCGGATCGCGGCCACGACCGCGTCCGCCTCCTCGGCCGGACAGTGCACCATCACTTCGTCGTGCTGGAAGAAGACCAGCTCGGCGGTGAGGTCCGCGCAGGTGCGCCGGAGGGCGGCGAGCAGCAGCAGCGCCCAGTCGGCGGCGCTGCCCTGGACGACGAAGTTGCGTGCGAAGCGGCCCCGGGCGCGGGAGTTGGAGGAGGCGTAGCCCGGCACCCAGCCCTGGTCTCCGAGGGACTCGGCGGGTTCGTCCTGCGGCATGCCGGCCTCCTCCGACGAGGCGTCGGACGCGCCGGCCGCCGGGGGACTCGTCCGCCCCAGCCACGTCCGTACGAGTCGGCCCTCCTCGCCGGCCCGCGCCGCGTCGTCCACGTAGGCGACGGCGCGGGGAAGCGTCTTCTCAGCGCGGCCAGGTTCTTCAGGCCGTCGCCGGACGTCTGCCCGTACACCGCGCCGAGCACGGCGAGTTTGGCCTGTGCCCGGTCGCCGGCGAACGCGCGGTCCGACACCGACTGGTACAGGTCGCTCTCCCGGCCCGCGACCTCCATCAGGCCGGGGTCGCGCGAGATCGCGGCCAGCACCCGCGGCTCCATCTGGTCGGCGTCGGCCACCACGAGCCGCCAGCCCGGGTCGGCGACTACGGCACGCCGGATCACCTTGGGGATCTGCAGGGCGCCCCCGCCGTTGGTCACCCAGCGGCCGGTGACCGTCCCGCCGGGCAGGTACTCGGGCCGGAAGCGTCCGTCGCGCACCCAGTCCTGGAGCCAGGACCAGCCGTGCGCCACCCAGATCCGGTACAGCTTCTTGTATGCGAGCAGCGGCTTCACGGCAGGGTGCTCGATGGTCTCGATCTCCCACCGCCGGGTGGACTTGATCTTGATCCCGGCCTGCGCGAAGGCCTTGATGACGTCAACGGGCAGGTCGGGGCGGACGCGTCTGCCGAAGGCGGCCGACACCTCGTCCGTGAGCTCGGCGAGGCGTCTGGGCTCGCCGCCGCCCGCGTACCGCTCGCCGAGCAGCTCGTGCAGGACCTCGCGGTGGACGTCCGCGCGCCACGGCAGCCCGGTGCGGTTCATCTCGGCCGCCACCAGCATGCCCGCGGACTCGGCCGTCGTCAGCAGGTGCATGCGCTCCGGGTGCGCGGTCGTGTCGTGCCGGCGGCGCTGATCGGCGTACACCGCCAGGAGGTCTTCCAGGGGTACGCGAACCGGGCGCGGCTCGAAGAGGGACGACTGCGAGCCGGGCTCGGCGGAGCGCTGCGGGGGATCCGGCGGCACGGGGCCGCCGCGCAGTCTTGCCAGCGCGGCGGCCGCCGACCGGGGTTCGCCGAGCCGGCCCTCGTGGCCGAGCAGCAGTGTCTCGGCGGCCTCGATGTCGTAACACCGCTCCACTCGCACCCCCGCGGTGAGCAGACGCGGATAGACCTCGGCCGTGGACCGCCAGACCCACCGGACCACGTCGGGTCGCCCCCGCACGGCCTCGACCAGGTCCGCCTCCCTGCGCACCGGCCCCGCGGGCAGCCCGTCGGAGCCGAGGGGGGCGACCTCCGCACCACCGTCCTCGGCCGGCGCGAGAGCCCACCGGTCGCTCATGGTTCCGAGTCTCGCAGGGGGGTCTGACAACGGACGCGGACGTGACCCTACTGATCTTCTTGCTGGTCTTTCTGCTGGTCCTTCTGCTGTCCGCCCACCGCGATGACCTCCAGCACGCGCGCGAGGTAGGTCTCCGCCGCTGTCTTGTCGATGCCGAGGCCACTGAGAACGCCGTTGCCGTTCTCGTACTCCAGGAGGGCCAGGAGGATGTGCTCGGTGCCGATGTAGTGGTGGCCGAGGCGGAGGGCCTCGCGGAAGGTGAGTTCCAGGACCTTCTTGGCGGCGGGGCCGTACGGGATGAGCTCCGGGACCTCGTCGGCCGCCGGCGGGAGCGCCGCGGTCGCGGCCTCGCGGACGGCGTCCAGGGTCACGCCCTGCGCGGTGATCGCCTTCGCGGCGAGCCCCTCGGGCTCGGAGAGGAGGCCGAGGACGAGGTGCTCGGTGAGTCCCTCCGCGTTGCCCGCGGCCTTGGCCTCGTTGTGCGCGGCCATGACCGCGTTCCGGGCGCGGGGCGTGTAGCGGCCGAAGCCCTGGCTGGGGTCGAGGTCCGACTCGGCCTTGGGGACGAAGCGCTTCTGCGCCGCCTGCCGGGTGACCCCCATGCTCTTGCCGATGTCCGTCCAGGACGCGCCCGAACGCCGGGCCTGGTCCACGAAGTGGCCGATCAGGTGGTCGGCCACGTCGCCGAGGTGGTCCGCCGCGATCACCGCGTCCTGGAGTTGCTCAAGGGCGTCGGTGTGGGTCTTCTTGATGGCCTCGATGAGGTCGTCGAGGCGTACGGATGCCTTGCCGGGTGGGTTCGTCGTCATGTGTCAACCGTAGGTTGACAGGTGCAGGGTGTCAACCCGTAGTTGACACCCTGCGTGTCCGCGTCCACGGACACCTTCCGCGTCCGCGTCCACGCTTCCCTGTCCACAGGGTGTGGACGGTCCGGTTCGGCGGGCGTGACACGATCGGCGCATGAGCAGTACGCCCAGCACCGTGGAGCGCGCCTTCGAGGCCGCGCTCTACGCCGACAGCGACGCGGCCCTCGACACGGGTGCCTCGCTGCTCGCCGCCGACCCCGCCTCCGACGCCGAACTCGCCCGCCGCGGCGAGGAGTTCGTCGCCGCGGCGTGGCGTCGCGGCTGGCAGCCCGCCGACGTCGTACGGATCGTGCGGCGCGAACTCGACGACGTACACCTGCAGCTGGTGTCGGAGCTGGTGCGCGCGGAGGCCGGCCGGGACCGGCGGCCCCGGGGCCCACGCTGGGCGGCGCAGCTCGAAGAGCTGGACGCCCGTGCCCCGCGCACCGACCGCTTCTCGCTCGCGACCGCCGCGCTGGAGCTGTACCGGCTGCTGCTCCGACTCCCCACCCTCGAACCCCTCGACGCGCACCTGTCCGACGGCTCATCACGGCCCCCGGCCGCCCCGCAGGACTCCCGCATGCTCACCCGAATCCGCGCGCTGCTCGCCAAGGCCGAGGCGACCGGATTCCCGGAGGAGGCGGAGGCGCTGAGTGCCAAGGCCCAGGAGCTGATGGCCCGGCACAGCATCGACGAGGCGCTGCTCGCGGCCCGTACGCACGCCAAGGACGCGCCCGGCGCCTGCCGCATCGGTGTCGAGCCGCCGTACGAGACGGCCAAGGCGGTGCTGCTGGACGCGGTGGCCGACACGAACCGCTGTCGCGCCGTGTGGAACGAGTCGCTCGGATTCTCGACCGTCGTCGGCTTCGAACCCGACCTGGAGGCCGTCGAACTCCTCTACACCTCGCTGCTCGTGCAGGCCACGGCCGCGATGACGAAGGCGGAGGCGGCCCAGCGGGCCGGGGAAGGAAACGTACGAAGAGCTTCCGGCAGTCGTTCCTGGCCGCGTACGCGCACCGGATCGGCGACCGGCTGGCGACCGCCGCCGAGGAGGCCGAGGGGGAGGCCGCGTCGCAGGCCCCGGTGGCGGAGCTGCTGCCCGTCCTGGCGGCCCGTGACGTGGCGGTCAACGACCACATGGAGCGGATGTTCCCGGACACCGTCACCACCCGGCTGCGCGGGGTCAACGACGCGGCCGGGTGGCAGGAAGGAGCCGCGGCGGCGGACCGTGCCCAGGTCGGAGCGCGTCCGCCGCTTCGCTGACGCCCGGCTTGCGCGGGACGACCGAGCGTCTTTCGGCTCGCGTGGGACGGCTGAGCCCCCTGGCTCGCGCGGGACCGCCGAGTGCTCCCTGGCTTTCGCCGGGCGGCTGGGCGCCTCCCCGTTCGCGTGGGACGGTCGAGCGTCTCGCGGCTCGCGTGGGCCGGCTGGGCCCCCGGCTCGCGCGGGATCGCTCCCCGGCTTTCGCCGGGCGGCCGGGTGCCTCCGGCTTGCGTGCCGGGAGCGCCGCTCAGTCGCCCGCGGGCTGGAACGAGCTCACGGAGGCGTTCGGGTCGTTCGGACCGGTCTTGCCCGCGAGGGGACCGTACGACCACTTGAAGCTCTGCGGGGTGGCGGCACCGGGCAGGCCGATCTTCAGCGTGGTGGCGGCGAGGCTCTTCCCGTCGCCCGCCGTGCCCCGTACGTAGGTGATCGTGAAGGAGGCGGTACCGCTCGCCGCCAGTGTCAGCTTCGGCGGAGTCGCGGACTTCTCCTCGGGTACGTCCGTACCCGCGCCGCCGTCCTGCACCTTGACGGCGGGGAAGCCCTGAAGGGTGCACTCGGCGCCCTTGTTGGTGAGCGTGACGGGCACGTTGCCGGTGTCGCCGGCGGCCGGGGCCGCGTTCGCGGGGCCGACCTGGATGCCGATCTGGTCGATCTTGCAGGCCGTGGAGGAGGCGGCGGCGGTGGAGGCGGTCGAGGCCTTCTTGCCGTCCTCGGTGCTGTTGCTGCCGCCGCTGTCGCAGGCGGTGAGGGTGAGTGCCGCCGCGGCGGCGACGACGGCGATCGGAAGGGCGCGCATGGGTTTCCCCCTGGGTTCGTGAAGGTGCTCATGGATCATCACGCAGACCGGTGGGCACGCGTTGCGCGGCCCCCCTGTCACGCGCCTCTCCCGTGTCGTGTATGTCCCGAATGCGACCCGAAGGTCGCCCCGCGTCGACGACATGAGTGACGGGCGCGCGAGCGGACCGCGGAGTCCCAGGGATTCCGCGGCCCGCCGCCAAGAGCCGACTGGCGTAGATCGGTACAGGTCAGGGCCGGTCAGGGAGGGGTCGGGCCGGTCAGGAGCCCAGGCTCGCCGTCGGCAGTCCCGACGGGAGCTGACCGCCCTCGGCCTTCGTGTACGACTCCTTGCCGAGCTTCCCCGACCAGGTGACCTTCAGCGTCGTGCTGTTCACGGAGTCGACCATGCCCGTCGCGCGGTCCTTGTTCCCGTCCGTGCACTTGAGGTGGATCATCTGCATGCCCGCCTCGTCACCGGCGGTCCCGGTGCACACGGTGCGGCCCGTCGTGAAGAGCCCGGCCTGCTTGCCGGTGATCACCAGCACCACGGCCTTGCCGCCGGTCGTGGCCACCCAGCTGCCCTCCAGCTTGCTGCCGGCGGTCGAAGGGGTGCCCGATTCGCCACCCGTGCCGGCCGTCCCCGAAGCGGATGCGCCGGGACTCGCGGACCCGTCCCCCGAGCCGGACCCCGAGTCGCTGCTGCACCCGGTCAGCGCGAGCGTGCCCGCCAGACCCGCGGCCAAGGCCATGGCCGCGCCCCGGGCCCGCCGGCGCGGAAGGGTCGCCGAAGTCGCCGATGTCACTGAAGCCCCCAAGGGTGATGGTGTGGCTGGGGTCGCCGGAACGACCGCAGCAAGCTATCAGCCACACTCCCGAACACCCTGAGCGAGACATCGGGAGAACTTACGAATCTTCTGAGGGAGTCGTCGGGACACCGTTTCGAGGGAGTCGTCGAGGCATCGTTCGGAGGGACAAGGGTGACGCACCTCTCTCCGAGATATCTTGGAGATGGGAGTCATTTTCATTAAAATACCGGCCATGGCACGCAACGAACTCCGTCCCGTCATCAAGCTCCGGTCCACGGCCGGGACCGGCTTCACGTACGTCACCCGCAAGAACCGGCGCAACGACCCGGACCGGATGACCCTGCGCAGGTTCGACCCGGTCGCCGGCCGGCACGTCGACTTCCGAGAGGAGCGCTGACCGTCATGCGCGACGGAACCCACCCGGAGTACGGCCCCGTCGTCTTCCGTGACCGCGCCGCGAACCACGCCTTTCTCACCCGCTCGACGCTCGCCGCCACGGCGGGGGAGAAGACGATCGACCGGCAGGACGGCCACACCTACCCGGTGGTGGACGTCGAGATCTCGAACGTGAGCCACCCCTTCTCCACGGGCAACGCGCGAGTGCTGGACACCGCGGGCCGGGTGGAACGCTTCGAGCGCCGCTACGGAGCGGGCGGCGACGCGCTCGGCAAGACGCGCGGCAAGGCGGGCGACAAGGCGCTCGACAAGCGCGGCGGTGCCGGCTGATGCCGACCTCGCACCTCTGCGTCGTGATCGTCGGCGGGCTGCACGCGGATGCGCGGCAGGCCGCCGTCGCACGGCTGCTCGCCGACGTTCCCGACAGCGTCGCCCTCCATCACGACCTGGCGACGGCCGCGGCGGGCGAGGACACCGACCTGCTGCGGAAGTTCATCTCCGACCGCGGCGAGATCCGCAGCCGCCGGGTCACCCGGGTGACCGCGCGGCAGCAGCGGATGCTCCCCCGTGCGATCAAGGACGTGCGTGAGATGGCGCTGTGAAGCCGTATTCCGGCACCGGCCGCTGACGGGCTCCACCGTACGATCGCTTCCGGCACGACCGCCTCAAGGTCCTCGGCGAACTCGTTGACCACAGGGGCACCGAAGCCGAAGCCGGGAGCGAGGCCGAGACTGAACCCGGCGGCGGCAGGTCATGAACCCCGCCCCGGACGGAGCCCTGCCCTCGCTCCGGAGGGCGATCCGCTTCTCCGGCGCCAGCGACGTGCGGATTCTCGCGTACGAGCCGGAGCGGATGCCAAAGGTCCGGTGGGCCGACGTCGATCCGACGACCCTCCGGATCGGGCCATTATGTGAACGTTGAAACTCGAAGGGCCCGGTACGCGTCTCTTCTTATTGCATGTGGGATTCGACCCGGACGACCCAGCACGGATGATGGCGTGGAAGATCATGCACGGGGGCTGGAAAGCGCATGTCATGCGTTCTCCAGGGCAGACGCTGGACCAGACGCAGCCCGGCGAGTACCAGACAGTAGTCGGGCGGTCAACACTCGGTAGTCAAAGGGCGGTAAAAGCTGTAACCGTGGGAGCACCCCCCGTGCACGTGCATCTGCCCATGCATCTGCACATGAACAGAGCTATGATCCGGGGCAGTTGGCCACTGCATCAATGGCCACATCGGCCACTGCACGACCGGGGAGCGACTTGTGGACCACGACGTGTACGACGTGGATGACCTGGATGACGTGTACAACGGCATGGCTGCGACCGAGCTGACCGGGGTGGCCTGGCAGAAGAGCAGGCACAGCAACTCGCAGGGCTCCTGCGTGGAGTTCGCGAGGCTGCCCGGGGGCGACGTGGCGGTGCGGAACTCGCGGTTCCCGGAAGGGCCCGCGCTCGTCTACACCCGCGCCGAGATCGAGGCCATGCTCCTGGGTATCAAGGACGGCGAGTTCGACCACCTGATCGCCGGCTGACGTGAGTCGGCGCCGCACACCCGGGCGCGCCTTCGGGTGGGGCAACCGGCATAACTGACGGCAACGACCTTGTCGCGGCGTGTAACGCGCGTAGAACCGCGGCGCCAAAAAGCGCCGCGGTTCTCTATTCGGCCGAAACCCCGCCGGCGGCCGGCTGCGGAAGCCTGAAGAGCGCCCACACGACCTTGCCGCTGAGCGTGCCCGCGAGCGGGTGCCAGCCCCAGCTGTCGGCGAACGAGTCGACCAGGAACAGGCCCCGGCCCGACTCCGCCGAGAAGTCCTCGGAGTCGCCCGCGACCGGACTGTCGTGACTGGGGTCGCGCACCGCGCACACCAGACGCGAGGTCCACCGCATCAAGTGCAGCCGCACGGGCGGGCCTTGGTCGTCCGAACGGGGTGTGTCCGAGGGCAGGGCGTGCCGCAGGGCGTTGGTCACGAGCTCGGAGACCACCAGGCAGACATCGTCGAAGCGCTCACCGATGTCCCACTGGTCCAGCGTTCTGCGGGTGAACTGCCGAGCTTCGCGCACCGCTTCGTAGCGCGCCGGCAGGGCGCAGGAAGCTGCGCTGGACACAGCCGCGGGGTCGAGCGGCGGAAGTCCCTGCCGTAACGGCTCGAGCATGGTCGATCCATTCGTCCCCATGCGAGGCACTCCCGGGTGTTCGCGGTCGTTGCGATGCAGCGGTGGCGCGAGGACCATGGTTCCGAATGCGTACAGCAGATGCAAGGGCAGATGCACGTGCACGCGCCCGAATTAGACCTTCCTCCACCCTTTCTTGGTCATTTCTTCTGTCACCTTCTTCCCGCTTGTTGACCCTCTACTGATCTTTTCCTGTGTGGTCTCTTTGGGCTCTTTCCGTTTCTGTAACTGAACGAGTACTGCTTGAAGTGTTTTAGTGGCAGACTTCGGCCCTTGAAGACGGTTGGGGAGGCGGACGAACGTGAGCGCTGGTGAGTCGAGTGGCTCGGTGGTGCGGCGCATGCTGCTGGGATCACATCTGCGGCGCCTGCGGGAGTCGCGCGGAATCACCCGGGAAGCGGCCGGTTACTCGATCCGTGCCTCCGAATCGAAGATCAGCCGCATGGAGTTGGGACGGGTGAGCTTCAAGACGCGCGACGTCGAGGACCTGCTGACGCTGTACGGCATCACCGACGAGGCCGAGCGCACATCGCTCGTCTCCCTCGCCAAGGAGGCCAACGTCGCGGGCTGGTGGCACAGTTACTCGGACGTCCTGCCCAGCTGGTTCCCGACCTACGTCGGCCTGGAGGGCGCGGCCCATCTGATCCGCTCGTACGAAGTCCAGTTCGTGCACGGCCTGTTGCAGACGGAGGCCTACGCCCACGCGGTCGTCGCGCGCGGCATGCGGGGCGCCTCGCCCGCCGACATCGAGCGGCGCGTCGCGCTGCGCCTGGAGCGGCAGAAGTACCTCGTCTCCGAGAAGGCCCCGGAGTTCCACATCGTCCTCGACGAGGCCGCGCTGCGCCGCCCTTACGGTGACCGCGAGGTGATGCGTGGGCAACTCCAGCATCTGATCGAGGTGTCGGAGCGTTCCAACGTACGACTTCAGGTCATGCCGTTCAGCTTCGGCGGCCACTCGGGCGAGAGCGGTTCCTTCACCATCCTGAGCTTCCCCGAGTCCGACCTGTCGGACGTCGTCTATCTGGAGCAGCTCACCAGCGCGCTCTACCTGGACAAACGCGAGGACGTCACCCAGTACGAAGGCGCCCTCAAGCAGCTGCAGCAGGACAGTCCCGGGCCCTCCGAGAGCCGCGATCTGCTGCGGGGGCTGCTCCAGCTCTCCTGACCTTCTCCCCGCCGCCTCCGGCGAGTCTTCACGGTCTGTTCGCCTGTGAGTCTTCATGGACTCTTCGGAGGCGCTCTCCAACTCCCTTTGGACGCAAGTACGATGACGTCTGATCAGACGTTGATCGGATGTGTCTGCTGACTCAGACTCGGATGTCTGCCTCGGCAGCAAGGGGATTGAGGGAGCGCATGTCGTCCTACTTCACCGACTTGGCCCAGCAGTACATCGACGGCGAGTGGCGCCAGGGCACCGGCTCCTGGGACATCATCGATTTCAACCCGTACAACGGCGAGAAGCTGGCGTCGATCACCATAGCCACGGTCGACGAGGTCGACGAGGCCTACCTCGCCGCCCGGCGCGCCCAGAAGGAATGGGCCGCGACCAACCCGTACGCCCGTCGCGCCGTCTTCGAGAAGGCCCTGCGCATCATCGAGGAGCGCGAGGCCGAGATCACCGAGGTGATCATCGCCGAGCTCGGCGGCACCCACCTCAAGGCGGGCTTCGAACTCCACCTCGCCAAGGAGTTCCTGCGCGAGTCGATCCAGCTGGCGCTGCGCCCCGAGGGCAAGATCCTCCCCTCGCCGATCGACGGCAAGGAGAACCGCCTCTACCGCGTCCCCGTCGGTGTCGTCGGCGTGATCAGCCCCTTCAACTTCCCCTTCCTGCTCTCCCTGAAGTCCGTCGCGCCGGCCCTGGCGCTCGGCAACGGCGTGGTCCTCAAGCCGCACCAGAACACCCCGATCGTCGGCGGCTCCCTGGTGGCGAAGGTCTTCGAGGACGCGGGCCTGCCCGGCGGTCTGCTCAACGTCGTCATCACCGACATCGCCGAGATCGGCGACGCCTTCATCGAGCACCCCGTACCGAAGGTCATCTCCTTCACCGGCTCCGACAAGGTCGGCCGCCACGTCGCCACCGTCTGCGCCTCGCACTTCAAGAGCGCGGTGCTGGAGCTCGGCGGCAACAGCGCCCTGGTGGTCCTCGACGACGCGGACATCGACTACGCCGTCGACGCGGCGGTCTTCAGCCGCTACGTCCACCAGGGCCAGGTCTGCATGGCCGCCAACCGCGTTCTGGTGGACCGCTCGATCGCGGACGAGTTCACCGAGAAGTTCGTCGCCAAGGTGAAGACGCTGAAGGTCGGCGACCCGAGCGACCCCCAGACGATCATCGGCCCGGTCATCAACTCCTCCCAGGCGGACTCGCTCACCGGCGCGGTCGACCAGGCGATCGCCGAGGGCGCCACGGCCCTGGTGCGCGGCGCCACCACCGACAACCTCGTCGAGCCGACCGTCCTGACGGACCTGCCCGCCGACTCCGCCATCCTCCGGCAGGAGATCTTCGGCCCGGTCGCGCTCCTCGTCACCTTCGACGGCGAGGAGGAGGCCGTCCGCATCGTCAACGACACCCCGTACGGGCTCAGCGGCGCCGTGCACACCGCCGACGTCGAGCGGGGTGTCGCCTTCGCCAAGCAGATCGACACCGGCATGTTCCACGTCAACGACGGCACCGTCCACGACGAGCCGCTGGTCCCCTTCGGCGGCGAGAAGCACTCCGGCATCGGCCGCTTGAACGGCGAGACGACCGTCGACGCCTTCACCACCCAGAAGTGGATCTCGGTCCAGCACGGCCGCAGCTTCTTCCCGTTCTAGGGATTCTTCCGTTCGGAGACTCTTCGTCGCCCTCGGGCCCTTACGGACAGAAGCTGACCGCAAGGGCCCGTACGTTCGTCGGTGTCAGGCAGGGGATGCCAGACAGGTGGACCGATGAGAGGCGGCGATCATGGTTACTCACGTTGCGGCGGAGACTCCCGGCGACGAGCGTGGAGCACTGCTCTCCTTCCTGGAGGCCGAGCGCGGCGGGATCCGCCGCGCCCTGATCGGCCTGACGCCGGAACAGGCCACGAGCCGGCCGAGCGCGAGCGAACTGTCCCTGGCCGGGCTGCTCAAGCACGTCGCCGAGACCGAGCAGGCCTGGATCGCCCGCGCGAAGGGCGAGTCGCCCGCCGTCGAGCGGGACGAGTCGACCTGGCACGAGTGCTTTGCGCTCGTCGGCGACGAGACCGTCGCGTCGCAGCTCGCGTACTGGGAGAAGGTCGCCGCCGAGACGGAGGCGTTCATCCGCTCGGTGCCCAGCCTCGACGAGACCTTCGCACTGCCCGAAGCCCCCTGGTTCCCCCGGGAACGGGTCTCGATGCGCTGGGTGGCGCTCCACCTGATCCGTGAGACGGCCCGGCACGCCGGCCACGCCGACATCATCCGCGAGTCCCTGGACGGCGCCACCGCCTTCGAGCTGGTCGCCCGCGCGCAGGAGGGTTGACCTCCGCGCCCTCATCTGCCCCCATAACCTGGACCGCATGTCAGCGATCCGTCTCCTGGTGCTGGGCGCCGTCCGCCAGCACGGGCGGGCCCACGGCTACCAGGTGCGCAACGACCTCGAGTACTGGGGCGCGCACGAGTGGTCCAACGCCAAGCCCGGCTCGATCTACCACGCGCTCAAGCAGATGGCGAAACAGGGACTGCTGCTCGCCCACGAGATCGCCCCGTCCACGGCGGGCGGCCCGCCGCGCACCGAGTACGAGATCACGGACCAGGGCACCGAGGAGTACTTCACGCTGCTGCGCCGGTCGCTGACCGCGTACGACCAGAAACCGGACATCCTCTCGGCCGCGCTCGGCTTCATGGTCGACCTCGGCCGTGCGGAGACCCTCGAACTCCTCCGGGAGCGGGTGCGCGCCATCGAGGAGTGGCGCAAGTCCGTCACCGGGTACTACGCCCCCGAGGACGGCCCCGGACAGCTCGGCCACATCGGCGAGATCATGAACTTCTGGGTCCACTCCGCCGACTCCGGCGCACAGTGGACCCGGGGCCTGATCGAGCGCGTCCAGGGCGGCGCGTACACCTTCGCCGGGGAGGGCGAACCCTTCGTCGGGGTCCTGGTCGACGGCGAGGAGAACCCGTACGCCACGGGAACCCCGCACCCCGGCGACCAGGAGTAGCCACGCCCCTGGCCGGACAGGCCCTAGTGATGGAAGCCCGTCGCCGCCTCCTTGTCCTGGGTCAGCGGATGCGGCAGCCTGCGCAGTTGGGGCACCAACCGGCTCAGGTCCTCGATGAACAGGTCGGCGAGATCCACCGAGAAGCCGTTGCGGCACACCACACGCAGGACGGACAGGTCCTCCCGGTTGGCCGGGAAGGTGTACGCGGGCACCAGCCAGCCGCTCTCCCGCATGCGCCGGGACACGTCGAAGACGTCGTACGAGGTCACATGCGGTGCCGTGGTGAAAGCGAAGACGGGCAACTCGTCGCCCCGGGTGAGGAGTCGGAAGTCCTCCAACGCCTCGACCCGCTCGGCGAGCCCGCGGGCCAGGTCTCTGGTCGTCTGCTGCACGGCCCGGAAGCCATCCCGGCCCAGCCGTAGGAACGTGTAGTACTGCGCCACGACCTGCGCGCCCGGACGGGAGAAGTTGAGGGCGAAGGTCGGCATGTTGCCGCCCAAGTAGTTGACCCGGAAGACGAGCTCCTCGGGCAGCTCGGCCTCGGTCCGCCACAGTGCCCAGCCGACGCCCGGGTAGACCAGCCCGTACTTGTGGCCCGAGGTGTTGATCGAGGACACCCGCGGCAACCTGAAGTCCCAGACCAGGTCCGGATCGAGGAAGGGGGCGATCATCGCGCCGGACGCGCCGTCGACATGGACGGGGATGTCCAGGCCCGTACGCTCCTGGAGCTGGTCGAGGGCCGCGCACAGGTCGGCGATCGGCTCGTAGGACCCGTCGAAGGTGGAGCCGAGGATGCCGACGACCCCGATGGTGTTCTCGTCGCACAGCTCGGCCGCCGCCTGCGGGTCGAGATGGAACCGGTCGCCCTCCATGGGCACCTGGCGTGCCTCGACCTCCCAGAAGTTGCAGAACTTCTCCCAGCACACCTGGACGTTCACCCCCATCACGAGATTGGGGCGTGCTCCGGGGTAGCGATCCGCGTTCCGCCGCATCCAGCGCCGCTTCAGGGCCATGCCGGCGAGCATGCACGCCTCGCTCGATCCGGTCGTCGAACAGCCGACGGCGGACGCCGGGTCCGGCGCGTTCCACAAGTCCGCGAGCATCGCCACGCAGCGGCGCTCCAGCTCGGCGGTGCGCGGGTACTCGTCCTTGTCGATCATGTTCTTGTCCCGGCACTCGCCCATCAGCACCCCGGCCTGCGGTTCCATCCAGGTGGTGACGAAGGTGGCGAGGTTCAGCCGCGCGTTCCCGTCCAGCATCAGCTCGTCGTGGACGACCTGATAGGCGGTGTTGGGTGGCAGCGGCCCGTCCGGAAGCCGGTGCTTGGGCGGGGCCTCGGTCATGCCCCCGACCGGGTTCGCCTCCCCGAAGAAGGGGTTGACGGACACCGGGCGCTCGTCGGGCTTCTCGGGACCTTGGTGGAGCGGCATGGGATCTCCCATCGAGTCGGCGGTCGGACGGTCCTGCTGGTTGAGCGGATCGGGGGTCCTACTGGTTCATCGGATCGGAGGGGCCCGTCGGTTCACCGGATCGCGCTCCCGTCGGCGCGCAGCTGCATCTGCGGGCGTCCGGTGACGAGCAGCCAGGCCGGTACCGAGGCCAGCACCAGCACGGGCAGCACGGCAGGCTGGGCCACCAGGACGGCCGCCGTGAACAGGCTGATCCAGCCCTGCCGGGTGACGGCCAGGAGCACACCCAGGACCGCGCACACCACGGCGAGCGTGGGATTCACCTGCGGTACCAACGCGTGCGCGCACAGCCCGAGAGCTACCCCGGCGAACACGGAGGGAAAGATCCGGCCGCCCCGGAAGCCGCACGAGGTGGCAACCAGCAGCGCGGCCAGCTTCACCGCGAACATCAGCGCGAACCGTCCCGCCGACCAGCCCTCCGGGTTCGCCGCGAGGGTCTTCACCTCGTCCAGGCCCTTGAAGAGCGTCAGAGGCCCGCCCAGCGCCCCCAGCAGCCCCAGGACGAGACCGCCCACGGGAAGCGCCACCATGGGGTGCCTGAGCCGCGAGAAGGCGGCGTGGGCGTAAGGGAGGGCGCACACCGCGGTCATCCCGATCGCCGCGGCCAACGAGGCGACCACCAGGGCGCTCAGCAGGTCGCCCCAGTGGGGGCCTTTGTAGGCGGGCAGCGCGAGGTCGAAGCTCGGGTGCTCGAGCAGCAACATGGTGAGCGCGCCCGTGCCGCCCGCGAGCAGCGGCGGCAGCAGCCGGTCCCAGAGGGCGCCGGGCCCCGGCTGCCCGGCCAGTACCTCGGAGAAGATCAGCGCTGCGGCCACCGGCGTACCGAACAGGGCGCCGATCGTGCCCGCGACCGCCAGGCCCACCCACAGCCCCACGGCGGAACCCGGGATCACGCGGGTGCCGAGCCAGTAGGCGAGGGCCACGTTGACGGCCGTGACGGGGTTCTCGGGGCCCAGGCTCACCCCGCCCGCCAGCGTCAGGACGGTGGCGACGAGCAGCCCGGGCAGAACGCGGGGTGGCAGGGGAGCGTCGACCAGACCCGTGGTCGCCGGATCCGGCCCCGCGTGCCCCGGCACCTTCCACACGACCAGACCCACCGCGATGCCGGTCGCCGTGAGCATCACGACCATCCACAGCACGGAGTAGCGGCCCACGCCCAGTGCGTCCGGAAGGGTCTCCCACAGGACGTCCTTGAAGCGGTCGGCGAGCAGGCTGACGCCCAGCAGGACGAGCGCCGCGGCCACACCGACCACCACGGAGGGCACGATCAACGGCAGCAGACGCCGTAAGGGGGTCGCCGTGGACGCATCGGTGCTCACGGCCACACCCTAAGCGGGCAAAAGCCGCACAACATCCCGAAGGGTGTGATTCGGGATCCGGGGAATTCCGGCTTGCACCTCACGTGGCGTGAGGTCCGATGGTGGGACACGTACCGAGGAAGGAGCGGAAGTGGGCTACTCAGTGGGCCAGGTCGCCGGTTTCGCCGGGGTCACGGTGCGCACCCTGCACCACTACGACGGGATCGGCCTGCTCGTTCCGAGCGAGCGCAACCACGCCGGGCACCGGCGCTACAGCGACGCCGACCTCGACCGGTTGCAACAGATCCTGTTCTACCGGGAGCTGAGCTTCCCGCTCGACGAGGTCGCGGCCCTGCTCGACGACCCGGAGGCGGACCCGCGCGCGCACCTGCGCCGCCGGCACGAGCTGCTGACCGCCCGGATCGAGAAGCTGCAGAAGATGGCCGCGGCCGTGGAGCACGCCATGGAGGCACGCACGATGGGCATCAACCTCACGCCCGAGGAGAGGTTCGAGGTCTTCGGGGGCAAGGATCCCGAGGAGCACGCGGAGGAGGCCGAACGGCGGTGGGGCGGCACGGCGGAGTACGCCGAGTCACAGCGCCGTGCCGCCCGCTACACCAAGGACGACTGGCAGCGCATCCAGGCCGAGGTCGCCTCCTGGGGCGAGCGCTACGACGCCCTCATGGAAGCGGGCGAACGCGCGACCGGCGAGCGGGCCATGGACATGGCCGAGGAACACCGGCAGCACATCGGCAAGTGGTTCTACGACTGCTCGTACGAGCACCACGGGTGCCTCGGCGCGATGTACGTGTCCGACGAACGCTTCAAGGTGTACTACGACTCCATGCGCCCGGGTCTCGCCGAACACCTCAGGGACGCGATCACGGCGAACGCGGCCCGGCACTCCCAGGAAGCCTGACGGAAAGACGGTGAGGGGCACCCGCCACGGCGGGTGCCCCTCACCGGGTTCCGGTTCCGCGGCCGGTCGCGCCCTACTCCTTCACCAGGACCACCGCGGTGCCGTACGCGCACACCTCCGTGCCCACGTCCGCCGCCTCGGTCACGTCGAACCGCATCATCAGCACGCCGTTCGCCCCCCGCACGCGTGCCTGCTCGACGAGTCGTTCCATGGCCTGGTTACGGGTCTCCACGAGGGTCCTGGTGAGCCCCTTGAGCTCGCCGCCGATCATCGACTTCAGACCCGCGCCGATCTGGCTGCCCAGATGCCGGGATCGCACGGTGAGGCCGAAGACCTCGCCGATGACCTGCTGGACGCGGTAGCCGGGCGCGTCGTTCGTCGTCACGACCAGGACGTCCGACCGGGGTCCCTGGCCGCCTCCGTATTCATCGATGCCCATGGCTCACAGCTTTGTCCCAGTGGGCACACAGTGCATCCTGGGGGCGCTGGTGGAACCTGGCACGAACACTGTGCGTTGATAGCTTTGGCCGACAGTACTGATGTGCTGCCGTACTGCCGTCCCAGGACCGCCGTACTTTTCCTTCACCCCTCAGGAGCCCGGAACCGTGACGACGCTTGCCCTTGGTCCAAGCTGGCTGGATCCGAACACGCTCCTGGACAACTTCGGCATATGGGGCCTGCTGCTCGTCGTCTTCGCCGAGTCCGGCCTGCTGATCGGCTTCTTCCTGCCGGGTGACTCGCTGCTGTTCACCTGCGGCCTGCTGATCACGTCGAACCAGCTGGACTTCCCGCTGTGGGGGGCCGTCGCCCTGATCTGCGTCGCCGCGGTCCTCGGCGACCAGGCGGGTTACCTGTTCGGCAAGAAGGTCGGCCCCTCGCTCTTCACCCGCCCGGACTCCCGCCTCTTCAAGCAGGAGAACGTGGTCAAGGCCCACGAGTTCTTCGAGAAGTACGGACCCAAGTCCCTGGTCCTCGCCCGCTTCGTGCCCATCGTGCGTACCTTCACGCCGATCATCGCGGGCGTCAGCGGCATGAAGTACCGCTCCTTCCTCACCTTCAACATCATCGGTGGAGTCCTGTGGGGCGCGGGCGTCACGCTGCTCGGCTCCTGGCTCGGCAAGATCGACTTCGTCAAGAACAACATCGAGGCGATCCTGATCCTGATCGTCCTCGTCTCGGTGGTCCCGATCGCCATCGAGTTCCTGCGGGCGCGCTCCAAGGCCAAGAAGAACCCGCCGGAGCCTCAGACTCCCCAGGGCCCGGCCGCCTACCAGCAGCAGCCCATGCCCCCCGCCATGGACGACGCGACGCGTCCGCTGCGCATGCACCAGCCGCAGCAGGGCCATGACCCGTACCAGCAGGACCCGTACCAGCAGGACCAGCACCAGCAGGACCAGTACGCCCAGGGATACCCGCAGCAGCAGTCCCAGCAGCCGTACGGCAACCAGGACCAGGGTTACTACCAGGGCCAGGGCCAGGGGTACGACCAGAATTACGGTCAGAACTACGACCCGAACTACGACCCGAACTACGACCCGAACTACGACCAGGGCCAGGCCCACCCGCCCCGGCAGGGCTACCCGCAGCAGCAGCCTTACGGCAACCAGGACCAGAGCTACCAGCAATACCCGTACGGCAACTGAGCGCCCCGAAAGGGGCGCGAGGAACTGCGCGATCAGCCACAACAAGCCCGCGGTCGCCGCTGAACAGAAGCGACCGAGCTCTCGTGCGCCCGGCCCTCAGAACCCCCGCGTCCGCTTCGCTGCCCTGCGCTCCCCGGCGGAGCCCCCCGGCAGTCGCAGGAACAGCCGGGAGATCTCCGACCCCAGGTTCACACCGATGGCGATGGCCATGGCGAGCGCCGCGGCCTTGGAGAGCGACACCAGGCCCTTGTCGACGTTGCTCTGGGCGATCGACAGCAGCCCGAAGTAGGTGGCCGACCCAGGGAGCAGGGGCCCTATCGCGGCGGTCGTGTACGGCAGCGCGGACGCGAACCGGTAGCGGGAGAGCAGCTGCCCGAAGAGGCCGACCAGGCCCGCCGCGACGGCGGTGGAGGCGACCGGCGAGATACCGCCCGGGTAGTGCATCGCCCCGTACACCGACCAGGCGACGCCTCCGTTGAGGGTCACCGCGAGCACGGTGGATCGTTCCTGCTGGAGCAGGACGGCGAAGGTCAGCGACAGCAGCATGGCGGCGGCGATCTGCACCAGGGGCCGTTCGGAGATGCTGAGCGCCTGGTCCGGATTGAGCGCGGCGCCGAACTTCACGCCGAAATAGAGCACGATGAGGACGCCGACGATGATGCCGACGAAGAGGTACATGACCTCCAGGAGGCGCGCGGACGCGGTGATGTAGAAGCCGGTCAGTCCGTCCTGGACGCCCGCGACGAGCGCCCGCCCGGGCAGCAGCGCGAACAGTCCACCGGTGATCACCGCGGACGAGTTCGTGTCGACGTGCGCGAGCTGGAGCGCGACACCTATCGCGGCCGGCGGCATCGCGGCCACCGTGAACTGGTAGAACTCCGGCAGCCCGCGCCCCGCGAAGAGCCAGGCCAGCCGGTCGCCCAGCATCGCGCCGAGCGCCGCGGCGACGAACACGATCGCGTCACCGCCCACGAGCACCGAGGCTGCACCCGCCAGCAGCCCGGTGCAGCCGGTCAGCACCCAGCCGGGATACGGGTGCCGGTTGCGCCGCATCTCCGCGAGGCGCCGGTAGGCCTCCTCCAGGGAGAACGTGGTCTCCGGGTCGCTCAGGTCGTCGACGAGCCGGTAGACGGCCGCGAGCCGTGTGTAGTCGGTGCCCCGTCGGCGTACGGTCCGGGAGGCCGTCACGGGATCGTCCACCAGGGACGGCTGGTGCGAGATGGACAACAGGGTGAAGGTGACGTTCGGCTCGCAGCGGTCCAGGCCGAACGAGCGGCAGACGGCGAACATCGCCGTCTCCACGTCCTCGGCGCCCTCACCGCCCGCGAGCAGCAATTCGCCGATGCGCAGCGTCAGGTCGAGCACGCGGGGGACGGCCGGGCCGACCTCGTCCTCCTTGTGCAGCAGTTCGGGTGCCGGACGCTCGGCCACCGGCATGCGCAGCATCGTGCGCATCCGGTCCTGCCAGGGCACGTCCTTGGTCAGGCTGACCACGGGGACGCCGGTCGCCGGTGTGAAGGCGGGCGGCGCGTGCTTCGCGCTGTAGGTGCGCGGGGTATTGAACGCCGACCCCTCGGACTCGGTGCCGGCCGTCTCGGGCGGCACGAGCCCCTTGGGGACCGCGAACTCCGACGTGGTCCCCGATTCGTCCTCGACCGCCGGTGCCACGCCGTCCGGCTGCGCGAAGGCACTCCTCGCCTCGTCCGACTGCGGTTTGCGGTCCTCCGCGTCCGTCACCCACCACTCCCGCTGTTGCCGACCGTGCACCTCCCGTACGCCCCAGTATGCGCACGGATACGCGAACGGGCCGCGCCACCCCGGGAGGGGTCACGCGGCCCGCGGGGCTCAGGAGGGATCAGTGACCGCCCTGCTCCTTCAAGCGCTTGTAGGAACGCTCGATCTCGGCCTCGGCCTCCGCGCGGCCGACCCAGTTGGCGCCCTCGACGGACTTGCCGGGCTCGAGGTCCTTGTAGACCTCGAAGAAGTGCTGGATCTCCAGGCGGTCGAACTCCGACACGTGGTGGATGTCCCGCAGGTGCTCCACACGCGGGTCGTGCGCCGGGACGCACAGCAGCTTGTCGTCGCCGCCGGCCTCGTCCGTCATACGGAACATGCCGATCGCGCGGCACTGGATGAGGCAGCCCGGGAAGGTCGGCTCGTCCAGGATGACCAGCGCGTCCAGCGGGTCGCCGTCCTCGCCGAGGGTGTTCTCGACGAAGCCGTAGTCGGCCGGGTAGCTGGTCGAGGTGAAGAGTCGACGGTCCAAGCGGATCCGACCGGTCTCGTGGTCCACCTCGTACTTGTTCCGCGAACCCTTCGGAATCTCGATCGTGACGTCGAACTCCACCGGTGGCTCCTCCATGATCAACACATAGTTCTGGTGGTTAAGTGTCCCTCACGCAGGTGTGTGATCGCGAAAGGGGCTGGTGGTCGTGCCAGAGCTGAGGGCTTGGCGGGCCGCGAGACCGCATGTGGTGCGGATCAAGCGGACCGTGCAGCCGCATGTGACGCGGGTCGCGCAGACCGTGCAGCCGCGTGTGACGAGGGCTGCGCAGTCCGTGCGACCGCATGTGGTGCGGGCTGCTCAAGCCGTACGGCCGCGTTCCGTGAAGTTCACGACCCCGCGGCTCACAGCCGTCGCCGCCACCGCGGGCCTGGCACTCGCGGCCGGGGCGGTGGCCTTCGCCGGCCCCTGGGACTCCTCCGGTCAGCGTACGGCCGAGCGTGACTGGGCCGCATCGCGAGAAGGGGAGGGTGGCGCAGATCACGGACGTAGTTCCGATACGTCCCCCGCGGCGCCGAAGCCCGCGCCCAGCGCCGCCTCCGTGCTGACGGGTCTCGGCGGCTCCACCGTCTCGGTGCCCGCGCCCACCCAGAGGGCCCTCACGAGCACCCTCGACCGACTCCTGGGCGACCCCGCGCTCGGCGGGCGGCGCACGGCCGTGGTCGTCGACGTGGCGACCGGCAAGCGGCTGTACGGCAAGGGCGCCGACGACGCGCAGACCCCGGCCTCCACCACGAAGATCGCCACCGCGGTCGCCGCGCTCTCCGCGGCGGGCGCCGACCACCGCATCGAGACCCGCGCGGTCCTGGAGCCCGGCACCAAGGAGGTCGTGCTCGTCGGCGGCGGCGACCCCACGCTGACCGCTCGCAAGGAGGCGGCGGGATGGGCGAGCCTGCGCACCCTGGCCGACGAGACGGCGACGGCCCTGAAGGCCCGTCATCTGAACCAGGTGACGCTCTCGTACGACACCTCGCTCTACGCCGGTCCCGCCCTGCACCCCATCGGCACCAACCCCAACCTCGCGCCGGTCAGCGCCCTGATGGTCGACGAGGCCCGCACAGACGACTCGGCCAGCGGCCCGGTCACCCGCGCCGCGGACCCGGCGGCGGACGCGGCCGGGAAGTTCGCGGGGCTGCTGGAGGCCAAGGGCATCAAGACGACGACCCCCGGCCTCTCCAAGGCGACGCGCGGCTCACAGTCCCTCGCCTCGGTCTCCTCGCCGCCGCTGTCCGCCGTCATCGAGCGGATGCTGACGAACAGCGACAACGACATCGCGGAGGCCATGGCCCGCCAAGTCGCCCTCGCCACCGGCCGACCGGCCGACTTCGACGGAGGCGCGGCGGCGATCGACGCCGAGCTGAAGAAGCTCGGACTCCCGCTGTCCGGCGCGCACTTCACGGACGGCAGCGGTCTGAACCGGGACGACAGGCTCACGGCGGACCTGCTCACGGCCCTCCTGGTCAAGGCCGGTGACCCCGCCCATCCCGAACTCCGGCCGATCCTGACCGGTCTGCCGGTCGCGGGTTTCACGGGCACCCTCAGCGACCGTTACGCCGACGACGCGTCCGGCACCGGCCTCGTCCGCGCCAAGACCGGCACGCTGACCGGGGTGAACACCCTGGCGGGCACGGTCGTCGACGCCGACGGCCGCCTGCTGGCCTTCGCCTTCCTGGCCTCCGACACGAGTGACCCGTCGGCGGCCCAGTCGGCCCTGGACCGCACGGCCTCGGCACTGGCGGGCTGCGGCTGCCGTTAGGACCCGCCCCCAGGTCCTGGGCACCACTCGTACCACGAGCCCCGTGCGCCCCGGAGCACGGGCGCATCCGGTGCCTTACCCCTCACCGCACTTGGACCCGCTCACGTACGGTTGACGCATGACGAGCATCGGTGGTGCCGAGATGGTCGACTGGAATCTCGCGGTGGCGACCGCGACACGGCTTGTGCGGCCTGGCCCCGAGGTGAGCCGCGACGAGGCCCGGGAGGTCGTCGCGGAGCTGCGCCGGCATGCGAAGGCCTCGGAGGAACACGTCCGGGGCTTCACTCGTATGGGCACGGACGACATCCACGACACCCCCATCCTGGTGGTGGACCGCCCGGGCTGGGTCCGGGCGAACGTCGCGGGGTTCCGGGAACTCCTGAAGCCCCTGCTGGACAAGATGCAGGAACGGCGGGGGACCACCCCGGGCGGGGCCGTCCTCGGCGCCGTCGGCGGCAAGGTCACCGGCGTGGAACTGGGCATGCTGCTGTCGTTCCTGTCGTCGCGCGTCCTCGGGCAGTACGAGACCTTCGCCCCGGCGACGAGGGAACTCCCGGCGGGTGAGAACGGCGGCGGAAGGCTCCTTCTCGTCGCGCCGAACATCGTCCACGTGGAGCGCGAACTCGACGTGGAACCCCACGACTTCCGCCTGTGGGTGTGTCTGCACGAGGAGACGCACCGTACGCAGTTCACGGCCGTGCCCTGGCTGCGCGACCACCTGGAGGGCGAAATCCAGTCTTTCTTGGGCGAGACCGAGGTCGATCCCATGACGGTCCTGGAGCGCATCAGGGAGGCGGCCCAGTCGCTCGCCGGCGGCCGTCCCGAGGGCGAGGAGGACGACGGGGGCCGGTCCCTGGTCGAGATCGTGCAGACGCCGGCCCAGCGGGAGATCCTCGGCCGCCTCACCGCCGTGATGTCCCTCCTGGAGGGTCACGCGGACTTCGTGATGGACGGCGTGGGTCCTGACGTGGTCCCGTCCGTGGGCGAGATCCGCGAGAAGTTCCAGCAGCGCCGGGCCAGGGGGGCCTCCCGGCTCGACCTCGCCCTGCGCAAGCTGCTCGGTTTGGATGCCAAACTGAGGCAGTACAGGGACGGTGAGCGGTTCGTGCGCGCGGTCGTGGACCAGGTGGGCATGGACGGCTTCAACCGTGTGTGGACTTCCCCGAACACCCTCCCGACCAAGACGGAGATCGCCAAACCGGCGGACTGGGTCGCACGGGTGCACCGCAAGGCGGAGTCGTGAACCCTACGGCAAGGTCGTGAAACGAATTCGGCCGACGGCAGGTGAACGCCCCTCCAATCACCCGTCCGAGGGACCGTGAGCCAACGGTAGGCGTGCAATGCTCGGGGAACGGCCCGTTTCTGTCACCATCTACACACTCTGTGTGACCAGACTCGGGCTCACCCCCGAAAACTTCATGAAGGGAACCGGACATGGGTCCCCATCCTGCGGTCGCGGCGATACGCCTGGCGGTCCGCCGCGTACTCCACGACGTCCTCTCCGACCACACCCGTCCCCCAGGCGAGTCCTCCCCGCTCGTCCTCGTCGCCTGCTCCGGTGGCGCCGACTCCATGGCGCTCGCCTCGGCTCTCGCCTTCGAAGCCCCCAAACTCGGCATCCGCGCCGGTGGCATCACCGTGGATCACGGTCTGCAGCCCGGCTCCGATCTGCGCGCCGACGACGTCGTCTCCCGCCTCGTCGAGCTCGGCATGACCCCCGTCGAGTCCCTCGCCGTCACCGTGGGCCGCGACGGCGGCCCCGAGGCCGCCGCCCGCGACGCCCGCTACGCCGCCCTGGACGCCGCCGCCGAGCGCCACGGCGCCTCCGCCGTCCTGCTCGGCCACACCCGTGACGACCAGGCCGAGACGGTTCTGCTGGGCCTCGCCCGCGGCTCCGGCATCCGCTCCCTGTCCGGCATGGCCGCGGTCTCGGGGGCCGGCGGCCGTTACCGCCGACCGTTCCTGCACCTGGACCGGCAGACCGCCCGCAAGGCCTGCATGGTCCAGTCGCTGCCCGTCTGGGACGACCCGCACAACGCCGACCCGGCCTACACCCGCTCCCGGCTGCGCCACGAGGGCCTGCCCGCCCTGGAGAAGGCGCTCGGCAAGGGAGTCGTCGAGGCCCTCGCCAGGACGGCACAGCTGTCCCGTGACGACGCCGACGCCCTCGACGCCTGGGCCCGCCAGGCCGAGGCCTCCGTACGCGACACGGCGGGCCTCCTGGAGTGCGCGAAGCTCTACGCCCTGCCGCCCGCCGTACGCCGCCGCATCCTGCGCCGCGCCGCCATCGAGGCGGGCGCCCCGGCCGGTTCGCTGTTCGCCCGCCACATCGAAGAAGTCGACCGGCTGATCACCGGCTGGCGCGGCCAGGGAGCCATCAATCTCCCGGGCAAAGTCGTCGCTCAGCGACAGGGTGGCAGACTGGTGATTCGGCAAGGCTGAAACCGGACCCTCCATCGGGACCGCTCACGCGGCTTCCGGGACCCCTCACTCGGGTCGCGGGCGGTCCGGGCGGCCGAGCGAGTGAGCCGAAGGGGAGCGACATCGGCGCCCCGTAGGTGAACGAGCCCGAAAAAAGTGGGACGGACGACCGAAAGTGATGCGGGTGGACGCGAAAGACATGGGCACCGACCTCAAGTCGGTGCTCATCACCAAGGAAGAGATCGACGCCAAGCTGGCTGAGCTGGCTGCGAAGATCGACGCGGAGTACGTGGGCAAGGACCTGCTGATCGTCGGTGTCCTCAAGGGCGCCGTCATGGTCATGGCGGACCTCGCGCGTGCGCTGTCCACCCCCGTCACCATGGACTGGATGGCGGTGTCGTCGTACGGCGCCGGCACCCAGTCCTCGGGTGTGGTGCGGATCCTCAAGGACCTCGACACCGACATCAAGGGCAAGCACGTCCTGATCGTCGAGGACATCATCGACTCCGGGCTGACCCTGTCCTGGCTGATCTCCAACCTCGGCTCCCGCGAGCCGGCCTCCCTCAAGGTGTGCACGCTGCTGCGCAAGCCGGAGGCGGCCAAGGTCGCGATCGACGTGGAGTGGGTCGGCTTCGACATCCCGAACGAGTTCGTGATCGGCTACGGCCTCGACTACGCGGAGAAGTACCGCAACCTCCCGTTCGTCGGTACGCTCGCGCCTCACGTCTACGGCGGCTGAACCTCCGGGTCCCAGTCCTCGTAAGACGATCGGGAACCCCAGCGGGTTTCGCGCCGTTGGAGCATGCGTGGGAGGGATTCCCAGTCGTCCCCTGCAGCTTCGGGTGACAATGCTGGGGTACCGTCCGAAGAACAGTCTTTAAAAGTCTTTATCAAACTCACTATGGCAGGAGGGACGGGGCGGCACCGCTCCGTATGGATGGACGTGAAGCGATACTTCCGTGGGCCGGTCATGTGGATCGTGCTGGCCGTCCTTGCCGTGGTCGTGTTGATGCAGGTCGTCGGCTCGTCCGGCGGCTACAAGACAGTGGACACTGGCCAGGTCGTCCAGGCGATCAATGACAACAAGGTCCAACAGGCCAAGCTGACCACCGGTGACGAGCAGGTCATCAAGGTGCAGCTCAAGGATGGCCAGAAGGTCTCCGGCAGCTCCAAGATCCAGGCGAGCTACATCGGTGACCAGGGCGTCAACCTCGCCAACACACTCCAGGACAAGTTCCAGAACAAGCAGATTCCGGACGGCTACACGGTCTCGCCGTCCAAGCAGAACCCGTTCCTCGGCATCCTGCTGTCTCTGCTTCCCTTCGTCCTCATCGTCGTCGTCTTCCTGTTCCTGATGAACCAGATGCAGGGCGGCGGCTCCCGGGTCATGAACTTCGGGAAGTCCAAGGCGAAGCTCATCACCAAGGACACCCCGAAGACGACGTTCTCGGACGTCGCGGGCTCGGACGAGGCGGTCGAGGAGCTCCAGGAGATCAAGGAGTTCCTCCAGGAGCCGGCGAAGTTCCAGGCCGTCGGGGCGAAGATCCCCAAGGGTGTGCTCCTGTACGGGCCTCCTGGAACCGGTAAGACGCTGCTCGCACGCGCTGTCGCGGGCGAGGCGGGCGTTCCCTTCTACTCGATCTCGGGTTCCGACTTCGTCGAGATGTTCGTCGGTGTCGGTGCCTCCCGAGTCCGTGACCTGTTCGAGCAGGCCAAGGCGAACGCTCCGGCGATCGTCTTCGTCGACGAGATCGACGCGGTCGGCCGCCACCGTGGCGCCGGCCTCGGCGGTGGTCACGACGAGCGCGAGCAGACGCTGAACCAGCTGCTCGTCGAGATGGACGGCTTCGACGTGAAGGGCGGTGTGATCCTCATCGCCGCCACGAACCGGCCCGACATCCTCGACCCGGCGCTGCTGCGTCCCGGACGCTTCGACCGCCAGATCGCGGTCGACCGCCCGGACATGCAGGGCCGTCTGGAGATCCTCAAGGTTCACCAGAAGGGCAAGCCGGTCGCGCAGGACGTCGACCTCTCGGCCGTCGCCCGTCGCACCCCCGGCTTCACGGGTGCCGATCTCGCCAACGTGCTGAACGAGGCCGCGCTTCTGACGGCCCGCAGCGACTTGAAGTTGATCGACAACTCCATGCTGGACGAGGCGATCGACCGCGTGGTCGCGGGCCCGCAGAAGCGGACCCGGATCATGTCGGACAAGGAGAAGAAGATCACCGCGTACCACGAGGGCGGCCACGCCCTGGTCGCGGCGGCGTCTCCGAACTCCGACCCGGTCCACAAGATCACGATCCTGTCGCGTGGCCGTGCCCTCGGCTACACGATGGTCCTGCCGGACGAGGACAAGTACTCCACGACGCGCAACGAGATGCTGGACCAGCTGGCCTACATGCTGGGCGGCCGCGCGGCCGAGGAGCTCGTCTTCCACGACCCGACCACGGGCGCTGCGAACGACATCGAGAAGGCCACCGCAACGGCCCGCGCGATGGTCACGCAGTACGGCATGACCGAGCGGCTGGGCGCGATCAAGTTCGGCGGCGACAACACCGAGCCCTTCCTGGGCCGGGAGATGTCGCACCCGCGTGACTACTCGGAAGAGGTCGCCGCGCTCGTCGACGAAGAGGTCAAGAAGCTCATCGAGAACGCGCACAACGAGGCCTGGGAGATCCTGGTCGAGAACCGCGACGTCCTCGACCAGCTGGTGCTCCAGCTGCTGGAGAAGGAGACGCTGAGCAAGGAGCAGATCGCCGAGATCTTCGCTCCGATCCACAAGCGCCCGGCCCGCCCCGCGTGGACCGGCTCCTCCCGGCGCACCCCGTCCACCCGCCCGCCGGTGCTCTCCCCCAAGGAGCTGTCGCTGACGAACGGGGCGAACGGATCGACGCCGGCCATCGCCAATGTGACGGAGTCCGTCCCGGCGAAGGAAGTGGCTCCGGAGGACCGCTCCGAGAGCTGACCCGGCTCCTGGTGGCCCCACCAGGCCCGGAATGGATGCCGCGCCCCCCAGGTTCTAGCCTGGGGGGCGCGGCGTTTTGGCACGACCGCACGTTTTGGACGCGTCGACCAGCACGCGCAAGATCCACAGGAACGAGGACCACATGACCGACCCCGTGACGCTGGACGGCGAAGGTGTGATCGGCGAGTTCGACGAGAAGCGCGCGGAGAACGCCGTACGGGAGCTTCTCATCGCGGTCGGCGAGGACCCGGACCGCGAGGGACTGCGCGAGACGCCCGGGCGGGTCGCCAGGGCGTACAGGGAGATATTCGCGGGGCTGTGGCAGAAGCCCGAGGACGTGCTGACGACCACCTTCGACCTCGGACACGACGAGATGGTGCTCGTGAAGGACATCGAGGTCCTCAGCAGCTGTGAGCATCACCTGGTGCCGTTCGTCGGCGTGGCCCATGTCGGCTACATCCCGTCCACGGACGGCAAGATCACGGGCCTGTCGAAGCTGGCCCGGCTCGTGGACGTCTACGCCCGGCGGCCACAGGTGCAGGAACGCCTCACCACGCAGATCGCCGACTCCCTGATGGAGATCCTGGAGCCGCGCGGGGTGATCGTCGTCGTGGAGTGCGAGCACATGTGCATGTCGATGCGCGGGGTGCGCAAGCCCGGCGCGAAGACCATCACCTCGGCCGTGCGGGGCCAGCTGCGCGATCCCGCCACCCGCAACGAGGCGATGAGCCTGATCATGGCGCGTTAGGGCCTGTCCGGCGGATCATGCTCACCTGCGCTTGTGGGGCGCCGTCACTTTCCTCCGACCTGATCCCCTGGCGCCCCGGCGCACGCTCGGTGGCGCGGCCCGTCCGTCAGGCGACCGGGGCCGCGCCGCCGTGGTCGTTGTCGTCGTCCTCCGGGAGCTTGCAGACGCGCTCCAGGAAGAACGCGGCCGCTACCACGGCGATGCCGGCGAGGACCGAGGAACCGGCGTAGATGGCCTGGTCGCGACGGGCGGGGATGTCCAGGGACTCGAGCAGGAACGCGCCCGTACCGCCGTACATGCCCGACACGAGGGCGGCGACCAGGGCGCTCGCCTGGCCGAAGACGACCGCGCGGGCCGCCATCAGGGGGTCGACGCCCTTGGCGCCGGGGCGGCGTTCACGCTGGGCCTTGAGGCGGGCGCGCAGCGAGAGCGCCGTGGACAGCAGGACGACGGCGATCAGGGCCAGGACGATGGGGGCGGCCAGCGGGACCCGCGGGAGGGTCCCCACCGCGCTCCACAGGCGCGCGCCCGCCCAGGACAGCACACCGGCCACCACGAACACGGCTGCCAGCGTCCTGATGCGCAGCTGTTTCACGTTGTTGTCCCTTTGCCCCTCTTGTAAGCCCGTCTTGGTCGTCCTGACCTTAACGACTACTCGGGCAGCCGGAGTTCCAGGTCGGGCCGGGGCAGGACGCCTTCCCGGGTGACGGCGGTGAGCAGGTGGTCCACGGGGCCGCGGCCGGGCAGCTGGGCCTCGGGCTCCACGTCGTGCCAGGGGGCCAGCACGAAGGCCCGTTCGTGGGCGTGCGGGTGAGGGAGGGTCAGGACCGGGTCGCCGGAGACGACCTCGGCGTACGCCACGATGTCCACGTCGATCGTGCGCGGGCCCCAGCGCCCGTCCCGTACGCGGTGGAAGGCCTCCTCGATCGCGTGTGCCCGCTCCAGGAGCGAGGACGGCGGGAGGGTGGTCTTGAGGACCACGACCGCGTTGAAGTACGTCGGCTGGCTGCCGGGTTCGACGCCCCAGGGCTCCGTCTCGTAGACGGGCGAGACCGCCTTGACGCGGACGCCAGGGGTGTCCTCCAGGGCGTCGATGGCGCCCTGGAGGGTCTCCAGGCGGTTGCCCAGGTTCGAGCCGAGGGAGAGTACCGCCCGTTTCGGGTTCTGCAGGGTCGTGTCGGCGGCGTCCACCCGCTCGACCACGGAGGCGGGCACCGGCTGTACGGTCGGGTCGCTCTGACCCTCGGTGAAGTAGGCGGTCATACTCGGCTCCGGGTGATCGTGACGGTCACGTCGTCGAAGGGGACCGTGATCGGCGCGTCCGGTTTGTGCACGCAGACCTCGACCTCCTGGACCCCGTCGTGCTTCAGGCAGGTCCCGGCGATGCGCTCGGCGAGGGTCTCGATGAGGTCGACGGGCTCGCCCTCGACGACGGCCACGACCTCCTCCGCCACGATGCCGTAGTGCACGGTCTTCGACAGGTCGTCCTCGGCCGCGGCCGGTCGGGTGTCCAAGCCCAGTGTCAGGTCCACGATGAAGGTCTGGCCTTCCTCGCGTTCCTTCTGGAAGACACCGTGGTGCCCGCGGGCCTTGAGGCCGCGCAGCGCGACACGATCCACGCGAATCACTCCTGCAATCGTCGGTAGCGGCCGATGTCCACCGAGTGCGGTTGGCGCACCGGCCTCGAACGAATCTACCTGCGGGCACTGACAGAGCTCACCCACGGGGACACGCGCCCACATGATGGGCACGAGGCTTCATCGGGTGTTACCCCTGGGGAACACGGCGGCTCACGGGTTGGTAGCCGCCCCTACCCAGCGGTTCGTGATTCCAACCACTCCTTGGTGCCGATGGACCGCCCGTCCACCCGACCGGGGGTGTCCAGGGGCTCAGCGGGGGTGTTCTCGTCCTCAGCTGGGGGTGTCCTCGTCCTCCTCCTCGCCCGATTCGGCGAGTACGGGTGAGGCGTGGTGCGACCAGAGTTTCCAGCCGTCGGCCGTGCGGCGGAACACGTTCGTGGCGACGACCAGCTGGCCGACGAGGGGGCCGAGCTCGTCGCTGTCCTCGGGGGCGGGGCCGCCGCTGAGGATGTTCTCGGTGCAGGTCACCAGCGCGGTGTCGCCCGTGACGGAGACGTGCACGTCCGTGAGGAAGAACTGGATGTACTCCGTGTTCGCCATGATCAGCGCGTACGAGCGCAGCACCTCGCCACGGCCGTTGAGGACCGGCCAGCCGGGGTGGACGCAGGAGATCACCGCACCGTCGCCCTCGATGTCGTCGTCGGCGGTGTCCAGGGGAGCCAGCCACAGCGACGACAGTCCTTCGAAGTCACCCCGCTCGAGTGCCTCGTAGAAGGCGGTGTTGGCGAGTTCGACCTGCTCGACGTCGGTGCGGGGTGCGCTCACTGGGCTCCCTCTACGGCCCGGGCGACCCGTACGGCGTCGGCGGTGGCCCGTACCTCGTGGACCCGGACCGCCCAGGCACCCTGGTGGGCGGCGAGCGCGGAGACGGCGGCGGTGGCGGCGTCCCGTTCGCGGGCCGGTGGCGGGGCGCCCTCAGGGCCCGCCAGTACGCGGCCCAGGAACCGCTTGCGGGAGGCGGCGACGAGCAGAGGGTGGCCGAGTTCGCTCAGCCGGTCGAGGTGGGCGAGCAGCGACAGGTCGTGCTCGGAGTCCTTGGAGAAGCCGAGGCCCGGATCGACGACGATGCGGTCGGGGGCGATGCCGCCCGCCAGAACGGCCTCCACGCGTGTGTACAGCTCGTCGACGACTTCGGAGACGACGTCCGCGTACGTACCCCTCACGTTGCCGCCCTCGAGGAAGCCGCGCCAGTGCATGACCACGAAGGGTGCGCCGGCCGCGGCGACGGCGGGGATCATCGCGGGGTCGGCGAGACCGCCGCTCACGTCGTTGACGAGGGCGGCGCCCGCGGCGAGCGACTGCTCGGCGACGGATGCGCGCATGGTGTCGACGGAGACGGTGACGCCCTCGGAGGCGAGGCCGCGGACGACCGGGATGACGCGCTTGAGCTCTTCCGCCTCGTCGACGCGGGTCGCGCCGGGGCGGGTGGACTCGCCGCCGACGTCCACCAGGTCGGCGCCCTCGGTGACCAGGTGGAGGCCGTGTTTGACGGCGGCCGTCGTGTCGAACCAGCGGCCGCCGTCGGAGAAGGAATCGGGGGTCACGTTGACGACCCCCATGACCGCGCAGCGGTCCCAGGTCGGCAGTCCCGCGACGTGGCCGCGGCGGCGCTCGGAGTTCATACGTCCAGCCTAGGCCTCCGGCGGGGGGCCGAATCGTCTGCGGGTTCGCTCCGGCGGGGGTCTTTGGCCGCTTCCCGGCCTGTTTCCCGCCCACCCGTCCGGCGCGGTCGGCCAAGTAGGTGACTCGAAAAGGGCGGAGGTGTCGATATCGGGCACCCAGGAAGACCGCGGCCCGAGCGAGGGTCCCCAGGGCTGGGGTAGGGGCCCTCGCTCGGGCCTGTTCAGAGGGGGGCTATGCCGCTCTGACCCCGCGTTCCGCCACGCCGTGGGCGCACGGGCGCGGAGCCGGTGTGCGGCGGCGCAGCAGGCTCGGGAGGGCCAGGTTCACGAAGCCCTCGGCCTGCATGGCGGCGATGCCGATGCGCGGGAGGTCGCGGGAGGAGCGGTAGACGACGAAGCGGGGCTCCCAGCGGGGGCGGAACTTCGCGTTGAATTTGTACAGGGACTCGATCTGGAACCAGCGCGAGAGGAAGACGAGCAGGCCACGCCAGGCCCGCAGCACCGGCCCCGCGCCGATCTTCTCGCCGCGGGCCAGCGCCGAGCGGAACATCGCGAAGTTGAGCGAGATCCGCTTGATGTCGAGTCGTGGGGACGCCTCGAGCGCCGCCACGATGAGGAGTTCGTTCATGCCGGGGTCGGCCGAGCGGTCGCGGCGCATGAGGTCGAGCGAGACACCGTCCGTGCCCCAGGGGACGAAGTGCAGGACGGCCTTCAGGTCGCCGTACGGGCCGAGCGCGTCGTCCGCCTTGTGGGCGGTGGCGATCAGGCAGTCGCCGTCGGACGGGTCGCCGATGCGGCCGAGCGCCATGGAGAAGCCGCGTTCGGTGTCCGTGCCGCGCCAGGCCTCCGCCGCACGGCGTATCCGCTCCAGCTCGCCCTCGCTGAGGTCACGGATGCGCCGCACTCGGGTCTCGTAGCCAGCCCGTTCGATGCGCTTCACCATTTGACGCACGTTGCGCATCGCGCGTCCGGACAGGGAGAAATCCGCGACGTCCACCACCGCCTCGTCGCCCAGCTCGAGGGCGTCGAGGCCGGTCTCGCGGGTCCACACCTCGCCGCCCGTCTCCGAGCAGCCCATGACGGCGGGGGTCCAGGAGTGGGCCTTGGCCTCGTCCATGAAGCGTTCGATGGCGCCGGGCCAGGCCTCCACGTCGCCGATGGGGTCGCCGCTGGCGAGCATCACACCCGAGACGACGCGGTAGGTGACAGCCGCCTTGCCGCTGGGGGAGAAGACGACGGCCTTGTCGCGGCGGAGCGCGAAGTGGCCGAGCGAGTCACGACCGCCGTGCTTGTCCAGCAGGGCCCGAAGCTGGGTCTCGTCGTCCTCCGTGAGGCGGGCGGCGGGGTGCTCGGGCCGGAAGGCCAGGTAGATCGTGGTGACGGCGGTCAGCCAGCCGAGCGCGCCGAGCGAGAAGGCGACCGTCCAGGACGTGGATCCGGCGTAGTCGACGGGGCCTTCGAAGCCGACCAGGCCGTACAGGACGTGCGTGATGCGATCGGCCAGGCTCGGGTCGCCGACCATCCGGTTCTGGTGGGCGCTGACGATGACCAGTCCGAGGGCGAGGGAACCGGCGCCCATGAGGACGAAGTTGGCGAGCGCGCGCCAGCGGCTGCGCGGATCGGGCAGGGCGGCGAACTCGCTCCGGTGGCGCAGCAGTGGTGCGAGCAGCGCGAGGGAGATGACGACGCCGATGATCGAGTGGCGGTAGGCGAACTGGGCGACGGCACCCGCCGGCAGCAGCGCGACGGCAGCCCGCCACGCTCGGCGCTTGCGGCGCCGCAGCCCATGAGCGAGCAGCAGCAGGAGTACGCCGGCGCTGAGCGACAGCGCGGCGGCGAAGGGGCCGAACGAGCCGGGCAGCACCTCGGCCATGGTGTGCATACGACTGCGCCGGAAGCGCGGGAAGACCCCCGCGGCGATGTCCAGGACCCCTACGAGTGTGCAGGCCCTGGCGACGAGGGCGGGAACGGCATCTGGGCGCGGACCACGGAGTATGCGTCGCGTCCTGCCCGTGCGGTCTGGAACCTCGCTCGACATTTCCCCATCTATCCTGACAGACATCGCATCCCGTAGTTCTGCGAGAGACCTTGAATCCGGCGCCATTCCGGCATCCGGCGACATTGCGCCCTCTAGGACGGTGTCTTGGGGGGTCAGGTTCACTCCCCAACGGAAAGCCGGTTCAAAAGGCAAGGAAAGTCCAGGGCAAGGCCTCGCGAAGCAGCAGGGCGGCCAGGGGCGGAAAGCGCAGGCAGGACAGCTCATGGGTCTCACGAGCAACAAGGTGCTAGTGCTGGCGGTTCTGTCCGCCGTGCTGCTGTTCGTCGGCACGGTGTGGTGGTGGCCACGGCTGGCGCGCCATAACTGGCGGGCCGTCATCGGACGGATCGGGCTGCTTCTGGTCACCCAGGTGGCGATCTTCGCTTCGATCGGCCTGTTCGCCAACCAGGCGTTCGGGTTCTACGCGAGCTGGGCGGACCTCTTCGGTCAGGAGAGCGGCCAGGGCGTGGTCGTCTTCCACGGCGGCCGGGGCGGCTCCGACGGCGGGCCTCTCCAGGTGGTCGACACCCAGCCGGTGAGTGTGTCGGGCGGGACCCGGCCGCAGATCGGCGGCCAGATCCAGAAGGTCGACATCGTCGGCCGTACGACACACATCGCCACGCCCGCGTTCGTCTACCTTCCCCCCGAGTACTTCCAGTCGCGCTACCGCACCCGCAGTTTCCCGGCGGTCACAATCCTCACCGGCTACCCGGGTACCGCCGCGGCGCTCATCAAGGGTCTGCACTATCCGCAGACGGCTCACGACTTGTCCAAGAACGGGCAGATGCAGCCGATGATCCTCGTCATGATGAGGCCGACGGTCGCGCCGCCGCGGGACACGGAGTGCGTGGACATCCCGGGCGGTCCGCAGACCGAGACGTTCTTCGCCAAGGACCTCCCCGACGCCGTGTCGGCTCACTACAGGGTGGGCAAAAAGCCCGGAAGCTGGGGCATCGTCGGTGATTCCACGGGCGGTTACTGCGCGCTGAAGCTGGCCATGCACCACCCCGAGGCGTACGCCGCCGCGGCGGGACTGTCGCCGTACTACAAGGCGCCGATCGACCCCACGACGGGCGACCTCTTCCACGGGAACAAGGAGATGCGCAACAGCGCGGACCTGCGCTGGTTCATGCAGCACAAGCCCGCCCCCGCCACATCGCTGCTGGTCACCAGTAGCAAGGTGGGCGAGCACAACTACAAGGAGACCCTCAAGTTCATCAGCCTCGTGCAGTCCAAGCACCGCACCCAGATCGCGTCGATCATCCTCGAGAGCGGCGGCCACAACTTCAACACGTGGCGGCGGGAGATCCCGCCGACGCTTGAGTGGCTCAGTGGGCGGCTGAGCGACCGTTGACCGTCGTCCCCGAATAGGTGGCGGCCCGCGTGATCCGTGCCGAGCCCCCTGGAATTCATGGAGCCCCTCGAATCTCTCGAATCACGCGGACTCAAGGGAATTGATCAACAAGTAGCCGCTTTGCGGGGCAAGCGGGAGCCCTTGTGGGACAAGGAGTTGCCCTTATAGGCGGCTGAGGCGGTGTGAAGCCCCTGGGGTGGCCGTGTTTTTACCGGGCAGGGCTCCAAGATTCGCCTACGCGCGGTAAGTTTCTGGCCATGCCACGTGGACGTCACCGCCATTCCCCACCTCTGCACCGGCTGCTGCCTCCTTCGGCGATCGCAGGCGTCTCGCTCGTCTGCGCCGTGGGGCCCTGGCTGTTCACGGAACCAACGGTGCTCCGCGCCCTGGCCGCGGCCGCCGCGGTGACCGCCGTCGTGGGCGGTGTCGTCATGCGCCGCTGGGACACGGCGGCGGGCAAGCGTGTCGCGGACCTCACGCGCGCGCGGGCGAGTGACGAGTGGCGTCACGAGGAGCGCGTCGCCGAGCTCGAGACCGACCTCGACGAGTCGCGCGAGCTGCGCACCAAGCTCGAGCACAAGCTGCGCGCGAAGCGGGCGGAGCTGGCGGGCCTGCGCAACGAACACGCGGCCCTGCTTCGGCGGTACGCCACGGCGGAGACCGAGCGGGCGAGCGCCCTGGAGGGTCGCCGACTGCTCGAGATAGAGACGGTTGCCCCCGCTCGCGCGCTGACCGCCGCGACGGAGACCGTGGAGTCAGCAAAATCCGGGGACGTCGGGGACGCCGTGGACTCGGTGGAGCCGGAGGCCCTCGAGGGCGCGGCTGCCACGGACGAGGACATGAACGAGGGCGCGGGCGAGGACGCGGTCGAGGACACCGACGACGGTGTCACCGTCGACGACGTGATCACCGTAGAGGCGGAGAACGCCTCCGAGGAGCCGACGGACGCGCCCGAGTCTCCCCAGGTCTTCTCCCCGGCCGGGTCGTCGCTCTTCCTGCGCGCCGACGCCGCGCTGAGCCGGATCACGCACGGCGACGCGGCGACCGACGTCTCCGACGCGGACACTGAACCGGACACCGATCCGGACGACGATGCGAAGCCCGGCGCCGAATCCGAAGCCGAGGGCGACACCGAAGCCGATTCCGAAGCCGAGGTCGAAACCGCGACGGCCTCGGACTCCGAGGCCGATGCCGCCGCCTCCGGTTCCGACGGGCGCGAGCCCTCCGAAGGAGAGTCCGCCAAAGGAGAGTTCGACAAATCCGACAAAGGGGAACCCCCGACGGACGGCCCTCCGAAGGGCAACCGCCCCCTGACCGACGCCAAGACGGCGCCGCTGCCCGTCCCCGCCGCACGCGCGGCGTCCGTCGAGGCGGAGCCGGTCGCCCCGGCGGCCCACCCCGTGAAGCCGACGAAGCCCGCCCGTGCCTCCGGGCACTTCACCGTGCCGACCGCGGTGGCCGTCGCCCCGGCCGCGCCCGTGCGGCGCCCCTCGGTCGAGGGCGGGTTCGACTTCTTCGGTACGCAGAAGGGGGCGTCCTCGGCCGCCATGGACGCCATGCAGAACGAGGACCTCGCGGACGTGGTCGGACAGGAGGCGCTCGCCCTGCACAAGGCTGAGGCCGAGTCCGGTTTCAAGCCCGTCGACGAGGGTTCCCGTGGTGTCGGCCAGGTCATCGACCTGACCGCGCACGACGAGACCGAGCACATCGACCTGACGGAGCTGCGGACCGCGGCTTCCTGAGACGCCTGTACGTGGGTACGTGGCTCACGCGGATGAGGGCAGTGGCTCGGGCCACTGCCCTCTCGTCGTCTCAGGCCATCCAGCGGTCCGGTCGGGCCTCGCGCCGCCCCGTCCGTGACCGGTCGGCCTGCGCCTGAAGTAGCTCCGCGGCCTCCGCGGCGTCCCGCAGCCGCGCCGTCACCGTCTGGTTGGCCCCCGTGTCCACCTGGACGTCGGCGACGCCCCTGAAGCGCTCCCAGGGCCCCTGCGTCAGTCGTACGCTCTGCACCTTCGCGTGCGGCACGAGCGACAGACGGCGGCGCAGCAGTCCGTGACGCGCCGCGAAGACGGTGTCGGTGACGGCGAGCCCGTACCCTCGCCACCACAGCGGCACGCACCACCAGGCCCGGCGCGGCGGCCGGGACAGGGTGGACGGCACCGTCACCCCGGGCAGCACCCTCGCGATCACCGACTCGGCGGCCTCGCGCGGAGCGACGGGCACGAGGACGGAGTTCGAGGACCCCGCCACGTCGAGTTCCACCCGTACCCAGCCGCGTCGCCGCCACAGCAGCGGTTCGACGATCCGTACGGTCTGCACGCGTCCGGGCGGCACCGTCTCGTGCGTACGGTCGAGGAGGCCGTGGTCGATGCGGAGCCCGTCCGGCGACTCGCCCACCGTCCAGTCGTACTCGCCGACGAACCGCCCCACGCTGCTCGCGCCCGCGGCGCCGAGCAGTGGCACCCCGGTGGCGAGGACCGTCCACACGCTGTGGGTGGCGAACCACAGGAACGGGGGCACGACGAGGGCGGCGGCCAGGGAACCCCAGGTGGCGCCGGTGAGGAGGAGGGAGACGGCGAGAAATCCCGCCGGCACGTGCAGCAACTGCCGTACCGGCGCCTCGCCGACCTCGTGAGCCGTCTCGGGGGCGAAACCGGCGGCGCGGGCGAGGAGTTCGGCGCGCAGGGCGCGGGCATCGTCCTCGCCGAGATAGGCGAGTTCGTCCTTCTTGTCCGTTCCTATGACGTCGAGTTTGAGCTTGGTGACGCCCGCGACGCGGGCCAGCAGCGGCTGGGTGACGTCGACGGCCTGCAGCCGGTCGAGCCGGATGTGCGCGGTGCGCCGGAACAACAGGCCGGTACGGATGCGCAGTTCGGTCTCGGTCACCGCGAAGTGCGTGAACCACCAGCTCAGAAAGCCGTAGAGGGCGGCCGCCGGGACGATGGCGGCGAGCCCGATGAGCAGCGCGGTCGTCGTCAGCCTGGTCAGCTGCTCCTGCGCCTGGTTGGGGTCGTGCACGGCCCAACCGGCGACCACGGCGACCGGCGCCCAGGCGCGCCGGAACGGTGTCACCGGGTGCAGCCGCCGCTCCACCAGCGGCTTCCGCTCCCGTATGACGTCCTCGGTGTCGGGCGCCGGCGTGTTCACAGCCCCGCCGATCGGGCCTCGCCCAGCTCGGTCAGCCGGTCGCGCAGCCGCTCGGCCTCGGTCGGGTCCAGGCCCGGGATGCACGCGTCCGTCGCGGCGGCCGCCGTGTGCAGCTGCACGCTCGCCAGCCCGAAGTGCCGCTCCACGGGCCCGGAGGTCACCTCGACCAGCTGCATCCGCCCGTACGGCACCACGGTCTCCTCGCGGAACAGCACACCGCGGCTGATCAGCAGGTCGTCCGCGCGCTCGGCGTACCGCCAGGAGCGCCAGTTGCGCCCCAGCATCCCCCAGCCCCACACCAGCAGGGCGAACGGCAGCAGCGCGAAGGCCGCCCAGACGGCGCCCGCGAACACCGCGAGAAGCACCCCCAGGACGATCGTCAGCAGTCCCAGCCACACCACCAGCAGCAGCCGACGCATCCGCAGCAGTCCCGGCGGCAGCCCGGTCCAGACCGGCTCCGCCGCCGTGCTTCCCACGGTGTTTCCCGCGGTCTCCGCGCTCCCCGTATCCATGCCGCAAGGGTACGTACGACAGACTGTCCCCATGACTCCTCCTACGGAGACCATGGTCGGTATCGGCGGCGCCGCGGAGAGCACCGACATGGTGCTCAACATCGGGCCCCAGCACCCGTCCACGCACGGGGTGCTGCGGCTGAAGCTGGTCCTGGACGGTGAGCGGATCCAGCACGCGGAGCCGGTGATCGGCTATATGCACCGCGGCGCGGAGAAACTCTTCGAGGCGCGCGACTACCGCCAGATCGTCATGCTCGCCAACCGCCACGACTGGCTCTCCGCCTTCTCGAACGAGCTGGGCGTGGTCCTCGCCGTGGAGCGGATGCTCGGCATGGAGGTCCCCGAGCGCGCGGTGTGGATGCGGACCCTCCTCGCGGAGCTCAACCGGGTCCTGAACCACTTGATGTTCCTGGGCTCGTACCCCCTGGAGCTGGGCGGGATCACCCCGATCTTCTACGCGTTCACGGAGCGCGAGGAACTCCAGCACGTCATGGAGGAGGTCTCCGGCGGGCGCATGCACTACATGTTCAACCGCGTCGGCGGCCTCAAGGAGGACCTCCCGGCCGGCTGGACCACCCGCGCGCGCGGCGCCGTCACGGCCCTGCGCTCGCGGATGGGTGTGTACGACGACCTGGTGCTCGGCAACGAGATCTTCCGGGGGCGTACGCGGGGCGTGGGCGCCCTCGCGCCGGAGACCGTGCACGCCTACGGAGTGAGCGGGCCCATCGCGCGCGCCTCGGGCGTCGACTTCGACCTGCGCCGGGACGAGCCGTACCTCGCCTACGGGGAGCTCCAGGACACCTTGAAGGTCGTCACCCGCCAGGAGGGCGACTGTCTGGCCCGCTTCGAGTGCCTCCTGGGGCAGACGCACAACGCGCTCGACCTCGCGGACGCCTGTCTCGACCGGCTCGCGGACCTTCCGCCCGGGCCGATCAACCAGCGCCTCCCGAAGGTCCTGAAGGCGCCCGAGGGGCACACCTACGCCTGGACCGAGAACCCCCTCGGGATCAACGGCTACTACCTGGTCAGCAAGGGCGAGAAGACCCCGTACCGGCTGAAGCTGCGCTCGGCCTCGTTCAACAACATCCAGGCGCTGGTGGAGCTGCTGCCCGGGACGCTGGTCGCGGACATGGTGGCGATCCTGGGGTCACTGTTCTTCGTGGTCGGGGACATCGACAAGTAGGCCGTCGGCCGGTGAATCGTCGGCAAGGAGGCCGTCGATCATCAGGTTCGGAATTCCAACCGGCTGGAGCAGCCAGCCGAAGTCGCCCAGGCCGCCGGTCGCGGTGAGTTCGGCGGCTTCCCCCGCGCCCGCCAGAGCGCGTACGTAGGCGCTGGGGTCCGTGGCGGCGAGTGAGAGCGCCGGCCGGGCGCCGCTCACGCCGAGCGCGCGCAGGGCCGCCCGCTGGGTCACCACGCGCCCTCCGGGCAGCGCGCACGCGTCCAGGGCCACATGCGCCGTGATGTCGCACGAGCCGTCCGGCACGGGCGCCGTCTCCCTGCCCTCGCGGAAGCCGGTGAGTGTCCCGAAAGGCGGTCGCGCGGCGGCGAAGTGCGCGTAGTCGACGGCGACGGCGAGGCCCCGGTCCAGGGAGGCGACGGCACCGGCCCAAGCGGTGTCTCTAGGGAGACCGATCTCGGCGCGGGCCCCCTCGAAGGGCATCTCTTCGGGCATCTCCTCGGAGGGCACGTCACCGGAAGGCGCCTCTTCGGAGTGCGCCCCTGGGAAAGGCACCTCTTCGCAGGCCAGTGGCCACCACCTCCGCAGCCACTGCGCCTCCGCCCCGGCCACGGGCTCACCCAGGCGCTCGGCCCCGTCGTCGTCCCGTACGAGAACCAGCCGGGGTACGCCCGTCGCGTCCACCTCCGCCACCTCCACCGGCACGTTGTCCAGCCACTCGTTGGCGAACAGCAGTCCGGTGACCCCCTTCGGGGGCCGGGTGAGCCACTCGATCCGGTGATCGAGAACAGCGGGGCGGTCGGCGCGTTCGACGGCGTACCCGCGCGCGCGGGAGGCCACTTCGGCGGGGAGCGCGGCGAGGACACCGGTCACCAGCTCACCGCGGCCCGCCGCCATGTCGACGAAGGCGAGCTCGGCAGGGCGGCCGAGGGCCTCGTCGACCCGGCACAGCAGCCGGGCCACGGCCGCGGCGAACAGCGGGGACGCGTGCACCGACGTACGGAAGTGGCCGGCCGGCCCCTCGGGCCCGCGATAGAAGCCGGAGGACCCGTACAGGGCCTCCTCCGTCGCCTCGCGCCAACCTCGCCACTCACCCGTCCCCACGCGCCTCACCGGACCAGCCTAGGCCCCCCTGAAAGACGGGCCTTAGCCGTCCCGGGCGGGGGAGCATCCACCTTGGGGAGTACGAGCGCCCCTCGCGGATCGACCCTCCGGTTGACCCCTGCGCACTGCATGCTTCCCTACGCTGGGTTACGTGCAGCGCCTCTATGACTTTCTCCGCAGGCACCCGACGTGGGTCGACAGCTTCTGGGCCGTCGTCCTGCTCGGGATCTCCGGCGTGAGCCTGACCAACGTCAACGGCGCCGCCGATCAGCGCGGGTCGCTCGCCGCGGCGCTCCCGATCGCCGTCGTACTGAGTGCGGTCGTCGCGCTGCGCCGCCTCATGCCCGAGAAGATGCTGGTCCTGGCCGCAGTGGTCGGTGTCGCACAGGTCGTCCTGGATGTCCCGCCGGCGCCCGGGGACTTCGCGATGCTGGTGATCATCTATACCGTCGCCGCGGACGGTGCCCGCTGGGCTTCGCGCCTCGGGCTGATCGGCGGCCTCTGCGCGGCGACCGTCGGGCAGCTCCGCTGGCCGCTGCGGGATCAGGGCCCGCTGGGCGCCGTCCTGATAGTGATCTTCCAGACGGTTCCGTTCGCGCTGGCCTGGGTGCTCGGCGACTCCATCCGCACCCGCCGCGCCTACCTCGCCCAGTTGGAGGAGCGCGCCGCCCGCCTGGAGAAGGAGCGCGAGGCGCAGGCCAAGGTGGCCGTCGCGGCCGAGCGCGCCCGGATCGCCCGCGAACTGCACGACGTGGTCGCGCACAACGTCTCGGTGATGGTGGTCCAGGCAGACGGTGCCGCCTACGTCATGGACGCCGCCCCCGAGCAGGCCAAGAAGGCCCTCGAGACCATCTCCGGGACCGGTCGCCAGGCCCTCGCCGAGATGCGCCGCCTGCTCGGCGTGCTGCGCACCGGCGAGCACCAGGAGAGCGGTGAGTACGTGCCGCAGCCCGACGTCGAGCAGCTCGACGACCTCATCGAGCAGTGCCGCACCTCGGGCCTGCCCGTCGACTTCAAGGTCGAGGGCACCCCCCGGCCGCTGCCCAGCGGGGTGGAGCTCACGGCGTACCGCATCGTCCAGGAGGCGCTCACCAATACGCGCAAGCACGGCGGCCCGAACGCGGGCGCGAGCGTGCGCCTGGTCTACTTCGACGACGGGCTCGGGCTGCTCGTCGAGGACGACGGCAAGGGCGCGCCCCACGAGCTGTACGAGGAGGGCGGCGCCGACGGCCAGGGACACGGCCTGATCGGGATGCGCGAGCGCGTCGGTATGGTCGGAGGCACTCTGGACGCGGGGCCGCGCCCCGGTGGAGGCTTCCGCATCAGCGCCCTGCTGCCGCTCAAGTCGGCTCACTGACACCTGTAACGAAACCTTTTGGTCAGTTCCAACTATTTTTTGACCGTTGATGGAGAGGGAAGAGACCCCGATGGCGATCCGCGTGATGCTCGTCGACGACCAGGTGCTGCTGCGCACCGGCTTCCGGATGGTGCTCGCCGCCCAGCCGGACATGGAGGTCGTGGCCGAGGCGGGCGACGGCGTCGAGGCCCTCCAGGTCCTGCGGTCGACCGCGGTCGACGTGGTGTTGATGGACGTACGCATGCCGAAGCTGGACGGTGTGGAGACCACCCGCCGCATCTGCTCGGACCCCAACCCTCCGAAGGTGCTGATCCTCACCACCTTCGACCTCGACGAGTACGCCTTCTCCGGGCTGAAGGCGGGCGCCTCCGGTTTCATGCTCAAGGACGTGCCGCCCGGCGAGCTGCTCACCGCCATCCGCTCCGTGCACAGCGGTGACGCCGTGGTCGCGCCCTCCACCACCCGGCGCCTGCTCGACCGGTTCGCGCCGATGCTGCCCCACGCCGGCAAGGAGCCCCAGCACAAGGAGCTGGAGCGGCTCACCGACCGTGAGCGCGAGGTGATGGTGCTGGTCGCGCAGGGGCTGTCGAACGGCGAGATCGCGGCCCGTCTCGTGCTGTCCGAGGCCACCGTGAAGACGCATGTGGGGCGCATCCTGACCAAGCTGGGGCTGCGGGACCGGGTGCAGGTGGTGGTTCTCGCGTATGAGACGGGGCTCGTGCGGGCGGGCAGCGTTGATCCGGGGCGGCACCGCTGATCCGGGCCGGCGGCTCGGCGAGCCGATCGTGGGTGCGTGACCGGGGCGTGACCGGGGCCCACTAGGGTCTGCGCATGCTCCTGTGGATCAACGGCCCCTTCGGGGGCGGCAAGACACAGACCGCACACGAGATCCAGCGTCGGCTGCCCGGCAGCGTCGTCTGCGACCCGGAACACGCCGGCTTCGGCCTGCGCCGCATGCTGCCGCCCGAACTGCGCGGGGACTTCCAGGACTTGGCGTCCTGGCGGCAGGGTGTGGTCGAGGTGCTCGACCTCGCCCTCGGCAAACACGACGGCGTGGTCATCGTCCCCATGACGGTCACCAACGCCCGCTATTTCGAGGAGACGGTCGGGCGACTGACCGAACTGGGCCACGATGTACGGCACTTCGCCCTCCTCGCCGAGCGCGAGACCGTATTGAAGCGGCTGCGCGAGCGCGGCTTCGGACACCTCCTTCAGTACGTCGCCGGGAAGGACGCCTCGTTGCGGCAGGAGAGTTGGGCCGTGCGGCAGCTCGACGACTGCCTGGAGCGGCTGCGCGAGCCGGAGTTCGCGGAGCACCTGTGGACCGATCACACGACGGTCGCCAAGACGGCCGACCGGATCGCCGTGCTCGCGGGACTGACGCTGACTCCGAACAAGGACGGGGCGGTGCGGGGACGGCTGCGGCGGGCGTGGACCGGCGCCAAGCACATCCGGTTCGACTGAGCCTGCGGAGCGCCGGGCAGGGGCCGTCGCGCTCGACAGGGAGCCGTCGAACTCGACAGGGGTCCGCCGGGCTCAGCGCAGGATGCCCTCCAGGAAGTCGCTGCCCAGCCGGGCCACGACGCTGACGTCCAGCTGGTGCAGCACGTACCGCCCGCGGCGTCTCGTGGTGATCAGGCCCGCCTTCTTGAGCACGCCCAGGTGCCGGGATATCTCCGGGGCCGTCATCCCGTTCACCTGCGCCAGCTCGCCCGTGGTGAACGCGCTGCGGGCCAGGCTGCGGCAGATCCGCATCCGGACCGGATGGGACAGCGCGGTCATCCGCAGGGTCAGCTGCTCCAGCGAGAACGGTGCCGCGAGCTCCGGGGAACCGACCGGGTAGTGCAGCACCGGCTGCCAGCCGTAACGATGCAGCACCATCAGGTGCGGCCAGCCGAGACTGGTCGGCACGAGGAGGAGCCCGCCCTCCCCGGTGGCCGTCTGGCCCTGGCCCAGCTTGTCGACCGTGATCGTCCGGCCTGTCTCGTCCAGCGTCACCGCCGGGGACACCGAGGCCATGGCCTCGGCCAGGCCCTTGTGCCGCAGGAGGTCCGTCTTGTGGCGGGCGTCCGCCGCGAGCTGGTGGCGCAGCCGGGACCAGGTCTCGGCGAAGAAGGCCTCGTCGCAGTCCTCCAGGAACTGCCGCAGCCATGCCCGGATCTGCGGCGGATCGTCCAGCAGCCGCTTGCTGAAGCGCACCTGCTGGGGTCCGCGCGCGGCGGCCAGCTCCAGCGCGCGCTGCTGCAGCTCGGGGTCGGAGAGCGTGTCCCGGCCCGGCGCCGCGTACGGAAGCGCGCAGGTGAACTCCAGGGCGGCGTCCACGAACTGCTCGTCGGTCAGCTTGTCCAGCAGGTCCAGCTCCTCGGCGAGCGTGGCGCCGGGGAGCGTGGTCCTGCCGGGAATCCCCGCGTACGGCAGGAACAGGTCCGAGAACGTCGTCCGCCACAGGAAGTCGGCCTCGCACATCCGGTCCGCGAGATGCGAGTCGAGCCGGGCGGTGACGCCGGTCGCCCAGCCCTGCAGCCCGGGGTGGTGACCCGGCTCGGACAACGCGTGCAGCGCCATGCAGAGCTCGGCCAGGGGCGACGGCACGACGGAGATCCGCTCCTGCCGCAGCCCGGTGACATCGATGTGCACGCTCATGACCTCATGGTGCACCCCGTCACTGACAACGCCGCCGTCGATTGACGGCGACCGTCAATCGGGGCGACGGCCACCGAGGACGGGCGCAATCTGGGACGACCGGGGCAACCGCGGGCCTTCGGACTTCCCTCCCGTCGCGCGTTTCCCGTCCCGAGAGGCGATGAGCCATGAGCATCACCCGGCAGTACTTTCTCGACACCTACCGGGCCCGTCGCCACGGCGAGCCGGCCCCTCCGGCGCCCGGCGCGCACGACTGGCAGGTGGCGCGCGAGCTGCGCGACCTCCGGCGGTTCCGGGCGGTCGTGGCGGGCCGCCCGGCCCACGGGCGGATACGCCGGGCCCTGGGCCGGCGGCTGCGCGGACGGCGCCCGCAGCCGGGCTGCTGACCCCCGTGCGGGTCGCGCGGGTTTCCGTGCGGGGCCTGCCGGACGCCGGGCGCCGCGTGTGGTCAGCCGGGCAGTCGCTCGACGAACTCCCGGACGGCCGCCCGTACGTCCTGCGCCGTCCACTCCAGAGCGGGCGCCGCCACCGTGACCTCGGTGAGCGCGAGCCCCGGACCGCCCCGCATCCAGCTCTGGGAGAAGAGCGAGGTCTTCGTCTCCTCGGTCTGCCGCAGCGCCGCGTCCGTGAGGACGTCCGGGTCGTACGGCAGCCAGACCTGGAACTGGTGGGTGTGCGGCTCTTCCGGGTGGACGCGCGCCCAGGGGATCTTGGCCTCCGTGAAAGCCTCGCGCAGGGCGGCGGCGACCACGCGCGCGTGAGCCACGTACTCCGGCAGCCGGGGCAGCTCCTGGTCCAGGCCGATGAGCGCGGCGAGCACCGTGGGGAACTGCTGGAGGATCATGCCGCCGTACCGGTGCCGCCAGGTCTTCGCCTCGTCGATCAGGGTCTTCGGGCCCGCGATCAACGCCCCGCCGAAGCCTCCGAGCGACTTGTAGAACGACACGTAGACGCTGTCCGCGAGGCCCGCGATCTCGTCCAGCGGGCGGCCGAAGTGCGAGGTGCACTCCCACAGGCGGGCCCCGTCGAAGTGGACCACCGCGTCACGATCCCGGGCGGCCTCCACGACCTCGGAGAGTTCCTCCCAGGAGGGCAGCACAAAACCGGCGTCCCTGAGCGGCAGTTCGAGCAGCAGCGCCCCGAAGGGCTCCTCGAAGTCCCGTATCTCCTCGGCCGTGGGCAGCCGGGGCTCGTCGGTCACCCGCACCGGGCGCAAGCCGCTGACCTGGCTGAACGCCTGCCGTTCATGGACCTCGGGGTGGCTGAGCGCATGGAGTGCGACGGTCGGGTTCCCGGTACGGCCCGCCCAGCAGCGCAGGGCGACCTGCTGGGCCATGGTGCCGGTGGGGAAGAAGGCGGCCGCCTCCTTGCCGAGCAGGCCCGCGACCCGCTCCTCCAGGGTCTCGACGATCTGGCCCCCGTACATGTCGACGGGCCGGTCGAGGTCGTACACACCCGCGGCGCCGTCGTTCAGCCAGGCCAGCCGTTCCCGGACCGTGTGCTGGTGGCTGGGCTGCCACAGCACGCGCCGGGCCGCCCGCAGCGCGGCACTCCGCCGCGCCCGCAGCCGCTCGGCCGCCTCCTCCGGATCCTGGCCCGCGCTCTCCGGGTCCTGCCCCGCCGTCTCCGGGTCCTGTCCCACCGTCATCGGGTCCTGTCCCGCCGCCGTTTCCGCCGTATCGCTCATCCCCGGATGATGTCGCGCGCGGCCCCGCCTCGGCATCCTCGTTTTCCGCACCCCCCGCGACCTGCGGAAACCCACAGCCTGTGGACAACGAAAACGACGCTCGAGCCAATCGCGTTAACATGACGAGAAATCGTCCGGTACCCCGAGCGGACTGGAACGGAAGGCCGCCGTCGAGTGAGTACATTCCACCAGCCAGACCCCAAGGACCGCCCCGCGCGGCTCACCGTCGGCGTTGTCGGCGCGGGCCGGGTCGGCCCCGCCCTCGCCGCGGCGCTCCAGCTCGCCGGGCACCGCCCGGTGGCCGTCTCCGGGGTCTCCGACGCCTCCAGGCGGCGGGCCGCGCTGCTCCTGCCCGACGTGCCGCTGCTCTCCCCGGCGCAGGTCCTGGAGCGCTCCGACCTGGTCCTCCTGACCGTCCCGGACGACGCCCTGCCCGGGCTCGTCGAGGGGCTCGCCGAGACGGGCGCCATCCGGCCCGGACAGCTGCTCGTGCACACCTCCGGGCGGTACGGCGCGCGGGTGCTCGACCCGGCGCTCAGGGCGGGCGCCCTGCCGCTCGCGCTGCACCCCGCCATGACGTTCACCGGCACCCCCGTGGACGTGCAGCGGCTCGCCGGATGCTCCTTCGGGGTCACCGCGCCCGAACAGCTGCGTCTGGCCGCCGAGGCCCTGGTGATCGAGATGGGCGGCGAGCCCGAGTGGATCGCCGAGGAGTCCCGCCCGCTCTACCACGCGGCCCTCGCGCTCGGCGCCAACCACCTGGTGACCCTGGTCGCCGAGTCCATGGAACTGCTGCGCACCGCCGGCGTGGAGGCCCCGGACCGGATGCTCGGCCCGCTGCTCGGCGCCGCCCTCGACAACGCCCTCAGGTCGGGCGACGCCGCCCTCACCGGGCCTGTCGCGCGCGGAGACGCCGGCACGGTCGCCGCGCACGTCGCCGAACTGCGCAAGCACGCCCCCGGGACCGTCGCCGGCTATCTCGCGATGGCCCGCGCGACCGCCGACCGGGCGCTGGCCCACGGCCTGCTGAAGCCGGAACTCGCCGAGGACCTCCTCGGGGTACTCGCCGACGGCGCGACCCTGCCCGACGACGGGAGCGACCGATGACCACCACCCTGCTGCGCACCGCCGACGAGCTGCACGCGCGCGTACGGCGCGGCAGCCGGGCCGTCGTGATGACCATGGGCGCCCTGCACGAGGGCCATGCCACGCTGATCCGCGCCGCCCGCGAGATCGCCGGGCCCGAGGGCGAGGTCGTCGTCACGGTCTTCGTGAACCCGCTCCAGTTCGGCGCGGGCGAGGACCTCGACCGCTACCCGCGCACGCTCGACGCCGACCTCAAGATCGCCGAGGAGGCGGGCGCGGACGCCGTGTTCGCCCCCTCCGTGGACGAGGTCTACCCCGGCGGCGACCCCCAGGTACGCCTCTCCGCGGGTCCCATGGGCGAGCGCCTGGAGGGTGCCGTGCGCCCCGGTCACTTCGACGGGATGCTCACCGTCGTCGCCAAGCTGTTGCACCTCACCCGGCCCGACGCGGCGCTGTTCGGGCAGAAGGACGCCCAGCAGCTCGCCCTGATCCGCCGCATGGTGCGCGACCTGAACTTCGGCGTGGAGATCGTCGGCGTGCCCACCGTGCGTGAGGAGGACGGGCTCGCCCTCTCCAGTCGCAACCGGTACCTCTCGCCCGAGGAGCGGCGCACCGCGCTCGCCCTCTCGCAGGCCCTTTTCGCGGGCCGCGACCGGCACGCCGCCCAGGAGGCCCTGCGTGCCCGGGCCCGCGAGGTGCCCGCCACACGCGCACGTGCCGAGGCGCTGAGCGCGATCGGCGAATCCCGCGCCGCCGCCGACGCGCACGCGGTCGCCAAGGCCGTACCCGGCGCCCCCGCCGCCGTCCGCGCCGCCGCCCGCCTCGTCCTGGACGAGGCCGCCCGCCTCCAGCCGCCGCTGGTCCTGGACTACCTGGCGCTGGTCGATCCGTCCGACTTCACCGAGATCGAGGACGACTTCACCGGCGAGGCGGTCCTCGCCGTCGCCGCCCGGGTCGGGACGACCCGCCTGATCGACAACCTCCCCCTCACCTTCGGAGCCGCCTCGTGACCGCCACAGGCACAGGTACACCTACGGGTACTGGCATACGACTGCACGCACCCGCCCCCGGCTGGGCCCTCACCGCGGACGTGGTGGTCGTCGGCTCCGGCGTCGCGGGCCTCACCGCGGCGCTGCGCTGCGAGGCCGCGGGCCTGCGGACCGTCGTCGTCACCAAGGCCCGCCTCGACGACGGCTCCACGCGCTGGGCGCAGGGCGGCATCGCCGCGGCCCTCGGCGAGGGCGACACCCCGGAGCAGCACCTCGAGGACACCCTCGTCGCGGGCGCGGGCCTGTGCGACGAGGACGCCGTGCGCATCCTCGTCACCGAGGGCCCCGACGCCGTACGCCGCCTGATCGAGACCGGTGCCCACTTCGACGAGTCCACCGAAGGCCAGCTGGCACTCACCCGTGAGGGCGGTCACCACCGCCGCCGCATCGCGCACGCGGGCGGCGACGCGACCGGCGCCGAGATCTCCCGAGCCCTCGTCGAGGCGGTACGCGCGCGTGGCCTCCGCACGGTCGAGAACGCGCTCGTCCTGGACCTCCTCACGGACTCCGACGGACGCACCGCGGGTGTGACCCTCCACGTCATGGGAGAGGGCCAGCACGACGGCGTGGGAGCCGTCCACGCCCCCAACGTGGTCCTCGCCACCGGCGGCATGGGCCAGGTCTTCTCCGCGACCACCAACCCGTCGGTCTCCACGGGCGACGGCGTGGCACTCGCCCTGCGCGCGGGCGCCGAGGTCTCCGACCTCGAATTCGTCCAGTTCCACCCGACCGTGCTCTTCCTCGGCCCGGACGCCGAGGGCCAGCAGCCGCTGGTGTCGGAGGCGGTACGCGGCGAGGGCGCCCACCTGGTCGACGCGGACGGCGTGCGCTTCATGGTCGGCCAGCACGAGCTGGCCGAACTGGCGCCCCGGGACATCGTCGCCAAGGGCATCATGCGGCGCATGCAGGAGCAGGACGCCGAGCACATGTACCTCGACGCCCGGCACTTCGGCGCCGACATGTGGGAGCACCGCTTCCCGACCATCCTCGCCGCCTGCCGTGCCCACGGCATCGACCCGGTCACCGAGCCCGTCCCGGTCGCCCCGGCCGCCCACTACGCCTCCGGAGGCGTCCGCACGGACGCCCGCGGCCGCACCACGGTGCCCGGCCTCTACGCGTGCGGCGAGGTCGCCTGCACCGGAGTCCACGGCGCCAACCGGCTCGCCTCCAACTCCCTCCTGGAAGGCCTCGTCTACGCCGAGCGCATCGCCGCGGACATCGCGCGCGGCCGCTCGGAAAACGGCATCCCCGCGCGCGTGCCCGTACCGGTCCCGCACCCCGACAAGCCCGCCCACCCCCTGCTCGCCCCCGAGGCCCGGTTCGCGATCCAGCGGATCATGACGGAGGGCGCCGGTGTGCTGCGCTCCGCCGCCTCCCTCGCGACCGCCACCGGCCGGCTCCAGCAGCTCCACACCGACGCCCGCGACGCCCTCGACGAGAACGGCAAGACCTCCGAGCCCGGTGTCGACACCTGGGAGGCCACCAACCTCCTGTGCGTGGCCCGGGTCCTGGTCGCGGCCGCGCGCCTGCGCGAGGAGACTCGTGGCTGCCACTGGCGCGAGGACCACGCCGACCGCGACGACGCCGACTGGCGCCGCCACATCGTCGTACGGCTGAATCCCGACCGCACGCTGGCCGTACACACCACGGACACCGCAGACTTCCCCCCGACCCTCCAGCAAACCCCCGGCTCCCCCGACCAGGGGGGACCCCCGTGCCCCAGCGCCTTCAGGAGCAGTGACAGCAGTGAGCACCCCCGACCTTCCCCTCGTCCAGAGCGGCGGCTGCGGCGACGGCTGCGGCTGCGGCGCCGAAGCGGACGACGACGCGTACATGGAGTGCGGTCTCGACCCCGCGCTCGCCCAGCTCCTCGCCGACGCCGGGCTCGACCCGCTGGAGGTCGAGGACATCGCGAACGTCGCCATCCAGGAGGACCTCGACCACGGCGTGGACGTGACGACCGTCGCCACCATCCCCGAGGACGCCGTCTCCACCGGCGACTTCGTCGCCCGTGACGCGGGCGTCGTCGCGGGCCTGCGGGTGGCCGAGGCGGTCATCTCCGTGGTCTGCACCGACGAGTTCGAGGTGGAGCGGCACGTCGAGGACGGCGACCGGGTCGAGGAGGGCCAGAAGCTCCTCAGCGTCACCACCCGCACCCGCGACCTCCTGACCGCCGAGCGCAGCGCGCTGAACCTGCTGTGCCGGCTGTCCGGCGTCGCGACCGCCACACGCGCGTGGGCGGACGCCCTGGAGGGCACCAGCACCCGCGTGCGCGACACCCGCAAGACGACGCCGGGCCTGCGCGCCCTGGAGAAGTTCGCGGTGCGCATGGGCGGCGGCGTCAACCACCGCATGTCGTTGTCGGACGCGGCGCTGGTCAAGGACAACCACGTGGTCGCCGCCGGCGGGGTCGCCCAGGCCTTCGAGGCCGTCCGCGAGGCCTTCCCGGAGGTGCCGATCGAGGTCGAGGTCGACACGCTGCACCAGCTGCGCGAGGTCGTGGACGCGGGGGCCGACCTGATCCTTCTCGACAACTTCACGCCCGTCGAGTGCGAGGAGGCGGTGGCCATCGTGCAGGGCCGGGCGCTCCTCGAAGCCTCGGGGCGGCTCACGCTCGCCAACGCCGGGGTGTACGCGAAGACCGGCGTCGACTTCCTGGCCGTGGGCGCGCTGACCCACTCCTCGCCGATCCTGGACATCGGCCTCGACCTGCGCGAGGCGTCGACGGACGAGGCATCGACGGACCAGGCCTCGACGGACGAGGCGGAGTAGGACCCATGCTGCTCACCATCGATGTCGGCAACACGCACACCGTCCTCGGTCTCTTCGACGGCGAGGAGATCGTCGAGCACTGGCGCATCTCCACGGACGCCCGCCGCACCGCCGACGAGCTCGCCGTGCTCCTCCAGGGACTAATGGGCATGCATCCGCTGCTCGGCGAGGAACTGGGCGACGGCATCGACGGCATCGCGATCTGCGCCACCGTCCCGTCCGTACTGCACGAACTGCGCGAGGTGACCCGCCGCTACTACGGCGACGTGCCCGCCGTGCTGGTCGAGCCCGGCGTCAAGACCGGCGTGCCGATCCTCACGGACAACCCCAAGGAGGTCGGCGCGGACCGCATCATCAACTCGGTCGCCGCCGTCGAGCTCTACGGGGGGCCGGCGATCGTCGTCGACTTCGGTACGGCGACCACTTTCGACGCGGTGAGCGCGCGGGGTGAGTACGTCGGTGGTGTCATCGCGCCCGGGATCGAGATCTCCGTGGACGCGCTCGGGGTCAAGGGGGCCCAGCTGCGCAAGATCGAGGTGGCTCGGCCACGGGCGGTCATCGGCAAGAACACCGTCGAGGCGATGCAGTCCGGGATCATCTACGGGTTCGCGGGGCAGGTCGACGGGGTCGTCAACCGGATGGTGCGTGAGCTGGCGGAGGATCCGGACGATGTCACCGTCATCGCTACGGGTGGGCTCGCGCCGATGGTTCTCGGCGAGTCCTCCGTCATCGACGAGCACGAGCCGTGGCTCACGCTGATCGGCCTGCGCCTGGTCTACGAACGCAACGTGTCCCGCACCTGACTCCCTTCGCCCCCACCCGACCCGTCCCCAGGGGCTCCGCCCCCGGACCCTCGATCGCACGAAGGGCTCGTCCTCAAACGCCGGACGGGCCGAGGCTCACAGGGGCGCGGGGAACTGCGCGCCGAGCCCCCACCGGCCGTCGGGCGAACGAACTCGGGCAGGCGGGGAATGCGGGGGCGAAGTCCCCGCCCTGGGGGCGGGGGAACCGCGCGGGCAACCTCCGCCGTCCCGCAGGCGAAGGGGGTTCGGGGCGGAGCCCCGGCAGGGGGTGCCGTGGGGGACAGTCACCCCCGGATCGAACCCCCTGCCGACCCCCGGAGGGACACGCGCAGACGCTATGCGGATTTTGTCTGATTAGCGCGTATCGTCGCCGCATGCCCACGCCCTACGGATCCCGCGGCGGCATGGCGTTCGGAGCACAGGAGCTGCGTGTGCTCCGTCGCGCTCTCGCCCTCGCCCTCCACCCCACCCCCGCCTCGGCCGAAGACGTCCAGGACTGCCTCCGTCTCGCCGAGTCCGTCGACGAGGCGGCCCGCGAGGGAGCCAGGCTCAGGGCCTTCCTGCTGGCCGACCTCGCCCGCTACCGGGCCGCCCTGCCCGGCACCGCCGCGGGCTATCTCGTCCTCCTGGAGGAGGCACTCGGGTCGGGCTACCGTCCCGACCCGGACGACCTCTCCGCGCTCCGGGCGGTGCGCGGCAACCCCACTGCCGCCGCCCTCCTGGACCGCTGCGCGACCCTCGCCGAGCAGGACGTCCGCACCCGCCTCGCGGGCTGCTGCGGCACCACACCCGCGGTCCCCGCGTCCCGTACCCGCCTGACGGCCCTGCCCGGCGGCCTGGCCGCGCTCTCGGCCTCGGAGGAACCCGTGAAGAAGCCCGCGGGCAACCCCGCCGCCGAGCCGCGGCCGCAGTCCCCGGCCAAGGGCCCGCGCCCGGACCGTCCCATCCCGACCCCGGGCGAGGTCTTCCCGCCGAAGCGCAAGCCCGCGCCGCCACCGGCGAACCCGCCGCAGCAACTCGCCGCGGGCTAGCTACTCTGGGGGCATGGACTATGTCTCCGCGCTGGTGCCCCCCGTAGTGATGGCCGTGTTCTTCATCGGGTTGATCGTGACGATCGTGAAGACCCAGGGCGGGGCCAACAAGTCCAAGGAGGACGCGGTCGTCGACGCCGCCCTCGCGCGCGCGGAGAGCGCCCGCCAGGGCTCCCCCGACGCCAAGGCCTGAGGCGACACCAAGGTCACATGCCCCGGCCGACGTGGCGCGCGTCCCCGCCGGGGCACTCATCGGCGTACGACTCATACGTTCTCATACGTTTTTCGAGTCGTACGCCCTTTTTGTTGGTGATCTCCCACTATTGTTCTGAGCTGTGCCTCGCCCATTGGGAGAACTCGAAGACGCGGTCATGACGCGGGTGTGGAAGTGGAACCGCCCGGTGACCGTTCGAGAAGTCCTGGAAGACCTTCAGCAGGAACGGTCCATCGCGTACACCACGGTGATGACCGTTTTGGACAATCTCCATCAGAAGGGCTGGGTGCGCAGGGAGGCGGAAGGCCGGGCCTATCGATATGAGGCGGTCTCGACGCGAGCCGCCTACGCGGCCGCACTGATGAACGACGCGTGGTCCCAGAGCGACAACCCCGCCGCCGCTCTCGTCGCCTTCTTCGGCATGATGAGCCAGGAACAGCGGCGCGCGCTGCGGGATGCCGTACACATCGTGCAAGGGCCTGAAGAAGACCCCGAACAAGGCGCGCACGGCGGCGAAACACGTGTAACCCCTGACGCCGCCGACGAGAAGCGGGTCGAGAAGCCCGACGAGGCGTCCGGTGAGAAGCAGGGTGAGAAGCCGGGCGAGAACCCCGACTCCGGCCCGGGCGGCACCGGGCGATAGCGTCCGCCCATGCCAGCAGAGCATCCAGCACCTCGTCCCGAAGACACCGCAAAAGCCGTCACCGTCCGGCGGGCCAGGACCAGTGATGTCCCGGCCGTGCGCCGCCTCCTCGACGCGAACGTCCGCCGTGGCATCCTGCTCGACAAAGCGACGGTGACGCTTTACGAGGACATCCAGGAGTTCTGGGTCGCGGAACGCGACGACAACGCCGAGGTGGTCGGCTGTGGTGCGCTGCACGTCATGTGGGAAGACCTCGCGGAAGTCCGCACTCTTGCGGTGAACCCCGCGGTCAAGGGCGTCGGTGTCGGTCATCAGTTGCTGGAGAAGTTGCTGCAGACCGCCCGCTGGCTCGGCGTTCGCCGGGTTTTCTGTCTGACCTTCGAAGTCGACTTCTTCGCGAAGCACGGCTTCGTGGAGATCGGCGAGACGCCCGTCGACAGGGATGTCTACGCGGAGCTGCTGCGTTCCTATGACGAGGGCGTCGCGGAGTTCCTCGGTCTCGAACGAGTGAAACCGAACACCTTGGGCAACAGCCGGATGCTTCTGCATCTGTGATCGCCGGCGACTATTCCGTCCGACCGCCTTGCCCGCGTTCCCTATGTCCGAAACGCGCACGTTTCCGGTCTTCCAGCGGCCCCCGAGTCTCACCCAGGGGTTTGTGTTTTTCCAGCAAAAGCGGTTTGCTTTCCGACGTACTGCAGTACTGCATATAACAGGGGACGTGAAACAGCGGCACACGCCGCAGGCCCTCGACCCTCAAGTTATCGATGAAAGGAAATCCGGTGGCACAGAAGGTTCAGGTCCTTCTTGTCGACGACCTCGACGGTGGCGAGGCGGACGAGACCGTGACGTTCGCGCTGGACGGCAAGACGTACGAAATCGATCTCACGACCGCCAATGCGGACAAGCTCCGTGGCCTTCTCGAGCCCTACGTGAAGGGTGGTCGTCGTACCGGAGGCCGCGCTGCGGGGGGGCGTGGAAAGGCGCGTGTCGCTTCCGGTGGCAGCCAGGACACCGCACAGATCCGCGCGTGGGCGAAGGAGAACGGTTACGAGGTCAACGACCGTGGCCGCGTTCCGGCGTCCATTCGCGAGGCCTACGAGAAGGCCAACGGCTGAGTCGAGGCCCATGGCCCAGTTGCCCAGCCAAGGTCTACGAGTAGGCCGGCGGCTGGGCGCACGCGCGTCGCAGCCGGACCCGGTGGCACTGTGTCGCCACCGTGTCCACGAGTCGTACGAGATCGGGGGCGCCCCCACCGCCCCCCACGGCCGACAGAGTCGGCAACGAGGGTTCCACCTCGCACCCCGGCTCGGGGGGCCGCAGCCAGACGGCGGCCCCCTGTGGACCGGACCCGCCGGGCCCTCCCGTCCCCGTCCCGTCCGCGGTGATCAGCCCCTCGGACGCCCCTTCGGATGCCCCTTCCGGCACCCCCGGCGGCAGCGGAGCCTCGATGCTCCCGCCCGCGCCGATCGCCGTGAGATCGAGCGCCAGAGCGCCCCACTCCAGCCAGTCGAGCAGCCCCGGCAGTTCTTCCGCGCTTCCCGCGGCCACCAGCAGCCACATCCGCTTCCCGTGCCGAGCCGACCGCTTCCCGTGCCGAGCCGCCGGATCCCCGCACGGTGCCGATCGGCTTGCGTGCAGGGCCACCGGAGAGGTCGGTCCCAGGTGTCGCAGGGCTCTGACACCCGCCTCCGCAGGGATGTCCAGGACGTCGAAGCGCAGGCCGACGGCCAGTCGTAGCGGCGAACCGGGCACTGTCGCCCAGCCGAGTTCGTTCTCGTACCACTGCCGCACCGGGTCGCTCGGGTGGAGCGGGCGGCGGGGGAGGGGGACAGTGGGAAGCATGTAAGGAGGAACCGTCGGAAGGGCTCCAGGGTTACGCTGGGTGTTTCGTCATGTGCGCTGAGTATCGAAAGAAGAGGCGTGTAGAGGCGATCGATGGCGCAAGGATGTTCGCCCATAGCGGAGGGAACCGGTGCGCGCGGCATGGAGTGTCAGTGCGTACGGGTAAGACATCCCTAGTGAGAGGGGCGACACGCATGGCTCGGGCACCTCACGTTCGCCATCGGCGTACAGCTGGTGAGGGTATCTGCCTGGCCTGCGGGAACATCGTCTCGCACCATCAGGTTGGAGCAGATGTCGGCGTTCGGGGTCAGGAGGCCAAGGACGGTGTCGGCAGTTGGAATGAGCGGTCCCCGCTTGCGGGACTAAGCTGCGGAAGGACAGGGAGGGGAGCGTCCCCTTACTGCCTGACCGCTCTGAGGAGCGATTAACGATGTTCGAGAGGTTCACCGACCGCGCGCGGCGGGTTGTCGTCCTGGCTCAGGAAGAAGCCCGGATGCTCAACCACAACTACATCGGCACCGAGCACATCCTCCTGGGCCTGATCCACGAGGGTGAGGGTGTCGCCGCTAAGGCCCTGGAGAGCCTCGGGATTTCGCTCGAGGCGGTCCGTCAGCAGGTGGAGGAGATCATCGGGCAGGGGCAGCAGGCCCCGTCCGGGCACATCCCCTTCACCCCCCGTGCCAAGAAGGTCCTGGAGCTCTCGCTCCGCGAGGCCCTTCAGCTGGGCCACAACTACATCGGCACGGAGCACATCCTGCTCGGCCTGATCCGAGAGGGCGAGGGCGTCGCCGCCCAGGTCCTGGTCAAGCTGGGCGCAGACCTCAACCGGGTGCGGCAGCAGGTCATCCAGCTGCTCTCCGGCTACCAGGGCAAGGAGACCGCCACCGCCGGCGGTCCTGCCGAGGGCACCCCCTCCACGTCCCTGGTCCTCGATCAGTTCGGCCGGAACCTCACCCAGGCCGCTCGTGAGTCCAAGCTCGACCCGGTCATCGGGCGCGAGAAGGAGATCGAGCGTGTCATGCAGGTGCTGTCCCGCCGGACCAAGAACAACCCGGTCCTCATCGGCGAGCCCGGCGTCGGCAAGACCGCCGTCGTCGAGGGCCTGGCGCAGGCCATCGTCAAGGGCGAGGTGCCCGAGACCCTCAAGGACAAGCACCTCTACACCCTCGACCTGGGCGCGCTGGTCGCCGGTTCCCGCTACCGCGGTGACTTCGAGGAGCGGCTGAAGAAGGTCCTCAAGGAGATCCGCACCCGCGGCGACATCATCCTGTTCATCGACGAGCTGCACACGCTCGTGGGTGCGGGTGCCGCCGAGGGCGCCATCGACGCGGCGTCGATCCTGAAGCCGATGCTGGCCCGCGGTGAGCTCCAGACCATCGGTGCGACGACCCTGGACGAGTACCGCAAGCACCTCGAGAAGGACGCGGCCCTCGAGCGCCGCTTCCAGCCGATCCAGGTGGCGGAGCCTTCCCTCCCCCACACGATCGAGATCCTCAAGGGCCTGCGCGACCGCTACGAGGCGCACCACCGGGTCTCCATCACGGACGAGGCACTGGTCCAGGCCGCCACCCTGGCCGACCGGTACATCTCGGACCGATTCCTGCCGGACAAGGCGATCGACCTCATCGACGAGGCCGGATCCCGGATGCGCATCCGCCGGATGACCGCGCCGCCGGACCTCCGCGAGTTCGACGAGAAGATCGCGGGCGTCCGCCGCGACAAGGAGTCGGCCATCGACTCCCAGGACTTCGAGAAGGCGGCCTCTCTCCGCGACAAGGAGAAGCAGCTGCTGGCGGCGAAGGCCAAGCGCGAGAAGGAGTGGAAGGCCGGCGACATGGACGTCGTCGCCGAGGTCGACGGCGAGCTGATCGCCGAGGTCCTCGCGACAGCGACCGGCATCCCCGTCTTCAAGCTGACCGAGGAGGAGTCCTCGCGTCTGCTGCGCATGGAGGACGAGCTCCACAAGCGGGTCATCGGCCAGAAGGACGCCGTCAAGGCGCTCTCCAAGGCGATCCGTCGTACGCGGGCCGGTCTGAAGGACCCGAAGCGTCCGGGTGGTTCGTTCATCTTCGCGGGCCCGTCCGGCGTCGGTAAGACCGAGCTGTCCAAGGCCCTCGCCGAGTTCCTCTTCGGTGACGAGGACGCGCTGATCTCCCTCGACATGTCGGAGTTCAGCGAGAAGCACACGGTGTCGCGTCTCTTCGGTTCGCCCCCCGGATACGTGGGCTACGAAGAGGGCGGTCAGCTGACGGAGAAGGTGCGGCGCAAGCCGTTCTCGGTGGTCCTCTTCGACGAGGTCGAGAAGGCTCACCCGGACATCTTCAACTCGCTGCTGCAGATCCTGGAGGACGGTCGCCTGACCGACTCCCAGGGCCGGGTCGTGGACTTCAAGAACACGGTCATCATCATGACGACCAACCTCGGCACGCGGGACATCTCGAAGGGCTTCAACCTGGGCTTCGCGGCCACGGGTGACACGAAGTCGAACTACGAGCGCATGAAGAACAAGGTCTCGGACGAGCTCAAGCAGCACTTCCGCCCCGAGTTCCTCAACCGCGTCGACGACGTGGTCGTCTTCCCGCAGCTGACGCAGGAGGACATCCTCAAGATCGTCGACCTGATGGTCGGCAAGGTGGACGAGCGCCTCAAGGACCGGGACATGGGCATCGAGCTCTCCCAGTCCGCCAAGGAACTGCTGTCCAAGAAGGGTTACGACCCCGTCCTGGGCGCGCGGCCGCTGCGTCGCACGATCCAGCGCGAGATCGAGGACACGCTCTCGGAGAAGATCCTCTTCGGCGAGCTGCGCCCCGGTCACATCGTGGTCGTCGACACGGAGGGCGAGGGCGACACCAAGACCTTCACCTTCCGCGGTGAGGAGAAGTCGGCGCTGCCCGACGTCCCGCCGATCGAGCAGGCCGCGGGTGGGGCAGGACCCAACCTGAGCAAGGAGGCGTAGCGCTCGGCGCTCGCCTGAACGAAGGGGCTGCCCCGGGACCTCGGTCCCGGGGCAGCCCCTTTTTCACACCACGCTGTCCGTTTTCTCGATGGTGACGGCCGCGGTGTCCGGGAGGAACGCCAGGAGATGTTCCGGTACGTCGGTCACGTCCGGGGCGAGATGGAACGTGACCCTGCGCAGGCCGGGAAAGAGGGCCGCGACATTTGAGAGGTCTTCGTTTCCTGTGAACGTGTTGAGCCGCAGTCTCGTCACGTTCGGCAGTACCGGACCAGCGCTCCACCCGACGGCATTCCAGTTCACACGAAGTTCTTGTAGAGCGGGAAGCCGGGTGATCTCTGCGAAGTCCTCGGGGGTGAGGATTTCGGGGAGTGTGGCCAGACTCAGCTGCTTCAGCGAGTGCATATGACGCAGGCCGCGCAATCCGGTGTGCCGCAGAGCGTTCCTGGTGAACCGCAGATACGTCAGCGGCAGATTCCGGGGGAGTACCTCATCGAGGGAGTCTGCGTGCAACGGGAAGCCGATGTCGAGCAGGCGCAGAGTGCGGGATGCCGAGAGCGGTGCCAACGCTTCCGGATTCTCGAGTCCGGGCAACCCGGCGAGCAAAAGCCATTTCAGGGGCAGCCCGGCGAGCGGAGTGAGGTCGTCGACGTACGGGCTGCCGCCGCTGACGTCCAGATGTACGAGCCGTGCCTGATCCGACAGGAAGCTCAGATCACGCAGGACGCGGTTGTCGCGTACGACGAGTTTGGACAGCTGGTCCGGCAGCAGCCCCTCGCGTATGTCGTCCGCGTCGATGTCCCCGACGACCTGGAGCATGGGTCGGCCGCCGAGGTCGCGCAGGGCGCGCAGCTGGTCGGCGGTGTGCGCGCAGAAGTACAGGTCGTCCGGTGGTAGATGGGCGACGACGTCGGCCGTGTAACGCCGGGTGTCGAACCGGTGGGCGGTCCAAGAGAGTTGGGCCCGTACGGGCAGCGACGGATGCGACCGGAAGCGGGCCAGGACCGGGAGCGCCGCGTCCGTGCCGATGAGCGACGCGGTGATGACCACGGCCCTGGCCTCGCCGTCGGTGAGCCCCTCGGGGCCTGGCAGCAGCTCCAGGACGAGCGGGCCCGCGTCGGCGAGGGTGCGGGCCTCCTCGGCCGTACGGGGCGGGATGAGCGAGGAGGCGTTCCGCTCCACGGCCGCGCGGACGTGGGGGTCGAGTTCCGTGGCGTGTTCCAGCGCGGCCAGGGCGAGAAGTCGTATACGCGTACCCGCCGTTCCGGACGTCTCCTCGGCGGATTGGGTCAAGTCGGCCAGGAGGGTGGCCCGTTCGCGGGGGCGGGCGTGGGCGACCGCCATCCGGATGACGTCCGACCACTGGGAGTCGAAGGCGTTGCGCGCCAGCAGCCCGAAGTCCCCGTCCTCCACCGCCGCCCGCGCGCCCAGGTAGTCCTGGAAGGTGCGGTGGACGAACTCGACGGTGCCGAGGGTGGGTTCGCGGAGCAGGCCGCTGCGGACGAGAAGGTGGCGCAGGATCGCCGGGGCGTCGCCCTGCGCGGCGGCGGACGGGAGGGACGGCAGGACGTCGGCGACGATGCGTTCGGCACGGTCGCGGTCCATCTCGGACTGGTTGTTGCGGATGAGCCAGTAGGCCAGGCGCTGGAGGAGCTGGACCTGCGGGAGTTCCGTGAGGTGGATGCCGCCGGCGCGTTCGGGCGCGAACATGTCGCGCTCCTCGTCACGGCGCGACAGCAGCATGGACAGGGCAGCGTCGTACAACTCCTGTCGGCCGTGCGGCAGATAGCCCCGCCGGTCGCGGTGCAGCGCGCAGATCAGCCCGCACATCAGCGGATTGGTGGCGAGTCGGCCGAGGTCGGGCTTGGTGCCGACGGCGGTGAGGAGGGAGTGCTCGTAGCCGTCGAGACGGTCGGTGTCCGGGGCGTCGAGCCGGGCGGCCGTGTGCCAGCGGCGGATGAAGGCGGTGACGTCGTCGCGGCTCATGGGGGTGAGGGCGAGCTCGGTGAAGCCGTCGGGGGTGAGCCAGTCCTCGCGGACGGCCGAGGGGCGGGAGGTCACCAGCCACTGGTTGCCGGGATAGACGTCCAGCAGTTCGCGCAGCCAGCGGCGGGTCCGCTCACGGTCGCGTTCGGGGATCTCGTCGATGCCGTCGACGAGGAGCAGTCCGCGCCCGGCGCCGAGGACGCGGTCGCTCCAGCCGTCCGGCTGGGTGGCGTGGAAGGGCACGCGGGCGGCGGCGAGGAAACCGTCGGGTTCCGGGAGTCCGTCGGGGCGGCGTACGAGGGTGCGCAGGGGCAGGACGAACGGGATCCGGTCGCCGCGCTCGCCCCGGGCCGCGGTCACGGCCAGCCACTGCACGAGGGTGGTCTTGCCGGAGCCGGCCACTCCGCGCAGCAGCACCAGGTCCTGTTCGGCGAGGGCCTGTTCGGCGGGGAGGGTGCTGCCGGCGGCCGCGATGTGTGTCCCGCCCGGGCCGGTCGCCTCCGCGTCCTCGGTGGTCCGTACGGCCCGCAGGCTGAGGTAGGCGGCGTCGAGGGGCCAGCGCTCGGGGGAGTTGACGAGATCGATGCCGTAGATGGTGAGCCGGCTGTGCTTGGTCGCGACGTACGCGAGGTACCGCTGTTCGAAGGCGGGATCCGCGCCGCCGGGCGGCGGAGTCCGCGCGATCAGCTCGTCGATCCTCGCGATGAGTTCGCTCTGCCTGCGGCTCTGCTCCACCAGTGTGCGGGCCACGAAGGCCGAGCGCTGGGTGAAGAAGTGCAGGATGTGCAGGCAGGCCGCGCTCAGGATCCGCTCGTAGAACAGGGTCGCGTCGAGGGAGAGGTCCCGCTCGGGGTTGCCGCTCGCGGCGCGCAGCCGCAGGGCGAGCGCCTCGTGACCGAGTTCCACGGCCTGTACGTCGGTCATGGCGAGGTCGCCGAGGGCGTGCAGGGTGTCGGCGAGGGCGTGGACGACGGCCTGCTCCTCGTCGGAGGCCAGCGGGCGTTCCCCGGTGCGCAGGGCTCGTGCGACCAGCTCGGTGGCCAGCGTGGTCAGCTCTTTCTCCCCGAGGGTCCGTTTCTCTCCCCTGAAGGAGACGAACCCGGAGATCCGCAGTGGCTTCTCGACCAGCCCTGCGCCCGGCCCGTCCGCCACGAACAGCTTCCTGACGAGCGGCGCGACCACGCTCGAGGCCAGTTTGGCACCTACGGCTGCTGGTTCCATGACGCTCCCCCGGACGGCACGGTGACGGCTGCGCAGCTCACATTAGGGCCTCTCGCGGGTGGGGAGTGCGGTCGGGGTCGGGGGGTCCCGCACAGCCCTGCGACACGCCCTCGCGGTGACATGACGCACAGGCGATTTTTCCCGTACTAGGGCGGGTAGTAGGTGACGAGCGATGGGCAAAACGGACACAACGGTGCACAACCCCCATGGGGTGTGCGGTGCCGTGGTCGGTGGTGCGACGGGGCCGTATGACGTCGGAACGCAACGCCCGTATGTGGGGTTAAACGTCTCTACACTGAAAAATCGGACGTATTCGCCATGGAGTGGGGCGTCTGTCAAGAAGCTGGAAATTTTAGGGTGAACTACGATCTGGCGTCGTAGATGAGGACTTTGTGGGACGGCCAGGACTCGGGTTACCAAGGGATGGCCCACTCGGCGACGACTTGTCCGTCGGGTGGACCTGACCCCCGTCTCCGTTCCCACGAGGTTCCGCATGTCGAAGCGCGTCACGTCCCGCCACTCCCGTATGTCCCTGCTCCGCTCCAGGGCGGCCGTCCTGGCCGTCGGCGTGGGAGCCACGGCCGTACTGGGCGCCGGGGTCGCGGCCGCCGCCACCGAGGCGGCCCCGCAGGCCGCCGTGAAGACGGCCGCCACCAAGCCGGCCGCCTCCTGGGTCGACCCGGTGAAGAAGTACACGCTCTCCGCGGGCTTCAACCAGGCCGGCAACCTGTGGCAGCACAACCACTCCGGGCAGGACTTCGCCGTGCCCACCGGTACCGAGGTCGTCGCCGCGCACGGCGGCACAGTCGTCAAGGCCGGCGGCAACGGCGCCGGTGACGGTCCCGCGTACGGCAACGCCGTCGTCATCAAGCACGGCAACGGGACCTACTCGCAGTACGCCCACCTGTCCCGGATAGACGTGCGGATCGGGCAGGTCGTCGCGACCGGCCAGCACATCGCGCTCTCCGGCAGCACCGGCAACTCCACCGGCCCGCACCTGCACTTCGAGATCCGTACGACCCCGAACTACGGTTCCGCGGTCAACCCGGTCGTCTTCCTGCGCGCCCAGGGCGTGACCGTCTAAGACGCTTCAGGGGCGACGACGGCGCCACCGTGCGCCTGCGTCACCAAGTCGATCGCGACCTCCAGGACAGCCTTGCGCTTCTCCTCGGGGTCGCCTTCGACGTCCTTGAGCAAAAACATCCCGGCGTGCATCGAGAACAGCGCGCTGATGCAGCGCACCTGGTCCGTCAGATCGGCGTCCGGCTCCTTGAGCAGGCCGACCATCCGGATCATGCGGTCCTTGAAGTCCTCGCCCGTGCGGAGCTCGCGGACGGCGGCCTGGTTCTCCTGCATGAAGCGGAAGAGCGGGGCCGCGTCGGCGAGCGCGTTGCTGTAGCGGCGCAGGATCTCCTGCTTCGTCTCCAGCGTGCGAGGCTGCTGCCGCGCCCACTCGATCAGCTCGTCCATGGGCCGGGACAGGTCCTGGAAGAGACTGATGAGGATGTCTTCCTTGGTCTTGAAGTGGTAGTAGAGCGCCGCCTTCGTGACGTCGAGGTGCTCGGCGATCTCGCGCAGCGAGGTCTTCTCGTAGCCGTGCTCGGAGAAGAGTTCGAGGGCGACGTCCTGGATGCGCTGGCGGGTGTCCCCGCGGCGCTGTCGCTTGGTGCCGTCCATGGTGTCGCCGCCCATCCCTGTACTCCTCGCACTCCTTGAAACGTACGCGTCGTCCGACTGGCAATTCCAGGAAAACTTACTTGACGCCCGGCTAGTTACCGGTCTAACTTCCCTCAGTGTAGTCAACTTGCCGGGCGGCAAGTAAGTACCCAGGGGAGTGGAACCGTGGCGGACAACAAGGAAGCGGTCATAGAGACCGAGAAACAACCGCGCAGCGTACGCGTCGTGCTGCTCGCGCTCATGATCACAATGATGCTGGCCATGCTCGACAACATGATCGTGGGCACGGCGATGCCGACGATCGTGGGCGAGCTGGGCGGCCTCCAGCACCTGTCATGGGTCGTGACCGCGTACACGCTCGCGACCGCCGCCTCCACCCCCATCTGGGGCAAGCTCGGCGACATGTACGGGCGCAAGGGCGCCTTCATGACCTCGATCGTGATCTTCCTGGTCGGCTCCGCGCTCAGCGGTATGGCCCAGGACATGGGGCAGCTCATCGGCTTCCGTGCCGTTCAGGGACTGGGTGCCGGTGGTCTGATGGTCGGCGTCATGGCGATCATCGGTGACCTGATTCCGCCGCGGGAGCGCGGCAAGTACCAGGGCATGATGGCCGGCATCATGGCGCTCGCCATGATCGGCGGACCGCTCATCGGCGGCACCATCACCGACCACTGGGGCTGGCGCTGGTCCTTCTACATCAACCTGCCGCTCGGCATCGTCGCGCTCCTCGCCATCAGTGCCGTACTGCACCTGCCGAAGAAGCGTGTCCAGGCGAAGATCGACTACCTAGGCGCCGGACTGCTGGCCCTCGGTATCTCGTCCATCGTGCTGGTCACCACCTGGGGCGGCAGCGAGTACGCCTGGGGCTCGGCCAGGATCATGGAGCTCATCGGCATCGGTGTCGCCGCGCTGGTCGGCTTCGTCTTCGTGCAGACCAAGGCCGCCGCGCCGATCATGCCGCTGCACATCTTCCGCAGCCGCAACTTCACGCTGATGTCGATCATCGGCTTCATCACCGGCTTCGTGATGTTCGGCGCCACGCTCTTCCTGCCGCTGTACCAGCAGTCCGTGCAGGGCGCGTCCGCGACCAACTCCGGGCTGCTCCTGCTGCCGATGCTCGGCGCGATGCTGGTGACCTCGATGGTCGCCGGTCGGGTCACCACCGGCACCGGGCGCTACAAGGCCTTCCCGATCGTCGGCGGCGTCCTCATGGCGGTCGGCCTGTTCCTGCTTTCTCAGATGGACACCGCTACGACCCGGTTCACCTCCGGGCTGTACATGGCCGTACTCGGTCTCGGCATGGGCTGCCTGATGCAGATCACCATGCTGGTCGCGCAGAACAGCGTCGAGATGAAGGACATGGGCGTCGCGTCCTCGTCCACCACCCTCTTCCGTACGCTCGGCTCGTCCTTCGGCGTCGCGATCATGGGTGCGCTGTTCAACCAGCGGGTCCAGGACGTGATGACCGAGCGGGCCGGGGCGCTGGGGTCCAAGGTCACCGAGCAGTCGGCGCAGCTGGACGCGGCGAGCCTGGCCAAGCTGCCGGCCGCGGCGCGGGAGGCGTACCAGTACGCGGTGTCCTCCGGAACGCACTCCGCGTTCCTGCTGGGTGCGGTGGTGTCGGTGGGGGCGCTGGTGGCAGCGGTGTTCGTGAAGGAGGTTCCGCTTCGGGGGGCGGGGGCGCCGTCGCCGGAGGGTTCGGCCGAGGACGCGGTGAACGACTCGGCGCCGAAGCCGACCGTGGTCGAGACCGTCTGACTGGTCCGACCCGACGTCGCCCGATCCAACCCCGCTTGATCCGAAGACCCCCGGAGTGTCCGCCCCGGGGGTCTTCTCCTGTACGCACCTGGCGCCCCCCGAGCCTCCTCGCCCCCGCCGCCCCTACCCGTCCCATCCCCGGGGGCTCCGCCCCCGGCCCCCCGAATCGGCCTGAACGGCCTCGTCCTCAATCGCCGGACGGGCTGAATGATGATGGGGGCCGGGGTGGGTGGGGTAGCGCCTTCCGGTCTTGTCCTCAGGCGTCGGGGGGTGAGTGATGGGGGCCGGGGTGGGTGGGACAACGCCCCCGGCCTTGTCCTTGAACGCTGGACGGGTTGAAGGGTGTGGTCGTTGGGGTGTTGGCCTTCGGCCTTGTCCTCAAGTGCCGGATGGGCTCAGTGATGCGGGTCGGGGTGGGTGGGGTGTCGGCTTTCGGTCTCGTTCTCAAGTGCCGGACGGGCTGAGTGATGCGGGTCGGTGTTCGGCCTTGTGTGCGCAACGCCGGGCGAGCCGAGGTTTTTAGGGGCGCGGGGAACCGCGCGCCCAGCCCCGCCGGCCCGCGGCCGAACGAACCGGGTGGGCGGGCCGGGGAACGGGCCGAGCCGGGGCCGGCCGACGATGACGGCTCCCACGACGACTACGGCAAAAGCGACAGCAACGGCAACGGCAATAACAACCGGTACTCGCTACACCGGCATCAGGTCGGCAGCATCGGATAGCTGCCGGTGTTCGTCGGCGCGTGCTCCGGCAGCCACAGCACCGCGACCGCCCCCTCCGCAGGCACGTGCTCCGGGGCTCCCGCGGGCCGGACGTTGCGGAAGGTCAGCCGGGCACCGAGCACCCGGGCCTGACCGGCCGCGATGGTGAGGCCGAGGCCGTGACCGTGGCCCGAGCGGTCGCTGCTGCCGGTGCGGAAACGGCTGGGGCCCTCGGCGAGAAGCTCCCCGGGGAAGCCGGGACCGTGGTCGCGGACCCGGATGACCCGGCCCTCGACCGAGACCTCGATCGGCGGCTTGCCGTGCCGTGCCGCGTTGGCCAGCAGATTGAACAGCACGCGCTCCAGGCGGCGCGGATCCGTCGTGACCTCCGACTCGTGGATCACGCGTACGTCGACGTCGGCGTCCTTGGCGGCCACCCGCCGCGACACGAACTCGCCGAGCAGGATGTCCTGGAGTTCGGCCCGCTCGGAGGCGCCGTCCAGCCGCGCCACCTCGAGGACGTCCTCGACGAGGGTCCGCATCGCCTGGGCCCGGTCGCGGACGAGTTCCGTGGGGCGGCCGGGGGAAGGAGCTCCGCCGCCGTCAGCAGGCCGGTCACCGGCGTGCGCAGTTCGTGGGCGATGTCGGCGGTCACCCGGCGCTCGGCCTCGATGCGCTGCTGGAGCGCGTCCGCCATGGCGTCCACCGCGCGCGCGAGGTCATCGGTCTCGTCCCGCACGACCCCGCCGATCGCTTCCCGCACCCGTACGTCGGTCTCACCCTTGGCGACCTGGTTCGCCGCGGCGGCGGCCTTGCGCAGCCGGCGCGAGAGCTGGCCGCCGATCAGCACGCCGAGCGCGCTGCCGCCGAAGACGACCGCGATCGAGCCGATGATCAGCGCCTGGTCGAGGTCCTTCATGACGTCGGTGTTGCGGTCCGTGAAACCGGTGTGGAGCGAGAGGACGCGGCCGTCCTTGAGGGGTACGGCCGCCCAGATGTCCGGGACCCCGTTCGGACGGTCGGCCACAAAGGTGGCCCGCCGGCCCTGCATGACCTTCGCCAGCAGGTCCTTCGGAATGGCCGGGTCGTCGACCTTGACCCCGAAGGCCTGGGTCCGCCCGGACTCGTACATGCGCTCGGCGACCGTGATGCGCTCGTCCGCCAGGTCGCGCGAGTTGTCGAGCATCGAGACGCGCGCCGCGTTGTGCACGACGAGGCTGAGCGCGACCGCGACCAGCGCGCCGACCATGGCGATCGCCGCGCTGAGCTTCCACCGGATACCCGTGCGAATCCCGGAGTTCCCGGCGGCGGCCGGCCTACGCATGCCCACGGGCGCGCCGCGGCGGGCGGCTGGGCCCTGGCTGACGGGCGTGCCGCGACGAACGGGTGTGCCCCGGCCGTCGGCAGGTGCGTTCCAGCCGGTCCGACCGTTCCCGGTCACCGGACTGTTCCCCGTCACCGGGCCGTACCCGTCGGCCGGCCCGTGCCCGTCGGCAGGCCCATACCCGGCGGCCGGGCCGTACCCGTTGACCGGCCCGCGCCCGGCGTCCCCGTCGGCCGGTCTGCTGCGGCCGGTCGGGCCGTCGCCGCCCGCCGGAGTCCGGCGCCGAAATATCCCCCGCATATCCCTGCTCAGGCCTTCAACTTGTAGCCGAAACCACGGACCGTCTCGATCCGGTCCTGGCCGATCTTCGTCCGCAGCCGCTGCACGTGGACGTCGACGACACGGGTGTCCCCGCCCCAGCCGTAGTCCCACACGCGTTCGAGCAGCTTGTCGCGGCTCAGCACCGTACCCGGTGCGGAGGAGAACTCCAGCAGCAGCCGCATCTCGGTGGGCGTCAGAGCCACCGGCGTACCGCCCTTGTGGACTTCCATGCCCTCGGTGTCGATCTCCAGGTCACCGAAGGAGAGCATCCCGCCGTCGACGGACGAGGCCTCTTCAGGGGTTCCGTTCGGACCGCTCGCGTGTCCGAAACGGCGCAGCACGGCGCGGATCCGGGCGACCAGCACGGCCCCGTCGAAGGGCTTGGTCACATAGTCGTCGGCGCCCGCCTCCAGCCCCAGCACGACGTCGATCGAGTCGGCACGCGCGGACAGCATGATCACGGGGACGGTGGACTCGTCACGGATGCGGCGGCACAGCGAGACACCGTCGAGTCCGGGGACCATCACGTCCAGCAGGGCGATGTCGGGACGGTCGGCGCGGAACGCCTCCAGGCCCGAGAGCCCGTCGGGCATGGCCGTCACCGCGAAGCCGTCGCGCTCGAGAGCAAGCTGCGTGGCCTCGCGGATGACGTCGTCGTCCTCGACGAACAGGACGTGGGTCTGCTCTGCCATCCGGCTGCTCCGTCTGCGCTCAGTTGGCGGGAGCGGGCGTGTCGGCGCCGCCCACCGCGTTGCTGTAGTCGTTGTGCGTCCGGGACCTCTCGGTGAAGTGGGTCGCGGTCCACCCGTAGGTGATCACTTCTTCGCTGGAGGGGTATTCCACCGGGTCGCCCTTCTTGTACAACTGCTGGGTGATCACCAGGTCGCCCCGGTCGATCTCCGCGTAGACCGGCGGCTCCTCGGTCTTGAAGACATTCTCGTACCTGCCGCTTTCCTCGCGGTAGACGTACGATCCGATCCCCACGGCATCCCCGCAGGTCATGACGTTGACCACGACGTCGTCGGTGGTTCCTCCGGTGAGATCCCCGTACGACACGTCGACCGGGTACTCGTCGGCGACGCACGGTTTCGTCAGCGCGCTCTTGACCGAGTCGCTGACCTCCGGGTCGTCCTTGACGAGCTTGACCGCGTCCACGCGCTTGGGTGTCTTGGACGGGGGAGCGGAGGCCGCGCGGCTCGGGGCCCCCTTCGCCACCGCCTCACTGCTCGCCGGGCCCTCGTCGCGGGCGCCCGTGCCACCCGTGGCGCAGGCGGTCAGGAAAAGGCCGAGGGCGGCGAGCGCGGCCGTCACCACGCTCCCCGCCTTCAGGACCTGCCTGGCCCGAGTTCCTAGGCCGCGCAACGCTCCCGCTCCTCACGTTCGAGCGCGCGTGCGTCCAGGTCGCGGCTCTCCAGCTCCTCGCGGAGCCGGGCGAGCGCCCGGTGCAGCGTGCTCTTGACCGTTCCGGCCGACATGCCGAGGGCGGCGGCCGTCTCCTCCGTGGACATCTGCTCCCAGTGTCGCAGCACCACGACGCTGCGTTGCTTGGGAGCGAGAACCTTCATGATGTCCATAAGGAGCGCCCGGTCCGCGTGCTGCTCGGTCGAGTCGTCGACGCAGGCGTCCGGGAGCTGCTCGGTGGGCACCTCTTCGAGTTTCCGCGCCCGCCACCACTCGGTCCGCGTATTGATCATCACGCGGCGCAGATAGGCGTCCGCGAGCCGCTTGTCCGCGATGCCGTCCCAGCGGCCGTACGTCCGTACGAGCGCGGTCTGCAGAAGGTCCTGGGCGTCGACGGGGTCGGGGACCAGGCGACGGGCACTGCGCAGCAGCGCGTCCTGCCGAGTGCGGACGTACTCCTCGAATTCGAGCACCTCGCCGTGCGCCATGATCAACCGCCTCCATCCCCGTTTCCGACCTGGCTCGCGCCTGCTGCCGGTTGTCCGTTTCCTGTGTCCCGCTGTCGTTCTGCTGTGTGTGCGGTACGGAAATGAAGCTACGGAGGCGTTGTCACGGGGTTGTCCGAGGCAGCCTTCGGTGAGCGCTCGGCTGTACGTCGGTTGTGTAACGGATGTATGAGGTGGGTAAGGCGGTGTGGTTACAAGTCCCGGTTGGGGTGGTTTTGCGGGTGTGACCGGTGTCCTGGGGGCGGTGACTAGGTCAGGGGCAGCCGATACAAACCACCGGGGAGCGGCTCCACGAGTCCGTCGGCGACGAGTCCGTCGAGGGCGCGGGCCCGCTGCACGGGCTCGTCCCACACGCGATCGAGCACGGACTGTGGGACCGGGCCGACGGACTCCCTCAGTACGGCGAGGAGTTTGCCGCGCACCTGGCGGTCCGTGCCCGCGTACGTCTGGCCGCGCCGCGCCGGGCCGTCGTGCGCCGGCTTGCCCGCCAGCCGCCATGCGCACTGCGCGGCGATCGGGCAGCGGTGGCAGGCCTCGTTCTTCGCGGTGCAGATCAGTGCGCCGAGCTCCATGGAGGCGGCGGCCCAGCGGGAGGCGGTGCCCTCGTTCTCGGGCAGGAGGGCACGGGCGAGCTTGCGTTCGGCGGCGGTGGTGGCGTTCGGCGGGTACTGCACGCCGGTGACGGCCCGTGCGAACACCCTCCGGACATTCGTGTCCAGCACGGCATGCCGCTGCCCGTACGCGAACGAGGCGACGGCGGCGGCCGTGTACTCCCCGATACCGGGCAGCGCGAGCAGCTGAGCGTGCTCGGTGGGTACGTCGCCGCCGTGCCGTTCCGTTATGGCGACCGCGGCGCCGTGCAGCCGGAGCGCACGGCGGGGGTAGCCGAGCCGGCCCCAGGCGCGGACGGCTTCACCCGGAGCCTCCTTGGCCAGGTCGGCGGGGCGGGGCCAGCGGGCGACCCACTGCTCGTACACGGGCAGGACACGGCTCACCGGGGTCTGCTGCAACATGAACTCACTGACCATCACGCCCCAGGGGCCGGCGTCGGGTCGGCGCCAGGGGAGGTCGCGGGCGTGCTCGTCGAACCAGGTGATCACCGGTTCGTGCAGGGTCTTGCCGGGGGCGTCGGGCTGGGGGCTGGGTGTGGGCATGGTGGGTGCAGTCATGGCGGTTCCGATCCTGCCATGCGGGGGTGGGACTACGCGGTTTCCTCCGAGGCGCGGAGGAGTGGCTTTTCGCCCCGGCCTCAGACGGGCTCCTTCGCCCGCGGGGCGGTGGGGGCCGGTCGCGCCCACGCGGCGGAGCCGCGCAATGTCACAGTCCCTCGCCCCTGAAGGGGTGCTCCGGTCGGCCGGAGGGCCGGGCCCGGCGGCCCCCGGAGGAAGGGAAGGGGCGGTGTGGGGGCAACTCGACCGGTGTGCCGGAATGATGATCCGGAAAAGTTGACGTTCAGGGCGGCGGGTGGGGCGAGCGCGGGCGTGGATCTCTCGTACAGTTTGCGCCGTGGGATCTATGCGCAATCCGGTCGGGCCACTTCCCTCCACCATCTACTGGCGTCGGAGGGTCGTTCTGCTGTCCGTGGTAGCGCTGTTGGCGCTGCTGATCGCCTGGGTCGTCAGCAGCGGCGGCGGAGGCGGCAAGAAGAACGCGGACGGGTCCAACGGGAAGAACCCCGTGCAGACGATCACCCCGGGCCCCTCCGGTTCCGGACCCGCGATCAGCCAACACCCGGGCGGCCGCGACGAGTCCAGCCCCGGCGCGACTGCCGGCACGGCAAGCGGCGGCAGCAGTGGCAGTGGCGGCAGCAGTGGCAGTGGCGGCAGCAGTGGCACTGGTAGTGGAGACGGGTCCGGTGGCACCGGCAGCGCGGGCGGTGGTGGCTCGGAAGGCGGTTCCGGCGGTGGAACCAGCTCCGGGGATCAGGTCCCGGCCGGCTCCACCCTCCCCAACTGCACCGCGGGTGCCGTCAAGTTGACCCTGCGCAGCGTGCACAACACGTACGCCCCCGGCGACAAGCCCTCGATCGAGCTGATCGCGAAGAACTCCTCCGCCAGTGACTGCAAGGTCGATCTCGGCCCGAAGAGCGCGGTCCTGACGATCACTCAGGCCGGCGGCGACAAGAGCTTCTGGTCCTCGAGCGACTGCCCCAAGGACGCGGCCAGTCTCTACTTCCGCGTTCCGGCCGGCGACCAGGTGACCTACACGGTCGACTGGGACCGCACGGCCAGCGCCGCCCAGTGCGCCACACCTCCGGCGGGTTCGGCGACCGCGGGCACCTATCTGGTGGAGGCGAAGGCACCGGGCCTGGCGAAGGCGACGACGTCGTTCGTGCTGTCCCAGGACTGAGCGCGGGGGCGGGAGCCCCCGCGCTCTCGAGGGCCGAGGCCTGCGGTCACGCCCGCCCGGCCCGCACACGCCCTTCAAACGCGCCCGGCCCCGTAAGACTTGGCACGTAAGACGACGTGGCACGTAATACATGGCACGTAAGACATGGCCCGTCACACGGCGTGCGTCAGACGTAGCGCTCCAGGATCGACGACTCCGCCAGTCGCGACAGCCCCTCACGGACGCTGCGCGCCCGCGCCTCGCCCACCCCGTCGACCGCCTGAAGGTCGTCCACGCTCGCGGCGAGGAGCTTCTGCAGACCGCCGAAGTGCTCCACGAGGCGGTCGATGATCGCGCCGGGCAGACGCGGGACCTTGGCAAGGAGGCGGAAGCCGCGCGGGGAGACCGCCGAGTCGAGCGCCTCGGGGGAGCCGGTGTAGCCCAAGGCTCTCGCCACCGTGGGCAGTTCGAGGAGCTCGGAGTGGGCCAGGGCGTTCAGGTCGGAGAGGGCCTCGTCGACCGTGCGGGAGCGCTTCGCGGTCGGCTCCGGCACGTAGTCCCGGACCACGAGCTCCCGCTCGGGCTCCACGCCCGCGATCAACTCGTCCAGCTGGAGGGCGAGCAGACGCCCGTCCGTGCCCAACTCCACCACGTACTCGGCGATCTCCGTGGCGATGCGCCGCACCATCTCCAGGCGCTGCGCCACCGCCGACACGTCCCGGACGGTGACCAGGTCCTCGATCTCCAGCGCGGAGAGCGTGCCCGCGACCTCGTCGAGGCGGAGCTTGTAGCGCTCCAGGGTCGCGAGGGCCTGGTTGGCGCGGGAGAGGATCGCGGCGGAGTCCTCCAGGACGCGGCGCTGACCGTCGACGTACAGCGCGATCAGACGCATCGACTGGGAGACCGAGACGACGGGGAAGCCGACCTGCTTGCTCACCCGGTCCGCCGTGCGGTGCCGGGTGCCGGTCTCCTCCGTCGGGATCGTCGGATCGGGCACGAGCTGGACGCCCGCCCGCAGGATCTTGGTGATGTCCTTGTCGACGACGATGCCGCCGTCGAGCTTGCACAGCTCGCGCAACCGGGTCGCCGTGAAGTCGACGTCCAGGACGAAACCGCCCGTGCACATCGACTCGACGGTCTTGTCCCAGCCGAGCACGATGAGTCCGCCGGTGTTCCCGCGGAGGATCCGCTCGAGCCCGTCGCGCAGGGCCGTGCCAGGTGCCACGGCGCTCAGTGAGGCGCGCATCAGGCCATCGGCACCGGAGCTCCCACCGGACTTTCCGGGAGCTGCTGCCCGGTCGTTGGCTGCCACTGCACTCCTCCGGTCGCGGGTTTCCGGTCGCCCAAGAATCGTCCAAGGTTCGTACGGACGGGCGAGACCAGGGCAAAGTCTACCGGCGCTGCTCCTCGTCCCGTGGGGCCTCTCTGCGACGGGAGCGTGGAAGGACCCGCAGCGCCTCGCCCATGTCGGCGACTTCCAGGACCTTCATACCGGCGGGGATCTTGCCCGGATCGCTGGGAACGAGGGCGTGGGTGAAGCCCAGACGGTGGGCTTCGGCGAGCCTCCGCTGCACTCCCGTGACCCGTCTGACCTCGCCCGCGAGCCCTACTTCGCCGATCGCCACGAGGTTCTTGGGGAGAGGGGTGTCACTCGCCGCCGACGCGAGCGCGAGGGCGATCGCGAGGTCCGCGGCGGGCTCGGAGAGCTTCACGCCGCCCACCGTCGCCGAGTAGATGTCCCGCTTCCCGAGGGCGCTGATCCGGCCCCGCTGCTCCAGGACCGCCAACATCATCGAGACCCGGGAGGTCTCCAGGCCGGACGTCGTACGACGCGGGGAGGGGATCTGGGAGTCGACGGTGAGGGCCTGCACCTCGGCCACCAGCGGGCGGCGGCCCTCCAGGGTGACGGTCAGGCAGGTGCCGGGGACGGGCTCGGCACGGCGGGTCAGGAAGAGGCCGGAGGGGTCCGCGAGGCCCGTGATGCCCTCGTCGTGCAGCTCGAAGCAGCCGACCTCGTCCGTCGTCCCGTACCGGTTCTTGACCCCTCGGACGAGACGCAGGCGCGCGTGGCGGTCGCCCTCGAAGCTCAGGACGACGTCCACCAGGTGTTCGAGCAGGCGGGGGCCCGCGATCGCGCCGTCCTTGGTGACATGGCCCACAAGGAGCGTGGACATGCCGCGCTCCTTGGAGGCACGGATGAGCGCCCCGGCGACCTCCCGGACCTGGGCCATGCCGCCGGGCGCCCCGTCGATCTCCGGAGAGGCGACGGTCTGGACCGAGTCCAGGATGAGGAGCGAGGGCTTCACGGCGTCCAAGTGGCCGAGCACGGCGGCCAGGTCGGTCTCCGCCGCCAGATACAGGTGGTCGTCGATCGCCTTGATGCGGTCGGCGCGCAGACGGACCTGGCTGGCCGACTCCTCACCCGTCACGTACAGCGTGCGGTGCTCGTCGCTCGCCGCCTTCGCCGCCACGTCCAGGAGGAGCGTGGACTTGCCCACACCGGGCTCGCCCGCGATCAGGACGACCGCGCCGGGCACGAGACCGCCGCCCAGGACGCGGTCCAGTTCGGGTACGCCGGTGGAGCGGGCCGTGGCCTGGCGGCCGTCGACCTGCCCGATCGGCACCGCGGAGGTGGTGACGCGGCCCGGTGTCGTCGTACGGACCGCGGGCGCGCCGTACTCCTCGACCGTGCCCCACGCCTGGCACTCGGGGCAGCGGCCCAGCCATTTGGCCGTCTGCCATCCGCACTCGGTGCAGCGGTAGGACGGCCGGTCCTTCGCGGTTTTCGTACGGGCAGCCATGACGGAACCGTAGCCGAGAGGACTGACAGCACGGGCGGGCCCGCCCGGCGAGGCATCTGCCATGGCCTGCCGTTGCCGCCTGTGACGGTGTGGGCCACGGAATCGGAGGGTCCTGTCCCCTTTTGAGGGATCGTTTCACCCGTACGGATTAAATGTGCTCAAGGGGGAAGAAGGGGCCACCCCGGGGCACCTACGGTCGCACGGGTGATGAGCAGCAGTCCGGAGACCTCCACGCACACCACCGGTGCACACCGGGCGCACGGAGATGCGCGCAAGCGGGTGACCGCGCCCCGTGGCGCGCACACCCGCACCCTGGCTCAGCGCCCTCCCGCGCGCTACGAGCCCTACTTGGACGGCCTTTTCACCTACTGCCTGTCCGTGCTGTGCGACCACGACGAGGCCACCGCCGCCCTCGGGGACGCCCTCGCGCTGGCCGAGCGCCGTGGTCACCGTGGCCCGGTGTCCGCGGACGACCGCAGGGCCTGGCTGTACGCCCTCGCCCGCTGGTCCTGTCTGCGCAAGCTGACCGAGGCCCGGCGCAGGCGCCAGGCGGCCCACGCCTCCGGCCGGCGTGCGCCCGCCAAGGGGCACAAGGCCCTCTTCAAGGGGCACAGGGAAGCCGCCGACCGGCATGCGGCCGAGGCGCTGAGCACCCCGGTCTCCGAGGAGGCGCAGGACCGGCGTCGGCACGAACTCGCGCTGCTGGCCTGGCCGGAGGCGGCCGGCACCACCCCCGAGCAGCGCGAGGCGCTCGAACTCGCGGTGCGCCACCAGCTTGCCGCCGCCGAGGTCGCCGCCGTCCTCGGCCTGGACCTCGTCAAGGCGCGCGAACTGCTCGCCACCGCCGCCTGCGAGGTCGAACGCACCCGCGCCGCCCTCGCCGTCGTGGAGACCGGCACCTGTCCGAGCGTCGGCCGCCTCACCGGCGACAACCAGCTCGTCCTGAGCACCACCCTGCGCCGGGAGCTGGTCCGGCACGTCGACGACTGTCCGCGCTGCCGCCGCACCGCCGAGCGCGCCGCGCCCGGCGCCTGGCCCGGCACCACCGTCACGCCCGCCGCGCTCCCCGTCCTCGAGGCCCCGCGCGCGGCCCTGCACATCGCGATGGCACACGTCCCGCGCGCACGGGGTGCCGCTCCACGCTTCGACCGGCGCGGTTTCCCCGTGGACCCCAAGGACCACGCCGCCCGCCGGGACCGTCTTCGCGCGCGTGCCGTCACGACGACCGTCGTCGCCACCGTCGTCGCCGCACCCGTCCTGGCCCTCTGGGCGGCCTACCGTGGCGAGCCTCTCACCGGCGAGGGCGCCGACGGCCGCTCGATCACCGCGAGCGAGGCGCACGGCTCCGACGGCATCACCGGCGAGGAGGCGAGCGGGTACGAGAACGCCGGCAACGCCGGCGCCAGAGCCGACGCCCGTTTCACCAAGGGGAACCGCTCGCCCGACGTCTCCGTGGAGGTCATCAGCGCCCCCAGTGCGGGAAGCGGCGCCGGACACCTCTCGGTCCGGGCCTCGGGCAGCGGCGACACGACCCTGGTCACGCTCGCCGCCTCCGGGAACTCACCGGTCCACTGGTCGGCCGGGACGGGAGCCTCCTGGCTCTACTTCAGCCAGTCGTCGGGAACGCTGGCCCCAGGAGAAACGTTTACGATCAAGGTGTACGTCGATCATCTTCGCGAGCCGGTGGGCCCCTGGGGCGCGCGGGTGGCGATCGCACCGGCGGGAGCGGTGGTCACGATCGGGGGGTACGGAACAGCGGGTCCGTCCGCCCCGGCCGGCTCCGGCCCGACGCCCGGCCGTCCCACCCCGTCCGCCCCCGGCCCGACCCCGCCCGCCTCGGACCCGCCGCCGACGCCCAGCGACCCCCAGCCGACGCCCACGGACACCTCGTCCCCGCCCCCTTCGTCGGAGCCGTCGGGCCCGTCCAGCCCGTCGGACCCGGGCGGTTCGACGCCGCCGCCCGGCGACAGCTCCGCCCCGACCCCGTCCTCGTAACGCCCGCGGGGCGGGAAGGGGCGGGAAGGCGATGGACCGGGGGGTGTCAGGCGACCGGATCCGCGGGATGCGGCGCCAGCAACGGCAGCTGCGAGGCCAGCCGCTCCTCGCAGAGCTCGACCAGCCGCTCGTACCCCGCCTTGCCCATCAGCTCGATCAGTTCCGGGCGGTACGAGACGTACACCGGGTCGCCCGCGCCGTGTGCCGAGGTCGCCGACGTGCACCACCAGTGCAGGTCGTGGCCGCCCGGACCCCAGCCCCGGCGGTCGTACTCGCCGATGGAGACCTGGAGCACGCGCGTGTCGTCGGGCCGGTCGATCCACTCGTACGTCCGTCGCACGGGCAGCTGCCAGCAGACGTCCGGCTTGGTCTCCAGGGGCTCGCGCCCCTCCTTGATCGCCAGGATGTGCAACGAGCAGCCCGCGCCGCCGGCGAAGCCGGGCCGGTTCTGGAAGATGCACGAGCCCTGGTAGGGGCGGGTCTGGCGGTCGCCGTCCTCGTCCTCGGAGACCCAGCCGGTCTTCAGCCCCACGTCATGGTGCTGCCAGATGTCCGGCGTGAGCCGTGCCACGTGCCCGGCCACCCGCTTCTCGTCGTCCTCGTCGGAGAAGTGGGCCCCGAGGGTGCAGCAGCCGTCGTCGGCGCGACCGGCCTGGATGCCCTGGCAGCCGCTTCCGAAGATGCAGTTCCAGCGAGAGGTCAGCCATGTCAGATCGCACCGGAAGACCTGCTCGTCGTCGGCGGGATCCGGAAACTCCACCCATGCCCGAGCGAAGTCGAGCCCCTTCTCGTCGGACACGGTGGCCTTCTTCGGGGACTTTGTCGGGGACTTCTTGGACGCGGAGGTCTTCGCCTGCGAAGAACCCTGGGTCGATTTGTCGGGCTTCGCCTTTTTCGTCTTTGGCACCCGTCCAGGGTAAGTCGCCTCGGCCCGCTCCGGGGACGGTCGATCGTCGTACTCGCAGTAGCGTTCCGTACATGAGACTCGGTGTCCTCGACGTGGGTTCGAACACGGTGCACCTGCTGGTGGTGGATGCACACCCCGGCGCGCGCCCGCTGCCCGCGCACTCGCACAAGGCCGAATTGCGGCTCGCCCAACTGCTCGACGGGAGCGGGGCGATCGGCCTCGACGGTGTCGAAAAACTGATCGCGACCGTCCGCGACGCACTGGAGGCCGCCGAGGACAAGGGTGTCCAGGCCCTGCTGCCGTTCGCGACCTCCGCCGTGCGCGAGGCCAGTAACGCCGACGACGTACTGGCCCGGGTGCAGGCCGAGACCGGTGTCGAGCTCCAGGTCCTGACCGGGGCGGAAGAGGCCCGCCTGACCTTCCTGGCGGCCCGCCGCTGGTTCGGCTGGTCGGCGGGGAAGCTGCTGGTCCTCGACATCGGCGGCGGCTCGCTGGAGATCGCGTACGGCATGGACGAGGAGCCGGACGCGGCGGCGTCGCTGCCACTGGGTGCCGGACGGCTGACCGCGGGCTGGCTGCCCACCGACCCCGCCGACCCGGCGGACATCAAGGCCCTGCGCCGCCACGTCCGGGCCGAGATCGCCCGTACCGTCGGTGAATTCAGCCGCTTCGGCGCCCCCGACCACGTGGTCGCCACCTCCAAGACCTTCAAGCAGCTCGCCCGCCTGGCCGGCGCCGCCCGCTCCACGGACGGCCTCTACGTCCAGCGCGAACTCAAGCGACGCTCCCTGGAGGACTGGGTCCCCCGCCTGGCCTCCATGACCGCCGACGAACGCGCCGAACTCCCCGGTGTCTCCCCCGGTCGCTCCAGCCAACTCCTCGCCGGCGCTCTCGTCGCCGAGGGCGCCATGGACCTCTTCGCCGTGGAAACCCTGGAAATCTGCCCCTGGGCCCTACGAGAGGGCGTCATCCTCCGCCGCCTGGACCAGATGGCCTCAGAGTGACCGAGTAACCCGACGTCACGTGTCCCCCGCCCCACCAGGGGCGCGGGGAACGGCGCGCCCAGCCACAAACCACCCGCACCCACCCACGGTGCACCCCACAACGGCGACAGGGCGCCCCACCCAATGCCCACCCGACCCCCGTCCGACGGCGCCCCCCACCCAACCCCCACCATCCCCCGCCCGACCGCCGGAGGCTTACGCTGTCCCTCGTGGCAGAACCAGTCGTGCGCATCCCGGATGCGAAGGTCGCGCTGTCCACGGCGTCCGTGTATCCGGAGTCGACGGCGACGGCCTTCGAGATCGCCGCGCGCCTCGGTTACGACGGTGTAGAGGTGATGGTCTGGACCGACCCGGTCAGCCAGGACATCGAAGCCCTCCGCCGCCTCAGCGACTACCACCAGATCCCGATCCTCGCCGTGCACGCCCCCTGCCTGCTGATCACCCAGCGCGTCTGGTCCACCGACCCCTGGGCCAAGCTCCAGCGGGCCCAGGCGGCGGCGGAGAAGCTGGGCGCGTCGACGGTCGTCGTACACCCCCCTTTCGCTGGCAGCGCCAGTACGCGCGCGACTTCGTCACGGGGATGTGGCGCATGGCGAACGAGACGGACGTACGGTTCGCCGTCGAAAACATGTACCCCTGGCGCTACCGCGACCGCGAGATGCTCGCGTACGCGCCCGACTGGGACGTGACGAAGGACGACTACCGCCACTTCACGATCGACCTCAGCCACACCTCGACGGCCCGCAGCGACGCCCTGCAGATGATCGACCGCATGGGCGACCGCCTCGGCCACGTCCACCTCGCCGACGGCAACGGCTCCAACAAGGATGAGCACCTCGTTCCGGGCCGCGGCACCCAGCCCTGCGCCGAACTGCTGGAGCGTCTCGCCCTCTCCGGCTTCGACGGCCACGTCGTCATCGAGGTCAACACCCGCCGTGCCATGTCCAGCGCCGAGCGCGAGGCGGACCTGGCGGAGGCGCTGGCCTTCACCCGCCTGCACCTGGCCTCCGCGGTGAAGGTGCCCCGCCGGTGACGGACGCCGCCACCCCCCGTCGCAGGGGACGGCCTTCCCGTACGGAGACGGAGGCGGCCCCCGCCACCCGCGACCGCATCCTGGACGCGGCCCGCGAGGAATTCTCCGAGCGCGGCTACGAGAAGACGTCGGTGCGCGGCATCGCCAAGGCCGCCGGGGTCGACTCCGCCCTCGTGCACCACTACTTCGGCACCAAGGAGCAGGTCTTCGAGGCGGCCGTCGAGGGCGCGTTCGCGCCCGCCCTGGCCGCGCCGGCCGCGGTCGAGGACGGCCCGCTCGACACGGTCGGTGAGCGCCTGACCCGCTTCCTCCTCGGTGTCTGGGAGAACCCGACCACTCGGACCCCGCTGCTCGCCATCGTCCGTTCCGCCGTGAACAACGAGAGCGCGGCCGCCGTCTTCCGCCGCCTCGTCGCCGCCCAGCTGCTGCGCCGCATCGCGGGCCGCCTCGACCTGCCCGACGCGGAACTGCGCGCCGAACTGGCGGCGGCCCAGCTGGTGGGGGTGGCGATGCTCCGCTACGTCATCAAGGTCGAGCCGCTGGCATCGGCGGACGTGGAACGCATCGTCGAGCGGGTGGCGCCGGTGGTACAGGGCCACTTGACAGCCCCGTGAGCTGAGCGCCCCCGAGGGGACGCGGGGCTGTGACATCGTGCGGCTCCGCCGTGTGGGCGCGCTCAGCCACATCGGACCCGCACCCACCCACTACCCACCCACTGAGAACAACCCCCGGCACTCGCCCCCCGGCACTCGCCCCCCGAGACGCGCATCCCGCATTCCGGACGCGTCGTCCGAATCCTGGCGCACCGGCGTAGGCTCGACCTCAGTCATTACTCTCCGAAGGAGCGAGCGACGATGCCCGAGCTGAGGTCCCGCACAGTCACCCACGGCCGCAATATGGCGGGCGCACGTGCCCTTATGCGCGCCTCCGGTGTACCGGGCGCGGACATCGGACGGAAGCCGATCATCGCGGTCGCCAACTCCTTCACGGAGTTCGTGCCGGGCCACACCCACCTCCAGCCCGTCGGCCGCATCGTCAGCGAGGCGATCACCGCGGCCGGGGGCATCGCGCGCGAGTTCAACACCATCGCGGTCGACGACGGCATCGCGATGGGTCACGGCGGCATGCTGTACTCGCTGCCCTCCCGCGACCTGATCGCGGACTCGGTGGAGTACATGGTCGAGGCGCACTGCGCCGACGCCCTGATCTGCATCTCGAACTGCGACAAGATCACCCCCGGCATGCTCATGGCGGCCCTGCGCCTGAACATCCCGACGGTCTTCGTCTCCGGCGGCCCCATGGAGTCCGGCCGCGCCACCCTGGTCGACGGCACGGTCCGTACGCTCGACCTGGTCGACGCGATCTCCGACGCCGTGAACGACAAGATCTCGGACGAGGACATCCTCCGTATCGAGGAGAACGCCTGTCCGACCTGCGGCTCCTGCTCCGGCATGTTCACGGCCAACTCGATGAACTGCCTGACCGAGGCCATCGGTCTGTCCCTCCCCGGCAACGGCTCGGTGCTCGCCACCCACACGGCCCGCAAGGGCCTGTACGAGGACGCGGCCCGCACGGTGGTCGACATCACGCGTCGCTACTACGACCAGGACGACGAGTCGGTCCTGCCCCGCAACATCGCCACGCACGCCGCGTTCGAGAACGCCATGGCCCTCGACATCGCCATGGGCGGCTCCACCAACACGATCCTGCACCTGCTGGCCGCCGCCCAGGAGGCGGGCGTCCCCTTCGGTCTGGACGAGATCAACGAGGTCTCGCGCCGCGTGCCGTGCCTCGCCAAGGTCGCCCCGAACGTCGCCAAGGACCGCACGTACTACATGGAGGACGTGCACCGCGCCGGCGGCATCCCCGCCCTGTTGGGCGAACTGCACCGCGCGGGCCTCCTGAACGAGGACGTCCACTCGGTCCACAGCCCGTCCCTCTCCGACTGGCTGAAGACCTGGGACGTGCGCGCCGGATCCCCGTCCCCCGAGGCGATCGAACTGTGGCACGCGGCCCCCGGCTGCGTCCGCTCCTCCGAGGCCTTCTCCCAGTCCGAGCGCTGGGAGGCCCTGGACGAGGACGCCGAGGGCGGCTGCATCCGCTCCGCCGAGCACGCCTACTCCAAGGACGGCGGCCTGGCGGTCCTCAAGGGCAACCTGGCGGTCGACGGCTGCGTCGTGAAGACGGCGGGCGTCGACGAGTCCATCTGGACCTTCGAGGGCCCCGCGGTCGTCTGCGAGTCCCAGGAAGAGGCCGTCGACAAGATCCTCAAGAAGCAGATCACGCACGGCGACGTCGTGGTCATCCGCTACGAGGGTCCCAAGGGCGGCCCCGGTATGCAGGAGATGCTCTACCCGACCTCGTTCCTCAAGGGCCGCGGCCTCGGCAAGACCTGCGCCCTGATCACCGACGGCCGCTTCTCCGGCGGCACCTCGGGCCTGTCCATCGGCCACGCGTCCCCCGAGGCGGCCTCCGGCGGCACCATCGCCCTGGTCCAGGACGGCGACCGCATCCGCATCGACATCCCGAACCGCTCGGTCGAACTCCTGGTCTCCGACGAGGAACTCGCCACCCGCCGCGACGCCCTGAACGGCGTCTACGCCCCCGCGAATCGCGACCGCAAGGTCTCCGCCGCCCTCCGCGCCTACGCCGCGATGGCAACGAGCGCCGACAAGGGCGCCGTACGAGACGTCTCCAAACTGGGCTGACCAAACCCCAGAAACTCATCGGAAGGGGCCGCTCCGTGAGCGGCCCCTTCCGCGCTTCACCAGGCGGAGGGATCGCGCCCGTCGACCGCGAAGAGCGATCCGTCCGGAGCGGCCGAGTACACCCTTCCGTCGGCCGCGAGCGGCGCCGGGATGGCGCCGACGAGCGAGCCCCGGTCGTCGCCGAGCCGCGACTTCGTCTGACCGAGCAGGGTGCCGCGTGCGGTGTCCACGGCCAGGAGCCGTCCGTCCACCGCGGTCAGGTAGAGCCGTCGCCCGGACACGACGGGAGCCGAGGCCGTGCTGACGGAGGTCTCCACGCGCCAGAGCTGGGCCGACGTCCCGGTGTCCACGGCGACCAACGCCCCTCCGCCGGCCAGCAGGTACACCTTGTCGCCCTGCACGGCGGCCTGTGACGACGGCAGCGGAATGGGCAGCGGGATACGGCGGACCGAGCGGTCGGCCGTGTCGTACCGCACGACGGCATCCGTGTACTGGTCGGTCGCGCTCGAGGTGAACCAGACCACTCCGTCATGGGCTCCCACGATGGTCAGCGTCCCGTCCAGACCCCGCTGCCAGCGCGTGGTGCCGGTCTGCGGGTCCACGGCTGTCACCCGTGTTCCGTTCCCGGTCCCCGTCAGGGTGTAGGCGACTGCGTCCTCGTACGAGAAGAAGCTCGGTGACGGCTGGCCGGGGATCGAGCGGTGCCACTTCTCCTCGCCCGTCGCGGCATCGAGTGCGGTGACCTTGCCGTCCGGCCCGGTGAGCAGGACGACGCCGCCGACATGGGCGATACGACCTTGGTAGCGCGCGGTGTCACGGCTCCACCGGGTTGTGCCGGTGGCGGGGTCCAGCGCCGTCAGCCGTCGTCCGTCTCCGCTGACAATCTGCAGAAGCCCGCCGGACAGCACGGGCGGCGCCGTCGTCGAGTAGTGGCTTCCCTGGTCCGTGTCGCCGCGCGACCACAGGATGTGTCCGTCGGCCGGGTCGACCGCGGCGGCCAGGACGCCGGGGCGGACGCAGTACAACTCGTGCGGTGTGTACGTGCATCGGGGCAGGCCCTCGGCCTTGGCACCGCGGGCGCTCAGGCCGATGTCCCACGGCTGGAAGCCGCTCTGCGACCGTTGCCCTGCGCTCTTCTTCGGTGTTTTGACGTCGGTGCCGTCGACGAGGGTGAGGGTACCGACGACCGCGGCGGTGACCACGGCAGCGGTAACGGCGACCGAGAGCCGCCAACGCCTTGCAAGGACCCTCTTGAGTTTCCTGGAGTCCTCGGGCCTCTTTGGCATGGAGGGTCTGACCCGCGCGGAGGTCGCCGACTGCCCGCTCGATCCACGCTGTCCAGGGATGCCCGAGCCGCGCTGCTCGGCAGTACCCGAACCACGCTGCTCAGGAATGAACGCCTGCGTGTCGTACGAGGCCGACACCGCCTTCAGCGCCGTCATCAGCTCGTCCGGTGTGGGCCGGTCCTCGGGCTCCTTGGCGAGGCAGCGTGCGACAAGGCCCGCCAGCTCCTCCGGGACGCCTGTCAAGTCCGCCTCGTCATGGACGACTTGATAGGCCACGAGATACGGACTGTCGGAGTCGAAGGGACCGCTGCCGGTGGCCGCGTGCACGATCACCGAGCCCAGCGCGAAGACGTCGGCGGCCGGTCCGACCTCCCGCGGCCTGCGGAATTGCTCCGGCGCCATGAACGGCGGCGTGCCGATCAATTTGCCTGTCTCCGTCCGCAGTTCACTGTCGGATGGCCGCGAAATGCCGAAGTCGATGACTTTGGGCCCGTCGTCGGCCAAGAGGACGTTGCTGGGCTTGAGATCGCGGTGCACGACGCCGGCCCGGTGAATGTCGCGCAGTGCCTCGGCGAGGCCGGCCATCAGGTGGCGCAGTCGGGCCGGAGGCAGTGCCCCATTCCGCTTCACATGCTCGGCGAGGGTCGGCCCGGGAATGAACAGCGTAGCCATCCACGGGTGTTCGGCCTCGGGGTCGGCGTCCACAACGGGTGCGGTGAAGGCACCGCTGACCCGCCGAGCGGCCGCGACCTCCTGCCTGAACCGCCCCCGGAACTCGGGGTCTTGCGCGAATCCGGCATGTACGACCTTGACGGCGAGCCGCAACCCGGAGGCGGACCGCGCCAGATGCACGATGCCCATGCCACCGGAGCCGAGCTGCGCCTCCAGCTGGTACTGCCCGGCGAATCGCGGAAGTTCCGCTTCCGGGTCTGCACCGGCGCTGCGCTCTAGCGGCATCACTCACCCCCGTGGGTCCGTCCGCATGCGCGACGCGCAGAGCCTAGTCGATGCTTCGTGCGAACCATCGGCGGCTTGCTAGCCTCGACGCGCAGCGCGATTTTGGCGTGAACCATTCACGGCAAGCGTTTCAGACAAGCATGCAACGGGGGAGGCCAGGATGGCCACGGAAGACATAGAGATCGCAGGCGCGGGGGAGACGGCGGCGGCCGAGCCGCTGAGCGCGGAGTCGACCCGCACGTATCCCGTCGCACCGGGATACAGCCTGAACGTCCGCAGCGGCCCGGGCACGCACTACAGCGTCGTCCGCACGCTGCCGGCGGGCTCGAGCGTCCCGATCTACTGCCAGTGCCCGGGGGAGTCCGTCAGCGGCTACTACGGGACGACGAACATCTGGGACAACATCGCCAACGGCCAGTTCGTGTCCGACGCCTACGTGAAGACGGGCAGCGACGGCTACGTCGCGCCGCGCTGCGCCTGACCGAACTAGGCCTGGGCCCGAACGAGGGCAGGGGTCCGAACGTGGCCTGGGGCCCCGCGGCCGGCCGGAGCGATAATCGTCGGGTGAGTGACGAGAACCCATCCGGTACCCCCGCGGGACCCCAGCCCGAACCCCTCCGCTTCTTCGGGACGACCTGGGTGGCCCAGGACGGCGGCTACACGGCCCGCCGCATCGCCGTGGCCGTCGGCTCGCTCGCCGCCGCGGTCGCCGCCTGTTTCGTGCTCCGCTTCGCCTACCAGGGCCTGGCGATCGCGGACGTCGGCAAACCGGTGACCCTCCTGGTCGTGGTGATGTTCGCGGTGTGCAGCGCGCTCGCGTTCCGCCACACCTGGGACGCCTTCTCCAAGCGCCCCGACCCCGACCGCCAGGCCTCCCTCCGCGGCCTCCTGGCCATCGGCTTCATCGGCTCCCTGCTCGCCTACGCCTTCCGCACCCTCACCGAGGCCCCGGGCGAGAAGCTGGCCCGCGAGGAGTACGAGGAGGCACGCCGCCAGTACGAGCGCCGCTCCCGCAACCCCTCCAAAAAACGCCGCCGCCCCTGACAGGCCGGGGCGCGGCTCCGTGCCTCAGGGGCGCGGGGAACTGCGCGCCAAGCCCCCACCCACCCGCACCCGACAAACCCACCCGGGGGCTGGGGGCGGAGCCCCCAGGGACGGGACGGGTAGGGGCGGCGGGGGCGAAATCCGCTGTTCTCCACCCCCGACCCGCACCACCATTCCCTTATGACGACCCACCCGCACTTCTCCCACACCACCCGGGCCCACTCCTTCAACACGGCCGCAGCCCAGTACGCCGCGAACCGCCCCTCCTACCCACCTGCCCTCTTCACCACCCTCGAAGACCTCGCCGCCCGCCCCCTCAAGGGCGCGAAGGTCGTCGACGTGGGCGCGGGCACCGGCATCTCCACCACCCTCCTGCACGCCCGAGGCGCGGACGTGATCGCCGTGGAACCCGGGGAGGGCATGGCCGCCGAGTTCCGCCGCGCCCACCCCGACATCCCCCTGGTCCGGGGCACCGGCGACACCCTCCCCCTCGCCACCGCCTCCGCCGACTTCCTCACCTACGCCCAGTCCTGGCACTGGACGAACCCGGCCCAGTCCCTCCCGGAGGCCTTCCGCGTCCTGCGCCCCGGCGGCGCCCTCGCGCTCTGGTGGAACACGTCCGCCCTCGACGTCCCCTGGATCGCCGCCCAGGCCCAGCGCATCGATCAGTACTTCGAGGACGCCCACCCCACCGAAGAAGGCACCGCCACGAAAGCCGAAGAAGGCGCCGCCACCAAGACCGAAGAAGGCACGGCCACCAAGACTCCGAAAGACACCGAATCCCGCCGGCGAGCCGTACGCTTCCTCACCGAACGCGCCTTCAAGGGCGCCCCCGAAACCCCGCCCCACACCCCCCGCGTCGTCCGCTGGAGCCGCCGCGTCCCCGTGGACACCCACCTCGCCAACATCGGCAGCCACTCGGCCTTCCTGATCCAGGGCAAGGAAGACACCGACGCCTTCCTCGCCGAGGAGCGCACCCGCCTGCTGGAGACCTTCCCGGACGGCAGGGTCGAGGAGGTCTACGACGTACTGGTGATCGTGGCCACCCGCTCGTGATCCCGCGCGGCGGCCCACCGCTCCAGGGCCGCCGCACACGCGTGGTCCACATGCCGCAACCCGCCCAACTCCAGCCGTACGTCACGGTCGTGCGGCAACGCCTCCAAGGCGTCCAGCAGCTTCGGCAGGCGTAGGAACGTGGCGTTCCCCATCACCCGTACGACCATCCCCGCGGCCCCCCGGTCCTCCGTCTCCACCTGCACATGGCTGATGTCCCACGCGGTCTTGGCGACGGCGAGCGCAAGCCCGACCAGCACGCCTTCAAAGAGATTCCCCACCACGATCGCCACCGCCGTCACCCCCAGCACGATCACCTCCCCGCGATGCCCGCGCCACAGCACCCGCACCTCCCGCACCGGCACCAACTTGCAGCCCGCGTGCACCAGCAACCCCGCCAGCGCCGCCACCGGAATGATCCCGAGGACCCCGGGCACCACCACCGTGAAGACCAGCAGCCACACCCCGTGCAGTACGCGCGAGACCTTGGTCTGGGCCCCGGCCTGCACATTCGCCGCGCTCCGCACGATCACCGCGGTCATCGGCAGCGCCCCGAGCGCCCCGCACACGGCGTTCCCGGCACCCTGCGCGATGAGTTCACGGTCGTAGTCGGTCCGCGGCCCCCGGTGCAGACGGTCCACCGCCGCCGCGCTGAACAGCGACTCGGCGGAGGCGATCAGCGCGAAGGCGACCACCGTCCCGAGCATGCCCACTTCCGTGAGCCGTCCCAGGTCCGCCAAGGACGGCGGTTGCACGGCATCGAGCAGCCCGCGCACCTCGACCCGCCGCACGGACAGATCGAACAGCCCGGTCACACCCGCCGCGAGCGCCACTGCCAGCAACGGTGCCGGCACCACCCGCGCCCCGCGCCGCCAACGCGGCCACAGCAGCAGTACGACCACGGTGGCGCCCCCGACCGCGAGGGCCACCGGGTGCGCGTCCCCGGGCAGCGACACCAGCCCGGCGATCTTCCCGAGCCCGCTCGCGGGCGCGGACGCGTCACCCATCGCGTAGACCTGGCCCGCGATCAGCACCAGCCCGATTCCGGCGAGCATCCCCTGCACCACCGCCACGGACACGGCCCGGAACCACCGCCCGAGCCGCAGCGCCCCGAGTGTGAGCTGCACCAGCCCGGCGCCGAGCACGAGCACACCCAGGGCCCGTAGCCCGTACGTCTGCACCGCCTCGTACACCAGCACGGTCAGCCCGGCCGCCGGCCCGCTCACCTGAAGGCTGCTCCCGGGCAGCACCCCGGCGACCAGCCCGCCGACTATCCCGGTCACCAGCCCCAACTCGGCCGGCACGCCCGAGGCGATGGCGACCCCTACACACAACGGCAACGCGACGAGAAACACGACGAGAGACGCGAACAGATCGGCTCGACGCAGATCGGCTTTACGCATGGCAACGGCACCTCCGGTTGAGAGCGGAAGATGCGTGGGTGCCGAGCCGGGGGAGGGCGCGGCGGATCCAACGGCGCGGGACCGAAGCCGGTGGGCATATGACCGCGCACTGAAATCCATTGTCGGTAACGGGAGTTGGTCGCGCAGCCCTTCCGTGTAACCGCCGAGTGAACACGGAAGCGCACCACCTCACCGCACGCCGGAGCGCCCCCTTCCGATCGCGCCGCCGCGCGCCTGCGCCGTCGAGTGCGACCGGGCTTGACGGCGCCATCCCTCCCGATCCATATTCATCACATGATGAATATCGCTCCTCGGCCCCCCGACCGCGCCACGGACACGGCCACCACCACCCCCCAGTCCTCCCAGTCCCTCCGGTCCCCGGCCACCGCCATCCACGCCGAAGGCCTCACCGTCGTACGCGGCCCCCGCACCGTCCTGCGCGGCCTCGACTTCGCCGTACCCCGCGGCCAGATCACCGGACTCCTCGGCCCCTCCGGCTGCGGCAAGTCCACCCTCATGCGCACCATCGTCGGCACCCAGGCCAAAGTCACCGGCACCCTCGAAGTCCTCGGCCGCCCCGCCGGCGACGCCGCACTCCGCTCCCGCATCGGATACGTCACCCAGGCCCCCTCGGTCTACGACGACCTGACCATCCGCCAGAACCTCGACTACTTCGCCGCGATCCTCGACCCCGGCCGCACCGCCGCCGACCGCCGCGACGCCCATGTCACCCAGGCCATCGCCGACGTCGACCTCACCACCCACGCCGACTCCCTCGCCGGCAACCTCTCCGGAGGCCAGCGCAACCGCGTCTCCCTCGCCGTCGCGCTGCTCGGCACCCCCGAACTCCTGGTCCTCGACGAGCCCACCGTCGGCCTCGACCCGGTCCTGCGCCGCGACCTGTGGAACCTCTTCCACGCCATCGCCACGGAACGAAAGGCGACGCTGCTGGTCTCCTCCCACGTCATGGACGAGGCCGAGCGCTGCCACCGCCTGCTCCTGATGCGCGAGGGCGAGATCCTCGCCGACGACACACCCGACGCCCTGCGCGAACGCACCGGACGCGACACCGTCGAGGCCGCCTTCCTCCACCTGGTCGACGAGGCCACCGCGACCGCCGGCACCCGCAAGGAGACCGTCCGATGACCACGCCCACGAACGCGACCACGCCCACGAACGCGACCGCGCACGCGGGCACGACGGCCCCCGCCCGCCCGAGCGCGATCAACTACTCCCGTACGACCGCCACCGCGACCCGCGTCCTGCGCCAGCTCCGCCACGACCCGCGCACCATCGCGCTGATGATCCTCATCCCGTGCCTGATGCTCGTCCTGCTCCGCTACGTCTTCGACGGCAGCGCGCGTACCTTCGACTCCATCGGGGCCTCCCTCCTCGGGATCTTCCCGCTGATCACGATGTTCCTGGTCACCTCCATCGCCACCCTGCGCGAGCGCACCTCGGGCACCCTGGAACGCCTCCTCGCCATGCCCCTCGGCAAGGGCGACCTGATCGCCGGCTACGCCCTGGCCTTCGGCGCCGTCGCCGTCGTCCAGTCGGCCCTGGCCACGGGCCTCGCGGTCTGGTTCCTCGGCCTCGACGTCACGGGCTCCCCCTGGCTCCTGCTGCTCGTGGCCCTCCTCGACGCCCTGCTCGGCACGGCGCTCGGCCTCTTCGTCTCGGCCTTCGCGGCCTCGGAATTCCAGGCGGTCCAGTTCATGCCGGCGGTGATCTTCCCCCAGCTCCTCCTCTGCGGCCTCTTCACGGCCCGCTCCACCATGCACCCCGTCCTCGAAGCCCTCTCCGACGTCCTGCCCATGTCCTACGCCGTCGACGGCATGAACGAAGTCCTCAAGCACACCGACATGACGACCAACTTCGTCCGCGACGCGTTCATCGTGGCGGGCTGCGCCCTCCTGGTCCTGGCCCTGGGCGCGGCAACCCTGAGGCGCCGCACCGCATGACGCGTCCACGCCGACGCCGATAGGGGCAGGGGCGCAGCCCCGCCCCCAGGGGCGCGGGGAACTGCGCGCCAAGCCCCCACTGCCCCGCAGCCGAAGCACCCACCCGGAGGTCTGGGCCTCCACGGCAACGGAGCACCCCCGTCCGCCCAACGGACACCCCACCCCGCCCGACCCCCCAAGTGCGAGGATGACCCCCAGGACGACGCACCCCCGGAGGGCACCCGCACCATGACCCAGAAAGTCGCAGTCCTCGGCACCGGCAAGATCGGCGAAGCCCTGCTCAGCGGAGTGATCCGATCCGGCTGGGCCCCCACCGACCTGCTGGTCACGGCCCGCCGCCCCGAGCGCGCCAGGGAACTCCAGGAGCGCTACGGCGTCACCGCCGTCACCAACGCCGAGGCCGCCAAGAACGCGGACACCCTGATCCTCACGGTCAAGCCGCAGGACATGGGCACCCTCCTCGACGAACTCGCCCCCCACGTCCCCGCCGACCGCCTGGTGATCAGCGGCGCGGCCGGCATCCCCACGTCCTTCTTCGAGGAGCGCCTGACCGCGGGCACCCCGGTCGTCCGGGTCATGACGAACACCCCCGCCCTCGTGGACGAGGCGATGTCCGTCATCTCCGCCGGCAGCCACGCCACCGAAGCGCACCTCGCCCACGCCGAGGAGATCTTCGGCGCCGTCGGCAAGACGCTCCGCGTCCCCGAGTCCCAGCAGGACGCCTGCACCGCGCTCTCCGGCTCGGGACCGGCGTACTTCTTCTACCTGGTCGAGGCCATGACGGACGCGGGCATCCTGCTCGGCCTGCCCCGCGACAAGGCCCACGACCTGATCGTCCAGTCCGCGATCGGCGCCGCCGTGATGCTCCGCGACAGCGGGGAGCACCCCGTGAAACTCCGCGAGGCCGTCACCTCTCCCGCGGGCACCACGATCAACGCGATCCGCGAACTCGAGAACCACGGCGTCCGCGCGGCCCTCATCGCCGCACTGGAGGCAGCCCGCGACCGCAGCCGCGAACTGGCCTCCGGCAACAGCTAGAGACAGCGGGGCCGGGGCCACCGCCCCGGCCCCGCCGCTCGCCCATCCCCTCCCCCTCCGGGACGTCAGCCGGCGGCCAGCAGCCCGATCGCCCGATACGCCGCGTCCACCCGAGGACGCGCCATCTCCCGGGCCTTTGCGGCGCCGTCGCGCAAAACCCCCTCCACATACGAGGGATCCGCGCACAACCGCTGGTGCCTCTCCTGCACGGGCCCGAGGAGTTCGATCACGGCCTCGGCGGTGTCCTTCTTCAAAGCGCCGTACGACTCATAGGCGCCGCCCAGGGTTTCCGGATCCGCGCCCTCACAGGCGGCGAGAATCTCCAGCAGGTTCGAGATCCCCGGCCGCGCCTCGGGGTCGTACACGACGTCCTGCCCGCTGTCGGTCATGGCCCGCATGATCTTCTTCCGTACGGCATCCGGCTCATCGAGCAGATAGACGACGCCCGGCCCCACGTCATCGCTCTTGCCCATCTTCGACGTCGGCTCCTGCAGATTCATGACCCGCGCCGCGACCTGCGGCCGCGTGGCCCGGGGCACCACGAAGGTGTGCCCGTAACGCTGGTTGAACCGCACCGCGAGATCCCGGGTCAGCTCCACATGCTGCGTCTGGTCGTCCCCGACCGGCACCTCGTCGGTCCCGTACGCCAGGATGTCCGCCGCCATCAACACGGGATACGTCAGGAGGGACAGCCGCACACTCCCGCCCCGCTCCCGCTCGCGTGCGGCCTTCTCCTTGTACTGGATCATCCGCCGCATCTCCCCGTCGGTCGCGACGCACTCCAGCAGATACGACAGCCGCGCGTGCTCGTCCACATGACTCTGTACGAAGACGGTGCACAGCTCCGGATCGAGCCCCGAGGCCAGCAACAACGTCGCCGCCTGCCTACTGAGCCTGCGTACCCGCCCCGGATCGTGGTCCACGGTCAGCGCGTGCAGGTCGACGACGCAGAACAGGGCGTCGGCCTGGTGCTGGTCGACGTCGGCCCACCGTCGCATGGCCCCGAGATAGTTCCCCAGCGTCAGATGCCCGGTCGGCTTGACCCCACTGAAGACCCGCGTCATCTCTCCACCTCCTGGTCGAGGCCGCCGCACCCGCCGGCCGGCCCCCAGGAGGGAGACACAAAAACGGCCGCCGAGGCGGCGGCCGTTGAGTACATACGTGTGTACGGCCGCCGTCAGGCGGCCCACCACTGCTTGGTGCACGTATGCATAGTCATGGCCCCGAGGTTACGCCTCCGGAGGGCATCGCGGGGCGGATTTGACACGCCCCTACCCGGTACGTAGTGTTCTCCGAGTTGTCCGACGTGAGCGCCGACCCCGGTCGGTCCCCGGACAGCCATTCCGCAACAAGCACTCAGCGAACGGCGACTCGTCGTCGGCTCGTTTTCATGCGTGTTTGCGAAATGAGGAATCCGCGTTCGAAAGGGCGCCACCCCGATTAGCTCGGGAGCCAGGAATCCGCTAAAGTCTCACTCGTCGGAACGGCCCAAGGGCCGGGAAGACAAGCCCCGCTGACTGGGAATCAGGCCCGAAAGGATCTGATAGAGTCGGAACCGCCGGAAAGGGAAACGCGGAAGCGGAAACCTGGAAAGCGCCGAGGAAATCGGATCGGGAAACGGTCTGATAGAGTCGGAAACGCAAGAACAAAGCAGGACAGCAGGACCGAAGGGAAGCGCCCGGAGGAAAGCCCGAGAGGGTGAGTACAAAGGAAGCGTCCGTTCCTTGAGAACTCAACAGCGTGCCAAAAATCAACGCCAGATATGTTGATACCCCGTCTCCGGCCGATCGGCTGGGGCGAGGTTCCTTTGAAAAAGTCCTGCCGGGCATGGTCTCGGTGGGCGCACAGCGAGGACGCTGTGAACCGTGGGGATTATTCCTCCCTTCGGTTCCGCTCTCGTGGTGTCGTCCCGATTACGGGAAAACATTCACGGAGAGTTTGATCCTGGCTCAGGACGAACGCTGGCGGCGTGCTTAACACATGCAAGTCGAACGATGAAGCCCTTCGGGGTGGATTAGTGGCGAACGGGTGAGTAACACGTGGGCAATCTGCCCTTCACTCTGGGACAAGCCCTGGAAACGGGGTCTAATACCGGATAACACCTGCCCGGGCATCTGGGTGGGTTAAAAGCTCCGGCGGTGAAGGATGAGCCCGCGGCCTATCAGCTTGTTGGTGAGGTAGTGGCTTACCAAGGCGACGACGGGTAGCCGGCCTGAGAGGGCGACCGGCCACACTGGGACTGAGACACGGCCCAGACTCCTACGGGAGGCAGCAGTGGGGAATATTGCACAATGGGCGAAAGCCTGATGCAGCGACGCCGCGTGAGGGATGACGGCCTTCGGGTTGTAAACCTCTTTCAGCAGGGAAGAAGCGAAAGTGACGGTACCTGCAGAAGAAGCGCCGGCTAACTACGTGCCAGCAGCCGCGGTAATACGTAGGGCGCAAGCGTTGTCCGGAATTATTGGGCGTAAAGAGCTCGTAGGCGGCTTGTCACGTCGGGTGTGAAAGCCCGGGGCTTAACCCCGGGTCTGCATTCGATACGGGCTAGCTAGAGTGTGGTAGGGGAGATCGGAATTCCTGGTGTAGCGGTGAAATGCGCAGATATCAGGAGGAACACCGGTGGCGAAGGCGGATCTCTGGGCCATTACTGACGCTGAGGAGCGAAAGCGTGGGGAGCGAACAGGATTAGATACCCTGGTAGTCCACGCCGTAAACGGTGGGAACTAGGTGTTGGCGACATTCCACGTCGTCGGTGCCGCAGCTAACGCATTAAGTTCCCCGCCTGGGGAGTACGGCCGCAAGGCTAAAACTCAAAGGAATTGACGGGGGCCCGCACAAGCAGCGGAGCATGTGGCTTAATTCGACGCAACGCGAAGAACCTTACCAAGGCTTGACATACACCGGAAAGCATTAGAGATAGTGCCCCCCTTGTGGTCGGTGTACAGGTGGTGCATGGCTGTCGTCAGCTCGTGTCGTGAGATGTTGGGTTAAGTCCCGCAACGAGCGCAACCCTTGTTCTGTGTTGCCAGCATGCCCTTCGGGGTGATGGGGACTCACAGGAGACTGCCGGGGTCAACTCGGAGGAAGGTGGGGACGACGTCAAGTCATCATGCCCCTTATGTCTTGGGCTGCACACGTGCTACAATGGCAGGTACAATGAGCTGCGAAGCCGTGAGGCGGAGCGAATCTCAAAAAGCCTGTCTCAGTTCGGATTGGGGTCTGCAACTCGACCCCATGAAGTCGGAGTTGCTAGTAATCGCAGATCAGCATTGCTGCGGTGAATACGTTCCCGGGCCTTGTACACACCGCCCGTCACGTCACGAAAGTCGGTAACACCCGAAGCCGGTGGCCCAACCCCTTGTGGGAGGGAGCTGTCGAAGGTGGGACTGGCGATTGGGACGAAGTCGTAACAAGGTAGCCGTACCGGAAGGTGCGGCTGGATCACCTCCTTTCTAAGGAGCATCTAGGCTGCCGGGCTTGCCCGGTGGTCCAGGGCCATTACGTCGGCACACGTTCGACGGTGGTTGCTCATGGGTGGAACGTTGATTATTCGGCATCTTCAGTCATCTCAGGCTGTGAGTACTGCTCTTCGGGGCGTGGAAAGCTGATCATGAGTGGCGGGGGTTGCCGGGCACGCTGTTGGGTGTCTGAGGGTACGGCCGATTGTTGGCTGCCTTCAGTGCCGGCCCCAGTGCACTCGATCCGGAAGGTTCGGGGTGATGGGTGGTTGGTCGTTGTTTGAGAACTGCACAGTGGACGCGAGCATCTGTGGCCAAGTTTTTAAGGGCGCACGGTGGATGCCTTGGCACCAGGAACCGATGAAGGACGTGGGAGGCCACGATAGTCCCCGGGGAGTCGTCAACCAGGCTTTGATCCGGGGGTTTCCGAATGGGGAAACCCGGCAGTCGTCATGGGCTGTCACCCATACCTGAACACATAGGGTATGTGGAGGGAACGCGGGGAAGTGAAACATCTCAGTACCCGCAGGAAGAGAAAACAACCGTGATTCCGGGAGTAGTGGCGAGCGAAACTGGATGAGGCCAAACCATATGCGTGTGAGACCCGGCAGGGGTTGCGTATGTGGGGTTGTGGGATTTCTCTTTCACGGTCTGCCGGCCGTGAGACGAGTCAGAAACCGTTGATGTAGGCGAAGGACATGCGAAAGGTCCGGCGTAGAGGGTAAGACCCCCGTAGTCGAAACGTCAACGGCTCGTTTGAGAAACACCCAAGTAGCACGGGGCCCGAGAAATCCCGTGTGAATCTGGCGGGACCACCCGCTAAGCCTAAATATTCCCTGGTGACCGATAGCGGATAGTACCGTGAGGGAATGGTGAAAAGTACCGCGGGAGCGGAGTGAAATAGTACCTGAAACCGTGTGCCTACAAGCCGTGGGAGCGTCGCGCATTGAGTTTACTCAGTGCGTCGTGACTGCGTGCCTTTTGAAGAATGAGCCTGCGAGTTTGCGGTGTGTTGCGAGGTTAACCCGTGTGGGGAAGCCGTAGCGAAAGCGAGTCCGAATAGGGCGATTTAGTAGCGCGCTCAAGACCCGAAGCGGAGTGATCTAGCCATGGGCAGGTTGAAGCGGCTGTAAGAGGTCGTGGAGGACCGAACCCACCAGGGTTGAAAACCTGGGGGATGACCTGTGGTTAGGGGTGAAAGGCCAATCAAACTCCGTGATAGCTGGTTCTCCCCGAAATGCATTTAGGTGCAGCGTCGTGTGTTTCTTGCCGGAGGTAGAGCACTGGATAGGCGATGGGCCCTACCGGGTTACTGACCTTAGCCAAACTCCGAATGCCGGTAAGTGAGAGCGCGGCAGTGAGACTGTGGGGGATAAGCTCCATGGTCGAGAGGGAAACAGCCCAGAGCATCGACTAAGGCCCCTAAGCGTACGCTAAGTGGGAAAGGATGTGGAGTCGCACAGACAACCAGGAGGTTGGCTTAGAAGCAGCCACCCTTGAAAGAGTGCGTAATAGCTCACTGGTCTAGTGATTCCGCGCCGACAATGTAGCGGGGCTCAAGCGTACCGCCGAAGTCGTGTCATTGCAGCAATACGCCCAACGGCGGCTGTGATGGGTAGGGGAGCGTCGTGTGCCGGGTGAAGCCGCGCCGGAAGGCAGTGGTGGACGGTTCACGAGTGAGAATGCAGGCATGAGTAGCGATACACACGTGAGAAACGTGTGCGCCGATTGACTAAGGGTTCCTGGGTCAAGCTGATCTGCCCAGGGTAAGTCGGGACCTAAGGCGAGGCCGACAGGCGTAGTCGATGGATAACCGGTTGATATTCCGGTACCCGCTGTGAAGCGTCAAACATTGAACCAGGCGATGCTAAGTCCGTGAAGCCGCCCCGGAGCCTTCGGGCAAAGGGGAGTGGTGGAGCCGACGGACCAGACCTGCAGTAGGTGAGTGATGGGGTGACGCAGGAAGGTAGTCCATCCCGGGCGGTGGTTGTCCCGGGGTAAGGGTGTAGGCCGTGCGATAGGTAAATCCGTCGCACATCAAGGCTGAGACCTGATGCCGAGCCGATTGTGGTGAAGTGGATGATCCTATGCTGTCGAGAAAAGCCTCTAGCGAGTTTCATGGCGGCCCGTACCCTAAACCGACTCAGGTGGTCAGGTAGAGAATACCGAGGCGTTCGGGTGAACTATGGTTAAGGAACTCGGCAAAATGCCCCCGTAACTTCGGGAGAAGGGGGGCCATCACCGGTGATGAGTCTTGCACTCTGAGCTGGGGGTGGCCGCAGAGACCAGCGAGAAGCGACTGTTTACTAAAAACACAGGTCCGTGCGAAGCCGTAAGGCGATGTATACGGACTGACGCCTGCCCGGTGCTGGAACGTTAAGGGGACCGGTTAGTCACTCTTCGGGGTGGCGAAGCTGAGAACTTAAGCGCCAGTAAACGGCGGTGGTAACTATAACCATCCTAAGGTAGCGAAATTCCTTGTCGGGTAAGTTCCGACCTGCACGAATGGCGTAACGACTTCTCGACTGTCTCAACCATAGGCCCGGTGAAATTGCACTACGAGTAAAGATGCTCGTTTCGCGCAGCAGGACGGAAAGACCCCGGGACCTTTACTACAGTTTGATATTGGTGTTCGGTTCGGCTTGTGTAGGATAGGTGGGAGACTTTGAAGCGGCAGCGCCAGCTGTTGTGGAGTCGTCGTTGAAATACCACTCTGGTCGTGCTGGATGTCTAACCTGGGTCCGTGATCCGGATCAGGGACAGTGTCTGATGGGTAGTTTAACTGGGGCGGTTGCCTCCTAAAGAGTAACGGAGGCGCCCAAAGGTTCCCTCAGCCTGGTTGGTAATCAGGTGTTGAGTGTAAGTGCACAAGGGAGCTTGACTGTGAGACCGACGGGTCGAGCAGGGACGAAAGTCGGGACTAGTGATCCGGCGGTGGCTTGTGGAAGCGCCGTCGCTCAACGGATAAAAGGTACCCCGGGGATAACAGGCTGATCTTCCCCAAGAGTCCATATCGACGGGATGGTTTGGCACCTCGATGTCGGCTCGTCGCATCCTGGGGCTGGAGTCGGTCCCAAGGGTTGGGCTGTTCGCCCATTAAAGCGGTACGCGAGCTGGGTTTAGAACGTCGTGAGACAGTTCGGTCCCTATCCGCTGCGCGCGTAGGAATATTGAGAAGGGCTGTCCCTAGTACGAGAGGACCGGGACGGACGAACCTCTGGTGTGCCAGTTGTCCTGCCAAGGGCATGGCTGGTTGGCTACGTTCGGGAGGGATAACCGCTGAAAGCATCTAAGCGGGAAGCCTGCTTCGAGATGAGTATTCCCACCCCCTTTGAGGGGTTAAGGCTCCCAGTAGACGACTGGGTTGATAGGCCGGATCTGGAAGGCGGGTAACCGCTGGAGGTGACCGGTACTAATAGGCCGAGGGCTTGTCCTCAGTTGCTCGCGTCCACTGTGTTGGTTCTGAAACCACGAACAACCCCATTCCCAGGGCCACTGGGTGTGGTGCGGTAGTCACAGTTTCATAGTGTTTCGGTGGTCATAGCGTGAGGGAAACGCCCGGTTACATTCCGAACCCGGAAGCTAAGCCTCACAGCGCCGATGGTACTGCAGGGGGGACCCTGTGGGAGAGTAGGACGCCGCCGAACTATTTGTAGGGAGAACCCCCGTACCGGGAAATCGGTACGGGGGTTTTCTGCGTTCGAGGGTCTAGTGTTTTGTCATGCGCTATGACCTGGTGATCTTCGACAACGACGGCGTCCTCGTGGACAGTGAGCCGATCTCCAACACGATCCTGGCCGCCTATCTCACCGAACTCGGGTATCCGACCTCGTACGAGGAGTCCATCCGGGACTACATGGGGTCTGCCATGCACCGTATCCACGAGCTCGTCCGGGAGCGGAGCGGGCAGCGGCTGCCGGAGGATTTCGACGACGTCTTTCACGGGCGGGTGTTCGCCGCCTTCGAGCGGGAGCTGCAACCCGTTCCCGGCGCCGTGCAGGTGTTGGAGAAGCTGGCCGCGGACGAGGTCCCGTACTGCGTGGCCTCCTCCGGGAGCCATGAGCGGATCCGGGTGGGGCATCGCAAGACCGGGCTCGACCGATGGTTCGACGACGGGCGTGTCTTCAGTTCGCAGGATGTGGGGCGGGGCAAGCCGGCACCCGATCTGTTCCTTCACGCGGCCGAGCGGATGGGCGTGGCGCCGGAGCGGTGCGTCGTCGTGGAGGACAGTCCGCTCGGGGTGCGGGCGGCGAACGCCGCGGGGATGGACGTGTACGGGTTCACCGCCATGACGCCGGCCGCCAAGCTCACCGGTGCCACTCAACTCTTCTCCGAACTGGGCGAGTTGGCTGACCTGCTCGTATGACGGCACCCATCGCACGGCACTGACATTTGTCACGCCGAGCTCCGGACGATCGTTTCTGTCGGCGAGTGGGGTCCGACCGCGAAGCTGAGTACATCGGAACGGGACGTACACAGCGACGACGGAGGGACCCGATCATGAGCATCACGGCCATCGAGACCAGCACTGGAGCGACGACTGTCGAGGCATCGGCCGCCATGAGCGCCGATGCCGCCGCCAGGCCCAGCTTCCTGCCGCTGATCCTCGACGTGGCGGTGCCCGTCGGGTCGTACTACCTCCTCAAGAACGGGTTCGGCATGAGCACCATGGCGGCCCTCGGCTGGAGCAGCGTGGTGCCGGCGGTGCGGACCGTGTGGGGCGCGGTGAAGGAGCGCAAGGCCAACGCCCTGGCCGGGCTGATCCTGTTCGTCAACGTCGTCGGGCTGGCGCTCAGCCTTGTCGCCGGTGACCCGCGGCTGATGCTGGCCAAGGACAGCGGGGTCAGCAGCGCGATCGGCATCGGCATCCTGGTGTCCGTGAAGCTCGGCAGGCCGATGATGACGGCGGGCATGAAGCCGTTCCTCATCAAGGGCGACGCGGCGAAGAGCGCCGCGTGGGACCGGCTGGCGGCCGGCTCCCCGCGGTTCCGGAAGGCCGAGCGGACCTTCTCCCTGGTCTGGGGCGTGGCGCTGCTCGCGGAGTGCGTCGCGCGGATCGTGGGCGCGTACACCCTGCCGGTCGACACGATGGTCTGGCTGGGCACGGTCGTGATGCTCGGTGCGATCGCGGTGGCCATCCTGGTCGGTGGGCGGCTGGCGGTCGTTCCGATGGAGAAGCTGCTGGAGAACGAGGTCGCCGGGACCGTCCAGCCGAAGAGTTGAGCAAAATTCATCTTCGGCTGGATCTACCCACCGGTATGCCGGGGCCCTACGCTCGCCGCCATGACAGATGTGCTGCGGCGCGGTAGGGCCTCTTTGGCGTTCAGCTTCTTCGCTCAGGGCGCCACCTTTGCCCTGCTCGTGACGCGCATTCCGGCCATCCAGGACCGGTACGGCGTCTCCGACGCGCTGCTGCCCGCGTTCCTGGCCGCCGTGCCGATCCTCGCCGGGGTCGGCAGCGTGACGACCGAGCAACTGGTGAAGCGAATACGGCCCAGTCGGCTGCTGCGTTGGTCCCAGCCCATTGTGCTGCTGGCGCTGCTGGGGGTCGGGTCGGGGGACCGGCTGGTCGAACTGGCGGTCGCGCTCGGCGCCTTCGGGCTCGCGGTCGGCGCGCTCGACGCGTCCATGAACATGCTCGGGGTGAGCCTCCAGCGGACGTACGGGCGCAGCATCATGCTCGGTTTCCACGCCACGTACAGCCTGGGCGGGATCGTGGGCGCCTCGCTCGCCTGGGTGGGGGCGCACTGGCATCTCTCGCTCTTCGTGTCCTATCTGCCGGTGGTGCTGGTGCTGCTGCCGGCGGCGTTCGTGGGGAGTCGGTGGTACGTCGACGGGGACGCCGCCTCTGGGCTTGATGCCGATGCCGGTACCGGCACCGGTGGCAACGTCGATGCCGCGGCCGGGAAGGAGCAGGGGGAGAGTGGGGCCCTGGTCTTCAGGCTGCTGTTGCCGCTGTGTCTGGTGATGACGTTCGCGTACATCGGGGACTCGACGGTTTCAAACTGGAGTGCGAAGTATCTGCAGGATGTGCTGGGCAGTTCGGAGCAGTTGGCGACCGTTCCCTACAACGTCTACATGGTGATGACGCTGGTGGGGCGGGCCGTCGGGGACTTCGGGGTGCGGCGGTTCGGGGCGGTGGCCGTCGTACGGCTGGGGGCGGTCGTGGCGGCGCTGGGGTTCGCGGTGGTGGCGGTGGCGCCGGGGGCGTGGGTCGGGATGCTCGGGTTCACTTTGCTGGGGCTGGGGTTGTGTGTGCTGGTGCCGCAGACGTTCGCGGCGGCCGGACGGTTGTTTCCCGGGGCTTCGGACGCTGCCATCGCACGGCTGAACATCTTCAATTACGTCGGGTTCTTGATCGGTTCGCCGTTGGTGGGGGCGCTGGGGGACGCCTGGAACTACCGGGGCGCCATGCTTGTACCGATGGTGTTGGTCCTGGCGACCTTGGGGTACGCCCGCTCGTTCGCGCCCGAACCGGACCGATACGGTGACGGACATGAGCGGCCGCGCACAGCTGATGTGGGACGAGGCAGTAACGGGCTATGACTTCGGCCCGGACCATCCGATGGATCCGGTCCGGCTGGCGCTGACCCGGCGACTGGTCGACGCCTTCGGGCTCGATCGGGAGGTGGATGTCGTCGCGGCGAAGCCGGCCGGGGAGTCGACGTTGCGGCTCGTGCATCGTGAGGACTATGTCGAGGCGGTCAAGGCCGCGTCGGTGGATCCGGGGGCCGCGGATGCCTCGTACGGGCTCGGGACCATGGACGATCCCGCCTTCGCGGGAATGCACGAGGTGTCGGCGATGATCGCCGGGCAGTCGGTCGGGGCGGCGGAGGCGGTGTGGCACGGGGACGCGCTGCACGCGGTGAACTTCGCGGGTGGGCTGCACCATGCGATGCCGGGTGGGGCGTCCGGGTTCTGCATCTACAACGACGCCTCGCTCGCGATCGCGCGGCTGCTGGAACTGGGGGCCGAGCGGGTCGCGTACGTGGATGTCGACGTGCATCACGGGGACGGGGTGCAGACGGCGTTCTGGGAGGACCCCCGGGTTCTGACGATCTCGCTGCACGAGCATCCGCGGACGCTGTTCCCGCAGACCGGGTGGCCGGAGGAGACGGGGGCCTCCTCGGCGGAGGGCTCCGCCGTCAATGTCGCGCTGCCTGCCGGGACCGGGGACGCGGGGTGGCTGCGGGCGTTCCACTCCGTGGTGCCTGAGCTCGTCGCCGAGTTTCGGCCGCAGGTGCTGGTCACCCAGCACGGTGCCGACACCCACTTCGAGGATCCGCTCGCTCATCTGGCCGTCTCGCTCGACGCGCAGCGGGCCGTGCAGGTCGCCTGTCACGACCTGGCGCACGAGTACGCCGACGGGCGGTGGGTCGCGTTGGGTGGGGGCGGGTACGCGGTCGTGGACGTCGTGCCGCGGTCGTGGACGCATCTGGTCGCCGTCGCGGCGGGGCGGCCCATCGATCCCGAGACGGTGATTCCCGAGAGCTGGCGGCAGGAGGTCTTCGCTCGTACGCGGCAGTTGGCGCCCGTGCGGATGACGGACGGGCGGTGGCCCGTGTCCTGGAAGGGGTGGGAGTCCGGGTACGACCCGGCCGACCGTCTCGACCAGGCGATTGTCGCGACGCGCCGTGCGGTGTTCCCCCTACGGGGCCTGCTGCCCTGACCCTTCTTCGCCCCCGCCGCCCCTACCCGACCCATCCCCAGGGGCTGCGCCCCTTCGCCCCCCTGACGATGCGCCCCCGGACCCCCTGGGGCTCCGCCCCCGGATCCCCGGCGGGACTTCGCCCCCGGACCCCCAGGGGCTCCGCCCCTTCGCCCCCTGGGGGGGCTGCGCCCCTGCACCCCCAGGGAGCTGCTCCTTTTCGACCCCGGCGGGGCTGCGCCCGCCCTCACGCCGCCGAGGCCTGCCTCCGGCGGGGCTGCGGCCCCGGACCCCCCGAGGCCTGTCCTCGGTCGGGCTCCGGCATGGACCCCGCGGTGGCCGTGCTCCCGTACCCCGGCTGGGGGTGCGTGGCGCGTGGCCTGGTGCGGTGGCCTCGCGTTCCGCGTGGGGCTCTGTCGGGGACAGGGGGCCAGAGCGCGCATTACGCCAACTGTGGGGCGTTTCCGGGAAATTCGGGGTGAAGAGGGGTCATGTGCGTCAGCATCGCTGACGTGTTGAGCACCGGAGCATTACGTGCGCACCTGCTGGCGGCCCGATTGGCCGGGCCCGTTGCCACCTCGCGTGAGGAGAGTCTGCGGAGCTATCGGCTCTTCGCGGCCCGCGATCCCCGGGTGCTGCTCGGGCTCGATCCCGAGTGGACGTGGGAGCAGCGGGACCTGATCGAGTTGATGGCCGACAAGTGTGGAGTTTCGGCCGATCCGGCGCACACGAGTGGGCATGATGTGATCGACCCTGAGCGGACTCTGGTCGCGCTCGATTCCTTCGCGGCGCGACTCGGAACGGCGGCCCGCAAGCGCGAGCCGGTACTCCTCGGGACCGGTCACCCGCACCGTCTGCTCGGTTTCTACGCCGCCCTTGCGGACGCCCTGTCGGCGGCGGGATGTGCCGTCCTCACCCCCGCGCAGGGTAGCTCTGTCGACATAACGACCCGGTTCGGCCTACGCACGTACAACCTTGACTACGTACAAGGTGTCGCGCTGGTACGCGAACCCGGCACGCAAGCCCCCGGTGGTGCGACCGGCGCACATACCCATTCACCGCTGCCGGTTCGGACCGTTCTGGCGGCCGCCGCGGAGGGTGGCGGGCCGCTCCCGGAACTCGTCGTCGGGGACCACGGCTGGGTCTGCGGAGCAGGTCAGCTGGGGTTCGAGGCCATGGGGCTGGCCGATACGGACGATCCTGCGCTCTTCGTCGGAGAGGCAGAGGGGCGGGTGTCCGTCGTCGTTCCGCTTGATGACGCTGTGCGGTCTGATTACTACCGACCGCTTACTCGCTATGTACTCAATCGAGCGTGTCTGTCACAGTAGGCGGCCGATGCCATCTCCTCTTCCCCACTCGCATCACCCGCCCCTACATTGGGGAGTGAGCACGCAACGACGAAGAGTCACCGGAAGGGGAAGCCGGTGGCCGTCGAGTGCGGAAGGTTCAGGTGTGTCATGGCTGCAGCTGGCGAGAGGCCTCTGAACGAGGTTCAGTTCCTTACCGTGGCGGAAGTCGCCTCGGTGATGCGAGTGTCGAAGATGACCGTGTACCGCTTGGTGCACAGCGGTCATCTGCCGGCGATCCGGGTGGGGAGGTCCTTCCGGGTGCCGGAGCAAGCGGTTCACGAGTACCTCCGCGAGAGCTATGTGGGGGTGGAGACAGCCTGACGGTTGCTTCGAGGGGTTCCCGAGAGGCCCTTGTGGTCGACTCGGGAATCCACTCGGATCCCCTCGATTACGACCTCAGCGCTCGGACGGGTAGGCTGGCCCCTCATAGGTCGTATGGGCCCATGCAGCCCAGCACCGAGTAAAGAGAAGTGAGCGAGGGTAGTCGTGGGCTCTGTTATCAAGAAGCGGCGCAAGCGGATGGCCAAGAAGAAGCACCGCAAGCTGCTCAAGCGCACTCGCGTTCAGCGTCGCAACAAGAAGTAAGACCGTGCCCCGCATCGCCGGGGCTCGTCCTTGCGCTTGTGCGAGCGCTGCGAACGGCGCGCTCTGTGGCCCCCCACCGGCCGGTGGGGGGCCACAGCCGTTTTCCGGCCAGGGTCTCGGCGTACCGGTCTCCGTCGTCGCGGCGGCTTTCGCCCAGAGCGGGTACTTTCCGTGGGGAGCGTGCGCGCGTCTCCTGCGCGAGGGCCCCGGAGGGCGATGCTGTGCATACGCCCATGTGCCGTGTGGCTTGGTCTGATCGTACGTTCGTGGCTGTCGTCACTTCGTGCATCGGGTGGTCATCACAGCGCAACATCAACCCGCTAGGTTGGCGGCACACGGGGAACACGGCAGGGTACGAGCAGAGCTACGTCGGCTCACGTCCAGAACGGGAAGAGAGGCGCTGATCTTGGGGAAGGTCGTGCTCGTCACCGGAGTGGCCCGTCAGCTGGGAGGCCGGTTCGTACGACGGATCCAGCGTGACCCTCAGGTGGACCGGGTGATCGCCGTGGACGCGGTGCTGCCCGAGCACCATCTGGGCGAGGCCGAGTTCGTCCAGGCCGACATCCGCCAGCCCACGATCGCCCGCGTGCTCGCCGAGCACTCCGTCGACACGGTCGTCCACATGGATGTGACGGGCATCGCGCTGGGCGGCGGCAGCCGGACGACGGTCAAGGAGACCAACGTCATCGGCACCATGCAGCTGCTGGGCGCCTGCCAGAAGTCCCCGTCGGTCAAGCGGCTCGTCGTGAAGTCCAGTACGAACGTCTACGGGTCCGCGCCGCGAGATCCGGCCGTGTTCACCGAGACCACCCCGCCCAAGTCGCTGCCCAGCGGCGGCTTCGCGAAGGACACGGTGGAGGTCGAGGGGTATGTGCGTGGCTTCGCGCGGCGGCGGCCCGACGTCGCCGTGTGTGTGCTGCGGTTCGCGAACATCCTCGGGCCGAGCGCCGACTCGCCGCTCGCCTCGTACTTCGCGCTGCCGGTGCTGCCGACCGTCTTCGGCTACGACCCACGGCTGCAGTTCGTGCACGAGGACGATGTGATCGAGGTACTGCGGATCGCCTCCCACGATCCACAGCGCGGCACGCTCAACAGCGGCACCTTCAACATCGCCGGAGACGGCGTCCTGTTGCTCTCGCAGTGCGCTCGACGCCTGGGCCGTCCCACGGTGCCTCTGCTGCTGCCGGCGCTCAGCTGGGCGGGCACGGTGGTGCGTACCCTGGGAGTGACGGACTTCTCGCCTGAGCAGCTGCGGCTGCTCACCCACGGCAGGGTCGTGTCGACGAACCAGATGCGCGAGACGCTGGGCTACAAACCGAGATACTCGACCGCGGAGACCTTCGCGGACTTCGCACGCAGCCGGGGGCCCGGACTCCTGCCCCCCGAGGCCCTCGCGGGGGCCGTCGACCGGATCGCCGCGCTGCGTTTCGTGGGCGGCGGCCACCCCCCGACACTGAGCGCCAACTGAGGAGCGCATCGACGATGGCGGACGCCAAGGTCATTCCGTTCGACGACGACCGGTCGCGCGGGGGTGCTGTGCAGCGCCCGCCGCGGCGGCGGGCCGCGGGGAGCCGGCGCAAGGGTGATCCCGCGGTGGTACGTGAGGTCCAGCCTCTGCCTGGCCGGGCCTTCCCGCAGGATGATGTTCCTGTGACGCGTGAGGAACAGCCGTCTCAGCCGTCGACGCCGAACAACGCGCCGTCGACGTCACAGGCGCGGGTGAGCGGCGGGCTGGAACGGCGCGTCGCCGGTGGTCTCGCCTTCCTGCGTCGGCGTCTCACCGGTGACTACGAGATCGACGACTTCGGGTACGACCAGGAGCTCACCGAGCAGGTCCTGATGTCCCTGATCCGGCCGCTGTACGAGAAGTACTTCCGGGTCGAGGTGAAGGGCATCGAGAACATCCCGACCGACGGCGGCGCGCTGATCGTCGCCAACCACTCGGGCACCCTCCCGCTGGACGGCCTGATGATGCAGGTCGCCGTCCACGACAACCACCCCGAGAGCCGCCATCTGCGCCTTCTTGCGGCCGACCTGGTCTTCATGCTGCCGGTGGTCAACGAGCTGGCCCGCAAGGCCGGGCACACCCTCGCCTGCGCCGAGGACGCCGAACGGCTCCTGGAGCGCGGCGAGCTGGTCGGTGTGATGCCGGAGGGCTTCAAGGGCATCGGCAAGCCGTTCGGGGAGCGCTACAAGCTCCAGCGCTTCGGCCGGGGCGGGTTCGTGTCGACGGCTCTGCGGCAGGGCGCCCCGATCATTCCGTGCTCGATCGTCGGCGCGGAGGAGATCTATCCGATGATCGGCAACGCGAAGACGTTGGCGCGGCTGCTGGGTTTCCCGTACTTCCCGATCACGCCGACCTTCCCGTGGCTGGGTCCGCTGGGCGCCGTCCCGCTTCCCACGAAGTGGACGATCCAGTTCGGTGAACCGATCCCCACGGACGGCTATCCGCCGGAGGCCGCCGAGGACCCGATGCTGATGTTCAACCTGACGGACCAGGTCAGGGAGCAGATCCAGCACACGCTGTACAAGCTGCTGGTGCAGCGCCGGTCTGTCTTCTTCTGACGGATGCTCCGCCGGACGGACGGATGTTCTTCCGCCGGACGTTCCACCGGTGACGGACGTACGTGGCTGGGGGCGCCCTTCCTGAGAAGGGCGCCCCCAGCCACGTGGCGGAGTTACCTGCTGTCCTCGCTGTCGATGCCCAGGCCCGGGAGGAGACCGGGCAGCAGCGGGGGCAGGGTGACGTCCGGCGCGCCACTCGTCGGGCTGGACTTGCCGGCCGACGGGGACGAGCTGGTGGTGTCCTTGGGCGGGTCCAGGAGACCGCCCGTGGTGCCGCCGAGCAGGCCCTCACCGGTGCTGCTGGTGCTGGACGGCTTCGGCTTGCCGCTGCTGTGGCTGCCGGTGCCGGAGCCGCTGCTGGCGCTGGGCGCCGGACGGTCCGTACCGGACGACGAGCCGGGGGCGTCCGAACTTGCACCCCGGTGACGGCCCGTGCCCTCCTTCGCCGGGGCTCCCGGGAGCAACGGGTCGACCTCTTCGTCTATGGCTGCGAACACCGACGAGACCTGCTGACTGACGTCGCCGAGCTGGACGGGCAGCCGGTCGCGCAGTGCGCCCCAGGCCTCGCGGTGCGACTGGGCGAAGGCGGACAGGGCCTGGATGGGGCCCAGCGAACCGTCCCGCTCGTACGCCTCGTACAGCAGGCGGTGGCCCTCGGAGGCGTCGTGCTGCATGCCGGACAGGGCGCGGCGGATCTCGCCCAGGGACTCGTGGTCGAGGTGGCCCGAGCGGCCACGCTCCATCAGCCGGCGTGCCTCGCTCAGGCGTGTGGACGCCTGGTCGAGGTAGAGCTCGCCGCGGTCGCTGTCGCCGTGGGCCAGGCCGAGTTTGATGTCCTCCATGCCTCGTTTGAGCCCGTAGAGCGAGTCACCGGGCAGGGCGTCGGAGCTGGCGGCCGCCACGCCGCCGAAGGCTCCGGCTGCCACGCCCACGGTGAGCCCGCCCGCGGCCAGGCCCTTGGACAAACGCGAACGCGGTCGCAGCTTCCCCAGCCCGGTCGCCCGGTGTGCGCCCCGTGCCCGGTGCGAGCGCTGCTCGGGCACGGAACGGTCCGGACCTTCGCCCCCCGCCGCGGTGCCTTCCAGCAGCATGGCCTCCATCGCTGCCACGAGCTGTGCTCGCTGCACGACCTTGACCTCGGGGTCCAGCTCCGGTTTGGGCAGCTCGCCGAGACCGGTGGCGAGGGCCAACAGAAGGCCCTGCTCGGTCTGTTCCGACGCAGCCTGGGACGGTGCCGATCCATCGGGCTGCTCGGCCGCCGTGCCCTGGTCGGACTGCTCCTCCAGGGCCTGGGCGAAGGCGTTCGCCCGCCGGTGTGCCGATACGTTCGCGATCACTGGCGGCACCTCCTCTCGTCAAGACGGTCGACTCCCCAGGGGGTCCTGAGGGTTGCACGCCCCGAGTACATCCACACGATCGGGTGATCGGCGATGGCCGGGTCGTGACCACAGGGAGCCTGTATCCCGCACAACGAGCGTCGCGGCACTTGGGTTACGGACGACGGATGATCGGACCGTGAAGTCAACGGACTTTCACGGAAGGTGAGTTGAGCGTCGCTGAGTGTGTGGGATCACTGGGGCGTTCGTACGGGCCGGTGTTCGTACGGGTTTCAGCGGGCGTCGTCCGGGAGGAGCCGTGCCAGGGTGCGGACGGCTCGGTACTGGAGGGTCTTGATCGCGCCCTCGTTCTTGCCCATCACCCGGGCGGTCTCGGCGACCGAGAGCCCTTGCAGGAAGCGCAGGGTGACGCACTCCTGCTGCTGAGGATTGAGCCGTCGTACGGCGTCGAGCAGGGCCGCGTTCGACAGTGACTCCAGGACGGAGTCCTCGGGGCTTCGCTCGACCTCGTTCGCGTCGAGCATTTCGCCGGTGGTCACTTCGAGTCGGAATCGGCTCGATTTGAAATGGTCCGCGACCAGGTTGCGGGCGATGGTGACCAGCCAGGCGCCGAAGTCGCGGCCCTGCCAGGTGAACGTCCCGATGCGGCGCAGGGCGCGCAGGAACGTCTCACTGGTGAGGTCCTCGGCGGTCGCCTTGCCGCCGACGCGGTAGTAGATGTAGCGGTACACGGTGTCGCTGTACTGGTCGTAGAGGCGGCCGAAGGCGTCGGCCTCGCCGGCCTGGGCGCGCTCGACGAGATCCATCATCCGGGCGCTGTCGCTGTCTGCGGCCGGGCGGCGTGCGGTGGGCGTGGCGGCCGAGCCCGAGCGGCCTCGTCTGCCGACCGCCGCGCTGCCCTCGGCCAGGGCGTAGCAAGGGCCGAGGGGCGCGGGGACGGCGGCGAGGGCGGGGACGGCGTACGCGGTGGGGACGAAGCCGCGCAAGCGGTCCAGGACCGTTGCGCGCAGCGTAGCCAGGCCCGAGGCGTCAACCCCGACGTGTGAGTACACGGGACTCCCAGAGGCAGAGCTTCCATCACGTGCAGTGCGGGACCGTTCACCCGTCGTAGCGACGGAGGGGTACCGGTTTGCGTCTGAGGAGAATAACGCTTCGTACAGGCAGCGCTACACCGAGTTGCTCAAATCATCGATTACGTCGCTTCTGTAACCGATTGACGCCTGATCAAGTGCCGTACGGTGACCGATTGTTGATCGGATGGGTTCGGGTTCCGTCTGGGTGCGGGGCGTGTTGTGGCCGTGTGGGGGTGGGGTGACTGGGCGGGGGGCCACGGGGGTAGGACAGGGGATTGGCCGACTTCCGGCGGGGTGCTCCGGACGGCTTTCCTCGCCCCCGCCGCTCCTACCCGTCCCGTCCCTGGGGCTCCGCCCCCAGGCCCCGGGTGGGTTTGTCGGGTGCCCCGCGCCCCTGAGGCACGGGGCCGCGCCCCGGCCCCCCGGCGGCCTGAACGGCCTCGTCCTCACACGCCGGACGGCTGGAGGCCTTTGGGGGCGCGGGGAAACCGCGCGCCGAGTTCCCACCGGCCGGGAGTCGGAAAACCGCGGACGGCCGGGGGTGGGCGTAGTCCGGGGGTCAGCGGCGGCGGCGGTGGAGGGCGATGGCGGCGGCTGTGCCGCCGGCCACGGCGCCGACTCCGGCCGCGGCGGGGATCCCGACCTTCGCGGCCTTGCGGGCCGTGCGGTAGTCGCGCAGACGCCACTCGAACGTACGAGCGTGTTTGCGGAGTTTCGTGTCCGGGTTGATCGCGTGGGGGTGGCCGACCAGGGACAGCATGGGGATGTCGTTGTGCGAGTCGCTGTAGGCGGCGCAGCGGGACAGGTCCAGGCCCTCCGCGGCGGCCAGCGCGCGGACCGCCTCCGCCTTCGCCGGGCCGTGCAGGGGCTCGCCCACCAGCTTGCCCGTGTAGACGCCGTCCACCGACTCCGCGACCGTGCCCAGCGCACCGGTCAGGCCCAGCCGACGGGCGATCACCGTGGCGATCTCCACGGGCGCCGCCGTGACCAGCCAGACCTTCTGACCCGCGTCCAGGTGGGCCTGGGCGAGGGCGCGCGTACCGGGCCAGATGCGTTCGGCCATGTACTCGTCGTAGATCTCCTCGCCGATCGACATCAGCTCCGCGACCCGGTGGCCCTTGACGATCGAGAGTGCCGAGTCGCGGGCGTCCTGCATGTGTTCCGGGTCCTCGACGCCGGCCAGCCTGAACCACGCCTGCTGCCAGGCGAACCGGGCGAGGTCGCGGGTCTCGAAGAACTTCCGCTTGTACAGGCCGCGGCCGAAGTGGAAGAGGGCGGCGCCTTGCATCACGGTGTTGTCGAGGTCGAAGAAGGCCGCGGCCTTCTCGTCGCCGAGGACCGGGAACTCCGGTTCCCGGTCGGGCGCGGCGGTGTCGGGCGCGGCGTCGTGGGCTAGTTCCTCCAGTTCCTGGGAGGACTTGCGCGCTGCCTCCGCCGAGGCCTCGCCTGCCAACACGCTCCGCGCGGTGGCGGAGCGCCTACGGGGAGTGAGCCATCCGAGAGCGGCCATGTCGTGAGCATAGCCAGTTTGTTCGGAGCTTCCGGAGTCGAGAGGATGCGAGGCTGTGAACTCTCCGCGACCGAGCCGTTAAAGATGACGTCCGACCGGCACCTCCGGGGCGCGCGGGTGGCGGGAGAATGACCCGTATGAGTTCCATGTTCCGGCGCGGTGGGCGCCGTACGACGCAGAAGGCACCCTCGGAGCGGCTGGTCACGCTCATCAGGAAGCCTGGTTGTCATCTGTGTGATGACGCACAAGAAGTGGTGGAGAAGGTGTGTGGGGATCTCGGGGTCCCCTGGGAGCACAAGGACATCACCGAGGATGAAGAGCTTCACCGTGCCTACTGGGAGCAGATCCCCGTGGTGCTGGTGGACGGGGCGCAGCACACCTTCTGGCGTGTGGACGAGGCGCGGTTGCGCAATGCCCTCGCTCCGTAGCGGCGCGGCGTGGCGCGGTGAGGCGTGGTGTGCCGTCCGGATTGTGCCGTGATCGGGTCCGGGCCCCGTCCTGACCGGTGAGTCCAACGGGTCCGGAAAGTCGCCTAGGATCGACGGCGATTGGTCTCGGGGGCGGGGTTCGTTGAGGAGAGTGTGCGGTTTTGCCCCCTTCAGGAGCGGAACGAAGCGGTGCGTGCGCCGGTTCCATACAGGCGCGCCGGGAGTGCGTGACCCCCGTCACGTTGCCTGGGCAAATCGGACACCATCTTTGTGCACGCGTTCACAAAGACATAGCCTGCATTCGACGGGGCGGTCTAGGTAAGTGTGACCGCCTGCAGCCCCGCGCTACCCGCAGGAGCACCGTGGCAACTGGCCGAACTCACCGACCGGCGACCCGCAGCCGAGGGATTCCCGAGGCCACCGTCGCCCGGCTTCCGCTGTACCTCCGAGCCCTCACCGCACTGTCGGAGCGCTCGGTACCCACGGTCTCCTCCGAGGAGCTCGCGGCCGCGGCGGGGGTCAACTCCGCGAAGCTGCGCAAGGACTTCTCCTACCTCGGCTCCTACGGGACGCGTGGTGTGGGGTACGACGTCGAGTATCTCGTGTACCAGATCTCCCGTGAGCTGGGCCTGACCCAGGACTGGCCGGTAGTGATCGTCGGTATCGGTAACCTCGGCGCCGCGCTGGCCAACTACGGCGGGTTCGCCTCCCGTGGTTTCCGGGTCGCCGCGCTGATCGACGCCGATCCGGAGATGGCCGGAAAGCAGGTCGCCGGGATCGCCGTGCAGCACAGCGACGGCCTCGAGAAGATCATCGACGAGAACGGCGTCTCCATCGGCGTCATCACCACCCCTCCGGGCGTGGCCCAGCAGGTCTGCGACCGTCTGGTCGCGGCCGGGGTCACCTCCATCCTCAACTTCGCGCCGACCGTCCTGTCCGTCCCGGACGGCGTCGACGTGCGCAAGGTCGACCTCTCCATCGAGCTGCAGATCCTCGCCTTCCACGAGCAGCGCAAGGCCGGCGAGGAGGCCGAGGCCCAGGCCGGTGCCGCCGCCGTGGCCCAGGCCGCCCAGGAGGACAACGGCAAAGGTCCTGACGGGGACGTCCCCGCCGTGATGCCGGCATGAGTCTCCTCGTCGTCGGACTGAGCCACCGCAGCGCCCCGGTCAGCGTCCTGGAGCGGGCCACGCTGAACGCGGACGCCCAGATCAAGCTGCTGCAGGACACGGTCGCCGCCGAACCGGCCGCCGAGGCCACGCTGCTCGCCACCTGCAACCGCATCGAGCTGTACGCCGACGTGGACAAGTTCCACGCGGGCGTCGCCGAGCTGTCCACGCTGCTCGCCCAGCACAGCGGGGTCGGCCTCGACGAGCTCACCCCCCACCTCTACGTGCACTACGAGGACCGGGCCGTCCACCACCTCTTCTCGGTGGCCTGCGGGCTCGACTCGATGGTCGTGGGCGAGGGCCAGATCCTCGGCCAGATCAAGGACGCGCTCGCCACCGCGCAGGAGATGCACACCGCGGGCCGGCTGCTGAACGACCTGCTCCAGCAGTCGCTGCGGGTCGGCAAGCGCGCGCACTCCGAGACCGGCATCGACCGCGCCGGGCAGTCCCTCGTCACGTTCGGCCTCCAGCAGCTGTCGTCCGGTACCGCCGTCGACGTCTGGGCCAAGGGCAAGAAGGCCCTCGTCATCGGCGCGGGCTCGATGTCCTCGCTGGCCGCGGCGACACTCGCGCGCGCCGGAGTCTCCGAGATCGTCATCGCCAACCGCACCCCGGACCGCGCGGAGCGGCTCGCCCAGATCCTCAACGAGAACGAGGGCGGCGACACGGACGTGCTGGCCCGCGCGGTACCGATGGACTCGGTGCCGGTCGAGCTGACACGTGCCGACATCGCCATCTCGTGCACCGGCGCCACCGGGCTCGTCCTGACGGCCGAGTCGGTCGCGGCGGCCGTGGAGGGACGTACCGGAGAGTTCGTGGCCACGGCCGAGCCCGCGGCGAAGCCCGCCGTGCGCCGTGCCGGCTCCGCTCGTACGGCGTCGTCCGCGGTCGTGGGCGACCAGGCGCAGCTCGCTCCCACCAGTGTCGGTACCGACGAGGACTGTCCGCTCGACCTGTCCGCCGTGCAGGGTACGGCCGGCTTCTCCGTGCTCGGCGAGGCCGCCGTCGCCGGAATGGCCGCCGCCGAGCTGGAGCAGCACGCGGCCTGGGTGGACAAGGGCGACGTCGCGGCCCGTGCCCCGCGCGGGGCGGCCGTGCTCGACCCGGAGGCCGACGCCGACGCCATCGCCGCGCTCGTCCTGGCCGTCTCCACCGTCGGCCGGGTGCCCGAGCGCCGCAGGCCCGAGCCGGTCACCGAGGCCCCCCGGCCCGCGCCCGTGCTCGCGCTGCTGGACCTCGCCATGCCGCGGGACATCGACGCGGCCGTGCACCGGCTGCTGGGCGTGCGGCTCGTCGACATCGAGTCGCTGGCCGAGGCGTCCGCGGACGCGCCGATGGCGGCGGACGTGGACCAGGTGCGGAGGATCGTTTCCGACGAGGTGGCCGCCTTCAGCGCCGCCCAGCGGGCCGCCCACATCACCCCCACCGTCGTGGCGCTGCGCACCATGGCCGCCGACCTCGTCGCGAGCGAGATCGCGCGGCTCGACGGGCGGCTGCCGGACCTCGACGACAAGGAGCGGGGCGAGATCACGCAGACCGTGCGGCGCGTCGTCGACAAGCTGCTGCACGCGCCGACCGTACGGGTCAAGCAACTCGCCGCCGAACCCGGCGGCGCCGGGTACGCGGACGCGCTGCGAACCCTGTTCGACCTGGACCCCGAGACGGTCGCCTCCGTCTCGCGGGCCGAGAACAACAACGAGAACGCCAAGAACCGAGGGCGAGCATGAGTGAGCCACGTGAGCCACGTGCGCCGCAGGGGCAGGCTGGAGCGCCCCAAGGGCGACCAGATGAGAAGGCGGCACTGAGGCTGGGGACCAGGCGCAGCAAGCTCGCCATGGCCCAGTCCGGGCTGGTGGCGCAGGCCGTGAGCCAGGTGACCGGCAGGCCCGTCGAGCTCGTGGAGATCACGACGTACGGCGACACCTCCCGTGAGCACCTCGCCCAGATCGGCGGCACGGGCGTCTTCGTGACCGCGCTGCGCGAGGCGCTGCTGCTCGGCGAGATCGACTTCGCCGTGCACTCCCTGAAGGACCTGCCGACGGGGCAGCCCGACGAGCTCGCGCTGGCCGCCGTGCCGCTGCGCGAGGACCCGCGCGACGTGCTCGTCGCCCGCGACGGGCTGCGCTTCGAGGAGCTTCCGGACGGCGCGCGCGTCGGCACCGGTTCGCCGCGCCGGATGGCCCAGCTGAACGCGTACGCCCGTAACCACGGGATGACGATCGAGACGGTCCCGATCCGTGGGAACGTCGACACGCGGATCGGATACGTACGCAGCGGGGAGCTCGACGCCGTCGTGCTCGCCGCCGCCGGCCTGGGCCGCCTCGGGCGGACCGAGGACGTGACGGACTTCCTGTCCGTCGACACCGTTTTGCCCGCCCCCGGCCAGGGGGCACTGGCGATCGAGTGTGCCGCGGACAACGCGGATCTCGTCGCCGCGCTCGGAGAACTCGACGACCCGTTCACCCGGGCCGCCGTGACCGCCGAGCGGTCCCTGCTCGCCGCCCTGGAGGCCGGCTGCAGCGCACCCGTGGGTGCTCTCGCCGACCTTTTGGCCGACGGGCAGATTGTCAAGGAGATGCGCCTGCGCGGCGTCGTCGGCACGACCGACGGCACGACGCTGGTGCAGCTGTCCACCACCGGTCCCGTGCCCGAGACACATGACCAAGCAATGGCGCTCGGCCGTGAACTCGCCGCCGAGATGCTTGCCAAGGGCGCGGCCGGTCTGATGGGGGAGCGAGCACATTGAGCCCCACCACCCTTCCCGCCGGTCCCGAACACGGGCACGTCACCTTCCTCGGTGCCGGACCCGGAGATCCGGGACTACTGACACTGCGCGCCGTCGAGGCGCTGGCGAACGCGGATGTTCTCGTCGCCGAGTACGAGGTACTCGACATGGTCCGCGTCCATGCCAGACAAGGCGTCGCCGTACTGAGTACGAATACGGACGGGGGGACGCCTTTGGGCACGTCTTCCAGTACGTATCCGGGCACAGGCACGCCTCAACTAGCGGTTGTTGACGCCGTGTCAACGACCGCTGGTGACCCCGCGTTGAGGGACGCCGCCAATCTTGTCATGGAGGCCGCGCGGGGCGGCAAGCGGGTCGTGCGTGCGGTGTCCGGTGACCCCGGGCTCGACACGTACGCCGCCGAGGAGATGCTGGCCTGCGCCGCCGCGGGCGTGCCGTTCGAGGTCGTGCCGGGCGTCGCCGCTGCCGTGGGCGTGCCCGCGTACGCCGGTGTGCCGCTGCGCGACGCGCAGGGCGCCGACGTGCGGTTCGTCGACGGGCGTACGGCCTCCGACCGGTGCTGGACCGAGGTCGGGGCGTCGGACGGGACGGTCGTCGTCTCGTCGACGCTGGACTCCGTGGCCGCCGCCGCGGGCGAGCTGGTCGCGGCCGGTCGTAAGCCGGACACGCCGATGACGGTGACGATCGCCGGTACGACGACGCGTCAGCGGACCTGGTCGGCCACGCTCGGGACGATCGCCCAGACCCTGAAGCAGGCGAAGGTGCTGCCGTCCCCGGACGGTGGGCGCCCGGTGATAGCCGTGGTCGGTGAGCGTTCCGCCGCGGCTCAGCGTGAGCAGCTCTCGTGGTTCGAGTCCAAGCCGCTGTTCGGCTGGAAGGTGCTCGTCCCGCGGACGAAGGAGCAGGCGGCCTCGCTCTCCGACCAACTGCGGTCCTACGGAGCCGTGCCGCACGAGGTGCCGACGATCGCCGTCGAGCCGCCGCGGACGCCGCAGCAGATGGAGCGCGCGGTCAAGGGCCTGGTGACGGGCCGCTACGAGTGGATCGCCTTCACCTCCGTGAACGCGGTCAAGGCCGTGCGGGAGAAGTTCGAGGAGTACGGGCTCGACGCGCGGGCCTTCGCCGGGATCAAGGTCGCGGCGGTGGGCGAGCAGACGACGAAGGCGCTGGTCGCCTTCGGCGTGAAGCCGGATCTGGTGCCGAGCGGTGAGCAGTCGGCCGCGGGTCTTCTGGAGGACTGGCCGCCGTACGACCCGGTGTTCGACCCGATCGACCGGGTGTTCCTGCCGCGGGCCGACATCGCCACCGAGACGCTGGTCGCGGGGCTCATCGACCTGGGCTGGGAGGTCGACGACGTCACGGCCTACCGGACCGTGCGGGCCTCGCCGCCGCCGGTGGAGACCCGGGAGGCGATCAAGGGGGGCGGTTTCGACGCCGTGCTCTTCACGTCGTCCTCGACCGTACGCAATCTCGTGGGCATCGCGGGCAAGCCGCACAACGTGACGGTGATCGCCTGTATCGGTCCGGCCACCGCCAAGACGGCGGAGGAGCACGGGCTGCGGGTCGATGTCATGGCTCCGGAGCCGTCCGTGCACAAGCTGGCCGAGGCGTTGGCGGACTTCGGTCTCCGGCGCCGGGCCGCTGCCGCGGAGGCGGGAGATCCGGTTACCCGGCCGAGTGAGCGTCGGCCGGGGGCGCGGAGGCGTCGTACGACGTAGTCGTACGGCATGGGCGTGCGCAGGGGGTACGGGGGCTTCGCCCCCGTACCCCCTGTTTTTCGGCTGCGGGTGGGTAGGGGCCGGTCGCGCAGTCCCCGCGCCCCTGAAAGCCTCCCGCCCGTCCGGCGTGCGAATCGGGTACCGGCACGGTGTCGGCAAGGGGAGGCGAGGGGCGGGCGTAGCGTAGGGGGCATGACGAAGTACGGATCCTTCCCCGGTACGCGGCCGCGGCGGCTGCGTACGACGCCGGTCATGCGGCGCATGGTCGCCGAGACCCGGCTGCACCCCGCCGACTTCATCCTCCCCGCGTTCGTACGGGAGGGTGTGAGCGAGCCGGTTCCCATCGCGGCGATGCCCGGCGTCGTGCAGCACACGCGCGACAGCCTGAAGAAGGCCGCGCTGGAGGCCGTGGAGGCCGGGATCTCCGGGATCATGCTCTTCGGCGTCCCGGAGGACGCGAAGAAGGACGCCGTCGGCACCCCCGGGACCGACCCGGACGGGATTCTGCAGGTCGCCCTCCGTGACGTGCGCGCCGAGGTCGGCGACGAACTGCTCGTCATGTCCGATCTGTGTCTCGACGAGACCACCGACCACGGGCACTGCGGAGTGCTCGACGCGGAAGGCCGCGTCGACAACGACGCGACCCTGGAGCGGTACGCCGAGATGGCCCAGGTCCAGGCCGACGCCGGGGCCCACGTGGTGGGGCCCAGCGGGATGATGGACGGGCAGATCGGGGTCGTCCGGGACGCCTTGGACCAGATCGGGCGCGAGGACGTCGCCATCCTCGCCTACACCGCGAAGTACTCCTCCGCCTTCTACGGGCCCTTCCGGGAGGCCGTGGCCTCCTCGCTGAAGGGCGACCGTAAGACGTACCAGCAGGACCCCGCCAATGTGCGGGAGTCCCTGCGGGAGTTGGCCCTCGATCTGGAGGAGGGGGCCGACATGGTGATGGTGAAGCCTGCGGGACCGTATCTGGACGTCCTGGCGCGGGTCGCGGACTCCGTCGACGTGCCCGTGGCCGCCTACCAGATCTCCGGCGAGTACTCGATGATCGAGGCGGCGGCCGAGAAGGGCTGGATCGACCGCGACAAGGCGATCCTGGAGACGCTGACCGGCATCAGGCGGGCCGGCGCCCAGAACATCCTCACCTACTGGGCCACCGAGGTCGCGCAGAAGCTCCGTCAGGGCCCGGCAGCCGCTCAGTAGGCCAGCGCGTCGTCCAGGCTCTGCTGCCAGTACGTCACCGTGAGCTTGTCGTCCACGTACACGCCCTTCGCCGGGAGCGCCGGGGTCGCGTTGCTGCCCTTGGCGAAGCCGACGACGAGGGTCTTGGCCGTGTAGCCGTTGCCGCCGCTGCCGTCGGCGGCCGAGAGCAGGACCCCCGCGTAGCCGGACTCGCCCGGGGCCAGCGTGACGACCGCCTGGGGGTGGGTCGACTCGGCGACCGGCGGGACCGACTGGGCCTCGCCGAAGCGGGCGATCGGATAGCCGGTCAGATCGCAGTTCTTCGCACCGGTGTTGGTGACGGTGAGGAGCAGGTGGTTGAGGGGGCGGGAGACCTCGGTCGCGGTGGTCTTGCTGTTGGCGCCGTTGCAGGCCGGGTTCCGCGTGGCCGTGGTGCCCGAGCCGTTCTTGCCGGAGGAGCCGGAGCCGCCGCCGGTGCCCGTGGTGGTGGTGCCCGGCGTGGCGGTGCTCTTGGGGGCGGCCGTCGAGCCCCCCGTCTCACCCGCCGGCTTCGCCTTCGTACCGCCGGCGGCCGTGGACCCGGTCGGCTGCGACGAGGAATGGGACGCGGCGGACGGACCCTCGTCACGTACGCCCTTTCCGTTGTCGCACGCCGTGAGGGCGAGCGCGGCGAGCGCGACCGTCGTGGCGGCGAGGAGACGGGTGCGGGCGGTGCGTGCGGACATGAGTGATCCCCCTGTGGGTGTGGCTGGTCGGTAGCCGCTCGACCGGTCGAGGGGAGCGGCGTGCTTGGATGACCACAGCTTGTCGGCTGATCCGTCCCGGGCGCCACGGTTGCCGGGGGATACGGGACGCCGGAACGTTCGTAGGGGTTCTGACCAGGGGGAATACCGTCCCCCTGGAACACGGACCGGGACGCGGGGGGTGGAGGAACGGTGGACGGGGACGAGTTCGCGGGGCTGCTGCGGGAGCTGAAGGAGCGGTCCGGACTCAGTTACGGGGTGCTCGCGAAGCGGCTGCACGTGAGTACGTCCACGCTGCATCGGTACGTCAACGGGGACGCCGTACCGACGGACTACGCACCCGTGGAGCGGCTCGCGCGTGTGTGCGGGGCGACCCCCGAGGAACTGGTGGAACTGCATCGGCGGTGGATGCGGGCGGATGTACTGCGGGGACAGAAGGGGGTGCCCGCGGCGCCTGTGACGGTTGTGGAGTCCGTGACGAATGCGGCGCCTGTGACGGATGTGGAGTCCGTGACGCCGGTGGGGGCGGAGGGGTCCGCGGGGGAGCCGGGTGTGGCTTCGGACGTGGTCGGCTCGGGTGAGGCTTCGAGCGGGGGGCGGCGACGGCGCACGGTCCTCCTCGCCTCGGTCGCCGTCGTCGCGGTGCTCGCGTCGGCCGCGCTCGCGGTGCGGTTCGTGCCGGACGGCAAGGGTGACGGGAGCGGGGGGCGGGAGGTCGTGGGGGCCACCGCGTCGTCCGGTCCCCGGGAGAGTTCGCGGGGGACGGTGTCGGCCGACGGCAAGCACCGGGAGCCGTCCGCCTCGGTCAGCGCCTCCGTCTCCGCCTCGCACGGTGGTGGGCCCGAGACGTCCGTCTCGACGGCGGCTTCGGGGGGCGGTACGGGCCAGGACGTCGCCGACGGCGCCACCGCGCCCCTCGTGGCCGCCAACCCGTACAAGTGGGACGGCCCGTGCAGCCAGCACTACCTGGTGAACCGGGACGCCGAGCGGGTGCCCCCGCCGCCGAACGAGTCGGACGCGCGCGGGTGGGTCACGGCGCTCGGCGCGGTCGCCGGTCAGGAGCAGATGCTGGCGCTGACCGTGCAGGGCACCGGGAAGGCCACCGTGGTCCTGGAGGGGCTGCACGTGCGGGTGGTGGGGAAGGACGCACCGCTCGCCTGGAACGACTATGCGATGGGCGTCGGCTGCGGCGGCGGCGTGGAGACGAAGTCGTTCGCCGTGGATCTCGACGCGGGGCGGCCCGTGACCACGCCCAAGGCCGGGCAGCGGGACTTCCCCTACAAGGTCAGCGAGTCCGACCCCGAGGTCTTCTATGTCTTCGCGGACGCTCGGGCGCACGACGTGAGCTGGTACCTGGAGCTCGACTGGTCCAGCGGAGCGCGCAGCGGCACCGTGCGTGTCGACGACAACGGGAAGCTGTTCCGGACGAGCGGGAATGTGGGGCGGCCCGCGTACGACTATCCGCTGGGTGGCAGCGAGTGGAAGACGGCCGCGACAGGTTAGCCAGGAGACGGGCACTATCAAGTCCCCCTAAGAGTTACGTTGTTGCCCGTTGAATGACGCGACTCTCCAGGGAGAGGCTTTATGCCCGGTGATGCTCTCAGCCAGGACCCCGCCGAGCTGAGAAGGAGGATCGACACCACCAAGGCGCACCCGGCGCGCGTCTACGACGTCTTCCTCGGGGGCAAGGACAACTACCCGGTCGACCGGTCCGCGGCCGCGGCGGCCATCGTGGCCAATCCGCGCGGGTACCTCGACGTCCGGCACAACCGGGACTTCCTGCGAAGGGCGGTCACCACGCTGACCCAGGAAGCGGGTGTCCGCCAGTTCCTGGACGTCGGCACCGGGTTGCCGACGCAGGAGAACGTCCACCAGATCGCGCAGCGGATCACGCCTGAGTCGCGGGTCGTGTACGTCGACAACGACCCCGTGGTGCTCGCTCACGCGCGTGCGTTGCTCACCAGCGGTCCCGAGGGGCGGACGGACTACATCGACGCGGACCTCGAGGAGCCCGCGCGGATACTCGAAGAGGCCGCGAAGACCCTCGACTTCGAGCAGCCGATCGCGCTCGTGCTGGTGGCGATCCTGCACTTCATCGAGGACGAGGCGGCTTATCCGATCGTGCGCGAGCTGGTGGAGGCGTTGCCTTCGGGCAGCCGGCTCGTGCTCAGCCACCTCACCGAGGATCTCAACGCGGAGAACATCCGGGCGGTTCAGCGGACGTTCACCGAGCGGGGGTTCACGTTCGTGCTGCGGTCCAGGGCCGAGGTGGAGCGGTTCTTCACGGAGAACGGGCTCGAGGTGGAGGAGCCGGGTGTCGTGCCCGTGCACCGCTGGCGGCCCGACGGTGCGGCTCCGCTGCCCGAGAAGGTGGATCCCGCGTACTTCGCCGGCCTCGACGACATCGAGAAGATCCGCTACCGCGACATCAACGACGTCACGGACGCGGACATCAATGTGTACGGGGTGACGGGCGTCAAGCCCTGACTCCCGCCCCCGCCGCCCCTACCCGTCCCGTCCCGGGGGCTCCGCCCCAGCCCCCGGGTGCGTTCGCCGCCTGCGGGCGGGTGGGGGCTGGGCGCGCAGTTCCCCGCGCCCCTGGAAGAATCGCTTCGGTGGACGGGGAGCCGGTCAGTCCCACCAGAAGGACCACACCCGCCTGCCGAGCACCTCGTCCGCCGCGTACGCGCGCAGCGTCTCGCTCTCGCCGTGCGTGATGTTGTCCGGACAGAAGGCGAAGTGCTCGGCGGCCACCGCCTCGGCCTCGGCCGCCGTCGTGGGCGGGGCCGCCACCGACAGGACCAGCTGGTCGAAGGTGAGGGCCACGACCCGTATGCCGAAGCGGTCCTCCCAGGAGCGCAGGACCGCGCACAGGCGGGCCACGTCGCCCTCGTAGTTCACCGGACCGGACCAGCCGATCGCCGCCGGGATGTCCGCGCTGCGGCGCGCCGGAACCAGGGCGAGGCGCGGCTCCTTCAGCCAGGAGCCGCCGCCCGCGAGGGAGTCGGCGACCTCGGTGGCCCGGTCGTCCGCGTCCGCCTCGGGCGCGGTGGCCGGCGCCAGGCCGGGCCATTGCACGCCGTGCGGCGCGATCGTCTCGGCGAACTCCTCCGCCTCACCGAAGAGTTCGGTGACCTCTTCCTTGCCGGGGTAGTCCGTGTCGGGTTCGAGCTCGTCCTCCGCGTACTCCTCCCAGTACCCCGCCAGTACCTCGTCGGCGTCGTGATCCCCCGGATACGACATCTCCTCGGGCATCAACTCCCATTCCTCCGGGCCGCCCTGGCCGCCGACGTCTATGAGGAGGGGGAGCAGGCCGGCCGTGCGCGGGGCGGAACCCAGCGTGGCCCAGTCTCCGGGGGCGGCCGGCGCCTCGGCGTGCCACAGCAACGGCTCGTGCCAGGGGCCTTCGTCCTCCCCCACTGCCTTAAGGGCGTGGGAGGTACCCCCGGCGTCGATCAGTTTCCCGGGCGGGAGTTCGAGGCCGAGCGATCGCCCGCTCGGATCTGCCGCCAGCGAGGGCAGCGGGTTCGGAAGTGTCGCCATGCCGGTGACTTTAGGGCCCGCCACTGACAACGCGCCTCGGGGTCCGCCCACGAGGTCCTGGACGGCCGGGCACACGTGCGCGGCGTGCCACAGGTGGTTCGTGGCACGCCGCGCGAAGAGGGTCAGGCGCGGGCCGAGGGAGGCGCAGTCCGTACGCCGGGCTCGACCCGCCAGGGGTCAGCGGTGGCCGTGGCCCGGACCGCGACCGTGGTCGTCACCGTGTCCGCGACCGTCGTCCCCGCGACCGCGACCGTCATCCCCGCGACCGCGACCGTCGTCCCCGCGACCGCGACCGTCGTCCCCGTGGTGCCTGGCGTCCCAGGAGATGGTGTCGACCACGCGACGGTGGTCGTTGCGGAGCGTGGCGGTGTCCGTGCGGTCGTCCCAGACGAAGTGGCGGCGGTCCTGGTAGACGTCGCGGTAGGTGTCACGGCCGACGCCGGTGTGGACGCGTACGGTGGAGTGACCGTTCAGGCGCAGGTGGTGGAACGTGTAGACGCGGCCCTGACGGTTGGACAGCGTCCAGTCGTCCAGGTTCACGCTCTCGCGCCCGCTGTTGGTGATCTGCACCCACTCCTCGTTCAGCGAGCGGTTGGACCTGGAGCCGTGTCCCGGGGCGTCGTACTGGACCTTGCTGATCTCCACCTGCGGACCGCGCGGCTCGGCTCCGTTGGCCGCCGCCGGCAGGGCGGCTGCCCCCACCAGCGCGGCGGCGGACAGAGCGGCGGTGGCCAGGCGACGGGCCGTGAAGGTCTGCGAAGCGGTCATGGGTGCCCCCTTGGGGTACTGGCGGGCCATGGCGACAGGATCGCGCCGGCGGCCCGCTGTTCGTGCACCCGGCCTGCTGGCCGGACATCGCATAGCTTGCCGACTGAAGTGCTCCGCTACGTCCTGGAATCGGAGGGCGTTGCCGATCAACGACATTGTCGTGATAGTCGCATGTAGTGCGCACGTTTTGTGAAGGTGTGTCGGGTTGACGCCCCTTCGGGGGGTGTGGACGCATCAGTACGGGCCTGCGCCACTTCTTCGCCATGTCGCGCCACCCGTCCGCGCCCCCCGCCGTCACCCGAAAGTGAGTAACAGTCCCGAGCAGACAGCGGTACCCGCTCGGGTGATCGTGCGTACGCGCGTCCGGGTGCGGAAACGCCTGATCCCGCAGGCGCGTCAGCGGCCTACGGGATCAGGTACTACGGGGTCGGATACGCAGGGCTCGGCGCCCTACGGGAGATCAGAGACGCTCGGGCGTCCTGATGCCCAGCAGGGCCATGCCCTGGTGGAGCGTGCGGGCGGTGAGGTCGCACAGGAAGAGGCGGTTCTCCGCGACCTCCTGTGCGGGAGCCGGCTTGATGACCGGGCACTGGTCGTAGAACGTCGTGTAGAGCGACGCCAGTTGGTACAGGTACGCCGCCAGCTTGTGCGGGGCGTACTCGTCGGCGGCCTCGTCCAGCGTCTCCCCGAACCGGTCCAGGTGCAGACCCAACGCCCGCTCCGCCGGGGCCAGTTCGAGCTCCGGGTGGGCCAGCGGCGCACGGTCGCCGGCCTTGCCGAAGATCGACCGGATACGGGCGTACGCGTACTGGAGGTACACGGACGTGTCGCCGTTCAACGAGACCATCTGGTCCAGGTCGAACTTGTAGTCCCGGACGGCGGAGGTGGAGAGGTCCGCGTACTTCACGGCACCGATGCCGACGTACCGGCCGTTCTCCTCGATCTCCTGTTCGCTCAGGCCCACCTTCTCGGCCTTCTCCCGCACGACGGCGGTGGCACGGTCGATCGCCTCGTCCAGGAGATCCACCAGCCGGACCGTCTCGCCCTCCCGCGTCTTGAACGGCTTGCCGTCCTTGCCCAGCACCGTGCCGAAGGCCAGCTGCTGCGCCTGCACGTCGTCGCCCAGCCAGCCCGCCCTGCGCGCGGTCTCGAAGACCATCTTGAAGTGCAGGGACTGACGGGCGTCGACCACGTAGACGAGGGTGTTCGCCTTGAGGTTGAAGACACGGTCCCTGATCGCCGAGAGGTCGGTCGCCGCGTAGCCGTAGCCGCCGTCCGACTTCTTCACGATCAGCGGGACCGGGTTGCCGTCCGGGCCCTTCACATCGTCGAAGAACACACAGAGCGCGCCGTCGGAGCGGACCGCCACCCCCGACTCCTCCAGGAGGCGGCAGGTCTCGTCCAGCATGTCGTTGTAGCCCGACTCGCCGACCACGTCCGGGTCCTGGATCTCCATGTCCAGCTTGTCGAAGACCGAGTAGAAGTAGATCTTCGACTCGTCCACGAACTTCTGCCACATGGCGAGGGTCTCCGGCTCGCCCGCCTGGAGGTCGACCACCCGGCGCCGCGCCCGGGTCTTGAACTCCTCGTCGGAGTCGAAGAGCGTCCGCGCCGCTTTGTAGAGCCGGTTCAGGTTCGACATGGCCTCCTCGCCGGAGACCTCCGCCGCGCCCTTGTGGTCCAGCTCGTGCGGGTGCTCGATCAGGTACTGGATGAGCATGCCGAACTGGGTGCCCCAGTCGCCGATGTGATGGCGCCGGACCACGCTCTCGCCGGTGAACTCCAGGATCTGGACCACCGCGTCGCCGATGACCGCCGAACGCAGGTGACCGACGTGCATCTCCTTCGCCACGTTCGGCTGCGCGTAGTCGATGACCGTGGTGCCCGGGTTCTCGGCGAGCGGTACGCCGAGGCGCTCACCGTCCTCGTACCGCGCCGCCAGGTTCTCGGTGATGGCCTTGTCGGTGATCGTGATGTTCAGGAAGCCGGGCCCGGAGACCTCGATGTCCTTGATCACCTCACCCGACTCGACCCGCGCCACGACCTGCGTCGCCAGCTCTCTCGGGTTCGCCTTCGCCTTCTTCGCGAGGGCCAGGATCCCGTTGGCCTGGAAGTCGGCCCGGTCGCTTCGTCGCAGCAGCGGGTCCGCGGAACCGGCCTCCGGCAGGGCTGCCGAGAGGGCTTCCGCGAGGCGCTGATGGACGGAGGCGGTGAGGGACGTGACCGAGGCCATGGAGTGGCTGCCGTTCTGCTCGGGTTCCGGGAGTTTCTGAGTACAGGAAAGCCAGTATCCCATGCGGTGAAAAGCCGTTTTCGCGGTTCAGGCCCGACCTGGGAGAATGGTGCGGTCAGCCGTACTGGCGTATGAGAAAGAAGGACGTGCCGATCGTGGCTCAGAGCACCGAGACCACCGACTGGGTCTCCCGTTTCGCGGATGAGGTCATCGAGGAATCGGAGCGTCGGGCCCCGGGCAAACCTGTGGTCGTCGCGTCCGGGCTCTCCCCGTCCGGCCCGATCCACCTCGGCAACCTCCGCGAGGTCATGACCCCGCACCTGGTCGCCGACGAGATCCGCCGCCGCGGGTACACCGTGCGCCACCTGCTCTCCTGGGACGACTACGACCGCTACCGCAAGGTCCCGGTCGGCATCCCCGGCATCGACGAGTCCTGGGCCGAGCACATCGGCAAGCCGCTGACCTCCGTCCCGGCCCCCAAGGGCTCGGAGCACCCGAACTGGGCCGAGCACTTCAAGGCCGCGATGGTCGAGGCGCTGGCCGAGCTCGGCGTCGAGTACGACGGGATCAGCCAGACCGAGCAGTACACCTCCGGTGTCTACCGCGACCAGGTGCTGTTCGCGATGAAGCACCGCGGTGACATCGACGCGATCCTCGAGCAGTACCGGACCAAGAAGGGCCCCGCGAAGAAGCAGCAGGGCCAGAAGCCGGTCGACGAGGCCGAGCTCGAAGCCGCCGAAGGCTCCGGCGCCGCCGCCGAGGACGACGGCAGCTCGGCCGCCGGGTACTACCCGTACAAGCCCTACTGCGGCCAGTGCGAGAAGGACCTCACCACCGTCACCTCGTACGACGACGAGACCACCGAGCTGGCCTACACCTGCTCCGCCTGCGGCTTCTCCGAGACCGTCCGGCTGAGCGAGTTCAACCGCGGCAAGCTGGTGTGGAAGGTCGACTGGCCCATGCGCTGGGCCTACGAGGGCGTCATCTTCGAGCCGAGCGGGGTCGACCACTCCTCCCCGGGGTCCTCCTTCCAGGTGGGCGGCCAGATCGTGGGCATCTTCGGCGGCAAGCAGCCGATCGGGCCCATGTACGCCTTCGTCGGCATCTCCGGCATGGCCAAGATGTCCAGCAGCAAGGGCGGGGTGCCCACCCCCGCCGACGCACTCCAGATCATGGAGCCGCAGCTGCTGCGCTGGCTGTACGCCCGCCGCCGTCCTAACCAGTCGTTCAAGATCGCCTTCGACCAGGAGATCCAGCGGCTGTACGACGAGTGGGACAAGCTCGCGGGCAAGGTCGCCGACGGCTCGGTCCTCCCGGCCGACGCCGCCGCGTACGCGCGCGCGGTCGGCACCGCCGCCGGAGAGCTGCCCAGGACCCCCCGCCCGATGCCGTACCGCACCCTCGCCTCCGTCGCCGACATCACCGCCGGCGCCGAGGACCAGACCCTGCGGATCCTGAGCGAGCTCGACCCCGAGAACCCGCTCGCCTCCCTGGACGAGGCCCGGCCCCGGCTCGACAAGGCCGAGACCTGGATCAACACCCAGGTGCCGGCCGAGGAGCGCACCGTCGTGCGCGACGAGCCGGACGTCGACCTGCTCAAGTCGCTCGACGACCAGGGCCGCGAGTCGCTGCGGCTGCTCCAGGACGGGCTCGAGCAGAACTGGTCCCTGGACGGCCTCACCCACCTCGTCTACGGCGTCCCCAAGGTCCAGGCCGGCTTCCCCGCCGACGCCACCGCCAAGGAGCTCCCGTCGGAGATCAAGGTCGCCCAGCGCACGTTCTTCGCGCTGCTGTACCACCTGCTGGTCGGGCGTGACACCGGTCCGCGCCTGCCCACGCTGCTGCTCGCCGTCGGACAGGACCGGGTGCGCAAGCTGCTCGGCGCGTAGGGCCTTCGGCTGTACGAGGAAGGGGGCGCCCGGTGATCACCGGGCGCCCCCTTCCTGTGCACGCTGACGTGCCTACGCGATGTGGTCTTCCTGGAGTTCCGCCGTGTGGCGGTTGGTGAAGCGGTTGACCATGCGGTCGGCCTCGCGCTGCGGGAGCGTGGTGCCGTACGTCGCCTCCACGTCGCCCCTGAACTGGCCCGAGGTCGGATAGCTGCCGTCTATCGACTTCTTGAAGACCAGGTAGTAGTCCTCCTCGGTCGGCTCCGAGCCGCCGCCCGCGCCCAGCTCACGGGTCCGGCCCGGGCCGGACGGGATCGGGAAGGTACCGGTGTCCTCCGGAGAGGGCTCCGGGGCGGCGACAGGCTGCTCCTCGTACCGCTGCTGCGGGAACGTCTGCTGCTCGAACCGCCGCTGTTCTTCGAACTGCTGCCGAGCCCGGAACTGCTGCTGCTCCTCGAACTGCTCGGCCTGCTGCTGCTCCTCGTACCACTGCCGGTACGCGACATCGGGGTCGTACGTCGGGTCGTAGCCGCCCTGATACGCGACGGACTGGGGGTCCCGCGCCTGAAGCCACTGACTCTGCGGCTCGGCGTAGTCCTCCGGCTGCTCGAAGAACTCGTTCGCCTCGGCGGCGGGAAGCTGTTCCCGGACAGGCGTCGCGTTGCTCCGTACGACGGGTGCCGTCGCTTCCGGCTCGCGCGCCACCGCCAACTGCGGCGCCGGGGGCAGGAGGGCCGGCTCGATGCCCGCCGCCGCCAGGCCGGAGGGGGCGGTCTCGGCGAGCGGCACGCCGTAGCGGGCCAGGCGCAGCGGCATCAACGACTCCACCGGGGCCTTGCGGCGCCAGGCGCGGCCGAAGCGGGAGCGCAGGCGGGCCTGGTAGACGAGACGTTCCTGCTCCAGCTTGATGACCTGCTCGTAGGAGCGCAGCTCCCACAGCTTCATACGGCGCCACAGGAGGAAGGTGGGGAGCGGGGAGAGCATCCAGCGGGTGAGGCGGACGCCTTCCATGTGCTTGTCGGCGGTGATGTCCGCGATCCGGCCGATCGCGTGCCGGGCCGCCTCGACGGAGACCACGAACAGGACCGGGATGACCGCGTGCATGCCGACGCCCAGCGGGTCCGGCCAGGCCGCCGCGCCGTTGAAGGCGATCGTCGCGACCGTCAGCAGCCACGCCGTCTGGCGCAGCAGTGGGAAGGGGATGCGGATCCAGGTCAGCAGGAGGTCCAGGGCGAGCAGGACGCAGATACCCGCGTCGATGCCTATCGGGAAGACGTACGCGAAGTTCCCGAAGCCCTTCTTGAGGGCCAGCTCGCGCACGGCCGCGTAGGAACCCGCGAAGCCGATTCCCGCGATGACGAGCGCACCGGCGACGACCACACCGATGAGAATCCGGTGCATTCGTGTGAGCTGGATTGGCGCGGACACCCGTACTCCCCTCTCCTTGCGTGTTGTTGCGCGCAACAGGGTGGCACATGTGTACGGCGCACGGGCGGCCGGTATGGCAGGAGCCCGGCCCGCGAGGTGACCGGACTCCGTCAAATGCCCTGCTGGGCAGGCGAGTTGCGCGCCGACGCCCGTGAAATGTCAGTACTTCTCGAATGTCAGTTCTTCTTGGCGGCCGACGCCGAAGGCTTGGAGCTGGCCGACGCCGACGGGGAAGCCGACTTCGAGGGGCTCGCGGACTTGGAGGGGGAGGCCGACTGCGACGGGGCGGTGGTCGCCCGGCTGCCGTCCTGGTTCGCGGAGGCCACCGAGGCCACCGCCTCCTTGGCGGCCTTCTCCGCGGCCTTCATCAGGTCGTCCGCGCTGGGGGCCTTGTCGCCGGCGAGACCGGCGCCGTTGTAGTCGAGCGTGATGACGACGTTCTCGACGCGCGTCACGACCGTCTGCTGCTTGAAGGAGCCTTCCTTCTTCTTCAGGCCGTAGCGCACCGCCGTCGACGCGTCGCCGATCCCGGAGGCCGGCTCCGACCGGGCGCCCGTCGCGCCGGTCACCGTCTGCGCGTCCTTGACCTGCTTGTCGTAGTAGGTCTGCGCGAGCTGGTTGCCCTCACCGCGGGTCGCGTCCGAGTCGAAACGCAGCAGGGAGACGTTCAGCCAGCGGAACTGGGACCCCTTGACGCCCTTGTTGTCGAGGCTGTTCCAGGAGCAGCTGCTGCGGTCCTTCGCGTCGTCCGACTTGCCCGACTTGGCGGACTTCAGGCCCTTCGGTACGAGTTCGCCCAGCGTCTTCTGCGAGAACACCGAGCAGGGGGCCGGCAGGGTCGCGTACGCGGCCGGCTTGACGGCGTCCGCGGAGGTGCTCGGGGACGCGGACGAGGTCGCGGCCGTGCCCTTCTGGGCGGCGTTGTCGGTGCTCGAACCCGATCCCGAGCCGGAGCCGGAGTCCGAGGAACAGCCGGCGGCGGCGAGCACCACCGGGACGGCGGCTGCGCTGACAAGGATGCGGGTGAGTCGCGGGGCTCGGCCTACTCGCTGTGCTGGTCGGTGCATGGTTCCTTCACTCGTGGCGCTCGTGGTGCGACCGCACATGGCTGGTGCGGCCGGTCGGGTCCGAGGGGCCACGGTACGCGGTGAGGCAGCCGTGCGTTTCCTGTTCGAGGGGTTCGCGTGGGGTGCCCCCGCGCCCCGGCGGACCCGCTAGCCGTTGAACCGGTCGACGAGCTTGTGCGCCAGATTCCGGGCCTTGTCCTGCATTTCTTTGCTGTCCGGGGTGCCTGTGGAGGCGGTCGGCTGCTCGGCGTACTCGATCCTCACGATCACGTTGGACGTGCGGAACACCACAGTCACGGTGCGCTGCTGCGCCGTCGATGAGCCGGAGTTGAGTTTGTCGTTGAGGAACGCCTCGTCGCCCAGACCGCTGAGCTTGCGGGGCTGGAGGTCGGCGGGGGTCTCGCTCGGGCCGGCCGAGGTCGAGGCGGAGGCGGAGGCGGTCGAGGAGGCGGACGAGGAGGGGGTCGCCGAAGGGGTGGCGGTGGCGGAACCGCTGCCGGACGGCGTGGCCGAAGCGGAGGCCTCGGGGAGGTTCGCCGCGGTCTCCTCGGTCGCGTAGATGTCCTGGGCGCGGGAGTCGTCGCTCACCGCGTTGTCGTACGAGACCACGCGCTCGAAGTCGACGCTGAGATGGTCGGTGGCGTCCGTGGACTCCACCTTCCAGCCGCAGCCGACGCGGCGGTCGGTGTCGTAGGTGAGGGTGGCCTGGCCCTCGTACGCCGTGTCGCGACGGTCCTGGTCGGTGATCTGCCTGATGCCGGGCAGCAGGGAGTCGAGGCTGTCGTGGCTCACCGCGGCGCAGGCCTCCGGGAGCGTGCGGTACTTGCCCGGCTGGGCGGCCGGGGTGTTCACGCTGACGTCGCCCGGCTTGGGGTCGGCCGCCGTGCCCTTGCTTCCCGAACCTCCGGTGCAGCCGGCCAGCAGGGCCGCGAGGAGCGCGGCGATACCGGGAACGTACGCCTTCCGCTGCACGGTCGGGCTCCTCTCGACGACTCCCGGGGCCTGTGGCCGGGATGCTCTGTGGTGCTGTCCTGTGGTTATTCGGTTGCCGCGCGGGGGCGGCCCCTGCAGACAATGTGTATCGCACGCACAGCCGTGGACGCCGGTCCGTTGTCCTATACGTCGACCTTGGCGCGGGTTTTGCGTTCTATGACTTTTGTCGTTTGCCGGGGGAATGAGGATGTTATGTCGTACGTAGAGATACCGGGCGCCAAGGTGCCCATCCGCATGTGGACGGACCCCGCGTCGGTCGAGGACGTGGCCCTGCGCCAGCTCCAGAACGTGGCCACGCTTCCGTGGATCAAGGGCCTCGCCGTCATGCCGGACGTCCACTACGGCAAGGGCGCGACGGTCGGCTCGGTCATCGCCATGCGCGACGCGGTGTGTCCGGCGGCGGTGGGGGTCGACATCGGCTGCGGGATGTCCGCCGTCAAGACGTCGCTCACCGCCAATGATCTGCCGGGGGATCTTTCGCGGCTTCGGTCGAAGATCGAGGAGGCGATTCCGGTGGGGCGGGGGATGCACGACTCCCCGGTCGATCCGGGCGGCTTCCACGGGCTGGCGACGAGTGGGTGGGACGACTTCTGGGGGCGGTTCGACGGGGTTGCGGAGGCGGTCAAGTTCCGTGAGGAGCGTGCGACCAAGCAGATGGGCACGCTGGGCGGGGGCAACCACTTCGTTGAAATCTGCACGGACACGACCGGCGCCGTCTGGCTGATGCTGCACTCCGGGTCGCGCAACATCGGCAAGGAACTGGCCGAGTACCACATCGGCGTCGCCCAGAAGCTCCCGCACAACCAGGGGCTGGTCGACCGTGACCTCGCGGTCTTCGTGACGGACACTCCGCAGATGGCCGCGTACCGCAATGACCTGTTCTGGGCGCAGGAGTACGCGAAGTACAACCGCACCCTGATGATGGCGCTCCTGAAGGACGTGATCCGCAAGGAATTCAAGAAGGCGAAGCCGACCTTCGAGCAGGAGATCAGCGCGCATCACAACTACGTCGCCGAAGAGCGGTACGACGGAATGGACCTGCTGGTCACCCGCAAGGGCGCGATCCGCGCGGGCTCCGGCGAGCACGGAATCATTCCGGGCTCGATGGGCACGGGTTCGTACATCGTGAAGGGACTCGGCAACGAGAAGGCCTTCAACTCCGCGTCGCACGGCGCGGGCCGGCGCATGAGCCGCAACGCGGCGAAGCGTCGCTTCTCGACCCGGGACCTGGAGGAGCAGACGCAGGGCGTCGAGTGCCGTAAGGACTCCGGCGTCGTGGACGAGATCCCGGGTGCGTACAAGCCGATCGAGCAGGTCATCGAGCAGCAGAGCGACCTCGTGGAGGTCGTGGCGAAGCTGAAGCAGGTCGTCTGTGTGAAGGGCTAGTCCAGCCTGAATCGGTCCGCGTCAGGCTCGCGTTCAGCCACAGGGAAGTCCGCCTTCGTTCTTGGTCAGGCCCTCGGTCGGGATGGCAGTCCCGGCCGGGGGTCGTCGTGTTTGATGGTGTGGCGCGAGCCTGGGCGGGAGTTCTGGTGTCGTACGGGTGATCTGTGCGGATCACCCCGGTGAGTCAGCGGAGGCGCTTTTCCAGGAGGGTCACCGCGTACGGGCTGCCCAGGCCGCCGTCCTTGGCGGTCTGTTCGCCCACGACCGTGTAGCCGGCTGCCTGGTAGTACTCGCGCAGGCGGGGGTTGGTGGAGAGGCAGTCCAGGCGGGACAGCGGGCGGCCCGCGGCTGCGATGCGGCGTTCCGCCTCCGCCAGCATGTGGCGGCCCGCTCCGGGCGGGGCCACGCGGCGGTCGGTCATCAGGCGGTGGATGTAGGCGGCGGTGGGGGGTTGGGGACCCCAGGCGGCCGGGTCGTCCCACCAGAGTTCCCAGGCGCCCGCCACCTGGTCGCCCTGGAGGGCCAGCCAGACTTCGCCCTCGGTCAGACGGGTGCGGAAGTGGGGCTCGGTGAGTTGGCCCGGCTTCCACTGGTCGATGCCTTGGGAGAGCTGCCAGTGGGCCGCTTCGTCCCGGAGGCGGACCAGGGCGGGGATGTCCGTCTCGGTCGCCCGGCGGAAGGTGAGGGGGGAGGGGGGCTCGAGGAGGTGTGTGCGCAGGGCCGAGGCGAAGGTGGGAGGCAGACCCAGGGTCTCGGTGACGTAGGACTCGACCGACCCGTAGCGGGACTTCAGGTCCGACAGGAATCTGGTCATGATCTCGGCGGGGGCCGTGCCGTAGGCCGGCCACAGGAGTTCGCGGTCGGCGTTGTCGGTGCGCCAGTCCGCGACCAGCAGGGGCGTGGCACGTTCCGTCAGGGTGAAGTCGTCGGTGATCGTCTGCTCGGGGACGCCCAGGAGAGACAGGACCAACGCCGCCACCAGGCCCGTGCGGTCCTTGCCCGAGGCGCAGTGGACGACCAGGGGGGTGTCCGATTCGGCCGCTGCCCCGATCAGTTGCAGTGTCTCGCGGATTTCCTTCGTGCCGTCCTCGGCGACCTCCGCGTAGCGGGCCGCCAGGTAGGGGCCGGGGGCGACGGACGGGGGCAGCGCCGCCTGGTCGTACGGGCGGTGCTCGATGCTCTGGTTGTGGTAGGTGAGGGAGGGGTGCTCGGGGACGCGGCCCTTCGCGTCGATCTCCCAGGGGTAGCGGAGGTCCACGACCGTGCGGATGCCGAGCGAGAGGAAGAGATCCCAGTCCCGCGTCCCGGGGGTCAGTTTGCCGAGGGAGTCCGCGCGGTACAGGCGGGACCGGCGGACCGTACGGCCGTCCGCGGTGGTGTATCCGCCCAGGTCGCGGAAGTTGTGCAGACGGGCGAAGAGTATGTGTCTGTTCACGTCGCGGCAGCGTACGGCGGACGTACGGCTGCCGCGATCACTTCGCGTGGGATATCGCGTAGATCATGACGAAGGCCACGATGTGGATGCCGAAGAGGAAGTACGCGAGGTACCACCAGACGTAGCGCTGGTTCTTCTTCTCCGCGGCGAGGTGGCGGCGCTCCGCGGAGGGCGCGTTCGACGTCTCGTCCGACGTTTCGTCCGGCGCCTCGATCGGTGTCCCGTCCGGCATCACAGTTCCCGGTGGACCTTGGTGTTCGACGCCTGGGCGCGGGGGCGGACGACGAGGAGGTCGATGTTGACGTGGCTGGGGCGGGTGACGGCCCAGGTGATGGTGTCGGCGACGTCGTCGGCGGTCAGTGGCTCGGCCACGCCCGCGTAGACCTTGGCCGCCTTCTCCGAGTCGCCGCCGAAGCGGGTCAGCGCGAACTCGTCCGTCTTGACCATGCCGGGCGCGATCTCGATGACCCGGACCGGCGTTCCGACGATCTCCAGGCGGAGGGTCTCGGCGAGGACGTGTTCGGCGTGCTTGGCGGCGACATAGCCCGCGCCGCCCTCGTACGTGCCGTGACCCGCCGTCGACGACAGCACGACGACCGTGCCGTCGCCGCTCGCGGTGAGCGCCGGGAGCAGGGCCTGGGTGATGTTCAGCGTGCCGATGACGTTCGTCTCGTACATCTGGCGCCACTCGGCCGGGTCGCCGGTCGCGACCGGGTCGGCGCCCAGCGCGCCGCCCGCGTTGTTGACCAGGACACCGATCGTCTTGAAGGCGCCGGCGAACTCGTCGACCGCCGCGCGGTCCGTGACGTCCAGCGCGTACGCGGTCGCCTGGTGGCCCGTCGCGTTGATCTCCTCGGCCAGCGCCTCGATGCGGTCCTTGCGGCGGGCGGTCAGCACGACGCGGTAGCCGGCCGCGGCCAGCTGCCGGGCAGTCGCCGCGCCGATGCCGCTGCTCGCGCCGGTGACGACGGCGATACGGGAGGAGGCGGAGGGCACGGCGGACGTCATGGGTTGCTCCTAGGACGTGGCTGACGGGCGTACGTGGTGTGGTCGGTCCTCGTCAGGATAGGCAGGCGGTCGGCGTCCGCGGGGTCGTGGGCTCAGGTGCCGCCACGCGGCGCGTACATGATCACGGCCATTCCGGCGAGGCAGATGAGGGCGCCGGTCACGTCCCAGCGGTCGGGACGGTAGCCGTCCGCGACCATGCCCCAGACGAGGGAGCCGGCCACGAACACTCCGCCGTACGCGGCGAGGATGCGGCCGAACTCGGCGTCCGGCTGGAGTGTCGCCACCAAGCCGTAGACGCCGAGCGCCATGACGCCCGCGCCGATCCAGAGCCAGCCGCGGTGCTCGCGCACGCCTTGCCAGACCAGCCAGGCGCCGCCGATCTCGAAGAGCGCGGCGACGACGAAGAGGGCGGCGGAGCGGACGATCAGCATGCCGTCACTCTCGCACGGGCCGCATTCCCCTCTTCCGTCACCTGATGGACGGCGCCTGTCCGCGGTCCGGGGTGGCATACATCGGGTGATCACGTGAGCGTGAGTGCGTGCGGGCCCCGAGCGAAGGAAGCGACGTCATGCGGATGATGGAGATGCGGATGCGATTGCGGAGGCGGTCGGGGATGCGGTGGGGGACGGGGATCGATACGTGGGTGCGGGGCATGGGTGTGGCGGGTGTGGGGGCGGCCCTGACGCTGGGCGGGGCGTCGTCCGTCGGCGCCCTCACTCCCGAGGCCGATCTCGCCTATCACGGCTCGGTGGCCCTGGCGGCCGGGCTCGTCGACCTGGGGCTGACCCCGCGGAACCACGGTCCGAGCGCTGTCGAGGACGCGACGGTCCGGCTGCGCTGGTCGGCCCCGCTCGCGGATGTGCAGCGGCTGCCGGGCGACTGCGCGCGTTCGGGCGAACGGGCGGTGGTGTGCCGTACGGGGCCGCTGGCGGCGGACGGGCTGGGGGACCAAATGCGGCTGAACGTACGGCTGCGGGGGGAGCCGTCGGAGGTGACGCTGGAGATCGACACGGTGTGGGGCGGCGGTGCGGTCGACCGCAATCACGGCAACGACCGGCAGCGGGTGCTGGTGCTGGACACCGGGGACTCGTACGTGTTCTAGGACCCGGAGCAGGCAGTAAGGGCGGACGAAGGGGTGTGCCATGTCAGGGAACCCGCGTGCGCGGCTGCTCGACGAGCTGTCCACCGTCTCGCGCCGCTACATGGCCTCGTACGCGCTCTTCAACCAGGCCCTCGCCGACCGTCTGAAGCTGCACCCCACGGACATGCAGTGCGTGAACCTGCTCAGCCTGGAGGGCGGGCCGGTGACGACCGGCCGGATCGCGGAGCTGACCGGTCTGACGACCGGTTCGGCGACGCGGCTGGTGGACCGGCTGGAGAAGGCGGGCTATGTCGTACGGCAGCGGGACGCCGTCGACCGGCGACGGGTGCTGGTGGCGACCGTGCCGGAGAAGGTCGCCGAGTTCGGGCGGGTGTGGGACCGGCTGGGCGGCGGCTGGTACGCGCTCTTCGACGAGCTGGCGGACGACGAACTGGCCCTGATCATCGGGCACATGCGCCGCACGGTGGACCTGAGCGCGGAGCAGATCGCCCGCCTGCGGGACGGGGACCTTCAGGAGGCCGACGAGGACCGTCCGGAGCCTCGGGAGCCTTCGGATGAGGCGTCGTCGTAACGCTCCCGCGCCTCGTTGACCTCCTCGATGTGCAGTTCCGCCCAGTCCTTCACGGCGGAGAGGAGTCCGGCGAGGCTGGTGCCGAGAGGGGTCAGTTCGTAGTCGACGCGGACGGGCACGGACGGCGTCACCGTGCGGACCAGGATGCCGTCGCGCTCCAGTGAACGCAGCGTCTGCGTCAGCATCTTGGGGCTGATCCCCGCGAGCTTGCGGCCCAGGTCGCTGTAGCGCATCGAGGCCCCGTCCGTCTGGGCGAGCGCGCTGACGACCAGGCTGACCCACTTGTCGCTGATGCGGTCGAGGAGCTGGTTGGTGGGGCAGCTGCGGATGAACGCGTCGTACTCGATCCGCGCCTGCGCGCGCCGCTGCGCCGCGGTCGTGGTCGCCATGACTCACCTCCGGGTGAGGTACGCACCTTCAGGTGCCTACTAACCAAAAGAGAGTAACTCTTCCTAAGGTTGTTGCAACGGGAGAGAAACCCGAATGAATCAGGTGAATCTACCCGCCAAGCGCGGGAAACAGGGAGAGCTGACATGCGGGCAGTGGTCGTGACGGAGTTCGGTGGGCCGGAAGCGGTGGAGATCGCGGAGGTCGAGGTGCCGGAGCCGGGCGCCCGGCAGATACGGATCAAGGTGGCGGCCGCCGCCCTCAATCCGGTCGACGCCGGGGTGCGCGCGGGCGGCTTCGGGGGCGCGGGGCGGCGGCTCGGACTGGGCTGGGACGTGGCCGGGTCGGTGGACGCGGTGGGCGCGGACGCGGGGTGGAGGGTCGGCGACGAGGTGGTGGCGCTGTCGTACGGGGCGGTCAAGTCCCTCGGCACGCACGCCGATCACGTGGTCGTGGAGGCGGACGCGGTGGCCGGGGCGCCGAGCTCGGTGGACCCCGTCCACGCGGCCACCCTGCCCCTCAACGCCCTCACCGCGGACCAGGCCCTGGACCTGCTGGCCCTGGAGCCCGGGCAGAGCCTGGCGGTGACGGGTGCGGCGGGGGCGGTCGGCGGGTACGCCGTCCAACTCGCCGCCCATCGGGGCCTCGTGGTGACGGGGGTGGCCCGCGAGGGTGACGAGGAGCTCGTACGGTCCCTGGGGGCGGCCCACGTCGCGCCGGGTGGCGTGGAGGGCGTGGACGGGGTGCTGGACGCGGCGATTCTCGGCGCGGCGGCGTTGGAGTGGGTGCGGGACGGCGGGGTGTTCGTGGGCGTCATCCCGGGGACGCATCCGGCGTCCGTACGGGGGGTGCGGACGGGCTCGGTGGAGGTGCGCGCCGACGGGGCGCGCCTCGCGGAGCTGGTGGCCCTCGTCGACGAGGGGGTGCTCACGACCCGGGTCGCCGACACCTACGGGCTGGAGGAGGCGGGGAAGGCGCACGCGCGGCTGGCCGAGGGCGGGCTGCGGGGGCGGCTGGTCCTGATCCCCTGAGTCCGTGGGGTGCCCGAACGAGTCCGCGGGGTGCCCGAAGGGGCCATGGGGTGGGGGCTCCGCCCCCAGACCCCCAGGGGGGTTTGTCGGCTGCCGGTGGGTGGGGGCTTGGCGCGCAGTTCCCCGGGGGCGGGGCTGCGCCCCGGCCCGTCCGCGGGCGGAGTCGGGTCAGTGGGTGGTGGCTGCGTAGCTGGTGGGGGGTACTCCTACCGTCGCCGTGAAGTCGCGGACGAGGTGGGCCTGGTCGGCGTAGCCGAGGTCGGCGGCGAGGGCGGCCCAGTCGACCGGGCCGGAGGCCTCCGCGCGGGACAGGGCCTCGTGGATCCGGTAGCGCAGGATGATCCACTTCGGGCCGACGCCGACGTACGCGGCGAAGAGCCGTTGCAGGGCCCGTACGGTCATCCCCTCGGCGCGTGCGAAGTCGCCGACGTGCCGGATGGCGCGGTCGCCCCGGATGCGGTCCACCAGGGCCATGGCGAGGTCGGCCTGGGGATCCGGGCGCGGACCGAGGCCCAGGAGGAACGCGTCGAGCGCGGCCACGCGTGCGTCCTCGTCGGCGGGGTCGAGGACGGAGGGGACCGTGCCGGCGTCCACCGTGGGAAACACCGTGTGGAGCGGGATCCGCTCGCCCGTGAGTGACGTCAGGGCCCGTCCCGGCGCGAAGGGGCGGAAGCCCCCCGGGCGGAACTGGATCCCGCACACCCGTCCCCGGCCCTCCAGTTTCTGTGTGAACAGGTCGAGGCCGATGCCGGCCACCTCGCCGAAGTCGACGGGGTTGCGACCCGCGTACCTCTGGAAGACGACGTTCACGGACGGGTGCGGGACCACGTGGGAGGCGTACGGCTCGGGCAGGTCCCAGTCGATCAGCCAGTAGTGCTCCAGGTAAGGGCGGAGCGGCTCGGCCGGTTCGCGGCGGCGGAAGCGGACGCGCGCGAAGAGCTCCGCGGCGTCGACGATGCCTCGGGTGTCACGGCGTGGGGCGGCCATGACGGGATCGTAGGGCGGGGCACTGACAGTCGGGGGCAGAGGCAGAGGCAGAGGCAGAGGCAGAGACAGAGGCAGAGGCAGGGGGCGGGGGCAGGGGCGAGGAGCCGGGGGCGGGGGGTGCGCGGAATAGCGACGGAGGGCGGATCGTTTGGGGGTATAGTTGAATCGTAAACAACCTGGAGGGTGAGCGACCATGCAGTTCGGAATCTTCAGCGTCGGCGATGTCACGGCGGACCCGACGACCGGCCGTACGCCGACCGAGGCCGAGCGGATCAAGGCCATGGTCGCCATCGCGCAGAAGGCGGAGGAGGTGGGCCTGGACGTGTTCGCGACGGGTGAGCACCACAACCCGCCGTTCGTGCCGTCGTCTCCGACCACGATGCTCGGCTATGTCGCGGCGCGGACCGAGCGGCTGATCCTCTCGACGTCGACCACGCTGATCACCACCAACGACCCGGTGAAGATCGCGGAGGACTTCGCGATGCTGCAGCACCTGGCCGACGGTCGGGTGGACCTGATGATGGGGCGCGGGAACACCGGGCCGGTGTATCCCTGGTTCGGGCAGGACATCCGCCAGGGCATCAACCTGGCCGTGGAGAACTACGCGCTGCTGCGCCGGCTGTGGCGCGAGGACGTGGTGACGTGGGAGGGCAAGTTCCGCACGCCGCTGCAGTCGTTCACCTCGACGCCGCGTCCGCTGGACGGGGTGCCGCCGTTCGTGTGGCACGGCTCGATCCGGTCGCCGGAGATAGCCGAGCAGGCCGCGTACTACGGTGACGGGTTCTTCCACAACAACATCTTCTGGCCGGCCGACCACACCCAGCGGATGGTCGAGCTCTACCGGGAGCGGTACGCGCACTACGGGCACGGCACGCCCGAGCAGGCGATCGTCGGTCTCGGCGGGCAGGTGTTCATGCGGAAGAACTCCCAGGACGCCGTGCGCGAGTTCCGGCCGTACTTCGACAACGCGCCGGTCTACGGGCACGGACCCTCCCTGGAGGAGTTCACCGACCAGACCCCGCTGACCGTCGGCTCCCCGCAGGAGGTCATCGAGAAGACCCTGGCCTTCCGCGAGTACGCCGGTGACTACCAGCGCCAGCTGTTCCTGGTGGACCACGCCGGGCTGCCGCTGAAGACGGTCCTCGAGCAGCTCGACCTGCTCGGCGAGGAGGTCGTCCCGGTGCTGCGTGAGGAGTTCGCCAAGGGGCGCCCGGCGGATGTGCCGGACGCGCCGACCCACCAGTCCCTGCTCAAGGCCCAGGAAGTGAGCGTCGCATGAAGCTCGTCGTCGTCTCGGCGGGGCTGAGCGTCCCCTCGTCGACCCGGCTGCTGGCCGACCGGCTGGCCGCCGCCACCGGCCGGTACACGTCCGTCGACGTCCAGGTCGTCGAACTGCGCGACCTGGCCGTGGAGATCGCCCACAACTTCACCAGCGGCTTTCCCGGACGGGCCCTGTCCGCGGCCCTGGAGGCGGTGACGCAGGCGGACGGGCTGATCGTGGTCACACCGGTGTTCTCCGCCTCCTACAGCGGCCTGTTCAAGTCCTTCTTCGACGTACTGGACCAGGACGCGCTCACCGGCAAGCCGGTCCTGATCGCCGCGACCGGCGGCTCGGCCCGTCACTCCCTCGTCCTCGAACACGCCCTGCGCCCCCTCTTCGCCTACCTGCGCGCCGTGGTCGTACCGACCGCGGTCTACGCGGCCTCGGAGGACTGGGGTGCGGAAGGCCTGGCCGAGCGGATCGACCGCGCGGCGGGCGAACTGGGCAGGCTCATGGAAGGACTGGGCTCCGGGGCCGGGACTGTGCGAAGGGCCGATGTGGCGGACACGGCGGGTGCGGCGGACAAGGCGGACGCGGCGGTGGTCGTGGACACCGACACCGCCGCCGCCATCGCGCCGCGCTCGCTCGACGGGGCTCTCGCCTCGGCCGACAGGTTCACTGTCATCCCCTTCGAGCAGCAGCTCGCCGCGCTGCGGCCGTAGTGGAGGAGGCCGTGAGGCCGGAAGAAGGGGTGGCCACCACCGTCCTGTGCTTCCGGCCCACCCCCTCCGTACCGGCCGGACCCCTACGGGGGATTCGCGGGTCCGCCCGTCCTGACATACGGGACAGACTGATCGGGCGAGGTAAGGGGCTCGCGGGCGGAGGGGTGAGAGGCGGGTAAGAAGCCCACCCTCACCACCGCCCACCAGGTGGTACCCGGCCAGCGGCTTGGCAGACTGGTGGGGTGCCCCAGAATGTGCTGCTCGCCGAGGACGACCGTGCCATCCGCCATGCCCTGGAAAGGGCACTCACACTGGAGGGGTACGCGGTGACGGCCGTCGCCGACGGCGTAGAGGCGCTGGCCCAGGCCCACCGCACTCCACCGGACGTTCTCGTCCTGGACGTGATGATGCCCGGTATCGACGGGCTGCAGGTGTGCCGCGTGCTGCGCGCTGAGGGGGACCGTACGCCGATCCTGATGCTCACCGCGCTGGTCGAGACGGCCGACCGCATCGCGGGTCTGGACGCCGGGGCCGACGACTACGTGGTCAAGCCGTTCGACGTGGAGGAGGTCTTCGCCCGGCTGCGGGCCCTGCTCCGCCGGACGGGTCCGGTGAACGGAACCCCCGCCGACGCACCGGCGTCGTCACCGTCGGTGTCCGCGTCGAAGGAGGCGTCGGGGCAGATCTCCGCGGCCGGGCTGCGCATGGACATCCAGGCGCGCCGCGCCTGGCGCGGACAGCGCGAGCTGGAACTCACCCGCACCGAGTTCGAGCTGCTCGAACTGCTCGTCCGCAACGCGGGCATCGTCCTCGACCACGCCACGATCTACGACCGCATCTGGGGCTACGACTTCGGTCCCGGCTCCAAGAACCTCGCCGTGTACGTGGGGTATCTGCGGCGCAAGCTCGACGAGCCGGCGGCACCGGCGCTGATCCACACCGTCCGGGGCGTGGGGTACGTGCTGAGGGAGGACTGAGTGCCCCCCCGATGGCTCACGGGGCTGCGGCCCCGGCGGGTGTCCTCGCTGCGGGCCACCTTCACCCTGTCCTTCGCCGCCGTGGCCGCCGCGGTCACCGTCCTCGTCGGGTTCCTGAGTTACGACGCCGCCGCCCGGCTGGTGCGGGTGGACCAGCAGACCGTCTTCTCCGGTGTCGTGCAGGACCTGCGGGTCCAGGTGCGCGAGACGGCGCTGGACCCGGGTGATTTCTCGTCGTCCGACCCCGATCACGACGGGCCCCTGGACGACATCATCCGGCCCGCCCGTACGGACGTGCAGGTGCTCGGGCGCGGTGGGGTGATATCCGACCGGGGGAACCCCGCGCTGCCCGTGACCACCGCCGACCGGCGGACCGCCGCGTCCGCCACCGCGGGCAGGTGGGTGGAGCACGGGGAGGTCGACGTCGCCGGCGACCGCTACCGGGTGGCGACCGTCGCGCTCGGCGGCGGGCGGGGCGCGGTGCAGGTGGCCCAGCAGTTCAGCGACACGGAGGATCTGCTGCGGGAGCTGCAGCAGCGGACCGTGCTGCTGGTGGGGGCGGTGGTGATCGCGTCGGGGCTGTTCGGCTGGTGGCTGGCACGGCGCATCACCCGGCGGCTGGTGCGGCTGGCCGGGGCCGCGGAGGACGTGGCGCGCACCGGGCGGCTCGGCATCCAGGTGCCGGTGGCGGGATACGACGAGGTGGCCCGTCTCGGCCGCTCCTTCGACCGGATGCTCGGCCGGCTCGCCCAGTCCGAGGAGGACCAGCGTCGGCTGGTCCAGGACGCGGGCCATGAACTCCGTACGCCGCTGACCTCGCTGCGTACGAACATCTCCATGCTGCGCCGCATCGACGAGCTGCCGCCCGACGCCCGCGAGGAACTGGTCGCCGACCTGGCGCAGGAGTCCCGTGAGCTGACCGACCTCGTCAACGAGCTGGTGGCGCTCGCGGCCGGACGGTCCGACACCGAGCCCGTGCAGCGGATCGACCTGGCCGATCTCGCCGAGGACGTGGCGATCGCCTCGCGGCGCCGCACCGGGCGGGACGTCCTCATCAGGGTGGGCGGTGACACGACGGTCGACGGCCGTCCCACGGCGCTCCAGCGGGCGATATCCAACCTGGTGGAGAACGCGGCCAAGTTCGACCGCGAGGGCAAGGCGCCGATCGAGATCGCGGTCACCGGTCCCGCCCGCCCCGGCGCCGGGGCGGGCGGCGGTCTTCCGCGCAGCGTCCGGATCGAGGTCCTCGACCGGGGTCCCGGCGTGGTCGAGGGCGATCTCGTCCGGGTCTTCGACCGTTTCTACCGCGCCACCGACGCCCGCAGCCTGCCCGGTTCCGGGCTCGGTCTGTCCATCGTCCGCGAGGTGGCCACCGGCCACGGCGGAGCGCCGTTCGCCTTCCGGCGGGAGGGGGGAGGCGCGGTCATCGGGTTCACGGTGAGCGCGGACTACCCGACGGAAGAGGACTGACGGGCGGACGGCTTTCTGGCCCCGGCCCTTCGGAGCCGCGTCTCCGGCATGATCCGCCGGACGGCCCCTGAGCGGGTCCGGCGAAGTCCGGTGCGGTTCGGCGGAGCGCTCAGCCGACGTGTACGCGCGGTCGGCGGGAGCGGTCGGGTTCGGCCTCGCGCAGGACCTCTCGGGTGACGGGGGCGACCTCGCCCTGGCCGAAGAGGAAGAAGCGCAGGAAGTTGGTGAAGGGGTTGCCCTCGGTCCACTCGAAGTAGATGTGCGGGGTGCAGCCGGTGCGGTCGCGGACGTACAGGAGCAGGGCGGCGAGGGCGTTGGGGATGGAGGAGGACTCCAGGGTCAGGACGCGGTAGCGGCCGTGGAGCACCTCGCCGCGTACGGTCAGGCCCGCCTCGAACTCCGAGGGGTCCAGGACGGTGACCTCGACGAAGACGAAGTCCTCCTGGGCCGGGAGGTCGTTGTCGGCGCGGATCTGCTCGATCTTCTCGCGGTACTCGGTCTTGTCGCGGTTGTCGGGTTCGTTGGCGATGAACCGGATCCGGCGGCTGGCTATGTCGCGTACGAACCGGTCCGCCATGTCGTCCAGGCTCACACTGGTCACCCGCAGTTCGAAGGCGCGGGCCAGCCGGGAGAGCAGCGAGACGAGGATGATGCCGGCGATGAAGCAGGCGCCGATCTTGACGCCGTCGGGGCGTTCGATGACGTTCACGACGGTCGTGTAGAGGAAGACCGCAGAGATGACGGCGAAGGCGATGGTCCAGTTGCGCTGGCCGGCCTTGCGCGCGGCGATGGTCACGGCGATCGCGGCGGAGCTGATGAGGACGAGGACACCGGTGGCGTAGGCGCCGCCCTGCGCGTCGACGTCGGCATTGAAGATCCAGGTGACCAGGAACGCCACCAGGGTGAAGACGATCACCATGGGGCGGACGGCCCGTGCCCAGTGCGGGGCCATGCCGTAGCGGGGGAGGTAGCGGGGCATGAGGTTGAGCAGTCCGGCCATGGCGGAGGCGCCCGCGAACCACAGGATGGCGATGGTCGACACGTCGTAGACCGTGCCGAAGGCGCCGCCGAGGTATTCGTGCGCGAGATAGGCGAGGGCGCGGCCGTTGGCCTGGCCGCCGGACTTGAACTCCTGCTCCGGGATGAGGAGCGTCGTGATGAAGCTGGTGAAGATGAGGAAGACGCTCATGATCACGGCGGCGGTGGTCAGCAGCTTCTTGGTGTCCCGGATGCGGCCGGTCGGCTTCTCGTCGGTGTCGGTGGCGTCGCCCTGGACGTGCGGCATGACGGCGACGCCGGTCTCGAAGCCGGAGAGGCCGAGGGCCAGTTTGGGGAAGACCAGGAGGGCGACCCCGACCATCGCGAAGACGTTTCCGTGTTCGGTGGTCAGGGCGCTGGTCCAGTCGGTGATCACATGCTCGGCCGTCGCCACGTGCCACAGGCCCACGATCACGACCACGACGTTGAGGGCGAGATAGATCCCGACCAGGACGACGGCGACGCCGATCGCCTCGAGGAAGCCCTTGAGGAACACCGCGCCGAGCAGGGCCACCAGGATGAGCGTGATCAGCATCTGCTGGTTGTGCAGCGTGCTGGTGAGGTGGGGGTTCTCGACCAGGTGGGTGGAGGCGTCGGCCGCCGACAGGGTGATGGTGATCAGGAAGTCGGTGGCGGCGAAGCCCAGCAGGGTCAGGACGAACAGCTTGCCCTGCCAGAACGACAGCAGCCGCTCCAGCATCGCGATCGAGCCCTCGCCGCGCGGGCTCTCCTCGGCCACCCGCCGGTAGACGGGCAGTGCGCCCGCCAGGGTGACGATGACGAGCACGATGGTCGCGACGGGCGAGAGGAGTCCGGCGGCCAGGGCCGCGATGCCGGGCTGGTAGCCCAGTGTCGAGAAGTAGTCGACGCCGGTCAGGCACATCACCCGCCACCAGCGCTGCCCCTGGTGCACGGGCTCCGGCAGGGCGTGCGGGCCCTGCGGGGTCTTGCCCATGTCGGACAGCCCCTCGAGCATCCACGCACGCAGCCGGCTCGTACCCGTCGTACCTCCGGTACGAGCGTGGTCGGTGGTGGCCATCGGGGTGCTCCTGACGTGCTGCCCGGCGTAGTGCCCATTGTGATCCGATTGTGGGCAATGGGGGAGGAAACGGCAGGGCGGGTGGACATTACGGCGAACGGGGGACGGCGGTGCGGTCGCGGAGGCGGCAGCCCTCGGTCCGGCACCGAGGTCCGGCACTCCGGTCCGGCGTTCGGTCCGCCCCCGACGACGAGAATGCCGTGCTTTTCGCACATGTGGTCGGCCGACGGCGTCAAGGCCGCGTCAAAGTCGTCCGGTGCGACATCAGGGGCTCATCAAGGTCCGGTGTGTGTGAGGTGAAGCGGTCGCAGACTGGGCGCGGCACGGGGGACACGGACGAGCGGTCCGTGGCGTGCCGATGGAGGGGTTCGTGGCTGTCACGGCCGGTACCACGCACAGTCCTGCGGCGCGAGCCGGGACCACGCACAGTCCGGCGCGAGCCGGGACCGTCGGAGCGCCACCGCCCGTGGCGAGCGCCCCTTCCGGGGGTGGGCACCAGCCTCGGCCCAGGCGCGGGGGGTCGCGATCGAGACGCCCCCGACGCGCCGGGCGGTCCCGAAGTCCCAGGCTCCCTCTGCGTCTCGCAGCCCGAAGAGCCGCCACCGCCCTCCGTCGCCGTTTCTGGGCGACCCTGCCCGCGCGACTGCGGCTGCTGCGGACCGTCACCCTCCTGCTGACCGTCACCCTCGCCCTGCTGCTCGGGCTGGCCGGACTCGCCGCCACCGGCACCTGGGACACTGTCGCGGGCCGCGACGCACCCCGCACCACCAGCGCCGCCGACCTGAACCTCGCGCTCAACGACATGGACGCGCAGGCCGCCAACCTCCTGCTGGCCGGCGGCGACGGGGGCAAGGGGCGCCTGGCGACGCCGTACGACAAGGCGGTCGGCTTCTACGGGGACGCGCGCCGCGCGATCGGGCGCGACCTGCGCACCCTCGCCGTCGCCGCCCAGGGCGACGCCGCCGACGAGCACACCGTCGAGTCGCTCACCGACGACTTCGCCGAGTACCAGGAGCTGATCGGCCGCGCGCTGGAGAACGACGACCGCGCCGGCGGCAGACCGGCCGCGCTCGTCGACTACCGCGAGGCCACCGATCTTCTCCAGGCCCGGCTCCTGCCGAGCGCGAGAAAGCTGGTGGACTCCAACGACAGCGCCTTCGACCGGCAGTACGACCAGGCCCGTTCGGTCCTCGCGGCCCAGCTCGCCGCCGTTCTCGTGCTCGGCGCGCTGCTGCTCGCCGCCCTCGGCGTCCTCCAGTGGTACCTGGCCCGCCGCTTCCGTCGGATCCTCAACCCCCGTGTGCTGGCCGCCACCGTCTGCGCGCTGCTCGCCGTGCTCCTCGGCGGCCAGGCGCTGTCCGCCTCCGCCGACCGGCTGCACGGCGCCCGTCGCGACGCCTTCGACTCCGTCGTCGCCCTCTCCCGCGCCCGCGCGATCGCCTACGACGCGAACGCCGACGAGAGCCGTTTTCTGCTGGACCCCGAGCGCCGCGAACAGTACGCGCAGGCGTTCCTCGCCAAGTCGCAGCAGTTGTACGGGATGAAGGGCGCGACCCTCGACTCGTACGACGTCGGGCTCGTCACGACCTGGAAGGAGTACCGCGCCGACCACCACACCCTCGACTTCGGCGGCGAGTTCGCGCGGGAACTCGCCAACCTCACCTTCCCCGGCGAACGGGCCGCGGCGGAGCGGACGGTGGACGCGTACGCCGTCTACCAGCGCGACGACCGGAGGATCCGGGCCCTGGTCGCGCGGGGCAAGGAGGGCGAGGCCGTCGCGTTCTGCATGGGCTGGGAGCCGGGCACGTCCAACGCCCACTTCGGGGCCTGGATGACGGCGCTGGACCAGGTGACGGACATCAACCGGCGGCACTTCACGGCGGCGGTCCGCGCGGGCCGCTTCGAGGCCACCGGACTGCTCCCGTGGACGTGCGGTCTGCTGCTCGGCGCGGGTGCGCTGATCCTGCTGGGGCTGCGACCGAGACTCGCCGAGTTCCGTTGAACGGGGGTCCGTTGAACGGGGGTGCGGTGAGCGGGGGTGCGCCGAACCGGGTCCCGCCGTGGGCGCGTCACCGGTGCCGGGTGCCCGCCCGGGGCGCCGGCCCCTGCGGTTCCCCCCGCCGGAAGGACCCCGGCGCCCTGGCCGCGGGCCGGTCGGCATGGGCGGAGGACGTCAGCTGCCACGGCACGCTCGTGACCATGACTCCCGGGGTGAACAGGAGCCGGTTCTTCAGCCACAGCGCCGACTGGTTGTGCAGGAGGTTCTCCCACCAGTGTCCGACGACGTACTCGGGGATGAAGACGGCGACGATGTCCCGCGGGCTCTCGCGGCGGATCGAGCGGACGTACTCCACGACAGGCCGGGTCACCTCGCGGTACGGCGAGTCGATGATCTTCAACGGGACGTCGATGCCGTACTCCTCCCAGCGCCTGAGCAGCGCCGCAGCCTCGTCACGGTCGACGGAGACCGTCAGGGCCTCCAGCCGGTCGGGGCGGAAGGCGCGCGCGTAGGCGAGGGCACGGAGGGTCGGCTTGTGCAGGGTGGAGACCAGTACGATCCCCAACACGCGTGAGGGGAGGGTGAGTTCGCCCTTCGGGTCGGCCACCGCCAGTTCCGCCGACGTGGCGTCGTAGTGGCGCCGGATGCCGCGCATCATCAACCACAGCACGATCGCGGCGAGTACGGCGAGCCACGCGCCCTCCGTGAACTTGGTGGCCAGCACGATCACCAGGACCAGGCCGGTGACGACCGAGCCGAATGCGTTGATCACCCGGGCCGTGTGGTGGCGGCGCCGCGGCGCCGGGTCGCGTTCCGTGCGCAGCTCGCTGTTCCAGTGCCGGACCATGCCCAGCTGGGAGAGCGTGAAGGCGGTGAACACGCCCAGGATGTAGAGGTGGATGAGGCTGGTGACGTTCGCCTTGAAGCCCCACAGCAGCAGAGCCGCGACGACCGCGAGCGCCAGGATGCCGTTGGAGAACGCGAGCCGGTCGCCCCGGTTGTGCAACTGGTGGGGTAGATAGCGGTGTTGGGCCAGGATGGACGCGAGCAGGGGAAAGCCGTTGAAGGCCGTGTTCGCCGCCAGGATCAGGACCAGCGCGGTCGCCGCCTGGATGACGTAGAAGCCGACACTGTGCTCGCCGCCGAAGACCGCCGCCGCGATCTGTGCGATCACCGTGCGCTGGGTGTACGAGGCGCAGTCGCCGGTGAGTCCCGTCAGCCGGCACGCGTCGTCCGTGATGTGCACCTTGGTGATCAGTGCCAGCGCGGTGACACCCACGAACATGACGATCGCGAGGGCACCCATCGCGGTCAGTGTCTCGGCCGCGTTCCTCGACTTGGGCTTGCGGAAGGCCGGTACGCCGTTGGAGATGGCCTCCACCCCGGTCAGCGCCGTACAGCCGGAGGAGAACGCGCGCAGCACCAGCATCAGCAGGGCGAGACCCGTCAGGTTCGCGTCCGAGGGGTCCGGCGAGACGCCGTACGCGGCGCTCTCGGCGACCGGCGCGTCCCCGAGGGCGTAGCGGATCAGGCCCGTGACCACCATGACGAGGACACCGCTGATGAAGAGGTACGTCGGTGCCGCGAAGGCGCGTCCCGACTCCCGGACGCCTCGCAGGTTCATCGCCGTCAGGACCGCCACGAAGCCGATCGCCATCAGGACGCGGTGGTCGGCGAGGCGTGGGACGGCGGAGATGATGTTGTCGACGCCGGAGGCGACCGAGACGGCCACCGTCATGACGTAGTCGACGAGGAGCGAGGCGGCGACGACCAGTCCGGCGGTCGGGCCGAGGTTCGTCGACACCACCTCGTACGAGCCGCCGCCGCTCGGGTAGGCATGCACCACTTGGCGGTACGACAGCACCACGACCGTCATCAGCGCCACGACCGAGGCCGCGATCCACGGCGTGAAGTGCAGGTAGGCAAGGCCGCCCAGGGTGAGGACCAGCAGGATCTCCTGGGTCGCGTACGCCACCGAGGACAGCGGGTCCGAGGCGAAGATCGGCAGGGCGAGCCGCTTGGGCAGCAGCGTCTCGTGCAGCTCTTCGCTGCGCATGGCCCGGCCGATCACCAGCCGCTTGAGGATCCCCGTGACGTTGAACACGGGCGGAGGGTAAGCCGGGGGAGGGGCCGGGCGGGGCCCCGACACTCGCTCCGGGCCCGCTGCTGACTCAGAGGTCGCGCGGACAGGGGTGGTGGAGGGCTCCTCCGACGCGGCGCGGACGTCACTCGGTGTGCAGGACCCGGGCGATGGTCTGCCGAGCCGCCGCACGCGCCGGTATCACCGCGCCCAGCGCGGCGATCGCCACCCCGGCCAGCGCCTGCAACGCCATCGAACCCGGGTGCCACACGTCCAGCATCCGGTCCGGGAAGGCGAGATGGGCGCTGCGCTCGGTCATCCGAACCACCACGCGGTACGCGGCGACTCCCAGCGGCAGCCCCAGCAGGCCGCCGAGCAGACCGAGGCCGGCCATGGACACCACCATCATCACCGTGACCTGCCGTGGCGTCATGCCGATGGATTTCAGCATTCCGAGGTCGCGCCGACGTTCCCGGGCGCTCAGCACGACCGTGTTGAACACCCCCATCGCCGCGACCACCGACAGCATCACCGTCAGCACGGTCGCGGAACTGATCACCGTCACGGCGCCTGCGTTCACCGAGGTCTTCGCGTCCGGGTGGAGCCCGGGGTCGACGGCCCGCACGGCCTTCATGAAGGCGCCGACATCGGATCCGGGGGTGAGTCGCACCCAGTACTGGTTGGCCTGCGCGCCCGGTGTCAGGGCGGTTACGGTCGCCCAGTCCGCGCGCATCCAGTCCGACGGCCCGGACATGACCTCCCCGACCAGGGTCACGCGTTCCTGTCGGCCGTTCGCCGCAGCCAGGACGAAGGAGCCGCCGAGCCGCAGACCGTACTCGGCCAGGAATCTGCCGGAGGCCACCACCTCGCCGGGCCCCCGCATCCAGCGGCCCCTGGCCAGGTCGTCCTGAAGAGCCGACCGGCCCCCTCGATCGCCCTCGATCGCCACGTCCTGGCTCTGCCCGAGCAGCCGCACGTGGGCGTAGCCCACGGCGGACACGTCCGCCGCGCGCGGCAGTCGGCGCAGCAGCGTCTGTGTCGCGGCGTCGCCGTGCCGCGGGACGGTCTGCCCGAACCTGGCTTCCCCTCGCCAGACGATCACCTGCGCCCTGTCGGCGCCCTCGACCGCGTCGCCGTAGGAGACCATGGTGGCCGACAGGCCGGTGGCGAAGGTCACCGTCGCCACCCCGAGCAGGACCGCCGAGACGGTGAGCAGCGCCCGCCCGGGCCGTGCGAAGGGGAGGCCCAGGCCCAGGCTCACCGAGCGCGGCAGCCGCACCCCGCTCAGCCACCGCTGCACCGCGAGGCCTCGTCCGCCGGCGGGGGCACTGCCCGCGCTGATCGCGCGCGCCGCGGACAGCCGGTGCGCGCGCAGCGCCGGGATCAGCGCGGCCAGCACCACGACGGCCGGCATACCGAGCGCCGTGCTCGCGTACACCCAGGAGCCGATCGTCGGAGTGACGTTCACCGTGGCGAGTTCCGCGCCCTGGAAGACCTGGTGCAGCAGCGGTCGCGCCACCACCGCGCCCAGGGCCGTGCCGACCGCCGCGCCCGCCGCCGCCGGGACGCAGACCATCACCAGGTAGACCGCGACCACCTGGTTGGGCGTGAATCCAAGGGACTTGAGCACCCCGATGTGCCGGAAGCCGGACACCACGGCACCGCTCACCACATTGCCCACGATGAGGACCGCCACCAGCAGGCCGAGGATCCCGAAGGCCATGAGGAACGGCACGAAGGCGTTGGGCTGGGCCGCGACCTGCGCCTTCAGCGTCAGATACGACTGGTGGGCGACCAGCGATCCGGACGGCAGGCCTGCGGTCACCGCTGCGGTGTCCGCGGTGATCTGGCGGGCCGTCGTGGCCTGGTCGAACCGGTACAGCATCTGGTACGTCGTGGGGTGCAGGGCCGCGATCTGCTGCGGGGAGACCCATGCCTGGGCGCTCCCGCTCACTCCGGACGCGAGGCCGACGACGGTCATCGGCACCAGCCCGGGCAGCTGGATTTGCTTGCCGATCGGCGAGTGCGGCCCGTTGCCCATCCCCGGCGCGTCCGGCAGCGCCAGGACGATCTGATCGCGGCCGGTGGCCCAGTGCCCGGCGAAGAGGTCGAGGCGGTCGACCGGTCCACCCGGCTGCGCCCGCCCCACCACGGTCAGGGGGCCGGGTCCCATCCCGGGCATCTCGGAGGCCGCGTTCTGCGGCAAGTCGACCACGGCTTCCGGGAACGGCCCGGCCCAGGCCCGCACGCCCGGACGGCGCGCGGTCCGCGCCAGCCGCGCGCCGGAGACCTTCGCCGCGTCGAAGGTGGCGATGACGTGCGCGCCGCGTGCCTGGCCGAAGAGCCGGTCGAACGGTCCGGACGCGACGTCCAGCAGGCCGAGGGCGACCACGAGGGCCATGCTGGAGACCAGGACCACCACGCCGATCACGGAGGTCTGCAGCCGGCGGCGGCGCACGGCCGCGCGCGAGGCGCGCCACACCGCGCTCATGCCGACCGCTCCAGGGTCCGTTCGCCGATGATCCGGCCGTCCGTCATGGTCACCAGGCGGCTGGCGCAGCGCGTCGCCAGCCGCTGGTCGTGCGTCACCAGCAGGAGGGTCTGGCCCAGTTCGTTGAGGTCGATGAGCAGGTCCATCACCTGCTCGCCCGCGTGGCTGTCCAGCGCACCGGTCGGCTCGTCCGCCAGCAGCAGCGCGGGACGGTTCATCAGTGCGCGGGCCACCGCGACCCGCTGGCGCTCGCCGCCGCTGAGCGCGGCGGGATAGACGTTCTTGCGGTCGGCGATGCCGAGCTCGTCCAGCAACTCCAGTGCCCGGCGCCGGGCCTGGCGGGCCGGAGTTCCGGTGAGCTGGGCGGCCAGGGCGACGTTGTCGATCGCGGGCAGGTCGTCGATGAGGTTGAAGAACTGGAAGATCATGCCGATCCGGCGGCGCCGGAAGAGCGCAAGGCCGGTCTCGTTGATCCGGCCCAGGTCCTCGCCGTGTACGTGCACCGAGCCGGTGCTCGGCCGGTCAAGGCCCGCGATCATGTTCAACAGGGTCGACTTGCCGCAGCCGGACGGACCCATCACCGCCACCGCCTCCCCGGCCCGGATCTCCAGTGACACCCCGTTCAGGGCGACGGTGTCGCCGTACTCCTTGCGCAGGCCGCTCACCCGGACGACTTCCTGGTCGCGCACGGCGGCCGGGTCGGCCGCCGGGGCCGTGTCGCTGATGTCTTCGGTGGTCATGGCAGGGACGGTAGGCGGCGTGGGCCGTCCGGGCGTCAGCCCCGGGAGGTAACCCGCGACGGTCGTCATCCTGGCGATGTACGGGGTGGACCCGCAGGTGGACGCCCCCTCGCCGGCTGCCTGGCACGATGGACGGCGTGTGGACATCGGGGACGGGCCGGCTGCTCATCGCCCTCGCGGGGGTGAGCCTGGCGGTGGCCGGGAGCGCGGTCGTGTTGCTGGCGCGGGCCCGCCGCCGCTACCGCAGGGTCCTGGAGGACCGGGGCTGGCTGCTGGAGCGCGAGCGGGAGGCCGCCGCCCGCACGGCGGTCGCGGCCGAGCGCGCCCGTATCGCCCGCGAGCTGCACGACATCGTCAGCCACAAGGTCAGCCTGATGGTCGTATCGGCGAGCGCGGCTCGTGAGGTGCTGGTCACCCTGCCGGGCGAGGCGGAGACCGCGCTGCGGACCGTCGAGGGTGCCGGACGCGACGCGATGACCGAACTGCGCCACCTGCTGGGCCTGTTGGCGCCGTCGCCCGACGGCGACGACGATGAGTGGGCCGAGCGGTACGGCGAAGGAGACCTCTCCGGGCTCGCACCGCAGCCGAGCCTGAGTCGACTGAGCACCCTCGTCGACCGGATCGCTTTCGCCGGCCTCCCGGTCGAGGTGCGGATCTCCGGTGAACCGCGCCCGCTGCCGCCCGGCATCGACGTCACCGCCTACCGGATCGTCCAGGAGGCGCTGACCAACGCGCTCAAGTACGGCGGGGGCGGCAGGGCGGCGGTGACGGTGCGCTACGCCGACCACAGTCTGCGGGTCGAGGTGCTCAACAGCGGACCGAGCGTGCTGTCCGCCGACCGCGCGAGCACGGATGCCGGACCGGGCGCCCGCGAGCGCCGGGACGACGGTGCCGGGCGCGGTCTGATCGGTCTGCGCGAGCGCGTCGCCGTCTACGGCGGACGCTTCGACGCCCGGCGCCGCATCGGCGGCGGCTACCGCGTCCGTGCCCGCATCCCCCTGGAGCGTCCGTGACCGAATCCGCCCCCGACGGCCGCGCCCCGCGCGTCCTCATCGCCGACGACGAGGAGCTCATCCGAACCGGTTTCCGCCTCATCCTCACCTCGCGCGGCATCGACGTCATCGGCGAGGCCGCAGACGGCGTTCAGGCCGTCGCGGAGGCCGAACGGCTGTGCCCGGACGTCCTTCTGATGGACATCCGGATGCCCCGCCTGGACGGCCTGGAAGCCGCCCAACGCGTCCTGCGGCTGCTCCCGCACTGCCGGGTGATCATGCTGACCACCTTCGACCTCGACCGCTACGTCTACGCGGCGCTCGCCGCCGGGGCGAGCGGCTTCCTGCTCAAGGACGTCACCGCCGCCCACCTCGCGGCAGCCGTGCGACTGGTGAACACCGGAGACGCACTGCTCGCCCCCTCGATCACCCGCCGTCTGGTCGAGCGCTATGCGACCGCCCGCGATGCCGAGGAGGCCGGCCCGGCTCACCGCCCCACCGCTTCGGCGGCGGCCCGCACGCTCGCGATCCACCGCGACCTGGCTCCACTGACCCCTCGTGAACTGGAGGTGCTGGCCCTGATGGGCCGCGGCCTGTCGAACACCGAACTCGCCGGAGCCCTCACCCTCAGCGAGGCCACCGTGAAGACCCACGTCGCCCGGATCTTCGCCAAGCTCGCGCTCCGCGACCGCGCACAGGCCGTCGTCCTCGCCTACGAGACGGGACTGGTCACCCCCGGCGGCTCCGTCAACGGTTGACCCCGGTCCTCACTCCAGCCCGGACACCTTGAAGACCGTCAGCGCCGTCTCGCGGTCGATCCGCTCCGAGACGCGGTGCAGCGCGGTCTCCCCGCACGAGAGCGTGGAGCGCAGGGCGGACAGGCGTGCGTCCTCGTCGAGGCGGTGCCACAGGGGCGGATTGGCCACCAGGACCCGGGGGTCGATCTCGACGCGAGCGCCGAACGTGTCCCGCAGCACGAGCCGCTGACCGACTCCGTCCAGGCAGCGCACCGACACCAGGTGGTCGGTGCGCACCAGGCGCGCGCGCAGCAAGCCGCGCGAGACCAGCCAGCCCTCGCCCGCGGAGACCCGGGTGGGGTACAGCACGAGAAACAGCAGCACCGCGAGCGCGGCCCACAGGGTGGCGCGTGGCGCGGAGAGGGTGCCGACTCCCCAGTCGATGAGGAGGAGAAGGGCGAGGAGCACGGCCGCGCAGCGGATCGAACTGCGTACGTCCTGGGCCCAGAGGTGGTCGCGCGCCACTTCCGCGGAGGGTGGGGCGGGTGCGTCGACCGCGGTGCGCGCGTTGTTGCGGCGGTTGCGGCGTTCCATACGACCGACGGTAGAGACCGGGGAGGCCGGAGGCAGCATGCCTTGACGGGTCTCTGATGACTTGGGCGTCAAGGATGCGACAAGAGGCTTCGGCCTGCCGCTACGCGGTCCGGGCGGCCCGGCCTCCCGCGGCCCATCGCCCGAGCACCGGCTCCGCGAGGGTGCGGGCCGGGAGGCACAGGGTCTGGCCGTGGGCTCGGGCCACGCGAGCAGGACCTGTTCCGGGACCAGCGGCTTGAGCCGGGGGAACCGTGGATACCAGAAGACTCCGTCGACGAGCAGCCCCCGCACGCGCGTGGGTACGGCGACGGCACGCGCGACGGCCTCCAGCACCGCCATCCGCTGGCTGCACGAGCCCCGCCCGAGCGCCAGCGTCCGCGAGGTGCTCCGCGGGTCGTCCACGGAGTACACCGGGCGCACCTCACGCGCGATGATCCCGTGGGCCACGCGGAGGGAGTCGCGGGCGGTGTCCGCGGTGGGATCCGCTCGACGAGGGCGGTGACGTTCGCGTGGGTCCGGTCGAGGATCGGGGTGGGGCGCGTGGAGCCGGGTACGGGTCCGGTCCCCGGGGCGACCCGGTCGCCCCCCGCACGTCGGCACGGCATCAGCAAACGACTCGTCATGGCCCGCCCCATTCCCCCATTTTCTCTCTCAGGCCACGCCTCGAGGCACGGCTTCCGGCAGGGCGTGGAGGGCGGTGGGGGAGACGGCTGACCGCGCGAGGACTCGACGACCGGTTCAGCCGAAGGGCAAGGCGTCGTGGTTCGGCCTGTCCGGGTCGTGGTGATGCGGGTCGTGGTGGTGGGCGATGCCGACCACCTCGAGGAGGTCGTGCAGGTCGCGGGTGGCGGCGACGGTCGACACCAGGGTGAGGGCCAGGCACGCCGTCGTGACGAGGGCGAGCCACGGACGGCGGGTGAGCGGAGGGGCGAGGAGGGCGGCGACCCGGCGGGGGACCGGGCCCGCGCCGGCGAGCGGTCCCCGTCGGCCGAGGACGCCGCGGAAGCCGAGGGTGGAGAGGCGGGGGGCGGGGGCGTTGTGGGCGGCCAGGGCCGCCTTGCCGACCGCGCGGGCGACCCGGCGGCGGTCGCCGGTGGCGCGGGCTGCCTGTTCGTCGGCCCAGCGTTCCACGGTGTAGGTGACGGCGGTGGCGAAGGGCCGCAGGAGGGGGTTGGCGGCGGCGCCCAGGCCGGCCAGGGCCACGAACAGATAGTGATGGGCGGTGAGATGGGCGCGCTCGTGGGCGAGCAGGATGTCGTGCTCGGCCTTGTCCAGGGTGCGCAGCATGCCGGTGGAGACGACGACCCGCCCCGGCAGGCCCGGCAGCGCGTACGCGTCCGGCGCCTCGTCCTCGACGATGACGAGGCCGTCCGGCGTGGGCATGCACGCGGCGTCCCAGATGGCGGAGGCGATGGAGCGGGCCCGGCGCCACAGCATCCGTGCCGCGGTCAGCAGCGCGCCGCCGAGCAGGAGGCCGGCGAGGAGCGCGACCGGCGGTTCGGCGGGGTCGTTGACCTGCGCGGTGCGGGCCGACCAGTGGCCGAGGTCGGCGAGGAACGGAACGCCTATCAGACCGGTGATCGCCAGTAGTCCCAGTGAGACGGTGGTCGCCACGCCCAGGATCAGCGCGGAGGTGGTGAGCAGCCAGGTGGCCAGGCGCGGTTCGCAGCGTTCGGAGAGCGGGCGGGCGCCGAGAGGCGCGATCACGGACAGCAGCAGCGGCAGATAGACGGCGATACGCATCCGGGCGGGCTCCTTGTCCTACCGGTCTGGGTCCGCGTCGGGTCCCAGCAGGTGGCGCAGCAGGTCCGCGTCGGTGTCGGACAGGCTGTCGGCGAAGCGGGCGAGCACCGCCTCGCGGTCGGGGCGCTCCTCGAGCACGGTGCGCATCCGGCGGGCGGCGAACCCGGGGTCGTCGGTCACGGGCGCGTAGGCGTACGCCCGTCCGCGCCGGGTCCGGGTGAGCAACTGCTTGGTGTGCATCCGGGTGAGGATCGTGACCACGCTGCTGTACGTCAGCTCGCCCCCGAGCCGTTCGGCGACCTCGCCCGGCGTGAGCGCGGCCTCGGCCCGCTGGAGTACGCCGAGGATCTCGGACTCCCGCGCGCCGTTGGCCCGCTTGGAGCCCCGAGCCTGTGAATCGCGTGAATCGAGGCCCATGGGTTTGTCGTTCACCCGTCCATCTTCTACAGTCGTGTAAAACTTGAGCTTCTACGGCGGTGTAAATGCTGCCGTGGTCCGAGTCTGCCATGTGCCGCCGTGCGCCCGTGCCCCGGGGGACACGTGCTCGCCCCGTTCACCGCAGAGATGGATCCCATGAGTGTTATCAGCGTCGGCCAGGCCGTCGTACTGGGAGTCGTCGAGGGAGTGACCGAGTTCCTCCCCGTCTCCTCCACCGGCCACCTCAAGATCACCGAGGGGCTGATGAACATCCCGGTCGACGACAAGGCCGTCGTCGGCTTCACCGCCGTCATCCAGGTCGGCGCGATCGCCGCCGTGCTCGTGTACTTCTTCAAGGACATCGTGCGGATCGTCTCCGCGTGGGGCCGGGGGCTGCGCGACCGCGAGGAGCGGCACAGTCACGACTACAAGTTCGCCTGGTGGGTCATCTACGCCACCGTCCCGATCGTGATCGTGGGCCTCGCCGCCAAGCCGCTCATCGACGGGGCGCTCGGCTCCCTGTGGGTGGTCGCCCTCTCGCTGATCGTCGGCAGTGGCGCGATGTGGGCGGCGGACCAGATGGGACGCCACAAGCGCGGCGAGGACGACACCACCTTCAAGGACGCGATGCTGGTGGGCTGTTCGCAGATCCTCGCGCTGCTCTTCCCGGGCTTCTCGCGCTCCGGCGCCACGATGTCGACCGCGCTGATCCTGGACCTGGACCGGGTCGCCGCCACCCGGCTCTCCTTCTTCCTCGGCATCCCCGCCCTCACCGGCGCCGGTCTGTACGAGCTCAAGGACGCCGTCGGCGCGGGGGTGGGCGCCGTGCCGCTGGCCGTCGGCACCGCCGTCTCCTTCGTCGTCGCCTACGCGTCGATCGCCTGGCTGCTGAAATTCGTCGCCAAGCACTCCTTCAACGCCTTCGTGATCTACAGGATGGTCGTCGGCGTGCTGCTGCTCGGGCTGCTGGGCGCGGGAGCGCTCAACGCCTGAACGCTGGGCACCTGCGCGCTCGACACCTGAGCGCTCAACACCGCACCGCCGAGTCGGCCCGCATCGCCGACGCCGGTGGCCACGGTCTCGGTCGCTCCTGCGTTTGTTTCCTTCGCCTTTGTTCCGGCGAGTCGGTGACGTCCCTCGTCATGCCCTCACCACTCTGGAGGCTGATCACGCTGTGCCCCACTCCGACAGTCCCACCCGCATCACCGTCATCTCCGCGAGCATGGGGGCCGGGCACGACGGCGCCGCCACCGAACTCACCCGCCACCTCACGGCGGCGGGCTTCCTCGTCGACCGCCACGACTTCCTCGACCTGCTGCCCGCCCGCATCGGAAAGCTGCTCTCCGGCGCCTACCTCCGGCTGCTGACCTGGGCCCCCGCGGGCTACCAGCGCATCTACGCCGCCACCGAGCACGAACGACGCCCCAACCCCGCCGTACGGGCCCTGCTGCGCGGCGCCGAACGCCGCACCCTCGCCACCGTCACCCCCGACACCCGCGCGGTCGTCTCGACCTACCCCGGAGCAAGCCAGGTCCTCGGCGCCCTGCGGCTGCGCGGCCGGCTCGCGATACCGGCCCTGACCTACCTCACCGACTTCTCCGTCCACTCCCTGTGGGTGGCGCCCGGCATCGACGTCCACCTCGCCGCCCACGCGATACCCGCCGCCCAGGCGCACGAGCAGGGCGCGGCGGGCGTCACCGTGACCGGCCCGATGACCGACCCGCGCTTCACCCCCGCCGACGAGGACGAACGGCGTGCCGCCCGCACCCGTTTCGGCCTTCCCCCGGACGCACCGCTCGCCCTGCTGGTCGCGGGCTCGTGGGGGGTCGGGCCCGTCCGGGAGGCCGCCGCGGAGATCCTCGGCACCGGGGTCGCCCTGCCGGTCGTGGTCTGCGGACGCAATCACGCGCTGGCCGAACGGCTGCGCGCGGACGGCATCGCCCACGTGCACGGCTGGGTGGACGACATGCCCGGCCTGATGCACGCGTGCGACGTCCTCGTCCAGAACGCGGGCGGGCTCACCTCGCTGGAGGCGCTCGCGGGCGGACTCCCGGTCGTCAGCTACCGCTGCATACCCGGGCACGGCCGGACCAACGCCGCCGCGCTCGACGAGGCGGGCCTCGCCCCCTGGATCCGCGAGCCGGACCAGTTGGCGCCGACCCTGACCGAACTCCTCCACGGCCCGCGCGGCCGGGCGCAGCGCGAGGCGGGCCTGGCCCTGTTCGCCGCGGCCCCCGGCCCCGTACCGGCCGTCACGACGATGGCCCGCGGCCCGCTGTCCGCCACCGCCCTTCCGTCCCAGCGCCGCCCGGTCGCCGCGCGGCCCGCCGTTGTCTCCGACGTGTCCGGACCCCCGACGCGCGTACCGGCCGACAGGTTGGCCGGCGTGCCGTCCGACGCGCCGAGGTCCGTACCGGTCGAGGCGCTGCGCCTCCCCGTCGCCGCGCGGTTCGCCGCCAGGTCACGGCAGGCGCGGCGCCGTACGGTCCTCATGGTCGCCGCCGTCGCCGCCACCCTCTCCCTCGGCGCCCCGCTCGCCTACGCCTACGGGGGGTCCCCCGGCCACCACTTCGGTGCGCTCACCCACTACCTGGAGGACGACGACCGATGAGGTCAGGCCCGGGCCGGACGGCCCGTACCGTTCGGCGGGCCGGGGCGATCGCCCTGCCCGCGCTCGCCGCCGCGCACGCCGCGCCGGTGATCTCCACCTTCGGCCCGCTGCGCAACCGGGCCATGCCCCGCCTCGCCGGCCGCGGCCGCCCCGACCATGTCGCGCTCACCTTCGACGACGGGCCCGACCACCTCTCCACCCCGCACTTCCTGCGGCTGCTGGACGCCCGGGGCATCCGGGCGACCTTCTTCCTGCTGGGCTCGATGCTGGCCCGCTCGCCCGGCCTGGCCAAGGAGATGGCCGCCGCCGGGCACGAGATCGGCATCCACGGCTGGCACCACCGCCCCCTGCTGCTGCGCGGCCCGCGCGCCACGTACGACGACCTCGCCCGGGCCCGCGACGCCGTCGCCGAGGTCACCGGCCGCCCGCCCACGCTGTTCCGGCCGCCGTACGGGGTGATGAACACCGCCGCCCACCTCACCTGCCGCCGCCTCGGGCTGACCCCGACGCTGTGGACGGCCTGGGGCGAGGACTGGCGCAAACGGGCCACCCCGGACTCCGTCCACCGCACCGTCACCCGCGATCTGTCCGGCGGCGGCACCATCCTGCTCCACGACTCCGACTGCACCTCGGCCCCGGACTCCTGGCGCACCACCCTCGCCGCCCTGCCCCGCGTCCTCGACACCTGCGAGACGCACGGCTGGCGCGTCGGGCCGCTGCGCGAGCACGGAGTCCCGGGCCTCTGACACGTCACCGGCCGTGAGGTCAGACGAGGTGGGCGAAGACCACCAGGTTCTCGGTGTAGTCCTTCGCCGAATGGTCGTAGTCGCCGGCGCAGGTGATCAGCCGGACCTCGGCGTCGCGGGTGTCGGCGTACACACGCTGGTCGGGGAAGTCGTCCTTCGCGAACGTGTCGGCGTTGTCGACCACGAAGGTGGCCTTGCGCCCGTCGGCCCTCTCCACGGTGAACCGGTCGCCCATCTCCAGTTCCCTGAGGTCGGCGAAGACGGCCGCGGAGGTGGTCGTGTCGACATGACCGGCGATGATCGCGGTGCCCCGCTCACCGGGGGACACGCCCTTGGCGTACCAGCCGACCAGGTTGGTGTCGTCGGCGGTCGGAGGCTGGAGCTTGCCCGCGGCGTCGACGGCCAGTTCGGTGAACGGGGCGTCCACGCCGATCTTCGGGATGAGCAGCCGCGTCGGCTCGGACCGCGGCAGGTGCTTGCCCGGCGGCCGGGCAGGGGACGACGGTGCGAGCGCCGCCGCGCCATGGGGCTTGGCCGAGGGGTCAGAGGGGTCGGAGGGCTTGCCATGGCCGCCGAACAGGCTCAGCGCCAGGACCAGGATTCCGACGCACCACACGAACATCGGCACGCCGGGCCGTGCGCCCTGGAGCGGCGTCACGGCCCGGGGCTCGACGGGGGAGGACAACCGGGATGCCATCGGGCACCACCTCACTGGAACACGTACGGGACAACTCACTGGACTACGGCGGCGGAGCCGGCGCGGCACGGGGGCAACCAGCCGGGCCGCCACGCTGTGCGCAGGAGGCGGCCCGGGCTGCTATGTCGTCAGGCATGGATCAGGAAAGGCCGTCCGCGGCACGCTTGCGGCGCACCACGTAGGCACCCGCACCGGCGAGAGCCAGGACCGCCAGCCCACCGGCCGTCCTGCCCGGAGTGGCGAGCGCACCGCCACCCGTGTGCATGCCGCCGCGGGGCTTGTCGCGCCCCGAGTCCGAGTCGTCCTTGCCGCGGTCGGAACCCGAGTCGTCGTTGCCCTTGTTGCCCTTGTCCTTGTAGGTCTCCGGGTCGAACTTCTCGTCGTCCTTGTTCCAGTCGTCACTGCGCACGGCGCTGAGGGCGCCGCCGCCGGTGTGCATGCCGCCGCGGGGCCCGCGGCGGTCGGAGCCTGAGTCGTCGCCCTTGCCGTGGTCGGAGCCGCCCTTCTTGCCGTGTTCGTCGCCGGAGTCGTCGCTCTTGCCACGGTCCGAGCCCGAGTCGCTCTTGCCGCGGTCGGAGCCGGAGTCGTCCCCGTTCGAGTCCTCGCCACGCACGGCGCTGAGGGCGCCGCCGCCGGTGTGCATGCCGCCACGGGGCCCGCGGCGGTCGGAGCCTGAGTCGTCGCCCTTGCCGTGGTCGGAGCCGCCCTTCTTGCCGTGTTCGTCGCCGGAGTCGTCGCTCTTGCCACGGTCCGAGCCGGAGTCGTCGCTCTTGCCACGGTCCGAGCCCGAATCGTCCTTTCCACGGCCGGAACCCGAGTCGTCACCGCGCACGGTGGTCAGTGCTCCGCCGCCCGCGTGCACCCCCCCGTTCGGCCTGTCGTGCTCCTTGCTGTAGGAAGAGTCATCGTGGCCCCCGTCACCCGCCGTGGCGGCGAGGGCGCCTGGTGCGCCGATCGCGAGGGCCGCCGTGGCCGTCGCGGTGGCGAGGAGAATGCGGGCAGATCGCATCTTCGGAGTCCTTCCGTCGCAGCCAGGCAGCTGACACTGCGTCAGCTCGTGAGAACCCGACCCCGACGTGATCCACCGTCAATCCGCGGGGCTCCGCGCACCACTCGAGCCGCTCACCTGGCGCACCCCCGAGGGCACGCCCGCTCAGGCCCATTGGGCCAACCGATGGCCCGTCAGACTGCACTGACCTGCTGTTTCGCCAGGATTGAGCGGCCGTTCCCCCGCCCGCACCGTGCCTCGGGTACTACCCGATCGGCGGCAACACGACTGCGCGTCCCGCACCTTCGGTCCGCGGTGGTCCTGGCGCGTCCCTGCCCCGCCACACCGCACCAAGCCGGTCACACTGACTCCAACCCCCTCACCCCCGCGAGGTCCCCATGGCGTACGGCCTGGCCCGCCGCGAACTGCGGCCGAGAGTTCCGCTGCGGCACGGGGAGGGCGACAAGTACCACCTGACCAGCGTCGAGGGACTCGCCGCGCTCTCCCTGGACGCGCTGAGCTCGGTGGCCTACGGCCCCGAGGCGATCGTGCTCGTACTGATCGCCGCCGGGACGGGCGCGCTGTCCGCCACGCTCCCGGTGACGCTCGTCATCGCCGGACTGCTGGCGGTGCTCGTCGTGTCCTACGGACAGGTGATCGCCGTGCATCCGGACGGCGGCGGCGCGTACGCGGTGGGGAAGAAGGATCTCGGACCGACCGTCAGCCTGCTCGCGGCGGCCAGCCTGGTCGTGGACTACGTGCTGACCGTGACGGTCAGTCTGGCGGCGGGCGCGGCCAGCCTCGCCTCCGCGTTCCCGGTGCTCGGCTCGCACCTGCTCGCGGTCTGCCTGATCGGGCTCGCCCTGCTCACCGCCGTGAACCTGCGGGGTGTGGCCGAGAGCGCGCGGGCGCTGATGCTGCCCACCGTGCTGTTCATCGTGAGCATCCTCGGCATCGTCGTGCTCGGCCTGGCGCGAGGCCGCCCCGTGGCGTTCGTCGGCACCGTCCAGCCCGTCCACGCCACCGAGGCACTGAGCGTCCTGCTGCTCCTCAAGGCGTTCTCCTCCGGCTGCTCCGCGCTCACCGGAGTCGAGGCCATCGCCAACGGCGTGCCCTCCTTCCGCGAGCCGCGCGTCAAACGCGCCCAGCGCACGGAGCTGATGCTCGGCGCACTCCTCGGTCTGATGCTCATCGGCATGGTCCTGCTGATCCGCCGCGACCATGTCGCCCCGCGCGGCGGCGTGACCGTACTCGCGCAGCTGACGGCGGGCGCGTACGGGACGGGATGGCCGTACTACGCGACCAATCTCATCGTCACCCTGGCCCTCGCCTTCGCCGCGAACACCAGCTTCGGCGGTCTGCCCGTCCTGATGAGCCTGCTCGCCAAGGACCACCGGCTGCCGCACCTCTTCGGGCTGCGTACGGAACGGCCGGTGTACCGCTGGGGCGTGGTGACCCTCGCCCTGCTCGCGGCCGCGCTCCTGATCGCCGTGAACGCCGACACCCACCGCATGATCCCGCTCTTCGCGATCGGCGTGTTCATCGGCTTCACCATCAGTCAGACCGGTCTCGTACGGCACTGGGCCGGGCAGCGTCCGCACGGCTGGCTGCGGCGCGCGGTCCTGAACGGGGTCGGCGCGGTACTGACCGCCGTGGCGGGCGTCGTCCTGCTCACGACCAAGTTCCTGGAAGGAGCCTGGGTGGTGGTCGTCGCCATCCCGCTGCTGATGCTGCTGTTCGACCGCATCCAGCGCTACTACACGACCGTCGGCCTGGAACTCGGACTCGGCGAGGTCCCGCCGCCCGTGCGCGGCGGCGACTCCCTCGTCATCGTGCCGGTCGGCGAGGTCAGCAGACTCACCCAGCACGTGCTGTCCGCCGCCCGCGCCCTCGGCCACGAGGTGGTCGCCGTCGCCGTACACGCCGACCCGGCCAAGGTCCGTACCCTCAGGGAGAGTTGGGACCGCTGGAACCCGGGCGTACGCCTGGACGTCGTCGACAGCCCGCAGCGCTCGCTCGTGGAACCGATCGTCGCATACGTCCGCAGGGCGGAGGAGGGAGGACGGCAGATCGCCGTCCTCATCCCCGAGGTGGAACCCCTCCACCGCCGCTATCAGATCCTGCAGAACCAGCGCGGTCTGCTCCTCGCCGCCGCGCTGCGGGCCCGTACGGACGTGGTCGTCTGCGTGGTGCCCTACCGGCTCAGCCTCTGAACCGGCCGCCGGGCCAGGTCCTGATCCCGATGAGGGCCCCAGCAGCCCTACAGTCCGACGTCTCGGCGGTTCATGTCGTCCTGTGATTCGCGGCGCACGAGTGTGCGTGCGGTGCCGTTGGAGACGGCGATCACGGGTGGGCGGCCGATGAGGTTGTAGCCGGAGGCCATGGACAGGTGGTAGGCGCCGGCTGCGGGGACGGCGAGGAGGTCGCCGGGGTGGATGTCGCCGGGGAGGGCGACGTCGTCGGCGAGGATGTCGCCGGCTTCGCAGTGGCGGCCGACGACGGTTGCGAGACGGGGTGGTGCGGTGGTGGGGCGGCCGATGAGGCGGGGTGCGTAGCGCACTCCGTAGAGGGCGGGTCTGGGGTTGTCGCTCATGCCGCCGTCGACGGCGACGAAGGTGTGGGTGCCGGTGCGTTTGACGGCCAGGACCCGGTAGACGGCGACGCCGGCGGGGCCGACGATGGCGCGGCCGGGTTCGACGGTGAGGCGGGGGAGGGGCAGGTGGGCGCGGGCGCAGCCGTCTTCCAGTTCGGCGCGGACGCGTCCGGCCAGGGCGGAGATGTTGAGGTGTTCTTCGCCGGGGCGGTAGGCGATGGCGTGGCCGCCGCCGATGTTCAACTGGGGGAGGGCGATGCCGTGCTGGTCGCGGATGCGGGCGAGGAGTCCGGTCATGCGGCGTACGGCGGCGACGTAGGGCTTGACGGTGGTGACCTGGGAGCCGATGTGGCAGTGCAGGCCGACGAGTTCGAGGTGGGGCTGGTCGAGTATGCGGGTGACGGCGTGCTGCGCGGAGCCGTCCGTGAGCGACAGGCCGAACTTCTGGCCGTCGGTGCCGGTGCGTATTTTGGTGTGTCCGCCGGCGGCGATGCCGGGTGTCACGCGGACCATGACGGGCTGGCGGGTGCCGGGGGGCGTGAGGGCGGCGAGGCGGGTGATCTCGGAGGTGCTGTCCACGACGATGCGGCCGACGCCGAGGCGCAGGGCGGTGCTGAGGTCCTCGGGGCTTTTGGCGTTGCCGTGGAGCACGATTTTCTCGGGCGGGAAGCCGGTGGTGACGGCGAGTGCGAGTTCTCCGGCGGAGCAGACGTCCAGGCCCAGGCCTTCTTCCTGGATCCAGTGGGCCATGGCCCGGGACAGGAATGCTTTGGCGGCGTAGAGGATGTCGGCGTCGGGGAACGCGGTGCGGTAGGCGCGGCAGCGCTCGCGGACTTCCTGTTCGTCGAGGAGGTAGAGGGGGGTGCCGAAGCGGTCGGCGGCCTCGGTGAGGGAGACACCGCCGACGGAGACGTCCCCGTGGGGTTCGGGGCGGGCGGAGCGGGGCCAGACGGAGAGGCCTTCGGCGTCGCGCGCGTCGGCGGGGGCTCCTTGGTCGGCGCTGTCGGTCCCGGGTGCCCGGTGCAGTTCCTGGACGGGCTGTTCGCGAACAGGCTGTGCCTGTACGGGCGGTTCCTGAACAGGCTGTGCCTGTACGGGCAGTTCCTGAATGGACATGGCGTCTCCTCAGCCGATCAGCAGGTTCAGGCATGCGACGACGACGGCGGCGCCGGTCACCCGCAGGGTGCCGACGTGCTGGGGATGCCTGCGGCGCCAGGAGTTCTCGCGTTCACGGGCCGTGGCCGCGGTGCGGTCGGCCGAGGGGGCGGAGAGCTGCGGGTCGATGGTGAGGGTGGTGACGCCCAGGGGCGCGGCGAGGGCGCGCAGCGCGGGTTCACAGAGCCGTATGCAGGCCTGGTCCGTGCCGAGCGTGGCGGCGAGCCTGGCCGCCGAGGTGAAGCCGACGGCCGTACGGCCGCCCAGGGGGGTGCGGAAGAACCGGGCCGTGCAGCCCGCGGGCCCCGACCGGACAGGAACGAAGAGAAGTCCGGCCGGGAAACGTTCGGAAGGCTCGGGATCCTCGGAGCGGTCGACTGGAGACATGGTGCTGCTCCTCGCGGAAGAGACGGGCGCCGGCCGGTTCGGCCGTGCGCCTCGGTGAGGCTATGCCCGCCGGGCCGGGGAGGGGACCGCTCGCTGACGGAGGTTTGACGCGTTGCCCCGGCCCCGTAACGCGCCCCTGACGTGGGCGGCTGGGGGTGTTGTCCAGGTCACTGCGGACCCGGGGTGACCCGGGCGACACTCCCTGGGTCGCTCAGGACCTGTCCTCGGCCAGCTCCCGCGCGTCGAGCGGCAGCCCCAGCCGGATACGGCGGTGCACCGAGGCGAGCTCGCGGGACAGGGGCGAGGGCGGCAGGGCCAGCACCGGGCAGACGGCGTGCGCGAGGCAGTACCGGGCGACGGACGGGACCAGCCACCGGTGCGGTATTCCTCGGCACCCCGGGCCGACCACCAGCAGGTCGTCGGCCCGGTCGGCGGTCTCGACCAGCGCCCGCCCCGGTGTGCCCCGAACGACAAGGCCCTGGTGCGGGACCCCGGGCCCCGCGTCGCCGAAGGCGGTGGCCAGCGCGGCGAGCAGCCGTCGGCCCGCGTCCAGCCGGAGCGTGGCCATCGGCAGTGGACTGAGCGCACTGCGGTGGGCGAAGTCACCTCCGGGCGCCTCCCAGGCGATCACGACCAGCAGTTCGGCTCCGCCGCGCCGGGCCTCCGCGGCGGCCCGGCGCAGGGCCGCCAGGCTCCCCGGCGAACCGCTCACTCCCGCGACCACGCGCGGTCCCCGCTCTTCCTCGCCCATCGCTCGCGCACTCCTCGATGTCGGTCCACACACGTACCCATCGGCCATCGAAGGGCCGGAGGACGGCGGCGGACCGCCGCGTTGGCGCGGGCCTGACGGCGCGGGCGTGATTTATGACGCCCCCCTGACACCGCGGGGCCGGCGCGGGGCGCACGCTCGAACCGGGCTCTGACGTCGGTCTTACCCCTTGCTGGCACACTGGCCGTCCATTCCGGGAAATCCGGGGAAGGAGCACCGCATGTCGATGGTCGGCAATCTGCGCAAAGTCGCCCGTCTGGCACGCGGCGGACGCCGGGTGGACCTGAGTCACCCCGCCCGCTCCCCGCTCGGCTCCGCCGTCGTCAACTGCGTCATCTACCGCGACGGCGTCCGCCAGGAGGCCGCGCCCAGCGTCGAGGAGTCCGTCGCCCGGGTCCGCGAACGCGGCGGCCACGGGTTCGTCTGGCTGGGGCTGCACGAGCCGACCGAGACGGAGTTCGCCCGGGTCGCCGAACTGTTCGGCCTGCACCCGCTCGCCGTCGAGGACGCGGTCCACGCCCACCAGCGCCCCAAGGTCGAGCAGTACGGCGACGTCCTGTTCGCCATCTTCAAGACGGTCTCCTACGTGGAACACGTCGAACTGACCGCCACCAGCGAGGTCGTGAACACCGGCGAGATCATGGTCTTCGCAGGCCCCGACTTCGTGGTGACCGTGCGGCACGGACGGCACGGCTCCCTCGGCCCCCTGCGCGAGGACCTGGAAGCGGAGCCTGAGCAGTTGGCCAAGGGCCCGGCCGCGGTGCTGCACGCCATCGCCGACCACGTCGTGGACGACTACCTGACCGTCACGGACGCCGTCCAGGTCGACATCGACCAGGTGGAGACGTCCGTCTTCTCACCCCGCGGTGCCAGGGGCGCCGACGCCGGCCGCATGTACCAGCTCAAGCGCGAACTCCTCGAACTCAAACGCGCGGTGGTCCCCCTCGGCCGCCCTCTCCACATCCTGGCGACCGAGCCGATGCGCCTCGTCGCCCCCGAGATACAGGCGTACTTCCGTGACGTCGCCGACCACCTGTCCCGGGTCACCGAACAGATCACCGCCTTCGACGCCCTCCTCGACTCCATCCTTCAGGCCCACCTCGCCCAGGTCTCCGTCGCCCAGAACGAGGACATGCGCAAGATCACGGCCTGGGCCGCGATCATCGCCGTACCGACGATGGTGTGCGGCGTCTACGGCATGAACTTCGACCACATGCCCGAACTCCACTGGCGCTTCGGCTACCCCTTGGCCCTCACGGTGATCGCCGTGTCGTGCTTCGTCATCCACCGGGGGTTCAAGCGCAACGGCTGGCTGTGACCGCGGCCGTGTCCCCAGCCCCGTCCCCTGACCCCGCCTAGGGACGTGGTTCCTCGGAGGGGATGCGGCTCAGGTGCAGGACCTCTCCCAGCGTGCCCCACTCGTCGCCGCCGAGCTTGGTGAGCGGGAGCAGACGTGCGGAGCCGGGGCGGCCTTCGACGATGTGGTCCTCGTGCACCGCCGCGTGGAGCACCCGTCCGAAGACGAGGGTGGAGTTCCCCATCCGCAGGGTGGTGTGCGAGCGGCACTCGAGAACGACGGGGGAGGCCGCCACTCGGGGCGGTCGTACCCGCAGACTCGGTTCGCGGTCGATTCCCGCGAAGTCGAATTCACTGACCGACCGGGGGAAGTCGGTGGCAGTGGCGTTGATCAACCGCAGCAGTGGTTCGGAGGAGAAGTTGACCACGAACTCCCCGGTGTCCTCGACATTGCGCAGGGAATCCTTGCGGGTATGCCCCTCATGCCCCCCATGCCCGTTGTGCGCGCCGTTCCCGGGCGGAACCCGAAGGCCTCGCCCGTGTCACGGAGAACCGGAGGTCAGGGCCACACCAGGCAGTACGGCTGATGCCCCGCCTCGTGCAGACGATGGCTGAAATCCTGCCATTCGTGGAGAAGCTGGTACACGTTGAAGGCGTCCCGCGGGCCCCCGCGGTCCGGGACCGTCGACCAGATGAAGGCCGCCGCGCCGACCGCCTCCTCGCCGATGCCCCGCAGGGGGTCGACGACGGTCATGGGGAGCTTCACGACGGCGTAGTCGGGGTGCAGGACGATCAGTTCCAGGGGCGGGACCTTGTGGAGAGGGACGCCCTCGATGCCGGTGAGGACCATCGCGGCCATGGTCTCCGGCTTGATCTTGGTGAACATGCCGTTCATGCCGAGCTCGTCGCCTCCGAGTTCCTCGGGGCGCATCGAGATCGGCACGCGGGCCGCCGTCGCGCCGTCCGGCGCGCCGAAGTATTTGTAGGTCACCCCCACCCGGCCACCATTCCCGCTTCCTGCCCTGAGCCGGTCTGCCCCGCGGTCCGTGTAGTCCATACCGTCCATACGGCCCGACGGGTCGATCCGCTCAGGATCGTTCTGTGATCCTTGCGACCCGGGTGATCCGGGAGAGCTCGGCGACCCCTGCGTCTGTCGTGCCTCGGCCGCTTCCTCCGCCTCGCGCCGGTGCCTTCCCCGCCGGGCACGCCGAGGACCGAGGTCATCGGTCCCCTCGCCCAGTCCGCCACCGCGATGCATATCTCCACCCGACTGCTTTTCTAAGGCGCGCGACCCCCGCCACGCAACCCGATCATCGTGACAGTGACCTCCCCCACGGCCGCACGCCGAAACGTACGCTGAAACACCTGTCCGCAGGATCTTCGCAGCCTCTGACACCATGGCCCGTGTGAGCTATCCGTACGAAGCCCCAGTTTCGCAGACTCTTTTCGACCGTGCGGCTGCCGTCACGCCCGGCGGCGTGAACTCTCCGGTGCGCGCGTTCCGCGCCGTGGGCGGTACGCCCCGCTTCATGGTGTCCGGAAACGGTCCATACCTGACCGATGCCGACGGGAGGGAATACGTCGACCTCGTGTGTTCATGGGGGCCGATGATTCTCGGGCACGCGCATCCCGACGTCATCGGCGCCGTCCAGGAGGCCGTCGCGCGCGGCACCTCCTTCGGCACTCCCGGTGAGGGCGAGGTCGCGCTCGCCGAGGAGATCGTCGCCCGGGTCGAGCCCGTCGAGCAGGTCCGGCTCGTCTCCAGCGGGACCGAGGCGACCATGTCCGCCATCCGGCTCGCCCGCGGGTTCACCCGGCGGTCGAAGGTGATCAAGTTCGCCGGGTGCTATCACGGGCATGTCGACTCGCTGCTGGCGTCGGCGGGGAGCGGGGTGGCGACCTTCGCGCTGCCCGACACCCCCGGTGTCACCGGCGCCCAGGCCGCGGACACGATCGTCCTGCCCTACAACGACCTCGAGGCCGTGAACGAGGCCTTCCACGCGCACCCCGGTGAGATCGCCTGCGTGATCACCGAGGCCTCGCCGGGCAACATGGGCGTCGTGCCGCCCCAGCCCGGGTTCAACCAGGGACTCAAGGACGCCTGCGCGCGCAACGGCGCCCTGTTCATCTCCGACGAGGTCATGACCGGGTTCCGGACCAGCAAGGCCGGTTGGTACGGGATCGACGGGGTACGTCCCGATCTCATGACCTTCGGCAAGGTCATGGGCGGAGGATTCCCCGCAGCCGCCTTCGGTGGCCGCAAGGACGTCATGGAGCACCTGGCTCCCGCGGGGCCCGTCTACCAGGCCGGCACGCTGTCGGGCAACCCTGTCGCGACCGCCGCCGGGCTCGCCCAGCTGCGGCTGCTCGACGACGCCGCGTACGACAAGGTCGACGCCGTCTCCGAGCAGCTCCGCGGGCTGGTCACGGAGGCGCTGAGCAAGGAGGGCGTGGCGCATCGGCTGCAGAACGCCTCCAACATGTTCTCGGTCTTCTTCACCGGGCGTGAGGTGCGCGACTACGAGGGCGCGAAGGCGCAGGAGTCCTTCCGGTTCACCGCGTTCTTCCACTCGATGCTGGCGCAGGGCGTCTATCTGCCCCCGTCGTCCTTCGAGTCGTGGTTCGTGTCCACGGCCCACGACGAGCGGGCCATTCAGCGGATCGCCGACGCCCTTCCGGCGGCGGCCCGGGCGGCGGCGGAGGCCACGGCATGAGCCAGGATCAGACGCAGGATCAGACACAGGATCAGACACAGAGCCAGACGCAGGGCCGGGATCAGGACATCACCGTCGTGCATCTCATGCGGCACGGCGAGGTCGCCAACCCGGACGGGGTGCTGTACGGGCGGCTGCCCGGCTACCACCTGTCCGAGCTCGGGCGGCAGATGGCCGAGCGGGTCGCCGAGCACCTGGCCCCGCGGGACGTCACGCATGTCGTCGCCTCCCCGCTGGAGCGGGCGCAGGAGACCGCGACGCCCATCGCGAAGGCGCACGGTCTCGACCTCGACACCGACGGGCGGCTGATCGAGGCCGAGAACGTGTTCCAGGGGAAGACCTTCGGCGTCGGGGACGGGGCGCTGCGGCGGCCCGAGAACTGGAAGCACCTCGTCAACCCGTTCAAGCCGTCCTGGGGCGAGCCGTACGTCGATCAGGTCGTACGGATGATGGGGGCGCTGGACGCCGCCAAGGACGCGGCCCGTGGGCATGAAGCGGTGCTGGTCAGCCACCAGTTGCCGATCTGGATCGTGCGGTCCTTCGTGGAGAAGCGGCGGTTGTGGCACGACCCGCGCAAGCGGCAGTGCACGCTGGCGTCCCTGACGTCCTTCACCTACCGCGGCGACAGGATCGTGTCCGTGGGGTACAGCGAGCCCGCCCGGGATCTCGTTCCGGCCCATCTCCTCGCGGGCGCCAAGCCGGTGAAGGGGAAGGGCAAGGCGTTCGGGGCGTAGAGCGTCTATTCCCGTGCATGTTGGCGCAAAGTATTCGTATGCGTCGCTACCCGAACTGTTCTTCGTAAAATACGACCAACGTTGCGCGTTCGAAGGAACCTATCTGCTTGTCGTGCCCTCTCATTGTGTGTCAGCTGGGAGCCAGCTGAGAGGGCGCGATGAGATGGGGACCGAATGCGGGACATCAGCCGGCGGGGAATGATCGGCCTCGGGGCGGGTGCCGCGGCGGCGATGGGACTCGCGGCATGCGGCACCGACCAACAGGACGGTCATGGCGGGGGCGGTGGTTCCCGGTCGGGCGAGCCCGGTGCGTCCGACAAGCCCGGCGCCTCCTCGCGCCCCGGCCGCCTGATAGGCGACGGCTCCACCTCCTTCACGGGCAAGCAGCCGAAGCAGCCCGCGAAGCCGGTTCCTCTGGAGCCCGGCCAGACCCCTCCGCAGTTCGTGATCTTCTCCTGGGACGGCGCGGGTGAGGTCGGGACCGGTCTCTTCTCCCGCTTCCTCGGGCTCGCCCGCGAGCACGAGGCGCACATGACCTTCTTCCTCTCCGGGCTGTACCTCCTGCCCGAGTCGAAGAAGCGCAAGTACCTGCCGCCGAACAACCCCCGGGGCGCCTCCGACATCGGCTATCTCTCCGACGACCACGTCAAGTCGACGCTCGGGCTCGTCCGGCAGGCCTGGCTCGACGGCCACGAGATAGGCACGCACTTCAACGGCCACTTCTGCTCCGGCCACGGCACCGTCGGCCACTGGACGCCGGCGCAGTGGCGCAGTGAGATCGACCAGGCCAAGTCCTTCGTCAAGGAGTGGCGGACCAACACGGGCTGGACCGATCTGCCCCCGCTGCCCTTCGACTACGAGAAGGAACTCGTCGGCGCGCGCACCCCCTGTCTGCTCGGCCAGAACAACCTGCTGCCCACCGCCAAGGAACTCGGCTGGCGCTACGACGCCTCCTCGCCCGGCGGCCGCCAGGTCTGGCCGCAGAAGCGGCACGGACTGTGGGACCTGCCCCTCCAGGCGATCCCCTTCCCGGGGCGCAGCTTCGAGGTGCTGTCCATGGACTACAACATGCTGGCCAACCAGTCGATCAACTCGACGAAGGCGCCCGCGCACAACTACCCGGCGTGGCGGCAGCAGGCGGGCGAGGCGTATGTCGCCGGGTTCCGGCGGGCCTACGAGAGCAACCGGGCGCCCTTCTTCATCGGCAACCACTTCGAGCACTGGAACGGCGGCATCTACATGGACGCCGTCGAGTACGCCTTCAAGCACATCGCCCGGGAGAAGGAGAAGGGCGAGGACGTCCGCCTCGTCTCCTTCCGGCAGTACGTGGACTGGATGGACGTACAGAAGCCCGAGGTCCTGGCCAAGCTGCGGACGTTGGACGTGGGACAGCGGCCCGCGGGTGGCTGGAAGACGTTCCTCGGCGACACCGGCAAGGGGGCTGGTACGAGTTCGGGCGCCGGCACTGGCACCAGTAAGGGTTCCGGGACGGCCACTTCCAAGGGGTCCGGGGACGCCGCCTGAAATGGTGTTTTCCGCCCGCAAGGGGGGTGCGGAAGATCCTCGAAACGGGCATGCGAAACTTTTCACATGAGTGCCGCCTGCCGCGCCGAACAGCGCTCGAACCGCACCCGTAGCCGCGCCGCCCTGCTCACCACCGGGGCCGCCGTCGCCGCGCTTGTCCTGTCCGCGTGCGGTTCGGGAGGGACGTCCGGGGGTTCGGGCGACAGCAACTTCGTGGCGGGCAAGGACGGCATCTCCACCGTCGCCAAGGGCTCCCGGGTCCAGGCCCCCGACCTCTCCGGCCCGACCGTGGACGGCAAGCAGCTCGACGTCAAGGACTACAAGGGCAAGGTCGTCGTCCTGAACGTGTGGGGCTCCTGGTGCCCGCCGTGCCGCGCCGAGGCACCGAACTTCGCCAAGGTCGCCAAGGACACCGCGGCGAAGGGCGTGCAGTTCGTCGGCATCAACACCCGTGACGCCAACGTCAGTCTGGCCCAGGCGTTCGAGAAGCAGCACGACGTCACCTTCCCCAGCCTCTACGACCCCACGGGCAAGCTGCTGCTCCGCTTCAAGAAGGGCACGCTGAACCTGCAGACGATCCCCTCCACGATCGTCATCGACCGGGACGGGAAGATCGCGGCCCGCACACTGCAGGCCCTCAGCGAGGAGAAGCTCCGCGAGATGCTCGACCCCGTTGTCGCGGAGAAGTGACCGACGTGTCCCTTCTCGCCGCGTCCACGAACCTCGCCGCGTCGTCCGACACCGTCGTCAGCGGTGCCCTGGTGCTCGCCCTGCCGATCGCCGTCCTGGGCGGCCTCGTCTCCTTCTTCTCGCCGTGCGTGCTGCCGCTCGTCCCCGGCTATCTGTCGTACGTGACCGGTGTCACCGGCACGGATCTGGCGGAGGCCAGACGGGGGCGGATGGTCGCGGGCGCCAGCCTGTTCGTGGTGGGGTTCACCGCCGTGTTCGTCTCCGGCGGGGCGCTGTTCGGCTACTTCGGATCGACCCTCCAGGAGTACCAGAGCACGCTCAGCAAGGTCCTCGGCGTGCTGATGATCGCGATGGGCGTGTTCTTCATGGGGATGATGCCCTGGCTCACGCAGCGCGAGTTCCGCTTCCACAAGCGGCCGGTGACCGGCCTGGTGGGTGCTCCGATACTCGGTGCGCTCTTCGGCATCGGCTGGACGCCCTGTCTGGGACCGACGCTCTCCTCCATCAATTTTCTTTCCATGAACCAGGCGAGCGCGGGCCGCGGCGCCATACTGACCGTCGCGTACTGCGTCGGTCTGGGAGTGCCCTTCGTCCTCGCCGCCGTCGCCTTCCGCAAGGCGCTCGGCGCCTTCGCCTGGGTCAAGCGGCACTACGCATGGGTGATGCGGATCGGCGGCGGCATGATGATCGTGACCGGCCTGCTCCTGCTCACCGGCGCCTGGGACAGCATCGTGCAGCAGATGCAGACCTGGTCCAACGGCTTCACGGTAGGGATCTGATCGATGAGCACGACCGACACCGACACCGACACCGGCACGGGCAGGACGAAGGACCCGGCGACCGCCAAGCGGCACATCGGGGTGAGCGCCGACGGCGAACTCGGCGAAGCCGGATCCCAGCTGTCCACCGCGCCGGTCGACACGGCCGTGCCCGGCTCCTTCGGCGGGCCCCGCGCGCCCGGCGCCCTGGGCTGGCTGACCTGGACCGGCCGTGAGGTCGTCGGCTGGGCCCGCTGGTTCTGGCGGCAGCTGACGTCGATGCGGGTGGCCCTGATCCTGCTCTTCCTGCTGTCGCTCGGGGCGATCCCCGGCTCGCTGATCCCGCAGTCCGGGACCGACGCCCAGAAGGTGGCGGACTTCAAGGACGCGCACAGCATCCTCGGGTCCGTCTACGACAAGCTCGGCCTGTTCCACGTCTACAGCTCGGTGTGGTTCTCCGCGATCTACATCCTGCTCTTCGTCTCGCTCATCGGCTGCATCGTGCCGCGCACCTGGCAGTTCGTCGGGCAGTTGCGTGGCCGTCCGCCGGGCGCCCCCAAGCGGCTGAACCGGCTGCCCGCGTACGCGACCTGGCGCACCGGGGCCGAGCCCGAGCAGGTCCGCGAGGCCGCCCTCAAGATTCTCAAGCAGCGGCGGTTCAGGGCGCACATCGAGAAGGACGCCGTCGCCGCCGAGAAGGGCTACCTCCGCGAGACCGGCAACCTGCTCTTCCACATCGCGCTGATCGTGATGCTGGTCGCCTTCGCCTGGGGCCAGCTCTTCAAGTCCGAGGGCAACAAGCTGATCGTCGAGGGCGACGGGTTCTCCAACACGATCTCGCAGTACGACGACTTCAAGTCCGGCAACCTCTTCAGCACCGACGACCTCACGCCGTTCAGCTTCAACCTCAAGAAGTTCACCGGCACCTACGAGCGGAACGGCCCCAACAAGGGCACCCCTCGCACGTACCAGGCGGCCATCACCTACAGCGTCGGCGCGTACGGCAAGGAGAAGAAGACCACCGTCAAGGTCAACGAGCCGCTGAAGATCGGCGACTCGAAGGTCTATCTCACCGCGCACGGCTACGCGCCCGTCGTCACCGTCCGGGACGGCAAGGGCAACGTCGTCTACCACGACGCCGTGCCGATGCTGCCGCTCGACCCGAACGTCACCTCGCAGGGCGCGATCAAGGTCATGGACGGCTACAAGAACGCGCAGGGGACGAGCGAACAGCTCGGTTTCTCCGCCTTCTTCGTGCCGACCTTCGCGGGCGCGGGCAAGGGCGACATGTTCTCCCAGTTCCCCGCGCTCGACTTCCCCGTGCTCGCGCTGTCCGGATTCCACGGCAGCCTGGGGGTCGACGCGGGCATCCCGCAGAACGTGTACCAGCTCGACACCTCGAAGATGAAGCAGTTCAAGGACGCGAAGGGCAACATCGTCAAGGCGCGCCTGCTGCCCGGCGAGACGATGAAGCTGCCGAACGGCGCGGGCTCCATCACCTTCGACAAGGGCATCAAGGAGTGGGCGAACTTCCAGGTCACCCAGCAGCCCGGCAGTGACTGGGCGCTGATCGGTGCCTTCACCGCGATCTTCGGTCTCGCCGGTTCGCTCTTCATCCAGCGCCGCCGCGTGTGGGTGCGGGCGGCCACCGGGGCCGACGGCGTCACCGTCGTCGAGATGGCGGGCCTCGGCCGCAGCGAGTCCGCGAAGCTCCCCGAAGAACTCGGCGACCTGGCCGCACTCGTCCACGAACAGGCGCCCACCAAGCCCGACACAGACGAAGCCGCAGTCGAAACCGACCCCGACGCCGAACCCTCCGTACCTGCCGCCGAAGGGGCTGAGAAGTGACTCTCGCCACCGCAACCGACCTGGGCGCCGTGACCGATCTGGCCACGGCCACCAACGAACACCTCGCCAACATCAGCAACACGCTGATCTACTCCGCGATGGCCGTCTACACCCTGGCCTTCTTCGCGTACATCGCCGAGTGGATCTTCGGCAGCCGCAGCAAGGTCGCCCGTACCGCCGCCGCGCTCACCACCACCGAGAAGGCGAAGACCCCCGCGGTCACCGTGCAGTCGGCGGGCGGTACGGCCGTCCTGGAGCGGCCGAAGGTCGTCACCCGGTCGGCGGCGGGCGCCCGTGACGTGCCCGACGGGCCCGGCGCACACGGTGGTGACGAGCAGGGCGACCTCTACGGCCGGATCGCGGTGTCCCTCACCGTGCTCGCCTGGGCCGTCGAGGCGGCCGGCGTCGTCGCCCGCGCGCTGTCGGTGCAGCGGGCGCCGTGGGGCAACATGTACGAGTTCAGCGTCACCTTCTCCACGGTCGCCGTCACCGTGTACCTGGCGATGCTCGTGCTGAAGAAGAACATCCGCTGGCTGGGCCTGCCCCTGGTCACCACCGTCCTCCTCGACCTCGGCCTCGCGGTCACGGTGCTCTACACGGCGAGCGACCAGCTGGTGCCCGCGCTCCACTCGTACTGGCTGTACATCCACGTCTCGACCGCGATCCTCTGCGGTGCCGTGTTCTACGTGGGCGCGGTCGGCACCCTGATGTACCTCTTCAAGGACTCGTACGAGAACAAGCTCGCCACCGGCGGCCGGCCGGGCCGTTTCGCCACCTCCGTCATGGAGCGGCTGCCCTCCTCGGCCTCCCTCGACAAGTTCTCCTACCGCGTCAACGCCGCCGTCTTCCCGCTGTGGACCTTCACGATCATCGCGGGCGCCATCTGGGCGGGCGACGCGTGGGGCCGCTACTGGGGCTGGGACCCGAAGGAGACCTGGGCGTTCATCACCTGGGTCGCCTACGCCTGCTACCTCCACGCCCGCGCCACGGCCGGCTGGAAGGGCCGCAAGGCCGCGTACATCGCCCTGATCGCCTTCGCCTGCTTCCTCTTCAACTACTACGGAGTCAACATCTTCGTCTCCGGCAAGCACTCCTACGCGGGCGTCTAGGACAGGTCCTAGCCTTCGGCGCGTGCGGAACGGGCCGCCTCGGGCCACGCTGGTGTCATGACCGGAGTGACCCGAGGCATCGAAGAGGGCGCCACCGAGACCCGGGAGGACGGCACCCGCGTCCTGCATTACCTGCTGCGTTTTCCCCAGCCTGTGGAGAACGTCTGGGCGGCGGTGGCCACCTCGGAAGGACTGCGGGGGTGGCTGGCCGCCGCCGAGGTGTTCGAGCCACGCCTCGGCGGGGCGGTCACGCTGCGCGGGATCGGCAGCGGCCGGATCACGGCGTGGGACGTCGAGCGGATCGCCGAGTACACGGTCGAGGGCCGGGGCCGCATCCGCTTCCACCTGGAGCCGAGCCGCCCGTCCGGCACGACGGTCCGCTTCACCCACGAGTCCCCTGGAGATGAGGACCCGGGCTGGCGCCAACGCTTCGACAGATTGGTCGCCCACTTGGCAGGCGCTCCGGACAGGAGCACCCCTTAGGGGCGCGGGGAAGCGCGACCAGCCACACACAGCCCGCACGTACGAACATCCCCCGACGGCGCCCCCCTCTCACGCCGGCGGCAGACACTCCGCGGAGGGTGGCTTTCCCTCGGGCCACGCGATCTTCACGAAGCGGGCCCGTGACTGGGGCGTCAGCTGCACGATCGGCACCGCCTTGTCGTACGGATTGCCGTGGGCGTCCAGACAGATCCACCCGCTCGCCCCGTTCACCCGCAGCTCCTTGCCCTTGACCTGCGGCCACTGGAGCCCGACGTCCGCGAGGGCCGGGATCTTCCCCGTCGGCGACGCCCCGCGGATGCCGCGCACGGCGAGCCGCATGGCGTCGTACGCGATGATCAGCTGGCCGTCGTCGAGGGCGATCGGCCCGAGGGGCCCGACCGGCTCCTTCCCGGCACTCCCCAGAAGCGACTGCAGCACCTTCGCGTCGGCCGCGCTGCCGCCCGTCTTCGCGGTGTCCTTCAGCCAGGCGTCAGGGTGGCCCAGGGACGTGTAGCGGACGGTCAGCAGCGGGTCCTTGAGCGCGGCCGGGTCGAGGTCCTTGTCCCCGGCGAGATAGGAGCCCTCGTCGCCGGTGAGCACCGTGAACCGGCGGTCGTGGCAGCCGCGCTGGCCCAGCATGTTGATGAACTGCCGCAGCTGGGTGTGGCGCCCCGCGAACAGGATGGTGTTCGTGGGGGTCGGCGTGTTGCAGAGGATGTTGGTGATCTGCATGAAGACGTTGGAGGTGCTGCCCTCCTTGCTGCGGTCGGCGGGCGGCGTGAACGGCTGGGCCTCGTAGCGCGATCCCTTGAGCATCTTCTCGAAGGAGGCCTGGAGCGTGCGCGTGTACGGGTCGCCGGTGCGGTCGTAGACGAGGAAGGCGTTGGCGGCGGAGACCTTGGCGAAGGAGGCGAGGGCGCGGGCCTCGTCGGTGTTGGTGGGGGAGACCCGCGCGAGCCCGGGGAACGGGTCCTTGCCGTTCTGCCCGTTGGCCAGGTCGTCGGCGGTGATCGAACTCCCTATCACCGGGATGCCCCGGCTGGTCAGTTCCTGGACGGCCTTCTTGTTGTTGTCGGTGCTCAGGCCGACCCCGGTCACCGCGCGCAGCCGGTCGGAGCCTCCCGTCATGCCCGCCAGCTGGTCGACCGTGTGCTGCCAGTACGCGCCGGTGGAGCCGGGGTTGGCCAGCACCAGGCGGATCTTCGGCTTCAGGTCGGTGGTGTCGTGGTTGGCCTGGTACTGGGCCAGATAGGCGCCCTGGAGTTCGTGCAGCACATCGCCCAGGTTGTCGGCGTCGGTGGCGGTGAAGGGTTCCAGGAGCGCGACGGTGACGTAACTGCCGGGCGCCAGGCGGGCGTTCTCGCGGTGGATGGCCCGTACGGTGTCGGCGAACTGCGCGCGCCCGAAGGCGTACGTCGTCCACGAGACGCCCACGCACTCGTCGCTGCCCTTGGGCTGGACGACGCCGGGCGCGCAGGAGCGGTTCTCCTTGGTGGCCGTCATACCGCCCCAGACGCCGAGGCCCGCGAGCACCGCCGCGAGGGTCAGCGCGACATACCTGCGGAAACGAATCTCCCAGACATCCTCGCGCAGCCAGGTCCACAAGCGCGCCATCACAGGTCCCCGTTCACGTTGTCGTCGTCGTCACCAGGGATGCGCAGCGGGTGGCCGGCGAGCGCGTCGGACGGCCACTCCCGCGAGGCCCGCCACAACAGCGGGTTGCCCGCGGGCCGCAGGTTCGACAGTTGCTCCAGCTCGAAACGGAGCCGGTCGGACACCTTCGGGTCGGGCAGCACCAGCGGATCGGTGAGCTGCCAGATCGCGTGCAGCAGCCGTCGTACCCGCAGATGCAGTACGGCGTCCACGCTGTCCGGCGGCTGCTGGGCGGCGTCGGTGCGGCCGAGCGCGACGGCCGCCCGGTCGTCGTGACCGCCGAAGTCGCGGCCGTCCGGGTCGTGTGCGTGGTAGTAGGGCGCGGACGCGATGAAGACGAGCGAGGACAGCCAGGACGCGGTGTCGGTGCGCGGGAAGGTGTCACGCAGGTGCGCCACGGCGAAGTCCGCCTTGCCGAGCGCGAGTTCGTGATGCAGTCGATAGCGCGCGCCGTCCGGCTGGTCCCCGTCGCCGTAGTGGTCGATCAGGGCGCGGTGCACGGACTGCCAGCGTGCGTGGTCGGGGTCGTGGTGGTGCAGCCGCAGCAGGAGCAGCGCGCGCAGGAACGGATCGCCCACGAACTGCCCGGCGGCGCTCGTCCAGCCCTCCTCGGCGAGCCGCTCCTCCAGCGCGAGGACCCCCGACGCGCCGAAGTCGTCGGAGAGCTGGACCTCCGCGAGCACGCAGGCCGAGTCGCGGTCGTGGGCCGCGGCGAGCACGGTCAGCTCGTCGAGCCGGCCACCGGGTACGAGCCGGTCGAGCAGCTCCTGATAGGTGGGCCGGCCGTCGTTGTCCTCGTGGACGGCGACGTCTGAGGTGAGCAACTCGCCCAGCGACTTGGCTCCTTGGGGGAGGTTCTGGCGGGCGGACTCCGCGAGGAGGGTGACGCCGAGCGGGCTGCCGCCGGACAGCCGGTGGGTGGCGTACGGGAGTTGAGGGGGGACGGCGAGGCCCTGCGAGACGCCGCCCACGAGGTGCAGGGTGTCGTCGGGGGTCAGCGGCGGCAGCGCGACGAGCAGCGCCCGCGAGGACGGTGAGGTGCCCGGCTCCCAGCCGGTGTGCCGGGCGACCTCGGGGAGGGTGCGGCGGCTCGCGTTGCGCAGCGCTCCATGGGTGTATCCGCGCAGGGCGGCGAAGAAGACGACGTGGTCGGCGATGCCGTCGGCGCGGTCGCGCAGCACCGGTTCCAGCAGGCCGAGGCCCGCCCGTTCCTGCACGTTGTCGATCAGCACGACCGGGCGGCCCAGCCGGTGCGAGCGCTGCATGACCCCCGCGTACGCGTCGTCGAGGTCGGCCAGCAGGGCCCGTACGAGATAGCGCTCGGCGTGCGTGCGGGAGTCGCCGCCCGCCCGGAAGTGAGAGGAGAGCAGGATCAGGCCGAGCTTGGGATTGCCGCCCGCGTTCGGATAGTCGCGGTACCAGGTGGCGGCCCTGCGCAGTCGGCGGGGAGCGGGGCCGATCCCCTCGGCGAACGCCTCCAGGGTGGCTTCGATGATCGGCGCGATCACGGGACCCGTACCGCTGAGCGAGGCGATGAGCTTGGAGACGACCTTGCTCACCCAGCGGCCCGCGAACCCCGAGAGCCATGAGCCGGTCTCGTTCAGCAGCAGGATCCGCTCCGCCTCCTGCCGGATGCGGGGCACGTCGCGATCGCTCCAGCCGCCCGCCGCGACGGCCAGCAGCCCGGACGTCAGGCGTGGGAAGCCGATCCGCCCGGCGCCGGTCACCGGCTCCGCGAGTTGCTCGGCGATGGTGGTGAGCGCCTGTCCCACCGGCGACCAGGACTCCGCGGGCCGCTCGGCGGGTGGCCCGGCGAACTGCCGTTCCTCGCCGTCGATCAGCGCGACCGGTGTGTGGCCGCGGTACGCGTCGCGCAGCTCCCGCAGTACGGCGCTCTTGCCGAGCCCTCGCCCGCCCGCGAACACCACGAAGGGCAGTTCCTTCGGGTGTTCGTACGGGTTCGAGCGCAGCTGGTACGGGCGCAGGCCGACGAGCCGTGATGCAAGACCGGGCGGATCGGTGTCGAACAACGCTCCGCGTCCGTGCAGCCCTCTGTGCACCGCATCTCCCCCTGGCGCGGTCCGGTCCTGCTCTGTGCTGCTGTGAGGTCTATCAACACCAGTGTAAAAAGGGGGAGTTGATTCGGACTAGGGCATGGGATGTCCGTTTGGTTACGAAATTTTTCCGCGCCCTTTCGTCCAGCTATCCCACGGTGATCGAATCCAGCTTTTCGCGCAGATAAACATGGGAGTCGACGGGCGGATACGCGAGGCGGCCCACCGGCGCGGGGACCGACTCCACCACCGTCCCCGGCGTGCATTCGCCGAAGTAGACCAGCGACATCAGCTCCTCGGCCGGCGCGTCGGCGGGCGGAGGCAGCACCCGGTGCCGGCCCGAGCGCCACCGGTCGCCCGTCCAACGGGCCATCAGGTCACCGATGTTGATCGTGAAGGCCGCCGGGTCGAAGGGCGCGTCCTCCCAGCCGCCCTCGTCCGTGTAGACCTGCAGTCCGCCCTTGCCCGCCTGACGGTCGAGAATGGTGACGGTGCCGAAGTCGGTGTGGGGGCCGATACGGAACTGGCCGGGCTCGGGCTCGCCGACGACCTCCGTCCCCGGGTACCAGTTGATGTTGAAGCCGTACGTCGGGTGGCCCATGTGGCGGGTGAAGAAGTCCGGCTCCAGACCGAGGGCCTCACCCAGCAGGGCCAGCAGGTGGTTCTCCAGCCCGCCCATCCCCGCCAGGTACTCCTCGCAGAGTTTCCGCAGCTCCGGGGCCTCGGTGGGCCACACGTTCGGCGCGTACCACTCCGCGTTGGTCGACGGGTCCTCGAAGGGCTGGTGCGTCGCGAAGGTCAGCGACTCCTTGAGGTCGGGAGGCGTCTGCGTACCCTCCGAGTAGCCGTTGGCCTCGGCACCCGGGCCGAGCCAGCCGCGCCCGCCGACCTGGACGGCGTAGGGCTGCTTGACCTCCGTCGGGAGGGTGAAGAAGGCGCGGGCGGCCTCGCGGATGCGGGAGCGGAGGGCCCGGTCCACACCGTGTCCGGTGACGAGGAGGAAACCCGCGCTCTGGAGGGCTTCGTCGACGGTGCGGGCGATGGCGGTACGGGCGTCGGGGTCGCCGTCCAGCCAGGGCCGCAGGTCGATGGTCGGGATGCGCGGGGTGCCGGTGGTACGGGGGCTGCTCGGGGGGCTACTCACCAATGTCCTCGTTCCACAGAGCCGGGTTGTCCTTGATGAAGTCGCGCATCAGCGCGGCGCACTCGGGGTCGTCCAGGAGCACGATCTCCACGCCGTGCTCGGCCAGCCAGTCGTGGCCGCCGTGGAAGGTCTCCGCCTCGCCCACCACGACCCGCGAGATGCCGAACTGGCGCACCAGGCCGGAGCAGTACCAGCACGGCGACAGGGTCGTCACCATGGTGGTACCGCGGTACGAACGCTGTCGTCCCGCAGCGCGGAACGCCGACGTCTCCGCGTGCATGGACGGGTCGCCGTCCTGGACCCGCCGGTTGTGGCCGCGGCCCAGAAGCGTGCCGTCCGCGCCGTACAGCGCGGCGCCGATGGGGATGCCGCCCTCCGCCAGCCCGGCGCGGGCCTCCGCGACGGCGGTCGACAACCACATCCGTGCCCGTTCCTGATCCATGCGCTCCATGACTCCACTCTCCTGTGGCCGAAACACGAGGGCAACGTGCGGAAAGTACTCTCCCGGCAAGCCGCACCCGGACGGACTGTCTGCGTCTGAAGGAGGTTCCCGTGCCCGCACTCACCCTCCGCGACATCCTGGCCCTCGACCCCGTCCGCGGCAGCGAGCCCGAACTCCTCGCCGGCGAAGGCGCCCTGGACCGCCCGGTCCGCTGGGTGCATTCGAGCGAGGTGTACGAGGGGGCGAATTTCCTCGACGGCGGCGAACTGCTTCTCACCAACGGCTTCGGGCTGACCGACGCGGACGAGGACACCCGGCGGCGCTACGTCCGCGAGCTGACCGCGCGCGGAGCGGCGGGGCTCGCGGTGGAGGTCGGACGGTCGCTGGTGCGGATGCCGGAGGAGGTCGTCGACGAGGCGCGGCGGCTCGGGCTGCCGCTGCTCGCCCTGCACCGGGTGGTGCCCTTCGTCCGTATCACCGAGGCCGCCAACCGGGCGATCGTGGCGCGCGGCCTGTCCGGGCGGGCGGCGTCCATGCGGCCCTGGGGCGGCGACCACACCGCCGCCCTGCTCGCCGACCTCGCCGACGGCCAAGCCCTCAACCAGCCCGAGGTGGAGGCACGCGCGGCGCTCGCCGGGTTCCATCCGGGACCGGGCGCGCGGCTGGTCGGGGTGTCGGCGCACGGGGCGCGCGAGCTGGGCGTGGTCGACCGGGCGGCCCGCTCCCTGGGCGGGGTCGCGGTGCTGCGGGCGGCGTTCCCGGGGGATGTCCTGGCGCTGGTGGCGATGCCGGACGACGCCGTACGGGGGGTGACGGCGCGGCGCGATGTCGTACGGGCCGTGCAGGAGGCCTTCCGGACGGTCGCCGAGGCCGGGACGACCGTGGCGGTCGGACACGCGGTCCTCGCGGGCGGCGGCTGGCTGCGCTGGAGCGAGACACTGCGGGCGGCCCGGACGACCCTGGAACTGGCGCTCACCGTGCCGTCCGCCGAACCCGGTCCGACCGGTGGCCCCGTCGTCACCTCCTCCCGCGCCCTCACCCTGGAACGCGAGCTGACCCGAGGCGGCGTGGACGCCAACCGCGACCGCCTCGCCCGCCTGGTCCAGCACACCCTGGGTCCCCTGCTGGCCTGGGAGGCCGCCCACCCCAGCGACCTCGTCCGGACCCTGGAGATCCACCTCCGCCACGGCTGCTCACCCACCCGCACGGCGGCCCTGCTCCACATCGGCCGCCAGTCCCTCTACCAGCGCCTGGAACGCATCGAATCCCTCCTGGGCCTGGAGATCGACGACCCGGACCTCCTGGGCGAACTGCTCGCGGCCCTGTGCGCGCACCGGATCGTGCGGGGGGTGCCGGCGACCGCGGACGACGGCCTGCGGACCGTGGCCTGACCTGCCCCGGTCCGACCCGGCCGTCAGCAGGTGTGTGCGCGGGACCGTGCGTAGTGCCGGGCCAGCGCGCGGAAGGACTCCTTCGGCTCCCAGTGCCATCCGCCGTGGCGGTCCTCGATCGTCTTCACGATGCCGTAGCTCGCCATGTCGAGGTCGTGGCGGGGGTCGCGGGGGCGGTGCGGGGCGTCGGGGGTGACGAAGGTGTACGCCATCGCCGAGTACAGGCCCATCGACTCGAACACCGACAGCACGTCCGTCAGATAGGCGGCCTGGGTGCGCTCGCTGCGGACGAGACCGCCCTTGATCTCCGGCGGCTCCTTTCCGTGGTCGACGACGTCCCAGCCCATGCCGCCCTTCGCCGGCGCGCCCTCGAAGGTGCAGCAGCCGAACTCCATGACGGCGACGGGCTTCCCGAAGCGCCGCAGCGCGGCGAGGTCACGGACGTAGGCGTTCCGGTCCCGGAAGTAGCCGTAGTAGTCGACACCGACGAGGTCGAAGAGGCCCCAGTCGACGTCCTCGTCCTGCGCGGCGGCGTACGTGAGCCGCCCGTGGAAGACGGACCTGCCCACGGACGCCGCCTTCGCTGTGAACCGGTGCAGGCGCCGTGCCATCAGTACGGGATCGAAGTCGCCCTTGAGGAGATGCGCGACGCGCTCCTGGGCGTTGGCGCCGGGCACGATCCCGGGCACGTACAGCACGAACTCGCAGCCGACACTGAGATGCACTCCCGCGCCCCGTCGCCGCAGCCGCTCGGCGAACCGGCCCGTCTCCGCGAGGTGGTCGAGGATCTCGCGTTCCGGTACGTCGCCCAGGGCCGGCTCCAGCCAGACGTTCAGACCGAGCTCCGCCGCCTCGGCCGCGGTGGCGGTGAGCCGTTCGACGCCGTCGCCGGTGACCTTGACGGAGTCGGCGTGCAGGTCGTGCGCGACGGCGCGCAGGTCGCGGCGCATGCGCCCGGGGCTCCACCCGGTGCTCGGCGTCTCCCCGTCCGTCACCTCGTACACCACACCCCGGTACGTCAGCCCCGGCCGACGGCCCGTCGCCCCGGCCCGCCCGACCGGCAGCACCACCGCGCCCCCGGCCCCCGCGGCCATCCCCATGAACCGTGCCCGAGTGATCCCCCGCATCGCGCCTCCCGTGTCCGTCTTCGCGTTCGCGGACTTCAGTCTGGGAGGCGGTCCTGCGTCCCGCCGTCCGCCGATGGTCTACGGACGGCCGACGAAAGTATCGGCGGGGGCACCGAGCGCACGTCACACCTCGGACGCCGCCTCTGCGATGCCGTACGCCAAGGCGTCGAAGTTCTCCCGGAAGAAGCCCAGCCGGATGTGGAAGGGCTCCTGCAGGAACGCGCCCTCGCGCGAGACGAACATGGTCGGCGCGGTGGTCCCTCCTCATCCCGTCCCTCGAAGGAAAACGTCGACGTCACACCGAGGGTTCCGGCCTGCGGGCCAGGACGAACGCCTGCGAGGTGTTCTCGCGGGCGTCGGCCTCACGGACGAGGCGGGCGACCTCCACCAGCCCCGCCTCGCGCAGCAGCTCGGCGACACGCTCGGGTGGGAAGCGGTAGACGTCGAGGTCCAGGTCATGGCCGTACGCGTGATCGAGGTGCACGCGCTCGTCGCCCACCTTGAAGGCGAGCAGCAGATGACCGCCCGGTGCCAGGATCCGGTGGAACTCACGGAAGAACAGCGGAAGTTCCTCCAGCGGCGTGTGCACGGTGGAGTACCAGGCGAGGGCCCCGGCGAGTGACGCGTCCTCGATGTCGAGGTCCGTCATCGAGCCCACCTCGAAACGGAGGTGCGGATGGCTGCGCCGGGCCACGGCGACCATCCGCGGCGACAGATCGATCCCGTACGCGTCCAGCCCGAGGCTCTCCAGGTGGATCGTCACCCGTCCCGGCCCGCACCCGAGGTCCGCGACCTGTCCGCCTCCGCCGTCCCGCACCTTCTCCGCGAAGGCGGCGAGCATGGCCCGGTCGAAGGGCTTGTGCTCCAACTCGGCCTTGAGGAGCTCGCTGTAGTCGACGGCGACGGTGTCGTACGACGCCCTGGTGGCGTCCGGGCGGGAGGTCATGGGGTGGGAGGTCATGGCGCGGGAGACTAGTCGGGGGGACTGACAAGCCTGGTGCGTGGTCGTCACGCGAGGTCGGCGTCCCCGTCCGTGCCGTGGGCGCGCAGCAACAGCTTTCCCGTGCTCGTCCGTGTTCCCATCAGCCGGTGTGCCTCCGCCGCGTCCGGCAGGGCGAACTCCGCCGTCACCGGCAGGGACACCACCCCGTCCAGCACCGTCCGGAAGGCGCGTTCGGTGAGGGCGCGCAGTTCGGCCGGGGACGTCTGGGCCAGGGTGAGGATGGAGAAGCCGGAGACCGAGAGGGCCAGGGGGTAGAGGTCGGGCTGGCCCACCTGCCACGGCTGCGCCCCGCTCGCGTTGCCGAAGGAGACGAGGCGGCCGAAGGGGGCGAGGGAGTCGAGGGAGGCCCGGAGGGTTTCGCCGCCGACCGGGTCGAGTGCCAGGTCGACCCCGCGACCGTCCGTCGCCTCGCGGATCTCCTTGGCGAAGGAGGGGGTGGTGGAGGAGGTGACGAAGACCTCGTCGTAACCGTGCTCCCGCGCGTACGCGGCCTTCGCCGCGCTCGACACCACCCCGAGGACCGCCCCGGCCCCCGCCGCGCTCGCCAACTGCCCCAGCACCGTGCCCACCCCGCCCGCCGCGCCCTGCACGAGCACCGTCTCGCCGGGCTGGAGCCGGCCCACGGTGTGGATCAGGGCGTACGCGGTGGGCAGCACGGTGGGGAGGGTCGCGCCGGTGCGCAGGTCCACGCCGGGCGGCAGCGGGAAGACGGTCACCGCGTCGGCGGCGACGACGTCCGCGTACGCGCCGCCCTGCGTCAGGGCCGCCACCTCCTGTCCCACGGCGAGGCCGGTGACCCCTGCGCCGAGGGCCCGGACGTGGCCCGAGACCTCCAGACCGGGGACGAAGGGCAGGGCGGGCACCCGGTAGCCGTCGGCCCGTGTGCGCGAAGTCGGCGTGGACGAGGCCGGGTTCGTGTGCGTGGGCGTCGACGACCCCACCACCGCCGCGCCCCTCCTCAAGAAGGCGTTCGGCGCACGGCACATCGAGGTGGGGTACGCCGAGCAGGCCTCGCTGCTGAGCGCCACGGGCTGACCGCTCAGCCCGTGCGGGGCGCCCGCCGCATCAACGCGTACAGCGTCGCGCTCACCGTGAAGCCCACCAGGCAGGTGATGTCGCCGAAGGACGCCCAGTGCTTCGGCACCCAGCCGACGTACTTCTCCTGGTTGGAGAAGAGCGGGACCGAGACCGCCACGCCGGCCAACAGGGCGGTGATACCGGGCCGGTTGGTGAACGCGCGGTCGCCCAGGCGCCGGGCCGGCCCGTCGTCCGGGGTACGGGTCGCGAACCACCGCTCCACCAGCACCACTCCCAGCCATGGTCCGATCCAGTACGCGACGACCAGCAGGAACGCCTCGTAGGCATGCCCGGCGTCGGACAGCGACGCCCACGCCGCCGCCGTACCCGCCACGCCCGAGATCACCACCAGTGCACCGCGCCCCAGCCGGGCCGGCAGCCGCAGGCCGAGCGAGGTGATGGACATGGCGGAGGAGTAGACGTTCAGCGCGTTCGCCGAGATGCCGCCCAGGATGATGGAGAGCAGTACCAGGTCGCCGAGCCAGGACGGGAGATGGCCGGTGAAGGCGGCCGTCGGGGTCGCGCCGGCGGGGGCCGCGATCGTCGCCGACGCCGCGCCGACGAGGGAGACGACCGCGACGGAGAGGAAGAGTCCGACGGCCGGGTAGAGAGCGGTCCTGAACCTGTTCGCCGTACGGGGGAGGTAGCGCGAGTAGTCCGCGGCGTACGGGTTCCAGCCCGCCGCGTACCCCCAGGCCGTGCTGAACGCCAGCAGGAAGCCGCCGATGCCGCCGCCCCCGCCCGAGGCGCCCAGGTCCGCGTGGTCGAACGTCCACACCCCCGCCACCAGGAACACCACCGCCAGCGCCGGGAACGCGTACTTCTCGAAGGCGTGCACGAAGTTGTGGCCGATGAAGCCGATCACGATCTCGACCGCCACCACGAGCAGCAGGGAGGGCAGGGGGCGCAGACCCGTCAGCGTGTTCAACGCGAACGCGGCGCTCACGCTGTTCACGGCGAACCAGCCCACACCCGCCACCAGGGCGTTCACTCCGGCCGGCAGCAGATTGCCCCGGTAGCCGAAGGAGAGGCGGCCGATCACCATCTGCGGGACGCCGAACCGGGGTCCGTCGAGGGACAGGACGCCTTGCGTCAGCGCGCCCAGCGCCGTGCCCAGCAGCAGTGCCGCGGCCGCCTGCCAGAAGTTCAGCCCGAAGAAGAGGACCGAGATCACGCCGATGTACACGGTCGCGAACTCGATGTTCGGGGAGGCCCAGGTCCACAGCAACTGGAGCGGGCTGCCGTGGCGTTCGGCGTCGGGGATCGGTTCCGAGCCCGCCGTCTCGACGGCGATGACTCGGTCGCCGTACTCGGGCGTGGTCGGTGCGGTGGTGCCGGCGGGAGCGGTCGTCATGCACCGTAAGTGTCCGGGGCGCCGTCACCCCCGGCCAGAGGCGCACTGTCCGTTCCGGGAGGCTCGTCGGCGTACACCTTGTACGGGCGTCAGCTCTCGGACTCCTCGCCGGCCTCGCGCCGGCGCAGCTCCTCCTCGCGGCGCCGCAGGTCGGCCTCCCAGTCCTTCAGGAGTGCCTCGTCCTTGACGTTCTTGGAGGGCGCGGGCTCCGTGCTGAGCGAGTTCAGGAACTCGGGGTTGTCGTCGGGGGCGACGTACTGCGGGCGCTGCTCGCGGCGCCACTCCGAGGGCGTGACGCCTCGGGTCGGGCCCCGGCCGACCTTGCCGGCGACGAGCCAGGCGATCGGGCCGACGAGAACTTCTCCGAAGAGCAGGATGACGATCACCCACACCACCTTGGGCAGGCCGCGGACCTCTTCCTCCGGCGTGTTCAGGCAGTCGATGAACGAGTAGATCCACAGCGCCAGGACCAGCAGGAACGGCAGATACCTGAGCATGGCGGAACGGTCCCCCAGTGGACGGTGGCGGGGCGGTGCGCCCCGGTGACGCGCACAGGGTAGCGGCTGACTTCAACGGGGGGATGACACTTTCCCCGCCCCACCACCCCAGGGGCTCCGCCCGGCCCTGGAGCGGGGCTTCGCCCCGACTCCCCGTACGCCTGGTGGTTCGTCGGCCGCGGGTGGGCGGGGGCTGGTCGCGCAGTTCCCCGCGCCCCTGAAGGGGCGCTGCCCCTCGGGGCGGTTCCTCGGCCGTGGGTCGTTGGGGGTTGATCGCGCAGTTACCCGCGCCCCTGAAAGCCTCGGCCCACCCGGCGTTCGCGGGCGAAGCCGGAGGCCGCACGCACCCCACCCACCCCGGCCCGCATCTTTCAGCCCGTCCGGCGTCTGGGGGCGGCGCGGGAGGCCGATGCCCCACCCACCCATCCACGTCCGCGCCCCCCAGCCCGTCCGGCGTCTGAGGACGAGGCCGTTCGGACCGATGGGGGGTCTGGGGGCGTAGCCCCCGGGGATGGGACGGGTAGGGGCGGCGGGGGCGAGAGGGGTGGTCCTGCCCACGGCGGTGGGGCGCACGTCGGTGTCGGGTGGGCCTCAGCGATACTTGGACGCATGGCTTACGACGATCTTCGATCCCTGCTGAGGGCGCTGGAGCGCGAGGGCGACCTCAAGCGCATCAAGGCCGAGGTGGACCCGTATCTGGAGGTCGGGGAGATCGTCGACCGGGTGCAGAAGGCGGGTGGACCGGCGCTGCTCTTCGAGAACGTGCGCGGGTCCGCCATGCCGCTCGCCATGAATGTCTTCGGCACCGACCGGCGGCTGCTGAAGGCCCTCGGCCTGAAGTCGTACGGCGAGATCAGCGAGAAGATCGGCGGCCTGCTCAGGCCCGAGCTGCCCCACGGCTTCGTCGGCGTACGCGAGGCCTTCGGCAAGCTCGGCGCGATGACCCACGTACCGCCGAAGAAGGTGAAGTCCGACAACGCGCCCGTGCAGGAGGTCGTGCTGCACGGTGAGGACGTCGACCTGGACGCCCTCCCCGCGCTCTTCACCTGGCCCCAGGACGGCGGCTCCTTCTTCAACCTCGGACTCACCCACACCAAGGACCCGGAGAGCGGAATCCGCAACCTCGGGCTCTACCGCCTCCAGCGCCACGACAAGCGCACCATCGGGATGCACTGGCAGATCCACAAGGACAGCCGCAACCACTACCAGGTGGCGGCGAGAAGGGGAGAGCGGCTGCCGGTCGCGATCGCCTTCGGGTGCCCGCCCGCCGTGACGTACGCCTCCACCGCCCCGCTGCCCGGTGACATCGACGAGTACCTCTTCGCCGGGTTCATCCAGGGCAAGCGGATCGAGATGGTGGACTGCAAGACCGTCCCGCTGCAGGTGCCCGCGAACGCGGAGGTCGTGCTCGAAGGGTGGCTGGAGCCGGGGGAGATGCTCCCGGAGGGACCCTTCGGCGACCACACCGGGTTCTACACGCCTCAGGAGCCCTTCCCGGCGCTGACCATCGACTGCGTCACCATGCGCAAGCGGCCGCTGCTCCAGTCGATCGTCGTGGGGCGGCCCCCGACGGAGGACGGCCCCCTCGGGCGGGCGACCGAGCGCTTCTTCCTCCCCCTGCTGAAGATCATCGTGCCGGACATCGTGGACTACCACCTCCCCGAGGCCGGTGGCTTCCACAACTGCGCGATCATCGCGATCGACAAGAAATATCCCAAGCACGCCCAAAAGGTGATGCACGCGGTCTGGGGGGCGCACATGATGTCCCTCACGAAGCTCATCGTGGTCGTGGACTCGGACTGTGACGTCCACGATCTCCACGAGGTCGCGTGGCGGGCCCTCGGCAACACCGACTACGCCCGCGACCTCACCGTCGTCGAAGGCCCCGTCGACCATCTCGACCACGCCTCCTACCAGCAGTTCTGGGGCGGCAAGGCGGGCATCGACGCGACGAGGAAGTGGCCCGAGGAGGGCTACACCCGGGACGGGGGATGGCCGGAAATGGTTCTCTCCGACCCGGAGACGGCGGCGACGGTCGACCGCCGCTGGAAGGAGTACGGCCTGTGAGGTCCATCGACAGCGGACGGATCGACAGCGGACGGGCGGCCGGCCGGTGACCAGCGCATCCGCCGCGCTCCCGCAGCAGCCGGGGCGCACCAAGGCCTTCCTCCGGCTCGTCATGATCGAGCACTCCGTCTTCGCGCTGCCCTTCGCCTACATCGCCGCGCTGACCGCGATGTTCGAGTGGGACAGGAACATCCACTGGGGCAGGCTGCTGCTCGTCACGATCGCGATGGTCGGGCTGCGCACGTTCGCGATGGCGGCGAACCGGATCATCGACCGCGAGATCGACGCCCGCAACCCGCGCACGGCCCACCGTGAGCTGGTCACCGGCGCGATGAGCGTGAAGCACGCGTGGACGGGCGCGCTGGTCGCGCTGGTCTTCTTCCTGGGGGCCGCGGCCCTCCTGAACCCCCTGTGCCTGGCCCTCGCCCCCATCGCGGTGATCCCGATGGTGGTGTACCCGTACGGCAAACGGTTCACGAACTTCCCGCAGGCCATCCTGGGCCTGGCCCAGGCGATGGGCCCGATCGGCGGCTGGCTGGCGATCTCCGGCGAGTGGTCGTGGGACGCCGTCATCCTGGGGCTCGCGGTCGGGATCTGGATCGGCGGCTTCGACCTGATCTACGCCTGCCAGGACGTCGACACGGACCGCGAGATCGGGGTCATGTCGGTACCGGCGCGCTTCGGTATCCCCGCCGCGATCTGGGGGGCGCGCGGCTGCCACGCCGTCACCACCGCGCTGTTCGCCTGGTACGCCGTCGCCACCGACGCGGGCGCGTTCTTCTGGCTGGGCCTGCTGATCGTCGCGGGCGCGTTCCTCTACGAGCACTCCATCGTGAAGCCGCACGACCTGTCCCGTCTGAACCGCGCGTTCTTCCAAGTCAACGGATTCATCGGCATCGCCCTGTTCGTGTGTGCCCTGCTCGATCTGCTGGTCCGCGGGCTCACGGTCTGAATCCCGACAGCCGCCGGATACCCTCGACGTCATGAAGCCAGGACAGACGCAGCGCCGGCCTTGGATCGTGGGGGTGTCGGGTGCCTCCGGTACGCCGTACGCCGCCTCCGTGCTGCGGGCGCTCCTGGCGGCGGGGGAGAGCGTCGACCTGGTGGTCTCGCGCGCCTCCCGGCTCACGCTGCTCGACGAGACCGGCCTTCCCTTCCGGGACGCGCACTGGCAGGACGACCTGCGGGAATGGCTGGCGCGTGGCGCGGACGGCAAGCCCGGCACCTTCGACGTGCGCATCGAGGGCGTACGGCACTGGAGCGCCGGTGACCTGGCGGCGGGGCCGTCCTCGGGCTCGTACCCCTCCAAGGGCATGCTGATCGTGCCGGCCTCGACGGCCTGCGTGGCCGGAGTCGCCCTGGGGCTGTCGAAGGATCTGCTGCAGCGCGCGGCGAGTGTGACGCTCAAGGAGGGGCGCAAGCTCGTCGTCGCCGTCCGTGAGACCCCGTTGAACGGGCAGACGCTGCGTCATCTGGTCTCCCTGGACGACGCGGGCGCCACCGTGCTGCCCGCCTCTCCGGCGTTCTACGCGGGGGCCACCCACATCCAGGACCTGGTGGACTTCGTCGCCGGGCGGGTGTTGGACGCGGCGGGCGTCGAACACGGGCTGTACCGCCGGTGGGAGGGCGAACTCGGCGGCGGTTCCCGAGCGACCTGAGCGGCCACGGCCGAGCACCTGTGAAGCGAAGCACGCACGACCCGAGCACGCACGACCCGAGCACGCACGACCCGAGCACGCACGACCCGAGCACGCACGACCCGAGCACCACTGAGCAACATCGCACCACTCACGACTCACACACTTCAGCGGAAGGCTAGCGATCGCATGGACGCGGTGGACAGGCAGCTCATCCAGGCCCTGAGAGAGAACGGCCGGGCCTCCTACGCGGAGCTGGGGCGCCTCGTCGGTCTGTCGGGACCCAGCGTCACCGACCGCATCAACCGGCTGGAGGCGGCCGGGGTCATCACCGGTTACCGCGCCACCGTCGACTCCGCCTCGCTCGGTCTCGGTGTCACCGCCCTGATCGGCATCTCGCTCTCCGACGCCGCCGACCACGAGGACGTGGCCCGGCGGATGCGGGACCTCGGCGAGATCGAGGACTGCTGGTTCATCGCGGGCGACGACTCGTTCATGCTCAAGGTGCGGGCGAGTGATGTCGACGGGCTGGAGAAGACCATCCGACGGCTCTCGGGGACGAAGGGTGTCTCCCGGACCCGTACGACGATCGTGCTCTCCACGAAGTGGGAGAACCGGGTCGGAGAGCTGCCCGAAGAGGGCTAGGGCACGACGTGCCTGATGGGGGCCCCTCCCGCCCGGAGGGCGGGGGAGTACGGTTTACGAAGGCTGTCTGAGGAAGAGGTAGAGGCATGGACGTCGGGCTCAAGCGCGAGCTGGAGCAGAAGGTTCGAGCCGGTGAGCGGCTGACCCGCGAAGACGGCATCGCGCTGTACGAGTCGGACGACCTGGCCTGGCTGGGCGGGCTCGCCCACGAGGTGCGCACGCGCAAGAACGGCGACGTCGTGCACTTCAACGTCAACCGCCACCTCAACATGACGAACGTGTGCACCGCGTCCTGCGCGTACTGCTCGTTCCAGCGCAAGCCGGGCGAGAAGGACGCGTACACGATGCGCATCGAGGAGGCCGTCCGCCTCGCCAAGGCGATGGAGAACGACAACCTCACCGAGCTGCACATCGTCAACGGCCTGCACCCGAACCTGCCGTGGCGCTACTACCCGCGGTCGCTGAGCGAGCTGAAGAAGGCCCTCCCGAACGTCTCCCTGAAGGCCTTCACGGCGACGGAGATCCACCACTTCGAGACCATCTCCGGGCTGTCGGCGTCGGAGATCCTCGACGAGCTGATCGAGGCGGGCCTCGAGTCCCTCACCGGCGGCGGCGCGGAGATCTTCGACTGGGAGGTCCGCCAGCACATCGTGGACCACCGCACGCACTGGGAGGACTGGTCGCGCATCCACCGGCTCGCGCACGAGAAGGGTCTGAAGACCCCGTGCACGATGCTGTACGGGCACATCGAGGAGCCCCGCCACCGCGTCGACCACGTCCTCAGGCTGCGTGAGCTCCAGGACGAGACCGGCGGCTTCCAGGTCTTCATCCCGCTGCGCTACCAGCACGACTTCGTGGACATGAAGGACGGTAAGGTCCGCAACCGGCTCCAGGCGCGCACCCAGATGGCGACCGGTGCCGAGGCCCTGAAGACCTTCGCCGTCTCCCGTCTCCTCTTCGACAACGTGCCGCACGTCAAGGTCTTCTGGGTGATGCACGGCGTGCAGACCGCGCAGCTCGCCCTCCAGCACGGTGCCGACGACATGGACGGCTCGGTCGTCGAGTACAAGATCACGCACGACGCGGACAACTACGGCACGCCGAACAAGCTGACCCGCGAGGACCTGCTCGACCTGATCCGCGACGCGGGTTTCCAGCCGGTCGAGCGCAACACCCGCTACGAGATCATCCGCGAGTACGACGGCCCGGACCCGGCGCGCCGCGAGTCGCCGCAGCCGATGCGCGTCTGACGCTCCGCGGTCCGGTCGCACGCCCATGACGCCCCCGGTGCCGGTTCCCTTCTCGCGGAGGGGGCCGGCCTTGCGCTTCGTCCGACGACTGCGTCCTCGTGTTCCGGAAGTTCAACCCGGCGTGGACGGGTGACATCTGCAGTTGGTCCCCTCCGACCTCGGTGTTCTACGCTCGGTGGCCGTGCCACTGACCTTCACCCTGTTCACCCGTGACGCGCAGCCGACCCACCCCCTGCCCGACCAGCTGCTCGCCCTCTGGACGGATGTCACCAACGCGGGCGGTGCGGTCGGCTTCGTGCCACCGGTGACCGCCGTCGACATACGCCCCCGCGCCGAGGCCCACCTCACCGCGATAGCCGAGGGCCGCACCCGGCTCCTCGCCGGATTCACCGCCGACGGCCGGCTCGCCGCCACCGCGTTCCTCGCCCTCAACGACCACCCCCTCATGCGCCACTGGGCCTGGCTGTACACCGTCATGGTCGACCCGGCCCTCCAGGGTCGCGGCTACGGCGCCGACCTGCTCCGCGAGGCCGAGGACCGGGCCCGCGCGCTCGGCCTGGAGGGACTCCGCCTCACCTGCCGGGGCGGGGAGGGACTGGAACGCTTCTACGCCTCCTGCGGCTACAAGGAGATCGGCCGGGCGCCCGACGCGCTGCGTGTCGCGCCGGGCGACGACCGTGACGAGATCACGATGCTGCTGCCTCTCCCGCCTGGCGACTGAGGCCCCCCTGCACGAGGATCGGGCCGGGCGTGCTTCACTGGACGGTGCCCTTTGGGAACGTTCGAAACGGTTCGGAACGGAAGAGTGGATTGACATGGGCCGCTACACACTGATGCGCCTCGGCGTCTTCGCCGGCTGCCTCGTGGTCGTCTGGGGCCTCGTCTACCTGGGCATCGCTCCGCGCGGCCTGGGTGACTCCAACTACATGTGGATCGTCCTGCTCGCGCTGGTGATCTCCGCGCCCATCAGTTTCGTCGTGCTGCGCAAGGAGCGCGACCGCGCCTCCGCCCAGGTCGTCGCGCGCGTGGATCGCATGAAGACCAACCTGGAGCAGAACCGCAGCCAGGAGGACGGCGTGGACGACGCCACCCGCGGCGGCGTGCGGGGCCAGACCTCGTAACGCTGTGCCTGGCCGACGGCGGCCGATCGTACGCTTGCCCGTATGGGTGCTGTGAAGAACAAGCGGATGCCGCGCGCGGTACGTGAACAGCAGATGCTGGACGCCGCCGTGCGGACCTTCGGGCAGCGGGGCTACCGATCCGCTTCGATGGACGAGATCGCCGATCTGGCGGGCGTGTCCAAGCCGTTGGTGTATCTGTACCTGAACTCCAAGGAAGACCTCTTCACCGCCTGCATCCGCCGTGAGGCGGCCGCACTGACCACGGCGGTACGCGCGGGCGTCCAGCCCGGCCTGCCCGCCGACCGCCAACTCTGGGCGGGCCTGCGGGCGTTCTTCACGCACACCGCCGAGAACCCGGACGGCTGGGCGGTCCTGCACCGTCAGGCGCGTACGCACGGCGAGCCGTTCGCGGCCGAGGTCGCGGCGATGCGCGAGGAACTCGTCGCGTTCGTCACCCAGCTGATCGTGGTCGCCGCGCGCGAGGGGGGTAGCCCCTGCTCGAGCGGAGTTGAGAGCTTGGGGGAACATCGTGACCCGTCCCTGGCCGAACGGGAGGTCGCCGGACTCGCCGAGGCCCTCGTCGGCGCCGCCGAGGCCCTCGCCGCCTGGGCCAACGCCACGCCGGGTGTCTCCGCGAAGCAGGCCGCGGCGACCCTGATGAACTTCGCCTGGGCGGGCCTGGGCGACCTGATGGAGAACCGCCCGTGGACGCCCCCGCAGGACTGACCTCTTCACGGTATGGGCTGTAGGTCGCCCGTCAGATGCAGGCGCCCGGAGTCCGTGCCGCGGAGTTCGAACGCGGGGCCGTCGGCGGCGTAGGTGACCGTGCCCGGGAGGAGGACGGGGGCCTTGAAGTCGGCACGCAGACGTACCGCGTCCTGGGGGCCCTGTTCCGCGAGGCAACGGGCCACCGTCCACATGCCGTGCGCGAGGGCGCGGGGGAAGCCGAACAGGCGGGCGGTGAGGGGGTGCAGGTGAATGGGGTTGCGGTCCCCCGAGGCGGCGCCGTACCGCCGCCCCACGTCACCACCGAGCCGCCACTCGGCACGGACGGGGAGGGGCGTGCCGTCGCCCGGCTCCCGTGGGGGCGTGGACGTCGGCCCCCCGGCCGTCCGGTGCCGGGCGAGATAGGCACTCCTCGACTCCCACACCAACGTGCCGTCGACCCTCGCCTCGGTCACGACGCAGGCCTGCGTCCCACGGTGATGGGGTTCCAACCCCGCTACCCGCACGCCGAGTTCGTACGTCTCCGAGGCCGCCAGTGGCTGCCGCTGGGTGATCTCTATCGAGGTGTGGACGAGCCCGAGCAGCGGCAGGGGGAACGAGCGGCTGGCCATGATCCGCATGGCGAGCGGAAACCCGAGGACGTGCGGATACGTCACCGGCAGCGCGTCCGCCCCCGTGGCGAACCCGCAGACCCGCTCGTAGGTGGTGAGCCGGGCGAGATCGATACGGACGTCAGGGAGAACGAGACGGGTCGGCGGGACGTGGGCGTCCGGGCGGGGCCGCCGCTTGAGGGGGGAGAACAGGGCACCTCGGGCCAGGAGAGGGGTGAGGGCCGGGGCAGCGGTGAGGGTGAGGGTGGTCATGGGATCCTCCCGGGATCGGTCGTATCCGAACGGCGAGGGGCAGGGGCGTTGTCGGGGTGGTTCGACGACTGCGGGCGGGTGCGTCGGCGGGGGCGGAGCCCCCGCTCGGGGGCGCGGCGAACTGCGCGACCAGCCCCCACCGGCCCGCGGTCAAAAGGCCGCCCCCCGGGGCCTGGGGCAGAGCCCCAGAAGGATGGGACGGGTAGGGGCGGCGGGGGCGGCAAACCCCTACGCCCCCAGCAAACTCTGGCCGCACACCCGAACCACCTGTCCGGTCACGTCCCAGGACCCCGGCCCCGCGAGCCACGCGATCGTCTCGGCGACATCGACCGGCAACCCTCCTTGCCCGAGGGAGTTCATCCGTCGCCCCGCCTCCCGAACGAACAACGGCACGGCCGCCGTCATCTTCGTCTCGATGAACCCGGGCGCGACGGCGTTCACCGTCACCCCGTGCTCGCCACACCCGCGGAGCGAGCGCCCGTACGAACCCCACGACCCCCGCCTTACTGGCCGCGTAGTGGGTCTGTCCGACGTTCCCGGCGATCCCGGCGATCGACGCGGTGGCCACGATCCGCCCCCCATGCCGCATCACCCGGTCCCCCAACAGCACATCCGTCGTCCTTCCAACGCCTGCTGTGCCGCCGCCTGATGGTGATCGTCGGGGGCGAGGGCGGCGCCGAGCACCACCACCCGCCCACCGTCGGCGACCGACCGCACCACGGGATGCAGCGCCGCGTGCACCTCGGCGAGCGCCTCCACGCAGGCGACCCCGGTCGCGTCGAGCACGACCCCGGCCGGCCGCTGTGCCGACGCCTCCGTCCGCACCTCGAGCCCCGTCCGGGCCAGCACGGCGGCCACGTCGTCCAGCGTCGACTTCCCGGCCGTCAGGAGCAGCAACGCCCCCTCCAGGGTGGGCCGTTCGGGCGACCAGCGGTGCAGCGCGGCCGGCTGGGGCAGCCCGAGCCGGCGGGTCAGAAAGCGACCGGGTGCGGTGCCGGGGAAGCTCAGATAGCGGTCCGCCATTGTCCAACCCCCAGCTGGGACGTTAATTTACTCCAGAGTAAGGTTACCCAGGGTAAGGCTACGTGAAGGATCAGGAGCAGGTCGAGATGAGCCCCCGCAATCCACCGAGAACAAGCACCGCCGGAACGCTGTCCGGGACGCGCCCCGTCGCGGTCGTCGGTGGCGCCCGAACCCCCTTCGCCCGCTCCGACGGCCCGTACGCCACCGCCTCCCACCAGGAGATGCTGACCGCGACGGTCGACGGCCTGGTCGAGCGGTACGGGCTCGAAGGACCGGGGGCGGTGGGCGAGTTGGTCGCCGGGGCCGTCCTCAAGCACAGCCGCGACTTCAACCTCGCCCGTGAGACCGTCCTCGGCTCGAAACTCGACGCGCGCACCCCGGCGTACGACATCCAGCAGGCCTGCGGGACCGGCCTGCAAGCCGTCGTCGCCGCCGCGAACAAGATCACACTGGGTCAGACCGAGTCCGCGATCGCGGGCGGCGCCGACACCGCCAGCGACGCCCCGCTCGGGGTCAACGACGAGCTGCGCCGCATCCTCCTGGAGGTCCGCCGCGCCAAGTCGCCCGGCGCCCGCCTCCGGGCCCTGGCCCGCGTCCGCCCCTCCCACCTGGTCCCCGACATCCCCCGCAACGCCGAGCCGCGCACGGGTCTGTCCATGGGAGAGCACGCCGCCGTGACGGCCCGCGCGTGGGGGGTGACCCGCGAGGCGCAGGACGAACTGGCGGCCACCAGCCATCAGCGGCTGGCGGCGGCGTACGAACGGGGCCTGTTCGACGACCTCGTCGTCCCGTTCCGCGGCCTGACCCGCGACCAGAACCTCCGCCCGGACTCGACCCCCGCCGAACTGGCCGCGCTCAAGCCGGTGTTCGGCACCGAACAGCCCGACCCCACCATGACCGCGGGCAATTCGACACCGCTGACGGACGGCGCGGCGACGGTGCTCCTGGCGAGCGACGACTGGGCCGAGGCGCGGGGTCTGGCCCCGCTCGCCCACCTGACCGCCTACGAGACCGCCGCGGTCGACTTCGTCGAGGGTGACGTCGTCGGCGGTGAGGACGGCCTGCTGATGGCCCCCGCGTACGCCGTCCCCCGCCTCCTGGAACGCGCCGGACTCTCCCTGCGGGACTTCGACTTCATCGAGGTCCACGAGGCATTCGCCTCCCAGGTCCTCGCCACCCTGGCCGCCTGGGAGAAGCGCGGCCCGGGAACGGTCGACCGCTCCCGCCTCAACGTCGCGGGTTCCTCCCTCGCCACCGGCCACCCCTTCGCCGCCACCGGCGCCCGCATCGTGGCCACCCTGGCCACACTCCTCGCGGAACGCGACACCCCCGGGCGAGGCCTCATCTCCATCTGCGCGGCCGGTGGCCAGGGAGTCACGGCCATCCTGGAACGCCACTAACGACGGCACCCTGCAATCCCGCTGGGTCGGAGCTCTTTGAGGGGCGCGGGGAACTGCGCGCCCAGCCCCCACCGGCCCGCACCTGAAAAACCACCCGCACCCGAGACCCCGTACCGGAGGTAACTCGCACCCCGCCCGCCCCAGACACCCACAAACCCCACACCCCAGCCCCGTACGATCCCGGTCACCCCTGCCTTGTTGAAACTCGCATGAACCCCCCACGCCCCAGGCACGTATGAGGCTTTGCGCCCCCAACCCGCCTCATACCGACCGGGTCCTGGTAGCCAAGGAGCCGCTCCATGTCCACCCAGCCCAGCCCGTACGACTCCCCACCCTCCCTCGTGGAGCCCGAGATCAGGCGGCTGGACGGAGTGGTGCGCGAGGTGTCCGTGCCACCCCTCGTCGGTCAGGTGACCCACGGCTCGCTCGCGGACATCCCGTTCGACAACGCGGCCGTGGCCCCGAACGCGGCGGTCCTCAGCAGGAAGAACGCCGACGGCGCCTGGGAGGACGTGACCGCCACCGAGTTCGCCGCGCAGGTGCTGGCGGTGGCGAAGGGCCTGATCGCCGAGGGCCTGGCACCCGGCGACCGCATCGCGATCATGGCGCGGACGACGTACGAGTGGACGCTCCTGGACTTCGCGGCCTGGGCGGCGGGCCTGGTCACCGTCCCCGTCTACCCCACCTCCTCCGTCTTCCAGGTCCGCTGGATCCTCCAGGACTCGGGAGCCGTCGCCCTCGCCACGGAGACGGTGGCGCAGGCGTCCTCGCTCGGCCCGGAACGCGACCGGATCCCCGACCTGCGGCACATGTGGGTCTTCGAGAAGGGACACCTGGAGCGGCTGGCCGAGCTGGGCCAGGACATCCCGGACCAGGAGGTCGCCGTGCGCCGCGGGGTGCTCGGCCCCGACACGCTCGCCACCCTCATCTACACCTCGGGCACCACCGGCCGCCCCAAGGGCTGCGCACTCACCCACGGCAACTTCTTCGCCGAGATCGACAACGCGATCGAACTGCTCTATCCGATCTTCAAGGCGCAGACCTCGGACGCCGCGTCGATGCTCCTCTTCCTCCCCCTCTCCCATGTCTTCGGGCGGATGGTCGCGGTCGCCTGTCTGCGCGCCCGGGTGCGCCTGGGCCATGCGCCGAGCCTGAGTACCGAGGACCTGCTCGCGGACCTGGCGAGCTTCCGACCCACCTTCCTGCTGGCCATCCCCTATGTCCTGGAGAAGGTGTTCAACACCGGCCGGGCCACGGCCGAGAAGATGGGCCGCGGGTCCTCCTTCGACCGCGCCGCGCGCATCGCGTGCAGCTACGGCGAGGCGATCGAGGCCAAGCAGCACGGCACCGGGCCGGGTCCCTCGCGCTCCCTGCGCGCCGCCCGCGCCCTCTACGACCCCTTGGTCTACCGCCGGATCCGCAACGCGCTGGGTGGCAAGGTCCGCTACGCGATCTGCGGCGGCTCCCCGCTGGGCCGCCGTCTCGCCGCGTTCTACGCGGGTGCCGGCATCGAGATCTTCGAGGGGTACGGCCTGACGGAGGCCACCGCCGCCGCGACCGTCACGCCCCCGCTCAAACCCCGACTGGGCACGGTGGGCTGGCCGCTGCCGGGCACCCGGGTACGGATAGCCGGGGACGGCGAGATCCTGCTGGGCGGCGAACAGATCTTCCGCGGCTACTGGGACCCGAACGCGGGCGGCGTCGTCGACGCGGCGCCGGACGGCTGGTTCGCGACCGGTGACATCGGCGAACTGGACGACGGGGGCTACCTCACCATCACGGGCCGCAAGAAGGAGATCCTGATCACCGCGGGCGGCAAGAGCGTTGCCCCCGCGCCCCTGGAGAACTGGCTCCGCTCGCATCCGCTGATCGCCCAGTGCATCGTCCTCGGCGACCGCCGCCCCTACGTCACCGCCCTCATCACCCTGGACCAGGACGGCGTCACCCACTGGCGCCAGATGATCGGCAAGCACCCCGTCCCGCCGGAGCTCCTCACGGACGACCCGGAGCTGAACGTCATCCTCCAGCGCGCGATCGACGAGGCCAACAAACTCGTCTCCCGCCCCGAGTCCATCCGCCGCTTCGCCGTCCTCCCGGGAGACTTCACGGAACTGGCGGGTCACGTGACCCCCACCATGAAGCTGAGGCGGGCGGCGATCGAACGTGACTTCAGCAAGGAGATCGAGGAGCTGTACGTGCGGTAGGAACGCACCGCCGACAGGAGAGGACAGGGGAGGACAAGGCAGGAGCCCCGCGACCGGCTGGCGCGGGGCTCCTTGGGTACTGCGATCCGTTCCGGATCAAAGCATTGGGCTCATGAAGCCCGCAGACTCAGATCGGGGTGACGTTCTCCGCCTGCGGGCCCTTCGGACCCTGCGTGACGTCGAAGGAAACCGACTGGTTCTCTTCGAGAGAGCGGAATCCGCTCGCGTTGATCGCGGAGTAGTGGACGAAGACGTCCGGGCCGCCGCCTTCCTGGGCGATGAAACCAAAGCCCTTTTCGGCGTTGAACCACTTCACGGTTCCGGTAGCCATAAGCCCTCCTTGGGCCCAAAGGGTTGCCCTGCTCCAGAACCTGCGATTGTGTAAACAACTGCATACGTCTGAAAACGACGAGAGCCCGCGGTCACATGCTCCGCAGGCTCTGTACTGCAAGGGAAACCAAACTGCAACTTGCGGCGAGCCTAGCACGCAGGCAGCCGAAAGCAATAGGGGGCAAGATCACGTCACCCGGATGTTTGACCCGCATGGCGGATGGGTTGACGAGGGTGGTGTCGACTCGCTGTCGCAAGGGTTGACACAAGGGGGCGGAAGGGTTTCTGAAACCACGCGGGGACCCTGGAGACTGCACGGTACTCCATGGGGTCTAGCCTCGCGATGTGGACAATTACCGCACCCGGCCGCGCGTCGGCCACATCCAGTTCCTGAACTGCCTGCCCCTCTACTGGGGGCTCGCGAGAACGGGCACGCTCCTCGACTTCGAGCTCACCAAGGACACCCCGGAGAAGCTCAGCGAGAAGCTGGTGCAGGGGGACCTCGACATCGGGCCCATCACGCTCGTCGAGTTCCTCAAGCACGCCGACGAGCTGGTCGCCTTCCCGGACATCGCGGTCGGCTGCGACGGTCCGGTGATGTCCTGTGTGATCGTCTCGCAGGTCCCGCTGGACCAGCTGGACGGCGCCCGGGTCGCCCTCGGCTCCACCTCTCGTACATCCGTTCGGCTTGCGCAGCTGCTGCTGGCCGAGAGCGTGGGTGTCCAGCCGTCCTACTACACGTGCCCGCCCGACCTCAGCCTGATGATGCAGGAGGCCGACGCCGCCGTCCTCATCGGTGACGCGGCACTGCGGGCCAACCTCCTCGACGGGCCGAAGTTCGGTCTGGAGGTGCACGACCTCGGAACGCTGTGGAAGCAGTGGACGGGCCTGCCGTTCGTCTTCGCCGTGTGGGCGGCCCGCCGCGACTACCTGGAGCGCGAGCCCGTCGTCACCCGCAAGGTGCACGAGGCCTTCCTCGCCTCCCGGGACCTCTCGCTGGACGAGGTCTCCAAGGTCGCCGAGCAGGCGGCCCGCTGGGAGGCCTTCGACGAGCGGACCCTGGAGCAGTACTTCACCACGCTCGACTTCCGCTTCGGCGGCCCGCAGCTCGCGGCCGTACAGGAGTTCGCCCGACGGGTCGGCTCGACCACCGGCTTCCCGACGGACGTGAAGGTCGAACTGCTGACTCCCTGAGACCGCGGGGACGTTGTGAACCCGCGGGGGGTGTTCGGGACCCCGCGGGGGCGTACGGAACTACCCTGCTGGGCAGTGCGTCCGTGCGTACGGGGGAGGTGGGAGCGCCATGCAGCCGCTCGGAGTGGATGAACCCACGGTCGTGGGGCCCTACCGGCTGCTCGGCCGGCTGGGCTCCGGCGGCATGGGGCGGGTGTACCTGGGCCGCAGCGCGGGCGGGCGGACGGTCGCGGTCAAGATCGTGCACCCGCACTTCGCGCTCGACGAGGAGTTCCGCGCCCGCTTCCGCCGCGAGGTCGAGGCCGCGCGACGGGTGGGCGGCGCGTGGACGGCCCCGGTCCTCGACGCGGATCCGGAGGCGTCCGTGCCGTGGGTCGCGACCGGCTACGCGGCCGGTCCCTCGCTCGCCGCCGCGGTCGCGGACGCGGGCGGTCCGCTTCCGGCGCCTTCGGTACGGGTGCTGGGCGCGGGCCTGGCCGAGGCCCTCACGGCGGTCCACGCACTGGGCCTCGTCCACCGTGACGTCAAGCCCTCCAACGTCCTGCTCACCCTCGACGGCCCCCTCCTCATCGACTTCGGCATCGCCCGGGCCACCGACGGCACCGCCTCGCTCACCTCGACGGGCGTCTCCGTCGGCTCCCCCGGTTACATGTCACCCGAGCAGATCCTCGGCAAGGGGGTCACGGGCGCGGCGGACGTCTTCTCCCTGGGCGCGGTGCTGGTGTACGCGGCGACGGGCGAGTCCCCGTTCCCCGGTGACTCCTCGGCCGCCCTCCTCTACAAGGTGGTGCACGAGGAACCCCGGCTCGGCTCCCTGGACGGAGAGCTACGAGAACTCGTGGCCGCCTGCCTCGGCAAGGACCCGGCGGGGCGGCCGACCCCGGGTGAGGTGGCCGGACGCCTGGCCCCCGAGGGGGCGGCCCGGCTGGTGACCGCCGGGTGGCTGCCGGGGCCCCTGGTGGAGCAGGTCAGCCGCAGCGCGGTGCAGCTGCTGAACCTGGAGGCGGCGGAGGTGACGCCGTCCGGGCCGGTGGGGTTCAGCAGTCCTTCGGTGGGCACGGACTCCGGGGCCGGGACGCCGCCGCCCGACGGGGTGTTCGGTCCGCCGCCGACCATGCCGCCGTACGCCATGCCGACGTACGTTCCGGGGCAGCGCGATGTCCAGGACGCGGTCGCGGCGCCGACGGTCCACCCGAGCACGCCCGCGGCCGACCCCGGCCGCCAGGACCGGCGAGAGCACCGGGAGGATCACCCGGGCAAGCTCTCCGTCAGCATGGCCGCGACCTCGGCCCCCGGTGCGAACGGTCGTGGCCGCAGGATGAGTTGCACGCTCGCGCTGGCCGTGGCGGGAGCGCTGGCCGCGGTGACGGTGGGCTCGGTGTTCATGTTCCATCTGCTCCCGGGCGGCGGTGACGACAACTCGGCCTCCAGCGGCTCCGATTCCGCGGCCAGCCCTCCGGCGGCGACACCGAGCGCCGCCGGTTCGGCCGGCGCGACGCTCGCCTCCGTGCCCGCGCACTACCTCGGCACCTGGTCGGGCGACGCCTACGCGCTGAACGGGAAGCTGCCCGCGGGCACGTTCCGGGTCACCCTCCACCAGGCCGCCGTGGGCAAGGAGTTGGGCACGTTCCGGTCGACCGATCTGATCGGCGGCACCTGTGACGACGTACTCGTCCTGAAGAAGGTCACGGACACACAGCTCACCGCGACGAGCATCGCCAAGACGTCCAACCCCGGCACCTGTACTACCGGCAGCCACGAGGTGCGGCTGATCCCCGCCGGGGGCGACCTCAAGTACGAGACGGACAACGCGGACGCGGGCGATCCGGTGGCGCGCATGTCGAAGGCCGAGTAGCCGTGGACCCCGAACTCTGGTCCGTCCGGCCGCTGTGGCTGACCGTCCTCGCCGCCCTCTGGGGCGCGGCGGCGGGACTGCTGGTGCCGCGGGCCGCCTACCGGTTCGCGGTGGAGCCGGACGAGGCGTGGCGGACCCGGTGCCCCGACGGACACGTCCTCACCGGCGCCGCGGGCGGCTGGCTCGGCCTCGCCCGCTGCCCCGACTGCGTCCAGGACCTTCGTGACGTTCGTACGTCGAGGTCGGCGCCCGGGGACGCGGGGCGAGGCCCCGGTGATGCGGGCCGCGTGCCCGAAGACGCCGGGCGGGTGCCGGACGGGGCGGGGCGGATGCCGGGCGACGCCCCGACGGCGTACCGCTACGGCACCGGCACCCCGCTCGTCACCCTCGCCACCGCGGGGGGCTGCGCCGGTCTCGCCCTCGCCACCGGCGCCCGCCCCGAACTGGCGGTCTGGCTGCTGCTCGCGCCGCTCGGCGTGCTGCTCGCGGTCGTGGACTTCCGGGTGCAGCGCCTGCCGGACGTCCTGACCCTCCCGCTCGCGGGCCTGGCGCTCGTACTGCTGGGGGTGACGGCCCTCGTACCGGAGCACGCGGGTGAGTGGCCGACCGCGCTGTTCGGATCGCTCGTGCTCGGCGGCGCGTACTTCCTCCTCTTCCTCGTCAACCCCAACGGCATGGGCTTCGGGGACGTGAAGCTCGCGCTGGGAATCGGGGCCGTGCTCGGCTGGTACGGATGGGGGACCGTGGTGCTCGGCACCTTCGCCGGGTTCCTGTTCGGCGGCCTGTACGGGCTGGGGCTGGTGCTGATGCGACGCGCGGGGCGCAAGACGTCCATCCCCTTCGGACCGTTCCTGATCGCGGGGGCGTACGTCGGGCTGCTGATCGGGGCGTACGCGGCCTGACGTCGGGCCGCGGGCGTGGCTGGCGTAGGCTGGCCGGGTCCGTCCAGAACCCTTACGAAAGGGACGCTCCCGGTGACCGAGAAGGCCGACCTCACGTCTTTTGATGTCACAGCCGTCCTCGACCGTGCTGCCGCGGGTGGGCGGATCACCCCCGAAGAGGCGCTCGTCCTCTACCGCGAGGCCCCGCTGCACGCCCTGGGCGCCGCCGCGGACGCGGTACGCCGCCGCCGGTACGCGGGGACCGAGCACATCGCCACGTACATCATCGAGCGCAACATCAACTACACGAACGTGTGCGTCACGGCGTGCAAGTTCTGCGCCTTCTACGCGGCTCCCAAGGACACCGCCAAGGGCTGGACGCGCGACCTCGACGACATCCTGCGCCGCTGCGCGGAGACCGTCGAACTCGGCGGTACGCAGATCATGTTCCAGGGCGGACACCACCCGGACTACGGCGTCGAGTACTACGAGAAGCACTTCGCCGCGATCAAGGCCGCCTACCCGCAGCTGGTCATCCACTCCCTCGGCGCGTCCGAGGTCGAGCACATGGCCCGCATCTCCAAGGTGAGTGTGGAGGAGGCCATCCAGCGGATCCACGCCGCCGGCCTCGACTCCTTCGCGGGCGCCGGTGCCGAACTCCTCCCGGCCCGCCCCCGCAAGGCGATCGCCCCCCTCAAGGAGTCCGGCGAGCGCTGGCTGGAGATCATGGAGACCGCGCACGGGCTGGGCGTCGAGTCGACGTCCACCATGCTCATGGGCACCGGCGAGACCAACGCCGAGCGCATCGAGCACCTGCGGATGATCCGTGACGTACAGGACCGCACGGGCGGCTTCCGCGCCTTCATCCCGTACACCTACCAACCCGAGAACAACCACCTGAAGGGCCGCACACAGGCGACGCTCTTCGAGTACCTGCGGATGATCGCGATCGCCCGGCTGTTCATGGACAACATCGCCCACATCCAGGGCTCCTGGCTCACCACCGGCAAGGAGGTCGGCCAGCTCTCCCTGCACTACGGCGCGGACGACCTCGGCTCGATCATGCTGGAGGAGAACGTCGTCTCCTCCGCCGGCGCCAAGCACCGCTCCAACCGCATGGAGATCATCGACCTGATCCGCAAGGCCGGCCGCGTGCCCGCCCAGCGGACCACGACGTACGAGCACATCGTCGTCCACGACGACCCGGCGAACGACCCGGTCGACGAGCGCGTCATGTCCCACATCTCGTCCACCGCGATCGAGGGCGGCACGGCGCACCCCGAGCTGAAGCTGCTCGCCTCCAACTAGCCCCGCCGTGCTGACGATCCACACCGCCGACGAGCTGCGCGTCAGCTGGGACGCGGACCCGCTGAAGGACGGCGCGGTCGCCGTGGAGGGCGACCGGGTCGCGGGCACCGGCCCGCTGGACGTGCTGCTGGAGCGCTTTCCGGGGGCGCGGGTCCGCAGTTGGCCCGGGGCCCTCGGGCCGGCGCTCGTCCACGAGGGCCCACTGCCCGAGGCGCCGTCCCCACGGGAACGTGTGCACGCGGTGCTGAAGTCGGGTGCGGTGGCGGTTCTTCAGGAGCACGTCGACACACCGGAACTCCGGGCCGCGGCCCAGCGAAACGACGTCGTGGTCCTGGCCCGCACCCGGCCTGCGGCGATCGTGGCCCTGGGCCGGGCCGACTTGGCGGTGTTCGACGCGGACGGCACGTGCCTTGCGACGGTGTGCGCAGGCCGCCTGGTGCACAGACGCCGCTGAGTTCTGGAGCCGCGTGCACGGGAGCGCGCCCTTCAGGGGCGCGGGAAACTGTGCGACCAGCCCCCACCGGCCCGCAGATCAGATATGCGCCGTCACCCGGCGAACGCCTCCGCAAACGCCCCCGAACTCTGCGAAACCCCACTGCAATTGGTGGCCGCATTGTCCGAAGAGGCGTCATCACTCGAACACTGCTGATCCCGGAACGTCGACCACATCGACACCCAAGCGATCTTCTTCGACTCGGCGAACGCACGGACCTGCGCCGCGTCCGAGAGGCCGAACGTCTCATCGGCCACGTCGTTGTCCCCGATCATCGACGTCAACGCGAGCCCCTGCCAGGCCCCCGCACTCGACAGCCCGAACACGTCCTGCACTTGATCGTGGGTCGCCTTGGCGGACGTCTCGGCGTAGTCGCCCATGTCCCCGGAGTACGAACTCCCGTAATTCATGGTCATGATGTTGACCGTGGAGACCTTCACGGAGTTGTCGTTGGCGGACTCCAGCAGCGCCAGACTGTCCGAATCCAGCCCGGACGGCATGACCGGCAGCGTGAAGGACACCTTCAGGTCACCGCGCTCCTTCTGGAGCAGCGCGATCGCCTTGGACCGCAGCGCCACCGACGCGGAGTCGGTCAGCGCGTCCCCCTCGACGTCGAAGTCGGCCTGGGTGGAGCCGGCGGCGTCGAGCGCCGCCCCGTACGCCGCCGCGAGCGCGCTCGCGCTGCCGCAGACCTCCGCCAGCTCCTTGCCGGACGCTCCGCCGAACGAGACACGCACACTCGCGCCGGACTCCTTCAGCGCCGAGATCCGGGACTTCACGGCGGCCTTGTCGATGGCGTCCGTGCCGTTCCACTTGGCCGTGCAGTTGGTGCCGTCGGAGATCACGAAGGCCAGGTTGTACATGGTCGGAGACCCCGTCGAGTCCGTCACGGAGGCCTCCGTGGCGCTCACGTAGGGCGCGTACGAGGTGCTGGAGGAGGACGCGCTCTCGGAGGGCGCCGCACTCGTCCGCGGGGCCCGGGAGGTCTGCGCGGGCGCCGCGTCCGTGGTGCCCGCACCGCCGGAAGAGCACCCCGCCGCCGCCAGAGCAAACAGGCAGGTGAGCCAGGCAGCCGGCCTCAGATAACCCCTCATTGCGTATGCACCCGCTCTCGTGATTTCTGTCTCAGGACCGAAACAAAGTGCGGTCCGGGAGTTCCAAGGTGGCACATCCGAGAGTGATTCCCGAATACAGGAAGTGCATGGGAAACCCATGAGCGGCGGTACGCGAATCGGGCAAGCCGGGCCGCGAATCGGTACACAAGGGGAATATGTATCGACCGTGAGCTGCGCGGATGTTCAAGAATTCTCTCAGGGAATGGACAGCTTGGGCCACGTTTCATGGGCGCCTCACATGAGAACCAGAGAATTGGCCACATAAAGGAGCCCTAATATCCGGGGAATGCAATCCGAGTCAGCCATCGAAAACCACAGTCAAGGGCGCGGCCGCCGCCGCAAACGCGGCAACGCGTCCGAAGACGGTCCCGTGTTCGTTGACAACTCCGGGCGCAGAGCACGTCTGCTGCGCAGGTTCGGCATGCTCGTCGGCGCCGTCTGCTTCGGTTACGCGGTCGTCCTCGGGATGGCCTTCATGGGCTGGGGCACCTCGCTGACCCCGTCCTCGCTCTTCCCGTTCAGCGGCGGCCAGGCCGGCTCCGCACCCGGGGGCAACCTTCGGCCGCAGGGCGGCGAGGCCCCCACCGGCAGGCCGACCGGCACCCCACCGTCGGGCCTGCGCACGGGCACGGCCCCCTCCTCGGCCGCTTCCCCGGCCGCATCCGCGTCCGCTTCCACCGGCGCCAACTGACCGGAACGGACCCACCTCCATGACTTCGACGACGCCTTCACGCGGCCGCCGGCGCGCCCCCACCAAGATGGAGCGGGCGGCCGGCAAGGCCGCGGCGCTGCAGAAACCGCGCGTGATCCTCGCCCTGCTGCTCCTGCTGGGGCTCACCAGCGTGATGCTGCTCGACGGCTATCTGCGTTCCGAGATCGGCAACGACGCGCGGGTGCGCGACGGCGCGGCCTACGACCAGGTGCCGCAGAAGATCCTCGACGGGGGTCCGCTCCTGACGTTCACGGGTGGCACGGCCAAGACCCGGTCCGTTCCGAAGAAGACCATCGTGCTCACCTTCGACGACGGTCCGACCCCGACCTGGACTCCCCAGATCCTCAAGGTGCTCGACGACAACGACATCGAGGCCACCTTCTTCATGGTCGGCTCGATGGTCTCCCGCTATCCGGGCGTCGTGAAGGACCTCGTGGACCAGGGCAACGAGGTCGGCATCCACACCTTCACCCACGTCGACCTCTCCTACCAGGGCACGGGCCGGCTCCAGCGCGAGCTGAAGCAGACCCAGCTCGCGCTCGCGGGTGCGGCGGGGATCACGACGACGCTGTTCCGGGCCCCGTACTCCTCGGAGATCAACGCCGTCGACAACTACAGCTGGCCCGTCTACAAGGAGATCGGCAACCTCGGCTACACCAGCGTCTTCGTCGACACCGACAGCGACGACTGGAAGAAGCCGGGGGTCTCGAAGATCGTCCAGTGGGCCACGCCGAAGAACGACAAGGGCGCCGTCGTCCTCATGCACGACGCGGGCGGCGACCGCTCGGAGACGGTCAAGGCGCTCGACACGTACATCAAGAAGATGAAGGCGAAGGGGTACTCCTTCACCACCGTCAGCGGCGCGATGGCGAAGCTGAACGGGGCACCGAACGGTGCCGGCCGCACGGACGCCACCGGTTCCGGACAGGCCGTCGAGGCCGGGGTGGGACAGACCGGTGCGGGTGCGGGGGCCGGTGCCGGCGCGCTGGGCGAGCAGCCGGGCGGCGCGCAGTCCGCACCCGGTTCGGGCTCCGCCGACTCCTCCTCCAGCAACTCCTCCAACAAGGTGGACGTCGAGCAGTCCGGCCAGCAGAAGGCCACCGGCTCGACCCTCTACGAGGGCAAGGCCCTCATCTACGCGGTCGCGGTCGCCGAATGGGTCCTGCCGCTGCTCTCCTGGCTGCTGCTGGTCGTCGGCGTCTCCGTCATGGGGCGTTTCGGGATGATGCTGATCCTCGCCCGCCGCCACTACAGACAGCGCAACAGGAAGCGCGGCAAGGGCGGCAAGTTCAGCTGGGGGCCGACGGTCACCAGGCCGGTGACGGTGATCGTGCCCGCGTACAACGAGAAGGAGTGCATCGCCAACACGCTCCACTCGCTGGCGCGGAGCACCCATCCGATCGAGATCATCGTCGTCGACGACGGCTCCACGGACGGCACCAAGGAGATCGCCGAGTCGCTGGGCCTGCCCAACGTCCGGGTCATCCGCCAGGAGAACGCGGGCAAACCGGCCGCCCTCAACAACGGCGTCCGCAACGCCAGTGACGACATCGTCGTGATGATGGACGGCGACACCGTCTTCGAACCGGACGCCGTGCACCAACTCGTCCAGCCCTTCGCGGACCCGGGCATCGGCGCGGTCGCGGGCAACGCCAAGGTCGGCAACCGCAACACCGTCATCGGCGCCTGGCAGCACATCGAGTACGTGATGGGCTTCAACCTCGACCGCCGCATGTACGACCTGCTGCGCTGCATGCCCACCATCCCGGGCGCGATCGGCGCGTTCCGCCGCGACGCGGTCCTCGAGGTCGGGGGCATGAGCGAGGACACGCTCGCCGAGGACACCGACATCACCATCGCGATGCACCGTGCGGGCTGGCGGGTCGTCTACCAGGAGCACGCCAGGGCCTGGACGGAGGCGCCGAGTTCGCTGGAGCAGCTGTGGTCGCAGCGCTACCGCTGGTCGTACGGCACCATGCAGGCGCTGTGGAAGCACCGCAAGTCCCTGACGGACAAGGGCCCGTCGGGTCGCTTCGGCCGCATCGGCATGCCGCTCGTCGTGATCTTCCAGATCATCACGCCGGTCCTCGCTCCGCTCATCGACGTGTTCACCGTCTACTCGATGATCTTCGTGGACTTCTGGGCCTCACTGCTGGCCTGGCTGGCGGTGCTGGTCGTCCAACTCGTCTGCGCCGCCTACGCGTTCCGCCTCGACCGCGAGAAGTACCGCTACCTCGCGATGCTGCCGCTGCAGCAGCTCGCATACCGCCAGATGATGTACCTCGTCCTGATCCACTCCTCCGTGACCGCCCTGACCGGCGGCCGCCTCCGCTGGCAGAAGCTCAAGCGCACGGGTGAGGTCGGGACCCCGGCAGGAGTGAGCTGACATGAGCTGGGGCTCGGAACAACAGGGGCAGCAGGGGCAGCAGGGGTACGGCTACGGGTACGGGCAGCAGGTGCCGCCGCAGCCGTACGGACAGGGACACCCCCAGTACGACCAGGGATACGGGCCGCCCGCGCAGCCCGTCCAGTACGGGCAGCCCTGGCAGTACGTTGCCGAAGAACCGCAAGCGGCGGCCTCGAACACCGTCCAGATGGACCCGGTCCAGGCCGAGCCCCGGACGGAACCGGCACCGGAACCGAGGTCGGTGCCAGAACCAGAACCAGAACCAGAACCAGAACCCGGATCCGAACCCGAACCGGATGCCGGTCCCAGGCCGAAGGGCGGCGGACGCGACCGCTACTTCGACGCGTTGCGCGCCATCGCGCTGGTCCGTGTCGTGGCGTACCACACCTTCGGCTGGGCCTGGGCCGGCCTGGTCTTCCCGTCGATGGGCGTGATGTTCGCGCTCGCCGGCTCACTGATGGCCAAGTCCCTGGAACGCCCCGCCCTCAAGGTGGTCAAGAGCCGGATGCGACGGCTGCTGCCGCCCTTCTGGTTCTGGGGCTTCTTCGTCGTGGTGGCGATGCTGATCCACGACTGGATGCCGGGCTGGCAGATCGTCTTCTGGATCGTGCCGGTCGGCGACCCGCCGGGCAACCAGTGGGGCATCCAGGCCTGGGAGATCCTCTGGTACCTGCGGACGTACCTCTGGTTCGTCCTGATGTCCCCGCTGCTCCTGAAGGTCTTCCGCAAGGCTCCCCTCCCGGTGCTGCTCCTCTCCCTCGCTCCGATCCTGGTCTTCCAGTACGCCTGGCAGCCTCCGTACAACCGCTTCGGCAGCGGCCTGACGGACTTCGCCACCTTCCTGTTCTGCTGGCTGGTCGGCTTCGCGCACCGCGAGGGCGTCCTCCACCGGCTCAAGCCCGGCCTGGTGATCCTGGCGTCACTCGCCCTCCTGGCGTACGGCGGCTGGTACGCCTTCGCGCACCAGGCGGAGTTCGGTACGTACGACCTGGACGAGGTCCCCGTCGCACAGACCTTCTGGTCGGCCGGCTTCGTGACGCTGCTGATGTACTTCAAGGCGTACTACGACGTCGACTTCGCCTGGCTCGCCCGCTTCAAGCGGCTCGACCGGACCGTGACGATCTTCAACGGGCGGGCGGTGACGATCTATCTCTGGCACGAGATCGCCCTCGTCCTCGCGGTCCCGCTGATCGACCAGTTCTGGAAGGTGCCGGCCTTCGAGAAGTGGCTGCCGCTGGAGAGCCAGTGGTTCCTGTTCGGCATCGGCTGGGTGCTGATCTGGGTCGCCATCCCGCTGGTCGGCTGGGTCGAGGACGTGGCCGCCAAGAAGAAGCCGAAGCTGCTCCCCTGAAGGGGCGTGCGAGACCGGCGTACGGGTCGGGCGCCGCAGAGTCGCCCGGCCTGAGAGGGTGTCGTTGGGCTCGGGCTGATCCCACTCGAACCCAGCGGCACCCGCTACTGCCACAATGGGGACGTGACCCGCGCATCCCTGGACAAGCAGCCGCACGAAGTCGCCTCGATGTTCGACGACGTGGCGGAACGGTACGACCTGACGAACGACGTGCTGTCGCTCGGCCAGGACCGGGTGTGGCGCAGGGAGGTCGCGAAGGCGGTCGACGCGCGCCCCGCGCAGAAGATCCTGGACCTGGCGGCCGGTACGGCGACCTCGTCCCTCCCCTTCGCCCGCACCGGCGCGTACGTCGTGCCCTGCGACTTCTCCCTCGGCATGCTGCGGGTCGGCAAGAAGAACCACCCCTGGCTGCCACTGACCGCGGGCGACGCGACGAAGCTGCCCTTCAAGGACGACACCTTCGACGCGGTGACGATCTCCTTCGGCCTGCGCAACGTCCAGGAGACCGACACGGCGCTGAGCGAGCTGTACCGCGTGACCAAGCCCGGTGGCCGGGTGGTGATCTGCGAGTTCTCGCACCCCACCTGGGCGCCGTTCCGCACGGTCTACACCGAGTACCTGATGCGCGCACTGCCGCCGGTCGCCCGTGCCGTGTCCTCCAACCCCGACGCGTACGTCTATCTCGCCGAGTCCATCCGCGCCTGGCCGAACCAGCCCGAGCTCGCCGAGAAGCTGCGCAAGGCCGGCTGGTCGAAGGTGGCCTGGCGGAACCTGACAGGCGGCGTGGTGGCCCTGCACCGAGGCTTCAAGGCCGCCTGACGCGTCCTCCGGGCAGGCGCCGTCCCTCGGGCAGGCGCCGCCTGACTCCTCTTCCGGGCAAGCGTCGGCTGACGCGCTCTCCGGGCGAGCTGCCGCTCCCGGTTCCGGAGAGCGGCTCCCTCACCTGAGCACCTCGAACGGGTCCCCGGGCTCGTCGAGCTCGCGGCGCATGCCGCCCGACGGCGGACCCGGCAGTCGCGGCTCCCGCACACCCGCGCCGCCCTCCGCGTCACCGAGGTCGAACCACACGGTGACCACGGCCCCGCGCGGCACCTCGGAGCCGGGCGGCGGATATTGGCGTACGACGTAGTCGACGACGGTGAGATGGAAGTCGGGCCGGTCGGGCGCGGCGAGCAGCACACCTCGCGCGTCGGCCGTCTCGCGTGCGTCCACGGCCATCAGGCCGATGAGTCGCGGCACGCGCACTTCGGGTGTCTTGGGTGTCAGGCGCACGGACGTCACCCCCCAGCGGTACCGGAAGGGTAAGCCCGGGCCCTGCCCTTCCGGAAGCCGTCGGGTGGCTGCCGGAAACCCTCGGGGTGGCTGCCATAAACCGTGAGGCGGCCTTCCGGAAGCCGTCAGAGAGCGAGGCGGTAGCAGTGCGCGGGCGAGGCCGTCGCGGGATGGGTGAAGGCCTCGGCCCGTTCCATGCCGAGGCGTCGGGTCACGGCGATGGAGCGCTCGTTGCCGGGTCTGACCACGGCGACGACATCCGAGACGCCCGCCGCGCGCACCCGCTCCAGGGTGGTGAGCGCGGCGGCGGTGACGTACCCCTTGCCCCAATGCGCCCTGCCGAGCCGCCACCCGATCTCGATCTCGCCCTTCGGCCCCCACTCGCGCGGCCACGGCTGCGCCCCGGTGAAGCCCAGCACCTCACCCTCCGCGTCGACCAGGGTCCACAGACAGAAACCGAGTTCGGCGTCGTGCCTGCGCTGCCGTGCGGTGAGCTCCTCGTACACCGACAGTTCGGCCGCCTTCCCACCGTGGAACTCCATGACCTCGGGGTCGGCGAAGATCCGGTGCCAGGCGAACGCGTCCTCGTCGGTGGGGACACGCAGCCGTACGTCGGGGAGAGCTCGGTTCACGGGGCAACCCTTCAGCCAGGTGATCAGTACCGCTGCATAGACTGCCCATGTCCAGTGCCCGTCAGCACGCAGATTTCGAGTCTTGGGGAGACCCCGCCGTGACCGAGCCCCAACCCCTCTCCGAAAACACCGCAGATGTGATCGTCGTGGGGGCTGGACCAGCCGGTTCCACGACCGCGTACTACCTGGCGAAGGCCGGACTCGACGTCCTGCTCCTGGAGAAGACCGCGTTCCCGAGGGAGAAGGTCTGCGGTGACGGCCTGACCCCGCGCGCCACCAAGCAGCTCGTCTCCATGGGGATCGACATCTCCGAAGAGGCCGGCTGGCTGCGCAACAAGGGCCTGCGCATCATCGGCGGCGGCGTCCGCCTCCAGCTGGACTGGCCGGATCTCGCCTCCTACCCGGACTACGGACTCGTCCGCAAGCGCGACGACTTCGACGAGCAGCTGGCCCGGCAGGCGCAGAAGGCGGGCGCGCGGCTGTACGAGCGCTGCAATGTCGGCGCCCCCATCATCGACGACCGCACCGGCCGCATCACGGGCGTGCACGCGAAGCTGGGCGACGCGGGGAGAAGCGCGAGGTCACCTTCCACGCGCCGCTGGTCGTCGCCGCCGACGGTAACTCCACCCGCCTGTCCCTGGCGATGGGCCTGCACCGCCGCGAGGACCGCCCGATGGGTGTCGCGGTCCGTACGTACTTCACGTCCCCGCGCCACGAGGACGACTACCTGGAGTCCTGGCTGGAGCTGTGGGACCGCCGGGGCGCCGAGGACCGTCTGCTGCCCGGCTACGGCTGGATCTTCGGCATGGGCGACGGCACCTCGAACGTCGGCCTCGGCGTGCTCAACACCTCCAACTCCTTCAAGGAACTGGACTGGCGCGAGGTCCTGAAGGCCTGGTGCGCGTCCATGCCGGAGGACTGGGGCTACACGCCGGAGAACATGACCGGCCCGATCCGCGGTGCCGCCCTTCCCATGGCCTTCAACCGCCAACCGCACTACACCAAGGGTCTGCTGCTGGTCGGCGACGCCGGTGGTCTGGTCAACCCGTTCAACGGCGAGGGCATCGCCTACGCCATGGAGTCCGGCCAGATCGCCGCGGACGTCATCGTGCAGGCCCACGCCCGCTCGACGCCCACCCAGCGAGAACTGGCCCTCCAGCGCTACCCCCGCGTCCTCAAGGACACCTACGGCGGCTACTACACCCTCGGCCGCGCCTTCGTGAAGCTCATCGGCAACCCGAAGGTCATGAAGATCGCGACCCAGCGCGGCCTGACCCACCCGCTCCTGATGAAGTTCACCCTCAAGATGCTCGCGAACCTCACGGACCCGACCGGTGGTGACGCGATGGACCGCATCATCAACGGCCTCTCGAAGGTGGCACCGAAGGCCTGACGCCCTCACGGGGTCGCGCCCGGGGCCCGGGCGACCCCCGGTGACCTCCGGGGGGCGGTCCCGCCCCCCGGGACAGCACGACGAGGCCGCCACCCACTCGGGTGGCGGCCTTCACGCCGTACGACTCACCAGGTCCCGCGACTCAGAGAACGCGCACCGCGCCCGTGGCCGGGTAGCCCGAAAGGTCCTGAATCACCACACCCTTGGAGGGGTTGGCCGCGTCCAGGTACTGGCCGTTACCGATGTACACACCCACGTGGTACGCCGAACCGGCCGAACCCCAGTACAGGATGTCGCCGACCTGGATGTTGGACAGCGAAACCGGCGTACCGGACGTCGACTGGTCCTGCGAGACGCGCGGCAGGTCGACACCGACCTGCCGGAACGCGGCCTGCACGAGGCCGGAGCAGTCCCAGGCGTTGGGGCCCGTACCGCCCATCACGTACGCGTCGCCGACCTGAGCCTTGAGGAAGGCGATGACGGTGGCGACACTGCCGCTGGCCGGGGCGGAGACGGTCGAACTCGAGGAGCCCGCGGAGCTGGACAGGACGGTCCGCGTGGACGACCGGGAGGCGGCCTGGGCGGCCGCGGCCTTCCGCGCGTCCTCGGCCTTCTTCTTGGCCTCCGCCTTCTTCTTGGCGTCCGCGAGGTCCGCCTTGGCCTGCTTCGCGGCCTTTGCGGCGGCCGCGTCGCGCTCGGCCTGCAGCTCGTAGTTCGCAGCGGCCTGCTGCGTGGCGTCCGCGGACTGCGCCAACTGAGTGGCCAGGTCGGCCGTCAGGGTGGGCAGTTCGAGGGTCTGGGTCACGGGCTCGGCGGCGTTCGCCGAACCAGCCGCACCGGCCACGGCCAAGGTGCTGAGAACGCCACCGGCAACTCCGGCGCGCATCGCTAGCGTCGACGCGTTGCGGCGGGGCTTCCGGTGGTTGCGTATGTGAGCGGTGTGGGACATGGGTACAACCGGTATCAGGGACTCCCTCATACCTTCAAGAAACGTGTGGTGCGCCACAGTTGTTCAATCCGCGGCCGAATCCGGGGCGCGTCACTCTTTATTGACGCCGTAACGGGCATTCCGGACAGAGATGATCAAGCCTGTGATCATGCCCTTTCCGCATTACGTCCGAATTGCCCTCTGCCTACCATTGGTTGCAGGCTGTGGCCAAGGCCGGCTTATCCGACCCATAGGTCGATGTGACACAGGTCACGGAACGGTCGCCGGGCCCACGGCGTCTCGCGCGCACCTCTCGACTCCCCCGTACTCGTGAACGCATGCACGCGCCGATGCTCGTCCACACCGTCCACACCCCTCCCCCTGATGTGTGAACGCGGTCCTCTATCAAGCCCCCGCGTCCAGCACCAATTTGCATGCGTCGGAAGTCTCTTGATATGGAGACGCCGCCCCGGACCTGTGGTGACGAGCGGAAATGTCACATCTGGTGATCGCACGGACGCTTCGCGTATGAAGATCACTGCTCATCCGACTTCATGATCGTTCGTCAGGTGGTGGAGATCACAAAGCTTGTGCAATACCCCGTGTCGCAGATCACAGACCGGCGGGCATAAGATGCGAGGCAGTTGGGCTTGTGACCTGCTTCACATGTACGCGATCTTCGTCGGGACGCACGGGGTTCGTGGGACGGGTGGGGCAGAAGTGCTTGCCTGACGCAACCGCCAGCAGTCAGTGCCGACTGAGAGGAGCGAGGAGCGTGAACGCGTATGCGCCGATCCTCGTACTGGGAGCCCTCGGGGCAGGCTTTGCGATCTTCTCCGTGGTCATGGCCACGCTTATCGGTCCAAAGCGATACAACCGGGCCAAGCTCGAGGCCTACGAGTGCGGTATCGAGCCGACCCCCACGCCGGCCGGCGGCGGGCGCTTCCCCATCAAGTACTACCTGACGGCGATGCTCTTCATCGTCTTCGACATCGAGATCGTCTTCCTCTACCCCTGGGCCGTCACCTTCGACGCCCTGGGTGTTTTCGGGCTCGTGGAGATGCTGCTCTTCGTGCTCACCGTCTTCGTCGCGTACGCGTACGTATGGCGGCGCGGCGGCCTGGAATGGGACTGAGGGGCCTTTAAGACATGGGACTCGAAGAAAAGCTGCCGAGCGGATTCCTGCTGACCACCGTCGAGCAGGCCGCGGGCTGGGTGCGTAAGGCGTCCGTCTTCCCCGCCACGTTCGGACTCGCGTGCTGCGCCATCGAGATGATGACGACCGGTGCGGGCCGCTACGACCTCGCGCGCTTCGGCATGGAGGTCTTCCGCGGCTCACCGCGCCAGGCCGACCTCATGATCGTCGCCGGCCGCGTCAGCCAGAAGATGGCGCCGGTGCTCCGGCAGGTCTATGACCAGATGCCCAACCCCAAGTGGGTGATCTCCATGGGGGTCTGTGCCTCATCGGGCGGAATGTTCAACAACTACGCCATTGTGCAGGGCGTCGACCACATCGTCCCGGTCGACATCTATTTGCCCGGCTGTCCGCCGCGCCCCGAGATGCTGATGGACGCGATCCTCAAGCTCCACCAGAAGATCCAGACCTCCAAGCTCGGCGTGAACGCCGAGGAGGCGGCCCGCGAGGCGGAGGAAGCGGCGCTCAAGGCGCTCCCCACCATTGAGATGAAGGGCCTGCTGCGGTGAGCGACGCGAACGGCAACGGGGTGAACCCCGAGAAGGACCTCGGCGCCTCGAACCTCCCCGGCCAGCGCGGCGAGGGCGGTGAGGAGATCCGCGTCCAGCGCGGCATGTTCGGCGCCAACAACGGTGGCGACACCACCGGCTACGGAGGCCTGGTCCGCTCCGTCCGGCTACCCGGCCCGGCCACCCGCCCCTACGGCGGCTGGTTCGACGAGGTCGCCGACGAGCTGGAAGGCGCCCTGGAGGAACAGGGACTCGTCCCCGACAACGCCATCGAGAAGACGATCGTCGACCGCGACGAGCTCACCTTCCACATCGAACGCGAGTACCTGGTCCGGGTCGCCCAGACCCTCCGCGACGACCCGGCCCTGCGCTTCGAACTGTGCACGGGCGTGAGCGGAGTGCACTACCCCAGCGACAAGGGCCGGGAGCTGCACGCCGTCTACCACCTGCGCTCGATCACCCACAACCGGCTGATCCGCCTCGAAGTCAGCGCCCCCGACGCCGACCCGCACGTCCCCTCGCTCGTCTCCGTCTACCCGACGAACGACTGGCACGAGCGCGAGACGTACGACTTCTTCGGCCTGATCTTCGACGGCCACCCGGCACTGACGCGGATCATGATGCCGGACGACTGGCAGGGCCACCCGCAGCGCAAGGACTACCCCCTCGGTGGCATCCCCATCGAGTACAAGGGCGCCCAGATCCCTGCTCCGGACCAGCGGAGGTCGTACTCATGAGCACGCAGACCCCTTCTTCCGGCGCGTCCGCCGCGGCGGCGCGGGAGACGACCGAGGGCACCGTATATACGGTCACCGGTGGCGACTGGGACGAGATCGCCCAGTCCGCGGCGAAGTCCGACGACGAACGCATCATCGTCAACATGGGCCCGCAGCATCCGTCCACCCACGGCGTGCTCCGGCTCATCCTGGAGATCGACGGTGAGACGGTCACCGAGGCCCGCTGCGGCATCGGCTACCTCCACACCGGCATCGAGAAGAACCTCGAGTTCCGCACGTGGACCCAGGGCACCACGTTCGTGACGCGCATGGACTATCTGACGCCGTTCTTCAACGAGACGGCCTACTGTCTCGCCGTCGAGAAGCTCCTCGGCATCGAGGACCAGATCCCCGACCGCGCCTCGATCGTCCGCGTCCTCCTGATGGAGCTGAACCGACTCTCCTCCCACCTGGTGTGCATCGCCACCGGAGGCATGGAACTCGGCGCCACCACGATCATGATCTACGGGTTCCGTGATCGTGAACTCATTCTCGACATCTACGAACTGATCACCGGCCTGCGGATGAACCACGCGTACATCCGCCCCGGCGGACTCGCCCAGGACCTGCCGCCCGGCGCGGTGGACCAGATCCGCGAGTTCGTGAAGAAGATGCACAAGAACCTTCCCGAGTACGACAAGCTCGCCACCGGGAACCCCATCTTCAAGGCACGTATGCAGGACGTCGGCTACCTCGACCTGGCCGGCTGCATGGCCCTCGGCGCCACCGGCCCGATCCTGCGCTCCGCGGGTCTGCCGCACGACCTGCGCAAGGCCCAGCCGTACTGCGGCTACGAGACGTACGACTTCGAGATCCCGACCGCCGACACCTGCGACTCCTACGGGCGCTTCCTGATCCGCCTGGAGGAAATGCGCCAGTCGCTGCACATCGTCGAGCAGTGCCTGGACCGGCTGCAGCCCGGCCCGGTCATGGTCGCCGACAAAAAGATCGCCTGGCCCGCCCAGCTCGCACTGGGCCCCGACGGTCTCGGCAACTCCCTCGACCACATCAAGAAGATCATGGGCACCTCCATGGAGGCCCTGATCCACCACTTCAAGCTGGTGACCGAGGGCTTCCGCGTCCCGCCGGGACAGACGTACGCGGCGGTCGAGTCGCCCAAGGGCGAGCTCGGGGTGCACGCCGTGTCCGACGGAGGCACCCGCCCCTACCGGGTCCACTTCCGCGACCCGTCCTTCACCAATCTGCAGGCCATGGCGGCGATGTGCGAGGGCGGCCAGGTCGCCGACGTCATCGTCGCCGTCGCGTCCATCGACCCCGTGATGGGAGGCGTCGACCGGTGACCACCACCCCCGAGGGCGTCAGCCTGGGCATGCCCCAACTGCCCGCGCCCGACTATCCGGACGACGTCCGAGCCCGGCTCGAGGCGGACGCGCGCGAGATCGTCGCCCGCTACCCGGACTCCCGTTCGGCGCTCCTTCCGTTGCTGCATCTCGTGCAGTCGGAGGAGGGCCATGTCACGCGCACGGGGCAGCGGTTCTGCGCGGACGTACTGAACCTGACCACGGCCGAGGTCACCGCCGTCGCGACCTTCTACTCGATGTACCGGCGCAAGCCGAGCGGCGACTACCAGGTGGGTGTGTGCACCAACACCCTGTGCGCGGTCATGGGCGGCGACGCGATCTTCGAGGCCCTGCAGGACCACCTGGGCGTCGGCAACGGCGAGACCACCGACGACGGCAAGGTCACGCTGGAGCACATCGAGTGCAACGCGGCCTGCGACTTCGCACCGGTCGTGATGGTCAACTGGGAGTTCTTCGACAACCAGACCGTGGCCTCCGCGAAGCGCCTCGTGGACGACCTGCGCACGGGAGCAGAGGTCGCACCCACCCGCGGCGCCCCCTTGTGCACCTTCAAGGACACCGCGCGGATCCTGGCGGGCTTCCCCGACGAGCGCGAGGGAGCCGTGGAGGCGGGCGGCAGCGCGGGCCCCGCCTCACTGATCGGTCTCCGCCTGGCCAAGGGGGAGAGCGTCCAGGCGCGCGTGGTCCACCCGCGAGGCGGCCGGGCACCGCAGGACCAGCCGCCGGCCGAGCACCTGAGCTCGCACGACGCGCCGCAGGACACGTCGGCCTCCGATCCGTCGCACCCGGCGGGTCCCGCAGCCGAGGAGGGGGAGTGATGACGTTGGCACCCGAGATCGACGAGACCAGCCCGGAAAAGCTGCTCGCACCCGTGCTGTCGGCCTTCTGGGACGAGGAGAAGTCCTGGTCGCTGGACGTCTACCGGAGGCACGAGGGGTACGAGGGGCTGCGCAAGGCGCTGGCCATGTCGCCGGACGACCTGATCGCGTACGTCAAGGACTCCGGTCTGCGCGGCCGGGGCGGCGCGGGATTCCCCACCGGAATGAAGTGGCAGTTCATTCCTCAGGGCGATGGCAAACCTCACTATCTAGTTGTCAACGCCGACGAATCGGAGCCGGGAACCTGCAAGGACATCCCGCTCCTCTTCGCGAACCCGCACAGCCTCATCGAGGGCATTGTGATCGCGTGTTATGCCATCAGGTCTTCGCATGCGTTCATCTATCTCCGCGGTGAAGTCGTCCCCGTGTTGCGGCGGTTGCACGAGGCCGTTCGAGAGGCCTACGCGGCGGGCTACCTGGGCGAGAACATCCTCGGCAGCGGACTCGACCTCAAGCTCACCGTGCACGCGGGCGCGGGCGCGTACATCTGCGGTGAGGAGACCGCACTGCTCGACTCGCTCGAAGGCCGCCGTGGTCAACCGCGGCTCCGTCCCCCCTTCCCAGCCGTCGCGGGCCTCTACGCGTGCCCGACTGTGGTGAATAACGTCGAGTCGATCGCGTCAGTTCCCGCAATCCTCCGAAAAGGCAAGGAATGGTTCAGGTCGATGGGCAGCGAGAAGTCCCCGGGCTTCACGCTGTACTCGCTCAGCGGCCACGTCGCCAGCCCCGGCCAGTACGAGGCTCCGCTCGGCATCACACTCCGTCAACTCCTTGAGATGAGCGGCGGGATGCGCCCCGGCCACCGGTTGAAGTTCTGGACGCCGGGCGGCTCCTCGACCCCGATGTTCACCGACGAGCACCTCGACGTCCCTCTTGATTACGAAGGAGTGGGTGCCGCGGGTTCCATGCTCGGCACAAAAGCACTCCAGTGCTTCGACGAGACGACCTGCGTCGTGCGGGCTGTCACCCGGTGGACCGAGTTCTACGCCCACGAGTCCTGCGGCAAGTGCACGCCCTGCCGCGAAGGGACGTACTGGCTCGTGCAGTTGCTGCGCGACATCGAGGCCGGCAAGGGCGTCATGTCGGACCTCGACAAGCTCAACGACATCGCCGACAACATCAACGGCAAGTCGTTCTGCGCCCTCGGCGACGGCGCCGCCTCGCCGATCTTCTCCTCGCTCAAGTACTTCCGCGAGGAGTACGAGGAGCACATCACGGGCCGCGGCTGCCCCTTTGACCCGGCCAAGTCCACGGCTTGGGCCGACCGCACGGAGGTGAACGCATGACGGTGACCACCAGCGCTCCCTCGGGAGGGGGAGAGGCGGCGGTTCCGCCGGAGGATCTCGTCTCGCTGACGATCGACGGAGCCGAGATCAGCGTGCCCAAGGGCACCCTGGTCATCCGGGCCGCCGAACAGCTCGGCATCGAGATCCCCGATTCTGCGACCATCCGCTGCTCGACCCGGCCGGCGCCTGCCGCCAGTGCATCGTCGAGGTCGAGGGCCAGCGCAAGCCCATGGCGTCCTGCACGATCACGTGTACGGACGGAATGGTGGTGAAGACTCACCTCACCTCGCCCGCCGCCGAAAAGGCCCAGCACGGTGTGATGGAGCTGCTGCTCATCAACCATCCGCTGGACTGCCCGGTCTGCGACAAGGGTGGCGAGTGCCCGCTGCAGAACCAGGCGATGTCGCACGGCAACGCCGAGTCCCGCTTCGAGGGCAAGAAACGGACCTACGAGAAGCCGGTCCCGATCTCCACGCAGGTACTGCTCGACCGCGAGCGGTGCGTGCTGTGCGCCCGCTGCACCCGCTTCTCCAACCAGATCGCCGGCGACCCGATGATCGAGCTGATCGAGCGGGGCGCGCTCCAGCAGGTCGGCACCGGCGAAGGCGACCCGTTCGAGTCGTACTTCTCCGGGAACACCATCCAGATCTGCCCGGTGGGCGCGCTGACCTCGGCGGCGTATCGCTTCCGCTCGCGTCCGTTCGACCTCGTCTCCTCGCACTCGGTGTGCGAGCACTGCGCGGGCGGCTGCGCGACCCGCACCGACCACCGGCGCGGCAAGGTCTTGCGGCGCCTGGCCTCCCCCGACCCCGAGGTCAACGAGGAGTGGCTCTGCGACAAGGGGCGGTTCGGGTTCCGGTACGCGCAGCAGCGGGACCGGCTCGAGACACCCCTCGTACGGGGCGAGTCGGGTGAACTGGAGCCCGCTTCGTGGCCCGAGGCCCTGGAGGCGGCGGCCCGGGGCCTGTCGGCGGCCCGCGGCCGGACCGGCGTCCTGACCGGTGGCCGTCTCACCGTCGAGGACGCCTACGCCTACAGCAAGTTCGCGCGCGTGGCCCTCGACACGAACGACATCGACTTCCGCGCGCGCGTGCACAGCGCCGAGGAGGCCGACTTCCTGGCCTCCCGGGTCGCCGGACACGGACGGGACCTCGACGGTACGGGCCTCACGTACACCTCTTTGGAGAAGGCGCCCGGCGTCCTGCTCGTCGGCTTCGAGTCCGAGGAGGAGGCGCCCGGAGTCTTCCTGCGGCTGCGCAAGGCCTGGCGCGGACACGGACAGAAGACGTTCTCGCTCGCCACGTACGCGACACGCGGCCTGGACAAGGCGGGCGGCACGCTGCTGCCCGCCGCGCCCGGTACCGAGACCGAGTGGCTGGACGCCCTCGCGAGCGGCGTCGGCCTGGAGGGCGACGGTGCCAGGGCCGCCGAGGCGCTGCGCACCGAGGGTGCGGTGATCGTCGTCGGCGAGCGGCTCGCGGGTGTGGCGGGCGGCCTCACCGCCGCCGTACGGGCCGCGACCGCGACCGGCGCCACGCTGGTGTGGATCCCGCGCCGGGCCGGGGAGCGCGGCGCGATCGAGGCGGGCGCGCTTCCGTCGCTGCTGCCGGGCGGGCGTCCGGCCACCGACCCGCGCGCGCGGGAGGAGGTCGCGGCCGCCTGGGGCGTCTCCGAGCTCCCGCACCGCTACGGGCGCGACACCGGCCAGATCGTCGAGGCCGCCGTCGGCGGGGAGCTGCGGGCCCTGGTGGTGGCGGGCGTGGAGGTCGCCGACCTTCCCGACCCGGCACGCGCGCGTGCGGCCCTTTCCGAAGTCGGCTTCCTGGTGTCGCTCGAACTGCGGCCCGGTGAGGTCACCGAGCACGCGGATGTCGTCCTCCCGGTGGCCGCGGTCGCCGAGAAGGCGGGCACCTTCCTGAACTGGGAGGGCAGGGTGCGCTTCTTCGAGGCCGCGCTCAAGCCCGACCAGATGACCCGTCCACTGGCACCCACCGACGCGCGTGTCCTGCAGATGCTCGCCGACGCCATGGACGTACACCTGGGCCTGCCGGATCTGCGCACCACGCGCGGGGAGCTGGACCGGCTCGGTCCCTGGGGCGGCCTGCGGGCCACCGGGCCCGTGGAGATCGCGGCATCACTGCCGCGTCCCGCCGCGGGGGAGGCCGTGCTCGCGGGCCACCGGCTGTTGCTCGACCAGGGCCGCCTCCAGGAGGGCGACGACGCGCTCGCCGGGACCCGGCATGCCGCACGCGCGCGTGTGTCGGCCGCCACCGCCGCCGAGGCGGGCGTCAAGGAAGGCGACCTCCTCGCGGTCACCAGCAGTGCCGGAACCGTCGAACTGCCGCTGCAGATCACCGAGATGCCCGACCGCGTGGTCTGGCTCCCGCTGAACTCCACCGGAGGGGGCGTCGCCTCCGACACGGGGGCGCTGCCCGGCGCACTCGTCCGCATCGGCCCGGCGACGCTCGTCGGCGAGGCCCCCAAGGAGGTGGAGGCATGAGCAGTCTGTACCTCGCCACTGAAGACCTCTCCATGTTCGGCCGCGACCCCTGGTGGCTGGTCGTCGTCAAGGCGGTCTTCTGCTTCGCCTTCCTGATGATCACCGTGCTGTTCTCGATCGTGTGGGAGCGCAAGGTCGTCGCCTGGATGCAGCTGCGCATCGGACCCAACCGGCACGGCCCCTGGGGCATGCTCCAGTCGCTCGCCGACGGCGTGAAGCTGATGCTCAAGGAAGACGTCATCGTCAAACGCGCGGACAAGGTGGTCTACGTCCTCGCGCCGATCGTCGCGGCCATCCCGGCCTTCATGGCGATCGCGGTGATCCCCTTCGGGCCCGCCGACAACGAGGTCTCGATCTTCGGGCACCGCACCACGATGCAGCTCACGGACCTGCCGATCGCGATGCTCTACATCCTCGCGGTCGCCTCGGTGGGCATCTACGGGATCGTGCTCGCGGGTTGGAGTTCTGGATCCACCTACCCGCTGCTGGGCGGTCTGCGGTCCTGCGCGCAGATGATCTCGTACGAGATCGCCATGGGTGCCGCTTTCGCCTCGGTGTTCCTCTACTCCGGGTCGATGTCGACCTCGACGATCGTCGAGCAGCAGCACGATCGCTGGTACATCATCCTGCTGCCGGTCTCGTTCCTGATCTACATCATCACGATGGTCGGCGAGACCAACCGCGCCCCCTTCGACATGCCGGAGTCCGAGGGTGACCTCGTGGGCGGTTTCAACACCGAGTACTCGTCCATCAAGTTCGCGCTGTTCATGCTCGCCGAGTACGTGAACATGGTGACGGTCTCGGCCGTGTCGACCACGCTCTTCCTGGGCGGCTGGCGGGCCCCGTGGCCCATCAGCACCTTCTGGGAGGGAGCCAACCACGGCTGGTGGCCGATGCTCTGGTTCGTGGTGAAGGTGCAGCTGCTGCTGTTCTTCTTCATCTGGCTGCGCGGCACGCTGCCACGCGTCCGCTACGACCAGCTGATGAAGCTCGGCTGGAAGGTCCTCATCCCGGTCTCCGTGGTCTGGCTGATGCTCGTCGCGACCGTACGGACCCTCAAGAACGAGAACTACGACTTCGCCGACATCGCTCTGTACGTCGGCGGCGGTGTCCTCGTCCTGCTGCTGCTCTCGTTCGCCGCGGACATCTTCCGCGACAAGCAGGGCGCTCAGGAAGCGCCCGCCGAGCCCGCCGCCTTCGACCCGATGGCCGGTGGATTCCCCGTGCCGCCACTGCCGGGACAGGAGCTGCCACCCGTGCCGCGGCGTCGCCCGCGCCGCGAGCGCGAGTTGATTGTCAGTGGTGGGTCCGATACTGCGAGTGACGGATCGAATGGCGGAACTCGTGACGGAAAGGAGGGGTCCGATGGCTGAGGAGCCGAAGGAGACCAAGCCCGGTTTCCAGAACCCCGTCGCCGGCTTCGGCGTGACCTTCAAGGCCATGTTCAAGAAGCGCCTGACGGAGCAGTACCCGGAGCAGCAGAAGACCACCGCCCCGCGGTTCCACGGCCGGCACCAGCTCAACCGTCACCCGGACGGTCTGGAGAAGTGCATCGGCTGCGAGCTGTGCGCCTGGGCCTGCCCCGCGGACGCCATCTATGTGGAGGGCGCGGACAACACCGACGAGGAGCGCTACTCGCCGGGCGAGCGGTACGGCCGCGTCTACCAGATCAACTACGCCCGCTGCATCCTGTGCGGCCTGTGCATCGAGGCGTGCCCCACCCGCGCGCTCACGATGACGAACGAGTTCGAGCTCGCCGACTCCAGCCGCGCCAACCTCATCTACACCAAGGAGCAGCTGCTCGCCGGGCTCGACGAGGGCATGGTCGACACACCGCACTCGATCTTCCCCGGCACGGACGAGCAGGACTACTACCGGGGTCTGGTGACCGAGGCGGCGCCGGGCACGGAGCGCCAAGTAGCCGTCTCCAAGGGTGAGAAGCCCACGGAAGAGGGGGTGGGGGCATGAGCGCGCAGCTCGCCGCCTACTCCACCTCCACCGGAGAGGCCTTCCAGTTCTGGATCCTCGGCGCGGTCGCCGTGATCGGCGCCCTGTGCACCGTCTTCATGAAGAAGGCCGTGCACAGCGCGCTCTGTCTCGCCAGCACCATGATCATCCTGGCGGTGTTCTACCTCGCCAACGGCGCCTACTTCCTGGGCGTCGTGCAGATCGTCGTCTACACCGGCGCGATCATGATGCTGTTCCTCTTCGTGGTCATGCTCGTCGGTGTCACCGCGGCGGACTCCCTGAAGGAGACCATCAAGGGTCAGCGCTGGCTGGCCCTGGTGTGCGGACTAGGCTTCGGCGTCCTGCTGGTCGCGGGCATCGGCAACGCGTCCCTGAAGGACTTCAACGGCCTGAGCAAGGCCAACGCCAACGGGAACGTGGAGGGCCTCGCCGCCCTCATCTTCACGAAGTACGTGTTCGCCTTCGAAATCACCGGCGCCCTGCTCATCACGGCCGCCGTCGGCGCCATGGTGCTCACGCACCGCGAGCGCACCGAGCGCGCCAAGACCCAGCGCGAGCTGTCCGAGCAGCGCGTACGGGAAGGCAAGCACGTACCGCCGCTGCCGGCCCCCGGTGTCTACGCCCGGCACAACGCGGTGGACATCGCGGGCCTCCTCCCGGACGGCACCCCGTCCGAGCTGACCGTCAGCAAGACGCTGCGGGACCGCGGCCAGATCCGTGACGTGTCCACCGAGGCGCTGAGCGATCTGAAGGCGCTGGAGCAGCGGGCCGAAGAACGCCTGGAGCGCACGAAGACGGAGGAGGCGTCCAAGTGAACCCGGTCAACTACCTCTATCTCTCCGCCCTGTTGTTCACGATCGGTGCCACCGGCGTGCTGATCAGACGCAACGCGATCGTGGTGTTCATGTGCGTCGAGCTCATGCTCAACGCCTGCAACCTCGCGTTCGTCGTCTTCTCCCGCATGCACGGCAATCTCGACGGCCAGATCATCGCCTTCTTCACGATGGTCGTCGCCGCCGCGGAGGTCGTGGTCGGGCTCGCGATCATCGTGTCGCTCTTCCGTTCCCGCCACTCGGCCTCGGTCGACGACGCCAGCCTGATGAAGCTGTAAGGGGTCGCTGAATCGTGGAGAACCTGATTGCGCTGCTGGTAGCGGCGCCTCTGCTCGGAGCGGCCGTACTGCTGTGCGGCGGTAGGCGGCTCGATGCCGTCGGCCACTGGATCGGCACGGCGCTCGCGGCCGCGTCCTTCGTGATCGGCGCGATCCTCTTCGCCGACATGCTGGGCAAGAGCGCGGACCACCGGGCCATGAGCCAGTACCTGTTCAGCTGGATCCCCGTCGAGGGTTTCCAGGCGGACGTCTCCTTCCAGCTCGACCAGCTGTCGATGACGTTCGTCCTGCTGATCACCGGCGTCGGCTCACTGATCCACCTGTACTCGATCGGATACATGGAGCACGACGAGCGGCGCCGCCGCTTCTTCGGCTACCTGAACCTGTTCCTCGCGGCGATGCTGCTGCTCGTCCTCGCCGACAACTACCTGCTGTTGTACGTCGGCTGGGAGGGCGTCGGCCTCGCCTCGTACCTGCTGATCGGCTTCTGGCAGCACAAGCCCAGCGCCGCCACCGCCGCGAAGAAGGCCTTCCTGGTCAACCGCGTCGGCGACATGGGCCTGTCGATCGCCATCATGCTGATGTTCACCACCTTCGGGTCCTTCGCCTTCGGGCCGGTGCTCGGTACCGAGGGGCACCCGGGGCTCGTCGGTGGCGCGACCGAGGGCAAGCTCACCGCCGTCGCCCTGATGCTGCTGCTCGCCGCCTGCGGCAAGTCCGCCCAGGTGCCGCTGCAGTCCTGGCTCGGGGACGCGATGGAGGGCCCGACCCCGGTCTCCGCCCTCATCCACGCCGCGACCATGGTGACCGCGGGCGTCTACCTGATCGTCCGCTCCGCCGCGATCTTCAACGCCGCGCCCGACGCCCAGCTCGTCGTCACCGTGGTCGGCGCCGTCACGCTCCTGTTCGGTGCGATCGTCGGTTGCGCGAAGGACGACATCAAGAAGGCACTCGCCGGATCGACGATGTCGCAGATCGGCTACATGGTGCTGGCCGCGGGCCTCGGCCCCATCGGCTACGTCTTCGCGATCATGCACCTGGTGACGCACGGCTTCTTCAAGGCCGGACTGTTCCTCGGCGCCGGCTCGGTCATGCACGGCATGAACGACGAGGTCGACATGCGCAAGTACGGCGGTCTGCGCACGTACATGCCGATCACCTTCGTCACCTTCGGCCTCGGCTACCTCGCCATCATCGGCTTCCCGGGCCTGTCCGGCTTCTTCTCCAAGGACAAGATCATCGAGGCGGCCTTCGCGAAGGGCGGCACCGAGGGCTGGATCCTCGGCGGCGCGGCCCTGCTGGGCGCGGCCATCACGGCGTACTACATGACCCGCGTGATGATCATGACGTTCTTCGGTGAGAAGCGCTGGCAGCCGGACGCCGAAGGCCATGAGCCGCACCCGCACGAGTCCCCGAGGTCCATGACGATCCCCATGATCGTGCTGGCCTTCGGATCGGTCTTCGCGGGCGGTTTCTTCAGTATCGGCGACCGCTTCCTCAACTGGCTGGAGCCGGTCACCGGGCACTCGGAGGGCAACTCGCCCGTCAGCGCCCTGACGGTCACGCTGGCCACCATGGTGCTGCTCGTCGTCGGCGCCGGAATCGCGTACGCCCAGTACGGGCGCAGCCCCGTCCCGGTCGTCGCCCCGCGCGGTTCCCTGCTCACCCGGGCGGCCCGGCGCGACCTGCTCCAGGACGACTTCAACCACGTCGTGCTGGTGCGCGGCGGGGAGCACCTCACCCGCTCCCTGGTGTACGTCGACCACACCCTGGTCGACGGGGTCGTCAACGGCACCGCGGCCTCCATGGGCGGCCTCTCCGGGCGCATGCGCAAGCTGCAGAACGGCTATGCGCGCAGTTACGCGGTCTCGATGTTCGGCGGTGCGGCCATCCTCGTCGCCGCGACCCTGCTGATGAGGGCGGTCTGATACCGATGTCCTTTCCTCTGCTGACAGCGACGGCGGCGCTCCCGGCGGTCGGGGCGATCGCCACGGCCGCCGTGCCGGCCGCGCAACGCGTCGCCGCCAAGTGGCTGGCGCTGCTCGTCTCGCTCGCCACGCTCGTCCTGGCCGCGATCGTGCTCGTACGCTTCGACCCGGGCGGCGACCGCTACCAGCTCACCGAATCCCACGCCTGGATCAAGGACTTCGGGGTGCGGTACGAGCTGGGCGTGGACGGCATCGGGGTGGCGCTCGTCGCGCTGACCGCGCTGCTGATCCCGTTCGTGATCCTGGCGGGCTGGCACGACGCCGACCCGCACGAGACAGGAAGCAGGCGCTGGCGGCCGACTCAGGGCTTCTTCGGCCTGATCCTGGCCGTCGAGGCGATGGTGATCATCTCCTTCGAGGCCACCGACGTCTTCCTCTTCTACATCTTCTTCGAAGCCATGCTGATCCCGATGTACTTCCTCATCGGCGGCTTCGGAGACCGCGCCCACGAACACGGCGACAAGGCGGCGGCGACCCAACGCTCCTACGCCGCGGTGAAGTTCCTCCTTTACAACCTGGTCGGCGGCCTGATCATGCTGGCCGCCGTCATCGGCCTCTACGTAGTGGCCGGAAACTTCTCGCTCCAGGAGATCGTGCAGGCCCGCGCCAACGGCTCGCTGCACATGGCGACCAACACGGAGCGGTGGCTGTTCCTCGGCTTCTTCTTCGCGTTCGCGGTGAAGGCGCCCCTGTGGCCGCTGCACACCTGGCTGCCCAATGCCATGGGAGAGGCCACAGCCCCGGTGGCGGTACTGATCACGGCGGTCGTCGACAAGGTCGGTACCTTCGCGATGCTCCGCTTCTGCCTCCAGCTCTTCCCGGAGGCGAGCAAGTGGGCGACGCCGGTCATCCTCGTCCTCGCCCTCATCAGCATCATCTACGGGGCGCTGCTCGCGGTCGGCCAGCGGGACATCAAACGACTGGTGGCGTACGCGTCGATCTCGCACTTCGGGTTCATCATCCTGGGCATCTTCGCGATGACCAGCCAGGGCCAGTCGGGCGCGACGCTCTACATGGTCAACCACGGGATCTCGACCGCCGCCCTGATGCTGGTGGCGGGCTTCCTGATCTCGCGGCGCGGCTCGCGTCTGATCGCCGACTACGGAGGGGTGCAGAAAGTCGCCCCGGTGCTCGCGGGCACCTTCCTGATCGGCGGCCTCGCGACCCTCTCGCTCCCCGGGCTCGCCCCCTTCGTGAGTGAATTCCTGGTTCTGGTGGGCGCGTTCGAGCGCTACCCGGCCGTCGGCATCGTCGCCACCTTCGGCATCGTCCTCGCCGCGCTCTACACCCTCGTCCTCTATCAGCGGACGATGACGGGCCCGGTGAAGGCGGAGGTCGCCGAGATGCCCGACCTCAGGGTGCGTGAGCTTCTGGTGGTCGCCCCGCTGATCGCCCTGTTGATCTTCCTGGGCGTCTATCCGAAGCCGGTCACCGACATCGTCAACCCGGCGGTCCAGCAGACCATGTCCGACGTCCATAAGACGGACCCCAAGCCCGAGGTGGAGGCGGCCAAGTGAACACAGCAGCTGTCCACAGCCTGTGGACAACCGCGGCCGAACCGATCTCCAAGATCGACGCGCCGAAGATCGAATACGGGCAATTGTCGCCCACCCTGATCGTGATCGGGGCGGCGCTCGTAGGGGTGCTCGTCGAGGCCTTCGTGCCGCGCAAGTCCCGGTACTACGCGCAGGTCTTCCTGTCCGTCGTCGCGCTCGCCGCAGCCTTCGCCGCGGTGATCGCACTGGCGGCGGGCGGATACGGCACCACGAAGGCGCACATCGCGGCCATGGGGGCGATCGCCGTCGACGGACCGTCCCTGTTCCTGCAGGGCACGATCCTGCTGGCGGGCATCCTCGGTGTCTTCACCTTCGCCGAGCGACGGCTCGACCCGGAGGCGCACGGCAACCGCGTCGACTCGTTCGCCGCGCAGGCCGCCTCCGTGCCCGGCAGCGACAGCGAGAAGGCCGCGGTGAAGGCCGGTTTCACCACCACCGAGGTGTTCCCGCTGCTGCTCTTCGCGATCGGCGGCATGCTGGTCTTCCCGTCGGCCAACGACCTGCTGACCCTGTTCATCGCGTTGGAAGTCTTCTCGCTGCCCCTCTACCTGCTGTGCGCCGTGGCCCGCCGCAAGCGGCTCATGTCGCAGGAGGCCGCCGTCAAGTACTTCCTGCTCGGCGCCTTCGCCTCCGCGTTCACCCTCTTCGGCATCGCCCTGCTCTACGGCTACGCGGGCTCGGTGTCGTACGCGACGATCGCGCAGGTCGTGGACGGCACGATCCCGAACGTCGACCCGGCGCTCGCCGGCACCATGGGCAACGACGTGCTGCTGCTCATCGGCGCCGCGATGGTCGTCATGGGCCTGCTCTTCAAGGTCGGCGCGGTGCCGTTCCACATGTGGACCCCCGACGTCTACCAGGGCGCGCCGACACCGGTCACCGGCTTCATGGCCGCGGCGACGAAGGTGGCCGCCTTCGGGGCGCTGCTGCGGCTGCTGTACGTCGTCCTGCCGGGTCTGCGCTGGGACTGGCGGCCGGTCATGTGGGCCGTCGCGATCGTCACCATGCTGGGTGGTGCGATCGTCGCGATCACCCAGACCGACATCAAGCGGCTCCTGGCGTACTCGTCCATCGCGCACGCCGGATTCATCCTCGCGGGCGTCATCGCGACCTCGCGGGACGGCGTCTCGTCGGTCCTCTTCTACCTGGCCGCGTACTCGTTCGTGACGATCGGGGCCTTCGCGGTCGTGACCCTGGTCCGCGACGCGGGCGGCGAGGCCACGCACCTGTCCAAGTGGGCGGGCCTCGGACGCAGGTCACCGCTGGTGGCGGCCGTCTTCGCGGTCTTCCTGCTGGCGTTCGCCGGTATTCCGCTGACCTCCGGCTTCGCCGGGAAGTTCGCCGTCTTCAAGGCGGCGGCGGAGGGCGGCGCGGGCCCGCTGGTCGTGGTCGGTGTGATCTCGTCGGCGATCGCGGCGTTCTTCTACATCCGCGTGATCGTGCTCATGTTCTTCAGCGAGCCTCGGCCGGAGGGGCCGACGGTCGCCGTGCCCTCGCCGCTGACCATGACGGCGATCGGGTTCGGCGTGGCGGTCACGCTGGTGCTCGGTGTGGCGCCGCAGTACTTCCTGAACCTGGCGAGCCAGGCGGGAGTCTTCGTCCGCTGAACCACGCACGGCTCGGGCCCCGCTCCCTCCTCGTGAGGCAGCGGGGCCCGAGCCGTGTCAGCGCATGGGCCCGTCGAACTTCCACCCTCCGAAGATCGAGGGTCTGTCGTCGCTCGAGACCGGCCGGACACGAGTGCGTAGGGAAGCCGATCGGTCGCAGCCTGTGGATAACTCTCGGGCTGTCGGCGCGGACCCCTATCGTGGACGCAGTGGTCGAGGCGCGACGTACGGGGGACAGGACGATGGGCGGGACGGGTGTGATGACCGAAGCGGACGCGACGGAGACGCTGGGAGAGAGCGAGGCACTGGCCACGCTCCACCGGGTCTTCGGGTACGACGCCTTCCGCGGCGAGCAGGAAGCGATCATCGAGCACGTGGTGGCGGGCGGTGACGCTGTCGTCCTGATGCCGACGGGCGGCGGCAAGTCGCTCTGCTATCAGATTCCGGCCCTGGTCAGACCGGGTACGGGAGTCGTCGTCTCCCCCTCATCGCGTTGATGCAGGATCAGGTGGACGCGCTGCGCGCGCTGGGCGTGCGCGCCGGGTTCATGAACTCCACGCAGGACTTCGACGAGCGGCGCGTGGTGGAGGCCGAGTTCCTGGCGGGGGAGCTCGACGTGATCTACCTCGCCCCGGAGCGGCTGCGCCTGGAGACCACGCTGGACCTGCTGTCACGCGGGAAGATCTCCGTCTTCGCGATCGACGAGGCGCACTGCGTGGCCCAGTGGGGCCACGACTTCCGCCCCGACTATCTGGCGCTTTCCCTGCTCGGCGAGCGCTGGCCGGACGTCCCGCGCATCGCGCTGACGGCCACGGCCACCCGCGCGACGCACAAGGAGATCACCCAGCGCCTGGCCATGCCGACCGCCCGCCACTTCGAGGCGAGCTTCGACCGTCCCAACATCCAGTACCGGATCGTCCCCAAGGCCGACCCCAAGAAGCAGCTGCTGTCCTTCCTGCGCGACGAGCACGCGGGCGACGCGGGCATCGTGTACTGCCTCTCGCGCAACTCGGTGGAGAAGACGGCCGAGTTCCTCTCCCGCAACGGCGTCGAGGCGGTGCCGTACCACGCGGGTCTGGACGCGGGCACCCGCGCCACCCACCAGTCGCGCTTCCTGCGCGAAGAGGGCCTGGTCGTGGTAGCCACCATCGCCTTCGGCATGGGTATCGACAAGCCGGACGTGCGGTTCGTCGCCCACCTCGACCTGCCCAAGTCGGTCGAGGGCTACTACCAGGAGACGGGACGCGCGGGCCGTGACGGACTGCCGTCCACGGCATGGATGGCGTACGGGCTTCAGGACGTCGTCCAGCAGCGCAAGATGATCCAGGGCTCGGAGGGCGACGAGGCGTTCCGCCGCCGGGCCGCCGCCCACCTGGACTCGATGCTGGCCCTGTGCGAGACGGTCCAGTGCAGGCGCTCCCAGCTCCTCGCCTACTTCGGTCAGGACCCGCACACCCCGGCATGCGGCAACTGCGACACGTGCCTCGCACCGCCCGAGACCTCGGACGGCACGGTCGTGGCGCAGAAGCTGTTGTCCACGGTGGTACGGCTGCAGCGCGAGCGCGGACAGAAGTTCGGCGCCGGCCAGATCATCGACATCCTGCTGGGGCGGCGCACCGCCAAGGTGATCCAGTTCGATCACGACCAGCTGTCCGTGTTCGGCATCGGTGAGGACCTCGCCGAGTCCGAATGGCGCGGCGTGGTGCGGCAGTTGCTGGCGCAAGGCCTGCTCGCGGTCGAGGGCGAGTACGGGACGCTGGTGCTGACCGAGGAGAGCGGGACGGTGCTGCGGCGCGAGCGCGAGGTGCCGCTCCGCAAGGAGCCGCCGAAGCCCACCGTCTCCCGCTCCTCCTCGTCCTCGCGGGGCGATCGCAAGGCCAAGGCCGCCGCGGCCGACCTGCCCCAGGAGCTCGTCCCCGCCTTCGAGGCCCTGCGCTCCTGGCGCGCCGAACAGGCCAAGGAACAGGGCGTCCCGGCGTACGTCATCTTCCACGACGCCACGCTCCGGGAGATCGCCACGGTGTGGCCCACCTCGGTCGAAGGCCTCGGCGGCATCAGCGGGGTGGGCGAGAAGAAGCGCGCGACATACGGAGAGGGCGTGATCGGAGTGCTCGCCTCCCTGGCAGGCGGCGCTCCCGGAGCAGCACCGGCCGCCGCGGCCGGTGAGGCACCGGACCCGGACTGGCCCGAGATGGACGCGGAACCGGAGCCGGAGCCGGAGGACTGGATGTAGGGCGCTTCCGGCCCTCTGCCCAGTTCTCTGCTCGGCCCTGTGGTCACAGGGCGCGTGACGCGCACGCCCTGACGTCCGCGTCGGAGTCCGCCGTGGCCGTGGTCAGGGCCGCGCGGGCGTCCTCGTCGATCGCGGAGTGCTGCACGAGGGCCAGGACCGTCGCCTTGCGGACGTCGGCGTTCGGGTCTTCCCGGGCCCGGGCGAGCGCCGGGACGGCGACCCGGGCCTCCGCGGCGGACAGCGCGGTCGCGGCGCCGGAGCGGACCTGCCAGGCGGGGTCGGCCTGGGCGGCGACGGCGCGCGCGGCCAGGGATGACGAGCAGCCTGTGACGGCCAGCGTCGCGAAGGCCGCTGCCCGGACCAGGGCGTCCTGGTCGGTCGTGAGCAGGTCGAGGGTGTCCGGTGCGAGTGCGGGTGCGGGTGTGGGGACGTGGGGGCGGCGGGGTAGGGGTCTTCGGCCCCCGCCGCCCCTACCCGCCCCCTCTCAGGGGCTCCGCCCCTTCGACCCCCTGGTCTCCCCTTGCCGGCGGGCCGCCGTGGGGCTTCGTCCCTTCACCCCGGCGGGGTTTGCGCCCCCGAAAGGCGCGGGCCTATCGGCCTTGGACCCCGCCGGGCCTCTCGCCTTTGCACCCCGCCGGGGTTGTTGCCCCCGGACGCCGCCGGGGTCAGGAGGGGTGGGGTGCCGGGGTGATGCGGCCCCTCACCTCACCCAGTCCCACCCGAGTTCCGCCGGGGCCCGGGGCCCAGGCCGTCAGGGTGACCTCGTCGCCGTCCTCCAGGAAGGCCCGTTTGCCGTCGGGGAGGTCGAGGGTGTCGCGGCCGTTCCAGGTGAGTTCCAGGAGGGAGCCGCGCTCGTGCTCGGACGGGCCGCTGACCGTTCCCGAGCCGTACAGGTCGCCGGTGCGCAGGGAGGCCCCGTTGACCGTCATGTGGGCCAGTTGCTGGGCGGCCGTCCAGTACATGGTGGAGAAGGGGGGTTCGGAGACGACGTGGCCGTTGACGGCGACGGAGATACGGAGGTCGTAGCCGCCGGGCTCGTCCTCGGAGTCGTCCAGGTAGGGGAGGAGGGGGTGCGTGCGGGCCGGGGGCGCGACCCGTGCGTCGTCCAGCGCGTCGAGCGGGGTGACCCACGCCGACACCGAGGTGGCGAAGGACTTGCCGAGGAAGGGGCCGAGAGGGACGTACTCCCAGGCCTGGATGTCGCGCGCCGACCAGTCGTTGAGGAGGCAGAGGCCGAAGACGTGGTCGCGGAAGGAGGAGAGCGGGACGGGCGTGCCCCTGGTCGAGGGTGCGCCGACCACGAAGCCGACCTCTGCCTCGATGTCGAGCCGGACGGAGGGGCCGAAGACGGGGGCGGTGTCGGAGGGGGCCTTGCGCTGGCCCGAGGGGCGGACCACCTCCGCGCCCGACACCACGACCGTGCCGGAGCGGCCGTGGTAACCGATCGGCAGGTGCTTCCAGTTGGGGGTGAGGGAGTCGGTGGCGTCGGGGCGGAAGATCTGTCCGACGTTCCGGGCGTGGTTCTCGGAGGCGTAGAAGTCGACGTAGTCCGCCACCTCGAAGGGGAGGTGCAGGGTCACCTCGGAGAGGGGGTGCAGGAGGGGTACGACGGTCTCCCGGTGGGCCGGGACCGTCACCCAGGCGGTGAGTGCGCGGCGTACGTCGGACCAGGCCGTGCGGCCGGCGGCGAGCAGCGGGTTCAGAGTGGGCTGCGCGAGCAGTTCGGCGTACGGAGAGCTGAGTGCCCGGGCGGTCGCTCCCGCGTCGAGGACGTGGTCGCCGAGCCGGACGCCGACGCTCCGCTCGGACGCTCCGGCCCGGGAGAAGACGCCGTAGGGGAGGTTGTGCGGGCCGAAGGGATCGCCCTCGGGGACATCGAAGGGGGGCATCGGGGTGGTGCCTCGCTTTCGTGGTCGTGCGCGCTGTGTGGTCCGTGTGACTGTCTTGGCCGTGTGATCCGCGCGGTGCATGTGTGGGTGTTTCACGTGTTCCGGGTGGTCGCGGCACAGGTTACGGGGGAGTGACGTGCTGTGGCAGTGCCCAAAGAGGTGCCATGAGTTGCCGCGCGTCGTCATGAGGCACTGTGGCAGTACCTGAAGAGTTGCCTCGACAGTGCCTAAAGAGTTCGCAATGTCCGAATAGGCCTTGTCGGACTCGGTAGTTCCGGCTTAGCGTCCTTTGGGGACACGGACGGGGTGGGTCCGGTCCGTAGGGGGGACACGTGGGGGGACCCGTGGCCAGGAGCGTCAGCGGAGTGCCGGTCGACGCCGATCGGAACGTTCCGGGCCTGATCGTGAAGTTTGGCGACTATCCGCTGCACCACGGCGGTGTGGGCGCCATCCGAAGTCTGGGCCGCCTCGGCATACCGATGTATGCGATCACCGAGGACCGTTACACGCCTGCCGCGGCCTCGCGCTATCTGCGCCGTGCCTTCGTCTGGCCGACGACGGGGACGGAGGAGCCGGAGCGTCTGGTCGAGGGGTTGCTGCGGATCGGGGCCCGCATCGGGCGGCCGACGGTGCTCGTCCCGACGGACGAGGAGGCGGCCGTCGTGATCGCCGAGCACCAGGAGGAACTGGGGGAGCGGTTTCTCTTCCCCCGGGTCGACGCCAAACTGCCCAGGCGCCTCGCCAGCAAGCAGGGCCTGCACGAACTCTGTGTGGAACACGGCATCCCCAGTCCGGCGGCGGCCTTTCCACAGTCGTACGAGGAGATCGTGGCGTTCGCCGAGAGCGCTCGGTTTCCGATCGTCGCCAAGAACCGGGAGGCGTTCGTACGCCGCAGCCAGCCGGCGGTGAACGGGACGACAAGGATCGCGACCCGGGAGGGGCTGCTGTCACTCGCCCGGGACTGGGGTGATCAGCCGGGCGTGATCCTCCAGGAGTACCTGCCCAGGGAGGAGGCGGAGGACTGGATCGTGCACGCGTACTTCGACGCGGACTCGACGCCGCTCGCGATGTTCACGGGCGTGAAGGTCCGCTCCTGGCCGCCGCACGCGGGAATGACGGCGAACGCGTACGTCGTCGACAATCCGGAACTCGCGGACCTCGCCGCGCGTTTCATCAAACAGATCGGCTTCAGCGGCGTCATCGACCTCGATCTGCGCTTCGACCGGCGCGACGGGCAGTACAAACTTCTCGACTTCAACCCCCGGATGGGCGCGCAGTTCCGGCTTTTCGAGAACGAGTCGGGGATCGACGTCGTCCGGGCCATGCATCTCGACCTGACCGGGCGCACCGTTCCCGAAGGGGAACAGCGGGCCGGTCACCGGTACATCGTGGAGAACATTGACCTGCCGGCCCTGCTCGCCTACCGGCGCAGCGGCTACACGACCCCGCACGCGCCGGCTCGCGCGAGCGGCACGGAGTTGGCCTGGCTCGCGGGTGACGACCTGCGGCCGTTCTTCACGATGCTCGCGCGCTTCGTGCGGCCGGGCGCGAGGCATCTGTATCAGCTGTGGCGGACCAACCGCCGTGGCAACAGCATCAGTACGACCACGAAGTGACGAACGTACGTCCTGGGGAGGGACTTCGTGATTCATCCGGTAGCAGTCATCGGCGCCGGCCCGTTCGGCCTGTCCACCGCCGCCCATCTGCGGGCGCGGGGCATCCCGGTGCGCGTGTTCGGCGAGCCCATGGTGAGCTGGCGTGACCACATGCCCGAGGGGATGCTTCTCAAGTCGACGCCGGTCGCGTCCAGCCTCGACGCCCCACAGCCCGGCCACACGCTCGCCGACTACTGCGACGCGGCGGGGATCCGCCGGCTCGTCACGGACGAGGACATCATTCCGGTCGAGACGTTCATCGCGTACGGCGAGTGGTTCCAGCAGCAGCTGGTGCCCGAGTTGGAGCGGGTGCGGGTCGTGTCCGTCGACCGCCGGGGCAGCGAGGGCTTCGAACTCAAGCTGGACTCGGGGGAGTCGTTCACGGCGCGGGCGGTCGTCGTGGCCACGGGACTGTACGGACTCGCCCATCTGCCGCCCGAGCTCGGCGGCGCGGCGGCGGACGGACCCACACCCACCGGCCCCGTCTCACACAGCTCCCAGCACCACGACCTCGCCCGGTTCTCCGGCAAGGAACTGATCGTCGTCGGCGCGGGCCAGTCCGCGCTGGAGACGGCGGCGCTCGCGGCGGAGGCGGGCGCGCAGGTGCGGGTGGTGTCCCGGGGACGGGGCAGGGTCGCCTTCGGAGCACCGCCCTGGAAGCAGCCGAAACTGCGTCCCGAGTCGCCCTTCGGGCGCGCCTGGTCCCTGTGGGCGCTCAGCTACTACCCGCACCCCTACCGGTATCTGCCCGCCGAAGCCCGGCACTACCTGGTCCGCCGGGTGCTCGGCCCCCTCGGGGCGTGGTGGCTGCGCGACCGCTTCGAGGGCAAGGTCGAGGTCAGCGAGGTCTCCGGGATCGTTCGCGCCGACGTCTGCGACGGGCGTCCGGTCCTCTCCGTGCAGACCCTGGGCGGCCGGAGCGAGGAGCTCGCCGCCGACCACGTCATCGCGGCGACCGGTTATCGCGTCGACATCGCCGCGATGGACTTCCTGGGACACGAGTTGCGTACGGCGCTCGCGGTGAGCCGCGGCACTCCCAAGCTCGGTGCGGGGTACTGCTCTTCGGTGCCCGGGCTGTACTTCACCGGGTTGCCGGCGGCGGCTTCGTACGGGCCGGTGATGCGGTTCGTGTGCGGTACGGAGTTCGCTTCGCCGCGGCTGGCCAAGCACTTGGCGAGCGCGCACGGGTGAGGTGACGGCGCCAGGTCGGTCGGAGGGGGGTGACTGGTGGGCCACGCCGTGGGCGGGGCCCAACCCGCCGCGTCGGAGCTCGTGTTGGGCTCAGGCGGCCACAGTCACCACAGCAGCGTCATCCTCTGGAGTGACATTCCGCTCGGAGTCTTTTCGTACCGTCCGCATCGGTGGACGGGGCGGAAGTGCACTCTGTACGCCCGGTACGGCCCGTACGGTGAACGGTGTTGCTGACGGGATACCGGACGTCGTCCGGTTCACGCCGGGCCGATGAGTCGTTCGATCCGTATTCTTCGGATCATGGCCGCTCCGACTGCATATTCACTTATCGCCACTGACCTGGACGGAACGCTGCTCCGCGGCGACGACACCCTCTCCGACCGGTCCCGGGCCGCGTTGGAGAGGGTGGCCGAGGCGGGCGCCCGACACCTGGTCGTGACGGGGCGCCCGGCGCCGAGAGTACGACCGTTGCTCGACGAACTCGGCGGCGCGGGGCTGGCGGTGTGCGGGCAGGGGGCGCAGCTGTACGACGCGGCCGCGGACCGCCTGCTGTGGTCGGTGACCCTGGACAGAGACCTCGCGGAGACCGCGCTCGGCAAGATCGAGGCGGAGGTCGGGCTGCTCTACGCCGCGGTGGACCAGGACGGCGTGGACGGGCTGACGCTCATCGAGCCGGGGTACGTGATGCCGCATCCGACGCTTCCGGCGGTACGGGTGCATCACCGCGACGACCTGTGGACGGAGCCGATCAGCAAGGTGTTGCTCCGTCACCCGTCGCTGTCCGACGACGAGTTGGCCTCGGCGGCCCGGGGTGTGGTGGGCTCGCTGGCCACCGTCACCATGTCGGGGCCGGGAACCGTCGAACTCCAGCCATGCGGCGTGACCAAGGCGACCGGTCTGGCGCTCGCCGCCGCCCACCTCGGGCTCACTCCCGCTGCCACCATCGCCTTCGGCGACATGCCCAACGACATCCCCATGTTCGACTGGGCCGCCCGGGGGGTCGCCATGGCCAACGCCCATCCGGAGCTGAAGGCGGTGGCCGACGAGGTGACGCTGTCGAACGAGGACGACGGGATCGCGGTGGTGCTGGAGCGGCTGTTCCCGTGCCGGTCGGATCGGATCCGGGAGTCCGGGGAGCCCGGTGGGTCCCGGCAGCTCTCCGAGTCTCTCCGACCTCATCAGCGTAATCAGCCGCATCAGCCTCGGCAGTCGTACGAGCCCTACCGGCTCAGCCAGCCCCACCAGTCCTGTCAGTAGGGGCCGTTGACGTTGTCGATCGAGCCGTACTTCGCCGCCGCGTAGTTGCAGGCCGCCGTGATGTTCGCGACCGGGTCGTAGATGTTCATCGACGTGCCCGGCACGTGGTAGGCCTTGAACGTCGGGTCGATGACCTGGAGCAGGCCCTTGGAGGGGATGCCGGCCTTGGCGTTGGAGTCCCAGTTGTTGATGGCCAGGGGGTTTCCGGAGGACTCGCGCATGACGTTGCGGTGGATGCCGTTGTAGGTGCCGGGGATCTTGGCGCGGGCCATGATGTCCAGCGAGTGCTTGATCCATCCGTCGAGGTTGTTCGTGTACGTCTTCGACGTGGTGGGCGCCGTCTTCGCCTTGGCGGGGATGTGGACGGTTTTGGTGCCCACGGTCAGGGTGAGGCCCGGACGGAGCGCCGTCGGGTCGGGGCCTATGACGGCGCGGTTGGCGGCGTACAGCTTCGCCGCCCCGCCGCTCTTGGGGTACTTCTGCGCGATCTTGGCCAGGGTGTCGCCCGCGACCACCTTGTACGTGATGAGCTGGACATCGGTGGTGGTGGCGGTGGCGGCCTGCGCGCAGGTCGCCACCGCGAGCGGAAGGGCGAGGGTGACTCCGCCCATTCCCGCGGCGAGGATGCCCCGAGTGAGCATGCCGTGGATCTTGAAGCTGCGGTGCTTGCCTCGTGCGGACATGGCGAATTCCTCTCCGGCGCCTGCGAGGTGAGCTGTCGGGTTCGGGCGGGAGCTGCCCGGCCGCACGGTGTGTGCGACTTCACCCCGAGCCGTTCCGGTGTCCGGATCGGCGGCTTACCTGGGTCCCCCGCTCCTGCCGTGCGTGTGTGTGGGTGGCTGGGATATTCCGGTCGGCGGCGGGATTGGGCGGTCCGTCCGGATCGACGTGAACGTATGCGAGAGCACATGTCCGGAACAAGCCCTCATTTCCCGGTGTAGATCGCTTTCACCTGTGTAATAAGGGGGAGAAAATGCCCGATTAATCCGGAACGTGACGCTCAACTTGCCTTATGCAAAGGGGAAGTCGTCAAGAGGGGATAAAGGGCCCACTCCGCATGGGAGTGACCCAATTCACGCGACCAAGCAGAAATAAAGCGGCACTGGCGGCAAATCGGACATCAGGCCTCGAGTGTCCAGGCCGGTGAGCCCGTAGGCGGAGCCGGGCGTACCTCCCACACGGACAGGTCCGTGTCGGGGTCGTCGTCGGGGAGCCGCCCGGCATGGGGCTTGAAGTAGAGGCCGCAGGCCCGGTATTCGGGGAGTTCGTGGCACGTCAGGTCCGGGTGGGGCCCGAACTCCCGCCCCGGGTAAGCCCTGTTGATCCCCGCCACCGCCTCGGCCCGGGGAATCCCGAAACGCGTGACCATCTCGTCGGTCAGCTCGTCGTTCGTCTCGCGGAAGTACGCGAGCATCCCCTCGTCCAGGGCCATCAGGAACTCATCGGTCCGCGCCATGCTCCTCAGGGCTTGCCCATGCCGCCGCCGGGTCCCCAGTCCGCCGTCCGGGGGATTCTTCTCTCCCACGTCCGATGGAAGACCACCTCGTTGCCGTCCTTGCAGATCAGCTCGTTCGAGGTGATGAACTCCCGGGCGTCGCAGCCGAGTTCGGAGCGTGTCTCGACCCGGGCGTCCCAGGGCAGCTCCGGGCGGTGCAGACGGATCGACCTCGTCGAGCGGGCACGGGCGGAGAGCGGGTCCGACTCGTCGATGGTGTACGTGTCCCGGGCGTCCTCCGTGCATTCCAGGCCGTCAGGGTGGACACGGGTGCCGTCCTGGCGAGGGTCGACCTCCAGGCGCCACTCGCCCCTCGCCACGTCACGGGCGACCAGGCGTTCGGGGCGGGGCTCGTCAAGGGTGGCCGGGGACGTCACTCCCAGAGGTTCGGACTGCTCCGGCTCCTCGAAGGTGATCTTCGGGTCCGACTCCCTTGCTCGCACCGGAAGTTCGAGGGAACTGCCCGCCGGGTCCAGGATGAACCCCGCCGCCGAGCCAGGCTGGGGCCAGATCCACGGCCAGTAGGCGGAGGACAGGGAGAGCCGGATGCGGTGGCCGGACGGGAACGCGTAGCCGGTGGCGGTCAGGTCGAAAACCACGTCCTCCGTAGAGCCCGGTTTCCAGGAGACCGCCTGGTCGGGGCCGTAGCGCGCTGACAGGTTCAGAGCACCCCGGGTCACCAGCGTCGAGGAACCGTCGGCGGCGACGTCGCACACCCTGGCGATCACCTGGCCCCAGGAGGAGTGGGACGTCAGACGGAGGCGGGCCCTGGGGCGCCCCAGGATCCAGGTCTCCCCCGGGACCTCGAACTCGAAGCAGGCCGATCTCGCGTCCTCCTCCCGCTGGTTCGGCGGCAGGTCCGCGTCGTTCCCGACGGGGCGGAAACGGCCCGCGTCCACGCCCGTGTGCTGAGGGGAGCGCACCAGCACCGGTGCGCCCCGCAGCGCGTACGCGATCGGGGTCACGGAGGGGGAGGGCCAGGCGGTGTCACCCACCCAGTGGCCGGGGAGGGACGGGTACGTCGTCGCCGGGGGGTGCGCGGCCATGACGTAGGAGCGCAGGAGGGGCTGCGCCATGACGTCAGGGTCGTTCACCCCGGGGTCCGGATCGTCGTTCACCCCGGGGTCCGGATCGTCGTTCACATCGGGGTCCGGATCGTCGTTCACACGGGGCCCTGGTTCGTCGTTCAGGCCGGGGTCCGGCTCGGCGGTCGCGTCGGGGCCGGGATCTTTGATCACACCGAGGTCGGGACTGAACACACCGAGGTCAGGATTTTTGATCACGCCGAGATCGGGATGGCCGATCGTGTCGGGGTCGGGCGCGGGGACGCTCGTGGCGGTCGGCCTGAGCCAGTGGTCCCACCACCTCAGCGTCTCCTGGAGGAAGCCGATCGCCGGGCCCGGCGGCAGGCCCCGGTCCGGGTACTGGTGGCACCAGGGGCCGATCAGGCCGCGTACGCGGTCGGCGGGGAGGGTCTCGACCAGCCGCAGCACCGTGTCGCAGGACGGGTCGTGCCAGCCGCCCACCGCGAGCACGGCTGCCCGGATTCCTCCGTATCCCCCGTCCTCGCGCACACCGGCGTGGCGCCAGTACGCGTCCCGGGTCGGGTGGGACAGCCACGTATGGATGAACGGCTCCACCTTCTCCAGGCGCTTCACCCACATGTCGCGCCACATCACCTGGCCCACGTGCACCGGATCCGGCGGACGGGCGACGTCGGCGAGCGCCGTGGCCGCCCGGGCGTGCGTCTCGACGGCGAGGACGGCACCTCCCAAGCGGTGCCCGTCGTTGTCATAGGGATCGTCGGTCGCACAGACCGTGACGATCGCCTTGAGCGGTTCGGGCGCGAGGGCCGCGATCCGGAGGGAGGTGAAGCCGCCCCTGGAGATGCCGAACATGCCCACCGCGCCGCTGCACCAGGGCCGGTCCGCCAGCCACTGGATCACTTCCACCCCGTCGGCCCGCTCGCTCTCCCCGTAGGGGTCCGCCGGCACGCCCTCCGAGTTGCCGTGACCGCGGGCATCCACCCGGACGGAGGCGTAGCCGTGGCCCGCGTACCAGGGGTGACGCTGCCAGTCGCGTGGCGCGGTCCGGTCGGTGAGCCGGTCCGGGAGATATTCGAGGAGCGCGGGGACGGGCGCGTCGGTCTGCGGGCGCCACACGCGCGCGTGCAGGCGGGTGCCGTCCGGGAGAGGGATCCACAGATCCTCGTGAGTCGTCTCGTGCGAGAAGGACGTACGGATGTGCATGCTCATCACGGTGTCCTGGGTGTCCTCGGTGTCCTTCGTGCCCTGTGGCCGTCCTCGGTGCCCCGGTCGTCTTCGGCGGGCGGTGCTCAACAACGTCCGATCAGTCAATGCATCCCATATCGGGTCATATCGACTGACCAAGAACATACCGCCCGTGATCCCGAACCGCCCGGGTGGCGGACTGTCTGCCGCTCGGGGGACATCGGATGGCGGGGGAGAGGGAAGTCGGGAGGAAGTCGGCAGTGGGGACGGTGGGCGCTCGTGGTGATCGAAACGTGACCGGATACGCTGACTTGAGTGATGGCAGCGACACATCGACAAACCGTGTCATCGACCGAATGATCGACCGAGTTCGCCATGTGATCGTCAGCAGACAGGAGAACCTCTCGTGACCGTCGTCGGGCCGTTCGGGCTGAGCGTGCGGGACCAGGCTCTCGAAGCCGATGTCCAGGCCGGATTGACGGCTGTGGAGGAGGGCTTGCTCGAAGTCACCAAGAGCGAGGTCCCCTTCATCACAGAGGCCGCGCAGCACCTGCTGCGCGCCGGCGGGAAGCGGTTCCGTCCGCTGCTCGTGATGCTCGCCGCGCAGTTCGGTGACCCCTACGCGCCGGGTGTCGTGCCCTCGGCCGTGGTCGTCGAACTGACTCATCTCGCCACCCTGTACCACGACGACGTGATGGACGAGGCCGACGCGCGGCGCGGCGTGCCCAGCGCGAACACCCGCTGGGGCAACTCGGTCGCCGTGCTCACCGGCGACTTCCTCTTCGCGCGCGCGTCCCACACCCTGGCCGACCTCGGGCCCGAGGCGGTCCGTATCCAGGCCGAGGCGTTCGAGCGGCTCGTCACCGGGCAGATCCTGGAGACGGCGGGGCCGCGCGACGGACGCGACCCGGTCGACCACTACCTCGACGTGCTCGGCGGCAAGACCGGCTCGCTGGTCGCCGTGGCGTGCCGGTTCGGCGCGATGATGTCGGGCGCCGACGAGACGGTCGTGGACGTGCTGACGCAGTACGGGGAGCGGCTGGGCGTCGCCTTCCAGCTCGCGGACGATGTGCTGGACATCGCCTCCGACTCGCACGAGTCCGGCAAGACGCCCGGTACGGACCTGCGCGAGGGCATCGCCACCCTGCCGGTGCTGCGGCTGCGTGAGCGGGCGGAGCGGCTCGGTCTCGCCGAGGACATCGCGCTGTGCGAGCTGCTCGACTCCGACCTCACGGACGACGACCGGCACGCGGAGGCATTGGCCCTGCTGCGGGCGCATCCCGCGCTGGAGCAGGCCCGCCGTGACACCGTGCGGTACGCGGAGGAGGCCCGCGCCGCGCTCGTTCCGCTCCCCGAGTGCGATGCGAAGGCGGCGCTCATGGAGCTGGTGGACGCGGTGGTGCACCGGGCCGGATAGGTGCCCGGAGCGAGCCACTGGCGTACGCCCTCCCCGGATGCCGGCGTATGTCCTCCCCGGCGCAGGCGAATGGACTCTCCTTGCTGTGACACACGTCACATTGTTGGATTGAGTCCAGGGTAGGAATCGGTCCGTACTCCCGTACAGAAGCTGACGCAGGGGGCGTCAGCTGCCTTACGGGGAGAAAAAGAATCATGGAATCGAACGCTACGTTCAATGCCATGTCGGACATGCGCCGCAAGGGCCTGGTCATGGCCGGTGTCGCGGTGGCAGTCGCGGCCGGTGTCGCCGCCGCCGTCGTCCCGGCGGTCGCGGCCGACGGGGGCCATCGCAGTGACCACGGCGGCATGAGCCACTCGGCGCACGGCGACCAGACCATCGTCGCGCGGAGCGGAGTCGTCGGCGGCAGCGGCGGCACCATCCTCGCCACGAGCCTCCGCGGCGCCAACGAGGTGCCCGTCCAGGGCGGCCCCGCCGTCGGCGACAAGGACGGCGCGGCGCTGGAGTTCATCAAGGTCAAGGGGGACAAGGTGTCCGTCGCCGTGACCTGGCGCGGCACCGGCAGGCCGACCATGCTCCACATCCACCAGGGCGCCAAGGGCACCAACGGCGGCGTCAAGATCGACTTCACCAAGCTGCTCGGCAGGATCAAGGGTCACCACGTGGTCGGCACCGTGAAGGTGGAGGACGCCGCCCTGCTGGACCGGTTGAAGAACGACCCGGGGGCGTTCTACGCCAATCTGCACACCGCCGAGTTCCCGGGCGGAGCCGTCCGCGGCCAACTCCACAAGGTCACCGGCTCCTTCGACTTCCGTGACGCCCTCGGCAACTTCCAGGCGTCCGTGGTCAAGGGCAAGCAGATCTACGAGTGCAAGCCCGTCGAAGGCGGTGGCTACGTCTTCGCTCAGCGTGACGTCGCGGCGCTGCTCGGCGGCGACATCGTGCACACGTTCGTGAAGCCCAACTCCGGTACGCCGCAGTGGGTCGCGCCCGACCGCAGCGCGGTCACCGGAGCGGTGATCTCCAAGACTCCGAACGGCGAGAAGAACATCGCCGAGCTGGACCTCAAGGCCACCCGGTCCGGCAAGCACCGCGGTCTGCTGGCCGACACGCAGGAGATCCTGCGCCTCAACACCGTGGGCGGCGTCGCGCCGGCCGGCTCCTGTTCACCGGGCACGCTCGTGGGCGTGCCCTACCAGGCGGACTACGTGTTCGTGCAGCGCTGACGGGTACCAGGGCTCTGTGAGCTCGGGCGGTGGTTTCCCCAACCCCTACGGGTCGGGGGAGCCACCGCCTCCTCACGTCATACCGCAGGACTACGTGGAGTTGAGTCCGGGGTCTGACGCATCTCGTCGGCCGATTTGGTCAGATTGAGAACACCACTCCTCACCGGTTCGGGTGAGAATGGCGGCTATAGGGGTGGAGAAGTGAGGACGGTAGGCCGCCGCCGACGACGGAGGTAAGGCACACATGGCACCGTACGAATCCGACAGGACCGCCGGGGCGGAAGGGCTGCCCGACGAGGCCGACGACGTCCGCGCAGGTCGGCGCAAGGCGGCTCGTTACGTCGTTCCGGTCGCAGTGGTGGGGGTGGCGGCCGCGACCATCGGGCTCGTCCCGGCGCTCGCGGACTCCGGCGACCCCAGCCTGCCGAAGATCACCGCAGAGCAGCTCATCGAGAAGATCGCCAAGTCGGACGTCCAGCAGCTGTCCGGCACGGTCAAGGTCAGCACCGATCTTGGACTGCCCAGCCTGGGCGGCCTGGAGAGCGGCATGCTCTCCGGCGTCACCAAGGGGTCCGGCGGCTCCTCCGCCGACCCGCAGTCCAAGCTCATGGAGCTGGCCTCCGGCACGCACACGGTGCGCGTCGCGGCCGACGGTCCGGACAAGGCCAAGGTCTCCGTCCTGGAGAACGCCGCCGAGTACAGCATCATCCACAACGGCAACGACGTGTGGGCGTACGACAGCAAGTCGAACGAGGTGTACCACTCGACGGCCCCCGCAGCCGAAAAGGGCCAGGAGGAGGCGCCGAAGGACGTCCCGACGACGCCCAAGCAGCTCGCCGACGAGGCCCTGAAGTCGGTCGACGACACGACCTCCGTGACGGTCGACGGCACGGCGCAGGTCGCGGGCCGTGACGCCTACAAGCTGCTCATCAAGCCGAAGCAGTCCGGTTCCACGGTCGGCGCGATCACCGTCGCGGTGGACGCGAAGACCGGGGTGCCGCTGAAGTTCACGCTGGTCCCGACGAGTGGCGGCGCGGCCGTCGTGGACGCCGGGTTCACCCAGGTCGCCTTCGCCAAGCCGGCCGCCTCGACCTTCGACTTCACCCCGCCGAAGGGTGCGAAGGTCACCGAGGGCAAGGACTCCAAGGGCTCCAAGGGCTCCAAGGCCCCGGAGTCCGCTCCGAGCCGCGGTGACCTCGGCAAGGGGCTCGACGGTCTGAAGACCGTCGGCAAGGGCTGGAGCACCATCGCGGAGTTCGACACCGGCGGCCAGGGCATGCCCTCCGGCTCGTCGTCCGAGGGCGGCAACGTCTCCGGGTTCCTGAACTCCCTCGGTGACCACGTCAAGGGCACGTTCGGCTCGGGCACGGTCTTCTCGACCCGCCTGGTCAACGCGCTGATCACGGACGACGGCAAGGTGTACGCCGGTGCGGTCACCAAGGACGCGCTGGTCAAGGCGGCCGACGCGGCCCACTGAGTACCGTACGTACGGAACTGACGTACGGAACTGACGTGCGGAACTGACGTGCGGAACTGACGTACGGAACTGACGTACGGACGAAGCCGAAACGAGGGAGCCCATGGAGGAGCGGTCCGCCGAGGGTACGGACCTGCCTGTGGTGGGCACCGCCAGCGTGTCCGACGAGGGCACGGTGATCGCCACCCGCGCGCTCTCCAAACGCTTCCGCGGCGGACAGCTCGCCGTGGACGGTCTCGATCTGACCGTCCCGGCGGGCAGCGTCTTCGGCTTCCTCGGACCCAACGGGTCGGGCAAGACCACCACCATCCGCATGCTGATGGGCCTGATCGAGCCGAGCTCGGGCACGGCGCGCGTGCTGGGGCAGCCCATGCCCCGCGCCACCCGCGCCGTGCTCCCGCAGGTGGGCGCCCTCATCGAGGGCCCCGCGCTGTACGGCTTCCTCTCCGGCCGCGACAACCTCCTCCGGTACGACGCAGCCGACCCGACCGCCGACCCGCGCACCCGGCGTACCCGCGTCGAGGCCGCCCTCGACCGGGTCGGACTCACCGCGGCCGCGGGCAAGAAGGCGAAGGCGTACTCGCTCGGCATGAAGCAGCGGCTCGGGCTCGCGGCCGCGCTGCTCCAGCCCCGCCGCCTGCTCGTCCTGGACGAGCCGACCAACGGCCTCGACCCGCAGGGCATGCGCGAGATCCGTTCCCTCGTGAGGGAGCTGGCCTCGGACGGCACGACCGTCTTCCTCTCCTCACACCTGCTCGACGAGATCGAGCAGGTGTGCACGCACGCCGCCGTGATGGCACAGGGGCGGCTGATCACGCAGGGCCCGGTGGCGGAGCTCGCGGCGGGCGCGCGGGGGCGGCTGGTCGTGACCACCCCGGACCCCGGGGACGCGGCGCGCGTACTGAAGGAACAGGGAGTCGCGGATCTCGTCGTGACGGAGACGGGCGTGAGTGCCGAACCTCCGGACCGCGAACTCGCCGAACTGAACGCCGCGTTGGTCACGGCCGGCGTCCGCGTCCGTGGCTTCGGTGTCGAACGGGCCTCACTGGAGGACGCGTTCGTGGCGCTGACGGGGGAGGGGTTCGATGTCGCGGGCTGAAGTCGAGGCCGGGGCCGAGGCGGTACGCGTCGAGGACACGGCGGTACGCAAACCGAGCCCCCTGTGGACCTTCGGACTCTTCCGCAGCGAACTCCTCACCACCTTCCGGCGCTGGCGGACCATCGCGCTGCTCGCCGTGCTCGCGGCCGTGCCGATCCTCATCGGCGTCGCGATCAAGATAGAGACGCGCGACGGCTTGACGGCGGGCGGTGGTGGCGGCGAAGGACCGGCGTTCATCTCGCAGATCACCAACAACGGCCTGTTCCTGGTGTTCACGGCGCTCGCCGCGACCCTCCCCTTCTTCCTGCCGATGGCCATCGGCGTCATCGCGGGGGACGCGATCGCGGGCGAGGCGAACGCGGGGACGCTGCGCTACCTGCTCGTCGCGCCCGCCGGCCGTACCCGCCTGCTGCTCACCAAGTACGCGACCACCATGACGTTCTGCCTGGTCGCGACCCTGGTGGTGGCGCTCTCGGCGCTCACGGTCGGTGCGCTGCTCTTCCCCCTGGGCGAGCTGACGACGATCTCCGGGACCCGTATCAGCTTCACCGAGGGGCTCGGACGGGCGCTTCTCATCGCGCTGGTCGTCGCCGCGTCACTGATCGGTGTCGCGGCCCTCGGCCTGTTCGTCTCGACGCTGACCAACAGCGGCGTCGCGGCGATGGCGACGACGGTCGGCCTTCTCATCACCATCCAGATCCTCGACCAGATACCCCAGCTCCACGCCCTCCAGCCGTACTTCTTCTCCCACTACTGGCTGTCCTTCGCCGACCTCATGCGCGACCCGGTGTACTGGGACGACATGGTCCGCAATCTCGGACTCCAGGGCCTGTACGCGGCGGTGTTCGGCTCGGCGGCGTGGGCGCGGTTCACGGCGAAGGACATCACCGCGTAGCCGCTAGCGCGCGGCTGCCCTGCCCTGCGTGTCGCGCGTGCCGGGTGTGTCGCGCCTGGTCCGGGTGCCCTGCGTGTCGCCGGTGTCGTGCGTCTCGTAGGGGTAGCGGGCGGGCGGCGCCTCCCGTGCGAAGAACGCCTTCGCATGCGCCAGCGCGGCCGTGTCCTTCAGTACGTCACCGGGCTTGCTGCCGTTGCCGAGCAGGACCCCGCCGAAACGCATGCCCAGGTACGCGGCCGAGTGGTTGAGAGTGCCGATCAGCGGGTCGGCGACCTGTTCCTCCTCGTGCGCCAGCGCGGTGACGCCCCAGAGGGTGCGCCCCGCCATCCTGGCCTTGAAGTCCACGTCGGGCGTGCGCAGCCAGCCCGACCAGTAGTCCAGGTAGCGCTTGGTGAGGCCGGAGACCGAGTACCAGTACAGCGGCGAGGCGATCACGATGTCGGTGGCCGCCAGGGTGGCGTCGAGCAGCAGCGCCGGATTGCTCCCCGCGGCCGGGTGCACGTGGTCGCTGTCGCGCCGCAGGTCCACGAAGTCGGGCAGTGGGTGCTCGGCGAGGCTCAGCCAGCGCTGCTCGACCTCCGTGGGCAACTGTTCGGCGGCCCGTCGGGCCAGCAGCTCGGTGTTGCCGTCGGGGCGGCTGCTGCCCAGCAGGAACAGGAAGTGACGGCTCATGGGTCCCCCAGGGTGCGTGTGCGACAGGTCGCGGAATGCCACGACCCGCGAGTGCAACTGCATGCGTGCACAATATATGCATACGCATGTGCCGTCCATCCCGAGAGACAGGGTCCGCGCCGAGAGGCAGGGATGGCGGACGCCGGACGCCGACTGTCGGCGTCCGGCGTCCGCGTCCGCGCGTCCGCCATCCGGGGTTCTGACGGGGTCCCGTCGGGGGTCCCTTCGGGGGTTCCGTCGGGGGTCAGGGCAGGCGCGTGGCGCCCGTCAGGCGGGCCAGCGCGGCCGTCTCGCGGGGCGGCGCCGAGGCGAGGTCACCGACGCGCCACGCCGGGATCCACGGCACCTGATACACGTCGATCATCGAATCGATCACCTTGACGCGCTGGGCGAGTGGGCGGGGCAGTCGTCCGGGCGCGTCCGCGACCAGCACCACGGCCTCGAGGTCGAGCCCCGGGGGCGCCTCGCCCCGGCGGAAGGTCTCCAGGGTGTGCGAGACGGCGTCCAGTCCCGCCGCGTGCGTACGCCCGACGAGGAGCACCGACCCCGGCTCTCCCAGGTCGGGCCGGGGCCAGTTCCGCCCGGCGTCATGGCCGCCGAAGACCGCGGCGAGCGTGGTGGTGCCGGCCCCGCCGTGCGTCGCGACCCAGGCGAACCGCCGTGGGCCGACGGCGAGGTGTGCGGGTTCGTCCCGGGCGGGTTCGGGCCACAGAGCGGGTTCCACCCTGTCGGCGACCGGCCCGCGGAGCCAGATCTCGGGCCCCTCCGCCCCCTGCCGCATGCTCACCTGCATCACCTGACACTCTCCTCGGTCGTTGTCGGCGTTGTCGGCCACTCTTACGAGGCTGTGACGCCGTAGTGACGCATGCAGCGGTGGTGAGCCGAGAGACTTGACTGTATGTACCTGACGGGATCTTGAGGCAAGGTCGACGCATGGAAGTACGACCCGAGTGAGGGAATCGATGTCTCGACTCAGCCGCGAACAGAAGCGGGAATCCAAGCGGCGGCGCTCGGCGGTCGGCCCCGGTGCCGGCCCGTTGGAGGTATGGGTCCCCGCGCCCGCGGGGGAAGGCGGGGGCGGGGCCACGGTCGGCGGTGTGCCGGTCGTCGTCGTGCCCGGCGAGACCGTCCAGGCCTGCGTCCTGAACCACCTCCACCGACTCGCCCTCGCCGCCGGTCACTCCGTCCTCGCCACCATCCACGACGAACGGATCGGCTTCGTCGTACCACTGGAGGTGTACGGGGACGGGTCGAGCCGGTACACGGGCGAGCCGGTACGGCTGGGGCCGTCGGCCGAGGTGCCCTCGCTGCCGACAACCCCTCCTGCGCTGCCGGCAACCCCTCCCGCGCCGCCCGCGGCCCCTCCCGCGGCGCCGCGGGTTCCGGTGTCGGAGCCTCAGCCCCTGCCCGGGGCCGCGGCGACGCGTGCGCTGCGTGCGCTGCCGGAGCCGACGCGGGACGCCGCCCCCGGCGTCGCGGTGGCTCCGACGGGCGAGTTCGGCCCGCCGCTGCCCGTGGGACCGACTCCCGAGCGTCCGGCCCCCGCGATGGAGGCCATGTCCGTCCTGGACCCCGAGCCGGAGCCGGATCCGAAGCCCACTCCCGCGCGCGGCTTCGACGCCGTCGCCGAGTCCGTGCTGGCACCGGTTCAGGAGACGGAGGGCGCGGCGTTCCTCGTGGAGCCCGTGGCGCGGATCAACGAGGCCGTGAAGATGGGCCGGATCGAAGAGGCCACGGGGATGGCGGAGCGGGTCGGCGCGGACGCGTCGCGGTCGCTGGGCCCCGAGCACCCGGAGGTGCTGCGGCTGCGCGAGCTGACCTCGTACATCGCCTATCTGGCCGGTGACCCGCTCCGGGCGTTCCACGTGTCCCTCGACCTCGCCCGCGTCCGCAGGCGGCACCAGGACCCCGAGGCCGCGTACGGCAACGTACAGAGCGCCGCCGCGGCCTGGCGCGCCGTGCGCGACCCCGTGCAGGGGCTGAACCTGGGGCGGGACCTGATCACGCTGTGGACCGAGCTCGTGGCCGACGGCGGCCCCGCCGCCGACGACCTCGAACAGCTCGAGTCGGCCCGCACCCGCATGACCCGCCTCACGGACCGGGCCCGGGCCCGCTCCCTGGCGGACAACCCGTACACCCCCTAGGAGGGCTGGGAGGACGAGGAGCCCAGGGGGCCCCAGGAAGCCCCATTGGGCCCCGGGAGCCCTAGGAGGACAGCGTCCACACGGCGTACGCCAGCGCGTCCGCGTTCCGGTTCAGCGCCGTGTCGTCGATGTTGGACGCCGCGTCGCAGGAGGCGTGGTAGCAGCGGTCGAAGGCCTGGCCGGAGGTGCCGCCCCACTTGGCGGCCTGGGCGGCCGTCTTGATGTAGTCGGCGCCGCTGAAGAGACCGCCGACCGGAATGCCCACGTTCTTGAAGGGGGAGTGGTCCGAACGGCCGTCGCCCTCGGTCTCCGGCTCCGTGGCGATGCCGACGCCCGCGAAGTAGTCCTTGAAGGTCTTCTCGATCGTGGGGTCGTCGTCGTAGACGAAGTAGCCGGGGTTCGGTGAGCCGATCATGTCGAAGTTCAGATAGTCGCCGATCTTCGCCCGGTTCGCGGAGGACAGGCTGTTCACGTAGTACTTCGAGCCGACCATCCCCAGCTCCTCCGCGCCTGGCGTCGCCGCCGGGCCAGTCGGCGACCAGGTTGTACCCGGTGCGGCCGGAGGAGGTGAACTGCTGGAGGGTCGTGGTGAATCCGGCCGCGTCCAGCTTCGCTTTCACATAGTCGATGGAGGCCTTGGTGTTTGTGAGGCTGACGTTCCGTCAAGAGCGCAATCCGGTCAGGGCGGTTCGCCTAGCGAACCCGGGTCGCCGGGGGGGGCGAAACCCTCTACGACGTGGCGTCCACGGCGGCGGCACCCCGCACGCCGGCGACGGCACCCGCGACCGCCCCGGCCCTGAGCGCCCTGGCCGCCCGCCGCGCGGTCCGCAGCGCGTCGAAGGTGAGCAGCGACAGCGCGAGCCAGACCAGCGCGAACCCGGCCCACCGCTCCGGAGGCATGGCCTCGTGGAAGTAGAGGATGCCGAGCAGGAACTGGAACACCGGGGCGAGGTACTGCAACAGCCCCAGCGTGGACAACGGCACCCGTATCGCGGCCGCGCCGAAGCACACCAGCGGAAGCGCGGTCACCACGCCCGTGGCCGCGAGCAGCGTCGCGTGCCCCGCACCCTCCGTACCGAAGGTCGCGCCCCCGCTCGAACCCAGCCACAGCAGATAGGCGAGCGCGGGCAGGAACTGGATCGCCGTCTCGGCGGCGAGCGACTCGATCCCGCCGAGGTTGACCTTCTTCTTCACCAGCCCGTACGTGGCGAAGGAGAAGGCGAGGGTGAGGGAGATCCACGGCGGCCGGCCGTACCCGATGGTGAGGACGAGCACCGCGGAGAAGCCGACAGCGACCGCCGTCCACTGCAGGGGGCGCAGCCGTTCCTTCAGCAGCAGGACGCCCATGGCGATGGTGACGAGCGGGTTGATGAAGTAACCGAGGGACGCCTCGACGACGTGCTCGCTGTTCACGGCCCAGATGTAGACGCCCCAGTTCACCGTGATCACGGCCGCCGCGACGCTGATCAGCGCCAGCTTGCGCGGCTGTCGCAGCAGCTCGCCGAGCCAGGCCCAGCGCCGCATCACCAGCAGGGCGACGCCGACCACGGCGAGGGACCACACCATCCGGTGGGCGAGGATCTCGAGGGCCCCGGCCGGCTTCAGCAGCGGCCAGAAGAGGGGAACGAGCCCCCACATGCCGTACGCGGCGAAGCCGTTCAACAGCCCGACGCGCTGCTCTGCCTTGGATGTCCGGGGACCCGTCAAGCCGACAGGGCCACTGGAACCCGCGGAGCCGGCGGGGCCACTGGAACCCGCGGAGCCGGTCGCACCCATCGAATTCTTCGCCTGCTGCACGGCCACCGGCCCTCCCTCTCGCACAGCTGCTCCCGCGCAGCCTCCAAGAAGGTAGCGCCGAGCACCCCCGCCTGTCATGCCCGTATCGCTATACGGTCATGACAGGCGGGGGTGCGTACGGCGACGGTGCCAGGGCGCGAGGGGGAGTCAGCCCTTCAGCGCCGCCGCGATCGACTCGGCGACCGGCGTGGTCGGGCGGCCGGTCAGCCGGGACAGGTCACCGCTGGTGCCCGCGAGCTCGCCCTTCTCGATGGACGCGTCGACGCCCGCCAGGATCGCGGCGAGGGGGCCGGGCAGTCCGGCGCCGGTCAGGATGTCGGTGAGCGCCTCGACGGAGACGGCGTTGTAGACGATCTCCTTGCCGGACCGCTCGGCCACCAGGGCGGCGTACTCGGCGAAGCCCCACGCGGTGTCGCCGCTCAGCTCGTACGTCTTGTTCTCGTGGCCCTCGCCGGTCAGTACGGCCACGGCGGCGGCCGCGTAGTCGGCGCGGGCGGCGGAGGCGACCCTGCCGTCGCCGGCGGCCTGGGTGACGGCGCCGTACTCGAGGACCGGGGCGAGGTTCTCGGTGTAGTTCTCGTTGTACCAGCCGTTGCGCAGCAGGGCGTAGGGCACACCCGACTCCAGGATCGCCTTCTCGGTGCCCTTGTGGTCGTCGGCGAGGGCGGCGGTGAGGGTGCCCGGCGCGCTGGTGTACGCGAGGAGCGCGACCCCGGCGGCCCTGGCGGCGTCCAGGACGACCTGGTGCTGGGCCACGCGCCCCTTGTCGAACTCGTTGCCGGAGATGAGCAGCACCTTGTCGCCGGCGGCGAGGAGCGTCCCGAAGGTCTCGGGCGCGTTGTAGTCGGCGACCGCGATCTTCACGCCGCGGGCCGCGAAGCCGGCGGCCTTCTCCGCGTCGCGGACGACGGCGGTGATCTGGTCGGCCGGAACCTTCTCCAGCAGTCCCTCGATGACGTGGCGGCCGAGGTGTCCGGTGGCTCCGGTGACGACGATGCTCATGACGTGGCTCCTTGTGGGGTAGGTCTGTCACTAACCCTAGGAGGTGCGCTAACTCAGCGAAAGTACCCACTTTGAAGTAAGGTACTGGCATGGGAGTAAGTGCAGAGGTACCCACCGACACCCCGGCCGCGTCCGAGCCTGCGGCCGTTTCCAAGTACGACACGGGCGAGGCGATGTGCCCGTACCGCCTCGTCCTGGAGCACGTCACCAGCCGCTGGGGTGTGCTCGTACTGATCGAACTCCTCGACCGTCCCTACCGCTTCAGCGAGCTGCGCCGGGCGATCGGCCGGGTCAGCGAGAAGATGCTCACCCAGACCCTCCAGACCCTGGAGCGCGACGGTCTTGTCCACCGTGACGCGAAGCCCGTGATCCCGCCCCGTGTCGACTACTCGCTCACCGAACTGGGCCGCGAGGCCGCCGAGCAGGTGCGCGCGCTGGCCGTGTGGACCAAGGACCGGATGGACGACGTGGAGAAGTCCCGCCACGCGTACGACGAGGCCCGGGTGTCAGCCACCCGGGCCCCTGGAACTTCCTGAGCGCCTCGAACGCGTCGAACGGACGGCTCGCTCAGCCGACGACCGTCCAGGTGTCCCCGCCCGCGAGGAGCGTGGCGAGGTCGCCCTTGCCGTGCTGTTCGATGGCCGTGTCGAGCTGGTCGGCCATCTGGGTGTCGTAGACCGGCCGCTCCACGGAGCGCAGGACGCCGATCGGGGTGTGGTGCAGGGTGTCCGGGTCGGCCAGCCGGGAGAGGGCGAAGGCCGTGGTCGGGGACGCGGAGTGGGCGTCGTGGACCAGCACCTGTGCCTCGTTCTCCGGGGTGACGGTGACGACCTTCAGGTCACCGGTCAGCTGATCCCGTACGACACCCTTGGCGCGGTCCGCGCCGAAGCGGATCTGCTGCCCGTGTTCGAGCCGGATCACCGCCTCCTCGGCCTGCTGCTTGTCCTTGAGGGCCTCGAAGGCGCCGTCGTTGAAGATGTTGCAGTTCTGGTAGATCTCCACCAGCGCCGTGCCCGGGTGGGCGGCGGCCTGCCGCAGTACGTCCGTGAGGTGCTTGCGGTCGGAGTCCACGGTCCGGGCCACGAAGGACGCCTCCGCGCCGATGGCCAGGGACACCGGGTTGAAGGGCGCGTCCAGCGAGCCCATCGGCGTCGACTTGGTGATCTTGCCGACCTCGGAGGTCGGTGAGTACTGCCCCTTGGTGAGGCCGTAGATCCGGTTGTTGAACAAAAGGATCTTCAGGTTCACGTTGCGGCGCAGCGCGTGGATCAGGTGGTTGCCGCCGATGGAGAGGGCGTCCCCGTCACCGGTCACCACCCACACGCTCAGGTCCCGCCTGCTGGAGGCGAGGCCCGTCGCGATGGCGGGCGCGCGGCCGTGGATGGAGTGCATGCCGTACGTGTTCATGTAGTACGGGAAGCGGGACGAGCACCCGATGCCCGACACGAAGACGATGTTCTCCTTGGCCAGGCCGAGCTCGGGCATGAAACCCTGTACGGCGGCCAGGACCGCGTAGTCACCGCAACCGGGGCACCAGCGCACTTCCTGATCGGACTTGAAGTCCTTCATGGACTGCCTGGCCTCGGCCTTGGGCACCAGAGTGAGGGCCTCGATCGTGTCCGCGCTTCCTGTGGACGTCTCAGCCATCGATGGCCTCCTTGAGCGCCGTGGCGAGCTGTTCGGCCTTGAACGGCATGCCGTTGACCTGGTTGTAGGAGCGCGCGTCGACCAGGTACTTCGCCCGGACGAGCGTGGCGAGCTGGCCGAGGTTCATCTCGGGGATCACCACCTTCTCGTAACGCCCCAGCACCGCGCCGAGATTCCGGGGGAAGGGGTTGATGTGGCGCAGATGGGCCTGCGCGATGTTCTCCCCGGCCGCCCGCAGCCGCCGTACCGCCGCGGTGATGGGTCCGTACGTCGAACCCCAACCCAGTACCAGGGTGTTGGCCTCGCCGGAGGGGTCGTCGACCTCGATGTCCGGGACGTCGATGCCGTCGATCTTCGCCTGGCGGGTGCGGACCATGAAGTCGTGGTTGGCGGGGTCGTAGGAGATGTTGCCCGTGCCGTCCTGCTTCTCGATGCCGCCGATGCGGTGCTCGAGTCCCGGTGTGCCGGGAATCGCCCACGGACGGGCCAGGGTTTGCGGGTCGCGCTTGTACGGCCAGAACACCTCGGTGCCGTCGTCCAGGGTGTGGTTCGGACCCTGCGCGAACTGCACCCGCAGGTCCGGAAGTTCGTCGACGTCCGGGATCCGCCACGGCTCGGAGCCGTTGGCCAGGTAGCCGTCGGAGAGGAGGAGGACGGGGGTGCGGTAGGTGAGGGCGATCCGGGCCGCCTCCAGGGCGGCGTCGAAGCAGTCGGCCGGCGTGCACGGGGCGACCACCGGGACCGGGGCCTCTCCGTTGCGCCCGTACATCGCCTGGAGCAGGTCCGCCTGCTCCGTCTTCGTCGGCAGCCCCGTGGAAGGCCCGCCGCGCTGGATGTCGATGACCAGCAGGGGCAGTTCGAGGGAGACCGCGAGCCCGATGGTCTCCGACTTCAGCGCCACGCCCGGCCCGGAGGTGGTGGTGACGGCGAGGGAGCCGCCGAAGGCCGCGCCCAGGGCCGCGCCGATGCCCGCGATCTCGTCCTCGGCCTGGAAGGTCCGCACGCCGAAGTTCTTGTGCCGGCTCAGCTCGTGCAGGATGTCGGAGGCCGGGGTGATCGGGTAGGAGCCCAGGTAGAGGGGCAGGTCCGCCTGTTTGGAGGCGGCGATCAGGCCGTACGACAGGGCCAGGTTCCCGGAGATGTTGCGGTAGGTGCCGGTCGGGAAGGTCTTGGTGGCCGGGGCGACCTCGTAGGAGACCGCGAAGTCCTCGGTCGTCTCGCCGAAGTTCCAGCCCGCCCGGAAGGCGGCGATGTTGGCGGCGGCGATCTCGGGCTTCTTCGCGAACTTGTTCCGCAGGAACTTCTCGGTGCCCTCGGTGGGCCGGTGGTACATCCAGGACAGCAGGCCCAGCGCGAACATGTTCTTGCTGCGCTCGGCCTCCTTGCGGGACAGCTCGAACTCCTTGAGCGCCTCGACCGTCATCGTCGTCAGCGGGACCGGATGGACGGCGTACCCGTCCAGCGAACCGTCCTCCAGCGGGCTGGCCGCGTAACCGACCTTCGCCATCGCCCGCTTCGTGAACTCGTCCGTGTTGACGATGATCTCCGCGCCGCGCGGCACATCACCGATGTTCGCCTTGAGCGCCGCCGGATTCATGGCCACCAGCACATTCGGCGCGTCACCGGGCGTGAGGATGTCGTGGTCCGCGAAATGCAGCTGAAATGAAGAAACGCCCGGCAGTGTGCCTGCGGGCGCTCGGATTTCGGCGGGGAAGTTCGGCAGCGTCGAAAGATCGTTGCCGAAGGACGCCGTCTCGGAGGTGAAGCGGTCGCCGGTGAGTTGCATTCCATCACCGGAGTCACCCGCGAACCGGATGATCACCCGGTCGAGCCGGCGTGTCTCCTTTGCCCCCGCCGGTTTGCGCTGTTCTCCCACGACGGCTTCGTCGGCCTGCTCCGCTGGGCTACTGACCTGGCTGGTCACTTAACTGGACCTCCTTCGAGGCGGCTGTCTGGGAGCGGCCTTCCCGCAGGCCTTCCCGGGATCAACCCTACGTCTGTAAGGGTCGCCTTCCCTCGGGCGTTCGCATGATGGACACCATTTTGAGATGGTTCGACGCCCTGACTTGTCATGACTTACTCGCCCCCGACGCTGCTCTGGAAGACGCTTCTACCTCATCCTTTGGTTCTCGTGCCGGTCTCGCGCCGCTCTGGTGCCGTGTCGGGGCCCCTGTCCTTCGAGGGCGATTCCGTTCGGCCGACCCAGTGCGTTCGGCTGCCCCAGTGTCAGTTCCTAGTGTCAGTCCCTCAGGAGTTCAGATAGGTGAGGACCGCGAGAACACGCCGATGATCGCCGTCGCTCGGGGAAAGCCCGAGTTTCAGGAAGATATTGCTGACGTGTTTCTCGACCGCTCCGTCACTCACCACGAGCTGCCGTGCGATCGCCGAGTTGGTGCGTCCCTCGGCCATAAGTCCTAGGACCTCCCGCTCCCGCGGGGTGAGCCCGGCCAGTACGTCCTGCTTACGACTGCGGCCGAGCAGCTGCGCGACCACCTCCGGGTCCAGAGCGGTACCCCCCTGGGCCACCCGCACCACCGCGTCCACGAACTCGCGCACCTCCGCGACGCGGTCCTTGAGCAGGTAGCCGACGCCACGGCTCGAACCGGCCAGCAGTTCGGTGGCGTAGCGCTCCTCCACGTACTGCGACAGCACCAGCACCCCCACCCCCGGGTGCTGCTTGCGCAGCTGCACGGCCGCCTTCACACCCTCGTCGGTGTGCGTCGGTGGCATCCGTACGTCGGCGACCACGACGTCCGGCAGCGAGTCCTGGGCCGCCAGGTCGGTGATGGTCTTGATCAGCGCGTCGCCGTCTCCGACACCGGCCACGACGTCGTGCCCGCGGTCGGTCAACAACCGGGTCAGGCCCTCCCTGAGCAGCACTGAATCCTCGGCGATGACCACCCGCACCCTGTCCTCCACGATTCTCGGCCCCCCACACCATTCCCCGACCCACCTCGGCCGCGTCCCCGCCCATACATCAGCCCACAGCATCCCAGCATTCGGACCCACCCGCCCCCGAGCAAGGGGAACCAAGGGGAATCAGGGGGAGGGGGAAGGAGAGGGATGGGGGAATGCGGGGGCGCACTTTTGGCTCCGGGGTGGGGATTAGGGGGCGGGGAATTTCGGGCTGACGGAGGGGAGCGGGGGAGCGGGGGCAGGGGGCGGGGGCGGAGCCCCGTGGGGGTGAGGGGCAGCTGCCCGGCGGGGGCCAGGGGCAGCACCCGCGATGGGGTCGGGGGCAGCACCCGCGATGGGGCGCAGGGGCGGAGCCCCGCCGGGGGGGGGCGGGGGCGGAGCCTCCGGGGATGGGACGGGTAGGGGCGGCGGGGGCGAGAAACACCCCACCCCCCACCCCCGCTCACCCCCGCCAGGGCAACTCCGCAGTAATCCGACTGGGCCCACCCACAGGAGAGTCCACCACCAGAACCCCGTCCACGGCATCGAGCCGCTCCGCCAGCCCCGCGAGCCCGGACCCGCGGGAGACATCGGCCCCACCCACACCATCGTCGACGACCTGAAGCATCAACCGGTTCTCGACCCGCCACACATCGACCGTGGCCCGCGTCGCCCGCGCATGCTTGCTGATGTTCTGCAGCAGCTCGGAGACGGTGAAGTACGCGATCCCCTCGATCGCCGGCGCCGGCCGAGCCGGAAGATCCACATCCACCTGCACCGGCACGGTGCACCGCGAGGCCACGGAGGACAGCGCCGCATCCAGCCCCCGATCGGTCAGCACGGCCGGATGAATCCCCCGCGCCAGATCCCGCAGCTCCTGCAACGCCGTCTTCACCTCACCGTGTGCCTCGTCCACCATCCGTGCCGCGGCCTGCGGATCCTCGGTGAGCTTCTCCTTGGCAAGCCCGAGCCCCATCGCGAGATTGACGAGCCGAGCCTGCGCCCCGTCGTGCAGATCCCGCTCGATGCGCCGCAGGTCCGCCGCGGCCGTGTCGACCACGACCCCCCGGTCCGACTCCAGCTCGACCACCCGGCTCGCCAGCCGCGACGGTCCGAGCAGCCCCGCCACCATCACCCGGTCCACCATGGTCAGCGCCCGCACGATCCACGGCGTGGCCATCGTGATCAGCAGCCCCAGCAGCGCGGTGACGGTGATCTCGAACGGGTTGTCCAGGTAGATGCGGTGCATGCCGTCGCCGTAGAGCTGGAGGCCGCCCTGCCCGCCGTACACCGGGAAGAGCCAGAACCACAGCGGATACGTCAGCATCGCCCAGCCGTACGCCCAGAAGTTCAGCGCCACCACGAACGAGAACACCGACCACGGGAACTGCACCACCGAGTACAGCAGATGCCGCCACGCCGAACCGCTCTTCAGGAGCGCCCCCATCCATGCCAGCGCCCCCTGCTTGCGCACCCGCAGGGGCTCCGGCGCGGCCACGTCGATCCCGAGCAACCCGCGCGCCCGCGCCCGCTCCAGCGCGCCGAACCCGCGGACGCCGGCGAGGGCCGCGGCGAGCACCGGGATCCCCAGGAAGGTGATCAGCAGGCCCATGCCGAGCGAGAACATCGTGACGGCGAACGTGAACATGAGGATGCCGACCGGCAGGCCCGACATCACGTAACCGAACTCGCGCCAGCTGCGCGCCTCGATCGGCGCCCGCAGCGGTGCAGGGAGGCGGTGCCGCCGCTCCTCGGCACCCGCCTGGTGGAATCCGGGCCCGCTCGGGTACCCGTACCCCTGTCCGTACTCCGTCGCCATCGGTCTCGTCCGTTCTGCTCGTCCTGCCCGTCGGTTCGTACTCCCACCCTGCTGTTCTCGGCCCTTGCCGACCATGGAGCGGGTCGGCGTCTTGGGACGGGGGTTTTCCCTACCTCGAAGCCGGACGGAAGCCGCTTGCCGACGGCCCCGTCAGGGCGGCCCCGTCAAGGCGGACCCGTCAAGGCAGAGCAGCCGTCAAGGCAGACCCATCAAGGCGGACGCACCAAGGCGGACGCACCAAGGCGGACGCACCAAGGCGGACGCACCAAGGCGGACCCGTCGAGGCGGACCCGCACAGGTCACCCCCATAGGCCGCCCCGTCAGCCCCGTCAGCCCCGTCAGCCCCGCCCGACCCCCCGGTCCCGCCAAGGCAGCTCCGCCGTGATGGTGGTCGGGCCGCCGGGCGGTGAGTCGATGACGAACAGCCCGTCCACCGCGCCCAGCCGGTCCGCGAGCCCCGCCATCCCCGTACCGCCGTCGAGGGCGGCCCCCCCGCGTCCGTCGTCCTGGACCTGTATGAGCAGCCGCGCGTCCGTCCGCCACACGTCGACGGACGCGGAGCGCGCCCCGCTGTGCTTGCTGACGTTCTGCAACAGCTCGGACACGGTGAAGTAGGCGATGCCCTCGATGGCGGCGGCCGGTCTCGTCGGGAGGTCGGCCGTCACCTTCACCGGCACGGTGCAGCGCGAGGCGATCGACGACAGCGCCGCGTCGAGGCCCCGGTCGGTGAGGACCGCGGGATGGATGCCGCGGGCCAGATCGCGCAGCTCCTGCAGGGCCAGCTTCACCTCGCCGTGCGCCTCGTCGACCATGGCCGCGACGGTCTCGTCGGCCTGCCCCTCGAGGATCTTCTCCTTGGCGAGCCCGAGCCCCATCGCGAGGTTGACGAGCCGGGCCTGCGCCCCGTCGTGCAGGTCGCGTTCGATGCGCCGCAGGTCCGCCGCGGCCGTGTCGACCACGACCCCCCGGTCCGACTCCAGCTCGGCGATGCGCCGCTCCAACTCGTCCGAGGGCGACAGCAGCCCACGCACCATGGCCCGGTCGACGTTCGTCAGCCCCCGCGCGAGGAACGGCAGCACCGGCCACAGCAGGAACAACGACGTCAGCGTGACCGTGAACGTGACGATCCCCCACGGCAGCCGGATGAAGTCGTACAGCATGGTCCGCCAGGCCACCGGGTCCCGCAGGCTCGACCACAACCAGGGGAAGAAGCCCGTCCCGCGCACCGGCATCGGGCTCGGCTCGTCGATCCGCACGCCGAGCAGCTTGCGCGCCCGCGCCCGCTCCATCCGGCCCAGCAGCCGCGTGCCCCGCAGCCCGCCCGCGAGCAGCGGCAGCCCGATCGCCGTCACGGCCAGCCCCGCGCCCGTGGAGACGAGCGTCACGACGTACACGAAGCCGAAGATCGAGACCGGCAGGTTGGCGAGGAGGTGCGCGATCTCCTTCCACGTCTGCCGGCCGAGCGCGAAGCGTGGGGGAGGCAGCCGGTCGCTGTCGGCCGACTCGTCCGGTACGTCTTGTGCATCTGGTACATCCGGTACACCCCGTATGTCCGGGGCTTGCGGCGTGTCCGACGGGCCGAGGGGGCCGAGGGGGCCGAGGGGGCCGAGGGGGCCGACAGGGGTGATGCGTTCGGTCATATTCGCTAGCCTGCCCGGCGGCGGGCCGTCGCGCCATGAGGTCGACCGCCACGATCCACTGGGGAAAACCCCACCCCTTGAGGTGAAAGCGAAGGCCGCCGCGCGGTGTACCTGGATGTGCTCGCGAGGTGAAATGGGAAGTGACCGCGAGGTGCGGACGGGAACCCGGTGACACGTGAGCCGGGCGAGTGCGCGAACCCGGCGACGGGCGAGGCGGACGAGTCCCTGACATGTCCCCGATAGCCAATGCGTGACGGGCTGCTTACCGTCTCTTTAGCAGGCCCTAGACTCCCGTCCGTACAGATCGTCGAACGGGGCGCATCACAGCGTGCGCGACGGGGCGCGCGCCGGGCGCAACGAGGTCAGGGAGTGAGGGGCTGACGTGTCGGAACCGACCGTTGTCACGGCAACCGGGGCCGTCGTCGCGGCGGGCTACTTCCAGTCGTACTCGGTCGTCGGACTGCTCGTCGTCGTCGGCGTGCTCTTCGTCGCCGTCGCCTTCGGGGCGGGCCGTCTGCTGCGGCCGGTGGTCCCGACCCCCGAGAAACTCCTGACATACGAGTGCGGCGTCGACCCCGTCGGCGAGGGCTGGGCCCACACGCAGGTCCGCTACTACGTCTACGCCTTCCTCTACGTCATCTTCGCCGTCGACTCGATCTTCCTCTTCCCTTGGGCGACCGTCTTCGCCGCGCCCGGCTACGGCGCGGCCACCCTCGTGGAGATGTTCATCTTCCTCGGCTTCCTGGCCGTGGGCCTGCTGTACGCATACAAGAAGGGCGTCCTGACATGGACGTGACCCCCTCGGACGTGACCCCCTCGACGCCCTCCGAACCGGCGCCGCTGCCCGAACCGGTGCTGCCCGAACCGGTGGTGCTTCCCGAGCAGGTGCTGCTTCCCGAGCCGAAGCGGCTCGGCGTGCTCTCCCGGCTGGCCCCGGAGCCGATGAAGGTGGTCCTGAACTGGGGCCGCCGCTACTCGCTCTGGGTCTTCAACTTCGGCCTCGCCTGCTGCGCGATCGAGTTCATCGCCGCGTCGATGGCCCGCCACGACTTCATCCGGCTCGGCGTGATCCCGTTCGCGCCGGGTCCGCGCCAGGCCGACCTGATGGTCGTCTCCGGCACGGTCACGGACAAGATGGCCCCGGCCGTCAAGCGTCTCTACGAGCAGATGCCCGAGCCGAAGTACGTCATCTCCTTCGGTGCGTGCTCCAACTGCGGCGGCCCGTACTGGGACTCCTACTCCGTCACCAAGGGCGTCGACCAGATCATCCCGGTGGACGTCTACGTCCCCGGGTGCCCGCCCCGCCCCGAAGCGCTGCTGCAGGGCATCCTCAAGCTCCAGGAGAAGATCGCCCGGGAGTCGCTGGGGGAGCGCTACAGCTCCTCGCCGCGTCCGTCGGCCGCCGCCCTGCAGAGCGACCTGGTGCGTCCGCCCGCCGTGGGGGAGGACCGATGACCGTCGGCTGGCTCCCCGCCCCCGTCGAGGAGCTCTTCGGCCCGGAGGCCACGGCCGAGGAGTCGTACGAGGTCCTGACGGTCGACGTACCGCCGACCGCCTGGCTCCCCGCCCTGGAGACCGCGCGCGACTCGCTGGGCTGCACCTACTTCGACTGGCTGAGCGCCGTCGACGAACCCGGCACGGGCTTCCGCGTCGCCGCGCACGTGGTGGCGCTGTCTCCCGTACGCCGCCTCCTCGTCCGTACGACCGTCCCGCACTCGGCACCCGTCCTGGCCACGGCGGTCTCCGTGTACGCCGGCGCCGGCTGGCACGAGCGGGAGACCCACGAGATGTTCGGCGTCACCTTCGAGGGCCACCCGGGCCTCGACCCCCTTCTTCTCCCCGAGGGCTTCGAAGGCCACCCCCTCCGCAAGGACTTCGTCCTCGCCGCCCGCGTCGCCAAGGCCTGGCCCGGGGCGAAGGAGCCGGGGGAGTCCGATCACGGTGGCCCCAAGCGCCGCCAGATGCTTCCGCCCGGCGTACCCGACCCCAACGAATGGGGTCCCCTGAAGGGCCAGCTCCCCCGGCCCCCGCCCGCCCGGCGCGCGGAGCGGCCCGAGCCGCCGGCGATCGCCCGGTGCGGCGGGCCCGTACGGCGGGCGAGGGCTCGGCGAGCCAGACCACCACCACCGGCGACACGGGAACCGGTCCCGCCGCCGGTGCCGCCACTGCTGCCGCCGCCGGTGCGCAGGCCCCGACGCCCCCTCGCCGGGCGCGCAGCGCCGGCCAGGGCTCGGCCAGCCAGCGGGCCGAGGCCCCGGCCGCCGACGAACAGGCACCTTCGACGGCCGCCCCCGCGGCCCCGGGAACCGCCGAGCCGGCGCCTCCCGCCAGCCCCCGCCGTACGCGCAGCGCGAGCCAGGGCTCGGCGACACAAAGGGCACAGGCCACCGAGCAGCCGCCCGCTGCCGCGGCGCCGCGCAGCTCCGACGCCCCTTGGCACCACGCCCGCCCCGCGTTCGACGAGCAGGAGCAGGAGCCGAAGCCGAAGCCGGAGTCCAGGTCGGAGTCGGAGTCGGAGCCGGGGGCGACCCCGGAGCCCGCGGCTGCCCCGAACCCGGCACCCGAGGCCACCTCGAAACCCCCGGCATCCCCTGATTCGGACTCCGATTCGGAGTCCGAATCGGGCTCCGGCTCGCACCCCGACTCCACCCCCGCTCCCGAAGACCCCGCTCCCGAAGGGCCCGCTCCCGAAGACCCCACCCCGAGAAACCCAGCCGGAGGCACGCAGTGAACGACGCTCTCGACGTCGCCCTACGCCTCCTCGTCGTCTTCGTCGTGTTCCTGACGTTCCCCCTGATCGTCGGTCAGACCGAGCACAAGGTGATGGCCCACATGCAGGGCCGCCTCGGCCCGATGTACGCCGGCGGCTTCCACGGCTGGGCCCAACTCGTCGCGGACGGCGTGAAGTTCGCGCAGAAGGAAGACATCGTCCCCGCGGGTGCGGACCGCCGTATCTTCCAGCTCGCCCCCGCCGTCGCCCTTCTCCCGTACCTTCTCGTCCTCCTCGCCATCCCGATCGGCCCGAGTGAGGGCGCCGTCGGCCAGGTCGTCGACGCGGGCATCTTCTTCGTTCTCGCCGTGATGGGCGTGGGGGTCCTCGGCTCGCTCATGGCGGGCTGGGCCTCGGCCAACAAGTTCTCCCTTCTCGGCGGCCTGCGCACCGCCGCGCAGCTCCTCGCCTACGAACTCCCGATGCTGCTGACCGCCGCCTCCGTCGCGATGGCGGCCGGCACGGTCTCCCTGCCCGGCATCGTCGCCGCCTTCGAGTGGTGGTGGGTGCCCTGGCAGATCGTCGGCGCGGTCGTCTTCTTCGTGGCGGGCCTCGCCGAACTCCAGCGCCCGCCCTTCGACATGCCCGTCGCCGACTCGGAGATCATCTTCGGCGCGTACACCGAGTACACCGGACTGCGCTTCGCGCTCTTCCTCCTCGCCGAGTACGCCGGAATCGTCGTCCTGTGCGGTCTGACCACCGTCCTCTTCCTGGGCGGCTGGCACGGCCCGTGGGGTGCCGACGGCCTCGGCTGGGTCTGGACCCTTCTGAAGACGGCCCTCCTCGCCTTCGTCGTGATCTGGCTGCGCGTCACCTACCCCCGCCTGCGCGAGGACCAGCTCCAGAAACTCTCCTGGACCCTCCTCGTCCCCTCTCTCTCGCCCAGATCGCCCTCACCGGCATCGTCAAGGTGGTGATCTCGTAACCATGGCCGAGCCTCTCCCGCCCACCCGCTCCCGCATTCCTGGCTCCGGACTCGCCAAGGGCCTGGCCGTCACCCTCCGCACGATGACGAAGAAGACCGTCACCGCGCAGTACCCGGACGTCCAGCCCGAACTCCCGCCCCGCTCCCGCGGCGTCATCGGCCTGTTCGAGGAGAACTGCACGGTCTGCATGCTGTGCGCCCGCGAGTGCCCGGACTGGTGCATCTACATCGACTCCCACAAGGAGACGGTCCCGCCGGCCGCCCCCGGTGGCCGCGAGCGCAGCCGCAACGTCCTCGATCGCTTCGCCATCGACTTCTCCCTGTGCATGTACTGCGGTATCTGCATCGAGGTCTGTCCTTTCGACGCGCTGTTCTGGTCCCCGGAGTTCGAGTACGCGGAGACCGACATCCACGAACTCACCCACGAGCGCGACAAGCTCCGCGAGTGGATGTGGACGGTTCCGGCCCCGCCCGCCCTCGACCCCGGCGCCGAGGAACCGAAGGAACTGGCCGCCGCCCGCAAAACCGCCGACAAACTCGCCGCCGAGGCAGCCACGGCAGCCGAGGCAGCCGAATTCGCGGCGCAGACAGCCGAACAGGCAGCCCAGCCCGAACCCCCGGCCGGTGGCACGACCACAGGCCCGACCACGGACGAGACGACAGGCACGACCTCAGGTACGACCTCAGACACGCCCGAGCCCTCCAAGCCCTCCGACCCGCAGGACGGTGCGTCGTGAGCCTCGCAGCAGCCACGGCCGCCGCGGCGCGGGCCACGACCACCACCGCCGAAAGCCACGGCTTCCTCTCCCCGACGGGCGTCGAGATCGCCTTCCTCCTCGTCGGCCTGGTCACCTTCGGCGCCGCGATCGTCACCGTCACCACCAAGCAGCTGGTGCACGCCGCCCTGTGGCTGGTGATGGCGCTCGGCGGCCTCGCCGTCGAGTACCTCCTGCTCACGGCCGAGTTCATCGCCTGGGTGCAGGTCCTCATCTACGTCGGTTCCGTCGTCGTCCTCCTTCTGTTCGGTCTGATGCTCACCAAGGCGCCGATCGGCCGCTCCCCGGACGCCGACTCGGGCAACCGCTGGGCCGCCCTCACCGTGGCCGTCGCCGCGGCCGCCGCCCTCGTCTGGGTGGTCGTGGACGCCTTCCGCACCACCTGGGTCGACCTGAAGGGCCCCGCCGCCGGCTCCACCGAGGTCACCGGAGCGAGCCTCTTCCAGAACTGGGTCCTCCCCTTCGAGGCCCTCTCCGTCCTCCTCCTCGCCGCCCTGGTCGGCGCGATCGTCCTCTCCCGCAAGGCGAAGGCCGACGCCACCACCACGGCGGACGCTGCCACCCCCGCGGGTGCCCAGAGCCGCCGGAGCGAGAAGGAAGGGACCCGCTGATGCACCTCGCCTATCCCGCCGTGCTCTCCGCCCTCCTCTTCTGCACGGGCCTGTACGGAGTCCTCGCGCGCCGCAACGCGATCCTGGTCCTGATGTCCGTGGAGCTCATGCTCAACGCCGTCAACCTGAACCTCGTCGCCTTCGACGTCTGGCTCTCCAGGACCGCCCGCGACACGCTCCACTCCGGCCAGGCCCTGACCCTGTTCACCGTCGCCATCGCGGCCGCCGAGATCGGCATCGGCCTGGCGATCGTCCTCGCCGTCTACCGGGGCCGCGGAACCTCGGACATCGACAAGCTCCGCGACACCGCCGAGGGCCCCGCCCCGGACGGCTCCCACGGCGACGGCACCGAAGAAGCCCCCGTCACGGGAGACGAGAAGGCTGAGGCCACCGCGTGACCACGACCACCCTCGCCGTCCTCGTCCCCCTCCTTCCGTTCCTGGGCGCCGCGGCCGGACTCCTCCTCGGCCGCACGGTCCCCGGCTACGTCCGCCCCCTCGCGGTACTCCCGTCCCTCACCGCGCTCGTCCTCGCCGTACTGGTCGCCGTGCGCCAGGGCGGCGGCCAGGCCATCAACGCGGCCACCGAACTGACGCCCACCGGCTCGGTCCCGATCGAACTCGCCCTGCACATCGACGGCTTTGCCGCCCTCGTCGCCGTACTCGTCGGCGTCGTCGCCTCCTGCGTGCAGATCTACTCGACGGGATACCTGCGCGACGACCCGCGCTACCCCTCGTACGCCGCTCTCATCTCCCTCTTCACCTCCGCGATGCTGCTCGTCGTCTACTCCGGCGACCTGATCGTGCTCCTGGTCGGCTGGGAGGTCATGGGCATCTGCTCGTACTTCCTGGTCGGCCACTACTGGGAGACCCCCGAGGCCCGCGCCGCCTCGATCAAGGCCTTCCTGGTCACCAAACTCGGCGACGTCCCCTTCCTCATCGGTCTGTTCGCCCTCGCCACCGACGCCGGGTCCTTCCGCATCACCACGGTCCTCGGCACCGTCGCGAGCGGCGGACTGCACCATCCGACGCTGATCGCCCTGCTGCTCCTCGCCGGCGTGGCGGGCAAGTCGGCGCTGTTCCCGCTGCACACCTGGCTGCCCGACGCGATGGCGGGCCCGACACCCGTCTCCGCCCTGATCCACGCGGCGACGATGGTCGCTGCCGGTATCTACTTCGTCGCCCGGCTCCTCCCCGTCTTCCAGGCCTCCTCGGCCGCGATGGTGGTCCTCGCCGTCATGGCCGCCGTCACGATGGCGGGCTCGGCACTCGCCGCACTCGCCCAGGACGACATCAAGCGGGTCCTCGCGTACTCGACGATCGGCCAGCTCGGGTACATGGCAGGCGCCCTCGCCGTCGGCGACCGCGGTGCCGCCGTCTTCCATCTCCTGTCCCACGGCGCCTTCAAGGCGCTGCTGTTCCTCGCCGCCGGCGTGATCATCCACGCCTCCGGCACCAACTCGCTGGCCGTCATGTCCCGCATGACGGGCCTGCGATCCCGCGTCCCCGACGCCTACTGGACGATGACCGTGGCGCTGCTCGCGCTCGCCGCGATCCCGCCGTTCAGCGGCTTCTTCTCCAAGGAGGCCGTCCTCGGCGCGGCCGAGCACGTCGCCACCGGCCACACCGAGCACGCCCCCGGCTCCGCGGGCTGGATCGTCCTCGTCGCCGGTCTGGTCACCGCCGTACTCACCGCCGCGTACGCGACCCGGCTGTGGCTGCTCGCCTTCCACGGCCGGGGCGTCAAGGCTCCCGACCACGGCAAGGAGCCGCGCAGCATGACCGTCGTGCTGTGGGTGCTCGCCGTCCCTTCCCTCGCTTTCGGGCTCGCGTACGGCCGACTGCCCGACTGGTTCGACGGCCGCGACCTGACACCGGTCCTCACCACCTCCGTCCTCGGCACGGGGCTCGCCCTGGTGGGCGGGATCGTCACCTACGGCGCCTGGCGGCACACCACCGCGTTGGCTCCCCGCGTGCCGATGGGTGCGGTCGTGGCCCATCCCGATGCCGAGCCCGCGCGGGTCGAGGCGGAGGCGATCGCCAGTCACGCGCCCACGTTCGGAGACGTGGCCTACGCCCCGGACCCGGCGGATCCCGGACGGCTGCTGCTCGGCCCGCTGCACCGGCACGCGGCCGTCGGATTCCACCTCGACGCCGTGTACCACGTGCTGTTCGTCCGCCCCGTCCAGGCCGGAGCCGCACTCGTCCGGTTCCTCGACCGTGAGGTCGTCGACACCTACGTACGCGGTGCCGCCGCCCTACCCCGCCTGCTCGGCGCCGCCGTACGGCGCGCGCAGACCGGCAATGTGCAGACCTATGTGAGCGCGCTGCTCGCCGGCACCGTCGTCCTGGTGGTCGCCGCCCTCCTCGTCGCCACGGGAGCGTGAGCAGGCGTGATCGATATCAGTGAATCCGTGATGCAGATTCTTCTCGCGTTGATCGTCGTCGGGCCGCTCATCGGCGCCGCCGCCGCTCTCCTGCCCGCGCCGCCCGGACTGAAGGGGAAGTCACCGGACCAGGCCGTGCTGCGGCACGGCGTGATCGTCACCGGTGTGGTGCTCATCGCCGCGATCGTCCTCGCGCTCGGCTTCGACCACGACCACCCGTCAAAGATGCAGGCCACGACGGACATCAGCTGGATCCCCGCACTCGACGTGCGGATCCACCTCGGCATCGACGGCATCTCCCTCCCCCTTCTGGTCCTGACCGCGCTGCTGACCTTCCTCTGCGCGCTCTACAGCTACTTCAAGATGCCCGCGGGGCCGACCCCGAAGGCCTTCGTCGCCCTGCTGCTCGTCCTCGAGTCCGGCACCCTCGCGACCTTCGCCGTCCTCGATCTGCTGCTGTTCTTCCTCGCGTTCGAGATGGTGCTCATCCCGATGTACTTCCTCATCGCCCGGTGGGGCGGTGCGCAGCGCCAGGCCGCGGCCTGGAAGTTCATCCTCTTCACACTGCTCGGTTCGGTCGTCATGCTGCTGGGCCTGCTCCTGATCGGAATCAAGGCGGGCACATTCGACATGGTGGCACTCGCCACTGACAACGGCCGGTCGCTGACCACATCCGTGCAGGTCATCGCCGTTCTGGCGATCGGAATCGGGCTCGCGGTCAAGACGCCGATGTGGCCGCTGCACAGCTGGCTGCCGGACGCCCACACCGCCGCGCCCACCGTCGGCTCGGTCCTGCTGGCCGGTGTACTGCTGAAGATGGGTACGTACGGTTTCGTCCGGATTCTGTTGCCGATCGCGCCGGACGGGATGCACACCTTCGCCCCCTACCTCGCCGCCTTCGCCGTGGTCGGGATCATCTACGGATCCCTGGCCTGCCTGGCCCTCGCGAAACAGGGAGCGAAGGGCGATCTCAAGCGGCTCATCGCGTACTCGTCCGTCGGTCACATGGGATTCGTCCTGCTCGGCATCGCGACGATGACCCCGACCGGCGTGAACGGCGCGCTGTTCGCCAACATCGCCCACGGCCTCATCACCGGACTGCTCTTCTTCCTCGTCGGGGCGCTGAAGGACCGCACGGGCACCACCGACCTCGACACCCTCGCCGAGGAGACCGGCGCCGCGCTCTACGGCAAGGCTCCGCGTCTCGGCGGGCTCCTCGCCTTCGCCGCCGTCGCCTCGCTCGGGCTCCCGGGCCTCGCCGGATTCTGGGGCGAGATGCTGGCTCTGTTCGGCGCGTTCAAACCCGCAGCCGACCTCAGCCGTCCCGCGTATCTGACGTTCATGGCGATCGCCGCCTTCGGCACGCTGCTCACGGCCGCGTACATGCTCGTCGTCGTACGCCGTGTGTGCATGGGCGAGACCCCGGGGCAGGAGGCGCCGAAGCTCGCCGACGTCCAGAGCTACGAGTTCGCGGCCTGGACGCCGCTCGTCGCCCTCACGGTCGTCGCCGGCCTGTGGCCCAAGGCCCTCCTCGGCCTGACCGACCCGGCCGTACAGCAGCTCTTCGCAGGAGGCACCCGATGAGCTCCCTGGTCCAGTCCGTCGACTGGCTCGCGATCGCGCCGCCCACCCTCGCCGCGGTCGTCGGACTCGTCGTGCTCGTCGCCGACCTCTTCGTCGGAGAGGAGAAGAAGGCGGTACTCGGCTGGGTGTCGGTGGCGGGGCTCGCCGCGTCCGCGCTCATGCTGCTGCCCCTCCGGGACGGCGACCGCGCCACCTTCTGCCTGACGGGCGACGCGCACGCCTGCAGCTACACGGCGGACCGCTTCACCCTCGTCATCCAGTTCCTGGTCCTCGGCGGCGCGCTCCTGGCGGCACTGCTGTCGGTCACGGCCCTGAAGGACGCCAACAAAGACCTCCCCGAAGGGGAGTTCTGGTTCCTGTTGCTCTCCTCGGCCGCGGGCGCCGCCCTGCTGCCCGCCTCCCGTGACCTCGCGACGCTCATCGTCGCCCTCGAAGTCGCCTCACTGCCCGCCTTCGCACTCGTCGGCATCAAACGCGGCGACAAAAAGTCCTCCGAGGCGGCCCTGAAGTTCTTCCTGTCCTCCGTCACCGCGACCGCCGTCAGTCTCATGGGCGTCAGCTTCGTCTACGCGACGACCGGCAGCCTCTACCTGACCCAGATCGCGGACAGGATCCAGCACGTCGACGGACAGTTCCACACCCTCGCCCAGGCGGGCGTCGTCCTCACCCTAGTCGGCTTCGCCTTCAAGACGGCCGCCGTGCCCTTCCACTTCTGGGTGCCCGACACCTACGTAGGGGCGCCTTTGCCGATCGCCGCCTACTTGTCGGTCGTCGGCAAGGCGGTCGGCTTCTCCGGCCTGATCCTCGTCACCGTCGTCGCCCTCCCTTCGTACGGAGACGTCTGGGGCCCGGCGCTCGCCGCGCTGGCCGCCTTCACCATGACCGTCGGCAACGTCGGCGCCCTGCGCCAGCAAGCCACGCGCGCGTACAGCGCGGTCCGCCTGCTCGCCTGGTCCTCCGTCGGCCAGGCCGGCTACCTCCTGGTCCCGATCGCGTCCGCCGCCTACTCCAAGGACGCCGAGAAGGCCATCGGCTCCACCGTCGCCTACGCCCTGATGTACGCGGTGGTGAACCTGGGCGCCTTCGCCGTGGCCGCCCTCGTCGCCCGTACGAGCCCCCTGAACCGCATCAGCGACTACCGGGGCCTGTACGCGAGGAGCCCCCTGTCCGCGCTGATCCTCGGCTTCTTCCTGCTCTGCCTCGCGGGACTGCCGCCGGGCATCATCGGGCTCTTCGCCAAGGTCACCGTCTTCGCGGCGGCCGTCGACGCGGGGCTCGGCTGGCTGGCCGTGGTCATGGCCGTCAACGTCGTGATCGCGCTCTTCTACTACCTCCAGTGGACGACCCTGCTCTTCCGCGCCCCCGAGGGGGAGTCCGAGAAGCACCGCGTCCCGGCCCCGCTGACCGCCGCGATCGCCCTGACGGCCGTCCTGGGCATCGTCCTCTCCGGGGCACCTCAGCTGGTTCTGCGCTTCTCCGCGACCGGCCTGTTCTGAGACCGTCACCCGGACTGTCACCCGGACGGTCCACGGGCGCTGTCGCGCGCACAAGGGAACTAGTGCTCCCCGCCTGGCGTTGACCAGTTCGGGAGGTTCCACTGAAAAGTGGAAGCAAGGTATCAGCAAGCAAAGGGTTCCCCTGCCGCACCACTTGGAGGGCGTACCGTGCACCGCCGGCACAATGGGCTCAGGACCGCCGTACTCCTCGGGGGACTGTCCGCACTCATCATCGTCATCGGCAGCTTCTTCGGGCGTACCGGCCTCGTCGTCGCGCTGTTCATCGCGATCGGGACGAACGCGTACGCGTACTGGAACAGCGACAAACTGGCTCTACGCGCGATGCGCGCACGCCCGGTGAGCGAATTCGAGGCCCCGGCCCTGTACCGCATCGTCCGGGAGCTCTCGACCCAGGCCCGCCAGCCGATGCCGCGCCTGTACATCTCACCGACCGAAGCGCCGAACGCGTTCGCGACGGGACGCAACCCACGCAACGCGGCGGTGTGCTGCACCGAGGGAATCCTGCGCATCCTGGACGAGCGCGAGCTGCGCGGCGTCATCGGCCACGAGCTCAGCCATGTCTACAACCGCGACATCCTGATCTCGTCGGTCGCGGGCGCCCTCGCCTCCGTGATCATGTTCCTGGTGAATTTCGCCTGGCTGATCCCGGTCGGCCGTTCGAACGACGACGAGGGCCCCGGCATCCTCGGCATGCTGCTGATCATGATCCTGGGTCCGCTCGCCGCGTCCCTCATCCAGTTGGCCATCAGCCGCTCCAGGGAGTACGAGGCGGACGCGTCCGGCGCCCAGCTCACCGGCGACCCTCTCGCCCTCGCCAGTGCCCTGCGCAAGCTCGACGCGGGCACCAAACAACTGCCTCTGCCCCCCGAGCCGCGCATCGAGACCGCGAGCCACATGATGATCGCCAACCCCTTCCGCCCGGGCCAGGGAATGTCGAAGATGTTCTCCACGCACCCGCCGATGGCGGAGCGCATCGCCCGGCTCGAGCAGATGGCAGGTCGCCAGCAATGAAGACAATCCTGAACGTCATTTGGCTCGTCCTGAGCGGCTTCTGGCTGTTCCTCGGCTACTTGGCCGCCGGCGTGCTGCTGTGCATCACCGTCATCGGCATCCCGTTTGGCATCGCGGCCTTCCGTATCGGCGTCTACGCCCTGTGGCCCTTCGGCTATACGACGGTGGAGCGCCGCGACGCGGGCGCCCCCTCCTGCGTCGGTAATGTCCTGTGGCTGGTCCTCGCGGGCTGGTGGCTCGCCCTCGCCCACATCGTCACCGGCATCCTGCTGTGCATCACGATCATCGGCATCCCGTTCGGCATCGCCAACTTCAAGCTCATCCCGGTCTCGTTGCTCCCGCTGGGCCGCGAAATCGTCCGCACGGACGAGCCGTTCGCCACGCGCTGAGGGGGCGGCGCGGGGGTGCAGAATCCGAAGTACGCCGTGGCGGCGTACAGCAACAGGGGCGTCGGCGAGTCGATATGGGCGCTGTGCAAGGACGCCACTGACGAGCTCTACGCCGATCCGCTCCCTCCCTCGCGCGTCCGGTACGACCTCCTCGGCTGCGCACCCCGGGGCGAGTTGGCCGGGGCCGTGGAGCGGGCCCGCACCACAGGCTCCGCTCCGCTGGGTGGCCTATTGGTGCGGACCCTCGACGCCACGCACACCCCGGTCGGGGAGGAATGGCCACTGGAGTACGCACGGGTCCTCGGCGACCGCCCGTGCGCGCTCGACCCGACGCTGCGCGACATCACCGTCGAGACGTCGGCGGTCCCGGACACCCAGGCCGAACACCCCCAACGGCCATTGCTCTCCGCGGGACACCGACTGCTGGGCGCGGACGGCGAGCCGCGGGGCCACTGCCGGGACCTCGTCCAAGTCCCGGGCGAATTCCTCGAACCGGCCGACCCGCCGGTGCGCCTGCTCGGCTGCTCTCCGCGCGGATCCCTGCGCGACGCGCTCGAAGCGGGCGACGAGGACCTGGGACACGCCCACGTGCTGCGCCTCAACCGGGTCGGCCGGACGGTCGGGTCCGTACTCGAAGGCGAGATCATCGCGTGGATCCCCTCCGCGCACGGCCGGGGCTTGGTCGATCTCACGCTAGACCCCTGGTCGCGGAGGCTTCCCAGAGCAGCCCGCGAGGCCCGGGACGTGTGGTGGCGCGAACGCCAGTCCGAGCCGAACAGCTGGGCCCGATGCAGCTCGCAGGGGCGCGAGTTCTGGCTCGACCGGGCACGGGAAGGAACGAACCCGTACGGGCCCGCCCCAGAGCCTGGCACCACCTACCACCTCGACGGCCGCCACGTCACCGACGCGCCGGCCTTCCACTGCGCGCTGGGCGAGGCGGTGAATGGTCCCGGCGGTTACTTCGGCCACGACCTGGGCGCCGTCGCAGATTGCCTGCGAGGCGGCTACGGCGCCGAGCCGCCCTTCACCCTCGTCCGGCACGACGCGGACGTCGCCCGCACCTGCCTCGGCGTGACGCCGTGCCGGGACCGCAGACCCCCGACATTCGAGGAACTGCTCGCCTTCCTCACCGAGAACGGCGTCGACGTACGTATCGCCTGATGGGTTATCCACAGGCCGCCCGATTGTCAGTGGCGCGCTGCATCATGAAGTCATGACCGAAATCGAGCAGTTGCTGGCGCGGGTCGGTACGGAGGCCCGCAACACCCGCCCGTGGGGCTGGCCTTCGCTCCCCGAGCCCGTGGACGCGGCGACGGTCGCCCGCGCCGAAGCCGTCCTGGGCTTTACCCTGCCGCCACTGCTCGCCGCGCTCTACCTGCAGATAGGTGACGGCGGCTTTGGTCCGGAGTACGGCCTGTTGCCGCTGCTCGATGGCTCCCCGTCAGGCGAGCCCGCCGCCGTCCCGCAGTACCTCGCCCACCGGGAGAGCGGCCGCCAGGATCCCGACTGGCCCTGGCCCGAGGGCGTCCTGCCGATATCCCACTGGGGCTGCGGGATGTACGCGTGCGTGGACTGCCGCACTCCCCGGGGCACGGTCCTGCTCTTCGAGCCGAACGCCGACGAGGCCGACCACGCCTGGTACGTGGACGCACCCGACCTAGAGGCGTGGCTGGACACCTGGCTGGAGGGCTCCGGCTGGTACGAGGAGTCCAACGACGACGCGGACTTGGCCCCCTGGCCCGACTTCCGCATACGCACGGCGGCGGCACAGGCCTCGTAGCGACCTGCCCGCCACCGACGCCCCGCCGAGCTACCGCGGGGCCACCCGCCCCGTCACGCCGTACGCCATCCACCCCGTCACGCCGTACGCCGCCATCCCCTCACGCCGTACGCCGCCACCCCCACACCCAGCACAGCCGCGCCCACGACCACCGAAAGCGCCGGCAGCGCGAACGCCAGGGTCACGCACCCGACGAGTCCCACCACCGGCACCAGCCGCGCCGCCGGAGCGGAACTCAGGGTCCACGCCGACGCGTTGGCCACGGCGTAGTACGCCAGTACACCGAAGGAGGAGAACCCGATCGCGCCCCGCACGTCCACCGTCGCGGCCAGCGCGGCGACCACCGCGCCCACGGCCAGCTCCGCCCGGTGCGGCACCTGGAAACGCGGATGCACCTCGGCCAGGGCGCCCGGCAGATGACCGTCGCGGGCCATGGCCAGCGTCGTCCGTGAGACGCCCAGGATCAGGGCGAGGAGCGAGCCGAGCGCGGCCACGGCAGCACCCACCCGTACCACCGGCACGAGCCCTGGCACACCGGCCGTCCGCACCGCGTCGGCCAGCGGCGCCGAGGCACGCCCGAGCCCCTCCGGCCCCAGCACCGAAAGGACCGCCACGGCGACCGCCGCGTACACCACGAGTGCGACACCCAGAGCCGTCGGGATCGCGCGCGGAATGGTGCGCGCCGGATCCCGTACCTCCTCACCGAGCGTCGCGATCCGTGCGTATCCGGCGAACGCGAAGAACAGCAGCCCCGCCGCCTGAAGCACCCCGCCCGCGCCACCGGAGACCCCGACGTCCAGCCGGCCGGCGTCGGAGGCGTCCGATCCGAGACACACGACCACCACGGAAGCGAGGACCGCGAGGACCACCGAAACGATCACCCGGGTCAGCCGGGCGGATTTGTGCATGCCGCCGTAGTTCACCGCGGTGAGGGCGACCACGGCCCCGACTGCCACCGCGTGCGCCTGCCCCGGCCAGACGTACGCGCCCACGGTGAGCGCCATCGCCGCGCAGGATGCCGTCTTCCCGACGATGAACGACCAGCCCGCCAGATACCCCCAGAAGGCGCCGAGACGCTCACGCCCGTACACATAGGTCCCACCGGAGGCGGGATACAGAGCGGCCAGCCGTGCCGAGGACATCGCGTTGCAGTACGCGACCACGGCCGCGACGGCGAGCCCGAGGAGCAGACCGGACCCGGCCGCCCGTGCGGCGGGGCCCAACGCCGCGAAGATCCCGGCACCCACCATCGATCCGAGCCCGATGACCACGGCGTCCCCGACGCCCAGGGTGCGCCGCAACTCTGATCCGGACTGTGTCATGGGCGGCACCCTACTGATCGCTGCAACCGACCGCCGCCGCCGAGGCGTCCTTCCCGATAACGCGCCACGAACATCAGCACGACCGCCGGCTGCTCGAACTCGAAGGCATGAGACAGCAGGTCCGGAGCAGGATCACAGCACAGGCGCAGCGCGGAGAGGCAGGTTCAGGGCATGGGCATCATCAGCTGGATCATTCTGGGACTGTTGGCCGGAGCCATCGCCAAATTCCTGCTGCCGGGCCGTGACCCGGGCGGCTTCATCGGAACGACCGTCATCGGCATCGCGGGCGCCTTCATCGGCGGCTGGATCTCCTCGCGCTGGCTGGACCACCCGATCGCCAAGCAGTTCTACGACGGCGCCACGTGGGCCGCCGCGATCGGCGGCTCGCTCGTCCTGCTCATCCTCTACCGCATCCTGTTCGGCGACTCGCGCCGTTGAGGGCGCGCCCCGAGGCCGCAGCCAGCAGGCGAGAAGGGTGGGCACCCCCGGGGGCCCACCCTTCCTCGTACGCGAAACTTTCCTCGTACGTCCAAAGAACCACCGGCCGAAGCCGGTGGACGGCCGATGGCTACCGGTAGTTCACGAACTGCAGCGCGAAGTCGAAGTCCTTGCCCTTGAGCAGTGCCTGCACGGCCTGCAGGTCGTCACGGCTCTTCGAGCTGACACGCAGCTCGTCGCCCTGCACCTGCGCCTTCACGCCCTTCGGGCCCTCGTCGCGAATGATCTTCGCCACCTTCTTCGCGTTGTCCTGGGAGATGCCCTCCTCGATGGACGCGAAGATCTTGTACTCCTTGCCGGACAGCTGGGGCTCGCCCGCGTCCAGGGCCTTCAGCGAGATGCCGCGCTTGACCAGCTTGGTCTCGAACACGTCGAGGACGGCCTTGACCCGCTCCTCGGAGTTCGCCTCCATCAGGATCTTCTCGCCGGACCAGGAGATGGAGGCGCCCACGTTCTTGAAGTCGTAGCGCTGCGAGATCTCCTTGGCGGCCTGGTTGAGGGCGTTGTCGACCTCCTGCCGCTCGACCTTCGAGACGATGTCGAAACTGGAGTCGGCCATGTCCTGTGGCTCCTTGTATCGGGGTGCGTAGGGGCGGCCGTCGAGCCCGGCGTAGGTCCCCGGCCGCATCCGCATAAGCCTAGCCACCCCCTCCCCTCCAAGCGCAGATCAATCGGGTGGCGAAGCACCCCCGAGCATCAGGTATCGTTTACGTCGTTGCCAGGGAGCACCGCCGAAAAGCGGTCCTCGGGGCAGCAACCCCGGCGGTGTGCCCGAGCGGCCAAAGGGAGCAGACTGTAAATCTGCCGGCTCAGCCTTCCCAGGTTCGAATCCTGGCGCCGCCACACGGGAACAAAGGCCCCGTGACCTGCCCTCTACGCAGGTCACGGGGTCTTTGTCATGTGCTCTGGCGAGAGACGTCCTGTCTCGCGCTGTCTTGTATTCGAACGCCCTGTCTCGGGGTGCGTGGAAGGGCCGTGGGCGGGCTTTCCGGCTCGCTGGATGGACTTCTCCAGACGGGCGGAGATCTTGGCGTTGGCGGCATCGTCGCCGTCGCGTGCGGGCGGTCGCCGGCGGTCTGAACGCCGTGGCGCCGATCGACGCGCTGGCGGTGGGTCTTGATGCGGTCTCCGGGATGCTCACCGTTCAACGCGACTGGCTGCGAGTGTTGGATCGCGGGGACGAGGAATGCGCGGTGTCGCGGTCGATGCGGGAATCACTGGACGAACTCAAGGCCGTGTCCGCAGGCCGCCAGGTGTGCTGCCCTGAAGAGTTGTTGACGCGAGGGACGGTGTGCGGGGGCGGAATCGGTGGATGGCGACCGGGGCTGGGGTCGGGTGCTGTCGGTGCGGCTGCTGCCGGCCGGGCAGACTGATCTCATGTCGTCGCGTCGTAGGAACTGCCCCGAGTGCCGTCGGGAGATCGCCGTCGTCGCGGGACGGTTCGCCCGGCATGATCCGCCTGGAGCCCGGGGGAGCGGGGAGCTGGTCTCGTGTCCTGGGTCGCGTCGGCCGGCGCAGCTGGGGGCGGCCCAGCCGACGCTGGACGGGTACTCCGTGCCCGACTTTCCCGGGCAGCTTCCGTTGTTCTGAGCGGATCGGCGAATGGCCTGGTCCGATCGGTGTCTAGTTCCCCGCGACCGATTTGACCGCCACCGAAATCGGCGTCGAGCCGCTGATCAACTCCAGGGTCAGCCCGGCCGTCGCGGGAGTCTCCACCAGCTCCGCCAGGACCGCGGCGACGTCGTCCCGCGGGACCGTTCCGGGGCCCGTCGAGGCCTCCAGACGTACGAGACCGGTGCCGGCGTCGTTGATCAGCGATCCGGGGCGCAGGATCGTCCACTCCAGGGACGTACGACCGCGTATGTACTCGTCGGCCTCGCCCTTGGCGCGCAGATACAGGTCGAAGACGTCGTCGCCCGGGTGCGCCGGGTCCGCGCCCATGGACGACACGACGACATGGCGCCGTACGCCCGCTCGTTCCGCGGCGTCGGCGAACAGGACGGCGGCGCCCCTGTCCACCGTCGCCTTGCGGGCCGGACCGCTGCCCGGGCCCGCGCCCGCCGCGAAGACGGCCGCGTCCGCGCCCTGCAGATGGGCGGCGACCTGCTCCACCGAAGCCGACTCCAGATCGCAGAGGACCGGCTCGGCACCGGCCGCCCGCAGATCGTCGCCCTGCTCGGCGCGGCGGATGATCCCCGCGACCTCGTCACCGCGCGCGGCGAGCAGTCGCTCCAGCCGCAGCGCGATCTGACCATGACCTCCAGCGATGACAATGCGCATGTTTCCGACCGTACGCCCGGATGGACCCGTTCGCCGCACGACCCTGGGGACGACTCAGGGGTGTCTTGAGTTGTCCCCAGGGGCGCGCGGCGGTGGAGGCCGTCGTGCCCTCGGCCCGCGTGGTGAACAGGGGGCGCTCGGGCGGTTGTTGCGGCCGTGCGCGCACAACGCGCGGGGTGGTGGACGGCGGTTGTGGCTAGGAAGGCTCTCCGCGTCCCTGTCGTGGCAGGTCCAGGCCCGCCACCGCCGCCGAGTTGCAGTACTCCCGCACCGCGCTGGTCCGTGCCACCACGCGCCCCCGATGCACCACGATCCGGCTGTACGCGAGCGACAGCGCCCCTGCCAGCCGGTTCCCGCGCACCGCGAGCAACTCGGCAGGGAAACCCGCTTCCACGCGCACCTCGGGCAGTCCGAGGGCGGCTCGCGCGCCGGAGCTCACGGCGTCGTACGCGTCCTCGGGGCGCAGACCGTGCCGTGAGGCCAGCAGGTAGGCGGCCTCCAGGGGGTCGCCGCGGCCCACCGGGTTCGACACGTCGCGGAGGGCGCCGCTGCCCGCGGCGATCCGTACCCCGGCCGCCCGCAGCATCCGCACCGGAGCCGTTCCGCGCCGGTCCACGCCCCCGCAGCCGCCCTGCGGCAGGCACACCACGCTCACGCCCGCCGCGGCGAGTTGGTCGGCCGCCCGGGAGGCCACCTCGGACGGCAGTCGGCCGAGGCCGCCGCACGGGCCGAGCGTCACGCCGGACCGCAGGCCGCCCGCCATCGCCGCGAGCCGGGCGAGCCGGGCGGGATCGGCGGCGTCCGTGTGCAGGTCGACCGGGCAGCCGTGTTCCGAGGCGAGTTCCAGGACCGCCTCCACGTACCCCGCCGGGTCCGGGTCGGCGTCCGGGCAGCCGCCCACCACCGAAGCGCCCATCTTCACGGCGTCCTGCAGTATCGCGAGCCCGTCGGCACCGGCGACCCCGGTGAGCACCCGCGGCATCGCCACCGTCGTCAGCTCGGCCAGCCCGCGCAGCGCCCGCCGCGCCTGGAGCACCGCCGCCAGCGCGTCGAGACCCTGCACGTCGCCGACGCGCACGTGCGAGCGCAACGCCGTCGCCCCGTGCCCGAGTTGCAGCAACGAGGCCTCGGTGGCCCGGCGCTGGACCTCCTGGGTGTCGTACGAGAGGGGCCCGTCGCCCTCGGCGGTCAGTGCCGTGTCGCCGTGGGCGTGGGGCTCGGCGGGGGCCGGCAGGAGCAGGTAGCCGTCGAGGTCCACCTTCGAGGCGCGCGAGCCGGAGGAGGGTGTCGCCAGGCTTCCTGCGGTGCCGACCGCCTCGATGCGCCCGCCGCCCAGCCGCACGTCCACAGTCCGGCCGTCGGTGAGCCGCGCTCCGCGCAGCAGCAGGGTGGCGGTGTCGGTCTGTCCCGACGAGGAGTGGGGTGGCTGCGGCTGACTGTCGGGCATCGCGCTCCTGGGGCTCGGGGGCGGCTGCGGGGAGGGGCGACTGGGGGAGGTGGGGCGCTTCGGTTGAGGGGGGCGACTGGAGAGGTGGGCGCTTCGGTGGTGGGGGTGCGGGGTGATGGTGGGTGGCCGGGTGGTGGGTGGTGTGGGGTGGCTGGGTGGTGGAGGAGTGGGAGGTGGCCGGGCGGAAGGGGCGAGGTCGTGGGTGGTGAGGGGCAAGATCACGCAGCGTGAGTCGAGCCTAGGGTGGCGAACCCTCCTCGTCCGGGAGGAGCGCAATAGTCGTACCGGTGTGGTCCGTGCACGGACAGAAAGTGGGAGACGAGAGCCGGACACGCGAGTCGGGACGGCCGGACGGAGTCGCTGGTCGGCCGGGCGGAGAGGCGGGGACCGGGGGAGTCGACCGGGCTGTGTTCCCGTGATCCGTGGGGCGGGAGCGGCCGGAGTCGCGGCCGTGACGCACCGTTCGTGAGGGGCCGGAGTCGCGGCGGCGAACGGCCGGGAACAGGCCGGGGCGGGTGCCGCGAAACGGATTTGGGCGATCGGCGGGCGAGCGTGTAATGTCTTCATCGCTCGCCCCAATAGCTCAGTCGGTAGAGCGTCTCCATGGTAAGGAGAAGGTCTACGGTTCGATTCCGTATTGGGGCTCTGGTGTGAGGGGTTCCCGTCGCAAGGCGGGGACCAATCGCATCACAGCGGTGTAGCTCAGTCGGTAGAGCAAGCGGCTCATAATCGCTGTGTCACCGGTTCAAGTCCGGTCACCGCTACAGACAGTAGCCGATTGTGGGGTCGGTCCTTCGATCGGCTACTCTTCTATGCGTTAATGTCCCATCCGTTCGTCAAGGAGCACTCCTGTGGCTGCCACCGACGTCCGCCCGAAGATCACGCTGGCCTGCGTGGAGTGCAAGGAGCGGAACTACATCACCAAGAAGAACCGGCGTAACGACCCGGACCGACTGGAGATGAAGAAGCACTGCCCGCGTTGCAACGCGCACACCGCGCACCGCGAAACGCGATAAATCAGGCTCGTACACGAGGCCGTCCCCAGCAACGGGGGCGGCCTCGCGTCGTTCACCGGCCGAGTGCCGACGTGCGAGTGGTCGTCGAGCAGTCGCCGACAGTTCTCGTACGGGCATCGGTCCGAGAATCGCTGCACCGGCTGAAAACCAGGAGGTACCGAGCCCATGGCGCTCGACCAGTCCTTCGTGGGGCGGTCCTACCCGCCCACCGACCCCTATGAGGTCGGTCGGGAGAAGATCCGCGAGTTCGCGGAGGCCGTGGGGGACACCAACCCGGCGTACACGGACCCGGAGGCCGCCAAGGCACTCGGGTACTCCGATGTGATCGCCCCGCCGACCTTTGTGTTCGCGATCACCTTCAAGGCCGCGGGGCAGGTCGTCCAGGACCCCCAACTGGGTCTCGACTACAGCCGCGTGGTGCATGGTGACCAGAAGTTCGCCTACACCCGTCCGGTGCGCGCGGGTGACCGGCTCACGGTCACCTCGACCATCGAGGCGATCAAGTCCATGGCGGGCAACGACATCGTGGACATCCGTGGTGAGGTCCATGACGAGGCGGGCGAGCACGTGGTGACGGCCGTCACCAAGCTCGTGGCACGTGCGGCGGAGGAGGGCTGACCATGACGGCGAAGATCGCGTATGACGACGTCGAGGTCGGTGCCGAGCTGCCGGCCCGGACCTTCCCCGTGACGCGCGCCACACTCGTGCAGTACGCGGGCGCCTCCGGGGACTTCAACCCCATCCACTGGAACGAGAAGTTCGCGGTCGAGGTCGGTCTCCCCGACGTCATCGCGCACGGCATGTTCACCATGGCCGAGGCGATCCGTGTCGTCACCGACTGGGCCGGTGACCCGGGTGCGGTCGTGGAGTACGGCGTCCGCTTCACCAAGCCCGTCGTCGTCCCCAACGACGACAAGGGAGCGACCATCGAGGTCAGCGGCAAGGTCGCGGCCAAGCTGGACGACAACACCGTCCGCGTCGACCTCACCGCGATGAGTGCGGGGCAGAAGGTCCTGGGCATGTCGCGAGCGGTCGTTCGACTGGCCTGATGGCCGTCATGAGGGGCGATGGGTAGGAGCGGGTAAGGGGCGTCGGCCGTGGTCGGCGCCCCTTACGTGTGTCTGGTCGTGGCCGGCTCCGCCTGGTCGTGCCTGGTCGTACCCGGTTCGCCCGTTCGTGGTCCGGTTGTCTGTGGGTGTCCGTGATCCGTCGTCCGCGGTCCGGCTGTCCGGCGGGGGTGGGGCGGGGTCGTGCCGGTACGTCGGGCCCGTCGCCGTTGGGTCAGACGTGGGCCGGGCAAGGGAGCCGCTGCTCGATCCGAACGTGAGCGACGGGCTTGCGACGTACCGGCACGCCCCCTTCCGTGCGTGCGCGGCTGCCGGTCGTGGGGGCGTGCGTGTCCTTCGAAGCCGCTCCCGTCCACCACTTGACTTAGTTAGTGATTGGGCACTAACTTAGCCGCATGGTCAGGATGAGCGCAGACGAGAGGCGCGAGAGCGTCATCCGTGCGGCGATCGCGGAGTTCGCCCGGGGTGGTTACTACGGCACGTCCACCGAGGCGATCGCCAAGCGTGTCGGTGTCTCGCAGCCGTATCTCTTCCGGCTCTTCCCCGACAAGCGGGCAATGTTCCTCGCGGCGGCCCAGCGCTGCATGGAGGACACCATCCGCGCCTTCGAGGAAGCCGCCAAGGGGCTGGAGGGGGAAGGTGCCCTGCACGCCATGGCGAACGCGTACACGAAGAGCATCGCGGAGCACCCGGAGCAACTGCTGATGCAGATGCAGATGTACGTCGCGACCGCTGCCGCTGAGCAGGCCGGTGATCGCGAGCTCGGTGAGGCCGTACGGACCGGCTGGATGCGGCTGTGGGAGACCGCCCACCTGTCGCTGGGCGCCGATCCGAACGAGACGACGGGCTTCATGGCGTACGGGATGCTCATCAACTGCCTGGTGGCCATGGGTTTTCCGCCCGAGCACAGGGTCTGGGAAGGGCTCTATCCGTCGGCGCGGCTCAGTGGCCGGCTGGAGAAGTAGGCACGGAAGCGGGTGGGGGAGGCGGGTGGAAGCGCCTTTTTCTGGCCGCAAAAGTTAGTCAGCAATAACTAATTATAGGGAACGATCGCCCTTAGGGGGAGCGATGTCACAGCAGACCGCACGTCGCGGGGGAGCCACCTGGGCCCTCATCATCACCAGCGTCGCCGGATTCATGGCGGCACTCGACAATCTCGTCGTCACCACCGCACTGCCCTCCATCCGCAGGGATCTCGGCGGAGCGCTGGACGACCTGGAATGGACCGTGAGCGCCTACACGCTCACCTTCGCCGTCCTGCTGATGTTCGGTGCGGCGCTCGGCGACCGGTTCGGCCGTCGTCGGCTCTTCCTCGTCGGTCTCTCCGTCTTCACCGGCGCCTCGGCGGCCGCTGCCATGGCGCCCGGCCTCGACTCGCTGATCGCCGCCCGCGCGGTTCAGGGCGTCGGCGCGGCGATCATGATGCCGCTCACGCTCACCCTGCTGACGGCCGCGGTGCCGGCCGCCAAGCGCGGCATGGCGTACGGGATCTGGGGTGCGGTGAACGGACTCGCGGTCGCCTCCGGGCCCCTCATCGGCGGCAGTCTCACCGAACACGTCTCCTGGCACTGGATCTTCTGGCTGAACGTTCCGCTGGGCCTCGCCCTGCTGCCCCTCGCCCGACTGCGGCTGGCCGAGTCCCACGGCACCGGCGCCCCGCTCGACATCACTGGCACCCTGCTCGTCAGCGGCGGTCTGTTCGGGATCGTGTACGGCCTGGTCCGCGGGCCCGCCGAGGGCTGGACCAGCCTGGTCGTCCTGACCGGCCTGCTCGCCGGCGCCGCGCTGCTCACCGGCTTCGTCGTCCACGGCATCCGCGCCAAGAACCCGATGCTGCCGATGCGGCTCTTCCGCTCCCGGGCCTTCGCCGGGATCAACGCCGCGAGCCTGCTGATGTTCCTCGGGATGTTCGGCTCGATCTTCCTGCTCAGCCAGTACATGCAGGGCGTCCTCGGCTACTCGCCCACCCAGGCCGGCCTGCGGATGCTGCCCTGGACCGGGATGCCGATGCTCGTCGCGCCGATCGCCGGGTACCTCTCCGACCGCGTCGGCGGGCGTCCCGTGGTCGCCACCGGGCTCTTCCTGCAGGCCGCAGGGCTCGCGTACTACGCCTCCGTGGTCGCCGCCCACGCCTCGTACGCCGCCCAGCTGCCCGCCCTGATCGTCAGCGGCATCGGAATGTCCCTGTACTTCGCCCCGGCCTCCAACCTGGTCATGTCCAGCGTCCGTCCGCAGGAGCAGGGCATCGCCTCGGGCGCCAACAACGCGCTGCGTGAGGTGGGCGGCGCGCTCGGCATCGCGGTGATGTCCTCGATCTTCTCCGCGCAGGGCGGCTACGGGACCGCGCAGACCTTCGTGGACGGTCTGCGGCCGGCGCTCGTGGTGGGCTCGGCGGTGGTCGCCCTGGCGGGCGTCGCGGCGCTGCTCATCCCGACGGCGCGGCGTGCGGCTCAGACTCAGACCCGGGTCGTCGCCCCCGAGTCGCCCCAGCGGCAGGATCTGGCCCAGGCGCCGGTTCTGGAAACCGCCTCACGCTGAGGCAAGGGGAAACCGCCTCACGCTGAGGCAAGCGGAAACCGCCTCACGCTGAGGCAAAGGGAAACCGCCTCAGACTGAGGCGCAGGAGACGCCTCACGCCGAGGCCGGATAAACCGCCTCGCGGTGAGTGGAAGGGCAACCGCTCGTCGTAGAGGGTCCAGGATCCAAACCCTTGATTGGTCCATCCCGTGCGGACACAGAAGCGGCCCCGCCTCGACCGGCGGGGCCCTTCTCGTACTCTTGAGCCCGTGCAGGAACTCCACGACGCCCCCCTCGCCCCGCTGACCACCTTCCGGCTGGGGGGTCCCGCGACCCGGCTGATCACCGCCGCGACCGACGACGAGGTGATCGCCGCCGTTCGAGAGGCCGACGAGACCGGTACGCCGTTGCTGATCATCGGCGGCGGATCGAACCTGGTCATCGGCGACAAGGGCTTCGCCGGGACCGCCCTGCGCATCGCGACCACCGGCTTCGCCCTCGACGGTACGAGGCTGGAGGTGGCGGCGGGCGAGGTGTGGACCGACGCGGTCGCCCGCACCGTCGAGGCCGGGCTCGCCGGCGTCGAGTGCCTCGCCGGGATCCCCGGCTCCGCCGGCGCGACCCCGATCCAGAACGTGGGCGCATACGGCCAGGAAGTGTCGTCCACCATCACCGAAGTGATCGCGTACGACCGCAGGGCGCGCGAGACGGTCACCCTGGCCAACGCCGACTGCGCCTTCTCGTACCGCCACAGCCGCTTCAAGGCCGACCCCGAGCGGTACGTCGTGCTGCGCGTCAGGTTCGAGCTGGAGGACGCGGACGGGCTGTCGGCGCCGATCAAGTACGCCGAGACGGCACGCTCCCTCGGGGTCGAGCCCGGCGACAGGGTGCCGCTCGCCACCGCCCGCGAGACCGTCCTGAAGCTGCGCTCCGGCAAGGGCATGGTGCTCGACCCCGAGGACCACGACACCTGGTCGGCCGGGTCGTTCTTCACCAACCCGATCCTCACGGACGAGGAGTTCACCGCGTTCCACGCGCGCGTGGCGGAGCGGCTGGGCACCGAGGTCGTGCCGCCCGCGTACCCGGCGGGCGACGGCCACACCAAGACCTCCGCGGCCTGGCTGATCGACAAGTCCGGCTTCACCAAGGGCTACGGCTCCGGACCCGCCCGGATCTCGACCAAGCACACGCTGGCCCTCACCAACCGGGGCCGGGCCACCACCGAGGACCTCCTCGCGCTGGCCCGCGAGGTCGTCGCCGGCGTCCACGACGCCTTCGGGATCACCCTCGTCAACGAGCCGGTGACGGTGGGTGTGGAGCTCTAGGTGGAACTCCAGCTCTAGTAGGCGACTCCGACGCCCTGCTTCACCGTCCCGGGGTCGTTGATCATCGCCAGCATCGCGTGCGCCACGTCGGCGCGCCCGATGAACCGGCCCTTGAGCGGGAAGCCTCCGACGACCGTCCGGTACGAGCCGGTCACCGGCTTGTTCTGCAGGCGCGGCGGGCGCACGACCGTCCAGTCGGTCGCGCTCCGGGTCAGTTCGCCCTCCATGTCCGCCAGGTCGGCGTAGACGTCCTTCAGGATCAGCGAGACCAGGCCCCGCGCGGCGCGGTCGGCGAACGCCGCGCCCTCGGGGTCGGGACCGACCGGCCCCGCGCTCACCACCAGCAGCCGGCGCACCCCCTCGGCCTCCATGGCGCCCAGCACCGTACGGGTCAGCCGGGTCGCTGTCCCGGCGTCCTTGCGGCTGCGGGCGCCGAGCCCGGAGAGGACGGCGTCCCGGCCCGCGACCGCGGGGCGCAGCGCCTGCGGGTCCGTGAGGTCCGCGCGGAACACCTCCAGGCCCGTACCCGTGACGGTCAGCCGCGCCGGGTCCCTTACGACGGCCGTGACCTGGTGGCCGGAGTCCAGCGCCTGCCGGACGATCTCCTGGCCGATGCCGCCGGTGGCCCCGAAGACGGTGAGTTCCATGACGTGATCCCCCTGGACGGATCGAGTGGGTGAGTATTCACTCACCTCTGCTTGCTCCTAGAGTGGGTAAGCACTCACCCACTCGTCAAGGCCGAACAGGGCTGACCATGGAATCCTTGGGGCCCATGCAGCAGAAACCGGCCCGGATCCGCATCCTCGACGCGGCGCACGAGCTCATGCTCACCATCGGCCTGGCCCGCGCCACGACCAAGGAGATCGCCAAGGCCGCGGGCTGCTCGGAGGCAGCGCTCTACAAGTACTTCCCGAGCAAGGAGGAACTGTTCGTCAACGTGCTCAAGGAACGCCTGCCCCAGCTGTCGCCGCTGCTGGCCGGCCTCGCGGCCGAGCCGGGCCGGGGCTCCCTTCTGGAGAACCTCACCGGGATCGCCCGCCAGGCGGCCCTCTTCTATGAGCAGAGTTTTCCGATCGCCGCCTCCTTGTACGCGGAGACGCAGCTCAAGCGCCGGCACGAGGAGTCGATGCGCTCCATGGGGTCGGGCCCCCACATGCCCATCCGGGGTCTCGACGCCTATCTCCGCGCCGAACAGGACGCGGGCCGGGTCCGCGCCGGGGTCGACACCTACGCGGCCGCCTCGCTCCTGCTGGGCGCCTGCGCCCAGCGCGCCTTCGCCTACGACTCCACGGAGGAGGGCAAGCCGCCGCCCGTGGACGAGTTCGCCCTGTCGATCGCCCGCACGCTGCTGGGCGGAATCTCCGTTGCGGACGGAACCTCGTGACGGTCACCCTGGCCCGATGAGACAAGCCCCCACGGCCGTGCGACGCTCCCTGTGCGGCTGAGCGTCACGGAGTTCACGCCGCGCGTCGGCCCCCGGGCCCACCGGGTCGTCCAGCCGCGTCCGCCGCTGCGGCACACCACGCTCAGTGACCCCTTCGAAGGCTGGGGCTACCTCGTGGGCGACCACGACGGACTCGCCCGCCTCGCCGCGCTCTTCTCGTTCGCCGCCTTCTCCCGGCACACGATCGTGTACGTCCCGCTGCGGCGGAGCATCCCCAGGGCCTACGCGCCCGGGGCGCCGGTCGACCTCGTCCTCGCCCACCGGTCGCCGGGCCTGCGGGCCTCCGCCTGGCCCGAACTGCGCCGTCGGCTGCGTGCGGGCACCCCGCTCACCGTGCGCACGAACGAGGAGCGCACCACCGCCCACGCGGCCGCCTGGGAGGCGCGCCGGGAGCAGCGCTGGGACCGCCTCGACGCGCGGGACCGGATCCGTCCGGCCGTGCACGCGGGGACTCTCTTCCTCCTCGGGGCCCGCGACACCTTCGCCTCGGCGGCCACGCACCTGGAGGCGGCGGCCGGGTTCGGGCCGCGTGGGAAGCGGGCCCCCGAGGGGCAGGACGTGCTCGTCGCCTCCCTCACCCCGCACCTGCCGCCGTCCCGAGGCCGTCACGTCGAGCTGGACATCGGCTTCCAGGCGTATCCGCCCTACACCCACTTCAGGCGACCGGGGCGGCCAGCCAGTCGTCGATGCCCGACAGCAGCTTCTCCTTGACGTCCTTGGGAGCCGCCGTGGCCCGCACCGACTGGCGTGCGAGCTCGGCCAGTTCCGCGTCCGTGAAGCCGTGGTGATGGCGTGCCAACTCATACTGGGCGGCCAGCCGGGAGCCGAACAGCAGGGGGTCGTCGGCGCCGAGGGCCATCGGGACGCCTGCTTCGAAGAGGGTGCGCAGGGGGACGTCCTCGGCCTTCTCGTAGACCCCAAGGGCGACGTTCGACGCCGGGCACACCTCGCAGGTGATGCCGCGGTCCGCGAGCCGCTTCAACAGCCGGGGGTCCTCGGCGGCGCGCACACCGTGCCCGATCCGGGTGGCGTGCAGGTCGTCCAGGCAGTCGCGGACCGACGCCGGGCCGGTCAGCTCGCCGCCGTGCGGCGCGGACAGCAGACCGCCGTCCCGCGCGATCGCGAAGGCCCGGTCGAAGTCCCGCGCCATGCCCCGCCGCTCGTCGTTGGAGAGCCCGAAGCCGACGACGCCGCGGTCCGCGTAGCGCACGGCGAGCCGGGCCAGGGTGCGGGCGTCCAGCGGGTGCTTCATGCGGTTCGCGGCCACCAGGACGCGCATCCCGAGCCCGGTCTCCCGCACGGCCGAGTCCACCGCGTCCAGGATGATCTCCAGGGCCGGGATGAGCCCGCCCAGCCGGGGCGCGTACGAGGTCGGGTCGACCTGGATCTCCAGCCAGCCGGAGCCGTCCCTCAGGTCCTCCTCGGCGGCCTCGCGCACCAGCCGCTTGATGTCCTCGGGCTCTCTGAGGCAGGACCGCGCCGCGTCGTACAGCCGCTGGAAGCGGAACCAGCCGCGCTCGTCGGTCGCCCGCAGGCTGGGCGGTTCGCCGCTGGTCAGGGCCTCGGTGAGGGTTTCGGGCAGCCGGACGCCGTACTTGTCGGCCAGCTCCAGCACGGTGGTGGGCCGCATCGAACCGGTGAAGTGCAGGTGCAGATGGGCTTTCGGCAGTTCAGAGAGATCACGTACGCGCTCCATTCCAGGATCCTGCCGTACGTTCCCGCCGTGTCGGTAGCGCTTTCCTCGTTAGTGGTCTTGCTCGCACGAAGAAGCGGGCCGTCTCCCCCGGGGAAACGGCCCGCACACACGCGTGGAGCGCGAAAACGTCAGTCCCGTGCCTCGGCCAGGAGCTTCTGGATCCGGCTGACGCCCTCGACGAGATCCTCGTCACCCAGGGCGTACGACAGGCGCAGGTACCCCGGGGTGCCGAAGGCCTCACCCGGGACGACCGCGACCTCGGCCTCCTCCAGGATGAGCGCGGCCAGCTCGACCGTGTCCTTGGGGCGCTTGCCGCGGATCTCCTTGCCGACGAGGGCCTTGACCGAGGGGTACGCGTAGAAGGCGCCCTCGGGCTCGGGGCAGAGCACGCCGTCGATCTCGTTGAGCATCCGCACGATGGTCTTGCGGCGGCGGTCGAAGGCCTCGCGCATCTCGGCGACGGCCGTCAGATCGCCGGAGACGGCGGCGAGGGCGGCGACCTGGGCGACGTTGGACACGTTCGAGGTGGCGTGCGACTGGAGGTTGGTCGCGGCCTTGACGACGTCCTTCGGGCCGATGACCCAGCCCACGCGCCAGCCCGTCATGGCGTACGTCTTCGCGACGCCGTTCACGACGATGCACTTGTCGGCGAGCTCGGGGACGACCACCGGGAGGGAGTGGAATTCCGCGTCCCCGTAGACCAGGTGCTCGTAGATCTCGTCCGTCAGGACCCACAGGCCCTTCTCGGCGGCCCAGCGGCCGATCTCCTCGATCTGCTCGCGGCTGTAGACCGCGCCCGTCGGGTTGGACGGGGAGACGAAGAGCAGCACCTTGGTGTTCTCGGTGCGGGCGGCCTCCAGCTGCTCGACCGAGACGCGGTAGCCGGTGGTCTCGTCGGCGACGACCTCGACCGGGACACCGCCGGCGAGACGGATCGACTCCGGGTACGTCGTCCAGTAGGGCGCCGGGACGATGACCTCGTCGCCCGGGTCGAGGATCGCGGCGAAGGCCTCGTAGATGGCCTGCTTGCCACCGTTGGTGACCAGGACCTGGACGGCCTCCACCTCGTAGCCGGAGTCGCGCAGGGTCTTCGCGGCGATCGCGGCCTTCAGCTCGGGGAGCCCGCCGGCCGGCGTGTAGCGGTGGTACTTAGGGTTGGAGCAGGCCTCGATGGCGGCCTGGACGATGTAGTCCGGGGTCGGGAAGTCGGGCTCACCGGCGCCGAAGCCGATCACCGGACGCCCGGCGGCCTTGAGTGCCTTGGCCTTGGCGTCCACGGCGAGGGTGGCGGACTCGGAGATCGCGCCGACTCGGGCGGAGACCCGGCGCTCGGTGGGAGGGGTTGCAGGGCTCATGGCACCCATCGTTTCAGACTGGAAACTTCCCCGGCACGCGGGTTTCACGGACTGAACAACAAGAGAACAACCGTCCGGATCCGGATCCCTCACCGGTCGATCTTCGGCGGACAAAGCCCGTACGGACACTTTCTGTTCGACGACCGGCCCCGGACCACGTACACTCTCACCTCGTTGGCCTTCACCGGCCGCACTCATCCGATGCACACCGAGCATCCGGGTGCATGCGGTACGTTGGGGGAAACAAAGGGTCGTAGCTCAATTGGTAGAGCACTGGTCTCCAAAACCAGCGGTTGGGGGTTCAAGTCCCTCCGGCCCTGCTACACACACCTTCGCCAGGATGTGTGCGCATGTACGTACCGCAATGCACCGCCGTGCGGCTCAACCGGGCGCGGCACGGCCACGACCCGGAATCAGGTGAGGACGAGTGACGGACGCCGTGGGCTCCATCGACATGCCTGATGCCGAGGCGCCCGAGTCTCAGAAGAAGGCCCGCAAGGGCGGTAAGCGTGCCAAGAAGGGCCCGCTGAAGCGCCTTGCCACTTTCTACCGCCAGATCATCGCGGAGCTCCGCAAGGTCGTCTGGCCGACTCGCAATCAGCTGACGACGTACACCACAGTGGTGATTGTCTTCGTCGTCATCATGATTGGCCTGGTGACCGTGATTGACTATGGGCTCAACCACGCCGCCAAGTACGTCTTCGGCTGAGCCGAGAGCGAAGGGCGCCGTCACCGGCGCCCCTTTCGCGCGTTCCACCCCCATGTATCCAGGAAGAAGCAGCCACCGTGTCTGACCCGAACCTGAACGATGCCAGCGAGTCGGTCGAGTCCGTTGACGACGAGCTCGACATCGTCGAGGGCGCGGACGTCGTGGACGAGTTCGAGGCTGCCGATGCCGCCGCCGGCGAGCCCGCCGAGGAAGCGGCCCTGCACGTCGAGGACGAGTCCGGTGAGGACGTCGAGGACGAGGACGTTCCCGACGAGGCCCTCGCCGTAGACGCCGAGGAAGGCGACGAGGAAGAGGCCGAGGAAGAGGCCGAACCCGTCGACCCCGTCACCGCCCTGCGCGAGGAGCTGCGCACGCTCCCCGGCGAGTGGTACGTCATCCACACCTACGCCGGTTACGAGAACCGCGTGAAGACCAACCTCGAGCAGCGCGCCGTCTCGCTGAACGTCGAGGACTTCATCTTCCAGGCCGAGGTGCCGCAGGAAGAGGTCGCGCAGATCAAGAACGGCGAGCGCAAGACGATCAAGCAGAACAAGCTCCCGGGCTACGTCCTGGTCCGCATGGACCTGACGAACGAGTCCTGGGGTGTCGTCCGCAACACTCCCGGTGTCACCGGCTTCGTGGGCAACGCCTACGACCCGTACCCGCTGACGCTGGACGAGATCGTCAAGATGCTCGCCCCGGAGGCCGAGGAGAAGGCCGCCCGTGAGGCCGCCGAGGCCGAGGGCAAGCCCGCTCCGCAGCGCAAGCTCGAGGTCCAGGTGCTGGACTTCGAGGTCGGCGACTCGGTCACCGTCACGGACGGCCCGTTCGCCACGCTGCAGGCGACCATCAACGAGATCAACGCCGACTCCAAGAAGGTCAAGGGCCTGGTGGAGATCTTCGGTCGCGAGACCCCGGTCGAGCTCTCGTTCGACCAGATCCAGAAGAACTAGCAGCTTCTGGACGTACGTCTTCCGAACAGGTCAGACGGGCTCACGCAGCCCGTCTGACCTGCTCGGTTTTTGGCCGCGCATGGATACCCGTTATCGTTGTGCGGTATGCCTCCATCCGGATGAACCGGACGGAAGCTGAAAACTCTCACTAGGACCCGGAGAGAGCACATGCCTCCCAAGAAGAAGAAGGTCACGGGGCTTATCAAGCTCCAGATCCAGGCCGGCGCGGCCAACCCGGCTCCGCCGGTCGGCCCGGCGCTGGGCCAGCACGGCGTCAACATCATGGAGTTCTGCAAGGCCTACAACGCCGCGACCGAGTCGCAGCGCGGTTGGGTCATCCCGGTGGAGATCACGGTCTACGAAGACCGCTCCTTCACCTTCATCACCAAGACTCCGCCGGCCGCCAAGATGATCCTCAAGGCCGCGGGTGTCGAGAAGGGCTCCGGCGAGCCGCACAAGACCAAGGTCGCCAAGATCACCCAGGCGCAGGTCCGCGAGATCGCCACCACGAAGATGCCCGACCTCAACGCCAACGACCTGGACGCCGCGTCGAAGATCATCGCCGGCACCGCCCGTTCCATGGGCATCACGGTCGAGGGCTGACACCCACCTTCGCAGGAACCATGCGGCGCGAGCCGCACGTGGCAGGGCCTGCTCGGTCCGTACCACGACTCCTCAGAACACATCAGGAGCAGTAGTGAGCAAGCGCAGCAAGTCTCTCCGCGCTGCGGACGCCAAGATCGACCGGGAGAAGCTCTACGCCCCGCTCGAGGCCGTCCGTCTCGCCAAGGAGACCTCCACGAGCAAGTTCGACGGCACCGTCGAGGTCGCCTTCCGCCTGGGTGTAGACCCGCGCAAGGCCGACCAGATGGTCCGCGGCACCGTGAACCTCCCGCACGGCACCGGTAAGACCGCCCGGGTCCTGGTCTTCGCGACCGGTGACCGTGCCGAGGCCGCACTCGCCGCGGGCGCCGACATCGTCGGCTCCGACGAGCTCATCGACGAGGTGTCGAAGGGCCGTCTGGACTTCGACGCCGTCGTCGCCACCCCGGACCTCATGGGCAAGGTCGGCCGACTGGGCCGTGTCCTCGGCCCGCGTGGTCTGATGCCGAACCCGAAGACCGGCACCGTGACCCCGGACGTGGCCAAGGCCGTGACCGAGATCAAGGGCGGCAAGATCGAGTTCCGCGTCGACAAGCACTCGAACCTGCACTTCATCATCGGCAAGACCTCCTTCGACGAGGCCAAGCTGGTGGAGAACTACGGCGCCGCGCTGGACGAGATCCTTCGTCTGAAGCCGTCCGCCGCCAAGGGTCGCTACATCAAGAAGGCCGCGATCAGCACCACGATCGGCCCCGGCGTTCCGGTCGACCCGAACCGCACCCGCAACCTCCTCGTCGAGGAGGACCCGGCCGCCGTCTGAGCCTTCCGCTCACCACGGTGACCGCGTCGCATACGCGTTCTTGGCACGGGCCCCGCAACCTTTCGAGGTGCGGGGCCCGTCCCCATTCCTGGATACGTGTGTCAGTGGGCTGCGTTAGCGTGCAGCTCTCAGGATTCGCATAGGGGTGGGACGAATGAAGAGCACGTGCGTGCGCCGAGTGACCCTTTCGATCGCGCTGATGAGCGCGCTGGCGGGGGTGGCCGCCTGTTCGTCGGGCTCCTCCGGAGGCTCCGGCAAGGACGACAAGGCGGCCCAGGGCACGACTCACGTCAGCCCCATAGCGGCCCTGCAGTCGGCCGAGAAGTCCACCGACGGCGCCGACTCCGCCAGGATCGAGTCCACGACGAGCCTGGGCACGCTGATGTCCATGAAGTCGGGCGGCTCCATGAGCTGGGGCAGCGGCCTCACCGGTGACATGACGATCACGTACACCGGCGGCACGATGGCCGAGGCGATGCGCAAGACGGGCAGCACCTCCATGCAGGCCCGCTATCTGTCGGACGCCTACTACGCCAAGATGGGCGAGGCGTTCGCCGGGCAGACGGGCGGCAAGCACTGGATCAAGTACGCGTACGACGACCTCGCGAAGATCGCGGGCGGCTCCGGCGCGTTCCTGAAGGACCAGATGCAGAACAGCTCGCCGAACCAGTCGGTGAAGCTCCTGCTGGCCTCCGGCGATGTGAAGAAGGTCGGCGACGAGACGGTCCGCGGCGAGAAGACCACGCACTACGCGGGCACGGTGAACGTGACGGACCTCGCGGCCAAGAGCTCCCACCTCACGGCGAGCCAACTCGCCGACCTCAAGAAGCAGTTCACCCAGGCCGGCATCACGACGGAGGACGTCGACATCTGGGTCAACGGCAAGGACCTGCTGGTCAAGGCGGTCTCCAAGGGCGAGTTGTCGAGCGGCACGATGTCCTCCACGACGTACTACAGCGACTACGGAGTGAAGGTCGGCGCCGTGGCGCCCCCGGCGGGGGACACGACCGATTTCAAGGACCTGCTGAAGACACAGGGCCTGACGCCGGGCAGCGGCGACACTTCGAGCGGGTCGGGCACCACGAGCTGAGGCTCCGGGTGCCCGGAGGCCCAGGTACCAAGAAACGCAAGTACCAAGAAACTCAAAAGAATTCATGAGACCGCTGGAACCTCCCTGGGCTACGCTGCCGCCGTCTGTGTATCGCTCATGTGTTCCCTGGGGGGATCCTGATGTTTTCTGTGCGTGACTCCGTACGTCACGGAGCGGCGGGGGCCGCGCTCGCGGCCCTGGTCCTCGCAGGGGGCGCCGTCGCCTGCGCGAAGGGCGACGAGTCGCCGAAGATGACGCCCGCGGCGGCCGTGGCCAAGGCGGCGAAGAACAGCGAGGCCATCACCTCGCTCAGCTACCGGATGACCGGCAAGGTCCCGGAGACGGGCCGCGTCGAGGCCCAGGCGTCGATGAGCATGAAGCCGCTGGCCATGAGCATGAAGATGACCGCTCTCGACCAGGGCGCCGACGGCAAGATGGAGATCCGGGTCGTCGACGGGGCGATGTACCTGGGCGGGGGCGCGGCCACCGCCAAGGAGATGGACGGCAAGAGCTGGATGAAGTTCGACATCTCCGGGATGGCCAAGGGAGCCGACGGCTCGGCGGGCATCGACGCGAGCAAGCTCTCCGACCAGGCCGACCAGGACCCGTCCCAGGCGTCCACGTACCTGACCGGTTCCAAGGACGTGAAGAAGGTCGGCACCGAGAAGATCGACGGCGTGCAGACCACCCACTACAACGGCACGGTCACCCTCGACGACCTCCGCGCCGAGCTCAAGAAGAAGGACAAGGCGACGCGGGACAAGCGCGAGAAGAGCCTGAAGCAGTACGAGGAGCTGGGCGCCGACAAGCTCACCATGGACATGTGGGTCGGGCCGGACGACCACACCAAGCAGGTCCGGGTGCGCGCCGCCTCCGACAAGGGCCCGCTCGACATGACCATGGTCTTCCTCGACTACAACAAGCCGGTGACGGTGAAGGCCCCGCCCGCCAAGGACACCGTCGACCTCGCGCAGCTGATGAAGGACGCCCAGAAGGGCTGATCCGGCACCGAACCGTCGCTGGGCCGAGGCGCCGTGGGGTGCTGGGCCGAGGCGCCGTCGAGTGCCGGGACGAGGCGCTGTCGAGCGGATTTGCTTGACAGCGACCCCGTCACGTACTGTTCCCCAGAAGCCAAAGACCGCTGGTCGTTGCCTTGTGCTCGCAAGAGGGCAGGGCGGCCGAAGGATCCGCTGAAACTGCGGACGACCCGCGTAGGTGACCGTGGATGTGCTCCCGGAGTTCGCTTGCCCAGCTTGCGGACCTACCGGTCGAGCTACGCCCCGTGCGCCTGCGCCGGGGCGTTTCGTTTTGTCCAGCCCCTTCTGAGCGGTCCTCATCACCCGGAAGGAGGCCGACGCTCTATGGCAAGGCCCGACAAGGCTGCCGCGGTAGCCGAGCTCGCGGACCAGTTCCGCAGCTCGAACGCCGCCGTGCTGACCGAGTACCGGGGTCTCACCGTGGCGCAGCTCAAGACGCTGCGTCGTTCGCTCGGTGAAGACGCCCAGTACGCCGTGGTGAAGAACACGCTGACCAAGATTGCGGCCAACGAGGCCGGGATCTCCACGCTCGACGACCTGTTCAACGGTCCGACGGCGGTCGCGTTCATCACCGGTGACCCGGTGGTGTCCGCGAAGGGTCTTCGTGACTTCGCCAAGGACAACCCCAACCTCGTCATCAAGGGCGGTGTCCTTGACGGCAAGGCGCTGTCCGCCGACGAGATCAAGAAGCTTGCGGACCTCGAGTCCCGCGAGGTTCTGCTCGCCAAGCTGGCGGGTGCCTTCAAGGGCAAGCAGACTCAGGCTGCCCAGCTCTTCCAGGCGCTCCCCTCGAAGCTCGTCCGCACCGTGGACGCTCTTCGTGCCAAGCAGGCCGAGCAGGGCGGTGCCGAGTAATTCGGCTCGCGCATTGACCGCCGCCTGAGCAGTTCCGCCCAGGCAGTGGTCGCAGCGGGCCGAAAGTACGCCCGCCTCACATGTACATCCCGGCACCAGCCGAATAAGTGGAAGGATCGCCCATCATGGCGAAGCTCAGCCAGGAAGACCTGCTCACGCAGTTCGAGGACATGACCCTCATCGAGCTCTCCGAGTTCGTGAAGGCGTTCGAGGAGAAGTTCGACGTCACCGCCGCCGCCGCGGTCGCCGTCGCCGGTCCGGCCGGCCCCGCCGCCGCTGCCGAGGCCGTCGAGGAGCAGGACGAGTTCGACGTCATCCTCACGGGTGCCGGCGACAAGAAGATCCAGGTCATCAAGGTCGTGCGTGAGCTGACCTCCCTGGGTCTGAAGGAGGCCAAGGACCTCGTGGACGGCGCCCCGAAGCCCGTTCTCGAGAAGGTCGCCAAGGAGGCCGCCGAGAAGGCTGCCGAGTCCCTCAAGGGCGCCGGCGCCTCCGTCGAGGTCAAGTAGTCCCACGGGCCCGCTGCGGGCCCCTCGCGAGCCGATACAGGACTTCTCGTAGGCCTGTAACGCTGACGCACTGAGGAGCGATCACCCAACTGGGTGGTCGCTCTTCGGCGTTCCCGGGGGTCCGGTGGCGGCTGCCTTGCACTGTCGGTGGCGACGAGTATGGTGATCTTCGTTGTGCCTCCGGCCGAGCCCGTGACGGGCTGCAAGACGGGCTGCAAGACAGGTTGCACGTGACGATCGCGGCACTTGCTTAGGGCATGGGGGGCCTTGACGAACCGCACGCAGCGCGCAATTCTCAGGACGCGTCGTCACAACGATCCGGATCCGAGGCATGGATCGGTGACGAAGAGGGCAGTATCGATGTGCATTGAGGGCGTGGCTTGTCGCAGGTGTTGAGAACAACGATGGTCTCAAAAAACCGGGACTGGACATCAGTGGGCCTAGTGGCTACACTGACCCTTTGCGCTGCCTGTTAGCTGCCTCCTGCCCGTCACCAGGGGCATGCCCTCGCGTGAGCACCGATGACTAGATCATCCCTGACCTGGCCTTTTGGCTGAATCGGGAACGGACTGTCTCTGTGCCCACAGTGGGGGGCCGGTACGCGCGTAGTGAGTCCGAGCCCTCGGAAGGACCCCCTCTTGGCCGCCTCGCGCACTGCCTCGACCGCGAATACGAACAACGGCGCCAGCACCGCCCCGCTGCGCATCTCCTTTGCAAAGATCAAGGAGCCCCTCGAGGTTCCGAACCTTCTTGCGCTGCAAACCGAGAGCTTCGACTGGCTGCTCGGCAACGACGCGTGGAAGGCTCGTGTCGAGGCGGCTCTGGACAACGGACAGGACGTCCCCACGAAGTCCGGTCTGGAGGAGATCTTCGAGGAGATCTCCCCGATCGAGGACTTCTCCGGGTCGATGTCCCTGACGTTCCGGGACCACCGCTTCGAGCCTCCGAAGAATTCCATCGACGAGTGCAAGGACCGCGACTTCACGTACGCGGCCCCGCTCTTCGTCACCGCCGAGTTCACCAACAACGAGACCGGCGAGATCAAGTCCCAGACGGTCTTCATGGGCGACTTCCCGCTCATGACCAACAAGGGCACCTTCGTCATCAACGGCACCGAGCGTGTCGTGGTGTCGCAGCTCGTCCGCTCGCCGGGCGTCTACTTCGACTCCTCCATCGACAAGACGTCCGACAAGGACATCTTCTCCGCGAAGGTCATCCCGTCCCGGGGTGCCTGGCTGGAGATGGAGATCGACAAGCGCGACATGGTCGGTGTCCGCATCGACCGCAAGCGCAAGCAGTCCGTCACCGTTCTCCTGAAGGCTCTCGGTTGGACGACCGAGCAGATCCTCGAGGAGTTCGGCGAGTACGAGTCCATGCGCGCCACCCTGGAGAAGGACCACACCCAGGGCCAGGACGACGCGCTGCTCGACATCTACCGCAAGCTGCGTCCGGGCGAGCCCCCGACCCGCGAGGCCGCGCAGACGCTTCTTGAGAACCTCTACTTCAACCCGAAGCGCTACGACCTCGCGAAGGTCGGCCGTTACAAGGTCAACAAGAAGCTGGGCGGCGAGGCCCCGCTGGACGCCGGCATCCTGACCGTCGAGGACATCATCTCGACGATCAAGTACCTGGTGAAGCTGCACGCCGGTGAGACCGAGACCGTCGGTGACAACGGCACGCAGATCGTCGTCGAGACGGACGACATCGACCACTTCGGCAACCGTCGTCTGCGCAACGTCGGCGAGCTCATCCAGAACCAGGTCCGCACGGGTCTGGCTCGTATGGAGCGCGTCGTCCGCGAGCGCATGACGACCCAGGACGTCGAGGCGATCACGCCGCAGACCCTGATCAACATCCGGCCGGTCGTCGCCTCCATCAAGGAGTTCTTCGGCACCAGCCAGCTGTCGCAGTTCATGGACCAGAACAACCCGCTGTCGGGTCTCACCCACAAGCGCCGTCTGTCGGCTCTTGGCCCGGGTGGTCTCTCCCGTGAGCGGGCCGGCTTCGAGGTCCGTGACGTGCACCCCTCGCACTACGGCCGCATGTGCCCGATCGAGACCCCTGAAGGCCCGAACATCGGTCTGATCGGCTCGCTCGCCTCCTACGGCCGGGTCAACGCGTTCGGTTTCGTCGAGACGCCTTACCGCAAGGTCACCGGCGGTGTCGTCACCGACGAGGTCGACTACCTCACGGCCGACGAAGAGGACCGATTCGTCATCGCGCAGGCCAACGCGCCGCTGACGGACGAGCTCCGCTTCGAGGAGTCCCGCGTCCTGGTCCGCCGTCGTGGCGGAGAGGTCGACTACGTCCCCGGTGAGGACGTCGACTACATGGACGTCTCGCCGCGCCAGATGGTGTCGGTCGCGACCGCCATGATCCCGTTCCTCGAGCACGACGACGCCAACCGTGCCCTCATGGGCGCGAACATGATGCGTCAGGCCGTTCCGCTCATCAAGTCCGAGGCGCCGCTGGTCGGCACCGGCATGGAGTACCGCTGCGCGGTCGACGCCGGTGACGTACTGAAGTCGGAGAAGGACGGTGTGGTCCAGGAGGTCTCCGCGGACTACGTCACCACCGCCAACGACGACGGCACGTACACCACGTACCGCCTGCACAAGTTCTCCCGCTCGAACCAGGGCACCTCCGTCAACCAGAAGGTTGTCGTGGACGAGGGCGCCCGGGTCGTCGCCGGTCAGGTTCTGGCCGACGGCCCGGCGACCGAGAACGGCGAGATGGCGCTCGGCAAGAACCTGCTCGTGGCGTTCATGCCGTGGGAGGGTCACAACTACGAGGACGCGATCATCCTGTCGCAGCGCCTCGTGCAGGACGACGTCCTCTCCTCGATCCACATCGAGGAGCACGAGGTCGACGCCCGTGACACCAAGCTCGGCCCCGAGGAGATCACCCGGGACATCCCGAACGTCTCCGAGGAGGTCCTCGCCGACCTCGACGAGCGCGGCATCATCCGCATCGGTGCCGAGGTCGTCGCCGGCGACATCCTGGTCGGCAAGGTCACGCCCAAGGGTGAGACCGAGCTGACCCCGGAGGAGCGTCTGCTCCGCGCGATCTTCGGTGAGAAGGCGCGCGAGGTGCGCGACACCTCGCTGAAGGTGCCGCACGGCGAGATCGGCAAGGTCATCGGCGTCCGCGTCTTCGACCGTGAAGAGGGCGACGAGCTGCCGCCGGGCGTGAACCAGCTGGTTCGTGTCTACGTGGCGCAGAAGCGCAAGATCACGGACGGTGACAAGCTCGCCGGCCGCCACGGCAACAAGGGTGTCATCTCGAAGATCCTGCCGATCGAGGACATGCCGTTCCTGGAGGACGGCACCCCGGTCGACATCATCCTCAACCCGCTCGGTGTCCCGTCCCGAATGAACCCGGGACAGGTTCTGGAGATCCACCTCGGCTGGCTCGCCAGCCGCGGCTGGGACGTCTCCGGTCTCGCCGACGACTGGGCGCAGCGCCTGCAGGCCATCGAGGCCGACGTGGTCGCCCCGGGCACCAACGTCGCCACTCCCGTCTTCGACGGTGCGCGTGAGGACGAGCTGGCCGGTCTGCTGAACCACACGATCCCGAACCGCGACGGCGAGCGCATGGTGCTTCCGTCCGGCAAGGCGCCGCTGTTCGACGGCCGCTCCGGCGAGCCGTTCCCGGAGCCGATCTCGGTCGGCTACATGTACATCCTCAAGCTCCACCACCTGGTCGACGACAAGCTCCACGCCCGCTCGACCGGTCCGTACTCGATGATCACCCAGCAGCCGCTGGGTGGTAAGGCCCAGTTCGGTGGCCAGCGCTTCGGTGAGATGGAGGTGTGGGCGCTGGAGGCATACGGCGCCGCTTACGCCCTCCAGGAGCTGCTGACCATCAAGTCCGACGACGTGACCGGCCGCGTGAAGGTCTACGAGGCCATCGTCAAGGGCGAGAACATTCCTGAGCCCGGCATCCCCGAGTCCTTCAAGGTGCTCATCAAGGAGATGCAGTCTCTCTGCCTCAACGTGGAGGTGCTGTCCAGCGACGGTATGTCCATCGAAATGCGTGACACCGACGAGGACGTCTTCCGCGCGGCGGAGGAGCTCGGCATCGACCTGTCCCGGCGCGAGCCGAGCAGCGTCGAAGAGGTCTGACGGGAGTTCGGCGGGCCTTTGAACGCCCTTGGAAAAGGTGCAGAAGGCCCGCCGGCCCCAGGACCCCCGTTTCAGACCCCAAGACTTACAACCCTGAGAGGGATTGACGCATAGTGCTCGACGTCAACTTCTTCGATGAGCTCCGGATCGGTCTGGCCACCGCTGACGACATCCGTCAGTGGAGCCACGGCGAGGTCAAGAAGCCCGAGACCATCAACTACCGCACCCTCAAGCCCGAAAAGGACGGACTCTTCTGCGAGAAGATCTTCGGTCCGACCCGGGACTGGGAGTGCTACTGCGGTAAGTACAAGCGTGTCCGCTTCAAGGGCATCATCTGTGAGCGCTGCGGCGTCGAGGTCACTCGCGCCAAGGTGCGTCGTGAGCGGATGGGCCACATCGAGCTGGCCGCTCCCGTCACCCACATCTGGTACTTCAAGGGCGTTCCGTCGCGTCTGGGCTACCTGCTCGACCTCGCCCCGAAGGACCTCGAGAAGGTCATCTACTTCGCGGCGTACATGATCACGTTCGTCGACGAGGAGCGCCGCACCCGCGACCTGCCCTCGCTGGAGGCGCACGTCTCCGTCGAGCGTCAGCAGATCGAGAACCGTCGCGACGCCGACCTCGAGGCCCGCGCCAAGAAGCTCGAGACCGACCTGGCCGAGCTCGAGGCCGAGGGTGCCAAGGCCGACGTGCGCCGCAAGGTGCGCGAAGGTGCCGAGCGTGAGATGAAGCAGCTGCGTGACCGTTCGCAGCGCGAGATCGACCGTCTCGACGAGGTGTGGACCCGCTTCAAGAACCTGAAGGTCCAGGACCTTGAGGGTGACGAGCTCCTCTACCGCGAGCTGCGTGACCGCTTCGGCACGTACTTCGACGGTTCGATGGGTGCCGCGGCGCTGCAGAAGCGCCTGGAGTCCTTCGACCTCGACGAGGAGGCCGAGCGCCTCCGCGAGATCATCCGCACCGGCAAGGGCCAGAAGAAGACCCGTGCGCTCAAGCGCCTCAAGGTCGTCTCCGCGTTCCTGCAGACCAGCAACAGCCCCAAGGGCATGGTGCTCGACTGCGTGCCGGTCATCCCGCCGGACCTGCGTCCGATGGTGCAGCTGGACGGTGGCCGCTTCGCGACCTCCGACCTGAACGACCTGTACCGCCGCGTGATCAACCGCAACAACCGTCTGAAGCGACTCCTTGACCTCGGTGCCCCCGAGATCATCGTGAACAACGAGAAGCGCATGCTTCAGGAGGCCGTCGACGCGCTCTTCGACAACGGCCGTCGTGGTCGCCCCGTCACGGGCCCCGGCAACCGTCCGCTGAAGTCCCTCAGCGACATGCTGAAGGGCAAGCAGGGTCGATTCCGTCAGAACCTGCTCGGCAAGCGTGTGGACTACTCCGCGCGTTCCGTGATCGTCGTCGGTCCGCAGCTGAAGCTGCACCAGTGTGGTCTGCCCAAGGCCATGGCGCTGGAGCTCTTCAAGCCGTTCGTGATGAAGCGCCTGGTCGACCTGAACCACGCGCAGAACATCAAGAGCGCCAAGCGGATGGTCGAGCGCGGCCGCACGGTCGTGTACGACGTCCTGGAAGAGGTCATCGCGGAGCACCCGGTTCTGCTGAACCGTGCGCCCACGCTGCACCGCCTCGGCATCCAGGCCTTCGAGCCGCAGCTGGTCGAGGGCAAGGCCATCCAGATCCACCCGCTCGTCTGCACCGCGTTCAACGCGGACTTCGACGGTGACCAGATGGCCGTCCACCTGCCGCTCTCCGCGGAGGCGCAGGCCGAGGCCCGCATCCTGATGCTGTCCTCGAACAACATCCTCAAGCCCGCCGACGGCCGTCCGGTGACGATGCCGACCCAGGACATGGTCCTCGGTCTGTTCTTCCTCACCACCGACGGCGAACTCCGCGACGTCAAGGGCGAGGGCCGCGCGTTCGGCTCCACGGCCGAGGCGACGATGGCGTTCGACGCCGGGGAGCTCGCGCTCCAGTCGGCCGTCGACATCCGCTTCCCGGTGGGCACCATCCCGCCCCGCGGCTGGACCCCGCCGGCGCAGGAGGAGGGCGAGCCCGAGTGGCAGCAGGGTGACACCTTCCGCCTCCGTACGACCCTGGGCCGTGCGCTCTTCAACGAGCTGCTGCCCGAGGACTACCCGTTCGTCGACTACTCGGTGGGCAAGAAGCAGCTCTCCGAGATCGTCAACGACCTGGCCGAGCGCTACCCCAAGGTCATCGTGGCGGCGACGCTCGACAACCTGAAGGCGGCGGGCTTCTACTGGGCGACCCGTTCCGGCGTCACCGTGGCCATCTCCGACGTCGTCGTTCCCGAGGCGAAGAAGGAGATCGTCAAGGGCTACGAGGCGCAGGACGAGAAGGTCCAGAAGCAGTACGAGCGCGGTCTGATCACCAAGGAAGAGCGCACTCAGGAGCTCATCGCGATCTGGACCAAGGCGACCAACGAGGTCGCCGAGGCGATGAACGCGAACTTCCCGAAGACGAACCCCATCTTCATGATGGTCGACTCGGGTGCCCGAGGAAACATGATGCAGATGCGTCAGATCGCCGGTATGCGCGGTCTGGTGTCGAACGCCAAGAACGAGACGATCCCGCGTCCGATCAAGGCCTCCTTCCGTGAGGGCCTGTCGGTGCTGGAGTACTTCATCTCGACGCACGGTGCTCGTAAGGGTCTGGCGGACACGGCTCTGCGTACCGCCGACTCGGGTTACCTCACCCGTCGTCTGGTCGACGTCTCCCAGGACGTCATCATCCGCGAGGAGGACTGCGGCACCGACCGTGGCCTCAAGCTGCACATCGCGGAGCGCGGCGCGGACGGTGTCCTGCGCAAGGCGGAGAACGTCGAGACCAGCGTGTACGCACGTGCGCTGGCCGAGGACATCACCGTCGACGGCAGGGTGCTGGCCCCGGCCAACACCGACCTCGGCGACGTCCTCATCGACGAGCTGGTCAAGCACGGCATCGAGGAGGTCAAGACCCGCTCGGTCCTGACCTGCGAGTCCGCCGTCGGCACCTGCGCCATGTGCTACGGCCGTTCGCTGGCCACCGGCAAGCTGGTCGACATCGGTGAGGCGGTCGGCATCATCGCCGCCCAGTCCATCGGTGAGCCCGGTACCCAGCTGACGATGCGTACCTTCCACACCGGTGGTGTGGCCGGTGACGACATCACCCAGGGTCTGCCCCGTGTCGTCGAGCTCTTCGAGGCTCGTACGCCCAAGGGTGTCGCCCCGATCTCCGAGGCCTCCGGCCGCGTGCGGATCGAGGAGACCGAGAAGACCAAGAAGCTCGTGGTCACCCCGGACGACGGCAGCGACGAGACGGCGTTCCCGATCTCGAAGCGCGCCCGGCTCCTGGTCTCCGAGGGCGAGCACGTCGAGGTGGGCCAGAAGCTCACCGTGGGTGCCACCAACCCGCACGACGTGCTGCGCATCCTGGGTCAGCGTGCCGTCCAGGTCCACCTGGTCGGCGAGGTCCAGAAGGTCTACAACTCGCAGGGTGTGTCGATCCACGACAAGCACATCGAGATCATCATCCGGCAGATGCTGCGCCGTGTGACGATCATCGAGTCGGGCGACGCGGAGCTGCTGCCCGGCGAGCTGGTCGAGCGCTCGAAGTTCGAGACCGAGAACCGTCGTGTGGTCCAGGAAGGCGGCCACCCGGCCTCCGGCCGTCCGCAGCTGATGGGTATCACCAAGGCCTCGCTGGCGACCGAGTCGTGGCTGTCGGCGGCGTCCTTCCAGGAGACGACCAGGGTTCTGACGGACGCGGCGATCAACGCCAAGTCCGACTCCCTGATCGGCCTCAAGGAGAACGTCATCATCGGTAAGCTCATCCCGGCCGGTACGGGTCTGTCCCGTTACCGCAACATCCGGGTCGAGCCGACCGAGGAGGCCAAGGCCGCGATGTACTCGGCCGTCGGCTACGACGACATCGACTACTCGCCGTTCGGCACCGGCTCCGGCCAGGCCGTCCCGCTGGAGGACTACGACTACGGTCCGTACAACCAGTAAGGCGTACGTCTGAAGTACTGAAGGGCGGCCACTCCGTTTCGTACGGGGTGGCCGCCCTTCGGCGTTGTCCGGTGCCGGTCGTCCGTGGTCAGCGGCCGAGCCGGAGGTAGGGCTCCAGGGCCTGGAGCCGGGTGTAGTTGTCCGGGTGGGTGGTCAGCAGCTTGGCCAGGCCGCCCGGTTCCTTGAGCTGCCTGCCCTGCGCCGCGGCCTGCGCCTTCACGGCGTCCTCCTGGGCCTGGAAGTGGTAGAGGACCTGCGCCAGGTGGGGCGCGAAGCCGAGGTCCGCCGCCTGCCGGTCGGCACGCAGCTCGCCCTGGCGACCCACGTAGGCGAGCAGATAGGGGGCGGCGACGAGCGGCACGGTGATGTACCAGGCGGCGACGAACCCGCCGATCACGAATATCCCGATGAAGAGGTAGACCATCCCGGTCGCGGCGAGCGAGAAGACGCTCGCGACCCGGATCGCGATCCTGGCGATGCCCCGCATGAAGGCCCAGGCGATCCGGCCGGGCAGCGAGTACCAGTGGCCGAGCAGGCCCGTCCAGGCGTGGCCGCCGGTGTGGTGGCCGAGTTCATGGGCGAGTACGGCGGCGAGGTTGCTGCTGGGGATCTCGTTCAGCGCGTACGTCGTGACGCCGACGACATGGCCGGCGGCCGCCACGGCGTTCAGGTCCGTGCTGTTCTCCACCATCAGCTCGTACGTGTGTGCCTCGATGCCCGCCCGGGCGGTGACCTCGCGCCAGATCGGCTCCAGACGGGCCCGCTCCTCGGCGAGCGGCGCTCTGAGCTTCATCACGTGCCGGGCGAAGGCCAGCTCGGTGGGCCGGTGGAAGACGAGCGCCCCGGAAGTCAGCCAGGCGAGGATGACCAGCCAGCCCATGGCCGTGCCGAGGATTCCCACGGCGAACGAGGCGACCACGGCGAGGCTCACGAGGAAGCCCGGCACCTGGACCGCCAGCTGCCCGATCGCGGTGGCGTCGGCACCGCGCTGGTGCGCGGCCACGTGGATGCGGGAGCCCGCGTGACGGTAGTCGAGGTCGTCGGGTGCGGGGGCCTCCGGCGGTGCCGCGGGTGCGGGGGCGGCCGGGGGCGTCCGCGGTGGGAGGTACGGCGGTGCGGTGGCGGTGGGCTGCGGGCCGCTCGGGTACGTGGGCGTGACCCCCGGGTGGGCGGGCGGCGCCGCGGGGTACGAGGGTGCGGCCCCGGCCCCGGGGTACGCGGCCCCGGCTCCGGGGTACGCGGCCCCGGCTCCGGGGTACTGGGGTGCGCCGCCCGGATAGGACGGGGGCGCGGGGGTCTCCGGGTACGGGGGCGGAGCGGCGGATCCGGGGTACGGGGGCGGGGAAGCGGCGGATCCGGGGTACGGGGGCGGGGGAGCGGCGGATCCGGGGTACGGGGGCGGGGGAGCGGCGGATCCGGGGTACGGGGGCGGGGGAGCGGCGGATCCGGGGTACGAGGGCGGGGAAGCGGCGGACCCGGGATAGGGGGGCGCGGGAGCGGCGGATCCGGGGTACGGGGGCGCGGGCGTGCCCGGGTACGGGGGGTCCGGGTAGACGGGGCCGGGCTCCGGGGCGGCCGGGTCTGGTGGATAGGACAAGATGGGGCCCTTCAGGATGGGGACGTCAGCCGATGAGCAGCCCGGCGGGAAGCAGCACCGTGCCCGCGCAGAAGGCGATCAGGCCGGTGCGGATCCACTGGTGCTTGCGAGCGGCGATGCGGCTGGTCTCGGTGAGCGCCGCGGTGAGACCGGCGGCGGGATCGCGGTCGGTGTCGGCGAGAGCGGTCGCCAACTGACCTTCGCGTACGGCTTGTTGGATGTCGCCGAAGAAACAGAGGGGCCGGCCCGGGACCCATGAACTGGCGCGGTACCGGGGGAGCACCGCGAGCAGCAGCGCGAACAGGGCGAAAGCGAGGGCCAGGGCGCCGGTCCACCAGACGGCCGTACCGGGTGCGGAGAGCGAGCTCGGTGACCAGTTCCGCCCGGCCAGCAGCCCGCTGAACACCCCCGCCGTCATCCCGAGCGCCGCCACGAGCACGGACGCCTTGCTGTCGGCCCGGGCGATCTCGCCCCGCAGCTCCTCCAGCAGCCGTTCGGCGGTTCCGGTGCCGGGAGCGGTGGTGGTCACTCCGGGCTCGTCTCGGAGGACTCCGGTGCCGGAGGCGAGGGCGGACAGGCGGACGGCGCGGGCGGAATGACGGGCGTGGGAGCCACGGCCGGAGGCGGCGGCGCCTGGTCGTACGGGTTCCCGGCGGCGGGCGCGGCCGGGTGCTCGGCCTGGTACGGCCCAGGCGGCACGCTTCCGGGCGCGGGCGGGACGTACGGCTGGTGGGACACGGGCGGCCCCGGCGGGGCGTAGGGGGCGCCCGGTACGCCTCCGGGGGCCGGAGCGCCGCCATGGGGCTGTGCGGCGGCCCCGTACGGCGGTGAGGGGTTGTACGGCTGCGGCTGCGAGGGGTCGTACGGCCGTGAGGGGTCGTACGGCTGCTGCGGTACGCCCCCGGGCGGCGACGCCGGTCGGCCGGGAACCGGGGGCTGTGGCGGGGCCTCCTGGCGGCTGTTGAGTTCCTTGACGACGCGCAGGGTGGAGCGGGCCGACTCGGCCTTCTGGTAGTCCTCCAGGGTGTCTCCGGCGATCAGCTCCAGCTGGCTCTCGATCACGGAGAGCTGGTCCTTCTGGAGGGCGTTGATGACCATCCGGGTGTCCTCGGGGTGCGCGGCGAGGTGGAAGGCCCACTGGGCGACGCCCCCGTGCTGCAGGTGGTGCTGGTAAAAGGCGATCTTCTGGGCCATCAATTCCTGGGACTGGTACTGGCGCAGCACCTCCAGCTCGTGCACCTGCTGGGCCTGGCGCAGCCGGTACTCGTGCTCGGGGTCGAGCATGTCGGCCTCGTAGCGCAGCGCCCGTTTGCGCCGTCTGTGCGCGATCGCGTCGTCGTCCAGGCGCAGCCGCACCGCGCACGTGACCGCGAGCCCGATGCCGTCGGCGAAGACGCCGCTCCCGACCGCGTACTGGACCTCGGCCTCGGCGTCCCGGCTGTCCTCGATGGAGAACCGCCGGCTGACCGGTCGCGCCAGCTGGTGGAGTTCACGGGCGAGCCGCGTGGGCACGTCGCGTTCGCCGCCGGCCACGTACGCGATCGGGTCCGAGACGCGCCAGGTCAGATCGGCGGTGGCGCCGAACGAGAACGCGTCGTCGTCGCTGGGCAGTTCGAGTTCCAGCTGGACCGGATGGCTGCCCATGTCGACCTCGTAGACCGAAGTGTAGCGGCGGGTCGCGGCGTCTGTGCGGCTGGGCCGGTGCGGGGGCATGTACGCGTCGTAGCCGCCGCCCGCGGTGGCGAACACCAGCGCGTGGTCGATCGCGGAGACCGGCCGCCGGGCCGTGTAGTCGAAACGGGAGATCGGCCGCACGGTGAGCACCGGGTCGATCAGCATGGTGTGCCGGTCGGCCTGTTGCTGCCACTCCGGCGGGCGGCGGAATTCCGCCATGGGTCAACTCCTCGTAACTCTGTGTCAGGCTGTCGGGACGGGGGGACGCAGTGCGGCGAGCAGGCGGTCGGCGAGGGGCGGGCGCGGGTCGCCGTCCCGGCCGCGCAGGGTCCGCAGTTCGTGGCTGAGGCGTTTGTGGTCGTCCGCCGTGACGACCAGTGCGGGCAGCAGCAGCTCCAGGGCCTGGGCCGCGTCCGGGCGGCGCTCGGCCACGTACACCCAGGTGTGCAGGGCGTTCAGGGCGCCCCGAGTGTGGGCGCGGTCGCCGAGGGCGGTGCGCCAGAGGGTGGCGAGGTCGCGGGCCGAGTCCGCCTGGTACATGCCGTCGCCGGCGTACCACTCGACGAGCGCGCCCTCCTCGGCGTTGTCGCACGCCAGTACGAAGGCGCCCAGTGCCAGCGCGCGGACCGCGGGGGTGTCGTGGTGGAGCAGCCGCACCAGCTCGGAGAGCATCTCGCCGCGCCTGAGGCCCACCGAGAGCAGCAGGGCCGTGGACTCGATCAGGTTGGCCGCCTCGGCCGGGCTGCTGTTGTCGGCACGGGCCAGGGTCGCCAGGGCGCTCAGGGCCGGGGCCACCAGGTCCGGGCGCAACGGCGCGAGCAGTCCGAAGGCGCGGATCGCGGTCCAGCGGCGGGCCGGGTGGGCGTCCGTGCACCACTGGGTGAGCAGGCGCAGGACGACGGGCGCGTCGAGGAGCTGGGCGAGTGTGAGGGTGTTCGCGGCGGTGACACGGGGGCCGAACGTCTTGGACACCGCCCAGCCGTCGATCAGCAGCGCGACCGCGGAGGGCAGGTCGGCGAGCGCGAGCATGGCGGTGGCCGCGGCGGCCCGGGTCCGTACGACGGGACGCCCGTCGCGGGCCAGTTCTCGCAGCCAGGCGATCAGCGCGGGCCGGGCCGAGGGATGTCCCGTCCACACCTCGGTGAGCAGGGCGCGGGGGGTGTTCTCCTTCCGGAAGAACGCGGTGAACTGCGGCACCGGGCCCCATTCGGTCGCCTCGTCGCGCACTTCCCCCTCGGCGCGGGCCCGCGCGAGCCGGGTCTCGGCGGCGAGCCCGAACACCGGGATCTCCGGCGGCTCCTCGGGGTGCTGCAAGCGCTGGAAGTGCACGAACAGCTTGTCCGCGAGCTCGGCGGCGAGGACGTACGGCGCCCGGTCGAAGACGGCGAGCGAGATGAGGAAGGCCTTGTCGCGCAGCGTGGACTCGGGGTCGCTCAGCCACTCCCGGCACTGCTGCTCCACGGCCGCCTGCCCGAACTCCGCGAGCCGGGCCGCGGCCGCCTCGCCGCCGTCGTAACCCGCCACCTCCTTCGCGAACTCGGCCGCCTCGGCGGGCTGATGGTGCCCCCGAGCGAGGAAGTCCCGCACCGGGGCGAGGGCGAGAAGGCCGTCCGTGTCCCGCGCGCGGTGCCTGCTCACATACGCGCGGACGACGGCCGACGCCTCCGGCGGCTGCCAGACGGAGGCGGTGGCGCCCAGCAGGAAGGGCGAGTTCTCGACCGTCACCACCAGATACCCGTCGACCTTCTTGAGCTGGTCGCGGGCCGCGTGGAGATGGATGTCGCGCAGCGGCCGGTTGCGGCTCAGCGGCAGATCGCGCAGGACGTGCCCGCCGGGCGCGGTGAGCGGGGCGCTCAGGGTCGCCGGGCTCGTCTCCGGCGAGAGGGCGTGCACGGCGGGCACGCCCAGCCGGTGCAGGAGCATCAGCGCGGCGGCGTGGCGGCCGGTGGCGTGGGCGCCGGCGAGGACGAGGACGCGTTCTTCGCGGAGCCGGTCCAGGGCGGCGGCGAAGGCGGGGCTCTCGACGAAGACGGCGTCCAGGTCTTCGAGGTGGCGCCGCGGGATCTCTCCGGAGGCGTACGTCGCCGAAGCCGCCGAGCCGTGGTGGTGGATCTCCGTCTTGCCGCCCATGAACACGTCACCGGCGACCTCGCCGCCGGACACGCCGTGCTGGGCGCCGCCGACCAGACTCCCGCCGAAGGACGCGGCCGAGCCGAGGATGAACCCCGGGGTGTGCGCGAAGAGCTCGCGCTGTGCCGCGCGCGCCTCCTGCGTCCGTTCCTGTTCCCCCTCTCCCTCCCCCTCTGCGTCCTGGCGCCGGATGTCCGGTTCGGGGGCCGGGTGTACGTCCTTCGGGGGTACGTCGTCGGGGCCCGGCGCCGTGGGTGCAGGCACCGTCACGCCGACTCACCCCCGGACCCGCCGAGGTGGACGTCTCCGGTGACCTGGCCGCCCGACACGCCGTGCTGGTCGCCGCCGACGAGGCTGCCGCCGAAGGTGGGGGCGCCTCCGTCGAAGTGGAAGACGGCGCCCGCGGGAGGGGCGGAGGGCCGGGCCGCGCGGGCCTCGGGGGCCTGGGACCCGGGCGCCTGGGCCCCAGGCTGGTCCCGCCTCGGTGCCGGACGCTCCCCGAGCTGGCGCCCGGCACCGAGGTTCCCCCCTTCTCACTGTGGTCGTCGCCGGCCCCCGGAACCGGGCCGTGCAGCCAGGCGCGCAGCGGGCCGTTCTTGCTGTCCACGGTCACCGGGTGGAAGTCCTCGGCGGGGATGCCCGCGTGACCGTGCCGCACGATCCCCGTGTGCACGCTCTCCGAGACGCACAGGGCGAAGTCGTCCCTCCGCTCCCGCAGGGCCGTGCGCAGCAGCTGGGCGTCGAGCAGGCGGCAGGCGTGGTTGAGGTCGGAGCCGACCCAGCCGTCGTGCTCGTCCACGGCGACGTAGCCCGTGGCGACGACGCCGCGCAGCCGGATCTGCGCCGAGCTGGACGCCATCCGGTTGACCGCGTGCAGCTGGGTGGGGACTTCGGTGAGCAGGGCGCGCAGCAGTGCGGTGACGGAGGCGTTGGCGTCGATCAGCTCCATCACGGAGTCGCCCCGGTCGGCGCGCAGACGCAGGCGTTCGTCGATGCCGGCGCGCTCCAGGGTGCGGTCGGCGACGTCGTACAGCATGCGCCGCAGGTACGCCTGCTCGATGTCGTCCCGGTCGCTGTACTTCTCGATGTCGAGCAACAGGATCGTGCGGCTCACGGGGTCGGTCATGGTCGCCTTTCGCAGGTGGTGCGGCAGTGGCAGAAGAGTGGCGGGCGGGGTTGTGGTGGCGTGAGGGCGGATGACGCAGTCGGAGTGTGACGGCGTACACAGAACGCCCGGTCCCTCGCCCCCGCCGCCCCTACCCGTCCCATCCCCAGGGGCTCCGCCCCTTCGACCCCGCCAGGGGCGCTGTGCCCCTGGACCCCCGCATCGGCCTGTACGGCCTCGTCCTCACACGCCGGACGGGCTGAAAACGCGGGCCGGGGTGGGAGGGGGCGACCTTCGGCTTCGTGCTCGACCGGCGGGTGGGCCTGGAGGTGAGGGGTGGGGTGGGTGACGTACGGCCTCCGACCTCGAACGCCGGACGCCTCGAGGCTTTTGGGGGCGCGGGGAACTGCGCGACCGACCCCCACCGGCCGGCAGCGATCCACCGGTCCCGGCCCCGCCAAAGCCACCACCCCCACCGAACCCACGTCACCCCCGCGCGATCCGCCGCAGCACATCCGGCCGCACGATCACCAGCGCCCGGCGCCCCGTCATCACGACCCCCCGTTCCCGCAGGTCCTTCAGCAGGCGTTGGACCATCTCGCGGGAGGCCCCCACCGACCCGGCGAGTTCCTGTTTGCTCAGGGGTACGGAGAGTTCGATGCCCTGGTCGGTGCGCCGCCCATGGGTGCGGGCGAGGTCCAGCAGCAGGATCGCGAAGCGCTCCCGCACGCTGAGGGAGGCGAATTCCAGGCGGCGCCGATCGGCCGCCCGGGTGCGATCGGAGGCGAGGCCGAGGAGGGCGAAGGAGACGGCGGGGGAGCGGGCGAGGAACTCGGTGAACCGGCCGCGCTCGACCGCGACCGTACGGACCGGCTCCAGGGCCGTCACGGTGGCCGACCTAGGGCGCCCGGTGAGCGCCGCGGACTCCCCGATGATGTCGCCGGGGCCGCGCAGCGCGAGCAGCGCCTCGTAGCCGTTGGAGGCGGCCGCGGTCACCTTCGTCCAGCCGTGCGTGACGAACAGGACGTGCGAGGACGGCTCACTCTGGTGCAGGAGCACCGTCCGGGGCGCGTACGAGAGCTCGTGCCCGAGATCGAGCAGCGCCGAGCGGTCCTCGCTCTCCAGCCGGGCCAGGAACGGCACCCGGTCGTCGAGCCCCCCGTCGCCGGGTAAGCCCGACGAATCCCACGAACCGGATAAGTCCGACGAGCCCGATGACCCGGATGCCCCGGATGAGTCCGGTGCGTGTGCTGCCGTCATGGTCCCCCCGATCGCCGCAGCCGACCGATCAAGGTACTGAAGGGCATGCGGCGATGGACAGAGATTGCGCGGTACCGTCGGGGATCGGAAACTTTTGGGGACGAGCGCCCAGGGAATGCGCTAAAGCCGGTCCGCGACCACCCCCGGTGCCGCCCCGCAACGGCTCCGCGACCGCCCCGTCACCGCCCCACGACCGCCCGTCCCCGACTCGCGTCCGACCTGCGGCAGCACCGCGCTGACGTGGCAAGAAGTCCGGCGTGTCGCCCTGGACAGCATTTGTTTTGACCGAAGTCCTTGAGGTAGGTACGCTCAGACCTTGTGCCTGGGGTGTGCCCTGGCTCGCGTGCGTGCCTTCAAACCGCAAGGCGAGCCGTAACCGGCCACCGTAATCTGCGCCCTTTTCGCCTCGCGGCGGGAGTCTGCAGCATTCGACACACCCGACCGCGTGGGTCGGAGATGTTCCAGGTTAGCTTCACCATTCGGCACACAGAAACCGGAGAAGTAGTGCCTACGATCCAGCAGCTGGTCCGGAAGGGCCGGCAGGACAAGGTCGAGAAGAACAAGACGCCCGCACTCGAGGGTTCGCCCCAGCGTCGCGGCGTCTGCACGCGTGTGTTCACGACCACCCCGAAGAAGCCGAACTCGGCCCTGCGTAAGGTCGCGCGTGTGCGTCTGACCAGCGGGATCGAGGTCACCGCTTACATTCCGGGTGAGGGACACAACCTGCAGGAGCACTCCATCGTGCTCGTGCGCGGCGGCCGTGTGAAGGACCTGCCGGGTGTTCGCTACAAGATCATCCGTGGCTCGCTCGACACCCAGGGTGTCAAGAACCGCAAGCAGGCCCGCAGCCGCTACGGCGCCAAGAAGGAGAAGTAGAAATGCCTCGTAAGGGCCCCGCCCCGAAGCGCCCGGTCATCATCGACCCGGTCTACGGTTCCCCTCTGGTGACCTCCCTCATCAACAAGGTGCTGCTGAACGGCAAGCGCTCCACCGCCGAGCGCATCGTCTACGGCGCCATGGAGGGTCTGCGTGAGAAGACGGGCAACGACCCGATCATCACGCTGAAGCGCGCGCTGGAGAACATCAAGCCGACCCTCGAGGTCAAGTCCCGCCGTGTCGGTGGTGCGACGTACCAGGTTCCGATCGAGGTCAAGCCCGGTCGTGCCAACACGCTCGCGCTGCGCTGGCTCGTCGGTTACTCCCGCGCCCGTCGCGAGAAGACCATGACCGAGCGTCTGCTCAACGAGCTTCTCGACGCCTCCAACGGCCTTGGTGCCGCTGTGAAGAAGCGCGAGGACACCCACAAGATGGCCGAGTCCAACAAGGCCTTCGCGCACTACCGCTGGTAGTCGCTACCCCCATCGAGACCGAGAGAAGACCGAAGCCTTATGGCTACCACTTCACTTGACCTGGCCAGGGTCCGCAACATCGGGATCATGGCCCACATCGACGCGGGCAAGACGACCACCACCGAGCGGATCCTCTTCTACACCGGCGTCAGCTACAAGATCGGTGAGGTCCACGACGGCGCTGCCACCATGGACTGGATGGAGCAGGAGCAGGAGCGTGGCATCACGATCACCTCTGCTGCCACCACCTGTCACTGGCCGCTCGAGGACAACGACTACACGATCAACATCATCGACACCCCGGGGCACGTCGACTTCACGGTCGAGGTGGAGCGCTCGCTGCGCGTCCTCGACGGTGCCGTCACGGTGTTCGACGGTGTCGCCGGTGTGGAGCCGCAGTCCGAGACGGTGTGGCGTCAGGCCGACCGTTACGGCGTGCCGCGCATCTGCTTCGTCAACAAGCTCGACCGGACCGGCGCGGAGTTCCACCGCTGCGTCGACATGATCAAGGACCGCCTCGGTGCGGTGCCGCTGATCATGCAGCTTCCGATCGGTGCCGAGATGGACTTCAAGGGCGTTGTGGACCTGGTCCGCATGAAGGCGCTCGTATGGTCCGCCGAGGCCGCCAAGGGCGAGATGTACGACGTCGTCGACATCCCGGCCACGCACACCGAGGCTGCCGAGGAGTACCGCGGCAAGCTCGTCGAGGCCGTCGCGGAGAACGACGACGAGATCATGGAGCTGTTCCTGGAGGGTCAGGAGCCCACCGAGGAGCAGCTGTACGCCGCGATCCGTCGTGTCACCATCGCGTCCGGCAAGTCCAAGGGCGTCACGGTCACCCCGGTGTTCTGTGGCACCGCGTTCAAGAACAAGGGCGTTCAGCCCCTGCTCGACGCGGTCGTGCGCTACCTGCCGACTCCGCTTGACGTCGAGGCCATCGAGGGCCACGACGTGAAGGACCCGGAGCTGGTCGTCAAGCGCAAGCCGTCCGACGACGAGCCGCTCTCCGCCCTCGCGTTCAAGATCATGAGCGACCCGCACCTGGGCAAGCTCACCTTCGTCCGGGTGTACTCGGGCCGCCTGGAGTCCGGCAGCGCCGTGCTGAACTCCGTCAAGGGCAAGAAGGAGCGCATCGGCAAGATCTACCGCATGCACGCGAACAAGCGTGAGGAGATCGAGTCGGTGGGCGCCGGTGACATCGTCGCCGTCATGGGCCTGAAGCAGACCACCACCGGTGAGACGCTGGCCGACGACAAGAACCCGGTCATCCTGGAGTCCATGGACTTCCCGGCGCCGGTCATTCAGGTCGCCATCGAGCCCAAGTCCAAGGGTGACCAGGAGAAGCTGGGTGTCGCCATCCAGCGTCTCGCGGAGGAGGACCCCTCCTTCCAGGTTCACTCGGACGAGGAGACCGGCCAGACCATCATCGGTGGTATGGGCGAGCTGCACCTCGAGGTGCTGGTCGACCGTATGCGCCGTGAGTTCAAGGTCGAGGCCAACGTCGGTAAGCCGCAGGTCGCGTACCGTGAGACGATCCGTAAGGCCGTCGAGCGTCACGACTACACGCACAAGAAGCAGACCGGTGGCACCGGTCAGTTCGCCAAGGTGCAGATCGCGATCGAGCCGATCGAGGGCGGCGACGCCTCGTACGAGTTCGTGAACAAGGTCACCGGTGGCCGCATCCCGAAGGAGTACATCCCTTCGGTCGACGCGGGTGCGCAGGAGGCCATGCAGTTCGGCATCCTGGCCGGCTACGAGATGACGGGCGTCCGCGTCATTCTTCTCGACGGTGGCTACCACGAGGTCGACTCCTCCGAGCTCGCGTTCAAGATCGCCGGTTCGCAGGCCTTCAAGGAGGCCGCGCGCAAGGCCAGCCCCGTGCTGCTCGAGCCGATGATGGCCGTCGAGGTCACCACGCCCGAGGACTACATGGGTGAGGTCATCGGCGACATCAACTCCCGCCGTGGTCAGATCCAGGCCATGGAGGAGCGGGCCGGTGCCCGCGTCGTGAAGGGCCTCGTGCCCCTCTCGGAGATGTTCGGCTACGTCGGCGACCTCCGCAGCAAGACCTCGGGTCGCGCAAGCTACTCGATGCAGTTCGACTCCTACGCCGAGGTTCCCCGGAACGTCGCCGAGGAGATCATCGCGAAGGCCAAGGGCGAGTAACGCACCCCGTTTACACGCTTTAGGCTTGACACCGACCGCCGGGGCTTCGAACCGGCAAGGGGACGAGAGATCGTCCCCGGGGGAGAACCCCGGCGGGCGGCATCCCAGCAAAGATCACCTGGCGCCGATGAGTAAGGCGTACCAGAACCACTCCACAGGAGGACCCAGTGGCGAAGGCGAAGTTCGAGCGGACTAAGCCGCACGTCAACATCGGCACCATCGGTCACATCGACCACGGTAAGACGACCCTCACGGCCGCCATTACCAAGGTGCTGCACGACGCGTACCCGGACCTGAACGAGGCCTCGGCCTTCGACCAGATCGACAAGGCTCCTGAGGAGCGCCAGCGCGGTATCACCATCTCCATCGCGCACGTCGAGTACCAGACCGAGACGCGTCACTACGCCCACGTCGACTGCCCCGGTCACGCGGACTACATCAAGAACATGATCACGGGTGCGGCGCAGATGGACGGCGCCATCCTCGTGGTCGCCGCCACCGACGGCCCGATGCCGCAGACCAAGGAGCACGTGCTCCTGGCCCGCCAGGTCGGCGTTCCCTACATCGTCGTCGCCCTGAACAAGGCCGACATGGTGGACGACGAGGAGATCCTGGAGCTCGTCGAGCTCGAGGTTCGCGAGCTGCTCTCCGAGTACGAGTTCCCGGGCGACGACCTGCCGGTCGTCAAGGTCTCGGCGCTCAAGGCCCTTGAGGGCGACAAGGAGTGGGGCCAGACCGTCCTCGACCTGATGCAGGCCGTCGACGAGAACATCCCGCAGCCCGAGCGTGACGTCGACAAGCCGTTCCTGATGCCGATCGAGGACGTCTTCACGATCACCGGTCGTGGCACCGTCGTCACCGGTCGTATCGAGCGTGGTGTCCTCAAGGTCAACGAGACCGTCGACATCGTGGGCATCAAGCAGGACAAGACCACCACCACGGTCACCGGCATCGAGATGTTCCGCAAGCTGCTCGACGAGGGCCAGGCCGGTGAGAACGTCGGTCTGCTCCTCCGTGGCATCAAGCGCGAGGACGTCGAGCGCGGCCAGGTCATCATCAAGCCCGGTTCGGTCACGCCGCACACCGAGTTCGAGGCCCAGGCCTACATCCTGTCCAAGGACGAGGGTGGCCGCCACACGCCGTTCTTCAACAACTACCGTCCGCAGTTCTACTTCCGTACGACGGACGTGACCGGCGTTGTGACCCTCCCCGAGGGCACCGAGATGGTCATGCCGGGCGACAACACTGAGATGACCGTTTCGCTCATCCAGCCCGTCGCCATGGAGGAGGGCCTGAAGTTCGCCATCCGTGAGGGTGGCCGGACCGTGGGCGCCGGCCAGGTCATCAAGATCAACAAGTAAGTCCTTGTTGGCCTGACAGCCTGGTAGCTCCTCGCGAGCTCCTTGAAGGGGCCCGTACGACTTCGGTCGTACGGGCCCCTTTGCCGTGCCCATCGCGCACACTGCGTGCGTGGATTCCCATGACCCGGGCATGGTGGGACGTAGGCCGCTGCCGGCGAAGCCGGTTCTTCCGGACGTGGCGGCGGCGCATCGGCGTGGCCCGGCCGATGCCGTGGAGGCGCGGTGGCGGCAGCTGGCGCTGGCGTGGCAGTGGCGTCGCGAGCGGCAGGAGGTCCTCCGGCCAGGGGTGGGCTACCCGGGCATCGTGGACCTCATCGAGGTGGCCGGCGCGGAACGGACACTGCGGCAGCTGTATCCGTACAACAGCCATTTCGCCCTGCATCTGAGCAGCTGCACCCGGTACCCGTACGTGCTGCGGGTGCCGAGCGTCCTGCCTCGGTACGACGGGCGCTTCCGGGTCTTCGTGCCCCGCGTCGGGACCCTCCTCGGCGAGACCGACACGGCGGAAGCGGCCGTGGCCCTGGTCGTGGCCCACCTTCCGGCGGGGCTCGGCCCGGCGGTGGCCGGCAGCGCCGACGATCTTCGCCTATGACGGACTTCGTCAGCCCATGACGGCTGCGCCAAGCGATGACCGCCTCCGTATGCCGATGACGGTCTCAGTACACGGATCGGCCGCACGGGGGCGGGCATGACGCCGTACCCCGTGACGGCCCCGCGCCGGACGCCGGGCGGCACCGCCTCCCTGCGCCTGGAGTACGAGGTGAGCCTGGTGAGCGTCGGCACGGTGACCGTGTGGGCGTACCTGTCCCCACGCAACCCGGCCCTCCCGACGGGCGGCCTGCGTTACGCGCTCTCCTTCGACGACGCGCCGCCGCGGACGGTCGACATCCCCGCGGCCACGGGAGCCGACGACGGCCTGATGAACAGCCAGTGGGCCCGCGACACGTCGGACCACGTGAACATGACGTCGACGAGGCATGCGATCGCCGCTCCCCGGGTGCGCCGCCCGGAGTTCTGGATGGTCGACCCGACGGTGGTGCTGCAACGGCTGGTGATCGACACGGGTGGGCTCGGGCCGACGTACCTGGGTCCGGCGGAAAGCCACCGTGTGGACCGGCGTGTCACCAGGCGACCGGCAAGGCCACCGGACCGCGGATCATCGTGCGCTGCCGGAAGGGGACCTGATCGGCGGGCACGGCGAGGCGCAGCCCGGGCAGGCGTTCGAGCAGGGTGTCGATCAGCAGCTCGATCTGCATACGGGAGAAGACGGCGCCCGTGCAGAAGTGCGGCCCGTTGCCGAACGACACATGGGCCCCCGCGTCCCGGTCGAAGTCGATCCGGTCGGGGTCGGGGAAGACGTCCGGGTCGCGGTTGGCGGCCAGGTAGGAGACATAGACGGCGTCGCCCGCGCTGACGAGGGTGCCGTGGATGTCGACGTCCTGCGTGGCGATGCGGGGCAGACCGACGGCGGCGCGGTGCGGGATGTGACGCAGGAGTTCCTCGATGCCCGCCCGGCGGGAGGCGGGGTCGTCGCGGAAGCGTTGCAGCAGTTCGGGCCGGGTGAGGAGGAGGTAGAACATCTGGCCACTGTTGTGGGTGACGGCCTCGCCGCCGATCTGGAGCGGCCCGGCGACACTGATCGCCTCCTCCAGACCGAGCTCGCCCCGCCGCACGGCACCACCGAGCAGGGACAGCACGTCCTCGCTGGCACCGTCGCTCTCGCTGTCGCGGCGCTCGCGGACGGCCTCCCCGATCCACCCGAAGAGCCCCTTCTTGGCCTGCTCGGAGGCCTCGGCGCCGCCCGCCGTGCTGATGATCTCCCGCGTCCAGTCGTGCAACTTCTGCCGCTCGTCGACGGGTACGCCCATGACCTCGCAGACGACGTTGATCGGGAAGGGTTCGAGGACCCGCTCGACCAGGTCCGCCGGGGGGCCGTCCGCCACCAGCCCGTCCACCAGGGCGTCGAGCATCTCCTGGGCGCGGGGGCGCAGGCGCTTCACGGCGCTCACGGTGTAGGCGGCCGAGACGGCGTTCCGGAGCCGGTTGTGGTCGGGCTGATCGGCCCAGGCCAGGGCCCCGGGGCGGGGCGCGAAGTGCGGCGCGAGTCGCGTGACCTGCCGGACGGAGGCCTCCCGCCGGCTGAACCGGGGATCGTTCGTGATCATCTTCACGTCGTCGTAGCGCGTCGCCAGCCACGCCCAGCCCTCCCCGTACGGAAGCCGGATCCGCGTCAGCGGCCCCTCCCGCATCAGCTCCGCGAGCACCGGCTCGAACTCGGTGGCCTTCAGCTCACCGGCGGGCCAGTCCCGAACAGGGGGAAGAGGCTGCTCGGGCCGCTCGGCGAGTGTGCCGGTCTCTTCTGCCATGCGTTCAGCATCGTCGGGCGGGGGTGGGGTGTCGTGCGGGAGTGCTCCAGGCGGAGCAGCGGAATGCCGTCATCGCCGCGGTCCGGCTTACTGGTTCGGGTACCGGGGCAGGTCCGCGGTGGAGATCGTCCATTCGGCGATGGTGACGTCTTCGCCGTACATGAAGTCCTTGCGGGTCGCGGAGCGGGGGCCGCCGGGAGTGGGGTGGATGTCGGAGAGGACGGCACCTTCTCCCATGCGCGGGTCGAAGATCACGTACGACGGAATGCCCAGCAACGGATAGTCCCGCACCGTGCTCACCCAGTCGTTGTCCGGGCTCGAGCGGGAAACGATCTCGATGGCGGCGATGATCGTACGGGGGTCGAAGGACCCGTCACCCTCCATGTCCGCCTCGGCGATCAGCATGACGTCGGGGTGGCGCAGGATGCCCTCGGGAAGGTCCTCCCCGTCCGGGGTGCCCGTGCCGGGCGGCGACGCCGGGGGCCAGGTGCTCCGTGTCGGTGACGGAGAGGAGGAGCCGGGAGTCGTGGCGGCGGAGGCCGGCGAGGAGGTCGGTGGCGGCCCGGAGGAGGGTGGGGAAGGCGTGCGCGGGCTGGGGCGCGGTGGGGAGGAGCTTGCGGGGCGGTCGTTTGGCCGCGGCCGGGCGTTGAGCGGGCCTGCTGGGGGTGTCCGGCCGCCGTTCCGTGGTGTCCGGGCTGGTTGCAGGGGACGGTGCGGGTGACGATCCGGCCGCCGGGGGTGCGTTCGCGGGTGCCGCGGAGGTGGCCGTGGGTTTCCAGCTCGCGCAGCGCGGCGGCGATACGGGGCGGGCCTTCGGGGAACCGGGCGGCGAGGGTCTTGATGTCGACGCGGGCGCCGGTGGGGAGCGACTGGATGTAGACGGCGAGCCCGATCGCGAGTCCTGAGAGCTCCGGGTGCTGGGCGAGGTGGTTGCCGATCACCGTGAAGCGGGTGGTGTGGCGGGTGTGGCCGTGGATGCCGCCGGCGGGACGGGCGTGAGCGCTCTGGTGGGGGTGGTTTTTGCCCGCGATACGGGACTGGGCGGGGGAAGGTAGGCAACCGACCCTGAATCCACCCGAGGTGGGCATATTCACTCGCGGGAGTGAGTTTGCGCGGTGGTCACCGCTTCGGCGGGCGGGAGGGGTGGGGCTTGGCGGGGTTCTTTCCCTCTCGTGTTTCTTGGGGAAGATCGCAGGCAGCACCGGAACACGCTTCGCCGTGCTCCGGTGCTGCGAGGTCGAGTTCGGCCCGGACGGGCACTTGGACACTCCCGCTCCCGCATGTGAGTACGGACACTCATGTGCCGTCTCCTGTGGCGGGGTTGAGTGGAGCCATGCCTTTCCTCACCGGCCTCGGAGACTGGCCGAGCCCCTCCTCGGAATGGCCCGATTCCGGTCATTCTCTGCCAGGGGCTGTCTGTGGACTGTCACAGCCGATAGCTAGAGTTGCAGGTGAAGCTTCGGCTGTTGTGGCTGTACGGGGGAGAGATTGTGTTGCCGAGCGATAGTGGGGCGGCGCCTGGACCGGCGTCGTGGGCGTCGAGCGTGTTCGACGCGGCGCAGAACGCGATCGGTGATGTGGTCACCGAGCTGTCGTCGTTCACGAAGTTCCAGAAGCGCGTCGACGACCTGATCCGCGACCTCAAGGGTTCGGTGGCGGGACCGGGCGAAGTGGGGCAGGAGCAGCTCGCACGGCACCAGTTCGGCGGCGGAAGCGGGGCGTGGGCGGAGGCGTCCGGCCTTTTCACCTCGTACGAGACGGTGATCACCGAGCTGGAGAGCCTCTCCAAACTGCTGTCCGACTCCATGGAGGGCATGGGTATCGCCGTGCTGGCCTCGCACAAGGGCTACCAGAACATCGACCTGGACATCCGCGACCGTATGACGGCGATCAGCACGGAGACGACGAAGCACTACGGCGGGAGCTACGACCCCGCGCTGCCGAAGAAGAGCCACGAAGGCGGCACCGATTCGAAGCCGCATCAGACACCTTCGAGCGGCGACTCGGGAGGCACGATCTGATGTCCGGCACGGGAACCGGCGGCGGTACGTCCTTCGAGGACATGAGCCACGAGCAGATGCTCGCGTGGCTGGACCAGGCGAACGCGGGGACGGTGCAGGGCGCCGCCGACCGGCTGATCGCCGCGGCCAAGGAGATCCGCAAGATCGCGGAGGAGCTCAAGGTCCGCCCGCAGTACGTGGAGTGGAAGGGCGAGGGGGCGGACGCGTTCCGCACGTGGAGCGGCGACCTGGCCAACTCGACTTTGCGCCTGGGTGATTTCAGCGAGGGCGCCGCGAAGTGGCTGGGTGAGGCCTCGGGCGCGATCGCCACGGCGCAGGCGTCCATCCCGCGCGACACCAAGAGCGCCCAGGCGAACCTGGACGCGGCGCAAGCGGCGCACAACGACCCGGACGCGGCGACGGTGAGCAGCAAGTCCGCGAGCGAACTCGCGGCGCTGGCGGCGGACAAGGAGAAGGTGCGGCAGGAGGCGGCTGCGCAGATGCGGAAGCTGGGCCAGACGTACTCGCTGTCGGCCACGCAGCTGGACGGGCTGGAGAGGCCCAAGTTTCCGCCGCCGCCTGCGGCCTTCGTGCCGCCGCGTGACAATGCGGTCGAGGACCTGGCTCGCCCGTCACCCGGGAGCTCCGCCGGTGTGAGCGGGGGCGGCACCGCTTCCGGAGTCGTCGGAACCGCCGGAACCGTACGGCCTGAGCATGGGCATGCTGTGACCTCGGGGCGGCTTGAGACGGAGCAGTTCACGAGTGAGGCGCCGTCAGATCATCTGCGCGCGCGGACCATCGAGCCTGTCACGCATGTCGGCATTGACTCGGCGACTACTCTCCCAGGAGTTCATCAACCGCCTGCAGGAGCGGCGAACGGGATGCCCACACCCTCTCGTCCGGACACAGGCGTACCTTCAGCGGGGAGTGGCATGGCTCCGCCGTTCTCAGGCGGCGCTCCACGCATACCTTCGGCCTCCGTCGGCCCGGGTAGATCGGACGTTGCTGGACGCGTGCCTGCCCGGCCTGGGCAACGAGCCGTCGGCTCCCTTCCTGGTAGTGGAGCCACTGGAGTCGGCCCGATCTCGAGCCGCAACATGCCAGGCTCCGGCGTGGCTCCGAGCCGTACCGTTCCAGGCCAAGGCTCCGGCCGTGGTCTTCCGGCCAATTCAGGCATCACCGGGGGGCGTCCGACTACGACGCCTAGCACTGGCCGACCTACGGGTCGGCTACCCGGCGGGACGGTCGTCGGCGGCGAGCCCGTAGGCAGCCGCGGCTCGGCCGCAGGACCAGGAGGGCAGGCGGTTGCCCGCCCGGCCGTCGGCCGACCCGTTGGACGCTCCGCGCCCACGCCCTCTAACGGCGTCGTGGGTGGCACCCCGCAGCAGACGGGCCGCGCGCCGGCCCGTCCCGGCGCGCCGGTAGCCTCCGCACCGACGCGAGGAGGCATCTCCGGCGGTACGCCCAGCGAGGCAGGCAATCGCAGAGGTGCTCGCGGCGGTGCCGCTGGACAGACCGGTGGCGCCCGGCAGGCCAAGCAGAAGCGGCAGACCGACCGCCGCGGTGAAGCACCGACCGCCGACTGAATTCCAGAAATACGAAAGGGACGTACATGCCCACCGGCAATACGCGGCACAGGAGGTTCCAGGTTCTGGCCTCAGCGGCCATCGGGCTACTGCTGGCGGGCGGTACGGCCGCTCAGGCTCACGCCGACTCCACCCGCTCCCAGCAGTGGTACCTGGACGCCATGCACGCCGAGGACATGTGGCGGACGAGCACGGGCAAGGGGATCACCGTCGCCGTGATCGATACCGGAGTCGACCCAAACAATCCCGATCTGAAGGGACGGGTGCTCGATGGACTGGATCTGGCACCTTCAAGCCGTTCCGGAGACGAGCACACGGACTACGACGGCCACGGTACGGGGATGGCCGGACTCATCGCTGGTACAGGGGCGTACGGAGGTGGAAACGGTGCGTTCGGTCTTGCACCGGGCACCAAGATCCTTCCCATCCGTATGCCTGCCAAGGGTGACGAGAATGGCTTTGCAGGGCCCTCGTACCTCGCGAAGGCCATCCGCTACGCGGCAGACTCAGGTGCTCAGGTCATCAACATTTCAGCGGGCACGACTGTCACCGCACCCCAGCTGACTGCTGCCGTGAAATACGCCCTGGACCACGGCTCGCTCGTTTTCGCGGCTGTAGGGAATAGTGGCGACAAGGGCAACACCGTTGAGTATCCAGCCGCCACTCCAGGTGTCGTCGGTGTGGCAGCCGTGAGCAAGAATCTTCGGCGGACTTCCTGGTCCCAGTACGGCCCTCAGGTGGACCTCTCCGCCCCAGGCGAGGAAATGGTCCACGCCTGCGGCGGCAAGACGGGCCTCTGCAAGGGGAGCGGCACCAGCGACGCCACCGCCCTGGCCTCCGCCAGCGCCGCCCTCATCTGGTCCAAGCATCCGACCTGGACCAACAACCAGGTCCTGCGCGTCATGCTCAACACCATCGGCGGCCCCACGGACGGCGCGAAGCGCAACGACTCCATCGGCTACGGCATTGTGCGCCCTCGCTTCGCCCTTCAGAACCCCGGTGACCCGGGCCCGGCCGACGAGTATCCCCTCTCCGACCTCGCTGCCGCGGCCTCAGCATCTCCGTCGGCAGAGGGCGCGGGCCCCAACGGCACCAGTGCCAAGTCCAAGGAGAACAGCACCGCGGTCGCGGCCTCCGCCGAGGACGGAGGCAGTGGCCTTCTCTGGATCGGGCTGGGCGTCGGTGCTGCCGTACTGCTCGGCGGAGCCGTCACGGCCGTGGTCGTCGGCAGGCGCCGACACGCCAGGGGCACCTGAGTACGCGTACTCACGCCTGATGGTTATCGGTACGGATGAGACGCCTGACGAGGCGACGCTACGGTATTGCGTGATCACAGCAGCATTGCTGCCGCACGTTTACATGGGTTCGTCGGTGTACGACGAGACACGGGGGAGGGACCACGCATGGCGTGGGAGGAGTGGGAGCAGCTCAAAACCGCAGCGGCTGAGCGGAACTCGACCCAGATGCAGCTGAACCACGTACCGATGGATCCTGGGGGTGCCGGCGGCACGCTGGTGTCGAACAGGCCGGCCTGGGCCAAGGCAGGGGAAGGCGTCGGATCACTCCGTGAGGACATCGGAGGGGCGCTGGGGAAGCTGGCGGACGGCCAGAGAGGCCTCGGTAAGGACTCAGGCTGCCTGACCGCAGAGGCCCAGAAGGACGTTTACGGGTCGTGGGAGCGCTACGTCCGGGACGTGAGCGGGCGCTGCGGGAAGTTGGCGGGCTTGCTGGAGAAGACGGGCAATGCCCAACTGGCGACCGACGAGGCGGTTGAGGTCGAGATCGGCAATCTGAAGGTCGAGTACGCGGACACGCCGGTTGTCGGCGGCCAGGTCAAGGGGCAGTGAGCACCAGCATGGACCTTGCAACGCTCAAAGCCCTCAAACCGACCGAGTACTCGGAAGCGGCCGACGGATACCGCAGCACGTCTGACATGGCGAGCGCGGCCAAGGATCGCATCGACAACCAGATCGTCGTGGCCATGAGGAACTCCCTGAAGGGCGAGGCCGCGACCGCGGCGGTCAAGCAGCTGACGGAGCTGAGCAAGAACTTCCACTACGTCCAGGTCGAATGCGGTCTCGTCAGTACGGCTCTCGAAGCTTTCTCGTACGAGGTGGGAGCAGCCAAGAGCAAGCTCGACGCGGCGCTCGAAGGCGCGCAGGCGGCGAAGCTCACCGTGAATGCCGACGGCTCGATCACCTATCCGCCGAGTGGGGAGAAGGGCGAGGACGGCAAGATCCCCGAAGGCGGCACGGTGAGCGGCCTGACGGATGACACGGCCTCCGCGGTGGGCCGTCAGGCAGCCAACTTCGACCCCAACCCCAACCACCGCCTCGCACAGGACTACGCGGACCAGATCGCCGCTGCCCTCAAGGAAGCGACGGAGGCCGACGAGAAGTGGGCGCCGAAGCTGAGGGCGCTGAAGGCGGACGACGATCTGACCGTCTCCGACAAGGACTGGGCCGACGCTTCCTCGGACACGAAGGGTGTGAGCGAGGCGGGCAAGAAGTATCTCGACTCGCTGCCGCAGCCACCCACGAACGGCAGCCCGAAGGACAACGCGGAGTGGTGGAAGGGACTCAGCGCGGAGGAGCAGACCGCGTGGGTCTCCATGCATCCCGACTCCCTGGGCGCGCTCGACGGGCTACCTGCCACGGTTCGGGACGAGGCCAACCGCATCGTGTTCGACGAGGCACGGGGCACGATGCAGACAGAGCTGAATTCGATACCGGCGGCGCCGCTCAATGAGTGGACCTGGATCAGCGCCGGAGGCTACGCGTCCAAGGTGCATACCGATGAATGGATGGATTGGTACAAAAAATACGGGGGCGAGTACGATCACCTCACCTCATCCCTCAAGGGTATGGAGTCGATCCAGACCCGCTTCGACGCGACGGGTAATGGTGGGCTGCCCGAGGCGTACCTGCTGGGGTTCAACGCGGACGGCAATGGGCGCGCGATTGTCGCAAACGGGAATCCCGACACTGCTGATCATCAGGCAGTGTATGTGCCGGGCACAACATCGAATCTGGGCAAAATCAACGGTGATATCGGACGAATGACGGATCTGTGGCGTGTGGCCAATACCGAGGCACATGGCGAGTCTGTTTCTACGATCACCTGGCTCGGCTACGACGCACCTCAGAATCTCGTCAAAGACTCGCCGTTCGAACACTACGCATATGACGGCGCTCCGGCATTCCGCGACTTCATGGACGGCCTTGACGCGTCGCATTCCGGTGATTCGGATCCGCACCGAACTGTGATCGCTCACTCGTACGGAACGACCCTGGTCGGCGCCGCGGCCCAGACGGGGCAGCTCAACGCAGATGACGTTGTCCTCGCGGGCAGCCCCGGCGTCAAGGTTTCCCACGCAACGGACCTGGACGTCCCCGCGGGGCACGTGTGGAACGAGGAGGCCGACGGGGACCCTGTTCCGGACATCGGTCGTTTCGGCCATGGTGGGGACGGCTGGGTCGTTCCCAGTGATCCGAGCTTCGGTGCCAACCAGATGACCACGGATACCGAGGGCCACAGCGGTTACTGGGATGCGGGCTCCGACAGCCTGCGGAACCAGGCCCGGGTTGCGGTCGGAAAGGGTGACGACGTAGAGCTGAAGCCGCCGCCGGATCCCTGGGCGCATGTGAAGTAGGAAGCATGGCTGCCCGACCAACAGACCGGCCCGTGTCACGGTTCGATTAAACGAGGTCCCCGACTTGAAGACGAAACTGGGCGCAATCGCGCTCACCCTGCCCATCGCCCTTGCGACCCTCACCGGATGCGGCATGACTGACACCAACAATTCCGACGACATCCCATCTTCCGGCGTCAGCACGTCGAGTGACGCCGCTGAGGATGCGAAGAAGACTTCCAGCGAGCTGTACAACCTTATCGGCTTCAAAGGGAAGGCATCCGACACTGGGCCGGGAGTCAAGGAGTGCGGAAAGAAGGACCCGGACAAGTACTTCCAGATCTTCCATTCCTGGTCCTTCACTCCGACCTCGTCCGGGCAGCTCGAGGGCGCAATGGAAAATCTGAAGTCAAAACTGCCCAAGCATGGCTGGGAGGTTGTCGAATACGGACCGGACAGTAGCCGAAACAAGAACCTCAGCCTCACGGCCGACAACGACACGAAGAAATTCAGCGTCAAAATCACCTACCAGGCCAAGGACAATCCGTCGAACCTCAGCTTCTTCGTCGTCTCCGGCTGCTATCAGGTTCCGGACGGCCAGAAGATCGAGCAGTTCTGATACGGCCCGGACAGGCGGCACGGCCGTGGGGTACAGCCCAGGCGAGGAGCGGCAGAACCCCATCAGCGATGGCCGCCCGAGGCATCAGGAGGCGTACTCATCCTCCCGTCCGCGCGCGCATACTCAGGCAGGTTGATCCCATGGGCTTCTTCGACAAGTTGACCGGCACCAGGTACCCCGACACCGGTGTCGTACTGCTGTCGGGCATGGAACTCCGGGCCGCGCTGCTCGCGCTCAACGGGCCGGATGTGCCGTTCCGCGTGCGCAACGCCCTCCCCAAGGAGAAGGCCGATCTGGTCGCGGAGTGTCGGATCCGGGAAGTGGGCGTGGCCCTCAAGACCCGGATGCGCCTGCTCTCGGAGAAGCACGAGGTGCGTTTCCTCGACGAGCGGTGGGAGAACCGTTCGTCCGACCACGCCGATGCGCAGTACGGACGTGGACACGCGCCCGCGGTGTACCGGCAGTGGGAGACCAAGCAGGGCCCCGACGGCTGTCGGCGCAAGGTCGAGACGTTCCGCTTCGACACGCGGGAGATGACGGACCCTCTGCGGAACGTGGTGCTCGGCGCCGGATGGACCTGGCGGGGAGTGCTCAAACTCTGAGCCTCCGGTGAGACACCGTCACGAGTTTGAAGTGCGCATAACCGGGGTGAGTGGGGAGGCGGCGGAGGTTGAGCACGCGTACTCATGCTCGCGGTGTGGCCGCCGTGGACGATTCTGGACATGACACAGAGAAACACCAGCTTCGGGCGGCGTCGTAAGGCGATCAACGTCTTGGCCGCGGCGCTGGCCGTTCCTTGCCGGTGAGGGGGTGGCGCAGTCCGTCGTTGCGGGCACGCGCCCAGGCACCGGGCAGCTCAGGCAGCCGGAAACAGCGGGCGCCCTTGCCCGGCTTGGGATCGGGCACCTCGGAGAGGTCCTTGTTGTGGGCCAGCAGCAGGCCCGTACGGACGACACGCTCGACCGTCTCGGGGTGCAGGTGCAGCTCCTGGCGGCTGCCGGACAGGGCATCCACCAGGCGTTCCAGGTCGCGTGCCAGGTCCCGCTCGACCTTCAGGACGGCCTTTCCGGACCGCTTGGTGATCTCGGCGTCGGCGGTGGTCCAGCTCGAACGGCGTCCCAGCATCTTCTGCTCGACCTGCGCGGCGATCACCTCGCCCGCGCTGCCCAGGTCCTCACGGATGCGCTCGGTCTTGCGGGCGGCGACGGCGAGGAAGTGCAACTCGTCCTCCAGGGCGCCGTCGTCGTAACCCGAGTCCGTCTGGTGGTCGTGCTCCGGGTCGAAGCCCTGCCAGCCCGCCGGGACGAAGTGGAACACGTCCACCTGGTGGGCCCGCTGCCCGTGCCGGTCCACACGGCCGTTGCGCTGCTCCAGGCGGTTCGGGTTCCAGGGGATCTCCCAGTGCAGCACCCGGTGGCAGTGCGCCTGGAGGTTGATGCCCTCGCTGACCGCGTCGGTGCCGAGCAGAATGCGCACGGGGGACAGGTCGGGGCTCTCCTGGAAGACCTGCTTGACCCGCTCCCGGTCGTCCTGGTCCTGGCCGCCGTACAGCTGGGCGATCCGCTCCTCGGGGTAACCGGCGGCGATCAGCTGTCCGTACAGCCAGCGCTGGGTGTCGCGGTACTCGGTGAAGATGATGACCCGCTCGGGCTCCCAGTCGCCAAGGGGGCCGTCAGGGCAGACGATGCCGTCCAGCCACTCCTTGAAGCGGCCGAACTTGGCGTCCGGTCGCTTCCCGGCGTCGATGGACCAGGTGTCCAGTTCCTTGAGAAGGGTGTGCTCCCGGTCGGAGAGCGGACGCATGGCCTGACGGGCGGCGGTGAAGGCCTGCGTCGCCGCCTCTGCCTGCTCCTGCTCGTCCTCCTCCTCGGCCTCCTCGATCCCGTCGATCAGCGGCCGCAGCACGCGGACGCTCGGGGCCGGCTCCTGCTCGGTCTCCGTGCGCCGGGTCGTCATCGTGTTCAGATGTGTGTGGATCGTCTCCGCGAACGCCTTCGGAGACGACAGGAAGCGCTTCTTGAGCAGCGACGTCACGAAGTCGGCGGCCGTCCCGCCCGCCTTCCCGTTCCCCTGTTCGGCGCGGCGGGAGCGCGCGTACTCCGTCAGCTTCGCGTACGCCTCCCGCATCGCGTCGCTGTACTCGACCTCCAGCGCATGCGGCACCCGCTTCGGGAAGCGCGGCTTGCCGTTCCACAGTGGCGGCAGGTCCGACTTCATGCGGCGCACCATCACCCGGCGCAACTGCTCGTCGGACGGTTTGATCCCGCGGGCGAAGCGGTGGTCGTCGAGCAGTTCGAGGAGCGCGGTGAAGGACTCCAGGTAGCCGTTGTGCGGGGTCGCGGAGAGGAAGAGGCGGTGCTCGCAGTGCGGGGCCAGCAGCTTCACGGCCCGGGTGCGCTGCGAGTCGACCGCTTACTTTCCCGATCCGGACGGCGCGCACGTGTGCACCTCGTCCACGACCAGCAGGTCGAAGGCGCGGGGATATTCCGGCACTTGGGGCAGTAGTTCGCGCAGCATGCGCATCGGGGGCTCGCGCTTCAGCCAGTCGATCGAGACGATCAGCCGCGGGTGATGGGTCCACGGGTTGGCGTACGGGCCGGCTGCGCGGCGCAGCTCCCGCAGCATCTTGGTGTTGACGATCCGGAAGTCCAGACCGAACTTGTCCCGCATCTCGTCCCGCCACTGGAGCGTCAGCCCAGCGGGGCAGACGATCAGCATCGAGCGGGCGCGGTGCCGCAGCATCAGCTCCTGCATCACCAGACCGGCCTCGACCGTCTTGCCCAGGCCCACGTCGTCCGCGATCAGCAGGTTCGTACGAGGCATGGACAGGGCGCGGACCACGGGGTCCAGCTGGTAGTCCTGGATCTCGACGCCGGAGCGGAACGGGGCCTGGAGCGCCGTCTTGTCGGCGGAGGCGATGGCACCCCAGCGCACGGCGTCCAGGAAAGCGTCCAACCGCCCCGGCTCGTCGAAGCCGTCGCTGGGAGACGGCAGCTCGTACTGGTCGTGAACGTCCGTCGCCTGCTCCAGCTCCCACACCACCCGCAGCTCTTCGTCCCGGCCGTCGCTTTCCAGTGAGGACAGGGTGATCAGGTGGCTGGTTGCGGCCTCAGCGGCGCGTGCCGGGTCGTCGCTGGCGGCGGTCGAGCGGACGACGTCGGTGACCACCCAGGGGCGATTGCGTACGGTCACGCGCTGGCCTGGGGCTGGTACTCCGGTGTCCTGTGCCTCGGCGGTGTCCGGATTCTCCAGCCGTACGGTCATCTCGCTCGTCCCCCCAGCTTTCACGGGCATCATTCTCTTCAGCGCTTGTGAAAAGCTTAGGTGCGGAATGACTGGTGAGACCCGGGGCGGACGCTTATGCCCCGGGCGGATACGTGCCGCGAGCCTTGCCGTGTGCCCAGGGTTTGACCTGCGTCACTCAAGGGGTACGATCCTCGGCTCGATTGGCCAGGCCCCCGCCCCGTGTGGCAGACTAACGGGGTTGCTCGGTCGAGTGCCGATGCTGCGCGCCTCCCGTCGGGAGGACCGGAAGCGAGTCCCACAGTACTCGTCGCCTCAACTGCCGTAAGGCAGCGCTGGGGCGGACGTACGGGAATCTTTCGGGAAGTGTCAGCGGGGTGCGGGCCAGGCGCCCGGTGGGTGTTCCAGCCTCCGGTCCTGCGGTTGCTTTCGGGCGGGCCGCGTCCCTCGTAGGGAAATCCGTTACGGATATTTCTGCGGCAGGAGCGCGACACACCCGACCGCGTGGGTCGGAGATACGGGACGCGAACCCCCGGGTTCCAGAGCGTTTCACGAGACAAAGGACTACTGAGTAGCCATGGCGGGACAGAAGATCCGCATCCGGCTCAAGGCCTACGACCACGAGGTCATCGACAGCTCGGCGAAGAAGATCGTCGAGACGGTGACCCGCACTGGTGCGTCGGTCGCAGGCCCGGTGCCGCTGCCCACTGAGAAGAACGTGTACTGCGTCATCAAGTCGCCGCACAAGTACAAGGACTCGCGCGAGCACTTCGAGATGCGCACGCACAAGCGCCTGATCGACATTCTCGACCCGACGCCCAAGACCGTTGACTCTCTGATGCGACTCGACCTCCCGGCCGGTGTCGACATCGAGATCAAGCTCTAGGGATCGGTGATCTGAGAATGGCTAAGCAGATCAAGGGCATCCTGGGCGAGAAGCTCGGCATGACGCAGGTGTGGGACGAGAACAACCGTGTTGTTCCGGTCACCGTCGTCAAGGCCGGCCCCAACGTCGTCACCCAGGTGCGTACCAACGACAGCGACGGCTACGAGTCGGTCCAGATCGCCTTCGGCGAGATCGACCCGCGCAAGGTGAACAAGCCCCTCAAGGGTCACTTCGCCAAGGCCGACGTCACCCCCCGTCGTCACCTCGTCGAGATCCGCACCGCGGATGCCTCCGAGTACACCCTCGGCCAGGAGATCTCCGCCGAGGTCTTCGAGGCGGGCGTGAAGGTCGACGTCACCGGCAAGAGCAAGGGCAAGGGCTTCGCCGGTGTCATGAAGCGTCACAACTTCAAGGGCCTCGGCGCCGGTCACGGCACCCAGCGCAAGCACCGCTCTCCCGGCTCCATCGGTGGCTGCGCCACCCCGGGTCGTGTGTTCAAGGGCCTCCGCATGGCGGGTCGCATGGGCAACGAGCGGGTCACCACCCAGAACCTGACCGTTCACGCCGTTGACGCGGAGAAGGGCCTGCTCCTTATCAAGGGCGCGGTTCCTGGTCCGAACGGCGGCCTCGTCCTGGTCCGCACCGCGGCCAAGGGGGCCTGAGGACTATGAGCACCATTGACATTCTGTCGCCCTCCGGCGACACCGCCGGGACCGTTGAGCTCCCGGCCGAGATCTTCGACGTAGAGAAGATCAGCATTCCGCTGCTTCACCAGGTCGTCGTCGCACAGCTGGCCGCCGCCCGTCAGGGCACGCACAAGGTCAAGCGTCGTGGCGAGGTCCGCGGTGGCGGTAAGAAGCCTTACCGTCAGAAGGGCACCGGCCGCGCGCGCCAGGGTTCGACCCGTGCGCCGCAGTTCGCCGGCGGTGGCGTCGTCCACGGCCCCACGCCGCGTGACTACTCGCAGCGGACCCCGAAGAAGATGAAGGCCGCGGCCCTGCGCCACGCCCTCACCGACCGGGCCCGCAACGCTCGCATCCACGTCATCACCGGCGTGATCGAGGGCGAGACCCCCTCCACCAAGGCCGCCAAGAGCTTCCTCGGCAAGGTCAGCGAGCGCAAGAACGTGCTCCTGGTCATCGAGCGCTCCGACGAGGCCGCGCTGCTCTCCGCGCGCAACCTGCCCCAGGTCCACATCCTGGAGCCGGGCCAGCTGAACACGTACGACGTTCTCGTCTCGGACGACGTGGTCTTCACCCAGGCCGCTTTCGAGTCCTTCGTGTCTGGCCCCAAGGCCGCTGACACCGAAGGGAGCGAAGCCTGATGGCTACGCGTCACCCGAGCATTGCCTCCAAGGCGGCCAAGGCCGCCAAGGCCGCGCGCGTCGCCAAGGCGAAGCGCCACGAGGCCGAGGGCAAGAACACCGTCGAGACGCCGGTGAGCAAGAGCTTCACGGACCCCCGTGACGTCCTCCTCAAGCCGGTCGTCTCCGAGAAGAGCTACGCGCTGCTCGACGAGGGCAAGTACACCTTCGTCGTCGCGCCGGGCGCCAACAAGACCCAGATCAAGCAGGCCGTCCAGGCGGTCTTCTCGGTCAAGGTCACCGGCGTCAACACGATCAACCGTCAGGGTAAGCGCAAGCGCACCAAGAGCGGTTTCGGTAAGCGTGCTGACACCAAGCGCGCCATCGTGACCCTCGCTGAGGGCGACCGTATCGACATCTTCGGCCAGGCCTCCTAACGGAGCGCCCTGGTCCGAATATCGGACGAGGACTGAGAAATGGGAATCCGCAAGTACAAGCCGACGACGCCGGGCCGCCGTGGCTCCTCCGTCGCCGACTTCGTCGAGGTCACGCGGTCCACGCCGGAGAAGTCGCTGGTCCGCCCGCTGCACAGCAAGGGCGGCCGTAACAACGCCGGTCGTGTGACCGTTCGCCACCAGGGTGGCGGACACAAGCGCGCCTACCGAGTGATCGACTTCCGTCGTCACGACAAGGACGGCGTGCCGGCGAAGGTCGCGCACATCGAGTACGACCCCAACCGCACCGCGCGCATCGCGCTGCTGCACTACGCCGACGGCGAGAAGCGCTACATCCTCGCCCCGCGCAACCTGCAGCAGGGTGACCGCGTCGAGAACGGTCCCGGGGCCGACATCAAGCCGGGCAACAACCTGGCCCTCCGCAACATCCCGGTCGGTACCACGATCCACGCGATCGAGATCCGTCCCGGTGGCGGTGCCAAGTTCGCCCGCTCCGCCGGTGCCTCGGTGCAGCTGCTCGCGAAGGAGGGCACGATGGCCCACCTTCGTATGCCTTCCGGTGAGATCCGCCTGGTCGACCAGCGCTGCCGCGCCACGGTCGGCGAGGTCGGCAACGCCGAGCAGAGCAACATCAACTGGGGTAAGGCCGGCCGTAAGCGCTGGCTGGGCGTTCGCCCGACCGTCCGCGGTGTGGCGATGAACCCGGTTGACCACCCGCACGGTGGTGGTGAGGGCAAGACCTCCGGTGGTCGCCACCCGGTCTCCCCGTGGGGTCAGAAGGAGGGTCGTACTCGTTCGCCGAAGAAGGCTTCGAACAAGTACATCGTCCGCCGCCGCAAGACGAACAAGAAGCGCTAGGAGCGGGTTTAGATGCCGCGCAGTCTCAAGAAGGGACCCTTCGTTGACGGCCACCTCGTAAAGAAGGTGGACGCTCAGAACGAAGCCGGTACCAAGAACGTCATCAAGACCTGGTCCCGTCGCTCGATGATCATCCCGGCCATGCTCGGCCACACGATCGCGGTGCACAACGGCAAGACCCACATTCCGGTGTTTGTCACCGAGTCGATGGTCGGCCACAAGCTCGGCGAGTTCTCGCCGACGCGCACCTTCCGGGGTCACGTCAAGGACGACCGGAAGTCGAAGCGCCGCTAACGCGGGGTGGAATGACCATGACAGACACTGGAAGGACAACCATGGAAGCCAGGGCCCAGGCGCGGTACATCCGCGTTACGCCCATGAAGGCCCGCCGCGTGGTGGACCTTATCCGTGGCATGGATGCCACGGAGGCTCAGGCGGTCCTGCGTTTCGCCCCGCAGGCCGCGAGCGTGCCGGTCGGCAAGGTGCTTGACAGCGCCATTGCCAACGCCGCGCACAACTACGACCACACCGACGCCGACAGCCTCTTCATCTCCGAGGCGTACGTCGACGAGGGTCCGACCCTGAAGCGGTTCCGTCCGCGGGCCCAGGGCCGTGCCTACCGGATCCGCAAGCGGACCAGCCACATCACCGTGGTCGTCAGCAGCAAGGAAGGAACCCGGTAATGGGCCAGAAGGTTAACCCGCATGGGTTCCGGCTCGGCATCACCACGGACTTCAAGTCCCGTTGGTACGCCGACAAGCTGTACAAGGACTACGTCAAGGAAGACGTCGCCATCCGTCGGATGATGACGTCCGGCATGGAGCGCGCCGGTATCTCGAAGGTGGAGATCGAGCGCACCCGTGACCGCGTGCGGGTGGACATCCACACCGCGCGTCCCGGCATCGTCATCGGCCGCCGTGGCGCCGAGGCCGACCGCATCCGCGGTGACCTCGAGAAGCTCACGGGCAAGCAGGTCCAGCTGAACATCCTCGAGGTCAAGAACCCCGAGACGGACGCTCAGCTGGTTGCTCAGGCCGTTGCCGAGCAGCTGTCCTCCCGCGTCTCCTTCCGCCGTGCCATGCGTAAGAGCATGCAGTCGGCGATGAAGGCGGGCGCCAAGGGCATCAAGATCCAGTGTGGTGGCCGTCTCGGCGGCGCCGAGATGTCCCGCTCGGAGTTCTACCGCGAGGGCCGTGTGCCCCTGCACACGCTCCGTGCGAACGTCGACTACGGCTTCTTCGAGGCCAAGACGACCTTCGGCCGCATCGGTGTGAAGGTCTGGATCTACAAGGGCGACGTCAAGAACATCGCCGAGGTCCGCGCCGAGAACGCCGCTGCCCGCGCCGGCAACCGCCCGGCCCGTGGTGGCGGCAACGACCGCCCGGCCGGCCGTGGTGGCCGTGGTGGCGAGCGTGGCGGCCGCGGCCGCAAGCCGCAGCAGGCTCCCGCTGCCGAGGCCCCCAAGGCCGAGGCTCCGGCGGCTGCCGCTCCGGCTGAGAGCACCGGAACGGAGGCCTGACCGACATGCTGATCCCCCGTAGGGTCAAGCACCGCAAGCAGCACCACCCGAAGCGCCGTGGTCAGGCCAAGGGCGGTACGCAGGTTTCGTTCGGCGAGTACGGCATTCAGGCCCTCACGCCGGCGTACGTGACGAACCGCCAGATCGAGGCCGCCCGTATCGCGATGACCCGCCACATCAAGCGTGGCGGCAAGGTCTGGATCAACATCTACCCGGACCGCCCGCTCACGAAGAAGCCCGCCGAGACCCGCATGGGTTCCGGTAAGGGTTCGCCGGAGTGGTGGATCGCGAACGTGCACCCGGGCCGGGTCATGTTCGAACTGTCCTACCCCAACGAGAAGATCGCCCGTGAGGCCCTCACTCGCGCAGCCCACAAGCTGCCGATGAAGTGCCGGATCGTCAAGCGCGAGGCAGGTGAAGCGTGATGTCGGCCGGTACCAAGGCGTCCGAGCTGCGCGAACTGGGTGACGAGGAGCTTCTCGCGAAGCTTCGCGAAGCCAAGGAAGAGCTGTTCAACCTCCGCTTCCAGGCGGCGACCGGTCAGCTCGAGAACCACGGTCGGCTCAAGGCCGTCCGCAAGGACATCGCGCGGATCTACACCCTGATGCGTGAGCGCGAGCTGGGCATCGAAACGGTGGAGAGCGCCTGATGAGCGAGAGCAACGTGACCGAGAACACCACTGAGGCGCGCGGATTCCGCAAGACCCGTGAGGGTCTCGTCGTCAGCGACAAGATGGACAAGACCGTCGTCGTCGCCGTCGAGGACCGCGTCAAGCACGCCCTGTACGGCAAGGTCATCCGCCGTACGAGCAAGCTGAAGGCCCACGACGAGCAGAACGCCGCGGGTATCGGCGACCGCGTCCTCCTCATGGAGACGCGTCCGCTGTCCGCGACGAAGCGCTGGCGCATCGTGGAGATCCTCGAGAAGGCGAAGTAATCAAACGGGGGGCTCAATCCCCCCGTTGCCCCGCCGGGGGCCTGCCGCACCGTCAGGTGCCCGGCCCCCGGCGGAGGTTTTCTCCCTCAACAGGCCAAGTAATTCCTGCGGGGCTCATCCGCAGGACGGTTCCGCCAGGCTCGCGGGGCGACCCGAAAGGGATCCCCGCGGGAACCGGCAGACAATCAGGAGATAGACGTGATCCAGCAGGAGTCGCGACTGCGCGTCGCCGACAACACGGGGGCGAAGGAAATCCTTTGCATCCGTGTGCTCGGTGGCTCCGGTCGCCGCTACGCGGGCATCGGTGACGTCATCGTCGCCACCGTCAAGGACGCGATCCCCGGTGGCAACGTGAAGAAGGGTGACGTCGTCAAGGCGGTCATCGTTCGCACCGTCAAGGAGCGCCGCCGTCCGGACGGCTCGTACATCCGCTTCGACGAGAACGCCGCTGTCATTCTGAAGAACGACGGCGACCCTCGCGGCACCCGTATCTTCGGCCCCGTCGGCCGTGAGCTGCGCGAGAAGAAGTTCATGAAGATCATCTCGCTCGCGCCGGAGGTGCTGTAAGCATGAAGATCAAGAAGGGTGACACGGTTCAGGTCATCACCGGCAAGGACAAGGGCAAGCAGGGCAAGGTCATTGCCGCTTACCCGCGCGACGAGCGCGTCCTGGTCGAGGGTGTCAACCGGGTCAAGAAGCACACGAAGGCCGGCCCCACCGCCAGCGGTTCGCAGGCCGGCGGCATCGTGACCACCGAAGCCCCCATTCACGTGAGCAACGTTCAGCTCGTCGTGGAGAAGGACGGCAACAAGGTCGTCACGCGCGTCGGTTACCGCTTCGACGACGAGGGCAACAAGATCCGCGTTGCCAAGCGGACGGGTGAGGACATCTGATGGCTACCACCACCACTCCGCGTCTCAAGACGAAGTACCGCGAGGAGATCGCGGGCAAGCTGCGTGAGGAGTTCTCCTACGAGAACGTCATGCAGGTTCCCGGCCTCGTCAAGATCGTGGTCAACATGGGTGTCGGCGACGCCGCCCGTGACTCGAAGCTCATGGACGGTGCCGTCCGTGACCTGACCACGATCACCGGTCAGAAGCCGGCCATCACCAAGGCCCGCAAGTCCATCGCGCAGTTCAAGCTGCGCGAGGGTCAGCCGATCGGTGCCCACGTCACGCTCCGTGGCGACCGCATGTGGGAGTTCCTGGACCGCACCCTGTCGCTCGCGCTGCCGCGCATCCGCGACTTCCGCGGTCTGTCCCCCAAGCAGTTCGACGGCCGTGGCAACTACACCTTCGGTCTCACGGAGCAGGTCATGTTCCACGAGATCGACCAGGACAAGATCGACCGCGTCCGGGGTATGGACATCACCGTGGTGACCACGGCGACCAACGACGCTGAGGGCCGTGCCCTTCTCCGTCACCTCGGCTTCCCCTTCAAGGAGGCGTAAGCGAGATGGCGAAGAAGGCTCTGATTGCCAAGGCTGCTCGTAAGCCCAAGTTCGGTGTGCGTGGCTACACGCGCTGCCAGCGCTGCGGTCGTCCGCACTCCGTGTACCGCAAGTTCGGCCTGTGCCGCGTCTGCCTTCGTGAGATGGCTCACCGTGGCGAGCTGCCGGGCGTGACCAAGAGCTCCTGGTAGTTCCGGTAATTCCGGACTCCAGAGGCTCTCGGTAAGCAAAGGGCTTGGTCAGGTGCCCACCCCTCCATGGCTTAGGCTAGGACGGTTGGGCGCCTGACGCCCGTACGACTTACTACGCCGTAGGTCCCCGCACCGCACCCGTCCCGCCACTGAGTGGGGAGAGGGATGGCGCATACAGGAAACCCCGGCGAGAGAGGCCGAAGGCCAATTCATGACCATGACTGATCCGATCGCAGACATGCTTACGCGTCTGCGTAACGCGAACTCGGCGTACCACGACACCGTGGGTATGCCGCACAGCAAGATCAAGTCGCACATCGCGGAGATCCTCCAGCAGGAGGGCTTCATCACGGGCTGGAAGGTCGAGGACGCCGAGGTCGGCAAGAACCTCGTCCTCGAGCTGAAGTTCGGCCCGAACCGTGAGCGCTCCATCGCGGGCATCAAGCGGATCTCCAAGCCCGGTCTCCGGGTGTACGCGAAGTCCACCAACCTGCCGAAGGTGCTCGGCGGCCTTGGCGTGGCGATCATCTCCACGTCCCACGGGCTCCTCACCGACAAGCAGGCCGGCAAGAAGGGCGTAGGCGGAGAAGTTCTCGCCTACGTCTGGTAACGGAAGGGAACGGAGGAAACAGCTATGTCGCGTATTGGCAAGCTCCCCATCACGGTTCCCGCCGGCGTGGACGTCACCATCGAAGGCCGTACGGTCCAGGTGAAGGGCCCCAAGGGCACCCTCGCTCACACCGTTGCCGCGCCGATCGAGGTCGTCAAGGCTGAGGATGGCGTTCTCAACGTCACCCGCCCCAACGACGAGCGTCAGAACAAGGCCCTGCACGGCCTGTCCCGCACGCTGGTGGCGAACATGATCACCGGCGTGACCCAGGGTTACGTGAAGAAGCTCGAGATCAGCGGTGTCGGTTACCGCGTCCAGGCGAAGGGCTCCAACCTGGAGTTCGCGCTCGGCTACAGCCACCCGATCACCGTCGAGGCCCCCGAGGGCATCACCTTCAAGGTGGAGGCTCCGACCCGTTTCTCGGTCGAGGGCATCGACAAGCAGAAGGTCGGCGAGGTTGCGGCCAACATCCGCAAGCTGCGCAAGCCCGACCCGTACAAGGCCAAGGGCGTCAAGTACGAGGGCGAAGTCATTCGCCGCAAGGTCGGAAAGGCGGGTAAGTAAGCCATGGCATACGGTGTCAAGATTGCTAAGGGCGACGCTTACAAGCGTGCTGCCATCAAGCGTCGTCACATCCGGATCCGTAAGCACATCTCGGGTACGGCTGAGCGTCCGCGCCTGGTCGTGACGCGCTCCAACCGCCACATCGTGGCCCAGATCATCGACGACGTTAAGGGTCACACCCTCGCGTCGGCGTCGACCCTGGACACGACGATCCGCGGTGGCGAGGCCGACAAGTCGGCTCAGGCCAAGTCGGTCGGCGCCCTGGTCGCCGAGCGCGCCAAGGCCGCCGGTGTCGAGGCTGTCGTATTCGACCGTGGTGGCAACCAGTACGCCGGGCGCATTGCCGCCCTGGCGGACGCCGCCCGCGAAGCCGGACTCAAGTTCTGAGTCGGTTCCGTAGCTAGCGGAAACAGAGAGAGGTAATTCCAATGGCTGGACCCCAGCGCCGCGGAAGCGGTGCCGGTGGCGGCGAGCGGCGGGACCGGAAGGGCCGTGACGGCGGCGCTGCTGCCGCCGAGAAGACCGCGTACGTCGAGCGCGTCGTCGCGATCAACCGCGTCGCCAAGGTTGTGAAGGGTGGTCGTCGCTTCAGCTTCACTGCGCTCGTCGTAGTGGGCGACGGTGACGGCACCGTGGGTGTCGGTTACGGCAAGGCCAAGGAGGTGCCGGCCGCCATCGCCAAGGGTGTTGAGGAGGCCAAGAAGCACTTCTTCAAGGTCCCCCGTATCCAGGGCACCATCCCGCACCCGATCACGGGCGAGAAGGCCGCGGGCGTCGTCCTGCTCAAGCCTGCTTCCCCCGGTACCGGCGTTATCGCCGGTGGCCCGGTGCGTGCTGTCCTCGAGTGCGCCGGCGTTCACGACATCCTGTCGAAGTCGCTCGGCTCGTCCAACGCGATCAACATCGTGCACGCGACCGTGGCGGCCCTCAAGGGTCTGCAGCGTCCCGAGGAGATCGCGGCTCGCCGTGGTCTGCCCCTCGAGGACGTCGCCCCCGCCGCTCTGCTGCGTGCGCGTGCGGGAGCGGGTGCGTAATCATGGCTCAGCTCAGGATCACGCAGACGAAGTCGTACATCGGCAGCAAGCAGAACCACCGCGACACCCTGCGTTCGCTCGGGCTCAAGCGCCTGAACGACGTGGTCGTCAAGGAGGACCGCCCCGAGTTCCGCGGAATGGTGCACACCGTCCGCCACCTCGTGACGGTTGAGGAGGTCGACTGATCATGGCGGAGAACAACCCGCTCAAGATCCACAACCTCCGTCCCGCCCCGGGCGCCAAGACCGCCAAGACCCGTGTGGGTCGTGGTGAGGCGTCGAAGGGTAAGACGGCCGGTCGTGGTACCAAGGGCACGAAGGCCCGTTACCAGGTTCCGGAGCGCTTCGAGGGCGGGCAGATGCCCCTCCACATGCGCCTCCCGAAGCTGAAGGGCTTCAAGAACCCGTTCAAGACCGAGTTCCAGGTCGTGAACCTCGACAAGCTGGCCGCGCTGTACCCGGAGGGTGGCGAGGTCACCGTCGAGGGTCTCGTCGCCAAGGGTGCCGTTCGCAAGAACAGCCTCGTCAAGGTCCTCGGCCAGGGCGAGATCTCCGTCGCGCTGCAGGTTTCGGTTGACGCCGTTTCCGGCTCCGCCAAGGAGAAGATCACCGCCGCCGGCGGTACCGTCACCGAGCTCGTCTGATCTTTTCAGGCGTCTCGATGACATGAGCGATCCCGACCGGGGGTGCCCTTACAAATGGGGTATCCCCGGTTGGTCGTTCCTAGGGGGGCAGTCTCGCCGGTAAGGTGGCCTGCACTGCCGACTTTCGTCCGGCGTTCCGTCGGGCGGCAGTCGACCGATACCTACCTATTCGTCGAACCTCAAGACCGTCACCTCTGACGCAGTTGCGCGGGGGTCGCAGGAGGCACCGTGCTCACCGCGTTCGCCCGGGCGTTCAAGACGCCCGACCTGCGCAAGAAGCTGCTCTTCACGCTCGGCATCATCGTGGTCTACCGGGTCGGTACCCACGTACCGATCCCAGGTGTCGACTACAAGAACGTCCAGACCTGCATCGACGTGGCCAAGGGCAACCAGGGTCTGTTCGGGCTGGTCAACATGTTCAGTGGTGGTGCGCTGCTGCAGATCACGATCTTCGCGCTCGGCATCATGCCGTACATCACGGCGAGCATCATTCTGCAGCTGCTGACGGTGGTGATTCCGCGCCTCGAAGCCCTCAAGAAGGAGGGCTCGGCCGGCACTGCGAAGATCACGCAGTACACCCGTTATCTGACGGTGGCGCTGGCGATCCTGCAGGGCACCGGCCTTGTCGCGACCGCCCGCAGCGGCGCTCTGTTCAGTGGCTGCCAGGTGGCCAACCAGATCGTTCCTGACCAGTCGATCTTCCAGACCGTCGTGATGGTCGTCACCATGACCGCCGGTACGGGCGTCGTCATGTGGCTGGGCGAGCTCATCACCGACCGCGGCATCGGCAACGGCATGTCGATCCTCATGTTCATCTCGATCGCCGCGACCTTCCCGTCCGCGCTGTGGGCGATCAAGACGCAGGGCACGCTGGCCGGCGGCTGGATCGAGTTCGGCACCGTGATCGCGGTCGGACTGGTCATGGTCGCGCTGGTCGTCTTCGTCGAGCAGGCCCAGCGGCGCATCCCGGTCCAGTACGCGAAGCGCATGATCGGGCGCCGGTCCTACGGCGGTACGTCCACTTACATCCCGCTGAAGGTGAATCAGGCGGGTGTGATTCCCGTCATCTTCGCGTCGTCGCTGCTCTACATCCCGGCCCTCATCGCACAGTTCTCGAAGGGCAACTCGGGCTGGAAGACCTGGGTCACGCAGAACCTGACCAAGGGCGATCACCCCATCTACCTGGTCTCTTACTTCCTCCTGATCGTTTTCTTCGCGTTCTTCTACGTGGCGATCTCGTTCAACCCCGAGGAAGTCGCGGACAACATGAAGAAGTATGGTGGCTTCATCCCGGGCATCCGGGCTGGTCGGCCGACCGCTGAGTACCTGAGCTACGTACTCAACCGGATCACCTGGCCGGGGTCGCTGTATCTGGGTCTGATCGCTCTCGTGCCGACAATGGCGTTGGTGGGTTTCGGGGCAACCGGCAATTTCCCGTTCGGTGGTACCAGCATCCTGATCATCGTGGGTGTCGGTCTTGAGACGGTGAAGCAGATCGAGAGCCAGCTTCAGCAGCGCAATTACGAAGGGTTCCTCCGCTGATGCGAATCGTCCTCGTCGGGCCGCCCGGTGCCGGGAAGGGAACGCAGGCTGCGTTCCTTGCCAAGAACCTGGGGATTCCGCACATCTCCACGGGCGACCTCTTCCGCGCCAACATCAGTCAGGGCACGGAGCTGGGCAAGCAGGCCAAGGCGTACATGGACGCGGGCAAGCTCGTGCCGGACGAGGTCACCATCGGGATGGCCAAGGACCGCATGGAGCAGCCCGACGCCGCCAACGGCTTCCTGCTGGACGGCTTCCCTCGTAACGTCTCGCAGGCCGAGGCGCTGGACGAGATGCTCAAGACCGAGGGCATGAAGCTGGACGCGGTGCTGGACCTGGAGGTCCCCGAGGACGAGGTGGTCAAGCGCATCGCGGGCCGCCGCATCTGCCGCAACGACTCTTCGCACGTCTTCCACGTGACGTACAAGCAGCCGAAGCAGGAAGGCGTCTGTGACGTCTGCGGCGGCGAGCTGTACCAGCGGGACGACGACTCCGAGGAGACGGTCCGTACGCGTCTCGAGGTCTACCACACGCAGACCGAGCCGATCATCGACTACTACGCCCGTCAGGGCCTGGTCGTGACGATCTCGGCGCTCGGCAAGGTGGAAGAGGTCACGGGGCGCGCCATGGAGGCGCTCAAGAGCAAGGTCGGCGACAAGTAGTCGTCACGCTGCCATCGGCCGCGGTGCCCTCCGGGGGTGCCGCGGCCGTAGTGTTGTGCAGGTGGTTGTGTACGTAGTGGTGCACGACCTGGTTGGGTACGTCGTCGGAATGACGGAGAAGACGGAGAGCGCGGGCCGCCATGGTGCAGATCAAGACCCCTGAGCAGATCGCCAAGATGCGTGCGGCGGGGTTGGTCGTCGCGGCCATTCACGCGGCCACCCGTGAGGCGGCCGTGCCGGGTGCCACGACGAAGGACCTGGACGAGGTCGCGCGCAAGGTGCTGGCCGAGCACGGGGCGAAGTCGAACTTCCTCGGGTACGGCGGTTTCCCCGCGACCATCTGCACCTCGGCCAACGAGGTCGTCGTCCACGGCATCCCGTCCGACGAGGTGGTCCTGAAGGACGGCGACATCATCTCGATCGACTGCGGCGCGATCGTGGACGGCTGGCACGGGGACGCGGCGTACACCGCGTTCGTGGGCTCCGGTCACGCCCCGGAGCTGCTCGAGCTCTCCCGGGTGACCGAGGAGTCGATGTGGGCGGGCATCGCGGCGATGAAGCAGGGCAACCGGCTCGTCGACGTCTCGCGTGCGATCGAGACGTACATCCGCCGCCAGCCGAAGCCCGGCGGCGGCAAGTACGGAATCATCGAGGACTACGGCGGCCACGGCATCGGCACCGAGATGCACATGGACCCGCACCTGCTGAACTACGTCGAGAAGCGGCGCGGCAAGGGGCCGAAGCTGGTCCCCGGCTTCTGCCTGGCCATCGAGCCGATGGTGTCCTTGGGCACGCCGCGGACCGAGGTGCTGGAGGACGACTGGACCGTCATCACGACGGACGGCACGTGGTCCTCGCACTGGGAGCACTCGGTGGCGCTGACGGAGGAGGGCCCGCTGGTCCTCACGGCCCCGGACGGCGGCAGGGCGAAGCTGGCGGAGCACGGGATCACGGCGGCGCCGGACCCACTGGCCTGACGGCGCCGGACCTGTTGGTCTCATGGCGCCGGTCCTGTTGGGCTGACGGCGCCGGACCCTGTGGGTCGGATGGTCGCCGGTCCTGCTGGGCCGACGGTGGCAGACCCGTTGGCCTGATGGTGCCGGGCCCCTTGGCCTGACGGCGCCTCCCCGCCGGCCTCGTCTGATGCTGCTGGACCCGTTGGCCTGATGGTGCCGACCCGGTGCTGGCGGACCCGCTGGTCTCACCGTGGCGGGCGGGGGCGGGTCGGTGGGTGTGGGGGATCGCGGCACCCGGGCGGAGGTACCGGGCGGATACGGCGGGTGGCGGTGTGATCGCCGTACGTCTCCGCGGTGCCGCCCCGGAGGGTCCGCGGAGACGCGTTGACGACCCTCGTTGCTTAACGATCTCCGTAGTGGGGCATTCTTTCTCGATTCGTCTTTCCGAGAGGCCTGACGTAGACTGACTCGTCGGCTCTCGTGCACCCGCATGTCTGCATGCGCTCGTGCGAAGTCGATCAAGGTAGTCGATTCGAAGGGCGAAGCGTGGCCAAGAAGCAAGGTGCCATCGAGATCGAGGGCACTGTCGTCGAGTCTCTTCCGAACGCCATGTTCAAGGTCGAGCTCCAGAACGGCCACCAGGTCCTGGCACACATCAGCGGCAAGATGCGTATGCACTACATCCGCATCCTCCCTGACGACCGGGTCGTGGTGGAGTTGTCTCCGTACGACCTGACGCGTGGCCGCATCGTCTACCGGTACAAGTAGATCTTGCCCTTACTCCGTGTTCCCGGTTCCGGGACGCGGGGGGTGGCACTGACCCGGAGAACCTCACCAATGAAGGTCAAGCCGAGCGTCAAGAAGATCTGCGACAAGTGCAGGGTGATCCGCCGTCACGGTCGGGTCATGGTCATCTGCGAAAACCCGCGCCACAAGCAGCGCCAGGGCTGACGCACGACCGCACCTTCTGCATCCGCAGATACTTCGCGCGACGCAAGCAGTACATGTTCATACGCAGAACCCAGGACTGAGTCTCATCAGACCTGACACCCCCGGTCGGAGGCCGGGGACCCGGTTCGTACCGAATCTTCGACAAGAGGAGAGGACGGCGGGCGGGATCCGGTTCTGCGGAAGACCTCCGAACGACAACTGGAGCCATTGAATGGCACGCGTTTCCGGTGTTGACATCCCTCGCGAAAAGCGTGTGGAGGTCGCCCTGACCTACGTGTTCGGCATCGGCCGGACCCTTTCCCAGCAGACGCTGGCCGAGACCGGCGTGAACCCGAACACCCGCGTTCGTGACCTCTCCGAAGAAGAGCTGGTCAAGATCCGCGAGTACGTGGACGCCAACATCAAGACCGAGGGTGACCTCCGTCGCGAGATCCAGGCCGACATCCGCCGCAAGGTCGAGATCGGCTGCTACCAGGGTCTGCGCCACCGTCGTGGCCTGCCCGTCCACGGTCAGCGCACCAGCACGAACGCTCGTACCCGCAAGGGCCCGCGTCGCGCCATCGCCGGTAAGAAGAAGCCGGGCAAGAAGTAGTCCTCAGCGGACGCTTATCAGCGGTCTTCGCTGTAGGACCGACCACCTCCCGTAGGAGTAATAGATGCCCCCCAAGGGTCGTCAGGGCGCTGCCAAGAAGGTGCGCCGCAAGGAAAAGAAGAACGTCGCTCACGGGCACGCTCACATCAAGAGCACGTTCAACAACACCATCGTCTCGATCACCGACCCCTCGGGCAACGTGATCTCCTGGGCCTCCGCCGGCCACGTCGGCTTCAAGGGCTCGCGCAAGTCCACCCCCTTCGCCGCGCAGATGGCCGCCGAGTCGGCCGCCCGTCGCGCGCAGGAGCACGGCATGCGCAAGGTTGACGTCTTCGTGAAGGGCCCGGGCTCCGGTCGCGAGACCGCGATCCGCTCCCTCCAGGCCACTGGCCTCGAGGTCGGCTCCATCCAGGACGTCACCCCCACCCCGCACAACGGCTGCCGTCCGCCCAAGCGCCGCCGCGTCTGAGGCTCGGTTGTCTTGAGGTTGCGGGCGGTACGGCTCTTCGGAGACGTGCCGCCCGTACCCTTGCAGTAGCAGCAGGGCGTCAAATAGCGGGCGCCCATGACTGAAGGATCGCAACATGCTGATTGCTCAGCGTCCCTCGTTGACCGAAGAGGTCGTCGACGAATTCCGCTCCCGGTTCGTGATCGAGCCGCTGGAGCCGGGCTTCGGCTACACCCTCGGCAACTCCCTGCGTCGCACGCTCCTGTCCTCGATCCCGGGTGCGGCGGTCACGTCCATCCGCATCGACGGCGTTCTGCACGAGTTCACCACCGTGCCGGGCGTCAAGGAGGACGTCACCGACCTGATCCTCAACATCAAGCAGCTGGTCGTCTCCTCGGAGCACGACGAGCCGGTCGTGATGTACCTGCGCAAGCAGGGCCCGGGTCTGGTCACCGCCGCCGACATCGCGCCTCCGGCCGGTGTCGAGGTGCACAACCCCGACCTCGTCCTCGCCACGCTCAACGGCAAGGGCAAGCTGGAGATGGAGCTGACCGTCGAGCGCGGTCGCGGCTACGTCTCCGCCGTTCAGAACAAGCAGGTCGGTCAGGAGATCGGGCGCATCCCGGTCGACTCGATCTACTCGCCGGTGCTGAAGGTCACGTACAAGGTCGAGGCGACCCGTGTCGAGCAGCGCACCGACTTCGACAAGCTGATCGTCGACGTCGAGACCAAGCAGGCCATGCGTCCCCGTGACGCCATGGCGTCGGCCGGTAAGACCCTGGTCGAGCTGTTCGGTCTGGCTCGCGAGCTCAACATCGACGCCGAGGGCATCGACATGGGCCCGTCCCCCACGGACGCCGCCCTCGCCGCGGACCTCGCGCTGCCGATCGAGGAGCTCGAGCTCACCGTTCGTTCGTACAACTGCCTCAAGCGTGAGGGCATCCACTCCGTGGGTGAGCTCGTCGCCCGCTCCGAGGCCGACCTGCTGGACATCCGCAACTTCGGTGCGAAGTCCATCGACGAGGTCAAGGCGAAGCTGGCCGGCATGGGCCTGGCCCTCAAGGACAGCCCGCCCGGATTCGACCCGACCGCTGCCGCCGACGCCTTTGGTGCCGACGACGACGCGGACGCGGGCTTTGTGGAGACCGAGCAGTACTAAGAGCTCGGGTTCCACTGCCGGTTCCAGGCTGCGGGCCGGTTCTTGGCTGGTCGCGCAGTTCCCCGCGCCCCTTACGGGGCGCGGGTCCTCCGGCGCCTTGCAAGAGGTGACCGGATCTCCGACGGGCGATCGCCCGCTCGGACACTGACCTCGGTACCTGATACGGCCGGGGCAGACACCTAGGAGAAACACCATGCCGAAGCCCACCAAGGGTGCCCGTCTGGGCGGCAGCGCCGCGCACGAGAAGCTGCTCCTCGCGAACCTCGCGAAGTCGCTCTTCGAGCACGGTCGCATCACCACCACCGAGGCGAAGGCCCGTCGCCTGCGCCCGTACGCGGAGCGTCTGGTCACCAAGGCGAAGAAGGGTGACCTTCACAACCGCCGTCAGGTGCTCTCGGTGATCACGGACAAGAGCATCGTGCACACGCTCTTCACCGAGATCGGCCCGCGCTACGAGAACCGCCCGGGTGGCTACACCCGTATCACCAAGATCGGTAACCGCCGTGGCGACAACGCGCCCATGGCCGTCATCGAGCTGGTGGAGGCCCTGACCGTGGCCCAGCAGGCCACCGGTGAGGCCGAGGCGGCCACCAAGCGTGCCGCCAAGGACGCCGAGGTCAAGACCGAGGCTCCGGCCAAGGTCGAGGACGCCAAGGTCGAGGACGCCGCCGAGGCTCCCGCCGAGGAGTCGAAGGACGCCTGAGGCACTGCCTGGCTGTGAGCGGGTCCGTCCCTTCGGGGGCGGGCCCGCTTTCGCGTTTCCGGCACAGTTGCCGGCCTTGAGAGGATCTAGGTGTGAGTGACGAAGTACAGGCCGGGTTCGTACGGGTGCGTTTGGATCTGTCGTACGACGGGACCGAGTTCTCCGGGTGGGCCAAGCAGGCCTCGGGGCGCCGGACCGTGCAGGGGGAGATAGAGGACGCCCTCAGGACCGTCACGCGGTCCAGGGACACCACGTACGAGCTGACCGTCGCCGGGCGCACCGACGCTGGCGTGCACGCGCGCGGGCAGGTGGCGCACGTCGATCTGCCCGTCGAGCTGTGGGCCGAGCACGAGGAGAAGCTGCTCAAGCGGCTGGCCGGGCGGCTGTCCAAGGACGTGCGGGTGTGGTCCCTGAGGGAGGCACCCAGCGGGTTCAACGCCCGCTTCTCCGCGATCTGGCGGCGGTACGCGTACCGGGTCACCGACAATCCCGGGGGAGTGGACCCCCTGCTGCGGGGGCACGTCCTGTGGCACGACTGGCCGCTCGACGTCGACGCCATGAACGAGGCGGCCGAGCGGCTCGTGGGTGAGCACGACTTCGCCGCCTACTGCAAGAAGCGCGAGGGCGCCACGACCATTCGTACGCTCCAGGAGCTGAGCCTGGTGCGCGGGGACGACGGGGTCATCACCGCCACCGTCCGTGCCGACGCCTTCTGCCACAACATGGTGCGCTCGCTCATCGGCGCGCTGCTGTTCGTGGGGGACGGGCACCGCGGGCCCGACTGGCCCGGGAAGGTGCTCGCGGCCGGCGTACGGGACTCGGCCGTCCATGTCGTACGGCCGCACGGGCTGACCCTGGAGGAGGTCGGCTACCCCGCGGACGAACTGCTCGCCGCGCGCAACAAGGAGGCGCGGAACCGGCGGACGCTGCCGGGGGCCGGCTGCTGCTGAACCGGCTGTCGGCGGAGGACCGGAAGGCGGTGGCACGGCCCACTGCACGGGCCGTCGGCAGGGCCATGGACGCGCCCGGTCGCGGCCTCCGTCGGCGCATGGAGGTCGGCCACGAGGACCTGCCGCGCGGAAAGCGAGGCCCCGCCCTGGGCCGCTGTCCGAGGGCGGGGCTGTTCAGCCGGGTCGCAGTCGTGCTTACTGCCTGACGGTGAAGTACTGCCAGGCGCCCCAGGTGCTGAGGTTGGTGTTGTCCTTACTGCTGTGGATGTACTCCGCGGCGATGCGGAACCTGCTGTTGACGGACTTGGTGAGAGTCATCTGGTGGCGGCCGGCGCTGGTGGAACCGAGGGAGGAGCAGGGGGTGGTGGTCTGCGTGTGCCAGGCGCCGCTGTAGTAGCGCTGCACGCGGAAGACGAGGCACTGGCCGGCCTTGTTGGGTGTGACGGTGACGTCCAACTGCTCCTTGGCGGTGTGGTGGTACACCCGGTAGAGGGTGCTGCCGTAGTACGTGTTCGTGTAGTAACCGGAGAGCTTCTCCGAGACCCGTACCTGGGTCTGCACGCTTCGGGCGACCGTCTTCGGGGCGTACCGGTAGTCGCCGGCGAACACCGCGCTGAACGTGGTGTTGCGGGCGAGCTTGTAGGACCCGGCCAGGTTGCCGTGGCTGTCCACCGTCCCCGACTTCACCAGGACCGACGTGCCGCCGAACGGCTGGGCGTAGATCGCCACCGTGCGCTTGTTGTACGTCGTGCCGAGGTGCGCGGTGACCTTGGCGGTCTGACCGTACGCGTATGTCGCGTGGTCGGTGGCGATGGTCAGGGACGTCGAGGTCCGGGAGACCTGGACGGTCGCGCTGGCGCTGCCCGGCTTGTGCGAGACGTCGCCGCCGTAGGTCACCTTGTAGGTGTTGGCGCCGCCGATCTGCGGGGTGTCCGAGAAGGTGAACGAACCGTCCGCGGAGACCTTGGCGTCGGCGAGTGCGGTGCCTGACGTGTGTCCGAGGTCGGTCTTCGTCACCTTGACGACCCCACCGGCGGCGAAGGGCGAGCCGGAGAGCTTGCCGGACACCGTCAGCTTCTGCGCGCGGGTGGCCGTCGCCGGAGCGGTCAGACTGACCGAGGTGGCCAGCTTGGACACCTGGACGAGGGTCGTCGTGCTCGCCGTCCCGTGTGTCGCGTCCCCCGCGTAGCTCGCGGCGTAGGTGTACGTGCCCTCGGCGGGCGGGGTGTCGCTGAAGGTGAAGGAGCCGTCCGCCCCCGTCGTCACGTCGGGCAGCGCCGTTCCGTTCCGCGTGATGTGCGCGACCTGGCCCGCGGGAAGCGCCGCGGACGAGGTCAGGGTGCCGGTGACGGTCAGCGTCCGGCCCGGGACGCCCGTGCTCGGGGCGGTGAGGTGGAGCGAGGTGGCCGCCGGCGGCCCCTTGCTGACGACCGGGGCGCTCACCGTCTGCACGTCGGCGCTGTCGGCGTTGGCAGCGGAGAAGGCGAGGAGCGCGGTGGATGTCAGCGTCGGTGTCGCGTCCACCACCTGGGTCCCGTCGACCCAGACGTACAGATGGCCGGTGGCCACCTGGATGTCGACCTGGTGCGTGCCCTGGCGCAGGGAGCCACTGAGGGGGACCACCGACTGGTAGTCGATCGTCGACGAGTCGGCCGAACTGCGCCCGACGCCCACGAAGTTCTGTGCCTTGAGAGTGTCGTTCCAGCCGGTGGCGAGTGCGATCACCGTGCCCGGCCGCCCCGCGATGCCGAGGCTGTCACCGGCTCCGCCCAGCGCCGAGGGGGAGTTCTGGTCCGGGTCGAGGAGAGCGAGCGTCATGCCCTTCCCGCCGGTGCCGGGGCCGAACTTCGTGGTGAAGGTGGCCCGCAGACCGTCGGTGCGCAGCGGCTTGGTGTACACCGCCGTGCCCGCCTGGTTGCTGGTGGCCGGGGTCAGCTGGACGCCGCCGCCGTCGGCCTGCACCGCCGAGCCGTTGGTCTGCCACAGTCCGTCGGCGGTCGAGGTGGTCGTGGCGGTGCCGGTACCGGTGCCCTTGACCTGTACGTACATGGCGCCCTGGGCGTTGCCGTTCGTGTCGGTCCCGGTGCCGGTGACCTCGTAGGAGGCGCTCAGATCCGCGGCCGAACGCGGAGTGAACGTCACGCTCTGCACCGCGGTCTGCTCGGGACCGATGATCAGGCCCTCCGAGAGCTGTACCGGGCTGTTGAAGTCACCGGTCGGTGCCTTGGCCTTGGTCACCGTCACCGGGATGTTGCCGGTGTTGGTGATGGTGAACGACAGCGACTTCGAGCTGCCGATCGGGACCTGGCCGAAGTCCAGCGAGCTCGTGGAGAACTCCAGGTGCCCCTGCCCGGTGATGGCCGTCGCGTTGACCGGCACGCTCAGTGTGTGCGTGGCGCCGCCGCCGCTGCTGCTGACCACGAGCGCGTCGCTGTCGACCTGGTCGCCGGCCGGCGTGTAGGTGACCGAGAGCACGAACGAGCCACCGGCCGGTACGACCGTCCCCGCACTCGGCAGCCCCGAGGCGGAGAAGGCGCCGCGGGGTGCGTCGACCGAGTCGATGGTCTCCGGTTCGGTACCGGTGTTGGTGATCTGGAGGTTCAGCGTCGAGGTGCTGCCGGTGGGGACCTCCCCGAAGTCGAGGGCGGTGGGCGCCGCCCCGAAGCCGGGCCTGGTGCCGATGCCGTGGAGGGCGAAGACCAGCTTCTGGCCGTCCGAAAGGTTCGCGGTCAGCGTGCCGTTGATGCCGCCGGTGGTGGTGGGGGCGAAGCTGATCGGTACGTCCAGGGTGGCGTCCGCCGCCAGCGCCGTGGGCTGCTCCGGAGTGGGTACGGCGGACGGGTCAACCGTGAACGCGCCGGAGGCACTGAGCCCGGTGACGCTGACGTCCTGCGTGGCCGTCAGTTTCATCTCGGCGGAGCCGCTGTCGCCCACACCGACCTGGCCGAAGTCCAGCGCGGCCGCGGTCAGGGCGGTCCTGGCCGGGCTGCCGAAGCCATAGAGCACACCGTCCCGGGTGCCGACGTACACCTTGCCGCCCTCGGCGGTCGGCGTGCTGAACTTCGTCGCGGTGCCGATCGGTGCCGACCACAGCAGCTGGAGACGGCCGTTGCCGTCGGGCGTGGGGCTGTAGGCGCGCAGGGTGCCGCCGGCGCCGGAGGCGTTGTTCGCGGAGGTCATCCACACCAGGGCACTGGACTCGTCGCTGCCGTTCGACGTGACCAGGGGAGAGCCGCTGGTGTAGCCGAAGGTGTCCTGGCTCTGGCCGGTGAGGGTGAGTGTGGGCGTACCGCCGTTGCGCACGCCGTACTTGAGGGCGCGCAGCGGACCCTGGTTGCCGACGACGTAGACATAGCCGCCGTCGCCGCCCCAGAACGCGGGGTGCCCCCACATGCCCTGGTAGGGACCGGACACGCTCACCGCCGCGTCGCCGCCCTGGGGCCCCTGGCCCATGCCGCCGAGGTCGTCGCGGTCGAGCAGGAACACCCGCCCGTCCTTGCCCTGCTGGACCAGCAGATGCGGGTGTTCGGTGGTACCGAAGCCGGCCGGCAACGCCATCGGGGCACCCGAGGAGATGTCCTGGTCGTTGAGGTCGAGGGTGGCGGCGTTGCTCGGGCTGAAGAAGTCGGCCGTACTGAGGCTGTTGTCCGCGCCGACCTGGAGGCGTACGACGGACTCGGCCAGGGTTCCCTGCACGGTCTTGCCCGGTCCGGGCGCGGGGCTGATGCCGTTGCCGGTGCTGAAGAAGATCCGGCCGGACCCGTCCGAGACCAGTCCGCCGCCCGCCTGCCAGATGCCGGCGCCGCCGGTGCCGGCACCGGTCGCGGTGGCCCACATCGAGGTGATGCTGTGCCCGGTGGTGCTCACCCCGACCACATAGCCGCGGTACGGCCATGCGTCACAGTGGGCGCCGAAGCCCGCGTAGACGACGCCGTCCATCAGCAGCAGGCCGGGGCGCTGCTGTTCGTAGTAGGCGTCGAACTTGGCGCTCGGGTCGTTGACGGGGCTTCCGGCGATGGTGACCGGCCACCCCGGGCGCTCGGCTCCGGAGGCCGGGTCCACTGCGTGCATCAGCCACGTCGGGTGGCGGTGCGTGGAGGTGCCGTCGTCGACCTTGGTGGTGAAGTAGAGGGCGTTGGTGGCCGGGTCGTAGACGGGAGTCGCGGTCGCGCCCACATTGGGTGTCAGGTCCCCGCAGCCGATCGCCGAGGCCGGCCATGAGGGTCCGTAGTTCTTGCTCCACTCGATCGCGCCGGTGGTGCGGTCGAGGCCGTACAGGGTGTTGCTCTCGGTGACGGCGATCACCTGGTCGCCCAGCACCAGGGGCTGGGCGTATATCTGCCCGTCCAGTTTCGTGGCGAAGAGCCGGCCGAAGGCGGACGACTGGACAACAGCCGGGGAGAGCCCGGCCTCGTTCTGGTCCCAGTTGGTGCGCAAATTGTCGATGCCCTGGGTGGTCTGGTCGGCCTGGGCCGAGGATGCCACCAGGCTGATCGTCGTGCCGATCAGTGCCGCAGCGGCCACGGCCACTGTGGCGAACAACCATCTGCGCCGCCGGTTGCGATGGCGGCCACCGCGTGCGGGCACGGAAAACCCGGGCAAATCGGGACCTCTCCCTAGTGTTCGCACCCGGAATGGTCACAGGTGCGGCGCAAACGTGAAGACTGAGTGGTTGTTCTTACCATCAGTTGACCTTTTTGCGCACTGCGGGGGCGTGCTTCGCTGCTGTGCGGCGCCACTGCTACCCCTGTGACTCGTGATGAAACCATCACGTAACAAGGTTGTTGAGTCTTAAAGGGGAGAGCCGGTTATGCTTTCGCGGTCCGGCTGAAAGTTCGAATTTGGGGCAGCCGGGCTCGGGGTGGGTTCACAGGTCCGTTCCAGGTCCTGGGGGGGTTCATGAACAGTGCAGTGAGTGCTGCGGCGCGCGCTGAGCGTCCTCATCGGCGCAGACGCGAGCCGGAGAGCCATGGGCTCTTGCCACAGCCGCCGGACGACGCGGAGAAGTACTCGTACGCGCGGCGTCATCTGTGGATGCTGACGTTCGGCTCGCTGGTCAGCTTCGCGTGTCTGGCGGTGAGTCAGTTCCTTTTCACGGCGTCCAGCCCGTGGTTCTGGCTGACGATGCCGCTGCTCGCCTTCGTGGTCGCGGACTACCTGATCTCGTTGTATCTGGACGGGCTGAGCAAGGACTTCGACCTCAAGGCGCACAAGCTGCTGGTGCGCCACTGGCAGCCGGCCGCGTACCCGAGTGTGGACGTCTTCCTGCCGGTGTGCGGTGAGCCCCTGGAGGTGCTGCACAACACCTGGGTGCATGTGAACCGGCTTGCGGACACCTACCGGGGCGTCGTGAACGTGTACGTCCTCGACGACGCGGCGGACACCGAGGTCGGGGCCATGGCGCACGACTTCGACTTCAGGTATGTGGTGCGGCCCAACCGGGGCTGGTTCAAGAAGGCGGGCAATCTGCACCACGCCTTCGGGATCACCGGCGGGGACCACATCCTCATCCTCGACGCCGACTTCGCGCCGCGTGCCGATCTGCTCGACGAGCTGCTGCCTTACATGGACGCCGACGAACGGGTCGGGATCGTGCAGTCGCCGCAGTTCTTCCGGATCACCGACCGGCAGAACTGGATCGAGCGCGGCGCGGGAGCGGTGCAGGAGCAGTTCTACCGGTCCGTGCAGACCTCCCGCGAGGACAAGGACGGATCGATCTGCGTCGGCTCGTGCGCGGTGTACCGGCGCGCGGCCCTCGCCCAGATCGGCGGCATCACGCTGATCGAGCACTCCGAGGACATGTACACCGGTTTCGACCTGCGGGCGCTGGGCTGGAAGCTGCGCTACGTGCCCGTCGCGCTGTCGGCCGGTGTGTGCCCGGACACCGCCGGTGCCTTCCACAACCAGCAGTACCGCTGGTGCATGGGCTCGTTGTCGCTGCTGACCAGCAAGCGGTTCTGGGAGATGGACCTCAAGTTCCAGACGCGGCTGTGCTACGTCTCCGGGTTCCTCTACTACCTGCAGACCGCCCTCGCGACCTTTCTCGCCCCGCTGATCCCGCTCGGGCTGCTCATCCTGCGGCCCGATCTGCTGCGCGCCGAGGCCTCGCTCTGGGTGCTGCCCAGCGTGGCGTACGTGACGCTGGTGCTGCCGCTGTGGCACCGGGCGCCGTACCGCCTGGAGGCCTGGTCGGTTCGGGTGATGTACGGGTGGTCGCATGTCTTCGCCGTGTGGGACGTGTTGCGCGGACGTCCGATGGGTTGGAAGCCGACCGGCTCGCAGGGCGCCAAGAAGAACGGCATGCGCCGGTACTGGACCGGAATGATCGTGTGGAGCGCCGGGACCGCGGTGCTGTGGATCGGCGTCGCCGCCTGGCGCATGCTCACGCTCTATCCGCCGGACTTCGCGCTGATGCTGTCCGCCGGCCTCTTCTATGCCATGGTCGTCGGGCGCGTGCTCGTCCAGCCCCGGGAGCAGATCGCGTGATGAATCGTTTTCGTGCGCTGGCGGCAGTCCTGCTCGCCGGCGCACTCCTCGCCGGTTGCAGCACGTTCTCCGAGCAGGGCAGGGACGACTACCGACGGGCCCAGGGCGAGGCGGCGGACCCCGGCGAGTCAGCGGCCACCGAGACGGCCAAGCCGGAACCCCCGTATGACGTACGCCCGTTGCTGAAACCTGCGAAGAAGTACCTCGGCCTGGCCGCCGAAGGCGCGCCCGCCGACATGAAGAACGTCGACGCCTTCGCGAAGTCCGCGGGCAAGAAGCCCAACCTGATCGAGTTCTACTCGGCGTGGGGCGACCGCTACGAGACGGCCGCCGTACAGAACGCCCGGGACTACAAGGCGCTGCCCTTCATCGCCTGGGAGCCCTTCGACAAGACGCTGGGGCAGATCGCCTCCGGCGCCGACGACGCGTACATCCGCGGCTACGCGAGGTCCGTCAAGGAGCTCAACCTGCCGGTGGCGATCAGCTTCGCGCACGAGATGAATGCCTTCTGGTACCCCTGGGGCACGAAGAAGGCCACCGCCGCGCAGTTCGTCGCCGCGTACCGGCACGTCCACGACCTCTTCGACCAGGAGGGCGCCACCCAGGTCATCTGGGTGTGGAGCCCGAACGTGATCAACCCGGTGCCGACCGTGCGCCTGAAGCCGTACTGGCCGGGCGAGGAGTACGTCGACTGGGTCGGAGTCATCGGCTACTACGCCCGCACCGGCCCCTCCACCTTCTCGACTCTGTACGGGCCGACGACGACCCAGATCCGTGCCTTCACCAAGAAGCCCGTGATCATCGCGGAGACGGCGGCCGAGGCCGGGCAGCGCAAGCCGGCCGACATCACCGACCTTTTCAAGGGGACGGCCGCACACGACGACGTGATCGGCTTCGTCTGGTTCAACTTCGACAAGGAAGCGGACTGGCGCATCACCAGCGGTCCGGCCACGACGCGCACCTTCCGCGAGCAGGCCGCCGCCTCCCGCTTCGGATTCGATGTGACCAAGCCATGAGCAGCAGACAGCCGCAGCCGCCGCAGGAACACCAGCAGCAGTACCAGGAGTACCAACAGGAGTCGTACGGGCAGGACTCGTACGCGTGGCCGCCCCAGCAGCAGACGTATCCGCCGTACTACGAGACGTACGACCCGTACGCGGAGCCCTCGACCCCTTCGAGCCCCGGAAACCCGGTCCGTGCGACCGCACCGGAGCCCGAACCCGAAACCGAACCTGAGCCCGACGACCCCGGCTACACACTGCCCGCCGTCCCCGAGTCCTCCTGGGCCGTGGACAACCGGCGCGGCAAGCTGCTCGGGCGCGGAGTGCTGGGGTGCTTGCTGCTGGTGCAGGCCGGGCTCTCGCTGCGGCTGCGGGGGACGGCCTTCCAGGACGAGGCGCTCTACATCGCCTCCGGCCACTACGAACTGAACAACCTGCTGCACGGCACCAAGCTGCCGGTCGACTTCGCGGGCTACTTCTCCGGCCACCCGAAGCTGTACCCGGTGCTCGCCGCCGCCGTGGACTCGTACTTCGGGCTGACGGGCGTACGGGTCCTCAGCCTGTTGTTCATGCTGGCCGCCACCGGCCTGCTGTACGCGGTGACCCGGCGCCTGTTCAACCTGCGGGCGGCGCTCGGCGCGGCCGCCCTCTTCTCCGTCCTCCAGTCGACGACCGTGCTCGGCAACTTCGCCACGTACGACGCCGCCGCGATCTTCCTGCTCGCCCTGTCGATGTACGCCGTCGTGCGCACCGACCGGATGCGCTCGGCGGCCGTCCTGCTGGCCGCGCCACCGGCCGCGCTGGCCTTCGCCGTGAAGTACGCCTCCGGCCTGTATCTGCCGACGCTGGTGCTGCTCGCGGTGGTCACCGCACACCGGCACCGCGGGGTGAAGACCCTGAGCCGCGGGGTGTTCCTCGGCGCGGGCATCGGGGCGCTGCTCGGCGCCGGGTACGTCCTCTCCGGGCCGCTCGGCGGCATCAGCTCCACCACCACCAACCGGGCCCAGGGGGCCGATTCCGCCATGAAGCTGCTGGAGCACAGCGCCGAGTGGGGCGGTCTGGTCTTCCTGGCGGCGCTCGTCGGCTCGGTCGCGTACGCGCTGCGCGGGCGGATGGGCGAGATGCCGTGGATCGAGGGGGAGACCGCCGGGCGGGTGCGGCGCGCCGGGCTCGGAGTGGTGCTCACCGGGACGGCGCTGCTGGCACCGGCGTACCAGATCCATCTGCACACCGAGGTCTCGCTCTACAAGCACGTCGGCTTCGGCCTGCTCTTCGCCGCGCCCATGGCGGGCCTGGGCATGGCCCGCCTGGTCGGCCCGCACTTCCGGCATCCACAGCTCGGGATCATGGTGTATGTCCTCGCGCTGGTGTTCGGCATGGTGCAGGCGCAGAAGGCGTACAGCTTCCCGGACTCCTCGCCGATGGTCGCCTATCTGCGCACGGTGGCCCACGTCGACAAGAAGGGGTTCTACCTGGCAGAGGAGCAGGAGGTGCCCGCGTACTACCTGCGCGACGTCACCGGCTGGAACCAGTGGCAGAACACCTACTTCATGGACTACCGGGGCAAGGACGGCAAGCAGCACACCGGCCCCGACGCCTTCGAACAGGCGGTGCGTGACGGGCGCTTCGACGTGATCGTGATGCACGGCTCGGTGACTCCGGCGACGTACGAGGCGGTCAAGAAGGGGCTGAAGGGCAACACGCACTACCGCCTGGCCGCAGTCTTCCCGTTCACGACGAGCAGCGGTCAGAACGCCTACCGGATCTGGGTCAAGCGATGAGCGGCACGACGGCGGTCGGTGGCGGTACGGCGGCGGGGTACGAGCCCGCCTCGGAGACGTCCGCGGGCGCCGGTTCCGGAGGACGGAGGGCGCGGCGCGAGGCCGAGCAGCACACCCGTGACCGCGGCGGGCGCCTCGCTGCGCTGCTCGTCTTCCTGCTGCCCTCGGCCGCAGCGCTGGCGCTGATCCTGCGCGGGATCGGCCATCGACAGCTGTGGCGTGACGAGCACGCCACCTGGTGGGCGGCGACGCTCTCCTTCCACGACCTGAGCCAGCTGATCCGCTCCATCGACGTGGTGTTCACCCCGTACTACGTGCTGATGCACTTCTGGGTCTCGCTCGCCGGGGACTCACCGACCGCGATGCGTATCCCGGGGGCCCTGGCCATGGCCTCCTCCGCGGGACTGCTCGCTCTGCTCGGGCGGCGGCTGTTCACCACGCAGACCGGGCTGCTCGCCGGCTTCCTGTTCGCGGTGGTGCCGACGGTGACGCGCTACGGGCAGGAGATCAGGCCGTACGCCTTCGCCCTGGCCGCCGTGCTCCTGTCGACGCTGCTGCTCGCCAGGGCTCTGGAGCAGCCCGGCTTCAAGGTGTGGGTGGGCTACACCCTCACCGTGCCGATGATCGGCTGGAGCCATCTGGCCTCGCTCGCGGTGCTCGGTGCGCATGTCGTGATGGTCCTGATGGCCCGGCGTTCGGGGGACCGGATCGTGGGCTGGGCGTACGCGGCGGCGGGCACCGTCGGCCTGTGCTTCGTCATCCCGATGGCGATCCAGGGCACGGGCCAGAGCGGGCAGATCGCCTGGAACAACCCCGTCATGAAGGACCTGGTCGACTTCCCGAAGAACCTCTTCGGGTCCTGGGCGGTGGCCGCGCCGGTGATGGCGCTGGGCGCTCTGGGCCTGTTCTTCGCGGGCCGCCGGGCGCTTCCACTGGCCGTGTGGATCGTGCTGCCGCCGCTGGCGACCTATGTCACCGCGTCCAAGCTGCATCTCTTTCTGCCGCGCTATCTGCTGTTCACGGCGCCCGCCTGGGTGCTGCTCGCCGCGGTCGCGGTCTGCCGGATCGCCGGGCCGGTGGCCGGGCCGAAGGCGGGTACGGGGGCCGCGGCCCGGCGTGGGTTCGGCTGGGTGCTTGCCGCGGCAGCGGTCGCAGGGCTCGCCTGGCAGGCGCTCCCGGGCATCCGCGAGACCCGTGAGAACGCGCTCGGGGAGCCCGACTTCCGCGGCGCGGCCCAGTTCATCGAGGCCGGTCAGCGCAAGGGCGACGGGATCGTGTTCAGCGGGGCGCTGTCGGAGCGCCGGGCGATGGACTACGAGCTGCGCGACGACAAGGGGCGTCCGCGGGACGTGCTCATGTACCGCACCCCGCAGGAACTGGGCTCCTTCGGCGCCGCGGAGTGCCCGCGGCCCGCGAAGTGCCTGGCGAACGCCGACCGGCTGTGGCTGGTGTCCACCACGTTCGACGGACAGCCGCTCAGCGGTATGCCGAAGGCGACGGCGACCGCGGTCGAGCGAGGCTTTCGCGTCGTGAAGACACGCAAGCTGGACAGCCTCACGCTGGTGCTGTTCGAAAAGTCCGCCAAGGCGGCCACGGGCGACACGTCAGGGAAGAAGGACGACGCCGCCCGGCGCAAGATCCACACCTGAGCGGAGCGGCCTTCCGGGTGCCGTGCCGGACACGGCCGTCCACCGGGGGGAAATTTAAGATGACATATGGGGAGGAGAAGGGGAATGACGAACAACCTGGGGGCGGGCACTGCCGTCACTGTGGTGATGCCGACCTACAACGAGGCGGCCAACCTGCCGAGAATGGCCGAAGCGGTGCTTCAGCTGCCGCTCGACGGGCTTCACCTGAAGATCGTGGACGACTCCAGCCCGGACGGCACCGGCAGGATCGCCGACGAGCTGGCGGAGAAGTACAACAGCAAGGGGCGGCGCCGGATGAGCGTGCTGCACCGCACCGAGAAGGACGGACTCGGGCGCGCCTACGCGGCCGGGATGAGCCTCGCGCTCGACGAGGGCGCCGAGTACGTCGTCCAGATGGACGCCGACGGCAGCCACCCCGTCGAGGCCGTGCCCCGGATGCTCGGCACGGCCCTGGCCAACGGGGTGGGCCTGGTCATCGGCAGCCGGTACGTCGAGGGCGGCTCGCTGGACGAGGACTGGGGCGCGCACCGCGTCCTGCTCTCCCGCTTCGCCAACCGGTACGCCCGTACCGTGTTGGGCACCCGGATCCGGGACATCACGGCCGGGTTCAACCTCTGGTCGGCCCAGGCCCTGCGCGACGTCGACCTGGCCACGCTGGACAGCGCCGGTTACAGCTTCCAGGTCGAGCTGAAGTACAAGGCCGTACGGGCGGGGCACAGCGCCGTCGAGATCCCGATCCGTTTCGAGGAGCGGACCGAGGGGGTCTCGAAGATGACGCTGAAGACGCAGCTGGAGTCGGCTGTGGTGCCGATCCGGCTGCGCATGAAGAACAAGTGACCCCGGGCCCGGGTACGGCGGCGGGCGGCCGGCCTACTGGTTGGCCGCCGTCGACGCCTGGGCCTCGCCGCGGCGGCGGATCTGGCGGAAGGCGAACTCGGCCAGGTCGTCGCCGGTCGTGAAGACCTTGGCGTCCTTCGTCGTCACGTCCTTGCCGTTGGTGAAGCCGGCCAGGGTGAAGTAGGCGTAACGGCCGTAGGAGTTGGTGGTCGAGCGGCAGATCGACGTGCGGCAGAAGTTGGCGACGCCGTGGCCGGACAGTGAGGTGATGATGCTCTTGCTGTCCGCCTCGGACTTCGCCTTGGCCGCCTGGGCCGCGGTGTTGAAGACCGCGACGCCGACGGTCACCGAGACGCCGTCCTTGCTGTAGGTGACGCGCATCATCCGGGTGCAGTCGTTCTTGTTGAGCACCGCGGGCAGGGTGCCCTGCACGGCCGACGCGCAGTTCGTCGTCGAGGCGGTGGGGCCCTTGCGATAGACGCGGTCACCCATCGTGAGCTGCGAACCGGGGAAGAGGATGTCCGGGCTGAGCGGCGCGGTGTCCTTCTGCACGCTGGATATGAAGTCCATCGGATCCAGCGGCGGCGGCGCCGAGGTCGGCGCGAACGTCGGCACCGGCGCCGTGCTGTCGCTCGGGATGCTCGCGGTGGCGGGCAGCTTGCTGGGCGCGTTCCCGGCCTGGTTGTCCCCGTTCGAGGAGACGACGGCCACGGCGACGGCAGCGCCGACCGCGATCGTGGCGACCGCCGAGCCGACGATCACCAGCAGTCTGCGCCGACGGTTGCGCGCCTCGGACGCATCGGCGAGTGCCGCCCAGTCCGGAGTCTGGTTCCGACGTCCCCAATCGGGTTGCTGAGAACCAGGCTTCCAGGGATCCCACGGAGGCTCCCCCTGCCCACCCTGCCCATAACTCATGGGCCGCATCTTAGACGGGGTCCGGGGGGTGGCGTTCCGCACCGGAGGACACTTGAGCCCCTAGCGTGACCTGAGCGCGCACGGGCAAAACTGACATCTCCGGGTGGTTGGTGCGACACGCTTCGACAGGGTTCCGGGCACCGGCCGTCCGGTGACGCCGGGTAGTCGGACCGTTGCGGAGGAAAGGACTGCCTTACTCTGTTTCCAGGGACTGTTGGCGTGGCCCTGAGTGCCGAGGTGCTCGGGTCGCGAACCCGCGTTTTGACCCGTCCGGGCAACCGCGGGTACTCTTGCAGTTCGTTATGTGTATTGGCTTGCTCATTCTCACGTGAGGGGCCCTTACACCGGTCCACCGGGGCCGATGACCAGCGACCAGCACTCGGTATGCGTCACCGAGGTGCGGTCAGGGCTGTCGTGATCGTCCGTGGTGGCCATGTCAGGACCCACTCACTGAAGAAGCGAAGGCTACGACCGTGCGTACGTACAGCCCCAAGCCCGGCGACATCACTCGCCAGTGGTACGTCATCGACGCCCAGGATGTCGTCCTGGGTCGTCTGGCGACCACTGCCGCGAACATCCTGCGGGGCAAGCACAAGCCGATCTTTGCGCCGCACGTCGATGCTGGTGACTTCGTCATCATCATCAACGCCGACAAGGTGCACCTCTCCGGCAACAAGAAGACCCAGAAGCTGGCGTACCGCCACTCCGGCTACCCGGGTGGTCTGCGCTCCGTCCGTTACGACGAGCTGCTGGCCAAGAACCCCGAGAAGGCCATCGAGAAGGCCATCAAGGGCATGATCCCCAAGAACACCCTGGGCCGTCAGGTGCTCTCGAAGCTGAAGGTCTACGCGGGCGAGAACCACCCGCACGCTGCTCAGCAGCCGGTCCCGTTCGAGATCACCCAGGTCGCGCAGTAGTTCCGGCCACCACCCCCTAAGACAGAAAAGAATCTGAGGAGAATCGTGGCCGAGACCACCGTTGAGCAGCCGGTCGAAGAGACTGAGCTCGTCGACATCGAGAACTACACCACCGAGTCCGAGGTCCCCGTCGAGGGCGAGTACACCTCGGAGTCGCTCGCGGGCCGCTTCGGCGACCCGCAGCCGGCGGCCGGCCTGGGCCGTCGCAAGAACGCCATCGCCCGCGTCCGGATCGTCCCGGGCACCGGCAAGTGGAAGATCAACGGTCGCACCCTTGAGGACTACTTCCCCAACAAGGTGCACCAGCAGGAAGTCAACGAGCCCTTCAAGGTGCTCGAGCTCGACAACCGCTACGACGTCATCGCCCGCATCTCGGGTGGCGGCGTCTCCGGTCAGGCCGGTGCGCTCCGTCTCGGTGTCGCCCGCGCGCTGAACGAGGCGGACGTGGACAACAACCGCCCGGCCCTGAAGAAGGCCGGCTTCCTCAAGCGCGACGACCGTGCGGTCGAGCGCAAGAAGGCCGGTCTCAAGAAGGCCCGTAAGGCTCCGCAGTACAGCAAGCGTTAATCACTGGCTGCTGCGTATTCGTACGACCGTTCGCCCCGGCGGCACGCTGTGTGCCGCTGGGGCGTTCGTTTATCACAGCCCAAGGCGTATAACGGCACAAGGCGCTCAAAGGCTTGCATGATCGGATGACTTCCGAAAACTGAGCTTCATCAGGAGGACACCAGTGGGACGACTCTTCGGCACGGACGGCGTGCGCGGTGTCGCCAACGCGGATCTGACGGCCGAGCTGGCGCTCGGTCTCTCCGTGGCGGCGGCACATGTGCTGGCCGAGGCGGGTACGTTCGAGGGCCACCGGCCGGTGGCAGTGGTCGGGCGGGACCCACGTGCGTCCGGGGAGTTCCTGGAAGCCGCCGTGGTCGCGGGCCTGGCCAGCGCAGGTGTGGACGTCCTGCTCGTCGGTGTGCTGCCCACCCCCGCGGTGGCGTACCTCACCGGCGCGCTGGGCGCCGACCTCGGCGTGATGCTCTCGGCCAGCCACAACGCCATGCCCGACAACGGCATCAAGTTCTTCGCCCGCGGCGGCCACAAGCTCGCCGACGAGCTGGAGGACAGGATCGAGGGCGTCTACGAGGAGCACCGCACCGGCGCGCCCTGGGACCGGCCCACCGGCGCCGGGGTCGGGCGCGTGCGCGCGTACGACGAGGGGCTCGACCAGTACGTCGCCCACCTCCTCGGCGTGCTCCCGAACCGTCTCGACGGCCTGAAGGTCGTCCTCGACGAGGCGCACGGCGCCGCCGCCCGGGTGTCTCCCGAGGCCTTCACGCAGGCCGGTGCCGAGATCATCACGATCGGCGCCTCGCCCGACGGCCTGAACATCAACGACGGCTGCGGCTCCACCCACCTCGACCTCCTGAAGGCCGCCGTCGTCGAGCACGGGGCCGACCTCGGCATCGCGCACGACGGCGACGCCGACCGCTGCCTCGCCGTGGACCACACAGGTGCCGAGGTGGACGGCGACCAGATCCTGGCCGTGATCGCGCTGGCGATGCGGGAGCGTTCCGCACTGCGCTCCGACACGGTTGTCGCGACGGTCATGTCCAACCTGGGCTTCAAGCTCGCCATGGAGCGCGAAGGTGTCTCCCTCATCCAGACCGCGGTCGGCGACCGCTATGTCCTGGAGGAGATGAAGGAGCACAACTACGCGCTCGGCGGCGAGCAGTCCGGGCACGTGATCATCCTCGACCACGCCACCACCGGCGACGGCACGCTGACCGGCCTGCTGCTGGCGGCCCGGATCGCCCAGACCGGCCGTACGCTCCGGGACCTCGCGTCCGTCATGGAGCGGCTGCCGCAGGTCCTCATCAACGTCCCCGACGTCGACCGCTCGCGGGTGAACAGCTCCGCCGAACTGGCGGCCGCGGTCGCCGAGGCCGAGCGGGAACTCGGCTCCACCGGCCGGGTGCTGCTGCGCCCCTCCGGCACCGAGCCGCTCGTCCGGGTCATGGTCGAGGCCGCCGACATCGACCACGCGCGGTCGGTGGCGGGGCGGCTCGCGGACGCGGTGAAGTCGGCGCTGGGCTAGAGCCGACCTGTTCTGGCGGTACGTTCACGCTGCTGGGCCCAGAGCCACTTCTGGACGACCAGCGTGAACGTACCGGCCAGCACGATGCCCAGCAGGTTGAGCAGCAGCTGCTCGGTGGAGCCCCAGGCCTGCCGGTACTCGCCGTAGGCGAAGGCCACGGCAGCGTTCGCCGCCGCCGGCACCGTGGTCACCGAGATGGCGACACCGACCAGCGCGCCCGACTTCGCCGAGGTCAGCGAGAGGGTGCCGGCCACGCCGGCCAGGACCGCGACGACGAACGAGAAGGCGTCGGGACGGTAGATGAAGTTGGTGTTGGGTCGCTCGGCGTCCAGCCTGACCGCGCTGAACAGGCCCACCGCGTCCATGAGGTACGTGAAGCCGACCGTCACCACCAACGCCACCGCGAAGCCCACGAGCAGCGCGTTCACCGAGCGCCACGCCAGTCGTGGGACGCGTTGGACCAGCGCCGTGCAGATGCCGGCCAGCGGCCCGAACTCCGGGCCCACCGCCATCGCGCCCACGATCAGGATCGCGTTGTCGAGGACCACGCCGCAGGCCGCGATCATCGTGGCGAGCGTGAGGAAGGCGACGTAGGTCACCGAGAGCGTCGACTCCTCGTGCGTCGCGTCGGCCAGGTGCTCCCACAGCACCGCGTCCGCGCTCTCGCCCGGCGCCTCGTCCTCCGCCTTGTCGGCGCGCTTCGACAGCGACAGATCGATGTTCTCGACGGCGATCGAGCCGGTCCGGTCGAGCTCCATCTCCCGTAGCCCGCTGATCAGTTCGTCGCCCGCTTCACGCGCGACGTCGCACGTCACGACGTCCCCCGCCGGGTTGCGGGCGGCACCCGTGAGCACGACGAGATGGGTCGTGCCCACGGTCCTCTCGATCAGCCGTACGACGTCGTCGGTGCGGTCGGCCGGGGTGATCAGACGCAGATGCAGCATGCGGCGCAGGGTATACGCACGGGATGACGGCGTTGCGGCGTGCGATCACAGCCGGCGTCGGGGGCCTCGCGGCTACAGCTTGCGCAGGCTCAGGCGCTGCACCTTGTGGTCCGGGCCCTTGCGCACGACGAGGGTGGCGCGGCCCCGGGTGGGAGCCACGTTCTCCAGCAGGTTCGGCTTGTTGATGGTGCGCCAGGTCGTGCGCGCGTAGTCGAGCGCCTCCTCCTCGGAGACCTGCGTGTACCTGCGGAAGTAGGAGTCGGGCTTCTGGAAGGCGGTCTGGCGGAGCTTCTTGAACCGGTTGAGGTACCAGCGCTCGATGTCCGCGGCGCGGGCGTCGACGTACACGCTGAAGTCGAAGTAGTCCGCGAGGCCGACGCGGGTGCGGCCGTCCTTGCCGGGGAGGGCGGGCTGCAGGACGTTCAGGCCCTCGACGATGAGGATGTCCGGACGGCGGACGGTGAGCCGCCGGTCGGGGACGATGTCGTAGATCAGGTGGGAGTAGACGGGGGCCGTGACCTCGTCCTTCCCCGCCTTGATGTCGGCGACGAACCGGGTGAGGGCGCGACGGTCGTACGACTCGGGGAAACCTTTCCTCGACATCAGACCGCGTGCCTCCAGCTCCTTGGTGGGGAGCAGGAAACCGTCCGTGGTCACCAGTTCGACGCGCGGGTGTTCGGGCCAGCGGGAGAGCAGGGCCTGCAGCAGGCGCGCGACGGTGGACTTGCCGACGGCGACCGACCCGGCCACCCCTATGACGAACGGGGTGCCGGACTGTGAGCCCTTCTCGCCGAGGAAGGTGTTCAGCGCGCCCCTGAGCCCGTCCGTGGCGCCGACGTACAGATTGAGCAGTCTGGACAGCGGCAGATAGATGTCCCGCACCTCGTCGAGGTCGATGACATCGCCCAGACCGCGCAGCTTCTCGACCTCCTCGGCGGTCAGTGGCAGCGGCGTCTTTTCACGCAGCACGCTCCACTCGGCTCGGGTGAGGTCGACGTAGGGAGTCGCCTCCGGCCTGTGCCGGTGGGCGCTCCGGGGCATCGGGGAGACCGGAGAGATCACAGTCCATTGTTACGGGAGTGTGGACTGGGTGGGGGGTGGGGTGGGTCACGTAGTCGGCTGCTCGGGGTCACGTGGAGCGTCCAGAGGCGTCCAGGGGGCCGGGGGACCCACCAAAAGGTGGCTGGAATTTCCGAATTCGGGCACGGAGTGCCGGGTTCGGGGGGCTGTTGGCGCTTAGGCTGCGGCGCATGTGCGGAATCGTGGGATACGTGGGGTCGCAGTCGGCGCTTGATGTGGTGATGGCCGGGCTGAAGCGGCTGGAGTACCGGGGGTACGACTCGGCGGGCGTCGCCGTGTTGGCGGACGGGGGGCTCGCCGCCGCGAAGAAGGCCGGGAAGCTGGTCAACCTGGAGAAGGAGCTGGTCGGCCGGCCGCTGCCGACCGGGTCGACGGGGATCGGGCACACGCGCTGGGCCACGCATGGAGGGCCCACGGACGCGAACGCCCATCCGCATCTCGACAACGCCGGGCGCGTCGCCGTCGTGCACAACGGGATCATCGAGAACTTCGCGCTGCTGCGTGCCGAGTTGGCCGAGCGCGGGCACGAGCTGGCCTCCGAGACCGACACCGAGGTGGTCGCACACCTGATCGCCGAGGAGTTCTCGGCGTGCGACGACCTGGCGGAGGCGATGCGGCTGGTGTGCCGCCGCCTGGAGGGTGCGTTCACGCTGGTCGCGGTGCATGCGGACGATCCGGACGTGGTGGTGGGGGCGCGGCGGAACTCGCCGCTCGTGGTGGGCGTGGGAGAGGGCGAGGCCTTTCTCGCCTCGGATGTCGCCGCGTTCATCGCCCACACGCGGTCGGCGATCGAGCTGGGGCAGGACCAGGTGGTGGAGCTGCGCCGGGACGGCGTGACGGTGACCGGTTTCGACGGCCGTCCGGCGGACGTGCGCAAGTACCACATCGACTGGGACGCGTCGGCCGCGGAAAAGGGGGGTATGACTACTTCATGCTCAAGGAGATCGCCGAGCAGCCCAAGGCGGTCGCCGATACCCTCCTGGGCCGAATCGACGCGGCGGGTTCACTGACGCTCGACGAGGTGCGGATCCCGGTTCACGAGCTGCGCGAGGTCGACAAGGTCGTCATCGTGGCCTGCGGGACCGCCTTCCACGCCGGACTGATCGCCAAGTACGCCATCGAGCACTGGACGCGGATCCCGTGCGAGGTGGAGCTCGCGAGCGAGTTCCGGTACCGGGATCCGATTCTCGGTACGCGGTCGCTGGTGATCGCCATCTCCCAGTCCGGCGAGACCATGGACACGCTGATGGCGCTGCGGCACGCCCGCGAGCAGGGCTCCAAGGTGCTGGCGATCTGCAACACGAACGGTTCGACGATCCCGCGCGAGTCGGACGCGGTGCTGTACACGCACGCGGGTCCTGAGGTCGCCGTCGCGTCCACCAAGGCCTTCCTGACGCAGCTGGTCGCCTGTTACCTGGTCGCGCTGTACCTGGGCCAGGTCCGCGGTACCAAGTGGGGCGACGAGATCCAGGCCGTCATCCGGGACCTGTCCCAGATCTCCGGCGAGGTGGAACGGGTCCTGGAGACCATGGAGCCGGTGCGGGAGCTCGCACGATCGCTCGCCGACAAGAAGACCGTGCTGTTCCTGGGGCGGCACGTCGGTTATCCGGTTGCCCTGGAAGGTGCCCTCAAGCTCAAGGAGCTCGCCTACATGCACGCCGAGGGCTTCGCGGCGGGTGAGCTGAAGCACGGGCCGATCGCGTTGATCGAGGACGATCTGCCGGTCGTGGTCGTCGTGCCGTCCCCGCGCGGGCGCTCGGTTCTGTACGACAAGATCGTGTCCAACATCCAGGAGATCCGGGCGAGGGGTGCGCGCACGATCGTGATCGCGGAGGAGGGGGATGCGGCGGTGGTGCCTTACGCCGACCACCTGATCCGGATTCCGGCCACGCCGACGCTGCTTCAGCCGCTGGTCGCGACGGTGCCGTTGCAGGTGTTCGCGTGTGAACTGGCGACGGCGCGGGGGAACGAGGTGGATCAGCCTCGGAACCTGGCGAAGTCGGTGACGGTCGAGTGAGTCGTTTTCAGGGCGCCGATGAAGGTGGCGAAGGCTCCGGTCGGGAAGGTGAGGGTGGCCCTGGCCGGGGCCTTGGAGTCGCGGATGGCTATGTGGGTGGGTGAGTTCGCGATTTCCACGCACTCGTTGCCGTCGTCGGGGCCTGAGTAGGACGACTTCCGCCAGTTGTCCATGGGATGCCTCACAGCTCTTTCGCCAGCCGGTGGATGAAGTCACGCGACCGATCAGGGTCGAGTGATACGGCCTCCACCTTACGGAAGCGCGTTCGGAAGGCGCTCAGTTGTGCTTCGGAGTCGATGAAGGCCGAGCCATGGGGTACGTCACGCACCACCGTGTCCAGTTTGGGTACGGGGCCGCCCACGTAGGTCATGGTGCTGGCGGCCCTGGCGAAGCCGTCCAGATCGAAGGGGATGACGCGCACGGTGATGTGGTCCGCTTCGGAGATCTCCAGGAGCCGGACAAGCTGAGCCCGGGAGGCGACGCGGTCACTGACCCTGATGTGTAGGGCCGCCTCGTGGATCACCAACTCGTACGGGATGGTGATCTCCTGGCGTGCCATTCGGTGACGGACACGCAATTCAAGCTCTTCATGGGTGAGTTCGGGCACTCTGGAGGAGAAGACGGCACGGGCGTATTCCTCCGTCTGCAGCAGGCCCGGTACGTACAGGACCGCCACATCGCGCCGGAAGCAGGCGTGGTGGTTCAGTTCGGAGAGGTCCAGGAACGACGTGGGCAGCAGGCCCCGGTACTCCTCCCACCAGCCGCGCGTCCGATCGGTGGCCAAGGAGACCAAAGCATCGATGAACTCGCTGTCTTCGCAGGCGTAGTGGGACGCAAGTCGGCGCAGACGTTCCTCGCTCACCCCTGAGAGACCGGACTCGATATGGCTGAGCTGGACGGGGCTCACTCCCAGCAGCGCTGCCGCCTGACGGCCGCTGAGGCCTGCCGCCTCGCGGAGTCTGCGCAGTTCGACCGCCAGGCGCATCTGGCGTGCCGTTGGGTCGCGCCTCGTCGTCATCGACTGCTCCTCGGTGCAACGCGCCTGTGAGCGCGACTCGTTCGGGGTCAGATTACGCGGTCGACTTGCCCAACCGAAACATTAACCCCTACCGTCGGTGACGCAACGCACACTCTGCGACACCCCGGGGCACCGGAAGCGCACCGCTCCGTCCTGCCACGACGGCTGCGTCAATGCCACCGCCCGGAATCGCCGCGTATCCCCAACCCCCCACCGCCCGAACGGAGTTCACCCATGTCCGAAACCGTCGCCGAGCCCTGGGAGTACATGATGTACATCCCCCACGACCTCCGTGCCGTGACCGTCAGTCGCCGTACCGTCCGCCTGATCCTCACCCTGCACGGACTGATCCGCCTCGCCGACGTCGCCGAGCTGGTCGCGGCCGAGCTGGTCTCCAACGCCGTACGGCACACGAAGGGCCAGGCGGCGCTACGGGTGCAGTGGCGGGCCGGGGTCCTGCGCATCGGCGCCTGGGACGCGGACCCGCAGCCCCCGGAGCCTTCCCTGCCGTGGGACCGGGTCGTCGACGCGGAGGAGGGCCGCGGCCTCGCCCTCGTACGGGCCTGCGCGGATCTGTGGGGCTGGCAGCCGCTGGCCAGGAACGGACAGCGCGGCAAGTACGTGTGGTGCGAGCTGGCGGCGGCCTAGTTTCGGGCGGGCGTCCTGTGGGGCCCTCCCCCTGAGAGGATCACCCGCACCGTACGGATATGCGAATGCAGGGTGGGGAACATGGGCGTTCTGGTGCTGGCCGGCCTCCTGGTGCTTGTCATCGGTGGGTGCGTGTGTGTGGTGTGGGCGTCGCGAGGCGGGCCCCGCTGGGTCCGGGGCGTGGCGGCGGTGACGCTCGTCGTGGGGCAGCTGGTGCGCGCCGCCGTGAAGAGCAACGGGCGGCGGAGTGTGCATCGGTCCAGCGGTGACGGTGACTAGGGCCTGACCCGCCGGACAGGCCCCAGGGGGCGGCCGGGAGGCTCGTCCCGATGGTGGCGTTAGGCCGTTTGTCCCGCTGTGGGGGTTCCCGCTGCGACCCGTGGGCCGGTGCCCTCTTATTCTCGGACACGACCTTTCGAATACAAGAGGAGCAGTGCCATGGGACAGAACGTCTTCTTCGAGGTGTCCGCGGACGGGGAGCCGCTCGGCCGGATCGAGTTCAAGCTGTACGACGACGTGGTCCCGGAGACGGCCCGCAACTTCCGTGAGCTGGCCACCGGCCAGAACGGGTTCGGCTACAAGGGCTCGCCGTTCCACCGTGTCATCCCGGACTTCATGCTGCAGGGTGGTGACTTCACCAACCAGAACGGGACCGGCGGCAAGAGCATCTTCGGCGCGAAGTTCCCGGACGAGAACTTCAAGCTCAAGCACACCAAGCCGGGTCTGCTGAGCATGGCCAACGCCGGCCCGAACACCAACGGCTCGCAGTTCTTCATCACCACGATCGTCACCGACTGGCTCGACGGCAAGCACGTCGTCTTCGGTGAGGTCGTCGAGGGCATGGACGTCGTCAGGGCCGTCGAGAAGCTCGGCAGCCGTTCCGGCGCCACGTCCAAGAAGATCGTCATCGCGGACTCCGGCACCGTCTGAGAGATCCGGGCCAGGACTCGTCCGGGCGTACAGCACAGAGATCGAGCGGGAACGGCTGCGGCCGTTCCCGCTCGATCCGTATGGGGCACCCTCGCCTCTCCTCGGCGTGACACGGACCACACCGCATGAATTTCGGCTCGCCCTGTAAGAAGTGGGCCGTCACACGCATTGCTTGGTGACAGAGCCGATATGAGGGGATGGCGTGTGACACATGCCCAACGCTTCAGGGATGTCTACGAGGAGTGCTATCCGCGCGTCCTCGCCTATGCCACGAGTCTGGTGGGTCGACAGGTAGGCGAGGACATCACGAGCGAGACGTTCACCGTCGCCTGGCGGCGCGTGCGGGACATTCCGCACCCCGCACTGCCCTGGCTGCTGGGAGTGGCCCGCAACCTGGTGCGCGAACTGCGCCGCCGGGACAGCCGCCAGTACGCCCTCGCCGCGGAGGAGGCGCAGCGCATCAGCAGTGGTGCCCGGGGCGACGTCGGTGACGTCGCGGCGGATGTGACCGACCGGGAAGCCGCGTTGCAGGCCCTGGCGAGTCTGTCCGACGCCGACCGGGAGCTGCTGACCCTGATCGCCTGGCACGGGCTGAGCCCCAAGCAGGCGGCACGGGTCCTGGGCTGCACCATCGCGACGCTGACCGTCCGGCTGCACCGGGCCCGCCGCCGTCTGGAGAAAGCCCTGGAGGTGGTGTCCCCGGCGGAAACGGCGTCCGTAGCCCCCGCACAAGCGCCGCCCGCACAGGCGTCACCCGCACACGCGTCGGCCACGCAAGTGCCACCGGCTCGGGCCCCGCACCGCAGCACCGATCGCAAAGGAGCACTCACATGAAGAACACCCCCGCACGGTCCGGGCGGCCCGACGTCCTGAGGGTGCTCGCGGACGCCCGACCCGACGAACTCGACCCGGCCCGGCTGGCCGACTCCCCGCGGCAGCACGACGAGCTGGCACGCATCCTGGCCGGAGCGACGGACAGTGGCGCGGCACGCTCCCAGGAACCGCGGCGCCTCTGGGTCGGGATCCGGCCGCTCGGGACCGTCGTGGCGGTCGCGGCCGTCGCGGCGTCGGTGGTGGTCGTGAGCACGCTCGACGGGCAGGATCCTTCAGGCGTGCGCGCGAGCGCACGCCCGCAGTCCTCGGCCGCCACGCCGGGGTCGGCGGCGTCGGACGGTCGCGCCGACGTCCAGGTCGACGGCCGCCTCGAACTGCTCAGCGTGGCGAAGAAGGCGGAGACACCGGCGGCCGAGGGAACGTACTGGCAGACCACCACGCGCTCGCAGGACGTGAACGTCGTCGGTGCGAAGGGACAGCTCTTCGCCGTGCGCACCACGTCGAGGGGGGAGTGGTCGGTGGGTGTGCGTCCGGGAACCCGGAGCCTGATGGTCTCCGGTCTGGACGACGTGACCGCGCCCCGCACCGAGGCGGACCAGGCGCGCTGGCGGGCCGCGGGCTCGCCCGCCACGGTGCAGGCCGAAGCCTCGACCGCGGCCGGACAGGGCACGCTGGGGTACAGGATCGGAACCGGGCGACCGATGGTCATGCGGACGGACGCCGGCGACAAGATCTACGCCCTCGGCCCGCGGAACGTCTCGTACCAGGATCTGCGTGAACTGCCCTCCGACAGTGGGGAGTTGCGCCGTCAGCTGGAGAAGCTGTACGGGGAGGACAGCAGCGGTGCCGAGACCGGCGACGGCCGCACGGCCTCTGTGCTGCGCCAGGCGGCCGACCTCATCACGATGCCGGTGAAGCCCGCCGTACGGGCGGCCGCGTATCGGGTGATCGCGGACCTGCCCGGCGTCCGGGGGCTGGGGCGTGTCACCGATCCTCTGGGGCGTGAGGGCGTCGGTGTCGCGTTCCCCGGCACGGCGCGGACCCCGCTGGGGAGTGTGCAACAGCGGCTGGTCGTGGACCCGTCCACCGGCGCGATGCTCTGCGAGCAGAGCGTGCTGGTCGAACCGTCGCCCAGGGCCCGGGAGGCGGGTCTCGACGCGGGTACGACGGTGAACTACGAGGCGACGACGCGGATGAGCTGGGGTGAGCACCAGATCACCGTGCCGAAGAACGCCGGCCACTGAGCTCGCGCAATCAACGCCGAGAGGTCGGCACGTCGGCGGCCGTCCGGCCCATAGGGTGCTGGGCATGAGCATCATCGGGGTCGGTATCGACGTGGCCGAGATCGACCGGTTCCTGGCGGCGCTGGAGCGTACGCCGGGGCTGGCCCATCGGCTCTTCCTGGATCAGGAGTTGCACCTGCCGAACGGGGAGCGCCGCGGCATCGCGTCCCTGGCCGCGCGCTTCGCCGCGAAGGAGGCGGTCGCCAAGGCGCTGGGCGCCCCGGCCGGCATGCACTGGACGGACGCGGAGGTCTACGTCGAGGACAGCGGCCGGCCGCGGCTGCGGGTGACGGGGACGGTGGCGGCGCGCGCGGCCGAACTGGGCGTCCGCTCGTGGCATGTGTCGCTGAGCCATGACGCGGGGGTGGCCTCGGCCGTGGTGGTGGCCGAGGGGTAGGGCGGGGGAGGGGCCGATGTCCGGCGGCCGGGGCGGCGCGGTGAGCCCGTGTACGGGAGACTCGACCCATGCGTACTGCGTACAGCGTGGAGACGGTCAGGGCGGCGGAGCGTGAGCTGATGGCGCGGCTTCCGGAGGGTGCGCTGATGCAGCGCGCCGCGGCCGGACTCGCCGCTGCCTGCGCGGACTTGCTGGGACATGTGTACGGCAGCCGGATCGTGCTGCTCGTGGGCAGCGGGGACAACGGGGGCGATGCCCTGTACGCCGGGGCCCGGCTGGCGCGGCGGGGGCGGGGGTCACCGCCGTGCTGCTCGTGCCCGAACGGACGCATGGCGCGGGCCTGGCCGCGCTGCGGCGGGCCGGGGGCACGGTGGCCGGGTCCGGCGCCGCCGAGAAGTCGATCCTGCGGGCCGACCTCGTCGTGGACGGGATCGTCGGCATCGGGGGCAAGGGCGGCCTGCGGCCCGAGGCGGTGCCGCTGGCCGCGTACGCGGCGGACTCCCGGGCGGCCGTGGTCGCCGTGGACCTGCCGAGCGGGATCGAGGCCGACACGGGAGAGGTCCTGGGTACCGCCGTCCGCGCCGATCTGACGGTGACCTTCGGGACGCACAAGCCCGGGCTGCTCATCGACCCGGGGCGTGAGTACGCCGGTTCGGTACGCCTCGTCGACATCGGGCTCGAACTGCCCGAGGAGGCCGAACAGGAGGCCCTTCAGCACGCGGACGTGGCGGCGCGGCTGCCGGCGCCGGGAGCCGAGAGCGACAAGTACCGGCGCGGCGTCGTCGGGATCGCGGCCGGGTCCGCGAGGTATCCCGGGGCCGCCGTGCTCGCCGTGTCCGGGGCCTTGCGGGGTGGGGCGGGGGCGGTGCGGTACGTCGGGCCCGCGGCGGATGCCGTGATCTCCCGCTTTCCCGAGACGCTCGTGTCGGACCAGGGGCCCGCACGGGCCGGGCGCGTCCAGGCGTGGGTGGTGGGGCCCGGGGTCGGGGACGACGCGTCGGCGGTGGCGCAGGTGCTCGGGGCGGATGTGCCGGTGCTGGTGGACGCGGACGGGCTGCGGCTCGCGGACCGGTCCGCCGTACGGGCCCGTACCGCGCCCACGCTGATGACTCCGCACGCCGGGGAGGCGGCGGCGTTGCTCGGGGTCTCGCGGGAGTCGGTGGAGGCGGCTCGGCTGGCGTCGGCGCGGGAGTTGGCGCTTCGGTACGGGGCGACCGTGCTGCTGAAGGGGTCGACGACGCTGGTCGCCGATCCGGCGGGCGGTGCGGTGCGGGTGAATCCGACGGGGACGGCGTGGCTGGCCACGGCCGGGAGCGGGGACGTGCTGTCGGGGCTTGCGGGGTCGTTGCTCGCGGCCGGGTTGTCGGCGTTGGACGCGGGAAGTGTGGGCGCGTATCTGCATGGGCTGGCGGGGAGGCTCGCGGCGGACGGGGCGCCCTTGGGGGCGCATGATGTCGCGGCGGCGATTCCGGAGGCCTGGCGGGACGTCCGCGACGCGCTGCGCTGACTGCGCCGTTCTTTGGCTGCGGGGCGGTGGGGGCCGGGCGCGCACTTCCTCGCGCCCCTGGGGCGGGGCTTCGCCCCAGCCCGCTCCGGGTGGGTTCTTCGGCCGCGGGTGGTAGGGGCTCGGCGCGCAGTTCCCCGCGCCCCTTGAGGGGCGCTGCGTTGCCCATTACGGGGGACCCCGTCCGCGCGGCGCACCCCCGCTCGCCCCGGGGTTGCGTATCGCTGGTCGCATGATGATGAGCAGACGAATGAGATGCGGGAGCGTGGGGGTGCTCTTCGCGCTGCTGGTGGTGATGCCGGTGGAGGGGGCGGCGGCGGAGGCCGGGCCCCCGGCGCCCGGGCCGGGAAGCGAGCTGGTGCCCGGCGTGCCGCCGGGGCCCCAGCAGCCGTGGCAGGTGGACACGCCGGACCAGATGCTGCCGCCCAAGGCGTACACGCCGAGCGCGAAGGAGGACGCCGTCGAGCCGAGGGACGCCCCCGCGCAGACGGATGCGCTCATCGAGTACGTCCCCCTCAGCGAGGCCGTCGCGGGCAAGTCCGTGACGTGCAGCAAGCTGACCGGGCCGTACCAGCGGCAGGTCGAGCGGTGGCTGAAGCTGAAGGTCGACGGGAAGCAGTCGAAGGGCGACTGCGCCGCCATCCGGGCGTTCCAGAAGAAGCAGGGGATCAAGCCGAACACGGGCTTCGCTGGCGCCGTCACCTGGGGCTGGATGCGGCTGCTGTCCGCGAAGAAGAACCCGAACGCGGCCGGGAAGTGCCCCGTGCGGTCGTACCGCGTCGCGTGTGTGGACCTGACCCGGCAGCTCACCTGGGTGCAGAAGGGGAAGAAGGTGCTGTGGGGACCGGTGCCGATGCGCAGCGGGCGGGCCGGGTACCGGACCAGGACCGGCTGGTTCAAGATCTACTGGAAGCACAAGAACCACTGGTCGACGCTGTACAACACCCCGATGCCGTACAGCCAGTTCTTCAGCGGCGGAGAGGCCTTCCACGCCATCTACGGCAGCGTCTACGACCCGAACGGCTCGTACGGCTGTGTCAATCTGCGCCTCGCCGACGCCCGCTCCCTGTGGAACGTCACGAAGACGGGCGACCACGTGTACGTGTGGGGCCGCAGGGCCGGCACCTGACCGTCCTCCGGGGGCTCTCGGGCCGCTCTGAGACACTGGGGGCGCGATGAACGACACAGCACCCCTGCGCGCCCGCGCAGAGATCGACCTGGCCGCCCTGCGGGCCAACGTGCGGACCCTGCGCGCCCACGCGCCGTCCGCGGCCTTGATGGCCGTGGTCAAGTCCGACGCGTACGGCCACGGCGCGGTCCCGTGCGCCCGCGCGGCGCTGGAGGCGGGCGCCACCTGGCTCGGCACCGCCACCCCCGAGGAGGCCCTCGCGCTGCGCGCGGCCGGCCTGACCGACAGCCGGATCATGTGCTGGCTGTGGACGCCGGGCGGGCCGTGGCGGGAGGCCATCGAGGCCGACCTCGACGTGTCGGTGAGCGGGATGTGGGCCCTGCGGGAGGTCACCGCGGCGGCCGAGGCGGCCGGGACGGCCGCCCGGGTCCAGCTCAAGGCCGACACCGGGCTCGGGCGCGGCGGCTGCCAGCCCGCCGACTGGCCCGAACTCGTGCGCGAGGCGCTGGGCGCCGAGGAACGCGGGCTGATCGACATCACCGGTCTGTGGTCGCACTTCGCCTGCGCCGACGAACCCGGGCATCCCTCCATCCGCGCCCAACTGGACCGTTTCCGCGAGATGGTGACGTACGCCGAGGAGCGGGGCGTGCGCCCCGAGGTGCGGCACATCGCCAACTCGCCGGCCACGCTGACCCTCCCCGAGAGCCACTTCGACCTCGTACGGACGGGGATCGCGGTCTACGGCGTCTCGCCCAGCCCCGAGATCGGCACGCCGGCCGACTTCGGGCTGCGCCCGGTGATGACGCTGAGCGCGTCCCTCACGCTGGTGAAGCACGTACCGGGGGGCCACGGGGTCAGTTACGGGCATCACTACGTCACCGCGGGTGCCACCACCCTCGGCCTCGTCCCCGTCGGCTACGCGGACGGCGTGCCGCGCCACGCCTCCGGCACCGGACCGGTGCTGGTGGGCGGCAAGTGGCGGACGGTGGCGGGGCGGGTCGCGATGGACCAGTTCGTGGTCGACCTGGGCGGGGACGAGCCGGTGCCCGGTTCGGAGGCGATCCTGTTCGGCCCGGGCGACCGGGGCGAGCCGACCGCCGAGGACTGGGCGCGGGCGGCGGGGACGATCGCGTACGAAATCGTCACCCGGATCGGAACTCGAGTGCCGCGCGTATACGTGAATAAGGAACAAGGCGGGTAATCCGCAAGGAGTACGGGGGGTGCCCCGCGCAGGACAACAGGGCAACAGGACATAGTTGCACCATCAGCGGTACCTCCGGCACCGCCCGGAGCACGACCGGCACCACCCCCAGCACGACCTTCTGAAGTGAAACGACACCCGGCGAAGAGGAGCGGTACGTGAGCGAGAGCAGCGCGGAGGCCGTCACGGACGTCGCCGCGGCGGCCGTCGCCTCCGCCGCCGGGAACTGGCGCAAGGCCGGTATCGCCGGCGTCGCCATAGGCGTGGTCGCCGCGGGGGCCGCCGCCGGAGTCGCCATAGAGCGGCTGACGGTGGGCCGCGGTATGCGCAACAAGGCCCGCCTCGCGCTCGACTCCACGGGCCCGTACGGCTCGCTGCGCGGCACGCCGGGCAAGGCGTACGCCGACGACGGCACCGAGCTGTACTACGAGGTGGACGACATCGAGCAGGATGTGACGTTCACCCCACGCCGGCGCCGGCTCTTCGGGCGCAAGGCCCCGGCCCCCGTCACCGTCGTCTTCAGCCACGGGTACTGCCTCAACCAGGACTCCTGGCACTTCCAGCGGGCCGCGCTGCGCGGGGTGGTGCGCACGGTGCACTGGGACCAGCGCAGTCACGGCCGCTCCGGGCGCGGGGTCGCGCAGACGAAGGACGGCACGCCCGTCTCCATCGACCAGCTCGGCCAGGACCTGAAGGCCGTCATCGACGCGGCCGTGCCGGAGGGGCCGATCGTGCTGGTGGGGCACTCCATGGGCGGCATGACCGTCATGGCGCTGGCCGAGCGGTATCCGGACCTCGTCCGCCAGCGGGTCGTCGCCGCCGCGCTCGTCGGTACGTCGTCGGGGCGGCTCGGCGAGGTCAACTTCGGGCTGCCCGTCGCGGGCGTCAACGCGGTGCGCCGGGTGCTGCCCGGTGTGCTGAAGGCGCTCGGTCAGCAGGCCGCCCTGGTGGAGCGGGGGCGGCGGGCCACGGCCGACCTGTTCGCGGGGATCATCAAGCGGTACTCGTTCGCGTCCCGGGACGTCGACCCGGCCATCGTGCGGTTCGCCGAACGGATGATCGAGGGCACCCCGATCGACGTCGTCGCGGAGTTCTACCCGGCGTTCACCGAGCACGACAAGACCGAGGCCCTCGCGTACTTCGCCGAACTGCCGGTGCTGGTGCTGGCCGGGGTCGGCGACATGGTGACACCGAGTGAGCACAGCGAGGCGATCGCGGACCTGCTGCCGGACGCCGAACTGGTGCTCGTCCCGGACGCCGGGCATCTGGTCATGCTGGAGCACCCCGAGGTGGTCATAGACCGTCTCGCCGACCTTCTGATGCGCGCGGGCGCCGTCCCGGCAGGGGCTACCGTGGGTGGCTATGGAAGCACCAGCAGCAGCACACAACCCGGCTGAGACCGCCGCCGAGGGCGTGAACGTCCGGATCACCGTCAACTCGCCAGAACAGATGCGGGAGTTGGGCCTTCACCTGGCCAAGCTGCTGCGCGCGGGCGATCTCGTGATGCTGAACGGGGAGCTCGGCGCGGGCAAGACGACGCTGACCCGTGGCCTCGGCGAGGGGCTCGGCGTACGGGGCGCGGTCACCTCGCCGACGTTCGTCATCGCCCGTGTGCACCCCTCCCTCGGCGACGGTCCGCCGCTCGTGCACGTGGACGCGTACCGGCTGGGCGGCGGCCTCGACGAGATGGAGGACCTCGACCTCGACGTGTCGCTCTCCGACTCGGTGATCGTCGTGGAGTGGGGCGAGGGCAAGGTCGAGGAGCTCACCGACGACCGGCTCACCGTCGTCATCCACCGGGCCGTCGGTGACACCACGGACGAGGTACGGCACGTCACGCTCACCGGGCTCGGGGAGCGCTGGGCGACGACCGATCTGAGCGTGCTCGCGGCTTGATCACCCTGGGTGAGGGTTCCGGGGGACGTGAAGGTTCCGACAAGCCGTCGGCAAGATGTTGCGTTCGGTGTCCCGGCCGTGGTCACATGGACCTCAGTCCGTAGTTAGGTCTACCTAACCACGCTTGCCCCCGAATCCCCCAGGAGGCGTCCATGTCGGCTTCGGAACGTGACGCGCCGGTGCAGCAGCCGTGCGGTGGGGTGTCGATGCGGGACCTTTTGGCGTCGTGTGCGGCGGCCGACGCGGTGTCCAGGCCGCCTCGGGCGCCGATGCCGGAGGCGCCGCGTGCGGAGGCGCGGCCGCGCAAAGCTGCGTGAGCGCTCCGCTGGAGGGGCGGTACTTCGTCTGCGGGTGGGTGGGGGCTGGTCGCGCCCCGCGGCGGAGCCGCTGATGTACACAGCCCCGCGCCCCTGAGGGCGCGCCTCCGCACAGGTCCGCCGACTAGCGGATGACGACCACCTTCACGCCGATCGTCGCGAAGTTCCACATCGCGGTGCCGTTCTTGCGGGTCTCCCGGATACCGCCGAGTTTCTTGGTGGAGTCGGGGGAACCCGTGGAGCCGTCTGTGGCGGAGCTGAAGCCGATCGCCACGCCGTCGACGACGGCGAAGCGGACGACGTGCTCGATCTGGGCGCCGTCCGATCCGGTGACAGCCTTGGACCGGGAGGTGACGGCGTAGGTGCCGACTCCCGGGTCCACCGTGCCGGGGGTGACCTTGAAGGTGCGCTCGGTCCTGTTGTTCGCGGCGACCAGCCACACGCGGTCGTCGTCGATCGAGTAGACGACCCGCTCACCGCTGCCCGAGGCGGTCGGCAGCGCCACCGGGTTCTTCTTGTCCCGGGGTGCCTTCGTGGTGGGGACCTTGGACGCGCCCGCGAGGGGCTTGCCCAGGGTGTCGGGCACGTTCGCGGACGCCTGGTAGGCGAGGAAGCCGACCACCGCGACAGCCGCCGCGGTGAGCCCGGCCACGAATCCCGAGCTGCTCCTAGCCACCTTGTGTACCCGCCTCTCGTACCGCGTTCGTGTCCATTACGTCCTTTGTGGTGACGGTAGCAGCCGCCGTCCCGCAGACCGGGGCGGCCGTGCGTCCCGCTCGGGCGCCGTAGGCTGTTTGCGTGCTCTTGCTCGCTCTGGATACCGCAACCCCCGCCGTGACCGTCGCCCTGCACGACGGCACGTCCGTCATCGCCTCGTCGAGCCAGGTGGACGCGCGCCGGCACGGAGAGCTGCTGCTGCCGGCCGTCGACCGGGTGCTCGCCGAGGCAGGCCTCACGCTGGACGCCGTCACCGGCATCGTCGTGGGTGTGGGCCCCGGCCCGTACACGGGGCTGCGCGTCGGCCTCATGACCGCCGACACCTTCGGCCTCGTGCTCGGCGTGCCCGTGCACGGCCTGTGCACCCTCGACGGGCTCGCGTACGCCGCCGACGGCACCGGCGTCGAGGGCCCGTTCGTCGTCGCGACGGACGCCCGGCGCAAGGAGGTGTACTGGGCGCTGTACGACGACCCTCGTACGCGTGCCTCCGAGCCCGCGGTCGACCGGCCCGCCGACATCGCCGGGACGGTCGCCGGTCTGCCCGCCGTGGGTGCGGGTGCGCTGCTCTATCCCGACACCTTCCCGGACGCCCGTGCTCCCGAGCACGTCTCGGCGGGCGCGCTCGCGTCCCTGGCGGCGGAGAAACTCGCCGCGGGCGAGGAGCTCGAGGCGCCCCGGCCGCTCTACCTGCGCCGCCCGGACGCCCAGGTGCCCAAGAACTACAAGGTGGTCACCCCGAAGTGACCGCCGAGCTGCGCGAGATGCGCTGGTGGGACATCGATCCCGTACTGGAGCTGGAGAAGGACCTCTTCCCCGAGGACGCCTGGTCGCGGGGGATGTTCTGGTCCGAGCTGGCCCACGCCCGCGGGCCCGGGGCGACGCGCCGGTACGTGGTGGCGACCGAGAGCGGCCGACTCGTCGGATACGCCGGACTGGCCGCCTCCGGTGACCTGGGCGACGTACAGACCATCGCCGTACGACGTGATCAGTGGGGCACCGGCCTCGGCGCCCGGCTGCTGACCGAGCTGCTGCGGGCCGCGACCGCGTTCGAGTGCGCCGAGGTCATGCTCGAGTGCCGGGTGGACAACGTCCGAGCGCAGAAGCTGTACGAGCGCTTCGGCTTCGAGCCCATCGGCTTCCGTCGCGGTTACTACCAGCCTGGCAACGTCGACGCCCTGGTGATGCGGATGCGCACCGCGTCCGACAGCGGCTCCGCCCCGGGTTCACCCTCCGTAAACGGCGTACAAGGAACAGAGAGCAATGGCTGACGAACCGCTGGTCCTGGGTATCGAGACCTCCTGCGACGAGACCGGCGTCGGCATCGTCCGCGGCAACACGCTGCTCGCGGACGCCGTCGCGTCCAGCGTCGACGAGCACGCCCGCTTCGGCGGCGTCGTGCCCGAGGTCGCCTCCCGCGCCCACCTGGAGGCGATGGTGCCGACCATCGACCGGGCGCTCAAGGACGCGGGGGTGAGCGCCAGGGACCTGGACGGCATCGCCGTCACCGCGGGGCCCGGGCTGGCCGGCGCGCTGCTCGTCGGGGTGTCGGCGGCGAAGGCGTACGCCTACGCGCTGGGCAAGCCCCTGTACGGCGTCAACCACCTCGCCTCCCACATCTGCGTGGACCAGCTGGAACACGGCCCGCTGCCGGAGCCGACGATGGCCCTGCTCGTGTCGGGTGGCCACTCGTCCCTGCTGCTCTCGACCGACATCACCTCCGACGTACGGCCCATGGGCGCGACCATCGACGACGCCGCGGGCGAGGCCTTCGACAAGATCGCGCGCGTGCTCAACCTCGGCTTCCCCGGCGGTCCGGTCATCGACCGGTACGCGAAGGAGGGCGACCCCTCCGCGATCGCCTTCCCGCGCGGACTCACCGGGCCGCGCGACCCGGCGTACGACTTCTCCTTCTCCGGCCTGAAGACGTCCGTGGCCCGCTGGATCGAGGCCAAGCGGGCGGCGGGCGAGGAGGTGCCGGTGCGTGACGTGTCGGCCTCCTTCCAGGAGGCGGTCGTCGACGTGCTGACCCGCAAGGCCGTACGGGCCTGCAAGGACCAGGGAGTCGACCACCTGATGATCGGCGGCGGCGTGGCCGCGAACTCACGGCTGCGGGCGCTCGCGCAGGAGCGCTGCGAGGCCGCGGGGATCCGGCTGCGGGTGCCGCGGCCGAAGCTGTGCACGGACAACGGGGCGATGGTGGCCGCGCTGGGAGCGGAGATGGTCTCCCGCAACCGGGCCGCCTCCGACTGGGACCTGTCGGCCGACTCCTCGCTGCCGGTGACGGACCCGCATGTGCCCGGCCGTTCCCAGGAGCACGGCCACGACCACGGCCCCGGCCATGATCACGTGCACGAGGTCTCCAAGGAGAACCTGTACTCGTGAGCGTCGCGCTGATGTGGGAGGCGCGGGCCGTCTCCGGACGGGGCGAGGAACTGCTCGCCTGGGTGCGGGGGCAGGAGCTGGCGAGCGAGCCGCTGCGGCGGGAGGTCCTGCGCGCGCCGCAGGACCGGGTGCTCGTCATCACCTGGTGGGATGCGCCCTACGACGCCGAGTTGCCCGAACTCCCTGAGCCGGACGGAGAGTTGGTGACCCGGGCGGTCCATCGGTGGCGGTTCGAGTCGGTCTCCTGAGGCTTTCGTCTCCGGCCGGGCTTCACGACGAACTCGCTTTTCCGGAAGACTCCTGCAAAGTTTCGTATGTGGGTGTGGAACGGTAGAGGGGCGGTTCGACGTGTCGACGGAGGTGGGCGCTGTGGCCCGGGAGAGCATCAAGAACAAGGTGACGATCACCGAGATCGCCCGGCAGGCCGGCGTCTCGGTGCCCACCGTGTCGCGTGTCGTCAACGGCCGCTCCGACGTGTCGCCGGAGACCCGGGCCCGCATCGAGGACCTGCTGCGGCGCCACGGCTACCAGCGCAGGTCGTCCGCGCCCGGTGACCGGGCGGCCCTGATCGACCTGGTCTTCAACGACCTCGACAGCCCTTGGGCCGTGGAGATCATCCGGGGGGTCGAGGAGGTCGCGCACGCCTCCGGAGTGGGTACGGTCGTCTCCGCCATCCACGGTGCGTCGGGCTCGGCCCGGCAGTGGATGACCAATCTGCGGGCCCGCGCCTCGGACGGCGTGATCCTCGTGACCTCGGTCCTCGAACCCCGGCTGCACGAGGAGTTGCGGCGGCTCGGGGTGCCGCTGGTCGTGATCGATCCGGCGGGATCCCCGACCCTCGACGTGCCGACCGTCGGCGCCGCCAACTGGGCGGGCGGGATGGCGGCGACGGAGCATCTGCTCGGGCTCGGGCACCGGCGGATCGGCTTTGTCGCCGGGCCCGTGCGGTTGCTGTGCTCGCGGGCGCGGCTCGACGGGTACCGGGCGGCGCTGGACGGCGCGGGGGTCGCGGTCGACGACGCCCTGATCGTGCCGGGGGACTTCTACCATCAGGCCGGCTTCGACGGCTGCAACACGCTGCTCGACCTGGAGGAACCGCCGACCGCCGTGTTCGCGGCGAGTGACCAGATGGCGCTCGGGGCGATCGAGGCGTTGCGGCGGCGGGGGCTGCGGGTGCCCGAGGACATGAGTGTCGTCGGGTTCGACGACCTGCCGGAGGTCCGGTGGTCGGCGCCGCCGCTCACGACGGTGCGGCAGCCGCTCGCGGACATGGGGAAGCTGGCCACGCGCACGGTGCTCCGGCTGGCGCTGGGCGAGGACCCGGTCTCTCCGAGGGTTGAACTGGCTACCGAGCTGGTCGTTCGGGCGAGTACGGCGCGACGGGGTTGAGGGGCGCCTCAGGGGCGGGGTGTCTGAGACGGTTCGGCGGCTGCGGGTGATGCGTGGCCGGTCGCGCAGTTCCCCGGCGCCCCTGACGGGGCGCTGATCCCGGCGTGCCCGAAGAGGCGGGGGAACTGCGCGATCAGCCCACCGGCCCGCACGCGAAGAACTTCCGATATTTGTCAGGGGCGTTGACACGGCTGTCCCGCACCCGTAACTTCCGGCGCACTCGGCCGATAATTATCGGCCCTCTTCCGGAAGGTGTGCGATGCGAGCGTTGGGCAACACCTACACCTCTTCTCCCGCCGGAGGTTCCTGGCGGCATCCGCGGCGACCGGACTGGGGGCGGCCGCCCTGAGTGCGTGCGGTTCCTCCGACAGCGGGAACAGTTCGGGCAAGACCACGATCGAGTGGTGGAACATCACCACCACCCAGCCCGCGAAGAAGCTGTGGGCCCAGCGCGCCAAGGACTTCGAGGCCGCGCACCCGGACGTGAAGGTCAAGGTCGTCACGCTGGAGAACGAGGCGTACAAGTCGAAGATGACCGCGCTGACCACCTCCGGGAAGCTTCCGGACGTCTTCCACACCTGGGGCGGCGGGGTCCTCAAGCAGCAGATCGACGCGGGTCTGGTCGAGGACCTGACCGACAAGACCGCCTCCTGGACGAAGGACTATGTGCCCGCCTCGCTGGCGGCCTACCAGTTCGACAAGAAGACGTACGCGGTCCCGTTCGACATCGGCATGGTCGGCTTCTGGTACAACAAGGCGCTCTTCAAGAAGGCCAAGATCGACACCCCGCCCACCACCTGGTCCGGCTATCTCGACACCATCAAGGCCCTCAAGAGCGCCGGAATCACGCCCATCGCGCTGGCCGGCAAGGAGAAGTGGCCCGGCATGTACTACTGGGCGTATCTGTCGATGCGCGTCGCCGGACTGGAGGCGATGCAGAAGGCGGCCACCGACGCCGACTTCACCGGCGAGGGGTTCGTCACGGCCGGCCAGCACCTCAAGGACCTCGTCGCGCTCGAACCCTTCCAGAAGGGTTTCCTCGGCGGGGCCTACTCCGACCCCAACGGTGAGGCGGCCCTGATGGGCAACGGCAAGGCGGCCATGGAACTGATGGGCCAGTGGGCGCCGACCGTCGAGAAGGACTCGGGCAAGGGCATCGGCGACGACCTGGGCTTCTTCTCCTTTCCCTCCGTGGAGGGCGGAAAGGGCGCGCTCACCGAGGTGTTCGGCGGGGGCGGCGGCCACGCGGTGCGCAAGGGGGCGCCGGACGCGGCGGTGGAGTTCCTGAAGTTCTTCGCGGAGAAGCAGTTCGCCGAGACCCTCGTCAAGGAGACCGGCCTGATACCGGTGTCCAAGGACGCGCGCCCCGCGCTGACCGACCCCAACCTCACCGCCGTGTCGGACGCCCTGAACAACGCCACCGGCTTCCAGCTCTACCTCGACCAGGCGTACGCCCCCGCCGTCGGCCAGGAGATCAACGACAGCGTCGCCGCGCTCATCGCCGGCTCCAAGTCACCCGAGCAGGTCACCCGTTCGGTGACCCAGGTCGCCAAGAGCGAGAAGAGCTAGCGGCCGGCGATGACGCACTCGACCTCGACCTCGACCGCGTCGACGTATGTGCCCGATCGCGGCAAGTCGACCGGCGTGACGGCCGTTTCACCGGGCGGGGGGCCCCGCCGTCCCGTCCTGCGGCGCGTGCGCGACTGGTTCGCGGCCTTCGTCTTCACGGTCCCGGCGCTCGCCCTGTTCGGGATGCTCGTCCTCCTGCCGATGGGCTACGCCTTCTACATCAGCTTCTTCAACTGGGGCGGATTCGGCTCGCCCACCGACTCCGTGGGGTTCGACAACTACACCCGGCTCTTCCAGGACCCGGTGTTCCTCGGGGACCTGTGGCGCGGCGTCCTGCTCGTCGCCTTCTCCCTCGTCCTCCAGCTGCCGTTCGCGCTCGCCATGGCCGTGCTGCTCAACCAGAGACTGCGCGGCCGGGCCGTCTACCGGATGCTGTTCTTCGCGCCGTACATCCTGTCCGAGGTCATCACCGGCGTGCTGTTCAGCATGATCTTCGCGCCGGGCGACGGACTCGCCGACAAGGTCCTCGGCGCGGTCGGTCTCGACGGCCTGGGCGGGCTCTGGTTCGCGGGCCAGAACACCGTCCTGCCCACCCTCTTCCTGGTCATGACCTGGAAGTACTTCGGCTTCCACATGATGCTCTACCTGGCAGGCCTTCAGGGCATCCCGGCGGAGCTGCACGAGGCGGCACGCATCGACGGCGCCGGCGGCTGGCAGCGCTTCCGCCACGTCACGCTCCCGCTGCTCGCGCCGACCCTGCGGATCAGCGTGTTCCTGTCCGTGATCGGCGCCATCCAGCTCTTCGACCTGGTGTGGGTGATCTCCGCGGGCGGTCCCGACCACCACTCCGAGACCATGGTCATCAGCATGTTCCAGTACGGCTTCAAGCGCTACCAGATGGGCTACGCCAGCGCGATCAGCGTGGCGATGTTCCTGATCAGTCTCGTCTTCGCCCTCGCCTACCAGCGTTTCGTGCTGCGCCGCGACACCGAAGGAGCCATCACCACCATGCGAGCCAACCGATGAGCGCGGTCGTGAAGAGCGCGGTCGTGAAGAACACGGTCCCCAAGAGCGTCGTACGCCGTCGCAGGCTGCGCACGCTGCCCGTGTACGTGATCCTGTGGCTGGTCGGCGCGGTCATGGTGACCCCACTGCTGTACGCCCTGGTCTCCGGCTTCAAGTCCACCGACCAGCTCTCCAGCAACACCTTCGGCCTTCCCCACCCCTGGGTGACCTCGAACTACACCTCGCTGCTCGCCTCGGGACCGTTCTGGCGGTCCGTCGGCAGCAGCACCCTCATCGCGGTCGCCACCGCCCTGCTGACCGTGGGGGCGTCGGCGCTCGCCGCCTACGCGCTCGCCCGGTTCGCCTTCCGGGGCAGGGAAGTGCTCTTCACCGTCTTCACCATGGGGCTGATGTTCCCCTTCGCGGTGGCGATCCTGCCGCTGTTCATCCTGCTGCGCACCTTCGGGCTGCTGGACAACCCCTGGGGTGTGATCCTGCCCCAGGCCGCGTTCGGCCTGCCCATGACGATCGTCATCCTGCGCGGCTTCTTCCGGGAGATCCCCGGCGAACTGGAGGAGGCCGCCACCCTCGACGGCTGCTCCCCGTTCGGCTTCTTCTGGCGCATCCTGCTGCCGCTGGCCCGTCCGGCGCTCGGCACCGTCTCCGTCCTCGCCATCGTGGGCAGCTGGAACAACTTCCTGCTCCCCCTGCTCGTCTTCAGCGAACCCACCTGGTGGACCGTCCCTGTCGGCATCCAACAGTTCCAGGGCCAGTACGCCTCCGACGTGGCCCGCATCTTCGCCTATCTGGTCCTCGCCATGGCGCCCGCCCTGGCCTTCTACGCGGTCGCCGAACGACAGCTGATCGGCGGCATCACGCTCGGCGCGACCAAGGGCTGAACACCAGCCCCTCCAGATGCCCCTGTGGATGTGAGGAGTTACATGACCGACCCCTGGCAGGACCCTGCTCTGCCCGCAGGCGTCCGCGCCGCCGATCTGCTCGCCCGTATGACCACGGAAGAGAAAGTCGCCCAGCTCTACAGCGTCTGGCCCGGCTCGAACCAGACCCCGGGCGGGGACATGGCGCCGCTGCAGCACGCGCTGTCCGAGGACATCGACCTGACGCGGCTGCTCCCGCACGGGCTCGGCCAGCTGACCCGCCCCTTCGGCACCGCACCGGTCGACCCGGCCGAGGGCGCCGCCCGTCTTGCCGCCCTCCAAGAGCGCATCCGATCCGCGAACCGCTTTCGGCTGCCGGCGCTCGCCCACGAGGAGTGCCTCACCGGGTTCACGGCCTGGCGGGCGACGGTCTTCCCGACCCCGCTCGCCTGGGGCGCGAGCTTCGATCCGGCCCTGGTGAAGGAGATGGCGGCGGCGATCGGCGCCTCGATGCGCTCGGTCGGCGTCCACCAGGGCCTCGCCCCGGTCCTCGACGTCGTACGCGATCCCCGCTGGGGCCGAACGGAGGAGTCGATCGGGGAGGACCCCTACCTCGTGGCGACCGTCGGCACCGCCTATGTCCAGGGCCTGGAGTCGGCGGGTGTCGTCGCCACCCTCAAGCACTTCGCCGGCTACTCGGCCTCCCGAGGCGCCCGCAACCACGCGCCCGCCTCGCTCGGCCCGCGCGAACTCGCGGACGTCATCCTGCCGCCGTTCGAGATGGCCGTACGGGAGGGCGGGGCGCGCTCGGTGATGGCCTCGTACAACGACCTCGACGGACTGCCCGCCCACGCTCACCGTCGACTGCTGACCGAACTCCTGCGGGAGGAATGGCGGTTCACCGGCACGGTCGTGGCCGACTACTTCGGGGTGTCCCTCCTGGAGTCCGCGCACGGGCTCACCGACTCACCTTCGGGGGCGGCCGCGCTCGCGCTCGCGGCGGGCGTGGACGTCGAGCTGCCCGCCGTGCGCTGCTACGGCTCCGGGCCCCTCGACGAGGAGTTCGTGGACCGGGCCGCGCTGCGGGTGCTGACGCAGAAGTGCGAACTGGGGCTGCTGGACCCCGACTGGGCGCCGCCCGCCGACTCCTCTTCCGCCGATCTCGATCCGCCGCACATGCGGGCGCTGGCCCGGCAGCTGGCGGAGGAGTCGGTCGTCCTGCTGGCCAACGGGGGTACGTTGCCGCTGGCGCCCGGGGTGCGGCGGATCGCCGTGCTCGGTCCGCTCGCCGACGATCCCGCGGCCATGCTCGGCTGCTACACCTTCCCCCGTCATGTCCTCCTCGACCACCCCGAGGTCGAGATGGGGGTGGACGTGCCGACGCTGCTGGAGGCGCTGCGCGCCGAACTGCCGGACGTGGAGTTCACGGACGATCCGGTGGCCGCCGACGTGTGTGTGGTCGCGGTCGGCGACCGCTCGGGACTGTTCGGGCGGGGCACCTCGGGCGAGGGGTGCGACGCGGCCGACCTCGAACTGCCCGAGGGGCAGGGAGAGCTGGTCGACAAGACGCTGGCCTCCGGCATACCGGTCGTGCTGGTGCTGCTGTCGGGGCGGCCGTACGCGCTCGGGCGCTGGGCGGACCGGTGCGCGGCGGTGGTGCAGGCGTTCTTCGCGGGACAGGAGGGAGGTCCCGCGGTGGCCGGGGTGCTGTCCGGGCGGGTGAACCCGTCGGGGCGGCTCCCGGTGAGCGTGCCGCGGGAGCGGGCCGGACAGCCGTGGACGTATCTCGCGCCGCCGCTCGGACAGCTCAGCGGGGCCAGCAACCTCGACCCGACGCCGCTGTTCGCCTTCGGACACGGGCTGTCGTACACGACGTACGACTGGCAGGCGCCGTCGGTCGACGACACCGCGTTCCCGACGGACGGCGAGACGACCCTGCGGCTGATCGTCCGCAACACGGGGGAGCGGGCCGGTACCGAGGTCGTGCAGCTCTATCTCCACGACCCGGTCGGCAAGGTGGCGCGTCCGGTGGCCCGGCTGGTGGGCTACGCGCGGGTGCCGCTGGCGGCGGGCGCGTCGGCGGAGGTCCACTTCACGGTCCCGGCGGACCTGGCCGCGTACACCGGCCCGGACGGCGACCGGATCGTCGAACCGGGGGAGCTGGAGCTGCGGTTGGGGGCGTCCAGTGCCGAGGGCGGGGTGCGGTACGCGGTGCCGGTGACGCTGACCGGGCCCGAGCGGATGGTGGGCCGGGAGCGGCGGATGCGGTGCGAGGTGCGCGTGAAGTGAGCCGTCGGTTCTCACGGCGGCCGAATGTTTCCAGTCAGTCTCCGAATGTTACGGACCTCGCTGGGGTCGGAGAGGGGTCGCCCGGCGTGCACCCGGGGATACGATCGCGCCCATGAATCCCGCGAAGCCCGTGGAGAATCGGATGGCGGACCGTTCCTCGGGGACCGCGACCCTCGCCGAGATCGCCCGCGAGGCCGGCGTCTCCGCGCCGACTGTTTCGAAGGTGCTCAACGGCCGGGCCGATGTCGCCCCGGCCACCCGCACCCGGGTCGAGGAGCTGCTGCGCGCGTACGGCTACCGGCGCCGCCGGGCCGAGGCGACCCGCTCGCCCCTCATCGACGTGGTCTTCCACGAGTTGGAGAGCGCCTGGGCGATGGAGGTGATCCGGGGCGTCGAGAACGTGGCGCGGGAGGAGGGGCTGAGCGTCGTCCTCTCGGAGAGCGCGGGGCGGCTGACTCCCGGGCGTACCTGGGCCGACCAGGTCGCCGCCCGCCGCCCGCACGGCGTGATCCTCGTCCTGTCCCGGCTGGACGAGTCCCAGCGCGCGCTGCTGACCAGCAGGTCCATCCCGTTCGTGGTGATGGACCCGGCGGGCGACCCGGGCGACGACGTGCCGTCCATCGGCGCCACCAACTGGCACGGCGGGCTGGCCGCGACCCGCCATCTCGTCGACCTGGGGCACCGGCGGATCGGCGCGATCAGCGGGCCCTCGCGGATGATGTGCAGCCGCGCGCGCATCGACGGATACCGGGCGGCGCTGGAGACGGCGGGACTGCCGGTGGACCCGGAGCTGATCAGAGTCGGGAACTTCCACCACGAGGACGGCTACCGGCTGGGCCTCGACCTGCTGCGCCGCCCCGACCGCCCGACGGCCGTCTTCACCGGCAACGACCTCCAGGCGCTCGGCCTGTACGAGGCCGCCCGCGAACTGGGCCTGCGCATCCCGGAGGACCTGAGCGTCGTGGGGTTCGACGATCTGCCGGTGGCACGCTGGGTCGGGCCGCCGCTGACGACCGTACGACAGCCGCTGACGGAGATGGCGGAGGCGGCGGCCAAGCTGGTGCTGGAGCTCGGGCGCGAGGAGCGGCCTGCGGCGGGGACCAGAGTGGAGCTGGCGACGAGTCTGGTGGTGCGCAGCAGTACGGGGGCGCCTCCGGCACAGGGAACGGATTGCTGTTCCTGTCATTGACGAGTGGGGCGCTCGGCCCGACACTCTCCGAGTCAATCGGTTGCATGACCGAAACTTTCGGAGGCACCCGCAATGAGAACCTCCCGAACCTCCCGAACTTCCTTACGTGCGCGCCTCACGGCGCTCCTCACCGGCGGCGCGGTGGTGGGCGCCCTGCTCGCGGTCGCAACGACCGCTCACGCGGCCGACACCCCGCTGCGCGACCTCGCCGCCGCCAAGGGCAAGGTCATCGGCACCGCCGTCACCGGGTCCAAGCTGACGGGGACGTACGGCGACATCGCCGGGGCCCAGTTCAACTCGCTCACTCCTGGCAACGCCATGAAGTGGGAGACCGTCGAACCCACCCGGGGCACCTACAACTGGGCCGAGGCCGACCAGATCGTGGCCTTCGCGCAGGCCCACAACCAGCAGGTGCGCGGCCACACACTGGTCTGGCACAGCCAGAACCCGAGCTGGCTGACGAACGGCACCTGGACGTCGGCCCAGCTCAGCGCCCTCCTCCAGGACCACATCAGCACCGAGGTCACCCGCTACAAGGGCAAGCTGGCCGCCTGGGACGTGGTGAACGAGCCCTTCAACGAGGACGGCACCTACCGCTCGACCCTCTGGTACAACGGCCTCGGCTCCGACTACATCGCGCAGGCCCTGAGCTGGGCGCACGCGGCCGACCCGAGCGCCAAGCTCTACATCAACGACTACAACGTCGAGGGCGTCAACGCCAAGAGCACCGCCCTCTACAACCTGGTCAAGTCGCTGAAGGCGCGCGGCGTCCCGATCGACGGGGTCGGTCTCCAGGCCCACCTCATCCTCGGCCAGGTGCCGTCCACGCTCCAGCAGAACATCCAGCGCTTCGCCGACCTCGGCGTCGACGTGGCGGTCACGGAGCTGGACATCCGTATGCAACTCCCCTCCGACAGCGCGAAGCTGACGCAGCAGGCCGCCGACTACAAGGCCGTGTTCGACGCGTGCGTGGCGGTGTCCCGGTGCTACGGCGTCACCGTCTGGGGCTTCACCGACTCCGACTCCTGGATCCCGGACGTCTTCTCCGGCTACGGTGCGGCGACCCCGTACGACGAGAACTACGTACCGAAACCGGCGTACCACGCGATCGCGGGCTCACTGGGCGGGACCACGACACCACCGCCCGCGGGTGTCTGCACGGCGGCGTACAGCATCCAGAGCCAGTGGAACTCGGGGTTCACGGGACAGGTGAGGATCGCCTGTTCGGGGGCCGCGCTGTCGTCGTGGAAGGTGAGCTGGACGTACGGCGCGGGCCAGCGGATCACCCAGGCCTGGAACGCCGACTGCACCCAGTCCGGTGTGGCGGTGACGTGCGCGAACGCCTCCTACAACGGAACGGTACCGAACGGCGGATCAGCGACGTTCGGGTTCAACGCGTCATGGAGCGGGAGCAATCCGGTGCCCACGGTGACGCTGGGCTGAGGGCGGCGTGAGAAGTCTTAGATTTTCCGAAGGAAACCCCAGAAGAGGTTCCTGCTCGTAATAATTCGGACTTACGTTCCTCCGCGTGACTGCAGAAGAGGAGCGCGGGGGCGGACGTGGGGCCGGGCGCGGGGACGGGGACGGGGTCGAGAGCGGGGACGGGAACGAGGGCGCCGCGAGACGTGCCGGACGGCGGAGAGGTCTGCTGAAAGCCGCCGGCATTTCGCTCGCCGGCGTCCTCGTGCTCTCCGTGGCGGGGGCGGGCTGGGTCTACTGGCATCTGAACCAGAACATCAAGAGCGTGGACATCAACAGCGCGCTGGGCGACGACCGTCCGGCGAAGGCGGTGTCGACGCCGTCGGCGGCCGTGTCCGCCTCGGCCGCGCCGCTGCCGAGCGGCGCCGTGAACATCCTGGTCCTCGGCTCCGACTCGCGCAGCGGGAAGGCGAACGCCGCGCTCGGGGGCGGTGACAGCTCGGGCGCCCGTTCCGACACGGCGATGGTCGTCCACATCGACGAGGGCCGCACCGAGGCGACGGTGGTGAGCATCCCCCGGGACACCCTGGTGACCCGCCCGTCGTGCCCGACCTCGTCCGGCGGGGCGACCTCGGTGGCGTACAGCGCGATGTTCAACAGCGCGTACTCGGTGGGCGGTCCGGTCTGTGCGGTGAAGACCGTCGAGTCCCTCACCGACGTCCGCATGGACCACTACATCGAGATCGACTTCTCCGGGTTCGCGAAACTGGTGGACGCGCTCGGCGGCGTCACGGTGACGACGGACCAGAACATCGACGACGACAAGAGCCATCTGCACCTGAAGGCGGGCACGCACCACCTGGGCGGCACCCAGACCCTGGCGCTGGCCCGCACCCGGCACGGCATAGGTGACGGCAGCGACCTCGGGCGCATAGGCCTCCAGCAGAAGCTGGTGAAGGCACTCCTGGAACAGATGGCGTCGACGTCCCTGCTGACCGACCCCACCAAGCTCTACAAGGTCGCCGACGCCGTCACCGGCAGTCTGACGACGGACACCGGGCTCGACTCGCTGGGCGAACTGATGAAGCTCGGCCAGAGTCTGAAGTCCCTCTCCTCCGACAAGGTCAAGACGATCACCATGCCGGTGGTGACGGCTCCGTCGAACCCCAACCGGGTGGTGGCCGACGAGCCGGAGGCGAGCGACCTGTGGGCCTCGCTCAAGTGACCCGGTCGACCCCGCCGACCCGGTACGTCAACAGATAACGCCAGTAGAGGAGTTGGCGGACGCGGGAGCCGGGCAGCAGCCGGTCCGCCTCGCTCCGGACGTCCGCCAGCGACATCCGCGGCTCGCGCACCGGCGCCCGCGGGGGCACGGCTCCGCCTCCGCGCAGCCGCTCACCCACCGCCACCCCCGCCCGTGCCACGGCATTGGCGGGCACGGCGGCGAGGTCCCACCAGGTGATCCCCGCGTAGCAGCCCAGCAGCAGCAGCACCCCGCCGGGCGCGAGCGCCTCCCGGAACCTGGTCACCGTGCCGAACGGCATGTGGTGCCGGCCTTGGGGACTAGCGGAACAGCCAGTAACGCTAAGCACTTGATCTTGCTACGTTCGCCTACAACTCAAACGTCAGCTGCCCGCCGGTTTCGAGCGCGGTATGCCGGGTCTGGGCCCGGGTACGGGCGTGGTGGTTACGGTCGTAGTGCAGGTGGCAGCCCTGGCATGGCTTTGAGGTTGGCCGGGTGACAGTTCTCCGGCGTGTGGTCGAGGTGCGCGCTCTCGTCGTCAGGATGACCCGCGAACCGGTGCCGTACACGGGCTGTCCGTGCCGGTTGGGACACCGGCCGGGGTGACTGCCGCGTCCGCACTCGCCTTCACACTCGCACCGCCAGCCGGCGCGTTCCTTGATGGCGTTGGAGATGTCCGGCCAGTCGGCGGGACAACGCTCGCGGTCCTAGGGACGGATCGGCACGTGGGGTCACCGTTCCGCAGCGTCGAGCTGGTGGGGGACGGCGGAGGCGCGCAGGTCTTGGAGGTCGGGGATGTGGTTGTAGAGGGTGCCCGGGGAGATGCCCAGCATTTTGGCGATCGAGGTGATGGAGCGGCCGGGGTCGGGCAGCAGGTCGCGGGCGGCGCGGATGACTTCCTCGGTAGCGACGGTGGGGCGCCCGCCGACCCGGCCGCGGGCGCGGGCGGCGGCCAGGCCCTCGCGGGTGCCCTGGACGATGAGTTCGCGGATGAACTCCGCCAGAGCGGCGAAGACGTGGAAGACGAGTCGGCCGCCGGGGGTGGTGGTGTCGAGGTTCTCGTGCAGCGAGGTGAAGCCGATCCCGCGCGTCCGGAGTTCGGCGACCATGTTGATGAGGTCCTGGAGGCTGCGGCCGTAGCGGTCGAGCGACGGGACGACGAGGGTGTCGCCAGCGTCGAGGAAGGCGTGGCACGCCTTCAATTCCGGGCGGAGGGCGTTCTTTCCGGACTTCTTGTCCGAGAAGATCTTCCGGCATCCGGCGGTGGTGAGGGCGTCGATCTGCCGGTCGAGCTTCTGTCCGCCGCTGGACACCCGCGCGTACCCGATCTTGATCTCGGTGCAGACAAGCGGTTCGGCAACGAGGAGTTCGGGGTGGCCGGACGGCTCCGGAGTGTCACTCATGACCCCGGATCATGTCAGAAAACGGTGGTCGAGGGTTCTTGAATGACCCAGGTTTTTGAAGGGTTTTTTGAAGGGGCTGCGGGGTGTGCGGACCCCCGCACGGTGATCTTCAGAAAACGTTCGTTTTTTGAAGGCGAGGCTCGTCGACCCGCATCGTCTTCTTTGTTGGATGGGAGTGTCGCAGTAAGGGCGGTTGGTGCGATGCCGGGCCCTCATCAGCACCCCGGGCGAGACTCTGACGGCACGGTCGGCGGCAGCCCGGCGGGGACGCAAGGGGTCATCCCGGTTTCTGATCGATCTCGGCGAGTCGCGCCTCCACCTGGTCTCCCAATTCGATCAGCAGGTCCATCTGCGCAGGGGTCACGTGGTCGATCAGCACATTGCGCACGTCAGCCAGGTGGAGCGGGGCGGCTGCCTCGACGAGGGTGCGGCCCTGTTCGGTGATGACCACGACGGCCCCTCGCTGGTCGGTCGCGCATCGCTCGCGGCGGATGAGGTTGCGGTTCTGCATGCGGGTCAGATGCTGCGACAGACGGCTCTTCTCCCATTGCAGCGCATCTCCGAGTGCGAACGACCGCAGGCGTCCCTCGGGCGCCTCAGACAGGTGCGCCAGCACCTGGTAGTCGGCGGTGGACAGCCCGCTGTGGGTGCGCAGCTGCCGCTCGATGTATTCGGACAGGCCGGCCTGCATCTTCATGAGGCTGCGCCAAGCCCGCTGTTCACGCTCGTCCAGCCATCGCGGTTCGTCCATGAAGCCCATCCTACCGCTTTGGTTGACATGTTAACCAGTCCGTCGTACGGTTTGGTTAACACCTCAACCAAATGGACTTGCGGAGGTCGGAGCCGCCTACAGAAACGCGGCGACAACAGGCCGGACGACGAAGCTGCTCTGCCGCCTCGACAGCCTTCAGCAATTACTGGAACAGGGAGCACTCATGTCTGCAGACACCCGCTACGCCATCGTGGGCACCGGAAACATCGGTTCGGCGCTGGCGCGCGTCTTCGCCCGGGCCGGAGTCGAGGTCAGCATCGCCAACACCCGCGGACCGGGCTCGATCAGCGAACTCGCCGCCTCCTGGGGTTCCACGGTCCGGGCCGTGACGCTCACCGAGGCACTGGCGAGCGACGTCATCTTCATGGCCATCCCGTTCGGCGCAGTCGAGACGTTCGGCAACGCCCTGCCCGACTGGAACGGGAAGATCGTCGTCGACACCACCAACGCGCACTACGCGCCCAACGCGGGCGACGTCCTCAAGGGTCGGCTCTCCTCGCAGTACGCGGCCGAGGTCCTGCCCGGCGCCCAGATCGTGAAGGGCTTCAACCACCTTCCCGCCCAGACGCTCGCCGCCGAAGTGCCCTCCGGCCAGGGCAAGCGCGTGGTCTTCGTCTCCAGCGACTCCGGGGAGGCCAGCTCCCAGATCGCCGAGCTCGCCCGCACGCTCGGCCTGTCGCCGGTGGAACTCGGCAGGATCGACGAAGGCGGACGCCTCATCGAGGTTCCCGGCGCACTGGTGCTCAGGAACTTCACCGAACAGCCCCTCACCTGATCGGCCGCATTCCGCCTTCCACAGGCGGTGCGGCCGGCGCCGACGAGCCGTCCCGCCTCAGCGTCTGCCGTCACCGGCCGCACCGCGGCGGCCGGCGCCCGGCCCGCGGCCGGGTTGCCGCGCAGCAGCGCTCTCCATCGATGAGACCGCACTACAGCAACGCTCACGCGTGAGCAGCAAAACCCGCCGGCACACCCATCCTCCACGGATGCCGGTCCCTCACAGCTCGGGCGGTCCGAATCACTCTCCAGAAAGGCATGACCCGTGTTTGTCTTCGCCGCCGTACTGAGCGTTCTGCTCGCCGTTGTCGGGCTGGCCGCCGGACTACCGAAAGCCCTGCTCAAGGGCAGCATTCCAGCCCAGTTGCAGTCTCCCGGAGGCTTCAGCGCCCCGCTGGTCCGGTTCATCGGGCTGGCCGAGCTGGCCGCAGCCGCAGGGCTCATCGCCGGTCTCTTCTGGCAGCCCATCGGCGTTGCCGCCGCCCTGGGATTCGCAGTCCTGCTCGTCGGAGCCGTCGGCTTCCACGCCAAGTCCGGCGACTACGCCAACCCCGAGACCCGCGGCAACGCGATGGCACCCATCATCCTCACCGTCATCGCGATCGCTGCCGCCGCCACGCTCGTCCTCGCCTCCTGACCAGCGCCTGAATCCGAGGCGCCACAGCTCACCTTCCGCCCGGCAAACCCGGCCGGGTGATCGCGACGCCCTCGCCACGCGGACCGTCACCGATCATCCGCATTCCCGACCACTGCTACACCTGAGGAACATCCCATGACCACTCTTCTGCACCTCGATTCCTCGCTGTTTTCCGGCGACGCCTCCTCCTCCCGCGCCGTGACCGCCGCCTTCCGCCGGACCTGGCAGGAGCACCACCCCGAGGGCACGGTCATCTACCGTGACCTCGCCACGAACCCCGTACCGCACCTCACCGCCGACGCCCACACCGCCGGCCAGACCGACCCGGCCACGCACACCCCCGCCCAGGCCGCCGCCCTCGCCCACCGGCTGACGCTGATCGACGAGCTGGAGAACGCCGACGCCATACTGATCGGCGCTCCGATGTACAACTACTCGATTCCCTCGACCCTCAAGGCGTGGCTCGACAACATCGTCCTCGTCGGCCGCACCGCCGGCGTGGAAAGCTCCAGGCTCAAGGGCACCCCCGTCACCGTCGTCGCCAGCCGCGGCGGCTCCTACGCCCCGGGCACGCCCCGCGAGGGCTACGAATACGTGCAGAACTACCTCACGGCCGTTCTGGCCGACGCGCTCGCCCTGGACGTGAACTTCATCGTCCCGGAACTCACGATGGCCGTACACAACCCGGCGATGTCCCAGCTGATCCCCCTCTTCGAAGCCTCCCGCCAGCAGGCACTGGACGACGCAGCCTCCACGGCCAAGGCGATAGCCCACCGCATCGCCGCCTAGAAACAGCGCCCTCCGGACGGCGGCCGTGAAGCACGCTTCACGGCCGCCGTGGGCGAACTCCAGCGGGGACAGGCGGCTGGCTGCCCTCGAAGGAATTTCTCGCCCCGGAGGAGCTGGACGACGCGAACCGGCGAATCGACGAGGCGGCCGGCGCTGCCGGGCGGGACCCGAGCCGGACCAACCGGGTCTACAACCTGGTCGGTGACCGTTCGACTACGCAGCGGGTCGACCTGCTGACGAGCTGGTCGGTCGAGCACGGCATGAACGGCTACATCTTCAGCGGCCCGGTCGACGAGTCCGCGCTGCGCCCCATCATCGAGAAGGTCGCGCCCGCCGTGCGCGAGGCAGTCGCAAAGGAGCATCGACGATGACACAGCCGCAGGCGGGAACTGTCGCCGGCCGCCAGATGGTGCAGCAGCTGCTGATGGCGCATGCGCCGCTGCGCAGCGACGTCGCCGCCCTGCGCAAGGGGCTTGAGGTGCTCGATGCGGCGACCACACGCGCAGAGGACATCGAGGAGCTGCTCGGCGGTCTGACTGTCGCGGACCTCACCTGGCAGCTCAAGGTGGGCTGCCAGCATTTCTGCGCCCACCTGGACGCCCACCACACGATCGAGGACGCTCGGATGCTGCCGGTCATGCAGCACCGGTTCCCCGAGCTCACCGATCAGATCGGGCGGCTCCGGCGCGAGCATGAGGAGGTCAAACAGATGATCGTGAGCATCCGCGCCGACGCGCGGCAGCTGAACCCCAAGGACGAGCGCTCCGTCCACGTGGTGCTGGAACAGATCGTCGCGCTTGCCGACCACCTCCAGGCCCATCTCGACTTCGAGGAGCGCACCCTCTTCCCGTACTTCCTGCGGATGGACCACGACTGGCACGCCTGAGCTGTTCTGGCCGGGAGGGTGAGTTTGGAGCCGCGGACGGCCGTGCCGCCGCGCCATGGAGGCTTTGAAGCTGGACGCTGAGCTTGACTCTGACACGAAAATTGAGGCTTCGTGGAGGTCAGGTCGCCTCGATGGGTTCGAAGCGGATGGCCATCGGCGCGTCCCTGCGGTCGGCGGCGAACCGCTCGTTGGCCTCCCGCAGGTGCTCCCTCATCTCGTCGTGCGAGTCCGTCACGGTCATACCGGCGCCCCCTTCTCACTGCCCCGCCGGTCGGCGGTGGTCTTCTCGAAGTACAACGACCCGCCCCGGACGGCGGATGCGGCGCTCACTCCTCCTGGCCGTCGTCGTCATCGTCGAGGTCGACAGCATCCGGGTCGCGCAGGGGCCGCAGCCCCTTCACCGGCTGGGAGGCGGTGAAGTTGTACCGGCCCAGGACGTTCAGATTCTTGTGCTTGAGCGGGGAGAGCCGGGCGACGTCCTCGTCGCGGATCTCGTAGCCCTCCGCGCGGAGCTGGGCGACGGCGGCGTCGATGTAGCGCGTCGTCCAAAGGACCACGGCGTTCAGCACGAGCCCCAGCGCCCCGAGCTGGTCCTCCATCCCGTCCCGGTACGCCTGGTGGATGGTGCCCTTCTTGCCGTGGCAGATGTCGCGGGCGAGCTTGTGGCGGGATTCCTGGACGGTGAGCTGTTTGTGCATCTGGCGGCGGTAGGTGTCGTCGACCGGGTCGACGACGGCGAGCAGGTGCAGGGTTTTGGCGATGCGCCCGTACTCGGCGAACGCCTGCCCCAGCGGGGCGGGATGCCCTTCTCTGCCGAACATCCTCAGCAGGTCGTAGGCGCGGACCTGGTTGGTGACCAGGGAGCCGGCGACCCGCAGCATGTCCGGCCAGTGCGTGATCACCTTCTTCACGTTCACCTTGTTCCGCGCGATCGCCTCCAGCGGCCCGTACTCGCCGGCCGTCTCGGCGCCGGGCATCTGGGCCTTCCAGAACCTCTGGTCTTGAAGGTCCTTGAAGCGCGGGGAGAAGCGGTAGCCGAGCAGCTTGAAGATGCCGAAGACCATGTCGGAGTAGGAGGCGTTGTCGGTGGCGACCATCTCCGGCTTCACTCCGCCGTCCAGGTTCAACAAGGCGTCCAGGATGAACAGGGAGTCACGCGGGGTGCCGGGCACCACCATCTGTCCGATGCCGATGACCTGGTCGTTGATGGCGTTCAGCCATGTGATGCCGGTCTTCTTCGCGAAGTACTTGGGTGAGGGGGCGGCGTTGATGGTGCGGACGGGGACGACGAACCGCAGGCCGTCGACGGAGGCCAGCAGCCCCTTTCCCCAGTGCTCGACGATGGGCACCTGGGCCTGGGCGGCGATCAGGGCCGCGTTCGCCGCGGCGATGGTGTCGGCGCGCAGATAGTACTGGTCGACGTGGACCAGCCGGGAGCGGGTCAGAGCCTCGTGGTTGGGGTTGATGACCGGGGTCATCCCGATGTTGCACGCCTCGCTCACCAGCAGGGCGACGACCGAGGTGGTCAGGTCCTTCATCCGGGTTCTGCCGTCGTCCAGATGCACGAAAGCGTCCAGGAACCCGGTCCATGAGTACACCTCGAACAGCAGGTCCGGCAGGTCGATCTTCGGAAGCATCTTCTCGACACGCTCGCGCAGCCACTTCAGCGACTTCGGCTCACCGAGCGCATGGAGCTTCTCCACGTTCAGCTTCGCCCGGCCGTTGGGCTGCACCTCGATGCTGATCTTCGCGTCGGAGCCCGCCTCCTGAAGGCGCTCGGCCATCTGCTTCCACGTCGCGTCCAGCACGGCGACCAGTTCCCGAAGGTGCTGTTCGGCGTCCTCGGCCAGGCTCAGGCCGGCCAGGACGTCCTCGCGCACCGCCTCCCACCCTTGCCCTGAAGCAGCCGGGCTCGCGGGTCGGACCAGCGGTGCGAGGGCGAGGCGAAGATGTCGCGGCGCCTCAGCGCGCCGAACAGCTGCTCCAGCACACACACCACGTACGCATCCCGGTCCACCGCCCCCTGCGGCAGCTCCGCGTTCGCGTACACGGCCTTGCGCCAGTGCGCCGGCACCAGCTTGTCGTCGACCTCGCGCGGCAGCAGCGGCTTCTCGCCCACCTTCCGCCGGGAGAGAGCCGGGAGCCGCTGCACCCCAGTGAGGATCCGTCTGCCGGCGGGCGCCGCGTCCAGCGCCTTCGACTCACCCAGCAGCGACAGGAACGGCCTGACGGTGTTGTAGCGCAGCGCCAGCGCCCCACGCAGCGCGGTCTCCGCCGTGTCGTCGTCCTCCGGCACCAGGCTCACCACCGTGGCCGCCGCGCTGGAGAGCGCGGCCCGAGGCGCGACCTCCTCCAAGGCCCGCCACAGCCCGGCCACGTCGACATCGCAGCCGCTCCCCTCGATGAGCTCCAGCTCCTCGATGATCACCTTCGAGACCCGGGCGGTGATCCGTGCCGCCTTCTCCAACTGCGGCAGCGTGGACAGGCGCTGCTTGTCCGTGGACCGCCTCGCGGAGCTGATCAGCCGGGTGGCCATCAGGATCTCGAAAAGGTCCAGCGCGTCGTCGATCGCCTTCGCCTCCAAGTGGCGCATCACCGCGGTGAGCATCGCCGTGCGCTTGGGCTCCGGGGTCCGCTCCAGCTTCGGCGCCTTGGTGCCCAGCCCGTACCGGGCCAGCGCGGACAGCCGGTTCGGCGGAACCTGCTCCAGCCTGAGACGGCCCAACTGGAAGGCGGCGATGTCCTCGACCCGCTGCAACGCGGCCTTCATCGCGGTGCCGGTGGTCCGCGTCGGCGGCCGGCGCATCCGCTCCAGCTCCGAATGCCGTTTGCCCTCCGGCGTCTTCAGCGTGGCAACCAGGTCGCCGGGCAGAGCCGGGTCCGCCCGCCGGGCCGCCCTGGCGACCGTGGCGTGCAGCCGCTTGTCCGCGACGCCGCGGACCTCGGCGACCTGCCGGGCCAGCACACTCACTCCCGGCAGCAGCACCCGGTTGCGGCGCAGCCAGCCCACCGCGTGATCGAACAAAGCCTTCGGCCCCTCCGCGTGCGCCGTCCACGCCCGGCCGTGCAGGAAGGCCCTGAACTTCCGGCCCTGGTCGTGGTCCTCATACTGGTGATAGCCGTACGCGTCACGTATCTCCCACGCGTGCTCGTACGGCGTCGGCCTGCGCTCGGTATACCGCTTGATCTGGGAGACATCCCCGATCCCCAGCTGCTCGGCCAGATGCTCGACGACCGGCCACGGCACCGCGAGGGGGCCTCCAGGAACAGCCCGATGTACCGCACCGTGCACATCTGAAGCGCGAAGCCGAGACGGTTGTGGTCGCCGCGCCGCTTCGCGATCAGCTTCAGGTCCTCGTCATCAAGGAAGAAGAACCGCTCCAGCTCGGGCTTCGTCGGCTCCTCGGCGAACTTCCCATACGCCTCAGCCTGCTCATCAGTCAGAAATTCCACCGGCATGCGGCGGACCGTAGCCATCCCCCACCAGCGATCGGGGACCTTCCGCCGAATCCCCGCACGGCACCGATCACCTGTGCTAGAAGCCCAAGATCAAGTGCTTAGCGTTACTGGCTGTTCCGCTGGTCCCCAAGGCCGGGTGCAGGCTCGCCAGACAGGTGATGACGTCGTAGTGCCCCTTCGGCAGCGCGGCGGAGGCCACGTCCGTCCGCCGGAACCGGGGGCCACCCCGATCCGCCGCGCCACGGCGATCACCTCGGCCGACGGATCGACGGCGTCGACCTCATAACCCCGCGCCGCCATCCGCCGCGCGAAACCCCCGGTGCCACAGCCGACGTCGAGGGCGACACGCCCGTGTTTCGGCAACTTCCGCAGCAGCATCCGGTGGTAGTGATCGTTGTGGTCGAAGGGCATACGAGGACCCTGCCCACACGAACCCCGCGGCAGCGCCCGGCGAGAAAGTTCCAAGATTTTCGGGGACGGTGTCGAAACGGGCGTCTCCCGTTCGACGCACGGGTGAGAGGCAGGGAGAAGCCCCGCCTCCGAGGCACCACGCACACGAGGAGTCACCATGCCGCGTTACCTGTCGCTGGTCCAGATCGACGAGAGCACCGCGCCCGCCGAAGGCCCGAGCCCGGAGCTGATGCAGCGGATGGGCGAGCTGATCGAGGAGATCACCAAGGCGGGGGTCATGCTCGACACCGCCGGGCTGACGCCGTCCGCCCAGGGCAAGCGGGTGCACTGGTCGGGCGGGCAGCTGTCCGTCACCGACGGGCCCTTCACCGAGTCCAAGGAGGTCGTCGGCGGCTACGCGCTCATGCAGTGCAAGGACATGGCCGAGGCCCTGGAGTGGACCAAGCGGTTCCTGAAGGTGCACGAGGAGCACTGGACGGTGACCTGCGAGGTGCGGGAGATCGCCGAGGGCTAGGGCCTGTCCGGCGGCTCATGCCGCAGACGCGGGGCTTGGCACGCACACCTGCGCCGGTGAGGCACCGTTGCTTCCCTCCGGCCTGATCCGCCGGAAAGGCCCTGGCCATTCCTTGGCCTGCGGTCGCCGTGGGTGTCTGATGGTGGGTTGTGGAAGAGCAACAGCCCACCGTCACGCCCGTCACGCAACCCGTCGCGTCCGGGGCCACCCGAGATGCCGTCGAAGCGGTCGAAGCCGTCGAGACGATCTTCCGGATCGAGTCGCCCCGCGTCATCGCGGGCGTCTCCCGCATCGTCCGCGACGTCGGCATCGCCGAGGAGCTCGCGCAGGACGCCCTGGTCGCGGCGCTGGAGCAATGGCCCCGGGACGGCGTCCCGGACAACCCGGGCGCCTGGCTGACGACCACGGCCAAGCGTCGTGCGATCGATCTCGTACGCCGCCGGGAGCAGTACGCGCGCAAGCTGGCGGAGGTGGGGCGGGACCTCTCGGTGACCGCCCCGCACCACCTCGACGAACCCTCCGACCCGGACGACATCGACGACGACCTGCTGCGGCTCGTCTTCACCGCCTGCCACCCCGTCCTCTCCGCCGAGGCCCGCATCGCTCTCACCCTGCGCCTCGTCGGCGGTCTGACCACCCCCGAGATCGCCCGCGCCTTCCTCGCCCCGGAGGCGACCGTCGCCCAGCGCATCGTGCGCGCCAAGCGGACCCTGGCGGCGAAGGGCGTCCCCTTCGAGGTCCCCTACGGCCCGGACCGCGAGGCCCGCCTCGGATCCGTGCTCGAGGTCATCTACCTGGTCTTCAACGAGGGGTACGCGGCCACGGCGGGCGACGACCTGCTGCGCCCCGCCCTGTGCGAGGACGCGCTGCGACTGGCCCGCGTACTCGCCGAGTTGATGCCCAAGGAGCCCGAAGTGCACGGGCTGGTGTCCCTGTTGGAACTCCAGGAGTCCCGCGCCGCCGCCCGCACCGGCCCCTCGGGCGAGCCCGTCCTCCTCAAGGACCAGAACCGGCGCCGCTGGAACCGCCTGCTGATCCGCCGCGGCTTCGCCGCCCTCGGCCGGGCGAGCGCCGTCACCACCGGACCCCCTGGCCCGTACGCCCTCCAGGCCGCCATCGCCGCCTGCCACGCCCAGGCGTACGCGTACGAGGACACGGACTGGCGGCAGATCGCCACCCTGTACGGACTGCTGGCGACCCGTTCCCCGTCTCCCGTGGTGGAGTTGAACCGTGCCGTCGCCGTCTCCATGGCCGAGGGCCCCGCCCCGGCGCTGGAGATCGTCGACCGGCTGGCCGGCGAACCGGCCCTGCGCGACTACCACCTGCTGCCCAGCGTCCGGGGCGACCTGCTGGCCCGCCTCGGCCGCACGAAGGAGGCCCGCGCGGAGTTCGAACGAGCCGCGGGCCTGGCCCGCAACGAACGGGAACGCGAGCTGCTGGAGACGAGGGCGCGGGCCTGCCGCTAGGCCCTGTCGTCACATTCCCGTCCGCCCCGCGACGCCGTGCACGCCCTCTAGGAGCGCTGGGCCGGGTGGCCGAGCAGCATCGTCGGTGCCCCCGCGACCCTGGTCAGGAAGACGGTGGCCGCGTGGGGGCCGTGCTGCTTGGGCAGGGCCTTCTTGCGGAGTTCCTCCGGCTCGACCGCCGACCCCCGCTTCTTCACCGTCAGTACCCCGACGCCCCGCTCCCGCAGCAGCGCCTTCAACTTCTTCACGTTGAAGGGAAGCCGGTCGGTGATCTCGTAGGCGGCGGCGTACGACGTCGGGCGGAGTTCGTCCGCCGTGATGTACGCGATCGTCTCGTCGACGAGGCCGCCGTCGACTTCCTCGGCGACCTCGGCGACCAGATGGGCGCGGATGACGGCGCCGTCGGGCTCGTACAGGTAGCGCCCGACCTCTCGCACCGCGGGGTCGGGCAGGCCGCGGCCGCGCAGCTCGCGCGGGCCGGGCAACAGGGTGGCCCGCACCAGCCCCGGCTCGGTGCCGAACCACAGCACCGCCTCCTTCACGTCACCGGCGTCCGAGATCCACTCGGCCTCGGCCTCGGCGGGGACCGCCTCGTGGGGGATGCCAGGGGCGATCTTCAGGGCGGCGAGCGGGGCCTTCAGGGCCGTCGCGATCGCCCACGAGAGCGGGGGCGAGTACGCCTCCGGATCGAAGATGCGGCCGCGTCCGCCGCGCCGCGCCGGGTCCACGAAGACCGCGTCGTACGCCTCCGTGCCGACCTCGGTGACATCGGCCTCGCGCACCTCGATCAGGTCGGCGAGCCCGAGCGCCTCGGCGTTCGCGCGCGCCACCGCCACCGTCAGCGGGTCGCGGTCGACGGCGAGGACGCGGATCCCGGCACGGGCCAGCGCGATCGCGTCGCCGCCGATGCCGGAGCACAGGTCGGCGACCGAGCGCACACCCAGGGACCGCAGCCGCCGCGCGCGATGGGCTGCGACCGTGGTGCGCGTCGACTGCTCGACCCCGTTCGGGGTGAAATACATCCGCTCCGCGTCCTCGGCGCCGAACTTCGCCGCGGCCCGCTGCCGCAGCCGCGCCTGCCCGAGTGCCGCCGAGACCAGGTCGGCCGGATGGTCGCGGCGCAGCCGGGTGGCGACGGCGAGCTCCTGGGCCGGTTCGGTGCCGCGCACCTCGTCGAGCAGGGCGCGGCCCTCGGGGGTGAGGAGAGAGGCGAAGGAGACGTCGTTCACCGGCCCATTGTCGGTCAGCGCGGGTGGGTGTGGGCCAGTCGGTGGACGGTGCGTCCCCGGTCGCGGTGTCGGAGCCCCGGACGAGCGGTGGCCTGCGAGGATCCGACACCATGCGACCAGTACGACAAAAGTACAAAAACAACGCAAAGAGGGTGCGCGTGTGGGGCGGGGTGGCCGTCCTCGCCGTCGCCGCCCTCGCGTCCGGTTGCGCCGACGACGACACCAACGGCGCCCGTCCCGTCGAGGGACCCCAGCAGGCGCTGCACGCGCCCCCGGCCCGCGCTCTCGACTCCTACGCCGCCAGACTCCGCGCGCAACAGGCCGCCCGGGCCGTCGCGGCCAAGCACTGGGGGCTCGCGAAGGTCCCGTTGGCCGCGCCGCCGGCCCCGGCGAGGAAGCCGGTCATCGGACCCCGCGACGGCTTCGAGGTCACCGATCAGGAAGAGCTCGGCCTGCCGCCGGTCTTCACGACCGTCCCCACCAAGGACAAGGTCGTCTTCCTCACCATCGACGACGGCTCCGAGAAGGACCCGGCGTTCCTCAGGATGATGAGCGACCTGAAGATCCCGTACACCGCCTTCCTGAGCAACTACCTGGTCAAGGACGACTACGGGTACTTCCGGAAGATGCGCGACCGGGGCGTCACCCTCAACAACCACACCCTCACCCACCCCTACCTGCCGGGGCTGTCGTACGAGGAGCAGCGGGACGAGATCTGCGGCATGCAGGACATCATGGAGAAGCAGTTCGGCAAGCGTCCGAAGGTCTTCAGGCCGCCCTACGGCAACTACAACCAGGACACCCTGCGTGCCGCCAAGTCCTGCGGCATCAAGTACGCGCCGATCTGGGACGAGGAGGTCTTCGTCGACCACTGGGAGTACCGCGACTGGGACCGCGACCTGCACCCCGGCGACATCGTCCTCACCCACTTCCGCGGCAGGGAGGACTGGGACGGCACCATGCCCGACATGGTCCGCCGATTCCTGAAGCTGGTCACCGACAAGGGGTACGCGGTGGCACGGCTGGAGGACTACCTGTGAGAACGCGGGCGCTGGTCGCGGGGGCGCTCACCGCGGCGCTCCTGACCAACTGCACCGGCTGTGCCCAGTCCGTCGACCCGATCGAACGGCTGGGCAAGAAGGCCGCGCAGGAGGTGCGCAGGTCCAGGCCGAACGGCCCGACCCCGGCGACGTACCGGCACTGGGGGCTGCCCACCCCGCTCGCCGCCGCGCCGCGGCAACCCGCCCGGCCCGCCCTCCGCGGCGCGGCGCCGGGGCTGGCCCCTGTCGTGGACCGCGTACACACCCGCGACAAGGTGGTCTTCCTGACGTACGACGACGGTGCCGAGCGCGATCCGCGGTTCGTCGACATGGTCCGTGACCTGCGGCTGCCGGTCAGCATGTTCCTCACGGACAGCGTCGTCGGGCCGGGGTACGGGCACTTCGCCCAGCTGCGGACGGTCGGCGCGAGCGTGCAGAACCACACCCTGCACCACGCCTCGCTGCGCGGACTGCCGTACGCGGGCCAGCGGGCCGAGATCTGTGGCCAGCAGGAGAAGCTCAAGGCCCGCTTCGGCGTCCGCCCCCGGCTCTTCCGTCCCCCCTACGGCACCTACGACACCACCACGCTGCACGCCGCCGCCGACTGCGGGGTCGCGGCCGTCGTCCTCGGCCGGGAGCCCGACGCCCGCCGTCTGCGACCGGGTGACATCCTCTCCGGCTTCGAGGAACCCAACCTCACGGAGGCGACGATCAGACTCCTGCGGCGCATCCAGGCGGAGGGCTTCACACCGGCGCGCCTGGAGAACTACCTCTAGACCTTCGAGAGGGCAAGGGCTTGAGGGTGGCTCGCGCCGTGCGCCCCGGGCGCGCCGACACGCGCGCTGGGTGCCCAAAAACCCCACGCCACGCCGGACGCTTTGGCACTCCGCTTGACCGAGTGCTAACCGCGGTCATAGTCTCGGCCCTGGCACTCCCCCCTGGAGAGTGCCAATAGCGACGGGCAGGTCCGGCACCCGCGACGACGGATCCACCTGGTCGCCACCTCAGACAGTTAACCCCGTGAGATCTCCGAAGGGGGAGGTCGGATCGTGACGACCACCAGCTCCAAGGTTGCCATCAAGCCGCTCGAGGACCGTGTTGTGGTCCAGCCGCTGGACGCCGAGCAGACCACGGCTTCTGGCCTGGTCATCCCGGACACCGCGAAGGAGAAGCCCCAGGAGGGCGTCGTCCTCGCCGTGGGCCCGGGCCGCTTCGAGAACGGCGAGCGCCTGCCGCTCGACGTCAGCACCGGCGACATCGTGCTGTACAGCAAGTACGGCGGCACCGAGGTGAAGTACAACGGCGAGGAGTACCTCGTCCTCTCGGCTCGCGACGTGCTCGCGATCATCGAGAAGTAGTTCGCCGAGCTTCACCGTTTGACCCAGTTTTGCAGTGAACTGCGCCCCTGGCCCCCGCGACCATAACCAGCCGGGCGTCGGGGGCGCGGTTCGTTCACCCCAGTTTTCCGAGAGGGCTGAATCGCTCCCATGGCGAAGATCCTGAAGTTCGACGAGGACGCCCGTCGCGCCCTCGAGCGCGGCGTCAACAAGCTTGCCGACACGGTGAAGGTGACGATCGGCCCCAAGGGCCGCAACGTCGTCATCGACAAGAAGTTCGGCGCACCCACCATCACCAACGACGGTGTCACCATCGCCCGCGAGGTCGAGCTCGACGACCCGTACGAGAACCTCGGCGCCCAGCTGGTGAAGGAGGTGGCGACCAAGACCAACGACATCGCGGGTGACGGTACGACCACCGCCACCGTGCTGGCCCAGGCGCTCGTCCGCGAGGGCCTGAAGAACGTCGCCGCGGGTGCCTCCCCGGCGCTGCTGAAGAAGGGCATCGACGCGGCCGTCAAGGCGGTCTCGGACGAGCTCCTCGCCACCGCGCGCCCGATCGAGGAGAAGTCGGACATCGCCGCCGTCGCCGCGCTGTCCGCCCAGGACCCGCAGGTCGGCGAGCTCATCGCCGAGGCGATGGACAAGGTCGGCAAGGACGGTGTCATCACCGTCGAGGAGTCCAACACCTTCGGCCTGGAGCTGGACTTCACCGAGGGCATGGCCTTCGACAAGGGCTACCTGTCGCCGTACATGGTGTCCGACCAGGAGCGTATGGAGGCCGTCCTCGACGACCCGTACATCCTCATCCACCAGGGCAAGATCAGCTCCATCCAGGACCTGCTGCCGCTGCTGGAGAAGGTCATCCAGTCCAACGCCTCCCGGCCGCTGCTGATCATCGCCGAGGACGTCGAGGGCGAGGCCCTGTCGACCCTGGTCGTGAACAAGATCCGCGGCACGTTCAACGCCGTCGCCGTGAAGGCCCCCGGCTTCGGTGACCGCCGCAAGGCCATGCTCGGCGACATCGCCACCCTCACCGGTGGTCAGGTCATCGCCGAGGAGGTCGGCCTCAAGCTCGACCAGGTCGGTCTGGACGTGCTCGGCAGCGCCCGCCGTGTGACCGTCACCAAGGACGACACCACCATCGTCGACGGTGGCGGCAACTCCGAGGAGGTCCTCGGCCGGGTCAACCAGATCAAGGCCGAGATCGAGAACACCGACTCCGACTGGGACCGCGAGAAGCTCCAGGAGCGCCTCGCGAAGCTGGCCGGCGGCGTGTGCGTGATCAAGGTCGGCGCAGCCACCGAGGTCGAGCTCAAGGAGAAGAAGCACCGTCTGGAGGACGCCATCTCCGCGACCCGCGCCGCGGTCGAGGAGGGCATCGTCTCCGGTGGTGGCTCCGCGCTCGTCCACGCCGTGAAGATCCTCGAGGGCAACCTCGGCAAGACCGGCGACGAGGCCACGGGTGTCGCGGTCGTCCGCAAGGCCGCCGTCGAGCCGCTGCGCTGGATCGCCGAGAACGCCGGCCTGGAGGGTTACGTCATCACCTCCAAGGTCGCCGAGCTCGACAAGGGCCAGGGCTTCAACGCGGCCACCGGCGAGTACGGCGACCTGGTCAAGTCCGGTGTCATCGACCCGGTCAAGGTCACCCGCTCCGCCCTGGAGAACGCCGCCTCCATCGCCTCCCTGCTCCTCACGACCGAGACCCTGGTCGTCGAGAAGCCGGCCGAGGAGGAGGCCGACGCCGGTCACGGCCACGGCCACGGGCACTCCCACTGAGTCTCGTACTCCCGAAGAAGCCCTCGTTCCGCACGGAACGGGGGCTTCTCCCGTACGCGGCACCACCGGCTACCGCGTCACCGAGCACCGCACTACTGCTCCAGCTCGTCCAGCGCCCCCAGTTGAGCCAACAGCCCCAGCCGGTCGTACTGCCACCAGCCCTCGGCGATCTTCCCGTCCTCCTGGCAGCGGAAGACGGTCGTGCCGGTCATGGTGACCTGCTTCCCGGTCGCCGGGATCCCCATGAAGTCGCCCTTGTGGGTACCGTTCCAGGCCCACCGGGTGCAGACCCGGTCGCCCTGGGTGAGCTGGTCCTCGACGGTGAACGTGAAGTCGAAACCGCCGCGCCACATCTCGATCTCGCGTCGCATCGCGTCGAGGCCGATGGTGTCCTGCTCGTTGGCGGGATCGTGGTCGTGGTAGCTCTCCACCATCAGACCGTTGAGCGGCGGCAGTTCACCCGGGCCGGCCAACGTCTCGAAGAACCTGCGGATGTTCGCCGCGAACAACTGCTCGTCCCGCACCACGTCCAGGTCGGTGAACGTCGGCAGCCCGTCGCAGAGCGCCACCATCTCCTGGAAGATCCTTTCGGTCTCGGGGAGGTTCGAGTTCCGCATCGCGTCCTCGAACGAGGGGAACTCCACGATCTCTACGAAGTGGGTCGCGTCGGAGCGGTCCTTGCCGATCACACTGTGCGTCGCGGTCCGCTTGCCCCTGGTCCTCTCGACCCATGTGTCCATCAGCTGGTTCATCTCGTCGAACCGGCTGGTCCTGCAATCGATGAGCTGTACGAATGTCATGGCGTCGCCTCCGGCCCCCTGGGTCCGGTTGAACACCCTCAGTTTCCCACCGGAGGGACGACACCACCCACTGCGCGGTGGCCCTTACCGGGGGCCGTACTTCCGGCCCGTCTTCGACGTGATCCCGCCCAGCAGTCCTCGCGGCGCCACCTTCACCAGGCCCATCAGCGCCTTGTAGCGGGGGTCGGGGATGGACAGCGACTTGCCGCGGGCCAGGTCCGCGAGCGCCGCCGCGACCAGCTTGTCCGCATCCAGCCACATCCAGTTCGGGATGTTGTCCGTGCCCATCCCGGCCCGCTGGTGGAACTCGGTGCGGACGAAGCCGGGGGCCAGCGCCATCAGCCGTACGCCGCTGCCCGCCAGATCCCGCGCCGCGCCCTGCGTGAACTGCACGACCCACGCCTTGGACGCCCCGTACGTACCCCGCGGCACGAACGCGGCCACCGACGCGACGTTGACGACTCCGCCCCGGCCGCGCTCCCGCATGGCCTCGGTCGCCGCCGACGTCAACCGCAGCACCGCCTCGCAGTGCACCTTGAGCATCGTCAGCTCGTCGGCCATCGACACCTCGAGATAGTGGCCCTTGTTGCCGAAGCCCGCGTTGTTGATCAGCAGGTCGACCGGGTTCTTGCGGTCGGAGAGGCGGGCGGCCACCGCATCGATGCCCTCGTCGGTCGACAGGTCGGCGGTCAGCACCTCCGCCTCGATGCCGTGCCGGTCGTGCAGTTCGGTCGCCTGCTCGCCCAGCCGCTCGGTGTCGCGCGCCACCAGCACGAGGTTGTGCCCGTCAGCCGCCAGCCGCCGCGCGAAGGCGGCGCCGATGCCCGCGGTCGATCCCGTAATCAGAGCCGTTGTCATGGCCCAAGGCTAGTGACCTGACCAGCCGCGCCGCGCGCCCGCCACCCAACGCCCATCTTGCTCCACGAGTTCCCCGCACGCCCCGGACGCCCCGCCTCGCGCCCCCGCGCCGCGCCCCCGCTCCGAGCGGCTAGCCGCTGTGCCGTGCCACGTACTTCTCCGCCATCTCCAGCAACTCCGGGTGCAGCGCGTCGCCCGCGGCCAACACCCTTTTCAGCAGCGCCCGTTCGGTCGTCTCGGCGCGGAAGGCGAGGGCGACCGTCACCTCGTGGTCGGGCCGGTGCACGACCTCGATCGGGTCGCCCGCCCGTATTTCGCCCGGCTCGATCACCCGCAGATAGGCGCCGGGCGCGCCCTTCTGGGTGAACCGCTTCACCCAGCGCTGCTCACCGACGTGCCCCTGGAACGTACGGCAGGGGATGCGCCCGCAGGTGACTTCGAGGACCACCTCGGAGCCGACGCGCCAGCGCTCGCCGATCCGCGCGCCGGACACGTCGAGCCCCTGGGTCGTCAGGTTCTCGCCGAACGCGCCGCTCGCCACCGGCCGGCCGAGCTCGCGCCCCCAGTCGTCGAGGTCCTCGCGCGCGACCGCGTACACCGCCTGGTCGTTCCCGCCGTGATGGCGCAGGTCGCACACCGCGTCTCCGGCGAGGCCGCTCGCGCCGACCCCCTTGGGCCCGGGTGCCGCCACCCGCACCGGCCCGCCCACCGGTCGCTTGTCGATGCCGGTCACGCCCTCGGGCTGGTCCGTGTACGGGACGGCCCGAGGACGGCCGATGTTCAGGGACAGAAGCTTCATGACAGCACGCTAGGCGATGAGAACCAAAGCAGCGACGCAATATTCGCCGCCGTACCCAAGACTCACTTATGCTCGGAAGGTGATCGAGGCCCGTCATCTCCGTGTCCTGCGCGCCGTCGCCGCCACCGGCTCCTTCTCGGCGGCGGGACGTGAACTGGGCTGCACCCAGCCCGCCGTCAGCCAGCAGATGAAGGCGCTCGAATCGTCCGTAGGCACCCCGCTGCTCGTCCGCACCGGCCGCGAGATGCGCCTCACCCAGGCGGGCGAGGCGCTGGTCCGGCACGCGGCGGGCATCATCGCGGGCCTGACCGCGGCCGAGGAGGAGGTCGCCGCGATCGCGGGCCTGCGCGCGGGCCGGGTCCGGCTCGTCTCCTTCCCCAGCGGCAGTTCCACGCTCGTCCCCACGGCCCTCGCCGCGCTGCGCGCCGCGCATCCCGGCACTCGTGTCTCCCTCGAGGAGGCCGAGCCGCCGGAGTCCGTCGAGAAGCTCCGGGCGGGGGACTGCGACATCGCCCTCGCGTTCCGCTACGAGGGAGCCGCGGGTGCCGAGGAGTGGGACGACCTGGTCGTACGGCCCCTGCTGCGGGACCGGCTCGTCGGGCTGGTCCCCGAGAAGCACCGGCTCGCGCGGGCCGGATCGGTCGCGATCGCCGAACTCGCCGGGGAGCCGTGGATCGCGGGCTGTCCGCGCTGTCGCGGACAACTGGTGGAGGTCTGCCGTGCCGCGGGCTTCGTGCCCCGCATCGACTTCGCCACCGACGACTACCCGGCCGTGGTCGGGCTGGTCGGCGCGGGCCTCGGGGTCGCGGTCCTGCCCGAGCTCGCGATCGAGTCCGTACGCCCCAAGGGTGCGCGCACCGTGACGGTGGAGCCGCCGGTGCGGCGCGAGATCGTCGCACTCACCCTGCCGGACCTGGCGCAGGTGCCGGCGGTGGCGGCGACGCTCGACCGACTCGCGCGGGCCGCGAGCCGCTGACGCCGCCCAAAAGCACGGGCACGCGTGCGCGTGCCCGACGGTGGACGGAAAAGCAGAAACGTTCCTTCAGTTGTTCGAAGCGGGATCGCCGCTCCCGGTGGTCGACGCCGCCACCAGCCGGTTGCGCGCCCGCCCCATGAGTTCCTCGCGCTCGTCCTCGGTCAGGCCGCCCCATACGCCGTACGGTTCGCGCACCGCCAGGGCGTGCGCAGCGCACTGGGCGCGTACCGGGCATCGCATGCAGACCTCTTTGGCCGAGTTCTCGCGAGCGCTCCGTGCCGCACCGCGCTCGCCCTCCGGGTGGAAGAAGAGCGAGCTGTCGACCCCGCGGCAGGCCGCGAGGAGCTGCCAGTCCCAGAGGTCCGCGTTCGGACCGGGAAGGCGGGAGAAATCTGCCATTGCTTTGTCCCCTTGTTGCCGTTCTGGGCCGCTCTGCCCACCGACCGTACATCTACGATCTAAGGAGATGAAAATATGACTCATTGCGAATCTAGCCGCAGACACCAGCAAAGGGGAAGAAAACAGGCTGAATGGGGCATAGGTTGTGATGAAACGTTGAGGGTCCGTTGCGCATGTCTGCCTCGTGTCCACGCCCTCACGTAGAGTGCCGAAGGCGACCGACTGCCCCGTAACTCTTTCGAGTGACCGTCGTTGAGAGTGCGGAGGCGGTTGAAGGAACAAGCGCTCGGGCAGACGGCAGTTCCGTCGGCGAGTGTCGACCGCACAGATGACGATTCGTACCAGCCTGGAGGCTCAAGGTGACGCGCATCAGCTGCGGAGGGCGGCCATGACATCCGTCCTCGTCTGCGACGACTCCCCGCTTGCCCGAGAGGCGCTCCGCCGAGCGGTGGCGACCGTGCCCGGCGTCGAGCGCGTGACGACGGCAGCCAACGGCGAGGAAGTCCTCCGCCGCTGGGGTGCCGACCGCTCGGACCTGATTCTGATGGACGTACGCATGCCCGGACTGGGTGGCGTCGAGACCGTTCGGCGGCTGCTGTCCGCCGACCCCGGTGCGCGCATCATCATGCTCACCGTGGCCGAGGACCTGGACGGTGTGGCGCTCGCCGTCGCCGCCGGGGCCCGCGGCTATCTGCACAAGGACGCCTCCCGCGCCGAGCTGCGCGCGACCGTGACCCAGGCGCTCGCCGACCCCACCTGGCGGCTCGCCCCGCGCAGACTGCGGTCGGCCGAGATGGGCGCGGCGCCGACGCTCACGGCGCGTGAGATCCAGGTGCTGGAAGGCATGAGTCACGGCCGCTCCAACGCCGAGATCGGCCGCGAGCTGTTCCTCTCCGAGGACACCGTGAAGACGCACGCCCGACGGCTCTTCAAGAAGCTCGGCGCCTCGGACCGCGCGCACGCCGTGGCGCTCGGTTTCCGGTGGGGTCTGGTTCGTTAGGTGAGCCGTCGCGGGGGTACGACGCACCCCGCCTACCTCATGGTGGGCGGGGCCGACAACAACGCCCGCCGAGTGCCCGCTGCTCGTTTCGCCGCGGATGCCGCATGCTTGAGGTGTGGAGTTCCTCGGGGACGAGTCGGTCGAGCGGAAGGGGAGGGCGCAGGAGATGAGTTCCGGCGCACCTGCTCATAACGCTTCGGTGCACAACTACGGACGCGGTGCCACGGACAAGACGACGCCAAGGCACCATGGACCGATGCGCGACGACGAGACGACGGTGATCGGTGCGCTCGTCCATCGCGCGGTCGACGGCGACGAGCAGGCCACGCACGACCTGCTCGCGCATGTACATCCCTTGGCGTTGCGCTACTGCCGCACCCGCCTCTCCCGGCTTCCGGGCGACGCGCGGCACTTCGTCGAGGACCTGGCCCAGGAGGTCTGCGTAGCGGTGCTCCTCGCGCTGCCGCGCTACAAGGACACCGGGCGCCCCTTCGAGGCGTTCGTCTTCGCCATCGCCGCGCACAAGGTCGCCGACCTGCAGCGCGCCGCGATGCGCCACCCCGGTTCGACGGCGGTTCCCTCGGACGAGATGCCCGAGCGCCCCGACGACTCCCTCGGCCCGGAGGAGCGCGCTCTCCTCAGCAGCGACGCCGAGTGGGCCAAGAAACTCCTGGCCAACCTCCCCGAGAACCAGCGCGAGCTGCTTCTGCTGCGCATCGCGGTGGGCCTCACGGCCGAGGAGACGGGCCAGATGTTGGGAATGTCACCGGGCGCCGTTCGGGTGGCCCAGCACCGCGCACTGAGCCGGTTGCGGGCGCTGGCGGAGCAGTAGGCGGCTCTCAGGGGCCGCCGACACCGGGACCTCCGGGGACGCTTCGGCCGACGCGACGGGTCCGCCCTCCCAAGGGGCGGACCGGTTTTTTGGCAGGCGTGGGGTTCGCGTCGTTCTGCCGCGGGGACCGGGCCCGGGCCACAGCTGAACGGCGTCGCCACCCCGCCCGTACGAACCTACGAAGCCCGAGGGCGATCCGAACCGTGGAATGGGAGACCCTTGCTTCCCGTTAGCATGGACATCCGCACCGATCAAGGCCATTTGGGGAAGGTGTCATGACTGCCAACGTCGACGGAGTGCCCGCCAAATTCGCGACACTCGGGCTGACCTACGACGACGTGCTGCTGCTGCCGGGCGCCTCCGAGGTGCTGCCCAACGCGGTCGACACCTCGTCGCGTATCTCCCGCAACGTACGTGTGAACATCCCGCTGCTCTCCGCGGCGATGGACAAGGTGACCGAGTCGCGCATGGCGATCGCCATGGCCCGGCAGGGAGGCGTCGGTGTACTGCACCGCAACCTCTCCATCGAGGACCAGGTCAACCAGGTCGACCTGGTGAAGCGCTCCGAGTCCGGCATGGTCACCGACCCGATCACGGTGCACCCGGACGCGACGCTGGCCGAGGCCGACGCCCTGTGTGCCAAGTTCCGCATCAGCGGTGTCCCCGTCACCGACGGCGGCGGCAAGCTGCTCGGCATCGTCACCAACCGTGACATGGCCTTCGAGACCGACCGTTCGCGCCAGGTGCGCGAGGTCATGACGCCGATGCCCCTGGTCACCGGCAAGGTCGGCATCTCCGGCACCGACGCCATGGAACTGCTGCGCCGCCACAAGATCGAGAAGCTTCCGCTGGTCGACGACGCGGGCGTCCTCAAGGGCCTCATCACGGTCAAGGACTTCGTGAAGGCCGAGAAGTACCCGAACGCCGCGAAGGACGCCGAGGGCCGGTTGCTGGTGGGTGCCGCCGTCGGCGCCAGCCCCGAGGCGCTGGAGCGCGCTCAGGCGCTGGCCGAGGCCGGGGTGGACTTCCTGATCGTCGACACCTCGCACGGGCACAACAGCAACGCGCTCAACTGGATGGCGAAGATCAAGTCGAGCGTGCACGTCGACGTGATCGGCGGCAACGTCGCCACCCGTGACGGTGCCCAGGCCCTGATCGACGCCGGCGTCGACGGCGTCAAGGTGGGCGTGGGCCCCGGCTCGATCTGTACCACCCGTGTGGTCGCCGGCATCGGCGTCCCGCAGGTCACCGCCATCTACGAAGCGGCCCTCGCGGCCCGTGCCGCGGGTGTCCCGGTGATCGGCGACGGCGGTCTGCAGTACTCCGGCGACATCGGCAAGGCGCTGGCCGCCGGTGCCGACACGGTGATGCTCGGCAGCCTCCTGGCGGGCTGTGAGGAGTCGCCCGGCGAGCTGCTCTTCATCAACGGCAAGCAGTTCAAGTCGTACCGCGGCATGGGTTCCCTCGGCGCCATGCAGTCCCGGGGCCAGGGCAGGTCGTACTCGAAGGACCGCTACTTCCAGGCGGACGTGGCCTCCGACGACAAGCTCGTGCCCGAGGGCATCGAGGGCCAGGTGCCCTACCGCGGCCCGCTGGCCAACGTGCTGCACCAGCTCGTCGGCGGTCTGCGCCAGACCATGGGGTACGTGGGCGCCGCCACCATCGACGAGATGGAGTCCAAGGGCCGGTTCGTCCGGATCACCTCGGCGGGCCTCAAGGAGAGCCACCCGCACGACATCCAGATGACGGTCGAGGCGCCGAATTACAGCCGTAACGACTAGCCGTCACCTGTACTGACGACTGGCCGTGCGTGTACGTGAGGGCGGTTCCGGAGGTTCCGGGGCCGCCCTTGTCGTAGGTGTCGGGGATACTGGGAGGCGCAGAAACGAAGAGGGAAAGGCCACACACGTGACTGAGATCGAGATCGGGCGCGGCAAGCGCGGCCGCCGGGCGTACGCCTTCGACGACATCGCCGTCGTCCCGAGCCGCCGTACGCGAGACCCGAAGGAGGTCTCGATCGCCTGGCAGATCGACGCCTACCGCTTCGAGCTGCCGTTCCTGGCGGCCCCGATGGACTCGGTCGTCTCCCCGGCCACCGCGATCCGCATCGGCGAGCTGGGCGGCCTGGGCGTACTGAACCTCGAAGGCCTGTGGACGCGGTACGAGGACCCGCAGCCGCTGCTCGACGAGATCGCCGAGCTGGACGCGGACACCGCGACCCGCCGCCTCCAGGAGATCTACGCCGCTCCCATCAAGGAGGAGCTGATCGGGCAGCGCATCAAGGAGGTGCGCGACTCGGGCGTCGTCACCGCGGCCGCCCTGTCGCCGCAGCGCACGGCCCAGTTCTCCAAGGCCGTCGTCGACGCGGGCGTGGACATCTTCGTCATCCGCGGTACGACGGTCTCCGCGGAGCACGTCTCCGGTGCCGCCGAACCGCTGAACCTGAAGCAGTTCATCTACGAGCTCGACGTCCCCGTGATCGTCGGCGGCTGCGCCACGTACACGGCGGCGCTGCACCTGATGCGCACGGGCGCCGCCGGTGTCCTGGTCGGCTTCGGCGGCGGCGCCGCGCACACCACGCGCAACGTGCTGGGCATCCAGGTCCCGATGGCGACCGCCGTCGCCGACGTGGCCGCGGCCCGCCGCGACTACATGGACGAGTCCGGCGGCCGCTATGTGCACGTGATCGCGGACGGCGGTGTCGGCTGGTCCGGCGACCTCCCCAAGGCGATCGCCTGCGGCGCCGACTCGGTGATGATGGGCTCCCCGCTGGCCCGCGCCACGGACGCGCCCGGCAGGGGCCACCACTGGGGCATGGAAGCGGTCAACGAGGAGCTGCCGCGCGGCAAGAAGGTCGACCTCGGCACCGTCGGGACCATCGAGGAGATCCTCACCGGGCCCTCGCACATCCCCGACGGCTCCATGAACATCTTCGGCGCCCTCCGCCGCGCCATGGCCACCACCGGCTACAGCGAGCTCAAGGAGTTCCAGCGCGTCGAGGTGACGGTCGCGGACGCGCAGCACAAGCGCTAGCGGACGCGGTACGGCGGTTCGTACGACGCCGAAGGGCCCGTCCACCATGAGGTGGGCGGGCCCTCGCGCATACCGGGGCTGGGTTACTGACCGGCCTTCTTGGCGCCGGAGAAGGCCGCGTAGGCGGCGATGGCGAAGAAGAGGAAGGTCAGCGGGTCGGCCTGGGCCTTCCAGGCTTCCTGGACCACACCGAAGTGGTGGAAGAAGATCTCGTTGAAGCCGACGCCGACCTCCTTGGCGCCGAGCATGGCCTCGCCGACCAACTGGCCGAGGTAGACCGAGGCCACCGAAAGGATCACGCTGGCGATCGGCAGGATCGGGTTGCGTCCGCCGACGCGGCCCGCGGCGAGGCCGATCAGGAAGCCGACGCCGACGGCCGCCCAGCCGATCTCGTGCTTGGTGAGTCCGATGACGACTCCGTAGACGCCCGCCGCGACCAGGGCGGCACCGACGGCGGCCGCGAGGCCGAGCCCGAGCTTGTCGCGCACCGGAGCGGCCGGGGCGACGGGGGCCATCGGGAAGCCCGGCTGGGGTGCGCCCTGCGGGGCACCCTGCTGCGGGAACCCGGCCTGGGCCGTCTCCTGCGGCGGCGCGGGCGGCCGGCCCGGCTGGTCGGCGTACGGGTTCTGGTCCGCGTACGGGTTGTCGGTCGGTGGACCGGACGGCGGCGGAGACGACTGACTCATGTGGTTCCCCCCAGGGATGTGAGCGCACACCTGGGAGCGCCCGGGACGCGGGCGCACTGGTGTGCGAGAGCTGACGCACAGTAGCAGTCGGCAGTGACATCCCGTCCAGGGGTTTCGCCGGGGTCAGAGCCGGTGCGCGGCTCCGGTCGGGGTCGCTCCCCTGGTGTCCAGCAGGAGCTGGGCCTTCACGGAGAGCCCCTGGAGGTCGTACGTGCGGTGCTGTTGGAGCAGGATCGTGAGATCGGCGTCGGCGGCGGCCTCGTAGAGGGAGTCGGCGCGCGGGACGGGGCGGCCGAGGACGTTCCAGGCCGGGATGTGCGGGTCGTGGTAGCTGACGGTCGCGCCGAGCTCCATCAGGCGCAGGGCGATCTCGTGGGCGGGCGTGCCCTGTTGGTCGGCGAGATCGGGCTTGTAGGTGACGCCGAGCAGGAGCACGCGCGCGGCGCGGGCCGATTTCCCGTGTTCGTTGAGGAGCGTGGCGGCGCGCTGGATGACGTACCGCGGCATGTGGCTGTTGACCTGCTGGGCCAGTTCGACCATTCGGAGGGTGCGGCCCGAGTGGCCCGCCAGGTCCTGGGCGATGCCGTGGCCGCCGACGCCCGGCCCCGGCCGGAACGCCTGGAATCCGAACGGCTTGGTCTCGGCGCAGCGGATGACGTCCCACACGTCGACGCCCAGGTCGTGGCAGAGCACGGCCATCTCGTTGACCAGGGCGATGTTGACGTGCCGGTAGTTGTTCTCCAGGAGCTGCACGGTCTCCGCCTCGCGGGGACCACGCGCGCGTACGACCTTGTCGGTGAGGCGCCCGTAGAAGGCGGCGGCCGACTCGGTGCAGGCGGAGGTGAGGCCGCCGATGACCTTGGGAGTGTTGGCGGGGGTGAAGTCCCGGTTGCCGGGATCGACGCGGCTGGGTGAGTACGCGAGGTGGAAGTCGCGCCCCGCGCGCAGGCCCGAGCCCTCTTCGAGGAGCGGGCGCAGGAAGTCCTCGGTGGTGCCGGGGTGGACCGACGACTCCAGGATCACGGTGGTGTGCGGGCGCAGCCGTTCGGCCAGGGTGCGGGCGGCCGAGGCCACTTGGCCCAGGTCGGGGGTGCCGTCGGGGACGGGTGGGGTCGGGGCGCAGATGACGGCGGTGCGGACTCGGCCGAGTTCGGCGGGGTTGGTGGTCGGCCGGAAGCCCCCCGAGAGCATCCGGCGCAGTTCGGCCGGTGTGAGTGAGCCGCCCTCCGGCCCGGTCTTGTAGCCGAGCGTGGGGATGCCGGCGGCGACGGCGGCCTGGGCCAGGGGCAGGCCGAGATGTCCGAGTCCGATGACGGCGAGATCTGCGGGCATGGCGTGGGCCGTCCTTCCCAATAACCGAAGCGGGACAGGTGCGCAAGCCCTGTGGACAGAACGGGCGAGCGCAATGTCAGACTAGGAGTAAATATGACCGATTCGCGGTATTGGGCGGGCGAGTTTCCGGGAGTGTTGTCCACAGGCTGGGGGCGCGTGGTGGCCGATGACGGACATCGCGGTCAGACTTTGGGGCAGGGGGACGTGAGCCGGGCGTCGCCGGACAGGTGCGGCCAGCGCGACAGACAGCGGGAGGCAGCGGTGAGGACAGCGAAACTGGGGCCGGCGGAGCGCGCCGAGTCCCTGGCGGGAATGGCCGAGCGTGAGCTGGATGTGCTGGTGGTGGGCGCGGGCGTGGTCGGTGCGGGGACGGCGCTCGACGCCGTGACGCGCGGCCTGTCCACGGGTCTGGTCGAAGCACGTGACTGGGCGTCGGGCACCTCCAGCAGGTCCAGCAAGCTGATCCACGGCGGCCTGCGCTATCTCGAGATGCTCGACTTCGCCCTCGTGCGCGAGGCCCTGAAGGAGCGTGGGCTCCTTCTGGAACGCCTGGCACCGCACCTGGTGAAGCCGGTGCCCTTCCTCTATCCGCTCCAGCACAAGGGCTGGGAGCGGCTGTACGCGGGATCGGGCGTCGCGCTGTACGACGCCATGTCGATGACGAGCGGACATGGACGCGGACTGCCCGCCCACCGCCATCTGACGCGCGCCCACGCCCTGCGCATAGCACCCGCCTTGAAGAAGGACGCGCTGGTCGGCGCGTTGCAGTACTACGACGCACAGGTGGACGACGCCCGTTATGTGGCCACGTTGGTGCGCACGGCGGCGGCGTACGGCGCGAAGGTCGCCAACCGTGCCCGCGTGACCGGATTCCTGCGCGAGGGCGAGCGTGTGGTCGGCGCCAGGGTGCAGGACGTCGAGGGCGGCGGGGAGTACGAGATCCACGCCAAGCAGATCGTCAACGCCACGGGCGTGTGGACCGACGACACCCAGGCCATGGTGGGCGAGAGAGGTCAGTTCCACGTACGGGCCTCCAAGGGCATCCACCTGGTCGTGCCGAAGGACCGGATCAACGCCGCGACGGGTCTGATCCTGCGCACGGAGAAGTCCGTCCTCTTCGTGATCCCCTGGGGGCGGCACTGGATCATCGGCACCACGGACACCGACTGGAACCTCGACAAGGCCCACCCCGCGGCCTCCAGCGCCGACATCGACTATCTGCTGGAGCGTGTGAACTCGGTGCTCTCGGTGCCTTTGACCCGCGACGACGTGGAGGGTGTGTACGCGGGACTGCGGCCGCTGCTCGCGGGCGAGTCGGACGCGACCAGCAAGCTCTCGCGCGAGCACACCGTGGCCCATCCGGTGCCGGGACTGGTGGTCGTGGCGGGCGGCAAGTACACGACGTACCGGGTGATGGCCAAGGACGCGGTCGACGAGGCGGTGCACGGCCTCGACCAGCGGGTCGCCGAATGCGTCACCGAGGACATCCCCCTGCTCGGGGCCGAGGGGTACCGGGCGCTGTGGAACGCGCGGGCGCGCACCGCGCAGCGCACCGGACTCCATGTGGTCCGCGTGGAGCATCTGCTGAACCGGTTCGGTGTGCTGGCCGAGGAGATATTCGAGCTCATCGCCGCCAACCCCGCGCTGGGCCAACCCCTTCCGGCCGCCGAGGACTACCTCAAGGCCGAGATCGTCTACGCCGCCTCGCACGAGGGCGCGCGGCACCTGGACGACGCGCTGACCCGGCGCACCCGTATCTCCATCGAGACCTTCGACCGCGGTACGCGCAGCGCCCGCGAGGCCGCCGATCTGATGGCGCCGGTGCTCGGCTGGGACAAGGACCAGATCGAGCGCGAGGTGGAGCACTACGAGAAGCGGGTCGAGGCGGAGCGGGAGTCCCAGCGTCAGCCGGACGACCAGACGGCGGACGCGGCGCGGCTGGGGGCGCCGGACATCGTGCCGCGTTGATCGGGCCCTGCTGTCGGCGAGGGCCTGCCCGGGAGTTCCAGGGGGTTCCCGGTGGCCCCGGGGTTCCCAGGAGTTCCCGTGAACGTCACTCGAACGGGTGTCGTGAGCTGGGATCTTTGCTCGAAACCCGGCCGTTCTACTGGGTGCCAGGGCAGAACTCGGCGGCGAGCAGGTCGGGTTCGAGCTCCGGGTCCTCGATCCCGTCCGTGTTCACCCGGAAGGTGAGGACACGACGGCCGTCGACGGTGGCCGCGGTGCGCACGTAGCTGCCGGACATGTGGCTGTCGTGCCCCCACACCGTGGTGCCGCACGACAGTTTCCGGATACAGACCCATGCCGTACAGGCCGTGTGCGGCGCGGGTGTCGAGCATCTCGCGCGGTTGGCGGGGCGGGAGCGCCGCGGACCTGGGGGTGTGACGGGCGGCCGAGGGTGTGGTGGAGTGGGAAGGACCGGCGGTCGGCATCAGGCGCGGCAGGTCGATCGGGGCCGGCGACAGGACGGCCAGAGGCGCGGGTATGACCAGGAGTGTCCGAGGTGTCCGGGGCGCAGCCATCGGTGTTCCTTCCTTGTTGCGGCACATCATGGGAGGACGGACCTGTGCGCACGAGCGGGTGGTCCGCAGGTGAGGGGCGTGCCGGTCGTCGGGGGCTTGTAGGCCGAAGGGCCCCCTGGGCGCTGAGCGCTTGTCGGGTGAGGGACAATGAAGGCTCTGTCAGGGCGGGTTGCATGAGGGGACGCATGTCGGAGGCGGAGCGGGCGGGAGCATCCCGTCAGGACAAGAGCGAACGTCTCCTCGCCGGGCGCTACCGGCTGGGAGATGTTCTCGGCCGCGGCGGCATGGGCACGGTGTGGCGGGCCCAGGACGAAACGCTGGGCCGCACGGTCGCCGTCAAGGAGCTGCGGTTCCCGTCGAGCATCGATGACGACGAGAAGCGACGGCTGATCACGCGCACGCTGCGTGAGGCCAAGGCGATCGCGCGGATTCGCAACAACGGCGCGGTGACGGTCTTCGACGTGGTCGACGAGGACAACCGGCCGTGGATCGTGATGGAGCTCGTCGAGGGCAAGTCGCTCGCCGAGGTCATCCGCGAGGACGGCCTGCTCACGCCGAAGCGCGCCGCCGAGGTGGGGCTCGCGATACTCGACGTGCTGCGTTCCGCGCACCGCGAGGGCATTCTGCACCGCGACGTGAAGCCGTCGAACGTGCTGATCTCCGACGACGGCCGGGTCGTGCTGACCGACTTCGGCATCGCGCAGGTCGAGGGCGACCCGTCGATCACCTCGACCGGCATGCTGGTGGGCGCCCCCTCGTACATCTCGCCGGAGCGGGCGCGCGGGCACAAGCCCGGCCCCGCGGCCGACCTGTGGTCGCTGGGCGGGCTGTTGTACGCGTCGGTCGAGGGCGTGCCGCCGTACGACAAGGGTTCCGCGATCGCGACGCTCACCGCGGTGATGACCGAGCCGGTGGAGCAGCCGAAGAACGCGGGCCCGCTGGAGAACGTGATTTACGGGCTGCTCGTGAAGGACCCCGCGCAGCGGCTCGACAACGAGCGCGCCCGGGCGATGCTCAGCGAGGTGGTCTACGCCCCCGAGCCCAAGGAGACCGTGCCGGAGCCGGCGGACGCGACGAAGGTCGTGGTGCTGCCGCCGGTGCCGGACGAGGGCCGGGGCAAGAAGAGTTCGGGTGGCTCGGGCGGTTCCGGGGCCAAGCGGGGCGAGGAGGCCGGGGAGCGGCTGCGCGGAGCGCTGCGTTCCGTGCGGAAGGCCGCCTCGGTCGCCGGTGCGGCCACGGCGGCGGCCACCGCTGCGGCGACGGCCCGTGCGAAGTCCGGCGCCGCGGGCGGGACGGGCGGTGCGAGCGGCGCGGGTGGTGCCGGCGGTACCGCGGCTTCCGGTTCGGTGGGCGTGGAGGGGGCGGCTCCGGTCGCTCCGAAGGCTCCCCCGGCTCCGCCGCGCGTGGACGTGTCGAAGCCCGCCGCGGCTGCGGCGAAGTCCGGGACGGTCACGCCCGGCCAGGGCGACAAGGCGGCGGAGGGCTCCCCGAAGCCGGGCGTGCGTGACGGCGCGCCAGTTGGCTCGGCCTCCGGCCCCGCCGGCTCGAAGGGGGCTCTCGGCTCGGCGGGTTCGGGAGGTTCCGGCTCCACCGGCTCCACCGGTTCGGCCGGTTCGGCCGGCGAGGCCAGGCCTGCCTCCGGGTGGCCCGTGGCGCCCGAGCGGCCGCCGCGGCCCGTGCCGCGGGCACCGCTCACCGATGTGGTGTCGCGGCGGACCCTGGTGATCATCGCGGTGGTCGTGGCGCTCGCCGTGATCGGCACCGTGCTGGCCCTGACCCTCGGTGGCGGTGACGACAGCGGGGCGAAGAACGGCAAGAGCGGTGACACCAAGGCGGCCGCGTCCAACGGGGTGACCGCGGGCAGCGGCGGCAAGGGCGCGACCAGCGGCTCTCACACCGACAGGGGCGACAAGACGGACGGTGCCACCGGGTCGGCCGGGGACGGGAGTTCGGGCGGCGCGCCGAACACCGACGCGTCGGGCAGCGCCGCCGCCACGAACGGAACGAGCGGGACGGGCGGCGACGGCAAGGAGTCGGGCTCCTCGGGCTCCACCGCCGTGTCGACGTACGAGGGCGGCCAGGGGTTCAAGATCGGGCTGCCCAAGGGGTGGAAGTACCAGTCGACGGATGACGCGGGAGCCCGCTTCACCGGTCCCGACGGGCAGAAGCTCCTCGTCGGCTGGACGACCACGCCCAAGAGCGACCCCGTGGCGGACTGGAAGAACCAAGAGGGGTACATGGTGCGCTCGCAGTACAAGCGGGTGCGCATAGAGAAGGTGGACTACCGCGGTTGGAACACGGCCGACTGGGAGTTCACTTATCAGGACGGCGGCACGAAGTACCGGTCGATCGACCGCGGGTTCGTCGTGAACGACCATCTCGGGTACGGGCTGATGTACACGGCGAAGGCATCCGACTGGGACAGCGAGCTGCGCAAGGACACCTGGAAGACCCTGACGGCGACGTTCCAGCCGAAGTCGTGAGGCACGGGCCCGAGCCCACGTCGTGAGCCGCGTGCTCATGCCGTGAGGTTCGGGCCGGTTCGCCCGGGGTGTCTGTTGTAGGGGTCGGTCACGGGGCGGTGACATCTCGCATCCCGACATTGCGGGTTGCCTCCGGCACGTATCGTGAGTGGTTGCGGACCGTACGAAGCCGTAACGGGACGCGAGGCGAACGGAATTGACCACCGGGCGGCCGGGGGAGGCGTCGTGGACGACTATGCGGGTCGGGTACTCGCCGACCGTTACCGCCTGCCGCTGCCGCCCTCCGACGAGTACGAACTCGCCGAGAGCCGGGCCTTCGACACCTACAGCGGTCAGGAAGTCCTCGTCCGGCAGGTGCCGTTGCCGGAGGTCGTCGAGGCGGAGATGCTCGACGCGGACGGGCTGCCCGAAGGGTTCGTGGCGCGGGACGGCGGGGCGCGGCGCGCCTCCGCACGGACCACGCGCAGGCCCACCGAACCCGCCGTACTACGGGCGATCGAGGCGGCGCAGGCCGCCGCGCAGATTCCCGACCATCCCCGGCTGGACCAGGTCTTCGACGTGTTCGCCGAAGGCGGGTCGTTGTGGATAGTGAGTGAACTGGTGCCCGCGCGGTCGCTGGCCGCACTGCTCGCCGAGAAGCCGCTGAGCCCCTACCGGGCGGCCGAGGTCGCCGCCGACGTCGTCACCGCGCTGCGGGTGCTGCACGCGCACGGATGGGTCCACCGCAACATCACCGTGCGCACGGTGCTCGTCTGCGACGACGGCCGGGTGATGCTGACCGGCCTGGCCGCCGGCGCCGCGGAGGAGGCACTGTGCGGGTACGACCCGGTGCCGGTACAGGACTTCGAGGGTCCCGGGGGTGAGGGAGGCGTGGGCGCCGGTTCGCCCCTCGCGGGTCCCGGTGCGGATTCACGAGCGGGTACGGGTACGGGCGCCGGTGTCCCGCGTGGGGCGGCCGGCGCGCGCGGTGCCGCGCCTGGTGGAGCGACCGGAGGACTGCCCGGTGGGGGAGCCGGTGGTACTTCCGGCGGGAGGCCCGGAGCCTCGTTCGGCGCGGTGGTCGCCAGTGCGCAGGGGGCCGATGCCGAGGCCGCGCGGCGGGCCGCGATCGAGGCGCGGGCCGAGAACACCACTCCCGTGGGGGAGCCGCCCGTCGACGGCGGAGCGGCCCTGGCGCGCAGGGCGCTGGAGGCCGGAGGCGACGCCCGGGCGGCCCGGGCCGGAGCCATCGCCGCGTACCGGGCCGGAGCCCGGGCCGCGGCCCGTGTGCACGAGCAGCAGCGGGGCGGTCCGGCGGCACTGCCCGCGCCCCGTCCCGCCCCGCCGGAGGACGGCTCCGCTCCGGGGACCCAGGGCTCCGGGCAGGGTGGGGAGCAGCGGCCGGAGACCCCGCCCCCCGGTCAGATCGCCGACCCGTACGGCGTCGGTGTGGGACGCGCGGGCGCGTGGCCCGGCGCGCAGCCCCGCCCCGGAAGCGGCCCCGGTACCGCCACTGGCGTCAACGGCCCCGGATTCGGTGGCCCCGGTCCCGACCCAGCTCCCGGCGGCCATGGCGGTCAGGGGCACCCGGCGCTCCCCGGCCCCCCGGCCGGTCATGGAAGTACACACAGCGGCACCGCGGTTCCCCCAGGAATCCAAGGCCCCCACGGCGCCCAGAGCCACGGCACCCCCGCCCTCGTGCCCGGGCAGCAGTCCACCCCCGCCCCGACGCCCAACGGCCGCTGGGACGAGCTGGTCGCCGGTGCGCCCCCGCGGCGCGGTCCCGCCACCGCGCTCGCCGCGGAGCGGGCCCGGCAGGCGCGGATGGCCGTCGTCGGTCCGGTGACCGAGCGATGGGCGCCGGAGCAGGCCGGGCCGGTGCACGAGAACTGGCAGTTGGCGGCGCCGATCGGTCCCCAGACCGATCTGTGGGCGCTGGGCGCCCTGCTCTTCCGGGCCGTGCAGGGACACGCGCCCTACCCCGAGGACAACACCGCGGAGCTGGTGCAGCTGGTGTGCGCGGAGCCGCCCGCGTTCGCCGAGGAGTGCGGGCCACTGCGGCCCGTCGTGGAGTCGCTGCTGCGGCAGGACCCCACCGAGCGGCTGGACTTCGAGGAGCTGAGCGGCTGGCTGCGCTCGCTGGTGCGGTCCGCGCCGGAACCCGAGGCGGGCGCGCACGTGGTCGCGGCCCCGCCCCTCGACCCCAGCCGGCTACCGATCGTACGGCGCAGGGGCGAGCTCGTCCGCAGGCGCCGGGCCGGACTGCCCGCGACCAGCGCGCACGCCCGCCACAAGCGCGCGAAGCACGACCGGCAGGCGAGGCCGGCCAGGTCGACGGAGACGGCCAAACCCCGCAAGCTGGGCCGGAACCTGCTCCTGCTGGTCCTGCTCCTGCTGGTCGCGGCGGTCGCGTACGCGATGGTCTTCATGCCGAAGAAGACCGACCCGAACAGCGACGCGAACGGCGAACGGACCGGCTCCGCGAGCCAGGTGAGCCCGGCACCCGGGAACACCGCGGGCACGGGCGCCGACGGCAGCGCCAGCAGCCGGCCGCGCCCGGACCAGACCTCTCCCGGCGCGGACACGAACCCTTCGGGCGGCGCCAGTTCGACGACCTCGCGGTCCAACGACCCAGCGGTCGGCCAGGGCTTCACCCTGCGCAAGGACTCCGAGGGCTTCCAGGTCGCCGTGGCCAACGGCTGGAACCGCACGCCCAAGAACGGGCGCGGCCAGGTGGTCTACTCCCAGGGCGACTTCGAGCTCATCGTCGTACCCGGACGGGACAGCACCAGCAAGTACGGCGGCGATCCGCTGACGTACCAGCGCGAGACCGAGAGCGAGTTGCAGCCGTTCCGCGACTCGACGTGGGCCACGTCCAGCGGGATGCGGCGGATCGACGTGGGCGGACGGACCATGGCCGAGGGGCAGTTCACCTGGCAGAACTCCGCGGGTCAGTCGCTGTACGTCCGCAATCTCGCGATCATCGTCGGCGGCCACTACCACGTGGTGCAGGTGCGTGGCCCGGAGGCCGAACGGGACGAGGTCACGAGGCTGTACGAGCAGGCGTCGGCGACCTACCAAGTCACCGGCTGAGCGATTTCCTTCCTCATGAACCGCTGAACGCCGAATGGTTCCCTCCCGTACACGGAAGGGAGAACCGTCACAGTGCGGTCTCCGTACGACCCCGCCGGTTCCCTGCGCGGGGACCGATCTTTAGTCTGACCCTGTCAATACCATTGCGGGGAAACGTGAATCAGATGCAGGGCCTGCTCCTCGCGGGCCGCTACCGACTTGTCGAATCCATCGGCAGCGGTGGCATGGGCCGCGTGTGGCGTGCGCACGACGAGGTGCTGCACCGTGCCGTCGCGGTCAAGGAGCTGACGGCCGCGCTGTACGTGACGGAGAGCGACCGGGCCGTGCTGTTGGCGCGCACCCACGCCGAGGCGCGGGCCGCCGCCCGGATCAACCACTCGGCCGTCGTCACCGTGCACGACGTCCTGGATCACGACAACCGGCCCTGGATCGTCATGGAGCTGGTCGAGGGCAACTCACTGGCCGACGAGGTCAAGGAGAAGGGGCGCGTCGAACCGGCCGAGGCGGCGCGGATCGGGCTGTGGGTACTGCGCGCCCTGCGCGCCGCGCACTCCGCCGGCGTGCTGCACCGTGACGTGAAGCCCGGCAACGTACTGCTGTCCTCCGACCGGCGGGTGCTGCTCACCGACTTCGGGATCGCTCAGGTCGAGGGCGACACGACCATCACGCGTACCGGCGAGATCGTCGGCTCGGTCGACTACCTGGCGCCCGAGCGGGTGCGCGGGCACGACCCCGGCCCGTCCGCCGACCTGTGGGCGCTCGGCGCGACGCTGTACACGGCGGTGGAGGGGCGCTCGCCGTTCCGGCGGACCTCGCCGCTGACCACCATGCAGGCCGTGGTCGACGAGGAGCCCGCGCCGCCGCAGCACGCCGGTCCGCTCGGGCCCGTCATCACCGCGCTGCTGAACAAGGACCCGGCCGTGCGGCCCGGTGCGGAAGAGGCCGAGCAGATGCTCGCCGAGGCCGCGGAGGGGCGCCGGCCGAGTGCGGCGCAGGCGTATGTGCCGACGCAACAGCACGTGGACACGGGCACCATGGGGATCGGCGCGCAGCGGGTGGCGCCCTACGGGACGGCGCCCCAGGGGACGGGATCGCACGGCGCCGCGCCCCACGGACCGGGGGCGCACGAGACGGCGTCGCACGGGTCCGTGGCGCATGGATCGGGCGCGCACGGGGCGACGCCGACGCTTCACGCGCCGGTGCCCGGGCCCCTGGGCGAGGGCACCGGCTCCGGGGGCGCGTCCGGGAGACGGCGCCGCGGTCGTACGATCGCTCTCGTGGTCGTACTCGCCGCCCTGATCGGCGGTGGCGGCGCCGTGGCCATGCACTATGTGAACGGCGCACGGACCGACGACACCCACAACAGTGCCTCGCCCGGCACCGCGCATCCCGGCACCACCAAGCCCGGGAGCACCCCGACCGCGACTTCGGGCTCCCAGGAGCCGTCCGGCGCCGTGCCCGACACCTGGGTGCAGCGGGACGACGTCGAGGGCTTCACCATCTCCCTGCCCGACAAGACCTGGCAGCGGCAGGCCAACGGCAACCAGGTCGACTACACGCCCGACGGCGGCAAGCACTTCGTCCGCATCGCCATCGACGACTCGCCGGACTTCCCCACGCCGTACGCACACCAGCAGGACCTGGAACAGCAGTTGACCAAGCTGGTCGACTACCACCAGGTGCAACTGCAGTCCAACACGTTCCGCGACTGCCCGGGCTCCCTGTGGGACTTCACCTGGACCGCGCTGCCGAAGCAGACGCCGTTCCCCGGCAAGCGGCGGGCGATCGAGCAGACGTACCGCAGCCGGGAGGGTGTCGAGTACGCGATCTACATGTCCTCGCCCGCGGCGGACTGGGACACGGCGCGCCGGCAGTTCGACGTGATTCTCCGCAGCTGGCTCCCCAAGACCTGACGGGCCGGACGGACACGAACCGGTCACAACCGGTCTGACGAGGCCGGATAACAACCATCGCGCGGTCCGGGGCCCGGAGCGCGTCCGTCCGGTGCGGCATGATGGGGCGTATGGGGACCGAGGGGGAGAACGTCCGTGTGATCGGCGGCCGTTACCGGCTGGAGGCCAGGATCGGCCGGGGCGGCATGGGTGTCGTCTGGCGCGCCACCGACCAGCTGCTCGCCCGGCAGGTCGCGGTGAAGGAGGTCGCCCTCGACGACTCGCTCTCCGCCGACGAGGCCCGGACGCAGCGCGACCGCACCCTGCGCGAGGCCCGCGCGGTCGCCCAGCTGCACCACCCGCACATCATCGTCGTGCACGACGTGGTCGAGGAGGACGAACGGCCGTACATCGTCATGGAGCTGATCGACGGCGGCTCGCTCGCCGAGCGGATCTCCGCCGACGGTCCGGTCGACGCGCGCGAGGCCGCCCGGATCGGCCTCGCCCTCCTCGGCGCGCTGCGGCGCGCGCACGAGGCGGGTGTCCTGCACCGTGACCTCAAGCCCGCCAACGTCCTGATGGAGGCGGGCACCGACCGTGTCGTGCTCACCGACTTCGGCATCGCCCAGGTCGCGGGCGCCACGACGCTCACCGAGAGCGGGTCGTTCGTCGGCTCGCCCGAGTACACCGCGCCCGAGCGGATGTCCGGGGTCAGAACCGGCCCCGAGTCCGATCTGTGGTCGCTCGGGGCGCTGCTCTGCACGGTCCTGAGCGGTGAATCGCCCTTCCGCCGCGACTCGTTGGGTGGCATCCTGCACGCCGTCGTCATGGACGAGATCCGCCCGCCCGCGCAGGCCGCACCCCTGCTGCCCGTCGTACGGGGGCTGCTGGAGCGTGATCCGGAGCGGCGGCTCGACGCGGTGGAGGCGGAGCGGCTGCTCAGGGCGTTCCTGGAGACGGGCCGTACGCCGCGGGCCGCGTCGGCCGGCTACACGCCCACGCAACGGGACGTACCGAAGCGGAAGTCACCCGTCCAGCAGGCCGCGCACCCTTCCCCTCCACCGGTTCCTCCCCCTGCCGCCGGGTCCGACCGTGCCCCGAAGCGGTCGGCGCGGACCACGCTCGTCGTCGCGGCGCTGGTCGCCGCCGTGGCCGGGGCGGGCGTGTCGGCGGTGCTGCTGGTGAACCATGGTGGGGGCGGCGGGGGCAACGGCGGGGGCGGTACGTCGACGCCGTCCGCCAGTTCGGCGCCGGGCACGTCCGTGAGCGCGTCGCACTCCCCGAGCGCGCCCGCAGCGCCGGGGTCCTCGGCCTCACCGAGCCCCGCCCCCACGGTCACCGTCACCCGGCAGCAGAAGCCGACCGCCGCCTCCGGCCCGGCACCCTCGGGCTACCGGACGGTCCATGACCCGGACGGGTTCTCGCTCGCCGTACCGGACGGCTTCACCCGCGATCCGCAGGGCGAGCGGATCTTCTACATGTCGCCGGGCCAGACCTTCCGCCTCGGCATCAAGGCGACCGACCCCGAGGCGGGCGGCCCGCTCGCGGTGATGCGGCGCTCCGACGCCGACGGGCCGTCCACGAACCCGGGCTACCACGACGGCACCGTCACCTCGACCACGCACGACGGACAGCCCGCCGCGCTCTGGGAGTTCACCTGGAACGGCTTCACCACGGCGGAGGGCGCGCGGCACACGTACGACCTCTGCTGGGAGGAAGGCGGCCGGACGTACGACGTGTGGGTGTCGGCCCCGGTCGGCAAGGTGACGCAGGCGAAGGAGTACTTCGACGTCGCGTTGGACACCTTCGTCGCCCCGTAGGCGGGAGGTAAACGGGAGATAAGGGGCGGTCCGCGTCACGGGTCTGTGACCGGTGCGCGACGGGTCTGGATGCCGGAGAGCGTGCCGCGATAGGGATGGACCCATGAGGAACAACGGGGGAGTCCCTTACGGAGCCGACGAGCCGACGAGTTTCGTTCTGCAACCGCCGACCCGGGTCGCCCCGGAACCGACGGTCGGGTCCGCGCCCGATCCAGTACCCGCGCCCCATCCTGTGACCGCGACCGGTCCCGACCTCGATCCCGACCCCGATCCCGGCACCGGGCGGCTCATCGCGGGCCGCTACCGGCTGCTCGGCAAGCTCGGCCACGGTGGGATGGGGACGGTCTGGCGGGCCAAGGACGAGACGGTGGACCGTGAGGTCGCCGTCAAGGAGCCCCGCGTCCCGGACCACCTTCCCGAGCGTGAACGCGCCAATGTCTTCGAGCGGATGCGTCGCGAGGCGCGCGCCGCGGCCCGGCTCGACCACCCGGCGGTGGTGAACGTCCACGACGTCGCGGTCGTGGACGGACAGCCCTGGATCGTCATGGAGCTGGTGCGGGGCCGTTCGCTGGGCGCCGCCCTCCAGGAGGGCACGCTCGGGGTGCGTGAGGCGGCGCGTATCGGTCTTGAGGTGCTCGGCGCGCTGGAGGCGGCGCACGCGGCGGGCATCCTGCACCGGGACGTCAAGCCCGACAACGTGCTGCTCGGCCCGCACGGCCGGGTCGTCCTGACCGACTTCGGCATCGCGCAGATCGAGGGCGAGACGAATCTGACGGCCACGGGCGGCTTCGTCGGGTCGCCCGAGTACATCGCGCCGGAACGGGTGCTCGGCCAGCGTCCGGGGCCGGCCTCCGACCTCTGGTCGCTCGGTGTCGTCCTGTACGCGGCCACGGAGGGCGTGTCGCCCTTCCGCCGCAGCAACACGCCCGCGACGCTCCAGTCGGTCCTCAACTCCACCCCGGCGCCGCCCGCTTCGGCGCGGGGTCCGCTGGCGGAGGCCATCAACGGGCTCCTGGACAAGGACCCCTCCCGCCGCCCCGGCGCGGACCGGGTCCGACGGATGCTGGAGGAGGCCGCCGAGCCACCCGCCCCGGAGCCGACGCAGGTGGTGCAGATCGCGGGTCCGGGCGGCAAGGGCCTGCGCGTGCGCCGCAAGCCCCTGTTCATCGGCCTCGGCGCGGTGGTCGTCGCGGCGGCGGTGGCGGCGTACCTGGTGTTCGCGAACCCGTTCGCGGGTCCGCTGCCCGACGGCTGGAAGAAGCACCACGAGACGGACGTCGCCGCGACACTGGCGGCACCCGCGGGCTACCAGAGATCGACGCCGGACCGGACGTCGGACAAGGGGCACTGGGTCACGTACACCGACTGGAGCGGCAGCATCTGGATCGGCCTGACCCTGATCGAGAAGTCCGAGGACACGAGCCACCGGATCAAGGACTCCTCGGCCGCCGAGATGTACGCCGACAACGACGACTTCAAGGGCAGCGGCGGGTACGAGCTGAGCATGCCCGAGTCCCCGCGGACGTCCCCGGAGAACGCGAAGTACCACGGCAGGCAGGCCGCCGAGAACACCGTCGGCTACACGACCACCGACAGCCAGAACCCGCGCCCGCGCGAGGTGAAGATCTTCTACTACAAGACGTCCAAGGGCGACATGTACAAGCTCACGATCAGCTATCCGGGCAAGGGCGACTTCACGACACGCGGCCGTGAAGTCGCCAGGACGGCGATCGCGAACCTGGACATCGACCAGTTGTAGAGGGGGCTTCTGCTGCGGCTCGCGGGTAATCGGCGCGGGAGAAGGCAGGACGGAAAAGAGGGTTTTCCTGGGAGATTTCCCGTGCGGTGATCGTGGAACGCGAGTGGAACATGAGTGGGGCGTAACGGGTGCGTCGGACGCCGCGCGCGCCGTCGGGGCACCTCGCTGTTCAAGAGCGCCCGTGCACGCCTCGGCATCCGCAAGGCGGCGCCGAGCTCCCGAACAACGCCCTGATCAGGGCGTTCCCTGCCAGTGTCCACTGGCGCGGTGTGTGCAGTCGGTGAAAGCGGGTTACCAACGGGTACCCAAAGCCCTCGCTCCGTCATACGCTGCGCCTCATGACGGACTCGCAGGCCTCGGAAATCACCGCCACGGTCAAGTCGGAAAAGACCGGCACCAATCCCCTCGCCCCCGCTCCCGTGGGCGCCCGCACCGCCGCCGACGTGGTCACGCCCGAGCTGGTCGCCCAGCTCACCAAGGGTGTCGTCGGCTCCGGTCGGACCGCCAACCACACCCCGTTCACCGGCGAGAAGCTGGCAGACCTGCCCGAGTCCACCCCCGAGGACGTACAGGAGGCCTTCGAGCGGGCCCGTAAGGCGCAGGTGGCCTGGGGTGCCACGCCGGTGCGGCGGCGCGCCGCCGTCCTGCTCCGCTTCCACGACCTGGTGCTCGCCCGCCAGGCCGAGGTGCTCGACCTCATCCAGCTGGAGACCGGCAAGGCCCGGCTGCACGCGCACGAAGAGGTGCAGGCCGTCGTCGTGGCCGCCCGCCACTACGGCAGGAAGGCTCCCGCCTACCTCCGCCCCAAGCGGCACGCCGGGGCCATGCCCACCCTCACCAAGGTCACCGAACTGCGCCACCCGCGCGGTGTCGTGGGCCAGATCGCGCCCTGGAACTACCCCCTCGAACTCTCCGTCGGCGACGCGCTCCCGGCCTTCGTCGCGGGTAACGCGGTGGTGATGAAACCGGACACCGAGACCTGCCTGACCGCCCTGTGGGCGCGCGACCTGCTCGTCGAGGCCGGGTTGCCCGCCGAGGTCTTCCAGGTCGTCATCGGGGACGGTCCGGTCGTCGGGCCGGAGGTCGTCAAGCACGCCGACTACGTCTCCTTCACCGGGTCCACCCGAACCGGCCGCGAGGTCGCCCAGGGCGCCGCCGCCCGGCTCGTCGGCGTCTCCCTCGAGCTCGGCGGCAAGAACGCGATGGTGGTCCTGGAGGACGCCGACATCGACAAGGCCGCCGCGGGCGCCGTCCGCGCCTGCTTCTCCTCCGCCGGCCAGCTCTGCATCTCCATCGAGCGGTTGTACGTCCACGAGTCCGTCGCCGACGCGTTCGCGGAGCGCTTCGCCGCCCGGACCAAGGCCATGCGGCTCGGCACCTCCCTCGCCTACGGCGCCGACATGGGTTCGCTGGTGGGGGAGCGGCAGCTGGAGACCGTGACCCGGCACGTGGAGGAGGCGGTCGCGAAGGGCGCGAAGGTCGTCGCCGGCGGCGTCGCCCGCCCCGACATCGGCCCCTACTTCTACGAGCCCACCATCCTCGACGGCGTGGAAGCCCCCATGGCCGTCTGCAACGAGGAGACCTTCGGGCCGGTCGTCTCCCTCTACCGCTTCAAGACGGACGACGAGGTCGTCGAACTCGCCAACTCCACGTCGTACGGCCTCAACTCCTCCGTCTGGACGAAGGACGGGCGGCGCGGACGCGCGGTCGCGGCACGGCTGCGCACCGGCACGGTCAACGTCAACGAGGGATACGCGCCCGCGTACGGCAGTGTCCAGTCGCCGATGGGCGGCATGAAGGACTCCGGCCTCGGCCGCCGGCACGGCTCCGAGGGCATCCTCAAGTACACCGAGGCACAGACCGTCGCCCAGCAGCGGCTGCTGCCGATGGCGCCCTCGCTCGGCATGGACGACGAGAAGTACGCGCAGTTCATGAGCCGCAGCCTGAGGGTGATGAAGGCGCTCCGGCTGCGCTAAGGGCTCCGCCAAGGGCTCCGTCAGGCCGCACCACGTTCTCAATGAGGAGAGCAGCACGTGTCACAGGAGAACTCCGTCCACAACCCGGACGACACCGCTTACGACTACGACGTCATCGTCGTCGGCTCCGGCTTCGGCGGCTCGGTCACGGCCCTCAGGCTCACCGAGAAGGGCTACCGCGTAGGAGTGCTGGAAGCGGGCCGTCGCTTCACCCGTGACGCGCTGCCCAAGAACTCCTGGGACATCAAGAACTACCTGTGGGCGCCGGCGCTCGGCATGTACGGCATCCAGCGCATCCACCTGCTGGGCAACGTCATGGTGCTGGCGGGCGCCGGAGTCGGCGGCGGCTCCCTGAACTACGCCAACACCCTCTACGTACCGCCGAAGGCCTTCTTCGACGACCCGCAGTGGAAGGACATCACCGACTGGCAGGCGGAGCTGAAGCCGTACTACGACCAGGCCCGCCGCATGCTCGGCGTGCGGCTCAACCCGACGATGACCCCTTCCGACGTCCATCTCAAGGCGGCCGCGCAGCGGATGGGCGTCGGCGACAGCTTCCACATGGCGCCGGTCGGCGTCTTCTTCGGCGACGGGCAGGACGCGGACGGCACGGCGAAGGCCGGGCCCGGCGGTGAGGTGGAGGACCCCTACTTCGGGGGCGCCGGACCCGCCCGCAAGGCGTGCACCGAGTGCGGCGAGTGCATGACCGGCTGCCGGCACGGCGCGAAGAACACCCTCAACGAGAACTACCTGTACCTGGCGGAGAAGGCGGGCGCGGTCGTGCACCCGATGACCACCGTCGTGTCCGTCACCGACGACTCGCAGGGCGGATACGCCGTCGCCACCCTGCCCACGGACGAGAAACGCAAGGGCGAGGGGCGGACGCTCAAGGCGCGCAGGGTCGTCATCGCCGCGGGTACCTACGGCACGCAGACCCTGCTGCACCGGATGAAGGCGGGCGGCCAACTGCCGTACCTCTCCCCGAGGCTGGGCGAGCTGACCCGCACCAACTCCGAGGCGCTGGTGGGCGCGCAGACCGACAACCGCCGCTACCGCAAGGCGCACGGCACGCCCAAGGCCGACTTCACCCAGGGTGTCGCCATCACCTCCTCGATCCACCCGGACGAGAACACCCACATCGAGCCCGTCCGCTACGGCAAGGGCTCGAACGCCATGGGGGGCCTGTCCATCCTCCAGGTCCCGTACGCGGAGGGCTCGTCGAGGGTGGCGGGATGGCTGGTGAACGCGGCGAAGCACCCGCTCCTCGTGCTCCGCTCGCTCTCCAACCGCCGCTGGTCCGAGCGGACCATCATCGGTCTGGTGATGCAGTCGCTGGACAACTCCCTGACGACCTACCTGAAGCCGAAGGGCGCGGGGAAGGGCCTGCTGACGGCCCGGCAGGGGCACGGCGCGCCCAACCCCAAGCAGATCAGGGCCGCGTCCGAGGCCGCGTCCGCCGTCGCCGCGGAGATCAACGGGTTCGCGGGCAGCAACGTGGGCGAGTTGATGGGAACGCCGCTGACCGCGCACTTCCTGGGCGGCTGCCCGATCGGCGACTCCCGGGAGACCGGCGTGATCGACCCGTACCACCGGCTGTACGGCCACCCGGGCATCTCCGTCGTCGACGGTGCCGCGGTCTCCGCGAACCTCGGGGTGAACCCGTCGCTCACCATCACCGCCCAGGCCGAGCGCGCGATGTCGTACTGGCCCAACAAGGGCGAGGCGGACCCGCGCCCGGCGCCGGGGGCGGCGTACGAGCGTCTGAAGCCGGTCGAGCCCCGGGACCCGGCGGTACCCGCGGACGCCTTCGGCGCGCTGCGGCTGCCGTTCCTGGGGATGCCGACGGTGCCGCCGAAACCGTAACTCCGTCTCCGGATACGAGAAGGACCCGCACCCCCCTCCGAGTGCGGGTCCTTCTTGTAGCCGTAGGTCTATTCGTCCCTACTGGCCCACTGGCTGCTTACGCGGTGGCGTCGCCCGACTTGCGGCGACGCACCACGAACACCGCACCGGCACCGGCGACGACGGCGAGACCGCCGACGAGGGCGATGGTCGGCAGGGCGGAGCTGGAGCCGGTCTCGGCGAGGCTGCCGTTGACCACCGGGGTGTTGCCCTTGTCGGCCGGCTTGTCCGAGACCGGAACCTGGCCGCCTTCCTGCGGCTTGGTGCCGTTGGTGTCGGTGCCCGCGGAGACGATCTGGAACTTGTACGCGACCTCGCCGAAGCCCGTGCACGAGCCGTCGGCGTCGCCGTAGATGCTGGCGCCGAGGGAGAAGCCGGCGCCCACCGGGGCGCTGGACTTCACGTTGATACGGAGCGGGATGTCGACCTCGTAGTCGGGCTTCAGCTCGTCGGTGTAGCCGACGTAACCGACCGCGTAGCCCTCGGAGTCGACGGCCTCCCAGGCCTTGGTGTCCTCGTTGTACGCCTGGAGCTGGACCTTCTTGCTCTGGAAGAGGTCGTCGCCCGCCTTGTCGGAGGACGCGCCGGCGAAGAAGCCGAGCTCGTTCAGGGTGGACTTGGAGTTGTTGAGCACGTTCAGGGAGAACTTGTGCCAACCACTGCCCGCCGCGATCTTGCCGGGCAGGCCGGAGATGGAGACGTCGACCTTGGAGTCCTGGCACTCGGACGGCTCGGGCTGCGGCGTGTCGGACGGCTCGGGAGACGTCGACGTGCTCGGCGCGGGAGTCGCGGAGGTCGAAGTGGTGGCGGAGGCGCTCGAAGTCGGAGCGGTCTCGGTCGCCGACGCGGACGTGGTCGCGGTGGGCGCGGGAGTGGTCTCGGTCGGGGTCGCCGACGCGGACTCGCTCGCGGACTCGGACGCCGTCGCGGTGGGGGAGGAGCTCTCGTCCGTCGCGAATGCGGCCGGCGCAGAAAGCAGCGCCAGCGGGGCTATTGCTGCCGTTGCGGCCGCAAGGGCCATGGCACGGCGAAGCTTCATGAAGACCTCGGAAAGTCCGGTACCGCGTCATCACGGTACGCGTATGGGATGAGGCCTCCGCGTGTGGGGCGCGGGTGTGGCCGTTGGTTCTGCAGGTGTGACCCGCGAAACCTGTGAACGGTTGTGCCTTCACTCACAGAATTCTTATGTGGGCTGTGTCACACACGGATCTGCATGGATCTGCCTTGTGTACCGGCTTTCGATCCACTTAGAACTGATCCTCGTGTCTGACAAGCAGCCCGAAGGGGCGGGGGAGTCCGGGGAGTTCAAGCAACCCTCCGTCCCCGACGACGTGTGGGAGCGGTTCGCCCGCGACACCGAACGTGACATCCGCAGTTCGGCGCCGAAGGAGCCGTCCGCCCGGGCACGCATGGTGACCGAACGGCTCCGGCAGAAGGACGCCAAGGGCGCCCAGCCCGAGGGGTGGCGAACGGGTCCGGCCTGGCGGGAGATGGACGGGCGCGCGGCCCGGCGGCGCCGGCTGTGGGCGATCCTCGGCGTGCCCGTCGCGATCGCCGTGGCGCTGGTGGCGGTCAAGCCGTCGCTGCTGCCCGGCGACCCCTTCGGCACGTCGTCCGATGCGTCGTCCGATGCGTCGTCCGATACGCCGTCCGGGGGCGCGTCCGCCGCCGCGCTGCCCGCCGAGACCGCGTCTCCGACCGCCGCTCCCTCCAGCGCCGCGCCCGGCACGCCCACCCTCGACAGGCCGTTCGCCGGCTCGCCCGCCGAGCGCTGGGCCGACGGCGCCGCCGCCATCGTCGTACCGAAGGCGACGTCGGTCGGTACGTTCACGAGCGCGCAGGTGGCCGCGGCCCTGAAGCGGGCGAAGACCCTGCTCGTCGGCGCGAACCTGGCCCCGGGGACCCTGCGGGGCGAGCGCCCCGAGAGCGCGCTCGCCGTCCTCGACCCGAAGCAGCCCCGCATGCTCGACGACGTGAACAGCTGGCTGCGCGCGCCGGGCAAGAAGCACGATCCGCTGATGCTCTTCAGCCGGTTCGATCCGGCCGAGGTGCGGCCGGCCGGGGATGTGGTCAAGGTTCGTGGCCGGACGACGTTCAAGGCGGGCGCACACGCGTCCGTCGCCATCCACATGGACTACACCTTCGTCTACCCCCTGATCCAGGCATCGAAGGCATCGAAGGCGCCGGGGACGACGGAGACGTCGGGGGCGCCGACCGAGGGTTCCGGCGGGGGCTCGACCGAGGTGGCCCGCACCATCGTGCGCCGCGTCCTCGACCTCGAACTCCTCGACCCGCGGAAGTACCAGGCCACTCCCGGCAAGCTGTCGATCACCCGGTACGACCAGGACCTCGGCAACACCGCCTGCGACGTCCACGACGGTTTCCTGCACCCCCAGTTCGACTCGGCCGCCCCGACCGGCGCGCCTCCGACGGGGCCCACGACCGACCCGTACGACCGCAGCCGGGACATCGAGCACTCCGGCACGGAGACGTGCGGCACGGTGTCCCGCACCTGACGGGATCCGACGGGGATGGGATCCGAAGGGCGCGCGAAGGGCCCCGCGGGACGGAGACCGCGGGGCCCTTCTTCGCCAGCACCGACGTCAGGGCAGCGCCGGTGCCTGGGGAGCGGCGCCGGGGGTTGCGCCGCGGGTCTTGGTACGGACACGGGGTATGGCTACGGGGGTACGGACACGGGGCACGGGACGTGGGACCGTGGAGCAGGGCGGAAGCCGAAGCCTGGGGGTGTGCCCGGCCCGTGGAACAGCTTCCGCCGGACGGCCCCGGGCGTCCCCGGAGCCGACCGTTCTCTTGAGTGACCGGGCTGCTGTCCCCTGCCGTCCGGTCACACCCCTGGGACGAGGTCCCACGACGTACGGCACGATCCGTACGTCTCATCGCCCCAGTGGAGCCACGCGTGGTTCTTTCGGGCCCGCCCCTGGCTGGCACGGACACCGGGACCAACGAAGTCCGCGGCGCCCCGGTCACGCGCCGTACGGGTGAGAGGGCATGCGTACGTGCGTGCGTCGCGTACGGGGTCAGACGCGGCCGCGGCACAGCTCCAGCAGCGTCATGGCGAGCGAGGTGCCGGGCTTGCCGAGCGCGTCCCTGAAGTGGGCGAGGATCTCCATCTCGCGTGAGAGGTTCACCCGGCGGCCACCGGACTCGATCCGGGCCTCCTGGATCACCTTCGACACGGCCATCCGTTCCTGGACGAGGCCGATGATCCGGTCGTCGAGGGCGTCGATGCGTTCACGGGCGCCGGTGATCACGTCTGCGGCCTCGTCGGTACGGGCGCCGGTCTTGTCGAGTACGTCGGCCATGGTGGGCTCCTCTTGGGATGAGGTGCCGCGGATCGGCAGGACCCGGAAACGACAGACGCCCCGGGCCTTGTCGGCCCGGGGCGCCTGGGAAGTCGCTTGTCAGTTGCTCAAGCAGCACGACCATGGCAGCCGGTGGGCCGGTTGCCATAGGTAAACACGAAGGTCGCCTGCGTGAGCATGCAAGCAGTATGCCCACAGGGCCGTGCCACGTCCAAGCGGGTTCGGATCCTGAGACCCGGACCCGGCTCGTGGAGGGTAGGGCTTCGCCCCACGTCCCCCACCGGCCCGGTCCGTTCGGCCGCGGGCCCGGTGGGGCCGGCCGCGCAGTTCCCCGCGCCCCTCAAGTGCGCTGGCGCCCATCTTTCAGCCCATCCGGCGTTTGAGGACGAGGCCGTTCAGGCCGATCGGGGGTCCGGGGGCGGAGCCCCTGGCGGGGGCGAAGGGGCGGAGCCCCTGGGGATGGGTCGGGCAAGGGCGGCGGGGGCGGAGAACCCGGTGCAGGCACGCTCGCGTGGACCCCCGGTAGACTCGATACCCCACACCCCCTGCTCACCGCCGGAAGGCAAACCGTGCCAGAAGCGTCCCCCGCCGCCCCCGACACCGTCCTGGTCGTCGACTTCGGTGCGCAGTACGCCCAGCTCATCGCCCGCCGCGTCCGCGAGGCCCGGGTCTACAGCGAGATCGTGCCGAGCACCATGCCGGTCCAGGAGATGCTCGCCAAGAACCCCGCGGCGATCATCCTCTCCGGAGGCCCCTCGTCGGTGTACGCCGAGAGCGCCCCCCGCCTCGACCGAGCGATCTTCGAGTCAGGCGTCCCCGTCTTCGGCATGTGCTACGGCTTCCAGCTGATGGCGACGACCCTCGGCGGCACGGTCGACAACACCGGCGCCCGCGAGTACGGCCGTACGCCCCTGCACGTCTCCAAGTCCGGATCGACCCTCTTCGAAGGCACCCCGGACGAGCAGTCGGTGTGGATGTCGCACGGCGACGCGTGCAGCGCCGCCCCCGAGGGCTTCACGGTCACGGCGTCCACGGACGTCGTCCCGGTCGCGGCCTTCGAGAACGACGAGAAGAAGCTGTACGGCGTCCAGTACCACCCGGAGGTCATGCACTCCACGCACGGCCAGCAGGTGCTCGAGCACTTCCTGTACCGCGGCGCGGGCCTCACGCCGAACTGGACGACCGGCAACGTCATCGACGAGCAGGTCGCCCTCATCCGCGAGCAGGTCGGCGACAAGCGCGCCATCTGCGGTCTCTCCGGCGGCGTGGACTCCGCCGTCGCCGCCGCCCTCGTACAGAAGGCCATCGGCTCCCAGCTGACCTGCGTGTACGTCGACCACGGCCTGATGCGCAAGGGCGAGACCGAGCAGGTCGAGAAGGACTTCGTGGCCGCGACCGGCGTACAGCTGAAGGTCGTGGACGCGCAGGAGCGCTTCCTCACCGCGCTCAAGGGCGTCTCGGACCCCGAGGAGAAGCGGAAGATCATCGGCCGGGAGTTCATCCGGGTCTTCGAGCAGGCCCAGGCGGAGATCATCGCCGAGGCCGCGGAGGGCGAGGACGTCGCCTTCCTGGTCCAGGGCACGCTCTACCCGGACGTGGTCGAGTCCGGTGGCGGCACCGGCACGGCCAACATCAAGTCCCACCACAACGTGGGCGGCCTCCCCGAGGACCTCGAGTTCGAGCTCGTCGAGCCGCTGCGCAAGCTGTTCAAGGACGAGGTCCGGATGGTCGGGCAGGAGCTCGGTCTCCCCGACGAGATCGTCCAGCGCCAGCCCTTCCCGGGCCCGGGCCTCGGCATCCGGATCGTCGGCGAGGTGACGAAGGAGCGGCTCGACCTGCTCCGCGAGGCCGACGCCATCGCCCGCGAGGAGCTCACGGCGGCCGGCCTGGACCGTGACATCTGGCAGTGCCCGGTGGTCCTGCTCGCGGACGTCCGCAGCGTGGGCGTCCAGGGCGACGGCCGCACGTACGGCCACCCGATCGTGCTGCGCCCCGTCTCCTCCGAGGACGCGATGACCGCCGACTGGTCCCGCCTCCCGTACGAGGTCCTCGCCAAGATCTCGACCCGCATCACCAACGAGGTCGCGGACGTCAACCGAGTCGTCCTCGACGTCACGAGCAAGCCCCCGGGCACGATCGAGTGGGAGTAGTCCCACCCGTCAGGTCCGCCTGAGAGTCCGCACCGGCTCTCCGGGCGTCCAGACCTGGACGACCAGATACGTGTCGTCCTCGACGTAGGTCCGTACGACCTCCGTCAGCTCGGTGCGGAAGAGGTGGAACGGCTCCGGCGGTTCCACCTCTTTCACGTACGCGGCCTTGGCCGCCCCGTCGCCGACCTCGACGGCCCGTCCACTGATGCGGACGTCCCCGCCCCCCATCGCCGTGCCCGGCCCCGGGTTCGCCTGGAGCGCGAAGCGCGGGTCGCGGCGCAGGTCGAGTGCCTTGAGCGAGTCCGGCATCATGCCGAGCCACAGCTCGCCGCGCAGGAAACGCACCTCCAGGCCGGTGGTCCGGGGCGAACCGTCCTTGCGGAGGGTCGCGAGGACGTGGTGCGGGAAGGCCCCGAAACGCTCCTCGACGGACCGGGCGAGTGAGGGTTCGGTGGCGGCGAAGGTGCCCCAGCGCGCGGGGTTCACCTCTTCGGCAGGGCTTTCGGCAAGGCCGTTGGCAGCGCTCATACGGTGAGTGTGGCGCCCATACCCGACACCTGCTGTCGGGTATGGGCGGGCGCTCGGTCGGCGATCTCGGGCCCCGGCTCCGGCCCTCTCGTAACGGTTGCGCACTCTCTTCACCGAACGGCTCTGTTCTCCTGCACCGACCAGAGGTAACTTCCGCTCCGTATCGGACACGCCAGTGCTGGAGGACCTATGCAAGGGCCCACGCCGCCCGTGCCCCTGCCCACCGACCAGCTGCAGTTCGCCATGCCGCCGATGTACGACTCGTTGGACGACGAGCGACGTCATCGCAAGGAGCGGCTGGCCGGGGCGCTGCGGATCTTCGGGCGGCTCGGCTTCGAGGACGGGGTCTCCGGTCACATCACCGCGCGCGACCCGGAGTACAGCGACTGCTTCTGGGTGAACCCCTTCGGGATGCCCTTCAAGCACGTCACCGTGAGCGACCTGGTCATGGCCAACCAGGACGGGCAGGTGATCGAGGGCCGCTACCACGTCAACCAGGCGGCGTTCACCGTGCACGCGCAGGTCCACGCCGCCCGCCCCGACGTCGTCGCCGTCGCGCACTGCCACTCCGTGCACGGCCGCGCCCTGTCCGCCCTCGGTGACCTGCTCGACCCGATCAGCCAGGAGAGCTGCGCCTTCTACGAGGACCACGCGCTGTACGACTCGTACACCGGTGTCGCCGTGGACACCGAGGAGGGCCGCCGGATCGCCTCCGCGCTCGGCACCCGCAAGGCGCTCGTGCTGCGCAACCACGGGCTGCTGACCGTGGGCGACTCGGTGGACGCGGCGGCCTGGTGGTTCCTGTCGATGGAGCGCTCCAGCCAGGTCCAGCTGACCGCACGGGCCGCGGGCCGCCCCCTCCTCATCGACCACAAGCAGGCGGTCGCGACCCGGGAGCAGCTCGGCGGCGACCTGGTGGCGTGGATCAACTACCAGCCGCTGTGGCAGGACATCAGCCGCAGCGCACCGGACCTCCTCAGCTGAGTTCCGGTGCGCGACGGCTGAGAAACCCCGCAGTACCGCCGCCTTGGTCGCCGCGAACTCCTCGTCCGTGAGCACCCCGTCGCGATGCAGCTCGCCCAGCTCCCGCAGCCGCCGCAGCAGTACGTCGTGATGGTCGGCCTGGGCCGGTACCGATGCTGCTACCGGTGCCGATCCTGGTCCCGCCGCGGCGGTGAGCTGCGGCGGCCGGTCGACGTGTTCGTCCGCCCGGAGGGACGGATGCGGCAGCCGGGCGGTCACCGCGGCGGCGACGAGCGCCGTGAGCAGGTCGCGGCGGGCGCTGCCCCACAGGTCGAGGGCGAACGGATCCTTCTCCGGCGGCAGTTTGGAGAACACGGTCTCGCGCGTCACGAACCGCAGAAACCCGTCCTCGTAACCGGAATTGGGCAGCCACTCCACCTGCACCAGGTCCCCGACGGCGATGATCCGCGGCCCCGTCGCCCGCTTGACCCGGTCCGAGGTGTCCGCCCAGTCGATCCGCACCTGCGCGCCGTCGAAGGAGACCGTGCCGTCGCTGGACCGGACGGACACGGGCACGGGCGGCCCCGCGAGGAGGAAGGCCTTCGCCGGCTCCTTGGGGATCTGGTCCAGGAGCAGGGCGTGCCGGATCTCCTCGGCGACGTACTCGGCGACCCCGGTACGGTCGATGTCGACCGTCAGCCGGTACGGGTCCGCCGCGTCGGGCAGCCGCCCGCCGGTCGCCTGCAGCAGCGGATCGGCACCCTCACGGAGCCTGAGGCGCAGTCTGCCGCGCTTGCGTTCGGGTTCGTAGACGATGCCTGAAACCGCCTCCAGGGGAACGGCGATCTCTCCGTACGTCTGCCGGAACAACGGCACGGAGCGATGGAGCCCCGGCGTGATCCTGACCGTGCTGCCGTCGAAGGCCCAGGTCCCGTCGCGCTGGATGATCTCGGCCATGGGGAAATTCTCGCAGCCGGGTCAACACGGGGTAACCGCGCTTCACCCACGCTGACCGGACCTGCCCGACGCGGGCACTGTTTCGTGCGGCACAATGCCCTGTCATCGCAAGGCAGTTGCAAGGCTTGCGAGGCAGCTCTCGGCGCGGGGAAGGCGGCAGCGGGCGTGGCGGTGCAGGAGGCGAGACACGGCGCGGAGCGCGGTGGCGGGCTCGGTGCGGGACAGGGGGCGGCGCACACGGGCGGCTGCACCTGCGGGGACTGTCCGCACGGGGCGCGCGAGGGGCACCGGCGCGCCGTCGCCGCGTTCCTCGCCAGGCGCGACGAGTTGGCGTCCGGCCAGGGACTGCCCGCCGCCGTCGCGCACTCGGCGTCCGCGTCCCGGCAGTGGGTTTCCGACGAACTCACCCAGTCCGCCGACCTGGTCGCCGAGCGCGGACGCGTCGACGGCGAGGCATGGCTGGGACGCCTGTGGCGACGCACGGCGTACGCGGTGTGGGGGGCCGTTCTGACCCTGCTCATCGTCCAGGCGCTCACGGCGATCGGCGCGGGCTGGACGGCGGCGCGCACGGCGGGCCTGCTGGCCGCTCTGGTGGTGGCCGCCGGGCTGACGGGCGCGGGCTGTCTGCACCGGGCGCGGGGCGGGGCACTCGCCCCGGTCGTCGGCGAGGACAACCGCCTCTCCACCTCACGGGCGATGGCCGCCGGCTGGGTCCTGTTCGTCGTCTACGCCGTACTCGTCCTCGTGGGTCAACTGGCGGCGGCCTCCGCCCACGGCGAGCGCGACGACCTGATCGCCGGACTCGAACTCGCCCGCGGTGCGGGTGTGGTGACCGTCGTCGCCGTCGTCTGCGCGATCGCGGTGGTGGTACGCCGGGTCGTGGGCCTGCGGGTCCTCGGGCAACGCCTGCAGAAGGTACGCGCGGACCGGCCGCGCGCCGCCGACCTCCTCACGGACGACTCCGGCCGGGGCAGCTTCGCCGACATCCAGTACGTCGTCATCGGCGCCGTCGCCCTGGTCTTCGCGGCGGTACGGCTCGCCAGGCGCCCGGAGCAACTGCCCGACCTCCCCTGGGGTCTGGCGCTCCTGGTCCTCGTCTCGGCGGCCACCTACCTCGCCGGGAAGTACGCCGAGGGCGGCCGCCCCGTCATCCTCTCCGTCGTCCGCTCCCGTGAGGCCGGCGACCTCGACGCGCCGATCCGCACCGGCGACGACATCGAGATCCGGGGCGCCGGTTTCGTCCCACCCGGCGCCCAGAGCGCGGACCGTCTGTCCCGCATGGTCGTCCGCATCGGCGCGGTGCACGTCCATGTCCCCCTGGTGCCGGTCCCCGGCGGCTTCAGCAACCCCACGGACGCGGTCCTGACCGTGCCGGTCCCGGTCGACGTGGAACCGGGCCGGGTGGAGGTCCAGGTCGTCACGGCAGCCGGAGTGGAAACGAACCGCTGCCTGATCGAGGTGACGGACTGAGCTCCGCGGCTGCGGGCGGGGGCCTCACCGGAGTAAGTTCGAATGCGGGCGGGTGGGCTCACCGGAGTCGTTCGACCGCGGGCCGGTGGGGGCCGTTCGCGCAGTTCTCCGCGCCTCTTGGGGGCGCGCCCGCGCCATCGAAAAAACTGGCCCCGAGCGTTGAGCGGGAGCCCGCTCTCGTACGTATGGTCTGTTGAGGGGTCAACGGCACGTGGCGAGAGGCGGCGGAGAGCGATGACTCACGGTATGCGGTCGGACACCCAAACCCCCTATCTCGACGGCGGCGGACGAGATTGGCGGGACACCGCCACCCGCTACGCCCTGTTGCCCCTGCGCGTCTTCCTCGGCGTCACCTTCATCTACGCCGGCCTCGACAAACTCACCAACAGCGCCTTCCTCTCCGACTCCGGCTCCGGCTCGATCGGCGAGCTGATGCACAACGTGCACGACTCCGCTGCGATCCCGGCCCTCGTCGACCTCGCCCTGAAGAGCCCCGTCGGCTTCGGCTACGCCATCGCCTTCGGTGAACTGGCCGTCGGCATCGGCACGCTCATCGGCCTGCTGGCCCGCCTCGCGGCCCTCGGCGGCGCGCTCATCTCCCTCAGCCTGTGGCTGACGGTGAGCTGGGCCTCCGACCCGTACTACTACGGCAACGACCTCGCCTACCTGATGGCCTGGCTGCCCCTGGTCCTCGCGGGTGCCTCGGTCTTCTCCGTCGACGCGGCCTTGCGCGCGAGGCGCGGCCAACGGTCCGGAGACCTCCGCTCCTGAGCAACGCGGGTCAGGGCGGTTCAGCGCGGAGCGTCGCACGGCATCGCAGGGTGGATCGCACGGCATCGCGGGCTGGTGGGTGCAGGGAGTGGAGCGCCCTGCACCCACCAGTGCTCCGTTCACGCCCCCGCTACCCGGACACCCCCGCTCCCCGTCGCCGCAACCGTCGCCGACGTATGCCATGGGCCAGGAACGCCACCGCGCCCGCCAGACAGAGCCCACCCGTGACGACGGGGATGATCGCGAACCACGGTGTGTCCCACCAACCGCCCGCGTCGCCCGCGTAGGTGACGCCCGCGACGGTGAGGAAGAGGCCGGCGACCAGCTTTCCCGGCTGGAACTCATGACGTGGCACGGATCACCTCCGCCTGTCCCACGCCGACCTGGAGGTTCAGGTCGAGCGTGCCGCCGTTCTTGCCGCCGGTCGGGGCCGGCAGGGTCACCTGCTTGTGCTTGCCCGGTTCCACATCCACGTCCTTCTTGCCGTCGCCCGGCAGCTGGATGTCCCCGACGCCCACGTCGATGTTCAGCTTCACGGTCGCGTCCTTGGGGACGATCACCTTCAACTGGCCCGCGCCCACCTCCGCGGTCGTCGTCACCGTCTGGCCCTTGGTGAGGCCGAGATGGGTGAGATCGAGGGTGCCCACACCCGTGCCGAGGTCGAAACGCTCCGGGACCGCGGCAGCCGTCCTGGGAGTCCACTCGACCCGCATCCAGTGGGTGCTGATGTCCTTCGGCATGGCCACGGAGCTGGCCAGCAGCGCCGCCGTGATCACTGCGAGGAAGATCGACCCCGCGCCCGTACGCCCCACGAACGCGCTGAGTGCGATGCCCAGGCCGAACACGACGAGCGCGCAGGACAGACCGGTCTGCAGGCTGGTGGCGAGCGGATGGTCGTTCCACGTCAGGCCCGTGCCGAGGCCGCCCGCGACCAGGGCGAGCAGGAAGACCCAGCCGCCGATCCAGCGCGGGCCGCGCGGCTGCGGCTCACGGGCCGCGTGGAGGTCCCGTATGTCCGGGCGGGGCGTGCCGCGGGCGATGTTGAGCGCCGCCGCGACATCCCGGTCCCGGGCGTCCGGCGGGCCCCACAGATAGCCGGTGCCGCCCACGTGCGAGCCGTCCTTGACGATCGGGTCGCGCCACCAGGAGGGGTAGGAGACGGGGACGGGCGGGGCCTGCGCCTCCGGCGGGGCGTCCGCCACCGCCTGGGCGGCGAGCGGGTCGGGGTCGGGGGCGCCGCGCTGCTGCGACCAGTACCCCGCGCCCGCGAGAAGCAGGGACAGGACGACGGCGAACGTCAGCACGCTGCCGTTGCTCAACATCGACAGGAACACCCCGCAGCCGACCAGCGCGAAGAGCACGGCCGCCAGCGCGTGGCCGTCGACGCGGCCGGTGAGGAGCTTGCGGACCTCGTTCTCCTCCTCGTCGTCGTAGGGAACGAACAGCCAGACGAAGCCGTAGAAGATGAGACCGATGCCGCCCGTGGCGGAGAGCACGGCGAGCACGATCCGGAAGATCACCGGGTCCATGTCGCACTGCCGCCCCAGCCCGGCGCACACACCGCCCAGCATCTTCTGCCGCCGGTCGCGCCGGAACCTGCGCGGGCCCTCGGGCGCCGACGGCTCCCCGTGCGCGCGCGGCTCCTGACCTGTCGCGCCCGGCGCTCCCGCACCCTCCGCGGCGCCCGCGGAGCCCGTGGCGGTGCCCACGGAGGGCGGCGCGGCGTCCCGCGGCCCGGCACCCGATGGTGGGGCGCCCGGGCCGGGGCCGGGATCCGGCTCCGCTGCCGCGTGCTGCTGATCTGTCATGTGTCCATGGTGACGGGCGGGAAGGCCCGGCGGCAGTCGGGACGACCCTGGCCGAACCCTGATATCGGCCCTGACGGGGTCGGAGGGAACCGTTCGCGCACCGGTCTCTCGAAGATCAGGGGAGTCTCGGGGGTCCACCCTGATGCTCCTGCCCTCCGCCCGTGTGACCATCGATGGCATGCCGGAAGCCGCAGCAGTGCCCCTCGACGACCCGCGGCCCCCGCGCAAGCTCTACCGCAGCAGCGACGGACGCTGGCTCGGGGGCGTGGCGCGAGGGCTCGCCGGGCATCTCGGGCTGCCCGTGATCTGGGTGCGGCTGGTGTTCGTCGGCCTGTTCATGGCGGACGGCCTCGGAGCGCTGCTCTATGCCGCGTTCTGGTTCTTCGTGCCGCTCGGCGTCGGCGGCGTCGACTCCGGGCGCACCCCGGCCTTCACCACCGAGACCGCCCCCGACGGCCGCCGCAGACTCGTGGCCCGCAAGCCGGACCGGGGCCAGATGGTCGCCCTGATCCTCATGGTCGTCGTGGCCATGGTGTTCGTCGGCAATGTGAATCTCGGCGGTGGGGCACGGGCCTATCTCTGGCCGACCGTTCTCGTCGGCGCGGGCGTCGCCCTGGTCTGGCGCCAGGCGGACAACGCGCGGCGGGCCCGCTGGGTCGAGGTCGGCCGTCGTCGTCGTACGCTCACGCTGCTGCGCTCCGCGGCCGGTGTCCTGCTCGTCACCGCGGGCGTGTCCGGAATATTCGTGCTGCAGGGCTCGGCGGCCCACCTCGGGTCGGTCCTCCAGGCGGCACTCGCGGTCCTGGTCGGCACAGCGCTCCTCGCCGGCCCCTATCTCGTGCGCATGACCCAGGACCTCTCCGAGGAGCGCCTGATGCGCATCCGCGCCCAGGAGCGGGCCGAGGTCGCCGCCCACGTCCACGACTCGGTGCTGCACACCCTGACCTTGATCCAGCGCAACGCGGAGAACGCGAACGAGGTGCGCCGGCTCGCCCGCGCCCAGGAGCGCGACCTGCGCGCCTGGCTCTACAAACCGGAGGGCACCGGCAAGGACGAGGCGGACGAGCCGACGACCCTGGCCGAGGCGGTCCGTCGCAACGCGGCCGAGGTCGAGGACAAGCACGGCGTCCCCATCGAGGTCGTCGTCGTGGGCGACTGCCCGCTCGACGAGGGCCTGACCGCACAGATGCAGGCCGCGCGCGAAGCGATGGTGAACGCCGCCAAGTACGGTGGCGAGGGCGGCGCCGTACAGGTCTACGCCGAAGTCGAGGGCAGGACGGTCTTCGTGTCCGTCCGCGACCGCGGTCCCGGCTTCGACCTCGACGGGATACCCGCCGACCGCATGGGCGTTAGAGAATCGATCATCGGCCGCATGGAGCGCAACGGCGGCACGGCGCGACTGCGCGCGGTGCCGGACGGCGGCACGGAGGTCGAGCTGGAGATGGAAAGGGCGGAGAAGACGTCATGAGCGACGTGAACGGACCGACCGGGCAGACCCCGGCATCGAACGGGCCGGAGGATGCCGCCGCGGGTACGGCCGGGGCCGAGTCGGCCCCGGGACCGACCACCGAGCCTGTCGCCGGTGCGGGCGCGGCCTCTGCCGGGGGAGGACGCCGTGTGCGCGTCGTGCTCGTCGACGACCACCGCATGTTCCGTACGGGAGTGCAGGCCGAGATCGGAGAGACCGAGCGGACCGGCGTCGAGGTGGTCGGCGAGGCCGCGGACGTCGACCAGGCGGTCACGGTCATCACGGCCACCCGGCCCGAGGTCGTCCTGCTCGACGTCCATCTGCCCGGCGGCGGTGGTGTCGAAGTGCTGCGCCGCTGCGCCCCGTTGATGGCCGACGCCCGCCAGCCGGTCCGTTTCCTCGCGCTCTCCGTGTCGGACGCCGCGGAGGACGTCATCGGTGTGATCCGCGGCGGCGCCCGTGGCTACGTCACCAAGACCATCACCGGCACGGACCTGGTGGACTCCGTCTTCCGCGTCCAGGACGGCGACGCGGTCTTCTCGCCCCGCCTGGCCGGATTCGTCCTGGACGCGTTCGCCTCCACCGACGCCCCGCCCGTCGACGAGGACCTCGACCGTCTCACCCAGCGCGAGCGCGAGGTCCTGCGTCTCATCGCCCGCGGCTACGCCTACAAGGAGATCGCCAAGCAGCTGTTCATCTCGGTGAAGACGGTCGAGTCGCACGTCTCGGCGGTCCTCAGGAAGCTCCAGCTGTCGAACCGCCACGAGCTGACCCGATGGGCCACCGCGCGTCGGCTGGTCTAACCGATCGCGTCGAGAGGGTTGGTTACCGGTGTTCCGCGTCGGTCGCCCGGCCCAGTATCCGTAGCGCCCAGCGGTAGTGACGTACGGCCTTCACGATGCCGATGAGGCCGGTCAGCCACAGGATCAGGCCGATGCCCATGCCCTGGACGACATCGCTGTACAGGGGGTGGCCGGGCTCGGCCCGCGCCGCCGCCGTGAAGGACGTCCAGGCACCGATCGCGCAGACGCCGAGCGAGGAGAGCAGCCAGAAGAGGCTGAGGCCGGGGGAGCGGAGCCGGGAGTCGGTCGCGGGGTGCCGGTCCAACTCGGACCAGGCGTCCAGCAGTCGGTGTATGTGGTGGTCCCGGCGCACGGAGAGGGCGACGGCGACGACGGTCGGGGCGAGCGCGGCGAGGCCCAGCAGGGCGAAGAGCGGGCCCAGGACGAAACCGGTGGGGTCGCGCTGCTCGAGTTGTCGCAGCGGCAGCACCAGCAGCGCCCAGCCGACGATCGCCGCGAGCGCCAGCAGCCAGAGCAGCAGCACCCGGTGCACCCCGAGGCTCCGCCTGCGCAGCTCCTCCAGGGCCCGCCCCCGGTCGGCCAGCAGCGCGGCGCGGTCCGGCCAGGTCCTGATGTGCGCGGGCGGCGGCGGAGGCGGCAGCAGAGAGCCGGGCATCAGAACCTCTCGGACGACGGAGCGACGACGGAGCGACGACGGGACGACGGAGCGATGACGACGGAAACAGAGTCCGCGCCGACGCTACCGTGATCCACTTCTCCGTCCGCACCACACCGCGGTCGCCCCCGCGTCTTTCACGCCACTCGGGTGGCCCCCGCGAACGGCATCTCGTCGACGGGCGCCAGCCGTACGGGCGCCGATGGGTTCGGGGCGTGGATCATCTGGCCGTTTCCGACGTAGATGCCCACATGGCTGATTCCCGAGTAGAAGAACACCAGGTCGCCGGGGCGGAGTTCGGACCGTGAGACCCGGTGTCCGGCGTTGATCTGCGCGTACGTCGTGCGCGGCAGCGAGATGCCCGCGGCGCGGTACGCGGCCTGGGCCAGGCCCGAGCAGTCGAAGGCGTCGGGCCCGGTGGCGCCCCAGACGTAGGGGCTGCCGAGCTTCCCGTAGGCGTACGCGACGGCCTCCGCCGCACGCGAGTTGGGTGCCGCGACGGAGCCGGGCGACGACACCGGGCCGAGGTCCCGCACGGCGGAGCGCGAGGCGCGCTGCCCGGCGCCTCCCGTACCTCCGGCCGCTCCCAGGTCCCCGAGCTGCGCGCGCTGCTCGTCGGTGAGCCGGGACAGCAGCTGCCGCGCCGTGTCCAGCTTCCCGGTGATCGTCTTCTTGGCCCGCTTCAGCTCCGCCTGACGCGACGTGAGCGAGGCCAGTTCGACATGCGCGGCCCCGCGCAGCTGCTCGATCTCCCGCAACTGCTTGCGCACCCGGGCCACGGCCTCCGCCTGCCGGCTGCCGGCCCGCTCGGCGAACGCGGCCCCTTCCAGATACTGGTCGGGGTTGTCGGAGAGCGCGAGTTGCAGCGCGGGGTCCAGGCCTCCGCTGCGGTACTGCGCGGCGGCGATCGAACCCAGCGCGTCCCGAGCCGTGTTGAGCCGGTCCTCCTTGCGCGCCGCCTCGTCGCGCAGCGCGTTCAGCCGCTGCTCCGCCTTGTCGGCCTTGTCCTTCGCGCCGTCGTACTTCTGGGTGGCGACCTCCGCCTCCTCGTACAACTTGTCCACCTTGGCCTTCACCTGCGCCGGCGACAGCTGCGGGTCCGCGTGCCCCGTCCCGTCGAAGCCCGTCGCCGTGGCCGCGCCCGCGAGGGCGATGGTCGCGGCGGTGCGGGCCGTGTTTCCACCGAGCGAGCGCTGTCTGGGCTTTCGGTGCGCTGCCACGAGGGCCCACATCCTTCCCGGGGGACTTGCCTACGACCGCCGGGGACGAGCGCGGTCGGCGGGGACACGTCCGGCGGCGGCCCACACAGGGGGAGCGGGCCGCCGCCGGACCTTTCTCGGCGGTGGTGTCCGGCTGCCGCCCCTGGCCCGGGCGGCGGTGGGGAGCCGGTCACCTGGTGGAGGACGCTAAACCTGAGAGTGATGTCTCGGTAACGTCATGTACGGAAGTGGCACCACTGGATCGCGGGGCGACCGTATGTGACCGTGATCCCGGCCCGGCGCGGTCGACTTCACGCGGTGTGATGACCGATGGGGCGGTTCCGGGACCATCGGTGGTTCCCAGGTGGTACGGGTCTACAGGGGGTGGGCCGGTGACAAGAGAGGTCAGGGCCGCCGATTAGGCTCCGGCCCCATGGACGTACTCATCCATCTCTTCGTCGGCCTGCACATCATCGGCATCGCCTCGCTCCTCGGCGGTTTCCTCACCCAGATGAAGGCGATGGGCCAGGGCACCGCCCGGTTCGTCCCCGCCATGCTGCACGGCGCGCTGACCATGCTGGTCACGGGCGTCGCACTCGTCGGCCTCAACCAGGCCGACGGCCACTCGGTCAACACCATCAAGATCGGCGTGAAGCTCGCCCTGCTGATCGTGATCCTCGGACTCGTCTATGTGAAGCGGGACGACGAGAAGGTGGACAAGGGCCTGTTCGGGCTCGTAGGGCTGCTCACGACCGCGAACATCTTCATCGCGGTGCTCTGGACCTGACGGCCCCCCGAAGGCCCCCACGGACGGCTACGGCGCTTCCGGACGGCGTTACGGATGCCCGACCGTTACGGCTCCTGCGGGGCATGACCGCTACGGCTCCCGTGGCGCCTGACCGCTACGGCCACCAGCGCCAGCCACGCCGCGACCGAGATCCACAGCAGCACCTGCCCGAGCCCCCTGAGCCGGCCGACGCCGATGGCGGCCGCGACCGACAGCGTCGCCACCGCCGTCATCCCGAGCGGGAACACGGTCGCCCAGCGCAGCACGTCGTAGCGCGGTCGGGGCCACAGGGCCTCCGCCACGGCCAGCACGCAGTACGTGCCGAGGACGAGCACGAGCAGCGCCTCGGTCACCCAGCGCAGCACGCCGTTGTCGTCGTTGTTCCACAGGTAGATGTTCGCCTGGTACGCGAGGATCAGCTTCGACCCCGCCAGCGCCGAGATGGCGAGCGCGCCGCCCGCGATCCACTGGTCCCCGGCGCCCGTGGCGACCTCGCGGTAGTCGAAGTAGAACAGCGCCATCGTGTAGAGCAGGAGCCCCAGCCAGAACAGCACCAGCGCGGTGTGCGCGAGCCAGTCCGTGTGCGTCGCGGGGGCGAGCGTCGCGCCCAGCACCGCGAGCCCCTGCGTGGCCACACAGCCGAGGAACACCGCTCCGGGCATACGGGGCCGCCATTGCCGTACGACCAGGAGGAGCAGTCCCGGCCAGAGTGCCGCAGACAGGGCGAGCAGGGCCTCGGCCGGCACCTCCCAGCCCAGCGTGACCAGCCGCGTGCCGAGCACGGTCGTCGCCGCGACCGCGGTGAGCGCGCTCGGTGTACGGGCCTCCGTCAGCCACCGCTCCCGCTCCCGCAGCAGCCGTACGGCGAAGGCCGCGGCGAGCCCGAGCCAGCCGACGGCCGCGAGGACCAGCACGATCCGGGACAGGATCTCGTAGCCGGTCTGCTCCAGCCCGATCGAGATGATGCCGGTGGCCAGGATCGCGGCTCCGGCGCCCGGCGGACTCTGCGCCCACCAGGTACGCAGGCCGGTCCACCGGGTGCCGGGCGGGGAGATGGCTGACATGGGCCCGATGCTAAGGACCTTCGAGCGGGTTGGCGGCGGGCCACGCGCGCGTGGAGCTCGATGAGCCCCACGCGCGCGCGGCGGGCGTCGAGGCGTTAGGCCGGACGCACCACGCTGTGGATGATCGACTCGCCGCCGTAGAAGATCGACTCCTCGCGGACGTACGCGCCCGGCTTGGGGGCGTGGATCATCATGCCGTTGCCGATGTAGAGGCCGACGTGGCTGATGTCGTCGTAGAAGAAGACGAGGTCGCCGGGCTTGATGTCGGAGAGCGGCACCGTCGTGCCCACGTTGACCTGGTCCCAGGTGGTGCGCGGGAGATCGACGCCGGCGGCCTTCCAAGCGGCCTGGGTGAGGCCGGAGCAGTCGTAGGAGCCGGGCCCGGTCGCGCCCCAGACGTACGGCTTGCCGACCTGGGCGCGGGCGAAGGCGAGGGCCTTGTCGGCCTTGGCGGTGTACGAGGAGTCGGTGGCCGAACTCCCGGTGGTCCCGGTGGTGGCGGTGGTCCCGGTGGTCGTCTGCTGCTGGGCGGCCGCCTCCTGGGCCTTCTTCTCCGCCGCGGCCTGCTGCTGCGCCAGCTCGGCCGCCTTGCGGTCGGCCGCTTCCTGCTTCTTCTTCTCGATCGCCGCGAGCCGCGCCTTCTCCTCGGCGGTCAGCTTCGAGAGCAGGTCGCGCGCCTCGGCGAGCTTGCGCTGCACGTCGGCCTTGGACGTCCTCAGCGCGCTCTGCGTCGTGGTGAGCGTCTGCAGGCTCTGGGAGGCCTCCGCGCGCTTCTTGGTGGTGGCGGCCTGCTCGGTGATGTAGTCGTCGACGGCCACCTTCTGGCGGCTGGTCAGCCGGTCCATCAGCTGGGTCTGGTCGAAGTAGTCCTGCGGATTGTCGGCCAGCAGGAGGGTCGCCGTGTCGGGGGCGGAGGCACCGGTGCGGTACTGCGCCGCGGCGAACGAACCCAGCTCATCGCGCGCGGTGTTGAGTTTCTCGGTGCGCTGGGCCACGTCGTCGAGGAGGGAGTCGACGCGCTTGCGCTGCTGCGCGGTCTTCTCCCTGGTCGCGTTGTACTTCTCGGTCGCCGCCTCGGCCTGGTGGTAGAGGTCGTCGACCTTCTTCTCGACCTCTTCGATGCTCGGCTTGGAGTCGGCCGAGGGTGCGGCGTTCGCCGTCTGGGAGAGCAGGGCCACGGAGGTGAGGGCCGCCGTGGCGAGGGCGGGGGTCCGTATACCCGCTATGCGTGTACCCGTAGGACTCCACTTGCGATGCGACGCCAAGAGAGGCGACTCCTTCCGTCTTCCGCCTACCGAGTTAGCTGTCGGGTTCGGGCGGGTGATTCCGGAAGGTTTGCCCTACGGTCCTTGTCCCAGCGGACAGTTGGACCGATTCACCCCAAGGTCGGTTGGGTCCCCGGCTCCGGCTGCCGTACGGCGCACCGGACTCGGCGGAGGCCGCACGGCCCGGCGATGTTCGCCGGTTGGGTCGAGCGGCCTGCCCGGCACGCTAGCCAACTCATAAGTGTTCTGTGAAGTTTGATGTGCGATATGCCCGATACTTTTTTGTGACCTTGATCCTGGGGGCCATTGATCCGGACCGACTGTGGCTGACCGTAATGAAACGATCCTGAACGGTGACGGCGCCCCCGGCGGAAAGAGTGGCGGAAAGGGATCAGGTGCGGTCACGGAAAGAGATCATGCGCGGTCGTGGGAAGAGATCATGCGCGGTCGCGGAAAAACCGGTCGGGTTTCCAGGGTGGCCGCGGGTTGTCAGTGGGGCCGCCTAGACTCGGAGAGCGATGAGCAGCCTCTTTGATGACAGCTTTCTGGCGGACCTCCAGCCTTCCGGGGCCCACGAGGAAGAGCCTCCGCCGCCCGAGGACGGGGCGCCGGAGCCGCTTCCGGACGACCTGTTCGGCGGCCGCTTCGACGTGCCCGCGAGCCGGGACGCCTACTACCGCGACGGCGCGCACCGCCCCGCCGTGGACCCGGCGGCCCTGCTGGACGGGCTGAACGAGAACCAGCGCGCGGCCGTGGTGCACTCCGGCTCCCCGCTGCTCATCGTGGCCGGCGCGGGCTCCGGCAAGACCCGGGTGCTCACCCACCGCATCGCCCATCTGCTGGGCGAGCGCCATGTCCACCCCGGCCAGATCCTCGCGATCACCTTCACGAACAAGGCCGCGGGCGAGATGAAGGAGCGCGTCGAGCAGCTCGTCGGCCCGCGCGCGAACGCGATGTGGGTGATGACCTTCCACAGCGCGTGTGTGCGGATCCTGCGCCGGGAGAGCAAGAAGCTCGGCTTCACCTCCTCGTTCTCGATCTACGACGCCGCCGACAGCAAGCGGCTGATGGCGCTCGTCTGCCGTGATCTGGATCTCGACCCCAAGCGCTTCCCGCCCAAGTCCTTCAGCGCCAAGATCTCGAACCTGAAGAACGAGCTGATCGACGAGGAGGACTTCGCAGCCCAGGCCGCCGACGGCTTCGAGAAGACCCTCGCCCAGGCCTACGCGATGTACCAGTCGCGGCTGCGCGAGGCGAACGCGCTCGACTTCGACGACCTGATCATGACCACGGTCAACCTGCTGCGCGCCTTCCCGGACGTCGCCGAGCACTACCGGCGCCGCTTCCGCCATGTCCTGGTCGACGAGTACCAGGACACGAACCACGCGCAGTACGCCCTGGTCAGGGAGCTCGTCGGCCCGGCCGCCGGTGACCGGCCCGAGGACGTGCCGCCCGCCGAGGGCGAGCTCGAGCCGGCCGAGCTGTGCGTCGTGGGCGACGCCGACCAGTCGATCTACGCCTTCCGCGGGGCGACCATCCGCAACATCCTCCAGTTCGAGGAGGACTACCCGGACGCGACGACGATCCTGCTGGAACAGAACTACCGCTCCACCCAGACGATCCTGACCGCCGCGAACGCGGTCATCGAGCGCAACGAGTCCCGCCGCCCCAAGAACCTGTGGACCAACGCGGGCGCCGGTTCGAACATCACCGGCTATGTCGCCGACACCGAGCACGACGAGGCCCAGTTCGTCGCCGACGAGATAGACCGTCTCACCGACGCGGGCGAGGCCAGGGCGGGCGACGTCGCCGTCTTCTACCGGACGAACGCCCAGTCCCGTGTCTTCGAAGAGGTGTTCATCCGCGTCGGTCTGCCCTACAAGGTCGTCGGCGGCGTCCGCTTCTACGAGCGCAAGGAGGTCCGGGACGTCCTCGCGTACCTCAGGGTCCTGGCCAACCCCGAGGACTCGGTCCCCCTGCGCCGCATTCTGAACGTTCCCAAGCGTGGCATCGGCGAGCGCGCCGAGGCCATGATCGACGCGCTCTCGCAGCGCGAGAAGATCAGCTTCCCGCAGGCGTTGCGCCGCGTCGACGAGGCGTACGGGATGGCGGCGCGGTCGACGAACGCCGTGAAGCGGTTCAACACGCTCATGGAGGACCTCCGCACCATCGTCGAGTCCGGCGCGGGCCCGGCGACCGTCCTGGAGGCGGTCCTCGAGCGCACCGGCTACCTCGCCGAGCTGCAGGCCTCGACCGACCCGCAGGACGAGACCCGGATCGAGAACCTTCAGGAGCTCGCCGCCGTGGCCCTGGAGTTCGAGCAGGAGACCGGCGAGGGCGGGGGCGAAGGCACGGGGGCGGGCGCTGCTGCGGGTGCGGCGGCTGCTGGTGCTGGTGCGGCGTCCGGTGGGCTCTCCGCGTTCCTGGAGCGTGTCGCGCTCGTCGCCGACTCCGACCAGATCCCGGACGAGGAGGACGGCAACGGCGTCATCACGCTGATGACCCTCCACACCGCCAAGGGCCTGGAGTTCCCCGTCGTCTTCCTCACCGGCATGGAGGACGGCGTCTTCCCGCACATGCGCGCGCTGGGACAGGTCAAGGAGCTGGAGGAGGAGCGGCGCCTCGCGTACGTCGGCATCACGCGCGCGCGGGAGCGGTTGTACCTCACCCGCTCGTCCATGCGCAGCGCCTGGGGCCAGCCCTCGTACAACCCGCCGTCCCGTTTCCTGGAGGAGATCCCGGAGACGCACCTGGAGTGGAAGCGCACCGGCGCGACCGCTCCCATGCCCTCGGGACCCGTCTCCGGTGTGGCCGCCTCGCTGTCGTCCTCGCGTTCGCGGTCCGCGGCGTCCGGCGCCTCCGGCTTCGCGACGCGCCGCGGGATCTCCGAGAAGCCGGTGGTCTCGCTCTCGGTCGGCGACCGGGTCACCCATGACCAGTTCGGCCTGGGCACCGTGGTCGGCGTGAAGGGGACGGGTGCGAACGCGGAGGCGACGGTCGACTTCGGCGAGGCGAAGCCGAAGCGGTTGCTGCTGCGGTACGCGCCGGTGGAGAAGCTGTAGTCCTACGGGACGGCAGCGGGGAACTCGGCGGCGACGGCGTTCGGTCACGTCGCCGAGTGAAGGGCCGGTTGGTCACGTCTGGCCCGAGGCCCCGTGGGTTACGTCGGGTCCAGGCCGTGGCTGCGCAGCCACGGCAGCGGGTCGATCGCCGAGCCGCCCGCGGGGCGGACCTCGAAGTGCAGGTGCGGACCGGTCGAGTTGCCGGAGTTCCCGGAGAACGCGATCTGCTCACCGGCCTTCACGACCGTGCCCGACGGCACTTTGTAGCTGGAGAGGTGGCAGTACCAGGTCTCCGTGCCGTCCATCGCGGTGACGATCGCCATGTTCCCGTACGCGCTGTTCCACTGCGTCCGTACGGTGCCGTCGGTCGCGGCCATCACCGGCGTGCCGTACGACACCGGGAAGTCGATGCCCGTGTGCACGGACATCCAGTTGACGCCGGCCTGGCCGAAGTAGGCGCTGAGGCCCTTCTGCGTGACCGGGAGCACGAATTTCGGCCGCAGCCGCTCCTTGCGGGCCGCTTCCGCCGCCGCCTTCTGCTTCTCGGCGGCCTGCTGCGCCTTGAGGTCGATACGTTCCTGCGTCCGGCTGGCCCGGTCGGCGAAGTCGTCCGCGCCCGCGGAGAGGCTCTGGAGCTGCGTGTCCAGTTTGTTGTTGACGGCCGACGGCTTCACCGCGGTCCCGTCGGACGCGCTGAGGGTCGTGTTGTCCTTGCTGTCGTTCCCGCCGATGGTGCCCACGGAGGCGGCGGCGATCCCCGCGACCCCCATCACACAGGCCGAGGGCACCGCGACGGTCAGCAAGGCGGAACGCTTCGCCGGGCTGCGCCGCCGGGAACGGGACCCGGACCGGTTCGCGGGGCGGGGGACCGGAGTGACCTCTTCCATGTCCTCCAGCAGTGGCGCGTCCTGCGCGTCACCGGCGTCCTCGAACTCGTCCTCCGCGGCGCCGGATTCCTCGTACGACACCTGCTCGAAGGTCGCGGTCGCCTGCTGGTCGAAGGGCCGGTCGAAGGTCTGGTCGTCCCCGTCGGACTCGGACACCGGCTGGTGCTCGTAGGCCTCGGCGGCGAGCTGCTGCTCGTACGACTCGGCCTGCTGGTGCTGCTCGTACCCGTCGTACGGGTCGTGTTCGCCCGCGATGTTCCACTGCGTGGCGTCGTACGCGCCGGTCTCCTGGGTGTGCGCGGTCCACTGCTGGGTCTGGCCACTCTGTTCGGCCTGGAGCCAGGCGGCCGCGTCCCACTGACCGGTGCCCTCGGGGCCCGGGTGCTGCGCGGGGATGTCGGCGAGCTGCTGGTATCCGCTCGCCCAGGCGGTCGTGTCGTAGGCACCCGTGTCGTACGCCGCCTGGTGCTGTGCGGCGTACGGATCGTAGTGCGGCATCTGGTGGTTGCCGGTGCTCCACTGCGTGGCGTCGTACGAACCCGTGCCGCCGCCGCCCGACATGTCGCCGAAGAGAGGGTCGGCCGCGAAGGCCGCGGTCTCGAAACCCGTGGTCTCGAAGTTTCCGGTCGCGTAGGTACCGGTGGTGGCGTAGCCGTCGTACGAGGTGAAGTCGCCGTACTGGACTTCCTGGCCACCGTACGACGCATAGGGCGCCGCGGCGGCATCGGAGGCCGGAGCCGGGGGCGTTGCGGTCCCCGACGGGTGACGGTCGTTCACCAACTTCTCTTTCGCCTCGACAACAGGGGCTGGCAGAGCAGTGCGGCGACTGTACCCGGCGGTACGCGGGCGCGACAATCTTCCGCAGGTTTCCTCCACTCGGGAAACGGGCATTCGGCCGTGTTTCGGGGGAGGGCGGGCACGGCTTTGGCCTGGCGTTCGATTGCCGTTCGATGTTGAGGGTGTTCTGTGGAGGCGTTACGCCACTGTCAGACCCCCGGTTTCGGCGGCGGGCGCGGCGACGGGGCGGGCCTGTGTCTCCTCGAAGTCGAGTGCCTGCCGTATCCCGGCGGCGACCGCGGGGTGGACGGGCAGGGCGAGATGTCCGATTCCGCTCACTTGGACGCTCTGTGCGAGCAGGTCCGGGTGGTCGATGGAGGCGGTCTCCAGCGGGTCCATCAGATGGTCGAGGTCGCTCCAGAAGCTCACGAACTGCGTACGGCAGTCGGGCGCGGGCTTGCGCAGCTCCTCGATCACCTCGGAACCCGGCCGCATCTGACGGACGATCGGGTGCGCGTTCATCAGCGGAACGACCTTCGTGCCCGCGTGCGGCGTGCCGAGCGTGACCAGGGTGCGGACGCGCAGGTCCCCGCCGAGGCGCTGGACGTAGTAGCGCGCTATCAGTCCGCCGAGGCTGTGCCCCACTATGTCCACCTGCTCGCGCCCGGTGCGCTCGCAGATGTCCTCTATGTGCCGCCCGAGCAGCTCCGCGGCCGCGCGGATGTCGTTCGTCAGCGGCGAGTAGTTGAGCGACTCGATGTGCTGCCTGCCGTGCTGGGCGAGGTTGCGGCGCAACAGCACGAAGACCGAACGGTTGTCGATGAAGCCGTGCAGCAGCACGACCGGCGGCTTGGTCCCGGTGGGCAGCCGGGGCGCGTCGGGCGGGGGGAGCGCGGGGGTGCCGCGGCGCTCCTGGGTGATGCCGGACGGATAGAGGAGGAGGTGCCCGGCGAGGATGGCGATCTCCAGGGCCGTCGCCTTCAACAGGGCCACCGAGAGCCCGGTCAGTCGGCTGGGCAGCAGGCGCTGACGGAGAGGGAGAAAGGGCAACTCAGCCCCGGTGACCTTCATGGCCGACCTCCAGTCGGCACGCAGCGGGACCGCTCTGTCCCCCGTGTGCCCTCGTGGAAAGCCGCGGTGGTGGTGCCGGTGGCGATGGCGTGGGCGGGTGCCGACGGTGCGTCCGTGGCGTGTGGTGCGCCGGTGACGCGACGGGATTCCCTGCCGTCGTGCTCCCGCCGGTGCGCCGCACCGCCGTCGCTCCTCCGTGATGCGACGGTGGTGCTGCCACCCGCTGGCGGCTCTCCTTGCGCAGGCTCCGGCCACGGCCCGCGCGTCGCAGATCCCTGCGGCGCGCGTGCCGCAGTGACGCGGAGCGGTGCGCGGCGAATGTGTCCCACCGTGTGATTTCCCCCTCGGTCTTCAGCGGGAAACTGCGGTTTGCACGGATCTGACGATAACGTTCGTTCACTTCCCCTGCCGGTGCGGTGCGGGGCGGTCGATGAAGTCCGTTCATGGAGGCAGTGATGGGTGTGGCAGCCGGTCCGATCCGCGTGGTGGTGGCCAAGCCGGGGCTCGACGGCCACGATCGCGGGGCCAAGGTGATCGCGCGGGCGCTGCGCGACGCCGGTATGGAGGTCATCTACACCGGGCTCCACCAGACCCCGGAGCAGATCGTCGACACCGCGATCCAGGAGGACGCCGACGCGATCGGCCTCTCGATCCTCTCCGGCGCCCACAACACACTGTTCGCCGCGGTCATCGATCTCCTGAAGGAGCGCGACGCGGAGGACATCAAGGTCTTCGGCGGCGGGATCATTCCCGAGGCGGACATCGCGCCGCTCAAGGAGAAGGGCGTCGCCGAGATCTTCACGCCGGGCGCGACGACCACGTCGATCGTGGAGTGGGTCCGGGCGAACGTGCGCCAGCCGGCCGGCGCGTAGCACCTCTCCGGCGGACGTGCGGTCCCCACCGCTCGTGGGGCGGCCGCGGGTGGGTGGGGGCTGTTCGCGCAGTTCCCCGTGCCCCGCGAGGGGCGCTCCTGTCAGCGTGGTTCCGCACCGTCCAGCTCCGAGGACATCGCCGCGCGCAGACGCAGGGTGGTGACGAGGCGCTGGAAGGCCTCCGCCCAGTAGCCACCGGCACCGGGCGCCGCGTTCTCCGGCTCGTCGGCGACTGCCGTGAGTCCCTCCAGTCGCCCCGCCTCCGCCGGATCCAGGCACCGCTCGGCCAGCCCCATCACCCCACTGAAGCTCCATGGATAACTCCCCGCGTCCCGCGCGATATTGAGCGCGTCGACCACCGCCCGTCCCAGGGGTCCCGCCCACGGCACCGCGCAGACCCCGAGCAACTGGAACGCCTCGGACAAACCGTGCGTGGCGATGAACCCCGCCACCCACTCGGCCCGCTCGGCGGAGCCCAGCGTGGCGAGCAGTTTCGACCGCTCCGCCAGTGACACCGCTCCCGGCCCGCCGGCCTCCGGAGCCGACGGCGCGCCGAGGAGAGCCCGGGACCAGCCCGGGTCCCGCTGCCGTACCGCCGCCCGGCACCACGCGGCATGCAGCTCGCTCTGCCAGTCGTCCGCCACCGGAAGCGCCACGATCTCCTCCGGCGTACGTCCGCCGAGCCGTCGCGACCATGTCCCGAGCGGCGCTGCTTCGACCAACTGGCCCAGCCACCACGACCGTTCCCCTCGTCCCGCCGGAGCTTTCGGGACAACACCGTCGCGCTCCATGCTCGCGTCGCACTCGTGCGGCGCCTCGACGACGATCGAGGGTGTGCCCCGCGTCCGGTCGACGGCCACGCAGGTGCCGGCCCGCGCCGCCATCCGCGCGGCGAGCGCCGAACCGGGCAGCGCGGACAGCAGTTCCGCCGCCGTGGCCCGGACGTTGCGGCTCCGGTCGGCGAGCGCCCGCTCCAGGAACGGTTCGTCCGCCGCGCACAGTCCGGAGCGCAAGGAGTCGAGGAACATCAGCCGGTCCTCGGCCCGCTCGGTCGCCCAGGTGGTGGCGAGCAGCTCGCGCGCGGCCCCGGGGTCCTGGGCCCGTATCGAGGTGAGCAGTGCGACCCGCTCGGCGAAGAGACCCTCCTGCCAGAGCCGTTGCGCGCGCCCGGGGTCCTCTGGGCCGGGCAGCGCGGTGCCGCCGCCGGGCAGCGACCGCAGGGCGAAGCGCCAGTCCGGGTTCAGCCGGGCGAGCCACAGGGCGCGTGGCCCGGCGAAGGCAAGGGCCGCAGGCCGCAGGTCCGTACGGCCCCGGGCGGCGTCGAGGAGCGCGGGCAGTGCTTCCGGGGGCGGCGCGAAACCCCGCGCGTTCGCCAGCGCGAGCCACTGCGGCAGCAGCTCCATGAGGTCGGGCGCCGTGCCCCGGCGACCACCGCCTCCCGTGCCGGGACGGTCCGCCAGCAGCGTCGTGAGTCGGTGGGCCGCGGCGGGCGGGAGGGCCCGTCGTGGGTCGGGCGCGGCGGGCTCGGGACGGGCGGCCGCCCGTGCGGCCCGCACCCCGGCCCGCCGCCGCAGGGTTTCCACCGCGGCCGCGTCCAGCAGGGCCACCGGTGCCTCGCGCCCGGCGGCCCAGGCGGGAGGCGGGCGCCGCTCGGTCCCGAGCAGGGCCATCGTGACGAGCTCCTCCCAGGAACCTCCGACGGACGCGCCCGCGGAGGCGGAGGTCGTGTTCATGAGCGTCCTTTCCGTGGGGAGGCGGTGCTGATGGTTTGACCGGTGACAGTGGTGCTGGTGCTGGTGCTGGTGCTGGTGCCAGTGATGGGGGCGGTGCCGGTGGTCAGCACAGGGACACCGGCTCCCCGACGCCCTCCGGCCAGGCCGTCAGGGGAGTGAAGCCGCGGTGGCCGCACTCTCCGAAGACCGTGACGGGGGCGCCGCCGGACAGGGCGGCGAGGCGCCACAGCCCGGGTCGGGAGAGAAGGGAAGAGGCGATCGGGAGGGCGAAGTCGCCGTCGGCGTCCGCCAGTTGCCAGGTGTCGCCGTCAGGGGTGGGTATCACCCGGACCAGCGTGACCGGGTGGGAGTCGAGCCAGGGGTCGGCCCGCAGGGCTTCGCCGAAGCGGGCCGCCGCCTGGGAGGCGGTCAGCCCCGGTGGACGTGTCCGCGCGGGGGCGGGCGGCGTGAACCGCTCGCCCAGGGCCGCACGGAGCTGCCCGGCGCCCGGATAGGCGGACACCTCCGCCTCGAAGGCCAGCCCCACCGGCAGCGTCAGCTCCGGCGCACGGCCGGCGGCCCCATAGGAGAGGAGCAGCGCGGTGCGGTCGCTCCCCGCGCCGTAGAGCCAGATCCTGCGGGTCGTGAGCCGGGTGTCCGCCGTGTCGTACTGGGCGAGGACCAGCCAGCGGTCCCGCACCGGTGGCCCGTCCGCCGAACCAGGCAGCCCCACCCGCGAGCGAACCGTCGCGGCCAGGTCGTCCGGCAGCCGCTCACGGCGCAGCCAGCCCTGGTCGAGGAGATGGAGCAACGCGCACTCCTCCAGCAGCCGCACCGGCCAGCCGGGTCCGGAGGAGGGAATCGCCCCCAATTCCCTGACCCGCGCGGCCAGTCCGGGCGCCTGCGCGTCGACCATGCGGGCCGCCGTCTCCTCCCACATCCCGTACCCCGCCTGCTCGGCCGACGCGAGGCCGCCCCGCAGCAGATCCGCCAACCGCTGCTCCAGCTCCGCCGCCCCCGCGGTGATCCGCTCGGCCCGCCGCCGCGCCCTGCGCCGGGCCGCTTCCGGATCGCCCGGTGACGCCGTCCCAGATGCCCCGCCCGTCGTCCCCTTCTCCGCCGCTCGCTCTCGTCTCCCCTTTATCCACTGCTCCGCCCAGTCCGGCGCCGGCCCTCGCGGTACCGAACCGTCCGCGCCCGCCCAGAGCAGCAGTAGTCCCAGCGCGTGCTTGCACGGGAACTTCCGGCTCGGGCAACTGCACGTGTACGCGGGCCCGGTGGAGTCCGCGATGTCGATGACCGTCTGATAAGGCCTGCTGCCGCTTCCCCTGCACAGTCCCCATACCGTCCCCTCGTCAGAACTGCCTGCCTCCGACCACGGCCCGGCCGCGCCGAGCTTGCTGCTGGCCGTACGTGACGCGGCATCAGGCGCCAGTGCCAGCACCTGATCCGCCGTCCAGCGCACCCCCTGCTGAGTCATGTCATCGAAGGTAGGTCCCGCCACTGACAATCGACCTTCGCGAGCTTATTTGCGCAGGTCAGAGCGCATTGTCAGTGGCGTGGTGCACGGTGGAACCAGATCCGAACCGGCCGAGCTGGAGGGGGAGCGAGCCATGTCCGTGCCCGTTGCGTCCGTTGAACCGACGACCGTCCGTCCGCCCGTGAGCGAGGGCCTGGGCGAAGGCGTGAGCGAGAGCGCGGGCGAGGCGCTGCGACCACATGCCGAGCACGCCTTCGCCGCCGAACTCACCGCGCTGGCCGCGCAGGACGACCGGCCGCGGCCCGCCCGCTGGCGGCTGTCGCCCTGGGCGGTGGCCACCTATCTGCTGGGCGGCACGCTGCCGGACGGCACGGTGATCACACCGAAGTACGTGGGACCGCGCCGCATCGTCGAGGTCGCCGTCACCACGCTCGCCACCGACCGCGCCCTGCTCCTGCTCGGCGTGCCCGGCACCGCGAAGACGTGGGTGTCCGAGCACCTGGCCGCGGCGGTCAGCGGCGACTCGACCCTGCTGGTGCAGGGCACGGCCGGCACACCGGAGGAGGCGATCCGGTACGGCTGGAACTACGCGCAGCTGCTGGCCCACGGCCCCAGCCGGGACGCCCTCGTGCCGAGCCCGGTCATGCGGGCCATGGCGGAGGGCATGACGGCCCGGGTCGAGGAGCTGACCCGCATCCCGGCGGACGTGCAGGACACACTGATCACGATCCTGTCGGAAAAGGTCCTGCCCATACCGGAATTGGGCCAGGAGGTGCAGGCCGTCCGCGGCTTCAACGTGATCGCCACCGCCAACGACCGCGACCGCGGGGTGAACGAGCTGTCCAGTGCCCTGCGCCGCCGCTTCAACACGGTGGTGCTGCCCCTGCCGGAGAGCGCGGACGCCGAGGTCGACATCGTCTCGCGGCGTGTCGACCAGATCGGCCGGTTCCTCGACCTGCCCGCCGTGCCCGAGGGCATCGACGAGATCCGCCGTGTCGTCACCGTCTTCCGGGAGCTGCGCGACGGGGTGACGGCCGACGGGCGGACAAAGCTGAAGTCGCCCAGCGGCACGCTGTCCACCGCCGAGGCGATCTCGGTCGTCACGGGCGGCCTGGCCCTCGCCGCCCACTTCGGCGACGGCGTCCTGCGCGCGTCCGACGTGGCGGCCGGCATCCTCGGCGCCGTCGTCCGTGATCCGGCCGCCGACCGGGTCATCTGGCAGGAGTATCTGGAGGCGGTCGTCCGCGAGCGGGACGGCTGGAAGGACTTCTACCGGGCCTGCCGGGAGGTGAGCGCATGACGACCTTCGCGACGGGGCCGTTGCTGCTGGGGGTGCGGCATCACGGCCCGGGGTCGGCCCGTGCCGTGCGGGCCGCGCTGGAGGCGGCGACGCCCGAGGTCGTACTGATCGAGGGACCCCCGGAGGCGGACGCGCTCATCCCGCTCGCCGCCGAGAAGGACATGCGTCCTCCCGTCGCACTCCTCGCCCATGTCGTGGACGAGCCCGGCCGCTCCGCCTTCTGGCCGCTCGCCGAGTTCTCCCCCGAGTGGGTGGCGATCCGGTGGGCCCTGGAGCACGGAGTCCTGGCCCGCTTCATCGACCTCCCGGCGACCCACACGCTCGCGTGGGGGAACGAAGAGGAGAAGGGGGCGACGGAGGAGGAGAAGGGGGCGGAGGAGGTCGGTGCGTCCGACCGTTCCGTCGACACGGACGTGCGGATCGACCCCCTCGCCGTCCTCGCGCAGACGGCCGGTCACGACGATCCCGAGCGCTGGTGGGAGGACGTGGTCGAGCACCGCGGCGGGGCCGGGGTCGGGGCCGACCCGTTCGCGCCGTTCACCGCGCTGGAGGAGGCGATGGGGGCACTGCGGGAGGTCCACGGGGTCGGGGGACACGACCGGGATGTGGTGCGCGAGGCGTACATGCGGCTCCAGTTGCGGGCGGCGCAGCGGGAGTTCGGGGACGAGGTGGCCGTGGTGTGCGGGGCCTGGCACGTGCCTGCGCTGCGGCAGAAGCCGAGCGTGGCCGCCGATCGGGCGCTGCTCAAGGGGCTACCCAAGGCCAAGGCCGACATGACGTGGGTGCCGTGGACGCACCGGAGGCTGTCGCGGGTCAGCGGGTACGGCGCGGGCATCGACTCGCCGGGTTGGTACGGGCATCTGTTCGCCGCCCCGGACCGTCCCGTCGAGCGCTGGATGACGAAGGTGGCGAGGCTGCTGCGCGACGAGGACCGGATGGTGTCGGCGGCGCACGTCATCGAGGCGGTTCGGCTGGCCGACACCCTCGCCGCGATGCGCGGTCGCCCACTGCCCGGGCTGACCGAGACCACCGACGCCGTACGAGCCGTGATGTGCGAGGGCTCGGACGTGCCACTGGGGCTCGTGCACGACCGGCTCGTGGTCGGCGATGTGCTGGGCGAGGTGCCCCAGTCCGCTCCCGCGGTGCCGTTGCAGCGCGATCTGGCGCGTGCGCAGAAGCGGTTGCGACTGAAACCCGAGCCGATGGAGCGGGAGTTGGAGCTGGACCTGCGGGGGGAGACCGACGCAGGGCGGAGCGGACTCCTGCACCGGCTGCGGCTGCTCGGTATCGCGTGGGGCGAGCCCACCGCCTCGCGCGGCAGCACCGGCACCTTCCGGGAGACCTGGCGGCTGCGCTGGGAGCCGGAGCTGTCCGTGCGGGTCGCCGAGGCCGGGGTCTGGGGCACGACGGTGCTGTCGGCGGCGACCGGCAAGGCCGAGGCCGACGCCGTCGCCGCGCACGCCCTGGCCGAGGTCACGGCACTGGCCGAGCGCTGTCTGCTCGCCGAACTCCCGGACGCGCTGCCCGTGGTGATGCGGGTCCTCGCCGACCGGGCGGCGCTGGACGCGGATGTCGGTCATCTCGCCCAGGCCCTGCCCGCGCTGGTCCGCTCCCTGCGGTACGGCGATGTGCGCGGCACGGACACACACGCCCTCACGGACGTCGCCATGGGCCTCGCCGAGCGGATCTTCGTCGGGCTCCCACCCGCCTGTTCGGCCATCGACGCCGAGGCCGCCGAGCACATGCGAGGCCATGTGGACGCGGTGCACGGCGCGGTGGGGCTGTTGGGGGAGCCGGGCACGGCGGCCTCCGGCGGCATACGCGAGCGCTGGCACTCCGTACTCCGGGTGCTGGCAGGGCGGGACACCGTGCCGGGGGTGATCCGCGGGCGGGCGGTACGACTGCTGTTGGACGACGGGGAGTTGGGGCAGGACGAGGCCGCGCGGCTCATGAGTCTCGTGCTGTCGCCGGGTACGGAGCCGGGGGACGCGGCCGCGTGGATCGAGGGCTTCGTCGGCGGTGGCTCCGGGGGCGGGATGCTGCTCGTGCACGACGAGCGGCTGCTCGGTCTGGTGGACGCGTGGCTGACCGGGGTGCCGACGGAGGCGTTCACCGATGTGTTGCCACTGCTGCGGCGCACCTTCTCGGCGTACGAGGCAGGGGTGCGCAGAACGCTGGGCGAGCTGGTCCGGCGCGGCCCGGGGGCGCGGGGGAGCGCCGAGGCCGCCTCCGGGATACCCGGGTTCGCGCCCGACCTCGACCCCGAGCGCGCCGACGCGGTCCTGCCGGTGCTGAGCCTGCTGCTGGGGCTGGGCGAGGCCTACGACGACGACTTTGCGGGGGTGACCCGATGACAGCGGCACCTGTGGAAGCGACCGGATCGAACGGTCCGACCGGACCCACCGACGCCGACGAGCGGCTGCGGCGATGGCGGCTCGTGCTGGGAGGTGAGGAGGCGGACGGCACCGGATGCGCGCTCGCGGGGCAGGACGCGGCGATGGACGGGGCGCTCACCGCGTTGTACGGGAAGGACGGCAAGGGGCGGGCAGGGCGGGACCGTTCGGCGGGGCTGGGGGCGTCGGCGCCGTCGGTCGCACGCTGGCTCGGGGACATCCGGACGTACTTCCCCTCGTCCGTCGTGCAGGTCATGCAGCGGGACGCCATCGACCGGCTCGGGCTGTCCACCCTCCTGCTGGAGCCCGAGATGCTGGAAGCGGTCGAGGCCGATGTGCACCTGGTCGGCACGCTGCTCTCCCTCAACAAGGCCATGCCGGAGACGACGAAGGAAACGGCGCGGGCGGTCGTGCGCAAGGTCGTCGAGGATCTCGAGAAGCGGCTCGCGAGCCGCACGCGGGCGACTCTCACCGGCGCCCTCGACCGCAGTACGCGCATCAGCAGACCCCGTCACCACGACATCGACTGGAACCGCACGATCGCGGCGAACCTCAAGCACTACCTGCCCGAGTACCGCACGGTCGTGCCCGAACGGCTGGTCGGCTACGGGCGTGCCTCGCAGTCCGTGAAGAAGGAGGTCGTCCTCTGCATCGACCAGTCGGGATCCATGGCGGCGTCCGTCGTCTACGCCTCCGTGTTCGGTGCCGTCCTCGCGTCGATGCGGTCCATCGCGACCCGGCTCGTCGTCTTCGACACGTCCGTCGTCGATCTGACCGACCAGCTCGACGATCCGGTCGACGTCCTCTTCGGCACCCAGTTGGGCGGCGGTACGGACATCAACAGGGCGTTGGCGTACTGCCAGTCGCAGATCACCCGCCCCGCCGACACGGTGGTCGTGCTCATCAGCGACCTCTACGAAGGGGGTATACGCGACGAGATGCTCAAGCGGGTCGCGGCGATGAAGGCGTCGGGGGTGCAGTTCGTGACGCTGCTGGCGTTGTCCGACGAGGGGGCGCCCGCGTACGACCGTGAGCACGCGGCGGCGCTCGCGGCGCTGGGTGCACCGGCGTTCGCCTGTACGCCCGACCTGTTTCCCGAGGTGATGGCGGCGGCGATCGAGAAGCGGCCGCTTCCGATACCGGACACCGCCTGAGGAGACGTGCCATCGGTGATGACGGCGACAGGGGGCTTGCGCGACCTCGGGAGACCCGTGCGAGGATCGACGCCTCTTCCCGCCGCACGGAGGATCACCCCGTCTTGACCCCGCCCGCCGCCGAACTGCCCCTCGCCGGTGCCGCTCTGCGCATGACACACATGACGCACACGGTGGCGGGGCGACGTGCGCTGCGACTGGCGCTGCTGGTGGCCGGGTTGTTCGCGCTCGGGCTCCTCTGTGGGGAGCGGGCACATGCGGCGGGCGGGTTGGTTCCGACGGTTCCGACGAGTTCGCCGGAACGGCTGGTGAAGCCGGGTGCTCCGCTCCCGGCGCACTCGGTGGCCCCCACCGTCACTCACGCCGCCGTCACTCACGCCGCCGTCACGGACGCCGTCACTCACGCCGCCGTCACGGACACCGTCGCTCAGGGCGGCGACGCCGTCACCCGCGTGACCGACACCGTCCGGCACGTCGTACGGCCGGTTGCCGACAGCGTCGTACGACCGGTCGGTGATCTCGTGGAGACCGTGACCGGCGAGTTGGGCCAGGCTCCGCCGAAGACCCTGCCGTCCCTTCCCTCGTTGCCGTCCCTGCCCGAGCTGCCCGGTCCGCCCGGTCCGCCCTCGCCTCCGGGCGCGGGGGGTCAGGTTCCGTCCGCCGGCTCGGGGCCCCAGCACTCGGGTGCGGGTGCTGTGCCCTCGTCGTCGCATGCGGTGGTGCGGCACGGGGACGCCGGGACCGTCGGTCCGAGGTACTACGGCCCCGCTCGCCTCGGTACGGACACGGACGGTGTCGCCGTGCGCGGCGAGCACCGGGGTGTGGCGCCGGGATCGGGGTCCGACCGTCAGGCACCCCCCGGCGACCCCACGGGCGCGCCGGGCGGTCAGGCTGCCGTCGACAGCGGCACGCCGCGCCACGGCGATCCTCATGCCGTCGTCACTCCGAGTCACCGGGCGCCGCTGCGGCTCGTGCCCGGCGCTCCCGCGGCGGTGACCGCGGCCGAGACCCGCGACAGGTACCGGGACATTCCGCTCTTCCCCGGTTAGGGCGGTTCTTCCCCGCTGACGGCCTGCCGCGCGGGGAAGAACAGGTCTGCCCGCCGTCCGGCCCCTCTCCGGCCCTCTCCGGCCCGATCCGGACCCTTTCCGGTCCCCGGAAGGAAGCCCAGGATCCGGCGGCGCCACCGGTCTGGCCTACGGCGGCCAGGTGAATGTCGGCGGCTTCGCGGCGGGGGTCGCGGACGACGTGCGGCCGAGTCCGTCACGCCGAGCTGTCCGCGCCACGCCGCGTACGGCACGTACGGCGTCTGACCGTCCCTCCCGCCGTAGCGCTCGCGGTATCCACTGACCGACTCCGCGGGGCCACGGCCCCGGACGGCCGAAAGCCGTCGGCTGTGTCCGACCGGAACCCCGCGGATGGGGAGGGTGGTCCCCATTGGGGTGGGGATCACCCTCCCTGGGCCCCTCAGGGGCTGTTCGAGGGGCCTCACCAGGCAAACCCCAGCCTGGTGAGGCCCCGTCCCGGCAAGATCTGTGACAGGTATCACCGCTCAGGTGTGACCTGCGATTTAGGGACCCACGTCCTGCGGCGATAACCTGCGAGACGGACATGCCGCGCGCTCGGACACCGTGTGCGCCACCCTTGTGACAGCGGACGTCACGTTGCCCTTCGCGGCACGCCCACGCATCCAACGAACCGCGAGATCACTGATAGGGACGGACGCGCGTGGACCTGTTCGAGTACCAGGCGAGGGACCTCTTCGCCAAGCACGGTGTACCGGTGCTGGCCGGTGAAGTCATTGACACGCCTGAGGCAGCCCGCGAGGCGACCGAGCGTCTTGGCGGCAAGTCCGTCGTCAAGGCCCAGGTGAAGGTCGGTGGCCGCGGCAAGGCCGGCGGCGTCAAGCTCGCCGCCACCCCGGACGAGGCCGTCGCCCGGGCGACGGACATCCTCGGCATGGACATCAAGGGCCACACGGTCCACAAGGTGATGATCGCCGAGACCGCGCCCGAGATCGCCGAGGAGTACTACGTCTCGTACCTCCTCGACCGCACCAACCGCACCTTCCTCGCCATGGCGTCCGTCCAGGGCGGCGTGGAGATCGAGGTCGTCGCGGAGGAGAACCCCGAGGCCCTCGCGAAGGTCCCGGTCGACGCCAACGAGGGCGTCTCGATCGAGAAGGCCCGCGAGATCGTCGCCCAGGCGAAGTTCCCGGCCGAGGTCGCCGAGCAGGTCGCCGAGATCCTGGTGACGCTGTGGGACACCTTCATCAAGGAGGACGCCCTCCTCGTCGAGGTCAACCCGCTCGCCAAGGTCGCCGACGGCCGCGTCATCGCGCTCGACGGCAAGGTGTCGCTGGACGAGAACGCCGAGTTCCGCCAGCCGGAGCACGAGGCGCTGGTCGACCACGCCGCCGCCAACCCGCTCGAGGCGGCGGCCAAGGCCAAGAACCTCAACTACGTCAAGCTCGACGGCGAGGTCGGCATCATCGGCAACGGCGCGGGTCTCGTCATGAGCACCCTCGACGTCGTCGCGTACGCCGGTGAGAACCACGGCGGCGTCAAGCCCGCCAACTTCCTCGACATCGGTGGCGGCGCCTCCGCCGCGGTGATGGCGAACGGTCTGGAGATCATCCTCGGCGACCCGGACGTCAAGTCCGTCTTCGTCAACGTCTTCGGCGGCATCACCGCCTGTGACGAGGTCGCCAACGGCATCGTCCAGGCGCTCCAGCTGCTCAAGGACAAGGGCGAGGAAGTCACCAAGCCGCTGGTCGTGCGTCTGGACGGCAACAACGCCGAGCTGGGCCGCAAGATCCTGTCGGACGCCAACCACCCGCTGGTCCAGCGCGTGGACACCATGGACGGCGCGGCCGACAAGGCCGCCGAGCTCGCGGCTGCGAAGTAAGGGACGAGGGAAACAACCGCCATGGCTATCTTCCTCAACAAGGACAGCAAGGTCATCGTCCAGGGCATGACCGGTGCCACGGGCATGAAGCACACCAAGCTCATGCTGGCCGACGGCACGAACATCGTCGGTGGCGTGAACCCGCGCAAGGCGGGCACGTCCGTCGACATCGACGGCACCGAGATCCCGGTCTTCGGCACGGTCGCGGAGGCCATGGAGAAGACGGGCGCCAACGTGTCCGTCCTCTTCGTGCCGCCGGCCTTCGCCAAGGCCGCCGTCGTCGAGGCGATCGACGCGGAGATCCCCCTCGCGGTCGTCATCACCGAGGGCATCGCCGTCCACGACTCCGCCGCCTTCTGGGCGTACGCGAAGTCGAAGGGCAACAAGACCCGCATCATCGGCCCGAACTGCCCCGGTCTCATCACCCCGGGCCAGTCGAACGCCGGCATCATCCCGGGCGACATCACGAAGCCGGGCCGCATCGGCCTGGTCTCGAAGTCCGGCACGCTGACGTACCAGATGATGTACGAGCTCCGTGACATCGGCTTCTCGTCCGCCGTCGGCATCGGTGGCGACCCGATCATCGGTACGACGCACATCGACGCGCTCGCCGCCTTCGAGGCCGACCCCGACACCGACCTGATCGTCATGATCGGTGAGATCGGCGGCGACGCCGAGGAGCGTGCGGCGGACTTCATCGCCAAGAACGTGACGAAGCCGGTCGTCGGCTACGTCGCCGGCTTCACCGCGCCCGAGGGCAAGACCATGGGCCACGCCGGCGCCATCGTCTCCGGCTCCTCCGGCACGGCCGCCGCGAAGAAGGAGGCCCTCGAGGCCGCCGGCGTCAAGGTCGGCAAGACGCCGACCGAGACGGCGAAGCTGGCCCGCGAGATCCTCGCCGGCTGACCTTCTCCAGACTGAACGGGCTCGCATCCCCACGGGGGTGCGAGCCCGTCGTCGTACCCGGCTCAGCCTGCCTCCGGAACCAGCCGCTCCGGCCCGCTGACCGTCTCCCCCTTGAGCTTGGCGCGCAGGGCAAGCTCCTCCGCGGACAGCGGTCCGGGTGCGACCCGGGGCGGCACCCCGTACACCGTGGCGCCGGGCGCCAGCGGCGGCTCGTAGTGGTCCGGGGCCGTACGGAGCGTCAGTGTGGTGGCGCCGATGAGGACGACCGTGAAAGCGATGGCGGCGCGGGTCCAGTGCCGGGCGCGCTGCTCTCCGCCCCAGCGGACCGTGGTGGGCTTCGCGGCGCGCAGCCGCTCGGCGGAGGCGACCTCGGCGAGTCGCCGGTGCAACTCCTTCGGCTCCGCCAGCTCCGGCAGCCGCGTGACCACGGCCTCGCGCGCGTGCAGCAGCCGGTTGGCCGCCGCGGGCGTGCTCGCCTCCGTCTCGGCCGCGGTCTCCGGCAGATCGAGCCCGACCCCGTCGTAGAGCAGCAGGGTCCGCCGGTACACGGGCGGCAGCTGCAGGAGTACGTCGAGCAGCGCGCGGTCCGCGGGGGCGGCGGGCGGCGGCTCCGGGTTGCGGTGCCGGGGGCGCAGCCTGTGCCAGGGCGAGAGCGCGAACTCGTGCGCCGTCGCCCGCACCCACCCCGCCGGATCGCGGTCCATGGCCACCTCGGGCCAGCGGTGCCAGGCCAGCTGGAAGGCGCGCTCCACCGACTCGCGCGCCAGTTCGCGCCGCCCGGTGAGCAGGTAGGTCTGCCGTACGAGGGCGGGGGCGCAGAACGCGTAGAGGGCGTCGAAGGCCTGATCGGGCGTCAGGGAGGGCGAAAGGGGTTCGGCTTCGGGGCTGAGCCCGGAGCCGAGCTCGGGTTCGGGGCCGCGTGCGGGATCAGGGTCGAGTTCGGGAGCGGGTCTGGGGGCGAGTTCGGAGGCGGATGAGGTTTCGGAGGGCGGCTCGGGGGCGGGTTCGGCACGGTCGGGGGACGCCTGTACGGGGCCGGTGGCGGCGCCGACCAGGGCGGGAGCCGGGTTCTCCTGATGGGGGGTCACCTCCTCGGCGCCCGTCAGCAGTCGTGCGTACGCATCCCGTTTGGTGCCGCGTGGCGTCGTACGGCCTTTCTCCCACGAGCGCACCGTCGCACGAGTGACGCCCAACGCGGCCGCGACGTCGGCCTGGCTCAGCGACTGGGCCTCGCGCAGGCGGCGGCACTCCTTGGGGGAGGGCAGCGGGGTCTCAGGGGTGCGTGTCATGGCGGACCCCATAGGGTGCCCCTTAGTACGAAAAAGTACATAGCTGCATATTGAGCGACACATCCAAGGTTCGCCTGTTACGACGAGAAAGCGCGTGTCGTTGGGAACATGGCGGGCGTGACCCAAATGACCGACCGCAGGCTGTCGTTGCCGCCCCTGCTCACCCGGATGCGCCACCGTTCGTCCGGACTGGGCGCCAGCCTCCTGGGTGGCGCCCTGGCGGCGGGGCTCGGACTCGGCTCGTTCGCCGTCCTCGTCATGATGCTGTGGATCAGCTCGCCCTATCCGGACAGCGGGCCGAGCGGATCGCTGCACGTGGCCGCCGCGTTGTGGCTGCTCGCGCACGGCGTGGAGCTGGTCCGCACCGAGACCCTGTCGGGCCTGCCCATGCCGGTGGGTGTGACACCGCTGCTGCTGGTCGTCCTGCCCGTGTGGCTGCTGTACCGGGCGGTGCGTGGCGTGGCGGACGCCGGGGCCGAGGCGGAGCCGGGCACGGTGTGGACGGGGGTCGTCGGGGGCTATCTGACGGTCGGACTGGCGGCGGCGCTGTACTGCTCGGGCGGGGAGTTGCGGCCGTCGTGGCTGTGGACCGCCGGATGCCTGCCGTTGCTCGCCGGGAGTGCGGCGGGGGTGGGTGTGTGGGCGGCGTACGGACGCGCCGGCTTCCCCGAGCTCGCGCGGGTCCGGCGGTTGCTCGCCGGCGTACGCCGTTGCCCGCCCGAATTCCTCGGGGCCTCCGCGCGGGCGGCCGGGGCCGGGGCGGCGGTGCTCGTCGGGGGTGGCTCGCTGTTGGTGGCGGCGTCGCTGGTGTGGCACGGCGATGCTGTCCGGGACTCGTTCCCGCAGCTCACCGAGGTGTGGTCGGGGCGGTTCGCGGTACTTCTGCTCTGTCTGGCGCTGGTGCCGAACGCGGCGGTGTGGGGGGCCGCGTACGGGCTCGGGCCCGGGGTCGTGCTGGGGGCCGGGCATGTCGCGGGTCCGTTGTCCGCGGCGGGGCCGGGGCCGTTGCTGCCGGCGTTTCCGCTGCTGGCGGCGGTGCCGGTGCCCGGGGCGGTGTGGAATGAGGTGGGGATGGGGGTGCCGGTGGTGGCGGGGGTGACGGTGGCGTGGTTCCTGGTGACCGCGGGGGCGCCGGGGGAGGGGCGGGAGGCCTGGTCGGGGGGGCGGGTCGTGCTGGGGGTGGGGGTCGCGGCCGTGGGGTGCGGGCTGGTGATGGCGGTGCTGGCCGGGGTGGCGGGTGGGCCCTTGGGGGTGGCGGCGTTGGCTCACTTCGGGCCGGTGTGGTGGCAGGTGGGGGGAGCGGCGGTGGTTTGGACGGTGGGGGTGGGGCTTCCTGTGGGGGTGGGGTTGTGGGCGTGGGGGCTTTGGCGGAGACGGGGGGTGTCTTGGCCTACGTGGCGTTCTCGAACCTCGTGGCGCTCTCGGCTCTCGTGGCCCTCGTGGGGGGCGTGGCGGTCGTGGTTCTCGTGGAGGGTCTGGGCGGGGCGGTCGCGTGGTGAGGGGGGTCCGGTGGAGCCGGTGCCGAAGGGGGAGCCGACTCCTGCGGTGGGGGTGGGTTCGACGGTGGGGGCGGGTCCGGCTTCGGGGTCGGTCCCGGCGCGGGATCCGAGCCTGGAGCCGTACGACCTCTTGCCCTCCGATGACATGGGGTGAGTGAGCGGCCCCCGGCTTCCTCGCCCCGCCGCCCCTACCCCCCAAGCTCTGGGCTTCGCTCGAGCAGGGGGACCCCATCATTCCCGGGGCTGCGCCCCAGACCCCGCCCGGGGCCGCGCCCCCGGGGGGGCAGGTTGATTTGCTGCGGGTGGGTGGGGGCTGGGCGCGCCGTTCCCCTCGCCCCTGACGGGGCGCGTCCTTCAGCGGGCGGGACCACGCCCGCATGTCCCGTTTGCGCTAGCCGCGTGTTCCCAAGACGCCCCTCAGGTCCTTCGGGAGGAGGTCGTTGCAGGACTGTTTGGCGGAGTTGGTGAGGGCGTCGTTCGTGCAGGAGTAGTAGTCGCTGTACACGAGCTGCGCGGTGAAGGTCGCGGCGACCATGATGATCGCCAGGGACGCGGTGACGAGGCCGCTGACCGCGGCGGTCGTCTGGGGGCGGGTGTTCGCGTCGGGGGCCGGGATGTCCGGGTCCTGCGCGCGCGGCTTGGCACGCAGTGCGCTGACGCCCCAGTACAGGGCGAGCGCACCGAGCAGCAGCGCCACGTAAGGCCAGCTGAACAGGGCGAAGAAGAACGCCCACATTCCGGAGAGCAGCGCGTAGCGCGCGCGGCGCTGGGCGGGGTCCGTCGGGTCCCAGCGCATTCCGGCGCCCGGCCCACCGCCGGGACCTTCCGGGCCGCCCTGACCGTGCGGAGCCCCGGGACGGTCGCCGAAACCGCCACCGGACGAACGCCCCGGCTGCCGGTCGCTCCACTGGCTGCCCCATGGGGACTGTCCGGGGTCGGACCCGGGGCCGGAACCGTCGTTCTCGTTCGGGCTGTGGCCGGACGCGGGACGTCGAGGCTGCCAGGGGCGGTCGGGCGTGCCCTCCGGCGGCGGAGCGAAGGGATTGTCATCGGAGCCGGAGCCGGAGCCGGAGCCGGAGCCCGTGCCGGAGTCTGTGTCCGGGCCGTGTCCGTCCGCGGAACCGTTCCCACCCGCGGGCGTGTCCCCGCTCTCCCGCGGCGGGGTAGGCGAAGGGCGCCGCTCGCGCAGCAGCAGCGGAGGGAGTCGGAGACTGCGGTCCGGCATCAGGTGTGCGTCTTCCCCTTGGTGGTTCTGGCGGGCGGCGTGTCCACACGGCATCGTGTTCGCGACGCTCACCCCGAGCGTCCTGCCCGGGGCTCGCACCCCGGGCGTTCGTTTTCAGGATCAGGACCCGGGATTCTCGCCCCGGATACCGCTCCGTGGAGTCCCTGCCCCGGGTTTTCCGTCCGAGACCCGCGCCCCGGACGTTCGCCCCCGGGGCTCGTACCCCGAACGTTCTACCCGTCCCAGGTCAACGTCCCAAGCGCACAGGGCGTTCCCCCGTGCTGAACGGTGTTCCCGGAGGGATCCACCGCAGACGCTACCTTCCGGCCACGCCCCCGTCCCGTGGGGGCCGCCCGGTGTGCCGGTATCGTTGCTGACGGTCGGCCGCTTTGTAGACTTCCCCGTATCCAGGGGCGCGAAGCATTCGTACGACCGTACAAACGCTCCCCCGAGAAAGGGCCCCGTCGTGGCCAAGACCAAGCGCCTCGTCGTGCTGGTCTCCGGATCAGGCACGAATCTGCAGGCACTGCTCGACGGCATCGCCGCGGCCGGGCCGGAGGCCTACGGGGCCGAGATCGTGGCCGTGGGCGCCGACCGCGACGGCATCGAGGGGCTCGCCCGGGCCGAGCGGGCCGGGATCCCCACCTTCGTCCGCCGCGTCAAGGACTACGACACCCGGGACGAGTGGGACGGCGCGCTCGCCGAGGCCGTCTCCGACCACGAGCCCGACCTGGTGGTCTCCGCGGGGTTCATGAAGATCGTGGGGAAGGAATTCCTCGCCCGGTTCGGTGGGCGGTTCGTCAACACGCATCCCGCCCTGCTGCCCAGCTTCCCGGGGGCCCACGGCGTACGCGACGCGCTCGCGTACGGCGCGAAGGTCACCGGCTGCACCGTCCACTTCGTCGACGACGGCGTCGACACCGGACCGATCATCGCTCAGGGCGTGGTGGAGGTCCGGGACGAGGACGACGAGAGCGCTCTGCACGAGCGCATCAAGGAAGTCGAGCGAAGACTGCTCGTCGATGTCGTGGGGCGGCTCGCCCGCAACGGCTATCGCATTGAGGGACGAAAGGTAGTTATCCAGTGACCGCCGACAGCACAGTCACGGCCGAGAGCACCGAGGGCACCAAGCGGGTCATCCGGCGCGCGCTCGTCAGCGTCTACGACAAGACCGGGCTCGAAGAGCTTGCCCGCGGGCTCCACGAGGCCGGTGTCGAGCTCGTCTCCACCGGCTCCACCGCCGCGAAGATCGCCGCGGCCGGGGTCCCCGTCGTCAAGGTCGAGGACCTGACCGGCTTCCCCGAGTGCCTCGACGGCCGCGTCAAGACCCTGCACCCCAAGGTCCACGCCGGCATCCTCGCCGACCTGCGTCTGCCCGACCACCAGCGGCAGCTGGAAGAGCTGGGCGTCAAGCCGTTCGATCTCGTCGTCGTCAACCTCTATCCCTTCCGTGAGACCGTCGCCTCGGGCGCGACGCCCGACGAGTGCGTCGAGCAGATCGACATCGGCGGCCCCTCGATGGTCCGTGCCGCCGCCAAGAACCATCCGTCCGTGGCCGTCGTCACCAGCCCCGACCGTTACGGCGACGTCCTCTCCGCCGTGAAGACCGGCGGCTTCGACCTCACCACCCGCAAGCGGCTCGCGGCCGAGGCCTTCCAGCACACGGCCGCGTACGACGTCGCCGTCGCCTCCTGGTTCGCCTCCGAGTACGCCCCCGTCGACGCCTCCCGGTTCCCCGACTTCCTCGGCGCCACCTGGGAGCGCGCGCACACCCTGCGCTACGGCGAGAACCCGCACCAGCCCGCCGCGCTCTACACCTCGGGCGCCGGCGGTCTCGCGGAGGCCGAGCAGCTGCACGGCAAGGAGATGTCGTACAACAACTACACGGACACGGACGCCGCGCGCCGTGCCGCGTACGACCACGAGGACCCCTGCGTCGCGATCATCAAGCACGCCAACCCGTGCGGCATCGCGATCGCCTCGAACGTCGCCGAGGCGCACCGCAAGGCGCACGCCTGTGACCCGCTGTCCGCGTTCGGCGGTGTGATCGCGGTCAACCGGCCGGTCACGAAGGAGATGGCGGAGCAGGTCGCCGAGATCTTCACCGAGGTCATCGTGGCGCCCGAGTACGAGGACGGCGCCCTCGAAGCCCTCACCAAGAAGAAGAACATCCGCGTGCTGCGCGCCCACCGCGCGCCCGCGAACCCGACCGAGCTCAAGCCGATCGACGGCGGCGCGCTGCTCCAGGTCACCGACCGTCTCCAGGCCGACGGTGACAACCCGGCGAGCTGGACCCTGGCGACCGGTGACGCCCTGAACGAGGGCGAGCTCGACGAGCTGGCCTTCGCCTGGCGGGCCTGCCGCGCGGTGAAGTCCAACGCGATCCTGCTCGCCAAGGACGGCGCCTCGGTCGGCGTCGGCATGGGCCAGGTCAACCGCGTCGACTCCGCGAAGCTCGCGGTCGAGCGGGCGGGCGCCGAGCGGGCCCGTGGGTCGTACGCGGCCTCGGACGCGTTCTTCCCGTTCCCCGACGGTCTGGAGATCCTCGCCGAGGCGGGCGTCAGGGCCGTGGTCCAGCCCGGCGGTTCGGTCCGTGACGAGCTGGTGGTCGAGGCCGCGAAGAAGGCGGGCATCACCATGTACTTCACGGGGACGCGGCACTTCTTCCACTGATCCGCGGTAGGTCGGTGCGTGCGCGGCGGTCCACCGGGGTTCCGGTGGGCCGCCGCTACCGTGCCGGCGCGGTGGTGGTGGCGCCCTTGACCGCGCGCTCGCAGTTCGGCCAGTCGTGGAAGTCGCGCTTCCTGCTCCAGAGGCGTTGGGCCGCCCTGATGTTCCACTCGGGGTCCAGCGCCTGACGCGGGGTCCCGCCCAGCTCACGCAGGCGCAGGTCGGAGATCTGGAACAGACCCCAGTTACGGGTGCCGTTGGTGTTGGGCAGGATGTGCAGCGGGTCGAGGAACGACTGGCAGTCCGCGATGGCGACCGCCGCGTCGGGCGCGTCGGTGAAGACCGCGCGGATGTGCTGCCGTACCTTCGCCGGCGGCCAGACGGTCATGCGTACGTTCGAGGTGTAGAGCGCCTTCTTGGTGGCGTCCCCGACGACTCCGTTGGGCTGGAGACCGCTGAACACCTGGAAGGCGGTGACCCGGCGCAGCGTCTGCGGGCCGAAGTCCGAGTCGACGTCGATGTCCGCCCCCTTGGCGTGCAGCAGCCGTTGTACCTCACCCACGCACGCGTCGTGCTGGCCCATGGCCACCACGGGCTGACAGGCGGCCGAGAAGAGCAGACGGCCGTCCGCCGCGGAGCCGCCGCCGCTGCTGCCGGACGACGGGTGATCGGTCGTCAGGGCCCAGGCGGAGACACCGAGCGTCAGGACCACGGCGCCGATCACCACGACACGGAACCGGCCCTGCCGGAACTGGTCACGACCGAACCGGCCCTGACGGACCGGCCGAACGGGCCCGACCTCGACCGCTCCCGGCTCGACCGCTCCCGGCTCCACCGCTCCCGGCTCCACGGCGCCGTCACTGTCCACGAGATCGACGACCTCGACAACGTCTGCGTCGGCCTCCGTCCCCGTCCCCGGTTCCGTCCGGGCGGCGTCGGCCAGGGCCCACTGCCGGTGCAGTGTCCGCAGTTCGTCCGGGGTCGCGCCGCAGGCGGTGGCGAACCGGTGCACGCTGCCGTAGTCCTGGGGCACCGAAGTGCCGCGGCAGTAGCGGTGCAGTGTGGATCCGGCCGTGCCGGTCTTCTTGGCGAGGGCCTCGTAACTCAGACCGGACCGGTTCTTCAGCGAGCGCAACAGCGCGGCGAACCGTTCGGTTTCCGGGCACGCGGGCATCGCGGTTCCCCCCTGGCACTTACGGCACGCTGGTCAGACGTTCCAGTGGCTGGACACAGTAGCCGTCCCACGGCCGTCCCAGGGGTTAGATAACGCGCCAAGTAGCGGGCGTCCGGCCGTCCCGGCGTCCCAGCCCGCCCGGTCTCCTTGCCCGGCCGGGACACGCGTTGCCACCTTCTGGCTGTCCGACCACCAGCAGCCGCATCGCAAGGAGAAACAGACCCATGAACCTTTCCGTGACACGTCGTCCGCGCCGACTCTCCCCGCTGCTCGCGACCCTCGCCGTCAGCGCGGCGGCCGCCACCACGCTGGCCCTGCCCGCCTCCGCGTCGGCGGCACCCGCCTCGGCCGCCGCCGTGGACTGCGCGTCGGGTGACGTCTGCTTCTGGACCGGCTTCAACTTCACCGGCAGCAAGTGCTCGTGGAGCGTCGCCGACCCCGACTGGCAGAGCGGCGCCATCAAGTGTTCCTGGGCCGCCACGACGAACGTGAAGTCGGTGTGGAACGCCGGCACCGGGTCGTACAGCGGTGTCGCCTTCTACGCGAACACCAACTACAACGGCCGGATCGGCTGCACCCGGCAGCAGCAGGGCGGCAACCTCGCCGGTACCTACAAGGTGCGGTCCCACCAGTGGATCACCGGTAACTGCGGCTGACCCGGAGGGCGGCTCGCGCACGGGCGCGGCGGTGGTCTCCGGCCCCCTCGGGGGAGGGGCGGAGACCACCGCCGTTCCGGCACGCGAACCAGGCCTGTGAGACCCGGTCCGCCCTGTCTACGTGCCTCCCGCCGACCGATGGAGGCAGCCCGTCGCTTTGGCGGCGGGTGGTTGACGGCACACAGACGCACTGGGGCCGTGTCCCCCCTGCGCAGGGTGAGACACGGCCCTCGGAGCGAATCGAATGGCGGGAAGTCGCCTTCGTGGCCTCGGAGTCGGCCTCGTGGCGGCTGTGCCGCCGGTGGCCTCAGACCGCGTACTTCGGGCGGTCGAACCAGGCGGCGCCGTCCGCCTTGCCGACGAACACCGCGATGAGGATGGCGAGCACGGTGTGCACCAGACCGATGACGATGAACGGGTAGATCCCGAGGATCGCGGTGAGGATGCCGAACACCAGCGCGGCGATGCGGACCCCGCTGCCGCCGTTCGCGCACTTGACGCCGAGCCAGATCGCGAAGACGCCCCACGCCAGGACCGCGACCGTGATGCCCCACAGGACACCGGCCGAGTAGTCCGCGAGCTGCTGGAACTGGACGTCGTTCTTGAGGTCCGCGTTGTTCTTCGCGGCGGAGACGGCGAGCGCCGAGATCGCGATCAGGACGGCGCCGAGCACCTGGAGACCGCCGATGACGAACAGCATCACGCGCGCGGCCTTGACCGTGCCGGGCATCTCCATCGCGCCGCCGGGGTAGCCGCCGTACGGCTGCTGGCCGATCGGCGGGGCCTGCGGGTAGCCGTAACCGGGCTGCTGCGGGGCGCCCTGGGGGTAGCCGTAGCCGGGCTGGCCCTGGGGCGGGTAGCCGGCCGGCTGGCCCTGCGGGGGACCGTAGGGGTTGTTCGGGTCGCCGAAACTCATGGCGGGTGTTCCTCCGTTGCCTGGTGCGGGGACGCGCGGCAAGGTGCGGAGGAGAGTTCTACAGAGCGGTCCGTCCCCCCGGTACTGTCCGCGGCACTGTGATGTTCATCGTTCTCAATGCCTTACTTATTTGTCCAGAGCCCTTCCGATGGTGTTGTGCAGGTGTTGTGCAAGTGCAACATCGCTGATCACGGTTGATCTCGGCTGATCTCGGCTGGTCACAGGGGGAAAGGGGCGCCCGGATTGGAACCGGGAGCGGGTCATCCGCGAGGATGGGGTCATGACCGCCCAGATTCTCGATGGCAAGGCCACCGCAGCCGCGATCAAGTCCGATCTGACCGCCCGCGTGGCGGCTCTCAAGGAGAAGGGCGTCACGCCCGGCCTGGGGACCGTCCTGGTCGGCGACGACCCCGGCAGCCAGAAGTACGTCGCGGGCAAGCACCGCGACTGCGCCCAGGTCGGTATCGCCTCCATCCAGCGTGAACTGCCCGCGACCGCCACGCAGGAGGAGATCGAGGCGGTGGTGCGCGAACTCAACGAAGACCCCACGTGCACCGGTTACATCGTCCAGCTCCCGCTCCCCAAGGGCATCGACGAGAACCGCATCCTGGAACTGATGGACCCGGACAAGGACGCCGACGGCCTGCACCCGATGAACCTCGGGCGGCTGGTCCTCAACGAGCCGGCCCCGCTGCCGTGCACCCCCAACGGCGTCCTCACCCTGCTGCGCCGCTACGGAGTGGAGATCAAGGGCGCCGAGGTCGTGGTCGTCGGCCGCGGGGTGACGATCGGGCGTCCGATGCCGCTGCTGCTGACGCGGCGCAGCGAGAACGCGACGGTCACCCAGTGTCACACCGGCACCCGTGATCTCTCCGCGCACCTGAAGCGCGCCGACATCATCGTCGCCGCGGCCGGGTCCGCCCACCTCATCCGCGCCGAGGACGTGAAGCCGGGTGCCGCCGTCCTCGACGTCGGTGTCTCGCGCAGCGCCGAGGGCAAGATCGTCGGAGACGTCCACCCGGACGTCGCCGAGGTCGCCGCGTGGATCTCCCCGAACCCCGGCGGCGTGGGCCCGATGACCCGCGCCCAGCTGCTGGTCAACGTGGTGGAAGCGGCGGAGCGCAGTGTCGGCTGACAGCGGCCCCGAGGACGCAGCGGCCCGCGACATCGACGCCGACACCGGCTCCGACGCCGGCTCCGACGCCGGCTCCGACGCCGACACCGGCTCCGACGCCGAGTCGGCCGTACGGGGAGCCGCGTCCGTGAACGGCGGGTCGGCCGTGCGGAGGGCGGTGAAGGGTGAGTCCGTCGTGCGGGAGGCGGGGTCCGTGGACGGTGAGGCCGGTCCTCGGAAGGCGGGGTCCGTGGGCGGTGAGTCCGTCGTGCGGAAGACGGGGTCCGTGAACGGCGTGGCCGGTTCGGGGAAGGCGGGGTCCGTGAACGGCGTGGCGGGTGTGCGGGAGACCGAGGGTGCCGAGGGCGAGCCGGGTGCGCTCGACGCCGTGAGCGCGCCCGACGCCGAGGGGAAGCCGCGCCGCACCACAAGGCGCTTTCCCCTGTTCACGAGGGACACCGCGCGGCCCGAGGGCGGCGGCCGGGCGGCGGGCGGCGACGCCCCGGCCCCGGCCCGCCAGTGGCCGATCCTCGCCGTGCTGTCGGCCGTCGGACTCGGCCTGCTGCTGACCGCCCTCGACGTGTTCCGGCTCGGCACGATCCTGATCGGCGCCGCGCTGCTGGCCGGTGCCGTGATGCGCTGGATGCTGCCCGACGTGGGCATGCTCGCGGTCCGTTCCCGCTTCACGGACATGCTCACGTACGGCGTGCTGGGCGTCGCCATCGTGCTGCTCTCGCTGATGGCACAGCCCAACCCGTGGCTGGTCATCCCGTTCCTGGACGACACGCTGCATTTCACGGTCCGCTGAGACCCCCGCGCATGCCCTGAAGCAGGGCGCGGCCCGTCCCCTCCCCCAGTAAGGACGGGCCGCGGCCGGGCGGCCGGACCGCCCGGGTCAACCCTTCTGTATAGGCACCGCCTGTACAACAGCCGTCAGTTCCCTGTGGCACGGAAGTGACCATTCCGCCACGGTGTCCGCGCCGCGTGACGGGAACCGTCCACCGCCCGGCGCCGTCAATCGCTCACAGGGAACGACACGGGGCGCCTGGTGAGCGCCGCGGGAGGTGGGTGAAGCGATGAGTGCCTGGCAGCCGCTGCCGGAGGAGCTTCCGGCGGAGGTACGGCACTTCGTCGAGCAGTTGCGGCTGCTCAAGGACCGCACCGGGATGAGCCTGGTCGCGCTGGGCACGCGCACCGCGTACAGCAAGTCCTCCTGGCAGCGCTACCTCAACGCGAGCCAGCCGCCGCCGCGGCAGGCGGTCGTCGCCCTGTGCCGGGTCGCGGGTGTCGCGGGCGAGGAGACCGAACGCTTCGGGGTGCGCTGGGAACTGGCGGTGCGGGCCTGGCCGCGCGAGCCCGTGCCGCCCGTGTCGTCCGGGCCGCCCGTACGGGTACCGGCGGGCGGTCCCGTCCCCGGCCCCGTCCCCGGCCCCGTCCCCGGCCCCGTCTCTGTCCCCGGCGGCGAATCCGCTCCCGGCGCCGAGGCCTCCGTCCCGGCCGTGCAGGGCGTTCCCGTCGCGCGCGCCGATTCCGCCGCGCGTGGCCGTGACGGCTACGAGGAGGACCCCACGCTCCCGTGGTGGGACCTGCTCGACGAGGAGTCGTCCCGGCGGCCCGCCGGGCCCCGTACGCCCCGCCTCCTCCTCTACGCGGCCCTCCTCGCCGTCGTCATCCTCCTCGCCGCCGTCGTGGGCGCCGTCACCCTCGGGTGAGCTGAGCGTTCTCGTGACGGGTGAGGTCGCACCTGTGTTCCCGTTGTGTCGATGTCTTGACAAGTTCAAGGATTTACCCTGATCCATCCCAACAACCCGGATAGCGTGGCCAATCGGGACGGTATCGGACGTCCTGTTGCGGAGGACGAGGGTCCGATTGGCGGGCATGACGTCGATGGGACAATGGGCCGCAGCCCGTGGGGCGTGCAACGGTGCATGCCCGGGCCCGAATGCTCCCGTGCGCCCCCATCCCGGGAACTGAGATCCTGACCGATCGCATCCCTGTGGGTAGCCAGAACGGGGACCGGCGGGGCCGGGGGACTCGGCGGACGGGTGCCGAAACACGCGGGGGAACAGTCAGGCACGTACGGGGGGAAAGAAGCAGGGGGAGCAGTAATGCCTCGTTGGAGGGACTTGCCGGATGAACTCGATCCGCAGGTCAGGGAGTTCGCCAGCCAGTTGCGCCGACTGGTCGACCGGAGCGGGCTGGGCATCGCCGCGGTGGCCGACCGTACGGGCTACAGCAAGACGTCCTGGGAGCGGTACCTCAACGGTCGGCTCCTCGCGCCCAAGGGCGCGATCGTCGCCCTGGCCGAGGTGACCGGGACCAATCCCATCCATCTGACGACCATGTGGGAGCTGGCCGAGCGTGCGTGGAGCCGCTCGGAGATGCGCCACGACATGACCATGGAAGCGATCCGGATCTCCCAGGCGCGCGCCGCGCTAGGGGAGTTCGGGGCGCCCCCGGCGAAGGGGAGCAACGGCAAGCAGGCCCGCAAGGGGGGCAGCGCGACCGCGACGCCCGGCATCACGCCGGGGATCGCCGGGCCCGCGGGGGTGTCGCCGACGGTGCCGCCGCAGCCGTCCGCCACGGAGGTGGAGGACTCGTCGTTCGGCTCTTCGTCGTCGCTCGGGGGCGGGGCGCGTGGGGGTGCCGGGTACGGCGGGTCCTCTTCGGGCGGGTCTTCGGGAGGGCCTTCGTCCGGTGGGGGCTCGCGTGGCGGGGGCTGGGGGGTCGTCGCCACGCCGTCCGATGACGGGGGGCGGTTCGGTCCGTCGACTCCGGCGACGGGGGCCGTGGGGCCGGGGGGTTCCGCGGGTTCTGTGGGTTCCGCGGGTTCTGGGGGTTCGTCGGGGCCGGGCGGTTCCGTGGGTGCGGCCGGGTCTGTCGGTGCCGGTGGGCCGGGTGCGCCCGTGGGGGGATCCGGCCCGGACGTGGCGGCGCGGCGTAAGCGGCGGCTGACGATGTTCCTCGCGGGGGTTGTGGGTGCGCTCGTGGTGATAGCCGCGGCCGTGTACTTCACCGGGGGCGGCGACGGCAAGAAGGCGGCGAGCGCGCCGAAGACGCCCTCGACGTCCGCCGCGGTCAATCCCGATCTGCCGGCCGGGGTGAAGTGCAGTGGCGCCGACTGCACGGGCAAGGACCCGGAGAACATGGGGTGCGGTGGGCAGCTGGCGACGACCAGCACCAGCATCACCGTGGGGACCACTCTCGTCGAGGTGCGCTACAGCAAGACCTGCGCCGCGGCCTGGGCCCGGATCACCCAGGCCGTGATCGGTGACTCGGTGCAGGTGACGGCCGGTACCGCTGCCAAGCAGACCGGGACCGTCGACAACGCCACCGATGCGTACACCCCGATGATCGCCGTGAAGGATGCCGCCGAGGCGAAGGCGTGCGTCACGTTGAAATCGGGCCAGAAGGGCTGCACGAAGTGAAGTAGCGGGGGGATCGGCTGGGGTGGGTGGGCACGCACAACACGGTCCCTCGCCCCCGCCGCCCTTACCCGTCCCCTCCCCCAGGGGCTCCGCCCCTTCGACCCCGCCAGGGGCGCTGCGCCCCCTGGACCCCCCGCGTCGGCCTCCGGCCCCGTCCTCGAACGCCGGTCGAGCCGAGGCTTTCAGGGGCGCGGGGAACTGCGTGCCCCGCCCCCACCGTTCCGCGGACGTGGCAGCATCCCGCAGGGAACTGGCGCTCAGCCCCCACCGTCCCGCAGTCGAGGAAACCCCCGAGGGGCCGCGCGAGCAAGAGCCCCCCACCAACCGTCGGCCGACAAGAGCCCCACCCACCAACCGTCGGCCAAAAGGCAAAAGGCAACAGGCGGCCGGAATTTCGGGGTGCAGCGCCGTCCCCCGGGGTGCGGGGAACTGCGGGAGCAACCCCCGCTCACCCGCAGTCGAAGAAACCCACCCTCGAAAGCCGATGCCCAGGAATGTTCCGGCGCCGTTGGGGCAGGCGCAACGTACCCCCACGGGATCCGGCCCCCGGCCGGTCACCCCGACGGCGGTCGTCGCGTCACCCTCTCCCGGACCGACGGCCGCCCCGCCGGGGGGTTGTGGGGTGGGCCACACGGGACCCGGCCGTCCGGGATCCTGGATGCGCGATAGCCTGACGGCGGATCTCTCTTGACGCCGAGAGATCGATCATCGGTTCCTTTGATCGATCATTGCGGTGGACGCAGGGGACGATCCTGCACCCCGGGGCAGGGACGCCCCACCGCCTGCTGTCATACGGAGAACGCCATGACCCGCACTCCCGTGAACGTCACCGTCACCGGCGCGGCCGGCCAGATCGGTTACGCCCTGCTCTTCCGCATCGCCTCCGGCCAGTTGCTCGGCGCGGACGTGCCGGTCAAGCTGCGCCTCCTGGAGATCACGCCGGCGCTGAAGGCCGCCGAGGGCACCGCGATGGAGCTCGACGACTGCGCCTTCCCGCTGCTCGCCGGCATCGACATCACGGACGACCCGAACGTCGCCTTCGACGGCACGAACGTCGCGCTGCTCGTCGGCGCCCGCCCCCGTACCAAGGGCATGGAGCGCGGTGACCTGCTCTCCGCCAACGGTGGCATCTTCAAGCCGCAGGGCAAGGCCATCAACGACCACGCCGCGGACGACATCAAGGTCCTCGTCGTCGGCAACCCGGCCAACACCAACGCCCTCATCGCCCAGGCCGCCGCCCCGGACGTACCGGCCGAGCGCTTCACCGCGATGACCCGCCTCGACCACAACCGCGCGCTGACCCAGCTCGCGAAGAAGACGGGCTCGACGGTCGCCGACATCAAGCGGCTCACCATCTGGGGCAACCACTCCGCCACCCAGTACCCGGACATCTTCCACGCCACGGTCGCCGGCAAGAACGCCGCCGAGGTCGTGAACGACGAGAAGTGGCTCGCCGAGGACTTCATCCCGACCGTCGCCAAGCGCGGTGCCGCGATCATCGAGGCCCGTGGCGCGTCCTCCGCCGCCTCGGCCGCCAACGCCGCGATCGACCACGTGTACACCTGGGTCAACGGCACCGCCGACGGTGACTGGACCTCCATGGGTATCCCCTCGGACGGTTCCTACGGCGTGCCCGAGGGGATCATCTCCTCCTTCCCCGTCACCACCAAGGACGGCCAGTACGAGATCGTCCAGGGCCTGGACATCAACGAGTTCTCCCGCGCCCGTATCGACGCCTCCGTCAAGGAGCTCGAGGAGGAGCGCGACGCGGTCCGCGGTCTCGGTCTGATCTGACGTACCCGGCTCACCTGAGTCACTCGCAACTCATCGGCCCCGCCCGGGAAGTGCTCCGGGCGGGGCCGACGCATGCGTACAGAAAGTACGCATCGAACGTACGTGCTTTCTCGCTGTATGCGGGGGTGCACGGGGAGTAACTCTCGCTATCGTCGTGACGTACGGTCCGGTAGGGAAGCGCAGGGCTGCTCAAGAGAGCTGGGGCGCGACCGGGGGAGACACACGGGGGTGGTCCCAGTGACGGAATCGGAGAGACGGTACGCACACAGCGAGGCGACACGGCTGTTGTGTGCCGGAGTACATCTGGACACCGTGTTCCGGGCACGGGTCATCGACGAACTCATAGGGCACGAGGAGCGGCCCGCGGCACCGTCCCTCGGTGTCGACGTCGTCGCCGTGCTCGCGCACGCGCTGCGCGCGCGCCGCAGGGAGGCGCTGACCGGGCTCGGGCTGCTGGCCATCTGGGTCGTGTTCTTCCTGGTGGAGATGGTCCGGGCGGCCACCGGCGTCGCAGACGCGGGACCCCAGGGTTTCGCGGAGGCGTTCGGCGCCCTCGCGGTCTTCTTCTACGCCGCCGTCTGCTTTCTGCTGTGGTCCGCGCGGGTCGCGTCCGGGTGGGGCATGAGCATGTACGCCGCGAGCCGGGACGAGTCCGCCCGGCTGCGGCTGCCGCGCAGGGCGACCGCCTGGGGGCTCACCTTCATGGCGCGGGCCGCGGAGCTCGCCTACTGGGTGTACGCGTTCACCCAGTTGCTCCACGACCCCTTTCTGGTGATCTTCCCGCTCCTGCTCACCTTCGTGATCGGTGCCCACCGCTCCCAGGTGGCCGCGGTCATGAGCGTCGAACTGTCCCGGGACGCCTTCGCCCGTACGACCGTGGCGCTGCCCATGGGCAGCGAGCGTCAGCTCCGGGTCGCGCGGGCCGTCACCTGGGAGCAGCACGCGTCCGTGGCGCTCTACGACGCCCACCGGCCGTTCGTCGGCGCGGGAAAGCCGTACGAGCCCTGGTCGTTCGCGATGGAGATCACCCCCGCCAAGAAGCCGTTCGACGGCCTGAACGGCAAGCTGCCCGAGCAGACCGGCGACGGTTCGGCGAACGGACGCCGCCCGCCGGTGCAGTTGACCAACCGGCAGATCCTCGACCTGGTCGTACCGAAGCTGGAGGCGCTGCGGGAGTCCGCCGCGCGCACCAGCCGGGACCGGCTCAAGGACCTGGAGGTCGAGGAGTTCGTCTACCTGCCGTACGGCGTGGGCCGCAATCAGGGTGTGTACGAGCCGTCGTCGGCCCGGCTGCACCTGGACGGGGCGGTGGACGAGGGCGGCGAGGCGCGCCGTCACTTCCTGCGGGTCAGGGTCGGCGCCTGGGACGAGCAGGTGGTGGTCTCGGTGCTGGTCCGCGTCCACACGCAGGGCGGGATGCTGGTCCTGGAAGTCGTGCCGCACGTGCTGGGGCCGATCTTCGAGGAGTACCGGCGCGTCGACTTCATCGCGGCCTCCGGGGAGGGCGCGACGGGGCGTGAGGTGTTGCGGACGGTGCTGTCCGCCCCGGCGACGGGCGTGGTGGCCGGGTTCTCCATGCTGCGCACCCTCGTCCAGTGCCTGCGCACCTGGCTGGCCCGGCCCGAACAGGCCCCGCCGGACGCCCCGTTGGTGTCCGTGCGGGAGATGGGCAGCACCGACCGGCTGTCGCTGTTCCAGGAGATGGACGTCAGCCGTTACATCAAGACCGTCGAGGACCGGATCGCGAGCGGCGTGCGCGAGGCGCTGCGGCGCAGCGGCTGTGAGACGGGCAGCTTCGAGCAGAACATCTTCAACGTGGCCGCGGGCGGCCAGTTCATCGGGCAGATGAGCGGCGGCACCGCGGTGGGCCGGATCAGCAAGAGCGCCGTCTCCATGGGCAGTGGGGGCGCGTCGTACAACGAGGGGAACAGGGATGACTGAGGGCTCGGGCGGGCGGGTCGACCGGATCACGCGCAGTGCGGTGAACTTCGGCGACCACGGCACCGCGAACTATCACGAGGCGCCGCCCGCGGCCGGCGCCGACGAGACGACCGTGGCGCTCCTGGAGGCCGTCCGCACGTTGCGCGATCATCTGCGGCTGCTCACGGAGACCGACGACACGACCGGCCTCGACGGCGAACTGGCCGTGGTGCAGGGAGAGATCGAGAGAACGGGCCAGGCGGACCCGGCGCGGCTCGGCCGGCTGCGGATGCGCCTGGAGACCGCCGCCGCGGCCGTGGCGGGGCTGGCGTCGACGGCGGCCGTGGTGCAGGTGATCGCGCAGCTGGCTGGATAGCGGTCGGCGCGGGTCGGGTCTAGTGGGAACGGGGTGACGAGGTGGCGCAACGGTGGGACGAGGACCGCCAGCGGTGGGTCGACGACGACGGCGCGGGCGGGCAGGGCAGGGGCGGGGCCGGTGGTGGCGGGGTGCCGCCGGACGCGGAGCAGCAGTGGTGGGCGTCGGCGACGACCCAGGCGGGGCCACCGCGCCCGCCCGAGACGCCCCTGCCACCACCGTCGTGGTCCGGGCCCGGCGGGAGTTCCGGCGGCGGCCGGGGTCCGGCCCCCACGGACTCGCGCCGGCTGCTGGTGGTGATCGTGGCCGTCGCCGTCCTCGCGGGCGGTGTCGGAGGTGCGGTGTGGGCGCTGACCAGGGGCGACTCGTCCGGGCACACCGGCGCCGACCCGTCGCGCCCGGCGGTGACCGTCACCGCGACCCAGAGCGTTCCTTCCCCGGACACCGGGTACACCTCCGGGAGTCCGGACATCTACGCCGGTTCGGGCGGGTCCAGCGACCCGGCGACGCAGCCCACGACCCCGGAGCCGTTGCCCGGCTACAGCAGGTCGGTGGATTCGGTGGGCTACACGGTGGACGTGCCCGACGGCTGGGTACGCGAGGAGGTCCAGGGCAAGCTGGCGCCGGTCGTCACCTACACGGCCCCCGGCGGCAGCAGCAGGCTCATGCTGTTCGAGGTCAAGGAGAGCTCCCTGGCGGAGTCGTCGTCCCAGGCCGAGGCGATCTCGCAGAAGCTCCCGGGGTACCGGCTCATCGAGCGGCAGAACGGCACCGACTGGACGGAGGTCACCTACCGCTACGACAGCCCGCAGAAGGGCGCCACGCACGTGGTCGACCACCGCTTCCGGGCCGCCGACGGCACGCTCTACGCGATCAACGCGAGCGGCCCCGAGGGCGTGGACATGACGGGCCCACTCACCACGGCCCTGAACTCCTTCTGCCCCGCCGACACGAACTGCGCGAGCAGTACCTAGTCCTCCGTCAGTTCTGCGCCGATCCTCCGCGGGTCCTCCGACGGGTTGGCAGCCGCTTCTCGAACCAGTGGGCGGCGTAGACGTTGTCGTCGTAGCGCGGGATCTCGGTGTAGCCGCACGCCCGGTACATCGCCTGCGCCTCGGTGAGCACCGCGTGGGTGTCGAGGCGCACGACGCCGTACCCGCGCGCGACGGCCGCCCGCTCCAGTCCGTCGAGGATCCGGCGGGCGAGGCCGAGCCGCCGGGCCTCGGGCCGCACCCACACATGCCGGATCTCGCCGGTGTCCGGTGCGAGCCTGCGCAGCGCCCCGCACCCCATGGGACGCCCTTCCTCGTACGCGACCAGGAAGGCGCCCGAGACCCCCGACACCTCGTCGGGCCGTACGAGGGCGGCGGGGTCGAAGCCCTCCGGGAACCGTGCGTCGATGTCGGCGGCGTACCCGGCGAGGCACTCGCGCGCGTCGCGCGACGCACCGTCGACGGACTCGACGGTGATCGCGGCCAGCCGCAGCAGCCGCTCGGCGGCGGTGATGGCGGCGGTGAGCTCGCCGCGCCGGCGCTCGTCGAGGGAGCCGAGCAGCCCCTCGGCCAGCGCGTCGGCCCGCCGGTTCTGCTCCTCGACCTCGACCCGCCCGGCCGGCGTGAGCTCCGCGACCCGCAGCCGGCTGTCCTCGGCCGGGACGCTCACCCGCACGAGCCCCTGAGCCTGCAGCGCCCGGACCATCCGGCTCAGGTACCCGGCGTCCAGGCCGAGCCGGCCGCGCAGCTCCCGCAGCGAGGCCCCGTCCCCGATCTCGAACAGCAGCCGCGCCTCGCCGAGCGGCCGGTCCTGTCCGAGGTAGTGGTCGTCGAGCGCTCCGATGCGCCGGGTGAAGTACCGGTTGAAGCGCCGCAGCGCCCGTACGTCCTCCGCTGACACCGACCGAGTCATCCTTTGACTTTAGTCAAAGAAAGCCCGGACCGCTTCGGAACTTCTGCAGTTCGCTTCCCGGCTGCGAGATGGCGACCGAGTCGGCCGGTGTGCGTTTTGCGGTTTTTGGTCGTATTTCTGCTCTTTTTTCAGTGACGCCGGGCACTTTCGGTCACTGGTTGTGCATGCATTCCGGGTCGAGGGGCAGGCGCTCCCGGTCCCCGAGAGCGACACGCGTGTGACACACGGGCACGCAGGGGCACGGAACAGGAACGGAAGGCAACACCGACCATGGCCGGACACCAAGCGCACCAGGCTCAGCAGGCACAACAGACCCTTCACGTGGGTGGAGAGTGGCGGGAGGCCGTCTCCCGTGCCACCCGCGAGATCCTCGATCCCGCGGATGCCAAGCCGTTCGCCGTGGTCGCGGAGGGCGACGAGCGGGACGCGGACGCAGCCGTCGCCGCCGCCCGCCACGCCTTCGACACGGGGGAGTGGCCCCGCACCCCCGTCGCCGAGCGCGCCGCGCTGCTGCGCCGCGTCGCCGACCTCCTCGTCCGCGACCGCGAGGAGCTGGGACTCCTGGAGAGCCGCGACGCGGGGAAGACCCTGGAAGAGGGGCGGGTCGACATCGACTGTGTCGCGGACGCCTTCCGGTACTTCGCCGACCTCGTCGTGGGGGAGGGTGGCGGACGGGTCGTCGACGCCGGGTCAGCCGACGTCCACAGCGTCGTCGTGCACGAGCCCGTCGGTGTCTGCGCGCTGATCACCCCCTGGAACTACCCGCTCCTGCAGGCCAGTTGGAAGATCGCGCCCGCCCTCGCCGCCGGGAACACCTTCGTGGTCAAGCCGAGCGAGATCACCCCGCTGACGACGGTCGCGCTGATACGGCTGCTCGCCGAGGCCGGCCTGCCCGCCGGGGTCGCGGGCCTCGTGACCGGCCCGGGGCACACGGTGGGCGCACGCCTCGCCGAGCACCCCGACGTCGACCTCGTCTCCTTCACCGGCGGCCTGGTCAGCGGCACGAAGGTGGCGCGGGCCGCCGCGGAGAGCGTCAAGAAGGTCGCCCTGGAACTCGGCGGCAAGAACCCCAACGTCGTCTTCGCCGACGCCTGCGCCACGGACGAGGACTTCGACACCGCCGTCGACCAGGCACTCAACGCCGCCTTCATCCACAGCGGCCAGGTCTGCTCGGCCGGATCCCGGCTCATCGTCGAGGAGTCCGTCCGCGAGCGCTTCGTCGCCGAACTCGCCCGCAGGGCCGGCCGGATCAGGCTCGGCCGCGGCACCGAGGACGGCGTCGAGTGCGGCCCCCTCGTGTCGGAGGGACAGCGCGAGAAGACCGAGGCGTACGTCGCCTCCGCGCTCGCGGAGGGCGCGGTGCTGCGGGCGGGCGGCCGCCGCCCCGAGCCGTCCGCCGAACGGCCCGCCACCGGGTACTTCTACGAGCCGACCGTCCTCGACCAGTGCCACCGGGAGATGAAGGTGGTCCGCGAGGAGGTCTTCGGGCCCGTCCTGACCGTGGAGACCTTCCGCACCGAGGACGAGGCCGTCGCGCTCGCCAACGACACCGAGTACGGGCTCGCGGGCGCCGTCTGGACCACCGACGCGGGCCGCGCCCGCCGCGTCGCGGGACGGCTGCGGCACGGCACCGTCTGGATCAACGACTTCCACCCCTACCTCCCGCAGGCGGAGTGGGGCGGCTTCGGGAAGAGCGGTGTGGGGCGCGAACTGGGCCCGGCGGGCCTCGCCGAGTACCGCGAGACCAAGCACGTCTACCAGAACCTGGCGCCGAAGCCGGTCCGCTGGTTCGCGGGCCTACCCCAGTGACGTAGCCCCCCACCCCACACAGCACTTGCCCTTGCACCCTGGAGCACCCCCATGCACGAAAGCACTCACGAGAACGCGTCCGAGAACACGTACGACTACGTCGTCATCGGCGGCGGCACGGCAGGCTCCGTCATCGCCTCCCGTCTCACCGAGAACGCCGACGTGACGGTCGCCGTCATCGAGGGCGGTCCCAGCGACGTCGGCCGTGAGGACGTCCTCACCCTGCGCCGCTGGATGGGCCTGCTCGGCGGCGAGCTGGACTACGACTACCCGACCACCGTGCAGCCGCGCGGCAACTCGCACATCCGGCACAGCCGGGCCCGCGTCCTCGGCGGCTGTTCGTCCCACAACACGCTGATCGCCTTCAAGCCGCTGCCGTCCGACTGGGACGAGTGGGAGGCGGCGGGCGCCAAGGGCTGGGGCGCGGTGCCCATGGAGGCATACTTCGCGCGGCTCCTCAACAACATCGTCCCGGTCGACGAGAAGGACCGCAACGCCATCGCCCGCGACTTCGTCGAAGCCGCCCAGGGCGCGCTGGGCGTGCCCCGCGTCGAGGGCTTCAACAAGAAGCCGTTCACCGAGGGCACCGGCTTCTTCGACCTCGCCTACCACCCCGAGAACAACAAGCGTTCCAGCGCGTCGGTCGCGTATCTCCACCCGGTGATGGACGAACGGCCCAACCTCACGCTGCTGCTGGAGACCTGGGCGTACCGGCTGGAGCTGGAGGGGACGCGCGCCACGGGCGTGCACGTGCGCGCCAAGGACGGCACGGAGAGCCTCGTACGGGCCCGGCGCGAGGTCCTGCTGTGCGCGGGCGCGGTCGACTCGCCGCGACTGCTGCTGCACTCCGGGATCGGGCCCGCCCACGACCTGGCGGAGCTCGGCGTACCCGTCGCCCACGACCTGCCCGGCGTCGGCGAGAACCTGCTCGACCACCCCGAGTCGGTCATCGTCTGGGAGACCGACGGGCCGATCCCGGAGAACTCGGCGATGGACTCCGACGCGGGCCTGTTCGTGCGCCGAGACCCCGAACAGGCGGGCCCCGACCTGATGTTCCACTTCTACCAGATCCCCTTCACGGACAACCCGGAGCGGCTGGGCTACGAACGCCCGGCGCACGGCGTCTCCATGACCCCCAACATCCCCAAACCGCGCAGCCGCGGCCGCCTCTATCTGACCAGCGCCGATCCATCGGTCAAGCCCGCCCTCGACTTCCGCTACTTCACGGACGAGGACGACTACGACGGCCGCACCCTCGTCGAGGGCATCCGCATCGCCCGCCGGATCGCCCGCACCGAGCCGCTCGCCGGCTGGCTCAAGCGCGAGGTGTGCCCCGGGCCCGAGGTCACCGACGACGAGGAGCTGAGCGCGTACGCCCGTCAGGTCGCGCACACCGTCTACCATCCCGCGGGCACCTGCCGGATGGGCGCCACGGACGACCCACTGGCCGTGGTCGACCCCGAGTTGAGGGTGCGCGGTCTCGACGGTCTGCGGATCGCCGACGCGTCCGTCTTCCCGACGATGCCCGCCGTGAACCCGATGATCGGAGTGCTCATGGTCGGGGAGAAATGCGCCGAGCTGATCGGGGGCGGTGCGTGATGAGTACGACCACCGGCACCCCTGCCCGTCCGCCCGCCAGTGCACCCGGTTCCGCCGACGCCGTCTTCTCCGTCGACGGCCTGTGGAAGGTGTTCGGGCCGAAGGCCGAGCGCGTCCCCGCCGACCCCGGGCTCGCCGCCCTCGACCCCGCCGAACTCCGCTCCCGCACCGGCTGCACGGCCGCCGTCCGGGACGTCGGCTTCGACGTCCGCAAGGGCGAGGTCTTCGTCGTCATGGGGCTGTCCGGCTCCGGCAAGTCCACGCTGGTCCGCTGCCTCACCCGGCTGATCGAGCCGACCGCGGGCGCGATCGTCATCGACGGCGAGGACGTACGCGCCATGGACAAGAACCGGCTGCGGGAACTGCGCCGCCACCGCGCCGCGATGGTCTTCCAGCACTTCGGCCTGCTCCCGCACCGCTCGGTGCTCGACAACGTGGCGTACGGCCTGGAGATCCAGGGCATCGGCAAGGCCGAGCGCCGGAAGCGGGCCGCCGAGGTCGTTGCCAAGGTCGGCCTCGAGGGCATGGAACAGCGCAGGCCCGCCCAGCTCTCCGGCGGTCAGCAGCAGCGCGTCGGACTCGCCCGCGCGCTCGCCGTCGACCCCCAGGTCCTGCTCTTCGACGAGCCGTTCAGCGCGCTCGACCCGCTGATCCGGCGCGACATGCAGGAAGAGGTCATCCGGCTGCACCAGGACGAGGGCCGCACGATGGTCTTCATCACCCACGACCTCAACGAGGCGCTGCGCCTCGGCGACCGCATCGCGCTCATGCGCGACGGCCGTGTCGTCCAGCTCGGCACCCCCGAGGAGATCGTCGGCTCACCCGCCGACGACTACGTCCGCGAGTTCGTCCGGGACGTACCGCGCGAACAGGTCATGACCGTCCGTACGGCCATGCGGGCCGCGTCCGCCGCGGAGGCCGCCCGGGGCCCGGCGCTCGCACCCGACGCGACCGTCTCCCAGGCCATCGAGGCGGTGGCCCGCTCGGGCGACCCCGCCCGCGTGATGGACCACGGACGCTGCCTCGGCGTCGTGGACTCGGCGGCGCTGCTCGGCGTCGTGGCCGGCGCGGACACGCCCGCCACCGGGGCGCCGGACGGCCCCCGTGGGGAGGCAGCCTGATGGCCACCGTCACCGCGACCGTCGGTCACTCCGGCGTCTCCGCGCTGCTCAAGAACCTCCGCGGACACCGGGCCGTCGGCAAGCTGCTGCTGCTCGCCGTCGCGGCGGCCGTGATCGTCCCGGTCCTCGACTCCCACTGGGCGAGCGGCACCTGGCCGGGCGCCCTCACCGTCGATCTTTCCGCGCCCCTCGGCAGAGCCAGCGAGTGGATCATCGACAACCGGGACAGCCACCCCCTGTTCCTGTACTTCTTCGGGTACGTCAGCAGCGCCGTCGTCCTCTCCGTGCGCGCCGTCTACGTTGTGCTGCTCGCGGCGGGCTGGGCCGGTGTGACAGCCGTCGCGGCACTCGTCGCCTGGCGCACGGCGGGCGTACGGCTCGCGCTCGGCACGGCCGCCGCGTTCCTCGCCTGCGGACTGCTCGGCATGTGGGTGCCGACCATGCAGACCCTCGCGCTCATGGTGGTCGCCGTCCTCGCGTCCGTCCTGCTGGGCGCGCTGCTCGGCCTCGCCGCCGGTCTCTCCGACCGCACCTACCGCGCGCTGCGCCCCGTCCTCGACACCATGCAGGTGCTCCCGGCGTTCGCGTACCTCCTCCCCGTCGTCCTCGTCTTCGGCATCGGAGTGCCCGCCGCCGTCCTCGCCACCGTCGTGTACGCCGCCCCGCCCATGGCCCGCCTCACCGCGCTCGGCCTGCGTGACGCCGACGCCGGGGTGATGGAGGCCGTCACCTCGCTCGGCGCCACCGTCCGCCAGCGCCTGCTGACCGCCCGCCTCCCGCTGGCCCGCAAGGAACTCCTCCTCGGTCTCAACCAGACGATCATGATGGCCCTGTCCATGGCGGTCATCGCCTCCGTGATCGGCGCGGGCGGCCTCGGCGACCGCGTCTACCAGGCGCTGGCCTCCGTCGACGTGGGCGCCGCGCTCGCCGCCGGCATCCCGATCGTGCTGCTCGCGGTCGTCCTGGACCGGGTGACGGGAGCGGCGGGGGAGCGGCTCGGCTCGGACTCCGGGGCGACGGCACTGCGCTGGGCGTACGCCGCCGCCGCGGCCCTCGCCGTGGCGCTGGCCGGACATCTCACCGGCCGGCTCGACTGGCCCGCCTCCTGGACCCTCTCCATCGCCGAGCCCGTGAACCGGGTCGTCGACTGGATGACCAATCACCTCTACTCCGGCGTCCCCTACATCGGCGGCACCGCCGACTGGGCGGGCCACTTCACCACCTGGGTCCTGGACCCCGTCCGGGACGGCCTCCAGTGGCTGCCCTGGTGGTCGGTCCTGCTGATCGTCGCCGCCCTCGCCTGGCTGATCGGCACCTGGCGCACCGCCCTCACCGCGGTCCTCGCGATGGCCGCGATCGGGGTGCTCGGCGTGTGGAAGCCGTCCCTGGACACGCTGTCGCAGGTCCTCGCCGCGGTCGCCGTGACCCTCGTGCTCGGCTTCGCGACCGGTATCGCGGCGGCACGCAGCGAGCGCGTCGAGCGGCTGCTGCGGCCGGTCCTGGACGTCTTCCAGACGATGCCGCAGTTCGTCTACCTGATCCCGGTGGTGGCGCTGTTCGGCGTCGGCCGCGCGCCCGCCGTGGCCGCCGCGGTCGTCTACGCGCTGCCCGCCGTCGTCCGCATCACCACCCAGGGCCTGCGCGCCGTCGACCCGGCCGCGCTGGAGTCGGCCCGCTCGCTCGGCGCCACCGGCGCCCAGCAGCTGCGCCAGGTCCAGCTGCCGCTGGCCCGCCAGTCGCTGCTGCTCGCCGTCAACCAGGGCGTCGTGCTCGTCCTCGCCGTCGTCATCATCGGCGGTCTGGTCGGCGGTGGCGCACTCGGCTACGACGTCGTGTTCGGCCTCGCGCAGGGTGACCTGGCGACCGGCCTCGTGGCCGGCGCGGCGATCGTCTGCCTCGGCCTGATGCTCGACCGGGTGACCCAGCCGACCGCGCGGACCACGAAGAAGGGAGCGTGACATGCGCCTACGTACGACTTCGGTGATGGCCGGTGCGGCCGCGCTGCTGACGCTGACCGGTTGCGGCGCCGTCGACATGACCAAGCAGGCCTCGCCCTTCGCGAACGCGCGGGGCTCGAAGAGCCTGACCCTCTCCGTCCAGTCCTGGGTCGGCGCGCAGGCCAACGTGGCCGTCGCGCAGTACCTGCTGGAGCACGAGCTCGGCTACCGCGTCGACACCGTCCAGGTCGACGAGGTCCCCGCGTGGGACGCGCTCAGCCAGGGCCGGGTCGACGCCATCCTGGAGGACTGGGGTCACCCCGACCAGGAGAAGCGGTACGTCGAGGACAAGAAGACCATCGCCCCCGGCGGGGACCTGGGCGTCACCGGGCACATCGGCTGGTACGTCCCGACGTACTTCGCCAAGCAGCACCCCGACGTGACCGACTGGAAGAACCTCAACAAGTACGCCGGCCACATGCGGACCGCGGAGAGCGGCGGCAAGGGCCAGCTCATGGACGGCTCGCCCTCCTACGTCACCAACGACAAGGCCCTGGTGGCCAACCTGAAGCTGAACTACCAGGTGGTGTTCGCCGGTTCGGAGGCCGCGCAGATCACCCAGATGAAGCAGTTCGCCAAGGAGAAGAAGCCCTTCCTCACCTACTGGTACTCGCCCCAGTGGCTCTTCAAGAAGGTCCCGATGACGGAGGTGAAGCTGCCGCCGTACAAGGAGGGCTGCGACGCCGACGCGGCCAAGGTCGCCTGCGCCTACCCGCACACACCGCTCCAGAAGTACCTGAACGCCGACTTCGCGAAGAGCGGCGGCAAGGCGGCCGCCTTCCTGAAGAAGTTCAAGTGGACCACCGAGGACCAGAACGAGGTCTCCCTGATGATCGCGAACGACAAGCTGTCGGCGCAGGACGCGGCGAAGAAGTGGGTCGACAGCCACGCGTCGACGTGGCGCGCGTGGCTGTCGTGACCCCGGCCACCGCGCGACCCCGTTGACCGGGCCCGGGATCCCCGCCCGCGGCAGTGGCAGCACGTCGACGGGGGCGCCGACCGATCCCCGCGGTCGGCGCCCGCCGGGACGTCCTGCGCGGCCTCGACCACGCTCACGGCGCGTATCCCCCCGGTGGGATCCGACGGCTCACCATCACCCGGTTCCAGCCGTTGATCGCGGTGACCAGGGCGATGAGATGCGCGAGCCGGACGTCGTCGAAGTGCTCGGCCGCCCGCGCGTACACCTCGTCCGGCACGAAGCCCTCCGTCAGGACGGTCACCGCCTCCGTCAGCGCCAGCGCCGCCCGCTCGCGCCCGCTGTAGAGGTCCTCCGCTTCCTCCCAGGCGTCGAGGAGCTGGAGGCGGTCCTCGGACTCGCCGTTCTTGCGGGCCAGATCGAGGTGCATGTCGAGGCAGAAGGCGCAGTGGTTGAGCTGGGAGGCGCGGATCATGACGAGTTCGGCGAGCGCGGGCTCGCCGAGCCCCTTCTTCGCGGCGGCGCTCAGCGCGGACAGGGCCCGCCCGACCGCCGGGTCGAGCAGCTTCGTACGCTCCCTCGTGGCATCGCCGCGCTCCGTCACTGGTGCCGGCCCGCCTCGTAGTGCCCCGGGACCATCCGCGTGCTCACGCCGAACCGGTTCCACGCGTTGATCACCGTGATCGCGGCGATCAGCTGCGCCAGCTCGGCCTCCTCGAAGTGCTGGGCCGCCTTCTCGTACACCTCGTCCGGCACGAATCCGTCGGTGAGGACGGTGACGGCCTCGGTCAGCTCGATCGCCGCGAGTTCCTTCGCCGTGTAGAAGTGCTTCGACTCCTCCCACGCGCTGAGCTGGACGATCCGCTGCACGCTCTCCCCGGCGGCCAGCGCGTCCTTGGTGTGCATGTCGAGGCAGAACGCGCAGTGGTTGAGCTGCGAGGCACGGATCTTCACCAGCTCGCGCAGCTTCGGCTCCAGCCCCTGCTGCGCGGCCGTCTCCAGCCGGAGCATGGCCTTGTAGACCTCGGGGGCGTGCTTGGCCCAGTGCAGGCGAGGGCTGTGCTCGGGGGCGTACCCGGCGGTGGTGTCGGTCGTGGCGGTCGTCTCGATGGTGGTGTCGTTCGTCGTCATGTTCTCGACCCTACGAGCGAAGCAGCCCAGGAGTATGGTCCATTTACATGGCGAAATCTTGGGCCACTTTCGGGGTCGACCTCCACGTCGAGCCGACCGGACCCGGTGTCCGCAGGGGTCTGACGGAAGCCCTCCGCGAGGCGGTCCGCAGTGGCCGCCTCGCGCCCGGCACCCGGCTGCCCTCCTCCCGCTCCCTCGCCGCGGACCTGGGCGTCGCCCGCAACACGGTCGCGGAGGCGTACGCGGACCTGGTGGCGGAGGGCTGGCTCACCGCCCGCCAGGGCTCGGGCACGAGCGTCGCCCGCCGCCCGGTGCCCGCCCCCTCCGCCACCTCCGCACCCGGCCGCCCGACCCACGCCCGCCCGGCGTACGACCTGGTCCCCGGCTCCCCCGACCTGTCCTCCTTCCCCCGCGCGGCCTGGCTGAAGGCCGCGCGCCGCGCCCTGACCGTCGCCCCGCACGAGGCCCTCGACTACGGCGACCCGCGCGGCCGGGTGGAACTGCGCACCGCCCTGGCCGGCTATCTGGCCCGCGCCCGGGGCGTCCGCACGGACCCGGAGCACATCGTCATCTGTTCCGGCTTCGCGCACGGCCTGATGCTGCTCGGCCAGGTGCTGCGCGGGCGGGGACTGAACTCGCTGGCCGTGGAGTCCTACGGGCTCGACGTCCACTGGCGGCTGCTGGAGCGGGCCGGGCTGCGGACGGTGCCGCTCGGGTTCGACGAACTCGGCACGCGCACGGAGGAGTTGGCGGCCGGCTCGCAGGGCGGCGACGCGCTGGGAGGCGTACGGGCGGTGCTGATGACGCCCGCCCACCAGTTCCCGATGGGCGTACCGCTGCACCCCGACCGGCGGGCGCAGGTGGTGGACTGGGCGCGGCGCGGGGACGGTCTGATCCTGGAGGACGACTACGACGGGGAGTTCCGCTACGACCGTCAGCCGGTCGGCGCCCTTCAGGGTCTCGATCCCGACCACGTGGTCCATGTGGGCACGGCCAGCAAGTCGCTGGCCCCGGGTCTGCGGCTGGGCTGGCTGGTGTTGCCGCCGTCGCTCGCCCCGGAGGTGGTCGCGGCGAAGGGCGGGGTGGACTGGTCGTGCGGGGTGCTGGACCAGCTCACCCTGGCGGAGTTCCTCACGTCGGGCGCCTACGACCGCCACGTCCGCGCGTCCCGGCTGCGCTACCGGCGCCGCCGGGACGCCCTGGTGGCGCGGCTCGCCGAACAGGCTCCCGGGGTCCGGGCCACGGGCATCGCGGCGGGCCTGCACGTGGTGCTGCGCCTGCCGCCCGGCACCGAGCAGGAGACGCTGCGGGCGGCGGCCTGGCAGGGGCTCGCGGTGCACGGGCTCGACCGCTACCGCCACCCGGAGTCGCCCGCCGAGCGGACCGACGCACTGGTGGTGGGGTACGGGACACCGCCGGACCACGGGTGGTCCGGGGCGCTGGACGCCTTGTGCGCGGCACTGCCTTTCAACGGCACTTTCAATGGAACCTTCCCCAGCACTTTCAACGGCACTTTCCGCAACGAGGGAGACGACGGTCTTTTTCGTGGAATAGAGTCGCCTCATGAGTAATAGTGAAGCCCTGTCCCGCGTGGCTCTGAAGAAGATTACCCCCGAGGTTTCCGGTGCCATGGGCGCCTTGCACGGTGCCGCCGTTTTTGCGGCGCAGGACGCCAAGGTCGAACCGGAACTCCTGGAGCTGATCAGGATTCGCGCCTCGCAGCTCAACGGCTGTGCGTTCTGCCTCGACATGCACACCAAGGACGCCCGCGCCGGGGGCGAGACCGAGCAGCGGATCTACGCCCTGAACGCCTGGCGGGAGACCCCGTTCTTCACCGAACGGGAGCGTGCCGCACTGGCGTTGACCGAGGCCGTGACGCTGGTCCACGACGGACACGTGCCGGACGCGGTCTACGCCGCGGCGGCGGAGGTCTTCGACGAGGCCCAGATCGCGGCGCTGATCTGGGCGGCCACCGTCATCAACGCGTACAACCGGATCGCGATCGCGACCCGTATGGTGCCGGGTGCCCATCAGCCGGCCCAGAAGAAAAGCTGAATTCGGGAACGAGGGCACGAGAGGGAGCGCCGGGACGAATCGAATTCGTCCCGGCGCTGCTTTTCGGTCGTCGGTCCTTCTTCGGTTTTTGTGCCCGGAATTCAGTCGGCCGGCAGCGGTTCCATGACGTCGTCCAGCCACTGCCGCCATTCCGGGGCGCGCACGGCCGGCGCCGGGCTCATCGGCCGCGCCGTCCAGGCGGTCACCGGCCGAATTCCGTGCAGCGCGTTCACGAGCCACACCTCACGGCCGTCGAGCTCGGCCACGGTCCGTTCGCGGTGGGCGACACGGATCCCGGACCGGTGGGCCCGCTCCTGGATGAGGCCGGCCGTCACTCCGGCCAGGACGGGCAGCTGCGGCGAGGGCAGGCACAGGGTGTCGTCCTCCCACCACAGCACGCTGGCCGTGGCCGCCTCAAGCACCACACCGGAGGACGCGATCAGCACCGCCTCTTCCGCGCCCTCCCCGGAGGCCCGCCGCCTCACCCGGGCCAGGGTGTCCAGGTCGGGCCCCTTGCGGCGGGGGACGGTCCGTGGATCGCTCTGCCCCGCCGCCCAGACCCGTACACCCGTGCCGAGCGGCGGCGCGTGCCGCAGCAGCAGCCGCAACTCCATGGAACCCGAGGCCAGTTCGACCCGGGGGAACCACTCCCCGGTGCGCGGCAGCGCGGCCGTCATGTCCCGCCAGAACGCGACGAGCCGGTCCAGCGGTGGGCCGCCGCAGTCGCCGCAGGCCCGCAGGAAGCGTTCCCGGTGCCGGTCGAAGCCGCGCATCCGGCCGTCGCGCAGCAGCCACGAGTCCGCGACGAGCAGCCGGCCGCCCGGCAACGTACCGGGGGCCGGACCGGAGGTCAGCCCACGGCCTGGCGCCCACGCCAACAACTCCTCCGCGATGGCCGGTTGTGTCACTGCGTACCCCTCTCGGTCTCAGTACTTGCGACCCGCGGCAGCGGGCGAACCGTTCCGTGGCCCGTACGGCGCGTGCTCCAGCCAGGAACCGCACCACGGCAGCACGGGCGCGAGCGCCGCAGCCGCCCGCTGCTTGACGCGGACGATCCGGCGGTGCGGTCGCAGATGGTCCAGCGCGCTGCCGGCAGCCGCGCTGTTGAACACGGCCGCAGCCCGCCGGACCTCGGCGAACCCGGCGACGGCCTCGGCCGTCCCGTCGGTGATCGCCCGCGCGGCGGCCGCCGCGTCCGCGATCCCGCTGTTCATCCCGCGCGCGCCGAACGGCGGGAACAGATGGGCGGCCTCGCCGACCAGCAGCACCCGCCGGTGCGGGTCGCTGAACGAGACGGCGACCTTGCGCAGGAAACGGTACGTCGACACCCACAGGATCCGCTCGGCGTACCCGTCGCCCACCACCGCGGGCAGCCATTCCCGTACGGCCTCCTCGGTCCCGTACGTCTCCTGCGCGTCGTCGTCCCGGCACTGCAGGTCGACCTGGAAGCCCCCGGTGAACGGCACCCGCATCACACTGCGGCCGCCCACCCCCGGGTGCTCGTAGTGGAAGACCCGCTCCAACGGCAGCTCGGCGCCGGGCAGGTCGGCGACGTCCACGACGACATGGAAGCCGTCCGCGCGCGTCCCCTCCATCGGGATGCCCAGCTCGCCCCGGACCGCCGAGCGCGCCCCGTCCGCGGCGACGGCGTGCGTGCCGGTCCAGACGCGGCCGTCCTCGCCGGTGAGCACGACCTCCGCCGGTGCGACGCGCACCCCCGTCACCCGCACCCCCCACGCGAACTCCACTCCGGCCCCCTCGCACGCGGTGCGCAGGAAACGCTCGGTGTCCACCTGACGCAGGCTGGTGAAGGGCGGGAGGCCGGGCGTGGACGGCGGCGGGAAGGTGCGGGCGTACACCTCGCGGCCCCGGTACAGGGTCCGTCTGGTGTGCCAGGTGCGCCCGTACGCCGTGATCTCGGCGGCCAGCCCCGGGCACATCCCGTCGAGCAGCCGCAGGGTCTCCCGGTGGACGAACAGGGCGCGGCTGCCCGCGCGTTCGCGCTCCTCGGGGTCCGCCTCCAGGAGCACGACCGGCAGCCCGTGCGCGCGCAGCGCGAGCGCCGCCGAAAGCCCGACGGGCCCGGCACCCACCACGAGGACCGGTCGGCCGGGGGCGTCGCCGCTCACGTGCGCGCGCCCTCGGCCAGCATGCGGGTGATCTCCACCCGCTTCACCTTCCAGGTCGCGGTCATCGGCAGTGCCTCGAAGCGCCACTGCCGGGGCTCGGCCAGGGGCGGCAGATCGGCCGTGGCCTCCCGCCAGCGCGCCGGGTCCAGCGGCTGTTCGCCGCGCACGCACACCACCGGCACCGGTTCGCGGTCCGCGCCGGGCACGATGACCACCTCACGCAGTTCCTCCAGCCGGTCCATCAGCGCGTCCTCGACCTCCAGATTGCTGTGCACCGAGTCGATCCGATCGATCTCACGGTCGATCAGATACAGCCCGCCCAGCCGGCCCTGGTACCCCATGTCGCCCATCTGCCACCAGCCGCCGCCGTCCAGTTGGCGCAGGTACTGCTCCCGGGCGCCGAGATAGGTGAGGATCCGCCCTCTGGTGCGGGCCTCGATGCGGCCGGGCGTGCCGGGCCTGGCCCGCCCGCCGGAGTCGTCCGTGACCCGGACCCGGGTGAAGCCGGGGATCCCTATCCCGACCCGGCGCCCGTCGGCGCGGGCGGCGCTGCGCCGGGTGAACCACTGGAAGGCCACCGGACCCGTCTCGCTCTGCCCGTACAGCTGGATCAGCCAGGGCGTGCGTCGCTTCGAGGCGTCCAGCAGCCGCCGTACGGTCCGCGGATGGATCGCGTCGAACGTGGAGCCGTACGAGCGGACCCGGGACAGCGGCGCTCCGGGCGCGTCGGCCAGCTCCTCCCACAGCACGAAGGTGTTGGGGTGGGTCTCGACGATGCCGGGTCGGTGCCGGGTCAGCAGCGGTCCCACCGTGGCGGGGTCCGGGTCGGTGATGAGCACGAGCGGGCTGCCGAAGTGCAGCAGGACGCCGAGCAGGTGGTAGAAGCGCGAGTGCACGAACGACATGTGCAGCGCGGCGGTCTCGCCGCGGGTGGGCCAGCCCATCGCCTTCTGCGGGACCAGCCGGTTCCACATGGTGTTCGCGCAGTGCACCGCGAGCTTGGGCAGGCCGGTGGTGCCCGAGCTGTGGGTGATCAGGGCGGGCTCGCGCGGATGCAGCCGGACGGGCGAGGGGGTTTCCGCCCCGGCGTACTTCTCCAGGGGTTCGACCCCGGGCGCGTCGTCCACGGAGAGCGTCCGTCGTACGAGGGTGGAGAGGCCGACGTCCGCCAGCGGGCCTTCCAGCTTGGCTCTGTCGGTGATCAGCCAGGGTTGGTGGAGCCGTTCGAGGAGCCGGCCCACCACCGGGCCTGCGAGCGCGGGGGACAGGAGGACGGGAACGGCCCCGATACGGGAGACGGCGCAGGTCAGCAGGACGATGTCGACGTTGTCCGTCTTGTGGACGACCACCTCCTCCGAGGGCCGGACCCCGGCCTCCCACAGCCGTCCGGAGAGCTCCTCGACCACCTCGGCCAGTACCGGATAGCTGAGGTCGACCCCGAGGCCGGGACGGACGTCGAGCGGCCGGTCCAGGGTGACGAACACGGCTCCGTGGCGGTCCGCCGCGTGGCGGAACATCGGGCCCAGGTAGAAACCGCGGTCGGCGAGCAGGGGCTGCTGCTGTCGCATGGGCCCGTTCCCTTCTGTCCTGTCTGTCCTGTGGCTGTGGCTGTGGTCCGGGTCTGTGGTCGTGGTCTGTGGTCGTGGTGCCGCGGGGGTCACCAGGCGCCCTGGCGGACGAGGTGGCGGCGGAGTTTTCCGGTCGAGGTGCGGGGCAGGGACGGGACGAAGCTGATGGCTCTGGGGACCTTGAACGCGGCGAGGTGCTCGCGTGCCAGGCTCACGAGTTCTGTCTCGAGACCTGACGGCCCGGACAGTCCGGAGAGGCCGTGCGGCAGGGGTGAGACGGGGACGACGAAGGCCCGCAGCCGGCTGAAGCCGCGCCAGTCGGTCATGGCCGCGACCGCGACCTCCTTCACCGCAGGATGGGTCCGCAGTACGGCCTCGACCTCCAGTGGGGAGATGGTGATCCCGCCGACCATCTCCAGGTCGTCGGTGCGTCCCAGGTGCCGGTAGCTGCCGTCCGGCTCCCGGCGCGCCCGGTCGTGGGTGGCCAGCCAGCCGCCGACCAGGGTGCGTTCCGTCTCCTCGGGCCGGTTCAGATAGCCGGGCGTCAGCGTCGGGCCGCGCACCCAGAGTTCGCCCTCCGCGCCGTCCTCCACCGGCACACCGGCGCCGTCGCGCAGTTCCACCTCGAAACCGGGGACCGGGCGGCCGACCGTGCCCGGGTGGTGGTGCTCGAAGCTGTTGGCGCAGAACGCGTGACCGGCCTCGGTGGAGCCGATCTGCTCCAGGACCGGCGCGCCCAGTAGATCGGCGACCTGCTTCTCGAGCCCCTCGGGCAGGCACTCCCCGGCCGACACGGCGGCGCGTACGGAGGCGAAGCAGGTCGCGTGGCCGCTGCCCCGGTCGGCGACGAGGGCGGCGTACGCGGAGGGCACGGAGTAAAGCAGGGTGACCCGGTGCCGGGCGACCAGTTCGTCCACGGCGGCGGGGTTCGGACGCCGGTCCACCAGGACGGCGGAGGAGCCGGAGAAGAGCGGGAAGACGAAGGCGTTGCCGAAGCCGTACGCGAAGTACAGCTTCGACACCGACAGGGTGACGTCGTCCGGGGTGATCCGCAGCAGCCGTCGGCCGATGAGGTCGTGGTACGTCTTCGGGTCGCCGTGACAGTGCACGACACCCTTGGGCCGGCCGGTGGTGCCGGAGGTGTACTGGACGTAGAGCGGGGTGTGCGCGTCGACGGGGTGCGCGGTGGCCGGTTCGGCGTCGGCGGTGAGCGCCATCAGCTGATCGGCGCCGAGGCGCACACGGTCGGTGAAGCGGTCCTCCAGGCCCGGTCCGGTCACGCAGAGCACGGCCTTGGCGTCCTCGGCCATGAACGCGTGCTCGGGCGGGGGCAGTTCGGGGTTGACCAGGACCGCGACGGCGCCCAGCCGGGCGGTGGCGAGGAACGCCGCCACCCAGGCGATGCCGTCGGGCAGCGCGAGCAGTACCCGGTCGCCCGCGCCCACGCCGTGCCCGCGGAGCACACCGGCCGCGCGGCCCGCGAGTTCGTGCACCTCGCCGTGCGTCCAGGCCCGGTGGCCCTGGTGGAAGGCGATCCGGTCGCCCCAGCCGCGCCGCTCGGCGAGCGCGGCGAGATGGGTGGCGAGGTTGCCGGGGGCGTCGGAGTCCGTGTGGGTGCCGGTCGGCGACTGCGGAGTGGGCGTGGACGTGGGGATCGTCACCGGGCGGGCTCCTCTACGGCGGCTCGGCGGGGGGTGTCCGCCCGACGGGCGCTCACCCCTGCCGGGGTGGCTTCCTGGTGCTCCCGCAGGGCCCGCATCTGTGCCGCCGTCTTCAGCAGCATCTCGTCGTACTCCGCGGCCGGATCGGAGTCGAGGACGATCGCGCCGCCCGCGCCCAGGTGCGTCAGCCCGTCCGCGAGTACGGCGGTACGGATGACGATGCTGAGGTCGGCGCCGCCGCTGCACCCCAGGTAGCCGAGGGCGCCGGAGTACACCCCGCGCGCCTCGGTCTCCAGCGTGTCGATGATCTCCATGGTGCGCAGCTTCGGCGCGCCGGTCATCGAGCCGCCGGGGAAGCAGGCGCGGACGCAGTCCACCGCGTCCGTCTCCGGGCGCAGCCGGCCCTCGACGGTGGAGACGAGCTGGTGCACGGTGGCGTAGGTCTCGGTGGCCATGAGCCGGGAGACGCGTACCGTCCCGGTCCGGCAGACCCGGCCCAGGTCGTTGCGGAGCAGGTCGACGATCATCAGGTTCTCGGCGCGGGTCTTGGCGTCGGCGGCCAGCGCGTCCCGCAGACGTGTGTCCTCCTCCGGGGTGCCGCCCCGGGGCGCGGTGCCCTTGATGGGCCGGGCCTCGGCGACGCCGCCGCGGGCGATCCGCAGGAAGCGCTCGGGGGAGGCGCCCGCCACGTCGAGGTCGCCGAACCGGAGGAAGGCCGCGTACGGCGCCGGGTCGACGCGGCGCAGCACCCGGTAGAAGTCGTAGGCGTCGGTCGGCGCGGGCAGGCGGGCGGCGTTGGTCAGACAGATCTCGTAGCTGGTGCCCGCGCGGAGTTCGCGCGCGCAGGCCTCGATGTCCGCGAGGTAGGCGGACCGGTCGCGGACGAGCCACGGTTCGGCGGCGTCGAGGTCCGGCTCGGCCGACACGGGAGCGGGCGGTAACGGCTGCGGGTCGGGGCCGACGAAGGTGAGCTGGGCGAGTGCGCCGTCGAGCCAGTCGGTGGCCTCCCGGGTGGCCTGGGGGGTGTCCTCGGCCACACAGACGGCGTAGGTGAAGCCCTCCTGGTGGTCCACCGCGATCAGCCGGTCGGCGAACAGCCAGCAGGCGTCGGGGGTTTCGGCCCGGTGGCGGTTCGGGGAGCCGCAGTCGGCCTTGGTCTCGTAACCGAAGTAGCCGACGTATCCACCGGTGAAGTCGAAGGGCAGCCCGGTGGCGTCCACGCGGCGGTTCGCCAACTGCCGCTTGAGGTAGTCGAAGACGCTCGCCCGGACCTTGCGCGCGGGCCGGCCGGCCCGCTCGATCTCGCAGCGGCCGCTCGTGACGTCGTACCGGACGAACTCCGAGAGCGGCCCGGAGCCGTCACCGAAGAACGAGAACCGTGACCGCCCCTCCTCGACCCGCGCGCTGTCCAGCCAGAACGCCCGCGGGGAGGCGGCGTACATGCGGGTGAAGGCGGCCTCCGCGTCGACGGGGGTGGCGATGCGGCGGGTGTGCAGCCGGTGGGCGGGGCGGACGGTCCGCGCGGGGCGGGAGGGCGTGGCGGGGGCGGGGACGGCCGCCGCGGACGGGGGGACCGCGGTGTTCTTCGTACGGGTCTTGCGGGCGCGTTGCGCCGTGAGGTTGCGGAAGTTCACGAGCATCCGGTGGCCGTACTCGGTGAGGACGGACTCCGGGTGGAACTGCACCCCCCACAGCGGCCGGGTTCGGTGCCGCAGCCCCATCAGGACGCCGTCCTCGGACCAGGCCGTGGCCTCCAGTGTCTCGGGCAGCGGCTCGCGCACGGACAGCGAGTGGTAGCGGACCGCGGTGAAGTGCTGCGGCAGCCCCTGGAACAGGTCCCGCTCGTCGTGCCGGATTCTCGACAGATGCCCGTGCCGGGGCTCCGGGGCGGGCAGCACCCGGCCCCGCTCCCCGAGTGCGATGCCCTGGTGGCCCAGGCAGACACCGAGCACCGGGATCGTGGACTCCGCGAGCACTCCGGCGCTGATCCCGAAGTCACGGGATTCGGCCGGGTGCCCCGGTCCCGGCGACACCACCACATTGTCGAATTCCGAGAGATCCGGAGTTCTTCCTTCTGTTCCGTCGGGGGTGGCGTCGTTGAGGATCACCACCGGCTCCTCGCCGTTGACCTCGGCGATCAGCTGGAACAGGTTGTACGTGTACGAGTCGTAATTGTCGATGAGCAGGGTCTTCACCCGCCCACCTCCCTTTGATCGTTCTCGGGCCTACGCGGTCCGTCTTTTGTGGCGTCCGCGGAGCGCCTGGAGCGGTGGGTACAGCCATTTCTTGAAGAACCGCTGAAGGCGCGGCATGAGAATCCAGGTGACGAGGGCCGTCACACACAGACACAACAGCAGTGTTCGGATGAGCGGATTGAGACCACCGAGATACGGAATCACTAGCAGATTGAATAGCAGCACCGGTGGGAAAACCGCGCTCATATTCACGAACCAAAGCTTCCATTTCGCGGGCGAGGGCGGTGCGGCCGGCGGTTTCGGCGGGCCGGTCTGGGCATCGAACCAGCTCTTGGAGCCCCGCACGCTCCGCCGGCCCGTCTCCCGGGCGAACGGGTCCGCCCGGGTGGCCCACTGCGCCCGGATGGTCGAGTCTTCCCAGGCCAGGGCCGACCCTTCGCTGTCGAAGCGGTAGACCACATGCCACTCCGCCCCTCCGTCGGCAAGTACACCACCCCCCAGGAAGCCCGGTTCGCGCGAGCTCGCCCGCAGTACGGCCCACCCCCAGGAGTGGAAGTCGGTCTCGCGGCCCGGGATCACGTGATACGCCACGGTGACGGTTACGGGATTCCTGGTCACGCCATCGAGTACGGAAAGCGCGTACAGCGCGTTCAAATCTTCAACGAAGTTTCCCGAGCGTCCGGATCGTGACCTTTTGTTTACCTTTCGGTTGTCTTGGCATCTTCTGCAGATCGATACTCCTGGTAACTCTCCCGTAATTTCAGAAAGTGCTTGCGAGGCCCGCAGATAAAGCTGCACGATCGCCATCCGTCGCCGCTGCGGCCCCTCTCTTGCACCAAGAAGGAGATCCCATGTCCAGGTACGACTGGAATATGAACCACGAGGAAATCGAGCGGGCGCGTTCCGTGATCGAACCCGCTCGCAAGGAGGTCACCACCCACCCGATTTACCAGCGGATGAACAGCCGGGAGGACATGGCGACGTTCATGGCGCACCATGTGTTCGCGGTATGGGACTTCATGTCGCTCCTGAAGTCCCTCCAACGGGAACTGACCTGCGTCGACGTCCCCTGGGTGCCGCGTGGCACGGAGGCGAGCCGACGCCTGATCAACGACATCGTCCTGGTCGAGGAGAGCGACGAACTGAACGGCGGCTTCACCAGCCACTTCGAGCTGTACCGCGCGGGCATGACCGAGGCGGACGCCGACGGGACCAGGATCGACACCTTCCTCGCCCTGATCGCCGAGGGCCACGACGTGCCCTCCGCGCTCCGCGTCGCCCAAGTCCCCGCGCCCGCAGCCGGGTTCGTCCGCACCACCTTCGAGATCATCTCGGACCGGCCGCTGCACTGCCGGGCGGCCGCGTTCGCCTTCTCCCGGGAGGACCTCATCCCCGACATGTTCGATCAGGTCATCAAGAAGGAGGGCACCGACCGCTTCCCGCTCTTCTGCGACTACCTGGCCCGACATATCGAGGTCGACGGCGAGGAACACACCCCCATGGCCCTGCAGATGGTGGCCGACCTCTGCGGCACGGACGACACGCGCTGGCAGGAGGCGGTCGAAACAGCGACGCTGGCCCTGGAGGCGAGGGTCCGGTTGTGGGACGGGATCGTGGAGGCGATGACCTGAGGACCGGAGGGGCGCGCCGCCGCGGACGGCCCCCTGCGGCGGGGCTGCGCCGTGCTTCTCCCTCCAGGGATCCGCGGCGGCCCGGACGCGAACGGGGGCCGCCCACTCGCGCCCGCGTGGAGCCGCTCGAACGCGGGGTCCTGGTACGCCGACCACGATCGCCGGCCGGGGCGAGACGCACCCGCGGCCGCGGAGCACTCGGGGATCTTGCGCGTGCTGTCAGGGCTGCGGTGCTGCAGCTCGTCGGTACGCTCCAGCGCTCCTTGTCCTGCTCGGGCCTCTCCGGTGGTGTTCGTTCCGTACGTGTTCGAGCTCGTCGACGGCAAGATCAAGCGGTTCGACTGCTACGCCGAGGGCTCCGTCACCCCTCCTGCACGGGCTCCTTCGCCGGTTCTTCCACCGGCGCCTCCCCGAACCGTGCCAGCGCCAACGCGCCCGCCACCGCCACCGCGAACCCCAGTACCGCCAGCCAGGCCAGGCCCTCGCGGGTGCGGTCGCCCAGCCAGATCACGCCCACCAGGGCCGGTCCGATGGTCTCGCCGATGACCAGACCGGCCGTGGCCGTCGTCACCGAGCCGCGCTGCAGCGCCGAGGTCAGCAGGATGAACGCGGCGCCTCCGCCGATGAGCAGCGCGTACGTCGCCGGGTTGGTCAGCAGCGTGGCGGGCGCGAGGTCGTCGATCAGTCGTACCGAGACCTCTACGACCCCGAACCCGAACCCGGCCCCGAGCCCGAGGACCAACGCCCGGCCCCGCCCGGACAACCGCCCGCCCACCAGACCGAGCAGCAGTACCACCACCGCGGTCCCCAGCATCCAGTACTTCAGCGTCATGGACCCGGCCTCGCTGCCCTCCGTCCCGGACGCCAGCCCGAGCATCGCCAGCCCCGCGCACACCACTCCCACCGCGGCCCACTCCACCCCGCTCAACCGCACGTGCAGCAGCCGCGCGGCGACCACCGCCGTCACCGCGAGGCTCGCCGCCAGCGCCGCCCCGACCGCGTAGATGGGGATGGAGCGAAGCGCCGCGATCTGCAACAGGAAGCCAAGCCCGTCCAGCGCGAGGCCCGCCACATACCGCCACTGCCGCAGCGCCCGCAGCAGCAGAGCCGCGTCCCCGCCCGAGCCGCCGCTGTCGGCCGCCGCCCGCGCGGCGATCGCCTGCAACACCGTCGCCGTACCGAAGCAGACCGCCGCGCCGAGCGCGCACACCATTCCAAAGAGCACGAAGTGACTGTAGGCGACGCCGAATCGAAGGGGTCCCTCGCCCGCCTTGCGCAAAGGACCTCTAATCTGATCGCCTGCGTCAAGCAAAGCGCGCGCACGCTCATGACAAACGGGGGATCGAAGATGGCGGACACACGACGGCAACTGCGCTCGGGCACGGTCGTACTCGGCGGCATGGGACTCCTCGCGGCGGCCCTCACCGCCTGCTCCTCGGAGCCGGACAAGCGCTGCGTCGACCGCGACAGCTACACCTCGCTCAAGGGCTACAAGGTCATCGCCGACAAGAACTGCAAGACCACCAAGTCCGTCAAGACCACCAAGACCAGGACCACGAAGACCTCGGTCAGCAGCGGCTGGTACTACGGCGGCAAGAAGAAGGGCGGCTGGGTCGACGGCGGCTCCTTCACCAAGGCGAGCAAGGGATCCGGCAGCAGCACCAGCGGCGGCAGCCACCACTCCGTCGACCGCGGCGGCTTCGGCAGCGGCAAGGGCAGCTCCGGCGGCTGAGCGACGCGACACCACGTCACCGCACCCGTAGCCGTGGGCCGCGCGCCCAGCACCGATCGGACCCGTACGCCATGGAGCGCCGCACCATCGAGCCCCGAGCCGGCTGGCAGCAGACCGTCGAGCGACAGGGTCTCATCTACCCCCTGACCCGCTACCCGGACGACTCCCTGCGCCCCTACTGGGACGAGAGCGCGTACTACGCCTTCTCACTCCCGGAGGTGGAGGCGCTGGAGGAGGTCGTCGAGGAACTGCACCGCATGTGCCTGGCGGCGGCCGAGCACATCGTCACGGAGAACCGTTTCGCCGACCTCGGCATCACCGACCCGCGCGTGGTGCGGGCGGTCGCCGAGGCCTGGCAGCGCCGCGGCGAACTCCCCTCCGTCTACGGCCGTTTCGACCTGCGTCACGACGGCACGGGCCCCGCCAAGATGCTGGAGTACAACGCGGACACCCCGACGTCCCTCGTCGAGGCGGCGAGCCCGCAGTGGTTCTGGATGGAGGACCGCTTCCCCGGCGCCGACCAGTGGAACTCCCTGCACGAACGCCTCGTCGCCGCCTGGAAGAAGCAGGCCGTCCTCCTCCCGCCGGGCAGCCCCCTCTACTTCGCGCACTCCGCCGCCGACGAACTCGGCGAGGACCTGATGACCGTCGCGTACCTGAAGGAGACGGCGCAGCAGGCGGGCCTCGACACCGACTGGATCTCGGTGGAGGAGATCGGCTGGGACCCCCTCTCCGGCCGCTTCGTCGACAACCAGCTCCGTTTCATCCGCAGTTGCTTCAAGCTCTACCCCTGGGAGTGGCTCACCACCGACCGCTTCGCCGACCACGTCCTGGACACCCTCGACAACGGCGGCGGTACGGGCACGACCCTGTGGATCGAGCCCGCCTGGAAGATGCTCCTCAGCAACAAGGCCCTCCTCGCCGTGCTCTGGGAGCTGTACCCGGGCCACCCCAACCTCCTCCCCGCCTACCTCGACGGACCCCGGGAGCTGGCCACCACCCAGGGGTACGTCGCCAAGCCGCTCCTCGGCCGCGAGGGCGCCGGGGTGACGGTGCACGCGCCGGGCGCCGCCCCCGTCGTACGCGAGGACGAGCCCTGTTGCTACCAGGAACTGGCCCCCCTTCCCTCCTTCGACGGCAACCATGTCGTCCTCGGTGCCTGGGTCGTGGACGGCGAGTCGGCGGGGCTCGGCATCCGTGAGTCGTCCGGGCTGGTCACGGACGAGTACGCCCGCTTCCTGCCCCACGTGATCCTCTAGGCGCCCGGTCGGCGCTCAGCCGACACCCAGCACCGCACGCAGCTGAGCCAGCCCCCAGTCCAGGTCCTCCTTGCTGATGACCAGCGGCGGGGCGATCCGGACCGTGACCCCGTGGGTGTCCTTGACCAGGACACCCCGGTCCATCAGCCGCTCGGAGATCTCGCGTCCCGTGCCGTACTCGGGGGCGACGTCGACGCCCGCCCACAGCCCCCGCCCGCGCACCGCCGTGACATGCCCCGTGCCCGCCAGCAGCCCCAGCTCCCGGTGCAGGTGGTCACCCAGTTCCGCGGCGCGCCGCTGGTACTCGCCCGACCGCAGCATCGCGATCACCTCGAGCGCCACCGCGCAGGCCAGCGGGTTCCCGCCGAACGTCGACCCGTGCTCACCGGGCCGGAACACCCCGAGCACCTCCCTGCTCGAGACCACCGCCGACACCGGTACGACCCCGCCCCCGAGCGCCTTGCCCAGTACGTACATGTCCGGCACCACGCCCTCGTGCTCGCACGCGAAGGTGCGGCCCGTGCGCCCAAGACCGGACTGGATCTCGTCCGCGACGAAGAGGACGTTCCGCTCGCGCGTCAGCTCCCGCACCCCGGCGAGGTAGCCGGGCGGCGGCACCAGCACGCCCGCCTCGCCCTGGATCGGCTCCAGCAGCACCGCGACCGTCTCCTCGGTGACCACCGCCCGCAGCGCGGCCAGGTCCCCGTACGGCACGATGTCGAAGCCCGGCGTGAACGGCCCGAAGTCCGTCCGCGCCTCCGCGTCCGTGGAGAAGCTGATGAGTGTCGTCGTACGGCCGTGGAAGTTGTCGCTCGCCACGACGATCCTCGCCCGGCCGTCGGGGACGCCCTTGACGCGGTACCCCCACTTCCTGGCCGTCTTCACGGCGGTCTCCACCGCCTCCGCACCCGTGTTCATCGGCAGCACCATCTCCATGCCGCACAACTGTGCGAGCTGCGCGCAGAAGTCGGCGAACCGGTCGTGGTGGAAGGCCCGCGAGGTCAGCGTCACCCGCTCCAGCTGCGCCTTCGCCGCGTCGAGCAGCCGCCGGTTGCCGTGGCCGAAGTTCAGCGCCGAGTAGCCGGCCAGCAGGTCGAGGAAGCGGCGGCCCTCGACGTCCGTCATCCAGGCCCCGTCCGCCGTCGCCACGACGACCGGCAGCGGGTGGTAGTTGTGCGCGCCGTGCGCGTCGGCCGAGGCGATGAGTCGTTCGGTGGTGGTCACGGGATCTCCGTTTCCTGCAGCGCGGGGACCACTGCACGGGGGGCGGGCTCGTGGCTCCCTTCCTATCGTCGCTCGCATGGTGGACGGGCGAACCCGGTGATCCGGCGCGCCCGGTAGGCTGGCGGGCGGGGCCGTGACTGGCGCGCTGGGATGGGACCGACCATCGGGGAGCGGCCCATGAACCGTGTGCCGTGCGCCTGGGCCGACCCGTGAACGCTGAACGCCACGTCCGGAGGCCGTCAATGCCCGAGCCCCTTTCCACCGAGTCCACCGCCTTCCGCAGCGCCCTCGACGTGATCCGGGCCGTGGAGCCCCGCGTCGCCGACGCGATCGGCCAGGAGATCGCGGACCAGCGCGACATGCTCAAGCTGATCGCGTCGGAGAACTACGCCTCCCCGGCCACCCTGCTGGCCATGGGCAACTGGTTCAGCGACAAGTACGCCGAGGGCACCGTCGGCCGCCGCTTCTACGCCGGCTGCCGCAACGTCGACACCGTCGAGGCCCTCGCAGCCGAACACGCCCGCGAGCTCTTCGGCGCCGAGCACGCCTACGCCCAGCCGCACTCCGGCATCGACGCCAACCTGGTCGCCTTCTGGGCCGTGCTCGCCGCCCGCGTCGAGGCCCCGGCCCTCGCGAAGGCCGGCGTCCGCAACGTCAACGACCTCTCCGAGGCCGACTGGGCCGAGCTGCGCCAGGCCTTCGGCAACCAGCGCATGCTCGGCATGTCCCTGGACGCCGGCGGCCACCTCACCCACGGCTTCCGCCCGAACATCTCAGGAAAGATGTTCGACCAGCGTTCCTACGGCACCGATCCCGCCACCGGCCTCATCGACTACGAGGCGCTGCGGACGTCGGCCCGTGAGTTCAAGCCGCTGATCATCGTCGCCGGCTACTCCGCCTACCCCCGCCTGGTGAACTTCCGGATCATGCGGGAGATCGCCGACGAGGTCGGTGCGACCCTGATGGTCGACATGGCGCACTTCGCCGGTCTGGTCGCGGGCAAGGTCCTCACCGGCGACTTCGACCCCGTCCCGCACGCCCAGATCGTCACCACCACCACGCACAAGTCGCTGCGCGGCCCGCGCGGCGGCATGGTCCTGTGCGACGAGAGCCTCGCCGAGCAGGTCGATCGCGGCTGCCCGATGGTCCTCGGCGGCCCCCTCCCGCACGTCATGGCCGCCAAGGCCGTCGCGCTCGCCGAGGCCCGCCGCCCCGAGTTCCGCGACTACGCCCAGGCCGTCGTCGACAACGCCCGCGCCCTCGCCGAGGGCCTGATGCGGCGCGGCGCCACCCTGGTCACCGGCGGCACGGACAACCACCTCAACCTGATCGACGTCGCCTCCTCCTACGGCCTCACCGGCCGCCAGGCCGAGTCCGCGCTGCTCGACTCGGGCATCGTCACCAACCGCAACGCCATCCCCGCCGACCCGAACGGCGCCTGGTACACCTCCGGCATCCGTATCGGCACGCCCGCGCTGACCACCCGTGGCCTGGGCACCACCGAGATGGACGAGATCGCCGGTCTCATCGACCGCGTCCTCACCGCCGCAGAGCCCGGCACCACCGCCAAGGGCGCCCCGTCCAAGGCCCAGCACGTCCTGGACCGGAAGATCTCCGACGAGATCTCCCACCGCGCCACCGACCTGCTGGCCCCGTTCCCGCTCTACCCGGAGATCGACCTCGGCTGACCCACCTCCGGGTTCAGAGGTCGATCAGCTCCTGTCGTGGTTCCCGCGGCGGTCCGGCGCCCTCGCGCCAGGCCGCCGCGCGGCGTACCAGGAGGGTGCCGCCGACCCCGAGGAGCAGACCCGCTCCCAGCCCCGGCAGCACCCACCGCGCACGCTCCTCGACACCCCGTTCCGAGCCCGGTGCGCTTGCGGCGGCGCCGAGCAGCTTCCCCCGCTCGACCACCCGCTCGTACACCGAGCGCGACGCGCGGTGCCAGCGGATGTCGTCGTCCACCACGTCGGGCGAGGGGTCCGTGCGTACCCAGGGCGTGCCGTCCGCGGCCAGGAACAGCTGGTCCTGGCGTCCCATGGCGACGTCGGCCCCCGGCGCGCTGTCGGTCCGCGGCCAGCCCCCGACCCCGCTCAGCCCCCACATCACGGTGGCCCGTACCGGCGGGAAGCCGCCCGCCGTCCACGCGTCCGGCACCCGTTCCGTCCCCATGTAGGTGGGAGTCAGCAGGTCCCACAGCCGCGTGAAGTCCCGCTCCCCGGAGCGCAGCGCGGTCGTGCGCCCCGTGCCGCCCTCGATGACCAGCGCGACGTCCGGGGCACCGCGCCCCGCGGCCGGTGCGGAAGCCCGCGCCGGGTGCGCCCCCAGCACGGCGAGCACCACCCCCACGAACCCCACGAACCCCACGAACCCCGCGATCCCCGACCTCGCCCGTCTGCCCCGGCCCGCCATGCGTCCCCCGTCCGCCGCCCCGGTACGTGCCTTGAGTACCCGCCCGAGTATCCGCCCAGGTCCCCCTTGGGGGAGAGCTCCGTTCCCACCTGTTCCCGAGCTCCCGGGTGTACCTGAGAGAATGGTGAACATGGCCTCTGAACGTCCCCGCGTGCTCTCCGGAATCCAGCCCACAGCAGGCTCGTTCCACCTCGGCAACTACCTCGGCGCCGTCCGCCAGTGGGTGGCCCTGCAGGAGTCCCACGACGCCTTCTACATGGTCGTCGACCTGCACGCGATCACCGTTCCGCAGGACCCGGCGGACCTGCGCGCGAACACCCGGCTCGCCGCCGCGCAGCTGCTCGCCGCCGGTCTCGACGCGGACCGCTGCACGCTCTTCGTGCAGAGCCATGTCCCCGAGCACGCCCAGCTCGCCTGGATCATGAACTGCCTCACCGGCTTCGGCGAGGCCTCCCGCATGACCCAGTTCAAGGACAAGTCCGCCAAGCAGGGCTCGGACCGCGCGTCCGTCGGCCTGTTCACGTACCCGATCCTCCAGGTCGCGGACATCCTGCTGTACCAGGCGAACGAGGTTCCGGTCGGTGAGGACCAGCGCCAGCACGTCGAGCTCACCCGCGACCTCGCCGAGCGCTTCAACGGCCGCTTCGGCGAGACCTTCACGATCCCGAAGCCGTACATCCTCAGGGAGACGGCGAAGATCTACGACCTCCAGGACCCGTCGATCAAGATGAGCAAGTCGGCGTCCACGCCGAAGGGCCTCATCAACCTGCTCGACGAGCCGAAGACCACCGCCAAGAAGGTCAAGAGCGCGGTCACCGACACGGACACCGTCATCAGGTATGACAGCGAGCACAAACCGGGTATCAGCAATCTGCTGACCATCTACTCGACCCTCACCGGTACCGGTATCGCGGAACTGGAGGAGAACTACGCGGGCAAGGGCTACGGTGCGCTCAAGACGGACCTCGCCGAGGTCATGGTCGACTTCGTGACCCCGTTCCGGGAGCGCACCCAGCAGTACCTGGACGACCCGGAGACGCTCGACTCGATCCTGGCCAAGGGAGCCGAGAAGGCGCGCGCCGTCGCCGCGGAGACGCTCGCGCAGGCGTACGACCGGGTGGGCTTCCTGCCCGCCAAGCACTGAGGCGTACGACCGCACACACGTACCACTGGGCAGAGCGCTGCACATCACTACGGCTGCGCCTGCCCACCACACAGCCGTGGCCTTACAGTCGATAGCCGGACGGCTGAGTACGAACCAGACAACGCGCCCGGCGACGCGAAGGACAACGCAACCGGTGACGCGACCGACGACGCACCGGACACGACGACAGGAGACGACGTGGGGACCGTAACGATCGGCGTGTCGATCGCGGTCCCGGAGCCTTACGGCAGCCTGCTCCAGGAGCGGCGCGCGGGCTTCGGCGACCCCGCGGCTTGTGGCATCCCCACGCACGTCACCCTGCTGCCGCCGACGGAGGTCCACGCCGCCGACCTGCCGGCCGTCGAGGCACACCTGACCGAGGTCGCCGTGGCCGGCCGGCCCTTCCCGATGCGGCTGTCGGGCACCGGCACCTTCCGGCCCCTGTCGCCGGTGGTGTTCGTGAAGGTCGTCCAGGGCGCCGAGGCCTGCACCTGGCTCCAGCAGCGGGTCCGCGACGCCTCCGGACCCGTGGCGCGCGAACTGCAGTTCCCGTACCACCCGCACGTCACGGTGGCGCACGGCATCGACGACGCGGCGATGGACCGCGCGTTCCAGGAACTCGCCGACTACGACGCCGAGTGGCCCTGCACGGGGTTCGCGCTCTACGAACAGGGCTCCGACAGTGTGTGGCGCAAGCTCCGGGAGTTCGCCTTCGGTGGATCCGTGGTGCCACCGCAGGCGGGCCACGCGGACGTGGAGCGCGGGACCATCGCCAGCCGCTAGCCGCGGTCGAGCCGAACAGCCGCGGTCGAGCCGAACAGCCGTGGTCGAGTCGGGCAGCCGCGGTCGGGCTAGATCGGCAGGCGGCGGAACACCGCTCGCGGTACGTGCCGCAGCGCCGCCATCACCAGCCGCAGCGCCCCTGGCACCCACACCGTCTCCGAGCGCCGTCGCAGCCCCACCTCGACGGCCGTCGCGACCGCCTCCGGTGTGGTGGCCATGGGTCCCTCCGCGCGCCCCGCGGTCATCTTCGTACGGACGAACCCCGGGCGTACGACCATCACGTGGACGCCGGTGCCGTGCAGCGCGTCGCCCAGACCCTGGGCGAAGGCGTCCAGCCCCGCCTTGCTCGACCCGTAGATGAAGTTGGAGCGGCGGGCGCGCTCGCCCGCGACCGAGGAGAGCACCACCAGGGAGCCGTGCCCCTGGGTCTGGAGGGCCCGCGCGCACACCAGCAGGGCCGACACCGCGCCCGTGTAGTTGGTCTGCGCGATCCGGGCGGCGGCCACCGGCTCCCGCTCGTCCCGGGCCTGGTCGCCGAGGACCCCGAAGGCGAGCAGCACCATGTCGAGGTCGCCCTCGGCGAAGACCTTGCCGAGGACCGTCTCGTGGGACTCGGGGTCGAGCGCGTCGAAGGCGAGGGTACGGACGTCCGCGCCCAGTGCGCGCAGGTGCTCGGCGTCCCGCTCCAGGGCCGGCGAGGGCCGTCCGGCGAGCCACACCGTGCGGGTGCGCCGGGCGATCAGACGGCGCGCCGTGGCCAGCGCGATCTCGGACGTGCCGCCGAGGATCAGCAGGGACTGGGGGGCTCCGAAGGCGTCCTTCATGACAACTCCTAGAGGGGTGAGGAGGCGGGAGGGTCGACCGGTTCTGGAGGCCGGGGCGGCGGGAGGGTCGACCGGTTCTAGAGGTCGAGGCGGCGGGACAGGTCGGAGGTGAACACCCCGCGCGGGTCCAACTCGGACCGCAGTTGCCGGAATTCGGTCAGTCGTGGATACATGTCGGCCAGCAGTTCCGGCCGCAGTCGCGCGTCCTTCGCCAGGTAGACGCGTCCGCCCGCCCCGGCCACCTCCTCGTCCAGCTCGTCGAGGAAGGCGCCGAGGCCCGGCAGGCTCGCGGGGATGTCCAGGGCGAGGGTCCAGCCCGGCATCGGGAAGGAGAGCCAGCCCGGATCGCCCTCGCCGAAACGCTTCAGGACGGCGAGGAAGGACGGGCACCGGTGTTCGGCGACGCGCCGCACGATGCGCCGCAGGGCCTCCTCGCGCCCGTGTCCGACGACGAACTGGTACTGCACGAAGCCGCCGCGCCCGTAGATCCGGTTCCAGTGCGGCACCCCGTCGAGCGGGTGGAAGAAGGCCGGGATCCGCTGTAGTTCACCGGCACGCGCGCGGGGTGCCTTCCGGTACCAGAGCTCGTTGAAGAGGGCCACCGTCCCGCGGCCGAGCAGTCCCTCCGGTACGAAGGGGGGCGCGGACGGGAACCGCGGTGGTCGGAACGCCAGCGGGCGTCGGCGCGCGCGTGGGGGAGCGCGCCCAGGGGGGCGTGTTCCGCGCGGGTGAGCACCGAGCGTCCCGTCGAGCGGCCGCGCGCGAGCAGGTCGATCCAGGCGACCGAGTACCGGTAGCGGTGGTCCGTGGCGGTGAGACGGGCCATCAGGTCGTCCAGGTCCGCCGCGCGTTCGGTGTCGACGGACATCAGCGAGGTCTCGACGGGCTGGAGCCGGACGGTCGCCGTGAGGATCACCCCGGTCAGGCCCATGCCGCCCGCGGTGGCGTCGAAGAGGGGGGTGCCCCGGCCCACCGTGCGGATCGCGCCGTCCGCGGTCAGCAGCTCGAAGGAGAGGACGTGGCGGGCGAACGAGCCGGACACGTGGTGGTTCTTGCCGTGGATGTCCGCGCCGATCGCGCCGCCGACGGTCACCTGGCGGGTCCCGGGCGTGACCGGCACGAACCAGCCGAGCGGGAGCAGGACTTCCATCAGCCGGTGCAGGCTCACGCCCGCGTCGCAGAGCACGGTCCCGCCGTCGACGTCGATCGTGTGGACGCGGTCGAGGCCGGTCATGTCGAGCACGGCCCCGCCCGCGTTCTGCGCCGCGTCCCCGTACGCCCGCCCGAGGCCCCGGGCGATGCCTCCGCGGACCCCGCAGGCGCGGACGGCGGCCGCCGCTTCCTCGTAGGTGCGCGGGCGGACCACACGGGCGGTGGTCGGGGCGGTGCGGCCCCAGCCCGTGACGGAGACGGGTTCGGCCGGGGCGGAGGCGGTGTCGGCAGGCATGACCGTGACCGTATCGGCGAAAAAGGTGCATAAAGCCCTCACCTCTCCCGTCTTCCCGGCTCCTCACCGAAATGGGTGATTAATGGGATGTCGTACAAGATTTCCGTAATTCTGCGGCCACTCCCTAGAAGAGTGAGATCACATGGACGACCTTGACGACATGGACCGCCGACGGTGGGACGGCATGGACCGTCGGCTGCTGTCGGCCCTCCACGAGCGCGGCACGGATCCACGCGTGGCGGCCGTCGCACGCGCCCTGTCCTGGAGCGGGGAGCACGGCGTGCTGTGGCTCGCTGCCGGGCTCACGGGCGCGGTGGTCGACCGCGGGCGGCGCGGCGCGTGGCTGCGCGGCACGGCGCTCACCGCCACCGCGCACCTCGCCAGCATGGGCGTGAAGCAGATCGTGCGCCGTCCACGCCCCGCGCACATCGTCCCGCTGGTGCGCACGGCCGGACGTCACTCGTTCCCCAGTTCCCACGCGGCCTCCGCGACGGCCGCGGCGGTCGCCTTCGGCGCGCTCGGAGTCCGCCCGCTGCCGCCGCTCGCCGCCGCGATGTGCCTCTCCCGGCTGGTGGCCGGCGTCCACTACCCCTCGGACGTGCTCGCGGGCGCCGCCCTGGGCGCCCTGACGGCCCGTCTGGGCGCCCACTGGATCGAGGCCGGCCATGGCTGAACGCACGGTGCTCCTGGACCCCACGCCGACCGCCCCGGTTCCCGTGCGGACCCTCACCAGCCTCGCCCGGGGTCTCCTCAGGACCACCCGCCCCCGCCAGTGGGTGAAGAACCTGCTGGTCGTGGCGGCCCCGGCGGCGGCGGGCCAGCTCTTCTCCCGGCACGCGGTGATCCAACTCGCGCTCGTCTTCGTCCTGTTCACGGCCTGCGCCGCCGCCGTCTACCTGATCAACGACGCCCGGGACGCCGAAGCCGACCGCGCCCACCCGGTCAAGCGCCACCGCCCGGTCGCCACGGGCCAGGTCCCCGTCCCCCTCGCCTACGCCACGGGAGGCGTGCTCGCCGTCCTCGCCCCGACCGCCGCCGCCCTGCTGTCCTCCCCGGTCACCGCGGCACTGCTGACCGCCTACCTCGGCATGCAACTGGCGTACTGCGTGAGCCTCAAGCACGTCCTGGTCGTCGACCTCGCCGTCGTGACGACCGGGTTCCTGATGCGGGCGATGATCGGCGGGCTCGCCCTCGGCATCCCGCTCTCCCGCTGGTTCCTGATCACCACGGGCTTCGGCGCGCTCTTCATGGTGGCGGCGAAACGGTACTCCGAGGCCGTCCAACTGGGCGGGAACGCCGGTGCCACCCGCGCGCTGCTCACCGAGTACACCACCGGCTATCTGCGCTTCGTCTGGCAACTGGCCGCCGGGGTCGCCGTGCTCGCCTACTGCCTGTGGGCCCTGGAGGAGGGCGGCGCGCCCAGCGCCGGGGTGCTGCCCTGGCGTCAGCTGTCCATGGTCGCCTTCATCCTGGCCGTCCTGCGGTACGCCGTCTTCGCCGACCGGGGCGCGGCGGGCGAGCCCGAGGACGTCGTCCTGCGCGACCGCGCGCTCGCCCTGATCGGACTGGTGTGGCTCGCGATGTACGGGCTCGCGGTCGTGAACTGGTGAGCCTCGCCCGGCGGCCCCTGACCCAGGAGCTCCTGGGCTTCGCCACCGTCGGCGTCCTCGCCTACGCCGCCGACCTCGGCCTCTTCCTCTGGCTGCGCGGCCCGGTGGGCCTCGACCCGCTCACCGCCAAGGCGCTGTCGTTCGTGGCGGGCTGCTCGGTCGCGTACACCGGCAACGCGCTCGGCACGTACCGGCACCACCCCGTGCGGGGGCCCCGGCGGTACGCCGACTTCTTCGCGTTCCTCGCCGTGAACCTCGCGGGCGCCCTCGTCCAGCTCCTGTGCGTCGCCGTCAGCCACTATGGCCTCGGGCTCACCTCGCGACGCGCCGACACGGTCTCCGGTGCGGGGATCGGTATGGCACTCGCCACGGTCCTGCGTTTTTGGGGTACCCGGACATGGGTTTTCCGAGGTGAGGGCAGAGTCGGATCATGGACTGGCTGAAAAAGCTCCCCGGCGTGGGGCCGTTGGTCACCCGCCTGATGGCCACCCACGGGTGGCGGTCGTACGAGCGTCTGGACCGGGTGAAGTGGACGCGGCTCGCCGCCGCGATGACCTTCATCAGCTTCGTGGCGCTCTTCCCGCTGCTGACCGTCGGCGCCGCGATCGCCGCCGCCACCCTCACCAGCCAGCGGCAGAAGGAGCTTCAGGACAAGATCGCCGAGCAGGTGCCGGGCATCTCCGACCAACTCGACATCAACGCACTGGTCCAGAACGCCGGCACCATCGGGCTCATCGCGGGCGCCGTCCTGCTGTTCACCGGCATCGGCTGGGTCGGCTCGATGCGGGACTGTCTGCGCGCGGTCTGGGAGCTGCCCGACAGGGAGGAGAACCCCCTCCTGCGCAAGCTCCTGGACGCCGGGATCCTCGTCGGACTCGGTGGTGCCGTACTCGTCACCATCGCCGTCTCCACCGTCGCGTCCTCACTGGTCGGCTGGTCGGCCCGGCAGCTCGGCCTCGGCGAACACGGCTGGGGGAGCGTGCTGCTGCAGTCCGCCGCGTTCGCCGTCGCCGTACTCACCGACTTCCTGGTGCTCCTGTACGTCCTGACCCTGTTGCCGGGCGTCGAGCCGCCGCGCCACCGGCTCGTCGTCGCCGCGCTGATGGGCGCCGTCGGCTTCGAACTGCTCAAGCTGCTGCTCAGCAGCTATATGCGGGGCGTGGCGTCGAAGAGCATGTACGGCGCCTTCGGTGTGCCCGTCGCGCTGCTGCTGTGGATCAACTTCACCTCGAAACTCGTCCTGTTCTGCGCCGCCTGGACGGCCACGGGACATGCCGACTCCGGCCCGAAGCAACGCGCCGACGACCCCGACAGGCCCGCGGAGCCCGAGGACCTCGAGGAGGTCAGCGGCGGCGGCGCATCAGGTCGGGGAGGGGCCAGCGGCGGTTGACGAGGAAGACGGCGCCGGCGACCAGGGCGAGCAGACCGCCCGTGATGGCCAGGGCGGTGCCGATCCCGCTGGAACCGCCCTTCGCCGCCGCGGAGGCGGCCACCGGCGACGACGAGGCCTTGGCCCCCTGGTCTCCGGACGACACCGGCGTGTTGGACCCGGCGGACGCGGTCGCACCCGCCTGCACGCCGGTGTCGACGCCCTTCGGCGGCACCAGCTCACCCACCGGTGTGACCTTGCCGGCCGCGCTGAAGCCCCAGTCGAGCAGCCGCGCGGCCTCCTTGTAGACCTCGTTGTGCTCGTCCTTCTCCGGGTTCATCACGGTGACAAGGAGCACCTTGCCGTTCCGCTCGGCGACACCGGTGAAGGTGGCGCCCGCGTTGGTGGTGTTGCCGTTCTTCACCCCCGCGATGCCCTGGTACGTGGAGACGTCGGTGTCACCGGTCAGCAGCCGGTTGGTGTTCTGGATCTCGAAGGACTCGCGGGTCGTCTTCCCCTTGTCGTCCTTCTTCGTCTCGCCCGGGAACTTCGCCCGCACCGTCGAGCAGTACTCCCGGAAGTCCTTCTTCTGCAGCCCGGAGCGGGCGAACAGCGTCAGGTCGTACGCCGACGACACCTGGCCCGGCTGGTCGTAGCCGTCGGGGCTGACCACGTGCGTGTCGAGGGCCTGCAGGTCCTCGGCGTGCGCCTGCATGTCCTTGACCGTCTGCTCCACGCCGCCGTTCATCGCCGACAGCACGTGCACGGCGTCGTTGCCGGAGCGCAGGAAGACGCCGAGCCACAGATCGTGCACGCTGTACGTCTCCTCCTCCTTTATCCCCACCATGCTGGAGCCCGCGCCGATGCCCGAGAGGTCGGTGACGGCGACCTTGTGCTGCTCGGTGCTGGGGAACTTCGGCAGCACGGTGTCGGCGAAGAGCATCTTCAGCGTGCTCGCCGGGGGCAGCCGCCAGTGCGCGTTGTGGGCGGCCAGCACGTCGCCCGACTCGGCGTCGGTGACGATCCAGGAGCGTGCGGTCACATCCTTGGGCAGCACCGGGGCGCCCATGCCGAGGTCCACCTGCGTCCCGGCCTCCCCCAGCCGCGCTCCGCCCACCGTCGACATGTGCGCCGGGGGAGTCGCGCTCGGGCTCGCCGTCGGTGACGGTGACGACGACGGCTTGTCGGCCGCGAAGACGGGGACCGTCGTCGTCAGCGAAAGGGTCAACAGGGTGGCGGAAGTGACCAGCATCGATCGCCGGATGGTCTTCTTGGTGGCGGGCACGGTCGAGAAATTACAGGGCGTGGGCCGGGAAGTCCCCTCACCCGATGCTGGAGTCCCCTGGTCCCGGCCACCCCGGCGCCGGGTCCCGGCCGGCGACGGCGATACTGGACCCATGAAGCTCAGCCGCCCCGTCTCCTGGTTCCTGCTCGTCTTCGGAGTATGGAGCTGGATCATCTGGGTCACTTTCGTCAAGAATTTGTGGAAGGACGGCAGCGGGCTCGCGTTCAACGACGCGGGGAATCCGACGGCGTACTTCTGGGTGCACCTGACGCTCGCCGTCGTCTCCTTTGTCTTGGGGACGGTCGTCGGCGGCATCGGGTTCCGCGGACTGCGCGCATTGCGCCAGACGTCATAGCAACAGGGGACAAACGGGGGACAACAGAACACAACGGCGGGCAACGGGGGATACGGCGTCTTGGTGATCGTCTTCGTACTGGTGGGACTGCTCGCCCTCGCCGCGGTCGCGGGGCTGTACTGGTACGTGTGGCGCCGTCTGGTGCGTGACACCACGTCCGGTCCGGGGCTCGCCCGGCGCGCGGGCACGGTGGTCTTCGTCGCCGGGCCGGTGTTGATGATCGCCGCGGTCACCGCGGAGCGCGCCGGTGCGCCCTTCCGGCTCCAGCAGGCGCTGGCCTGGCCGGGGTTCCTGTGGATGGCGCTGTCGATCTACCTGCTGCTGGGGGTGGTGGCGGGAGAGGTCGTACGACCGCTGCTGCGCCGGGTCATGGAGCGGCGCGCGGCCCCCTCTGCGGCCGTATGGCACCCGGCACCCGTACGGCACCCGGCACCCGTACCGCACCCGGCACCCGTACCGCACCCGGAGCCGGTACCGCACCCGGAGCCGGTGCCGACGGGAGCGGCGGCCCCCCAGGAGCCCTCGCCCGCCGAACCGCCACGGCCCGTCACCACCCCCTCGCGGCGGCTCTTCGTCTCGCGTGCCGTCGGCGGGGCCGCCGCGGCCGTCGCCCTGGGGACCGTGGGACACGGGACGTACGGGGTGCTGCGCGGGCCTCGGGTGAAGCGGGTCACCGTGCCGCTGGCCAAACTGCCCCGGTCCGCGCACGGCTACCGGATCGCCGTCGTCAGTGACATCCACCTCGGCCCCACCCTCGGGCGGGACTTCTGCCGGCGGGTCGTCGACACGATCAACTCGACGCAGCCCGACCTGATCGCGGTGGTCGGGGACCTCGTCGACGGGAGTGTGAAGGACCTCGGCCCCGCCGCGGCGCCTCTCGCGCGGCTGCGGGCACGGCACGGCTCGTACTTCGTCACGGGCAACCACGAGTACTACTCCGGTGCCGCGCAATGGGTCAGGGAAGTACGGGAACTGGGTCTGCACCCGCTCGAGAACGCCCGGACGGAAATGGCCGGATTCGATCTCGCGGGCGTCAATGACGTCGCGGGGGAGAGCGAGGGGCACGGGCCCGACTTCGGGAGGGCGCTGGGGGACCGGGACACCGCGCGGGCCGTGGTGCTGCTCGCCCACCAGCCGGTCCAGATCCACGACGCCGTCAAGCACGGTGTCGACCTCCAGCTCTCCGGGCACACCCACGGCGGCCAGCTCTGGCCGGGCAACTACATCGCGGAACTGGCCAATCCCACGGTCGCGGGCCTGGAGCGGTACGGCGACACGCAGTTGTACGTCTCCCGGGGCGCGGGCGCCTGGGGGCCGCCGACGCGGGTGGGCGCGCCGTCGGACATCACCGTCGTGGAACTGGCGTCCCCGCAAGCCTGAGAACCGGCTGTGAAACAGGGGCGAAACGGTCTTTCCCAATACCCCGTCTGATTCTTCGGACACCTCTTCCCACAGACGAAACACCTGTGGTTGGGTGATCCGCGTCACTGGGGAGTGACACGGGGCGTGGCCTGGGGAGGGGCGCCGATGCGATCGGTTCGCATACGGATTCTCGCGGTGCTGGTGGTACTGGCGGCCGTGGGTGTGGGCGGCTGGCAGTTACTGCCGTCGAAGGAGAACGGCAACAGGACCATCACGGTCGGGACGACGGACGCCGTCACGTCACTCGACCCGGCAGGCGCCTACGACGCCGGCTCCTGGGCCCTGTTCAGCAACGTGTTCCAGTCACTGCTGACGTTCGATCCCAGCGGCGCCGCCCCCGTGCCGGACGCGGCGAAGAGCTGCGGGTTCGTGGGCGCGGGACTGCGGACCTACGCCTGTACCCTGCGCGACGACCTGACGTTCCCGAGCGGGAGCAAGGTGACCGCCGAGGACGTGAAGTTCTCCTTCGACCGCGTCAAGGCCATCAACTCCGAGGTGGGGCCCGCGTCCCTGCTCTCCACCCTCGGCTCGGTGGACGCCCGGGGCCTCAAGGTCACCTTCCACCTGTCCTCGCCGGACGCCACCTTCCCCTTCAAGGTGGCCACCGGAGCCGGGTCGATCGTCGACCACACCCGCTACCCGAAGCACGCCCTGCGCAAGGACGCGGGCGCCGACGGCACCGGAGTGTACGTACTGAAGTCGTATACGAAGGACAAGCGGGCCGTCCTCGTGCCCAACAAGCACTACAAGGGCTCCGTCGAGGGGAGCGGCACGCCCACCGTGCTGCGCTACTACGCGACCCCCAAGGCGCTGGAGAGCGCCTGGAAGGCGAAGCAGGTCGACGTCGCGACGCGTCAGCTGCCGCCCGCGACGCTCGCCACCCTCTCGCCGAGCGACCCGAACCAGCACGTCACCGAGTCCGACAGCGCCGAGACCCGCAACCTCGTCCTCAACGTCCGCGCGAACTCGCCGCTGCACAACCGCCTCGTACGGCAGGCCGTCGCCGTACTGATCAACCGCGAGCAACTGGTCAGCCAGACCTACAAGGGGACGACCGATCCGCTGTACGGGCTGATCCCGGCGGGCATCACGGGGCACTCGACGTCGTTCTTCGACGCCTACCCCAAGCCCGACGCGAAGAAGGCGAAGGCCCTGCTGGCCGAGGCCGGGGTGTCGACGCCGGTGCGCTTCACCTACGGGTACGCCGAGGGACGGGGCGCCGCCGGCGAGGAGGCCACCGAGCTCAAGCGTCAGCTGGAGGCGAGCGGCCTGTTCAAGGTGGACATCAAGGGCTACGAGTGGACCGACTTCCAGAAGCGGTACGCCGAGGGCCAGTTGGACGCCTGGGCGGTCGGCTGGGTCGCCGACTTCCCCGACCCGGACACCTTCAGCGCCCCGCTCGTCGGCACCGGCAACAGCATGAAGAACGGGTACAGCGACAAGGACGTGGACCGGCTGATTCAGGACAGTCAGCAGTACGAGGACCGCAGCCGCACGTCCGACGACTTCCAGACACTGCAGGAAATCGTGGCCCGCGATGTTCCCCTGATTCCCCTGTGGCAGCGCAAGGAGTATGTACTCAGCAGTGAGGACGTCGGAGGCGGCCAGTACCTGTCGGACGGGACCGGCGTCTTCCGCCTCTGGCGGCTGAGCTGGATATGACACGTGACGTGATCCCGCGGGGTGGCCCCCCACCCCGGTGACATCGGGCTCTCGCCCAACGCGGCACCATGCGCGCACTATGTGCCGGAGGTGTGCGCACGGTGAGGGGCTGAGGTGTTGAGACGCAACGCGTTCCGGCTGCCCCGGCACCCGGCCTCCGTCGGACTCGCCCGGCGCCGGGTACGCGACCATCTGCGGGACTGGGGCCACGGCACCGACGACCCGGCCCTCACGGACGTCGTCCTGATCGTCTCCGAGCTCGCGACCGACGCCGTACGCCACGGACCTCTTCACGAAGGTCACGAAGGGGAGTTCGAGGTCGCGGTGACCGCCCTCGCCGACGGTTCCTGCTTCGTCGAGGTCTCCGACGAGGGCCTCGCCGTACCACGGCCGCGGCCGGTCTCCGTGGGGGAGGAGACCGGCCGCGGCCTGCACCTCGTGGAGGGCGTCGCCGTGGCGTGGGGGGTGTGGAGCCGGGGCCGCCACGGCAAGACCGTGTGGGCGCTCGTGGCGTCCCCGGCCCCGTGAATCACGGCGCCGGGGTCGAGCCGTACGCCGTCAGGAAGCGGTCGCGGAAGGAGTTCATCTTCCAGACCGGGGTGTCCTGCTTCGGCTGCAGGCCGTCCGCCCAGTTCCAGGCGGCGATCTTGTCCAGGACCTTCGGGTCCTTGGCGACGATCGAGACCGGCACGTCACGGCTGGCGTGGTTGCCGCTGACCCGGGCGATGGGCTGGTGGTCGCCGAGGAAGATCAGCACGGTGTTCTTGTTGCCGTACTTCACCAGGTAGTTGATGAGGCTCGACACCGAGTACTGGATGGACTTGCCGTACTCCTGCTTCGACTTGGTGGAGTCGGTGATGATGTCCGCGGGCTTCTTGCCGGCTTTCTCGATCGCGTTGTAGATCGAGCCGTCGCCGACCTGGTCCTGCGGGACCAGCTCGGGGATCGGCGCCCAGGGCTGGTGGCTGGAGGTCAGGATGATCGTCGACATCAGCGGCTTGTCGTGCTTCTTGCTGTGCACCAGGCGCTCGAACGCGGTCAGCGCGTACTGGTCGGGCATGGTCGACCAGCTGAACTTCGGGCCCTTGTAGCCGAGTTTGTGGGAGTCGTAGAGCTTGTCGATGCCGTAGAAATTCTGCTCGGGCCACGCCTTCTGGACGCCCGGCATCACGCCGACCGTGTCCCAGGCGCCCGTCTTCTTGAACGCGCCGGGGAGGGTCAGGCGCTCGCCCGCGGTGACGGTGCGGTAGCGCTGCTGGTTGCTGATCCACAGGCCCGACATGAAGGTGGAGTGACCCAGCCAGCTGCTTCCGCCGTACGTCGCCGAGGTCAGCCAGCCGCTCTTCGCCGCGAACCCGGCGTCGGTCAGCTTCTTGTTCTCGGCGGTGAGCGTCGCGTCGACGCCCGGCGCCATGACCGGGTCCTCGATCGCGCTGCGGCCGTAGCTCTCGATGAAGGTGATCATCATGTCCTTGCCGCGCAGCCCGGTGAGCAGCTGGTCGGGCGGCGTGTTGGCGAAGTCGTCCTTCTTCGCGATCTTGGCGAACTCGGCTTCGTCCCGCAGTGTCCGCCGCACCTGCTCCGCCTTGAACTGGAGGGCCTGCATGGTGTGCTCCGAAGCGATGGGTATCCCCGCGGCGTACTGCACGCCCAGCGCCGCGCAGGTGACCCAGGCGATGGCCAGCACCAGCGTCGTGCGGGTCGCCGTCTCGGTGTTCCGGGCCGCCAGGTTGCCCAGTCGGATCACCGACATCGTCGTGAGGGCGAGTACGGCGATCACGAGCGTCACGGCCAGGGCCGCGATGCCGAGCGCGCCACCCTTGCCGAACGTGTCCTGGAGGTATCCCAGCGCATCACTGAAGAGCGACCAGTCGAGGACGACGTTGAAGCCTCGCCCGAGGTATTCGTTGAAACCGATGTCGAGGAAGTTCACGACGGTCAGGGCGCCCAGGCCGAGCCCGGCGAACGCCGCCACGGCGATCCGCGGCTTGCGGGGCAGGACGATCAGCAGGGCGGCGCCGAAGATCGCCTCCACCGGGAGACGCACGAAAGCGGCCAGCCGGACCTTGTCCGCCTGGGTCGGCATGAGCAGCGCGACGACCACGACAGCGAGGGCCACGGCGGTGGTGGTCCACGCGAGAACGCGGGCCGCTACCGGGTACTTCTCCCGCCACCCACCCCAGACGCGCCGCCACCCGCGTGGGCGGGGGGCGGTGGGGGTGTCGGCGTCGGACACGGCGGGGTCGGGTGCGGCGGCGGCCTGCTCCGGGGCGTCGACCTCGCCCTCCGGAACGTCGGCGTCCGGGGCTTCCGTCTCGGGGCTTTCCGTCTCAGTGATCTCGGTCTCGGATGTCTCGGTCGCAGACGTCTCCGCCTCGGGAGTCTCCGTCTCCGGGGCTTCCGTCTCCGGAGATTCCGTCTCCGGGGCTTCCGGGGCCTTCGCCTCCGGAGCGCTCACCTCGGGGGTCTCCGCCTCGGAGGTCTGGACGGTGTCCCTCGGGGCGGGGGCCTCCAGGGGTGTGACCTCCTGCGAGGGCTGGTCCTCCGGCGCCTCGTCCGTTTTCGACAGCTGTCGAGAGCTCGTGTTGAACGACAACCCGGCGGTCCTTCCGTGCGAAGCCCGGTGGTGGCGCGGCGGACCAGGCTGAGGTCGAGGCCGCCTTCATCTGTTGGGTACGAGGTCGTACCGGCCGGTGTTCAATCATCCGGGTTTGCTTATGTTCAAGCGAGTCACCGAGCTTGTTCAAGCACCTCACTGTGCTTGTTAAAGCAGCTCACCGCGTCGGAAGCGTCACCGTGACCTCGAGCCCCGCTCCCGGCGCCGTCCGTACCGCCACGTCACCCCCGTGCGCGGCCACCACTCCCTGCACGATCGCCATTCCCAGCCCGCTGCCCGCGCCACCGCCCGCCCGGAAGAACCGGTCGAAGATGCGCGCCGCGTCCTCCTCCGCCAGCCCGGGCCCCTGGTCCGCGACACACAGCCGTACGGTCCCGTCCTCCCGTTCGAGACCGAGCCGCACCGGCACGTCGGCGGGCGTGTGGGTGCGTACGTTGGCCACCAGGTTGCCCAGCACCTGCCGCAGCCCCGACTCGTCGGCGTGCACCAGCAGTGTCCCGTCGGCGCCCACGGTCACCGGACGACCGGGCTGCTGGGCCCGCAGATCCTCGGCTGCGTCGCGCACCAGACGGCTCAGGTCGACGTTCTTGAAACGCAGCTCGGGGCTCTGGTCGAGGCGGGCCAGGATGAGCAGTTCGTCCACGAGGCGCCCCATGCGGTCGGCCTCGGCGTTCATCCGGTCCCAGGCCCGTCGGCGCTCACCCGGCTCGCGCAGCATCCCCTTCTCGTACAGCTGGAGGTAGCCGCGGATCGCCGACAGCGGGGTGCGCAGCTCGTGCGAGGCGTCCGCGACGAACCGGCGCAGCTGCGTCGCGCTGCGCTCGCGGGTCCGGTACGCCGATTCCACCTGGTGAAGCATGGAGTTGAGGGCGAGCCGCAGCTGTTCGACCTCCTGGGTCGGATGGTGGCTGGAGGGCACGCGCCGGGTGAGGTCTCCCTCGGCGATGGCGGACGAGGTCTCCACCATGTCCTCCAGTGGCCGCATCCGGCGGCTCACGCTGATCATGGTCAGCACCGCGAGCAGCGACAACAGCAGGGTGCCGACGCCCAGATCGAGTTTGAGGGCCTTGGCGATGCCCTTGTGCAGGGCGTCGGTGGAGGCGGCGAGCAGCACGTACGTGCCGTCGGCGAGCCGGGCTCCGGTGACCCGGTAGGAGGCGCCGTGCACGGTGGTGTCGTGCGGGGCGGGGTCGTGCGCGAGGGCGCCCGGGTCGTCCGCCGCGGCGACCAGCGCGCGCTGGATGTCGGTGGGCTTGAAACCGCCGACGCTGAGGGGGGTCCCGTGGCCGTCCACCGCCGCGAAGATCGAGTCGGGCTTGTCGGACCGGTCCGCGCCGGGGACCATCCGCTCGCGTACGAAGGCGAGCGCGGTGAGCGAGTCGATCTGGTGGAGGGTGAGCCGCGAACCGGTCAGCGACTCCCGCGTCTTGGACAGTTCCGTGTCGACCTGGTCGAGCAGATAGTGCCGCATCCCCATCAGACTGACGGCGGTCGCCACGATGATGCCCAGCGCCAGCAACCCCACGTTCGCGAGCGTCAGTTTGCCGCGCAACGAGTGGATCCCGCGGTGACGCCGGGGGCGCCGCACACTCACGTACGCGGGAATCCCCGCACAGAGGGCGAGCTCGGTCCGGGACGCCGGTTCCGCGCGGGGAGGGCTCCGCCTGCGCCGCGGCGGCCCCCGGGTCCGGGGATGCCGGGGTCATGCGAGGCCGTATCCGACGCCCCGGCGGGTCTGGATCACCGGTGGGCCGAGGGGTTCGAGTTTGCGGCGCAGATAGCTGATGTACGTCTCGACGACGGTCGACTCGGCGGAGTGTTCGTACTGCCAGACGTGCCGCAGGAGTTGTTCCTTGGGCACGATCCGGCCGCCGTTGCGGACGAGGAAACGCAGCAGGGCGTACTCGGTGGGGGTGAGCTCCACCGTGCGGTCCCCGCGGTGCACGGAGTACGTCGTCTCGTCCAGTTCGAGTTCGCCGTAGCGAAGGGGCGGGCGCTGGGGAAGGACGTCGTCGGGGCGTGTGCGGCGCAGTACGGCCGTGATCCGGGCGACGACCTCGTCGATGTTGAACGGCTTGGTGATGTAGTCGTCGCCGAAACCGAGCGCGCCGACGATCTCGGCGGGCGCGTCCCGCGCGGTGAGGAAGACGATCGCCAGGTCGGGCCGGCGCAGGCGCAGTTCACGGCCCAGCGCCCGCCCGTCGCCGTCCGGCAGCATCACGTCGAGCAGCGCCGCGTCGGGGCGGGTGCGTTCGGCGAGCGTGAGCGCCTGACGGACGGTGCCCGCGGTCATCACCTCGAAACGGTGGTAGCGCAGCGCGATGGCGAGGACGTCCGCGATGCTCGGTTCGTCCTCGACGACGAGAACGGTGGCCCCCTCGTGAGCGGTCATGCCCCCAGTATCCGCACGCGGGTCGCGCCAGGGGGCGGCTCCCCCCTTTGGAGTTCCTTGAGAGTCATGGGCGGTCTGTGTCGTCGCTCGAGCGTGCCGGTCGATGGTTGGTCCCAGGACCTGGGGGACCAACCGACAACCGAACGACCGGATGACCGGTCGACTAAGGAGCGTTGAGCGTGGCGACATTGGCACGGTGGTGCTATCGGCACCGGCTGGTGGTCCTGTTGCTGTGGGTGGGGGCACTGCTCGGGCTCGGGGCCGCGGCCTCGACCGCGGGCACGGATTACGCGAACGTCTTCTCCCTTCCGAACACGGACTCCAAGCGCGCGTACGACCAGATGGAGAAGGCCTTCCCGGAGCGCGCGGGCGACACCGACACGGTGGTGTGGAAGGTCGACACGGGAACCGTCCGGGACCAGTCCGTACAGTCCCGGATCCAGCCCGCGCTGGAGAGGATCGGCAAGATGGCGGGGGTCGGCGGCGTGACCAGCCCGTACGCCGGCGACCGGGGCGCGGCGCAGATCAGCGCCAACGGCAGGATCGCCTACGCCCAGATCACCTTCGCCAACCAGGCGAACGCGGTGCCCAAACAGCTGGTGCAGGACGTGGTCGACACCGCACAGGGCGCCCGACGCGGCGGTCTGCACGTCGAGCTGGGCGGTCAGGCGATCCAGCGCGTCCAGGAACCGCCCACCGGACTCGCCGAGATGATCGGCATCCTGGCCGCGGCGGTCGTCCTCTTCCTCGCCTTCGGCTCGCTCTTCGCGATGCTGCTCCCGATCGGCATCGCGATCTTCGGGGTGGGCACGGGCCTGTTCTCCACCCAGCTGCTCAGCCATGTGACGTCGGTGCCCGACCTGGCACCGCTGCTCGCCACGCTGATCGGCCTCGGTGTCGGCATCGACTACGCGCTGTTCATCGTCACCCGGCACCGGCGCGGCATCCTGCGCGGCATGGACCCGGAGGAGTCGGCGGTCACCGCCCTCAACACCTCCGGCCGCGCGGTGCTGTTCGCGGGCGGCACGGTGTGCATCGCGCTCGCCGGGATGCTCGTGACGAACCTGCGCTTCCTGGACGGCGTGGTCATCGGCACCTCGCTCACCGTCGTGTTCAGCGTGCTCGCGGCCGTCACGCTGCTGCCCGCGCTGCTCGGTTTCCTCGGCTCCCGGGTGCTCAGCCGCCGCCAGCGGCGCAAGCTGGCCGCCGAAGGCCCCGAGCAGGAGCGGGCCAGCGGCTTCGCGGCCCGCTGGTCGGCGAACGTCCAGAAGCGCCCGCGCTCGATCGCCGTGATGGCTGTCGTCGTCATGGCGATCCTCGCCATCCCGGTGCTGTCGCTGCGGCTCGGCGCGACCGACCAGGGCAACGACGACGCGTCGACGACGACCCGGAAGGCGTACGACCTCCTCGCGGAGGGCTTCGGCCCCGGCTTCAACGGCCCGCTCCAGGTGGTCTCCACCAGCGGCGACACGAACAAGCTGGTGCAGGGCATCCGCGCGACCGACGGCGTCGCCCAGGTCGCGGCGCTGCCGCCCGCGCAGGGCGTCACGGTGATCCAGGTCGTACCGACCACGTCACCGCAGTCCGAGAAGACGGACCAGCTCATCGACACCCTGCGGGACAAGGTGATCCCGGACGCCGGGGCACAGGCGCACGTCGGCGGTGTGACGGCGATCTCCAAGGACTTCTCGACCGTCACGGGTGACCGGCTGCCACTCTTCATCGCCACCATCATCGGCCTGGGCTTCCTGCTGCTGATGGTCGCCTTCCGCTCCCTGGTGGTGCCCCTGACCGCCGCCCTGATGAACCTGATCGCGGCCGCCGCGTCCTTCGGCGTCCTCGTCGCGATCTTCCAGTGGGGCTGGGGGCTGAGCCTGCTGGGCCTCGGCAAGGAGGGGCCGATCAACGCCTTCCTGCCCGTCATCATGCTCTCCCTCCTCTTCGGCCTCTCCATGGACTACCAGGTGTTCCTGGTGAGCCGGATGCACGAGGAGTGGGTGCACACCAAGGACAACGCGCGGGCGGTCCGGGTCGGCCTCGCGGAGACCAGCCGTGTCATCAACTCCGCCGCTCTGATCATGGTCTGCGTCTTCCTCGCCTTCGTCCTCAGCGGTGACTCGGGGGCGGCGATGGCGGGCGTGGGCCTCGCGGCGGCGGTCGCGCTGGACGCGTTCATTCTCCGTACGGCGCTGGTGCCGGCCGCGATGCATCTGCTGGGCAAGTCCAACTGGTGGCTGCCGGCGGGTCTGGAGAAGCGGTTGCCGCACCTGGCGGTGGAGCCGGCTGAGGAGGCGGAGCTGCCGCGGGCTTCGACGGGAGGACCGACGGTCGTGCACGGCTTCGTCCGTGACGCGGAGGGAGCGCCGGTCGACGGGGCGGTCCTCACCCTGCTCAGCAAGGGCGGGCGTCAACTGGACCGGGTGACCTCACTGGCGGACGGCTCGTACATCGTCTCGGTACCGGCTCCTGGCACGTACCTGCTGTCGGCGACGGCCTCTTCGTACGGAGCCCGCGCCCGGCACGTCATCGTGACCGACGAACCGCTGGTGCACGACCTGGAGTTGACGGAGGGGGAGGTGGACGCCGTCAACTAGCCGTGGGGTGCCCGGCTTCGAGGATCCTTTTCACATCGAGGGTGACCTTGCCGCCGACGGGCTCGGGGAGCGTGACGAGTTCGTCGGCGGTGTGGACGCCATGCACCGTGTAGCGGTCCGCGGCCGGATCGGTGAGGACGTGGAGGCGCGGGTGCTGGCGGTCGACGATGACGCAGACGGGGATGCGGGCCCTGGCGTAGGAGGAGACCTTGTCCCGCGGACGGCCCTCACTCCGAGGCCCTGAGCTCTTCGCTGCCCCGTTCATGCAACTGGGCCTGGTGCGAGTCCTGCAGGGAATCGGCCTCTGGCTGCCCAGCGGTCCAGAGGACTACGTGATCCCCGACCTGTCGGTGGTCGACGACGACTACCGCCAACCTGGTGCGACGCGGCGGCCCGGAAGACTCTCCATGAGGAGGTTCGCCTCGGCGATCAGCGGCCGGTCCTCGTGCGGTCGCTCGACAGCTGCCGCGGACATCACGTGCCTCCCATGGCTGGTGTCGAGAACATCCTCGTAGGTCGAACGTCTCGTCACCCGGTCGTGGAGCCCCGCCCCGGATCCGGCAGCAGCTTCGTCATCCCCGGCAGGAAGTCCGTGAACAGCTCGTGCACCTCGTGGACGAGCGGGCGCAGGACGCGGAAGCGGGCCAGTGAGACGCCCCGGGTGGTGATGCGGGCGCCGCGCTCGGCGAGCCGGTAGCTGCGTTCGCGCCCCTCCGTGCGGTCGAAGACCCAGTACAGGACGAGCCCCATCTGCGACAGCCACATCAGCTCGGGCAGGACGTCCCTCAGCTCCTCCGGAACCTTCGCCTTCGATCCGGCGAGCACCTCGCGGTGTATGGCGATGGACTCCTCGCGCGGGCCCGCCGACTCGGGGGAGAAGGGGCTGAGCGGGCTCTCCGGGTCGGCGGCGTTCTTGAAGAACTGCGCCGCGAACTCGTGGTACGGCTCCGCCACGTCCAGCCACGCCTTCAGTACGCCCGCGATCCGCGCCTCCAGATCCTTCTCGCGCTCCAGGACCGGCCGGATCGCCGCCTGGTGCTCGGCGCCGATCCGGTCGTAGAAGCCCTGGATGAGGTGCTCCTTGCCGGCGAAGTAGTAGTACGCGTTGCCGACGGAGACCCCGGCCTCCTGGGCGATCGCCCGCATGGTCGTCTTGTCGTACCCCCGCTCCTGGAACAGCCGCAGCGCGGTCTCCAGGATCAGCGCGCGGGTCTGCTCGCTCTTGGCGGGACCCTTTTCCTGGGCCTTTCCTGGCGCGCTGGTGTCGTCCGGGCCGGGGCTGTCTGTCGGTGCTGGCACGGGAACAGAGCCTAACGAGTCGAACAGGAGCCGCTGTCACAGCCGGGAGGCCGGTACGTCCATCCGCCACCCGGTTCGTACACCCACCCGTCCCCCCGCCGGTACGCGCCCCCGCCCCATCCCTGCTGGGCGTGCGCGGAGCGCCACTTCGCGGCGGCGAGCATCGCGCCCTTGGCGAGCCGGGCCCCTGCCGGGGTGCTCAGCCGGTGGGCGAGCGGCCGGTGCTCGCGCAGCGCCCACAGGCAGACGACCCAGGCGGCGGCCCCGCGGTAGACCTGACCGCCGTCCCCGACGACGGTGATCTCGTCGAGGGTGGCGCGGTGGTCGAGGGCGGGGAAGAGTGCCCTGGCCAGCTCGGAACCGGCCGGCACGAGCCGCAGCGGCACCAGCTGGGGCTGCTTGCCCAGCCAGTCGCGCAGGAAGGTGCACAGCGAGCACGAGGCGTCGTAGAGGACGGTGAGCCCGAGGACCGGGACGCGTGCGGCGTCCCGGTCACGGGTGGCCTCGAGGCCGGTCATGGTGCTCACGCCCCGGCCGTCGGCGCCACCCAGTCCGTCGGCGCGACGGGCGGCAGCTGCTCCCGCTCCATGACGCCCCGCCGCCGGATCTTGTTGAGCACGTACACGTTGCCGAGGTGCATGACCCCGAGGACGAGCAGGACGACGCCGAGCTTGGTCGACAGGGCCTCGAAGATCCCGCGGGTGTCGGTGATCCCGGCGTCGTCGCCGTTCAGATAGAGCGCGACGAAGCCCAGGTTGACGAGGTAGAAGCCCACCACCAGGAGGTGGTTGACGGCGTCGGCGAGTTTCTCGTTCCCGTGCAGCACGTCGGCGAGGAAGATCCGCCCGTTGTGGCTGAGCGTGCGTGCCACCCAGACCGTCAGCGCGATGCTGACCAGCAGATAGATGACGTACGCGACGACCGTGAGGTCCATGTCCCCACCCCTTCTTGAACGCGTTCAAAACGCTGTCGAGAAGGAATGTAGACCTGCTTTTGAACATGTTCAAGTCAGGAGGGTGCGCGGTGTGGGGTGAGGCGGGTCACGCCTGGTGGCGGCCCAGCTCGGGCCGCTTGCCGTAGTCCGTGAAGCCGATGACGTTGCCCCAGGGGTCGGCGATCTCGACGGTCCAGCCGGTGGCGACCGGGAAGACGGGCGCGAGCGGCCGGATGCCCGCCGAGGCCAGCGCGTCGGCCGTGGCCCGCGCGTCCCTGACCTCAAGCCACACCCGCGCCGAGGCCCACAGCGGCGGCCGCGGGCCGAGCTCCTCCTCCAGTCGCAGCAGCAGTCCCGGCGTCTCCTTGCCCACCTTCAGCAGCGCGATCCCGGCCTCATCGAGCCGGAACGCCACCGGAATGCCGGCCCGCCCGTAGAACTCCACCGCGGCACCGAGGTTCCCGACGGGCAGCAGCACGTTGTCGAAGCCGAGCAGCTCGTACGACACATCATCTGACATGCCATCAGATTAGGTACGGGCCGCGCCGGGGTCCCGGTGGCTGACCGTGCGGGTCCCCCAGGTGGTGCAAGGCCGGGCGCGCCGCGGGGTAGCCGCACCTGCCATGCACGCCGGGGCCGGGCGGGGCCGCCGCCGAGCACAGGAAGACGCCGGGGGTGCCGGTGCCGTAGGGATCGAGGGCCGCGCGGGGGCGGGACGCGAGAATGCTCCTCGGGCTCGAGCCCGAGGATTCGGGGCTTCTCGTTCGCTGCTGCGACCGCCAGTCCGGTGGCCGTTTTGACATGCTTCGCGGCATTGTGGTCCCGGTCATGGACCGTGCCGCACGCGGGGCAGGTCCACTCCCTTGTGTCCAAAATGGTCGGCGGTTTCTGGAGCCTTGTGCGCGCCGGAAGCTGCACGGGGCACAGTGACTTCCAGCACGCGTACGGCCCGGACTTGAAAGGGCTGGAGGAGCAGGGCCAGGAGCGGGGGTACTGGGACCGCTGGCCGGCAACCGCCCGAGTGGCCGGCGTGCTTATGCCGCCCCCGTTGCTGTGGACATCGGGGTTCGAACTGTGGCAGAGGGATCGGATTGACCGTATACGGTCACATGTGGAAAGAAAAACCCGCCTCCGTACGTAGCTTGTACGGAGGCGGGGTTCTTGATGCGAAAGCTGACAGAAGCGTCAGAAGCGACGCGTGATCAGCGCGCGCTTCACTTCCTGGATCGCCTTCGTGACCTCGATACCGCGCGGGCAGGCGTCCGTGCAGTTGAACGTGGTGCGGCAACGCCACACGCCGTCCTTGTCGTTGAGGATCTCCAGGCGCTGCTCGCCCGCTTCGTCACGGCTGTCGAAGATGAAGCGGTGCGCGTTGACGATGGCGGCCGGACCGAAGTACTGGCCGTCGTTCCAGAAGACCGGGCAGGACGACGTGCACGCCGCGCACAGGATGCACTTGGTGGTGTCGTCGAAGCGCTCGCGGTCCTCGGCGGACTGCAGACGCTCGCGCGTCGGCTCGTTGGTGTCCTTCGTGATCAGGAAGGGCATCACATCGCGGTACGCCTGGAAGAACGGCTCCATGTCGACCACGAGGTCCTTGAGGACCGTCAGACCCTTGATGGGCTCGACCGTGATCGGCTTGGCGGGGTTGATGTCCTTGATCAGCGTCTTGCAGGCGAGACGGTTCTTGCCGTTGATCCGCATGGCGTCCGAGCCGCAGATGCCGTGCGCGCAGGAGCGACGGAACGTGAGGGTTCCGTCCTGGTCCCACTTGATCTTGTGGAGGGCGTCGAGGACGCGCTCCTTCGGGTCGATCTCCAGCTGGAAGTCTTCCCAGACCGCCTCCGCCGCGACCTCGGGGTTGAAGCGGCGGATGCGGAAGGTGGCGGTGATGTACGGCGAGTCGGCGAAGCCCGCCTCGGGCTGGCCGGCGCTGTCCGCCTTGTCGAGGGTCGGGGTAGCCATCAGTACTTACGCTCCATCGGCTGGTAGCGGGTCTGGACGACCGGCTTGTAGTCGAGACGGATGGACTCGGTGCCGTCGTCGCCGACCTCGCGGTACGCCATGGTGTGGCGCATGAAGTTGACGTCGTCGCGGTTCGGGTAGTCCTCGCGGTAGTGACCGCCGCGGGACTCCTTGCGGGCGAGCGCGGAGACGGCCATGACCTCGGCCAGGTCGAGCAGGTTACCCAGCTCGATGGCCTCGAGGAGGTCCGTGTTGAACCGCTTGCCCTTGTCCTGGATCGAGACGTTCCGGTAGCGCTCGCGCAGCTCGGCGATCTTCTCGACCGCCGTCTTGATCGTCTGCTCGGTGCGGAACACCATCACGTTGGCGTCCATGCACTCCTGCAGCTCCAGGCGCAGCGCGGCGACCCGCTCCGTGCCCGTGGAGTTGCGCAGGTGCTCGACCTGCGAGACGACCTGCGAGGCGGGGTCCTCGGGCAGCTCGACATAGCCGGCCTTCGCCGAGTACTCGGCGGCGGCGATGCCCGCGCGGCGCCCGAACACGTTGATGTCCAGGAGCGAGTTGGTGCCGAGGCGGTTGGCGCCGTGCACGGACACACAGGCGACCTCGCCGGCGGCGTACAGGCCCGGCACGACGGTCGTGTTGTCGCGGAGCACCTCACCCTGGACGTTCGTGGGGATGCCGCCCATGGCGTAGTGCGCGGTGGGCTGGATCGGGATCGGGTCCGTGTAGGGCTCGATGCCGAGGTAGGTGCGCGCGAACTCCGTGATGTCCGGGAGCTTGGCGTCCAGCTGCTCCGGCGGGAGGTGCGTGAGGTCGAGGTAGACGTGGTCGCCCTCGGGACCGCAGCCGCGGCCCTCACGGATCTCCGTGTAGATGGAGCGCGAGACGACGTCACGGGACGCGAGGTCCTTCATGACCGGCGCGTACTTCTCCATGAAGCGCTCGCCGTCCTTGTTGCGGAGGATGCCGCCCTCACCGCGGGCGCCCTCCGTCAGCAGGATGCCCATGCGCCAGATGCCGGTCGGGTGGAACTGGAAGAACTCCATGTCCTCCAGCGGCAGCCCGCGACGGTAGACGGCCGCCTGGCCGTCACCCGTCAGGGTGTGCGCGTTGGAGGTCACCTTGAAGAACTTGCCGGTGCCGCCGGACGCGTAGATCACGGCCTTCGCCTGGAAGACGTGGATCTCGCCGGTCGCCAGTTCGTAGGCGACCACACCGGCCGAGTGCTTGACGCCGTCGACCTCGGTGATCAGCTGGTCGAGGACGTAGAACTCGTTGAAGAACTCCACGCCCTCCTTGACGCAGTTCTGGTACAGCGTCTGGAGGATCATGTGGCCGGTGCGGTCCGCGGCGTAGCAGGACCGGCGGACCGGGGCCTCGCCGTGGTTGCGGGAGTGACCGCCGAAGCGGCGCTGGTCGATCCTGCCCTCGGGCGTCCGGTTGAAGGGAAGGCCCATCTTCTCGAGGTCGAGGACCGAGTCGATGGCCTCCTTCGCCAGGATCTCGGCGGCGTCCTGGTCGACCAGGTAGTCACCGCCCTTGACCGTGTCGAAGGTGTGCCACTCCCAGTTGTCCTCCTCCACGTTGGCGAGCGCGGCGGCCATGCCGCCCTGCGCCGCGCCCGTGTGGGAGCGGGTGGGGTAGAGCTTCGTCAGCACGGCGGTGCGGCTGCGCTTCGTCGCCTCGATGGCGGCGCGCATGCCGGCGCCGCCGGCGCCCACGATGACGGTGTCGTACTTGTGGATCTGCATGAGTCGGTTACCTCAGCCCCGTGCCTAGCGGATGTTCGGGTCGAAGGTGAAGATCACCAGCGTGCCCAGCAGGATGGTGAACACCGTGGCGGTGTAGAGCAGGCCCTTGAGCCACAGCCGGGTGTTCGCGCGCTCCGCGTAGTCGTTGATGACCGTGCGCAGGCCGTTGGTGCCGTGCAGCATCGCGAGCCACAGCATCGCGAGGTCCCAGGCCTGCCACCACGGGGAGGCCCAGCGGCCCGCGACGAACGCGAAGCCGATCTTGGAGACACCGCCGTCGAGGACGAGCTGGATGAGCAGGTGGCCGATGACGAGGACGACCAGCACGATGCCGGACAGGCGCATGAACAGCCAGCCGTACATCTCGAAGTTGCCACGAGTGGACTTCGGGGTCTTCTTGGTGCGCTTGCGCGGGGCCTCGATGAACGGCGCCGGGTTGTCGACGCTGTACGCGGAGAACTCACCCGCGCCCTCGACGGGGCCGATGCCGGAAGCGGCGGTCTCAGTAGTGGACATCTGCGTCAGCTCCCGAAGACTTCGCGGAATGCGTGACCGAGGACGGGGTAGAGGGCCCCGACCATCAGCACGACCCAGATACCGACGACGGACCAGAGCATCTGCTTCTGGTAGCGCGGGCCCTTCGACCAGAAGTCGACGGCGATGATGCGCAGGCCGTTGAGCGCGTGGAAGAGGATGGCGGCGACGAGGCCGTACTCCAGCAGCGCGACGATCGGATTCTTGTACGTGGACACGACCCTGTCGTAGTCCTCGGGGGAGACACGGACGAGAGCGGTGTCCAGCACGTGTACGAACAGGAAGAAGAAGATGAGGACGCCGGTGACTCGATGAGCCACCCAGGACCACATTCCTTCCCGGCCGCGGTACAGCGTTCCAGCCGGCACGGAAGAACCCTCCGGGAGCGGGGATTGGGGCCTGCCGGCTTCTGTGTCGGTCGGCCCGGCCGGGTACGGTCCACCGGCCCCGGCCATCGTAGCGACGACTTGTCGGAACGTTTACAGCGGCCCTATCTATGTGATCAAACTGGCAATCAATCAGGCACGTTCGGGCTATTCCGGACGGTCCAGGACGCCGCGTCCCCGAGGAGGCGCGTCAGGCGCCCCCTGGCCAGACGGCGCAGCTCCTCCGCCGTGACCAGCCGCTCCTCTTCGGGATCGTTTGTCAATCGTGATCGGATTCCGGCCAGCACCTGATCCAGTGATTCCTCCGGGGAGAAGTCGTCCAGACAGATGACGAACACGTGCCCGAATCGGCTTTCGTAGGCCGCGTGGGCCGCGCTCAGGGCCGTGTGGGCGGCGGAGTAGGCGCCGTCCGGGAGCAGCGTGAGGGACTCGCCCGCGAGGGCCTCGGTCAGGTCGGCCGGGGTGAGGTCGTAGCCCGCCTCGTCGGCCGCGGCCAGGAAGGCGTCCAGGTCCGGGTAGGGCCGGTGATCGGCCAGCCGGTGGGCCCAGCGCAGGCTGCGGCAGCAGGTCAGGAGCGCGCGCACGACGGAGTCGGCGGGCGCTGAGTTGAACGGCTCCAGGCGCGCCGGGGACGACGGCACGCTCTTCTGCTGGGGTGGGGCGACCTGGCCGGGGAGGCGTGGAAGACGGTGCGACGGCAGCGTGGGTCCTCGGCGGTGGGATGTCGACGGGATGCCGTGACGTCCTGTGAACGTCACGTGTGGTGCGGCAGGGGAAGAAGTGAGAGTCGTGCCACCACGTTATCCATGATTGACGGGAGGTGTCCGACGGATGCCCGAATGTCACCCGGACGGGAGAGTTTCGGAGCCTGCGGTGGACGGGTGACGTGGAGAGGGGGAGCGTGGAACGTCCGGGGGGGTACGACGTGAGGTGTACGAGGCGCTCGATGCGTACGTCAGGGCGTGGGCCTCGGTTACCGAAGCGAAGGGCGTGGTGCGGTGAGCACGGGCAGGCGACGACGGGCGCCGGTGCAGGACGGGAAGCGGCCGGTACTGATAGCGGTCGGGGTGGCGGTGGTGACGGGTGCCGTGGCGGCGACCGTCACGCTGTGGCCGTCCGGTGACGCCGGCGCGCCGACCGGGGCGAGCGTCACTCCGGGCCGGACGGCGGCCGGGGCCGCGCCCCCACCGTCCCCCACACCGACCCGGACCTACCCTCTCTCCCGGGCCCCGCGCACCATCCCCGCCGTGCGCGAGCACACCCCGGCGCGCGGCCCCGGCTGGCGTCCCGCGGCGGGCGCCCGCGTGGTCGTCGACGACGCCGCCCTCGCCGACGAGGGAAAGCTGCTCGCCGACGAGCTGAAACTGTCGTACGCCGGACAGACGGGGGCCAAGGACGGTGACGTCGAGCTCGGCCTGAACAGCGGCGGCGCCGACCCGGAGTCCTACACCCTGACCGTCAAGAACCGTCGGGTCACCATCTCCGCGCCCGGCGAGGCGGGCGTCTTCTACGGCACCCGCACCCTCAAGCAGGAGGTGCACGGGGGCGGTACGGCGCCCGAGGGCGTCGTGCGCGACCAGCCCGCCAAGCCACGCCGCGGGTTCATGCTCGACATCGCGCGCAAGCCCTACTCCGCGGCCTGGATAGAGGACCGGATCCGGGAACTGGGCGATCTGAAGTACAACGAACTGGGGCTGCACTTCTCCGACGACCAGGGCTTCCGTATCCAGTCGGACACCCACCCGGAGATCGTGTCGAAGGACCACCTCAGCAAGACGGACGTCCGCGACATCGTCGCCCTCGCGGAGAGCCGCCACATCCATGTCGTCCCCGAGATCGACTCGCCGGGCCACCTCGGCGCGGTGATCGCCGCCCACCCCGACCTCCAGCTGCGCAGCGTCGCGGGAACCGCCCCGCGCGGCACCGTCGACATCTCCAAGCCCGCCGCGGCCTCCCTCGTCGACGACCTGCTGAACGAGTACGCCGGTCTCTTCCCCGGCCCGTACTGGCACCTCGGCGGCGACGAGTACCAGGCCCTGACCGTGGCCAGCCCGTCGACCTCCTACCCTCAGCTGGCCGCGGCCGCCAAGCAGGCCTACGGCCCCGGCGCCACCGTCGCGGACCTCGCCACCGGCTGGCTCAACGCCCGCGCCCAGGTGGTGCGCGGCCACGACCGGACCGCACGGGCCTGGAACGACGGGTTCTTCCGCGGCGGCACGGTCCAGGCGGACAAGGACCTGGAGGTCGCGTACTGGACGGGCAAGGAGCTCGGCGCGCGGCCGCCCGTCGAATACCTGAGCGCGGGCCGCAAACTCATCAACTACAACGACGAGTACCTCTACTACGTCCTCGGTGAGCCGCAGACCTTCGTCTACCCGACCGGGCAGCGCATCTACGAGCAGTGGACCCCGCTCGTCGTCCGCGGCACCACACCGGTCCCCGCCAAGTACGACGGCCAGATCCTCGGCGGGAGCTTCGCCGTCTGGTCCGACCGCGCGAACTCCCAGACCCAGGACCAGGTGGCGGCGGGGATCAGGATGCCGCTGCGCGCCACGATCCAGAAGCTGTGGGACCCGGGCCGGCCGACGCTGTCCTGGACGGACTTCAAGAATTTGGCGAACCGGCTGGGCTGAGGCGTATCTTCCCTGGTGATTCGTGTGCCGGGTGTGCCCCTGGGGAGGAGCGCGCCCGGTTTCTTCCACCGGCACGGACTCATGTGCCGGTGATTCGGGGGGTTTCATGTCCAGTACGCCCATGCCCGTGCCCGGGGGCACCACGGCGCCGCCGCACGGGGATGCCTGGCTGCGCTCGCCGGTGGGTCTCGGGAGGGCGGTCGCGGTGCTGCTCGGCATGGTCGTCGCCGTGGGTCTCCTCGCGATCTGGGCGGGCGTCAAGGTCTACGACGTCACGGGCACCATCGTGGACGGCGAGGTCGGCGAGGCGGTCCAGCGGGACGCGGCCCACGCGGACTCGGTCATGGCCGCGGTCGGGGTCGTGCAAGTGGCCTCCCTGGTCGCCACGGTCGTCGTCTACCTCGTCTGGTTCCACCGGGTGCGGATCAACGCCGAGGTGTTCGACCCGTTCGGGCACGAGATGGGGCGCGCCTGGACGGGCTGGGGCTGGTTCGTGCCGGTGGTGAACCTCTGGTTCCCGCGCCGGATCATGCTCAACACCTGGGACGCGAGCCGTCCCGCCGGCACCCGCACCTCACACGGGCTCGTCAACGCCTGGTGGGCGATGTGGATCATCACACTGGTCGTCGGCCGGACCGGGTTCGTCCGTTACCGCAGCGCCGAGACCGCCGCGGAGCTCTACGTCGCCGCGGGCGACGTGTTGTTCGCGGACGTCACCGGCGTCGTGGCCGCCGTACTCGCCATCCTCGTCGTCCTGCGGCTGACCCGGATGCAGAACGAGAAGGCCCTGCGCGGCCCGGTCCCGCCCGGGGAGCCGGTCCCGGCGGCCGTCCGGGACCACCGCTGACCGTCGGCGTTGGGCCGTCGGAGGCAGGCGGCGCGCCGGTTCGGCCGATTCCCTGGCCAATTCACTTGGCCCTGTGGTGTATTCGGCGCGGCCGAACCGAAACACCACCGGGGGGAAACCGGCATGGGCTACTGGGGCTACTACGTCGTGGGCAGAAGCGAGCGGCCGCTAGCGGAGCTGGACGCGCTGGGCGCGGCGCACGGGATGGTGCTGCGGACCACGGCGCCCGACGGCTGGCAGGTCTGGGAGTACCCGAGCGGTGACGGCGACGTCGGGAGCATGAACACGCTCGCCCGGGAGACCGGCGCGCCCGCGCTCTTCGGGTACGTCATGAACAGCGACTGTGTGGTCGTCGAGGCGGCCGGTCCCGGGAGCGGCGCGTGGACGACCTGTCTGGCGCGCACGGCGATGGCCGCGCACCTGGGGCAGGGCGAGGAGGGGCTCACCGTCGACGACTACTTCCTGGAGCCCTCCGACGCCGCGGCACGGGCCGTCGCCTGGGCCGCGGAGGCCGGGCACACGGTGGTGGCCGAGCCCCTGCTCGCCGTGCTGACCGCGGACGCCGACCCCTTGGCCGAAAACCTGCTCTTCCGGTTCCTCGACCGGCTCGGAGTGGTGCCCCTGTGACACTCCCGCTCCGGAGCACGCAGTAAGGGAAAGTGCGGGCTCCGTAAGCGGGAGCGCCCTGTCGAGGGAGGCGTGATGAGCCTGGTGGACCTGATCGCTCGGGCCGACGAGCGTGGTCTGGCGGCGAGCGGGCTGGCTTGTTTGGATCGGTGCGTACCGCTGCTGGGCGGCGACGACGAGGTTCTGCGACCGCTCTGGTCGAGCCTCGCGGACGGCGGCGCGGACGGCGACGCCTGGGGTGAACGGCTCGCCAAGGCACGGGCGGAACTGGACTGCGCCGACCCCTCCGCCGACACCGTCCCCAGCCTCGTCCCCGCCCCCGGATCCGGCTCAGGAGCCGAGACCGCGACCGAGGCCGCCGTGAGTGACGAGGACCGTGCCGCCGCACTCGCCCGCCGCATGCTCGCCACCGCCCCCGGCGACCCCTGCGCGTCCGCCCTGCGCGCCTGGGCCGACGCCTGTTCGGCGGCGGCCCTGCAGATCCACCGGCTCCTCGATGTCGCCGCCGACGGCGACGGCCCCCTCGTCGCGGCCGAACGGCGCCGCCAGGTCGCCGTCCTGGAACTGCTCGCGGGCCGCGGCGCGGGCGGCCTGCGACCCGCCCTGGAGGTGTCGACGGAGGGGCGGCGCGTCCTGCGCGCGGTGGTGTCGCGCCGGGCGCGCGGACGGTCGTAAACCTGTTTCCCTGAGGGGTTCCTGTGACCGTCTCGGGGCCGGAGATGGGGGTCCTGGGCCGGTGTCGCGAAGGTGCCCGGGACGCGTGACGAATCCCGTCCGGAAGGCGCTCTTCCGAGTGTGAACGCTACGAGTGCGAACCCGATCCGGGCGACCAGGCCCTCCGCCGCGACCAAGCCCGTGCGCTGGGCCGCGGACACCGTCGCGACGATGCGCGAGGGCGCACGGCTGCGCCTCGACTACTCGGCGCAGAGCCTGTGGCGCGTCGACCGGCTGATCGAGGAGATACGCCGGGAGGGGGCGCCGTACGCCGCCCTCCACACCGTGCTGCGCGGCTTCGGCGCGTACGCCGGTGAGGTCGTCGTCCGGCGCACCGGCGCCGAGTGGTGGGAGACGGGCGGCGAGCACTGGCTGCGCACCCCCGACGGGCGCCTGTGGGATCCCATCGACGAGGCCCGCCGCTGCTACGCGGGCGACGGCTCGCTGCGGCTGCTGTGCCGCGAGGCCGTGGGATAGGGGGAAGCGTGCCGAACGGCGGCGAGATTGCCGGTTCTTAAGGTACGCGACCGTTCCCAAACGGCGGTCTCCGGAGTGAACATGAGGACAACCGCCGGACCCGGGAGGCCTCGTGGCCGACAACCGCCGTTGGTGGGCGCTGGTCGTCATCGCGCTCGCCCAGTTGATGGTCGTCCTCGACATGACCATCGTGAACATCGCCCTGCCCTCCGCCCAGAGCGACCTGCACATGTCGGACGGCAACCGGCAGTGGGTCATCACCGCGTACACCCTCGCCTTCGGCGGACTGCTGCTGCTCGGCGGCCGGATCGCCGACCTCGCGGGTCGCCGACTCACCTTCATGATCGGCCTGTTGGGCTTCGCCGCCGCGTCCGCGCTGGGCGGCGCGGCCGCGAACTCCGGGATGCTGTTCGGGGCGCGCGCCCTCCAGGGCGTGTTCGCCGCACTGCTCGCTCCCGCCGCCCTGTCGCTGCTCACGACGACGTTCACCGACCCCGCGGAACGCGGCAAGGCGTTCGGCGTGTTCGGCGCGATCGTCGGCGCGGGCGCGGCGTTCGGGCTGCTCGCCGGCGGCTTCCTCACCCAGTACCTGGACTGGCGCTGGTGCCTGTACGTCAACGTGCCCATCGCCCTGGTCGCGTTCGCCGGCGCCCTGGCGGTGCTCAGCGGCGGCGGTCGCTACGAGGACGCGCGCCTCGATGTGCCGGGCGCGGTGCTCGGCTCCGCCGGAATGCTCTCGCTGGTCTACGGCTTCTCGGAGGCGGAGTCGAGGAGCTGGGGCGACGGACTGGTCCTTGGACTGCTGGCCGCCGGGGTCGTGCTGCTCGGCGTGTTCGGTCTCTGGCAGACCCGCGCCCGGGTGCCTCTGCTGCCGATGTCGGTGGTAAGGGACCGGCAGCGGGTCGGGGCGTTCCTCACCATCCTCTTCGTCACCATCGGGATGTTCGGGGTCTTCCTCTTCCTCACCTACTACATGCAGCGCGTGCTCGGGTACTCGCCGATGAAGACCGGACTCGCCTACCTCCCCATCACCGTCGGCATGATCACCGGCTCCACGCAGGTCGCGGCCCGCCTCCTGAACCGGGTCCCGCCGCGCGCCCTCATCGTCCCCGGGCTGCTGCTGGCCGCGGGCGCGCTGGCGATCATCGCGCAGGTCGGGGTGGCACCCGCGTACGTCTCGCACATCCTGCCCGGCATGCTCATGCTCGGCCTCGGCATGGGCACGGCGATGATGACCTCCATCTCGCTGGCCACGGTGAGTGTCGCGCCCCGGGACGCGGGCGCGGCCTCCGCCACCTTCAACACCGCCCAGCAGGTCGGCGGTTCGATCGGCACGGCGCTGCTCAACACGATCGCCGCGAGCGTGACGACCCGGTACGCGACCGCGCACGCGGCCCCCGGCGTCGACCGTCGCGCCCTCGCCTCCAGGGCCGCCGTGCACGGCTTCAACGTGGCCACCTGGTGGGCGATGGGAGCGTTGCTGCTGGCCGCGCTGATCGCCGGGTTCGTGGTGAACGCGGACCGGATGCCGGCCTCCCAGGCGCGGCCGGCTCCGCTGCCCGAACCGGTGGAGACGGACGCCTGAGCCAGGACGTGTTCCGAGGGACGCCCGGGGTGCCTGACGAGCTGTGACATTTATGTGGGGCCCGACGCAGATGACCACGTGGGCGTCGACACGGCCGACCGTGTCGCACGGTGCGCATTCTGACCGACTCGGGGCGAACGAGGACAGCGTTGGGCCAGGGAGGGGAACCCCGCCGCGTACAGGTGTACGACGGTGAGCTCGGTGCGGCCGTGGCGCGGGCGCAGCAGGGGGACGAGGCGGCCTTCGCGCTGGCGTACCGGATCGTGCAGCCCGGACTGCTCGGGTACGTGCGCGGGATCGTCGGGGACGACGCGGAGGACGTGGCGTCCGACGCCTGGCTGGAGATCGCGCGGGACCTCGGGCGGTTCAAGGGGGACGGGGCGGGGTTCCGCGGCTGGACCGCGACCATCGCGCGGCACCGCGCGCTCGACCATCTGCGGAGGCAGAAGGTACGGCCCAGGGCGACCGGGCTCGAGAACGACGTACTGGAACTGCCCGGCACCCACAGCACCCCCGACCAGGCGCTGGAGAGCCTCTCCACGGAGCGCGCCCTGGAACTGGTCGCACGGCTGCCCCGCGACCAGGCCGAGGCCGTACTGCTGCGGGTGGTCGTCGGGCTCGACGGTCCCGCCGCCGCCCGTGTCCTCGGCAAGCGCCCGGGCGCGGTCCGCACCGCCGCCCACCGTGGCCTCAAGCGCCTGGCGCAGCAGCTCGGCGCCGACGGGGAGTCCGGGGTGTGACGCCCAACGATCCCTGGACGCCAAGGGATTCGGGACGAGCGTCGGGAAGCGGTCGACCGAGGACGGGCAGGGGCGGGCAGGGGCTTGGGGGAGAACGGGACCTCCCTCGACGTGTTGCTCGCCTTCGCCGTAAGGGGTGTTCCCGTAGATCCGGAGGCCGAGGGGCGGGCCGTCGCCGCGTACCGGGCCGCTCGCGAGGGCGGGGCGCAGGGGGCGCGGACCCGGTGGCGCGACGACTGGCGACCGCGCGAGCAGCGCCGACCGGGGCGCAAGTTCAAGGAGAGTCAGAAGGCCGATGGCAACGGCCGGGGCCGCCACCCCCCACAGGAGAGGCCCCGACCGTCGCGCGGCACGGGCCGCGCGGCGACCCGTACTCTCTACAGCGCCGCGGCTGCGTTTTCTGTCACACCTCGCTGTGTCACCAGTTAGTTGCATCCTGTACGAACATGGACGGGGAGCGGTTTCAGGCCGTAACGTGCCATTCGCGCCGGGGTGCGGAGGACGGACAACCACACCCATGAGGGGCCTAGGACCGCATCCACCAATCGAGGAACCACAACGGCGAGCAGCCCGGTCCGCGAAAGCGGCGCCGGCTTAGGCGCAGAAGGGCGCGCGGTGCTGGGGGACGACGCGGAGCTGACCGCCGCGGTGCTTGCGGCACAGGACGGGGACGAGACCGCGTTCCGGACTGTGTACCGCTCGGTGCACCCACGGCTGCTCGGATACGTACGGACGCTGGTCGGCGACCCGGACGCGGAGGACGTCACGTCCGAGGCCTGGCTGCAGATCGCCCGTGACCTGGAGAGGTTCAGCGGTGACGCGGACCGCTTCCGTGGCTGGGCCGCCCGGATCGCCCGCAACCGCGCCCTCGACCACATACGCATGCGCGGGCGCCGCCCTGCGATCGGCGGTGACGAGACGGAACTGACCGCGAAGGCGGGGGATTCCGACACCGCGGGCGAGGCGATCGAGGCGCTGGCCACCAACAGCACCCTCTCGCTGATCGCCCAACTCCCCCAGGACCAGGCGGAGGCCGTCGTACTGCGCGTGGTCGTCGGCCTCGACGCCAAGACCGCGGCCGAGACCCTCGGCAAGCGCCCCGGAGCCGTCCGCACCGCGGCGCACCGCGGTCTCAAGCGGCTCGCGGAGCTGCTCGGCGCGGATCCGGAATCCGCCGGCGGCCTCGGTGCCGTCCCCCCACAAAGAGAGTCACGAACAGAGTCGCGCACACGCGCGGTGACGTCCGCGGGTGTGACGCATACGCGTTCGCGGACGCAGAAGGACATGTGATGGCCGACGAGCAGGACAAGTGGCTGGACCCTGACGCCGCGGAGCGTCTGCTGCGTGGTGAGCCGCTGGAAGCCGTCGACGCCGACACCCAGGGCCGGGCCAAGCGGCTCGCCGACGTGCTCGGTGCGCTGGCCCCCGAACCCACGCCGACCAGTGCCGAACTCCCCGGCGAGGCTGTCGCGTTGGCCGCGTTCCAGCGGGCTCGCGCGGACCGCAACGGTGAGGTCGCCCAGCGCGGCGGACGGGTGCGCCCGGGGGCCGCGGCCCACTCCGCCGATGCGGGTCTCGTCCGGCTGGGCCGTCCGGGTCCGCCCCCGCGGGGGCCCCGTTGGGGCCGCCCGGTGCGCCTCGGGATCGTCGCCGCGCTGGCCGCGGGGATGATCGGCGGGGTCGCCGTCGCGGCCGGAACCGGAGTGCTGCCGACTCCGTTCCGTGACGACTCGCCGCACCCGGCCGCGACGATTTCCGCGGCACAGACACCGCGGCAGCCGTCCCTCTCGCCGTCGCCGGAGGCGTCGAAGGGCGACGGTTCCCAGGTGCCGGTCCCGGGCGCCACCACGAGCGCGCCGGCCGGTGCCGGTTCCGGCGACGACGAGGCCCAGGGGCCCGGCGCGCCGAGCGGACAGCCCGACTCCTCCGACGCGGGGCGGTCGGCCCGCGCCCGCGAGTGGTGGGCCAAGACACGCTCGTACTGCCGCGACGTGCTGGACGGCAAGACCCTGGAGTCCGGCCGCAGACGTGTCCTGGTGGACGCCGCGGGCGGCGGTTGGCGCGTGACGAAGTACTGCAAGGGCGTCCTGGGCCGGGCGGGCGACGGCCGGGGCGATCAGGGCTCGGACTCCGGCTCCGGCCAGGGGGCCGGGGGCGGTTTCGGCGACGGTTCGGGCAGCGGCTCCGATGGCGGGGACAACGGCGGTGACGGCGACGGCCACACAGGCTCCGGCGGTACGGGGAGCCATCAGGGCCACAGCGGGATCCTCGCCCCGTCGCCGAGCTCGGTCGTCGCGCCGCTGCGGTCGGCCCTCTGAGCAGCCGCTGAGGCCGGCCCTCCGGTCGGCCCTGAGGCCGACCCTCCGGGCAGTCGCCGCTGTCGGCCCTCTGGGCGAGCTTTCGGCCATCCGGCCCGGGCGTGTTCTCAGCCACGCGAACTCCGAGAACCCTGCAATCTTCCGTCTGACCTGCGGTTTCTTACTCCCTCGGAAATTTCTTCCGCCCGGGTGTGACGTTTTCGGCCGCGCCGACGCAGTACTGGGTGAGCCGACTGGTCATCGGCCGTCGCACCGAGCCGGGGTTCCCCCCGTACCCAGGCCCGGTGCACATCGGCGCGGGCGGGACACGTTCCCCCGGTCCCGCCCGCGCCCCATCACTCCTTCCGCCCCCTCCGGGCCGGCCGTCACCAGTAGACGACGACCTTGTCCCCGTTCCGGACCTGGGCGAACAGCGCCGCGATCTTCCCCTCGTCCCGTACGTTGACGCAGCCGTGCGAGGCGCCGTAGTAGCCGCGGGCCGCGAAGTCGGGGGAGTAGTGGACCGCCTGGCCGCCGCTGAAGAACATCGCGTACGGCATGGACGTGTGGTAGATCGTCGACACGTGGTAGCGGGATTTGAAGTAGACGCTGAAGACACCTTCCCGGGTCGGCGTGTACTGCGAGCCGAACCGCACGTCCATCTCCGAGACCGTCCTCCCATCGATCATCCAGCGCAGGGTGCGGCTCGTCTTGCTGACGCACAGCACTCGGCCCGTCATACAGCGCGGGTCGGGCCGCGCGGCGGGCTGCCCGCCGTACGGGTACAACTCCCACGCGGCCGGCTTGTGCGTCATCCCCCGCAGCCGCTCCCAGGTGACGGCGTCCAGCTCGCCGGTCCGCGGCAGCCCGCGCTTGCCCTGGAACCCCTTCACCGCCGTGACCGTCGGGGTGTCGTACGTCCCCGTCGGCGCCGGGATGAGCCAGGCGAGCTGGTGCAGCCGGGCCTGGACCTCACGGACGTCGTTCCCCTTGTCGCCGCGGGACCAGAGGACCTTGGCGGCGGCGGACGGCGTCGTGCCGCCCGGCCTGTCGTCCCCCGGCGTGGCCGAAGGGTCCGTCTTCGAGGCGGACGGCGGCGTGTTGCCCCGCGTGCTGCCCGACGTCTTTCCCTGCGTGCTCCCGTGCGCGTCCACGGCCTGGGCCGTGCAGCCGCTCACCGCGACGAGTGCCACGAGGGCGGCCAGCGATCTCCCCATACCAGTCGTACGCATTCCAACCCCCGGTGCGTCGTCGTGTCCCCTGAGATGCTCCCCACGCGCGCCCGGTTGCGAACGACGCGCCATCCTGGGGAATGAAGCGTGTGACCAATGAATCCTGAGAGCCATGAAGCCTGTGAGCAAGGTCCCAGCGCGGTCCTCTCCATCCCGCGCACGGCCGCCGCTACAGTCCGTGGCGAGGGTCGGACCTACCAGTAAGTAACTTCAGCGGGAGGCACAGCAATGGCGCGCGAGTCGGAGTCCGGACTGCCCATCGAACCCCTCTACGGACCCGAGGTTCTGGAGGGCTGGGATCCGGCCGAGAAGCTGGGCGAGCCGGGCGCGTACCCCTTCACCCGCGGTGTCTACCCGTCGATGTACACGGGCCGCCCGTGGACGATGCGCCAGTACGCGGGCTTCGGCACGGCCGTGGAGTCGAACGCGCGCTACAAGCAGCTGATCGCGAACGGCACGATGGGCCTGTCGGTCGCCTTCGACCTGCCCACCCAGATGGGCCACGACTCGGACGCGCCGATCGCGCACGGCGAGGTCGGCAAGGTCGGCGTGGCCATCGACTCGGTGGAGGACATGCGGATCCTGTTCGGCGGCATCCCGCTGGACAAGGTGTCCACGTCGATGACGATCAACGCTCCCGCGGCGCTGCTCCTGCTCATGTACCAGCTGGTGGGGGAGGAGCAGGGCGTCCCGGCCGACCAGCTGACGGGCACGATCCAGAACGACGTGCTCAAGGAGTACATCGCGCGCGGCACGTACATCTTCCCGCCCAAGCCCTCCCTGCGGCTGATCGCGGACATCTTCAAGTACTGCAAGGCCGAGATCCCGAAGTGGAACACGATCTCGATCTCCGGCTACCACATGGCCGAGGCCGGTGCCTCGCCCGCGCAGGAGATCGCGTTCACCCTCGCCGACGGCATCGAGTACGTCCGCACGGCCGTGGCCGCCGGCATGGACGTCGACGACTTCGCCCCCCGCCTGTCCTTCTTCTTCGTCGCCCGTACGACGATCCTGGAGGAGGTCGCGAAGTTCCGTGCGGCCAGGCGCATCTGGGCGCGGGTGATGCGGGAGGAGTTCGGCGCGAAGAACCCGAAGTCGCTGATGCTGCGCTTCCACACCCAGACCGCCGGGGTCCAGCTGACCGCCCAGCAGCCGGAGGTGAACCTGGTGCGCGTCGCGGTCCAGGGCCTGGGCGCGGTCCTCGGCGGTACGCAGTCGCTCCACACCAACTCCTTCGACGAGGCGATCGCGCTCCCGACGGACAAGAGCGCGCGCCTGGCCCTGCGGACGCAGCAGGTCCTGGCGTACGAGACGGACGTGACGGCGACGGTCGACCCCTTCGCCGGCAGTTACGTCATCGAGAAGATGACCGACGACGTCGAGGCGGCCGCGGTCGAACTGATGGCGAGGGTCGAGGAGCTGGGCGGCGCGGTGTCCGGGATCGAGCACGGCTTCCAGAAGGGTGAGATCGAGCGCAGCGCCTACCGGATCGCGCAGGAGACCGACTCCGGTGAACGGGTCGTGGTCGGCGTCAACCGCTTCCAGCTCGACGAGGAGGAGCCGTACGAGCCCCTCCGCGTCGACCCGGCCATCGAGGCCCAGCAGGCCGAACGCCTCACCAAGCTCCGCGCCGAGCGCGACCAGTCGGCGGTGGACGCGGCCCTCGCCCACCTCAAGAAGGCGGCCGAGGGCACGGACAACGTCCTCTACCCCATGAAGGACGCCCTGCGCGCCCGCGCGACGGTGGGCGAGGTGTGCAACGCGTTGCGGGGGGTTTGGGGGGCGTATGTGCCGTCGGATGCGTTCTGAGGGTGCCGATCCGGATACGTTCTGTGAACGGGGTTCATCCGGGGAGGAGTTGGCGCGGCGGTGTCGTCACAGAGGCGGACGACTGTCATCGAGGCCGAGGCCTGGCTCACCCGTGAGCTGGAGGGGTGTGCCCGAGTTCGTCGGTGTCACGCTCGACCTCTCCGTCGACACCCTCCTCGACGGCGACTGACCACCGACGTCCGAAGGTGGAGTGTCGTACTCTCGTGCGACACTCCACCTCATGCTTGGTGTTATCGACCTCCCGACCTATCTCGCGGGACTCGTGCTGATCGTTCTGCTTCCCGGTCCGAACTCGCTGTACGTGCTGTCCGTCGCCGCCCGCAAGGGCATACGCACGGGATACACGGCCGCCGCGGGTGTCTGGTGCGGGGACACCGTGCTGATGACCCTGTCCGCGGCCGGAGTCGCCTCGCTGCTGCAGGCCAACGCCGTGCTGTTCGGGATCGTGAAGTACGCCGGGGCCGGATATCTGACATGGCTGGCGGTCGGGATGCTGCGCGCCGCGTGGGGCATGTGGCGCACCCGGCACGAGCGGGCCGAGGAGAGCGAGGCCGCCGCGGCGCCGGCCGCCGAGGAGCGGCCCTACCGGCGGGCGCTGGTGATCAGCCTGTTCAACCCGAAGGCGATCCTGTTCTTCGTCGCCTTCTTCGTGCAGTTCGTGGACCCGGGCTACGCCTACCCGGCCCTCTCCTTCGTCGTCCTGGGCGCCTTCGCCCAGCTCGCCAGCTTCCTGTACCTCACCGCGCTGATCTTCAGCGGGACGAAGCTGGCGGCGGCCTTCCGGCGGCGCAAGCGGCTCTCGGCGGGGGCCACGACCGCGGCGGGCGCCCTGTTCCTGGGCTTCGCCGTGAAGCTCACCCTGGCCAGCGCCTAGGACAGCTCCTCGGCCAGGTCCTGGGACGCCCAAGCGCCTCGCGCACTCCGGCAGCCTCGAAGCCGTGTCGCCCGTCCACCCCACGTAACCGTCGGGGCGGATCAGGAAGAGGCGGCGTCACCGAGGAACAGGGGGTTGGCCGACTTCCCTCGGTCGGCCGCGGCGGGCGCGGAGCTGTTCGAGGACTACGACCGGCCCTACGGCCGAGGCGTCCCCACGGTCGGCCGGGGCTTCGCCAGCGCCGTGCGCAGTTGGGGCGTCAGCCAGTTCTCCACGTACCGGTTCAGCAGCCAGGCCAGGAGCAGCATGCTCGCCGCCGTCAGCAGGAACGTGGCGTACGACGGGATGTGCAGCCCCTGGTGGAGGGCCTTGATGACGACCCAGCCCAGGTGCTCGTGGACGAGGTAGAAGGGGTACGTCAGCGCGCCCGCGACCGTCAGCCAGCGCCAGTTGGCCCAGCGCAGCCAGCCCAGGGCGATCGCGGCGACCGCGACGTAGCCGAAGGTGACGACGAGGACGATGCCGTAGGTGGTGCGGTAGGAGAAGCCGCCCGCCTGCGGGGCGTGCCACAGCCCCTGCACCGCGTAGTGCTGGCCGATCAGCCAGCTCACGGCCACGATGCCCCAGGCGTACACGTCCTTGCGGTCGCGGTGCACCAGGTAGAGGCCGACGCCGCCGACGAAGTACGGCGCGTACTCGGGCATCAGGACGATGTCCAGCAGCGGCATCTTGGCGCCCTGCGCGATGACGTAGGCCAGCGTCCAGCCGGCGCAGAACATGATCACGCGGCGGCGGTTCGCGCCCGGCAGGACGATGCACAGCGCGAAGAGGGCGTAGAAGCGGACCTCCGCCCACAGCGTCCAGCACACGCCCAGCACCCGGTCGACGCCGAGCGGATACTGCAGCATCGTGAAGTTGACCAGGGTGTCGCTCGGCGAGACCGTCTTGAACGCGACCATCGGCAGCGCGAACACCACCGTCACCAGGATGATGGCGGCCCAGTACGCGGGCAGCAGCCGGGAGGCGCGGGAGGCGAAGAACGAGCGCAGGGGGCGGCCCCAGCCGCTCATGCAGATGACGAAGCCACTGATCACGAAGAACACCTGGACGCCCAGGCAGCCGTACGCGAAGTACCCGTGCAGCACGGGGAACTGGTGGCGCGGCGAGCTGCCCCAGGCCTTCGCGACCTCGCCGTCGCGTCCGCCGTAGTGGTACGCGGCCACCATCAGCGCGGCGACCAGCCGCAGTCCGTCCAGTGCGCGCAGCCGCGTCTCCCGGCGCTTGGCCGGTATCGCGGGGGGCGTTGCGTCCGTGGGCGGCAGGACGGTGCGGGCCACGGTGCCCGTGGAGGCCACTTGGACGGCCTCGCGCGAGTCGATCACAGGTTTCCCCTCAACGGGACTCAGTGGACCCACAGCACACTAATCCGATCAATAAGGTTTACCTGGCCGTCCGACCGACGATTCGCCCGACGGTCCCTACGCGTTCACTCGCACGTCGTTTCGGGTTCCTGGGCCGGTTCGCGCGGCCCGGCCCAGGAACCGGATCAGCGACCCACCGCCCGCTTCAGCGAGCGCGCGCGGCGCGCCACGCGGCGCACGGTGGCGTTGCGCGGGATGAACGCCAGCTGCGCCGGGACCGCGCCGGGCAGCGCCAGCGAGGTGAGGCGCTTGCGCTTGAAGTAGCGCCGGGTGTGGTGGTTCAGATGCCTGGTCAGGTAGGTCTCGGCGGCCGGGCGCAGGTCCGGGTAGATCTTCGGCTGCATCGCGAAGCCGACGGCCCGGACGAGGTCCGTCAGGGCCGTCACGTCCATGCTCCGGCGCTGCTCGTTGACCGCCGACTCGTCCGTCAGTTCGGGCAGCAGTGCGTCCACGATCGTGACGGGGACGCGGTTGCTGTTCTCGTACGGCGTGAGACGGTCGAGGAGGGGGCCGGTGCCGACGCGGGCGACCGGCAGGCCGTACAGCGCCGACGCGGTGAGCAGCGCGGTGGAGAAGCAGCCGACCACCAGGGCGGGGTGCATCCGCTGGTAGAGCACCTCGGCGAGGACCGGGGTGTCGAGCACGGTGAGGTCGGCACCGAGCTTCTCGGCCTCCTTCTCCAGCAGGCGCGACCAGCGGGCCGGGGCCGAGGGGTGCGGCTTGAACACCACGCGCGTGTGGCCGAGCGCGAGGGCGCCCTTCAGCATCCGAACGTGGAGGTTCTCCTCCTCCTCGGCGGTGAGGATGTCCAGCGCGGAGAGGTACTGGCCGAGCAGGAGGGCCGGTTCGTCGACGAAGGGCAGCTCGTCGCCGGTGTCGACCAGTTCGGCGAGCACCTTCGAGAACGCGTCCGTCGGCACGATCTCCGGCTCGACGCCGAATTCGGTGAGGAGCAGCGGCTTGAGGCCGGGGACGAGGTCCAGATGGAGCAGGCGGGTCACGCGCGTGCCGACCAGCGGGTCGATCTTGTTGCGGGTGGGTCCGTAGCTCATCAGGCCGTCCGCGTACACGGTGACGGGAGCGCCCATGAAGATCTGCGAGATGCCGAGTGCCGGGTTGACCTGGATCGACTCGACGGCCAGCTCGATGTCGTCGTCGCCGAGGTTCCAGGCGAGCCGCAGGTGCCGCTCCCACAGGGGGACGTCGTCGAGCCGAGGGGCCCAGCCGCCCGGGTGGAAGGGGGAGATGGTCTCGTTCCACGAGATCACGTCGTCGAAGCGGCCGCGCAGCTGCTCGAACCCGGGCATCTCGTCGAGGCCGGGCGTCGTCTCGGGCGTCGCCGCGTTGTTGGAGACGAGCAGGATGCGCCGGTCGGCGGGGCGGAAGCAATCGCTGTCCAGGGCCGCGGCGAGCGTGGCCGTGCCGTACAGCGTGGACGCCATGAAGATCTGGGTGGTCACGCGGCCACCCCCGTGGTGGAAGCCGGACGGCGGCGCAGCCGGCGCAGCCGCGTGGCGCGCTGCACGTCCATCGAGTCGAGGGCGTCGTCGAGCACGTCCTGCGGCATGTTCCGCAGAGCGACGGCGCTCATCGACTTCAGTTTCCGTGCCACTGCCGGCTCGAACCTTTCGATGGATCCCAGATGATGGGAAATAATCGCGCAATAGGTGCGCACGGCCTTGGGCAGGAGTTTTTCGGCGTCGCGGTCCGCCGCGGTTTCCGCCACCACCTGGTCGAACGCGCGAATGAAGTCGAGCTGACGCACGTCCCCGATCTGGGTGAGGGAGGAGGCCACGCCACGTCGGTAGAACACACCGAGAAGCCCCACCGTGGCGAAGGATTCCGCCTCCCGGTGCAGTTTCCAGATCCAGGGCCGGTCCTCGGCCGTCCGCAGGCCGTCGGTGAAGTGCAACAGCCCCCGGTCGACCAGCCGGCGGTGGTAGATGCCCGCCCAGGCGTAGGCGTAGTCGACGGGGGTGGAGCGGTCGGCGGGCAGTATCGCGTCGCGGGGGTTCAGCACCACTCCGCGCCGGCCGTGCGGGACCCTGTGGATGGTGCGGGCCCGCGCGGTGCACTGGACATGGTCCGTACGGACGAAGTCACAGCCCAGCTGCTCGATGGAGGCAACGAGTTGTTCGTAATAGCCGGGGGCGAGCCAGTCGTCCCCGTCGAGGAACGTGAGGTATTCGCCGTGCGCCGCGTCGATGCCCGTGTTGCGCGCGGTCGCCAGTCCTCCGTTCTTCTCGTGTCTGACATACACCGCGCCCGGGAGCTCGCGCTCCGCGCGCGCGAGAATGTCCGGAGTCTCGTCTCGCGAACAGTCGTCCACGAGAACGAATTCGAAGTCCTCACGTGCGTTCGCACGCAGGCTCTTCAAGGTGTCGGGTGCATATTGCTGCACGTTGTAGAACGGCACGATGACGGAGAGCTTGACCACCCACGTGACGTTAGGCGGCAGCCCGGCATTCGTCTTGACCGTTGGTGAGATGTCAGGTGAACGACGCGTGGCGAAGCCGTGAACCCAGCTGATTTCCGGCTGGAGCACGGCCTGATTCGCCATTCGTCGATGTGCTGTTAACCGTTTGTTGCATTCAGGTTGGGCCGCAACTCGGAATGGCTTCCTAGCGTCTTGGACGTGCCAGCAAGTACCAGGAAGTCCCTGCGGGTCGCCGTTCTCGCGGATTCCGACACCCGGTGGAAATGGGGTTCGCTCACCGCGAATCGCATTTCGCCGACTGAATCGGACATTCTGCTCGACGGTTATCTCCTGCGTGGCCGAGCCACCCCCACCGCCCGCCAGCTCGAAGAAGTCGGCGTCCGCGCGGATTCCCTCCGCGAGGTCACCGCCGTCGAATTCCTGCGCGCCATGGAAGGGGAACCGTACGACGTCCTCGTCATCGCCCTCGTGGGCGGCGGTGTGCAGGCGATCCTGCACGGGCTGGCCCACGTCTGGGAGGGGCGGAGCAAGCGGCCCGTGGTCGTCACCGGCTATGTCGGCGTCGTCTACGAGAAGCTCGCCGACGGCCTGCTGCTGCGGCACGGCGCGGACCTCGTCCTCGCGAACTCCCGACAGGACGCGGAACGGTTCCGGGCCGTGTACGAGGGAGTGGGCGCCGACGCCTCCTCGGTGACGGAGGTGGCACTGCCCTTCCTGGGGGGCGCCGCCTACGAGAAGCACGACCCGTACACGGTCGTCTTCGCCGCCCAGCCCTCGGTCCCGGAGAACCGCAAGGACCGTACGTACCTGCTGAACCGGCTGATCCAGCACGCCCGCCTCCACCCGGACCGCGAGGTGCTGCTGAAGCTGCGCTCCAAGCCGGGCGAGCACACCACGCACATCGAGGAGCTGCCCTACCAGAAGCTGGCGCAGAAGACCGATCTGCCCGCCAACTTCCGGCTGGTGTACGGCCACATGGGCGAGGTGCTCGACCGCACCGACCTGCTGGTCACCATCAGCTCCACGGCGGCCCTGGAGTCCCTGCACCGCCGCATCCCCACCGTCGTCCTCAGCGACCTCGGGGTGCGCGAGGCGCTCGGCAACCACCACTTCGTGGGCTCCGGCTGCCTCGCCTCCTGGGACCAGCTCGACGCCGGACACGAGCCGGCCCCCGACCCGGTGTGGGTGGCCCGGCAGGGCGTCGCCGCCGACGGCCGGTACGAGACGGCCTTCGACGAGGCGCGCGCCCGGATCACCGGCCTGCTGGCGGCCCCCGGACTGCTGCCCCTCGCCCCCTACTACACGCCCGTCACCGCCCCCGGGTACCTCCCCGGGATCCTCGCCCGCCACCACCTCGCCCCGGACGGCAGCCCGCTGCCCGGCGCCCCCGCGGCCGACAAGGAGCCCAGCCCCGTACGGCAGATCGTCCGCCGGGCGGCCCGCGGCGCCTACCGCCACGGAGTGCAGCGCGTGGCCCCCGTGATCCGGCGGATGGGGGAGCTGTGACCACCGCCGATCGCTCGGGCCTTCCGCCGATCCCAAGCCTTCCCCGTGTCCCTCGTCAAGGAGAACAGCGCATGACCAACTCGGAAGCGGGTCACGCGGCGCCGGTGCGCCGGGTGCTCGCGGTGATTCCCGCGCGCGGCGGCTCCAAGGGCGTCCCCGCCAAGAACCTCCTCCCGGTCGGCGGAGTGCCGCTGGTGGCCCGCGCGGTGCGCGAGTGCCGGGCGACGCGGCTCGTCACGGACGTCGTGGTCTCCACCGACGACCAGGCGATCGCCGCCGCCGCCCGCGAGGCGGGCGCCGAGGTCGTACTGCGCCCCGCCGCCATCGCCGGTGACACCGCCACCTCCGAGGCCGCCGTCCTGCACGCCCTGGACGCCCACGAGGCGCTGCACGGATCCGCGGTCGACGTGGTCCTGCTCGTCCAGTGCACCAGCCCGTTCATCACGCGGGAGGACATCGACGGGGTCGCCGGGGCGGTCGTCGAGAACGGCGCCGACACCGCGCTGACGGTGGCCGACTTCCACGGCTTCATCTGGCGCGACGCCGCCGACGAGTCCACCGAGGGCGGCAACGGCGTCAACCACGACAAGTCCTTCCGGCCCCGCCGCCAGGACCGGCCCCAGGACCTCCTGGAGACCGGCGCGGCCTACGCCATGGCCGCGGCGGGCCTGCGCGAGCACCAGCACCGCTTCTTCGGCCGCACGGAGCTCGTCCGCACCGACCCGGCCCGCGTGCTGGAGATCGACGACCCGCACGACCTCGCCCGCGCCCGCGCGCTGGCCCCCCTCTTCGACGCGAACCGAGCCGGTTCGCTTCCGACCGCGGAGGACATCGACGCGGTCGTCCTCGACTTCGACGGCACCCAGACCGACGACAGGGTGCTGATCGACTCCGACGGACGGGAGTTCGTCTCCGTGCACCGCGGAGACGGCCTCGGTATCGCCGCCCTCCGCAAGAGCGGGCTGACGATGCTGATCCTGTCCACGGAACAGAACCCGGTGGTCGCCGCCCGGGCCCGGAAGCTCAAGATTCCGGTCCTGCACGGCATCGACCGCAAGGACCTCGCACTGAAGCAGTGGTGCGAGGAGCAGGGCATCGCGCCTGAGCGCGTGCTCTACGTCGGCAACGACGTCAACGACCTCCCGTGCTTCGCCCTCGTGGGCTGGCCCGTGGCGGTCGCGAGCGCCCACGACGTCGTGCGCGGCGCCGCACGCGCGGTCACCACCGTCCCCGGCGGCGACGGCGCGATCCGAGAGATCGCCAGCTGGATCCTCGGCCCTTCTCTCGACTCCCTCGACAAGTAAGGAACTTCTCCACCATGAGCACCAACTCCCGTCTGCGCCAGTTCGGTTCGAAGACCGCCGGCCCCGGCCACCCCGTCTACGTCGTCGGCGAGATCGGCATCAACCACAACGGCGAGCTCGAGAACGCCTTCAAGCTGATCGACGCCGCCGCCGAGGCCGGCTGCGACGCGGTCAAGTTCCAGAAGCGCACCCCGGAGATCTGCACCCCGCGCGACCAGTGGGACATCGAGCGCGACACCCCCTGGGGCCGCATGACCTACATCGACTACCGCCACCGCGTGGAGTTCGGTGAGGACGAGTACCGCCAGATCGACGAGTACGCCAAGAGCAAGAACATCGACTGGTTCGCCTCCCCGTGGGACACCGAGGCCGTCGCCTTCCTCGAGAAGTTCGACGTCCCCGCCCACAAGGTCGCCTCCGCGTCCCTCACCGACGACGAGCTGCTGCGCGCCCTGCGCGCCACCGGCCGCACGGTCATCCTCTCCACGGGCATGTCGACCCCGAAGCAGATCCGCCACGCGGTCGAGGTCCTGGGCAGCGACAACATCCTGCTCTGCCACGCCACCTCGACGTACCCGGCGAAGGCCGAGGAGCTCAACCTCCGCGTCATCAACACCCTCCAGGCCGAGTACCCGAACGTCCCGATCGGCTACTCCGGCCACGAGACGGGCCTGCAGACCACGCTGGCCGCGGTCGCCCTGGGCGCCGCCTTCGTCGAGCGCCACATCACCCTCGACCGCGCGATGTGGGGCTCCGACCAGGCCGCCTCCGTCGAGCCGGGGGGCCTCACCCGCCTCGTCCGCGACATCCGCACCATCGAGGCCTCCCTCGGCGACGGCGTCAAGAAGGTCTACGAGTCCGAGCTCGGCCCCATGAAGAAGCTGCGCCGCGTCACCGGCGTCGTCGCCGAGGCCGAGATCGCCGCGGCCGCGGGCGAGCCGGTCACGGTCTGAGGTCCTGACCTCCAGAACCCCCCACGCGTTACCTCCCACCTCCCTACGACAACTCCTCACGACAGGACGGTCGTACGTCGATGAGCCCCCGCGCCGGATCCACCGGCCCCCACACTCTCGCCTTCGTCGAGAGTCCGGTACAGCTCCTGAACGTGCTGGAATGGGCGCACACCTCCGCCCACCACGGCACGGCGCCCGGCGCGGGGCTCACCCTCGTCGTCCTGTCCCCCAACGACCCGATGACCCGTGGCCAACTGCGCCGCATGGCCGAACTGGCCCGCGACGAGGGCCACTCGGTCCGCTGGGAGGAGGCGCGCGGTGGCACCACGGCGCCCTTCCACACCATCGGCGGCCTCGCCCCGCTGCTGCGCAGGGCCCGCCGCATCGTCATGGGAGACCCGTTCTCCCGCTATGTGCAACTCCTCCTGACCATCACCCACGCTCCCGACCTGGTCGTGGTCGACGACGGCACGGCGACGATGGAGTTCGTCGCCCAGCTCGCCCGTGGCGAACGACTGGTCCGCTGGCACCGCAAGGGTGGCCGCCCGGGCCCGCGCGACCTGCTCTTCGCCCCGGTGTCCTCCTTGGCCAGGCGCCGGCTGACGCCCAGTGAGCGCCGTACGGTCGAGGTGTTCTCCTCGATGCCGATCGACGAGACCCCGATCGGTGTGCGCGTCAGCGCCAACGACTTCTCCTGGACCCGGGCCCGTTTCGGGCCGCCCCGCCTCACCAAGGGCGCGGACCTGGTCGGCACGTCCCTCGTCGAGACGGGTGTGGTCGACCCGGACCGCTATCTCCAGGCGGTCCGCACCCTCGCCAAGTCCCACGGCGCCACCCGCTACTTCGCCCACCGCCGCGAGAGCGTCGAAAAGCTCCACCGGCTGGCCGCGGAGACGGGCCTGGAGATCGTCCGCCCCGATCTCCCCCTGGAACTGATCGCCCGCCGCGGCCCCATCGGCCGCACGATCCTCAGCTTCCCCTCCACGGTCGTCCACACGCTGCCGCTGGCCCTGGCCGGCACCGAGGTCCGCGTCGCCGTCTGCGACATCGACCCGGCCTGGCTGACGGAGAACGCCTCTCCGCGCGCCCAGGGTTTCCTGTCCGGGGTGACGGGAACGGCACGGGACGTACACCGGTTGTCGGCGGTGACGTCGGCGTAGGGAAGCCGCGCACCGTCCGGCGAGTCACTGCGGGAGACCGATGAAGTCGATCGATCCGGGGTTGAGGCCGAGGTCTCCGGGCTGCGCCGGGCCGTTCTCGTGATCGGCTCGGCGGAGGTGCTGCGGGCACTGCGCGCCCACGGAACGATCGCGTGGTTCCGGATCTCGGCCGGGGTGGATCCGCTGGATTGCCTCGTCCGTCCGCCCTTGGTCGTCTGGCGCTACGCCGACCCGCAGGACCGGGTACGCCTGGCGATCCCGCCGACCGTCGAGACGTTCGAGGGAAAGGTCGGGTGGGTCACGGACGTCTCGGCCGAGAGCTGGCGCCTCGAGCCACGGAGGGTGCGGGACGAACTCTCCGGAGCCGCTCCGGGGTACCCGGGTGTCCTGTCCGACCTCAAGCACGAGGACCAGGACTTCTGCATCCGTGCCACGCGGGATCTCGAACTCCTCCTGGCAAGGATCGAGAGGCTCCACGACTGAGTTCGCGGCGGCGGCCCCTTCCGGGCGGGACACAGGAACCCCGAATCTTCTCCACACCGGTTGCACCGAACGGACACGTGTTGTTCGTCGGCCATCCCTGGATCGCGCGTTGGACCGACACCATCCAGCCATTGAATCTCCCCGAACGGCACCAATCGGTCGCCGCACGCCTGTTTCGCTTACGCAGCGGGGGGACCACACGTGGCGTCCGCACATGTGGAGTCCGACAGATCGGACTCCGACAGACCCGCGTCCCGGCGGCCGTACGCCGCCCGTGGGCTCGGTGACCGCATCTTCAGGTACCAGCTGACGGCCGCCGGTGTCGTCGTCCTCGCCGTCATGGCGGGAGTCGGCCTCTTCCTGCTCCTGATCGCCGGTCAGGCACTCAAGGCCACCGGCTTCTCCTTCCTCACCACCGCCGCATGGCAGCCGGACGTCCACCGGTTCGGCATCGCGGCCGTCCTCACCGGCACCCTGCTGATCGCCGCCGTCGCGGTGACGCCCTCCGTGCCGCTGGCCGTGGGGACCGCGCTGTTCATCTCCGACGTGGCCCCGCGCAAGCTGCGCCGCACCCTGGTGACCATGGTCGACCTGATGGCGGCCGTATCGTCGGTGGTGTCCCCTCACCGAACCCGACCGCCGAAAGGGAGCCGCGATGCCGACGCCGGATGCTCGGGCCTGGGCCGAGGCGCTCAGCATGTACGAGCAGCGGTACTCGTACGTGTCGGTGGGGCCCCGCGCCCACCAGGACTGGGTGCGGGATGTCGCGGCAGTCATGCGCCGGGGGGTGACGGATCCCCGGTCCTGGAGGTGGCTCGACGTCGACGAAGGCGAGGAGGAACGGCTGGAGGAGCCGTCCTTCCCCTTCGTCCTGCCGCCCTCCGTTCCACAAGGCGCGGCCGCGTGGCGGCGCGGACTGCGGACGGTGCCCCGGACATCGGTGGAAAGACTGCTGGTCATGCTGTCCACCACATGGCTGGACGTCCCGCGCGAACGCGCCCGCAATGACTTCGAGACCCGTCGTCCGGAATTGGAGCGGAAGGCCCGGGTGATCCTCTCCCGCTTTCCGGAGGAAACGTCCTTCCACACGAACGCCGGGTACCCGAGATCGAGGAGTGACAGCCAAACCGACGCCCCGGACTTCTACGAGGCGACCACCGGCTGCACCCCTCTCTCCCAGTACGACTGGGACCTCGGCCTGATCGCGGTCTCCGGGACCGAACTCGGCCTCTTCTGGTCCTTCGACGCCACCTGAAACCTCGTAAGATTCTTGGGCGTACGTGACGTGCGATGCCGATGTGACGGGGGCGGAGGTACGGCATGAGAGTGCACGGAGCAGGCGGGGGACAAGGAGGCGGTGGCTCCGACCTGAGGGTGTCAGGGCAGGACCTGACGAAGCTGGCTGACGACCTCGACGACATGCAGAACCACTTGGACCAGCAGGTCAAGCGCATGGACGCGATCGTCGACCGCATCGAGGCGGGCTGGCGGGGCCCGGCGGCGACGGCGTACCGCGAGTTCCACTGGGCGGCGACCGAGGACGCCGTACGCATCCGCGAAGTGATGAAGCTGCTGGAGCGGGCCGTACGGCTCAGCCGCGACGGTTTCACCGAGCGCGACCTGGACGTGCTCGAACAGATTCGGCGGATCCAGGTGGACGTCGACAGCGAGGTAGGCAGACTCTCCACGCCGAGTCCGGCGGCAGGGGCGAATGGTGAGTCGTCACCGGCGCGCAGCAGCCTCGACTCCTTCTGAATCCGGCGTTCCGAGAGAACCGCCAAGTACTCGCTTCGCACCCCGCCGTTTCCGACACCTAGGGGGATCATGTCGACCGGGGCCACCGACGACGACCGCATAGCCGTCTCCTTCGCCACGCTCCACGACCTCGCCGGCGAACTGGAAGACATCCTCAAGCAGCTCAACGGCAAGCTCGACGACCTTTACGACCGCGCCGAACCCGTTGTCCTGTCATGGAAGGGCGAGGCCCGCGAGGTCTTCGTGAAGAAGCTCGATGAGTGGGACCGCTCGGCGCAGGACCTCCAGGCGGCCCAGAAGTGGCTGCACGAGTACGTGACCACCGGCCACGCCAACTATGCGGCGGCGCACCGGGCGGTTCTGCGGGGCTGGGGAGTCGCCTGATGGCAACGCCCTCGCCCTCGACCACGCCCCCGGCCACCACGGGCAACGGCGCGCTGCCCGCCCCGTCGTCCGGCTCGGGTGTGACCCCTGCCCCCTCTCCCGGCTCTCTCAAGGACCCCCAGGGCAAGAACATTTCACAGCAGGACTCAGGCTCGGCGCGGCGTCAACGCTCCGACGAACTGGCGGCGATGAAGCCCGCCGCGCCGGGCAACGCCGTCGGCTTCGACATCCAGCCGAAGCACGTGTACTACGCGTCGTACGTACTGCGGAACGCCCAGTACGACTTCGCGGACCGGGCCAAGAGTCTCGTCGACACCCTGGACGGGTACGCGCATGCGGCGGGCTGTGGGACCGGCCCTGAGGCCTTCGCGAAGGCGTACGCCGAAGTCGCCGATCTCTTCTTGCAAGTGTGGAGCAGAGCGACGGAGGGTGTCGGCGGCGCTGCGGTGGGCCTCACGGTGACGGCGAACAACTACGCGCAGGCGGAGCACGCGACCAATCCGCTGAGCCCGGTTGTAGTGAGGAAAAAAGTCCCGGACGTCCTGAAGAAGGCCGGCGCGGGCGGACCCGTGGCCGAACTCGGCTGGGGCAACGCCCCTGCGGAGGCGGGCTGGGGCAACGAGATCATCGACGACGTCGCCGGGGGCCTGAGCCGGGTCGGCGACTACGTCCTGCGCCCGATCCTGGAGTACGCGCTGCGGCACGGGAAGGTCGCCGACATCACGCCGGGCGGCGACGACATCGACCTTCCCAAGATCGCGCTGGCGTGGCGGACGGCGGCCAAGGACGCCAAGACGTCCGCGGACACCTTCGACGACGCCATCGCGTATCTCACCAACCCCGCGCCGGGACACGACGAGTGGCAGAGCGCGATGAAGCAGTTCTGTTCTGCGATCTGGGGGAGTACGGCCTGGGGCAAAGCGAGTCACAACGGCCGTTACCGGTGGAACCAGGAGGACGGCCAGCGCCCCGCCTTGGATGTCCTCCAGGACACCGCACGCGACGTCGCGACGGCGTGCGACGCGCTGAGTGCGGAAGTGACGAAGATCAGGTCCACGATCACCGATGTCTACAAGCACGCGGCTGAGAAGACCTTTGTCGCGAAGAGCATCGAGGCCGCTCTGGAACTGGCCCTCAAACTTCCTGAGCTGGCCCTGGAGTTCGTCTCGAACATCGACACGGGTCGCCTCAACCATGCCGTCGACATGTACAACCGAGAAATCCACACCCTTGCCGGCAACTTGATCGAACTCAAGCATGCGCTGGAAGAGGCGGAGCGCAGCGTTCCCAGATATTCCGCGGAAGAGGCACGCGCCGAGGCTTTCGGTGTGAGGGCGCTCGACGAATTCAAGAAAGAGCACCCGTGGACCAATCCGGAGGACACCAAGAACGGCGTCTACAAGATTGACCTGGCCAGCAGCGAATGGTTGAACGACGGCCATACCCTGGACAAGCACGTCGGGAAGACCTCCGAGCAACTCGCCCAACGTCTTCGTGACCAGGGTGATCCCGCCACTGACGCATGGCCGCACGGTAAGCCCAAGGTCAGTGCGGCCTCCAGCTTCGACAACCTGGAGAGCGCGCAGCGGTACACGCAGTACAACATCGACCAGTACTCCGGCGACATCAAAGCATGGCTTGACGGGCCGCCACCGCCCCAGGACGGGGAAGTGAAGAAGCTGGTCGGTCCGGGACCCAACGGAGAAGTCACGGGTACGAGCGTCACGAAGCAACCGTACGACCCGAACGATCCGATGACCGGTTTCAAGCAAGGTGGTATGGACGCCAAGCCCCTGGAGGTGAAGAACATCGATACCCGCCTGAAGTACGATCCCAGCCTCGATCCCCCCTTCGTCGTCATGACTTCCATGCCGGCGCGCTGACCAATTCCGTCGGGAAGAATGAGATCTGGAACGAGAATGGAAACGGTGAACCGAACCGCATGGGAGGAAGCTTCCGTGCGCCTGCTCGACGACGTCTACGCGTTCGCGGCGACCGGCCCGAGGGCCCACTCCGACTGGCGGGACGATGTGCTGGCCGTGATGAACCACGAAGTGGACGACCCGCGCGGCTGGAACGTCCTCGACTGGGAGACGGACAAGGAGGAGCGGGCGACGGCCGGTCCGTCCTTCCCCTTCCGCCCGCCCTCCCGCGAGCACCTGGAAGAGCGGCTGTTCCCCGTCACGCCGGCGACGGCCGAGCGCCTGCTGGTGACGATGACCTACGACTGGGGCCCGGTCCCCCAGGACGAGGACGAGGACGAGGACGCGGCAGCGGACGCGTATGCCGATGCCCGGACCTTGTTGAGCCGGTACGGGGAGCAGATCTCCTGCTACAGCAACATCACCCGTGCGCGCGCGACTCCGTCGCCTGATCTCACCGGCGGAGTCGACGGGTGGCTGTCTCTCACTCAGTACGACGGCGACTTCGGATTCGTCGTCGTCTCGCCGGAAGAGGTCGGTGTCTTCTGGTCGTTCAACCCCATTTGACGAGTAGTGCTGCGCTACAAACAAGCCGTGGAACCGAAGTTCGTGGTCCTCGCCTCCATGCCCATGACGCCGTGAGCCGACACTGCCTGGCCCGTGAGCGTTCAAGAGGAAGCAAGAAAGGTGTCGCCGGCGTTGACCACATACATCGGGGCAGTGTTCAACAACGGATTTGTTACGCGGTTGCTCGACCTGTCCCTTCGCGCGAACACCTCGGAGGACGAGGACTTCGAGCACGAGATTGCTCGCCTCTGCTGGAGCATGCAGCGTGCGCAGGGTGCCTCCTGGGTGCTGCCGCTGGCCACTGCCGCGGCCACGGTGGATCTTGTCGCAGAGGTGTTCGTGAGCTCCTTGCGAACCCGACTTCCGGCAGGTTTTGAGGAGAGGCTGAGCCTCGCGGCCGGCGGTCGTCCGGTGGAGGAGTATCTGTCGGACGCCGCCTCGGCCATCCGCAAACTCGACAGTGAGATTGTGCCCGGCTACGGAGAGCTTCCCATGGCTCCCTGGGAGGTCTCCCTCGCGTTTCCGGAAGTGATCGACTTCAAATACTGGGTGGAGACCGACGAGTTCGAAACACTCGACGAGTGTTTGTGGGCCGGGTTCGACAGCATGCACCCCGGAGAATGCGCGAGCAGGGCAACGGCTCTCATAGCGCAGGCACAAGAAGACCTGCTCCTCTTTCCGGATCCGGACGTTCTGCGCTCGACACTTTCGCAGAGCATCCCTTGGGTGTCTCGCAATGTTCTGCTGGAGATCGTCCGGAAGGGAAATGAACACCTCGCCGAGTTGCATGGAGTCTCAGGGCGATGACAAGGCCGACCGCCAACAGAGCACCGCCACCTACCCTGACCGCGAAACCGCCCAATGGGCCACCCAGCAGGTCGGCACCGCCAATGAGCAGCTCGTCCACCGCTGGCTCGCCCAGGCCAGCCCCGTCTGACGATCGAGGCGTCGTGGCCCTCGCGCACCGAGCCGGTCGACAGGGCGCTGATTCAGGCGATGATGAAGTTCACCGTCATGACGTCCATGCCGGTCAAGCGGAGACGGGTGCCCAGAATGGCAATTACACGCCAGGATGTAATTGAGTATTTTCACCTCGAAGGAGCAAGAAACCTTCTCAAGCTCTACGGGCGCTATCAAGATAATATTCCGGACGACGCTTCGGAGTGGAAGAAGGAGCTCTTTCCTGTAGTTCGTGGAATTTGGAACTCGGAAATGGACGGCGGTAGGAACCGGTACGAGATCGGAGCGCAACTCCGAACTGCCGCCGATTTGTTTGAAACCCATCCAGATGGCTCGCACCACGCCTTGAAGAATTTTCCCATGGGGTACCCCATGGAACGTACGGCTGCCATTTTTCGGGAAATCGCCGACTATGTGGAACAGTGGGCTTCCCCGCTGGACATGGAAGCAATCAGCAATACCCCGGTAACCGCTCGAGAACTGATCATGCGCTTCCCGCGTCTGAGTAGTATCCTGCCCCTCTATTTCGGGCAGGATGGTGCGGCCGTAAGTGACGACATGCAGGACGCGAGCACGGAGGAGGGCATCCGCATGTACATCGACGAGACGCACCCTGGATGCCCGTGGAATCTTCCGGCTGCTGTCGCCGAATGCCACGAAGCTCTGGCGATTTTCCACACCGAGGATCAATTGGACAGATTCTTCTGCGAGGCTGGAATGCACGGCGGTTCGGGTAGCGACGAATTCACCGACTTCCTCCCCCTCTTCGCCCGCCTCTGCAGCGAGCACATGAGAGAGTTCCACTCACCGATGTGGGAACCCAGGTAAATTCACGACGAGGGACAATCGGCACACCATGCGTACCCGTTCCGCCACCTACCCCGACCGCGAAACCGCCCAATGGGCCACCCAGCAGGTCGTCACCGCGAATGAGCAGCTGATCCACCGCTGGCTCGCCCAGGCCACCCGTCCCCGTCTGACGATCGAGGCGTCGTGGCCCTCGCGCACCGAGCCGGTCGGCCGGGTGCTGATCCAGGCGATGATGCTGGCGGGCCGTGAGCCCGTCGACGTACGCGCGGCCCGCGTGGTGCTCAGGCGCGACGCGACCCGCCCCCATGGCTTCGTCGTCCAGACCACCTTCCCCGTCTATCTGTAGAGCTCCGTAGAGCCCCGTAGAGCCCCGTAGAGACCAGTAGAGGCTGATCACCGTGCCCCTGAGCCCCCTCGAACACGACCGTCGCCACGGCGAACTGGACCAGGTGATCCGCGCCTACGCCGGGCAGCCCGCCGACGACACCCCGGACAAGCCCAGCCAGGCCCTGACCGCCTACCTCCGCCACACCTGGCACACCCGTCCCTGGGCACTGGCCACGGCGGAGACCCAGCTGCGGGAGTACGCCCGCAACCCGCCGGGCCGACTCCGCCTGCGCCTCGGCGAGTTCTACGCGATCCCGGACGTCGGGCTGCCCGAGTCGGACATCGAGCAGTGGCTGACCTGCCTCGCCGACCACATCAAGCACAGCGTCGAGACCGGCGACGCCCCGCCCCCGGCCACCCCCGTCACCCACTGGGAATGGCGCGCCCGTTTCCCCGAACTCGCCCAGTTCCTCGGCGGCTGGTTCTCCCAGGACATGCCGGACGAGTTCGACGACCACGACGCCGCCGTCGGCGACTACGCGGCCGGTACCCACCCCCAGCTTGTCGCCCGCCTGGTCGGCGAACTGTCCGAACTCCTCGCCCTGGACCTGGACGAGCCCGACTACGCCCTGGCCGTCGCCGAACTGGGCATGGAGGTCGACCCGCCGGCTCCCTACAGCCCCAGCGGCTGGCTCACCCTCGTCTCCCAACGACTCGGGTATCCGCGCGCGGACTACGGGCCGGACGCCGGTCAGTGAAGCGCTCGGCCCGTTCGCTGCCCCACGTACACCGCGAACGCCGCCCAGGTGGACGAAGCGACCACGACTAGGGACCCGTCCACGTCCTTCGAGTCACGGACGGCGACGGTGCCGGGTATGTTGCGGGCGACTTCGACGCACTCCTGGCCGGCATCGCCGCCGCTGTAGCTGGACTTGACGAACACGAAATCGGCCACCGGGGCTACATCTCCTTGCGAATGGCTTCGATGAGGTCGAGGGCGTTGCGTTCCGCCAGCCCGATCCGCGCGATGCGGTCGAAGATCCGGCCGTGCCGGGCGGCATCCTCCTCGCTTTCCAACCAGAGCGTAGAAGACGGTACGTCCATATGTACGACGTCCAGCGCGCCAAGCTCGGCAAACGAGACGACGCTGAACGACCCGGTCATGCCCGGGTTCGCCCCCGCCAGCCAGGGGACCACCTGCACCTTCACCGTATCCATGTCGGCCAAGTCGAGCAGTTGCCCCAGTTGTTCCCTCATCACCTCGCGACCGCCCACGAGTTGGCGCAGCGCCCCCTCGTGGAGCACGACCCAGAGTTCTAGAGGTCGTTCCGACCGCAGTCGCGCCTGACGGGCCAGCCTCGCCTCGACGAATGGCTCGATCTCGCTCGGGTCCTCCCACGAACCGGCTCCGACGGCCACCGCCCGCGCATAGTCGGGGGTCTGCAACAGGCCAGGGATGAAGGCGAGTTGCCAGGTTCGGATGCTGGTGGCGATGTCCTCCAGGGCGACGTACTCCACCATGGCGGGAAGCTGTGGGTACTGGTTCCACCAGCCGTGGGCCTTGCGTCTCTCGCGATCCGTGCGGGCCAGGGTCAGCAGCCTCCCGATCGCCGGCTCGCCGGTCTCGCCGTACAGATGGCACAACGCACGGATGTCCGGGTCGCGGATCGGCACCAACCCACGCTCCATCTTGGCGACCTTGGCCACCGACGCCGACAGCGCCTCGGCCGCGTGTGCCTGACGCAACCCGTGTGCCTCGCGCATACGCAACAGCTCGCCGCCCAGTCGTCGTGCCAGCACGGTCGACACGGACACTCCGCGATCAGGGCTTCTGCCTGCCATCTCGCGTTCCCTCCAGCCGAGTTGGTCACAGTCTGTGCCGTCGGCGCACTGTGAGCAAGCAAGTTCGAGTAGAAATTTATGGCCTCATAGTTGATGGCCCTCGGGAATAACGCTACCTTCGGTGTCCGGACGGTTACTCAATGACACCAGGCGGCGGAAGTGCACCGTGCTCCCGAACGGGCACCGCGCGGCAGAGCCACCCCACCTGGCGCCCGCCCTCGCGCAAGGAGACGCACCCCGTGACCAACTCCTGTCCTCCCCCTCGCTTCCGCAAGGGCGACGACCGCTACGACTCCGTGGACTACACCCCCTACCCGGGCAACATCCCCCGCGCCCGCAGACGCGTCGCCCAACTCGCCGTCGACTGGGGCCACCCCGACGTCGCCGGTGACGCGGCGCTGCTGGCGAGCGAGTTGTGCACGAACGCCCTGCTCCACGGGTGCTTACGGGACCGCCTGTTCCGCGTCGAGACGTCGCTGACGGGCAACGCCCTGCGCGTCGCCGTGACCGACCCGAGAGGTGAGCGGCTTCCGTATCCGCCCACGCCCGTCGCGGATGACCAGTTCGGCCGAGGCCTCCTCATCGTCCGCGCACTGGCGAACCGCTGGTCCGTGGAGAAACTCACCGTCGGCAAGACCGTCTGGGCGGAGCTGGATATACGCGGGGATCTTGATGTCTGACCCCGTAGGAAACGGCGAAGACGCCGGCGCGATCAAGATCCTCATGGTCGGCAGTACGGCTGTCCGACGCCGTCGACCGGCCAGGCGCCCCAGGTCGTCCCCACGCCCCTCCGGCGCGGACCCCGGCGGCCCCCTCGCGCCCGGGTCGACAGGGGGTGGTGTTCGGGCATGCGTGCGCATGATCTTGGTCAGGTCTGTGGGACCGTAGGGTACGGGAATGGGTTCGGACACCCCGAGCGTTTCCCTATGGGAGTTCGCCGGCAGCCCCGGCGGACTGGATCTGGAGAGGGGCGGTGGCCCGCATCAAGGGCCCGCGTCACCCCGTGGTCACGGGCCGTCACCGCAGTCGGCCATCGTGGCGGACATGGCAGTCGGCCATCGTCCCGGACGCGACCGTCGGCCTTCGGTCCGGATGCGGTCCGGGCAGGGCGCGCATACCGTCTGGCTCAAGATCCCATCGTCCGGAAAGACGGGCGAGCATACCCATCCCACCGGAAATCTATGCGGCGCGTGGCCAAGTTTCTTCCCCTAACGGGCTGAAGTTTTGTTGATCGTGGGTCAGTTGGCCGCCCCGCCGCCCTACCCTTCAAAGGGTGAACCAATTGATGTCCCGAGAGTACGAGGCCGATGTCCCCGGGGGAGCAGCGCTCCCCGGCACCCTGCCCGACGCCCTGCGTGCCGAGCTGATCGCGTTCCGGCGCGACATGCACATGCACCCGGAGCTCGGCAACCAGGAGTTCCGCACCACCGCGGCACTCAAGGCGCGCCTGGAGCAGGCGGGCCTCAAGCCCCGCGTGCTCGACATCGGAACCGGGCTCATCTGTGACATCGGGATCGACGCCGGTGAAGGTGCGGGGGAGGGCGAAGGGGGCGGGGCGCGCGACCGCGCACGGGACCGTGTGGTCGACGGCGGACGCGGCATGCTCGCCCTGCGCGCCGACATCGACGCGCTGCCCATCCCGGACACGAAGAGTGACTGCGCCTACCGCTCGACCGTGCCCGGCCGCGCGCACGCCTGTGGCCACGACGTGCACACGACCGTCGTCCTCGGCGCCGGGCTCGTCCTCGCCGAGCTGCATCGCCAGGGGCTCCTGCCGCATCCCGTACGGCTGATCTTCCAGCCCGCCGAAGAGGTCCTGCCCGGGGGCGCGCCCGACGCCATCGAGTCCGGAGTGCTGGACGGCGTGGGGCGGATCATCGGCGTGCACTGCGATCCGAAGGTCGACGCCGGACGGATCGGACTGCGCCACGGTCCCATCACTTCCGCCTGCGACCGGCTGGAAGTCTCACTCGACGGCGCCGGCGGTCACACCGCGCGTCCCCATCTCACCACCGACCTCGTCACCGCCGCCGCGCGCGTCGTCACCGACGTGCCGTCGCTCGTCGCCCGGCGGGTGGACGCCCGCAGCGGGCTCGCGGTGACCTGGGGACGCGTCGAGTCCGGGCACGCCTGCAACGTCATCCCGCAGCACGCCGAGCTGTCCGGGACCGTCCGCTGCCTCGACCTCGAGGCCTGGCGGCAGGCGCCCGACCTGGTGCACGCGGCCATCGACGAGATCGCGAACCTGTACCGCGCCAAGTCCGAGATCAACTACATCCGGGGCGTCCCGCCGGTCGTCAACGACCCGGCGGTCACGGAGCTCCTCCATGACGCCATGACCTCGCGGCGCGGCACGCACTCCGTCGAGGACACCGAGCAGAGCCTCGGCGGCGAGGACTTCTCCTGGTACCTGGAGCACGTGCCCGGTGCCATGGCGCGCCTCGGCGTCCGTACGCCGGGCGAGCGCACCACCCGTGACCTCCATCGCGGCGACTTCGACGCCGACGAGTCGGCCATCACGGTCGGAGTCGAGCTCTTCACCGCGGCGGCCCTGCTGGACGCGATCCGCTAGGGCCTGCCAGGCCTGTAGGTCCAGGGCCTGTCCGGCGCGATCCGCCGGACAGGGTCTGGACGCGGTCCCCCGAACACGAGACGCTCACTCGGAGATGGCGCACAAGTGACGTAGGGGTACCCGGTCCGCCGGTCCGCCGATGCCCCGATCGGCACCTCTTTGTCCGCTTGCGTCACCCCGCCGTAACGGGTGGCGTGCAAACGTAACCCGGTGGCGGCACGGTTCGATAACGGCCCGGAGAAACACCGTTCCCCTCCCCTTCTACGCGCGTTACTGTGCGCCGAAATCGCTGCGTCGGCGGCGTGTTGGGGAAGCGGACCGGCGACGGCCGTGGGGATGAAGGGTGCTTGCTGTGCGTCTGATGTCTCGGAGGACCAGGTTCTCCCAAGCAGCGGTGGCCGTCTCGGTCATCGCCCTCGCGGCGGTCGGTTGTGGCAAGTCGAGCACCGACACGAGCAGCGACTCCAAGAAGAGCTCGTCGGGTTACACCGGGAAGGGCATCGGTCTCGCGTACGACATCGGCGGCAAGGGTGACCAGTCCTTCAACGACGCCGCGTACGCCGGTTTCCAGAAGGCCGAGACCGAGTTCAAGATCGGCGGCCGGGACATCGAGCCGCAGGACGGCGAGTCCGACGCCGACAAGGTGCAGCGCCTGGAGCAGCTCGCCAAGTCCGGCTACAACCCGGTGATCGGCGTCGGCTTCGTGTACGCGCCGGCCGTCAAGGAGGTCGCGGCGAAGTACCCGAAGGTGACCTTCGGCATCATCGACGACGAGCAGGACAAGGCCGCGAACATCGCCGACCTCGTCTTCCACGAGGAGCAGTCCTCCTACCTCGCGGGTGTCGCGGCGGCGAAGGCCACCAAGAAGAACCACATCGGCTTCATCGGCGGCGTGGACATCCCGCTGATCCACAAGTTCGAGGCGGGCTTCGACCAGGGCGCGAAGTCGGTCAACCCGAGCATCAAGATCGAGTCGCAGTACCTGACGCAGACGCCCCAGGAGGGTGGCTTCTCGAGCCCCGACAAGGGCAAGGACGCGGCGGCCGGCCAGATCGAAAAGGGCGCCGACGTGCTCTACCACGCGGCCGGCCTGTCCGGTCAGGGCGTGATCTCCGAGGCCGCGTCCAAGAAGGTGTGGGCCATCGGTGTCGACTCCGACCAGTACGCGCAGAGCTCGCTGGCCAAGTACAAGGACTGGATCCTCGGCTCGGCCTTGAAGAACGTCGGCGGCGCGGTGTACGACCTGGCCAAGTCCGTCGTCGACGGCAAGCCGCTGAGCGGCGTCGTGCGTGGTGACCTCAAGTCGGGCGGCGTCGGCTTCGCCGACTCCAACCCGAAGTACAAGGCCCTGACGGACGTGGTCGCGGCGGTCGACAAGGCCAAGCAGGACATCATCGACGGCAAGGTCACCGTCAAGACGACCCAGTGAGTCGCGCCCGTCGTCACTGATCACCGACCTGGCGTCACTGATCACCGATGAGGGAGCCCCCGGCCCGATGTACGGGCCGGGGGCTCCCTCATTCACGCGTTCAGGATTCATGCGTTCATGCGTTCATGCGTTCATGCGTTCTCGCGGGGTCGTTCTGGCACGACGATGATCCCGGCGAAAAGATCAAACCTGGTCAGAATCCCGCAAAGTACCATGGTCTCGTATATGGCATCGCATACGTCGATGCCGCGTCGAAGGTGTGTCGACACCGCGTGGACACCGCGCCCGGGGTCCGGGCGCCTTTGCCGAGTGGAAGCCCCAGGTGCGCCCTAGGTGTTCGGAGATTGTTCGCCGAGGGTTCAAAACGGTCGGATAACACTCTGGCGACGTGGGTTCTCTGCTCTGTCTACGCGCGTTACGCTGCGGCGGAATCAGCGCCTGGTTTGGGCGCCTGCACAAAGGAGTCACGTTCATGCGCCGGGTGTCCCGAATCGCGGTTGCGGGCGTTGCGACCGCATCCCTCGCCGTTGCTCTCTCCGCCTGTGGCGGCTCGTCCACCGAAGCCTCGAGCGGCGGCTCGGCCAAGACCAAGGGCATCGGCCTTGCGTACGACATCGGCGGCAAGGGCGACCAGTCCTTCAACGACGCCGCGTACGCCGGTTTCCAGAAGGCCGAGACCGACCTCAAGATCGGCGGCCGGGACATCGAGCCGCAGGACGGCGAGTCCGACGCCGACAAGGTCCAGCGCCTGGAGCAGCTCGCCAAGTCCGGCTACAACCCGGTGATCGGCGTCGGCTTCGTGTACGCGCCGGCCGTCAAGGAGGTCGCGGCGAAGTACCCGAAGATCACCTTCGGCATCATCGACGACGAGCAGGACAAGGCCGCGAACGTCGCCGACATGGTCTTCCACGAGGAGCAGGCTTCCTACCTCGCGGGTGTCGCGGCGGCGAAGGCCACCAAGAAGAACCACATCGGCTTCGTCGGCGGCGTGGACATCCCGCTGATCCACAAGTTCGAGGCCGGTTACGTCCAGGGTGCCCAGTCGGTCAACCCGAAGATAAAGATCGAGAAGCAGTACCTGACCCAGACGCCCCAGGAGGGTGGCTTCTCCAGCCCCGACAAGGGCAAGGACGCGGCCGAGGGTCAGATCGAGGCGGGCGCCGACGTGATCTACGCCGCCGCGGGCCTGTCGGGTCAGGGTGTCATCCAGTCCGCCGCCTCGCACAAGGTGTGGGCCATCGGCGTCGACTCCGACCAGTACAAGCAGGACGCGCTGGCCAAGTACAAGGACTACATCCTGACTTCGGCCACCAAGGACGTCGCCGGGGCGGTCTACAACCTCGCGAAGTCGGTGGCGGACGGCAAGCCCGCGACCGGCGTCGTCCGTGCCAGCCTCGCCACCGGCGGTGTCGGCCTCGCCGACTCGAACCCGGCGTTCAAGAACAACGCCGACCTGCAGGCCGCGCTGAAGAAGGCCGAGGCGGGTATCAAGGACGGCTCGATCACGGTCAAGACCTCCTGACCGGAGCCCTGATCCCGGCCCAGGTCACGACGTCATCACCAGACGTCGAAACCATGGCCATGGCAACGCTGTAATGGCAGCGTTACGGCCACGGAACGGGGTGTGGGGAGGATGACCTTCCCGTGCCCCGTTCGCGCGGCAGAATGCTCGGATCGGATCGGATCGGACCGAAGGCAGTCCGGAAAGAGCCCGGTCCGTCCGAGTGCAATTCAAAGCAGGGGCGCTACGCGCGTAGATAGGCCCCTTTTCCAAGGAGAGTGCGCCATCGACGCGTCCAGCAGCCCTCCGCTCACCGCGCAGTCGACCGCGGTCGAGCTGGCGGGGATCACCAAGCGTTTCCCCGGTGTGGTGGCCAACCATGACATCCACCTGACGGTCCGCAAGGGCACGGTCCACGCCCTCGTCGGCGAGAACGGTGCCGGCAAGTCGACGCTGATGAAGATCCTCTACGGCATGCAGAAGCCGGACGAGGGCACGATCACCGTCGACGGCGAGCAGGTCACCTTCCACAGCCCCGCCGACGCCATCTCGCGCGGCATCGGCATGGTCCACCAGCACTTCATGCTCGCCGACAACCTCACCGTCCTGGAGAACGTGGTCCTGGGCAGCGAGAAGCTGTACGGCATCGGCGGCGGCGCCCGTAAGAAGATCAAGGAGATCTCCGACCGGTACGGCCTGAACGTCCGCCCGGACGTCCTGGTCGAGGGCCTCGGTGTCGCCGAGCGTCAGCGCGTGGAGATCCTCAAGGTCCTCTACCGCGGCGCCCGCACCCTGATCCTGGACGAGCCCACCGCCGTACTGGTGCCGCAGGAGGTGGACGCGCTCTTCGACAACCTGCGCGAGCTCAAGTCCGAGGGCCTGGCCGTCATCTTCATCTCGCACAAGCTGGGCGAGGTCCTCTCGGTCGCCGACGAGATCACGGTCATCCGGCGCGGTACGACGGTCGGCACGGCCGTCCCCGCCGAGACGACCCCCCGCCAGCTCGCCGAGATGATGGTCGGCAGCGAGCTCCCGACCCCGGAGACCGCCGAGTCCACCGTCACGGACAAGCCGGTCATCCAGGTCGAGGGCCTCACGGTCTTCGCCAGCGGTGCCCCCTCCCTCGGCGAGCTCGCCGAGCCGACGGGCGCCGGGCTGCTCACCGAGGACACCGCCGAGACCGCCGCCGCGGTGCGGCGCATCCTCGACGACGTCACCTTCACCATCCACGCGGGTGAGGTGATGGGCATCGCCGGTGTCGAGGGCAACGGTCAGACCGAGCTCATCGACGCGCTGATCGGCCTCAAGGCCGCGGACGCGGGAGCCATCACGTTCCTCGGCGACGAGATCACGGGGTGGGCCACCCGCAAGCGCCGCGAGAAGGGCATCGGGTACATCCCCGAGGACCGCCACCGCCACGGCCTGCTGCTGGAGTCCCCGCTCTGGGAGAACCGCATCCTCGGCCATGTCACCGAGGCCCCCAACGCGAAGGGCTTCTGGCTCGACATCAAGGGCGCCCAGGAGGACACCAGGCGGATCGTCGAGGAGTACGACGTCCGCACCCCCGGCATCGACGTCACCGCCGCCTCGCTCTCCGGCGGCAACCAGCAGAAGCTGATCGTCGGCCGCGAGATGAGCCACAAGCCGCGCTTCCTGATCGCCGCCCACCCCACCCGCGGTGTGGACGTCGGCGCGCAGGCCGCGATCTGGGACCAGATCCGCGAGGCCCGCCGCGAGGGCCTGGCCGTGCTGCTGATCTCGGCCGACCTGGACGAGCTGATCGGCCTGTCGGACACCCTGCGGGTGATCTACAACGGCAGGCTCGTGGCGGACGCCGACCCGGCGACCGTCACCCCGGAGGAACTCGGCTCGGCCATGACCGGCGCCGCCTCCGGACACCTGGAGCACGTAGCGGAAAGCGCCGCCCCGGAGGACGAGGCCCGATGAAGAAGTTCGACAAGGAGCGCGTGCTCCTCGCGGTGGCCGGCCCGGTCATCGCGCTCGTCGCGGCGATCGCGCTGACCTCGGTCGTGCTGCTCGCCTCGGGCAAGAGCCCGTTCGAGCCGTACTCCCTGATGCTCCAGCAGGCGACGTACTCCGACGTCCAGGTGCTGATCATCAACCAGGCGTCGCTGTACTACCTGGCGGCGCTCGCGGTGGCCATCGGCTTCCGCATGAACCTGTTCAACATCGGTGTCGACGGTCAGTACCGCCTCGCCGCGATGATGACCGCGGTCGTCGGCACGCACATCGCGCTGCCCGGCGTCCTGCAGGTGCCGCTGCTGCTGCTCGTCGGCATGCTCACCGGTGCCTTCTGGGCCGGCATCGCCGGTGTCCTGAAGGTCACCCGGGGAGTGAGCGAGGTCGTCGCGACGATCATGCTCAACGCGATCGCCACCAGCCTCATCGGCTATCTCACCCTCGACAACATCTGGGGTGTGCAGGTCGGCAACAACAACACGACCGGCATCATGAAGAAGTCCGGCTGGGTTCCCGGCATCAACCTCGGCTCGGACGTCGGCGAGATCTACGGCCTGGTCTTCCTCGCGGTCCTCATGGGCGTCCTGTACTGGGTGGTCCTCAACCGCACCCGCTTCGGCTTCGACCTGCGCGCCACCGGTGCCTCCGAGACCGCCGCCGCGGCCTCCGGTGTCGACGCCAAGAAGATGGTGCTCACCGCGATGCTGATCTCCGGCGCGGTCGCGGGCCTCTCCGGCCTGCCGCTGCTGCTCGGCGACGCGCACAGCTACAGCCTGAGCTTCCCGACCGGACTCGGCTTCACCGGCATCACGATCGCCCTGCTCGGCCGCAACAACCCGGTGGGCATCGCCTTCGCCGCCCTGCTGATCGCCTTCCTCGACAAGGCGTCCCCGGCGCTCGACTACGCGACCCCGGTGGCGTACGAGAAGGAGATCGCCACGATCATGCAGGGTCTGATCGTCTTCGCGGTCGTCATCTCCTACGAGGCCGTACGTGTCTGGGGCCTGCGCCGCCAGCAGAAGCGGGTCGGTGAGGAACTGGCCGCGGCCGCCGCCAACAACAACTCCCCGAAGGAGGTGGCTGCCCGATGAGCACCGCGACCGTCGCCAAGCCGCAGGCGCAGCAGCCCGGCAAGGGCAGCCGCCGATTCTCGCTCCCCGTGCTCCTGCTGATCATCGCGGGCGTACTCATCCTGACCTCGGCTGTCCGCCTGATCACCGGCGCGGACGGCATCACCTCGACCGGACAGATGTCCACGGCGCTGCGCCTCGCGGTGCCGATCGGACTCGCGGGCCTCGGCGGCCTGTGGTCCGAGCGCGCGGGCGTCGTCAACATCGGCCTCGAAGGCATGATGATCCTCGGCACCTGGTTCGGAGCCTGGGCCGGCTATCAGTGGGGCCCGTGGACCGGTGTCGCCTTCGGCATCATCGGCGGTGTGCTCGGCGGCATCCTGCACGCCATCGCCACGGTGACCTTCAACGTCAACCACATCGTCTCCGGTGTGGCCATCAACATCCTGGCGCTCGGTACCACCCGCTACCTGTCGAAGTTCACCTTCGAGAACGCGCCGCAGGGCTCCTCCAAGCAGTCCCCGCCCATCGACTCGCTCGGCACCTTCGACATTCCGGGACTGTCGAGCGGTCTGGACACGCTCAACGGGAAGCACTGGTTCCTGATCTCGGACATCGCGGGCCTGCTCGGCGGGCTGGTCACCGACCTGTCGCCGCTCACGGTCGTCGCCGTGGCCCTCGTACCGGCGACGTGGTGGGTGCTGTGGCGTACGTCCTTCGGCCTGCGGCTGCGCTCCTGCGGCGAGAACCCGATGGCCGCCGAGTCCCTCGGCGTCAACGTCTACAAGTACAAGTACCTCGCCGTGATCATCTCCGGTGGCTTCGCCGGCCTCGGCGGTGCCTTCCTCTCGATCGTCGCGTCCAACGTGTACCTGGACGGTCAGACGGCCGGCCGCGGATACATCGGTCTCGCCGCGATGATCTTCGGTAACTGGATGCCGGGCGGTCTCGCCCTCGGAGCGGGTCTGTTCGGCTACACCGACAGCCTCAACCTGCGCGGCGGCACCACCAACGTGCACGCGCTGATCCTGCTGATCGCGATTCTGCTGGTCTTCGGCGCCGCCTACCTCGCGTGGAAGAAGCGGCTCGTGCCCGCGCTGGTCACCGCCGCGGTGTCGGCGCTGATGTTCGTCTGGTACGTCACCACCAGCGATGTCCCCAAGCAGGTCGTCAGCGCGACGCCGTACATCGTGACCCTGCTCGTTCTCTCGCTGTCCGCGCAGCACCTGCGGATGCCGAAGGCGGACGGCATGCCGTACCGGAGAGGACAGGGCAAGTGACGTCCGCCGACGCCGGGTCCGCGGCCGTCGACTGGGAGGCTCTGCGGGAGCACGCGCGGGACGCCATGTCCCGGGCCTACGCCCCCTACTCGGGCTTCCCGGTCGGTGTCGCGGCCCTCGTCGACGACGGCAGGACCGTCACCGGCTGCAATGTCGAGAACGCCTCGTACGGGCTAGGACTGTGCGCCGAGTGCGGTCTGGTCTCCCAGCTGCTGAACACCGGTGGCGGTCGGCTGACGCACTTCACCTGCGTCGACGGACAGGGCGAGATCCTCGTCCCGTGCGGACGCTGCCGGCAGCTGCTGTACGAGTTCGGTGGGGCCGATCTGCTCCTGGAGACCCCGGCCGGAATCCTGCCGCTCTCCGAGATGCTGCCGCAGGCCTTCGGGCCGGAGAATCTCACCAAGTAACGCCTGCGTGGCCCCTTCCGACGACCGGACGATGAACGACCGATCGGGAGGGGCCGCGGATTTTCGGAAGTCTTCGGAAGGAAAGCCATGGCCATGGACGCCGTCTCCGTCATCCGCACCAAGCGGGACCGCGCCGAGCTCAGCGACGCGCAGATCGACTGGGTCATCGACGCGTACACCCGCGGCGAGGTCGCCGACTACCAGATGGCCGCCCTCAACATGGCGATCCTGCTCAACGGCATGAACCGTCGTGAGATCGCCCGCTGGACCGCCGCGATGATCGCCTCCGGCGAGCGCATGGAGTTCTCCTCCCTCTCCCGCCCGACCGCCGACAAGCACTCCACGGGCGGCGTCGGCGACAAGATCACCCTCCCGCTGGCCCCGCTGGTCGCCGCCTGCGGCGCGGCGGTCCCGCAGCTGTCCGGACGCGGCCTCGGCCACACCGGCGGCACGCTGGACAAGCTGGAGTCCATCCCCGGCTGGCGCGCCCTGCTGTCGAACGAGGAGATGCTGAACGTCCTCGACACGACCGGCGCGGTCATCTGCGCGGCGGGCGACGGCCTGGCCCCCGCCGACAAGAAGCTGTACGCGCTGCGCGACGTCACCGGCACGGTCGAGGCGATCCCCCTCATCGCCTCCTCCATCATGTCGAAGAAGATCGCGGAGGGCACGGGCTCGCTGGTCCTGGACGTGAAGGTCGGCACCGGCGCCTTCATGAAGACCATCGAGGACGCCCGTGAACTCGCCGCCACGATGGTCGGGTTGGGCACCGACCACGGCGTGAAGACGGTCGCACTCCTCACGGACATGTCGACCCCACTGGGCCTGACGGCCGGCAACGCGCTCGAAGTACGGGAGTCGGTGGAGGTCCTGGCGGGCGGCGGTCCGGCCGACGTCGTCGAACTCACCCTCGCCCTGGCGCGCGAGATGCTGGACGCGGCGGGCATCAAGGACGCCGACCCGGCGAAGGCCCTCGCGGACGGCTCCGCGATGGACGTCTGGCGCCGCATGATCGCCGCGCAGGGCGGTGACCCGGACGCCGCGCTGCCCACCTCCCGCGAGCAGCACGTGGTGACGGCCCCGTCCTCCGGCGTCCTGACCCGCCTGGACGCCTACGACATCGGCATCGCCGCCTGGCGCCTCGGCGCGGGCCGCGCCCGCAAGGAGGACCCGGTGCAGGCCGCCGCGGGCGTCGAACTGCACGCCAAGCCCGGCGACACCGTCACCGCGGGCCAGCCCCTGCTGACCCTCCACACCGACACCCCCGAGCGCTTCGAGTACGCCCTGGAGTCGGTCGAGGGTTCCTACGACATCGCCGCCGCGGGCACGGACTTCAAGGCCACGCCGGTCGTGCTGGAACGTATCGCCTGACTCCGTGCGGCAGTTGCCCCGTCCGGCAGCTGATTTCGTACGGCGGTGGAAGGGCCGGCGCGGACGCGCCGGCCCTTTCGCGTGCCCTGGGCCGGTGCCGTCAGCCGAGTACTCGTCAGCCGAGCACGGCCGCGATCACCACCAGCACCGGCACCGACAGGATCGTCGACAGCAGGATCGACTCCCGCGCCAGCGTCTCGCCGACCCGGTAACGCGAGGCGTAGGTGAAGAGGTTCTGGGCGGCGGGCAGCGCCGAGGTGACCACGACGTCGAGCAGCGGCGCGCCGTGCAGCCCGAACAGGCCCACCGCCAGGGCCCAGGCGGCCAGCGGCTGGCCCACCGACTTCAGGGCGACGGACAGCAGCACCGGGTACCGGTCCGCGCCCCGGCCGGGCAGCGTGCTGCCGCACAGCGAGATGCCGAACGCCAGCAGCACCGCGGGCACCGACATGTTGCCGATCAGCGTGAGCGGGTCCATGACCGGTCCCGGCAGCGTCAGACCGGTCGCCGACACCGCGACCCCGCTCAGCGAGCCGACCGCGATGGGGTTGCGCAGGGGAGTGATCAGCCGCTGCCACAGGGGGCCCTTCTCGCCGTCCCCCGACAGGTCGAGGACGGTGAGCGCGAGGGGCGTGACCATGATCTGCTGGAAGAGCAGTACGGGCGCGACGAGCGAGGCGTCCCCCAGCACGTACACCGCGATCGGGATGCCGAGGTTGCCCGAGTTGACGTAGCTGGAGCAGAGCGCGCCGATCGTCGTCCGGCCCACGCCCCAGCCGCGTACGACCCCGACCGCGACGAAGACCCCGGCCGCCGCGGCCGTGCTCATCGCCGTCACCAGGAGCCGGCTGGAGAAGATCACCGACAGGTCGGCCCGGGCGAGCGTGGTGAACAGCAGGGCGGGAGAGGCCACATGGAAGGCGAGCTTCGTCAGCACCTCCCGCCCGTTCTCCCCGAGATAGCCGCGGCGTCCGATGACGTAACCGACTCCGATGACGACGGCGATGACCGCGAAGCCCGTCAGCACCCCTTGCACGGTGCCCCCGTCGGTCGGAGGAGGCCGTCGGGTATCACGGAAGGCGCTGATTCATGGGGCATACACCCAACCCTCTGGGGTGGGAGGGGCGCAGGTCAATGTGATCCTTTGCGGGCGCGCGCCTCGAACGGGTCGGCTCGGCGCGATGAGTTCCGTGCCTCCGGCCGGTCTACTGACTGTGGACGCCACGACACCCGCCGTACTCGTGCTGCCCGGCCCCGTCACCCGTGACCAGGTGCCAGGGCTCTGTGACGACGTGCGCGCGCGGCTGGCGGCGACCGGCGCCGGGGTGGTGGTCTGCGATGTCGCGGGCCTCGGTCCACCCGGCCTGGCCACCGTCGACGCCCTGGCCAGGATGCAGCTCACCGCCCGCCGGGCCGGGGGCCGCGTCCGTCTGCGCGCCCCGGCCCCGCCTCTCCTCCTGCTTCTCGATCTAGTCGGACTCCGCTTCGAGGTGGAGGGGGAGGCCGAAGAGCGGGAACCAGCGCTTGGTGTCCAGGAAGCAGTGGAACCCGGTGATGCGGCCGTCTGAGATCTCCAGTGCCTGGATCGCCCAGGCACTGAAGCCGCCCTCCTCGGGATCCGGCTTGTAGTGCGCGAATCCCGGCAGACCGTTGACCGCGACCGGCAGCAGGCGCGAACCCGCGCAGGAGGCACCGAGGGTCGTCATGAAACCGGTGATGTCGCCCGTGCCGCGCAGCCACAGGTCGAACGGCGGCATCGTCATGATCGCGTCCTCGTGGAGCAGCGCGGTCAGCGCCGTCATGTCGTACCCCTCGAACGCGGCGACATAGCGCTCGAGCAGCTTCTGCTGCTCCTCGTCGAGCGGGTCGGAGACGGCGGCCTCGGCGCTGTCGCTCTCCGAGAGGGTCGCGCGGGCCCGCTGCAACGCGCTGTTGACCGAGGCGACCGTCGTCCCGAGCAGCTCGGCGACCTCCGACGCCTTCCAGGCCAGGACCTCACGCAGGATGAGCACGGCGCGCTGCTTGGGCGGCAGCTGCTGCAGGGCGGCCATGAAGGCGAGGCGCACCGACTCCTTGGCCACCGCGGCCTCGGCGGGGTCACCGACCGTGGGCAGCACGCGCGCGTCGGGCATCGGCTCCAGCCAGGTGTTGTCCGGGCGCGGGGTGAGCGCCGCCTGAGCCAGGGGTGAGGGACCACTCAGATCCATCGGACGCGCCCTCCGGTTGCCCGCGTTCAGCATGTCGAGGCAGACGTTGGTGGCGATCCGGTACAGCCAGGACCGCATCGACGAACGGCCCTCGAACTTGTCGTAGCTCCGCCAGGCGCGGACCATCGTGTCCTGCACCGCGTCCTCCGCCTCGAAGGAGGAGCCGAGCATCCGATAGCAGTACCCGGTCAGCTCGACCCGGTGCTTCTCCAGCCGCACGTCCAGATCTGTCGTCGCCGTACCGTCGCTCATAGCCAACCCACCCCTGTGGCCGTTCCCGTCGCACCGTCGCCTCGTTGCGCCGGCACTTCGGAAGCTACCGCAGCCCACTGACAATGGCCCCCGGAGTGGGAAAAAGCGGAGCTCAGACCAATTGCTTCACGGACATGAGCAAATGCCGGTGCGCACCGCCCGCTTCGCCCCCGGTTCCGTCCACCGCCTCGGCCCTGGCTTCGGCCCCGCTCAGCAGCGCCCGCTGCCCCGGCCCCAGCAGCTCCAGCCGTACCCGCGGCTGCTCGAAGGAGTTCAGGGCGTCCAGCAGATAGGCCGGGTTGAAGGCGACGGTGATCTCCGCCGTGCCGGTCAGCGCCGCGGGCAGTCGCTGCGAGGCCACGTCGTCGGCGTATCCGGCGCGCAGCAGAACGGACCCCTCGCCGTCACCGGTGAAGTCCAGCCGTACGGGACTGTTCACCTCCGCGACGACGGCGACGCGCCGTACGGCCTCCGCCAGCGCCTCGCGCTCCACCTCCGCGACCGCGGCTTCGGGCACCGAGAACAGCGAGCCGTGCCGCGGCAGCCGCCCCTCCATCAGCCGCACCGCCGTCCGCATCGGCCCGCCCTCGAAGCCGAACATCCCGCCGCCCGCGGGGTCGAGCCCGATGCGCACGTCACCGGAGCGGGCCGGCGACCGGGCGATCTCGTGCAGCCGACGCGCGGGCAGCAGGGCCTCCACGACGCCGTCGAGGGGGGGCCTCGGGTTTCCAGGCCAGGGTGCGCACGGCGTACCGGTAGCGGTCCGACGCGGAGAGTGTCATGTCCTCGCCGGACAGCCGCAGTTGTACGCCGGTGAGGACCGGCAGTGTGTCGTCGCGCCCGGCCGCGACGGCGACAGCACGAGGATCCGGCCGTCCGCCCCCGTCTCGGCATCGGTCTCGATGCTCGCCGCCGCCTCGAAGTCGAACCCCGAGATGCCGAGTCGTCCAGGACCGGCCTCCAGCAGCAGTCCGCCCAGCACCGGTACCGGCGAGCGGGCGGGCAGGGTGCGGGCCGCCCAGGCCACCGCCTCGGCGAGGTCGTCGCGATCGACGCGGAACTCCATGAAAGATCCCCCTGTTCGGGCCGGTTGACGGCGTGGAGGCTAGGTGCCGCCACTGACAACGGGGTCCGACCAGGGGGACCGTAGGAGCGTTTGGGACGCTCAGTGCGCCAGGGCCGGTTCGTGGCGGGCCTGGGCGCGGGCCGCGTGGGAGCCGAGCAGTGTGATCGTGACGACGCCGAGGACCGCGAACAGTCCGAGTGCCACCGTCCCGGCCCACCCGCCCGCGTGGAAGGCGACCGCGCCGAGCGTGCTGCCCGCGCTGGAGCCGATGTAGTACGCGGACTGGTAGAGGGCGGAGGCCTGGGCGCGGCCCTGCTTGGCGGTGTGGCTGACCGACGAGGACGCCACCGCGTGGCCCGCGAAGAAGCCCGCGGTGATCAGCACCAGGCCGAGCAGGACGAGGGGGAGGGAGTCGACGAGGGAGAGGAGCAGGCCGGCGGTCGTGGTGCCGCCCGCCAGGTACAGGGAGCCGCGCCGGCCCAGGCGGGCGACCAGCCTGCCCGCCGTGGACGCCGACACCGTACCGACCAGGTACACCAGGAAGATCGAGCCGATGATGCCCTGGGGGAGGGAGAACGGGGCCTCGGTCAGGCGGTAGCCGATCACCGTGTAGACCCCGCCGAAGACCATCATGAACAGCGCGCCGATCGCGTACAGCCGACGCAGCAGCGGGTTCGCGAGGTGGTCACGGACCGTACGGGCCAGCACCCGCGGCCGCAGCGAGCCGGGCGTGAAGTGCTTCGGCGCGGGCAGGAGCATACGGAAGGCGACCGCGCAGGCCACCGCGATGATCCCGATCGTGGCGACGGCGACCCGCCATCCCCACTCCTGCGCGACCCAGCCGGTGATGACCCGGCCGCTCATCCCGCCGACGCTGTTGCCCGCCACGAAGAGGCCGATCGCCGTGATCAGGGCCTTCGGGCGGACCTCCTCCGCCAGATAGGCCGTCGCGGAGGCCGGAAGGCCCGCCAGCGCCGCGCCCTGCACCGCCCGCAGCGCGACCAGCGCGCCGATCGACGGGGCGAAGGGGACCAGGAGCCCGACCGTTACCGCGACCGCCAGCGACGTCGTCATCAACGTACGCCGTCCGAACCGCTCCGACAGCGCGCTCATGGGGAGGACGAACAGCGCCAGCGCACCCGTCGCCGCGGACACCGTCCAGCTCGCCTCGCTCGCGCTGACCCCGAAGTCCGTGGAGACGAGCGGGAGGAGGGCCTGTGTGGAGTAGAGGAGCGCGAAGGTCGCCACACCCGCGAGGAAGAGCGCGAAGCTCATGCGGCGGTAGCCGGGCCCACCCGGGGTGAGACGGGAGTCGACGGCGGCGGTGGAGGACGTGACGGAGGAGGTGGCGCCCACGGTGGTGGACGCCCCGGTACTGGCGGAAGGCATGCTTCGAAACTAAAGAGCCGTCGCTCATCCGTCCAATGCATGGAATCGCCATAATCGTTCCCATGGCGCATCAGCAAAGGTCAGGGCCTCACCTGTCACCGTCCAGTGACACAGAAGACAGCGCGGGCATGTCGAGGCTGCTCGCCCCACGCCTCGCGTACTTCGCCGGGGTCGCCCGTACGGAGCACGTCACGCGCGCCGCGCAGGAGATGCGGGTCCCCCAGTCGACGCTGTCGCGGGCCATGGCCCGGCTCGAACATGACCTGGGCGTCGATCTGTTCGCCCGCCGGGGCCGCACGGTCTCCCTCACCCCCGCGGGCCGTACGTTCCTCTCCTCCGTCGAGCGGGCCCTCGCCGAGATCGAGCGCGCCGCCGAGGAGGTGCGCGCGGACGCCGACCCGGCCACCGGCAAGGTCGCCTTCGGCTTCCTGCACACCATGGGCTCGGAGACCGTCCCCGGCCTGATCCGCGCCTTCCGCGCCGATCACCCCCGGGTCCGCTTCAGCCTCGTCCAGAACTACGGCGAGGCGATGCTGGAGGGACTGCGCTCGGGCGAGCTGGACCTGTGCCTCACCTCGCCGGTGCCGGACGCGCCCGACCTGGTGGGCCGCCTCCTCGACGAGCAGAAGCTCCGGCTCGTCGTCCCGGCCGACCACCGCCTCGCCGCCCGCAAGCGCATCCGCCTCGCCGAGGCCGCCGACGAGACCTTCGTGACCCTCGAACCCGGCTACGGCATGCGCCGCATCACCGACGACCTCTGTCAGGAGGCCGGTTTCAAGCCCCGCATCGCCTTCGAGGGCGAGGAGGCCGAGACCCTACGGGGCCTGGTGGCCGCCGGCCTCGGAGTCGCCCTCCTGCCTCCGCCGGCCGTGCCCCGCCCAGGGGTGGTCGAACTGACGGTCACGGCCCCGAGAGCGGTCCGCGAGATCGGAGTGGCATGGCTGGACGGCCACCCGGACACCCCACCGGTGGCCGCCTTCAAAAGGTTCCTACTGTCGCGAAGGGGCCATCTGCTGCCCGACTAGGGGCACCAGGAGCGCCCCTTCAGGGGCGCGGGGCTCTGACATATGCGGCTCCGCCGCGTGGGCGCGACCAGCCCCCACGCACCCGCAGACACCAACAACCTAACGACGCAACGCCCGCCCGAAGCCGGAGGCAAGCGGCATCCGCAACCCCAACGGCGGCGGCGCGGCCAGCGCGTCCTCCAGAGGGCGCGACACCCCGTGTCCGAACAACGCCCCCATCACGAAGTCCTCCGCCAGCGCGTGCACTTCGGACCGGTACTGGTGCAACCCGTGCCCGTCGGAGTGGACCTCGAACCGGCAGATGTCCCGGTTGGACTTCTTCGCCCGCGCCGCGAGCCGGAAGGACAACTCCGGGTCGGTGCGCTCGTCGTTGGTGCCGTGCACGATCAGCACGCGCCGCCCGGCGAGCTGCTTCACCGGTTCGGGTGGCGCCGCCACGTCGTCCTCGGGCAGCCAGGGGGCGAGCGCCAGAACGGAGTTGACGGCCGTGTGCCCGGCCGCGCGCAGCGCCGCGCGGCCTCCCATGCCCACACCGGCGAGGCACACCGGCACGTCCCCGTAGCGGCGTACGACCTCGTCGGCGGCCCAGGACGCGTCGTTCGCGAGGTGCGCCTCGCTGCCGTTCCAGCCGCGGAAGCGGTAGTGCACGACATGGGTGGCCAGGCCTTCCGCGTGTCCCGCGCGCATGAGCCGGCGGCCGAGCGCGCGTACGGAGGCGGTCGCCCACATCGGGGACGGTCTGCGCGCGGAGACCTCGTCGCCGCCCGGGAGCAGCAGAACCACTCCGCTGACGGCCGTCGGCTCCGGGCCGATCGTCCTCCCCAGCCGGGCGCTGCGAACCGGCGTCGCTTGCTGTGCCATGACAGAACAGTGTCAGAAGTGACGGTGTACGCCACCCGTCCGCGTGGTCACCGTTACGTATCGACGGACGCCGCGACAAGAGATCTACGCGCGTAGGGGCTACAGTGCGAAAATGACGAGCCAGATCCAGAACACCCCGAGCTCGGAACAGATCCGCCGGGCACCCAAGGTCCTGCTGCACGATCACCTCGACGGGGGCCTGCGCCCCGGGACGATCGTCGAACTCGCCCAGGAGACCGGCTATTCCGGGCTCCCCGAGACCGACCCCGACAAACTCGGCGTCTGGTTCCGCGAGGCCGCCGACTCCGGGTCCCTGGAGCGGTACCTGGAGACCTTCGCCCACACCTGTGCCGTCATGCAGACGCGTGAGGCGCTGGTGCGGGTCGCCGCCGAGTGCGCCGAGGATCTCGCCGAGGACGGGGTCGTCTACGCCGAGGTGCGCTACGCGCCCGAGCAGCACCTGGAGACCGGACTCACCCTCGAAGAGGTCGTCGAGGCCGTCAACGAGGGCTTCCGGGAGGGTGAACGGCGTGCCCGGGACAACGGCCACCGCATCCGGGTCGGCGCCCTGCTGACCGCCATGCGGCACGCGGCCCGTGCCCTGGAGATCGCCGAACTGGCCAACCGCTACCGCGACCTGGGTGTGGTGGGCTTCGACATCGCGGGCGCCGAGGCGGGCTTCCCGCCCACCCGTCACCTCGACGCCTTCGAGTACCTCAAGCGCGAGAACAACCACTTCACCATCCACGCCGGCGAGGCCTTCGGGCTCCCCTCCATCTGGCAGGCGCTCCAGTGGTGCGGTGCGGACCGGCTCGGCCACGGTGTGCGGATCATCGACGACATCCAGGTCGCGGCGGACGGCTCGGTGAAGCTCGGACGGCTGGCCTCGTACGTCCGTGACAAGCGCGTCCCGCTGGAACTGTGCCCCAGCTCCAACCTCCAGACCGGCGCCGCCGACTCCTACGCGGAGCACCCGATCGGTCTGCTGCGGCGCCTGCACTTCCGGGCGACCGTGAACACGGACAATCGGCTCATGTCGGGGACGAGCATGTCGCGTGAATTCGAGCACCTGGTCGAGGCGTTCGGTTATTCGCTCGATGATATCCAGTGGTTCTCTGTCAATGCTATGAAGTCAGCATTCATTCCTTTCGATGAACGACTGGCCATGATCAATGACGTGATCAAGCCTGGATATGCAGAGCTCAAGTCCGAATGGCTGTTCCAGCAGACCGCCTCCACCAGGGGTTCCTTGAAGGAACAGGGCTGATCGAAGGAGCGAAAAGCGGCCGGGTCTTCACTTGTTCTCCATGACTCGGCTGCTTTCCGATGTTTGCGGAGGGTGGCTCTGCGTGTTTACGTTTTTGGACCGCTCACATCCCCGTCACACGGATCCAAGGACGCATTCAATATGAAGCAGTCTGCTGCCAAGACCCTCGGTGTCGCCGCTCTCGGTGCCGCATTCGCCGCCGTCGGCGCGGGCGCCGCGAACGCCGCCCCGGCCGTGCCGGACGCCTCCCAGGCGCTGGACACCGTTACCCAGACGCTGCCCGCGCAGAACGCCGCGGCGGCGCTCCCGGGTGCGGGAGAGGCGCTCGCCCACGGGCAGGGCGCGCTCGGCGCGGGGGTGGCCGCGGCCCAGCCCGCCGTCGCGAAGGTCCTTGCCGACGGTCCGGCGGCGCCGTTGGCCGGTCTGCTCGGGGGGCTGCCGCTGCAGGGCCTGCCGACGCACGGTCTGCCGGTGAACGGGCTGCCGATCGGCTGACGCCTTCCGCTTGTTTCGGTCCTTCGCCCGTACGAACGCCGGTGGGGCGCACCCTGATGGGGTGCGCCCCACCGACGTGTCATGCCCTGAGCCGGGCCGGGGGTCACCAGGCCGTGCGGGCCTTGTCCTCGGAGGGGAACAGGATCCACAGCGCTATGTAGAGCAGGAACTGCGGGCCCGGGAGCAGGCAGGAGAGAACGAAGATCACGCGCATCGTGGTCGCGGAGGTGCCGAAGCGCCGCGCCAGCGCTGCGCACACTCCGCCGATCATGCGGCCGTTGGTGGGGCGGGCAAGGGCGGTCATGATGGCTCCTTCGTGAACCGTGGCGGGATGCCGGGGTGTTGGGACATCGACGTCGTCTTCGGCGTCTTCTTCGATGTCTCCGGCTTCGACGTCTTCAACGCTACGGTGACGAAGGGGGCGAAGCGTCGCTCTATGGGGCGATGCCGACCCTGGGAATCGTCGGGGTCCGACCCTGAGCCGTGTCCTCCCGGGGGAGGGCCGCGCGGCGCCGGGTCTCGGCCCGGCGGCGGAACCTGACCCTGGCGGCCGGCACGATCGCGAGATGGGCCAGGGCGACGCCGACCGTGTTGAGCAGCAGGGAGTCGACATCCACGACCTGGCCGGGAACGCCGGTCTGCAGCAGTTCGATGCCCAGCGAGATCAGGGCGCCGGCGGCGACCGTGCGGACGAGGGAGCCGAGCGGGGACGCCGTCAGCCTGCCGCCGGCCATGGGGAGCAGGACGCCGAGTGGGGCGAGCAGGCCGAGGCCATGGCCTATCCGGCGGGCGGCTTCCGCCGGGCCCAGCGCGAGATCGGCTCTGATGCCGGCGAACGGGCGGAGGTTGGCGGGGCTCACCCAGGGGACGTCCAGGGGACGCAGGGTGATCCAGGCGACGAGCGCGAGATGTGCGACGAGGAGGAGAGCTCCTGTCGCACGGACGCGGGTCACGGCGCTGCCGCCGCCTTCGCCTTGACGTTGCACGCCTCCCAAGACGCGGGGGTCGGCAGGATCGGTTCCGGGTTGTTGGTGAGCTTGGGGCCGAGGGGTGAGGGATGCGCCACACGTACGGGGCGGAGCGGGGCGGCTCGGCGCGCGCATAGGGGTGTGGCCGTGGGGCGGTGGGGGCCGGGTCGCGCGGTTCCCAGCGCGCCTGAGCCCGGGGCTTCGCCCCGTATCCCTGCCCGTGCGTAGGCGCTCGTCCGCGGGCCGGTGGGGATGGATCGCGCGGTTCCCCGCGCGCCTGACTACGCGCCGGAGATCGGTGTGGACGGAGGGGACTTGGTGGTGGGGTTGGCGCGCACGTCGGTGGGGCACTCGTAGCTGCGCAGCGGGGTGGCGTCGGGGCCACCGAGGATGACCGAACCGTCGTCCCGCGCGGCGGCGGAGTCGGAGAAGGTGCAGATGATCTGGGCGAGGGCGGCGGAGGTCAGGTCCTGAGGAGGGGTGCTGAGGCGGAGCGCGTCCTCGGGGTCCTTGGGCCGAGGCCCGCTCACCGTCATCCCGCCCCGCACGTCGGTCGTGTAGCCGGCCTGCTGCTCGGGCGTGGAGGGCGTCTCGGCGAGCTCGTCGAGGAGCCCCTGCGCCACCAGAACCCGCCGCACGCCCTCCGCCGTACCGTCGGGAATCCGCACGGACCGGTCGACCGTCACCAGTTGCCCGGAGCAGATCAGGAAGACCTGCACCGGGATGCCGCGCGAGGACTGGGTGGTGATGTCCTGGCCGGACAGCGCGCACGGGACCCGGGACGGCGCCGGACCGAAGTCCGTCGGGACCTGGGTGGAGCGGATACCGCAGCCCGCGAGCAGGACGGCGAGGAGGGGGAGCGAGAGGAGGGAGAGAGAGGCGAGAGGCGTCCGTCGGCGCCCGCCTCGGCCTCGTACCAAGGTCGTCATCCGGCGCTGCCCTCCGTACCGTTCCCGTTCCGTCCGCGCTCGCGCTCGTCGTCGGCGAGCAGCTCCGACGCGTCCTGGGGGAGGCGGAGCGTGAAGACGGCGCCCCCCTTGGGCGTGTTGGCCGCGGTGATCTCGCCGCCGTGGATGTGCGCGTTCTCCAGGGCGATGGACAGGCCCAGACCGCTGCCCTCGGAGCGGGGGCGGGAGGCGCTCGCCTTGTAGAAGCGGTCGAAGACGTGCGGGAGGACGTCCTCGGGGATGCCGGGCCCGTGGTCCTGGACCTCGATGAGAAGGTCGTCGGCCTCCACGCGGACCGAGACACGGACCGGGCTGCCGCCGTGCTTGAGCGCGTTGCCGATGAGGTTCGCGAGGATCACGTCCAGGCGGCGCGGGTCGAGGCGCGCCATGATGCCGCGCTCGGCGTCCAGGTCGACGGCGTCCAGCCAGGCGCGCGCGTCTATGCACGCGGTGATCTGGTCGGCGATGTCCACGTCGTCGAGGACCAGCCGGGCGGTGCCCGCGTCGAAGCGGGTGACCTCCATGAGGTTCTCGACGAGGTCGTTGAGGCGGCGGGTCTCGCTGACGACCAGCCGGACGGCCGGTTCGATCATCGGGTCGACGCTGCCGGTCTCCGCGTCGAGTTCCTCTTCCAGGATCTCCGTCACGGCGGTGATCGCGGTGAGCGGCGTACGGAGTTCGTGGGACATGTCCGCCACGAAGCGGCGGGACGCCTCCTCGCGGGCGCTCATGTCGGCCACGCGCTTCTCCAGGGACTCCGCGGTGTGGTTGAACGTACGGGAGAGGTCCGCGAGTTCGTCCGTACCCGAGACGCGCAGCCGGGTGTCGAGCTTGCCCTCGCCCAGACGGCGGGCCGCGATGCCGAGGCGGTGCACCGGCTTGAGGACCGTCGTCGCGGCGGCCTGGGCGAGCAGCGCCGAGCCGATCAGGGCCAGGCCGGTCGCGATGCCCAGTGACCAGGCCAGCGAGTTGAGGTCCTTGGCCTCGGGCTCCAGGGACTTGAGCATGTAGCCGGTCGTCGTCCCGCCGATCACCTTCGCGCCGCCCACCAGGTACGGCTTGTCGTGGTCGGTGACGCGCTGCCAGTACAGGTGATAGGCCGACTTGTTGTTCGAGGAGAGCGGCTGCTCCTTGTTCACGGCCTTCTGGAGGGACTTGGGTACGTCGTCCAGCGTGAAGGTGTCCAGCGCGGAGTTGCCGATGACCTTCTTGCCGTTGCCGTCCTGGGCGACGAGGAGCACGCTGAAGCGCTGGCTGCTGTTGGCCATCTGGCCCGCCGTGCGCTGCAGTTCGTCCTGCGCCGGGTGCACCGGCAGCATGCTCGCGTGGTTGCGCATCTCCTGCTGGAAGTCGCGCAGCACCGCGTCCTGCGTACGCGTCAGCACGGCCTCGCGGTTGAGCCAGTACGCGATGCCCGACGCCGACACGGCGGCCGTGAGCGCGACGAGTCCGAACACCACGACCAGCCGCAGTCTCAGGCTCGTGAAGCGCAACCCCGCCAGGATCGCCCGGCGCGCCGCGGCCCAGCCGCGGAGCTCGTCGTGCGGTGGGGTCACTGAGGAGTGTCCAGTCGGTAGCCGACTCCGCGGACCGTACGGATCAGGGTGGGCGAGGACGGAACGTCCTCGATCTTCGCGCGCAGCCGCTGGACACACGCGTCCACCAGCCGCGAGTCGCCCAGGTAGTCGTGCTCCCACACCAGCCGCAGCAACTGCTGGCGGGACAGCGCCTGTCCGGGCCGGCGGCTCAGCTCCAGGAGCAGCCGCAGCTCGGTGGGTGTCAGCTGCAGATCCTCGCCGTTCTTGGTGACCGTCATGGCCGCACGGTCGATGACGAGGGAACCGAACGTCGCCGAGTCGTTGGCCTCACGCTCCCCGCGCCGCAGCACGGCCCTGATACGGGCGTCGAGCACCCGCCCCTGCACGGGCTTGACGACATAGTCGTCGGCGCCGGACTCGAGTCCGACCACGACGTCGATGTCGTCGCTGCGCGCGGTCAGCAGAATGATCGGCAGCTGGTCCGTGCGCCGGATGCGCCGGCACACCTCGAACCCGTCGATGCCGGGCAGCATCACGTCCAGCACGATCAGATCCGGCCGCTGCTCACGCAACAGTTTCAGACCGTCCTCGCCGGTGGCAGCGGTGGCCACCCGGTGTCCCTGGCGCGTCAAAGAGAGCTCCAGGGCCGTCCGGATGGCGTCGTCGTCCTCGATCAGCAACAGGGAAGGCACGAACGTCATTCTGGCCCATGGCGAGGGACTCTTTCGACAGTTGGAGCGCTCCCACCCATCTCTCGCACAGAAGGGGGCGCCCGAAGGGCGTCCGCGTAGCCGTACCGCTCTCCTCTGTGACCGCGCTGTGATCGTGCCGTGACGCGTCTGGGGAGGGGCCCTGTGACAGGTCTGTGACAGTCGGCGGACACGGCCATGAAGTGGCCCGGGCAAGCTTTTCGACACAAGCAAGAGAGCACGACGGCAAGACGGCAACACAGCACGACGGAACGAACAGAAGAACCGGAACTCCACGACGGGGGGCGCGAGATGAACACGCTGCACAGCACCAGCACTAGCGCAGTTGTCACGCGGCTCCACGACGTCAGGGGTTCGGAGAAGTCCGGTGCCGTGAGCGGGCGGGGGTGCGCTCGCGGCACCGGGCGTCAGCACACCACGTACATGACGGTGGTTGACGCCTTCACGGGGGAGAACGGCGGTAACGGGGGAGCTCACGGGGGAGCCGCGTACAGGGAGGCCACGGGGGAACGTCGCTCGGTGTCGGAGGCGGAGTTCACCGCCTACGTCCAGGAGCGCCGCGCCTCCCTGTACGCAACCGCCTACCACCTGACCGGGGACCGCTTCGAGGCCGAGGACCTGCTGCAGAGCGCGCTGTTCTCGACGTACCGGGCCTGGGACCGGATCAGTGACAAGGCCGCGGTCGGGGGCTACCTCCGCCGCACCATGACCAATCTGCACATCAGCGCGTGGCGCCGCCGCAAGCTGAACGAGTACCCGACCGAGGAACTGCCGGAGACCGCCGGTGACACGGACGCGATGCGCGGCACCGAGCTGCGCGCCGTGCTGTGGCAGGCGCTGGCCCGGCTGCCCGAACTCCAGCGCACCATGCTGGTCCTTCGTTACTACGAGGGCCGCACGGACCCGGAGATCGCGGAGATCCTCGACATCAGTGTCGGCACGGTGAAGTCGAGCATCTGGCGGTCGCTGCGCCGGATGCGTGAGGACGAGGTCCTCAGCTTCGGCCGTGACGAGGAGGAGTCCTTCGGGGAGCTCGTCGCCTGAAGGTCTGTGGGGAGCGGGGCAACCGGTGGTACCGGTTGGTACGGGGGAGCAGTACCGGGGGGAAAGCCAACGGGGTCGGGGGACCCCTGAGGAGCACGGGGGAAACGAGAAAAGGTCCGGGCGGACGGGGGGTCCGCCTGGGCCTCTTTTCGCGTTCTGGCCCCTCGCGGTGGGTGGCCTCTTCGCGTGTCCCGGCGCAGGGCCCCTGACTACGCCGGTGCCGTGCAGCGTCCGGCGGCCGCCGCGGCCAGTCGGCCCAGGGCCTCGTCCTTGTCGCAGGGGTGGGCGCCCAGCGCGCTCTGCCGGGCCACGATCGAACGTTCGGCGCGCATCAGGCGCCAGCCGCGGCGCAGCAGGAACGGGACCGACTTGCGGCCCTCCCGCAGATCCCGCAGGAAACGGCGACGGAACGTGGTCAGCGGGCCGCGGGACAGACACAGCGCGTCGGCCAGCATCCCCAGCTCCCGGCAGCGCTCGACGATCTCGGCGGCGAAGATGCCCTCCGCGATGAACAGCGGTGTCCGCTCGATGTGCAGCGCCTCCGCGCCGGTACGGGCGCTCAGCCCGATGTCGTAGACGGGAACGGTCGTGCGTCCCGTACGGCACAGCTCCTCGATCGCCGCGACCGCGATGTCCGCGTCCCACGACTGCGGATGGTCCCAGTCGATGTCGGAGCTGCCCTCGACCTGGGGGAGCGTCGGGTCGGTGCCCTCTTTGTAGAAGTCGTCGAGGCGGAGCACGGGAAGTCCGGAGGCGGCCGCGAGAAGGGACTTTCCAGAGCCGGAGGGGCCGCAGAGCAGCACCACACGGGTCGGTATCGGAGGATGGGAACCCAATTCTCTGTACCTTCTGTGACTCGGCCGGGCCACGCCGCGCTTCGGCAGGCCTCCGGAACATTATCCCGAAGGATTATCGGGGTTACGTCCGTATGCCTGTTGACCCGCACAGGGGAATCCGCCGCCATCGCCGCCCGGAACGGCATCCGGGTCAACTACTCTGCGTGCGAATCCCGTTGCTCTCCGCCCGCATTCGTTACGTTCACCGAAGAGGACACCCGATGGCGCGACACGCACACCAGCAGACCCCCCTGGCCCGCACCACCACGCGCATCGCCGTCGCGCTCGGGGTGGTCGCCGCCGGTGCGGCCGCCGCGAGTCCGGCCGTCGCGGCCCCCGCCGTGGATCTGACGCGCACCCAGCCCACCTCGCTGGGCAACCTCGACCCGCAGGCGGGCCTGGGGGTCCTGACCGGCTCGGTGGGATACGTCACCGGTCCGATCGCCGGCCTCAAGCCCAACCCGCTCGCCGGCACGGGGGTCGACCCGCTCGACAACGGGGTGGGCACCCAGCTCGCGGACTTCAAGCCGCTGACCTCGCGGGCCCTGACGGGGCCGCTGGCGCAGGCGCGGTCGGTGGGGAGCGTGCCGGTGGTGGGGCAGGCGTTGGGGTCGCTGGGGGGTGCGTGAGTCTCCCCGTGCCCCGTGCCCCGTCCCGGGGCACGGGGAAACGCTCAGTAGGACGAGCCGGAGGCGCCGAGCGCGCCCGTCGGGTGCCAGACCGTCTTCGTCTCCAGGAAGGCCGTCAGGCGCTCGATGCCGGGCGTCCGTGAATAATCCACAGCCTGTGGACGGACGACCCGCTTCAGGTTGTCGGCCGCGGCGATCTCCAGCTCCTTCGCCAGTACGTCGTCCGCGCCCGCGAGGTCGATCGCGTTGACGTCCTGGTGCGCGGCGAGGGGCGCCGCGATCTCCGCCGTCTTTCCGGAGAGGACGTTGACGACACCGCCCGGAAGGTCGGAGGTCGCCAGCACCTCGCCCAGCGACAGCGCCGGGAGCGGGGACTTCTCGCTCGCGATCACGATCACCGTGTTGCCGGTCGCGATCACCGGGGCGATCACCGAGACCAGGCCCAGGAAGGACGACTCCTGGGGCGCGAGGACGGTGACGACGCCCGTCGGCTCCGGGGTGGACAGGTTGAAGAAGGGACCCGCGACCGGGTTGCCGCCGCCCACCACCTGGGCGATCTTGTCGGTCCAGCCCGCGTACCAGACCCAGCGGTCGATCGTCGCGTCGACGACCGCGCCAGCCTTGGACTTCGACAGGCCCTCCGCGTCCGCGACCTCACGGACGAACTGGTCCTTGCGGCCCTCCAGCATCTCGGCGACGCGGTAGAGGATCTGACCGCGGTTGTACGCCGTCGCGCCGGACCAGCCGCCGAACGCCTTACGGGCGGCGACCACCGCGTCACGGGCGTCCTTGCGGGAGGAGAGCGGCGCGTTGGCCAGCCACTTGCCCTTGGAGTCGGTCACCTCGTACACCCGGCCGCTCTCGGAACGCGGGAACTTCCCACCCACGTACAGCTTGTAGGTCTTGAAGACGCTCAGTCGCTGCTGCTCGGTCTTGTCGGTCTTCTCAGACATCGAGGTACGCCTCCAGGCCGTGGCGACCGCCCTCGCGGCCGAAGCCCGACTCCTTGTAACCGCCGAACGGCGAGGTCGGGTCGAACTTGTTGAACGTGTTGGACCAGATGACGCCCGCGCGCAGCTTGCTCGCGACGGCGAGGATCCGGGAGCCCTTCTCGGTCCAGATGCCGGCGGAGAGGCCGTACTGGGAGTTGTTGGCCTTGGCGACGGCCTCGTCGGGGGTCCGGAAGGTGAGGACGGACAGGACCGGGCCGAAGATCTCGTCGCGCGCGATGGTGTGCGCCTGGGTGACGTTCGTGAAGAGCGTCGGGGCGAACCAGTAGCCGGAGGAGGGGAGTGCACAGGCCGGGGACCAGCGCTCGGCACCCTCGGCCTCGCCCTGTTCGACGAGCGAGGTGATACGGGACAGCTGCTCGGCGGAGTTGATCGCGCCGATGTCCGTGTTCTTGTCCAGGGGGTCGCCGAGGCGGAGGGTGGACAGGCGGCGCTTGAGCGAGTCCAGCAGCTCGTCGTGGATCGACTCCTGGACGAGGAGACGGGAGCCCGCGCAGCAGACCTGGCCCTGGTTGAAGAAGATGCCGGTGACGACGCCCTCGACGGCCTGGTCGATGGGGGCGTCGTCGAAGACGATGTTCGCGCCCTTGCCGCCGAGTTCGAGGGTGACCTTCTTGTCCGTGCCCGCGACCTGGCGGGCGATCGCCTTGCCGACGGCGGTGGAGCCGGTGAAGGCCACCTTGTTCACGTCGGGGTGCTCGACGAGCGCGGCGCCCGCGTCGCCGTATCCCGGGAGGATGTTGACGACGCCCTTGGGCAGGCCCGCCTGGCGGCAGATGTCCGCGAAGAACAGGGCGGACAGGGGGGTCGTCTCGGCGGGCTTGAGGACGACCGTGTTGCCGGTCGCCAACGCCGGGGCGATCTTCCACGCCAGCATCAGGAGGGGGAAGTTCCAGGGGATGACCTGGCCCGCGACGCCCAGCGGGCGGGGGTTCGCGCCGAAGCCGGCGTGGTCGAGCTTGTCGGCCCAGCCCGCGTAGTAGAAGAAGTGCGCGGCGACCAGGGGGAGGTCGGCGTCGCGGGTCTCCTTGATCGGCTTGCCGTTGTCCAGGGTCTCCAGGACGGCGAGCTCGCGGCTGCGCTCCTGGATGATCCGGGCGATGCGGAAGAGGTACTTGGCGCGCTCGGAGCCCGGCAGGGCCGACCACTTCTCGAAGGCCCTGCGGGCGGCCTTCACGGCGCGGTCCACGTCCTCCGCGCCCGCCTGGGCGACCTCGGACAGGACCTCTTCGGTGGAGGGGGAGACGGTCTTGAAGACCTTGCCGTCCGCCGCCTCGGTGAACTCGCCGTCGATGAACAGGCCGTAGGAGGGCGCGATGTCGACGACGGAGCGGGACTCGGGCGCCGGTGCGTACTCGAATGCGGATGCGGATGCCATGGTGATCAGTCCACCGTCACGTAGTCGGGGCCGGAGTAGCGGCCGGTGGCCAGTTTCTGACGCTGCATCAGCAGGTCGTTCAGGAGCGAGGAGGCGCCGAAGCGGAACCAGTGGTTGTCCAGCCAGTCCGCGCCCGCGGTCTCGTTCACCAGGACCAGGAACTTGATGGCGTCCTTGGTGGTGCGGATGCCGCCGGCGGGCTTCACGCCGACCTGGACGCCGGTCTGGGCGCGGAAGTCGCGGACCGCCTCCAGCATGAGGAGCGTGTTCGCCGGGGTCGCGTTGACGGCGACCTTGCCGGTCGAGGTCTTGATGAAGTCCGCGCCCGCCAGCATGCCGAGCCAGCTCGCGCGGCGGATGTTGTCGTACGTCGAGAGCTCGCCGGTCTCGAAGATGACCTTCAGGCGGGCACTGGTCCCGCAGGCCTCCTTCACGGCGGTGATCTCGTCGTACACCTTCATGTACTTGCCCGCGAGGAACGCCCCGCGGTCGATGACCATGTCGATCTCGTCGGCGCCGGCGGCGACCGCGTCGTGTACGTCGGCGAGCTTCACGTCGAGGGCCGCGCGGCCGGCCGGGAAGGCGGTGGCGACCGAGGCGACCTTCACGCCGGAGCCGGCGACGGCGTCCTTGGCGGTGGCCACCATGTCGGGGTACACGCAGACGGCCGCGGTGGTGGGCGTCGTACGGTCCGTGGGGTCGGGGTGGACCGCCTTGGCGCCGAGCGCCCGGACCTTGCCCGGGGTGTCCGCGCCTTCCAGCGTCGTCAGGTCGACCATCGAGATGGCGAGGTCGATGGCGTACGCCTTCGCGGTCGTCTTGATGGAACGGGTGCCGAGCGAGGCGGCGCGCGCCTCCAGGCCGACCGTGTCGACGCCGGGGAGCCCGTGGAGGAAGCGGCGCAGCGTGCTGTCCGACGCGGTTACGTCGCCGAGTGCGGGTGCAGTGGTGGGCATGGTCACGAGCTGAGCATATCTACGCGCGTAGCGGCTGTACACCCCCGGGGGCGGGTGTGGGGCAGTGCACGCCCGGACATCTCCCGCCGCCCCCAGACTCCCCCAAGCTCTCGGCTTCGCTCGAGCAGGGGGACTCCATCATCCCAGGGGGCTCCGCCCCTTCGACTCCGCCGGGGGTTCGCCTGCACCGGTCAGCCGTCCGCCCCTGGATCCCCGCATCGCCCGAATGGTTCGCCCTCGAACGCCGGGGGGCCGGGCTTTCAGGGGCGCGGGGAACTGCGCGATCAGCCCTTGTCCACCCGTAGACGAACGAATCCCCGCCCGCCCGCGGCGACGCGGCGGCGTGGGCGGGGGTGAAGGAAGTGTTCAGGAGGCGTCGGGCAGAATCGGAGGCATGACGACCCCGGATGACCAGCCACCCGCGCCGGACGCCCCGCGACCCGAGTCGCAGGACCGGATCTACCGGTCGCACGCCGGTATCGCCGGCGGCGTACTGCTGCTCGCCATCACGGGCTGGCTCGGCATCGACGCGCTGGTCACCGGCCACGGCCGCACCCCCTGGCTGGCACTCGCCGCGCTGATCCTCCTGGTTCCGCTGGTGGCCGCCTTCACCTTGCGCCCCGCCGTCTACGCCAACGAGGACCGGCTGCGCGTGCGTAACCCGTTCCGTGTCGTCGTGCTGCCCTGGAGCAAGGTCGCCTCCCTGCGCTCCGGGTACTCCAACGAGGTGGTCGACGCCGAGGGCGCCAAGTTCCAGCTCTGGGCGATCCCCGTCTCGCTGCGCGCCCGCAAGGCCGCGGCCCGACGGCAGGCGCGCAACGCCGCAGCCGACAGCAGCGGCCGTACCTCCTCGGTGGCGAGCGGGCCCACCCGTTCGCACTCCGACCAGGTCATGGACGACCTGCGCGAACTCGCCGAGGCCCGGGCGGCCTCGGCGGGCGCGCAGGGCGAGGTGAGCGTGCGGTGGGCGTACGAGGTCATGGCTCCCGCGCTCGCGGGGGCCGTGGTCCTGGTGATCCTGCTGGCGGTGGGGTGACGCCAGGACGGCGCGGCGGACCGGTGTCCGTCGTCGCGCAGCGCCGACCCTGACCCATCGCCCCCAACGAGTCGTCGGCCGGGGCGGTGCCGGGGGGCAGGGCGAAGGTCAGGGTGCAGGTGGTCGTGGTGGCGACCCGTCGGACCGCAGGTCGCCGTCGAGGCGACGGTGCTGTCCGGGGCGCCGAAGGGGCCGTGGTAGAGCGTGGCGTTGACCTGCTGGAGACCGGACGGGTCGGCCGTACCGGAACTACGGCGAGTGCCGTGCGGCGTTCGAGTGCTTGTGCGCCGACATCGGGAAATTACCCGGCGCGGTGCACCACACCGCGGAAGGCGGTGGATGGGTCTGGCGGCTGCGTGACGGCAACGGCGGCGCCGTGGCCGTGTCCTCGCGTGCCTACGAGCGGTACTCGACGCGCCGGGCCGCCTACGAACGTTTCCGGTTCTCCTGGCCGAGCTCGGTCGGGTGGGGTGGTCCCGTGGGACGAGGCCGAGGGATGGGGCGAGCCGAGTGGGGGGCCCGAGTGATGGGGCGACCCCGAGCGAACGGACGGGGCATGCGACAGCCCAACTCCCCGTGAAGCGCGAGACGTTCGAATCCAGGTGTGGTGCCGTACGGACGCCGGCTCAGGGCGCGCTCGGCCACACCAGCGCCATGTACGCGCTCCAGTACGCCGAACTCAGCAGCGCCGCGGTCACGGCGAGGACCCGGAAGCGGGCTGAGGCGCGGGACAGATGGAGGGCCAGCGGGAGCAGGAGCGGGAAGCCGGGCAGGAGGAAGCGGGCACGGGGGAAGTAGACGCCGCCGCTGCCCAGCACGATCAGCAGCAGGACACCGGTGAAGACCAGCAGAGGGAGCGGCTGCCGGTCCCAGGCCCCCAGGGCGTAGAGGACCACGGACACGATCAGCGTGAGCGTCACCATCACCAGGAACAGCTCCGGCCTGGAGTCGTTCGCGAGGACCTCCCGCACACGGCGCAGGGTCTCCGCGCCGCCGTCCCAGTCGTTGTGCCACAGCCGCTGCACGGCGAAGTACCCGTCCCATCGGCCCAGGCGCACGCCCACCCAGCCGACGTAGGCGAACCAGCCCGCCGGGGCGAGGGCCGCGGCCGCGAGGACGCGGGGCGAGAAGCGGTGCCGCAGGGAGAGCAGGGCCGTGACGGTGACCGCGGCCGCCGCCGCGATGCCCGTCGGGCGGGTCAGGCCCGACAACGACGCCAGGGTGCCCGCCCAGAGCCAGCGGCCGGTGAGCACCGCGTACAGCGACCAGGCGGCGAACGCCGTGAAGAGGGACTCGGTGTAACCCATCCACTGGACCTGGCCGACCGGAAGGGCCGCCCACAGGAACGTCAGCAGCAGGGCCACGCGCCGGCCGTGGAGATGGTGGCCGACGGCGAAGACCCCCCACGCGGCGAGGAAGGAGGCGACGATCGAGATCGCCAGGCCCGTCGTGGCGCGCGTACCCGGGGTCAGGACCGCGGCCGCCTTGACCAGCAACGGGTACAGCGGGAAGAACGCGAGGTTGTTCGCGTCGTACCGGGTGCCCAGGTGGTGGGTGTAGCCGTGCTGGGCGATGCCCAGATACCAGTCCGCGTCCCACTGCGTGGCCAGGACGGGCCACACGCCGTGGTGTTGATGGTGCGCCCACTGGGTGAGGAACAGCAGACTCACGAGGCGTACGGCCCCGTAGGCGAGCAGGGCGGGGGCCGCCCGGCGCAGCTGGGTGCGGAAGGCGCACAGGGTGCCTGTGCGCGCCCACGTGCTGGTGCCCGTACTGGTGTTCGTGTTCGTGGTCGCGGGGAATTCGCCGGGAGCGTTCCGGGGTGGGGAGGATGTCGGCCGGGAGGCGGTCGAGGACACGCGGCAGCTCCTGGGGCTCGGCGGTGCGCTACCGCCAACCGTTCCTCGGTCGGATGGTGGCGCACCGGAGCGCTGCGTCAACTGCCGGGCGGAATTCACCCGTACGTGGCTGGGTGCTGGACTCGGGCCCTCGCGAAGGCGCCGGATCCGAGGCGCCGGATCCGAGACGCGGGATCCGAGGCGCGGGATCCGAGACGCGGGATCAGATGCCGGCCACCGCCGACAGGTCCCGCTTGATCCCCGCGAGCAGCTCGGCGGCCTTCGCGTGGGCCGTGGGCAGCTCGGCGTGCGAGCCCACCGGGACCACGACCTCCAGGTAGCACTTCAGCTTCGGCTCGGTGCCGCTGGGGCGGACGATGACGCGGGCGCCGGCCAGCGTGTACCGCAGCCCGTCGGTCGGCGGAAGCGTGTCCGTGCCCTTCGTCAGGTCCTCGGACCTGGTGATGGGCAGGCCCGCCAGCTCCGTCGGGGGCTGCTCGCGCAGCCGGCCCATCGCGTTCGCGATGACCGACAGGTCCTCCACGCGGACCGCGAGCTGGTCGGTGGCGTGCAGACCGTGTGCCACGGCGATGTCGTCGAGGAGATCGAGGAGGGTGCGGCCCGCCTCCTTCAGCTCGGAGGCGAGTTCCGTGATGAGCAGGGCCGCGGTGATGCCGTCCTTGTCGCGTACGCCGTCCGGGTCGACGCAGTACCCGAGCGCCTCCTCGTAGCCGTAGCGCAGGCCCTCCACCCGGGCGATCCACTTGAAGCCGGTGAGCGTCTCCTCGTAGGGGAGGCCCGCCTTCTCGGCGATCCGGCCGAGGAGGGAGGAGGAGACGATCGACTCCGCGAAGGTGCCGCGCGCGCCGCGGTTCACCAGGTGCTGGGCGAGCAGCGCGCCGACCTCGTCGCCGCGCAGCATGCGCCAGTCGGCACCGTCCCTGACGGCCACCGCGCAACGGTCCGCGTCCGGGTCGTTGGCGATGATCAGGTCGGGTCCGGTCTCGCGGGCCTTCGCGAAGGCCAGGTCCATCGCGCCGGGCTCTTCCGGGTTGGGGAAGGCGACGGTGGGAAAGTCGGGGTCCGGTTCCGCCTGCTCGGCGACGAGCACGGGCTCCGGGAAGCCGGCCCGGGCGAAGGCGGCGAGCAGGACGTCCTTGCCGACACCGTGCATCGCCGTGTAGACGGTGCGGGCGGTGCGGGGGGAGCCCTGGGCGAGGACGGCGTCCGTACGGGCCAGGTAGGCGTTCAGGACGCCCTCGTCGAGGGTCTCCCAGCCGGAGTCCGGGCGGGGGACGTCGGCGAGGCTGCCGACGGCGGCGATCTCGGCGGCGATCTCGGCGTCCGCAGGGGGGACGATCTGCGAACCGTCGCCCAGGTAGACCTTGTAGCCGTTGTCGCGGGGCGGGTTGTGGCTGGCGGTGACCTCCACGCCGGCCACGGCGCCGAGATGCCGTATGGCGTACGCCAGGACGGGCGTCGGCAGGGGGCGGGGGAGGACGGCGGCGCGCAGGCCCGCGCCCGTCATCACCGCGGCGGTGTCGCGGGCGAAGTCGGCGGACTTGTGGCGGGCGTCGTAGCCGATGACGACGAGGCCGTCCGTCTCGCCCTGCTTCCTGAGGTACGCGGCCAGGCCGGCGGCGGCACGGATGACCACCGCGCGGTTCATGCGCATCGGGCCCGCGCCGAGTTCGCCCCGGAGGCCGGCGGTGCCGAACTGGAGGGTGCCACTGAAGCGTGCGGTGAGCTCGGGGACGTCCTTGGCGGCGATGAGCTCGGCGAGTTCCTCGCGGGTTTCCGGGTCGGGGTCCTCGGCGAGCCACGCCTCGGCCCGTGCGATGAGTTCGTCCTGCACGTCGGGTGAACCTCTCTGTTTGTGCTGCCCTTGCTTGTGTACCCGGCCAGGGGGTGGGTGTGTCGGCTGCGGGCCGGTGGGGCCGGTCGCGCAGTTCCCCGCGCCCCTGAAGGGGTGCTGCGCGCACCCTCCAGCCCGTCCGGCGTTCGAGGACGAGGCCCTTCACGCCGATGGGGGTCTGGGCCGGAGCCCCCAGTTTGAGGATGATGGGGGTGCCCCCTGGTCGAGCGAAGCCGAGAGCGCGGGGGAGGGCAGGGGCGGCGGGGGCGATCGAGCCCTACAGGCGGTCCAGGACCTGGGTGAGCAGGGAGCCCATGCGGGTCGCGGAGTCGCGGCCCGCCTGGAGGACCTCCTCGTGGTTGAGAGGCTCGCCCGTCATACCGGCGGCGAGGTTGGTGACGAGGGAGATGCCGAGGACCTCCGCACCGGCCTCACGCGCCGCGATCGCCTCGAGAACCGTCGACATGCCGACGAGGTCCGCGCCGAGGACACGAGCCATCCGGATCTCGGCCGGCGTCTCGTAGTGCGGCCCGGTGAACTGCGCGTAGACGCCCTCCTCCAGGGTGGGGTCGACCTCCTTGCAGAGGGCGCGCAGCCGCGGCGAGTACAGGTCGGTCAGGTCGACGAAGTTCGCCCCGACGATCGGGGACGTCGCCGTCAGGTTGATGTGGTCGCTGATCAGCACCGGCTGGCCGGGGCGCATGTCCGCGCGCAGGCCACCGCAGCCGTTCGTGAGCACGATGGTCTTGCAGCCCGCGGCGACGGCGGTACGCACGCCGTGCGCGACGGCGGCGACCCCGCGGCCCTCGTAGTAGTGGGTGCGGCCGAGGAAGACCAGGGCCCGCTTGTCACCGACCTTGTACGAGCGGATCTTGCCGCCGTGCCCCTCGACCGCCGGCGGGGGGAACCCGGGCAGCTCGGTGACCTGGAACTCGGCCTCGGGGGTGCCGAGGGCGTCCACGGCCGGAGCCCAGCCGGAGCCCATCACGAGCGCGACGTCGTGGGTCTCGGCGCCCGTGAGCTCCCGCAGGCGGGTGGCGGCGGCGTCGGCGGCGGCGTGGGGGTCGCCCTGGATGTCGTCCGGAAGAAGAGATGCGTTCACGCGCATGAGGGTAGCTGGTCCAGGCCTACGCGCGTAGATGACGGAGGTCACGGTCTTGCGATCGTTGTCTTGTCGTTTCCGACGAAGGGGTGGGAACGCGGTGGGCCGGCGCTCCCCACCAGGGGTGCCCCCGGCAGGGCCGCCCGGGGCGCGGAAGGGCCCCTCAGCAGGGACGCTTGCGCAGTTCCATCACATAGTCGTGGGGCGCGCCCGCCGACTCCGCCGCGTCGGCGATCTCACCGAGGTAGCGCGCGGAGGGGAGTCCGCCCTCGTACCCGTTCAGTACGTACACCCACGCGGGTTCCTCGCCCTCCAGTGTGTGCACCCGTACGCGCATCCGGCGATAGATGTCGAGGCCCACGCCCTCCCAGCGGTCCATGGAGTCCTCGTCCAGGGGGGCGATGTCGTACAGCGCCACGAAGACCTGCGAGCGGGGGGCCTCCACGAGGGTCACCAGCGCGCCTTCCCAGCCCATGTGCTCGCCCCCGAACGTCAGCCGCCAGCCGTTCAGCCAGCCCGTGGCGCGCAGCGGCGAGTGCGGGGCGCGGCGCGTCATGAGCCGCGGGTCGAGATTGCCGGCGTACGCGGCGTAGAGCGACATGAGGTCGAGGGTACGGCAGGGAACACACGAGCCTCTTGCGTAACAGAACGCATAAGCGCATAACGGAGGAGCACATAACGGAAGGGGCTCGGATGGGGGCGGGCGCGGCCCCCGGGCGGAAGCATCTTGAAGCGTGCGGGACAATGGAGTACGTGACTCGGATCGTGATCATCGGTGGCGGACCCGGCGGATATGAGGCGGCGCTGGTTGCCGCCCAGCTCGGCGCGGAGGTGACCGTCGTCGACTGCGACGGTCTGGGCGGGGCGTCGGTGCTCACCGACTGCGTGCCGTCGAAGACCCTTATCGCGACGGCCGAGGTGATGACCACCTTCGACTCGTCGTACGAGGAGCTGGGGATCATCGTCGCCGACGACACCCCTCCCGCGGAGCAGGCGGCCCGGGTCGTCGGCGTCGACCTCGGGAAGGTCAACCGGCGTGTGAAGCGGCTCGCGCTCGCGCAGTCGCACGACATCACGGCCTCCGTGACGCGGGCCGGCGCGCGGGTGCTGCGCGGGCGTGGGCGACTGGAAGGCATGCAGTCCCTGGACGGCTCGCGCAAGGTCGTCGTACGGGCCGCGGACGGGACCGAGGAGACGCTCGTCGCCGACGCGGTGCTGATCGCGACCGGCGGGCATCCGCGTGAGCTGCCCGACGCGCAGCCGGACGGCGAGCGGATTCTGAACTGGACGCAGGTCTACGACCTCGACGAGCTCCCGGAGGAGCTCATCGTCGTCGGTTCCGGTGTCACCGGTGCCGAGTTCGCCGGCGCCTACCAGGCGCTCGGGTCGCGCGTCACGCTCGTCTCCAGCCGCGACCGCGTGCTGCCGGGCGAGGACCCGGACGCCGCCGCGGTGCTGGAGGACGTGTTCCGGCGCCGTGGCATGAACGTCATGGCCCGCTCCCGCGCCGAGTCCGCCAAGCGCGTCGGCGACCGGGTCGAGGTCACGCTCTCCGACGGCCGGGTCATCAGCGGCTCGCACTGTCTGATGGCCGTCGGCGCCATCCCGAACAGCAGCGGAATGGGTCTGGAGGAGGCCGGGGTCAGGGTCAGGGACTCCGGGCACATCTGGACCGACAAGGTCTCCAGGACCACCGCCCCGGGTGTGTACGCCGCCGGTGACGTGACGGGCGTCTTCGCCCTCGCCTCCGTCGCGGCGATGCAGGGACGCATCGCCATGTACCACTTCCTGGGCGACGCGGTCGCTCCGCTGAACCTGAAGACCGTCTCGTCCAACGTCTTCACCGACCCCGAGATCGCCACCGTCGGCTACTCGCAGGCCGACGTGGACGCGGGCAAGATCGACGCCCGGGTCGTCAAGCTGCCCCTGCTGCGCAACCCCCGCGCCAAGATGCAGGGCATCCGGGACGGCTTCGTCAAGATCTTCTGCCGCCCCGGCACCGGGATCATCGTCGGTGGCGTGGTCGTCGCGCCGCGCGCCTCGGAACTGATCCATCCCATCTCGATCGCGGTCGACAACAATCTGACGGTCGAACAGATCGCGAACGCGTTCACCGTCTATCCCTCCCTTTCGGGCTCGATCGCCGAGGTCGCACGGCAGTTGCACACCCGCAAGGCGGGCGACGAAGGCTGACGCCCCACCCCGACTTCCCGCTGGTCACGGGGAGTTGTCGACCATTCGTACGGCATAGGCGGAGCGAGTAGGCGCGTATACCACTTCACGTACTGCCATGCGAACAACTTCTGTTATTCGGCGCAAACTGCTGAAAGCAGACGGTCGTTGGGGTTACTGTCAGTTTCGTGTTCGCTGCAGAACGTCGCCAATTGATCCTCGAAATGGTGCGAGCGAACGGGGCCGTGTCGCTCCGTGAGCTCGCCCGCGTCGTCCAGACCTCCGAAGTGACCGTACGGCGGGACGTGCGCGCACTGGAGGCAGAAGGACTCCTCGACCGCCGGCATGGCGGTGCGGTATTGCCGGGCGGGTTCACGCGGGAGTCCGGCTTTCCGCAGAAATCGCATCTCGCGACCGCCGAGAAGACGGCCATCGCCGATCTCGCCGCGGGTCTCGTCGAAGAGGGCGAGGCCATCGTGGTGGGCGCGGGCACCACTACGCAGGAGCTGGCGCGCCGGCTCGCGCGGGTGCCCGGGCTGACCGTCGTCACCAACTCCCTGCTGGTGGCACAGGCGCTGGCCCATGCCAACCGCGTCGAGGTCGTGATGACCGGCGGCACCCTGCGCGGTTCCAACTACGCCCTGGTCGGCAGCGGCGCCGAGCAGTCCCTCCAGGGGCTGCGGGTCTCGCGGGCCTTCCTCTCCGGCAGTGGGCTCACCGCCGAGCGCGGGCTGTCCACCTCCAACATGCTGTCGGCGTCCGTCGACCGCGCGTTGGTGCAGGCCGCCGCGGAGGTCGTCGTCCTCGCCGACCACACCAAGCTCGGCACCGACACCATGTTCCAGACGGTGCCGACCGATCTGATCACCCGCCTGGTCACGGACGAGCCGCCGGCGCATGACGACCGTGCGGTCACCGAACTGCAGGCCCTGGCGGACCAGGGCGTGCAGATCGCGGTGGCCGGGCAGTCGGGCGGCGGCACGGGAGGGGATGCGGTCCCGACGGGGCGCCAGCCGCGCCGGGACATGCCCCTCCCCGGTCCGCGCCGCGGCCAGGTGCCGGGTGCGGGACCGCAGTTGCGCAGCGCTACCGTCCTGGGCGAGCAGTCCCCGGGAGAGCGGGCGCGAGTGGCGGATTTGCGCCGCCGCTGACCGACTCGACCGGCGTGCACCCCCATGGGCCGTATGGCGTACGCCGGGCACCCTCCCCTCGGCCATCCCCCCCGCCGCGCTACGGGGAAGCGGCCCAGCTCACGGCGTATGGGTGCGGTTTGTCCGCATGCGTCCCGGCTTGCGACGGCTCCTCGTCCACCCGCAACCTGTCCCTGACACGGCGACGGGAGGCGGTGACGCACAGGTGAACGACGGATCGCGCCGTTCGCACCGGCGACGGATGCGGTACGTCGTCCTGGGGAGCCGGTCCGCCCGCGGGTCCGCCCGCGGGGTGAGGGCGGTGGCACGGGCCCGTACGTCGGGGACGGCGGTGCGGCGTGCCGCGGAGCGCGACGACGTTCCGGTGAACCAGGGGCTGCGGGTGGCCGCGGCGTACGCATGGCGGCTGCTGGTGCTCGGGGTGGCCGTGTACGCGGCCTTCAAGATCCTGGGCCGGTTGCAACTGGTCGCCGTGGCGCTGTTCCTCGCGCTGGTGGTGACCTCGGTGCTGCGTCCCCTGGCCGATCTGCTGGCGCGGCGCATGCCCCGGTCCCTGGCCGTCGTGGTGAGCGTCGTGGGCAGTCTGGTGCTGATGCTCGGGCTGCTGGCGCTGGTCGGCAGCCAGGTCGCGGGCGAGTCGGACCAGTTGGGGCAGCAGTTCGCCGGGGGCATCGCGCGGATCCAGCGGTGGCTGGAAGGCCCTCCCTTCCGCGTGCGCCATACCGTGCTGTCTAACCTTCAGGGCAAGGTGACGACGTACGTCAAGGAGCACCGCTCCACAGTGATCAGCAGCGCGCTCAGCGGTGCCGGGCGGGCGGTGGAGGTGCTGACCGGAGCGGTGCTCGCGCTGTTCTGCTCGCTGTTCTTCATCCACTCCGGAGACAGGTTCTGGCACTGGTTCCAGGGCCTGCTGCCCGAGAGCGCCCGGGATCCCTGGGGCCGTGCAGGACGGGTCGCGTGGCGGACGTTCGCCGGGTACACCCGCGGCATCATCATCGTGGCCGCCACCAACGCCGTACTGGTCGGGATCGCCCTGTTCGCGCTGCGCGTGCCGCTGGCCCTGCCGTTGATGCTGCTGGAGTTCTTCGCCGCGTTCATCCCGCTGGTGGGCTCGCCCATCGCGCTGGCCGTGGCCACGGTCGTCGCGCTGGCCTCACGGGGGCCGGTCATCGCGCTCGTGGTGCTCGCCATGATCGTGGTCGTCGGCCAGATCGAGGGTCATGTCCTGCACCCGCTCGTGCTGAGCTGGGCGGTCCGGCTGCATCCGGTGGTCGTGGCCCTGTCCGTCATCTCGGGCGGCATCCTCGCCGGTGTGATCGGCGCGGTGGTCGCCGTCCCGATGGTGTCGGTCGCCTGGTCCGTGATCAGCGAGATCCGAACCCGCCCCGCCCCGGACCATCCCGGCCGCGCACCTGCCTGAGGCGACGAATTCTCCGGCCTGCGGCCGGGAGAGATGGTCGGTGGGTCGCGGCTGGCGGAGATGGTGTGCGGGCTACGGCAGGGAGGATGGTCTGCGGCCTGCCGCTGGGAGAGGCGGTCCGTGGGTCGGGGGTCGGGAGGGCGGTCTGCGGGCCGCCGCCATCAGCGAGGTGCGGGTCCGGCGCGGGCATGAGCGAGGTGCGGGTCCGGCGCGGGCCGGACCGTCTCGGTCGCCCGCCCGGCGCGGGCCGGATCTTCCCGGCCGCTCGCCCGGCTGAGGCGACGATTTCCCTGGGCTCCGGCCTCCGGTCCCCGGGCTCCGGCTCGGACGGATTGGCTGTGGCTCGGCCTAGGGGTAAGCGATCCGGTCGTTGCCGGAGACGGCGAAGCGCCCGGCGGACCGATTGTTCGGTTCGGCGGGCGCTTCGGATGTCGTACGACCTAGTCGTCAGTCCTTGATCTCACAGATCGCGGCGCCGGACGTGATGGACGCGCCGACCTCCGCGCTCAGGCCCTTGATGGTGCCGGAGCGGTGGGCGTTGAGGGGCTGTTCCATCTTCATGGCCTCCAGGACGACGACGAGGTCGCCCTCCTTGACCTCCTGGCCCTCCTCGACCGCGACCTTGACGATCGTGCCCTGCATGGGCGAGGCGAGCGTGTCACCGGAGGCGACCGGGCCGGACTTCTTGGCCGCGCGGCGCTTGGGCTTGGCGCCGGCGGCGAGGCCGGTGCGGGCGAGGGACATGCCCAGCGAGGACGGCAGCGAGACCTCGAGGCGCTTGCCGCCGACCTCGACGACGACCGTCTCGCGGCCCGGCTCCTCGTCGGTCTCCGTGTCCGCGGGGGCCGTGAACGCGGGGATCTCGTTGGCGAACTCGGTCTCGATCCAGCGGGTGTGGACCGTGAACGGGTCGGTGGAACCGGTCAGTTCGGGAGCGAATGCCGGGTCCTTGACGACCGCGCGGTGGAACGGGATGGCGGTCGCCATGCCCTCGACCTGGAACTCCTCGAGGGCGCGGGCGGCGCGCTGGAGCGCCTGCTCGCGGGTGGCGCCGGTGACGATCAGCTTGGCGAGCAGGGAGTCCCAGGCCGGGCCGATCACGCTGCCGGACTCGACGCCCGCGTCCAGGCGCACACCCGGACCCGACGGCGGGGCGAACAGCGTCACCGTGCCGGGGGCGGGCAGGAAGTTGCGTCCCGGGTCTTCGCCGTTGATGCGGAACTCGAAGGAGTGGCCGCGCAGGGCGGGGTCGCCGTAGCCGAGTTCCTCGCCGTCGGCGATGCGGAACATCTCGCGGACGAGGTCGATGCCGGCGACTTCCTCGGTGACGGGGTGCTCGACCTGGAGGCGGGTGTTGACCTCGAGGAAGGAGATCGTGCCGTCCATGCCGACGAGGAACTCCACGGTGCCGGCGCCGACGTAGCCGGCTTCCTTGAGGATCGCCTTGGAGGAGGAGTACAGCTCCGCCACCTGGTCGTCCGACAGGAACGGCGCGGGCGCCTCCTCCACCAGCTTCTGGTGGCGGCGCTGGAGGGAGCAGTCGCGGGTGGAGACGACGACGACGTTGCCGTGGGTGTCGGCCAGGCACTGGGTCTCGACGTGGCGGGGCTTGTCGAGGTAGCGCTCGACGAAGCACTCGCCGCGGCCGAACGCGGCCACCGCCTCACGCACGGCGGAGTCGTACAGCTCGGGGACCTCTTCGAGGGTGCGGGCGACCTTCAGGCCGCGTCCGCCGCCGCCGAAGGCCGCCTTGATCGCGATGGGCAGCCCGTGCTCCCGCGCGAAGGCGACGACCTCGTCGGCGCCGGACACCGGGTCGGGGGTGCCCGCCACCAGCGGCGCACCCGCGCGCTGGGCGATGTGGCGGGCGGCGACCTTGTCGCCGAGGTCGCGGATGGCCTGCGGGGGCGGGCCGATCCAGGTCAGGCCGGCGTCCAGGACCGCCTGGGCGAACTCGGCGTTCTCCGACAGGAAGCCGTAGCCCGGGTGGATGGCGTCCGCGCCGGAGTCCTTGGCGGCCTGGAGGACCTTGGCGATGTCCAGGTAGCTGGTGGCGGGGGTGTCACCGCCCAAAGCGAACGCCTCGTCCGCCGCCCGGACATGCAGAGCGTCCCTGTCTGGTTCCGCATACACGGCAACGCTCGCGATCCCGGCATCCCGGCACGCCCGGGCCACGCGGACAGCGATTTCGCCACGGTTGGCGATGAGCACCTTGCGCACGATGGCTCCCTCCTTGAAACAAGCCGAGTTTAGGGACTGCCGACACGACCTTTCGACCCGTCCCCAATGGTGAGCTTGCCCACACGGAGCGTGATTCGAGGCTCGCTCGACCCGCGAGATCCCTTGTCACACCGCGGTACGCAGGAATCCTTGGCTGAACCCTAGCCCTCCTGTGTGGCCAAGGTCTCTGTGAGGCCGTGCTGCGACGCACAGCGTTTCTTTGTGGAGTCCCTACGAATGGCCCAACGATTCTTTGCCCGCGGCCGAACCCTTGTCCCGGCGTTTACCCGTTAGTAGCGTGCGGGAGGTCTCGAACATACTTGGGGTAACAGCACTCGGAAGTGGGTGGGGACCGGTGGCGCGCAGACCGGTGGCGTGGGTGGCGGCGATCGTGCTTTTCGTGGAGGCGATCGGCATTGCGCTGCTGAACTGGTTCCTCGGCGTGGTCGTCGACCGCCAGGACATGTCTCTGGCGGGTCTCGACTCGAACATGATGTCCGTCTCGTCCAAGGTCGGGGGGCTGGTCTTCGGCCTCTACTTCGCGCTGTGCGGCGTCGCCGCGCTGCTCGTCGCGGTGCGCGACCGCGCCCCGGGTCTCTTCGGCCGCATCCTGCTGATCAGCGCCGCCGTGGTGCACGGTCTGCTCGGCGCGTTCACGGTGGGCCTGGTGGGCTGGGGCGCGTTCGTGTTCATGATGGTGGCGCTCGGGCTGATCGTGTTCACTCTGTTGGCCTTCGACCGCGGCGCGGGTCCCGCCGACGCCGCGCCGGGCGACGGCGCGGGCGGCAAGGACGGCAACGGAGGCGCGGACGGGGACGCGAACGGAGACACGAACGGTGGTACGGACGGAGGTACGGGGGGATCCCCGGTCACGGCGCCCCCGACACCGAGCGTGTCCTGATCACTTCTCCCGCGGGGTCCACAACTCCGTGATGCCCACGCCCAGTTCGGCCAGCAGGCGACGCACCAGCGGCAGGGAGATGCCGATGACGTTGCCGTGGTCGCCGTCGATGCCCTCGACGAAGGGGGCCGAGCGGCCGTCGAGCGTGAAGGCCCCGGCGACGTGGAGCGGCTCGCCCGAGGCGACGTACGCGGCGATCTCGGCGTCGGTCGGGTCGCCGAAGCGGACCACCGTGGACGCGGTCCCCGACGCGTAGCGCTTGGCGGCCGTGTCGTAGACGCAGTGCCCCGTCTGGAGGGTGCCGGCCCGGCCGCGCATCGCCTTCCAGCGGGCGGTGGCCTCCTCGGCGTCCGCGGGCTTGCCCAGCGCCTCGCCGTCCAGGTCGAGGACCGAGTCGCAGCCGATCACCAGGGCGCCCTGGACCTCGGGCCGGGCGGCCACGACGGAGGCCTTGGCCTCGGCCAGGGCGAGCGCGAGTTCGGCGGGGGTCGGGGCGGAGACGGCGTCCTCGTCGACGCCGCTCACGATGACCTCGGGGTCGAGTCCGGCCTGGCGCAGCAGGCCGAGCCGGGCGGGGGACTGCGAGGCGAGCACGAGGCGGCGGCGCGGCTGATCAGTCATGCGGTCAGGGTATCGGCGTGGGCGTGTCGTCCCCCGTCGCCCTGTCGCACCTCGCGCCGATCACCTCGCGCCGATCACACGGCGTCGATCACATCACTCCGAGGACGATCATCGCGAGCAGCATGGCCAACGCCATGAGAAGGCCGAGCCGCCGCAACATCTCCTGCATGTCGCGAAGTTCCTTGGGCGGCTCGTTCTCCGGGTCGGACCACAGCATGCCTTCGATCGTGCGGCGGCGAGGGCGCCGACCGCCTGAGTACGCGTACTCAACTTGCCCTCGACCCGATTAAACGGGTCCAGGGTTCCTTTAGTACGCGTCCGCCTGCTACGGTCATGGCGTCACTAAAGGAACTCTGGTCCCTTTTAGGGAGGCAGTCGCCGTGTTCACCACCGCCTGGACCGCATCGCCCCAGCTCCCCGCCGTGGGCTTCACCCCCAACTGGTCCCAGGAGGGCTTCTGGCGCCAGTCCCTGCGCCAGGTCGTCCGCATCGGGGCGGGCGGCGGCCGGGTTCGTATACGACTGTCGAACGCGTACGGCACCTCGCCGCTGCGGATCGCCGGGGCCACCGTGGCCCGTGCGGGCGAGGGGGCCGGTGTCGAGCCCGGCTCACTGCGGCGGCTCACCTTCGAGGGAGCCGGGGGCGTCGAGATCCCGGCACGCGGACAGATCGCCAGCGACCCCGCCGAACTCGTGGTGGAGGCCCTGGAGTCCGTGACCGTCACCCTGCACCTCGACGCCGCCACCGGGCCCGCGACCTTCCACGCCCAGGCCTTCGCGACGAGCCATCGGGGCGGAGGTGACCGCCTCGACGACCTCGACGGCGACGGATTCGGCGAGACGAGCGAGTCCTGGTACTTCCTGTCGGCCGTCGAGGTCGACGCGGGCCGTACGGACGGTGTCGTGCTCTTCGGGGACTCCATCGTGGACGGGTTCGGCTCGACGCCGGGCGCGAACCGCCGCTGGTCGGACGCGCTCGCCGAGCGCACGGGGCGACCCGTGCTGGGCGCGGGCATCGGCGGGAACCTGCTGCTGAACGACTCCGCCTGGTACGGGGAGAAGGGCGTCCGGCGGTTCGGGCGGGACGTTCTCGAACAGGCCGGGGTCGAGGCGGTCGTCGTGCTGCTGGGGCTCAACGACATCGGGTTCAGCGAGACGGACGAACAGCCGACGTACAAGCCCGCGCCGGTGGTGGAGGCCGATGAACTCATCGACGGGTACCGGGAGTTGATACGGCAGGCTCGGGGGCGGGGGCGGGGGCTGCGGGCGATCGGGGCGACGCTGCTCCCCTTCGGGGGGTCCGATCACTGGGGGGAGCGGGCGGCGAAGGTGAGCCGTGAGGTGAACGGGTGGATTCTCGGGGCGGGGGAGTGGGACGCGGTGGTGGACCTCAACGGGGTGTTGGCCGATCCGGAGGATCCGGATCGCCTACGGGGTGTGTACGACTTCGGCGATCACCTGCACCCCAATGACGCCGGGTACGAGGTGATGGCCGAGGAGGTGGCGGAGTGCTTCTAGGCGGGCCAGTACGTCCGCGTCCATGCCGTGGGGCCCGGCTGGGGCAGGTGCTGGGCGGCTATGCGGGACGGGTCCGACCAGGAGTCCCGGGTGCCGGGCGCGCCGGGTGGCGTGGTGGCCGCCGCGGCGCGCGCTCGGACCACCGCCAGAGCGGCGGCCAGCTCCTCCGGGGTCGGATTGCCCCGTACGACCTTGATCGTCATGTCTGCTCCCAAGGGTCCGGGGTTCTAGAGCGGGATGTTGCCGTGCTTCTTCGGAGGGAGTGATTCCCGCTTCGTACGCAGCTGACGCAGGCCCCGTACGACGTGGGAGCGGGTGTCGGACGGCATGATCACCGCGTCGATGTAGCCGCGCTCGGCCGCGGTGTAGGGGTTGAGGAGGGTGTCCTCGTACTCCTGGATCAGGCGGGCCCGGGTGGCGTCCTGGTCCTCGGCGGTGGCGATCGTGCGACGGTGCAGGATGTTCACCGCGCCCTGCGCGCCCATCACCGCGATCTGGGCGGTCGGCCAGGCGAGGTTGAGGTCCGCGCCCAGGTGCTTGGAGCCCATGACGTCGTAGGCGCCGCCGAAGGCCTTGCGGGTGATGACCGTGATGAGCGGGACGGTCGCCTCGGCGTACGCGTAGATCAGCTTGGCGCCGCGACGGATGATGCCCGTGTGCTCCTGGTCGACGCCCGGGAGGAAGCCGGGGACGTCCACGAAGGTGATGACGGGGACGTTGAAGGCGTCGCAGGTGCGCACGAAGCGGGCCGCCTTCTCGGACGCGTCGATGTCCAGACAGCCGGCGAACTGCATCGGCTGGTTGGCGACGATGCCCACCGGGTGGCCCTCGACCCGTCCGAAGCCGGTGAGGATGTTCGGCGCGAACAGCGCCTGGGTCTCGAAGAACTCGGCGTCGTCCAGGATGTGTTCGATCACCGCGTGCATGTCGTACGGCTGGTTCGCGCTGTCCGGCACGATCACGTCCAGCTCGCGGTCCTCGTCCGTGAGCGCGAGGTCCGCCTCCTCGGGGAAGACCGGGGGCTCACTGAGGTTGTTGGACGGCAGGTACGACAGCAGCTGCTTGACGTACTCGATGGCGTCCTTCTCGTCGCCCGCCATGTGGTGGGCCACACCCGACACCGCGTTGTGGGTGCGCGCGCCGCCGAGCTCCTCGAAGCCGACGTCCTCGCCCGTCACCGTCTTGATGACGTCCGGCCCCGTGATGAACATGTGCGAGGTCTGGTCGACCATGACCGTGAAGTCGGTGATCGCGGGGGAGTACACCGCGCCGCCCGCGCAGGGGCCGACGACGAGCGAGATCTGCGGGATGACGCCGGAGGCGTGGGTGTTGCGGCGGAAGATCTCGCCGTACATGCCGAGCGCGCTGACGCCCTCCTGGATGCGGGCGCCGCCGGAGTCGTTGATGCCGATGACCGGACAGCCGGTCTTCAGCGCGAAGTCCATCACCTTCATGATCTTCTGGCCGAAGACCTCGCCCAGGGCGCCGCCGAAGACGGTGAAGTCCTGGGAGAAGACGGCGACGGGACGGCCGTCGACCATGCCGTAGCCGGTGACGACACCATCGCCGTAGGGCCGGTTGTTCTCCATGCCGAAGTCGGTCGAGCGGTGCTGCGCGAACTCGTCCAGCTCGACGAACGAGCCTTCGTCGATCAGCAGCTCGATCCGCTCACGGGCCGTCAGCTTGCCCTTGGCGTGCTGCTTTTCGACAGCGCGTGCCGAGCCGGCGTGCGTCGCTTCCTGGACGCGGCGCCGCAGGTCCGCGAGTTTGCCCGCGGTCGTGTGGATGTCGGGGTGGTGCAGCTCTTCCGGCTCGGACATCGGGATGCGGCTCCCTGCCTGCTCAGTGCGAATATGAGGGTGATGTGCTCAGGGGGTTGCTACTGACTCGTAGGGTAGTGGTGTCGATACCGTTCGGCAGTGCGGCGTTTACCACACCTAGGGTGGGTTGCATGACGCCGCGAGATGCTTCAGACGCGAACGACAACCGGTGGTCCGACCTGGACCGTCCACCGCTGAACGGGACCGCCCTGCGCCGGGCACTGGTCCGCGAGGGCGGGCTCTGGGGTGATGTCCGGGTCACGCCGCGCACCGGGTCCACCAACTCCGACCTCGTGGCCCTCGCCACGGACGAGAAGGCCGACGAGGGCGTCGTCCTCGTCGCGGAGGAGCAGAACGCCGGGCGGGGCCGTCTGGACCGCCAGTGGACGGCACCGGCCCGCTCGGGCCTGTTCTTCTCCGTACTGCTGAGGCCCACCGGGGTTCCCGTCGAGCGCTGGGGCTGGCTCCCGCTGCTCACCGGGGTCGCGGTGGCCACGGCCCTGTCCAAGGTGGCGGGTGTCGACACGGCGCTCAAGTGGCCCAACGACCTGCTGGTCACGGTGGGCGGCGAGGAGCGCAAGACGGGCGGCATCCTCGCCGAGCGCGCCGGGAACGACGCGGTCGTCGTCGGCATCGGAATCAATGTCACCCTGCGCGAGGACGAACTCCCCGTGCCCGGCGCGGGCTCCCTCGCCCTCGCGGGCGCCACGACCACGGACCGTGACACGGTGCTTCGGGCCGTGCTGCGCTCCCTGGAGCAGTGGTACGAGAAGTGGCGGTCCGCGGGTGGCGACCCCGCCGCCTCCGGTCTCCAGGAGACGTATGCCGCGGGATGCGCGACCCTCGGAAGGGTGGTGCGTGCCGAACTGCCCGGCGGCACGTCGATCACCGGGGAAGCGGTGGCGGTCGACGGGGACGGGCGTCTGGTCCTGGCCACGGAGGAGGGCGTACAGCAGCCGGTGGGAGCGGGGGACATCGTTCATCTGCGGCCGGCGTGAGCCGAGGAGGTCGGTGGACCGTACTGAGCGGTGGGGCCCGGAACCGATCGTGGTGCCGAGCTCCGACCGGGCGTACGAGTCAGGAGTGAGCCAGCGCACACCTGCCGTAGAGTTGAGCGCGGTCGATCCCTGACCACGGCAGATCGGAAGGGCAGCAGGCGTGACCGTCGACGACACGGGCTCCGGCACGGGTGCACACCCCGCCCCCGACGGTGAGCCGGGGCGTACCGCCGGGCCGGTCACCGACCCGGCGCCCGCGCGCGTCGACACGAACGGTGACATGGCCGGCGAGAGGACCGTCGGGCCGACCGGTGAGACGACCGGGCGGATGGACGGACAGAGCCGCTTGGACGCGCAGAACCGGATGGACGAGGAGTCCGTCGACTCCGGCGAGGACCCCCTCGCGCTGCGCCTCGAAACGCTCATCCTCGGCGCCGAGCGCCGCTACACCCCCTTCCAGGCCGCCCGCAGCGCAGGCGTCTCCATGGAACTGGCCTCGCGCTTCTGGCGGGCCATGGGCTTCGCCGACATCGGCCAGGCCAAGGCGCTGACCGAGGCCGACGTGCTGGCGCTGCGGCGCCTCGCCGGTCTCGTCGAGGCGGGCCTGCTGAGCGAGGCGATGGCGGTCCAGGTCGCCCGTTCCACCGGGCAGACCACGGCCCGCCTGGCCGAATGGCAGATCGACTCCTTCCTGGAGGGCCTGACCGAGCCCCCCGAACCGGGCATGACGCGCACCGAGGTCACGTACCCCCTGATCGAGCTGCTCCTGCCCGAGCTGGAGGAGTTCATCGTCTACGTCTGGCGGCGCCAGCTCGCCGCCGCGACCGGCCGCGTCGTCCAGGCCGGCGACGACGAGGAGATGGTCGACCGCCGCCTCGCCGTCGGCTTCGCGGACCTCGTCGGCTTCACGCGGCTGACGCGCCGGATGGAGGAGGAGGAACTCGGCGAGCTCGTCGAGGCCTTCGAGACCACCGCCGCCGACCTGGTGGCCGCGCACGGGGGGCGCCTCATCAAGACCCTCGGTGACGAGGTGCTGTACGCCGCGGACGACGCCGGGATCGCCGCCGAGATCGCGCTGCGCCTCATCGAGACGATGGCCAACGACGAGACGATGCCGGAGCTGCGCGTCGGCATCGCCTTCGGCACCGTGACGACCCGCATGGGCGACGTCTTCGGTACGACGGTGAACCTCGCCTCGCGGCTCACGTCGATAGCGCCACGGGACGCCGTCCTGGTGGACGGCGCCTTCGCGGAGGAACTGATCCGCACCGGGGACGCGCCCGCCTCCGAGGCGGAGGCCGCCGAGGCCGCGGCCACCGCGGAGAAGGAGGGCGAGGAGCCGCCCGTCTACCGCTTCGCCCTCCAGCCGATGTGGCAGCGTCCCGTCCGCGGCCTCGGTGTGGTCGAACCGTGGCTGCTGGCCCGCCGAAGCGGCGACCAGCCGTAGGCCCTGGCCCTCAAGCCCTGTTTCCCTCAATGGCCTCCGGCGGGGCCCGCCAGATCGTTCACACAGATGCCGACGATCGGCACGCACAGACCCGGTGGGTTCTGGGTGGGTGCCGGGGTCGGGGTGTGGGTGGTGGGACTCGGGGCGGGCGTCGGCCGCGTGTGTGGCTGCGACGGTACGACGACGGGCGCGGTCGGGATGCCGGTCGTGTCGGGCACGCTCCCCACGGGGGCGCTCGCCCGGGCGGACGGGATCGTCGCCGTCGCCGAGGGCGAGGCGGCCGTCGGCGGTGCCGTGGGCGCCGGGCTCACGCCCGAGGTCGGGGTCGCGCTCGCCCCGCCCTGCGCGCCGGTCGAACCCGGGGACGCCGGATGCGCGGAGGGCACGGCCCAGACGGTCGGCGCGGCGTCGAGCGCCTCGTCCGTGGCGACCCCGGGCCTCGGCTCGGCCTCCGTGTTCCCGCTCCCGCCGCCGACCACCGACTCCGGCGCCATCCGCGCCAGACTCAACGCCCCCGCGGCCAGCGCGAGGCCACCCACGGCGAACAGCGCCCGCCGGGGCCGCGGCTTACGGTGCCGCCCCCGGCCGCCGCGCTCGCGGAGCGGACCGACCGCCTCGCCCTCCGCGAGGCTCGCGGAGGCGCCGGAGGCGGGTGCGGGGTCCGCCGCCGGGCGACCGGCGGGCGTGCGGTCGCCCCCCACGGGGCGGGCCGCGGGCCGGGGCGCGGGGCGGGTTGCCGTGCCGCCGGGTTCACGCGTGCCCGGGGGAACCGGTACGCGCCAGGCCGTGGGCGGGGAGTACGGGGTGAGTGGAGAGTCCGTCGGTGTTCTCGACGGCCTCGTCACGTCTGTCGTCGTGCCGTTCGTCATGGTCATCCCTCCCCGATGTGCCCGCGCCCCCCGAAGCACCGGGTGGTGCGCAGGTTATGCGCGTTTTGCGGGCGTGGGGCGGGAGTTGGGCGGGATGTCACTCGAACGGGGAGCGCGGGGCGAGGGGAGGGCAGGGGACGGGTTTCGCCGGGCGGGGGTGGCTGCGATGATCGGAGGCGTCGGGAGTTAACCCGCGTTAACCGTTCACCGGGAGGGTGTCATGGCGGAGCAAGGGGACGAGCGGCGGTTCGGGGAGTTCGTCGTCGTACGGCGGCACGCGTACGTCGCGGAGCTCGCCCTCGACCGGCCGAAGGCCATGAACGCCGTGTCCACGGACATGGCCCGCTCCATCACGGCCGCCTGCGAGGCGCTCGGCGGCGCGCGCGACGTACGCGTGGTCGTGCTGACCTCCACCGCCGAGCGCGCCTTCTGCGTCGGCGCCGACCTGAAGGAGCGCAACTCCTTCAGCGATGCCGACCTGGTCCGCCAGCGCCCCGTCGCACGGGCCGCGTACACCGGCGTCCTGGAGCTGCCGATGCCGACGATCGCCGCCGTGCACGGCTTCGCGCTCGGTGGCGGCTTCGAGCTCGCCCTGTCGTGCGACCTGATCGTGGCCGACCGTACGGCGGTGCTCGGGCTGCCCGAGGTGTCGGTCGGGGTGATTCCCGGAGGCGGCGGTACGCAGCTGCTGCCGCGGCGGGTCGGGGCGGCCCGCGCGGCCGAGCTGATCTTCTCGGCACGGCGGCTGGAGGCGGGCGAGGCGAGGGAGCTGGGCCTCGTCGACGAACTCGTGGACGCGGGCCAGGACCGCGGTGAAGCCCTCGCGCTCGCCGCCCGCATCGCCGCCAACTCCCCCGTCGGACTGCGCGCCGCCAAGCGTGCGCTGCGGCTCGGGCACGGGCTCGACCTGCGCGCGGGCCTGGAGGTGGAGGACGCGGCCTGGCGGTCCGTCGCCTTCTCGGGGGACCGCGCGGAGGGAGTCGCCGCGTTCAACGAGAAGCGCCCGCCGCAGTGGCCGGGGGAGTAGCCCCCCACGCTTTCCGGTGCCCTCCGGCAGGTACGGCCACTCGGACCCCTGTTCGCCTCACCAATATCCCGAATCGTCGTGAATATCCCTAGCCTGGAGTGATGGGTGAGGACAGACGGCTGAGGGCCGTGGTGGAGCTGGCGCAGGGGATGGCGGCGGCACGCACCCCACGCGAGTCCTGGCGGGCCGCGGCGCTCGGCGCCTGCCACGCGCTCGCCGGGAGCTTCGCCGCGCTCTCCGTGTGGGAGCGCGAGCTCGGCCGGCTGCGGGTCCTGGCGAACGTGGGCGAACGCGCGCCGGACGAGGAGGAGTTCCCGGACGGCGAGGCCTACCCCGTGCACCAGTTCCCGGAGATCACCGAGTTCCTGCACGAGCGCTGGGCCGGGGGAGGTGGCCCGAACGCCTGGGTGGAGACCGCCGACGGGCCGGCGGCCGGTCCCGTCGGCTACTGCCATCTGGGGGCACCTCCCGGTGTTGGCCGGGGGAGGGTCGCCGCCCTGCGCCGGCGCCGCCGCGGCTGCTGCGTCGTCGCCCCGATCGTGCTGCACGGGCGGGCGTGGGGCGAGCTGTACGTGGCCCGTCCGGTCACGGCACCCGTCTTCGACCGGGCCGACGCGGACTTCGCGACCGTGCTGGCCTCCGTCGTCGCCGCCGGGCTCGCCCAGACCGAGCGCCTGGAGGAGGCCCGGCGCCTCGCGTTCACGGACGCCCTCACCGGACTCGCCAACCGCCGCGCGGTCGACGTACGCCTGGACGAGGCCATCGAGCTGCACCGGCAGGAAGGGGCCGCGGTCAGCCTCGTCGTCTGTGACCTCAACGGACTCAAGAACGTCAACGACACCCGCGGGCACGCCGTCGGCGACCGGCTCCTGGAGCGGTTCGGATCGGTGCTGTCGCTGTGCGGGGCGATGCTCCCGGGCACGCTCGCCGCCCGCCTCGGCGGTGACGAGTTCTGCCTGCTCGCGGTCGGCCCGCCGGCCGACGAGGTCGTCCGCATCGCGGACGAACTCTGCCGCCGCGCCGCCGAGTTGGAGCTGGGGGAGGGGGTGGCGTGCGGGGTCGCCTCGACCGCGGACCCGATCGGTCCGGTGCGCTCGGCACGGCGGCTCTTCCGGCTGGCCGACGCCGCCCAGTACCGCGCGAAGGCCGTACGGGCCGCGAAGCCCGTCGTCGCCGGGCGCGAGGGCCCCGACGACCCGGTCGTGCGTCTCGCCGACGCGCCCTCCCCGGCGCGGGGGAACGCCGCCGCTTCCGTGGGCGTCACGAGCACCCCCGCCCCTGAGTCCGCGCGGGCGTGTGTGACGTACGTCGAAGTAAGGGGTCAACCGCCCACCCACTAGTGACATCATCGAATTCACTGCGTACGCTCCTGAATATGGATATGCACACTGTGGTGGTGGGGACGTCCGGAGTGACCGCGTCCGACGTACTCGCCGTGGCGCGCGGCGGCGCCCGGATCGAGCTCTCCGAAGAGGCGGTGGCGGCCCTCGCCGCGGCCCGCGAGATCGTGGACGCGCTGGCCGCCAAGCCGGAGCCGGTCTACGGCGTCTCCACCGGGTTCGGCGCCCTCGCGAGTCGGCACATCAGCCCGGAGCTGCGCGCCCAGCTGCAGCGCAACATCGTCCGCTCGCACGCCGCCGGCATGGGCCCGCGCGTGGAGCGCGAGGTCGTCCGCGCGCTGATGTTCCTGCGGCTCAAGACCGTCTGCTCCGGGCACACCGGTGTGCGGCCCGAGGTCGCCCAGACCATGGCAGACATCCTCAACGCCCGGATCACCCCGGTCGTCCACGAGTACGGCTCGCTCGGCTGCTCCGGCGACCTGGCCCCGCTCTCCCACTGCGCGCTGACGCTGATGGGCGAGGGTGACGCCGAGGGTCCCGACGGTGTCGTACGGCCCGCGGGCGAGCTGCTCGCCGAGGCCGGCATCACCCCCGTCGAACTGCGCGAGAAGGAGGGCCTCGCCCTTCTCAACGGCACCGACGGCATGCTCGGCATGCTGGTCATGGCCCTCGCCGACCTGGAGACGCTCTACAAGTCGGCCGACGTCACCGCCGCGCTCTCCCTCGAAGCGCTCCTCGGCACGGACAAGGTGCTCGCCCCCGAGCTGCACGCCATCCGCCCGCACCCGGGACAGAGCGCCAGCGCCGCCAACATGCTGGCCGTCCTGAAGGGCTCGGAGCTGACCGGCCACCACCAGGACGGCGCCCCGCGCGTCCAGGACGCCTACTCCGTGCGCTGCGCCCCGCAGGTCGCGGGCGCCGGACGCGACACGCTCGCGCACGCCCGGCTCGTCGCCGAGCGCGAGCTCGCCTCCGCCGTGGACAACCCGGTCGTGCTGCCCGACGGCCGCGTCGAGTCGAACGGCAACTTCCACGGCGCCCCGGTCGCCTACGTCCTCGACTTCCTCGCCATCGCCGCCGCCGACCTCGGCTCGATCGCCGAGCGCCGCACCGACCGGCTGCTCGACAAGAACCGCTCGCACGGTCTGCCGCCGTTCCTCGCGGACGACGCGGGCGTCGACTCGGGCCTGATGATCGCCCAGTACACCCAGGCGGCGCTGGTGAGCGAGATGAAGCGCCTCGCCGTACCGGCGTCCGCGGACTCCATCCCCTCCTCCGCCATGCAGGAGGACCACGTCTCCATGGGCTGGTCGGCCGCGCGCAAGCTGCGCACCGCGGTGGACAACCTGACCCGTATCGTCGCGATCGAGCTGTACGCGGCCACCCGCGCGATCGAACTGCGCGAGGGGCTGACCCCGGCCCCCGCCTCGCAGGCCGTCATCGAGGCCGTCCGCGCGGCCGGCGTCCAGGGCCCGGGCCCCGACCGCTTCCTCGCCCCGGACCTGGAGGCGGCGGACGCGTTCGTGCGCGGCGGCCGGGTGGTGGCGGCGGTGGAGCCGGTGACCGGACCGCTGGCCTGACCGGAGCGCCTTCGGGCCGCCGCTGTCACAGGGGCGGCCCGAAGTGTGCTACTGTCTCATTGATACGTTTTTGGTACCCATTTACTTTGTGCGCCTGATCGGAATCCTCCGCAGGCGCGTTTTGTTTTACCGGCATCTCCGGCTTTTCCCGGTGCATCTCCGGATTGGGGCCCTACCTATTCAGGAGAAAAACATGGCAACTGGCACCGTGAAGTGGTTCAACTCGGAAAAGGGCTTCGGCTTCATCGAGCAGGACGGCGGCGGCCCCGACGTCTTCGCCCACTACTCCAACATCGCCAGCTCCGGCTTCCGTGAGCTGCTGGAGGGCCAGAAGGTCTCGTTCGACGTCGCGCAGGGCCAGAAGGGCCTGCAGGCGGAGAACATCATCCCCGCCTGATTTCGGGGACGCGCTTTTCCAGAGCCGGGGCCCGCACCTTCGGGGTGCGGGTCCCGGCTCGTGCTGTGAGTGCTTGTCAGTTGCGAGCGCTGTGCGTGCAGTCCGTGGGGCCCAGGAAGGAAATCCAGATCCAGCATGACTCGATCCGAACGTCCCGTCCGTAAGCGGCCGGCAAACGCACGAGGTGGCGCCCAGACCGGCGGCTTCGCGAAGGGCGCGGGCCGCGGCGGCGGCCGTGGCACCGGTAAGGGCCCGGTCCGCAAGGCCGTGGCGCCGCAGGAGTTCTCCCTGCCCGAGACCATCACCCCGGCGCTGCCCGCCGTCGACTCCTTCGACGCGCTCGACATGCCGGCGGCCCTCACCAAGACCCTCGCCGCGCAGGGCGTCACCGAGCCCTTCCCGATCCAGGGCGCGACGCTGCCCAACTCCCTCGCCGGACGCGACGTCCTCGGCCGTGGCCGCACCGGCTCCGGCAAGACGCTCGCCTTCGGACTGGCCCTGCTGGCCCGTACGGCGGGTCGCCGGGCGGAGTCGAAGGCGCCGCTCGCGCTCGTCCTCGTCCCCACGCGCGAACTCGCCCAGCAGGTCGACGACGCGCTCACGCCGTACGCGACCGCGGTCAACCTGCGCGTGGCCACGGCCGTCGGCGGGATGTCGATCGGCCGGCAGGCCGGCACGCTGCGGCGCGGCGCCGAGGTGCTCGTGGCCACCCCCGGGCGGCTCAAGGACCTCATCGAGCGCGGCGACTGCGTCCTCGACCAGGTCGCGATCACGGTCCTCGACGAGGCCGACCAGATGGCCGACATGGGCTTCATGCCGCAGGTCACCGCGCTGCTCAAGCAGGTCGAGCCGGGCGGTCAGCGACTGCTCTTCTCGGCCACGCTCGACAAGAACATCGACCGGCTCGTGAAGATGTTCCTCACGGACCCCGTGGTGCACTCCGTCGACCCCTCGGCGGGTGCGGTGACCACCATGGAGCACCACGTGCTCCACGTCGCCGACGAGACCGACAAGAAGGCCGTCGCCCTGCGGATCGCGGCGCGCGACGGCCGGGTGATCCTCTTCGTCGACACCAAGCGCGGCGCCGACCGGTTCACCAAGCGGCTGCTCGCGAGCGGTGTCCGGGCGTCCGCGCTGCACGGCGGGCGCAGCCAGCCGCAGCGCAACCGCACCCTGGACCAGTTCAAGAACGGTCAGGTCACCGCGCTCGTCGCCACCAACGTCGCGGCGCGCGGCATCCACATCGACGACCTCGACCTCGTGGTCAACGTCGACCCGCCGACCGACCACAAGGACTACCTGCACCGCGGCGGACGTACCGCCCGGGCCGGTGAGTCCGGCAGCGTCGTCACCCTCGTACTGCCCGAGCAGCGGCGGGAGATGACGCGGCTGATGGCCGACGCCGGCATCACCCCGCGCACGGCGCGGATCGCGTCCAGCGACGAGGAGCTCGCCCGCCTCACCGGCGCCCGTGAGCCCTCCGGCGTCCCGATCGTCATCGAGGTGCCGCAGCAGCCCGAACAGCCGAAGAAGCGGTCACGGCCGCGGGTCGGAGGCGGCGCGAGGCGTCCGGCCGGAACGGGCGCGGGTTCGGAGTCGCAGGGCCGTCAGCCGCGGCGTGCCGCCGGCGGTACGGCCGGTGGCGGTACGGGTGGCGGTACCGGGGGCGCGGGTCGCTCCGGTGGTCGTGGGCGTGCTCCGCAGCAGCGGCGTACGGAGCGTGGCGGGCAGGGCGGCGGCGGGCGTCGCGCGGCGTAGCCCGGTTCGTCTGTGTCCGCGGGCCGGTGGGGGCTGGTCGCGCGGTTCCCCGCGCCCAGTTCCCCGCGCCCCTGGGAGCGCCCCCGCGGGCGCGCTCCCAGGGGCGCGGGAACTTCTCAGTAGTCGAAGTTGCCCAGGAAGCCCGGGTCGATCTTGTCGAGTTCCAGGCCGGTGCCTCGGTGGAGGTCCATGAGATCCGACATGTGGATGGCACGGCGGCGGGCCGCGGGAAGGTCGCGGCGGTTGGCGGCCGTCCACAGGACCGGGTCGAAGGTGATCCCGTGGGAGCCCGGCATGGGCCCCGTCTCGGCGCGCCAGCCGGGCCAGCGCAGGGTGTCGTAGAACTGCTCTATGCCCCCTTCGTCCAGGAGCCAGTTGAGCCAGTCCGCGTGGCCCACGCCGAGCGCGTCCCAGCGCAGCGAGTCCGGCGCGAAGTACAGCACCTCGCCGGGACCGCCGGGGCGGTTCATCTGCGCGGGGTCGGGTCCGTTGACCACGAAGACGCCGCCGAGGACGTCATGGGCGATGACGAGCCCGCCCTCCGGCCGCCATGCCGGGTCGAACCGCTCGGGGAGGTCGTTGATCTCGGCGAAGCTCGGCGTCCCCGCAGGCGCGTCGTCGTCGGGGCTGCCGTAGATGCGCAGCCAGCCGCTGTCCAGCAGTACCCCGCCGCAGTTGAGCACGAAGGAGCCGAGCGAGGAGCGCGCGGTGGCTTGCAGTTGCAGCAGGGATCCACGGGCCTGCGCCGGGTCCACCGGCAGCACATCCATGGACACCCTGCTGTTGGAGATCGCCTCGGAGAGGAGCGGCCATGCCGGCTCCTCGACATCAGTCAGCTCGGTCAGGTCTCGCATGGGTATCCCGTGGGTTCCGGGCCGGAGCGTCGCGCTCAGAAGGCCGCCGTGCGCTCCCGGCGCACCGAGTAGGTCACAAAGCCGGCGCCGAGGCCCAGGAAAAGGGTTCCGCCGACGACGTACGGCGTCGTGTCGACGCTTCCGGTGTCGGCGAGCCGGGTCCCGCTGTCCTGCGACCCGGTGGTGTCGGAGCCCGTGTCGTTCGCTCCGGCGTCGCTCGCGTCGGCGGCGCCCGGCTGGGTGTCGCCGGACTCGGTGGAGGCCTGCAGCGCGGTTCTCGACGTGGTGTTCGTCGACATGTTGCTGTGCTGAGCAGGCTTTTCCGGGGTCGCGTTGGCGGACGGGACGAACCACAGGGCCCCCAGAAGGGTTCCCGCTGCGGTGGCGGTCAGCAACGAGCGACGAGCGGCGGACACGTAATATCGATCCCCTTGTGGCGCTGGCGAATTGGCCGTGTGGGCCGATGCTAATGAAAGGCGCGGGTCGTGGGAAAGTCGTGGGAGCCACGGGCCGTACGCTCCGTCCCATGAGTACTCCTGAGACATCACGATTTGTCCGGCTTCGCGTGGAGCTGGTGTTGGAAGTCGACGACGCGGACGCCGTCACCAAGGCCGCGTTGCGCCGCATCGCGGACGACTCCGGCATGCCGGCCGACGAGCGGACCCACGCCGAGAACGCAGTGACGGAAGACACTGCCGAGGCCCTGGCCTATCTCGTAGACCCGTTCGACCTGGTCAGCGAGGTGCCCGGGGTCGACCTCGCCCAGGCCTCCTGGAGCAGCGAGCCGATCGACTACGACCCCGATTCGCCGGAATGGGACCTCGACGAGGATGATGGCGGCGAGGATGACGACGAGGAAGTCGGAGTCGGCTGACGCCTCTTGGGGAAAACGTGACCCCGGGTGGCAACCGCTGCCCGGGGTTCTGTCGTCTCCGACGACGCACCGACCACCTCCGCACCAGAATTCGGTCCGGCTGTCGGTACCACTCGATCGGGGTCCGGCTCGGGTCGATTCGGTTGACGCCGTGGGCCGACGTGGTGTTACCCACACCTCAGAAGTATAAGGAATGGGACGAACCGGTCGTAGCGTTGATGGTTCGAACGGGGCTCATGTGGTTCCAGGTGATTTGGCGACGATGGAGAAGCGTGTGATGACGGACAGTAAGCGGCGCAAGGGTCTGATGGCCGCGTCCGCACTGCTCGGCGGAGTGCTGGTGCTCTCTGCGTGCAGCAGCGGGGGTGGCAGCAAGGCCAGCGCCTCGGACGGCGAGACCTCGCAGGCCCAGGCCGATGCGGCGGCGGCCAAGAAGAGCTCGCAGGCCCAGATCAAGATCACGCCCGCGGACGGTTCCGACAACGCCTCCATCAACAACGCCGCGGCGGTCACCGTGAGCAAGGGCACGCTCACGGCCGTCACCATGACGACCGAGTCGGGCACGCCGGTGTCCGGTCAGATATCCGCCGACAAGAAGAGCTGGAAGCCCGCCTCCCCGCTCGACCGCGCCACCACGTACAAGGTGGCCGCCGAGGCCACCGACTCCGCGGGCCTCGTCGCCCACGAGAACGCCTCGTTCACCACGGTCTCCCCGGCGAACAGCTTCATAGGCAACTTCACGCCTGAGGACGGTTCCACCGTCGGCGTCGGCATGCCGGTCTCGATCAACTTCAACAAGGCGATCACGAACAAGGCCGCCGTGCAGAAGGGGATCACCGTCTCCTCCAGCAGCGGCCAGGAGGTCGTCGGCCACTGGTTCAACGCCAACCGCCTCGACTTCCGTCCCGAGAACTACTGGACCGGCGGCTCCACCGTCACCCTCAAGCTCAACCTGGACGGCGTCCAGGGCGCGAGCGGTGTCTACGGCGTGCAGCAGAAGACGGTCACCTTCAAGATCGGCCGCAACCAGGTCTCGATCGTCGACGCGCAGAGCAAGACCATGAAGGTCACGCAGGACGGCAAGACGATCAAGACGATCCCGATCTCCTCGGGATCCCCGGAGCACAAGACGTACCAGGGCCAGATGGTGATCTCCGAGAAGTTCAAGGAGACCCGGATGAACGGCTCGACGGTCGGCTTCACGAAGACCGACGGCAAGGGCGAGTACGACATCAAGGACGTGCCGCACGCCATGCGTCTGTCGAACTCCGGCACCTTCATCCACGGCAACTACTGGGGCGCGAAGTCCATCTTCGGCGCGGTGAACACCAGCCACGGCTGTGTGGGTCTGTCCGACACCAAGGGTGCGGGCGACCCGAACACGCCCGCGGCCTGGTTCTACGACCACTCGCTGATCGGTGACGTCGTGGTCGTCAAGAACACCGGTGACAAGACCATCGCCCCGGACAACGGCCTCAACGGCTGGAACCTGAGCTGGTCCGCCTGGAAGGCCGGCTCGGCCGCCTGATCGCGCCGCAATCCCTCGTTCGCCGATGGCGGCGGTGGCCCTCACGGGTCGCCGCCGCCATCGGCGTTCTCACAGCCTTCAGGGACCGCCCACAGGTGAACTTCCGGGCTGCCACAGCCTTCTCATCCTTCTCTTATGCGGGGCTTATCGCGCCATCACGCGCCGTACCTAGCTTTCCGCCATGTTCTTCACCTACCTGAGGCGCGAACTGCGCCGCCGCAGGAAGGCGGCGCTCGTCGTCGCCTCCGGACTCGCCCTGGGCATCGCCCTGGTCATCGTGGTCAGCTCCGTGTCGTCCGGCATGGAGAAGGCGCAGGGCAAGGTCCTCCAGTCGCTGTACGGACTGGGTACGGACATGACCGTCACCAAGGCGGCGGCGCCGGCGACGAGCACCGGCCAGCGTCCGCGCTTCAACTTCGACGCGAACGACAACGGCTCCACCAAGGAGCAGAGCAGCGACCGCGTCATGGTGCAGGGCTTCCAGACCCTGGCCGCCTCCACGGTCACCAAGGTCGACTCCCAGAAGGGCGTCGCGGACTCCGTCGGCGGACTGAGCCTCCAGGTCATCAGGATCGACGGCCAGTTCACGCGGGGTCAGTTCCAGCAGAACCAGAACAGCGGCACCGGCCAGAGGGGCGGGCGCCCGGACGCCCAGCAGTCCCCGCAGGGTCGTGTCGAGGGCGGCGGCGCCAACTTCGACGTCAACAACTACTCGGTGTACGGCACCGACGTCACCAAGCCCGCCCTCGGCCCGCTGACCTCCTCGAAGATCACCAGCGGTCGTACGTTCCAGACGTCCGAGACCGATGCCAAGGTGGTCGTCGCCGACGTCTCGTACGCCAAGGAGAAGAAGCTCAAGGTCGGTTCCACCGTCACCATCAAGAGCGTCAAGTACAAGGTCATCGGCATCGCCACGCCCGACAGCGGTGACGCGGCGGCCAACCTCTACATCCCGCTCAAGCAGGCCCAGACGCTCAGCGGCTCCAAGGACAAGGTCACCACGATCTACGTCAAGGCGTCGGACTCGCAGCAGATCTCCAGCGTGAAGAGCACCATCCAGAAGAACATCTCGGGGACGACGGTCACCACCTCCGCCGACCTCGCGTCCACCGTCTCCGGCTCCCTCTCCACCGCCTCCAGCCTCGCGTCGAACGTCGGCAAGTGGCTGTCCATCGCGGTGCTCGTGGCCGCGTTCCTGGTCGCCGGCCTGCTCACCTCCTCCGCCGTCTCCCGGCGCGTGCGCGAGTTCGGCACCCTCAAGGCGCTCGGCTGGAAGTCGGGCCGGGTGACCCGGCAGGTCGTCGGCGAGGCCATGGTCAACGGTCTGGTCGGCGGCGCCCTCGGTATCGCGATCGGTCTCGCGGGCGCCTACGTCGTCACCGAGATCAGCCCCACCCTGCAGGCGCAGGTGGGCGGTTCGGGCGGCGGCGGAGGCCAGGGCGGCCCCGGCGGCGGGCGCGGCTTCGGCGGTCCCGGCTTCGGCGGTCCCGGCCGGCAGGCCGCGGCCAAGGCCCTCGACGTCGCGCTCACCGCGCCCGTCAGCCTCGGCACCATCGTCGGCGCGGTGGCCCTCGCCATCACCGGTGGTCTGATCGCCGGCGCCTTCGGCGGCTGGCGTGCCTCCCGACTCCGCCCCGCGGACGCCCTGCGCCGCGTCGAATAGGCCCAGCCCCTCTCAAGGGGGTGCCCGACATCGCCCACTGCTGCTCGCTGTACCGGGCACCCCCTTCACCTCATCCAGGAGTTGCACCATGTACGAACTCAGAGGCGTCACCAAGCGCTATACCCGGGGCAAGGAGACGGTCGACGCGCTCGCGGGGGTCGACCTGACCATCGCGGACGGCGACCGGCTCGTCATCCAGGGCCCCACCGGTGGCGGAAAATCCACCCTTCTCCAGATGCTCGGCGGTCTCGACCGGCCCACCGAGGGCAGTGTCGAACTCGACGGCACGGACATGGCCAAACTGTCCGAGGCGAAGCTCACCAAAGTACGCAGCGAGAACATCGGATTCGTCTTTCAGAGCTTCAACCTGATTCCCACGCTCACCGCCCAGGAAAACGTGGAGACCGCCCTCGTACCCCTCGGTGTGAAGGTGAAGGAACGGCGGCAACGGGCCGCCGACGCACTGGAGTCGGTGGGACTCGCCGAGCGGCTCGGGCATCTGCCCGCCGAGCTCTCCGGTGGCCAGCAGCAGCGTGTCGCGATCGCCCGCGCCCTGGTCAAGCAGCCGAAGGTGCTGCTCGCCGACGAGCCCACCGGCAACCTCGACGAGTCCATGCGCGACGAGATCATGGAGGTGCTCGAGGCCATGTGGAAGGAGCACGGGCTCACTTTCATCATGGTTACGCACGATTCCTCGATCGCGAAGAAGGCCCCGCGCCTCGCGACGATTCGCAAGGGGAAGATCTCCGTCAAGGAAAACGCGGGTGCTTAAAGAAGCGCAAAAGGAGCGTGCGGGGGCTTAGCGGAACAACTCCGTCAACTCTTCACCCTCACCCCGCTATTGAGGGGACGATCACCCCCCGGGCATACTTTCGTATTCCGGGGGGTGTACGTGCATGCGTACGAGGCTTCCCCCGACCGGATGAACGGGGATTCGTCCGGACCTGATCTCCAGGGGGAGACTTGCGCAGACAAGTGAAAAGAGCGTGCGCGGCGACCATCGCCATGGCGGCGTCGGTGGCGCTGGCGGCGGGTATGACCAGCCCGGCGTCGGCGCGAGCGGAGCAGCGCACCGCGGGCGTGTCCGCGGCCGGGAAAGCGGCCGGGATCACGGCCAAGCACCGCATCACCCTGATCACCGGTGACCGCGTGGTCGTCGACGCCAAGGGGCGCGTCGTCGGCTTCGAGCGGGCCAAGGGCCGCGAGCACGTGCCCGTGCAGATCCGCAAGGCCGACGGCCACACGCTGGTGGTGCCGGCCGACGCCCAGGCGCTGATAGCCGGCGGCAAGCTCGACCGGCGGCTCTTCGATGTCACCGAGCTCAACAAGGCGGCGGTCCGCAAGTCCCAGCAGCGGGGCCTGAAGGTGATCGTCGGCTACCGGGGAGCCGCGGCGGCCGCCAAGGCCGAGGTCCGCGACGCCGGCACGCTCCGCAGGAGCCTCAAGGCCCTGAACGCGGACGCGGTGCAGACGCCGCAGCGGGACGCGGCCGAGCTGTGGTCCGCGGTCACCGACGACGGGAAGACGGCCTCCGGCATCGCGCACGTCTGGCTGGACGGCGTCCGCAAGGCGAGCCTCGACACGTCCGTGCCGCAGATCGGCGCCCCCACGGCATGGGCGGCCGGATACGACGGGAAGGGCGTCAAGATCGCCGTCCTGGACACCGGCGTCGACGCGAGCCACCCGGACCTCAAGACCCAGGTGATCGAGTCCAAGAACTTCTCCACCGCCGCCGACGCCACCGACCACTTCGGCCACGGCACCCACGTCGCGTCCATCGCGGCGGGCACCGGCGCCAAGTCGGGCGGCAAGTACAAGGGTGTCGCGCCCGGCGCGAAGATCCTCAACGGCAAGGTCCTCGACGACACCGGCAGCGGCGACGACTCGGGCATCCTCGCGGGCATGGAGTGGGCGGCCGAGCAGGGCGCCGACATCGTGAACCTGAGCCTGGGCGGCCAGGACACCCCCGACATCGACCCGTTGGAGGCCGAGGTCAACAAGCTCTCGGCCGAGAAGGGCATCCTCTTCGCGATCGCGGCGGGCAACGAGGGCCCCGAGTCGATCGGCTCCCCCGGCAGCGCGGACGCCGCGCTCACCGTCGGCGCCGTCGACGGCAACGACAAGCTCGCGGACTTCTCCAGCACCGGTCCGCGCGTCGGCGACAGCGCCATCAAGCCGGACGTCACCGCGCCCGGCGTGGACATCACGGCGGCGGCGGCCCCGGGCAGTGTCATCGACCAGGAAGTCGGCGAGAAGCCGGCGGGCTACCTGACCATTTCCGGTACGTCGATGGCGACCCCGCACGTCGCGGGCGCCGCGGCCATCCTCAAGCAGGAACACCCGGACTGGACGTACACCGAGCTCAAGAGTGCGCTGACGGGCTCCGCGAAGGGCGGCAAGTACACGCCGTTCCAGCAGGGTTCGGGCCGGATCGCCGTCGACAAGGCGATCAAGCAGACCGTGATCGCCGACCCGTCCTCGGTGAGCTTCGGCGTGGCGCAGTGGCCGCACACCGACGACACGGCGACGACCAAGCAGCTGACGTACCGCAACCTGGGTACGAAGGACGTCACCCTGACCCTGGCCATCTCCGCGACCAACCCCAAGGGCCAGGCGGCTCCGGCGGGCTTCTTCGCGCTCGGCGCCAAGACGGTCACCGTCCCGGCCGGCGGCAAGGCCTCCGTCGACGTCACCTCGAACACGAAGCTCGGGGGAACCCTCGACGGCGCGTACTCGGCGTACGTGACGGCGAGCGGCGGCGGCCAGGCCGTGCGCACGGCCGTCGCGGTCGAGCGCGAGGTGGAGTCGTACGACGTCACCCTCAAGTACGTCAACCGTGCCGGTGAGACGCCCACCCACCTCACCGACCTTGCGGGCTACTCCGGCGTCGGCGAGGCCAGGGACTACACGTCGCAGAGCACGGCCGACACCGCGACCCTGCGCGTTCCCAAGGGCAAGTACGTGCTCAACTCCCTCTTCGTGAAGGACCTGGTCCAGGCGAAGGGCGGGGTCGACTGGCTGATCCAGCCCCGGCTGAGCGTCACCGGGAACACCACGGTGACCCTCGACGCGCGTACGGCCAAGGGCGCCGACATCACGGTGCCGGACGCGGGGGCGAAGCCGCTGTCGGCACTCGTCAACTACTTCGACGACACCACCGGCATCGGCATCGGCATCGGCCTGGCCTCCTTCCAGGACGTGCGCGTGGCGCACGTCGGCGCGGCGGTCTCCTCCGGCCTCTTCCAGAGCTGGTCCGGACAGTGGACCAAGGGTGCGGGCACCGAGTACGACACCTTCACCGGCACCAGGACCACCCAGCTCCAGGGCGCGCACGTCAAGCACTACAAGGCGAGCGAGCTGGCCAAGGTGAAGGCGAACCTCGGGGCCGCGGCCTCCGGCAAGACGGGCGCGGTCACCGCGTACGGCTTCCTGCCCGACGACGACAGCATGAGCGTCGGGGTCCCCCAGACGCTGCCGGCCTCGCGCACGCTGTACGTGTCGACCGGTGAGAAGGTCCAGTGGGCGTTCGACCTCGAGCAGGACGCGGGCGTCGACGCCACCGGGACCCCGATCATCGACGCCTACTACACGGACGACTACCCGCAGACCCTCATGGCGGGCAAGAGCTACACGAGGACGTACAACACGGCCGTCTTCGGTCCGAAGATCAACGCGGACTACGGCGTCTTCCGGGACGGCAACAGCATCTCGGGCTACCTGCCGCTGTTCGCCGACGGGAGCGGTCACCCCGGCTCCTCGCTGTACACCTCCGTGACGACGACGCTGTACCGCAACGGCGCGAAGGTGGCCTCGAACGACGACCCGCTCGTCGGGATGAAGGAGTTCAAGGTCCCGGCCGCCGAGGCCACCTACAAGCTCACGACCTCGGTCAAGCGCACGGTGAAGGTCGCCGCGGCCTCCACGCGGATCGACGTCAGCTGGACCTTCAAGTCCAAGAAGGCCGACTTCGCCAAGCTGCCCACCTCCACGGTCCGCTTCAACGCCACCACCGGCCTCGACAGCCGTGTCGCGGCCGGCAAGACGGTCACGATCCCGGTCTCCGTGCAGGGCTCGGCCGCGGGCAGGAACCTCAAGTCGCTGTACGTCTACGTCTCGTACGACTACGGCCAGACCTGGAAGATGCTCAAGGTCAAGAACGGCAAGATCACCGTCAAGAACCCGGCGAAGGGGATGGGCATCTCCTTCCACGCGAAGATCACCGACAAGCAGGGCAACAAGTCGACGGTCTCGATCTACAACGCGTACTACGGAAAGTGATCCGTAGCGCGGCCACGTGAAGTGTGCCGATAGCGAACGGCCCGTCGGAGGAGCAGCTTCCGGCGGGCCGTCCGTGTTTCCGTGGGCACCATGACCAACCAGACCGTGGAGTACGTCCGGTATCGCATTCCCGAGGAGAAGTCCGCGGAGTTCCTGGCCGCCTACACGCGGGCCGCGGCCCAGCTCGCCGCGTCGCCGAGTTGCGTGGACTACGAGCTGGCGCGCTGCGAGGAGGACTTCGAGCACTTCGTCCTGCGCATCACCTGGACCTCGACCGAGGACCACGTCGAGGGATTCCGGAAGTCGGAGCTGTTCCCCGCCTTCCTCGCCGAGATCCGGCCCTACATCCCCTACATCGAGGAGATGCGCCACTACACGCCGACGACGGTACGGGGCCCGGGCGCGTCGGTCCCCACCCTCTACGCCTGGGCCGGGGGCGCCGAGGCCTTCGCCCGCCTCACCGAGGTCTTCTACGACAAGGTCCTCAAGGACGACGTCCTCGCACCGGTCTTCTCCGGCCTCGCCCCCGAACACGCCGTCCACGTCGCCCTCTGGCTCGGCGAGGTCTTCGGCGGGCCGCCCGCCTACTCCGAGGCCCAGGGCGGCCATGGCCACATGGTCGCCAAACACCTCGGCAAGAACATCACCGAGGTGCAGCGACGCCGGTGGGTCAACCTGCTCCAGGACGCCGCGGACGACGCGGGCCTGCCCACGGACGCCGAGTTCCGCTCCGCCTTCCTCGCCTACGCCGAATGGGGCACACGGCTGGCCGTCCACTTCTCCGCCCCGGACGCGACCCCTCCGGGCGACCAACCGGTACCGAGGTGGACATGGGGAGCGGCCCCGCCGTACCAGCCCTGACCGGGGCTTTCAGGGGCGCGGGCGGGGCTACTGGGGCGTCGTCGCGCCCGCGCGGGTCGCGTCCGTGCCCCAGCTGGCCAGCAACCGCAGCGCCTCCGCAGAGGCGGACCCCGGCTCCGCGTGGTAGGTGACCAGCGACTGTTCGCTGTCGTCGGGCAGCCGGAACGACTCGTACTGGAGGGAGAGATCACCCACCAGCGGATGCCGCAACCGCTTCACCCCGTGGCTCTTCTCCTTCACGTCGTGCGTGGCCCACAGCCGCCGGAAGTCCTCGCTCTTCACCGAGAGCTCGCCGACCAGGGCCGAGAGTCGCGGGTCGTCCGGGTGACAGCCCGCGTCCATGCGCAGCAGACAGACGATGTCGATCGCCTTCTGCTCCCAGTCCACGTACAGATCGCGGTACTCGGGCTTCAGGAACACCAGCCGCGCCCAGTTCCGCTCCTGCGGCGCCAGCTCCGACCAGTCACCGAACACGGCCGCCGCCATCCGGTTCCAGACCAGGATGTCCGAGCGTCGCCCGCTGATGTACGCGGGGACGCCGTCCATCGAGTCCAGCAGCTGCCGCAGCGCGCCCCGTACCTGCTGCGGCCGTGCCGGCTGCCTCTTCTTGTGCGCCTTGGGCTTCGCGAGGTGCGTGAGATGCGCGTGCTCGGCGTCCGTCAGGCGCAGGGCGCGGGCGATCGCGTCGAGCACCTCCGCCGACACGTTCCGTCCGTTGCCCTGTTCCAGGCGCGTGTAGTACGCCACGGACACCCCGGCCAGCTGCGCCAGCTCCTCGCGCCGCAGCCCGGGTACCCGGCGGTGCCGGCCGAAGTCGGGCAGCCCCACGTCCTCCGGCTTCAGCCGGGCCCGGCGGGTGCGCAGAAACTCGCTGAGCTCGGCACGCCGGTCCAGGGGCGGGGAGGGCTGTTCGTCCATACGTCCAGTATTCACGGTCGTACGCCGGTGAACCTGACCCCGCCAGTAGTAGGACCAGCGGACGTACGCAAAGCCGTGGCCTGGGTGAAGGCTCTCCGCTGGGGCAGGCTGTACAGCGTGCCCGGCCGAAGGCAGCGGGGCACAGGACATACCACTCCTTAGGAGAACCCCCGGCATGACCACTGTTGCTGCGTACGCCGCTCCCGCCGCCAAGGCTCCGCTGGAGCGCACCACCATCGAGCGCCGCCCGGTCGGTGAGTTCGACGTCCTGATCGACATCAAGTTCGCCGGTATCTGCCACTCGGACATCCACCAGGCCCGGGAGGGCTGGGGCGAGGCGATCTTCCCGATGGTGCCGGGTCACGAGATCGCCGGCATCGTCTCCGAGGTCGGCTCCGGTGTCACCAAGTTCGAGGTCGGCGACCGCGTGGGCGTCGGCTGTCTCGTCGACTCCTGCCGCGAGTGCGACAACTGCAAGGCCGGCCTGGAGCAGTACTGCACCGGAGGCGGCGTCGGCACGTACAACGCCCTCGACAAGAACGGCGAGCCGACCTACGGCGGCTACTCCGAGAAGATCGTCGTCGACGAGAACTACACCGTCCGTATCCCCGACGGCATCTCCCTCGACGTGGCCGCGCCGCTGCTCTGCGCCGGCATCACCACGTACTCCCCGCTCAAGCACTGGAACGCCGGCCCCGGCAAGAAGGTCGCGATCCTCGGCATGGGAGGCCTCGGCCACATGGGCGTCAAGATCGCGGACGCGCTCGGTGCCGAGGTGACCGTCCTGTCGCAGTCCCTGCGCAAGAAGGACGACGGGCTGAAGCTGGGTGCCGACCACTACTACGCCACCAGCGACCCGAAGACCTTCGAGGAACTGCGCGGCACCTTCGACCTGATCCTGTCGACCGTGTCCGCCCCGCTGGACCTGGACGCCTACCTGTCCCTGCTGAAGACGGACGGCGCCTTCGTGAACGTGGGCGCCCCGGAGGAGCCCGTCAAGCTCAACCTCTTCTCCGTGATCGGCGGTCGCAAGACCCTCGCCGGTTCCGGTATCGGCGGCATCCAGGAGACCCAGGAGATGCTGGACTTCTGCGCCGAGCACGGCTTCGGTGCCGAGATCGAGCTGATCAGCGCGTCCGAGATCAACGACGCCTACGAGCGGGTGCTGGCGAGCGACGTCCGCTACCGCTTCGTGATCGACACCGCCACCATCTAGTCGCAGGCGTTCGGAGGGCGCCGACCGGTCGTACGACCGGTCGGCGCCCTCGGTGTTTCCACCGTGCGTACAGCGATCCCGTCAGCGGCGGCCCGACCTGCCCAACAGCCAGAGCAGATAGGGACCGCCCACCAAGGACGTGAGCGCCCCGACCGGGATCTCCAGCGGCGGCACCAGTGTGCGGGCCACCAGGTCGGCGCCGACCACGATCAGCGCGCCCGTCAGGGCGGAGGCGGCGAGCGGGAGGTGCGGGGTGCGCGTGAGGCGGCGGGCCAGTTGGGGGCCGGTGAGGGCGACGAAGCCGATCGGGCCCGCCGCGCCGGTCGCGACCGCGGCGAGCACCACCCCGAGCACGGTCAGGCCGAGCTGGGTGCGCTGCACGCGGACGCCGAGCGCGGCGGCCGTGTCGGCGTCCAGGCCGAGCGGGCGCAGCGCTCGGCTCGCCCACACCAGGGCGGGCAGCGAGAGGAGGAGGACCCGGGCGAGGGGCCCCGCCTGCTCCCAGCCGCGCCCGTTCAGACTGCCCGTCAGCCACAGCTTGACCTGCTCGGCGGCGGCCAGTTCGCTGTCGGTGAGGTAGAGCTGGACGACGGCGGAGAGGGCGACACCGATGCCCACCCCCGTCAGGACGAACCGGCTCGGCTGCATTCCGTGCCGCCAGGCCAGTACGGACACCAGGGCGGCGGCGGCGAGTCCGCCGGTGACGGCGACGGCCGGCAGCGCGCCGGGGGAGGCGACGGTTCCGGCGGCCAGCGCCAGTACGGTCGCGGCGGCGGCCCCGTGCCCGACGCCGATGACGTCCGGGCTGGCCAGCGGGTTGCGCGTCACGGTCTGTACGAGCGCCCCGGAGAGCCCGAGTGCCGCCCCGACCAGCGCGCCGAGCACGATCCGCGGGACCCGCAGTTCGCCGACGACCAGGTCGTAGGGGCCGCCGTGGCCGCGCAGCACCCGCCAGACCTCGCCCGGCGGGACATACGTCTGCCCGACGCACGCCGCGAGCAGCATCACGCCCGCGAGGAGCAGGAGGAGGACGGTGACGACGACGGCGGCGCGCCGGTGCAGCAGGAGGGAGAGGCGCCGGTGGCGGAGCACGGAGAGCCCGGCCGAGTGCGGGTACGGGGTGCGGCTCGTGGTGGGCCCGGTGGATGTCGTGGGTGCTGTGGTCACGAGGCCATGCCCTTGCGTCGGAGGAGTACGACCAGGACCGGCACGCCGACCAGCGCGGTCATGACCCCGGCCGGCACTTCCGCCGGGGCGCGTACCACCCGGCCCGCCACGTCCGCGACGAGCAGCAGGGCGGCGCCGAGGAGCGCGGAGAGGGGAAGGGTCCAGCGGTGGCCGCCGTTGACCAGTCGGCGGGCGAGGTGGGGGACGGCGAGGCCGACGAAGGCGATGGGGCCCGTGGCGGCGACCGCGGCCGCGGTGAGCACGGTCGCGCCGAGCGCCGCACAGCCCCGTACGAGCGTGACGCGGTGGCCGAGTGCCCGTGCGGTGTCGTCGCCGAGCGCGAGTGCGTCCAGGCCGCGGGCGCAGGCCAGCACGAGCAACGCACCGGCGGCGAGGAAGGGCAGCATGCGCCCCACGGTTGCCGCGTCGCGCCCGCTGAGCGCGCCCACCTGCCAGAACCGGAACTGGTCCAGCGTGGCCGAACTCGAAGTGAGGACCACGGTCGTGGCTCCCGCCGTCATCGCCGACAGGGCGGTGCCGGCGAGCGCCAGCTTCACCGGGGAGGCGCCGCCGCGTCCGCGCGAGGCGATGGCGTACACGACGCAGGCGGCGAGGACCGCGCCGGTGAAGGCGTACCAGACGTACCCGTCGAAGCCGTTCGCCCAGCCGAGCGCGATGGCGAACACGACACCGGCCGCCGCGCCCTGACTGAGCCCGAGGATGCCGGGGTCGGCGAGCGGATTGCGGGTGACCGCCTGGAGTGCAGCCCCCGAGAGTCCGAGGGCGGCACCGGCGGTCAGTCCGATCGCGGTCCGCGGCACCCGCAGCGACCGTACGACCAGAGCGTCCGGTGAACTCCCGCCGTGCACCAGCGCGTCGAGGACGGCGGACAGCGGGACGGGGCGGGTGCCGACGGCGAGGCTGAGGGCGGCGGCGGTGACGGCGAGGAGGAGGGCCACACCCAGCCAGGTCGCACGCCGCGCGCCCGTCGGGGCGGACGTGCGGCGCGCGACGGACGTGGGACCGGTCACTTGCCGAGGGTGTCCGCGAGCTGTCGCACGACGAGCCGGGCGGCGGTGGGGCCGGCGTTGAGGTACCAGGGGTCGTCGTCGACCTTCACCGCGTGCCCGGCCTTGACCGCCTTCATCGACTTCCACAGGGGCCCGGCGAGCACGCTGCCCGCGTCGGTCCTGGAGGCGTCGCCCTGCACGGAGTAGAAGATCCAGTCCCCGTCCGCGACATCGATGCTCTCCGCCCCGATGTCCTGCGAAATCGCCGTGAACTGCTGCGACTTGGGCCGGGAGAGCCCCATGTCGACGGCGATGGAGCCGGTGAACGACGACACGCCGAACATCCGCGTCCGGTCCGGCGTGAACCGCACCATGGACACGGCGGGATCGCCGAGCTGCTTCCCCCGCGTGGCGGCGTCGCTCACGATGCCGTCGAGCAGTTCCTGCGCCTTGTCTCCCTTGCCGACCGCGTCACCGACGAGGAGCAGATCCCGCTTCCAGTTGATGCCGTTGCCGGCCGTCACGACGGTGGGCGCGATCTTCGACAGCTTCGGGTAGAGGTCGCCGAGCGAGTCGTTGATCAGGATCAGATCGGGCTTGGTGGCGGCGAGCGTCTCCAGGTTGGGCGCGGTGCGGGTCCCCGCGTCGGTCATGGCCGACAACTGCTTCTTGTACGCGGGGAAGGCGTCGTTCAGATAGTCCGGCGCCGGCCCGGCGTTGTCCGCGCGGGTCGTCACGGTCGGCACGATGCCCAGGGTCAGCAGGTCGTCCAGCTGACCGGTGCTGAGCGCGGCGATCTTCTTGGGCGCGCTCCTGATCTCCGTCCTGCCCTCGAAGTGCCCGACGGTCCGAGGGAATTCGCCGTCCTTGGCGCTGCCCGCGCCCATCCCGGCGGCGACGGCGCTGGGGGCGACGGCGGGGCCCTCGGAGGCCCCGCTCACCAGATTGCGGTCGCCGCTGGAGGTGTTCCTGCTCTGCGCGGAGCCGTTGTCGCCGTCCCCGCTCCCGGACGAACATCCGGCCAGCAGACCGCCGACGACGGCAACCGCCAGGACGGCCTTCGACCCCAAGGTGCGCACGAAATACTCCGATCAATCGATGAGGTAAGCCTAACCTTAGTCGCTGTTTCGGGGTGACGGGGTCTGCTCCGATGGGGGACACGCCGTGCCGGGTTCGAGGACATATCAGCGTAAAACGTGTGTTATTCATTCATGCACTCACCTACGCGGCGCACCGTGCTCGGTGCCTCGATCGCGGCCGCCGGCTCGGGACTCCTGGCCGGCTGCTCCGGGTCCGACTCTCCCTCCGGACCTGGCTCGCACCCCGGCCCCGGCGAGCACCAGGGGAGCAGCCACGGCGGCAGACCCTTCGTCCCCAGGGGGCCCAAGGGGTACGTGAACCCGTCCGATCCCGAGGTCCTCGCCGTCGAGAGGAAACGCGGGTCCGGCCCCGTTCGCTCGTTCAGGCTCACGGCCGCCGAGACCACCCTCGACCTGGGTGGACGGACCGTCAGATCATGGGCGTACGGCGACTCGCTGCCCGGCAGGGAGGTGCGGATCAAATCGGGCGACATCCTCGATCTCAACCTGACCAACCATCTGCCCGTGTCCACGACACTGCACTCGCACGGTGTCCGCATGCGCTGCGACATGGACGGAGTACCCGGCCTGACCCAGCACCCCATCAGGCCCGGCGACGACTTCAACTACCGCTTCGCCGTGGACCACCCGGGCACGTACTGGCTGCACTCGCACTCGGGGCTGCAGCTCGACCGCGGCCTGTACGCCCCGCTGATCGTCGAGGACCCCAGGGAGCCGTTGTCCTACGACAAGGAGTGGGTCGTCATCCTGGACGACTGGGTGGACGGCGTGGCCGGCTCCACCCCCGACGGGGTGCTCGCACAGCTGCTCGACGGCAAGGGCATGGCGACGGGCATGGGCATGGGTGAGGACGACGAACCCGGGGGCAAGGCCCATGACAAGGCCGCCCACGAGAAGCCCCACGGCCCCTCCCGCGTCCTGCGGAACTCCCACAGCCGCATCCTGCACAGCGAGGGAGGCAGCGTCGACTACCCGTTCTACCTGGTCAACGGCCGTCTCCCGAAGGCTCCTTCGGTCTTCCGGGCCCGTAAGGGGGACCGTATCCGGCTGCGGATCATCAACGCCGGCGCCGAAACGGCCTTCCGGGTGGCGCTGGGCGGCCACGAGATGACCATCACGCACACGGACGGCTACCCCGTCGAGCACACGCAGACGGACGCGCTGCTGCTCGGCATGGCCGAACGCTACGACGTGCTGATCACCGCCAAGGACGGGGTGTTCCCTCTGGTCGCGCTCGCCGAGGGCAAGAACGCCAGGGCCCTGGCCGTCCTGCGTACCGGCGGTGGGGACATTCCCCGCCCCTCCGTGCACCCGGACGAACTCGACGGCAAGCTCGTCCCGGCCAGACGCCTCGTGCCGGACGACTCGGTGGCCCTCACCGACGACGAACCGGACCGCGAGCTGCGCATCAGGCTGACCGGCGGGATGAAGAAGTTCGACTGGGCCTTCGACCACCGGCCGTACTCCGTCGAGCAACGCCACCCGGTCAGCTACGGCGAACGGATCCGCCTGACCCTCATCAACGCCACCGACATGTGGCACCCCATGCACCTGCACGGCCACACCTTCGCCCTCACCGGCTTCGGCGTGGTCGGTGCCCGCAAGGACACCGCCCACGTGGTGCCGCACCACAAACTCGTCGTCGACTTCTACGCCGACAACCCGGGCCTGTGGATGCTCCACTGCCACAACCAGTACCACTCGGAGTCCGGCATGATGACGATCCTCGGCTACCGGAAGTGAGGCACCAGCCACCGACGGGTTGTCACCTGATCATGCGAAACCCCGCTCGGGGAGGGAGACGCGGTAGCCGCGCAGGCCGCCGAAGTCGATCGGCGCGTCGAAGCGCTCGCCGAGGACCCGGGCGAGGTGCCCGAGCGGCAGGTGCCTTCCCCGCCCCGAGCCGCGGGCGGGCCCGCCCGCCCACCGCGTCCTCCGTGCATCAGCCGCGGCGCTGCCACCAGCGGCGCTTCGGCTCGGGTGTCGGAGGAAGCGGTTCGGCCGAAGGCCGGGGGAGGGGATGAACACCGCTGCGCCGACGCACCCTTGACGCAGTCGGCCGACCCGACGGACGCCGCCGTCGCCGGTACGCGCGACCTCGCCGACCACGACGGCCTGCTCCCGGGCACGACTCCCGGCAGCGACGTCGTGACCCAGGCGTAGCTTGGGACGGCCGGGGCGACCGGGGCGACCGGGGCGTTGTTTCGGGCGGGCACTCTCGGGGAGAGCGGATGAACGGCTGGGGTCGGCGCGGGGAAAGAGTTCGGGCAGGCCGTCCGGCGGTCATGGTCGTCGTTCTCGTGGCCGCGGGCATCGGGCTGACCTGGTTCGCCGGAACGCATTTCGCCTACGCCACGGGCCTGGCCGGCACCCCGGGGCATCTCCGGGTCGAAGCGTGCGCCTGGGAACACGTCGGGGGCCACCGGTATCCGCACTGCAGTGGCATCTTCCGCTCCTCCGACGGCACCGTCGTCGACCCGAACGCCTCGATCGGCAAGAACCTGCCCGTCGGCGACACGGTCGCGTTGCAGCGGGTGGCCTCCGGGGGATACGAGCAGACGGGCACCGCGTCCTCGTTCGGCTGGCTGGCGATTTCCCTGCTCGGCCTGATGGTGCTGCTGCTGGGGATTCTGGTCGTCTGCGGCAAGGGCGGTGCGCGTCGAGTACCGCGCGGGCTGCTGGTGCTGCTCGGTGCGCTGGGCGCCTTGATGCTGCTCAGCGCGTTCATCGGCGGAGTGGCGGGGATGACCGAGGTGTTCTGAGGCCCGCCCACATCGTGCGGCCGGTCGGTGTGCGGTCGACGTATTCCTGAATCCCCACCTCCTGAATCCCCACCTCCTGAATCCTCACCTCCTGAATCCTCACCGTGCGGACGGCGTGCACGGGGGATACGCTTTTGACGGCAAGGTCAGGTTCTCCGGGCGGTTTTGCAGACGCCGAGGCCTCATTCGCGATGATCGATTCTTCCTGCGGAAACCTGCCGACTCCTTTCTTCGAAGAAGGCGTGCCTCGCGCTTCGGACGCCGTAGGAGTGCTGCCTCAGGACCCGCGGCTTCGCGGTCCCTGCAATGGAGGTCGGGATGAGAGTTGTCGTTGATCTTTCCCGGTGCCAGGGGTATGCGCAGTGCGCGTTCCTGGCCCCGGACGCGTTCCGGATGCACGGCGAGGAAGCGCTGATGTACTCCTCGAACCCCGACGACGCCCAGCGCCACCAGGTGTTGCGCGCCGCGGCGGCCTGCCCCCTCCAGGCCATTCTGGTCGACCAGCTGGAGGGCCGGGACGCGCCGGTGGGGACGTCGCCGTCATGAGCACTGCGGACACCCTGCAGGGGTTCAAGCGCGACGGCCGCGTCGTGATCGTCGGGGCGTCACTGGCGGGACTGCGCGCCGCGGAGGCCCTGCGCGACGAGGGGTTCACCGGGAAGCTGACCATGATCGGTGACGAGCTGGGGGAGCCCTACGACCGCCCCCCACTGTCCAAGCAGGTACTGACCGGATGGGTGCCGGCCGACGGCACCACCCTGCCACGGCGTCGTGACATCGACGCGGAGTGGCTCCTGGGCGTCCCCGCCGACGGACTGGACCTGGCGAACAACCATGTGCGGCTCGCCGACGGCCGCACGGTGCCCTTCGACCGCATGCTGATCTCCACCGGCGTACGGGCCCGGCCCTGGCCCGTCGAGGCCGAGGCGGCCCTGGACGGAGTCTTCGTGGTCCGCACGCGCGAGGACGCGGCCGGCCTGCAGCGGGCGGTCGCCGCCGGGCCCTCCCGGGTACTGATCATCGGTGCGGGCTTCACCGGCTCCGAGATCGCCTCCGTCTGCCGCGAGCGCGACATCCCGGTGACCGTCGCCGAACTCGCGCCGTCCCCACTGGTCGGGGGACTCGGCGCCATGATCGGCGAGATCGCGGCGGACATGCAGCGCGCCCACGGCGTCGACCTGCGCTGCGGTGTCAAGGTCACCCAGCTGGAGGGCGACGCGCAGGGGCGGGTTCGCCGCGCCCACTTCTCCGACGGCAGTACGGTCGACGCCGACGTGGTGGTGGTCGCGCTCGGGGGCATCCGCAACACCGAGTGGCTGCGCGACTCGGGACTGGCGGTGGGCGTATGGGGAGTCGCTTGCGACGCGGGCTGCCGCGCCTTCGACCTCAACGGCCTGGTCACCGACGACATCTTCGTCGCCGGAGACGTGGCACGCAGCCCCAACCCGATGTACGAGTACCGGTTCATCTCGCTGGAGCACTGGGCCAACGCCGTGGAGCAGGCCGAGATCGCCGCGCACAACATGGTCAGCACCCAGGCGAACCGCTGGCCGCACCTGTCCATCCCGACGTTCTGGTCGATCCAGTTCGGCGTCAACATCAAGTCCGTCGGTGTACCGACCTACGCCGACGAGGTCGTCGTCACCCAGGGATCCGTGGCCGACCACCGCTTTGTCGCCGCATACGGGTACCAGGGGCGCGTCACCGCCGCCGTCAGTTTCAACAACGCGAAGTGGCTGGACCACTACCGGCAGCTGATCGAGAGGGCCGCGCCCTTCCCGCCCCCCTGCCCCACGCCCGACCAGCCCCTCGACGCGAAACCGGTGCCCGTCGACTTCCCCGGCCCCACCCTGCTCGCCCAGGGCGCCACGGTGGTCGTCACCGGCCATGACCCCGGCGAGCGGCGCGTCACCGCCATGCGGCAGCACCGCTAGGAGGGAACAGGCAGGACGGAACAGGAGGGAAAGCGACATGACCACGACCGAGACGCCCGACATCCTGCCCCGGATCCTCGACTACTCGAACCGGGCCGACCCGTACCCGCTCTACGCCGAGCTGCGCAAGACGCCGGTGGCCCTGCAGGAGGACGGCAGTTACGTCATCAGCACCTACCGCGAACTCAGCGGCATCCTGCACGACCCGCACCTGAGCTCCGACGTCCGCAACCTGACGCATCCGATGCCCGCGATGGAGGAACGCGCCACACCGTCGTTCATCAACCTCGACCCGCCCGAGCACGACCGTCTGCGGCGCCTGGCGATGCGTCACTTCGGCCCCCCGCACACCCCGGGCCTCGTGACCGGCATGGAACCCGACCTGACCGCCATCGTCGCCGGTCTGATCGACGACTTCGCGGGCAAGCAGCGGATCGACATCGTCGACGACTTCGCCTATCCGTTCCCCGTCACCGTGATCTGCCACCTGCTCGGTGTGCCGCGCGAGGACGAACCACGGTTCCACGTGTGGGTGAACGCCATCATCGACTCGATCGACTTCAACCCCAAGACCGACCCGCAGGAGAAACTGGACAACGGCGTACAGGCCACCAAAGACCTGCGCCACTACCTCGGCGGACTGCTGGAACAACGCCACGGCCGCCCCGGCGACGACCTCCTGACACGGCTGGCCAACGACGACGGGCCCGACGGGCGGATGACCGACGCCGAGATCGTCAGCACCGCCAACCTGCTGCTCATCGCCGGCCACGAGACCACCGTCAACCTCATCACCAACGGCATGCTGACGCTGCTGCGCCGCCCTGACGTGCTGCAACGTCTGCGCGCCGAACCGGACCTGGTCGTACGGCTGGTCGAGGAACTGCTGCGCTACGAGCCCCCCGTGCACATCATTCCGTGGCGGGCGGCGTACAGCGACATCTCCGTCGGTGACACCGTCATCCCCAAGGGCTCGAAGATCATGCTCATGCTCGCCTCGGGCAGCCGCGACCCGGAGCGCTTCCACGATCCCGACCGCTTCGACCCCGATCGCCGGGACAACCAGCACCTGGGTTTCGGCAGTGGCATCCACCTGTGCTTCGGCGGCCCGATGGCCCGACTGGAAACCCAGATCGCCCTGACCGCACTGGTACGCCGTCTGGCCGACCCCACCCTGGTGACCGACCCACCCCCGTACCGCCCCAGCCCCGTCCTGCGCGGCCCCATCCACCTGCTCGTCGACCAGAACTGACACCGCGTTCGAGCACCGACACGGCGCTCGAGCCCGGCAGGTGGCTGCTCGTGTCGCCCCTCAGCGGTCCGGCGACCGTCCGTTAGGCTCGCCTCGTCCCACAGGTCCCGATCTTCACGGAGGGCAACACGGCGGGGATCAACCGAGAGCGCCTCGTCAGAACGCTGACCTTCTGGCTGCGTCCCGCCTTCGCGTTGCGGGTCATCAACCGGTTCCAGAAGATCGTGGGTTTCGACCGCTCGATGGCCCTGGCGTCCAGCGCCTTGACGGCATTGGTCCCGCTCTCCATCCTCCTCGGCGCCGTCCTCGGCAACTTCGTGCACTACGACGCCGCAGAGCGGATCATCAAGCGCTACGACCTCACCGGAGCGGGCGCCACGGCAGTCAACTCCCTCTTCTCTCCTGCCGAAGGCACCAGTGCGAGCGTGGGCATCTTCGGGGTCGTGTTTCTGACGATCTCGGTGCTGAGTTTCGCGCGAGCCGTGCAGCGGCTCTTCGAACAGACGTGGGAACTCAAGCCTCTCAGCGTGCGCAACACGCGCAACGGCCTGTGGTGGATCCTCACTCTCGGCGGCTACGGGGTGGTCGCCGCGACGCTCTCCGCGCTCCTTGGCGGGGGCGCGCTGGGTCTGGCCGCCTCCGTGTGCCAGGTACCGGTGACCGCCGCGTTCCTTGTCTGGAGCGGCCGGATCCTGTCGGCGAAGCGGATCAGCCGGCTGGACCTGCTCCCCTTCGGCGTCACCGCCGCCGTTCTGACGGTGGCCTACTCGGTGGGCGCGGCCCTCTACATGCCGCGCCTCTTCAACTCCTCCGCCGCACGCTACGGGGTGGTCGGCGCCGTCTTCGCGATGATCTCCGGCCTCTTCGCAGCCATGCTCGTCCTGGTCGCGTCGGCGGCACTGGGACGAGAAGTACGGGACGAGCTCAGCCGGATCCGCCAGGGCCACCGCCCTTCCGACCACGAGGTCCACCGACAGTGGGACAGCGTCGTCGAGCAGACTCGGTCACGGTGGCGGACGGCACGGGCACAGGTTTCTCATCACCAGGCCAAAGGCCCGAACCACTGAGTGAGCGGGGCACTTCCGGTTGCGGGGGGTGCCCCTACGTCCTTCGTCAAGCTGTCGTGATGATGGCTGGCACGACGGATGAGGTTCAGGGCTCGGGTCGTGAGAGCAACACCCCCGCCCCGACCGACTGGCGCGGCGAGGAAGTGCTGCCGGGCCCCGCCGTCACGACGACGAGCAAGGGACCGCGTACCTGCACAAGAACCTGCGCACCTACAGCCACTACGCGCCGGAACCTGCCGGATCGGCACCGACGAGACGGCCGTCGTCGACCCGAAGCTGCGTGTGCGCGGCGTCAGCGGCCTGCGCGTAGCCGACGCTTCCGCGCCGCACGCGCGGCCGATCTCCAGCGCCCCCGTTCGTAGCCGCCCGCACACACCTATGTCGGAAACAGCCATTCCATCGCGGCGAGGCTCTTGTCGACGTACTTGCCTTGTTCCGCCTCGATGCCGTGTGCCAGGTCCTCGAAGACACTGCACCTGGCGTAGAACACGGCGCGCTCACTGAGGGCCGCGACGTCGTTGGCGTCGGTTCGATAGCTGCTGATGGCGGCGCGGGTGGCGGCAGGGCCGAGATCCCGGTAGATCAGCCCGAAGTCATGGGCCGGATCGACGACGGCTGCATCGCTCCAGTCGATGATGCCGGTCACCGTCCATGCGACCGGGTCGATGAGAACGTGTTCGATCCCCAGATCGTTGTGGGAGAACGTTGGGATGTATCCATCGTGCGGTGGTGCGGCATCCAAGAACGCCTCGACGGGTCGACGGTGCGCCGCCGGTACTTGCCCGGCTACCGTCACATAGTTCTCCGTGGCCTCTTGTCGCCACTCGGCCAGCGACTGATGGTCCACTTCCACCAGATCGGCCAGCCGTTCGATCGGAACAGCGTGCAGCGCAGTGAGCAGCTCGCCGAGCGTGGCGCCGATCGTCGTGCCGTGGGCCGATCGCTGGTGCCGCGACATGTCCAACAGCGGCGCGCCGGGGAGCTTGTGGTAGGCCAGACATCCCTGCTCCGCGACCGTGAACGTCGGTTCGGGGACGGGCAGCGGCGAGATATCGGCGACGGCAGCAAGTACGCGGGCCTCGCGGCCCACCAGCGATGCCCGCCGTGCCAGGTCGGGTTCCTTGCTGAAGCGCACGATCAGCTCACCGTTGACCTCGTACGCCAGGTTGTCCAGGCCCTCGCCAAGCGGCACAACGGAGTCGATCTGATAGTCGGGCATGTGCGTCACCACGACGCCGCGGACGTCTGCGACGCGGTCGCGGCTGCGACTGGTCATCCGCCGACCTTATCGATCGATCGCATGAGACCGGCGGTGGTCGTCGGGTGGCCACGCGGTCGCCGGCCAGGCCCGCAAAGGCGCGGACGGCCTCCCTCCAGGCACGAAAAGAGGGGCTGTGAACGCGGCTTGGTGATTCACGTCATTCGGTCCCGCTTCCACCCGGCGGGGGGCCGGTGGACCGAGTCGTTCCACCGGCATCCGGTTCAACGACGGCGCTGCGCCGGTCCTGGTCCACGAACGCCTTCAGCCGGGCATCTTCGGCAGTGCCGCGCGCATTGCCGTCGAGCGACCACGCCGTCAACGCGATCACCAGATAGCCCGCGAAGATGAGCCACTCCGACATACAGGTCAGTATCCCCATGGCCCGGTGCCTGACCCGTCCGCTCACCCAGAACGGGCTGCCCATCTCCAACGGCCGTGGATTCAAGGGCTGTTGCCAGTTGCGCTGCCCCGCCACCGGGGACCAAGGCCGTGACGCCTCATGCGGCCGGCCCGAACACCGTCATGCGGAAGCCACCACCTCGCCGGCCATGACCTGGGGAGGATTGGGGAGCAGTGACGCGAGGTTGTCCCGCACGAAGTCCGCAGCCCTCGAGATCGATTCGTCGGCACCGGCCCGGTCCTGGAAGACGCTGGTCGAGACCATCGCTCCGTCCCCGGTGTCGATCCAGTAGTAGGCCACGAAGCCGGGAACCTGGCGCATGAGCGGCACGAACCCCTCGTTCACGAGACGTGCGGCCTCGGCCGAATCGGTCACCCCTTCGTACCGCCGGATCGCTGCGTACATCGACAAACTCCTCACGGCGTTCTGGGTTCGTCCTCTGCTGGGACGTCGTACCCCTGCGACGGCTGCCTGGCTCATGAGGCGTCCGGCAATCACCTGAAGGGCCGCCTCGGGCGACCCGAACGGCGGTAGTCCGTTCGGTACGTCAGGGGGCGCAGGTGCAGGTCGCGGTCGGGGTCCTACTGGATGCGGGCCGGTGCGCGCTTGAGTTGACGTCGGCAGATGCTGAGGTCGTCAGGCCGCGTTCACGGGCTGGTCCGGCGAGGGACGGCGCCTGCGTTGCGGGGAGGACGACTCGCGCCGGCGCGTTGGTCGCTGCCATCGGGGATTGCGGGTCACGGGTGCGGCAGCGGCTGCTCTGTCCAGACGGTCTTGCCGTCGTGGCTGTAGCGGGTGCCCCAGCGCTCGGTGAGCTGCGCGACCAGGAAGAGCCCTCGTCCGCCCTCGTCCGTGCTGAGGGCCCGTCGGAGGTGAGGGGACGTGTGGCTGGCGTCCGACACCTCACAGATCAGGCAGTGCGTACGGATGAGGCGCAGGGTGACGGGGCCGGCCGCGTACCGGTAGGCGTTGGTGACGAGCTCGCTGGCGACCAGCTCGGTGGTGAAGGTCAGTTCCGTCAGCCCCCATTCGGTCAGTTTCGCCGTGGCCAGCTCCCTGGCACGGGCGGCGGCGGTCGCTTCCAGGGGCAGCTGCCAGATGGCGACATCCTGTGGCGGTAGCACCCGGGTACGGGCGATGAGCAGCGCGACGTCGTCGGTGGGGAGGTGCTCCTTCGGCAGCAGCGCTTCGACCACGGCGTGGCAGGTGCTGTCCAGAGGATCGGCGACGTGGGTGAGACATTCGTCCAGGTGCTCCAGCGCGGCGTCGATGTCGCCGTTGCGCGCCTCCAGAAGACCGTTGGTGTACAGCGTGAGCAGGCTGCCCTCGGGGAGGTCGAGGTCGTACGTTTCGAACGGCAGCCCGCCCAGACCCAGCGGTGGACCCGCGGGCAGGTCGAGCACGGTCACCTCGCCGTCCGGGGTGGACAGCATCGGTGCCGGGTGACCGGCGCGTGCCAGGGAGCAGTGCCGGGAGACCGGATCGTAGACCGCGTACACGCAGGTGGCTCCGAGCATCTGCTCCACTGTGGACCCGCTGTCGTCGGCGTTCGCCTCCAGCTCGGAGGCCAGCAGACTGACCAGATCGTCCAGCCGTGCCACCACCTCGTCCGGTTCCAGGTCGAGGCTGGCCAGGGTGCGCACGGCGGCGCGCAGGCGGCCCATGGAGGCCGCGGCGTGAAGCCCGTGGCCGACCACGTCTCCCACCACGAGTGCGACCCGGGCCCCGGACAACGGGATCACGTCGAACCAGTCACCGCCGATGCCCGGTTCACCACTCGCCGGGAGATATCGGCAGGCCACCTCGACCGCCGGCAGGTCGGACACCGCGCTCGGCAGCAGACTGCGCTGCAGAGTCAGAGCGGCGCTCTGCTGCTGGGTGAAGCGGCGCGCGTTGTCGATGCAGACGGCCGCACGCGAGGAAAACTCATGGGCCACCGCGGCATCGTCGTCCTCGAAAGGCTCCGAATGGCGCACGCGCCACAGGCTCACCACGCCCAGTACCAGGCCGCGAGCCACCAGGGGCACCACGATCAGCGAATGAACGCCGAGACCCATGGCTATCTCGATCCGCCGCCGGTCCATGGCGTACCACTCGGGGCGCAGGGACAGCAGTCGGTCGAGAATCGGGCGACGCTCGGCCAAGCACCGCGCCTGCGGGGACTCCGGAAGGAGCGGGACCACCTCGCCCTCCTGGTACGGGACCCGGCGTTCCGGGGGCGAGAGGGCCACTCGGAGCAGCGGACCTCTCACACCGGGGGGTGGTTCGTCACCAAGTGTCACCGGCTTCATGAGGTCCACCGAGCAGTAGTCGGCGAGGCCGTGGGAGGCCACCTCGGCCAGTTCCCGGGCCGTCTGTACCACGTCCAGCGAGGTTCCGATCCGGGCGCTCGCCTCGTTCAGCAGGGCGAGCCTGCGTTGGGCCCGGTGGCGGTCGGTCACGTCCTCGATCGTCTCGGCCACGCCGAGAACCCGGCCCGCGGGGTCTTCCATCCGGAACGCCGAGACGGACACGATCCGGTTCCGGCCCGGATCATGGCGTGCCCTGGCCGACTGTTCCGTGAAGATCAACGGCTCGCCGGTCTCCAGGACGTGCCGTACCCGCTCCTCGGTCGGACCCGCGTCCTCGTCGACCATGAATTCGCGAGGACGACGGCCTACCGGCGCCTCGGCCGGGACACCGCTTGCCTTCTCGACCGCGCGGTTGACCCGGATCACTCTGCTGTCCGGGCCGTAAGTGACCAGACCGATCGGTGACCGGCGGTACAGGCCGTCCAGCAGCGCACGGTCCCGCTGCCAGGCAATGACCTCCGCGGCGGGGGCTCCGACCAGGACCCACTCCTGACCGTCCCCGTCCCGAGTGATCGCGCGGGCCCGGAAACCCATCTCCACCCGCCGTCCGTCGCGGTGTCGGACGGGCAGGACCCCGAACCAGCCCCCCGTCCTCATGGCGTCCACGACGACGGACCGTACGACAGGCAGGTCACGAGCGTCCACCAGGAGGTCCTGCCACGCCCGTCCGATCACTTCCTTGGCCGGATAGCCCAGCAGCTCCTGTGCCCGTGTGCTCCAGCCGACCACGTCGCCTCGATCGTCGAGCACGGCCGAGGCGCCGCGGCCGAGGGCGAACGGATCCTCAGGACTCTCGCTGAAATGCATCGACGGCATCCCCATAGCCACCACCTTGCCTACGTGACTCCGATGTTCCTCCCCGCGCTCTCCCTTCGCGACCTTCCCGCACCTCTCGGCCCGGCAGGACGACCCGGCCGTGGCGCCGCGCCAATGACGATCGACGCCATGGCCCCGGTCGGGCCGGACTCAGGCCGGTTCGGCCCCTTCGCCGATCCCTCCGGTACCTCCGGCTGCTTCTCCGACACCTCCGGTACCTCCGGCTACTTCTCCGACACCTCCGGAGCCGACGCGACGCCCGTCGGTCGGGACGCCCCCCGGTTGCTCTCGGACGGGGCACTCAGCTTGCCCTCCGTCCCTCCTGTGCCGCAGTAGCCCGCCGGCTTCTTGTCGAGGTACTGCTCGGAACTACGACGCATCCACCCCCCCTACGACGGCGGCGCAGACGTCATCCTCGCCACACCCGCGGAACGCGACCGGCTTCGCGGGCGGCACACCGACCGGCTCTCCCGCCACCCAGCCGGCCTCTGAAAGAGAAGCAGGAGCTGCAGGGCATCCCACCGGCCGAGGACTATCACCATGCAGTGTCTGTCGCGGTGTCGGGTGGCCGGCACGGCGCTACCCGGAGTCCGAGGACGAGAACGCGATCGTGCCGGACCGGTACTCCCCTTGATGTCGGCAACTGGGCGTGCGAAGCGAGTACCTCGGCTCGCCGGACGCCGCCGTGGGACCGCCGACCCTTCCCGTCAGGCCGAACGTCACTGGCCGCCGGAGCGGCGCGGTGCTGTCATGGGTAGGGAGACGGGCGTGGACGAGCGGCCGCGCAGGCCGGGGCGCCGCCCCGTCGAGAAGCGGAGGAGGCCGATGCCATGCTGCACCGCCGCACGGTCGGTGACGTGATGACCGAGGAGGTCATCACCCTCCGCCCCAACACACCGTTCCACGAGATCGCCGCCCTGCTGGACGCGAACGACATCGTCGCGGCCCCGGTCATCGACGACGAGGGCGCCCCCATCGGCGTCGTGTCCGCGTCCGACGTGCTGCGGCGCGAGACCGGCATGCCCGATCCGCAGGGGCAGGACGGGAACGACGAGCGTGCCTGGGGCAAGGCCCGGGCCCGGACGGCGAGCGCGCTCATGAGCAGCCCCGTCTTCACCGCCCGTGCCGATTGGACAATCCCCCGGGCCGCGCGGGAACTCCGCAGGCGGCACGTCAAGCAGCTGCCGGTGGTCGGCGACCACGGGCTCCTCACCGGCATCGTCAGCCGCAGCGACCTGTTGGACACTTTCATCCGCTCCGACGTTGAGATCCGCGGCGAGGTCGAGCGGGACGTCCTGGGGCGCATCCTCGGCCTGGAAGAGGGCACCGTCGCGGTCGAGGTCCGGGACGGGGACGTTACCCTCCGGGGTCACGTCCCGGAATCGCGGCTCGTCCCGGTGGTCGTGGGCCTGTGCCAGGGCGTCGACGGTGTCGTCGCCGTGGAAGCCGACCTCGCGGCCGCCCGGGCGGACTAGTCGTTGGTGACTTCGCGGGCTGGAGCGATGCGCGTCGAGCGGTACGTCCGTGTGTGATCGCTCGACGTCCTGGACTCACGGAACTGCCCAAGCAGGGTGAAGAGCCCGGTCACCACGGCAGCGTCTTCGTCCGCGGTCAGCGACCGGAAGCGCGATGCGTCGACCGCCGGCAGTACGAGGCGGAGGGCGAGTGCTTCCCAGACGTGGAGGGTCGAGAAGGAGATGGCTATGCGGCCGTCGTCGGCGGCGGGCCTCGTCGACATGATCCCCCTTGGTGTCGGCAACTGGGCGTGCGAAGCGAGTGCCTGGTGTGCGGCTGCTCAGGTCAGAAGGAGTCGAGGCTGCTGCGTGGTGGTGACGGAGCATCGCCCGTCCCGATCTCCGGGTTCGGCGTGGAGAGCTTGTCGACTGCGCTGTGGATGTCCACCTGGATGCGCTGCATCTGTTCGAGCACCTCCGGGTCGTGTTCGCTGAACCCGTCCCGGCTCAGCCGTACGGCCCCTCCCGCAGCTTCATCACTTCACGGATGCGTACGGCGTCCTCGGTGGCCGCCCGGTGGAACTCCCGGTACGCCGTGGCCGCCGGGCCGCTGGTAGCGCCGACCGCACTCCAGAGTTCACCCATGTCTGTCAGCCCGCCCTTCCAACAGCCCCGATCAGAGGATCGATCGAGGGCCTTGCCTAGCTCTCAACAGGCGCAATGCCCGTCGGACACGAAGCACCCCAGTCAGTTTCGGATGGGGTACTCAGCTTGACCCCCGTCCCGCCCAGCCCGCAGTACCCGTCCGGGTTTTTGCTGCCCGAAAGGTACTGCTGGTGATAGCCCTCGGCCGGGTAGAAGGTGCGGCCTTCCGCGGGGAGGAGTTCGGTGGTGATGGTGCCGTAGCCGGAGGAGGTCAGGACCTTCTGGTAGGCGTCGCGGGAGGCGGCCGCCGTGGCTGCCTGGGCTGGGGTGTGGGTGTGGACGGCGGAGCGGTACTGGGTGCCGACGTCGTTGCCCTGGCGGAAGCCCTGGGTCGGGTTGTGGGACTCCCAGAAGACCTGGAGGAGGCGCTCGTAGGAGATCAGGCCGGGGTCGTGGACCACGCGGACGACCTCCGCGTGGCCGGTCAGGCCCGAGCAGACCTCCTCGTACGTGGGGTGCTCGGTGAAGCCGCCCTGGTAGCCGACCAGGGTCGTGTACACGCCCTTCGGGAGCTGCCAGAACTTGCGCTCGGCGCCCCAGAAACAGCCCATGCCGAAGTCGGCGATCTCCAGGCCCTGGGGGTAGGGGCCGAGGAGGGGGTTGCCGAGGACGGTGTGCCGGCCGGGGACCGTGAAGATCGGCTCCGGGCGGCCGCGCAGTGCCTGTTCGGCGGTCGGGAGCTGAGGGGTACGGCTGTGCGGGAACATGCGGTCTCCACGGGTTCACAGGGGCACGGGGCCGGGGCGCCGTGGTGTTCAACGGGTGAGCCCCGGTCGGGATTCCGGGCTCGTACGCCCTCAGCGGGGCAGTGACGCCGGCGTTCCGCCGTTCGCCTCGTAGCCCGCCACCGCCAGGGCGCGGTAGAGCGCGTAGTCCGCCGCGGGGTCGGGTGTGAGCGTCCAGGGGAGGGCGCCCACGTGGCCGTCCACGTGCACCAACTGGTTCATGGCCTCCGCCCAGCGCTCGCCGCGGACCAGGAAGAGCACCAGCAGGTGGCGCACGTGAGCCAGCATCGGGTCGTCGGGGCGGGCCGCGTGCACCGCGTAGAGCGCGCCGTGGACCGCTTTGGTGACGACCTCGCTCTGGTAGAAGCCGCGCACCAGGTTCACCTCGGGGAGGTGCTCGAAGACCGCGAAGAGGGGCATGGCGGCCAGCAGGGAGCCCTGAGGGGCGCGGGCGGCCGCGGCCTCAGCGAAGGAGTACGCCACCTCGCGCGAGCCGTGCCACTTCTCGCACCAGTAGTGCAGGGCCGCCAGATGCGCGCCCATGTGGGCCGGCGCGCGGTCCAGGATCTTCAGCCAGAGCGCCTCGAACTCCGGCCGGGGGTAGGCGAGTCCGCGGGCCACCGACAGCTCGATGATGTACGGGATCGGGTCACCGGGGGAGAGCAGGGCCGCCTCGCCGCATGCCGTCCTCGCCTCCTCCATGATGATCCGGAACTCGTCCGTCCCTGGCGTCGACGTCCGCCACGCCTGCTGGACCAGGAACTCCGCGTGCACCGCCGCGCCGCCCGCGTCCTTGGGCTTCTCGGCCCGCCACACCCGCAACCACTGCCCGCCCGGCGTCTCGCTGACCCCGCCCGGACGCTGCTGCAGCTCAAGGGACGCGGCGCCGGCGAAGGCCTGCACCCGCTGCCAGCGTGTCTCGCCCGAGATCTCCGTGCCCGCCAGGAGCTGCGAGGCCGCTTGGTACTCCTGCGTGCGCTGCACCAGGTCCAGGACGTCCAGGAGGTCCCCGTCCGGTCCGGGCATACGGATGTCCAGCTCCTCCTGACGCAGGAATCCGTAGTTCGCCGGGTCCGCCGCGTCCGGGTCGCCGGGCGAGACCAGCTGTATGCCGGTGCGCCTGCGCCTGAGGACCGGCAGCAGGACCAGGCTGAACATGGCCAGCGCCATCAGGACCCAGAGAATCTCCATGCCTCAAGCGAACCAGACGGGTCCGACAATTGGCCAACCCGGTCCGGTTCCGATCCGGCCCCGGCCCCGATCGCAGACCACGAGGCGCCCCCGTGCAGGTCGTGACGCGTCCCCGCGCCGACCTTGAGGCGCCCCCGCGCAGGCCGTGACGCGCCCCCGCGCCGACCTTGAGGCGCCCCCGCACAGGCCGTGAGCCGTCATCAGGCCCACGGGCGCACTACGCTCGGGACCCATGAGCGACAGGCACATCAGTCAGCACTTCGAGACCCTCGCGATCCACGCGGGCAACACCGCCGATCCCCTCACCGGCGCGGTCGTCCCGCCGATCTACCAGGTCTCGACCTACAAGCAGGACGGCGTCGGAGGGCTGCGCGGCGGATACGAATACAGCCGCAGCGCCAACCCCACCAGGACCGCCCTGGAAGAGAACCTCGCCGCCCTGGAGGGCGGTCGTCGCGGCCTCGCGTTCGCGTCCGGACTGGCGGCCGAGGACTGCCTGTTGCGTACGCTGCTCAGCCCCGGCGACCACGTGGTCATCCCGAACGACGCGTACGGTGGCACGTTCCGCCTCTTCGCGAAGGTCGTCTCGCGGTGGGGCGTCGAGTGGTCCGTGGCCGACACCAGCGACCCGGCCTCCGTACGCGCCGCCCTCACGCCGAAGACCAAGGTCGTGTGGGTGGAGACCCCCTCCAACCCGCTGCTCGGCATCACCGACATCGCCGCCGTCGCGCAGATCGCGCGCGAGGCGGGCGCCCGGCTCGTCGTCGACAACACCTTCGCCACCCCCTATCTGCAGCAGCCGCTCGCGCTCGGCGCGGACGTCGTCGTGCACTCGCTGACCAAGTACATGGGCGGGCACTCGGACGTCGTCGGCGGCGCGCTGATCGTCGGCGACCAAGCGCTCGGCGAGGAGCTGGCCTACCACCAGAACGCGATGGGCGCGGTCGCCGGTCCCTTCGACTCCTGGCTGGTGCTGCGCGGCACCAAGACGCTCTCGGTGCGCATGGACCGGCACAGCGAGAACGCCACCAAGGTCGCCGACATGCTCACCCGGCACGCGCGCGTGACCCGCGTTCTCTACCCGGGCCTCCCGGAGCACCCCGGTCACGAGATCGCCGCCAAGCAGATGAAGGCGTTCGGCGGCATGGTCTCCTTCCAGGTCGAGGGCGGCGAGGAAGCGGCCGTCGAGGTCTGCAACCGCGCCAAGGTCTTCACCCTCGGTGAGTCCCTGGGCGGCGTGGAGTCCCTGATCGAGCACCCCGGGCGCATGACGCACGCGTCCGCCGCCGGCTCGGCCCTGGAGGTCCCCGCCGACCTCGTCCGCCTCTCCGTGGGCATCGAGAACGTCGACGACCTGCTCCAGGATCTGCAGCAGGCCCTCGGCTAGTCCCAGCGTCGGCCCCTCGGGGTCACCAGCCCGTCAGCGGTGGGGTCGTCTGCGAAGGCGGCTCCACCCAGGGACGGGCCATGGACGCCCACACCACGAAGGCGACGGCCGCGGCGAACAGCAGCAGCCACATCACCCGCCGGGCCAGCGTCCTGCGGCGCAGCATCCGGCTCCCGCGGCGCACGACGTCCGCGTAGAGGTCGTGCGGCACGGAGGGCTGCCGCTGCTCCAGCAGCCGCCGTACGTTCGCCTCGCGCTCGGGCAGGTTCACGTCCACACCACCAACCTCACGAGCGCACCACCGTGCTTCATGACGGCCCCACCGTGCTTCATGACGGCACCACCGTGCTTCATGACGGCCCCACCGTGCTTCATGACGGCACCACCGTGCTTCATGAGGGCACCACCTTCGCCATGGTCGGCGCCGGTCCGCGCGGCGGGTGCAGCAGTGTCGTCATCGCCCGGGCACAGATCGCCCTGACCCGTTCCACGGGGAGCCCCAGCAGGGCCGCCGTCTGTTCCTCGGCGACCCCCTCGTACATCCTCAGGACCAGGACCAGCCGCTCCTGGGGCGTCAGCCGGGCCAGGACGGAGCCGGAGACGGAGGGGGATGGGGCCGGGCGGGAGCGTCCCAGGGCCCCGTACTGGTGCCACGCCCCGCGCGCGAAGCGGACGGCCAGCTGCTGGCGGGCCCGGTCGTACGGGTCCTCACCGCGCAGCCGGTCCCAGGAGGCGTACGTGTGGGCCAGTGCCAGTGTCAGCAGGCGCCGCGCGCGCGGGTTGGCGTTCGGAGGCTCCGCGGTGAGCAGTGTGGCGGCATGCAGCAGCCGCCCTGCCGCGCCCGCGACGAACGCCTCGAACTCCCGGGCCCGGCGGGCGTTTTGGAACGCGCGCCGTTCTCGCACCACGCCTCCCGCCCGAGGACGACCCTGACGGAACCAAGGGCCCGGCCGTGTACGACGGGCCGCACCGTGTGCGACAAGGACCCGGTCTCATATGAGGCCAGACGCGGCCCCGCGGTCAAGAGTCCGGCGGGCACACACGTGTGAAGTCGAAAGGACACGCGCGGGTGAAGCCGCGAACACACACACACGTGTGAAGGCTCACGAAGTGGCGGGACGGCCAGGAAACGGCGGGGCGGTCAGGCAGCCCGCGGGAGGGGTCAGGAAGCAGGCTGCTCCCCCGCCGCGCCCCCCGGCGTGGCCATCCGGGACGAGAGCGCGCTGTTGAAGCGCGTGAGGAGCGAGCAGAAGGCCTCGCGCTCCTCCGGCGCCCAGTCGTGGGTCAGCTCGGCCATCAACTGACGCCTGGAGGAGCGCACTTCGTCGAGGCGCGACTGCCCGCGCGGCGACAGCTGGAGCACCACGGCGCGTCCGTCCTCGGGGTGCGAGGTCCGCTTGACGAGACCGGTGTCGACCAGCGGCGCCACCTGCCGGGTGACCGTCGAGGAGTCGATGCCCATGCTCGCGGCGAGCGCCTTGACGCCCATCGGGCCTTCCTTGTCGAGGCGGTTGAGCAGCAGGTATGCGGCGCGGTCCATGGAGTTGCGGACCTGCCCCACCCCACCGAGCCGGGTCTGTTCGGCACGGCGCGCGAACAACGCGACCTCGTGCTGAAGCGTGTCGAGGAGACCGGTGTCACCGACGGTCGTCATGTCCATCGACATTTCTGGTGTTGTGGGCATGGCCGGGGGCTCAATTCATGCGTGGGGAGCTGGGTTGGGGGAAAGGGTACGCGGCCCGGACGCGGGTCGTACCGACGCTGAGTAAAACCGGTCTCGGCCCGTGGTCACACCAGGAGTCCTCGGGTGTGAACTGGGAGACTGGTGGTCATGAGCTACAGCACGGCCGACTCCTTGCCCAGGGTGACTCTGGACGACGTACGAGGCGCCCAGAAGATGCTCACGGGCGTGGCGCGGACGACCGCGATGGAGGGCAGCAGGTACCTGTCCCAGCTGGTGGGCGCCCCGGTGCACTTCAAGTGCGAGAACCTCCAGCGCACCGGTTCGTTCAAGCTGCGTGGCGCGTATGTGCGGATCGCCGGGCTGCTTCCGGAGGAGCGCGCCGCGGGTGTGGTCGCGGCCAGCGCGGGCAACCACGCGCAGGGCGTCGCCCTCGCCTCCTCGCTGCTCGGCGTGCGTTCCACGGTCTTCATGCCGACCGGCGCCCCGCTGCCGAAGGTCGCGGCCACCCGCGACTACGGCGCCGAGGTGAGGCTGCACGGTCAGGTGGTCGACGAGACGCTGGCCGCCGCGCAGGAGTACGCGGCCGAAACGGGCGCGGTGTTCATCCACCCCTTCGACCACCCCGACATCATCGCGGGTCAGGGCACCGTCGGCCTGGAGATCCTGGAGCAGTGCCCGGAGGTGCGCACGATCGTCGTCGGGATCGGCGGCGGGGGGCTGGCCGCGGGCATAGCGGTCGCGGTGAAGGCGCTGCGCCCCGATGTACGGATCATCGGCGTGCAGGCGGCGGGCGCGGCGGCGTATCCGCTCTCGCTGGCGGCAGGGCGCCCGGTGGCGATCGACAACCCGTCGACGATGGCCGACGGCATCAAGGTCGGACGGCCCGGCGATGTGCCGTTCCGGATCGTCGAGGAGCTGGTGGACGAGGTTCGCACGGTGTCGGAGAGCCATCTGTCGAGCGCGCTGCTGCTCTGTCTGGAGCGGGCCAAGCTGGTCGTCGAACCGGCGGGCGCGAGCCCCGTCGCGGCGTTGCTGAGCGAGCCCGGGACCTTCGAGGGCCCGGTCGTCGCGCTGCTGTCGGGCGGCAACGTGGACCCGCTGCTGATGCAGCGCATCCTGCGCCACGGCATGGCCGCGAGCGGCCGCTACCTCGCGGTCACGCTGCGGCTGACGGACCGTCCCGGCGCTCTGGCCACACTTCTGGGGGTGTTGTCAGTGGCGGACGCTAACGTCCTCGACGTGAGCCACGTACGGACCGATCCCCGGCTCGGGCTCACGGAGGTGGAGGTCGAGCTGCACCTGGAGACGAAGGGTCCGGAGCACTGCGCCGAGGTCGGCCGCGCCCTGCGCGAGGCCGGCTACAGGGTCATCGACTGATCGACTGACATCCATCGTCCGAGGTCAGGCCCCTGTCCTCGAACCTTGGAAAAATCTGTTGAGTAACGCGATACATCGCGTTACGGTGTGTCGTGCTCGGTTCTCGCTCGGCCTCTCGCTGCACTCGTCGCAGCCTGTGAGGCGGGACGAGATGGGCAAAGGTAAGAAGTTACCGTGAAAATTCCCCAACGACGTGGAGAACTCACATGCCAGGCGCCATCTATGCCGAAGGTCTGGTGAAGACCTTCGGTGACGTAAGGGCTCTGGACGGCGTCGATCTCGATGTCCCGGAAGGCACCGTCCTGGGTCTGCTGGGACCGAACGGCGCGGGCAAGACGACCGCCGTCCGCTGTCTGACGACCCTCCTGCGCCCCGACAGCGGCAAGGCGATCGTCGCGGGCGTCGACGTGCTCAAGCACCCCGACGCGGTGCGGCGCAGGGTCGGCCTCTCCGGACAGTTCGCGGCCGTCGACGAGTATCTGACCGGCCGCGAGAACCTCCAGATGGTCGGCCAGCTCTACCAGATGAAGGCGAAGGCCGCGAAGGTCCGCGCGGCCGAGCTCCTCGAGCAGTTCAACCTGACGGAGGCCGCCGACCGTCCCGCGAAGACGTACTCGGGCGGTATGCGCCGCCGGCTCGACCTGGCCGCCGCGCTGGTCGTCTCACCGCCGGTGATGTTCATGGACGAGCCGACGACCGGCCTCGACCCGCGCAACCGGCAGCAGCTGTGGGAGGTCATCAAGCAACTGGTCTCCGGCGGTACGACCCTGCTGCTGACCACGCAGTACCTGGAAGAGGCCGACCACCTCGCGCACGACATCTGTGTGGTCGACCACGGCCGTGTGATCGCCCGCGGTACCGCCGACCAGCTCAAGGCGCAGACCGGTGGCGAGCGCGTCGAGGTCGTCGTGCACGAGCGCGAGCACATAGCGACGGCCTCGGAGGTGCTCCGCGGCTTCGGCAAGGGCGAGACGACCGTCGAGGAGCACACCCGCAAGCTCACCGTGCCCGTCACCGGCGGCGCGAAGCTCCTCGCGGAGGTCATCCGCGAGCTGGACAGCCGCGGTATCGAGATCGACGACATCGGGCTGCGCAGGCCCACGCTCGACGACGTCTTCCTCTCCCTGACCGGACATGTCGCCGAGGTGAAGGACGAGGAGAACGGGGTGGCGGGCGAGGCGAGGGGCCGCAAGCCGAAGAAGGACCCCGTGAAGGACCCGGCGAAGAACGAAACCGCGCAGACGGAAACCGCGCAGACGGAGGCCACGAAGTGAGTGCCGTGACAGACGCCGTCCCCGCGACGGCCCCCCAGGGCGCCGTCGTCCAGTCCGTGCGCGACTCCCTGGTCATCGCCCGGCGGAACGTGATCCGCATGACCCGGATTCCCGAGATGGTCATTTTCGGGCTGATCCAGCCGATCATGTTCGTGGTGCTGTTCAGCTATGTGTTCGGCGGCTCGATCAACGTCCCGGGTGCGGGCCTCAGCCCCTCCGGATACCGCGAGTTCCTGATGGCCGGCATCTTCGCGCAGACCGTCACCTTCGCCACCGCGGGCGCCGGAGCGGGCATCGCCGACGACATGCACAAGGGCCTCATCGACCGCTTCCGCTCGCTGCCCATGGCGCGCGGCGCGGTCCTGACCGGCCGGACCCTCGCCGACCTGGTGCAGACGGCCCTCACCCTGGTGGTCCTCGCGGTCGTCGCCGTCCTGGTCGGCTGGCGCACGCACGAGAACTTCGGCAAGGTGCTGGCCGGGTTCGGCCTGCTGCTCCTGCTCGGCTACGCGTTCTCGTGGATCGGCGCACTGATCGGCCTGTCCGTACGCACCCCCGAGGCGGCCACCTCCGGCGGCCTGATCTGGCTGTTCCCGCTGACGTTCATCTCGAACGCGTTCGTGCCGTCGGAGAACATGCCCGCGTTCTTGCGGACCATCGCGAACTGGAACCCGTTCAGCGCCACCGTGCAGGCCTGCCGCCAGCTCTTCGGCAACCTCCCGGCGGGCTATCCGGTGCCGGACGCCTGGCCCATGCAGCACCCGGTGTGGGCATCGTTGCTGTGGTCCGTGCTGATCGTCGTGGTGTTCCGAACGCTCGCGGTACGCAAGTACCGCCGGGCGGACGCTTGATCACGCTTCTTCACCGCGCCCCCTGCACGGCCGCCGACTAGGCGCAGCCTGACCGAGCAAGGATTGACCGGAGGCCCTGGCAGACGCCGGGGCCTCTGTCGTTGCCTGTCAGGAGGTGAGGATGGAGATGCCGTCACCGAGCAGCTTCAGCCCGATGACGAAGAAGAGGACCGCCATCACGGCGACATTGTGCTGGGCTGCCCAGTCCTTCCAGCTGCCGAGCGTGGTTCTGGCTCGCTCTCCTCCGAGCAGGAAGATTCCCAGGGGGGCCAGCAGGCCGAGGGTGGCGATCAGGACGAAGATCGCCAGCGATGCGATCTGCTGCCCGACCGGCAGTCCGGCTGAGCCGATGGAGGCGGCCGCGGCGATGGTCAGCGGGGCGTTCTTGGCGTTGAGCGCGGCCAGGGCCAGTCCGAGTCCGAAGACCTTGACCGGCGTGAGGCGGTCGATCGCGCCCATCCACTTCGGCAGCTGGGCCTGCGAGGGATCCTTCGGTCGTCGGTGCCATTGCCGGGCACTGAAGAGGGCGAGGAACAGGCCCAGAGCGAGCTTGAGGGCTCCCACCCACGTGGCCGGTTGATTGTGGGTGGAGGCACCTGCGGGGGAAGCGATCGCCAGCATCACCGCGCCCAGTGCCGAGAGCCCCAGAATCCAGCCGACGGTGAAGAGGGGGCCGTTGAGACGTCCCCGAGGCGTGGCGAGTATGAGGATGATGGCGATGATCGGGAGCGGGCTGATCGCGACGCCGGCCGCAAGACCCAGCACGTCACCGACAACTTTGCCCATGATTACCTCCTGGTGGATGGGTCAGGGCGGCGATCGACTTGGGCAAGGCTTGGTGAGAGTGGGTGACCCGACTACCTGTGCGGCCGGCTGCGGGACTGTCGTGCACATACGCCGGAACTGCCGGGGTCCTGGGCCGTGGGGCGCAGCCGTCCCGGAAGTGGTCCCTGTGAACGCCGAACTCCATCTTCCTGCGCCTTTCGGGATCTGTCCTCGGGAGCTCCTCGGAACGCGGGACCCCGACCTTGGCCGGAGTGCGAGGCGGTGCGTATGGATCCAGGATTGGAGGTGAGGGCGATGGCGCCTCATATTCGAGCGCTTGGCGCCCCTCGGACCGATCCGTGGCAGGTGAATCTCACGATGACCGCGACGACAGGTGCGGCCCCATCAGCTCAGCCCGAGCGCCCGGGCAGGTCGGATGGGGTCTGCAGCGAGTTCACCGTCTTTACCAAGATCAAGCCGGGCCATGCCGACGCGTTGCGTGAGGATCTCGTCGCCCTCGCCGACGCGGCGGCCAGCGAGAACGTCCACGCGGCGGTGCGCCAGATCGGCACCCTGCACGACGCACGGCACGTGATCTTCGACAATGACACCCGGTTCATGTTCGCCAGTGTCTTCGACGGCTCCTGGGACACGTACATCGACGACTTCGCCCAGACGGTGGTCGGGGCCCGCTTCGACAAGGTCTTCTCGCACAGCGAAGGGTTCCCCGGCGTCACCGACCCAGGCGTGAAGGACTGGTTCGTCGCCCAGCAGGAGCCCGCGGAGGTCTTCGTCAGCGCCTATCCCGATCTGACCGTTCAGCAGATCTACAAGGACCATCGCGTGGAGGAGGCGTTCGAGGCGGTGCTGGACACCGCCGAGTTCCGGGCGGCGCTGGACAACCCGGCGAACGCCGAGTTGCTGGCCACGCCGGCCTTCCAGAAGCTGCTGGAGGAAGCCGCGGCGTAGAAGTCGGACGCGACCGACCCTCAGAGCCGACCCGACATCGGTGGACCGCGTCGGGCGCGGGTCGTGGCCGCACGTCCGTCCACGCGGAGGCCGACAGGGAGGCACAGGCGATCATGAACACGGTGGCAAGCGGCAGCGCGGCCGGTATGGGCGTAGAGATCGACGACGTCCAAAGCGGGGCACTGCGTCCACGGCCTGTGCCGTACGAGGGGAAGTTCATCTTCCTGCGCGTCGATGACCGCCATGCCGGGCGCGCCCTGCTGCGGCGGCTGCTCCCGGTGACCGCGGGTGGTCTGCCCAGCGTGGACCGCAGTCAGGATGCCTGGGTGGCTGTGGCGTTCACCTACCAGGGACTGAGGGCCCTGGGGGTGCCTCAGGAGTCGCTGGACAGCTTTCCGCGGGCGTTTCGTGAGGGCATGGCCGCTCGGGCGGAGCTGATCGGCGACGTGGGCGAGAGCGCACCGGCCCACTGGGAGGCACCGTTCGGAACGGGCGATGTTCATATCGCGTTGAGTGCTCTCTCCTCCGATGCGGCGCAGCTGGACAAGGAACTGGAGCGGGCCCGCGTCGCCTACGAGGACACGCCCGGTGTCCAGGTGATCTGGCAGCAGGAGGTCCGACAGCTCCCGACCGGGCGTACCACCTTCGGCTTCCGCGACGGGATCAGCCATCCGAACATCGAGGGCGTCGGACTGCCCGGCTCCAACCCGCAGGAAGCCCCCATCAAGGCCGGCGAGTTCATCCTCGGCTACCCCGACGAAACCGGCAGCCTGCCGCCCATGCCCAGCCCCGATGTGCTGGGGCGCAACGGAACCTACGCGGCCGTCCGCAAGATCCACACCAACGTGGCGGCCTGGCGGCAGTACCTGCGTGCGCACACCTCCACCGCCCAGGAGGAGGCACTGCTGGCGGCGAAGTTGGTCGGGCGCTGGCCGAGTGGGGCGCCGCTGACGCTGACGCCGGAGCACGATGATCCGGAGCTGGCGGCCGATCCGCACCGCAACAACAACTTCCTGTACCGGGAGAACGACGATCGCGGCTTCCGGTGCCCCGCCGGTGCGCACATCCGGCGTACCAACCCCCGCGATTCCACCATCATCGGCGACGCACGGATGCACCGCCTCATCCGCCGCGGCACCACTTACGGCCCGCCGCTGCCGGAGGGCGTGCTGGAGGACGACGGCGCCGACCGGGGGCTGGTCGGAGTCTTCCTCGGAGCACACCTTGAACGGCAGTTTGAATTCATCAAGGCCGAGTGGGTCAACGACGGCAACTTCATCGGGTATCCCGGGGAGCAGGACCCGGTGGCCGGCCATCACGGCGGAACGGGCAGCGTCACCATCCCGGAGAAGCCGGTCCGGCGCCGCCTGCGGAATCTGCCGAGCTTCGTGGTCACCCGGGGCGGTGAGTACTGCTTCGTGCCGGGTCTGCGTGCCCTGCGCTGGCTCGCCGAACTGCAGGACTGACGGCAATTCCTGCCCCTGAGGTCCCATCACGGTCTCCGAGGAGAGGTCGCAGTCATGGCAGCACAGTTCGTCCGCTACACGCCTGACGTCGAAGACGACGAACCGAACTTCGACCGCAACCTGCAGACGGTGATCGAGAAGACCGAGAGGTACATCGCCGAGTCGGTCAAGGCCGGTGGCACCGGACGGGCCCTCCGCGACGCCCACGCCAAGGGCTATGGGCTGGTCCGGGGGGAGGTGGAGATCCTGGACGGGCTGCCCCCCGAGTACGCCCAGGGAATCTACGCGACTCCGGGAACCCACGGTGCGCTCATCCGCTTCTCCAACGGATCGCCTCACGCCGGAGCCGACGCGCGACTGGGCGCCGCCACCGGACTGGCGCTGAAGATCTTCGACATCCCCGGCCCGACCCTGCTGGAGGACGAACCGGACACGGGCACATTCGACTACGCCAACATCAACGGGCCGATCTTCTTCTGCAACACGGTCGAGCACTACCTGTTCATCCAGGAACTGTTCCTGAACGCGCCGGCCTACTTCTCCCAGGGCCGACCCGGCGCGCATCGCTTCTTCACCGAGTTCGTGACCGGCAAGGGAACCCTGGACCAGGACAACTGGGCGTGGGACGAGTTCCTGGCCTTCCTGCGCCTGTCGAAGACCCCTCCGGCGAACCTGCTGCTGTCGAGCTACTGGACGATGGGCGCGGTCCGGCACGGGGACTACGTCGCCAAGGTGCGCATCACCCCCGATCCGTCCTTCGCCGCCGCGGTGGTCCGGCGCACCATCGACCCGGCCTCCGCGCAGGAGGTCTTCCGACCGGCCCTGCAAGCAGAGTTGCAGGAGCGGCCCTACGCCTTCGACATCCAGGTACAGCTTTGCACCGACCTGGAGCGCATGCCGGTGGAGGACACCACCGTGGAGTGGCCCGAGCAGCTCTCGCCGTCCGTCACCGTGGCCAGGCTGCGGCTGCCGCAGCAGGACATCTCCGGCCCGGAGAACCTGGAGAAGATGGACTCACTGTCCTTCACGCCCTGGCGGGTCACCGCCGAGCACGCGCCCCTGGGCAACATCATGCGGGCCCGCAAGGAGGTCTACCGGCGATCCTCCATCGAGCGCCACAAGCTCAACCAGCAGCCGCGCATCGAGCCCCGCAGCGCCGACGAGGTACTTGGCCCGGCCCCATGAAGACGACGGTGACGGCGGTGACGCGGGCATGACGATGCCCCCGGCACGGCCGGGGGCATCGTCGCAGTGGTCGGTCCCGGCTCAGCCCTTGTAGGGCTCGGCCTTGAGGATCTTCACCGAGGCGAGCTTGCCGTTGGGCAGCTCGTACTGGGCGTCCTCGCCGATCTTCTTGCCGTTCACGCCGGAGCCCAGGGGGGACTGGGGCGAGTAGGTCTCGATGTCGGCGCTGGCGTACTCGCGCGAGGCGAGCAGGAAGTCCAGCGTGTCGTCCTCGTCGCCGTCGAAGGCGATGGTGACGACCATGCCGGGGGCGACCATGCCGTCCGCCGCGGGGGCCTCGCCCACCTTGGCGTTCTCCAGGAGCTGGGTCAGCTGGCGCACACGGAGCTCCTGCTTGCCCTGCTCTTCCTTGGCCGCGTGGTACCCGCCGTTCTCGCGCAGGTCGCCCTCCTCGCGCGCGGCCGCGATCTTGGCGGCGATCTCCGTGCGCGCAGGACCAGACAGGTAGTCCAGCTCGGCCCTGAGCTGGTTGTACGCCTCCTGGGTCAGCCAGGTGACGTTCTCGCTGGTCTGGGTCACAGGTGCTCCTCGTAGGTACTGGGAATACAAAGCATCGCCCTACCCAGAAGAATGTGCTTTCACGGGTGGGCGAAACCACGAGCCTAACAATTACCGGGCGGAAGGGGGAGGACATAAGACATCAGAATTACGTCAACGCAGGTCAGCGCGTAGGTGCCACGGGTGATGCCGGAGGTGGCGGGCGGTGCAAGGGGGGCGAGAGGGGGCGACAGCGGTGGTGTCAGTCGGCGTGGCAGCCGAGCAGCTCCGCCGTGCCGCCGCGGGAGGTGGTACGGAGCGTGACGACCTTGTCGATACGGGAGGAGTCCTGGTCGAAACGGAAGTCCGCGCGGCCCACCTCGCTGCCGTCGTCGGCCTGTGAGCGCAGCGTGCAGTAGCCGTGGGCGCCCGCGTCCTTGCGCACCTCCAGGTGCACCTCGACCGCGTTGTCCGAGACGGCCTTGAAGGTGATCACCTCGGCGCTGATCTTGCTCGAGAAGACGTAGTAGTACGCGAACCAGCCCATCAGGGCGAGCAGGGCCACGCCCAGCACACTGCCGATGACCTTGAGTTTCCGGTCCGCGCGCTCGTCCTCGGAGCGGCCGTACCGGCCCTCGGGCAGCTGTGTGCTCGCCGTGCTCATGATCGTCCTCTCGGGGACGGGGTCCCGGAATTATTCGTCCCCCGATTCCGTCACTATAGAAGCCGCCCATGACGCCGAAACACGCCGGGCGCCGACTTGCCGACTGGCCTCACCGGCCGACTTACTGAGGATCGAGTCTTGACTGACCAGCTGCGACTGATGGCCGTGCACGCCCACCCCGACGACGAGTCGAGCAAGGGCGCGGCCACCATGGCGAAGTACGTGTCCGAGGGGGTGGACGTGCTGGTCGTGACCTGCACGGGCGGGGAGCGCGGCTCCATCCTCAACCCGAAGCTCCAGGGCGACCAGTACATCGAGGAGCACATCCACGAGGTACGCAAGAAGGAGATGGACGAGGCCCGCGAGATCCTCGGCATCAAGCAGGAGTGGCTCGGATTCGTGGACTCCGGCCTTCCGGAGGGTGACCCGCTGCCGCCGCTCCCCGAGGGCTGCTTCGCGCTCGAGGACGTGGACAAGGCGGCCGGAGAGCTGGTCAGGCAGATCCGCTCGTTCCGTCCGCAGGTGATCACCACGTACGACGAGAACGGTGGTTATCCGCACCCCGACCACATCATGACCCACAAGATCTCGATGGTGGCGTTCGAGGGGGCGACGGACACCGAGAAGTACCCGGAGTCCGAGTACGGCCCGGCGTTCCAGCCGCAGAAGCTCTACTACAACCAGGGCTTCAACCGCCCGAGGACCGAGGCATTGCACAACGCCCTCCTCGAGCGCGGTCTGGAGTCGCCGTACGGGGACTGGCTGAAGCGGTGGAGCGAGTTCGAGCGCACCGAGCGCACGCTGACCACGCACGTTCCGTGCGCGGACTTCTTCGAGATCCGTGACAAGGCGCTGATCGCGCACGCCACGCAGATCGACCCCGACGGCGGCTGGTTCAAGGTCCCGATGGAGATCCAGAAGGAGGTCTGGCCGACCGAGGAGTACGAGCTCGCCACCTCTTTGGTCGACACCTCCCTCCCCGAGGACGACCTCTTCGCGGGCATCCGCGACAATGCCTGATATGAGCGCAAGCCTGGCACTGACGCACCTCGTTCCCCTCGCCAAGGAGGTCGACGAGAACAAGGTCACCCCCGGCGTCCTCGGTTTCATCGTCTTCGCGGCGTTGGCCCTGGCGGTGTGGGGCCTGATGAAGTCCATGAACCGGCACATGGGGAAGGTCACCTTCGAGGAGGACCCGGAGAAGCCCGAGAAGGGCGCCGTGGCCTCCGGCAAGGGGAGCGGCTCCGGTGCCGGTCCCGGCGGGAAGGCCTCGCCTGCGAAGGGCTGAGCCTGGTGTGCGGACTCCGGCCACGGGTGGTCGGAGTGCGCACCCTCACCCTCGGCACCGTCCTCTCGTACGAAGGGGTCACTCCGTACGCAGCGGTGGCCGTCGGCATGGTCGTACCGTGGCTCGCCGCGGTCACACCGCGGGCCGCTCCAGTCTGTTGTCCATGCCACACTGCAGGGCGTACGCGAAGCCGAGCGGGTTGCTCCACGCGTCGGCGAAGTGCCGGGCGAGCCCGTGGACGATCTCGCCCGCCGTCTCCCGGCCGCCGAGATAGCGGGTGACGTAGGCGTGGGCGTACTCGGCGGCGAACAGCTGCGGCATCTCGATCTGCGGCCCCAGCACCCCGCCCGCGCCCGCCTCGATGAGCGCGCCGCCCAGGCGTGCCGGCTCGGCGGTGGCGGGCAGCCCGGCGTAACCGGCGTTGAGGAACACCAAGGGGCGCTGTGCGAGCAGGGGGTCGGCGGGGCCGCGCTCGGTGAGGACCGCAGGGACGTCGATGTCCTTGCCGTCGCTCAGCCGAAAAACGAACAGCGGGGCGCCGTCGCCGGCGACGGGTCTGAAGTGCCCGTGGCACCAGAAGTACATCAGCTGCTCGTCGAGCCCGCCGGAGCGCAGGGCGCGCAGCAGTTCGTCGCGCAGGGCGCGTTCGACGCGGACGGTGCCGGTGGCGAGGGCGCCGGCGACCTCGGCGGCCCGGGTGACGCCCTGCGGGTCGATGCCCTTGTCGTGATTCAGGCTCACCACCGGTGACAAGGGCGGCGGCGCCTCGTGCTCCTCGCCGGCGGGGACCGGGAAGCGCGGGTGGTGGCCGCCGGTCTGCTCGATCTGGTGCCGGTAGCCGAGGAAACGCCGGAAGGGTTCGCCGCCGGGACCGCCCGGCCCGTTCGTGGTGTCCTCGGGCAGCGCGAGCATCGGCCAGGGCAGGAACAGGTCGGAGTCGACGCGGATGCGCAACGGCTCCTCGCGGCTCAGCGCGTCGGTCAGGATCGCGCCGAAGCGCCGGGTGCCCCGGCCGCCGTCGCCGAGCAGCCCCCCGTACAGCAGGTGGGAGCCCTGGCGGGCGAGCTCGTCGAGGATCCCGCGCAGTTCCTGCCGGGGCTCGGCGGTGAGATCCGGGCAGGTGGCGTACGGGAAGTGGGGGCGACCCCCGACCGGGATCCCGTGCTCGTCGACGGGCTGGAAGTCGACCAGCTCCCGTTTCCACAGCGCCCGCAGATGCGCCGCGGCGGCGGTGACGGCGGCCGGCTTCACATTCAGACGCAGCGCGTGCTCGGTCGCGGACGGGGGCGCGGCCGGGCCGTACAGCCGGGCCCGGATGTGGTCGTCGGCGTGGGCGTCGAGGGCGAGGACCAGGTCCGGGTGACGGACGGTGGGAGCCGGGTGGCGGGTGAAGCCGCGGCTGGGGTCCTGGACGACCTGGCTGAGAAGTTCGCGGGCCATCGGGCTCAGGTCCTCCGCGCGGAGGGGCGGGGCGCGGAGGGCCGGTGCGGCCCCGGATCGCACGGGACGACGTCGATCTCGGCCTCGACCTGCTGGAGGACGGTCCCGGTGGCGGGGTCCTCGACGGTGAAACGCAGCCGGTGCGAGCCGGGGCGGTGCGGGGTGAAGCGGAACTCCGCCCCGTCGGCGGGGACGCCGTGTGCGGGGTCGATCTCCGCATGGCCGAGGGAGGTCGCGCGGGCCGTGAGCGGGGGGAGCGGGGCGGTGGACCACGGGTGACCGGGCCCGGGCACGACTTGGAGGGCGATACGGGCGGGCACGTCCGGGACGGGTACGTCGTCGAGAAGGGTCAGCCGGACGTGGGCCCCGGAGTCGTCGGGGCGGTCACCGGGGCGTGGGAAGCCGGGTCGCGGTTCGGGCTGGGTGTCGCGGGCGGCGCGCGGGATCAGCGGTTCGCCGGCCTCCGTCCACCCGAGCGTGTCCAGCAGGGCGGTGGGGTAGCGGCAGGCCAGTTCGTACGGCGGCTCGCCGTCCGGGGACGGTCCGGCTTCGGCGAGGTCCACCCAGGCCTCGCCCGCCTCGTCGCCGATCCCATGGAACACATGGCGGATCTCGGCCGCCCACTCGCCGTTCAGGAAACGGTGGGCGGGGGAGCGGAGCGCGTACTCGAGCATGGTCCAGGCCCGCCCGTGCGGGCAGTCCGCCTCTTCGAAGAGCGCCAAGGCCCCCTCGAACAGCCGGTCGGCCTCGCGCCGACGCTCGCCCGCCCTGTCCGTCCCGCTCGTTCCGCCCGCCCCGTCCACGCCGTCCGTCCCGTCCGTACGGGCCAGGGTCAGCGCGTGGTGATGCAGTGTCCATGCCGTCCCGAGCCGGTCGGAGACCTCATGGAAGCGGCCCTGGGCGTTCGCGAACTCCTCCCGCCAGGCGAAGCCGGGCTCGTCCGCCCGCGCCACGGTCCACCACAGGTGCGCCCACGCGGCGCCGCGCCGGTCGCCCGCGCGCTCGTGCAGCCGACGCGCCTCGGCGAGGGCGTCCGGATCCGGGGCGCCCGACCCAGTGGCCAGCCGCGCGAGTTCGCCGCCCGCCCACGCCTCACCCGGCGTCTCACCGACCGCCCGGAACCTCTCCCGCGCGAGGTGCAACAGCCTGCGCGCGTCCTCGGCCCGGCCCCGTAATCGGCACATCCGCCCGTACAGGAAGACCGCCCACGCCTCGCCGCGCCGGTCGCCCGCGACCTGGTGGGCCTCCACGGCCCGCCGCAGCAGCGGACCGGCCGCGCGCGGATCACCGCGGTCGCAGTGGACGGCGGCCCGGGTGAGCAGCGCCCAGCCGTCGGCGCACCGGTCGGAGAGGAGGGCGGAGGCGCCCTCCCGGGCGTCCGTCGAGCCCACCAGAAGGAAGGACTCCGACTCGGCGAAGGCGCTGATCAGGCAGGCGAGAAGGGACCCGCCAGCGGTCCCGGTGGGGACTGCGTCCGCCGCCCCCGCGGGCACTCCGTCCACCACCAGGACGCAGGGATGTACGACGCACACGCCCCGGCAGGCCTCGACGACCGCGTCCGCCGCCTCGCCCGGCGTCCGCCCGGCCTCCCCCGGCCGCTCCCCGGCGTCCGCCACCCGAAAGCGGTACACCGGAAGTCCCGCCTCGTCCGCGACCTCTCCTGCCACCGCGTCGAGAAACGCGGACCGGTCCGCGTCGGGAACGCCGCCCACCACCAGGAGCCGTCTGGTCTCCAACTCCCGCCGTGCCGCGGCGAGGTCGCGTATGTGCCCGACGAACGACACCGAAGTCCCCCTCGTACCCGAACATCCCCACCGAGCCGGGGCCTGTCAGCCGGATCATGCCGCAGACGCGGGGCTTGGCACGCACATCTGCGCCGATGAAGCACCGTTGTTTTCCTGCGACCTGATCCGCCGGACAGGCCCTACCGCGCCGCGGTCACCGCCACCCCCATGACCTCCCGGGCATGCCGGCTCGGCACCATTCCCAGGCGCCAAGCCTGCCATCCCGCGTCCAGGTCGACCCCCCGTTCCAGCAAGAGCTGGTAGGCCTCCACGTAGTCGTCGAGCTTTCCGTCGCGGAGCGGGTGGCCGGTGCGGGAGAGCTGCGCCAGTTCCTCCTGGGCGACGGCGCTGCCCACTTCGAGACCGCCCGGGGAGCCGTACGGCAGCAGGGTGCACCTCAGGAACCTGGCCCAGTCCTCGCCGCGCCGGTCCCCGTACGAGGCGAACAGGCCGGCCGCCTCGTCGCACAGGGCGAGGGCCCCCGGCGTACGGGCGTTTCCGGCGTCGACCACCGCGAGCTCCAGGCAGGTCCACGCCTCGCCGTGGGCCACGCCGATGCGCTGGAAGTCGGCGCGCGCGTCCACCAGGAGCTGGCGGGCGAAGCCCGAGTTGCGCAGGGAGCCGGTCTGGGCGGCCCGTTGGTCCCGGGTGACGCGCGCCGAGTGGTGGCGGGCGCAGGCGAGCCCGTACACGTCCCGCATCCGCGAGAACATCGTGCGGGAGCGCTCCAGTTCACGGACCGCCTGGTCCAGGTTGCCGGTCTCCTCCAGGGACTGGCCCAGGTAGTAGACCGTCCAGGCCTCGCCGCGCGCGTCCTCGTTCTCCCGGTGCCGGGAGGCCGCCTGGCGCAGGCCCTCGGCCGCGGAGGACGGGTCGCCGTCGACGAGACGGGCGCGGGCCAGCTGGGTCAGGGCCCAGGCCTCGCCGCGGGCGTCGCGCGTACGGCCGTACAGGTCGAGGGCGTCACGCAACTCCCGTTCCGCGCGCGGAACGTCGCCCATCCGCAGGCCCAGCTGGCCGAGCTGGAAGTGGGCCCACGCCTCGCCGTGCACGGACTCGCCCGCGCGGTGCAGGACCAGGGCCTCGGTGAGCAGGTCCAGGGCGAGGGTGGGATGGCCCCGGTCGCGCTCCACGGCGGCCAGCGCGTGCATCGTCCAGGCGCGGTCCGCCGCCAGGTCGGGGGAGGCCTGCAGGTCCATGGCCTCATGGAGCTTGGCGGCCGCCTCGGTGAGGTTGCCCTGGTGGTGCAGGGTGATGCCGAGAGAGCACAGGGCCCGGGCCGCGCCCGCGTCGTGGTGCGCCTCGAAATAGAGGTTCACCACGGACGACAGGGTGGTGTGGGCCTTGTCCAGCTCGCCGAGCTGGCGGGCCGCGATACCGGTGCGCCACTGCACCGAGCGCACCAGCAGGCCCTGGTCGACGGCCTGCGTCAACTCGCTGATCTCGCCCAGGCGGTAGAGGTCGCCGCGCAGCAGGCAGTAGTCGCACAGGGCGCCGAGGAGGTTCAGTACGGCCGCTTGGTTCACGCCCTCCGCGTGGCGCAGGGCGGCCGTGATGAAGCTCGACTCGTCGTCCAGCCAGCGCAGGGCCGCGTCGAGGGAGGTGAAGCCGTGCGGCCCGAACTGATCCGCCCGCGTCGACGTCTTGCCGTCGACCAGGCGGATCACCGAGTCGGCCAGCTCCGCGTAGTTCACGATCAGGCGCTCCTGGGCCGCCGTCCGCTCGGACGGCTCCTCCTCGTCGAGCAGCCGTGCCTGGGCGAAGCCCCGGACGAGGTCGTGCAGCCGGTAGCGGCTGCCGCGGACGTGGTCGATGAGGCCCGCCTGCGCGAGCGCGGTGAGGTGGCGGGTGGCCTCCTGTTCGTCCGTCGCCAACAGGGAGGCAGCGGCGGCGGCGCCGAGCGAGGCCCGGCCGGCCAGCGCCAGCCGGCGCAGCAGGCGCCTCGCCGTGTCGGTCTGGTCGGTGTAGCGCAGCCACAGCACCCGCTCGACCGGCTCCACGGGGCCGTACGCGCCGAGGTCGGAAGCCAGTTGACGCGGGGTCCGCGGGCCGAGGGAGGAACCCGCGATGCGCAGGGCGAGGGGGAGGCTGCCGCACAGCTCCCGTACCTGGTCGGAGGCCTCGGCGTCGTACGGGTCCGGCTTCTCCTGCGCCGCCGCGTTCAGCAGTTCCTCGGCGCCCGCCGCGTCCAGGGCGTCGACCGGGAGCTGGTGCACCCAGGCGGGGAGGTCGGCGGGCAGGTCGAGCGGTTTGCGGGCCGTGACCAGGACCAGGCTGTCCGAGCGCTCGGGGACCAGGGCGCGGACCTGTTCGGCGTCGCTCGCGTCGTCCAGGACGATCGTGACCGGCAGGCCCGTCAGGTGCTGGTGGTACAGCTCGCCGAGGCGCCTGACCTGCTGGTCCTGCGAGGAACGCTCACGGAAGAGGAGCTGCTCGCGAGGTGCGCCGAGCCGGTTGAGGAGGTGGAGCATGGCGTCGCGGGTGGTGAGGGGCGGCTCCTCGGTGCTGTCGCCGCGCAGGTCCACCACGCACGCGCCGCGGAACTGGTCCTTCAGGCTGTGCGCCGCCCGGATCGCGAGGGTGCTGCGGCCTGAGCCGGGGGCGCCGTGCAGGACGACCACGGTCGGCTTCGTCTCGGTGCTGGCGCGGGCCGCCTGCACCCACTGCGCCACCCGGGACAGTTCGGTCCGGCGCCCCGTGAACGGGCCGGCCGGCTCGGGAAGCTGCCCGAACGACTGCTCCAGTACGTTGCGTCTGCGCGCGGCGGCACTCTTGTCGGTGCGCCGCAGCTGGGGCGCACCCTGCTTGGCCCCCGCGGAGGCGCTGAGCACGCGCTGCTGATCGAGGAACGGCCGGATGCCCCGTACCTCCAGCGCCGTCAGCCACTGGAGCCGCAACTGCTCGGGGCCGCCCGGCTGGCCCAGGGCTCCCGCCCGGCGGCTCGCGGCCGGTACGTGCGAGGCGGTCACCTTGAGCACGGTGGCCGCCGCGCCCACCACGGCGACGGTCGCCCCCGCGCCGACGGCCGTTCCGGCGCCCGTGCCCAGCGCCAGGTCCGCCGCGCAGGCCGCGACGGCGGCGACCACCGCCACCAGCAGGGGAGTTCCGGCGCCCTCCCGGGCGTACCGCTGTCCGAACGTCAGCCGGCCGGCCTCCGCCTCGTCCAGCGCCCGGGTGTACGCCCCGTACTCCTCGGCGGCGGCCTCCGCCATGGTGTCGAGCGCGACACGGGCCCGCGACAACAACACGGCCCCGTCGCTCCGCCCGCCCGAGCGCCGTACCTCTTCCTCCACGGCCCGGGTCAACAGCCGCTCGGCCTCCGCCCGATGGCCTTCCCGCATGTCACGTCCCCCTCCGGCGGCAACTCCTTTACGTTCAAGTGTCCTTGGTGGGGGGCGTGAGCGCGAGGGGGCGGCGATCACGAGGCTGGTTCGGTGACTTCGAGATCGCTCGCTCGTTCTTGTGACTGTCGGGCTATTGGTCGAACGGGGAGTGTCGTGAACCACCGTGCTGTGCGCGAGTCGGCGGGTTTGATCCCCGTCGCGTCCTACGCGCGTACATCGCAGGACACCCGCCCGCGCGACGGGCACGGGGTCCGTCACCAGCTACGGATCAACGAACGGGCCGCGTACGCATACGGATGCGCGGTGGTTGCCACTTACCGCTGCCACTTACAGCGACAACGGCCGCAGCGCCTCCAGGGCCGGGGTGGTGAGGCCGGGATTCGACCGCCTGATCGCGGGCCTGACGCGGGGGCGCACCGACAGCGGACAGCCGATCGAAGGGGTGATCTGCGTCGCGGACGACCGTCTCTACCGCCGTGCGGAGGATCTCGTCAGGTTCTGTGCCGCGCTGACCGGTCAGCCAGGACGCGTTGAGGCCGACCCGCAGGGTGTGCGAGACCCGTACTCGCAAGATGGTTCGGCGCAAGCTGTGCGATCACTGGAGGTCGCGGAGGCGGAGACGCGGGTAAGGAGTCGGCGGCTGTCGGACCGGGGCGTTGCGCGGATCGGGTTGCGTCGGCATGAGCGACCGTCCGAGGGCCGGGCGGTCCTACGGCTGGATGGACCCCGTCAGGCAGGATGGACCCATGCCGAACCGACTGGCCCACGAGACGTCCCCCTACCTGCTTCAGCACGCCGACAACCCCGTCGACTGGTGGCCCTGGTCGGCCGAGGCCTTCGAAGAGGCGCGCAAGCGGGGTGTGCCCGTGCTGCTCAGCGTCGGGTACAGCAGCTGTCACTGGTGTCATGTCATGGCGCACGAGTCCTTCGAGGACGAGGCGACCGCCGCCTACCTCAACGAGCACTTCGTCAGCGTCAAGGTCGACCGTGAGGAGCGGCCCGACGTCGACGCCGTCTACATGGAGGCCGTGCAGGCGGCCACGGGGCAGGGCGGGTGGCCCATGACCGTGTTTCTCACGCCGGATGCCGAGCCCTTCTACTTCGGGACCTACTTCCCGCCCGCGCCCCGGCACGGGATGCCGTCGTTCCGGCAGGTGCTGGAGGGGGTGCGCGGGGCCTGGACCGACCGTCGGAGCGAGGTCGCCGAGGTCGCGGGGAAGATCGTGCGGGATCTCGCCGAGCGGGAGATGAGCTTCGGGAGCGGCGAGGTGCCCGGCGAGGAGGACCTGGCCGGTGCGCTACTCGGGCTCACCAGGGAGTACGACGCCTCGCGCGGCGGCTTCGGGGGCGCGCCCAAGTTCCCGCCGTCCATGGTGATCGAGTTCCTGCTGCGACACCACGCGCGGACCGGTTCCGAGGGCGCTCTCCAGATGGCGCAGGACACCTGTGAGCGGATGGCGCGGGGTGGGATCTACGACCAGTTGGGTGGGGGGTTCGCGCGGTACTCCGTGGATCGCGAGTGGGTTGTGCCCCATTTCGAGAAGATGTTGTACGACAATGCACTTCTGTGCAGGGTGTATGCGCATCTCTGGCGTACCACCGGCTCCGAGCTCGCCCGTCGCGTCGCCCTGGAGACCGCCGACTTCATGGTGGGCGAACTCCGCACGAACGAAGGCGGGTTCGCCTCCGCGCTCGACGCCGACAGTGACGACGGCACGGGCAGGCACGTCGAGGGCGCGTACTACGTGTGGACCCCGCGGCAGCTGCGCGAGGTGCTCGGCCCGGAGGACGGCGAACTCGCCGCCAGGTACTTCGGAGTGACGGAGGAGGGGACCTTCGAAGAGGGCTCCTCCGTGCTGCAACTGCCGCAGCAGGACGAGTTGTTCGACGCGGAGAAGGTGGCCGGCATCCGGCGTCGGCTGCTCGCCGCGCGGGCCGAGCGACCCGCTCCAGGGCGCGACGACAAGATCGTCGCCTCCTGGAACGGGCTCGCCGTCGCCGCCCTCGCGGAGACCGGCGCCTACTTCGACCGCCCCGACCTCGTGGACGCCGCGATCGCCGCCGCGGATCTCCTCGTACGGGTGCACATGGACGACCGGGCGCGACTGTCGCGTACCAGCAAGGACGGGCAGGCCGGGGCCAACGCGGGGGTGTTGGAGGACTACGCGGACGTCGCCGAGGGGTTCCTCGCGCTGGCCTCCGTCACCGGGGAAGGGGTGTGGCTGGAATTCGCCGGGTTCCTGCTGGATCAGGTGATCATGCAGTTCACCGATCCCGAGTCCGGCGCGCTGTACGACACCGCGGCCGACGCCGAGCGCCTCATCCGCCGGCCCCAGGACCCCACCGACAACGCCACGCCCTCCGGCTGGAGCGCGGCGGCCGGTGCCCTGCTGAGCTATGCCGCCCAGACCGGCGCCGAGCCCCATCGGACCGGCGCCGAAAGGGCGTTGGGCGTCGTGAAGGCGCTCGGGCCGCGCGCTCCCCGCTTCATCGGCTGGGGGCTCGCGGTGGCGGAGGCGCTGCTCGACGGACCGCGTGAGGTCGCGGTCGTGGGGCCGGAGGGGCATCCCCTGACAAAAGCACTGCACCGGACGGCCCTGCTCGGTACCGCGCCGGGCGCCGTGGTCGCCGTGGGCACTCCGGAGAGTGACGAGCTGCCGCTCCTTGCCGACCGCCCCCTCGTGCAGGGCGAACCCGCCGCGTATGTCTGCCGTAACTTCACCTGTGACGCTCCGACGACCGATCCCGACCGGCTTCGTACGGCTCTGAGCAGCTGAAATACAGATCATCAGACTGTTCATCAACCGGCTGAAACGCGACCAGCGTTCGAATTGTTCAGCAAATGATCCGACTGTGATGAAACACGCTCTTCACCAGAACAGTCTGTGCGCTTCACAGATCGCCCATAGTCTCGGCAACGTGACGCGGCAGATGTGACACATCGTCGCGACTGGGGGTTTTGGGATCTGGGGGGATCTGTTGCTCACGTCTGTCTTTATCGCTGCCGTTTCACTGGCCCTGTTCTGGATGGCGGCGTTCACTCTCTGGTGGCAGATGCACGCGTGGCGCACGCCTGAGGTACTGGCGTCCACCCGGTTCAGCAGACCGGACGGCGACGACCGGCTGGCGTTCTCGCTGCTGCTGCCGGCCCGCCACGAACAGGCCGTGCTCGACCACACCATCCAGCGACTGCTGGAATCGAGCCACACCGACTTCGAGATCATCGTCATCGTCGGGCACGACGATCCGGAGACCACCGAGGTCGCCCGGCAGGCCGAGGCCCGCGACGGGCGGGTGCGGGTCGTCGTCGACCACCATGAGAAGAAGAACAAGCCGAAGGCCATGAACACGGCGCTGCCGCACTGCCGCGGCGACGTCGTCGGGGTCTTCGACGCCGAGGACCAGGTCCATCCGGAGCTGCTCGCCCATGTCGACCACGCGTTCCGCACGACGGGTGCGGACGTCGTCCAGGGCGGGGTCCAGCTCATCAACTTCCACTCCAACTGGTACAGCCTGCGCAACTGCCTGGAGTACTTCTTCTGGTTCCGCTCGCGGCTGCACCTGCATGCGCAAAAAGGTTTCATCCCGCTCGGCGGCAACACCGTCTTCGTTCGGACGGACGTACTGCGGGAAGCGGACGGCTGGGACCCCGAGTGCCTCGCCGAGGACTGCGACCTGGGGGTACGGCTCTCCAGCGTCGGCAAGAAGGTCGTCGTCGCCTACGACTCCGACATGGTGACCCGGGAGGAGACCCCGGGCAGCCTGGTGTCGCTGATGAAGCAGCGCACCCGGTGGAACCAGGGCTTCCTGCAGGTCTACCGCAAGAAGGACTGGAAGCAACTGCCCGGCTTCGGACAGCGGTTGCTCGCCCGCTACACGCTGATGACGCCGTATCTGCAAGCCGTCTCCGGGGTGGTCATCCCGCTCAACGTGGCCATCGCGCTCTTCCTCGACGTGCCCGTCGGGATCGCCTTCATCACCTTCCTGCCGGCCGTGACCGCCCTGGTCACCTTCGTCTTCGAGCTCGTCGGACTGCACGACTTCGGCAAGCAGTACGGGCTGCGCGTCCGGTTCGTCCACTACCTGAAGCTCGTGGTCGGTGGCCCCTTCTATCAGGTGCTTCTCGCCGGTGCGGCCGTCCGTGCCGTATGGCGTGAGCAAAGGGGCCGCAACGACTGGGAGTTGACCAGTCATGTCGGCGCGCACCTGACCGAGGCCGAAGCGACCCACTAGGACCTGAGGTCACCCGCCGGGCGTGCCCGCCGGCGGGCACGCCTTGGTTCCGTACGCCTTGGTTCCGCATGCCCCGGTTCCGCAGGCACTGGTGCCGCAGTCCTTGGGCCCGAACATCCCGAACGTACCGAAAGTCCCGAGAGGACCTTCCCGCGTGACCTCGACACTTCCCGCGGTGACCCCGTCCACGGTCCCCGCGACGCGACCCGCCGCGCCCGACATCGTCCACGACCACCCGCCGCTGCAGCGGCTGCGCACCTCGCGCGCCGACCTGCTGCTGTGCGGCGCCCTGCTGCTGGCGATCATCGTCGTGCAGGGCTGGAACATCACCGACTACCCGACACTCAGCGACGACGAGGGCACCTATCTCGCCCAGGCGTGGGCCGTGCAGCAGGGCAAGGGCCTCGCGCACTACACGTACTGGTACGACCACCCGCCCCTGGGCTGGATCCAGATAGCCGCCCTGACCTGGATCCCCGCCCACGTCAGCCCCTCGCTGATGACGGTCGGCTCGATGCGCGTCGCGATGCTCGCGGTCGGCGCCGCCAGCGCGGTCCTGCTGTACGTCCTCGCGCGCCGTCTCTCGCTGCCGCGCTGGGCCGCGGGCCTCGCGATGGTGCTCTTCGGGCTCTCCCCGCTGTCGGTGGTGCTCCAGCGCGAGATCTTCCTCGACAACATCGCGGTGATGTGGACGCTGCTCGCGTTCTGCCTCGCCGCGTCCCCGAGCCGGCACCTCTGGCACCACTTCGGGGCGGGCATCGCGGCCGCGGCCGCCGTGCTCACCAAGGAGACGATGCTCGTCGTCCTGCCCGCGCTCCTGGTCACCATGTGGCGCCACGGCCACCGCGACACCCGCAAGTTCGCGCTCACCGGAGCCATCACCGCCTGCGTCCTGATCGGCCTCGCGTACCCGCTGTTCGCCCTGCTCAAGGGCGAGCTGTTCCCGGGCGCGGGCCATGTCTCGCTCTGGGACGGCATCACGTACCAGATGAGCCGCCCCGGCTCCGGCTTCATCCTCGACCCCGGCTCCGGCTCGTACGGCGTGCTGCACTCCTGGCTCTACTACGACCGGGTGCTGATCGTCGGAGGCCTCGCCGGAGCGCTGCTGCTCCTGGCCACCTGGCGCTGGTCCGTCACCGCCCGCGCCCTCGCCGGACCCGCCCTCACGGTGGCGATCCTCGCCCTGGTGGCGCTGCGCCCGAGCGGCTATCTGCCCGCGATGTACATCATCCAGGCGCTGCCGTTCCTCGCGCTGGTCCTCGCCGGAGGCGCCGCCAGCCTCGCCCATCTGGTGCTGCGCAGGTGGCGGAGCGACGAGGAGAAGCCGTACGTCACCTGGGGACGGCGGGTGACGGCGGCCGCGCTCGTGGCGGTCGCCGCGCTCTATGTGCTGCCGCACTGGTACGACGGCGACCACACCGCCGTGACCGCCGACGCCAACGCCCCCTACCGGGCGGCGGCCACCTGGCTGAAGACCGAGGTCCAGGACCCGGCGGACACCCGGGTCCTGGTCGACGACGCCCTCTGGCTCGACCTGGTCCACGACGGCTACCGGCCCGGGCTCGGCGTCATCTGGTTCTACAAGGCTGACCTCGACCCCGCGGTGACCAGGACGATGCCGCGCGGCTGGAAGGACATCGACTACGTCGTCGCCTCTCCGACGGTGCGGCGTGACGCGGTCGACCTGCCCAACGTCAAGGCGGCCATCGAGCATTCGACGCCGGTCGCCACCTTCGGCAAGGGCGCCGACCGGATCGAGATCCGGCAGATCGACGAGAGCACGGGAAACACCATGACCACGACGACGTCCGGGGGCAGTCGATGAGCAGCTTCGAGAGCACCGTCCCCGGGGAGCTCGGCGATCCCGCCGTAAGGGCGGTCGAGGTGCCCGAACCGGGCGCCGTCACCATCGTCGTACCGACCTTCAATGAGTCCGCGAACATCCGTGAACTCCTGCGCCGGATCACCGAGTCGGTGCCCGACCGGCTGCCCTGCGAGGTGGTCTTCGTGGACGACTCCACGGACGACACCCCCGAGGTGATCTCCCGGGAGGCGCAGGACTGCCCGTTTCCGGTGACCTTGTTGCACCGCGAGGAAGCCGTGGGCGGGCTCGGCGGTGCCGTCGTCGAGGGACTGAAGGCGGCGAGCTCCGACTGGATCGTCGTCATGGACGGCGATCTCCAGCATCCGCCGTCCCTGATACCGGAGTTGGTGGCCTCGGGGGAGCGGTCCGCCGCCGGGCTCGTCGTCGCCAGCCGGTACATCAAGGGCGGCAGCCGCGAGGGCCTCGCGGGCGGCTACCGCATCGCCGTCTCGCGCGGTGCGACCTGGCTGACCAAGACGCTCTTCCCGCGCCGACTGCGCGGTATCAGCGATCCGATGAGCGGCTTCTTCGCGATCCGCCGCAGCGCGGTCACCGCCGAGATCCTGCGGCCGCTCGGCTACAAGATCCTCCTCGAACTCGCCGTCCGCAGCCGCCCCCGCGAGGTCACCGAGGTGCCCTTCGTCTTCCAGGACCGGTTCGCGGGCGAGTCCAAGTCGACCGCGCAGGAGGGCTTCCGGTTCCTGCGTCACCTCGTCGGGCTGCGCACCGCCTCGCCGGTCGCCCGGATGGTCGTCTTCGGTCTGATCGGCGCCACCGGCTTCCTGCCGAACCTGATCGGCCTGTACGCGCTCACCGCCGCCGGCATGCACTACGTACCGGCCGAGATCCTCGCCAACCAGTTGGGCGTCGCCTGGAACTTCCTGCTCATCGAGCATCTGTTGTTCCGCGAGCGCCGAAAGCACCGCAGCTGGTGGGACCGGGTGGGCCGGTTCGCGCTGCTCGCCAACGCCGACCTGGTGCTGCGCATCCCGCTGATCGCCCTGTTCGTCGGCCACTTCGGGATGGGCGCCCTGTCCGCCACCGCGCTGGCCCTGGTGATGACGTTCGTCCTGCGCTTCGTGGGCACCGAGGCGCTGGTCTATCTGCCGCGCCGCAGCAGTGAGGCTGCGGGCGGGAGCCGCACAGCAAGGAGAGCCGCGTGAAACATCTGGCACGACCCAGACGGAGAACCTCACTGCTGGCCGTGGCGGGCCTGGCCGCCGGGCTGCTGCTCGCCTCGCCGCAGCCCGCCTCCGCCGCCAACCTCGTCACCAACCCGGGTTTCGAGTCCGACGGCACGGACGGCATGCCGTCCTGCTGGGAGAAGTCCGGCTGGGGCGACAACGACTTCACCTTCGCCACCGTCGCCGACTCCCACTCCGGCTCCAAGGCCATGAAGGTCACGCTGACCCGGCGCGTCGACGGCGACCGCAAGGCCCTGATCACGGAGTCCGCGACCTGCGCGCCGGTGGTCACCGCGGGCAAGCAGTACGACCTCGGCCTCTGGTACAAGTCGACGACACCGGACACCGCGATCACCCTCTTCCGGCACGACGCCACGGCGGGCTGGCAGTACTGGACCGACCTCAAGACGCTGGACATGGCGGCGGGCTGGACGCAGGCGAGCGTCCGTACGCCCGCCGTCCCGGCCGGTACCGACCGCATCACCTGGGGCGTCTCGGTGTACGGCACCGGCTCGGCGACCACCGACGACTACACGATGGAACAGGTCTCCGACCCGATCCCGCCGGCCACCTGCACCGCCACCACCGACGAGTGCGCGGGCGGCCGCTGGGACGTGCTGCCCACGCAGAACCCGGTGCGCTCCATGCACTCCGTCGTCCTCAACAACGGCAAGGTGCTGCTGATCGCCGGGTCCGGCAACAGCGAGGAGAACTTCGACGCGGGCACCTTCACCTCCGCGGTCTACGACCCGGTGAAGGGCACGTACAAGGTGATCCCCACGCCGAAGGACATGTTCTGCTCGGGTCACGTCCAGCTCGCCGACGGGCGGGTGCTGGTGATGAGCGGCAACAAGGCGTTCCCGGTCGCGGGCGGGCACGGCTACGAGGGGTACAAGGACTCGTACATCTTCGACCCGGTCACCGAGACGTACAGCAAGACGAACGACCTGAACGACGGCCACTGGTACCCGTCGGCCACCGAGCTCGGCAACGGGGACGTCATCTCGTTCGGTGGACTGCGCGAGGACTCCACCGGGTCGGTGACGGCCGAGCGCTGGTCGGCGGCGCAGCAGCAGTGGCTGCCGTTCACGCAGGTCAACCAGACCTGGTCGTACTGGGGTCTGTACCCGTCGATGATCCTGATGCAGGACGGGCGGCTCTTCTACTCGGGCAGCCACGTCTTCGGCAACGGCACGCCCGGCACGGGCTCGGCGATCTACGACTACGACGCGAACACCGTCACGGCGATCCCCGGGCTCCAGGACAAGGACGAGCGCGACCAGTCCGCGAGCGTGCTGCTGCCCCCGGCCCAGGACCAGAAGGTGCTGACGATCGGCGGCGGCAACATCGACTCCAACCCGGAGGCGAACCGGCTCACCGACATCATCGACCTGAAGGCCGCGAACCCGGCGTACACCGTCGGCCCGCAGATCCCGCAGGGCACGGTCGACCTCGGCAACGGCAAGGTCGCCGAGACGGGCAACCAGGGCAAGATGTACGTCTCCGCCGTCCTCCTGCCGGACGGCAAGGTGCTGGAGACGGGCGGTGGCCTGCACAACCGCGCCAACCCGGTGTTCGAGGCGTCGATGTTCGACCCGGCGACCTCCACCTTCGACCCGGTGGCCGCCGACCCGGAGGCGCGCGGCTACCACTCCTCCGCGTTCCTGCTGCCCGACGGCCGGGTGATGGCCACCGGCGACAACCCGGGCAACGGCACCTGGAACCACAACGTGTCCATCTACACCCCGCCCTACCTCCTCAAGGGCACCCGTCCGACGATCACCTCGGTGATCGACAACGAGTGGGTGTACGGGGACACGCAGCGCATCACGGTCGACCGGCCCATCGTGAAGGCCGAGCTGATCCGCCCCGCCGCCGTGACGCACTCGTCCGACCCGAACCAGCGCTTCGTGGACCTGCCCCTGTCGGTGGACGGCAACAACGTCGACCTGAACGTGACGAGCAACCCCAACATGGCCCCGCCCGGTTGGTACATGCTCTTCGCGGTCGACGCCAACGGGGTGCCCTCGGTCGCCAAGTGGGTGCACCTCCAGGGCCCCGCCGCCCTGGCCACGGACACCGCCTCGGCGCACGTCCACTCCTTCGCCGACTCCCTCGAGGGCACGGTCACCCAGGGCGGCAAGAAGCGGACCTCGCAGAAGGTCAGCACCACGATCTCCGGCTGCGACCGGCACTACGGCACGATCAACGTCTGTGTGCCGACCGTCTTCCCGGACGGCGTCAAGAAGACGACGGCCTCGCGTTGCGCGTGGCTGAAGACGAACGACTACGGCCGTCTGAAGGTCAACGGCAAGGACGACCCGCTGGGTCTCGATCCCAACGGGGACGGGCTGGCCTGCGGCGCCAAGGATCTCAAGCGTCGCTAGGCGTCTGGCTCCCGAACTCGGTGAGGGCGCGCTCCACGATGGCTTCCAGGTTGTCGTGGTGCGCGCCCTTCCAGTAGGCGCGCCCGCACTCCTCGCACTGCGCGAACATGTCGTAGGACCGCTCGGTGCCGCCCTCCAGTTGGTCCACGACCTGCTCCTTGGCGGCCTCCTTGAGCAGGCCGTTGCAGGCGGTGCAGCGTGTCCAGGGCCTGAGGTCGGGTGCGAACCGGCCCAGCACGTCACGGAGTTGGTCATCGGGCCGGGTGCTGTAGACGAACGCGCCCGCCCACAGCTCGCGGCGGCGCAGCAGCCCCCGGTCGCGGCTGAGCATCACGCGACGTTCGGCGGCGGAGCGCGCGGCGAGGGCCGGGTCGCCGATGTCCGTCGACTCGTACGCCGCGTCGACCCCGAGGAGGCGCAGTCGGCGCGCGAGGGTGCCGAGGTGGACGTCGAGGAGGAAGCGCAGCGGGGCGCCGGGAACCCGCTGCGGGCGCTCGACCGCCCGTACGTCGACGCTCTCGCCGGCCCCCGGGAGGTGCGAGACGGGCACCTCGCGGCCGTCCACGACGAGGGCGCCGACCTCGGTCAGCGGGACGCCGAGCGACTCGACGACATGGCCGAGGGTGGAGGAGCCGTCGGTGGCGACCGCCGTGGCTCCCGAACGACGCCTGTGCGGCACGAACATCCCCAGCTCGGGGGCGAAGGCGACATGGATCTCCGGTCCGTTCACCCGGTCAGGATGTCACGCCGGAGAGCCGTGGCCTCAGGGGTTTTCGGCGGAGAGGCCGTGTTCCAGGACGTCCATCGTGCGGTCCACCAGGTCCTTGAAGTCGTCCCGGTGGTCGTTCTCCGCCCAGTACAGGGACGTCTCCATCAGGCCGCCGATGATCGCCATCGCGTAGACCCGCACCTCCAGGCTGTCCGGGTCCCGGCCGGTGCGCTCGCCGATGGCCTGGCAGAGCATGGTGCCGGTGACCGACATGCTCTCCATCATCCGCGAGCGCACCGCCGGGACCTGGACCATCAGGTGGGTCCGCAGCCGGGACACCTCGGGGTCGTCCTTGATGCCGAGCCGGATGGCCTTCTGCATCACGTACCGGAGGGTGTCCATCCACGGCTCGTCCGCGGGCCGGGCCCGCAGCTCCTCCATGATGAGCGGGTCGAACTCGTCCGTCAGGACGATGTCCTCCTTGGTGGGGAAGTAGCGGAAGACGGTCGACGGCGACACCTCGGCGCGCTCGGCGATCTGCTCGATCGTCGTCGCGTCGTACCCCTGTTCCCTGACGAGTGCGTACGTCGCGGTGCGGATCGCCTCGCGGGTCTTGATCTTCTTCCGCTCGCGCAGGCCCAGCTGAGGGCGGTCGGCGGGGCTGAAGGGGGAGGGTGCGGCCGTCATGCGGTTCATTGTCCGGCATCCGCCGCAGCGGTGGCCATGGCCGGGTCCTCGTCCTCCTTCGTGGCGTGCGTGACCGGGGTGTTCGGCAGGAACGCCGCGGCCAGCAAAGCGGTGACGAGGGCCGCGATGCCGCACACCAGCAGGACCAGGCCCATGCCGTGGACGTACGCGCTGTTCGCGGAGGCCACGAGATCGGCCGAGCCCGCCTTCTGGGCGACGATGTGCGCCGCGACCACGGACTCCCCGGCGGTGTCGGCGGCCTGCGCGGGCAGCCCGGTGACGTCGAGGCGGTCGCGGAAAGCGCCGACCAGCAGGCTGCCGAGGAGGGCGATGCCGATCGCGCTGCCGACCTGGCGCGTCGTCATGAGGAGCCCGGAGCCGCTGCCGGCCCGGTCGCGGGGCAGGGCGCCGAGGGCGCCGTCCATCGCGGGGACGACCGAGAAACCGAAGCCGAAGCCGGTGATGGACAGCCACAGTGCGGTGAAGCCGTAGCCCGAGTCGACGGTCGTACGGCTGCCGAGCAGCGCGGCGAAGGCCAGCACCACCAGTCCCGCGCTGACCACCGCGCGGGAGCCGAACCGGGCGACGACCGGCTGTGCGACCCGGGCCGCGACGATCAGACCGCCCATCATGGGCAGCAGCCGCAGGCCGGTGCCGAAGGCGTCGTGGCCGAGCACCGCCTGGAGATACGGCGGCAGCACGAACAGCAGGCCGGACAGGACGAACATCACCAGGGTCGCCGCGATCGTGTTGAACAGGAACCCGCGGTGGGTGAGCAGCGACATGTCGAGCATGGGGCGTTCCACGCGCCGCTCGCGGAGCACGAGGGCGGCGATCAGAACGGCGGCCCCGGCGAGCATGCCCACGATCAGCGGGTCGCCCCAGCCGCGGCTGGGCGCCTCGATGATCGCGTAGATGAGGGCGCCGAGGCCTGCCGCGGTGAGCGCGGTGGAGAGGGCGTCGACCTTGGGGGAGGCGGGGTCGCGGGTCTCGGGCAGCAGGAAGACGCAGGCGGCGATGCCGATCGCGGCCATCGGGACGTTGACCAGGAAGACCGAGCCCCACCAGAAGTGGTTGAGCAGCCAGCCGCCGATGATCGGGCCGAGCGGCAGACCGAGCGACGAGGCGGCGGAGATGATGCCGACGGCCTTGGTGCGCTCGTCGGGTCCGAAGAGCGAGGGCAGCACGGACAGGGCGAGCGGCATGACCAGCGCGGCGCCGAGGCCCATCACCGTGCGGGCCGCGATGACCCAGTTGACGTCGTCGGCCAGGGCGCCGGCCACGGAACCGGCGAGGAAGATCCCGAGCCCCACGACGAGCATCCGGCGTCGTCCGAAACGGTCGCCGAGCAGTCCCGCCGGGAGCATCAGCGCGGCGAAGACGATCACGTACGCGTCCGCCATCCACTGCTGCTGGCCGGTGGTGGCGCCGAGTTCGCCCGCCATCGTCGGCAGGGCCACGTTGAGGATCGTGGTGTCGAAGCCGAGCGTGAGCATGCTCGCGACCAAGGCCCCGAGGGCCCACCAGCGGCGCGGATCGCGCCGCACGCCATTGTCTTGAGTGACAGTAACCATGAAATGAGAGTAGCTGTCAAAAGGTGGCCAGTGTCAATAGGAATGTACTGTCAGGGCATACAAAAATGGCCACGGCTCGGAAGCCGCGGCCATTCAAGGAGGAAGGGGGGTGTGTTACCCGTGCTGGTAGGCCACCAGTGAGATGCCCACGTAGTGCACGACGAACGCCGCCAGGGTGAGGGAGTGGAAGACCTCGTGGAAGCCGAACCAGCGAGGTGAGGGGTTGGGGCGCTTGAGCCCGTAGATCACACCGCCCGCGCTGTAGAGCAGTCCGCCGACGATCACCAGGACCAGCACGGCGATGCCGCCCGTGCGCATGAAGTCCGGCAGGAAGAAGACGGCCGCCCAGCCCATCGCTATGTAGCAGGGGGTGTAGAGCCAGCGCGGGGCGCCGACCCAGAACACCCGGAAGATGATCCCGGCCGCCGCGGCGGCCCAGATGCTCCACAGGAGCCACTGCCCCTTGGCGCCGGGGAGCAGCAGCATCGTCAGCGGTGTGTACGTGCCGGCGATGATCAGGAAGATGTTGGCGTGGTCGAGTCTGCGCAGCACGCCGTCCATCCGCGGGCTCCAGTTGCCGCGGTGGTAGAGCGCGCTCACTCCGAACAGGAGGCAGGCCGTCAGAACGAAGATCCCGCAGGCGATGCGGGCCCGGGTGGAACTGGCCAGAGCGGTGAGGACCAGACCGGAGATCAGGACGGCCGGGAACATGCCGAGGTGCAGCCAGCCGCGGAGCTTGGGCTTGACCGGATGCGACGGGGAGAGCGCTGCGGGACTGTGGCCTGCGGCCGGCGAGTCCGTGGGCGCGTCGGGGACGGGCGCAGTCATAGGCGGAATCCTACCTACGGAACCGTAAGTTACGTGTCAGTACGACGCACTGAACAGCCAGGAGTGGCCATGTTCTCACGAGCGTGGCGCAATGCGGCGTCCATGCAAAAGAACCTTCAGCTGAACCCAACGTGTACGCAAAGAATCGCGGATACACGTGGCGATGGTCACTCCGCTCACGTGTGAGGCCCTCTGGACATATGGGCGAACCCGTCGGATGATCAAATGAGTGCGGTCGGCACCGGATGAGCGCCATGGGAATCCACACCCCCGAAGCATCCGGGTCGCAGCCCCCACGGGGCCTCAACAAAAAACCCCTCATCTAGGAGCAATCGTGGCGCGCGACATCGCGGCTCCCTCCACCGTCCCCACCCAGCACAAGGAACTGATCTCGTGGGTCAACGAGATCGCAGAACTGACCCAGCCGGACAACGTGGTCTGGTGTGACGGATCCGAGGCCGAGTACGAGCGCCTGTGTGAGGAGCTCGTTCACAAGGGCACCTTCAAGAAGCTCGATCCGATCAAGCGCCCGCATTCCTACTACGCCGCTTCCGACCCGACCGATGTCGCGCGGGTCGAGGACCGGACGTTCATCTGCTCCGAGAAGGAGGAGGACGCGGGTCCGACCAACCACTGGAAGGCGCCCGCCGAGATGCGGGCCATCTTCACCGGAGAAGGAAACGGCGTCGCGGGGGAGAAGGGCATCTTCCGCGGCTCGATGAAGGGCCGGACGATGTACGTCGTCCCGTTCTGCATGGGCCCGCTCGGCTCCGACCTCTCCGCGATCGGTGTCGAGATAACCGACTCCGCCTACGTCGCCGTGTCCATGCGCACCATGACCCGCATGGGGCAGCCCGTCCTCGACGAGCTCGGCACCGACGGCTTCTTCGTGCGTGCTGTGCACACGCTCGGAGCGCCGCTGGCCGAGGGCGAGGCGGACGTGCCGTGGCCGTGCAACTCCACCAAGTACATCTCGCACTTCCCCGAGTCCCGCGAGATCTGGTCGTACGGATCGGGCTACGGCGGCAACGCGCTGCTCGGCAAGAAGTGCTACGCCCTGCGTATCGCGTCCGTCATGGCGCGTGACGAGGGCTGGCTCGCCGAGCACATGCTCATCCTGAAACTGACCCCGCCGCAGGGCGAGTCCAAGTACGTCGCCGCCGCCTTCCCGAGCGCCTGCGGCAAGACCAACCTCGCCATGCTGGAGCCCACCGTCTCCGGCTGGACGGTCGAGACGATCGGCGACGACATCGCGTGGATGCGGTTCGGCGAGGACGGCCGGCTGTACGCGATCAACCCCGAGGCCGGTTTCTTCGGCGTCGCGCCCGGCACCGGTGAGCACACCAACGCCAACGCGATGAAGACGCTGTGGGGCAACTCCGTCTTCACCAACGTCGCGCTCACCGACGACAACGACATCTGGTGGGAGGGCATGACGGAGGAGACTCCGGCCCACCTGATCGACTGGAAGGGCAACGACTGGACGCCGGAGTCCGGTACGCCCGCCGCCCACCCCAACGCCCGCTTCACCGTCCCCGCCTCGCAGTGCCCGATCATCGCGCCCGAGTGGGAGGACCCCAAGGGCGTGCCGATCTCGGCGATCCTCTTCGGCGGACGCCGCGCCACCGCCGTACCGTTGGTGACGGAGTCCTTCGACTGGAATCACGGCGTCTTCCTCGGCGCCAACGTGGCCTCCGAGAAGACCGCCGCCGCCGAGGGCAAGGTCGGTGAGCTGCGCCGCGACCCCTTCGCCATGCTGCCGTTCTGCGGTTACAACATGGGCGACTACATGGGGCACTGGGTCGACGTCGCCAAGGACAAGGACCAGGCGAAGCTTCCGAAGATCTACTACGTGAACTGGTTCCGCAAGAACGACGCGGGCAAGTTCGTGTGGCCGGGCTTCGGTGAGAACAGCCGTGTCCTGAAGTGGATCGTGGACCGCCTCGACGGCCGCGCCGAGGGCGTCGAGACCCCCATCGGCATCCTGCCGGCCAAGGGCGCCCTGGACACCAAGGGACTCGACCTCTCCGAGGCCGACCTCGACTTCCTGCTCACCGTCGACAAGGACGTGTGGCGCGAGGAGGCGGCGCTCGTGCCCGAGCACCTCAACACCTTCGGCGAGCACACCCCGAAGGAGCTGTGGGACGAGTACCGCGCGCTGGTGCGGCGCCTGGGCTAGCCCCCAGTGGACGGCGGCCTCGCGGCCGCAGTCCACCCTCGAACTCCGCGGCCGGTCCGACTTGCCCTGACCTGCGACGTCGCCAGGCCGGCCGCGGGGACGACATCACGAACGGGCCCGTGTGCGCGCCGTGCAACGACGTACGGCGCGCACACGGGCCCGTTTTGGCACACGGCACGATGCGGCCGGCGGTGGCGACTGCACGTGATCCGCGTCAGGTCTGCCCTTATGCGCGCCGTGAAACGGTGCGAAAAGGGCTGATTCGTGGGTAATTCGCCTATGGTGACGCCATGCGTGGAATCCTGTTGGCCGGAGGCACCGGCTCGCGACTTTGGCCGTTGACCCGCTCGGTGTCGAAACAACTGTTGCCGGTGTTCGACAAGCCCATGGTCTATTACCCGCTGACCACACTGGTGATGGCCGGTGTCCGTGAGATTCTCATTGTCACCACCCCCGAAGACCAGTTCCAGTTCCGTCGTCTGCTCGGCGACGGCAGCCAACTGGGCCTGCGGCTGGAATACACGGCACAGGAACGCCCGGAGGGCATTGCTCAGGCTTTCGTACTGGGAGCCGACTTCATCGACGGTGAGCCGGTCGCCCTGATTCTGGGCGACAACATCTTCCACGGCAGCGGCCTTGGCACACGACTGGCCCGCCACGACGATCTGAAGGGCGGCAGGGTATTCGCCTATCAGGTCGCCAACCCCTCGGCCTACGGCGTAGTGGAGTTCGACGAACTGGGCCGAGCGCTGTCCATCGAAGAGAAACCGGACCGGCCCCGCTCCCGGTACGCCGTGCCCGGACTGTACTTCTATGACCACCAGGTCGTGGACATCGCCCGCGCTCTACGGCCGAGTGTCAGGGGCGAGTTGGAGATCAGCGACCTCAACCGTGTCTATCTGGAGGCCGGGGCGCTGCACGTCACCCGGCTCGACCGGGGCACCGCGTGGCTTGACACCGGAACCTTCAACTCCATGGTTCAGGCCTCGGAATTCGTTCGGGTGATCGAGGAGCGCCAGGGCTTCAAGGTCGGCTGCGTCGAGGAGGCGGTCTGGCGGGCCGGCCTGATCGACGACCACCGGCTCCGGCAGCTGGCCCAGCCGCTGCTCAAGAGCGGATACGGCCAGTATCTGCTGGGGCTTCTGGAGGACTCCCGCTACGTCGTCATGCCCCAAAGGGGCAGCGGATCGCGCCGCGAAGAACCGCTGCGGACAGGGCCGGGAGCTCCTGTGTGACGGTGGTCGCAGCCGCCCGTCCCACCCCGCCCGCACAAGATGTGGGTGGACGGCGGCGGCCACCGGCATCCCGGAGACCCGGACCGGACGGATGCCCCGCCGAATGCCTCTGATGCTCGATCAGCTCCGGTGGCGCGGCTTCGCCTCTCGCTGGTGCAGCAGCACGAAGCCGCTCTGCTCCGCCACCAGGTCGTACCCCGTACGGCGGTTCTCCGCCAACTGCGACTGTTCCGCCTCAACGCTCAGTGGCTCGCCCGGCCATCCTCGTCCGCTGTCCGGAACCCATGTGTCCACCATGATCCACTGAGGGTTGGGACGGCTGCCCGGCGAGCCGTAGAGGCCGACGCTCGTACGGTGGACGAGCTGGGGTACCAGTTCGTTGGACGCCTGGACCCTGGCGCCGTCGGGGATCTTGTCCATCAGGCGATGGGCGACGGCGACGCGAGGGTCGGTCCGCCAGGTGTCCGGCTGGACCAGGTGGAACAAAGGGAAGTTCGGAAGGATCACGAGGGTGATGGCGGCAGAGCCCGCGAGGTAGCGGCGCAGACTGCGCCCGTTCGTCCCACGTCGCACCAGGGCGTCGATGAAGGCCGCGAAAACGGTCGGCATCAGGACGAGCGAGTAGTGGAAGCCGGTCCCCCAGTGCAGGCCGTTGCTCGAAGTGAAGCGCCACACCAGAGTCGGCACGGCGACCCACAGCAGTGGGGACCGCGTGGCCAGGAACAGGGTGGGGGCGAGCACGAGGAGGAGTGTGGACACCTTGGTCTCGGGGGTGACCAGACCGATCGTGCCCCGGTGGAGCAGATCCAGCAGACCGCCCGCGCTGCCGCCGTTGGATCCCGCTGCTCCGGAACCGTCCTCGACCAGGGACCAATAGGCGAAGGACCCGCTCGGGTTGAAGCCCGGCAGAACCACAAACAGCGCCAGCACCGACCCGCAGAGGCCGGCTGTGGCCGTGAACAGTCCGAGACCGCGGTCGCCCCGCCGGGCGATGACGAGACCGATGAGGACAACCGTGAGTCCGAGGTCCTCCTTCACGAACAGCAGGGGCAGAGCCCAGCATGCCGCGGCCATCAGCCGGTCATTCCCGAGGGCGGTCAGCGAGAACGCCAGGAGCGGAATGGCGAAGGCCACTTCGTGGAAGTCGTAGCCGACCCCACTCGCGATTCCCCAGGAGAGCCCGTAGCAGGCACCGATCACCGCACCGGCCGGGCCACCCAGGGTCCGGCGCGCCCACAAGGCCAGCGGGATGACGCTCACGGCGATGAGCGCGGCCTGCACGACAAGGAGCGTTTCCGCTCCCCGCCATACCCAGTAGAAAGGCGCCACCAGCGCCAGGATGGGAGAGAAGTGATCGCCCAGGACGGGAAAGTCCTGGCCCTTCACTTCGGAGACCGGCAAGTGTCCTTCCGCGTAGGAGCGGACGACCTGTTCGAAGATTCCCAGGTCGTAGCTGCTCGTGAGCATCCGTTGGTGGAGACGGAGCGACACCGCCGCGTACATCACGAACAGCGCTCCCGTCATGGCCCAGATCCACCATGTGCCGTCGAAGCGGCCCTTGGGAGGCGGGTCGGTCATCGCCTCTTTCTGCAAGAGCGGTTGTTGCATCGGGACCGTTGCGCTTTTGGTGGGCGATTTCTGCATCGAGAGCCCTTCAGGGAACCGGGAGTGGCGGCCATCAAGATGCCAGCAGCCTGCGTTAATCGACCTCGTTCAAACTCTTGTGTAGTCAGAATCCACTGAATGGCCGTACACGGGAGCCGCCGTGCGGCCTAAAGTTCCGCGACGGATGTCCCGAAGGCAAGGACGTAGTAATCGGCGAAGAGACCTGAGCGGCGGAAGGAAGTAGTCACGTGAGACCACTTGGCATCGAAGGGGCCTGGGTGGACACACCCAGGGCGTTCGAGGACAGCAGGGGGCGGTTCCACGAGTGGTTCAAGAACGACAGGTTCCACGATTCCATCGGCCAGGGGTTCCCACTCGAGCAGGCGAACTGCTCTCGCTCGGTTCGCGGAACTCTTCGCGGTATCCACTATGCGTCGGTCCCGCCGGGTCAGGCCAAGTACGTCGCCTGCGTCAGCGGTGCCGTCCTCGACGTGGTGGTCGACATTCGCACCGGCTCCCCGAGTTTCGGGAAATGGGAGGCGGTTCGGCTCGATGACACCACGCACCGCTGTGTCTATCTGTCGGAAGGGCTGGGCCACGCCTTCATGGCGTTGGAGGACAACTCCACCGTCGTCTACCTGTGTTCACAGGGATACGCGCCGGAGCGCGAGCACGGCATCGACCCGCTGGACCCGACGTTGGCCATCGCCTGGCCCGAGGACCTCGCACCGCGTCTTTCCGACAAGGACGCCGCGGCGCCCACGCTGGCGGAAGCCGAGCGGCACGGGCTGCTGCCCTCCTTCGAGGACTGCAGTGCGTATCGCAGAAGTCTCGTGAGCAGGGCCTGAGAGGGCTGCCCTTCGGCAGAGCCCCGCCCTTGCGGCGGGGCGGCTCGCCGCCCGGATCACCGGGTGTCACCCTCCACGACATCGCGTTGTGAAAGGTCAGCAGTACGCCGGATCAGCACCTCTCCGCCCGGCAATGGAAACCCGAGGAAATTGCGGAGAAATTCGGCTGTTGTCGTCCCGGTCGTCCCGGATCGTCTGCCATTGAGGCCGCACGGGTGATCCTCGTTTACGACACGGGCAACTCGTGATCATTCAATCGCGGATTGTGAAGAATGGGCCTGTCCGTAGCCGTAGGCGTAGGCGACGCGACACGTTTGCGAGTAAAGCGCACCGAGTGCGCGCGCATGCGATGTGGTCACTCCAAGTTCGTAAGAAAGGTTCTCTGGTGAGCCGTAGAACGATCCGAAGTTCCCGCGTGAAGACCGCGACTCTGGTGTCTGCGAGTGCGCTTGCCGTAGCGCTCAACGTCGTCCCGAGCACGACGGCCATCGCCGACGCGATCCACAGGTCCGGCGCCGACGTCAGCGCGGGGCTGCCCGGCCCGAACGGCGTCAAGAGTGACGTCGGCGGCGGTCATGGTGAGCGCGGGCCGCAGGGACCGCGCGGCCACGAGGGCAAGCGGGGCCCCCAGGGTCCGCAGGGTCCGCGGGGTCCGCAGGGCTACCAGGGTGCGCAGGGCGCCCAGGGTGCGCAGGGCGCCCAGGGTCCGCAGGGTGACCCGGGTAAGAATGGTGCCCAGGGTGCCCAGGGTGCCCAGGGCGCGCAGGGTGCCCAGGGCGCGCAGGGCGCGCAGGGTGCCCAGGGCGCGCAGGGCGCGACCATCCACACGTACGTCGTCCACGACTCGTTCACTGAGCCCACCAAGTTCGTGGACATCTTCTGCTTGCCCGGTGACGAAGCCACCGGCGGCGGATTCGCTTCAGGCGGCGCCAACGTCGCGGTCAGCAAGCCCATCCCCAGTACGACGGGAAGCACCCCCATCGGCTGGCAGGTTGGCACGCCGGCCGCCATCACGGCACCGCCCGGTTCTGCCACGACCGACGGCTACGTGATCTGCAACGATCTGTAACTCCCACGCGAACGGTGGCGCACTGTCGGCCAACCGCTTTCGCTGAGATCGAGCGGACGGTGCCCCCGAGGCTTCGGCCTCGCGGGCACCGTCCGCATTGCGTCCGCGCCCGCGACCTGGCGTCCGAAGCCTCGGTGCTGGATCCCGGGCAGTGAGAAAGACTCTGAGAACTATGCGCATCCTTGTGACCGGCGGCGCTGGATTCATCGGTTCGGAATACATCCGGCGGCGGCTGAATTCGGATCCGGCAGCGCGGATCACCGTCCTCGACAAACTCACCTATTCGGGGGTCGAGGCAAATCTGGCACCGGTGGCTGAACACCCGGGCTACACCTTCGTCCGGGGCGACATCTGCGACCCGGATGTCGTCGACCAGGTGATGGCGGGCCAGGACGCGGTGGTCCATTTCGCCGCCGAGTCCCACGTGGACCGGTCGATCGACGGCGCCGGTCCGTTCGTCCGCACCAATGTGATGGGCACGCAGGTGCTCCTGGACGCGGCTCACCGGCACGGCGTCGGCCGTTTCGTCCACGTCTCCACCGACGAGGTGTACGGCTCGATCAGCGAAGGTTCGTGGACCGAGGGGTGGCCCCTCGCGCCGAACTCCCCCTACTCCGCGTCGAAAGCCGGCTCCGACCTGCTGGCGCTCGCCCACCACCGCACCCACGGCCTGGATGTCGTGGTCACCCGGTGCACCAACAACTACGGGCCGTACCAGTTTCCCGAGAAGGTCGTCCCGCTCTTCATCACCAACCTGATCGACGGGAACACGGTCCCCCTGTACGGAGACGGCCGCAACCTCCGCGACTGGCTGCACGTCTCCGACCACTGCCGGGGCATCGACCTGGTCCTGCACGGCGGCAGGGCCGGGGAGGTCTATAACATCGGCGGCGGGACCGAGCTGAGCAACCACAAGCTCACCGGCCTGCTGCTGGACGCGGTCGGCGCGGGCTGGGACAGCGTTGAGTACGTGGCCGACCGCAAAGGCCACGACCTGCGCTACTCGCTGGACGACAGCAAGATCCGCGAGCAACTCGGCTACGCGCCGCAGGTGTCCTTTACGGAGGGCCTGGCCGCCACGGTCGCCTGGTACCGCGAACACCGCTCCTGGTGGGAGCCGCTGAAGGAGAGGGCCGTGCTGTGACGACCACGAGCTGGCTGGTGACCGGTGCGCGCGGACTCCTCGGCCAGGACGTGCTGGCCGAACTCGCTGCCGATCCGGATGCCACGGTGACGGGACTGGGCCGTCACCAGCTCGACATCACCGACCCTACGGCCGTCCGTGCGGCCGTCACCGGTCACGGGGTGGTCGTCAACTGCGGCGCCTGGACGGACGTCGACGGCGCCGAGCGGGCGGAGGCGGCGGCCACAGCCGTGAACGGCGCAGGCGTCCGCCATCTCGCGCGCGCCTGCGCGGACAGCGGCGCCCTGCTGCTGCACATCTCCACCGATTACGTGTTCCCGGGCGACTCCCGTCGGCCGTACCCCGAAGACGCACCGACGGGACCCGTCAACGCGTACGGACGGAGCAAGCTGGCAGGGGAGCGGGCAGTCGCCGAACTGCTGCCGAGTACCGGCTACATCGTGCGCACCGCCTGGCTCTACGGCGCGCACGGTCCCAACTTCGTGGCCACCATGCTCGAACTGGCCGGCCGGAGCGAGACCCTGGATGTGGTGGCCGACCAGCACGGTCAGCCCACCTGGTCCCGTGCGCTCGCCCGGCAGCTGGCGGCTCTCGGCCGTGCCGCCCTGGCCGGTCGGGCACCGGCGGGCATCTACCACGGCACGGCGGCCGGCCACACCACGTGGTGCGGTCTGGCCCGTGAGACCTTCCGTCTCAGCGGACTCGATCCTGAGCGCGTCCGCCCGGTCGACTCGGACAAGTTCCCGCGTCCGGCGGCCCGCCCGGCGTTCGGTGTACTCGGTCACGGCAACTGGCTGCGGGCCGGTCTCGCGCCACTGCCCCGCTGGGACGACCAGCTGACCGCGGCCTTGAAGACGCCCGCCTTCGCCGCTCTGGCCGCCGCGGCGCGCACGAGCGGCGGAAGCCTGCCGACCTGAGGAAACCAAGGCCACGACCGGGACGGAAAAGGCCCTGAAGCACGAGGCACCGGCGAACGCAGGAAGGCGCCCGGCGGAATGCGACAGTCCCGCCGGGCGCCTTCCGCATACAGGGCCTAAACCAGCAGGGGTCCGCCGCACCGCGGGGTGCCCTCCTTCATCGCGATGAGGTTGGCGACCACGTACGAGATGTCCTTCTGGGAGTGCCACTCGGTCGGGAAGTAGGTGACCAGCCGCGACGACTGGAACCGGGCCTCGATCTCGGGCACGAAGGTACGGTACTGGTCGTCCGTGTAGTACCAGAACGAGTTCTCGTTGTAGTGGGCGACGTGCGCCGGGTTCTGGTGGGCCCCGCGGCCGTCGGAACTCGGCGACATGACGAGGAGCATGCCGCCGGGCGCCAGCAGCCGGTACAGCTCGTTGATCAGCGGCACCTTCGCGGGCACGTGCTCGAAGAACTCCACCGCCCGCATCAGGCCGACGGAGCCGTCGGGCAGGTCCAGCTTCTCGGGCAGGGTCGCGACGATGTCGACGCCCTCTTCCGGGCGCTGGTCCACGCCCACGTAGCCGGGCGGCTTCCGGTGGGCCGCGCCGAGGTCCAGCGCGAGCAGTCCGCGCCGCTGGGTCCAGGCGAGGGCGTTGGCCTCGATGTACTTGTCGTAGAGGGCGACGGTCTCGCGCTGGATGTGCCCGTTGATCTCCGGGTCGCTCTGGGTGTTCGCGGGGTGCACCCGCTGGAGGTAGAGGCAGCGGTTGATGTGGTGGAAGTCGCCGACGTGGAAGAGGCGACACATCAGGTCCTGGTCGTCCAGCACCGTACGCGCGGCGTCGTACCCGCCAGCCTTCTCATAGCTGTCCCTGCGGAACGCGCGCACGTGGTTGGGCGCGTACCAGATGTAGGAGACGTTGTGCGGCGTCGGCGCCAGGGAGATGACTTGGAGCAGCTTGCGGCCGTCGACGTTCACCTCCTCGTACTGCCAGCCGCACGTCTCGTCGAAACGGCTCTCGTCCCGCTTTCCGTCCTCGGTGATCTGCGCGGTGTTGCTGTAGACGAAAACGGCTTCGGGATGCGCGTCGAACGCCTTGCCGAGCTCCGTCAGGCAGGCCTTGGCCAGGAGATCGTCGTGGTCGAGTTCCACGAGGATCTCGCCGCGCGTCAGTTCACAGGCCCTGCGCTTGGCCGCGCCGACGCCGCGGAGGTCGTCCGCGATCTCCACCCGGACCCTGTGGTCGGGTCGCTCCGGCCGCCACCGGGCGCCGTTGTTGAGCAGGACGATCCACTCCCAGTCCGAACAGGTCTGCGCCTGCAAGGTCGCCAGGCACTCGTCGAGAAAACGTGGCTGGTGGCTGGGCGTGAAGACGGAGAACCTCGGAGTCGCGGTCGACGTCATCTGGTGCTCCCTGCTTGGCTCGATGTCGGGGAAGGGGTTACGGAATTGCGAAAGGGTTCCGGTACTTGGGAATGCAGTGAGGGGTCGGCCGCGACGGCACGACGGAATGCTTCCCCGGCCTCTTCGTCGCGGTCCTTTTCCGCCAGGATGTCACCGAGTTGCAGATAGGCCGTGGCGGCCTTCGGGTCGGCGGCGATGCACTTCTTCAGGAGTCCGATGGCCCGGTCGGGGTCGCTCGACTTCAGCAGGATGGCCTCGTTGAAGAGAGCCGACGTGAACGACGGATCGATCTCCAAGGCCTTGTCGTAGGCTGTACGGGCGTCGTCCGGCATGCCGTCCTGCTGCCCGATGACGCCCAGGTTGTACCAGGCGACCTTGTTGCGAGGGTCCAGTTTCAGCAGCCGCCTGTAGGTATCGGCCGCCCCCTTGGAGTCGTGGATCTCACTCTGTTGCAGAAGAGCGGTCTGCATGAGCACTTCGACCTGATGGCGCTGCGCCAAGGTTCCTGGCGCGGACTTGGATTCCGTGGCCGGGGTCGGATGGGGCTGAATCGCCCAGACGGTCACGCCTGTGGCAACGGCCAGCGTTCCGGCGAGGCCTGCCCACAATCGCCTACGTTTCACTTGGTCACATCTCGTGGAATAGTGAGGGACGGATGGATGCGGCTGATCTCAGACGGCCGATAGCGAAAGACCGCGGCGTTGCCAGCGGTACCGGATTCCGAACCACCGTCATCTTCGCCGACGTTACGAGGCTGTCCTGGCGAGCTGCCAGGCGGCAGGCGCTTGGGGTTTGCAGACCACCCGAATGCCCTCTTCATCCTCTGATAGGCCATCATCACCGCGCTCACACCGAGGCACGACGGCCGGAAGGGACTCGACCTGTCGGAGTTCGACGTCGACTTCCCGCTCACTTCCGCGGAACAGCCGGTGCGCGAGGGTTCTGACACCGGCTTCCAGGTTCTGGACGTGCGCGAGCCGGCCGCGGCGAGCCGATGCCCACTGGTTGTGCGACGCCTTGGTGGTCGTCCCGGCCGGGCGCGACGAACGGCTCCGCCGCTTTCGTCAGCCGGACGATCCCTTCACCCTCGCCCGGCTGCACCCGAAGATCCCGCCACCGCATCCGGCGAGCACCCCCCGAGGTCACGCATTTTCCCCGCTCGCCGCCCGCTCCACCGATGCCTCCCAGCCGCCCGAACCGGCCTGACCCAGGGCCGATGGTGGCTCATTGCGAGCGGCCGCGGTCCTCCAGATGACGCGTGTGCGACTCATGGCGCCGGGCCTCGACCTCCCGCAGGGCCGCCGCGAGCCGGTCCGCCTCCTCGTGCAGCAGGGTGAGCTGGCGCTCCAGGTGGCGCTCCGGCGGTTCGGTGCCGGGCGTCAGCCGGGTCCACCACCGTGTGCGTACGTAGGTGTCGACGGCCTCGGGAATGTCCTGCCGTACGGCACGGGACAGCCCGTGCACGCCCTCCGGGTCCCGCGCGATCACCTCGGCGACCCAGCCGGGATCCAGCGCGGTCAGGAGCTCGGCCAGTTCGGTGAGCCGGCCCGCCGCCGCCGGGGGTGGTTCCACATCGTCCAGATACTCCCGCAGGCGGCCGAAGTCGCCACGTAGCTCCTCCAACTGGGCCGAGGGATCCGGGAAGTCCGGCAGCGGCGGCCGCTCCGGCGGGGCGATCAGGGCGCCCGCCCCGTACAGCCCCGCGACGACGACCGGCCAGTACGGGCCCGCGACCCCCGCGAAGGTGAGGGCCGGACCGATGAGCCCGCAGGCGCTGCCGATGAGGTTCCAGGCGCCGTCGAGCGAACCCTTGCGGGCATCGAGGAGGCGGCCGGTCGGCGATGTGCTGGAGCTCGCCCCGGTCGGAGTCGCCGAACAGGATCGGGAAGACCGGGATCTCCTTCTGCCCGCCCGGCAGCCGACCGTAGAAGCCGTCGAAGTCCTGGGGGGTCGGCGCCGCTCGTGTTCTCGCCGTCCGTCATCAGCACGATCGACGTGAACGTGTCGCCGCCCGCGCCCAGATGCTCGTACGCCTTCTCCAGCGACGTGTAGATCGCGGTGTTGCCGGAGGCGCTGAGAGCCCGCACAGAGCCCTCCGTGTCGGGGGGGACTGGCAGTACCAGGCTGTGGCGGCGCCGGGGGAGCACCATGGAGGGGTGAGCCAACGAGACCCTCGCGAGCACGGAGAGCTCGGTACCGCGCTGCGGTACTGGCGCGACCGGACCACACCCCAGGAGGCCGGGCTGCCGAGGGGCGGCGCGCGGCGGGCGCCCGGACTGCGCAGGGAGGAGCTGGCGCAGCTCGCCGGGCTCTCGGTGGACTATGTCACCCGCCTCGAACAGGGCCGCGCCACCGCCCCCTCCGGCCAGGTGGTCGGCGCGCTCGCCCGCGCCCTGCGCCTGTCGGAGCCCGAGCGCGGCCACCTCTACCGGCTGGCCGGGCAGGCCCCGCCCGCGGCCGGACACATCTCGCAGCACATCCCGCCGAGCGTGCAGCGCCTCCTGGACCAGCTGAGTCAGTCCCCGATCGGGGTCCACGACGCGGCGTACAACCTCATCTCGTGGAACCCGCTGTGGGCCGCGCTGGCGGGGGACCCGTCCGGGTGGCGCGGGCGGGAACGCAACTACGTGTGGCGGCAGTTCACGGGCCTGCCCAGCCGGACCACGCACACCCCGGAGCAGAAGCAGAGGCTGCGCACGGCCCTGGTGTCGGATCTTCGGTCCGCCACCGCCCGTTATCCCGGCGACCGGGGGCTGCGTTCGCTGATCGCGGATCTGCGGCGGGAGAGCGAGCCGTTCCGTGAGCTGTGGGCCTCGCACGCGGTCGGGTTCCACAAGGCCGACACCAAGACGGTCCACCATCCCGAGGTGGGGACGATCCTCCTGGACTGCGACACGCTCGCGGTGCCGGGCGGGGACCTGCGGATCACGATCTGCTCGGCCGCGCCGGGCACGGCGGCGGCGCGGCAACTGGCGCTGCTCGCGACGCTCGGGTTGCAGACGACAGCCACTGCCCTTGGCTGACCGACGGGTGTGTGGCACCCGGTCCGCACGTCGCTGCGGGTGCGCGCGGACCGGGGCCGTACAGGGGGAGCCCGAGGGCTCGGACGCGGCTCTCAGCGAGCCGCGAGTTCGCGGGGTTCGGCGGCCGGGGCGTGGGCGTCCATGCGCTCGGCGGCCAGGATCGCGACCGCGGTGTCCGCGCGGGACGCGGCGACGACGAGGGCACGGCCGGCGAGGGCATGGGCCCGCTGGTGGAGAGCGGCGACGTGCGGCTCGCGCACGGCGGCGCCCGACGACGCGCGGACCGGCGCCACTCCTCCCCGCAGCCGCGCCACCTGCTCGGCGAGCCTCTCGGCCGCCGCGTCCAGGTCGGCGGACGGCCCGATCGCGCGGATCTCGTCGGTCACCGCGAGGAGCGCCGCGAGGTGTCCGGCGAGCTGGATGTCCAGCTCCTCCTCGCGCGACCGGTGGGGAAAGTCGGAGGGGGTGCCGGCCGTCGTGTGGACCGACTTGGTGCGGATCGGTTCGTACATGGGGACGGCCTCCTGTGCTCTTTCAGGAAGCCATCCTAGCTTGGATTTCGTCTAAAGTTGAGCCATGTCGCGCATCTTGTCGTCCCGCGCACACTGTGTGAGCGTCACGGCTGGCTGTAACCGTCCAGGAAGTTCCCGATCCGGGTCACCGCGTCGGTCAGATCGCCCACGCTCGGCAGGGTGACCACCCGGAAGTGGTCCGATTCGGGCCAGTTGAAGCCGGTCCCCTGGACGACCATGATCTTCTCTCGGCGGAGCAGGTCGAGGACCATCCGGCGGTCGTCCTTGATCTTGAAGACCTTCGGGTCGAGCCGGGGAAGAGGTAGAGCGCGCCCTTGGGTTTCACGCAACTCACGCCCGGGATCTGGGTCAGCAGCTCGTAGGCGACGTCCCGCTGTTCCTTGAGTCGGCCGCCGGGCAGCACCAGGTCGTTGATCGTCTGCCGCCCGCTGAGCGCCGCGACCACGCCGTGCTGACCGGGCATGTTCGCGCACAGGCGCATGTTCGCGAGGATCGTCAGGCCCTCGATATAGGAGTCGGCGTGCGCACGGGGGCCGGAGATCGACATCCAGCCGACCCGGTAGCCCGCCACCCGGTACGCCTTCGACATGCCGTTGAAGGTGAGGGTGAGCAGGTCGGGCGCGACCGAGGCGGTCGGGGTGTGCGTGGCGCCGTCGTAGAGGATCTTGTCGTAGATCTCGTCCGAGCAGACCAGGAGGTTGTGGCGGCGGGCGATGTCGGTGAGCCCGCGCAGCATCGCCTCGTCGTACACCGCGCCCGTCGGGTTGTTCGGGTTGATGATGACGATCGCCTTGGTGCGGTCGGTGACCTTGCGCTCCACGTCCGCGAGGTCGGGCATCCAGTCCGACTGCTCGTCGCAGTGGTAGTGCACGGCGGTGCCGCCGGACAGGGACACGGCGGCGGTCCACAGCGGGTAGTCCGGCGCCGGTACGAGGACCTCGTCACCGTCGTCCAGCAGGCCCTGCATCGCCATGACGATCAGCTCGGACACGCCGTTGCCGATGAAGACGTGCTCGACGTCGGTCTCGATGCCGAGGGTCTGGTTGTGCATCACGACGGCGCGGCGGGCGGCGAGCAGGCCCTTCGCGTCGCCGTAGCCGTGCGCCGTCGACACGTTCCGGAGGATGTCCTCCAGGATCTCGGGCGGGCACTCGAACCCGAACGCGGCCGGGTTGCCGGTGTTCAGCTTGAGGATCCGATGCCCCGCCGCTTCCAGCCGCATCGCCTCCTCGAGCACCGGGCCCCGGATCTCGTAACAGACGTTGGCGAGCTTGGTCGACTGGATCACCTGCATGACGGTGAGCTTACGGCCGCGTAACGCTCGGCGGGGGGTGTTTTCCACCACGTGAGACGTGGCGTTTTGGGTGGCTTTATTCCCCGGCGTTGTGCCGTAAGCCCTTGCAGTCCCTAGAATCCGCGCCGATGTCCTGGCAGAACGGTGAGACCGAGGCCGAGCCGGGGGTGTACCTCCCGAGTGGCGGCGGCGAGGCGCCCCCGGCGTACGAGGCGTACGCGGATCCGGCGGCGGCGCACGGCTGGCAGGACGCGTACGACGGGGCGGGTGCGTACGACGGGCCGGGTGTGCGGACGGCCGATGGCGACGAGCCGGGGGCGGGCGGCGACGGCGCCGTGGCGCGTTCCGGGGCCGGCCGCCGTGACGGCTCGCGGCGCCGCCGCCGGAAGCGGCTCCCGCGGCGGCGGGTGGCGGTGGCGGGCGGCGCGGTGTGCGCGGTCGTCCTCGGCGCGGTGGTCGTGGGACTGTTCGACTCCGGGTCGTCCGGGGGCTCCTCGCCCTCGGGGTGGAGCGACGGTGACGGCCGGGGCGCGTCCGCGTCCCCGGAGCCGACGGCTTCCGCGGGTGGCGCGACCGCCGGCGCGGCGGAGACGACGCCGGGCGACTCGCCCGCCGCCTCCGGCGCGAGCACCGGGCGGACCTCTCCGGGCGCGTCCGCGTCCACCTCGGCGACGCCGTCGCCGACGGCGCCGCGGTCCCCGTCGGCCGGGACCCCCACCAGTTCCACCACCCCCACCACCAGCCCCACCGCGACCACGGGTCGCGGTGCCGGCAACGGCAACCCTGGCCACGGTCAGGGCGCCACCAAGCGGCCGAAGTAGCCGCAATCCCCCGGGTTCTGTCCGGGCCACGGCAGACCCCGCGGTGGTGTTCGCCCCCGGTCGCTCGCCCGCCTGGACGACACGCCCCGTCCCGCCGCTCCGGCATGCCCATGGCCGGAAACCGCTCCTTGTCGCCCCCGTCCCCTCGATTGACAATGCGCATGACAAAACTGGAAGTGGCCGGAAGATCTCCGGTCGCCCAAGTCGCAAGAGGGGACCCCCACATGAGAAAGCCTCTCGTCGCCGCGCTCTTCGCCCTGGTGATCACCGGAGCCGGCGTGGCACCCGCGGTCGCGGCACCCGCACCCGCGGCGGCGTCCACGTCCGCGTCCGTGTCCGCGGTCAAGGCGGACACGAAGGCGGCGGCGCCGACCCTCCAGGCCGTCAGCCTCGCCGGGACCGTCGCGCTCAGCAACTGCTCCGGCTCCGTCATCCGCTTCCCCAACTCCGCGGACAGCGACCCGGCGCTCGTGCTCTCCAACGGCCACTGCCTGGAGACGGGCTTCCCGGAGCCCGGTGAAGTGATCGTCGACCAGGCGTCCAGCCGTACCTTCGGCCTGCTCAACTCCGCCGGCACCCGGGTGGCGACCCTGCGGGCCGGCAAGGTCGCGTACTCGACCATGACCGACACGGACGTCACGATCTACCAGCTCACCAGCACCTACACGACGATCAAGAACTCGTACGGCATCAGCGCGCTGACCGTGCAGGACACGCACCCGACCGTCGGCACCGCCATCACGGTCGCCTCCGGTTACTGGAAGCGGCTCTACAACTGCAGCATCGACGGGTTCGCGTACCGCCTCAAGGAGGGCGACTGGACCTGGAAGGACTCCATCCGCTACACCTCCGCCTGCAACACCATCGGCGGCACCTCGGGCTCGCCGGTCATCGACCAGGCCACCGGCAAGGTCGTCGCCGTCAACAACACCGGTAACGAGGACGGCGAGACCTGCACGGTGAACAACCCCTGCGAGGTCGACGCGAGCGGCAACGTCACCATTCACCCGGGCATCAACTACGCCGAGGAGACCTACCAGATCCCGGCGTGCTTCACGACCGGCAACAAGCTCAACCTGAGCGCGAGCGGATGCACCCTGCCCAAGCCGTGACACCTGCGCGACGGCGGGCGGTCACCGGGGAGTCCGGCGGACCGCCCGCCCCGCCAGTACGTCCGTCCGCCGCCCGTCCTCGATCACGAACCGGCCGTCGATCAGGACGTACGGGATGCCCGTGGGGAGTCTGCGCGGCTCCTCGAACGTCGAGCCCGCCGCGACCGTGGCCGGGTCGAAGAGGACCAGGTCGGCGCGGTACCCCTCGCGGACCAGGCCGCGGTCGGGCAGCCGCAGCCGGGCGGCCGGACGGCCGGTGAGATGGGCGACGCACTCCTCCAGGGAGAGGACGCCCAACTCCCGTACGTACTTCCCCAGATACCGCGGGAACGTGCCGTACGCGCGCGGGTGCGGCTTGTCGCCGCGCAGGATGCCGTCCGAACCGCCGGTGTGCACACGGTGCCGCATGATCGCGCGGACGTTCTCCTCGTGGCCGACGTGCTGGAGGATCGTCGGACCCAGCCGGTCGTCGAGGAGCAGGCGGCGGGCGGTCGTCCAGGGGGTCTCGCCGAGCCGGTCGGCGGACTGCCGGACCGTGCTGCCGACGTACGACGCGAGCGCCGGGTCGGTGACCCCCGAGATCTCGATCGTGTCCCACTCGATGGGCACGCCGTGGCAGCCGTCGGCCCCGATCACCTCCATGTGGTGCCGGACGCGCTCGGCCGCCTCCTCGTCCTTCAGGCGCGCGAGGATCGCCTCCGGGCCGCCCTCGCTCGCCCAGCTCGGCAGCATCGCCACGAGCGTGGTGCAGCCGGGGGTGTAGGGGTACGTGTCGAGGCTGATGTCCGCGCCCGCGGCGAGGGCGTCGTCCAGGAGGGCCAGCAGCTCCGGGGCCCTGCCCTCGTTGACGGCGAAATTCATGGTGGCGTGGGCGAGGTGGAGCGGGCAGCCCGCCTCACGGGTGAGGGACACCATCTCCTCGTACGCCGCCAGGGCGCCCGCCCCGTACGAGCGGTGGTGCGGGCAGTAGTAGCCGCCGTACTCCGCCACCACCCGGCACAGCTCGGTGAGTTCGGCGTCCTGGGCGTACATGCCGGGGGTGTAGGTGAGGCCGGAGGACATGCCGACGGCGCCCTCGCGCATCCCGTCGGCCACCAGCCGCCGCATCCGCTCCAGCTCCCGCGCCGTCGCCGGGCGGTCCTCCCAGCCGACGGCGAGCATCCGGACGGTGCCCTGCGGGACCAGATACGCGGCGTTCACGGCGATGCCCTCGCCGTCGAAGCCGTGGTCGAGCCGGTCCAGGTACTCGCCCACCGAACGCCAGCCGAAGTCGATGTCGTCGCCGGGTCCGTTCCAGCCGGTGATCGTCGACCGGACCTCCGCGAGGGTGCGGTCGTCGACCGGCGCGTACGACAGTCCGTCCTGGCCGATGACCTCCAGGGTCACCCCCTGGGCCGCCTTCGCGCTGTGGTCCGGGTCGCGCAGGAGGGCGAGGTCGCTGTGGGCGTGCATGTCGATGAAGCCGGGGGAGAGGGCCAGTCCCTCGGCGTCAAGAACCCGCCGGGCGACCGGCCGCAGACAGCCGGCCGCCGCGCCCTCCTTGAGCACGGTGGTGATCCTGCCGCCCTCGATGCCCACGTCGGCGCGGTACGAGGGCCCTCCGGTGCCGTCGACGACCTCCGCGTCGCGGATGACGAGATCCATCACAGGGGCCTCCTGGAAACATGCGTCACAACGGCCTCTCAGAAGAACGTACGGACGTAGTCCACGACCGTGCCGTCCGCCTCCACCAGCGGAATCAGCTGCCACTTGTCGAAGGACGTGCAGGGATGGGACAGCCCGAGGCCCACCCAGTCCCCGACCTCCACGTCCGCCTCCGGGTCCGTGCGCAGCCACGCGTGCTGGTCGGAGAGCGCGGTCACCGTCAGACCCGTCGCCGGCCGCTCGGCACCGTCCCGCCGCACCACCTGGGCCTCGGGCAGATCGAGGTCGTACGCCGCGTCCCGCTTGCCCGCGTTGACGAAGGCCTGCTCGGGGGAGGGCCGGGAGACGACCTGGGCCCAGAGGCGGAACGCGGGGTGCAGCGCGCCCTCCTCGGGGACCCGGGTGAAGGGGGTCAGCCGGCGGTAGTGGCCGTCGTCGTGCGAGACGTAGGCGCCCGAGCGCAGCAGCTTCAGTACGGGCAGGGAGAGGTCGGGGAGCTCGGAGAAGACGTCCGCGACGGCGTCGAACCAGGCGCTGCCGCCGGCGCTGACGACGATCTCCGCCAGTCCTTCGAACCGGCCCGCCTTGTCGAAGTCCACCGCCAGCGCGGTCAGCCGCCGCAGCCAGGCGTGCACGCGCTCGGGGTCCGCCGCCGGGACCTCGCCCTCGTAGCCCGCCACGCCGACCAGCCGCAGGGTCCGCGTCGCGGCCACCGCGTCCGCGACCGCCGCGCACTCGGCCTCCGTACGCACCCCGGTGCGGGCCCCCGCGCCGGCGGCGAGCTCGACGACCACGTCCACCGGACGGGTGGAGCCGTGCAGCGCCGCGTCCATCAGCTCGACGCCGCGCACCGAATCGACGTAACAGACGAAGCGGAAGTCCGGGTCGGCCGCCAGCTCGGACGCGATCCAGCGCAGCGCCGCCGCGTCGACGAGTTCGTTCGCGAGGAAGATCCGCTCGATTCCGAACTCCCGTGCCACGCGCACCTGGTGGGGCACGGCGAGCGTGATGCCCCAGGCGCCGTGCTCGATCTGCCGCCAGAACAGCTGGGGGGCCATCGAGGTCTTGCCGTGCGGGGCGAAGGCGAGGCCGTGGCGGACGGCGTACGTCTCCATCAGTTCGAGGTTGTGCGTCAGGCGCTCGGCGGACAGGGCGAGGACGGGGGTGGTGAAGCCGCCGGTGAAGAGGTCGCGGCGCTGGGCGGCCAGCTCGCCGACGGTCAGACCCTCGGCGTCCGGGGGAAGCCCTTGAAGCGGTGGTCGACGCGGTCCGCGGCGAGACGGTCCGCCGCCAGACGGGCGGCGGCTTCGGAGGCGGTCATGGGGCCATCCCTTCAAGGGTGCTGCGCTGCGTTGCATCATGTGCAACGGTCATTGCGTATGTCGTTTACTGCTGTCTAACATCCCAGCCAACGCAGGGTCAACGGTGCCGCCCGGTCCCCGTCGGCCGCGAGAACGAGGAGCCCCAGACATCGTGACCCCCAACGGACCTGTCGACGCCCCGGACGTCGTGGATGTCGTCGCGCTCGGCGAGTCCATGGTCACGTTCCTGCCCACCCGGCCCGGGCGCCTCGCCGACGTGCCGTCGTTCGAACGGGGGATCGGCGGAGCCGAGTCCAACGTGGCGTGCGTGCTCGCCGCGACCGGGCACACCGCGCGCTGGGTCGGCCGGGTCGGCACCGACGGGTTCGGCGACCACCTGGTCGAGGCGATCGCCGCGTACGGCGTCGACACCTCCGCCGTACGAAGGGATCCCGCGCGCCCGACGGGCATCTACTTCCGCACGGCGGGCGACCGGGCGAGCGACGCCCACGAGGTCGCGTACTACCGGGCCGGATCCGCCGCCTCCGCGATGACCAAGGACAACGTGGACCTGGACGCCCTGCGCTCGGGCCGCGTACTGCACCTGTCCGGCATCACCGCCGCGCTCTCCGAGGACTGCCTCGGCCTGATGCGCGAACTCACCGCGCCCCGCGCGAGGCGCCCCCTCGTCTCCTTCGACGTCAACCACCGCGCCGGTTTGTGGCGCGACGCCGACGGACCACGCGTCCTGCTCGACCTCGCGCGCGGCGCGGACATCGTGTTCGTCGGGGACGACGAGGCCCGCGCCGCCTGGGGGCTGTCCGGGGCACGGGCGATCCGTGACGCGCTGCCGGAACCGGCCGTCCTCGTCGTCAAGCAGGGCGGGGACGGGGCGACCGTGTTCGAGAGGGCCGCGGCGGGCCGCACGCCTTCGGAGGCCGGCCAGGACGCCCCCGACACCGCCACGTTCGTCCGCGCCCTGCGCGTCGACGTGATCGCGGCCGTCGGCGCGGGCGACGCCTTCGCCGCCGGGTTCCTCTCCGCCACCCTGCGCGCACTGCCCGCCCGGGAGCGGCTCCGGCACGGCCACCTCATGGCCGCCGCCGCCCTCACCGTCCACGGCGACCTCGCCGCACCCCCCTCCCGCGACCACGCCGACCGGCTGGCCGCTCTGGACGACGACGCGTGGGAGACACTTCGACTCGGCCCCGGCTGGACCGAAGCCGTCACGCGGGCCCAGGAGGAGGTACGTACCCCATGAGCCAGACCGTCGACCGAGCGCTGAGCATCCTGCCGCTGCTCGCCGAGGGCCCCGCCGACCTCGGCCAGGTCGCCGACCGCCTCGGCGTCCACAAGTCCACCGCGCTCCGCCTCCTGCGCACCCTGCACGAGCACGGCCTCGTCTACCGCCAGTCCGACCAGCGCTACCGCCTCGGCGCCCGCCTCTTCGCCCTCGCCCAGGAGGCCGTCGAGAACCTCGACGTCCGCGAGATCGCCCACCCCCACCTCGTACGGCTCAACGAGACGTGCGGGCACACCGTCCACCTCGCGGTGTACGAGGAGAACGAGGTCCTCTACATCGACAAGGTGGAGAGCCGTTACCCGGTACGCATGTACTCGCGGATCGGGAAGCCGGTCGCCATCACGGTCGCCGCCGTCGCCAAACTCCTCCTCGCCGATCTCCCCGAGCCCGAACGCCGCGCCCTGGCGGACAAGCTCGACTACCCCATGTACACGGCCCGTTCGACCCCCAACGCGCCCGCCTTCCTCAAGGAGCTGGCCACGGTGCGCGAACAGGGCTGGGCCACCGACCTCGGTGGCCACGAGGAGTCCATCAACTGCGTCGCGGCCCCCATCCGCGGCGCCGACGGACGCGTCGTCGCCGCGATGTCGGTCTCCGCGCCGAACGTCGTCGTCACCGCCGACGAACTCCTCACCCTGCTCCCGCTGGTGCGCCGGACCGCCGACGCCATCAGCCACGAGTACTCCGGCAAGCCCCCAGCCAAGGAAGAGAGTTCCCGACGTCCATGACCGAGAAGACCGCCCTCACCCCCAAGACCCACACCACGCCGCCCGCGAAGTTCTCGCACGGCGTGAAGAAGGGGAACATCCTCCAGGTCGCCGGACAGGTCGGCTTCCTCCCGGCCGAGGAGGGCAAGCCGCCCACGCCCGCCGGTCCCACCCTGCGTGAACAGACCCTCCAGACCCTCGCCAACGTTCAGGCGATCCTCGAAGAGGGCGGCGCGAGCTGGGACGACGCGATGATGATCCGCGTCTACCTCACGGACGTCGACCACTTCGCCGAGATGAACCAGATCTACAACACCTACTTCGAGGAGCAGGGCCTCACCGCGCCCCCCGCCGCTCGCACCACGGTCTACGTCGGCCTGCCGGCCGGCCTCCTCATCGAGATCGACGCGCTCGCCGTACTGGGCTGAGCGACCCCCTCGAACTCCCGCACCCCGTACGTCATCACGGCACGGCCTCCCTCCCCATGGGACGCCGTACCGCGATCCCCCCTGCCCGAAAGCCGCATGCCCCACTTACCCGACTGCAGAGGTCCCCCGCCCATGTCCTCACCCATGCTGCTCGCCGCCACCACCGCACCACCGGTCCCACCCCACACCGGCGGCCTGATCGCCCTCATCCACGGCACCGCCGGTCTGCTGACCGTCGCCGCGCTCGGCATCGCCCTGCTCCTCGTCCTGATCATCAAGGCGAGACTCCAGCCCTTCGTGGCGCTGCTCGCGGTCTCCATAGCCGTCGGCCTCGCGGCCGGTCTCTCCGTCACCGAACTCTTCGGCACGGTCCAGCGCTCCGACGCCGTCTCCCTCATCGAGTCCGGCATGGGCGGCACCCTCGGCCACATCGCGATCATCATCGGGCTCGGCACGATGCTCGGCGCGATCCTCGAAGTCAGTGGCGGGGCTGAGGTGCTGGCGTCCCGTCTGCTGAACCTCTTCGGCGAGGAGCGGGCGCCCCTCGCCATGGGCCTCACCGGCCTCATCTTCGGTATCCCGGTCTTCTTCGACGTCGGCATCTTCGTCCTGGCGCCGATCGTGTACGCGGCAGCCAAACGCGGCGGCAAGTCGATCCTGCTCTACTGCCTGCCCCTGCTCGCGGGTCTCTCCATGACCCACGCGTTCCTGCCGCCGCACCCGGGCCCGGTCGCCGCGGCGGGACTGCTCCACGTACAGCTCGGCTGGGTCATCCTCATGGGCATCGTCTGCGGCATCCCCGCCGTGCTCGCCGCCTGGGTCTGGTCCGCGTGGATCGGCAGGCGGATCTTCGTCCCCGTACCGCAGGACATGGCCGAGGCCGCCGACGAGGCGAGGGCCGCGCTGGTCGAGGAGCAGCGGGCCGCCGGGGTCGCGCCGCAGGAGAAGCCGGTGCCGCTCGGCACGGTCCTGGCCATCATCGGTACGCCGCTGGTGCTGATCCTGCTCGCGACCTTCTCCTCGATCGCCTTCGACCCCTCCACGGGCCGCTCGGTCATCGAGTTCTTCGGCCATCCCTTCGTCGCGCTGACGATCGCGCTGCTCCTGGCGTACTACCTGCTCGGCATCCGCCGCGGCTGGTCCCGCACGTCGCTGGAGACGGTGTCCACGGCCTCGCTGAAGCCGGTCGGCAACATTCTGCTGGTGGTCGGCGCCGGCGGGGTCTTCGGCGCGGTCCTCAAGGGCAGCGGGGTCGCCCAGGCCCTCTCCGACACCTTCAACGACGTCGGCCTGCCGGTGATCGTCCTCGCCTACCTCATCTCCCTGGTCCTGCGTGTCGCCCAGGGCTCGGCCACGGTCGCCATCGTCACCACGGCCGGCATCGTGGCCCCGCTGCTGACCGAGGGCGACCACTCCCAGGCCTTCGTCGCCCTGGTCATCATGGCGATCTCGGCGGGCTCCATCTTCGCCTCGCACGTCAACGACGGCGGCTTCTGGATGGTCGCGAAGTACTTCGGCATCTCCGAACGGGACACCCTCAAGACCTGGACGGTTCTGGAGTCGGTGCTGTCGGTGGCGGGCTTCGCGGTGGCGGCGGTGGTGAGCCTGTTCGTGTAGGTACGGGGCCACTTCGTGCAACAGTCGCGTTGCCAACTTGGGGGCTGGCTGTGTCCGACACAGGATCTTCGACCATACTGCCCGCTGTGGAGCAGCGCATAGGTTCGAAGAGCCAGCCCCTGGACGCCGCCGCGGTGAACCCGGCGTACATCCCCGGGCTCACGTCACCCGCGAAGGCGGAGCCGAAGGACGCGGCCGTCGAGGAGGCCGCGTCCGAAGAGGCCGCGTCCGAGGAGGCGGTTGTTGTCGAGGACGCCGCCCCCGAGACGGCGGTCGCCGAGGAGGCATCCGCCGAGCCCGAAGAGGAGGCCACCTCCGAATCCGACTCGGACTCCGAGCCCGAACCGGACCCGGACGGTCCGGTGTTCGAGGCGTCCGACCGGCGCGCCTCGATCAAGGCCGACCACAGCGGCGTACGGCTGCGTCTGGACGACCAGGAGGCGGAGTTCCGCTGGGACGAGATCGGCGCCGTCGAGACGGAGTCGCCCCGCTTCGGGAAGCGGTTCACCATCACGGTGCACACCCCGGACCGCCGCTGGTACCCGATCGAGATCGAGGCGACGGCCCGGACGCGCTTCAAGGAGTGGGAGGACCAGCTGGACGCGGTCCTGGACGCCTACTTCGAAGACGGTGAGGATTCTGAAGAGGCCCCGGACGAGAGCGCCCCGTAGGGGCGCGGGGAACTGCGCGACCAGCCACATCCGGCCCGCAGTTCCCCACCCACCGGTTTGTCCCATTCCTAGCTGCAGTACTGCGTCGCCTTCCCGATCGACCGGTACATGCAGTCCGCGTTCTCCAGCAACTGCAACACCGCGTCCCGGTTCCGTGAGGTCTCCCGCTCGATGACCTCGTCGGGTGGGTAGAACCCACCTCCGGAACTGGACGTCGGATACATCTCGAAGGTGTAGTCGAAGATCTTCTGACTGCCCCAGAGGTAGTCGTCGATCGACCCGTCGGTGATGTACAGGTCGCTGGACTGCTCCGGGGTGTACCCGTTGCTGGCCGCCATCTTCTGGCCGACCGCCTTGAACGCGGCGGCGTCGTCCGCGGTCATGCCGGTCGCGGTGTCGGCCGTGGTGTACCCGAAGGGCCACAACACGAGTTCGCTGTACGTGTGGAAGTCGATCCCGGCCTTGATCTGCTGCTTCCCGCCGACGACCCGGCCGCGCACGAAGTCCGCGACGACCTTCACCTCGGGCGCGGACTCGGCGGATGCGCCGCGGTAGGTCTCGGAGGACGTGGAGCCGGACGAGCCGCCGCAGCAGCCCCACTTGTAGTTCCAGTTGCGGTTGAGGTCCGTACCGACGTACGAGGAACCGGAGTTGGGCTGGCGATTCTTGCGCCAGGAGCGGTAGGAGCCGGTCGCGATGTCGTACTCTCCGCCGTCCGGATTGAGGTCCGGGACGATCCAGATCTCACGGTTGTTCACCATGTCGGTGACCCGGGAGTCGCTGCCGTACCCGGCCCCGAGCTCGCGCAGCAGATACAGCGCCATCTCGACGGTCAGGTGCTCGCGGGCGTGCTGGTGGAAGGTGAGGAGGACCTCGGGCTCGTTCTCGTCGGTGGCCACGTTGTCGCTGACCTTGATGGCGACGATGTCCCGGCCCTGGTACGACTTGCCGATCACCCGCTTGCTCATGATGCTCGGGTAGGCCGCGAGCCGCTGGTCGATCTCCGTGTTCATCTCGGTGTAGTTGTGGTACTTCGAGTCGGCCGAGGGGAAGTCGAGGAGGCGGACGTCACCGGCGCCGTCGGACCGGTTCGGCGCGGACCCCAACAGGGAGACCTCGTAGCCGAGTCGGCGCAGCTTTTCGACCTGGTCGGCGCGGCCCGAGACGACGACGGTCTCCTCGTCGGCCTCGTCCACGGTGACGCCGGTCCGCTGGATGGCGGTGCGGGTCACCGGGGTGGTGCTCTGGTGGATCTCGTACTGGCGGATGTCGTCGGCCGAGGGCGCGGGGGCCTTCGCTCCGGTCGCCGTGGCGTGGGTGGCGGTGGCGGTGATCGGGGCGGCGAGGGCGAGCGCGAGCAGGGTCGCGAGGGTGGCGGTGCGCCTGCCGCGTCTGTGAAGTCGCATGAAGTCTCCTTGGCGGAGTGTGGGGGGTGGAACCAGTGCGACGTACGGAGTGCGGGTGTGGCGCTCATGGTGAGGGGTTGGCATGCGCAGGTCAAGAGTCGCTAAAGGGCCGGTGGCGGAAACCGGTCATGCGGCGGACCCCGCCGGCAGGTCCGCCCGACGGGGTCCGAGTGGGTGGGGGAACTCAGCCCAGGCCGCGCCACTTCGCACTGAGGGCGATCGCCCGGAGCTGCTTCGTCGTGAGCGCGGGGGTGGTGCGCGTCGCGGCGGTCACCTGGCTGCCGGAGTTGAAGGCACTGACCACCACGCGGAACCCGTCGGTCCTGATGGTGTCGGCGGTCCACATGACGACGCCGGCGCCGCCCTTCTTGCCCGGCTCCTCGCGCGTGATGACCTTCGTGCCGTCGGCCAGCGTCTCGGTGCCCGCCCCGAAGAGCTGGTGCTCGACGTCCGACATGCTCGGCTGCACGTTGATCTGGACCAGGCTCCTGCCCTTGCCGTCGTCGACGACGGCATAGGCGTACCCGCTGTCCGGGCCGCTCTTGGCGACCACCTTGACGCCCTTGGGCAGCAGCGAGACGAGCGTGGAAGCGACCGCGCCGCCGTCGATGCCCGAGGGCTGTGCGGGTGCCGCCGTCGGGGCCCTGGGGTCCACCGGGATCGCGTCGACGACGCCCAGCCACGCGCCGGCCGTGGCGAGCGTCTTCAACCGTCCGGGAGACAGGGGGGGTTCGGCCCTGCTGACCGGCGCGCCCTTCTCGGCCGCGGCGTTCCATTCGCTCACGCTGACGTGCTGACCCCTGGGGGTCACGAGGTCCGCCGTCCACAGCTTCGTGTCCGCACGGCGGTCCGGGTACTCGTACCCCTGGAAGATCTTGAGCGCCGAGCCGTCGGGGAGCCTGGTCACGACGCAACTGTCGTACGGCGCCAGGACCTTGTCCGGGCACTCGACGGCCTGGCGGGTCTGCTCGCTGCCCGGCAGGTCCCGGCCGAGACCGACGGCGATGGCCGCCTCGCCCTTGCCGTCGTTGTAGACGACCTGGGCGTACGGCGGCAGCTGCTCGTCCGTGCCGCGTGCTTCCGCCGAGCTGAACTTGCCCCGCGGGAGCAGCTTCTCGAGGATGCCGATCAGTTCGTCGCCGGTGTACGACGCCTTGGGGGTGGCCGAAGCGACGGGGGTCTTCGCACCGGTGGCCACGGACTGCCGCCCGTCGTCGCCGCCCGGTACGAGGAGTGCCCCGCCGAGGCCCACGAGCGCGACCGAGGCCACGCCCGCCACGACGGCGGCCCTGCGCCGCAGCAGCAGTCGGTGGCCGCGCGTCTCGCCGGCGGCGACCAGGGCGCGCCGGTCGGTCTCGTAGGCTCCGCCGGCCTGGTGCAGGGCCTCGCCGAGCCGTTCCTCGAAACGGTCCTCGTGGTCGTGGTCGCGATGGTGGTCGGGGTACGGGTCGTGTTCGTGGTCGCGGTCGTCAACGGGCATGGCGAATCACCCTCTCTGCTCTCCGTAAGGGCTGTCTGTCGGAGCGGTCTGTACGGTCGTCGGCGCTGGCGCCGGGCCGGGGTCAGGGTCTTGCGTGCTCGCCGAGGGCGTCCCCGAGCAGCAGCCGCAGCCGGGCGAGCGCGCGGGTGCAGCGGGTGCGTACGGCGGCCGAGCTCACGTTCATGGCCTCGGCGGTCTCCTCGACGCTGCGGTCCTCCCAGTAGCGCAGCACGACCACGGCCCGGTCCTTGGCGGACAGCCGGCCGAGCGCCTCGACCAGGGTCAGCCGCAGGGGTGTGTCGGTGTCGGCCGCGCGTGGGTCGGGAAGGTCGGGGAACTCGTCCGTGGCGCGTTCCCGGCTGCTGCGGCGCCGCTGGTGGGCGAGGAAGGTACGGGTGAGGACGGTCTGCGCGTATCCGGCGGGGTTGCCGACGCGGGAGACCCGGTACCAGCGGACGTACAGGCGACCGAGGGTCTCCTGCACCAGGTCCTCGGCGAGATGGGTGTCCCCGCCGGTGAGCAGACAGGCGGAACGGTAGAGATGCCCCGCCCGCGCCGCCGCGAACTCGGCGTACTCGTCCCCCCGTACCTGTCTCATCCCGCCCCCGTGTCTGTGGTACCGCCGCCTTCACCTCATTGATGCGCCGGCCCCCCGGAAATGTTTCAGCGGACGACGAGAAGGTCCAGAAGGGGCCCACAGAGGGCCCTCCACGTAGGGGATCCCCGTACGCCGGATAGGTTGCCGGAGTGACTGACCAGCCGCCCGCCTCCACCCCACCGGGCTTCGGCCCGCCCCCTCCGCGGTATGCCCCGCAGTACGCCCCGCAGCCGCCCCAGCCCCCGGCGCCCGGCCCGGAGTTCCTTGCGGTCGACAAGCACAACTCGGTCGTGGTCGACGCGTCGGGTGTGGCCTTCGAGATGTACGACATCACGGTCGACTTCCCCTGGCCCGAGATCCGCAGCGTCCACTACAAGGCGAGCCCCAACGGCAAGGCCCTGATGGTCGCCGTGGTCCACCTGGACGGCAGGGTCTACGAGTGCGTGGTGACCGCGAAGCCGCGGGAGTTGCTGCGGGGGTGGTTCGCACAGTTGGCGTGGGTGTTGGGGTACTACCGGCCGATGGGGTAGCCGTCCGACGGCTCAGAGCAGGTGGTCGGCCCTGCCCGCCTTGATGTCGAGGATCATGGTGCGGAGCGCTTCGCGGGTGTCGGTGAGGTAGGTGTCTTCAGCGCCGGCTATGGCGATGTAGGCGTTGCCTTGGGGGTCGGTGCCGAGGCGGAAGCAGTTGTTGCCTTCACCGCAGAACGGGTCTTCCCAGGCGATGTGGTCGGTCACGACGTCTCCTACAGTTCGTGGGTGATCCGTTGGATGAGGTCGCGTGACGCTGCTGGGGTCATCGCCGCACCGTCCATCCAGTCCAGATGGGCACGGTACTTCGTGAGCTGAGCCTCGGCGTGGGTGAATTCCGGTCCGTGGGCCGAGTCCAGTTGCACGGTGTCGAGCCGGGGCACGGCCCCGTCCGCGAAGAGCACCGCGTGTCCCGCGCCGGGGAACCCGCCCTTGGACGTGGGGATCACACGGACCCCGATGTTCTCGCGCTCGGACTGGGCGCCCAGATGGCCGAGTTGCTGCCGGGTCGCGCCCGCCCCGCCGTACGGCATGCGCAGGGCTGCTTCATGGACGTAGGCGGTGTACGGGAGCGGGTCCGGCCGCTCGAAGACCTGCTGGCGTTCCATCCGATGTGCGACCCGCAGTTCGACCTCGAGCCGGGTCAGCGGCGGCAGGACGGCGGCGAAGACGGCTCGGGCGTATTCCTCGGTCTGGAGCAACCCCGGTGCGTGCATGACCTGAGCGGTCCGGACACGGGTGGCGTGCCACTCCAGCTCCGCGATGTCCAGGAGCCCGGAGGGCAGCGTGCCCCGATGGCGCTCCCACCAGCCGCGCTCCTTTCCGTCCGCCATGGCCACCAGGGCTTCGACATAACCCTTGTCCGTACAGGCGTAGTTGCATGCGAGGGTGCGGACACGCTCGGGCGAGAAGGGGCGGATACCCGACTCCATGTTGGACAGCCGTGTTCTGTCGATGCCGAGAAGACCCGCCGCGTACTCCGTGGTGGATCCCGCCGCCAGGCGCATCTTTCGCAGCTCGGCACCGAGACGCTTCTGCCGTTCCGTCGGGGTGGTTCTGGTTGCCATGGCGACAGTCTGCCTGCGTCTGGCGGGGCAGGCCCACGCCCTAAGGGGGTAATTATCCCCAAGGTGATGGACACAGTGACCCCGCAATCCCTGCATTCGGTAACGCGCCAGCCACTCTTGGCAGTTGGAAGTGCACCCGCAGGCCCCTGCCCGCGACAGGCCACCGCTGCCCTCCCCCAGGAGGACCGATGTCCGCATGCCCCCTCGCGACCGCCTACCCCGCCGACCCCACCCGGCCCAGCGTTCCGCCCAACGTCCTCAACGAGGTGAAACTGGCCTCTGCCGAGACCGGGGTCAGCCAGAAGCTGCTGCTGGCCATCTTGTGGCAGGAGCAGCAGTGGTACCAGAACTCCAACCCGAGCCTGAGCGGGCCGCTGACCGAGTTCGGTCGGTTCTTCGACTGGAGCCTCACCCTCGGAGCGAAGCCCGACAAGTCGCTGGGCATCACGCACATGAAGCTGGAGACGGCCCGGTCGGTCGTAGACCAGCACCGCGAGGCGTTCCAGCTCGAAGATGGCAGATACCTCAGTGACCTGAGCGACGCCGAACTCGCCGCGAACATCGAGGGCACCCCGACCTGGACGTCCGGTTGAGCGCGTACCACCTCTCGGACCTGCGCGACGATCCCTACGGCGCCGACACGGACAAGCAGTTGTTCACCCTTTACGCCGCCGACACCCCGGACGTGCGGGAGAAGAACGAGCAGTACGGTGACGACTCCGACCACCGCGGCGCCGACATCAAGGTCCGAGGCAAGAACTGGGACAAGATGGAGCCGCACCTCGACGATGCGATGGCCTGGAACGCACTCAGCGACGATGAACGCGCGAAGGCCATCGCGCAGTTGGAGTCGCAGACTCCCGCAGGACACCACGTCTCCCTCGACCCGCTCCACAGCACCGGCCAGACCACGGGCACCGGCACCGGCGAGCCCGAACCGGGAACACCGTCACCGAGCCCCGGCCCGACCCCCACGCCGCCAGGAGCCCACTGACCCCATGAAGAGGACCGCAGCAGCGCTGATCGCATGTCTCCTGGCGGTACCGCTCACCGCATGTGACGCCTTCAAGGCCCCCAGCTCCGATCAGCTCACCCCCATGCCCGGCAACGTCCCTACGACGCCGCAGTACCGGACGGCGGATGACGTGGTGGCTGCGCTCGAGCGAGGGGGCATCACCTGTGACGTGCTCCGGCGCAAGGCCGGTGGCCTCGACTGCAGGACAGCGATCGACGGAGCGGAGGTGGAGAACCAGATCCAGGTGCTGGATCCCAAGAAGTCCAGCCGGAACGAGGTCGGGGACTCCATCGCCAGCTGGCGCAGCAGCGGCAACACCGTCGTGGCCGCCGGCAACTGGTTCATCCGCGTCCTGCCCAACGGCTCCCCCGACTACTCCGTAAAGATCGCCAAAGCCCTCGACGCCGTCGTCCTTCCTCCTCTGTATCGCCTGCCCGCCATCCCCCCAGAAGCCCGATACAAGAGCGTTGACGCGCTCGCCGACGCGCTGGGCAAGTCCGTCGGCTGCGACCGGCGGAAGACGGAGTCAGCCGACCAAGTGCTGTGTGCGACGCAGGCGGCGAAGACGCGCCCCTGCGGTCGGTCCGGCGACGGAAGCGACGCCCACCTCGTGCTGCACGACAGCTCCGCCGCCCGGAACGACTACATCCGGCTGCTCCTCAGCGACGACCACGTTCCCTACCACATCGCCACGGCGGGGAACTGGACCATCCAGTTCTGCGACACCGCCACCGGGCAGGAAGCGGCCCGGGAACTCGGAGGGGTCGTGGTCGACCACAAGGCGAACGAGTGAATGAGTACAGCTCGAACGCGCCTTCCGCACATCTGATCCGCGCGCCCTCTGCCGGGACTGCGGGGAACGCCATGGTCGCCACCAGGCCGAGGCGGTCCACTCGGCCGCCTGAGCCGAGACCGACGGTGAGCACTTGTTCTGGCGCCGACCCAGGACAGGTCGCCGGAACAAACCCCTCGGCCCGCCACCGCCGAGACCGATCGCACCGGGCAACAAGCCGGTATGCGACGACGGCCTCGGGCGGGGCGGGCCGTGCTCAGGGGACGTGGAGAGAGGCGCGTCAGCCGAGCGCGTGCACGTGCGCCCCCACCGAGTTCGACCACGCGTTGCCCGCCGACGCGTCCCAGTTCGTCGACCAGGTCATCGCGCCGCGCAGGTCCGGGTAGGTCCTGGAGGGCTTGAAGGAACCGCAGTTGGTGCCGTTGGCCAGGCAGTCCAACGCGTTGTTCACCACCGTCGGAGAGACATAGCCGCTGCCCGCGCCGCTCGTCGAGGCCGGCAGGCCCAGGCCTACCTGGGAGGGGGCCAGGCCGCCCTGGAGCTGGATGCAGGCGAGGGCGGTGAGGAAGTCGACCGAGCCCTGGCTGTAGACCTTGCCGTCGCAGCCCAGCATCGAACCGCTGTTGTAGTACTGCATGTTGACGACCGTCAGGATGTCCTTGATGTTCAGGGCCGTCTGGAAGTACGCGTTCGACGTGGACTGCATGTCGATCGTCTGCGGGGCCATCGTGATGATGAGAGACGAGCCCGCCTTGGCGGAGAGGGACCTCAGGGCCTGCGTCATGTACGTCGCGTCGAGGCCGTTCTCCAGGTCGATGTCGACGCCGTCGAAGCCGTACGTCTGCATCAGGGAGTAGACGGAGTTCGCGAAGTTCGTCGCGGACGTGGAGTCGCTGATCGACACCGTGCCGTTCTGGCCGCCGATGGAGATGACGACCTTCTTGCCCGCGGCCTGCTTCGCCTTGATGTCCGCCTTGAACTGGTCGACGGTGTAGCCGCCCAGCCCGGCCGAGTCGAGGTTGAAGGTCACCGCGCCCGGCGTGGTCGTCGCGTCCGCGAAGGCCACCGCGATGATGTCGTACTGGGACTGCACGGCGGAGATCTTCTGGACCGTCGCGCCGTTGTTGAAGTTCTGCCAGTAGCCCGTGACGGCGTGCTTGGGCAGGGTGCCGCCACCGCCGCCCGAGGACGCGGTCGTCGTGCCCGTCACCGCCGTCGACTTCGCCGACTCACCCGCCGCGTTCGTCGCCGTGACCTGGAAGGAGTACGAGGTGGAGGCCGCGAGGGACGAGACGGTCGCCGAGGTCCCCGTCGTCGACTGGACCTTCGTACCCGCCTGGTAGACGTTGTAGCCCGTCGCGCCCGACACCGTGTTCCAGGAGAGGGAGACGGAGGAGGACGTGGTGGAGGAGACCGTCAGACCGGTGGGCGCCGCCGGGATCGTGGGGGCCGGGTCGCCGCCTCCGCCGCCATCGGGGCCGAAGACCGAGAGGTCGTCGGCGTAGTACGGGGCCTGGCCGTACCACCCGTGCGTGTACACCGTCACCGAGGTCGTCGACGCGCCCGTGGTGAAGGTGGTCGAGAGCTGCTTCCAGGAGGCGGAGTCGGGGGTCCAGGTCGAGACGTCCGTGGTGCCGGTGCCCGTCACGCCCAGATAGGCGTACCCGCCCTGCAGCCACGTGCTCAGCGTGTACGTCGCGTTGGGCTTGACCGCGACGGCCTGGGTGCACTGGGCGTTGTCCTGCCCGGCGGGCGTGCCCTTGAGCGCGGCCGAGCCGCCGTGCACCGGCGAGGAGACGGTCGTACCGCTGCCCGCCGTACAGGTCCAGTTGCTCAGGCCCGACTCGTAGCCGCCGTTCTTCGCGTTGTTGACGTCCGCCGCCTGGGCCTGGCCCGCCAGACCGGTGAGGGAGAGGACGGAGGCGGTGACGACGGCGGCGAGGGCGCCCGCCCATCTCCGTCGGGGCGGTCGGGGCATACGTATGACGCGGTCCACTGGGACCTCCGGTGAGGGGAGGGGAGGGGGAGAAGAGGGGATGCGGAACGGTGGCCACCGTCGTACGTTGCTGGCGTACAAGTTGGTCCAGACCAATTGGGTTGTCAAGACCTCTGGCGGGTGACAGGGGTGGCCGGGTGCCTCAATGGGCCCACGGGGTGGGCGACTTGTGGCATATTCGTCTCACTCTCCGTTGATCAAGGCCGTACCTTCCGTGAGTTGATGTGGAAGATTCGGTGTTGAGGCGGCCATGCCGTGGATATGGTGCTGATGCAAGAGGACGTCACAGGGGCCATCTGAGGCGGTGGTCGACCACCCCGCCACAGTGAACGGGGTGTGTGCAGCGTGCCGACCGCGATAGCCGTCACCAGTCCCGATCTGGTGCTCCCGCCGCACGACCGGCAGACCCCACCCGCCGTGGTCCAGCCCCTCGACAGTCTCGAAAGCTCCCTCACGGGCATGCACGCCCTCATCGAGCAGCACGGGTACGTCATCGCGCTCTACCCGGCCTCGGTCGAGGACGCGGTCACCCGGCGGCTGCACACCGTCCGCTCCGTCCTGGAGAGTGACCGCATCGCCCTGCTCGGCATCGACCTGCCGCCGCTCGGAGTGGCCCTGCTGGGCCAGCAGTTGCGGCAGCTGTCGGTCTGCGACTTCAGCCCGGGCGTGCTCGCCTCCTCCGCCCGGCTGCTCGCCCACTACATCTACGCCGGGGCTCTGCTCGGCTCGGTCGCCAAGCTCGACCGGGTTCCGGTGACGCTGAAGTCGCACGCCAAGTCATGGGTGCCGGGCGCCCAGTTCGCCGTACTGTCCCATCCACGCCCGCAGCTGGCCCGGATCGGGCAGGACGAGCTGACCGGGCCCGAGTTCGGCACCCGGCTGCTCGTCGCCGCGGGCCAGCCGCCCTCCGACTGGGTCACGGCGACCCTCGCGCCCGCCTGGCGGGTGCAGGGCGTCGCGACCGTACCGCTGCCGCAGGAGTCGGCCCGCTGGTGGGGCACCACCAAGCTCGCCGAGTTCGCCGCCGGTCTGTACGACGTCTCCGTGCTCTACCAGCTCGTGTCGTCCGTCCGCCGGGAGGAGTGCCACTGGTGCGGTCTCGAACTCATCGGTGACCGCTGCGGGTTCTGTGCCGCGCCGCTGCCCCCGCCTCCCGAGCTTCCGACGGCCACGGTGCGGGCAGCATCCTCAGTACGCGCTCTGCCCCGAGGCGCAACTTGAGCACCCGCAGTACACGTGAAGAGCACCAGGCACGACCGCTCGACCCCGCCGTCCCCGCCCCACGATCGAGGTTGTCCGCGTCATGAACTCACGCCAGCGCCGCGGCGTCATCCTGCTGGTCCTCTCGGTCCTGTGCGCCCTGGGCGCCTTCGCCGGAGTGCTCTCGGTCATCCGCGACGTGAACTCCAAGGTCGGCCCGGAGGTGGCGGCGTACCGCCTGAAGGACGACATCGCGCCCTACAAGGAGCTGTCGGCCGACCAGTTCCAGAAGGTCTCGATGCCCAAACGCTGGCTGTCGAGCACAGCGGTCACGAACCTCGGCCAGATCCGCGGGAAGATCGCCGTCACCCAGCTCCAGAAGGGCTCCCTGCTCCAGGCCGACATGATCGTGGACCGGCCCGCGCTGGAGGCGGGCCAGCAGGAGATCGCGATCATGATCGACGCGGCGACCGGCGTGGCCGGAAAGATCGACCCCGGCTCCCGGGTCAACATCTACGCCACCTTCAAGGCCGAGAACGACAAGCAGAAGGACCAGTCCAAGGTCATCGTCGCCAACGCCCGCGTCATCGACGTCGGCAAGCTCACCGCCCTCGACCCCGGCCAGTCCACCAACGACCGGCGCAACAGCGCCACCCAGGCCGTCCCCATCACCTTCGCGCTCGACACCGCCGACGCCCAACGCGTCGCGTACGCCGAGTCGTTCGCCGAACACGTCCGCCTCGCCCTGGTCGCGGGCGGCTCCGACGCGACCGTCGCCCCCGGCGACCGTACGTACACCCTCGACGAGGACAAGTAGGAGGCCGCGCATGAGGTCCACGCCCACGGGGCTGTGCCGATGACCATCCGTATCCTCCCGGCCGTCGGTGACGTCGACTCGGCCCGCGCGCTCGCCACCCTGCTGAGCCAGCTCGCGGACGCCGAGCCGGCCCCGCCCGTCTCCGACTCGACGGCGCTCCTCGACACCCTGGCGCGGCTCGCCACCGAGTCCCTCGACGAGCTGCCCGAAGTGGTCCTGGTCCACGAACGCATAGGTCCCGTACCGGCGTTGGACCTGATCCGCGACGTGGTCATGCGCTTCCCCGCGATCGGCGTCGTCTTCATCACCGCGGACACCAGCACCGGAGTCCTCACCGCCGCCATGGACTCCGGCGCCCGCGGCATCATCGGCCTCCCGCTGGGCTACGACGCCCTCGCCGAACGCGTCCAGGCCGCCGCCGGGTGGTCGCTCGGCATGCGCCGCCACCTCGGCAGCGGCACCCCCGAGCTGTACGCGGGCCCCGGCGGCACCGTCGTCACCGTCACCGGGGCGAAGGGCGGCGTCGGAGCGACGGTCACCGCCGTCGAACTCGCCCTCGCCGCCCAGGCGTCGGGGCGCAGCGTCGCGCTGGTCGACCTCGACCTGCAGTCCGGGGACGTGGCCTCGTACCTGGACGTCCAGTTCCGGCGGTCGATCGCCGACCTCGCCGGAATCAGCGACATCAACCACCGCGTCCTCCAGGACGCCGTCTACACCCACGACAGCGGAGTGGGCCTCCTGCTGGCCCCGGCCGAGGGCGAGCGCGGCGAGGAGGTCACCGACCGGGTGACCCGCCAGGTCCTGGGCGCCCTGCGCTCCCGCCACGACGTCGTGGTCGTCGACTGCGGCGCCCAGATGAACTCCGCGACCGCCGCGGCCGTCGAGATGGCCGACCGGGCCCTGCTCCTCGTCACCCCCGACGTGGTCGCCGTGCGCGCCGCCAAACGCATGGTCCGCATGTGGGACCGCCTCCAGATCCGCAAGGCGGAGGAGACGACCACGGTCGTCAACCGTTTCGCCCGCGGTACGGAGATCCAGCCCTCCCTCGTCGAACGCGTCACCGGCACCAAGGTCGCCCGCACCCCCGTCCCCGCCGCCTTCAAGGAACTCCAGTCCGTCGTCGACGCGGGGCGCCTCCAGGACCTGGACACCCGCTCCACGGTCAAGCAGGCGCTGTGGGCGCTGGCGGGGGAACTCGGTCTCGTGGTCGCCCAGGAGACCGGCGGGGGAGGCGGCAGGCGCCGCAAGACCTCCTCGGACCGGGGCGCACTGGCCCTGCGGCGCAAGGGCGGCGACCGGGGCGCGGTCACCCTCGAATTCGCCGGCATGTTCCCCATCCTGCTCGTCGTGATGACGATCCTGTGGCAGTGCGTGCTGTACGGCTACTCGTACTCGCTGGCCGGGAACGCGGCGGACGAGGCGGCGCGGGCGGCGACGGCGGCGTACGCGGTCAACGGTGACGTACCCGGGGCGTGCCAGACGGCCGGGAGCAAGCATCTGCCGGGCGCCTGGAACGGTGCCAAGATCAGCTGCGGCGCGGCGGGCTCGGTGATGAAGGCCACCGTGAAGGTCGACGTGCCGCTCTTCTTCCCGGGCTTCGACGCCGGCTTCAAGGTGAAGGGGAACGCGGGCGCCGCGCTGGAGGGGAACAACGGATGAGGCCCCTACGGTGGCTGAGGCGTCGGCTCCGCGACGACCGGGGCGTCTCCATGCTGGAGTTCGCCGGGTTCCTGCCCATCCTGCTCGTCATCGGGATGGCCGCCATTCAGCTGGGCCTCATCGGGTACGGGATCAACCAGGCGGGGACGGGGGCGCGGGCGGCGGCACGGGTCGCCTCGCAGGAGGGCAACGACGCGGGCACGGCGGCCGGACATGCCGCCGTGAGCGGCTGGCTCAAGCCGAACGTGACGCCCGACGAGGGCGCCGACCTCACCACGGCGACGGTCACCGTGAGAGTCCCCGGAGTGATCCCCCTCTTCGGCCCCTACACCGTCACCCGCCACGCCACCATGCCCACCGACAACTGACCCGGAAACGGAACACCGACGAATGACCGGGAGGAGCTGAACCCATGAGTCTGCGCAGCCGACTCTCCACCCCCGACGAGTCGGGCCCCGCCCGCGAGGACGGACACCTCGTCGCCGTCTACCGAGCCAAGCTCCTCGAGGAGATCGACCTCGCGGAGATGTCGAGCCTGGCGGCGGCCGAACGCCGGGTACGCCTGGAGCGCGTGCTCGGCCACATCATCAGCCGTGAGGGCCCGGTCCTGTCCTCCGCCGAGCGCTCCCAGCTGATCCGGCGGGTCGTCGACGAGGCCCTCGGCCTCGGCGTCCTGGAACCGCTGCTCGCCGACGCGTCGATCACCGAGATCATGGTCAACGGGCCGGACTCCATCTTCGTGGAGCGGGCGGGACGGGTCGAACAGCTCCCTCTCCGTTTCGCCTCCCACGACCAGCTGATGCAGACCATCGAGCGCATCGTCTCCACGGTCAACCGCCGCGTCGACGAGTCGAACCCCATGGTCGACGCCCGACTCCCCACCGGCGAGCGCGTCAACGTCATCATCCCGCCGCTCGCCCTCACCGGCCCCACCCTCACCATCCGCCGCTTCCCCCGTGCCTACACCCTCCCCGAACTCATTGATCTCGGCTCGCTCGACGAGCAGATGCTGATGCTGCTCGCGGCCTTCGTGCGGGCCCGCTTCAACGTCATCGTCAGCGGCGGCACCGGCAGCGGGAAGACGACCCTGCTCAACGCCCTCTCCGGCCTGATCCCGTCCCGCGAGCGCATCATCACCATCGAGGACTCGGCCGAACTCCAGCTCCAGCAGGAACACGTCATCCGGCTGGAGTCCCGCCCCCCGAACGTCGAGGGCAAGGGCCACATCACCATCCGCGACCTGGTCCGCAACTCCCTCCGTATGCGTCCCGACCGCATCATCGTCGGCGAGGTCCGCGGCGGCGAGACCCTCGACATGCTCCAGGCGATGTCGACCGGTCACGACGGGTCCCTGGCCACCGTCCACGCGAACTCCGCCGAGGACGCCCTCATGAGGCTCCAGACCCTCGGCTCGATGTCCGAGGTCCAGATCCCCTTCGAGGCGCTGAAGGACCAGATCAACTCGGCCGTGGACGTCGTCGTCCAGCTCACCCGCCACGCCGACGGCTCCCGCAAGGTCACCGAGATAGCCCTGGTCGTCTCACACGGCCGCGAACAGTTCCGCGTCGTCCCCGTCACCCGCTTCGTCCCCCGCCCCGCAGGACCCGACCGTGTCGTGCACGGCCGTTTCGAGCACCTGCCGGTGCCGCGCCAGGTCGCCGAGAAGCTGTACGTCGCCAACGAACCGCTGCCGCCCGCGTTCGGCGTGGCCGAGGTCCTCGACGTACTCGACACGAGGCGGGCCATCGGATGACCGACCCCGCCCCCGAAGGGAGGCAGCCATGAACGACCCCGCACTCCTCGCCCTCGGCGCCACCGTGCTGTGCGGCACCCTCGCCGTCGCGGGCGTCCACCTGTACGCCTCGGGCCGTGCCCAGCGCCAGGCCCTCGTCGACCGCCTCTCCGGCGGCGGCCCGCTGCGCACCGCGGCCGGCCGCGTACGCCGTTTCGCCGCGATCGACCGCCGACTGCGCCGCACCCGCCTCGGCCGGACGATCCACCTGCGCCTGTCGGCGACGGGCCTGGACGTGACGGCGGGGGAGTTCGCCACGTACGTCACGGCCGTCGTCGTCGCGCTGTGGCTGATCGCCGCGTCGGTGCTGGCCCCCTTCTTCGGTCCGATCGCCGCCCTCGTGGGCGTGTGGAGCGCGGCCATCTTCCTCAACTGGCAGCGCCAGAAACGCATCGAGGCCTTCATCGGCCAACTCCCCGACGTGGCACGCCTGCTGGCCAACGCCACCGCCGCGGGACTGGCCCTGCGGACGGCGCTGGCGATGGCGGCGGAGGAGCTCGAAGCCCCTGCGGGCGAGGAACTCGCCCACGTGGCCGACCAGTTGATGCTGGGCCGCACCATCGACGACGCCCTCGGTGAACTCTCCGAGCGCCTCCCGTCCCGTGAGCTGATCGTCCTCGTCACGACCCTGGTCCTCGCCAACAAGGCCGGCGGTTCGGTCGTCAGCTCCCTACGCAACCTCACCCACACCCTGGAGGACCGCAAGGAGACCCGTCGCGAGGTCCGCACCATGCTCTCCGAGGTCAACGCCACCGCCTTCACGGTCCCGATGCTCGGCCTCGGCTCGCTGCTCCTGATCAACTCCTCGAACGAGGGCGCCCTCGCCCGTGTCACCGGCTCCGGCCTCGGCCAGACCCTCGTCCTGATCTCGCTCGGCCTCTACACCGTCGGCTTCTTCGTCATCCGCCGCCTCGGCAAGATCGAAGTCTGAGAGAGGAGGGGTCACGTTGCTCGCGCTGCTGCTCGCCCTCCTGACGGCCGGAGCCGTCGCGGGCGCCCTGCTGGGCATCCGCATGATCCGCGCCGACGCCAAACTCCCGAGCGACCTCGCGCTCGCCCTGGAGGTCGGCGGAACCCGCGTCTCCACGGCCGAGTCCGCCGTCGACCGCCTCGGCATGCGCTTCGCGCCCACGGTCCTGCGTCTGATGGGCCCCCGCCGCGTCGAGGCCAAACGCCGCCGCATCGACATGGCGGGCAATCCCGGCGGCCTGACCCTCAACCGCTACGCCGCCCGCCGGGCGGTGTACGGCGTCTTCGGCGTCGTCCTCGGCCTCGTCTTCCTCTCCAACGGCCAGCTCCTGTTCGCCGTGCTCACCCTGGCCTTCGGGCTCGTCGCCGCCGACGCCCTCATCTGGCAGGCCGTCCGCGAACGCAAGGAGGTCATCGACCGCACCCTCCCCGACTTCCTCGACGTCCTCGCGGTCGTGGTCTCGGCGGGCCTCGGCTTCCGTCAGGCGCTGGACCGGGTCGCGGAGAAGTACGAGGGCCCCTGGGCGGACGAACTGCGCATCACGCTGCGCCAGATGGACATGGGCGTCAGCCGCCGTCAGGCCTTCGACGGACTGCGCAAGCGCAACTCCTCCGAGCAGGTGGCCCAGTTCGTCTCGGCGCTGCAGCAGGGCGAGGAGCTGGGTTCCCCCATCGCCGAGACCCTCATCCAACTCGCCACGGACATGCGCCGCACGGACGCCCAGAACGCCCGCCGCCGCGCCGCCAAGACCATCCCCAAGGCGACGATGGTGACCCTCGTCTTCATGCTCCCGGCGACGATGATCCTGATCGCCACGGGCATGTTCCTGGGGTCGGGCACGAACTTCGGTTCGATCCTGGGCCGCTGATGACCAGCCGCCGTGCTCCCCTGCCGAGGCCGTCACCGCCCTGGACGCTCCCTCAGTGGTTGTCGCAGCCGCCGCCGTGGCTGACCCGGCTGTGGGCGCGGCGGCACCTCGCGAGCACCGAGGACGGCTACCTGGCCGACGACGCCCCGGCCCCCGGCAGCGTCCGCCTCCAGCTCAACGCCCTCCAGGCACTGTGTCGCCAGGCCTTCGGCGTCCGCCTCGCCGCGATCGCCATCGGCGCCCCCTTCGCGATGACCAACGCCGTGAACGGCCCGCCCCGCTACACGGTCCTGGCCGCCGCCGTCCTCGGCGTCATGGGCTCGTACGCCATGCTCAGGGACTGGGAACGGTTCGGCCCCCGCCTCCTCGCGCACCCCGGCCTCATGGCCGTGGACCTGACCTTCGGCGCGGTCCTGCTCCTGACGGCGTCCCCCGCGTCCCCCCTCGCGTACGCGACGGTCTGCACCCCACTTCTTGCGGGCCTGCTGTACGGCTGGCGCGGCTCGGGCATCTTCACCGGCCTGCAGCTGATCGTGCTGGTGACGGTGTACAGGGCCTGGCAACACCACCCGGGATCCGGCGCCAGCACCCTCCTCGTGGCGGGCTTCTGCGTCGGCGCCGGCATCATCGGCGTCACCCTGCGAAACCTGATGTTCCGCTTCGGTACGGCGAGCCAGGCGCTGTCGGAGGCGAACTCCCGCCTGGCCGTCGCCGAGGCGGTGGAGTCCGAACGGGCACGCCTGGCCCGCGAGATGCACGACTCGGTCGCGAAGACCCTGCACGGCCTGGCCCTGGCGGCCGAGGCCCTCGCCACCTCGGCCGCCGCCGGGGACGCGGACCCGCACACGCTGGGGCGGCAGGCGACGATGGTCGCGGGCGCGGCCCGCCGGGCGGCCGCGGAGTCCCGCGACCTCCTCTCCGACCTGCGCCGCCACACGGACCTCACGAGTGCGAACACGGACGTCCTGTCCGAACTCGACTCTCGGGTGCGGGCCTTCGAGTCCCGCACCCACCTCCCCACATCCCTCCACCACCGGGGCGAGCCCCCGATCCTCCCGTACGCCACCGCCCACCACGTCCTGGCGATCGTGTCCGAGGCGCTGGAGAACGCGCACCGCCACGCGGGCGCGACGCGGGTGACGGTGGAACTCGACGTGTCGGAAACCGAGTGCGCCGTACGCGTACGGGACGACGGAGTCGGTCTGCCCCCGCCCGCCGCCCTCGACGACCCGACCCTCGACGACCTGACCAGATCCGGCCACTTCGGGCTGCTCGGCATGGCGGAGCGAGCCGCGTCGCTGGGCGGCCGTATCGACCTGAACCGTTCCCCGCAAGGAGGCGCGGAGATTCATCTGACCCTCCCGCGATCCTCCGCCGTCCCCCACCGTCCCCCCACCCCCCAAGAGGAGGCCGCACATGCCTGACCAGGCACTTCCCGGCCCGAACCTCCGTGTACTCGTGGCCGACGACAACCCGGTCGTCCGGGCCGGCCTGGCCGCGCTGCTCGACGGCCACCCGGACCTCGAGGTCGTCGCGCAGGCGGCCGACGGCGAGACGGCCATCGCGGCCGCGACCCGACTGCGCCCGGACGTCGTCCTCCTCGACGTCCGCATGCCCGGCACGGACGGCCTGACCGCCCTTCCCGCCCTCTCCCTGCTCGCCCCCGTGATGATGCTGACCTACAGCGGCGAACCCGAGGTCGTGGCCGAGGCGTTGCGGCGGGGCGCGGTCGGTTATCTCGTCCACGGCGAGTTCACGGCCGCCGAACTGATCTCCGCCGTACGGGAGGTACGGCAGGCGAAGACGACTGTCCCGGATTCGCTCGGTGTTTCGTACGAACCGAACGATTTCCCTTCGCATCTGCAACTGGTTGTGGGACAGTCGTCGAAGGCCCGGTCCGGCTTCGCGGCGAGGCTCCACCGCCGCGTGCCCAACCGGCTCAACTTCGGCCTGAGTTCACGGGAGGTGGAGGTCATGGATCTCATCGCGTCCGGCATGAGCAATCAGCAGATCGCCGCCGCCTGCTTCATCAGCGAGAAGACCGTCAAGAACCACATCAACCGCATCTTCGCAAAGCTGCACAGTTCCTCGCGCAGCGAAGCGATCGCCCACTGGCTGGGCACGGCACGTGAGGGGTGGAGCCGATGACTCCACCAACGGCAAGTTGGGCCCCTGGGCCCACCCGGAGTAGGCGTGGTCTCACGTACGGTGCTCGGGTCGGTAGTGGTGGCGTCGGGTGGGAGGACAGGGGCCATGGTGACGAGGGACTGGACGCTGAGGGTGGGGGTCCGGGTGGAGCGCGCTCTGCAGGACTGGACGGAGACGGTTTCCACCCGGATGCGCGGACGCGGGCGGGATGCCGGGGCGGGGTTTGTGGAGTACGCGGGCCTGATGATTCTGATCGCGGGGATCTACACCCTCATCGATCAGCTCGGCCTGAACGGAAAGATCTCGCAGGCGATCGGCAACGCAGTGAACAGAGTCATCGGCGGAGCTTGATCGGCGGCCCACCGCACAGCGACCGAGGACAGACCCTCCCCATCTACATCTGGATGACGGGGATTCTGCTCTTCGCCGCGATCGCCTTCTTCGTGTTCGCCCAAGCAGCGTCCGCCCGGAATGGAGCTCAATCCGCGGCGGACGCTGCGGCGTTGGCGGCCGCACGGGACTCCCGCGACGAGCTGATGACAGGCTTGACGGGGGCCGTGGGCACGAATGACCACTGGCTGGACTGGCTCAAGGGCAACCTGTTCAAGGGCACTGGAGCCGAGGCTGCGGCCGGTCGGCTGGCCGCCGAGAACCACTCGACCGTGCAGGGTTTTAAACCAACCGCAGTGAACGGATTTCCGGGCTACCGAGTGGATATCGAGACCCGGTACACGGTTGGCAAGTCGATCATTCCTGGTACAGAGGACAAGCATGCGACGGCCCATGCCACCGCTGTCATCCAGCCGCGCTGCGACTTCGATCCGGCCGCGGATCCCAAGAAGCCCGTCGAACTGAACTGCGACGGACAGATCGTCAACATCGACCCCGGAAAGTTCGATCCGGTCGACCTTCCGGACCCGTCCGTGCTGTTCTCTGTGCATCTGGCCGAGTGAGAGGAAGCCGTACCGATGGATCTCCGGCACACCATGAAGGGCCGCAGGGCGCTGAGCGCACTGGCGATCACGGCTGGGTTGCTCCTCACGGTGGCCGGTTGCGGAGGGGGCGGAGACGCCAAGTCGGGTAAGCAGGCGCCGACTTCGTCATCTGCCCGGAACACCGGTGACGGCAAGGCGAAGGAAAGCGGATCACCTGCTGTGAATCAAGCGATCGCCGAAGTGAAGAGCAACGGCCTCACGCTGACGATCACCTCGGCCAAGCGCGACCAGGGTGGGTTCGTCACTGTCAACGGCACGGTGACCAACGGTACCTCCGGCATCTGGATCGGCGCCGAATGGATCAGCGACGAGACCGAGTTGAAGAGCAACGGCGGATCCCTGGCCGGAGCCAGTCTGGTCGACGAGAAGGGCAAGAAGAAGTACCTCATCCTCCGGGACACCGAAGGGCACTGCCTCTGCACGAAGTTCCAGGGCGGTGTCTCCCAGGGCGCCACCGTCGACTGGTTCGCCCAGTTCCCGGCGCCGCCCGCCGGGACGACGAGCGTGCAGTTCCAGGTACCGACCATGCCCCCGGCCACCCTCACACTCTCCGACGGCGAGTGACCCATGGCCCTGACCTCCCGCACTGTGGCCACCATGTTCACGACGATCGCCGTCCTGGGCACTCTGACTCTCAGCGGTTCCCAGGCGTACGCGGACGGCGGGAACCCGAGCGCACCTCCGGGCAGTCTGACCACCTCCCCACCCCCCACCGTCGACCCCACCAGCCCCGGCCTGAAGCTCGCCGACGGCGCCACGCTCGCGCCGGCCAAGGTGTTGGACATCAAGTCGGTCGTCGAGGACCTCGGGGGTGAGGAGCGGCGGGAGGACACGAACTCGGACGTGACGTTCGCGTTGCAGGCGGAGGTGCTGTTCCCCAAGGACAGTTCGAAGCTGAACCCCGACGCCCGTTCCCGTATCCAGGCGATCGCGGACGAGATCAAGAACCAGAAGGCGACGACGGTCAGGGTGTTCGGGTTCACCGACAACCTCGGCTCGTACGCCCACGGCCTGGTCCTCTCCAAGAAGCGCGCGGAGATCGTCCACGACGAACTGGCGGCGGCGCTCGGCTCGACGGACGTCACGTTCGAGGTGCGCGGCTACAGCGAGGACTACCCGATCGCGGACAACACCTCGGAGGAGGGCCGCCGGAAGAACCGCCGGGTGGAGGTGACGTTCCCACGCGGTGCGGTGAACAGCGCCTCCTCGGGAGCCCAGAGCTGAGAACCTGGTGACATGAGAAGAATCGTCCTGATGATGTCGGTGTCCCTGGACGGATTCATCGAGGGACCGAACCGTGAGATCGACTGGCACCGCGTCGACGCGGAGCTGCACCAGCACTTCAACGAGGAGATCAGGAAGCTCGGGGGCCTGCTGGAAGGCCGCGTGACGCACGAGCTGATGGCCGGGTTCTGGCCGACCGCCGACCAGGATCCGCACAGTACGGCCGAGGTGGCCGAGTTCGCGGGGATCTGGCGGGACATCCCCAAGTACGTGTACTCGCGGACGCTGGGGAGCGCCGACTGGAACACCACGATCGTCCGGGACGTCGTACCGGACGAGGTAAGGGCGCTCAAGGAACAGCCCGGCGGGGACCTCGGCCTCGGCGGCGCCGACCTCACGGCCGCGTTCCTGCGGCACGACCTGGTCGACGAGTTCCGGGTGTACGTCCATCCGGTGCTGATCGGCGGCGGCAAACCCCTGTTCCCGGAGTCGCACACCCCGACCGGTCTCCGGTTCGCCGAGTCACGGGCCTTCGGCAACGGGGTCGTACTCCTGCGCTACGAACGCGACAGCACCGCCCCCGCCCCCGCTACCGGAACCGCCGACGCGTAAAGGTGTTGTCCGCGAGCCGGGGCATCGGTAGGAAGGCTCCATGACTGTTCTTGGCGTGGTGTTCCGGCCCCAACTGCCCCCTGAGTGTCTGCGGGCCGTCGCGCGCGCGGCGGACGACGCGGGCCTGGAGGAGCTGTGGCTGTGGGAGGACTGCTTCCTCGAAGGGGGCATCTCGGCCGCGGCGGCCGCCCTCGCCTGGACCGAACGGGTCCGGGTCGGCGTGGGCCTGCTGCCCGTCCCGCTGCGCAACGTCGCGGTCACCGCGATGGAGGCCGCGACGCTGCACCGGATGTTCCCGGGGCGCGCGATCCTGGGCGTCGGTCACGGCGTACAGGACTGGATGGGGCAGGTCGGTGCGCGTGCGGAGTCGCCCGTGACGCTGCTGCACGAGTACCTCGACGCGCTGCGCGCGCTGCTGCGGGGCGAGCGGGTCAGTACGGACGGCCGGTACGTGAAGCTGGACGGCGTCGCCCTCGACTGGCCCCCGGCGGGGGCACCGGAGGTGCTCGCGGGCGCCGGCGGGCCGCGTTCGCTCCGGCTCTCCGGGGCCGCCGCCGACGGGACCGTCCTCACCGCCGCCACCGGGCCCGATGGAGTACGGCGGGCACGTCGGCTCATCGACGAGGGGCGGGAGTCGGCGGGCCGGACCGACCACCACCGGGTGGTCGTCTACCTCCACACGGCCACCGGTCCGGACGCGGCGGCCCGGCTGCGCGCCGAGATCGAGGCGAACGGTGAGGATCCGCTGCCGGAGCACGGCGTCGCCGGGGACGCGGGGGCGGTCGCCAAGGCCGTACAGCGCCTCGCGGAGGCGGGTGCCGACACCGTGGTCCTCCAGCCGACCGCCGACGAACCGGACGCCGAGGCCTTCGTACGGTTCGCGGCGGAGGGAGTACGGCCGCTCATCACGTAGGCCGGAGGTTGTCAGTACCCGCTGCCACACTCGTCGGTATGAGCGATGACGACGTGCGACTGAGGGACGTGGTCGAAGCCGACCTCGACCTGTTCCTGGTCTACGAGCACGATCCCGAGGCGGCCCGGCGGTCGAGGTTCGAGCCCCGGACGCGGGAGGCGTTCATGTCCCACTGGAGGACCAGGATCCTCGGTGACGACACCGTCCTCGTGCAGACGGTCACCGTGGACGGTGTGCCGGCGGGGAACCTCGTCTCCTGGTGGGACGGCGAGCGGCGCTTCATCGGCTACTGGTTCGGCCGCCCGTACTGGGGCCGGGGGATCGGCACCAAGGCTCTGACCCACTTCCTCGAACGGGAGAAGAACCGCCCCCTGTACGCCGACCCCTTCACAGGCAACACCGCGTCCATACGCCTCCTGGAACGCCACGGCTTCCACCACCACGACACCATCCGCCACGGCGACGACGACCACACCCTGCTCGTACTCCCTGGGGAGTGAAGGCACGGGCGACGAGCACCCTGGCCGCCCGGCCCCGGAACCCCGTTGCCCGAAGGAAAATCCCTCGTCTCCCCGCCACTCCCTTGAGAAGATCCCCCCATGACCACCACCCGTACCTTCGAAGCCCTCGTGGACGAGGGTGTGGCGGCGTCCGTCGAGGGCTGGGACTTTTCCTGGTTCGAGGGGCGTGCCACCGAGGAGCGGCCCTCTTGGGGGTATGCGCGGGCGATGGGGGAGCGGCTGGCGTGCGCGTCCGCCGCGTTGGACATCCAGACCGGTGGCGGTGAGGTGCTGGCCTCCGCGCCGTCGCTGCCCCCGCTCATCGTCGCCACCGAGGGCTGGCCCCCGAACGTCGCGAAGGCCACCGCCCTGCTGCACCCCCGTGGCGCCGTGGTCGTCGCCTCTCCCGAGGACGCCCCGCTGCCCTTCGCGGACGGCGCCTTCGACCTGGTCACCAGCCGGCACCCGGTCACGACGCACTGGTCCGAGATCGCGCGCGTCCTGCGCCCCGGCGGCACGTACTTCTCCCAGCAGGTCGGCCCGGCGAGTGTCTTCGAACTCGTCGAGTACTTCCTCGGACCGCTGTCGCAGGACGTCAGGAACGGCCGGCACCCGGACCGCGCCCGCGCCGCCGCCGAGGCCGCCGGGCTCGACGTCGTCGACCTGCGCGCGGAGCGGCTGCGCATCGAGTTCCACGACATCGGTGCCGTCGTCCACTTCCTGCGCAAGGTGGTCTGGATGGTCCCCGGCTTCACCGTCGACCGGTACCGGACCGAGCTGCGTGCCCTGCACGAGCGGATCGAGGCGAAGGGCCCGTTCGTCGCCCACAGCGCCCGCTTCCTGATCGAGGCGCGCAAGCCGCGTCACCCGTAGGGGAGCGGTGGCTCAGGCGTGCGGGCCCGCCGTCACCCTCCCCACCACCAACTCCGCTCTCGCCTCCAGGATTTCGCCCACCCGTTCCACCTGCTCCGCCAACTCCCGTTCCCGCTGTGCCGTCAGCCCTTCCCACGGCTCCACGGCGACCGTCGTACGCCCTCCCCGGCGCCTCTGGTGCCAGACCCCGGCCACCACACCGTCGACCAGCAGCACGGGGAAGTTCCCGGCCTGACCGCCCGCGAGTGCACGCGCGTACGCCGGTCCGGGGAAGAGCATCTCGCGGGGACCCGCGGCGATGGCGTACGCGTCGAAGTACGGAAGCAGCCGCACCCCGCGCACCGGCGCCCCCGGAAACTCCGTGTCGCCCGCCGCGACCCACGCCGGCCCCTCGAAGTCGACCTCCTCGATGACCCCCGCCCCCGCCAGCGAGGCGAAGAACTCCGTGGCCCAACCGCGCGGGGCCGCAGCCCACTTGGCGAACCGCCCCGGCGTCGCCGGTCCGTACGCGCGCAGATAGCGCCCTACGAGCAGGGCGAGCCCCTCGTCGGCGGCGAGCGGCTCGAAGTGCGGGGGCCGGGTGTACGTCACCTTGCGACCCCGGTTCGGGGCGAAGCACAGCGCGCCGCGCTGACCCGCCCGGTGCATGACCTGCCGCCAGCGCGGCCACATGCCCTGGAACGCGGGCATCACCAGGTCCCCGGCCCAGGACCCGGTGCGTGCCACCACCTCGTCGCTCAACTCGTCGATGGTCAGCCGCGCGCCGTCCAGGGCGTCCCCGATCGCCGCCACGACCTCGTCCGCCTGCTCCTCGGTGAGCCGGACGGCGGGTGCGAAGGGGCTCCGGCCGGACGGGATCGCCGTCAACGCGGCCGTCCAGAGGGGGAGTTCCGCGGTGGGGAGCAGATGGACGGTGCCGCGCGGTCCGTACGTCTTCACCAGCGAGCGGTCCTCCCAGAGCGCGGAGCGTACGTCTGCCCGCGTGACCCCGTCGGCGCGTACGCCCACGGACACCTCGGCCGCCGACAGGACCTGTGCGTGCGCGCCGAGCATCGCGCCGACGACATCGGCGACCGTGGTCCCGCCGCGCGCCGGAACGGCCAGGGACTGGCGCTCCATGCGGCGCGCGCTCGCCTCGTTCCATGTGATCTTCAGGGTCATGCGGCGAAGGTAGGAGGGAATGAGGTCAGAACTTGTCCGCTGGAGCACCCGGGAACCGATTGACCGAAAACACCCTGATGCGACCTGTCATGGCTGACATGTCCGTCCGCATGACGGACTTCTGCACAGGTTTTCCACATCGTTATCGGGGGTGGGTCGTCTGGGCTGTTCGCCTCACGTAAGTTCGGACCAAGGTAATTCGCGTGAGCAAAGCTGCGCGTGTGGCACCGCGCAGTGGAGGGGGCTGCGCGGTGCTGCGCCCCCGTCTGACGCCGCATCACCGGTCGTGCACCGTGACCTGCGGCCCATGCCACATCATCGGTCGTGCACCGTGAGCTGTGTCCCACGCCGTACGCCCCACCGTTCCATCGCCCCGGCCTCCGCCTCCAGAATGTGGCGGGAGCGTGGACGGGGCCACCCCATGCGCCCCGGCTTCATCGTCCGTACCGCCAGGACGCGGAATTTCCGGTCCACATAGGCGACGTCGATCGCGAACCGCATCCCCAGGGTGTGCACCGCGGCGGCCGGCGAGAGCAGCAGGGCCCCGTCGATCCCGTCGCGCCCGAGCAGTCCACGGCGCCTGGCGTGGGCCGACGCGGCGACCTCCAGCGGCACCGGTGCGGGTATCCCCGGCGTGGTGAGCATGGCCATGGGTGCGAAGTTAGCGGCGCCGTCAAGCGGGCGACACGAAGGCGCGTCACTCTCCCGGAGTACGGGGGGCGAGTCGGCAGGGAAGGCGCAGTTGGTCGCAAACTCTCCGGATCTCTCCGTTTTCCTCTCCATTCCCTTTGAATCCGCTGTGATTCGGCCATGATCGAGCCCTGAATGAGAGGTTCCGGGGCCACCGTGGCGTCGTCGTCCGGTTTCGGAGAGTAGTTGTGGCACGCCGATGCACGCAGCATCACTTACGAAGGGTTATGGTGGAAACCCCCCCTCGGGCCGGTCCGTCTCCCCCCACGGACCGGCCCGTTTTTGTCCCCCCACGCCCCACCCCACCGCCGCCTCGGCCTGCGCCCCCGTGCGCCCCCCTGGCCCCGGCGACCGGCCTTGGTGACGCAGCGCCCCCACCCCGTTCACCGGTATCGACGCGGCGCCGCCGCTTTCCTCCACCATGATCGACCGGACAGGCCCTTGCCGGACCGTTGGTTTCACGGGGGTAGGCTTCGCCCCCGGGGACCGTCATATGGACAGGGGTTGCGCTGAGCGAGGCCGCTCTGCCGCGCCCGTCCGATCCGCACGGAGGGGCTGACAACACGTGAACCTGCGGGACAACCTGCGCCGGCTGCTGCTCAGGTTCTACACGCGCAGGGTGGAGGGCCACCTCGACCACGACCAGGTGCCCAAGCACATCGGCGTCATCATGGACGGCAACCGGCGCTGGGCGAAGGCGGCGGGCAGCACGGCCGCCCAGGGGCACCGTGCCGGTGCCGACAAGATCGAGGAGTTCCTCGGCTGGTGCTCGGAGACCGACGTCGAGGTCGTCACCCTCTGGCTGCTGTCGACGGACAACTTCGACCGCCCCGAGGACGAGCTCGTCCCCCTGCTCGGCATCATCGAGGGCGTCGTACGCACCCTCGCCGCCGACGGCCGCTGGCGGGTGCACCACGTGGGCACGCCGGACATCCTGCCCTCCCAGATGCAGACCGCGCTGAAGGAGGCCGAGGAGGCCACCGCGCACGTCGACGGGATACTGGTCAACGTCGCCATCGGCTACGGCGGCCGCCAGGAGATCGCCGACGCCGTGCGCTCCATGCTCCTCGACGCCGCCGACAAGGGCTCCTCGATCGAGGACATCGCCGAGTCGGTGGACATCGACCTCATCGGCAAGCACCTCTATACGAGTGACCAGCCCGACCCCGACCTCGTGATCCGTACCAGCGGCGAGCAGCGGCTGTCCGGATTCATGCTGTGGCAGACCGCCCATTCGGAGTACTACTTCTGCGAAGTCTTCTGGCCGGCGTTCCGCAAGGTCGACTTCCTGCGTGCCCTGCGCGACTACGCGGCGCGACACCGCCGCTACGGAGGCTGACCCAGAGGGGTGCGAGGGGTACGCGTCATCCGGAGTTAACGAACGCGTGGTCACATGCTCTTGCATGGCCGCGCATGTTCGAGGGCATAAGCCATGCAGGTCGACGCCCGAACCACGGGTGTCGTATCTCAGCGGACGGCACGGGGCCGTCCGCCCGGGAGGCCCTTTGCACCAGCCCGACCGTGCGGTCAGTACGGACGAGACGGAGGGCCGGTCTCCGGCCCGCGCAATGCGGCCAGGACCGGTCCAGCTCCTCTCCGTCGCTCCCCGACCTCATCCGAGGGGGTACGTCCTTCCGTGGTGACCAGCACAAAGCGCCACAAGCCCGACCGGCGCACCTATGTTCTCGACACCAGCGTCCTGCTGGCCGACCCGAACGCCCTGAGCCGCTTCGACGAGCACGAGGTCGTGCTTCCGATCGTCGTGGTGACGGAACTGGAGGCCAAGAGGCACCATCCGGAACTCGGCTACTTCGCCCGGCAGGCCCTGCGCCTGCTCGACGAATTCCGGGTGCGGCACGGCCGCCTCGACTCCCCCATCCCGATCGGGGACCTCGGCGGGACCGTACGCGTCGAGCTCAACCACTCGGACCCCAGCGTCCTGCCCAGCGGGTACCGCCTGGGGGACAACGACTCCCGCATCCTCGCGGTCGCCCGCAACCTGCAGGCCGAGGGGTACGACGTCACCGTCGTCTCGAAGGACCTGCCGCTCAGGATCAAGGCCTCGTCCGTCGGCCTCCTGGCCGAGGAGTACCGCGCGGAACTGGCCATCACGGGCTCCTCCGGCTGGACCGGAATGTCCGAACTGACCCTGTCCGGTGAGCAGGTGGACATCCTCTTCGAGGAGGGACACGCGTACGTCCCCGAAGCGGCCGACCTGCCGGTGCACACCGGTCTGACGATCCAGTCGGAGCGCGGCAAGGCCCTGGGCCGTGTCACCTCCGAGGGCAACGTCCGGCTGGTGCGCGGCGATCGGGAGGCCTTCGGCATCAAGGGCCGCAGCGCCGAGCAGCGCATCGCGCTCGATCTGCTGCTCGACCCGGACATCGGGATCGTGTCGATGGGCGGCCGGGCCGGCACCGGCAAGTCCGCGCTCGCGCTCTGCGCGGGTCTGGAGGCCGTGCTCGAGCGGCGCCAGCACCAGAAGGTGATGGTCTTCCGGCCGCTGTACGCGGTGGGCGGGCAGGAGCTCGGCTATCTGCCCGGCTCCGAGTCCGAGAAGATGAGCCCCTGGGCGCAGGCGGTCTTCGACACGCTGTCGGCGGTCACCTCGCGCGAGGTCATCGAGGAGGTCACCGCGCGCGGCATGCTGGAGGTCCTGCCGCTCACCCACATCCGCGGCCGCTCCCTGCACGACGCCTTCGTGATCGTGGACGAGGCCCAGTCACTGGAACGGAACGTGCTGCTGACCGTTCTGTCCCGCATCGGCGCCAACTCGCGGGTGGTTCTCACCCATGACGTGGCACAGCGGGACAATCTGCGCGTCGGCCGCTACGACGGCGTGGTCGCCGTCGTGGAGAAACTGAAGGGTCATCCGCTCTTCGCGCACGTGACATTGAACCGCTCCGAGAGGTCCCAGATCGCGGCGCTCGTGACCGAAATGCTGGAGGACGGACAGATCTGACCCACCTGGTTCCACCTGGTTCCCTATGGCTCTGTCTGACTCCACCTGGGCCCATCTGGATCCATCTGGCACCACTTGACCCGGTTGGTCAAAACGTGGTGGATGCACGGTAGTTGACGCCGCCCGGCAAAAGGCCAAGAGCCTAGCCGGGCGGCGTCTTCGTGCGCGCTTGTTTCCGCAAAACTCCTGGGGCAAACGGGGTGTGAGCTTTCACACGCAACTGGGAATTGCCTCGCGGCGTCGGGTTACGGCAGAGTCTCATTCCTGTCAGGCCCCGCATACGACACACGTGTACCCCCAGCGGTACCGCACCTCAGGAACACCAGAACTCCATAGAGTCGTCGTATGCCGCCCGCGCACCACGCGGCACTTCCGTCACGGGAGTTGCCCACCGGGCCCGTGCCTCCCGTGACCCCGCAGTTGGGAGGCCAGCGTTCAGGGGCACGATTGCGTCCGCGAGGGTCACCTAAGCGGGCGATGCTGGAAGGAAACCGTGTGAGCCGGATTTCGGTCCGGGGACTCGCAGTGGCCTCGGCCACCGCGGTCACCGCTGTCGGCGCCGTGAGTGGTGTTGCCTCGGGCAACACCGGCCAGCCGTCGAACGACGCCGAGGCGATGGCGAGCGACTCGACTCTCCTCGCGGACATACCCGCGGGCCAGCAGGCCCAGGTGCAGACCGCGTCCCTGACGCAGCAGGCCGACGCACAGGCCATCGCCGCGGACGCGAGCGCCAAGAAGGACGCGGAGGAGGCTGCCCGTAAGCAGGCGGCCAAGGACGCGGTCGCGAAGCAGAAGGCCGCGGCGGAAGCCAAGGCGCGCAAGGATGCCGCGGAAGCGGCCAGCCGCTCCCAGACGCGTGCCGCTGCCGCTGTCAGCCTGGCCCCGCAGTCCTCGTACACCGTCGCTGAGGTCCAGGCCATCGCGCGCCAGATCATCCCCAGCGGTCAGTTCCAGTGCTTCAGCAACATCGTGGACCACGAGTCCACCTGGAACTACAGGGCGCAGAACCCCTCGTCCGGCGCCTACGGTCTCGTGCAGTCGCTGCCCGGCAGCAAGATGGCGTCCGTCGGTGCCGACTGGCAGACCAACCCGGCCACGCAGATCAAGTGGGGCCTCAACTACATGAACGACCGCTACGGCAGCCCTTGCGATGCCTGGTCGTACTGGCAGGCTCACGGCAACTACTGAGCCGTCGTCACCTCCGGCCGCTCAACCTTTCGAAGCCCCTCCCCGTCCTAGGGGGAGGGGCTTCGGCCATGTACGGTCGGAACCGACGACTCCAGGGGGGAGTGGTGGGGAGAAGCGGGGGAAAAGGACGGATCATGTCGAGAGTGCCAGGGTTGCTCGGTCGGCTCGGCGCCGGGCTGACCGAGCTGGGTGCGCGGTTGGACGAGCGCCGCGCCGAGGTGGAGAAGGAGTCGGGGGGCTCGCTCGACCTGATCGACGAGACCGACGACCGGTCGCCGCGCGGCTCCACGACGACGGCATGGACGGACGCGAAGCCTTCCGCATCCCCTGCCGACGCCGCTCCCGAACCCATCCGCGAACGTGAACCCGGATCCGATTCCGAGTCGGAGCCCTCCGCCGTCTCCGCCCCCGCCGCCCACTACACCCTTGGGCCGGAGACGGACACCCGGCCCGATCCCGTCCTGGCCGTGCCGTGGGGCGTACGGGTCGCGGCCGAGGCCGGCTGGCGGCTGCTCGTTCTCGCGGGCACCCTCTGGGTCTTGATGCGGGTGATCAGCGCCGTACAACTAGTCGTACTGGCCTTCGTCGCCGCGCTGCTCATCACCGCGCTCCTTCAGCCCACCGTGGCGCGCCTGAAGAGAGTGGGATTCCCCAGGGGCCTCGCCACCGCGCTCACCGCGATCCTCGGCTTCGTCATCATGGGGCTGGTCGGCTGGTTCGTGGTCTGGCAGGTCCAGGAGAACATCGACAACCTCTCGAACCAGATCCAGGACGGCATCGACGAGTTGCGCAAGTGGCTCCTCAACAGCCCGTTCCACGTGACGGACAAGCAGATCAACGAGATCGCCAAGAACCTGCGGGACGCGATCGGCGCGAACACGGACCAGATCACGTCGGCGGGGCTGGAGGGCGTGACGGTCATAGTGGAAGCCCTGACCGGCATCCTTCTGACGATGTTCTCGACGCTCTTCCTTCTCTACGACGGCAAGCGGATCTGGGAGTGGACGCTGAAGCTGGTGCCGGCGGCGGCACGGCCGGGGGTGGCCGGGGCGGGGCCCCGCGCGTGGCGGACCCTGACGGCCTATGTGCGCGGCACGGTGATAGTGGCTCTGATCGACGCGATCTTCATCGGCCTCGGCATCTACTTCCTGAACGTCCCCATGGCCGTGCCCCTCGCCGTCTTCATCTTCCTCTTCGCGTTCATTCCGCTGGTGGGCGCGGTGATGTCGGGGGCGTTGGCGGTGGTGGTCGCGGTGGTGACGCAGGGTGTGTTCACCGCGCTGATGACGCTGCTCGTCGTGCTCGCGGTCCAGCAGATCGAGGGCCACATCCTCCAGCCGTTCATTCTGGGGCGGGCCGTGCGGGTCCATCCGCTGGCGGTGGTGCTGTCCGTCGCGGCGGGTGGGCTGGTCGCCGGGATCGGCGGGGCCGTGGTGGCGGTGCCGCTGGTGGCGGTCACCAACACGGTGGTGGGATACCTGCGTTCGTACTCCCGCGAGCCGGCACTGCGCCACGCGCCGGAGCCGCGCGGCGCCACCGCGGTGGATGTGGCCCCGGTGCGTCCCCCGTCTCTGTGACGATTCCACCCCTGAGGCGGGGGCTTCGCCCCGCATCCCCCGCCCGCCCGGATTCGTTTGGCAGCAGGCCCTGTGGGGGTTGGTCGCGCAGTTGCCCGCGCCCCTGAAAGCCTGGGGCGCCGGGGCGGAGCCCCGTGCCCCAGGGGCACGGGAACTGCGCGCCAAGCCCCCACTCAGCCGCAGCCGAAGAACTCACCCGGGTCCGGGGGCGGAGCCCCGGGGTGAAAGGCGAGGCCCCGCCCACCCGGGCAGGGTGAACGGGGCCTGAGAGAAGAGGCGGAGGTTACTCCGCGAGAACGGCTTCGGCGTCCAGCGTCGTGGCGACCGCCTGGATCACGGAAGCGATCTTGAACGCCTCCTGGATCGTCTCCCGGTCGACGCCCGCCTTGCGGAGCACCTGCTCATGGGAGTCAAGACACTGCCCGCAACCGTTGACCGCGGACACCGCCAGCGACCACAGCTCGAAGTCGACCTTCTCGACACCGGGGTTGCCGATGACGTTCATCCGCAGACCGGCCCGCAGGGTCCCGTACTCGGGGTCCGACAGCAGGTGCCGCGTGCGGTAGAAGACGTTGTTCATCGCCATGATCGCGGCAGCCGACTTGGCGGCGGTGTACGCCTCCGGCGACAGCTGGGCCTTCGCCTCCGGCTCCAGCTCCCGCAGCACCCGCGGCGACCGCGCCGCGATCGCGCACGCCAGCACCGTCCCCCACAGCTGCTGCTGCGGAAGGTCCGAGTTGCCGATGACGGAGCCGAGGTTGAGCCGCAGGTCCTTCGCGTAGTCCGGCAGGTCGGACTTCAGTTCGTCGAGGGACATGGAGGGTTACTCACCCGCCAGGAGCGCCACCGGGTCGAGGGTGTTCTCGCCCTTGGTCCAGTTGCACGGGCAGAGCTCGTCCGTCTGGAGCGCGTCGAGGACCCGGAGGACCTCCTTGGGGTTACGGCCGACGGAACCGGCGGTCACCATGGAGAACTGGATCTCGTTGTTCTGGTCGACGATGAACACCGCACGCTTGGCGAAGCCGTCCTCGCCCTCGATGCCGAGGTCACGCATGAGCTCGTGCTTCGAGTCGGCCATCATCGGGAACGGCAGGTCACGCAGGTCGTCGTGGTCCTTGCGCCAGGCGTGGTGCACGAACTCGGAGTCGCCGGAGAAGCCGAGCACCTGAGCGTCACGGTCGGCGAACTCGTCGTTCAGCTTGCCGAAGGCCGCGATCTCGGTCGGGCACACGAAGGTGAAGTCCTTGGGCCATGCGAAGATCACCTTCCACTGACCCTCGTAGGTCTTGTGGTTGATCTGCTGGAACTCCTCGCCCTTCTCCAGCGAGACACAGGCGGTCAGATCGAACTCGGGGAACTTGTCACCGACAGTGAGCACGCGCTCTCCTTGCAGCGGGGAAAAGCCCTTTTTGGGGGCGTTTCCCGAGGGTTGGACGAAGCTGATGTTGGCACACGCTGCATTGATTACGGAAATAGCTACACTCGGTCGTGTTGATCGACTGCATCTATCAGTGACTATGAGTAAGAGGTACGGCCATGGCCAGCCCGATGGGCAACGCAAGCTCCAAGGGCTCCATGAGCGGCAAGGGAGCCATGAGTTCCAAGGGGAACGGGCGCCGTCAGCCGAGCCTCGCCCAGCTGCGCGCCTTCGCCGCCGTGGCCGAGCACCTGCACTTCCGTGACGCGGCCGCCGCGATCGGCATGAGCCAGCCCGCGCTGTCGGGCGCGGTGTCCGTCCTGGAGGAGACGCTCGGCGTGACCCTCCTGGAGCGTACGACCCGCAAGGTGCTGCTCTCACCCGCCGGCGAGCGTCTCGCCGTACGCGCGAAGGCGGTACTGGACGAGGTCGGCGCGCTCATGGAGGAGGCGGAGGCGGTACGGGCGCCGTTCACCGGGGCCCTGCGCCTCGGCGTCATCCCCACCGTCGCGCCCTACCTCCTGCCCACCGTCCTCAACCTGGTCCACGACCGCTACCCGGACCTCGACCTCCAGGTCCACGAGGAGCAGACCGCCAACCTCCTCGACGGCCTGACCTCCGGCCGTCTCGACCTGCTGCTGCTCGCCGTCCCCCTCGGTGTGCCCGGCATCACCGAACTCCCGCTGTTCGACGAGGACTTCGTGCTCGTCACCCCGCTCGACCACTCGCTGGGCGGCCGGGAGGGAATCCCCCGCGAAGCCCTGCGCGAGCTCAATCTGCTCCTGCTCGACGAGGGGCACTGTCTGCGCGACCAGGCCCTGGACATCTGCCGCGAGGCGGGCCGGGAGGACGCGCCGGTCACCACCACGGCTGCGGGCCTGTCGACCCTGGTCCAGCTCGTCGCCGGCGGCCTCGGCTGCACCCTGCTGCCGCGCACCGCCGTCAAGGTCGAGACGACCCGCAGCAACCAGCTCCTCACCGGCTACTTCGCGGACCCGGCGCCGACCCGGCGGATCGCGCTGGCGATGCGCGCCGGGGCCGCGCGCGGCGGCGAGTACGAAGAACTGGCCGCAGCGCTCCGAGAAGCGCTGCGACCGCTGCCTGTACGGGTGTGGGACCGGGACGCCTGAGCGCCCCGGCCCACGGGACCCGTCACTCGGTGCGCAGGCCGTCCGGCCGCATCAGGCGCAACAGCGGTGGCAGGCTGAGTGCGGTCACCAGCAGGACGACTCCCGCGCCGATGCCGGTCATCGACAGCAGGCTCGGCCAGTCCACGCGCACCGAGACGCTCGTCATCTTCTGCAGGACCACGCCCAGGGTCACGCCGACCACGGAAGCGAGCAACAGACCCAGCGCGATCGGGATCGCGGTCTGCCAGAGCACCGACAGGCTCAGCGTGCGGCGTCGAGTGCCGAAGGCGACCAGGACGGAGAGCAGTTTCTTTCGCTCGCGCAGTTGTTCCAGCTGGGAGACCAGCAGGCTCGCGCCGATCAGGAACAGGACGCAGGCCGCGCCGACGGACAGGCCGGTGCGGATGGAGGTGTAGCGGTTGTCCTGCTCGGTCGACGCCCAGGTCCAGGCGTGGGCCAGCGGGCTGAGCTTCGCCGTGGCGTTGCGAACGAGGTCGTAGACGTCCGGTGCCGACTGGTCGATCTGCAGGTAGGCGTTGCCCTCGATCGCCTGCGCGGCCCCGGCCGGCAGTGCGCTCGGGGTGAACAGGATGCCGCCGGTCAGACCGTTCGTCGCATCCGTGCGGATCCGGGCTGCCTTGATGTCCTGAGGCACGGTCCAGGCGGCCTGCCTGCCCCTGAAGCTCTCGGCGTAGGAGGGGTCGATGTAGAGGGTCCGGCCGGGCTTGCCGAGCTTCGTCGCGTCCAGGTCGCTGTCGGGGCCCTTGACGAGGAAGACGTCGCCGTCGCGGCACGTCGGCAGCGTGGCCACCTCGCGCAGCGACGCGCAGTTGCCGACGGTCACGGTCGTGGACGTGGTGGGGTCCCGCTTCTTGTCGCCCAGCGAACCGGAGCCGATCGTGGTGACCTGTCGTACGCCCTTGGTCCGCGTGAACTGCTCGCGGGCCTGGTCGAGCGGGACGTCGTACGGGAGGCGGATCTGCATCTGCGCCCGCTGGAGGTCGTTCGACGTGTCCTTGGTGTAGTCGCCCTCGACCCCGGCGAACAGCATTTGCAGGGCGATGGCGCCGGCCACCGCGACCGCGATGCCGTTGACCATGCGGGCCGCCGTTCCGCTGCTCAACTGGAGTCTGCGGATGGCGAGTTGCCAGGACACCGAGCCGGACCCGAGCCGGGCGACGACCGTTTCGACGATCCAGGGCAGCAGCGCCGTGACGCCGATCAGGAGCAGCAGGACACCGCCGATCACCAGGTACTGGTTGAAGTTTCCGCTGGTGTTGCCCTTGCCGATCATCGGGTAGAGCATCGCGAGCCCGCCGATCGGCAGCAGCAGTCGCCACCACAGCCGGCGCCGCGCGGGCTTGGCCGCACGGACCACTCCGAGCGGCTCGATGACGACCCCGCGCAGTGCGAGCAGGGTGACGAGGACCGCGGCCGCGGGCACCGCGACGGCGACCAGGGCGGCCAGTGCGGGCGTGGGGTTCAGATAGCTCGGGAACACGCTCTTGCCGAAGATCTCCACGGATCCCGCCAGTTGACGGGCCAGCAGGAAGAAGACGGTGCCGAAGGCGAGCCCGAGGACGGCGCCCGAGAGGGCCTCGCCCGCGGCGATCCGCCGGGTCATCCGGCTGTCGGAGCCGACCAGGCGCAGTGCCGCGAGCCGCCGGTCGCGCCGCTCGCCGCCGAAGCGCACGGCCGCGGCGATGAAGACACCGACCGGCAGCAGCAGCACCACGAAGACGACGATGATCAGGAGGAGGAGTACCGGGTCCAGTCGGTCGGGCGGCCCGAGGGGCTCCCCGAAGTGGTCGATACGGGTCACTCTGGAGCCGTCGATCCGCGGGGCGAGGTTGTCGGCGCCCGCGTAGAAGCTGAGTTCGTTCGCGCCGACGAGACCGGGCTCCCCGATGGTGCCGATGGTGCGGTAGGGCAGCCGCTCGCGCAGCAGTTTCCCGCTGCCGGACTTCAGCAGGTCCGCCAGCGCGGGGGAGACCACCATCTCGCCCGGCGCCGGGAGCTTCTTCACCCCTGGCGGCAGCGGCGCCCGGGCCCCCTCGGCTTGCACCTCGCGTCCGCGGATGTCCTTGTCGCGGTAGGTGTCGTCGACGGCCGCGACGAGAAGGGTCCGATCGGACGCCTTGGGTATGCCCACATCGGTGAACGTGATGTCCGTACGGGCCTTCTCGCGGTCGCTGCGGGCCTGGAGCGCACTCGGCAGCGCCGTGGTGAGCAGCAGCAGCGCGACGCCGAGCCCGACCCCGACGGCCGTGAGGACCGCGCGCATCCAGCCCTCGCGTCCGCCGGTGAAGGCGAACTTGGCGCCCATGGCCAGGTCTCTGGACCACTGCCGGAGGCTGGGAGCGGCGCTCATACCACCCGCTCCATGTCGCGGGACTTTCCGTCGCGTACGACGATCTCGCGGTCCGAGTAGGCGGCCACCCGTGCCTCGTGCGTGACGAGGACGACGGCGGCGTTGGTCGAGCGGGCCGCCTCGGTGAGCAGATCCATCACGCGTTCGCCGTTGAAGGAGTCGAGTGCTCCGGTGGGCTCGTCCGCGAAGAGTACGCGCGGGCTGGTGACCAGTGCCCGGGCCACGGCGACCCGCTGTCCCTGGCCGCCGGATATCTCGCCCGGCCGCTTGCCCTTGAGGTCGTCGACCTCCAGCCGTTCCATCCAGGACAGGGCGGTTCGCTCGGCCTCCTTGCGCCCGGTGCCGTTGAGCCGCAGCGGGAGGGCGACGTTCTCGACGCAGGTCAGTTCGGGAACGAGCTGCCCGAACTGGAACACGAACCCGAACTCGCTGCGCCGCAGCGCGCTGCGCTGGGCGTCGTTCATGGTCGCCATCTCCTGGCCGTTGTAGACGATGGACCCGGAGTCCGGTGTCACGATGCCGGCCAGGCAGTGCAGGAGGGTCGACTTGCCGGAGCCGGAGGGGCCCATCACGGCGACGACCTCGCCCGGGTGGATCGAGAACTCGGCGCCGTCGAGGGCGCTGGTGGGGCCGTACGCCTTGCGCAGGTCGTGGGCCGTGAGCAGGGAGCCTGCGGGGGTCATCGGGTTACCGCCTCGGCGAGTTTTTCGAGGCGCGCGGCGGTGAGCTCCAGCCACCGCAGGTCGGCCTCCAGGTGGAAGAGGGCGTGGTCGCAGATCAGCTGGTCGGCGAGGTCGCCCTTGCGCTTGCGGTCCGTCAGGATGCGCATCATCCGCAGGTGCTCGGAGCGCTGTGTGTCGAGGATCTCGGACGCGTCCCGGTGCGTGAGCAGCGCGAGGACGACCTTCGTGTAGAGGGTCGACTGCAGATACGGCTCGGGCTTCTCCGGCGTCGCGAGCCACCGCTGTACGTCGGTGATCCCGGCGTCGGTGATCGCGTACCGCTTCCGCTCCGGGCCGCCGCCCGCCTCTATCCCGTCGACCTCGACGAGTCCGTGCTTGAGCAGTCGCGACATCGTCGAGTAGACCTGGCCGTAGTGCAGCGGCCGGTCGTGACCGAACTTCTCGTCGAAGGCCCGCTTCAGGTCGTAACCGTGGCGGGGCCCGGACTCCAGGAGTCCTAGGAGGGTGTGACCGATGGACATGCCGAGCACTCTACACACGGCGTATACACCGCACGTATACACACCGCGAATAGATCATGGTGGGCCCCGCGTTCGTGCAGGTCACGCCGGATTGTCACGGTTCCGTCACCGCGATTCCCTCGCCCCCGCCGCCCCTACCCGTCCCATCACTGGGGGCTGCGCCCCCAGACCCCCCTGATCGGCCTGAACGGCCTCGTCCTCGGACGCCGGACGGGCTGAAAGAAGGGGACCGGGGTGGGCGGGGGCCGGGTGAGTGGGAGCGCCGGCCTTCGGCCTTGTCCTCAAACGCCGGAGGGCCGCAGGGAGCGGGCTGGAGTGGGTGGGGGGTGACCCTCGCCTTGTTCTCGATCGAGGGACGGCCCGAATGCCGCGGGCCGGGGCGGGCGGGGCACCGGCCCCGTTCTGGAACATCGCGAGGACCGAGGCCTTTAGGGGCGCGGGGAACGGCGCGCCCGGCCCCCACCGGCCCGCACCCGAAGAACCACCCCCGGTCCTCAGGGGCGCGGGGAACGGCGCGACCGGCCCCCGCTCACCCGCAGTCGTAGTGCGACCCCCGGCTTTCAGGGGCGCGGGGAACGGCGCGATCGGCCCCCACTCACCCACAGGCGGCAGACAGGCGGACGCGGCGGGAGAGGAACCCGGCGGTGCCTACTCCTCCGCCGCGTCCGGCGCGGACGCGGACGGTCGCCCCCGTCGAGGAATCGGCCCCGCCCCACCCGGCAACCGTCCCGCCTCCGCAAGCGCCCGCCGCAACAGATACTCGATCTGCGCGTTCGCCGAGCGCAGCTCATCCGCCGCCCACCGGGCCAGCGCTTCATGGACCAGCGGATCCAGTCGCAGCAGAACCTGCTTGCGCGGCTGCGGCTGCTGCGGCTGTGGCCGACGCTCGGGGACCGACCCCCCGGAGGGATCCGTCACTGGTAGAGGGACCCCGTGTTCAGGACGGGCTGCGGAGCCCGGTCACCGCACAACACCACCAACAGGTTCGACACCATCGCCGCCTTCCGCTCGGGGTCCAGCTCCACAATGTCCCGCTCGGCGATCCGGGCGAGCGCGGCCTCGACCATCCCGACCGCCCCGTCCACGATCTCCCGCCGCGCCGCGACCACCGCCCCGGCCTGCTGGCGCTGGAGCATCGCGGAGGCGATCTCGGGAGCGTACGCGAGATGCGTGAAGCGCGACTCGATGATCGAGACCCCGGCCGCCTCCACCCGAGCGTGCAGTTCGACGGCGAGCTTCTCGGTGATCTCCTCGGCGTTGCCGCGCAGCGAGAGACCGTCCGCGTCGTGGGCATCGTAGGGGTACTCGATCGCGATGTGCCGCACGGCCGCCTCGGTCTGGGTGGCGACGAACTCCAGGAAGTCGTCGACCTCGAAGGTGGCCTGCGCGGTGTCCTCGACCCTCCAGACCACGACCGCGGCGAGCTCTATCGGGTTGCCGTAGGCGTCGTTGACCTTGAGGACGGCGGTCTCGTGGTTGCGTACCCGGGTCGAGATCCTGGTGCGGGAGGTGAAGGGGTTCACCCAGCGCAGCCCGTCCTGGCGGATCGTCCCCCGGTACCGCCCGAAGAGCTGGACGACCCGCGCCTCACCGGGCGCCACCGTGTTCAGCCCGCACATCGCGATGAACGCGGCGAGGCCGATCAGGATGCCGGGGACGATCAGCGCGGCCTTCGCCCCGCCGGCGTCGACCGTCGTGGCGGCCGCGATCATGCCGGCGCCGAGCAGCAGCCCGACCAGCCCGAACAGTAGTGCGAGCCCGCCGCCGATGCTGTGCGCGGCGAACTCCCGTACCCGCGGATCAGGCATCCGCGGCACGTCCGCGGGAGCGGAGGAGTCGGTGGGAGTGGAGTCGTGTTCCGGCATTGGTGCCCCCGTTTTCGTACGGCGGGAGCCCGTGTGGCTCCCGCCCGTCCATGGCCGTCGAGGCCTATCTAAGTGATATCACTTTACCCGGCACGGCAACCTTCCACCCCTCCCGCACGTCGGTTGAGTTGGGGCGGATGCGATGTCCTGAGTGGTACGTGCTGATTGTCACGTCCGCAAAAGACCGGATCGGCAGCCCTTTGTCATAGCGCGTGGTGTTAGTTTGCTGAGTCGACCTCAGCGGCGAACCCGCGTGACGCGCGAACACGAACGCGACACCCGAGCGCGTGAGTGAACGCGGCAGGACACGCGTACAAGAGAGCGCGACACGAGAGCGAGCGGAGCGGACGCAGCCATGGGACGAGCGGAAGAGAGACGAGCGCGGCAGCACGGTGGCCGCCGCGCGGCGGCCATGCCCTCGTCCGGAGGAAAGCCCCGCCGCACCGGCATACGCCGGTTCGTGAACTGGAAGACGATCCTCGGCACCTTCCTGGGCTTCTGTCTGCTCGGCATGGGTGCCTTCATCGTCCTCTACATGGTGGTGTCCATACCCCAGAGCAACGCGGCCGCCACGCAGCAGAGCAACATCTACAAGTACAGCGACGGCAGCACGCTCGCCCGAACCGGCAAGGTCAACCGCGAGATCGTCGGCCTGGACAAGGTGCCCAAGGACGTCCAGAAGACCTTCGTCGCCGCGGAGAACAAGTCCTTCTACAAGGACGCCGGCGTCGACCTCAAGGGCACGGCCCGCGGTCTGATCAACACCCTGTCCGGCAAGGGCAGGCAGGGTGGTTCGACGATCACCCAGCAGTACGTCAAGAACTTCTACCTCACCCAGGACCAGACCGTCACGCGCAAGCTGAAGGAACTGGTCATCGCGCTGAAGGTGGACCGTCAGCAGACCAAGGACGACATCCTCGCGGGCTACATCAACACCAGCTACTACGGCCGTAACTCCTACGGCATCCAGGCGGCGGCCCAGGCGTACTACGGCAAGGACGCGAGCGACCTCACGGTCGAGCAGGGCGCGTACCTCGCCTCGCTGCTCCAGGCCCCGAGCCAGTACGACTGGGGTGTCGCCACGGACACCGGCAAGCGGCTGGTGACGGCCCGCTGGAACTACACCCTCAACAACATGGTGGAGGAGGGCTGGCTGCCCGCCGCCAAGCGCGCGACCATGAAGTTCCCGGTCCCGCAGGACCCCAAGGGCGTGCCCGGCATGGAGGGCCAGACCGGCTATCTGGTGGACGCGGCCAACAGCGCGCTGGCCAACCGGCTGGTGGCCAAGGGCGCCGCCGCCAACTACGAGGACGCCAAGGCGCTGGTCGACGCGGGCGGCTGGACGATCACCCTCAACATCGACAAGAAGAAGCAGACGCAGCTGGAAGTCGCCGTCAAGACGAAGCTCACCGGCAAGCTGGACGCCAAGAAGCGCAGGGTCGACGGTGATGTCGAGGCCGGTGCCGCGTCCGTCGACCCCAAGACCGGCAAGGTCGTGGCGATGTACGGCGGCGAGGACTACTTCAAGCACTACGTGAACAACGCGACCCGCCCCGACTACCAGCCCGCCTCCACCTTCAAGCCGCTGATCTTCGCGGCGGCCCTGGAGGAGCAGGCCAAGACGCAGGACGGCCAGGACATCACGGCGGACACGGTCTACGACGGCACCAGCGGTCGCTCCGTCAAGGGCAGCAGCATCGGCTTCGCGCCGCCCAACGAGGACAACCAGGACTACGGCGACGTCACCGTCCAGACCGCGATGAACAAGTCCATCAACTCCGTCTTCGCGCAGATGGGCGTCGACGTCGGCATGGACGAGGTCCTCAAGGTCGCCGGCAAGCTCGGCATGGACACCAAGGGCATGCAGGCGGTGCCCGCGCAGACCCTCGGCACCATGGGCGCGAGCCCGCTGGAGATGGCGGGCATCTACGCGACCCTCGACAACCACGGTCGCAAGGTCACCCCGGCCGTCGTCGCCTCGGCCGAGCACAAGGACAGCCGGGTCGACTTCCCGAACCCGATCGGCGACCAGGTCATCAGTCCCCAGGCGGCCGACACGGTCACCTCGGTGCTCACCGGCGTGGTCAACGACGGTACGGCCCAGGTCTCGGTGGCCCAGGCGGTCGACCGCAACGGCCAGCAGGTCGCGGGCAAGACGGGTACGTCCGACAACAACAAGTCGGCCTGGTTCACCGGCTACACGCCGAACCTGGTCACCTCGGTCGGTCTGTTCGGAGAGGTCCCCAAGGACCGCAAGGACAGCGGCGGCAAGGTGGTCAAGCAGGGGACGCAGGTCTCCCTGAAGGGCGCCGCGGGCGGCGGCCGTGTCAACGGTGGCGGCTTCCCGGCCCAGATATGGGCGGCGTACACCTTCAACGCGATGGGCAGTGTGAGCACGTTCGAGCTGGACACCACCCAGGGCGCGGCGATGGAGCCCACCATCACGCCGACGATCAGCGACACGCCGACCGAGACGCCGTCGCAGACCCCGACCACCGAGCCCCCGACGAGCGAGCCGCCCACCACCAGCGCTCCGCCGACCCCGACGTCCGAGCCCCCGACCACCCCGGCGACGACACCCCCGACCACTCCGACGGGGACCCCCACCGACCAGATCACACCACAGGACCCGTTCAACCCGAACAACCAGCAGTAACCGTCAAAAAGGCCCACCAGGGCCTGAGGAGAAGGGCGTCCGGTGACCCACCGGGCGCCCTTCTCGTGTCTACCGGACCGAAGCTCACGGTCGCGATGATCGCGTATATCTGGCCGATTCCCTTGGTGGGGCGATTTATTGCCGGTTGATTATCGGCCACAAAGGCCGGAACTTTAGAGGTCCATGAGAAATTCGTTGACTCGGGTGGGGTGTCTGGACCATTCTCCCGCCAACGGGGAGGGAATCTTGGCGACACCTTGCGCTGCGCGCTGACCGGCTGACTGCGCTCAATTCCTGTCGTGCCTGGAATATCGCCACCGGTCGTCAACGGAGGGATCTGCGCGCAGCTCTTCGCGCAGAAGCAGGACGACGGCACCTGGCGCCTCTTCGACGACGACGGGTACGAACCGCCCACGTGGAAGGAGATCTGCGGGCGTTCTTCCATGCCGGGCAAGCAGAACGGAGACGCGGGTAGAGGCCCGGGACTGTCGGGCTTCTTCACGAAGGCACGGGTGCACAACGGCGGGGCGTTCTACATGGAGGTTCCGCAGATGGAGGGGTGCAGTCCCGATGACGTCTGCGTCATCCGTCCCTGAACCACCGCCCTTCTAGGGCGACGGACGTGGGGGGCCGCCGGTACGGCCGGTCCCCCACGGTGGGCCGTCCGGCGTCACGTCCAGACGATGGTGCTCGTACCGTCCGACTCGCGGACCGTCTCGGGACGGATCTCCCTGCCGATCGCCGTGACGACGGGCCGTCCGGTCTCCAGGGATTCGAGTGTCCCCTGGAACATCTCGGACAGGCTCTTCCAGCGCACGACTCCCCACAGTTCCAGATCCTGGTCGATCTCCAGGACGGCGCCGTGCGTCGGCCCCTGAAGCCGCCGGGGCCGCTGTGCCGGGAGTGGGTCGACACGCCGTTGTGATGCTCCAGCCACGTCCGGATCTCCGGGGCGAGCGAGAACCTGTTCTCGGTGATCGCATCGATCTCCGACGCCGTCGCGGGCGGGTTCAACGTGCCGAAATCATCCGGCACGTTGACTTCCAGCCACCGGTCGAGACGGTTCAGTACGTCTTGAAGCTGCACGGTACGTCTTGAAGCTGCACGGTTCGTCCTCACGTCCGGATGCCGCCTCCCCTACGACACCACAAGCGCGTGGCGCCCGAGGCGGAGTCGGTTCGATTCCACCTCGGGCGCCACGCACCGGACGCTCCGGCGCTCAGCCTCCGTTGACGTCTTCGCTCAGCCTCCGTTGACGTCGTGGGCGATCCGGTCGCCCAGTTCCTTGTCGATGTTGCGCCAGTACTGCAGGGCGCGGTCCAGGACCGGGCGGGAGACGTCGGCCAACAGGTGGCCGGTGACGTTCGAGACCAGGCGGTCGCGGGCCGCGTCGTCGAGGACCTGACGGACCATCGTGCCCGGCTGGCCCCAGTCGTCGTCCTCGCGGTGCAGCTTGTACGCCTCGCGCACCAGCTCGCCCGTGGCCTCCCAGCTCGCCGGGTCGCCGAAGCGGGAGAAGTCGGCCGCGGGGCCGCCGTAGGAGTTGGGCGCGTACGGGCGGGCCGCGAGCGACGGCTCGTAGCGCATCGGGCCGTCCTTGGCGTACGAGTTCACCGGGGCGTGCGGACGGTTCGGCGGCAGCTGGGCGTAGTTCGGGCCGATCCGGTACCGGTGTGTGTCCGGATAGGAGAACAGCCGGCCGAGCAGCATCTTGTCCGGCGAGGGGCCGATGCCCGGCACCAGGTTGGACGGCTCGAAGGCGGCCTGCTCGATGTGGATGAAGTAGTCCTCGGGGTTCCGGTCGAGGGTCATCCGGCCGACGTCGATCAGCGGATAGTCCCCGTGCGGCCAGACCTTGGTCAGGTCGAAGGGGTTGAAGCGGTAGTCCGCCGCGTCCTCGAACGGCATGATCTGGACCTTCAGGCTCCAGCTCGGCGCGTTCCCGGACTCGATCGACTCGTACAGGTCCCGGCGGTGCTTGTCCGCGTCCGACCCGGCCAGCTCGTCGGCCTCCGCCTGGGTGAGGAAGTCGATGCCCTGGTCGGTCTTGAAGTGGTACTTCACCCAGAACTTCTCACCGGCGCCGTTGATCCACATGTAGGTGTGGGAGCCGTAGCCGTTCATGTTGCGGTACGTCTTCGGGATGCCCCGGTCGCCCATCAGCCAGGTCACCTGGTGTGCCGACTCGGGCGAGAGGGTCCAGAAGTCCCACTGCATGTCGTTGCTGCGCAGCCCGGTAGCCGGGTGGCGCTTCTGCGAGCGGATGAAGTCCTGGAACTTGATCGTGTCACGGACGAAGAAGACCGGGGTGTTGTTGCCCACCAGGTCGTAATTGCCCTGCTCGGTATAGAACTTGAGCGCGAAGCCGCGCGGGTCGCGCCAGGTGTCGGGCGAGCCCTGCTCGCCGGCCACGGTGGAGAAACGGGCCAGCATCTCGGTGCGTCTGCCCGGCTGGAAAAGGTCGGCCTTGGTGAACTGACTGACATCATTCGTTACTTCGAAGAACCCGTATGCGCCACTGCCCTTGGCGTGCACCACCCGCTCGGGGACCCGCTCCCGGTTGAACTGGGCCATCTTCTCGATGAGGTAGTGGTCCTGGAGCAGGATCGGGCCGTCGGGACCGACGGTCAGCGAGTGTTCGTCGCTCTCCACCGGAATGCCGACGTTGTTCGTGGTGTACGGAGCCTTCTGGGGTGCCTGCGTCACGAGCGTCCTCCCGTCAAGAAGAGAGTCTTCAGATCGCTTCGCTCACCTCAGCAGTCAACTCTGCCGACAGGATGTCGGCAACCGGGCCACCGTGGGGCGAGGCGGATCGCGTACCCCTCGGCCCCCGGTCCAATCAGCCCCGGCTCAGTTCGAACCAGACCACCTTTCCGGTGCTCAGACGCGTGGCGCCCCACCGTCTGGCCAGTTTGTTGACCAGATACAGGCCACGCCCGCCCTCGTCCGTGGCGCGCGCCTGCCGCAGCCTGGGCAGCTGCGGCACGTCGTCGCCCACCTCGCAGCGCAGCACGTCCGTGCGCAGGAGACGGAGGGTGACCGGGCGTGACGCATAGCGCACGGCGTTGGTGACGACCTCGCTGACCAGCAACTCCACGGAGTCGCTCATGTCCTCCATGCCCCAGCGGGACAGCGCCCGGCGGGCGAGGCGCCGGGCCCGCCCGGGAGCCGCGTCCTCCGGCTCCAGGTGCCAGTACGCCACATCACTCGGCGCGATCCCGTCGAAGCGGGCGGCGAGCAACGCGATGTCGTCGTCCCGGTCGCCCGGACCGAGCATGTCCAGCACCTCGTCGCAGAGCGCTTCCAGCGGCGGCGGATGGTCCGGGCCGGTGAGCTGCGCGGTGGCGGCGAGCTTCTCGCGCAGCTGCTCTATGCCGGTCCACACGTCCCTGAGGCGCGACTCGACCAGGCCGTCCGTGTACAGCAGGAGCGTCGCCCCGGCGGGCGCGTCCAGCTCGACCGCCTCGAAATCCACTCCTCCTACGCCGATGGGGGCGCCCGGCGGCACCCGCAGCACCTCGGCCCGGCCGCCCAGGTGCAGCAGCACCGGCGGCGGATGGCCCGCGTTGGCGATGGTGATCCGGTGCGCGACCGGGTCGTAGACGGCGTACAGGCAGGTCGCCATGCGGTCGGTGCCCAGGCGCTGGGCCTGCTCGTCCAGGTGGTGCAGCACCTCCTGCGGGGGCAGGTCGAGCCCCGCGAGGGTCTGCGCGGTGGTGCGCAGCTGGCCCATGATCGCGGCGGAAGTCATCGAGTGGCCCATGACGTCACCGACGACGAGGGCGACACGGCTGCCCGGCAGCGGGATCGCGTCGTACCAGTCGCCGCCGACCCGGGCGGTCTCCGCGGCCGGCAGATAGCGCGAGGCCAGCCGCACTCCGGTGGGGCGCGGCAGCGTCTCGGGCAGCATGGTGCGCTGCAGCTCGTCGGCGATGTACGCCTCGCGGCCGTAGAGCACCGCCTTGTCGATGCCGAGCGCGCTGTGCGTGGCGAGCTGGGCCGCGACCAGCAGATCGTCGGTCTCGAACGCCATCCGCTCGGGGCGGCGCACGAAGAGCGCCGCGCCGATCACCCGGCGCCGCCCGCGCAGTGGGGCGAGGATCGCGCGCTGGCCGGTGGGCACGATCAGCTCGTCGCCGAGCAGCTCGGGCAGCGCGGCCCGGGCGGCGGGCGCGTCCGCGAAGACCGGGCGCACGCCGCGCAGCACCTCGGCGAGGGCGCCGCCGGGGCGCACCTCGCACAGCTCGGCCGTCATCGCCGAAAGTTCGTTCGGCTCGGGCCGCAGTGCGGGCATGAAGCCGTTCTCGGTGTCCCGCTCCTCGGGGATCCGGTCGGTGCGCCGCAGCCGCAGCACGAGGGGCCCGGTGGGCCGCTCGTCGCCGACCGGCAGCGGGTCGCGCAGATAGACGAGGATCGCGTCCGAGAAGGTCGGCACGGTGGCCCGGCACAGGCCCATGACGATCTCGTCCAGGTCGATGCCGCGGGCGATCCGCCGGGTCGCCGCGCCCACGAAGCGCAGCCGGTCCCCGTCACGCCGCATCGGCATCGGGCCCGCGTGCGGCAGCCCCTGCCCGGTACGCCGGTCCGTGCCCGTGGAGGTCCCGGACGGCCGGTCGCCCTCCATGCCCGGCTGGGCCGGGATGCCCTCGGGGGCCGGGCGCGGGCGGTGCGCGTCGGGCTCGCTGGCCGAGGGCTGGGAGTGCTCGGGGCCGGGGGAGGCGGGCGACGGCGTGGACGCGCCGGTGCCCGAGGGCGACGGCGTGTCGGTGCTCGCCGACGCCTGGGTGGCGGGCGATCCGTGCCGGCCGTAGGGCGTGCTCGGAGCGGAACCGGTGGGGGCGTCGCCCGTGCGGGCGGGTTGTGCGGGTAATGCGCCGGGCGCGCGCTGCGGCTCCGGGGTACGCAGGAGCGCCCCGCGGGGGTCCGCGGGGGTGGAGGGCCGGCCGGCGCCGCTCTGGCGGCGCTCGTGCGAGGTGGGGTGCTCCGTCACGCGTGTCGAATCCATCCGTCCGGGGCTGCGCGCCGTGCGTGCAGTTCGTCCCGCAGCCCCGATACCCGGAATGTGTGTCCCGGGAACGGAATCTGCGCGTCGTCAGGACGGGGCCTGCCCGTCGCCGACGTGAACGCCGTTGTCGGGCCGAACGCCCTGTGCGGCCCGACGGGCCGTCCGCCGACCGTACCGCCGTGGCCCTCGTACCCCTCGCTCACGTCCTGCCGCCCCTCGGTGACGTCTGGTCAAGCCCAGCGCATGCTGCGGGAGTTGCTGCTGTGCGCCCTTGCGGAGGACGATCCTACGGTTGTACCACGGGGGCGCATCAAGGGTCTCATGAGGACACGTGCGCGGGCGTACGGTCCCAGTCATCCGGCAGGGAAGGAACCGGCCAGGCGGGATCCGGGCGCCAGTGCTGCCAGCCGTCCGAGAACGGCGCGCCCCAGGCACGGATCACCTCCACCGCGCAGTGCCCTGCCTCTCTAACCTGTGCGGCCAGTTGAGTATCCATCAATCCGGCCCGTTGCGCCTGTGCGAACTCGTCTTCGTCGAGCCAGTGCCAACTGCGGTCCGGGTGCACGGAGATGTCCAGGAAGTGATCCTCGGAGTCGACCCCGCCTTCCCAACGGGCGAGCGGCGCCTCCAGGTTCACGTACCAGTTCTTGAACCGCCAGCCCGGTTCCCAGAACAGCCACACCGACCAGGGCTCGCCGGGCCGCGCCAGCTTCAGTACTCCGTTGCCGAACCAGCGGCCCCGCTGCACCGTTCGCGCCTTGGTGTAGCGGGACTCCAGCGGTTCTCCGTGCACCGGGGTACCGTCGGCGAGCACGGGCTTCACGCACTCGGTGCCGGGCGCCATCCACACCGCGAGCAGTTCCTCGTCGTCCCGTACGACGGTCACGGGGCGGCAGATGTGGAAGTGCTCACCGGCGTTCTCCCGGTACCGCCACAGAATGTGACTCCCGGGGGCCCAGTACACCGTCGACCCGCCCGCCGTCACTCGCCTCACCGCTCCACCCTCTGCCATGACCAGATATTAGGTGCCACGGGCATACGACGCTGCGGTGCGCGTCACGGTTCGCGCCATGGAGCGAATGACGTAACGGAGGCGTCATCCCACGGCTTCCAAGGTCATCCGGGGAGTGAACGCCGTTTACGGATGCGTCATCCTCAGGACATCGAGCGCCTCGTCCAGCTGTTCCAGGGTGAGGTCACCGCGCTCGACGTACCCGGATTCCAGGACGACCTGGCGGATCGTCCGGCGTTCCGCCAGTGCCTTCTTGGCCACCTTGGCGGCCTCCTCGTAGCCGATGTACTTGTTGAGCGGTGTCACGACCGACGGCGAGGACTCGGCGTACTCGCGGGCCCGTTCGCGGTGGGCGACGATCCCGTCGACGGTGCGGTCGGCGAGCAGGCGCGAGACGTTGGCGAGGAGACGGATCGACTCCAGGACGTTCTTCGCGATGACCGGAAGCATGACGTTCAGCTCGAAGTTGCCGGCGGCCCCGGCGACGGCGACCGTCGCGTCGTTGCCCATCACCTGGGCCGCGACCATCAGCACCGCCTCGGGAATGACCGGATTAACCTTGCCGGGCATGATCGAGGAGCCGGGCTGGAGGTCGGGCAGGCTGATCTCGGCCAGCCCGGTGCGCGGACCGGACGCCATCCACCGCAGATCGTTGGCGATCTTCGTCAGCCCGACCGCGATGGTCCGCAGCTGCCCGCTCGTCTCGACGATCCCGTCCCGCGCGCCCTGCGCCTCGAAGTGGTCACGGGCTTCGGTGAGCGGCAGCCCGGTGGCCCGCGCCACCTCCGCGATGACGGCCGCGGAGAACCCGGGCGGCGTGTTGATCCCGGTGCCCACGGCGGTCCCACCGAGCGGCAGTTCGGCGAGCCGGGGCAGCGAGGCCCGGAGGCGCTCGACGCCGTACCGCACCTGCGCCGCGTACCCCCCGAACTCCTGTCCGAGCGTCACCGGCGTGGCGTCCATGAGATGCGTACGCCCCGACTTCACGACGTCCGCGAACTCCTCGGCCTTCCGCTCCAGGGCGGCGGCGAGGTGTTCCAGAGCCGGGACGAGATCCCTGGTCACGGCGGCGGTGGCCGCGATGTGGATCGAGGACGGGAAGACGTCGTTCGACGACTGCGAGGCGTTCACATGGTCATTGGGGTGTACGCCCCTGCCGAGCCGCTCGGTCGCGAGCGTGGCGACGACCTCGTTGGTGTTCATGTTGGAGGACGTACCGGAACCCGTCTGGAAGACGTCCACCGGGAACTGCGCGTCCCAGCGACCCTCGGCGACCTCGGCCGCCGCTTCCTGGATGGCCTCGGCCACGTCCTTGTCGACCACCCCCAGCTTCGCGTTGACCCTGGCCGCCGCGCCCTTGATCAGTGCCAGCGCCTCGATGTGCGCGCGCTCCAGACGCTGACCCGAGATGGGGAAGTTCTCCACGGCCCGCTGGGTCTGGGCGCGCCACTTCGCGTCCGCGGGCACCCTGACCTCACCCATGGAGTCGTGCTCGATCCGGTACGGGGCTGCCTGTTCGTCGGCCATCGACGATCACCTCCAGTGGGGACAGCATCGCGGACGTGCCCCGTGTTCCCGGCGAGGCGGCTCCCGTTTCTCCCGGGGAGTCAGCGCCGTGAGCCGCTCTCCCGAGGAGTCAGCGCCGTGAGCCGCCGAGCGGGCCGGTGCACGCCGACATCCCGCCGACCTTGGCGCAGGCCTCCGCCCCGCGCGGGCTCGACGCGGCCAGCATCGGGCTGCTGTAGCCGTCCGAGGGGTCACCCGGGTAGGCGGCGGACAGCTCGTCCTGGTCCGATCTGATCGAGATCTCCCGCGCCCCGCCGGTCGTGGTGCGGACCTCCGACCAGACCGTCGCGCACGAGGGGGAGAAGCGCAGCAGCACGACCTGCCCGGCGCGCGTGACGGTGCTCTCCGTACGCGCGTCACGGCCGCAGGCCTCGGAGGTCGGGAACTGCCCCTGGCAGCCGTGGCCCCGGCAGGAGGCGCCGGCGGGGGCCACGGGCAGGTCGGGGTCGAGGACGTCGGCTGCGCCCGCGGTGACCACCACCGTGGCCGCCATCGCCGCGAGGGCGATGACGGCCCGGTTGGACCCCGGACGCGCCGGCCCCGAACCGGCGCGTCCGGAACCGCGGCCTGTGGGACCGGGGCCCCCAGGGGCGGGGTGGCCGCCCTGGACTGGGCCCGGGACGCGGCGTCCCACAGGGAGAGAAGGGGACCCGGGTCGGTGTCCGCCAGACGGCCGAGCGACTCGACCGCCGAGCGCGGCGGAAACTGATCACCGCTCAGGTAGCGGTGCCAGGTCGACTTGCTGAACGGGGTGACGGAGGCCAGCGCGGCCAGACTCAGCCCCGTCCGCTGCTTGAGGCACCGGAGCCGCTGCATCAGCAGCTGCTCCTCGTCGATGTCCTCTGTGCCGATGTCCTCCGTACCGATGCGTTCCATATTGATGCGTTCGGTGCTGAGGTGCTCCATGTTGATGTGTTCTGTTCCCGTACGTACTGCCTTGCTGTGTTCTGTCTCATCCAACGAGTCGGGCAGCGGCTGTCTCTTGACCCTCACGTGGCTCTTCCTCTCGCTCCCTCGGCCTGCCGGGGTGACCGCCCTGATGTGTTCCCTCGCGCGGTGCCCGGGCACACCCCGATCGCCCGAATGCGAACCGAATATGAAGGGGAGTTGACCTGCTGTTTCGTCAGGGGAGTGGGGTCGTCGGCTGATCGACTTGTCCTACGGGCCGGCGGGGCGGACCGCGCCCCGCCGGCCGGCGCCGGACCTCAGGAGGCGAGCGGCGGGGTGTTCGTCAGCACCAGCGGACGGCGCGGCTGTTGCGGACGTAGTGGGCGGAGACGTAGCCCCGGCCGTGGGCGAGCTTGTACCAGCGCGAGTTGCCCATGACGGAGGAACCGCTCTTCTTGCAGACGAGAGTCACCACGCGGCCGGCCCGCCGCGAGCCGACGATCCGGTAGCCGGTACCCGGACCGGACCGGACGTGCAGACGCATGTGGTGGGTCGTCACCCGGCCCAGGACGGGCCGGGTGAGGTGGTGCCGGGCGTGGTGGCGCACGGGGGTGATCGCGTAGTGCTTGTGGTGGTGCCGCGGGGCCAGTGGCAGGGTGTGCGGGGCACGCTGGAGGCCGGGGATCAAGGACTGCGGGGACGCCGGGTACCAGTTCGACGACGCGACCGGCGAGGACGCGGCGCCCCGGCCGGGAACGTGCGGGGCGGCCGGGGCGGCGGAGGCGGCGGCTGTCACCGGGAAGACGGCGACAGCCGCGATCGCGGCCACCAGGCCGTTGCGCAAAGTGCGACCAATCATGGGATTTCCCTCCGAGATGACCTGCGGACCACAGGCTGTGATCCGGTCATCACGGAGGGTTTCCGGCAAAGCTCACAAAAATGCTGTCCCATACGTTCCTGGGACGAAGTGGGACGGTATTGGGGCGTGGCGGGACGCGTCCAGGTGGCGAACAACTGCCTCTGGTGTCCCGGGACGCCGCGCGAGCCCGGCGCCGCGCACCGGAATCGCCGCGCGAACCGGGGTCCTGGGGCGGCAGCCCGAGCGGCGTCGAAGGGGCGGGGAGGACGAGGCCGTCCAGGCCGAAGCGGGGTCTGGGACGCAGCCCCGGCGGGGGCGAAGGGGCGGGGCCCCCTGAGGAGGGGACGGGTAGGGGCGGCCGGGGCGAATTCCCTCCCCTGCCGCCCCGAAAGGCACTATGCGAGCCCGGGACCCCGCACCGGGATCGAAGTGAACGTCGGCTGCGGCGCCGGGTCCTGGAAGAAGTCGTTGCCCTTGTCGTCGACGACGATGAACGCCGGGAAGTCCTCGACCTCGATCTTCCAGACCGCTTCCATGCCGAGCTCCTCGTACTCGACGACCTCGACCTTCTTGATGCAGTCCTGGGCGAGCCGCGCGGCGGGGCCGCCGATGGAGCCGAGGTAGAAGCCGCCGTGCGCGTCACAGGCGCCCGTGACCTGCGCGGAACGGTTGCCCTTCGCGAGCATCACCTTGGAACCGCCCGCGGCCTGGAACTGCTCCACATAGGAGTCCATGCGGCCGGCGGTGGTGGGGCCGAAGGAACCCGACGCGTAACCCTCGGGAGTCTTGGCCGGACCGGCGTAGTACACCGGGTGGTCCTTCAGGTACTGCGGCATCTCCTCGCCCGCGTCCAGCCGCTCCTTGATCTTGGCGTGCGCGATGTCGCGCGCCACGACGAGCGGGCCGGAGAGCGAGAGCCGGGTCTTGACCGGGTACTTCGTCAGCTCGGCGAGGATGTCGTCCATCGGCTGGTTCAGATCGATCCGGACGACGTCGTCCCCGGCGGAGTCCAGGTGCTCGTCCGTGGTCTCCGGCAGGAAGCGCGCGGGGTCCGTCTCCAGCTGCTCCAGGAACACGCCCTCGGCGGTGATCTTCGCGACGGCCTGACGGTCGGCGGAGCAGGACACCGCGATCGCGACGGGGCAGGACGCGCCGTGCCGCGGCAGACGCACCACGCGCACGTCGTGACAGAAGTACTTGCCGCCGAACTGCGCGCCGATGCCGATCTTCTGGGTCAGCTCGAAGACCTTCTGCTCCAGGTCCTTGTCCCGGAAGCCGTGACCGAGCGCCGAGCCCTCGGCCGGAATCTCGTCCAGGTAGTGCGCGGAGGCGTACTTCGCGGTCTTCAGGGCGTACTCGGCGCTCGTGCCGCCGACCACGATCGCCAGGTGGTACGGCGGGCAGGCGGCCGTGCCCAGCGAACGGATCTTCTCCTCCAGGAACTTCATCATGGAGGCCTCGTTCAGAACGGCCTTCGTCTCCTGGTAGAGGAAGCTCTTGTTCGCCGAACCGCCGCCCTTGGCCATGAACAGGAACTTGTAGGCGCCGCCGTCGGTCGCGTACAGCTCGATCTGCGCGGGAAGGTTGGACCCGGTGTTCTTCTCCTCCCACATGGTGAGCGGAGCCATCTGCGAGTAGCGCAGGTTCAGCTTGGTGTACGCGTCGTAGATGCCACGCGAGAGGGCCTCCTCGTCGCCGCCCTCGGTGAGCACGTTCTGTCCGCGCTTGCCCATGACGATCGCCGTGCCGGTGTCCTGGCACATCGGCAGCACGCCCGCGGCCGCGATGTTCGCGTTCTTCAGCAGGTCCAGGGCGACGAACTTGTCGTTGCCGGACGCCTCGGGGTCGTCGATGATGCGCCGCAGCTGCGCCAGGTGCGCGGGCCGCAGATAGTGCTGGATGTCGTGGATGGCCTCCGCGGCGAGCTTGCGCAGCGCCTCCGGCTCGACCTTGAGGAACGTGCGCCCGTCGGCCTTGAAGGTGGAGACACCCTCGGAGGTCACCAGCCGGTACGGGGTGGTGTCCTCTCCCTGGGGGAGCAGATCGGTGTACGCGAACTCAGGCACTAGCCCATTCCTCACTCGACAGACAGCGGCATGCCTCCATTGGCAGCGTCCACCAGCGTAGAACCTGGCGCGGACGGTGAGTCTGTGAGGTAAGGCTCAGTTGGCGTGAAGGGGCGGTTTTCCACAGGTCGCGAGAAGGGGTAGTCGCGATCTATCGCGTTTGGGTACGCTGCTGTCGTGGACCTTCAGAAGCGCACCGAAACCCGGGCCTCCGACGCCGAACTCCGGGCCTCCGACGCCGACCGTGACCGGATCGCCGACATTCTGCGCGATGCCCTCGCCGAGGGGCGCCTCACCGCCGACGAGCACGCCGAGCGGATCGAGGGGGTGCTGGCCACGAAGACGGTGGGGGAGCTCGACCGGTTCGTCCAGGACCTGCCCGCCGCGCGCGCGGGCCGCGCGACCCCCGCGTACACGTCCGTGCCCAACCGCCCCCAGCCGGGCGGCATCCCGGCGGAGGCCGACGAGAACGTGGTGGCGGTGTTCAGCGCCGCCGTGCGCAAGGGCCGCTGGCGCGCCGGGCGTCGCATCCACGCGTACGCCGTCTTCGGCTCCGTCGACATCGACCTCAGCGAGGCGATCTTCGAGTACCAACAGGTCGTGATCAAGGCGATATCGGTCTTCGGCAACGTCGAGATCAAGGTCCCGGAGAACGTCTCGCTGCGCGGCAGCGGCGGCGGAGTCCTCGGCAACTTCGAGACGCACACCACGGACGCGGGCGAGCCCGACGCCCCCGTGGTCTACGTCGAGGGCTTCGCGGTGCTGGGGAACATCGAGGCGCGGCCCAAGCGCGGCAAGCTCGTCGCCGACATCCTCGACCGCACGATGGACCGCGTGGACAGGACTTTGCGCAAGCACCTCGACCGTTGACGCCTGTGAACGCGACGGCGCGCGGGGCGCATTGGTCCACTCACCCGCACCCCGTTTTGAACGACCGGCTCCGCTCTCGGGAACTCAGTGCATAGGCGCGCGCACAGCGGGTAGGGCTTGCTGCATCGCCTCTTGGAGGGCGCTGTGGGACTTCCCGCGGTGCCCGGCACGCCCGCGAAGCCGTCGTCAGGAGTAGACCGTGCTGCAACCGCCGCATCAGTCCCTGCAGGTAGCTGCCGTTCCGGCCCAGCGGGCGCCAGTGCGGGACAGGGATCAGGAAGCCCCATGGCACACGGAGGCGGTGTGCCGCAGGGACGAGGCCGGCCTGTTCTTCGCGCCCTCCAAGGAGCCCACGGCCGCCCGGTTGTCCCGCGAGGAGGCGGCGAAGCGCGTCTGCGCCCGCTGTCCCGTGATGGTCGAGTGCCGCGAACACGCGCTGCTGCAACCCGAGCCGTACGGAGTGTGGGGCGGCCTCACCGCCGCCGAGCGCCGCGTGGTGCTCGCCCGGCGCCGCCGGCGCGACCTGGAACTCAAGAAGGCCGCCCGCGGCACGATAGCCGCAGCCGGCTGAGCGTACGTACGCCAAAGGGGCCGCCCTCCGCACAGGGCCGGCCCCTCTGCCGTACGTACTTCATTACGTTGGCCGTAGGTACTTCTTCACGCGCCCCGTAAGGCAAGCGCCCCATAAGAGCGCCCCATATAAGGGGCGGGGAACTGCGCGACCGGCCACGACGCACCCGCAGTGACCCACAACCCGCAGTTCCCCGGCACTTCCGGCGGAACGCCCCCGCGGAGCTACTTGGCGCGGTCGAAGTCGATCGCGCTGTACGCCCGCAACTTGCTCAGCCGATGCTCCGACCGAATCTGGCGCACCGTACCCGACTTGGACCGCATCACGATCGACTCGGTGGTCGCGGTCTCCGCCCGGTACCGCACCCCGCGCAGCAGCTCCCCGTCCGTGATCCCGGTGGCGACGAAGAACACGTTCTCGCCGGAGACCAGATCGTCGGTGAGCAGCACACGGTCGAGGTCGTGCCCGGCGTCCACCGCGCGCTGTCGCTCCTCGTCGTCCTTGGGCCACAGCTTGCCCTGGATGGTGCCGCCCAGGCACTTCACGGCGCAGGCGGAGATGATGCCCTCGGGCGTACCGCCGACGCCGAGGAGCAGGTCGATGCCCGTGCCCTCGCGCAGCGCGAGGATCGAACCCGCGACGTCGCCGTCGGAGATCAGCTTGATCCGGGCGCCGGTCTCGCGGATCTCCTTGATGATCCCCTCGTGGCGCGGCCGGTCGAGGATCACGACGGTGACGTCCTCGGGCGAGGACTTCTTGGCCTTGGCGACCCGGCGGATGTTCACCGATACGGGCGCGTTGATGTCGACGAAGTCGGCGGCCTCCGGCCCGGTGACCAGCTTGTCCATGTAGAAGACCGCGGACGGGTCGAACATGGTGCCGCGGTCGGCGGCGGCCAGCACCGCGATCGCGTTGCTCATGCCCTTGGCGGTCAGTGTGGTCCCGTCGATCGGGTCGACGGCGATGTCGCACTCGGGGCCGGTCCCGTCGCCCACGCGCTCCCCGTTGAAGAGCATCGGGGCCTCGTCCTTCTCGCCTTCACCGATGACGACGACGCCGTTCATCGAGACGGTGGAGACGAGGGTCCGCATGGCCCGGACGGCGGCGCCGTCGGCGCCGATCTTGTCGCCGCGGCCTACCCAGCGGCCCGCGGCCATCGCGGCGGCCTCGGTGACCCGGACGAGTTCCAGGGCGAGATTTCGGTCGGGGGCCTCGGAAGGGACCTCGAGTTCGGACGGCAGATGATGCTCGGTCATCGGAGCGCACCTTTCTGATACGACGACGGCCGGATGAGGGTGTGCCCCGACTCTATCGTCAGGCTGACAAAATGAGCAGGGGGCCCCACGGATGAGCAGACCAGGGCACCTGCGACGATAGGGGCGTGGCAGGTACGAAAGGCAAGCAGAGCGTCCGGGACATGCTCCTCTCCCTGGGTCTGATCGGGCTCATGGCGGGCGTGATCTACATCTTCATCCCGCACGACGACTCCGCGCCTCCTCTCAAGCGCGTCGACTACCGCGTCGAGCTGCTCACGGCGCGCCGCGCGGCGTCGTATCCCGTGGCGGCACCCGTGGGTCTGCCGACGGCGTGGAAGGCGACCTCGGTGCGGTACGACGGCAGCGAGTTCGATGCCTGGCACCTGGGCTTCCACGACCCCGACGGTCAGTACGTGGCGATCGAGCAGTCGACTCAGCCCGCGGCCGTCTTCATCGACTCGGCCAGCCAGGGCGCCAAGGAGACGAAGGCCACCCAGCGGATCGGTGACGCGACGTGGCAGCGGTACGAGGGCGACCAGTACGACGCCCTCGTGCTCAGGGCCAAGGGGGCGACCACCGTGGTGACCGGGACGGCGTCGTTCGGGCAGCTGACGAAGATGGCGGAGGCGCTGAGGACGTCATGACGTAGTGACGTCACGACGTCGTGATGCTGTGACGTCGTGATGCGTCCGCCTCGTACGGCCGTGTACGCGTGAGAAGGGCCCCCGGCGCCATTGACGGGGGCCCTTCTCGTCTCACGCGCGTACGCGCGGGGCGTACGCGGGGACTCAGACGGTCGTGATGACCTGGTCGAACTCCAGGCGCGGGGAGCGCGGGAACCAGGCGTCCTCGCCCGGCTTGCCGATGTTGACGACCATCAGCGGGGTGTGGTCGTCGTCCAGGAACTCCTTCTGGACGCCCGCGAAGTCGAGACCGGTCATCGGGCCGGCGGCGAGGCCGGCGGCGCGGACGCCGATGATGAAGTACGCGGCCTGCAGCGCGGCGTTCAGCGCGGCGGCACCCTCACGGGCCGGGCGCTCGGCGAAGAAGACGTCCTTGGCCTGCGGGAAGTGCGGGAACAGGGCGGGGAGCTCCTCGTGGAACTCGTTGTCCGCGGAGAGGATCGCGACCAGCGGGGCGGTGGCGGTCTTGGGCTGGTTGCCCTCGGCCATGTGCTGCACCAGGCGCTCGCGGGCCTCGGCGGAGCGGACCAGGGTGATGCGCAGCGGCGACTGGTTGAAGGCGGTCGGGCCGTACTTGACCAGGTCGTAGATCGCCTGCACCTGCTCGTCGGTCACCGGCTCGTCGGTGAACGTGTTGGCGGTACGGGCCTCGCGGAACAGCAGGTCCTGGGCGGCGGGGTCAAGAACGAGGGACATCTAAAACCTTCTCGGTATGTGCGGTGGATCCGGGGGGATCGGTTGGCGATGTCGACAGTACGGGGAGGAGGTTTAAGGTTCAACCAAAAACGGGGTGAGGTGATCCGCTTCACAGGGAGTGAGGGGGAGCGAGGTCGCTTCCGGGCGCCGGGGTTCCGGGGGAACGACGAGGCCGCCGTCACCGAGCGGGACGGCGGCCGGGTGTCACTGGGGATGTCGCCGGGTGTCAGCGGCTTGCGGAAGGGAGCGAACGCCATGACGTCACCCGGAGTCGCGGCCCCCGTCCCCGTCCCCGTGCCCGTCTCCGTCCCCGCTCTCCGACTCCTCCTCGGCCAGCGCCGCGTCCAGGCGGGCCCGTGCGCCCTCCAGCCAGCGGCGGCAGACCTTCGCCAGCTCCTCGCCCCGCTCCCAGAGCGCCAGTGACTCCTCGAGCGTCGTGCCGCCCGCCTCCAGCCGGCGTACGACCTCGATCAGCTCGTCCCGCGCCTGCTCGTACCCGAGCGCCTCGTCCACCTTGCTGGTCATGCGCCCACCCTATGCATCGACTCGTACCGTGAATTCACCCTCGGCGACCCGCGCCCGCAACGCCTCGCCCGCCGCCACCTCGTCCGGATCCCGGACCACATGACCGTCGGCCTTCTGGAGCACCGCATACCCCCGTTGCAGGGTCGCGGCGGGGGAGAGGGCCACCACACGCGCGCGGGTGTGCGTCAGCTCCGAGTCGGCGCGGTCGAGCAGATGACCGAGCGTGCGCCGCCCGCGGTCCAGCAGCGCGGCGACCTGGTCGGCGCGCTCGTCGACCATCCGGTGCGGATCCTCTATCGAGGGCCGGGCCAGCGCGTGCGCGAGCCCGCGCTCCTCCCGGTCGATGAAGGACTGGACGCTCCGCCGCGCCCGGTCCCGCAGGAACCGCACCCGCTCGTACTCCTCCCCGACGTCCGGCACGACCTTCTTGGCCGCGTCCGTCGGCGTGGACGCGCGCAGGTCGGCCACGAAGTCCAGCAACGGGTTGTCGGGCTCGTGCCCGATGGCCGACACGACCGGCGTACGACAGGCCGCGACCGCCCGTACGAGCTGCTCGTCCGAGAACGGCAGCAGATCCTCCACACTGCCGCCGCCGCGCGCCACGATGATCACGTCGACGGCGTCGAGCGCGTCCAGCTCCTTGACGGCCTGCACGACCTGCGGCACCGCGTGCACCCCCTGCACGGGGACGTTGCGCACCTCGAAGCGGACGGCCGGCCAGCGGTGCCGCGCGTTCTCCAGCACGTCCCGCTCGGCCGCGGACGCCCGCCCGCACACCAGTCCGATGAGCTGCGGCAGGAACGGCAGGGCCTTCTTGCGATCGGCCGCGAACAGCCCCTCGCTCGCCAGGGACTTCTTCAACTGCTCGAGTCGTGCGAGGAGTTCCCCCACGCCGACCGGTTTGATCTCGGTGGCCCGCAGCGACAGCTGCCCGCGCGGCGCGTACCACTCAGGTTTCGCCAGGACGACGACGCGGGCGCCCTCGCTCACCACGTCCGCCACCGCCTCGAACACCTGCCGGTAGCAGGTGACGCTCACCGAGATGTCGTACGACGGGTCGCGCAGAGTCAGGAAGACGACGCCCGCGCCGGGGCGCCGCGACAACTGGGTGATCTGTCCCTCGACCCACACCGCGCCGAGCCGGTCGATCCACCCTCCGATGAGCCGCGACACCTCGCCGACGGGCAGCGGGGCGTCCGCGGACGTGTTGAGAGCCATGCGCCCGAGACTAACGGCCCTCACTGACACAGAGCCCGCACCGGTTCTTGGCGCGGAGCGCCAGTGAGGGTGGGCGGGTGGGAGATCGCCGCGGAGCGGCGAGGAAAGGCCCGCGGAGCGACGTGCCGCCGCCACACTCGCGTGCGGCGGCGTGAACGCGGTCAGCGCGCCGATGCCGACCACCGACACCGGGCGGTCGGGCCCGTCGTGCCGGGCCGCCCACACCGCCGCGACCGGCGTGATGACCGCGGCGCACGGCAGCGCGGCCCGCGGCACCCCGGAATCGGTCTTCGACAGCGCCCGCGGACCCGCCGGTCACGGAGGCCATCTTTGACGCGTCGGGCGCGGCCTTACGATGGGTGCCATGACTGCTTCGTCTGGCCGCCGTGTCCTGCTCGCCGCCCCCCGTGGCTACTGCGCGGGCGTGGACCGCGCCGTGATCGCCGTCGAGAAGGCCCTCGAGCAGTACGGGGCCCCGATCTATGTCCGCCACGAGATCGTCCACAACAAGTACGTCGTGCAGACCCTGGAGAAGAAGGGCGCGATCTTCGTCGAGCGGACGGCCGAGGTCCCCGAGGGGTCCATCGTCATGTTCTCGGCGCACGGCGTCGCCCCCGTCGTCCACGACGAGGCCGCGGCCGGCAGGCTCGCCACCATCGACGCGACCTGCCCGCTGGTCACCAAGGTGCACAAGGAAGCCGTCCGGTTCGCGAGCGAGGACTTCGACATCCTGCTGATCGGCCACGAGGGCCACGAGGAGGTCATCGGCACCTCCGGTGAGGCGCCCGACCACATCACCCTCGTGGACGGTCCCGAGGACGTCGCCAAGGTCGAGGTCCGCGACCCGTCCAAGGTCGTCTGGCTCTCCCAGACCACGCTGTCGGTCGACGAGACGATGGAGACGGTCGACGCGCTGAAGGAGAAGTTCCCGCAGCTCATCTCCCCGCCCAGCGACGACATCTGCTACGCCACGCAGAACCGCCAGTTGGCCGTGAAGCGGATGGGGGAGGAAGCGGACCTGGTCATCGTGGTCGGCTCGCGCAACTCCTCCAACTCCGTGCGTCTCGTCGAGGTCGCCAAGCTCGCGGGGGCGCGGGCGGCGTACCTCGTGGACTTCGCCGACGAGATCGAGGAGGGCTGGCTGGAGGGTGTGACGACGGTCGGTGTCACCTCGGGCGCCTCCGTCCCGGAGGTCCTGGTCGAGCAGGTCCTGGAGTGGCTCTCCGCCCGTGGCTTCGAGGACGTCGAGATCGTCAAGGCGGCCGAGGAGTCCATCACCTTCTCGCTGCCCAAGGAGCTGCGCCGGGATCTGCGCGCGGAGGCGGCGGCGCTGGTGGAGCAGCGCACGGCGGCGGGTTCTGCCGCCCCCTCCGAGAAGTGACTGTCTGTCGTACGACGTAGCGTAGGGCCATGCAGATCTTCGGCGTGGACATCGGCGGATCCGGGATCAAGGGTGCCCCTGTGGACCTGGACCGCGGCGAACTGACGGAGGAGCGCTACAAAGTGCTCACTCCCCGTCCGGCGACCCCGGACGCGGTGGCCGACGGCGTGAAGGAGGTCGTCGGTCACTTCGGCTGGACGGGACCCGTCGGCATCACCTTCCCCGGGGTGGTCACCGACGGCGCCACCATTCGTACGGCTGCCAACGTCGACAAGGCGTGGATCGACACCGACGCGCGTGCCCTGCTGAGCGCGCGGCTGGGCGGCCTGCCGGTGACGGTGCTGAACGACGCGGACGCGGCGGGTGTCGCCGAGATGCAGTTCGGCGCCGGGCGCGACCGTCGGGGCACGGTCCTCCTGCTCACCTTCGGTACGGGCATCGGCAGCGCGCTCTTCGCCGACGGCGAGCTGGTGGCGAACACGGAGCTGGGACACCTCGAACTGAACGGCCACGACGCGGAGAAGCGCGCCTCGACCAAGGCGAAGGAGGACCACGAGCTGACCTGGGAGCACTGGGCCCACCGGGTGCAGAAGTACCTCGCCCATGTGGAAATGCTCTTCTCGCCCGAGCTCTTCATCATCGGCGGCGGCGTCAGCCGCAAGGCCGACAAGTTCCTGCCGCTGATCGAGGGCATCAAGGCAGAGATTGTCCCGGCGCAGCTGCAGAACAACGCGGGGATCGTGGGGGCGGCGATGCGGGCGGCGAAGTCCGCGTAAACCCTCCGGGGCGCGCGGGGCGGGGCCGGGAGCCGGCGCCGGTGGGGCCGCGCCCGTCGGGTTAGTCGGCCCCGTCGCGCCCGTCGGCCCCGTTGTGTCCGTCGAGCCGTCGTATCCGTCGCGTCCCTCATGTCCGTCAGACCGGACGGCGGCGCGGCTGGATCTCCGGGCGGGGCCCCCGGGCCGCCCTGCGCTGGGCGGCCCTGCGGGTCATCAGGCGGACCTTCCGTACGGTGGTGATGACCCCCGCGACCAGCGTCCCCCCGTACAGCCATCCCGCCTGGGTCGCCAGCGCGGTGACCAGCCCCATCAGTTCGCCCCCGATACCGCCGCCCCCGTCGGCGACGGGCAGCAGCCCGAACGCGAAGGCGATGGGCACGACGACGGGCGCGGTGACGATGTCTCCCCGTCGCACCCACAACGCGGTCAGCGCGGACACCGGCAGGAACAGCACCCCGTAGACCACCAGCGACGCCTCGAAGAGCAGCTGGTCGAGACAGGCGAGCGCGAACATCGTCGCCCCGCAGAACAGTCCGCCGCCGAGCCCGGTGAGCCGGGGGTTCGGCATCCGCCGTCGCGCTGGAGCGGGTCTGGGAGCAGGCGCGGGTCGCCGCGTGGGGGGCGCACTCCTGCGTACACGGTCGGCGGCGGCGCGCCCGGTCTGGGCGGGAAGAGGTGCGCCGCGTCGCGGTCTGTACTGAGGGGGACGCGTCCTGTGTTGCTCCACTGGACCAACTTAGGTCGGTTTATGTGCGGAATAGCGCCTCAGACACGCCGATGGGCCGACCTTGGCCATGCGTTCGATGCGTCGCCGGTAAGGGACCTCGCACCCCGTAGACTGGTGGATCGGCCCGCGCACCTTCGCGGACCTGTCGCCCACCCTCACGTACGGGAAGTCGCAACGTGTCGCTCACGATCGGAATCGTCGGTCTGCCCAATGTCGGCAAGTCGACCCTGTTCAACGCCCTGACCAAGAACGACGTGCTCGCGGCCAACTACCCGTTCGCCACGATCGAGCCCAATGTGGGCGTGGTCGGTGTCCCCGACGCCCGGCTGACCAAGCTGGCCGAGATCTTCAGCTCGCAGCGCGTGCTTCCGGCGACGGTCGACTTCGTCGACATCGCGGGCATCGTGAAGGGCGCCTCGGAGGGCGAAGGGCTGGGCAACAAGTTCCTCGCGAACATCCGTGAGTCGGACGCGATCTGCCAGGTCATCCGTGCCTTCAAGGACGAGAACGTCGTGCACGTCGACGGCAAGGTCTCGCCCAAGGACGACATCGAGACGATCAACACCGAGCTGATCCTCGCGGACCTCCAGACCATCGAGAAGGTCCTGCCGCGCCTCCAGAAGGAGTCGCGCATCAAGAAGGACATCGCTCCCAAGGTCGCGGCGGTCGAGGCGGCGAAGGACATCCTGGAGAAGGGCGACACGCTCTTCTCGCAGGGCATCGTCCAGGGCTCCGGCAACGAGGAGCTCCTGCACGACCTCCACCTCCTGACCACCAAGCCGTTCCTCTACGTCTTCAACGTGGACGAGGACGAGCTGGTCGACGAGGACTTCAAGGCCGAGCAGCGCACCCTGGTCGCCCCCGCCGAGGCGATCTTCCTCAACGCCAAGCTGGAGGCGGACCTCGCCGAGCTCGACGAGGAGGACGCCATGGAGCTCCTGGAGTCGGTGGGCGCCGAGGAGCCGGGCCTCGCCACCCTCGCCCGCGTCGGCTTCGACACCCTCGGTCTGCAGACCTATCTGACGGCCGGCCCAAGGAATCCCGCGCCTGGACCATCAAGAAGGGCGACACCGCCCCCGAGGCCGCCGGAGTCATCCACACCGACTTCCAGAAGGGCTTCATCAAGGCGGAGGTCATCTCCTTCGAGGACCTCGTCGACACGGGCTCGGTCGCCGAGGCCCGCGCCAAGGGCAAGGCCCGCATGGAGGGCAAGGACTACGTCATGCAGGACGGCGACGTGGTGGAGTTCCGCTTCAACGTGTAGCCGGTGACGTACCGCCACGTTGGCGGCCTGGCAAATCTGCAGGTCCCGAGATCGACCTCGTCGGTACAGACAGTGGGCCGGTGGCTCGGCAGGTCCACTTCGTCGGGTCTGCGGTTCCGGCTGGCCTTCCTGGCACGCGCGATCCCGCTCATCGAGCGTGGCCGCGGTGACGTGGCGCTGGAACGACTATGACGCCTTGGTGCGTGACATGCTCGCCGTCCCCGGCACCGCGACCCCGCCCGAGCCGTGAGACCGTCAACGAGATGATCGACCTTCCTGGCCGATGACGTAGGGGCTCGCCTCCGTCGGCGTACCCGGAGCCGGGCCGGGCTGTCGGTGGTGGGCAGTAAGGTCGGGCCGGTGGGGAAACGTGAGCGGAGTCTGCTCGCCGAGGGCGTCGGACTGCACGAGGCCGCGCGGGGTGTGCTCGCCGATCACGCCCGCGCGCTCGACGCGGTGCGCGCGGCGCTGGCCCCGATCCACGCCGAACTCGTCGGCAAGGAGCTGGAGTCCATCCCCGTCTCCCGGCTGAAGGACGTCACCGAGGGGCGGCTGCGGCTCGGAGCGCTGGAGACGGCCGGGTTCGCGTCGGTGCGGGCGGTGTACGAGGCGGGGCGGTACGAGCTGCGCCGGCTGCCCGGGGTGGGCGCGCAGACCGCCGACCGTGCCCTCGCGGCGGCCCGGCAGCTCGCGAGGGCGGTGGAGGAGACCGTCTCCGTACGGATGGACGTCGACCGGCCCGAGCCCCGCACGACCGCCCTGGTGATCGCGCTGCGCACCCTCGTCGAGGCCGGTCCCGAGCTGCGCCGGGCCGTGGACGCGGCGACGCGGCTCGACGAGCGGCTCGGGGCGCTGCTGCCCGCGGCCAGGCCCGCCGGCGGACGGCTGGGGATGGTGCTCGCGGGGCGGGAGCGCCGACGGAGCGCGCTCGGCGCGGTCGCCGAACTGCGCGAGCTGACCGCCGACGCCGGCGCCCGTGAGGTACGCCTGCTGCTCGCGCAGGCCTCGACCGACCTGCTGCGGACGCCCGCCTCCGAGATCGAGGCGTGGGTCGACTTCGAGTTGCGTTCCGCGGAGTACTACAGCCAGCTCGCGGAGGTCTGCGAGCACCGTTCGGACGTGGCGGCCGTCGAGGGCTTCCTGCCCTCGGAGGTCGCCGAGCGGGTGCACGCCCAGACGCTGGACGACACCCGGCGCCGGGTCTCGTTGCGCGGCTACCAGGACTTCGGCGCCCGGTTCGCGCTCGCCCAGCGCCGGGTCGTCCTCGGCGACGAGATGGGGCTCGGCAAGACCGTGCAGGCCATCGCCGTACTCGCGCATCTCGCGGCGGACGGACACAGCCACTTCCTGGTCGTCTGCCCGGCCAGCGTACTGATCAACTGGACGCGCGAGATCGGCGCGCGCAGCACACTGCGGGCCCTGCCGGTGCACGGCGCGGAGCGGCTGGACGCCTACGAGGAGTGGCGGGAGCGCGGGGGCGTCGCGATCACCACGTACGACATGCTGCACCGGCTGCCCGCCCCGGACGGCGAGGGCACGAAGCCGGGGATGGTGGTCGTCGACGAGGCGCACTACGTGAAGAATCCGGACACCCGCCGCTCCCGGGCGGTCGCGGCCTGGACAGGGCACTGCGAGCGCGTCCTGTTCCTCACCGGGACGCCCATGGAGAACCGGGTCGAGGAGTTCCGCACCCTCGTCCGCTACCTCCAGCCGGCCCTCCTCCCCGCGATACGGCACACCACCGCGGCCGCCGGCCCGCACGCCTTCCGCAAGTCCGTCGCCCCCGCCTATCTGCGCCGCAACCAGCGCGACGTCCTCACCGAACTGCCCGCGCTGGTGGAGGTCGACGAGTGGGAGGAGTTCAGCGCCGCGGACCGGGAGGCGTACCTCAAAGCGGTCGCGGACGGAAACTTCATGGCGATGCGCCGGGCCGCGTACGCCGACGCGGAGAAGTCCGCGAAGCTGGGACGACTGCGCGAACTGGTGGCCGAAGCGGCGGAGAACGGCCTGAAGGTGGTGGTGTTCTCCTACTTCCGCGATGTGCTGGCACTGGTCCGACAAGCCTTGGGAGAGGGCGTGTTCGGGCCGGTCTCCGGTGCCGTGCCCGCCGCGCGCCGGCAGCGTCTCGTCGACGACTTCACGGCCGCTCCCGGCCACGCGGTCCTCCTCTGCCAGATCGAGGCCGCCGGTATCGGCCTCAACCTTCAGGCCGCGTCCGTGGTCGTCCTGTGCGAACCGCAGGTCAAGCCCACCATGGAACACCAGGCCGTGGCCCGCGCCCACCGGATGGGCCAGGTCCGCCCCGTCCAGGTGCACCGCCTCCTCGCCACCGACAGCGTCGACCAGCGCCTGCTGCACATCCTCAAGAACAAGACCCGCCTCTTCGACGCCTACGCCCGCCGCAGCGACACCGCCGAGCAGAGCCCGGACGCGGTCGACGTCTCCGACAGCGCCCTCGCCCGCCGCATCGTGGAGGAGGAGCACATACGACTGGCGGGCGTCGTGGGGCCTGGGCAGGGTGGTGCGCGGCAGCCCTGAGGGACATGTCTTTCGACGGCCGGCCCCGCGCCTACCCCCGGGCCAGTCCCGTCTTCACGCCCGCCCCGCACAACGGCACCACCGCCGTACGTCCTGCGAGCACCCCCTCCCGTACCGCCGCCCAGCACGCCACTCCCGTCGACTCGACGTACAGACCCCGTGACGCCAAGTCCCTCTGGGCGTGGCGGATCTGGTCCTCCGTCACCGTGAGGAACGTGCCACCGGAGTCGCGTACGGCGCGCAGGATCTGGCGGGCCCGGGGCGGGCGCGGGATGGCGATGCCCTCGGCGAAGGTGGGGGCCGAAGGGGTGACGCCGACCAGGTCGTCCGCGCCCTCGGCCCAGGCGTGCGCGAGCGGCGCCACCGCGGCGGCCTGGACGGCGTACAGCGCGGGCCGCCGGTCGATGAGCCCCGCCCCGTGCAGCTCGGCGACGGCGAGGGCGGCACCGAGGAGCAGGGTGCCGTTGCCGACGGGGACGACGATCACGTCGGGCAGGCGCCCGCCCAGGTCCTCCCAGAGCTCGTGCACGTACGTCTTCGTACCGTGCAGGAAGTAGGGGTTGAAGACGTGCGAGGCGTAGAAGGTGCCCGGGAGGTCCGCGGCCTCGCGCGCCGTCCGCGCCGTCGCCTCCCGGTCCCCGTCCACGAGGTGCACCCGCGCCCCGTGCGCCTCGATCTGCTCCAGCTTCTTCGGCGAGGTGTCCTCGGGGACGTACACCGTGCAGGGCAGCGCGGCCCGCGCGCAGTACGCGGCGATCGCCGTCCCCGCGTTTCCGCTGCTGTCCGCGATCACCAGCCGTGGGCCCAGCCGCAGTGCCAGCTCGGCCAGCAGGACGGCGCCGCGGTCCTTGAAGGACAGGGTCGGCATCAGGAAGTCCAGCTTGGCCGAGATGCCCCCGCGCAGTTCCACCAGCGGGGTGCGGCCCTCGCCCAGGCTGACCGTGGGCGCCGCGAGCGGCAGGCACTCCGTGTACCGCCACAGTGAGTTCATCCGCCCGGTCAGGGAGGTGAGGGGCGCGGGGGTCGGTGCGAAGTCCAGGTCGAGCGGGCCGCGGCAGACCGGGCAGCACCAGTCGAGCGAGCCACCGGGGACGCGCGTACCGTCCGCCGGGCAGAAGCGATCCGGCAAAGGTGTCATGTGCGCAGGCTATGCGTGCGCCTCGACGTCCTCGGGGAACCGCTCCGGGTCCGTGACCCACCCCGCCGCGAGGACGAGCCGCGAGGTGCGCTGCAGGGCGAGCAAGCCGAAGGGTGGTGGACGAAGGCGGCGGTCGCCACGGACGCGGACGTCTTCTCCGCCCCCTACAAGAAGGGCCTGAAGCTCATCGACCCGAGGAGGACGGTCACCGCACGCAAGGTTCTGGGCCCCACCACCACCCCGCTGTCGAACGGCGGGGGCGGGGGCAGTCGGGGCAACGGGGGAAGCGGTGGCGCTCTGGAGGTGTGACGCGGGCTACAGCGGGGAGAAAGTGCCTGGGTAAAGCCCACGGCGGGGATTAGTAATCACATCGAGTGATTCTTTGGCCTTCGCTTGCATGGCACAACCCACGGTTGCCAGGCTGTAGCTGTCTGTACAACCTGATGGGAGCGGCCAGTGACTTTCGGTGAGCAGCCGGCGTATCTGCGTGTCGCGGGTGATCTCCGCAAGAAGATCGTCGACGGTTCGCTGCCACCGCACACCCGCCTCCCCTCCCAGGCCAGGATCCGCGAGGAGTACGGCGTCTCGGACACGGTCGCCCTGGAAGCGCGCAAGGTGCTGATGGCCGAAGGGCTGGTCGAGGGCCGCTCCGGCTCGGGGACGTATGTGCGGGAGCGGCCGGTGCCGCGCCGGGTCGCCCGCTCCGGGTACCGCCCGGACAGTGGAGCGACCCCTTTCCGCCAGGAGCAGGCCGACCTGGCCGTGCGCGGCACCTGGGAGTCGCACAGCGAACAGGCCGAGGCGAGCGGGGCGATCGCCGAGCGCCTCTCGATCCGGCCCGGCGACCGCGTGATGTGCACGAACTACGTCTTCCGGGACGCCGGCGAGGCGATGATGCTCTCCACCTCCTGGGAGCCTCTCGCCGTCACGGGCCGCACCCCGGTGATGCTCCCCGAAGAAGGTCCGCTCGGGGGCATGGGCGTCGTCGAGCGGATGGCGGCCATCGACGTGATCGTGGACAACGTGACGGAGGAAGTGGGCGCCCGCCCCGGCCTCGCCGAGGAACTCCTCGCGCTCGGCGGTGTCCCCGGACACGTGGTCGTCGTCATCCAGCGGACGTACTTCGCCTCGGGGCGCCCGGTGGAGACGGCCGACGTCGTCGTACCGGCGGACCGGTATCGCATCGCGTACCACCTGCCCGTGAAGTAGACGCAGGAGTTCACGGGCGGTCGGCGTCCGCCGGGTGGGGACCCCTCGTTCCCGGGCGAGCCGACCGCCAAGTGCCCCGCGTGCAGCGTCAGTTGCAATCTGGCCTTTCTCAAATGCCCGGCCCGGAGCGGAGTTCGCGCTGCCTGACGGGCGCACGGAGGGCGCTCGACGGCGCGTTCGTACCCGTGCGCCCCCTCCGTCTTGGCTGGTTGCGTACCTCTTTGTGTAAAGGCGTATTCGCTGCGTGAAGGTTAGGCGTAGGCTCGGGCATATGCGGATTGCGGTTTCGTTAGGGTGCGGGGCACGGCGCGGGCCGGGGGCGGGAAGTGGAGGGGCTCGATGAACGACGGCACGATCACTCTTCCCTGGCTCGTCATACGGCAGGACGACAACGGCAATCGCTACCGCGTCGGCAGGTACGCGACCAGGGCCGAGGCCCAGAAGATCGCGGACAGCCTCGACGACCGCGGCCACAAGCAGCTCTACTGGGTCGAGCGGATCGCGCAGAACGGATCCAAGTGACGGTGTGAGGGCCCCGGCTTCGACGGTCCGACGTCCTGCTCCGTGTCCGGCGCGCCCTGCCGTAGGCTCCGGCGCATGGACGAAACGATCGTGGTGGTGGGCGGCGCCCTGCTGCACGACGGACGCCTCCTCGCCGCGCGCCGCAGCGCGCCCCCCGAACTGGCCGGGCGCTGGGAGCTGCCCGGCGGCAAGGTGGAACCGGGCGAGGCCCCCGAAGCCGCCCTCGTACGCGAACTGCGCGAGGAACTCGGCGTCACGGCGGAGTCCGTCGAGCGCGTCCCGGGGGAGTGGCCCCTGCGGACGCCGTACGTCCTGCGTGTGTGGACCGCGCGGCTGCTCCCGGGCTCGGCCGCCCCCACGCCCCTCGAGGATCACGACGACCTGCGCTGGCTGAGTCCGGACGAGCTCTGGGACGTGGCCTGGCTGGACCAGGACGTCCCCGCCGTGAAGGCGGTGCTGCGGCGCTGGGACGGCCAGGACCTGTCCTAGGCGCCGGCGGGCCGCGGGGTCGGGTGCCGTGCACCGACTCCTCTCTTTGGGTGACACCGGTGACGTACGGGGTGCGGGCGCGGGTGCCGGTGCGCGGCGCTGTGTGTACGGCTTTCGGGAGCGGGAGGGCGCGAGCCGTGTCCGCGGCTCGAAGTCCCGTACGCCGTTCGTGCCACAGTGCGCCCGCATGTGCGGTAAAGCGTCCCGGATATCGGGTATGTGCCCATTAACCCCACGAAACCGGACATGGGTGGGTTCCTGGCCTGGGAAGTGATCGGCGTGATCGACACCGAAGGCGACTGCGCCGAGTGGAGCTTTCCCGCGGAGCCCGGTGCCGTCCGTACCGCCCGTGCCGTCGTCCGGGGCCAGCTGCGCACCTGGGGGCTGGATTCCCTCGGTGATGTGACCGCGCTGCTGGTCAGTGAGCTGGTGACCAACGCGCTGCGGCATGCCGCCGGCCCCATCGGTGTCCGTCTGGTCAGGCCCGGGGGACTGTCGGGCGCTCTCCTCGTGGAGGTCTCCGACCCGTTGCCCGACCCGCCCCGTGAGCGGTCCGCCGACGAGGACGACGAGAGTGGTCGAGGACTGCAACTGGTGGCGGGGTCGTCGCGGCGTTGGGGTACCCGGCCCGGGGACACTGGAAAGACGGTGTGGTTCGAACTGGGGGTGCCCGGTTGAGGGTGCCGGCGATGGCCGGTTGGGGGTGTGGACGGTACCTGGTCGAGGGTGTGGACGGTGCCCGGCTGAGGGTGCGTCGGCTGTCGTGCTGAGGGTGTGTCGGGCGGAGGGTGGGGCGACCGATCGGTTCAGGCCACCAGAGTTGTCCGGAGTCTTTGATTCGATGGGGCGCCACCTGGTTAGAAGACTGGGAGTATGTCGCGGCCGGTCCAAAAACCATCGGGACCGTGCTGTGATCGTGAACACCGTGTTGTGCGGCGCCGTAGTGCTGGATACTGCGGGCAGCCGCCCCCGGTGACCGGTGCCGGACGCGGTGAGCTGGAGGGGACGGTTCGCGTGAGCGAGATACCAGCGAAGGCCACGGAGTCCGAGGACCCGTCGGACGGCGCGAGGGCGGGGGCCGCGGGCGATTCCGCCGTGGCCGGAGCGACGGGCGGGGCGACGGGCGACGCCATGACCCGACCGCGGGGCGACGCGAGAACCGAGCCGACGAACACACCATGGGGCGGCGCACCCTCCGGACCGAGCGACGCCGCGAGGCACCGGACGGCGGGCGCCTCGACGGGTTCCCGGGCGGGCGATCCGACGGACTCCGGCACGGACGCGGGCGCGGACAACGGCGTGGACATCGACCGGGCCACGGCCGTGTCGCCTGGTGGACCGCAGGGCGGAGCATCCGTCCTACCACCAGGCGAACCGTCCGACGTACCGCCCGTCGAACCGTCCGGCGAGCCCATGGGCGACGCGATGTGGCAGAGCAGCCCGCCCGGTTCGATCTACGACTACATCAAGGTCGCCTCGTTCTCCATCGGCGCCGACGGCCTCGTCGACCAGTGGAGCCTGCGTGCCGAGCAGCTCTTCGGTATATCCCCCGAGCGCGCCCTCGGCATGGACCCCATCGAGGCGTTCTTCGAACCCGACCAGCGCGAGCGCGGCCAGCGCAAGATGGCGGAGATCCTGGACGGCCGCGAGTGGACCGGTGTGGTCCCCTTCCGCATGCCGGCCGACGAGGACGGCGAGCCGGGCGCCGAGGGCCTCGCCGAGGTCTATGTGATGCCCACCACGACGGAGGACGGCGAGCGGGCCGCCGTGTGCATCGTCGTGGACGTCCGCACCCTCCGCAGCATCGAGACGGACCTCGCCGCCTCGCAGGCGATTTTCGGTCAATCTCCGTTCGGCTTCCTGCTCATCGACACGGATCTGCGGGTCCGGCGCGCCAACAAGCGGTTCGCCTCGGTGTTCGGCGGAAACGTGGAGAGCCACCGTGGCCGTACGGTCCACGACTATCTGCCGCGTTCCGAGGGCGATCGGGTCGCCGCGACGCTGCGCCGCGTCCTCGAAACCGGCGACTCCATCACGGACATGCACGTCACCGGTTTCATACCCGGCTCCGACGAGCGTCGGCACTGGTCGATCAACCTCTACCGCGTACACAGCGGTACCGGCCGCCCCATCGGTATCGCCTGGCTCGGAACCGACATCACCAGCCGACGGGCCGCGGCCCGGGAAGCGGCCGCCGCCCGGCGCAATCTCGCTCTTCTGAACGAGGCGGGCGCCCGCATCGGCAACTCCCTCGACCTGGAGACCACCGCGCGCGAACTCCTCGACGTCGTCGTGCCCGGTTTCTGCGACCTCGCCACCGTCGACCTGTACCAGGGCCTGCTGGCGGGCGACGAGACCCCGCGGGCGCTCGCCGACGGCAGCGCGGAGCTGCGTCGGGTCGCCTTCGCCAGCGCCGTGTCCGACGCGCCGTTCATCGGCGGACCGGCCCCCGTGGCCGTGGGCGCCGTCCACCACTACCCGTTCAACTCGCCCTGCGCGGACGCCCTGCGCACCGCCCGCCCCCAGCACGTCCCCGCCGAGGACGGCGGGCTCATCCAGTCCACGCTGGCGGTCCCGATGGTCGCCCACGACACGGTGGTCGGCCTCGCCCAGTTCTCCCGTACGAAGGGCAGCGAGCCCTTCGGCGACCGCGACCGGGCGCTGGCGGTGGAACTCGCGGCGCGGGCCGCGGTCTGCATCGACAACGCCCGCCTGTACCGCCGCGAGCACGAACGCGCGCTGATCCTGCAGCGCTCGCTCCTCCCGCCGGGCGACCCGGAGGCCTCCGGTCTGGACATCGCGTGTCGCTATCTGCCCGGCAACGCGGCCACCGAGGTCGGCGGCGACTGGTTCGACGTCATCGAGCTCCCCGGTCACCGCACGGCGTTGGTCGTCGGCGACGTCATGGGGCGCGGTCTGCGGGCGGCGGTCGCCATGGGCGAACTGCGCACCGCGGTGCGCACCCTGGCCCTCCTCGACCTCGAACCCGCCGAAGTCCTCTCGGCGTTGGACGAGATCGCTCGCGGCCTCGGCACCCCCGGCGGAGTCCAGCAGGCCACCCGCGCGGCCCGCCAGCCCCGCGACGCCGACCTCTCCGAGGTGTACCTGGCGACCTGTGTGTACGCGGTGTACGACTCCGTGACCCGCCGCTGCACCTTCGCCAACGCGGGCCATCTGCCGCCGGTGCTGGTCGAACCCGGCGAGAGCGCGCTGATGCTCGACGTGCCGCCGGGCATGCCGCTCGGGGTGGGCGGCGAGCCCTTCGAGGAGGTGGAGGTCGAACTACCCGAAGGCGCACTGTTGGCGCTCTACACGGATGGACTGGTCGAATCGCGCGATCACCCCCTCGACGAGGGTCTGCAGGCCTTCGTCGGCGCGCTCACCGACCCCTCCCGCCCCCTGGAGGACGTGTGCGACCACGTCCTCAACACCCTCGACACCCACCACGGCGAGGACGACATCGCGCTGCTGATGGCTCGCGTCCAGGGGCTGCCCGCCGATTCCGTCGGCGACTGGACGCTGCCGCGCGAGCCGCGCAGTGTGGGGCGGGCCCGTGAGTACGCGCGCACCCAGCTCACCGCCTGGGACCTGGAGCCGCTCGTCGACACCGCCGAGCTCCTGGTCAGCGAACTCGTCACCAACGCGCTGCGCTACGGCGAGGGTGAGATCAGGCTGCGCCTGCTGCTGGACCGGACCCTCGTGTGCGAGGTGTGGGACGCGGGCCTCGTCCAGCCGCGCCGGCGCCGCGCCCGCGACACGGACGAGGGGGGCCGGGGGCTGCAGCTCGTCGGTCTGCTCTCCGCCTCATGGGGTTCGCGGCGGACGCCGCGCGGCAAGACGGTCTGGTTCGAACTCCCGCTCCCGGACGGCGGCACGCCCCTCACGGATCCGGCGGAGGCGTTGCTGAGCCTGTTCTGACGGCACAGTTCCCCCGCGCCCCCTGGGCGGGGCTTCGCCCCGGTTCCCCGCCCGGCCGGTGGTTCCTCGGCTGCGCGCCGGTGGGGGCTGGTCGCGCAACTCCCCGAGCCCCCAAAAAAGGCAAAAGGCCGCCGCGCCCCTAAAAGGGCCGCCGCGCTCCTAAAAGCCGCCGCGCTGCCCAAAGCCCCCGCGCTCCTGAAAACCTTCGCGCCCTCAGAAGTCCCTGCGCCCGCGTGTCCTCGGTCCGCCGAAGCTCGCCGCGGGGGCGCCGGGCGTGTCGTCGAGCAGGATCCCGCCGAGCACCGCACCGCCGACGCCCGCGCCCTCGGGCCCGGCGTACGGATTCCCGTACGCCCGCACGTCCCGCTCCGCGAGCTGCTGGGCCTCCAGAGCGAGCCCATCGGCGCACCGGACGTCGACGAGGGTGCGAGGCGCGAGCGCGAGGAGCCGCTCCGCCTCCGACAGCCGGGTCCGGGCCTCGACCCCGACCGCTCCCCGGTGTGTCGTGACGAAGTCGGAGGCGAGGGCGACGACACTGCGGGCCACTAGGAGCGCGGGGTCGAGGAAGGCCCGGTCGAGGAAGGGCCGGTCGACGGGCACGCGGTCCTCGGCCAGGAGCGGTGCCCCGGCGTCGGCGAGGCGACGGAGGGCGCCGAGGGGGTCGTACGGACGGACGCCGCCCGTGATGTCCCGCCGCACGTCGGCGACGGCCGACGCGGCGTGTGTGATCCGACCGGGCAGCGCACCGACGGGCGGGAAGCCGCGCGCGGCCACGAGCTCGGCGTCCGCGTCACGCAGCGCACCGGGCAACAAGGCCGTCGCGGAGGAGAGTTCGGAGGCCAACCGGTCGATACCGGCCACGAAGAGGTCCGCCTGGTCGACGGCGGCCTCGGCGGCCCGCAGATACGCCGTCGCCCGGGCGCCCTCCCCCGGTCCAGGGACTGCCGGGCCCGGTCCAGGCGCGTGGTGGCGAAGACGAGCCGGTCCTTGGCCTGTTCGACGTTGCCCGCGACGGACAGGGACGCGGAGGGCGCGTACCGCTCGCGCAGTTCGGTGAACGTCGCCTCCGCGGCCGGGGTGCGCGCGGTGAGCTCCCGGAAGCGGGCCTCCGCCGACTCCAGCGCGGCGGGCAGCGTCCGTTCCAGGGCGCGCAGCAGGTCGAACCCGGGCGCCTCCGCGTCCAGCCGCCGCCCCGCCTCCGTACAGCGGGCGACGATCTCCTCCAGCAGCTGTCGCCTCACGAGGCTGTCGTCCGTGAGGGTGTCGTCCAGCCGCTGCCACAGCCGGAAGGACGCCGTCAGCTCGGAGCGCGCGAACACCAGTGCCTTCGTGCACGTCGCGACGGCCTCCTCCCCGAACCGGTCGGCGGCCCAGCCGAGTTCCTCCGTGCTGCTGCGCACGCAGTCGTCGATCTCGACGAGCAACCGCCCTGCCCGCCGGTCGAGTTCGGCGAACGGCACGGGGTGCGGGGTGCCGCCGCCGGGCGTCGTGCGGGTTCGGGCCCGTCGTGTCCGCCGCGCGTACGAGTACGCCGCCAGCGCTCCCGCGGCGAGCACCGCGACGAGGGGCAGTACGAGATCGCCGGTGCTCGTCCCACCCCGCCCGGGCGCGTCCCGCACCTCGTCGGCTCCGGCCCGTGTGACGGGCAGCAGCAGCCACCCCACCGCCAGCAGCCCCCCGAGCACGGCATGCGCCACCCGCACGGCTATGTGGGACGTGGCTCGGCGCGACCGGCTTCGGCTCAGGGGCGACGTCACATTTGGGAGCGTATGACCGCTTGCGCCGGGGCGCGACCGGGGGTGCGCCGAGGCGGGGCCGCTTAAGGTACCGGGGATACGGGGGCATACGGAGGGGGCACGGGGGATGGACGAGCAGCGCACGGGGACCGAGGTGGACACGGGGGCGGAGCCGGGGGCGGAGACGCCGGCGACACCGGGCGGGGCAGGGACGGACAGGGGAGCGGGCGGGCCGGAGGACGACGAGGGCCGTACCTCCCCGGGCCGGGTCCCCGCCTGGCTTCGAACGGTGGGCCGGGGCTGGCGGCACCCCCGCCTCCGCTGGCCCAAACGGGTCGCGCTCGCCCTCGTTCTGATGGTGGTCCTCTCCACGCTCGCCACGGGCATCGCCCTGCGGATCAATTACTCCGGAGATCCGGCCCCCGGTACCCAGACCAGGAACCGCGACGCCCTCTGGATGGGCCACGCCTGGGTGGACGGCCGGAAGAAGGACGCGGACGTCAAGTCGCTCGCGAAGCGGCTGCGGGCGACCGGGATCCGGGATCTGTATGTGCACGCGGGACCGCTGGAGCACGACGGAACCCTGCCCGAGGCGGCGTACCCGAAGGCGCGTTGGCTGGTCGAGGCCGTGCACCGCGAACTGCCCGGTGTCCGTGTCCAGGCCTGGCTCGGCGACGTGCTCGCCACCGAGGGGGAGGTCGGGATGCGCCTGGAACGGGCGGCCACCCGGGCCGCCGTCGTCCGCTCCGCCGGGCAGATCCTCGACGCCGGTTTCGAGGGCGCCCACTTCGACCTGGAGCCCCTGCACTCCGACGACTCGAACTACCTTTCCCTGCTCGACGAGCTGCGCCGCGTCACCCGCGCCCACGACGCCCAGCTCTCCGTCGCCGCCCACCAGATCGACCCGCTCCCGAACCTCCACTCCGTCGTCGGCGCCTTCACCGCGCACCCCAAGTGGTGGTCCCAGTCCTTCTTCGGACAGGTCGCCCGCCGGGTCGACCAGATCGCCGTGATGTCGTACGACACGGCGCTTCCGCTGGAGAGCCTGTACGGGGGTTACGTCGCCGAGCAGACCTCCCTCGCGCTCGAAGTCACCCCGAAGTCGACCGACCTGCTGATGGGCCTGCCCTTTTATTACGAGGACAACATGGACCACCACGGCTCCGCCGAGACGGTCGCGGCTGCCGTCCGCGGCACCCGCCTCGGCCTCTCCCGCACCGACCGCACCAGGGAACACTTCGGCGTCGCCCTGTACGTGGACTTCGCCGCCCGGGAGAAGGACTGGAGGGCGTACGAGGAAGGCTGGGTCCGATGACCGTCACGCGCAGGCCGCTCACGAGGGACGCGCTCGCGCCCCTCGCCCGTGCCGCTCTCGGCCGGGCCCGGACGCTCACCGCGGTCACCCGGCTGCGCGGCGGCAGCAAGAAGGGTGTCTACCGGCTCTTCATCGACGACGGCTCCACCGCGGTCGCCTACGTCTGGGACCCGGCCGAGGACTACTGGGACGCGGCCCCGGCCGACCCTCGCGACTCCTTCTCGCACGCCTCCGGGCTCGACCTCTTCACCGCCGCGTACGACAGGCTCACCGGCCTCGGCATCCGCACCCCCCGCCTGCTGTTCGCCGACCGCAGCCACACCCATCTGCCCTCGGACGTGGCCGTGGTGGAGGACGTGCGCGGCGGCAGCCTGGAGGACCTGCTGCACCGCGACCCCGAGGCCGCCGAAGGGCCCCTGCGGGAACTGGCCGAGGCCCTGCACACCCTGCACGCCCACCCCGCACCCCGCCACGGCAAGGTCGCCGTCGTCGACAACGGCGGCAGCGCGTACGGCGGTTCGTGCGAGCAGGTCGTCCTCGAACGGGCCCTGGCCGACCTGGCGGAGGCCGCCGCACGCGACCCTCGGATCGCCGCCGTACGCGAGGCCCTGTACGGCCGTCTGCACGCGCTCGCCGGGAGGGTCCGACCGCGCGGACGCGTCGGCCTGGTCCACGGCGAACTCGGCCCGGACCACGTCCTCGTGGACGAGTACGGCCACCCCGCCCTCATCGACATCGAGGGCCTGCTCTACTTCGACGCCGAGTGGGAGCACGTCTTCCTGCGCCAGCGCTTCCACCACGCCTACGAGGCACTGCGCGCCGACGGCCTCGACGAGGACCGGCTGCGGCTCTACCGCCTGGCCATGCACCTCTCGCTGGTCGCCGGCCCGCTCCGGCTCCTCGACGGCGACTTCCCGGATCCGGAGTTCATGCGGGCGATCGCGGAACACAGCATGGGGCAGACCCTCACGCTGCTGGAGGACCCCGTGCCATGATCTGGGGGCGCGCCTGGTCGGCGCGCCGTGGGGGAGGGAGAGACGGTGCACCCGTATCTGGTGGGCTTCGCCGCGCTGGCGATGACCGGCGCGGCGCTGATGGGGATCGCCGGGATCGTCACGGGCTGGGTGCCGCCCTGGCTGCGCCCCGGGTCCTCCGGCCGAAGCTGTGGGGGTACGGCTCGGTGGTGGGGGCCGCCGGGATGTCCCTGTACATGTTCATCGGCCCGTTCCGAGGGCCCGACCTCAGCATGGCGCCCTTCGCGATGATCGGTATGGCTCTGTTCATCGCGGGGATGGTGCTGCAGATGGCCTCGCGGCGTCCCGGTGGCCCCGACATCCCCGAACACCGATGACAGCGCGCTGGCTCTTCGCGGCGGGCCTCGGCGAGGGCGTGGTCCTCGGACTCGCGGCGGCCGTCGGGATCGTCGCCGTGCGCGGCGGCCGGGTGCCGGGGTGGGAGCGTCGTCCCGTCGTCCGCCGCCGCCTGTGGGGCCAGGGCGCGCTGCTGGTGACGGCGGCCGTCGCGCTCCAGTCGTTGAACCTGGCCTTCTCGGGCCCCGGCTTCCTCCAGTTCGCGGGCGCCCTCGTGAGCTGCGCGGGCCTGATCACCGGGGCCGCCCTGATGCACCGGGCGACCCGAGACCGCCGCCGCGGCCCCACCGCTCCTACGACTCCCTAGAGCCCCAAGGGTCCTATGAAGACGAATCCCGCCTTCTGATCTTCGAACCCAGCCACACCAGCGGGTCGTACTTGCGGTCGACCGCGCGTTCCTTCAAGGGGATCAGGGCGTTGTCCGTGATCTTGATGCCCTCGGGGCAGACCTCCGTGCAGCACTTGGTGATGTTGCAGTAGCCGAGGCCGTGCTCGTCCTGGGCGGTGCGCTTGCGGTCCAGGCCGGTGTCGGAGGCCGCGTCCAGCGGGTGCATGTCCAGTTCGGCGACGCGCATCAGGAAGCGCGGGCCCGCGAACGCCGGCTTGTTCTCCTCGTGGTCGCGCACGACATGGCAGGTGTCCTGGCACAGGAAGCACTCGATGCACTTGCGGAACTCCTGCGAGCGGTCCACGTCCTCCTGCTGCATGCGGTACTCGCCGGGGCCGAGACCGGCCGGGGGGACGAAGGCGGGGATCTGGCGTGCCTTCGCGTAGTTGAAGCCCACGTCCGTGACGAGATCCCGGACGACCGGGAAGGCGCGCAGCGGTGTGACGGTGATCGTCTCCTCCCGCGTGAACACCGACATGCGTGTCATGCACAGCAGCCGGGGGCGTCCGTTGATCTCCGCCGAGCACGAACCGCACTTGCCCGCCTTGCAGTTCCAGCGGACGGCCAGGTCCGGGGCCTGGGTCGCCTGGAGCCGGTGGATGATGTCGAGCACCACCTCACCGTCGTTGACCTCGACCGCGAAGTCCTCCAGGCCGCCGCCCTTCACATCCCCGCGCCACACCTTGAAGCGGGCCTCGTAGCTGCTCACTCGTAGAGCTCCTCTTCGGCGAGGTACTTGACCAGCTCCTCCTTCTCGAAGAGGGCGAGCAGGTCGGGACGAATGGGTTCGGTGGTCTCGCGGCTGAGGTCGATCTGGCCGTGCACCGGGTCGGTGGCCGCCAACCCGCCCGTGGGGTCGGTGAGTTGGCACAGGAGGTTCACGCGACGCCAGGTCCGCTCCATCGTCGGATGGTCCTCGCGGGTGTGGCCGCCGCGTGACTCCGTGCGCTCCAGGGCGGCGCGGGCCACACATTCGCTGACCAGGAGCATGTTGCGCAGGTCGAGGGCGAGGTGCCAGCCGGGGTTGAACTGCCGGTGGCCCTCGACTCCGGCCCGCCGTGCCCGTACCCGCAGGTCGGCGAGTTTCTCCAGGGCCTGTTCCATCTCGGCCTCGCGGCGGATGATGCCGACCAGGTCGTTCATGGTCTGCTGGAGTTCCTGGTGGAGGGTGTACGGGTTCTCGGGCGGGCGTCCGCTCTCCGTACCGGGCTCCGGACCCTCGGCCGAGAAGGGCCGCAGGGCCTCGGCCGCCGCGGTGTCGATCTGGATGTCGTCCACGGGCGGGCGGTCCCCGGCCAGGTCGGCGGCGTACCCGGCGGCGTGCAGTCCCGCCCGCCGTCCGAAGACCAGCAGGTCGGAGAGGGAGTTGCCGCCGAGCCGATTGGAACCGTGCATGCCGCCCGCGACCTCACCGGCGGCGAACAGGCCCGGTACGCCGCGCGCGGCCGCCGAGTCCGATTCGACCGCGATGCCGCCCATCACGTAGTGACAGGTGGGCCCGACCTCCATCGCCTCCGCCGTGATGTCGACGTCCGCGAGCTCCTTGAACTGGTGGTACATGGAGGGAAGTCGGCGCCGGATCACCTCGGCGGGCATACGGGTCGACACATCGAGGAAGACCCCGCCGTGCGGCGACCCGCGACCCGCCTTCACCTCGGAGTTGATGGCGCGCGCGACCTCGTCGCGGGGCAGCAGCTCCGGGGACGCCGGTTGTGGTCCGGGTCCTCGTACCAGCGGTCGCCCTCCTCCTCGGACTGCGCGTACTTCTCCTTGAAGACGTCCGGGATGTAGTCGAACATGAACCGCTTGCCGTCGGAGTTCCTGAGCACCCCGCCGTCCCCGCGCACCGACTCGGTGACCAGGATCCCCTTCACCGACGGCGGCCAGACCATGCCCGTCGGATGGAACTGCACGAACTCCATGTTGAGCAGCGGCGCCCCGGCGAGCAACGCGAGGGCGTGCCCGTCGCCCGTGTACTCCCACGAGTTCGACGTCACCTTGAACGACTTGCCGATACCGCCGGTGGCGATGACGACGGAGGGAGCTTCGAGCACGAAGAAGCGCCCGGACTCGCGCTCGTAGCAGAACGCGCCGGAGACGCGGTTGCCGTCCTTCAGCACACGCGTGACGGTGCACTCCTGGTACACCTTCAGCCGGCTCTCGTACTCGCCCGTCTCCTTCATGTCCTCCTGCTGGAGCGACACGATCTTCTGCTGGAGGGTCCGGATGAGTTCGAGTCCGGTCCGGTCGCCGACGTGGGCGAGCCGCGGATACTCGTGGCCGCCGAAGTTGCGCTGCGAGATCCGCCCGTCCTTCGTACGGTCGAACAGGGCGCCCCAGGTCTCGAGCTCCCACACCCGGTCCGGGGCTTCCTTGGCATGCAGCTCGGCCATCCGCCACTGGTTCAGGAACTTGCCGCCCCGCATGGTGTCGCGGAAGTGGACCTGCCAGTTGTCGCCGGAGTTGACGTTGCCCATCGCGGCCGCGATGCCGCCCTCGGCCATCACCGTGTGGGCTTTGCCGAACAGCGACTTGCAGATCACGGCCGTACGGGCGCCACGCTCGCGCGCCTCGATGGCGGCGCGCAGTCCGGCGCCACCGGCGCCGACCACGACAACGTCCCACTCCTGCCTGTCAACCACGGACATCAGAGGGCCCCACTCAGCTAGAAGAAGCGCGGATCGTCGAAGGCGCCGGACGCGACGAGGTACACGTAGAAGTCGGCGAGCGCCACGCTGATCAGCGACGCCCAGGCGAGCAGCATGTGGCGGGCGTTCAGCTTCCCGACCCACTGCCACATCCGGTAGCGCACGGGATGTTTGGAGAAGTGCTTGAGCTTTCCGCCGACGATGTGCCGGCAGGAGTGGCAGGACAGGGTGTACGCCCAGATCAGCGTGATGTTGAGCAGGAAGACCAGGGTGCCCAGGCCCATGTGGCCCCAGCGGTAGTGCTCGTCGCGGAAGGAGAGCACGGTGTCGTAGGTCAGGATCCCGGCGACGACGATCGCGGCGTAGAAGAAGTACCGGTGGACGTTTTGCAGGATGAGCGGGAAGCGGGTCTCGCCGGTGTACTTCGTGTGCGGCTCGGCGACCGCGCAGGCCGGCGGCGACGCCCAGAAGCCGCGGTAGTAGGCCTTGCGGTAGTAGTAGCAGGTCAGCCGGAAGCCGAGCGGGAAGATCAGGATGATGATGGCGGGGGAGATGCCCCACCAGCTCCCGAAGAGGTCCGCGTTGGGGCCCGCGTGCATCGTCCGGCACCGCTCGGCCAGACAGGGCGAGTAGAACGGCGAGACGTACGGCGCCGAGTAGTAGTTCGTGTCCGCGAACGCGCGCCAGGTCGAGTACACGACGAAGGCCAGCAGCCCGGCGGCGGTGGCGGCGGGCGCCAGCCACCAGCGGTCGGTGCGCAGATGCGGGGCGGTGATCGCGGCGCGGGTACCGGTGTGTACGCCGCCGCGGGTCGGATGGGGTTCAGTGCCAGTGCTCAACTTTTCGCCTCCGGGGCGCTCACGGGGCGTGGCGGTCGTGGGCGCCGAGTCCCTCGTCGTCCGAGTCCGTCCACAAGGAGCTGTCGTACGGGGTGTCGGGGATCGGGACGAGATCGGGGCGCCGGGGCGGGGAGAGGCCGGGGGCGGACTCGCGCAGCAGGGCGACGCTCTCGCGCAGGTGGTCGGCGTCGGCGCGGACGCGGCGCATCTCCAGGCCGCCTCCGCCGATCTGCTGCTCCAGGCGTCCCACCGACCTCACGAGGTCGTCGATGCATCGCTGAACTGACGTCAAATCGTCGTGTACGGACATGACTTGCCCTCACTTCCAGGACCCTGCGGTCCAAGGCGGCAACGTTCATGCGCCTGCGAGTGTTGCGCGTCACACCGAGCCGTGGGAAGGGATCTGCACGGATTGACGGCTCACGGCCCCCGGAATGCGCCCCCCCGGGGCCGATTTGCATCCACACGTGAGTGAATCCGCTCCCTGGCCCGGGGCCGCGCCCCGGATCCCCGTTCGGCCGTGGCCGCTCGGCTGCCGGCCGGTGGGGGCTGGTCGCGCAGTTCCCCGCGCCCCCAGGGGTGGGGCTGCGCCCCATATCCCCGCTCGCCCGAAGTTCTACGGCCGCCGGCCGGCAGGGGCGGCGGAGGCGGAAGCGTTGGGCCGGACGGGTGGCGTTCCGGGTGCCCCACGTCGTGTCGCCGCACCCCCACGCTCCCCCTCCCCTTCAGTGGGCACATACATCTGATCAACCGCATATTCCGCCAAAAGTGATCAGATCCGGCCCCGTTCTCCCCACCGGAGGTTGCAGTGATGTCCCACGACGGCGTCGGACTGCGCGCGGTGATGCGCTCGGTCGCGTTCCTCACCGCGGGCGCACTCGCGGTACCCGCCCTCGCCGCGTGCAGCGCCGACGAGGAGGTCACCAAGCCCCTCGCCGCGCAGGACATCGCACCCGCGACCCGCGACCGGATCGCGGACGGCGGCACCCTCCGCTGGGCGGTGGACGCCGTACCGCAGACCCTCAACACGTTCCAGGCGGACGCCGACGCCGGCACCTCCCGGATCGCCGGCGCCGTACTGCCCTCCCTGTACCGCCTCGACTCCAACGGCGCCCCCCAGCTCAACCCCGACTACCTCGAATCGGCCAAGATCGTCGAGACCGAGCCCAAGCAGGTCGTGCTCTACAAGCTCAACCAGCAGGCGGTCTGGAGCGACGGCCGCGAGATCGGCGCCGCCGACTTCGCCGCCCAGTGGCGCGCCCTGTCCGGCAAGGACAGCGCGTACTGGACGGCCCGCAACGCCGGCTACGACCGCATCGAGAAGATCGAGCGCGGCAAGAGCAACCTGGAGGTCCGCGTCACCTTCAGTCGCCCCTACGCCGACTGGAAGTCACTCTTCTCGCCGCTGTACCCCAAGGACGTGATGGGCACCGCGGACGCCTTCAACGACGGGGCGCGCCGCAAGCTCCAGGCCACCGCGGGCCCGTTCACCCTCCAGACGATCGACCACAAGAGCGGCGAGGTCCTCCTCGCCCGCAACCCGCGCTGGTGGGGCCGCCCCGCCAAGCTCTCCGAGATCGCGCTGGTCGCCGTCCCGCGCGACCAGCGGGCCGAGGCGCTCGCCGCCGACAAGGTCGACCTGGCCGAGATCGACCCCGAAGAGGCCGGCCGGATCACCCTCGCCGCCCGTGACAAGGGGACCGCCCCGCCGCAGGGACCGGGCTCCGTGCTCACGCCCGCGACGGCGCTGCGTTCCTGGGCGGTCGCGCACGGCTCCGACGAGAAGGCCGCGTCCGACGAGATCAAGGCCCGCAAGTTGCAGCGCTCGGCGATCGCGACGTACGCCCGTCAGCAGACGTCCCTGCGCGACTTCGTGGTCCGCAAGTCCCTCGAGCCCGCGTACACCCAGCTGGCCCTGAACGGCTCCGAGGGCCCGCTCGCCGACGAGCGCGTCCGCCGCGCCGTCGCCCGCGCGATCAACCGCGACGAACTCGTCAAGGCCGTCCTGGGCCCGCTGGGCCTGCCCGCCGTCCCGGTCGGCAGCCACCTCGCGCTCTCCGGCCAGCCGGACTACGCCGACAACAGCGGCGCGCTCGGCGGTCAGGACACCAAGGAGGCGCAGGCGCTGCTGGCGGATGCCGGATGGGTGCCCGGGGGACCGGTGAACGAGCAGCAACAGCAGCAGAAGAAGGAGAAGGACAAGGCGGCCGGTCCCGAGGGCAAGAAGGCGGACTCCGACGCCGACCCGGACGACGGAACGTTCATCGTCGGCGAGGACGACAAGAACGGCGAGGCCGACCGGGACAGGAAGGACCCGAAGGACCACGCCGACAAGCACGGGAAGAACGGGAAGGAGCACGCGGACGACGAGGCCGGCAAGCATCTCGACGGCAGGCAGTACGCCCCCAAGGACAACCGGCAGGGCGGGGCGCCCGGCGCGTACGCGCCCAAGGGCACGGCCGCCCCGGCGGGCGCCGCGGCCGGCGCGCTCGCCAAGGACGGCAAGGCGCTGACGCTGCGCTTCGTCCTGCCCTCGGGTCCCGGCTCGGACTCGCTGCGCACGGTCGCCGACCAGATCTCGCGGATGCTGGAGCACATCGGCATCCGTACCGAGACGTCCAGGGTGCCGGACGACAGCTATTTCAAGGACCACATCGCCTCGGGCCAGTACGACCTGGCGCTGTACTCCTGGCCCGCCTCGGCCTTCCCCGCCACGGACGCCCGCCCGATCTACGCGAAGCCGGTCCCGGCAGCGGACGGCTCCCTCGCCGTCGAGCAGAACTACACCCGGGTCGGCACCGACCAGGTCGACCAGCTCTTCGACCAGGCCATCGCGACGCTGGACGAGGACGAGTCGCGTTCCCTGGTCCGCAAGGCCGACGCCCGGATCTGGGCCGCCGCCGGATCGATTCCCCTGTATCAGCGCCCCCAGCTCATGGCCACCCGCCTGAACCTCGCCAACGTCGGCGCCTTCGGGTTCCAGACCCCCCTCTACGAGGACATGGGCTTTCTGAAGAAGGGCGCGCAGGGGGGAACGACAACGAAGAAGGACAGGTAGGAAGGGCAGGCAGGAAGGGCGATCGACGCCGCTCACGGCCTCCGCGGAATAGCCCGCGGAGGCCGTGCCCGTCAAGGCCACGTACCATGGGGTAAGGCCGTGGCGTGTCCAGCCCGGCAGGGTCCGCGTAGCACTGACGTACGCGCAGGCCGTCCACTCACTCCGGGAGAAGCGCCTCAATATGGCCACGCGCCACGACATCCGCAACGTCGCCATCGTCGCCCACGTCGACCATGGCAAGACCACCCTGGTCGATGCCATGCTCAAGCAGGCCGGTGCCTTCGCCGCGCACGCCGCCGAGTCGCTTGACGACCGCATGATGGACTCGAACGACCTGGAGCGTGAGAAGGGCATCACGATCCTGGCCAAGAACACGGCCGTGAAGTACCACCCGAAGGATGGTGGTGAGGTCATCACCATCAACATCATCGACACCCCGGGCCACGCCGACTTCGGTGGCGAGGTCGAGCGCGGTCTGTCGATGGTGGACGCGGTCGTCCTCCTCGTCGACGCCTCCGAGGGCCCGCTGCCGCAGACCCGCTTCGTGCTGCGCAAGGCGCTGCAGGCCCGCCTGCCCGTCATCCTGTGCATCAACAAGACGGACCGTCCCGACTCGCGCATCGACGAGGTCGTGAACGAGGCGTACGACCTCTTCCTCGACCTGGACGCCGACGAGGACCAGATCGAGTTCCCGATCGTCTACGCGTGCGCGCGTGACGGCGTCGCCTCCCTGACCAAGCCGGAGAACGGCACGGTCCCGCAGGACAGCGACAACCTGGAGCCGTTCTTCACCACGATCCTGGAGTCCGTCCCGGCCCCGTCCTACGACGAGTCCGCCCCGCTCCAGGCGCACGTCACCAACCTGGACGCCGACAACTTCCTCGGCCGTATCGCGCTGCTGCGCGTCGAGCAGGGCGAGCTGCGCAAGGGCCAGACCGTCACGTGGATCAAGCGAGACGGCTCGATGTCCAACGTCCGCATCACCGAACTGCTGATGACCGAGGCGCTCACCCGTAAGCCGGCCGAGAAGGCCGGCCCGGGTGACATCTGCGCGGTCGCCGGTATCCCGGACATCATGATCGGCGAGACGCTTGCCGACCCCGAGAACCCGATCGCGCTGCCGCTGATCACGGTCGACGAGCCGGCCATCTCGATGACCATCGGTACGAACACCTCGCCGCTGGTCGGCCGCGGCGGCACCGGTAAGGGCGCCTCCGCGAAGGCCGCCGTCAAGGACCGCAAGGTCACCGCCCGCCAGGTCAAGGACCGTCTCGACCGCGAGCTGGTCGGTAACGTCTCCCTGCGGGTGCTGGACACCGAGCGTCCGGACGCCTGGGAGGTCCAGGGCCGTGGTGAGCTCGCGCTCGCCATCCTGGTCGAGCAGATGCGCCGCGAGGGCTTCGAGCTGACCATCGGCAAGCCGCAGGTGGTCACCCAGATGATCGACGGCAAGGTGCACGAGCCGGTCGAGCGCATGACGATCGACGTGCCCGAGGAGCACATGGGCGCGGTCACGCAGCTCATGGGCGTCCGCAAGGGCCGTATGGACAACATGTCGAACCACGGCTCCGGCTGGGTCCGCCTGGAGTTCGTCGTGCCCTCCCGCGGCCTCATCGGCTTCCGGACCGAGTTCCTGACCGGCACGCGCGGCACGGGCATCGCCCACTCCATCCACGAGGGCCACGAGCCGTGGTTCGGCACGCTGACGACCCGCAACAACGGCTCGCTGGTCGCCGACCGTGCCGGTGCGGTCACCGCCTTCGCGATGACGAACCTCCAGGAGCGCGGTGTGCTGTTCACCGACCCCGGCACCGAGGTGTACGAGGGCATGATCGTCGGCGAGAACTCCCGCGCCGACGACATGGACGTGAACATCACCAAGGAGAAGAAGCTCACCAACATGCGCTCCGCCGCCGCCGACTCGTTCGAGGCGATCGTCCCGCCGCGCAAGCTCTCCCTGGAGCAGTCCCTGGAGTTCTGCCGCGACGACGAGTGCGTCGAGGTGACCCCGGAGGCCGTGCGCATCCGCAAGGTCGTCCTCGACCAGAAGGAGCGCGGTCGCACCGCCAGCCGGGCCAAGCACGGCTGACCTCGACCGTTCCGCAGTGATTTCGGGCACCTCGCATCCGCGGGGTGCCCGTCGCGTTGGGGCGCGCGCCGAGCAGCTTGCACAGCGGTACGGGGCTGCGATAGGGCGGGGAACGAGGAGAGGGTAGGGAAAACCCTTCATTACGGAGGAGGAGCCCTCCAAAATGGCCGGTTCCCACTACCCTGCAATCACGTGGGTTCCGGCCGCACGGCGCGTCTCGGTGCCGTGATCACACTGTCGGGGACGTACCCGCTGGATCAGCGAACGGCCTCGTCATGGAAGCCCGTTGACCGCGAAACGGGGCAGCTGCCTCCGCCGGTCCGGGGTGGGTGGGCACGCCGATGGCACCCCCACATGACGGCAACGATAGCCGCAACCTCTTTTTTCGCTCCGCCTGTCCGCAATGCGGACGGTCGAGACCGATAGATGTGTAACAAGTCCGTTTCGCAGGGATCTTTCAGCAAACCCTTTGTCCGGATTTTGGAAGAAGTAGGCGTCAGGTGTGATCGAACCGAGACCTTGTGAGTGTGGTCGGGGTCTGGCCCATGGCAGATAGTTAGGCGCGTAGAGCTCGGATCAACGGGCCATACGCCTTCAGGTGGCGTCGGCTTGCGAGCGCAGGGGGCACCAGCACTTTCTCCGTCCCAAGTGTCGGCAGTGTGACTAGTGCTCCCTTTTGCGGTGAACCAATGGACTCATGAGGAGGAACCCATGCGCGGTGCCAAGAGCGCCAAGTGGGTCGCGATAGCCGCGGTTGTGGCGCTGGGAGCGACCGCCTGTGGTGGTGGCGGTGGCGACAAGGGCAGCAACAGCAAGGCCGCCGTCGACCCGGCCGGTAAGTTCTCGGTCGAGGTGGGCGAGCCGCAGAACCCGTTGCAGCCGGCCAACACCATGGAGTCCAACGGCAGCATCGTCATCAAGTCGCTCTTCTCGCAGCTGGTCAGCTACGACGACAAGGGCAACATCGTCTACGTGAACGCCCAGTCGGTGGACACGAAGGACAACAAGACCTACACGGTCAAGCTGAAGTCGGGCTGGAAGTTCCACGACGGCACCCCGGTGACCGCCACGTCCTACGTCAAGGCGTGGAACTGGGCGGCCGCCCCGGCGAACAAGCAGACCAACAGCTTCTGGTTCTCCGACATCGCGGGCTACGACGACGTCGCCCCGGCGAAGGGCAAGCCGAAGGCCACGGAGATGTCCGGTCTGAAGGTCGTCGACGACAACACCTTCACGATCACGCTCTCCAAGGCGATCCCCTACTACGTCTACAAGCTCGGCTACGAGGTCTTCTCGCCGCTGCCCGAGTCCTTCTACAAGGACCCGAAGGCCGCGGGCGAGCACCCGGTCGGCAACGGCCCGTACAAGTTCGTCAGCTGGTCGCACAAGAAGCAGATCGAGGTCGCCAAGTTCGACGGCTACCAGGGTCCGGACAAGGCCAAGAACGGTGGTGTGATCTTCAAGAACTACACCAACCTGGAGACGGCCTACGAGGACCTGAAGTCGGGCAACGTCGACGTCCTGCGTCAGATCGCCCCGAAGGACCTGCCGGTCTACAAGTCGGACCTCGGCAGCCGCGCGGTGGACAAGGCGTACTCGGCGATCCAGACCATCGCGCCGGCCTTCTACACCAAGCAGTGGAAGAACATCGACCCGAAGGTCCTGCAGGGCCTGTCGATGGCGATCGACCGCGCCACCATCACCAAGACGGTGCTCCAGGGCACCCGTGAGCCCGCCACCGGCTGGGTCGCGAAGGGTGTGCTCGGTTACGAGCCGAACGTCGGCGGTGACGTCTTCACGTACAACCCGACCAAGGCCAAGCAGCTCATCAAGGACGGCGGCGGCGTCCCGGGCAACGCCATCACCATCCAGTACAACGCTGACGGCGGTCACAAGGAGTGGGTGGAGGCGGTCTGCAACTCGATCACCAACGCCACCGGTGTCAAGTGCTCCGGCGACTCCAAGGCCGACTTCCAGGCCGACCTCAACGCGCGTGACGCCCACCAGGTCAAGTCCATGTACCGCAGTGGCTGGGTGCTCGACTTCCCGATGAACGCCAACTTCATCCGTGACCTGTACGGCAGCAAGTCGGACGGCAACCAGAGCGGCTTCTCGAACAAGAAGATCGACGCCGACATCGCCGCTGCCGACACGGCCAGCTCGCTCGCGGACTCGGAGAAGAAGTACCAGGACATCGAGAAGGAGCTCGTCAACTACATGCCGAGCATTCCGCTCTGGTACTACAAGGTCAACGCGGGCTACTCGGACAAGGTCACCGGCGTCGCGTACGCCCAGGACGGCGACCCGATCCTGACCGGCGTTCAGGTCAAGAAGTAACCGCAATCAGCCCGTGATCCCGGGTGCGGCGCCGCCTCGTGCGCCGCACCCGGGGACGGCAGCGGCCGGGGGGCCCTTTCCACGCGCATCGTTCAGGGGTGCGCGGGGAAAGGGCCCGTCGGCTGTCGTCGTAGTAACTACATGGAGGCACGATGGGGCGCTACGTCGCACGACGACTGCTCCAGATGATCCCGGTCTTCATCGGGACAACCCTGCTGATCTTTCTCATGGTCTACGCCCTGCCCGGCGACCCCGTGCGAGGCCTGTTCGGCGACAAGGGCGGAAGCCCCGCCGTCATCGCCTCACTGAGACATCAGTACGGCCTGGACCAGCCGATCCTGGTGCAGTACTACCACTACATGAAGGACATGATCCTTCACTTCGACTTCGGCACGCAGATCGCGAGCGGCCGCCCCGTCACGGACGTGCTCGGCGAGGCGTTCCCGGTGACCCTCCGTCTTGGCGGGCTGGCCTTCGCCATCGAGTTGGTCCTGGGCTTGATCCTGGGCGTCTGGGCGGGCATGCGCGCCGGGCGGTTCGCGGACAACGCGATCCTGCTGGTCTCGCTGCTGCTGATCTCCGTTCCGGTGTTCGTTCTCGGCTTCATCCTGAAGGTCGTCTTCGCCTTCCAGCTCAACTGGCTGCCGCCGAACGTGAACGACTCCACGAACTACAACGAGTTGCTGATGCCGGCGTTCGTCCTCGCGACCGCCTCACTGGCCTATGTGACCCGGCTCACCCGTACGTCGGTCGCCGAGAACCTGCGCGCCGACTACATCCGTACGGCCATCGCCAAGGGCCTGCCGCGGCGTCGTGTGGTGGGTGTCCACCTCATGCGCAACTCGCTGATCCCCGTGATCACCTACCTGGGCACCGACATCGGCGCGCTGATGGGCGGAGCCGTCGTCACCGAGGGCCTGTTCAACATCCAGGGCATCGGCGGCACGATCTACCAGTCCATCGTGCGGCGCGAAGGCACCACGCTCGTCGGTCTGGTGACCATCCTGGTGCTGGTCTACCTCCTCGCCAGCCTGCTCGTCGACCTGCTGTACGCGGTCCTGGACCCGAGGATTCGCTATGCCTGACGTGACCAAGACCGACGTGCAGACGGCGGTGGCGACCGACGGCGGGACCACCCCGGTGGCGGTCCCCGCGGCCAAGCCGGAGAAGTCCCGCAGCCTGTGGGGCGACGCCTGGAACGACCTCCGGCACAGCTGGATCTTCGGGGTCTCGGCGGTGCTGATCCTGCTGCTGCTGACCATCACCTTCTTCCCGGGGCTGTTCACCGACGCCGACCCGATCAAGGGCGATCTGGCCAAGCACTTCCTGCAGAAGCCGAAGTGGGGCCACGTGTTCTCCGCGGACTGGCTGGGCTACGACCAGCAGGGCCGCAGTGTCTACGCCCGTACGATCTACGGCACCCGGGCCTCCGTGGCCGTGGGCTTCGGCACCACCCTCGCGGTGACGGTCGTGGGTGGCCTGATGGGCATGATCGCCGGATACTTCGGCGGCATCGTCGACTCGATCCTGTCGCGCCTGACGGACGTCTTCTTCGGCATCCCGTTCCTGCTCGCCACCATGGTCGTGCTGACCTCCTTCCCGGACCGCACGACCTGGGTCGTCATCGGGGCGCTGGCCGCCTTCGGCTGGACGCAGATCGCCCGCGTGATGCGCGGCGCGGTGATCACCACCAAGCAGGCCGACTACGTACACGCGGCCAAGGCCCTGGGTGCGAGCACCCCGCGGATCATGTTCCGGCACATCCTGCCGAACACCCTCGCCCCCGTGATCGTCGTCTCCACCATCTCGCTCGGTGTCTACATCTCCGCCGAGGCGACCCTGTCCTTCCTCGGACTCGGCCTCAACGGCGTGTCCTGGGGCAACGACATCTCGGACGGCGGCAACCAGATTCGCGTGGCGCAGTGGATCATGCTGTACCCGTCGATCATGCTCAGCATCACGGTGCTGGCGTTCATCATGCTCGGTGAGGCCGTCCGTAACGCCCTCGACCCGAAGCTGCGCTGAGGGAGGCGTACGTGACCATCATCGAAGAAGACTCCGTCCCGGTGCCCGCCCCGCGTAAGGGCGGCGCCGACGACGGGCCGCTGCTCGAAGTGCGTGACCTGCACGTCGAGTTCCACACCCGCGAGGGCGTGGCCAAGGCGGTCAACGGCGTCAACTACAGCGTCAGCGCGGGCGAGACCCTCGCCGTGCTCGGCGAGTCCGGCTCCGGCAAGTCCGTGACCGCGCAGGCGATCATGGGCATCCTCGACATGCCGCCGGCGAGGATCCCGCAGGGCGAGATCCTCTTCCGCGGCCAGGACATGCTCAAGATGTCCGGCGAGGAGCGCCGCAAGATCCGCGGACAGAAGATCGCCATGATCTTCCAGGACGCGCTCAGCTCGCTCAACCCGGTCCTGTCCGTCGGCTACCAGCTCGGCGAGATGTTCCGGGTGCACCAGGGCCTCTCCAAGAAGGAGGCCAAGGCCAAGGCGATCGAGCTGATGGACCGGGTGAAGATCCCGGCCTCCGCGGCCCGCGTGAACGACTACCCCCACCAGTTCTCGGGCGGTATGCGCCAGCGCATCATGATCGCGATGGCGCTGGCCCTGGAGCCGGACCTGATCATCGCGGACGAGCCCACCACGGCGCTCGACGTGACGGTCCAGGCCCAGGTCATGGACCTGCTCGCGGACCTTCAGCGCGAGTACAACATGGGCCTGATCCTGATCACCCACGACCTCGGCGTCGTCGCCGACGTCGCGGACAAGATCGCCGTGATGTACGCGGGCCGGATCGTGGAGCGCGCCCCGGTCCACGAGCTGTACAAGCGCCCCGCGCACCCGTACACGCGGGGTCTGCTGGACTCGATCCCGCGCCTGGACCAGAAGGGCCAGGAGCTGTACGCGATCAAGGGGCTGCCGCCCAACCTGCTGCGCATTCCGACGGGTTGCGCGTTCAACCCGCGCTGCCCCAAGGCCCAGGACATCTGCCGCACCGACGTGCCGGCGCTGCTCCCGGTGAGCGAGCAGGACGGCACCGAGCTGGTCGGCCGCGGTTCGGCCTGCCACTTCTGGAAGGAGACGATCCATGGCTGAGCTCAGCAAGAACGACGAGCAGGAGGCCACCCCGAACGTCTCCGACGTGGAGGTCGTCGACGCCCACTCCGAAACGGAGGCGGTCGCCGCGATCGAGGCGCCGGTGGACCGTGGCGAGCCGATCCTTCAGGTGCGCAACCTGGTGAAGCACTTCCCGCTCACCCAGGGCATCCTGTTCAAGCGGCACATCGGCGCGGTGAAGGCCGTCGACGGCATCTCCTTCGATCTGCACCAGGGCGAGACGCTGGGCATCGTGGGCGAGTCCGGCTGCGGCAAGTCCACCGTGGCCAAGCTCCTGATGAACCTGGAGCGGGCCACCGCGGGCGAGATCTTCTACAAGGGCCAGGACATCACCAAGCTGTCCGGGCGCGCTCTGAAGGCCGTGCGCCGCAACATCCAGATGGTCTTCCAGGACCCGTACACCTCGCTCAACCCCCGTATGACGGTGGGCGACATCATCGGTGAGCCCTTCGACATCCACCCCGAGGTGGCTCCGAAGGGCGACCGGCGGCGCAAGGTCCAGGAACTGCTGGACGTGGTCGGCCTCAACCCCGAGTACATCAACCGTTACCCGCACCAGTTCTCGGGCGGTCAGCGTCAGCGCATCGGCATCGCCCGCGGTCTCGCGCTCAACCCCGAGATCATCATCTGCGACGAGCCGGTGTCGGCGCTCGACGTGTCGGTGCAGGCGCAGGTCATCAACCTGATGGAGCGGCTCCAGGACGAGTTCAACCTGTCCTACCTCTTCATCGCGCACGACCTGTCGATCGTCCGGCACATCTCGGACCGGGTCGGCGTGATGTACCTCGGCAAGATGGCGGAGATCGGCAGCGACGAGCAGATCTACGACCACCCGACGCACCCCTACACCCAGGCGCTGCTGTCGGCCGTGCCGATGCCGGACCCGGAGGCCCGTGAGCACCGCGAGCGGATCATCCTGACCGGTGACGTGCCGTCCCCGGCCAACCCGCCGTCGGGCTGCAGCTTCCGCACCCGGTGCTGGAAGGCGCAGGACAAGTGCGCCGCGGAGACCCCGATCCTCGCGGTGCCCCAGGTGTTCATGGGCGTGGACTCGCCGGCGGCCCATGAGTCGGCGTGCCACTTCGCCGAGGAGAAGGACGTCGTGCACGCGGCCTGAGCGCCGTGCGTCCCGTGATCGACAGGCCGGTTCCCGGCACCGCCACCGCGGTGCCGGGAACCGGCGTTTTCGGGTGGGGCGGGAACGGGTGGGAGAAGATCGGGCGGGGGCCGGGCGGGGGTCAGGTGGGGGAAGATGCTGCATCACGTCGAACTGTGGGTGCCGGACCTGGAGCGCGCGGTCCGCTCCTGGGGATGGCTGCTGGAGAGCCTGGGCTGTGAGCCGTACCAGGAGTGGCCGCACGGCCGCAGTTGGCGCCGGGACGAGACCTATCTCGTCGTCGAGCAGTCGCCCGCGCTGACGACGGACTCCCACGACCGTCTGCGCCCCGGCCTGAACCACCTCGCCTTCCACGTGCCGGACCGCACCGAACTCGACCGGCTCGTGGCCGAGGCGCCCCGCCACGGCTGGTCACCCCTCTTTCCGGACCGCTATCCGCACGCGGGCGGTCCGGAGCACTGCGCCGCGTACCTGGAGGACGTGGACGGCTTCGAGGTGGAGTTGGTCGCGCGCGCCTGACACATGCGGGTGTGTGACTCCACGTACGGGTGGCCTGAATGTGCGGTATGTGCGTTGCCGGTTGATATTGGCCGGTAATGGAACAGCGCCGCGGCGCTGGCGGCAGCGCACTCTGGGAGGCACTCCATGCGTGGAGCGACGCACGCCACATGGGCCGTGGGCGCGGCGGCGGTGGCCCTCGTGGCGACGGCCTGCGGAGGCGGCGGAGGCGGCGGAGGCGGCGGCAGCGGCGGCGCGTCCGGAGTGCTCAGTTCCTCCTGGGGGGACCCGCAGAACCCGCTGGAGCCGTCCAACACCAACGAGGTGCAGGGCGGCAAGGTCCTCGACATGATCTTCCGGGGTCTGAAGCGGTACGACGCCAGGACCGGCGCCGCCCAGAACATGCTGGCGCAGAAGATCGACACCTCGGACTCGCAGAACTTCACGATCACCGTCAAGGACGGCTGGACGTTCAGCAACGGAGAGCCCGTCACCGCGCAGTCCTTCGTGGACGCCTGGAACTACGGGGCCAGTCTCAAGAACAACCAGAAGAACGCGTACTTCTTCGGGTACATCGAGGGCTACGACAAGGTCCACCCCGAGACGGGAACGCAGAGCGCGGACACGCTGTCGGGGCTGAAGGTCACCGGCGCCCACACCTTCACCGTCAAGCTCAACCAGAAGTTCTCGACCTTCCCCGACACCCTCGGCTACGTGGCGTTCGCGCCGCTGCCCAAGGCGTTCTTCAGCGACCACGCGGCCTGGCTGAAGAAGCCGGTCGGCAACGGGCCCTACACCGTCGACTCGTACACCAAGGGCTCGATGATGTCCCTGCGGAAGTGGGACGCGTACCCGGGGACGGACAAGGCGCAGAACGGCGGGGTGGACCTGAAGGTCTACACCGACAACAACACCGCCTACACCGACCTGATGGCGGGCAACCTCGACCTCGTCGACGACGTGCCCGCCGCCCAGCTCAAGAACGTGAAGAAGGATCTCGGCGGCCGCTACATCAACACCCCGGCCGGCATCATCCAGACCATCGCCTTCCCCTTCTACGACCAGGCCTGGGACAAGAGCGGCATGGAGAACGTCCGCAAGGGTCTGTCCATGGCGATCAACCGGGACCAGATCACCAGCACGATCTTCCAGAAGACCCGCACCCCGGCCTCCGACTGGACCTCACCGGTGCTCGGCGCGGCCGGCGGCTTCCAGGACGGCCTGTGCGGCGCCTCCTGCCGGTACGACCCCGCGCAGGCGAAGAAGCTGATCCAGGACGGCGGCGGACTGCCCGGCGGCCAGATCAAGATCTCGTACAACGCGGACAGCGGCTCCCACAAGGAGTGGATCGACGCCGTCTGCAACTCCATCAACAACGCGCTGGGCAACGACAAGGCCTGCGTCGGCAACCCGATCGGCACCTTCGCCGACTTCCGCAACCAGATCGGGCAGCACAAGATGCCGGGTCCGTTCCGGGCCGGCTGGCAGATGGACTACCCGCTGATCCAGAACTTCCTCCAGCCGCTGTACTACACGAACGCCTCCTCCAACGACGGCAAGTGGTCGAACAAGGAGTTCGACAAGCTCGTCGACCGGGCGAACGCCGCTACCGACAAGGCCAAGGCCATCCAGCTCTTCCAGCAGGCCGAAGGGGTCGTACGGGACAACATGGCCGCCATCCCGCTCTGGTACCAGAACGGCAGCGCCGGCTACTCGGACAGGATCTCCAACGTGGCGCTCAACCAGTTCAGCGTGCCCGTCTACAACGAGATCAAGGTCAGCTGAGCCGTCCACGGGGTGCACGCCGGGTTGCTGAAGCGAACCCGGACGTGGGCCCCGTACTACCTCCGGAGCCCTCATGGGACGGTATGTGATCCGGCGTCTGCTCCAGATGATCCCGGTCTTCATCGGCGCCACGCTGTTGATCTTCCTGATGGTGAACGTGATGGGCGACCCCATCGCGGGCCTGTGCGGCGAGCGGCAGTGCGACCCCGCCACCGCCGCCCAGCTGCGCAAGGAGTTCGGCCTCGACAAGCCGCTGTGGCAGCAATACCTCACGTACATGGGCAATGTCTTCACCGGCGACTTCGGCACCGCCTTCACCGGGCAGCCGGTGACCGAGCTGATGGCCGACTCCTTCCCCGTCACCATCCGGCTGACGATCGTCGCGATCCTCTTCGAGATCGTCATCGGCATCCTGCTGGGCGTCGTCACCGGACTGCGCCGCGGCCGGCCCGTCGACACCGGTGTCCTGCTGCTCACCCTCGTCGTCATCTCGATCCCGACCTTCGTCACCGGATTGCTTTTGCAACTGCTCTTCGGTGTCGAGTGGGGCTGGATCCGACCCTCGGTCTCCACGGACGCGACCTTCGGCGAACTGATCGTGCCGGGACTGGTCCTCGCCTCCGTCTCCCTCGCCTACGTCACCCGGCTCACCCGGACCTCCATCGCCGAGAACAAGCGGTCCGACTACGTCCGTACGGCCGTCGCCAAGGGTCTGCCCCGGCACCGGGTGATCACCAAGCACCTGCTGCGCAACTCGCTGATCCCCGTGGTCACCTTCATCGGCACGGACATCGGCGCGCTCATGGGCGGCGCGATCGTCACCGAGCGGATCTTCAACATCCACGGCGTCGGCTACCAGCTCTACCAGGGGATCGTGCGGCAGAACACCCAGACCGTGGTCGGCTTCGTGACCGTCCTCGTGCTCGTGTTCCTGGTCGCCAACCTGCTCGTCGACCTCCTCTACGCCGTACTCGACCCGAGGATCCGCTATGCCTGAGCAGCCGCCGCCGTACCAGCGGGAGGGCGCCATCGCCGCGACCGGCGCGGGCGGCGCCATGGACCTCGCCACGAGCGAGGGCGCCACCCTGGAGCGGACACCGGGCGGCCCCGAGGGCACGGGCCCCCAGGAGAAGCCCAGGAGCCTGTGGTCCGACGCCTGGCGCGATCTGCGGCGCAACCCCGTCTTCATCGTCTCCGGGCTCCTCATCCTCTTCCTGGTCGTCATCTCCCTGTGGCCCTCGCTGATCGCCACCCAGAACCCCCTCAAGTGCGACCTCGCCAAGGCCCAGGAGGGCTCGCAGCCGGGACATCCCTTCGGGTTCGACGGGCAGGGCTGCGACGTCTACACACGGGTGGTGTACGGGACCCGCGTGTCGATCAGCGTCGGCGTCTGCGCCACCCTCGGCGTCGCGATCCTCGGCTCGGTGCTCGGCGGGCTCGCCGGGTTCTTCGGCGGAGTGGGCGACTCGGTCCTCTCCCGGATCACCGACATCTTCTTCGCGATCCCCGTCGTGCTCGGCGGCCTGGTCCTCCTCTCCGTGGTGACCAGCAACACCATCTGGCCGGTCATCGGGTTCATGGTGCTGCTCGGCTGGCCCCAGATCTCGCGCATCGCCCGCGGCTCCGTCATCACCATCAAGCAGAACGACTACGTCCAGGCCGCCCGTGCCCTCGGCGCCTCGAACTCCCGCCTGATGCTCCGGCACATCACCCCCAACGCCGTCGCGCCGGTCATCGTCGTCGCCACCATCGCGCTCGGCACCTACATCGCGCTGGAGGCGACGCTCTCCTACCTCGGCGTGGGCCTGAAGCCCCCCACGGTCAGCTGGGGCATCGACATCTCCTCGGCCTCCGCCTACATCCGCACGGCCCCGCACATGCTGCTGTGGCCCGCCGGCGCCCTCGCGATCACCGTGCTCGCGTTCATCATGCTCGGCGACGCGGTGCGCGACGCCCTCGACCCGAAGCTGAGGTGACGGCCGTGCTGCTCGAAGTACGCGATCTGCACGTGGAGTTCCGCACCCGGGACGGGGTCGCCAAGGCCGTGAACGGGGTCGACTACGGCGTGGACGAGGGCGAGACGCTCGCGGTCCTCGGCGAGTCCGGTTCCGGCAAGTCCGTCACCGCGCAGGCCGTGATGGGCATCCTCGACATGCCGCCCGGGCGGATCACCGGCGGCGAGATCCTCTTCCAGGGCCGGGACCTGCTGAAGCTCAAGGAGGACGAGCGGCGCAAGGTCCGCGGCGCCGAGATGGCGATGATCTTCCAGGACGCGCTGTCCTCCCTCAATCCCGTGCTCAGCGTCGGCGACCAGCTGGGCGAGATGTTCACCGTGCACCGCGGGATGTCCCGCAAGGACGCCCGCGCCAGGGCGATCGAGCTGATGGACCGGGTGCGCATCCCGGCCGCCGCCGACCGGGTGCGCGACTATCCGCACCAGTTCTCCGGGGGTATGCGCCAGCGCATCATGATCGCCATGGCGCTGGCCCTGGAGCCCGCCCTGATCATCGCCGACGAGCCGACCACCGCCCTCGACGTCACCGTCCAGGCCCAGGTCATGGACCTGCTCGCCGAGTTGCAGCGCGAGCTCGACATGGGGCTCATCCTCATCACCCACGACCTCGGCGTCGTCGCGGACGTCGCCGACCGGATCGCCGTCATGTACGCGGGCCGGATCGTCGAGTCCGCGCCGGTCCACGACATCTACAAGGCCCCCGCCCACCCGTACACCAAGGGCCTCCTGGAGTCGATCCCGCGCCTCGACCAGAAGGGCCAGGAGCTCTACGCGATCAAGGGCCTGCCGCCCAACCTGATGCACATCCCGCCCGGTTGCGCCTTCAACCCGCGCTGTCCGATGGCCCAGGACATCTGCCGCGCCGAGGTGCCGCCGCTGTTCGAGGTGGACCGCGAAGGGGTGGACCGCGCAGAGGTGGACCAGGAAGCCGGGGCCCGCACCAGCGCCTGCTTCTTCTGGCGGGAGTGCCTCGATGACTGAGGCGATTCTGGAGGTCAGCGGCCTGGTCAAGCACTACCCGCTGACGCGGGGGATCCTCTTCAAGAAGCAGATCGGCGCGGTCAGGGCCGTCGACGGGGTCGACTTCGAACTCGCCGCGGGCGAGACCCTCGGCATCGTCGGCGAGTCCGGCTGCGGCAAGTCGACGGTCGCCAGGATGCTGGTCAACCTGGAGAAACCGACGGACGGGACGATCAAGTACAAGGGCGAGGACATCACCCGACTGTCCGGCAGGGCGCTCAAGGCCGTACGCCGCAACATCCAGATGGTCTTCCAGGACCCGTACACCTCGCTCAACCCGCGCATGACGGTCGGCGACATCATCGGGGAGCCCTACGAGATCCACCCCGAGGTCGCGCCCAAGGGTGACCGCAGGAAGCGCGTCCAGGACCTGCTGGACGTGGTCGGCCTCAACCCCGAGTACATCAACCGCTACCCGCACCAGTTCTCCGGCGGCCAGCGCCAACGCATCGGCATCGCGCGGGGGTTGGCGCTGCGCCCCGAGATCATCGTCGCCGACGAGCCCGTCTCGGCGCTCGACGTCTCGGTGCAGGCGCAGGTGATCAACCTGATGGAGCGGCTGCAGGACGAGTTCGACCTGAGCTACGTCTTCATCGCGCACGACCTCTCCATCGTGCGGCACATCTCCGACCGGGTCGGCGTGATGTACCTCGGACGGATCGTGGAGACCGGCAGGGACGCCGAGATCTACGACCACCCGACGCACCCGTACACGCAGGCCCTGCTCTCCGCCGTGCCCGTCCCCGACCCGGAGGCCCGCGAGCGCCGGGAGCGGATCATCCTCGCCGGAGACGTGCCCTCCCCGGCGAACATCCCCTCCGGCTGCCGCTTCCGCACCCGCTGCTGGAAGGCCCAGGAGCGCTGCGCGCTGGAGGTGCCGGCGCTCGCGGTGCCCGCGGAGTTCCGCTTCGTGGAGGGCCCGGCCGCGCACGACTCGGCCTGTCATTTCGCCGAGGAGAAGCGGGTCGTACCGCCGGAGGAACCGCCCGAGCGGGCGACATAACCGCGCAAATGATGGCGAACTTCGTTAACACGCAGGCAACTTGACCGAAGCGGCACCGATATACGGACGCGTCAAGGTAATCAGCGTACGGCCGTGCGGGTGCCGTAGATGGGCCGGGGCGCGCCATGTCGCCCCGGCCCGTCGCATGTTGCGCCTAAACCGGCGCCGCTCTCGCGGACCTGGCTGGCGCTTCGTCGGGGTTCCTCAATTGATGGTTGCGGTGCCGGGTGGGATTTTCCGTGGCTCAGGCAAGCTTCAGGGCGCGCTTCAGGAAGTCCACCTGGAGCAGGAGCAGGTTCTCCGCGACCTGTTCCTGCGGGGTCATGTGGGTGACGCCCGACAGGGGCAGCACCTCGTGCGGGCGGCCCGCGGCCAGGAGCGCCGAGGAGAGCCGCAGGGCGTGCGCGACCACCACGTTGTCGTCCGCGAGGCCGTGCACGATCATCAGCGGCCGGTGCGGCTCGGCGGGCGCGGACAGCCCGTCGTCCGTGATCAGCGAGCTCTTCGCGTACGCCTCCGCGGCCGTCGCCGGATCACCGAGGTAGCGCTCCGTGTAGTGGGTGTCGTACAGCCGCCAGTCGGTGACCGGGGCGCCCGCGATGCCCGCGTGGAAGACGTCGGGGCGGCGCAGCACGGCGAGCCCCGCGAGCCAGCCGCCGAACGACCAGCCCCGGATCGCCACCCGGGACAGATCCAGCGGGAACCTCTCCGCGAGGCCGTGCAGCGCGTCGATCTGGTCGTCGAGGGCGAGCGTGAAGTCGTCGCGGACCGCCTTCTCCCAGGCGGGGGAGCGGCCGGGGGTGCCGCGGCCGTCGGCGACGACCACCGCGAAGCCCTGGTCGGCGAACCACTGCGAGGTGAGGTGCGCGTTGTGCGCGGCCAGCACCCGGGGGCCGTGCGGACCGCCGTAGGGGTCCATGAGGACGGGGAGGGGAGTGACACCGTCGTAGTCAGTAGGCATAAGCAGGGCGCATGAGATTTTCCGTGCGCCCCCCTCGGTGAACGTCACGCGCGGGGACAGACCGGGACTTTCGGCATACGACGTGACAGTCGCCGCCCGCTTTCCGTCCCGCAGCACCTGCACCTGGGCTCCCGGCCGGTCCGGCACCGAGGAGACCAGTACGGTCACGCCCCCGCCGCGCACCGCCGCGTGCACGCCGGGTTCCTGGGAGAGGCGCTCGACACCGAGCTCGTTGACGCGGTAGACATGCACCTCGCCCGTCTCCGGGGCGGTCGCCGCCTCACCGGCCGACGCCGCGATCAGGACGTCGTCGTCCGAGACGTCCAGCACCGCGCGCACATGCAACTGCGGTCCCGTGAACGGGCGTTCACCGAAGGCCAGGACCCGCGCCCCGCCCTCGTCGGCGATCCGTACGAGCTGTCCCGCGGGGCTCCAGCACGGCACGCCGGGGAAAAGATCCAGCCATTGTCGATCTTCGTCGGCGTGCACCATCCGGGTCGCCCCGGTGTCCGGGTCGACGGCCAGGAACAGCTGACTGCGCTGGTCCCGCGCCTGCACCAGAATCAGCGGCGCGCCTGCCGCTGACCAGTGCACATGCGCCAGGTACGGGTAGTGCGCCCGGTCCCACACCACTTCCGTGCGCACCCCGTCGAGGCCCACCACGAAGAGCCTTACGTCCGCATTGTCCGTTCCGGCGGCCGGGTAGCCGACCTGTTGCGGAGCGCGTTCCGGTTGTGCGGGATCGGAAATCCACCAGCGCCGCACGGGCGCGTCGTCGACCCGCGCGACCAGCAGCCGGTCCCCTTCCGGAGACCACCAGAAACCGCGCGAACGCCCCATCTCCTCGGCGGCGATGAACTCGGCCAATCCATAGGAAACCGTCCCCGAATCCGCATCGGACTCCGGCTCCACGAGCGCCCGGTCGCCGTCCCCCTCGGCGCCGACGACCCGCAGCGCGCCCCCGCGGACGTACGCCACGAGCCGTCCGTCGGGCGAGGGACGCGGGTCGATCACCGGTCCGGGGACCCGGAGTTCACGTGCCGTACCGGCTCGCAACTCCGCCGTGAAAAGCCGCCCTGACAAGGCGAAAGAGGCCAGCTCGACCGCCGTGTCCGTGGCGTAGCCGACGATCCCCGCGCCGCCCTCGCGACTGCGCTCGCGGCGCGCACGCTCCGCCGCCGACAGGCGCTCCGTGGCGCCGCCGAGCAGCGTCCGCGGGTCGGCCGCGACGCGCTCCTGCCCCTCGGCGACATCGAGGACCCACAGCTGATTCGCCCGGTCCGTGCCGGAGGAGGACCTCAGGAACACCACCCGGGAACCGTCCGGGGAGACGGTGAACGCGCGGGGCGCGCCGAGGGTGAAGCGCTGCGTCCGGGCGTACCGGCGGGGGAAGGAGAGAGGCTCGGTCGTCATGCCTTGACCATATTGGCCATGCGCCCCCTTGTGCGGCCGTGCGCCGATCGATGCGCGCGTATGGATAGTTATGATCACTGGCGGTGTGTGGGTATGAACCCGCTGGCCGCTGTATGGATTTACCGACCCCCATGTCCGACCCCCCCCATGTCCCTGGGATCTTTGGAGGTGAGCCGCCGTGGCACTCTCGATTTCGGCGGTGGTGCTGCTGGCGATCATCGTCGTCATCCTGGTCAGGAAGTCCGGGTTGAAGGCCGGCCATGCGGTCGTGTGTGTCCTGTTCGGCTTCTATCTCGCCTCTTCGACGATGGCCCCCACGATCAGCGACCTGACGACGAACGTCGCGGACATGATCGGCAGCTTCAAGTTCTGACGGGGAGTCTCACGTCCTGACGGGGAGTCTCACGTCCTGACGGGGAGCCTCACGCCCTGGCGGGGGCTTCGGCGCCACGACCCGTGCCCGCCTCGGCCGGGGGCCGGGCGCCTCGTAGGGTGGGTTCCATGACGGAACTGCCCGACCGGCGTCTGCTCCTGGTGCACGCGCACCCGGACGACGAGTCGATCAACAATGGCGCGACCATGGCCAGGTACACGGCCGAGGGCGCCCATGTGACGCTGGTGACCTGCACCCTCGGCGAGGAGGGCGAGGTCATCCCGCCCGAGCTGGCGCATCTCGCGCCCGACCGCGAGGGCGGGCTCGGCCCGCACCGGATCGGTGAGCTGGCCGCCGCCATGAAGGAGCTCGGGGTCACCGACCACCGCTTCCTCGGCGGTCCCGGGCGCTTCGGCGACTCCGGGATGATGGGCCTGGAGCAGAACCACCGCGCGGGCGCCTTCTGGTCCGCCGACGTCGACGAGGCCGCGGAGTACCTGGTCGAGGTGATCCGCGAGGTCCGTCCCCAGGTGCTCGTCACCTACGACCCCGACGGGGGCTACGGACACCCGGACCACATCCAGGCCCACCGCGTCGCCGTGCGCGCCGTCGAACGGGCCGCGGACCCCGCCGCCCGCCCCGACCTCGGCGCACCCTGGGAGATCACCAAGGTCTACTGGAACCGCGCCCCGCGCTCCGTCGTCGAGGAGGGCTTCCGGCAGCTGCGCGAGGCCCTGCCCGGACTGCCCTTCGAGCACTCCGCCGCCGTGGCCGACGTACCCGGCGTGGTCGACGACACGGTGGTCACCACCGCGATCGACGGGACCGCGTACGCCGCCGCGAAGGCCGCCGCCATGCGGGCGCACGCCACCCAGATCGAGGTGGCCGAACCCTGGTTCGCGCTGTCGAACGCACTCGCGCAACCGCTGTTCACCACCGAGTACTACGAGTTGGTGCGCGGGGAGCGCGCGGGACCCGGTCGTGAGACCGACCTCTTCGCGGGGATCGAACAGGGTTCCACGGGGATCGAGCAGAGATCCACGGGGAGCGAGCAGGGAAGGGCGGACGCGTGATGAGCATGTCGGGACAGCGGGGGAGTTCGCTCGCCCAGCCGTTGCCGCGGCCCTCGGCCGGGCGGATCGCTGCCCACCTGGGCCTCTTCCTGTTCGGCGCGGTGGTCGGGGCCGCCGGAACGCTGGTGCAAGCCGCCTGGTTCCCGGGCGGGTTGCTGCTCGCCCTGGCCGGCGCGGCCGGGCTCTTCCTGGGCGGATCGCGGGCGACCGGCTCCCGGGCCGGCGCCGTCGCGCCCGCCGCGGGCTGGATGATCGCGGTCGTCCTGCTCACCTCCACCCGCCCGGAAGGGGACTTCTTCTTCGGCGCGGGATTCGGTTCCTACCTCTTCCTGCTCGGCGGGATGGCCGTGGCTGTGATGTGCGCCACGCTTGGTCTGGGGCGGCAACCGCACGACTCCGTCGTCCGACTTGGGAAGTGACGTCCCACTTCGCCGTACCGGACACGTGCGGGTCCCGTGCGAGTTTCCTGGGCGGGCGAGGTTTGCGCGCCGAATACGGCCAGTATGGTGGTGCGCGCCGCCGAGCTGCCCGAGATGAGGTCGAGTAAACGGGCGGCGGAGCCAACCGGGAGAACCTGCCTTGAGTCGTGAAACTGACAGTTCGTCCTCCGGGCCCAACGGGCGCGGTGGAGCCGCGTACCCGTCGGGGACGCCCCCCTACGGGACCCCCACGGCTTCCGAGAACGGTGCCGACGCGGGCCGTTCGGCCACTGGCGCCCCGCCGGAGGAGCGCAAGACCGAGACCACGCTGACGACACGGATCCGGATCAACATCCCCGGATCGCGGCCCATCCCGCCGGTCGTCGTGCGCACACCGGTCGGGGACGCCGAGTCGCCCCCCGAGTCCGCCGGTTCCGCGGGAGCCCCCGCGGAGGCGCAGCGTGCCGTGAGTGCGCCCGTGGCAGCGGCCACGGCCACCGAGACCTCGGCCGAAGCCGCCGCCGCGGGCGGTGCTCCGGCCAGAGAGAAGACCAGCGACTGGTTCGCGCCCCGCAAGTCCGGTGCGCCGGGCGGCGGCCCGGGCGGCGGGTCCACCAACGGGGCCGGTCTGCCCGGCGGTTCGGGACCCACGGGACCCGCGGCGCCGCAGGGCGCGGGCGCGCCGGGCGGCAACGGCACCGGAGGTGCGCGTCCGGGTGCCCCCGGTGGCGCGAACGGTGCCGGTCCCCTGGGCGGCGCGGGCGGTGCCCGGCCCGGCGGGGCGAACGCGCCCCGCCCCGGAAACGGCGGTACGAACGGTGCCGGTCTGCCCGGCGCCACCGGCGCCGGACCCGTGGCCCCCGGTCACGGCGGCGGCACCGGTTCCTTCGACGTCTCCGCGGCGCTGGGCAACACGGCCTCGTTCCCGGCCATAGGAAGCGACGGCCCGGGGGGGCCCGGTGGTCCTGGCGGCCCGGGTGGCTCCGGAGGCCCGGGTGGCCCTGCAGGGCCCGGTGGCGAACCGCGCCGTGACGACCTCCCGTACTTCGCGGAGAACTTCTCGGGGAACGGCCGGGGCGGTCCCGCGGGCCCGACCGGCGGTCCGGTCACCGGCGACGGCCCGTTGGTGCCGCCGGTCGGCCCGGGCGCGGCTCCGGGCAGCCTGGCCGGTGGCCCCGGTGGCCCCGGTGGCCCCGGTGGCCCCGGCGGCCATGGCGTCCCCGGCGGGCACGGCGCGGGGTACCCCGGGGGCGGCCTCAGCGACGACACCGCGATCCTCACCCCGCAGAAGCCCGCGCCCGATCCGGGCGGCCAGGGCTACGGCGGTCCGGTGGACAACGTCTCCGGGCACACCCTGACCAGTGGCATCCCCGTCGTGCCGCCGGCCCAGAACTCGCCGTTCGGGCCGGGCGCGCACTCCGACGGACCGCTGCCGCACACCCCGCCGAAGGCGCCCGAGCCGGCCCCGAAGCCCGCCGCCTCCTCGAAGAAGCCGGCGAAGAAGAAGGGCCGCAGCAAGCTGACGCTCCTGGTCGTCGGCGTGGTGTTCCTCGGCGGTGGCGTCTACGGCGCGGGGCTGCTGATGAACCGCTCGGACGTCCCCAAGGGCACCACGGTGCTCGGCGTCGACATCGGCGGCGGCACCCGCGACGAGGCCGTCAAGAAGCTCGACGACGCCTTCGGGGCCCGTATGAACAAGGCGCTCCAGCTGTCGGTGGACGGCACCACGGTCTCGCTCAAGCCGGACCAGGCCGGGCTCCAGTTCAACGCCCAGGACACGGTCCGCGCCGCGGCGGGCAGCGACTACAACCCGGTCTCCGTGATCGGCTCGCTGTTCGGTCAGCAGCGCGTCGTCGAGCCGGCGATGCCCGTCGACGAGGAGAAGCTCCAGGCCGCCCTGGAGCGCACCGCGAGCGGCTCCGGTTCGGCGAGTGACGGCACCATCAAGTTCGAGTCCGGCAAGGCCGTCGCCGTGTACGGCAAGGCGGGCAAGGGCATCGACGTGGCGGCCTCGACCCAGGCCGTCGAGGACGCGTACCGCGCCCAGGTCGAGAGCGGCACCACCACCCCGGTGAAGGTCGCCACCACGACCCGTCAGCCGACCGTCTCGAACGCCGAGGTCGATCGGATGATGAAGGAGTTCGCCGAGCCTGCGATGTCCGCCCGCGTCACCATTCAGACCGACGCGGCACACAGCATCCCGTTCGGCGCCCTGTCACTGCCGAAGATCCTCGGCTTCAAGGCCGTCAACGGCAAGCTCGTGGAGACGTACGACCTCACGGCGCTCAAGAAGGCGTACGGCGCCACCTTCGACGGCGTGCAGATCCAGACCGCGAGCGGGAAGCGCGCTGTCACGCCACAGGACGTCGTCACCGCACTGGGCAAGGCCCTGCGCGGCAAGACGCCGGCGGAGCGCGTCGGGGTCATCGCCACCAAAGTGAGCTGACCCCTGGTCGTCCGGATGAACGGAGCCCCTGCCCGCACCGGGCAGGGGCTCCGTCGTCGCAGGGCGCACGCGTGGAGGCCCGTCCTGGGAGGACGGGCCTCCACGGGCTTCACGAGGTCACGGACGCGTGATGCAGTACAGGGCTATGTAGCCCTTGACGCCCTGGTAGTTGATCGCGATCCAGAAGTATCCGTCGGTGTGGCCGCAGGCGGTGTAGGTGCCCCCCTCCGAGGCCCCGCCGCAGTCTGCCCCGCGCCCTTGGGGAAGAGCCCGAGGGCGGTCGAGCTGGTCGACTTCGACTGCCGGATCCGTACGCTCTCCTTGGCGTGGCAGTTGATGTCCTGGACCGAGACCGTGTCCGACGGCGCCGCCTGCGCCGGGGCGGCGAAGGCGAGGCCGGCGACGGCGGCCATGGCGGTGGCGGCGCCGGCAAGAAGTGTGCGCATCACAGTTTCCCCCTTGTGGTGGTGGTGCCTGGCGGGTCAAGCCGAGCGGCGATCAAACTACCTATCTTGGCACGTGCATGCCACCAAATTGCCGGCATGTGCCTACGCGCTCCACGCGCACCGAGGCCGCCACCGTGCCGAAGGGTTCGACCAGCACCAGGCACGACATGACATCTGTCATCCGGCAGTCAGGACCGCCGACACTGCCGCGCACCCGGCCCGCGCGGCCACGATGGTCCCCATGACGACAACAGCGGCGCCCGCCACCACCCCGGTGGTCGGGTTCGATCAGGTGAGCAAGAGCTACGGGAACGTACGGGCCGTCGACGGGCTGACGCTCGACCTGCACCCGGGCGAGACCGTCGCCCTGCTGGGTCCCAACGGGGCCGGCAAGTCGACCACGCTGGACCTGCTCCTCGGCCTCAAGCACGCCGACACCGGCGCGGTCCGGGTGTTCGGCGCGAGCCCTCGCGAGGCGATCGTCGGCGGCCGGGTGGGCGCCATGCTGCAGAGCGGCGGCCTGATGGACGAGGTGACGGTCGGCGAGCTGGTGAAGCTGGCCTGCGATCTGCACCCGAAGCCGTACAAGGTCAGTGACGTGCTGGCCCGCGCGGGCATCTCGCAGATAGCCGACCGCAAGGTCAACAAGCTCTCCGGCGGCCAGGAACAGCGCGTCCGCTTCGCGCTCGCCACCGCCGGCGCCAACGACCTGATCGTCCTGGACGAGCCCACCACCGGCATGGACGTCTCCGCCCGCCAGGCCTTCTGGGCCACCATGCGCGAGCAGGCCGACCAGGGCAGGACCGTCCTGTTCGCCACGCACTACCTGGAGGAGGCCGACGCCATCGCGGACCGCGTCCTCGTGCTGCACCGGGGCCGCCTGCTGGCGGACGGCACCGCCGCCGAGATCAAGGCGAAGGCCGGCGCCCGGCGTATCGCCTTCGACCTGGAAGGCCCCATCGACGAGGCCCCGTTGGGCGCCCTGCCCTTCCTGACCTCGATCGACGTCTCCGGGCACACCGTCCGCATCCAGTCCTCCGACGCCGACGCGACCGTACACGCGCTGTACGGGCTCGGCCTCTACCCGCGCAATCTCGAAGTCGCCGGGCTCGGGCTCGAGCAGGCCTTCGTCGCCATCACGGCCGCCGAGGAGGCGAAGTCGCAGTGAACAGCCTCATCAAGCTCGAGATCACCCGCGCCCTGCGCAACAAGAAGTTCCTGTTCTTCTCGGTGGTCTACCCCTCGGCCCTGTTCCTGCTGATCGCGGGCAGCGCCGACAGCACCACCAAGGTGGACGGCACCGGGCTCACCCTGCCGACCTTCTTCATGGTCTCCATGGCCTCCTTCGGCGCCCTGACCGCGGTCCTGATGGGTAACAGCGAGCGCATCGCGAAGGAGCGCGAGAGCGGCTGGGTACGGCAGCTCAGGCTCACCACCCTGCCGGGCCGCGGCTATGTCCTGGCGAAGACCGCCAGCGCCGCCGTGATCAGCCTGCCGTCGATCGTGGTCGTCTTCGCGGTCGCCGCCGCCGTGAAGCACGTACGGCTGGACGCCTGGCAGTGGCTCGCGCTCACCGGCGCGATCTGGGCCGGCAGCCTTGTCTTCGCCGCGCTCGGCGTGGCCATCGGCTATCTCGCGAGCGGCGACGCGGTCCGCCCGATCACGATGATCCTGTACTTCGGGCTCTCGGTGCTCGGCGGCCTGTGGATGCCCACGACCACCTTTCCCGACTGGCTCCAGAAGATCGCGTCCTGGCTGCCCACGCACGCGTACGCTGCCCTCGGGCGATCCATCGAACTGGGCGACGCCCCGCACGCGAAGGACCTCGCCATCCTCGCTGTCTCCTTCCTCCTCTTCGCGGGCGGCGCGGCATGGCTGTACCGGAAGGACACGCTGAAGGCGTGAGCAGCACCGGCATCGGGCAACGCCCGCAGAATCGCAGGCAGAAGATGGTCAAGGCCATCTGGACCGGCATCTGGCTCGTCTATCTGAGCGCGCCCGTCAGCGACTTGGTGCACGGCGGGCACAGCACCGGTGTCGTCGTACTCGGCTGGTTCGGCCTGGTGGCCTTCGTCGGGTGGTACGCGGCGCTGGTCTTCCGCACCGGCCGCGGCGAGACGACCCCCTTCGTGTTCGTCTCGCTCGGGCTCCTCGCGGCCGAGGCCGCCCTGCTCTCCTTCACCCTGGGGCGGGAGTGGCTCGTCCTGTTCGTGTACGTCTCGATCGCGTCCGGCGCGGTGCTTCCGCTCCGGATGGCGCGCTGGGCCATCCCGGCCGTCTCCGCCGTGCTGACGGGGATCGCCCTGACCGTGTCGGGCGGCAAGGCGTATCTGGCGGGGCTGCTCATCCCGGCCTTCCTCGGCGGGTTCGCCATGACCGGCGTCCGCGAACTGATCCGCACGACGATCGCGCTGCGCGAGGCCCGTGCGACGGTCGCCCAACTGGCCGCGAACGAGGAGCGCCTGCGCCTGGCCCGCGATCTGCACGACCTGCTGGGCCACTCGCTCTCCCTGATCACCCTCAAGAGCGAGCTGGCCGGCCGGATGCTCCCCGACCACCCGGAGAAGGCGGCCCAGCAGGTCGCCGACATCGAGCAGGTCAGCCGACAGGCCCTCGTCGACGTGCGCGAGGCGGTCACCGGCTACCGGCGCCCCCGGCTGTCCGGCGAACTCGCGGGCGCGCAGGTCGCGTTGACGGCGGCGGGCGTCACCGCGGACCTGCCCGCCGAGCCGGACCTCACCGACGTCGCCGAGGAGAATGAGTCCGCGCTCGCCTGGGCCCTGCGGGAAGCGGTCACCAATGTCGTACGGCACAGCGGAGCCCGGCGCTGCACCGTGGAGCTCGTCCGCCGCCAGACGCTGGACGGCCCGATGCTCGAACTGAGCGTGGAGGACGACGGTTCGGGCGGCTCGGGCCATGGTCCCGGCAATGGTCTGACGGGCCTGACCGAGCGGCTGGAGAAGGCGGGCGGAGCCCTGGAGGCGGGCCGGGTGCGGCACGGCTTCCGACTGGTCGCACGGGTACCGGCGCAGGCCCCCTTCGAGGCCGCCGATCACCCCGTAGGATCCGGTGCATGAGCCGCACGATCAAGGTCCTGCTCGCCGAGGACCAGTCGATGGTCCGCGAGGCGCTGGCCGCGTTGCTGGGCCTGGAGCCCGACATCGAGGTGGTCGCCCAGGTGGCGCGCGGCGACGAGGTGCTGGCCGCGGCCCGCGCCCACGACGTGGATGTGGCGCTCCTCGACATCGAGATGCCGGGCAAGACGGGCATCGAGGCGGCGGCCGAGGTCCACAAGGAACTCCCCGGCATCAAACTGCTCATCCTCACGACCTTCGGCCGCCCCGGCTATCTGCGCAGCGCCATGGAGTCCGGGGCCGACGCCTTCCTCGTCAAGGACGCCCCGGCCGCCCAACTCGCCGCGGCGGTCCGCAAGGTGCTCGCCGGTGAACGGGTCATCGACCCCACTCTCGCGGCCGCCGCCCTCGCCGAGGGCGCCAACCCCCTGACCGACCGCGAACGCGAGGTCCTCCGCGCGGCGGCCGACGGTTCCACCAACGCCGAACTGGCCACCACCCTCCACCTCTCCCAGGGCACGGTCCGCAACTACCTCTCGACGGCGATCCAGAAACTGACGGCCCGCAATCGCGCGGAGGCGGTCCGGATAGCACGGGAAAAGGGCTGGCTGTAAAAATCCAGGGCAGGGAAGCGCCCCGCCAGGGGCGCGGGGCTGTGACATTAGGCGGCTCCGCCGCGTGGGCGCGCTCAGCCGAACCGAACCCGCAGCCGCCCTGTGTCCAAAGTCGAGCGGCGCTTGGGCGAACTCAGTTCAACATCGCCCGAGCCGCCCGAGCCTGCCCCCGAACCTTCTCCGCCGAAGGCGGATCCACCGCGGCGACCACATCGGCGTAGGCATCCAACTCCGCGGCCCCACCCAGGAAATCTCCCCGCTGCACCAGCAACTGAGCCCGCTCGTACCGCAACCGCGCAGGATGCGACGGCAACAGCAGCGCCAACTCCACGGCCCACAGGCCGACATCCGACCGCTCCGGCCGCGCCGCCGCCCACGCCCGGACGTTGTTCAGGATCCGCACGACCACGTCGAGGGGAGGGGCGGGGACGAGCATCGAGGGATCGAGAGGCGCCCCGGTGGCGCCCTGCACGAGCAGCTCGGCATCGGAGCCGCTCAGCACCCGCCCCCCGTCGAAGGGATCGGCGAGCACCTGCTGCTCGGCCGGCCCGAAGCCCACCACGAAATGCCCGGGCAGGGCGACCCCGTACACCGGCGCGCCGGCCCGTCTGGCCACCTCCATCCACACCACGGAGAGCAGGATGGGCAGCCCGCGCCGCCGCCGCAGCACCGCGTGCAGCAGCGACGACTCCAGCCGTTGATAGTCCCCGGGCGAGCCCCGGAACCCGCAGCGTCCGCCGAGCAGCTCGGCGAGCGCGGTCGCCCAGGACAGCGCCCCACCGGGCCGGAACGGCAGCTGTCCGGCGAGCCGGTCGAGTTCGATCTGGGCCGCGTCCGTCCCCGCCTCGTCCAGCGTGCCGTCCGCCGCCGCCCCGATCAGCAGACACAGCGCCGCCAGGTCGGGCCGTTCGGACCGTGCCTCCTCGGCGAACCTCCGCCGCACCTCGGCGGCTCGCTCCGGCTCCGGGGGATGGGGGAAGGCATGGCGGTCTGGTACCCCTTCACGCCGCTCGACGGCGGTCGTCGGCGGATGTCTCGGGCGCGCGGTAGTGGTGGTACGTGTGATGCGCCGCGAAGCCCATCCCGGCGTACAGCGCCCGCGCCCCCGCGTTGTCCGCCTCCACCTGGAGCCAGGCCGCCGAGGCGCCCTCGTCCAGGGCACGGCGGGCGAGCGCGGCCATGACGGCGGTGGCGAGGCCCCGGCGACGCTGGGCGGGGTCGACCTCGACGGCCGCGAAACCGGCCCACCGCCCGTCGACGACGCACCGCCCGATCGCGGCCGGAGGTCCCCCCTCGGCGCCGGGCACCGTCGCGAACCACACCGAGGGCCCGCTGCCCAGGACGTGCAGCGCGACCTCGCTCAGCCCCTTGCGCTGGTAGCGGCCCAGCCAGGCCTCGTCGGCCGCGCGGGCGAGGACCACCCCGGGGGCCTTTGCGACCTCACGGTCGGCGAGCGGCGCGAGCGCGCCGATCCACAGCCCGGCGCTCACCTCACGCGCCCAGCCGCGCGCCTCCAGCTCCGCGCACAGCACCTCCTGCGTGCCCTCGGCCCCGGTGGCGGTCTGGACGTAGGCGGGCAGGTCACGGGCCGCGTACCAGTCGCGTACGTACGTCAGTGCCTCGTCGAGCGGCACGCCCGGGTCGCCGAGCGGCAGCACGGAATTCGCGCGCCGGGTGAACCCGGAGGCCGCCCGCAGCTCCCAGTCGCCGAGCCGCTCGCTCTCCACCGGCTGCCAGGCCCGCGCCGCGACCCGCGCCAGCTCCTCGTACGAGGCCGCGGGGCCACGCCGACGCGCCGGGGCGGCCGGTACGACCTTGCCCGCGACCAGTGAGGATTCCGGAATCCGGACGACTTCGCCGTCGCGCCGTGTGATCAGCAGCACACTCTCGTCCCATGATGTGAGAACACCGACCGTGTCAGTGAACTTCTCACTGCCGGCGGCACCTTCGATATCTGTGATCATCCGCCGAACAGAGACACGTTTGCCCACGTCAGCAGCGGTGATTCGGACCTCGAGACGTCCGGCCGCAGAGATTTCCACAGGTCAGTTCACCCCTCCTGTATGGATCACGCCCCGGAACGGAGATACTAGGTGCGGGCATCGACGACGCCGCGCTCCCGCGCGCCAGGCGGCGGAGCCTACGGAGGCCCGCCAGCGCCCTATCGAGGAGGAACGACAGCGTGACCTACGTCATCGCGCAGCCTTGTGTCGACGTCAAGGACAAGGCGTGCATCGAGGAGTGCCCGGTCGACTGCATCTACGAGGGCTCCCGGTCCTTGTACATCCACCCGGACGAATGCGTCGACTGTGGAGCCTGTGAGCCGGTGTGCCCGGTCGAGGCGATCTTCTACGAAGACGACACTCCGGAAGAGTGGAAGGACTACTACAAGGCGAACGTCGAGTTCTTCGACGAGCTCGGCTCGCCCGGCGGCGCCAGCAAGCTCGGTCTGATCGAGCGCGACCACCCCTTCATCGCAGCGCTGCCGCCGCAGAACCAGTAAGCGGCCGCACCTACGCGCCGCCTCGGTCCCGTACGGCCCGATCCCCTCGATCGCCGTGCGGGGCCGAGGCGTTTGCCGTAGCGGCCCGTACCGGCCACAGGCGCGCAGGCCGTGTGTGTACGGGTCGTACGAACGAGAAAGTGAGCCCGATCCCGTGTCCGCAGTCTCCGACCGGCTTCCCGTCTTCCCCTGGGACAAGCTGGAGCCCTTCAAGGCGACGGCCGCCGCTCATCCGGGTGGCATCGTCGACCTGTCCGTCGGCACCCCGGTCGACCCGGTGCCCGAGCTGATCCAGAAAGCTCTGGTCGCGGCCGCGGACTCGCCGGGCTATCCCACGGTGTGGGGCACGCCCGAACTGCGCGACGCGCTCACCGGCTGGGTCGAGCGGCGACTCGGCGCACGCGGCATCACCCACCAGCACGTGCTCCCGATCGTCGGCTCCAAGGAACTCGTCGCCTGGCTCCCCACCCAGCTGGGCCTGGGCCCCGGCGACAAGGTGGCGTACCCGCGCCTCGCCTATCCGACGTACGAGGTCGGCGCGCGCCTGGCCCGCGCGGAGCACGTGGTCTACGACGACCCCACGGAGCTGGACCCGACGGACCTGAAGCTCCTGTGGCTGAACTCCCCGTCGAACCCGACGGGCAGGGTGCTGTCCGCCCCGGAACTCGCCCGGATCGTCGCGTGGGCCCGTGAGCACGACATCCTCGTGTTCTCCGACGAGTGCTACCTCGAGCTGGGCTGGGAGGTCGACCCGGTCTCGGTCCTGCACCCGGACGTCTGCGGCGGCTCGTACGAGGGGATCGTCTCGGTCCACTCGCTCTCGAAGCGCTCGAACCTGGCCGGCTACCGCGCCGCGTTCCTCGCCGGTGACCCCGCCGTCCTCGGGGACCTGCTCCAGATCCGCAAGCACGGCGGCATGATGACGTCCGCGCCGACCCAGGCCGCGGTGGTCGCCGCCCTCGCGGACGACGTCCACGTCCGAGAACAGCGCGAGCGCTACGCGGCCCGCCGCACCGCCCTGCGCGAGGCCCTGCTGCGCCACGGCTTCCGTATCGAGCACAGCGAGGCGAGCCTGTACCTGTGGGCCACCCGTGGCGAGTCCTGCTGGGACACCGTCGCCCACCTGGCCGAACTGGGCATCCTCGTCGCCCCGGGCGACTTCTACGGCGAGGCGGGCGAAAACTTCGTCCGCGTGGCCCTGACGGCGACGGACGAGCGAGTGGCGGCGGCGGTAGAGCGTCTGGCACCCCTTTAGGGCCGTCTCCTCAGACGCGCCCCGCCAGGGGCGCGGGGCTCTGACATGTGCTGTTCCGCCGCGTGGGCGCGCCCCGCCCCCACCGGCCCGCACGCCAGGAACTGACACGCACGAAGGGGTCCAGGGAACATCCCTGGACCCCTTCTCCGTACAGCTACAGCATGCGTACGGCCCCGACGGCTAGCCGAGCGGCAACCCCTTCAGCGGCAGCTGCCCCGTCGGCAGACCACCCTTGGTCACCGCGTCCGTCGGAAGACCACCACCTGCGGTCTTCGCGGTGTCGCCGAGCAGACCCCCGGCCTGCCCCGCCGCGTCCCCGGCCACCTTCTGCGCGGCCGGCGTCGCCGTCCTGGCGACACTGCCACCCGTCTTGCCCGCGGCCGGGACGGCCTTCTTCAGGGCGTTGCCGCCGGTCGCGCCCGCGAGCCCGGTGACGTTCTGCGTCGCACCGTCGACCGTGTTGCCGACGTGCGCGCCGTCCAGAGCGGTCAGCCCGCCGAGGTCGGGGGTGGCCGGGAGTTCGGCCGCCGCGCTGGCGGAGCCGGCCGCACCGACCACGGGCGCCGCTCCCGCTGCGATGAGCAGCGCGGCACGGGCGATCCGACGGGTCAGGGGGAGGGACATGATGCTCCTTAGACGGAAGAGAACGGTGAAGTATCCACCCGTGCCCGGGAGTTGACCGACCGGCCGCCGACCGGCTGTCGGGCGACCCGTTGATCGTTCCGGGCTCGGACGCAGTGACTACCGCTCGAGACCCGCGAAGGTTGCGGTGGCCCGACGTAAAGAGTTGGCAATGCGTCGCATTATCAGTTGTGGATAAAAACGGGCAAAGAGTATCCGGTCGGAAAGTCTGCCGAATCCTTACGGCCCTTTGTTTTCAAGGGGTCCGGCGGATTCCGGAGTGAGCACGCGAAAACCTGGTCGCAGCGGCAACGCGCCACGCCGCGCATCCCCCGTACAGGTGAGGCCCCGTACTACTGCGCGGTGACGATGCGGACCTCGACGGCGGACTGCGTCGTCGTCGAACCGCCCTTGGCGACCGCCGCACGCCACTCGCCGTTCCTCTCCCCGGCCGTCCACTCCCGCCCCGCGTAGGAGACCCGTTGGATGTGCAGCGTCGAGGAGTTGGCCACCGCCCAGTGCGCCAGCTCCCAGCCGCGCTGGCGAACGGTGGAGGCGCCGGTGGGGTCCTTGCGCACGGGCACGGTCACGGTCCGGCCGGAGACGCTAGGCGAGGGGGCGAGCGTCGGCGAAGCCGTCGAGGAGGCGGGGGAGCCCGCGGTGCTCACATCGGCTCCCGCCTCCTGCAGCACCTCACGCCCGAAGTCCCTCACGAGCGCTGCGCGCACCGAGTCAGGGCCGCCGACCGGGGTCGCACCCGGGCGGCCCTCGCAGGTCAGCGTGGCCGCCGCGTGGCCGGTCAGGGCCGCGGCCAGCAGCGTCGCGTCCGGCTCGTGCTTCGCGTACGCCTGCGGATAGCCGCTGCGCTGCACGCGCTGCGCGGCGACGGTGAGCGGCAGCCGCGTGTAGCCCGGCACCTTGGCCAGGTGTTCGTAGAAGATGCCGGCCGCGTACGTCGGGTCCATGATCTGTTTCGTCGTGCCCCAGCCCTGCGAGGGGCGCTGCTGGAACAGGCCGAGCGAGTCCCGGTCGCCGTGCTGGATGTTGCGCAGTCCCGACTCCTGGAGCGCGGTCGCGAGCGCGATGGCCACGGCGCGCTCCGGCAGCCCGCGGGTGGTGCCGACCGCCGAGATCGTCGCCGCGTTCACCGCCTGCTCCGGGGTGAACTCGTACGACGCGCCGTCGCTCTTGCCCGAGACGACTCTGCAGCGCGGCGCACCCGTCCCTCCCGTGAGGTACTGCACCGCGAGGTAACCCGCGAGCGCGAGCGTGACTACGACGGCTGCCCCGAAACGGAAGAGGCGGCCGCGCCGGACAGGAGTGGGGGACGGCTCTGGCACGCCTACAAGGTACTGGAGGCGACGGTTGGAGACGTATGGGGTTGTGGACAACTCGTGTGCGGCGGAGCGCCGAGCAGGGGGCGCTAGGGTCGAGGGCATGGCCGACACCACCCTTGACCTCACGCTGGACGCCGCCGAGCTCACCGCGCGGCTCGTCGACTTCCCCTCGGAGAGCGGCAACGAGAAGCCGCTCGCGGACGCCGTCGAGACCGCGCTGCGCGCCCTGCCGCATCTGACGGTCGACCGGTACGGCAACAACGTCGTGGCGCGTACGAACCTGGGGCGGGCCGAGCGCGTGATCCTCGCCGGCCACATCGACACGGTCCCCATCGCCGGCAACGTGCCCTCGCGCCTCGACGAGGACGGCGTCCTGTGGGGCTGCGGCACCTGCGACATGAAGTCCGGCGTCGCCGTACAGCTGCGCATCGCGGCCACGGTCCCCGCACCCAACCGCGACCTCACCTTCGTGTTCTACGACAACGAAGAGGTCGCCGCCCACCTGAACGGCCTGAAGCACGTCGCCGAGGCCCACCCCGACTGGCTGGCGGGCGACTTCGCGATCCTCCTGGAGCCGACGGACGGCCAGGTGGAGGGCGGCTGCCAGGGCACGCTACGGGTGCTCCTGAAGACCAAGGGGGAGCGTGCCCACTCCGCGCGCGCGTGGATGGGTTCCAACGCGATCCACGCGGCGGCCCCGATCCTCGCCAAGCTCGCCGCCTACGAGCCGCGCACGCCGGTCGTGGACGGCCTCCGGTTCCACGAAGGCCTCAACGCCGTCCGCGTCGAAGGGGGCGTGGCCACCAACGTCATCCCCGACGCCTGCACCGTCGTCGTCAACTTCCGCTACGCGCCCGACCGCAGCGAGGCGGAGGCCGAGGCCTTCGTGCGTGACTTCTTCGCCGACTGCGACATCGACGAGTTCATCGTCGACGACCACACCGGCGGGGCCCGGCCCGGCCTGACCCATCCGGCCGCGGCGGCCTTCCTGACGGCCGTCGGCGGCGAGGCCCGCCCCAAGTTCGGCTGGACGGACGTCGCCCGCTTCAGCGCGCTCGGGGTGCCCGCGGTGAACTACGGGCCCGGCGCGCCGCTCCTCGCCCACAAGGTGGACGAGCGGGTGCGGGCGTCGGAGATCCCCGAGGCCGAGGAGCGCCTGCGCGCCTGGCTGACGTCCTGAGGACCCGCTCGAACCTTCGCGGTGCACGGCGGACATGCGCATGTCCCCCCTCCGTAACCCGCGTAGATCTACGCTGGGTCTGAACCACTTGCAAGCGGAGGGAGCGCACATGGCTACTGGCAACCCCGAGGGCAAGAAGCAGCCACCGGAGGAGCAGCGGCTGGGGCCGGTACTGCGCAGGCGGGGTCAAGTGCAGGCGAGTACCACGGACCAGCGGCTGCTCGACGCGGGCGGCCCCTCCGACTGGGTGCACACCGACCCCTGGCGGGTCCTGCGCATCCAGTCGGAGTTCATCGAAGGATTCGGCACGCTCGCCGAACTCCCGCCCGCGATCAGCGTCTTCGGCTCCGCCCGTACGCCGGTGGACTCGCCCGAGTACGAGGCGGGAGTCGCGCTCGGCCGAGGCCTGGTCGAAGCCGGCTTCGCCGTCATCACGGGCGGCGGGCCCGGCGCGATGGAAGCCGCCAACAAGGGCGCCTGCGAGGCCAAGGGCATCTCGGTCGGTCTGGGCATCGAGCTCCCCTTCGAGCAGGGCCTCAACCCCTACGTCGACATCGGCCTCAACTTCCGGTACTTCTTCGTCCGCAAGATGATGTTCGTCAAGTACGCCCAGGGCTTCGTGGTGCTGCCCGGCGGCCTCGGCACCCTCGACGAACTCTTCGAGGCCCTCACCCTCGTACAGACCCAGAAGGTCACCCGCTTCCCGATCGTCCTGTTCGGCACGGCGTACTGGGGCGGTCTCGTCGACTGGCTCAAGAACACCCTGATCGCCCAGGGCAAGGCCGCCGAAAAGGACCTCCTCCTCTTCCACCTCACGGACGAGGTGGAAGAGGCGGTCGCCTTGGTCTCCAAGGAGGCAGGCCGCTAGCGGAGCGGCCCGCCAAGGCGATGGGCGTCCCCCCTGCTCGAGCGCAGCCGAGAGCTTGGGGGAGGGCAGGGGCGGCGGGGGCGAGGAAGACTACGCCAGACCCCGGCGGGCCACCGTCGGTGGGCGGTGGCCCGCGATCGACGCCACCATGTCCAGGACCTGACGCGTCTCGGCGACCTCGTGGACGCGATACACCTGTGCCCCCAGCCACGCCGACACCGCCGTCGTGGCCAACGTCCCCACCACCCGCTCCTTCACCGGCTTGTCGAGCGTCTCCCCGACGAAGTCCTTGTTGGAGAGGGAGACAAGCACGGGCCACCCCGTCTCCACCATCTCGCCCAGCCGCCGCGTCGCCTCCAGGCTGTGCCGCGTGTTCTTCCCGAAGTCGTGCCCGGGGTCGATCAACACGGACTCCCGGGGCACGCCCAGGGCCACCGCCCGCTCGGCCAGCCCCACGGTCACCCGCAGAATGTCGGCCACGACGTCGTCGTAGGCGATCCGATGCGGCCGCGTACGAGGCTCGGCGCCCCCGGCATGGGTGCACACCAGCCCCACCCCGTACCGCGCGGCCACCTCCGCGAGCCGCGGATCCACGCCACCCCACGCGTCGTTGAGCAGATCCGCCCCCGCCTCGCAGACCGCCTCCCCGACCTCGTGCCGCCAGGTGTCGACGCTGATGATCACGTCCGGGAACCGCCGCCGCACCTCGGCGACGAAACCGACCGTACGGCGCGCCTCCTCCTCGGCGGTCACCTCTTCCCCGGGCCCGGCCTTGACCCCGCCGATGTCGATGATGGCGGCGCCCTCGGCCACCGCCTGGTCCACACGCGCGAGCGCGGGCTCGTCGCGGAAGGTGGCTCCCTGGTCGTAGAAGGAGTCGGGGGTCCGGTTCACGATGGCCATGATCACCGGCTCGTGCGGGTCGAATTCGTGCCTGCCCAGCCTGAGCATCCCCTGTGACCTCTCCTATAAGTCCCGCTGCTTAGCCGCCTGCGACCTTAACTGTCAGACTCGCATGGCACGATCGGACCCTGACACTTTCAGCGCCGGACCGCTTCGGCACTCGTCAGACATTTTTCAGCAGCTTCAGTACTTTCGCGTCGGCGCCCAACGCGTCGGCACCAGAGCGTGGGGACCTCAGCGATGTTCATGTTCTTGTTCCTGGTCGTCGCGCTCGCCGTCGTGGTCGCCGCGGTGACACTGTCCGTGGTGGGCGGCGGCGAGAGCGCCCCCCTTCCCGACGCCGAGCCCGATCGGCTGGTGGACCCGCTGCCCCAGGACCGGCCGGTGAACCGCGCGGACGTGGAGTCCGTGCGCTTCCCGCTCGTCGCCCGCGGCTACCGCATGGCGGACGTGGACGACGCCCTCGGCCGGCTCGGCGCCGAGCTCGCCGAGCGGGACGCCAGGATCGCCGACCTGGAGGCCGCGCTGGCCGGCGCCCGCGCCACCGCGACCATGTCGCTGCGCAAGCCGGCCGAGGGGGAGCAGCAGTGAGCGACGCGCTCGCCGGGCCCGACGGCGCGCTGCGCTGCCCCTGGGCCCTGTCCACCGAGGACTACGTCTCGTACCACGACAAGGAGTGGGGCCGCCCGGTCCACGGCGACGACGCGCTGTACGAGCGGCTCTGCCTGGAGGCCTTTCAGTCGGGCCTGTCCTGGATCACGATCCTGCGCCGCCGGCCGGGTTTCCGTGCCGCCTTCGCCGACTTCGAGATCGCCTCGGTGGCCGCGTTCACGGACGCCGACAAGGAGCGCCTCCTCGGCGACCCGGGCATCATCCGCAACCGCGCCAAGATCGAGGCGACCGTCGCGAACGCGCGCGTGCTGGCCGACTGGGCGCCGGGCGAGCTGGACGAGCTGATCTGGTCCTTCGCCCCCGACCCGGCCGCCCGCCCGGCCCCTAAGCGGCTGGCCGACGTCCCGGCCGTCACCGACGAGTCGACGGCCCTCTCCAAGACCCTCAAGAAGCGCGGCATCCGTTTCGTGGGTCCGACCACGGCGTACGCGCTCATGCAGGCGTGCGGCCTGGTCAACGACCACTTGGAGGATTGCGCGGCCCGGAGCGCCCCTTAAGGGGCGCGGGGAACTGCGCGACCGTCCGCGGACGGCCCGCAGTTCCCGTACCGACCTCCGACCGCCGAAGCCGGCGAAGCGTCACCGCCCCAAGTACTTCGGCTTCTCCTTGTTGACGAACGCCTGCACCGCGATCACATGGTCCTCGGACGCCCCGGCCCGCGCCTGCAGCTCGTCCTCCTTCTCCAGCGTCTCGTCCAGAGAATGAGTGAGCCCGTACGCCACGGACTCCTTCAGCGCGGCGTACGCGACCGTCGGCCCCGCCGCCAGCGCCCGTGCCACCTTCTCCGCCTCGCCGCGCAGTTCGGACGACGGGACGAGCCGGTTGGCGATCCCGAGCTCGAAGGCCTCCTGCGCGGTGATGCTGCGCGGGAAGAGCAGCAGATCGGCGGCGCGGCCCGGTCCGATCACCCGCGGCAGGGTCCATGAGATGCCCGAGTCGGCGGTCAGCGCGACCCCGGCGAAGGACGTGTTGAAGGCGGCGGTGTCGGCGACGATCCGGTAGTCCGCGCAGAGGGCGAAGCCGAAGCCGGCCCCCGCGGCGACGCCGTTCACCGCGGCCACCACGGGCTTCGGGGCCCCGGTCAGGGCGCGCACGATCGGGTTGTAGTGCTCGCGCACGGTGCTCATCGTGTGTCGCGACCCCGACTCCTTGTCGGCGGCCAGCAGCCCGATGTGCTCCTTGAGGTCCTGCCCGACGCAGAACGCCCGGTCACCTGCGGCGGTGAGCAGGATCGCCCGTACGCCGCCGTCCGCCGCGGCGGCCTGGGCCGCGTCCCGGAGGGCGACCTTGGTCTCGGTGTTCATCGCGTTCATCGCCTCGGGGCGGTTCAGCGTGATCGTCGCGAGTCCGTCGCTCACCTCGTAGAGCACGGTGTCGGCCATGGTGGGTCTCCTCCGGTGTCGCGGCTCCGACGTACCGGTCGGTACGTCCTGCGTACGAGGACAGCATGCAGGACAGCATGGCGGAGATCACGGTCCGGGGCGTGGACAGGACATGTGACCTGCGTCAAAGAATTCCACGCCCTGGAAGTCGATGCGGCGGCGCAGTATCGCAGTCACATCGCCGAATTGAGTGGTTTTGCTCAAGCGCGTTGCGCAAGCGATGCCGACTGATGTTGGTCATCGGGTCCTGAGATGCGGGATAATGGCCTGGAAGCAATGTGTTCGATGCCGGTGACGTGTGTCCTATGAGGGGACGTGCGTGCCCTTCAAGGGGCCGTCGGCGACGATGAGCTGGTTTCAGGAAGGGGAACGAGCATGGCGGCCATGAAGCCGCGGACGGGCGATGGCCCGCTCGAGGTGACCAAGGAGGGGCGGGGCATCGTCATGCGCGTTCCGCTCGAAGGCGGCGGTCGGCTCGTCGTCGAGCTGACCCCTGACGAGGCCGACGCGCTCGGCGACGCCCTCAAGAAGGTCGTCGGCTGACGCGGAACGCGACCATACCTTTCGGCTGCCCCGGCATCGTATTCGGTGCCGGGGCAGTGGTCTTCCTGGAGTGCGACAGCGGTGTGCCTGTACGCATCGACGCAGGTCAGGCATGAATCGCGGGTACGAGGTCGAACGTGCGGTCAGCGCTTGACCCCGCACAGCAACCCGTCGCCCACCGGCAGCAGCGAGGGCACCAGGTCCTGGCTCTCGCGCACCGCGCGCAGCAGTTCGCGCAGCCGGCCGACCTCGGCGGGCTGCGGGCCCGATTCGACCGTGCGGCCGTCCGCGAAGACCCCCTCGAAGACGACCAGCCCGCCCGGACGCAGCAGGCGCAACGATTCAGCGAGGTAGTCCAGGCACTCCAGACGGTCGCCGTCGCAGAAGACGAGGTCGTAGCCCGCGTCCGCGAGCCGGGGCAGGACGTCCAGCGCGCGGCCGGGGATGAAGCGGGCGCGGTTGCTGGCGAAGCCCGCCGCGCGGAAGGCCTGGCGGGCGAACTGCTGGCGGTCCGGTTCCGGATCGACCGTGGTCAGTACCCCGTCCGGCCGCATGCCGTGCAGCAGATGAATTCCGGAGACGCCGGTCCCGGTCCCGATCTCCGCCACCGCTTTCGCGTCCACGGTGGCGGCGAGCAACCGCAGCGCGGCGCCCGTGCCGGGCGACACCGGGCGCAGCCCTGCCTCGTGGGCCCGGTCGCGGGCCCAGCGCAGCGCTTCGTCCTCGGCGACAAAGGCGTCGGCGAACGCCCAGCTCGTCTGCCGGTTGCCGGTAATGACCCTCTCCCTGTCCCCGTGGTTGCCTGGGCGTGACTGTATCCGTTGGTGCCGGGAACCCGCAGATGGGACCAGGCGTTTAGAAGGGTGCGGAAACAGAGCGGGGGGAAGTCGATGGAACAGTGCGCGGAGCGGTCCGGGGAGCGGGGTGGCGACCACATGCTGACGCAGGCATATGAGCACGTATCAAATTCTCGTAAAACCGCTTATCCGGAGCTAACGGGCGAGGTGGCTATGGTAGGGGCTCCACTGGACACCACCAGAGCCGACAGGGGAGGTGCGGCTGCGCCTGCGGATCGGGGCGGGGTGCTGCGGCGCCTTCTCAGATCAGCGGGTGAGCCGAAATCCGTGACCGACATCGCTGACAAGTTCCATGCTGCTGCCCCGGCGCAGACCGCGACGTTCACCACCGACGCGGAGTCGCAGGCGTGGACTCCGCCCACCTGGGAGGAGATCGTCAGCACGCACAGCGGCCGGGTCTACCGGCTCGCCTACCGCCTGACGGGCAACCAGCACGACGCCGAGGACCTCACACAGGAAGTCTTCGTCCGCGTCTTCCGCTCCCTGTCGACCTACACGCCCGGCACCTTCGAGGGCTGGCTGCACCGCATCACCACGAACCTCTTCCTCGACATGGTGCGCCGCAAGCAGCGCATCCGCTTCGACGCCCTCGGCGACGACGCCGCCGAGCGCCTGCCCAGCCGCGAGCCCTCCCCCAGCAGGTCTTCAACGACGCGCACTTCGACGCGGACGTCCAGCAGGCGCTGGACACCCTCGCGCCCGAGTTCCGCGCCGCCGTCGTCCTCTGCGACATCGAGGGACTTTCGTACGAGGAGATCGCCGCGACCCTGGGCGTCAAGCTCGGTACGGTCCGCAGCCGGATCCACCGTGGCCGTTCGCAGCTGCGCAAGGCCCTGGCACACCGGTCTCCCGAGGCCCGTGCCGAGCGCCGCGGCTTCGCGATCACGGGAGTTCCCGCGCTGGGAGGAGGGGGCGCGACCGCGTGAGTGGATCCCGGCCCGACTCTACGGAGCGGCGTGTTGCCGACCAGCATCTTGGGGACCGACTCTCCGCCCTGGTGGACGGAGAGCTCGGTCATGAGTCGCGTGATCGTGTCCTGGCCCACCTCGTCACCTGCGCGAAGTGCAAGGCCGAGGCGGACGCCCAGCGCCGACTGAAGAACGTCTTCGCGGAAGTCGCCCCGCCGCCCCCCTCCGAGAGCTTCCTGGCCCGTCTCCAGGGACTGCCCGGGGGAGGTGACTTCGACGGCGGTGATGGCTCACCGTTCGGCGGGGGCGGATTCGGCGGAAGACTCCCCTCCGGCGCCCCGGTGACCGGTGTCTTCGGAGTGCGCGGAGAGCCCTTCGGGTACGTGCCCGCCGCGCCGCACGGCGACGTGCTGCCGCCCGCCTCCGGGCGCGGTTTCCGCATCCATGACGTCAGCCGTCACGAGACCGACCGATCGGCCTCGCGCGGGCTGCGCTTCGCCTTCGCCGCCGCCGGTGCGGTGTCGCTGGCCGCGGTCGCGCTCGGCGGGGTGTCGACCGGAGTGCCGGCCGACACCACGGACGCGCGCGGGGGCTCCGGCGGCAGCAATGTGACGCCGGCGCGTACGCCGGGCTCGGGGCCCGCGACGGCCCCCGAGACACAGCGCCGCCGCTCCGACGGGCCGCTGCTCGCCCAGGGCGAGCGTGCGCTCGGCGTGGCGCCCGCGGTGCCGACCTCGGTGTCCGCGCCCCTGCTCCCCGGAGTCCCCGCTCCGGTGACCCGGGCAGACGACGTCATGCACACGCTGACCACCCCCGTGGTGGCCGGTGCCGCCGTGATGTCCCCGCTCATACATCCGCTCACCGAGACCCAGCCGATCGCGCAGACCTCCTGGTCGACGCCGCCCGGCCTCACGCCTCCGCGGCTCCTCGCCGCCCCGGCCACCTCCCCGTCCCCCTCTTCCTCCCCGTCCCCCTCCTCCCGTACCGCCCACTGACCGGCCCTCTGCGCCCCGGCCCCGGAACCTGGTTGAATCCAGGGTGGGCCGCGTCCGCCGGAGGGATTCCCGGACGCGGAGTCGGCAATCTGCGGTGACCGTCGGCGTGTTGTGCCGCGGGCCAGGTGTGGGGAGAGCATGAACGAGGGGAAGCCCACGAAGGCGAAGTGGTGGAGTCGGCCCCGCCAGGTCCCTCCGGGGGTCGGCGAGGTGGGCCCGGTCGAGGACATCTCCGGACCCGGAGTGGACCGCGACTCCGACGCGAACCACCACTCCGACCGGGACCACCGGCCCGAGAGGGATCACCAGTCCGACGGGGACTACGAACTGGACCGGCCGGCGACGGCCACGGCTCCGACGGGTGTGGCCGGTGCGGTCGATGCGGTCGGTGAGGCTTCGCCGTACGTCGCACCGGCGGGGTCCGGTGCCAGGAGTGGTGTCGGCGACGGTGACTTCGAGCTGGAGCGTCCTGCCGCGGCTCTTCAGGGAAGCGCGGCGGATGCGGAGGCGGTCGGAGGCCCTTGCGACGTCGTGCCCGCGGGCCGGGCCCCCGTCGCCGCCGTACCGGCGCAGCAGGCCCCCGAAGACCGCCCCCGGCCCCTGCACGACCCCGACCCCTACAGCACCCCGCCGTACGGCGAGCCGGGCCCCTGGGCGCCCGCCCCGCCCGTCCAGCACCCGGCGGCCACCCCCGCGCACGGCACCGCCATGCCCCCGGGCCCGCCTCCGCTTCCGGCCCCGGCGCCGCTCCCGGCCCCGCTCCCCGCCCCGGCGCCGCTCCCGGCCCCGTATCCGAGCAACCCCCACCCGGCCCCCGCCCCGTGGCAGAACTACGACCCGTGGGCCGCCCCGGGACCGCTCCAGCAGAACGGGGCGGCTGTCGAGACGAAGACCGAGCGGCGCAAGCGGGCGAGGAAGGCGCTGGTCCTCGGGGCCGTGGCGCTCGCCCTCGTCTCCGGAGGCGTCGGAGGCGCCGTAGGGGCCTATCTGGAGCGCAACGGCGGGGTCGGTGACATCACACTGCCCCAGGCCGCCAAGGAGGCGCCCGGGCGGGCCACGGACAGCGTGGCCGGGATAGCGGCCCGCGCGCTGCCCAGCGTGGTCACCCTGCATGTGCGCGGCTCCGGCGAAGCGGACACCGGCACCGGGTTCGTGCTCGACACCCGGGGTCACATCCTCACCAACAACCACGTGGTCGAGCCGGCCGGCAGCGGCGGTGAGATAACCGTGACGTTCAGTGGCGGCGAGAGCGCCAGGGCCACCGTGGTCGGGCGCGACAGCGGCTACGACCTCGCCGTGGTCAAGGTGTCGGGAGTCGTCGGGCTGCGGCCCATGGCGCTGGGCAACTCCGACAGCGTCCAGGTGGGCGACCCCGTCGTCGCCATCGGCGCGCCCTTCGACCTCGCCAACACCGTCACCTCCGGGATCATCAGCGCCAAGGAGCGGCCCATCACGGCGGGCGGCGCGAAGGGCGACGGGAGCGACGTCTCGTACGTCGACGCGCTGCAGACCGACGCGCCCATCAATCCCGGCAACTCCGGCGGCCCCCTCCTCGACACCCGGGCCCGCGTCATCGGCATCAACAGCGCCATCCGCTCCGCCGACGGCGGCACCGACCTCCAGGGCGGCCAGGCCGGTTCCATCGGGCTCGGCTTCGCCATCCCCGTCAACCAGGCCAGGCGCGTCGCCGAGGAGCTGATCAACACCGGCCGGGCGACCCACCCGGTGATCGGGGTCATGCTCGACATGGACTACCCGGGCGACGGCGCCCGGGTCGGGACGAAGGGCGGCGGCGCGCCGGTCACCGCGGGTGGCCCCGGGGCCAAGGCGGGCATCAAGGCCGGCGACGTCATCACCGAGGTCGACGGACAGCGCGTCCACTCCGGTGAGGAGCTGATCGTGAAGACACGCGCCCACCGTCCCGGCGACAGGCTCCGGCTGACCCTGCGGCGGGGCGGCTCGCAGCGGACGGTCACCCTGGTCCTCGGCTCCGCGAGCGGCGGCTGACCTCTTTCGACAGCAATTGACATGAACTTCACAGGAGGGGCCCCGAAGTCCGTGCTGAGCGGCGAACATCCGCGGAAACTCGTCGTGTACACGAACCCGGAAGCCCCGGGACAGTTCCGGACGGACGGGATCGACGGGTACCGTGGACCCGGCCTGGACCACGGAAGAATCCCGAGGGCCGAGGACTGAGGACATCGCAAGGAGCTTCAGGTGTTCAATGACATAGGACCGCTCGAGCTGGTGACGCTCGTTGTCCTTGCCGTGCTCGTCTTCGGTCCGGAAAAGCTCCCGAAGATGATCCAGGACGTCACCCGCACCATCCGCAAGATCCGCGAGTTCTCGGAGAGCGCAAAGGCGGACATCCGCGAGGAACTCGGCCCGGAGTTCAAGGACTTCGAGTTCGAGGACCTCAACCCCAAGACGTTCATCCGCAAGCAGCTGGACAACGACGAGCTGGGGCTCAAGGAGATCCGCAACGGCTTCGACCTGAAGAAGGAGATGGCCGAGGTCACGGACGCGGTGCACAGCCGCGACACGGACTCCTCCTCGTCTTCCTCGTCCTCCGGTTCCTCCGGCGGCCCGATCGACATGACCAAGAAGCCCGAGAAGACCGATCCGGACGAGCGCCCGCCCTTCGACGCGGACGCCACCTGAGTCGTACCCGCAGGCGTGTGACACGACCCGAGTCGTACCCGCAGGCGTGTGACACGGCCTGAAAATGTCGCGTGCGCGCCCCACGCGCCGGGTGCTTTCCCTGCTGTTCGGAGCGGTGTGGCTATGCTGCCCAGTTGTTGTGCGGACCGCTGAGGACGCCCGAGGGGGGCGGGCCACCCGGTCCGACGAGAGCAAGGAGGCGTCCGGGCAGATGGAGACGACAAGTCGGGTAGGCGCGCAGGCGCCGGCCGCGGAAGACGGACAGCAGGTCCCCTCCGCCCGCCGCACAGTAGACGGATACCTGCTGGCACCCTTCCCGTGGTACGGCCTCGACGAGGCCTTCACGGGGCCGCGCTGGCTGATGCAGGTCGGTACGTCGGCGGACGGTGCCGTCGAGCACGGTTCGATCGGGCACGGGGAAGAGCCGTCGGTGCGCAGCGAGTCGACGGAGGACAAGGAGCGGTTCGCGGTCGTGGTGACCGTCGCCGCCAGCCCCTCGCGCCGCAGCGCGGACGGTACCGGGCTCCTCGAGGCCACGTCGGTGTCCTCGGCGGCCTGGCTGGCCGGTGTGGGGCTGCTGTCCTTCACCTGGCCCGGCCAGATGGACCACACCCGGCGGGACAACTGGCTGGACCAGCAGACCGAGACGGCGTGGGTCCTCGCGGACGACCTCGAAGGGCCCGACTGGTCCTCGCTGTCCCTCCCCGTGGACGGCGTCCCCACGCCGTTCCACTACCGCGAGTTGGAGTTCGGCTGGGTCCTCGCGGGTTCCACCCAGGAGGGGGTCCATCTGGGGGCGTACGGGCGGGGGATGAGCGCGTACGGGTTGGCCTTCGCCAAGATCAAGGACATCGCGGCGTACGAGTGACGGTGCCCTGCCCTCCGGGCAGGGGACGGGAACGCGGGCCGATGTGGGCGTCGGCTCGTTCGGCGGCTGCGGGCCGGTTCTGGCTGGTCGCGCAGTTCCCCGCGCCCCTTTGGGGCGCTCCTCAGCGGGGCGCCCCCGTCCACGTGCTGCCGGGGAATGGGCTAGAACTTGTTCCTCGGGGTGATGCCCAGGGACATGCCGGACAGGCCGCGCTGGCGGCCGCCGAGCTTGCCGGCGATGGCGCGCAGGGCGGAGCCCGCGGGGGACTCCGGGTCGGTCAGGACGACCGGCTCGCCCTCGTCTCCGCCCTCGCGGAGGCGGACGTCGATCGGGATGGAGCCGAGGACCGGAACGCTCGCGCCGGTGGTGCGGGTCAGGCCGTCGGCGACCGTCTGACCGCCGCCCGTGCCGAAGACGTCGACCATCTCGCCGCAGTGCGGGCACGGCAGGCCCGACATGTTCTCGACCACGCCCACGATCTTCTGGTGGGTCTGTACGGCGATGGAGCCCGCGCGCTCGGCGACCTCGGCCGCCGCCTGCTGCGGGGTGGTGACGACCAGGATCTCGGCGTTCGGGACCAGCTGGGCCACCGAGATCGCGATGTCGCCCGTACCCGGCGGGAGGTCGAGGAGCAGGACGTCCAGGTCGCCCCAGAAGACGTCCGCCAGGAACTGCTGGAGGGCGCGGTGGAGCATCGGGCCGCGCCAGACCACCGGTGCGTTGCCCGGGGTGAACATGCCGATGGAGATGACCTTCACGCCGTGCGCGGACGGCGGCATGATCATGTTCTCGACCTGGGTCGGACGGCCGTGCGCGCCGAGCATGCGGGGCACCGAGTGGCCGTAGATGTCCGCGTCGACCACGCCGACCTTGAGGCCGTCGGCCGCCATCGCCGCCGCGAGGTTCACGGTCACCGAGGACTTGCCGACACCGCCCTTGCCGGAGGCGACCGCGTACACGCGCGTGAGTGAGCCCGGCTTGGCGAAGGGCACCTCGCGCTCGGTCTGACCGCCGCGCAGCGCGGTCGCCAGTTCCTTGCGCTGCTCGTCGCTCATCACGTCCAGGGTCACGTCGACGCGGGTGACACCCTCGACCGCCGAGACCGCCTCCGTCACGTTCTTCGTGATGGTCTCGCGCATCGGGCAGCCGGAGACGGTCAGATACACGGTGACCGCGACCGCGCCATCCGCTCCGATCTCCACCGATTTGACCATCCCCAGCTCGGTGATGGGTCGCTGGATCTCGGGGTCGTTCACCGTCGCCAGTGCTTCACGCACCGCGTCTTCCGTAGCCATAGGACGATGGTACGGCGCCGGGCCCGGGGCCCGGAAAGCCCCGTCAGCGGTCGTCTACGTCACGTCGTGGCGGCCGTTCTGCCGGGAATACGACCCGGCCGTCGGCGCGGTGTTCCTCCAGCTCCCTGATCAGGTCCTGGAATTCGGAGCGGATCCAGTCGCGGGTGGCGACCTCGCCGAGGCCCATGCGCAGGGCGGCGATCTCGCGGGTGAGGTACTCGGTGTCCGCGATAGAGCGCTCGTTCTGCTTGCGGTCCTGTTCGAGGTTGACCCGGTCGCGGTCGTCCTGGCGGTTCTGCGCGAGGAGGATCAGCGGGGCGGCGTAGGAGGCCTGGAGCGAGAGCATCAGGGTCAGGAAGATGAACGGGTACGGGTCGAAGCGCAGATGGCGCGGTGCCGCGATGTTCCACATCAGCCACACGATGATGACGACCGTCATCCAGACGATGAACCGTCCGGTGCCGAGGAAACGCGCGATCCGCTCCGAGAGCCGCCCGAAGGCCTCCGGGTCCCACTCGGGCACCAGCCTGCGGCGCGGCGGCAGCGGCTGGTCGAGGCGGGTGCGGGGCCGGGTGGTGGCGGTCGCCCCGGTGGCGGCCCGTTCGCGGGTCTCGCGGTCAGGTCCCATCGCGCCCCCCTTCGTCCACGCCTTCACGGCCGTCTTTCTGGTCGCCTTCCTCGTCGTCTCCCCGGTCGTCCTCAGGTTCGCGAAGGCGCCCGTCCTGAGGTTCGTCCAGGTGTTCGTCCTGGGGGTCGTCCTCGCGCAGATGGAACTCGGTCTCGCGCCAGTCCTCCGGCAGCATGTGGTCCAGTACGTCGTCCACGGTCACCGCGCCGAGCAGTGAGCCGCTCTCGTCGACGACGGGCGCCGCGACCATGTCGTACGTGGCGAAGAAGCCCGCGACGACGGGCAGCGCCGCGTCCGGCGCGAGCGCCTGCAGATCGCCATCGAGGATCGAGCTGACCAGCGTGTACGGCGGATCGCGCAGCAGCCGCTGGAAGTGCACCGTGCCCAGGTACTTGCCGGTGGGTGTCTCGTCCGGCGGGCGGCACACGTACACCTGCGCGGCGAGCGCCGGGGACAGGTCGGGGTTGCGGACCCGGGCGAGCGCGTCGGCGACCGTGGCGTCGGGCCGCAGCACGATGGGCTCGGTCGTCATCAGACCGCCGGCGGTCCGCTCCTCGTACGACATCAGCCGTCGTACGTCGGCCGCGTCGTCGGGCCGCATCAGCGTCAGCAGTCGCTCCACGTCGTCCTCGGGCAGTTCGGCGAGCAGGTCGGCCGCGTCGTCGGGGTCCATCGCCTCCAGGACGTCGGCGGCGCGCTCCTCCTTGAGCTTGCCCAGGATCTCGATCTGGTCGTCCTCGGGGAGCTCCTCCAGGACGTCGGCGAGGCGGTCGTCGTCCAGGGCGGCGGCCACCTCCCCGCGCCGCTTCGGCGACAGGTGGTGCAGGACGTTGGCCAGGTCGGCGGCGCGCAGCTGCTCGAAGGTGGCGAGGAGGCTCTCGGCGCCCTGTCCGTGCTCCTCCAGCGAGAACCCGGTGACGGCGGACCAGTCGACGGTCAGCGTCTCGCCCTTGGTGCGCCGGAAGGTCCCGCTGCGGCCCTTGCGCACGAAGACGCGGCCGATCTCCCACTCCCGGCGGGCCGGCAGCTGCTGCACGGACACGTCGAGCACGGTCACCTCCTCGTGGGTCTCGACGAGCTGGACCCGCCGGTCGAGCAGTTCGCCGAAGACGAGCCGCTCGGTGGGCCGCGGTTCGAAGCGGCGCACGTTCAGGACACCGGTGGTGATGACCTGGCCGGACTCGATGCCGATGACGCGGGTCATGGGCAGGAAGATGCGTCGCCGGGTGGAGAGTTCCACGACCAGCCCGAGCAACCGGGGCGGCCGGCGTCCGACACGGAGCATGGCGACCAGGTCCCGCACGCGGCCCACCTGGTCGCCGCTGGGGTCGAAGACGGCGACACCGGCGAGGTGCGAGACGAAGATCCGGGGGGCGCCTGCGGCCATGCCCGCGCCTCCTTCTTTCCGCGTTGCTCTTTCTTCCGTGTCGCTGGTCGTGTGTTGCGCGTCGTGTGCTGCTCCGGACGCGTGCCGACCTTCTCCGTACGGGCGTTTGGTCCCGACCTGTCCGCTCAGGTGGGCTTCAGGCTAGCCCGTCCCGGTCGGATACGCCCTGGTGAGCGGTCCGGACGGACTGGCTCCGCCGGGCACGTACGGCACCGGTACGCTGCCGTACGCCGTTGGGGACACCCGGCACGGCCACCCCGGCATGGGCACCCGCACGGACACGCGCACGGACACGCGCTTGGACACCCGCATGGACCCCCGTATGAAAGGCAGCCCTACCTGTGACTGCGATTTCCCAGGGCCGTACCCGCAGGGCCGCATTGGTGGGCGCGCTGTGCGCACTGGTCGTGACGGGGACGGTGCTGACGGGGTGCGGTAGTGAGGATCCGGACGCGGGCACGAACGGGGTGGGGAAGCTGTCCGCCACCGAGATCCAGTCGAAGACGCGCAAGGCCGCCACGTCGGCCGAGGCGGTACGACTCGCCGGGACCGTGGTGTCGAACGGGCGCACGTACAAGCTCGACATGCGGCTGACGTCCGACGGCGGCACCGGTTCGGTCACCTCGGAGGGGGCGAGCTTCCATCTGCTCCGGGTCGGCCGGCACCTCTTCCTCAAGGCCGGCGCCGAGTTCTGGAACCACCAGGGCGGCAAGAGCGGTGCCACCTCCTCGGCGGACACCGCGGCCGCCGACAAGCTCGACGGCAAGTACGTGAAGGTCCCGAGCGGCGACCCGGCCTACAAGCGCTTCATCAGCTTCACGGACAAGGACGTCCTGCTCGACGGTCTGCTGACCCTGCACGGTTCCCTCGCCACGGACGGCCACCACGAGCAGTCCGGCGTCCGCACCATCCGTATCACCGGCGACAAGGGCGCGGGCGGCACCCTGGACGTCTCCCTGAAGGGAACCCCGTACCCGCTGCTCCTGGTCCGCGCGGGCGACGCCGGCACGCTCAGCCTCACCGACTGGGGCAAGAACTTCGCCCTCGCGGAGCCCGCCAAGGACGAGACCGTGGACTACGGCCAGCAGCTGCCGACGTCGTAGCCCTGGGGCCTGTCCGCCGGACAGGCACTAGCGGCGGCGTCCCCGCTTCCTGAAGAGCAGGCGCGGTACGGCGGCCGGGATCGGTTGGCGGGTGGTCGCGGGGGACGGGACCGGCGCGGCGGCCAGCGAGCCCTCCGGCAGCGGGAGGGTGCCCGCCCGGGGCTCCAGGCGCAGCACCCGGCACTCGCGGGCCCAGCGGGCCGGCATCTCCTCGCCGTCCGGCGCGTTCAGACGCTTGCCCTTGAGCTCGGCGACGGTCGCCTCCCACGCGGGGGAGCCGGGCGCGAGTTCGACCACCTTCGCGGTCCACGCGGCCAGCCGCCCGCCCTTGTCCTTGCTGCGGACGACGACGACCGCGTCGCCCCCGTCGACGAGCCCGGGCAGCGGCTGCTCTCCGGGCCCGTCGCCGACCAGGCAGGCCGCGCCGTCGTGCCACACGTGCCACAGCGCCCGGGTGGGCGCCTCGGCACCCGTCGCCTCGGGCGCCGGCACGCCGCCGCTCCGCACCCAGATCAGCCCGGACTTCTTCGTGGCCTCCTCGACGAGGGCCCGGTCGAGCAGCTGTTCCGTCATGGGCCCAGCCTATCCAGGGGCACCGGGCGGTCACCCGGTGCGCTCAGAGCCAGCCGTTGCGCTTCAGGATCCGGTGGATCGCCAGACACATCCCGACCGTGGCGCCCAGCACCAGCGGGTAGCCGAACTTCCAGTGCAGCTCCGGCATGTAGTCGAAGTTCATGCCGTACACGCCACAGACCATCGTCGGTACGGCGATGATCGCGGCCCAGGAAGTGATCTTGCGCATGTCCTCGTTCTGCGTCACGGACGCCTGCGCGAGGTTGGCCTGGAGGATGGAGTTGAGCAGTTCGTCGAAGCCGAGGACCTGCTCCTGGACACGGGCGAGGTGGTCGGCGACGTCGCGGAAGTACTTCTGGATGTCCGGGTCGATCAGCCGCATCGGGCGCTCGCTGAGCAGCTGCATGGGGCGCAGCAGCGGGGACACGGCCCGCTTGAACTCCAGCACCTCGCGCTTGAGTTGGTAGATGCGGCCGGCGTCCGTGCCGCGCGGGGTGCCCTTGCGGCCCGGCGAGAAGACCTCGGTCTCCACCTCGTCGATGTCGTCCTGCACGGCGTCCGCGACCGCGATGTACCCGTCGACGACGTGGTCGGCGATGGCGTGCAGCACGGCGGAGGGGCCCTTGGCGAGCAGCTCGGGGTCGTCCTGCAGCCGGTGCCGCAGGGCCCGCAGCGAGCCCTGCCCGCCGTGCCGGACGGTGATGAAGAAGTCCCGCCCGGTGAAGCACATGACCTCGCCGGTCTCCACGATCTCGCTGGTGGCGGTGAGTTCGTCGTGCTCGACGTAGTGGATGGTCTTGAAGACGGTGAACAGGGAGTCGTCGTAGCGCTCCAGCTTGGGCCGCTGGTGGGCCTGGACGGCGTCCTCGACGGCCAGCGGGTGCAGCCCGAACTCGCCCGCGATACCGGCGAATTCGGCCTCCGTGGGCTCGTGCAGGCCGATCCACACGAAGCCCCCGTCGCGATGCACCAGCCGCATCGCCTCCTGGGGCGTCAGCGGCTCGGGGGTCTGGACGCGGGCACCGTCGCGGTAGACGGCGCAGTCGACCACTGCGGAGTTGGTCCCGGGGGCGCGGGTGTGGTCGTACGAGCCACTGTCCTTGCGCAGCGAGGGACGGGGGCGGACCGCGGCACGCAGGTCACGAATCATCGACATGACGGGCTCCTTCGCAACGGAGGCGACCGACGACGGTTGGAACTACCCGGAATGGGGACGTCCTGACTGCGGATGTTTGGCACGTCCACAAAGCGGGGAGCACCGCACCGTCGCGGTGGCAGCTTCGCTACTGATTCAGATCAGACAGATCGGATGGATCAGGCGGAAACGAAGCGCTCTTCCGTGGTGCACCGGGACAACGCTGACACGTATGCACACGTTTGCAGGAGGAAGCAGCCGACAGAGCTACAAGAGCCGGGGAGCGGCTGGAACCAGCTACGGAACTTCAGCGACCGGAAGAGCGGGTGGTACTGCCAGGTCGACTTCGGTCCATTGCAGCCCCACCTCCTCCGGTCGGTCCCCCGTGAGGGACGATCCATCCCCCGTGGGGGAGCTGGCTCCCCCCGTGGGGAAGACAGTCAGTCTCAGTGCGTCGGAGCTTGAGAGCGACGCTTCTGCGTGCTGCCCCGACCAGCGGCCAAGACTATCAGCGCACTGAAGCGTCAAGCCGCCGCTTTGCCCGTTGCTGACGAGTTCTATGCTCGGCTCATGGCTGATGTTCTTCCTTTGGTCGAGGCTCGGTTGCGCTCCGCGCTGGGCGAACCCGACGCCCGGGCCGCGGTCACCTTCCTCGGCACCGACCGTATCGAGGTGCTGCGCTTCACAGAGGGTGACGTCGTCCGCTACGCCACGCTGGGTATGTCCGCCCAGCCGATGGCGGACCCCACGGCGGTCCTCGCCGACCCGGTGAAGGGCCCGCGCGCGGAGCTGGTCCTGTCGGTCCGCCCCGGTACCGCCGACACCGACAAGGTGCTCCGCCCGCTCGCCGTGCTCGCCGCGTCCCCGCAGGTCGAGGGGCTGATCGTGGCCCCCGGTGCCTCGCTCGACGTGGGCGGGGCGCTGTGGCCCGGCGCGCCGTTCACCTCGGTCCTGGTCGCCGAGTCCGGTGGTCTGGTCGAGGACCTGGAGCTGGACGCGCCCGCCGATCCCGTACGGTTCCTGCCGCTGCTCCCGATGACGCCGAACGAGGCCGCGTGGAAGCGTGTGCACGGCGCCGGGGCCCTTCAGGAACGTTGGCTGAACGGCGGAACGGACCTGCGCGATCCCTCGCGCAGGTCCGTTCCGCTGGATTGAGTACTTCTCGCCCGGCTCCGCCGGCCTGAGACCAGGCCGGTCTCCTGGCCGAAAACAGTCAGTTGGCGAACACGGTCACACTGTCCTCGGTGGCGTGCTTCGGCTGGAGCTCCTCGGCCTCGTGGGAGAGCGCGTTCCGGCGTACGAAGACCACGACCGCTCCGATCACGGCGGTGATCGCGGCGACCACGAACGGGATGTGGATGTCGCTCCACTCCTCGATCTTCGGCGCGAAGTAGGGCGCGGCCGCGGCGGCGAACCACCGGACGAAGTTGTAGCCGGCGCTCGCCACCGGGCGCGGTGCGTCCGACACGCCGAGGGCCAGCTCGGTGTAGACGGTGTTGTTCACGCCGATGAAGGCGCCCGACAGGATCGTGCAGACCACGGCCGCGGTGTGGTTGCCGTACCCGAGCACGAGCACGTCGGCGGCGAGCAGGACCAGGGAGCCGCCCAGCACCTTGAGCGAGCCGAACCGTGCCTGCATCCGGGGCGCCACGATCACCGAGAAGACGGCGAGCAGCAGGCCCCAGCAGAAGAACACGGCGCCCGACTTGTAGGGAGTCATGTTCAGCACGAACGGGGTGAAGGCCAGCACGGTGAAGAACGTGTAGTTGTAGAAGAACGCCGACACGGCCGCCGAGGCGAGGCCGCCGTGGCCGAGCGCCTTGATCGGGTCGAGCAGTGAGGTCTTCTTCGCGGGCCTCGGCTGCTCCTTCAGGAACGCCGTGATGCACAGGAAGCCGACCGCCATCAGGAACGCGGTGCCGAAGAAGGGGTAGCGCCAGCTGGCGTTGCCGAGCAGGGCGCCGAGCAGCGGCCCGCACGCCATGCCGAGGCCGAGCGCGGACTCGTAGAGCAGGATCGCCGCGGCGCTGCCGCCGGCCGCCGCGCCGACGATGACGGCGAGGGCGGTGGAGACGAACAGCGCGTTGCCCAGACCCCAGCCGGCCCGGAAGCCGACGAGTTCGCCGACCGAGCCCGACGTGCCCGCGAGCCCCGCGAAGACCACGACGAGCGCGAGGCCGAGCAGCAGGGTCTTCTTGCCGCCGATGCGGCTGGAGACGAAGCCGGTCACCAGCATCGCGACCGCGGTGATCAGGAAGTACGAGGTGAACAGCAGCGAGACCTGGCTCGGGGTGGCGTCCAGGCCCTTGGCGATGGAGGGCAGGATCGGGTCGACGAGCCCGATGCCCATGAAGGCGACGACGGATGCGCCGGCGGTCGCCCAGACGGCCTTCGGCTGCCGCAGGATGCTGCCCGCGCCGGCGTCGAATGTGTCCCCCTCGGCGGGACCTCCCGTGGTGTTGGTCATGCTCGCTCCTCGACTGCGTAGGGAGAGATCGGTGGATCGATGGCTAGATCGTTGGCGTATACACATAATAAGTTAGAAGGACTAATTAATGCAAGCTGCATCTAGTTCCATCGGGTGACCGGCGCCCTCCGGACGGGTGATCGTCCTTGACGCGGCGAAATACGGGGAGGACCGTGGGGCCCTATGAGGGGCGAACCCAGTTGCCCGAAGTGTGGTGGCCGGGTCAGGGCTCCCGGCCTCTTTGCCGACTCCTGGCAGTGCGATGCGCACGGGGCCGTGTATCCGCTGCAGCCCGTGATCCCGCCCAGCGTCGAGGCCCTCGGTGTAGTGGTGCACCGTGCCCAGGTGCCGGTGTGGATGCCGTGGCCACTGCCGGTCGGCTGGCTGTTCACCGGTGCGGCCTTCGCCGGTGACGATCGCAGCGGAGGGCGCGCGACGGCCGTGGCCTGCTCGGGTCCCGGGCCGCTCGGCGGCATAGGGGAGCTGATCCTCGTCGCCGAGGAGCTCGGCGTCGGCCTCGGCGCGCGGTACGCGGGTATCGACGGACCCGACCCGGGGCCGTACATGAACGTCGAGAAACCGCCCCAGGCGAAGGTCCTCGCGGCCGGCCGCCCGACCCCGCTCTGGCATGTGGCCGGCAGCCCCGACGACCGTGCCGTCTTCGCGGGCGAGGCGCTGGGGCTGTGGGTGTGGGCGGTGGTGTGGCCCGAGCAGTCGGGGCTGCTGATGTACGACGAGCTGGTGCTGACGGATCTGCGGGATGCGGGGGCGGAAGTGGATCTGTTGCCGTGCGGGGCGTTGTCGCCACGGATCCTGGAGCCGTAGCGCTCCGCTGGGGTGTGCGGTGCCTCGGGTTCTGGGGTTCTTGGGTCCTCGGGTTTGGGTCCTTGGGTGGTTGCGTGGAGGCGTGCGGGTTTGCTCTGGGCTGAGCGCGCGGTTCCCCGCGCCCCTGACGGGGCGCTTCGCGCAGGGTGGTTGTAGGGGGCGCCCGGTACTTGCGGCTGTGACAAGGCGCTCGGAAATCCCGTTATGCTTGAGCGTCCCCTGTCACCCCGTCATCGCCTGGAGTCCGCGTCGTGCGCATCGATCTGCACACCCACTCCACCGCGTCGGACGGTACGGACACCCCGGCCGAGCTGGTGCGCAACGCCGGCGCCGCCGGTCTCGACGTCGTCGCGCTGACCGATCACGACACGACCCGCGGGTACGCGGAGGCGCTGGCCGCGCTGCCCGAGGGGCTCACCCTCGTCACGGGCGCCGAGCTCTCCTGCCGCCTCGACGGCATCAGCATGCACGTGCTGGCCTACCTCTTCGACCCCGAGGAGCCCGGGCTGCTCGCCGAGCGCGAGCTGGTGCGCGACGATCGCGTGCCGCGCGCCCGGGCCATGGTCGCCAAGCTCCAGGAGCTCGGTGTGCCGGTCACCTGGGAGCAGGTCGCGCGCATCGCGGGCGACGGATCCGTCGGGCGACCGCACGTCGCCTCCGCCCTGGTCGAGCTGGGGGTCGTGGACAGCGTCTCCGACGCCTTCACGCAGGACTGGCTGGCCGACGGCGGCCGGGCCTACGTCCCCAAGCACGAGACCGACCCCTTCGAGGCGATCCGTCTCGTCAAGGCCGCGGGCGGCGTGACCGTGTTCGCGCACCCGGCCGCCGCCAAGCGCGGCCGGACCGTGCCGGAGTCCGCGATCGCCGACCTGGCCGCCGCCGGGCTCGACGGCATCGAGGTGGACCACATGGACCATGAGCCGGCCACCCGCGCCCGGCTGCGCGGCCTCGCCGCCGACCTGGGACTGCTCGCCACCGGATCCAGCGACTACCACGGCAGCCGCAAGACCTGCGTGCTCGGGGAGTTCACCACCGACCCCGAGGTGTACGGCGAGATCACCCGGCGTGCGACCGGGGCGTTCCCCGTGCCGGGCGCCGGCGGAGTCTGACGCCCGCCTTCACGCCCCAGGTTCCTTGAAGCACCCGACAGGGCACCTGACGAAGCGCCTGCCCAAGCGCCTGCCCAAGGCCTCGGCAACGTACCCGACGCCGGCCGTCGTGTGCCCCCGTTCCGCCCGGCGGAACGCCCTTCCCCAGCGGTGGCGGCAGATCTCGCCGCGCCGGTTTCCCCACCTCCGCAAGGCCTCACTCACTCATGTTCGACGTCGCCGTCTTCGGCTCCCTCTTCCTCACCCTCTTCGTCATCATGGATCCCCCCGGGATCACCCCGATCTTCCTCGCGCTCACCGCGGGACGCCCCGCCAAGGTGCAGAAGCGGATGGCCCTCCAGGCCGTCTGCGTGGCCGGCGGCGTGATCGCCGTCTTCGGCCTCCTCGGCCACCAGATCCTCGACTACCTGCATGTGTCCGTGCCCGCGCTGATGATCGCGGGCGGGCTGCTGCTCCTGCTGATCGCCCTCGACCTGCTGACCGGCAAGACCGACGAGCCCAAGCAGACCAAGGACGTCAACGTCGCCCTCGTACCGCTCGGCATGCCGCTGCTCGCGGGCCCCGGCGCGATCGTGTCGGTGATCCTCGCGGTCCAGAAGGCCGACACCGTCGCCACCCAGGTGTCCGTGTGGGCCGCGATCCTCGCCATCCACGTCGTGCTGTGGCTGGTCATGCGCTACTCGCTGCTGATCATCCGCGTCATCAAGGACGGCGGTGTCGTGCTGGTGACGCGGCTGGCGGGCATGATGCTGTCCGCGATCGCCGTGCAGCAGATCATCAACGGGATCACCCAGGTGATCCGGGCGAGCTGATCGTGAGCCGGTGAGAACGTGCAAAGCCCCGTACGGCGTCGTGCCGTACGGGGCTTTGAAAGCTGAAGGCGTCCCCCGGAGGTGAACTGCTCCGTGATGCTTCGAACTGCTCTGAGATGTTATGAAGCGGACGATTCGGTCGGGCGGATCCACAGTCGCTGCCCGATGGCGGCGGCCTGCTGAACGATCCGGTTGACGGAGGCGGCGTCTACAACGGTGGTGTCCACGGGCGTGCCGTCGACATCGTCGAGTCGCATGATTTCGAAGCGCATGGGCTTCTCCCTTCGTCTGGTCATCCTCCTGAGGAGAACTACTGGCGTGCGGTGCGCGAGACGTCGGTGCTCGCGCTTCCGTTCGTATTCAACGGGGTGCGTGTTACAAACATTCCCTACGCTAAGGAAATTTTTCGAGAACCTAATTACTGTCCGGTAAGAAGTCTGGAGGAGACTGAACGGGACCGGTTGTGTTCGCAGCGTGACCGCCGGGACAATGGAGGTGATGAACGACGACCACGCGGCGCTCGGCGCCCGCATCGACCGCACGAACGAGCTGCTCCAGCGCATGCTCGCCGAGGTGGCGAAGACGCCCTCGACCCATGCGATCTTCGTCGACGCCGGATACCTGTACGCGGCCGCGGGGCGGCTCGTCGCCGGGACCGAGGACCGCCGCGCCTTCGACCTCGACGCCGAAGGTCTCATCGACGCGCTCATCGACAGGGCCCGCACCATCTTCGCCGACAGCAGGCTGCTGCGCGTCTACTGGTACGACGGCGCACGCCGCCGTATCCACACCGCGGAACAGCAGACGATCGCCGAACTCCCGGACGTGAAGGTCCGGTTGGGCAACCTCAACGCCAACAACCAGCAAAAGGGCGTCGATTCCCTCATCCGCTCCGACCTGGAGTCCCTCGCCCGGCACCGCGCCATCAGCGACGCCGCACTGCTCGGCGGCGACGAGGACCTGGTGTCGGCGGTCGAGGCGGCGCAGGGGTACGGGGCGCGGGTCCACCTCTGGGGTATCGAGGCGCCCGAGGGCCGCAACCAGGCCGAGCCGCTGCTGTGGGAGGTCGACAGCCAGCGCACGTTCGACCTCGAATTCTTCAAGCCCTACGTGTCCCGGCGCACCTCCGCGACCTACGACCCGACGGCGGCGAGCCGGCCCTCCCGCGAGGACGTGCGGTTCGTGGGCGCCCAGATCGCCGCGAAGTGGCTGGCCGCGCGGGGTCGCGAGGCGCTGGTGGAACTGCTGCCGGGCCACCCCTACCTGCCCGGCTCGGTCGACCAGGATCTGCTGGTCGAGGCCGAGGGGCTGCTGCAGTACTCCCTGCGGGGCCAGGCGGACCTGCGCCGCGCGCTCCGGGACGGCTTCTGGGAGCACTTGCAGGCGCAGTACTAGCTGCTACCGGGCCGCCCCCGGATCACTCCTGCGTCTGATCCCAGAACTTGGCGAGGGCGAGGGCCGTCTGCTCGGGCTGGTCCGTGTTCGGGGAGTGCTCGGCTCCCCGTACGACCGTGCGCCGGGCCTTGAGACGTACGGCCATGTCGTCCAGGAGCGGCACCGGCCAGGTGTCGTCGAACGCACCCGACAGCACATGCTTGGGCAGGTGTACGGCGGCCAGCTCGGCGACGCGGTCCGGCTCCGTGCACAGCTGACGGCCGGTCGCGATCAGCTGGGCCGGTCGGGTGAGCAGCCAGCGGCGCCGCAGGTCCTCGCGGTCGTCCAGCCCACCGTCGAGATCGGCCGTGTCGATCTCCTCCGGCGGTTCCATCGCCTGGATGGCGTCCCACACCTGGGCCATGTCCATCACGGCGAGGGCGTCCCGGAGCAGTTCGACGCGCTGTTGCTGGGAGGCGGAGATCTGGGCGGGGCCCGAGGCCATGAGGGTGAGTGAGGCGAAGGGGGTCGGGTCGAGGAGGACGGCGGCGCGGGCGACCAGTCCGCCGAGGGAGTGGCCGACAATGTGCACGGGAGTGCCGACGGCTGCCGCCTGGGCGAGCGCGTCCTTCGCCAACTCGGCCTGCGCGTACGCCGATTCGTCGTGCTCGGGACCGTCGCTCTCGTACTGCCCGCGGCCGTCCACGGCGACGGTACGGTACCCGCGCGCCGCGAGCGGCTCGTGCAGCGCGATGAAGTCTTCCTTGCTGCCGGTGAAACCCGGCAGCAGCAGCACGGTTCCCTTCAGCCGCGCCTGCGGCGCGGCGTCGAGCGCGGCGAACTCGCCGCGGTCGGTGCGGAGACGGTAGGCACGGACACCGGCGGGCGGCGCGAAGGAGGGGGGCCTGCTCATGCCCCGAGGCTATCGGGCGGGGCTGCGCCCCGGCTCCCCGCCCGCCCGTAGTTGTCCGGCTGACGGCCGGTGGGGGCTGAGCGCGCAGTTCCCCGCGCCCCTGAAAGCCCCCAGCTCGTCCGGCGTGTGAGGACGAGGCCGTCAGGCCGATGGGGCGCCGGCGCGCAGCCCCGTGCCCCAGGGGCGCGGGGAACTGCCCTCCCAGCCCCCACCCACCCGCAGCCGATGAACCCACCCGGGGGGTCGGGAGAACGCCGATGGCCCGGCCCCACTGCGTGTTGTGGGACCGGGCCATCGGCTGAGAATCAGCTCTCCGCGGCAGCCGCCGCCTTGCGCGTACGCCGACGCGGCGCTGCCGCCTCGGGCGCGGCCTCCGCGGCGACCGCGGGCTCCACGACCTTGCGGGCACGCCGACGCGGCTTGGCCTCCGGCTCGTCACCGGCGGCCGGCTGAGCGGGGATCGCCGCCTCTACGGGCTCCGCGACGGGCTCCGCGACGGCCTTGCGGGTCCGGCGACGGACGGGCTTGGCGGTGGCTTCGGCGCTGTCCACGGCCGCTTCGGCGGGCGCCTCGGCCGTGGCCTTGGCCCGCGTACGCCGCGGCTTGGTGGCGGGGGCCTCCGGCGCGGCCTCGACCGCGTCGACCACGGCCACCGCCGCCTTGCGCGTACGCCGCGGCTTGGCGACCGGCGCCTCGGCGACACCCTCCGCCGTGTCGACCGCGACCTCCGCGGCCTCGGCGGCCTTGCGGGTACGGCGACGAACCGGCTTGGCCGGAGCCTCCGCGACGGCCTCGACGACGGCGGCGGTCTGCGCCGGAATCCCGGCCTCTACGGGCGCCACGGCCTCGACAGTCGCGACGGGCTCCGCGACGGCCTTGCGAGTGCGGCGACGGACGGGCTTGGCGGTGGCTTCGGCGCTGTCCACGGCCGCTTCGGCGGGCGCCTCGGCCGTGGCCTTGGCCCGCGTACGCCGCGGCTTGGCGGCGGGGGCCTCCGGCGCGGCCTCGACCACGCCCTCGGCCGCGTCGACGACGGCCTCGGCGGCCTTGCGGGTACGGCGACGAACCGGCTTGGCCGGAGCCTCCGCGACGGCCTCGACGACAGCCTCGGTGACGGCTTCCACGACGGGCGCGGATTCCGCCACGACGGCCACGGTCTCGACCGGGGCAGGAGCGGCCTCCGCCGTCTTACGGGTCCGACGTCGACGCTGCTTCGCGACCGCGTCCTCCGGCGTGGCCTCGACCGCGCCCTCGGCCGCGGAGACCGCGGTCTCCGCGGCCTGCGAGGTCTCGCTCACCGACGGCTCGGAGACCGTAGCGGCAGCCGCCACTGTCTCCGCCGTACCCCCGGCGCGCGTACGGCGACGGCGACGCGGGGTGCGGGGCTCGGTGGCCTCCACGGCGGCGGGCTCGGTGGTCGCCTCCGGAGTCGGCGTCGTGGACGTCTCCTCCAGCGCGGCACCGTTGCGCGTACGGCGACGGCGGCGGGGCGTGCGCGCCGGGCGCTCATGCTCGCGCTCGCGCTCCACGGGCGCCGGCGCCGACGAACGGCCGCCGCGACCGCGCGGACCGCCACGCCCGCCGGTCTCGCCGAGGTCCTCGACCTCTTCGGCCGCGAGGCCGGCGCGGGTGCGCTCGGACCGCGGCAGGACACCCTTGGTGCCGGCCGGGATGTTCAGTTCCTCGAAGAGGTGCGGGGACGTGGAGTACGTCTCCGGCGGGTTGCCGAAGCCGAGGTCCAGTGCCTTGTTGATGAGCTGCCAGCGCGGGATGTCGTCCCAGTCGACGAGGGTGATCGCGATGCCCTTGGCGCCCGCGCGACCCGTACGGCCGATGCGGTGCAGGTACGTCTTCTCGTCCTCGGGGGACTGGTAGTTGATGACGTGGGTGACACCCTCGACGTCGATGCCGCGGGCGGCGACGTCGGTGCAGACGAGGACGTCCACCTTGCCGTTGCGGAACGCGCGCAGTGCCTGCTCGCGGGCGCCCTGGCCGAGGTCGCCATGGACCGCGCCGGAGGCGAAGCCGCGCTGCTGGAGCTGGTCGGCGAGGTCCGCCGCCGTCCGCTTGGTGCGGCAGAACACCATCGCGAGCCCGCGACCGTCGGCCTGCAGTATGCGTGCGACCAGCTCGGGCTTGTCCATGTTGTGCGCGCGGTAGATGAACTGCGCGGTGTTGCGGACCGTCGCGCCCTCGTCGTCCGGCGCCGTGGCGCGGATGTGCGTGGGCTGCGACATGTAGCGGCGCGCGAGACCGATGACCGCACCCGGCATGGTCGCCGAGAACAGCATGGTCTGACGGCGGGCCGGCAGCATGTTCATGATCTTCTCGACGTCGGGCAGGAAACCCAGGTCGAGCATCTCGTCGGCCTCGTCGAGGACGAGCGCCCTGATGTGCTTGAGGTTGAGCTTCTTCTGGCCCGCGAGGTCCAGCAGTCGGCCCGGGGTGCCGACGATGACGTCGACGCCCTTCTTGAGGGCCTCGACCTGCGGCTCGTACGCCCGGCCGCCGTAGATGGCGAGAACGCGTACGTTGCGGACCTTGCCGGCGGTCAGCAGGTCGTTGGTCACCTGGGTGCACAGCTCGCGCGTCGGGACGACGACGAGGGCCTGCGGGGCGTCGGTGAGCTGCTCGGGCTGGGCCCGGCCCGCTTCGACGTCCGCGGGGACGGTGACACGCTCGAGGAGCGGGAGGCCGAAGCCGAGCGTCTTGCCGGTGCCGGTCTTGGCCTGGCCGATGACGTCGGAGCCCGAGAGGGCTACGGGGAGCGTCATCTCCTGGATGGGGAAGGGAGTGATGATGCCGACGGCTTCAAGGGCTTCGGCCGTCTCGGGAAGGATTCCGAGCTCTCGGAAAGTCGTAGTCAGGGTGCTGCCTCTTCTGTGTACGCGGCGCGAGGCGAGCGCGGGGGTCGTGTCGGGGACCGTGCCGGGGACGTCGGCCGCTCTTGACGGGCTGGCCGAGTGGCATGGGACCACTGCCGACGCTCGAGCTCTCGTACCGCTGAGGGTTCCCTCCGGATGTCGTACGCAATGTGCCGTACGGACGAGGAGGGCTGTCGGGTCGGAGCCGATCGGGCCACCGACCGGGCATCCTCATTCGTGCGGCCCGTCGAATACTCGCCGGGCGCATTACCACCATACCCCGGAATCGCGCATATGCGATGGCCGATTTGGTCACGTAGTCGTCGTCACACTGATTGACCAGGGACTTCCCTGGTGCGTTGAGCGGGCTATTGTGCGCTTCATGACGACGCCTGACAACGCCGCTGACCGGTCCGCCGAGGCCACCGACAAGACCACCCCCGCGGCCACCGGAGTCGCCGCGCAGAACTGGGACACGGCCGCCGCCGACCCCCAGTACCGCGCCGCGGTCGTGGACCTGCTCGGAGCGCTCGCTTACGGCGAGTTGGCGGCGTTCGAGCGGCTCGCGGAGGACGCCAAGCTGGCCCCGACGCTCAGTGACAAGGCCGAGCTGGCGAAGATGGCGTCGGCCGAGTTCCACCACTTCGAGCGGCTGCGGGACCGGCTCGCCTCGGTCGGCGCGGAGCCGACCGAGGCGATGGAACCGTTCGTCGCCGCGCTCGACGGCTTCCACCGGCAGACGGCTCCCTCGGACTGGCTGGAGGGCCTCGTCAAGGCGTTCGTCGGCGACTCGATCGCCAGCGACTTCTACCGTGAGGTCGCCGCGCGCCTCGACGCCGACACGCGCGGGCTCGTGCTCAGCGTCCTCGACGACACCGGGCACGCGAGCTTCGCCGTCGAGAAGGTGCGCGCCGCCATCGACGCGGACCCGCGCGTGGGCGGTCGGCTCGCGCTGTGGGCGCGGCGGCTGATGGGCGAGGCGCTGTCGCAGTCGCAGCGGGTCGTCGCGGACCGTGACGCGCTGTCGACGATGCTCGTGGGCGGTGTGGCGGACGGGTTCGACCTCGCGGAGGTCGGCCGGATGTTCTCGCGGATCACCGAGGCCCACACCAAGCGGATGGCGGCACTGGGCCTGGCGGCCTAGACCCGGTTTCCTCGGTTTCCTTGGTTCCCTTGGTTCCCTTGGTGCTTGTCGGCCTCAGGAGTTTTGCCGTCGCCCGCTTCGGTCACGCCGTCGCCGAGCGGCGGCGAAATCTTTCCGCGGGGCGCAGCAGAAGCGACAGCAGCGCGGCGGAGACGATCACGGCGCCGGCGAGGATGACCAGGAAGTGACCGGAGCCCAGGGCCGTGTGCGTCAGGAAGGCCCCGAACAGGGCTCCGGCGACACCGGTCGACAGGACCAGGCCGCGGCTCGGCAGACGGTGCGGCAGTCGGTACGCCGCCCCCCATGCCAGCGCGAGACCGAGCATCGCGGCGCCGAGCGCTTCCAAGAACATGGTGGGGGTCCCTCCCGCACGGCCGGTGCAAATCGGTCGTAGCGGGTCTACCCCCGAGGTGCGGAACGCAATCCTCCCCTGTGGATGTGCTGTGCTCCATCCGTGGTGGTGAGACCAGGGGTACGGGCCCGGCGCGACGCGCGCGGAGGATGCGGTTCCGCGCATGCGAAGGGGGCCCGGCGACAGTGTCACCGGGCCCCCTTTCGCTCGCCTGAACTACAGCGCGCTGAATCCCACCTTGCGCTGCGTGGGCTCGCCGAGCTCCACGTACGCGAGGCGGTCGGCCGGAACCAGGACCTTGCGGCCGTGGTCGTCCACGAGGCTCAGCAGCTGCGACTTGCCGGCCAGCGCCTCGGACACCGCGCGCTCGACCTCTTCCGGGGTCTGACCGCTCTCCAGAACGATCTCGCGGGGCGCGTGCTGCACGCCGATCTTGACCTCCACGGCTTTGTCCCTCCGACGGTCAGTCATGTGCGCGTCTCTCCGCGCCGTACGCTGCACACATTAGCCCGGTGAGGGGACGTGCACGTTCCGGCCGAGAACGCCAAGAGCGAACAGCGGACGGGAACAAAGACACGGTCGGGGCGGTCGGGCGTGAGGCGTCGGGCGTGAGTCAGTGGTGATCGGTGCCGTGCAGCGGGAACCCCGCGATACCCCGCCAGGCCAGTGACGTCAGCAGCTGCACCGCCTGGTCGCGCGGGACGCTGCGGTCGCTGTGCAGCCAGGAGCGGGCCACCACCTGTGCGAGGCCGCCCAGGCCCGAGGCGAGGAGCATCGACTCGGCGCGCGAGAGACCGGTGTCCTCCGCGATGACCTCGCAGATCGCCTCCGCGCACTCGTGCGTGACCTTGTCGACGCGCTCGCGGACCGCGGGCTCGTTCGTCAGGTCGGACTCGAAGACGAGCCGGAAGGCACCGCCGTCGTCCTCGACGTACGCGAAGTAGGCGTCCATCGTGGCGCGGACGCGCAGCGAGTTGTCCGTGGTGGACGCGAGCGCCGTCCGCACCGCATGCAGCAGGGACTCGCAGTGCTGGTCCAGCAGCGCGAGGTAGAGGTCGAGCTTGCCCGGGAAGTGCTGGTAGAGAACCGGCTTGCTGACGCCCGCGCGCTCGGCGATGTCGTCCATGGCGGCCGAGTGATACCCCTGCGCAACGAATACTTCCTGGGCGGCGCCGAGGAGCTGGTTGCGTCGGGCACGGCGCGGCAGGCGAGTGCCCCGCGGGCGTGCCGCCTCTGTCTGCTCGATGGCTGTCACGCCGCCTCCCAAAATTGTCCACATGCGGTGTGCGCCGCGCCGCCATCGTACTTTTCGGTAACCCCACTGTGCGCGGTGCGAGCGCAGAATTTCACGGACCGGACGCGTGCGATAACGACACAGAGGGTGACGAACGGGGCGAGAAGGGCGTGAAGCCGCGCCGGATACCGCTGGTCGGCGGGGTCCGGTCACATGGGGTCATCCCCTGTAGTCGTCCTCGTTGAGTCGGACGACCCTGGCCTGCTCGGCGAGGTCGGCCTCGTTGGCGTTGAGGGGGTCACCGGGGGGTTCGGGGTCGATGTCGTCCACCGGATCCAGTTCGCTGAGCTGCTCGGCGAGGTCCGCCTCCGGGGCTTCCGGGTCAAGGATCTCCCGGAACCGGTCGTTGAAGGTCTCGGGGTCTGTCGGGTCGACTGTCATGATTCCTCTTCCCGAGCGGTGCGAGTGCGCTCCTGATGTACGGATCCCTGGGTGCGGATCCCTGGGTAGGGATCCTGGTGTACGTACGAGTGCCCTCGATCGAAGCCTAGGAGACACCCGATCGAGGCGCTAGACGATCCGCGCACGATCTGTGACAGCGAACACATGAACCACTGCGTGATCGTCTCGTAACATTGCCGCATGTCTTCGACCGAGCTGCCCGCCGTGCTGGCCACCACCGTCACGCCGAGGGTCGGGACCGTCCGGGTCGCGGAGGGGGAGCGTCTGCGATCGGTCGGGCTGCCCGGGATCACCCTGACCGTGCGTTCGAGACCGCCCGCGCGAGAGGGACTGCCGGCCGCCCTGTACGTCCATGGACTGGGCGGTTCGTCGCAGAACTGGTCGGCGCTGATGCCGCTGCTCGACGGGCTCGTGGACAGCGAGGCGGTCGATCTGCCCGGCTTCGGGGACTCGCCGCCGCCCGACGACGGCAACTACTCGGTGACCGGGCACGCGCGCGCGGTCATCCGTTATCTCGACGCGGCCGAGCGTGGCCCCGTGCACCTCTTCGGGAACTCGCTCGGCGGAGCGGTCGCCACGCGCGTCGCCGCGGTACGGCCCGACCTGGTCGAGACGCTCACCCTGATCTCGCCCGCGCTCCCGGAGATCCGCGCGCAGCGCACCGCGTGGCCGACGGCGCTGCTCTCGGTGCCGGGTGTGGCGCGGCTGTTCACCCGGCTCACCAAGGACTGGAGTGCCGAGCAGCGCGTTCGCGGGGTCATGGCGCTCTGTTACGGCGATCCCGGCATGGTGACGCCCGAGGGGTTCCGCGACGCGGTCGAGGAGATGGAGCGGCGGCTCGCGCTGCCCTACTTCTGGGACGCCATGGCGCGTTCGTCGCGCGGTCTGGTGAACGCGTACACGCTGGGCGGCCAGCACGGGCTGTGGCGCCAGGCCGAGCGGGTGCTCGCGCCGACGCTGCTCGTCTACGGCGGCCGTGACCAGCTCGTCGCGTACCGTATGGCCCGACGCGCGGCGCGCGCCTTCCGCGACTCCCGGCTGCTGTCGCTGCCGGACGCGGGGCATGTCGCGATGATGGAGTATCCGGAGACGGTGGCCTCGGCGTTCCGCGAACTCCTCGCGGAAACGGGCGAGTTGACCTCCCCGGCCGGTGCGGACGCGGGGAGCTGAGGCGGGGCGTGGGACGTCACAGTCGCCGGGGGCGGGCCGGTAGGAGCGACACGGGGGAGATGCCGAGGGTTCCGGCACCCGGTGCCGCACCGGGCACGGCTCAAGGGATGGCGCCGGGTACGGGCCCTGCGGCGACCTCGCCGCAGGGGGCCACGCGCGGCCCCCTGGGCCCACAACCACCAGGACCTCGACGCCCCACACCGACCGGCACTCCCCGCCCCCAAGTGGGGACTCCGGTGCAGGGTGTTCCGCGTCTTCCGGACGGGACTCCGGCGCACGGTTTCCCGCGTCTTCCTGATGGGACTCCGGCGCACGGTTTCCCGCGGATGGCGAGCGGGGCGCCGGTGCAGGGTGTTCCGCGTCTTCCGGACGGGACTCCGGCGCACGGTTTCCCGCGTCTTCCTGAGGGCACGCCGGCCCACGGTGTTCCGCGGTTCGCCGATGGCACCCCCGCGCGTGGTGTGCCCCAGGCGCGTGCGGGGCACCCCGAGCAGCGTGAACCCGGCGGTGGCTGGGGCGCGTTCAGGGGTGGCCCGCGGACGGCGGGGACCACGGACGGCGGGCCGCAGGCCATGCCGCAGGGGGCGCCGCAAGGCATGCCCCAGGGGGCACCCGGACCGCGGATCCCCCGGCAGCGGCAGGAGACCGATGCCGGGCTCGGGCCCGGCCCGGGGCTCCGGCAGGCCTACGTGGACGCCTTCGACGAGAGCGAGGGCAGCGGCGGCGAGGGGCCGGGGACCGACGAGTCGGGGACCGAGGAGGCGGAGAAGGGCAAGGGCGCCAAGGGGCGGGCGTTCACCGGAATCGCCGCGGCCGCCGTCACCACCGTGCTCGCCGTGGTGGTGGCGGGACAGGTGGCCGCCGGGCGGCACGACGCCACCGCGCAGACGCAGTCCGCCGCCGGTGGCGGACTGGACGCCCGCGCGTCCGCCTCGCCCGGGGACACCGGGTCGACCCCGTCCGTGACGCCGAGCGCGACACCGCTGACGTACGACCAGAAGATGGCGGTGAGGTACCCGCTCAGTGCCACCCTCAAGGCCTCGGGGAAGTTCGACGCCGTCCCCGGGTTCGACAAGGCGCCCGGAAAGGGTCAGAAGTACACATACCGGGTGGACGTGGAGAAGGGCCTCGGCCTCGACGTCGCCCTCTTCGCGCAGGCAGTCCAGAAGACGCTGAACGACAAACGGAGTTGGGCCCACAACGGCGCCCGTACCTTCGAGCGGATCTCCTCCGGCAAGCCCGACTTCGTGATCACGCTGGCGAGTCCCGGCACCACCGCCGAGTGGTGCGCCAAGTCCGGGCTGGACACGACCGAGGACAACGTGTCGTGCGACTCGGCCTCCACCGAGCGCGTGATGATCAACGCGTACCGCTGGGCGCAGGGCTCCAAGACCTACGGTGACGCGATTCACCCGTACCGGCAGATGCTCATCAACCACGAGGTCGGCCACCGCCTCGGATACGGCCATGTCACCTGCGACAAGGACGGCGAGCTCGCGCCCGTCATGCAGCAGCAGACGAAGTTCCTCGACCATGACGGAATTCACTGCCGGGCCAACCCCTGGCCCTACCCTGGGAGTTGACGGAGGGTTCGCGGGGGGCCACTGGGGCCACGTTGACATGCTCCGAAAGTTCGTTCATATTTCTGCGCATGTGGTCTAGTCATGTCGTCCGTCGCGCCGCCATCGAGCTGGCGCTGATCGGCGTGACCGCGCTCTGCGTCGCAGACATCCACTGTCGCTGACGCCCGCCCTTGGCGTGTGCGTCGTGCTTCCGCTTCCGTCGTGACCGTGGGTGACCTTTTTCTGGTCCCTGGTTCTCCGACTTCGCGACCTCTTTTCGACGACCTGACGCCGGGGCAGACGTCCGTTCACTTCCGTCTCACTCCTCGTCAATCTGTCTCATCATTCGAGAGGTCGTCTTCCGATGCGTCAACCGTCCGTCATAGCCCGCCGCGTGGCCGCGGCATCCGTCACCCTGGTCGTGGCAGCGGGCGCGGCCGCCTGCGGGCCGAAGGACAACGATGCCAAGGGCGCCGGTGGCGACTCCAAGCCGCAGAAGGGAGGCACGCTCACCGTCCTCAACGCGAGTCCGCAGGAGGACTTCGACCCGGCGCGCCTCTACACCTCCGGCGGCGGCAACGTCCCCTCCCTCGTCTTCCGTACGCTGACCACGCGCAACCGCGAGAGCGGGGCCGCCGGCGCCAAGGTCGTCCCCGATCTCGCCACCGACACCGGCCGCCCGAGCGAGAACGCGACCGTGTGGACGTACACCCTGAAGAAGGGCCTCAAGTACGAGGACGGTACGCCGATCACCTCCGCCGACATCAAGTACGGCATCGAGCGTTCCTTCGCGGCCGAGCTCTCCGGCGGCGCGCCCTACCTGCGGGACTGGCTCATCGGCGGAGCCGACTACCAGGGGCCGTACAAGGACAAGAAGGGCCTCGCCTCGATCGAGACCCCGGACGACCTGACCCTCGTCTTCCACCTGAACAAGCCCGAGGGCGAGTTCCCCTACCTCGCCACGCAGACCCAGTTCACGCCGGTCCCGAAGGCCAAGGACAACGGCACGAAGTACGAGGAGCACCCGATCTCCTCCGGTCCGTACAAGGTCGTCAAGAACGAGAACGACGGCGAGCGGATCACCCTGGAGCGCAACCCGTACTGGTCCGCGGCGACCGACGCCGAGCGCAAGGCCTACCCGGACAAGATCGACGTACGGTCGGGCCTGGACTCCTCCGTGATCAACCAGCGGCTGTCCGCGTCCCAGGGGGCGGATGCCACCGCCGTCACCACGGACACCAACCTCGGCCCGGCCGAGCTCGCCAAGGTGACGGGTGACAAGGCGCTGGCGGCACGCGTCGGCACCGGCCACTTCGGCTACACCAACTACATCGCCTTCAACCCGAAGGTGAAGCCGTTCGACGACCCGAAGGTGCGGCAGGCGATCGCGTACGCCGTCGACCGTTCGTCGGTGATCAACGCGGCCGGTGGTTCGTCGCTGGCCGAGGCCGCGACCACGTATCTGCCGAATCAGAAGTCCTTCGGCTACACGCCCTACGACCAGTTCCCGGCGGGCGCGTCCGGCAACCCGGCGAAGGCCAAGGAGCTGCTGAAGGAGGCCGGTCACCCGAACGGGATCACCGTCACCCTCACGCACTCCAACGACAAGAACTTCGAGACCAGCCCGGAGATCGCGACCGCCCTCCAGGACGCCCTGAAGAAGGCCGGCATCACGGTCAAGCTCCAGGGCCTGGAGGACAACGACTACCGGGACAAGATCCACGGCGTGAAGACCGAGCCCGGCTTCTTCCTCGCCCACTGGGGTGCCGACTGGCCTTCCGGCGGCCCGTTCCTGGCCCCGATCTTCGACGGCCGCCAGATCGTCAAGGACGGCGCGAACTTCAACACCGGCTTCCTCGACGACAAGTCCGTCAATGACGAGATCGACGCGATCAACAAGTTGACGAATCTTGACGAGGCCGCCAAGCGCTGGGGCGCACTGGACAAGAAGATCGGCCAGCAGGCCCTGACCGTGCCGCTGTTCCACCCCGTCTACAAGCGCCTGTACGGCAGCGCGGTCAAGAACATCGTGATCAGCGACTGGACCGGCGTGCTGGACATCTCCCAGGTCGCGGTGAAGTAGCGCTGTGAGCGAGGCAATCGTCGCCTCTCAGGCCCCCGGGACGGACCTCGTGTCCGTCCCGGGGGCCTCGGGGGCCCGTCAGTTCTGGCGGCGGCTGCGCACGCAGCGCGCCGCCCTCGTCGCGGCGGGCGTCGTCGCGCTGCTCGTCCTGCTCGCGCTCGCCGCCCCGCTTCTCACCGCGATCGAGGGCCAGGACCCGACCACCTACCACCCGTCCCTCATCGACTCGGCGCGCGGTGGTGTGCCCGTGGGCTCGTTCGGCGGCGTCAGCGGCGACCACTGGCTCGGCGTCGAACCGCAGACCGGCCGCGACCTCTTCGCCCGGCTCGTGTACGGCGCCCGGGTCTCGCTGGGAGTCGCGCTGGGGGCGACCGTCGTACAGGTCCTCGTCGGTGTCGTGGTGGGCGTCGCGGCCGCACTCGGCAACCGATGGATCGATCAACTGTTGAGCCGGATCACCGACATCTTCGTCGCGATGCCCTTGATGATCATGTCGCTGGCCCTGCTGGCGATCGTGCCCAGCAGCTTCCCGCGGCCCCTGCTGGTCGCGCTCGTCATCGGCCTGATCGCCTGGGGCAACACCGCGAAGATCGTGCGCGCCCAGACCCTCACCCTCAAGGGGCTGGACTACGTCTCCGCCGCGCGGCTCAGCGGCTGGAACACGTGGCGCATCGCCCGCCGCGAACTCCTGCCCGGACTGGCCGCCCCCGTCATCACCTACGCCGCGCTCCTCGTGCCGATGAACATCTCCGCCGAGGCCGCGCTGTCCTTCCTCGGCGTCGGAGTGAAACCCCCGACGCCGTCCTGGGGGCAGATGCTCACGGCCGCCAACGTCTGGTACCAGGCGGCCCCGCAGTACCTGCTGCTGCCCGCCGGGGCGCTCTTGGTGACCGTGCTGGCCCTGACCGTCCTCGGCGACGGCGTCCGCACGGCCCTGGACCCACGCGCCGCCTCGCGCCTGCGCGTCGGCACGGGCCGCAAACGGGAGGCCAAGGCGGCCGCGGACTCCAAGAAGGCCGCGGCGGACGCGAGCGCCGAGAAGGCCGCGGTGGACGCGAGCACCAATAAGGAGGCCAAGGCATGAGCGGCTTCGGAGGATTCGTCCTGCGCCGCGCCGTCGGCACCGTGATCACCCTGCTCGCCATCTCGGTGATCGTCTACGTGGTGTTCTACGCCACCCCCGGCAACGTCGCCCAGATCACCTGCGGCCCGCGCTGCTCTCCGGAACAAGTGCACCAGGTCGCCCAGCAGTTGAGGCTCGACGACCCGCTGTACGTGCGCTACTGGCACTTCCTGCAGGGCATCCTCGTCGGGCAGGACTTCTCCACCGGCACCTCGGTGGAGCACTGCTCGGCGCCCTGCCTCGGCCTGTCGTACCAGGGCGACACCCAGGTCACCCAGCTGATCCTGGCGAAGCTGCCGGTCAGCCTGTCCCTGGTGTTCGGCGCGATGGTGCTGTGGCTGATCCTCGGCGTCGGCACCGGCATCCTCTCCGCGTGGCGGCGCGGTCGGCTCACCGAGCGCGTGCTGACCGGCATCACCCTCGCGGGCGTCGCCACACCGGTCTTCGTGATCGGCCTGGTGCTCATGATCGTCGTCTGCGGCCAGCTGCAACTGCTGCCCTTCCCGCAGTACGTCGGCCTCACCGACGATCCCGAACAGTGGGCCTGGAACCTGCTGCTGCCCTGGCTCTCCCTCGCCCTCATCGAAGCCGCCGCGTTCGCCCGGCTGACCAGGGCCGCGATGCTGGAGACCCTCGCCGAGGACCACATCCGGACCTTCCGGGCGTACGGCGTCGGTGAGCGGTCGATCATCGGGCGGCACGCGCTGCGCGGGGCGTTCGCGCCGATCATCGCGCTGAACGCCAACAACGTCGGCTCGGCGGTCGGCGGCGCGGTGCTCACCGAGACGCTCTTCGGACTGCCCGGCATCGGACAGGAGCTGGTGCACGCGGTGAACGTCGTCGACCTGCCGGTGGTCGTCGGCATGGTCCTGGTCATCGGCTTCTTCGTGGTCATCGCCAACGCCGTCGCGGACGTGCTGTACGCGGTGGCCGACCGACGGGTGGTGCTCGTATGAGCTTGGTGGAAGTCACCGACCTGACGGTCGGGTTCGGATCGCTGCGCGCCGTCGACGGCCTGTCCTTCCGGCTGGCGAAGGGCGCCGCGCTGGGCCTGGTCGGTGAGTCCGGCTCGGGCAAGTCCACGGTCGCCTCGGCCCTCCTGGGGCTGCACCGCGGCACGGGAGCCGACGTCGGCGGCTCGGTGCGCGTGGCCGGCATCGACGTACAGGAGGCGTCCGACGCCGAACTGCGGCGGCTGCGCGGCGGGAAGGCCGCCATGGTCTTCCAGGACCCCCTGTCGTCCCTCGACCCGTACTACGCGGTCGGCGACCAGATCGCCGAGGTGTACCGGGTGCACGTGAAGACCTCCCGGCGTGCCGCACGCGCGCGTGCCGTCGAGGTGCTCGACCGCGTCGGCATCCCGGACGCCGCGCGCCGGGCGCGCTCCCGCCCGCACGAGTTCAGCGGCGGTATGCGCCAGCGCGCGCTGATCGCGATGGCGCTGGCCTGCGAACCCGACCTGCTGATCGCCGACGAGCCGACCACGGCCCTCGACGTGACCGTCCAGGCCCAGATCCTCGACCTGCTGCACACCCTGCGCGAGGAGACCGGAATGGGCCTGCTCCTCGTCACGCACGACGTGGGCGTCGCCGCCGAGAGCGTCGACGAGATCCTGGTCATGCGGCACGGGCGGGCCGTCGAGCACGGCCTCGTCGGTGCCGTCCTCGGGGCGCCCGCGCAGGCGTACACCCAAGAGCTCCTCGGTGCGGTGCCCCGTGTGGACGCGCCGCGCACCGCCTCCGCGGTGACGGAGGAGGTCGTTCTCGAGGCGAGCGGCCTGCGGCGCGAATTCGGGCGCGGGAAGAAGGCGTTCGCGGCCGTCGACGACGTGTCGCTGACGATCCACCGGGGCGAGACCCTCGGAATCGTGGGCGAGAGCGGCAGCGGCAAGACCACCCTGGGACGGATGCTCGTGGGGCTGCTGGAGCCCACGGCGGGGGAGATCAAGCCCGGCGGAGGCGTGCGCCCGGACGTCCAGATGGTCTTCCAGGACCCCGTCTCCTCCCTCAACCCGCGCCGCAGCGTGGGCGAGTCGATCGCCGATCCGCTGCGCGCGCAGGGGGAACGGGACGAGGCGCGCATTCGGGGGCGCGTACGGGAACTGTTGGAGCGTGTGGGGCTCGAAGCGGCGCACTACGACCGCTACCCGCACGAGTTCAGCGGCGGACAGCGCCAGCGTGTGGGCATCGCCCGGGCGCTCGCCGCCGATCCACGTGTCATCGTCTGCGACGAACCGGTCTCCGCGCTCGACGTGACCACCCAGGCCCAGGTGATCGCCCTGCTCGCCGAACTGCAGCGGGAACTCGGGCTCGCGCTCGTGTTCGTGGCGCACGACCTCGCGGTGGTCCGCCAGGTCAGCGACCGGGTCGCGGTGATGCGACGCGGCCGGATCGTCGAGTACGGGCCCGCCGACGAGGTGTACGAGTCGCCGCGCGACCCGTACACCAAGCAGCTGCTGGCCGCCGTACCGGCGTTGGATCCGGAGGTCGCGGCGCAGCGACGGACGGCTCGGAGGCAGCTGACGGCGGTGTGATGCAACGTGACTGGTTGATCTCGTAGCGCGACGGAACGCGACCCGCACGGGAAAGTTACGACCGTTCACCCCTTTTGGTGGCGCGATGGACAACCGTCCGTCGCGCCACCGCCATGTGCGCATACGTTCTTCCCGCTGCGAGCCGCCGGGTCAACGGCGGCTCCCCATAGGGAGATCGGGGGTGCACTGGTGCGCATCGGACTGCTTACGGAGGGTGGCTATCCGTATGTGAGCGGTGACGCCAGACTCTGGTGCGACCGGCTCGTGCGCGGGCTCGGGCAGCACGAGTTCGACATCTACGCGCTCAGTCGCAGCGAGCGGCAGGAGGACGAGGGCTGGATCCAGCTGCCGCCGCAGGTCAGCCGGGTGCGGACGGCTCCGCTGTGGACGGCCGAGGACGACGGCGTGGTACACGGGCGACGGGCGCGCCGGCGGTTCGCCGAGTGCTTCGGGGAGTTGGCGGCGGCGGTGTGTACCGCGCCCGCGGTCCTCGACGGATCGGAGGTCTCTGGCGGTGTGACGGCGTCGGAGGCCTCTCGCGGAGTGGTGGCGGACCGTTTCGGCAGTGCGCTGTACGGCCTCGCGGAACTGGCCCGCGACGAGGGCGGGCTGGTCGGGGCGCTGCGCTCCGAGGGGGCCGTGCGCGCCCTGGAGCGCGCCTGCCGTGCGCCCGGCGCATTGCGCGCCGCGCGTACCGCGCGTGTGCCCGACCTGCTGTGCGTCGCCGCTCACGTCGAGCGCGCGCTGCGCCCCCTCTCGCTGGACTGGTACGAGGACGACGGGCTCGGCTCGGTCGACCTCTGCCACGCGGCGGCCGGCGGCGAGGCCGCTCTGCCCGGCCTGCTCGCCCTGCACTTCGCCGGGGTGCCCCTGCTGGTGACGGAGTACGGCGTGCAGCTGCGGGCGCACTACCTCGCCTCCTCCGCCGCCGAGGAGTCCCCCGCGGTACGGGCGCTGCTCGCGGCCTTCCACGGCGCGCTGGCCGCCGAGGTCTACCGCCGGGCCGCGCTCATCACGCCCGGCAACACCCACGCGCGCCGCTGGCAGGAGCGCTGCGGCGCCGACCGCGCCAAACTGCGCACCGTCTACCCCGGCATGGAGGCCGCCCGCTTCGCGGAGGTGGGCGAGCGGGCCGACGGCTCCGGGTGCGTGGCCCCGGACACCCTGGTCTGGGTCGGCCGCATCGAACCGGCCAAGGACCTGATCTCACTGCTGCACTCCTTCGCCGAGGTCCGCAAGGAGGCACCGAAGACGCGGCTGCGGATCGTCGGCGCGCCCGCCGACGGGCCGGAGGGCGCGCCGTACCTGGCCCACTGCAAGGCGCTGGCCGCTCAACTCTTCCCCGACGAGGCGGAGGGCGTGCACGCGGTCGGCGACAACCCGGTGTCTTTCGAGGAGATCGGCGGCCCGGAGGTCCCGAGCCTCGCGGAGGCGTACGCGTCCGGCGCCGTGGTCGTCCTCTCCAGCGTCGTCGAAGGCTTCCCGATCAGCCTGGTCGAGGCCATGTTCTGCGGCCGTGCCACCGTGTCCACGGACGTCGGCGCGGTCGTCGAAGTCATCGGCGGTACGGGGCTGGTGGTGCCGCCGCGCAATCCGCGGGCGCTCGCCGAGGCGTGCGTAGCACTGCTGCGCGACCCCGAACGGCGTGCGCGCCTGGGCGCGGCGGCCCGCGCGCGAGCCCTCGAACTCTTCACGGTCGAGCAGAACATCACGGCATTTCACGGCATTTACCTGGAGATCGTCTCGCGTGCGCCGGTCCGGCGGCTCGTCGTGGACGACGCGGGGGATCCCCTGCCGTTCGGCGTGCCGGCCGAGGCCCACGTACCCGGTCGCTGGACCGAGGCCCGCCTCATGGCCATGGGACGCCCGCGCTGGGCGGCGGGGGCGCCGGTGCGTGCCACAGTTCCGCTGCCCGCGGGGGAGGGCGCGTGATGAGCGACCTCGTACGGGACGGCTCGGGTGCTGCGCGCGGCGACGCCGGGGGCGATCCGGGGAGTGCCTCGGGGGGCGCGCGCACGTCCCTCGGCGGTGGTCGCCGCGGTGCCGTGGACCCCGTGAAGGCGCTGATGCACCGGCATCGTGAACTCTGCGAGCGTGCCGTCGACCCCCTGGAGATCGCGGCGGGCCTGGAGGCACACGGGGTGACCGACCGCACGGCCGCACGGTTCCGGCACCGGGACGTGTTCTCGCTGGCCGAGGAGATGTACGCGCGCGCGGCCCGCGACTCGGACCCGGCGCCGCGGCCCGCGGCCCCCGAACACCCCGGCGCGCGCGCCGACTGGGCCGTGCTCTCCCTGCTACCGGGCGCGCTGTGCGCGGCGACCGTGGCCGGGCTGCGGCTCACCGAAGGGCAGCCGCGCCTCGCGGTCGCCGCCGGCGGCACCCTCGCGGTGACGCTCGGCCTGCGTGCCGCGCTGCGCCGAGGTCCCCTCGGCACCACGCACCGCACGACGAGCGGCACCCTTGCCTGGACCTGCTGGCTGATCGCGTACGCCCTGCTCGGCGACGGACTGCTGAGCGTCGGCATCGAAGGCGGCCCCGACGGCCCGTGGCCCCCCGCCACCGCACCCGTGCTGGCCCTCGCCCTGGCGTGCGCCCCCGCGGTCTGGTGCGCCCACCTCTTCACTGCGGGCGCCCGCCGCAAACTGACCACGAGCCGAGGACTGGAGGAGTTCGCCGTCTCCGTGCGGCCCCTGCTCCTGGGAGTCTTCGCCCTCTTCCTCTGCGCCCTGGGCGCGCTGCTCGCACTGTGCCGGGCGGCGCCGAGCGACGGCGCCTACAACGGGCCCGGCGCGTACGTCGGAGCGGGCGCCCTCGGCGCGCTGCTCCTGCTCGCGCGCCTGCTCACGACGCGCGGCTTCACCCACGCCCCGGCCGTCGTCCTCGGCGCCGCGGGCGCGGCCGAAGTGACCGCCCTCACCACGGTCTTCGCGGCCCGCCTGCCCGGCTGCTCGTTCGTCGCCACCCCCGTCGAGACCGTCGCCGACGCCTGGGGTCCGGGTGCCGTCCCGGCCCTGGTGTGCGGCGCGGCGGCGCTCGTCCTCCTGATTCACGCGACCCGCACCCTGACCCGGGCCTCGGCCCACGCCACACCGGGCGGGACGCCATGAGCCGCGACCGGCGCCCGAGGGTCCAGCCCTCGTGCCGGGCGCACCCTCCCGCGGGGCCGACACCGCGGGCGCTCCGTCCGACACACGGCACCACCCCGAAGGAGAACGCCAGATGATCACCTCCCGAACCGGAGAATCCGCCCCGGGAGCCGCCCGATGAGGGTCCTGCTGATCGGAGCCAACGGATACCTCGGCCGTTTCGTCGCCGACAGACTGCTCGCCGATCCGGCCGTGCAGCTCACCGCCCTCGGCCGGGGCGACGACGCCGACGTACGGTTCGACCTCGCCTCGGGCAGCCCCGGCGCCCTCACCCGCTTCCTGGACGCGGTGCACCCCGGGGTCGTCATCAACTGCGCGGGCGCCACCCGCGGCGGAGCCCGCGAACTGACCCGGCACAACACCGTCGCCGTCGCCACCGTCTGCGAGGCCCTGCGCCGCAGCGGCTGCGGTGCCCGCCTGGTGCAGATCGGCTGCGGCGCCGAGTACGGGCCCAGCCAGCCCGGCTCCTCCACGGCCGAGGACGCCGTACCGCGCCCCGGCGGCCCGTACGGCGTCAGCAAGCTCGCCGCCACCGAACTGGTCCTCGGTTCCGGCCTCGACGCCGTCGTCCTGCGCGTCTTCTCGCCCGCGGGCCCCGGCACCCCCGCCGGATCCCCGCTCGGCCGCCTCGCCGAGGCCCTGCGCCGCGCCATGCAGTCCGGCGACGGCGAACTCAAACTCGGCGGACTCGGCGTCCAGCGCGACTTCATCGACGTCCGCGATGTCGCCCGCGCCGTGCACGCCGCCTCGCTCTCCGCCGCGCAGGGCGTCATCAACATCGGCTCGGGCCGCGCCGTCCGCCTGCGCGACGCCGCCGCCGTCCTCGCCCGCGTGGCCGGCTACGGAGGCACGCTGCACGAACTCGACGGCCCACCCGGACCGATGAGGTCGGCCATCGGCCATCCCCGCACCGAAGCGGATCACGGGGCGCCGGTCGCGTACCCCTACCCGGACGGCTGCGGCAGCTGGCAGCAGGCCGATGTGCGCACCGCACGCGACCGGCTCGGCTGGCGGCCCCGGATCAACCTCGAGGAATCCCTCGCCGATATCTGGATGGAGGCGGCATGCCGCATCTGACCAGCGCCGCGACGGACATCGCGAGCACGGACTTAAGGGTCGGCCTCGGCGTCCCCGGCTATGCGCACCCCCTCGTCGCTCCGGCCGAGTGGGGCGAACTCACCCGCCCCGGGACCCCCGTGCACTGGGCCGTCCTGAACGTGGCCAACGGTCCCGGCATCCGCCCCGACCCGCACTGCCTGGAGGCCGCCGGCCGACTCCGCAACGCGGGTGTGCGCGTCCTGGGGCACCTGGACGTGACGTACGGCGCACGCGCCTTCGCCGAGGTGATCTCCGACGCACACCGGTATCTCGACTGGTACCGGGTCGGTGGCTTCCTCCTGCACCGCTGCCCCACCGAGCGCGCCGCGCTCCCCGAGGTCCGCCGGGCGGCCACCGCGCTGCGCACGCTCCTCGACGACGCGCACCTCGTCTTCGGTCACGGCACCCACCCCTACCCCGGCTATGCCGAAAGCGCCGACCAACTGGTGACCTTCTCCGGCACCTGGAGCGATTACCGCTGGTCGCAGGTGGCCGAGTGGACCGCCGACTATCCGCCCGAGCGCTTCTGCCACTTCGTGCACGGGGTACCGCGCGGTCATCTCGACGAAGCGCTGCGCATCGCCCGCTGGCAGGGCGCCGCGACGATCTACTTCACCGACCGCACGGATCACGGTGGACGGGCCGACCCCTGGGAGACGATGCCCGGCTACTGGGACGAGATCGTCTCGCGGATCGGAACGGGTGTCTCGGAATGAAGAAGGGCGTGGCAGTGTTACGGGGAGAACAACTGTAGTGATTGACCGACCAACGGAGTCCCCGTGTCGCTGCCACCCCTGGTTGAGCCAGCTGCTGAGCTCACCGTAGACGAGGTCCGCAGGTACTCCCGCCACCTGATCATCCCCGATGTGGGCATGGACGGGCAGAAGCGGCTGAAGAACGCCAAGGTGCTGTGTGTGGGCGCTGGCGGCCTCGGATCGCCGGCGCTGATGTACCTGGCCGCCGCGGGCGTGGGCACGCTCGGCATCGTGGAGTTCGACGAGGTCGACGAGTCGAACCTGCAGCGCCAGATCATCCACAGTCAGGCGGACATCGGCCGCTCCAAGGCCGTGTCGGCCCGTGACTCCGTGCTGGGCATCAACCCGTACGTGAACGTGGTCCTTCACGAAGAGCGGCTCGAGGCCGAGAACGTGATGGACATCTTCAGCCAGTACGACCTGATCGTCGACGGCACGGACAACTTCGCGACCCGCTACCTGGTCAACGACGCGTGCGTCCTGCTCAACAAGCCGTACGTGTGGGGTTCGATCTACCGCTTCGACGGCCAGGCCTCCGTCTTCTGGTCCGAGCACGGTCCCTGCTACCGCTGCCTCTACCCGGAGCCCCCGCCGCCGGGCATGGTCCCCTCCTGCGCCGAGGGCGGCGTGCTGGGCGTGCTGTGCGCGTCCATCGGCTCCATCCAGGTCAACGAAGCGATCAAGCTTCTCGCGGGCATCGGTGAGCCGCTCGTCGGCCGCCTGATGATCTACGACGCCCTCGAGATGCAGTACCGCCAGGTCAAGGTCCGCAAGGACCCGGACTGCGCGGTCTGCGGCGAGAACCCGACCGTCACCGAGCTCATCGACTACGAGGCCTTCTGCGGTGTCGTGTCCGAGGAGGCCCAGGAGGCGGCGGCCGGCTCGACGATCACTCCCAAGCAGCTCAAGGAGTGGATCGACGACGGCGAGAACATCGAGATCATCGACGTCCGCGAGATCAACGAGTACGAGATCGTCTCGATCCCCGGCGCCAAGCTGATCCCGAAGAACGAGTTCCTCATGGGCACCGCCCTGGAGACCCTTCCGCAGGACAAGAAGATCGTCCTGCACTGCAAGACGGGCGTCCGCAGTGCGGAGGTGCTCGCCGTGCTGAAGTCCGCGGGCTTCTCGGACGCGGTGCACGTCGGCGGCGGTGTGATCGGCTGGGTCCATCAGATCGAGCCGGAGAAGCCGGTGTACTAGGCGCCGGCGCACCACGTGAACGGCTTTTCGGGAGGGGCTCGGCACCGTGCGTGCCGGGCCCCTTTCCGTTGACCGGTCACTCGCGGGCCGCGGGTTCGCCGAACGGGCGTCCGTGAGCCGGGTCTTCGCCGGCGGGGGGTTCGCCCGCCGGTTGCTCGTCGGCCCGGGGTTCGCCGGCCGAGTGCTCGTCGGCCGTGTGGGCGCGGGTACAGGCCCGCGCCCGTCGGCCGCACCCGCCACTACGACGCGCAGACCTTTCCGTCCTTCGGCACCGTCCCGTCCAGCAGATAGCTGTTCACCGTGGAGTCGACACACTCGCTCCCGCTCCCATAGGCGCCATGGCCCTCGCCCTTCCAGGTGAGCTCCACTCCGACGCCCTGGCCCAGCTCGTCGGCCATTCTGCGGGCGCCCTCGTAAGGAGTCGCGGGGTCCCCGGTGTTGCCGACGATCAGGATGGGCGCGGCTCCGGGCGCGCTGACCTCCGGGTTCTCGTACTGGCCGGCGACCGGCCAGTCGTGGCACCAGCCCGCGGTGTCCCAGCCCATGAAGTCCCCGAAGACGGGCGAGATCTTCTCGAACTCGGGCAGCAGCTTCTTCGTCTCCGCGGGGGTCGGCCGCTGCTTGTCGTCCAAGCACGATATGACCCGTTGGGAGTGGGTCGTCGTGCCGTAGTGTCCCGAGGAATCGCGGTCGTTGTAGCCGTCGGCGAGGGCCAGCAGTCCCGAACCGTCACCGCCCTCGGCGCCCTTGAGAGCGCTGGTCAGGCGGGGCCAGCCCTCCTTGCTGTACAGGGGCAGGACGATGCCGGTGAGCGCCAGCGTCTGGGTGAGCTTGCGGCCGTCGGCCGTCGGCAGGGGGTTCGCGTCGATGCGCTTCAGCAGGTCCACGATCTTCTGGGAGCCCTGCTTGGGGTCCTGGCCGGTGGACTTGAGGTAGTCGTCCAGGGCGCGCTGGAAGCCCAGGGTCTGGTTCTTGGCGTGGCCGACCGTGTCGGCGCTCGGGTCGACGACGGCGTCCAGCACCAGACGGCCCACGTTCTTGGGGAACAAGTGGGCGTACACGCCGCCGAGTTCGGTCCCGTACGAAAAGCCGAGGTAGTGCATCGTCCCGTCGCCGAGGACCTGGCGCATCAGGTCCATGTCGCGGGCCGTGTCGGTCGTGGAGACGTGTGACAGCAGCTTTCCGGCGGCCTTCGCGCAGCCCTTGCCGAAGTCGGCGGCGTCCTTGAAGTACGCGGTCTCCTCGGCCGCGTCGTCCGGGGTGGCGTCCACGGACTCGGCTGCCTGGATCGCCTTGTCACTGCGGCAGCGCACGCCCTCGCTGGCGGCGACGCCGCGCGGGTCCCAGCTCACGAGGTCGTAGCGCTCGTGGAGCGGGCCGACGGCACTCTCGTACGACGGCATCGTGTCGACGCCCGAGCCGCCGGGGCCGCCGAAGTTGAACAGGAGTGAGCCGATGCGCTTGCTCTGGCCGCCGGTCGCCTTCGAGCGGATCAGCGCCAGGCCGATCGTCTCGCCGTCCGGCTTCGCGTAGTCCAGCGGCACCTTGAGTGTCGCGCACTGCCAGCCGCTGCCCGGCGCGGAGGAGCTCTTGCAGTGGCCCCAGTCGAGCTTCTGCGAGGTGAGCGAGGCGGGCAGCCCCGAGGCGGTGCCGGAGGAAGGCGCCCCGGTCGACGGCCGGCCGCTGTTCTTCCCCTCGTCCTTGCCGTCCCCCGACGAGCCGCTGCCGCAGCCCGCCACCAGCAACGCGGCGGCCGCCGCGGCCGTCCACCGTGCGAAACGCGTCATGAACTTCCCCCCCTCGCCCGTGGTCCGCCGGATGTCGCGGATCACATGCAGGCCATGGTAGGCGTCCGCGGCCGACGCCGCGGACGCCTGTGGATAACCCTTTGACCTGCGCTTTTCTCGGTGGGGATGGCGTTGGTTCTAGGTGCAGACGGTTCCCGCGGGCGGCACGGTCCCGTCCAGCAGATAGCCGTTCACCGCGTTGTGCACGCACTTGTTCCCGCTGTCGTACGCGCCGTGCCCCTGGCCCTTGTAGGTCACCTCGACGCCGACGCCTTTGCCCAGCGCGTCCACCATCTTCTTCGCGCCCTGGTACGGCGTGGCCGGGTCGCCGGTGTTGCCGACCACGAGGATCGGCGCCGCACCGGTGGCGCTGACGTCCGGGTGGTCGGCGGCGCCCGGGACGGCCCAGTTGGTGCAGCTGAGCATGCCCCAGGCCAGATAGTCGCCGAAGAGCGGTGAGGCGGCCCGGAACGCCGGCAGACCGGCTTGCACGTCGGAGATCGTGTACCGCGGTTTCTCGTCGGCGCAGTTGATGGAGACGTTGGCCGCGTAGAGGTTGCTGTACTGGCCGTTCTGGCTGCGCCCGTTCATCGAGTCGGACAGCAGCATCAATACCTTGCCGTCACCGCTGTATGCCTGGTCCAGACCCTCCGTCAGGTACTCCCAGAAGTCCTTGGAGTACAGGGCCTGCGCGATGCCGTTGGTGGCCTCGGTCTGGGTGAGCTGGCGTGGGAAGACGCCGGGGATGGGCTTGCTGTCCAGGTCCTTGAAGAGTTTGGCGATGCGGTTCTTGACGTCCTGCGGAGTGTCGCCGATCGGGCAGGGCTCGGTCTTCGAGGTGCAGTCGGTGGCGAAGTTGTCGAGCGCGAGCTGGAAGCCCCTGGCCTGCCCGAGCGCGCTCTGTTCCGGGTTCTGCGTCGGGTCGACGACCGCGTCGAAGACGGCGCGCCCCACCTTCTTGGGGAACAAGTGGGCGTAGACGCCGCCGAGTTCGGTGCCGTACGAAATGCCGAAGTAGTGCAGTTTGGCGTCGCCGAGCACCTGGCGCATGAGGTCGATGTCGCGGGCCGCGTCGGTGGTGCGCACGTGGGGGAGGGTCCGCCCGGAGTTCTTCTCGCAGGCCGCGTTGAACGTCTTCGTGGTGTTGAGGAGGTTCTTCTGCTCGGCGGTGTCGTCGGGGGTGGCGTCCTGCTGGAAGAACACGTCGAGCCTGCTGTCGTCCTCGCACTGCACGCCCGCGCTGCGGCCGACCCCACGCGGGTCGAAGCTCACCAGGTCGTAGCGGGTGCGCAGCTTCGCGTAGTCCTCGCCGAAGGCGGGCAGCGTGGTGACGCCGGAGCCTCCGGGGCCGCCGAAGTTGAAGATGAGGGAGCCGATGCGTTTGCTCTGGTCGCCGCTCGTCCGCGCACGGATCAGCGCGATCCCGATGGTGTCGCCCTTGGGATCGGCCCAGTCGAGGGGTGCCTTCATGGTGGCGCACTGCCACTGTGTGCCACCCGGCAGGGGAGAGGGGGCGTTGCCGCCGCCCTCGGACTCGGCGGGGGCCGGGCAGTCCTTCCAGCTCAGCTTCTGGGCCGGCAGGTCCTCGCTTTTCGAGTCGTCGCTGCAACCCGTCAGCACGGTGGACAGCACAGCGACGGAGAGCACCAGCGCAGCGGCGCGCGGCGGAGACGGGTTCGGCATGCTCCCCATCCTGCGGTCGTGCGGGGCGGGGCGCTCGGGGCGCGGGCCGTGCGGGTGAGGGCGCGCGGGGGGCTCGTACGGGAGGGTCGGCGCGGGGTTCTAGAGGGCGCCCTTGCGGGTCAGGTGATTGAAGAACAGCCAGCCCGGAAGCACCGGAAGCCATAGTGTCAGCAGCCGGTACAGCAGCACCGCGGGAGCGGCGACCTCCTTGGGGAGCCCCACGGCGATCAGACCGACCGTGAGGGTCGCCTCGACGGCGCCGACACCGCCGGGGGTCGGCGCCGCGGAGCCGAGCGCGTTACCGGCGAGGAAGACGACGGCGACGCTGGCGAGGCTGAGCGTGGTGGGCTGCTGGTGGCCGAAGGCGCGGATCGACGCGTCCAGGCACATCACGAAGCAGGCGGTCAGCAGCAGCATGCCGCCGATGCCGGTGATCAGCTTCTGGGGTCGCTGGAGCACGTCGAGCATGCGCGGTACGACGCCCGCGAACAGCGACCTCACGCGCGTGCTGACGAATTTGCGCATGAACGGCACCGACGTCACGACGAGCACCAGTACGGCGACCGTCAGCAGACCGGCGATGACCGTGCGGGAGGGCGACAGGGACGGCGTCTTCTCGGTACCGGTCAGATAGCCGAAGGACAGCAGCATCAGGATGTGGCAGCCGAGCCCGAACAGCTGGGACGCGCCGACACTCGCCACCGCGAGCCCCGGCCGCACCCCCGCACGCTGCAGGAAGCGCGTGTTGAGGGCCACACCGCCGACCGCGGCGGGCGCCACGATCTTCACGAACGAGCCGGCGACCTGCGCCCCGACGGCCCGCATGAACGGCACCCGCTCCGGTACGAAGCCGAGCAGCGCCATCGCCGCCGCGAAGTAGCTCACCGCGGAGAACAGCGCGGCCGCGGCGACCCAGCCCCACTGGGCGTTGTCGAAGAGGGGCCCGAACTCGATGTGGGTGAGCTGCGTCAGCAGGAAGTACCCGCCGATGGCACCGGCGATGAAACTGATCAGTGTGCGTGGCCGCACTCGCTCCAGGCGGGCCGGTTCGACCGGCGCCTGTGGGCGGATCAGCAGTACCTGGTGGCGGATCTGGGTGAGGAGATCCTCCTCGCGTGCTTCGTCCAGTGCCTCGTCGATCGCCCGCTTCTCGGCCCGCTGCTCCGCGCGAACGGCCTTCTTGCCGGGCTTTTCCACCGCGGCCTCGGCGTGCTGGGTCTGTTCCGCGCGGGCGAGCTTGTTCTGCCGGGAGGCGTCCAGGACGGCGTCGCGTTCTCGCTGGGCGCGCTCCCGGGCCAGCTTGCGCAGCGTCGCGCGGGTGGAGCGGGTCAGTGCGATGGGCTGCAGCAGCGGCAGGCAGTCGGCGATCGCGTCCGGGCCGAGCACACCGACGGCCGACGCCACCGTGCGCTCGGCGCCTACGCGCAGCCCCAGTGTGGTCAGCAACTGGGCGATGTCCATGCGCAGCAGCAGATCACCGGCCGCGATCTCACCGCCGCGAAGGTCGGTGAGGATCACCATGCCGGAACGATCCACCAAGATCGCGTCACCCGCGAGCCTGCGGTGTGCGATGCGTCGCGACTGCAAGGCCTGCACCTGATGCCAGGTGTCGCGCAGGAGATCGTCGGTGATGAGTTCGTCGGGCAGCGAGTCCAGTGTGCGCCCGCCGGTGTGCTCGTAGACGAGCATCACGGCGTCCGGGCCGAGCTCGGAGGTCGCGATCAGCTTCGGGGCGTTGGCCCCGGCCGCGATGGCCGCGTACGCGAGGAGCGCCTCCTGCTCCAGGGCCTGGCGCAGCGACTGGAGACTGCGACGGGTGGCGAGACCGCGCAGCGTCAGGTTGCGCCACACTCGGTAGAAGAAGCCCTGTGCCTGCTGCTCACGGTCGACCACTGTGACGTCCAGGGGCGGGCCGTCCTCCAGGGTGACGAAGTAGCGCCGCCCGCGGTCGCCGTTCTCGGTGGTGTCGGGCGTGTCCTCGCGGGCCGCGCTGACGGGGTGGAAACCGACGTGCCGCAGGCCCGCCATCAGCGTCCGCCCGGTCGGACGCACATTCGGTGAGCCGACCGCGTACAGCGTCCCGTACGCGACGCTCCAGCCGATCAGCACCGTCAGGATGATCGAGAACGGCGTGGTGTAGCCGGTGACCAGCATGGAGAAGGCGTCGAGGAGCAGCACCACCCACAGCACCGCGCGCCAACGCGGTCTGCGGGACATCCCGACGGCAGTCATGTACGCGATGACCGGCGCCAGATAGCCGTGCACCGGATCGGTCAGGGCGTGGATGTCACCCGGCGAGGGCTGGGTGAGTGCCTCCTGGATGGAGTTCGGGGCGCCCTTGGCGACCCACAGGTCCGTGGCGAGTGTCACTCCGTGCGCGAGGACCGCGGCCAGCACGCCGTCGGCGATGCGCAGCCCGTCCCGCTTGATCAGTCGCTCGATCGCGAAGGCGACCGGCACCAGGAGGATCGCGATGCTCGACGCCAGACCCGCGATCTTGATCAGCAGATCGGGTGCCTGGCCGGTGCCCTTGTTGATGTCCTGTTCGAGCCCCGAGGTGGTGCCGTGCGCGAACGCGGCGACGGCCAGCAGCACGACGATGGCGAGGACGCCGACCATGAGCCGCATCAGATCGGACGGACGGTGCACACGCGCGGGCAGCAGCGGTTCGTCGCCCTCGACCTCGTCGTTGTGGACCTCGTCGCCGCAGTCGTCCGCCGGATCGAGTCGCTTCTGGGCTCGTCCGTGGGTGTCAGGAACGGGTTCTTCGTCCACCGTCGTGGTGGGCTCGTCCGCAGCCTCGCCCGGGTCCTTCGGGTCGCTGTCGCCGGTGTCCGGACGCGACGAGGCCGCGGAGGTGCTCTCCGCGTCTTCGGGGTGCACGCCCTGCTGCCTCATCGTCTCTTCTTGATCTCGTATCACCAGTCACCGCCCGCACGATGGTGGCATGCCCCACCGACACACGGGGGCATCAGGGTGCAAATACGGGGGCGCACAGTCTGCCCCAAGTGCGCCTTCGTGGCGAGGGATACGCACAGTCACCGAATCGTCGCACTGTCGGTGGGATGGGGCAGGATGGGGCGGATGAGCGAGGAGAGCCTTCCGACGGATGCCCTGCCGGAGTACGCGGAGCGCGTCCTTGAGGTCGCCGAGTCGATCCCGCCCGGGCGCGTGATGACGTACGGGGACGTCGCCGAGTGGCTGGAGGAGGGCGGACCGCGCCAGGTGGGCCGGGTGATGGCCCTCTATGGAGGAGCGGTCCCGTGGTGGCGGGTCGTCCGCGCGGACGGCGCGCTGCTCCCGGGCCACGAACTCGATGCGCTGGGCCACTACCGCGACGAGGGCACGCCCCTGAAGGAGGCGAGCAGGGCCTCCGAGGGGCATCTGCCGCGCATCGACATGAGACGGGCACGATGGGACGGCGGCGAACGCGCGCAGGGTCACACCTGACAGCTTCCGGCATCGGACGGGGCGAGGGGGAACCTGTGGCCCGTACGGGGGAAACGGGGCACGCCCGTGACATGCCGTACGTTCGAGAGCCGGGGGACGCACGTGGTGCGAGGGAAGAAGGGGAAGCCCTCCTTCCACGCTGCCCACCGGCGTAGCGTCGACGGCACGCATCCCCCTCACCCCGCGGCCACCGCCCTGAACGCGCGGCGCTCCTCCCACCCGTCGCCCGACCACCACCCCTCAACGACGGCGCTCCGCGCCGGCAGTGATATCCCGCACAACCTCCAGGACCGGCGAACCACGTGAGCTCCTCTTCTTCCACCCGGCGCCTGTCGCACCCCCAGGTGCGGCAGGGGACCCGCGGCGCGTACCGACTGGTACGTACCGCGCCGGTCCGAGTGGGGCCCCCTCGTCTGGACGCAGAGCAGCGCGCGGTGGTTGACCATGACACGGGACCGCTGCTCGTGCTCGCCGGCCCCGGCACCGGCAAGACGACCACGCTCGTCGAGTCCGTCGCGGCGCGGATCACGCGGGGCGGCGACCCTGAACGCATCCTGGTGCTGACGTTCAGCCGCAAGGCGGCCGTCGAACTGCGCGACCGCATGGCGCTGCGCATAGGGGCCGCCCGCGCTCCCCGGGCGACCACCTTCCACTCGTTCTGCTACGCCCTGGTCCGCGCCCACCAGGACAGTGACCTGTTCGTGGAGCCCCTGCGGCTGCTGTCCGGACCCGAACAGGACGTGGCGGTGCGCGAACTGCTCGCCGGCCAGCCCGACCTGGAGCGGCTCGGCCTCGCCCATGTCCGCTGGCCGGACGAGCTGCGCGCCTGCCTGACCACGCGAGGCTTCGCCGACGAGGTCCGCGCGGTACTGGCGCGCAGCCGCGAACTGGGCCTGAGCCCCGACGCCCTCACCGCCTTCGCCCGGCGCATCGGCCGCCCGGACTGGGGCGCGGCTGCCGCCTTCCTCGCCGAGTACCTGGACGTTCTCGACCTCCAAGGAGTGCTCGACTACGCGGAACTCGTCCACCGCGCGGTCCTGCTCGCCGGGCGTCGGGGCGTCGCCGAACGCCTCGCCGCGCAGTACGACGCCGTCTACGTGGACGAGTACCAGGACACCGATCCCGCGCAGGTCCGGCTGCTGCGCGCCCTCGCCGGCGGCGGCCGCAACCTGGTCGCCTTCGGTGACCCCGACCAGTCGATCTACGCCTTCCGGGGCGCGGACGTGAACGGCATCCTGGACTTCCCCGACGCCTTCCCGCGTGCGGACGGCCGCCCCGCGCCGGTCGAGGTGCTGCGCACCTCCCGCCGCTCCGGCGCCGCCCTGCTGACCGCCACGCGTCTGATCACCCAGCGCATGCCGCTGACCCGCCTTCCGGCGGAGAAGGTACGCGCCCACCGCCAGTTGTCTCCGGTACGGGACGGCGGCGCCGTCGAGGTCTACACGTACCCGACGGCGGGCACGGAGCTGGACAACATCGCGGACCTCCTGCGTCGCGCCCATCTGGAGGACGGCGTCCCCTGGGGCGACATGGCCGTCCTGGTGCGCGCCGGTTCCCGCACGATCCCGACGATCAGGCGGGCGCTCACCGCGGCGGGTGTGCCGCTCGACATCGACGGCGACGACCTGCCGCTGCGGCACGAACCGGCGGTGACGCCCTTGCTGACGGCACTGCGGGCGGTGGCGCGCGCGGAGTCGGGTACGGCCACGCCCTCCGGCGGCGACGCCGACGCACCTGAAGACGCCGACGCACCTGAAGACGCCGACGCACCTGAGGATGCCGACCCGCAAGCCGCGCCCTGGCTCGACACCGAAACCGCGCTCACCCTGCTCGCCTCGCCCCTCGCGAGCATGGACGCGGCCGATCTGCGGCGTCTGGGGCGCGCGCTGCGCGAGGAGGAGCGCGCCGCGGGCAACCACGTACCGCAGCCCTCCGACGAACTGCTCACCCGCGCGCTGGCCGAGCCGGAGCGGCTCGTCGCGCACGACCCGGCGTACGCCCGGGGAGCCCAGCGCCTCGGCGCGCTGCTGCGCAAGGCACGGGAGCGCCTGGCGGGCGGCGGGACGGCCGAGGAGGCGCTCTGGGACCTCTGGGAGGGAACACCGTGGCCGCAGCGCCTGGAGCGGGCCGCCCGGCGTGGTGGCGCGGCCGGACGCAACGCCGACCGCGACCTCGACGCCGTCTGCGCGCTGTTCGCGACCGCGGCCCGCGCCGAGGAACGCACAGGCGGGCGCGGCGCCCTCAACTTCCTGGAGGAGATCGAGGCCCAGGACATCGCCGCCGACACGCTCACCCGCAGGGCGGTGCGCCCCGCAGCCGTACGCCTGATGACCGCGCACCGCTCCAAGGGCCTGGAGTGGCGCCTGGTCGTCGTCGCGGGCGTTCAGGAGGGCCTGTGGCCGGACCTGCGCCGCCGCGGCTCCCTGCTGGAGGCCGACCGCATCGGACGCGACGGCCTCGCCGAACCCCTCACCCCCGGAGCGCTCCTCTCCGAAGAGCGCCGTCTGTTCTACGTGGCCGCCACGCGCGCGCGTGAACGCCTGATCGTCACCGCCGTGAAGGCCCCCGCCGACGACGGAGACCAGCCCTCCCGCTTCCTCACCGAACTCGGCGTCGAACCCAGGGACGTCACCGGCCGCCCCCGCCGCCCGCTGTCCGTCGCCGCCCTGGTCGCCGAACTGCGCGCCACCACGGTCGACCCGCGGGTCTCGGACACCCTCCGGCAGGCCGCGGCCCACCGCCTGGCCAAGCTCGCCGCCCTCGGCGACGAGGACGGCCGCCCGCTCGTGCCGTCCGCGCACCCCTACCGCTGGTGGGGCATGTACGAGCCGACCGAGAGCAAGGTGCCGCTGCGCGACCGCGACCAGCCCGTCGTGCTCTCCGGAAGCGCCCTCGACCAACTCGCCAACACCTGCGCCCTGCAGTGGTTCCTGGGCCGCGAGGTCAAGGCCGACGCGCCCGCGACCGCCGCCCAGGGCTTCGGCAACGTGGTGCACGTCCTCGCCGACGAGGTCGCCTCCGGACGCACCCCCGCCGACCTCGCCGTCCTCATGGAACGTCTGGACTCCGTGTGGAACGCGCTCGCCTTCGACGCGCCCTGGAAGTCCGCACAGGAGAAGGAGCACGCGCGTGTGGCGCTCGAACGCTTCCTGAAGTGGCACGTCGACTCCAACGGCGTCCGTGCGGGACGCGTGCCGGTGGCCAGTGAGCACGACTTCGACGTGACCCTGGAGGCGGGCGACTACGAGGTGCGCATCCGGGGCTCCATGGACCGCGTCGAGACGGACACCGAGGGCCGCGCCTACGTGGTCGACTTCAAGACCGGCAAACACGCGCCCAGCGCCGCGGAGGTGGCGCACCACCCGCAGCTCGCCGTCTACCAGCTCGCCGTCCGCGAGGGGGCCGTCGACGACACCTTCGACGGCGTACGCCCCGAGCCGGGCGGCGCGGAACTCGTCCAGCTGCGTCAGGGCGCCGCCAAGAAGAACGGCGGCGAGACCCTCCCCAAGGTGCAGGCCCAGGAGCCCCTCGAAGGCGAGTGGGTCGGCGACCTGCTGGCCACCGCGGCCGGGAAGGTCCTCGACGAACGGTTCTCACCGACCACGGGACAACACTGCACACACTGTGCTTTCCGGGCATCGTGCAGTGCTCGGCCCGAGGGACGCCACGTGGTCGAGTGAGGGGCCCAAGGGGACGTCACGTCAGCGAGTGACGTACGGCACCACACGTGTTGACCAGCACTTCTATTGTCCCGGCGGCCGATGTGGCCTCCGCTGTCAGTGGGCGCCGCTAGCCTCTCCGACATGCCCGCCCGTATCACCGACCCCGAGCAGCTCAAGGAGCTCCTCGGCATCCCGTTCACCCCGGAGCAGACGGTCTGCATCACCGCACCGCCCGCCCCGCAGGTGATCGTGGCCGGAGCCGGATCGGGCAAGACCACGGTGATGGCGGCTCGTGTGGTGTGGCTCGTCGGCACCGGACAGGTCGCCCCCGAACAGGTCCTCGGTCTCACGTTCACCAACAAGGCGGCGGGCGAACTCGCCGAGCGCGTCCGCAAGGCGCTGATCAAGGCCGGAGTCACCGACCCGGACGTGATCGACCCCGACAACCCGCCCGGCGAGCCGGTGATCTCCACCTACCACGCCTTCGCAGGCCGCCTGCTGACCGACCACGGCCTGCGCATCGGACTCGAACCGACCTCCCGCCTGCTCGCCGACGCCACCCGCTACCAGCTCGCCGCCCGCGTACTGCGCGAGGCCCCGGGACCGTACCCGGCGCTGACCCGCTCCTTCCCGGACCTCGTCGGTGATCTCCTCACACTCGACTCCGAGCTCGCCGAACACCTCGTACGGCCCGAGGATCTGCGCGCCTACGACGCCGAGCTGCTGCGCTCCCTGGAGGGCGCCAAACTCACCAACGCCGACCTGCGGAAAGTCCCCGAGGCGGCCGCGGCCCGGCGTGAACTGGCCGAGCTGGTGGGCCGCTACCGATCGGCCAAGCGCGAGCGCGACCTCCTCGACTTCGGCGACCAGATCGCCCTCTCGGCCACCCTGGCCCGCACCCGCCCCGAGGTCGGGGAAATCCTCCGCGACGAGTTCCGGGTGGTGCTGCTGGACGAGTACCAGGACACCTCGGTGGCCCAGCGCATCCTGCTCGCGGGACTCTTCGGCGGCGGCACCGGCCATCCCGTGACCGCGGTCGGCGACCCCTGCCAGGCCATCTACGGCTGGCGCGGCGCCTCCGTCGCCAACCTCGACGACTTCCCCGAGCACTTCGCACACGCCGACGGCCGCCCCGCGGCCCGCCAGGCGCTCAGCGAGAACCGTCGCAGCGGCGGCCGCCTCCTCGACCTCGCCAACGGCCTCGCGGAGCCCCTGCGCGCCATGCACGAGGGCGTGGAGGCCCTGCGCCCGGCCCCAGGAGCCGAGCACGAAGGCCAGGTCCGCTGCGCGCTGCTGCGCACCCACGCCGAGGAGATCGACTGGCTCGCCGATTCCATCGCCCACCTGGTGCGCACCGGAAAGGCACCCGGCGAGATCGCCGTGCTGTGCCGTACGGCGGGCGACTTCGCCGAGATCCAGGGCGCGCTCGTCGCCCGGGACATCCCCGTCGAGGTGGTGGGCCTCTCCGGCCTGCTGCACCTGCCCGAGGTCGCCGACCTCGTCGCCGTCTGCGAAGTCCTCCAGGACCCCGGGGCGAACGCCTCCCTGGTCCGTCTGCTCACCGGCCCCCGCTGGCGTATCGGCCCGCGCGACCTCGCCCTTCTGGGGCGGCGCGCCCGCCTGCTCGTGTCCCACGCGCGCGTGGGCGCCGACGAGGACCCGGACCGCCGGCTCGCGGCGGCCGTGGAGGGGGTCGACCCGGCCGAGGTGGTATCGCTCGCCGACGCCCTCGACACGTTCCTGGAGATGCCCATCGAGGCCGAAGGGGACGACGACGGGCTGCCCTTCTCGCCGGACGCGCGGGTGCGGTTCGCGCGGCTCGCCGCCGAGCTGCGCGACCTGCGCCGCTCGCTCGCCGACCCCCTGATGGACGTCCTGCACCGGGTGCTCGCCGTCACCGGCCTCGAGGTCGAGCTCTCCGCGTCCCCGCACGCGCTGGCCGCCCGCCGCCGAGAGACCCTGTCGAACTTCCTCGACGTCGCCGCGTCCTTCGCCGCGGGCGACGGCGAGGCCACGCTGCTGGCCTTCCTCGGCTTCCTGCGCACCGCCGCCCAGTACGAGAAGGGCCTCGACAACGCCCTGCCCGGCGGCGAGAACACCGTCAAGGTGCTCACCGCGCACAAGTCCAAGGGCCTGGAGTGGGACGTCGTCGTGGTCCCCGGACTCGTCACCGGCACCTTTCCCAGCGGCCAGGGCCGCGAGAAGTGGACCGCCCAGGGCAAGGTCCTGCCGCACGAGCTGCGCGGCGACGCCGACACGCTCCCCGAGATCGGCACCTGGGACGCCAAGGGCATCAAGGCCTTCCACGAGGCCATGAAGGACCACCAGCACACCGAAGAGCTCCGCCTCGGCTACGTCACCTTCACCCGCCCCCGCTCGCTCCTGCTCGGTTCCGGCCACTGGTGGGGCCCCTCCCAGAAGAAGCCGCGCGGCCCCTCGGACTTCCTGGACGCCCTCTACGAGCACTGCGCCGCCGGACACGGCGAGATCGAGGTCTGGGCCGAGGAGCCCGCCGAGGACGAGGAGAACCCCGCCCTGCGCGAGGCGGCCGCCGACCACGCGTGGCCGCTCCCGCTCGACGACGCGGCACTGGCCCGCCGCCGCGCCGCCGCCGAGACCGTACTCGCCCACCTGGAGCGCGCGGCGTCCCACGAAGAGCCCCACCCCGGGGCGGAGGGAGCCCGGCACACGGCCGACCACGACCCCACCCCGTACCTCGATCCGGACTGGCCACCTCCGCCCGAGGACGACGATCCCGCGTACGACGACGTGCCCTACGGGGACGACGACTTCCCCGACGACGGCTTCCCCGACGGGGACGCCTCCGACTGGGACTCCTGGTCGGTCGACCGCCCGGAGGACCGTCCGACGCGCCCCGCGCAGGACCGCCCGACGATCCCGCACCAGGCGCCGGCTCCGGGGGCTCGCCCGCACCCTGCGAAACCGCACCCTGAGCAACCGCACCTTCCTGAGCAACCGCACCTTGAGGAACCCGCGCACCTCACCCCGGAGGAGGCCCGCACCCTCGCCTCCTGGGACCGCGACCTCGACGCCCTGACCGGAGAGCTCCTGCGCGCCCGCGCGAGCGTCACCGACGTCCCCCTGCCTGCCTCGCTCACCGTGACGCAGCTCATGCGCCTGGCCACCGATCCGGACGGCTTCGCGCAGGAGCTCGCACGCCCCATGCCACGCCCCCCACAGCCCGCCGCGCGCCGCGGAACACGCTTCCACGCCTGGCTGGAGTCCCGCTTCGAAGAGCTGCGGCTGCCGATGCTGGAACCGGAGGAGCTCCCCGGCAGCGACGCCGAGATCGCCGACGAACGCGACCTGGAGGAGCTCAAGGACGCCTTCGAACGCACTCCCTACGCGCACCGCACCCCCCACCGCGTCGAGGCACCGTTCCAGCTCGCCATCGCGGGACGCGTCGTACGGGGCCGGATCGACGCCGTCTACCGGGCGCAGGACGACGCCGGCACGACGTACGAGATCGTCGACTGGAAGACCAGCCGCACCGGTACCGCCGACCCCCTCCAGCTCGCCCTGTACCGCCTCGCCTGGGCCGAACAGCAAGGCGTGCCCCTGGAGTCCGTCAAGGCCGCGTTCCTGTACGTCCGCAGCGGGGAGGTGGTCCACCCGGACGGGCTCCCGGACCGCGCGGCACTGGAACGACTGCTCACCCAGGACCCGGCGGACCCACAGCAAGCTTCCGCCGGGGATCCGCCGGACGAACACGCCTCCGTGGGCGGATAGGCTCGTGAGCATGAGCAAGCCCGTTGACAACGCCGTCAGCACCGTCCGCACGTACATCCAGAACCACCGCACGGCCTTCCTCGACGACCTCGCGGAGTGGCTGCGCATCCCTTCGGTGTCGGCCCAGCCCGACCATGCCGCGGACGTGGCACGCAGCGCCGACTGGCTCGCCGCCAAGCTGCAGGAGACCGGTTTCCCGATCACCGAGGTCTGGGCGACCGAGGGCGCCCCCGCCGTCTTCGCCGAATGGCCCGCCGAGGACCCCGGGGCCCCCACGGTTCTCGTCTACGGACACCACGACGTGCAGCCCGCAGCCCGCGAGGACGGCTGGGACACCGACCCCTTCGAACCGGTGATCCGCGGAAACCGCCTCCACGCGCGCGGTGCCGCCGACGACAAGGGTCAGGTGTTCTTCCACACACTCGGAGTCCGCGCGCACCTCGCCGCCACCGGGCGCGGCGCACCGGCCGTGAACCTCAAGCTCCTGATCGAGGGCGAGGAGGAGTCCGGCTCCCCGCACTTCCGCGACCTCGTCGAAAGCCACGCCGACCGGCTCACCGCCGACGCGGTGATCGTCTCCGACACCGGCATGTGGTCCGAGGACACCCCCACCGTGTGCACCGGCATGCGTGGCCTCGCCGAATGCGAGATCGAGCTGTACGGGCCGCGACAGGACATCCACTCCGGCTCCTTCGGCGGTGCCGTGCCCAACCCGGCCACCGCCGCCGCCCGCCTTGTGGCGGCCCTTCACGACGAGCACGCGCGCGTAGCCGTCCCCGGCTTCTACGAAGGCATCACCGAACTCACCGAACGCGAGCGTGAGCTCTTCGCCGAACTGCCCTTCGACGAGGAGCGCTGGCTGAGCACGGCCAAGTCGACGGCCACCTACGGAGAGGCCGGACACACCACCCTGGAGCGCATCTGGGCCCGCCCCACCGCCGAGGTCAACGGCATCGGCGGCGGTTACCAGGGCCCCGGCAGCAAGACGATCATCCCGTCCTCGGCCACCGTGAAACTCTCGTTCCGGCTGGTGGCGGGCCAGGACCCGGACCACATCGAGAAGGCAGTCCGCGCCTGGGCCGCCGACCGGCTGCCCGCCGGCATCCGGCACGAGATCACGTTCGGCGCCGCCACCCGCCCCTGCCTCACACCGCTGGACCACCCCGCCCTGCAGTCCGTCGTACGCGCCATGAGCCGCGCCTTCGAACAGCCGATCCGTTTCACCCGCGAGGGTGGCTCGGGACCCGCGGCCGACCTCCAGGAAGTCCTCGGCGCTCCCGTGCTCTTCCTGGGCATCTCCGTCCCCTCCGACGGCTGGCACGCCCCCAACGAGAAGGTCGAACTCGACCTCCTCATGAAGGGCGTCGAAACCAGCGCCTACCTGTGGGGCGACCTGGCCGAGAACTGGCGCGAGGCACACTGAAAGAGCCCGTCTCCACCCTTCTTGAAAAGTCCGTCCCCACCCCGAACAGCGCCCTTCGCACCCGCCCTGCTGAACCGCCCGCCGAAATAACCGTTCCACCGGGGGAGTTGGAAGCACCCGTGACCACCTGGACCGACCGAACCGCCGACCGCCCCATCTCGCTCACCGCCCCGAGCGGCATCGACAGGGCCGCCCACCACCGGCTCGACGAGGCCTGGCTCGCGGCGGCCTGGAGCCACCCCACCACCCGCGTCTTCGTGGTCTCCGGCGGTCAGGTGCTCATCGACGAGACGACGGACGGCACCACCGAACTCGTCATGACCCCCTCCTTCGAGGCCCCGCTCACCGAGGCGCACCGCTACTTCCTCGGCACGGACGACGACGGTGTGAGCTATTTCGCACTCCAGAAGGACGCCCTCCCCGGCCGCATCGACCAGTCCGCCCGCGCGGCGGGCCTGCGCGAGGCGGGACTCCTGCTCTCACCCCGCGACGCGGGTCTGATGGTGCACGCCGTCGCCCTGGAGAACTGGCAGCGGCTGCACCGCTTCTGCTCACGCTGCGGCGAGCGCACCGTGATCGCGGCGGCCGGACACATCCGCCGCTGCCCCGCCTGCGGCGCCGAGCACTACCCGCGCACCGACCCGGCCGTGATCATGGCGGTGACGGACGACGAGGACCGCATCCTGCTCGGCCGCCAGGTGCACTGGCCCGAGGGCCGCTTCTCCACGCTCGCCGGCTTCGTCGAACCCGGCGAGTCCATCGAGCAGTCCGTGCGCCGCGAGGTCTTCGAGGAGGCGGGGGTCACGGTCGGCGAGGTCGACTACGTCGCCAGCCAGCCCTGGCCGTTCCCCTCCAGCCTCATGCTCGGCTTCATGGCCCGCGCCACCTCGTCCGAGATCAACGTCGACGGCGAGGAGATCCACGAGGCCCGCTGGTTCTCCCGCGAGGACCTGCGCACCGCCTTCGAGTCCGGCGAGGTACTGCCTCCGTTCGGCATCTCCATCGCCGCCCGCCTGATCGAGCTCTGGTACGGCAAGCCCCTGCCGCGCCCGGGAGCGGTAGCCGCCTGACCGACACACCACACCACTCGGGCGAGTGGCGCAAGTCACACAACGGGGGCGGTCCTTGAGTCTGACTCAAGGACCGCCCCCGTCACTGCCCGCGGCAACCGCCGGGGGCGCTCCGATGATGATCCGCTTACGCGCCGATCTTCTGCTTGACCTGCGCCAGCGAAGGGTTGGTGAGCGTCGAGCCGTCCGCGAACAGCACGGTCGGAACCGTCTGGTTTCCGCCATTCGCCTTCTCCACGAAGGCCGCGGACTCCGGGTCCTGCTCGATGTTGATCTCGTTGTACGCGATGCCCGCGCGGTCCATCTGGCCCTTCAGTCGCGTGCAGTAGCCGCACCACGTGGTGCTGTACATCGTCACAGTGCCCGGCATGTGTCTCGCGCTCCTTTGCTGCTGGGGGTGCGTTGTCGCAGAGGTGGAACGTACGCGAGCGGGCCACCATTCCCGTGCCCGGGTACCCCGGCCCGGTACACGAGTGCACCTCGCGGGGGACGGGTGAGCAAGAGCACGCCCAGCGCCTGCCGCATTAGTACGACTGCAAGGGCCTCCCTGTGGACAACCGGCTCATGCGTCCCCGCCGACCTGGCAGCATGGCGGGGTGACAGCAGCAACGCACTCCACCCTCTTCCCGCAGGCACCGGACACGGCCGACGCGGTGCTCGACGGGCTCGACCCCGAGCAGCGCGAGGTCGCCACCGCCCTGCACGGTCCGGTGTGCGTGCTGGCAGGCGCCGGCACGGGCAAGACACGAGCGATCACCCACCGCATCGCCTACGGGGTGCGTGCCGGGATCCTCCAGCCCTCCAGTGTGCTCGCCGTCACGTTCACCAACAGGGCCGCGGGCGAGATGCGCGGCCGGCTCCGCCAGCTCGGCGCTGGTGGTGTCCAGGCCCGCACGTTCCACTCCGCCGCGCTGCGCCAACTCCAGTACTTCTGGCCGAAAGCGGTCGGTGGCGGCCTGCCCCGGCTCATCGACCGCAAGATCCAGCTCGTCGCCGACGCGGCAGCCGCCTGCCGCATCCGCCTCGACCGGGGCGAGCTGCGCGATGTCACGGCCGAGATCGAATGGTCCAAGGTCACCCAGACCGTACCCGCCGACTACGCGGCCGCCGCGGCCAAGACCGGCCGTCTCTCGCCCCGCGACCCGGCCGAGATCGCCCAGCTCTACGCCACGTACGAGGACCTCAAGCGCGACCGCGCCGTCATCGACTTCGAGGACGTCCTGCTGCTGACCGTCGCGATCCTCCAGGACCGTCACGACATCGCCGAGCAGGTCCGCTCCCAGTATCAGCACTTCGTGGTCGACGAGTACCAGGACGTCAGCCCCCTGCAGCAGCGTCTCCTGGAACTGTGGCTCGGCGAGCGCGACAGCCTCTGCGTCGTCGGCGACGCCAGCCAGACGATCTATTCGTTCACCGGTGCAACTCCCGACCACCTGCTCGACTTCCGCACCCGCCACCCCGGGGCCACCGTCGTCAAGCTCGTCCGCGACTACCGCTCCTCACCCCAGGTGGTGCGCCTCGCCAACGGCCTGCTCTCCCAGGCCCGCGGCCGGGCCGCCGACCACCGCCTGGAACTGATCTCCCAGCGCGCCCCGGGCCCCGAGCCCGTCTACGCCGAATACACGGACGAACCCGCCGAGGCCGAGGGTGCCGCCGGCCGCATCCGCGACCTCATCGCCTCCGGCATCCCCGCGGGCGAGATCGCGATCCTCTTCCGCACGAACTCCCAGTCCGAGATCTACGAACAGGCCCTCGCCGACGCCGGAGTGCCCTACCAGCTGCGTGGCGCCGAGCGGTTCTTCGACCGCCCTGAGGTGCGCAAAGCAGGCGCCGCCCTGCGCGCGGCCGCCCGCTTCGGCGCCAACGACTCCCTCCTCGACGACGCCGTCGACCTGCCCTCCCAGGTCCGAGCGGTGCTCTCCGGCGAGGGCTGGACCAGCCAACCCCCGGCCGGATCCGGCGCCGTCAGAGAGCGCTGGGAGTCACTGGCCGCCCTCGTCCATCTCGCCCAGGACTTCGCCGCCGCCAAACAGGGCGCCACCCTCGGTGACCTGGTGGCCGAACTCGACGAGCGTGCGAGTGCCCAGCACGCCCCGACCGTCCAGGGCGTCACCCTCGCCTCCCTGCACTCCGCCAAGGGACTGGAGTGGGACGTCGTCTTCCTGGTCGGCGTCGCGGAGGGGATGATGCCGATCACCTACGCAAAGACCGACGAGCAGATCGAGGAAGAACGCCGACTCCTCTACGTCGGAGTCACCCGCGCCAGAGAACACCTCCTCGTCTCCTGGGCCCTGTCCCGCTCACCCGGCGGCCGACCCAACCGCCGGCCCAGCCGCTTCCTCGACGGGCTGCGCCCCGGCTCCGTCGCCACCGCGGGCCGCAGCGCCGGCGGCGGCCCAGGAGGCATCGAGCGCGGCATCGGAAGCAGCGGAGGCACGATCGTACGGCGGACGAGCCGGACCCCGGCCCGCTGCCGGGTCTGCGGGCGCACGCTGACCGACGCCGGTGAGATGAAACTGATGCGTTGTGAGGACTGCCCCTCCGACATGGACGAAGGCCTCTACGAGCGGCTGCGGGAGTGGCGGGCGGTACAGGCGCAGCGCAGTGGGCAGCCCGCGTTCTGCGTCTTCACCGACAAGACACTCATGGCGATCGCCGAGGCCGCGCCGGACGACGAGGGCGAGTTGGCGCGGATCCCCGGGGTCGGCGTGCGCAAGTTCAACCGCTTCGGGGCCGATGTTCTGGCCATCTGTGCAGGTCAAGAGCCTACGGAGGGCCGCGAGGGTGACTGATGCAAACTCGTCGAAAAAATAGTTTGCGCATGCCCCAGCAATCCCCATAGGTTCTTAACCACGGCAGCAGCGGCCTTCTCCAAGGCCCTGGTTCCGTGCTGTACTTAATAGCCGTCGGACTGGCTCACCCCAGTCCCCCAAGACGCCGAGAGGAGGCGATTCCAGTGATCAGCATCAACATCAGCTCCATCAGCACCGCCAAAATGACCGATCGCTCGGTCGTCTCCACGTGCCTGCTCGGCGTCTCGAACCTGGGCACCGGTCTGTCCGGCATCGCTGCCGTCCGGCCGGCCTCCCCTCTGTCTCTCGCGGTTCTTCCCATCCGTGAGCGCAATGAGCGACCGATGAAGGCACTGGAAGCGGCAGTAGTGGCAGAGGCCCAGGCCTATGCCTTTGCGGCAGCCGGTGCCGGATCCCTGAAGCAGACGAAGCAGCACCACACGATGTGGGCCTTCCGTGGGCCTGAACCCTGGAGTGATCCAGCCTGATCTTCGATCAGGCCGGCGCCTTCAGGGCCGCGGAACCCCACCCGGGATCCGCGGCCCTTCTGTTTGTCCCCGACCGGGGACGGCAGAGCGAAGGGGCCTCGGGACAAGAAAAGAACCCGGTACCAGCCGCCAACCGGCCAACCCGGCCGGCACGACCAGACGAGGAAGACCAACCGTGCAACTCGAAGCGCACGCCCCGTCCGTACCGCCTTCCGAAACGATCCCCCCGCCCGGCCTCACGGAGGACTCCACCTTGATCCCGCTCACTGCGCTCACCGCGCTCGACGACGCCATCGAGAACCTCGGCGTACCCGTCCCCTGCCGCTCCTACGACCCGGAGGTCTTCTTCGCCGAGTCGCCGGCCGACGTCGAGTACGCCAAGTCCCTCTGCCGCACCTGCCCGCTGATCGAGGCCTGCCTCGCCGGCGCCAAGGAGCGGCGCGAGCCCTGGGGTGTCTGGGGCGGCGAGCTCTTCGTTCAGGGTGTCGTCGTGGCCCGCAAGCGGCCGCGTGGCCGCCCGCGCAAGAACCCGGTTGCGGCATGAACACCGTAGGAACGATCGATCGCCCCCTGACGCACGACCCCAAGAAACAGGCCCCGATGAAGCCGTCCACCAGCGAGCCCGCAGGCTCCGCCATCCCAGACTTCACCACCACCGGCGCGAGCGACTCGCGTCAGAACAGGACCCGCGAGATGCAACTCATCCCAGAAGCCCTGGCTCGTGCGCATATGCACGAGCGACTGCACGAGGCCGAGCGGGAACGCCTGGCCGTGCGCCTGGCCTCCGCCCGTCGGATGCAGCGTCGGGCCGAGCGCGCCTCCATGCGCGCCCGGCGCGCGCTGGCCATGGCGGTCATGCACTAGCCGAAGGCAGTCGCTGCAGTATCAGTAAGCAGCTCTTCGCGGGGGCCGGTCCGAACGGACCGGCCCCCGCGGTGCGTTGTGCCGGGCGAACCGCCGACCACGGCGTTATCGTCGCCGAGTGACGAGTCTTCCCGGGGACAGTGACAGCACCGGCTCCATGCCGCGGCCCGACACGGCCGAGGCCCGGCACATCGTGTGCGCCCGTTGCGGCACCCCGGCCGACGGACCTCCGCTGACGTGGACCTGCTCCATGGAGAACGGCACCCGCCACTACTTCTGCGACAACTGCGCCCGCAGCAACCTCAGGGCGATCGAGGGACGGCTGGACTCGGCCTGGTGGTAGGCCACGCCAGGCAGGCCCGGGTCACGCCCAGGCAGGCCCGCTGGCCGAAGGCGGCCCGAGTCATGCTCCGGCCGCTGATTCCTCCTCGTCCAGCAGTTCCTCCGTCGGGTCCTCTCCCGGCACGAAACCCGGCAACCACTCCTCCAGTTCGTCGCGCAGCCGCACCGCCGCGCCCAGCTGGCACAGGACTCCGATGGTGCTCAACGTCACACGGTGTATCAGGAGATACGACGGCGGCAGGTTGAGCAGCCTGCCCAACTGGTGTGCGGGGGAGCGGGGGTCGGCGATGCGGGCGGCCTGACTGCGCATCCAGCCACGGGTGAACGTGAACTCGTCGACCTGGGCCGGTTCGATGATCGGCAGGAGGTAGTCCAGGACCGCGTCGGGTTCGAGCTCTATGGACTCCTTGACGAAGCCCTCCTCACGCAGCAGCTCGTAGACCGCTTCGGCCTCGCCCTCGAGAGTCATCCGGAGGGAGTAGCCGATCGTCGAGGGCAGACCGCCGGGAAGACGGTCGACCGTGCCGAAGTCCAGGACGCCCAGCCGCCAGCCGCTCTCCTCGTCCGGCAGGAGGCGGAAGTTGCCCGGGTGCGGATCGGCGTGCAGCAGTCCGGTACGGGCGGGACCCGAGAAGAGGAACCGGGCCAGCAGCTGGCCCGCGCGGTCCCGCTGCTCCTGGGTGCCCTCGGCGATCACCTCCGACATCGGTATCCCGTCGATCCACTCGGTCACCAGGACCTGGTCGCACTGGTGGACCACCGCGGGGACGAGCACGTCCGGATCGCCGGCGAACTCCGTGGCATGCGTCTCCTGGGCCTCTGCCTCCAGCGCGTAGTCGAGCTCCTCGGACACCCGGTCGCGCAGCTCCGCGATGAGCGGCTTGATGTCCATGCCGGGGATCAGGGGACCCAGGAGCCTGGCGAATCGGCTGAGCTGGGTCAGATCGGACAGCAGAGCCTCACCCGCCCCCGGGTACTGCACTTTGACGGCGACCTCGCGTCCGTCGTGCCACACAGCCCGGTGCACCTGGCCGATCGAGGCCGCCGCGGACGGCTTGTCCTCGAACTCCTGGAACAGCTCGGACCAGTCCTCGCCGAGGCGCTCCCGCAGAACGGAGTGCACCGTGCGCGTCGGCATCGGCGGCGCCGCCTCCTGGAGCTTCGTCAGCGCCGCGCGATAGGGCCCCGCGACTTCCTCGGGCAGCGCCGACTCGAAGACGGACAGTGCTTGTCCGAACTTCATGGCACCCCCCTTCAACTCGCCGAGGACCTTGAAGAGCTGCTCCGCCGTGCGCTGTTGCAGTTCACGGCCGACGATCTCCGCGGACTTCCCGCCGATCCTCTTGCCCAGCCCCCAGGTCGCTCGCCCGGCGAAGCCGAGCGGTAGTGCGGCGAGTTTGGCAGTTCGGGTGACTGCCTTCCGGGGAAGATCAGACATGCGCCCTCCAAGTCCCAGACAGCCGTGCCGCGTGCGGCTGTTGCCCGGCCATTGTCTCGTGCGGCTGCCCGTCCTCGACGGCGCGCTCCCCCTTCTTACTTTTCTCCGCCGCGCCGCACGGGCATGCGGGATGCGACCACACCGGCTTCGCATGCCAGTCGAAGCCCGGCACGGAGGACTCCCAGCGTGCTCCGGCGCTGGAGGGCAGCCGTCCGTCGAGGAAGGCGAGGGCGTGTCCCGCCGCGAGTCCGGCGACCCCGGTCGCCAGGGCGAGGTCGCAGGCCGGGACCTGGTGCGAGGCTCCGGAGCGCCACTGGGCGATCAGGCGTGGCCAGGTCGGGTCCCGGTCGATGCGCTGCTGGTCCAGGCAGCCCGCGCAGCCGGTGTCGCCGGGCAGCACCAGGGGGCCGACGACACCTGTTCCCTCCACGACCCCCGCGTACAGATGGGGTGTGCCGGAGGTGATCAGGGGCTCGGCGACGGCGGGGTCGGGGGCGTGCACCGCCAGGCCGTCCCGGGGCGCGAGGATCACCAGGGAGAGACCGAGTTCCTCGCCTTCGGCAGTGGGCCGTGGTGGCCGATCCGGTGCAGATGGGCGCACCGCGCGCCGGGCGGCTTCCTCCCGGCGCTCGCCGATGGACGCCGAGGGCAGTCCGCCCGGTGCCACGTCCCAGGGTTCGACGCTGCCGATGTCGCGCACCTCGACCTGGCCGACACCGGCGCCGGCCAGCAGGGAGGCCAGGACGGCTCCCACCCGGCCGGCGCCCCGCACCTGCACCCGCAGGGAGCGGCGGGCGGCCAGATGCTTCAGGGCGTCGCCCGGCGCGCGGGCGACGAGGGACAGGGACGCGAGGTCGGGGCGGAGCCGGTCCAGGACCTCCTTCTTCTCGCGCAGGGAGTCCGCGGCCCGGCCGCCGCCCGTCGCGTCGTCCAGCAGACCCGAGCGGGCCAGTCGCTCCACGAGTGCGTCGACATGGCCGTCGGGCAGGCCCATCGCGCGACCCAGGTCGCGAAGGAGCGGCAGCCCGCGTGTTCCGTTGAGCAGGTCGAGAAAGCTGCCTGTCGCCGTGTCCACCGGGCCAAGGACCATCGCGTGCGCGGGCGCCATCCCGAACTGCACGGTGTTGAGATCCCGCCAGCCGCGCCGCAGCGCGGGCTTCACCATCGGGTGCATGACCGACCCCCGTCCCCGTAGAGCATCCCCGTGTGTCGGCGGGGTCCGTCCCGGGCCCCGCCGATCGAATGTCAGCATGCCCCGCCCGGCCGAACCGTGCCGAAAGTTGTCCACAGGCGGTGGTGTTCGTCGTATGAATCAAGCGCACGGGGTGCGGATCGGCATCGAACCGTCCAGGGGACGGGACTTCCCCCATGTGCAGCGGGTAACGTCGGGGCGTGCCCGCCGACCCACTGCACCGCGCCGGAAAGCCACAGCGCAGCACGACGAGCCCGCCGCCAAGCGGCTCGGGGGCGAGCGCGATCGAGGTTCGCAGGAGCGCGCGCCGGCGCAGAACGGTCTCCGCGTACCGCGAGGGCGATCGCACCGTCGTGCTCATCCCCGCCCGTATGTCCGAGGCGGAGGAACAGCGCTGGGTCACCGTCATGCTCGACAAGCTGGCCGCCCAGGAGAGCAAACGGGTGCTCGGCGACGCCGAGCTGACCGAGCGCGCCGCGCGGCTGTCGGAGCAGTACTTCGACGGCCGGGCCCGCCCCGCCTCGGTCCGCTGGGTCACCAATCAGAACACGCGCTGGGGGTCCTGCACCCCGGCCGAGGGCAGTATCCGTCTTTCGCATCGCCTGCAGGGCATGCCCGAGTATGTCGTCGACTACGTCCTCGTCCACGAACTCGCGCACCTTCTGGTGCCCGGTCACGGGCCCCGTTTCTGGCGGCTGCTGGAGGCGTACCCACGTACGGAGCGTGCCCGCGGCTATCTCGAAGGGGTGGTCGCGGCCGAACGGTTGCCACATCTGCCCGTGGCGAGCGACGAGTAGCGGGCGGGCGGCGGCGGACCGTCCCTGCCGGGAGGTGATTGTGTACCGGGTCTGTACCGGCGGCGTTCACTCCCAGAGTTTCCCGTTAGCCTGACGCGACGCAATCGCACTCGGGATGGGGGACGGTCGTTACGCATGGCCAGGGAATTCCAACGCGGCCACAAGGCCAGGATCAGTGACCTCACCGCGGGCACGGATCTGTACGTAGGTGTACAGATCACCGGTCCCGGACTGACCTTCGACATCAGTTGCTTCGGTCTGGACGCCGACGAAAGGCTTTCGGACGACCGGTACTTCGTCTTCTTCAACCAGCCGAAGACCCCCGAAGAATCCATCCAGCTCCTCGGCGCCCAGTCGGGTGACACGGAGTCCTTCCGCGTCACGCTCGACCGGATCCCGGCGCAGATCCAGAAGCTGTCGTTCACGGCGACGATCGACGGCGCCGGACAGATGTCGCAGATCGCCCCCGGATACCTCCGTGTTGTGGCGGGCGGCGAGGAGGTGGCCCGGTACTCGTTCAGTGGCGCGGAGTTCTCCACCGAGCGTGCCGTGATGCTGGGCGACTTCTACCTGAAGGACGTCTGGCGGTTCGCCGCCGTGGGGCAGGGCTTCGACGGCGGCCTCGACGCGCTGCTCAAGAACTTCGGTGGTGAGGTCGCCGACGAGCAGCCCGCCGCGCAGGAGCCGCAGGCCACTGCCGCACCGTCCTTCGCTCCGCCGGCCCAGGCCACCGCACCCCCCGCGTTCGGCGCCCCGGCTCCGGCCCCCGCGCCGCAGCCCGCCGCGCAGGGATTCGCGCCGCCGCCCGCCGCGCCCTCGGTGCACGCCGCGCCGACCATCATCGCCCCGCTGCACACCCCGCCGGGCGGCACCGTGCCACCGCCGGGCCCCGCTCCGTACATCCAGCCGCCCGGTCCGCCCGGTCCGCCGCCGGGGTACGGACAGCAGCCTCCCGGTCAGACGGCTCCCATGCCGCCCGGTTACGGCCAGCAGACACCGCCCGCGCCCCCCGGCTACGGGCAGCAGGCCCCGACGGCGCCTCCCGGCTACGGCCAGCAGCCGCCGTACGGCCAGGTTCCGGGCCAGGCGCCGGGTCAGCCCGGCGCGCCGTCCCCGTACGGCGTTCCTCAGGGCGCCCCGCAGGGCGGTGCCGGTGTGGCCGCCGCGCTGGGGGCCTACAAGGAGACGCCCACCGGTCAGCGGTGGACCCAGCAGAACAAGAAGCTCATCCGCGTCGACCTCGGTATCGGCGGCCAGCCCGTGCTGGCCCGCCAGGGCAGCATGGTGCTCTACCAGGGCAAGGTCGACTTCAGCTACAAGGGCGCCGGCTTCGCCGGGCGGATCGTGGGCAACGCGACCGGCCAGGAGATGCAGCTCATGCGCTGTACCGGCCAGGGACAGGTGTTCCTCGCCGAGAACGCCAGCCACGTGCATCCCATCGAACTCCAGGGCGACGCGATCTGCGTCTCCGCGGAGAGCGTGCTCGCCTTCGACGAGTCCCTCCAGTACGAGGTCCGGCGTATCGAGGGCCACGGCATCCCCGGAGGCGCGCTGTTCACCATGCAGTTCCAGGGGACCGGAACGATCGTCGTCAAGACGCACGGCGCCCCCGTAGTGCTGCCCGTGACGCCGACGACCTTCGCCGACTGCAACGCCGTCGTCGCCTGGTCCGCGGCCTCCCAGGTGATCGTCTCCAGCCAGGTGCGGATGCGCCGCAACGCCTACCCCGGCGACACCGGGGAGAGCGTGAACCTCCAGTTCCGCGGCGCGCCCGGCAATTTCATCGTCGTCCAGCCGTACGAGGTCTGAGGGAGCCCGTCATGAACCAGCCACTCGCGGGCTTCGCCCCGGCACCTGTCACCGCCCGCATGGAGAACCACGGCAACCACATGCTCAAGGTCGCCATGCAGACCGGAAACGACCTCTTCGCGCGCGTGGGCTCGATGGTCGCCTACGAAGGGTTCGTCCAGTACGAGCCCAACCCGCCCGCCGTACGCCAGATCGCGCGGGACTGGATGACCGGTGAGGGCGCGCCCCTCATGAAGTGCACCGGCGACGGCCTGCTCTACCTGGCCGACTACGGGGCGAACGTCGTCGTCATCAACCTCAACGGGGACGCGATCTCCGTCAACGCCACCAACCTGCTCGCCTTCGATGCCCATCTCCAGTGGGGCGTCGAGCGGGTGAAGGGGCTCGCCAAGTTCGCCGGACAGGGCCTGTGGAACACCAAGATCTCCGGTCAGGGCTGGGTCGCGCTGACCTCGCGCGGCAAGCCGATCGTGGTCGACTGCGGCGGCGGTGAGGACGAGACGTACGTCGATCCGGACGCGCTCGTCGCCTGGTCCCCGAACCTCAAGGTGAAGGGCAAGCGCAGCTTCAAGGCGCAGTCGCTGATCGGACGCGGCAGCGGCGAGGCGTACCAGATGGCGTTCTCCGGACAGGGCATCGTCGTCGTCCAGCCCAGCGAGGACAGCACCGACCGCCTCCGGATCCGGGGCTGAGGGGGACCACCACATCATGCAGAGCCCGCTTTTCGGCTACAACGAGCAGCAGACCCAGGAGCGCTACAGCCTCCAGAACTCGCAGATGCTGCGAGTCGTCATGGAGGGGCACGACGACATCCTGGCCCGCAAGGGAACCATGGTCGCGTATCAGGGGCTCGTGGAGTTCGACGCCGAGTACCAGAACAACAGCCAGCACCGCGCACGTGCGTACACCGGTGAAGGCCTCGACCTCATGCGCTGCCATGGGCAGGGGACGGTCTATCTGGCCAACCTCGCCCAGCACGTGCACGTGGTCGACGTGGAGCAGGACGGGCTGACCGTCGACAGCAGCTACGTCCTGGCCATGGACTCCTCGCTGCACCACGAGGTCATCGCCGTGGACAGCCAGTACGGCATCTCCGGCTCCGGCAAGTACCAGCTCAACATCACCGGCCGTGGCAAGGTCGCCCTGATGACCTCGGGCATGCCGCTGATGATGCAGGTCACGCCGGACAAGTACGTCAACTGTGACGCCGACGCGATCGTCGCCTGGTCCACCGGCCTGCGTGTCCAGATGCAGGCCCAGACACACTCCTCCGGGGTGTGGCGGCGGCGGGGCAACACCGGTGAGGGCTGGGAGCTCAGCTTCCTGGGCCAGGGCTTCGCGCTCGTCCAGCCCAGCGAGCTGCTGCCGCCCCAGAACGCGGTGATCGGACAGGGGCTGCGCGCCCAGTACGGCATGGGGCAGCAGGGGGCCCGGGCACAGAACCAGGGCAACGTCTGGAGCTGACCCGCCGATGGTCGGCTGATCGGCCGGACCCGACGTCGGTTGATCGACCGGCGGTCAGTCGACCGGGTGACGGTCCGGGAAACGAACGTAAGGGGCGATCGCCATGGCGATCGCCCCTTACCCGTGCCACCCGTGCCTCAGGCCGAGAGTCGTGCGCGGGTTGCTTCCAGGAGCCGTACGACCGAGGCGTCCGCCACGTCCGCGACCTCCTCGTAGGGGAACCAGCGCAGGTCCAGGGACTCGTCGCTGATCGCCGCCACGGCCTCGGCCGGGGCGAGCGCGGCGTACTGGACGTCCAGGTGCCAGTTGCACGGCGCCGGGATGGCGTGCCGGTCGAGGGCCACGGGGCCGCCCGGCAGCAGGATCAGACCCTCGATGCCCGACTCCTCGGTCGCCTCGCGCAGCGCGGCCGCCGCCAGCGTCGGATCGCCCGGCTCGCAGTGGCCGCCCATCTGCAGCCACATCTCCAGCTTGCGGTGCAGCGTCAGCAGGACGCGGCCGCCGACCGGGTCGATGACCAGGGCGCTGGCCGTGACGTGCCCCGCCGTGCGGGCCTTCCACATGCCGTCGGGATGCTCGGACAGATGGTCCAGATAGACCTGGCGCAGCTCTTCCTGGTCCTCGTACTGCTTCAGTACGAGGACGGCGTCGTCGTGAAGGGTCACTCGGTGCCGTCGCCCTTGTCGTCGTCCTTGTCCTCGTCCGCGGGAGCGTCGTCCTTCTTCAGGTTCGTCTTCTCGGCGGAGCCGCTCGCCGCCTCGCCGAGCATCTTGTCGATCTCGGAGAAGTCCAGCTGCTCACGGTGCACGAAGCCGTCCGGGTCGTCGAGGTCGGACGCGGTCGGCAGCATGTCCGGGTGAGCCCACAGGCCGTCGCGGCCGTCGACACCGCGCGCGTCGGTGAGCGAGGCCCACAGGCGCGAGGCGTCCCGCAGTCGGCGCGGGCGCAGCTCCAGGCCGATCAGCGTGGCGAACGTCTGCTCGGCGGGACCGCCCGTGGCGCGGCGCCGGCGCAGCGTCTCGCGCAGCGCGTCCGCGGAGGAAAGACGCGGCTTCGCGGCCGCGTGCACGACCGCGTCCACCCAGCCCTCCACGAGCGCGAGCGCCGTCTCCAGACGGGCCAGCGCCGCCTTCTGCTCCGGCGTGTCCTCCGGCTGGAACATGCCCTGCTGGAGGGCGTCCTGCAGCTGCTCGGGGTTCTGCGGGTCGAGCTGGCCGACCACGTCCTCCAGCTTGGCCGTGTCGACCTTGATCCCGCGCGCGTAGCCCTCGACCGCGCCGAACAGGTGCGAGCGCAGCCACGGCACGTGCGAGAAGAGACGCTGGTGGGCGGCCTCGCGCAGGGCGAGGTAGAGCCGCACCTCCTCCAAGGGGATGCCCAGGTCCTTGCCGAACGACGCGATGTTCAGCGGCAGCAGCGCGGCCTTGCCGGCCGGGCCGAGCGGCAGGCCGATGTCGGTGGAGCCGACGACCTCGCCCGCGAGCACGCCGACGGCCTGCCCGATCTGCGTACCGAACATGGCGCCGCCCATGGAGCGCATCATGCCGATGAGCGGGCCCGCCATGGCCTGCATCTCCTCCGGCAGGACATCGCCCATCGCCGCGCCGACGCGCTCGGCGACCGGGTCGACGAGCTCCTTCCATACCGGCAGGGTCGCCTCGACCCACTCCGCGCGGCTCCAGGCCACGGCGGAGGCGGCGCCGGACGGCAGGGACGTCGCGTCGTCCAGCCACAGGTCGGCCAGGCGCACGGCATCCTGAACCGCGGTGCGCTCGGCGGGACCGACGCTCGCGTCCTTGGTGCCGTCAGAAGTGCCCTGGGAGACCGTCTGGCGGGCGATCTGCTTGGCCATGTCCCAATTCACCGGGCCGCCCTCGTACGAGAGCATCTGGCCCAGCTGCTGGAACGCGGCCCCCAGATCGTTGGGGTTCATGGAACCGAACATCGCTGCGAGCGGATTGTCGGCACCTGGGCCGCCGGCTCCGGGCGGCCCGAAACCGAACGGTCCCTGTCCACCGCCGCTCTGCTGGTCCTTCTTCTTGCCCTCGTCGCCGTTCTCCGGCTCCTCCGGCGGAAGGCCGAATCCGAATGGGGTGTCACTCACGGGATTCCTCGGCTGGTAAGGCCGCCGGTTCGTTCCGACGGCGACTGCCCGACAACACCACCCAGCGTAGACACCCGAACCCGATCGGGCCTCGGTGCTTCGCCGACTCTTGGCCTGCGGCAGGATGGATGCCACCTGGTACGGACGCGTCACGCGTGTCCGTTACTGAAGACAACCGCTGGAGACGCCCGGTGAGTTCCCCAGATCCACAGGTTCGCGCAGCGCGAAACCACTCAACCAGTCCGCCCTTGCGCGGGCCCGTCGTCGCGGTCACCGGCGCCGCGTCCGGCGTGGGCGCGATGCTGACCGAGCGGCTTGCCGCCAGCGAGGAGATCAAGCAGGTCATCGCCATCGACGAGCGTCGCGGCGAGTGCGAGGGCGCCCAGTGGCAGATCCTCGACGTGCGGGACCCGGCGATCGCCGAGAAGCTGCGTGGCGCGGACGTCGTGGTGCATCTCGCGCTCGACCTCGACCTGGAGACGGACGCGGCGGCGCGCACGGCGTACAACGTCCGGGGGACGCAGACCGTGCTGACGGCCGCCGCCGCGGCCGGGGTGCACCGGGTCGTGCTGTGCACCTCCGCGATGGTCTACGGGGCGCTGCCCGACAACGAACTGCCCCTCTCCGAAGACGCCGAACTGCGGGCGACCGCCGAGGCCACGGGGGTCGGGGACCTGCTGGAGATCGAGCGGCTCGCCCGGCGGGCGCCGCGCGCGCATCCGGGGCTCAATGTCACCGTCGTGCGGCCGGGGGTCCTGGTCGGTGGTGGTACCGACACCGCCCTGACCAGGTACTTCGAGTCTCCTCGGCTCCTTGTGGTGGCGGGGTCACGGCCTGCCTGGCAGTTCTGCCACATCGAGGATCTGTGCAGTGCTCTGGAGTACGCCGTCCTGGAGAAGGTGGAGGGGGAGCTGGCCGTCGGGTGCGACGGGTGGCTGGAGCAGGAGGAGGTCGAGGAGCTCAGCGGGATTCGGCGGATGGAGTTGCCGTCCGCCGTCGCGCTGGGGGCTGCCGCGCGACTTCACCGGATTGGGCTCACTCCTTCGCCCGCCGGGGATCTGGCGTACACGATGTACCCCTGGGTGGTGAGTGGGAGCCGGATGCATGACGCCGGGTGGCGGCCGCAGTGGACCAACGAGGAGGTTCTCGCGGAGCTGCTGGAGGAGGTTGCCGGGCGGCACACCGTGGCTGGGCGGCGGCTGGGGCGGAAGGACGCGACTGCGGCGGGGGCCGCGGGGGCGACGGTTGCTCTTCTGGGTACGGCCGCGTTGGTTCGGCGGGCTCGGAAGGCTCGGCGGCGGATCTGAGTTCTGGGGGGCGTTTGCGGGTGCGTTGTGGCTGGGGGCCGGTGTTCCGCCCCCGCCGCCCCTACCCGTCCCATCCCCGGAGGCTGCGCCCCCGGACCCCTGGCGGGGCTCCGCCTCTGTACCCCGGCGCTCCGTCCGGTATCTCGGTGGGCCCGGTGGGGCTGCGCCCCGGTATCTCGGTGGGTTCGTGTTCCCGATGGCCTCGGGGCTTCGCCCCGGACGCCGGTGGGGACTGAACGGGCTCGTCGGGGTGGGTGGGTACGGGCTTGTCCGATCTGTAGGAGGCTCCAAAAGTCAGGTGAGTGCGCGGGGGAACGGCGTATTTCGTGGGTGCCGTGGGGTGCGGCACGATGGGGCCATGGCACCTACCTTTGAGCATCCGGGTGAGTCGGGCGCGCAGGATCCGATTCGGCTGCTGGCGATTCGGGACGAGCCGCTCTCCTTGGACGAGGTCTTCAGGGCCGTCGGGGACGACGCCGCCGGGGGGACCGCGCTCTTCGTGGGGACCGTGCGCAATCACGACGGCGGTGCCGACGTCGACGGGCTGGGGTATTCGTGTCATCCCAGCGCGGAGGCCGAGATGCGGCGGATCGCCGAGAAGGTGGTCGCCGAGTATCCGGTGCGGGCGCTGGCCGCCGTGCACCGGGTCGGTGAGCTGGCCGTCGGTGATCTCGCGGTGATCGTCGCGGTGTCGTGTCCGCACCGCGGTGAGGCCTTCGAGGCGTGTCGCAAGCTGATCGACGACCTCAAGCACGAGGTGCCCATCTGGAAGCACCAGAAGTTCTCCGACGGCACGGAGGAGTGGGTCGGAGCCTGTTGAGGGAGTCGGCCGGACGTGTGAGTCCGGCCTCACCGAGTTCTCACCCTTGCTCCGGTTGCGTAACCGACCCCCTGGTATGAGCGTTAACACGGCGGATGGTTAATCTGCTGATCAGTCAGTTGCGGTCGCTCGTGGGGTTGGGAGGTCGGCATGGCGTCGCTCGCCTGGTTGTTGATTCCGCTTTTGGCTGCGATCGGTGCCGGACTGTGGGGCGGTTGGGCCAGCCGGAACCGCAAGACGGTGGGCGACGGCGTCGAGCTCGAGGGGTACGCGCGCTTCCGCGCGGCCATGGAGCGCTCCGAGGCCGTCATGGTGCGGCCCGGTGCCGGGGAGAAGCCGCACTCCGACGCGGTCTGAGCCCAGGGCCCCGCAAGGGCCGCCCGGGCCCCGTACGGACGGCCCCGACAGTGCGCTGACAGCACCGTCCCGTACTGTCGTGGCATGCCACGCCGCACCGCGACGATGCTCGCCTCCACCCTGATCCTGATCGCGCTCCTGTGCGCGGGAGTGTTCATCAAAGTGCCGTACTCGGAGATGTCACCGGGGCCGACGGTGAACACCCTGGGCGAGCACGACGGCGAGCCGGTGCTGCAGATCTCCGGACGCAAGACGTACCCGGCCACCGGGCACCTGAACATGACCACTGTGCGGGTCACCAGCGCCGACTACAACATGAACCTCGTAGAGGCCGTGTACGGGTGGCTCGCGCATGACAACAAGGTCGTGCCGCACGACACGCTCTACCCGGACGGCAAGACCGAGCAGCAGTCGACGCAGGAGAACGCCGAGGAGTTCAGCCAGTCCCAGGAGAGCGCCAAGGTGGCCGCTCTGAAGGAGCTGGGCATCCCGGTGAAGTCCTGGGTGATCGTGTCGACCGTCGTCAAGGGCTCCCCGGCCGAGGGCCGGCTGCACGCCGGTGACGTGATCAAGAGCGTCGACGGTACGGCCGTCAAGGCACCCGAGGACGTCGCCAAGCTGGTCACCAAGCACAAGCCCGGCGAGAAGGTCGTCTTCACGGTGGTGCCCGCCAAGGAGCAGGCCGCCGCCGAGAAGGCGGGCAAGACGGCCACCGCGACCACGGACGTGACCATCACCACGGCGAAGTCCAGCGACAGTGGGGCGTCCCGCGCCATCGTCGGCATCTCGGCCGGGACCGATCACACGTTCCCGTTCAGCATCGACATCAAGCTCGCCGACGTCGGCGGTCCGAGCGCCGGGCTGATGTTCGCGCTGGGCATCGTGGACAAGCTGACCCCGGGCGACCTCACCGGCGGCACGTTCGTGGCCGGCACCGGCACCATCGACGACAGCGGAACCGTCGGTCCGATCGGCGGCATCGAGCTGAAGACGATCGGAGCGCGCGAGAAGGGCGCCCAGTACTTCCTGACGCCCAAGGACAACTGCGCGGCCGCCGCCAAGGACACCCCCAAGGGGCTCACCCTCGTCAAGGTCAACACCATCGACGACGCGATGAACGCTCTGAAGGACATCAGCTCCGGCAAGACCGCCGACCTGCCCAAGTGCACCACCAAGGGCTGAGGGAGCGACCGGCGACGGCAGGCATGGGCCGTACGGCGTGATGGGGGCGCCCCCGGAAGTCCGGGGTCGCCCCCATCACGTACACCAGGACGTCAGTCCGCGAACGTCGCCGACAGCGCCTCCGCCAGGCCCGGCACCAGGCTCGCGCCCGTGAGGACCTCGGTCGGCGTGTCCTTCTCGCGCAGACGCAGTGCGGAGTCGCGGGTGCCGTCGCGCAGGACGCCGACCGTCATACGGACCTCCTGGCGGTCCGGGTGCTCGGCGACCCACTTCGCGAGCTTCTTGTCACTCAGGCCCTCCGGGACGGAGGCCTCCGCGGACGGCGGCAGCATCAGCCGCTCCACGGTGAGCGCGCAGCCGACCACGGCGTCGGGCCAGGCGATGGTGCCGAGGAACTCGTCCAGCGGCTTGTCGGCAGGGATCTCGTCCTGCTCGATGGGGGTGAGACCGGTGGTCTCGGGCTCGTCCTGCAGGCCGAGCTGGGCCGCGAGGCCGGGCTCCTGGGCCCGCAGTCGCGCGGTGTCTACGAGGGCGAAAAGGCGAGCGGGCTGGTCCCAGCCGAGGCCGGAGGCGTACTCGTCGATCTCGAGTACGGCCCGGGTGAGCGGGCTCGCTGCCATGGGAGTGTTGGACATGGTCACAATCCTGCCTCGTTAGTACCCGGATCCGGGAACCGAGTAAAGCGTGAGTAAGTTGCATAGATGAGGCTCCACGATCACGGAGCCTGACGGGTGGTCCGCTTCACGGGGACCTGACGGATCAACAGCGAACTTCGAGGTGCGCACCTTGGCTTTCCAGATGCCGGACCGCGGCGGAGGCCCGACGGGGCCACGGATCAGAGTGGGCCGACCGTCCCGGCGTGTCCGGACCCTGCTCATGACACTGGGCGTGCTGGCCGTGCTGGCCATGGCGTTCGTCATGTTCGCGGGGTTCTGGACGGACTGGCTCTGGTACCGGTCGGTTCACTACTCGTCCGTCTTCACGACCACCCTGTGGACCAAGATCGGGCTCTTCTTCGTCTTCGGCCTGATCATGGCGGCCTCGGTCGGCGTGAACATCTGGCTGGCCCACCGGCTGCGACCGCCGCTGAGCGCGATGTCGATGGAGCAGCAGAGCCTCGACCGGTACCGGATGGGGATCGCGCCCTACAAGAGGTGGCTGCTGGTCGGCATCACCTCCCTGGTGGGGCTGATCGCCGGCGCGTCGGCGTCGGGCCAGTGGCGTACATGGCTGATGTGGGTGAACGGGGTCCCCTTCGACCAGAAGGACCCCCAGTTCCACCTCGACGTCTCCTTCTATGCCTTCGACCTGCCCTGGTACCGGTTCCTGCTCGGCTTCGGCTTCGCCGCCGCCGTGCTCTCGCTGATCGCCGCCGCGTTCACGCACTACCTCTACGGAGGGCTCAGGGTCACCTCCCCGGGCGCGCGCGCCACGGCCGCGGCGACCGGGCACCTGTCGGTGCTGCTGGGCATCTTCGTCGCCCTGAAGGCGGTCGCCTACTGGCTCGACCGCTACGGACTCGCCGTGAAGTCAAGCGACTTCAAGGCGACGGGCAACTGGACGGGTCTCAGGTACGTCGACGCCAACGCGTATCTGCCCGCCAAGACGATCCTGTTCTGCATCGCCGTCATCTGCGCGCTGCTGTTCTTCGCCACCCTGTGGCGGCGCACCTGGCAGCTGCCCGTCATCGGCTTCGGCCTGATGGTCCTCTCGGCGATCCTCATCGGCGGTCTCTACCCGGCGATCGTGCAGAAGTTCCAGGTCCAGCCGAACGAGCAGGCCAAGGAAGCGCCGTACGTCGAGAAGAACCTGAAGGCGACCCGCGAGGCCTACGGCATCGACGGCACCCAGGTCTCGGAGTACGCGGGCAAGAGCGACACCAAGGACAAGACCAAGCAGCGCGACGACGCCGACACCACGGCGAGCATCCGTCTGCTGGACCCGAACATCGTCTCGCCGACGTTCCAGCAGTTGCAGCAGATGAAGAACTACTACGCGTTCCCGACCAACCTGGACGTCGACCGGTACAGCAAGGACGGCAAGGACCAGGACACGGTCATCGGACTGCGCGAGCTGAACCTGAACGGCATTCCGAAGAACAACTGGATCAACGACCACTTCCGCTACACGCACGGATACGGTGTGGTGGCCGCCAAGGGCACCACGGCGACCTCCGGCGGCCGGCCCGTCTTCACCGAGTCCGACCTGCCGTCCAAGGGCGACCTGGGGACGTACGAGCAGCGGGTCTACTACGGCGAGAAGACCACGCAGTACTCGATCGTCGGCGGTCCCCAGAAGGAGATCGACTACTCCGACGACAGCGGTGAGAAGACCACCAGCTACCAGGGCAAGAGCGGGGTCAGCCTCTCCAACCCGATCAACCGCGCCGCGTACGCGGTGGCGTTCGGCGAGCCGCAGATCCTCTACTCGGGCGCGATCGGCGAGGGTTCCCGGATCCTCTACAACCGCACCCCCAAGGACCGCGTCGAGGCGGTGGCCCCCTGGCTGACCATCGACGGCGACGCCTACCCGGCCGTGGTCGACGGCAAGATCCAGTGGATCGTCGACGCCTACACCACGACCAACGGCTACCCGTACGCCTCCCGCACCACCCTCGGTGACACGACGGCGGACTCGCTCACCGCGACCAACAACCAGCGCGCGGTGGTGGCCCAGCAGAACCAGGTCAACTACATCCGCAACTCGGTGAAGGCGACCGTCGACGCGTACACCGGCGAGGTCAAGCTCTACCAGTGGGACACCAAGGACCCGGTCCTCAAGACCTGGATGAAGGCGTTCCCGAACACGGTGGAGCCGAAGACGGCGATCTCGCAGTCGCTCATGGACCATCTGCGGTACCCGCAGGACCTGTTCAAGGTCCAGCGCGAGCTGCTCACCCGCTACCACGTGAAGGACGCGCAGACGTTCCTCAGCGGCAGCGAGGTGTGGCAGGTCCCGGACGACCCGACCAACAAGTCGGGCAACGCGGTGCCGCCGTACTACCTGAGCATGCGGATGCCCGACCAGCAGGCGCAGACGTTCTCACTGACGACGACGTTCACGCCGAACGGCCGGGACAACCTGAGCGCCTTCATGTCGGTCGACTCCGAGGCGGGCACCAGTGACTACGGCAAGATCAGAATCCTGAAACTGCCGACCAGCGAACCCGTCGACGGGCCCAAACAGGTCCAGAGCCAGTTCAACTCCCAACAGGACATCGCCGAGTCGATCAGACTTCTCAAGGGCGGGGACTCGGAAGTCGAGTACGGCAATCTGCTGACGGTTCCGCTCGACGGAGGACTGCTCTACGTGGAGCCCGTCTACGTACGCGGTGGCGACCTCAAGTACCCCTTGTTGCGCAAGGTGTTGGTGACCTACGGAGGCAACACCGCCTTCGAGGACACGCTCGACCAGGCGCTCAACAAGATCTTCGGGACGGACAGTACGACCAGTCCACCGGCCGACACGGGGACCACTCCACCGCCGACGTCGAGCAACCCGACGGTCCAACAGGCGCTCACCGACGCCCAGAAGGCCTTCAACGAGGGCCAGGACGCCCTCAAGAAGGGCGACTGGACGGCGTACGGGCAGGCGCAGAAGGATCTTCAGGACGCGCTGAAGCGGGCCGAGGACGCTCAGGCCAAGGCCGACAAGAGCGCCACCGGTGGCGGCGGCGGCAGCAAGAACAACGACAAGGGCAGCAGCCCGAGCAGTGGTCCGAGCCCGAGCGGCAGCAGCAGTCCGAGCCCCAGCGGCAGCAGTAGTCCCAGCGGCGGTACGACCTAGGGCGGCGGTACGGGCCGGGGCGCCGGCCGGTCCGTCGGGCCGGTCGGCGGCTGGTCCGGTTCTGGCTCAGCTGCTGGTCGGAGGCCCCTTTCGCCGCTGGTCAGAGGCCCCCTCCGCGCCGTGGTACGGTTGCAACACAACGGCGCGGGGTGGAGCAGCTCGGTAGCTCGCTGGGCTCATAACCCAGAGGTCGCAGGTTCAAATCCTGTCCCCGCTACTGAAAAGCGAAGGCCCGGATCCTCACAGGATCCGGGCCTTCGCCGTGTGCGCACACGTGTACCGCACCCGTATGACGACCCGAGTAGGACGCGTGCGCGGGGTGCGTGCGACGACCATGGGCGACGCGCCGAAGGCTGCGCCATCCGTGGGGAGTTGGGATAACTGTGTTTGACTTGTCTCTCTGTGGGCATGTCGACAAAACGCTGAAGTGACCTCACTGACTGCGGTATACCAGGTGTACCCAGGTTGCAGGTGGTGCGACGATGGACGTTATGGGGGACAAGGCAACTCTGTTGGATACAGGGCGTTTTGTGCAGCCTTCAGACCGGGACGAAACCGGCGAGGCTGCCGAGGAAGCACGTCAGCGGCTCGCCGCCGAGGCCGGCGACGTCGAGGCGATGAGTGTCCTCGGGGCGATGCTGCTGCGCCGTGGCGATCTCGACGGAGCCGAGCCTCAGTTGCGCGCGGCCACCGCCGTCGGTGACCGCGCCGCCGCCAACAACCTTGGTGTCCTCCTGCATCAGCGCGGGTACACCGACGAGGCCGCCGGGTGGTGGCGGATCGCCGCCGTCGCCGGGTCCGCGGCCGCAGCGCACGCGCTCGGGCGCTATCACCGGGAGCGGGGAGACGAGCCCGCCGCCGAGTACTGGCTGCGCCAGTCCGCCGAGCAGGGGCACGCCCTCGGGGCGTACGCGCTCGCCGATCTGCTGGAGCATCGCAGTGACGTCGGCGCGGAGCAGTGGATGCGGGCGGCCGCCGAGCGGGGGCACCGCGAGGCGGCGTACCGGCTCGCGCGCACGCTCGACCGCAAGGCGGCGGACGCGGGCGAGGGCAGGGGCGACAACGGTGTCATCGGGGTCATAGGAGCCGCCGGTGAAGAGGCCGAGCAGTGGTACCGGCAGGCCGCCGCGCGGGGGCACCGGCGGGCCGCGCTGCACCTCGGGGCGATCCTGGAGAAGCGGGGGCACCTCAAGGAGGCGGGGCGCTGGTATCTGACGTCCGCCAAGGACGGCGAGGCGCGGGCCGCCTGCGCACTCGGGTTCCTGCTGAGGGACGCGGGGGACACGGAGAGCGCGGCCGTGTGGTGGCTGCGGGCCGCGCAGGACGGGGACGGGAACGCCGCCAACGCGCTGGGGGCGCTGCACGCCGAGCGCGGCGAGACGCAGACCGCGGAGCGGTGGTACCGGGCCGCCATGGACGCCGGTGATGTGAACGGCGCGTACAACCTCGGGCTGCTCTGCGCCGAGCAGGGGCGGACCGCGCAGGCCGAGCAGTGGTACCGGCGGGCCGCGTACGCGGGGCACCGTGAGGCCGCGAACGCGCTGGCGATCCTGTTGCTTCAGGTCGGGGACTCGGCCGGGGCCGAGCCGTGGTTCTCCAAGGCCGCGGAGGCCGGCAGTGTGGACGCCGCGTTCAATCTCGGGATCCTGCACGCCGGGCGGGGGAGCGAGGACGACGAGGAGGCGGCGCTGCGGTGGTACGAGCGGGCGGCTTCCGCCGGGCACACCGAGGCGGCGCTGCAGGTCGGTATCGCGCGGCTGCGGGACGGGGACGAGCTGGAGGCCGAGCGGCATCTGCGGTGTGCGGCGGGGGGCGGTAGCGCGGAGGCCGCGTACCGGCTGGCCGCCGTGCTCGACGCCCGGCGGCCGCCGCCGCCCGCGCACGAGCTCGGGGAGCCGACGCAGGAGAAGAGCGAGTGCGAGGAGTGGTACGAGCGGGCTGCCTCCCTCGGGCATCGGCGGGCGCAGGTGCGGGTCGGGATGCTCGCCGCGGCTCGGGGCGATGTGGTGGAGGCGGCTCGGTGGTACCGGTCGGCCGCGGAGGCCGGGTCTCGGAACGGGGCCTTCAATCTGGGGCTGTTGTTGGCTCGGGAGGGGAGTGAGCCGGAGGCCGCGTTGTGGTGGACCCGGGCGGCGGATGCGGGGCATGGGCGGGCGGCGCTTCGGCTCGCGCTCGTGTATGCGCGGCGGGGGGAGTTGGCGGAGGGGCAGCGGTGGGCTGATCGGGCCGCTGCGCTGGGGCCAGCGGAGGTGGCTGAGCGGGCGGCTCGGTTGCGGGATGCGTTGCGGCAGGAGTTGTCTGCGTGATTTTGTGGCGGTGGGTGGGGGCTGGTCTCGGGTTGTCCTCGCCCCCGCCGCCCCTACCCGACCCATCCCTGGGGCTCCGCCCCGAACCTCGCCCGGGGCTCCGCCCCTGAACCCCGGCGGGGCTGCGCCCCCGCGCCCCGCGGGGCGAGCCCCCTGGCCTCCTGCGGGCTGCGCCCCTGGACCCCGCCGGGCCGTGCCCCTGGACCTTCGCGGGGCTGTGTCCCACCAGGTTGATCCTGGGCCCCTGTACCCCGCCAGGCCGGCCCTGGCTTCCTGGGGGCTGCGCCCCTGAACTCCGGCGGACCGGGCCTGGACCCCTGTGGGGCCGTGCCCCGGGATCTCTGCGGGGTTGCGTCCCTGCACGCCGTCGGACCGGGCCCTCGGCCCCCGGCGGGACTGCGCCCCTGCAATCCCGGCGGGGGCCTCGCCCCGTGCCCCGTGGGTGCTTCTCTTCTCGTCGTATCTCGCGGGCCTGGAGGCTCTCCTCGCCCCGTGTTCAAGGCGGCGTCCATGGGATTTGCACTGGTCCACCTGGTTGACGTAATGTTCAGTTCATCGACGCGGGGTGGAGCAGCTCGGTAGCTCGCTGGGCTCATAACCCAGAGGTCGCAGGTTCAAATCCTGTCCCCGCTACTTGAAGGCGAAGGACCCAGATCATTGAGATCTGGGTCCTTCGGCGTTTTCGGGGTGCGGCGGACACGGCGAAGCCCCGGCGTCCGTGGAGGCCGGGGCTTCGGGAGAATCAGGCTGAGGCGCAGGTGGGGCACAGGCCCCGGTATGTCACCTCTACGTCCGAGACCGTGAAGCCGAAACGCTCCGAGTCGGGGAGGTCGGCGAGCGGGTTGCCGCTCGGGTGGACGTCGCGGATCGAGCCGCACTGGGCGCAGACCAGGTGGTGGTGCGGACGGTGCGCGTTCGGGTCGTAGCGCTTGGCGCGCTTGTCCGTCGCGACTTCCAGCACCTCGCCGAGCGAGACCAGCTCACCCAACGTGTTGTAGACGGTCGCCCGGGAGATCTCGGGCAGCTTGGCGACGGCCCGGGCATGCACCTCGTCGGCCGTCAGGTGGACGTGATCGCCGTCGAGGACCTCGGCCACGACACGCCGCTGCGCGGTCATTCGCCATCCGCGTCCGCGCAGTCGTTCCAACAGGTCACTCATACACGTCAGCTTAACAGCAAGGTGACCAGATCCCGAATAGGTGTGAATTTGGATGAGTGCTTGATTTGGATTTTGTCTAATGTAGGATCGGTTCGATATTGGATGTCGGGTGGGACCGGGCAGGACCGGTGCGGAATGACGCAGGAGGCGCACGTGACGCAGGGACCGCTGACGACGGAGGCCGGCGCGCCGGTGGCCGACAACCAGAACAGCGAGACCGCAGGCGTCGGCGGCCCGGTGCTCGTTCAGGACCAGCTGCTTCTCGAGAAGCTCGCCCACTTCAACCGTGAGCGCATCCCGGAGCGTGTCGTGCACGCCCGTGGCGCCGCCGCCTACGGCACCTTCACGGTCACCGCGGATGTCACCCCGTACACCCGCGCCACGTTCCTCTCCGAGGTCGGCAAGCAGACCGAGACCTTTCTGCGGTTCTCGACGGTGGCAGGCAACCTCGGCTCCGCGGACGCGGTCCGTGACCCCCGCGGCTTCGCGCTGAAGTTCTACACCGAGGAGGGCAACTACGACCTCGTCGGCAACAACACCCCGGTGTTCTTCATCAAGGACGCCATCAAGTTCCCCGACTTCATCCACACGCAGAAGCGCGACCCGTACACCGGTTCGCAGGAAGCCGACAACGTGTGGGATTTCTGGGGCCTCAGCCCCGAGAGCACGCACCAGGTCACCTGGCTCTTCGGCGACCGGGGGATTCCCGCCTCCTACCGGCATCTCCACGGGTACGGCTCGCACACGTACCAGTGGAACAACGAGGCCGGCGAGGTGTTCTGGGTCAAGTACCACTTCAAGACCGACCAGGGCATCAAGAACCTCACCCAGGCGGAGGCCGACAGGCTCGCCGGTGAGGACCCCGACTCCCACCAGCGCGACCTGCGCGAGGCCATCGAGCGCGGTGAGTTCCCGTCCTGGACCGTGCAGGTGCAGATCATGCCGGCGGCCGACGCGGCGACCTACCGGTTCAACCCGTTCGACCTCACCAAGGTGTGGCCGCACGAGGACTACCCGCCGATCGAGATCGGCAGGCTGGAGCTCAACCGCAACCCGGAGAACATCTTCGCCGAGGTCGAGCAGTCGATCTTCTCGCCGGCGCACTTCGTGCCGGGGATCGGGCCTTCCCCCGACAGGATGCTTCAGGGGCGGCTCTTCGCCTACGGCGACGCGCACCGCTACCGCGTCGGCATCAACGCCGACCACCTGCCGGTGAATCGCCCGCACGCCGCCGAGGCGCGCACGAACTCCCGTGACGGCTCCCTGTACGACGGTCGCCACAAGGGCGCGAAGAACTACGAGCCGAACAGCTTCGGCGGTCCGTTCCAGACGGACCGTCCGCTGTGGCAGCCGATCGCGGTGACCGGCCACACCGGTGAGACCGAGGCGGCGTCCCACTCCGAGGACGACGACTTCGTGCAGGCGGGCAGTCTGTACCGCCTGATGTCGGAGGACGAGCAGGGGCGTCTGATCGCGAATCTGGCGGGTTTCATCGCCAAGGTCTCCCGTGACGACATCGCCGAGCGCGCGATCAACAACTTCCGTCAGGCTGACGAAGAATGCGGCAAGCGGCTGGCGGCCGCGGTCCGGGCCCTGCGCGGCTGACCACCGGCACTGGATCGCTTGTCGTGGGCGGTGGGCCGGATCCCTCTGCGTGATGAGGGGTCCGGCCCGTCGGCATGAGCGGGCCCGGCAGTGGTGCCCGGGAGGGGTGCGGGGGCGTCTACGCGGGTACCCGCTGCCGCTTCGGGGCCCAGCAGCGGATGATGTCGCGGACCGAGACGATGCCGACCGGGCCGGTGTCGTCGAGCACGATCAGGTGTCGGAAACCGCCGTGTGCCATCGCCGCCGCGGCTTCCTCCAGGGTCCAGACGGGGGCGGCGAAGACGACGTCGGTCGTGGTGTGGGTGCCCGCGGTCTCGGTGTCCGGGTTCTGACCGAGGGCGATCGAGTTGAGGATGTCGCGTTCGGTGAGGATGCCGAGGCCGGAGGAGTCCTCGTCGTGGACGACGGCCGCGCCTACGCGGCGGGAGGACATCAGGCAGGCCGCCTGGCGGAGTGTGTGTGCCGGGCCGATGGTGAGGACCACCGTGCTCATGGCGTCGCGGACGAGCATGGGCTGGAGCCACCTCCTTGGTGAAGCGCCAAGAGAAGCGATTCACAATTTCACAAGTGGGGGGACTCTCAGAGTCGCAGTTAAAGGGAGGGTCAACAAGAGGGCGTGCGGTGAGTTTCGGGGGCGCCCATGGGTCACAAGGGCGCGCCAACGGCTCTTCAGCACCGCTGGTTCAGGTGTCCCGGCAGCCCGTCGGCTCAGTAGCGCTGGTTCAGATAACCCAGCAGCTCGTCGTGGAGGATGCCGTTCGACGCGGCCGCATTGCCGCTGTGCGGGCCCGGGCGGCCGTCGAGGCCCGTGAAGGATCCGCCCGCCTCGGTCACCACGATCGCGTTCGCCGCCATGTCCCACAGCGACAGCTCGGGCTCCGCGCAGATGTCCACCGAGCCCTCCGCCACCATCATGTAGGGCCAGAAGTCGCCGTACCCGCGCGTGCGCCAGACCGCCTTCGTCAGGTCCAGGAAGCCGTCGAGGCGGCCCTGGTCCTCCCAGCCGGACAGCGAGGAGTACGCGAAGGACGCGTCGGCCATCCGCGAGACCTGGGAGACCTTCAGGCGCGTGGCCGAGGACAGGCTGCGGCCGGTGAACGCGCCGTGCCCCTTCGCCGCCCACCAGCGGCGGCCCAGCGCGGGGGCGGAGACCACTCCGACCACCGGCTGGTAGCCGCCCTCGCCGGCTTCCATCAGGGAGATCAGCGTGGCCCAGACGGGCACCCCGCGGACGTAGTTCTTGGTGCCGTCGATCGGGTCGATCACCCAGCGGCGCGGACCGGTGCCCTCGATGCCGTACTCCTCGCCGAGGACCGCGTCGCGCGGCCGTGCCCGCTGGAGGTGGCCGCGGATCAGCTCCTCGGCGGCCTTGTCCGCCTCGCTGACCGGTGTCATGTCCGGCTTGGTCTCGACCTTGAGGTCGAGCGCCTTGAACCGGTCCATCGTCGCCGCGTCGGCGGCGTCCGCCAGGACATGGGCCAGGCGCAGGTCATCGCGATAGTCGGGCATGACTGCACCGTATATGGCCCACTCGGGCCACAGCCATACGGCCTGGGGGATCATCGGGCACGGTCATGGGGCTCGGGGCGCCTCCGGGGCGCGGGCCGCACGGCCTGATTGATCATCGCGGCGTGCGGGGGTCGACGTACGCCCCTCGACGCCGCCGCGAACCCTTGACAGTGCCCCCGCGCGCGTCAAATCTGAGCTGCAGTGCCGCCCGCTCGCCCCCAGGGAGGCGAAAGATGCCTGCAGCGCGGGAATCCCTTCTGGATGCCGCCTATACGGCGCTCGCACACCGCCCGTGGTCCACGGTGCGGATGGTCGACGTCGCCGCCGTGGCCGGTGTGTCCCGCCAGACGCTCTACAACGAGTTCGGGAGCAAGGAGGGGCTCGCACGCGCCCTCGTACGGAGGGAGGCCGACGGCTTTCTCGCCGGTGTCGAGCGCGCGCTGGCCACCCACGCGGACGCGCGCGAGCGGCTGCTCGCGACCGCCGAGTGGACCACGTCGGCGGCCCGGGGCAACGCGCTCGTACGGGCCATGCTGACCGGGTGCTGGAGTGAGCGACTGCCGTCGCCGACGCTCTCGGCGGTGCCGTCGTCGTCCGCGGTGCCCGCGCAGCGCAGGGCGGACGGGCCGTTGCCCTCGCCGGCGGACTTCGTGGCGCTCGTCCGGGATCGGGCCGTCACGGCGTTGTCCGGGCCCGGGGCGATGCGGGGGGACCTGGGGGAGTTGGCGGGGGCGTGCGAGTTGGTGGTGCGGTTGTCGTTGTCGTGTGTGGCGGCTCCGCCGGGGGAGGGGGGAGTGACGGAGCTGGTGCGAGGTGCGCTGCCGCGGCAGTGGAGATGACTCGCCTACCGGGATGCCGGGGAGCGTGCGTCGGCGGGTGCGGCGTCGTTGTGGCTTGTCGCGCAGTTCCCCGTGCCCCACGGGGACGCTTCAGTGGGCGGAGCCCGAGAGCTGGAGGCCGATGACGCCGATGATGACGAAGCTGATGGAGACGATCTTGAGTGTCGACACCAGGTCGCCGAGGAAGATCATGCCGTAGATGGCGGTGCCCGCCGCGCCGATGCCGGTCCACACCGCGTACGCCGGGCCGACGTCGAGCTTCTTCAGCGAGAGGGTCAGCAGGCCGAAACTGCCCAGCGCGAAGACGCAGAAGGCGACCGTCGGCCAAAGTCTGCTGAAGCCGTGCGAGAGCTTCAGACAGACGGCGAAGCCGGTTTCGAGCAGTCCCGCCACAACGACCAGCAGCCACGCCATGTCTCGTCCTCCGGTGTAAGCACGTCGACTGCTTCGCCTGGCCTGGTTCCGGCTTGGTGCGATTATGCATTCGCCGACCGGCTAAGCACTTACCGACGGGCCGCCCACGCAAACAACGCGGAGGTCACAAGGGGGCTCAGGGGACTCAGTCACCCTCCGTGCGCTCCCGCGTCGCCAGCAGTCGGCGCAGGGAGTAGAGCCGCTGCGGGTCCGCGTGTCCGTCCGCCACCCACTGGTCCAGCGCGCAGTCCGGCTCGTCGTGGCTGCACGCGCGCGGACAGCCCTCGGTACCGGGTTCGAGGTCGGGGAAGGCGTGGATGACCCGGGACGGGTCGACGTGGTGCAGGCCGAAGGAGCGGACGCCGGGGGTGTCGATGACCCAGCCCTCACTGCCCGGCAGCGGGATCGCGCGCGCCGAGGTCGTGGTGTGCCGGCCGCGGCCCGTGACGGCGTTCACGTGGCCCGTGCTGCGCCGGCGCTCCAGCGAGACCAGCGCGTTGACCAGGGTCGTCTTGCCGACGCCGGAGTGCCCGACGAACGCCGTGATCTTGCCGTCCAGCTGCTTGCGCACCCGGTCCACCGCCGTGCCGCTCTCCAGCTCCGCACGGCTCGTCACGACGTAGGGGACGCCCAAGGCCCCGTACAGCTCGAGGAGTTCGTCGGGCGGGGCGAGGTCCGACTTGGTCAGCACCAGCAGGGGCTCCAGGCCTGCGTCGTACGCCGCGACCAGGCAGCGGTCGATCAGGCGGGGGCGCGGCTCGGGGTCGGCGAGGGCGGTGACGATCGCGAGCTGGTCGGCGTTGGCGACGACCACGCGCTCGTAGGGATCGTCGTCGTCGGCCGTGCGGCGCAGCACCGAGCTGCGCGGCTCGATGCGGACGATGCGGGCGAGGGTGTCCTTCTCGCCGGACAGGTCACCGACGATCGCGACGCGGTCCCCGACGACGGCGGCCTTGCGACCCAGCTCGCGGGCCTTCATCGCCATCACGAGGCGGTCCTCGACGAGGCAGGTCAGACGGCCCCGGTCGACGGTGACGACCATGCCCTCGACCGCCTCCTCGTGCTTGGGGCGGATGTTCGTACGCGGACGGTTGCCCTTGCGGTTGGGGCGCTGGCGGATGTCGTCCTCGTCGGTGTGCTTGCCGTAGCGGCGCATGATCCCGGTCCGCCCGTCAGTTCCCGAGCATTCCGGTCCACAGATCGGGGAAGTCCGGCAGGGTCTTCGCCGTCGTCGCCACGTTCTCGATCTGTACGCCCTCCACCGCCAGCCCGATGATCGCGCCGGCGGTCGCCATGCGGTGGTCGTCGTAGGTGTGGAAGATGCCGCCGTGCAGTCGGCGCGGGCGGATGTGCAGGCCGTCGGCGGTCTCGGTGACGTCACCGCCGAGTTCGTTGATCTCCTTGGTGAGCGCGGCCAGCCGGTCCGTCTCGTGCAGGCGCAGATGCGCCACGCCCCGCAGGGTGGACGGGGAGTCGGCGAGGGCCGCGACCGCCGCGATGCCCGGGGTCAGCTCGCCGACCTCGCTCAGGTCCACGTCGATGCCGTGGACCGCACCCGAACCGGTGAACTCCAGACCGCTGTCGTTCAGTTCGCAGGAACCGCCCATCTCGGTGAAGATCTCCCGCAGCCGGTCACCGGGCTGGGTGGTGTGCGCGGGCCAGTCGGGGACGACGACCGTGCCGCCGGTCACCAGGGCCGCCGCCAGGAACGGCTGGGCGTTCGACAGGTCCGGCTCGATGATCAGGTCGCGGCCGAGCAGCGCGCCGGGCGTGACCCGCCAGACGTTGGGCTCGCCGCCCGACTCCGGGGTGTCCACCTGCGCGCCGACCGCGCGCAGCATGTCGACCGTCATCCGGATGTGCGGCATCGAGGGCAGCGTCGAGCCGGTGTGGCGGACCTCCACCCCCTGGTTGAAGCGGGGGCCGGACAGGAGGAGGGCGCTCACGAACTGGGACGACGAGGACGCGTCGATCTCCACCGGGCCGCCGTCCAGGGCGCCGCCGCCGTGCACGGTCAGCGGCAGCGCGCCGCGGCCGTCGTCGTCGATGCGGGCGCCGAGCAGACGCAGCGCGTCGATCACACCGTTCAGCGGACGCTCGTACGACCGGGGGTCGCCGTCGAAACGGATGGGGCCGTCCGCGAGGGCGGCGACCGGGGGCAGGAAGCGCATCACGGTGCCGGCGTTGCCGACGTCGACCGTGGCCGGACCCTGGAGACCCGAGGGGATGACCCGCCAGGCCTCGCCGGAGGCGTCCGGGCCGGCGGCGACCGTGGAGCTGGACGCCACCGTCTCCTCGATGCCGACGCCCATCGCGCGCAGCGCGCCCGCCATCAGCAGCGTGTCCCGGGAGCGCAGCGGGCGGCGCAGCCAGCCCGGCTCCGAGGCGAGCGCGGCGAGGACCAGGGCACGGTTGGTGACCGACTTGGACCCCGGCACGTGGACCGTCGCGTCGACGGCTCCGCTCGCGTGCGGGGCGGGCCAGAGGGCGGTGTGGGCGGGGTTCGCGGTCATGCGCCCACTTTAGTGGGTGGGGGTGGGGGTAGATCTTGATCAAAAGTGACGGAATGTGAGCGAAAGTTTCAGGGGTGCCTCAACGCCCCCGCGCTCAACGCCCCCGCATCCAACGCCCCCGCGCTCGCCGCCCCGCACTTCAACGCCCCAGCAGCCAGCGGCCGCCGCCCAGCAGAGAGCACAGGGACACCGCGTGGAACAGGAACAGCCACAGCCCCGCCGGGACGTGGGTGAGGCGGGAGAGCTGGTCGGCGTCGGAGTCGCCGGCGCCGCCCCGGCTGCGCTTGGCCTGGAGCTCGAAGGCCGGACGGACGCCGCCGAGCAGCAGGAACCACACCACGGCGTAGGCGAACGCCGCCTGCACCTGGGGTCCGGCGAGCCAGGACACCACCAGGAACGTGCCGCCGGTGAGGACCACCGTGAGCGCGCCGTAGGCGTTGCGGATCATCACCAGCATCGCGACGAGCAGGGCCGTGGCCAGCCACAGCAGCAGGGTGATGCGGCCCAGGCCCAGCAGCGCGGCGCCGCCGAGGCCGAGCAGCGGGGGAGCGGTGTAGCCGGCCGACGCGGTGAGGATCATGCCGAGGCCGGTGGGCTTGCCGCGACTGACGGTGAGGCCGCTGGTGTCGGAGTGCAGCCGGATACCACTGAGGCTCCGCCCGGTCAGCAGCGCCACCAGCCCGTGGCCGCCCTCGTGCGCGATGGTGATGGCGTTGCGGGAGACACGCCAGACGCCGTGCGGGACGATCACCGCGAGAGCGGCGACCATGGTGGCTATCACCACCCACAGGTCGGGGTCCGGCTGGGTGCCGGAGACCTGGTCCCAGAGCGAGGCCAGCGAGGTGGCTGCGGTGCTGTCCATTGTCTGCGGTGGCTCCCTCTGGTGTCGCGGAATCTGGCAGTGTGGCACGTATGTGCGGACGGTATGCAGCGAGTCGTGGGCCCGAGGATCTCGCAGGAATCTTTGAGGTCGAGAAGTGGGAGCCCGAGGAGACCTTGGACCCCGACTACAACGTGGCTCCGACCAAGGACGTCTATGCCGTCCTCGACCGTCCCCTTAAGGACGCCCAGAGCCCGAAGCCGGTTCGCCAGCTGCGCAGACTCAAGTGGGGGCTCGTCCCGTCCTGGGCCAAGACGCCCGAGGGCGGCGCCCGGATGATCAACGCCCGCGCGGAGACCGTGCACGAGAAGCCCTCGTACCGCCGTGCCTTCGCCGCCCGGCGTTGCATCGTCCCCGCCGACGGCTACTACGAGTGGGTCACCGGGTCCGGCGAGCGCGATCTCGAGGTCGAGGGCAAGAAGAAGCGGCCGCGCAAGCAGCCGTACTTCGTGCTGCCCGCGGACGGCTCGGTCTTCGCGATGGCGGGTCTGTACGAGTTCTGGCGCGACCGGACGCTCCCCGACGACCACCCCCGGGCCTGGTGGGCGACGTGCTCGGTGATCACGACCGAGGCGGAGACCTCGCCGCTCGCGGTCGCGCCCGCCGAGGGGCCGTACGCCCTCGCCGACATCCACCCCCGGATGCCCCTGATGCTCACCCCGGACCGCTGGGACGCCTGGCTCGACCCGGCCCGTACGGATGTCGACGGCCTGCGCGAGCTGCTCGCGCCGCCGCCCGCCGGGCTGATGCGCGCCTATCCCGTCTCCACGGCCGTCAGCAACGTCCGCAACAACGGGCCGGAGCTGCTGAAGGAGCTGGAGGGCCCCGAAGAGGGCACACTCTTCTGACGTGACGGAGGTCATGGAAGCCTTCCGCGACGGAGGCCATGGAAATCTGACGTGACGGAGATCATGGACGCGATCGAGACGGTCGAGACGGACGCCGGTCCAGCCCGCATCACGTGGCACCGGGCCAAGAAGCCACGCCTCGTGCTCGCTGTGAGTCACGGTGCGGGCGGCGGTATCGAGGCGCGTGATCTCCAGGCGCTGGCCGCGGTGCTGCCCGGGCACGGCGTGAGCGTCGCGCTCGTCGAGCAGCCCTGGCGGGTGGCCGGAAAGAAGGTGGCGCCCGCGCCCAAGACCCTGGACGTGGGATGGCGGGGCCTGTGGCCCACGGTCGCGAAGCCCGGACTGCCGGTGGTCGCGGGCGGGCGCAGCGCCGGAGCCCGTGTCGCCTGCCGTACGGCGACGGAACTCGGCGCCACCGCCGTCCTCGCCCTCAGTTTCCCGCTGCATCCGCCCGGCAGGCCCGAGAAGTCCCGCGCCGACGAACTCCTCGGCGCCGGGGTGCCCACCCTCGTCGTCCAGGGCGGCAACGACCCGTTCGGCAAGCCCGCGGAGTTCCCGAACGGCTCGCACGAGCTGATCGAGGTGCCGTACGGCGATCATGGATTCGCCGTCCCGAAACGGGCACCGATCGACCAGGATGCGGCCCTGGAGGTCATCACCGAGGGCGTCGTGGGGTGGATCGCGTCACTCGGGTGACGCACGGGAATGTCGGGCGGTGGACCACTGTTGTGCCGAGCAGACAGCACGGAGCGTGCTGAACCGTTCGAACGAGAGGAAGTCCGCCGCATGGGTTCGACCATCTGCCCGAACCGCAGCAGTAGCCCTGAGCTGGACTGGACGGTGCTGCACGCGGCGAAGACCGTCCCCGTTCGAGCGGCGGCGGGTGTGGATGTTCGTCTATCCTCCGATTCGAGTGGGACCGGTTTCGGTCCTGCCACGTCGCTGGAGGAGGTGGGTCCGGTCACTGGGACCGACGCAGGGACCGATCACGGCCAGGCGGAGCAGCCCGAGGGCCAGGGCACGAGCACGGAGTCGTCCGCCGAGCGCACCGCGCGCTTCGAGCGGGACGCGCTCGAATTCCTCGACCAGATGTACTCGGCCGCCCTGCGCATGACGCGCAACCCGGCCGACGCCGAGGACCTGGTGCAGGAGACGTACGCGAAGGCGTACGCGTCCTTCCACCAGTTCCGCGAGGGCACCAACCTCAAGGCTTGGCTGTATCGCATTCTCACCAACACCTTCATCAACTCGTACCGCAAGAAGCAGCGCGAACCCCAGCGCAGTGCGGCCGAGGAGATCGAGGACTGGCAGCTCGCGCGTGCCGAGTCGCACATGTCGACCGGTCTGCGCTCCGCGGAGTCGCAGGCGCTCGACCACCTGCCCGACTCGGATGTCAAGGCTGCGCTGCAGGCGATCCCCGAGGAATTCCGCATCGCGGTCTATCTCGCTGATGTAGAAGGCTTTGCGTACAAGGAGATCGCGGACATCATGGGGACACCCATCGGTACGGTGATGTCCCGGCTGCACCGGGGCCGTCGCCAACTGCGCGGCATGCTCGAGGACTACGCCCGTGACCGCGGGCTGGTCCCGGCCGGCGCCGGAGAGTCGAACGAAGCGAAAGGCTCGGGCTCATGAGCTGCGGAGAGCCGCACGAGACGGATTGCAGTGAGGTACTCGACCACCTGTACGAGTTCCTCGACCATGAGATGCCGGACTCGGACTGCACCAAGTTCGAGGTGCACTTCGAGGAGTGCTCCCCGTGTCTCGAGAAGTACGGACTCGAGAAGGCCGTGAAGAAGCTGGTCAAGCGGTGCTGCGGCCAGGACGACGTGCCGACCGATCTGCGCGCCAAGGTCATGGGGCGCATCGACCTGATCCGGTCCGGTCAGACCGTGCCCGAGCACGACGTCACCGCGACGCCCCAGGAGTCCTGAACTCCCCGGGGAGATCGTCCGGTTATCACCCGAACGTGCTAATCCGCGGGCTCCGAGCCCGCGGATTCGGCCATTGCCGCCCCCGTACCGTTCCCACCGCCCTAGGCTCCGGATCCTGACCGGGGCAGGGGACGTCCGGGGGAGGGAACGAGGCGATGGGGTCGATTCCGACGTGGGCCCGTGTCTACCTCGTCTGTGTCGTCCTGGCCGCCGTGGCCTGCCTGGCTCCGCTGCCCGCCGTGCACGCACCCTGGTGGATCGTCGCCCTGCTCGCCGCGCTGTACGCCGGCTGCGAGCGGATCCCCTTCCCGCACAGCCCCAAGGGTGCCGCCGCCCGCGCAGCCGAGCGAGGCGCCCCCAGAGGGCTGGGCACCTTCCTGCCCGTGCTGCTCGCCGGGGCCTTTCTGCTGCCGCCGTCGGCCGCCGCGCTCGTGGCGCTGCCGGGCGCGCTGCTCGCCCGTGTGGAGCAGCGGCCGCGGTGGCTGCGCCGGGTCTGGCGCGCGGCCCAGCTCGCCGTCGCGGTCTGGGCGGCGTCCCGGGTGCACTGGGCGCTGGGCGGCCGGGACGCGATCGCCCTGCCCCACTTCCCGTACGCGCTCGTGCCCGCCGGGGCCGCGGTGCTCACCTTCTGTCTGGTCCTGACCGCGCTCGACGGCGGGATCCTGGCGCTCGCCGAGCGGGTGCCGGTGCGGGGTGCCTGGCGCGGGCTCTTCTCGCGCTCCCTCGCCTCGGTCGCCGTGCACGGGCTCGCCGGGCTGATGATGGCGGTGCTGTGGCGCAGTCAGTACGGTCCCGTCGCCGCGTTGCTCGTGCTGCTGCCGATGTATGTGTCCTGCTGGGCGTTCGCCCAGTACCACCGGGAGCGGGCCGCCCACCAGGCCACCATCCGGGCCCTCGTGCAGGCCGTCGACATCAAGGACGGGTACACGCGCGGGCACAGTGAGCGGGTCGGGCAGGCGTCCATGATGATCGCCCGTGAGCTGGGCATGGACGACGAGCGCGTCGAAGTGCTGCGGTTCGCCGGGATCCTGCACGACGTGGGGAAGCTGGGCGTGCCCACGCGGCTCCTGCGCAAGGACGGGCCGCTGACGCCGGAGGAACGGCGGATCATCGAGCTGCATCCCGAGTACGGGCACGAGATGGTGCGCGGCATCGGCTTCCTCGGGGAGGCGCGCTCGGCGATCCTGCACCACCATGAGCGGATCGACGGGAGCGGGTATCCGTACGGGCTGGTGGGACGCCAGATCCCGGAGTTCGCGCGCGTGGTGGCCGTCGCCGACGCGTTCGACGCGATGACGTCGACCCGGTCCTACCGGCGGGCCCGGCCGGTGCCGGTGGCACTGGAGGAACTGGAACGGTGTGCGGGGGCGCAGTTCGATCCGGGGATGGTACGGGCCCTGGTGCGAGCGCTGAACCGACACGGGTGGCATCCTGCGGTGACCGCGGGGGTTTACCCGCCCGCTCCGCCCGTTTCCAGTCGGACAGAGGAGCACCCGAAAGACAAAGACCCTTCCCCGACGGGCGCCGACGGGCGTGGCGCGGGCCGGGACCCGGATGGTGTCGATCCTCCGTCGAGCGGTGTCGTCGGGCGGGGGCGGTCATGAGTGCCGTCGGGGTGGAGATTCCCGGGTACGGGGTCGTCGGGCGAGCCCCGTTCACCCTCACCCTCGTTCACGCGGTCGCCCTGCTCCTCGCCGTTGTCTCGCTGGCCGTCGTCCTCTGGCACGGTCTGGACGAACGAGGTGCCGCGCTCGCCTTCGGGATCCTCATCGCCGTGGGGGAGCTGACCCGCTGGAGCGGGGCCGAGGAGCGAGAGCCGGCGCCCCTCGCCGCCGCCGGAGCCCTCGCGTACGCGTTGCTCGGCGAGAACGCCGGACACCGCACCGACCACGGCGTCCTCGAGATCGTCGCCGTCGTCGTGGCCGCGGCCCTCATCGGCTGCGTACCGCACGTCGCCCGGGGCCGCGGGCCCACCGCCGACCACCTCACCCGGCGCGTCCTCACCGTCGGCTTCGCCGCCGTCTGCTTCCAACCCCTCTACAGCCAGGGAAGGTTGATGGGCTGGGGCGGCCCCTCGTACGCCCTGCTGCTGGTCTCCCTGCTGGTGCTCACCGCGCTGTGCGACGCCGTGCTCGCGGCGGCGATGGCGCACGCCCGGACCCGCTGGCCCTTCGGACCGCTGCTGCGGGACGAGCTGCGGGCCACGCTCGGCATCGGGTCGGCGGTCTGCGCGACCGGGGCCGTGATGTCGCTCGCGGTGGCGGTCGTCGGGCTGTGGGCGCTGCCCGTGTTCTCGCTGCCCCTGCTGCTCACCCAGCTCTCCGTCCGGCGGTACGCCGCCGTGCGCGTCACCTACCGGCAGACGATCGCCTCACTCGCGCGGGCCACCGAGATCGCCGGGTACACCCCCACCGGGCACGCCCGGCGGGTCGCCGCGCTCAGCCGGGCCGTCGGCCGTGAGCTGGGCCTGTCCGAGCCCGATCTGACCGTCCTGGAGTACGCGGCGCTCATGCACGACATCGGACAGCTCAGCCTCGTCGACCCGGTGCCGGCCGGCGCCACCTCCGTGCTCTCCGCCGACGAGCAGCGGCGCATCGCCCTCCTCGGCGGCGCCGTCGTACGCCAGACCGGCGTGGACGCCGAGGTCGCCGTGGTCGTGGAGCGGCAGGCCGATCCGTACCGGGAACAGCCGGTCACGGCACGGATCGTGCGGGCCGTCAACGCGTACGAGGAGATGGCCAGGGAAGCAGGCCCGGGAGGGCCCCTCACCGCCCTGGAGAAGCTGCGCCTGGCCACCGCCCGCGACTATCAGCCCGAGGTGGTGGAGTCGCTGGCCAGGGTCCTGTTGCGGGGCACCCTTACCCTGCCCCAGGCTGGGTAACCCATGGGTAATGAGCGCCCGTCCAACGGTCCGTGGTTGGATGCGAGGAAGAGGGTGTTCGGGGGCACGGGTCGGCCCGGGGCCGCGCTGTCTTCAAGAAACTCTTCAAGGGACCGGCAGGCGGGAAACGCAAGGAACTGGCAGGCGGGAATCGTGAGGATCTTCGGCAAGGGACGGCACCGGCCCTCCGCCTCATGGCGGCAGGCCACCGATCGCGCGTTCACGCTGATCGGCGACGGCCGGTACGAGGACGCGGGAGCGCTGCTGACGCGCGCCGCGGACCTGGAGCCCTGGCTGTCGGAGTCCTGGTTCAACCTGGCCCTGCTGCACAAGTTCCGGCACGACTGGGAGCAGGCGCGGGCCGCGGGCCTCAGGGCCGTCGCACTTCTCGACCGGGAGGCGGGCGCCCCCGACTGGTGGAACGTCGGGATCGCCGCCACCGCTCTGCAGGACTGGCCGCTGGCCCGCCGTGCCTGGCAGGCGTACGGGCTGCGGGTGCCCGGCGGGGCCGCCGTCTCCGGGGAGCCGGTGGGGATGGACCTCGGCAGTGCGGCCGTACGGCTGTCGCCGGAGGGCGAGGCCGAGGTCGTGTGGGGGCGCAGGCTCGATCCGGCCCGGGTGGAGGTCCTGTCCATTCCGCTGCCGTCCTCGGGGCGGCGCTGGGGCGAGGTCGTTCTGCACGACGGTGTGCCGCACGGGGAGCGGACGACGGCCGCCGGGCACGCCTATCCCGTCTTCGACGAGATCGAGCTGTGGGCGCCCTCCCCGGTGCCCACCTGGGTGGTCCTCCTGGAGGCAGCCACCGAGGAGGACCGGGACGCCCTGGAGCAGCTCGCGGCGGACGCCGGCTTCGCCGCGGAGGACTGGTCCTCGTCCGTACGGCTGCTGTGCCGGATGTGTTCCGAGTCGCGGATGCCGTCCGACGAGGGCGACGGTGAGCATCTCGACCCGCACGACCACAGCGAGCCCGGGCATCCGGGGCCGCTCGGTCACCGCACCGACGGGCAGCTGTGGGTGCCGGAGCGGGAGTGCGGGGTGGCTGCGCCGGCTCCGCTGGTCAGGGGGCTGCTGGACGGGTGGGTCGCGGACAGTCCCGACTCCCGGGACTGGCGGGATCTCGAAGAGGTCTGCTGAGTGCTGCGGGTTCACCGCGGGTCGGTGGGGGCTTGTCGCGCCCACGCGGCGGAGCCGCAGATCAACACGGTCCCGCGCCTTCGCGGGATGCCACCCCCGTACCCTGTATGAGCACCACACCCCTGGTTTCGAGGAAGGCGTACGTCGGTCATGGCGCAGCAGGACACCGAGCAGCAGCACTCTGGAGTGCTCCCCGTGGACGACGAGGGCTTCGTCAACGACACCGAGGACGGTGAGGAGCGCGAGGCGGCCTACCGTGAGCGCGGTACCTCGCGGCCGATCACGGTCGTCGGCAACCCGGTGCTGCACAAGGAGTGCAAGGACGTCACCGAGTTCGGGCCCGAGCTCGACCAGCTGGTCGCCGACATGTTCGCCAGCCAGCGCACCGCCGAGGGCGTGGGCCTGGCGGCCAACCAGATCGGCGTCGACCTGAAGGTCTTCGTCTACGACTGCCAGGACGACGAGGGCAAGCGGCACGTCGGTGTCGTCTGCAACCCCGTCCTCGTCGAGCTGCCCGCCGAGCAGCGCCGCCTCGACGACAGCAACGAGGGCTGCCTCTCGGTGCCGACCGCGTACGCGCCGCTGGCCCGCCCCGACTACGCGGAGGTCACCGGGCAGGACGAGAAGGGCAACCCGATCAAGGTGCGCGGTACCGGATACTTCGCGCGCTGCCTCCAGCACGAGACCGATCACCTGTACGGCTACCTCTACATCGACCGGCTCTCCAAGCGCGAGCGCAAGGAAGCCCTGCGGCAGATGGCCGAGAACGAGCCCCGCTACCCGATCGTCGCGAACGACTGAGTCGCGGCAGGACAGTTGGGGTTCGCGCGCACGCGCGGGTCGGCCCGAGCGGCGTCTGGTCAGGGGGAACTCCCTGACCAGGCGCCGTTCGTATGTGCGTCGCACGTTCGATCCCCTGTGCTCCTCAAGTGATCCATATTCAGTCACACAAGGGGAGATTCTCAGCACTGTGAGGTAGTGAGTGGAGTAAATCCGTTCCCAGAACGGTCAGTTGTGGTGCTGAATGGGAAGTGCGGGGATACGCAACGGCGCACGCCCGGCACAGCGGGAGGGGCGCAGCGTCAACTGGCGGCTGAGAGGGGTTTGTTCGTGCATGCATTCTCACACGGCACTTCATCGACACCGACCGTGGTCGCGGTTCCACCGGCGCTCTCTCTCCCGGTGATCGAGTCCGCGTTTCCCCGTCAACTGCACCCGTATTGGCCGAGGCTTCAGGAGAACACACGTTCGTGGCTGAGGGAAAAACGCCTCATGTCGGCGGACAAGGTCGACGAATATGCCGACGGCCTTTGCTATACGGACCTGATGGCGGGCTACTACATTGGCGCTCCCGACGAGGTCCTGCAGGCGATAGCGGACTACAGCGCGTGGTTCTTCGTCTGGGACGACCGTCACGACCGCGATGTCATCCACGCCAGGCCCGGCGCCTGGCGGAGGCTCAGGTTCCAGCTGCACGCGGCTCTGGACTCCCCCAGGGAGCACCTGCACCACCGGGATCCACTGGTCGCGGGGTTCGCGGACAGCATGGTGCGCCTGTACTCGTTCCTGACCAAGAAGTGGAACGCGCGCTTCGCCCGGCATTTCCACGCGGTGATCGAGGCGTACGACCGGGAATTCCGCAACCGGGTCAACGGCACCGTCCCCACGGTCGAGGAATATCTGGAACTGCGGCGGCTCACCTTCGCGCACTGGATCTGGACCGACCTGCTGGAGCCGAGTGCGGGCTGTGAACTTCCCACCGCCGTGCGGAACCATTTCGCATATCGGCGAGCGGCGCTGCTGAGTCAGGAATTCGCCGCGTGGTACAACGACCTCTGCTCGCTCCCGAAAGAAATCGCGGGCGACGAGGTCCACAATCTCGGAATCAGCCTCATTCATCACGAGGGGCTGACACTCGAAGAAGCGGTCCAGGACACCCGGCGGCGGATCGAGGAATGCATCACCGAATTCCTCGACGCGGAAAACGACCTCAACCGGTTCGCCGACACCCTCGCGGACGGCACCGTGCACGGCAAGGAATTGAGTCTCGCCGTGAAAGCGTGCCTCGGCAATATGCGGAACTGGTTCAGCTCCGTGTACTGGTTCCACCACGAGTCCGGCCGGTACACCGTCGACAGCTGGGACGACCGCTCCACACCCCCGTACGTCAACAACGAAGCGGCAGGTGAGTCATGACCGTCGAGTCCGTGAAGCCCGCGCAACCCGCGGCACCGCAGCTGCCCGTCCCACCCCTGGCCGGGGGCGGCGTACCCGTCCTGGGCCACGGCTGGAAACTGGTCCGCGACCCGCTGGGCTTCCTCGCCCGGCTCCGCGACCACGGCGACGTCGTACGGCTCAAGCTGGGCCCCAAGACGGTGTACGCGCTCACCTCGCCGGCCCTCACCGGAGCGATGGCGCTCAGCACCGACTTCAAGATCGACGGACCCCTCTGGGAGTCCCTGGAAGGCCTGCTCGGCAAGGAGGGCGTCGCCACCGCGAACGGGCCGAGGCACCGTCGCCAGCGCCGCACCATCCAGCCCGCGTTCCGGCTCGACGTCATCCCCGAGTACGGACCGATCATGGAGGAGGAGGCGCGTGCGCTCGCCGCGCGCATGGGGTCGGGCGAGCCCGTCGACTGCACCTCCGAGTCGTTCCGCGTCGCCGTGCGCATCGCGGCCCGCTGTCTGCTGCGCGGCGAGTTCATGGACGAGCGCGCCGAACGGCTGAGCGTCGCGCTCGCCACCGTGTTCCGCGGCATGTACCGGCGCATGGTGATCCCGGCGGGCCCGCTCTATCGGCTGCCGCTTCCGGCCAACCGAAAATTCGACCGCGCATTGGCCGATTTGCATCTTCTCGTCGACGAGATCGTCGCCGAGCGCCGCGCATCCGGTCAAAAGCCGGACGATTTGCTGACGGCATTGCTGGAAGCGAAGGACGAGAACGGCGGGCCGATCGGCGAACAGGAGATCCACGACCAAGTCGTAGCGATACTCACGCCCGGCAGCGAAACCGTGGCGTCCACGATCATGTGGCTGCTGCAAGTCCTCACCGAACACCCGGAACACGCCACGCGGGTGGCCGAGGAGGTCAAATCCGTCGTCGGGGACCGGCCCGTCGCATTCGACGACGTCCGGAAGCTGTCGTACACCAACAATGTCGTTGTCGAGTCGATGCGGCTGCGCCCTGCCGTATGGATTTTGACCCGGCGGGCGGTGACCGAAACCGAACTCGGCGGCTATCGGATACCGGCCGGTGCCGACATCGTCTACAGTCCGTTCGCCATCCAGCGTGATCCGCGCTCGTACGACGGGCATCTGGATTTCGACCCCGACCGCTGGCTTCCGGAACGCGCCAAGGACGTCCCGAAGCACGCCATGAGCCCCTTCAGTGTGGGCAACCGGAAGTGCCCGAGCGACCACTTCTCGATGGCGCAGCTCAGCCTGATCACGGCGACGGTGGCGTCCCGGTGGCGGTTCGAGCAGGTCTCCGGGTCCAATGACGCGACCCGCGTCGGCATCACCCTGCGTCCGTACCGGCTGCTGCTGAGGGCCCTGCCGCGGTGACCGCGCGGTGTCGTCCGCGGTGACCCCGTGTCCGTACCGGTGCGCGTTCAGGCAGCCCGCGGGCCCCTGAACGTGCGCCGGTACGCCTGCGGGGTCGTCCCCAGGCTCCGGACGAACTGGTGGCGCAGCGCGGCCGCGGTACCGAAACCGGTGCGGCCCGCGATCGCGTCCATCGTCTCGTCCGACGCCTCCAGCAACTCCTGGGCCAGCAGCACCCTTTGGCGCAGGATCCAGCGGTACGGGGTGGTGCCGGTCTCCTGCTGGAAGCGGCGTGCGAAGGTGCGCGGTGACATGTGGGCGCGGGCAGCGAGCTGCTCGACGGTCACCTCCCGGTCGAGGTGGCGCTCCATCCACACCAGTACCTCGCCGACCGTGTCGCAGGTGGAGCGGGGCAGCGGACGCTCGATGTACTGGGCCTGCCCGCCGTCCCGGTGCGGGGGCACCACCATCCGGCGGGCGATGGCGTTGGCGACCTCGGGGCCTTGTTCCTTGCGGACGATGTGCAGACAGGCGTCGATTCCGGCGGCGGTGCCCGCCGAAGTGATCACCGGGTCCTCGTCCACGTACAGCACGTCCGGTTCCACGATCGCCTTCGGGTACTGCCGGGTGAGCTCCTCGGCGTGGTGCCAGTGCACGGCGCAGCGCCGCCCGTCGAGGAGCCCGGCCGCGCCGAGCACGAAGACACCGGAGCAGACGCTGAGCACCCGGGCGCCCCGGTCCGTGGCGCGGTGCAGGGCGTCGAGCAGTTCGGTCGGATAGGACCGGGACACATAGGAGTTCCCGGCGGGCAGAGCGATGAGGTCGGCGCTCTCCAGTCGCTCCAGGCCGTGCTCCGTGGTCAGCGAGAACCCCGCGTGGGTGCTCAGGGTCGGGCCCTCGGCGGAGGCGACCGCGAAGTCGTAAGTGGGCAGGCCGTCGTCGCTGCGGTCGATGCCGAACACCTCGCAGACGACCCCGAGTTCGAAGGGGTGCACACCGTCGAGCAGGACCGCGGCCACGTTTTTCAGCATGCCCGCCAGTGTGCCTCGTCGGTGGCAGGAAATCGAGGGTGTACGGCAGTCCTGCCACTGACGCCGAAGGGTGAGCGGTACGACAGTGGTGTTCATGAAGACACTCATGGACACCACCGCCGGAATCCTGACGGTCCTCGCGCTCTTCGTGGTCGTGGCCCTGCCCGCGCTGATCGGCGCGGCCCACGAGCGGCGCATCGACCGTCAGCTAGGACTTCGTGACCAGCACCGTGACCGTCCACTCCTGAATGCCCTTGCACGACACCTTGCCCGGGGCGGTCGCGCAGAGCGGCCGGGACGAGGTGAGGTGGGCGGTTCCCGCCGAGACCGCCTTGAAGGCGGAGCTCGCGTCGCCCGCCTGGAGGACGATGCCGCTGTTGGTGGCCTCTAGCCCGGTGCCGCTGACCTTGACGGGTGTCCAGGGCCGACTGGGGGTGCCGTCCAGGGTGAGGCGGAGTACGCCGCCGGCCGTGAGGCAGTACGTGTGGCCGGTGTCGGCGGCGCCGAGTTCCGCGGGAGCCGTGTCGCAGCTCGGGTGGCTCGTCGTGGGGGACGGCGACACGGAGCGGCTGCCGCCCGCGTCACCGCCGCCCTGTGTGCCGCAGCCCGCGAGGAGCAGTGTCAGGGCCGTGAGGGCGAGGATCCGATGGTGGGTCGTACGGCGCATGGGGTGGCACCTCCTTGTCGCTTGGACGTGCCACCCCCGCATCAGGATCCACACAGGGACACAGGGCCCTGGCCGCGACGCCGGCCAGGGCCCCACTGGTCAGCTGGTCGTGACGGCGGTGTCGTCGACGACGAAGCTGGTCTGGAGCGAGGAGTCCTCGACCCCGCTGAACTTCAGGGTGACGGTGGACCCGGCGAACGAGGACAGGTCGAAGGTCTTCTGGGCGTAGCCGGAGGCGGCGTTGAGGTTCGAGTACGTCGCCAGGGTGGTCGATCCGGCGGTGACCGTCAGCTTGTCGTACTGGCTGCCCGTGGTGGTCTCCGCGGTGTCGATGTGCAGGTAGAAGGTGAAGCTGGCCTTGCAACCGGACGGGATCGTCACCGACTGGGAGAGCGTGTCGGTGTGCGTCGAGCCGTAGCCGTCCAGCCACGCCTTGTACGAACCGGCGTGCGCGGCCTCACTGCTGGAGTTGGTGATCACGCCGCTGCTGGCACTCCAGGTCGTGTTGCCCGACTCGAAGCCCGGGTTGCCGAGCAGCTGCGCCGAGGTGCAGGTGCCGCCGGAGGTGCTGACGGTCCAGGTGAAGGAGGCGGAGCCGGAGGCGCCCGTGCTGTCGGAGGCGGAGACGGTGACGCTGTACGTACCGGCCGTGCTCGCGGTGCCGGAGATCAGACCGGTGGAGCTGCTGATCGAAAGACCGGTCGGCAGACCGCTCGCGCTGTAGGTGAGGGTCGCGCCCGCGCTGTCGCTCGCCGAGATCTGCAGGCTGACCGAACCGCCGGTGGTGGTGGACTGGCTGCCCGGGTTGGTGACGGTCACCGTGTTGCCGGTGCTGGTACCCGAGGCGAAGGCGGTGGTGCCGTTCGGGGTGCCCCAGCCGGTCGGGCCGTCGTACCCGGTGGCCGCGGTGCAGAAGTACGAGGGCGAGCAGGAGCCGTTGTTGCCGCTGGTCACGTCGTACAGGTTCGAGGTGTGGGAGTACGGGTACTTCGCCGGATAGTCGCTGGAGCCCGGGGTGCCCGCGAGGGCGTACACACCCGCGATGATCGGCGAGGAGGCGCTCGTACCGCCGTAGACCGCCCAGCCGGAGCCGCCGTAGGTGTCGTAGACGGCCACGCCGGTGGCGGGGTCGGCGACCGCGGAGACGTCGGCCTCCATGCGCTTGGAGCAGCCGGTGTCGGTCTGCCAGCTCGGCTTCGGGTCGTAGGCGGAGCAGCCGGAGCCCGTGCCCTCGGTGCTGCTGGTCTTCCACACGGACTCGGTCCAGCCGCGGCTGTTGGAGCTGGTGGACAGCGCGGTGCCGCCGACGGCCGTCACGTACTGGGACGTGGCCGGGTACTCGGCACCGTAGGCGGAGTCACCGGAGGAGACGGTGATGGCGACGCCCGGGTGCTTGAAGTACGAGGTGTCCTCGCTGGTCTGCGAGGAGGACTCGGAGCCGCCCCAGCTGTTGGAGACGAACTTCGCGCCCAGCGCCACGGCCTCGTTCTCGGCGGTGCCGAGGTCGGAGTCGGTGGCCGAGTTGGCCTCGACGAGGACGATGTTGCAGTTCGGGCAGACCGCGCTGACCATGTCGATGTCGAGCGCTTCCTCACCCGCCCAGCCGGTGTCGTTGGTCGGCAGGGAGCTGGTCGAGCCGGTCTGGCTGACCTGCTTGAAGCAGCCGTTGGCCTTGGTGCAGGCCGACAGGCCGAACTGCGAACGGTAGGTCGCGAGGTCCGACTCCGCGTTGGGGTCGTTGTACGCGTCGACCACGGCGACGGTCAGGCCGGAGCCGCCGGTGGAGGGCAGGTGGTAGGCGCTGTGCAGGTTGGCCGGGCTCAGACCGGACACCGCGGCGGCGGCGTTCGGCGAGATCGCTGCGGCCAGCTTCTGCTTGATGTCGGTGCGGCGCTGCGCGAAACAGGTCGCGTGTCCGGCCGTCGGGGCGCCGCACAGGTGCGTGGTCGGCACCTTCTGGCCCGCCTTGCCCGTGGAGTGCACGGCCTGCGCGCCCGGGGCGGTCAGGGCCTTCGCGTTCTGGGCGGTCCGGGAGGGCTTGGCGGTGGTCGGCGCCGGCTGCGCGTTCGCGGCCGGGGCGGCCATGAGTCCGGCGACCGTGAGGGCGAGGGCGGGCGCGGCGGCGGTCAGAAGTCTTCGCAGTCGCCGGGCCGGCCTGCTGGGGGGTGTCTCACGCATGGGTGCTGCCTCCATTGGTTTGAGGCGGGTGCCGTGGGGGCCGGGGTAGGGCCGCGCACGGCTCCACAGCCGGAAGTGGGGGTTCTCGGCGTTGCGTGGCAGGCCCGTGACGCGCGTAGCGTGAGAGAAGTGCGGATGTGCCATGGGCATGCCAAACTGCTCGCCCTGTCGTGCCGCTGTACGTGACATGTCAGGACGGGCAGAACCTAGCCGGGGCCAATGACGCCGGATAGCCACGCCCGAAGAACTTTGCCGCCCCATAGGGGGTCCATGGACGGTGCATGGACGGCCCATGGACGAGACGCGGTGATGCCGGGCCGCGACATGCGGCCCGGCATCACCGGTGTCGTACCGTCAGAAGTCCTCGTACCGCCGGACGTTCCCGTCCGTCAGAAGTCCTCGTCGAAGCCGACCGAGCCCTCCACCGCCACCTGGTACGCCGAGGGGCGGCGCTCGAAGAAGTTGGTCAGCTCCTGGACGCCCTGGAGCTCCATGAAGGAGAAGGGGTTCTCGGAGCCGTACACCGGGGCGAAGCCGAGGCGCTGGAGACGCTGGTCGGCCACGCACTCCAGGTACTGGCGCATCGAGTCGGTGTTCATGCCCGGCAGACCCTCACCGCACAGGTCGCGCGCGAACTGCAGCTCGGCCTCGACGGCCTCCCTCAGCATGTCGGTGACCTGCTGCTGGAGCTGGTCGTCGAAGAGCTCCGGCTCCTCCTTGCGCACGGTGTCCACCACCTCGAAGGCGAAGGACATGTGCATCGTCTCGTCGCGGAACACCCAGTTGGTGCCGGTGGCGAGACCGTGCAGCAGACCCCGGCTGCGGAACCAGTAGACGTACGCGAAGGCGCCGTAGAAGAAGAGGCCCTCGATGCACGCGGCGAAGCAGATGAGGTTGAGCAGGAAGCGACGCCGGTCCGCCTTGGTCTCCAGACGGTCCAGCTTCTCCACCGAGTCCATCCACTTGAAGCAGAACTCGGCCTTCTCGCGGATCGAGGGGATGCTCTCGACGGCGTCGAAGGCCGCGGCGCGGTCCTCCGGGTCGGGAAGGTAGGTGTCCAGCAGGGTCAGATAGAACTGGACGTGGACCGCTTCCTCGAACAGCTGCCTGGAGAGATACAGGCGCGCCTCGGGGGAGTTGATGTGCTTGTAGAGGGTCAGCACGAGGTTGTTCGACACGATCGAGTCGCCCGTCGCGAAGAACGCGACCAGCCGGCCGATCATGTGCTGCTCGCCCTGCGAGAGCTTCGCCAGGTCGGCCACGTCCGAGTGGAGGTCGACCTCCTCCACGGTCCAGGTGTTCTTGATGGCGTCCCGGTAGCGCTCGTAGAAATCGGGGTAGCGCATGGGGCGGAGCGTGAGTTCGAAGCCCGGGTCGAGCAGGTTCTTTTCGGTGGAGCTCATTACTGGCAGGCCTCGCAGGACTCGGGGTTCTCAAGGGAGCAGGCGACGGCGTCCTCGTCGGGGATCGCCTGCACGGGGATGGTCTTCTCGGGCTGGGCCTGCGCCTGGGCGGCACGGGCGATACGGGTCGCCGGGCGCGAGCGCAGGTAGTACGTCGTCTTCAGACCCGACTTCCAGGCGTACGCGTACATCGAGGAGAGCTTGCCGATGGTCGGCGTCTCCAGGAAGAGGTTCAGGGACTGCGCCTGGTCCAGGAACGGGGTGCGGGCGGCGGCCATGTCGATCAGGCCACGCTGCGGGATCTCCCAGGCCGTGCGGTACAGGTCGCGGACGTCCTGCGGCACCCAGGTGAAGCCCTGCACCGAACCGTTGGACTCGCGCAGCGCCTCGCGGGTCTGCGCGTCCCACACGCCGAGCTTCTTCAGCTCGTCCACCAGGTAGGAGTTGACCTGGAGGAACTCACCGGAGAGCGTCTCGCGCTTGAACAGGTTGGACACCTGGGGCTCGATGCACTCGTACACGCCCGCGATGGACGCGATGGTGGCGGTGGGGGCGATGGCGAGGAGGAGGGAGTTGCGCATGCCGACCGCGGCGATACGTTCCCGCAGTGCCGCCCAGCGCTCCGGCCAGGTCAGCTCCACGCCGTAGTGGTCGGGGTGCAGGACGCCACGGGCCGTACGGGTCTTCTCCCAGGCCGGGAGCGGGCCGCTGCGCTCCGCGAGGTCGGCCGAGGCCTCGTACGCGGCGAGCATGATCCGCTCGGCGATCCGGGTGGAGAGGGCCTTGGCCTGCGGGGAGTCGAAGGGGACGCGCAGCTTGAAGAAGACGTCCTGCAGGCCCATCGTGCCGAGGCCGACGGGCCGCCACTTCGCGTTCGACCGGCCGGCCTGCTCGGTCGGGTAGAAGTTGATGTCGACGACACGGTCGAGGAAGGTGACGGCGGTACGGACCGTCTCGTCCAGCCGCTCCCAGTCGATGTCCCCGTCGACCACGAAGGCGCCGAGGTTGACCGAGCCGAGGTTGCAGACCGCCGTCTCCCCGTCGTCCGTGACCTCCAGGATCTCGGTGCAGAGGTTCGAGGAGTGGACGGTGTGGCCCGGCTCCGCCGTCTGGTTGGCGGTGCGGTTGGCGGCGTCCTTGAAGGTCATCCAGCCGTTGCCGGTCTGCGCGAGGGTGCGCATCATGCGGCCGTAGAGGTCACGGGCCGGGATGGTTTTCTTGGCGAGGCCGGCCGCCTCCGCCCTGCGGTACGCCGCGTCGAACTCGTCGCCCCACAGGTCGACCAGCTCGGGCACGTCGGAGGGAGAGAAGAGGGACCACTGCCCGTCGGTGTCGACCCGGCGCATGAACTCGTCCGGGATCCAGTGCGCGAGGTTCAGGTTGTGCGTACGGCGGGCGTCCTCACCGGTGTTGTCGCGCAGCTCCAGGAACTCCTCGATGTCGGAGTGCCAGGTCTCCAGGTAGACCGCGGCCGCGCCCTTGCGCCGGCCGCCCTGGTTCACCGCGGCGACCGAGGCGTCGAGGGTCTTCAGGAACGGGACGATCCCGTTGGAGTGCCCGTTCGTACCGCGGATCAGCGAACCGCGCGAACGGATCCGGGAGTACGAAAGACCGATGCCCCCCGCGTGCTTCGAGAGGCGGGCCACCTGGTGGTAGCGGTCGTAGATGGAGTCCAGCTCGTCCAGCGGGGAGTCGAGGAGGTAGCAGGACGACATCTGCGGGTGCCGCGTACCGGAGTTGAACAGCGTGGGGGAGGAGGGGAGGTAGTCGAGGCGGCTCATGAGCCCGTAGAGCGCCGCGACCTCGTCCAGGGCGCGGTTCGTGTCGTCCTCGGCCAGGCCCGACGCCACGCGCAGCATGAAGTGCTGGGGCGTCTCGATGACCTTGCGGGTGATCGGGTGCCGGAGCAGATAGCGGCTGTGCAGGGTGCGCAGGCCGAAGTAGCCGAAGCGGTCGTCGCCTTCGGTGTCGATCAGCGCGTCCAGCCGGGCCGTGTGCAGCCGGACGAACTCCGCCGTGCGGTCGGCGATCAGGCCCTCGCGGTGACCCGCGGCGATCGACCCGGAGAAGGACGTGACGCCCTGCGAGGCGGCCTCCGCCGCGATGCTGATCGTCAGCAGCCTGGCCGCCAGTCGGGAGTAGACGGGGTCCTCGGAGATGAGGCCCGCGGCCGCCTCGGTGGCCAGTTCGCGCAGCTCCGTGTCGTCCGCGTGCGCGGACCGGCCGCGCAGCGCGGCGGCGGCGACCCGGCCGGGGTCGGCGTCGGGGAGGTCGGCGGTGAGGTCGGTCAGGGTACGCAGCAGCGTGGTACCGGGACCGTCCGTCTCCACCGGGGCCTGCTTCCGCTGCTGCTCCTGCTTCTGCTGTGCGAAAGCGGTAGCTGAAGCCGGATCGGCTGGCGCGATGGTCACTTGGGGCTCTCCCTCGCTCGGCACGGGGCCTGGCGGAGGGCAGGGCAGCTCACGAGCGCACGCGGCGTCGCGTCCACCGGCCCATTCCGCGAGGCCCGGACGTCATGCACCCGGGCCGGATGGCCGGGCGCGCTGTCGGCAGGTCCTCGGACTGACGCGAGTACGTGGGCGCGGGTGTGCGAACACGTACAAGTACACCGTTGCGGGACAGTTCCGGATTTGCACCGGATTCCCCTGCGGCGACAGCGAGCATGAGCATACATCTTGTGCCGGGCTGAGGTGACACCCCCACATGTTGTGTCGTGCCGGTGTCAGAGTGTCAACTCATAGGTGAGGAGAGTGATGTCGTCGAGGTCCGGGAGCGGGTTCCAGTCGCGGTCGGGGGTGCGGGTGAAGCCGAGGCGTTCGTAGATGCGGTGGGCGGGGCGCATGGTGCGCTGGGTGGAGAGCACGACGCGTACGCAGCCGGGGGTCGCGCGTGCGTGGTCGACGCAGGCGCGGACGAGGGTCTCGCCGACGCCTCGGCCGCGGGACTCGTGTGCGACGGCGAGCATCCGGATCTCGGCTTCGCCGGGGCGGGCTATGTCGGCCATGGGGCCGCCGCGCGGTACGAAGGTCACGGCGCCGAGGACGTGGTCGTGGTCCACGGCGACGAGGACCTCCGCGGCGGTGGCCCGTTTCGCCACGTCTCGCAGTTCGCCGAGGTACTCGTCGCTTTCCCCGAAGTCGAGCAGGCCGTCGCCGAGGTAGGCCTGTGCGGTGATCTCGCCGATGCGGTCGTATTCGTGGGGGTGGGCGTGTCGGATGCGGATGTCCATGCCGGTGAGTGTGCAACAGGGTGCGGGAACGGGCCGCCGGATTTATGTCCGACGGCCCGTGGGGGTTGATTGGCGCGGTTCTTCGGCTGCGGGCGGGTGGGGGGTGATCGCAGCCGACGCGCAAACCGGGGGTCTGGGGGCGGACCCCCGGGGTCAGTGGGTGGAACCGGCCGTGGCCGGGGAAGCTCCGTCTCGACGCCCGGATCGCCCGCGTCCGCCGTGTAGTCCTCCGGAGACGTCTCGTCGACGCCGTCCGGCGCGTTGAAGGCGCGGAGGGCGAAGGTGAGGACGACGCTGACCACGACGTTCAGGACGAAGGCCGTCAGACCGATGTAGCCGATCTCCCCGATGCCCGGGATCTCCTTCGAGCTGCCGCCGAAGTGCTTCTGGGTGGGAGAGGCGACCCCGTACGCGGCGAACGTGCCGTACAGCATGCCCACCGCCCAGCCCCCGAGCAGCGCCCAGCGGTGGAACCAGCGGGTGAACAGGCCACCGACCAGCGCCGGGAAGGTCTGGAGGATCCAGATGCCGCCCAGAAGCTGGAAGTTGATCGCGACGGTCTTGTCCATCGTCAGGACGAAGACCAGCGCGCCCACCTTCACGAGGAGCGACACCAGCTTGGAGACCCTGGTCTCCTGCTGCGGGGTCGCGTCCGGCTTGATGAAGTCCTTGTAGATGTTGCGGGTGAAGAGGTTCGCGGCCGCGATGGACATGATGGCCGCCGGGACGAGCGCTCCGATGCCGATCGCCGCGAAGGCCACTCCCGCGAACCAGTCCGGGAACATGTTCTCGAAGAGCTGGGGTATGGCGAGCTGGCCGTTGGTGACCTTGACCCCGGCCGCGATCGCCATGAAACCGAGCAGGGCGAGCAGCCCCAGCATCAGGGAGTAGAGCGGGAGGATCGTGGTGTTGCGGCGGATCACCTCACGGCTGCGGCTGGAGAGCGTCGCCGTGATCGAGTGCGGGTACATGAACAGCGCGAGCGCCGATCCGAGCGCGAGCGTGGCGTACGTCCACTGGCCCGCTTCGGCGGGCACGAGCCCGCCCGCCCCCGCCGCCGTGTACTTGTCGCTCGCCGCCTTGAAGATCTCGTCGAACCCGCCCAGTTTGATCGGGATGTAGATGATGGCCACCGCGATCACGATGTAGATCAGGGTGTCCTTCACGAACGCGATCAGGGCGGGGGCCCGCAGCCCCGAGGAGTAGGTGTACGCGGCCAGTACGCCGAACGCGATGAGGAGCGGAAGGTCCTTCACGAACCAGTTCGTGTTCTCGCCGCCGCCCACGCCCATCACGTCCAGGACGGCCTGGATGCCGACCAGCTGGAGTGCGATGTACGGCATGGTCGCGAGGATGCCGGTCACGGCCACGGCGAGGGACAGGCCCTTCGAACCGAAGCGCCCGCGCACGAAGTCCGAGGTCGTCACGTACCCGTGCTTGTGGGAGACCGACCACAGGCGGGGGAGGAACATGAAGATCAGCGGGTAGACGAGGATCGTGTACGGAACGGCGAAGAAGCCGGCCGCGCCCGCCGCGTAGATCGCCGCCGGTACGGCGACGAAGGTGTACGCCGTGTAGAGGTCGCCGCCGAGCAGGAACCAGGTGACCCAGGTGCCGAACGACCGTCCGCCCAGGCCCCATTCGTCGAGGCTGTGCTCGTCGTCCGCCCTGCGCCAGCGTGCGGCCAGGAAGCCCATGACCGTGACGGCCAGGAAGAAGAAGATGAAGACGCCGAGCGCGACGCCGTTCACGCCGTCCTTCATTTCGCCGCACCCCCGCCCTGGGACGCGCGGGCGCGCTGGTCACGCTGCCACAGCTGGTACGCGGTCACGGTGAGCGCCGTGGACACGAGCACCCACAGCATCTGGTACCAGTAGAAGAACGGGATGCCGATGAACGCCGGGTCGGTCTTGGCGTAGGAGCCGACCCACAGCATCGCCACGAACGGGGCTATCAGGCACAGGGTGATGACCACCCGGATCGGTGTCACCACCGGCGGTTCGACCTTCGGCGCGTCTGGCACGTCCGACACGTCTGACATACGGCGACTCCGTCCCCTCGCTGTTCACCTGTGCAATGCGCAGGCAATCTAGGCGACGGCGTCAGCCAAGCGGAACCCCTCGTCCGTATCTCGGTCCGGGCAACGCGGCAGGTGCGCTACTCCTGCGGGCGCTTGAGCCGTGCCACGAACTTGTACCGGTCGCCCCGGTACACCGACCGCACCCACTCCACCGGCTCGCCCTGCCGGTCCAGCGAGTGCCGGGAGAGCATCAGCATGGGCAGGCCGACGTCGGTGCCGAGCAGGCCGGCCTCGCGCGGGGTGGCCAGCGAGGTCTCGATGGTCTCCTCGGCCTCGGCGAGATGGACGTCGTACACCTCGGCGAGCGCGGTGTAGAGGGACGTGTACTTCACCAGGCTGCGGCGCAGGGCGGGGAAGCGCTTCGCGGAGAGGTGGGTCGTCTCGATGGCCATCGGCTCGCCGCTCGCGAGGCGCAGCCGCTCGATGCGCAGCACCCGGCCGCCGGCCGAGATGTCGAGCAGCTCGGCGAGGGTGTCGTCGGCGGTGATGTAGCCGATGTCCAGGAGCTGCGAGGTGGGTTCAAGGCCCTGGGCGCGCATGTCCTCGGTGTACGAGGTGAGCTGGAGCGCCTGGGAGACCTTGGGCTTCGCGACGAACGTGCCCTTGCCCTGGATGCGTTCGAGGCGGCCCTCGACGACCAGTTCCTGGAGGGCCTGGCGCACGGTCGTGCGCGAGGTGTCGAACTCGGCGGCGAGGGTGCGCTCGGGCGGTACGGGCGTGCCGGGTGGCAGTGTCTCCGTCATGTCGAGCAGGTGCTTCTTGAGGCGGTAGTACTTGGGCACGCGCGCGGTACGGATGGGGGCCCCACCCTCGTTCTCCGCACTGCTGACGTCGGTGCTCATGCTCTGCCTTCCCGGCTCCGGGTGCCGAAGCGACCGACATCCCGTCGGCCACGGCTCACATCGTGGCACGGCTTCGTGTGCGAGTGTCCCCCGCACGCTCCGTGATCCCCTCTATATACCGTCGGCGTACCCGTTGGTCTAGTCCATAGTGTGGACTCGGGTCGACCGGGAGGCATGTGGGGCCGGTGAACGGCCCCGCCGTTTATGCCACTTACCTACTTAAAGGTCCTTGCATATGTAGGTCCCATAACGGACGACCAGTCGGGCTTACACACCCTTGACACCCCTCCAGGTCTAGGCCAAGCTCCCCGTACTGGTCTACACCATTGGTCCAGTCCCAGTCCCACGGGCAGTACTCGGCAGCGCTTCGGCATGTGTCACCGCGGTGGGCAGGGGGGTTTATGGCATCCCTGAGGAGGGTGGCGTGAAGCGGAAGCTGGCAGCCGCGATCGGTATCGCGGGCATGATGGTCTCCATCGCGGCGTGCGGGAGCAGCGACAACAAGTCCGGGGGGTCGGACAAGGGCGCGGACGCGAAGGCACTGACCGTCTGGCTCACGGTGGACGCGCAGAACAACTGGCCCGAGCTGGTCAAGGCCGCCGACGCGGCGGTGCAGAAGGCGCACCCCGGCGTCAAGATCAACCACGAGTACTACGGCTGGCCGGACAAGAACACCAAGCTCGACGCGGTCCTCGCCACCGACAAGGCGCCCGACGTGGTCGAGATGGGCAACACCGAGATGCTCGGCTACATGGTCAAGGGCGCCTTCGCTCCCATCGACGCGTCGAAGCTCGACAACTCGGCCGCGTGGCTGGACGGCCTGAAGGCCTCCGTCACCTACGACGGCAAGACCTACGGCGTGCCGTACTACGCCGGTGGCCGCGTCGGCAACTGGCGCAAGGACGTGGCGGCTTCGGTCGGTGTCAAGACGCCCCCGAAGACGTACACGGAACTCATCTCCGACCTGGACAAGATCCAGAAGAAGGAGGGGAGCAAGTTCAGCGCCTGGTACCAGCCGACGCGCGACTGGTACGCCGCGATGTCCTTCGTCTACGACGCCGGCGGCTCCATCGCCAAGGAGGACGGCGGCCAGTGGAAGGCCAACCTGTCGTCTCCGGAGTCCATCAAGGGGCTCAACGACTGGAAGACCATCGTCGACAAGTACATGCACGGCGACAAGACCAAGGACGAGTCCGACCGTTACATCGTCTACGGCCAGGGCAAGTCCGCCATGATCTTCGGCGCCGCGTGGGAGGGTGCGACCTCCGAGGACCCGAAGAACGACAAGACCGGCAAGCTCAAGGGCAACCTCGAGAACTTCGTGATGCCCGGCCCGTCCGGCAAGAACATCCCCGTCTTCCTCGGCGGTTCCGACCTCGCCGTCCCGGTGAAGTCCAAGGCGCAGGCGCTCGCCGCCGAGTGGATCAACGCCTTCACGGGCTCCGCCGGTCAGAAGGGTCTGATGGCCAAGGGCAACCTGCCCAACAACAAGACCGACCTCGCCACCCTCAAGAACGACCCGGCGACCGTGGTTCCGGCCACCGCGGCCGAGTCCAACTGGTTCGTGCCGATGGCTCCCGGCTGGGGCCAGGTCGAGAAGGCCCAGGTCCTGCAGACCATGCTGCAGAACATCGGCACCGGCAAGAAGTCGGTCGAGGCCGCCGCGAAGGATGCGGACGCCGCGATCGACAAGGTCATCAACACCAAGTGACGTGAGCGCGGGGCGTGGTGGGACCCCGGGGCGTGTCCGGGGCTTCACCCGGGGTGCGCCCAGGGTCCGCCCCGGGGGGCGTCCGGGGTGTGCCTCTGGGGGTACGTCCGAGTACGTCGGGGCGATCCCGGGACGTTCCAGGGATGTTCCTGGGCACGCCTGCCGGGGTCCTCTTCGGGCCCGGGTTCCAGCCGCTTCCCGCACGACGCGCGGGACCCGGCGACGTACGACCGCGCGGGGCCCCCGCCGCGTACGACCGTGCGAGGGCGGGCCGGGTGGGTCCGGCCGGTCCACGACCCGGGCGGCCCCCGACCGGAACCGACCGCACCGGGTTCGGACCACGCACGACCCGCCCCTGACTCGGACCGAACTGGACCGACCAGGGCGGGGCAGGACCGGCCGGGCCGCCTCGCGCACGACCGAGAGCCCGCCCCGGCGAGCGCCCCGCGTACGACCGCGGGGGCCCGCCCCCATGCATGACCTGCGCGGGCTCGGCCCGCGTACGACCGCGGGGGTCCGCCCCCGTGCACGACGTGCGGGGTTGGGGCCGCGTACGACCGAGAGGGTCGGCCCCGGTGGACGACCTGCTCGGGGCTCGGGCCGTGCACGACCGTGCGGGGTTCGAACTGCGCACGACCGTGCGGGGCTCGGACTGTGCACCACCGTGCGGGGTTCGGGGCGTGTGCGTCCCGGGCGGCTTTCGCCCGGATGCGACCGCACCGGGTCCTGGACCCTGTACGACCGCGAAGGTCCGCCCCGTGTGGGATCGCGAGGGTCCGCCCCCGCGCAGACCGTGCGGAGCCGGGCCGCGTACGACCGTGCGAGGCGCCGGCCGCGCACGGCCCGGGCGTGTTTCGCCTGTGTTCGACCGTGTGGGGCCTGCCCCGCGTACGACCCCGTGCGGGGCTTCGACCACGTACGACCTGAGGGACCGCTGAGGAGCGCGCGATGAGTGCCGCAGACACGACCACCCCCGCCAAGGTGCCGCCGCCGCGGCAGGCACCGCCACCGGCCGTCCCCAAGGCGCCACGCAGAAGGCGGACCTCGGGCGGAGGGGCGGTCCCCTGGGCCCTGCTCGCGCCCTGTCTGCTGATCCTCGCGCTGGTCATGGGCTATCCCCTGGTCCGCCTGGTCACCCTCTCCTTCCAGAAGTTCGGACAGTCCCAGCTGTGGGGCTTCCAGCCGGCCGAGTCGGTCGGCTTCGACAACTTCGGCGAGGTGCTGGGCGACAGCGAGTTCTGGACGGTCGTCGTCCGCACGATCGTCTTCGCCGTCGGGTCCGTCGTCTTCACCATGGTCATCGGCATGCTGATCGCGCTGCTCCTCCAGCGTGTCTCGGGCTGGGTGAAGACGCTGATCAACATCGCGCTGGTGGCCAGCTGGGGCATGCCCATCATCGTGGCCACCACCGTCTTCAAGTGGCTCTTCGACTCCGACTACGGCGTCTTCAACGCGCTGCTGAGCAAGCTGCCGGGCGTCGACATGATCGGCCACAACTGGTTCGCCAGCGGTCCCCAGGGACTGGCCGTGATCATGCTCCTGGTGGTGTGGGGCGCGGTGCCCTTCGTCGTCATCACGCTCAGCGCGGGGCTGACCCAGGTGCCGAGCGAACTGGAGGAGGCGGCCCGGCTGGACGGTGCCGGCGCCTGGGGTGTCTTCCGTTACGTCACGCTCCCGTTCCTCAAGCCCATCGTCGTGATGCTCACGACGCTCTCCGTCATCTGGGACATGGGCGTCTTCCCGCAGGTCTTCGTGATGCGGGGCGGCCACCCGGAGGCGGAGTTCCAACTGCTCACCACGTACTCCTACGACCGCGCCTTCGTCGTCAACGACTACGCGCAGGGGTCGGCGATCGCCCTGCTGACCGTGCTGTTGCTGCTGGGCGTGGTCGCCGTGTACATGCGTCAGATGCTGCAGATCGGAGAGGTCGAATGAGCACCCTCGCCACGGCGGGCCGGCGCCGGGGGAAGTCCAAGCTCGGCTGGAACCTCCTCGGCCTCCTCGTCTTCGTCACCGCGGGCTTCCCCGTCTACTGGATGCTGAACACGGCGTTCAAGCCGGCGAAGGACGCCATCGACCCGGACCCGAGCCTGTTGCCCACGGGGCTCACGCTCGACAACTTCCGTCGCGCGCTGGACATCGCGGACTTCTGGGGCCCCGTCGGCCGCAGCCTGATCGTCTCCCTGTCGGTCGTCGTGATCGGCGTCGTGGTGGGGATGCTGGCCGCGCTGGCCATCTCCCGCTTCGCCTTCCGCGGCCGCAAGATCGTGATCGTCGGCATCCTCGCGGTCCAGATGATCCCGCTGGTCGCCATGATCATCCCGGTCTTCCTGCTGCTCAACGACCTGAATCAGTACGACAAGCTCACCGGCCTGATCATCACGTACCTGACCTTCATCCTCCCCTTCACGGTGTGGACGCTGCGCGGCTTCATCGTCAACATCCCGAAGGAGCTGGAGGAGGCGGCCATGGTCGACGGCTGCTCGCGCACCGGAGCCTTCATACGGGTGGTCTTCCCGCTGCTCGCGCCCGGCATGGTCGCCACGTCCGTGTACGCGTTCATCCAGGCCTGGAACGAGTACATCTACGCCCTGATGCTCATGAGCCAGGAGCACCAGACCGCCACCGTCTGGCTCGGCAACTTCACCACCAAGCACGGCACCGAGTACGCCCCGATGATGGCCGGCGCCACGATGATGGCCGTGCCGATCGTCGTGCTCTTCCTCATCGTCCAGCGCAAGATGGCCGCGGGGCTGACCGCGGGCGCCGTGAAGGGATAACGCCACCCGATGACGACACTCGCCAGTGGTACGACCGCGTCCTCTTCCGGCCGGAACGGCTTGGCACGCGACGCGCTCACCGTCCTCCAGCCCGGCTTCACCGGAACCACCGCCCCCGACTGGCTGCTGCGCCGCCTCGGCGAAGGGCTCGCCGCCGTCGGCCTGTTCGGCCGGAACATCGCCTCTCCCGAACAGCTCGCGGCCCTGACCGCCCAGTTGCGCGCGGAGCGCGACGACGTCCTGGTCGCCATCGACGAGGAGGGCGGCGACGTCACCCGCCTCGAGGTCCGCGCCGGCTCCTCCTACCCCGGCAACCACGCGCTGGGCGCGGTCGACGACGTGGAGCTGACGCGCGAGGTGGCCTCGGCACTCGGCCACCGCCTCGCGGCCTGCGGGGTGAACCTGAACTGGGCCCCCTCCGCGGACGTGAACTCCAATCCCGACAACCCGGTCATCGGCGTACGGTCCTTCGGCGCCGACACCGACCTGGTGGCCCGGCACACCGCCGCCTACGTCACCGGGCTCCAGTCCGCGGGCGTCGCGGCCTGCACCAAGCACTTCCCCGGCCACGGCGACACGGCGGTCGACTCGCACCACGCGCTGCCGCGCATCGACGCCGACCTCTCGGTCATCGAGGCCCGCGAACTCGCCCCGTTCCGCGCCGCGATCGCCGCGGGCACACGCGCCGTGATGAGCGCGCACATCCTGGTCCCGGCGCTGGACCCGGACCGCCCGGCCACCCTCTCCCGCCGCATCCTCACCGGCCTGCTCCGCGAGGAACTCGGCTACGACGGCCTCATCGTGACCGACGGCATGGAGATGCAGGCCATCGCCGGGACGTACGGCATCGAGCGGGGCAGCGTCCTCGCCATCGCGGCCGGCGCGGACGCGATCTGCGTGGGCGGCGGGCTCGCGGACGACGAGACGGTACGGCGCCTGCGCGACGCCCTTGTCACGGCGGTGCGCACCGGTGAACTCCCCGAGGAGCGCCTCGCGGACGCGGCGGAGCGGGTACGGGCGCTGGCCGGTTGGACGGCGGCGGCCTCCGCGGCTCCGCCCGCCGCCGAGCGGGAGCCGGCCGACGTGGGGCTCGTCGCCGCCCGGCGCGCACTGGCGGTGACACGCGCGCCGTCGTACGAGCCGGTGGGCGCGGCGCCGTTCGTCGCCGCCTTCACCCCCGTGGCGAACATCGCCGTCGGGGACGAGACCCCCTGGGGCGTGGCCGCGGAACTGGCCAGGCTGCTGCCCGGCACGGAGACGGGCAGCTTCGCGGGGAGGGGGCGGCGACGGCGGCCCTGGCCGCCGCGGGCAGCCGCCGCGTCGTCGCCGTCGTCCGCGACGAACACCGCCACCCCTGGATGGCGGCCGCCCTGGACACGCTGTTGAGGGAACGCCCCGACACGATCGTGGTCGAGATGGGCGTCCCCCAGGCCCCGCCCCGGGGCGCCCTCCACATCGCCACGCACGGCGCGGCGAGGGTGTGCGGCCGGGCGGCGGCGGAGGTCATCGCGGGGGAGTGACGGCCCGCGAGGAGGAGCACGCAGGACAAGAAGAAGGAAGGTGCCGGACCCCAGGGGCCCGGCACCTTCCTTCTTCTTCCCTTGCGTGTTCTTCTTCGCCCCCTCGGGGTCAGATCCCCTGCCAGTCCGGCTTGTTCGCGAACGTGTGGCGGAAGTAGTCCGCCAGCTTCAGCTTGGACGCGGCGGCCTCGTCCACGACGACCGTCGCGTGCGGGTGGAGCTGGAGCGCCGAGGCGGGGCACACCGCGGCCACCGGCCCCTCCACGGTCGCCGCGACCGCGTCCGCCTTGCCCTCACCCGTGGCCAGCAGGACGAGATGCCGCGCCTCCAGGATCGTGCCGATGCCCTGGGTGATGACGTGGTGCGGCACCTGCTCGATGTCGCCCTCGAAGAACCGCGCGTTGTCGACCCTGGTCTGCTCGGTCAGCGTCTTGATCCGGGTCCGCGAGGCGAGCGAGGAGCAGGGCTCGTTGAACCCGATGTGCCCGTCGGTGCCGATCCCGAGCAGCTGGAGGTCGACGCCACCGGCCGTGGCCAGCGCCCTGTCGTACGCCTGGCACGCGGCCTGCACGTCCTCGGCGGTGCCGTCCGGGCCCAGGAACGCGTCCATGCCCAGCCCCAGCGGTTCGAGCACCTCGCGTCGCAGCACCGAACGGTACGACTCGGGGTGCTCGGCCGGCAGTCCCACGTACTCGTCGAGCTGGGCGACCCGCGCCCGCGAGGCGTCCACGGCACCGGAGCCGACCTTCGCCGCCAGCGCCTGGTAGATGGGCAGCGGCGTCGAGCCGGTGGCCACGCCGAGCAGAGCGTCGGGCTTGCGCCGGAGCAGCTCCGCCATGGCCTCGGCGATCAGCTCGCCGCCCGCCTTGGCGTCGGGAACGATGACAACTTCCACGCTGGGCCTGCCGATCTGGAGAGTGACTCGCCGGGAACCGTGAGGGAACACATGTGGTGTAGACCAATCTAGCAAAGGAGTCCCCTCCGCGGCCCGTCACGGTTTCACGACGCGTCCAGGCCCGCCGCCCGGACGCCCGCTCGACACCCCCATGGGTAACGGCACACCCGACAAAGCCCTGCCCACACAGGCGATGAGATGCTGATACCGATCCTCGAGATCGCACCGCACGCACTACCCGGTACCGCCCGTACCACCCCGCACCGCCCGTACCACCCCGTATCGGCCACGGTCGACGCGTACGACCGGACGTCCCCAGGAGGCCCCATGTCCGCCCCTACCCCGGACCCCCGGACCGGCGACGACCGCCCGGGTCGGATCATGGCCCGCGAGATGGCCGAGCAGCCCGACGTGCTGCGCCGGATCCTGGAGGCGGGCGCACCGCGGATCCAGGAAGTGGCCCGGCAGATCGCGGCCCGCGAGCCCCGCTTCGTACTGCTCACCGCCCGCGGCACCTCCGACAACGCCGCCCTGTACGCGAAGTACCTGCTGGAGATCCAGCTGGGCCTGCCGTGCGGGCTCACCTCGATGTCGACGACCACGGCGTACGGCGCGCGGCCCGATCTCACCGACGTCCTGGTCGTCACCGTCAGCCAGTCCGGCGGCTCCCCGGACCTGGTCGCCTCGACCCGGGCCGCCCGTGAGGCCGGCGCCATCACGCTCGCGGTCACCAACAACCCGGACTCACCGCTGGCGGCCGTCTCCGAGTACCACCTCGACATCATGGCCGGACCCGAGAAGGCCCTGCCCGCCACCAAGACCTACACGGCCTCCCTCCTCACCCTCTATCTCTTCGTCGAAGGACTGCGCGGCGGCGACGGCGCCGCGGCCAAGGCGCTGCCCGACCTCGCCGCGCACCTCCTCACCCGCCAGGACGAGATCCGCACGCTCGCCTCCCGCTACCGCTTCGCCGAGCGCATGGTGATCACCTCGCGCGGCTACGGCTACCCCACGGCCAAGGAAGCCGCTCTGAAGCTGATGGAGACCAGCTACATCCCGGCCCTCTCGTACTCCGGCGCCGATCTGCTGCACGGCCCCCTCGCCATGGTCGACAACATCTCCCCGGTCATCGCGGTCGTCACCGACGGCAAGGGCGGCGAGGCGCTCCAGCCCGTGCTCGACCGGCTGCGCGGGCGCGGCGCCGACCTGGTCGTCATCGGCCCCCGGGCCCAGGTGGAGCAGGCCTCGGGCGGGTTCGTCCTGCCCACCGAGGGGGTGGCCGAGGAGCTTCAGCCGATCCTTGAGATCCTCCCGCTCCAGCTCCTGGCCTACGAGGTCACCATCGCCCGCGGCCAGGACCCGGACGCGCCGCGCGCCCTGGCGAAGGTGACCGAGACCCGCTGACCGACGCGCCCCCGGACGGGTGGACGAGGCCAAGGTGATCCGGCCTTGTTCATGAGCCGATCCGGCCCCCACCGGGGGCCGAACCGGGCTAGTCTGCGTGGTGGATGCTGTTGGAAGTTCGAAAAAGAGACAACAACTAACATCCGCCGGCGCATGGACGCGGCACGTGGTCTAGTCCACAATGTGCAGGTAAAGCCTTCGATCGACGAAGCGTCGCTTACGGCGAGGCGTTGATCCACACAAGCATCCGTCTTCCCCGCACAGGAAGGCGGACCGAGGAACCGGCGCTCTCTGCCCTGACTGCTCCGGGTCCTCTCCTTCGGCCGACCGGGACCGCACACCCCGCGGCCGTTGCTGCTCCGGGCTGCGGTGCCGGGAGGGTTGAGGGTCCCTCCCAGGCGCCGCGGCCCGCGGGTGTTTTCGGAGCCGGGCCAAAGCCCCAGGTACGCTCGCAGATGTGCCCTCCATGAACGACCTCGTCCGCCAGCACACCGCTCTCGGTGACTCCGATCTCGAGTGGTTGCATCTGCTGGTCTCGGAGTGGCAGTTGCTCTCCGACCTCTCCTTCGCCGACCTCGTGCTGTGGGTTCCCACCCGCGACGGCACCCGCTATGTCTCCGTCGCGCAGATGCGGCCCAACACCGGCCCGACCTCGTACCAGGACGACATGGTCGGCCACCTCGTCCCACGCGGCCGTCGTCCGCTGCTGGACGCCGCGCTGGACGAGGGCCGGATCGTGCGCGAGGGCGATCCCGAGTGGCGCGAGGAGGTGCCGGTACGGGTCGAGTCCATTCCGGTACGGCGGGAGGGGCGCGTCCTCGGTGTCATCGCGCGCAACACCAATCTCCTCACTGTGCGCACCCCGAGCCGGCTGGAGCTCACGTACCTCCAGAGCGCGTCCGACCTCGCCCAGATGATCGCCGCCGGCTCCTTCCCGTTCTCCGGCCAGCAGGTCGACATGGACGCCTCCCCGCGGGTCGGCGACGGACTGATCCGCCTGGACGCCGAGGGCATCGTCCAGTACGCGTCCCCGAACGCGCTGTCCGCGTACCACCGCCTCGGCCTCGCCTCCGACCTGGTGGGCCACCACCTCGGTGTGACCACCGCCGAACTCGCCCCGTCCCGCGGTCCGGTGGACGAGGCCCTGTCCAAGGTCGCCAGCGGCTGGGCACCCCGCGAGTTCGAGATCGAGAGCGCCGACGGGGTGATCCAGCTGCGTGCGATCCCGCTCAAGCCCAAGGGCACCCGGGTCGGTTCGCTCGTCCTGCTGCGTGATGTGACCGAACTGCGCCGCCGCGAACGCGAGTTGATCACGAAGGACGCGACCATCCGGGAGATCCACCACCGGGTCAAGAACAACCTCCAGACGGTGGCGGCGCTGCTGCGGCTCCAGGCCCGGCGCATCGAGTCGGAGCGCGGCCGTGAGGCCCTGGAGGAGGCCGTCCGGCGGGTCGGCTCGATCGCCATCGTGCATGAGACGCTGTCTCAGAACCTGGACGAGCGGGTGGAGTTCGACGAGATCGCCGACCGGGTGCTCGCCATGGTCGCCGAGATCTCACCCGGCAAGGTCACCGGCCGCCGTACCGGCCGCTTCGGCATACTCGACGCCGAGGTCGCCACCCCGCTCTCCATGGTGCTCACCGAGATCCTGCAGAACGCGCTGGAGCACGGCTTCCGCGAGGGCGACCGGGGCACGGTCGAGGTCTCGGCGGTGCGCGGAGGCACCAGCAAGGACGCCCGCCTGCTGGTCACCGTCCAGGACGACGGGGTCGGTCTCCCGGAGGGTTTCGACCCGCACCGCTCGGGCAACCTCGGGCTGCAAATCGTACGGACGCTGGTGGAAGGCGAGTTGGGGGGCAGCTTCGACATGGTGGCGGCCCCGGAGCGCGGCACGCAGGTCATCCTGGACATTCCGGTGCGGGCGCACAAGTAGGAGTACACGTAGGGGCGCGAGCAGAAGTACCAGCAGAAGTATCTGACGCACCCACACCTCGCGCATGACAGTGGCCCCGGACCAGAAGGTCCGGGGCCACTGCTTACGTTGCTATGCGCATCGGGGGTACTGCGCGCTGCGGCTCGGGGGCGGGAGATGCGTACTCGCTGTACGCGCCGCCGGGCTCAGGCTCGTTACGGGGTGGGGTGTCAGGCGGTGGCCTGACGGGCCCGGTTGCGGGCGGCACGGCGCTTCATCGCGCGGCGCTCGTCCTCGCTGAGGCCACCCCAGACGCCGGAGTCCTGGCCGGACTCGAGCGCCCACTGCAGGCACTGCTCCATGACGGGGCAGCGGCGGCAGACGGCCTTGGCTTCCTCGATCTGCAGCAGCGCAGGACCGGTGTTGCCGATGGGGAAGAAGAGCTCGGGGTCTTCCTCGCGGCAAACGGCGTTGTGACGCCAGTCCATGGCTGCTACCTCTCCTTGGTATTACATGCACGTTGCTTGTGAATGTGAACGCTTTCACGAATCCCTCAACAAGTGAAGGGCCGACTGCCAGGATTCCCTGACGTGGTCCTGTGATTTGAGGAGGGGTTCTGGCTCTCTGTGGGGCCGATGTTGCGGGCCGTCCCGATCGCCACGTAGAGACTCGCAAACCTCAGCGGCGGATACAACCCCTTCTGGAAAGTTTTTTTTGATTCCTCGGTGTCGACTAGGTCACAGCCGTACTTCCATGGGGTGGACCCTGGTCTAAACGTTCGAGTGAAAGGACTTTGGGCCCTTCCGCTCACACAATCACACGCAGTGCACGGCGTACGCCTGTGAACGTCACGCTAGTGCGCAGTCCCAGGTGGTCGCCGTCCATCTGGAGGGGGAGCGGCGCCTTCGAATGCAAGGTGAAGTCGGTCAGGTCGTGCAGGGACAGGGCGTGCCTGCCGTGGGGTCCGCGCTCGGGGGACGAAGTGAGCAACTGGGTGGCATACCGGGCGGCCGAGGCCGTCGACATGCGGTTGAGAGCGAGTACGTCGAGCCCGGTATCGAACGAAGCCTTAGGTGACGCGTACACCGGACGATTGCCGAGAAACGTCCAGGGCGAGGTGTTGCAGATTATGGACATCACGAGATCGGTGACCGGGTCCTGGCCGGGCTGCTCCAGTGTGATCGTTCCGTGTCTGCGGTGAGGTTCGTCCAAAAACTGACGTGCCACTTGGCGCAAATAGAGGGCGTGGGTGGAACGCTTGCCGCGCTCGCGCTGCTGTTCGACCCGGCCGATCACCCCCGCGTCGAAGCCGAGTCCCGCGCAGAAGGTGAACCAGCGGGAGGGGACGGCTTCGTCCTCGGTGCCCGGGGTACCCGCGGCGAGACCGAGGCCGATCGCGCGCTCACGGTCCTCTCTGAGCGCGTCCAACAGGGCGCCGGTGGCCTCCACGGCGTCGTTGGGCAGGCCCAGGGCGCGGGCGAAGACATTGGTGGAGCCGCCGGGGACCACCGCGAGGCGGGGCAGACGGTCCAGGTCGGGGCCGTTGTGCAGGAGACCGTTCACGACCTCGTTGACGGTGCCGTCGCCGCCGAGTGCGACCACCAGTTCTATGTCGTCGCTCTCCCCGGCCTGCCGACCGAGGTCCCGGGCATGCCCGCGGTACTCGGTCGTGACCACCTCGAGCTTCATCTCGCTCGCCAGCGCGTGGATCAAGACATCGCGCGTGCGCGCACTCGTGGTGGTAGCTGCCGGATTGACCACGAGAAGTGCACGCATGCGATGCAGCGTACCTACCGAGGGGTACTGGTCCCAGACAGAGTAGGGATCCGGTAAGAGATGGGGACGTGAGTCTCGACACGGTCAGGTGCGGGACGCGGTGGGGTGGCGGGCGGGGTCGGGCCGCGCGCCGGGGCCCGAGGGATACCCTTCGGGGGTGAGCGCTGAGCAGATCCCCACCCCTGACGCCCCCTCCGCAGAGCCCCGTCCCGGACGGCTGACCGCCGCGGCCGCGCTGGCCGGGCTGGAGGGGCTGGTGCTCGCCGTGGGGGGCGTGTGGATGCTCGTCCTGGGGGCCACGAGTGACTCGGGAGACCGGCAGCAGGGCGTGACCCTGGGTGTGACGCTGATCGTGCTCGCGCTGCTGCCCCTGCTGGCCGCCCGCGGCCTGCTGCTGCGCCGCAGCTGGAGCCGGGGGCCCGCGGTCATCACCCAGATCATGGCGCTGCCCGTCGCCTACAGCCTGCTCCAGGCGGACAGCGTGGCGATCCCCGCCGGAATCGCCCTCGCGGCGGTCGCGCTCACGGCGCTGGTCCTGCTCGTCAATCCCGAGACCACCCGGGCGCTGGGCATCCGTGGCCCCGGTGCCGCCGAGGAAACCAAGTAGCTTCGGCCTGCCGGCGGGATCCACACCAGTTGCGCGCCCGCTGAAAAGGCGGGATCCGCGCCCGGAGGGCCGGGCTCGTCCGCCTACCGGGGACTCCGTGGCGACGCCCCCGCTCGGCGGCTGCCCGGTTACTCCTCGACCAGGAGCTTTTCGCGGAGCTGAGCGAGGGTGCGGGCCAGCAGGCGGGAGACATGCATCTGGGAGATGCCGACCTCCTGTGCGATCTGCGACTGGGTCATGTTGCCGAAGAAGCGAAGGAGCAGGATCCGCTTCTCTCGCGGGGGGAGGTCCTCGAGCAGGGGCTTCAACGACTCCCGGTACTCGACGCCCTCCAGGGCCTCGTCCTCGGCACCCAGCGTGTCCGCTACCGCCGGGGACTCGTCGTCCGTGTCGGGGACGTCCAGCGACAGCGTGGAGTACGCGTTGGCGGACTCCAGGCCCTCCAGGACCTCCTCCTCCGAGATGGCCAGCTTCTCGGCCAGCTCGTGGACCGTGGGAGAGCGCCCGTGCTGTTGCGACAGCTCGGCCGTCGCCGTCGTCAGGGCCAGGCGCAGTTCCTGCAGGCGCCGCGGCACCCGCACCGCCCAGCCCTTGTCGCGGAAGTGCCGCTTGATCTCACCGACGACCGTCGGAGTCGCGTACGTGGAGAACTCGACGCCGCGCTCCGGGTCGAAGCGGTCGACCGACTTGATCAGGCCGATGGTCGCGACCTGGGTGAGGTCGTCCAGCGGCTCACCGCGGTTGCGGAAGCGGCGCGCGAGGTGCTCGACGAGCGGGAGGTGCATGCGGACCAGCTGATTGCGCAGCTCCGCGTACTCCGCGCTGCCGTCCTGCAGCTTGCGCAGCTCGATGAACATCGCCCGCGCGCCGCTGCGGTCCTGCGGGTCGTGCTGGATGTGCTGGGCGCTCGGCCCTTGCTGCGTGCCCTGCACGCTCTGCACCCCTGGCTTGTCGTGTCGCTCGTGCTCGCTCATAGTCCCGCCCGTCACCAGCCGCCGCCCTTCCGAGGACGTGCTCGGCGCGGCACCCTCCGGATCCCGTTGCCCGTCGTCCTGGCCGGAGAGGCTCTCCTGTGCGTCCTCCGGGTGCGGCCGGGCCTGTTCGGGGATGCCGTCGACGCCTTCCACCGCGCGCCGCGGCCCGTCGAGGCCGTCGACGCGTCCGGTGGGAAGCTCCCGTGTGCCGCGCTCTTCGTCCCGCACCGGCCCGTCCCCGTTCCTCACGCCGGCCCGGGTCCCGCGCCGCGCTGTTTGTAGAGGCTGATCGAAACGGTCTTGTCCTCGGCGACGGTGGAGTCGACCTTGCCCGCGAGCGCCGACAGGACGGTCCACGCGAACGTGTCCCGTGACGGAGCGTGACCATCGGTGGTCGGAGCTGAGACCGTCACCTCGAGCGAGTCGTCGATGAGCCGGAAGACACAGCTGAGCACCGATCCGGGGACGGCCTGCTGCAACAGAATCGCGCAGGCCTCGTCCACCGCGATGCGGAGGTCCTCGATCTCGTCGAGGGTGAAGTCCAAACGCGCCGCGAGACCGGCCGTAGCCGTACGCAGCACCGACAGGTAGGCACCCGCGGCCGGCAGCCGGACTTCCACGAAGTCCTTCGTCGCGGGCTCGCCTGCGATCTGGGACACCCTCACCTCCAAGGTGGTACAAGCTCTTTCGAGCTCTTTTCGGGGGCCGAGGGTCGCCCCCCGGGGTAACGCGCTAGGTGGTTCAGCGGTGACGCTACCGCGCTCCCAACTTTCCTGTCCTGGGGACCCCGCCCCTTGCTGTCACTCATAGTAAGCCTACGAGTACGCACAGTGGCTAGGGGTCTGCGGGCCCAAATAGGAAGAGCGCGCGCCGGGTTGACGTACCCAGGCGTCAGACGGTCGAACCGTCCGGGCCGTGGGTCACGCCAGTACGTGGTCGACGAAGCACCAGCGCCAGCTCTCACCGGGTTCGAAGGTCCGCATCACGGGGTGTCCGGTCTCCTTGAAATGCTCCGTCGCGTGCCGCAGCGGCGAGGAGTCGCAGCAGCCGAGGTGCCCGCAGCTCAGACACAGCCGCAACTGCACCGGATGCGTACCGGCGGCCTGGCACTCCAGGCACGTCTCGCTCAGCGGTCCGGGTTCGGGGTGCGGCAGCTCGTCGGCGTGCGTGCACTGTTTCATGATTGCCAGGTTACGTCGGGCGTGCGGCATGTCGCGCGAAAACGAGGGCGGGCGGAAGACGATGGACGTATTGCCACTGCTGTTGCTGGTCGCGGGGAGCGCCGCGGTCGCCGGGCTCGCCCGTCGTACCCCGGTGCCGGCGCCGCTGTTGCTCGTCGCGGCGGGCCTGGCCGTCTCGTACGTCCCTGGAGTGCCCGGATACGAACTCGACCCGGAGATCGTGCTCCCGCTGGTGCTGCCCCCGCTGCTGTACACGGCGGCCACCGACAGTTCGTACCTCGATCTTCGGGCGCACATGCGGCCCATCGCGCTGTTGTCGGTGGGGTACGTGCTCTTCGCGACGCTGGCCGTCGGCTGGGCCGCCTATCTGATCGTGCCGAGCCTGCCGCTGCCCGCGGCGCTGGTCTTCGGAGCGGTGGTGGCGCCGCCGGACGCGGTGGCGGCCACGGCGGTGGCGCGCCGGGTGGGGCTGCCCTCGCGGATCACCACGATCCTTCAGGGCGAGTCCCTGGTGAACGACGCGACTGCGATCACCGCCTACAAGGTGGCCCTCGCCGCCGCGGTCGGCGAGGGCGCGACCTGGGCGGGCGGTGTCCGTGAGTTCCTCCTCGCGGCGGTCGGGGGTGTGGTCGTCGGTCTCGTCCTGATGGTTCCGATCCACTGGTTGCGCACGCACCTGAATGAGGCGCTTCTCCAGAACACCCTCTCCTTGTTGATCCCCTTCGTCGCCTACGGGATCGCCGAGCAGGTGCACGCTTCCGGAGTGCTCGCGGTGGTCGTCGTCGCGCTCTACCTCGGGCACCGTGCCTGGGAGGTGGACTTCGCGACCCGGCTCCAGGAGGAGGCGGTGTGGAAGATGGTCGCGTTCGTCCTGGAGTCGGCGGTGTTCGCCCTGATCGGACTGCAACTGCCGGTCGTCCTCAAAGGCCTCGGCCAGTACCAGGGAGCCCAGGCCGCCTGGTATGCGGTGGCCGTCTTCCTGGTCGTGGTCGCCGCCCGGTTCGTGTGGGTCTATCCGGCCACCTTCCTGCCACGGCTCCTGTCGGCGCGCATCCGGGAGCGCGAGGGGTCCCCCACCTGGAAGGGCCCGTTCGTCATCGGCTGGGCCGGCATGCGCGGGGTGGTCTCGCTCGCCATCGCCTTCTCCATCCCGCTCACCGTGCACGGTGGTGCCTCCTTCCCCGATCGCAACCTGCTCCTCTTCCTCACCTTCACCACCGTGATCGGGACCCTGGTCGTCCAGGGGCTGACCCTGCCCCCTCTCATCCGCCTGCTGAAGCTGCCGGGGCGCGACGTCCAGGCCGAGACGCTCGCCGAGGCGAACGCCCAGGCGCAGGCGTCCCGGGTCGCCGAGGAGCGCCTCGACGCACTCCTCACCGACGAGCGCAACGCCCTGCCCCCGCCGCTCGCCGACCGGCTCCGCTCGGTCCTGGAACGCCGCCGCAACGCCGTCTGGGAGCGGCTCGGCGCCGTCAACCCGGTGACCGGGGAGACCGCCGACGACACCTACCGCCGCCTGTCCCGCGAGATGATCAGCGCCGAACGCGAGATGTTCGTGAAACTCCGCGACCACCGCTACATCGACGACGAAATGCTCCGCACGCTCCTGCGCAGACTCGACCTGGAGGAGGCGGCGGCCTACCGGGAAGCAGCGTGAGGCGCCGTACGAGGGCTCAGAGCGGCGCCCCCGTGATCACCGCCGCCACCGTCGTCCCCCGCACGAACGCCCCCTCCTCCACCAGGGTGACAAGTCCGTAGAGCAACTTGGCGACATAGAGATGTTCCACGGGCAGGCCGTGGCGCTGTTCGAAGTCCGCGGCGAAGGTGTCGAGTTCGGGCGTGGTGCGGGCGTAGCCGCCGAAGTGGAAGCGGTCGTCGAGTGACCAGGTGCCGCGCCGGCCACCGAAGGCGGCTTCCTGGAGGGCGCTTATGTCACTCCCCAGGAAGCCGCCCTTGAGGACGGGGATCCCCAGGGCCCGCTGGTCGGGGGCGAGGCCGGCGGCCAGGCCGGCGAGGGTGCCGCCGGTGCCGCAGGCCAGCGCGGCCACGTGGACACCGTCATGGCCCCGCAGCTCCGCGCCGAGTTCCCGGCAGCCGCGTACGGCAAGGGAATTGCTGCCGCCCTCCGGGACGACGTACGCGTCCTCGGCGCCCACCGAGCGCAGCAGGGCGGCCAGCGTCTCCGGTTCGCCCTTGCGGCGATACGTCGATCTGTCGACGAAGTGCAGTCGCATGCCGTCGGCCGCGCAGCGGGTCAGTGAGGGGTTGAGGGGGCGGTCGGCCAGCTCCTGGCCGCGGACCACCCCCACGGTCGTCAGCCCTAGGAGGCGGCCCGCGGCGGCGGTGGCGCGCAGATGGTTGGAGTACGCGCCGCCGAACGTGACCACCGTGCGGCCCGCCGCCGCGCGGAGGTTCGGGGCGAGCTTGCGCCACTTGTTGCCGATCAGCTCCGGGTGGATCAGGTCGTCCCGCTTGAGCAGCAGCCGCACGCCACGGCGCGTGAAGCGCTCGTCCTCGACCTGCCACAGCGGCGAGGGCAGCCTCGGCCGCAGCACCGTCGGGTCGAGCGCTTCGGGGACGTCCGGAGTGGCCGGGGTGGTCGGGCCGTCCGGGGTGGTGGGGTCGTCCGGGGGTGTGGGGCTGGGCACCCCACCATTGTCGGACACCTGTCCGGTATACGGGCGGCCACCCCGTGCCCGTCCGTCACTTGAGGCGGTCGCGGACGCGCTCTCTCATCGAGGCCATCGTGAAGCCGCGCGGGTCGACCTTGCCCGGCTGCCACTCCAGGTGGCCGATGACCGAACGCTCCGTCCAGCCGTGGTGGCGGCAGATCGCGGCCGCGACCTTCTCGATGGCCTCCAGCTGCACCTCGGGCCACGGATCCCTTCCGTCGCCGAGGTTCTCGCACTCGAAGCCGTAGAAGTGGCGGTTGCCGTCGGTGTTCGCCTCGTCGTCCGGTGGGAGCGCCTTCTCCGCGATCACGGCGCGCAGCACGTCGTCGTCACCCAGGCCCGCGTGGTTGGCCCGGCCGTAGCCCACGAGGTGCAGGACACCGTCCTTGGTGATGACGCCGTGGCACAGCGGACCGGGCAGGTCCGGGCGGCCCGCACGGCAGATCCCGACGGTGTGCTCGCTGCCCGACGTCACCGAGTGGTGGATCATCACGCCGTACACCGGACCCCAGGGCCCCTTGTGATTGCGGTTGTGATGCTCCCAGTCGCCGACCTCGACGACGGTGACGCCTTCCTCCCCGAGCCGGTTCAGGAAACCGCCCGCGGACATGGGTGGGGCCATGACCGCCTCCTTCGCACTGCGCGGCGGCCACCGGTCGCGGCCGTCTCGTACCGCAGCTTGTACCCGGAACCCGGGGCTCCGGCCCAGCCGTTCGTACGGCGTGCGAGTCGATCCGGTCAGGGGCGCGGGCGCGTCTGACCAGCGCGTTCACGGCGCCTTCGCGGTGCGTCGGCAGTGTGTCTGCGGTGCGTCCGCGAGACCCGTCAGGAGCGCAGGAACGCGTCCCCGTTCACGGCGATGTGGCTCTCCAGCGCCTGCAGGGCCTGCTGGGTCGCCTCGGGGGAGCCGCTGCCGCGCCGCTCCGCGTAGTACGCCGCGCCCAGTTTCTTCAGGAGGTCGCCGCCCGCACGCTGCGCCTGCACCTCGTCGAGCTTCTGCTTGCCCTGAGTGAGCCCTCGCTGCGCCTGTTCCTTGGCGCGGTCCAGGAAGCCTGCCATTGCCGTCTCCTGTCGTCGTCCGTCACCGCGTCAAACGGTTGGCCTGATCTCGGAGTTCCCGCTCGCAACGGCTCCGCGCTGTTCGAAGGCGAGGGCTGCGGCTGTTCGAGGGCGACGGCACCGTCTGTTCGATCGATCGACAAAAGCGGATCCTCTGCCCAATCCCCCGTGATCCATTCCCGCTCATTCGTGTAATAGCACGGGCACGCTCCGTGATGGAAGGCTGGTCGGCGCAGATCAGTGCACGACCGGGAGGGCAATTTTCATGTCGGTAGGCGAAGAGGTCCGTGCGGGTCAGGGCAAGCCGCAGCAGAGTCTCGGCACATCGGCCGCGCGGAACCTGGCCACCACCACCAAGTCCGCACCCCAGATGCAGGAGATCAGCTCACGGTGGCTGCTGCGCATGCTCCCGTGGGTGAACGTGCAGGGTGGCACGTACCGCGTGAACCGGCGGCTCAGCTACTCCGTGGGCGACGGCCGCGTGACGTTCGTGAAGACCGGTGACCGTGTGCAGGTCATCCCCGCGGAGCTCGGCGAGCTGTCCGTGCTCCGCTCGTTCGAGGATCAGGAGGTGCTGGGCGAGCTCGCCCAGCGATGCCAGCAGCGGGAGTTCGTACCGGGCGAAGTGCTCGCCTCGTTCGGCAGCCCGTCCGACGAGGTGTTTCTGCTCGCGCACGGCAAGGTGGAGAAGATCGGCACCGGCCCGTACGGCGACGACGCGGTCCTCGGCGTCCTCGCCGACGGCGCGTACTTCGGCGAGCAGGCGCTCATCGACCCGGACGCCATCTGGGAGTACACGGCCCGCGCCGTCACCGCGGTCACCGTGCTCGCGCTGCCCCGCCAGGACCTCGAGCAGGTCGCCGAGCGCTCCGACGCCCTGCGCGAGCACCTCACGTCGCTGCGCGCGATTCCGGAGCAGCGCACCAACAAGTACGGCGAGAAGGAGATCGACCTCGCGGCCGGCCACACCGGGGAGCAGGACATCCCCGGCACCTTCGTGGACTACGAGGCCGCACCGCGCGAGTACGAACTGAGCATCGCCCAGACCGTGCTGCGCCTGCACACGCGTGTGGCCGATCTCTACAACCAGCCGATGAACCAGACGGAGCAGCAGCTCCGCCTCACCGTCGAGGCGCTGAAGGAGCGCCAGGAGCACGAGCTCATCAACAACCGGGAGTTCGGACTGCTCAACAACTGCGAGTACGACCAGCGGCTCCAGCCGCACGACGGGGTGCCCAGCCCCGACGACCTGGACGAGCTGCTCAGCCGCCGGCGTGGCACCAAGCTGTTCCTCGCCCACCCGCGCGCGATCTCCGCGTTCGGCCGCGAGTGCAACAAGCGTGGGCTGGTCCCCGAGAGCGTCGAGATCGCGGGCAACCGCATCCCGACCTGGCGCGGTGTGCCGCTGTTCCCGTGCAACAAGATCCCCGTCAGCGACGCCCGTACGACCTCGATCATCGCCATGCGTACCGGCGAGGCCGAGCAGGGTGTCATCGGCCTCCAGCAGGCGGGCATCCCCGACGAGATCGAGCCGAGCCTGTCGGTGCGCTTCATGGGGATCAACGAACAGGCGATCATCTCCTACCTGGTGACGGCGTACTACTCGGCGGCGGTTCTCGTGCCGGACGCCCTCGGCATCCTGGAGAACGTCGAGATCGGCCGCTGGCGGTGACCTTCCCGACGCCCGCCGCCGTGTTCCCGCCCGATCAGGCGGGAACACCGGGGACGAGGCGGAGTCCGGCCGAGACCCTGGACAGGCGGGGCCGCATCGGCAAGCCCACGGAAGGCAGGCCCTCGGACGGCGGTTCCGCGGACGGGAGGCCCATGGATCGGCAGGTCGCGCCCGGCCCGGTGGACGGACAGGAGGCGACGGGCATCCTGGAGTACGCGCGGGCGTCCGTCGACCCCGCGCTGCGCAGGGCCGTCGACTCGCTGCCGGGATCCATGCGCCGGATCGCGCTCTACCACTTCGGCTGGGAGCACGCGGACGGCACCCCGGCGGCGGGCAACGCGGGCAAGGCGATCCGCCCGGCCCTGGTGCTCACCGCCACGGGAGCGCTCGGCGGTCAGCACGAGGCCGCCGTACAGGCGGCGGCCGCCGTGGAGTTGATCCACAACTTCACGCTGTTGCACGACGACGTCATGGACCGGGACACCACCCGCAGACACCGCCCCACCGCGTGGACCGTGTTCGGCGACGCCGACGCGATCCTCGCCGGGGACGCCATGCAGGCGCTCGCCCAGCGGATGCTCGCCGAGGACTCGCACCCGGCGTCCCAGGCCGCCGCCGCCCGGCTCGCTTCCTGTGTCGTCGAGCTGTGCGAGGGGCAGCACGCGGACACGGCCATGGAGAAGCGCGGACCCGCCGAGGTCACCCTCGACGAAGTGCTCGCCATGGCCGAGGCCAAGACCGGCGCGCTGCTCGGCTGCGCGTGTGCGCTCGGCGGGCTGTACGCGGGCGCGGACGAGCAGGACGTCGACGCGCTGGACGCGTTCGGCCGGGAGGCCGGCCTCGCCTTCCAGCTGATCGACGACGTGATCGGGATCTGGGGGGACCCGAGCCGCACCGGCAAGCCGGCCGGGGCGGACCTCATCGCCCGCAAGAAGTCGCTGCCCGTGGTCGCTGCGCTCGCCTCCGGCACCCCGGCGGCGACGGAACTCGCCGAGCTGTATGGAGTTCCCTACGAGGAAGGGGAGTTGGAGCGCACGGTCCTGGCCGTCGAGCGGGCGGGCGGCCGTGACTGGGCGCAGCTCCAGGCGGCCGACCGGATGTCGCGGGCGATGCACGCGCTGTCCCGGGCGATCCCCGACCCGGAGGCGGCGGGCGGCCTCCTCGCGCTCGCGGAGTTCGTGACGCGGCGCAGCAACTGACGCGTTCGACCCTTCGGATGACCCGTTCGACCCTTCAGAAGGGCGGTTGAAGACCCCGGGGCCTCCAGGACCGTACGGCACCTGACCTCCGTACGGCACCGGGCTCCGGCCGGAGCGGGTCCCGCGCATCCCCACGGTGTGCGGGGCCCGCCCCTCCCAGGGCCGGACAGGCCCGAAGGCCCTAGGCTGCAACAGCCGTACGATCAGCGGCGGTTGAGGCGAGAGGGTGGGACATGGGCGTGGTGATCCGGACGGCGGACGAGGGCGATCGGGAGCTGGTCACCCGGCTGCTCGACGAGGCGTTCCAGGACGACCCGGTGAGTGTCTGGGTCTTTCCGGACGCGGCGCACCGCCGCGCCAAGCACCCCGGGCTGATGGGGATGTTCACCGAGGTCGTGCTCGCCGAGGGCCGTGTGGACGTCACGGAGGACGGCACGGCGTGCGCGCTGTGGCTGCCCGTGCCCGCCGACGCAGGCCACGCCGACGAGGAGGACGACGGTCCCGTACGGCTGCGTGAGGCCGTCGACCCGGACAACGAGCGCGTCGAGCTGATCGGCCGCCTGACGGCCGGGATCCACCCCGCGGGCCGCGCCCACGAGTACCTGTGGATGATCGGCGTGGCGCCGGAGCGTCAGGGCGAGGGCCTCGGTACCGCGCTCGTCCGGTCGGTCCTCGACCGCTGCGACCGCGAGGGTCTGCCCGCCTATCTGGAGGCGAGCAACGCCGGTAGCCGCCGCCTCTACGAGCGTCTCGGCTTCGCTCTCACGGGGCGCCCTCTCGATCTGCCGGACGGTCCGCGGATGTGGCCGATGTGGCGCGAGCCGCAGCCCGGGCGGGGGGTCTGATCGGGCAAGTCGGAGGACGGCGGGTTCGGCATCCGTCTGGCGGCGGTGCGCGGCCCGCGGGGGCGCCGCTCGACCGAGGCGCGCGCGTTCAAGAGCGGCGTCTTCATGCGGACGTACAGCGGGAAGCGGTGAAGCGTCTCCCGCCCTACCCTGAATGCATGGGCACCGATGAGCATGTCTGCCCCGCCTGTCGGCAGCCGGTCACCACCGTCGTGCGGCGCCACAAGACGCTGGGCGCGTTCGTTCCCGTGTGGGGTCCCGGCCCCTGCCACAACCCGGAGTGCGAGGCGTACGTCGGCGGGCCCGGGGCCGGAGGCGGAGCCAGGTCCGGCGGCGGCGCCAAAGCCGGAGCCGGAGCCGGAGGCGGCACGGGGTCCCGGTCCGTGCCCGCGACCGGAGCCGAGCCCGGCAGGGACACCGGGGACGCCGGGGAGCCCCGGGAGCATCCCGGGGAGTCCGTCGCGGAAAAATGAGGAAGCCGAGGAAGCCGACTCATGAAGTACCTGGTGATGGTGCAGGGCACGCCGACGGGCTACGAGGGCACGCGGGGCAAGGGCTCCGCGCACGCCCCGGCCTGGAGCGAGCAGGAGCTGCAGGCGATGTACGCGTACATGGGCGCGATCAACGACGACCTCTCGAAGTCCGGTCAGCTCGTCGACGGGCAGGGGCTGGCCGAACCGGCACAGACCCGCCTGGTCACGGCCGGGCAGGACGGGAAGGCCGGCATCTCCGACGGGCCGTACGGCGAGACCAAGGAGCTGATCGCCGGCTACTGGGTCCTGGAGTGCGCGAGTCTGGAGCGGGTCACCGAGATCGCCGAGCGCGTCACCCGCTGCCCAGGACCCGAGGGCGCCACGAACGACCCGGTGGTCATCCGCCCCGTCCTGGACGGCGCCGGAGACATCTGAGCGGGACGCGCCCGCGGGACTCTCGGGCTCCCCGAGCGGCGCTACTCGAAGCCGCGGGCGGCCCGGCCGAGGCCGTAGCGTGTGGGCATGTCCGAACCCTTGTTGCACCTCACCGAGCGCTCCCTGTGGGACGCGGCGCGCGCGTCCGGCGCGTACGAGATGTCCACCCGTGGCCGCACCCTCCAGGAGGAGGGCTTCATCCACTGCTCGCTACGGCACCAGGTCCCCGGGGTCGCCTCCTTCCTGTACGGCGGGTACGACGGCCCCGACGAGCTGGTGCTCCTGGTCATCGATCCCGAACGGTTGGACGTGCCGGTGCGCTACGAGGCGGTCAAGCCCGGGGGCGAGGAGTTCCCGCACATCTATGGGCCGATTCCGGTGGCGGCCGTGGTGGACGTGGAGGTGTGGGAGTCCGCGTAGGGTCGTCCGCGGCCGTCCGCTTCGGGCCGTTCTCCGGATCAGGCCGGGGCCGGGAGGCTGCCCGTCGCCGGGTCCCGGCCGGTCAGGCAGTACGTGCCGCCGACCGGGTCGCGCATGACGGTCCAGCGGGCGCCGTGGCCGAGGAGCACGGCACCGAGCCGCTCGTGGTGGGCGCGTACCGCCTCGATGTCCGAGCAGGCGATGTCGAGGTGGGCGGCGGCGGGGCGGGCGGTGTCGAGGCGTTGCAGGAGGATGCGGAAGGGGAGCCCGGCGGGTGGCCTGAGCAGGTGGAACTCCGGGAGCGCGCCGGGGTGCGACTCCCATCCGGTCAGGGCGCTCCAGAAGGCGACTTCGGCCTCGAAGCGAGTGGGCGCCACGTCCAGGCACACCTGGTCGAGGCGGCTGGTGGTGCCGGTGGGGCCCGGGACGACCGGAGGCCGCGCCGACTCGCCGTGCCAGCGGACCGCGCAGAACGGCTGACCACCGGGGGAGCGCAGGACGACCAGGTCCTCTTCGGTGGTGACGATCTCGGCGCCGAGCCGCCGGGCCGACTCCGCCAGCGCCGGTACGTCCTCGACGGCGAGGTCGAGATGGGCGCCGCCCTCGCCCGCGTCGACGCCCTGCGCCTTGACGCAGGCGTCGGTGCCGTCGGGCAGCAGGGTCACGAACTCGCCCTGCTCACCGCGCGGTTCGGACAGCTTCGTCGCCGTGACCGCGGTCCAGAAGCCGCAGGCGCGACCGAAGTCCTTCATGGGCCGGTCGACGAAGGCGTAGGTCCATCGAATGGGGTCAGCCATGGGCCGTTTCCCGCTCCCTCTCAGACGCCGTGTGCGGCTCGTACCGTCTCCTGTCCGATCAGCCCGCGCAACGATGTTTTCACCCGTGAGACGAAGGTGTCCCGCGCGTCGGGGGAGAGGACGTCCAGGGACAGGTACGGGTTCAGGTCCTCCAGCTCCACGAGGAGCAGTTCGCCGTCGGGGGCCCGGCAGGCGTCGACGCGCTGGATGCCGTACGCGATGTCGTTCCAGTCGACGAACCGCTGCGCGAACTCCCGGTCCCGCTCGGTCGGCTCGTACGGTTCCAGGGCCCAGCGCTCCTCCGGGCGGGGGGCGTACAGGGCGTACTGGAAGGTGTGGTCGACGAAGTAGAAGGACACCTCGTAGCGGAAGTCGATGCGTGGCTGGACGAGGATGTTGCCGTACGGCAGTTCGGGCAGCCGGTCGCGCGGTACGAACTCCAGGCCGATGGAATCCGCTCCCAGCTTGGGCTTCACGACGTAGGTGTCGACGTCCGGAAGCCGGTCGAGGTCGTCCGCGCGGTCGATGGTCGGGATGACCGGGAACCCCGCCGCGGTGAGGTCCAGCAGGTACCCCTTCCCCGCCATGTCGCCCTTGCCGGACAGCTGGTTGTACACGCGGACACCTTCCGTGACCGCCTGCTTCCGGAACGCGTCGTACTGCGCCTGGTAGTGCAGCACGGGCCCGCTGTTCCGCACGACCACGGCGTCGAAGCCGGTCATCAGCGCGGCCGCGTCCAGGGGGTGGCACACGGCCAGGTCGAACTCCTCACGCAGCCGGGAGGTGAGGAAGATGTCCTCGTCGCAGTACCGCCGCCCCTTGGCCGGGTAGGCCAGGTCACTGACGTAGAGGACGCGGGGGCGCGCGGACGGCATCGATGACTCCTCGGACTGCGGGACTTCAGACGTTCCGTTCCCTGGGCGACCCGCTCCCAGGGAACAGACGGACGTAGTCTGCCTCGCGCCGGCCGAGGCGGGGGTGGCCGGGGTCAGGCATCGGGGCGCTCGGTGAAGCGCAGGAGGTTGCCCGCCGGGTCACGGAAGGCGCAGTCGCGGACGCCGTACGGCTGGTCCATCGGCTCCTGGAGGACGTCGGCGCCGGAGGCGCGGACGCGTTCGTAGAGGGCGTCGCAGTCGGCGGTGGAGAAGATGACACCGCGCAGGATGCCCTTGGCGAGGAGCTCGGCCATGGCCTGCTTGTCGGCGGGGGAGATGTCCGGGCTCGCGGCGGGGGGCTCCAGGACGATCTGGACGTCCGGCTGGAGCGGGGAGCCGACCGTCACCCAGCGCATCCCCTCGAAGGCGACGTCACCCCGGACCTCCAGACCGAGGACGTCCCGGTAGAAGGCGAGCGCTTTGTCATGGTCGTCCACGGCGATGAAGCACTGTGAGAGTTTCAGGTCCATGGCTCCACGCTAGGACCTGTCCGGCCGATCACGGCCGGTATCGACGAGGCGCCGCGGCTTTCCTCCCCCGTGATCGGCCGGACAGGTCCTAGAGCCGTGTACCCGGTTCCGCTTCCGGGTTGCGGTGGCGGGTCGGGCGGGTCAGGCGCTGGGCCACGCACGGCGGGATCGGGGCGCCGTGGTCGTGCGGCCGGGCCCGGTACGCGCTCGGGGTCTCGCCGACCAGCTCCGTGAAGCGGGAGCTGAACGAACCGAGCGACGTACAGCCCACGGCGAGGCAGACCTCCGTGACCGTCAGGTCGCCCCGCCGCAGCAGGGCCTTGGCCCGCTCTATTCGGCGGGTCATGAGATAGCTGTACGGCGTCTCCCCGTACGCCGCCCGGAAGCTCCGTTGGAAGTGCCCGGGTGACATCAGCGCGGTGCGCGCGAGCGCGGCGACGTCCAGCGGCTCCGCGTACTCGCGGTCCATCCGGTCGCGTGCCCGGCGCAGCCGGACCAGATCCTCCAGAGTCATTTCTTCAGGATGGCACGCGCCACTGACAGAGGCCGGTGGGTCAACGACGGGGAGGGGACGCCGCCGCCGGGCCGGGGGCGACCAGCAGGCCGGCGAGCAGTTGGAGACGCTCGGCGTCGGGCCCGCCCTCCTCGGCGGTGAAGGCGATGAGTACGGGGCCGGTGGCGTCCGGCATCGGGTACGCGTCCCAGTCCAGGTTCAGCTCCCCGACCAGGGGGTGCCGGACGCGCATCCGGCCGCGCGTGGTCTCCGCCACGTCATGACGCGCCCACAGGTCCGCGAACTCGTCGCTTCGGACGGCGAGTTCACCGACCAGCTCGACGGCGCGCGGATGTCCGGGCTCGGCCGCGACCTGCGTGCGCAGCATCGCGACCAGCTCGGCGACGGTGGCGGCCCGCTCCGGGCACGTCCGGTCGGCCTCCGGGTGGAGCAGCAGCGACAGCAGGTTGCGTTCGCTCCGCGGGCGTTGGGTGAACTCGCCGAGCAGGGCACCGGCGAGCGGGTTCCACGCCAGTACGTCCAGGAAGCGGCCGACGACCACGGAGGGCGAGGTCATCGTACGCAGCAGCCGCAGGGTGGTGGGCGGTACCTCCTCGGGCGCGTGGTGGCGCGGGCGCTTCGCGGGCGTGCGCACGGCGGCGGCGAGGCTGTGCAGATGCCGGGTCTCCTCGGCGGTGAAGTTGAGGGCGCGCGCGAGGGCGTCGAGGACCTGCTCGGAGGGGCGTACGTCGCGGCCCTGCTCCATGCGCTGGTAGTAGTCCGAACTGACCCCGGCCAGCAGGGCCAGTTCCTCGCGCCGCAGCCCGGCGACGCGCCGCCGCGGACCGGGTTCCAGACCGACGTCCTGCGGCCGCAGCCGGGTGCGGCGAGTCCGGAGGAACTCCCCGAGCTCGTGTCGGGGATCGTCGCTCACCGCGACGGGTTCGTCGGTCACGGCTTCAGTATCCCCGCGGCGCGGCCCGCGAGGGTGGGTCTGCCGGACCCAGGAAAGCCGAACCGGGGAAAAGGCGAACGACCGTGATGCCGCGGCCCGCTACCAGGATCTGCACCGCAACAGCCGACCGCGGAAGGGAACAGCGCCATGAAGGCCGCTCAGATCACGAGTTACGGCGACGCGGTGGACGTGCTGCGGATCAACGACGTCGACCGGCCCGTCCCCGGCGCGGGTGACGTACTGGTCCGCGTCGAGGCGTCCAGCGTGAACGGCCACGACGTGATCGTCCGTTCCGGGGAGATGAAGATCGTCTCGGGGCGCCGGTTCCCGCTCGGCACAGGGCTGGACTTCGCCGGCGTCGTCACCGGATCCGGCACCGGCGTCGAGGGCCTGCGGGTCGGGGACCGGGTGTGGGGCACGGTTCACCCCCGGCAGCGACACACCATCGGCGGGGCGGCCGAGTACGTCGTCGTCCCCGCGGACCGGCTCGCGCCCGCCCCGGCGGCACTCTCCGCGGCCGAAGCGGCCTCCCTGGCCGTCGCCGGTGCGACGGCGCTGATCGCGGTGCGGGACACCGTACGCCTCGCGCCCGGAGAGAAGGTGCTGGTCCGTGGCGCGGCGGGCGGCGTCGGCACGGCCGCCGTCCAACTCGCCCACGCCCTGGGCTGCCACGTGACCGCGCTGGCCCGCGCCCGTCACGCCCCCGCCCTCACCGACCTCGGCGCCGACGAGGTCCTCGACCACGGCTCCACCACCTCGGACCGGATCGGCCCCTTCGACGTCGTCGTCGACACGGTCGGTACGGAACTGAACTGCTACCGGAGCCGGTTGGCCAAGGGCGGCCGGATGGTCACCGTCGGGCTGTCGGCCCCCGCCCTGGCCGCGATCGCGGCGTCCAGCGTGTACGGCGCCCGTCGCGTCCGCACCTTCAGCGCCAACCCCGACGCCACCGTGCTGCGCGCCCTGGCCGACCACGTCACCTCGGGAGCGCTGCGCCCGGTGGTGAACAGCGTGTACCCACTCGCGGACATCGCCGCGGCGCACCAGGCCTTCGAACGCGGCGGCGTCGTCGGCAAGCACGTGGTCGCCGTGTCCGAATGACGTCGGACGAACGAAGCCCCGACGAAGGCCCAACGGCCCCGACGAAGGAGCAACGAAGCCCCGACGAAGGACGAACGAGACGCCGGCGGAAGAAGTCCGGCGAAAGAAGACCGCACCCGGACCGTCAGGGACGCCGAGTTCGGCGTCCCGCGGGCCGGGTGCGGGCAGAGCGACCGTGCGACCTGAGAAACCGAACAGGTCGCGGGTCGAGCCGTATGACCAAAGGTCAGGCCTTCTTGGTCTCCCAGAAGATCTTGTCGATCTGGGCGATGTAGTCCAGCGCCTTCTGGCCCGTGGCCGGGTCCGTGGACGCCTTGGCGGCCGAGAGGGCCTTCAGGGTGTCGTTGACCAGCTGGTGCAGCTCCGGGTACTTCTCGAAGTGCGGGGGCTTGAAGTAGTCGCTCCAGAGCACCGACACGTGGTGCTTGGCGAGCTCGGCGCGCTGCTCCTTGATGACCGTGGCGCGAGCCTGGAAGTGCGGGTCGTCGTTTGCGGCCATCTTTTCCTGGACGGCCTTCACCGACTCCGCCTCGATGCGGGCCTGGGCCGGGTCGTACACGCCGCAGGGCAGGTCGCAGTGCGCGCTGACCTTGACCTTGGGGGCAAACAGGCGGGAGAGCATTGAGCTGTCCTTCCTCGTGATCGTCTTCTCAGGTGGGACATTACTCCGTAGGAGACGTCTTTTCTCGAGTGCCCCCATGGGCTTAGGACAAAAGTCCAGGGTGAGACTGGGACTGGTGGAGGATGGACCGGGGAGGTGCCGGTGATGCCGGAGCTGTCGCAGGAGACCGAGCGTGGGAGGGCCGTGCTGCCGTTCGGGGCGGCCGAGGTGACGGGGCCCTCCATGGTGCCCACGCTCCAGCACGGGGATCGGCTCGTCGTGCAGTACGGGGCCCGGGTCGGGCCCGGTGACGTGGTCGTTCTGCGCCATCCGTTCCAGCAGGACCTGCTGGTCGTGAAGCGGATCGCGGAGCGGCGCGAGGGGGGCTGGTGGGTGCTCGGGGACAACGCCTACGCGGGTGGGGACAGCACCGACTACGGGACCGTGCCCGAGGACCTCGTCCTCGGGAAGGTGCGTTTCCGCTACCGGCCCCACCTCCCGGGTCAGCGCTCGCCGCTCGCGGTCGTCCGCTGGGCGCTCGGCGCCGCCAGGCCGGTGCTCTCCGACCGGTCGGCCTCCAGGCGTTTGCGGGCCCGGTAGGCGGCCACGTTGGCGCGCGTCGCGCAGCGGTCCGAGCAGTAGCGCCGGGAGCGGTTCGTCGACGTGTCCAGGTACGCGTTGCGGCAGGGGGCCGCCTCGCAGAGGCCGAGGCGGTCCACGCCGTACGCGGTGAGGTGGAAGGCGAGTCCCATGGCGGCGATCGCCGCGTAGCCCGCGGTCGCGTTCGACGGGTGGTCCGCCAGGTGCATGTGCCACAGCGGGCGCCCGTCGTCGTCCCGGTGGTCGTGCCCGGAGATCTGCGGGCTGACGGGGAACTCCAGGAGGAGTGAGTTCAGCAGGTCCACGGACAGGGTCTCGTCGCCGCCGTCGGCCGCCTCGAAGACGGCGCGCAGCCGGGCGCGGACCGACCGGAAGCGGGTGACGTCCGCGTCCGTGGCGCGGCGGGCCGCGGAGGAGTTCCCTCCGAAGAGGTCCCGGACCGCCTCGACCGAGGTGAGCGAATCCTTGCCCCGGGTCGGCTCCTCGGTGTTGACGAGGCGTACCGCGTAATCCGAGTAATAGGCCAGTTCCACTTGTAGTCCTTACGGAGGCGCTCTATCGTCGTGCGTGCGGTCAGGTAACGGCTGATTGCACTTCCAGGGTATTACGCGGGCGAGTGAGGACGAACGGAGAAGAGGCTTCCATGACCGTCGGCACCGGAATCGACAGCGACGAGACCCATGGCAACGGCACCGACTGGCACGCCTGGCAGGAGAGCTGGGACCGGCAACAGGAGTGGTACATGCCGGACCGCGAGGAGCGCTTCCGGGTGATGCTCGACATGGTCGAGGCCCTGTGCGGCCCGGAGCCGCGCGTCCTCGACCTGGCCTGCGGCACCGGCACCATCACGGCCCGGCTCCTCGACCGCTTCCCGAAGGCCACCAGCACCGGCGTCGACCTCGACCCGGCGCTGCTCACCATCGCCGAGGGCACCTTCGCGGGCGACGCGAGGGTCTCCTTCGTCACGGCCGACCTCAAGGACCCGCACTGGGCGACCCGGCTGCCGTACGACTCGTACGACGCCGTCCTGACCGCCACCGCCCTCCACTGGCTGCACAGCGAACCCCTCGCGGTCCTCTACGGCCAGGTCGCCCAGCTCGTCCGCGACGGCGGCGTCTTCATGAACGCCGACCACATGATCGACGAGTCCACGCCCCGGATCAACGAGGCCGAGCGCGCCCAGCGGCACGCCCGGATGGACCAGGCCAGGGCGCGCGGGGTGCTCGACTGGGCCGCCTGGTGGGAGCTGGCGGCCCAGGACCCCGCCCTCGCCGCGCCGACCGCCCGCCGCTTCGAGATCTACGGGGAGCACGCCGACGGCGACATGCCGTCCGTCGACTGGCACACGCGCGTGCTGCGCGAAAGGGGCTTCGGGGAGGCGCGGGCGGTGTGGCGGTCGCCGTCCGACGCGCTGGTGCTGGCAGTGAAGTAAGCAGGCCGCGGGGGTCCGGACGAGGAGTCCGGGCCCGGACCGGACGAAGAAGGGGCGGTACGGGAATCCCGTACCGCCCCTTCACGCTTGTCCGTGGCTCAGAGCACCTTGGACAGGAACGACTGCGTCCGCTCGTGCTGCGGGTTCGTCAGTACGTCACGCGGGTGGCCGGACTCGACCACCACACCGCCGTCCATGAAGACCAGCGAGTCGCCCACCTCGCGGGCGAAGCCCATCTCGTGGGTGACGACGATCATCGTCATGCCGGACTCGGCGAGGTCGCGCATGACGTCGAGGACGTCACCGACCAGTTCCGGGTCGAGCGCCGAGGTCGGCTCGTCGAAGAGCATCAGCTTCGGGTCCATCGCCAGCGCGCGGGCGATGGCGACACGCTGCTGCTGACCGCCGGAGAGCTGCGAAGGGTAGCTGGCCGCCTTGTCGGCCAGGCCGACGCGCTCCAGGAGCTGCTCCGCACGCGCCCGGGCCTGGGTCCTGCTGATGCCCTTGACCTGGACCGGGGCCTCCATGACGTTCTCGAGCGCCGTCATGTGCGGGAACAGGTTGAAGCGCTGGAAGACCATGCCGATGTCCCGGCGCTTCAGCGCGACCTCGTTGTCCTTGAGCTCGTACAGCTTGTCGCCCTTCTGGCGGTAGCCGACCAGCTCCCCGTCGACGTACAGCCGGCCGGCGTTGATCTTCTCCAGGTGGTTGATGCACCTCAGGAAGGTCGACTTGCCGGAGCCGGAGGGGCCGATGAGGCAGAAGACCTCGCCGGGCCTGACCTCCAGGTCGATGCCCTTGAGGACCTCGACCGCGCCGAAGGACTTGTGGACGCCTTCGGACTTCACCATCGGCGTACCGGAAATGTCTTTGCCGGTTTCCTTCTCGGTCATGCCGTCGCCCCCTTCCGGCTCGACAGGGACGTCACATTGGCCTTGATCTTCTGCCACGGGGTGGGCGGCAGCTGACGGCTCGAACCGCGGGCGTAGTACCGCTCGACGTAGTACTGGCCCACGCTCAGGACCGAGGTCATGATCAGGTACCAGGCGGCGGCCAGGAAGAGCATCTCCACCGGGGCGCCGGAGGTCTGTCCGATGTCCTGGGCGTACCGCAGGAGTTCGTAGTACTGCACCGCCGACACGAGGGAGGTCGTCTTGAGCATGTTGATGACCTCGTTGCCCGTGGGCGGCACGATCACGCGCATCGCCTGCGGGATGATGATCCGCCGCAGCGTCTTGCCGTGGCTCATGCCCAGCGCGTGCGCGGCCTCGGTCTGGCCCTCGTCGACCGAGAGCAGACCGGCGCGGCAGATCTCGGCCATGTACGCGGCCTCGTTCAGGCCCAGGCCCAGCAGCGCCGTCAGGAACGGCGTCATGAAGCTGGACCAGTAGTCCTTGTAGATCGGCCCGAGGTTGATGTACTCGAAGACCAGACCCAGGTTGAACCAGACGAACAGCTGGACGAGGACCGGGGTGCCGCGGAAGAACCAGATGTAGAACCACGCGATGGACGAGGTCACAGGGTTCTTCGACAGGCGCATCACCGCGAGCAGGATGCCGCCGAGGATGCCGATCGCCATCGAGAGCACCGTCAGCAGCAGCGTCTGGCCGACGCCCTTGATGATGCGGTGGTCGAAGAAGTAGTCCGGCACCGCATGCCAGTTGATCTTGCCCTGGCCGAACGCGTAGATGATCGCGACGAGCACGGCGATCGCGACGACAGCCGAGAGGTAGCGTCCGTAGTGCCGGACGGGGATGGCCTTGATGGCCTCCGGCCCGGCCGGAGGAGTGCCCTCCGGCCCTGCCGTCTTGTCGATGTCAACAGTCACGGGTGTTGTTGCCTTTCAGTGCCCGCTCGCGCCCGCGGTCACTTTCCTCCGTTGACCGCGGCCGTCTTGACGGCGCCGGCCTCGACGCCCCACTTCGCTATCACCTTGTCGTACTCGCCGTTCTTGATGATCGCGTCGAGCGCGGCCTGCAGTGCGTCGCGGAGCTGCGTGTTGGACTTGGCGACCGCGATGCCGTACGGCGCCGCCTCGACCTGCTCGCCGACGAGCTCGAAGTCCTTGCCGCCGCCCGAGGTCTTCACCGCGTACGCGGCGACCGGGAAGTCCGAGGAACCGGCGTCGGCGCCACCGGCGCGCACCCGGGTCTGGGCCTGCTGGTCGTTGTCGTAGGACTCGATGGCGATCTTCTTGCCGCCCGTGCACTTCTTCGACTCGGACTTGGCGAGGTCCTCCGAGACCGTGCCGCGCTGCACCGCGATCTTCTTGCCACAGAGGTCGGCCCAGGTCTTGATGTTCTGGGTCTTGCCCTTGGGGGTGTAGATCGAGACACCCGCGGTGAAGTAGTCGACGAAGTCGACGCCCTCGCCGACCTTCTTGCCGGTGTCGGCGTCGACACCGTTCTGGCGGTCCGCGGTGTCCGTCATCGCGGACATCGCCATGTCGTACCGCTTGGAGCGCAGACCCGTGATCAGGGTGTCGAAGGTGCCGTTCTGGAACTCGAACTTCACTCCGAGCTGCTTGCCCATCGCGTCCGCCAGATCGGGGTCGATACCCACGGTCTTGCCGGAGCTGTCCTTGAACTCGACCGGCGCGTACGCGATGTCCGAGCCGACCTTGATGACACCCGCGTCACGGATCGACGCGGGCAGCTTCGAGGCCAGCGGAGCTGAGGCGGCGCTCGAGGAGGAGCTGTTGGAGTCCTTCTTGGTCTGGTCACCGCAGCCGGTGAGGACCAGGGCCCCGGCGACCGCGATCGCACCGACCGCTGCTATCCGGGACTGCGCGGCGGTCGAACGACGGGTGGTGCTTGCGGTCATGGTGGGTGCCTCCGGCGGATGAGGGAGTTGCCGATGGGTCGACGAGAACACACACCTTTGGGTGTCGCGACCTCGTGTGATGACGGCATCTTGCCATTCGGACTGCGCGCTTCAGGGGACTCGCTATGTCAAAATCGGATAACGGGTGATCCCCGAACCGTCGCGGACGGCTCCATCAGGGCCGGACCTTGTACGGGAATCCCTCCTTCCGGCCGGAAGATCTTCGGCGCATCTCATGATGCGGGCCGCCACGACTCCGCACTTGTAGTGTCTTGAGGTCATGTCCTGGACTTGTCCGCATATCCAGGTATGAGTCATGTCACCGGCGTGTGAGCTTCGCGGTATGGACTCGTCGCCGACCTGGTCCGTCCGGTAAGAAGGTTCTCAACACCCCTCATCCGGGGCTCAGGGCGCGTGTGCGGCGCGCCCGTCGCGTATCCGCCCGTACGCACCACCACGGCGGCAGGGTTACGCGGTGCCCGCCCACCCCTCAACCAGGAGTGGTCACCCTCAAATCAATGAAGACTTAAGGGGTAAAACAAAGTGGCAGCGGAGATCGTCAATCCTCGCAGCGACAGCAGTACGGGTCTTGAAGGCGACGTGGAGCCGGTCAATTCCGCCGGCTCCGTCGACACCGTCGGTTCCGACGGTTCCGTCGACTCCCTCGACTTCGACCCTGCCTTTGCGCTGCACCGTGGCGGCAAGATGGCCGTGCAGGCCACCGTGCCCGTCCGTGACAAGGACGACCTGTCCCTGGCGTACACGCCCGGCGTGGCGAAGGTGTGCAGCGCCATCGCCGAGCAGCCCGAGCTCGTCCACGACTACACGTGGAAGTCGTCCGTCGTCGCTGTGGTGACGGACGGTACGGCGGTGCTGGGACTCGGTGACATCGGCCCGGAGGCCTCCCTTCCCGTGATGGAGGGCAAGGCCATCCTGTTCAAGCAGTTCGGCGGGGTGGATGCCGTGCCGATCGCGCTGGACTGCACGGGCGTCGACGAGATCGTGGAGACCGTGGTCCGGCTCGCTCCCTCGTTCGGGGGCGTCAACCTGGAGGACATCTCCGCGCCGCGGTGCTTCGAGATCGAGCGCAAGCTCCAGGAGCGGCTCGACATTCCCGTCTTCCACGACGACCAGCACGGGACCGCGATCGTGACGCTGGCGGCGCTGCGGAATGCCGCGAAGCTGACCGGTCGGACGCTGGGTGATCTGCGTGCGGTGATCTCGGGGGCGGGGGCGGCCGGGGTCGCCATCGCCAAGTTCCTGCTGGAGGCGGGGATCGGTGACGTCGCGGTCGCGGACCGCAAGGGCATCGTCTCCGCGGACCGGGACGATCTGACCGACGTCAAGCGGGAGCTCGCCGGGATCACCAACAAGGCGGGGCTCACGGGGTCGCTGGAGTCGGCGCTCGCGGGTGCGGACGTCTTCATCGGCGTGTCCGGGGGTACGGTGCCGGAGCCGGCGGTGGCGTCGATGGCCGAGGGGGCCTTCGTCTTCGCCATGGCCAACCCGAATCCCGAGGTGCACCCCGAGATCGCCCACAAGTACGCGGCCGTGGTCGCCACCGGGCGGTCGGACTTCCCGAACCAGATCAACAACGTGCTGGCGTTTCCCGGGATCTTCGCGGGGGCGTTGCAGGTGCGGGCGTCCCGGATCACCGAGGGGATGAAGATCGCGGCGGCCGAGGCGTTGGCCGCGGTCGTCGGGGACGACCTTGCCGCGGACTACGTGATTCCGTCGCCGTTCGATGAGCGGGTGGCTCCTGCGGTGACCGCGGCGGTGGCCGCGGCTGCTCGGGCCGAGGGCGTTGCCCGTCGCTGACGCGGTCGCGTGATTTCAGGGCCTCGCCGGGGTGCTCCCGGCGGGGCCCTGCTTCGTGTCCCGGACTGGTCCGTACGGGGGCCCTTGTCCGCCCCTCGGCGGGCGCGCGGCAGGGGAGAGCGGGGAGCGGGGGATGGGGCGGAGCCCTACCTGAGGAGCGTGGGGAACTGCGCGATCAGCCCCCACGCGCCCGCGGCCGAGTGCGCGCGGGCGGGTGGGGAATCGGGGCGGAGCCCCGGGTGGGAGGTCGGCGGTTGCTTTCGCTTGCGGCCGGCGCGGACCGGTGTGACGTGGAGCGTGAGGGTGGCGGGACGTGTGTCACAGGGGGACGTGGTTCCGTCGGGCGGGGGCGGAGCCTATCGTCAAGGTCATGTTCGCTGCCTACGCCGCCCGCATTGACCGTGACCAGCCGCTCACCGGCCTGGAGTTGGGGGAGCGCCCGGCCCCCGAGCAGAGGCCGGGCTGGACCACCGTGAACGTCAGGGCAGCGTCCCTGAACCACCATGACCTCTGGTCCCTGCGCGGCGTCGGTCTCGCCGAGGACAAGCTGCCGATGATCCTCGGATGCGACGCGGCCGGCGTCGACGAGGACGGCAACGAAGTCGTGCTGCACTCGGTCATCGGACAGACGGGGCACGGGGTCGGCCCGAAGGAGCCCCGCTCCATCCTCACCGAGCGCTACCAGGGCACGTTCGCCGAACAGGTCTCCGTCCCGACGTGGAACGTCATTCCCAAGCCCAAGGAACTCTCCTTCGAGGAGGCCGCCTGTCTGCCGACCGCATGGCTGACGGCGTACCGCATGCTCTTCACCAACGCCGGAGTACGGCCCGGCGACTCCGTCCTCGTCCAGGGCGCCGGCGGCGGCGTGGCGACCGCCGCGATCGTGCTCGGCAAGGCCGCCGGTCTTCGCGTCTTCGCCACCAGTCGCGACGAGGCCAAGCGCAAGCGGGCGGTCGAGCTGGGCGCCGTGGAGGCACTGGAGTCCGGCGCACGGCTGCCGCAGCGCGTGGACGCGGTCATCGAGACGGTCGGCGCGGCCACCTGGTCGCACAGCATCAAGTCGCTGCGTCCCGGCGGCACGCTGGTCATCTCGGGCGCCACGAGCGGCGACCGCCCCTCGCACGCCGAGCTCACCCGCATCTTCTTCCTGGAACTCAAGGTCGTCGGCTCCACGATGGGCACCAAGGACGAGCTGGAGGATCTGCTCTCCTTCTGCGCCGCCACGGGTGTGCGCCCCGTCATCGACGAGGTGCTTCCGCTGGACCAGGCCCGGGAAGGGTTCGAGCGGCTGGCGGCGGGCGATCAGTTCGGGAAGATCGTTCTTACGGTGGGATGAGGGATGAGGGAAGCCTCGGCCGTTCCGGCCGAGGTGCAGTGCGGGGTGGTCGCGGCGGGCTCGGGAGGATTCGAGCCCGCCGTTTCGCGTGCCGTCTGTCAACTGGGGTTGACGCCCGCCCAGTTGTCAACTTAGATTGACAGCATGACCGAAGCAACGGATCTCGCCGAGCGTGCGGGTGATCGCGATCCGCGGATCGGACTGCGGGCGGTCTCCGCGCTGCGGAGGCTGCTGGAGCAGTTGGAAGCGGTACAGGTGCGCAGTGCGCGCAATCAGGGCTGGTCGTGGCAGGAGATCGCCGCGGAACTCGGAGTGAGCAGGCAGGCCGTGCACAAGAAATACGGGAGGCAGTGATGTTCGAGCGGTTCACGAAGGACGCCCGGGCCGTGGTCGCGGGAGCGGTCGGGCACGCCGAACGCACGGGTGCCGAGGCGGTGGACGAGGAGCACATGCTTCTCGCCCTCCTCGATCGGGAGGGCAGCCGCGGCTCGTTCGCGCTGGTCTCACTCGGGGCGGCCGGTCGTCGGGACTCCATGGAACGGTCGCTCGCCGAGGCACGCCGGCGGGGCGGGCTCTCCCGCGCCGACACGGAGGCGCTCTCCGGGCTCGGGATCGACCTCTCGGAGATTGTCTCCCGGGTGGAGGAGGCCCACGGGGTCGGGGCGCTGGGATCGGGGAACGGAGGGGGCGGCGGTCGCCGTTCCAGGCGTCGGCCGTTCGCCCCGGGGGCCAAGGACGTGCTGACGCGTTCCCTTCGTGCGGCGCTCGCCCGTCATGACCGGCACATCGGCGACGAGCATCTGCTGATGGCCCTGACTGCTCGACCCGGTGTGCCGGCGGAGGTGCTCGCCGACCACGGGGTCACCTATGAGGCGGTCACGCGCGTGCTGTACGGCGGCGGGGAGGCCAAGGCGGGGTGAGTGAGCGGTCGGCACCGGGGACTTCGCCGGGGGCTTCTCCGAGGTCCCCGGCCGGAGCCCGGGGATCCCCTCGGGGCTCGGAAAGCCCCGGGCGGCGATGGGTGTCAGCTCTTCGACGTGCGCAGCGCGGCCCCGATGTGCGCCGCAGCCGTCGACAAGTGGCGGCGGGCCGAGCGGAGTTGGTCCTCCGTCACCCCGTGGTCACGGGCGGCGTCGCGGATGTCGTCGCGGAAGCGGTCCAGGAGGCGTTCGAGGTCACGGGCCGGGTCGCCGGTGGAGTCCTCGTGGGCCCAGGAGGGTGCGTAGTCGGCAGGGAACTCCTCCGGAGTGTCCGTGTACTCGGCGTATTCGGGCTTCGCCGACCCGGTGGCCGCCGCACCCGCGCGGCCGAAGCCGAAGTCCTTGCCGAAGGTCTTTCCGAAGTCGCCGAACTCCTTGGCCAGTTCGCTCAGGCCCTCACGGACCCCGTTCGGCCAGTCGCCGCGCGCGAAGCGGTCCTGGACCTGCTCCTGGACCCGCTTGGCCATGCGCTGCATCTCCTCCTGCGCCTCCTTGGCCTGGCGCCGCGCGCGCTGCGCCTCGTCGCGGGCCCGGCGGCTCTCGTCCTTCGCGCGCCGGTTCTGCTCCTTCCACTCCTGCTTGACCCGCCGCATCTCCTCCTTGGCGACCCGCCACGATTCCTTGTCCCGGGAGTCTCCGAAGTCCCCGAACTCGCCCGCGGGACCTTCGTGTTCTCCGGTGCCGGTGCCGGTACCGGTGCCGCTCTTGCCGGTGCGCCTCGCCTCGGTGGCAGCGGCCCGCATCTCTCGGCGCAGATCGCCCGCCGCGCCCCGCACATCGGCGCGGATCTCCGCGGCGAGCTCCGCGACCGAATCGCGGATCTCCAGCTCCAGGTCGGCCAGTTCGCCGCTGCGGTCGGCCAGTTCGGCGCGGCCCGCGTCCGTGATCGCGTACACCTTGCGGCCGCCCTCGGTGGTGTGGGTGACCAGCCCTTCCGCCTCCAGCTTCGCCAGCCGGGGGTAGACGGTGCCCGCCGAGGGCGCGTACAGCCCCTGGAAGCGCTCCTCCAGGAGCCGGATCACCTCGTACCCGTGGCGGGGGGCCTCGTCCAGCAGCTTCAGCAGGTAGAGGCGCAGGCGGCCGTGGGCGAAGACGGGAGGCATGTCAGAGCACCTTCTTGTCGGTCGGGGTCTCCGGAGAAGCGGACGACCCGTCCTCGCGGGGCTCGTCCTCCGCCGTCGGCCTGCGGAGCATGGCGATGGAGCCGGAGACGGTCATCGCCTTCAACTTGCCGTTGCCCGCGCCCAGTCGGCCGGTGATCTTCTTGGCGCCCCACTGGCCGCTGACCCGGAGGTCCTCGAAGGCGCTGGAGACCGTGCCGCTGGCGGTGTTGGCCTCCACCTCGGCGTCCGCGGGGTGCGGGAGGCGGATGGCGATCTCCCCCGAGACGTTCGACAGCTGGACGTCGGTGGGGGTGCCCCTGGGATCGAGGTCCACGATCATCGAGCCGCTCACCGATTCGGCGCGCACGGAGCAGCCCGAGGCCTCGACCACGGTCAGGTCGCCGGAGACGGAGTTGAAGCGGAGGTCGCCGGAGACGGCCTGGGCCTCCAGGCTCCCGGAGACGGTCTCCACGCGGACGGGGCCGGTGATCCGCACGAGGGTCGTGTCGCCCGTGACGCCCCTGACCGCCACCCGGTTCTCCATCCCGGAGACCACGGCGGCGGCGCCGACGACGCCCACCTCGACGGAGGTGCCGGCCGGGACGGCCAACGTGACGACGGCGCTGCGGCGCCAGCCCTTGCGGTCGAGCCACTTGAGGAAGCCCTTCCAGGGCAGGTCCTCGTATGCCACCGTGAGCGTGCCGTCCTGCTGGGTCACGAGCAGTGGCGGGCCCTCCAGCTCGGAGACTTCCAGGCGGGCGGAACCCTCGTCGGTCCCCACGACGTTCACCGTTCCGTTGACGACGCGCACATGAAGTGCCGTCACGGGGTCGTCGAAGGTGAGCTTCCTCGGCTCTGCGACGGACCACTCGGACATGGTGCAGACCTCCCAACGACCCGACCAGACCGGGCGCGCGTCTGGACTCGACGTAATCTGGACTCGACGCGCCATATCGCGTCTTCCGCTATTCACGATATATCGCGGGTGCGGAAAGTCAAGGCACTCGTTTGGGGGAAGTGACGCCCTCGCTGTCGGGGCTTGCGGGTGAGTGGCGGGGACGTGGTGGGCAAAACGGGCCATTGCGGTCGCCGTCGATCTACGGTGTGCCCATGCCCACGACGCCCGACCCGTCCCAGGCCAAGGCCGCCGGCGCCCTGCTGCTCTGCCGGGCAGGGCACGAGTCCGTCGGTCTGGCCGCCCAGCTGTTGCGGGAGCGGATGCTGCTCACCGGGGCGGGACCCGGGTGGAGCGTGCTCGTTCCGGAGGGGGAGCCCTGGCTGCACGGCGCCGAGCCCGTCGACCGCGTGGTCACGGGGTGGGCCACCGCCCTGGCCGTCAGCGCTCCCTGGCCCGTACTGGCCCTGTGGTGGGACGCGGACCGCAGCGGCCTCACCCTCGCGGCGGGCTTCCGGCGCACCGTGGGCTACGAATGGCTGGCGAACGGCACCCCGGTCGGTGAGGACGAGGCGATGTGCACCTTCGCCGCGCGGCTCGGCCTCGACCCGGTCCTCGACATGCAGGCGCTCGACCCGCTGACCAGGCCGGGATCCGGGGCGGACGCCCGCGCGCGCCTGCGGGGACTGCTCGCCGTCCTCACGCGCGCGGGGGTGCTGCTGCCGGCCGGGCTCGGACCCGGGGAGCCGGCCGACCGGCTCCTCGAGGTGGCCCGGACCCAGCCAGGTGCCGAGCAGATCGAGTGGCACGGGTGGCGGGCGGCGGTCCGGGCGGAGCTGGAGGCGGTGGAAGGCGCCGGTGGGAGTTCCTGGCTGCGCGGGCGCCGGGCCCGTGTCCTCGCGACCGGGCAGCTGGCCGCCGGGCTGCCGCTCACCGTGTGGGGCGTACGGCGCCACAGCGCAGGCTGGATCGTCGCGGGGACGCTCCTGATGTTCCACGGGGCGCTCGGCCTCGCGTACGACCGGCTGCGCGCCTTCGACTGACGCCCACCCGCTCCCGACGTCGGGGGCCTACTCCTCGTCGTCCTCGTCGTCCAGCCGCGCCAGCCACGTCGCCAGCCGCTCCACGGGCACCTCGAAGTCCGGATTGAGGTCGACGAACGTACGCAGCTGCTCGGCGAGCCACTCGAAGGTGACCTCCTCCTCGCCGCGCCGCTTCTCCAGTTCCTCGATGCCACGGTCGGTGAAGTACATGGATGGTGCTCCGTCGGTGAAAGTGAAGGGGAACGCTGAGAAAAGGATAAGTGGGCGCACGGGGCGCCCGGAGGGCCTCGGACCCCGTAGCACCGCAGGAACGGTGGCACAGGGAAAGGCCCGGCCTCCGGTGTTCTCGGAAGCCGGGCCCTTCACCGGACGTGAGCGGGTCGAGGGCTACGCCTCGAACACCTCACGCACCAGCTGCTCCTGCTCGGCCTGGTGCCGCTTCGCCGAGCCCACGGCCGGGGACGAGCCGGCCGGGCGGGAGATGCGGCGCAGCCGCTCGGCGCCCGGGATGTCGGCGCCGACGGCCAGGTCCAGGTGGTCGATCAGGTTGAGGGCGATGAAGGGCCACGCGCCCTGGTTCGCCGGCTCCTCCTGGGCCCACAGGTACTTCTCGGCGTTCGGGTACTTGGCGATCTCCGCCTGGAGCTCCGCACCCGCGAGCGGGTACAGGCGCTCGATGCGGATGATCGCGGTGTCCGTGACGCCGCGCTTCTGCCGCTCGGCCTCGAGGTCGTAGTACAGCTTGCCGGCGCAGAAGACGACCTTGCGGACCGCCGCGGCCTCGACCGAGTCGTCGCCGATGACGGGGCGGAAGGCGCCCGTGGTGAACTCCTCCGTCTTCGACGCGGCGGCCTTGAGGCGCAGCATCGACTTCGGGGTGAAGACGACCAGCGGCTTGTGGTGCGGGTTGTGCACCTGCCACCGCAGGAGGTGGAAGTAGTTCGACGGGAGCGTCGGCTGGGCGACCGTCATGTTGTTCTGCGCGCACAGCTGGAGGAAGCGCTCGATGCGGGCCGAGGAGTGGTCCGGGCCCTGGCCCTCGTAGCCGTGCGGGAGGAGGAGGGTGACGCCGGACGTCTGGCCCCACTTCTGCTCCGCGGCCGAGATGTACTCGTCGACGACCGTCTGCGCGCCGTTGACGAAGTCGCCGAACTGCGCCTCCCACATCACGAGGGCGTCCGGGCGGGCCAGCGAGTAGCCGTACTCGAAGCCCATGACCGCGTACTCGGAGAGCAGGGAGTCGTAGACGTTGTAGCGGGCCTGGTCGTCGGAGAGGTACTGGAGCGGGGTGAAGTCCTCGCCCGTGACCCGGTCGATCAGGACCGCGTGGCGCTGGCCGAAGGTGCCGCGGCGGGAGTCCTGGCCCGACAGCCGGACCGGGGTGCCCTCCAGGAGGAGGGAGCCGATGGCGAGGGTCTCGCCCATGCCCCAGTCGATCGTGCCGTCCTCGATCATCGCCGCCCGGCGCTGCAGCTGCGGCAGCAGACGCGGGTGGACGGTGACGTTGTCGGGGATGTTGACCTGGGACTCGGCGATCCGCTTGACGACCTCCTGGGAGACCGCGGTCTGCACGGCCACCGGGAACTGCGCCTGCGGGTCCGAGATCTGCACCTCGGCCCCCTGCGAGACGGCCTCGCGGACCTCGGTGAACACCTTCTCCAGCTGGCCCTGGAAGTCCTGCAGCGCCTGCTCGGCCTCTTCGAGGGTGATGTCGCCGCGGCCGATCAGGGACTCGGTGTAGAGCTTGCGCACCGAGCGCTTCTTGTCGATCAGGTCGTACATCAGCGGCTGCGTGAACGCCGGGTTGTCCGACTCGTTGTGCCCGCGACGGCGGTAGCAGATGAGGTCGATCACGACGTCCTTGTTGAACGCCTGGCGGAACTCGAAGGCCAGGCGAGCGACGCGGACGACGGCCTCGGGGTCGTCGCCGTTCACGTGGAAGATCGGCGCCTCGATCATGCGGGCCACATCGGTGGCGTACATGGAGGAGCGCGAGGACTCCGGGGCGGCGGTGAAGCCGACCTGGTTGTTGATGACGATGTGGACCGTGCCGCCGGTGCGGTAGCCACGCAGCTGCGACATGTTCAGCGTCTCGGCGACCACACCCTGGCCCGCGAAGGCCGCGTCACCGTGCAGGGCGACCGGCAGGACGGTGAAGTCCGTGCCGCCCTTGTTGATGATGTCCTGCTTGGCGCGGGCGATGCCCTCGATGACCGGGTCGACCGTCTCCAGGTGGGAGGGGTTCGCGGCCAGCGAGACCTTGATCTGCTCGCCGTCGAGGCCGGTGAAGGTGCCCTCGGCGCCCAGGTGGTACTTCACGTCGCCGGAGCCGTGCATCGACTTCGGGTCGAGGTTGCCCTCGAACTCGCGGAAGATCTGCGCGTACGACTTGCCGACGATGTTGGCGAGGACGTTCAGGCGGCCGCGGTGGGCCATGCCGATGACGACCTCGTCCAGGCGGGACTCCGCGGCGCTGTCGATCACGGCGTCGAGCAGCGGGATGACGGACTCGCCGCCCTCCAGGGAGAAGCGCTTCTGGCCGACGTACTTCGTCTGCAGGAAGGTCTCGAAGGCCTCCGCCGCATTCAGGCGGCGCAGGATGCGCAGCTGCTCCTCGCGCTCCGGCTTGGAGTGCGGGCGCTCGACGCGGTCCTGGATCCACTTGCGCTGCTTCGGGTCCTGGATGTGCATGAACTCGATGCCGGTGGTGCGGCAGTACGAGTCGCGCAGCACACCGAGGATGTCGCGCAGCTTCATCATCGACTTGCCGGAGAAGCCGCCGACCGCGAACTCGCGCTCCAGGTCCCACAGGGTGAGGCCGTGCTCGGTGATGTCGAGGTCGGGGTGCTTGCGCTGGCGGTACTCCAGCGGGTCGGTGTCGGCCATGACGTGGCCGCGGACCCGGTAGGAGTGGATCAGCTCGAAGACGCGGGCGGCCTTCGTGACGTCGTCGTCGTGGCTGGCGTCGATGTCCTTGAGCCAGCGGACCGGCTCGTAGGGGATGCGCAGGGCCTCGAAGATCTCGTCGAAGAAGCCGTTCTCACCGAGGAGGAGGTTCGCGACGATCCTGAGGAACTCGCCGGAGGCGGCGCCCTGGATCACCCGGTGGTCGTAGGTCGACGTGAGCGTCATGACCTTCGAGATGCCGAGCTTGTTCAGGGTGTCCTGGGAGGTGCCCTGGAACTCCGCCGGGTAGTCCATGGAGCCGACGCCCATGATGACCGACTGGCCGGGCATCAGACGCGGGACGGAGTGGACGGTGCCGAGGCCGCCGGGGTTGGTCAGGGAGACCGTGACACCGGTGAAGTCGTCCATCGTCAGCTTGCCGTCGCGGGCGCGGCGGACGATGTCCTCGTAGGCCTGCCAGAACTCGAAGAAGTTCAGCGTCTCGGCCTTCTTGATGCCGGCGACGACGAGCTGGCGGTCGCCGTTCGGCTTCACCAGGTCGATGGCGAGACCGAAGTTGACGTGCGCGGGCTTGACGAGGGTGGGCTTCCCGTCCTTCTCCGCGTAGTGCCAGTTCATCGACGGCATGGCCTTGATGGCCTGCACCATCGCGTAGCCGATGAGGTGGGTGAAGGAGATCTTCCCGCCCCGGGCGCGCTTCAGGTGGTTGTTGATGACGATGCGGTTGTCGAAGAGCAGCTTCACCGGGACCGCGCGCACGGACGTGGCCGTGGGCAGCTCCAGGGAGGCGTTCATGTTCTTCGCGACGGCACCGGCGGGACCACGCAGCGTGACGTACTCGGGACCATCGGGGGCCTGGGTCGCGGGCTCGGCCTTCGGCTTCGCGGCGGCCGGAGCGGCCTTCACGGGGGCCGGGGCGGCGACAGCGGGCTTCGGCGCCACCGGAGCGGCGGCGGGAGCGGCGGCCTGGACGGGCGCAGGAGCGGCCTGAGCCGGGGCTGCGGGCGCCGCGGGTGCGGCCGGGGCCGCCGGAGCGGCAGGCGCGGCCTGTGGCGTCGCTGACGGGGTGGTGGTCCCTGCGGCCCCCGCGGCCGCAGTACCCGCCGAAGCCGAGGCGGCAGGAGCCCCCGGCTTGTAGTCGGCGAAGAAGTCCCACCAGGCTCGGTCTACCGAATTCGGGTCCTGGAGGTACTGCTGATAGATCTCGTCGACGAGCCATTCGTTCGCACCGAACGCGGCCGCGGGGTTCTTCCCGGCGGCTTGGTCATCGGTCGAGATGCTCGAGTTACTGGGGGACTGTGGCGACACGGCGGCAACCGCCCTCTTCCGCTTCACAAGGTGATGGACAGCGGGAATTAAGGCTACGCCCCCATGGCCGAGAAGGTCAGGCCGGGCCGGTCCAACGTCGTGTAAGTCACATCGGAAAGCGTGTTTCGGGGAAGGAAATGGCGGGAAACAAGCGGGGTTTCGGTCCGGAATGGGTACGTCGATCCAGGGTCGCGGTACGACTCACACGGCCCTGTGCCTGATCACACGTGTCCACGAGCACGGGACGACGGTGGATCTTGTGGCTCCGGTTCGAACTTTACGTCAACTTGGGAGAGAAGGAAGCCCTGGAAGGATGACCTGAATCCGGCAGCCCCGCTGGGATTCGGCCACGCCGATCCGACCGCCGTGCAGATCGACCGCCCACCGGGCGATGGCGAGCCCGAGCCCCGTACCGCCGTCGCTGCCCGGGCCGTGCGGCGAGGGCACCCCGCCACGGTTGAAGCGCTCGAAGACCCGGTGCCACTCCGACTGCGGAATGCCGGGGCCCTCGTCCAGGACCTCCAGGGCGAGTGACTCCGGGTAGTCGCCGCGCCGCGCCTTGACCGTCACCCGGCCGTGCGGCGGGCTGTGCTTGACCGCGTTGTCGATGAGGTTCGCCACGACCTGGTGGATCCGCTCCGGGTCCGCGTGCGCGGTCAGCTCCGGCGGGGACACGTCGAGGTGCAGATGGACGTCGGTGCGGGTGTGACTGCCGGAGCCCGAGGCGATGCCCGCGCGCACGGAGGCGACCATGTTGGCCTCCTTGAGCACGCCGGACAGGTACGGCCACACCTCGAAACGGCGCCTGCGCAGGGGTACGACGCCGTTGTCCAGCCTGGAGAGGTCCAGCAGCGTCTCGACCAGCCGGCCCAGCCGCTCCGTCTGCTTCAGGGCCGTACGCATCGTCTCGGGATCGGCGGCGGAGACGCCGTCCACGACGTTCTCCAGGACCGCGCGCAGGCCCGCGATGGGGGTGCGCAGCTCGTGCGAGACATTCGCCACGAGTTCCTTGCGCTGGCGGTCCTGGGCCTCCAGTTCGTCGGCCATGAGGTTGATCGTCTGGGCCAGGTCGCCCAGCTCGTCCCGCCGGTCGTCACGCACCCGGCGGGTGTAGTCGCCGTGCGAGATGGAGCGGGCGACCGTGTTCATCTCGTCCAGCGGAGCCGTGAGCGAATGGGCCACGAACTGCGTTATCAGCAGTGTGGCGATCATCGAGAAGACCGTGATGAAGCGGAGCTCCGTCTTGGTGTGCACCGCGATCATCGACAGGCCCGTGGTGATGAGCACGGAGATGACGACCAGAGCGCCCAGCTTGGTCTTGATCGAGAAGGGGCGTACGGAGCCCCAGAACCCCTCGCCGCGGCCCGGCTCACCGGGACCGCTCACGACGCCCGTGGTTCTGCCCGATTCACCGAGCCCGCTCATGACATCAGCCCCCTACATGAGGTTCCTGGTCCCTGCGGAGACCCGGCTCAGGGAGTCGGGGTCTCCAGGGCGTAGCCCACGCCGTGGACGGTACGGATCCGCTCGGCACCGATCTTCCGGCGCAGCGCCTTGATGTGGCTGTCCACGGTCCGAGTGCCCGAGGCGTCCGCCCAGTCCCAGACCTCGGCCAGCAACTGCTCGCGGGAGAGTACCGCGCGCGGAGTGTTGGCGAGGCATACCAGGAGGTCGAATTCGGTGGGCGTGAGGTGCACGTCCTCCGAGCGCACCCGCACCCGGCGCTGCGCGTGGTCGATCTCCAGCTCGCCGAGGCGCAGGATCCCGCTGCGTGGCGTCGAGGCGGCCACCACGGCCCGCTCGACCCGGCGCAGCAGGACGTGCACGCGCGCGGCCAGCTCGCGCATCGAGAACGGCTTGGTCATGTAGTCGTCGGCGCCGACGCCGAGCCCGACCAGCATGTCGGTCTCGTCGTCGCGCGCGGTGAGCATCAGCACCGGCACCGGGCGCTGGGCCTGCACGCGTCGGCAGACCTCCAGGCCGTCGAAGCCGGGCAGCATGATGTCGAGGATCAGCAGGTCGGGCTGCCAGGCCTCTGCTGTGTCGACGGCGGCCGGTCCGTCGCCCGCGGTTTGCACGAGGAATCCCTCGGCTCGCAGGCGGGCCGCGATGGCGTCGACGATCGTCGGGTCGTCCTCGACCACCAGCACCCGGCGCTGAGCGCCTGGCGTGGCCGCCGTGCCGTTGTGCGAGGTGTGTGTCTGCTCCATCGCCCGCCCCTGAGGTGTGCTTTCCGGAATCCGTGGGGTGATCCCATGACTGCGCTTGACGCTTGAATGATCTGCGCCAGGGAAGCAGGGTACGGGCAGTCACCTTCGCTCGGCTATCCAGGCCCGACCGCGAGGTGGACGACGTCCGGAACGCCCCGGGCAACGGGGATCTCTTCGGTACGCACCTGGTGGAATCCGGCATTCCGCAGCGTTCCTTCAAATTCCGGAGAGGGCTGCGCCGACCACACGGCGAGCACCCCGCCCGGCTTCAACACCCTTGCGCAGCTTGCCAGTCCGGCCGGTCCGTACAGCCCGGTGTTGTCTTCGGTGACGGTCCAGTCGGGGCCGTTGTCGATGTCGAGGCACAGCGCGTCGTACGTGTCGGAAGTCTCATTGACGTGAGCGAGCAGATCGGATCTCACGATCTCGGTCCGGGGGTCGGCGAGCGCCGCCGCGGAGAGTTCCGCCAGCGGTCCGTCACGGTGCCAGTCGATGACGGCCCCTTCGCGTTCGACGACGGTGATGTGCCCCCAGCGCGGGTCGGCGGCGGCGTGTGCGAGGGAGAACCCGACACCGAGCCCCCCGATCAGCACCCTGGGCTCCGCCCGTCCGTCCAGGGCGTCCAGCGCGGCGTCGACGAGCAGCCGTTCCGAGCGGCCGTCGGAGGTGTCCATCAGGAAGCACCCGTTGGCGATGATCTGCAGCAGCGCCCCGTGACGCCGCAACACGACCTCGCCGTAGGGGCCTTCCCGGCGATCGATGACTACAGGGATGTCGTACGAGGCAGTCATGGCTCCCATCCTGGCACTTTCACCAGGATGGGCAGCCGAATTAACCCTCGGGAGGTCAGAGGTTCAGTCCGTGCCCGTAAGGGAACACGGAGTCCTCGGTGTCGCCGGGGACGTCCGGCCGTGACGCCTCGACCGCCCCCATGGAGCGCGGCAGTTCGAACGGCAGTCGCCCCTGGGCCCGCGCCCGTCCGATGGCGACGTCCAGGAGTGCCGTGTCGCTCGCGCCGTAGTCGGCGACCAGCGCGGCCGCCTTCGCGGCGATCCCGGTGAGGACGGCGGGCCGTTCGAGGTTGACGCACACCAGCGTGGGCACCGCGTCCAGCAGTCGCAGGATCTCCTTGAGCTCGTCCTCCGGGAAGGCCAGCGACCCCGAGTGGAAGAAGGACTCGAAGAGACCGAGGCGCTCCTCGGAGGGCGTGCGCAGCCGCAGGACCGCGAGGTCCGCGTCGACGGGATCGGCGACGACATTGCCGTACGCGGCGGCCACTTGCTCGGAGGCGGGCCTCCACGGCCGCCTCGAAGGGCTGGAGGTGGTACTCACGCAGGCCGCCCGGGTAGATCTGCTCCTTGCCCTGCGCGAAGTGCGGGTCCTCGCCGTCCTTCTGCGGTCCGCCGCCGGGGAAGTGCTCGACCATGGCGGCGACGGAGTCCGGTCCGAGCCTCGTCCCCGGGAGACCGCGTACGCACGCCCGAACCAGCTCGCTCGTCGGCTCCGCGCTGGATCCGAACGTGCCGCTCCGGCGCGACCAGCGCGGCTCGGTGGCCAGGTCGATCGGCGGGTGCAGCGCGACCCGGAAGCCCACCGCCAGGTACTCGCGACGGACCGTGTCCCCGAAGCGCTCCACCAGCGCCGGGTCGCCGATCGCGGCCAGGCCCAGGGGTTCGGGCCAGGCGGAGCAGGCGCCGGAGTTGAAGGAGGCGCCCGGGTGGTCGGTGAACGCGTGGCGCGGGTCGGTGGAGAGGGTGACCGGGATGCCCAGACGGGTGCTCGCGGCCGGCTCCTGGACCTGGTTGACCCACTGGGCCGTCTCGCGCACGCCGTACTGGCCGACGAGGTTGAAGTGGGTCAGTCCCCTGCCCTCGATCAGCTCGGGGGCGGGGCGTGCACGAGGGGCCCGTCGGTGGCGAAGGTGCCGTCCGCGTCCTGCTCGCCGAGGCGGGCGATCCCGGCCACCCCGCCCACGCGTTCTTCGTGCAGTGCTACGCCGATCTCGTCGAGGTCGGCGTAGCACTGCACGAGGCGGTCGCGAGCGGCGAACTGAAGCCCGACACCGACTGCGAGGCGCTCGCCGAGGAGTTCGCCGCCGTCATGGACGGCATCCAGCTGCAGTGGGCCCTCGACCCCACGGGCGTCGACATGTCCGCTCGGACGCGGGCCTACCTCCACCGGCTGCTGCGCTCGATCACCGTCTCGGGCGCGGGGCTGCCTTCGGACGCACATGCAGGACTGACTTGTTCGCACGCAGGGACCGACTCGGACGCGCGCACGGACTGACTCGGACGCGTGTGCGGAGACGGCGACCCCGGACGCCGTACGCGCTTATCAGGTTGCTATGAATCGCCTCCCACGTGGCGTCGGTCATAGACAGCGGCGCCGCGAGCCCCCAAAGGTGGGGCGGGACGGAAGGAGCCCCTCACCTTGGACCGGAGCACGACCGCGACGGCGACGGCAGTGGCGACGACCACGGCCCCGACGGCCTCCTCGGCCGATGCCGCGCTCAAGGACCCACAGGCAGGCACGCTTCTCCTGGACGGGGTGCCGCGACAACGCGGCGCCACGGCCGTGTTGCCCGCCCCCGCCCGGCGACGACATCCCCTGTACTCGCCCCTCCCGCCCCATCCGCTCCACCCGTCTCCCGCGCCCTCGCCCGGCTCCGGTCACTTCGTCCCTGGCGGCTGCTGCCCACCCCCACCGGAACGCCGTTCACCTTCGGTTACGCGGTCGTGCTCACCGTCACCGCGATGGTCACCGACTACGCGGACCCCTCCCTCGTCCACGCCTTGCAGCAGGGGTCCAGCACCGATGTCGCGCACCTCGTACGCGAACCGGTGCTGGTGCTGCTGGCCAGCGCGCTGTGGATGGCGGGCGGGATCACCTCGCCGTACGCCATCGGGTTCGTGCTGGTGCTGACCGCGCTGGAGCGGCGGATAGGCGGCCTGCGGGCCGCCGGAGTCTTTCTGCTCGGGCACGTCGTGGCCACCTTGGCCACCGAGGTGCCCGTCGGCCTTTCCGTGCTGGTGGGAGACCTCCCCGACAGCTCCTTGCACCGCCTCGACTACGGCATCAGCTTCGGCGTCGCCACGAGCGTCGGCGCGCTCGCCGGGCTGCTGAGGCCCTGGCTGCGCTGGCCGCTGCTGGTCGTCTTCGGCTCGATGGTCGTCGGGGACCTGCTCGAATTCGCCGACCCGATGACGGACTGGGGGCACGTGATGTCCCTGGCGATCGGGGTGTCGACCTGGCCGCTGGTCCGGGGCTGGCGCCGCGCCCGTACGCAGGCGGCCTCCGGCCCCGCCACCCCCGCCGCCGTACACACCGCTCGGACGCCCGGCACCGTCGCCGCCTAGCACCGCGGGTGGTCGGGGTGTTCGGGGCGGGCCCGGTCCGGTCGGGCCAGGTGGCCCGGGCCGCCGTCAGCCGTCGGGCCCGCTCCGGGACGCCGAGGCGGCGCTCCTGTTGCGCACGCGCTCCGTGGAGCCTGTCGGTGAGCTGGTACGGGTCGCCGCGCAGGTCGTAGTACGCGCCGTAGTACTCGCGAAACAGGACCTCGCCGCCGTTCACCCCGCCGGGCAGCCGACCCTGCCGGTCCAGGCGGAGGCCGGAGTACGCGGAGGCCCGGAGTACGCGGAGGCCGTAGCACTCCGTGTACTGCTTCGTCTTGCCGATGTACGTCGCCGTACTGCTCCGTCTTGCCGATGTACGTCGCCCAGCTGTGGATCGGCTGCTTGTCCTCGACGTGCGCCGTGCGCCGTGAGCCGGTCGTCGGTCCTGGCCGTGCCGAGTCCCCCGAGCCAGTCGACGGTCTCGGGCCTCGCCCGCTCCGTTCCTCTGGGTGGGTCGTCGGTGACGACGACGAGGATGGTGGGCCGCCCGGAACGATGGCCGCCGGGAGCGGCGGGCGCGGTGGCGGCCGGGGCCCGCCCGACGGCCGCCGTCCCGGCGCCCACGACCACCCGGCGCCGAGTCGACCCCCGTCCCCGTCCCTGCTCCTGCCCTCGTGCGGGACCTGTTCTGCCCTCGTACGGGAAGGGACGGCGGGCCGACGGCGTTGACCGCACCACAGGCGCTCGCCGCGTATTTGCGGCGGAGTGGCGCCGACCAAGAGGGAAGCGGGGCGGATACCCCGCCGACCTGTGCGGATGTCTCCGTGGCGCGGAGTCGGGAGAGCGATCGCTCACAGCGAACAGACCCTGGGGAACAATCCGGGGCTCACGTGCATTGAGTCGGCATAGCTCAACTTGACTGCCTAGGGAGAGATAATGGCTTCGACGTCCACACCGCTCACCCTGCCCGTGTTGCCGCTCGATGACGAGGTCGTGCTGCCCGGGATGGTGGTTCCGCTGGACCTGAACGACGCCGATGTGCGCGCCGCGGTGGAGGCCGCCCAGGCCGCCGCGCGGTCGGAGCCCGGCAAGCCGAAGGTGCTGCTGGTGCCACGCATCGACGGGGCGTACCCGAGCACGGGCGTGCTCGGCACCGTCGAGCAGGTCGGCCGACTGGCCGACGGCGACCCGGGCGCGCTGATCCGCGGCCGTGGGCGCGTGAAGATCGGCGCCGGGACGACCGGTCCTGGTGCCGCCCTGTGGGTCGAGGGCACCCGGGTCGACGAGACCGTGCCCGACCCGCTGCCCGGCCATGTCGCCGAGCTGGTCAAGGAGTACAAGGCCCTCGCCACCAGCTGGCTGCGCAAGCGCGGCGCCTGGCAGGTCGTGGACCGCGTGCAGGCCATCGACGACGTGTCCGCCCTTGCCGACAATTCCGGTTACTCCCCGTTCCTGAGCACCGAGCAGAAGGTCACGCTGCTGGAGACCGCCGACCCGGTCGCCCGGCTGAAGCTCGCCACCGAGCAGCTGCGTGAGCACCTCGCCGAGCAGGATGTCGCCGAGTCCATCGCGAAGGACGTCCAGGAAGGCGTCGACAAGCAGCAGCGCGAGTTCCTGCTGCGGCGCCAGCTCGAAGCCGTCCGCAAGGAGCTGCGCGAGCTGAACGGCGACGCCAAGGAGGGCGAGGAGTCCGACGACTACCGGACCCGCGTCGAGGCCGCCGACCTCCCCGAGAACGTCCGCGAGGCCGCGCTCAAGGAAGTCGACAAGCTGGAGCGGTCCAGCGACCAGTCGCCCGAGGGCGGCTGGATCCGGACCTGGCTCGACACGGTCCTGGAACTGCCGTGGAACGAGCGGACCGAGGACGAGTACGACATCCAGGGCGCCAAGGGCATCCTGGACGCCGAGCACGCCGGTCTGGAGGACGTGAAGGAGCGCATCACCGAGTACCTGGCCGTGCGCAAGCGGCGTTCCGAGCGTGGTCTCGGCGTCGTCGGCGGGCGGCGCGGCGGTGCCGTGCTCGCGCTCGTCGGTCCGCCCGGTGTCGGCAAGACCTCGCTCGGCGAGTCCGTCGCGCACGCCATGGGCCGCAAGTTCGTCCGGGTCGCGCTCGGCGGCGTACGGGACGAGGCCGAGATCCGAGGCCACCGGCGTACATACGTCGGCGCGCTGCCCGGCCGTATCGTCCGCGCCATCAAGGAGGCCGGGTCCATGAACCCGGTGGTCCTGCTGGACGAGATCGACAAGGTCGGCTCCGACTTCCGCGGCGACCCCGCCGCGGCGCTGCTCGAAGTCCTCGACCCCGCCCAGAACCACACCTTCCGGGACCACTACCTGGAGGTCGAGCTCGACCTCAGCGACGTGGTGTTCCTGGCGACGGCCAACGTGCTCGAAGCCATCCCGGAGGCGCTGCTCGACCGTATGGAACTGGTCCGGCTCGACGGGTACACCGAGGACGAGAAGGTCGTCATCGCCCGTGACCACCTGCTGCCGCGTCAGCTGGAGCGGGCCGGTCTGGAGAAGGAGGAGGTCGCGCTCGACGAGAGCGCGCTGCGCAAGCTCGCCGGGGAGTACACCCGGGAAGCGGGCGTACGCAACCTGGAGCGGGCCGTCGCACGCCTGCTCCGCAAGGTCGCGGCGCAGCACGAACTCGGCGAGCGGGTGCTGCCCTTCACGGTGACCGACGCCGACCTGCGCGGGCTCGTCGGACGGCCGCACCACGTGCCCGAGTCCGCCCAGGACCCGGCCGAGCGCCGTACCGCGGTGCCCGGTGTCGCCACCGGTCTGGCCGTGACGGGCGCGGGCGGTGACGTCCTCTTCGTGGAGGCGTCGCTGGCCGACCCGGAGACCGGCGCGGCCGGTCTGACCCTGACCGGACAGCTGGGTGACGTGATGAAGGAGTCGGCGCAGATCGCGCTCTCCTTCCTCCGCTCGCACGGCGCCGAGCTGGAACTGCCGGTCGGCGACCTGAAGGACCGGGGCGTGCACATCCACTTCCCGGCGGGCGCGGTCCCCAAGGACGGTCCGAGCGCGGGCGTCACCATGACGACGGCGCTGGCCTCGCTCCTGTCCGGCCGACTGGTCCGCACGGACGTGGCGATGACGGGTGAGGTCTCACTGACCGGCCGTGTCCTGCCCATCGGCGGGGTGAAGCAGAAGCTGCTCGCCGCGCACCGGGCGGGTGTCACCACGGTCATCATCCCGAAGCGCAACGAGGCCGACCTGGACGACGTCCCGGCCGAGGTGCTGGAGAAGCTGGACGTCCACGCCGTCACGGACGTCCGCCAGGTCCTGGAACTGGCGCTGTCGCCGGCGATGAACGGCGCGACGTCGGAGGTTCCGGTAGCGGCGTGACGGACGCTGCCGGAAGGGAAGGCCCGGGTCCCGTGAGGGAGGCCCGGGCCTTCGCCGTGCCGTCAGCCGTTTGTGTCGGCTGTCGGCCGACATCGGTCGACTGAAATCTGAAATCTGAAATCTGAAATCTGTCAGCTGTCAGCTGTCAGCTGTCAGCCGTCAGCCGCCATCGGTCATCGGCCTCGGTCAGCCGTTGGCCAGCGCCTGCACCCGGTCCAGCCCGCCGTTGAACTTGTCGTGGTCACCGACCGTCGGTCCGGACGAGGTGTACTGCCACATCGTGTAGTACGCCCAGCCGGCCGGCAGCGCGCCGGGGTCGGCGGCGTAACGGGCGATCCACAGGGGGTTGGCGGAGGCGAAGCCGCCGTAGTTGCCGGTGCAGTCGCTCCACCAGCTGGTCGCCGTGTAGATCACGGCGTCCCGGCCGGTGCGCGCCTTGTACTGGGCCAGGAAGCTGCTGATCCAGCTGACCATCGCGCTCTGGGTCTTGCCGTAGCAGGCGGCCCCGTACGGGTTCCACTCGATGTCGAGCGTGCCCGGCAGCGTCCTGCCGTCACCGGACCAGCCGCCGCCGTGGTCCACGAAGTAGTTGGCCTGGGTGGCGCCGCTCGTCGTGTCGGGGGTCGCGAAGTGGTACGCGCCGCGGATCATGCCGACGTTGTACGAGCCGTTGTACTGCTGGGCGAAGTAGGGGTTCGTGTAGTAGGTCCCCTCGGTGGCCTTGGTGTAGGCCCACTTGACCCCGCTGCTCCACAGGGTCGACCAGGCGACGTTGCCCTGGTAGCCGCTGACGTCCACGCCTTCCGTCTGGGTGGCGTCACCGGTGGTGGGCGTGCCGGCCTGGCCGTCGTGCGCGAGGACGCCCATGCCCAGGCGGGCCGAGCCCCGGGCGGGTGTGTCGGCGGCCGAGGAGGGCGGGGCGGAGAGGGCGCAGAGCAGGGAGAAGGCGGCGAGCAGGGTTCCCGGCGCGAGCAGGCGCAGGCGGTTCGGCGTTCCGGATCTGTGCACGGGCATGACGGGCCTCCGAAGGGCTCGATGGAGCCAGGTGGGGGGAACGGTGCGGACATCCGTGCCGTGAGTGGTGCGGGCATGTGTGCCGTGAGTGGGGGGTCAGGTCCTCGTCGACCTGGCGGCATGGGCATGCCATTGGGTGCCTGTTCACGAAGCTACGCACGGGGAGAACGCGCTGGGAAGAGGGGCCGTGGGCTGCCGTTGGTCTACGCCTGAGAAATACTTACGGAGCTGTGGCTATGGCCACCTTTTGGCGGAAACTTTCAGAGTCGGGAAACCGGGTGAGGGGCAGACGTGCGCGAGGACAGGAACGGAGGCCGACGTCCGGCCGGCCTCGACGGGCCGGGCAGGGGTGTGGACCAGCCCGCCGCGCACGGCGGCCCGGACCCGGAGTTCCTCTCCCTGGAGCGCGAGTTGACCGTGTTCCTGCGCCGTGCCCGCGCCAACCAGGGTGAGATGGCCCGTGAGGTCCATCCGGACCTGGAGTCCGCCGCGTACGGACTCCTCGTACGCCTCGACGAGTGGGGCCGCCAGCGCGCCACCGAACTGGCCGCCTACATCGGCGTCGGCAAGGCCACCATGTCCCGCCAGCTGCGCGCCCTGGAGGAGCTCGGCCTCGTCGCCCGTGAGCCCGACCCCGCCGACGGCCGTGCCTGGCTCGTCCACCTCACCGAGGAGGGCCGCGGCCGGGTCGGCCAGGTGCGCGAGGCCCGGCGCGCCCGGTACGTGAGTGAGCTCGCCCACTGGGATCCTCACGAGGTCGCGGAGCTGGCGCGGCTGCTGCACCAGCTGAACCTCGGCATGGAGAAGTAGGAGGAGGCGGGCGTGGACGAGGAATTCCCCGCGCTGGAGCGGGAGCTGACCCTGCTGCTGCGGCGCGCCCGGGCCAGTTCCGGCGAGATGGCCCGAGAGGTCCACCCCGACCTGGAGGCCTCCGCGTACGGGCTCCTCTTCCGCCTCGACGAGTGCGGCCGTCAGCGCGCCACCGAACTGGCCGCGTACATCGGCGTCGGCAAGGCCACGATGTCCCGTCAGCTCCATGCCCTGGAGGAGCTCGGTCTGGTCGCCCGTGAGCCCGATCCCGTCGACGGGCGTGCCTGGCTCGTCCGTCTCACGGACGAGGGCCGGCACCGGTTCCGTACGGTGCGGGAGGCGCGCCGGGCACGGTACGTCCGTGAACTCGCGGGCTGGGACCCGCGCGAGGTCGCCGAACTGGCCCGGTTGCTCCACCAGCTGAACCGGGGCATGGAGAAGTAACGCTCCGATCCGCCCCGCTCACCACTCCACGAAGACCACCGTCGCGTCGTCGTGCGTCTTGCTCCGCCTCAGCCGTGCCCGCGCCTCGGCGTCGGCCCGCTCCAGAGTCCGTACGCGGTCCACGAGGGACTGGGCGCCCTCCTTGCGGACGACGGTGAACAGGCCGCCCCAGTCGCCCTCCCCGAACTTCTCCACCCAACGGGTCGCCCCGTCCGTCAGGGCGGCCAGGGCACGGACCTCGGCCCGGGGCACGGTCCCCGTCACAGCCCGGGCCGCGACCGAGGGATCGGCGGCGGCCGTGAAGAAGCCCCCCTCCTTGTTGCGGACGGTCGCGTCGGCGATCACGTCCGAGGCGAGAGAGGCGCGGGGGACACGGGTGAGGCGGTCGTCCAGGACCGGTGTCACCTCGCCCGCGGGGGACTCCAGCAAAAGGGCGGAGTCCGAGAGGACCAGGTACTCGACGAGGTCGGCCGACCAGCGGGCGAGGACCACGGTTGCCTGCGGCGTGCGCGGGTGAGAAAGGTCACAGGTGTCGGAGTGGGCCTCGGAAGCGCGCCGGATGGACCGGGAAAGGATCTCCGCCAAGGTCAGATCCCGGCGGGAAACGGACAGTTCGGTCAGGGCTCCGCCGAGGTGTGCGGAGAACCAGTGGACGGAATGCAGACAGCCGTCGTCGCCCGGCGGGGGAGTCACGCCGTCGAGGACGACCAGTGATCCTCCTTGTCCTGACGCCGGAAGGCCGACCGATGCGAAGTCCTCATTGGGGCGGGCCGGGTCGCCCGGCTCTGAGACGAGTTCGGTGCGCATTCAGCCAGTCTGCACGAGCCCTTCACAAGGTCCACGAAAGGCTGGCAACGGTCGCAGGGCCGGTGCGGACCAGCAGCTCAGCCGCCGGGTTTGGCATGGAATGATCGACTCCGGCAAGGCGTGGCGGCGAATATTGCCAAAGCGCGCCGCAGACGTCCAACCGGCCCGCCGTGCAGGGGGGTCGCACGCGCCACAGGAACTTGCCCGCCAACTCCGGTCCGGGGTTCACTCCTTCGGGTGGCGGGCCGGATGATGCGGGACCACTGCCCACCGGCACTGGGAGGGTCGGGAGCCGATGGGACACCCCCTGCTCGAGCGAAGTCGAGAGCTTGGGGAGGGCGGACGCCCAGTTGACGGAACGTCACCCGGGACCTCGGGTACACGAGTCAGGAATGCGAGCACCGGTGCAGAAGATGCGGTCTCGGCGCACAGGCAAGCAGGCGGCCTCCGGAGCCGGGCAGTCGGCCTCCGAAGGGGGCGCGGAGCGCACGCCGGGCGCCGCGGGGCAGACCCCTGCGGGCAAGGGCCGCTCCGCTCACGTGCGCAATCGGCTGATCATCGCCGTGGCGGTCGTCGCGGCCGCCATCGTCGGCGCCGGAGCCCCCACGGTCCTCGCGGCCTCCGAGCAGCTGAACGACTCCCAGAACCTGGTGACGCTCTCCGGGCGGACCCAGCAGGCGCTGACGCTCGCCCACTCGCTGGCCGACGAGCGCGACGAGGTCACCTCGTACATCGCCGCGGGCCGGCCGAAGTCCAAGGCGCCCTCCGAGCAGCGCAGCGCCCGGGTCGACCGGCAGGTCGACGAGGTGCGGGCGGACGCGAACGCGCCCACCGTCCTCCTGAAGGACCTGGACGGCATCGGCACCGCCCGCAGAGCGGCGCTCACCGGCAAGAGCACCGCTCTCGAAGCGCACGAGGCGTACTCCGACGTCATCACCGAACTCCACGCCCTCGCCGAGGACCTGGCCGAGCAGCTGCCGCCCCGCGCGGGCTCCGGCGCGCACGCCCTCGCCGAGCTGGACTCCGCGGTCCAGCAGTCCGCCGCCGCCCGCGGACTGCTCCTCGCGGCCCTCAACATCCCGCGCACCACCCAGACGGTCATCAACCCCGTCACCGGGCTGGCGTCCACCATCAGCAGCTCGTCCTCCGCCGGCGCGAAGCAGCGCGACGCGCTCAGCGCCGCCGCCCAGCAGGCCCGGCTCCGCTCGGACGCGGCCCTCGCGGACTTCCGCGAGACGGCCCCCAAGGACGCCAAGGACTCGTACGACTCCACGGTCACCGGACCCGACGTCACGACCGCGGACAAGTACCTCACCGACCTCACCGACCAGCCGACGCTCTCCGACTCCGAGCTCGACTCCAGCACGAACAAGGTGGACGCGGCGCTCTCCGCCCGCGTCGAGCTGATGCGCGGCGCCGAGTCCGCGCTCAACGACCACCGCACCAAGGACCTGGAGCGGCTGCGGGACGACGACGTCACCGCGCTGGAGATCCGGATCGCCCTCATCGGCACCCTGCTGCTGGTCGCGGTCGGCGTCTCGATGGCCATGGCCCGCACACTCACCCGCCCGCTGGCCGTGCTGCGCCTGGGCTCGGCCCGCCTCGCCGCGGACCCGGGAGCGCGGGAGCCGGTCAAGTTCACCGGCCGCAACGACGAGTTCGCCCAGGTGGTCCGCTCCGTCAACGCGCTGCACGCGCACGCCGCCGCGCTCCATGAACGGCTGACCACCCTCGAGGCGGACCGCAAGCACCTCATCGGGCAGCGCCAGCTGATGGCCGACGAGCGCGACAGGCTGCGCGCGGAACTCGCCGACGCGGCGGCCCACCTGGAGCAGGTGCGCGGCACCATCCACGGCACCTTCGTCAACCTCGCGCTGCGCACCCTCGGCCTGGTCGAGCGGCAGCTCGGGGTCATCGAGGGCCTGGAGGAGCGCGAGCAGGACCCGGACCGCCTCGGCACGCTCTTCAAGCTGGACCACTTCGCGACCGTCATGCGGCGCCACAGCGAGAACCTGCTCGTCCTCGCCGGCCACGAGCACGTCCAGCACCACGCGGGCCCCGTCCCGCTGGTCGACGTCGTACGGGCCGCGGTCAGCGAGATCGAGCGGTACGAGCGCGTCCGTATCGCCGTGTTGCCGCCGCACGCGCACCTCGCCGGGTTCGCCGCGGACGACCTCTCGCACCTGGTGGCCGAACTCCTGGAGAACGCCTCCTCGTTCTCTCCACCCGACCTGCCCGTCGAGGTCTCCGGCTGGCTGCTGGAGAACGGCGAGGTGATGCTCTCCGTGCAGGACGAGGGCATCGGCATGGCCGCCGACCGGATGGCCCAGCTCAACGCCCGCCTCTCCGCGTTCGACCCGGAGGACGCCTACGACCAGGAGAGCGGCGAGGGACTCGGGCTCGGCCTGTACGTGGTGGCCCGGCTCGCCCACCGGCACGGCGTCCGCGTACAGCTGCGGGAGCAGAAGCAGGGCGGCACCGCGGCCGTGGTCGTCCTCCCCAGGACGCTGCTCGCGACCGCCCCCGCCGTCACGGTCCCCTCGGCCTCCCCGGTCGCCGGAGCCGCCCCCTCGGCCGTCCTCCCGGGCGCCGACGCGGAGGCCAACTCGAACGTGCTGCACGGCCGTTCGGCCCTCACGGCACGGGGCCAGGCGAGGCCGGCCGTTCCGACCACTCCCGCCGGTGACGAGGACCCGCTGATCGCCGCCGCGGAGGAGGCCGTACGCGCGGACGCCGCCGCGGAGGAGGCCGTACGGTCGGACGCCGCCGCGCAGGAGGCGGCATACGCACCCGAGCCGACGCCCTCCGAGACCACCATGGAGCTGCTGGCACCGCTGGTCCCGCCGGACGAGCCGGTGGCTCCGGCGCACGAGCCCGCAGTGTCCGCGCCCACTGCCGACCCCTACGCCATCGGCCCCGACTCCCACGAACGGGTGTCGGACGAGGAGACGGAGCGGGTCACCGACAAGGGACTGCCCAAGCGGACGCCGAAGATCTCGGCGCCCGCACCGGTTCCCCGGCCGCGCGCCGGTGGTGTGGACGCCGAGGCGCTGCGGCGCAGGCTCGGCGGCTTCCACCGGGGCGCGACGGAGGGCCGCCGCGACGTGGAGGCCGAGATCGCCGAACAGACGGCCCAGACGCCCACCCCGCACCACACCGCACGGAACACCGCGCAGGACCAAGCACAGGACGCGGTGCGCCGGCAGGACGCAGTAGACGCATCGGGGGGCACAGTCGAGGAGGCAAGCAGTTGACCGCGCCCAGTACCTTCGGCCTGAGCAGTGAAGCTCGCAATCTGCACTGGCTGTTGACGAACCTCGTCGAGGAGGTGCCGGGCCTCCAGTCGGTCGCGGTCGTCTCCTCCGACGGTCTGCTGCTGCTGTCGTCCGACCCCGGGAGGAACGCGGAGGCCCGCACCGGGGCGGAGGCGCGCCCCACCGGCCCCAAGGGATCCTCCGCGGACCTCGCCACCATCGTCTCCGGCATCGGCAGCCTCACCATCGGCGCCGCCAAGCTGATGGACGCGGGCGGGGTGAAACAGACGATGGTCGCGATGGACGAGGGCAGCCTCTTCGTCATGTCGATCAGCGACGGCTCGCTGCTCGGGGTGCACGGCGCCCCGGACTGCGACATGAGCGTGGTGGCGTACCACATGGCGCTGTTCGTCGGCCGTGCCGGGCACGTCCTGACGCCCGAACTCCGCAGCGAGCTACGCCAGTCACTCGAAGCCAAGCCGACGGGGAGTGCCCAGTGAGTTCTTCCTCCGCGCCCAAGCTCCCCATACGTGGCGGGGAGCGCAAACCGGCCCGCGTGCGCCCGTACTCGCTCACCGGCGGCCGTACCCGTTTCGGGCACGTGCTGCTGGTCGAGACGTTCGTGGCGGCGCTCGAGGCCCCCGAGGAGCGCAAGGAGCTGACCAACGGCTCCCTCGCGACCCGGGTGATGCCCGAGATGCGGGCCATCGTCGAACTCTGCCGCCGGATGCGTACGGTGGCCGAGATCGCCGCCCTCCTCAGGATGCCGCTGGGTGTGGTCCGCGTCCTCCTGAGCGACCTGGCGGACCAGGGAAAGATCCGTGTGTACGGAACAGGTCACGGCCCGGGACAGCCGGACCGCGCTCTGCTGGAAAGGGTGCTGAATGGACTCCGTCGTCTCTGAGGGTGCGCCGAGAACGGCCTCCCCCGCCTCGGCTCCGATGCCTCTGGCCCCGGTGCCGCTGCCCGAGTCCGACGAGAACCTCCAGGCCTGGCAGACCGACCGCACCCGCGCCCCGATCGCGACGAAGATCGTGGTGGCGGGCGGCTTCGGCGTGGGCAAGACCACGCTGGTGACCGCGGTCTCCGAGATCACGCCTCTCCAGACGGAGGCGCTGATGACCCAGGCCAGCGAGGAGACGGACGACCTCACCGGCACCCCGGACAAAGTGACCACGACCGTGGCCATGGACTTCGGCCGCATCACACTCGACGACGACCTGGTCCTGTACCTCTTCGGAACGCCGGGCCAGCAGCGGTTCTGGTTCATGTGGGACGACCTGGTGCGCGGTGCGATAGGCGCCGTGGTCCTCGCCGACACCCGCCGCCTCAAGGACTGCTTCCCGGCGCTCGACTACTTCGAGAGCTGCGGACTGCCGTACGTCGTCGCGGTCAACCACTTCGACGGCAGCGAGCGGTTCGACGCCGACGACGTGCGCGAGGCCCTCACGGTGCCCCCACACATACCTGTCATGATCATGGATGCCAGGCGCCGGATCTCGGTCGTCGAGACCCTGCTCGCGCTGGTGGGGCACGCGCTCGACGCGAGCCCCGAATAAGACGTACACGGAGTTAGGACGCGCATGCGGAAGATACTCGTCGTCGGAGCCGGTCAGTCCGGACTCCAGCTTGCCCTCGGCCTCCAGTCGCACGGGTACGAGGTCACCCTGATGTCGAACCGGACGGCGGACGAGATCCGCACCGGCCGCGTCATGTCGACGCAGTGCATGTTCCACACGGCACTCCAGCACGAGCGCGATCTCCAGCTGAACTTCTGGGAGTCCCAGGCCCCGAAGATCGAAGGACTCGGCGTCTCGGTCGCCGCCCCCGGCTCGCACGACCCCGGTCCGACCCAGCGGGCGATCGACTGGGTGGGCAGGCTCGACGGCTACGCGCAGTCGGTCGACCAGCGGGTGAAGATGGCCGGCTGGATGGAGACCTTCGCCCAGCGCGGCGGCCAACTGGTCATCCACGGCGCGGCGGTCTCCGACCTGGACTACTTCGCCCGTACGTACGACCTGGTCCTGGTGTCGGCCGGCAAGGGCGAGCTGGTCTCCATGTTCGGCCGGGACGCCGCCCGTTCGCCGTACGCGCAGCCGCAGCGCGCCCTCGCCGTCGCCTACGTCCACGGTCTGGGCCCGCGCCCCGAGCACCCCGACTACGACGCGGTCCGCTGCAACCTGGTCCCCGGCGTCGGCGAGCTCTTCGTCATGCCGACCCTCACCACCTCCGGCCGTGCGGACATCCTCTTCTGGGAGGGCATACCCGGCGGCCCGGTCGACGCCTTCAACGGCATCAAGGACCCCGCCGAACACCTCTCCCTGACCCTGGAACTCATGGAGAAGTTCGTGCCGTGGGAGTACGCCCGGGCCACCAAGGTCGAACTCACCGACGCCAACGGAACACTGTCCGGACGCTACGCCCCCACCGTCCGCAACCCGATCGGCCGCCTCCCCGGCGGCGGCCTGGTCCTGGGCGTCGCCGACGTGGTCGTCGCCAACGACCCGATCACCGGCCAGGGCTCCAACTCCGCCTCCAAGTGCGCGGCGGCGTACCTCGGCGCGATCCTCGAGCGCGAGGACAAGGAGTTCGACGAGGCGTGGATGCGGTCCGCGTTCGACCGGTACTGGGACACGGCCCAGCACGTGACGAAGTGGACGAACGCCATGCTGGGCGTGCCGCCGGAGCACGTCCTCAACCTGATCGGGGCCGGGGGACAGATTCCGGCGGTGGCGCATCGTTTCGCCAACGGGTTCAACGACCCGGCGGACTTCGAGAACTTCTTCTATGAGCCGGAGAAGACGGAGGCGTACCTCGCTTCCGTGACGGGGGCCTGACCTGTCCCTCCGGGCGCGGGGAGTCCGTGGCTGGTCGCGCGGTTCCCCGCGCCCCTCGGGGGCGCGCCCCTAACGGGACGCGACTCTTGGTGGTGTGTAGTGCCGCAGGAGCTTTCCGTCCGGGTCCGGGCGGACGGCTCCGAGCAGCGGGTTGGCGGCGATGGGGGAGACCTTGACGTCGGTTCCCGGTCTCGGGGCCTGTACGACCAGGCCGTCCCCCAGGTACAGGGCGACATGGGTGGCCTTGGGGAAGTAGATCACCAGATCCCCGGGGCGGAGATCGTTCAGCGGAATGTGGGGCAACTGGGCCCATTGCTCCTGGCTGGTCCGGGGGATGGGCCGCCCTGCGTGCCCCCAGGCCTGCGAAGTGAGCCCCGAGCAGTCGTACGCCCCGGGACCCTCGGCCCCCCACACGTACGGCTTCCCGATCTGGTCCACGGCGTACCGCACCGCCTTCTCGCCCTCCCGCGTGGGCGGTCGCGCACTGCTGAGCGCCCCTGACGCCACGAACTTCTGCTGCGCCTCGGTGACTCCCGACTTCTCCAGCCGGGCGAGCTTGGCGAGCTGATCGGGGCTGAGCGAGGCGAGCAGCACCTCGACGTCCTTGAGCCGCCCCCGCACCTCGTCGCGCTCCTTCTTCTGACGTTCGGCGAGAGAGAGTTGACCGTCGAGCGCCTTGCGCGCCTTCCGTGCAAGACCGTCGGTCCTGCGCTCCGTCTCCTGCAGCCGTTCGACGGTCTCGATCCGCTCCCGCGCCAGCTGCCCGATCACATGCCCCTCGTCCAGGGCATGCTGTGGATCACGGGCGAGCAGCAGCCGTACGTACGACGAGATCTCGCCGCTGTTCTGGTACTCCTGCCGGGCGAGCCGCCCCGCCGCCGTGCGGCTGTCGTGCAGCGAGAGGCGGGCCCTGGCGAGGTTCCCGTCGAGCCGGGCGACCTCGGCCTTCTGCTTCTTCAGCTTCTCCGCAGTGGCGTTGTACGTCTCGGTGGCGCGCTCGGCGTCCTGGTAGAGCTGCTGAAGATCCGTCAGTAGGTGAGTCACGGAATGCTCTTCGGCCCCGGGGTCCGGCGCGGCCACCACCGCCGGCGCGGAGGCCAGCAGCACCCCCGACGCCATCGCGGCCGTACAGGCCAGACGTACAAGCCTTCCTGACACTTCATCACCTCCGGTGCCGAGGTGGTACCTCCACCTCGCACCGGCAGGATCAGGGAGGCGCATCCCGAGCGCGCGCCGACTGACCGGTTCGGCCCAAGAACCTCACTCGTCGGCGTGGGACTCCGGCGTGGCTCCCGCGCTCTTGCCGCCGGGCTTGGACCAGGGCCACTTGCGCCCGCTCCCCGCGTCGCCCGAGGGGTCGTACTCGTACTTCCACGCCTGATGCAGCCCCAGTCGCTTGCTCACCCGCGCCTGGACGCGCCGGTAGACGAGCACGGTCGGCGGACCGCCGTCGGCATCCGGAACCGGAACCCGGTACACCTTCGGCGGGTGTCCGGTCAGACCGAGCAGGACGGGCAGCACACGCCCGTCCAGCGGGCCGCCCTCGAAGGGGGTGTCTTCGCTCTTCACGGCACCAGTGTCACAAACGCACCCGTCACAGCAGCCGCGCGGCATCACCGATCACCGGAAGAACCGCCCGGGCCAGCTTCCCCAGGGCACCTTCCCGCCCCTCCAGGACGAGCGCGGCCCGCACCACGCGGGCGGTCTGCGGATCACGTCCGGCACTGACCACGAGCATCGCCACGAACTGCTCCACGAGCCAGTCCCGCAGCTCGTCCAGCGGCGGCTCCTTGCCCCCGTCCAGCCAGCTCAGCGAGGCGCCCTCCACCGCGGTGATCCACATCCGCACGGTCATGCGCAGCCGTCGCCCCGGATCCTTCACGCCCAGATGATCCAGAATGTGCTCTGCCGCCGCCCGCCGCACGCCGTCCACTATGGCCGTCGTCCTGGAGGTCTCGACGACACTGCCTCCCTGAAGCAACGCGGTGAACCCGGCGTCGTGCTGGTCCACGAACGCCAGGTACCGATCCAGGGCCCGGGCCAGCCGCACGCTCAACGGCCCCTCGGGGGGCTCCGCGAAACAGTGCTCCAGATCCTCCGCGGCGGACCGCAGGGCAGCCTCGTACAGCTGCTGCTTGCCGCCCGGGAAGTACCGGTACACCAGAGGCCGTGACACGCCCGCCGCCTCCGCCACGTCATCGAGCGAGACCTCCTCGGGTGCCCGGTGCGCGAAGAGGGACAGTGCCGCTTCGAGGAGCTGCGAGCGCCGCTCCTCGACACTCAGCCGACGGTATGCGGGGGTGGGAGCCTGCGAGGTCATATCGGCAGCGTAACGGCCAGGACACGAGCCCCTTCCCCGCCGCGGCCGCGACCCACCACGGCCGTCGGGCGCCCCGCCCTCAGGCCAGCAGCCCCGACGCCCTCCACAGCCGCCGTCCGACTCCCCGCAGCACCCCGATGTCGTCCAGGAAGTCGGTCAGCCGCTTGGCGCCGGTCTGCATGACCTCCCGCCGGTGCCCGCTCGCCCGTACCTGCGCCACGGCCTCCCGCTGGTCGAGGCCGACGTTCGTGTAGACCTCGGGATTGACGAAGGCGACGGAGAAGATCCGGGCGAACTCCCCCGACGTCACCCGCGTGAACTCCTGCGACCACCGCGGCGCCGTCACCATCTGTCGTCGCAGTTCCTCCCGCGCGTACCGCACGTGCCGCGCCTCCTCCACCACGTGGATGCGGGTGACCCCCCGTACCAGGCTCTGCACCCGCTCGTCCGGAAAGGTCAGCCGCTGCATCCAGTCGAGGATCTCCTCGCCGAGCAGAGTCGCCGTGAAGGACCCGGGCGTGGTCGAGATGGTCTTGAAGACCCGCCCCAGATTCAGATGCGTCCGGCTCACGGGGTAGTACGGCGTTCCCCCGTGCGAGATCAGCCGGGCGAACATCTTCGAGTGCCGGCACTCGTCCTCGATCTCGGTCAGCGCATAGCGCACATGCGCACTCGTCGCCGCCTTGTCGTAAATGTGCCGCACCAGCAACTGCATCAGAATGATCTCGAACCAGATCCCCAGCGAAGCCAGCGCGGCCGCCTCGTGGTGCGAGAGCAGAACCCGCTGCTCCTCGCCCATCCGCTTCCACAGCGGGGTGCCGTACAGCGACACCAGCTCCGGCGGCCAGAACCACTTGCCCTCCTCGAAGGGCGAGTCCCAGTCCAGCTCCTTGTCCGGGTCGAAGGAGTGCTTGGCGGAGGAGTCGAGCAGCCGCTCGGCGACCTGCTCCCGGTCCTTGAGCAGACCGAGCGCATCGCGCAGCACGTCCACTTCCGTCACGGTCGTCATGGCTGTTCCCACCTCGTCGTACGGGGTCCAGTACGGGATCCATCCGGGTTACCGGCGGTCACGACTTATGAGACTGCTTGTCAGCAAGCTCGTCAATCCCTTGCGCGCGACTTGTTGACGACGCGTCTACCTCGTGTGAGCCTGCGATGTATGTCGACGCACGAGCTGTACGCCAAGGACCCGGGAGACCCCCTCTGGCAGGTACCGGCCTCAGGGGCGGCACGCTTCAGCTGGGAGTACGACGACGGTCGCGACCGACTCCTCGCCCTGTACCAGAAGGGCAAGGACAAACAGTGGGACGGCCAGAAGAGAATCGACTGGGACCTGGAGGTCGACCCCCACGACGCTCTCGGTACCCCCGACGAGTCGATGACCCTCTACGGGACCCCGTACTGGGCGAAGATGACCGACCGGGACAAGGGCGAGTTGCGCAAGCACTACGCGTCCTGGCAGTTCAGCCAGTTCCTGCACGGTGAGCAGGGGGCCATGGTCTGCGCCGCGCGCATCGTCGAGTCGGTCCCCGACCTGGACGCGAAGTTCTACTCGGCCACCCAGACCATGGACGAGGCCCGCCACGCCGAGATCTACGCCCGCTTCCTGCAGGAGAAGATCGGGATGCTCTACCCGATCAACGACAACCTGCGGTCGCTCCTCGGCGACACCCTCCGGGACTCCCGCTGGGACATGCCGTACCTCGGGATGCAGGTCCTCATAGAGGGCCTGGCCCTGGCGGCCTTCGGCATGATCAGGGACACCACCGACAAGCCCCTCCCCAAGCAGATCCTCGCCTACGTGATGCAGGACGAGGCCCGCCATGTCGCCTTCGGCCGGATGGCGCTGCGCGACTACTACACACAACTCTCCGACGCCGAACTCCGCGAACGCGAGGAATTCGTCATCGAGGGCTGCTACTTGATGCGGGACCGGCTGCGCGGCGTCGAGGTCCTGGAGAACTTCGGCATTCCCAAGGCCGAGGCCGAGGAATACAGCGAACAGTCCGAATTCCTGCGCCTCTTCCGCCAGTTGCTCTTCAGTCGCATCGTCCCGTGCGTCAAGGACATCGGCCTGTGGGGCGAACGTCTCCAGCGGGCGTACGTCGACATGGGCGTTTTCGAGATGGGCGACTCCAACCTCGACCTCCTGATGGCCCAGGACGAGGAGGTGGCCGAGCGGTTGGACGCGGAGCGGTTCGCGGCGGAGGAGAGGGAACGGGTGGCGGAGGTGACGGAGATGATCGAGAAGGGTGAGGGCTCGTAGGACGAACCGCCGGAGACGGCCTGCCCGAACGCGCGTGCGCCGGCCCACTCGGACCGGCATGCTCACATCATGACATCCGCCCCGAACCCCCATGTCCCACCACGCGTCCTGGCCCGCCGCAGTCTGGAGGGTCTGGCCCTGGGTGACGCCTTCGGCGAACGCTGGTTCCCCCTCTTCCGGGACCGCCCCCAGGCGTACGAGGAGATCCGAGCCCGGCGCACCCCCGAGGAACCGGACTGGCACTGGACGGACGACACGGCGATGGCACTCGGCATCTTCCGTGTCCTCGACGAACACGGCGAGATCCGGCAACCGGAACTGGCCCAGGCCTTCGCCCTCGGCTACGACGCCGACCCGGCCCGGGGCTACGGCTACGGCATGCACCAACTGCTCCCGCGCCTCCTCCAGGAGCCGGACCGCTGGGCGGAACTGGCACGCGGACTCTTCGACGGCGAGGGCAGCCTCGGCAACGGCGCGGCGATGCGGGTGGCCCCGTTGGGCGCCTGGTTCCGGCACGACCTGCGCCTGGTGATCGCACAGGCGACGCTGTCGGCGGAGGTGACCCACGCCCACCCGGAGGGCATCGCGGGCGCGGTGGCGGTGGCCGTCGCGGCGGCGTTGTCGACTCGTTGGGACCTCACCATCGGCACGGTCGTCGAGGCCACGCCGGACAGCGCCGTCCGCGAGGGGCTGCGGCGCGCCGCGAGCCTTCCCTTCGCCACCGAACCCTGGAAGGCCGCGGACATCCTCGGCAACGGCCGGCGCATCCGCGCCGACGACACCGTTCCCTTCGCCGTCTGGTGCGCCGCCCGCCACCCCGACGACCTCACCTCGGCCCTGTGGAGCACGGCGGAGGGCTTCGGCGACGTCGACACGACCTGCGCCATCACGGGCGGCATCGTGGGCGCCCGTACGGGAGTGGGGAACGTACCCGAGGAATGGCTGAGCCGCCGCGAGGCGGTCCCCGGCGCCGCATAGGCCGCGCCGGGCACCGCGTCAGTTGTTCCAGCTCTCGTCGTACGGGTCGTGCGGGGTCGGGACCGGTTTGGCCACGGTGACGTCGAGGAACGGGATGCGGCCGTCGTTGACGGGGTCCTTGGTCTGCTCGGCGGTGTAGGTACCGGTGACCTGGAGCCAGGTGTCGGGCTGAAGGACGGGCGGGATGTTGCCGGTCAGGCCGATCTTGACCGGTTGGGCGTCGGCGGCACAGCAGTTGAGGGCCATCCGGACCAGGTACGGGGTGCCGTCCTTGGCGAGGGCGACGAAGCCGGTGACTTGGACCCGACGGTGGGCCAGGGTGCGGCCGTGGTCGTAGGCGGCGCGGCCCGCGTAGTCGACGACGCCGAGCGGGAGCGGGTCGGTGGCCGGCAGGGACGGGTAGGCGAGGGGCGCCTGCAGGGCCGTACCGGCGTGCATGGCGCTGTAGGAGCCCAGCGAGGGCGGGGAGACCAGGATCAGGGCGAGGAGGGGGAGGACGAGGAGCCAGGCGACCCGGGGTTCGCGGTGGACGTGTCCGTGTCCGTCACCGTCGCCGGCTTCACCCCGGCCCCGTCGCTCGTACCAGACCGTCGCCACCGCCGCCATGATCAGCACGACCCCGGCGGCCAGCAGCAACGGCCGCAACCCGGCCTTGACGTAGCGCAGGTAGAGGTCGGTGAGTCCGGCGTGCAGGACCGCCGCGCCGACGAGGAACAGGACCGCCGCCTGTGCCTGCCGGTTCACAGCAGCACCGTCCCGACCAGGACCGAGCCGAGGACGGCGAGGGCGAAGGTGGCGGGCGCGAACCGCAGGGCGAACCCGCGGCCGAACGTGCCCGCCTGCATGGCGAAGAGCTTCAGGTCGATCATCGGTCCCACCACGAGGAAGGCCAGCCGCGCGGTCAGCGAGAACTGGGTCAGCGAGGAGACGACGAACGCGTCGGCCTCGGAGCAGATGGACAGCAGCACGGCGAGGACCGCGAGGGCGAGGATCGCCACCACGGGGTTGGCGGCCGCGGCGTGCAGCCAGGTCGCCGGGACGACGGCCTTCAGCGTGGCCGCCGCCATCGCCCCGATGACGAGGAACCCGCCGGCGTGCATCACGTCGTGCCGTACGGAATCCCAGAACGCGGCGCCCTTGCCGAGCCCCTCGTGCGAGGGCCGGGCCGGCGGCCGCATCCAGTCCGCCCGCCCCAGCCGCTGCCACAGCCACCCCATCACGCAGGCCACGAGCAGGCTCGCCACGAACCGGGCGAGGACCATCTCGGGGTTGCGGGGGAACGCGACGGCGGTGGCCGTCAGCACGATCGGGTTGATCGCGGGCGCCGACAGCAGGAACGCCAGCGCCGCCGCGGGCGTGACCCCCCGTCGTACCAGCGCCCCCGCCACCGGTACCGACGCGCACTCGCAGCCGGGCAGTACCGCCCCCGCCATCCCGGCGACCGGCACGGCCAGCGCGGGCCGCTTCGGCAGCGCCCGGGCGAAGAACGTCGGCGGCACGAACACCGCGATGACCGCCGACAGCAGCACACCGAGGACGAGGAAGGGCAGCGCCTGGCAGACCACCGCGACGAACACGGTCATCCAGCTCTGCATCACCGGCGCCGACAGCGCCCGGCGGATCGGCCCCTGCGCCACCACCAGGACGAGCAGCAGCATGACCAGGACGAGCGGCGAGTTGAACTGCCAGCCGTGGGCCGCGGCCGCCTGCTTCCTCGGACCGTCCGGTGCGTCCGTCTGTTCCCGTGGACCGTCCGGTGCGTCCGCGTCGCGGTGGTCGGCCCCGGGCGGGGCCGCTTTGGTGATGCTCACGGGCGAGGTACCTCCGGCAGGGCACGGGCTGGAATCTCGTGGGTGGGTTCCCCTCCCCATAAATACGCCCGTATAGGTACGCCCGTTCAGGCGGGGGCGTTCATTCCCGCAAGGCGGCCCCGACTCCCGGCTCAGAACCCGAGTACCGCCTTCATCACCGCTTTCGCGATCGGCGCCGCGTCCCCGCCCCCGCTGATGTCCCCGCGGTCGGCCGCCGCGTCCTCGACGACGACCGCGACCGCCACCGCGGGCTCCATCGCGCCGTCCGCCTGGGCCCAGGAGATGAACCAGGCGTACGGCATCCCCAGGTTGTCGATGCCGTGCTGGGCGGTCCCGGTCTTGCCGCCGACCGTCGCTCCTGGAATCGCGGCGTTGGTGCCGGTGCCCTCCGTCACCACGTCCGTCATCAGCTCCCGCATCCGCATGGCGGTCGCCGGGTTCATCGCCTGGTGGAGCGTGCGGGGACCGGTCGTCGACACCGTGCTGTCGTTCCGGGTGGTCGTCTTCTCCACCAGATAGGGCGTTTTGACGGACCCGCCGCCCGCGACGGCAGCCGAGATCATCGCCATCTGGAGGGGAGTGGCCCGGGTGTTGAACTGACCGATGGAGGAGAGCGCGAGCTGCGCCTTGTCGAGCGTCGTGTCGAAGTTGCTGGGGGCGACGGAGAAGGGGATCCGCAGGTGGTCGTTGAAACCGAAGTCCGTCGCCGTGCGGGTCATGTCGCTCAGCCCCACGTCCACGCCCAGCTTGGCGAAGACCGTGTTGCAGGACCACTCGAAGGCGTACCGCAGCGAGGCGTCCTCGCAGCCCTCGCTCTCGTTCGTCAGCCGGGTCGTGGTGCCGGGCAGCCGGTACGGGTCCGGGGAGGTGGTCGACGTGTCGAGGTCCGTCACCACCCCCGCGTCGAGGGCCGCCGCGGCCGTCACCACCTTGAACGTCGACCCGGGCGGATAGGTCTGCCGGATCGCCCGGTTGAGCATCGGCTTGTCCGCCGCCCCGTTCAGCCGCTCCCAGGCGTGCGTGACCGCCTTGCCCGTCCCGGACAGTTCCCCCGGGTCGTACGACGGGGTGGAGACCAGCGCGAGGATCCTGCCGGTGGACGGCTCGATGGCCGCCACCGCCCCGCGCCGCGAACCGAGACCCCGGTACGCGGCGCGCTGTGCGGCGGGGGCGATCGTCGTGATCACCTTGCCGGCGGGGTTCTGGGCGCGGGTGGCGTCGTTCCACAGGGGGAAACGCGAGAGCAGCGGGTCGCTGCCGGAGAGGATGCCGTCCTCGGTGTTCTCCAGGAACGTCGACCCGTACACCTGCGAGGCGAAGCCGGTCACGGGCGCGTACAACGGTCCGTCCGTGTAGGTCCGTTCGTAGCGGAGCTGCTGGCCGCTGTCCCTGGAGCCGGTGACCGGCCGGCCCCCGACGAGGATGTCACCGCGCGGCTGGCCGTAACGGGCGATCGTCTGGCGGCGGTTGGCCGGGTTGTCGTCGTACGCCCCGGCCTGGAAGACCTGGACGCGGGTGGCGTTGACGAGGAGCGCCAGCAGCAGCACGGCGCAGAGCGCGGCGGCCCGGCGGATGTACTTGGTCATGGCGCCGCCGTCCCGTCGTACTGGCTGCGTGCCGAGTCACTGACGCGGATCAGCAGCGCCACGATGATCCAGTTGGTGACGACCGAGGAGCCGCCCTGGGCGAGGAACGGCATCGCCATCCCGGTCAGCGGGATCAGACCGGTCACGCCGCCCGCGATCACGAAGACCTGGAGCGCCACGATCGAGGCGAGGCCGATGGCGAGGAGCCGTCCGAAGGGGTCGCGCAGGGCGAGGCCGGCGCGATAGCCGCGTTCCACGAGGAGGCCGTAGAGGAGGAAGATCGCACAGAGCCCGAAGAGGCCCAGTTCCTCGCCCGCGGTGGCCAGGATGAAGTCCGACTTGGCGGCGAATCCGATGAGGATGGAGTGGCCGAGCCCGAGGCCGGTGCCCAGCATCCCGCCCGCGGCGAACGCGAACAGGGACTGGGCGAGCTGGTTCGGCCCCTGGCCCGCCTCGATCGTCGCGAAGGGGTGCAGCCAGTCCTGCACCCGGCTGTGGACGTGCGGTTCCAGCCAGCCGACGGCGACCGCGCCCACACAGGCGAGCAGCAGGCCCACCGCGATCCAGCCGGTGCGGCCGGTGGCGACGTACAGCATGATCACGAAGAGTCCGAAGAACAGCAACGAGGTGCCGAGGTCCCGCTCCAGGACCAGGACCAGCACGCTCAGCAGCCAGATCGCGACGATCGGGCCGAGGACCCGGCCGGTGGGGAGCTGGAGCCGCTTGAACCGCCAGACGGGGCGCCCCGCGTAGGCGAGCGCGTTGCGGTTGGCCGCGAGGTAGCCGGCGAAGAAGACCGCGAGCAGCACCTTCGCGAACTCGCCCGGCTGGATGGAGAACCCGGCGATCCGGATCCAGATCCGGGCGCCGTTCACGGCGGGGAAGAGGATGGGCAGGACCAGCAGGCCCAGCGCCGTGACGACCGAGACGTAGGTGTAACGCTGCAGGACGCGGTGGTCGCGCAGGAAGAGGACGGCCGCGATGAAGAGCGCGACGCCGAGCGTCGACCAGATGAGCTGGATGGGGGCGGCCCGGTCGCCCGGGGTCTCCAGGTCCAGGCGGTAGATCAGTACCAGGCCCAGGCCGTTGAGCAGGACGGCGATGGGCAGCAGCAGCGGATCGGCGTACGGCGCCCGCAGCCGCACCGCGACATGCGCGAGGAGTGCGAGCACGCCGAGCCCGGCGCCGTAGACCGCGGCGCCGGGCGGGAGCGTGCTGTGCCGGGCGTATCCGACCGCGCAGTAGCCGAACACGGACAGCAGTACGGCCATGACGATCAGGGTGAACTCGATGCCACGGCGCCGGGGCAGGCGGACGGCGGAGGTGGGCGGGTCCGCTGCCACGGTGGTTCCCCGTGTACCGGAAATTCCGGGCATTCCGGGCTGAATCATGTCCGGAACGTAGCAAGCACCGAACCTGATGTCCCGTTAGGTGGTGACAAACGGGCGGATCCGGCGGGCGCGACCCGGCGTCAGCACCAGCGCGGGGACGGGCCGATGTTGGCGATGTGCTGCGCCGGGCCCCAGGACCAGGTGCCGTCGGTGATCAGGTACCAGATCGGGTTGCCGCCGACGCGCTCCCCCCTGGTCTTGCAGTAGATGCGGACCCGCTCGTCGTGCGGCGCGATACGGATGATCCGGCTGCGACGGTCGGGCCGGTTGTGCAGCGCGAGGCCGTCGCGGGAGATGATCCGGCCCTCGAAGCGGTGGTGGTCGTCGGGCCGTCCGTCGTGGAACGGGTCTTCGGAGCGGACGTCGCCCAGACCGTCTTCGTCGAAGTAGGGGTCGTCGCCGTAGTCCCAGTCGCCGTTGTCCCAGTCGGGGCTGTCCCAGTCGCGGGCGAAGGACCCGGTGTCGTCGATGAGGCCGGGCCCGACGCCCGTGGTCGCGGTGGGCTTGCCGGCGGCGAAGGCGGGTCCGGCGCCCGCGGCCGCGATGAGCGTGCCGGCGGCGAGCACCATCCCGGTGCGGGCAAGGGTGTGGCGCAGGGACATGGGGGCTCCTCCGGAAAGGTGGTAAATCTGACTAATCGCCACATTAGGAGTGAGCTCGGGCACGCGCAGGCCGCACTGAGCCATCGGGGACGCGAGGACGCTCAGCGTGCCCCGGTCGGCCCTTCCTCACCGGTCGGTCCGGGCGCGCCCCGTTCGTTCTGAGGAAGCGTCAGTGTCGCGATCGCACCGCCCTCGGGAGCGTTGGCGAAGACCAACCGCGCGCCCAGCACCTCCGCCTGGCCGAGCGCGATCGTCAACCCCAGCCCGTGGCCCTTCGAGCCGCCCTCCGTACGGAACCGCTGCGGCCCGTGCTCCAGCAGGTACTCCGGATAGCCGCCGCCGTGGTCCCGCACCGTCACCACCGGGCCGTCGACGGTCAGTACCACCGGGCCCGCGCCGTGCTTGTGCGCGTTGGCCACCAGATTGCCGAGCACCCGCTCCAGACGGCGCCGGTCGGTCTCCACCCGGACGTCCTCCACGACCCGCACCTCGGTCTCGGTGCCCGACGCCCGCACCACCCGCTCGGCCAGCGGGACCAGCGGCTCCGAGTCCAGCTCCAGCAACTCCCGCCCGGCGTCCAGCCGGGAGATCTCCAGCAGGTCCTCGGTGAGCGTCCGCAGCGTGGCCACCCGGTCGCGGACCAGCTCCGTCGGCCGGCCCGGCGGCAGCAGCTCCGCCGCCGCGTGCAGCCCGGTCAGCGGGGTGCGCAGTTCGTGCGCCACGTCCGCGGTGAAGCGCTGCTCGCTCGTCAGCTTGCTCTGCAGCGAGGACGCCATCGTGTCGAGGGCCCCGGCGACCGCCGCCACCTCGTCCTGGGGGCCGGCCGGGTACCGCGTACGGGGGTCCACGGCCGTACGGGGGTCGTTGACGCGCGCGTCCAGGTCGCCCGCGCTGATCCGCCGGGCCACCTGTGCCGTCGCGTGCAGCCGACGGGTCACCCGCGTCACCGCGAACACTCCCACCAGCAGCGTCGCGCCGATCGCCAGCGCGGAGGACCACACGATCGACCGGTCCAGGGCGTCGATGGCGTGCGCGCCCTGCGAGTAGTCGAACTGCACGGCGAGCGCCCGCCCGCCGCTCGCGGGTCCGGCCGCCCACATGGTGGGGTGCGGGTCGTTGTCCCCGACCATCGTGCCGCGGCGCCCGTCCGTCGCCAGCTCGCGCAGCGGCGCCGGCAGACCCGGGAGATCCAGCCCCGCGCCCGGCGGCAGCCGGTCGCCCGCTTCATAGTCCGCCGTCACCTCCGCCAGCCGGTCGAGCGCCCGGCCGCGGGCCTCGCCGACGGTCTGGTCGGTCACCGAGACATGCACGAGGACGCCGAGCAGGGCGGCGAGACCGCAGCACATCACCGTGATGAAGGCGGCGGCCTTCCAGGTGAGGGTGGCGGCCCAGGGGGGAGACGGCGGGGCGGCCGGAAGCGGCGCGCGTGCAGCCTCATGGGGTGCTCGCGGCGGTCGACGGCGCGGGGGAGGCGGAGGGGGAGACGAAGTGCGAGGCGGACGGAGAGGCCGCGGGAGAGGCTGAGGGCGAGACCGGTGGGGCGGGGGGTGCCGAGGGGACGGGTCCGATGGTGCCGCGCCTGGTGGGGCGGGGCGTGCCCACCCGGAGGATCTCGTCCCGGGTCGCCAGCATCGCGTGCTGGTGCGGGTCCCAGGTCCACACCGTGCGGTACTCGTAGCCCGGCAGGGTCGAGGGCGAGCGGATGATCACGTCACGGCCCGCGACCTCGACGCTGATCGTGCTGTCCGCGGTGCCCATGATCTGGACCAGCTTGTGGTGCTCGAAGGTGTACACACGCACCGCCAGCTGGTTCTGCGGAAAGCGGATGCCGAGCACCAGGTCGTCCTTCCGGTCACCCGTGAGATCTCGGTAGTACGCCTGGAGGATCGGGCACTTCCCGCCGAGCGTGTCCTTGCCGGTGCAGTACTTGAGCTGCTGGGCCGTCTCACGGTACGGGGCGTGGACGGAGCTGTACTCGTCCGGGTGGCGGCCGACCTCGGCTCGGAACACGGCGATCGGATCCACCTTGTGGATGTCGTCGCCCGGCGCCGTGACGCCCGTCACCGACTCGGTGTCCGCCTCGCCGTAGTCGAGGGCGGCCGTCGACGCGGGCGGCAGCTCGGGCCAGAGCCGGGCCGGGCCGACGGCGGTGGGCGTCGCTCCCGCGCCCCGCAGGGCACCGGAGTCGCCACAGCCCGCCACGGCCGCCGCCAGCAGGGCGGCGAGGGCTGCGAGCACGAGACGGCTGGGCCGGGTGGGGGTCACTGCGCTCCTGCGTCCGGGCCGGCCTCGACCCGGGGCCAGGGGGACGGCTCGGTGCGCGAGGTCGGCGTGAAATCGACGGAACCAACGCCCTACACCATATTCGTAGGGAAGTCCTTTTTGTTCGCGGGTGGGGTCGGTGGGGCTGGTGAGGGCGGGACGGCCGGGGGCGTGAAGCCGTGAGGGCACGACGGCGTGAGGCCGTGGGGTGCCGGACGTGCGGGCGGCGGAGGCCGGAGATCCGGGGCGGGGGCCCAGGGGTCGGGGGGCTATTCCGCCAGTTCCTCCAGGAGGCGGGCCGTGGGCAGACCGGCGCGCAGGTACTCCACGAACAGTTCGTTGTGCAGGGCCCAGGGCGAGCGGCGGCTGCGGATCAGGCGGATCGCCTCGTCGGAGGTGTGTCCCGCGAGGACCAGCGCGTGCGCGACCACGAGCCCCGAGCGGTTGTAGCCGTGGTAGCAGCGCACCAGGACCCGGCGCCCGTCTTCCAGCGCGTCGTCCGCGGCCCGCGCGAGCCGGATCACCCCCGCGAGCTGTGTCCCGTCCAGGGGACCGTCCGGAATCGGCCACACATGGTGCTCGACGCCCGGGTCGGGGCCGTGCCCCGGCAGCCGCAGCAGCGTCAGGACCAGGTCGAACTCATTCCTCACGACCGCGAATTCCGGCTCGCCGGCACGCCCCGCGAACGCGTGTCCGCCCATCCACAGGCCAGGCACGATCTCGCTCCACGGGCTGTCCGGAGCGGGCACATCGGGTTGCTTTCTGCGAGTCCGCAACAGCGCCTCCCACAACTCCCCCAACTGCTCACAAAGGTAACCGGGTTCTTGCCCCTGGAGCACCCCGCCTGGTCCCATGGTCATGGGGTGATGGTGCATGAACGGACTGCGCGTCATACCGACCTGGCGCCACGGGCAGGAGCGCCTGTACGTGTGCCTGACCGACGGGAGGAACGTCGCCTGGTACGACCGTGACGCAGCGCGCGTCAATCTGCTCAGCGAGGAGCGGCGGGAGGACGTGCTCGACGCGCTCGGCCCGTTCCTGACCGGCCCGGTGACGGTGGGGCCCCCACCGGTCCCGACCCCCGCGGAACTGGCCCGACTGACCCTCCACCCGGACGACGACCTCGCGCCGAACCGGCCCGGCGAGGCGCTGGTGATCGACCTCGACCGCGATCCGGGACCGGCGCGCCGCCTGCGGCCCGACCCGCGGCGCCGCGCGCTCGCCGCCGAGCAGGCGGTCGGAGAGGCACTGGACCATCTGGAGGGCGCGGGCTGGCACACCGTCCACTCCATCCCGCTCCCTGGCGGCGACCGCGTCCACCACTTGCTGATCGGCCCCGGCGGCATCTTCGTCCTGCGCTCCCTGTACGCCCGCAAGCAGCGGGTTCTCGTCGCCGACCCCATGGTGACCGTCGGCCGCCGGGAGCCGTATCCGCTTCTGCGCCGGGTCCGAGCCGACGCCGACCGGGCCTCGTACGCGCTGACCGCCGAGGTCCACGCCGTCCTGGCCGTGGCCGGCCCCGCCGACCTCGATGTCCTCGCCCCCCTCCGCGAGGTCCGCGTCCTGCAGGACACCGACGTGTCCTCGCTGGCCCGCCTCGGGGGTGTCCTGAAGCCGGCGGACGTCGAAGCCCTGCACGCGATGGCCCGCGACCGCCACACATGGCTACGAACGTGACCCTGTGGCCCTGGATCGCTGCGGGCCGGTATCTGTTCGGCTGCGGGTGGGTGGGGGTTGGTCGCGCCGTTCCCCGCGCCCCTGGGGCCGGGGCTGCGCCCCGGATCCCGCGTCCGCTGGAGGTTCTTTGGCCGCGGGTCGGTGGGGGCTGGTCGCGCAGTTCCTCACGCCGCTGAGACCCTCGGCTCGGTCGGCGTTCGAGGGCGAGGTCCCACCGGACCGACCCGGACCCGCACCCTCCAGCCCGTCCGGCGTGTGGGGCCGTGGCCGCGGCCCGCCCATCCCGGCCCGCGCCTTTCAGCCCGGCTGGCGTGTGAGGACGAGGCCGTTCAGGCCGCTGCGGGGGTCCAGGGGGCGCAGCGCCCCTGGCGGGGTGGAAGGGGCGGAGCCCCTGGGGATGGTCCCTCGTGCTCGAGCGAAGCCGAGAGCTTGGGGGGAGGGTAGGGGCGGCGGGGGACGGGTCGGGTCAGCGGGACGGGGTGAGGAGGGGGGCGAGGAGGTCGCCGTGTCGGAGCAGACGCGGAGCGATGTCGTCGGCGTGGAACACGAGCCGGGACGGGTCCCCGCAGGACGCGACCTCGTCCCAGGTGACGGGGGCGGACACGGTGGGCGCGGACCGCGCACGCAGCGTGTACGGCGTGGCCGTCGTCTTCCGCGCGGCGTTCTGACTGTGGTCGACGAACACCTTCCCGGGCCGCAGACTCTTGGTCATCCGGTGCGTGACGAGCGCCGGCAACGCCCGCTCCGCGTCCACGGCCAGCTCCTTCGCATACGCGCTCACGTCCGAGGACGGCATCCGCCCCACCGCCGCCAGCAGATGCAGCCCCTTCGACCCGGACGTCTTCGCGTACGCCTCGATCCCGTCCCCAGCCAGCCGCTCCCGCAGCCACAACGCGACCTCGCAGCACTCGACGACCGTCGCCGGCGCCCCCGGGTCGAGGTCGAACACGAGCCGGTCGGCCAGCCCGGGCGCGTCCACCTGCCACTGCGGCGTGTGGAACTCGGTGACGAGGTTCGCCGCCCACATCAGCGAGGGGAGGTCCTGGACCAGCACCATCCGGGCGGGGCCCTCCGTCCGGGGGACCTCGGCGGTCCGGACCCAGTCGGGGGTGCCGGGCGGCACGTTCTTGGTGAAGAAGACCTGTCCGTCCGGCCCGTCGGGGTAGCGGAGGAAGGAGACCGGCCGGTCGTGGAGGTGCGCCAGCAGGGGTTCCGCGACCGTCGCGTAGTAGTGCAGGACCTCACCCTTGGTGAAGCCGGTCGCGGGGTACAGCACCTTGTCCAGATTGGTGAGCGCCAGCCGCCGTCCCTCCACTTCCGTGATCGGCGTCATACGACGAGAGTCGCATGAAATCGCCATCAAGGCGCCCAGATCGCCCCGCCGCTCCCTTGCGGATGTGAGGTCGCGCACACCCGTCTAGCCTGGCTTTCAGCCGCACCCCGCGAGCCCGTGTCAGCAAGAACCCGTGTCAGCAAGAACCCGTGTCAGCAAGAAGCCGCGTCGGCAAGAACCCGCGTCAGCAAGAACCACCAGGAAGGTGCCGCACGTGCGATCCATCTGGAACGGCGCCATCTCCTTCGGTCTGGTCAGCATCCCGATCAAGGTCGTGAACGCGACGGAGAGCCACTCGATCTCCTTCCGCCAGGTCCACCTGGACGACGGCGGTCGCATCCGGTACCGCAAGTTCTGCGAACTGGAGGACCGCGAGGTCACCACCGGTGAGATCGGCAAGGCGTACGAGGACGCGGACGGCACGCTGATCCCGATCACGGACGAGGAACTGTCCGCGCTGCCGATCCCCACCGCGAGGACGATCGAGATCGTGGCGTTCGTGCCGGCCGAGCGGATCGACCCGCTCCAGATGGACACGGCGTACTACCTGGCCGCGAACGGCGTCCCCGCCACCAAGCCGTACGTCCTGCTGCGCGAGGCGCTCAAGCGCAGCCAGAAGGTCGCCGTCGCGAAGTTCGCACTGCGCGGGCGGGAGCGGCTCGGCATGCTGCGCGTGGTGGACGACGTGATCGCCATGCACGGGCTGCTGTGGCCGGACGAGATCCGGTCCACGGAGGAGGTCGCCCCGGACGCGAGCGTGACCGTACGGGACAAGGAACTCGACCTGGCCGACGCCCTCATGGACACCCTCGGCGAGGTCGAGCTCACCGAACTGCACGACGACTACCGCGAGGCCGTCGAGGAACTCATCGCAGCCAAGGCCTCCGGCGAACTCCCGGCCGCGCCTCCCGCCGGGGAGCGGGCCGGCGGCAAGGTGCTCGACCTGATGGCCGCCCTGGAGAAGAGTGTGCGCGCGGCCAAGGCGTCCCGGGGCGAGGAGACGGGCGAGGAGAAGGGCGAGGAAGCCGGGGCGCGGACCGGCGAATCCGCCGAGATCACCCCGCTGCCCTCCCGCAGGTCGGCCCGTACGGCACCCAAGGAGGTCGGCGGGAAGAAGTCCACGTCGACCGCGAGGAAGACGGCGGCGAAGAAGACGGTCGCGAAGTCCACGGCGAAGTCGACGGGTCAGGCGGCCGGCAAGGCGACGGCGACCAGGTCCACCGCGAAGAAGACGGCGGCCAAGAAGACGACCGCCAAGAAGGCGACGGGGAAGAAGACGGCCGCGAAGAAGGCCACCCCGCGGGGACGCGCTTCGGCCTGACCCCCCCGGGGCCCCCGCGGGCCCCGGAGCCCCGTCACCTCGTACGACTCACCTCGTACGACTCACCTCGTACGACTCACGCCGTACGCCGCAGGGCCAGCACCGCATTGTGGCCGCCGAACCCGAACGAGTTGCTCAGGGCGAGGTCGCCGAGCGCGGGCAGCCGGCGGGGGCGCTTGGTCACCACGTCCAGGTCGATCGCGTCGTCCTGGTCGTCGCAGCCGATGGTGGGCGGGATGAGGCCGTGGTGGAGGGTGAGCACCGTGGCGACGGCCTCCACACCGCCCGCGGCTCCCTGGAGATGTCCGAGGTGGCCCTTCAGCGCGGTCACGGGCACGCTCCCGCCGAGCACGGCGCGCAGCGCGCTCGCCTCGGCGAGGTCGCCGTCGACGGTGGCGGTGGCATGGGCGTTGACGTGGACGACGTCCACGACATGGGCACCGGCGTCGTGGACGGCCCGGCGCAGTGCCAGCGCCACGCCGCTGCCGGACGGGTCGGGCGCGGCCATGTGGTGGGCGTCGGCGGACAGTCCCCAGCCCGCGGCCTCGCAGTAGATGCGCGCGCCGCGTGCCCGGGCGTGCTCCTCGGCCTCCAGGAGCAGGAAGCCCGCGCCCTCGCCGTTCACGAAGCCGTCGCGGTCGCTGGCGAACGGCCGGGAGGGGCTGGTGGATCCGAGTTCGTGGGTGGAGAGCGCGCGCATGGCGGCGAACGAGGCCATGATCGCGGGGGTGACGACGGCTTCGGCGCCCCCGGCGAGGGCGACGTCCACCCGGCCGTACCGGATGCGGTCGATGGCCTGTCCGATGGCCTCGGTGCCGGAGGCGCACGCACTGGTCACGGTGCGGGCCTCGCCGGTGATGTGCAGCGCGAGCGACACCTGGGAGGCGGCCTGGGAGGGCACGGTCATCGGAGTGGTGAGCGGGGAGACCGCGCGCGGACCCTTGTCCCGCAGCTTGCGGTCGGCGCCGACGAGCACGGAGGCGTCACCGAGGATGGCCCCGACCGAGACGCCGACCCGCTCGGGCGCCAGCCCGCTCTCCGTCGTACCGGCCGGGTCCAGCCCGGCGTCCTGCCAGGCCTCACGGGCGGCGAGCACCGCGAACTGGGCGGACCGGTTCATCCGCCGCGCCTGCGGCCGGGGCAGCAGTCCGACGGGGTCCACGGGCACGCTGCCCGCGACCCGCACGGGCAGTTCGGCGAACTCCTCGCCCTCCAACTCGCTTATCCCGCACCGGCCCTCGACCAGGCCCCGCCACAGCTCCTCGACCCCGACACCGAGCGGCGTCACGGCACCGAGCCCGGTGACGACGACCCGGCGGGGTGCGTACGCCTCGGCGGCCCGTCGCGGGCGTGGGTAATGCCGTACGATATATCCCTTTTGGGCGACTTGTTCGGCCAGGTTCCGCAGTTCCTCGTCGGGGACGGGATTCTCGGCCCGGCGGTCCAGGTCCCGGTGCCAGTGGCCCCATCTGCGGGTGTACGACTCCTCGACCGCCCGGGGGTCCACGGCGCGCAGTGAGGTGATGCGGTCGCCGTCCCGGAATTCCACCGGGCCGAGGTCGGTGGAGGTGATCTCGGGAATTGCCCCGACATCCATTCGGCGGCAGGCCGTGGTCACTTGGTGACCGCGTTCGAATACCTTGTCGTGATCAATTCCGCCGAGTGGTGGCCGCAATGTCAGGCGAATGGTGTGGGGGGTCTCGGGCAGGGTGTGCATCACCACGTACCAGGTGTTCTCCGCCACATCCTGTTCGGACAGGGCGACCAGATCACCGGGGATCACTTCGGCGACGGTGACGGCGTGGGGCTGTACGGGAACGTCGGACGAACGGTGCATGGGGAGCGATTGCTTTCTGTGGGGATTTCCGTCCCCAACTTTCGGTGACAAAATAGGAATTGCCTAGATGTCCCCATCACATAGTGGGCAACGTCACCGAAAACAGCGATCAGTATGTCGCTCCCGTACCTCCAACACCTCCCTTGGTCGGACAACCGAATCCCGTGGCCGCCGAGTTCGTCGAAGTGCCGCCCCGCTGTGGGCGGCCCGGGCCGCGGGGCCCGGCACGTACCGGACCCCGCCCACCCGTGAAGACAGGGCCCTAGCTCTTACGGTCCTGGAGCTGAGGGCGTTGGCTCTTGTCGCGCTCGCCGTTCTGGAGGTCGTCCGGCCGGCCCCACCGTGTCGGTGGCGTGGGGCAGGGCGCCCAGGATTCGGCGGCGATCTCTTCGGAGTTGAGCACGTCGTCGCCGTAGAGATCCCGCAGCCAACTGGCCTGGTAGATGGTGTCGAGGTAGCGCTCGCCGAGGTCCGGACCGATGGCCACGGCGGTGAGTTCGCGTGCGTCGTGCCGGCTCAACCAGTCGGTCGCGCCGCTGACCACCGTGCCGGTGGAGCCGCCGAACACGAACCCGCTCCTGGCCAGCCGGTGGCAGGTACGGACGGTGTCCCTCTCCTCGACTCGTATCACTTCGTCCACGTAGGACTCGTCGAGCAGCGGCGGGCGCATGCTCATCCCGAGGCCCGGAATCATGCGGCGGCCGGGCGGACCTCCGAAGGACACCGAGCCCACGCTGTCCACCGCGACGACCCGCACCGGCCGGTGCCACTCCCGGAAGTAGCGCGCGCAGCCCATCAGGGTGCCGGTGGTGCCGGCGCCGACGAACAACACGTCCAGTTGCGGGAACTGACGGGCGATCTCCGGCGCCGTCCTGCGGTAGTGCGCCTTCCAGTTGCTCGGGTTGGTGTACTGACTGAGCCACACATACCGGTCGTCGGAGGCGCACAGCGCACGCACGTACTCGATCCGCGCGCCGAGATAGCCGCCGTTGCTCTCCTGCTGACCGGCGATCATGTGCACCTGGCTGCCCAGGGCCTCCATCATCATCCTGGTCGACAGGTTGCCGCGGGAGTCCGTCACGCACAGGAACCGATAACCCTTGCTCGCCGCGATCATGCTCAGCGCCACGCCGAGGTTCCCGGACGAGGACTCGACCAGGATCGAATCCGGCTTCAGAACTCCGTCCCGCTCGGCGGCCTCCACCATCTCGAGGGCGGCCTTCATCTTGATGGAACCGGCGAAGTTGAAGCCCTCGCACTTCAGGAAGAGCGAGTGCCCGATGATCGCCCGGAGGTCGACATAGAGATCCTCTTCGTTGAAGGCCTGGGGAACGGAAATGACGGGCACGACGGTCTCCTCAATCTGGAGCAGAGCACTTTCGGAATGTCCGTCCGACCGTGGGCGGGCTTCTTCGCTGTTTCGGGCGGGAGGCCGTGTCCATCCGGGTCGGACAGGGCCCTGCGTCAGGGGCCGCTGTTTTCTGCGGCCCGGGGTCGAGGCCGGCTCATCCGTACCGGCTCAGTTCGTGGAAGAAGTCGTCGACGACGTGCAGTTCGCCGCAGCGGGCCACTTCGTCGTAGACGTACTTGCCGACCGCGAGGTCGAGCACCCCGAGGCCGAAGGGCGAGAACACCACCGGCCGGTCCGCCGGCACGGTCACCCGCCCGGCCATCACGTCGTCCAACGTGCCGTGCACGAAGTCCCGGTTGCCCGTGAGCTGCTCGGCCAGATGCGGCGAGGTGTCGGCCTTCAGGCAGTGCTCGATGTCGTCGACGATGTTGGTCGAGGCGAGCAGGATCTCCGGTGTGAGGTCGCGCAGCGACACATGTAGTACCACAGGATTGTGTTCGAACCAGGACAAATCGCCGACGTGCGGCTGCCCGGCGACAGTGGCGAAGACCACCAGGTCGCTGTTGCGGATCAACTGCTCGGCGCTGTCGTGCACGGTGATCCGGCCGGTGGCGCCCGACTGCTCCAGGTAGCACCGGAAACCCGCCGCGCTGTCGGTGGACAGGTCGTGCACACCGATCTCGTCGAACGACCAGCCGGTGCCGACCAGGAAGGTGTGGATGTACCGGGCGATCAGGCCCACCCCGAAGAAGCCGACCCGCGTCGGTCGCGGCCGGTCACGGCTGAGCCGGTCGGCGGCCGCCGCGGCCGACGCGGCCGTCCTGGTGGCGCTGATGATCGAGCTCTCCAGACAGGCGAACGGGTAGCCGGTGTCATGGTCGTTGAGGATCAGTACGGCCGAGGCCCTCGGGATACCGGCCGCCACGTTCTCCGGGAAGCTGGAGATCCATTTCAGGCCGTCCACCCGTACCTCCCCGCCGATCGAGGCGGGCAGCGCGATGATCCGGGAGGACGGACGGTCGGGGAACCGCAGGAAGTACGACGGCGGGTTCACCGAGTCACCGGCGCCGTGCACCCGGTAGGTGGCCTCGACCAACTCCACGATCTGCTTCTCGCGTCCGCGCAGCGCGCGCTGGACCTGGGCGCCGGGGATCACCGCGAAGGGCGGCACGGTGATGGGCGCGGCCGGAGTGGACTTCGGCGCGGATTCCGGTGCGGATGGTGACGTGGTGGAACGGGTGGTGGTCATGACGCGGTCACCTCGACGGTGGGGGAGCAGTCGGTCAGACGCACCGGGTCGGCCAGGGCCACGAGCACTTCGCGTGGTCCCTCGAAGGGCTCCCTGCTGTGCGCGGTGCGGATGTTGTCGACGAGCATCAGGTCGCCGGCCTGCCACGGCTCACGTGCGGTGTGGGCCTCGTAGACGCTGTTGAGCAGCTCCACGACGTCCTCGCCGATCGGGTCGCCGTTGCCGAAGCGGGTGTTGAACGGCAGCCCGTCGGCCCCGTAGACGTCCATCAGGTACTCACGCACCTCGGGGGCCATCGTCCACTCGTTGAGGAACGCGATCTGGTTGAACCAGCAGCGGCGGCCGGTGACCGGGTGGCGCACCACGGCACTGCGGCGCTGTCGGGTGCGCAGCCCACCGTCGGGCTGCCACTCGAACGCGATCTCGTTGGCGCGGCAGTAGCTCTCGACGGCAGCACGGTCCTCGGTGCCGAACGCCTCGGCCACGGACGCCCCGATCTCGTCGTTGTAGCTGCGGGTGAGCAGCCAGCCCTCGCGCTCGAACCGCTCGGTCAACTCGGCGGGCAGCGCGTCGAGCACGGTCGGCGCGTCGGCCACCGCGGTCGCCCCGCCGTCGGTGGGCGCGCTCAGACAGGCGAACATCATCAGGCTGGGGAACTCGAGCGTGTAGCTCAGTTCGTGGTGCATGCACATCGGCTGGTTCGGCGGCCACTTCGTCGAGGAGTACACACCGTCGGAGTAGGTCCGTCGGGGTGCGAAGACCTCTTTCTCGGTCATCAGACCGGTGGCGAGCTTCGAGAAGACGGCACCGGTCTCGGCCGCGTCACGCAGCCCGAGACCGCGGATCAGGACGCAGCCGTGCTCGGCGACGACGGCGCGCAGCGCGTCCCGGTGCGCGGCTGCCCAGCCCGCCGCGCCACCGGTGACCTCGGCCCGCAGGAGCGGAGGTCTGCCGGGCTGCAGTTCCACGTCGACCATCGACGCCGTGGAAGTGGACGACATCTCGATTTCCTTTCCGTAGCCACTCAGTCGGTTGTCACTCGGGTCAGTCACTCGTCGGTTGTCATCCGTCAGTTGTCATGGGTCGGTTGTCACTGGTCAGTTGTCACTCAGGAAGGAGCGAACAGTTCGGCGGCGCGCAGAACGGCCTGTGCCGCTTCGACCGGACGGGTGCGCGGGAAGTAGTGGCCGCCGTCGGCGAGCTCGTGCAGATCGACCTGTTCGGCCAGTAGCTGCCAGTCGCGGTAGCGCTGCGGGTGGTCCGCGGTGCTCGGGTCGTCGGCGGCGACGACCACGGTGACCGGAGCGGACAGCTTCGGCGTCGGCGGATCGTCCAGGAGGTCGGCGAAACAGCGGTGTGCGGACACACAGTCGTGCCGATAGGCGGCACCCACGTGCTCGGCGTGCCCCGTGTCCAGCTCGCCGAGTTCGGTGTAGCCGCTGGCCGCGCTCAGCCGCGCGGCGATCTCGGCGTCGCTCAGTGCCGTCAGCTCGTCGATGGCGGCGCGCCGCCGGGCGGCGTCGCCGAGCAGTTGCGCGCCGAGGAACACCCGCTGGACGTCCACCCCGCGCTCCTGGAGCCGTCTGGCCGTCTCCACGGCCGGCGCGGCGCCCGAGGAGTGGCCCCACAGCAGGATCCTGGTCAGGCCACGCCGGACGATCTCGTCGACGACCTGTTCGACCACCTGTGTCATCGGTGCGAACGGTTCGCGGTCGGCGGCCACGTCGTGACCGGGCAGCTCGACGGCGTAGACGGCGGGCCCGCCGGGCGGCAGCGCCCTGGCCAGCGGCTGGAAGTTCACCGCGTTGCCACCGGCGTACGGGAAGCACACCAGGGCCCCGCCCCGCGCGTCGTCCGATTCCGACAGCGGGTGCAGCAGCCCGGGGCGCCGCTCGGACCTGCCGTCGACCAGCGCGGCCAGGTCGGCGAGGACCGGGTGTGCGGTGACGTCCTTGAGGGACACCGCGCGGTCCAGGGTGATGGCGAGCTTCACCGCCGAGAGGGAGGTGCCGCCGCGGTCGAAGAAGTGGTCGCGGCGTCCGATCCGGTCCTGCGGGACGCCGAGGACCTTCGCCCAGGCGGCCGCCAGCCGGTGTTCGGTCGGCGTGTTCGGCGCGTGGTAGTCGTCCTGGACGACGTCGAGCTCTCCGGCGAGCGCCTGCAGGGTCTTCCTGTCGATCTTGCTGTTGGCGGTCAGCGGCAGGCTTTCACGCCAGTGGAAGGCCGACGGGACCATGTACTCGGGCAGCGACTCGGCGAGCCGGGCCGGCAGGACGTCGTCGTCGAGGGCTTGCGGGCCCGAGTAGAACGCCACCAGGTGCTTGCTCTGGTCGGCCCGCTCGGCGACGACCACCGCGCCGTCGCGCACCCCCGGCACCCGCAACAGGGTGTTCTCGATCTCGCCGATCTCGATCCGGAAGCCGCGGATCTTGACCTGGGTGTCCCGGCGGCCGAGGAACTCCAGCTTGCCCCCGGGCTGCCAGCGGCCGTAGTCGCCGCCCCGGTAGAGCCGGGCGCCCTCACGGTGCGGATCGTTCAGATAGGCCTGCCGGGTGCGCTCGGGGTCGTTGATGTAGCCGCGGCCGACGCAGACGCCGGAGAACACGATCAGACCGGGGGCGCCGAGCGGCACCGGGGTGAGGTGTTCGTCGACGACGTAGACGCGTACGTTGTTGACGGCGCGGCCGAGCAGGATGCGGTCCGGCGCCCGGTCCATGACCTCGTGGTTGGTGTCGTCCGAGGTCTCGGTCAGCCCGTAGGCGTTGACCAGCCTGATCCCGGGCTGGACGGCGAACCAGCGCTCCGTGAGCTCCTTCTTCAACGCCTCGCCGGTGACCGACACGCATCGCAGGTCCGGCAGCTCGCGGGGGTGCTGCCGCAGACAGGACACGACGACGTCCAGGTACGAGGGCACGACCTGGAGGACGGCGACCCGGCCTTCGACGATCTTGTCGACGAACCGCTGTACGTCGAGGATCACCTCCTGCTCCACCAGCAGGGTCTGCCCGCCGACCAGGAGCCCGGACACCAGTTGCCACAGGGAGATGTCGAAGCACTGGGGCGCGGTCTGCGCGACCACCTGTCCCTCGCCGAGTTCCAGGTCGTCGATCTTGGCGTAGAGGTGGTTGAGCATCCCCGCGTGCTCGCACATCGCGCCCTTCGGCTCACCCGTGGAGCCGGAGGTGAAGTAGATGTAGGCGAGTTGGTCCGGTGCGACGGGCACGCCCGGATCGTCGTCGGCGTGGTCCTCCGCGTAGGCCGCGTCGATGAGGACCTTCCCGATCCCGGGCAGGGACTCCAGGGCCTGGTCGAGGGTGGTGGTGCTGCCGTGCTCGGTCAGCACGAGGGCGCACCCGGCGCGCGTGAGGGTGGTGGCGATGCGGCCGGCCGGGAAGTGCGGCTCGATGGGCAGGTACACGCCCCCGGCCTTGAAGACCGCCAGCACGGCGGCCGGCCAGTCCAGGTTGCGTTCGGTCACCACCGCGACCACGCCCTCCCGGCGCAGCCCGCGCGCCAGCAGCGCGCGTGCCAGCCGGTTGGCCCGGGCGTTGAGCTCGCGGTAGGTCCACCGCCGTTCACCGTGTACGGCCGCGACGGCGTCCGGGTGTTCCCGCACCCGCTGTTCGAACAGCTCGTGCATCCGGCGGTCGGGCAGCTCCCGGCGGGGTCCGGCGAGCCCTTCGAGCTGGAAGTGGAGTTCCTCGGCGGAGAGCAGGCCCTGCCGTCCGTGCTCGGCGTCCGGACCGACGGCGATCAGGGCGAGCGCGGTGACGTGGTAACCGGCGATCCGGGCGGCGCAGTCCGCGTCGAGTACGTCGGTCCGGTAGCGCAGCCGCAGCACGAGCCGGTCGTCCCGCCACGAGAACCCGATCCGCACCACGGTGTCCTCGGCCAGGTCACCGCCCACACCGCCCGGATCGAAGACAGCCTCGAACGGCGGTTCGGTCAGGCCGAGTTCGCGCCTGAGGTCGTCGACCGGGAAGTCCTGGTGCGCCAACAGCTCCGACGCGGCCTGATGGGCGTTCAGCAGCAGCGTCCGCCACGTCGGGGGCTCGGTCGTCAGCCGGCAGGGCAACGGCCGGCCGCCGTCGGCGGGGACGTAGCCGGACACGACCTCGCGCTCACCGGACAGCGCGGTGAGCACCTTGGCGTGCGCGGCCAGCAGCACCGAGTCGAGCGGTACCGCCAGGTCCTGCGCCAGCCCGCGCAGCGGTCCCGCGACGTCCTCCGGGACCGTCGTCTCGTGGTCGGCGACGCCCGCCACCGGCCGCGGCGTCCACCGCGGCACCGCGGTGAACCCACCGGCCACGAGCTGACCGCGCCAGAACTCCCGATCGGCCTCCACTTGCACTCTCATCGCATCTTCCCGTTTGACTGGGCCTGCAGGCCGGAGCGGTCACGCTGTGCCTCGTACGTCAGCGCGGCGGGCTGATAGGGGGCCTCGCGCATTTCGGCCGCCGGATTTCCGCCCCACCGGGCGCGCTCCGGGACTTCCTCGCCCTTCATGAGGAAGGAGTCGGGGGCGAGTTCCGCGCCGTCGCCCATCGTCACGCCGTAGTGGACATGGGCGCCGACACCGAGCGTGGAGCCGGCGCCGATCGTGCTGCGGTCGGACTTGAAGGTGCCGTCCTCCTGCGAATGGCACTGGATCTTGCTTCCCGCATTGAGCGTGCAGTCGCTCCCGATGGTGGTGAGCATCCGCTCCGTCAGGTGGCAGCCGTCGTCGAAGACCCTGCTGCCGATCCGAACGCCCAGCATCCGCCAGATCAGACTCTTGAAAGGGGTCCCGTTGAAGATGTTGAGGTAGTTCTCGGGCACCTTCCAGAGGCGCTCGTGCCACCAGAAGTACGGCTCGTAGATGGAACACAACTGCGGTTGCAGCCCGCGGAATGCGGCGATGCAGCGCTCCACCAGCACGAAGTAGAGAGGCGTGAAAGCAAGGCTGAACATCAGGAACGCGGCGATCAGCACATGACCGTAGGAGTCGTACAGATCGACATCGGCGAGAGCGACCACCGTGAGGACGAAGAAGTAGATCCACCGCACCGTCAGGAACAGGACCATCGAGCGGAGGTTGTATCGATTCTTCGCGGCGAGACTGCGACGGAACTCCTCGCCGCTGCGGAGATGATCGAACCGTGAGTCGCGCTCGACCGACCGGGGAATCTCGAAACACGGCGAGCCCAACAGGCCCACCCCCTCGCGCACCTCGCCTTCGAGCGGAATCATCACCTTCGTCGCGAGGAGGCAGTTCTCGCCCGTCCTGGCCCCCGACGGATAGGCGATGTTGTTCCCGATGAAGTTGCGTGGTCCGATCGAGGCCCTGGACACCCGGAAAGAGGAGCTCGAATAGTCCGCGTTGACGATGGAGAGCCCGTCGGCGACCATCGTGCCGCTGCCGACCGAGCACAGATACGGGGACTCGTGCTGCACTTCCGTGCCGAAGTTCGACCCGGTCTGTTCGATCCGGGACAAGTCGTATCCGAGGCCGCGCAGATAGTAGACGATGTAGGAGCTGTCACCGAGCAGCCATTTGAAGAACTTGATGTTGGTCATGCGCCCGATCGCGCGGAACGTCGAGTAGTGGAAGCCGTACAGCGGATAGACCTTGTCCGGCTTGATGACCAGGTTCAGCAGGCGCGGAACGGTGAACAGCACGGCCACGCCGAAGACGACGAAGCCGAAGAACAGCACGAAGGACAGCATCAGCGCGTCGCCGTAGAGACCCGGTGAGGTGAACCCCACCGAGCCCGGGCCCAGTCGGTCGTGCAGCGCCGGAATCAGATCGATCAGCATGTACGCGCCCCCGACCATCAGCGGCACGTAGAGGAAGAACACCTGAAGCAGGGTGACGAAACCGAAGCCGACCCGACGCAGGGTGCCGCACGCGACCGACTCGACCCTCACGTAGTCGTGCTCGGTGGGCTGTGCCGGGGATCCGTGCCACTGCTGGCCGTCCGGGACCGTCTGGCCGCTGTACAGCGTGGACGTGTGGCCGAGCTGCGCCCCGTCGCCCATCGCCGTGTCGATGTCGAGCACGGTCTTCTCACCGATGAACACGTCCCGGCCCAGAGTGACCCGGCCGGTCTGGATACGCCCTGCGTGCGCCCGGTAGCAGTGGAAGAACGAGTCCTTGCGGATCACCGTTCCGGCGCCGATCGTGAGCAGGTCGGGGCAGGCCGGAGTCTGGCGGGAGAGGATCGTGACCCCCTTGCCGATCCGGGCGCCCAGGGCGCGCAGGTACAGCACGTACAGGGGATTGCCGACGAAGAAGATCATCGGGTTGGCGTGGATCAGCGCCTTGACCGTCCAGAAGCGCAGATACGTCAGTCCCCAGATCGGGAATTCGCGCGGTTTCCACCGGCCGACGAGAATCCATTTGGCCACGATCGGGAAGGTGCACAGAGCGACGAAAGCGATGGAGCCGAAGACGAGCGAACGCAGGTAGATTCCGATCGCGTTCGAGCCGGCGGAAACCCATGCGTATCCCCGGTCGGCGACAATTGCGGCGAGGAATGAATATCCCATGAAGAACAAGAACTGAAGTGCTCCGCAGAGGACGTATCGCGCTGTCCCGGCCCGCGTCACCACCGTGGCCGGTGCCGGAACCGACGACTCGGCCGGAAGCGGTTCGGCGTCCGCGAGGCCCGTCGCGAGGCTTCGGATCGTCGGGTGCCGGTAGATGTCCTTCATCGACGCCGAGGGGAGATCCGGCCGCTTCCTGATCCGTGCGCAAAACTGGGCCATCACCAATGAGTTGGCGCCGAGGTCGTTGAAGAAGTGACTCTCGACCGATACTCGTTCGACGTCGATGACGCCGGCCAACACCTCGGCGAGCTCCTTCTCGATGCCGCTCTTCGGTCCGGTGTACCCACGCTTCTCGAGTGCGGATTCACCCGGACCAGGCGTCAGGACTTCGACGGACTTCTCCTCCATACGAGCTCCTTGAGGAACTTTCGAACGCCGCCTGCCAATTCGGTCGACGCCCTGCACGCGCGCTTTTCGATGGCCGGAGCGAGTAATCCGGAAGCCATGAGGCGGGATCAATCTGTTGTCCGGTCACAAAACCGGCCCGGTCACAAGACCGTTGACTCAGTCTTAGCCGCCCATCCGTGGGGCTGCCACTCGAACCGGATCGTGTCGGTATGGCACTGGCCTTCGACGGCGTCAGGGGGTCCTCACTGCTGACGCCCGATGCCCGCGGCACAGAGCGGTCGCCGCCCGTTTTCACTCCTCGTCCACGATCCCGCCCGACGGGCCGGCGAGGAGTTGCGCACGGGATTCGCCTTACTGCGTACGAGTGGTGTGTACCTGTTCCGGAACGGCGGGCGGACACCGTCGACGGGATCGCGGACGCGACGCGGACGTGGAGGGCTCTGGGCAGGCGGAGATCTGTGGGGACGTGGAGGTCTGTGGGGACGTGGAGATCTGCGGAGGCGTGGAGGAGAGGCGCGGCGCGCGGCCCGGCCTCCGGCCTCTCACGGGCGCGAGGAGAGGGCGCGGGCGCGTCCACGAAGAGAACCGCCGCCGGGCACCCCCACACGCCCGAGCCGCCCGGCACCCCCACACGCCCGAGCCGCCCGGCACCCTGTCATGCCTGAGCCGCCCGGCACCCTGTCATGCCTGAGCCGCCCGGCTCCCCGTACCTGCCTGAGCCGGAGGCGCCCACGCGGTCGCGTGGACGCCTCCGGCTCAGGCAGGGACCCGTTATTGCCCAGCGGGGGGCGCCGCGTGTCCCGACGGCGTCTTTTCCGTTCCGGGTACACGCACCAGGTCCACGTCGCTCGCGCGGACGTAGGCGATCCGGTGGCCGAACTGGATCTCGTAGTACTCCTCGCGTCCCGTCACCACCAGGCTCGGTGTGTCGCTGAAGGTCGACCTGTCGATGTAGGAACCGACGGGCCGGGACTGTGCCACGTACCGCTGGCCCGCGAGGAGGCTGTAGGGGAGTGGGGACTCTGACTGCTGTTCCACTCCCTCCGGGTAGGCCTCCTCCTCCGGGAGGGCACGCCCGAACACCGGGATCTCGCTCAAGCCCTCCTTCGGAGTCACGAACCGGCCGCTCGCTCCGACGGCCGTCGGATGGTCCTTCGGGTTCTTGAACCACGCCTTGTGGCCCAGATACCAGATCGCCGTCCAGTCGCCACTGCGTCCGGCGACCGCGTAGGTCTGGCCGGCGGAGACCCGCGACCCCAGGTCGTTGACGTCCTCCGTGGAGTCCTCGCCGTCGGGGCGACGGCCCGGGTCCTGGATCAGTGGCGCGTGCTCGTCCGGCTTGGTGTGCAGGCGGACGGCGCTGGAGCCGTGCGGCGCGCACTTCACACCGCTCTTGGTGCACCCCGTGAACAGCGGCTTGTGGGTGGCGAAGTCCGGCAGCACGGTCACCAGGTCGCTGTCGGGCCCGGCCGTGGCACGCAGGGGCGCGCCGAGGAGATCGAAGTAGTGCCGCCAGTCCCAGAAGGGGCCGGGGTCGTCGTGCATGTCGGGGATGCTCGAGGTGGTCGGCGACGCCACGTTGTCATGCCCGAAGATGTGCTGCCGGTCGAGCGGGATGTCGTACTTCTTCGCCAGGTAACGCACCAGTTTGGCCGAGGACTGGTACATCTGCTCCGTGTACCAGGCGTCGGGCTGTCTGAGGAACCCCTCGTGCTCGATGCCGATCGAACGGGCGTTCACGAACTGGTTCCCGGAGTGCCAGGCCACGTCCTTGGTCCTGATGTGCTGGGTGACGTGGCCGTCCTTGGAGCGGATCGAGTAGTGCCAGGACGCCTCCGTCGGATCCTGCACGGTCTGACGCATGGACGGCAGGTCCGCCTCCGTGTCGTGGATGACGATGTACTCGATCTTCTGGTCCCTGGGCCGGTCGGCCAGGTCGTGATTGCCGTAGTCGCCGTTGTCGTTGTACTCGACGTACGGCGCGGCGAGCCAGTCGCAGGTCAGCGCCGCGGGACACTCGACCTCCTTGGGCCGCCGTGCCGCCTGGGGGTGAGGGGTGCGGGGGTGTACGCCCGGGCTGGCGGGGAGGGTGACCTGCTGTCCGGAGTCGGTGGTGCGGTGCGCGCCCTTGCGAATCAACGCGAAGACGTTGTTCGCGTACTCCGCCGCCGACGCGGTGTCGCCCGTCCCCGGGAAGCGTGCCACCGCCTCCCACCAGTCCGCCGGGTTGGCGCTGAGCGGCTTGCCGAGCTGCCGTTGTGTCTCCGCGAGGAGCGCCGCACCTCCGCGTACGTTGGCGGCGGCGTCGGTGCGAAGCCGTGCCACCGGGGCTCCGATCAGGCCGGCGGCCCGGCGCAGGTCCGCGGGCTGCGCGGAGCGTCCGCCCGGGGAGCCCGCCGCCCCGGGCGAGGCCGAGGGTCCCGCCGCGGCCGCGGGCGGCTGAGCACCTCCGCGGTGCGACTCCGACGGAGCCGGTGTCGGGGACTTGCCCCTGGCGTTGGCCCGGCGGCCGTCGACCAGGTGCATCGGCCCGTAGCCGCCGACGACGCTCGGGGTGCCCGGCCGGGCGTCCCATCTCGACTGCAGGTAGGACACGCCCAGAAGCACACTGCGCGGCACGTGGTATTCGTTCGCGGCGTCTGTGAAGACGTTCTGAAGCTGGCGGTCGGCCGATGTCCCGCCGGCGCACGCCGCCGGGCCGGCCAGCAGCGGCATCAGCAGCGCCGCGGAAGCGGTCATGCGGACTGTACGGCGGTGCTCACGTGGGGAGTTGGGGACACGAGGGGCGACACGTCTTCTCATCGCAAGGGTCTCCAATCATGCTCGTCGCAATCAGGACAAAGGAGTTGCCCTCTGCATCACCCCCCGTACGTTTCCGTGCCCGACACGCCCCGTCGCGCCAAGCGTCACTGGTGTGGCCCAGCCACCCGGCAGAGGCCACCCGGTCGGCGGCAGAACGTCCGCCCCGGCGGGGAGTCGGCGCGAGCGCGCCGCGGCGTGCGGGAGCGCCGTCGTACGGGCGCGTGGAAGTGCCGTCGTACGGGCCGCGGGAGTGCCGTCGCACGGGCCGCGGGAGTTCCTTCGTACGGTGGAGGTGACGGCTCAGTCCTGGACGGGGTCCACCTGCCAGTCGGGGTGTCCCGGCATGGGCGGGGTGCGGTCTCCGTACAGCCACGGCGTCAGGAAGGGCTTCAGGTCCTCGCCCGCGACCTCGGACGCGAGCGCGACGAAGTCCTGGGTGCCGGCGGCCCGCCCCTGGTACTTCGTCACCCAGGACCGTTCGATTCTCTCGAAGGCCCCCTCGCCGACCTTCTCCCGGAGGGCGTAGAGCACGAGCGCCGAGCCGTCGTACCGCACCTGCTTGAACAGGGCGGCCTCGGTGCGGGGTTCGGCGGGCGCCCCGTCGTTGTGACGCCACTGGTCGTGCTGCTCGTACGCCGCCCGCATCGCGGACTCGATGCTGTCGCCGCCGTGCGCCTCGGAGTAGAGACGCTCGTAGAAACGGGCGTGCCCCTCGCTCAGCCACAGGTCGGACCACCGCCGGATGGCCACGCTGTCGCCGGTCCACTGATGCGTCAGCTCGTGCACGAGGTCACGTTCGGCGTCGATCCGGCCACCCTGCAGGTCGCCCTTCGGCACAAGGGACAGCGACTGCGTCTCCAACGCCACCGGCAGGTCCGTGTCCCCCACCAGCACGCCGTAGCGGCGAAACGGGTACGGGCCGAGCCGCTGCTCCAGCCAGGCCAGGTGCTCGGGCGTGAGCGAGCGATAGGCCTTGGTCCCGGTGACCAGGTCCCCGGGGACCACGTCGCGGACGGGCAGCCCGTGCGGACCGGTGCTCTCGACGAACGTGAACTTCCCGATCGCCATCTGCACCAGCTGCGCCGCGACCGGTTGCTCGGAGTCGTACGTCCACAGGACCCGTCCGTCGGGCCGTGGGGCGCGCTCGACGAGCCGCCCGTTGGCCACCGCACTGACACCCGGTGGAGTGGTGATGAGGAAGGTGATCGGCGCCCGCAGGCTCGGATGGTCGTTCGTCGGGAAGATCATCTTGGCCCCGTCGGGCTGCGGATAGAGCACGGTGCCGTCGGGCGTGGGCACCCAGCCGTAGTCTCCGATCGCGTCGCCGCGGTGCCTTCGCTGTGTCGGGTCGGCGGTGTAGGCGACCCGCACGGTGAACGCGCCGCCTTGGGGGATCGGCTTCGCGGGCGTGACGACGAGTTCGTCCCCGTCGCGCACGGTCCTCGCCGGTACGTCGTCCACGGTGACCGAGTGCAGCGTGTTGCCCGCGAAGTCGAGGTCGAAGCGGGACAGGGCCTGCGTGGCGCTCGCACTGATGGTCGTACTGGCGTCGAAGCGCGTCCTCGGCGCCCGCCAGTCGAAGGCGAGCGTGTAGCGGCTCACCGTGTACCCCCCGTTGCCGTCGAGCGGCAGAAGCGCGTCGCCGATACCCGGGGCACCGGGGGAGGGGGCCGCCCTGAGTGATCCGGCGGAGGGAGCGGTGCTGGACGGGGCGGTGGTGGCGAGGGTGCCTGGGCGGGCGGGGGAGGGGTGGTCTCCGTGCGGGAGGGCGCCGACGAGGACGACGGCACCGCCGATTCCGACGGTGCCGGTGAGGGTGAGGAGGAGGGCCGTACGGCGGGAACGGAGTCCTGAGAGACCACGGAGGCCCAGGAGACCACGTAGGCCATGGGGACCACGGAGGCCACGGAGGCTGCGGAGGCCGCGCGGGCCATGGAACTGATTCGGCTGCCGGGGGTCGTGGATCTCCATGGCCGCACTATGTCAGCAGAATCATCCCATAACTGACTATTTCGGGGCGCATCCGTGTCGGTCACTTCATGGTCGGCCACCTCGGGCGGGTGCTGCGAATGGGTCCCGCAATGGGGTACTTCGATGGGGCCCTTCGATCAGAAACGGGGATTGCTCCCCGGTTACGTGCTAGCGTCGAGGCAAGAAACGGGGATCAGTCCCCGTTGGTGGGGAGGGTGGACGTGGCGGATACGGCGCTGGTGTTGGGCGGGGGCGGCCTGACCGCGTACGCATGGCAGGTCGGCATGCTGGCGGGGCTGGCCGACACGGGGTTGGACCTCGCCGGCGCCGACGTGCTCGCCGGCACGTCGGCCGGCTCGCTGCTCGCCGTGGAACTGGCCGCAGGAGCGGCGCCCACCGACTTGTACGAGGTACAGGTCGCCCGGAAGCGAGCCATGATGGAGGTGGACTTCACCTTCTTCATGACGGTCAAGTACCTGTGGGCGGCGCTCGGTTCACGCGATCCGGCGACCGTGGTCAAGCGGCTGGGCCGACTCTCCCTGAACGTGCGCGACGTGACGGAGGCCGACGTGTTCGACGCGATCCGCCCCCAACTGCCGGTTCAGGACTGGCCGGAGCGGCCCGTGCGGCTGTTCGCGGTGGACGCGCTCACCGGGGAACCGACCGGCTTCAGCGCCGACAGCGGTGTCGACCTGGTGACGGCGATGTCGGCCACGTGCGCACTGCCACCGCTGTTCCCGCCGATCACGATCGGGGCGGGCCGCTGGATGGACGGGGGCGTACGCTCCACGACCAACGCCGACTTGGCGCACGACTGCCGACGGGTTGTGGTCTTGGCCCCGATCCCCGACGTGCCGGGCGCGACCCCGAGCGCCTTCGATCAGGTGGCCTCCCTCGAGGCGGGCGGTACCCGGGCCGCCCTACTGGTCCCGGACCGAGCGGCCCGCCGCGCGTTCGGCCGCAACCCGCTGGACGCGTCCCGCATTCCGGGCGCGGCCCAGGCAGGCCTACGCCAGGCGGCCGAGTACACCGAAGAGGTCCGAGCCGTCTGGCACGGCTGAGCAACCTTCCAACTGGTCAGCGCCCCTGGATGCGGACCATGGGCACGACGGTCACTGAGGTCTGCTCGCCTGCTCAGACGGGCAGACGGGCAGACGGGCAGACGGTCATGCGGGACTGCTGACGGTTGACTCCGGTGTCGATAGTTGCTGTACCTCACTGCTGTACGACAGCGAGGCCGTAGGAAGAGGCTCGCCGGGGATGCGGCCCGCTGATCGGGCACGCAACGAGCAGACGCCCGCTTCAGCCAACCGCGATCGTGCAGTCCTTGGAGGGGACGTCGGCGAGTTCACAGGCGCCGGCGTCCTGTTCGCCCTCAGACCGGTGTTGCCCCAGATCCGCCGCTGTCGCACGAGTCCCGGCACCGAAGCATGTCGGATTCTGCACCACGATCAAGCTGAGGATGTTCACCCGGGTCGACTCCATTTCGCCCAGGTGAGGCCGCTCACCACCGGCGCACACCGGCCTGCGGTCGACGACGCCGAGACGTTGGCTCCGTACGGAGAGCCGCGGAACGTCGTCGTTGTAGCGCGGTTGAGCCAGTAATGAAGTTCCACAAGGCTGATGCGGTCGCCCGCGGCGCGACTGGACCGATCTTCTCACCGAGAGGACTTCGGTGTCTCATCGGACAGGTCGTTCGGGGATCCTCGGAAGAACCTTCTCGGCGATGTTGAGGAGAGCACTGTCGTTGGGGAGGGCTCCGGACGTGCTCCACACGGTGATGTCGCAGTAGCCGCCTCGGTCCTTACGGTCCAGGGCCACGGACAGTGTCCTGGCCAGGGGGCCTTCTTCGACCGGTCCGCCGGATCCGCCACTCCCGAGATTGATCTCGAGCTTCATGGTGTGATCCGAGGAGAGGACCGCGGGCCGACCGAGAACCGTCAGCGTCTTGACGTCCTTCTCATCCCCGAACTTCATCAGCTTCACGTACTGGTCGGTCGACAGCTCGTTGTAAGTGGCCGAGACATTCACGGTGTACGTGTCGAACGTGACCTCGGCCTCCGGTTGGGCGACCTTCCCATCAGTCAGAGGAGCGGTGTTGTTGGTGCTGGAAACAGTGGTCGCGGTCTCTTCAGGCGTTCCAAGGAGCTTGGCCAGGTCCGGCCGGTTGAGCGCCTTGCACAGCTCTTCACCGGTCACAGGCCGGGGCGTGTCCTTGTAGGCCTTCGGAAGCTTCTCGTGTGTCCCGCCCGAACACGAGGCGGGCTGCGCGGCGTTGTCGTCGGACGGCATGAAGCGTGGGGCCACCCACAGCGCGGCCCCGAGTGCCCCGAACACGGCCACGGCCGCGACGGCCTGGCCCCATGCGTTGTGCTCCTTCTCCGGAACATCCGGCCTGGGACGCGACCCGGTTCCGGCCTGCGCCTGCGCCTGCGCCTGCGCCTGCGCCTGCGCCTGCGCCTGCGCCTGAGGCTGGGCCTGCGCCTGGGCCTGCGCCTGGGCGGCGGCATCGACTGCCGCCCCGTCTGCGGAGGCTGCCGGACTCGGGTTCCGGCGTGCGCGCAGGGCCCGGATCACCGCGTGGACGCGTATTGCGGTGAACACGAGGAACACCACGCCGAGACCGGCCGCGACCCGATCGTGATCGCGGACGGCGAGATACATGATGCGTACGCCGAGAACTGACCCGACCGCGATGAGCAGGGGCTCGCGGACCCAGAACGGCAGGAGACGGAGGAGGAAACCGAGCATCCGGCGATCTCACCAGGACAAGATCACATCCGCCATGATGGAAGCCACAGTTCCGGGCACGGGCAGGGACTGTCGAACCAAGAGACGCCAAGCCGACGATCCGAGATCGGCCGTCGGGACGACAGCGGGCGCAAGAGCTGAGCCAAAGCCGTCTGATGTTCTGGACCACTCCACTGCCCTGAACTCGGACACCCACGGCACGCCCGTGCCCCGCCGTCCGCTACCGGCCTTCAGGTACCTGAAACCCACTCGCTGCTCACGCGCGATCAGTGCGTGACAATGACAAAGAGCCGGACCCAGTAGGCCTGGGCCCGGCTCTCGACGTCTGGCACTTTGCCTGGTCAGCGGGTTGATCACGCTGTTCCGGCTTCCGTGCCCCCGGCAGGATTCGAACCTGCGCACACGGCTCCGGAGTGATTGCGCCGATCGAGCCTCGCACCCCGCCTGACCTGCGCGGGAGCCAGTCCCTTGTGGTACGGATACACACACTGCGTCGGAGCTGTGTCGCAGCGAGCCCCCGACTGGACGCTGTGCTGGCCCATTCCCACGTGCGGACAAAGACTCTGGGCGCCGTGGGCCAGAGACTGCCTTGTCCCCAAGCAACTTGGGCGGGACTCGTCCAGTGTGGCTGTCCTGGGGCGACAGCCCCCCGGCGTGCCGCCCGTCCGCGCGTGAGGAGCGCGGGGGAGCGGCGAACGGTCGCGAACACTCGCGACCGTCAGTGAATGAGACCGGAACTGAGACCAACGGCAGTATCGATCGGCGTTCGCCACCGGGCGTACTACTCGGGGTGGCCCCAGGCGCAGGGGGCATACAACCGTGACGAATAATGCGCGGGTGACGACGAGTTCAGTGCCGTATGCGGATGTTCCCGCTCGCCCCTGGGTGTCCGCCGATGCCAGGCGGTGGGCGGACGTCCGGGTGCCCGCGTGGGCGCGGCCGGTGGGGCCGGCTGTGGTGCTGCTGGTGGCGGTGGTCATGGCGGCGGTGGTGCTCTCGCCCGACTCGATGTGCACGGTGGCAACGCCCTGTGGGGCGGACTGGCTCGATGCGGCCGGATCGATGCTCTTCCTGCCGCACTTGGTGTGGTTGTTTGTGCTACCGGAACTCGCGCTCGTGTCCGCTCCGTTGCTGCTGATCTGGATGAGCAATCCCGATATTTGGCTGGGTGGGCCGGCCGAGAAGATCGCGGACGCCGTCGTTGTGGCAGGGCTGTGCTGGGGCTGGGCGGCCGTCGTGGCGCGGCTGCGGGCGCGCGGCCGCCAACGCTCGCTCGTGCTCGACGCGGCCGGCGGCATCACGGTGCCTGCCCCGGCGACGGACGACGTCCGCCCTTGGCGCCGGGGCCTGGTCCGCGGCATTGCGGGGGCGATCCTGTGCGCGGTGGCCGGTGCCCTGATGACGACCGTCGTCGTGGACGACCGGGCAGACGACCGCCTGGCTCGTACGGCCACGTCGGAGAACGCCCGAGTCGTGGCCTACAACACTGACGACTACACCGTCACCGTCCGCCTCTCCGATAACACACGACACAGGTTCGACGCGCAGGGCAGCTATCGGGTCGGCAGTAGCGTGCCGGTGCTGGTGCACGGCGATTGGATGCGGCTCGCCACTGAGCCCTACGGCGACCGCAGCGGCCGTCAGGCGCTGGCACTCGTCCTCGCCGGGCTCGGTGTCACCGTGCTTGGCTCGGGCCTGCTCTCCCGCCGCCGGGCGAGGGCGCTGCACCGCGCCCCGGTCCCGGTACTGCGCGTCCTGACCCGTCACGATCAGGGGCGTACGGAGATATTCGCCGCCGACGACACCGCCACCCTGCGCCCGGTGCTGAGCTACGAGCCCCACACTCGCACCCGCACGGCACTGCGCCAAGCCCTGCTCTACGGTGCACCTCGCGAGGGCGGTGAGTTGATTCTGGCGAGCGCAACGGAGTCCGGGCAGTGGCTCGTCGAGGGAACCGCGTCCCCGATACGGCACGGTTCTCCCGACGGCACGGGCAAGCCCGGGGTATACCGTCCCGGCACAGCACGCACGGCCGCACACCGCCGGGCCGCTGAGGCCCGCGTCCAAAACGCCCTCGCCGCGATGACCCCTGCTACCGGACCGGTCCGGTGGCAGGCCGGTCCGGTGGCGCGCTCCGTCGGAGCGGCGTTGATCGTCGTGACCCTCATGCTGCTGGGGACGCTCTTCACGGGTTCCCCTACGTGGTGGCAGCTGCCCTTCTGGTCGGTAGGTGGTTTGTACTGGGCGAGCGTCTGCCTCCGGATGATGATCTGGCGGATCACCGCCGACTCCAAGGGACTGCACGTTCGCGGCCTGTGGCGTACTGCCCACCTCCCGTGGGCGGATGTCATCGGCGCTGTCTACACCCCCGAAGGTGAGCTGATCGTCCGTTGCCGCACCAATGTCGACGACACCCCCGTCGGCAGTGTCGGCTTCCCGCCGCTGGAGCGACGGCTGCGCCGCCCAGGCCGTGCTGAGCGTGCCGCCGCCGAGATCACCGCGATGGTCCGCGAGCCGGGCCTGCGGCCGAAAAACGACGCCGGATGCACATGGCCGCTCGGCGGCTGACGCCAAGCAACTGAAGCTCGCGTGGCCTTGCGGTGGCTGCCGTACTTCGCTGCTGTAGTGCAACGGTCCGGAGGGGGCTTCGGCTCACAGACAACGCGCTGCTCAGGAGCGTGAACGGATGAAGTTTCCGCGGCCTGCTTCACGGATAGTCCAGAGGCTGAGGTTGGTCCTCCCCGGATGTGCACGACGCTGCCGGCCTGTCCAGGGCTATCGTCAGAGTTGCTGACCGCGGGCGACAGTTGCGCTCTCGGCCTGTGCTACCACCAGAGGGGAGCGGCGTGAACCAGGTCGTCGTCCCTTCCTAGCCAGAGCATTTATAGATTCCCCGGAAGGGTCCGGGGAGGATCCGCACCCGTGGCAGTACGGCGGAGTGCGCGGCCATGCCGGGTCGGTTCACTCAAGGGCTGGTAACCCGTCTACGCAAGACCGGGTCTCAGACGCCATCCGTTTTCCGAACGTGATCGTTTAGTTCGGGTGGGTGGGCATGAACTGCCGTTCGTGGCGGGAGAGATGGGCGTGGTTCATCCGCTCGTCTGGCTCGTGGAGGTCGCTGGTGGCGTCGGTGCTCGGTCTGCTGGAGGCCAGGGAGAAGAGGGTCCGGGAAGAGATCGCGCGGTTGCGGGAGGAAGCCGAGCGGGTGCAGGCCGCGCTCGGTGAGGCGGAAGCTGTGCTTCAGCGGCTGGTGGACGCCCGGGTGACAGTGGCCGAGGTACTGGCCGGGCCGCCTTCGGTGGTCGCGGAGCCGACGGGCAGCGCGGTGGCGGGTTCGCCGGTGCCCCGGCGGGAGACGGGCATGGCGGAGACAGCCCTCGCGCCGGACTACCAGCGGATCTTGTCGGTGCTGGAGTCTGAAGCGGGCCGGGAGGGCATGCGCTGCCAGCAACTGGCCGTCGCTCTCGGGCTGGAGGCCGTCCCGGCGAAGGTCGAGGGACTGCGATCGAAGGCGAAACGCCTGGTGGAGCGGGGGTGGGCACTCCAGGTGCGGCCGGGAGTGTTCACCGCTCTCGCGGTGCCGGCCGTCTGAAGCCGGCCGGGCGGCGTCCGGCCAGGCGACCGCTCATGAGCATGGTCATCGACCACAGCACCATGGCCTCGTGCATGGCCGGCAGTGTTTCGTAGTCGCGCACCAGGCGACGCGAGCGCATCAGCCAGCTCAGCGTCCTCTCCACCACCCACCTACGCGGCAGCACCACGAACCCCACCGTGTCATCGGTGCGTTTGACGATCTGAAGGGTGAGCCGGGGCTTCTCGCGGGCCCAGTCGACGAGCCGGCCGGCATAGCCGCCGTCCGCCCACACCAGTCGGATGGAGAAGTACTGCCCTCGCAGCCGCTGAAGCAGCGGCACGGCGGCGTCGCGGTCCTGCACGCTCGCCGCGCTCACTGCGACGGCCAGGACCAGGCCGAGGCAGTCCACCACCAGGTGCCGCTTGCGGCCGCCCACCTTCTTCCCGCCGTCCCAGCCGGACGTCGAGCGGGGGATGTTCACCGCCGCCCGCACCGACTGGGAGTCCACGATCGCAGCCGTCGGGTCCGGCAAGCGGCCCTCCTTCTCCCGGACGCGGTCGCGCAGCCGGTCGTGGAGTTCGGCGAGTAGCCCCGTGACCTGCCAGCGGCGGGCGAAGGCATGCACGCGCCGGTACGGCGGGAAGTCCGCGGGCAGGTTGGCCCACTTCACGCCGTTGTCCACGACATAGCGCACCGCGTCGAGCGTCACGCGGTGGCAATAGCCCTCCGGCCGCCCGCCCCGCCCCTCCAGCCAGGCCGGAACCGGAAGCAACGGCCGCACCACCCGCCACTCCGCCTCTGACATGTCGGAGCCATAACTCGGAGTGCGGTCCGGCCCGTCCGCCGCGTTGCCGAACCTGTGCGCGAGGCAGTCACACGACGGTGGCAGCGAGTTGTCTGCGGCAACAGGGCCTCCTGGTACTCGGTTGGGATCGCACCCCCGAACTACCAAGAGGCCCTGCTGCCATGCGTCGGCCCTCACGCGATCACCCGATCAGGAACCCTGTTCGACCAGCCCAGCCCCGTGATCGATAAGCGGACGGCGTCTAATTCGTGGGGTCGTCGGCAAGTCCTGGGTCCTGGAGGGCTTCCTCGGTGAGTTGCGTCAGGTCGGATATCTGAGAGGCGTAGGTCACTTGGGGATCCTCATCGCCGTATGGCTGATCCGGTTCGCATCGCCCGCCTGCGGTGCTGGTTCCCTCACCCTGCACAGCATCAACGCGATTCCGACTCGCCTGCCCCGCGCGGCAGGTAGGTGCAGGTGCCTGTCCTCAAAGGGGCGTCACACGCGACGGCGGAGACGCACTGCCAGGGCCGGGCACTGGTTGACGGCGCGGCGGGCGTCGTGTTCCTGCCAGGGGGCGACCGGGATGGTGGCGGAGGTGGGGTAGCCGTGCGGGCCGAGGCGGATGAGGTCGGGGGCTAGCACGGCGCACAGACCATGGCCGGTGCAGCGGGACCAGTCCACCTCGAGCCGGGCGCCCTTCGCAGGCGGGAGGGGCAATACGCCGCGCACGGGAAGACCGCAGCCGGGGCCGGACAGGTGTGCGTCGACGTCCTCGGAGAAGACGTCCAGCGCGGTGAGTAGGAAGCGGGCCGTGCCGTCGGGGTGTGAGCAGGCGCCACCGGCCTGGGCCGCGCCGAGGGCTCGCCGGGCGTCCTCCAGTATCGCGGGCTTGGCAGCACCGGTGGCCAGCAGGGCCAGGGCCTCGGCGGCTTCGGGCAGGCCGCGTTTGCACGGTCCGCACTGGCCGGTGGACTCGGTCGCCAGCCAGGCCGCGACTTGGGCGGTCTCGCCGAGCGGGCAGGTGTCGTCGGGGAGCGCGATGATCGCGCCCGCGCCGAGGGTCCCGCCGAGGGCGGCGAGTCCGGCGCGGGAGAGCGGCGCGTCGGCGGCGTCCGATGGGTGCAGCCAGGCGCCGTGGTAGCCGCCCACCAGCACTCCGGCGCCCGGCTGGAGGCCGCAGGCGTCCAGTACCGGGCCCAGTTGGGTGCCGGTCGGAACTTCGACGACGAGCGGATCGGTGCCTGGTCGGTTGACGGTGAGCAGGATCGTGCCGGGTTCGGCGGCGGTGCCGACGGCGGTGTAGGCGTCGGGTCCGAGTCGGGCTGCGAGGGCGAGTTGGGCCCAGGTCTCGGCGTTGGAGAGCAGCGTTGGGCGGCGGTGCACCCCGCCCGCTGCGCCGTCGGCCGCGCGGGCCTTCAGCGGCGCCGGTGTCACCGGCAGACCGTTGATGCCACGGATCAGGGCCCCGGATTCGCCGGAGACGAAGCGTTCGGGCAGGGATATGGTCCGGGCCGGGCAGGGAAGTTCGCGCTCGGCGAGGGCGGCCGGGACCGAGATCTCGCCGGGGCTGCCCGCGGCGACGCCGATCACGATCTCCTCGGCGTCGAACGCGGCCGCGGCCAGGCAGGCGCCGTCCAGTACCAGGTGCGGCACGCGGGCGAGCAGCATCTTGTCCTTGACGCTGGCTGGTTCGCCCTCCGCGCCGTTCACCACGATGACCGGTGCCCTGCCGGTGCGGTCGGCGGTGGCGAGCGTGGCTCGGGCCTTGCGGGCGAACGGGAAGCCGGCGCCGCCGCGGCCGGACAGTTCGACGGTCTCGGCGAGGACGAGCAGATCCTCCTGGTCCGGTTCGGGGAGTGGCGGGTGAACACGGGTGTGGGTGGAGAGGTCCAGGCGCTGATGGCGGTCCAGGCCCAGTGTCAGCCGGGCCGGATCCAGCCAGCGCACCTCGGGGAGCTTCAGCGGGGCGTTCTTCATTCGCTGCTCCCGGGCTGGGCCAGGCGGAGCGGCCGGGGCCCTGGTCTCATGGCGTGCTTGGGCTGTTTGGGTACGCCATTACTCTGCGCGGAACGGCGGGTCGCCGTTGTCGGTGCTGCGTGCCAGGCGATCGGGCGGGCGCCGGTCGTGGGGCGAGTGGAGCGCGTGGACAGTGCGGACAGCGCGGCCGGGCGGACGGCAGCGGGCCGGTATGCCTTGGCGGCGCGACGCCGTCGGGTCCGGTTCCGGTGGCGGCCCAGATGTGAAAGGGCACGGACCAGCAGTGCGAGTGCCACCAGGGCCGCGCACATGCCGTAGCCCCAGAGCACCCACGCGTGTGCCTTGCGTCCCGCTGTCAGTCCGTGCGCCAGGGAGATCGGCCAGCAGATGTATGCCGTCGAGTGCAGTACCCGCCACAGCCAGGGGTGGTGGCCGGCGAAGCGGCCGCGCAGCACGCCGGTGGCCGTGATCAGGACGAGCAGGTCGGCGGCGATGGTGCCCAGGCTCACTGCCAGGGCGGTGCCGCCGGTGAAGGGGACCACCGCGGTCTGTGGAGCGGCGTGCCGCTCGACGACCTTGACCGCGATGTGGATGGCGAGGAAGCCGAGCGCTGCGACGGCGCTCGCCCGGTGCACCGACTGCACGGCCACTCGCAGTCGGGGGGTCAGCACCAGCCGGTCGGTGGCGGCGAGCCCGCATGCCACCACGACGGTCAGCGAGACCAGGGTGAAGACGCCGGCGAAGTAGTCCAGGAAGGCCATCGTCCGGCCGACTGCCGCGGCCGACACGGTGCCGAGCCCAGGACGGGCGAGCAGGGCGACGCTGGACATGGGGCACCTTCTTCCTTGCGCTCGGGTCGCGCAGCCAATCCGTGGCGGGACGGATCGGGATTCCGCATGCCCACGTCGGGGGGCATGGCCGGGACGTGTGGCACCGGCGGCACTACACGGCAGGGCACATCGTTAGCCCGGATCCAGCCCAGTGCCAACCGCTCCTGATACTGCCCACGACCGTAGCGACCCCCAGCGTCGACGCCGGTTTTCCGGGCGCCGGTGGCAGTTTGTCGCCAACGACCGTGCCTAGTAGTTGCCGAGAGCGACGTGACCAGGCTCACCCGCGCAGGTACGGGCAGTGTCAAGATCCCGGGCAAGGCGATCGCCTGGTCCAGCAGTACTGCGATCACGGAGCGTGCGGTATTCGCGGAGATCGGCATGGCGGACACCGAGACACCGGCGGGCCGGGGGAGCTGGTGTCGGCTGACCGCGGAGATGAAGTCGGCAGGAGACCTGCGCGTGTGGATCACGCCGGCCCCGGCGCAGCAACTTCCTCCGTTGGTGCTCCATTTGCAGATGAATTTCCGGTGATCGATGCCGAGAGCAAATGAAGTGGCGCTTTTCACGCGGGGTGCTCACTTTTGGCGGAATCTCCGTGTGAAGCGCCACGTCGACACAGGATTCAGAGGACATTCAGAGGTTGCCCACCGAACCGGCCCTTTCAGCTTCGCGAAGGGAACATTTCATGGCATTTCTTCTGTGTTCGCCTTCCCGGAGACGCCGATGGGCCGCCCGGATTCGTGTAGCGTCTGCCGCCATCAGCGTGCCGTCTGCGTGGGGAAGGGGATCATCCGCAGGTGGCTCGCCCTCGGGGGGCATAGATGTCATCCCCTGTGTGAGCGCACTTCGAGTGCGGCGGCATTGACCGGCCGACCCGCCTGGTGTGTTCCGCGGGCATGTCGATGCGAGGAGCTCACAACATGCTGAGGGACAAGGCGCTGACCAGGCGCGGTCCTGCCGTGGCCGGATCCGCCAGGCGGCTGGTCGTCGCCGTGATGGTGGTCGGCGTCACCGCACTCCTGGCACCCGAGGCCTTCGCCGCCGCGCCGCCGATACCGGGATCACCGTTGGACGCGTACCGCGAGCACGTGCCGTACGACATGGGAGTGCACAAGATCGCACGGCTGGCCGCCATCATCGCCTACGTATTGATGGTCGCGACCGTTGTCCTGGGGGTGATGCTGAGACTGCGGTTCATGCAACGCGCCGTCAACAGAGCTACGTTCTACGGCGCTCACATGACGCTGGCTCTCTCAGCGATGATCTTCGGGGGCATCCACGGCCTGACGTTCCTCTACCAGCCGATCTGGCGGATCGGGTGGGCCCAGCTGACGCTGCCCTTTCTCGGCGGCGTCCAGCGCGTACCGGTGGGCATGGGTATCCTCGGGACGGAACTGGCCATCGCCGTGGCCTGCTCGGTCTGGCTGCAGAACCGCCTGGGCTACCACCGCTGGCTGCGGATCCACCAGTTCGCCTACGCGTCCTTCGCCCTGATCTGGCTGCACATCTTCCTGGTCCACCCGGAACCGCGCCACCTGAACCTGGTCGCGGTCGGCATCGCCGCGGGAGCCGGCACCGTGCTCGTGGCCTTCCTCATCCGCCTCTTCCCCTCGCGCTCCAGACTGCGCCAGCGGGCCTTCCCGAGCGGAGCCGGAGCCACCAGGTGACCCATCCTCACACTGGGCATCCGGCGGAGCACTTCCCGCCCACGGCACCGGGACACGGTCATGGGGTCGTACCGTTCATCCCCCAGCAGGCCCAGCCGGGTGTCCCGTACCAGGCCCGGACGGCTCAGGCCCCGGCCGAACTCCCGGCCGCCGCCGCGCTCCCTGCCGAGTCGTTCGATCTGCCGCGCCCCGTGCTGGTCCCGGAGGACGAGCCCGTCCGGGTCAGCGTGGACAACAACCGGTGCCACATTTACGGGATATGCCAGCAGGAGGCGCCCGAGGTCTTCAGGATCTCCGAGGGCGGCTCGCTGCACTACACCCGGGCCGTTCCGGCTGAGTTCGCGGCCAAAGCGCGCCAGGCCACGCGCTGCTGCCCCATGCAGGCGATCAGGATCGAGGGAGGGCGCACCCGCACCTCCGGTCCCGCCGGCGAACGCCTTCCCGGACGTCCCCTGCGCAGCGGGGCGTCAGCGCGCGCAGGCCGCAAGCGCATCGTCGTCGCCGGCGCCGGACTGGCCGGGCTCAGCGCGGCGAGCCGCCTCAGAGAACGCGGCTTCGACGGGGAACTCGTCATCGTGGGCGAGGAGGCACACCGCCCCTACAGCCGCCCGCCCCTTTCCAAACAGTTCCTTTCCGGCGAACTCGAGGCGGAACAGCTGATGTTCAGGGCCGAGGAGGCGCTGGACGCCCACTGGCTGCTGGACACCGGGATGGTCGGGCTCGACCTCCACGGGTCGGCCGTGCATCTGCGGGGTGGCGAGCGGCTTCCCTTCGAAGGGCTGGTCGTGGCCACCGGGGTGGACGCCAAGCGCCTTCCCGAAGCCCCGCTCTTCAGCGACCGGATCCGCACGATCCGCACATTGCAGGACGCAGCCGCAGTACGGCGGGCGATGGACGCCGCGCACGCTCGCCACGTCGTGATCCTGGGCGGCGGATTCGTCGGCTGCGAACTGGCCTGCACCCTCCGCGCCCGCGGCCTGGACGTCACCCTCGTCGTGCACAGCGCACCGCTGCTGCGCCGGGTCCTCGGCGAGCGGGTCGGGGCCGTGGTCGCCGACATCCAGCGCAGGGCAGGGGCTGACGTGCGGCTCGGTACACGGATCACCGACTGGCAGGATCACGGTGACGTACTCAGGCTGCGTCTGGACGACGGCGAGGTGATCGACGCGGACTTCGTCGTCCTCGGCCTGGGCAGCGAACCGCGCACGGAATGGCTGCGCGACAGCGGACTGGACGTCTCCGACGGTGTGCTGTGCACTCCCACCTGCCACGCGATCGACCGTTGGGGTCGGCCGACTCCCCACGTCGTCGCCGCGGGCGACGTGGCCCGCTGGCCCAATCTGCGCTTCGACGCCGAGCCGCGCCGGACCGAGCACCTCATCCACGCCGTGGAGATGGGCCAGCACGCCGCTGACGCGCTGCTGCGCGGCCCGGACCGCGCCGCCCGCTTCGCACCGGTCCCGCGCTTCTGGTCCGAGCAGCACGGCACCCGCATCCAGGCCGTGGGAATCCCCGCTCTCGGAACCGATGTGGAGATCACCGAAGGGTCGCTGCGCTCCGAGCGCTTCGTCGCCCGCTACACCCGTGAGACGGCTTACGGCCCGCAGATCGTGGCAGCCGTCGCTTTCGACATGCCCCTGGAACTTCTCGAATACCGGGACCAGATCGGCCGATCCCGTCCGCGCTCGCGGGCCCTGAACAGAAGGAGCAGACGATGAGCCGAGGCGGACGTGCACGTGGCCGCCGCTCCGGGCGTCCACCGTCCGGCGGTCTGCTGCGCTGGGCGCTGAGCCTGCCCGCTCGCCTGCACCTGCGCTGGCTGGTGATCCTCGTCGTGACCGCGGCCGTGATGGGCGCCTACGCCAGAGTGCTGGTCACCGCCGCGCCGATGCCGCCGAGCAAGGCACCGGCCGCCCCGGCGGCCGGAGGAGACGGCTCCGGCTCGGACGCCCTGAGAGGCGCGACCGGCAAGTAGCCTGAGGACTTTTCCCCGGCCGGGCTGTGACCTGTGGAAACGTTAGGCCTGGAGACTTGTTCAGTGGCCAGGATGGTGCCGCTGACACTCAGTAGGTATCTGCGTCAGTGAAACTCTTCGGCTTGGGCGTGGCCGCATCCTTCTGCGGCCGCATGGCGTCCACACCTGGTGTGTCGCGTGTATCGCCAGATGGTGCGCGAACAGTGAGAGAGAACGAGAAGAGCGGGAGTCAGTGAGACTGACTCCCGCTCTCGAATCTAGGCATCCGCCCAGCTCAGCGCTTGATTCAAGCTGGCTGTGTGGCGAGTGCCCCCGGCAGGATTCGAACCTGCGCACACGGCTCCGGAGGCCGTTGAGGACCGCTACGTCTGCGCAGGTCAGGCCTTTTCACCGGCTCGCCGAGGAGAAGTTCGTCCATAGCTAGTCCACAGCAAACGATCGCTGGTGCGGCCTGTGCGTCTTCTCGCCGGCTCCACCCCGACATGAGCGCGCCCGTCCTGCCCTGGTGGCCTGAGGCCGTCCGTGCCCTCGCCGCCCAGTGGACCGGCGATCAGCCGCTGACCGTCCTGAGCCCCGAGTCCTGGCACGGCGAGCGCGCCAACCGCTACACCCAGGTTGAATGGGAGACCGCCACCCGTGCCGCAGCGAGCGCGACTCTCTACTGGATTTCCGCGACCTGCGCACCTGCCGGGCACCAGCAAGGGGGAGCGGGCCACTGGTCTAGTACCGCCCGTCGGCACGGGGTCCCCGTGGTAGCGGTCCTGTGTCCGGACGAGGGCAGGGGCGATCCCTTTCCTGCCACGTGCTCAGGACAGTGCGGGGCGCAAAGGCCGTTGCCAGAGCCGGAGTCAAGGAAGGCTCACGCACCGTAGGTTGGGTTGTCTCCAATCGAGTGCAGCAGCGAGGTCCTCAGAAGGCTTCTCGAAACCGAGTGTGGGGTTGGGAGGGGCGTACGGGTGTGCTGTTCAGGTGATTGGGGCCGCGCGGCGGCATGAAGGCAGGGCCTCTCGGTAGCACAGAGGGTGTCTACGCCACTGCTCACCAGGAGGCCCTGTTGCCGCAGTTGTATCGGTCTGCTGTGAAAGAGTCCATTCCGGACACACGGAAGTGCGACTGCTTCGCCCACACGTACGGCAACGCCGCGGACCATCCGTCAGGCGGGCACTGCTATCCGACCGACATGAGGGACGCGGAGTGGGCGGCGGTCCGCGGCATGATCCCGAAGCCCGCGTGGGCCGAGGGCCGGGGCGGCCGGCCGGAGGAGTACTGCCACCGGGACATACTCGACGCGATCCGGTATGTGGTGGACAACGGCGTGAAGTGGCCTGCGCTGCCTGCCGATTACCCGCCGTGGAAGGCGGTGCACCGGTTCTTCACCCGCTGGCGCAAGCAGGGGCTGACCGGCGAGTTCCACGACCGGCTCCGCGCTGCGACCCGTGAAGCGGAGGGCCGGGACGCGGAGCCGACGGCGGGGGTGATCGACTCGCAGTCCGCGAAGGGCACGTCGACGGTCGAGGCGGCGACCAGCGGCTATGACGGCGGGAAGAAGATCAAAGGGCGCAAGCGGCACATCGTGGTGGACACCCTCGGCCTGATCCTGGCCGTCATGGTCACCCCCGCCTCGACGGGGGACCGGGACGCCGCCCAGGACCTCCTGGCCCAGACCACCAGACGGCATCACCGGCTCAGGCGCGTATGGGCGGACAGCGGATACACCGGCATGCTGGTGGGCTGGTGCACGACCGCCTTGAACCTGATGCTGACCGTCATCCGCCGCAGCGACGGCCACAAAGGCTTCGTTGTGCTACCCAAACGGTGGATCGTCGAGCGGACCTTCGCCTGGCTCACCCGCTCCCGGCGCCTGGCCCGCGACTACGAGCGGCTGCCCGCGTCGTCGGAGGCGATGATCCTGTGGTCGATGACCATGGTCATGACCCGCCGCCTCGGCCGTCGCCGCAGGCGAACCGGCCCGGTGCCGGCTCGTGCGCCCATCCCCGCGCAACGAGCCTCTTGAGCTTGCACCGCACGCCCTCGACCTTCGCAGGAACCACCTCCAGCCCCAACAAGGCAGTGATCTCACGGCAGTTCAGTGGCTCACCGCCATTGACGCGACGTTCAGCCAGCAGGCCCATGACCTGCTGATATTCCGGCGCCAACACGTCGGTCGACAGCCCCTCCCGCCAGACCGGAACCAGCGACCCGGGCTTCACCGCCGACAGCGTCCTGGCCTCGTTCCCTTCCGGCGGCTTCCCCGCCACAGCCTTCTGGCCTGCGGTCTCACCCGCGTCCCACACCTCGCCGACCCGCCTGCGGGCGATCAGCCACTCGTCCCACTCCGACTGCGCCGCCTCCAGTTCGGTCTGCAACTCCTCCACCCGCTTCCGGGCCGCACGTTCCCGCTCCTCCAGCCGCCCCAACACCGATGCCATCACACACCTCCAGCACGCCACCTCCACGGACGCACCGGACCTACCTCACCCACCCCAGCATCATGCCTGACCAGCACAAACTCAGCCACCACACTCGGTTTCGAGAAGCCTTCTCAGGCCATGTCGTCACCCTTGGGGATGCCGCCGTTGTACGCGGTCCTGTTCGCCTATGGCTCAGCTCCGGACGAGAGTGTTCCCGTGAGATCGGAGCCATGCCGCATGCCGTGAGCCGTTCCGTGATCCGGTGGGGTGGTACGGGGGCGCACAAGGGGCGCACTCTCTCGGTGGTGTGCCCCACTGGGCTCAGCTGATTCGGCAAAACGGCTTCCGCTTCCTGAGGGGTTCCTGAACCCTTGAACAGGGCACGAGACATAGGGATTTGTGAAGATCGATTCATGTGCCACCGAGGTGCGGCGCCAGACGTGGATCGCCGTCGAGGTGGCCGGTTGGTTCGGTCGAGGTAGCTCCCGGTGCGGGGCTTTTTGTCTGGCAGGCAAACTTCTTGATGACGCGATGCCTCTGCTGCGACGCATCCGCATGCCGCACATAGATTGCGAATCGGTAACAGGGGTTCCCTGTCATGGCGTTTTATTGAACGCTTAAGCTCCATGAAAGAGGGGGACTTGTGAAGGTCGTTGTGCGTGCCTGGCGGGGGGTCAGGCGGGGGGCTCGGGCGCTTCATTGATCCTGCAGTCACACACGAGGAGACCCGGCTGCACCCCGCTGGAGCTGGCAGGACCACTCCCGCGGCGCGGTCCATGCAGGGTCGATGTCGAAGGCTTCCGCTTCCAGGGCAGTCGGCCGCGCCTCAGTGGCTTGAGGTCTGGGTCCACCCTGAACATCGGCACGTTGGAGCGATACGTTCGGCTGATCCCTGCAATGAATGCGCGATGCCAGCCTGTAAACCCGATCGCTGACATCAGGACGCGCTGGTTGCAGAGCGGGTTAGGGCCCCAAGTCATCGACCTGCACTGAGTTGGACGTTCGGACGCCGGATGACCACGGCTCGTCCGCCAAGGCCACAAGAACCGACCTGTCGGTGGCTGTTCTTACTGTCCGCAGCAGGCCCGACGGCGTGCGATGAAACGCATTAGCAGAAACAGGGCGATCGTAGTTCAGGAGCCACGTAAATGCAGGGCTGTCAGCGGTGCATCGTGGTGACAGCAGTTGAGGCGGTGTAGTCGTGATGAACAAACGTGCCGAGTGGGTCCCCGACGCCGGGTTGGTCCGCGAGGTTGATGACCTCTTCGGGCGGGCGATCGATTCGTATCGTGCGAATCCGAACCTGATTACGGAGCACGCCAACCAAGAGGAGTCCATCCGGGTCGGCGGTTACTCGAATCGCACACTTCTGGAACTGGTGCAGAATGCAGCTGACGCCATGTCGGGGGCTGCCGAGCACGAGGAGGGGGCAGGGCGAGTCGAGATCGTCCTCGATCTTGACCGCCAGACACTGTACTGCGCGAACGCCGGCCGTCCGTTCTCCCGAAGCGGCCTCACCACGCTGGCCCATGCGCATCTCAGTGGTAAGCGAGGCGACGAGATCGGGCGGTTCGGACTCGGCTTCAAATCGGTGCTCGCGGTCACCGATAGTCCACAGGTGTTCAGCCGATCGGTCGCCTTCGAGTTCAACTCGTCAAAGGCGAAGGCGGCGATCGCGACGATCGGGCCCGCCTCCAAGAGACTTCCGATTCTGAGGACCCTGACCCGGATCGACGCGGAGGTCGAGTTCGTCAAGGATCCGATCCTTGCCGAGCTGGCGGAGTGGGCGGTGACGGTAGTCAGATTGCCGCATGCGACGAGGCTGGAGAATCTCAAGAAGGAGATCGAGGAATTTCGGTCCGAGTTCCTCCTCTTCGTCAACTCGGTGCGTGAGATCCGGCTCCGGGTAATCGGAGCCGACGCGAACTTCGTGACGAGTCATGTGTCGCGGGAGCTGGGGGACGGCAGGTTTCGGATCGAGCGCCCAGACGGTGACCACGAAGAGTGGTATGTCGACAACCGAATGCATGCACCGAGCCCCGAGGCTCGGATCGAAGTCGGCGAAGCGGTGTCACGTGACCGAATGAAGGTCACGGTTGCGATGCCGGCACGCTTCGCACAACTGAGAACGGGCGAGTTCTGGTCGTACTTCCCGCTCCAGGACAGGACATCGGCGTCCGCCCTTTTCAACGCCCCCTGGAGCGTCAACGACGACCGCACCACCCTGCTTTCGAACACGTACAACCGGGAGATCCTCGTGACTCTCTCGGGAATGTTCCTCGACATGCTGCCGAAGGTCTCGTCCGTCGACGATCCGGCAGCACACCTGGACTACATGCCGGCCCGTGGCCGTGAGACCCACTCGTTCGGCGACGAGATCCTCTGCGCCCATGTACCGCAGCTCGGTTCCGAGAAGGCTCTGATCCCCGACGCGACCGGCGTGCTACGCACGCCGCCGGAGCTCCGTCCCCTCGACTTCGGCGTCAGTGAGGCTTCCGAACGTGACCACGAAGAGTGGATCCAATCGCCCCACACCGACGACGCCGTGCCGCACTGGCGTTGTTATGCCAACGGTCAGCAGCGTGTGACTCGCTTGAGGGCGCTCTACGTGTGCAGCGTCTCCCCCGCCTTCGCCGACTCACGGCCCAGAGATGATTTGAAGGCGTTGGAGAGGATCCCCAAGCGAGGTGTCCTGTCCTGGCTGCGTGAGTGGGCGGAGGGGCCCGACGTGGCCTCTGCAGCGAAGGCGCTCGATTTCGTGCTGCGCAATTCCAACGGCTTCGGTCCGGCGAAGGTCATACCGACGACCGGTGGCATGTTGTCCATCAAGGACCGTGACCGGGTCTTCCTCCATCGTGCGGAGGATGTCGACATTGAAGGAGCGTGCTTCGTCGATCCGGACTTCCTGGCCGTTCCTGGCGTCGAAAAGAAGCTCGGGGACAGAGGCTTCCGGGACCTCGATCCGCTCTCGATGTTCGAGGCCAGGATGGCCAGGCTGTCGCCGGAGGCCGAGGACGACGAGCTCCCGAAGTTCTGGGACGCTGCCACCGATGTGCCCATGGCACAGGCCCAGAAGGTCGTGGCGGGCAACAAGGCGGGCGCTCTCAAGGTTCCGACACGCGAAGGTGGTTGGGCTTCACCCACGTACGTGCTGGACATCGACGGCCTTGGCGACGGCGCTCCCGATCGAGTTCTGGACCGGACGAAGTGTGTTCCCCAGCTCGCACACGCGGCAGGCGTCATCACCGAGCCGGTCGGCTCGTACTCGCTCGAGGACGAGGTCCACTTCGAGGACTACTGCCAGTACGTGCTGGACGAGGTGAACCGGAGGCTTGGGCCCGGAGAGCGCCTCGTTGAGCAGGTCGAGTTCGACAGGGGGGACGGCCCCGGTCCCTTCTCGGTACTCCTGATGTTGGAGGACGCGGGCGCGTCCGAACTCGTACGCGAGCGGTGGACGGAAGGACTGCTCAGGCTCGACCAGGCAGGTCACTGGCTCTGCACGGACATCGACACGGGGCTCAGCCACCGGGTCCTGTCCCCTGTTCGATGGGCGGCTGGCCGAGCCGGCCTGCTGAAGTCGGCTCGCGGCTACCGGACTCCCGACCGCGTTGTCTCCGCGTCTCTCGTCGAGTACGAGGCCCTGCTGCCTCTCTTCCGAGGGCCGCGCCACGTCGAGGACGCCCTGCAGCTGCCCAAGGACCTGGGCGAGGTCCCTGTGGAGGTCCTGCGTGAAGCGCTCGAGGCGGAGGTCACCTCGCAAATCAGCAACGTGGCCCTGACGGGATTCGTCCTCACCGCGAGTCGGTTCGCATTCCCGAACGGGCATCCCATGTTCATCCCCGCCCGGGTGGGACGCGTCATCGAGAGGAGGCGTCCCGATGCGGTGTACTTGGCGACGACCGAGGAGGAACGCGAGTTCCTCACCTTGAGGCAGAAGCCGTACCTCAAGGTGGATGAGGGCGAAGCGGACGAGTTCGTCGACGTGGTCGGATGCCGACGGTTCGAGGACAGCTTCTCCTTCTCGCTCTTGGTCGACGGCCAGCAGGTCGAGGAGCGCGTCATCGACCTGTACACCGGACTGCGTTCTACGTTCGTCGAGGACAAGGTCACGAACGCGACCGTGGCGAAGGCCGTCCAGATCACGAAGCGTGTGACCACAGAGGACGGTGTCGAGGACCAGTCGCTCGAGTGGCATTGTCAGGGAATGACCCTGGTGGTCCAGGCAGAACTCGACGAACGTCGTGTCCTGCAGATCGTCAACGAGGCATTCGACCTGCGCCTGTCGAACACCGAGTTGAGCGACATCCTCCAGGCTAGCGTCGACCAACATCTGGAGACGCAACGGCAGGACGCCCGGGCCGCGTCCAGTGACGTGGAGCGGCTGGCGATCTACATCGGTGACGACACGCTGAAGGAGAACCTGCCGAAAGGGCTTTGGCAGGCGCTTGAGGGCCAAGGCCTGGTGGACGGCTCCACGTCTGTCGCCGAGCTCTTCCTGACTGTCTACGGCAGCGACTCGATCAAGCTTCTCGCGGAGGAGTTCAGCGCCGAGGGGTACACGGACGTTCCCACGACATGGGCCGGGGGAGCGTCGACCGTCGCCTGGCTTCGGAAGATGGGGTTCGGCGCCAAGTACGCCGGCCGTCGCACCCGACACCAGGACGATGAGTTCGTCGTGCCCGGTGCCGTGAAGCTCAAGCCCCTGCACGACTTCCAGGAGAAGATCAGGGAGGAACTGGAACAGGTCCTGACGTCCCGGGGACGGGACGGTCGTGCGCTCAAGGGCATGGTGGAGCTCCCGACGGGAGCCGGGAAGACCCGGGTGGCCACCGAAACCGTGCTGCGGCTGTTCGTCGACGGCGACGTGAGCGGGACCGTGCTCTGGATCGCGCAGTCGGAAGAGCTCTGCGAGCAGGCGGTCCAGACGTTCGGGACCGTCTGGCGTTGGCTCGGGGACGAGCGTCCGTTGACGATCGGCCGGCTCTGGAACACCAACGTCGTCCACGAACCCGACACCGAGTTCAGCGTGGTCGTGGCCACCGACGCCAAGCTCGACCGGGTGGCCGACACTCCTGAGTACGAGTGGCTGAGCAGGGCCTCCGCGGTGTTCATCGACGAGGCGCACCGGGCCGGCGGGTCGAAGATGTACACGAAGATTCTCAGATGGCTCGGAGTCGACGGTCGTAGCTGGGAACGGCCCCTGGTGGGCATTTCGGCGACGCCGTTCAAGGGCAGCGGCGACGTCACCGAGCCGACGAAGGAACTGGCGGCCCGCTTCGGGCACCACAAGATGAGCGCCTTCGACGGCAACGCCTACCCGGAGCTGTCGAAGAGAGGTGTCCTCGCCAGAGTCCGACATGAAGTGCTGGACGGCGTGAAGGTCGCGCTGGAGCCGGACGAACTCGCACAGGTGCGGTCCCTGCGCAAACTCGAACCCCAGGTCCTCGACCGCATCGGCCGGGACCAGGCCCGCATGAAGATCCTCGTGGACGACATCCTGAAGCGGGATCCGGAATGGCCGATCCTCGTGTTCACGCCGAACGTCCTGTCCGCCCAGGTCCTCGCCGCGACACTGCGTTACCGAAAGGTCACGGCCGAGGCGGTCAGCGGCCAGACCGGACGGCAGACGCGCCGTGACGTCATCGAGAGGTTCAAGAGGAACGAGATCAGGGTTCTGGCCAACTGTGACCTGCTGATCCAGGGATTCGACGCGCCCGGCGTCCGGGCTCTGTACATCGCGAGGCCCACGTTCAGTCCCAGCGCCTACATCCAGATGGCCGGCCGCGGTCTGCGTGGTCCTGAGAACGGCGGCAAGGAGGAGTGCCTCATCGTGGACGTCGCTGACAACTTCGGCGCGGTCAACGACTTCCTCGGATTCCGTGCCTACGAGGGCCTCTGGCGGAAGCAGGGATCATGATCGTCATACCGGATCTCGCCGACATCGAGACGACCACCACCAGCAACGCCGAACGGCGGGTGGCCCGACTGCTGCGAGCGATCGACGGCCCTCCCGACGCCGTCGCCTTCCACTCCGTAAAGCTGCGGAGCCACGCGGTCAAGCAGCAGGGGGAAGCGGACTTCGTCGTGCTCTGGAACGGCGTCGTCGTCATCGTCGAGGTCAAGGGCGGGGGCGTCAGGAAGTACGACGGCGTCTGGTACTCCATCGACCGCCACGGTGACTGGAAGAAGTTGCGCGAGTCGCCGATGGACCAGGCGCAGTCGGCGATGTACGCGCTGCGCGACATCCTCCGGGAGGAAGGGGTCGGTTGGTTCGCGACCGAGGCCGTTGCCCTCACCCCCGACATAGACGCGCCTCCGGCAGCCGTCGAATGGAAGGGAAGCCACTGGTGGGCGAAGGAGCAGATGAGCATTGCCGCACTGACGGAAGCCTTCGAGAAGGTTGCCGGCGAGGCGAGGCTCGCTCCCAACGGAGTCAGAGTCTCCCGGTCCGAGACTCTCCGGGCGCGCCTCTTCGGTGAGTTCACCAGGATGCCCGTCATCGATGCGCAGCGGGGCGCCGTGCTGGAGGAGCAGAATCGAGCGACTGAGGGACAGGCCAGGGTCTTGGCCGCGCTCTCCCGGAACCCGAGGATGCTCATCTTCGGTGGCGCGGGCACCGGGAAATCCCTGGTGCTGGCGGAGGGCGCGAAGCAGGAGGCGGGTGAAGGGAAGTCGGTGCTCATCACCTTCCACTCGCCCGCCCTGGTCGACTTCTTCGGTCCGCGGATCGAGGGCAGAGACATCGATCTCCTTCCGTTCGCGGACCTGTCCGGTGACAAGCAGTACGACGTCGTCTTCGTCGACGAGGCACAGGACCTCATGAACGCCGAGGGCATGGATGCCTTGGACGCTGTGATCCGCGGGGGTCGAGAAGGCGGCCGGTGGAGGATGTTCCTCGACCCCAACAACCAAGCACGCGTCGACGGCGAGTTCGACGCGGACGTATGCGAGTTGGTACAGCAGGAGGCGCTCCAGTACGACCTGGACCGGAACGTGCGCAACACTCGTGCGATCGTCCACGTCGTGCAGGAGTACCTCGGCGCCGACGTCGGGGACCCGGGCATCGTCCATGGCGACCGAGTGGAATGGCGGTGGTCCGACGGGACAGCCGGTGTGTCCGCGGCCGAGACCGTGGCTCGAGACCTCGTGGCCAACGGGGCCCGTCGCCAGGACATCTGGATCATCAGTGTGTCCGAGGACGCCGAGCCGCGCAGAAGCGAGGCCGGATTCCTCGTGACCAACCCCCGCTATGCCAAGGGGCTGGAAGCAGAGCACGTCATCGTCTGCGACCTGCCCCAGGAATACAAAGACCGGGCACTCGCCGCGTTCTACGTGGCCGTCACGAGGGCGCGGGTCACGCTCCACGTGGTCGCGTCCAAGAACGACAAGAAGCGGCTCCAGGAACTTCTTCGAAAGCAGGTTGGGAAGTGAACCTCACAGCGGCCCAAAAGGAGGCCCTCCACCATCTCCGAGCCTCCTACGTGGGGCCCGAGGCCGGAGACGAGGAGGTCACCGCGAACCTGCCTCACCGACAGTACGCCGTCGGCATGCTCTTCCCCGTCGCAGCCGAGGCACGAGGCTCTCACGGCGACGGGAACACGTACGAAGAGGTATCGGCCGATGTCCCCGACGGCGACGGCGATGTCGAGGAGAGCGGGGCTGGGGCCCCCCTGGCCGAGGACTGGAAGCCCTCGTCCGTCGCGCTCTCCTTCGTCACCGACGGCGACTCCGTCGACGTCGACTTCTCGTGCGGTACGTACGCCGCTGTCGAGGGAGACGGGCCGCCCAGGTGGCGGCGTACCCCGTTCTCCGTCGACGGCCTCGACCTCCGGCGAGGGAAGGGGCCCGAGCGCCTTTCCGTGGGCGGAGTCTCGGTCGAGATCGGGTCACGTTGGCGCGGCTTCCAGGGCGACTCGTTGGTCACCGTCCACGTACGGGTCCTGACCGAATCAACGGGCGACGACCGACTCGACATCCCTCGGACGCTGTTCCAGGTCCACCTGGCCGCCGCTCCCTCCGCCGGGGCGGAGATCCTGGAGTACGACACCACGCGCTCGATCGACACCGACCCGGAAGCCGCCGAGCTGCGCCTGCGCTATCGCAACCGAAAGGTCTACGCGGTCGGGCACGGAATGGCCGCGGACTGGGACTTCGCGGAGGACCGTTGTACCAAGGTCTTCCTCGAGCCCGTGCCGGCCTTCGTGGTGCCCGCCGTCGAGACCACGGGGTTCGACGAAGGGACGGCCGAGGCCGAGGCCTTGGAGCTGGGGCACCTCCAGCAGATCGACAAGAATCCCGAAGCGGTCTTTCGATCGTTGGACGCCTTCCTCGAGGCGTTCGCCGGCTGGGCCTCCCGACAGATGGAACGGGCGGAGGCATTCAGCGACGACAGGGCCGTGGCCGTCCGCATCGCCGAGCGTTCGCAGGACGCCGTCGACAGGATGAGGGAAGGCATAGACCTCCTCCGGGCGCCGGGACGACAGGACCTTCGAACGGCCTTCTCCCTCGGCATTGCCGCCATGCGTCTTCAGATGCGGCAGGCGTCCATCAACCGCGGGAAGCCGGAGGAGCAGGTGTCGGAGCCGCGGTGGCGACCCTTCCAGCTCGGCTTCCTGCTCGTGTCGCTGGCCTCCACCGTCGATGAGGGGCACAAGGATCGGGACCTCGTCGACCTCATCTGGTTCCCGACCGGTGGCGGCAAGACTGAGGCATACCTGGGTCTCGCCGCGATCGAGGTGTTCCGCCGACGGCTCGCTCACGGCACTGCCGGCGGGGGAACCGCCGTCATCACCCGCTACACCCTGCGGCTCCTGACCTCTCAACAGTTCCAACGGGCCGCGGCACTGGTCTGCGCGATGGAGCGGCTGCGGGCCACGGACGACCGGGCGAAGGGCATGGCGCCGTTCTCGATCGGTCTGTGGGTGGGCAACGAAGTCACCCCCGGCACGCGAGTAGACGCACGTGAAGCACTCAAGCGGCTTCAGAAGGCCGCGCGTCCGGAAGAGGCGAACGAGTTCCAGGTCGAGAGCTGCCCATGGTGTCTGACGCCCTTGGTGCCGAGGCTCAGGAGCGACAAGCCAGAGGACTACGGCATGCGCCTGGAGGGCGTGGACGTCGTGCTCCACTGTGTCGACGCGTCGTGCGACTTCGCCGGCGAGCTTCCGCTCGCTGTCGTCGACGAGGTGCTGTACAAGGAACCGCCCACGATCCTCCTGGCCACCGTCGACAAGTTCGCGCGTCTGCAGTTCAAGCCGGAAGCAGGCAGGCTGCTCGGTCTCGGGACCACCTTCAGGCAACCATCCATGATCATCCAGGACGAGCTGCACCTGCTCTCGGGGCCGCTCGGAACCACCGTCGCCGTCTTCGACGCGGTGATCCAGGTCCTGCTGAGCCGGTCGGGCTCCAGCCCCAAGATCGTGGCCTCGACGGCCACCATCCGCGCGTCCGAGGAGCAGGTGGAGGGACTGTACGGGCGTGAGGTCGCACTGTATCCGCCATCGGGACTCGACGACGACCGGACCTTCTTCTCCCGCCCGGTGGAGAGCGGAGAAGGACGTCTCTACGTCGGCCTGATGCCGCAGTCGGTCTCGCAGCCGTCGGCCGTCATCGCAGCCGTCACCCCCATGGTGGAGATGCCGGAGGCGCTCGCCGCCCGCGCCCCGTCCGCCGCGTCACGGGACGCGTACTGGACGCTGGTCATGTACCACAACAGTCTTCGTGAGCTCGGACGCACCGGGACGCTGGTCATCGACGACGTCAACGGTCGTCTGGAGCCCCGAGCCGAGAGACTCGGCTTCCCGCTGCGGCCCGTCAGGGCGGGGAAGGTCCTGGAACTGACGAGCCGTCGCGGAGCCGAGGAGCTGCCGAACGATCTCCGCGCGCTAAGGGTCAGGGCCGACGAGTCGCCGGAGGCCGTCGACGTGGTCCTCTCGTCGAACATGCTCTCCGTGGGCATCGACATCCCGCGGCTCGCGCTGATGCTCATGGTGGGGCAGCCGAAGACCACGGCCGAGTACATCCAGGCCACGAGCCGTGTCGGACGTGGAGACACGAAGGGCGTCGTCGTCACGCTGTTCCGGTCGGGAAGGGCCCGTGATCGGTCGCACTTCGAGACCTTCCGTGGCTACCACGAGGCCCTCTACCGGAGCGTGGAGCCCACGAGCGTCACGCCGTGGTCGCTGGCCTCGCGCGAGCGATCGCTCGCCGGCGCGCTCGTGGCGCTGCTGCGGCAGTCGTTCACCACGCTTGCCCCGAAGGAAGCGGCGGGTCGGTTCGACCTCGGGGACGACAGGATTCGCGATGCGGTCGATCGACTCGTGGAACGGTTCCTCGGCTACGTCACGCGCGCCGACGGTCTCGAAGCCCCGGAAACGCGCTCCGCCGTATGGAGCCTCCTGAGGGATTGGGACCGACGGGCAGCCCAGGCACGGGAGTCGGACGAGCCTCTGTACTACCAGCGGACGAAGAAAGACCAGGCAGCTTTGTTGAAGAAGTTCGGCCAGCCCGGCGAAGGGTGGCTCGTCGCAGACTCGATGAGGTCCGTGGAGCCCAATGTGGCGGTCGAGGTCCAGGAACCGCAGGAGGAGGTGCACCATGGAGAAGATCAAGCATGACCTGCGCCTCTCCGAGACGATCTCACCGTTCGGGGTGGGAGCGATCGTCGACGTGCGAGGCGAGTCGCTCATGGCGCCGGACACGTCCTGGTGGGACAAGAAGTTCACCCATGAGATCAGCTGTGAGCGTCTGATGGCCCGCCTTGGTGCTGGTGTTCTGAGACAACCACCCGCACATGCGGGCCGGGCCGCAAAGGAAACCCCTGCGCTGCCGTACTGGCGCTTTCCCGCTTGGCGGTTCTGCGAGCGCTGCGACAAGCTCTCGAAGCTGACCGGTAGGAAAAAAGGCAAGTGGAGCAACACCTGCGACTGCGGCGGCGCGCTCGTACCTATGCGATATGTCGCCGTCTGCGAAAAAGGCAGCCACATCCAGGACATCAACTGGTTCCAGTGGGCACACCGTGGGCGTGCGGCGAGCCTGAACGAGGCGGTCCGCTTCTGCCGTGACTACAAGGCGCTCAGGTTCCGCAAGCTGGCCACTCGTGGCGAAGGCCTCGCGGCCCTGGTGGTGAAGTGTCACGGGTGCGGGAATGAGCGCAGTCTCGCTGAACTCGTGACGAAGGGGGCCCTGCACCGCGACGGGATTCGTTGCGCGGGACGGCAGCCCTGGGAGCCGGAGGCCTCCGTCAAGAGGCCTTGCCCGTATGAGCTGGTTGCGGTGCAGCGTGGTGCCACCGGCAACTACATCGTCGAGAAAATCTCGGCTCTCGACATCCCGGAGGAACGCCCGCAATCCGCGGAGATGGCCGACAAGATCCGTGGTCACATGCTCTTCGGGAAAGTCGTGACCGACAACGGCGGACCCCAGTCGGAAGTGTTGGCGCAGCTGATTGCCGACGATATCGGAGTGACGGCGGAAACCGTCCTCGGCGTCGCGGCGGGGGAGGAAAACCCCGCGAGTGAGCTGCTGCTCGACCTGAAGGACGGTGAGTGGGCGGCGTTCCTGAAGAAACTCGACGAAGGGCGCGACCGCACGGGAAGCGACTTCGTCGTCGACGGGAGAAGCCTCGAAGGGCTCGCGGGACCGCAGAGCCTCCTCGCCAAGATCAGCGGCATCGGACAGGTACGCCGGGTTCGGGAGGTCCGTGCCCTGCAGGGGTTCCGACGCCACGACGCGGAAGCAACGCTGATCAACGCCGATTTGGGGGCGGACCAGTCATATCGGCCCACCTATCCGGCGATCGAACTGTTCGGTGAAGGAATCTTCCTGCGGTTCGACGAAGAGAAGCTCGCCGCATGGGAGGCACAGCCGGGGGTGCAGGCACGCGCCGGCATCCTCAAGACGAGAAGGGCCGACTCTCCCTGGGCCGGCCGCCTTGACGTGCCGGAACCCAGGTACATCGCCCTGCACACGCTGGCGCACCTGCTCATCCGGCGGCTGGCGTTCGCCAGCGGCTACGCGTCTGCCTCGCTGCAGGAAAGGATCTACGCGAACTCCGACCGCACGGACAAGACCGCCGGGATCCTGATCTATACCGCGGCAGGGGACGCCCAAGGGACTCTCGGCGGTCTCGTCAGGCTCGGGGATCCCAAGAAGCTGATCCCACTCCTGGTGGCCGCCCTGGACGACGCGGACTTCTGCTCCAACGACCCAGTCTGCATCGAAAGTGACCGTCAGGGAGCCTCACAGCTGAACCTCTCAGCCTGCCATGGGTGCTCCCTGGTGAGTGAGACCTCCTGCGAGACCGGAAACCGGCTGCTGGATCGACAGCTGGTCCTGGGCGGAAGCGACGTGAGAGGACTGCTGGACGACGTTCTGACGGACGTCCGACGGCCCAGGTGACCCTGCGGCCCCGTAGCGCATGCTTTGGGGCCGCAAAGCAGCGATCCTCGGTCACTGCCAGGCGGGATCTGTCACCGTCGCTCCGGACCTCGAGGTGCTGATCAGCCTGTCCACGGCAGCCCCTATGGTTTTCGCTGGCCGACGGGTTCGATCTACTGCGCTGCACTGCTGCGACAGTTCCGGAGGCCCCGTGTGCCTCACTCGTAAGCGTTGGTCAGGTGAGTGCGGATCTCCCGACTAGCTCCGTCTGTCCGCATATGGTCCGCAAGCTGTGATGACGCTTTCGAGTGCGACCACGCTTAAACAGCAGCGACGCCGGCACCCCACAAAGACATCTGTACCGGTTCGGAGTCGCCTGGTGTCTGACTTCCGGACAGGGCTGACTTGATGCTTTGCCCGATCGCTTGTGCGAGCAAGGGTGGGACCGCATTACCGATCAGCCTTGCGCCTTCTTCTCGATTTCCAAGGAAAACGAAATCATCCGGAAATGACTGGAGGCGCGCTCCCTCGCGAAGAGTGATAGTCCGATGCTCTTCCGGGTGGCCGAACTTGCCGCGGGTGAAGCTGTCGAACCGCGCCGTAATCGTCACCGCTGGCTCATCCCACGAGAGGCGTCCGTAGGTGTCTAGATGACGATGGTTGCCCTGGTGGCACGCAAGCTGGAGGTGCTTAGGAAGGTACTCTCGGCCGCCCCCAGGGGGGACGTGTTTGATCCGTTCGATGTTGAGGTCACTCAGCCTAGCTTCCCTGTAGTGGTTCGCTATTGATGGATGACTAGACCCATCTTCTGGTGGCGACGGAAGATCCCGGATGGCGTCCCCCACTGTGCGTGGAGATTGGGTAATCGCTGCAGGCCAAGAGAAATGCGTGCCGGCGGGAAGTCCTACTAGAAATGCTCTCCGACGTTTTTGGGGAACGCCATATTGAGAAGCATCAAGAATTGTCGCGTGAACCTGAAAACCTAGGTCCTGTGCGGCCTCTTCCACGGCCCGCAAAATGTGCTTCCCGCGCACGCTCTGGATGGCAGCGACGTTTTCCATAAGGAATGCACGAGGACGCATCTCTTCGAGCCAGTCGAGATATCGAAGAACGAGAAGATTCCTTGGGTCCTCTCGCTCTCCTCTACGCTGAAGGGAAAAGCCTTGGCAAGGAGGACCGCCAGCAAGCAAATCCACTTCGCCGCGCTTTAGTCCAGCAAGGTCGAGAAGCTCACTCCCGCTGGTAGTAGCGGCATCGAGTGTTTCGGCACGGCATGACAGATTCTTGCGATGCGTGTCTATGGCGACCTGGCTGTTATCGAAAGCCAATCGAACCGAATACCCGGCGCGGGTAAGCCCTAGGCTGAGTCCACCTGCGCCAGCAAATGCGTCAATTGCATTAAGCGTCACTGGGTCAGCAACCCTCCGCGCCTGCGGATGCCGGGGATCAGCACCGAGAAGCTACTACCAACTGGCTTGTCGGCCACCTCAAAGAGTCCTACCTCGGATTCCACGGGCGGCATGCCCGCTGCGATGTGTTCACCGAAAGCCTGAGCGGCTAGCGGAGGCACCGCATTTCCGATCTGCTTGTAGCGGTCGTCGAAAGGCCCCTTGAACTGCCACGTCGCGGGGAATGTCTGCAGAAGCCCGGCTTCTCTTGCTGTCAAACCACGGTCCTGCTCAGGATGAGCGAATCGCCCACAGCTAGGAGTTCGGCATCGAGCAGTGATGGTAGGTGCCGGGCCGGACCAAGGGAGACGCCCGTACACATCGGTATACCCACCGTGGGACCCACGTGTGCGATCCAAGCACTCCGGACCGACCCCCGGTGGACGCGAGCCGCCATCATGAGGGACTTGCTTCAGAATCTCGATCGTGGATGGCCGGTGACGCGACGTGACGTGCATCGGATCATCAGGATTCGCCTCGCCGCTGGAAATATGGGGCAGTTGGCCAATCCATTCCTTGACGGTGGCGAACGTCTCTGGCGTGTTTCGAACCGAAGGAAACGTTGGCATTTGATGCAGAGACGCCAACACTACGGTCCGGAAGCGTTCTTGTGGAACACCAAGCTGAGCCATATTCATGATCCGCGCTCGAACGCGGTAGCCAGCTTTCTCCAGCTTCGAACGAAATTCGTCGAACAAATCCCATGAGCGAGCCGAGACAAGGTCAGCGACATTCTCGACCATAACGACATCTGGCTTGAGTGTGACCGCCAAATCGCCGAATACGCTGAAGAGTTGGTTTCGCCCCTTGCGGTCGCCACGTGTTTTGACGTGTGACGAGAAGCCCTGGCACGGCGGTCCTCCAGAGAGGAGGAAGGGTCGGGCTCCGACTGACTCGCGGATCTGGGCGGCCCACGAACGCCGAGCGGCAGGGTCCTGCAGTGTCAGCAGGTCCATATCGTCCGGTGTGTGGCCGATGTTGGCAGCGTAAGTAGCGTTGGCCCAACGGTCGTTGTCAGCGGCGTAGACCGCCTCAAACTGGCCTGTTGCTGCCAGGCCGGCCGACATGCCGCCACAACCGCTGAAGAGGTCGGCGTATGCCCAACCGGGTTCACCCTTGTCCATGGGATAGATCCTAAGAGCTCGGTCTGACAGCGCGGTCTCTGGCGCACCATCCGAGACCATCGGACCTCGAGGGTGAGCCGGTACAGCCATGGGGACATGACGGTGTGTTGTGAACACAGCATGCCTCACCGATCATCCCGACGTGAGCTAAATCACTGCGCTAGTCTCGCGGTCCACTGACCGATCAGGTCGCTCATCACGTCTGCTCGTGTGGGATCCACTGCGATGACATCCACAGAGCACCCCGTGCTGATACGGCCTAGTCTGCGGATGCCTGGCGGGCCATGCAGAGCTGGCGCTACGAGTGCAGCAGCGTCGGCCGAGAAGGCTCCAGCGTGAGAGATCAGCTGATATATAGCGTCTTCGGTGACCTTTTCTCCTGACTTCCTATACTTAGCATCAAGTAGTCCGGTCCTAGTTGCGCCACGGATGACGATGTCTGGATCGGCTCTTTTGGCTACAGGTGCTGGTTCTCCCTCCATTGCGTGAAACAAGGGAATTTTCTGAGATTTCCCGTCCGTCACCGTACAGTCGGTGGGAATCGAAGTCCGGCAGATAGTGCGCACGGCTTCTTCGAAGATTCGGTCAATGTTCACCCAAGCACTAAACGGCGAATTTCCTGTATTTCGGAAGTTGAACGGCACGCCGCGGATCAGAGTCCTTGCTACTTGCAGGGTCTCTTTCAGGCTTGCGCTGATGTTAGGAGGAGGAGATGTAAGTGTTGGCTCGAGAAGCATTTTTGCTCCCGAAAGCATTTGGATGCATCGCTGTACTGCCACTCTTTCCTCGTCGTGCTTATTCAGCAGATGCTCGGCCCGGATGCAAGCAGCCAGAAGGTACCTGTTTATCTCTGTATCTTCGGTTAGATTGCGGTAGCGTATTGCCAGCAGGTCGTGTCGCCCGCGACTCCACAAATTGCGGACCGTCTCGCCGACATGGATCTTGCCTCTGACGCGATTACTGTAGGCAGAGGTTGCGGTGTACTGCTTCTGCGGTCCTAGCGCCAACTCCCTCTCGATCATTTCGGAGAATGCTCGTGCAACGGAAGCGAGTGGAGGCAGCGTCGAACCGGGTTGGGCTGCTTGTGAGGATTGCCGCCGGCCGCTGGAGGAAAGACTGAGACACGCGTCGACAGTTCCAGGAATCATCTCTTCGATAGTAATAATGAGGTTTTCGTGGACGACGAGAGTGCCGGCGTAGGGGCCGATCTCGAGGTCGTACCCGAAACGATTTGGCCTCACAGAAGCGACTCTTCCTTGAACCCAAGAAAGCTGAGAAAGCTCTTCGAAGGAGTATCCAACCTCTTCATGCGTGAGTTGAACGCGTCCGTACGTGGTGGCTCTCACATCTCTTCCTTGGTTGCCCCGTTATAGGTCGCGTTTCTCCAGACGTAACCATTCTCGATCTTTTCCGGATTGGGGTATGTTGTGATACCGCCCCGGCGAAGGAAGTATCGTAGGGATTCGTTCCAAAGATCGTGCAGGTCATGTTCGTCGCGCATGCCAACGAATAGACCATGCCCGAAGGGGGCATCTGCTGGCAGGCCCTCGAACCACTGCACTACTTGGCCTCGGAGGTCATTGGCCATTCCTGACTCGGTCAGGATTGCTTCGAGAGCATCGCGACTGGGCGGAATTTCAATCTGCCTCAGCCTTCTTACCAATGCGTCGTCCATGTTGATGACGCTTCGGTCGGCAGGATTCATCGTTGCTATGATCACCAGGTTTGGAGCGATGGATACCCGTTTATTCAGTCCGGGGACTAGGAATGGGCGGTTTCTGTACTCGATGTAGGTGAGGAGTTCGCCTAGGACATTGGCGACGTCGGCTCTGCTCAACTCGTCGACGATGAGAACGTGCGTCTTATCTGGAGACGCCAGAGCTGACTCGTTTATCTGTATAAGGGCCCCGGGTGAAGGCTCAAAACCGCCGCCGTCGCTGGGGGCGAGTCCGCCCACGAACTCCTCGTAAGTGAATGCGGCATGGAATTGCACGGTCAAAATGCGCGTAATGTCTCCTTCCGACAAGGCCATGGCAACTTCCTGCGCCACTCTTGTTTTTCCAGTCCCCGCTGGTCCGACGAGCGCCACGATCTGACGATCTCCATAGCGGCGGCATTTCTCGACGATGAGGTTTCGGAACTTATCGTCGGATTGCGCCAGAACGAGTGTTGGCTTTTCTGGCATTTTTCCAAGCCAACGCACGTACTCCCCTCGGTCTTCAAACTGACGTGGCGCGGAGGAAGCCTCAATCGTATCGTCGATTAGTGGGATGAATTCTGGGTTGAGGTAGCGGTAGCCATCCGGTCGATCGCGATATTCAAGCAAGAGATTTTTGAAGGCTGCACGGGAGAACCATGTGTCTAGCCTGTCGGACTGATTGGCCCCCTTGTCGGGACGACGAGGACCGAGAAACCGATCCATGATTACAGTGTCGTTTGGATCGTAGCCAGCCTGCGTGCGAGCATCTGCAATCTTAGCGATTGCTGGATCGATTTCTGATTCTTTCAGGCAGGTCGTGAGACATCGCCCCATTTCTTCCCAATGTAGTTTGTTGTCTAGTTTTCTCATCGCACGCCAGATCGCCAACAAGGGCCTGATGTCGGTTCCCGGCGGATAAGAGTCCCGTGTGAGGGGATTTGCGAGTTGGTACCTGGCGAGGCTAGGGGCCACCATCTGGGCCAGCTGAGCGCGGTAAGTGCCATAGACCTGCTGGCTAAAGTCATCGATACGCTGGTATTGTTCATTCAGGAGATCTAGTAGGCTTCTGCCAATATCTGTAGACTCCAGCGCGCCGCTTTCTTCGTATAGCAGGCCGATTCCACGGAACAATGCCATGTATGTTCTGAAGCGCTGGTCTGCTTGATCTTGCAGTTCGGGCGCAACCTGCTTACTTCTGATCTGCAGATTTTTGCGCACTTCTTCGTAAGGCGGTGTCCAGCGAGTTCCCGATGAACTCAGCATCGCGTGAAGGGCGGCTGCACCTACATCAGCTGGACGTGCCGTGGCACGTAGGTCTGGTACGACATCGCGTCCCGAAAGGTCCCAGTGTTCTTGCATGGAGGTAGGTTGCCATGCGGAGGATCTTCGTGTGGCGGGTTGCTGAGTACCGAAGCCGTGAGCTGAACAGAGCGGCTTGCGCGGCTACTTCTACCTAGTAGTCGATGTTGGCGGCGAGTGATCACAGCTCTGCATGCGTCCGTCGCCCCCGGCAGCCTGTGGACCTGAGATAGCGGGTGGCCCCTGGCCTGGCTAGAGGAACGTGATCATGTATGCCCGCACGACCACAGAGCAGGCCAGCACCCCGCTATTGACTCCAACGCACCACCTTGTCCGGCTCCCATCCCGTCTGCCGTCGGCCCACACACCGTGGAGCGGGCGTGGTTCAGGGCGTCAAGGTGGAGCGCGCCACTGTACGAACGACCTTGACGCCCTGGGCCGCGTCCGCTCGGCTCTGCCTGGGTCGATGGCGGACGGGATGGGAGCACCCCGCGCACGCCACTGACCGGCCGGCACTCGCGAACGGCGTCCCCGCCATCTCGGAGCCTGAGCGCCCCCGCTGGAGGCATGTTCTGACCGGGGCACTCCGTGTCCAGGTCTCTACATGGGCCGTTGCTTGCTGCGGCCCCAGGGGCCGGCCCCGGCGCCGAAGGCGCAGAGGGGTCGGGCCCCAGGGGCCAGCCCGCGCTTGCGCGGGCACTTGATGAGGTAGAGAAACCTGTAACAGGTCAGCTCACGCCGCATCGGTCGGCAAGCTCCCGGAGCGTATCGGGCACGCGTCGGCCCGATAGCTGAATTAGGTCGCGGATGATCTCGCGGGCCAAGTGGTGATCGCGAATCTGCTCAGGCGCGAGGGTCTCAGCTTCCAAGAGCGCAGCGGTCGCCTCGCCGACGTGTCGGCGCTGCGCATGGGCCCGTGCCACGTCGAGCAGGAAGCGCGCTTGACGTTCGGCTGAGAGCCCGCCGGCGTCGACTTCCGTCGCGATCTCCAATGCCAGTCCGGCATCCCCCAATTCCACGGCTGTGCTTACCGCGTGGAGCCTGACGTTTGTGGGGCCGAACTCAGTGTCGAAGTCGTTCCGGTCCTCGCCCAAGCGGGTGGCGATCTGTCCTGCCCGGTTGAGGTGAGCGTGTGTCCCGGGTCGGTTGCCCTCCCGTGCGTTGATCACGGCAAGCACAAGGTTCATGGCGCCGAGAAGTGACAGTTCCTCCGGTGGGCAGGCGGGGTCTTCTGTCCGTGGGTCCAAGACTTCAACCGCCGACTTTGCGGCTTGTTCGGCCTGGTCCATGTGCTGCTGCCGCATGAACGCGTGAGCCATGCGAAAGAGCCCGGCCACCACCTCCAGAGGCTGGCCAGCCATCTCGGCCGCTTGCAAGGCGCGGTCTGCGGCTACCCATGCGGCATCGGCCTGGTCCTGCCGGGTGAAGCTGGCGGCGGCTGCCTGGTAGCTCCGCGCCCTGAGTGAGTGCAGCTCGACGCGATCGGCTGCCGGCGCGTGGCGTACCGCGACTTCGATGGCGGGGAGCAACTTGGCGAGGTGGTCGCTCAAGGCTGCAAAGCTCGACGCGTGCACGTACTCCCACGCTTGGTCAACGAGGTGGCGGAACTCGGCAAGCGCGGGCACAGGGGAACTCGGTCCGCGGTCGAACAGGCTGCCCAAGGCGGGATGGCCCGTGAGGGCGACGCGCAGGCCGTCTAGATCGTTGCTTTCCGGCTCGGGTGTGTGGTCCACGAGATCCGCCGGGGAGAGAGCAGCGTCGGGCCGAACCTCCCGTACCGAGACGCCCAGTGCATCAGCGAGGCCTTGGAGGATCGCCAGGCGTTCAACGGGCTGCACGCCGCGTTCGACTTGGGACACCCAGCTCTCAGACCGCCCCATGGCGGTGGCAAGGTCGGCTTGTGACATGCCTGCTGCCCGCCGCAGTTCTTTAATTCTCTGCCCGGTTGTGGGTGGGAGGGTGCTCACTTCGTGGCCTCGCGCGGGTACTTGCCGGCGTACGGCTCAAGCCAGTCCACGTCAGTCTTCTCGACGTACCGCGTGCGCTCGCTCAGGAAGCGCAGCGTGTGCGGCTGGCGCTCGTGCTCGTCAAACGCTGCCCGATCAGCGTAGATCTCGAAGAAGATCCGCTCGTTGGGCGCCCCCTCGACTGTGTGGCAGGCGTAGACCAGCGTCCCCGGCTCGTGCGCCCGAATTCCCGCTTCGGTCTCCTTCACCAGGGCATCGAAAGCGTTCTCCATGCCTTTACGCAGGGTGAATCGGACAAAGAGAGCAAAGTTTGCCATAACTCCTCCTTCTTCCCGCGCCCAGTCTCGCAGAGTCAGAGTTTTGCTGCTAGTCGCAGGTTTTCTGTTGACCCGCAGAAAAACTGCGAGTAGCTTCGGGAGTGTCAGAGAACAAGGCACCCCGGACTGCGTGCCATCCGCCAAGATCACAACGCAGTCCGGGGCTCATCCCACAAGAGGAGAACTCCATAATGCCGTCCTTCAAGATCGATGTTTCGACCGCTCTCGTGTTCGTGGCGACCGCGCCTGAACCGAAGGTGATCAACAAGGAGACCGGGCAGCTCGCGGTCGACAAGGTGACCAAGGCGACGCTCTACACCGTGGGCCTGCTGGTCTCCGACGAGGGTGAGGGCAACCTGTATCAGGTGGCCGTGCCGGAGACCGGCCTCCCGGAGGGGCTCGTGCCGGGTATCCCGGTGAAGGTGATCGGCCTGAAAGCGCGGGACTGGGAGAACGAGTTCAACGGGCAGAAGCGGCACGGCATTTCGTTCCGCGCGGTGGCCGTGACGGCGGTGGCCTGAGCCATGGCTGATCTGTCCCTGTGGCTGGAGGCGTCGGGCGCCTTAGCGGGTGCCGGTGGTCTCGGCTACGCCAAGTTCCGCGCGCCGCGCGTGTACTGGTCGTTTGTCGGGCTGCCGGCGGCCTGGGGTCGCTTCACCCTGTCGTACCGCTCGACGATGGATGTGTGCGGGCTGACGGTGCAGCCGTCGGGTCTGCGGGCGTTCATGGTTCGCAACGTCGCCCGGCGTGAGGTTCCGCCGGTGCCGCCGCGGGTCCGCCGGGTCCGGGGAACGTCCACCGGTCTGCGGGTCACGCTGCGGCTCCCCGCGGGCTTGGAGCCGGCGGACGTGGTCGCCTCCTCGGAACGGCTGCGTCACGCCTGGGGCGTGCACTCGGTCACCGTGATCGAGACGAAGCCCGGGTTCGTGGAACTGCGGATGACCGGGTACGACGTACTGCGCCGGGTGCGGATGCCGCGCAAGGCACGGCCTCACGACGTGATCGTCCCGGTGGCGCTGCGCGAGGACGGGACCGCGTTCGTCCGCGACTACCGCAAGGTCCCGATGGCCCTCACGCTGGGCGCCAACCAGTCGGGAAAGTCCATGTTCCAACGCAACCTGGTCAAGGGCCTGGCCCAACTGCCGGTGGCGCTGGCGGGCATCGACTGCAAGCGCGGTGTCGAACAGTCCGCCTATGCGCCGCGCCTGTCAGCCCTGGCCACCGATCCGGACCGCGCCGCCGCACTGCTCGATGTCCTGGTGGCAGAGATGGAATCCAGGTTCGACCTGCTGAGCCTGTATGGAGTCTCGGACCTGTGGGAGCTGCCCGAGAAGGTACGGCCGGTGCCGATCGTGCTCCTCGTCGACGAGATCGCGGAACTCTTCCTGATCTCCTCGAAGAGGGATGAGGAGCGCCGCGAACGGTTGGTGACGGCGCTGATCCGGCTGGCGCAGATGGCCCGTGCCGCCGGGATCTACCTGGAGATCTGCGGGCAGCGCTTCGGCTCCGAACTCGGCAAGGGCGCCACCATGCTCCGTGCCCAGCTCACCGGGCGTGTGGTGCACCGCGTCAACGACAAGCAGACCGCCGAAATGGGCCTCGGTGACGTCGCCCCCGAGGCGGTCCCGATGGTCACGACGATCCCGCCGGACAAGCCTGGTCTGGCGGTCGCCGCGGACTCCTCCGGTGGCTGGTCCCGCATCCGTACTCCGATGACGACGCAGGCTGAAGCCACGGCGGTGTGCCGGGAGTTCGCCCACCTGGTCCCGTACCTGCCCGCGCTCGACCCGTTCCGCCCGCACGTCCCGGCCGGCTCGACGCCGCAGAGCGTGCCGCCGCTGGTCAAGCCGGTACCGGTCCCCGAGTAGCACCCCCTGTTCCACCCCGGTGGGCGCGACCGCTTCGCGCCAGGTCCCTACCCCCTCCATGCCCGAACGCAGAGAGGAATGACCGATGCCCGCCTCGATGACCTTCCACGGTGACGCCTCCAGCCGGGTCCGCCTCCACGACTACGGCACCGAGCGCCTGCCGATCCTGGCGCTCGACGGGGACGGCTACTCCCTGAGCATCTCGGTGTTCGACAGCCGGCCGATCGTCGACCACCAGGCGTTCGCCGAGAAGCTGGCCAAGGCCGCGGCCGACTACCTCGCGGCCGTGCAGCGCTACGCCGCCGCTCTGCCCACCGACACCGAGACCAGGCAGGTGAGGTGAGCGGCATGTGCGAGCACTGCGAGGACTTCCACCGCACGGTGCTGATGCTCGGCTCCCTGGCCCTGTACGCCGACCAGTACGGCGCCGACCACGCCTTCGTGGACGCGATCGCCCCGTCCATCGCGGCATCCCTTCCCGAGCCCCCGCCGGGCCTGTTCCCGCCCGGCTTCGACCCCACCGACGGCCCCGAGTACCCCGACGAGGAGTGACCCGTGGCCACCAAGAAGACACCCCCGCGACCCGCCCCCACCGCGGCCCCGGCTCCCCCGAAGTGCGGTCCGTGCGACGGCACCGGGGAGGTCGCCACCACGGTCCACGTGGGCCGCAAACGCCGCACCGTCGGCAAACAGGCCGGTATCTGCCTGGCCTGCTTCGGCACCGGCGAAGCCACCACCGACTGAACCGCCGGGGCCGGGCGGCCGGACACCGTTCACCGCCCGCCCCCGGCCCGACCCCCGCGAAGGAGGTGAGGACATGTCCCGCTCGATCCGCCCGGACGCCGTACTCGTACAGGCCGTGATCGCCGGTGCGCTGTCCTTCGCCCACCTGCACGACCTTGCCGATGCCGCCGGGCAGACCGGATGGAAGGCATGGGCCTACCCCATCAGCGTCGACCTGCTGCTCGTGGCCGCATGGCGCCGGCTGCGGACCGCCCGCAAGGACCGATCGGCGTGGACCTGGTTCGTGATCGCCCTGTTCGCCTCGCTCGGCGCGAACATCGCCACCGCCGGACTCCTCGACCTGCACGACGTCCCGGCCTGGCTGTGCATCCTCGTCGCCGGCTGGCCCGCGCTCGCCTTCCTCGGCGGCACCCTCCTGGTCCACGCACCCGCCGAACCCCGTACACAGCCTGTGGACGAACCGGCCCTGACCGAGGTCGACATGCACCGCGCCGACACCCCGGCCCCGCCCGCGGCCCCCGAGCTTCCGCCCGCACTGCCCGAACCCGCCGCGCCTGCGGTGACGGTGCCGGCCGCGCTCCTGGACCACGCCCGAAAGATCGCCGAAGCACACCGCGCCACGACCGGAACCCCGATGGCCGCGGACGCTCTCTCCACCCGGCTCGGACTGCCCGGCCCGATGTCCGCCGCGATCGCGGCAGAACTCCAACTCACCTGACCAGAAGGGACAGACATGCCCGTCTACCGGCGCTTCCGCAACCTGATCCGCATCGGCCCCGTCGAGGTCGGCACCTACTTCGACGGCCGCGGACGCAACCGGCACACGGCGGCCTGCACCGCCCCCGGCTGCGGCTTCTCCACCGACTACAACGACCGCGCCGCCGCCGAACTCGCCGCCCGCACCCACCGCTGCCAGCCCTAGGAGACCCCGATGGACGTTCCGCTCTGGCTCGCCCTGATCGTCATCGGCTGGCTCGGCGTCAAGCTCGCCCGCCCGCCCTGGTGGCTCGTGGCCGTGCTCCTGCTCGGCGGCTACCTCCTCGCCCACAGCTTCCTCGGCCCCGCCGTCGGCACGGCCATCAAGTAACCCCACCCGAAGGGAGAAAAGCTCGTGTTTACCCCGAAGTACCCGACCCCCGACACCGCCCCGCCCCCCATGCCAGCCCCGGCCGCGAACACCCCGGTGACCTCGGCCCCCGCCCCGGCTCCGGTGGTGCAGGCCCCGGCGCGGCCCACCGTCCAGCTCACCCCCGGCACCGTCGTCGCCCTCGTCGGTGGCGGTACCGCGGTGGTCCTCGTCGTGGGTGCGGTCCTGGTCTCGATGCTCCTCGCCGTCGCCATCACGGCCATGTCCGTGGCCCTGTGCGCGGTCGTCCTTCGCTCGCTCCTGAGCGACGTCAACAAGCAGCGCTAACCGGCCCCCGGAGCGGCCTCGGTCGCCAAACTTCCGCCGCTCCGGGCGCCTCACCACCTTCCAGATCCAACGGACCCGAAAGGGAAGCCCCATCATGCCTCAGCACGCCCAGAACACGCCCGTCTGCCGTGACTGCGACGGTTTCGCCACCGCCGCGATCACCACCGGCACCCGCAACCGCGACGGCTCCCGCGCCACCCTCCGTGTCGCCTGCCGGGCCTGCAAGGGCACCGGACGCATCGCCCCCGTCGCCGTCCTCGCCCGCGCCGGGAGGTGACCGGGATGTTCCGCAAACTCCCCGCCGACCTCACCCCGACCGAGGAAAGCCCCGGCCTCCGGGTGCGTGGCGGCACGAAGTACACCCGGTCGCAGGGCGACTACGTGTGCGGCTGCGGCGCCGAGGACCACGCCAACGGCGACAACGACGTCAAGGCCCTGGTCGAGGACTACACCGCCAACCACGGCCCCGCCCATCGCAACGGGGGCCGACGATGACCGTCCTCGACCTCTTCGCCGGCCCCGGTGGCTGGTCTCAGAGCCTGCGCGGTCTGGGGGTGCGTGAGGTGGGAATCGAGATCGACCCCGCTGTCTGCACCACCCGTGCCGCCGCTGGGCACCTCACGATCCGCGCCGACGTCGCCAACTACCCCACGATGTCGCTTCGCGGGAAGGTGTCCGGTCTGATCAGCTCGGCCCCTTGCCAGACCTTCAGTGCGGCTGGCCTGCGCGCGGGGAACGACGACCTGCCGTTGTGCCACCAGGGCTTGGACGACATGGCCCGCGGGAACGACACCCGGGCGAGTCTGCGTGAGGCGTGCTCCGACGCGCGTTCCCTCCTGGTCGTTGAACCTCTGCGATACGCCTTGGACCTGCGCCCCGAGTGGATCGCCCTGGAGGAAGTTCCCTCGGTGCTGCCCGTGTTCGAGCACAGCGCCCGCCTCCTGGCTGCCGCCGGTTACTCGACCTGGACGGGCGTCCTCAACGCCGCGGACTTCGGCCTCGCCCAGACCCGGCGCCGCGCTTTCCTCATTGCCTCCCGCACCCGTTCGGCGCTGCCCCCGGAGCCCACCCACGCGAAGGTTCCGCAGTGGGACTTGTTCGGTGTGCGCCTGGCCCCGTGGGTGTCCATGGCCGATGCGCTGAGTCTGCCGCCCGGGGTCAAGGTCAACACCCGTGGCGACCGCTCAACTGACGAGAGGGGTCGGTCAGCTGGTGGCAACGAGTTCTCGGCCGACGGCCCGAGCAACGCGCTCACCGGTCGGGCACGCTCCTGGAAACTCCGCTCCGGGCAGGGCTGGAAATTGCCCGCTGGTCAGTTCGCTGGCGGCGTTAGCCGGTACGAGCGCGCGATCAGCGAGCCCTCTTTCACCATCACCGGCTCAGCGAACCGCTGCAAGTGGGTGAAGGACGGAGTCGAGGAACGCAACCTCGCGCTCGCGGAAGCGGCGATTCTCCAATCATTCCCCGCCAACTACCCGTGGGCCGGCTCCCGCACCAAGCAGTTCGAGCAGATCGGCAACGCCGTTCCCCCGCTGCTCGTCACGGCCGTACTGCGCCCCCTCGTGCCCGCCGCGTCGGAGGTGCTCGCGTGACCGACACCGCCACCTTGGCGGGTCTCGACCCGGCCACCCTCGGCGACGTGCTGAGGGTGGCCGGCTCGGCCGACTTCGACCGCTGGCAAGACCAGATCCGCCGCACCGGCGGCTGCTCCGACCCGATCCGACTCACCGGCGCAACGAAGACGATCGACCCGACCACCAAGACCGTGCTGCACTCCTACACGACCGAGCACGAGCCGGGCGGCATGCTCCGGGTGGCCTGCGGCAACCGCCGTGCCTCCCGCTGCCCGGCCTGCGCCTGGACCTACGCCGGCGACACTTACCACCTGATCCGCGCCGGACTGACCGGAGACCCGGACAAGGGCACCCCGCACACCGTGCGCGATCACCCCCGCGTCTTCGCCACCCTCACCGCCCCCTCGTTCGGCCCCGTCCACAACCGCCCCGGCAACCGGCCCTGCCGCTGCGGCCAGCACCACCGGGAGGACGCGCCCGAACTCGGCACCCCGCTCGACCCGACGACCTACGACTACGCGGGCGCCGTGCTGTGGAACAACCACGCATCCGACCTGTGGCGCTACTTCACGATCTACCTCCGCCGCGAGATCGCAAAGCGAGCCGGCCTCACCCAGAAGGACGCCCGCGAACAGTCCCGCGTCTCCTTCGGCAAGGTCGCCGAATACCAGAAGCGCGGGGCCGTCCACTTCCACGCCGTGATCCGCTTCGACGGACCCGAGGGACCCGACACCCCGCCCCCGCACTGGGCCACCCTCGACCTGCTCACCGACGCCATCCGCGCCGCCGCGGCCCGCGTCGTGGTCGACGTGCCCCCGGCCCGATACCGGCCGGACCCCGACCAACCAGTCCTCACAGAGCCGGCGCGCACGCTGCGATGGGGCACACAGCTCGACGTCCAGCGGATCAAAGCCTTCGGCAACGGCGAGGAACTCACCGAACAGGCCGTTGCCTCCTACGTCGCCAAGTACGCCACCAAGGCAGCCGAGACGACCGGGGCTGTTGACCGCCGGGTCGGCAACAAAGAGGCCCTCGTGTTGCTCGACGTGCCCGACCACCCCCGCCGGCTGATGGAGGCCTGCCTCGACCTGCACGCGCTCTACCCCGACCGGAAGCTACGGGACTGGGCTCACATGCTCGGCTTCCGCGGCCACTTCTCCACCAAGTCCCGCCGCTACTCCACCACCCTCGGCGCGCTGCGCCAGGTGAGAGCCGACTACCGCGCCGCCCAGCAACGCGCCGCCCTCGGCCTGCCCGACCCCGACGACAACCCGGAGGCCACCACCCTCGTGCTCTCCCACTGGACCTACGCCGGCCACGGCTACACCCCCGGCGAATCCTGGCTCGCCGCCAACATCCGCCGCGACATCCAACTCAACCGCGAAACCGCACGCGAAGCCCTACCCGACCAACTCGCTCTGGAAGGAGTGCTCCTGTGAGGGATGAACTGATGACAGTCCCAGAGATCCTCAGCGAGTTGCGGAAGGTCTCCCGGCGCACCTTCTACCGCTGGCGGGAGCTGGGTCAGGCGCCGAAAGCCATGAAGCTCCCCAACGGTGAGCTGCGGGTGTGGCGGAGCGACTTCACGGCATGGCTGCGGGAGCGGGAGGAAGCCGCGTGAAGTCCCTGGACGTGAAGATCTGGGGGGTCCGCAAGCGCCCCTCAAAGCGGACCTCCTACGACGTCCGATGGGCCGTGGCGGGAAAGGTCTTCTCCGAGACATTTCGCACCAAAGGCCTGGCGGATCACTACCGGACCAAGCTCATGGCCGTTGCGCGCGACGGCCAGGAATTCGACGACATCACCGGCCTTCCGGACCCGATGGCCGAGCAAAAGGCCAAGCTCACCTGGTACGACTTCGCCTTGAAGTACTTGGCCATGAAATGGCCGCACGCTGCCCCCAACACCCGCGACGGAATCAATGAATCGCTGACCTCGGTGACGATCGCACTCCTCGGCGACCGCCCGGGAAGGCCGGGTGCTCCTTTGATCAGGCAGGCTCTGCGCAACTGGGCGTTTGTCCTCCCTGGGCCGGCCGGGCGGGAAGCGCCTACCGAGATTGCGAACACCCTGCATTGGATCGCCAAGGCGTCACGCCCGTTGAATGATCTGGCCGATCCTGTGACGGCGCGTGAAGTACTCGACTCGTTCAAGATCCGACTCGACGGGAAGTCTGCCGCGGCCGAGACTGTCCGCCGTAAGCGACGTACCTTCGTCAATGCCCTGCACTACGCCGTTGACCTGGGCGAATTCAAAGAGAACCCTCTGACGGCCGTGCGCTGGCAGAAACCCAAGGTGTCCAGTGAGGTAGATCCGCGCGTGGTGGTGAATCCGAAGCAGGCTCTCTCGTTGCTCCACGCGGTGTCCTACGTGGGCGGCTACCGCAGAGCCCGCGGTCGTCGACTGGTCGGACTCTTCGCCAGCATGTACTTCGCCGGTCTGCGGCCCGCCGAGGCTATCGGCCTGGCCGAAGCTGATCTGACGCTGCCTGAGCAGGGCTGGGGCGCCGTGCTCCTGCACCGCACACGCCCGAGCGTCGGCAAGCAGTGGACGGATTCGGGAGAGAGCCACGACGACCGTGGGCTGAAGAACCGGCCGGCCGAAGACGTGCGCCGGGTGCCGATCCCGCCCCAACTCGTGGTGATCCTCCGCGAACAGCTCGACACCTTCGGGACTGCTGCCGACGGGCGCCTCTTCTACAGCGAGGGCGGGGGAGTGGTTGCCTCCTCGACCTACTCGCGAGCCTGGCAGGAAGCCCGGACGCTCGCGCTCCCGCCGGCCGCGGTGGCCTCTCCGTTGGCCCGTCGGCCGTACGACCTCCGCCACTCCGCGCTGTCGACGTGGCTCAACGCAGGCGTTGACCCGACTGAGGTGGCCGAACGAGCAGGCAACAGTGTTGAGGTCCTGCTCGGTCGGTACGCGAAGTGCCTGGATGGGCGTCAGGAAGTGGCCAACCGGCGCATCGAGGATCTTCTGAACGAGTACGACTGACAGCGCGAGCGTTGCGCGTCCTACGCTGGGCCCCTGGACTTCTCCGGGGGCCTTCGCCGTTTTGCGGGGCTGATCAGGGGAAACGTTCCAAGATCCTGTCCACGAATAGTCCACAGGGTCTGGCATAGGGCCGCGTCGGGTGGCATACGGCTGCACACGGCCGTAGATACGCGAAGACCCCGGCCTCAGCGTTTCCGCTGATGACGGGGTCTTTGGGCACCTCATGAGGGGTGCCCCCGGCAGGATTCGAACCTGCGCACACGGCTCCGGAGGCCGTTGCTCTATCCCCTGAGCTACGGGGGCGTGTCGGGCGCGGTGTTCGCGGCGACGGGTAGAACCCTACCAGCTCTTTCGTGGGGGACTGGCATGGGTTTATGTGGGGGCGGGGCGGTGTTCGAGGGAGGGGGAGTGGAGGCGTCCGCGAGGGGCGTCCTGGGGGTGGTCGGGACCCCCGCACGGGGGTGGAAGTGGGGAAAACCCGGACGGCGCGGTGGGCGCGGACCTACTCTCGAGTTGTGCCAGGCGCGTCCGGCCGGGTGCTTGTTGTGGACGACAACAAGGTCATCCGGCAGCTGATCAGGGTCAACCTCGAGCTGGAGGGCATCGAGGTCGTGACCGCGGCCGACGGTGCCGAATGCCTGGACGTCGTGCATCACGTGCGGCCCGATGTGGTGACCCTGGATGTGGTCATGCCTCGGCTCGACGGGTTGCGTACCGCCGCCCGGCTGCGTGCCGACCCCCGGACCCGGAACCTTCCCCTCGCCATCGTCAGTGCCTGTACGCAGTACGAGGTCGAGAGCGGGCTCGACGTCGGCGTTGATGCCTTTCTCGCCAAGCCCTTCGAGCCTGCCGAACTTGTGCGGCTCGTACGGGAGTTGATGGATCGGAGGGGGAGCGGGGGCGGTGCCGGCGGTGCCTTTGGCGGGGAAGCGTTCGGTCCCGATGCGCTTGGCGCCGAGGAGCTCGGGGCCGAGGAGGCCCAGCGCGCCGGTCATTGAGCGGGCGCCGCGCCGCTGAGGGGTGAGGAGTCGGCGGTTGGCTCCCCCGCGAGCGTGTGTCCCTCCGTGTGTCGGTGATCCGTCTGTCGGTGATCCGTGTGTCTGTGATCGGTGTTGCGTGAGCGTGGTCGGTGTCCGTCGTCCGGATGCGGCCCTCGTGCGTTCCGGCCCCACTTCGCCGGCCTTCCCGCGCTCCGTCCGTGTTGCCGTACCCCTTACTCCGTCCACGCCGTCACCCGGACTCCGACACCACGGCCGACGCTCAACGACGTGGACGGCGACCCCTGTGTCCGTGAGAACACCCTCGCCCTCCGTGCCCCGTCCACATCCCGGACCCTTGCCAAACCGAGTCGCCTACCCACCCCCCTCCTCCCCTACGCTTGTCCCGTGACCCCCGTCGAGCTCTCCCGTACCGTGCTGCGCGCGGTGCGTCGTGCCGTGGACGAGGGTGAGCTGAGCGTGGTCGTGCCGGTGCGGGCGGTGGTGACGCCGCCGGGGCCGGGTGGGTGTGGGGACTACGCCACGAACATCGCGTTGCAGTTGGCGCGGCCCGCCGGGAGGCCGGCTCGGCAGGTCGCGGAGATCCTGCGGCCCCACCTCACCCGCAGCGAAGGTGTCGCCGACGTCGCGATCACCGGGCCGGGGTTCCTCAACATTCGGCTGGGGGGTGGCGCGGGCGCCTCACTCGTACGGGAGATCCAGCGCCGAAGTGACGCCTATGGGCACGGCGACATCCTCGCCGGGCAGATCGTCCCGCTCCGGATCCCGTACGACATCAGGGCCGAAGTCGTCGCCGACACGCTCGTACGGATCGTGGCCACCCAAGGCGGCCGTGCGGAGGTGCGCCACATCCATATCCATCCCTCGTGCGCCGAGCCCGCCGGCACCGACCCCTCGCAGGCCAAGACACACGGCAATGACCCCTCGCCCGCCGAGCCCCCCCGCACCAACGCGCCGCAGGTCGATCCCGCGCGCCCCCACCGTCTCCACCGCCCGCGCCCCCAGATCACAACCCTGCGCCCCACCCCCGCCCCGGAAGACCCCACCCCCCTCGGCCCCGACGCCGCCCGGTGGGCCCTGCTGCACCCCGCGTCCCACGACCGGCCGCGGATCAGTGCCGATCACCTGCTGCAGCGGGAGAGCAACCCCCTCTTCCGGGTCCGGTACGCCCACGCCCGCACCCGGGCCCTCACCCGCAACGCCGCCGCGCTCGGCTGCACCGGCGACCCCGGTGACGTACCCGAAGACGTATCCGGCGGCGGCGAGCTCGTCGGGGCGCTCGCCGGGTATCCGGCCGTGCTGACGCAGGCGGCCCTGCACCGCGCGCCCGACCGGCTCGCCCGGCACCTCGTCACCACCGCCGACGCCCTCCTCGCCTTCCAGCACACCGTGCTGCCGCTCGGCGACGAGAAACCCTCGGCCGCCCACCGCGCCCGGCTCGCGCTCGCCGAAGCCGCCGGGACGGTGCTGGCCGGCGGCCTGTCCCTGCTCGGCATCAGCGCCCCTGACTATCTGTGACCGTCTGTGAGAGAAAAATGAGCCGTTCCGCACACCCCGCCGGGCCCCGTCACGCCGATGTCCTCACCGAGGGCCATTACAGCGCCCCGCCCGCCGACCTCAACGCCCTCGACCCCAAGGTCTGGGCGCACACCGTCAGCCGTACGGACGACGGAGTCGTCAGCGTCGGTGGGATGGAAGTGACCAGGCTCGCCGAAGAGTTCGGCACCCCCGCCTACTTCCTCGACGAGACCGACTTCCGCGAGCGCGCCCGTGCCTGGCGGACCGCCTTCGGGCACGACGCCGACGTCTTCTACGCCGGGAAGGCCTTCCTCTCGCGCGCCGTCGTGCGGTGGCTGCACGAGGAGGGGCTCAACCTCGACGTGTGCTCCGGCGGTGAGCTCGCCACCGCCCTCTCCGCCGGGATGCCCGCCGACCGCATCGCCTTCCACGGCAACAACAAGTCCGAGGAAGAGATCACCACCGCCATCGTGAGCGGGGTCGGGCGGATCGTTCTCGACTCCTTCCAGGAGATCGTCCGCGTCGCCCACATCGCGCGGTCCCTCGGCAAGCGGCAGCGGGTGCAGATCCGCGTGACCGTGGGGGTCGAGGCGCACACCCACGAGTTCATCGCCACCGCCCACGAGGACCAGAAGTTCGGGATCGCGCTGGCCGACGGGGAGGCCGCGGAGGCGGTACGGCGGGCGCTCGCGCTCGACGGGCTCGAGCTCGTGGGCATCCACTCGCACATCGGTTCGCAGATCTTCGACATGGCCGGGTTCGAGGTCGCCGCCCGGCGGGTGGTGTCGCTGCTGGCCGCCGTTCGTGACGAGCACGGGGTCGAGCTGCCCGAGATCGACCTCGGTGGTGGTCTCGGCATCGCGTACACGAGTGACGACGATCCCCGCGAGCCGCACGAGATCGCGAAGGCGCTGGGCGAGATCGTCACGCGGGAGTGCGAGGCCGCGAAGCTGCGGACACCTCGGATCTCGGTCGAGCCGGGGCGGGCCATCGTCGGGCCCACCGCCTTCACGCTCTACGAGGTCGGCACCATCAAGCCGCTCGATGGGCTGCGGACGTACGTCTCCGTCGACGGGGGCATGTCCGACAACATCCGGACCGCGCTGTACGACGCCGAGTACAGCGTCGCCCTCGTCTCGCGCACCTCCGACGCCGAGCCCATGCTCGTCCGTGTCGTCGGCAAGCACTGTGAGAGTGGCGACATCGTGGTCAAGGACGCCTTCCTGCCCTCCGACCTGGCCCCCGGCGACCTCATCGCCGTACCCGCCACGGGTGCCTACTGCCGGTCCATGGCCAGCAACTACAACCACGCCCTGCGCCCGCCGGTCGTCGCCGTGCGCGACGGCGAGGCCCGGGTGATCGTCCGTCGGGAGACGGAGGAGGACCTCCTGCGGCTCGACGTCGGATGACCGGCCGGTCGGGGGAGGAACGACCGTGGCTGGTCGGGGGAGGAACGACCGTGGCTGGTGGAGGTCGGAACGACCGGCTGATCGAGGTCGGAACGGACGGTTGGCGCAGGTGGAAGATCTCCTGCCGCCGCCTGTCGGAAAAATGAAATAGATGTCTCACGATCCGGACCAGGGATAGAAACTCCCGTCCGGTGAGTGAGACTGGTCCAACCGTAGACGGTATGAGGAAACGAGGTCGGATGATGCGTACGCGTCCGCTGAAGGTGGCGCTGCTGGGCTGTGGGGTTGTCGGCTCAGAGGTGGCGCGCATCATGACGACGCACGCCGACGACCTCGCGGCCAGGATCGGGGCCCCCGTCGAGCTGGCGGGCGTGGCCGTCCGCCGGCCCTCCAAGGTGCGCGAGGGCATCGACCCCGAGCTCGTCACCACCGACGCCACCGCCCTCGTCAAACGCGGGGACATCGACGTCGTCGTCGAGGTCATCGGCGGTATCGAGCCCGCCCGCTCCCTCATCACCACCGCCTTCGAGCACGGCGCCTCCGTCGTCTCCGCCAACAAGGCGCTCCTCGCCCAGGACGGGGCGGCCCTGCACGCGGCGGCGGAGGCGAACGACCGGGACCTCTACTACGAGGCCGCCGTCGCCGGCGCCATCCCGCTGATCCGGCCGCTGCGCGAGTCCCTCGCCGGTGACAAGATCAACCGCGTGATGGGGATCGTCAACGGGACGACGAACTTCATCCTGGACAAGATGGACTCCACCGGGGCCGGCTATCAGGAAGCCCTCGACGAGGCCACCGCGCTCGGGTACGCCGAAGCCGACCCGACCGCCGACGTCGAGGCGTTCGACGCGGCCGCCAAGGCCGCCATCCTCGCCGGAATCGCCTTCCACACCCGTGTGCGCCTCGACGACGTGTACCGCGAGGGCATGACGGAGGTCACCGCCGCCGACTTCGCCTCGGCGAAGGAGATGGGCTGCACCATCAAGCTGCTCGCCATCTGTGAGCGGGCGGCGGACGGGGGATCGGTGACGGCGCGCGTGCATCCGGCGATGATTCCGCTGAGCCACCCCCTCGCCTCCGTGCGCGGCGCGTACAACGCGGTGTTCGTCGAGTCGGATGCCGCCGGGCAGCTCATGTTCTACGGGCCGGGCGCCGGCGGCGCCCCGACCGCTTCCGCCGTGCTCGGTGACCTCGTCGCCGTCTGCCGCAACAAGCTCAGCGGCGCGACCGGGCCCGGCGACTCCGCGTACACCCAGCTGCCCGTCTCGCCCATGGGCGAGGTCGTGACGCGCTACCACATCAGCCTCGACGTGGCGGACAAACCTGGTGTTCTCGCCCAGGTGGCCACCGTTTTCGCCGAGCACGGCGTATCGATCGATACGGTGCGCCAGCAGGGCAAGGACGGCGAGGCCTCTCTCGTCGTCGTCACCCACCGAGCGTCCGACGCGTCCCTGAACGGGACCGTGCAGGCGCTGCGCAGCCTCGACACCGTGCGGGGTGTCGCCAGCATCATGCGGGTTGAAGGAGAGTAACCAGCAATGACCCACCAGTGGCGCGGAATCATCGAGGAGTACCGGGACCGGCTTCCGGTGTCCGACAGCACGCCGGTCGTGACGCTCCGTGAGGGCGGTACGCCGCTCGTGCCCGCGCAGGTGCTCTCCGAGCGCACGGGCTGCGAGGTCCACCTGAAGGTGGAGGGCGCCAACCCGACCGGGTCCTTCAAGGACCGCGGTATGACCATGGCCATCACGCGGGCCAAGGAGGAGGGCGCGAAGGCCGTCATCTGTGCCTCCACGGGCAACACGTCCGCCTCCGCCGCCGCGTACGCCGTGCGTGCGGGCATGGTGTGTGCCGTGCTCGTCCCGCAGGGCAAGATCGCCATCGGCAAGATGGGCCAGGCCCTCGTGCACGGGGCGAAGATCCTCCAGGTCGACGGCAACTTCGACGACTGCCTGACGCTCGCGCGCTCGCTGTCCGACAACTACCCCGTGGCGCTGGTCAATTCGGTCAACCCGGTGCGCATCGAGGGCCAGAAGACCGCCGCCTTCGAGATCGTGGACATGCTCGGCGACGCGCCCGACATCCACGTCCTGCCGGTGGGCAACGCGGGCAACATCACCGCGTACTGGAAGGGCTACACGGAGTACGCCGCCGACGGCATCGCCGGGCGCACCCCGCGCATGTGGGGCTTCCAGGCCTCCGGTTCCGCGCCCATCGTGCGCGGCGAGGTCGTCAAGGACCCGTCGACGATCGCCACGGCGATCCGCATCGGCAACCCTGCCTCGTGGAAGTTCGCGCTGGCCGCGCGGGACGAGTCCGGCGGCTTCATCGACGAGGTGACGGACCGTGAGATCCTGCGCGCCTACCGGCTGTTGGCTGCGCAGGAGGGCGTTTTCGTCGAGCCCGCGTCCGCCGCGTCGGTCGCCGGTCTGCTGAAGGCCGCCGAGCAGGGCAAGGTCGATCCCGGCCAGCGGATCGTCTGCACGGTCACTGGAAACGGGCTCAAGGATCCGGACTGGGCCGTTGCGGGCGCCCCGCAACCGGTTACCGTTCCTGTGGACGCGGCCGCGGCGGCGGAGCGGCTCGGACTCGCGTAAGGCAAAAGGGCCGTATGGCAAAGGGGCTCGGACCGGCGGACGGCGGGGTGGGCAGAGTGGCGTAAAGCCGCCTGGCGTACATCCGCCAAATGCCGTCGGGGCCTGTCAGAGGCCATCAGCGGCGGGCGGAATTCGCCAGAAGTTGGCGGAATCCGGCCCCTGTCAAGGTCACCCCTACCGCAACCCGACAGGGGGTGCACGGGGGGCTTACGACACGCATCGTGCGCCTCCTGTGCGCCCTATGTCGCCACAGAACCTTCCTTCGATAGGCTGTACCGAACCCGCCCGCCGCATATGCCGCGGTGCCGCGCCGTCGGTGCAGTCAGGACAGTCACTGCGGTCTCCGGGTCTTCCGTACGTATCGCAGTCCCTCTCTCAGTTCATCCGAGTTCATCCGAAACACGCAGTTCCTCTCGCAGCACATCGAAAATCTCGTACATCACGCAGCTCAAGGAGAGTCATCGAGCGATGGCCGGTCCAGCGTTCCGCGCCGCCGCCGTCCGGGTGCGCGTCCCCGCCACCAGCGCCAACCTCGGGCCGGGCTTCGACGCCTTCGGCCTGTCACTGGGGCTGTACGACGACGTGGTCGTCCGGGTGGCCGACTCCGGGCTGCACATCGACATCGCAGGTGAGGGCAGCGAGACGCTGCCCCGCGACGAGAATCACCTCCTCGTACGCTCCCTGCGCACCGCCTTCGATCTGCTGGGCGGACAACCGCGCGGCCTCGAGATCGTCTGCGCCAATCGCATTCCGCACGGGCGGGGCCTCGGCTCCTCCTCGGCCGCCATCTGCGCCGGAATCGTCGCCGCGCGCGCCGTGACCATAGGCGGCGACAGCAAACTCGACGACACCGCGCTTCTTGAGCTCGCCACCGAGATCGAGGGCCATCCCGACAATGTCGCGGCCTGTCTGCTCGGCGGATTCACGCTCTCCTGGATGGAGGCCGGAGCCGCGCGGGCGATCAGGATGGACCCTGCCGATTCCATCGTTCCGGTGGTTTTCGTTCCCGGAAAGCCGGTTCTCACCGAGACCGCGCGCGGTCTGCTGCCGCGCACCGTTCCGCACGTCGACGCCGCCGCCAACGCGGGCCGGGCCGCACTGCTCGTCGAGGCCCTCAGCCGGCGCCCCGAGCTGCTGCTGCCCGCCACCGAGGACCGGCTGCACCAGGAGTACCGCGCCCCGGCCATGCCGGAGAGCGCGGCGCTGGTGGAGCGGCTGCGGGCCGACGGCATCCCCGCGGTGATCTCCGGCGCGGGCCCCACAGTCCTCGCGCTGGCCGACGAGGAATCCGCCGACAAGGTCGCCCATCTCGCAGGTCAGGGCTGGGCCGCCAATCGGCTGGACCTCGACGAGGCGGGGGCGTGCGTTCTACCGCTCGCCCCGGCGGGCGTCCATTAAAAGCGCGCGGTTGCCGGATTTGGAGAGGGGGAATGTTTGTTGGATCCGGTAGTGTTAACCTCAAGTCTGCACCCGACCCCACCATGGCGAGGTGCTTCGTGTCCCCGTCCGGGACAACCATTCTTCCGGGAGCCTCCCAAACTGCTTTGTGCCATGCATTGGGTGCTATGCGCTGAGCAGTGCTGAGCACGCTCCGGAACCGGCGTGACCGTGCCGATGACACCGCAATTCAGTGCCACGGCTCCGGAATCGTCATCACCAGATATGTCTTCCGCCTCTTTGGCGGACCACCGCCCCGGCACGGTCCACACAGCAAGGACCAATGCCGGACAGCACAACCGGTCGCCGAGCCAGACAGGCCGACGTCCGCTCCAGGGAAGGACCCTTCGTGAGCGACACCACCGATCTGATGGGCGCACGTGTCGAGGAGACCGCTGCCGCGCCCGCCACGGACGCCTCTGCCTCGCCTGCCTCCGGTGCCGGCTCCGGCGGCGCCGCGGTACCGGCCTTGAGGGCATGGTGCTGGCCGAGCTGCAGCAGGTCGCGTCCGGCCTCGGTATCAGGGGCACCGCGCGGATGCGCAAGAGCCAGCTGATCGAGGTCATCAAGGAGGCGCAGGCGGGCGGGGGTGCCCCGGCGAAGACCGCCGAGGCCGCCACCGAGACCAAGCCGAAGCGCCGGGCCACCTCCAAGGCCCGTACCGGCGACGACGCCGCTCCGGCCGCCGAGAAGAAGGCCGCCGAGAAGCCCGCGGCCGAGAAGGCCGTGGCCCAGCAGCAGATCGAGATCCCCGGCCAGCCGGCCAGCGACGACGCCCCCGCGGGTGAGCGCCGCCGTCGTCGTGCCGTGGCCGAGGCCGGCAGCCCCGAGACGGTCACCGCCGAGGCGAAGAGCGAGCCGAAGGCCGTCGCCGTCGAGGCCCCCGCCGAGACCAGGTCCGATGCCGGTGACGGCGTCGACGGTCGGCAGGGCCGCCGGGACCGCCGTGACCGCGGCGAGCGTGGCGACCGCGAGCGGGGCGGCCGTGACCGTGACCGCCGCGGTGGCAAGGGCGACGAGCAGCAGCAGGGCCAGGGCCAGGGCGGCGCCGGTCAGCAGCGTCAGGACCGTCAGGACCGCCAGCAGCAGGGCGGCGGCCGTCAGGACCGTCAGGACCGCCAGCAGCGTGACAACGGCCCGCAGGACGACGACGACTTCGAGGGCGGCCGTCGCGGCCGTCGCGGGCGCTACCGCGACCGTCGGGGCCGTCGTGGCCGCGACGAGTTCGCCACCAACGAGCCGCAGCTCGCCGACGACGACGTCCTGATCCCCGTCGCGGGCATCCTGGACATCCTCGACAACTACGCGTTCATCCGTACGTCCGGCTACCTGCCGGGCCCGAACGACGTGTACGTCTCCCTCGCCCAGGTCCGCAAGAACGGTCTGCGCAAGGGTGACCACGTCACCGGCGCGGTCCGCCAGCCCAAGGAGGGCGAGCGCCGCGAGAAGTTCAACGCGCTCGTGCGCCTGGACTCCGTCAACGGCATGGCGCCCGAACACGGCCGCGGCCGCCCGGAGTTCAACAAGCTGACGCCGCTCTACCCGCAGGACCGCCTCCGCCTGGAGACGGACCCGGGCGTGCTGACGACCCGCATCATCGACCTCGTCGCACCGATCGGCAAGGGCCAGCGTGGTCTGATCGTGGCCCCGCCGAAGACCGGCAAGACCATGATCATGCAGGCGATCGCCAACGCGATCACGCACAACAACCCCGAGTGCCACCTGATGGTCGTCCTGGTCGACGAGCGTCCGGAAGAGGTCACCGACATGCAGCGGTCGGTGAAGGGCGAGGTCATCTCCTCGACCTTCGACCGTCCGGCCGAGGACCACACCACGGTCGCCGAGCTCGCCATCGAGCGTGCCAAGCGCCTCGTGGAGCTGGGCCACGACGTCGTCGTCCTGCTCGACTCGATCACCCGTCTGGGCCGTGCGTACAACCTCGCCGCCCCGGCCTCCGGCCGCATCCTGTCCGGTGGTGTCGACTCGACGGCCCTCTACCCGCCGAAGCGCTTCTTCGGTGCCGCGCGCAACATCGAGGACGGCGGCTCGCTGACCATCCTCGCGACCGCGCTCGTCGACACCGGGTCCCGCATGGACGAGGTCATCTTCGAGGAGTTCAAGGGCACCGGCAACGCCGAGCTCAAGCTCGACCGGAAGCTCGCCGACAAGCGCATCTTCCCGGCGGTGGACGTCGACGCGTCCGGTACGCGTAAGGAAGAGATCCTGCTCGGCAGCGACGAGCTCGCCATCACCTGGAAGCTGCGTCGCGTGCTGCACGCGCTCGACCAGCAGCAGGCGATCGAGCTGCTGCTCGACAAGATGAAGCAGACGAAGTCGAACGCCGAGTTCCTGCTGCAGATCCAGAAGACGACGCCGATGCCGGGCAACGACTGACGACATCCGCACAGCTGAGGGCCGCTCCCCGTGACGGGGGCGGCCCTTTGTGCTGCCTGGGACACATGTACGATCGCGCTCTCTTTCAACGTATGAGTCTCAGGGGGACTTGAGTGGATACCTCCATGTCCGGGCGCGGTCGTCACAGACGCCGGATACGCATCGCCGTGCCCGTCGCGGCGGCGGCTCTGGCGGCGGCCGTCGGGGGTGCGCTCCTGATGTCGTCGGCGAACGCCGCCACCGCGCAGCCGGCTCCGCTCGCCAAGACGAGCGGCACCTCGCCGAGCCTGGCCACGCTGGAGAAGCGGATCGGCGGGGCCATGGCGAGTGACGGCACGGCCGGACAGCCGACGAGTAAGTCCTCGCCGAGTGCGAGTGCGAGTGCGAGTACGGGTACGACAGGTACCGGCTCGGGCAAGACCGCGACCACCGGTACGAGCACAGGTGCGAGCGCGAACACGAGCGGCGCCTCCGTCGACCCGAAGATCATCGGCGGCACCACGACCACCATCACCACGGCGCCGTGGATGGCCCAGCTCTGGTACCTCGACGACAAGGGCACCAGCAACACCAGTGACGACGTCGGCTTCTTCTGCGGCGGCTCCGTCGTCTCGCCGACGAAGATCCTCACCGCCGCGCACTGCGTCAAGGGCTACGACTGGAAGGTCCACGGCGCCGTCGTGACCGGCACTTCTCAGCTTCCCTCGGCAGGTGGAACCGATCTGCACGGCGGCACCGCCACGTCCGTCCTGCGGCAGTGGAACCACCCCTCCTACAACGCGTCGACCGTCGACAACGACATCGCGGTCCTCACGCTGGACGGGCCCGTCAAGGCCAAGCCGATCCGGATGACGACGTCGGGCGACACCGCCTCGTACGCCTCCGGCACCAAGGCGACGCTCTACGGCTGGGGCCGCACCTCCTCGGCCACGCAGGACATCTCCGGGACCCTGAAGACGGCCACGCTGCCCATCAAGTCCGACGCCACGTGCGGCGGCTACTACAAGGCCGAGTTCATCAAGGGCCACATGGTCTGCGCGGGCAACCCCGCGACCGGCAGCGACACCGGCACCACCTCCGCCTGCAACGGCGACTCCGGCGGCCCGCTGATCGTCGGCGGCCGCGTCGTGGGCGTCGTCTCCTGGGGCGTGGTGGACTGCGTCGAGAAGGGCGCGTACAGCGTCTTCACCAAGGTCAGCACGTACGTCGGTGCCGCCTACCCGCGCGTCGACGACACGAACCTGAGCGGTGACCACAAGGCCGACCTGTTCGTCCGCAACTCCTCCACCAAGACGCTGTACGAGAAGGACTCCAACGGGACCTCGTTCGGCGCCCGGCAGTCGTGGGGCGGCTGGAGCGCGTCGAACGTCGTCCTGCAGACGGACCTGGACCGGGACGGCTACCAGGACGTCGTCGAGCGCCGCACCTCCAACGGCGACATCCACTGGTGGCACTACCTGCCGTCCACGGGCAAGTGGGCCGACACCAAGCTCTTCAGCGACTGGAAGACCCGCACCCGCGTCGTCGCCCCGGGCGACGTCACCGGTGACGCCCTGCCCGACCTCCTCTCGGTCGACTCCGGCGGCGTCCTGTGGATCTACCCGGGCAAGGGCAACGGCACCTTCTCGGCCCGCGTCAAGGTGAGCTCCGGCTGGAACCAGTACAACTCCCTGCGCGCCCATGGCGACTTCACCGGCGACGGCAAGGCCGACCTGATCGCGCGCAGCACCACCGGCTCGTACGTCTACCTCTTCAAGGGCACCGGCAACGCGGGCTCCGGCGCGTTCTCCAGCCGGATCAAGGTGCGCACCTGGGCCGGCTACAACGCCTTCGACGCGGTGGGCGACGTGACCGGTGACGGCAAGGCCGACTTCCTGGCCCGTACGCCCGCCGGCACGCTCTACCTCTACCCCGGTACGGGCAAGGCGACCAGCGAGATCTTTGCCACAGCCATCAAGATCGGCACTGATTTCAAGCAGTACGACATCTTCGGCTGAAATCGCAGGTGAGCGGGGTTTCCCCGAACTCACCCGTCACGCACTGTGCCCATCGCGCCACGCGGTGGGCACAGTGCGTTGTGCAACCCTTGCCCGAGTTTCCCCGTCTGACCGTACGGAGCGACCATGAGGAACTACATGGCGCACCGGACCGGGCTTGGCCCTGAAAGCAGGGGGTAACCGACCGCAGCGAGGACAAGAGGAGCCCATGTCTGCCGAGAGCATGCCGGAACCCGGCACACCGGGTGATCCCGGAACGAGCGCCCCGCGAGGCCGCGCGAAGGGCAGCCGCCGCAAGCCGCGCAGCACGCGCAGCAAGGCCCTGCTCATCACGGCCTGGACCGCGGCGGGCATCGTGGTGCTGGGGGGCACCGGCGCCGGGTACCTGTACTTCAAGCTCAACGGCAACATCAAGACCGTCGACATCAACCAGGCCCTCGGTACCGACCGGCCGCTGAAGGTCGACAACGGCTCCGAGAACATCCTGGTCCTGGGCTCCGACACCCGCTCCGGCAGCAACAAGAAGCTGGGCGGCGGCACCGACGACGGCAGCGCCCGCTCGGACACGGCGATGATCGTGCACCTATACGAGGGCCACAAGAAGGCCAGCGTGGTCTCCATACCCCGCGACACCCTCGTCCCGCGCCCCTCCTGCACCGACGCCAAGGGTGTCACCCACGCCGCCGCGACCGGCGTGATGTTCAACTCCGCGTACTCCACCGGCGGCGCCGCCTGCGCGGTGAAGACCGTCGAATCCATGTCCGGTATCCGCATGGACCACTACATCGAGGTCGACTTCAGCGGCTTCCAGAAGCTCATCGACGACCTCGACGGTGTTCGGGTGACCACCACCAAGAACATCAAGGACCCCGACAGCCATCTGAACCTGACCGCCGGCACGCACACCCTCGACGGACAGCAGGCGCTCGGCCTCGTCCGCACCCGGCACGGCGTCGGCGACGGCTCCGACCTCGGCCGCATCCAGCTCCAGCAGGCGTTCATCAAGGCCCTGGTCAACCAGGTCAAGCACATCGGCGTGCTGTCCAGCCCCACGAAGCTGTACGACCTCGCCGACACCGCGACCAAGACCGTCACGACCGACTCCGACCTCGGCACGGTCAAGAACCTCGCGTCCTTCGCCAACGGTCTCAAGGGCATCAGCTCGTCGAACATGAACATGGTGACGATGCCGGTCCAGTACGACAGCGCGGACGCCAACCGCGTCCTCGTCGACAAGGCCAAGGCGCAGCTGGTGTGGACCGCCCTGAAGAACGACCGCGCGATCCCGAAGGCGGCCACGAAGGGCACGGCCACGGGCACCGCGAAGGGCGTCGTCAGCTCGTAGCTGCGCCGGTACGGAGGCCGCGCCGAGGGCCGTACGAGCCCCGTACACAGGCTCGGGAATAGATCGCCCAAGCCCCCGGTTTTGGGGGATGGCGCCAGTCCTGGCAGACTGGTACGTCGGCTCCGGTTCACGCACCCGCATCCCGCGGTGGCGACCCGGCGCCCTCCCGAAACTAGGAGACACCTTGAAGCGCGACATCCACCCCGAGTACGTCGAGACGCAGGTCAGCTGCACCTGTGGCGCGTCGTTCACCACCCGTAGCACGATCTCCAGCGGCTCCATCCGCGCCGAGGTCTGCTCCGAGTGCCACCCGTTCTACACGGGCAAGCAGAAGATCCTCGACACCGGTGGCCGCGTGGCCCGCTTCGAGGCCCGCTTCGGCAAGGCTGCCGCTGCCAAGAAGTAGCGAGCCCACAGCGCCGGTCTTCGGCGTCCCCGGCACGGGGGCGCCGGGACCGGCGCTTTGCGGTGCAGCCCCCACATTCGTCTTACCTACGTCCCTGAGCCCATGATGGAGCTGGGGACAGTCCATTGGAGCCGGAGATGTTCGAGGCGGTCGAGGAACTGATCGGCGAGCACGCCGATCTGGAGAAGAAGCTCGCTGACCCGTCGGTCCACGCCGACCAGGCCAACGCACGCAAGCTGAACAAGCGCTACGCCGAGCTGACCCCGATCGTCGCGACGTACCGCTCCTGGAAGCAGACCGGGGACGACATCGGCACGGCGAAGGAGTTCGCCGCCGACGATCCCGACTTCGTGGCCGAGGTCAAGGAACTGGAGAAGCAGCGCGAGGAGCTCACCGAGAAGCTCCGCCTGCTGCTGGTCCCGCGCGACCCCAGCGACGACAAGGACGTCATCCTCGAGATCAAGGCGGGCGCGGGCGGCGACGAGTCGGCCCTGTTCGCCGGCGACCTGCTGCGCATGTACCTGCGCTACGCCGAGCGCGTCGGCTGGAAGACCGAGATCATCGACTCCACCGAGTCCGAGCTCGGCGGTTACAAGGACGTCCAGGTCGCGGTGAAGACCAAGGGCGGCCAGGGTGCCACCGAGCCCGGTCAGGGTGTCTGGGCGCGCCTGAAGTACGAGGGCGGGGTGCACCGCGTGCAGCGGGTGCCCTCGACCGAGTCGCAGGGCCGTATCCACACCTCCGCGGCCGGTGTGCTGGTCACGCCCGAGGCCGAGGAGGTCGACGTCGAGATCCACGCGAACGACCTGCGCATCGACGTCTACCGTTCGTCGGGCCCCGGCGGCCAGTCCGTCAACACGACCGACTCCGCGGTGCGCATCACGCACATTCCGACCGGAGTCGTCGCCTCCTGCCAGAACGAGAAGAGCCAGCTGCAGAACAAGGAGCAGGCGATGCGTATCCTGCGCTCCAGGCTCCTCGCCGCGGCGCAGGAGGAAGCGGAGCGTGAGGCCGCGGACGCCCGCCGCAGCCAGGTCCGCACCGTCGACCGCTCCGAGAAGATCCGCACGTACAACTTCCCGGAGAACCGCATCTCGGACCACCGCGTCGGATTCAAGGCGTACAACTTGGACCAGGTGCTCGACGGGGACCTCGACGCGATGATCCAGGCGTGCGTCGACGCCGACTCGGCCGCGAAGCTCGCGGCCGCGTAAGGCGGAACGGCGGACGGCCGAACGGCGCAACGGCCGGACGGCCGGACGCAGCTTTGTGAGGCCGTACCCGTAAGCCCTGCTCGTCAAGCCGTACGACAACAGCTCAGCCCCGGAGGACCAGCGTGAACCTGCTGCTCGCGGAAGTGGCCCAGGCCACCCAGCGGCTGGCCGACGCCGGCGTGCCCTCGCCGCGCAACGACGCGGAGGAGCTCGCCGCCTTCGTGCACGGCGTGAAGCGGGGCGAGCTGCACACCGTCAAGGACGTGGACTTCGACGCCCGCTACTGGGAGGTGACCGCGCGCCGCGAGGCCCGCGAGCCGCTCCAGCACATCACCGGGCACGCCTACTTCCGCTATCTGGAACTCCAGGTGGGCCCCGGGGTGTTCGTCCCGCGTCCGGAGACGGAGTCCGTCGTCGGCTGGGCCATAGACGCCGTCCGCGCGATGGATGTCGTCGAGCCGCTGATCGTCGACCTGTGCACCGGCTCGGGCGCCATCGCGCTCGCGCTCGCGCAGGAGGTCCCGCGCTCCCGCGTACATGCCGTGGAGCTGTCCGAGGACGCCCTCCAGTGGACGCGCAAGAACGTCGAGGGGTCCAGGGTCGACCTGCGCCAGGGAGACGCCCTGGAGGCCTTCAGGGACCTCGACGGCCAGGTGGACCTGGTGATCTCCAACCCGCCGTACATCCCGCTCACGGAATGGGAGTACGTGGCGCCGGAGGCCCGGGACTACGATCCCGAACTCGCCCTGTTCTCGGGCGAGGACGGACTGGACCTCATCCGTGGCATCGAGCGCACGGCGCACCGGCTGCTGCGCCCCGGCGGCGTCGTCGTCATCGAGCACGCCGACACCCAGGGCGGGCAGGTGCCGTGGATCTTCACCGAGGAGCGGGGCTGGGCCGACGCGGCCGATCACCCCGACCTCAACAACCGGCCGCGGTTCGCGACCGCCCGCAAGGCGATGCCGTGAGCGCGCGCATCGTGACCCCCAGCCAGCAGTACGTGTACGAGGAGGCCCGCTAAATGGCACGGCGATACGACACCAACGACGCGACCGACCGCATCACCGGTCTGCGTGAGGCCGCGTCCGCCGTTCGCCGTGGCGAGCTGGTGGTCCTCCCGACGGACACGGTGTACGGCATCGGCGCCGACGCGTTCACCTCGGAAGCCGTCGCCGACCTCCTCGAGGCCAAGGGCCGGGGCCGCAACATGCCCACCCCTGTCCTCATCGGCTCCCCGAACACCCTGCACGGCCTCGTCACGGACTTCTCCGAGATGGCCTGGGAGCTCGTCGACGCGTTCTGGCCGGGTGCGCTCACCCTCGTCGCCAAGCACCAGCCGTCCCTGCAGTGGGACTTGGGCGACACCCGGGGCACGGTGGCCATCCGTATGCCGCTGCATCCGGTCGCCATCGAACTGCTGACGGAGGTCGGCCCGATGGCCGTCTCCTCCGCGAACCTCACGGGCCACCCGGCGCCGGAGGACTGTGACGCCGCGCAGGAGATGCTCGGCGACTCCGTCTCCGTGTACCTCGACGGCGGTCCGACCCCCGGCAACGTTCCCTCCTCCATCGTCGACGTCACCGGCAAGGTGCCGGTCCTGCTGCGTGCGGGTGCGCTGTCGGCGGAGGAGCTCCGGAAGGTCGTACCCGACCTCGAGGTGGCGAATTGACAGCCCCTGACGCGGGGCGTGGCATAGGCACGGGGATCACGGGGACCAATGGGTCCCCCAGGGGGTCCTTCCGCATCCTCCACGTCAGCACCGGCAACGTGTGCCGCTCGCCGATCACCGAGCGGCTGACCCGCCATGCCCTCGCGGACCGGCTGGGCGACCCCCTGTGGGGCGGCCTCATCGTCGAGAGCGCCGGCACCTGGGGGCACGAGGGCGCCCCCATGGAGGCCAACGCCGAGACGGTCCTCGCGGACTTCGGCGCGGACCCCTCCGGCTTCGTCGGCCGCGAGCTCCTCGACGACCACGTCATCAGGGCCGACCTGGTCCTCACCGCGACCCGCGACCACCGCGCCCAGGTCATCTCCATGGGCCACTCCGCGGGCCTGCGCACCTTCACCCTGAAGGAGTTCACCAGGCTGGTCCGCGCCATAGACCCCGCCACGCTTCCTCCCCTGGAGGACGGTGTGGTCGAACGGGCCCGTGCCCTGGTGCGGGCCGCGGCCGCTCTACGCGGGTGGCTGCTGGCCCCGACGGCGGAGGCGGACGAGGTGTTCGACCCGTACGGTGCGCCCCTGCCGTTCTTCCGTTCGATCGGCGACGAGATCAACGAGGCACTGGATCCGGTGGTGACGGCGCTGACGGGGGTGCGGGCGCGCGCGTAGGTCGGTGTGGGCGTTTTCTTGTGGAGCGCCCGATAGGCCGTAATACCGGGCGTCCCACCGGTCCCGGTTCTACATTGGACGTAGCGCACCCCGCCGAGGCCCGGAGTCCACCATGCCGGTCACACAAACGCTGGAAGCGGATGTTCTGCGTCTGCAGGACCCGGAGCTCGCCGAGATCCTGATGGGGGAGCTGGCGCGGCAGTCGACGACGCTCCAGCTGATCGCGGCCGAGAACTTCACCTCGAAGGCGGTGCTGACCGCCCTCGGGTCGCCGCTGGCGAACAAATACGCCGAGGGGTATCCCGGCGCCCGCCACCACGGCGGCTGCGAGATCGTCGACGTCGCCGAGCGCCTGGCCGTCGAGCGGGCCAAGGCCCTCTTCGGCGCCGAGCACGCCAACGTGCAGTCCCACTCCGGATCCTCGGCCGTCCTCGCCACGTACGCCGCCCTGCTGCGGCCGGGGGACACCGTCCTGGCCATGGGGCTGCCGTTCGGCGGCCACCTCACGCACGGGTCGCCCGCGAACTTCTCCGGCCGCTGGTTCGACTTCGTCGGGTACGGGGTGGAGGCGGAGAGCGGGCTCATCGACTACGACCAGGTGCGCACTCTGGCCCGTGCGCACCGGCCGAAGGCCATCGTCTGCGGGGCGATCTCCTACCCCCGGCACATCGACTACGCGCTCTTCCGGGCGATCGCCGACGAGGTCGGCGCCTATCTCATCGCCGACGCCGCCCACCCCATCGGCCTGGTCGCCGGGGGAGCGGCGCCCAGTCCGGTGCCGTACGCCGATATCGTCTGCGCCACCACGCACAAGGTCCTGCGCGGCCCCCGCGGCGGCATGATCCTCTGTGGCAGCCAGCTGGCCGAGCGGGTCGACCGGGCCGTCTTCCCCTTCACCCAGGGCGGCGCCCAGATGCACACCATCGCCGCCAAGGCCGTCGCGTTCGGCGAGGCCGCGACGCCCGCGTTCGCGGCGTACGCGCATCAGGTGGTCGCCAACGCGAAGGTGCTGGCCGAGGGGCTGGCCGCGGAGGGGCTCGCCGTCACCACCGGGGGGACCGACACCCACATGCTCACCGCGGACACCACTCCGCTCGGTCTCGACGGACGCAGCGCACGAGGCCGTCTGGCCGCCGCCGGAATGGTTCTCGACACCTGCGCACTGCCCCACGGCGACGTCCGCGGCCTGCGCCTGGGCACGGCCGCGTTGACCACGCAGGGGATGGGCGAGGCGGAGATGTCGCAGGTCGCGAAGTTGTTCGCGGCGGTGCTGCGGGACGAGGCCGACAGCAAGCGGGCACGTGAAGAAGTAAGGGATCTGGCCGGGAGATTTCCGCCCTATCCGGACGAGTGAGGGGTACACGCACACGTGTGCACAGCCACTCGTGCAACCATCGTCGCTACCCGGAAGTCCCCAACCATATGCGCGCATCGCTAGGGTGTGGGGCTGAGATGGCCAGCGAGACCTGTGGGGAAGCCCGTGCGTGAATATCTGCTGACGCTCTGCATCACGGCCGCGGTGACGTATCTGCTGACAGGGCCGGTACGGAAGTTCGCGATCGTGGCCGGAGCCATGCCGCAGATCCGGGCACGTGACGTGCACCGGGAACCCACGCCACGGCTCGGCGGCATCGCGATGTTCTTCGGTCTGTGCGCCGGCCTGCTGGTCGCCGACCACCTGCGGAACCTCAACGCGGTCTTCTCGGACTCCAACGAGCCCCGCGCACTGCTCTCCGGCGCCGCGCTGATCTGGTTGATCGGTGTCCTGGACGACAAGTTCGAGATCGACGCCCTGATCAAGCTGGGCGGCCAGATGATCGCCGCGGGTGTGATGGTCATGCAGGGTCTGACGATCCTGTGGCTGCCCGTCCCCGGCGTCGGCCTGGTCGCGCTGACCCAGTGGCAGGGCACGCTGCTCACCGTGGCGCTGGTCGTCATCACCATCAACGCGGTGAACTTCGTCGACGGCCTCGACGGTCTCGCCGCCGGCATGGTGTGCATCGCCTCCGCCGCGTTCTTCCTGTACGCGTACCGCATCTGGTACAGCTACGGCATCGAGGCCGCCGCCCCGGCGACCCTCTTCGCGTCGATCCTCATGGGCATGTGTCTGGGCTTCCTGCCGCACAACATGCACCCCGCCCGGATCTTCATGGGTGACTCCGGCTCGATGCTGATCGGCCTGGTGCTGGCCGCAGGCGCGATCTCCATCACCGGGCAGATCGACCCGGACGCGATGAACCTGTTCTCCGGTTCGGAACGCAACACCGTGCACCAGACGGTGCCGGTCTACATCCCGCTGCTGCTGCCGCTGACGATCATCGCGGTCCCGGCCGCCGATCTGGTGCTCGCCATCGTGCGGCGCACCTGGCGTGGTCAGTCGCCCTTCGCCGCCGACCGCGGCCACCTGCACCACCGCCTCCTGGAGGTCGGCCACTCGCACAGCAGGGCCGTCCTGATCATGTACTTCTGGTCGGCGCTGATCGCCTTCGGGGCGCTCGCCTTCTCGGTGAACTCGGCGTCCATGTGGATCGTGCTCGGCATCGCGGCGCTCAGCGCGGTGGGTCTCGTACTGCTCCTGCTGCCGCGCTTCACGCCGCGTGCCCCGCGCTGGGCCGAGCACCTGGTGCCGCCGCGCTACCGCCGCCGGCGCAGGGTCGTCCTGGCGGCCGAGGCGGAGGCGGCCATGGCGTCCGTCGGATACGAGGAGCCGACGTCCCACGAGAAGGCGGCCCAGGAGCAGGAAGAGGGCGTCCGCGAACACCGTTCCCCGGTCACCACGGGTGTCTCAGGAGTCAACGGAGCGACGGCCATTGGGCCCCGTGCGCGCTTCCTTGAAGGGCGCAAAGCCGAATCTTCACGCTGACGCAAAGTAAGAATCCTGCAAGAGGGATCATCGGCAAACCGCGCCAATACCAGACAAGTCGCCCTCGATATTGCACAAACGCGCGGGTTCACTCTCATGTGTGACAGCGAGCACACCTTCTAGGTAAAGACCGCATCAAATAGTTTGTGATACGGTTCACGAGAACCCGGGATAGAGCCGAAGGACCGTCGTGAGGCGGCCCCTTGGCGTGAGGTTCTCTCTCAGCCCGGGACTACGCTCGTCCATGACGACACCCTGCCCCCGAAGCAAGCGGAGTTGCCGCCATGCCGTCCAATGACGCCCGGAACCTATTGCACACCGCTGTCCCCACGGCGGCTGTCGGCGTGATCGCCGTCGCCGTCAGTGGCGTGGTCGCGGGTGGCAAGGGTGCGCTCGGTGCGGGTATCGGCACACTGCTGGCCATCCTCTTCATGGGGATCGGCCTCTACGTCCTGCAGTGGACGGCAAAAACGCTCCCGCAGCTGTTCCAGGCGATGGGCCTGATGCTCTACGTGGCCCAGCTCCTGCTGCTCCTGATCTTCGTGGCACTCTTCAAGAACACGTCTCTGTTCAACCCCAGGGCGTTCGCGGTCGGCCTCGTCCTCGCGACCGTCGTGTGGATGGCGGCGCAGGCGCGTGCGCACATGAAGGCCAAGATCTTCTATGTCGACCCCGAACCCGAGAAGAGCGAGAAGCCCGAGAAATCAGGGTCCTCGTCGTGAGGGGTAGGGGTGGGATAAGGCCATGTGGGAGATCCTGCTATCGTCCGGTGCCAACTGCGGCATCGCGGGCGCGGGCATCTGAGCTGACGCCTGCTCAATCGCGAGGCTTGATGCCCCACAGCCGCCCTCACATCCGTTACACCAGTCCAGTGCCGAACCGCGGCTGCGCGCCGCGCCGACACAACGAGGTTGCCGTACCTATGCGTCACGCCGAAGGAGCCCGTGGTGAGTGCTGACCAGACCCAGCTCGCCTTTGACTGGAGCTGTCGGATCATGTCCGACAACGGGTGTGGCTTTCCGGCTCCGGGCCTGCACTCGTTCCTCTTCAAGCCGCTCGCCACGGTCGGGGGGTTCGAGTTCAACAAGGTCATGCTGCTCGCCCTCCTCACCTCCATCCTTGTCGTCGCCTTCTTCTGGGCGGCCTTCGGCAAGGCCAAGGTGATCCCGAGCAAGCTGCAGATGGTCGGTGAGGCCGGTTACGACTTCGTGCGCCGCGGCATCGTCTACGAGACGCTCGGCAAACGCGAGGGCGAGAAGTACGTCCCGCTGATGGTCTCGCTGTTCTTCTTCATCTGGATCATGAACATCTGGTCCGTGATCCCGCTGGCCCAGTTCCCGGTCTCGTCGGTCTTCGCTTTCCCGGTGGTACTCGCCGCGCTGGTCTGGATCCTCTGGGTCTCGGTCACGTTCAAGCGCCACGGCTTCGTCGGCTTCTTCAAGAACGTGACGGGCTACGACAAGTCGCTCGGCGGGGTGCTGCCGCTCGTGATGGTCATCGAGTTCCTCTCGAACCTGATCGTCCGGCCCTTCACGCACGCGGTCCGACTCTTCGCCAACATGTTCGCCGGCCACCTGATGCTGGTGATGTTCACGGTCGCCTCCTGGTACCTGCTGAACAGCTGGATGGTCCCGGCGGCCGGTGTGTCGTTCGTGATGACCATCGTCATGATCCTCTTCGAGCTTTTCGTGCAGGCCGTCCAGGCGTACGTCTTCGTGCTGCTGGCCTGCTCGTACCTTCAGGGCGCTCTCGCCGAGCACCACTGAGTCACCGCCCCACACGCCCCAGAACGTCCGGTGGCCAACCCCCGCCGGTCCAAGAAAGAGAAGGAAGATTCAGCATGGCTGCCACTGAGACCCTCGCCGCTGTCTCCGGTTCGCTCGGTTCCATCGGCTACGGCCTCGCCGCCATCGGCCCCGGCGTCGGCGTCGGCATCATCTTCGGTAACGGCACCCAGGCCCTGGCCCGTCAGCCCGAAGCCGCCGGTCTGATTCGCGCCAACCAGATCCTCGGCTTCGCCTTCTGTGAGGCGCTCGCCCTCATCGGCATCGTTATGCCGTTCGTGTTCGGTAAGTAATCACCCCTTACTGACACGAAACGACGAAAGGCACTGATGTGATCGCCAACCTGGTTGCACTCGCAGCCGAGGAAGAGCAGAACCCGCTCATCCCGGCGGGTCCCGAGCTGCTCGTCGGCACCATCGCCTTCGCCATCGTGTTCTTCTTCTTCTGGAAGAAGCTCCTCCCGAACATCAACAAGGTTCTGGAAGAGCGCCGCGCGGCGATCGAAGGCGGTATCGAAGAGGCCGACGCCATGAAGGTCGAAGCCCAGAGCGTGCTGGAGCAGTACAAGGCCCAGCTCGCCGAGGCACGGCACGAGGCCGCGCGTCTGCGCCAGGAGGCGCAGGAGCAGGGTGCCCAGCTCATCGCCGACATGCGTGCGGAAGGCCAGCGGCAGCGCGAGGAGATCGTCGTCGCCGGTCACGCCCAGATCGAGGCCGACCGCAAGGCCGCCTCGCAGGCGCTGCGCCAGGACGTGGGCAAGCTCGCCACCGACCTGGCCGGCAAGCTGGTCGGTGAGTCCCTCGAGGACCACGCCCGGCAGAGCCGCGTCATCGACCGCTTCCTCGACGACCTCGAGGAGAAGGCCGAGGCGACTCGATGACCGCACACGGAGCAAGCCGCGAGGCCCTCGCTGCAGCTCGTGAGCGTCTCGATGCGCTGACGGACTCGACGTCCGTGGACGCGGTCCAGCTCGCCGACGAGCTGGCCGCCGTCACCGCGCTGCTCAACCGCGAGGTGTCGCTGCGTCGGGTCCTGACCGACCCGGCGCAGCCCGGCGAGGCCAAGGCCGAGCTGGCCCAGCGCCTGCTCGGCGCCCAGGTCGGCGGGCCGACCGCGGACCTGGTGGCCGGCCTGGTGCGCTCGCGCTGGTCGCAGTCGCGTGACCTGGTGGACGCGCTGGAGGAGCTGGCGAGTATCGCCGACCTCACGGCCGCCCAGCGGGCGAACGCGCTCGACGACGTCGAGGACGAACTGTTCCGCTTCGGTCGGATCGTCTCTTCGAACACCGAGCTGCGCGCCGCGCTCACCGACCGCACCGCCTCGAAGGCGGCCAAGAGCGAGCTGCTGCACAGGCTGCTCGGCGGCCGGGCCAACCCGACCACCGAACGCCTGGTGACGCGCCTTGTGGCCGCGCCCCGGGGACGTAGCCTGGAGGCGGGACTCGAGTCCCTGTCCAAGCTCGCCGCCGATCGCCGCAACCGCATGGTCGCCGTCGTCACCTCGGCGGTCCCGCTGAGCGACGGACAGAAGCAGCGCCTCGGCGCCGCTCTGGCGAAGCTCTACGGCCGCCCGATGCACCTCAACCTCGACGTGGACCCCGAGGTCGTCGGCGGGATCCGGGTGCAGGTCGGCGACGAGATCATCGACGGTGCCGTCTCGGACCGACTCGAGGACGCGCGCCGCCGCATCGTCGGCCAGTAGCAACTCAATACGCGTAACCACGTAGTACTTACGGCCCTGGTTGGGCCGTGCAGAGGATTCCTGGGGGCTGACCCCAGACCCCCCAAGAAAACTTCGGGCCCAACAAGGAGAGCAGGGAACCCAGATGGCGGAGCTCACGATCCGGCCGGAGGAGATCCGGGACGCGCTGGAGAACTTTGTCCAGTCGTACAAGCCGGACGCGGCCTCGCGCGAGGAGGTCGGTACGGTCACCGTCGCCGGCGACGGTATCGCCAAGATCGAGGGCCTTCCCTCGGCGATGGCGAACGAGCTGCTGAAGTTCGAGGACGGAACCCTCGGTCTCGCGCTGAACCTGGAAGAGCGCGAGATCGGTGCGGTCGTCCTCGGCGAGTTCAGCGGTATCGAGGAGGGCCAGCCGGTGCAGCGCACCGGTGAGGTGCTGTCCGTCGCCGTGGGCGAGGGCTACCTCGGCCGCGTCGTCGACCCGCTCGGCAACCCGATCGACGGCCTCGGCGAGATCGAGACCACCGGCCGCCGCGCCCTCGAGCTGCAGGCCCCGGGCGTCATGGTCCGCAAGTCGGTGCACGAGCCGATGGAGACCGGCTACAAGGCCGTCGACGCGATGACCCCGATCGGCCGTGGCCAGCGTCAGCTGGTCATCGGCGACCGTCAGACCGGCAAGACCGCGCTGGCTGTCGACACGATCATCAACCAGCGCGACAACTGGCGCTCGGGCGACACCAAGAAGCAGGTCCGCTGCATCTACGTCGCCATCGGTCAGAAGGGTTCGACCATCGCCTCCGTGCGTGGCGCCCTCGAAGAGGCCGGCGCGCTGGAGTACACGACCATCGTCGCCGCCCCGGCGTCCGACCCGGCCGGCTTCAAGTACCTTGCGCCGTACACCGGTTCGGCCATCGGCCAGCAGTGGATGTACGAGGGCAAGCACGTCCTCATCATCTTCGACGACCTCTCGAAGCAGGCCGACGCCTACCGCGCCGTGTCCCTGCTGCTCCGCCGTCCGCCGGGGCGCGAGGCCTACCCCGGTGACGTCTTCTACCTGCACTCCCGTCTGCTGGAGCGCTGCGCGAAGCTCTCCGACGAGCTGGGCGCCGGTTCGATGACGGGTCTGCCGATCGTCGAGACCAAGGCGAACGACGTGTCGGCGTTCATCCCGACCAACGTCATCTCCATCACCGACGGCCAGTGCTTCCTGGAGTCCGACCTGTTCAACGCCGGCCAGCGTCCGGCCCTGAACGTCGGTATCTCGGTCTCCCGCGTCGGTGGCTCCGCCCAGCACAAGGCGATGAAGCAGGTTTCCGGCCGACTCCGCCTGGACCTCGCCCAGTACCGCGAGCTGGAGGCGTTCGCCGCCTTCGGTTCCGACCTGGACGCCGCGTCGAAGTCCCAGCTGGAGCGCGGTCAGCGGTTGGTCGAGCTGCTCAAGCAGGCTCAGTACCAGCCGATGGCCACCGAGGACCAGGTCGTCTCCGTGTGGGCCGGTACCACCGGCAAGATGGACGAGGTACCGGTCGCCGACATCCGTCGCTTCGAGAAGGAGCTTCTTGAGTACCTGCACCGCAAGGAGCAGGGACTCATGACCTCCATCAAGGAGGGCGGCAAGATGTCGGACGACACCCTCACGGCCATCGCGGACGCCATCGCGGACTTCAAGAAGCAGTTCGAGACCTCGGACGGCAAGCTTCTCGGCGAAGACGTTCCGGCCGCGGCCAAGTGACGTAAGGAAGGGACCTGACTCATGGGAGCCCAGCTCCGGGTCTACAAGCGTCGCATCCGATCCGTCACCGCGACCAAGAAGATCACCAAGGCGATGGAGATGATCGCCGCCTCGCGCGTCGTCAAGGCGCAGCGCAAGGTGGCGGCCTCCGCGCCGTACGCGACCGAGCTCACCCGCGCGGTCACGGCGGTCGGCACCGGCTCGAACACCAAGCACCCGCTGACCACGGAGGCGGAGACGGCGACCCGTTCCGCGGTGCTGCTCCTCACGAGCGACCGCGGACTGGCCGGCGCCTTCAACTCCAACGCCATCAAGGCGGCGGAGCTGTTGACCGCCCGTCTTGAGGCGGAGGGCAAGGAGGTCGACACGTACATCGTCGGCCGCCGCGGTCTGGCCCACTACAACTTCCGCGAGCGCAAGGTCGTGGAGTCGTGGTCGGGTTTCACCGACGAGCCCACCTACGCGGACGCCAAGAAGGTCGCGGCTCCGCTCATCGAGGCAATCGAAACGGCGACGGCGGACGGCGGCGTGGATGAACTCCACATCGTCTACACCGAGTTCGTCTCGATGATGACGCAGAACGCGGTCGACGGCCGCCTGCTGCCACTGCGCCTCGAAGAGGTCGCGGAAGAGGCGCCCAAGGGCGAGATCCTTCCGCTGTACGAGTTCGAGCCGTCGGCGGAGGACGTCCTCGACGCCCTGCTGCCCCGGTACGTCGAGAGCCGTATCTACAACGCGCTGCTCCAGTCGGCTGCCTCCAAGCACGCCGCCACCCGCCGCGCGATGAAGTCGGCGACCGACAACGCGGGAGACCTGATCACCACGCTCTCCCGTCTTGCCAATGCGGCCCGCCAGGCCGAAATCACCCAGGAAATCAGCGAGATCGTCGGTGGCTCCGCAGCCCTTGCCGACGCGACCGCGGGGAGTGACAAGTAATGACGACGACTTCTGAGACGGCCGTTGCCACGGGCCGCGTCGCCCGGGTCATCGGCCCGGTCGTCGACGTGGAGTTCCCCGTCGACGCGATGCCGGACATCTACAACGCCCTTCACGTCGAGGTGGCCGACCCGGCCAACGCCGGCGAGAAGAAGACGCTGACCCTGGAAGTCGCCCAGCACCTGGGTGACGGCCTGGTCCGCACGATCTCCATGCAGCCCACCGACGGTCTGGTCCGCCAGGCCGCGGTCACCGACACCGGTACGGGCATCACCGTCCCGGTCGGTGACTTCACCAAGGGTAAGGTGTTCAACACCCTCGGTGAGGTGCTGAACTCCGACGAGAAGTACGAGGGCGAGCGCTGGACCATCCACCGCAAGGCCCCGCGCTTCGACGAGCTCGAGTCGAAGACCGAGATGTTCGAGACCGGCGTCAAGGTCATCGACCTTCTCACCCCGTACGTCAAGGGTGGAAAGATCGGTCTGTTCGGTGGTGCCGGTGTCGGCAAGACGGTGCTCATCCAGGAGATGATCTACCGCGTCGCCAACAACCACGACGGTGTCTCCGTGTTCGCCGGTGTCGGTGAGCGCACCCGTGAGGGCAACGACCTCATCGAGGAGATGTCGGACTCGGGCGTCATCGACAAGACCGCGCTTGTCTTCGGGCAGATGGACGAGCCCCCGGGCACCCGTCTGCGCGTGGCCCTCGCGGGTCTGACGATGGCGGAGTACTTCCGTGACGTCCAGAACCAGGACGTGCTGTTCTTCATCGACAACATCTTCCGCTTCACGCAGGCCGGTTCCGAGGTCTCGACCCTGCTCGGCCGTATGCCCTCCGCGGTGGGCTACCAGCCGAACCTGGCCGACGAGATGGGTCTCCTCCAGGAGCGCATCACCTCGACCCGTGGTCACTCGATCACCTCGATGCAGGCGATCTACGTCCCCGCGGACGACCTGACCGACCCGGCCCCGGCCACCACGTTCGCCCACCTCGACGCGACGACGGTGCTCTCCCGTCCGATCTCCGAGAAGGGCATCTACCCGGCCGTGGACCCGCTGGACTCCACGTCCCGCATCCTGGACCCGCGCTACATCGCGGCGGATCACTACGCCGCCGCGATGCGGGTCAAGTCGGTCCTGCAGAAGTACAAGGACCTCCAGGACATCATCGCGATCCTCGGTATCGACGAGCTCGGCGAGGAGGACAAGCTCACTGTCCACCGCGCCCGTCGCGTGGAGCGCTTCCTGTCCCAGAACACCCACGTCGCCAAGCAGTTCACCGGCGTCGACGGGTCGGACGTCCCGCTGGACGAGTCGATCGCGGCCTTCAACGCGATCATCGACGGTGAGTACGACCACTTCCCGGAGCAGGCGTTCTTCCTGTGCGGTGGCATTGAGGACCTCAAGGCCAACGCCAAGGAGCTCGGCGTCTCCTGAACCTCGCGTACCTGAGGGGCTCCGGTTCCTGAGGAACTCGTGTTCGCAAAGGAGGGGGACGGGGCCGCACCTCGCGGGGCGCGTCCCGTCCCCCTCCGTACGCCCATTAGACTTTGACCCAACACCCGGCGGCCATGCCGGGTGGTGACCCGAGGAGCCCACCTTGGCTGCTGAGCTGCACGTCGAGCTCGTCGCCGCGGACCGCAGTGTCTGGTCCGGCGAGGCCACCCTGGTCGTCGCGCGTACCGCGTCCGGCGACATCGGCGTCATGCCCGGTCACCAGCCGCTGCTCGGTGTGCTGGAGTCGGGCCCGGTGACCATCCGTACGAGTGATGGTGGAACGGTCGTCGCCGCGGTGCACGGCGGTTTCATCTCGTTCGCCGACAACAAGCTGTCCCTGCTGGCCGAGATCGCCGAGCTGTCGGACGAGATCGACGTCCAGCGCGTGGAGCGGGAGCTCGAGCGCGCGAAGGCGGAGGGCGATGCCTCCGCCGAGCGCCGCGCGGACGTCCGTCTGCGGGCGGTGTCGGCGCGCTGAGTCGCCGCGCTGTGTGATGCTTTGCCTCAGCCGCGGCGGGGACCGGATCACTCCGGACCCCGCCGCGGCTGAGGCAAATGCGGAGGTTTTTTCTTTTCCGTTACCTAGGAGACGAGGAGGTCGGTGTCGATGGTCCTCGCTCTGACTGTGTGCGGATTGGTAGTGGCGCTCGTGGTGGTGGGGCTGTTCGTCTTCGGCCTCCGCCGCCGGCTGATCCAGCGCTCCGGAGGCACCTTCGACTGCAGCCTGCGCTGGGACGTCCCGGAGAAGAGCGACCCCAACGGAAAAGGCTGGGGCTACGGCGTCGCCCGCTACAACGGCGACCGCATCGAGTGGTACCGCGTCTTCTCGTACTCCCCCCGCCCGCGCCGCGTGCTGGAACGCTCGGCGATCGAGGTGGCCGGCCGCCGCACCCCGGACGGCGAGGAGGAGCTCGCCCTGCTCTCCGACGCGATCATCCTGGCCTGTGTGCACCGGGGTACCCGGCTGGAACTGGCGATGAGCGAGGACGCGCTGACCGGTTTCCTCGCGTGGCTGGAGGCGGCCCCGCCCGGACAGCGAGTGAATGTGGCCTGAGAGGCCACACTCACTCGCTGGGTGGGGGTCCCCCCGGACGAAGTCCGGGGAGCGTCAATGGTGCTTGGCGGCTATCCGAGCCCGTTGGTGAGGGCGCTCACCAGTTCGCCGTTGCTGGTGTCTCCGCTGAACTCCCAGAAGAACGCGCCGCCCAGGCCCTGACTCTTGGCCCAGGCCATCTTCGTGCCGATGGTCGCCGGGGTGTCGTAGGACCACCAGTTGCTGCCGCAGTGCGCGTACGCCGTCCCGGCGATCGTGCCGGTGGCCGGGCAGGACGTCTTGAGCACCTTGTAGTCCTCGATGCCCTGCTCGTACGTTCCCGGCGCCGGCCCCGTGGCCGTGCCGCCCGGCGCGTCCTGGGTGACGCCCGTCCAGCCGCGGCCGTAGAAGCCGATGCCGATCAGCAGCTTGCTCGCGGGCACGCCCTTCGCCTTGAACTTGGCGATCGCGTCGGCCGTGGTGAAGCCGGGCGTCGGGATACCGCTGTACGAGGTGAGCGGGGAGTGCGGGGCCGTCGGGCCCTGCGCGTTGAACGCTCCGAAGAAGTCGTACGACATCACGTTGTACCAGTCGACGTACTGCGAGGCGCCCGCGTAGTCGGCGGCGTCGATCTTGCCGCCAGAGGTGCCGTCCGCCGTGGTGGCCGCGGTGACCAGGTTGTTCGTGCCGAACTTGGCGCGCAGGGCCTGCATCAGGTTCTTGTAGGCGGCGGCGCCGCTGGTGTCGCAGGACAGGCCGCAGGCGTTCGGGTACTCCCAGTCGATGTCGATGCCGTCGAAGACGTCGGCCCAGCGCGGGTCCTCGACCAGGTTGTAGCAGGACTGGGCGAACGCGGTCGGGTTGGCCGCGGCCTGGGCGAAGCCGCCGGACCAGGTCCAGCCGCCGAAGGACCAGAGGATCTTGATGTTCGGGTACTTGGCCTTCAGCTCGCGCAGCTGGTTGAAGTTGCCGCGCAGCGGCTGGTCCCAGGTGTCGGCGACGCCGCTGACCGACTGGTCGGCGGTGAAGGCCTTGTCGTAGTCGGCGTAGGAGTCGCCGATCGCGCACTGGCCGTTGGTGACGTTGCCGAAGGCGTAGTTGATGTGCGTGATCTTGGCGGCCGAGCCGGACGTCACCAGGTTCTTGACGTTGTAGTTGCGGCCGTAGATGCCCCACTCGGTGAAGTAGCCGAGCTTGACGGCGTTGCCGGTGGGCGGCGGGGTGGTGCCGCCACCGGTGGTGTGCACGGCGACCGCGCCGCTGACCGGACCGGTCTGGTCGGCGGTGTCACGGGCCTGGACGGTGTACGAGTAGTCGGTGCCCGCGGTCAGACCGGTGTCCGTGTACGAGGTCGTGGTCACGGTGGCGACCTTGGTGCCGCCGCGCAGGACGTCGTAGTTCTTGACGCCCTTGTCGTCGGTGGCCGCGCTCCAGGAGAGCTTCACCGAGGTGTCGGTGATCGCGGAGGCGGTGGGGGTGCCGGGCGCGCCGGGCGGGTTGTCACCGGGGACGGTGGTGCCGCCGTCACAACTGCCGCCGTTGAGCGTGCAGTTGGACGGAGATCCCGAGCCGGCGCCGTTGAAGCCGAAGGAGACGGAGGCGCCCGCGGCGAGGGTGCCGTTGTAGGACTTGTTCTTGGCGGTCCAGTGGGTGCCGGAGGAGGTGACGTCCGCGTCCCAGGCCGAGGTGACGGACGTACCGGAGGGGAAGTCCCAGTCGATCGTCCAGGAACTGATGCTGGTGGTACCGGTGTTGGTGACCGTCCACTTGCCTTCGAAGCCCGTACCCCAGTCCTGGGTCTTGGTGTACGTGGCGGTGGCGGAGGTGGCTGCCGAGGCGGGGCTCGCGAGCCCGACGAGGGCGGCGAGCGGAAGCAGCAGGGTGGTGAGTCCTGCCACGGTTCGCTGTCGGACTCTGGTTCTGAAGCGCATGATGCCTCTCCTCGGGGATGTCGTGGGCATGGCTAAGCGCAGTGCGGCGAGAATAGAAAGGTCTGGACCATAGGTCAATAGGTCTGGACCAGTGCACCCGCGCGGTGAGTCAGACGCCCAACTCCTGTGCCAGCACGGCCGCTTGGACCCTGCTCCGCAGCTCCAGCTTCCCCAGCAGACGGCTGACGTGGGTCTTCACCGTCGCCTCCGCCATCTCCAGTCGACCCGCGATCTCCGCGTTGGAGAGCCCCTCACCCAGGCAGGACAGCACTTCCCGCTCCCGGCGCGTCAGCGCGTCGAGCACGGCCGGGTCGGCGCTCGGCTCCCGTACCGGCTTCGCGGCGAACTCGGCGATCAGCCGACGCGTCACGGCCGGGGCGATCAGCCCCTCGCCGCTCGCCACCGTCCGCACCGCCACCAGCAGGTCCCTCGCCTCCGTGTTCTTCAGCAGAAACCCGGAGGCGCCCGCACGCAGCGCACCGAAGACGTACTCGTCGAGGTCGAAGGTGGTGAGCACGAGCACGTCGGCGAGCCGCTCGGCGACGACCTGACGGGTGGCGGACACCCCGTCGAGCCGGGGCATCTGCACATCCATCAGGACCAGGTCCGGGCGGAGTTCGCGGGCGAGCGCGACCGCCCGCTGGCCGTCCGCGGCCTCGCCGACCACCTCGATGTCGGGTGCGCTGCGCAGGATGAGGACGAGCCCGGCCCGTACGGCGGACTGGTCCTCGGCGACGAGCACGCGGATCATCCGGGTTCTCCTTGGACCAGGGGCAGGGTGGCGCGTACGGTCCAGATCGCGCCGTCCTTGCCGTCTTTTCCACCCTTGCGGTGCTTGACGTGCCCGCTGTCCGGGGAGGGCTCCGGCCCCGCCTCGAAGCTGCCGCCCAGCAGGTCGGCCCGCTCCCGCATCCCCACGAGACCGGCGCCGGAACCGGGGGCGCGGGGGCCGCTCGGACCGCCGTACGGACTGGTCACCGCGATGGCGAGCGAGCCGTCCCGCTGGGTGAGCGTCACCGTGACACGGCCCTCGGGCGCGTGCTTGAGGGCGTTGGTCAGCGACTCCTGGACGATGCGGTACGCGGCGAGCTCGACCGGGGCGGGCACCTTGCCGTGCGCGGTGGTGAGCGTGACGTCGAGTCCGTTGGTGCGGGCGCCGGCCACCAGGGCGCCGAGTCCGTCGAGGGTGGGTGCGGCGGACGGCTCGCGGTCGTCGCTGCCGTCGCGCAGGATCCCGATCAGCCGGCGCATCTCCGCGAGCCCCTCGACGCTGTTCTCACGGATGACGGTGAGCGCGTCCCTGGACGTGTTCGGGTCGTCGATGGAGAGCGCGGCCGTGGAGTGGATCGCGATCGCGGAGAGATGGTTGGCCACCATGTCGTGCAACTCCCGTGCCATCCGGGCTCGTTCGGCGGTGACGGCGTGGGCGCGGTCCATCTCGGCGAGCAGGGTCGTCTGTTCGGCGCGCAGCCGTTCGGCGACGGCGGTGTCGCGGTGGTTGCGGACGATCCAGCCGGTGGCGGCGGGGGTGAACGTCACCAGGCCGGTGAACGCGCCGATCAACAGCCCCTCCGGCTTGTGCCAGGCCGCGACCGGCCACACGGTCGCGATCACCGTGATCAGCCCGGTGATCCAGGGGATGCGGCGGGCCGCGCCGGGGGAGCCGTACAGGACGGCCGCGTAGACCAGGTCCGTGAACATCACGACCGTGGCCAGGCTGCCGCGGGTCAGCAGGTCGGCGACGAGCGCGAGTGTGCCCACGAGCAGGGCGGTGCGCGGCCGTGTCCGGCGCAGCGGTTCACAGCAGGCCATCACGGCCAGCGGCACCAGGACGGCCCAGCCCTGGTCCGCACGGGACATCGGATCGTCCGGCGTACGGCTGTAGAGACCGACGCTCCACAGGAAGAGCCCGCCGAGCAGTCCGCCGGCCGCGATGCCCACGTCGTCGCGGTGGGGGCGGGCGGGTCGCCGGGCCATGACTGCATCCATGACTCCATCCAACACGGCGCACCGGCCCACCGCCTGATGCCCGGGAAGGGTCCGGAACTGCAACTTTCGATGTACCGGGACCTCGTCACCGCCGATGACGATCCGGGCCGCCCCGGACGTGAGCCTGGAGGGGTGACCGAGAGGGGCGAACCGTGATCGTCGGGTTGATCGTCGCGTGCGAGGCCGGTTTCTGGCTGCTGCTGGCCGCGGGCCTCGCCGTCCGCTATCTGCTGAGGCTGCGCCGTACGAGCGTGGCCCTGCTGCTGTGCGAGCCGCTGCTGGAGGTGGTGCTTTTCGTGGTGACGGCGCTCGACCTCCGGAACGGCGCCGAGCCGAGCTGGGAACACGGCCTGGCGGCGCTCTACATCGGCTTCACCGTCGCGTACGGCCACTACACCATCCGCTGGTTGGACGGCCACGCCGCCCACCGCCTGGCCGGTGGCCCGCCCCCGCCGAAGCCCCCGCGCTTCGGCAGGCCCCGGGCCGCCCACGAGGGCCGCCTCTGGCTCCGTACCCTCCTCGCGGCGACCGTCGCGTGCGCCCTCCTCCAGGGCGCGATCTGGTTCGTGGGCGTCGGCGACACCTCGTCGCTGCGCGCCTTCCAGTGGGTGGCGCTACGGGCGGTGGGGATCCACGGCCTGATCGCCCTGACGTATGTCCTCCGGCCCAAACGGGCCCCGGTCACGCAGGGTCGGTCCGGCGGCTAGGGCCTGTCGTTTGGATCAGGTCGTTTTGGGCGACGGGGCTTGATCGGTGCCGGTGAGCGGGGGCTGGTGCGTGCAGGTGCAAGGCGGAGGAGGGAGGCATGGCGACTGACGACAACGCCGCAGATGTGCGTGCCGGCCCCGCGGCCAGGCCTGATCCCAAGGACAGGGCCCTAGCGCTCGCCGCCCGGCACCCACAGCACGTCCCCGGTCTCCTTGTTCGCCGTGCGGGCGAGGATGAACAGCAGGTCGGAGAGCCGGTTCAGGTAGGTGGCGGTCAGCGGGTTCATGACGTCGCCGTGGACCTCCAGCGCCGCCCATGTCGACCGCTCGGCGCGGCGTACGACCGTGCACGCCTGGTGCAGCAGTGCCGCGCCCGGGGTGCCGCCGGGCAGGATGAAGGAGCGCAGCTTCTCCAGCTCGTCGTTGAAGCGGTCGCAGTCCGCCTCCAGCTTGTCGATGTAGAACTGCTCGACCCGCAGGGGCGGGAACTTCGGGTCCTCGACCACCGGGGTCGACAGGTCCGCGCCGACGTCGAAGAGGTCGTTCTGCACCCGGGTGAGGACCGCGACGACCTCCTCGTCGAGGCCGCCCAGTGCGATCGCCGTCCCGAGGACCGCGTTCGCCTCGTTGGCGTCCGCGTAGGCCGAGATCCGGGGATCGGTCTTGGCGACCCGGCTCATGTCCCCGAGAGCGGTGGTGCCCTGGTCGCCGGTCCTGGTGTAGATGCGCGTCAGATTGACCATGGGGCCAATTTAGACGGTCTCGCGAGGGGAGCCGACGTGTGACCGAGCACTGCTTCGGCGCCTCTGCACCGTTCCTCTCAGGCGTTCGATTCCGTGCGCATGTTCTCCCTTCGTACCCGTGTCCTTGAATCGGGAACGGCGCTAACCGGAGTGGAGCCCTGGCTGCGCCCGGAAGGGAAGGTGGTGAACCATGCTGGTGGGCGTGGAGTACCGCCTCGCCGGCCAATTCCTTGACCGTCGCTTCGTCTCTCCTGGTGAGGCCGCACGGTACCGGCGGCTCCAGCAACAGCTTGCCCGCTCTCGGAAGGGATCCGGGAGGCGAAGGGCATGCCGGGCGAAGATGCGGGTCATCATGCGCAGGGTCCGTGACCGGCGCCAGGACTTCCATGCGCAGAGCGCCCGTCAGATGGTGGACGGCAATGCCCTCGTGGTCCTCGAAGACCTCAACACCGGGGCCATGACCGCCACTGCCAGGGGATCCGTGGCGGAGCCCGGTGTCAGAGTTCGGCAGAAGTCCGGACTCAACCGTTCCATCCAGGACAAAGGCCGGCATTCCTTCGAGTTGGCGGTTCGCGACCGTGCCCGCCGTACCGGCGCCACGGTGCGCACGGTGAATCCCGCTCATACGTCAACGACGTGCCCTGTTTGTGGGCATGTGCATCCGGACCATCGCAAGAGCCAAGCGAGGTTCGTGTGCACCGCCTGCGGTCACAAGGAGCACGCTGACACGGTCGGCGCGAAGAACACGCTGGCCCGCGGGCATGCGGGTCACAGGGCGTGGAGACCTCGGCTCCAGCCGGTCCGTGAAGCGCCAACCAGCGTGCAACCGCGCGGAATTAACGCACCGACCGCCTAGGTCGGAATCCCCCTGACTTCGGTCGGAGGAGGATCGCCAAGTCCGTCAGTTGAGACGTGACGACCGTCTCACGGCGTGAGACCGTGACACGCATTACTTACTCGTCACACAGGCCCTCACGAGCGCTAGTGTCCGCCCGAGAGGCAGACATAAACACCGCGTCAGGGGAGTCGCACAGTGGCAGGGAAGCTCGCCGTCATCGGAGCCGGGCTCATGGGGTCCGGTATCGCCCAGGTGTCCGCGCAGGCGGGCTGGGAAGTCGTTCTGCGCGATGTCACCGACGAGGCGCTCACGCGAGGCATCGACGGCATCAAGGCCTCCTACGACAAGTTCGTGAGCAAGGGCAGGCTGGAGGCGCGCGACGCCGATGCCGCACTCGGCCGGATCACCGCGACCACCGATCTCGACGCCGCCGCGGACGCGGACATCGTCGTCGAGGCCGTCTTCGAGAAGCTCGAGGTCAAGCACGACATCTTCCGCGCGCTCGACAAGATCGTGCGGGACGACACCGTGCTCGCCTCGAACACCTCCGCCATCCCGATCACCAAGATCGCCGCGGCCACCGAGCGCCCGGAGCGGGTCGTCGGCGTCCACTTCTTCTCACCCGTACCGATGATGCAGCTGTGCGAACTGGTGCGCGGCTACAAGACGAGCGACGAAACCCTCGCCACCGCACGGGAGTTCGCCGAGTCCGTCGGCAAGACCTGCATCGTCGTCAACCGTGACGTGGCCGGCTTCGTGACGACCCGTCTCATCTCGGCGCTCGTCGTCGAGGCCACCAAGCTGTACGAGTCCGGCGTGGCCACCGCCGAGGACATCGACCTCGCCTGCAAACTGGGCTTCGGCCATGCCATGGGCCCGCTCGCCACGGCCGACCTCACAGGCGTCGACATCCTCCTGCACGCCACCGGCAACATCTACACCGAGACCCAGGACGAGAAGTTCGCTCCGCCGGAGCTGATGCGCCGGATGGTTGACGCCGGTGACATCGGGCGCAAGAGCGGGCAGGGCTTCTACAAGCACTGAATCAAGCGAGTCATCCAGCATCACCCGTCACGGAAACCGCACGTGCCTCTGGGGTGTCACCCCATGAGGTGAATTCGGTATCGGTTCGCTTACAGACGGCAACCTCTGCGGCCTCAAGCCAGTCAGACGGTGCACACGCACAACGCGGACCGACACCGACGCAGAGAGACTGACGCAGAGGACGAGACGCACTCTCGGGGAGCGCATATGTACATCAGGGGCGACCACGCCGAGCTGGTCGTCGGGGGCCGCCTCGACGTACGCAGCGCGGCGGACGCCCGTACGGTCCTGCACTCGGCCGTCGACGACGGAGTCGGCGATCTGGTGCTGGACCTGTCCGAGCTGGACTCCTGGGACGCCACCGGGCTCGGTGTCATCATGGGGGCCCACCGAAGGGCCGGGCGGTGCGGCCGACGGCTCGTGCTGCGCCGTGTACCACCGCAGATGCAGCGCCTGCTGGTGGCCACCCGGCTGCACCGGATCCTCGCGATCGAGGGCGGCATCGGAGTCGAGTCACTGCCCCGGGTGTGACCCGGCGTACGCCTCCTGAGCGGCGTACGAAACGCACCTCGCGCACAATCCTCACGAGACTGTGACGTCTCGGGCGGCGCGGTACCCCGGCCTGTCGGAGATACTGTGCGAAGGTTTAGGGTTCGGCTGCCCGCCACCCGAAACCCTACGAGCGGGCACCGGACCAGAAGCGACAGCGCGGTGTGCAGCAAGGCCGGGAGGGGCCTGGGTCCTTGTCACCGGACTCCCGGCGACAAGATCCGCACACGACGCTTTTGGGGGGCTTGGAACATGGACCCGAACAACCGGGGACCCGAAGAGTACGGCCATGACGACGACGGCCAGGCGCCTCGCTCGCGCCCACCGCGTGATGCGCTCACCGCCGACCTGGGTCAGTACACACCCGCACTCGCCCGCACCGTCCAACTCGTCTCGGGCGACTTCCTGCTCACGGTCAACCCCGTCGACGGCAGCGAGATAGAGGTCTGCCCGCCGGGAGAGCGACCGCAGCGGCCCACGAAGTTCAGTGCCGCCGAGCGAGCCGATCTGGCCCGCGCCGCCCTGCCGCCCGTACCGCCGGGCCCCGCCCAGCCCCGACTGCCGCTCCTGGAGCGCCAGGAGGAGCGCGAGCGGCTCGTCCGCCTGCTGGCGCGCGGGCGCTCCGTACGCCTCACCGGCCCCGCCGGCTCCGGCCGCACCAGCCTGCTCGACGCCGTCGCCGACGACTGCGCGGACCTCGCCCCCGACGGCGTCGTCCGCCTCTCCGGATACCGGCGCACGGCGACCGACCTGCTGTACGACCTGTTCGCCGCTGTCCACAGCGCGCCTCTGTACCGTCCCGAACGGGACGAACTGCTCGAACTCGTCCACGGGATCGGCGCGGTCGTCGTCCTCGACGACGTGGAGATCGGCGGCACCGCGCTCGACGAACTCCTCGACGCCACCCCCGAGTGCGCCTTCGTCATCGCCGCGACCCCCGACGTCCCCGCGCCCTCCGCCGACTCCCTCCTCGAAGAGGTCTTCCTCGGCGGACTCGACCGCAGCGGCGGCCTCGAGCTCTTGGAGCGGACCGTCGGACGCGTGCTGACCGAGGAGGAGGCGAACTGGGCGGGCGACCTCTGGTTCGAGTCCGAGGGTCTGCCGCTGCGCTTCATGCAGGCCGGTGCCCTGCTGCGACAGCGCGACCAGTTGCAGGCCAAGGAGAACGCCTTCGACGACTTCGGCGTCTTCCAGGACGCCCCGGTCGACCTGCCGGTCGACGCGCCCTTCGAGGCCGCCGACGGCCACGACGTACCGCTGCCCTCGCTCGCCGAGGGGGCCGCGCCCGCCGCGCTGCTCGCCTCCCGCCTGAGCGGGTCGGCCCGTGCCACCCTGCGCTTCGCCGTCGCGCTCGGCGGTGAGGTGCCGCACCAGACGCATCTGCCCGCCCTCGTGGACGACACCCACGCCGACGCCGCGCTCGCCGAACTGGCGGGCTGCGCGCTGGTCTCCCCGGTCGGCTCCCGCTACCGGCTCGCCGCCGGCGTGCAGGCCCAGCTGGAGGCCGCCGGATACGCCGACGGGCTGGAGGAGCAGGCCCGCACCGCGGCCCAGCACTACACCTGGTGGGCCGGACACCCCTCGGTCACCCCGGAACGAGTCAGCGCCGAGGCCGACGCCGTGCTCGCCGCCCTCACCGTCCTGGTCCCGCTCACCACGGCCCCGGCCGACGAGCAGGACGAGAGCGTCGCCGTGCGGCTGGCCCGCACGGCCGCGCCCGCCTTCGCCGCGGGACTGAACTGGAACGCCTGGGAGCGCGCCCTGCGCTCCGGCGCGGAGGCCTCCAGGCTCGCCGGCGAGGTCGGCGAACAAGCCTACTTCCACCACGAGTTGGGCATCCTCGCGCTCTGCGCCGGTCAGCTGGACCGGGCCCGCGCCGAGCTGGAGTCCTCCATCGGGCTGCGCGGTGCCCTCGCCGACAAGCGCGGCACCGTCGCGGGCCGCCGGGCCCTCGCGCTGATCGCCGACCGCTCCGGGGCCGTACTGCCCGGCGTGGCCGTACTGCCCGGCGGGCGCACGGCGGCGGGCGAGGAGGTGCCCGACGCACGGCACGAGGAGTCGGTGTCGCCGCCCGGCGGCGTACCGGCCGCGTTCGTGCTCTCCGCTCCGGTCGGGGAGCCCTCGACGCTGGTCACCCACCGGGCCGAACCGGGTCCGGCGTCGAAGCGCGTGGGCGTGGGCAGTCGTCTGGTGGCCGGCACCCGGCGCAACCTGGTGGCCGCGGGCGCGGGCGCGCTGCTCGTCGCGGTGCTGGGCACCGTGGTGACGCTCGGCGCGACCTCGAACAACAACACCGACAACCCGTCCGAGAAGGTCGGCGTCAACCCCTCGGCCAGCCAGGGCGGCCAGGACGACAGCCTCGGCGCCGACAAGGCGAAGAAGGGCGGCGGCAGCGACGCGGGCGTGGTGTCCACGCCGACGGACCCGGGCCCCGACGGCACGTACGGGACCTCGGACGACCCGACGCCGCCGACGAACACGAGCGGGCGGCCTTCGGACAGCCCGAGTGGGACGAAGGGGGGCGGGGGTACGTCGACGTCGCCGTCCAAGTCGACTTCCAAGCCGCCGACGACCAAGCCGTCGTCGTCGACGTCGCCGAAGCCGTCGACGAGCCCTTCGTCGTCGGTGAGCCCGACGGGTCCCACGTCGTCGACGTCGCCCTCCGCGCCCACCACCCCTCCGACCACGCCGCCGTCCACCACCACAACCACCGCCAGCGGCCCCGCCTCCAGCGTCCCCGCGAGCACCAGCGCCGGGGCCCCGCAAAGCAGTTCTGCGAGTGTTCCGGCGAGCAGCAGCGCCGCCGGGTCGCCGAACGGTTCGGTGATCTGAGCACCACGACAGAAGTGAGGGCCGGGTCCGACATCGGACCCGGCCCTCACTTCTGACCGGCGAACTACATGGCCGATTGAGTCAAAGTCGTTCGAATCAGAACAACCGCAGCTTGTCGTCCTCGATGCCCCGCAACGCGTCGTAGTCCAGGACCGTGCAGCCGATGCCGCGGTCCGTGGCGAGGACGCGGGCCTGCGGCTTGATCTCCTGGGCGGCGAAGACGCCACGGACCGGCGCGAGGTGCGGGTCGCGGTTGAGCAGTTCCAGGTAGCGGGTGAGCTGCTCCACGCCGTCGATCTCGCCGCGGCGCTTGATCTCGATGGCGACGGTCTGGCCCTCGCCGTCGCGGCACAGGATGTCGACGGGGCCGATGGCCGTCATGTACTCGCGGCGGATGAGCGTGTAGCCCTCGCCGAGCGTTTCGATGCGGTCGGCGAGGAGCTCCTGAAGGTGCGCTTCCACGCCGTCCTTGATCAGGCCGGGGTCCACGCCGAGTTCGTGCGAGGAGTCGTGGAGGACTTCCTCCATCGTGATGATGAGCTTCTCGCCCGCCTTGTTGATGACGGTCCAGACGCCCTCCTCGTCGCCGGAGCCCTCCTTCAGGGTGCAGGGCGGCGACATCCAGTTGAGGGGCTTGTAGGCCCGGTCGTCAGCGTGGATCGAGACGCTGCCGTCCGCCTTCACCAGGATGAGACGGGGGGCCGACGGGAGATGGGCGGTGAGCCGGCCCGCGTAGTCAACGGAGCAGCGGGCAATGACGAGACGCATGGTCCGCAACGCTACTCGACGGGCGGAGGTCCACGCGATTCGCCCTGGAAGACGCCTGTTCGGTCGTGGCTGATTGTGGGCCTACTGGGAGTTCGCTATGTGCGCATTCTCCTGGTGCCGTCACCGTACGTTGCTTACCGTATAAACGGGAGGTCGCGATGCGTGTACTCAGAGTGTTCGATATCGCGAATGTCCCTTACCTGTCCGGCAACCCCCGAGGTCTGGGGGTGCGAGAGGAGAACCCATGTCGCTCGACGTCTCACCGGCCCTACTCGAGAAGGCCGAGCGAGGCGAGGTCGACGAAGCAGAATTCGTCGACTGCGTCCGGACCTCCCTGCCCTACGCATGGGAGATGATCAGCTCCCTGGTGGCTCAGCTGAAGGTGGACGGCGGCAACTTCGCCGACAACCAGACGCCTCCGCCGGACGAGCAGGCGCGTGGCCAGCTGCTGCGTGCGCTCGCGAGTGACGCGATACGCGGCGCGCTGCAGCGGCACTTCGGTGTGCGGCTGGCCTTCCAGAACTGCCATCGGGTGGCGGTGTTCCCACTGGACACCTCAGTGGACGACACGCTGGCACGCTTCACCTCGGTGCGCAGTCAGCTGCTGAATCAGTCGCCGGAGTTCCGAGACTGCTGACGTGACGCCTTGATGCCGCATTGCTTGCCGCTCCGTACGCGGGAGGTGCATCTGTACGGGGCGGCAGGCTCCCCCGGGTCCCCGGGCCGACAGCGGGACGCGGATCGTGGGTGGGTGTGTGCGTCGGGTCAGGGAGACCGAGTTGTCCGGGCCGCGGGGCGGGACAAGTCGGTTGTGGGGCCCTGGAGACCCTTGGTGGGCCCAGGGCGCCCGCACCCTCTCCCGGGCCCACGCCGTCCGCGGTGACCTGTCTCAGCCGAGGTGGGGGAGTACCTCGGAGCCGAGTCGTTGGACGTTCTCCTCTGTCGCCGCCAGGTCGCCGGAGCCCTCGACGAGGAGGGCGAAGCGGGAGATGCCGGTGCGCTCCGAGGTGGCCGCGAGACGGTCGGCGCACAGGCGCGGCGTGCCCACCGGGTGCAGCCCGCACAGGAGTTCCGTGTACGCCAGCGGGTCCCGCATCGCGCGGGCGCGGCCGTCGACCGTCACATGCGCGTCCAACCCCTGCCTCAGCCAGCCGGGCATCGCCTTGAGGAGTGTCTCGACGGCGTCGGTGCGACGGTCCGCGATCTGGCAGACGCCGGCCGACACATGGGCCGCGCCGAGGATCTCGTCCGTCGAACGGCCCGCCACACGTGCCAACTGTCGCCACAGGGACACCATTTCGGCCTTCTCCTCGTCACCGACATGCATACCGAGGAGCATCGGCAGCCCCCGCTCGGCGGCGAGCCGCACGCTCGCCGGCGAGGTGCAGGCGACGACGACCTCGGGGCCGGGGGAGCCGCTCAGCGACTCCGACGGCCGGGGCACGACGGGCACTTCGCGGAACCTGAACCGCTCGCCCCGCCCTTCCACGGACGGCTCGCGCAGCCAGCGCACCAGCAGATCGAGTGATTCCGGGAACCCCTTCTCGTATGCCTCCAGGCCCGCGCCGAAGACCTCCAGGTCCACCCAGGGCCCGCCGCGCCCCACGCCCAGCGTGAAACGGCCGCCGGACGTCACGTGCAGCAGCGCGGCCTGCTCACCGAGGGCGACGGGGTGGACGGTGGGCAGTACGCTCACCGCCGTACCCACGCGGATGCGGCTGGTGCGGCCCAGCAGCAGGGCGGCCAGGGTCACCGCCGACGGGCACGTCCCGTACGGCACGAAGTGGTGCTCGGCCAGCCACACCGCGTCGAGCCCGGCCTCTTCGGCGACCTCGGCCGTGCGCACCGCGCGGTGCAGGGCCTCCCCCTGGCCCTGTCCCGGGAACTGGGCCGCCAGTACAAAACTTCCCACGTGCATGGTGCTTTCCTGCTTCCTCGGCTCCGACGCGGAGCTCCCCCACCGGCATAACCGCCCGACACGTGCCGAGGACACGGCCTGTCGGAGAGATTTGCGGATTGTCTGCAGAATGAGCCGACGGGAGGGCGATCTGAGGGGGTTGATGGGGTACGGCTACCCCTGTCCGCTCCGCGTAGGCTGGAGCAGGCCCTGCTCCCTGTATAGCTCCGTGAGGTGTCCTGTGTCCCCGCGTCGCAACCGCCCCAAGGGTTCCGACCCCTCCGACCGGAGCGCGGAGGACGACCGCTCCGGGCGGTACGGCGGCTGGCAGTCCACGGAGAGCTGGCAGGGCGAGGAGTGGAGCGTGCGTCATGTGGCGGGCGCCAGCGCCGAGGGCAAGACCTACCGCTGCCCGGGCTGCGACCAGATGATCCCCTCCGGCGTCCCGCACGTGGTGGCCTGGCCCGAGCACTCGGGCGTCGACGAGCGCCGTCACTGGCACAAGGCCTGCTGGAACGCGAAGGACCGCCGCACCTCAAGGGTGCAGCGGTCCCGTAACGCGCCCAGGTTCTAGGCCACTTCGGGCCGGAGCGGACTCACACGTCCCGGCGCTCCAGCAGCACGTACGCGCCGGCGATCGCCGCCGCCGTCACCCCGGCGAGCAGACCGAGCTGCGCGACGCCGCTGCCGTTCTCGTTGTTCAGGGCGAAGACCCTGGCGAGGGCGTTGGGAGCGGCGTACTCCTGCATCTTCTCGCCGATCGTGCGCATGCTCTGCGACATCATCAGGAACGCGGGCAGGATCGCGGGCACCAGCACGACCCCGAGCATCGTGGTGATCGCGCCCGCCGAGTGCCGCAGCATCGAGCCCACCGCGAGGGACAGGACGCCGAGCAGCGAGACGTACAGCGCACCCTTGACGACCGTGCCGCCCCACGAGACGTGCGAGGAACCGCTGTGCATGGCCGAGGTCATGAGGCCGACCAGGCCGATGGAGAACACCGAGACGGTGAACGCCACCGCGAAGAAGATGATCAACTTGGCGGTGAGCACCCGGTGGCGCTGCGGCGAGGCCGTGAAGGTCGTGCGGATCATCCCCGTGCCGTACTCGGAGGAGACGACCAGGACGCCCAGCGTGATCAGGCAGATCTGGCCCAGTATCAGCCCGAAGAAGGCCGGGATCGTGTACGGCACGTCGCCGAAGTCGGAGTCCTGGGTCTGCGCGGCGACCAGGAAGCCGATGCCGACCACCAGGAGCAGGAAGATGCCGAGCGTCCAGAGCGTCGAGCGCACCGACTTGATCTTCGTCCACTCGGAGGTGAGCGCGTGGCCGAGGTGGGTGGGGGTGACCGGGATCGGCGAGCTGTACGAAGTGCCGGGCGCCGCCTGCCAGGTGGGGGCAGCGGCGGCCTGCTGCGGCATCGGGGGCGGGGGCGTGCTCATCGGGCGTCCTCGGGCTTGGTCAGGTCGGGGGTGGCGGGAGCGGCGGGCGCCGGGGGTGCGACGGGCGGCTGCGCGGGGGCCTGGGGAGCGGGCTGGGCGTACGGGTTGACGTCCGCGGCACCCGGCGCACCCGGGTTGCCCGGAGCGCCGTAGGGACCCGCCTGCGGGGCGCCCTGCGGCATCGCGAACGGCTGCCCGCCCTGCTGGGGCGGCGGCGGTGCGTACCAGCCCGGCTGGCCCTGGCCCGCGACCGGCAGCTGCTGCGGCGGCATGGCACCCGGCGGCAGCTCCTGCTGGAGCCCGGCCTTCTGGTCGATGGTCGAGCGGTAGTCGACGGCGCCCTGTGTCATCCGCATGTACGCCTCCTCCAGCGAGGCCTGGTGCGGAGAGAGCTCCCACAGGCGTACGTCGGCGGAGTGCGCGAGGTCGCTGATGCGGGGCAGCGGCAGGCCCATCACGCGCAGCGCGCCGTCCTGCTCGGGCAGCACCTGGCCGCCCGCCTCGGTGAGCGCGGCGGTCAGCTTCTCGCGCTGCTGCGGCTCGGTCTCCGGGGTGCGGACCCGGGCGAAGTCGGCCGAGTTGTGCGAGATGAAGTCCTTGATGTTCTGGTCGGCGAGCAGCTGACCGCGCCCGATCACGATCAGGTGGTCGGCGGTCAGCGCCATCTCGCTCATCAGGTGCGAGGAGACGAAGACCGTGCGTCCCTCCGCCGCGAGCGCCTTCATCAGGTTGCGGACCCAGAGGATGCCCTCGGGGTCGAGGCCGTTGACCGGCTCGTCGAAGAGCAGCACCTGAGGGTCGCCGAGGAGCGCGGCGGCGATGCCGAGCCGCTGTCCCATGCCGAGCGAGAAGCCCTTGGAGCGCTTCTTGGCCACGTCCTGCAGCCCGACCACGCCGAGTACCTCGTCGACCCGGCGGGCCGGGATGCCCGACAGCTGGGCGAGGCAGAGCAGGTGGTTGCGGGCGTGCCGGCCGCCGTGCACGGCCTTGGCGTCGAGGAGCGCGCCGACCTGGCGCGGCGCGTTGGGCAGCTTGCGGTAGGGGAAGCCGCCGATGGTGACCTGCCCCGAGGTGGGGTTGTCGAGGCCGAGGATCATCCGCATCGTCGTCGACTTGCCCGAGCCGTTGGGCCCGAGGAAGCCGGTGACGGCACCCGGCCGCACCTGGAAGGAAAGGTTGTACACGGCCGTCTTGGCGCCGTAGCGCTTCGTCAGGCCGACTGCCTCGATCATGCTCCGCACCCATCGAAAGGTTCAGGACGTCGGGGCGCACGCCCCCGTAAGGGTTAGGAGGATATCGGGGCGCTGACGGTTCCACTCAAGAGTAAGTAAAAATGTGCAGGTCACGCGGGGGGCGGGCAGGAGAACGGCCTTACCTGGGGCCTTACCCGCACCCTACCTTTGTCAGGTACCCGTCTTGCCTGGTCAGGCCGGAAACGGAATCTCCGCAGCCGATACGGAGCACGCCTCACACCCGACGGGGAAGCGAGTCGTCCAGCGGCGGCAGGTCGTCGTACAGCCGCAGCTCGGACGCGTCGTCGACGTACGGCAGGAAGTCCGTCTGCGGCAGTACCCAGCCCTCCTCACCGAAGACCAGCGTGCCCCGCTCGCGCAGCGCGCGGTCGGCTCCCGCGCGCCGCACCCAGGTGGCCGGGTCGGGACCGAGCAGTTCGCGCAGCCGGGCGGAGTCGGCCAGCAGTGCGGCGAGCAGCTGCGCCTGGTCACCGCCGCCCGGACGCGGCTGCCCGGTGGCCGGATCGGCGAGCACCCCGTGCGCGCTGAAGTAGATGTACGCGCCGCCGAGCCGCTCCCCGGAGGGCATCGTCATCGCGAACGCGTCGCCCGGGAGTATCGCCCGCCGGTAGTCCGGGAACTCGGTGTCGTCGACCGCCTTCAGCTGCGTCGAGTCCAGCCAGGTGACGACGAGCGTGGTCTCGGCGCGCGGGTCCACGTACGGCGTCCCCGCCACGTACCCCGCCGGACTGATGTGCCCCGAGCAGCCCACCCCGATGCCGTGCACCCGCACGGGCACCATCGGCACCGTCGCCGGGATGCCGAGCCGGGTCAGCTTGTGGGCGACCTGGCCGGGGGAGGCGTTGGAGCCGACGGCGATCACCGGGTGGCGGTGCCCGGTGCCGACCTGCCCGAGGTCGGCGAGCGCCTCGTCGAGCCGCTGCTGCTCCTGGCGCTCCTCGACGTACCACTCGCCGAGCCGCAGCGGCCGCACGTCGAGCTGGAGCAGTTCGCCGCCGGTGAGCAGCGAGGGCTCGGTGGTGGGACGGCCGGGATAGGTGAGCGGCTGCTTCGCGGGCACGTCGTCCAGGCCCAGCGCCTGCAGGCTTCGGTCCTTCGTCGTCACGGTGACGCCCTTCGGGGGTGGTCGCGCGATAGGGGCAACAGCCTTCCACGCGAGGTGTACCCGGGGCGGGGCCCGGTCTCCCCGTCCGGACGGGGTTGGCCGGAACGGACACCGGGAATCATGCCGTCCCATTGTACGAGTGGGGGCGAAGTGGGTTACGGGGGAAGTGAGTTGAGGTTGATGAGACGCGGGTGGAGTCGGGTGGGGTCCTCGGGGCGGGGCCGGGCCCATCCGCGCTTCCGTACGTCCGTTCGCTGGTGGATCGCCGGACGTACCGTCCACGCCCTCCTTCTGATGACGCTGGGCGCGCTGGCCGGGCTCTCCGTCGTCATCGCGACCGCGTGGACGCTCACCGAGCACTCGTCGCGGTCGATGGCGCAGCGGTTCTCGAACGGGGAGCGGCTCTTCGACCTGAGTCTCGCGGTGCTGCGGGCGAGTGTCGGTACGGACAATCTCAGCCCCGAGCCGGACAGCACCGCGCACCAGTTGCTCGCCACGGTCGCCTCCGTCACGGGCTCCCTGGTGCCCGCGGTGCTGCTGGGCATCGTCCTGATCAAGATGTTCGCGCTGCGGCCGTTCGTCTGGCGGCAGCGGGCCAGCATCTCGCACGCCTGGACCGCGGACTTCCCCGGCTACTCGAGGCGCCACGCCGACAGCGAGGACGCGATCATCGCCGTCCGCTTCTACAACCGCTTCGACAACCTGTCCGTCGTGGATCTGCGCGCCCGTGCCCATCTGCGCTACCTGGAGCGCTCCCCGCACGACGGCAGCCTGGTCATCTACAAGCAGTGGCTGAAGGTCCTGGACGCGCAGGGCGAACCGGCCGACGAGCGGTACTGGCTCGCGGTCGAGCGCGGGGCGCCGTTCACCGTGTGGATACCGGTCGAGGCACCGGTGGCCGAACTGCCGTTCCGGCGTATCCAGGGCAAGGAGCTGTCCGGCTCGTACGGCGTCAAGCTCCTCGTCCGGCTGACGGCACGGACGGTGGGCCTGGGCACCGAGGTCGCCGACGAGCGCTGGTTCGACCTGGAGGCGGGCGACTTCGAACTCGGCCGCTTCGTGCCGCTCCAGCCGGACCTGGACAAGGACGTGTGGCGCTGGGAGGGCTGGACGGACTTCGACGCCCTGGAACCCCACCCGAACGGCGAGGACCTCAGGCCCTGAAGGTCGTCTACGCGTCCCGCCTCTTCAGCAGCAGATAGCCGCCGAGGAGCGCCGCGACCACCCACAGGACCATGATCGCCAGGCCGCCCCAGGGGCCGTACGGGGTGTCGTCGCCGATCGGGGTCACCACCCGCATGATCTTGCTGCCGGCCTGGTCGGGCAGATAGCGGCCGATCCTCTTGGTCGCGGACACCGCGCCGAGGATGTTGGAGATCAGGAAGAAGAACGGCATGAGGATGCCGAGCGAGAGCATCGGGCTGCGCAGCATCGTCGCGACGCCCATCGAGAAGACCGCGATCAGCGTCATGTAGAGGCCGCCGCCGACCACCGCGCGCAGCACCCCGGAGTCGCTGATCGACGCGCTGTGCGTGCCGAGCGCCGCCTGTCCGAGGAAGAAGGCGATGAAGCTGGTGATCATGCCGACGACGAGGGCGAGCCCCGCCGCCACCGCGATCTTGCTGAAGAGGAACGTGGCGCGCTGCGGGACCGCGGCCAGCGAGGTGCGGATCATGCCGGTGCTGTACTCGTTGCCGACCACGAGCACCCCGAACACGATCATCGCGAGCTGACCGAGGGTCATCCCCGCGAAGCTGATGAACGTCGGGTCGAAGGAGAGCCGGTCCTTCTCGCCCATCTTGTCGAACTCGTTGTTCGACAGCAGCGAGATCAGGATGCCCAGCGCGATCGTGACCACCGCGGCGAGACTGAGCGTCCAGACGGTGGACGCGACCGACCGGATCTTGGTCCACTCGGACTTGAGGACCTGGGTCGCCGCCATGCTCAGGTCTCCTTGTTCCAGCCGCCGCCCCACTGCTGGGGCGGGGCATCGGTGTGCGCGTGGTACTCCACCGACTCCGCGGTCAGCCGCATGAACGCCTCTTCCAGGGAGGCCTGCTGGGGGCTCAGCTCGTGCAGCACGATCTGGTGCTGCGCGGCCAGCTCACCGATCTGCTCCGACTTCGCGCCGTCCACCTCCAGCGTCCCGCTGCCGCTCTCGACGACGGTGATCCCCGCCCCGTGCAGGACGTCGAGCAGCCGCTCGCGCTGGGGGGAGCGGATACGGACGTACGACCGCGAGTTCTGCGCGATGAAGTCGGCCATGGAGGTGTCCGCGAGGAGGCGGCCCTGGCCGATGACGACGAGGTGATCCGCGGTCAGCGCCATCTCGCTCATGAGGTGACTCGACACGAAGACCGTACGGCCCTGGCCGGCCAGCGACTTCATCAGGTTGCGGATCCAGTGGATGCCCTCGGGGTCGAGGCCGTTGACCGGCTCGTCGAACATCAGGATCCGCGGGTCGCCGAGCAGCGCGCCCGCGATGCCGAGTCGTTGGCCCATGCCGAGCGAGAAGCCCTTGGCCTTCTTCCTGGCCACCGAGGTGAGGCCCACGGTGTCCAGGACCTCGTCCACCCGCGCCTTGGGGATGCCGTTGCTCTGGGCGAGACAGAGGAGGTGGTTGAAGGCGCTGCGGCCGCCGTGCATGGCCTTGGCGTCCAGCAGGGCGCCGATGTACTTCAGCGGGTCCTTGAGGTGGTCGTAGTGCTTCCCGTCGATGCGTACGTCGCCCGCGGTGGGGTGGTCGAGGCCGAGCATCATCCGCATCGTCGTGGACTTGCCCGCGCCGTTCGGACCGAGGAACCCCGTGACGATACCGGGTCTGACGGTGAAGGTCAGATGGTTGACCGCCACCTTCTCGCCGTACCGCTTGGTCAGCCCCTCTAGCTCGATCATGCGGACACGGTAGGACGCGGTCTGGGGCCGTGCCACTTGGGCGGCGGTGTGTTTGCCGCATGTTCACCGTCTCCGACCGCCGCGTCATCGTGGCTTGTCGCGCCCACGCGGCGGAGCGGCGAAATGTCACCGCCCCGCGCCCCTCGCGGGGCACGCCGACGGCCCGCGCTCCCGAGAAGAGAGCGCGGGCCGGAGTGCTGTCGGAAACTGCCCGAACCTACCGGGACTGCTGGGCCGGAACCCCGCGGGAGATCGGCTCGTCCTCGGCGGGCGTGGTCGCGGCGGCCACCGCGGCGCCCGTGAGCGTCGCGAGCATCTCGCGGACGTTCGTGAGCTGAGCGTTGATCGAGTCGCGACGGTTCGTCAGCGCCGCCAGCTCGCGCTCGGATTCCGAGCGGATGCGGTCGGCCTTGGCGTTCGCGTCGGCCACGATGTCCTCGGCCTGGCGCTGGGCCGTCTCCACCGTCTGGCGGGCGCGGCGCTCGGCGTCCGTGCGCAGCTTCTCGGCCTCCAGGCGGAGCTGCTCCGCGCGGTGCTCGATCTCCGCGAGGCGCTTCTCGGCCTTGGCCTGACGCGACGCCAGGTCGCGCTCGGACTGCTCGCGGCGCTTGGCGAGGTTCGTCTCGAAGTCGGCGGCGGCCTGTGCGGCCTTGGCACGGGTCTCCTCGAAGAGGGCGTCCGCCTCCTCGCGCTTGGACTGCGCGTCCTTCTGCGCCTCCTGGCGCAGCTGGGAGGCGTCGCTCTTGGCCTTCTCGACGATCCGGACGCCCTCGTCCTCGGCCTTGGACTTGCGGTCTGCAGCGAACGATTCTGCGTCGTTGCGGACCTGCTGGGCGGCCGACTCGGCGAGCTCACGGTGCTGCTCGGACGCGCGACGGGCCTCCTCGCGCAGATCCTTCGCCTCCTCCTCGGCGAGGCGGAGGATCTTCTCGACACGCGCGCCGAGACCCGCGTACGACGGCTCCGCGTCGCTGACCTGGGCCTGGGCGTTCTGCGTCTCGAGGTGGAGCTCCTCGATGCGCTTTTCGAGAGCAGTGATACGGGCCAGAGCGCTGTCACGGTCGGAGACGAGCTTCGAAATGCGTTCGTCCACCTGAGCGCGGTCGTACCCACGCCGCACAAGCTCGAAGCCGTAGGGGGAAGTGTCGCTCATGGGGTTCCTGTCGAATGAGACCGGTGAGGTGATAGGGGGAATCCTAGGGGCCAAAGCGGTGTGTCATCGAGCGGATGCGTGTTTGATCTGGAGAATGAGACTCCTTTTGGGTGGCTAACTGTCAGACGGCTTGCCAGGACCTGTGGCAAAGGTCCGTGCAAAGCACGGAATGGGTGGTTATGGCTAGCCTTCTGACGACTTGCCACTCGAACGAGTTGCGCCGACGGCAGCGCCCGCTTTGACCCCACCGTCCTTGCCTGCGGACGGGGCCTCAAAGGACTCCAACGCCTCCAGGACATCCTGGACACGGGAGATCTCGGCGTTGATGTCCTCGCGCCGGCGGATCAGCACCTCCAGCTCGCGCTTGCCCTCCTCGACCGCGGCCCGCGCCTCGCGGATGGCCTCGGCCTTGATCTCCGTCGCCTCCGCGATGAGCGAGCTCTTCTTCTGCTCGGCCTCCTTGAGGAGCCCCTCGGCCTTCTTGACCGCGGCGATACGGACCTTGCTCGCCTCGGAGTTGGCCTCCGAGACCAGGTCCTTCGCCTTCGCCTCGGCCTCGGCGAGCTGGTCCTCGGCGGCCCGCACCAGCGCGTCGCAGCGCTCGCCGGCCGTCTTCATCGCCTCGGCCGACTCACGCCTGGCCCGCTCGTGCAGTTCCTCGATCTCGGTGGTGACGCGGTCGCGCAGCTCCTCCGCCCGCTCTCTTATGGCGGTCGCGTCCCGGCGCGCGCCGACCAGCAGCTCGTCCGCGTCCGTACGGGCCCGCTCCACCAGGGTGTTGCCCTCGACGGTCGCCTCGGAGACCAGCCGCTCGGCCTCGTTGCGTGCCGCGCCCACCATCGTGTCGGCCTGCGACTCGGCGTCCGCCGTGGTCTTCTGCGCGCTCTGCTGCGCCTCGGCGAGCAGCTTGTCCGCCTCGGACGCCGTCTCCGAGATGAGGGTGTCGACCTGCTCGGCCGCCTCGGAGCGCCGCTTGTTGGCCTCCCGGCGTGCCGCGTCCAGCGTCCGGTCGGCCTCCTCACGGGCCTCGGACGTGAGCCGCTCGGCCTCCGCCGCCGCCTCGGCCTTGACGCGCTCGGACTCGCTGCGGATCCGCTCGGCGTGCTGCTGCGCGGAACCGACCGTCTCGGCGGCCTCGGCGCGCAGCCGCTCCGCGTCCCCGGTCGCGTCCGAGACCAGCCGCTCGGCCTTGGCCACGGACTCCGCGCGCACGCGCTCGGCCTCGGCGTTCGTCTCGTTCGTCAGCCGCTCCGCCTCGGAGCGCGCCTCGGTGATGAGCGTGTCGACCTGCGTGGCCGCGTCCGAACGGATCCGGTTCGCGTCCTCCCGGGCCTCGGCACGGCTGCGCGAAGCGTCCTGCTCGGCGTTCGCGATGGTGTCGGAGGCCTCGGCGCGCACCCGCTCGGCGTGCTCGGCGGCTTCCGAACGCAGCCGCTCGGACTCGGCGATCGCCTCCGAAACCGTACGCTCCGCGAGCGACTTGGCGGCGTCCGTCTCCTCGGCCGCCTCACGCCGGATACGGCTCGCGTCCTCGGAGGCCCGCTCCCGCTCCGCGTACGCGTCGGCGCGGACCCGGTCCGCCTCCTCCTGCGCCTCGGTCCTGGTCCGGTCCGCCGCGTGCTCGGCGGCGCTGCGCAGGCCGGTGATCTCCTCCTGGGCCTGCTCGTGCAGCCCCGCCACGGCGTCGCGCACCTGCTGCGCGGTCTGCTCGGCGCTGGAGACCATCTCGGTCGCGCGCCGGTCGGCCTCCTCGACCAGCCGTACGGCCTCGGCCTGGGCCTCGTCGACACGGTTGCGCGCGGAGGCGAGGAGCTCCTCGCTCTGCTCCCGGGCCCGCTCGCGCTCCTGGTCCGCCTCCTGGCGCGCGGAACCGAGGAGTTCCTCGGCCTCGCGGCGGCGCCGGGCGGCCTCCTCCTGGGCGGCGGCCAGCGTCTCCGCGCCCTCGGTGGCCAGCCGCTCGGCCGCGGCCTGGGCCTCCGCCCGTACCCGGTCGGCGGTGTCCTGGGCCTCCGACTTCAGCCGCTCGGCCTCCGCCGCGGCCTCCGAGCGCAGTCGTACGGCGATGTTCTCGCCCTCGGCGCGCGACGTGGAGGCGTCCGCGGCGGCCTCGTTGCGCAGCCGCTCCGCCTCCGCCTCGGCCTGTGCCTGGAGCGTACGGATCCGCTCGGCGGCCTCCGAACGCAGCCGGTCGCTCTCCTCGGCGGCCTCGCGGCGGATCCGCTCGGCGTCCGCCCGTGCGTCGCTCAGCGCCTGCTCGGCCGAGGCGAGCCGCTGCTCCGCCTCGGTGTGCAGCCGGGTCAGCTCCTCGGCGGCCTCCGTCCGACGGGCCGCTATGGCGCGCTCGGTCTCCTCGCGCAACGTCTCGGCGGCCCGCTCGGCCTCCGCCTTGATCGTTTCGGAGAGCTCGACGGCCTCCTCGCGGTTGCGTTCGGCCTCCTTGCGCGTGCGCTCCAGGGTCTCCTCGGCCTGACGGCGCAGCGTCGTGGCGCGCTCGATGGCCTCGGTGCGTACCCGCTCGCTGTCGCTGGTGGCCGTGTTCCGCAGCTCGTCCGCGTCCGCCTTGGCCTTCGCGAGCAGCTCTTCGGCGGTCTTGGCCGCCTCCTCGATCTGCTGGACGGCCTCGCGCCGGGCCTCGGAGCGGATCCGCTCGCCCTCGGCATTGGCGTCGGAGCGCAGCTGCTCGGCCTCGCCGCGCAGCCGGCGCGCCTCCTCCTGCAGCTCGACCGTCTTGGCGCGGTACTCCTTGGTGTCGTCCTTCGCCGTGCCCTTGAGCTGCTCGGCGATGTCGTGCGCCTCGGCACGCAGCCGGTCCGCCTCGGACTCCGCCTCGGTGCGGATCCGCTCGGCCTCCTCGGCCGCCGCCTTCCTGGTCGCCTTGGCGTCCTCGGACGCCTTGTTCAGGACGTCCTCGGCGGTACGGGCCGCCTTGGAGAGCTGGGAGGCGGTCTCCTCGGCGGTGAGGCTGCGCGCGGTCTCCTCGGCCTCCGCGACGATCTTCTCGGCCTTGGCCTTGGCGTCCGCGACGGCCTGCTCGGCGTCGGACTTGGTGGTCTCGGCCTCCTTGGTGGCCTCGCTGACCAGCCGGGCGACCTGTTCCTTCGCCGTCCGCGTGCGCTGCTCGTTCGCCGACTCGGCGCTCGCCAGGGCCTTGGCCGCGGCCTCCTTCGCCTCGGCGACGACCTTGTCCGCCTCGGTCCGCGCCTCGCGCAGCGCCGCCTCGGCCTCCGTCATGCGCTGCTCGGCGGCCCGGCTCAGCTCGGTGGCCTGGCGGCGGGCGTTGTCCGACTCGTTCGCCGTGGAGCTGCGCAGCTGCTCGGCGTGGTCGGTGGCCTCCTGGGCCTGCATCGACGCGGCGTTCAGCAGCCGCTCGGCGTCCGTGCGGGCCCGGCGCAGCAGCGCCTCGGCCTCGGCGCGGGCCGACTCGGCGTCGTTCGTCAGCCGCTGGCGGGCCTCGGCGGCGATCCGCTCGGCCTCCGTGCGGGCGGCGCTCAGCGCCTGGTCCGCCTCCGCGCGCGACTCCTCCAGGAGCCGCCGGGCCTGCTGCTCGCTGCGGGCGCGCAGCTGCTCGGCCCACGCCACGTTCTCGTTGACGTGCGACTCGACGGTCTGACGGCGCTCGGCCAGCTCCTGATCGAGCTGCTGGCGGCGCGCGACCGCCTCCTGGTGCAGCTCCGCCTGCAAGCGGGCGGCCTGCTCGGCGTGCTCCTGGAGGATGCGCTGCGTCTGGGCCCGGGCCTGGCTCATCTCGCGCTCGGCGTCGGCGCGCAGCTGATCGGCCTGGATCTGGGCATTACGGAGCAATTGCTCGGCCTGATAGCCGAGGTCGCCACCGCTGTCGTAGGCAGGCCGGGTCGCCAGACTGCGGCGCGCCTCGTGCAGCTTGGCGCGCAGCACCTCGACCTGATAGCCGAGGTCCTCGGCGTGCTGGACGGCCTTCTCCCGCTCGGTCTTCAGCCGTTCCATCTCGGCCTCGAACCGAGAGAGGTGGTCGACGTCAGCCGCCGGCTCTCGCTCCTGGCGTTCGTAGCCCCGCACTGCGCGGTCCCATCCGTCCCCTGGTCGCAAGTCTCTCCAAACGAACCCCGTCCATCCGCCGAACGGGGCCCCCGGGGAATGGTGTCAGATCAACAGCGGAGCACGGGCTGTCGCCCCGACGCTCGTCCCCCGAAACCTGGACCCCGGCCCTTGACCACGCCGTCCTTTGGACGGCATGACCTCAGGGCCCGTCGCCGGACAGACCCTGGGCCGCCCCCAAACGGCAGCGGCCACCCCCAACCCTACCGGCCCAGATATACGGAGGTCAGTGCTCAGGTGACTCAACAGCCGCCGAAGTGACCAGTTCTGTCAGGACACCATGGCAATCCTTTGGGTGAAGGAACGTGATTCGTGACCCCATGGAGCCGCGTCGGGGCTCGTCGTAGAGGACTCGTACGCCTTTCTCCCTGATATCGGCGGCATCGGCGTCTACGTCCGCCGTGCCGAACGCGATGTGATGGACACCTTCGCCGTTCTTCGCCAGCCACTTCCCGACGGCCGAGTCCTCGCGGGTCGGCTCCAGGAGCTGGAGGTAGGAGGCGCCGCCGTCGGACGTCTCATTGATCTTGAGCATGGCCTCGCGGACGCCCTGCTCCTCGTTGACCTCGGAGTGGAAGACCTCGAAGCCGTACGTCGCCCGGTAGAACTCGACAGTCGCGTCGAGGTCGAAGCAGGCGATACCGATGTGGTCGATTCGCGTCAGCATGGAGTCAGTGCAGCGCTCATACGGCGGTTACGCAACGTGCGCGCGATCACACTGACTGCCGGATGACGGGTGGCCTACCGCTCAGTACATTCAAGTAAACCCTCGTTCACTCCTCGGCTGTGCAGCCGGTAAGGGGATCGCACCTCATGTCTGGAACGAACAGCAGTACCTCGGTGATCGTCGCGGGCGCCCGAACGCCCATGGGACGGTTGCTTGGCTCGCTGAAGTCCTTCTCCGGGGCCGACCTCGGAGGCTTCGCGATCAAGGCCGCCCTCGACCGTGCGGGGATCGGTGGCGACCAGGTGCAGTACGTGATCATGGGTCAGGTGCTGCAGGCCGGGGCGGGCCAGATCCCGGCGCGCCAGGCCGCGGTCAAGGCGGGCATCCCGATGAGCGTCCCGGCGCTCACGATCAACAAGGTGTGTCTGTCCGGTCTCGACGCCATCGCGCTCGCGGACCAGCTGATCCGCGCGGGTGAATTCGACATCGTGGTCGCGGGCGGCCAGGAGTCCATGACGAACGCGCCCCACCTGCTCCCCAAGTCCCGCGAGGGCTTCAAGTACGGCGCGATCGAGATGCTCGACGCGATGGCGTACGACGGCCTCACCGACGCCTTCGAGAACATCGCCATGGGCGAGTCGACGGAGAAGCACAACACACGCCTGGGCATCGCCCGCCCGGAGCAGGACGAGATCGCGGCCCTCTCCCACCAGCGCGCGGCCACCGCCCAGAAGAACGGCATCTTCGAGGCGGAGATCACGCCCGTGGAGATTCCGCAGCGCAAGGGCGAGCCCGTCGTCTTCAGCAAGGACGAGGGCATCCGCGCCGAGACCACGGCGGAGTCGCTGGCCAAGCTGCGCCCCGCCTTCACCCGGGACGGCACGATCACGGCGGGCACCTCCTCGCAGATCTCCGACGGCGCCGCGGCCGTGGTCGTGATGAGCAAGACCAAGGCGCAGGAGCTCGGCCTCCAGTGGATCGCCGAGATCGGCGCGCACGGGAACGTCGCGGGTCCGGACAACTCCCTCCAGTCCCAGCCGTCGAACGCGATCCTGCACGCCCTGAAGAAGGAGGGCCTCGATGTCTCCGATCTCGACCTGATCGAGATCAACGAGGCGTTCGCCGCGGTCGCCGTGCAGTCAATGAAGGACCTCGGCGTATCCACGGAAAAGGTGAACGTCAACGGTGGTGCCATCGCCCTCGGTCACCCGATCGGGATGTCCGGCGCCCGCCTCGTGCTGCACCTCGCCCTGGAGCTCAAGCGGCGCGGCGGCGGGGTCGGCGCGGCGGCGCTGTGCGGTGGGGGCGGGCAGGGTGACGCGCTGATCGTGCGGGTACCCAAGGCCTGAAGCCGTTGTCTCTTTCCGTACGACCCTGGTGCGTACGACTCTGAACGACCTCGGTGCGTACGACTCTGAACGGATCTGAACGGAGCTGTGATGCAGGACGTCTCCTCGCTGGTGGCCCAGGCCAGGGAAGGCAGGCCGCGGGCCGTGGCCCGGCTGATCTCCCTGGTGGAGGGGGCGTCCCCGCAGTTGCGCGAGGTCATGGCGGCGCTGGCCCCGCTGACCGGCAACGCGTACGTCGTCGGGCTCACCGGCTCTCCGGGCGTGGGCAAGTCGACCTCGACCTCGGCGCTGGTGACGGCGTACCGGCGGCAGGGCAAGCGGGTCGGAGTCCTGGCCGTCGACCCGTCCTCGCCGTTCTCCGGAGGCGCCCTGCTCGGCGACCGTGTGCGCATGTCCGAGCACGCCTCCGACCCCGGCGTCTACATCCGCTCGATGGCCACGCGAGGCCATCTGGGCGGTCTGGCCTGGTCGGCCCCCCAGGCCATCCGCGTCCTGGACGCGGCGGGCTGTGACGTGATCCTGGTGGAGACGGTCGGTGTGGGCCAGTCGGAGGTGGAGATCGCCTCCCAGGCGGACACCTCGGTGGTCCTGCTCGCCCCCGGCATGGGCGACGGCATCCAGGCGGCGAAGGCCGGAATCCTGGAGATCGGCGACGTGTACGTGGTGAACAAGGCCGACCGGGACGGTGCCGACGCGACCGCGCGTGAGCTGAACCACATGCTCGGGCTCGGCGAGTCCCGAGGTCCCGGGGACTGGCGGCCGCCGATCGTCAAGACGGTGGCGGCGCGGGGTGAGGGCATCGACGAGGTCGTCGAGGCCCTGGAGAAGCACCACGCCTGGATGGAGGAGCATGGTGTCCTCGCCGAGCGCCGCCTCGCCCGGGCGTCCCAGGAGGTCGAGACGATCGCCGTCACGGCGCTGCGTCAACGGATCGGTGACCTTCATGGTGACCGCCGCCTGAGTGCGCTCGCGGAGCGGATCGTGGCGGGGGAGCTGGATCCCTACCGGGCGGCGGACTCGTTGGTGGAGGGCCTGACGGAGAGCTGAGACGGGGTTTCCCACCCGCCCACCCCGCCCCCGGGTGCTCCGCCCCCGGACCCCCGGGCGGGTTCTTCGCCTGCGAGCGCCTGCGGGCCGCTCGCGCGCGCCCCTGGGGCCGGGGCTGCGCCCCGATCCCCCGTCCGCTGCAAGTTCCTTGCCTGCGGGTGGGTGGGGGCTGGTCGCGCCGTTCCCCGCGCCCCTGGGGCGGGGCTGCGCCCGAATCCCGCTGCCACCGCAAGTTCCTTGCCTGCGGGTGGGTGGGGGCTGGTTGCGCCGTTCCCCGCGCCCCTGGGGCGGGGCTGCGCCCCGGATCGCGTCCGCGGGGGAGTGCTTCGGCCGCGGGGCGGTGGGGGCTTGTCGTGCAGTTCCTCGCGGCCCTTGAGGGCGGTGGCGCGCGTTTTTGGGGCCGTCCGGCGTTTCAGGGCGAGGCTGTCAGACCGATGCGGGGGCCAGGGGGCGGCAGCCCCTGGTGGGGTGCAGGGGCGGAGCCCCGCGGGGGTTCGGGGTCGAAGGGGCGGAGCCCCTGGGGAAGGGACGGGTAGGGGCGGCGGGGGCGAGGACCCGGTACCTGTCAACTCTCGGCGCCCGCTGTTACGTTAAGGCCCGTGTTCCTCCTCTTGGCATAGGGCCCGCCCAGGCCCGCGACGGACACCGGTGGGTGCGCCGTCGCGGCACTCAGGCGACCCCTTTCCGCCTCCCGCTCGAGGAACCCCAACATGTCTGCGCCCGCGCCGCGGCCCTCGTACGCCGCGTTCTTCCGCATCCCCCACACCCGCCACACCTTCACCGCCGCCCTCATCGGCAGACTCTCCTACGGCATGGTCTCGCTGGCCGTGATGCTCAGCGTGACCGAGGCCACCGGCTCGTACGCCGCCGCCGGCACGGTCATGGCACTGTTCGGCGCGACCAGCGTGCTCCTGTCACCCGTCAGGGCGGCCCTGATCGACCGCCACGGCCCCCGCCGCGCCCTCATCCCGATGGCCTCGCTCTACGCCACCCTGCTCGCGGCCCTCGCGACAGCGGCCTGGCGGCCCGGAACACCGGCACCCGCCCTCGGCGCCCTCGCCGTCACCGCGGGCGCCTGCACGCCACCCCTCGGCCCCACGGTGCGCGCCCTGTGGGGCGAGGTCATCGAGGACAACCGGGTCCTGCAGCGGGCGTACAGCCTGGACGGGATCGCCGAGGAGATCCTCTTCGTCTCGGGTCCGCTGCTGGTGGGCGCGGTCGTCCAGTTCGCACCCCCGGCCGCCGCGCTCGCGCTCTGCGCCCTGCTGGTGTGGGCCGGAACCCTCGCCCTCGTCCTGTCGCCGGCCGTGGCGGGCGTACGTCCGGCCGTGACGAAGCCCGTCGCACGCGCGGGGCGCCGTTTCCGCGACGGACGCGCGCTCCTGCAGCCCGTCGTCGTCGCGGCGGGCGTCGGCCTGTCGGTGGGAGCCGTCGACCTTCTGGTGATGGCCTACGCCACACGACACCATCACGGGAACGACGTGGTGGCCTGGGTACTCGCCGCACTGTCGCTGGGCAGCGCCCTGGGCGGCCTCCTGAACGGCGCCGTCGACTGGCGTACGCCCGCACGGGCGCGGCTGCCGCTGCTGGCGGGCGGCCTGGGCCTCGCCCTGTCGGCCGCGGGTCTCGCTCCCGGCCTCGGCGCCCTGACCGTCGCCGTGGCCTGCGCCGGTTTCTTCGTCGCCCCGGCCCTCACGACGTCGTATCTGATCGCCGACGAGGCGGCCCCGTCGGGCCGCCGTACCCAGGCCGGAGCCTGGGTCAACACCGCGGTGAACGCCGGAAGCGCGAGTGGCACCGCGGGAGTAGGCCTTCTGGTGGGCCGCCTACCTCTGGGCCTGTGCTTCGCGATCGCGGGGGCCGTGGCGGTGGCGGTGGGCGTGCTCTCGGCGCAGGGTGCTCGTGCGGCGAGGGCGTCGCACGGAGCCTCCAGGGACACGCCCGAGCTGACCCGCGCCCCTTAGGGGCGCGGGGAACGGCGCGACCAGCCACGGACCACCCGCAGTGACAGGCAACCCGCGGCTACGGCCGGTCCGCACTCACCGAGCCGTTACGGCTTGCCTCGCTGCCCCCGCAAATGCTCCGCGATCGGCCGCAACGACTTGTGCAGCTCCTCCAGGGCCTCCGGGGACAGCAGATCCATGAAGTGCCTGCGCACGGACGCCACGTGGTGCGGGGCGACCTTCTTCATCGTCTCCATGCCGTGATCGGTGAGGACGGCGAACAGTCCCCGGCGGTCGGACTCGCAGTTCTCGCGCCGGACCAGGTCCGCGTTCTCCATGCGGGTGATCTGGTGCGAGAGCCGGCTCTTGGACTGAAGGGTGGCGGCCGCGAGGTCGCTCATCCGCAGCCGGAAGCCCTCCGACTCGGAGAGGTTCACCAGGATCTCGTAGTCGTTCATCGTCAGCCCGAACGGCTGCAGATCCCTTTCGAGCTGGTACGTCAACAGCCTGTTGACCTCCAGGTGGGTGCGCCAGGCGCACTGCTCCGCATCGGTCAGCCAGCGCGTGGCCGTCTCGGTCTCCATGAATGAAGTCTACCTAAAATGTTGAAAGGCGAACTAGTGAGGGTGGTGTGACTACGCGCACGCGTTCGACGTCACACTCCGCAGACTACCGCTCACAGACCGAAGCGACGCTGGAGGTCCCCGAGCTGTCCGGGAAGACGCGGTGTGCCGGCTTGCTGACCGTGCTGCCCCTGGTGACCGGGTACCCCGCCACCGCCGGGCACGCCCGGCTCATGCGGAACGGCCCCCGTGGCCTGCTCGGCCATGAGGACCTCCGTGGACTGCAGCAGGACCGTGCCGGCCCCTACGAACTCGAACTGGTGCTCCTCTCCAGAGGCCCCGCCGAGGCCTGTCAGTGCACGTAGACCGCCCATGAGGCCTGTCATGTACCCGTGGTCGTAGTGATGGCACGGGGACGGGCAGTCGGCCCAGCCGACAAGCGCTTGCGGATCCACCCGGATGGGAGGCTCCATGAACACCACCGGGCCGTTAGAGGCCGCCACGAACTTGCCGGTTCCGATCAGCGTCAAAAAGCCCGGCACGATCGATTGCTTGAGCGCGAGACTTGGCTGAAAAGCGAGCAGGTTGCCAGAGCGAATGGTCAGGTTGCCCTCGTCCAAGTCATACGAATTCACGTCGAAGGCCCGGTCGGCGAGGAGCATCTTGCCCGAGCCCTCCGCCACCACCCAGTCGCTCGCGTGCAGAGGCGAATGGAAAGATGTGCGCACGAGACGGTCCAGTCGGCCGTGCCCGATGCCGTTGAAATCCATCGACCCGTAGTAGGCGATCATCTTGCCCTTCTGCAGGAACCACTGGCTCCCCTTGAGCTCCACGCAGAAGGTGTACTTGTTCACGTTGTCGTCGACCGGCAGGGTCATCGGGTCGTAGATCACCGGGCCGCCCGGGGTCCCGTACGCGCTCACAGCTTCTCCTCCGAGGCCTGGACGTACACCGCACCACTGCCGCTCAGCTCCAGCTGGAACGCCTCGCCCGAGCCGCGGCCCACCATGTCGCGCCAGCCGAGCGCCGTGGACAGCTTGTTGCGTACGTCACCGTGGTGCGCCACGTACGCCTGGGGGTCGACATGGACGGGGCGCTGGGGGGAGATGGGAACTTCGATCACGCCCCCGTGGGCCATCACGGCCACCGCGCCGTGCCCCTTGAGTGTGGTCGTGAAGAGCCCCTGGCCCGTCACCTGGCCGCGGACCATGCCCATGACCCCGCCCTGCGAGCCGAGGAACATCGTGCCCTGCTGGAGGGTGCCGTCGAAGGCCAGCAGCCGGTCCGCCTCGACGTACAGGGTGTCGCCCGAGAGGTTGATCACCTGGATGTGATGGCCGCCGTGCCCGAAGAAGACCGTGCCGCTGCCCTCGACGGTCATCAGCGGGGTGGCCTCATTGGCGACCCGGCGGCCGATCATCGACATGATCCCGCCCTGGCCGCCCTGGACGTTGGGTGTGAAGGAGACCTCACCCTTGTAGGCGAGCATCGCGCCGCGCTGACTGAACAGGCGCTGGCCGGGCAGGACCGTCGCCTCGATCATCTTGGAGTTCACTTCGCGGAACGGCATGTCACAGGTCCCCCGCGATCGTGTTGCGCTCACTGGGCTGAACGTAGACCAGTCCGTCGCCCTCGAAGCGGATCTGGAAGGCCTCGCCGCCGCCCTCGCCCAGGAACGTGCGGAAGGTCACGCCGGCCTGGAAGGACTGCCGGACATTGCCCTGGTGCGCGATGTACGCCCCCGGGTCGACCGTCAGCGGGTACTGGGAGCTGACGCGCAGCACCACCGCCGGGCCGTCGGACGTGATCGCCGCCTGGCCGTGGCCCTCGACGGTGGTCGTGAACAACCCGTTGCCCTGGGAGGCGCCTCTGAGGCCCGTGAAGGACGTGCCCGTCCGCAGGCCCGCGTCGGTCGCGAGCAGGTTGCTCGACTCGACGTACAGCTTGTCCCCCTGGAGGTTCACCAGGTTGATCTCGGAGGCCCGGTCCGCGAACCAGCAGGTCCCTTGCCCCTTCACCTCCATCACCGTCATCTGCTCGCCGGTGATGCGTCGGGTCACCATCCCGCGGATCCCCTCCCCACCGCCGCTCAGCTTCTTGAACGCCATCTGACCGTCGTACGCGACCATCGAGCCGTTCTTCGCCTTCACGGCGTCCCCGGTCATGTCGACGGCCAGCACCTTGCTGCCTTGAAGTCGGAACATCGCCACGTGGTGAAGGTAGCGGCAGGGCGTGAACGCGGACAGGGCCCACGGGTGGATCTCACCCCTGAGCGGACCCTTAGGGGCCAAGCGGACACCCCCGCCCCGCACCCCGGGGCGGGGGCGCCCCGGCTCGGGTGCCACAATGGTCGACGCTTGTGCTTACGTTCACAAAGCGGCTCCCCGCCGAAAGCGAATCTCCCACCGAAGGTGACCCGTGGACATAAAGACCGCCACCGCCCTCCGCCGCCTCCGCCTGGTCTCGGCCCCCGAGGCCGTCTCCTTCCTGCTGCTGCTCCTCTGCTCGGTGCTGAAGCGGACCACGGACTTCAACGGGGTGCCCGTCATGGGCTCCATCCACGGGATCCTCTTCGTCCTGTACGTGATCTTCTGGGCGGACGCCTGGAGCCGCACCAAGTGGAGCAAGAAGACGGCGGCCCTCTACTTCATCCTGTCCGTGCTGCCCACCGGCGGTTTCTTCGCCGAGCGCAAGCTGCGGCGCGAGAGCGAGGACGCGGTCATCGCGTCCCGTGCCCGCCGCGAGGGAGTCGTGAAGTCCTCATGATCGTCGCCTTCTCCGTGACGCCCCTGGGTGTCGGCGAGGACGTGGGGGAGTACGTCGCCGACGCCGTCCGGGTCGTGCGTGAATCGGGGCTGCCGAACCGCACCGACGCCATGTTCACCTCCGTCGAGGGGGAGTGGGACGAGGTGATGGACGTGGTCAAGCGCGCCGTCGCCGCCGTCGAGGCACGGGCGCCGCGCGTGTCCGTCGTCCTGAAGGCGGACATCCGCCCCGGTGTGACGGACGGTCTCACCTCCAAGGTGGAGACGGTGGAGAGGCACCTGTCCGTGTAGGCCTCCGGCGGGAACACCCGAAACCCCGGTCCAGTGGGCCGGGGTTTTTCGCGCCCGACTGTTTGAGCGATCGCTCAAACCCCGGTAATCTCAGGCGCGATCGATTGAGCGATCGCTCAAAAGTGGTCACTGATCTGGGGGTTCGGTAAATGGGGCTCTACGTAGAGGCACATGTACGAGGCGATCTCGACGACTTGTGGGCACGGACGCAGGACCCCGCGCAACACCAGCGCTGGGACCTGAGGTTCACCTCCATCGACTACCTCCCGCGCGTCGAGGGCGAGCCGCAGCGCTTCCGGTACGCCACCCGGGTGCTGCCCTTCCTGACCGTCGCCGGGACGGGCGCCTGCGCCGGGGAGAAGGAGCGCCCCGACGGCACCCGCACCTCCGCCCTGCGCTTCGCCTCCCCGCACCCGCTCTCCCTCCTCGCCGAGGGCAGCGGCTACTGGCGCTACGTCCCCGACGCCGACGGCGTCCGCTTCCTCACCGGGTACGACTACCGCCCGCGCTGGGGCCGCTTCGGAGCCGTGGCCGACCGGCTCCTCTTCCGCCCCCTCATCGGCTGGGCCACGGCCTGGTCCTTCGACCGGCTGCGGATCTGGCTGGAGCGGGGCGTCACACCGGAGCGGGCGCTGCGCCACTGGCTCGCCGAGTGCGCCGTGCGCGGTTTCGTCCTGCTGGCCGCCTGCTCGGGCACGGTGTACGGCGCGCTCGTGGACGCGGCGGGCCCGCTGGCGCCGCTCGCCCTCTACTCGACACCCGTACTGGCGGTTGTCGCCGCCCTTCTGGCGCTCTTCGCGCCCCCGCTGCCCGGCACCCCGGCCGCCCGCCGCTGCCTGCGCACCCCGATCGCGCGGGTCCGCGCCCCCCGCGTCCTCGCCACCCTGGAGCAGCGGTGACCCCTTCCATCTTCCGCACCGCGATGGGCGCCGATTTCGATCGCCTCCACCCCGAGCTGAGGCGACGCTTCTCCGTGGGCCTGGCCGGCGGCGAGGCGTGCACCGGCCACGGCGTCATGGACCGCGTCTGGCACGGCAGGGGCTTCGTGAAGCCGTTCCTGGTCCTCGGCGGCACCCGCAACATCCTCGTCCCGCGTGCGGGCCGGAACGTCCCCTTCATGATCGAGAATGTGCCCTACGCCGACACCTTCGGCCGTGAGACGGTGAGCTTCGTGCGCACCTTCGACCTGCCCGGCCGCTCCCGCCGCTTCGATGCCCAGATGGTGCTGAGCCCGAAGGGCGACCGCGTCCTCGACTACCTCGGCACGCATCAGCACCTCGCCAGCGACCTGCACCTGCGCGCCGAGCCCGACGGTTCCCTGCTGATCCGCTCCGGCGAACACCGCTTCCGGGAGGGCCCGGTGGACGTCCGCGTCCCCGAACTCATCGGCGCCGACGCCGAGGTGCGCGAGTCCTTCGACGACTCCACGGGCCGCTTCCACATCCGGGTCCGGGTCGTGAACCGCCGCTTCGGTCCGCTCTTCGGTTACGAAGGCAGCTTCCGGGCGACGTACACCGACATCCGTACCCGCGGGGTGCGGCCCGGGCTGCGGCCCGTCCGCGAGGAGGCGCGCGCGTGAGTGAGGCGACCCGGGCGAAACTGCTGGAGGGCGCCCTGCGGACGCTCACCGAGCAGGGGATCGCGAAAGCCTCGGCCCGTACGATCGCGGCGACCGCCGGGGTCAACCAGGCACTCGTCTTCTACCACTTCGGGTCCGTGGACGAATTGCTGTCGGCCGCGGTCCGCCACGGGGCGGAGCAGCGGGTCGCGAACCACCGGGAACGGCTCGCCGAGGTCGGGTCGCTGGCGGAACTCCTGGCGTTCGGACGGGAGATGCACGAGGTGGAGCGGGCCGAGGGGCATGTCGCCGTCCTGGGGCAGCTCCTCGCCGGGGCGCAGACGGACGCGCGTCTGGCGCCCGCGACCTCGGCGGGGCTCGATCTGTGGATCACCGAGATCGAGCGCGTCCTGGTCCGGGTCCTCGCGCCGACCCCGCTCGGCGAGTTCGCCGATCCGGCCGGACTGGCGCGTGCCGTCGCCGCGTCCTTCGTCGGCATCGAGCTGTACGAGGGGGTCGACCCCGAGGGTTCCCGGGCCGCCCTCGACGCCCTGGAACAACTGGCCGCCCTGCTCGCCGCCCTCGACACCCTGGGTCCCGTCGCCCAACGAGCCATCCGCCACCACCTGCGCCGCACCACGCGCGGCTGACCGGGGCGACGCGGGGCGGCCTATTGCTCCGGACCCGATGCCAGCGCCATCCCCAGGGGGGTGCGTTCGTACAGCACCTGGTGGCCGTAGCGGCGTGAGGTGAGCAGACCTCCGGCGCGCAGGACCGTGAGGTGGGCGGAGACGGACGACGGGGCGAGGCGGAGGCGGTGGGCGAGGGCCGTCGTGGTGGTGGGTTCGTCCAGGGCCGTGAGGACGGTGGCCCTGCCCCGTCCCAGGAGTCGCACGAGGGCGTCGGGGGTGTGGTCCGTCGGTTCGGCCCACAGACCGCCGATGCCGCGGGCGGGGTAGGCGAGCGTGGGCTGCCAGGGCGGATCGAAGGAGCTGACCACCTCCGGCCAGATGAAGACGCTGGGCACCAGAATCAGGCCCTGGCCGGCGAGGTCCCGCTCGTGCCGGCCCTTCCACTCGATGGTCAGCGTGTGGGAGCGCCAGCCGAACCGACGGTCGATCTCCGGCAGCAGCCCGCCCAGACCGACCTCCGCGAGCCGCCGCGAGTGGAACGCGATGTCCGCCTCCAGCAGGGCGCGCAGCCGCGGCCAGTCCGGCTCGACGAGCGCGTGCCAGGCCGTCTCCATCAGGTCGGCCAGCTCCTGGACCATGCGCGTCGGATCCTTCACCAGCGACCGGCCGCGGGACGACTCGAGGGCGCCCGGAGTGTCCGCGAGTGACCTCGCGGCCTCCTCGCGGGCCGCCTCGGGGTCGGCCGCGCGGACCGCCGCGATCTCCTCCTCGAAGGTGGCCGCAGGACCGATCGGAGGCGGGCAGAGCCAGTCGGGGCAGTAGCCGCGCTGCGGCATCAGCAGCCACAGCGGTGCGAGGTCCAGCCCGGCGGCTGCCGCGCGGATACGGCGCAGCCAGTGCGCGTGGTAGCCGTGCCGCGCGGGACGGTTGAGCGTGCGGACCGCCTCCTGCGTCTCCCACAGGGGCGACACCGCGAAACGGCAGTTGAGGAGGTCGTCCTCCCCGAAGTGCAGAAGGGAAGGCAAGGAAAGGCACCCCTGAAGATTCGGCTGGAGCCGAAACTCTACGGGCCGGCCCGACGGGTGAGCACGCTGGTGCCCATGCCGGAAGCAGAGAGGGCGGAGACGAAGGCCACAACGACGCCGCCCACCCCACCGAACGCGCCCGAAGCCACGGGCTACGGCCGAGTCTTCGCCGTACGGGAGTTCCGCGCCGTCTTCGCCGCCCACGCGTTCTCGCTGCTCGGGCTCGTGGTCAGCGAGCTCGCCCTGTCCGTCCTGGTCTACGACCTGACGGGCTCGCCCCTGATGAGCGCCCTGACGTTCGCGCTCGGCTTCCTCCCCTACCTCGTCGGCGGCACCCTCCTCGCCGGTGCCGCGGACCGCTTCCCGGCCCGCCGGGTCCTCGTGGTGTGCGACCTGGTGTGCGCGGGCTGCGTGGCCGTCATGGTGGTGCCGGGCGCGCCCATCGCCGTACTGCTGGCCATGCGCTGCGCGCTCGCCGTCGTCTCACCGCTCTTCCAGGGGGCGCGGACGGCGACGCTGACCGACGTCCTCGGCGACGGCGACCTGTTCGTACTGGGCCGCTCGCTGCTGCGGATCGTCTCGCAGGGCGCGCTGCTCGCCGGGTTCGGGCTCGGCGGCGTGCTGCTCACCGTCGTGTCACCGCGCGGCGCGCTGCTCATCACGGTGTGCACCTTCCTGACCTCCGCCGCGCTGCTGCGCTTGGGCACCCGGCGACGGCCCGCGCGGGCCCGTCACGAAGGCGCGCTGGTGCGGGACTCGCTCCACGGAACCCGCCGGATCCTCGCCGACCGGCGGGTACGGGCCCTGCTCCTGCTGTTCTGGGTGCCGCCGATGTTCGCCGTCGCGCCGGAGGCGCTGGCCGCGCCCTACGCCGACGGGCTCGGCGCCGGATCGGCCGGGCTCGGCCTGCTGATGTGTGCCCTGCCGGTCGGCACGATCGCGGGGGAGCTGTACGCGGGTTCGAGGCTGCGGCCCGCCACCCGCACCCGGCTCGCCCTCCCGCTCGTCTGCGTCACCCTGCTGCCGTACGTCGGCTACGTCCTGCGGCCGGGCCTCGGCTGGTCGCTGGCCCTGCTGCTGCTCGCGGGCACCGGATCCGCGTACTCGCTCGGCCTGGACCAGTGGTTCGTGCGGGCCGTGCCCGAGGAGCTGCGAGGGCGGGCGATGACGCTGAACACCGCCGGTCTGATGACCGTCCAGGGGGTGGGGATGGCGCTGTCGGGGGTGGCGGCGGAGTTCGCCGGAGTGCGGGCGACCGTCGCGGGCGCGGGGGTGCTCGGCACCGTCTGCTGCGTACTGCTGGCGGTGGAGGCGCGGCGTACGGAAGGGGCCGCGACCCCCGTCGTGGAGGGGGCCGGGACCGAAAGGCGAGACGGGGCTGACCAGCATATGACCGGCGGGTAAGGTCTTATGCCGTGCCGAAGCCGCTCAGCCTTGCCTTCGATCCCATCGCCCGCGCCGACGAACTGTGGAAGCAGCGCTGGGGATCCGTGCCGTCCATGGCCGCGATCACCTCGATCATGCGCGCGCACCAGATCCTGCTCGCCGAGGTCGACGCGGTCGTCAAGCCGTACGGGCTCACCTTCGCGCGCTACGAGGCACTGGTCCTGCTCACCTTCTCCAAGGCCGGCGAGCTCCCGATGTCCAAGATCGGCGAGCGCCTCATGGTGCACCCGACCTCCGTCACGAACACCGTGGACCGGCTGGTGAGGTCCGGGCTCGTCGACAAGCGGCCCAACCCCAACGACGGGCGCGGAACGCTCGCCTCCATCACCGAGAAGGGCCGTGAGGTCTGCGACGCGGCGACCCGCGATCTGATGGCGATGGACTTCGGGCTCGGGGCCTACGACTCCGAGGAGTGCGCGGAGATCTTCGCGATGCTGCGGCCCCTGCGCATCGCCGCGAGCGACTTCGACGAGGAATAGACGAGGAACAGAGGAACAGGGGAACAGAGGTACGCAGGCGCGCCGGGGCGGGGGTGCTCGTAGATCGCGCAAAAGGGGTCGTTACGCTCATCCCCATGAAGAAGAGCGTGCTGACCCGCTACCGCGTGATGGCCTACGTCACCGGTGTGCTGCTGGTCCTGCTGACCCTCGCTACGATCGCCAAGTACGTGCTCCACATGAACGGTGCCGGTGACGTCACCTTCGCCGTCGGCTTCGCACACGGCTGGCTCTACGTCGTCTACCTGGTCTTCGCCTTCGACCTCGGCTCCAAGGCGAAGTGGCCGGTGGGCAAGCAGCTGTGGGTGCTGCTCGCGGGCACCGTTCCGACGGCTGCGTTCTTCGTGGAGCGGAAGGTCACCCAGGAGCTGGAGTCGAAGATCGCGGAGGACTCTCCCGTGGTCGCCGAGGCGTAACCCTTACCGCCACGGGAGTGGTCCGTGGCGGTTCCCCATCGACATTTACTAGGACGTCCTAGTAAATTCGAAGCATGGACGCTGACGCCATCGAAGAGGGCCGCCGACGCTGGCAGGCCCGGTACGACACCTCGCGCACGCGTGAGGCCGACTTCACCACGCTCTCCGGGGACCCGGTGGAGCCGGTGTACGGGCCACGGCCGGGGGACAGGTACGACGGCTTCGAGCGGATCGGCTGGCCCGGCGAGTACCCCTTCACCCGCGGCCTGTACCCGACCGGCTACCGAGGGCGTACGTGGACGATCCGCCAGTTCGCCGGGTTCGGGAACGCGGAGCAGACGAACGAGCGCTACAAGATGATCCTCGCCGCGGGCGGCGGCGGACTGTCGGTCGCCTTCGACATGCCGACGCTCATGGGGCGCGACTCCGACGATCCGCGCTCCCTCGGCGAGGTCGGGCACTGTGGGGTCGCGATCGACTCGGCGGCCGACATGGAGGTCCTGTTCAAGGACATCCCGCTGGGTGACGTCACGACGTCGATGACGATCAGCGGACCGGCCGTACCCGTCTTCTGCATGTACCTGGTCGCCGCGGAACGGCAAGGGATCGACCCGTCCGTTCTGAACGGCACCCTCCAGACCGACATCTTCAAGGAGTACATCGCCCAGAAGGAGTGGCTCTTCCAGCCCGAGCCGCACCTGCGCCTCATCGGCGACCTGATGGAGCACTGCGCCGCGAAGATCCCCGCGTACAAGCCGCTGTCCGTCTCCGGCTACCACATCCGGGAGGCCGGCTCCACGGCCGCGCAGGAGCTGGCGTACACGCTGGCGGACGGGTTCGGCTACGTCGAGCTGGGGCTCTCGCGCGGCCTCGACGTGGACGTCTTCGCCCCCGGCCTCTCCTTCTTCTTCGACGCGCACCTCGACTTCTTCGAGGAGATCGCCAAGTTCCGGGCGGCGCGGCGGATCTGGGCGCGGTGGATGCGGGACGTGTACGGGGCGAAGTCGGACAAGGCGCAGTGGCTGCGCTTCCACACGCAGACCGCGGGTGTCTCGCTGACGGCGCAGCAGCCGTACAACAACGTCGTCCGTACGGCGGTGGAGGCGCTCGCGGCCGTTCTGGGCGGCACGAACTCCCTTCACACCAACGCGCTGGACGAGACGCTCGCGCTGCCGTCCGAGCAGGCCGCCGAGATCGCCCTGCGGACGCAGCAGGTGCTGATGGAGGAGACGGGCGTCGCCAACGTCGCCGACCCGCTGGGCGGTTCCTGGTACGTCGAGCAGCTCACCGACCGGATCGAGGCCGACGCGGAGAAGATCTTCGAGCAGATCAGGGAGCGGGGGCTGCGGGCGCATCCCGACGGGCAGCACCCGATCGGTCCCATCACCTCCGGCATCCTTCGGGGCATCGAGGACGGCTGGTTCACCGGGGAGATCGCCGAGTCGGCGTTCCAGTACCAGCGGGCGTTGGAGAAGGGTGACAAGCGGGTGGTGGGCGTGAACGTCCATCACGGGTCCGTGACCGGGGACCTGGAGATCCTGCGCGTCAGTCACGAAGTGGAGCGGGAGCAGGTACGGGAGTTGGGGGTGCGGCGCGGTGGGCGCGACGACGCGCGCGTACGGGCCTCGCTGGACGCGATGCTCGCCGCCGCGCGGGACGGGTCGAACATGATCGTGCCCATGCTGGAGGCGGTGCGGGCCGAGGCTACGCTCGGCGAGATCTGTGACGTGCTCCGCGACGAGTGGGGGGTGTACACGGAACCGGCGGGCTTCTGACCCCCTGGGGCTCCGCCCCGGACCCCGGACACCCTTCTTCGACCGCGGGTGCGTGGGGGCCGGCCGCGCAGTTCCCCGCGCCCCTGAAAGCCTCGGGTCGGCCGGTGTTCGACGGCGAGGCCACTCACCGCGTCCCACCTTCCCCGACCCGCCCACCGGTTGAGGGCGAGGCCGCTCAGGGGGTGGGAGGCGTGCCTGTCAGGCCCAGGAGGAGGACCTGGGTGAACGCGCGGACCCACTCCTCGTCCGCGGGCTCCGCGCTGACCAGTGTGCGATGCACCACCGCCCCCGCGACCACGTCGAAGATGAGGTCCGCCGTACGCGCGGCGACCTCGGGGTCGGACTCCGGAGGGAGTTCGCCGCGCGCGGTGGCCCGGGCCCGCCCCTCCACGACGAGCCGCTTCTGCCGGTCGACGATGGACGTGCGGATGCGTTCGCGCAGCGGCTCGTCGCGGGTCGACTCGGCCACCACCGCCATCAGGGCCGTCGCGGTCTCGGGCCGGTTCAGGAGCGCCGCGAACTGAAGCACCACGCCCTCGATGTCGGCGGCCAGGCTCCCGCGGTCGGGGAGTTCCAGTTCGTCGAAGAGGACGGCCACCGCGTCGACCACGAGCTCGTTCTTGCCCGCCCAGCGACGGTAGAGGGTCGTCTTGGCGACTCCGGCCCGCGTCGCCACGTCCCCCAACGTCAGTTTGGACCAGCCCAGTTCGACCAGCGCCGCCCGCGTCGCCTGCAGGATCGCGGCGTCCGCGGCAGCGCTGCGCGGGCGTCCCGTGCGGGGGGTGGTGGCGCGACTCTGCATGTCAGGACCTTATCCGCCGCCCCGGCCGGCCAAATCGGGCGGTTGTGTGAAGTCGTGAGGGAGATCACCGGGGTATGGCGGACAGGGGGGCAGCGGGACAGTTACGCTACGAGCCGTAGCGAAAGCTCGTACGCGGTGACTCGTGGACGGGCGACAACCATGGGCGCCAGGTGGGGACCCGGTGCCCGACAGCACGGATCGAGTCGGGTCGCGTCGTAAAGCGGCCCGGCTTTCACAGCGCTTTTCACACGTGCGCGAGGAAGGGGGAGGATGTACTCATGCAGCCACGGAACATGTCCATGAGCGGAGTCGTCGACCTCGCCGCGGTGAAGGCGGCCCAGGAGGCCAAGGCGAAGGCGGAGCAGGCGCGCGCCGAAGCGGCCAGGGAGGGCGGCGGAGGCGGGGCCGTGTCTCCCGCCGGCCTCGTCATCGATGTCGACGAGGCGGGATTCGAGCGAGATGTCCTGCAGCGGTCCACCGAGGTCCCGGTCGTCATCGACTTCTGGGCCGAGTGGTGCGAGCCCTGCAAGCAGTTGAGCCCGGTACTCGAACGGCTGGCCGTCGAGTACAACGGACGCTTCGTCCTTGCCAAGATCGACGTCGACGCCAACCAGATGTTGATGCAGCAGTTCGGGATCCAGGGGATCCCGGCCGTGTTCGCCGTCGTGGCGGGGCAGGCGCTGCCGCTCTTCCAGGGTGCGGCCGGAGAGGCGCAGATCCGCGGGACCCTCGACCAGCTCGTCGAGGTCGCCGAGCAGCGCTTCGGCCTGACCGGCCTGACGGTCGACCCCGACGCCGAGTCCGGCAGCGCCCCGGCGGCGCACGAGGTACCGGCAGGGCCCTACGACGCGCTCCTGGAGGCCGCTGTGCAGGCCTTGGACGCGGGTGACTTCGGCGGTGCCGTACAGGCGTACAAGAACGTGCTGAGCGACGACCCCGGCAACACGGAGGCCAAGCTCGGCCTCGCGCAGGCCGAGTTGCTGCAGCGCGTGCAGGGTGCCGACCCGCTCCAGGTGCGCAAGGACGCCGCCGAGAAGCCCAAGGACGTAACGGCGCAGATCGCGGCCGCGGACCTCGACCTGGTGGGCGGGCACGTCGAAGACGCGCTCGGGCGGCTCATCGACACGGTGCAGCGCACGGCGGGCGACGACCGGGATGCCGTACGGCTGAGGCTGTTGGAGCTCTTCGAGGTCGTGGGCGGCGACGATCCGCGGGTGATCGCGGCGCGCCGGGCACTGGCGCGGGCGCTGTTCTGATCGCCTCCGCGACCGGGTTCCGCCCGGTGTGCTGACCTGTTCCTAAACGCCGGGGCGTGTGATGCCCAGGTGAAAGATTTGCCGAGAGAGCGGCAGGTGGCCGCGCTTTACCAAAACTTGGTAAACGCGGCCGCTGTTACTGGGAGTAAGTCGGGGGCGTTGATCTGTCGGATTCTGTCCGAGGATCAACTGTTTTGGCGTCACCCTTGGTGCCACCCAGAGTCGCCGACCGACACCGCCGGGTCGTTGTTCGGTTATCCGGCCGTTACTAGCGAGTAACGAACCCCCTTGTGCGGGCGGCCAGAATGCACCACGATCGGCGACGCTCGGTCCATTCCCCCTACCCCGACAGCCAATCGGGTCAAGGGGTTTTCTGGGTCCCCACCGAGTAGGGGCGGCGGCAGTGGCGCCGGCCCTTGGACAGGGGGGTCTCTGCCGTTCGGCGGAGCCTGTCCAGCAGGTTGTGCGTGATGTGTGTCAGGCGCGACCAGTGGTTGTCGCTCGGGGGTGATCGCCGGTGATGCCGGGCGCAGTTGGCGCTCGACGAGTACGGGCGCTCTCCTTCCCGAGGACGTAGCACTTCTCCCATCCCTGCCCGGCTGAGCCGCCGACATTGGGTCAGTCAGGGCCAGGAGATGTACGTCCGAGAAGGAGGAAATATGGAGTCCCAGGTGCGTGGCGGGACCAGATGGAAGCGGTTCGCGGTCGTGATGGTGCCCAGCGTGGCCGCCACGGCAGCGATAGGTGTCGCCCTCGCGCAGGGCGCTCTCGCCGCGTCGTTCAGCGTGTCGGGTCAGTCGTTCAAGGTGACGGCGGACTCGCTCCACGGAGAAGGCTTCTCGCAGTACGGAGCCATCGACTCGGGGTACACCCTCGACGGCCAGAAGACGGCTCACCCCGTCGCGGTCTCGGCGTTCAAGTCCGCGTCGATCACCAACATGTGCCAGTCCGTGGTCACCCCGAACATCCCGCTGCTCGGATCGGTCAGCCTGGTCCTGAAGGCGGGCGGCGGTGGCACGCCGGTCCAGGCCGAAAACCTGTACATCGACGTCGAGGACCTGCAGGCTGACGCGACGTTCCACAACATCGACATCGGTGTTGCGGCCAAGGACGCCAGCAAGGGTCCGGGCATTGCCAAGGGTGACCAGGCGAACCCGTACGGATTCGCCCAGCAGGCCGATTCGGCCGACCTTACCGATGTGAAGCAGACGGCGTGGGCGACCACCGCCGGTACGTTCAAGCTCAGCGGCCTGAAGATGTCGCTGTCCAAGGGCGTCAAGGAGTGCTACTAGGCACTCCAGGGGCGGGCGGGGGAGCCGGCAGCTGCCCCGCCCGCCCCACCTTTTCCCGCAGTACGTGAACTACTCAAGCGCGTACGCCACACAGTAAAGCCGTTCCAGGGAGCCGTTTCCATGAGCGCCGAGTCACCCGGGCAGAGCGAGCACTATCTCCAAGTCTTCCGGCGGAACTTCCGTACCTGGAGGGGCGATCGCCCGTTCTGGGCCGGCTTGTTCATCCTGCTCGGCGGCTTCCCCATCGCCTACTTCCCGTACGCGAACCTTCAGATCGGTCATCTGACGCTGGCGATGTCCACCACCGCCGGCGCCGGCTCCCTGATCATCGGCGTGCTGCTCTGGGTCCTGGGCATCAGTCTCTGGTTCCAGAAGCACGTACGGACCTTCGCCGGGGTCGCGGCGATCCTGCTCGCGCTGGTCTCCATCCCGGTGTCCAACCTCGGTGGCTTCCTCATCGGCTTCCTCTTCGCCATGACCGGCGGCGCGATGGCGGTCTCCTGGGTTCCTGGAGAGCCCGGCGAGGAGCAGCGTGCGCCGGCGCACAAGAGCGAGGGCGGCGCCCCGGGCGCCCCCGACATCACCCCGAAAACCCCGCACCTGCCGCAGAGCCCGGAGTCCACGGGCCTCCAGCACGGTGCCGACAGCGCGGGCCCCGCGGTCGCCGACGAGTCGGGCGAGCCGAGGGACCTGTCAGGAATGAGCTCCGCTCACGGGGCGAACGGGAGGCACAGTGCCGGCTGACGAGGTGACCCGCGGGATCGAGGTGGACGAGTCCCGGGTGAGAACCGGGCCGCGCCACGCGGCCCCGAGGAAGCCGCTGTTCACCAGGTTCCACGTGCCCGCGGGCAAGGCCGTCGCCATCGCGGCGATGCCGACCGCCGTTCTCATGGGGATGGGGTTCACGCCGACACTCGCCCGGGCCGACGACCACTCGCCCGCCAAGAGCCTGACCGCCGACGAGTACCAGAAGTGCGTCGAGGCTGTGAACGGCAAGGACACGTCGGCCAGTCCGACTCCCTCCGCTTCGGCCTCCTCCTCTTCCTCGCCGAGCGCCGCCGCGTCCGCCGACAAGCCGGATCCGACGCCCTCGGCGAGCACGCCCTCGTCGCCGGACAAGACCTCTTCGCCGGATTCAGGTTCCGACGACAAGGCCGGGTCCACACCGACGCCGTCCGCGAGCAAGTCGGCGCAGAGCAGTGGCGGTGGCAGCGCTTCGACGGCGCCCCCGTCGGCCTCCGCGAGCAGCGGGGGCGACCTGCTGGGCACCATCGGCGACGCGATCACGGGCATCTTCACCGGCGGCAGCGGCTCCACGGCGAGCGCCACCACGAGCCCCGCGCCGTCGGCCTCCGCGTCCGCCCCGGCGAGCGCGACCAAGGGCACCGGCGACACGACCACGTCCGGCACGCTCAAGGACACCACCGGCAAGGTCGCCGACACGGTCAAGAACACCGTGAAGGACACGACCGACACGGCGACGAAGGCGGCCGAGGACACCACCAAGGCGGTCAAGGACGCGACCGGCGCGGTCACCTCGCCCAGCCCGTCCGCGAGCTCCACCACCAACGCGGCGGACTGCCCGGTCGCCACCGACGCCGAGGGCGGCGTCGACAACCCGGTGACCCTGCCCGACGACCCCTGGTACCTGAACGCCAGTTCGCTGCTCCTCAAGGGCGCGGACTACCAGGGCATCGTGAAGGTGAAGACCGCCAACGGTACCGTCAAGAAGGTCCTGAAGTACGTCATCTCCGACGGCACCGACATCGGCGACCTGCACCAGACGGTGAACGACAAGGAGTCCGGCAAGACGTACCACGTGCAGGCCGGCAGCGGTACGACGTCCACCATCCGTGACGGCAAGACGGTGATGTACACCGAAAGCATCTCCGGCAACCTGCTCGGCCTGATCCCGATCACGTTCAGCCCGGACAACCCGCCGCCGCTGAACATACCGCTGATCTACTTCACCAAGGTGAAGGTCGTCCAGGCCGGTCAGTTCGGCGGCACGCTGACGATCCCCGGGCTGCACCAGTACGTGACCGGCTGACGGCCGGTCGCGACCAAGACCCGTCCGGGAGCCGCACACAGGGCTGTGGCCCGGTACCTCCGCTCACGCGGAGGGCCGGGCCACAGTCCTGCGTACCAGCGGTTGGCCGACGAGCTGCCGTGAACCGCCTGTGCGCATCGAACACCGAGGGCGCCCCCTGTCACAGGAGGCGCCCTCAGTGGCGTACGGGGGCCGCGGGTCAGGCGGTGCGACCGCTCTCGCCCAGGTGGTGCACCCGGACCATGTTGGTGGTGCCGGGGACGCCGGGGGGCGAGCCGGCGGTCATCACGACGATGTCGCCGTCGTTGAACCGCTTGAGCTTCTGGAGCTCGTGGTCGACGAGGTCGACCATCTCGTCGGTGCTCTTCACGAACGGCACGACGTGTGACTCGACGCCCCAGCTCAGCGCGAGCTGGTTGCGGGTGCCCTCGTCGGTGGTGAAGGCCAGGATCGGCTGGGCCGCGCGATAGCGGGAGAGCCGGCGGGCGGTGTCACCGGACTTGGTGAAGGCGACCAGGCCCTTGCCGCCGAGGAAGTCGGCGATCTCGCAGGCGGCACGGGCGACCGAACCACCCTGCGTGCGGGGCTTCTTGCCGGGGACCAGGGGCTGCAGCCCCTTGGAGAGGAGCTCTTCCTCCGCCGCCACGACGATCTTCGACATCGTCTTGACCGTCTCGATCGGGTACGCGCCCACGCTCGACTCGGCCGAGAGCATGACCGCGTCGGCGCCGTCGAGGATCGCGTTGGCGACGTCGGAGGCCTCGGCGCGGGTCGGCCGGGAGTTGGTGATCATCGACTCCATCATCTGGGTCGCGACGATCACCGGCTTGGCGTTGCGGCGGCACAGCTCCACGAGGCGCTTCTGCACCATCGGGACCTTCTCGAGCGGGTACTCGACGGCCAGGTCGCCACGGGCCACCATGACGGCGTCGAACGCCGCGACGACGGCCTCCATGTTCTCGACCGCCTGCGGCTTCTCGACCTTGGCGATGACGGGGACCCGGCGGCCCTCCTCGTCCATCACCTTGTGCACGTCGTTCACGTCGTGGGCGTCACGCACGAAGGACAGGGCGACCATGTCGCAGCCCATCCGCAGCGCGAAGCGCAGGTCCTCGACGTCCTTCTCGGACAGCGCCGGCACGTTCACGGCCGTGCCGGGCAGGTTGATGCCCTTGTGGTCCGAGATCACACCGCCCTCGATGACGACCGTCTTGACGCGGGAACCGTCGACCTCGACGACCTTCAGCTCGACGTTGCCGTCGTTGATGAGGATCGGGTCGCCCTTGGAGACGTCACCGGGCAGACCCTTGTAGGTCGTGCCGCAGATGTGCTTGTCGCCGGGCACGTCCTCGATGGTGATGGTGAACTCGTCACCGCGCACCAGCTCGACGGGTCCCTCGGCGAAGGTCTCCAGACGGATCTTCGGGCCCTGCAGGTCGGCGAGGACACCGACGGCCTTGCCGGTCTCGGCCGCGGCGGCCCGGACCCGGTCGTAGCGGCTCTGGTGCTCTGCCTGCGTGCCGTGGCTGAAGTTGAAGCGGGCCACGTTCATGCCGGCTTCGATCAGCGCGACGAGCTGCTCGTGGGAGTCGACCGCGGGGCCGAGAGTACAGACGATTTTCGAACGGCGCATAGGGCGATCCTATCGGTTTGTTTCGCTACGGAATATTCCGTCTGGCGGAAGATACAAAGGGGCGCGCTGCCGCTCAGCTGAGGTGGCACCTGCCCCCCGTTCGAGGTGGCGTGGTGCCGCTCAGATGAGGTCGTGGGACGCGCCCACGAGTGCGTAGGTCTGCGTGGCGATCTCCAGTTCCTCGTCGGTCGGCACCACGGCGACCGCGACCCGTGCGCCCTCGGGGGAGACGAGTCTGGGCCCGTCCCCTCGAGCCGCGTTCAGGTCGGCGTCGACCGCCAGGCCGAGTTCCTCCAGACCGGCCACCGCGGCCTCGCGCACCGGGGCGGCGTTCTCGCCCACTCCGGCGGTGAAGGCGATCGCGTCCACCCGGCCCAGTACCGCGTAGTAGGCGCCGATGTACTTCTTCAGGCGGTGGATGTAGATGTCGAAGGCGAGCCGCGCCTGCTCGTCACCCTCGTCGACACGGCGACGGATCTCCCGCATGTCGTTGTCGCCGCACAGACCGATCAGGCCGCTCTTCTTGTTCAGCAAAGTGTCGATCTCGTCCGTGGACATCCCGCCAACGCGCATCAAATGGAAGATGACCGCGGGGTCCATGTCGCCCGACCGCGTGCCCATGACCAGTCCCTCCAGCGGCGTGAGCCCCATCGAGGTGTCCACGCAGCGGCCGCCCCGTACGGCGGAGGCGGACGCGCCGTTGCCGAGGTGCAGCACGATGACGTTCACGTCCTCGGGGGCCCTGCCCAGGAGCTCGGCCGTCGCCCGGGACACATACGCGTGCGAGGTGCCGTGGAAGCCGTAGCGCCGGATGCGGTACGCGTCGGCGGTCTTCACGTCGATCGCGTAGCGCGCCGCCGACTCCGGCATCGTCGTGTGGAAGGCGGTGTCGAAGACGGCGACCTGGGGCAGGTCGGGGCGCAGCGCCTGGGCCGTACGGATACCGATCAGGTTCGCCGGGTTGTGCAGCGGGGCGACCGGGATCAGCCGCTCGATCTCGGCGAGCACGGCCTCGTCGATGACCGTGGGCGCGGTGAACTGCTGCCCGCCGTGCACCACCCGGTGGCCGATCGCGGCCAGCTCGGGCGAGTCCAGGCCGAGGCCGTCCTTGGTCAGCTCCTCGGCGACGGTCTTGAGGGCGGCGGCGTGGTCGGCGATGGGGCCGATCGTCTCGCGGGTCTCGCCCGTGGTGAGCGCCGTGTGCTTCAGCCGGGAGGTGCCCTCGCCGATGCGCTCGACGAGGCCCATGGCGAGACGGCTGCTGTCGCGCATGTCGAGCAGCTGGTACTTCACCGACGAGGAGCCGGAGTTGAGGACGAGGACGCGGGTGGCGGTCACTGCGGGGGTGCCTTCTGGGTCGAGGGTGGTGGTCATGCCCTGCTCGAAGTCTGGGCCTGGATCGCCGTGATCACGACCGTGTTGACAATGTCCTGTACCAGCGCCCCGCGGGACAGGTCGTTGACGGGCTTGCGCAGGCCCTGCAGGACCGGGCCGACGGCGATCGCGCCGGCCGAGCGCTGTACGGCCTTGTAGGTGTTGTTGCCGGTGTTCAGGTCGGGGAAGATCAGCACGGACGCCTGCCCGGCGACCTCCGAGTCCGGCAGCTTGGTCGCCGCGACGGTCGGTTCGACCGCGGCGTCGTACTGGATCGGCCCCTCGATCTTCAGATCGTCGCGGCGCAGCCGTACCAGGTCGGTGGCCTCGCGCACCTTGTCGACGTCGGCGCCCGACCCGGACGTCCCCGTCGAGTACGACAGCATGGCGATCCGGGGCTCGACGCCGAACTGTTCGGCCGTGACGGCCGACTGGATGGCGATGTCGCAGAGCTGCTCGGCGTCCGGGTCGGGGTTCACCGCGCAGTCGCCGTAGACCAGGACCTTGTCGGCGAGGCACATGAAGAAGACGGACGAGACGATCTTGGTGTCCGGCTTGGTCTTGATGATCTCGAAGGCGGGCCGGATGGTCGCGGCGGTGGAGTGCACGGAGCCGGAGACCATGCCGTCGGCGAGCCCCTCCTGCACCATCAGCGTCCCGAAGTAGTTCACGTCGGCGACGACGTCGTAGGCCAGCTCGACGGTGACGCCCTTGTGGGCGCGCAGGGCGGCGTACTTCTCGGCGAAGCGTTCGCGCAGCTCGGAGGTGACCGGGTCGATCAGCTGGCTGTCGCCCAGGTCGATGCCGAGGTCGGCGGCCTTCTTGCGGATCTGGTCGACCGGACCGAGCAGCGTCAGGTCGCACACGCCCCGGCGCAGCAGCACCTCCGCGGCGTGCAGGACGCGGGCCTCGGTGCCCTCGGGGAGCACGACGCGGCGCTTGTCGGAGCGGGCCTGTTCGAGGAGCTTGTGCTCGAACATCATCGGGGTGAGGCGGTCGCTGCTCGGCGCGGAGACGCGCCTGAGCAGGTCGCTGGTGTCGACGTACCGCTCGAAGAGGCCGAGGGCGGTCTCCGCCTTGCGGGGGGTGGCGGCGTTCAACTTCCCCTCCAGGGAGAAGAGTTCGGCCGCGATAGGGAAGGAGTTGCCGGCCACCGAGATCACCGGGGTGCCGGGGGCGAGGCGGGCGGCGAGGGTGAGGACCTCGTCGCTGGGCCGCTCGTTCAGGGTCAGGAGCACGCCGGCTATGGGCGGGGTGCCGGCACTGTGCGCGGCGAGCGAGCCGACGACCAGGTCGGCGCGATCGCCCGGGGTGACCACGAGGCATCCCGGGGTCAGGGCGTTCAGGAAGTTCGGCAGCATGGCGCCGCCGAAGACGAAGTCGAGCGCGTCCCGGGCGAGGCCCGCGTCGTCGCCGAGGAGCACCTTGCCGCCGAGGGCGTGGGTGATCTGCGCGACGGTGGGCGCGGAGAGGGCGGGTTCGTCGGGCAGCACGTAACAGGGGACGGGCAGACGGTGGTCGATCCGCTCGCTGATGTCGGCGCGGTCGGCCGGGGCCACCCGGTTCACGACCATGGCGAGGACGTCGCAGCCCAGACCGTCGTACGCGCGGTAGGCGTTGCGCGTCTCGGCGCGCACGGACTCGGCGGTCTGCCCGCGTCCGCCGACCACGGGGATCACGGAGGCGCCGAACTCGTTCGCGAGCCGCGCGTTCAGCGCCAGCTCGTCCGGGAACTGGGTGTCGGCGAAGTCGGTGCCCAGGACGAGGACGACGTCGTAGTCACGGGCGACGAGGTGGAAGCGGTCGACGAGGGAGGAGACCAGCTCGTCCGCGCCCTGCTCGGCCTGGAGCGTGGACGCCTCGTGGTAGTCCATGCCGTACACGCTCGCCGGGTCCTGGGTCAGCCGGTAGCGGGCGCGCAGCAGCTCGAAGAGCCGGTCCGGGCCGTCGTGGACGAGTGGACGGAAGACGCCCACCCGGTCGACCTGGCGAGTCAGGAGCTCCATGACCCCCAGCTCGACGACCTGGCGGCCGTCGCCGCGGTCGATCCCGGTCACGTAGACGCTGCGGGTCACGCGTGCTCTCCATCCGTTGCGGCGCTGGGTGGTTTCGGGGCTCGGGAAAATGGCCCACTGGGGTGAGCGGAACCCTCTTGACAATACCTCTGAGGGTAGATAGGGCGCCCGCCAGGACAAACGTCCTGGTGGGAAGGAGGGAATCGTCGGTGGCCTTCGGCTCATGAAACAATCGGACCGGCTCACACGTACCAGCAGCGAGCAGGAGACACAGCACGATGCGTATCGGAGTTCTCACCGCAGGCGGCGACTGCCCGGGCCTGAACGCCGTGATCCGGTCGGTCGTGCACCGAGCGGTCACCAATTTCGGGGACGAGGTCATCGGCTTCGAGGACGGCTACGCGGGCTTGCTCGACGGCCGCTACCGCACCCTCGACCTCAACGCGGTCAGCGGCATCCTCGCCCGTGGCGGCACGATTCTCGGCTCCTCGCGACTGCAGCGCGACCGGCTCCGCGAGGCCTGCGAGAACGCGCAGGACATGGCCCGCGAGTTCGGCATCGACGTGCTGATCCCGATCGGCGGCGAGGGCACGCTGACGGCCGCCCGGATGCTGTCGGACGCGGGGCTGCCGGTGGTCGGTGTCCCCAAGACGATCGACAACGACATCTCGTCGACCGACCGGACCTTCGGCTTCGACACGGCGGTGGGGGTGGCCACGGAGGCCATGGACCGTCTGAAGACCACCGCCGAGTCCCACCAGCGTGTGATGGTCGTCGAGGTCATGGGGCGGCACGCGGGCTGGATCGCCCTGGAGTCCGGCATGGCGGCCGGCGCCCACGGCATCTGTCTGCCCGAGCGCCCCTTCGACCCGTCCCACGTGATGGCGATGGTCGAGGAGCGTTTCGCCCGCGGCAAGAAGTTCGCGGTCATCTGCGTCGCCGAGGGCGCCCACCCCGTCGAGGGCACCATGGACTACGGCCACGGTGCCATCGACCAGTTCGGCCACGAGCGCTTCCAGGGCATCGGTACGGCGCTGGCGTACGAGCTGGAGCGGCGCCTCGGCAAGGAGGCCAAGCCGGTCATCCTCGGCCATGTGCAGCGGGGCGGCACCCCGACCGCGTACGACCGGGTGCTCGCCACGCGGTTCGGCTGGCACGCGGTGGAGGCGGCGCACCGGGGTGACTTCGGCCGGATGACGGCGCTGCGGGGGACGGACGTGCTGATGGTGCCGCTGGCGGAGGCGGTCACGGAGCTGAAGACGGTGCCGAAGGACCGGATGGACGAGGCGGAGTCGGTCTTCTAGGTCGTACGGCCGGGTCGTACGGCCTGGTCGTCGTACGGCCTGGGGTCGCACGGGCTCGGTTCGAGCGGACTCAGTACGTGGTTCTCTGGACCATCGCCCAGAAGTGATCGACGATCCGGTCGAGGAAGTCTCGGCCGGAGTCGTCGGCGTCGGCGGCGGCCGATCCGCCGCTCCAGCTGAGCGTGGCCACCATCTGCCCCTGGTACTCCGAGTGCATCGCCTGGAGGACGTCCTCCAGGAGGCGCCGGTCCAGCGGGATCATCTTCCCGACCGGACGGACGTACGCCTGCCAGCGCGTGGTCACCGCGCTGCGCAAGAGCTCGGCCAGCTTGTCGTCGCGTCCCGTGACGGTGATGAAGTCCCGCAGCGACAGTTCGAGGGTGTCGGCGAGGACGACCGACTGCCGGTCGTTGCCGCGCCACTCGTCGGCCTCCTCCATCCGCTGGTAGGCGAGGAGTTCAAGGCCGACGGTACGGGCGACGTCCTCCTGGGCCAGCCCGCGTGACACGCGGTGCTCACGCAACGTCCTTGGCGCGCCGATGAGTTCACCCGGCGAACACCACAACACGCTCGCGAGCGCGGTGAGTTCGGGCCCGCTGGGGGTGGTCGTCCCTCTCTCCCAGGCCAGGACGAGGTCGGGGGTGACGTACGGCAGCCCGTACGAGGCTCTCATCCCGTACGCGACGTGCTCCGGGCCCATGCCGAGGGCGGCCCGCAGCCTGCGGGCGGCCGGAGCGTTGAAGGGCGGGGTGGGCTGATGGGCCTGCGGTCGCTGCACGCGCACAAAGTATGGGGCCGGGGCGGCGGTGACTACGGTCTGTTCGGCCACAATCACGGATCGTACGAACATACGGCTCTGCCCTCACCGCCCCTTCTCGTCCGAACCTCCCAGGGGTTCGGGGCCGGGGATGTGGCCTGCGGGCGGGTGGTGGCTGGTCGCGCGGTTCCCCGTGCCCCTGAGGGTGCGTCGAAAAATCGTTTGATTCGGTCACCTAGGGTGAGGGCATGACGACCGCACCGCGCCTCGAGCAGATCACCCCTGGCAATTTCGACACCGCGATCGGACTGAAGGTCCGCCCCGATCAGGAGCACCTGGTCGCGCCCGTCGTGAAGTCGCTGGCCGAGGCCTATGTGTATCCGGGTGTCGCCTGGCCCCGCCTCATCGTGGACGGGGAGCGGACCGTCGGGTTTTTGATGGCCTTCTTCGACATCAACTGGGACGGAGGCGAGACGGGCACCGACCTCCGCTCCGGGCTGTGGCGTCTGAACATCGCGGCCGCGGAACAGGGCAGGGGGTACGGCCGCTTCGCGGTCGAGGCCGTGGCCGCCGAGATCAGGCGCCGCGGCGGCACCCGTCTCACGGTCACCTGGCATCCCGGCGAGACCGGCCCGGAAGGCTTCTATCTCGGGCTGGGATTCAAGCTGACCGGAGAGACGAGCGGGGGGCAGACGGTGGGGGTGCTGGAGTGGGAGGAGGAGTAGGCCTCGGCCTTGGCCTCGGCGGGTAGGGGCAGGCCCGGCCCTCACCCCTTGACCGCGCCGCCCAACGCGAACCCCCCGCCCAATCGCCTGGCCACCAGTACGTACAGCAGGATCACCGGCGTCGAGTAGATGACCGAGAACGCGGCCAGTTGTCCGTAGACCACCGTTCCCCGGTTTCCGAAGAAGTCGTTGATGCTCACGGACGCCGGCATCTGGTCCGGTGTCAGCAGGAGCATGAACGGGACGAAGAAGTTCCCCCACATCATCACGAACGAGAAGACCGTCACCACCGCCACCCCCGGCCCCATCAGCGGCAGCACGATCCGTACCAGGGACTGGAGCGACGACGCCCCGTCCGTCCACGCCGCCTCCTCCAGCTCCTTCGGCACGCCGTCCATGAAGTTCTTCATCAGCCAGATGGCGAAGGGGAGTTGGGACGCGGCGAAGAAGAAGATCGTGCCCTGCACGGTGTCGATGAGGTTCACCCGTACGAACAACGCGTACACCGGGACCATGATCGCCGTGATCGGCAGGCACGTCGCGAAGAGGATCGTCAGGAGGAAGGGACGGTTCAGTCGCGAGCGGAACCGCGACAGCGGATACGCGGCCAGCGCCGCGCACACCACCGTGAGCAGTGTCCCGCCTCCGCACAGGATCAGGCTGTTGAGCAGCGGTGTGTAGGTGATGTCCGGTTTCAGGACCGCGTCGAAGTTGTCCAGCGTGAGACCGTCCGGGACCTGCACCCTGAGGCCCGCGTGCGGGTCGAGGGCGGACAGGACCACCCAGGCGAGCGGGAGGGCGAAGGCGGCCGCCACCACCAGCAGGCCCGCGTCGGCGGCCAGCCGGCGGCCGGTGCGGCGGGACCTCGGTGTCGTACGGACCGGCATCTCAGACCTCCGTCCGCAGCAGCCGCATGTACACCAGCGAGAACAGCGAGCCGACCACCAGCAGGAGCAGCGCCACCGCGGTGCCGTATCCGATCATGCTCTTTTGGAAGGCCTGCTCGTACATGAAGAGCGGCAGCGTCTGGCTCCTGTTCCCCGGGCCGCCCCTCGTCATCACCCAGATCAGCCCGAACACCGACAGCGTCTGAAGGGTGTTGAGCATCAGGTTCGTGCCGATCGAGCGGCGGATCATCGGCAGCGTGATGTGCCACATGCGGCGCCAGCCACCCGCCCCGTCCACCTCCGCCGCCTCGGTGATCTCCTTCGGTATCTCGTTCAGGGCCGCCGAGTACACCAGCATGGAGAAGGCCGTCCCCCGCCAGACGTTCGCGAACGACACCGCCAGGATCGGCAGCGTGAACAGCCAGTTCTGGGTGGGCAGGTGGAGCCAGTCCAGGATCGCGTTCAGCGTGCCTTCCCGTCGGAAGAACGCGTACAGCAGGAACCCCGCCACCACCTCCGGCAGCACCCACGCCGTGACCACGATCCCGCCCACGACCGTCCGCACCGGCTTCGACGCCCGCTGCATCAGCGAAGCCAGCGCCAGGCCCAGCGTGTTCTGGCCGACCAGTGACGACAGGACCGTGAACACCAGCGTCAGCCAGACCGCGTTCAGGAACGCGTCGTCCCTGAACGCCGCCCGGAAGTTCTCGAAGCCGACGAAGGACGAGTGCGCCTGGCCGGTGAGCTGGAGGTCGGTGAAGGCGATGTACGCGCAGTACGCGATCGGGCCCGCCAGGAAGAGGAGCAGGAGGGCGACGGCGGGGGTGAGGGGGAGGGCGCGGGTCAGGCTGCGGCGCAGCCTCACTTCCTGATCACCTGGTTGTCGGTGGCCGTCTTCAGTTCCTCGTCGTACCCGCTCGCCGCCTTGTCGACCGAGCTGTCACCCGTCGTCACGCCCTCCATGGCCTCCTGGATGGCCGTCGAGACCTTGGGATAGGCCGGGTACGCGGGGCGGTAGTGCGTGCTCGCGACCAGGTCCGTGAAGAACTTGATGCCGGGCTGCGCCTTCACGTACCCGGGGTCGGAGGCCACGTCCTTGCGCACCGCGATGCCGGAGTTGGCGATGTACCACTTCTGCGCGTTCGCCCTGGTCTGCATCGTCTCGATGAACTTGAAGGCGAGATCCGGGTTGGACGCCTTGGCGGGGATCGACCAGGTCCAGCCGCCGGACATGCTCACCTTGCCGGGAGCCTGGCCGGTCTGCGTCGGCATGTACGCGAGGCCGAGTTTCTGCGACCACTCGGGCCACTCGTGCCCCGCGCCCTTCAGCCAGTCCTGCGGCAGCCAGCTGCCGTCCAGGTTGATGCCGAGCTTGCCCTTGGGCATCAGTTCGCCGCGGACGTTCGTGGGGAAGTTCGGGTCCAGGGCGTCCGAGACATCGGGGCCCAGCTTCTCCTTGTAGACCGTGTGCACGAAGGTGAGCGCGTCCTTGAAGGCCTGACTGCCCGCGATCCACTTCTTCGACGCCGTGTCGTACAGAGGGTCCGACGTACCGTCGCCCGTCCCGTACAGCAGCATCTCGAAGCCCTGCATGGTGGCCGCCTCGCCCGCCGGCTTGCCCGTGTAGACGTTCAGCGGGGTGACGCCGGGGACCTTCGCCTTGATGGTGCGTGCGGCGGCCAGCACCTCGTCCCACGTCTTCGGCTGCCAGTCCGCGGGCAGGCCCGCCTTCTTGAAGATGCCCTTGTCGAACCAGAGGCCCCGGGTGTCCGTGCCGTCCGGGACGCCGTACGTCTTCCCGTCCTGCGCCTTCGCGGCCGACTGTGCCGTGTCGACGAACTGGTTCCAGTCGGGCCACTTGTCGAGGTAGGGGTCCAGGGGCTTCAAGTACCCGCTCGTGATGTCCGAGTTGATGAGGAAGGTGTCCTCGTAGACCAGGTCGGGGGCCGTCTTGGGGGATCTCAGCATCTGCTGGAGCTTGGTGTAGTACTCGGAGTCCGGGGCCTTGATCGGGACGAGTTCGACCTTCTTGCCGGGGTTGGCCTTCTCGAACTCCTTCTTCATCTCCCCCAAGTAGGTGTCCATGACGCGGATCGAGTTGTCCGTGGACTGCTTGAAGGAGACCTTCACGGTGTCCGGATCGCTTCCGGAGCCCGATCCGCAGGCGCTGAGCGCGGTCGCGGTGAGCAGAGTGGCGAGGAGCAGCGGGGCGGCGGTGGGGCGCACGGGCACGACCTCCTACTGGCCGACGTCATTGGTGGCCGAGTTGTCTGCCCGGTGAACGTAAGAGCGTGGACTAGTCCACGTCAATGACCTTGCAGCGGCTCGTGACCTTGCGGTGGCCCAGGGAGGGCGGCGGGCGTGAGATGTCCCAGTGGGACATGAGTCTCACCGGGTCTCATGTCCCACTGGGACATCTGTGGAGTACGGTCGGGGACATGAAGGTCAACGAGGACACCTTTCCCGACCCCGTCCCGGCTCAGGACGGAGTCGAGGACCGTCGGCAGCGCAAGGCCCGGCAGACCCGCAACGCCCTGGCCGCCGCCGCGCTCGACCTGATCCTGGAGCGTGGCCTCGCCGACGTCACCGTCGGGGCCGTCGCCGATCGCGCCGACGTCACCCGCCGCACCTTCAGCCGCCACTTCGTGGGCAAGGAGGACGCCGCCCTCGACTTCGTCCGGGGCGACGGGGACCGCATCAACGCCCTCCTGCGGGCCCGGCCCGCCGACGAACCCCCGCTCCTCGCCTACCGCAGGGCCGTCGCCGACTGGCTCGCCGACCGGGAGAACCCGGCCTCGCACATACGGCCGCGCATGCGCGCGCTGCTCGCCCTCGTCGACACCGAACCCGCGCTGTTCGCCGCGTACGAGCGCATCCGGGTCGACGCCCAGGAGGAGTCGATCCGCATCATCGCCGACCGGCTCCACGTCGACGACGTCCGCGATCTGCGCCCGGCCGTCGTCGTCGACGCCGCCGCGGGCGTCCTCACCGCCGCGCTGCGCGCCTGGGCGCGCGGCATACAGGCGGACCACTCCGACGCGGACCCCGGCGAGCGTCGCGACGCGCACCCCGGGGACCGCCCCGAAGACCACCACGACCCGGACGCCGTCGACCTCGCCGCTCTCGTGGAGCAGGCCTACGACGCCCTGATGGGAGAAGCCGCCCTCGCGGCCTCCCACCGCGCCACCCCCGTACCAGGAAAGTGATCAGCGACATGGTCCTCACCACCCCCAGCGTCCTCGTCCCCGACTGCTCCACCGAGTTCTCCGGCAAGGCCGCCCTCGTCACCGGCGCCGCCTCCGGCATCGGCCTCGCCACCGCCCGCCGCCTCGGCGCCGGCGGTGCGGGCGTCGTCATCGCCGACCACAACGCCGAGGGCGCCGAGAAGGCCGCCGCCGAACTCCGGGCCGAGGGCCTCCACGCCGCCGCCGTCGCGGTCGACGTCACCCGGCCCGAGTCCGTCGAGGCGGCCGTCGCCTTCGCCGTCGACACCTTCGGCGGCCTGCACCTCGCCGTGAACAACGCGGGCGTCGGCGGACCCGTCGTGCCCATCGGCGCGTACGACATCGACGCCTACAACCGGGTGGTACGCACGAACCTCGACGGGGTCTTCCACTGCCTGCGCTACGAGCTTCCGGCCATCGAGGCGGCGGGCACGGGCGGCGCGATCGTCAATGTCTCCTCGATCCTCGGCTCGGTCGCCTCGGCCGGCTCGTCCGCGTACGTCGCCGCCAAGCACGGCGTGGTGGGACTGACGAAGGCCGCGGCCGCCGAGTACGCCCCGAAGGGCATCCGCGTCAACGCGGTCGGCCCCGGCTTCATCGACACCCCACTGCTGAAGGAGATGGAGAAGGCCCAGTACGACGGCCTGGTCGCGCTGCACCCGGCAGGCCGCCTCGGCCGCCCCGAGGAGGTCGCCGAACTGGTCACCTTCCTGCTCTCCGAGCGCGCCTCCTTCGTCCACGGCAGCTACCACTTGGTCGACGGCGCCTACACGGCCGTCTGAGTCACCAGCGGCCCTCCTCGAAGGAGTTGGAAGAATGAAGGCACTCCAGTACCGCACCATCGGTGCCGCCCCCGAGGTCGTCACCGTCCCCGATCCCGAACCCGGCCCCGGACAGGTCCTGTTGAAGGTCTCCGCGGCGGGCGTCTGCCACTCGGACATCGCCGTGATGAGCTGGCCCGCCGAGAGTTTCCCGTACGCACTGCCGCTGACCCTCGGGCACGAGGGCGCGGGCACGGTCGCCGCGCTCGGCGACGGAGTGAGCGGACTGAGGGAGGGCGACCCGGTGGCCGTCTACGGGCCGTGGGGCTGCGGCCTCTGCGCCAAGTGCGCCGAGGGCAAGGAGAACTACTGTCTGCGCGCCGACGAGCTCGGCATCCGCCCGCCGGGGCTCGGCGCGCCCGGTGCGATGGCCGAGTACCTGATCGTCGACGACGCCCGTCACCTCGTACCGCTCGACGGTCTCGACCCGGTCGCCGCGGTGCCCCTGACGGACGCCGGGCTGACCCCGTACCACGCGATCAAGCGGGCGCTGCCCAAGCTGCTGCCCGGGTCCACCGCCGTCGTCATCGGCACGGGCGGACTCGGCCACGTCGCCATCCAGTTGCTGCGGGCCATGACCGCGGCCCGGGTGATCGCCCTCGACGTCAACGAGGACAAGCTCGCGCTCGCCCGGAGGGTCGGGGCGCACGAGAGCGTCCTGTCCGACGCCGGGGCCGCCGCGAAGGTACGGGAACTCACCGGGGGCATCGGCGCCCAGGCCGTGTTCGACTTCGTCGGCGCGGAGCCGACCGTGCGGACCGCCGGGGCGCTCGCCGCGGTGGAGGGCGAGATCAGCATCGTCGGGATCGGCGGGGGCGCCCTGCCCGTCGGCTTCGGCGCGCTGCCCTTCGAGGTGTCGGTCCACGCCCCCTACTGGGGCTCCCGCGGCGAGCTGATCGAGGTCCTCGACCTCGCCCGCGCCGGAGCCGTGTCCGTGCACACCGAGACGTACTCCCTCGACGAGGCACCCCTCGCGTACGAGCGGCTGCACGCCGGGAAGGTGAACGGCCGCGCCGTGATCCTGCCGAACGGCTGACGCCCCGCGCGATCAGCCCTTGACCCACCGGTACTGCAGCTCCGGCCGCCCCACCTGCCCGTACTGCGGGGCCCGCGCCGCCCGTCCCGCCTCCACCAGATGCTCCAGATAGCGCCGGGCCGTGATCCGGGAGATGCCGACCGACTCCGCGACCCCGGCCGCCGTCAGGCCCTCGGCGCTGTCCCGCAGCGTCCGGGTGACCCGCTCCAGCGTCGGCGCGCTGAGGCCCTTGGGGAGGGCGGCCGGGCCAGGGGCGCGCAGGGTGGCCAGGGCGCGGTCCACCTCGTCCTGGCCGCTCGCCTCGCCCACCGCCGCGTGGAATTCGGCGTACCGCACGAGGCGGTCGCGCAGGGTGGCGAAGGTGAAGGGCTTCAGGACGTACTGGACGACCCCGAGCGAGACCCCTTCCCGTACGACCGCGAGGTCCCGCGCGGACGTCACCGCGATCACGTCCGCGTGATAGCCGGCGGCGCGCAGGGAGCGGGCCAGCTGCAGTCCGTGCACGTCCGGCAGGTGCAGGTCGAGCAGCAGCAGGTCCACCGGCGTACGGTCCAGCGCGCGCCGCGCCTCCGCGCCCGTGTGCGCCTTGCCGACGGCGGTGAAGCCGGGCACCCGGCCCACATACATGACGTGCGCGTCGGCGGCGACCGGGTCGTCCTCGACGACGAGTACGCGGATGGGGTCGGCGGTCATACGTCGCCTCCAGGCAGAGTGTGCTGGGCGGACTCGGGCTCGGCGGTGGCCCCTTCGGCGGTGGCCCCTTCGGTGGTGGCTCTTTCGGTGGTGGCCGGGGCCGGTTCTTCGGCGGCCTCCGGCACGGGTGCGGCAGGGGCGCCCGGGGCCACCGTAGGCAACGGCAGCCGCGCCTCGAACTCCGCCCCGCCCCCGCGCGCCTCCGCCACCGTCAGCGTGCCGTCGTGCCGGCTCACCGCCTGGCGTACGAGGGCCAGCCCGAGGCCCCGGCCGCCGGGCCCCGCCGGTTTGGTGGACCAGCCGCGCTGGAAGACCGCCTCCGCGTGGGCGGGGTCGACTCCCGCGCCCGTGTCCGCGACCCGCAGGACCAGCCCGGCGTCGTCCGTGAAGGCCGTGACGGTCACTCGCGCCCCGACCGTCCCCTGCGCCGCGTCCATCGCGTTGTCGATCAGATTGCCCAGCACGGTGACCAGGTCACGGGCCGGCAGGCCGGTCTGGAGCAGCCCGTCGTCGATGCCGCTCTCCTCCGACACCACCAGCTCCACGCCCCGCTCGTTCGCCTGGGCCGCCTTGCCCAGCAGCAGGGCGGCGAGGACCGGCTCGCTGACCGCCGAGATCACCTCGTCGGTGAGCGTCTGGGCGAGTTCGAGCTCGGCGGTGGCGAACTCGACGGCCTCCTCGGCGCGCCCGAGCTCGATCAGCGAGACCACCGTGTGCAGCCGGTTCGCGGCCTCGTGCGCCTGCGAGCGCAGCGCCTGGGTGAAGCCGCGCTCGGAGTCCAACTCACCCATCAGGGACTGGAGTTCGGTCACATCGCGCAGGGTGACCACGGTGCCGCGCCGCTCGCCGCCGGACACCGGGGAGGTGTTGACGACCAGCACGCGCGACGCCGTCAGATGCACCTCGTCCACCCGCGGCTCCGCCGACAGCAGGGCGCCCGTGAGCGGTGCGGGCAGCCCGAGTTCGGCCACGGAGTGTCCGACGACCTCGTCCGTCACCCCCAGCAGCTCCCGCCCGCCGTCGTTCATCAGCGCCACCCTGTACTGCCCGTCCAGCATCAGCAGCCCCTCGCGCACGGCGTGCAGCGCGGCCTGGTGGTAGTCGTGCATCCGGCTCAGCTCGGCCGCGTTCATGCCGTGCGTGGAGCGGCGCAGCCGGGCGTTGATGACGTAGGTGCCGATGCCGCCGAGCGCGAGTGCGCTGCCCGCGACGCCGACTAGGGCGGTCACCTGGTCCTGCACGCGCTGGGTGATCGCCTCGACCTTGATGCCCGCGCTGACCAGGCCGACGATGTGGCCGTTGTCCAGGACCGGGGTGACGGCACGGACGGACGCCCCGAGGCTGCCCGTGTACGTCTCCGTGAAGGACTTGCCGTGCAGGGCGGGCCCGATGTGGCCGAGGAAGTGCTTGCCGATCAGTGTCTCGTCGGGGTGGGTCCAGCGGATGCCCTGCGGGTTCATGATCGTCACGAAGTCCACGCCGGTGTCCCGCTGCACCTGGAGCGCGTACGGCTGGAGGTCCTTGGTGGGGTTCGTGGTGCGGATGGCGTCCCGGACGGAGGGTGCGTCGGCGATCGAGCGGGCCACGGCCATGGCCTGGCGGCCCGCCGCGTCCTCGGCCTGGCTGCGGTCGCTGACGTAGCTGAACAGCGCGTACCCGGCGACGAGCACCGCGATGAGCACGGCCTGCATGGCGAAGAGCTGGCCGGCCAGGCTGCGGGGTCGCTGGACGGGGAGGAAGCGCATGTCGTTCAGTCTGCCTCTGCTTATAAGTGTGAACTAAATGAACGGAAGGGTGACCGCCCTCATAGGGCGGGAGATAGTCACCGCATCCCCCGGAGTGAGCCGCACCCCGGGATCCCCGCGAGTGAGCCGCACCCCGGGATCCCCCGGAGCAGGCCGCACCCCGGGTTCCGCCGGACGTGAGCCGCACGCCGGATGATGCCGATGACGTCGTCAAGGAGGGCAGCCGTGGCCAGCACCCAAACGGCACCTGCCGCACCCGCCGCCAAGCGGGACCGCACCCACTATCTGTACATCGCGGTGATCATCGCGGTTGTGCTCGGCATCGCCGTCGGGTTCGCCGCGCCGGACTTCGCCAAGGAGCTCAAGCCGATCGGCACGGGCTTCGTGAGCCTGATCAAGATGATGATCTCCCCGATCATCTTCTGCACGATCGTGCTCGGCGTCGGCTCGGTACGCAAGGCCGCCAAGGTCGGCAAGGTCGGCGGTCTCGCGCTCGGCTACTTCATCTGTATGTCCTTCGTGGCGCTGGCCATCGGCCTGGTCGTCGGCAACATCATCCACCCGGGCAGCGGGATGCACCTGACCGAGGCCGTGAAGGGCGTCGGGCACACGCAGGCCGCGGCCGCCGCCGAGGGCCCCGTCGACTTCATCCTCGGGATCATCCCGACCACCTTCGTCTCGGCCTTCACCGAGGGCCAGGTGCTCCAGACCCTGCTGATCGCCCTCCTCGTGGGCTTCGCGCTGCAGGCCATGGGCCGTGCGGGGCAGCCGGTGCTGAAGGGTGTCGAGCACATCCAGAAGCTGGTCTTCCGCATCCTGGGCATGATCATGTGGGCCGCGCCCGTCGGTGCCTTCGGTGCCATGGCGGCCGTCATCGGCGAGACCGGTATGGACGCGCTGAAGGCGCTGGGCACGATCATGCTCGGCTTCTACATCACCTGTGCGCTCTTCATCGTCATCGTGCTCGGCACGCTGACGAAGCTCGTCGCCAAGGTCAGCCTCTTCCAGCTGCTGAAGTACCTCGGCCGGGAGTTCCTGCTGATCGTGTCCACCTCGTCGTCCGAGTCCGCGCTGCCGCGGCTCATCGCCAAGATGGAGCACCTGGGTGTCAGCCGCCCGGTCGTCGGCATCACCGTGCCGACCGGCTACTCCTTCAACCTCGACGGCACGATGATCTACCTGACCATGGCCTCGCTGTTCATCGCCGACGCGATGGACCAGCCGATGAGCGTCGGTCAGCAGATCGGTCTGCTGCTCTTCATGATGGTCGCCTCGAAGGGCGCGGCGGGTGTCTCCGGCTCCGGTATCGCCGTCCTGGCCAGTGGTCTGCAGTCGCACAAGCCCGCGCTGGTGGACGGTGTCGGTCTGATCATCGGTATCGACCGGTTCATGAGCGAGGCGCGCGCGGTCACCAACTTCGCGGGCAACGCGGTCGCCACGCTGCTCATCGGTACGTGGACCGGTGAGGTCGACAAGGAGCGGGTGAACCGGGTTCTCGCCGGGGAGCTGCCGTTCGACGAGAAGACTCTGCTGGACAGCGACGAGGATGACGCGGTCGACGTCGCCCCGGAGGTGCCGGAGCAGGGCGGCGAGAAGGAGCTGGCAAAGGCGTAAGCGCCGTTTGGAGCTGCGGGTCCGTTGTGGCTGGTCGCGCAGTTCCCCGCGCCCCTTCGGGGCGCCCCAAGCCGCCGGGCGGCCAGGTTCTCCCCCGTGGACCTGGCCGCCCGGTGTATGCGTCGGACGAGCTCAATCGCTCAGCTTGGTCACCAGTTCGGTGGCTCTGGAGGCGGGTACGCCCGCCGCGGTCAGCATGGTGATCGCGGCGGAGCGGCCCGCCTCTTGCGGTGCCAGCAGGCCGTCGTTCACCGCCTCCATGAGGGCGAACAGCATCTGCTCGTGGACGTACGCCAGTGCGGGCGCCGGCAGCGGAGACTCGAACACGCCCTGATCGAGGCCGCGCCGCAGCAGCTCGGCGCAGGCCTCGCGCACCGGCGTGAGCCGCTCGCGGATGCCCTGGACCGTGACGCTGCGCTGGGCGAGAGCGACCAGCAGCCGGTAGCGGTCGGCGATCTCCCAGACGGCGAGCGTCGAGCGGACCAGTGATTCCGCCGGGTCCCGGCCGCTCTCCCGGCCCGCCGCGTGCGCCGCGGCCACCGCCTCCACCGCGCCGTCGGTCAACGTGCTGACCAGTACCTCGCGGCTGGGGAAGTGCCCGTACACCGTGCGCCGCACGACGCCCGCGGCCCGTGCGATCTGGTCCATGGACGCGTCGGGGTCGCGCAGCAGTTCGGCGAGCGCGACGTCGAGGATGCGGCGGCGGTTCGCATCCGCGCGGCTGGCACTACCCGTGGTCATGGCTGCCATTCTGCACGCCCCCGGATCCGCGCGAGGTGATCACCCGCGCCCTCCACAAGGGCTCCACCTCCTTGATTTGCACAGCGTTGTGCATCTCGATACATTGCACATGGTTGTGCAACTGCACGCCAATGTGCAAATGGAGCGAAGAGAAGGGGCGACCGTAGTCATGCGTCTCGTCATGAACGAACCGGTCGAGGGGATGGACCGGCCCTACGCCCGGCGCTGGTGGGCGCTGCTGGTGCTCTGCCTGAGCCTGCTGATCATCGTGATGGCGAACACCGCCCTCACCGTCGCGGCCCCGGACATGACCCAGGACCTGGGCCTGTCCAGCGCGGACCTGCAGTGGGTCATCGACGGCTACACCGTCCCGTACGCCGCGCTGATGCTGCTGCTCGGCGCGATCGGCGACAAGTACAGCCGGCGCGGGGCGCTCATCCTCGGGCTCGTCGTGTTCGGCGGGGGCGCGGTAGCGGGCTCGCTCGTCGACAGCTCCACCGGGGTCATCGCGGCCCGTGCCGTGATGGGCGTCGGCGCCGCCCTGATCATGCCCGCGACGCTCTCCCTGCTCGCCGCGACCTTCCCGCGCGCGGAGCGGGCGAAGGCGATCACCCTGTGGACCGCCACCGCCGGACTCGCCATCGCGGCCGGGCCCCTGGTCGCCGGTGCGCTGCTCGAGCACCACGGCTGGTCGTCCACGTTCCTGATCAACGTCCCCATCGCCGCGCTCGCGATCGTCGGCGCCCTCGTCCTCGTACCGCCGTCCAGGGCCGCGCACCACCACCGCATCGACCACGTCGGCGGCCTGCTGTCCGTGGTCTGGATCGGCTCGCTGGTCTACATGATCATCGAGGGGCCGCACTTCGGATGGGGCGTCAAAGCCGTGACCGCCGCGGTCGTCGCGGGTGCCGGCCTGGTGGCCTTCGTGGTGTGGGAGCTGCGCCACCCGCGCCCGGTCGTCGACGTACGCCGCTTCGCCCACCGTCGGTTCGCGGGCTCCAACCTCGCCGTCGCCCTCTTCTTCCTGGCCGTCTTCGGCGCCTTCTACTACCTCACCCAGCACCTCCAGTTCGTCCTCGGCCACGACGCGCTGGACACCGGGGTGCGGATGCTGCCGCTCGCCGGGGCCGTGTTCGTCGGCTCGGCGCTCACCGGATACCTCACCCCGCGCATCGGCATGAAGATCACGGTGACCGCGGGCATGGTCGGCGGCACGGCGGCGCTCGCGCTGCTCACCCGGGTCGACGCGGCATCCTCGTACGGCGATCTCGTGCCGCCCCTCGCCATCCTGGGCCTCGCGATCGGGCTCGCGCTCTCGCCCTGCACGGACGCCATCATGGGGGCGTTCCCCGAGGCCGAACTCGGCGTCGGCGGAGCCGTCAACGACACCTCGCTGGAGCTCGGCGGCTCGCTCGGCATCGCGATCCTCGGTTCCGTGCTGGCGAGTTCGTACTCCGCGCACCTCGCGGACGCCACCGCGGGCAGCAAGCTTCCGGCGGGCGCCCTGTCCACGGCGCAGGACTCGGTCGGCGCGGGCTACGCGGTCGCCCAGGGCATCGGTGACAAGGCCCGGCAGCTCGGCGAGCAGGCCGCGCGGGCGGGGCAGGCCGGGAACGCCGAGAAGGCCGCGCAGCTGAAGGCACAGGCCGACCAACTCGCCCACGGGGCGCAGCGGATGGCGGACGCCGTCGGTTCGTCGTTCTCGGACGCGGTGGCGCACACCAGCCTGATCGGCGCGGTGATCCTGGGCGTGGGAACCGTGCTGGTCGCCTTCCTGCTGCCCAGGAAGGGCGGCGCGCACCCGGGGGAGGCCCCGGAGCGGGCGGCGGAGGAACAGCCGGAACTCACCGGCGCGGCGACGCGCTGAGCGCACCCCCCGTCCGCCTCGGAACCGTGACCCTCGGGCCGTCGTCTCGTAGAACATGCACTACCGTGCCGTGCCGGACTGACCGGCACGGCACGGCATGTTCTGCGGAGGACACGGAGTATGAAGATCGACTGGGACCGGCGGACGTGCGCGCGCAAAAGTCATGTGACGTACGCGCCCGACGAGCCGGAACTGCGCCGGCGGCTGCGCGCCGAGACGAGCCTCGGCGAGGCCTGGCGCTGTCTGCGCTGCGGCGACTTCGTGCTGGGCGAACCACATGGCTCGGGCCCCGCGGAGGACGCACCCCTGGTGCCGCGCGGCAAGGTGCTGCGCGATCTGTTCATCCTGCGCTTCCTGGCGGTCGAACGGGCCGTGCGCGGGGTGTTCATCGTGCTGGTCGCGGCCGCGGTGTGGAAGTTCAGCAACAGCCAGGACTCGGTGCGCCGGCTCTTCGACCAGAACCTCGACGTCTTCCGGCCGGTCTTCAAGCACTTCCACTACGACCTCGACCACTCGCCGGTCGTCGGCACCATCCAGAAGTCCTTCGGCTACAAACACTCCACGCTGGCCCTGGTGGCCGCGCTGCTGCTGGCATACGCGCTGATCGAACTCGTCGAGGCGGGCGGCCTTTGGTACGCCAAGCGCTGGGCGGAGTATCTGACGGTGGTCGCCACCGCCGCCTTCCTGCCCCTGGAGATCTACGAACTCACCGAGCACGTCAGTTACTTGAAGATCGCCACCCTGGTCCTCAACATCCTCGCCGTCCTCTACATCGCCCTGGCCAAACGCCTCTTCGGGCTGCGCGGCGGACGCAGGGCGTTCGAGGAGGAGCGGCACAGCGCGTCGCTGCTGGAGGTCGAGGAGTCGGCGGGCGTGGCCGCGCACGCCTGACCCCCCGCACCACACGGCGCCGGCGAGGATCGTCTACGGGTGGTGGGGGCCCAGGGTCTCGGCCACGGCGCGTGGTAGCCACGCCCGTGCGTCGCCGAAGGCGAACCCGAGCCGGGTGGCCCGGGAGTTGTCCATGCCGTAGGAACGGCTGAAGGAGAACGGGGAGACCGCGCCGACCTCGACGGGCCGCAGGAGGGTCTTGCCGTCCGGGAGGTGCGCGGCGATCGCCTCGCACAGCTCCTGCGTGGTCAGCGGCCCGTGGGAGGCCGCGTTGACCGGGCCCGTGAAGTCCTCGCCCGCCGCCCAGAACAGGAAGTCGGCGATCTCCTCGACGTGGATGTACGTCGCCGGGCGGTTCACGGGCGGTACGGCGATCGCCTCGCCCGCGTGGATGCGCTCCGCGTAGTGCTGGAGGCGGCCGGTGAAGTCGTCGTCCCCGCCCAGGACGTGGGCCACCCGGACGGCCGCGTACGGAAACGCGGGGTCGGCCGCGAACACCGCCTCGGCCTGGCGCTTGCCCTCCCCGTAGTGGCCCTCGAGGAACTCCGGCTCGTCCCAGGGGAGCCCCAGGTCGACGGGCACGGTACGCGGGTCCACGGCGTCCTCCCGTACGAGATCCGCCGAGTCCTCGTACTCGTAGACCTCGACGGTGGAGGTCATGACGTACCGCCGGGTGCGTCCCGCGAAGACCCGTCGGGCGATCTCCGCCTGCCGCGGTGTGTAGCAGACCTGGTCGACCACGACATCGAAGGTGCGTGAACCCAGTGCCTTCTCCAGGGAATTCCCGTCATTGCGGTCCGCCACGAGAGGGACCGCTCCGGCGGGCGGCGCGGAGGAACCGCGATTGATGACGGTGACGTGGTCTCCGGCGGCCAGCAGCCGGGCAATCAGTCGCTTTCCGAAATAGCGGTTTCCGCCGATGACACCTGTCTCGCGCACGGCGTTCCTCCCCCTCGTGCTTCCGGCACCCACCGGGCTTCTGTGATCATCATTCTCCCGGCGTACGCGTCACGTCTGAAGGGGGAGACATGGGAGATCCGGCCGCTGCACCGAAGGAACCACGGCAACCGCGCGCCGCCGCCGACGAAACGTCGGTGGCCTTCGACGCGGTGGACCGGCAGATCCTGGAACTGCTGCAGAGCGACGGCCGGATCAGGCTCAGCGAGCTCGGCCGGCGCGTCCAGCTGAGCCCGGCGGCCGTCGCCGAACGCGTGCGCCGGCTGGAGTCCACGGGAGCCGTCACCGGCTACGGCGCCCATGTCTCACCACCTCTCCTCGGCTACGGCATCCAGGCCTTCGTCCGTGTCGACCCGCACGGCGGATACACCCTGCGCCACCCCAGGACCCTGGAGCTGATCTCCCGCCCGGAGATCATCGAGGTCCACCACGTCGTCGGCGAGGACTGCTGGATCCTCAAGGTCGCCGTCGCGGACACACTCCATCTGGAGGACGTCCTGGAACAGACCTCCGCACTGGGGCGCACGACGACCTCGATCGTCCTGTCCTCACCGGTGCCGCGAAAGCCACTGCTGCCCTTGCGTTGACGTCGGCGTCAAGGAATACCGTCGGGGCATGCGAATCGGCGAGCTGGCGGCGCGGGCCGGGACCACCACGCGGACGCTTCGGTACTACGAGTCGCGGGGGCTGCTGCCCGCGCGACGGGGCGAGAACGGGTACCGGACGTACGACGAGCACGACCTGCGGCTGCTGCGGCAGATCAGGACGCTGCAGGACTTCGGGTTCGACCTGGAGGAGACCCGGCCCTTCGTGGAGTGTCTGCGGGCGGGGCACCCGGAGGGCGACTCCTGTCCGGCCTCGCTCGCGGTCTACCGGCGCAAGCTGGGCGAGCTCGACTCGCTGATCGACGAGTTGCAGGCCGTACGGGCCGAGGTCGGCGCGCAGCTGGCGCGGGCCGAGCGGGCGCGTGACGAGCTGGCGGCCGAGGCGGAGGTTCCGGGCGGCCCGGAACCCGTATGCGAACTGGAAGGGCGGACACGGTGATCAAGGTGGCAGGCGTGGCTTCGGTGACGGACGCGGACTTCGAGACGGAGGTGATCGGCGCCGAGCTCCCGGTGCTGGTGGAGTTCACGGCCGACTGGTGCCCGCCGTGCCGGCAGATGGGGCCGGTGCTCAGTGCCCTGGCGGCCGAGGAGGGCGAGCGGCTCAAGGTGGTCCAGCTGGACGTGGACACCAACCCGCTGACGACGAACGCCTACCGGGTGCTGTCGATGCCCACGTTCATGGTGTTCCGCGGTGGCGAGCCGGTGAAGTCGATGGTGGGCGCCCGGCCGAAGCGCCGGCTGCTGGAGGAGCTGTCCGAGGTGCTCTGACGGTCCGGCGTGCCCCGACCTCCCCGATATACAGCAGAACTACAAGAAATCCCCCGAGCAATTGCGCGCGGGGGATTTCCTTGCGTATATTGAATGATTCGCGACTTCAGGAGAATTGAGTCGCGGAGAAGTTCACTGGGCACAGTATATCCGGCCGGGAGCGGAATTGTCAAACAGGGGCGCAAACGCAGAGGGCACCACAGGATTTCCCGACGATGAATTGCTGCACGAGCAGGAATTCATCGACGGGTTGTACGCACGCGTGGACGTGCTGCGGGGCGACACCGAGGCCTCCGTCGGCGACGCGCTCGCGCAGGGCAACACACCCATGCAGGCCAGGCTCGAACGGGACGTGCTCGTCGCCGAGCGCTCGGGCCTGCTCGCCGCGCTGAACGCCGTGGACGGCTCGCTCTGCTTCGGCCGGATCGACCTCACCTCCGGCGTCAGCCATCACATCGGGCGTATCGGCGTCCGCGCCGACGACACCGAGCACACCCCCATCCTCATCGACTGGCGGGCCCCGGTCGCCCGCCCCTTCTACCTCGCCACCGGCCACACGCCGATGGACCTGCGCCGCCGCCGGCACATCACCACCGACGGCCGCCGGGTGACCGACCTGCACGACGAGATCCTCGACCTCGGCGACCACGAGCGCACCGGCCACGAGGACCCGACCGGCGACGCCGTACTGCTGGCCGCGCTGAACTCGGCGCGCACCGGCCGCATGAGCGACATCGTGCAGACCATCCAGGCCGAACAGGACCGGATCATCCGCGCCCCGCACAAGGGCGTGATGGTCGTCGAGGGCGGCCCCGGCACCGGAAAGACGGCCGTGGCGCTGCACCGGGCCGCGTACCTGTTGTACGAGTACCGGGAACTGCTGGCGAAGCGCGCCGTCCTGATCGTCGGACCGAACCCCGCCTTCCTCGGATACATCGGCGAGGTACTGCCCTCGCTCGGCGAGACGGGCGTGCTGCTCGCGACCGTCGGCGAACTGTTCCCCGGCGTCCGGGCGACCGCCACCGACGCCCCGCGGGCCGCCGCGGTAAAGGGCCGCGCCGACATGGCCGAGGTGCTCGCCGCCGTGGTCCAGGGCCGCCAGACGCTGCCCGACCCGGTCATCGCGATCGAGCACGACCGGGACATCCTGATGCTCGACGCCGGGCTCGTCCAGGTCGCCCGCGAGCGCACCCGTGAGGCGCAGCTGCCGCACAACGTGGCCCGCGAGTACTTCGAGGGCCACATCCTCAACACGCTCACCGACATGCTGGCCGAGCGCATCGGCACCGACCCCTTCGACGGTTCGAACCTGCTCGACCCGAGCGACATCACCCAGATCCGCGACGACCTCGCCGAGAACCCCGAGGTCTGGACGGCCATCGACCAGCTGTGGCCGCGGCTGACCCCGCAGCGCCTGGTCGCCGACTTCCTCGCGGACCCCGAGGGATACGTCCCGGACGAGGACGCGGCCGCGATCCGCCGCCCGGTCACCCGGGCCTGGACCACCGCCGACGTCCCCCTCCTCGACGAGGCCGCCGAACTGCTCGGCGAGGACGACCGCGTGGCCCGCGCCCTCGCCGACCAGGAACGCCGCGCCCAGGTGGCGTACGCGCAGGGCGTACTGGACGTGTCCTACGCCTCCCGCACCTACGAGTTCGAGGACAAGGACGAGGAGGACTCCGAGGTCCTGTCCGCGCACAACATCATCGACGCCGAGCGGATGGCCGAGCGGCACGAGGAGGACGACCACCGCAGCGCGGCCGAACGCGCGGCGGCCGACCGGACCTGGGCGTTCGGCCACATCATCGTCGACGAGGCGCAGGAGCTCTCGCCGATGGCCTGGCGCCTGCTGATGCGGCGCAGCCCGACCCGCTCGATGACCCTGGTCGGCGACCCCGCGCAGACCGCGGAAGCGGCCGGAGTGGGCTCCTGGTCGGAGATCCTCTCCCCCTATGTCGAGGACCGCTGGGAGCACAAGCGCCTCGCCGTCAACTACCGCACCCCGTCCGAGATCATGGACGTGGCGGCGGGCGTCCTGCGCGCGCGGCACCCGGACTTCGAGCCGCCGCGTTCGGTGCGTTCGACGGGCGTACGGCCGTGGGCACGCGCCGCCGGGGACGACCTGGCCGGCACCGTCGCGAAGGCCGTCGCCGAACTGACCCCCGCCGAGGGACGGCTCGCGGTGATCGCGCCCCGCGAACTGCACACCTCGCTCGCGGCCCGGCTGGAGGACGTGACGGCGGGGGAGGAGCCCGACCTGACCCGGACGGTCGTCCTCCTCGACCCCCGTCAGGCCAAGGGGCTGGAATTCGACTCCGTCCTCGTGGTCGAACCGGCGCGATACGGCACGAGCGACCTGTACGTGGCGCTGACGCGGGCGACGCAGGCCCTCGGGATCGTGTACGAGGGCGAGCTGCCGCAGGCGCTGCGGGCGGCGACGGTCTGACCACCGGGCGGGGCGAGGAGTTCACGCTCCTTCGCCCCGCCCCTCGTCGTGGCAGCCGAAGCCCTCAGGCGGGGCGGAGCCAGATCGTGGCCAGGGGAGGCAGGGTCAGGCGCAGGCTGGTGGGATGGGCGTGGGCGGGGTGGGGCTCGGGTTTGACGGGGTGGGGGTTGTGGATGTCGCTGCCGCCGTAGCGGGCGGCGTCGGTGTTGAGGACTTCGTGCCAGGCGGGGATGTCTTCGGGGATGCCGAGGCGGTAGTCGTGGCGGACGACGGGGGAGAAGTGGGAGACGGCGAGGAGGGGGGTGCCGTCGGTGTCGTGGCGGAGGAAGGCGAGGACGTTGTCGTCGGCGGCGTCGCCGGCGATCCAGGTGAAGCCGGCGGGGTCGGTGTCGCGTTGCCAGAGGGCGGGTTCGTGGCGGTAGACGGTGTTGAGGTCGCGGACGAGGTCGCGTACGCCGCGGTGGTCGGGTTCGGCGGGGTAGGCGGGGTCCAGGAGCCACCAGTCGGGGCCGTGGGTTTCGGACCATTCGGCGCCCTGGGCGAATTCCTGGCCCATGAAGAGGAGTTGTTTGCCGGGGTGGGCCCACATGAAGCCGAGGTAGGCGCGGGTGGTGGCGCGTTGTTGCCACCAGTCGCCGGGCATCTTCGACACGAGTGAGCGTTTGCCGTGGACGACCTCGTCGTGGGAGATGGGCAGGACGTAGTTCTCGCTGTAGGCGTACACCATCGAGAACGTCATCTCGTTGTGGTGGTACTTGCGATGGACCGGCTCGTGCTGCACGTAGCTCAGCGAGTCGTGCATCCACCCCATGTTCCACTTCAGCCCGAATCCCAGCCCCCCGAACCCGCCGGGCCCGGTGTGATGGGTGGCCCGCGTGACGCCGTCCCAGGCCGTGGACTCCTCGGCGATCGTCACGACGCCGGGTGCGCGGCGGTAGACGGTGGCGTTCATCTCCTGGAGGAAGGCGACGGCGTCGAGGTTCTCCCGGCCGCCGTGTTCGTTGGGGGTCCACTGTCCCGGTTCGCGCGAGTAGTCGAGGTAGAGCATCGAGGCGACGGCGTCGACGCGCAGGCCGTCGATGTGGAACTCCTCGCACCAGTACACGGCGTTGGCGACGAGGAAGTTGCGTACCTCGCGGCGTCCGTAGTCGAATTCGAGGGTGCCCCAGTCGGGGTGGGCGGCCCGTTGGGGGTCCGCGTGTTCGTAGAGGGGGCGTCCGTCGAATTCGGCGAGGGCCCATGCGTCGCGCGGGAAGTGGGCCGGTACCCAGTCCATGAGGACGCCGATCCCGGCCCGGTGCAGGGCGTCGACGAGGTGTTTGAAGTCGTCGGGGGTGCCGAGCCGTGCGGTGGGGGCGTAGAAGCCGGTGACCTGGTAGCCCCAGGAGCCGCCGAAGGGGTGTTCGGCGACCGGCATCAGCTCGACATGGGTGAAGCCCAGGTCGGAGACGTAGGCGGGCAGTTGCTCGGCCAGTTGGCGGTAGGTCAGGCCCGGACGCCACGAGGGCAGGTGGACCTCGTACACCGACAGCGGTGCCTCGTGCACGGGGCGGGCGCCCCGCCCCGCCATCCACTCCTCGTCCCTCCACACGTGGTGCGAGGCGTGCACGATCGACGACGTGCGCGGCGGGACCTCGGTCCGCCGGGCCATCGGGTCGGCCCGCAGGGTGCGGGAGCCGTCCGGGCGGGTGATCTCGAACTTGTAGAGCTCGCCCTCGCCGATCGCCGGCACGAACAGCTCCCACACCCCGGAGGAGCCGAGCGACCGCATCGGAAACCCGGTGCCGTCCCAGAAGTTGAAGGTGCCGGCGAGACGGACACCGCGCGCGTTCGGCGCCCAGACCGTGAAGCGGGTGCCGGTCACCCCCTGGTGCACCATCGGCTCCGCGCCCAGGGCGCGCCACAGTTCCTCGTGGCGTCCCTCGCCGAGCAGATGGAGATCGAACTCCCCGAGCGCGGGCAGGAAACGGTACGCGTCCTCGGTGTCCTGAACCGTCCCCTCGTACGCGACGAGCAGCCGGTACGTCTCCGGGACCGCGCGCAGCGGCACCAGCGCCGAGAAGAACCCGTCCCCGTCGTCGTGCAGCTCGGCCCGCAGGTCGTCCGTCACGACGGTCACCCCGAGCGCGTACGGGCGGAAGGCCAGGAAGGCCACGCCGCCGGGCACCGGATGGGCGCCGAGCACCCCGTGCGGATCGTGGTGCGTGCCGGAGAGCAGCCGCTCGCGGTCACCGGGATCGACCCCGGCGAAGACGGGAGCGCTGTCGGCGGGCTCGGAAACCCCGACCACGGGCTCGGCGCCCTTCGGCTCCGCGGCGCGCGGTTCGGGAACCCTGGCCGCGGCTCCCTTCTTCGAGACCTTGGAGACCGTCGAGACCTTCGCGGCCTTCGCGGCCTTGCTCCCGGCAGGCTTCTGAGCGGCGACCTTCTTGACGGCGGCCTTCTCGACCGTCGCTTTCTCGACCGTCGCTTTCTTCACCGCCGCCTTCTTGGCGGCAGCCGGCTTCTTGGCACCGTTCTTCTTCGGACTGTCGTCGGACGGGGGGCGGGGCGTCACGGGCAGGGCCTCCTCGGCGGGGTGAGGTGGGGAAGGTCAGGGGGACGCGGCGAGTCGGCGTATCGCCGCCATCGGGACCGGCAGCCAGTCGGGCCGGTGCCGGGCCTCGTACAGGACTTCGTAGATCGCCTTGTCCGTCTCGTAGGCGCGCAGGAGTACGGGATCGGCGCGCGGGTCGCGGCCGGCGACCTCCGCGTATCCGGCGCAGTACGCGGCCCGGCAGATGTCGGCCCAGTCGGGCACCGCCGGGACTGGGGTGCCGCCCCCTGCTCGAGCGGAGCCGAGGGCCCCGGGGACGGCGTGGGCCGCGTAGTCGAAGGAGCGGAGCATCCCCGCTATGTCCCGCAGGGGCGGCTGGGGCATGCGGCGCTCGGCGAGCGGTCTCGAGGGCTCGCCCTCGAAGTCTATGAGCGACCACTCCCCGGAGGGCGCGCGCAGGCACTGGCCGAGGTGCAGATCCCCGTGTATGCGCTGGGCGGTCCAGGTCCGCCCCTCGGAGGCCAGGTCGGCCAGCGCCTCGAAGGCGGTGCGCAGACCGGCGGCGTACGGCCGCAGCGCGGGCACCGCCTGCGCCGCCGTGGCCAGCCGCTCGGTCATGCCGTCGGCGAGCAGTTCCATCTGCACGTGCCCCAGGGTGACCGTGGGCAGGGCCCGGGCGAGGGCCGTGTGCACCTCGGCGGTGGCCCGGCCCAGCGCTCGCGCCTCCCCGGTGAAGCCCTCGCCGTCGCGACAGCCGTCCTTCGCCAGTTCGCTCTCCTTGGCCAGTTCGCTCAGGGCCAGCTCCCAGCCGTCCACCGCGCCCTGGACATAGGGTTGCAGCACGCCCAGTGTGTACGTCTCCCCGTCCAGGTCGGCGGCCATCCACGCCGTCGGTGCCGGCACCCGTGGGCAGCCCTCCCGGGCGAGCGTCAGCGGCAGCTCCAGATCGGGGTTCACCCCCGGGACGATGCGGCGCAACAGCTTCAGGATGAACGTATCTCCGAAGACCAGGGACGAGTTGGACTGTTCCGCGGTGATCAGGCGCGGTATCAGATCGCCCCGTATCTCCTGGCGTCGGTCCCGTTCGAAACGCAGCTCGCCGACGCGGGCCCGGGTGCGCAGGGCCTCCAGGAGTACGTCGGCGGGGCGCGGGTCGTGCAGTGCCTCGTAGACCGTGTGTCCCGCCAGCGGTCCCTCCTCCACGTGCCCGATCAGCGCGGGCGCGAGGTGCGGCGGGAGTGCCTCGCGTACGCCGAGGAGCAGTTGGTAGCAGTCGCCGGGCTGGGCGCCGGCTCCCTGGGCGGGGGTGAGCGGCTGGTGCGCCCGGACCAGCAGGTGGAGCAGGCCCAACTGAGCCGTCGAGGGCAGCAGTTCGTTGGCCGTCACCAGGGAGAACCCGGTCACCGGACGGCCCTTGCCCGCGAACCAGCGCTGCCGTGGCAGCCATTCCCGTAGGAGTGGATCGAGCGACGCGAGCAACTCGGGGCGTGCGACGGGGGCCGTGACAGAGTGGATTGCGGCTTCCGACATGACGTCGCGTCCTTTCCCCAGGGGCCCGGAGACCGGGGGAGTCGGGGTGTTACTGATGCGTGCCCAGGGCGGGACGGAGGAAACCGCCCCGCCGACCGGGTTCTGGAGTCTGTCCTTGGATCAGACGGCGTCCTTGCGGAGCCGGAACCAGTAGAAGCCGTGGCCCGCGAGGGTGAGCAAGTACGGCAGCTCTCCGATGGCCGGGAATCGCACCCCGCCGATGAGTTCGACCGGGTGGCGGCCGTTGAAGGCCCGCAGGTCCAGTTCGGTGGGCTGGGCGAAGCGGGAGAAGTTGTGCACGCACAGGACGAGGTCGTCCTCTGTGCCCTCGGTGGAGGGGGCCTCGCGCAGGAACGCGATGACGGCGGGGTTGGAGGACTGGAGTTCCGTGTAGGAGCCGAGGCCGAAGGCCTGGTTCTGCTTGCGGATCTCGATCATGCGGCGGGTCCAGTGCAGCAGGGACGAGGGCGAGGACATGGAGGCCTCGACGTTCGTCACCTGGTAGCCGTAGACGGGGTCCATGATCGTGGGCAGGAACAGCCGGCCGGGATCCGAGGAGGAGAAGCCCGCGTTGCGGTCGGGTGTCCACTGCATCGGGGTGCGTACCGCGTCGCGGTCGCCGAGCCAGATGTTGTCGCCCATCCCGATCTCGTCGCCGTAGTAGAGGATCGGCGAGCCGGGCAGGGACAGCAGCAGGGCGGTGAACAGCTCGATCTGGTTGCGGTCGTTGTCGAGCAGCGGGGCGAGCCGGCGCCGGATGCCGATGTTGGCGCGCATCCGCGGGTCCTTGGCGTACTCCGCGTACATGTAGTCGCGTTCCTCGTCGGTGACCATTTCGAGGGTGAGCTCGTCGTGGTTGCGCAGGAAGATGCCCCACTGGCAGCCGGACGGGATCGCCGGGGTCTTCGACAGGATTTCCGAGACCGGGTACCGGGATTCCCTGCGTACCGCCATGAAGATCCGCGGCATGACGGGGAAGTGGAACGCCATGTGGCACTCGTCGCCGCCGGAGGGGAAGTCGCCGAAGTAGTCGACGACGTCCTCGGGCCACTGGTTCGCCTCCGCCAGCAACACCGTGTCCGGATAGTGCGTGTCGATCTCCTTGCGCACCCGCTTCAGGAACTCGTGCGTGGCCGGAAGGTTTTCGCAGTTCGTTCCCTCGACCTGGTACAGGTACGGCACCGCGTCCAGCCGGAACCCGTCGATGCCCAGGTCCAGCCAGAACCGCAGCGCGGAGATGATCTCTTCCTGGACGGCGGGGTTCTCATAGTTGAGGTCGGGCTGGTGGGAGAAGAAGCGGTGCCAGAAGTACTGCTTGCGGACCGGGTCGAAGGTCCAGTTGGAGGCCTCGGTGTCGACGAAGATGATCCGGGCGTCCTCGTACTGCTTGTCGTCGTCGGCCCAGACGTAGTAGTCGCCGTAGGGTCCGTCGGGGTTGGTGCGGGACTCCTGGAACCACGGGTGCTGGTCGCTGGTGTGGTTCATGACGAAGTCGATGATGACGCGCATGCCGCGCTGGTGGGCGGCGTCGACGAACTCGACGAAGTCGGCGAGGTCACCGAACTCGGGCAGGACGGCGGTGTAGTCGGAGACGTCGTAGCCGCCGTCCCTGAGGGGTGATTTGAAGAACGGGGGCAGCCACAGGCAGTCGATGCCCAGCCATTGCAGGTAGTCGAGTTTCGCGGTGAGGCCCTTGAGGTCGCCGATGCCGTCGCCGTTGCTGTCCTGGAAGGAGCGGACCAGGACCTCGTAGAAGACGGCGCGTTTGAACCAGTCGGGGTCGCGGTCCCTGGCCGGGGTGTCCTCGAAAGTGTCCGGGACGGGCTCGTTGACGATCATGTGGTGGGTGACCCTCCGATCTGCGGTGAGGACGGTCGCAGGACGGTGAGGATGTGCGCGGGGCTATGCCCTGGCTCAAGACGCACATAGTTGGCCCTGCCCCAGTTGTAGGTCTCGCCGGTGAGCTCGTCGCGCACCGGCACGGACTCGTGCCAGTCCAGGCCGAGTTGCGGCATGTCCAACGAGACCGTCGCCTCCTGGGTGTGGTGGGGGTCGAGGTTGACCACCACCACAACCGTGTTCGATCCGCTCCCGTCCGTGACCGACTTCGAGTAGGCGATCACCGCGTCCTTGTCCGTGTGGTGGAAGTGGAGGCCGCGCAACTGGCGCAGTGCCGGACTGCGCCGGCGGATGGCGTTGAGCGCCCTCAGCAATGGCGCGATGCTACGACCCTCCCGCTCCGCCGACTCCCAATCCCGCGGACGCAGTTGGTACTTCTCGGAGTTCAGGTACTCTTCGCTGCCCGCACGCAGGGGGGTGTGCTCACAGAGCTCGAATCCGCTGTAGACGCCCCAGGTCGGAGACAGCGTCGCGGCGAGCACCGCACGCAGTTCGAAGGCCGGCCGCCCGCCGTGCTGAAGGAACTCGTGCAGGATGTCCGGGGTGTTCACGAAGAAATTGGGCCGCATGTAGGCGGACGCCTCCCCCGACAGCTCACCGAGGTAGTCGGTCAGCTCCTCCTTGGTGTTGCGCCAGGTGAAATAGGTGTACGACTGCTGGAAGCCGACCGCCCCCAGCGTGCGCATCATCGCGGGCCGGGTGAACGCCTCGGCCAGGAAGATCACGTCCGGGTCGGTGCGGTTGATGTCCGCGATGACCCGCTCCCAGAAGACGACCGGCTTCGTGTGCGGGTTGTCGACGCGGAAGATCCGCACACCGTGGCTCATCCAGTGCCGCAGCACCCGCAGCGTCTCCTGGATCAGCCCCGGCATGTCCTGGTCGAAGGCGATCGGATAGATGTCCTGGTACTTCTTCGGCGGATTCTCCGCGTACGCGATCGACCCGTCCGCCCGGTGGTGGAACCACTCGGGATGCTTCTGCACCCACGGATGATCCGGCGAGCACTGGAGCGCGAAGTCGAGCGCGATCTCCAGCCCCTCCCGCTCCGCCCGCCTCACGAAGGCGTCGAAGTCGTCGATCGTGCCGAGGTCCGGGTGAACGGCGTCGTGCCCGCCCTCCGGGGAGCCGATCGCCCACGGCACACCGACGTCGTACGCCCCCGCAGAGAGAGTGTTGTTGGGCCCCTTGCGATAAGTGGTCCCGATGGGATGAATCGGCGGCAGATACACGACATCGAAACCCATCCGCGCGATGGCGGGCAGCCGCTCGGCGGCGCTGCGGAACGTGCCGTGCACCGGCGGATCGAGATGTCCGCTCTCCGAACGCGGAAAGAACTCGTACCAGGAGCCGTACAGCGCCCGCTCGCGCTCCACCAGCAGGGGCAGCGGCTCCGAGCTGCTGACCAGCTCACGCAGCGGATGACGAGTGAGGACCCTGTCCACTTCAGGGGTACGGGCGGCGGCGAGCCGGGCCGCCGAGGAACGGCCGGTGTCCCGCAGTGCGTCCGCCGCGGCGAGGACGACATCCCTTCTGCCCTTGCTCTTCGGCACTCCGGCGGCAGCGCGCTCGTACAGCCGGGCGCCCTCCTCCAGGACCAGTTCCGTGTCGATGCCCGCCGGGATCTTGATCCCCGCGTGATGGCGCCAGGTGGAGACCGGATCGCTCCAGGCCTCCACGGTGTACGTCCAGTGGCCGGTCGTCCCGGCACAGACGGTGGCGCCCCAGCGGTCGGTGCCGGGGGCGAGTTCGCGCATCGGGGTCCAGGGGCCGGTGCGGCCCTCCGGATCGCGCAGGACGACGTTCGCGGCGACGGCGTCATGACCTTCGCGGAAGACGGTGGCCGTGACTTCGAAGACCTCGCCGACGACCGCCTTGGCGGGGCGACGGCCTTGCAGGACGAGGGGCCGAACGTCGACGACGGGAATGCGTCCGACGCTCTCGCCCCTTTCACCCGCCTGTTCGGAGGGTTGCTCCGGGGCGCGCGGGACGGCGTCGACCTTGTGTATGGGGGGTGTGTCGGAGGTGGTCGTCGGGGGTGGCGACGTGTGGTGCGTGGCGGGCATGACCGCTCCTGTCCGCGTCAACGTGGGTGGGCGGATGACGGTGTGGGGAGGTGGGGCCTGCGGGGCGTACCGGGGGAGCCTTCCCACCCTATTCGGGTGAGCAATCCGGCAGGTTGCTAACTACTTACGCGTATGTCTACACACAAGACCGGCCTCGTCCGACGGGCGAGGCTGGTGCCTGCTACGGCGGTTCTTTACGAAGAGCCGACCTGCAGAAGCCTGTTCGGCGAACCGAGCCCCGCACCGACGACCTTCCCGTACACCGCCCGCCCGACCAACGCTGTGCCCACTTGGGCCGGGGTCGCCTTCGGGTGACCGGCGAGATAGAGCGCCGCCGCGCCCGCGACATGCGGGCTCGCCATCGACGTACCGGAGAAGGTCGCCTTCCCGGTGTCGCTCGCGTACGACGCCGACGTGATCGCCACGCCGGGCGCGAACAGGTCGAGCGCCGCCCCGAAGTTGGAGAAGCTCGCCCGGGCGTCGGCCCTGTCGCTCGCCCCGACCGTCAGCGCCTCCTTGACCCGGGCGGGGGAGTACAGCCCGGCGGCCAGTCCGTCGTTGCCCGCCGCGACCGAGTACGTCACTCCGGAGGCGATGGAGTTGCGGACGGCGGCGTCCAACTGGGCGTTCGCGTGGCCGCCCAGGCTCAGATTGGCGACCGCGGGCTTGTGCGCGTGCCGGGTCACCCAGTCGATACCGGCGATGACCTGCGCGGTGGTGCCGGATCCGGCGTTGTCCAGCACCCGCACGGACACGACCTTGGCCTTCTTCGCCACACCGTAGGTCGTCCCCGCGATGATCCCGGCGACATGCGTCCCGTGCCCGTTCCCGTCCCCCGCCGCCTTGTCGTTGCCCACGAAGTCCCAGCCGTAACCGGCCCGCCCCCCGAAGTCCTTGTGCGTGATCCGGATCCCCGTGTCGATGACGTACGCCGTCACGCCCGCGCCCGCCGACTCCGGCCACGTGTAGCCCTTGTCGAGCGGCAGAGCGGGCTGGTCGATCCGGTCCAGCCCCCAGGACGGCGGGTTCTTCTCGAAGTGGTCGAGTGTCACCCGGGTGTCCTGGACGACGGAGGCCACACGGGAGTCCGCCGCGAGCCGCCGCGCCTGCTTCTCGCGCACCTGAACCGCGTACCCGTTGAGCGCCGTGCCGTACGTGTGGCTGATTCGCGCTCCGTACTTCTCGGCGATGCCCTTACCCACCGACGACGGAGCCCTCGTACCCCCCTTGAGTGTCACGATGTAACTACCGCTGACGGAACCGGGTTCGCCGGCGCCGAGTATCCGCCCCTCCGGGGCGGCGTGCGCGGGCAGGGTGACGGCCGAAAGCACCGCGGCCGTCGTGACCGCGGTGAGGCATCCTGCCCAGCGCAGACGCCGCTGTCTCGTCTGTGCCATGACGTGAGTTCCCCTCCTCAAGTCGGCGTACGCCGACCGGGACCGACCGGTGTGCGACCGGGGTCGCGCGTACGCCACTTGGCAGCCTCTCGTGTGGTGTGAAGCACCACAAGGCCGCCCATGCGGGCGGAATCGGCCATACCCTCCGGGGGTGGGGCGGAATGGTCGCGTCGATTCCCGGCCGACGGTTCCTCTCGTCGACGCCCTCGGCCGAGTCCGTCGACTGTGGGCCGGTGGGGTCCGTTCGCGCAGTTCCCCGCGCCCCCAGGCCGGGGCTGCGCCCCGATCCCCCGCTCGGGCGATTGGCTCGACCGGCGGCCGGTGGGGGCTGGTCGCGCAGTTCCCCGCGCCCCTGAGGCGGGGGCTGCGCCCCGTCGTGTTCAGGCGTGTTCTGACGTCGTGTTCCACTCGCCCGCGGCCAGCGGACTGCGGAAGGGGGCGTGGGGGTGTGTCGCAAGCCCGTCGCTCACGTTCGGATCGAGCAGCGGCTCGCCGGCCCGGCCCACGTCTGATCCGGCGGCGACGGGCTCGACGCACCCCCACGCCCCCCGACCCACCCACGCGCGCCCCCCGACCCACCCACGCACCCGCCACCCACGACGTCGGAGTTCATCGATGCGCCGTGTCGTGGAAACACCCTCGCCGCTACCGTCGTCGGTGACGTACATCCCGCCGCATACGTCTTTTGTGAAGGTGGAACTTGTGAAGGCAATCCGCAGATTCACCGTTCGCCCCGTACTGCCCGACGCCCTTCACCCGCTCAGCGACCTCGCCCGCAACCTGCGCTGGTCCTGGCACGCCGAGACCCGCGACCTGTTCCAGTCCGTCGACCCCGAACGCTGGACCGCCTCCGACGGCGACCCCGTACGCATGCTCGGCAGCGTCCCTCCCCACCGCCTCGCGGAACTCGCCGAGGACCGCCGCTTCCTGCGCCGCCTCGCCGCCGTCGCCGACGACCTGCGCGACTACGTGACCGGCGATCGCTGGTATCAGACCCAGACCCAGATTCCCGACCTCCCCGCCGCCATCGCCTACTTCTCACCCGAGTTCGGCATCACCGCGGCCCTGCCCCAGTACTCCGGCGGCCTCGGCATCCTCGCCGGCGACCACCTCAAGGCCGCCAGCGACCTCGGCGTACCCCTCATCGGCGTAGGACTCCTCTACCGGCACGGCTACTTCCGCCAGTCCCTCTCCCGAGACGGCTGGCAGCAGGAGCACTATCCCGTCCTCGACCCCAACGAACTCCCTCTCGTACCCCTGCGCGAATCCGACGGCACCCCGGCCCAGGTCACCCTCGCCCTCCCCGGCGCCCGCGCCCTGCGCGCCCGCATCTGGCTGGCCCAGGTCGGTCGCGTCCCCCTCCTCATGCTCGACTCCGACGTCGAGGAGAACGACCTGGGCGAACGCGGGGTGACCGACCGGCTGTACGGCGGCGGCAGCGAGCACCGGCTGCTGCAGGAGATGCTGCTCGGCATCGGCGGGGTGCGCGCCGTACGGACGTACTGCCGGCTGACCGGCCACGCCCAGCCCGAGGTGTTCCACACCAACGAGGGCCACGCGGGCTTCCTCGGCCTGGAACGCATCGCCGAACTCGCCGAGGGACAGGACGGGGACGACGGCAACGGCGGGCTGGACTTCGAGGCCGCTCTCGAATCCGTCCGCGCCGGTACCGTCTTCACCACCCACACCCCCGTCCCCGCCGGTATCGACCGCTTCGACCGCGAACTGGTCGCCCACCACTTCGGCCCGGACGCCGAACTCCCCCGTATCGACGTCGAGCGCATCCTCGGCCTCGGCATGGAGACCTATCCGGGCGGTGAGCCGAACCTCTTCAACATGGCCGTGATGGGGCTCAGGCTCGGCCAGCGGGCCAACGGGGTGTCGCTGCTCCACGGTCACGTCAGCCGCGAGATGTTCTCCGGGCTGTGGCCGGGTTTCGACCCGGACGAGGTCCCGATCACCTCGGTCACCAACGGCGTGCACGCACCGACCTGGGTGGCACCGGAGGTCTTCCGTCTCGGCGCCCGCCAGATCGGCGCGCAGCGCACCGAGGACGCGATGACGGTCGGCGGCTCGGACCGCTGGGACGCGGTGGCGGACATCGCCGACCAGGAGATCTGGGACCTGCGCCGGGTACTGCGCGAGCAACTGGTCCTCGAGGTACGGGAACGCCTGCACGCCTCCTGGCGCCAGCGCGGCGCCGGAACGGCCGAACTCGGCTGGATCGACGGGGTGCTGGACCCGGACGTCCTCACGATCGGCTTCGCCCGCCGCGTCCCTTCCTACAAACGTCTGACCCTGATGCTGCGCGACCGCGACCGCCTGATGGACCTCCTCCTGCACGCCGAACGCCCGATCCAGATCGTGGTCGCGGGCAAGGCTCACCCCGCGGACGACGGCGGCAAGCGACTCGTGCAGGAACTGGTCCGGTTCGCGGACGACCCGCGCGTACGCCACCGGATCGTCTTCCTCCCGGACTACGGGATGGCGATGGCGCAGAAGCTGTACCCGGGCTGCGACATCTGGCTGAACAACCCGCTCCGCCCGCTGGAGGCCTGCGGCACGTCCGGGATGAAGGCGGCACTCAACGGCTGTCTGAACCTCTCCGTCCTGGACGGCTGGTGGGACGAGTGGTTCCAGCCGGACTTCGGCTGGGCGATCCCGACGGCGGACGGCACGGCGACGGACGACGACCGCCGCGACGACCTGGAGGCGGCGGCCCTCTACGAGCTGCTGGAACAGCGCGTGGCGCCCCGTTTCTACGAGCGGGGTCAGCACGGTCTGCCCGACCGGTGGATCGAGATGGTCCGCCAGACGCTGACCCATCTCGGCCCGAAGGTCCTGGCGGGCCGGATGGTGCGCGAGTACGTGGAGCGCCTCTACGCCCCCGCGGCCCGCGCCCACCGCGCCCTGGCCCCGGAGGCGGCCCGCGAACTGGCCGCCTGGAAGTCCCGCGTCCGGGCGGCCTGGCCCCGGGTCACGGTGGACCATCTGGAGGCCTCCGCCGCCACCACGACCGCCGAACTGGGCACCACCCTCTCCCTGCGCGTGCGGGTGGCGCTGGCCGACCTCGCCCCGGACGACGTCGAGGTCCAGGCGGTCTCGGGCCGCGTCGACTCGCAGGACCGCATCGCGGACGCGAGCTGCGTCCCGCTGAAACCGGCGGGCGGCCCGGACCTGGAAGGGCGCTGGGTGTACGAGGGGCCGCTCTCCCTGGACCGCACCGGCCCGTTCGGCTACACGGTCCGTATTCTCCCCACGCACCGACTGCTCGCGTCCGGCGCCGAGCTGGGCCTGGTCACGATGCCTTCGGAGGAGGTGGGGGAGGAGGCCGGGGTCCTGATGCGCTGAGCGGGCCGAAAGCGGAAGGCGGACTGCGGGCCTACGGTTCGAACCCCGCGCACAGCCGACGCAGTACGGTCCCGCAGCGCCGTGCGTAGGCGTGCTGGAGCCCCCGGGTCGCCGGTCCTCCCGCGCGGGTGTACCACTTGGCCGCACGGCTGAAGGCGGTCACGGTCAGCCAGACCGTGCCGTCGCCCGTGCGGTCGACCACGAAGGCCTCCTCGCCGTGCTCGGGGTGGCCGGGCAGGGTGCCGTAGGCCCAGCCGGCCCGGCGGTACTCCTCGACCGTCCAGACCACACGGCAGGGGGCTCTGAGGGGGCCGAGTCCGACGGTGACGTCGACTCCGGGGGCTGCCTTGTCGGCGGTGGCGGTGATGCCCACGCCCATGGCGCGGTGCATCTCCCAGGTCATCAGCGCTTCGGAGGCCGCGCGGAAGACGGCCTCGCCCTCGCCGACGCGGGTGCGCAGGTGCAGGGGGTGGAACCCCGGCGGGCAGCGGCCGTCGCGCGTCGCGCCCACGTCCTCGTAGGTGAAGGGGTTGTCCGGGGAGACCATGGGGGACAGCGTAGGGCGGTACCCGGAGGTGCCTTCCCTCCGGGTACCGCCCAAGGTGCCTGAGGGGGTCCCGAGGACCCCGTGGGCACTAGCTCACGTTGACCGCTGTCCAGGCCGCGGCCACCGCCTTGTACTCGGCGCTGGTCGAGCCGTACAGGGCGGACGCCGCGGAGAGCGTCCCCGTGCGGGCCGACTTGTAGTTGGTCGTCGACGTGAAGTACGTCGTCAGCGCCTTGTACCAGATCTGCAGGGCCTTGTCCCGGCCGATGCCGGTGACGGCCGTGCCGTTGTACGTGGGCGAGTTGTAGCTGACGCCGTTGATGGTCTTGGCGCCGCTGCCCTCGCTCAGCAGGTAGAAGAAGTGGTTGGCGACACCGGACGAGTAGTGCACGTCCAGGTTGCCGACGCTGGAGGACCAGTAGTCGGCGGAGCCGCCGTCCTTGCTGGGTTTGTCCATGTAGCGCAGCGGGGTGCCGTCGCCGTTGATGTTGATCTTCTCGCCGATGAGGTAGTCACCCACGTCGGAGGAGTTGTTGGCGTAGAACTCGACGCCGGTGCCGAAGATGTCGGAGGTCGCCTCGTTCAGACCGCCGGACTCGCCGGAGTAGTTGAGACCGGCCGTGTTGGCGGTGACGCCGTGGCTCATCTCGTGCCCGGCCACGTCCAGCGAGGTCAGCGGGTGGGTGTTCCCGGAGCCGTCGCCGTACGTCATGCAGAAGCAGCTGTCGTCCCAGAACGCGTTGACGTACGCGTTGCCGTAGTGGACGCGGGAGTACGCGCCGACCCCGTTGTTCTTGATGCCGCTGCGGCCGAAGGTGTTCTTGTAGAAGTCCCACGTCTCCTGCGCGCCGTACGCGGCGTCGGCGGCCGCGGTCTGGTCGGTGGTGGAGCTGGAGGCCGCGCCGGTGCCCCAGGTGTCGTCCGCGTCGGTGAACAGGGTGCCCGTGGAGGAGGAGGTGCTGTGCGACTTGTTGTACGTCTTGTGGCCGCCGCGGGTCCCGTCGGTCAGCTGGTACGTCGAGCCCGACAGGGTGGTGTTGAGGCTGACCGTGCCCGAGTAGAGGGTCTTGCCGGTGCCGGTCTCGATGCCCTGGTACTCGTAGAGCTTCTTGCCGGTGGCCGCGTCGGTGATGACGTGCAGCTCGTTCGGGGTGCCGTCGTCCTGGAGACCGCCGACGACCGTCTCGTAGGCGAGGGTGGGCTTGCCGGTGGCGGCCCAGATCACCTTGCGGGGGGCGCGGTCGGCCGTGGTCTTCTCCGAACCGGCGGCCTTCGCGGCGGTGAGAGCCTGCTTCTCGGCCTTCGCGGTGGTGACCTGCGGCTTCAGCGAGGCGACCTTGATGGCCGTCTTCACGGCCTTGGTGACGCCCTCGGTCTTGCCGGCCTTGGACTCGTGGACGACCAGGTCGCCGCCGAGGACCGGAAGGCCGTTGTACGTGCGCTCGTAGCGGGTGTGCACGGTGCCGTCCGCGTCCTTGAGGACGTCTCTGACGACGAGCTTCTCCTTGGCGCCGAGGCCTATCTGCTGGGCGGTCTCGGGCGCGGCCGCGTCGGCCTGCTGGATCAGGCTCGTGCGTGCGGCGGCGGAGAGCTGGACCGTGGCGCCGGGGAGCTTCGCCTTGGCGGCGGCCGACTCGGTCTGGGCGGAGGCACCGGTGGTCAGACCGGTGGTGAGCAGGGCTCCGGCAGCGACAGCGGTGGCGATGGCCAGAGTGGTGCGCTTGTGACGCGCGTAGAGGGGGGTCACGCAATCTCCTCTTGTGGGGGCGACCGGACGGCGTGGGGTGGCCGTACGGAAGGTGCGAAGTTGCGGTGCGGGTGAGCCGTGCGGTGGAAGAGTGACATCCAGGGCGCGTACATGTCAGGAGGGCGATGAAATCTTGGCCGAAAAGCGTCCGTTGGATGAAGATCGCTGTTCGTTAAGCGGATCTCGATCTTGGTCAAGCGGCAACAAAAGCAGGGTCATGGCGCGGCAAAGAGGGCGCCGCCCCGGGAGTCGAACCCCGGGGCGACGCCCTGTCGGTGCCGTGTGTTCAGGTGCGGTCTACGGGAACGTCAGCTTCCAGCTGTTGATGTAGCCGGTGTCCTGCGCGGCCTTGTCCTGGACCCGCAACTTCCAGGTGCCGTTGGCGACTTCGGAGGACGCGTTGACGGTGTAGGTCTCCTGGACGTTGTCCGCCGAGTCGGAGGAGCTGAAGGCCTTCAGGGGGTACACCGTGCCGTCCGGGGCCAGCAGATCCACGACCAGGTCGCCGCGCCAGGTGTGCACGATGTCCACGTCGACCAGAAGGTTCGACGGGGCGTTGCCGGTACGGCCGGTGACCGCGATCGACGACGTCACGGCCGGCCCGTTGTCCGGAATCGATACGTCGCTGGTGTTCTCGAACGACGTACCGGTGCCGCCGCCGCCCGGACGCGAGCCGACCTTCACGGCCGCCCAGGCGTTCTGCACCGCCGTGTACTCGGCGCTCGTCGTGCCGTACAGCTCGCCCGTCGCCGCGAGCGTGCCGGTGCGGGCCGCCGCGTAGTTGGTGGTCGAGGTGAACTTGGTGGTGAGCGCCCGGTACCAGATCTGCAGGGCCTTGTCGCGGCCGATGCCGGTGACCGGAAGGCCGTCGGCGGTCGGCGAGTTGTAGCTGACGCCGTTGATGACCTTGGCGCCGCTGCCCTCGCTCAGCAGGTAGAAGAAGTGGTTGGCGACACCGGACGAGTAGTGGACGTCGAGACCGCCCACGCTGGAGGACCAGTTGTCCGCCGAGCTGCCGTCCTTGCTGGGCTTGTCCATGTAGCGCAGCGGGGTGCCGTCGCCGTTGATGTCGATCTTCTCGCCGATGAGGTAGTCACCCACGTCGGAGGAGTTGTTGGCGTAGAACTCGACGCCGGTGCCGAAGATGTCGGAGGTCGCCTCGTTGAGGCCGCCGGACTCACCGGTGTAGTTGAGACCCGCGGTGTTGGAGGTGACGCCGTGGCTCATCTCGTGCCCGGCCACGTCCAGCGCGGTCAGCGGGTCCGCGTTGCCTGCCCCGTCGCCGTACGTCATGCAGAAGCAGCTGTCGTCCCAGAACGCGTTGATGTACGCGTTGCCGTAGTGGACCCGGGAGTACGCACCCACGCCGTTGTTCTTGATGCCGCTGCGGCCGAAGGTGTTCTTGTAGAAGTCCCACGTCTCGGCGGCGCCGTAGTGGGCGTCGGCGCCCGCGGTCGCGGCGTTCGACGTGGTGCCGTTGCCCCAGGTGTCGCTGGTCTGCGAGAACAGGGTGCCGGTGCCGGACGTACCGTGGTTGAGGTTGTACGTCTTGTGGCCGCCGCGCGCGCCGTCGGTGAGTGTGTAGTTGGAGCCCGACTGCGTGGTCGTCAGCGTCACCTGGCCGCTGTACTGGGTGTTGCCGATGCCGGTCTCGATGCCCTGGTACTCGTAGAGCTTCTTGCCGGTGGCCGCGTCGGTGATGACGTGCAGCTCGTTCGGGGTGCCGTCGTCCTGGAAGCCGCCGACGACCGTCTCGTACGCCAGGGTCGGTGTGCCGTTCGCCGCCCAGATCACCTTGCGGGGCGCCCGGTCGGCGTCCGTTTTCTTCGAACCGTCGGCCTTGGCGACGGACAGGGCCTGCTTCTCCGCCTTGGAGGCGGCGATGGCGGGCGTGAGCGAGGCGACCTTGAGGGTGGCCCGCGTCGCCTTGATGACCTGCTCGGTCTTCCCTGTCTTGGTGGTGTCGACCACCAGGTCGCCGCCGAGGACCGGGAGTCCCGCGTACGTGCGCTCGTAGCGGGTGTGGACCGTGCCGTCCGCGTCCTTGATGACGTCGCGGACGACGAGCTTCTCCTTGGCCCCGAGGCCCAGGTCCTTGGCGGTGGCCGCCTTGGCGGCGTCCGCGTCGCGTATCAGCTCCGCGCGTTGCGAAGGTGTGAGCTGGACGGCGAGGGAACCACGGTTGATCTTGCCGAGGGAGGATTTCTGGGGGGCCGCGCTCGCGGCGCCCGACTGGACGGCCGCGGCCAGCAGGGCGGAGACGCCGACGAGGGCGACGGCCGCGACACGGCGCTGGGTGTGGGAGGTGCGTCTGTGGGAGGAACTGCTGCTCAACACACTGACTCCTTCTGCGTGGCCACGGCTCGCGCGGCCAGTGGGGATCCGGTCGGGGTGGGTACCCGTCCGGGCAGAACAGGGCAGAACAGGGCAGAACAGTGTGGATCGCGGAACCAGTTGCCTGGGGTTCCACGGCCACGACACGGCGACGGTGCTGTGAGGTTGCTGTGAAGTTGCCGTGGGAAGAGTGGCAGGAGATTTCGCTTTCTGTCAGGACCGCGTCAGGAACTTGGCCGGAATTCGTCCGTTGTCCGGGTGTTCATGTTCGGCATGCGGACTGTTTGCCGGAGCGTGTCCGGTCCGTGGCGGGGCGAGGTGCGAGGGCCCTGCCGCACCTCGCCAGAGCGGCCGGACGAGCCCCGACGCACCCGGCCCTGACCCCCGCTCAGGGCCTCGCCCTGAGCCCCGCTCAGGGCCTCGCTCCGACCCCGCTCGGGCCCCCGTCCTGGTCCCCGCTCGGCCCCCGCATCAGTCCCCGTGCCACGTCCGCCAAAGTGCCGCGTACGCCCCCTCGGCCGCCACCAGCTCGTCATGCGTGCCGAGTTCGGTGAGCAGTCCGTCCTCCATCACGGCGACCCGGTCCGCGTCGTGCGCGGTGTGCAACCGGTGCGCGATGGCGATCACCGTGCGCCCCTCCAGCACGGCGGCGAGCGCACGCTCGGTGTGGCGCGCGGTCGTCGGATCGAGCAGGGCGGTCGCCTCGTCGAGGATGAGGGTGTGCGGGTCGGCCAGCACCACCCGGGCCAGGGCGAGCTGCTGGGCCCGCGACCCGTCCGTCCGGCGGCCGCCGGTGCCGAGCTCGGTGTCCAGGCCGTCCGGATGCTCCCGGACCCAGCCGTCGGCGCCGACGGCGGCCAGCGCCGCCCACAACGCCGCGTCGTCGGCGGCGGGTTCGGCGATCAGCAGGTTGTCGCGAACGGTGCCCAGGAACACGTGGTGCTCCTGGGTGACGAGGACGACCTGCCGGCGCAACTGCTCGGGATCGAGGTCGGCGATCGGTACGCCCCCCACCGTCACCGAGCCGGACCGCGGCGCGTCGATGCCCGCGAGCAGTCGGCTCAGAGTGGTCTTCCCGGCGCCGGAGGGCCCGACGACGGCCAGCCGTTCCCCGGGCCGCACGGTCAGGTCGACTCCGCGCAGCACCTCGCCCCCGCGGTCGTAGGAGTAGCGGACATCCGTCACGTCGATCCGGTCGTCGACCGGGGTCGGCGAGCCCGACGGCACGGCCCGTGGCGCGCGGGCCAGCCCCTCGACGCGGGCGAACGAGGCGCCGCTGCTCTGCAACTGCTCGACCTGCATCAGGATCTGGTCGAGCGGCTCCGCGAGCTGGCGCAGATACAGGGTCGCGGCGACCACCGCACCCAGGCTCATCGCCCCCCTCGCGTGCAGGGCACCGCCCACCAGCAGGACGGCGACCACGGGAACGACGTACGACACCTCCACGGCCGGGAAGAACACGCTGCGCAGGAACAGGGTCCGCATCCGCCGGACGCGGGACGTCTCCAGCGTCCGACGGCTCGCGGCGATCCGGCCGCGCTGCAGCCCGAACGCCTCCACCGTACGGGCACCGGACGCGGTGGCCGCGAGGATCTCGGCGACGTCCGAGGTGGCGGTGCCCTCGGCGAGATACGCGGTGCGCGCACGGCGCAGATACCAGCGCAGGGCGAACCAGATGCCGACGAGCCCGAGCACCCCGCAGGCGCCGAGCAGCGGGGCGATGACGAAGACCGCGCCGAGGATGAACAACGCCTGGGCGCACGAGATGAGCAGTTCGGGCCCGGCGTCGCGCAGGGTGTTGCCCACCACGGTGACATCGGCGGTGCCGCGCGCGGTCAGGTCGCCGGTGCCGGCCCGCTCCACGACCGAGGCGGGCAGACTCAGCGCCCGCTCCACGAACTGCTCCCGCACCCGGGCCAGCGTCCGCTCCCCGAAGCGGTGCCCCACGTACCGTGCCCACCGCGCCAGCAGCAGCTGCGCCAGCGAGCACACCAGGATGACCGACGCCAGCCGGTCCACGACGTCCACACCGTCCCCGGCCCGTACGTCGTCGATGATCCGCCCGAGCAGCCAGGGCCCGACCAGACCGGCCGCCGCGGCCAGCGAGTTGAGGCCGAGCACGGCGGCGAAGGACCGCCCGTCCGCCCGGATCAGCCGCACTGCCGCCCGGCGCACCTCGACGGGTTCGGCGACCGGCAGATGCGCGCTCATCGCAGGACCTCTTCCGTGTCGCGGGCCACCAGCGCCCGGTATGCCGGCTCCCCGTCGAGGAGTTCGTCATGGCTGCCGCTCGCCGCGACCTTGCCGTCGACCAGGAAGTGCACGGTGTCCACCTGGTCGAGCATCAGCGGCGAGGTGCTGGTGACGACGGTCGTACGGCCCGAGCGTGCGGCCCGCAGCCGGGCCGCCACGGCCGCTTCGGTGTGCGCGTCGAGCGCCGAGGTGGGTTCGGCGGCGAGCAGTACCTCGGGGTCGGCGAGCAGCGCCCGCGCCAGACGTACGCGCTGTCGCTGGCCGCCGGAGAGGCTGCGGCCCTGGGCGGTGACGTCCGAGTCGAGACCGTCGGGGAGACCGAGCACGATGTCGTCCGCCGCCGCCGCGCGCACCGCCCGGGCGATCGCCTCCTCGTCGTGCTCCCGGCGGCCGGAAATCAGCTCGCGCAGGGTGCCCGCGAACAGGTCGGCCTCGTTGTCCGCGACCAGGATCCGCTCGCGCACCTGCGCCAGGGCGATCTCGTCGAGCCGTACGCCACCCCACGTGACCGCCGTCTCCGCGTACCGGCCGAGGCGGTCGACGACGGCCTCGGACTCCACGGGAACGGCTCCGACCAGCGCGGTGAGCCGCCCCGGCAGCACCCGTACCCCGGAGTCCGGATCGTGCAGCACCGCCGGGGAGGCGGGCGCGTCCCGGGCGTCGGGGTGGTCGGCGACGGGCTCCAGGGACAGGAACCGTACGACACGCCGGGCGGCGACGACGGCCCGGCTGAGCTGGTAGCCGCTCTCGATGAAGAAGTACACCGGCATCACGAGGACCGCGACATAGCCGTACACGGAAACCAACTGGCCGATGGAGATCTCGCCCTGGGCGGCGAGCCGGGCCGCGAGCCAGGTCACGAGGGCGAGGAAGAGGGTCGGCAGTCCCGTGCCCAGTGCCTGGATCCAGCTGGTCGCCGCCCCGACCCGGTACCCCTGCGCCCGCAGCTGCTGCGAGTCGCGGCGGAAGGTGTCCGCGAACAGCCCCTTGCCACCCAGACCGTTGAGGACACGCAGGCCCCCCGCGAGGTCGCCGATCCGCGCGGTCAGCACCCCCTGCCGCTCGCGGTACTCGGTCTCCGCACCCTGCAACCGACCCATCAGCGGGCCGACGAGCCCGGCGATCAGCGGCACCCCGAGGAGTATCACCACCGACAGCTGGAGCGAGACCGACATCAGCAGCGCGGCCACCACGCCGTAGGTGACGATCGCGGCGATGCCGGGACCGACGACGGTCAGCGACTGGCTGATCGTCTGGACGTCACCGACGCCGATCGTGACGACCTCCCCGGCGCCGACCTGGCGGCCCAGCGCGGCACCCAGCCGCGCCGACTGCCCCACCACGACCTTGACCGTGCGGAAGTTGGCGTCCATCCGGACCTTGGTCATGGTCCGGTGCCGCATGATGCCCAGCCAGGCGTTGAACACGCCGATACCCAGCACGGCGGCCGTCCAGCCGAACAGCGCGCCCCGGTCGTCCGGCTCCAGGCCGTCGTCGATCGCCCGGGACAGCAGATACGGCGGCAGCGCCAGGAGCGTCATCCACACCGTGGCGAGCAGCGCGCCGGCCGCGCTGCGCCCCGACTGCCGGGTGACCAGCCACCACAGATACCGCCACCCGCCCCGGCAGTCGGGCGTCCCCGGGTCCTCGTGAGCGTCGATCATCGGGCCCTCATGCCTTTCACTCGCCGTCCGCTGTACGAGTCGCTCGCCGTCGGCTACACGAGGCTGTCGCGCCATGCCTGGTGCAGGTCCGCGAACCTGCCGGTGGACGCGACGAGCTCGGCCGGGCTGCCGTCCTCGACCACCCGCCCGTGCTCCATCACCAGCACCCGGTCGGCGATCTCCACCGTCGACAGGCGGTGGGCGATGACCACCGCCGTCCGGCCGCGCAGGACCGTCGACATGGCGCGCTGCACCGCCCGTTCCCCCGGGATGTCGAGGGAGCTGGTCGCCTCGTCGAGGATGAGGACGGCCGGGTCGGCGAGCAACGCTCGTGCGAAGGCGACGAGTTGGCGCTGCCCGGCGGAGATACGGCCGCCTCGTTTGCGTACGTCCGTGTCGTAGCCCTCGGGCAGCGCGCTGATGAAGTCGTGGGCGCCGATCGCCTTGGCGGCCCGCTCGATCTCCTCGCGGCTCGCGTCGGAGCGGCCGATGGAGATGTTCTCGGCGACCGTGCCCGAGAACAGGAAGGCCTCCTGGGTCACCATCACCACCCCGCGCCGCAGTTCGGGCACGGACAGCTCGCGCAGGTCGACGCCGTCGAGCAGGACCCGGCCGTCCGTGGGGTCGTAGAAGCGGGCCAGCAGCTTGGCGAGCGTCGACTTGCCCGCGCCCGTCGAGCCGACCACGGCCACCGTCTGCCCCGCGGGGATCGTGAGCGAGAACGTGGGCAGCACCTCGCCGCCGGTGCGGTAGGCGAAGCGGACGTCCTCGAAGACGACCTCGCGGCCCGGCTGCGCGGAGGCGAGCGCGGGCAGCCGCCTCGGTTCGGCCGGCTCCGGCACGGACGGCGTCTGGGCCAGCAGGCCCGCGATCTTCTCCAGCGAGGCCGCCGCGGACTGGTAGGCGTTGAGGAACATGCCCAGCCGGTCGATCGGGTCGTACAGGCGGCGCAGATACAGCACCGAGGCGGCCAGCACGCCCAGCGCCAGCGAACCCCCGGCCACCCGGTACGCGCCCCACAGCACGATCCCCGCGACCGCCGCGTTGGCGATCAGCCGGGAGCCGACGACATAGCGGGCCATCTCCAGCAGGGCGTCGCCGTTGGTGCGTTCGTGGCGCTTGTTGAGCACCCGGAACTCGGCGTCGTTGGCGTCCTCGCGGCGGAACGCGCGCACCGGCCGGATCCCGTTCATCGTCTCCGCGAACTTCACGATGACGGCGGCGATCGCGGTCGAGCGGAGGCGGTAGATACGGCCGGCGCGGCGCCGGTACTGCCGTACGAGGAGGTGGAGCGGCACGAAGGACGCCACCGCCACCGCGCCCAGACCCAGGTCCAGCCAGAGCAGCATCGCCGAGATGTAGACGAAGGACAGGATCACCGTGATGAGTTCCTGCAGGCCCTCGCTGAGCAGTTCGCGCAGCGACTCGACGTCCGTCGTGGAGCGGGAGATCAGCCGGCCCGAGGTGTAGCGCTCGTGGAAGTCGATGCTGAGCGCCTGTGCGTGGCGGAAGATCCGGCCGCGCAGGTCGAGCAGCACGTCCTGGTTGACGCGGGCGGACGCCTGGGTGAAGGCGTACTGGAGCCCGCCGGCGGCCAGCGCGCACAGCAGATAGCCGACACCCACCGCGATCAGCGGGCCGTGGTCGTGCGCGCGGAAGGCCGGTACGGCACGGTCGATGGCGTACGCGACGATCAGTGGGCCCGCCTGGATGGCGGCCTGCTGGAGCAGGAGCAGCGCCATCGTCACCACCACACGGGCCTTGAGCGGGGCGAGGAGGGAACGCAGGAGCGCTGCGGTGGCGCCCGGGGGAGTGGGCAGGGCGTCGCGGTCGAAGGGGTCCTGGTGCTCGTGGGAGTCCCGCGCGTCCGCACGGTCCGTGCCGGGCTCCCCGCCGTCGGGTGCCGTGCCCCCTTCCCTGCCCGGTTCCCTGCCCGGTTCCCGGTCCGGTTCCTTGTTCGGCGCGGTCGTCGTGGGCGCCCTCATCGGTCGGCCTCCTCGTCACCTGACATCAGATGGGCGTACTCGGCGTTGCTGCGCAGCAGTTCGTGGTGGGTGCCGACCGCGGTGATACGGCCGCCGGAGAGCAGGGCCACGCGGTCGGCGAGCAGGACCGTGGACGGGCGGTGCGCCACGATCAGCGCGGTCGTCTCCGCCAGTACGCGGCGCAGCGCGGCCTCGACCGCGGCCTCCGTGTGGACGTCCAGCGCCGACAGGGGGTCGTCGAGGACGAGGAAGCCGGGGCGGCCGACGACGGCCCGCGCGAGGGCGAGGCGCTGGCGCTGGCCGCCGGACAGGCTCAGGCCCTGCTCGCCGACCTGGGTCCGCGTGCCCTGCGGGAGCGCGTGCGCGAAGTCGGCCTGGGCGACGGCGAGGGCACGGTCCAGGTCCGCTTCCCCCGCGGTGTCCGGGGCGCCCATGAGCACGTTCTCCCCGACGGCGGCCGAGAAGAGCGTGGGCTCCTCGAAGGCCACGGCCACGCGCGCGCGAAGCTCCTCGCGGGGCATCGCCGTGATGTCCTCGCCGTCCAGCGTGATCCGCCCGGCCGTCACCTCGTGCAGCCGTGGGACGAGGGCGGTGAGGGTGGTCTTCCCGGTGCCGGTCGCACCGACCAGGGCCATCGACTCACCCGGACGGATGTGCAGATCGATGCGGTCGAGGACGGGGGGCGCGTCCGCCGGGGCGTCGGGATAGCGGAACTGGACGCCGTGGAAGCGGAGTCCGCCCTCGCCCTTCCCGGCGGCGACCGCGGACGATCCGTCGGAGACGGCGGACGATCCGTCGGCGATCGCGGACGTCCCGGTGGACTCCGGCTGCTCGTCCATCACCTCGAAGTACCGCTCCGTCGCCGTCGCCGCCTCCTGACTCATCGCGAGGAGGAAGCCGATGGACTCGACGGGCCAGCGCAGCGCCAGCGCCGTGGACAGGAACGCCACCAGCGTGCCGGCGGACAGGTGTCCGTCGGCGACCTGGACCGTGCCGAGCACGAGGGCCGCGCCGATGGCGAGTTCGGGGAGCGTGACGATGACCGTCAGGATGGCGGCGAGGAGGCGCGCCTTGGCCAGCTCCGTGCCGCGCAGGGTGCGGGACAGCTCCCGGAAGGCGAGGGCCTGGCTGCGGTGGCGTCCGAAGCCCTTGATGATGCGGATGCCGAGCACGCTCTCCTCGACGACCGTCGTGAGATCGCCCACCTGGTCCTGGGCCCGCCGCGCCACCAGCGAGTAGTGCCGCTCGAAGAGCCAGCAGACCACCATCAGAGGCACCGCGGGAGCCAGCAGCACCAGGCCGAGGGTCCACTCCTGGGCCAGCATGATCATGACGCCGACGAGGATCGTCACGGAGTTGACCAGCAGGAACGTCAGGGGGAAGGCGAGGAACTGGCGCACCAGCATCAGGTCCGTGGTGCCCCGGGACAGCAGCTGACCGGAGGCCCAGCGGTCGTGGAAGGCGACGGGGAGCCGTTGCAGATGCCGGTACAGATCCGCCCGCATGTCGGCCTCGACCCCCGACAGGGGCCGCGCCACCAGCCACCGCCGCAGCCCGAACAGCACCGCCTCCGCGATCCCGAGCAGCAGCAGATACAGCGCGCCGAGCCAGATGCCCGCCGCGTCGTGCTCGGCCACGGGACCGTCCACCATCCACTTCAGGACGAGCGGGAACACCAGCCCCGTACAGGAGGCGAGGACCGCGACGAAGGCGGCGCTGAACAGCCGCGTGCGCACCGGCCGCACGTACGGCCACAGGCGCAGCAGGCTGCGTACGGTCGAATGGTCGGCTCGGCCCGGGGTCACCGCATCTGAAGTGGACATCAGGAGCGAGCCTACGGTTCGGCACTGACAGAGCCCACCGAGTTTTGGCCCGACCTGAATCGTTCCACGGATCCGGGACCGGTGCCCCGGGGCTCGGTCGTATCGCCGCATCAACCGATCGGTTGATGCCGCTTCGAGCGCGATGGATGATGTGCCCGCTCCCGTCCCGCCGGGATCCTCGGGACATGTCAGTCATCGAAGTCACCGGACTGCGCAAGTCCTACGGCGGCCGGCCCGTCGTCGACGGTGTCTCCTTCGCCGTCGAGGAGGGCGAGATCTTCGGGATCCTCGGCCCGAACGGCGCCGGCAAGACCACCACCGTCGAGTGCGTCGAGGGCCTGCGGATCCCCGACGCGGGCCGCGTCCGGGTCACCGGGCTCGACCCCGTCGCCGACCACGAACAGGTCGCCCGCGTCCTCGGCGCCCAGCTCCAGGAGAGCGAGCTCCAGGCCAAGCTCACCGTCCGCGAAGCCCTGGAGCTGTACGCGGCCTTCTATCCGCACCCCGCCGACTGGCGGCCCCTCGCCGAACGCCTCGGCCTGACCGCCAAGCTCGCCACCCGCTTCGCGAAGCTCTCCGGCGGCCAGAAACAGCGCCTGTTCATCGCGCTCGCCCTCATCGGCAACCCCCGGGTCGTCGTCCTCGACGAACTGACCACCGGGCTCGACCCGCGCGCCCGCCGCGACACCTGGCAGCTCATCGAGGACGTCCGGGCGAGCGGGGTCACCGTCCTGCTCGTCACGCACTTCATGGAGGAGGCGCAGCGCCTGTGCGACCGGATCGCTGTGATCGACAAGGGCCGGGTGGCAGCCCTGGACACCCCGTCAGGGCTGATCCGGCGCTCGGCGGGCTCCACCGTCATCAGCTTCACGCCGTCCGCGCCGCTGGACGAGGGTGACCTGAACGCGCTGCCCGCGCTCGCGTCGGTCGAGCACAAGGACGGCCGGATCACGCTGTCCGGCACCGACGAGACCGTCAACGCGGTCATCACCCTGCTCGCCCGGGGCCACATCACCGCCCACCAACTCCGCGTCTCCGACGCCACGTTGGACGACGCGTTCCTGGACCTGACGGAGGTCACCCCATGAACACCGCAGTCCTGCGCGCCGAGCTGCGCCTCTTCCGCCGCGAACCGGGCGCCCTCTTCTGGATCCTGGCGTTCCCCACCCTGCTGCTGGTGATCCTGGGCTCCATCCCGTCCTTCCGCCAACACCACGCCGACCTGGGGGGCCTGCGCACGGTCGACGTGTACGTCCCGGTCGCCGTGCTCCTCGGCATGATCGTCGGCGCGCTGCAGTCGATGCCGCAGAACATCACCGGCTACCGCGAGCGCGGCATCCTGCGCCGCATGTCCACCACTCCGGTACGCCCGTCCGCCCTGCTGTCCGCGCAGATGCTGGTCTACGGCGCGGCGGCGCTCGTCTCGGCCCTGTGCGCGCTGGCGGTGGGCCGACTCGCCTTCGACGTACGACTGCCCGAGCAGCCGTACGGCTATCTCCTCGCCCTGCTCCTCGCGATCCTGGCCGCGCTCGCGCTGGGCGCGGTGGTCTCCGCGCTGTCCCGGACGACGAAGATCGCGGGCGCGATCGGGTCGGCGGTGTTCTTCCCGATGATGTTCTGCGCGGGTGTGTGGCTGCCGGTGCAGGCCATGCCGGACGGACTCGCCCGAGTCGTCGGCTCCACCCCGTTCGGCGCCGCCGCGCAGGCCCTGAACCGGGCGGCGGCCGGCGACTGGCCGGGCTGGGCGCACCTGGGGGTGCTCGCGGCCTGGACGGTGCTGCTCACGGCGGGTGCCTCCCGCTGGTTCCGATGGGAGTAGGCGAGGGGCCGTGCAGACTGGGGAGATGACCACCAAGGACCGGCAGATCGAGCGGCGTTGGGAGCAGCTGCACACCTGGGGGCCGTATGGTCTGCTCGGCATCAGTGTCGTCCTGGCGCTCGCCTCCGCCGGCGTGATCGACCGTTCCACCGAGTGGTACGCCGCCTGGGCCCTGGTCGTCGCCGCGGTCGCCCTCCAGCTGTGGTGGCACGGCACCCGCGCCCGCCGGGCCGGCCGTGGCCGGATCCCGTCCCGGGCGGGGACGGCGTACTACGTCGTGCGCTGGGGCATCGGCTTCGCCCTCACCTGGATGGACCCGTTCTTCGCGTTCTACGCCGCCGCCGGCTACATGGACGCCGACGAGCTGATCCCGGGCAGATGGCAGCGGCTCGGACTGTTCGCGAGCGCGGTCACCGTGGCCGCTGCGCAGGCCGGCGGGCTGCCGTTCGGGAGCGGCGTCCAGTGGATCCTCTTCGCCGCGCTCCTGGTCGCCAACTCCGGCCTGCAGATGGTGGTCGCCCATCTCACCCAGCAGGAGGCCCAGCGCTCCCGGGAGCGCACCGAGACCATCACCGAACTCGAACGCACCAACGCCGCCCTGCAACAGGCCCTCGACGAGAACGCCGCCCTGCACGCCCAACTCCTCGTCCAGGCGAGGGAAGCCGGCGTGGCCGACGAACGCCGGCGGCTGGCGGCCGAGATCCACGACACGATCGCCCAGGGCCTGACCGGCATCATCGCGCAGCTCCAGGTCGTCGCGAACACCCCCGATCCGGGGGCCGCCCGCGTACATCTGGGCCGCGCGTCGGAGCTGGCCCGCCAGAGCCTGGGTGAGGCGCGCCGTTCGGTGCACAACCTCGCTCCGGCCGCCCTGGAACACGACGGCCTTCCCGAGGCGCTGAAGAAGACGGTCGCGGACTGGGCCCGACGCACCGGCGTCCGCGCGGACTTCACCCTCACCGGCACGGCGGAACACCTCCACGAGGAGATCTCGGCGACGCTCCTGCGTATCGCCCAGGAGGCCCTGTCCAACGCGTCCCGGCACGCGCGCGCGGCCCGGCTCGGCGTCACCCTCTCCTTCATGGGCGACGAGGTGACCCTGGACGTACGCGACGACGGACGCGGCTTCGACCCCGCCGCCGTGCCCGAACGCACCGGCAACGGCGGCTTCGGCCTGGACGGCATGCGGGCCCGCGCCGAACGCGTCGCGGGCTCCCTCACCCTGGAGTCCGAACCCGGCCGGGGTACGGCGGTCTCGGCGCGCGTACCGTTGGTCCGCCATGACCGATGACTCGTTCGCCCCGGCCGATGACGCCGCGATCACCCTCCTCGTCGTCGACGACCATCCCGTCGTGCGGGACGGTCTGCGCGGCATGTTCGAGTCCGCGCCGGGATTCACGGTCCTCGGTGAGGCCGCGAACGGCGTCGAGGCCGTCGCCCTCACCGCCTCCCTCGACCCGGACGTCGTCCTGATGGACCTCCGCATGCCCGGCGGCAACGGCGTCGAGGCCATCGCGGAACTCACCCGCCGCGCCGCCCGCGCCAAGGTGCTCGTCCTCACCACGTACGACACCGACTCCGACACCCTCCCCGCGATCGAGGCGGGCGCGACGGGCTATCTGCTGAAGGACGCCCCGCGGGAGGAGCTGTTCACCGCCGTCCGCGCGGCGGCGCAGGGCCGTACGGTGCTCTCCCCGGCGGTCGCCTCCCGCCTGGTCTCGGCGGTCCGCGCGCCCGCCTCGACCCAGGACTCCCTCTCGGCCCGCGAGCGCGAGGTCCTGGCCCTGGTGGCCAAGGGCACCTCGAACCGTGAGATCGCCCGCGTCCTGTTCATCAGCGAGGCCACGGTCAAGACCCACCTCACCCACCTGTACGCCAAGCTGGGCGTCAACGACCGCGCGGCGGCGGTGGCGGTCGCGTACGACCGGGGCATCCTGGGCTGACGCCCCGCGCCCCTGAAGGCCTCAGCCCACCACCCGTAGCAACAGCACCGCCCGTGCCGGCACGGTGACCGTGCCGCCCGCGCGGTGGATCACGCCCGGCGCCCGCGCCTGATCCTCCGTCGAGGTGTCGACCACGATTTCGTAGCGCGAGGCCCACGGAGGCCCCGGCAGGACGAAGCTCACCGGACGGTCCCCGGCGTGCAGCACCGCGAGGAAGCTGTCGTCCACGACCGGCGCTCCTCGGGCGTCGCGTCCGGGGATGTCCCGGCCGGAGAGGTACATCCCCAGCGTCGCGGCCGGTGCGTACCAGTCCCGTTCCGTCATCTCCGTCCCGCGGGGGGTGAACCACGCCAGGTCTCGCAACCCGTCCACGGAATGGGCCCGGCCGGAGAAGAACGCGCGGCGCCGCAGCACGGGGTGCCGGTGCCGCAGCGCGATCAGACGTGAGGTGAGGTCGAACAGGGCCCGCCAGCCCGGTTCCTCCAGCAGGCTCCAGTCGACCCAGCTGATCTCGTTGTCCTGGCAGTACGCGTTGTTGTTGCCGCGCTGGGTGCGTCCGAACTCGTCCCCCGCGACGAGCATCGGCACTCCGGTGGACAGCAGCAACGTCGTCAGCAGGTTCCGCAACTGGCGCCGCCGCAACCCCCGTACCCGCTCTTCGTCCGTCTCCCCCTCCGCCCCGCAGTTCCAGGCCCGGTTGTCGTTCGTGCCGTCCCGGTTCCCCTCCCCGTTGGCCTCGTTGTGCTTGCGCTCGTAGGAGACGAGGTCGCGCAGCGTGAAGCCGTCGTGGGCGGTCACGAAGTTCACCGAGGCATAGGGGCGCCGCCCGCCCCACGCGTACAGGTCGCTCGACCCCGAGAGGCGGTACCCCAGGTCCCGTACGTCCGGGTGCGCGCCCCGCCAGAAGTCCCGGACCGCGTTGCGATAGCGGTCGTTCCACTCCGTCCACAGGGGCGGGAAGGCGCCCACCTGGTAGCCGCCGGAACCGACGTCCCACGGTTCGGCGATCAGCTTCACCCGACGCAGGACCGGGTCCTGGGCGATGACCGCGAGGAAGGGGGAGAGCATGTCGACGTCGTGCATCGAGCGGGCCAGCGCCGCCGCCAGGTCGAAGCGGAAGCCGTCCACCCCCATCTCCGTCACCCAGTACCGCAGCGAGTCCGTGATCAGGCGCAGGACGTGCGGCTGCACCACGTGCAGCGTGTTGCCGCAGCCCGTGTAGTCGGCGTACCGGCGGGCGTCCGACTGGAGCCGGTAATAGCCCCGGTTGTCTATGCCGCGAAGGGACAGCATCGGGCCCAACTCGCCGGCCTCCGCCGTGTGGTTGTAGACCACGTCGAGGATCACCTCGATACCGGCCGTGTGCAGCGCCCGCACCATCCGCTTGAACTCGCCGACCTGCTGTCCCGTCGTCCCGGAGGACGCGTAGCCCGCGTGCGGGGCGAAGTAGCCGATCGAGTTGTAGCCCCAGTAGTTCTTCATTCCGCGCCGCAGGAGGTGGTCCTCGTGGGCGAACTGATGGACGGGCAGGAGTTCCACGGCCGTGACGCCCAGCCCGACCAGGTGCTCGATCGCCGCCGGGTGGGCGAGCCCGGCGTAGGTCCCGCGCAGTTCCTCCGGGATCCCGGGGTGCAGCCGTGTGAAGCCGCGGACGTGCAGCTCGTAGATCACCGAGTCCGCCCACGGGGTCTTCGGGCGGTGGTCGTCCGACCAGTCGTCGTCATCGTGGACGACGACGCCCTTGGGGACGTAGGGCGCCGAGTCCCGGTCGTCGCGCACGGTGTCCGCGACCTGCTGCTGGGGCCAGTCCCGGACATGCCCGTACACCTCGGGCGGCAGACTGAAGTCGCCGTCCACCGCACGGGCGTACGGGTCGAGGAGCAGCTTCGCCGGGTTCCAGCGGGCGCCGGTCCACGGGTCCCAGCGGCCGTGCACGCGGTAGCCGTAGCGGCGGCCGGGCAGCACGCCGGGGACGAAGCCGTGCCAGATCTCGTGGGTCAGCTCGGTGAGCGGTACGCGTGTCTCGTGGACCTCGCCGTCCCGCTCGTCGAAGAGACAGAGGTCGACGGCCTCCGCCCCGCCCGCCCACAGGGCGAAGTTGGTGCCCGCCGCGCCGTCGGGGCCGACGCGGAAGCGCGCCCCGAGCGGGGTCGGGGCGCCTGGCCACACGGACACGGCGGGCGACGGTGCCCGCTGGGCGCCGTTCAGTACGGGAGACGACTGCGCGGGCAGCTTCTCACCCGTGGCCCGCCCCTCCGGCACTGCCTCCTGCTCGGCTGCGCTCGACACCGTTCAGCCTCCTGCGGCTCGGTGGACGGCCGGAAGAGGAGCGTGCGGCGTCCCGGCCGCGGCTCCCCTTCGCGTCGTCCTCCCCACTGTTCTGCCCAGCGCTTGGCTCGCACTCACGTTTCCCCAGAGGTGCACACTCGTTGGGCCCGCTGTGAAGCACGAACAGACACGCGCGCGGCACGCAGGGGCCGCGCTGGCCGCCGTACTGACCTGGGCCGGCCTGCTCGCCGGAGCCGCCGGCTGCACCTCGCACGGGATGGAGGAGGTGCTCGGCAAACCCCCCGCCGCCGAGGACGTCATCCGGATCTCTCCCGACGACAACAGCAAGGGCGTACGCCCGCGACAGGCGCTGCGGGTGCGGGTACCCGACGGGCGTCTGGAGTCCGTGCAGGTCGTCAAGGACCAGGACGCGCAGGAGTCCGCGGTGCCCGGGCACATCTCCGCCGACGGCCTGACCTGGGCCCCCGACGATCCGCGGCTCGCGCTCGCCGCCAAGTACACCGTGGACGTGGTGGCCCTCGACGGGCAGGGGCGGCGCTCGGCGCGGCACACGACGTTCACGACCTACGTCCCCGAGGAGCGGTTCATCGGATACGTGACGCCGGAGAACCGGTCCACCGTCGGCACCGGCATGATCGTCTCCCTCGCGTTCAACCGGGAGATCGAGAACCGGTCCGCCGTCGAGCGCGCGATCCACATCGAGGCCAGCCCCGCGGTCGAGGTCCGTCCGCACTGGTTCGGCAAGAGCCGCGTCGACTTCCGGCCCGAGAAGTACTGGAAACCGGGCACGAAGGTCACCGTCGGGCTGCGGCTGCGCGACGTCGAGGCGGCGAAGGGGGTCTACGGACTCCAGTACAGGACCTTCTCGTTCACCATCGGACGCAGCCAGGTCTCGCTGGTGGACGCCGCCGCGCACACCATGGAGGTACGCCGCGACGGCGACCTCCTCGCCACGGTGCCGATCACGGCGGGCGCCCCCAAGAGGACGACGTACAACGGGAAGATGGTCGTCATGGAGATGCTGGACGTGACCCGGATGAACAGCCGCACGGTCGGCTTCGGCGGCGAGTACGACATCCCGGACGTCCCGCACGCGATGCGCCTCACCGACTCCGGGACCTTCGTGCACGGCAACTACTGGGCCTCGGGCGTCTTCGGCAACAGCAACGTCAGCCACGGCTGCGTCGGTCTCCAGGACGTGAAGGGCGGCAGCTCCGACTCCCCCGCGGGCTGGTTCTTCGACCGCAGTCTCATCGGCGACGTCATCGAGGTCGTCAACAGCGACGACAAGGAAGTCGCTCCCGACAACGGCCTCGGAGGCTGGAACATGGACTGGAAGGAGTGGAAGGCGGGCAGCGCGGTGAAGTAGCCCGGCGAAGCGGCCCGGTCAAAGGGGTACGTACGTGTCGTAGGGCAGGGGACTCCAGCGCGCCCCCACACGGTCGAACTTGGGACTGAACGGTGACAATCCCGGGGAGCCATCTCTCAGAGCCGTGTGATTAATTAGCGCGATACGCGCGGCGACGCGCTGGGGTGCGGGCCTGATCAGGCCGTGCGAGGGGAGAACAGACTTGAACGGGCGACCGATATCGGGGGCGTCGGTTGGAACGCGGGCACGGGGGAGCAAGGGGATCCTGGCGCTGCTGCTGGGCGTGCTGCTGCTCGCCGTGACCGCGTGCGGCGGGGGAGGGGGCTCGGACTCCGGGAACGGCAAGGGCAGGAGCACGGGCAGCTCCACCAAGGCCGACACCAAGGTCTCGCAGGCCGTGGTGACCATCGCCCCGAAGGACGGCACGAACGGCGTGGCCACCAGCGGGGCCCTCAAGGTCACCGCGGCCAAGGGCAAGCTGACCGAGGTCACGGTCAAGGACGGCAGGGGCAACGCGGTCGACGGCGCGATAACCGGCGGGGGTGCCACCTGGACGCCCTCGACCCACCTCGCCTCCGCCACCAAGTACAAGGTCCACGCGGTGGCCAAGGACGCCGACGGCCGTGAGGCCGCCGAGGAGTCCGCCTTCACCACGCTGACCCCGAAGAACACCTTCGTCGGTATGTTCACGCCCGAGGACGGTTCCAAGGTCGGCGTCGGCATGCCCTTCTCGGTCCGCTTCACCCGGGGCATCACGCACCCGGACGCCGTCGAGAAGGCCATCAAGATCAAGACCGAGCCGGCCGTCGACGTCCAGGGCCACTGGTTCGGCAACGACCGCCTCGACTTCCGTCCCGAGCAGTACTGGAAGGCCGGCACGAAGGTCACCGTCACCCTCAACCTCGACGGCGTCGAGGGCCGGCCCGGGGTCTACGGCAAGCAGGCCAAGACCGTGACCTTCACGATCGGCCGCAGCCAGGTCTCCACGGTCGACGCCAAGACCCACAAGATGGTCGTCAAGCGCGACGGCAAGGTCATCAAGACCATCCCGATCACCACGGGCAAGCCGGGCTACGACACCTGGAACGGCCAGATGGTCATCAGCGAGCAGCTCCGGGTGACCCGTATGAACGGTGAGACGGTCGGCTACGGCGGCGAGTACGACATCAAGGACGTGCCCGACGCCCAGCGCCTGACCGACTCCGGCACCTTCATCCACGGCAACTACTGGGGCGGCGACGCCTTCGGCAACTACAACGCCAGCCACGGCTGCGTGGGCCTGCGTGACGTGCGTGGCGGCGGCGACCGCAGTGCGCCCGCCGCCTGGTTCTTCGACCACTCCATCACCGGTGACGTGGTGATCGTGAAGAACTCCCACGACAAGACGGTCGCCCCGGACAACGGCCTCAACGGCTGGAACATGTCCTGGTCGGCCTGGACCGCCTGACCTTTTCGCCTCGACGGGCCCGCTGTGCCAGGTCACCTCTGTGACCGAGTACACCGGGCCCGTTGTCGTTGGTCCCCGTGCTGCACCTGCCCCGGGGGACAACCCCCGATACGGTGCCTTCATGACTGTGCATCTCGAAGTGGCCGAAGGCGTCGGCACCCTCCGCCTGGACCGCCCGCCCATGAACGCGCTGGACGTCGCCACACAGGACCGGCTCAAGGAGCTCGCCGAGGAGGCCACCCGCCGCGAGGACGTGCGCGCCGTGGTCATCTACGGCGGCGAGAAGGTGTTCGCGGCGGGCGCGGACATCAAGGAGATGCAGGCCATGGACCACGCGGCGATGGTCGTGCGGTCCCGTGGTCTGCAGGACTCCTTCAGCGCCGTGGCCCGTATCCCCAAGCCGGTCGTCGCCGCCGTCACCGGGTACGCGCTGGGCGGTGGCTGCGAGTTGGCGCTATGCGCGGACTTCCGTATCGCCGCGGACAACGCCAAGCTCGGCCAGCCGGAGATCCTGCTGGGACTGATCCCCGGCGCCGGCGGCACCCAGCGCCTGTCCCGTCTGATCGGCCCCTCCAAGGCGAAGGACCTCATCTTCACGGGGCGGATGGTGAAGGCCGACGAGGCGCTGTCGCTCGGTCTTGTGGACCGGGTCGTCCCGGCCGACGAGGTGTACACCCAGGCACACGCGTGGGCCGCGAAGCTGGCGCAGGGTCCCGCGCTCGCGCTGCGCGCCGCCAAGGAGTCCATCGACGCGGGTCTGGAGACCGATCTCGAGACGGGGCTCGCGATTGAACGGAACTGGTTCGCGGGGCTGTTCGCGACCGAGGACCGAGAGCGCGGCATGCGCAGCTTCGTGGAGGAGGGGCCGGGGAAGGCGAAGTTCCTCTGATCGCCTTGCAGTTGACGCGACGTCTTATCCGGTGTCCCCCGAAGGGCTTGTTTATGCCAGCCTTAAGGGAACCTTAAGTCTGCCTTGTCGGGGGCTACTGGCGATTGCCGTCAACTGGGTCGTTCCGGCAGGTCAGATGGGCCTTGACGAGCCCCGAACTGCCCGGGGCATATGCCGACAGGATGGTGCGGAATGGGCGGTTCCGGGGGGTGTATTCCTCCGGAACGGCCCCGAAGCGGGCTCTGGGCGGCCATGATGGGGGGCATGGCGGGGCTGGAGGGTATCGAACAGCCGCGGCGGCACGGGAGTGCGACCGCGGCGCGCTGGTCGCCTGCGGTCGAGGACGAGCGGGCACTCAAGGCGCTCGAGTTGTTCGGCAACCCGACGGAGGGCGAGGTCCCGCTGCCGTCCCGCCCCGAGTCCGCCGCCACCGCGCGGCGGCTCACCCAGGTCATCGTCCTGCGGCACTGGGGGCTCTCCCCGAAGATGACCGAGGACGCCGTGTTACTGGTGTCCGAACTCGTCGGCAACGCCGTACGGCACACGGGCGCCCGCGTCTTCGGACTTCGGATGCGGCGCCGCCGGGGCTGGATCCGTGTCGAGGTCCGTGACCCCTCCCGCGGTCTTCCCTGTCTGATGCCGGTCCAGGAGATGGACCTGAGCGGCCGCGGTCTCTTTCTCGTCGACAAGCTCTCCGACCGCTGGGGGGTCGACCTCCTGCCTCGCGGCAAGACCACCTGGTTCGAGATGCGCGTCGCCGATCGCTGACCGCTCGTCCCCGGGGTCCGCACCGCGACCCGCACCTTCATCAATCGGACCAATCGCCCGTTTTCTTACCATTACACCCTTAAATGGTGCGGGTGATCACGCCCGCTCGTCCCCCTCAGCCGTCCCTCGACGGAAGCCCCGACGGAAGCGTCGCGCGCGCGGCGCCGGATCCTCGTACGGTTCCGGATCGGCGTGCGGCGCTGCGCTCGGGTGTCGCGCTCGCCGCCGGGACACTCGCCGCGGGGTGTTCCACGACCGGCGTCGTCGCCCACCCGGTCGCCGTGTCCCGCACGGCCGTCTCTCCCTCGGCGAACGCCTCCCCGAACCCCTCTGCCAAGCCCGCCGCCGCGCCCGCGCCCCGCCGCTTCCCGCAGCAGCCCGCCGAGATCACCCACGGCCCCCGCGACCGTCCCCGGGTCGCCCTCACCTTCCACGGCCAGGGCGACCCGGCCGTCGCCAAGGCACTGCTCGGCGAGGCGGAGAAGGCCGGCGCCCGGGTCACCGTGCTCGCGGTGGGCAGTTGGCTCGACGAGCACCCCGACATCGCCCGCCGCATCCTCGACGGCGGCCACGACCTCGGCAATCACACCCTGCGCCACCTCGCCGTCAACGCGATGTCCGAGGCGGACGCGGAGGCCGAGATCCGGGGCTGCGCGGACCGGCTGCGGCGGCTGACCGGGTCCATCGGCACCTGGTTCAGGCCCTCCCGTACCCCGACCGCCTCCGCCCTCGTGGCGGGCGTGGCCCGCCGCGTGGGCTACCCGCACGTCCTCTCCTACGACGTCGACTCGCTCGACTACACCTCGCCGGGCGCCCCCGCCGTCACCCGCCAGGTCATCGGCGGGGTCCGCGAGGGATCCGTGGTGAGCATGCACTTCGGGTACGCGGACACGGTCGCCGCGCTCCCCGCCGTCCTGGAAGAACTCGGCCGCCGCGGTCTGCGCGCGGTCACCACCACGGAGCTGCTGAGCTGATGCACCGCAACCGGAACCTCACGAAGCGCGCCCTGCTCACGGGCGCGGTACTCGCCGCACTCGCCGTACTTCCGGGCTGCGACGGCGAGTCCAAGAACACCGCGCACGAGGCCGTCGGCACCCAGGCCGCCGTCAAACCGGCCCAGCCGAAGCAGCCCGACGGCCTGCCCGGCATGCCGCCCGTGCTCGACCCGAGGGACGTCTACGCCGCCGACCGGCCGAACAAGCTCTCGCCGGTCGTCAAGGACTTCCCGTCCCGCGTGTACGTCCCCAACACCAACTCCAACACGGTCTCCGTGATCGACCCGAAGACGTACGAGGTCATCGAGACGATCCGGGTCGGCGCGCAGCCCCAGCACGTCGTCCCCTCCTGGGACATGAAGACGCTCTGGGTCAACAACGACCGGGGCAACACCCTCACCCCCATCGACCCGAGGACCGGCAAGGCGGGCAAGACCGTCGACGTGCACGACCCGTACAACCTGTACTTCACGCCCGACGGCAAGTACGCGATCGTCATGGCCTCCCTCGACCGCCAGCTGGTCTTCCGCGACGCGCACACCATGGATCGCGTGAAGACCGAGCCGGTCAGCTGCTACGGCGTCAACCACGCCGACTTCTCCCTCGACGGCCGCTACTTCATCGTCTCCTGCGAGTTCAGCGGCGAACTGCTGAAGGTCGACACCGCGCGGATGAAGGTGATCGCCCAGGAGAAGCTGCCCTTCCGCGGCGCCATGCCGCAGGACGTCAAGATCTCCCCCGACGGCAAGCGGTACTACATCGCCGACATGGTGGCCAACGGCGTGTGGATCCTCGACGGGGACAAGTTCACGAAGCCGTCCTTCCTCCCGACCGGCAAGGGCTGCCACGGGCTGTACGTCAGCCGTGACTCGCGCGAGATGTACATCTCCAACCGGGGCGAGGGCACCATCTCCGTCTTCGACTTCGCCCAGAACAGGCTGACCAAGAAGTGGCGCCTGCCGCACGGCGGCAGCCCCGACATGGGCGGCGTCTCCGCCGACGGCAAGGTCCTGTGGCTGTCGGGCCGCTACAACTCCGAGGTGTACGCCATCGACACCCGCACCGGCGTCCAGCTGGCCCGCATCCCGGTCGGCAGCGGCCCGCACGGCCTGGCCGTCTACCCGCAGCCGGGCCGCTACTCGCTCGGCCACACCGGCGTCTTCCGCTGATCCACGCCCGGTCGACCGGAAGGCGGTGACACGCCGCCGTACGAGTGAGGATCCCCGGCCCGCCGCCGCAGAACCGAGATCGTGCTCCCCATGATCACAACTCGCCTGCGGCGGCGGGCCGCAGCCGTCGTCGTCTCCCTCTCGGCCGTCTTCGCGACCTCCGCCGCGACGCTCCCCGCGACCCCCGCCGCCCCGCTCGCCAAGGCCGTCGCGCCCGCCTGTCCCCAGTTCGACGACCCGGTCAAGGCCGCCGCCGACCACCGCGTGGAGGTCGACCGCATCACCCCAGAGCCGGTCTGGCGCAAGACCTGCGGCACGCTGTACCGCAGCGACAGCCGGGGCCCCGACACCGTCTTCGAGCAGGGCTTCCACCCCAAGGACGTCATCAACGGGCAGTACGACATCGAGCAGTACGTCCTGGTCAACCAGCCCTCGCCGTACGTGTCGACGACGTACGACCACGACCTGTACAAGACCTGGTACAAGTCGGGCTTCAACTACTACATCGACGCGCCCGGCGGCGTCGACGTCAACAAGACCATCGGTGACACCCACAAGTGGGCCGACCAGGTCGAGGTCGCCTTCCCCGGCGGTATCGCGCGCCAGTACATCATCGGCGTCTGCCCGGTCGACAAGAAGACCAAGACCGAGATCATGAGCGACTGCGAGAGCAACCCGTACTACGAGCCCTGGCACTGAGGCCTATCCGGCGATGAGCAGCGCCTCCGAGCCCACGGGACGGTAACCGGCCGCCTGGAACGCCCGCATGCTGCGGGCGTTCCCCGGCGCGACCTGGGCCCACAGCGGCTCCGGGGCGAGCTGCCGGGCCGCCGTCACCAGGGCCCGGCCCAGGCCTCGGTGCCGTACTCCGTCGTCCACCTCGACGGAGACCTCGAGCCGCCCCGCGATCCCTCGCCCCAGCACCAGCACACCGCCCTCCGTCGTCCACGCGCGTACGTCGGCACGGCGCCTACGGGCGTACACGATCCGCGGATGCTCGCCGTCCGTGATCTCCCGCAGCGGGAGCGCCGGCTCGCCCGGCAGGGGAGAGCCCACGAGCATCGCGTCGATCGTCTCGGACGTACGCCCCGTCCGCTCGAGGAAGGCCGCCAGGAACCGCGCGTTCATCGGCGCGGCGAGGGCGTCGCACGGCACGGTGGCCAGCGTGTCGTGCACCCACCGCGGATCCTCGTCCGTGAAGACCACCGCGTGCGCGGTGAAGGCGAGCACACCCGCGTCCCGGTGGGACGCCTGCGCCACGACGGTCGTACGACCGTCCGGCGGCGGGAAGACGCCCCGTGCGGCCGCGTCGAGAATGTCCCGAAGAGTCTCCACCACCGCGCTCCTTGAGTCTCCACCCACTGGAAGGCCCAGACTCGCAGACATGATCGACGACGGCACCGGACTTCTCACCATCGGCGAGCTGGCCCGGGCCACCGGACTGACCGTGCGCACCATCCGCTACTGGTCGGACGAGGGCGCCCTGCCCCCGGTGGCCCGCTCCGCGGGCGGCTACCGGCTGTACGACGCCGCGTCCGTGGCCCGCCTCGAACTGATCCGCACCCTGCGCGAACTGGGCCTCGGTCTGGACGCCGTACGCAAGGTGCTGGCCGGCGAGACGACGGTCGCGGAGGTGGCCGCCGCCCATGTGGCGGCGCTGGACGCGCAGATCAGCTCGCTGAAGGTGACGAGGGCGGTGCTGTCGTCCGTGGCGCGACGCGGTTCGACCGCGGAGGAGATGACGCTCATGAACACACTGGCGCGGCTGTCGGCCGCCGAACGAAAACGGATCATGGAGGAGTTCGTGGAGGAGCTGTTCCACGGGCTCGACTCCGTGGATCCGGCCATCCAGGAGCGGATGCGCTCCACCGCGGTGGACCTGCCTCAGGAGCCGACCCCAGAGCAGGTGGACGCCTGGGTGGAGCTGGCGGAGATGGTCCAGGATCCGGAGTTCCGGGCGCAGATGCGCGAGGTGGTCGAGTTCAACGCGGCCGACCGGGACCACGCCGCGGCCGCCGGGCGATCCGTGTGGTTCCCCATGCGCCTGCTCCGGTTGGGGACCGAGGCCCGCGCCCGGGGAATCGCCCCCGAGTCGCCGGAGGCGGCGGCGCTCCTGCGGGAGGTGCTGGGGGACGGCGATCCGGCCGCCGTCCTCGAACGCATGGAGTCGGCGTCCAACGACCGGCTCGCCCGGTACCGGGAGTTGCTGTCCACGGTGAAGGGCGCGGGGACCCCGTCCGTGCACCGTGCGGAGTTCGGCTGGGTGGTCGCCGCACTGAGGGCCGGCGCGGACCGTTAATCTGACCTCCGTCAATACAGCTGTCATGCACTACGAAGGGGCGGATCGGTGGCGGACATCGAGGAAGCACGCAAGCAGTTCGAGCGGATCGATTCGGACGGTGACGGTTTCATCACCGCGGCCGAGTTCAAGAGCGCCCTCGCCCAGGGCGGCGACTGGAACGTCACCGACTCGGTGGCGGAGGCCATCATCGCCACCCGCGACCTCAACGGGGACAAGGTCCTCTCGTTCGACGAGTTCTGGACCCACCTGAACAAGTGACCCGGGCCCTGACCAGGTGACCCGGACACCGGGGCGCCCGCCGACCATCCGGCGGGCGCCCCTTCGTCATGCCGCGCGCGGTGCGCAGGAGCCGTGACCGCACCACGGTCGCCGCAAGCGTGGCCGCTCTCCAGGCGTCGGCGGCGCCCGGCCTCCAGCGCCTCCGCGAAGGCCGGCTGCGCCGCGCCGCGGGCCTGATCGAGATGCTGGACCTGGTGGGGGTGCGGGAGCACGACCCCAACACGGGCGACGACGTCCACGCGGCGCTGGTACGGGCCGTCGCGGACGGGGACGCGGACACGGCGGGGACGGTGCTCCGAGAGGAGCTGGAGGAGACGCTCGCCCTGTTGCGGCGGCCCGTCACCCGAACGCCGTACGTCCTGGAATAGGCGTGCCTGTACCACGGTTGATGATCATCGTCAGTCCAGTGGCGTCAACCTCGGAAGGGCCTGTCCATCATGAAGATCGGCATCATCGGAGCGGGCAACATCGGCGGCAACCTCACCCGACGGCTCACCGCCCTCGGACACGACGTCTCCGTCGCGAACTCCCGCGGTCCGGAGACCCTCACCGCGCTCGCCGAGGAGACCGGGGCGACCCCCGTCAAGGTCGAGGACGCGGCGCGCGACGCCGAGGTCGTCGTCGTCACGGTTCCCCTGAAGGCGGTCCCGAACCTGCCGCACGGGCTCGTGGACCAGGCCGCCGAGGGCGTCGCCGTCATCGACACCGGCAACTACTACCCCAAACAGCGTGACGGCAGGATCGCCGCGATCGAGGACGAGGGCCTGACCGAGAGCGGCTGGACGGCCCGGCAGATCGGCCACACCGTCGTCAAGGCGTTCAACGGCACGTACGCCCAGGACATCCTGGACCGGCACCGTCCGGCCGGTGCCCCCGACCGCCTGGCGCTGCCGGTGGCCGGTGACGACGAGGCCGCCAAGCGCGTCGTACGTGAGCTCATCGACGAACTCGGCTTCGACACGGTCGACGCGGGCGGCCTCGACGACTCCTGGCGCCAGCAGCCCGGCACCCCGGTATACGGCCTCCAGAAGGGCGTCGAGGAGGTGACCGAGGCGCTGGCCCAGGCGTCCCGGGAGCGCTCCGCGGACTTCCGCGCGTAACGTCAGACGATCCGCAGCGGAAGGTGCGGCCCGACCGGCAACTCGATCTCGACGGGGTCCCCGGGCCGCACCACACCGCCTTCCCGTACGACGCTCATGACACCGGACTTGTAGACGACACCGCCGCCGTCCTCGTCCCTCCCGACGACCTGCTTGAGCAGCCCCTTCTGGAAGTCGTCGATCTGTGCGCAGGGATTGCGCAGCCCGGTGATCTCCACGACGGCCTCGCCCCCGAGACGCAGCAGCGTGCCCACCGGCAGGCCCAGCAGATCGACACCCCGGGTGGTGACGTTCTCCCCGAGTTCCCCGGGAGCGACGGTGAAGCCGCTCTCGCGCAGCTCGTCGAACAGCTCCTCGTGCATGAGGTGCACCTGCCGAAGGTTCACCTGCGACGGGTCCTTCGCCATCCGGAACCGGTGCTTCACGGTGGTTCCCGCGTGCACATCACCCTCCACCCCGAGCCCGGCGAGCAGCGTGATGCTCTCCCGGTTCGGCTTGGTGAAGGAATACGTCCCGTTACTGCTGACCGCCGTGACCGCCCCGCCCATCCGCGAGAGCTCCCCTCTCTTCGGCAGCTCCCACCGAGCCGCAGGTCAGAGCCTACGCGTCGACGCGTATGCGTCAGGAGAACTCATGGGTCAGCCGGATCTCTCCGACGATGTGGGCGTTGAACTCGTGGAGTTCCTCGGCCGGCACCCACAACTCGAGGATGGTCCGCCCGCCGACCTGCTGGACGGGGTACCGACTCAGGAACTCCGACTCGACCTCGAAGCGAGTGACGTAGCCGGCGCCACTGTGCTTCACGTTCCAGTCCCGCGCGATCCTGATCGCGTAGTCCTCGTTGAGCACCGGATAGAAGATCGGCTGCTCGGGCAGTCGGGGTGGCCAGGCGCGCCACCCCGACTGCCGGACCAGGTCCAGCTCCTCGGGGCCGGTGGGGCGCCACAGGGTCGTGGTCGCCGGCTGGCTGGACATGCGCACCGCTTTCGAAGGGGGAGGTACGGGGGAGCCCGGACGATACCGGCGTCGTGAGCCGGCGGCCACGAGGTTTCCGTCCGTTCCGCGGCGGGCGGCGGCCGGCCGTCAGCCCCCCGTCGCCCACTCCTTCAGCGCGGCCTTGCTGTCGAAGTTCGCGACGTCCCTGTCCAGGGGCTCGTCGGTGAACTGGTGGAATCGCCACGAGGCTTTGATACGGGGCTGGCCCGCGGTCACGTAGTCGGCGATCCACAGCCCGTCTCCGGCGTACGAGGTGGTGTCGACGGTGAGCCAGTAGTCGCGGTTGGTGTAGAGGAGGACTCGGTGGTTCGGCCGATGCTGCTTCACCATCCGGATGAAACGGTCCTTCTCGGCGTTGCTCGCGTGCGTGCCGTCACCCGTGGCCTCCCAGTCGACGGCGAGCAGGTCCCCGGCCTTCTCGGGGGCCTTGCCGACGAAGTACTCGGCCTGGGCGGCGATGTTGCCGGGCCACAGGAAGTGGTAGAACCCGACCACGCACCCGGCGTCCCGGGCCGTCTTCACCTGTGCCGTGAGTTTCGGATTGACGTACGTATGGCCCTCCGTCGCCTTGACGAAGACGAACGAGAGACCGTCGGTGGAGAAAGCGGACGACTGGTAGGCGCTGACGTCGATGCCGCGCAGCATGGGCGACTCCTCCATGCGTGGGGGATGTACACGTACCGTCCTGCCTGATACGTGCGGGGGCCGACTACTTGTCAGATGCCCCTGCTTCCCCCACCACACCCTCGAACACCGGCCCGGACGCGGAACCCTTGCTACCGCCGTCGTTCCGTCACGGCCCGCCCGTCACCCGCCTTCGGCGCTCAGGTGGTGTCGTCCTGCGACGGCACGAGACCGCGGTCGCTCTTGGCCGCGCAGGTACGAGTGGCCTCCACGCCGTGCACCGACAGGGTCCCTGCCGTCGGGTGGAAGCGGTCCAGCAGCGGTCCGGTCATGATCGTGGTCACGACCGCCATCACGACCATGCCGGTGAACAGCCGGCCGTCGAGGACGCCGAGCGCGAGTCCGACGTTGAGGATGACGAGTTCCGTGAGGCCGCGGGCGTTGAGCAGTACGCCGAGAGTAGCCGCCTCCCGTTTGGTGGCGCCGGTGAGTCGTGCGGCGCTCGCAGCGCCGACGAACTTCCCGAAGCAGGCCACGAGGAGTACGGCCAGGAGGAGGAGCAGTCCCGGTCCGCCGAGTCCGCCGAGGTTCACCGACAGACCGGTGACGATGAAGAACACGGGCAGCAGGAAGAGGCTGATCTGCTCAAGGCGTTCAGGGACCTGAGGAGCCGTGGCGTCGATCCGCGCGCGCGGGACGATCGCGCCGAAGGCGAATGCGCCGAACACCGCGTGCAGGCCGATCGCCTCGGTGGTCCAGGCGCTCAGCAGGAGGCCGACGACCAGTACCGCCTGGGTGAGGGCGCTGCCCGCCCGTCGGCGCTCTGGAGCGAACAACCAGGTCAACGCGGGGCGGACCACGTAGTGCAGACCGACCAGCAGCGCAACCGACGCGACGGCCATGCGTAACAGCGGTCCGGCACCCGTGCTGTTCGCGAGCGCGACGACCACCGCCAGCACAGTCCAGGCCAGGACGTCCTGGATGGCGGCGCACGCCAAAGCCATGGCTCCGATGCGGTCCTGCTGCAGGCCCCGCTCGCCGATGATCCGCGCAAGCACCGGAAACGCCGTGATGGACATGGCCGCGCCCAGGAACAGGGCGGGCACCAGCAGGCCGTCCGCCGTCATCGCGGAGCGGTCGAACCAGGGGGCTGTCGCGCAGGCCAGTCCCGCTCCGAGCGCGAAGGGCAGCGCGACCGAACTGAGGGACACCGCCATCACCTGGCGTCCGTGGCCTTTCAGCCGCGAGCTGTCGAAGTGGTAGCCGACATCGAACATGAAGAGAACGAGTCCGAGCTGGGCAAGGACTTGCAGACAGGGCCTGACGTCCGCGGGAAACGCGAGGTCGACCAAGTCGCCCGGGAACAGCCCCAGCACGCTGGGGCCGAGCGCAATGCCGGCGACGATCTCGCCGACGACGATGGGCTGCCGTACCCGTCGCGCCAGCCAGGCGAAGACGTAAGCGGCCGCGAGGATCAGGGCCAGTGCGCCCAGCAGACTTCCTGACGGCGCGTACGCGGCGGCAACAGGGGCATGCGATTCCAATGTGTCGACTTTCCGTACGAAGCCGTTACTGACGGGACGCCGAGGTGGGTGCCGGAGGAAGCGGTACAGAAAAGGCCGTCGCCGTCGTACGGGTGGCGGGGGTGGACACCGCGGCTCAAGAGGTCGAGGGCGAGAGCGGCCAGGCGGATGCCGCCGTGCGTTCGCCGTTGCCGAAGAGAGTGCCGTCGGGCCCACTCGATCCGGTCGGCTCTCGACGCGCACCGTGGCCGGCCGCGGACCGCCGCATCTGCGCGCTGTGGAAGCCTGCGGCCGCCGCGCAGGGCGACGCGGTTCAGGTCAGGGTGACCTGCCTACCGCCGACGACACCGGAGCTCTCCTCCTTCGGTATTCCTCACTCATCGGCTGCCGAGAGCTTCGCCCGAAGAACCGGAGCGATCCGGGACAGCGCCGCCGCTTCGGTCATCTGGTTGTGTTCGCAGTCGATCTCGATTTCCGTGATCCGGCCCGCGATCAGCGGCTGCCAGGCCATCGCGAAGTCCGGATCGTCCGGATGGCTGCGGGACGCGGTGAAGAACAGCAGGTCGGCGTCGACCGTGCGACTGAACGGTTCGTGCAGCATCGAGGTCTGCCGGCCGTAGACCTCCGACAGCGCGGCCAGGCTGCGTTCGCCGAGACCGGCCAGCGGGTGGTCGACTTCGCGCAGGAACGAGTGCACCCGGGCGAAGTCGAGCTCCCCCTCCGCCGTCGGCGCCAGATCCAGACCGAGGTCCCGCAGGGCCCTGAACAGCACGTCGGTGTCCGGTTGCCGGTACCCGTGCCCGGGAACCGTGGTGTCCAGCATGGCGAGCAGGCGCACCGGTTCGCCATCGGCGCGCAGCAACGCGGCGATGGCGTGGGCCACCGCGCCACCGGACGACCAGCCGAGCAGGTGATAGGGCCCGTGTGGTTGTACCGCGCGGATCTGGGCGACGTAGTCGGCCGCCATGTCGTCGAGGGACTCGGCGAACTCGACCTGCCCGGCCAGACCGCGGGCCTGAAGCGCGTAGATCGGCTGCTCCCGGTCGAGATGCTGTAGCAGGCCCGCGTACACCCAGCCGAGCCCGGTCGCCGGATGCACGCAGAACAGCGGGGGCCGGCCGCCTTCGGCACGCAGCGGCAGCAGGACCTCCAGCGAGCTGGCCGGGCTGTCGGAGTCGAGGCGCTCAGCCAGGCCGGCCACGGTCGGCGCCTCGAACAGGGTGCGCACGGCGAACTCGACGCCGAGCCGGGCCCGTGCCTTCGCGACGAGCTGAGTGGCGAGCAGGGAATGCCCGCCCAGTTCGAAGAAGCTGTCGTCGACTCCGACCGCCGGCACACCGATCACCTCGGCGAACAGTTCGCACAGCGCCCGTTCCCGCGCGTCGCGTGGTTCCCTGCTGCTGATGGCCTTCGCGGTCTCGGGTGCCGGCAGCATGCGCCGGTCCAGCTTTCCGCTTGCGTTCAACGGGAGGCGCGGGAGCGACACGACCGCCGAAGGGACCAGATGCCCCGGCAGCTCACGGCGGGCGAACTCGATCATCTCGGCAGGCCGGACCTCGTGGCCGTCGGCAGGGACGGCGTACGCGACCAGGGTGGTGTCCCCCCGCCGGTCCTGCCGGGCGAGCACCGCGACCTGGGCCACGGACCCGTGCCGGGCGAGCACGGCCTCGGTCTCGGCGGGTTCGGCCCGGTGACCGCGGATCTTGACCTGGTCGTCGACCCGGCCGATGAACTCCAACTGGCCGTCGAAGCGCCAGCGCACCAGGTCACCGGTCCGGTACATGCGTTCCCCCGCATGGCCGAACGGGCAGGCGACGAACCGCTCCGCGGTCATCGCGGGCCGCCCGAAATAGCCCCGGGCAAGACCCGCCCCGGCCAGATACAGCTCCCCGGCGACACCGGGCGGCACCGGACGGAGGCCGTCGTCCAGCACGTACGTCCGGTAGTTGGTGATCGCCCGGCCGATGGGTGCCACCCCCGCGGCGTTCCCGTCGTCGAACCACGCGGTGGCGTAGACGCAGGCCTCCGTCGGGCCGTAGAGGTTTGCGATCCGCACACCGGGTGCGGCGGCCCGCAGCTCGTGCACCAACCGCGGCGAGACCGCCTCGCCCACCAGGATGAGGGTGCCGATCCGGAGCTCACCGCCCGGAGCGAGGGCCGCCGACATCGCGGACGGCGCCGTGCACACCAGGCTCGCCTCTGGACGGTCCTCCCCGGCGAGAGCGAGCACGTCCCGCACCACCTCGATGCATCCACCGCCCACCAGCGGCAGGATCATGTCCGACACCGAGACGTCGAAGCTCGCCGAGGTCGAGGCGAGCGCGGCGCCGAACACGTCCTCGGGGAGGGTGTCCCGTGCCCACGCTGCCAGGTTCGCCACCGACCGGTGCGTGACCACCACGCCCTTGGGCCGCCCGGTCGACCCCGAGGTGTAGATCACGTAGGCCGCGTCGTCCGGGTGCAGCGGCGCCAGTCGGTCCGCGTCGCCCAGGTCGGTGGGGTCGAGCCGGGCCAGCGCGGCTTCGGTCGCCGGGTCGTCGAGCACGATCCGGGCCTGGTCGTCGGGGAGGACAGCCGCGCCGGCGCTGTCCGTCAGCACCAGCACCGGCCGGGCGTCCTCGATCAGATACCGCACGCGCTCCGCCGGATGACCGGGGTCGATCGGCAGGTAAGCGGCACCGGAGTTCAGCACCGCCCACATCGCGATCGGCAGCCGCTCGTCCCTCGGCAGGGCCAGCGCGACCCGCTGATCCGGGCCGCAGCCGTACGCCACCAGCAGCCGTGCCAACCGGTTCGCGGCCGCCCGCAGCTCGTCGTAGCTCAACCGCGCGCCGGCCGCGCGGACCGCGGTGGCGGTGCCGTCACGGGAGGCCGCGGCGGCGAACAACCGCGGCAGGGTCGTTGCCGGGACCTCTGCGGTCTCGCCGTTCCACTCCCGCAGGATCCGCGTCCGCTCGGCCGGTTCGAGCAGCTCGACCTGGCTGATCCGCTGCCCCGGATCGGCAGTGATCGCCTCAAGCATCAGCAGCAGGCGGGCGACGATCGCCTCAGCGGTTTCCCGGTCGAACAGGTCAGTGCTGTAGACGAGCGCGCCGCGCGCACCGCCCTCCCGGCCGTCCGCGTGGTACCTGGCTTCCAGGTGGACGGACAGGTCGAACATGGCGGCCTCGACGCCGACCGGAGCGCCCTCGGCGGCGAGGCCGGGCAGCCGCAGCTCGGTGTCCCGAGTGTTCTGGAAGGCGAACATCACCTGGAACAGCGGATGCCGGGCCACCGACCGGTCCGGGTTGAGAGCCTCGACGAGGTACTCGAACGGCAGATCCTGGTGAGCGTAGGCGTTGAGGTTGGCCTCCCGCACCCGGTCGATGACCTCGCGGAACGTCGGATCGCCGCTGGTGTCGGTGCGTAGCACCAGCGTGTTGACGAAGAACCCGACGAGCTCGTCGAAGGCTTCGTCCGTACGCCCGGCGATGGGCGAGCCGATCGGGATGTCGGTGCCGGCGCCGAGCCGGGTCAGCAAAGACGCGAGCGCCGTCTGGACGACCATGAACGCGGTCGCGTGGCAGTCGACAGCCAGCTTGTTGATCCGGGCGTGCAGCTCCGGGCCGTAGCCGAATTCGACACTGCCGCCGGCGTAGCTCGGCGTCTTCGGCCGCGCACGATCCGTCGGCAACGGCAGCTCGTCCGGAATCCCGGCCAGCGCGTCACGCCAGTACAGGACCTGCTCGTTGATGAGGCTCGACGGATCGTCCTCGCGGCCCAGCAACTCCCGCTGCCACAACGCGTAGTCCGCGTACTGCACGGGCAGTTCGGTCCACCGGGGCGCTCGGGCCGCGCAGCGGTCCGCGTACGCGGTGCTCAGGTCGCGGGTGAGCGGGACCAGGGACCAGCCGTCGCCGGCGACGTGGTGCACGACCAGCACCAGCACGTGCTCGGTCGGGGACACGGTGAGCACCCGAACGCGCAGCGGCAGGTCCCTCTGGAGGTCGAAGCCCCGTTCGGCGGTCTCCGCGATCGCCGCGGCCAGCTCGTCCCGGCCGACCTCGGTCACCACGAGTTCCACCTGCGCCCGGTCGGGGTCGAGGATGAGCTGGTAGGGAACGCCGTCGACGTCCGGGAAGACCGTGCGCAGCGCCTCGTGCCGCGCGACGACGTCGGCGATCGCGGCGGTCAGCGCCGACCGGTCCAGCGAACCGATCAGCCGCACCGCCATCGGTAGGTTGTAGGCGGCATTCGGGCCTTCCAGCCGGTTCAGGAACCACAGCCGCTGCTGCGCGTGCGACAACGGCACCCGCTCCGGCCGCCGCGTCCGCACGACCGGCTGCCGTCGGGTGTCGCCGGCCCGGTCGAGCACCCGGACGAGCCCGGCCACGGTCGGTGTGCCGAACAGGTCGCGGATCGCCAGATCGACGCCGAACGTGGCCCGTACTCGGGAGATCAGCCGGGTCGCCATCAAGGAGTGGCCGCCGAGGTCGAAGAACCCGTCGTCGATCCCCACTCCGGGCAGACCGAGGACCTCCGCGAAGATCCGGCAGAGCGCGGCCTCGCGCGGATCGCGCGGCCCCCGTCCCACCTCCCGGCCGGCGAAGTCGGGCGCCGGCAGTGCCCGTCGGTCCAGCTTCCCGTTCGGTGTGACAGGCAGTGCGTCCAGCACCACGAACGCAGCCGGGACCAGATGCTCCGGCAGGGAACGGAGGAGGAACTCGCGCAACGCCGCGGGCTCGGGCCGGTCCGCGGTGTCCTGGTCGGTCTCCGGCCTCCGGGACGGGACGACATAGGCGAAGAGCCGGGTGTCCCCGGAGTCGTCCGCGCGGGGCACGACCGCGGCCTGCGCGACGCCGTCGTGCCGGGCCAGGGCCGCCTCGATCTCGACGGGCTCGACCCGGAAGCCGCGCACCTTGACCTGGTCGTCGGCGCGGCCGACGAACTCGAGCTGCCCGTCGGCGCGCCAGATCGCCAAGTCGCCGGTTCGGTACATCCGTTCACCGGCTTCGCCGAAGGGGCTGGCCACGAACCGCTCGGCGGTCAGGGCCGGGCGGCGCAGATACCCGCGGGCCAGCTGGGCACCGGCGACATACAGCTCGCCGACCACCCCGGCCGGCGCCGGACGCAGCGCGGCGTCGAGCACGTACAGCGCGGTGTTCCACACCGGACGGCCGATCGGCACGGAGACGGCGCCGGGCTCGTCCCGGTACTCCCAGGCGCTCACGTCGACCGACGCCTCGGTCGGCCCGTACAGGTTGTGCACCGGGACCCCGATCGTCGCGTGGGCCCGCTGAGCCAGCTCGACCGGCAGCGCTTCTCCGCTGCTGATCAGTCGGCGCAGGTCCGGCAGCCGTGCCGCACCCGGCTCCGCGACGAACGCGGCCAGCATCGACGGTACGAAGTGCGCTGTGGTGACCCGCTGTTCGCGGATCAGTTCGGCCAGGTACGCCGGATCCTTGTGCCCGTCGGGCTTGGCCACCAGCAGCGTGGCGCCGGTGATCAGCGGCCAGAAGAACTCCCAGACCGAGACGTCGAACCCGGCGGGGGTTTTCTGCAGCACCCGGTCGGTCTCGTCGAGCCCGTACCGGTCCTGCATCCACAGCAGTCGGTTGACGATGCTCGCGTGGGACACCACCACGCCCTTGGGCCGTCCGGTCGATCCCGAGGTGTAGATCACGTAGGCGGGGTGCTCCGGAACGCATGCGACCTCGTCGCGGCCGAGCACGGGGCCCGCCGGCTCGACGCCGAAGACCGGATGGTCCTCGGTGAGTGTGAGCACCGGTCGGGCGTCGTCGAGCAGGTACTGAATCCGCTCGGCCGGATAGCCGGGGTCGATCGGCAGGTACGCGGCACCGGTCTTCAGCACGGCCAGCAGCGTGACGACCAGGGCTTCGGAGCGCGGCAGCACGACCGCGACGCACTGCTCGGGGCCGGCACCGTGTTCGGCCAGCAGCCGGGCGAGTCGGCCCGCCCGCAGGTCCAGTTGGCTGTAGGTCAGTGAGGCGTCCTCGAACTCCACCGCTGTCCGGTCGGGCGTCCGGGCCGCCTGCGCGGCGAACAGCTCGGGCAGAGTCGTGCGCGGCACCTCGTGCGCCGTGTCGTTCCAGGTCCGTACGACCCGCTCGCGACCGGCCGGATCGAGCAGTTCGGCCGCACCGATCCGCTGCCCTGGATCGGTGGCCATCGCGGAGAGTAGACGCACCAGGTGGTCGGACAGCTGCTCGACGGCCGCCTCGTCGAACAGGTCGGTCGAGTACTCGACCATGCCGTCCAGGCCTGCCGGGGCACCGTCCTCGTCGAAGGCCTCGCGGAGGTGGATGGCCAGGTCGAACTTGTTCTGCACGATCCGGTCGAGCGCTTCGCCCCGGGCGACCAGGCCGGGGAACGCCGGCTCCGGTGTGGCGCCGTGCAGCGACAGCAGGATCTGGAACAGCGGCAGGCGCCCGTTGGATCGGCTCGGGTTCAGGATCTCGACGAGTCGCTCGAACGGCAGGTCCTGGTTCGCGTAGGCGTTGAGATTGGTCTCGCTGATGCGGCCGAGCAGCTCGTGCCACGTGGGATTTCCGCTGGTGTCGGTCCGCAGCACCAGGGTGTTGAGGAAGACGCCGATGAGCTCGTCGAGGGCTTGGTCGGTGCGTCCGGCGACCGGGGTGCCGATGGGGATGTCGGTGCCGGAGCCGAGCCGGGTGAGCAGGGCGGTGAGCCCCGCCTGGCTGACCATGTACAGGCTGGTGCCGGAGTCGTTGGCCAGCGCGGCGAGGCGACGATGGGTCTCCGCCCCGATCCGGAACGAGAAGGTGGAACCGTGGTACTCGCCGCTCGTGCTTCGAGGCCGGCTGTAGGGCAGCCGCAGGTCCTCGGGCAGATCGGCCAGCGTCTCGCGCCAGAACGCGATCTGTTCGCTGATCAGGCTGTCCGGCTCGTCCTCGCGGCCGAAGAGCTCCCGCTGCCACAGCGCGTAGTCCGCGTACTGGACGGGCAGTTCCGTCCACCGCGGCCGACGGCCGTCGAGCCGGGCGGCGTACGCATCCGTGAGGTCACGCGTCAGCGGCCCCATCGACCATCCGTCACCCGCGATGTGGTGCAGCACCAGCATCAGCACGTGGTCGTCCGCCGACACCGCGAACAGGTGCGCCCACAGCGGCAGCTCGTCGGCGAGGTCGAAGGCGCGGCCGGCGGCGAGGGCGAGTCGCTCGGCCAGTTCGGTCTCCGTGGTCCCGGTGACCCGGAGCTCGACCTGGGCCTGCTCCGGCGGCACGATGCGCTGGTAGGGGGTGCCGTCGACGTCCGGGTAGGTGGTGCGGAGCGATTCGTGCCGGTCCGACAGGTCCTGGATCGCCGCGGTGAGTGCGGCACGGTCGAGGCTGCCCTTCAGGCGCACGGCGATCGGCATGTTGTAGGTGGCGCTCGGGCCTTCCAGCCGGTTCAGGAACCACAGCCGCTGTTGCGCGTGCGAGAGCGGGGTCCGCTCCGGGCGCCGTGCCCGTACCACCGGCCGGCGCCGGGTGCCGGCGACCCGGTCCAGCACCTGGGCGAGCCCGGCCACCGTCGGCGCGGCGAAGAGGTCGCGGATGGACAGGTCCACTCCCAGAGCGGCCCGCACCCGGGAGATCAGCCGGGTCGCCAGCAGCGAATGGCCGCCGAGGTCGAAGAACCCGTCGTCGATCCCCACCCGGGGCAGGCCGAGCACCTCGGCCAGGATCCGGCACAGGACCTCTTCCCGCTCGTTGCGCGGGCCACGGCTGGAGGCCCGGGCGGAGACGCTGGGCGCCGGCAGGGCGCGCCGGTCCACCTTGCCGTTCGGCGTCAACGGCATCCGGTCCAGCACCACGAACGCCGTCGGTATCAGGTAGTCCGGCAGCACGTTCCGAAGGTGCTCGCGCACCGACTCGACCATCGCCGCCGAGGTCAGCGTGGTGGCCGGGGCGTTGGTGTACGAACGGGAGTCGGGGGTCGGTGACGGGCCGGGGCGGTAGGCGCCGCCCGTCGTCCCGGGCGCGCTGAACACGGCCTCCAGGCCGCCGCCCCGATGGTCGGCGCCCGACCAGGTCAGGTCGGTCCGGTAACCGCACTCGGCGCCCAGCCCGGCGAGCAGTTGGGGATCGGGCAGTTCGGGCTCGGGCTCCGTCAGCACGGCTAGGGCGGCCGCGAGATCGCCCGCTTCGAGGGCCCGCACGGCGGCGATCTCACCGGCGACCCGGCGGTTGGGTATGCCCGTGACACGCAGGCCGGCCGGCCGGGTGACCAGCAGTGCCCGCAAGGCGTCCACGTCGGTGATGTCCCGGCCCCACACGGCTTCCCGGCCGACAGCCGGTGCGGGGGTCGGCTCCGCGCGCAGCACCACGTCGTAGCGGTGGCCCGTGAGTTCGTTGCGGTCCGTGCCGGGCTTGATCCTCAGGTCGACGGACGGGGCCACGGTGGCGAAGTAGTCTGGATCGACGAGGAGTTCCGTCTCCCGGGAGACGGCCAGGTCGACGGCCTTGCACAGCTCGGCGGCGTCACCGTCCGCGGCGTCGACCGAGCGGAGTTCGACGGCGGTCCGCAGGGCGCGGTGCAGCCGCAGGTTGCGTACGTCCCCGACGAACACGGCGCCACCGGGAACGACCAGGTCAAGCGCCCGGGTGAGTACGTCGGTCAGATAGCCGGAGCTGGGGAAGTACTGGACGACGGAGTTCAGAATGATCGTGTCGAAGAACCCGGTCGGCAGGCCGTCGAAGATGTGGGCCGCCTGTGCCCTCAGTTCGACCCGGCCGTCCAGTTCGGGCCTGTCGGCGAGTTGGCCGCGGACCCGGTCGATGACCACCTCGGAGATGTCGGTGCCCCAGTAGGCGTCGCAGTGCGGTGCCAGCGGCGCGAGGATCAGGCCGCTGCCGACCCCGATCTCCAGCACCCGTCGGGGGTCGAGCTCCCGCACCCGGTCCACGGTGGCGTCGCGCCACCGCCGCATCTCCTCGACCGGAATGGCCTGGCCGGTGTAGCTGCTGTTCCAGCCGGAGAAGTCCTCGCCCAGTCCGGCGGACAAGCCCGCGTGGTGGGCATCGTAGGTCGCCTGCCAGGTGCCGAGCTGCTGCTGTTCCCCCACCCGGTCACGGTGGCCGTCGTCCTCGGCCGGGACGAGGTACGCGGTCAACTGCGGGTCGCCCGGGCGGTCCTCGCGCGCCACCACGGCCGCCTGCCGTACCGCGGAATGCCCGGTCAGCACCGCCTCGACCTCGCCCGGTTCGATCCGGAAGCCGCGGATCTTCACCTGCTGGTCGGCGCGCCCGGCGAAGTCGACCTGCCCGTCGGGCCGCCAGCGGGCCAGGTCGCCGGTGCGGTACATGCGCTCCCCGGGCCCGCCGAACGGGCAGGCCACGAACCGCTCCGCGGTCACCCCGGGACGGTGCAGGTAGCCGAGGGCCAGGCCCGCGCCCGCGATGTACAGCTCTCCCACCACGCCCACCGGCACCGGACGCAGGGCCTCGTCCAGCACGTAGACGCGTGTGTTGTCCAGCGGCCTGCCGATCGGGGGGCCGTCGGAGCCGGACAGCGGCTCGCTGACCGTCGCGCAGACGGTCGACTCGGTGGGGCCGTAGGCGTTGAACATCCGGTTGCCCGGAGCCCATCGCGCCACCAGGGGGCCGGGGCACGCCTCACTGGCCACCACCACGGTCGTACCGGACGGCAGGCCGTCGGAAGGCAGTGCCGCCAGCACCGACGGCGGCATGGTGACGTGCGTGACGCGCATGGCCCGGACGAACGCGGCCAACTGCGGCCCGGGCGTGACCTGCTCGGCGGATCCGATGACCAGCGTGCCCCCGGAGAGCAGCGCCAGGCAGCAGTCCCAGAACGCCGCGTCGAAACTCGGCGAGGCGAACTGGAGCACCCGGCTGCCCGGCCCCGCGCCGAAGCGTTCCTGCTGGCTGCGGGCCAGGCTGGCCACTCCGGCGTCCGAGACCACAACGCCCTTCGGGGTCCCGGTGGACCCCGAGGTGTAGATCACGTACAGAGGGCTGTCGAGCGACCGGTTCGGTGGCAGGTCGTCCGCGCTCTGCCGGTCGAGTTCGGCGCGGGTGCCCTCCTCGTCGAGCACCAGGCGCGGGATGCCGGCCGGGAGGCGCTCGGCCAGTTCCCGGACGGTCACCGCCAGCGCGGGACGGGAATCGTCGAGCATGAACGCGATGCGTTCGGCCGGGTAGTCGGGATCGACCGGCAGATAGGCCGCCCCGACCTTGGCCACGGCGAGCATCGCGGTGATCAGCTCGGGTGACCTGGGCATCGCCAGCGCCACCAGCTGCCCCGGTCCGGCACCCCGCTCGGTGAGCAGCCGTGCCAGCCGGTTCGCGGCGGTGTTGAGCTCACCGTAGGTCAGCGTGACCGTGTCGGACGCCAGTGCGGGCGCGTCCGGGTGCGCGATGGCGTTGGACCGGAAGATCTCCGCGAACCCTGCCGCGTCGACCTCGTGCGCGGTCCGGTTCCATGTGTCGAGCACCCGCTGTCGCTCGTCCGGCACCAGCACGTCCAGAGAGCCGAGCGGCCGGTCGGGGTCGCAGACCATAGCCTCGAACACCTGGATGAGGCGGGCGCCCAGTCGGTCCACGCTCGCCCGGTCGAACAGGTCGGTGGCGAACTCGATGGTGCCGGCCAGGCCGCCGGGCCCGCCCCCCTGGTCGAATTGTTCGCCCATGCTGAACGCCAGGTCGAACTTCGATGTGGCGGTGTACAGCTGCTCGCCCTCCACCACCAGCCCCGGCAGCCGCAGCTGTGGCAGCGTGTTGTTCTGGAACGCGAGCATCACCTGGAACAGGGGATGCCTGCCCAGGCTCCGGTCCGGCCGGAGGATGTCGACCAGCCGCTCGAACGGGAGGTCCTGGTGCGCGTAGGCAGACAGAGCCCTTTCCCGGGACCGGGCGATGAGCTCGCGGAACGTCGGGTTGCCGGCGGTGTCGACGCGCAGAACGAGGGTGTTCACAAAGAACCCGACGAGTTCGTGGAGCGCCTCGTCGGTACGGCCGGCGATGGCCGAGCCGATCGGGATGTCCGTGCCGGCGCCCAACCGGCTGAGCAGGGCGGCCAGCCCCGCCTGCACCACCATGAACAGGCTCGCGTCCGACCGGACGGCCAGCTCGGACAGTTTCCGGTGCAGCGTCGCGTCGACGTGGAACGGGACGTTGCCGCCCTCGTTGCTCGACGTGGCCGGCCGCTGTCGGTCCACCGGAAGCCGCAGCTCGTCCGGCAGATCGGCCAGCGCCTTGCGCCAGTACTCGATCTGCTCGCTGATCAGGCTCTCCGGGTCGTCCTCTCCGCCGAGCAGCTCCTGCTGCCACAGGGTGTAGTCCGCGTACTGGATCGGCAGGTCCGGCCAGTCCGGCGCCCGCCCGGCACGGCGGGCCTCGTACGCCGCGGTGAGATCACGGGCCAACGGGGCCATCGACCAGCCGTCCGCGGCGATGTGATGGATCACCAGAGCCAGAACGTGTTCATGGTCGGAGACCGCGAACAGCTCGGCCCGTATGGGGATCTCGGCCGCCAGGTCGAACGGGCGAGCGGCCAGCTCGGCAATCCGGTCGGTGAAGTCCGCGGACCCGACCTCGGTGACGGGCACATCGAGCCGGGCGTCGCCCGGCTCGATGAAGCGCTGGTAGGGCACGTCCTCCTGGTCGACGAAGACCGTGCGCAACGGCTCGTGCCGGTCGACCAGGTCCTGGAGTGCCACGGCGAGCGCGGTCCGGTCGAGCGCGCCTGTCAGCCGCAGCACCGCCGGCATGTTGTAGGTGGCGCTGGGACCTTCCAACCGGTTGAGGAACCACAGTCGCTGCTGTGCGTGCGAGAGCGGGATCATCGAATCTCCTCAGTCTGCGCCCGTGGTCGCAGCACGTTCGCGGCTACTTCGTCACCTTCGCCGGCGGCGTGTCCGGCGATCCGGCCCGCAACCGTGGCAAGCACGCCTCGCGCAGGCTCCATCCGGCCCGTGCCCACCGCGCCCGGGTTGACGGCGCGGGCGGTTTCATTCCCCGCTCGGCTCCCCTCGCCGGATGGCCACGGGGGCCGGCATACGTGCACCGTGCGGACACCTGCAGACTCTGTCGCGTCGGCTTGTCGTTGCAAGCTTCGGGACAGCACCGGACGGAACGAGACAACGCGGAGGGCAAGTTCGGACCTGAAGTGCCTCTGCTTCTGGGCGAGTTCGAGCCACTCCGACCGCCGGGCCCGAACCGGGGGATGGAACCTTCCGGACAGGAGACGCGTTTTACCTCACATGACAGGCATGTGGGCAGAGGCTGCACTCCCCGCGCTGGCGTTACTGTTGTTCGTCTGCTGCGGGGCGGAGTTGGCGATGCGGGGCTTCAAGGGGCGCAGTGTCCTGCGCTCCCGGCGGGGGCCCGCGAGACGCCCCCTGACGGGTTCCGCGTTCGACGAGTTCGGCCTGATGTTCAACGGCAACAAGTCGATCGAGATCGAACAGCAGCAACAGGATGAAGGACGCCGTGAGGAGGAGGGCGACGGTGCTCCGCCACGCACGCGCATCGACCTGGCCTCCGGCACGGCCCGGATAGTCATCCTGCCCGCGGGAGGGCGGACCGGTCCGCGGTCGGCGGGCCCGTCCGGCGCCGGAGGGGAGTCCGGGTCCGGACGTGGGCAGGGTCCGCAGGAGGAGTCACCCGTGTAGGTCGCCGCGGACCGGGCGGATCAGCGGACGCGCCGGTGCCGCCTGGCCGACATCCCGCGCCGGCCGAGCTGTCCCTTGGGGGACGCGGAGCCTGCCGGGCTTGCTCCGCCAATCCTTTCGGTCCATCGGCCGGGCCGTGCAAAAAATGCCATTGCAAGGGTTTCCGGGTGATCGTATGGTAATGGCGCCGAGGGTCTGTCAACGTGGCGCATGTCACTGACGGAGCGTTGTCGGGATATTGCACCGTTGCCGGGTGTGCGGCATCGTGCATTTCAGGCCGTACGCAGAACAGTCACAAATCGGGGGATGGTGACGGATTGCGATTGAAGAGTTCGCGGTGGTATGGGTATCTCGCCGCCGGCTGGGCGACGATTTTCGCGAGTGCGCATTTCTTCTGGGCGCTCGGGGGAAAGTCGGGCTGGACATCTCCGCGGGACAGCGGCTCGCGGACGAGCGGCCGGGCTGGTTCGTGGCCGGCGGCCTGTGGGGAGTCGGCTGCCTCTGTCTGATCGGCGCCTCGGTGGCGCTGGGCCTGCGTCGACGTGGTGTCGACGGGCGCCCGTGGGGATTTCTCAAGATGCTCGGCTGGGGTATCGGCGGGCTGTTGCTCGTCCGGGGGATCCTCGTAGAGGTGCTGCTCATCACGGGTGTGGCGGAAGTCGACGGAGTCAGCTCCGCGCAGAAATTCTGGACACTCGCCTTGTGGAACCCCTGGTTCATTCTCGGCGGAGTGCTGTTCGGGCTGGCGGCGCGGAGCTTCGGGAAAGAAATGACCGGAGAAGTTGAATTGAGAAGCATAACGGCTCACTGAGGGAAGGGTGAATTCACCGGGCCTGGTCCAGGTGAGCATTCGGCACTACGGGGGATTAGTTGTCTTGGGCAACGTCTGACAGTGTGACGGAATTTGTTCAGAATTTGCGAGAGCTTCGTCTGAGGGCTGGGCAGCCTTCCATGCGGCGTCTGCAGCAACTGGGCGGGCAGACCACCGCACCCAGTGGTGACGTGGTGGACGCGTTGCCGCGAAGTACGATCTCGACGATCCTGCGGGGCAGTAAACTGCCGCGTGCGGAGTTCGTCTCCGCATTCGTGACAGCTTGTCTGGTACACGGAAATCATCCGCCCGACAAGGTGGCAGAGACCACTGAGCGCTGGCTGGCTCGCTGGCGGACGCTCTACGCGGCGGAAGCGGCGGAGGGCGAGGTGGGGGAGACCACGGACGGCGAGGTGACCGTCGAGCCGTCGAGAACCGTGAACGTGCCACGGCATCTCCCGCTCGACGTAGGGTTCCTGGTCGGCCGTGAGGCAGAGCTCAAGGCGGCCGACGAGGTGAGCCGACTGCAGGCGCCTGACAACGTCGTCCTCGTTTCGGGCCCGGTCGGCGTCGGGAAGTCCGCGTTCGCGATCCGGTGGGCGCACCGACTGATCAACGACTTTCCGGACGGCCAGTTGTATGTCGATCTGCGCGGTGCCGACGGCCTGTTGACCACGGAGAGTGCCCTCGGAGTGCTGCTGGGCGGCCTGGGCCTGCACGAGGACGACTGGCCGGCGGATCCGTGGCGGCGAGTGGAGTGCTACCGGTCGCTGATAGCCGATCACCGGATGCTCGTCGTCCTCGACAACGCCTGCGACACCGAACAGGTGCGCCCGTTGCTCGCGACCGGTGGGCGCTGCCGGACCATCGTCACCAGCCGCAACCGGATGTCGGGACTGGTGGCCAGGGAGGGCGCGCGCCGACTGGTCCTCGACGTGCTCAGCGCCGAGTCCGCCTGCACGGTCCTGACCGCCATCATCGGTGAGGAGTACGTGCGTGACGCACGGGCCGAGCTCGAGGAACTGGCCGAGCTGTGTGCGTACCTGCCGCTCGTGCTGCGGCTGGCCGCGGTCAAGTTCGCCGACCGGCCCGGTCAAGGCTTCAAGAACTTTGTCAGCGCGTTGCGTGACAACGACCGGTTGCTCTCGCTGAAACTCGACGACGACCGGGACAGCTCGGTCCGCGCGGCACTGGAGTCCTCCTACTGGATGCTCGACCTCGACGCGAGGTATTTCTTCCGCACGCTCGCGCTCGCCGAGGATGCGGAGTTCACCCTGGAAAGCAGTGCGGCGCTCGCCGGGATCTCGGTCGCCGAGGCCGACCGGTTGACCGGGCTGCTGGAGTCGGAACACTTCGTGGCGGGGGTGGGCAGAAGCCGCTTCACCATGGACCGAGTGCTCCAGGCCTTCGCCCGGACCATGAGGCGCGCGACCTGCGAGAGCCGGACGATGCTGGCGGGGTGAGCGGTACGCCCACCTCCTTACTTCCGTGGGTTTCCCGGGCGACGTGGGGCGGGTGGGGCAGCGGTGGTGGATACCGCTGCCCCACCCCCGGCCACGACGGACAACGGGCGTGCCACGGCGATCAGCGATCCGACGGTGAGGACGACACGGTCGCCGACGAGGCTCTCGCCGGACATGAACGCGTTGTCGTCCACCAGCCGGTCGATGCGTACACGGTGCCGGATCACGTCGCCAGGGAAAGCGGAGCCGGTGAACCGGCAGTTCCGGAGCCGGCCGACCATCGGCAGGCCGCCCCCGGCGGCGTCCGGGCCACCGTGGCTGCCGAGCCAGAGCAGTGCCGCGGACTGTCCGAACGACTCGAGGATCATCGACCGGGGATAGGCGTACCGCTCGGGCGGGAGATCGTCGGCCATGGCCTGGTAGCACGGTTCGCTGCCCGCGACCGCCTTCGCGGTTTCGATGCTGCGGTCCGCGTTGAACTCCGTGATCCGATCCACCAGCACCATCGGATGACGCACCGGGAGGGACGCGAGGATCTGCCCGTATCCGGACCTCACGCGATCCCTCCCCGAACGAGCTCGGTGGTCATCTTCGCGACCTGTGTGTCGTCGGCACGCCGGCAGTCGAGCACGGCCCGCAGGGCCCCCGGCGGCCCCGCCGTGACCTTGATGCGCAGGAGGAGTTCGTCCCCCTCGAGCATGGGCCTGAGCACCCGCGCCGACCCGAGCGTCCCCAGTTCGAGCCAGTCGCCGTGCGGGCCGCCCCGGCCGAGATGGGCGGCGAGCACGGGGGAGCGGTGCAGTTCGGCGCCGACCGCCTGCCGGATGCCGTCGAGGAGGAAGATCGCCGGGTAGAGCGTGATCCCCGGAAAGTGACCGGCGAGATAGGGATCGGTCGCCCGGACGGTCTTGGCCGCCTCGATCAGGAGCGCGTCCGCGTCGGCCCGCGCGGTGATCCGGTCGGTGGCATCGAGCGGCCGGGCGTAGGTCCGTTCCCCTCTCACAGGAACCACACCCCGTCGTAGTCCCCCCAGCGATGCGCGAGGTGGGCGGTGTCCAGCCGCGTGATCCCGGGCAGCAGGGCGGCGTCGGCCAGGCCGAAGGCCGCCAGCCCCGGCTGGTCGACGAAGACGGCCGCCCCCTTGTCCACCAGCGCGCGCACGGACCGTCGCGGGTCCGGCAGGGAGTCCAACACCGTCGGACCCACACGGAGTTCGGGCAGGGGGCCGGCATCGGCCAACGCGGCGGTGACCGTCGTCCCGCGCAGGATGATATCCATGCCACCGAGTTGGTCGCCGAGCATCTGGACTCCGTAGAGCGCGTCGAAGAACTGCGCTTCCGCGCTTCCGCGGTAACCGCGGTCGACGATGACCAGATAGGCCATCTACGCACCTCCGATGTAGACGGTCCGGTGGGCCGCGGCGATCGTGGCCGCCAGCCGGGCGTCGGAGCGCAGCCGGACCGCGGCGATGTGGTCCCGGGCTCCCCGTTCCGCGCTGCACGCCGTGCAGACGATCCAGCTGAAACGGCCCTTGTACGCGGTGAGCAGGCCCCGGATCAGTGCGGCGGCCGTCGGCGCCGACTTCGTGGGGTCCCGCAGGTCGGCCGGCTTGACATCGCCCAGCGAACTCTGCGTCAGCATCGTGTTGTACCCGCACGCCCAGACCCGGATGGTGTGCTCCTGGTCCAGTACGGCCTGTGCCAGTCGGAGCACGGTGGTCAGGGTGTCGGTGGTGTGGGGCGGCGCGGTGAGGATGACGAGCACGTCCCAGGTGCGGCGTTCGACGATCGGACTCATGGTCAGTGCCACACCACCCGGGTGCCGGACTCCAGGAGCAGCCGGGCCACGTCGGCCGTACCGGCGGACGTCACGCCCGCCTCGAGCGGTGCGGCGCGCAGGGTCCGGTGGTCGAGAGTGAACTCGTCGATCCAGACCCGCCCACCGGCGTCGAGGAACTCGCGCAGCTCCGCGCTCGCCCCCCGGATGCCGAGTGCGACGGCGTCGGCCGCGAGAAACAGGCGCACCCGACCGCCGGTGTGTACCAGCGTGGCGGCGTCGGCCAGAAAGCGTTCCGCGGTGCCGTCGAAGCGGGTTTCGACGAGCAGGTACGACGTGGCCGCAGGGTCCTGGCTCACGTCGCCTTCCGCAGTTTCCGGTTCAGCAGCGCGCAGATGTCCGGCAACGTCCGCACGTCCGCTATCTCATGCGATTCGATCTTGACTCGATAGTGGCGTTCCAGCGTGACCGCCAGCTCCATGGCCAGGAGTGAGTCGACGCCGAGGTCGCGGATGAAATCGATCTCCTGTGTGATCGACTCCCCGTCGACCTCCAGCACATCGGCGATCATCTCGCGCAGCTCGTCCACGTCGAAGGTGGCCTCGACACTCATGGGATTCCCCTCCGTTGTTCGTCTCCGGGCCGACCGAAAGGTCAGCCGCAGCCGCCCGCGTGGCCGGCGTCCCCGCCGGCGCGGATCGTTTCGGGCAGCGGACCGGCCTCGTCCAGCCAGCCGAGTTCGACCTCCTCGCCCGGCTCCTGGCCCCGGGCCTTCGCGACGTAGGCGCGCAGCCGATCCACGCCGAAGTACTTGTCGTGGCCGTGGATGAAGAACGGGACGCCGAACAGACCGTCCTTGTGCGAGCGGATCAGGGTGTCCGCGCCCCGGCGCCGTACGGCCGGATCATCCGAGGCGTCGGCCACCGGGCCCGGGTCCAGGCCGAGTTCGACCGCGAGTTCGGCGATGGTGGCACGGTCGGTGATGTCCCGGCTCTGCTGCCAGCGGGCACGGTAGGCGAGCGCCACGTACTCCCGGCCCAGCCCGGCCTCCTCCGCCACCAGATAGCCGAGGTGGGCGACTTCCCAGTTGGGGTCCCGGTCCACCGGCCAGGTGACGGCGAGTCCGCGGGCCTCGGCCAGCCGGCGCGTGTCCTGGAGGATGTAGAAGTTCTTCGCCCGCGACATCTCCACGATCGACAGCCGGACGCCGTCCGCGTCCAGCAGCTCCTGGGTCTGCTCGTCCGGTTCCCAGAACGGGATCCACTCGATCGTGTCCGCCACGTCGGGGTAGCGGCTCAGCAGGTCGTGGTAGGCGAACCACGAGTAGGGGCTGCGCAGGGAGAAGTACCAGCGGGGTGGTTTCCTGGCCATGTCGGGTGGCCTCCTTTCCGGTGGGGTTCAGAGCGAGATGCCGCCGTCGATCTCCAGCACCGTCCCGGTGATGTAGGCCGCGCGGGGGAGACGAGGAACGACACCAGGTCGGCCACCTCCCCGGCCCGACCCATCCGCCGCAGTGCCGTCCGCCCGACGGCGTCCTCGGTGACCTTCGGACTGAGGACGGCGGTCATGTCGGTGTCGATGTACCCGGGGGCCACGACGTTCGCGCGGATCCCGTAGGGGCCGACCTCCTTGGCCAGCGAACGGGTGAAGCCGATGATCCCCGCCTTGGCCGCCGCGTAGTTGGTCTGCCGGGCGTGTCCGTGCACACCGGCGACCGAGGACAGATTGACGATCACCCCGGACTTGCTCTTCATCATCTCGAAGATCGCGGAACGGCAGACGTTGTACATGCCATCGAGGTTGACGTCGAGGACGCTGTGCCAGTTCTCGTCCGGCATCAGGGCCAGCGCGCCGTCCTTGGTCACGCCTGCGGAGGTCACGACGGCGTCGATGGGGCCGAGTTCGTCCTCGGTGCCGCGGACCCACGCCCGCACGCCGTCGGCGTCCGCGACGTCGACGCGGGTGGGGACCGCCCGCCTTCCCAGCCGGGCGACCTCCTTCTCCAGCTCCCGGGCCGAATCCTCGCTGCTGCGGTAGCAGAACGCGACGTCGTAGCCGTCGTGCGCCAGGCGGTGCACGATCGCACGGCCGATGCCGCGGGACCCGCCGCTCACCAGCGCGACCGGTGACGGTGTCTCAGACATGCGCGCTCCCATATTCCTTCGCAAGTTCGTCAAGAGTCGGCGTGGGGCAGCGGGGTACGGCGGACGGCATCGCTGTCCTGCCCCTCATCGCAGCCGGAACAGCGCGCAGCCGAGCACGTTGTCGCGGTCGGCCGACAGCACCGCCGCGATCCGGCCCCGGGCGGCGGGGTCTCGTTCGGCCGCTGCCAGCACCGAAGCGATCTGGAACGGGGCGGCCGCGGCACCGGCGTCCCCCCAGACGTCCTCACCGGGCAGTGTCAGCGGGTCGGCCCCGTCGAAGGGGACCGGGGCCTGCCCGGCCGAGGGGGAGACGGCCCACAGATCCGCTGCCGTTGCCCCGGCCTGTGCCAGCGAGCGGGACAGGCAGCGCGTCAGTGAGGCAGCCAGATCGCCGTCCCGGAACACCCCCAGCGTGACCCCGAGGACCTCGGCGAGCACCGGCGCGTCGGCGGGTGCCTCGGGTTCGAGCAGCAGCAGTGAGCAGCCCTCGCCGAGCACGGCCGGCCGTGCGGGGTCGCCGGAGTGGTACTCCAGCCAAGCCCGTTCGGGCGTGAGTTCCTCCGCACCGCCGCAGAGCACCGAGCGGGCGCGGCCCGAGGAGAGCAGCCGGAGGGCGTAGCGCAGGGCGAACAGTCCGGCCGCCCGGCCGCCCGCGACGGTCGTGTTGGGGCCCTTGAGGTCGTGCCGGATGGCGCACTGCGCGGCCGAGCTGTTCATGATCGCGTTGGGGATCCGCGCCGTGTCGATGTGGTACGGCCGTGCCCGGGTGAGTGTGTCCCGGGTGATCTCCATCATGCTCCTGGCGCTGCCGGCGGTGGTGCCGAGCACGAGCGCCGCGTGCTCGCCGGTGGCGACCGTGCGATGGCGACCGGCCGAGTCGAGCAGCTCGCCGACCGCTGCGACGGCCAGCGCCGAGACCCGGTCCATCGACCGGGTGCCCTTGCGCCCGAGCACTTCCTCGGTGACGAAGCCGGGCACCCGGGCGGCCCGGCGCTGCGGGACCGGCCACGGGTCGGGGCTGAGGCGGGTCACCGCGGGCGTCCCCGCCGCGACTCCGTTCACGAACGCCTCTCGGCCGACGCCGTACGGCGAGATCGCCGACCAGGCGGAGATGACCGGCGCGGTCATGCGCCCTCGCCGGGCAGGTTCCGCAGGGCGCTGTCGATCCGCTCGTCCCAGGCGACGACCCTCGCCTGGTTGCCGTTCTCCACGACACCGTAGCCGTGCGTGATGACACCGGTGGCCACCTGCACCGGTCGGCCGTCACGCACCACGTAGCAGTCCATCCGCGCGGTGTAGAGCAGGTTCTTGAAGATGTCCTCGACCGTGTAGACGGTGTAGAGATCCTCTTCGAGCAGGGCCTCGCCGAGGATCTCGATCCGCGAGTGGGTCACCGCGGGGATCCAGTTGCGTTCGGCGAGCTGCGCTCCGATGGAGATGCCGCGGGCGTCGACGAAGCGGTGCTTGGCCTCCTCCATCTGGCGGAGGTAGGACGACATGTGCATCCGGCTGAAGAAGTGCACGTACGGGTAGGGGATCCTGAACTTCCAGCCGTAGCCGTTGCGGCCGGCCAGGAGGTGTTCGAGCACCGGGTCCCGGTCGGTGGAGCCGCCGGACACCAGCTGGTCCGTACCGGCGGCGGGAACCTCTTCGCCGGGCTCCGGGGTGCCGATGACGGCAACGGTGAAGCGGTCGAGCACGGCGGGGGAGGGCACTCGGCCCGGCAGCCGCCGGTCGTCCTCGTCCCGGCGCAGGACGGCCGACACCGAGGCGGTGACGACCTTCTTCGGCTCCCCGTCGCGCAGCACGGTGATCGCGATCTTGAACCGGAACACGGTGTCGTGGTGCTCGGTCATCGGCTGCACCTGGAGCGAGGCCTCGTCGTCGACGAACAGCCCGCCGCGCAGCCGGGCCTCCAGGTCGACGAGGTCGAAGCCGAGCCCATAGCGCTCATAGAGCTCTCCGACCGGCAGCCCGGAGCGCCGGAAGTGCTCGATCACCGCCTTCTCGACAAGGTAGTTGACGTGCTTGAAACCGATGTACGTTCCGATGTTCGCGCCCTCGTACCCGGGCGTGAGCGCAACGGTGGTGGTCTCCGTCAGGACGTTCTTGACCGCGGTCTCGGTGTCAGTCATCAGGTGCGCTCCACTAGCGTTGAAAGGGGCCGCATCCGGGCCGTTTCGGGGTGGGCGGTGATCCGGCGCAGGAACCCGTCGAGCACGGCCGCGAACCGGGCGGGCCGCTCGGACATCGGGAAGTGCCCGGTCCCCTCGATCGTGTGCAGGGCCGCCGAGGGCGTCCGCGCGACCAGGGTCTCGGCTTCCGCGGGCACAGCGATGCGGTCCTCGGCGCCGGACACGACCAGCGTGGTGGTCCGCAGCTCCGCCGTGCGCAGCCACGGTGTACGGAGGTACGTCTCGAGGAACCGCGACCAGCCGTAGGGGCCGATCGTCTCGCACAGCCGTTCCGCCATGGCGCGGTGCAGTTCGGGCTTCGCCCGCGACCCGGCCGCGACGCGAATGCCCTCCTCCATGGTGCGGACGAACTGCTCGGGCAGTCCCTTCAGGGTGTCCCAGTCGAAGTCCTCGGGCCGGGGCCGGAAGAAGGGGGACACCAGCACGATTCCCCCGATGCGGTGTTCGGCGGGTGCTGACGGTCCGCAGAGGAGGTCGAGCAGCAGCATGGCGGAGAACGAGTGCGCCACCACGACATCGGCCGGGCCGGCTGTGGCGGCCATCTGGTCCAGTGTGTCGGAGATCCACGTGGTGGGCTCGGGACGGTGCGCCCAGTCGGAGGGTCCGGTGCCGCGCCAGGGCAGTGCGGCCGAGTGAAGCCGGGCTCGCCGCAGGACGTCGTGGTGCGGCGCGAGCGCGCACAGCCTGTCCCAGACGGCGCTGCTGTCCGCCATGCCGTGCAGCAGCAGCACCCGAGGCCCTGCCTCGCCGGCATCGGCGGTCGTGCGTTGCTGGAGCAGGACCGGGGCCACTCGCTCGGCCCGGTGGGGCGGGTGCGTAGGCATCATGGGCGGCTCACCGTGTCCCCGGCAGCGGTGTGAACCGGTGCTGTGAGGACGAGCCCCGCGACGGCGTCGTCGGCATCTGTGCCGGACACCGCGTACACCGGACCGTCCCCGCCGACGGCGAAGTGGCCGACGGCGGCGGCGCATTGAAGGACCCCCAGCGCGCCCGAGGCCGGGCCCCAGCGGTCTTCGAGATCGTGCCGGAGCACACCGGCGAGGGTCGAGGCCGGTGCGTTCCGCGGCGCGAACCACGCGCGCGCGGAGCCTGCGAGCGCGGACACGCAGTCGGCCAGCCCGCCGGTGCGGAGATAGCCGTCCACTCCGGCGAGGGCGGGGGCGTTGCGCCCGGCCGCGGCTTTCGTGGTCTCCAGCAGCAGAGCGGCGGCGCCGTCCAACGGCTGGTCCTGTCCGACGAGTTGCCGGACGACGTCGTTGGCCGGCTCGACGCCGACCACCAGGACATGCCGGGCGCGGCCGCTCGACAGCCAGATCGTCGCCCAGTGCACGGCGTCGAGACCGGAGGTCGCTCCATTGCACACCATCACGTTCGGGCCGCGCAGCCCGAACCGGATCGCGAGCTCGGAAGCGGTGACGTTGCTCGACAGCCGCGGTGCGAGGACCGGGCTGATGAGCCGGGTGCCGTGGTCCGCCGAGATGGCGGCGACGACCTCGCACACCGAGTCGAGGTTGCCGAAGTTCGAGCTGACGACGACTGCGACCGACTCGGCGGGCACCAGCAGTTCGGCGTCGACGACCGGCGCGCCGCCGCGCTGGGTGTTCATCCGGGCGTCGCCGCGCATCAGCCCGGCGGAGTTCAGCGCGTCCCGGGCGGCGCAGAGCGCGAGTTGGGTCGCGCGGTCCTGATGGCGCAGTCCCTTCTTGCCGATCCGGGCCGCCGGGTCGACCGGCGCCGCGCCGACGGCGGTCCCGGTCGTCAGGTCGGAGGGTATGAGGACACCGGGCATCGCCAGGCCGATTCCGGTCACGACCGCGTTCATCGGCCACCGGCCACGAGCGCGACGGCGTTGATCCCGCCGAAACCGAAGGCGTTGACCTGCGCCAGCGCCAGGTCCGCCGGTGCGGGCGCGCCCCGCACGATCCTGAAGTCCGCGACCTCGTCGATCGGTTCGTCGAGGCCCAGGGTCGGGGGAACGAGCCCGTCCGCCATGGCTCTGAGCGCGATGATCAGGCTGTGCAGACCGGAGGCGCCGGAGGTGTGACCGGTCATCGATTTCATCGCCGTCATCAGTGTCGTTTCCGGGGTGGTTCCGAACACCGCACGCATGGCCTGTGCCTCGGCGACGTCGTTGGCGTGGGTTCCGGTGCCGTGGAGCATCACCAGATCGACGTCCTTCGGTCCGGTGCCGGCCCGCCGGTGCGCGTCGTGGACGGCGGCGGCGATGTTCCCGGCGTGCGGCGCGGTGGCATGGTGGGCGTCGCAGTTGACGGCGACGCCGCGCACCCGGCCGAGGCACGGGCGACCCGGCTCGCGGGTGCGGCGCAGCACCACGGCCGAGGCCCCTTCGCCGAGGATCGTGCCCCGCCGGTTGCGGTCGAACGGTCGCACGGTGTCCGGCGCCACCGACTGCAGGCGGTCGGCGACCCCGACCATGCTCTCGGTGACGACATCGACGCCCGCCACGACCACGGTCTCGGCACCGCCGGCCAGCAGGTCGCAGGCCATCGAGAGCGCGTAGAGCGAGGCTGAACAGGCATTTGAGAAGGTGTACGTCATCGTCGCGCCGAAGCGTTCCCGTAGCGCGTGGCCGAAGTGCAGCCGGTCGGCGGACCACGGGATGCCCTCGCGTGCCCACAGCTCGACCGAGCGCAGTTCACGCAGCCCCGTGCCGACCAGGACGGGGGTGTCTCCCAGCTGTTCGCCCATCCCGGCGTCTGCGAGTGCCTGTCCGATCGCGTCGAGGAGGAAGGCGGAAGCCCGGCCCGGGACGTCCCCGGAGCCCACGCGGTCGTCGATCTCGAACAGGCGGTCGCCGGTGTAGTGCGACCGGTCGAAGCCGCGCATGGGGTGCAGCCCGGACGTGCCCGCGCACAGGGCGTCGAAGATCTCGGCGGGGGACCGGCCGATGGCGGCCACCGCGCCGGCGCCGGCGATCGGCCAGCCTGGATGCTCGCTCACACGGACTCCTCGTACCGGCCCAGGACCGCGACCGCGTTGTTGCCCCCGAAGCCGAGTCCGTTGTTCTGCACGATCCGCAGATCGGCCTCGACGGCGTGGTTGGGCACACAATCGATACGGCACTCCGGGTCGGTGCGGTTGTGGTTGATGGTCGGGGGGATGAACCGGTGGGTGATCGCCAGCGCGCAGGCGATCGCGGCCAGCGCGCTCGCGGCGCCCATGGTGTGCCCCAGCATCGACTTGACCGACACCGCGCGCGGCGGACGGTCGCCGTAGATCTCCCGGATCGCCTGGGACTCCGTGACGTCGTTGGCCTTGGTGCCGGTACCGTGCGCCGAGATGAGGTCGACCTCGTGCGGCTTCACCTTCGCGTTCTCCAGGGCGAGCGCCATCACCCGGGCCACGCTGGACCGATCCGGCGCGACCTGGTGATAGGCGTCGCAGTTGAGGCCGTAGCCGAGCACCTCCGCGTAGATCCGGGCTCCACGGGCGAGCGCCGAGTCCAGGCTCTCCAGCACCAGCACGCCGGCGCCTTCGCCGGTGAGGATGCCCTTGCGCTCGATGTCGAAGGGACGGCAGCAGTCGGGGGCGATGGTGCCCAGCCGGTAGAACCCGGCGAAGGTCTTCCGGCACATGGCGTCCGCGCCGCCGCAGAGTGCGAAGTCGACGTCGCCGGAGCGGACCGCGTCGTAGCCGTAGCCGATGGCGTAGTTCCCGGCGGCGCAGGCCGTCGGGATGGTCACTGCCTCGACGTCGGACAGTCCGAGCTCCAAGGCGACGGCCGAGGAGAGCCGGCCGGCCCGCAGCCGGGCCGCGACCCGCGGGTCCATGGCCGCGGAGCCGTCCGCCAGTTCGGTCTCGACCAGTTCGTCGAGGTCGCGCGACTCGCCGTCGGTGGTGCCGATGGAGATCAGGCCGGGCTGCCCGCGCAGCACATCGAGATCCAGCCCGGCGTCCTGGACGGCCATCCGTGCCGCCGACACCGAGAACCGGCTTGCCGGTCCCAGCGAGCCGACGGGAAGATCGCGGACCCACTCCTCCGTGTCGAACTCACCGAGCCCGCAGCCGGTGGAGTGCTCGAAGCCGACGGTGTCGAACGCCGTGATCGGTTTGGCACCGCTGCGTCCGGCTCGTAGGCCGGCGACGAACTCGTCGACCCCGGTACCGATGCTCGACAGCACGCCGAGGCCGGTCAGGACGACCCGCCTGTCGGATGACGCCATCAGCTCCACCTTCCCTGTGCGAGCCGGTCGCTACTTCGTCCAGCCCGCGGATCCGGCCACGACGTCGTAGACGCCCCGAAGATTCGTCATCCGCTCGAGATCGGCCTGGTCGATGACGACGCCGAACTCGCGCTCCAGTGACCCCAGGATCTCGATGGCGCGCAGCGAGTCCGCGCCGTACTCCTCCTTGAACAGGCCCTCGTCCGTGACTTCGTCCTCTTCGAGCTCAAGGATGTCGCAGACGATTTCTTTAATCTTCTCGAAATTCTTCTCAGCGATGTTGACCACTGTCGGAACCCCGTTCTCCGGTATGGGCGTAGAGCATCGATTCAGTAATCAGATTTCACCTGCGCGGGCGGTGTCCCGCAAGATCATGGACGCTACGGGACGGAATGAGACGGCTGTTCACGGTGTCCTCGCCGCAGGGTCGCGGGCTAATATCGAAAAGCGATTATGGGGGCGCTCCCGCGGCTGGCCCGGAGAATTAAGCGCGCCTGGTTCGAGTGAAAACTCCCGAGGCCGCTCCGCCGCTGCGAACGGATCAGCGAAAGAGAATTGCGATGAATGATGAATACGAGCAGGAGAAGGCCAGGCGACAGCGACAGGCCAGGGAATGGCGGCTCGGCGAGCCGTTGCCGACCATCTCGTACACGCCCGAGGAGGACGCTCTCTGGGAGACGGTGACCGCCAAGCTTCGGTCGCTGCACGAGGGCGTGGCGTGTGCGCACTACCGGCGCGCCTGCGAGTCCGTCGTCCTGGAACGGGAGCGGGTGCCACAACTGGCCGAGGTCTCGCCCGTGCTGACCGCGTTGACCGGATTCCACTTGCGACCGGCCGAAGGCACTGTTCCCGTCGAGCGGTTCCTCGGCGCCTTCGAGGAGGACGGGTTCTACGCGACGCAGTACCTGCGGCGACCCGAATCGCCCTACCACTCTCCCGAGCCGGACGTCCTCCACGAACTGGTCGGCCACGCAGTGATGCTCGGCGACCCGGTCTTCGCGGACCTCTACCGGCGCTTCGGGCAGACCGCCAAGCGGGTCTCCTCACCTGACGTTCTGCGGGCCCTGATCCAGGTGTTCTGGTTCACCCTGGAGGTCGGCGTCGTGCTCGAAGGAGGCCGGCCGCGGGTCTACGGCGCGGCCCTGTTGTCTTCGGTCGCGGAGATGGAGTCGCTGTCGCAGGTGGACCTGCGGCCGTTCGACATCGCCGAGATCGTCTCCCAGAACTTCGACGACATGCACTGCATGCCGGTGCTCTTCGCCGTCGAGTCGGTCGACCACCTGGTCACCGAGCTGAACCGATTCCTGACCCGGCTGTGAACCTCGTGCCGGGCGACCTCACACGGAGAGCGGAGATATGCGCATTCAGGTCAACCTGACCGAGAAGCTCCAGAACTACGTCGCGGACGTGTCCCTGTCCGAACCGCCGCCGCTGCGTGAGCTGCGCGAGGAGACCTCGCTGCTCGCCGAGCGCAATATGCAGATCTCGCCCGAGCAGGGGCAGTTCCTGTCCGTGCTGCTGCGCGCGATCGGGGCGAAGCGGACGCTGGAGGTCGGGGTCTTCACCGGCTACAGCCTGCTGCGCACGGCCCTGACCCTGCCGGCGGACGGCCGCGTCACGGCCTGCGACATCAGCGCGAAGTGGGCCGAGGTCGCGCTCGGGCACTGCGAGCGGGCCGGGGTCGCGGACAAGGTGGACCTCCGGGTCGGCGACGCCCGGGAGACCCTGGCCGCCCTCGTCCAGGAGGAGGGCGCGGCCGGCTCGTTCGACTTCGTGTTCCTCGACGCGGACAAGGAAGGCTACGAGACCTACTACGAGTACGGACTGACCCTGCTGCGGCCCGGCGGCCTCCTGGTCGCGGACAACGTGCTCTGGTCGGGCCTGGTGATCGACGAGTCGGTGCAGGACGACGAGACCCGCGCGCTGCGCGCCTTCAACACGAAACTCTACGAGGACGACCGCGTGCACCTGTCCATGCTGCCGTTCGCCGATGGTCTGACCCTCGCCGTGAAGCGCTGACCGGACCCCCTGCCTTCGGGGTTCAGTCCACCCTGGCCGGTCCGCGCGCGTTCCGCCGTGCCGCACCTCGGGAGACCGCGAGCGGGTCCCAGCCGGCGCCGCGCGCGGGCAGCCGGCCGGGATCGCCGAACACCGTGCCGCCGTGGGCTTCGGCCAGTAGCGGCCGCCCCAGGATCTGGGCCGCGCAGGCGATCCCGCTGACCATCACGCCGGTCACCCCGCTGCCGTAGCGGGTGCTCTGGCCGACGACGTACAGGCCCCGGACGCCGGTGGCGGTGTCCGGCCGGGCGCCGGTTCCACCCCAGGTGGCGAGGCCGAACGGAGTGCCGCCGGTGGAGAGCGTGTAGCGCTCCTGGGCGAGCGGGGAGGCCAGTTCCAGATGCGTGATGCTGTCCCGGAACGGCCCCAGCACGCGCTCGCCGGCGCGCACCACCGCATCGGTGAACCGTTGCTTCTCAGCCAGATAGGCGGGTTCGCGACGGTACCGGCCGCCTTCGGCCGGCCCCTGCTCGACTCCCCAGTGCCGGTAACCGGGCGGGCACATCGTCATCAGCTGGATGTTCGTGTGTCCGGGCGGACAGAGGTGCCTCGCGCCGGGATTCTTGAGCGAGGCGACCGAGACGAACAGGAACCGCACGTCCTCCGGCTGCTCGCCGGCGTACAGCCCTCCGTAGAGCTCGTCGATGTCCTCGCGGTCGTACCACCAGATGTTCGCCTCGGCCCGCCGCGTCAACTCCCGGTCGAGCGCGACGTAGACGGTCGCGAAAGGCAGGCCCATCGTCGCCTCGCGGGTGGTGCGGCCGATCCGCGGGTTGAAGTGTCCCGCTCCGGCCAGATCCAGCACCGTGCGCCGGTAGTCGGCGTTGGAGATCACCAACGGCGCGGTGAGCGAGGCCCCGTCCGTCAGTCGTACACCGGTGGCCACCCGGTCGGCGACGTCGATCGAGGCGACCCGGCTGCGGGTACGCAGTTCACCGCCGTGCGCCTCCAGGACCTCGATCAGCGTCGCGGCCAGCATCTGCCCGCCGCCGACCGGGACGTAGGCGCCTCGGAGATAGTGGTCGGTCACCATCGCATGCGTGGTCACCGTCGCGACGTCCGGTCCCATGCCGTAGTTCGGCGACTGAGCGGCGAGCACCGTCCGGGCCCTCGTGGACAGAGAGTCTGCACGTCATGCTGGCGAACCGCGAGGAGACCTCGTTGGTCGCGCGGGCGCTGAGCGGAATCGGGATCGGAGCGCCGGTCGTCGACGAGGAACGGAACACGATCGCGGTCCCCGTGTCCGGGGGAACCGACGCGCTGACGGCCGGAGTCCGCGCACTCGACACGGCGGGAGTGCGGCCGGTCGACATCGGGCTGCGGCGTCCCACGCTGGACGACGTTTTCCTTCAGCTGACGGGGGCCGGGACCGGGCCGTCCCGACCGGGGCGGACGGGACGGAGGGGTACGGCATGACCGCGCTGACCGACGGGCTGGCCGATGGATGGATCATCGCGCGCCGCAACGTCATCCGGACGCGACGGGCGCCGGACGTACTGCTTCTGACACTGCTCCAACCCATCATGTTCGTGCTGCTGTTCGCGTACGTGTTCGGTGGCTCCATCAAGGTGCCGGGGGTGAACTACCGCGAGTACCTGATGGCCGGGATCTTCGTCCAGACGGTGGCGTTCGGCTCGTCGATGACGGGCGCGGGACTGGCCGCCGACCTGCAGACGGGAGTGATGGACCGGTTCCGGTCCATGCCGATGTCCCGGGCGGCGGTGCTGCTCGGTCGCACCACCAGCGACCTGCTGGGCAATCTGGTCACCGTGCTGGCCATGGCGTTGTGCGGGCTGCTCGTCGGATGGCGGACACACACCGGCCTCGGTCAGGTGGCCGCCGGACTGGGCCTGCTCCTGCTGTTCGCCTACGCGATGAGCTGGATCTCGGCCACGATCGGGCTGACCGTGCGCAGCCCCGAAGTCTCCCAGACCGCCGGTTTCCTCCTGCTGTTCCCGCTGACCTTCGTGTCCAACGTGTTCGTCGCAGGCGACACACTTCCGTCCGGGCTGCGACCGGTGGCCGACTGGAACCCGATCAGCACGGTCACGCTCGCGCTGCGCGATCTGTGGGGCAACGCCCCGGCCGGCCCGGCCCGTGGCGGGCGTGCCCGCCGAGCATCCCGCGCTGGTCTCGCTTGGCTGGATCGCGGTGATCCTGGCCGTCTTCCTGCCGTTGGCGGTCGACCGCTTCCGGCGTGCCGCTCGCCGCTGACGCCCGTCACCGGGACTGTGCACGTCACTCGGTCGGCCATCGACGAAGTGTGCCGCTGCCCGAGGTGTCCGGAACACCTCGGGCAGCGGCACGGTCATACGGAGCGACCGCCCCTCGGGCGGTGTTGCTCAGGCGAAGGAGATCGCCGCGGTGTCGTGGTTCTGGGCCTCGTTGGACGCACCGATGAAGCAGCCACCGGCGATGGTGGCGCAGTTGACGTCCACCGTGGCCCCGGACTGGTCCTGGCCCTGGAACGTCTTCTTCACGGTGAACGCCGTCGAGCCGGCGCCGGTGGCGTCGGTGGTGAGCTGCTTGATTCCGGCGACGTCGCACACCAGCGTCCCGGCCGCGGGGTCGCCGGCGCACTCGGTCGCGGAGACGGCCTCGGCGGCACCGAAGCCCGTGACGTTCACGGTGACGCTCGCGCCGTCGGAGAGACCGGTCGAGGGGGTGACCGTCACGCCGACCGCCGTGGCCGCGGCCGTGGCGGGAACCGACACGGCCAGCATGGCCGTGACGGCCGCGGCGCCGGTGAGACCGGCCTTCGAAATGAGCGCGATCCTCTTCTTGGAAATCAAGGTGCTGGCTCCAATTCAGGATGGGGGGTGAATGGTCGACATTCGCGCAATGAGTGCCGAGTGATGGTGATTCCCGGGGTATTTCCTACGCGGATTCACTGGCAGCGCGAAATCATTTGGTGTCGATCCATTTGGAGGCTACAAGTCGGCCTGTGGGTCGTCAACCACGACCTGAACAAAAAGGAACCGCCCTTTCCGGCAGACGTATGCCCGCTGTCTCGTTCCGTCCCATGGCGTCCGCCCCCTTGCTGGGACAGCGTCGCGCGGGCGAGCCTGCGGTGAGCACTCCACATTCGACAAGGGGAGATCAATGACGAATCCGTTTGAGGATGCGGATGCGGTCTATTCGGTTCTCGTCAACGATGAGGGCCAGTATTCGCTGTGGCCGGCATTCGCCGACATTCCTGCGGGCTGGACCGCGGAGCTCGTCGAGGCAGACCGTGAGGCCTGCCTGGCGTACATCGAGGAGCACTGGACGGACATGCGGCCGAAGAGCTTGAGCGAAGCCTCCTGACACGTTCCGCCGGTCCACCGACAACTACCCCGGGGGAACACAATGAGCAACGTCGGCGGTGACACGCTGCCGCTCTCCGCTGCGCAGCGCGGAATCTGGTTCGGATGTCAACTCGACCCCGGTGGCCGGCGCTACCGGATCGCGGAGTACTTCGACATTCGCGGCCCGGTGGATCCCGTGGTGTTCGACGCGGCCTGGCGCCAGGTCGTCGGCGAGACCGAGGCGCTGCGCGTCCGGTTCATCGAAGAGGCCGACGGGCCCCGGCAGTACGTCGGACCCGTCGAGACCGCCGCCGTCGAACTGGTGGACGTCTCCCGCCGGCCGGACCCCGAGGGCGCGGCGCTGGAACGGATGCGCGCCGACCTCGACCGGCGGCTCGAGCTGACCCGAGACCCTCTGCACACCGTGCTGCTGTTCAGGCTGGCCCAGGACCGCTACTTCTGGTACTTCCAGTTCCACCACGTCATCCTGGACGGCTACAGCGGGGCCATGGTGGTGCGGCGGGTCGCCGAGGTGTACTCGGCCCTCGTCACCGGCGCGCCGGCCGTCCAGCCTGACCCCCGCCCGCTGCGCGACCTCCTCGACGAGGATCTCGCCTATCGCGTGTCCGACGCCTTCCTCCTCGACCAGGAGTACTGGGGGTCCCGGTTGGCCGACCGGGCGGAGCCCGCGACGTTGGCCGACCGGGTGTCCGCCGAAGCCGACGGACTGGTGCGTTCCTCGGCACAGCTCGGCACGGACGAACAGCGCCGGCTCTCCGAGTCCACCGGGCGGGCACTGCCCACCGTCATGCTCACGGCCGTGGCCGCCTATCTGCACCGGCTGACCGGCGCGCGCGACCTCGTGCTCGGCCTGCCCGTCACGGCACGGGCGGGATCCGCCACCGCCGGAACCGCCGGGATGGTGTCCAACCTGCTGCCGCTGCGGTTGACCGTGACGGGCGAGCAGACCTGCGCCGAGCTGGCCCGGCATGTGCTGTCCCGGACCCGCGAGGCCCTGCGCCACCAGCGCTACCGCTACGAGGACATACGCCGCGACCAACGGCTGGCCCTGGAGGACGAACCACTCGTCGGACCGGTGGTCAACGTCGTGCCGTTCAGCTACGACCACGGCTTCGGCGGCCACCCGATGACCTCCCACAACCTGGCGGGCGGACTGGCCGAGGATCTGTCGATCACGGTCTACGACCGGGGCGAGGGGCAGGGGCTCCGCATCGACTTCGACGCCAACGCGTCGTTGTACCGGGGGAGGATCTGCACACCCATCAGCGCGGCTTCCTGCGGGTGTTGGAGGCGATGGCGGACGACCCGGCCGCGCAGGTCGGCCGGATCGAGCTGCTGGACGCCGCCGAGCGCAGGCGCGTTCTGCACGAGTGGAACGACACGGACCGTACGCATCCGGCGGCCACGTGGCCCGCGCTGTTCGAGGCTCAGGCCGCCAGGACCCCCGACGCGGTCGGGGCGGTCTTCGAGGACACCGCTCTGAGTTACGCCCAATTGAACTCTCGCGCCAACCGGCTCGCCCGGTCGCTGGTCGAGTCGGGCATCGGCCCCGAGCGGGTGGTGGCCCTGGGCCTGCCCCGCTCGATCGATCTGGTCATCGCCATGCTCGCGGTGTCCAAGGCGGGCGGCGCGTATCTGCCGCTCGATCTGGAACATCCGGCTGAGCGCCTGGCGTTCATGCTCTCCGACACCGCGCCCGCCTGCGTCATCACCGGTAGGGAGACCCCGGCGGGACTGCCCGGCACCATCCCGAGGATCGTGCTCGACGGACCGCAGCACACCCACGACGACGATCTGGCCGACGACGATCTGACCGACGCCGACCGGCTCGCCCCCCTGCGGCCGGACCACCCTGCCTACGTCGTCTACACGTCCGGCTCCTCCGGCGTGCCCAAGGGCGTCGTCGTCACCCACACCGGTGTCGCGGCGCTCGCGTTCGCACAGATCGCCCGGCTCGGAGTGGACGAGCACAGCCGGGTACTTCAGTTCGCGTCCCCGAGCTTCGACGCGGCGTTCTCCGAGGTGTCGATGGCGCTCCTCTCGGGCGCCGCACTGGTGCTCGCGGGTGCCGACCAGCTCGTCCCGGGCGTCGCCCTGACCGAACTGGCCGTCAAACACGCTCTGACCCACGTCACCCTCCCACCGGCGGTTCTCGCCACGATGCGGCCCGGCGAACTGCCCGCGGACCTGACCCTCAACGTCGCAGGAGAGGCATGCCCGGCCGAGACCGTGGCGGCCTGGTCGCCGGGCCGTCGCCTGCTCAACGCGTACGGCCCGACCGAGACCACGGTCTGCGCGACGATGTCGGACCCCTTGTCCGGCACGGACAATCCGCCGATCGGCCGCCCGATCGACAACATGCGCGCGTTCGTCCTGGACAGCGCGCTGCGACCGGTGCCGGTGGGCGTCGCCGGCGAGCTCTACCTGGCGGGCCCGGGCCTGGCGCGCGGTTACCAGGGACGTCCGGCCCTGACCGCGGAGCGGTTCCTCGCCTGCCCGTCCGAGGCCGGACTGGCGCCGGGGGCGCGGATGTACCGGACCGGCGACCTCGTCCGCCGGCGCGCCGACGGTCAACTGGAGTTCCTCGGCCGCGCCGACGACCAGGTCAAGATCCGCGGCTTCCGGATCGAACCCGGCGAGATCGAAGCAGTGCTGGCCCGCGACGAGGCCGTGCGAGAGGTCGCCGTGGTCGTCCGGGAGGACGCCCCCGGGGACAAGCGCCTGATCGCCTATGTCGTCCCGCACGAGGGGCGGACGGTCGACCCGGCGTCGGCCCGGCGGTCGGCCGGTGAGGTCCTGCCCCGGTACATGGTGCCTGCGGCGGTCGTCGTCCTCGACCGGCTTCCGCTGACCCCCAACGGGAAGCTCGACCGCCGAGCCCTGCCCGCCGCCAGGTTCACCGGCGCCGGAGCGAGCCGGGCCCCGCGGAGTCCGCGCGAGGAGATCCTCTGCGGCCTGTTCGCGGACGTCACCGGCGCGCCGAAGGTCCGGATCGACGACAACTTCTTCGACCTCGGCGGACACTCGCTGCTCGCCACCCGACTGGTCGCCCGGATCAGGCCGGCGTTCGGTGTGGAACTCACCGTCCGTGACGTCTTCGGCGCGCCTACCGTGGCGGAGCTCGCGCGGCGACTGGACGAGGTCGGCGGATCGCCGCGCCCTCCCGTGGCCCGTACGACGCGGCCCGAACGGGTGCCCCTCTCCTTCGCCCAGCGCCGTCTGTGGTTCCTCAGCCAGATGGAGGGCCGGAGCGCGACGTACAACATGCCGGCCGTGCTCCGACTCTCGGGTGAACTCGACCGGGCGGCGCTGGCCGCCGCGCTCGGCGACGTGAGCGACCGGCACGAAGCGCTACGGACAGTGTTCCGTGAGTTCGACGGAGTGCCCTTCCAGCGCGTGCTCGACGTCCGGCCCGAACTTCTGTGCACCGATGTCACCCCGGACGGGTTGGCCGCCGAGATCGCCGGGTTCTGCGGCCGGGAGTTCGACCTCGCCGTCGAACCGCCGCTGCGGGCCCGGCTCTTCGCCCTCTCCCCGACCGAGCACGTGCTCGCCCTGGTGATCCACCACATCGCCGGAGACGGCTGGTCGATGGCGCCGCTGGCGGACGACCTCGCCGTGGCCTACGAGGCGCGGTGCGCCGGGCTCGAATCCGGCGCGGCGGAACTGCCGGTCCAGTATGCGGACTACACGCTGTGGCAGCACCGGCTGTTCGGCGTCGAGGACGACTCGGACAGCCTGATCAACGGTCAGATCCACTACTGGTCGGCAGCACTGGCCGGACTGCCGGACGAGCTGCCGCTGCCAGTGGACCGGCAGCGGCCGGCGGTCTCCAGCTACCGAGGCTCGACCATTCCGTTCGAGATCGGTGCGAGCCTCCACGCCCGGCTCACCGAGCTGGCCAGGCAGAGCGACGCGAGCCTGTTCATGGTGGTGCAGGCGGGACTTTCCGCGCTGCTGAGCCGGCTGGGCGCGGGCACGGACATCCCCATCGGTTCGGCCATCGCGGGCCGTACCGACGAGAACCTGGACGACCTCGTCGGGTTCTTCGTCAACACCCTGGTGCTGCGCACCGACCTCAGCGGCGACCCGTCGATGCGGGAGGTCATCGCACGGGTGCGGGAAACGGACCTCAGCGCCTACGCCAACCAGGACCTGCCGTTCGAGCGCCTGGTGGAGATCCTCAACCCGAGCCGGTCGGCTTCGCGCCACCCGCTGTTCCAGGTGATGCTGGCGTTCCAGAACCTGGCCGACGTGGAGTTCCGGCTCCCCGGGCTGGCGGTGGAGGCCGAGCAGCTCTACACCGAGACGGCCAAGTTCGACCTGGCGTTCAGTGCCTTCGAGAGCTTCGACGAGCAGGGCGCGCCGAGCGGTCTGACCGGTGTGGTCGAGTTCGCGGTCGAACTGTTCGACCCGGCCACCGTGGATCGGATGCTGTCTCGACTGGTGCAGGTCTTCGAGACGATGGTGGCGAATCCCGAGGCGCGGCTCGGTGAGATCGACCTGCTCGGCTCCGCCGAGCGGCAGTTGGTGCTTCACGAGTGGAACGACACCGACCGGGACATCGCCGTGTCGACCTTCCCCGCGCTCTTCGAGGCCCAGGTGGCGGCGACCCCCGAGGCGATCGCGGTGCGCTACGAGGGCACCTCGCTCACCTACCGGGAGCTGAACGGGAACGCCAACCGGCTGGCCCGGCTGCTGGTCGACCGCGGTCTGGGGCCGGACCGGTTCGTCGCGCTCGCGCTTCCCCGGTCGGTCGAGCTGATCACGGCCATGCTGGCGGTGCTGAAGGCCGGCGCCGCCTACCTGCCCATCGATCCCGACTACCCTTCGGAGCGCATCGAGTTCATGCTCGCCGACGCCGCGCCGCGATGCGTGATGACCGGCGAACGCGTCGCGGTTGCGCTGCCCGCTGGGCTCGACCGGATCGTCCTCGACGACGACATGTGGTCCGCCGTGTCCGGACTGTCCGACGCGGACCTGACGGACGGCGACCGAGTGGCCCCCTTGCGGCCGGGTCACGCCGTCTACGTCGTCTACACCTCCGGCTCCACCGGTGTCCCGAAGGGCGTCGTGGTCTCGCACGCAGGGATCGCCAGCCGGATGGGCTGTGAGATCGAGCGGCTGGAGGTTGTGCCGGACAGCCGGGTGCTGCAGTTCGCGTCCCCCAGCTTCGACGGCGCGTTCTCCGACATGTGCATGGCGTTGCTGGCCGGTGCGGCGCTGGTCGTCGCGCCCAGCGCGAGGACCATGCCAGGACCGGCGCTGAGCACGCTGATGTACGAGCAGGGCATCACCCACGTGACCCTGCCGCCACCGGTGCTGGCGGCCCTGGCCGACGACGGCCTGCCGGCCGGGATGATGCTGATCGCCGCCGGTGACGCGTGCTCGGCCGACGTCGTCGCCCGCTGGGCGCCCGGCCGCAGGATGGTCAACGCCTACGGTCCGACCGAGGCCACCGTGTGCGCGACCATCAGCGACCGGCTGGTCGTCGGCGAACTGCCCCCCATCGGACGGCCGTTGGACAACACCCGGCTCTACGTCCTCGACGACCGGCTGAGGCCCACGCCGCCGAGCGTCGCGGGGGAGCTGTACATCGCAGGCGAGGCACTCGCGCGCGGCTATCTCCGGCGTCCCGGACTGACGGCCGGCCGGTTCGTCGCCTGCCCGTTCGGCGCCCCCGGCGAGCGGATGTACCGGACCGGGGATGTGGTCCGGTGGCGCGCCGACGGTCAACTCGAGTTCGTCGGCCGCGCCGACGACCAGGTGAAGGTCCGTGGCTTCCGGATCGAGCTCGGTGAGGTCGAGGCGGTACTGACCGCCCACCCCGGCGTGGACCAGGCGGTCGTGGTGGCCAGGGACGACCAGCCGGGCGACAAGCGGCTGGTCGGCTATCTCGTGCCGGGCGGGGGCGACCCGGCTGTCGACCGGGACCGGGACGAGCGGCAGGTGGGGGAGTGGCGGCTCACCTCCGACTCGCTCCACGCCGACTCCGCTGCCGGCGCGGCCGCATTCGGCGAGGACTTCTCCGGCTGGAACAGCAGCTACAGCGGACTGCCGATTCCCGTTGAGCAGATGCGTGAGTGGCGCGATGCGACCGTCGACCGGATTCTCGAGCTGCGGCCGAAGCGGGTGCTCGAGATCGGCATCGGCACCGGACTGATCCTGGCGAAGGTCGCGCCGCAGTGCGCGACCTACTGGGGCACCGACATCTCGGCCCGGGTCGTCGACGGAGTCCGCGCGCAAGTGGCCCGGGACCCGAGCCTGGCGGACCGCGTCGCACTGCGGGTCCAGCCCGCCCACGTCCTCGACGAACTGCCGTCGGGGTTCTTCGACACCGTGGTGCTGAACTCCGTCGTGCAGTACTTCCCGAACGCCGCCTACCTGGAGAAGGTCCTGGAAGGCGTCCTCGGGCTGCTCGCCCCGGGCGGCAGGGTGCTCGTGGGCGACGTCCGCAACCTGCACCTGCTGAAGGCACTGCGGACGGCCGTCGAACTGGGCAGAACGGACGACACGGCGGATGCCGAGGCGGTACGGGAGGCGGTCGGGCAGGCCGTGGCCCTGGAGAAGGAACTGCTGATCGACCCGGCCTTCTTCACCACACTGCCCGCCGCGGTGGACCTGCGGGGCAAGCGGGCGAGCTTCCACAACGAGATGACCGCGCACCGGTACGACGTCGTCCTCCACAAGGAGCCGTGCGAGCGGATCGACACCGAGGCCGTCCGCGAGTTCGGTTGGGGCGCCGAGGTGACCGAGCTGGGTGCACTGAGCGCCGAACTGGCGTCGGCGCACCCGGCGCCCGTGCGGCTCCGCGATGTCCCCGACCTGAGGGTGGACCACGAGCTCGCGGCGGCCCGGATCCTGGCCGACGGCGGCAGCCCGGCGGCCGCCCGGACCAGGTTGACGGAACGGGACGCGGCCGTCCCCGACCCCGAGGCCTTCCACGAGCCGGCCGACCGGGCCGGCTACCGGGCGATGGTGCTGCCTTCGGGCGAGAGCGGACTGTTCGACGTCCTGTTCGTGGACCGGGCCGCGACGGGGGTGCCGACGAGCGGGTACCGGCCGGCCGAGCCGCCGCGCTCGGTACGGCGGCCCTTGACCAACGACCCGTCCCGGTCCGCCGCCGCCGCGTCCCTGGTCGCCGCGGTGAAGGCACACGCGCAGGACTCGCTGCCGGACCACATGGTCCCGACGGCCCTGGTCGTGCTGGAGAAGCTGCCGCTCACACCGAACGGGAAGGTGGACCGGCGCGGGTTGCCCGCTCCGGACTTCGCCGGCGCCGGGACCGGCCGGGGCCCGCGGAACGAGCGCGAGGAAGTGCTGTGCCGCCTGTTCGCCGAACTGCTCGGCATTCCGCAGGTCGGCATCGACGACGACTTCTTCGACCTCGGCGGGCACTCCCTGCTGGCGACGCGTTTGGTGTCCCGTATCCGGGCCACGCTGGGAGTCGAACTGGCCATCCCCGACCTGTTCGGCGCGCCCACCGTCGAGCAGCTCTCGCGCCGACTGGCCGTGGCGCGCAGGCGCGAGCGGCCGGTACTGCGGCCGCGTGCCCGTCCGAAGGGTGACTGACCGTCCGGTCCCGGCCTGCCCCGCCCCGGTGCGGTCGCCGCCCGCACCGTCCCGCTCTTGACCAGCAGAGAAGGAGAACAACCGTGTCAACCGGAGAAGAGTTCGACGTCGTGGTGGTCGGCGGCGGCCCGAGCGGCTCGACCGTCGCGTCGTTCGTCGCCATGCAGGGGCATCGGGTGCTCCTGCTCGAGAAGGAGTCGTTCCCGCGGTACCAGATCGGAGAGTCGCTGCTGCCGGCGACCGTGCACGGAATCTGCGGGCTGCTGGGCGTCTCCGAGGAGATCGAGCGGGCCGGCTTCATGCGCAAGCACGGTGGCACCTTCCGCTGGGGCAGCAGCCCCGAGCCGTGGTCGTTCGCGTTCGCCATCTCGCCGCGGATGGCGGGCCCGACCTCGCACGCCTACCAGGTCGAGCGGATGAAGTTCGACGACATCCTGCTCAAGCACTCCCGCAAGCTCGGGGTGGAGGTGCGGGAGGAGTGCTCCGTGGTCGAGGTGACCGAGGACGAGGAACGGGTCCGAGGGCTCGTCTACACCGATTCCACCGGCGCCCGGCACACGGTCGGCGCGCGGTTCGTCGTCGACGCGTCCGGGAACAAGAGCCGGATCCACCGCGAGGCCGGCGGCGATCGCATCTACTCGGACTTCTTCCGCAACATCGCCGTCTTCGGCTACTTCGAGGGCGGCAAGCGGCTGCCCGCGCCGAGGGACGGCAACATCTTCTGCGCCGCCTTCGACGAAGGCTGGTTCTGGTACATCCCGTTGAGCGACCGGATCACCAGCGTGGGTGCGGTGGTGAGCCGCGCGTTCGCGGACTCGGTGCAGGGCGATCCCGCCGATGCGCTCTCGCGGCTCATCGCGAAGTGCCCCCGGATCGACGACATGCTGGCCGACGCCGAGCGCATCACCGAGGGCGTGTACGGACAGGTGCGCGTTCGCAAGGACTACTCGTACAGCAACAGCCGGTACTGGCGCCCGGGAATGGTCCTGGTCGGAGACGCCGCGTGCTTCGTCGACCCGGTCTTCTCCTCAGGGGTGCACCTCGCGACCTACAGCGCCCTGCTCGCCGCGCGGTCCATCAACACCGTACTGGCGGGCGACCTCGGCGAAGACGAGAGCTTCGCCGAGTTCGAAGCGCGGTACCGCCACGAGTACGGCCTCTTCTACGAGTTCCTGGTCTCGTTCTACGACATGAACAGCGACCACGAATCGTACTTCTGGCAGGCGAAGAAGGTCACCGCCTTCGCGGAGTCGGAGCTCGAGGCGTTCGTCGAGCTGGTGGGCGGCGTCGCCTCCCTGGACGGCACCTTCGTCGACGCCGAGTCGGCCCGGGCACGGTTCAAGCACACCGCCGGCGAACTCGAGCGGTCGGTGTCCCAGGTCGACCGGACCCGCGGAGACGATTCCACCCCCATGTACCAGTCGGACATCATGGGTAGCGTGATGGAGCAGGGCACCCAGATCCAGGTCCAAGCCGTGCTCGGAGGCGATCTCGATCCGGAGGCCGCGCTCTTTCCGGGCGGACTGGTGCCCTCGGCCGACGGGCTGCGGTGGGCGGCGCCGGCCGAATGAGCGTTCGACGACAGGCGACAGGCGACAGGGGTCGAGTGGTCGCGGTCACGGCTGTCGAGGTCTGCGCCCCTTGGCGCTCGCGAAGGGGGTGGGGCCGATCGACCCGGGGTCGCAGCTGTCGGCGACCCTTCGGCCTCCGCTCCGATCATTCGCTCGGGCCGGCCACCGGGCTGTCCTTGGTGTCCGCGGCAGCGGTACGCAGTTCAGGCCGCCCCAGCCAGGACACGAACAGCGGGGGCGGCTGCGGGCCAAGACCGATCGCCTCCTTGATGTGCTCCGGCATTGGTGCCATCACCGGGTTCCAGTACTTGGCGTACCATTTGCCGTCGAGTTCGCCGGGGTGCATTCCCAGGTGGGGCCGGCGGGCGGGGTCCGGGCGCGGTTCTCTCACTTCGGTCATGCTGTGACTCCCTCATGGTGCCCCCGTCAACGGTCAGCCGGAGAGTTTCACCACGCGGGAGTCCCCGATGACCCTGCCCTTCGCGTCCAGCGCCCTGACCTTGAAGTACGGTCCTGGCTCGGGTGTGGTGACGGCGGTCTCGAACCCGGACCGTGGGGCGTGTCGGACGACGACCGACAGGGAATCGGGGTCGGATCCGGCGAGTACCTGCCATGCTGCGGTCTGCGTCGAGCCGTTCCAGGAGGCGTAGACGACGCTGTGCCCGCCGTCGGACCGTGCCGCCGCACTCGGTGGGTAGGAGGGCGTGCCGATCCATTTGTTCCGGAAGGCTCGGTAAGAGATGTCGGAGCCCGGCAGCTTCGCGTCGTAGAGCAGGTTCCGCGAGGCGTTGGCCTCGGTGTTCCCCGCACCCGCGTACTCCGAGTAGTACGGGCTCTGACCCCACCCGATGAATTCGTTGCCGTTGGAGAGGGCCTGGGTGTTTCCCTGGGTTGGTGACTCCAACGGCGGCTGGTGGTAGTAGGTCTTGACCGCCGTCGCCCTGTGGCTGCGGAAATCAAGGCTGAGGATCAGGCCGTGCGAACGCTGCTCGGGGGCGCCGTCGGGCAGGTCGCAGCAGCCGTCGTCGAACATGCTGATCCGGTTTCCTGGCCGGAATCGGGCATCGTGCTGCCAGTAGAAGTCCGCGTTCGGACCGAAGGTGAAGTCGCTTTTCTTTCCCCCGATCCGATAGCGGACCTTCCCGGATTTCTTGGTGACGTCGTAGATCGCCCACATGTTCCGGGCCGAGATCAACAGCCGGCCGTCAGGGCCCTCGTCGACGGAGTTGATGTGAAAGGCGTCCCACACTCCGCCGGACGACGACGCGCTGGAGGCCGCCTCCTCGGAATCGGCGGGGTCGATATGGTCCAGGGCGTTCCATGAATAGAGGAGTCTCCCCGTGGCGAGGTCGACCTCCTGGATCTCGCTGTTCTCGATCGCTCCGTTCTTCGGACCTCCATAGGGTGTGAGATCCATGGGCACCGGTCTGGAGGCGATGAACAGGGCGGTGCCCCGGCGGGTCAGGGTGAACTCGTGCTCGTCCGGGTAGTAGCCGTGATGCGCGAAGACCGTTTTGAGCAGGCGGTAGTGGGAGTCGTAGATGTAGTAGCACCCGCCCGGTTCCGGCGCACCGGCCGGCAGGTTCGTATACGCCGGGGAAGGGCGAGAGTCCCCTGCCACCAGGTCAGCACCGGTTGTCCCCGGCCCCCGCGGCCGTCGTAATAGGTCTGGACCTTGAAATCGGCGTTCTGGAGGTTCGTGGAAGGCAGCGGGCGGAACCAGACCGGATCACCCGAGTTGTCATTGACCAGTGCCCCCGTCTGGCCGACCATCCGGTCCGCGCTGAACGGGGCGACAAAGACGTCTCCGTGAGCCGTTCCCGGTTTGTTCGCGGTCACGGTCACCCGCATGGGGTGAAGACCCGGTTCGGAGACGAAACTCCACACATCGCTGCCCGACAGGATCGGAGGTGGAGTACTTTCCGACGGAGGGAAGGGTTTCGTCGCGCACCGGCGGGACGCGCCCCCTTGGGGACCCGCCATGGCCGACGGCACGGAGTGTGCGAAGACACACCCTGCCGCGAGCACGCATGCTCCGACGGTGCGGCGGGTCCTTCCCCGTGTCCGGCGGACCCGCGGCTCTCGCGTCACCATTTGCCGACCTCCTTGGCACCCGGAACCCTTCTCCGACGGCGGTGCCGCTCGTCCTCGAACGTCGTGTTCGGTTCACCCCTCCGACCCATGACGATCAAGACCGGGAGCTGTTCCTCTGGTGACGGTATGCAGCGAGAGGGGCCCGCGCCTGCTGAAAGCCACTCAGGTAGGCCGTTCGGCAGGTGCGGCCTCACCCGGACACGCGGCAGCTCCGTCCCACCGCTGCCGCCGGGGCTCACGACGGCACGTCAGCCGAGGACCCGGACCGGGTCGCCGTCGAGGTAGGCCTGGATGTCCTCCAGGGCCTGGCCGTAGTAGCGCGCGTAGTTGGCGCGGGACACATAGCCGAGATGCGGGGTGGCGAGCAGCCGCGGTGCGGTGCGCATCGGGTGGTTGCCCGGCAGCGGTTCGACGTCGAAGACGTCGACGCCGGCGCCGGCGATACGGCCCTCGTGCAGCGCGGCGAGCAGGGCCTCCTGGTCGACGATCGCGGCCCGCGAGGTGTTGATCAGGTAGGCGGTGGGCTTGAGGAGGGCGATCTCGGCGGCGCCGAGCAGGCCCCGGGTGCGGTCGCTCAGCGCGAGGTGGACGGAGATGAAGTCGCTGCTTGCCAGCAACTCCTCCTTGGAGGAGGCGAGTTCGACGCCGACCTCGTCCGCGCGTTCCTTGGTGAGGTGCCGGCTCCAGGCGGTGACCTCCATGCCGAAGGCGAGTCCGACCTGGGCCACCCGGCTGCCGATCTTGCCGAGACCGAGCAGGCCGAGCGTGCGGCTGTGCAGGTCGGCGCCGACGGTGGACTGCCAGGGGCCGCCGTCGCGCAGGGCGTTGTTCTCCTGGACGATGCCGCGGGCGAGTCCGAGCAGCAGGGCCCAGGTGAGTTCGACCGGCGGCGTCGAGGAGCTCTGGGTGCCGCACACGGTGACGCCGGCCGCCTTCGCGGCCGCGTAGTCGATCACCGAGTTGCGCATGCCGGAGGCGATCAGCAGCTTCAGGCGGGGCAGCCGGTTCAGCAACGAGTCCGGGAAGGGCACCCGCTCGCGCAGGGTGACCACGAAGTCGAAGTCGGCGAGAGCCGCGGCGAGTTCGTCCTCGGTGGCGAAGTGCTCGGCGAAGGAGACGACCTCGACCCGATCGGTCAGCGTCGACCAGTCGGCACATGCGCTCGCCACGTTCTGGAAGTCGTCGAGTACGGCGCAGCGGAATTGCACGTCATTTCTCCCAGGTGTTCTCGCTGTCGGGGCGCGGACACGCGCCCCGTCCGGGGTCACCCGGCAGCACGATCCTGCCCCGGCCGCTCACGGCACCGGAGAACGGGAGGGGTTCGCTGTGACGAGCCGCCGGGGCGGCTGCGCCGGAGGGGCATTCGACGTTGCGTACGTGCTACGGACCTGCTGGTCACAATCCGCTGGTCAGGGCCTGTTCGCCTAGCACTCGATGATGTTGACCGCGAGCCCGCCCCGCGCCGTCTCCTTGTACTTGACGCTCATGTCCGCGCCCGTCTCCTTCATGGTCTTGATGACCTTGTCGAGGGAGACCTTGTGGGAGCCGTCGCCGCGCATGGCCATGCGGGCGGCGGTGACCGCCTTGACCGCCGCCATGCCGTTGCGTTCGATGCAGGGGATCTGGACGAGGCCGCCGACCGGGTCGCAGGTGAGGCCGAGGTTGTGTTCCATGCCGATCTCGGCGGCGTTCTCGACCTGTTCGGGGCTGCCGCCGAGGACCTCGGCGAGGGCGCCCGCGGCCATCGAGCAGGCCGAGCCGACCTCGCCCTGGCAGCCGACCTCGGCGCCGGAGATGGAGGCGTTCTCCTTGAAGAGCATCCCGATGGCGCCGGCGGCCAGCAGGAAGCGCACGACGCCGTCCTCGTCCGCGCCCGGGATGAAGTTGATGTAGTAGTGGAGGACCGCCGGGATGATGCCCGCGGCGCCGTTCGTGGGGGCCGTGACCACCCGGCCGCCCGCCGCGTTCTCCTCGTTCACCGCCATGGCGTAGAGCGTGATCCACTCCATCGCGTGGGCCAGCGGGTCGCCCTCCGCCCGCAGCTGGCGGGCCGAGACGGCGGCGCGGCGGCGGACCTTGAGCCCGCCCGGCAGGATGCCCTCGCGGGACATGCCCCGGGAGACGCACGCCTGCATCACACGCCAGATGGCGAGCAGGCCCTCGCGGATCTCCTCGTCGGTGCGCCAGGCCCGCTCGTTCTCCAGCATCAGGGCGGAGATCGACAGGCCGGTCTCCTTCGTCAGCCGCAGCAGTTCGTCGCCCGAGCGGAACGGGTACTTGAGCACCCTGTCGTCGAGCTTGATGCGGTCCTCGCCCACCGCGTCCTCGTCGACCACGAAGCCGCCGCCGACCGAGTAGTACGTCTTCTCCAGGACGAGCGTGCCGGAGGCGTCGTACGCGAAGACCGTCATGCCGTTCGCGTGGTACGGCAGGGCCTTGCGGCGGTGCAGGACCAGGTCGTCGGCGAAGGAGAAGGAGATCTCGTGCGTGCCGAGGAGCGAGAGGCGGCCCGACGACTTGATCCGCTCCACGCGGTCGTCGGCGCCCTCCACGTCCACGGTTCGCGGCGACGCGCCCTCCAGGCCCAGCAGCACCGCCTTGGGGGTGCCGTGGCCGTGACCGGTCGCGCCCAGGGAGCCGTACAGCTCGGCCCGGACGGAGACCACCGAGTCCAGCAGCTCCTCGTTGCGCAGCCGGCGGGCGAACATGCGCGCCGCACGCATCGGGCCCACCGTGTGGGAGCTCGATGGGCCTATGCCGATCGAGAACAGGTCGAAGACCGAGATGGCCACGGGGACTCCTCACAACGGGGGTGGTGCATGGGGGCGGGCGCCGCGCACACCTGCGGTTCCAGTGTGCGCGGCGTCCTGGTGAATCGTACGTTCCGTGCGAATTTCTGTACGAAAGTGAACTTTCGCAGGAACTGGTTCTGTACTGCTTCAGGCGGTACTACTTCAGGCCGGGGTACAGCGGGTGCTTGTCGGCCAGGGCGGACACGCGGGTCTTCAGTGACTCCGCGTCGTAGGAGGGCTTCAGCGCCTCGGCGATGATGTCCGCGACCTCGGTGAAGTCCTCGGCCTGGAAGCCGCGGGTGGCGAGCGCGGGCGTGCCGATGCGCAGGCCGGACGTGACCATCGGGGGGCGCGGGTCGTTCGGGATGGCGTTGCGGTTGACCGTGATGCCGACCTCGTGGAGACGGTCCTCGGCCTGTTGACCGTCCAGCTCGGAGTTGCGCAGGTCGACGAGGACCAGGTGCACGTCCGTGCCGCCGGACAGGACGTCCACGCCCACGGCCTTGACGTCGTCCTGGACCAGGCGCTCCGCCAGGATCCGCGCGCCGTCCAGCGTGCGCTGCTGGCGCTCCTTGAAGTCGTCGGAGGCGGCGACCTTGAACGAGACGGCCTTCGCGGCGATCACGTGCTCCAGCGGACCGCCCTGCTGACCGGGGAAGACCGCGGAGTTGATCTTCTTCGCCAGCTCGGCGGTGGACAGGATCACGCCACCGCGCGGGCCGCCCAGCGTCTTGTGGGTCGTGGTCGTGACCACGTGGGCGTGCGGCACCGGGTTCGGGTGCAGACCCGCGGCCACGAGCCCCGCGAAGTGCGCCATGTCGACCATCAGGTACGCGCCGACCTCGTCCGCGACCCGGCGGAACGCGGCGAAGTCCAGCTGACGCGGGTAGGCCGACCAGCCCGCCACGATCAGCTGCGGCCTGGACTCCTTGGCGAGGCGCTCGACCTCGTCCATGTCGACCTGGCCGGTCTCGTCGTTCACGTGGTACGGGACCACGTTGTACAGCTTGCCGGAAAAGTTGATCTTCATGCCGTGGGTGAGGTGCCCGCCGTGCGCGAGGTTCAGACCCATGATCGTGTCGCCCGGCTTCAGCAGCGCGAACATCGCCGCCGCGTTGGCCTGGGCGCCCGAGTGGGGCTGCACGTTCGCGTGCTCGGCGCCGAAGAGCGCCTTGACGCGGTCGATGGCGATCTGCTCGACCACGTCGACGTGCTCGCAGCCGCCGTAGTAGCGGCGGCCCGGGTAGCCCTCGGCGTACTTGTTGGTCAGGACCGAGCCCTGGGCCTCCATGACCGCGACCGGAGCGAAGTTCTCCGAGGCGATCATCTCCAGGGTGGACTGCTGGCGGTGCAGCTCGGCGTCGACGGCGGCGGCGACGTCCGGGTCCAGCTCGTGCAGGGGCGTGTTCAGAAGCGACATCAGTCAGAAGTCCTTAAGAGCCGGAGAACTCGGTGTACTCGTCGGCGGAGAGCAGGTCGGCCGGCTCGTCCGTGACGCGTACCTTGAACAGCCAGCCGCCCTCGAAGGGGGCGGAGTTCACCAGCGACGGGTCGTCGACCACGTCCTGGTTGGCCTCCACGACCTCGCCGGTGACCGGCGCGTACAGGTCGCTGACCGACTTGGTCGACTCCAGCTCGCCGCAGGTCTCGCCCGCGGTCACCGTGTCACCGACCTCCGGAAGCTGGGCGTAGACGACATCGCCGAGCGCGTTGGCCGCGAACTCGGTGATGCCGACCGTCGAGACGCCGTCCTCGGCGACCGACAGCCACTCGTGCTCCTTGCTGTAGCGCAGCTGCTGGGGGTTGCTCATGGCCTGAATTCTCCTGTACGCGGGGGAGTGCGGATGAACGGGGATGACCGAGTGGTCTTGGGATACGAGACGTGACACAGCGGCGTGCGTCACGTGGGCGCGCTGGACGGGGCCCTTTCGGCCCCGAAGCTACTTCTGGCGCTTGTAGAACGGCAGCGCCACGACCTCGTACGGCTCATGGCTGCCCCGGATGTCCACGCCGACTCCGGCCGTGCCCGGCGCGGCGTGCGCGGCGTCGACGTACGCCATCGCGATCGGCTTGCCCAGCGTGGGGGAGGGCGCGCCGGAGGTGACCTCGCCGATCACCTTGCCGTCGGCGACGACCGGGTACCCGGCGCGCGGCACGCGACGGCCCTCGGCGACAAGCCCGACGAGTACCCGCGGGGGGTTCTCCTCGGCGCGGGAGGCGGCCTCCTGGAGCGCGGCACGTCCCACGAAGTCCCCCTCCTTCTCGAACTTCACGACCCGGCCGAGCCCCGCGTCGAAGGGGGTGAGCGAGGTGGTCAGCTCATGCCCGTACAGCGGCATGCCCGCCTCCAGGCGCAGCGTGTCGCGGCAGGAGAGGCCGCAGGGGACGAGCCCGACGGGCGCGCCCGCGTCCGTCAGCGCCTGCCACAGCTTCTCGGCGTCGGACGGGGCCACGAACAGCTCGAAGCCGTCCTCGCCCGTGTAGCCCGTCCGGGCGATCAGCGCCGGGACGCCCGCGACGGTGCCCGGCAGGCCCGCGTAGTACTTCAGCCCGTCCAGGTCGGCGTCGGTCAGCGACTTGAGGATGCCGGGGGACTCGGGGCCCTGCACGGCGATCAGCGCGTACGCGTCCCGGTCGTCGCGCACGAGGGCGTCGAAGCCGGCGGCACGCTCGGCCAGCGCGTCCAGCACCACCTGGGCGTTGGAGGCGTTCGCGACGACCATGTACTCGTTCTCGGCCAGTCGGTAGACGATCAGGTCGTCCAGGATGCCGCCGTCCTCCCGGCAGATCATCGTGTAGCGGGCGCGGCCGACGCCGACGGAGGCGATGTTGCCGACCAGCGCGTGGTTGAGAAGGGCGGCGGCCTGCGGCCCGGTGACCGTGATCTCGCCCATGTGCGACAGGTCGAAGAGGCCGGCCCGGGTGCGCACGGCGAGGTGCTCGTCGCGCTCGGAGCCGTAGCGCAGGGGCATGTCCCAGCCCGCGAAGTCGGTCATCGTCGCGCCGAGCGAGCGATGCAGGGCATCGAGCGCGGTGAGACGGGGTGCGTTACTGCTCATCGGTGGGGCTCCCAAGGCATGACGGCGAGGTCGTTCCTCCCCATCTGTCATCGGAACCTGAGAGGTTCATCACGACCCCGCGAACGGAGGTCCTGACTTGCACCTTGGGTGGAGCCACTGGACAGCGGCCCGCTTTTCAGATGTGCCTCGCCCGCGCGGTAACGGGGCCTGAGAGATTCAAGGGAGGGACTTGCTCCTTCGGCGCCCGGGTACCCGAAGGTACCCGGAACTCTCCCGCGCGGATTCAAGCGGCCGGTATGCAGTTGGCGGGCACATCATCGCACGCGCCGTCCGATCACGGCAGTCCGCATCTGTAACCGGCCTGTGGCAGTCCGCGTACGGAAACGAGAGACACCGCGCATTACCTTCTCTTTACACTCGACGGGGATGGGACTCCACACCCAAGGGGAGGACGATCACGGTGAACAGGACCACGGCGTACGCCACGACCTCGGGCCTCGCGCTGCCCGAGCAGCCCGGTGCCCCGGCCAGGACCCGGGAGGCGTGCGGAGCGCTGCCGACAGCCGTCGTCCGGGACCTCAGGGAGCGCGCGGGACACTCTCCGCACGGTCTGCACTTCGCGGCGCCCGACGTCGTCGTGGTCACCGGGTTGCCGGGCAGCGGCAAGTCGACCCTGATGCGCCGCGCCGTCGAGGGCCCGCGCATCGACTCCCAGGACACCCGGGACCGCTGGGACGAGTGGACGGGCGGCCGGCTGCCGTATGCCGTCTACCGGCCCCTCGTCCGCCTCGCGCACTACGCGGGCCTGCGTCGCTCCCTGCGCTCCGGCGCCGGGCTCGTCGTGCACGACTGCGGTACACAGGCCTGGGTGCGCCGCTGGCTCGCCCGCGAGGCCCAGCGCCGTGGCGGCACCCTCCACCTGCTGCTGCTCGACGTCACGCCCGGTACGGCGCTGGAGGGTCAGCGCGAGCGCGGCCGGGGTGTGTCGCGGTACGCGTTCGCCCGTCACCGGGGCGCGGTCGCCCGGCTGCTGCGCTCCGTCGAGCGGGGCGACCTGCCGGAGGGCTGCGGCTCGGCGGTGCTCCTCGACCGGGACGCGGCGGACGTACTGCGGAGGATCGGCTTCGATGACTGAGAAACGGCCGCGCGTGGCCGAGAGCGGTCGGGAGCAGCCGAGAGTGCGGTCGAGAGCGGTCGGGAAGTCATACGGGCCCACTAACCTTTCCAGCCAGAACACCAGAACAGTGGTTCACCGCAGGCGGTAGACAGGTAGACAGATGGACATCCCCGACTTCCCGGACTTCTCGGTACCGGCGTACCCGCAACCCGGCCCCCACCCCCACTCGCACGGTGGCTGGCCGGGCAACGAACTGGAGGAGGTGCTCTCCGCGTCCCTCGGAGTGCCCTCGGCCGGCGGCCGCATCGTCGAGGTCCTCGGCCGCAGCTTCGTCTGGGTGCCGCTGCCCAACGGCGGCGGACCGCACGCGGGATCCCTCGACCTGCCCACCCTGGAGATCGAGGGCCAGGCGTACGTGCCGGTCTTCAGCTCCGAGGAGCAGTTCCGCCAGGTCGCGGGCGGCCATCTGTCGTACACGATCGCGCCCGCGGTCGAGTTCGCCCGCGGGCTGCCCCCGCAGGTCGGCATCGCGATCAACCCGGACGGGGTGGTCGGTGTGCCGCTGCCGCCCCTCGCGGTCGCCGAGCTGTGCCGGACCGGGCGCACCCCGCTGGACGGGCCCACGAGCGGTGGCCGGGTGAAACTCTACGAGCCCGACTGGCAGGACGACCCGGTGGACTTCTTCGCCGCCGCCTCGGCCGAGTTCGCGGCGACGGGAGTCGTCCTGACCGCCCGCCGCTGTCTGGCCAGCATCGAGGGCGACGACCCGGTCATGTTCGTCGGGGTCGAACTCTCCGTGTGGGAGGGAGACCTCCGGACACTCCCCATGGACGCCCTCTCCCGCGCCCTCGCCCGCGTCGCGGTCAAGTGGCCGGTGAACCTCGTCCTCCTCGACGTCGCCCAGGACCCGGTGGCCGACTGGATGCGAGCCCAGGTACGGCCCTTTTATCAGCAAGGCCAGTAGAAGCGCCCCGTCAGGGGCGCGGGGAACCGCGTGAGCACCACAACGGACCTGCCGCGGCCCAAACACAGCGAGCCCGGGCTTCCAACGGCTTCCCCGGCGGAGCGCATTCGCCGCTTAAGCTGGTTCCATGGCTCGGCCGGGGTTCGGCCGAGGTGTTGGTCGACGTCATGATTTCTTCGCGAAGGGGCGGTTGAAGGTGAGCGCGTCGGGCACGGCCGCGGCCGGTCAGGTCGAGCACATGCTGCGCCAGGTGACGCCCGGGCGTTACGACGCCTACGAGGCGCTCCTTCGCGCGCTCGCGACCCCGTCGTCGGGTCAGGTGTGGATGCTGCTCTGGCACGGCCAGGCGGGCTCCCCGGACGCCCAGTACGGGAACATGGAGGTGGAGGGCTTCGGCTACGCGCCGTGCGTCACCTCCGCCCAGGAGCTCTCGGCCAGCGGCTGGAACCGGTCGTACGAGGTCGTCGACGGTCTCGACGTCGCCCGCACCCTCTACCCCGACCACTTCGGGCTCTGGCTCAATCCGCACGCCCCGGGCGGCGGGGTCGGCATTCCCTGGCTCGATCTGCGCAGAATCGCGGCGGGTCTGGAGCGCCAGCCCGCCGGCCCGCTGCGACTGTCCGAACCCGGCATCGAGATCCCGCAGTTCTACGCCCTGCTCACGCAGAACGCCCATCGCACCACCGCCGTGCGCTCGCTGCGCCGCGCCTGGGTGCAGCCGGCGCTCGGGGCGCCGTACCTGGCCATCGGACTGGACGTCTACGACACGTCGCCGCCCGCCGTCGACTCGGTGCGGGCGATGATGCAGCAGTCCATCGGCGCGGTTCCGGACGGGTTGCCCGTGTCGACCGTCGCGATGTCGGACGAGTACGACCCGGTGGCGATGTGGCTGGGCGCCAACGCGCGGCCGTTCTACGACCGCGAGGCCCACGCGGCCCCCGCGGCCCCCGCCCAGGCTCCGATGGCGGGTGGGTACGGCTATCCACCGGCACCCGGCGGATACTGATCCGCAATCCGGCGAACCGTGAAGGATCGGCACGGTTCCTTCACCGCGGCTCTGCATTTCTTCGCGCGTAGATGACTAGGGATCGTCCGGGTTATGCCCGTATTGACGCCCAGTGTCCTAATTGCCCCGCGTCCGACCCCCGTTACCCGCCGTCCGGATAACGGAACCCCCCTGACAGCATCACGTTTACGCATCCATTCACCGTCAAGTCTGGCTACAGATCGCCGAGGCGTTGAAGACTCCCGCTCCAGGGGGTTTAGCCCCTGTGTACGACGGACTGATCACGCCGCTACAAGCGGCACGTGTGGGCCGGCTACCGCCGGTTGAGAGGGGTCCCTGCCAGATGACGGCACCATTGCACGAGCCGACCGCGGAAGCGGCCCCGAGTGCGGCCGAAGAAGCGGCGGCTGCCGCCGCCGGCGAAAAGGTCGTGCAGGGACGTTCCCTGGGCCGGATCGCCTGGGAGCGCCTGAAGAGGGACAAGCTCGCCCTGACCGGCGGCATCGTCGTGCTCGTCCTCATCGTGATCGCCCTGCTCGCGCCAGTGATCACCAACCTGCTCGGTCAGGACCCGGACACCTTCAACGAGAAGCTGATCGACCCTCTGTTCGGCACTCCCACGGGGTCGTTGGGCGGCATCAGCGGCCACCACCTGCTGGGCGTCGAGCCCGTCAACGGCCGCGACATCCTCGCCCGCATCCTCTACGGTGCCCGCGTCTCGCTCCTGGTGGGCTTCCTCTCCGCCGTCGTCGCGGTCGTCCTCGGCACCGTGCTCGGCATCCTGGCGGGCTTCTTCGGAGGCTGGGTGGACTCGCTCATCAGCCGCGTGATGGACGGCCTGCTGGCCTTCCCGCAACTCCTGTTCACGATCGCCCTGGTCTCGGTGATGCCGAACAACATGCTGGGCCTGTCCGGCTCCAACGTGCGCGTGTTCGTGATGATCCTGGTCATCGGCTTCTTCGGCTGGCCCTACATCGGACGCGTGGTGCGCGGCCAGACGCTCTCGATGCGTGAGCGTGAGTACGTCGAGGCCGCGCGGTCGCTGGGCGCCGGGCGCTTCTACATCCTGTTCAAGGAACTGCTGCCCAACCTGGTCGCACCGATCATCGTCTACACGACGATGATGATCCCCACGAACATCCTCACCGAGGCGGCACTCAGCTTCCTGGGTGTGGGCGTCAAGCCGCCCACCTCGTCCTGGGGACAGATGCTGTCGAGCGCGATCGACTACTACGAGTCCGACCCCATGTACATGGTGGTCCCTGGTGTGGCGATCTTCATCACCGTCCTTGCCTTCAACCTCTTCGGCGACGGTGTGCGGGACGCGCTGGACCCGAAGGCTTCCCGCTGAACTGCCACACCCCAAGCGTCCCGTGGCATCGACACGGGGTCTCTCATCAAATCCGGAGGATCCGAGATCGTGACTACCCAACGCACCTCAGGGCGGCGTAAGCAGGCGTTTGCCGCCGCTGCTGCGGTCGCCGCACTGCTGACCACGGCGGCGTGCGGCGGTGGAGGCAGCGACAACAACGGTTCGAAGACCGGCGCCGCCGGCTTCGACGCCGCGAACAACAAGGTCGCCCAGGCCTCTCTGGCCAAGAAGGGTGGCACGCTGCGGTTCGGCGGTGCCCAGGACGCGGACTCGTGGGACACCACGCGCGGCTACTACGGCTTCATGTGGAACTTCGCGCGCTACTACAGCCGCCAGCTGGTCACGGGCAAGACGGAGCCGGGCAAGGCCGGCGCCGAGCTCACCCCGGACCTCGCCACCGGTCTCGCGAAGGTCACGGACAACGGCAAGACGTACACCTACACCCTGCGTGACGGCGTCACGTGGGAGGACGGCAAGCCGATCACGTCCAAGGACGTCAAGTACGGCATCGAGCGCGTCTGGGCGCAGGACGTGCTGTCCGGCGGTCCGACCTACCTCAAGGACTTCCTGGACCCGAAGGGCGAGTACAAGGGTCCCTACAAGGACACGTCCAAGGACAAGCTGGGCCTGAAGGCGATCACCACGCCGGACGACAAGACGGTCGTCTTCCACCTGCCGGAGGCCAACTCGGACTTCCAGGAGGTGCTGGGTCTGGTCTCGGCCTCCCCGGTCCGCCAGGACATGGACACCAAGTCCAAGTACGGCCTGAAGCCGTTCTCCTCCGGCCCGTACAAGTTCGATTCCTACAGCCCCGGCAAGAGCCTGACGCTGGTGCGCAACGCGAACTGGAAGCAGTCCTCGGACCCGATCCGCAAGGCGTACCCGGACAAGATCACCGTCCAGTTCTTCTCGGACGCCAACCAGCTGGACCAGCGCCTGCTCAACGGTGACCTGGACCTGGACATCAACCAGACCGGCATGTCCCCGCAGGGCCGCACCACCGCCCTGAAGGAGCACAAGGCCAACCTGGACAACCCGATCTCGGGTTACATCCGGTACGCGGCCTTCCCGCAGAGCGTGAAGCCGTTCGACAACGTCGAGTGCCGCAAGGCCGTGATCCTCGGCGCGGACCACGTCTCGCTGCAGACCGCGCGCGGTGGCCCGATCGCCGGTGGTGACATCGGCACCAACATGCTCCCGCCGTCCGTCCCGGGCGCCGAGGGCCAGAAGTACGACCCGTACGGCATCTCCGGCGCCGACAAGAACGGCAATGTCGAGAAGGCCAAGGCGGCGCTGAAGGCGTGCGGCAAGCCGAACGGCTTCTCCACCACCATCGCGGTGCGCAACAACAAGCCCGTCGAGGTGGCCACGGCCCAGTCGCTCCAGGCGTCGCTGAAGAAGATCGGCATCAACGCCCAGATCGACCAGTACGACGGTTCGCAGACCACCGGCATCATCGGCAGCCCCTCGAACGTCCAGAAGAAGGGCTACGGCATCATCATCATGGGCTGGGGCCCGGACTTCCCGACCGTCCAGGGCTTCGGTCTGCCGCTGTGGGACAGCAAGTACATCGCGCAGAGCGGCAACAACAACTACGCGCTGATCAAGGACAAGACGATCGACGGTCTGTTCTCGCAGTACGTCACCACGCTGGACGACGCGGGCAAGACCAAGCTCTCGACCGAGATCAACCACAAGGTCATGGAGGGCGCGTACTACCTGCCCTTCACCTTCGAGAAGTTCATCAACTGGCGCGGCGACAACCTCGCGAACGTCTACACGACGGACAACTACAGCGGTACGTACGACTTCGTGAACCTCGGTCTGAAGTCCGCAAAGTAATCCCGGCACACCCGCCGTACGGCACGAAAGGCAGGTGAAGGCCGGCGCGGCGTGGCCGTGGGCCATCGGATGACCTCCGGTGGCCCGCGGCCCCGCGGCGGGCCGTAAGCTGTGCTCGCTTACCTCATCAGGCGGCTGTTCGCCGCCGCAGTGATGCTCGTGGTCATCGTCATGGTGGTCTTCGGCATCTTCTTCCTCGTCCCCAAGTGGGCGGGCGTCGACATCGCCACGAGCTTCGTGGGCAAGCAGGCCGACCCGGCAGCCGTCGAGGCCGTACGGCAGAAGCTGGGCCTGAGCGATCCGATCTACGCCCAGGTCTGGCACTTCTTCAAGGGCATCTTCGTCGGACGCACCTACTCCGGCGGCGGCGATGTCACGCACTGCGCCGCGCCCTGCTTCGGCTACTCCTTCCGCAGCGAGCAGGCCGTCTGGCCGGTGCTCACCGACCGCTTCCCGGTGACCCTGGGGCTCGCGCTCGGTGCCGCCGTGCTGTGGCTGGTCTTCGGTGTCGCGGCCGGTGTGCTCTCCGCGCTCAAGCGGGGCAGCATCTGGGACCGTGGCGCGATGGTCGTCGCCCTGGCGGGTGTCTCCCTCCCCATCTACTTCACCGGTCTGCTCAGCCTGGCGATCTTCGCCTTCGGCCTGAAATGGATCAACGCGCAGTACGTGCCACTCGGCCAGAGCTTCAGCGGCTGGTTCGGCGGCATGATCCTGCCCTGGATCACCCTCGCGTTCCTCTACGCGGCGATGTACGCCCGGATCACCCGCGCCACCATGCTGGAGATCCTGGGCGAGGACTACATCCGCACGGCACGCGCCAAGGGCCTCAAGGAGCAGGTCGTCATCGGCAAGCACGCCATGCGCTCCACGATGACCCCCATCCTCACCATGCTGGGCATGGACCTCGGCGCCCTCATCGGCGGCGCCATCCTGACGGAGTCCACGTTCAACCTGCCCGGTCTCGGCCGTGCGGTGCTCGACGCCATCAAGAACCAGGACCTGCCCATCATCCTGGGCGTCACCCTGATCACTTCTCTCGCGGTGCTGATCGCCAACCTCGTGGTGGACGTCCTGTACGCCGTGATCGACCCCCGAGTGAGGCTGTCATGACCGAACTCAGCAAGAGCGGAGCGGTGGCCGAGCCCGTCAAGGACTCGCCCGCATCCTCCGCCTTCCTCGAAGTACGCGACCTGAAGGTGCACTTCCCGACCGACGACGGTCTGGTCAAGTCCGTCGACGGGCTCAGCTTCCAGCTGGAGAAGGGCAAGACCCTCGGGATCGTGGGCGAGTCCGGCTCCGGCAAGTCGGTGACCTCGCTCGGCATCATGGGCCTGCACACGGCCGGCCAGTACGGCAAGCGCAAGGCGCAGATCTCCGGCGAGATCTGGCTGAACGGCACCGAACTGCTGTCCGCCGACCCGGACTACGTACGCAAGCTGCGCGGCCGCGAGATGGCGATGATCTTCCAGGATCCGCTCTCCGCGCTGCACCCGTACTACACGATCGGTCAGCAGATCGTGGAGGCGTACCGCATCCACAACAACGTGGACAAGAAGACGGCGAAGCGTCGCGCGGTCGAGATGCTCGACCGGGTGGGCATCCCGCAGCCGGACAAGCGCGTCGACAGCTACCCGCACGAGTTCTCCGGTGGTATGCGCCAGCGCGCGATGATCGCGATGTCGCTGGTCAACAACCCCGAACTGCTCATCGCGGACGAGCCGACGACCGCCCTGGACGTGACCGTCCAGGCGCAGATCCTCGACCTGATCCGGGACCTGCAGAAGGAGTTCGGCTCCGCGGTCATCATCATCACCCACGACCTGGGCGTCGTCGCGGAGCTCGCCGACGACATCCTGGTGATGTACGGCGGCCGTTGCATCGAGCGCGGTCCGGCCGAGAAGGTGTTCTACGAGCCACGGCACCCCTACACCTGGGGGCTGCTCGGCTCGATGCCGCGCCTGGACCGTGAGCAGACCGAGCGCCTCATCCCCGTCAAGGGCTCCCCGCCCTCGCTGATCAACATCCCGTCCGGCTGCGCCTTCAACCCGCGCTGCCCGTACGCGGACGTTCCCAAGGACAACGTGACCCGCACGGTCCGCCCCGAGCTGACCGAGGTCGGCGGACGGCACTGGGCCGCCTGCCACATGACCCAGGAGCAGCGGGAACGCATCTGGACCGAAGAGATTGCGCCGAAGCTGTGAGCGAGAAAGCCAAGGACGCGGAAGTGACCATTCCCGCACAGGCACAGGACGAAGGCGGCGCCACCCTCACCAAGGACGCCGCCCCGGGTGACGTCCTGCTGAAGGTGACCGGGCTGCAGAAGCACTTCCCCATCCGCAAGGGTCTGCTGCAGCGTCAGGTCGGCGCGGTGCGTGCCGTCGACGGCCTCGACTTCGAGGTGCGCTCCGGGGAGACCCTGGGCGTCGTGGGCGAGTCCGGCTGCGGCAAGTCCACGATGGGCCGGCTGATCACGCGGCTGCTCGAACCGACCGCGGGCAAGGTCGAGTTCGAGGGCAAGGACATCACGCACCTCGGTGTGAGCGGTATGCGCCCGATGCGCCGTGACGTTCAGATGATCTTCCAGGACCCGTACTCGTCGCTGAACCCCCGGCACACGATCGGCACGATCATCAGTGCCCCGTTCAAGCTGCAGGGCGTCACTCCCGAGGGCGGCGTCAAGAAGGAGGTCCAGCGACTGCTGTCGGTCGTCGGCCTCAACCCCGAGCACTACAACCGCTATCCGCACGAGTTCTCCGGCGGTCAGCGCCAGCGCATCGGCATCGCCCGCGCGCTCGCGCTCAACCCGAAGCTGGTCGTGGCGGACGAGCCGGTCTCGGCGCTCGACGTGTCGATCCAGGCGCAGGTCGTCAACCTCCTCGACGACCTGCAGCAGGAACTCGGCCTGACGTACGTGATCATCGCGCACGACCTGTCGGTGGTCCGGCACGTCTCGGACCGGATCGCGGTGATGTACCTCGGCAAGATCGTGGAGCTCGCCGACCGCGACTCGCTCTACAGGGCGCCGATGCACCCGTACACCAAGGCGCTGATGTCCGCGGTGCCGATCCCGGACCCCAAGCGCCGGAACGTGAAGAGCGAGCGCATCCTGCTCAAGGGCGACGTGCCCTCGCCGATCTCGCCGCCGAGCGGTTGCCGCTTCCACACGCGGTGCTGGAAGGCCACGGAGGTCTGCAAGACGACCGAGCCGCCGCTCCTGGAGCTGAAGCCCGGCCAGCAGGTCGCCTGCCACCACCCGGAGAACTTCGAGGACCAGGCGCCCCAGGACACCGTGCTGCTGTCCGCGGCGAAGGAGGCCGCGGCGCTCGTGGCCGACGAGGTGCTGGCGGAGTCGGCGGAGACGTCGGCTGCGGTAGCCGCGGAACTGGAATCCACGGAGGAGACTCCGGAGCCCGCCGCGGAGACGACCACCGAGCCCGCCGAGGAGACCGCCGCTGAGGAGGCCGCCCCCGAGGAGGCCGTCGCCGCTGAGGAGGCCGCCCCCGAGGAGGCCGCCGCCGCTGAGGAGGCTGCTGCCGAAGAGGCCTCCGAAACGGCCGCCGTCGACGAGTCGGACTCGTCGGAGGAGTCGGGAACCGGCAGCCAGAAGTGAACAGGGCGGTGTGAATTCACCGAAACAAATGCCCCGGTAACCAGATGAATGGTTACCGGGGCATTTGTTTTGAAGAATTATCAGGAACTGGTTTCCCAGTAGTGCCAGCCGACCGAAGTCGCCGGAAGCTTGGCCGTTCCCCGCGCGAGCGTCGTCACCGAACAGTTCGGGTTCGTGCGGTTCGACTCCCATCCGACCTTGAAGCCGTTGGAGCCGTACTGCAGGTTCCCGTACTTGTTGGAGTGGATGTTGTGCGAGTACGTGTGGCCGGTCGTGATCGCCACGGACTTGGTGATGCTGCCGCTCACCGACGCCTTGGCCGAGGCGAAGAGGTAGCTCGCGCTCACCTCCAGGGAGGCGGAGAGGCTGTACGTGATGGTGGACGCCCTGGTGACGGAGGCGGTGATGGTGCCGCCCGGACCGTCCTTGAAGTAGGCCCCCGAGGCGGGAATCCGATAGGCCGAGTGCGAGGTGATCAGAACCCCGTAATCGACCGGGCACGACCTCTTCGGAGTGACGACCGCCGAGGCCGGCGCCGCACCCGCGACGAGCGGCATTACTCCGGCGACGACGAGTGTGGCCAGCTTGGTTCTCTTACGCATGAATTTCCCCCATGCAAGTGGTCCGGCCTCCGTTTCGGCGGAGCCCGTCAAGCTGGAATGAGACTATGAAGTTGACCGAGACCGGTCAATCACATTCTGCGGAGTTGAGCAACAATTGAGCCTGCCGCTTCGGGCGGTAAAAACTCGGAAATGCCGGGGTCTTCGTGTGGTCAAATGACGGACCGGTTCCGCCCGTTCGGGGAGACCGGAAGTCGATCGTCAGGAGTCAACCGGCGGGTAGGCCATGACGATTGGGCAAAGTCATGAGCATGCCCGAAGGGAAGAGTGCAGAGTCTCGCGTGTCCAACTGATCGGGAACGATCGGAACACGTACGAAAGGGACGCTCATGGCACTCTCCCGTTCGGCACGTTTAGGAGCCCTCGCGACCGCGGCGGCCTCCTTCCTCGTCATCGCCGCCTCCTCCGCCCCGACCCCGGGCGCCGACGGCATCGGCGACTCCTACTTCCCCCAGCTCGGCAACGGCGGCTTCGACGCCCGGCACTACGACCTCAACGTGGCGTACAACCCGGACACCGACCGTCTGGACGGCCGTACGACGCTCACGGCCCGCGCGACCCAGTCCCTCTCCTCCTTCGACCTCGACCTGCAGAGACTGGAGGTCACGCGCGTCGAAGTGAACGGCAGACGCGCCGACTTCACCCGCGACGGCGACGAGATCCACATCTCCCCGCACGGGGCGATCGGCAAGGGCAGGACCTTCACCGTCACCGTCACCTACGGCGGCGTCCCCGAAGCCCTGAACGGTCCCATCGTCTTCGGCTCCGACTACGGGTGGATGAAGACCGCCGACGGAGTCTTCGTCGCCTGTGAGCCCAACGCCGCCTCCACCTGGTTCCCCTCCAGCGACCACCCCTCCGACAAGGCCACCTACGACATCCGGATCAAGGCGCCCAAGGGCCTGACGGGCGTCTCCAACGGGCGGCTGATATCGACGTACGACCAAGGCGACAGCACGGTCGCGCACTGGCGCGAGAGCAGGCCGATGGCGACCTATCTCGCGACCGCGACCATCGGGAAGTTCGACGTGAGGACGGGGACGACCCCGGCCGGGACGCCGATCTACGTGGCCATCGACCCGGTGCTCACCAACAGCAACAGCGTCGACGTGTACGCCGTGACGGCCGAGGCCACCGACTACTGGTCGCAGGTCTTCGGCCCCTACCCCTTCGAGGAGACCGGCGCGATCGTCGACGACATGCCCCAGGCGGGGTTCTCGCTGGAGGTGCAGTCGAAGCCCGCGTACTCCGCCGTGCGCTCGGAGTCGACCATCGTGCACGAGCTGGCCCACCAGTGGTTCGGCGACTCCGTGTCGGTGGAACGCTGGAAGGACATCTGGCTGAACGAGGGCTTCGCGACCTACGCCCAGTGGCTGTGGTCCGAGCACAAGGGGATCCGCTCGGCCCACGACTCGTTCCTCGCCGGGTACAACGCGCGGCCCGCGGACTCCGCCTTCTGGGGGACCGTCGTCGCCGACCCGCAGCGCGACACCATGTTCGCCTCGGCGGTCTACCAGCGCGGCGCGATGACCCTCCAGATGCTGCGCGAGCGTATCGGCGACACCGCGTTCTTCGAACTGCTGCCCGCCTGGACGAAGCTCCACAAGTACGGCAACGCCGACACCGCCGACTTCATCCACCTCGCCGAGAGGATCTCGGGACGACAGCTCGACGACCTTTTCCGGACCTGGCTGTTCACCACAGGGAAACCAACCCTGTAGGCCTTTCTTTGTAAGGCGCGAGCCCCGCGACGGGTGAGAATGTCCGGGTGCTTCAGGAACTGTTCACCCCCTCCGTCCAGCATGTGCTCGACCTCGTGGGGATCTTCGTCTTCGCGATCTCCGGCGCCCTGCTGGCCGTCCGCAAGAACTTCGACGTCTTCGGCATCGCCGTCCTCGCCGAGGTCACCGCACTGGGCGGAGGGCTGTTCCGCGACATGGTCATCGGGGCCGTACCCCCGGCCGCGTTCACCGACCTCGGCTACTTCAGCACCCCGCTGCTCGCCGCCCTGCTGGTGTTCTTCCTTCACCCGGAGGTGGAGCGCATCCAGGTCGCGGTCAACGTCTTCGACGCGGCCGGACTCGGCCTGTTCTGCGTCGCGGGCACCACGAAGGCGTACGAGTACGGCCTCGGCCTCACCCCGTCCGCGGCCCTGGGTCTGGCCACCGCGGTCGGCGGCGGTGTGCTGCGCGACGTCCTCGCCAACGAGGTGCCCTCACTGCTGCGCTGGGACCGCGATCTGTACGCGGTCCCGGCGATCGTCGGCGCCACGATGGTGGTCCTGTGCATCCGCTACGACGCGCTGTCCCCGTTCACCAGCGGGCTCGCCGCCGTCACCGCTTTCGTCCTGCGGTTGCTCGCGATGCGGTACCACTGGCGAGCGCCGCGTGCTTGGCACCGCCGGTCGACGGCGACGGAGTCGGAGACTCCTTAGCGTGCGCCCCCGGCCCGATCTGCAGGGTCAGCCAACGGAAGGTCTCCGGGATCTGCGGCCGCCACAGGGCCATGTTGTGGCCGCCCGCGCTCCGCGGCAGCAGCACCAGTTGCACGCTCGTCGGCGCCTTCGCGACCGACTGGAGCGCCGCGCCGGCCTCGTAGCCGTCGTGCGCCTCGCCGGAGATGTAGAGGGAGACGCGGGGCGGCGTGCGGTACGACTTGAGCAGCAGGTAGGGGTTGTTCTCCCGGCGCAGTGTCAGGCTCCGCGCCGCGAGCGAGTTGCGTTCGCCGATCGGGTCGTTGTACCCGGACATGCTCACCGCGGCCCGGTAGCGGTCGGGGTGGGCGACGGCCAGCTTGGCCGCGCAGTGCGCCCCGGCCGAGTAGCCGGCCACGCCCCACCCGTCCGGCGCGGACTTCGCCCGGAAGTTGTCCATCACCATCTTCGGCACGTCGATGCTGAGCCAGGTGTCGGCGTTCACCTTGCCGGGCACGTTCGCGCAACCGGTGTCGGTCTTGGCCAGCAGATTCGTGCGCGGCGCCACCAGGATGAACGGCGCGACCTGGCCGTCGCGCATCAGCGGCAGCAACTGCTCATGCACCTTCAACGAACCGAACCACGCCTTCGCCGAGCCCGGATAGCCGGGCAGCAGCTCCACGACGGGGAACTTCCGGTTGCGATAGGCGGGCTGGTTGTACTGCGGCGGCAGCCAGACGTAGACCTCCGCGTCCACACCCGACACCTGGCCGTGCAGCTGGGTGACCTTCACCCCGCCCGCCTGGGACATACCGGGGCCGTCGGCCGCCGAGAACGTCTGGCGGACCTTGGGGAGACTGTGCAGCGAGATGCCGCCGGTGCCGTCACGGCCGAGGTTGGCGGCCGCCCGCACGTGGTTGCCCGTGCCGAGCAGGTCGGACCAGTTGTCGTACAGGCTGTTGGCGTTGTTCACGAGCACGAACACGAGGGTGATCGCGGTGCCTTGGGCGAACAGCAGCATCACCATCCGGGCCGCGCTGCGCAGCACCTTGGGGCCGGGAATGCGCGACCACAGCACGAGGGGAAGGATCAGGGCGACCGCGACCAGGACGATGGCGGTGAGGAGGAACGGCGTTCCGGTGAGGCTCACGGTGTGTGCGGCTCTTCCTGTGACGGGCTGGATCAACGGTCTGCAGCTGCATCGGGTTCTATGTCCTTGGAGAGGGGGATCCGATGCCGTTGGTTCACGGAAGAGTTCGGACACTTACTAAGAAATTGCCGAAACCTCACTCTCGGGTGACGGGGTTCACATGCCCGAAACAGTAAAAGCTACCGCTTAGTAATCACCTGTTGTACCGTTCAGGCATGTCAGAAGCAGCTACCGCACAGGCCGCGCGCGCCGCGATCGGTGACAGCGAGTTCGACCGCGACACCGCGGTCACCCTGCGCGAACCCGGCGTCTACGACATCGACCTGTCCGCCGGATGGACCATCATCAGCGCCGTCAACGGCGGCTATCTGCTCGCCGTCCTGGGCCGCGCCCTCTCCGACGCCCTGCCGCACAGCGACCCGTTCACCGTCTCCGCCCACTATCTGACCGCGTCGCAACCCGGCCCGGCGGTGGTCCGAACGGATGTCGTCCGGACGGGGCGGACCCTGTCGACCGGTCAGGCCTCGCTCTTCCAGTACGACGACGAGGGCCGCGAGGTCGAACGCATCCGCGTACTCGCCTCGTACGGCGATCTCGACGCCCTGCCCGACGACGTCCGCACCACGGCGACACCTCCCGCGATCCCGCCCATGGAGCACTGCTTCGGGCCGGAGGACGGACCGGCGCCCGTCGACGGCAGCTCCGCCATCACCGAGCGGCTGATGCTCAAGCTCGACCCCGCGACCCTCGGCTGGGCCCTGGGGGCGCCGTCCGGGAAGGGCGAGATGCGCTCCTGGTTCGGGCTCGCCGACGGCCGTGACCCCGACCCCCTCTCGCTGCTCCTCGCGGTGGACGCGCTGCCGCCCACCGCCTTCGAACTCGGCATCTCCGGCTGGGTACCGACGGTCGAACTGACGGTCCATGTGCGCTGCCGTCCGGCGCCGGGCCCACTGCGGGTGTCGATCACCACCCGCAACCTCGCCGGCGGCTTCCTGGAGGAGGACGCCGAGGTGTGGGACAGCGCGGACCGGCTGGTCGCGCAGTCCCGACAGCTCGCCCGGGTCCGGCTCAGCTGAGCGGTCGCCGGCCGAGGTAGGCCGCGAGCCGTCCGTAGGCGTCGGCCCCTTCGGGGGCCGGCACCGCCGAGTCGAACGGCAACTCCTCGTCGTCGCGCCGCTCGTCCGGCAGCACGCGCCGGGCGATCCCGAGCGCGAACTCGGCCAGCTCCGGATCGAGTACGAGCGGCCGTCCGAGGGACTCGGAGAGATCCCACGTGTGGGTGACGGCCTCCATCACATAGCCCGACAGGGCGATACGACCGGGGGCCTCGCCCCACGGCACCGTGACGAGGGCGTCCAGGCGCGTGTCGTCCGCCCAGGACGTCCGGACCTCCGTCCTGACCTCGTCGTACGCCGCGCTCCAGCGGTCGTCCTCGACGCCGTCGAGGAAGGGTCGTACGGCCATTCCGTCACCGCCCGCGCCGACCACGGCGATCCGGCGGGTACCGCCCGCGATGTGCGACAGCAGGGTCCGTACGTCGAACTCGGCGCACGGGGTGGGACCGGCGAGCTGCTCCGGGCGAACCGTCGCGACCAGAGCGGCGATCTGCTCGGTGGCGCGGGTGTAGAGGGGGCGGGGGTCGATGTTCATGGCGGACCTCTGTCGGCGTAGGTGTGGCGGTGGCGCGTATCGGACGGCGCGTGTCGGCGTTGCGTTGTCGTGCCGTTGCGCCTCAGGTTGGCCGGATAACCTGACAGTTCCCGTCAGCATTGAGGACGGGCTCTACGACGAGCTTCGGACGAGCGTCCGTGGGGATCGGCGGACGTGATCCGCGGTGCGCGATCCTGGTGCGCGTGAAGTCCGACCGTCTGCTCTCGATCCTTCTGCTGCTGCAGACCCGCGGCCGCGTCCCCGCACACGAACTCGCCGACCGGCTCGAGGTGTCGGTGCGCACCATCTACCGCGACATCGAGGCCCTTTCGGCCTCCGGAGTCCCGGTGTACGCCGAGCGCGGGAGGCACGGCGGCATCGAACTGCTCGCCGGATTCCGTACGGACGTCACGGGGCTGACCGCCGACGAGTCCCGCGCGCTGTTCATCCTGGCCGCGCAGGGCGCGCACGCCGCGCTCGGCCTGGACGCGGCGCTCGGTTCCGCGCTGCGCAAGGTGATGGCGGCGCTGCCGGCGCCGCACCGTCCGGCCGCCGAGGTGACCAGCCGCCGGATCCTCGTCGACGCGACGCGCTGGAAGGGCGGCCCCCAGCGGGCCGTGGACCTGGAGGTGCTCCAGGACGCGGTCTTCGCCGACCGCAGGCTGCGGCTCAGCTACCGGCACGGCGGGCACAGCGAGCCCAGCACCTACACCGTCGACCCGTACGGGCTCGTGTCCAAGGCGGGCGTCTGGTACCTCGTGGCCGACCGGCGCGGCCGGCTACGGCTGTTCCGGGCCGACCGGGTGCGCTCGGCGACGCTCCTGGACGATCCGGTGAAGCGGCGCCCGGGCGTCGAACTGGGTGACGTCTGGGAGGTGTTGCGACGCCATGTCGAGGAGCGGCCGGGCGGTCTCGATGTCACAGTTCGGGTACGGCGTTCCCGTCTCGACATGTTCCTCAGGCTCAACGCGGCCTCCCTCACGGCGCTTCCGGAGGACGACGGCGAGAGCGAGTGGGTCCTCGCGCACCTGTCGTACGGCGTCGTCCGCGAGGCCCGCACGCTGCTGGCCTTCGTGGACACGGTGGAGGTGCTGTCGCCGCCGGAGGCGCGGGCGGAACTGGCCGGGGCGGCGGCCGCGATCGGCGCGGTGTACGGCGGGGATCGCGCCCCGCACGAGGGAAGTTGACCCACAGGTAACCACAGGTTCGGCACAGCGCGGCCCTACGTGGATCTGGTCCTCTGTCCATCGCTCATCCCGCACTCATCCGGCCTTCATGAACCGGTCCACGTGGCTTGACTGGGAGTTACCCCATGAACCGTCGTGCCCGACTCGTCCCCGCCGTCGCCCTGCTGGCGCTCGCGCCGTTGCTTGCGGCCTGCGGCTCGGACGACTCGTCGTCCTCGAACAGCGGCAACTCGAGCCAGAACTGTCAGCGGCCCTCCGGAATGCCGAGCGGAGGCCCGTCGGGCATGCCGAGCGGCGGGCGCTCCGGGATGCCCACGGGCTCGCCCTCCGGGACACCCTCGAACATGCCCACCGGCAAGATGCCCTCCGGCGGTCCCTCGGGCATGCCGTCCGGCGGTCCGGGTGGTGGCCGGGGCGGCGGTCAGGGCGGCTGCGGCGGCGGCCCGGGCGGCGGGGGCAGCCGAGCGGGCAGCCCAGCGGGCAGGCGGCACAGGGCTGAGCCCGTCCCGGTTCTCTCAGGGGTGGCGTACTCGAAACTCGGGTGCGTCACCTCGCCCTTCGGTGAACGGGTGCCGTCACCTCGCCCTTCGGTGAACGGGTGCCGTCACCCCGCCCTTCGGTGAACGGGTGCCGTCACGCCGCCCTTCGGGGGTGCCGTCACGCCGCCCTTCGGGAACGGGCGCGTCATCCCAGCCAGTTGCGGCGGCCGATGGCGATCAGCCGCATCTGGCGGGTCGCGACACGGGCCACCCGCTCCCGCTCCTCCTCGGACGCCTCCAGTGCCTCCAGATAGAGCGAGGCCGTCATCAGCATCTGGTCGACGTACAGCCCCGCGAGCATCAGCAGGTCGTCGTCGCTCCACCCTTCCGACTCGGGGTGCTTGGCCAGCTCGACCTTCACCTCCTCGGCGAACCGCTCCAGTTGCTCCCTGATCGCCCGACGCACCCGCTGGACGCCGCCGTGCCGCTCGCGCGCGATGAAACGGACGTGCGCGGGATGGGATTCGACATGGTGGGCGATCAGGTCGACCGCGCGCTCGATGCGTCCGGCGCTGTCGCCGGCCGCGGAGACCGTGTCCCCGATCATCGGGTGCAGACTGCCGAGCGCCTCCTCGACCAGCGCCACGCCGAGGTCCTCCGTCGAGCGGAAGTGCCGGTAGAAGGCGGTCGGTGCGACTCCGACGGCGCGGGTGACCTCGCGCAGACCCAGGCTGCTCAGGCTCTGCTCCTCCAGCAGTTCCAGCGCAGCGTCCAGGAGCGCCTGACGGGTCTTCTGCTTCTGGGCCTGCCGGATGCCGAGAGTGTGACTCATACCATGCAGTTAACAACTGTTCTCTGTAATTGAAAAGCCGGGCGACGCGCTAGACTCTGGAGTCAGTGAACAAGTGTTACTACAACCGTTCACTGAGTCGTCAAGTCCCCGAAACAATCGGGGTTCACTGTCGAGAGGCACCTCATGCTGTTCCTCGTCGCCGCCCTCCTGCTGCTGGGTGTCGTGATGGGCTCCATAGCCCACGCCCCGCTGCCCGTCACCCTCGTCGCCGCGGTCGTCATCGGCGTCTGGCTGGCCGTCTTCGCGGTCCGCGAGCGCAACGCCCGCCGGCGCCACACCTCCACCAACTGATCGTTGGGAGCTGACTCACGTCATGGAACTCACCGAGCGAACCCACCTCGCCGCCGCGACCAAGCCCGCCGCGACCAAGCCCGCCGCGCCCACCCGCGCGACCGGCACCAAGGACGCCGACGGCATGGCCGTCGCCTCCTTCATCCTCGGCCTCCTCGGCCTGCTGGTCCTGAACGTCTTCCTGGGCCCGATCGCCATCGCCCTGGCCTCCGTCGCCCTCTGGCGCGGCACCGCCCGCCGTGGCCGCGCCTTCCTCGGCCTGGGCCTCGGCATCGCCGATCTGCTGGTGCTGGTGGCGTTCATGCAGTTCGACAGCACGGTGTCCTGGAACTTCTGAGCCGCCGCCGAACGAGGCGTTCGATCCACGGCGGAACGAGGGGCGGACGGGCGGCTACCCGGACGGGGGCCGAGGCCGCGGACGGACGGCCCGTAGAATCGGGCCCATCATGGCTTACCTCGACCACGCCGCGACCACACCGATGCTCCCCGAGGCGGTAGAGGCGCTGACCGCCCAGCTGAGCGTCACGGGCAACGCCTCCTCCCTCCACGCCGCCGGCCGTCGCGCCCGGCGGACGGTCGAGGAAGCCCGGGAAACCCTGGCGGAGGCCCTCGGCGCCCGCCCCAGCGAGGTCGTCTTCACCTCCGGCGGCACCGAGGCCGACAACCTCGCCGTGAAGGGCCTGTACTGGGCCCGCCGCGACGCAGACCCGGCCCGCACCCGGGTCCTCGCGAGCCCGGTCGAACACCACGCCGTTCTCGACGCCGTCCACTGGCTCGGCGAACACGAGGGCGCCACGGTCGAGTACCTGCCCGTCGACTCCCACGGCCGCGTGCACCCGGACGTCCTGCGCGGGGCCATCGCCCGAAACCCCGACGACGTCGCCCTCGTCACCGTCATGTGGGCCAACAACGAGATCGGCACGGTGATGGCGGTCCGCGAACTGGCCGACGTCACGGCCGAGTTCGGGATCCCGCTGCACGCCGACGCGGTCCAGGCCTTCGGTCAGGTGCCCGTCGACTTCACCGCCTCCGGCCTCGCCGCGATGACCGTCTCCGGCCACAAGATCGGCGGCCCGTACGGCATCGGCGCCCTGTTGCTGGGCCGTGAGTACACGCCCGTACCCGTGCTGCACGGCGGTGGCCAGGAGCGGCATGTGCGCTCCGGCACCCTCGACGTACCCGCCATCGCCTCGTTCGCGGTCGCCGGGCGGCTCGCCGCCGAGCAGCGCGAGTGGTTCGCCCGGGAGATCGGCGCCCTGCGCGACGACCTGGTCGACGCCGTACGCGCCGCCGTGCCCGACGCGATCCTCGGCGGTGACCCCGCGACCGGGGGCCGGCTGCCCGCCAACGCGCACTTCACGTTCCCGGGCTGCGAGGGCGACTCCCTGCTGCTTCTGCTGGACGCCCAGGGCATCGAGTGCTCCACGGGCTCCGCGTGCACGGCGGGCGTCGCCCAGCCCAGCCATGTCCTGCTGGCCACCGGCACCGACCCCGACCTGGCCCGCGGCACCCTGCGCTTCTCCCTCGGTCACACCTCCACGGAGGCGGACGTCGAGGCGGTGGCCAAGGCGATCGGCCCGGCGGTGGAGCGGGCACGGACGGCAGGCCTGACCTGACACGCCGGCGCCCGCCCGCACGGTCGGACAGGCGCTAGCTGTCCGTCACCATGAGGGAGGCCATCATGCCCTCGTCCTCGTGTTGCAGCAGATGGCAGTGGAGCATGTACATATAGGTGTCGTCCGAGAAGTCGGTGAACTTCATCGCGATCTCGATGGAGCCGCCGCCGACCACCTCGAACGTGTCGTACCAGCCCAGCTGGACGCCCGTCGGATCCTCCCCGTTGATGGAGATCAGCTGGAACGGCACATCATGCAGATGGAACGAGTGTTCAAGCTGCGTGCTGTTCTTGACCGTCCACACCTCCTCGGCACCCAGGGTGGTGCTGATCATCGCCATCGAGGACATGCTCGTCCCGGCCGAGCCGTTGATCGTCATCGTCGTGCCGCTCTGACCGAGCGTGATCGTCCGGGCGGTGAAGTCGCTGGTGTCGTAGCGGGAGATGGTGTTGAGGGTCGGCAGGGTCTCCGGAGCGTCCGAGGCGTCGGGGGTGACGCTCAGGAACTCGTACGTCCCGCTGCCGCCGCGCACCCAGCCCGTCGTCACCACGGCCTCCAACGTCACCGCGTCGCTGAGCTCCATGACGAACTCGGCCCGCGCGCCCGCCACCAGCCGGATCGACGCCACCTCGGTGGCCTCGGGCAGATAACCCTGGTCGGTGGCGATCTGGGTGAGCGTCGCGCCGTCGCTGCGCTGGATGGTGATGATGTCGGACGGCGAGGCGTTGAGCAGCCGGAAGCGGGTGCGCTTCTTGGTGGCGGTGAAGGAGAGCGTGGTGTCGTCGACGTTCGTGCCGTTGCACAGCAGCGGGAAGCTGAGGCCGTTGCCGAGGTAGCCGCTCAGGTTGTACTTGATGTCTCCCGCGCTGTCCGTGGCCAGACACTGCAGGATGATCGGGATGTCGTCGGTGCCGTAGGTGCTGGGCAGGGCCGCGGACGCGTCCGAGTCGTCCTCGACGATGATCATGCCCGCGAGGCCGTGGGTGGCCTGCTCCGCCGTGGTGCCCAGGGCGTGCGGGTGGTACCAGAGCGTCTTCGCCTCGTCCTTGACCGTGAAGGTGGGCGACCAGGTCTTCCCCGCGGCGAAGGCGTTCTGCGGGCCGCCGTCCATGCTGGGCGGGACGTGCGCGCCGTGGAAGTGGACGGTGGTGGCCTCGGTGAGGCTGTTGGTGATGTTCAGCAGGACGGTGTCGCCCGAGGTCCACTTCATGGTGGGGCCGAGGAACGACTGGTTGTAGCCCGCGGTCGTGTTGGTCACTCCGCTGAGCACCTCGCTGGTGCCGGTCTTCGCCTCCAGGGTGTACGTCGTGGTGCCGTCCGTGGTGGTCCCCTCCAGGAGGTCGGGGATGGTCAGCGTGGTGCCCGCGGCGTGCGCCTTGTTCTGCGTCGCGTTCGTCAGTAGGGCGATGGCCGTGCCGCCGGCGGTCACCGCCGCGATGCCCGCTCCGGCCATGCCGCCGAGGAACTTGCGGCGGTGCATGCCCTTGCCGGTGCCCTTGCCCGTGGTGTGAGTCATAGCGGTGGACTCTCGGCCTAAGGGCTATGTAAAGACTGGGCCGGAGTTAGGAGAACGCCGTCGTCGCTGTGAAATCCGATGACTTAAAGTCAGGATCAACTCCCCTGGAAACAGCGAGAGTTGACGTGTAGCTGGTCACATCGGCAGCAGGGGACGCAAGGGACAGCCCCGTCCCGCCGGCGCCTCACAGCATCACGATTAGGTGACTGGAGCCCTGCGCGCCGCTGTCTGTGAGCGCGCATCGAAAGCGCTCTCCAGCGGCTACGCCCCGGCTGTGCGTGTCGGCTCCGCCGCCGTGCGGGCCTGCCGTACCAGCCGTATGTACCGGTCCCAGTCCCAGAACCGCCCGGGGTCGGTGTGGTCCGTGCCCGGCACCTCGACGTGTCCGATGATGTGCGCACGGTCGACGGGAATGCCGTACCGCCCGCAGACGGCGGCCGTCAGCCGCGCCGAGGCCGCGTACATGGCGTCCGTGAACGACGAGGCGCGCTCCACGAAGCCCTCGTGCTCAATGCCGACGCTCCGCTCGTTGTACCCCCGGTTGCCCGCGTGGAAGGCCACGTCCAGCTCACGGATCATCTGCGTGATGTGTCCGTCCTTGCGCACGATGTAGTGCGCGGCGGCGCCGTGTGCCGGGTCCTGGAAGACCTTCACGGCGCTTCGGTAGCTGCCCTGGGTGACGTGGATGACGACCCGGTCTATCCCGTAGTCGTCGGGCCGGTCCGCCCGCCGCCAGTTCGCCGACGAGGCGGCCACCCACTGCGCACCCCGGAAGTCGACGGCTCCCGCCACCCGGGGCTTCTCGACGCCGGGCAGCCGCCACCACAGGTGGCCGAGCTCACCGCGTGCGAGCACCGCCGTGCCCACGGCGGCCGCGGCGCCGCCGATCAGCAGCGTCCGCCGTCCGATCCGCCGGTCACGGTCCCGGCCGACGCGCCCCTCCTCGGCGCCGTCCGCGTGCCCGGCACCCCCAGGGGCTTGTGGCGCTCCCGTGGTCCTGGCGGTTCCCGTGGCTCCGGTGATTCCCGTGTTCTCCGCGTCCTCACTCATCGCGCCGCCCCCCGTGCTCCGTACCCGCCCGTCCGCCAGCGGTCCCCGTTGCGATCACCAACGGATACCCGCGGGCTTCGGTTCCCGCGGCCCCGTACTCTGGAGGGGCTATGACTGAGACCTCGCAGAGCCCCCGCCCCCTCCGCGTCCTCGCCGCCATGTCCGGCGGCGTGGACTCCGCCGTCGCCGCCGCCCGCGCGGCGGAAGCCGGTCACGACGTGACGGGCGTGCACCTCGCGCTCTCCGCCAACCCCCAATCGTTCCGCACGGGCGCGCGAGGCTGTTGCACCATCGAGGACTCGCGCGACGCCCGCCGCGCCGCGGACGTCATCGGCATCCCGTTCTACGTGTGGGATCTCGCCGAGCGCTTCCGCGAAGACGTGGTCGAGGACTTCATCGCCGAGTACGAGGCCGGACGCACCCCCAACCCCTGCCTGCGCTGCAACGAGAAGATCAAGTTCGCCGCCCTGCTCGACAAGGCGCTCGCCCTCGGCTTCGACGCGGTCTGCACGGGCCACTACGCCCAGGTGATCGTGAACGAGGACGGCACGCGCGAGCTGCACCGGGCCTCGGACATGGCCAAGGACCAGTCGTACGTCCTCGGTGTCCTCGACGACCGCCAGCTCGCCCACGCGCTGTTCCCGCTGGGTGACACGGTGACGACGAAGGACGAGATCCGCGCGGAGGCGGAGCGCCGGGGCCTGGCCGTCGCCAAGAAGCCCGACTCGCACGACATCTGCTTCATCGCCGACGGCGACACCCAGGGCTTCCTGGCGAACCGCCTGGGCAAGGCGGAGGGCGACATCGTCGACGAGTCCGGGTCGGTCATCGGCTCCCACGAGGGCGCGTTCGGCTTCACGATCGGGCAGCGCAAGGGGCTGCGCATCGGGACCCCGGCCGCGGACGGCAAGCCGCGCTACGTCCTGGACATCTCGCCGGTGAGCAACACGGTGACCGTGGGTCCGGCGGCATCCCTCGACGTCAGCGGGCTGACCGCCATCAAGCCCCGCTGGTGCGGCGCCGCCCCCACCGGCCCTGGCACCTACACCGCCCAACTCCGCGCCCACGGAGGCGAGACGGAGGTCGCGGCCGAGCTGGTCGACGGCGGACTCGAGGTCACGTTCACCGAGCCGGTCCGCGGCGTCGCTCCCGGCCAGGCGATCGTCCTGTACGACGGCACGCGCGTGGTGGGCTCGGCGACGATCGCGACGACCACCCGCGCGACGGCGAGCGTCTAGGGCCTGTCGTCTGGATCAGGTCGTTTCAGGAGACGGGGCTTGGTCGGTGCCGGTGTGCGTGCCAGACCCCGCGGCCCAGGCCTGATCCGAACGACAGGTCCTGGGGCCGATCCGGGCCCTTCGTGGACGGCGAACCCGCTGACCACCGAAGCGGCCCGGGAACACCCGGGCCGTCGGCGTGGCGCCGGTGCGATTACGCCACTTCGACTTCGTAGAAGCAGAAGTGGTCCTTGATCCGGGCGACGTCCGGCTTGGGGTCGGGGTAGGACCAGACGAGGTCGGGGGCGTCGGGCAGGGACCAGTAGGACGCGTCGCCCTTGAAGGGGCAGTGCGTGTGGGTGTCGGAGGTCGTCAGCAGGTCGAGGCGGACGTCCTCGGCCGGTAGGTAGTAGCGCACGGGACAGCCGGTCTCGCGCAGCACCAGGGGCCGGTCGCTCTCCGCCAGCACCTGGTCGCCGTGCACGACGCGTACCCGCTCCGTGCCCTGTTCGATGGTGATCGTGTGTCCATTGGCCATACCCGTACAGCGCGCGTGGGACCCGGGTTCTTCCCTCGTACCGTAGGCACATGAACATCTGCGTCTTCCTCTCCGCCGCCGACCTCGACGACCGCTACACCCGTCCCGCCCGGGAGTTCGCCGAACTCCTCGGCAAGGGCGGCCACTCGCTGGTGTGGGGCGGCTCCGACGTCGGGCTGATGAAGGTGGTCGCCGACGGGGTGCAGGAGGCGGGCGGTCGGCTGCTGGGCGTCTCCGTGCACTTCCTGGCGGCCACGGCGCGGACGGGCGCCGACGAGATGGTGATCGCCCGGGACCTCGCCGAGCGCAAGGCGCTGCTCCTGGCCAAGGCCGACGCCGTCGTGATCATGGTGGGCGGTGCCGGGACCCTCGACGAAGCGACCGAGATCCTGGAGCTGAAGAAGCACGGGAAGACCGAGAAGCCGGTCGTCCTGCTCAACACGGCGGGCTTCTACGACGGCCTGAAGGAGCAGTTCCGCCGTATGGAGGCCGAGGGCTTCCTGCCGTGCCCGCTCACCGACCTGGTGTTCTTCGCCGAGGAGCCGGTGGGCGCGCTGGCCTACCTGGAGGAGAGCGTGGGCACCCGGTGATGCGAGCATGGCGTCCATGGCTACACATGTGATCACCGGGGCGGGCTCCGGCATCGGCGCGGCCGTCGCCCGCCGTCTGCACGCGCGCGGGGACGACCTCGTGCTCCACGCGCGCGACGCGGGCCGCGCGAAGGAACTGGCGGCCGAGTTCCCCGGCGCCCGGACCCTGGTCGGCGACCTGGCGGACCCGGACAAGCTCTCCTGGGCGTTCTCGCACCAGTCCCTGCCCGAGCGCGTCGACTCGCTCCTGCACATCGCGGGCGTGGTCGACCTCGGCCCCGTCGGGGAGCTGACCCCCAAGTCCTGGCGTCACCAGCTCAACGTCAACCTGATCGCCCCCGCCGAACTGACCCGCCACTTCCTGCCGCAACTCCGCGTCGCCCAGGGCCACGTCGTGTTCGTGAACTCCGGCGCCGGCCTCGCCGCGCACGCCGACTGGTCCGCGTACGCCGCCTCCAAGCACGGCCTGAAGGCCCTCGCGGACTCCCTGCGCCACGAGGAGCACGCGAACGGCGTCCGGGTGACCTCCGTCTATCCCGGCCGGACGGCGAGCCCCATGCAGGCGAAGGTCCACCAGCAGGAGGGCAAGGAGTACGACGCCTCGAAGTGGATCGACCCGGAGTCCGTCGCGACGACGATCCTGATGGCCGTCGACCTGCCGCGCGACGCGGAGGTCAACGACCTGACCGTGCGGCCGGGACGATGAGCTTCACCTGGGGCCCCGCCACCGGGGTCGGATCCCTGCCCGGCGACGACGCCCGCGAGGCCGCCAAGACCGTGACCGGGTCCTTCGACGACTTCCCCTTCCTGCCCGAACTGCCCGCCCGGGGACCCGGCGCGGACATGATCGGACGGACCGCCGGGATGCTGGTCGAGCTCTACGCGCGCGTGGAGCCCAGCGGCTGGCGGATCGGGGACCGGCCGGGGCGCGACACCAAGCGGGCGAGGTCCTGGCTCGGCCAAGACCTCGACGCGCTGGAGGAGTTCACGCAAGGCTACGAGGGGCCGCTCAAGGTGCAGGCCGTGGGTCCCTGGACGCTGGCCGCCGCGCTGGAGCTGCGGGGCGGCGAGGCGGCGCTCTCCGACCTCGGCGCCTGCCGGGACCTCGCCGGATCGCTCGCCGAGGGGCTGCGCACGCACCTCGACGAGGTACGGCGCCGGGTGCCCGGCGCCCAGATCGTGCTGCAGCTCGACGAGCCCTCGCTCATCGCGGTGCTGCGCGGCCAGGTGAAGTCCGCCAGCGGCTACCGCACCCACCGCGCCGTCGACCGGCAACGGGTGGAGGCGACGCTGCGGGACGTCGTCGGGGTGCACACCGAGGGCCCGGTCGTGGTGCACTCGTGCGCACCCGACGTCCCGTTCGCGCTGCTGCGCAGGGCGGGGGCCGCCGCCGTCTCGTTCGACTTCTCGTTGCTCACCGAGCGTGACGACGATGTCATCGGCGAGGCGGTGGAGGGCGGCACCCGGCTGTTCGCCGGTGTCGTGCCGGGCACGGACGGACCGTTGTCAGACCCTGCCGGTAGCGTCATGGGTGTCAGGACGCTGTGGCGCAGGCTGGGGCTGCATCCGGGTCTTCTCGCGGAGGCGGTCACGGTCACCCCGTCGTGCGGACTCGCGGGCGCTTCCCCGGAGTACGCGCGCCGGGCACTCGCCCACTGCGCCCGGGCGGCGAGATCCCTCGCGGACAACCCAGAGTAACGGGAGGACAACACGGTGGCCGGCGACAAGGACGCACAGCCCAATTCCCTGCCCGCCGAGGCGCGGGAGCAGCACGCGCAGCTCGCTGAGCAGATCGAGGAGCACCGCTTCCGGTACTACGTGAAGGACCAGCCGGTCGTCAGCGACGCGGAGTTCGACCAGTTGCTGCGCTCGCTGGAGGCACTGGAGGAGCGGTATCCCGAGCTGCGTACCCCGGACTCCCCGACCCAGAAGGTCGCGGGCGCGTACGCGACCGAGTTCACCTCGGTCCAGCACCGCTCGCGGATGCTCTCGCTGGACAACGCCTTCAGCGACCTGGAGCTGGCGGCCTGGGCCGAGCGCGTCGCCAAGGACGTGGGCACCTCGGACCACCACTTCCTGTGCGAGCTGAAGGTCGACGGCCTCGCGGTCAACCTGACCTACGAGCACGGCCGCCTCACCCGCGCCGCGACCCGCGGCGACGGCCGCACGGGCGAGGACATCACGCCCAATGTGCGCACGATCGCGGAGATCCCGGACCGCCTCAAGGGCGACCACGTCCCGGACCTGGTGGAGATCCGCGGCGAGGTCTACTTCCCGATGGAGAAGTTCGAGGAGCTCAACGCCCGCTTGGTGCAGGCCGGCGACAAGCTCTTCGCCAACCCGCGCAACGCGGCGGCGGGTTCGCTGCGTCAGAAGGACCCCCGCGTCACCGCGAGCCGCCCGCTGCACATGGTGGTCCACGGAATCGGCGCCCTGGAGGGCTTCGAGGGCCTCTCCCGTCTCTCCGAGGCGTACGCGCTGCTGCACTCCTGGGGCCTGCCGACCACGCGGTACGCGAAGGTGGTCGACGACCTCGACGGGGTACGGGAGTTCATCGCGTACTACGGCGAGAACCGGCACTCCGTGGAGCACGAGATCGACGGGGTCGTCGTCAAACTCGACGAGATCCCGCTGCAGGGCCGCCTCGGCTCCACCTCGCGCGCGCCGCGCTGGGCCATCGCCTGGAAGTACGCGCCCGAGGAGGTCAACACCAAGCTCGTCAACATCCGGGTCGGCGTCGGCCGCACGGGCCGCGTCACGCCGTACGCGCAGGTCGAGCCGGTCACGGTGGCCGGCTCGGAGGTCGAGTTCGCCACCCTGCACAACCAGGACGTGGTGAAGGCCAAGGGCGTCCTCATCGGGGACACGGTGGTGCTGCGCAAGGCCGGTGACGTCATCCCCGAGATCCTCGGCCCGGTCGTCGACCTGCGGGACGGCAGCGAGCGCGAGTTCGTGATGCCGGCCGAGTGCCCCGAGTGCGGTACGCCGCTGCGGCCGATGAAGGAGGCCGACGTCGACCTGCGCTGTCCGAACGCGCGCTCGTGTCCGGCCCAGTTGCGTGAGCGGCTCTTCTACCTCGCGGGCCGCAAGGCACTCGACATCGAGCACTTCGGGTATGTGGCGGCGGCGGCCCTCACCAAGCCGCTGGAGCCGGCCGAACCGCCGCTGGCCGACGAGGGCGATCTTTTCGACCTCACCATCGAGCGGCTGCTGCCCATCAAGGCGTACGTCCTCGACCAGGACAGCGGCCTGCCCAAGCGTGACCCGAAGACCGGTGAGGAGAAGATCGCCACGGTCTTCGCCAACCAGCAGGGCGAGCCCAAGAAGAACGCGATCGCGATGCTGGACAACATCGCGGCGGCCAAGGAGCGCCCGCTCGCCCGGATCCTGACCGGCCTGTCGATCCGTCATGTCGGGCCGGTCGCGGCGGAGGCGCTGGCGCGGGAGTTCCGCTCCATCGACCGCATCGAGCAGGCCACCGAGGAGGAGCTCGCCACCACCGAGGGAGTCGGCCCGATCATCGCCGCCTCGCTCAAGGAGTGGTTCGCGGAGGACTGGCACCGCGAGATCCTCCGCAAGTGGCGGGCGGCGGGCGTCCGTATGGAGGACGAGGGTTCCGGCGAGGACGAGGGCCCGCGGCCGCTCGAAGGACTCACCGTCGTCGTCACCGGCACGCTCGAACACCACACGCGGGACGGCGCGAAGGAGGCCCTTCAGAGCCGGGGAGCGAAGGTGACCGGTTCGGTCTCGAAGAAGACGTCTTTCGTGGTGGTGGGCGACAATCCAGGATCCAAGTACGACAAGGCGATGCAGCTGAAGGTGCCGGTTCTGAACGAGGACGGCTTCGCCGTTCTGCTCGAACAGGGACCGGAGGCCGCCGCGGAAGTCGCCCTCCCGACCGAGGAGTAGCGGTTGAAGGCCACCCGTTCGGTGCATATCAGATGCATACGGGTGGCCGGGGCGCATTCGGGCAACCGTCGTCGACCGCTGCCCGTAGAAGCCTTCTGCGGCCTACTGTTGAGGTGTGCGCCTGCCGTGCCCGGCTGCGGTTGGGGCATCCCCTGCTCCGCGAGAGTCTGGGGAAGGGTTTTCAGACGCGGTGCCGTTGGCAGTTGTCGCCGGCAACGGGCCGCGTGGCGTGGGCACCGCCGGCTGTGAGAGGGACGGGAATGGAACCGACCGAGAGCGCCGCCCCGGACTCACGGCTGCGCCTGCGCCGGATGACCGGCGCGTGGATGGCCGGCCTCCGGACGGGGCGTCCGTCGGAGCGCCCCGGCACGGGCGGGCAGGGCTCCGCACCACCCCTCACCGTAGCCGCCCCCGCCCCGGGTGCCGGCAGGCTCGCCGCAGGGCGTGGCGGAGGCCCGTCCGGTCACGAACCCGAACGGCACATCTCCTGGCCCACGCTGCCCGCCGCGGTCGTCGGGGTGGCCGCGTTCGTCCTCGGCGGCGGCTTCTACCGGGCGTTCGGCGGCCACCACGCCCTCTTCCCGTCCGGCGCGGTCGGCTGGTCGCTGGCGGTGCTGGCCGGCATCATCGTCGGCCATCTGGTCGCTCTCGGCCGCGCCCGCTGGTGGGGCGGCACGGGCTCCGGCGCCGCGCTCACCCTCGCGGTCCTGCTGCTGTACGGCTGGGTGGCCGCCGGGATGGTCAGTCTGACCGTCGTCGTGCTGGTCGGCGCCGCGCGCCGAGGCCGCTGGCGCCAGGGGGTGTTGCACGGCGCGGTCGACATCCTCGGCATCGGCGCCGGAGCGCTGGTCCTCGCCATGTTCGGTCGGGTGCCGTCCGTGGAGGCGCCCTGGAACCCGGAGAGCTGGAACTTCTACGCCGCACCCGAGGTGGTGCTGGTCGCGACCGCCTATCTCGCGGTCACGCGCGTCCTGCTCTGGTACCTGCACGCGCCGGGCACCCGGGGACTGCCGACCGCCACCCGCACGGCGCTGGTCCGGCAGGGCCTGGTCGCCGTCGCGCTGCTCGGTATCGCGCCGCTGATCTGCGTGGTCGCGATCGCCCAGCCGATGCTGCTGCCGCTGTTCTCGATCCCCCTCATCGCACTCGACTCCACCCTGTGGATCGCCCGCGTCCGGGCCGAGGAGCAACTGCGCGACCCGCTGACCGGGCTGCCCAACCGCCAGTGGCTGCTCGAACGGACCTGGACGGCTCTGGACGATGCCGAGCGCATCGGCGCGCGTTCCGCCCTGATGCTGATCGACCTCGACCGCTTCCGTTCCGTGAATGACACGTTGGGGCACCTCGCCGGTGACCGGCTGCTCCTTCAGATAGCCGACCGGCTGCGGCTGGCACTGCCGCGCGGGGCGGAGGCCGCGCGGCTCGGCGGGGACGAGTTCGCCGTGTTACTCCCCGTCGCCGACTCCACCACGTCGGCCACGCGGGTCGCCCGCAACCTCGTCGCCGCCCTCGGCTCGCCGCTCGACCTCGACGGACTCACCCTCGTCCTGGAGGCCAGCGCCGGGCTCGCCGTCTTCCCCGACCACGCGCTGGACGCGGAGGGGCTGCTGCGGCGCGCGGACGTGGCGATGTACCAGGCCAAGCGGGACCGCACGGGGGTGGAGGTCTACGAGTCCAAGCGGGACTCGAACACACCGGACCGGCTCGGTCTGCTGGGGGATCTGCGCCGGGCGCTGGAAGCCGGTGACGTCGAACTGCACTACCAGCCCAAGGTCCGCTTCGACGGTCAGGTGGCCGGGCTCGAGGCGCTGGTCCGCTGGGTGCATCCCGAGCGGGGGAAGGTGCCGCCGGACGAGTTCATCGCGATCGCCGAGTCGTCCGGACTGATGCCGCACCTCACCGAGTACGTGCTGGAGACGGCGCTCGCGCAGGTCGCGCGGTGGCGGGCGCAGGGACTGCACGTACCGGTCGCGGTGAACGTGTCCCCGCGGGACGTCCACAGCCCCGGTTTCGCGGGCTCGGTGGCCGCGCGGCTCGCCCGGCACGGGGTCCCGGCGGGGGCGTTGCAGCTGGAGATAACGGAGCATGTGCTCCTCGAGGACCCGCAGCGGGCCGCGGACACGCTGGCCGGGCTGACCGGGCACGGCGTGAAGATGTCGCTGGACGACTTCGGTACGGGGTACTCCTCGCTGGTGCATCTGCGGCGGCTGCCGGTGAGCGAGCTGAAGATCGACCGGTCCTTCGTCGCGCGGCTCGCCGTGGACAACGAGGACGCGGCGATCGTGCGCTGCACCGTCGATCTCGCGCATTCGCTGGGGCTGCTCGTCGTGGCGGAGGGTGTCGAGGACGACGAGACGTGGGAGCGGTTGCGGGATCTCGGGTGTGACGCGGTGCAGGGCTGGCTGGTCGCGGCGGCGATGCCTCCGGAGGAGGCGACGGCGTGGCTGCTGGCGCGGGGGTCGCGCGGCTGGCAGCGGCCGCGTGCCGCGCTGCCGGCCGCCGAGTAGTTCCGGCGGTTCGTGGGGCTTCGTCGCCATCGGCGTCTGTTTGTCCGTTGTGGCCGGCCGCGCAGTTCCCGGCGCCCCTGACGGCGCGCCGCGGTCCCGTCCGTCAGGGGCGGAGGCAAACCCGGGCGCGGGCATCGGCCCCGGACCCATAGGATTGGCCCAAACCACACACTCTCACCCAGAGGATCGCTGCATGCCTGGCATCACGCGCGAGGAGGTCGCCCACCTCGCACGGCTGGCGCGTCTGGAGCTGAAGGCCGAAGAGCTCGACCACTTCGCCGGCCAGCTCGACGACATCATCGGCGCGGTCGCCCGCGTCAGCGAGGTCGCCGACCAAGACGTACCGCCGACCTCTCACCCGCTGCCGCTGACGAACGTCATGCGCGCGGACGAGGTCCGTCCGTCGCTCACCCCCGAGCAGGCGCTCTCCGGCGCCCCGGCCCAGGAGCAGCAGCGTTTCAAGGTGCCGCAGATCCTGGGGGAGGACTAATCACCATGACGGACACCAACGTCAACATCATCAAGCTGACGGCGGCCGAGATCGCCGCGAAGATCGCCGCGGGCGAGCTCACGGCCGTCGCGGTCACCGAGGCCCACCTCGCCCGGATCGAGGCCGTCGACGAGAAGGTGCACGCCTTCCTGCACGTCGACCGCGAGGGCGCGCTCGCGCAGGCCCGCGCCGTCGACGCCAAGCGGGAGCGGGGCGAGAAGCTCGGCCCCCTGGCCGGTGTGCCGCTCGCGCTCAAGGACATCTTCACCACCGAGGGCATCCCGACGACCGTCGGTTCGAAGATCCTCGAGGGCTGGATCCCGCCGTACGACGCGACCCTCACCAAGAAGCTGAAGGCCGCCGACGTCGTCATCCTCGGCAAGACCAACATGGACGAGTTCGCCATGGGGTCCTCCACCGAGAACAGCGCCTACGGCCCCACCGGCAACCCCTGGGACCTCACCCGTATCCCCGGCGGCTCCGGCGGCGGGTCGAGCGCCGCGCTCGCCTCGTTCGAGGCGCCCCTCGCCATCGGCACGGACACGGGCGGCTCCATCCGCCAGCCCGCCGCCGTCACCGGCACGGTCGGCGTCAAGCCGACGTACGGCGGGGTGTCGCGGTACGGCATGGTCGCGTTCTCCTCCTCCCTCGACCAGGGCGGCCCCTGCGCCCGTACGGTCCTGGACGCCGCGCTGCTGCACGAGGTCATCGCGGGCCACGACCCGCTCGACTCCACCTCCATCGACGCCCCGGTCCCGCCGGTCGTCGAGGCGGCCCGCAACGGCTCCGTCGCCGGCATGCGCGTCGGTGTCGTCAAGCAGTTCCGCGGCGAGGGCTACCAGGCCGGTGTCGTGCAGCGCTTCGACGAGGCCGTCGCCCTGCTGGGGGAGCTCGGCGCCGAGATCGTCGAGCTGGACTGCCCGTCCTTCGACCTGGCGCTGGCGGCGTACTACCTCATCGCCCCGTCCGAGTGCTCGTCGAACCTCGCCCGCTTCGACGCCATGCGCTACGGCCTCAGGGTCGGCGACGACGGCACGAAGTCGGCCGAGGAGGTCACCTCCCTCACCCGTGAGGCGGGGTTCGGCCCCGAGGTCAAGCGCCGCATCATGCTCGGCACGTACGCGCTCAGCTCCGGCTACTACGACGCGTACTACGGCAGCGCCCAGAAGGTCCGTACGCTCATCACGCGCGACTTCGAGAAGTCGTTCGAGAAGGTCGACGTCATCGTCTCCCCGACGACGCCCACCACCGCCTTCCCGATCGGCGAGCGCGCCGACGACCCGATGGCGATGTACCTCGCGGACCTGTGCACCATCCCCACCAACCTGGCGGGCAACGCCGCCATGTCGCTGCCCTGCGGTCTCGCCCCGGAGGACAACCTCCCGGTCGGTCTGCAGATCATCGCCCCCGCGATGAAGGACGACCGTCTGTACAAGGTCGGCGCCGCCGTCGAGGCCGCCTTCGTGGAAAAGTGGGGCCACCCGCTGCTCGAGGAGGCTCCGTCGTTGTGAGTAAGGCTCTGACCAAGGCCAAGGGCTTCAAGAAGTCCAAGTCCGGCACGTACCTGTCCATCGCGAGCACCGCGTTCGGTGCGATCGGCGTCGCCAAGCAGGCCAAGAAGGCCCGTACGGAGCACGACACGCTGCGCCTCATCGACGCGGCCGTGTCCGCCGCCGCCATCGTCACCGGCCTCGCCATCCTCTACCGGGAGCTCAGGCGCCTGGGCGACGACGACGTCCTGCTGGGCTGAGAGGGAAGTTTTCACCGTGACCACCACGACCGACGAGCTGGTGTCGTACGAGGACGCTCTCGCGACGTACGACCCCGTCATGGGCCTCGAAGTCCATGTCGAGCTCGGCACCAAGACCAAGATGTTCTGCGGGTGTTCCACCGAGTTGGGCGCCGCGCCCAACTCGCAGACCTGCCCGACCTGCCTCGGCATGCCCGGCTCGCTGCCCGTCGTCAACGCGACCGGCGTCGAGTCCGCCATCAAGATCGGTCTCGCGCTGCACTGCGAGATCGCCGAGTGGTGCCGCTTCGCCCGGAAGAACTACTTCTATCCGGACATGCCGAAGAACTTCCAGACCTCCCAGTACGACGAGCCGATCGCCTTCGACGGCTACCTCGACGTACAGCTGGAGGACGGCGAGGTCTTCCGCGTGGAGATCGAGCGCGCCCACATGGAGGAGGACACCGGCAAGTCCACCCACGTGGGTGGCGCGACCGGCCGTATCCACGGCGCCTCGCACTCCCTGCTCGACTACAACCGCGCGGGCATCCCCCTCATCGAGATCGTCACCAAGCCGATCGAGGGTGCGGGCGAGCGCGCTCCCGAGGTCGCCAAGGCGTACGTCGCCGAGCTGCGCGAGCTCATCAAGGCGCTCGGCGTCTCCGAGGCACGCATGGAGCAGGGCCAGATGCGCTGCGACGTGAACCTGTCGCTGCGCCCGCACGGCCGCGAGCAGTTCGGTACGCGCTCCGAGACGAAGAACGTCAACTCGTTGCGCTCCGTGGAGCGTGCGGCCCGCTTCGAGATCCAGCGGCACGCCGCGGTTCTCAACAGCGGCGGCACGATCATCCAGGAGACCCGCCACTTCCACGAGGACACCGGGTCCACGACCTCGGGCCGCGTGAAGGAGGAGGCCGAGGACTACCGGTACTTCCCGGAGCCCGACCTCGTCCCCGTCGCCCCGTCCCGCGAGTGGGTCGAGGAGCTGCGCGCGGGTCTGCCCGAGCAGCCGCTCGCGCGTCGCAACCGCCTCCGTGAGGAGTGGGGTGTCTCGGCGCACGACATGCAGTCGATCCTGAACGCCGGTGCCATCGACCCGATCGTCGCCACGATCGAGGCCGGTGCGGACGCCGCGTCCGCCCGTAAGTGGTGGATGGGTGAACTGGCGCGCAGCGCCAACGAGTCGGGCAAGGCCCTGGAGGACCTGCCCATCACCGCGGCGCAGGTCGCCCGGGTGGCGCAGCTCGTGGCCTCCGGAGATCTGAACGACAAGCTCGCCCGCCAGGTCATCGAGGGCGTGCTCGCGGGCGACGGAACCCCGGACGAAGTCGTCGACAAGCGCGGTCTGAAGGTCGTCTCGGACGAGGGTGCGCTGACCGCCGCCGTCGACGAGGCCATCGCCGGCAACCAGGGCGTCGCGGACAAGATCCGCGGCGGCAAGGTGGCCGCGGCCGGCGCCCTGGTCGGCGCGGTCATGAAGGCCACCCGTGGCCAGGCCGACGCGGCCCGCGTCAAGGAACTCATCCTGGAGAAGCTGGGCGTCAGCGAGGGCTGAGTACCCGTCACGTACCCACCTGGGGGGATGCATCGGCTCCGATGCATCCCCCAGGCGTGCCCGGGCCGCTTGGTGCGACAGAGTTCATCGGATTGTCGTGTGAACTAACTCGCACTCTCCTGAGCAGGCCCACGAATGAGATGAACGGTCGCTTCTGGCTGCAAGAGTGATGACGTATTCGTCATGCGTTCTTTGCGGGCAACTCCCGGTAAAGATCCATAGATCACTCAGGGAGCTCGTCCGTTGGCAGCCCTTGCACGCTGGTGTGTACGGCACCGCCTCGTCACCGTTCTGCTGTGGCTCCTCGCCCTCGGCGGGGTGAGCGCCGCCGAGGCCGTCGCGGGCTCCGCGTACTCGAACAACTACGAGGTGCCCGGCACCGAATCGGGCCGCGCCGACCGGCTTCTGCGGCAGGGCTTCCCCGGTCTCGGCGGCGACAGCGACACCGTCGTCTGGCGCACCGGCCCCGGCACCGTCCGCTCCGCCGCCGTCGAACAGACCATGACCCGCGCCCTCGACGAGATCGCCGCGCTGCCCGGCGTGGCCTCCGTCGTCAGCCCCTACGAAGGGCAGGGCACGGGCCGGATCAGCGGCGACGGGCGTACGGCGTACGCCACCGTCACCTTCGACGACCAGGCCGACAACCTCTCCAGGAGCGAGGCACAGGCCGTCGTCGACGCCGCCAAGGCCGCCGAGACCGACGGGCTCCAGGTGGAGTTGGGCGGCAGCGCCATCGGGCTCACGGAGTCCTCCGGCGGACACCTCGCCGAGGTCGTCGGCGTGGTCGTGGCCGCCGTGGTGCTCTTCCTCGCCTTCGGCTCGCTCGCCGCCTCCCTGCTGCCCATCGCCACCGCCCTGGTCGGCGTCGGGACGGCGTACGCCTCGATCGTGCTCCTGGGGCACGCGATGACGGTCGCCGACTTCGCGCCCATGCTCGGCATGCTGATCGGCCTCGGCGTCGGCATCGACTACGCGCTGTTCATCGTGACCCGGCACCGGCGCGGGCTGAAACGCGGGCTCGCCGTGGCCGAGGCGGCCCGCAACGCCGTCGCCACCACCGGCCGTGCGGTCGTCTTCGCGGGCGCCACCGTCTGTATCGCCCTGCTCGGCATGCTCATCCTGCGGCTCAGCTTCCTGAACGGTGTCGCGATCGCGGCCTCCTTGACCGTGGTCCTCACCGTCGCGGCCTCCGTGACCCTGCTGCCCGCCCTGCTGTCCTTCATCGGCCCGCGCGCCCTCAGCCGACGTGAGCGGCGCAGGCTGTACGAGCACGGGCCCCAGACGGAACTCCCCACCGGACTCGCCGCCCGCTGGTCGGTGTTCGTGGAGCGCCACCCCAAGCTGCTCGGCGCGGTCGCCGTGGTCGTCATGGCGCTACTCGCGCTGCCCACGCTCTCGCTCCACCTCGGCACCTCCGACCAGGGCAACAACCCCAGGTCGGCGACCACCCGGCAGGCGTACGACCTCCTCGCCAAGGGCTTCGGGCCGGGCGTGAACGGGCCGCTGACCCTGGTCACCCACGTCGGCGGCGCCGAGGACAGACTCGCCCTCGACAGCCTGGACAGCACGCTCCGGGCGACCGCCGGGGTCGCCTCGGTGACCCCGGCGGCCTACGACACCGGGGGCGACGCCGCGTACCTCACCCTCGTCCCGGACTCCGCGCCGCAGTCCCAGACGACCAGCGACCTCGTGGACCGGCTGCGCACCGAGGTGCTGCCACGCGTCGAGGCGGGCAGCGGGCTCGACGTGCGTGTCGGCGGGGTGACGGCGAGCTACGACGACTTCGCCGCCGTCATCGTCGGCAGACTGCCCCTCTTCGTGGGCGTCGTGATCGGTCTCGGCTGCGTCCTGCTCCTGCTCGCCTTCCGCTCGCTCGGCATCCCGCTGAAGGCAGCCGTGATGAACATCGCCGCCGTGGCCGCCGCGTTCGGGGTGGTCGTAGCGATCTTCCAGTGGGGCTGGGGGAGCGAGCTGCTGGGCCTCGGCCGCGCGGGTCCGATCGAGCCCTTCCTTCCCGTGATCATGGTGTCGGTCCTCTTTGGGCTCTCCATGGACTACCAGGTCTTCCTGGTCAGCCGGATGTACGAGGAGTGGCTGGAAACCGGAGACAACCGGCGTGCCGTCCGGGTCGGGCTCGCCGAGACCAGCAGGGTGATCAACTCCGCCGCCGTCATCATGATCTCGGTCTTCCTCGCCTTCGTGCTCAGCGGCGACCGCGTCATCGCGATGTTCGGCATCGCCCTCGCCTCCGCCGTCGCTCTCGACGCCTTCGTCCTGCGCACCCTCCTGGTCCCCGCCCTCATGCATCTGCTCGGCGGCGCCAACTGGTGGCTGCCCCGCCGGCTCGACCGGTGGCTGCCGCGCGTCAGCGTCGAACCGCCCGAGTGCCGCGCCGCCCATGAGAGGCTGGCCGCCGCGACGGACGCCGAGGTGGCGGACGTACTGGAGGACGAGCTGGAGAAGGAGCGGCAACGGGATGTACGCGATATCCCTGGGTGACGACGGCGCGGAACTGCGGCCCCTGGAGCCCTGGCACGCGGAGGAGTTCCTCGCGCACCTGGACCGGGGCAGGGAGTTCATCGGGCAGTACATCCCCTTCGGGTCCAAGGCCACGGACGTGCCCTCCGCGCGGGAGACACTCCAGCGGTACGCCGACCTGCGCGCCGCCGACACCGGGTCCCTGCACGGCCTGTGGCTGGAGGGGAAACTCGTCGGCGGGGTGCTCTTCCTGAACTTCGACGCCGAGCACGGCAACTGCGAGGTCGGCTGCTGGCTGGAACCCGCCGGCACCGGACGCGGTCTGGTCACCCGGGCGATGCGGATCCTCATCGACTGGGCGGTCGAGGAGCGCGGGATCCATCGGGTGGAGTGGATAGCCGCCTCCGCGAACGTACCGAGTGTGAACGGCGCCCGGCGGCTCGGGATGACCCGGGACGCGGTGCTGCGGGAGAGCTACCCCCACCGGGGCGTACGCCTCGACATGGAGGTCTGGTCGGTACTCGCGCCCGAGTGGCGGGCGGCACGCGCGCGTGAGCAACGATGATCTCGGCCGCCGCTCGCAACGATCATTAAGAGACTTCTCAGACTCCGTCCGTACGGTGCGGGTCATGGGAACCAAGACAGTTGACGAAGCCGTGGACGCGAACGGCACCGAGGCAAAGAGCGACGAGGAGACCGTGAACGCCACGAAGACCGACGAGGCGCCGGACTCCGAGGTCGAGGAGACCGGCAACGCCGAAGCCGAGGACGCCGAGGACCAGGACGACCTCGACGCCGAGGCCCTGGAGGGCGAGGACACCCCCGAGGCCGAGAAGGGCACCCCCGGGGTCGGCCAGGGCGCCGCCGCCGTCGTCTCCGCGGGCCTTGGCGTCGTGTCCCTCACCGGCAGCTGGGTCGCCACCGTGGCAGCCGCCCGCGAGACCCTCGTCGGTCAGCTGGGAACCTCCTCGACCGCGAGCGTCGCCAAGCAGGTCAAGGAGGTCTACGGCGACGCGTGGGCGACCACCGCGCTGGTCGGCGGCCTCTTCGCGCTGGCCGCGTTGATCGTCGGCGTCGTGGTCCTGGTCCGGCCCGCCTTCGGGGCCCCCGGCAAGCCGCAGGCCGCCTGGATCAAGTCGGTCGCCTGGGCCGGCGTCTCGCTCGGCGTGATCGGCCTGGTCCTCGCCGTCGCCAAGTACTCCGACATCATTCTCGGACTGCCGTCCACCAGCTGAGACCACGACTGAATCCCCGGCCGATTCCCCGGCTGGATCTCCGTACCTCTGAGGGGCCTTAGGGCCGCCGTAAGCCACTTACGGCGGCCCTAAGGCCCTTCGCGTGCGCAAGATGCGGAACTCTCCCGATGTGACGCACCCCCCTGGGAGACGAAGGTTGAGGCATCGCGGAAAGCGATGACGACACCGACTCCTCACGAGGGACACGACATGTTCGAGTACGAGCTCCAGCAGATGCGATCCAACGAGCTGATCCGCGAGGCACAGGACCACCGCCGGGCACAGGAAGCCCTCCGTGGCCGTCGCGCCGCCGCGCGCGAGTCCGGGCAGAACGACCCGGAGGGGCAGGCGCATAGCCCGCGTCCCCGCCGGCACCGGTTCGCCCGCGCCGCATGAGCGCGGGGGCGGGGGCGGCCGTACGGGGGTCGGCCGCCTCCCGGTGAGCGGTGACCGCCGCGACCCGGCGACGGTCGCCCGTCACACGAAGGGGGCGACGGTCGCCCGCTCGATAACCAGTGCCGCACTGTCAGACCCCTGTGCGATGCTCGGGCCTGTGGAAACCAGGTCCGTCAGCCCGGTGTTCGTCGGCCGCACCGACGAACTCGGCGTCCTGCACGACGCGCTCGCCCGTACGGTCACTGGGGGCACCTCCCAGGCGCTGAGCACGGGGGGAGAGCCGCAGGCGTTGCTGCTCGGCGGTGAGGCCGGGGTCGGGAAGACCCGCCTGCTCGAGGAGTTCGCCACCGCGGCCGTCCGCGAGGGCGCCGTCTTCGTGAGCGGCGGCTGTGTGGAGATCGGCGCCGACGGGCTGCCCTTCGCCCCGTTCTCCACCGCCCTGCGCGCCCTGCGCCGACTGCTCCCCGACGAGCTCGCCGCCGCGGCCGCCGGACAGGAGGACGAGCTGGCCCGGCTGCTGCCCGAGCTGGGCGAGACCGGCCGCGGCGGCCGACCCGACGAGGAGGGCATGGCCCGCCTCTTCGAACTCACCGCCCGCCTCCTGGAGCGCGTCGCCGCCGACCGCACCGTCGTCGTCGCGCTCGAAGACCTGCACTGGGCGGACGCCTCCACCCGCCACCTGCTGGCCTACCTCTTCCGCACCCTGCGCAGCGGCCGCCTCGTCGTCATCGCCACCTACCGCGCCGACGACATCCACCGCCGCCACCCCCTGCGCCCCCTGCTGGCCGAACTCGACCGCCTCCGCACGGTCCGCCGCATCGAACTCGGCCGCTTCAGCCGCGCCGAGGTCGGCCGTCAGATCGCCGGCATCCTCGCCCACGAACCCGACCCCGCCCAGGTCGACGACATCTTCGAACGCTCCGACGGCAACGCGTTCTTCGTGGAGGAGCTCGCCGTCGCCGCCCACCAGGGCTGCCGCACCGGGCTCACCGACTCCCTGCGCGACCTGCTCCTCGTCCGCGTCGAAGGCCTCCCCGAGAGCGCCCAGCGCATCGCCCGGATCGTCGCCGAGGGCGGCTCCACCGTCGAGTACCCGCTGCTCGCCGCCGTCGCCCGGCTCGCCGAGGACGACCTCATCGAGGCGCTGCGCGTCGCCGTCGGCGCCAACATCCTGCACGCCTCACCCGGCGGCGACGGATACCGATTCCGCCACTCCCTGGTCCGCGAGGCCGTCAGCGACGACCTGCTCCCCGGTGAGCGCTCCCGTTTCAACCGCCGCTACGCCGAAGCCCTGGAGGCCGACCCCACTCTCGTCCCGGCCGACGAGCGCGCCACCCGCCTGGCCAGTTACTGGTACCACGCGCACGACGCCGCCAAGGCCCTCCCCGCCGTCCTCGACGCCTCCGTCGAGGCCCGCCGCCGACACGCCCACTCCGAGCAACTCAGGCTCCTGGAGCGCGCGATGGAGCTGTGGGAGGCCACCCCCGAAGCCGTACGGGACGAGCTGCGCCCCATCGATTACGTGGAGGTCTTCCCCCCTGTGGCTGCGACCCGGCCACCACCCCCCTGCGCTACCTCGACCTGATGGCCGAGGCCGCCGTCGCGGGCCGGCTGTGCGGGGAGCGCGAGCGCGCCCTGAAGATCACCAAGCGGGCGCTGCGCGTCCTGGAGGACGAGGACGACCCCCTCCGTGCCGCCTGGTTCTGGATCCAGCGCTCCCGCCTGGTGCAGGCACAGGCCCGCGGGGACGGCTGGACGGAGCTCGCCACCGCCCAGGACCTGGTGCGCGGCCTGCCGCCGTCGGAGGTGCACGCCGAGGTGCTCTCCATGGTCGCCGCCTGGTGCAGCCTGCACGAACCGGGTCCCGGCGCCCTCTCGGCAGCCGAGCGCGCCGTGGAGTACGCGCGCATGGTGGGCGCCCGGGACATCGAGCTGAACGCCCGGCTCACGCTCGGCGGCCTGATGGTCGACGCGGGCGACGTGGAGACGGGCATCGCGGAGATGTACGAGGTCAAGGAGCGGGTGCTCCGGCACGCCCCCTCCATGGTCACGGGGCGCGTCCACATCAACCTGCCCTCCCACCTGGAGTCCGTCGGCCGCTCCCGGGAAGCGGTCACGGTCCTGCGTGAGGGCATCGAACTCGCCCGTAAATCCGGGCTGTTGGACACCGAGGCCTGGGTGTGGGGCAACCTCTCGGAGTCGCTCTACGCGCTCGGCCGGTGGGACGAGGCCGTCGAGGCCGCGCGCAACGCGCTGGGTGTCGGGCTCAGCGGCAAACCGTCCGGCAGCGGTGCCATGCGCCTCGCGGACCTCGCGCTCGCCCGCGGCGACCTCGCCGAAGCGGCACGCCAACTCGCCGCCGCCCGCGCCCACTTCGGCACCCACGACCCCATGCCGCAGCACTCGCTGCCCCTGGTCCGCACCGCGATCGGCATCGCCGCCGGAGAGGGCCGCCTCCTCGACGCCCGCGCCGCCCTGGAGGACGCCCTCGACGCGGGCTTCCCACCCGGCACCCAGCGCGACGGCTGGCCGCTGCTGCTCGCCGCCGCCACCGCCGAGGCCGACGCCCGCGGACTGCCCGTCGCAGAGGCGGGCCGCGCCGGGATCCTGGAGCGGCTGCGCACGGCCGCCAAGTCCCTGGCCACCGGAGCGCCCGTCTGGCTCGCCCACGAACAGTGGGTACGCGCCGAGCTCCGCCGCGCCGAGGGCACGGCCGACCCGCACGAGTGGTCCGAGGCGGTCACCGCCTTCGAACCGCTGGAGCGCCCCTACGACCTGGCCCGTGTCCGGCACCGCCTGGCCGAGTCCCTGCTGATCGCGGGCGCCGACGAGGACGACCGGGCCCGCGCCACGGAGCTTCTGCGGCTGGCCGGGGCGGCGGCCGGCCATCTCGGCGCCCGCCCGCTCGCCGACACCGTCGCGCTCCTCGCCCAGCGGGCCCGCCTCGCCCTGGGCCGCGCTCCCGAGCCGTCGGCCCCGGCTCCCGCCGACCCGGCCGAGGCCCTCGGCCTCACCAGCCGTGAGCGCGACGTCCTGCGCCTGGTCGCCGCCGGCCGCAGCAACCGCCAGATCGCCGAGGAACTCTTCATCTCCCCGAAGACCGCCAGCGTCCATGTCTCGAACATCCTGGCCAAGCTGGACGTCTCGGGCCGGGGGGAGGCGGCGGCGCTGGCGCACCGACTGCGGTTGTTCCCCCAGGAGGCCCCCACGGCCCGGGCGGCGGGCTGAGGCATACGCTGGCAGGGACCCGGGCCGAGGGAGGCGCCGTGTTCAACATGTTCGAGGAGCTCTTCGCACCAGGCCGCAAGCACACCAACGACGAACGCAAGCGGCTCGAACTGAGCCGTGTGGACCTGAACGACGGTGACCCGGGCCGCGGCCCCATAGACCTGACCTCCGGCAAGGTGGTCGTACGGCTGCCCAAGCGGGAGCGAGACCAGGAGCGGGAGGGCGGGCAGGAGGGGGACACGGGGGAGGAACCCGTGTCGGAGCCGGACGAGTCCTGAGGCCTGGCGCCTACTTCACCTCCAGCTCCAGAATCCTGTCGTCGCCCTTGCCGGGGCTGCCGCGGCCGTCCGTCTCGCTCGTCACGAGCCAGAGCTTGTCGCCGCCCGCCGGGACCACCGTGCGCAGCCGGCCGTACTCGCCCTTCAGGAAGGCCTGCGGGGCGGCGGCGGCCTCCGTGCCCTTCAACGGGATGCGCCACAGCCGTTGGCCGCGCAGCCCCGCCATCCAGATGGAGCCCTCGGCGTAGGCGATACCGCTCGGCGAGGCCTGGTCCGTGTGCCACTGGGCGACCGGGTTGTGGTACTTCGGGTCGTCGCTCCTGCCCTCGACCACCGGCCAGCCGTAGTTGTCGCCCGGCTTGATCTGGTTCAGCTCGTCCCAGGTGTCCTGGCCGAACTCGGACGCCCACAGCCGCTGCTTGTCGTCCCAGGCGAGGCCCTGCACATTGCGATGGCCGTACGAGTAGACCACCGAGTCGTCGAAGGGGTTGCCGGGCGCCGGGTCGCCGTCCGGCGTCATCCGCAGGATCTTGCCGCCGAGCGCCTTCGTGTCCTGGGCCTGCCCCCGGTCACCCGTCTCGCCCGCCCCCGCGTACAGCATCCGGTCGGGTCCGAAGGCGATCCGCCCACCGTTGTGGATCATCCCCTTGGGGATGCCCTTGAAGATCGTGTCCGGCGCCCCGAGCTGCTCCCCGGACGGCTTCTTCTCGTCGTACAGCATGCGGACGATGCGGTTGTCCGAGGCCGTCGTGAGGTACGCGTAGATCATGTGGTCGGAGGCGTACGTGGGGGAGAGCGCGATGCCGAGGAGGCCGCCTTCGCCGGCGGGGGCCACGCCGGGCACCTGGCCGAGTTCGGTCTTCTTGCCGGTCTTCTCGTCGACCCGGGTGATCGTCCCCTCGTCCCGCGAGGACACCAGCAGGCCGCCCTCCGGCAGCGGCGCCAGGCCCCAGGGCGACTTGAGGTTCTCGGTGACGGTGCGCAGCACCTTCACCGAGCCCTTGGCCGGCGCGGCCGTCTCGGTGGCCCGCGGGGCTGACGACGCCCCCGTCCCCGTACTACCGCTCGACGACGGGCTCAGGCCGCCGATCGGCGCCCCTCCTCCGCCACCGGAGGAACAGCCGGCCGTCACCACCAGCGCTGCCGCGGCCAACACGGCCTTCATCACTCGACGTTGCACGATCAGAGGTCCCTTCGACGCGGCGGTCCTCCTGTTCATACACCGCGCGAGCCCCAGGGGTTCCCGAACCCGAACACCCGGTCCCTCCGGAGCGGGGCGGCCTCAGTCCCAGGATCCCCGCGCCCCCGGCAGCGCCGCCACCTCCGCCAGGTCCTCCGCCGTCAGCCGCAGCCCCGCCGCCCCGGCGTTCTCCGTGACCCACCGTTCCCGCTTGGCCCCCGGCACCGGGACCACGTGCCGTCCCTGGGCCAGCACCCAGGCCAGCGCCACCTGGGCCGGCGTGACCGTGTTCCCGAGCAGGCCGTGGCGCCGGGCGATACGCCGCAGCCCGACGACGAGGGGCTGGTTCGCGGCCATCATCTCGGCCGTGAAGCGGGGGTGGCGGGCGCGCAGGTCATCGGGCTCGAACCCCTCGCCGGGGGTGAGGGTGCCGGTCAGGAAGCCGTTGCCCAGGGGCATCGCCGCCAGGAAGCCCACCCCGCGCGCCGCGCACCACGGCAGCAGCGCGTCCAGCGCCTCCGTCGACCACACCGACAGCTCCGCCTCCACCGCGCTCACCGGGAAGACCTGCTGCACCCGCTCCAGCTGCCGGATCGTTCCGTCGTGCAGCCGCGCCCCCGCACGACGGGCGGACCTGGCGCCCACCGCGCACAGCCCGAGCGAGCGCACCTTTCCGGCCGACACCAGGTCGGCCATCGCGCCCCACGTCTCCTCGACCGGAACCTCCGGGTCCGCGCGGTGCAGTTGGTACAGGTCGATCACATCGGTCTGGAGGCGGCGCAGCGAAGCGTCGCACGCCCGCCGCACATAGCCGGGGCGCCCATTGGCCACGATGTGCTGCTCGCCCACCAGCAGCCCCACCTTCGTCGACACGAAGGCCTCGGAGCGCCGCTCCTTCAACACCCGCCCCACCAGCAGCTCGTTGGTGAACGGCCCGTACATGTCGGCCGTGTCGAGCAGCGTCGACCCCCGGTCGAGCGCCGCGTGCACCGCGCGCAGCGACTCCTCACCGCGCTGTCGCGAACAGGTGTACGCCCAGCTCATCGGCATGCACCCGAGCCCGATCGCCCCCACATCGAGCGTTGCCGCGCCGATCGTCCTGCGCTCCACCTGGCCCTGACCCTCCTTCTTCCGGCACCCCAACCTAACCTCTGCGCGACCAGGCACCTGGCATAGCCTCCTGAGCATGACTTCCGATGTGTGGCTTCCCTTTCACGCCGACGAGATCGAGGGCCTCCCCGAGGGCCTGAGCTACCGCTTCTGGGACGGCGACCAGGAGTTTCCCGCGGATCCCGCGGACTGCGAGTTCTACGTCGTCCCCTATATGAAGGCGCCCGGCGTCGGGCAGCGGCCGCTGGCCGAAATGACCTCCCTGCGGGTCGTGCAGACTCTCTCCGCCGGGGTCGACCACGTTCTGCAGGGAGTGCAGTCCCTGCCCCCGGGTGTGCAGTTGTGCAACGCGCGCGGAGTGCACGAGGCGAGTACGGCCGAGCTCGCGCTCACACTGATCCTCGCCTCGCTGCGGGGTGTCCCCGGCTTCGTACGGGCGCAGGACAAGGGGGAGTGGCACTCCGGATTCCATCCGGCGCTGGCCGACAAGTCCGTACTGATCGTGGGCTACGGCTCGATCGGATCTGCGATCGAGGACCGGCTCACGCCCTTCGAAGTAGCGCGGGTGGCGCGCGTCGCGCGCTCCGAGCGCACCACGGCGCGCGGTCCGGTGCACCCACTCACGGAACTGCCCGCACTGCTCCCCGAGGCCGACATCGTGGTGCTCTCCACGCCCCTCACCGACAGCACACGGGGCCTGGTGAACGCCGAGTTCCTGGCCGGGATGAAGGACGGCGCGCTGCTGGTGAACGTCGCCCGCGGGCCCGTCGTCGACACCAAGGCGCTGCTCGCCGAGCTGGACAGCGGGCGCCTCACCGCGGCCCTCGACGTCACCGATCCGGAGCCGCTGCCCCAGGGACATCCCTTGTGGCAGACGCCCGGCGTGCTCATCAGCCCCCATGTCGGCGGCCCCACCTCCGCGTTCCTGCCGCGCGCCAAGCGGCTTCTGACCGCGCAGTTGAGTCGTTTCGTGAACCGGGAACCCCTGGGCAACGTGGTCCTGACGACGGGCGCGTAGCCGGCTTTGGACACCCTCCGCAGTCCGGCGGATGCGGGCGGTGTCCGCACCGCCGCTGATCGTCACGGAGCGTAGAGGCACTATGTCCCTGAGTGACGAGACTGGTGTATCGTCCCGACAGGGGCTGCGCCGCGCACCGTTCGGCGCCGGGGATGGACATTCGGACTGCGAGGGGGGCGACGGGCGATGCACGGCCTATGGACCAACGATCCGACGCGGCGGGGCCGCCGACGACCCTGGCGCGCGGCCACGCGCAGACGCGGCCACAGCGGCCATGGTGGTCACGGTGGCCCTCACCCACGCGGGCACAGCGGTCGCAGAAGGCATGCGCACCCAGCGCACACGGGCCAGCGGGACCCCGCGCGGACCAGGTGGACCCGGTGAGCTCCCCCGGGGCGCTGCTGTCCCGTCGGCCGTTGTACCGCGCTGGGACGGGCCTGATTCCGCAACTCGTGCTGGTCCTGGTGTGCGCGGGCTACGCCTTCGGATCCGCGCTCGGCTGGGGCTCCGCGGGCCTCGCGCTGTTCATGGGCGACTTCGGGTTGAGCGCCGCCGCGGGCACCGCCGCGGTCTCCTGCTTCCTCTACGCCCGCAATCGCCGCAGCCGCTTTCGACCCGCGTGGCTGCTGTTCGCGCTCTCCTCCACCATGGCCTCGCTGGGCAACGGAGTCTGGGGGTGGTACGAGGTCGTCCTCGACCGCCAGGTCCCGAGTCCCAGCTACGCCGATCTCTTCTTCCTCTGTTTCGCTCCGCCCGCCATCGTAGGACTGCTCGTGCTAGCCAAGAGGCCCGTGACCAAGGCGGGTTGGGTCTGCCTGGCGCTCGACTCCTGGCTGATCGGCGGTTCCCTGCTCACGCTGTCCTGGAGCCTCGCGCTCGCCCAGGCGGCGAAGTTCGACGGGCCGAGCGTCGCGCACACCGCGCTCTCGCTGGCGTACCCGCTGCTGGACATCGCCCTGGTCAGCATGGTGCTCGCGCTGCACTTCAGGCGTTCGTCGGTGAACCGCTCGGCGGTGAACACCGCGATCGGCGCGCTCGCCCTGACCGTGATGTGCGACGCCCTGTTCACCTCGCCCCTCCTGCACAACAACTACCACTCCGGGCAGCTCCTCGACGCGGGCTGGTTCGCCGGGTCACTGCTCCTCGCGTACGCCCCCTGGGTCGGTCCCCGACCCGGGCAGCCGGTCGCCGACGGTCACGGCATGGAGGAGTCCGGTAGGGACGGGCACGCGCGCGTGGCGCACGAGCACATCCCGGGGCCCCGCCAGGGCGGACCAGGGATCACCCAGGGATCTCAGGGGTCTCAGGGATCTCAAGGGCATCAGGAACCTCCGGGGTCCCAGGAGCCCCAGGACGGTGGCCACAACCGGTACCCGACCACCCGTCCGATCGCCGGATCGCTGGCCGCACTCACGCCCTACCTGGCCGCCGCCGTGTGCACGCTGGGCATTCTCTACAACGTCCTGAACGGCCGCAGCGTCGACCGCGTCGTGCTCATCACGGCCGGCCTCGTCGTACTCGCCCTCGTGGTGCGCCAGGGCATCATGCTGCTCGACAACATCACCCTCACCCAGGAGCTGGCCCAGCAGGAGAACCACTTCCGCTCCCTGGTGCAGGGCTCCAGCGACGTCATCATGATCGCCGCACCGAACGGCATTCTGCGGTACGTCAGCCCGGCCGCCGCCGGGGTCTACGGCCGCAACGCCGAGGAGCTCGTCGGCTCCGAGCTCGCCTCCCTCATCCACCCCGAGGACCTCGGGTGCGTGGTGCACGAGGTGCGCCGCTTCCTGGCCGCAAGCCACCTGGAGGAGCCCACCACCCGCATCGAGTGCCGCTTCAAGTCCGGCGACGGCGGCTGGCTCAATGTGGAGTCCACCGTCAACCGACACCACGGCGGCCTCATCTTCAACAGCCGTGACGTGACCGAGCGGGTCCGGCTCCAGGCGCAGCTCCAGCACAACGCCGAACATGATCCGCTCACCGACCTGCCCAACCGCGCGCTGTTCACCCGGCGCGTCCAGCAGGCCCTGTCCGGCCGCCGCTCCACCGACCGCGGCGCCGCGCTGCGCGGCACGGCCGTCCTCTTCATCGACCTCGACGGCTTCAAGGCCGTCAACGACACGATCGGGCACCAGGCGGGCGACGAGCTCCTCGTCCAGGCCGCCCGCAGACTCCAGGACTCGGTGCGGCAGGGCGACACCGCCGCCCGCCTCGGCGGCGACGAGTTCGCGGCGCTCATCGTCAGCGACGGCAGCCGCGACCGGGGCGCGCGCGAACAGCAGATCCTGGAGCTCGCCGACCGGCTGCGGATCAAGCTCTCCCAGCCGTACGTCATCGGCGGCAACGATGTCCGCGTCGCCGCGTCCATCGGCGTCGGCTTCGCCGAACCCGGCTTGGGCGCGGGCGAGTTGCTGCGCAACGCCGACCTCGCCATGTACCGGGCCAAGGCGGCGGGAAAGGGCCGCGTCGAGCTGTACGCGCCGCAGATGCAGCAGGACGTCGTACGCAAGGCGGAGCTGGCCACCCGGCTGCGCTCCGCGCTCCAGGACGGCGAGTTCGCACTGCTCCACCAGCCCGTGGTCTGCCTCGGGAACGGCCGGATCGTGACGGTCACCGCCCAGGCCCGCTGGCGTTCCTCCCAAGGGGTGCTCTTCACGCCGGCGGAGTTCCTGCGCGTCGCCGAGGACAGCGACAAGACCGCCGAGCTGGGCCGATGGATGCTCGAGGAGGCGGTCGAGCAGGCCGTCGAGCGGGCCGCCGCGGGTGTCACGGTGCCCGTCGCCGTGCGGATGAGCGCCCGGCGTCTGCTGGACCGCTCGATGCCTCTCGGCTCCGTGGAGGCCCTGCTGACCCGGCACGGGCTCGCCTCCGGTTCCCTGATCGTCGAGCTGGCCGACACCGACCCCAGGGTCTCCCTGGACGAGCTGGAGCGGCGGCTGAACGCGCTGCGACGGCTCGGCGTCCGGATCGCCCTGGACGGATTCGGCAGTGGCTACGCGGCCATCACGACGCTCAGAAGGCTGCCCGTCGACGTACTGAAGCTCGACCGGGGCCTCGTGGAGGGTGTCGTCGAGTCCGCCCGGCTGCACAAGATCACCAGCGGGCTGCTGCGGATCGCCACCGACCTCGGGCTGCAGTCCGTGGCCGACGGTGTGGACCTGCCCGAGCAGGTCGTCGCCCTGCGTGCGATGGGCTGCACGCACGGACAGGGCATGGCCTTCTCGGGTCCGCTCGACGAGTACCGGCTGCGCAGAGCGCTGTCCTGCGGCCACTACCCGGTGCCGCACGGCCCGGCCGAGCCCGCGTTCGCGGGCGGCGGCGCGGGGGTGTATACGAGTGGTGTGCCCGCAGTTTTCGGGGGCGGTACGGCCCTCCGCTCACATAATGAGACTCCCGTCCCACCCACTTGACAGTCAGTGCGTGCCGGGGGGAGGGTCAATGCCATGCGCACCCGAATTCTCGTACTTGGAAAGCGCGTCGGCTGAAGCTGGTGGCCACCGGACGGACCCGGAACACTCAGCGACCGCACCCGGCGCGCTCCCCTCGCTTGCCTCACGGCACGAGGGGTTTTTTGTTGCACAGGCACCAGTCGTACACCGCACAAAACTCGCAAAAACCCTCAGCATCGAGAAGAGAATGCCGATGACCGAGCAGGCCACCGGGGCCCATCACCCGCAGCCGCGGCCCCGTTCCGGAGGACAGCAGTCCGCCCCCGAGCACGTCACGGGAGCGCAGTCCCTCATCCGCTCGCTTGAGGAGGTCGGGGCCGAGACGGTATTCGGCATTCCCGGCGGCGCGATCCTTCCGGCGTACGACCCGCTGATGGACTCCACGCGTGTGCGGCACGTGCTCGTGCGGCACGAGCAGGGCGCGGGTCACGCGGCCACCGGTTACGCGCAGGCCACCGGCAAGGTCGGCGTCTGCATGGCGACCAGCGGCCCGGGTGCCACCAACCTGGTGACGCCGATCGCGGACGCGCACATGGACTCGGTGCCGCTCGTGGCGATCACCGGGCAGGTCGCGTCCAAGGCGATCGGCACCGACGCCTTCCAGGAGGCGGACATCGTCGGCATCACCATGCCGATCACCAAGCACAACTTCCTGGTGACCAAGGCCGAGGACATCCCGAGGACGATCGCGGAGGCCTTCCACATCGCCTCCACCGGCCGCCCGGGCCCCGTCCTCGTCGACATCGCCAAGGACGCCCTCCAGGCGCGGACCACCTTCCAGTGGCCGCCCACCCAGGACCTGCCCGGCTACCGCCCGGTGACCAAGCCGCACGCCAAGCAGATCCGCGAGGCCGCCAAGCTGATCACCCAGGCCAAGCGGCCCGTCCTCTACGTCGGCGGCGGCGTCCTCAAGGCCAAGGCCACCGCCGAGCTGAAGGTCCTCGCAGAACTCACCGGAGCGCCCGTCACCACCACCCTGATGGCGCTCGGCGCATTTCCCGACAGCCACCCGCTGCACGTGGGAATGCCGGGCATGCACGGTGCGGTCACCGCCGTCACCGCGCTGCAGAAGGCCGACCTGATCGTCGCCCTCGGAGCCCGCTTCGACGACCGCGTCACCGGCAAGTTGGACAGCTTCGCCCCGTACGCCAAGATCGTCCACGCCGACATCGACCCGGCCGAGATCGGCAAGAACCGCGCCGCGGACGTCCCGATCGTCGGTGACGCCCGCGAGGTCATCGCCGACCTGGTCCAGGCCGTGCAGAAGGAGCACAGCGAGGGCCACGCCGGCGACTACACCGCCTGGTGGAAGGACCTCAACCGCTGGCGCGAGACCTACCCGCTGGGCTACGAGCAGCCGGACAACGGCTCCCTGTCCCCGCAGCAGGTCATCGAGCGCATCGGACAGCTCGCCCCCGAGGGCACCATCTTCGCGGCGGGCGTCGGCCAGCACCAGATGTGGGCCGCGCACTACGTCCAGTACGAGCAGCCCGCGACCTGGCTGAACTCCGGCGGCGCCGGAACGATGGGCTACGCGGTCCCGGCCGCGATGGGCGCCAAGGCCGGTCAGCCGGGCAGGACGGTCTGGGCGATCGACGGTGACGGCTGCTTCCAGATGACCAATCAGGAGCTCACCACCTGCGCCCTGAACAACATCCCGATCAAGGTCGCCATCATCAACAACGGCGCCCTCGGGATGGTCCGCCAGTGGCAGACCCTCTTCTACAACCAGCGCTACTCCAACACCGTGCTGCACTCCGGCCCGGACGCGGACGGCAAGCAGCCGAGCGCCGGCACCCGCGTCCCCGACTTCGTGAAGCTGTCGGAGGCCATGGGCTGCCACGCGATCCGCTGCGAGTCCCCCGAGGACCTCGACAAGGTCATCGCGGAGGCGAACTCGATCAACGACCGCCCCGTCGTGGTCGACTTCATCGTGCACGAGGACGCCATGGTGTGGCCGATGGTCGCCGCCGGCACCTCGAACGACGAGATCATGGCCGCCCGGGACGTCCGCCCCGACTTCGGCGACAACGAAGACGACTGAGACCGAGAGAGAGCCGAGTCCACCACCATGAGCACCAAGCACACCCTCTCCGTCCTCGTCGAGAACAAGCCGGGTGTCCTCGCCCGGATCACCGCCCTGTTCTCCCGCCGCGGCTTCAACATCGACTCGCTCGCCGTCGGTGTCACCGAGCACCCCGACATCTCGCGCATCACCATCGTGGTGAACGTGATCGAGGCGCTGCCGCTCGAACAGGTCACCAAGCAGCTCAACAAGCTCGTCAACGTGCTGAAGATCGTCGAACTGGAACCCGGCTCGGCGGTGCAGCGCGAACTCGTTCTGGTGAAGGTGCGCGCCGACAACGAGACGCGCTCCCAGATCGTCGAGATCGTCCAGCTGTTCCGCGCCAAGACCGTGGACGTCTCACCGGAGGCCGTCACCATCGAGGCCACCGGCGGCAGCGACAAGCTGGAGGCCATGCTCAAGATGCTGGAGCCGTTCGGCATCAAGGAGCTCGTCCAGTCCGGCACGATCGCGATCGGACGCGGGGCGCGTTCGATCACGGACCGCTCGCTTCGCGCGCTCGACCGATCAGCCTGATCCTTGGTAGGGGCGGTCGGCGATCACCGACCGCCCGTATACCGAGACCCGAAAACTTCCCTTCCCCCGCCCGCCGTACGGTGGGACGCAACACCGCACACCAAGGAGAACCCCAGTGGCCGAGCTGTTCTACGACGACGACGCCGACCTGTCCATCATCCAGGGCCGCAAGGTCGCGGTCATCGGCTACGGCAGCCAGGGTCACGCCCACGCGCTGTCGCTGCGCGACTCGGGTGTCGACGTCCGCGTCGGTCTGCACGAGGGCTCCAAGTCCAAGGCCAAGGCCGAGGAGCAGGGCCTGCGCGTGGTGACGCCGTCGGAGGCCGCGGCCGAGGCCGACGTCATCATGATCCTGGTGCCGGACCCGATCCAGGCCCAGGTCTACGAGGAGTCCATCAAGGACAACCTGAAGGACGGCGACGCGCTGTTCTTCGGCCACGGTCTGAACATCCGCTTCGGCTTCATCAAGCCCCCGGCCGGCATCGACGTGTGCATGGTCGCCCCCAAGGGCCCGGGCCACCTGGTGCGCCGCCAGTACGAGGAGGGTCGCGGCGTTCCCTGCATCGCGGCCGTCGAGCAGGACTCCACGGGCAGCGCCTTCCCGCTCGCCCTGTCCTACGCCAAGGGCATCGGCGGCACCCGCGCGGGCGTCATCAAGACGACCTTCACGGAGGAGACCGAGACCGACCTGTTCGGTGAGCAGGCCGTTCTCTGCGGTGGCACCGCGGCGCTGGTCAAGGCGGGCTTCGAGACGCTGACCGAGGCCGGCTACCAGCCGGAGATCGCGTACTTCGAGTGCCTCCACGAGCTGAAGCTCATCGTCGACCTCATGTACGAGGGCGGCCTGGAGAAGATGCGCTGGTCGGTCTCCGAGACCGCCGAGTGGGGCGACTACGTCACCGGCCCGCGGATCATCACGGACGCGACCAAGGCCGAGATGAAGAAGGTCCTCGCGGAGATCCAGGACGGCACCTTCGCCAAGAACTGGATGGAGGAGTACCACTCCGGCCTGAAGAAGTACAACGAGTACAAGACGCAGGACGAGAACAGCCTCCTGGAGACCACCGGCAAGGAGCTCCGCAAGCTCATGTCGTGGGTCAACGACGAGGCGTAAGCCGTACGGCCGAGGGGCCGGAGCATCCGCTCCGGTCCCTTCGGTCAACCCTGGGTAACGCCCGTGAGCGCGACGTTGTCCACCCCGTCCAGCCACGGACGGGTGATCCTTCCACGGAGGCGCAAGAAGGCCCCCGTAGCGGCACTACACTGCTGCACAACATACGCGTCAGGCCCACAGCGTCGTGCGTCTTCCACGCGGCTCGAGCGACCCCGAAGAAATGCAGGCCCGCCCCCACGCCGCCCGGCACGCACTCTCGCCGCACCGGCCAAAGGCCCGAGTAGCTCCGCTACGAGGACCTTCGTCCGGCACGCCGACAGCACGCACCGAACGACGCGGGAACGCACCTAGACTTCCCCGGGGCCGCTACAACCCTCCACCGCATGCGGCCGTCGGGACGGCCGTCCGCATTGGATCTGTGAGGACTCACGTGAGCTCGAAACCTGTCGTACTCATCGCTGAAGAGCTGTCGCCCGCGACTGTTGACGCCCTGGGCCCGGACTTCGAGATCCGGCACTGCAACGGCGCGGACCGCGCCGAGCTGCTGCCCGCGATCGCCGACGTCGACGCGATCCTGATCCGTTCGGCCACCAAGGTCGACGCGGAGGCCGTCGCCGCCGCGAAGAAGCTCAAGGTCGTCGCACGAGCCGGCGTCGGCCTGGACAACGTCGACGTCTCCGCCGCCACCAAGGCCGGCGTGATGGTCGTCAACGCCCCCACCTCGAACATCGTGACCGCGGCCGAGCTGGCCTGCGGCCTCCTCCTCGCCACCGCGCGCCACATCCCGCAGGCCAACTCCGCGCTGAAGAACGGTGAGTGGAAGCGCTCGAAGTACACCGGCGTCGAGCTCGCCGAGAAGACCCTCGGAGTCGTCGGCCTCGGCCGCATCGGCGCGCTGGTCGCGCAGCGCATGTCCGCGTTCGGGATGAAGGTCGTCGCCTACGACCCCTACGTCCAGCCTGCCCGGGCCGCGCAGATGGGCGTCAAGGTCCTCTCCCTCGACGAGCTGCTCGAGGTCGCGGACTTCATCACCGTGCACCTGCCCAAGACCCCCGAGACGGTCGGTCTCATCGGCGACGAGGCGCTGCACAAGGTCAAGCCGTCGGTGCGGATCGTCAACGCCGCGCGCGGCGGGATCGTCGACGAGGAGGCGCTGTTCTCGGCGCTCAAGGAGGGCCGCGTCGCCGGCGCCGGCCTCGACGTGTACGCGAAGGAGCCCTGCACGGACTCCCCGCTCTTCGAGCTCGACCAGGTCGTCTGCACCCCGCACCTCGGCGCCTCCACGGACGAGGCGCAGGAGAAGGCCGGTGTCTCCGTCGCCCGCTCGGTGCGCCTCGCCCTCGCCGGTGAGCTCGTCCCGGACGCGGTGAACGTGCAGGGCGGTGTCATCGCCGAGGACGTCAAGCCCGGTCTGCCGCTCGCCGAGAAGCTCGGCCGCATCTTCACCGCCCTCGCGGGCGAGGTCGCGGTCCGCCTCGACGTCGAGGTGTACGGCGAGATCACCCAGCACGACGTCAAGGTGCTCGAACTCTCCGCGCTCAAGGGCGTGTTCGAGGACGTCGTCGACGAGACGGTGTCGTACGTCAACGCCCCGCTGTTCGCGCAGGAGCGCGGCGTCGAGGTCCGTCTGACGACGAGCTCGGAGTCCCCCGACCACCGCAACGTGGTCACCGTGCGCGGCACGCTCGGCGACGGCCAGGAGGTCTCGGTCTCCGGCACGCTGGCCGGCCCCAAGCACCTGCAGAAGATCGTCGCCGTCGGTGAGTACGACGTGGACCTCGCACTCGCCGCCCACATGGTCGTGCTGAGCTACGAGGACCGTCCCGGTGTCGTCGGCACCGTCGGCCGCATCCTCGGCGAGGCGGGCATCAACATCGCCGGCATGCAGGTCGCGCGGGCCGCCGCGGGCGGCGAGGCCCTCGCGGTCCTCACCGTCGACGACACGGTCCCGCAGAACGTGCTGAGCGAGGTGGCCGAGGAGATCGGCGCCACGTCGGCGCGCTCGGTGAACCTCGTCTGACCTTCGCAGTACGCGGGCCGGGGCCCGGTCACCTCAGGTGACCGGGCCCCGGCCGTGCGCGGGGGCCGGTCGTGCGCGGGAGTCCCGGGGGCGGCTCGACCAGCCCCTCCCGGTAGGCGATGGCCACGGCCTCGGTGCGGCCCGAGGCGCCCAGCTTGGCGAGGATGTTGGAGACGTGCACGCTCGCCGTCTTCCCCGTGATGAACAGCTCCTCGCCGATCTGACGGTTGGTGCGGCCGCGCGCCAGCAGCCTCAGGACATCGCTCTCGCGGGCGGTCAGCGCCGGGACACGGTCCGCGGCGGACGGTGAGTCGGCGAACCGACCGCGCCGGATGAGGGTGTCCAGCTCCTCGCGCAGCGGTACGGCGCCGAGCCGGACGGCGGTGTCGCGCGCCGCGCGGGCCCGCTCGGCGGCCTCCTCCCGGCGGTCCGCCACGAGCAGTGCCTCGGCCAACCGTCTTTCGCAGCGGGCCAGTTCGTAGGGATCGCCGTAGTCGAACGCGGCGACCGCCTGCTCCCAGGCGGCCACCTCGGGACCCGAGTGCGCGCGCACCCACTCCGCCTCGGCGCGGGCGAGCCAGGCCAGCCCCTCCGGTCCCTGCCGTGAGCCGTCCTCCCCCTTCGCGGCCGTGCTCCGGGCCACCTCCACCAGCTCGGTCGCGAGGTCCGCCCAGCGCCGGGCGCCCGCCTCGTCGCCGGTCAGACGCAGCTCGACGGCGGCGTCCGCGACCGCCGACAGAGCCAGCGCCGCGAGCCGCACACCGATGTCGGGCCGCTCGCTGCCGGAGCCGTCGCTGAGCGATGCGAGCGTCGCACGTACGGAGGCGACGGCGCCCTCGGGGTCGCCGCGCAGGGCGGCGGCGTCGGTCAGCACGATGCCCGCGACGAGTGTGGCCATCCAGTCGAACGGTCCGTCGAGCAGCGCGCGGGCCCGCTCGGCGGCCCCTTCCTCGCCGCGTGCCAGGGCGACGTACAACGCGGGCCCGACGGCGAAGCCGCCCGCCGGTGGCAGCCGTTCGGCGTCGACGGCGGCCGCCCGCGCGCACTCGTCCCAGCGGCCCAGGGTGTAGAGGATCAGGGACTGGAGGTAGCGCAGCTCCAGCGCGTACGGGGAGGAGACGAGGCCGGAGCGGTTCGCCCGCTCGAGTCCCTCGGCGAGCCAGGTCAGGCACTCGTCCAGGGCCCCGGACTCGTAGGCCCCGATGGCGAGGTTGAACAGCGCGCGCATCTCGACGGAGACATTGCCGGCGCGCCGGGCCAGGTCACGGGCCTCCCGAAGCCGCTCCCGGCCCTCGGCCGTACGCCGGTTGTGGTCTTCGAGACCGACCAGGGAGATGATCAAGTCGGCCTGGGCGTCGGCGAGTCGGAGCTCCTCGGCGGTGCGCAGCGCCTGCCGGGCGACGCGCTCGGCGTCCTCGTCGTGGCCCATGTACCGCGCGGCCATGACATGGGTGGCCGCCGCCCACACCCAGGTGTGCGACGGGGGCTCGGCCGGGATCATGGCCAGTGCCTCGCTGCTGTAGGTGAAGGCGGCCTTCAGACTGTCGACGCGCATCAGATTGCCCGCGAGGGTGTAGCGGACGCGGGCGGCGAGCTCCGAGTCCGCGTCCGACCCCGCCCTGGCGAGGGCGGCGCGGGTGAGGGAGACCGCCCGGTGGGTCTCCCCGGCGTGCGCCGCGGCGGCGGAGGCGCGCAGGGTGAGCGTGACCGGGTCGCCCTTGCGGGGGCGGGCGCCGGGGTCCACGGCGGGCCACAGTTCGAGCGCGGCCTCCACGTGGTGCAGCTCCTCGGCGGGCGCACCGACCCGCTGGGCGTGGTCGGCCGCTTCCAACGAGGCGGTCAGCGCGTCCGCGAGATCGTGGCTCTCCCGCGAGTGATGGGCGCGCTCGGCCGCGCTCTCCGCCGTGTGACCGCGTCCGGCGAGGAGTTTGGCGAACGCGCCGTGCAGCCGGACCCGCTCGCCGGGCAGCAGATCGGCGTAGACGGCCTCACGGGCGAGGGCGTGCCGGAAGGAGTACGTGGCGTCGTCGCCGGGGACCAGCAGCTGCCGTCCCACGGCCTCCCGCAACGCCGACTCCAGCTCTTCCTCGGGCAGTTGCACGGCGTCACGCAGCAGGTCGTGCTCGACGCGCCGCCCGGCGACCGCGGCCGTGCGCAGCACCTGCTGGGCGGTGTCGGAGAGTTGCTCGATCCGGATGAGGAGGAGGTCGGCGAGGCCGCTCGGCATGGCGGGCGCCGCCGGGTCGAGGTCGCCAGGCAGCGCGGCGAGCAGCTCCTCCGCGTAGAAGGCGTTGCCCTCGGCGCGGTCGACGATGCGGCGGACGGTGGTGTCGGAGAGGGCGTCGGTCCGCAGGGCGCGGACCAGGCGGGCCACTTCGGCGTCGGCCATGGGGCGCAGTTCGAGCCGGTCCACGGAGGGGAGCCGGGCCAGTTCGGCGAGCAGGGGGCGCAGGGGGTGGCGGCGGTGCAGGTCGTCCGAGCGGTACGAGGCGAAGAGGGCGAGGTGGTGGGTGGGGGAGCCGGGGGTCGGGTTCTGCAGGACGCCTCGGCTGAGGAGGAAGCGCAGGAGGTCCCTCGATGACTGGTCGGCCCAGTGGAGGTCTTCGAGGACGAGGAGGAGGGGGGTGATGTCGGCGGCGTCCGCCAGCAGGCCGGCCACGCCCTCGAAGAGTCGCAGCCGGCTGCCGGTGTCCGTGTCGGTCCCGCTGCCGGAGCCCAGCAGGCGCTCGACCGCCGGGTGTGCCGCGAGGGCGGCGGCGAAGCGCTCGTCTCCGCCGAGCACGCCGAGGATCTCCGTGAACGGCAGATAGGGCAGGCCCACGTCGCCGAGGTCCACGCAGTGGCCGGTGAGCACCGTCATGCCGGTGCGGGTGGCATGTGCGGCGGCCTCTGTCAGGACGCGGGTCTTGCCGACGCCGGCGTCTCCGGAGAGGACGACGGCGCGGGGGGTGCCTGAGCGGGCGCGGTCCAGCACGCCGGTGAGCCGGGCGAGTTCGTCGTCCCGGCCGATGAACGGCGTATCGGATGTCTGTGCCACGCCGCCCATCCTGACACGCCCCACCGACACGGTCCCGCCCCTTTGTCCTCGCCCCCGCCGCCCCTGCCCTCCCCCAAGCCCTCGGCTTCGCTCGAGCAGGGGACCCCCGTCATCCCCAGGAGCTCCGCCCCTTCGACCCCAGTGGGGACTGCCGCCCCCAGACCTCTCGCGTCGGCCTGAACGGCCTCGTCCCGAACGCCGGACGGGCTGGGTGGTGCGGCTCGGGGTGGGTGGGGTTGAGCGGGGTGGGCGGGGCATCGCCCTTCGGCCTCGTCCTCAAGCGCCGGACCGGCTGGATGGCGTGGGCCGGGGCTTTTAGGGGCGCGGGGAGTGGCGCGACCGGACCCCGCCGCCCGCAGACGAAGCACTCAGGGAGGGCGGGGTTTCGGGGCGCAGCCCCGCATGAAGGGCGCGGGGAGCGGCGCGATCGGTCCTCACCGGCCCGCAAGCGAAGCACTCAGGGAGGGCGGGGATCCGGGGCGTAGCCCCGCCCGAAGGGCGCGGGGAACTGCGCGACCGGACCCCGCCCCCCCCGTAGTCGGAGCGCACAGCCGGGGTTCCAAGGGCGTAGCCCTGGTGAAGCGGCGTCAGGCGGGAGCCTGTTCGGGGTGGGGGGCCTCGGCCCCGATCTCCCGCACCCGCACGCGCCGCAACGTCGCGGACGCGACCCCCGCTGCCCCCAGCAACAACACCGCCCCCGCGATCGCCGCCGCCTGCATCCCACTGGTGAACGCCTCCCGCGCGGCCCGCACCAGGGCATCCCCCGCGCCGCCCGGCAACCGGTGGGCGACCGCCAGCGCGCCGCCGAGGGTCTCCTGGGCCGGCGCCGGGGCGCCGGACGGAATCTCGTGGCGGTAGACGGCCGTACCGATGGACCCGAGGACCGCCATACCGAGCGCCCCGCCGAACTCGGCACCCGTCTCCAGCAGCGACGACGCGGCGCCCGCGTTGCCGACGGGGACGGTGCCCAGCGCCAGATCCATCATCTGGGACATCACGGTGACGATCCCCGAGGCGAGGACACCGGCCCCGGCGAGGACCAGCCACATCGAGTCGGTCCCGGTGAAGGCCAGCAGACCGTAGCCGCACGCGCCGAGGACGAAACCGCCGGAGACGACGTGGGCGCGGTGGACGCCCATCTGCACCAGCTGCGCGGCGACCGGCGCGGCGACCCCGACCAGGACCGTCGGCAGCAGTGACCACAGCGCGGCCTCCATGGAGCTCTTGCCGAGGACCGACTGCAGATACTGCGTGGTGAAGTACGCCGACCCCATCATCCCGAACGCGGAGACCAGGTTGAGCACGACGGCGGGTGCGAAGCCCCGGCCCCGGAACAACTCGGGGGAGATCAGTGGGGACTTGGCGGTGCGCTGGCGCTGGACGAAGAGCGCGGCGAAGACGAGACCGACGACGATCGAGGCGCCGTACTCGAACTTCCAGCCCTCGGACGGGATTTCCTTCACGCCGTAGATGACGGGCAGCACGGCGGCCATCGACAGCGGCACGCTGAGCAGGTCGAAACGGCCCGGTTCCGGGTTCTTGGACTCGGGGAGCAGGATCGGGCCGAGGACCAGCAGCAGCACCATCGCGGGCAGGTTGACGAGGAAGACCGAGCCCCACCAGAAGTACTCGACGAGGACGCCGCTCATCACCGAACCGAGCGCGATGCCGCCGGTCATGACGCCGGACCACAGACCGATCGCCTTCGCGCGCTGCCCGGGGTCGGTGAACATCGTGCGGATGATCGCCATCGTCGACGGCATGAGGGTGGCGCCACCGATGCCGAGGACCGCGCGGGCCGCGATCAGCATCTCGGCGCTGTCGGCGTAGGCGGCCATGACCGAGGCCGTGCCGAAGGCGGCGGCGCCGATGAGGAGGAGCTTGCGGCGGCCTATGCGGTCGCCGAGGGAGCCCATCGTCATCAGCAGTCCGGCGAGCACGAACGCGTAGATGTCGAAGATCCACAGCTGCTGGGTGCCGCTCGGCTCCAGGTCCGCGCTGATCGCGGGGATCGCGAAGTAGAGGACCGAGACGTCCATCGAGACCAGCAGGAGCGGAAGCATCAGGACGCCGAGGGCGGTCCATTCGCGGCGGCCGGCGAGGCCTCCGCCGGGTGCGGGGGTGGTGCTCGTCGAGTGCTTCGAGTTCGTCATGGCAGGGACTGTACGGGCGTATTAAACGCTTGTCTAGTACGGTTGTTTAAAACAATCGTCTGGGACGTTTGTCTGTATCGGGGGTACGCTGATCGGCATGGGACACCGTGAGGATCTGCTCGAAGGCGCCAAGCGCTGCCTGCTGGAGAAGGGGTTCGTGCGCACCACGGCGCGCGACATCGTGAAGGAGTCCGGGACGAACCTGGCGTCCATCGGCTACCACTACGGGTCGAAGGACGCGCTGCTGACGCAGGCCTTCGTGGAGCTGGTGCAGGAGTGGGGCGAGAAGTTCGCCCCCACCAGGAGCGCGAGGACGCACCCGGGGGTTCCGTGGAGCGGTTCCACAGCGTGTGGGCGCGGATGCTGGAGTCCTTCGAGGAGTTCCGGCCCGTCTGGGCGGCCAGCATGGAGATCGTGACGCAGGGGGAGAGGGTTCCGGAGCTGCGGAAACTGATGGCGAAGGCGCAGATCGAAGGACGGTCCGGGCTCGTCGCGATGCTCACGGGTCTGGACGAGGAGACGCTCGACGAGCGCACCGTCCAGTCCCTCGGCGGCTTCTACCAGGCGCTGCTCAACGGTCTGATGGTGCAGTGGCTCTTCGACCCGGCGAGCGCCTCCACGGCGGACGACCTCACGGAGGGGCTGCGACGGGTGATCGAGGGCGCGACCGGGCCGCGGGACTGAGGCGTCACCCGGCCACGACTCCGGTCGGTGAGGTGCGGGTCGCACGATCGGATCGCGCGTCGCGGTACGCCGGGATCAGCGCCACCAGCATCAGTGCGGCGGTGACGGCGAGCGCCGACGGGTACCCCGTCACCCCGGCCAGCACGCCGAAACCCGCCGCGCCGACGCCCATGCCACCGTCGTACGCGATGTTCCACAGCGCGGTGACGGTGCCGTATCCGGTGGCCGGAACGCGCGCGTACATCAGGGTCAGCGTGGCGTTCTGGGCGATGCCGAAGCCGGTGCCGAAGACCGCGACTCCGACGAGGACGGCGACGGGACTGCCGGTCACCGCCGTGATCGACAGGCCCCCGGCCGAGAGGACCAGGCCGGGCACGAGGAGTCGCGCGGGCCCGTGCCGGTCTCCGTACCGGCCGGCCGCCCACCGGGCCGCGGTCGACGCGGCCGGCTGCACGAAGAGGGCCACGGCGACGACCGTGCCGTAGGCGGCCGGGACCGCCAGCGGCAGGAACGTGACGACGATCCCGGCGGCGAGGGCGGTGGTCGCGAAGACGGCCCCGGGCCGCATCAGACCACCGGTGCGCAGCCCGGCCAGCACCCCCACCGGCTTCCCGGACGTCGGCTCCCGGTCCGGCAGGCCCGGTACGGCGACGATCGCGGCCAGCGCCGCCACGCCCGCGGCCACGGCGACCGGCCCGTATCCGGCGTGCGCGGCGAGCCACACGCCGAGCGGCAGCGCGATCAGCGACGGCACTCCGGAGACCACGCCCACCAGCGCGAGGCCCTCCCCGCGCCGCTCGGCCGGAATGAGCGACGCGGTGAGCGCGCCGCCCGCGACGAGCGTGAGCGCGAAGCCGAGGCCGCGGACGAGACAGACCGTCACGATCCACGCCATGCCGTCGGAGACGGTCAGGACCAGCGCGGGAGCGCCGAGCAGGGTGAGACCGGCGATCAGCGCGACCCGGTAGCCGTAGCGGGCGACCAGGCGGGGAGCGGCCAGCTCGCCCAGGACCGTGGAGAGCATCAGGGCGCCGGTGGCCAGGCCCGCCCCCGACGTCGTGGCGTAGCGGGGCACGACCGACAGGAGCAGGAAGAAGCTCACCGAGGCGCCGACCATGCTCACGAAACGGAGCAGCAGGGGGCGGGTGAGGAGAGGGGGCCTTGAAGCTGCCGCCGGGACGCGGGGCCTGGTCGTTGTCATGGGAACGACGGTAGGCAGCCGCCGGACCCCCGGTAAGCTCCAATTCCATGCCGTTGCAGTGGGCCGGTCTGTCACCCGAACTGCTCCTGTCCGTCGACCGGGAGAGCGGCGAGCAGCTGCGCGCCCAGCTCGAAAGGCAGCTGCGGGACGCGATCCGCACGGGCCGCCTCGGCGCCGGCGAGCGGCTGCCCTCCTCGCGTGAACTCGCCCGCGAGATGGGGCTGTCCAGGGGCCTCGTCCAGGACTGCTACGCCCAACTCCAGTCCGAGGGCTACCTCGTGACGCGCGTCGGCTCGGCCACCCGGGTCGCGGCGTGCGCCCACGTGCCGCCCGCGCCAGCACCGCACCGGAGCGCGCCCGAGCGGCCCATCGCCGACTTCCGGCACGGCGTGCCGGACCTGACCGGCTTCCCGCTCTCCGACTGGCTCTGGGCGCTGCGCGAGGCGGGCCGCACCCTGCCGACCGCGGACCTCGACTACGGGGATCCGCGCGGGAGTTGCGTGCTGCGCGAGGTCGTCGCCGGATATCTGCGCCGGGTGCGTGCCGCCGCGGCCGACCCCGAGCGGATCGTCGTCTGCTCCGGCTACGCGCAGGGCCTGGGCCTCGCCCTGGAGAGCCTGGCCGGGGCGGGGGTGCGTGTCGTGGCGTACGAGGACCCGGGCGCCCCCGCCACGGTGACGGCGGCCGCGGCCGCGGCGGGTCTGACGGCGGTGCCCGTCCCGGTCGACGAGCAGGGAATCGACGTACGGGCGCTGCAGGCGACCGGGGCACGGGCCGTCGTCGTCACCCCCGCGCACCAGTGGCCCACCGGCGTCGTCCTGGCGCCCGAACGCCGGCTCGCGCTGATCGAGTGGGCGACGCGGCGGGACGCGTACGTCGTCGAGGACGACTACGACGCGGAGTTCCGCTACGACCGTGAACCCGTCGGAGCCCTGCAGGGACTGGCCGCCGACCGGGTCGTCTCCATCGGCACCGTCAGCAAGTCCCTCGCCCCGGCGCTGCGCATCGGCTGGCTGCTCTGCCCGCCCGCGCTCACCGCCCCGATCACGGCGACCAAGCTGCGCACCGACCGCGGCTCCCCGACCCTCGACCAGCTCGCCCTCGCCCGACTCGTCGAGTCCGGCCGCTACGACCGCCATCTGCGCCGCATGCGCACGACCTACGCGGCCCGGCGTACGGCCCTGGTCACGGCCCTCGCCGCACACGCCCCGGAGGTCCGGCTGACGGGCCTCGCGGCTGGGTTCCACGCCGTCGCGCACCTGCCCGGCACGGACGCGGCCGCCGAACGGGCCGTCGTCGACGGGGCGCGCGCACGGTCCGTCGGCCTGTACGGGATGAGCGCCTGTCGCTCGAACCGGGCGACGGCGCCGCCCCAACTCGTCCTGGGCTTCGGTGACGTGGGGGAACGCGCGATCACGGAGGGCATCGCGACGATCGGCGACCTGCTCGCCGGCGCTGGTCGGCCCGGACGGCTCGCGGCCGGCCAGGACCGGTCCTAGCACCGAGGACCGGTCCTAGCACCGAGGACCGGTCCTAGGACCGGCGCAGGGCCGCGCGCCAGGGTTCGGGTACCGTCTCGCCGTACTCGACGTCGGTGGTTCCCACGAGGGCGGCCAGGTCGGCGAGTTGCCCGGTGACGGCCTTGCGCAGGGCCACCGTCGGTCTGACGTCGGGCTCCAGGTAGAGGCCTTCGACCAGCAGGGTGCCCCGGTTCCGGTCGCGACGGGGCGAGACACGGCCGACCAGGCGGTCCTCGTGCAGGATCGGCAGCAGGTAGTACCCGTACTCCCGTTTGGCCTTGGGCACGTACATCTCGTTGCGGAAGGCGAAGCCCCACAGGCGTTCGGTCAGGCGCCGGTCGCCCACGAGGTTGTCGAAGGGGGAGAGCAGCGCGGTGCGCCCGTGCCAGTCACCGGCGCGGATCGCCTCCAGCTCGGCCATGGCGTCGACGTGCACGTACCACGTCTCGGTGGTCGAGGTCGCCCCCTCCACCCGTACGGGTAGGACGCGACCCTCCCTCGTGAGAGTACGCAACACCTCGGCCAGGCCGTCGTACTTGCCCCGCAGGAAGTACTGCTTGATGTCCAGGGGGCGGGCGACGCCGAGGGCGCGCAGCGTGTGCTCCACGGCCGTGGTCACCATCTCGCGCGCCGACACCGCGACCCGGTCGGCGCCGGGCGGCAGACAGGCGTCCGGGAGGCCCCACAACCGCCGGCCCGCCTCGCGCCCCGCGACCATGATCCGGCCCTGAAGCCACAGGAACGTCAGCATCCGCTCGACGTTGCGGCCGGCGGTCCAGCCGCTGGAGGGCCACTCCATGACCGAGCGGTCCTCGAAGGCGTCGGTGGGCAGCGGGGTGCCTTCGGCGAGCCGGGTGAGGATGTGCGCCAGGAGCCCTTCGTTGGCCTCCATCCAGACCTTGGTCAACGACAGGTTCTTCGGGGGATAGCCGTCCATCGACACCCGGTGGATCGGGTAGTCCTCGGTGAGCACCAGTGCCGCTGCGTGCGCCCAGTACTCGAACAGCCACCGCTCCTCCCACCACAACGCGCCGAGATGCGAACCGGCTCCCGCCCCGAGGCGGCTCCACACCACGAGCTCATGACTCGGCGCCACGACGCTGATGGGGTCCAACTGCAGATAGCGCAACGACCGCAGAACGGCCCGCAGCCCCTCCCCGTCGCCCGGCGGACGCACCCCGCCGAGCCACTGCCGCGACAGCGCCAGCCGACGCGCCTCCACCTGACTGATGGTCAACTTCTGCTGAGACGTGGGCATTCCCGGGTCCCCCTACTCCCTGCGCAGCGCACCGTCGCCCGAGTCCGAGGCGAGCGTTTCGACGGCACACCCTACGGCTGATCGCCGCGCGCGGGCATCACAGCCGCGCCCCCTTCAACGCCATGTGCAGCAGCAGGCGGTCCTCGCCGTCGTCCAGGTCGAGGCCGGTCAGCTGCTCGACGCGGGACAGGCGGTAGTAGAGGGTCTGCCGGTGGATGCCCAACTCCGCAGCCGTACGCCCCGCCTGGCCCGCGCAGTCGAGGAACACCTCGGCGGTGCGGGCGAGTTCGCGGTGAGCGGGGGAGAGGAGGGTGCGGACGGCCGGGTCGTGGGCCGCCTCCGGGGGGAGGGCCGTGAGGAGGCGGAACGGGCCGATGGAGGCCCACTCGGCGACCGGACCGAGGCGGGGTTCCGCGAGGACCGCGCGGGCGGCGGCGGACGCCTCCTGCCAGGCCGCCCCCAGCTCGGCGAGGCCCACCCGGGCCCCGGCGACACCGGCGGCCACGGTCGTCCCGGCGCCCTTCGTCGTTCCGGAAGTCCCGGGAGTCGACGAAGGCCGGGGCGCCGCCGTTCCCTGCCCGCCCCCGCGCTCCCCGTCCGCCTCCCGTACGAAGCGTGTCGCCGCCGTGAGTGCCGGAGTCAGTACGTCCGCCGAGCGCAGCCGTACGAGCAGGGCCAGGCTCTGGCCGGTGGCTCCCCACGGCACCGTGCACAGCGCGGTCGCGCCCGGCACCGTACGGACCGAAGGGGCGTCGTCGGGGTCGGCGGAGGGCCAGGGGGCGACGCACACCACCGCGTGCAGGCCGTCGCCGCGCGGGCCTAGGGCGGTGCGCAGCTCGGCCACCGCCATGTCCCGCTGCCAGCCGCGCTCGGCGGTGAGGACCGCCCGCAGCTCGCGGGTGAGGTCCGCGCCCGCCTGTGCCTCGTCCGCGAGCAGGTCGCCGATGCGGGCGGCGACCTCCATCGCCGCGGAGAGCTGTGCCTCGGACGGGCCGGGGTCGTCCTCCAGCAGCCAGACATAGCCGAGGACGACACCCCGATGGCGTACCGGCAGACAGATCCGGCCCCGGTACACGCCCGCTTCCGGGGTGGGCGGGATGTGCACGGGGGCCGTCGCGCGTGTGATGCCGAAGCCCTCGAACCAGGTACGGACCGTCGCCGTGGAGCGACGGGTGAGGATCGAGCGGGTCCGTACGGGGTCCAGGGCCGACGGGTCGAGCTCGCCCTCGCTGTCGTAGGCGCCGAAGGCGATCAGCTCGAAGTCCCGGTTCTCCAGCGTCGCGGGCACGCCGAGGAGCGCCGAGATCTCGTCGACCAGCTCCTGATAGCCGCCGTGATCGACACGGTGCTCCCGGTGCTCTCTGTGCTCCCTGTGTTCGTCGCTCACCCGGGCATTCTCCCGCAATTCCGCAGCCCTTCATACATCTGTCTGAGATCCAGGGCACGGATGCGTGACAGCTGTCGATGGCTCAGGATCGGAGGGATCCTTAGGTTTCACGGTGGTTCTCCGTGCCGTACCCGAATGGTCGGGATACGGCCTTCTGCTCGCCTTGTTGTGGAGGTGCCCCGTGCTGGGTCCCGTGATTCTCGCCGCGTCGCGCAGCGACCGGATGCGCCGCTTCGTGTCGGCGGCCCCCGGCACCAAGCAGGTGGTCGCCCGCTTCATCGCCGGTGAGAGCGTCGACCAGGTCGTTCCGGTCGTCCAGGACGCCGTCGCCAAGGGTCTGGAAGTCACCCTCGACGTCGTCGGCGAGGACATCACCACCCGCGAGCAGGCCTTCGCCGCCCGGGACGCGTACCTGGAGCTCATCGAGCACCTGAAGGAGCTGGACCTCGGCACCAAGGCCGAGATGTCGATCAAGCTGTCGATGTTCGGACAGGCGCTGGAGGGCGGCCACGAGCTGGCCCTCGCCAATGTGCGCCCCGTCGTCGAGGCCGCCGCCGCCATCGGCACCACCGTCACCCTGGACGCCGAGGACCACACCACCCTCGACTCGATGTTCGCCATCCACGAGGAGCTGCGGAAGGACTTCCCCCGGACCGGCTGCGTCATCCAGGCCTACCTGTACCGCACCGAGGCCGACGCCCGCCGCCTCGCCGCGAGCGGCAGCCGCGTCCGCCTGGTGAAGGGGGCCTACAAGGAGCCCGCCGAGGTCGCGTACCAGGACAAGGCCGAGACCGACAAGGCGTACGTCCGCGTCCTGCGCGTCCTGATGGAGGGCGAGGGGTACCCGATGATCGGGTCCCACGACCCGCGCCTCATCTCCATCGCCCAGGAGCTGGCGCGCAAGGCCGGGCGCAAGCTGGACGAGTACGAGTTCCAGATGCTGTACGGCATCCGGAGCGAGGAGCACCTGCGGCTCGCCGCCGAGGGCCACCGCATGCGGGTGTACACCGCGTACGGCACCGACTGGTACGGCTACTTCATGCGCCGCCTGGCCGAGAAGCCGGCCAACCTCCTCTTCTTCGCACGCTCGATTCTGACCAAGGGCTGATCCACGGGCCGAGCCCGAACCACCCGCTCATAAAGGAGTTACGGAAACCATGGACGCTGTGACCCAGGTCCCCACCCCCGTCAACGAGCCGGTGCACGGCTACGCCCCCGGTTCGCCCGAGCGCGCCCGCCTGGAGGCCAAGCTCAAGGAGCTGGCGGAGAACCCGATCGAGCTGCCGATGACCATCGGCGGCGAGAAGCGGCTCGGCGGCGGTGAGCGCTTCGAGGTCGTGCAGCCGCACAACCACAAGGCCGTCATCGGCACCGGCGCGCACGCCACCCAGCAGGACGCGCAGGACGCCATCGACGCGGCCCTCGCCGCCGCGCCCGCCTGGCGCGCGATGTCCTTCGACGACCGCGCCGCGATCATCCTGCGCGCCGCCGAGCTGCTGGCCGGCCCCTGGCGCGAGACGCTGGCCGCCTCCACCATGCTCGGCCAGTCGAAGACCGCCCAGCAGGCCGAGATCGACTGCCCCTGCGAGCTCGTCGACTTCTGGCGCTTCAACGTCGCCTACGCGCGCCAGATCCTCGCCGAGCAGCCCCCGGCCAACTCGCCGGGCGTCTGGAACCGCCTCGACCACCGCCCGCTCGAAGGCTTCGTCTACGCGATCACGCCGTTCAACTTCTCGGCGATCGCGGGCAACCTGCCGACCGCGCCCGCGCTGATGGGCAACGTCGTGGTCTGGAAGCCGTCCCCGACGCAGACCCACGCCGCCGTGCTGCTCATGCGGCTCCTGGAGGAGGCCGGTCTCCCCAAGGGCGTCATCAACCTCGTCACCGGAGACGGCATCGAGGTCTCCAAGGTCGCCCTGGAGCACCGCGACCTCGCGGGCATCCACTTCACCGGGTCGACCAAGACCTTCCAGTACCTGTGGAAGACGGTCGGCAACAACATCGAGAAGTACCGCTCGTACCCGCGTCTGGTCGGCGAGACCGGCGGCAAGGACTTCCTGGTCGCGCACCCCAGCGCCGACCGCGCGGTTCTGAAGACCGCCCTGACCCGTGGTGCCTTCGAGTACCAGGGCCAGAAGTGCTCGGCCACCTCCCGCGCGTACATCCCGGCGTCCATCTGGAACTCCGGGTTCAAGGAGGAGTTCGCGGCCGAGGTCGACTACCTGACCATGGGCGACGTGACCGACCTCGCGAACTTCGTCGGCGCGGTCATCGACGAGCGCGCGTTCGCCAAGAACAAGGCGGCGATCGACCGGGCGAAGACCGACCCGGCCTGCACGATCGTCGCGGGCGGTTCGTACGACGACTCGGTCGGCTATTTCGTGCGCCCGACCGTCGTGGAGTGCTCGGACCCGGAGAACGAGGTCTTCAAGACGGAGTACTTCGGCCCGTTCCTCGCCGTGCACGTCTACGAGGACGAGAACTACGACGAGATGCTGACCCAGATGGAGTCGGCGTCCGACTACGCGCTGACCGGCTCGGTCGTCTCGGGCGACCGTGCGGCCGCCGCGTACACGATGGAGAAGCTCCGCTACGCCGCGGGCAACTTCTACATCAACGACAAGTCGACCGGCGCCGTCGTCGGCCAGCAGCCCTTCGGCGGCGGCCGTTCCTCCGGCACCAACGACAAGGCGGGCGCGCCGCAGAACCTGATGCGCTGGACGCTGACCCGCGCCATCAAGGAGACCCTGGTCCCGCCGACCGACTACACGTACCCGCACATGGGCTGATCAGCCCTTCCGAACCCGGGCCGGGAAGCCCGACCTCCGGGCAGGCTTCCCGGCCCGTCTCCATGTCCGGCCCGTCTCCGTCTCCGGGCGTCCGCGGGCAGAATCTCCCCATGGCCCGGACGCGGAGTGAGACGGTCGAGACCGGCGACGGAGTGCGTCTGTGGGCGGAGCGGTCGGGTGAAGGCCCCCCGCTCGTGCTGTGCCACGGCGGCCCCGGCCTGGGGGACATGTTCGAGGACGTGGCCGGAGCACTGACGGACCGGTCTCCCCGAACGCATGGCCCGCTGGCAGGAGTTGACGGACCGTCCGGTTTGCTCCGAGACCGCGGAACGGGAGCGTGCGGTGCTGCAGTGGTCCGCCGAGTTCGTGGACCGCGAGCGGGACCCGGGGCACCCCGGAGCTGTACGCCGCCTGCCAAGAACGCGACCTGCCCGTGGTCGTCGTCGACGGAGCGCTCGACATCCGGCCGCGCTCGGCGGTCGACTCACTGGAGAGGGTGCTGCCCCGGGTGCGCCGGGTGCCTTCCGGAGACCGGGCACCTGCCGTGGGCCGAGGATCCGAGGGGCTTTCGGGAGACGGTGACGGCGGCCCTGCGGTGGGCCGCCGTCCCCGCCGCGGCGGAGGTGGCGTTACCCGGCGAACTCCGTCCGCTCCCACCACTCGTACACCGGCAGCCTGCCCTCCGGCGTGTCCGCCTGCCGCGGGGTCGCCCTGAAGTGTTCGTATCCACCGCGCAGCTCGATCTTCACGTCCGTTCCAGGAGGCGGGACCGGGACGATCCGCTCGGGCAGATCGTCCGGGCCGCCCTCGAGCAGTGCTTTGGTCGTGTCGCTCATGACGTCACCGTTCCCCCTGCCGGAGCCCGATGTCGCATGCCGCGCGGAGGATCAGTCGTGTGGGCGAGCCGCTGCTCGGCCGTCGGCGGTCGCCGTGCACGAACGGCTCCCCCGACCCCGTTCGGGACCGGGGGAGCCACGGGTCGCTCAGGTGGGTCAGTTCTCGCAGGTCGTACGGCCTTCGCGCGCGCGACAGGCGAGCGCCGCGAAGCCGCCGTCCGCCACCACCGGTACGGTCAGCGTGCCGCCGCCCCGGACGACGTGCGTCTCGCGCACCAGGCCCGACGGACCGTCCGTCAGGGTCTCCACCAGCCAGCGGCCCGCGCTCAGCCGCAGCGGTACGTCGACCGTGCGGGCCGCGCCCGTGAACGTGCCGCCGATGAACCACCGGCCGTCGGCGGCGCGCCGGGCGAGGACCGCCGAGCGGCCCGGATCGCCGGTCAGCAGCCGGGTCTCCTCCCAGCGGGCGGGAAGCTGCTCCAGATAGCGGCGGGCCTCGGGCCGCGCGTCGTACGACTCCGGGGTGCCGGAGAGGTTCTGGATCCCGGACTCGTACAGGACGCTCAGGCCCAGCTCACCCGCGTCCGAGGCGACGTTCGGGCGGTACGGGCGGTGGAAGGCGCCCGGGGTGAAGTCCATGGAGCCGATGACATTGCGAGTGAAGGGGAGCGAGGCCAGCTGCTCCGCGGTGTTGTTGCGCTTCTCCTCGCCGCCGACACCCTCCATCGACATGACCTGCGGCCAGGTGCGCTGGATGCCCTTGGGGATCGTCGAGCCGTGGAAGTTCACCATGAGGTGGTGGCGGGCCGTGGACTCCAGCACGTCGTCGTACCAGCGCATCCGCTCCTGGGACTCCGAGTCCATGAAGTCGATCTTCACGCCCTTGACGCCCCAACCCGCGAGCGTGGAAAGCCACTTCTCGCGCTCGACGGGATCGGTCAGCAGGCTGTAGTGCAGCCAGACGTGGATGCCCACGCCCTTGGCCGCCGCGTAGCGCACCAGCTCCGGCATCCAGCTGTCCGTCTGCCACCGGGGATCGATCACCTCCCAGTCGCCGGTCTTGTAGTACCAGCCCGCGTCCACCACTTCGTACGGCCAACCGCGCTCGGCCGCGTAGTCCACGTACTTCTCCTGCGCGGTCAGGCTCTGTCCCGCCTCCTTGCCGCCCGCCAGCCAGGTCCACAGCGCCGGGCCCGGCTTGATCCAGGAGGTGTCGCGGACCCGGGACGCCGGGGCGAGGTCGTCGGTGAACGTCGACTCGGTGACGGTGACGAGATCACCGGTGACGATCGCGCGCCAGGGGGTGGTGAGCGGGCCGGTCGTCAGGATCGGCTCGTCGTTCCAGAGACTCAGTCCGTACGTCGACGAGTCCGCGGTGTGCGTCAGATGGGCCCCCGCGTAGGTGCCGTTGACGTCCGACTCGGCGATCAGGGCGTAGTCGCCGTCGGCGGCGGCGCCGTTGCCCCCGTCCGTCCTGAACAGGCCCTGCATCATGTATGCGCCCGCCGGCGCCGCCGCCGCGGACTCGTAGCGGGTGAAGCGGAGCTCGTTGTCGGCGCGGTAGCCGCCGAGGAGGGCGTTCGCGCCGGTGGGGAGGGTGAAGGCGGAGGCCTCGCGCAGTACGTTGCCGTGGTTGTGCGGCATGACGTAGCGGTAGGCGACGCCGTCGCGGGCGACTCGTGTCACCAGGTCGAGCCGGGCTCCGTCGGCGGTGCGGAAGCGAAAGCGGGCCTCGGTCATGCGGGCGACGCGCTCGCGGGACTTGCCGGTCGGGCTCGTGTAGCGCTCGGTGATCGTGCGTTCGGAGCGTCCGGTGAGGGTCAACCCCCGGGAGAAGTCGGTCTGTTCGGTGACCAGGCCGAGGGGGAGGGCTCCAGGACCGTTCTGCCCTCGCGTCTGACGGCGAGCGTGGGACGTCCGTCGGACCGATCGAGCGCGACGACCGCCGTCGGGGAGCCGTGCGGCCCCTTCACCTCCCAGGCGGCCCGCGCCGTCCCTTCGGCGCGGGCGGGGAGCGCCGCCACCGCCGTGGCGAGCAGGGTGGAGCAGAGCGTCAACACGATGGTGCGGGCGCGTAACTGGACCGACATCAGGAACCCTCCTTCTCGCAGTCATCACCTGTAGTCATCCGATGATTGTGAGAGTGAAGGTGCGCAATGGGCCTGTCAAGGCGTCTGACCGCATCAGAGGTAGGATCAATTTTCGATGTCGCGCCTGACCTCCTCCGCCACCCGCGTCAGCGCCCCGCGCAGCCACCGGTGCGCCGGATCCGTGTCCAGCCGTACGTGCCAGGCCTGGCCCGACGAGAACCCCGGCAGGTCCAGCGGAATCTCCAGCACCGCCAGCGGCATCCAGCGTGCCGCCTCCCTCGCGACCTCCGCCGGGACGAGCGCCAGGGCGTCGGTGCGCAGGACGAAGAAGCAGGCCGCGCCGAAGGTGGGGGCCGTCGCCAGGACGTCGCGGCGCAGGCCGAGCCCGGCGAGGTGTTCGTCCACCACGCTGTGCGCCCGGCCGCGCCGCGTCACCGTGATGTGCGGCAGCGCGGCGAACCGCTCCGGCGTCAGCGGCTCGCCCGCGAACTCCGCGCCGGCCCGCGCCACCGCCACCATCCGGTGTTCCCGCAGCGTCGAGGCGCGCACGTCGTGTGGCAGCGGGTCCGGCAACTCGCCCACGTCCAGGTCGACATGGGTGCGCAGATCCGCCGGGTCCTCCTCGCCCTCGGGCAGCAGTCGCAGCCGTACGCCGGGTGCCTCCCGGGCCACCAGTTCCAGCAGCGGGGCGCCGAGGGACAGGGCGACCCCGTCGTTGGCACGGATTCTGAACTCCCTTCGCAGGGAGGAGAGTTCGATGTCGGTCGGCGGTCGCAGCGCCGCCACCGCGCCCGCCAGCGCGGCCTGCACCCGAGGCTGCATCTCCCGCGCGCGGGGTGTCAGGGTCAACCCCCGCCCCGACGGGACGAGGAGCGGGTCGCCGACCACCCGGCGCAGCCGGCCCAGAGTGCGGCTCATCGCCGAGGGGGAGACGTTCAGTTCGGCCGCCGCACCCGCCACGCTTCCCGCGCGCAGCAGGGCGTCGAGGGCGGGCAGGAGGTTCATGTCGGGGAGGGGAGCGGTCAGCCCGGACCCGGACGACGCATGCGCTGAATGCTGCATGGGACGCAAGGCTACGTGAAGCAATCGGACCTTGTGTGCAGCAATGGGCGCCCCGAACCTGGACCCATGACGGATTCTCACCGGCGCGGCACCGCGACCGCGCTCCTCGTCGCGGGCTGCTTCTTCATGGAGATGCTGGACGGCACGATCGTGTCGACCGCGGCTCCGCAGATAGCCCGGGACCTGCACACCGCCCCCACTTCCGTGGGCCTGGTCATCACCGCCTACCTCGTCACCCTCGCCGTCCTCATCCCCCTCTCCGGCTGGCTCACCGCCCGTTTCGGCCCACGCCGGGTCTTCCTCACCGCGATCACGGTCTTCACCCTCGCCTCCCTCGCCTGCGCGTTCGCCCCGAACCTCGGCGCGCTCGTCGGCACCCGTGTGCTGCAGGGCGTCGGCGGCGCCATGATGGTGCCCGTCGGCCGGCTGGTCGTCCTGACCGGCACCGCCAAGCGGGAACTGCCGCGCATGGTCGCGTACATCGTGTGGCCAGGCCTCGTCGCCCCGGTGCTCGCGCCCCTGCTCGGGGGCCTGATCACCACGTACGCCTCCTGGCACTGGATCTTCCTGCTGAACGTGCCGCTCGGCGTGGTCGCCCTGCTCGTCGCGCACCGCCTCATCGCACCGGCCCCGCGGGACGAGATACCCCCGCTTGATCTCGTCGGCACCCTGCTCACCTGCACCGGCCTCGCCGCCCTGACCTGGACCGCGCACCTGCTCTCCGACCCGGCCGGAGGCGGAGGTGCTCAGGCCCGGACGGTGGCGGTCGGCGCGCTCGCCGTCGTGGCGCTCGCCGCGGCCGTGCGGCATCTGCTGCGCACCCCGCACCCGCTGGTCAACCTGCGCACCCTGGACGTCCAGTCCTTCCGCGTGTCGGCGCTCGACGGCTCGCTCTCCATGGCGGTCGTCGCCGCCCTGCCCTTCCTCCTCCCGCTGCTCTTCCAGGAGGTGTTCGGCTGGAGCGCGGTGAGGTCGGGCGCGGTGGTGCTGTTCGTCTTCGTCGGGAACATCGGGGTCAAGCCCGCGACCACGTATCTGATCAACCGCTTCGGCTTCCGTCCGCTGCTGATCGTCTCCACGCTCGGGCTCGCGGTCACCACCGCGGCCTGCGCGCTGTTCACCCGGGGGACGCCGGTCGCGGTGATCGCGGTCGTCGCGGTGCTCTCCGGTGTCGCCCGTTCGGTCGGCCTCAGCGGCTACGCGACCATCGCCTTCAGCGAGACCCCGCCGGAGCGGCTGCGCGACGCCAACGCCCTCTTCGCGACCTCCCACCAACTGGCCGCGGGGCTGGGCGTGGCCGTCACCGCCGTCGCGCTTCGCGGGGGCGCGGCGCTGACGGACGGGACGCGCTCGGCGTATGCCGTCGCGTTCGTGGTGCTCGGCGTGCTGTGTCTCGTTCCGACGGCGGGCGCCCTGCGGCTGCACCCGGCGGCGGGCGATGCCGCGCGCACTGTTGTCCCAGCTCAGGGCCGTGTGACCCAATCCACCGTCTCAGATAGTAGGAAGTCCGACTAACTGTGGAGACAGATGCCCCTTCCTCGCTTAGTTTTGTAGGAGCCGAACGTCTCGCTAGACCAAGCGAATGGCGGTCGTGAGCCGGAGCCCCTGGCAGGCAACCCCTGCGGCACCGTTCCCCGCCCCCGGCGTCTCGTATCCCTCCCTCATCGCACTTCCGGTGGTCCGTTCCGGGCCGCTTTCCGGAGGCAAGGAGTCGATTCATCATGGCCGAGACGACCGTCCGCCGAGTCCGCCACGTGTCCCGCACGAGCGAGTCCGACCGCAAGAACGCGGCCGCCGCCCTCCAGCGCGCCCTCGACCGCAGGGACAACGGCGGCGAGACGGGTCACTGACCCGCCCGCACCACACCACCCCCATACCGGGAGCCGCACCCGCACGGGGTGCGGCGCGGGGTCCACGCCCCGCGCCGCACCTCGGAGTGCTCGGCCGCCGCCGTGTGCTCAGTGACCGCGCCGCACCTCGAAGTGGTCGATGCGCCCGCCGCTCTCCGCGAGCGCCGACACCTTGAGCCGGGGCGTCGTGCCCGCCTCCGCCTCCACCGAGAGGAAGGAGAAGCCGGCGTAGCGCACCCGGGACCACTCCACCGTCTCCCGCTGCTGGTCCTGCGACTTGGTCCAGTGGAAGCTGCTCACCGACTCGTGGCGGCCGACGTGCCCCTCGTAACTGTCCTTCACGCCCGACGGGAAGCCGTACAGATCCTTGCCGCCGCCGCCCGCCGTGACGTAGACGATCCCGTCCCGTGTCGGATCCGTCGAGCCGCCCACCGGCACCGCACGGCCCACCGCACCCTTCTTGACGGCGTCCGTCCGCTCGTACACGTGGTTGTGCCCGTTGATCACCAGATCCACCTGGTGCTTGTCGAACAGCGGCAGCCACGCCGCGCGCACCCCGCCGTCGGAGGCGTGCGCGGACGTCGAATAGGCGCAGTGGTGGAAGAAGAGCACGATGAAGTCCACCGCCGCCGAGGAGCGCAGCTCGCCCAGCTTCCTGTCCAGCCACTTCGTCTGCTGCCCGCCCGAGTAGCCCTGGTTGGCGGGAATCTCGTACGACACGTCGTTCGCGTCCAGTGCCACGACACCGACGTTGCCGTAGGTGAAGGAGTAGACGCCCGGTGCCGTCCGTGGGTCGAAGCCGCTGTCCGGGAGGGAGAAGCGGGCCGCCTGGCCGCCGTAGCCGTCCGGCGAGTACCAGGCCTCCATGTCGTGGTTGCCGGTCGTCACCATCCACGGCACCGACTTCGCCACCGGTTCGGTCTGCTTGAGGAACAGGTCCCAGTACCCGGGGTCGAACCCGTCCGACTTCTTGCCGCTCCCGGTCCCGTCCGCGTAGCAGATGTCACCCGCGTGGAGGTGGAAGGCGGGGTTCTGGCGCAGCAGCACCTTGTCGTTGGCGAGCGCGGCCGAGCTGACACCTTGGTCGCCGAAGGCGGTGAACACGAACTTCTCCGGGTTCGCGGGCGCCGTGCGGAAGGAGCCGACGGTCGACCCGTGCGCCGGCGAGGCCGGGTCGAAGCCGTCGTGGCCGACGCCGTAGTAGTACGTCGTGCCGGGCCGCAGACCGTCCAGGGCCGCGTGCACGTAGTACTGGTCCAGTGCCGGCCGTACGCCCGTGACCCCCGGCGTGTGCAGGGCGCGGACCTCGGCCCCGACCTTCCGGCTCAGCTGTCCGGGATGCGTGCCCACCCGCAGATACGGCCTCCGGACCGCGAGCGGCACCTGCCAGGAGACCCGCATCTGGGTCTTCGGGTCGGCGCCGAAGGCGAGGTGACGGCCGAAGGGGGTGACGACGGAACCGTGCGCCTGCCCGGTGACGCTCGGGCTCGGGGCGGAGCCGCGCCTCACCGTTCCCGACGGGGACGAGCAGCCGGCCAGCAGCCCGCCGCCCGCGAACGCACCCGCCGACACCAGGGCGCGGCGCCGCGTGAGCTTCGTACGCAGGTACTCGTACTGCTCCGCCATGCTCATCCGGCTCGCGAGCTGCTCCGGAATGCCGAAGTCGGGAAGGTCCATGCTGGTGAACTTCCCAGCAAGTCCCAACGCCCGCCATACGTACGGGTGAACGCACATCGACGAAACGGTTCGCGACACCCCGAGGATGTCCGGATGGCGGACACCTCGTGTCATTCCATGGGACACGGAGTACGGTGCCTTCATGTCTCGCAGCATCAATCTCGCAGTGATCCCCGGTGACGGCATCGGCCAGGAGGTCGTGGCCCAGGGGCTGAAGGTGCTCTCCGCCGTCCTTCCGCAGGATGTGAAGCTGGAGACCAAGGAGTTCGACTTCGGGGCCAAGCGCTACCACGCCACGGGTGAGACCCTCACCGAGGCCGACCTCGACGCCCTCAAGCAGCACGACGCGATCCTGCTCGGCGCGATCGGTGACCCCTCGGTCCCGTCCGGCGTCCTGGAACGCGGCTTCCTGCTCAAGCTCCGCTTCGCCTTCGACCACCACGTCAACCTGCGTCCGTCGAAGCTCCTTCCGGGTGTCGCCACCCCGCTGGCGGGCCAGCCGGAGATCGACTTCGTCGTGGTCCGCGAGGGCACCGAGGGCCCGTACACGGGCAACGGCGGCACGATCCGCAAGGGCACCGAGCACGAGGTCGCCACCGAGGTCTCCGTCAACACGGCCTTCGGTGTCGAGCGAGTCGTCCGTGACGCCTTCGCCCGCGCCCAGGCCCGCCCGCGCAAGAAGCTGACGCTGGTCCACAAGAACAACGTGCTGACCTTCGCGGGTCACCTCTGGACGAACGTCTTCAACAGGGTGGCCGAGGAGTTCCCCGAGGTCACCACGGACTACATCCACGTGGACGCAGCGACGATCTACCTGGTCACGGACCCCGCGCGCTTCGACGTGATCGTCACCGACAACCTCTTCGGCGACATCATCACCGACCTCGCCGCGGCCGTCTCCGGCGGCATCGGCGTCGCCGCGAGCGGGAACATCAACCCCTCCGGTGAATTCCCCTCGATGTTCGAGCCCGTGCACGGCTCGGCGCCCGACATCGCGGGCCAGGGCAAGGCCGACCCCAGCGCCACCGTCCTGTCCGTCGCCCTCCTGCTGCGCCACCTCGGCTACGAGGCCGAGGCCGCCCGCATCGAGGGCGCCGTCTCGGCCGACCTCGCCGAGCGCGTGGGCAAGCCCACCCGCAGCACCGAGGAAATCGGCGACGCGCTCGCCGTACGAGTAGCCGGCTGACCCGCCGCGCCACTTACGTCTCGTAGGAGCCGCCGGGTCGCATCCGCACCCGGCGGCTTTTCCTATGCCCTCGCCGGGTGTCACCATCAACAACCCCTGGGCAACCCCTGGGCCGTCTTCACCCCGTTTCGTCCACGGCTTCGCGCGCGCGATAATCGAACGCGGAGCCGCGGGAATGAGGGAATGCTCGGACGTCCTAGTACTGGCCACTGGCAGTACAGGCGTGAGCGCGGCCCGTCACACACAACCGGTGAAGGACAACCACATGACGACGCCCACGATCGAGCTCAAGCCCTCTTCGCAGCCCCGCTCCGCGGCGGAGCGCGAGGCGATCCTCGCCAACCCCGGGTTCGGCCGCCACTTCACCGACCACATGGTGACGATCAAGTGGACCGAGGGCCGCGGCTGGCACGACGGCCAGCTCGTCCCGTACGGCCCGCTCTCCCTCGACCCCGCGAACATGACCCTGCACTACGCGCAGGAGATCTTCGAGGGCCTCAAGGCCTACCGCCAGCCCGACGGCTCCGTCGCCACCTTCCGCCCGGACAAGAACGCCCGGCGCTTCCAGGCCTCCGCCCGTCGGCTCGGCATGCCGGAGCTGCCCGTGGAGACGTTCATCGAGGCCTGTGACGTGCTGGTCCAGCAGGACTGCGCCTGGGTCCCGGCGCACGGCGGCGAAGAGTCCCTCTACCTGCGCCCGTTCATGATCGCGACCGAGGTCGGCCTGGGCGTGAAGCCCGCCAACGAGTACCTCTTCCTGGTCATCGCCTCCCCGGCCGGCGCCTACTTCCCCGGCGGCGTCAGGCCCGTCTCCATCTGGGTCTCCGAGGACCACGTCCGCGCCGTCCCCGGCGGCATGGGCGACGCCAAGACCGGCGGCAACTACGCGGCCTCCCTCCTCGCCCAGGCCGAGGCCGCCGAGCAGGGCTGCGCCCAGGTCTGCTACCTCGACGCGGTCGAGCACAAGTGGATCGAGGAGCTCGGCGGCATGAACCTGTACTTCGTGTACGGGGACAGGATCATCACCCCCTCCCTCACCGGCTCCATCCTGGAGGGCGTCACCCGCGACTCCCTCCTCACCGTCGCCCGCGACCTCGGCTACACCTCCGAGGAGGGCCGCGTCTCCATCGACCAGTGGCAGCGCGACGCGGAGAACGGCACCCTGACCGAGGTCTTCGCCTGCGGCACGGCCGCGGTCATCACCCCCGTCGGCACGGTCAAGCGCACCGGTGCCGAGTGGCAGCAGTCCGGCGGTGAGCCCGGCGAGGTCACCGTGAAGCTGCGCGAGGCGCTCCTCGACATCCAGCGCGGCATCAGCGAGGACAAGCACGGCTGGATGCACCCGCTGGGCTAGGACGGTCCGCGCGCCCGTGGGTCCACGGCAACCCACGCCTCCCGCCGGTCCCTCTCTCCCCAACAGGAGTGCGGGGACCGGCGGTTCGTTCGACGCGTAGCGGCTCCGTGACACGGGTATCCACAGATTCCACGGGGGGAGCGTGCCGCCCTCCCGTGTGCCCGCACGGAGGGAGCGCAGGTGAGCGCAGGGTCGCCGATACCACGACTGCGCTGGCTGCTGCGCACCTTACGCACCCCACGCCGCCCCCAGAGCCTCACCGTCCTCGTCCTGCTCGCCGCCGTCGCAGCCCTCCTCCTCTGGAGCAGCTCGCGGATGGACAACTACGAGGAGAACCTCACCCTCAACCTCGGCACCGACATCGTCGGCGTCGTCGTCACCGTGTTCGTGATCGGCCCGCTGATCAGCCGCGCCCAGGAGGGCCGGGTCCGCGAACACACCCGGCTGGACTACGAGTGGTTCAGCGCCCAGGTCTACGGCTCGACCTCGAACGTGAAGGTCCTCGACACCTTCTCCAACGTGTTCGGGCCGCAGTTCTCCGAGCGCCTCTTCCGCGGCATCAAGGCGGCCACCGGGCACGGCGCCCGCGTGCAGATCCTCCTCCTCGACCCCGACTCCCTCGCGGTCATCCTGCGCGGCCGTGAACTGGGCGAGCAGAGCGCCGACATCCGCCGCGACATCATGCGCAACCTGCGCACGCTGGACCGGTTCGCGCTCCGGCTCGACGAGAACTCCCGTCAGCTCCTCGAAGTACGCCTCTGCTCCACCTCCCCCGGCGTGACCCTCTACCGCTGGGACGAGCGCTCCCTGGTCTCCTTCCTGACCGTCGGGCGTCTGTCCGGCGAGGGAGTCCAGCTGGAGGTCGCCGTCCACTCCCCGCTCGGCACCTTCGTCGAACAACGCTTCGACGAACTGTGGCAGCAGAGCAAGCCGATGGAGCGATTCACCCATCTGCCGCTGACCCTGGTCGACGCGACCGACGGCCGCCGGGCGTTCAGCTGTCGTTTCGTCTACGTGGACGACTGCCTGTACGTCGCCGGACACGACCTCGTGTCGTACATGGCCCGCCACCGCCTCGACCAACTCTCCGCCTACAGCGACGCCTTGACCGCCTCCGGCGCACACGAGCTGATCGTCGTGGACGACGAGAGCGAGCTGCACGGGCTGCTCATGCAGCGCTTCGCGGAGAAGTACGATGCGTCGGCGGGCGCCTTCGTCGAGTTGCGGCCGTTGGTCCTGGTCAGGGAATAGAGGCCCCGGCACACATGAGTTCAGCGCTCCACCCCGCTCAGCCCGCGAGACCCGGATCCGCGCACCTGAGTCTCCGATCTCCGGACACCAGCTCCCGGTCTTCGCACCCGAGCCCCCGTTTTCGCGCCTTCACGCCCCGTGACCTGGACGGCCTGCTGCGGCGCGTGTCCCTGCCGCCCGCCGAGCGACTCGCCCTGCGGGCCGTGGCGGCCGTCCTGCCGTTCCGTACGAACACCTACGTGGTCGACGAGTTGATCGACTGGTCGGCCGTGCCCGACGACCCGATCTTCCGGCTCACGTTTCCGCAGGCCGAGATGTTGCCCGAGCCCGACCTCAAGCAGATGGCGGAGCTGCTGGCGCGGGACGCCCCGAAGGCCGACGTCCTGCGCGCGGCCCACGCGATCCGGATGAAGCTCAACCCGCACCCCTCCGGCCAGCTCGACGCCAACGTCCCCGTGCTCGAGGGGCGGCGCCTCACCGGCCTCCAGCACAAGTACCCGGAGACGGTGCTGATCTTCCCGCGCCAGGGCCAGACCTGCCACGCCTACTGCACGTACTGCTTCCGCTGGCCCCAGTTCGTCGGCGAGTCCGACCTGCGCATCGCCACCGACGACATCGCCACCACATCCGCCTATCTGCGCGCCCACCCGGAGGTCACCAGCGCGCTCATCACGGGCGGCGACCCGATGGTGATGAGCACCGAGGTGCTGCGCCGCTACGTCGAACCGCTCCTGGAGATCGAGTCGATTCAGTCGATCCGCATCGGTACCAAGTCGCTCGCCTTCTGGCCGTACCGTTTCCTCACCGACCGCGACGCCGACGACGTGCTCCGCCTGTTCGGGAAGGTCGTCGCGAGCGGCCGCCACCTCGCGCTGATGGCCCACTTCACCCATCCGCAGGAGCTGCGGCCCCCGGTGGTGCGGGAGGCGATGCGCCGGGTGCGTGACACGGGTGCCGTGATCCGCTGTCAGGGGCCGCTGGTCAGGGGCATCAACGACAGTGCCGAGGCGTGGGCCGGGCTGTGGAACGAGACGACCGCGCTGGGGGCGGTGCCGTACTACCAGTTCGTGGAGCGGGACACCGGCCCGCAGGGCTACTTCGGGGTGCCGCTCGCCCGCGGTCACCAGATCTTCCGCGACGCCTACGCCCAGGTGTCCGGCCTCGCGCGGACCGTGCGCGGCCCGGTCATGTCGGCGATGCCGGGCAAGGTGTGCGTGGACGGGATCACGGAGGTGGCCGGTGAGAAGGTCTTCGTGCTCCACCTCATCCAGGCCCGCGACCCGGAGCTGGTGGGCCGCCCGTTCTTCGCCGCGTACGACGAGAACGCCACCTGGTTCAGCGACCTAAAGCCCGCTTTCGGCGCGAGCCAGTTCCTGCCCGGCCTCGACCCGGTGTGACGCCCGCTTCGGCGAGAGGGCCATATAGACGAGGCCGCCGACCAGGCCCGACAGGACGAAGCTGCAGTCCACTCCACCGGTGAGGGACAGCAGCGGTCCCTGGTACGACGGGAGGGAGACGGCGAGGAGGCCGGCGAAGGCGCCCAGGGCCCAGGCCACCGTCGCCTGGACGTTCCAGCCGGCGCGGTACCAGTAGATGCCGCCCCGGGAGCGGCGGTTGAAGACCTGGAGGGCGTCCGGGTCGTAGATTCCGCGGCAGCGGGCGAAGCCGATGAGGGTGATGACCGCCCACGGGGTGCCGATGGCGGTCAGGAGAAGGACGAAGGACGTCATCGCGGACTGCGCGTTCCAGGCGTAGTGGCCGACGAAGACACAGACCGTCGCGACGACGGCGACCGTGAGTGTGGCCCGGGCGCGCGAGGCCTTCGGCAGGATCGCGTCCAGGTCCAGGCCCATGGAGTACAGCATCAGGCCCGCGTTGCCGACCGACCCCGCGGAGGCGGCGAGCAGCAGCGGGACCAGGTACCAGGTGGGGGAGGCGGAGACCAGCGGCCCCGCGTAGTCGAGGGCCGCGCGGGCGGCGTACGCCGTGAAGGTGCCGAAGAGCTGCGGGACCAGCAGCCCGGCGATCAAGCCAAGCCACGTGGCGTGCAGAACCGTACGGGAGGAGTGCCGGGACGGGGAGATGTAGCGCGTGTAGTCGCCGAGCAGGGTGATGAACGCGATCGGTCCGGACAGGCCTGCCGCGACCGCCGCCAGCAGCCAGGTCGGCCAGAACGAGCCCAGCAGATAGCCGCCGGTCTCCGGGAGCGCGGCGGCGGTGAAGTGCGGCGCGTAGGCGAGCACACCGAGCGCGAGGAGCGCGGTCATGCCGACCGCGAGGACCCGGGACATCGCGAGCAGCACGCGGTAGCCGTACACCGCGCCCGCGACGGTGGCGGCGGCGAGGACGGCGTACACGACGGCGTACGACAGTCCGTTCGCCGGCAGCCCGAACAGGCGGCCGAGCACGCTCACCATCACATCGCCGCCGATCCAGACGGTCAGCGCGGTGTAGCCGAGGGCGAGCAGCAGCCCGGCGACCGAGCCGACCAGCCGTCCGCGCACCCCGAACTGGGCGCCGGAGGAGGTGGAGAGGTTCGTCGCCGTGCGCAGCGACACCAGCGCGAGCGGCGCGGTGAGCGCCGTGCCGATCACCGTGCCCGCCACGATCGCGCTCACCGACGACCACCAGTCGAGCCCGAAGGAGGGTGGCAGCCAGCCGAAGATGATCACACCGAGGCAGAGGTTCGACCCCAGCAGGATCGAGACGAGGTCCGCCGGCCCGCTGGTCCGTTCCTCGTCGGGGATGGTGTCGACTCCGCGCTGTTCGATCGGCATGGCTGGTCTCCTTCGACGGCCGCCTGAGAGTTAGAGCGACGTTCAATGTCTGTGACCAGATTCTCGATGTCAATGTTTCCGTTCCATGAATCTCGCGTTTAGAGTGGTGCTCTAAATCGAGGAAGGCAAGGAGGTGCCCGGGCATGAGACTGACCCCCACGGAACGTGACCGGCTGCTGCTCTTCGGGGCCGCCGAGCTGGCCCGCGCCCGCCGGGCCCGGGGCCTCAGGCTGAACGTTCCCGAGGCGACCGCCCTCATCGCGGACACCGTGTGCGAGGCGGCCCGGGACGGGCGCCGGCTCGCCGAGGCGATCGCGGCGGCCCGGGAGGTGCTCGGCCCGGACGACGTCCTGCCGGGCGTCGCCGACATCGTCACCGAGGTGCACGTCGAGGCCGTCTTCGACGACGGGTCCCGGCTCGCGGTCGTCAGCGACCCCCTCGGGGGCGGGCTGGGGGAGCGGGCGCCGGGCGCGCTGCTGCCGGGGCCGGCGCACGTCGAGCCCGCCGCGGTGGTCCGGCTGACGGTCACCAACACCGCGACCGTGCCCGTCTCGGTCACCTCGCACTTCCACTTCTTCGAGACCAACCCGCGGCTCGACTTCCCGCGGGCGGCGGCCTACGGGATGCGGCTCGCGGTCCCCGCCGGGTCCTCCGTGCGCTTCGGACCGGGCGAGAGCATCGAGGTCGGACTGCTGCCCATCGGCGGTGAGCGGACCGCCATCGGCTTCGCGGGACTGGTCGACGGGCCGCTGGACGCGCCCGGGGCCAGGGAAGAGGCCCTGCGCAGGGCCGCCGCCTGCGGATACCTCGGAGCCGGGGATGCCGGGGATGCCGAGGGCGCCGGAGACGGCGGGGACTCCGGGGAGACCGGCGAAATTCAGGGAGCTGAGCCGCGATGAATCCTTACGAGTACGCGGCCACCCACGGCCCCCGCGCCGGCGACCGCGTCCGCCTCGGTGACTCCGGGCTGACCATCCGCGTCGAGTCCGACGCCCAGCGCTACGGCGACGAGTTCCTCGCGGGCTTCGGCAAGACCGCCCGCGACGGACTGCACCTCAAGGCCGCCGCCGTCCGCGAGACCTGCGACGTCGTCATCAGCAACGTAGTGGTGATCGACGCGGCCCAGGGAATCCGCAAGGTCTCCATCGGCATCCGCGAGGGGCGGATCTGCTCGATCGGGCGGGCCGGGAACCCCGACACCCTCGACGGGGTCGACGTGGTGGTCGGTACGGGGACGTCGATCGTCTCGGGCGAGGGACTGATCGCGACCGCCGGAGCCGTCGACACCCACGTGCACCTGCTGTCGCCGCGCATCATGGAGGCCTCGCTCGCCTCCGGCGTCACCACGATCATCGGCCAGGAGTTCGGGCCGGTGTGGGGCGTCGGCGTCAACTCGCCCTGGGCGTTGCGTCACGCCTTCAACGCCTTCGACGCCTGGCCGGTCAACATCGGCTTCCTGGGCCGGGGTTCGTCCTCCGACGCCGCCCCCCTCGTCGAGGCCCTGGCCGAGGGCGGCGCGAGCGGCTTCAAGGTGCACGAGGACATGGGCGCCCACACCCGCGCCCTCGACACCGCGCTGCGCGTCGCCGAGGAACACGACGTCCAGGTCGCCCTGCACAGCGACGGGCTGAACGAATGCCTGTCGGTCGAGGACACCCTGCGCGTCCTCGAAGGCCGGACCATCCACGCCTTCCACATCGAGGGCTGCGGCGGCGGTCACGTGCCGAACGTCCTGAAGATGGCGGGGGTCCCGAACGTCATCGGTTCCTCCACCAACCCCACCCTGCCCTTCGGCCGGGACGCGGTCGCCGAGCACTACGGCATGATCGTCTCCGTCCACGACCTGAAGACCGACCTGCCCGGCGACGCGGCCATGGCCCGCGACCGGATCCGCGCCGGAACCATGGGCGCCGAGGACGTTCTGCACGACCTGGGCGCGATCGGGATCACCTCGTCGGACGCGCAGGGCATGGGACGCGCGGGTGAGACCGTACGCCGCACCTTCGCGATGGCCGGAAAGATGAAGGCCGAGCGCGGCGCCCCGGCGGACGTGGACCACGACAACGAGCGCGTCCTGCGCTACATGGCCAAGCTCACCATCAACCCGGCCATCGCGCACGGGCTCGCCCACGAGGTCGGCTCGATCGAGGTCGGCAAGCTCGCCGACATCGTGCTGTGGCGCCCGGAGTTCTTCGGCGCCAAACCGCAGCTCGTCCTCAAGTCCGGCTTCCCGGCGTACGGCGTCGTCGGCGACCCGAACGCCGCCACCGACACCTGCGAACCCCTCGTCCTGGGGCCGCAGTTCGGGGCGCACGGCGCGACGCCCGCCGAGATCTCGGTCGCCTTCGTCGCCCAGGCCGCGCTCGACCAGGGCAACGACCTCATGCCGACACGCCGGCGCCGGGTCGCCGTGCGCGGCACCCGCGGGATCGGCCCCGCCGACCTGCGCCTCAACTCCCGTACCGGATCCGTCGACGTCGACCAGCGCACGGGCCTGGTCACCCTCGACGGTGACCCGCTGCGCTCCGAACCCGCCGACTCGGTCTCCCTCAACCGCCTCTACTTCCTGTGATGAAGGTGCACGTCATGACCCCTGCCGCCGACGGTTTCCGGATGCCCGCCGAGTGGACCCCGCACGAGCGCACCTGGATGGCGTGGCCGGGCCCCAACCCGACCTTCGACAACCCCGAGGACCTCGCCGAGGCGCGCGCGGCCTGGGCGGCGGTGGCGCGCGCGATCCGCCGGTTCGAACCGGTGACGGTCGTGTGCGGGCCGGGCCAGTCGCAGGCGGCCCGGGCGCTGCTCGGCCCGGACGTCGACACCGTCGAACGTGGACTCGACGATGCCTGGATGCGTGACATCGGCCCCACCTTCCTCACCGACGGGAAGGGCGAACTGGCCGCCGTGGACTGGACGTTCAACGGCTGGGGTGCCCAGGACTGGGCCCGCTGGGAGCACGACGCCAAGATCGGCGCGTATGTCGCGGACCTCGCGGGGGCGAAGACGTACGCCTCGAAGCTGGTCAACGAGGGAGGTGCGATCCACGTCGACGGCGAGGGAACCGTGCTCCTGACCGAGACGGTGCAGCTCGGCCCCGAGCGCAACCCCGACTGGACGCGCGAGCAGGTGGAGGCGGAGATCCACGCCCACCTCGGCACCCGCAAGGCGATCTGGCTGCCGCGCGGGCTGACCGGCGACTACCCCCCGTACGGCTTCGGCACGCTCGGCCATGTCGACATCGTGGCCGCCTTCGCCCGCCCCGGAGTCGTGGTCGCGCACTCCCAGCCGGATCCGGCGCACCCCGACCACGAGGTGACCAAGGAGGTCATCGGCCGGCTCCAGGCCGCGACCGACGCGCGCGGGCGCCGTCTGGAGGTCGTCGAGGTCCAGGCCCCGACGATCCTGGAGGCCGACGGCCACTGGGCCGACTACTCCTACATCAACCACTACCTCTGCAACGGCGGCGTGGTCCTGTGCGGCTTCGACGACCCGCGCGACGAGCTCGCGGCCGGCGTCTTTCGACGGCTCTTCCCCGAGCGGACGGTGACACTGGTGGACGCACGTACGATCTTTGCCGGAGGCGGTGGCATCCACTGCATCACCCAGCAGCAGCCGAGGATCTGAACCAGGAGTCGCACGTGGCAGGGGACAGCACGCCGCGGAGGAAGAACGCGCCTCCGCGCGAGGACGTGCTGGCAGCCGCCATGGACATGATCGCCGAGCGCGGTCTGGAGAAGCTCACCATGGCGGCGCTCGGCCGCGAGGTCGGCATGAGCAGCGGTCATCTCCTCTACTACTTCCACTCCAAGGACGAGCTGCTGCTGCAGACCCTGGAGTGGAGCGAGGGGCGGCTCGGCGCCGAGCGCGGCCGGTTGCTCGCCGCCCGGGGCACCGCCCGTGAGCGGCTCGACGCGTACGTCGACCTGTACGTCCCCGACGGCCACCGCGACCCGCACTGGACGCTCTGGCTGGAGGTCTGGAACCGCTCGCAGAACGCCGACGACGCCGCCCGCGAGCGGCAGGTCGCCATCGAGGGCGCCTGGCACCGCGACCTGGTCGCGCTGCTCGCCGAGGGTGTCTCGCGCGGCGAGTTCCGGCCGGTCGACCCGGACCGCTGCGCCGCCCGGCTGCGGGCCCTGCTCGACGGCTTCTCCATCCATGTGGCGATCGGACTGCGCGGCACGGACAGAGAGCGGATCCTGCGCCACGTAAGGGAGTTTCTGGACGAATCCCTGAGCTGACCGTCACTCGGCCGAACGTGATGAACGCAATGAACAAAACGTGAGGCGCCCTTGTCGCGGCAGTGATCAGCGGGCACGTTACGGCTCATGGCACTCACGGGACGAGAGCACTGGAAGAAGATCTGGGTCGGCTCGGCGGGCAACATGGTGGAGTGGTTCGACTGGTTCGTGTACGCGAGCTTCGCCACCTACTTCGCCGGAGCCTTCTTCCCCGACGACAACCCCACCGCCCAGCTCATGAACACCGCGGGCATCTTCGCGGTCGGCTTCTTCATGCGCCCGGTCGGCGGCTGGCTGCTCGGCCGGATCGCCGACCGCAGAGGCCGCAAGACCGCCTTGACGCTGACCGTCACGCTGATGTCGCTGTCGGCGCTCCTCATCGCCCTCGCACCGACCTACGCGGAGGCGGGCTACGGCGGCGCGGTCGTCCTGCTCGTCGCCCGCCTGCTGCAGGGACTCTCGGTGGGCGGCGAGTACGCGGCCAGCGCCACCTACCTCACCGAGGCCTCCGCCCCCGAGCGGCGCGGCTTCGCCTCCAGCTTCCAGTACGTGTCGATGACCGCAGGGCAGATCCTCGGCCTCGGCCTGCAGATCATCCTCCAGCGCACCCTGTCCGACGACGCGCTGCACAGCTGGGGCTGGCGCATCCCCTTCGTCGTGGGCGCGCTCGGCGCCGCCGTCGTCTTCTATCTGCGGCGCACGATGCTGGAGACCGAGGTGTACGAGGAGGCCGCGTCCGGCGAGGAGCGCGGCACGATGCGCGCGCTGTGGCAGCACCGGAGGGAGGCCTTCCTGGTCGTCGCGCTCACGATGGGCGGCACGGTCGCCTACTACACGTACACCACCTACCTGACGAAGTACCTCTCCAACTCGGCGGGTCTGTCCAAGGAGACCGCGACCCTCGTCTCCTTCACCGCGCTGATCGTCTTCGCCTGTCTCCAGCCGCTCGCGGGCCGCCTCTCCGACCGTGTCGGCCGCCGGCCGCTGCTCATCACCTTCGCGGTGGGCTCGACGTTCCTGACGGTCCCGATCATGACGATGCTGGGGCACGTGGGCAGCTTCTGGCCCGCTCTCGCGCTGGCCCTGCTCGCCCTGGTGGTGGTCACCGGCTACACCTCCATCAACGCCTGTGTGAAGGCCGAGCTGTTCCCGACCGGCGTCCGCGCGCTGGGTGTCGCCCTCCCGTACGCCATCGCCAACGCCCTCTTCGGCGGTACGGCCGAATACGTCGCCCTGTGGTTCAAGGACGCGGGTATCGAGTCCGGTTACTCCTGGTACGTGGCGGGGTGCGCCGCGGTGTCCCTGGTGGTCTACGTCACCATGCGGGAGACCCGCGACCTGGATCTCAACCGGGTCGGCTCCGGCCGGAAACCCTCCTCGGAGCCCAAGGCGCGGCTCGCATCCTGAGACAACCCGTGAGCACGGGGGCGGTATGTGCCAGACTGCCCCCGTGCTCTCGTTCGCCATGATTATTGGCAGCAGGCGCGCCGGTCCGCAGTGACCGCCACGTACCACCACGTACGGGCGGACATCGTCGTCCTCGACCCGCGCGCAGACCTCTCGCACCCGCGAGAGGTTTTTCGTTTTCCTGGCCCACCTCAAGCCGGGAAGGGAGCGCGAGGGATCATTGGAGGACGGTGGAGCCGGTCATTCCGGTACAGACCGAGATCCGACATCAGGAGCCGAACACCATGACCGAAACCAGCGAGCTCGACGATTCGTTCCACGTCTTCGACACGACCCTGCGCGACGGCGCGCAGCGTGAGGGCATCAACCTCACCGTGGCGGACAAGCTGGCCATCGCACGGCACCTGGACGACTTCGGCGTGGGCTTCATCGAGGGCGGCTGGCCCGGCGCCAACCCGCGCGACACCGAGTTCTTCGCCCGCGCCCAGCAGGAGATCGACTTCAAGCACGCCCAGCTGGTCGCGTTCGGCGCCACCCGCCGCGCCGGCGGCAAGGCGAGCGAGGACCCGCAGGTCAAGGCCCTTCTCGACTCCGGCGCCCAGGTGATCACCCTGGTCGCCAAGTCCCACGACCGCCACGTCGAACTCGCACTGCGCACCACCCTCGACGAAAACCTGGAGATGGTCCGCGACACGGTCTCCCACCTGTGCTCACAAGGCCGCCGGGTCTTCGTCGACTGCGAGCACTTCTTCGACGGCTACCGCGCGAACCCCGAGTACGCGAAGGCGGTCGTGCGCGCGGCCTGGGAGGCGGGCGCCGACGTCGTCATCCTCTGCGACACCAACGGCGGCATGCTCCCCGCCCAGGTCCAGGCGGTCGTCGCCACGGTCCTCGCCGACACCGGCGCCCGGCTCGGCATGCACGCCCAGGACGACACGGGCTGCGCGGTCGCCAACACCCTGGCCGCCGTCGACGCGGGCGCGACCCACGTCCAGTGCACCGCGAACGGCTACGGCGAACGGGTCGGCAACTCGAACCTGTTCCCGGTCGTGGCCGCCCTGGAACTGAAGTACGGCAAGAAGGTCCTCCCCGACGGCGCCCTGCGCGAGATGACCCGCATCTCGCACGCGATCGCCGAGGTCGTCAACCTCACCCCCTCCACGCACCAGCCGTACGTCGGCGTCTCTGCCTTCGCCCACAAGGCGGGCCTGCACGCTTCCGCGATCAAGGTCGACCCGGATCTCTACCAGCACATCGACCCCGAACAGGTCGGCAACACCATGCGGATGCTGGTCTCCGACATGGCGGGCCGCGCGTCGATCGAGCTCAAGGGCAAGGAACTCGGCATCGACCTCGGCGGCGACCGCGAGCTGGTGGGCCGCGTCGTGGAACGCGTCAAGGAGCGCGAGCTCCAGGGCTACACGTACGAGGCGGCCGATGCCTCCTTCGAACTCCTGCTCCGCGAGGAGGCGGAGGGACGGGCCCGCACGTACTTCCAGGTCGAGTCCTGGCGCGCGATCGTCGAGGACCGCCCCGACGGCACCCACGCCAACGAAGCCACCGTCAAACTCTTCGCCAAGGGCGAGCGCATCGTCGCCACGGCGGAGGGCAACGGTCCGGTGAACGCCCTCGACCGTGCCCTGCGGGTCGCCCTCGAAAAGATCTACCCCCAGCTCGCCAAGCTGGAGCTCGTCGACTACAAGGTCCGCATCCTCGAAGGCAAGCACGGCACCCAGTCCACCACCCGCGTCCTCATCTCCACGTCCGACGGCGCGGGGGAGTGGTCCACGGTGGGCGTCGCGGAGAACGTGATCGCGGCGTCCTGGCAGGCGCTGGAGGACGCGTACACGTACGGCCTGCTGCGCGCAGGCGTAGAACCGGCGGAGTAGCCGCTAGGGCGGCGGCTTCGCCCCGCTTCCCCCGCTCGGCCGATTCGTTCGGCGGTCGGCCGGTGGGGGCCGGCCGTGCAGTTCCCCGCGCCCCTCGGGTGCGCCGGCGCGCATCTTTCAGCCCGTCCGGCGCACCCACCCGCCCGGTCCACGCCTCCAGCCCGTCCGGAGTTTGAGGACGAGGTCGTTCAGGCCGTGCGGGGGTCCAGGGGGCGCAGCGCCCCTGGCGGGGTGGAAGGGGCGGAGCCCCTGGGGATGATGGGGGTCCGCCCTGCTCGAGCGAAGCCGAGAGCTTGGGGAGGGGTAGGGGCGGCGGGGGTGAGGAAAGAGGGCGAACCCTGTCAGCGCAGCGCCCACTTCTGATTGGCCGCTCCCGTACAGGACCAGATCTGCGCCCGAGCCCCATTCACCGACGAGTTGCCCGTCACATCCAGACACTTGCCCGCCGCCGCATTGACCACGTCACCCGTCGAACTGTTGTACGACCACCGCTGCGCCCCAGTCCCATTGCAGTCGTAGAGCTGAACCTTCGCCCCATCAGCCGTGGACGCCGACGTGACGTCGAGGCACTTGCCCAGCGCCTGGACCGACCCGTCCCCCGCCACCGTCCACCGCTGCGCGTCCGAGCCATTGCAGTCGTAGAGCTGAACCGCCGTACCGTTCGCCGACGACCCCCCGGCCACATCAAGACACTTGCCCGCGAGCCCCACGAACGCCCCCGTCTGCCCACCCCCACCGACCTGCTCCCCGGCCCAGGTGAACGTCGCGGACGTCTTCCCCGGCAGCGAGTACGTCGCGTGCTGCGAGCCCCAGTCGATGGTCACGGTCTTCGCGGACGAGGAGTCGTTGTAGGCGATCAACGCCTTGGAACCGTCAGGATTGCGCCACGCCACGTTCGGCACGGACGTACTCGCCGTAGACGCCACCCGCTGCGCCCCCGGCCGCACGAACTTCGTCAACTGCCCCATCGTGTAGTACTCGATCGTGTAGTCGACCTGCCCACTCGCCCCGTCCCCGTTGTGGACGGTGATCAGCCCGGAACACGTCCCGCACCCCCCGTTGTGCGGCCCCCGGTTCTGATCGACGGCCAGCGACCACTTCGTCACCGACTTCGCCCAGTTCCGCGTGTAGTCGACGATGTTCAGCATGTCCTCGCGCTGCTGGTTGGCGATCCAGGTGCCACCGGAGTGCTCGGTCCCGAAGGCGTCCACCCCCGGGTACTGGTTGTGCACGCTGGTCTGCTTGCCCACGTCCCCGCCGTACCCGTGCCAGGCGATCCCCCCGAAGTTCGGATGCGCGCGCACGGCCGCGTCGTCGACGGTCTGGGCGGCGTACGAGTCGTACACGTCCCAGTTCCAGTCGTGCGCCAGCACCTTCGTGGACAGCCCCGCGGCCTGCAGCTTCGGGAGCAGCTCACTCTTCGTGAAGTACGCGAGCCCCGACGCGTTCCAGCTCATCGACGGGTACCCCGAGCAGCACGTCGGCTCGTTCTGCGCGGTGACGTAGGAGACCGGCACCCCCTGGTCCCGGTACGCCTGGAGGTACTTGACGAAGTACGAGGCGTACGCCCCGTAGTCCTCCGCCTTCAGCCAGCCCCCGTTGAGCTGCCCGCTGTCCTTCATCCAGGCGGGCGCCGTCCACGGCGAGGCCATCACGGTGAGCGAGGGGTTCAGCTGGAGCGCCTGCTTGGTCAGCGGCACCACGTCGGCCAGATCGTGCGCGATCGAGAACGACGAGAGGGACGGATCGCTCTGCCCGGCCGGCATGTCGTCGTACGTGTACCCGTACCGGGCGAGATCGGACGCGCCCATCGGATTGCGCAGGAACGAGAGCCCGATGCCCTCCGTCGGAGAGAACAGCTTCCGCATCGTCGCGTCCCGGGTGGCTCCCGACAGCGCCCCGCTGCTGTTCATCAGCCAGGCCGCGGTGTCGGTGAAGGACGCGCCGCCGCCTGTGAAGGTCTGGTAGCGGGTGTTCTCGTCGACGGTGATGTTCTCGCCGCTGCCACCGGTACCGGCCTGGAAGGCGAACGGCGTCTGGGCCTGCAGCCCGCGGACGACATGGCGTCCGCCGTCGTCGTCCGTCGTGGTCAGCCAGGCCGTGACGGGTTCGCCCGCGGCGTGCGCGGGCGCCGCCGTGACGGTGGTCAGTCCGGCGGTGGTGAGCAGTCCGGCGAGAAGAAAACGGACCGCCCGAGTGGATCTCCTCATGACGCGTCGCCCTTCTGGGTGTGGGGGAGGGGGCGTGCGAGCCGTGAGTAAATGACGGCTTCGGGTCCACGTCAAGGGGTCTCGCGTTCAGGGCGTGAAAGAACAACTGCCCTGATCCGGCCGCACATTGCCCGTGTACCGGTTCTGACGTGAAGTCTTGACGGCCTTCCGGGACGCCAGTTAACTCACGCCGTGATCTAAGTCGTAAGAGACCAGCCGGAGATGCCGTCAGGCGCCCGGTCAGGGAACACCAGGGACTACGTAGAGTCGAGGGAAGGTCCATGCGAAGAACCGCCCTGCTCGCCTCCGCCGCTTTGCTCACGGGGCTGCTGCCGCTCCTTTCGGCCGGAGCCGCCACGGCCGACGAACCGGCCCCCGTACCCGTCGACCGCTTCGAGGGCGAGGTCCCCTTCGCCAGTCCTCCCGCCGGGGGCCTGTTCACCTGGGGCGGTGACGCGGACGACCCGCCCGCGCTCGCCCTGACCACCCGTACCGACGCCCCCGAGGGCACCGAGGTCCTCACCGGCACCTACGACATCAGCGGCTACGGCGGCTTCACCCACGACTTCGCCTTCGACCAGCCGGCCCACGACTGGTCGGCTCACCAGGGCATCCGCTTCTGGTGGGACGGCCAGAACAACGCCAAGAAGGTCGCCTTCGAGATCAAGGACGGCGGTGCCAACGGCGAGGCCTCCGAGCTGTGGACGACGTCCTTCACCGACGACTTCAGCGGCTGGAAGCAGATCGAGATCCCCTTCACCGACTTCACCTACCGCACGGACTACCAGCCCGTCGGTGGCATCGACCAGGTCCTCGGCCTCACCCAGATGTGGGGGTACGCCCTCACGCTCCCGGTCGGCGTCAAGGGCTCGTTCGCCATGGACGACGTCGAGTTGTACGGCAAGGCCGACCAGTCCCTGCGGGCCTCCGTCACCGCCGACTCCGTCGTCCACCCGGTGAAGGAGGGAGCGACGGCGACGGTGAAGCTCTCCGTCGCCACCACCGGAGCCGCCCCGATCGACGAGCCCGTGACCGTCGCCTACGAGAGCGCGGGCGGCACCGCCGAGCCCGGCAAGGACTACACACCGGTCAAGGGCGAGATCACCTTCCCGGCGGGCACCACCTCCGGCACCACCCGCACCATCCAGGTCCCGACGCTGCGCGACAAGTCCGCCGAACCCGCCGAGACGATCCCCCTGAAACTCACGGTCACTGGCGCGAAAGCCCCCGCCGAGACCCCGCAGATCGTCATCGACGCCCACGGCCTGCCGTACCTGGACCCGAAACTGCCCGTGAAGAAACGGGTCGCCGACCTCGTGTCCCGCATGTCCCTGGAGGAGAAGGCCGGGCAGATGACCCAGGCCGAACGCGGCGCGCTCACCGCGCAGGGCGACATCGCGACGTACGACCTCGGTTCGCTCCTGTCCGGCGGCGGCTCGACCCCGACGCCCAACACCCCCGAGGCCTGGGCGAAGATGATCGACGCCTTCCAGCTCCGGGCGCAGGCGACACGGTTCCAGATCCCGCTGATCTACGGCGTGGACGCGGTGCACGGCCACAACAACCTCACCGGCGCGACGATCATGCCGCACAACATCGGCATCGGCGCGGCCCGTGATCCCCAGCTGGCCGAGCGGACAGGCGCCGTGACGGCGGCCGAGGTGCGCGCCACCGGCATCCCCTGGGACTTCGCCCCCTGCCTCTGCGTCACCCGCGACGAACGCTGGGGCCGCTCCTACGAGTCCTTCGGCGAGGACCCCGCGCTCGTCGAGTCCATGGAGACGATGATCCAGGGCCTCCAGGGCGCCGCGAACGGCAAGGACCTGAAGCACAACGACAAGGTGCTGGCCACGGCCAAGCACTTCGTCGGCGACGGCGGCACGGAGTACGGCTCGTCCACGACGGGCTCGTACACCATCGACCAGGGCGTCACGAAGGTCACCCGGCAGCAGTTGGAGGCCGTCCACCTGGCGCCGTACCGGACGGCGGTCGACCGTGGCATCGGCTCGGTCATGCCGTCCTACTCCTCCCTCGACATCCTCGGTGACGGCCGGGGCCCGGTGAAGATGCACGCCCGCGCGGACATGATCAACGGCGTGCTCAAGGACCGCATGGGCTTCGACGGATTCGTCATCAGCGACTGGCAGGCCATCGACCAGATCCCCGGCGACTACGCGTCCGACGTCCGTACGTCGATCAACGCCGGCCTGGACATGATCATGGTCCCGTACGCCTACAAGGACTTCCGTACGACGCTGGTCGACGAGGTACGGGCGGGCCGCGTCAGCGAGGCTCGGGTGAACGACGCCGTGTCCCGCATCCTCACCCAGAAGTTCAAACTCGGCCTCTTCGAGAAGCCGTACGCGGACACGAGCGGCGCGGCACAGATCGGCTCCGCCGGCCATCGGGCGGTCGCCCGTGAGGCGGCGGCCAAGTCCCAGGTCCTCCTGAAGAACGCGACCGGCGTACTGCCCCTGAAGAAGTCCCAGAAGGTGTACGTGGCCGGTTCGAACGCCGATGACCTCGGCAACCAGACCGGCGGCTGGACGATCACCTGGCAGGGCGCGTCCGGGAAGCACACGGACGGTACGACGATCCTGCAGGGCATGCGGAACGCCGGCGGTGACGTCACCTACTCGAAGGACGCCTCGGCACCGACGTCCGGCTACGACGTGGGTGTGGTCGTCGTGGGCGAGACCCCCTACGCGGAGGGCGTCGGCGATGTGGGCAACGGCAACGACCTCGCTCTGACCCCCGCCGACCAGGCCGCCGTGGACAAGGTGTGCGCCGCCATGAAGTGCGCGGTCCTGATCGTCTCGGGCCGCCCGCAGCTCATCGGGGACCGCCTGGGTGAGATCGACGCCCTGGTGGCTTCGTGGCTGCCCGGCACGGAGGGCGACGGCGTGGCGGACGTCCTGTACGGCAAGCGCGCCTTCACCGGCCAGCTCCCCGTCACCTGGCCCAAGTCGGAGACCCAGCTTCCGATCAACGTCGGCGACGCGTCCTACGATCCCCAGTTCCCCTACGGCTGGGGCCTGACCACGCTGACGAAGGTCCCCGGGGGCGGCGAGGCCACACTCAAGGTCCTCACTCTCGCCGCTCGGGCGGCAGACCGGACCGGCTCGACGCAACTGGGCCGCGCCGCGGTCACCAAGGCCCGCCTCCTGGTCCAGCAGAGCACCGGCTCAATCATCACCCCAGCCCTCGCCAAACCCTTCGCGGAAGCCGACCACCTACTCCTGACCGCCCACTACACCCAAGCACTGACGAAACTCCTGGAGGCCTACCGAGCCAGGTGACGGACAGAGGCTGATACACGACGGGGCGTGGGGGCTGATCACACAGTTCCCCGCGCCCCTTCAGGGGCGCTGCGCGCATCTTCAGCCCGTCCGGCGTCCGAGGACGAGCCCTCACCCCAATGCCCGGTTTTGCGCACGTTCAGGTAGCTTCGGAGATATGAAGGCCGCACTGATCCGAGGACTCCCCGGACTGCTGATCGCGCTGACACTCGCCGCCCTCACGGCACTCACTCTCACCGCACCCCCCGCCCACGCGACCACAGACGTGGGAACAGTGGCGGCAGCCCTCCGCAAGAGCCCCGTCTATGTGGACCCAGCAGCCTCCGCGCAACTCTCCAAGGCGGACGCCGACACTCTGGCCAAGAAGATCAAGAACGCGAACAAGCCCGTCTTCGTGGCCGTCCTCCCCGCGGACTTCCCCACCCAGAACCTCTTCCAGAACCTTCGCACCGACACCGGCATCACAGGCCTGTACGCCATCAGACTGGGCACCCGCTTCGACGCCCGCGCCGACACCGCCGTCATGCCCCGCACCGCGGTCCAGAACCTCGTCACCAGCGTCCAGGGCGAACCCGCGAAGACCCAGCTGAACAACTTCACGGACCGCGCCCTGGCCAACATCAACGGCTCGGCCCCCAAGAGCTGGGGCTCGACCGACGGAAACGGCGTCTCCACCAGCGCCCTCGTCGCGGTGGCCGCGGTGGCCGTGGCCGGCGGCGCGGGCGCCTACACCCTCGTACGCCGCAACCGCCGCCGCAAAGAGCAGGAACAACAGGAAGCACTGGACAAACTCCGCGTGGTCGTCGACGAGGACATCACCGCGTTCGGCGAGGAACTCGACCGGCTCGACTTCCACCCCGCCGAGGCCGGCGCCGACGACGCGATGCGCGCCGACTACGAACGCGCGCTCGACGCCTACGAACAGGCGAAGTCGTCCATGGCGGCGGCCCGCCGCCCGGAGGACGTACGCGCCGTCACCCAGTCCCTGGAGGACGGCCGCTTCTCCCTCGCGCTCCTGTCGGCACGTCGCGAGGGCAGGCCCCTGCCCGAACGACGCGCCCCCTGCTTCTTCGACCCGCGACACGGCCCGTCGGTCGCCGACGCGACGTGGACCCCGGCAGGCGGCGCTCCCCGCGAGGTCCCGGTCTGCGCGGCGGACCAGGCCCGTCTGGCGGACGGCCGCGCCCCGGCGGTCCGCGAGGTCGACACCGACTACGGCCGCCGCCCGTACTGGGACGCCGGCCCGGCCTATGGCCCCTGGGCGGGCGGCTACTTCGGTGGCGGCCTGCTCCCCGGCCTCCTCGTCGGCACCCTGCTCGGCAGCATGATGGCCACCCCCTCCTACGCGTCCGACTACGGCGCCGGTTACGGAGACTTCGGCGGTTACAGCGGTGGTGACGTCTCCGGCTCCGACTTCGACCCCGGCGACTTCGGCGGCGGTTTCGGGGACGGCGGCGGCGACTTCGGCGGAGGAGACTTCGGCGGCGGCTTCTGAAGATCGGCCGTCCCGGACGAAGTCCCCCGAGGCTCGGTATCCGCAAGGCGGTCCATCAGCGCCCCCGCCCGTCGCACCACCTCACGCTCCGGTCTGTCGCCGGGCGACAGTCCTGGCGTCGAAGGCGGCGGTGCCGGCCGCGGCGACGGGCATCGCGGCCGGCACGGCGATCCTGGCCTCCCTCGCCACGGCCCGCTGGATCCTCCCGGGCAACGGCTTCACCCCAGAGGCGGGCTACCCCCTCCTCTCCCTCACCGACACCCCCACCCTCCGCGCCGCCCTCGGTTCCACCCTCTGCCTGATCCTCATAGCCCTCATGGGCCTGGGGCTGGCGGTCCTGCTCCGCGACAGCGCGGCCGCGATCACCACGGGCCTGGGAGTCCTCTACGTGATCCCGCTCATGTCGGCCCTCCTGGGCTCACCCACCTGGAAGGACCGCCTCGAACGCTGGGCGCCCGTACCGGCCGGCCTCGCCATCCGCGCGACGAAGGACCTCGCCCGTCTGCCGATCGGCCCCTGGCCGGGGCTGGGGGTGCTGGCGGCATACGCGCTGGGGGTGCTGCTGGTGGGCGGCGCGATATTCACACACCGGGACGCGTAGCCGAGAAATCCCTGGCCCACACAGCGCCTTCACACCTAGCCTCGGACCTCATGAGCACCCTGCAGACGATCCATGACGTGCCCTTGATGATGTGTGCCGCCGAGGGCGAGGTCATCGGAGGCGAGGGCGACGTCCTGGATCTCATCGGCAACGCCTCCTACCAGGGTGCCCAGTGTGTGGTCATTCCCGCCGAGCGGTTCGACGAGGCGTTCTTTCAGCTGCGTACCCGCGTGGCCGGTGACATCGTCCAGAAGTTCGCCAACTACCGGATGGCACTCGTCGTCCTCGGCGACATCTCCCGTCACACGGAGGCCAGTTCGGCGCTGCGGGACTTCGTCCGTGAGTGCAACCGGGGGCGGCAGACCTGGTTCCTCACCGATGTCGAGGAACTGCGGGAACGCCTGAAGGGCTAGCGGCTGAAGGGCTGGGCCTGTGGCGCCGGGGTGCTGTCGGCATCCGAGCTCATGACCGTTCCGGCTTTCGGGCGAGGAACGTGGCGACCGTCCTCTTGGCTCCCTCGCCGGGCTCCTGCACCATCCGCGCGGTGACGACGAGCCCCGCCTGCTCCAACAGCCCGGCAACCCGGTCCGGCGGCAACAGGTAGGACTCGAAGGACACCGGATGGCCGCCGTACGCCTGCGTCGGACGCAGACGTTCTCCGGCTCCCACATAACCGGCGATCATCAGACGGCCGCCGGGCGCGAGCGTGCGACGGAACTCGGCGAACACGACGGGCAACGACTCCGGTGGCGTGTGGTGGACGGAGTAGTAGGCGAGGATGCCGCCGAGCTCGTCGTCGTCGAGGGGCAGCTCGGTCATCGACCCGACGGTGAAACGCAGACCCGGGTGCGCTCGACGGGCCAGCTCGACCATCGCGGGGGAGAGGTCGATGCCGAAGGTGGACACCCCCAGGTCGGCGAGATGAGCCGTCACCAGGCCGGGCCCGCATCCCAGGTCCGCGAGTGCGCCGACGTCGGCCGTCCGCACCATCTCGGCGAAGGCGACGAGCATCGCGCGCGACAGCGGATCCAGCTGCGCCGGTGTCTTGACCTGTTCGGCGTAGTCGGCGGCGACCCTGTTGTACGACTCCCGAACGGCGGCGAGGTAGGCGAGATCAGTCACGCGGGCGACTGTAGGGGAGGGCCCCTGACCTCCGTAACCACCAGGGCGTATGCGGGAGGTGACGTCATCCCCCGCGCACGGCCCCGTGGTACCTCGGTACTACGGGCCGCACCTCATTGAGCTCCCGGGTACCACGGATCCCGGTCCGCGGGCCCCTAGCGTGGCGGGTGAGCAGTCTGGCGGGGTCAGACCCCCCGAGCGCGAAGGAAGAACGATGATCGAGGCACATCAGCTGACGAAGCGGTACGGGGAGAAGACGGCGGTCGACCGGCTCGACTTCGTCGTCAGGCCCGGCACGGTCACCGGCTTCCTGGGCCCGAACGGCGCCGGCAAGTCCACCACCATGCGCATGATCGTCGGACTGGACGCGCCGTCCGGCGGCAGCGTGACGGTCAACGGCAAGCACTACGCCGAGCACACCGCGCCGCTCCAGGAGGTCGGCGCGCTGCTGGAGGCCAAGTCGATCCACCCCGGCCGCTCCGCGTTCGACCACCTGATGGCGCAGGCCTACACCCACGGCATTCCGCGCCGCCGGGTGGAGGAGGTCATCGAGCTGACCGGTCTGCAGTCCGTGGCCAAGAAGCGCGCGGGCGCCTTCTCCCTCGGCATGGGCCAGCGGCTGGGTATCGCCGCGGCGCTCCTCGGCGACCCGGCCACCATCATGCTCGACGAGCCGGTCAACGGACTGGACCCCGAGGGCGTGCTGTGGATCCGCAACCTGCTGACCGGACTCGCGGCGGACGGCCGTACGGTCTTCGTCTCCTCGCACCTGATGAGCGAGATGGCGCTGGTCGCCGACCACCTGATCGTCGTCGGCCGCGGGCGCCTGCTCGCCGACACCACCGTGCAGGAGCTGGTCCAGCGGGCCGGCGGCGACACCGTGACCGTGGCCTCCGACCAGTCGGCCCGCCTGCGCGAGGTGCTGGCCGGCCCCGGCGTCGAGATCACCGGCGAGGTCGGCTCCGAGGAACTGCACGTGACGGGGCTGCCCGCGCGGGCCATCGGTCTCAAGGCCGCCGAGCACGGCATCGCCCTGTTCGAGCTCAGCTCCCGGACCGTCTCGCTGGAACAGGCCTTCATGGACCTGACCCGGGACGCCGTCGAGTACCACGCCACCGCCACCGTCGAGGCCCCTGGGAGGGCGGCATGAGCACCACCATCACCGTCACCGACCGTTCCGCGCCCGCACCGGCGCGGACCGCACGTCCCGAGTACAAGGTCACCGGCCGGCGCGTGCTGCGCTCGGAGTGGGCCAAGCTGTGGTCCCTGCGCTCCACCTGGATCACCCTCGGTCTGGGCCTGCTGTTCCTGGTCGCCTTCGGCGTGATCGCCGCCGCGCACTACAAGTCCCAGATCAACTCCGGTGAGCGGCTGCGCCCGGACGACGCCACGGCCACCGCGCTCAGCCTCTCCGTGTTCGGCACGAACTTCGCCCAGCTGGCGCTCGGTGTCCTGGGCGTGCTGGTCACCGCCGGCGAGTACTCCACCGGCATGATCCGCTCCACGCTGGCCGCCGTCCCGCGCCGCCTGCCGGTGCTGTGGTCCAAGTCGGTCGTGTTCGGCCTGGTCGCCCTCGTCGTCTCCACCATCGGCGTCTTCATCGCGTTCATGATCACCAGCGGGATCGTCTCCGGCACCCCGGCGGCCCTCACGATCTCCCACTCCGGTGTCGTGCGCAGCCTGCTGGGCGCGGGCCTCTACCTCGGCCTGGTCGGCGTGATCGGCACCGCCCTGGGCGCCCTGCTGCGCTCGGTCGCCGGCGGCATATCGGTCCTGGTCGCCTCGCTGATGCTGGTCCCCGGCCTGATCTCGCTGCTGCCCACCTCGTGGCAGGACAACATCAGCCCGTACCTGCCCAGCAACGCGGGTGAGTCGATGTTCGCGCTCACCCACGACTCGACGACCCTCTCGCCCACGGCCGGGCTCCTGGTCTTCCTCGGCTGGACCGTGCTGGCCCTGGCGGGCGCCGCCTACCGCCTCCTGCGTACCGACGCCTGACGCCTGACGCCTGATGGAAGAGCGCCCGGAGAGACATGCGGACGGGGAGGCGGCCGGACACACAATGGACAGGTGACACCCATGAACGCGGACGAGTGACCCCCATGAGCATCGACGACACCGCCCACCCCGGGGCACCTTCCGACCTGCCCCTCGCGGAGGCGGAGCTCCCGTGGAATCACCCCCTGGCCCGTGGGCTGTCCCGGCTCGGCCGACGACTCAAGCAGGGCGACCGGAAGCATCCGTGGGTCCTGGACACGGGCGTGATCGTGGTCGTGGCGCTGATGTTCTGCGTGCCGGACCTGGTGCACGACGACGACGGCCGACGACACGCCTTCGACACCCAGGTCACCCACCTGCCCTGGCCGGTGACCGTCGCCCTGCAGGCCGGACTGGTCCTGCCGCTGCTGTGGCGGCGGCGAAGGCCCTCACTCGCCTTCGCCGTGATCGCCGCGGTGCTCTTCCTCCAGGTGGCGCTGGGAGTCTGGCTGCGCGCGGATGTCGCCCTGCTGATCGCCCTCTACAGCCTGGTGCTGCACGGACAGCTCCGGCGGCTGCCGGTGGCCTGCGCGGTCACCGCGGCCGCCCTCGGCCTGGTCGCCCTGCGGCTGCCGTCCGCGGTGTCCGTCCTGGACGCGCTGTTCGTCCTGTTCAGCACGATCACCGCGGCGGTCGCGCTCGGTCTGGCCGTACGGATCCGGCGCGCCCAGCTCGCCGTGCTGCGCGACCGTGCGACCCGCCTGGAGATCGAACGCGACCAGCGCAGCAAGCTCGCCGCCGCCGCCGAACGCACCCGGGTGGCCCGCGAGATGCACGACATCGTCGGCCACAACCTCTCCGTCATCATCACGCTCGCCGACGGCGGCGCGTACGCGACCGACATCGCACCGGAACGCGGCAAGCAGGCCCTGCTGCTCATCGGTGACACCGGGCGTCAGGCGCTGGGCGAACTGCGCCGCATGCTCGGCGTGCTGCGCGAGCAGACCCAGACCCCCGCCGCGCCCCGGCTCAGCCCCCAGCCGGGCATCGCGGACATCGACGCCCTGTGTGCCCGGATCCGCGCCGCCGGCCCCCAGGTCGTCTACCGCACGGGCGGCGAGCTGGACACCCTGGACCGCGGGGTCCAGCTGACGGTGTACCGCATAGTGCAGGAAGCACTCACCAACGCCCTCAAGCACGCCGGCCACGACACCCGCGTCGAGCTCGCGGTCGGCGTCAAGGACACGCGACTGCACATCGACGTCCACGACACCGGCCGGGGCGGCGGTACCGTCCCTCCCGGGCCGTTCCAGGAGGAAGGACACGGACTCGCCGGCATGAGAGAACGCGCAGCCCTCTACAACGGGACCGTCACCGCTGGGCCCGCCCCCGGTGGGGGATGGACGGTGCGGGCCATCCTCGACCTCACCCCACTGGCCGAGACCCCGGCGGAGACCCCGGCCGAGACCCCGGCGGAGACCCCGGCGGAGACCCCGGCGGAGACCCCGGCCGAGACCGACGTCACGCCGCCGGCCGCCACGGGCGGTGCGGTGTGACCACCGTGCTCATCGTGGACGACCAGCCACTGCAACGCCTCGGCTTCCGGATGCTCCTGGAGAGCACCCCCGACACCGAGGTCGTCGGCGAGGCTGCCCACGGCGCCGACGCCGTGCGCAGGGCCGCCGAACTGCGCCCGGACGTGATCCTCATGGACGTACGGATGCCGGGCATGGACGGCATCGAGGCCACCCGTCGCGTGGTCGCCTCCGGTGACCGCTCCCGCGTCCTCATCCTGACCACGTTCGACCTGGACGAATACGCCCACGCGGCGCTGCGCGCGGGAGCCAGCGGATTCCTCCTCAAGGACGCCCACCCCGAGGAGCTGCTGGCCGGCATCCGCGCGGTCGCGGCGGGCGACGCGGTGATCGCCCCCGCACTGACCCGCCGCCTCCTCGACGCCTACGCCAAGCACCTGCCCCGGGACGCGTCCGGCCGGCCGGGTGAGTCGGACCCAAGGACGGCGGACGACCCCCGGGTGCGTGCTCTCACCGAACGGGAGTACGAGATCTTCGTCGCCATGGGCCGGGGCTGGAGCAACAGCGAGATCGCCGAGCGGCTGGTCGTCGCGGAATCCACCGTGAAGACCCATGTCGGCCGGGTCCTGGCGAAGGTGGGAGCCCGCGACCGCGTCCAGGCGGTCATCCTCGCCTACGACCTCGGCCTCGCCCACCCGAACCCACCCGACTAGTCAGGCGGCGGGGCGGCGTACGCGGGCATGCCGAGCGCCCGCCCTCCCGCTGGGGGAGTCAGAGGGCGGGCGCGCTCAGGGCACCGGCGTGAGTCGAGGGCTCAGGCCTTCTTGATCGCCGAGATGTCGAAGGTCAGCTTGATCTTGTCGGAGACGAGGACGCCACCGGTCTCCAGGGCCGCGTTCCAGGTGAGGCCCCACTCGGAGCGCAGGATCTCCGCCTTGCCCTCGAAGCCGACGCGCTCGTTGCCGAAGGGGTCCTTCGCGGAGCCGTTGAACTCCAGGTCGATGGAGAGCGGCTTGGTGACGCCGAGGATCGACAGGTCGCCGGTGATCCGGTAGTCGTCGCCGCCGAGGGCCTCCGCCTTGGTGGAGCGGAAGGTCATCGTCGGGAACTCGTCGATCTTGAAGAAGTCGGAACTCTTCAGGTGGCCGTCACGGTCCGCGGAGCCCGTCTCGATGCTTTCCATCTTCACGTCGATCGTGGCGGTGGACTTGGACGGGTCGGTGCCGTCCAGGTGCAGGGTGCCGTCGAAGTCCTTGAAGTAGCCCTTGACGTTCGTCACCATGGCGTGACGGGCGATGAAACCGATCTCCGAGTGGGACGGGTCGATGGTGTATTCGCCGGTGAGCGCCGCGAGTTCGGGGCTCACAGCGGCGGGGGCCGTGGTCGCGGCGGGGGTGTCGGTGGTCTTGCGGCCGAAGATGCCCATGACGTGCTCCTAGGGGGACAGGTCGCGGATTCGCCGGGAAGCCGAAAACCGCGGCAGAGAGTTTGTTGAAGATTCAACGAGGCCAACAAGGGAGACAGTAGACCTATTCCGTTCAAGTTTCAACATCATCCGCCATGTGGTTACGACGTTACGTCGCGCTTCGTCGACCCGCTTCCCGGCGGTCACTCTCCGCTTTCCCGCGGCAGTCTGCGTATCCTCGCTCCACCTGGACGAGGGTCGGGCCGACGGCGCGGTGTACGCCGAACGGGTCTCGTCCAAGGCTCCGTGTCACTCTAGGGATGGCATGGGCCCCTCACGAATGTGAGCGGGCTCTCAGCCCGCGGTTTTGTGCGACCTCTACAAGCCAGATGCCCTCTGAGCAGTCAGATCGCCTGCATGCCGTCTCGGTTCTGTTCAGGGGTACCAGGAAAACGGGCCGGAGACTGTACGGAGTCGACGGCCCGGTTTTCTTGTTCGACTTCGTATGGTCGCTACATGACCGTTTTGGATGAGGCCGCACCCTCAGGCGAACCCACGGACGCACGCGGGCGCGTGGCCGAACTGCACGCGATTCGTGCGGCGGCGCTGCGAGGACCCAGCGAGAAGGCGACCGAGGCGCAGCACGCCAAGGGCAAGCTGACCGCCCGGGAGCGCATCGAGCTGCTTCTCGACCCCGGGTCCTTCCAGGAGGTCGAGCAGCTGCGCCGGCACCGGGCGACCGGGTTCGGCCTGGAGGCCAGGAAGCCGTACACCGACGGTGTCGTCACCGGCTGGGGCACGGTGGAGGGCCGTACGGTCTTCGTCTACGCGCACGACTTCCGTATCTTCGGCGGCGCGCTGGGCGAGGCGCACGCCACGAAGATCCACAAGATCATGGACATGGCCATCGCGGCCGGCGCGCCGCTGGTCTCCCTCAACGACGGTGCGGGCGCCCGTATCCAGGAGGGTGTGAGCGCGCTCGCCGGCTACGGCGGCATCTTCCAGCGCAACACCCGGGCCTCCGGTGTCATCCCGCAGATCAGCGTGATGCTCGGCCCGTGCGCGGGCGGCGCGGCGTACTCGCCCGCGCTGACGGACTTCGTGTTCATGGTCCGTGAGACCTCGCAGATGTTCATCACCGGCCCCGACGTCGTCAAGGCGGTCACCGGCGAGGAGATCACCCAGAACGGGCTCGGCGGCGCCGACGTCCACGCGGAGACCTCCGGTGTCTGTCACTTCGCCTACGACGACGAGGAGACCTGCATCGCGGAGGTGCGCTACCTCCTGTCGATGCTTCCGCAGAACAACCGCGAGAACCCCCCGCACGCGACCTCGCAGGACCCCGCGGACCGCCGCTCGGACGTCCTCCTGGACCTGGTCCCGGCGGACGGCAACCGGCCGTACGACATGACGAAGGTCATCGAGGAACTCGTCGACGACGGCGACTACCTGGAGGTCCACGAGCGCTGGGCCCGCAACATCATCTGCGCGCTGGCCCGTCTGGACGGCCAGGTGGTGGGCATCGTCGCCAACCAGCCGCAGTCCCTCGCGGGCGTGTTGGACATCGAGGCCTCCGAAAAAGCTGCGCGCTTTGTCCAGATGTGTGACGCTTTTAATATTCCGATCATCACCCTCCTGGACGTGCCCGGGTTCCTGCCCGGGGTGGACCAGGAGCACGGCGGGATCATCCGGCACGGCGCCAAGCTGCTGTACGCGTACTGCAACGCGACCGTGCCGCGGATCTCACTCATCCTGCGCAAGGCGTACGGAGGTGCCTACATCGTCATGGACAGCCAGTCCATCGGGGCCGACCTCACCTACGCCTGGCCCACCAACGAGATCGCCGTGATGGGTGCGGAAGGTGCGGCCAACGTCATCTTCCGCCGGCAGATCGCCGAGGCCGCCGACCCCGAGGCCATGCGCGTACGCATGGTCAAGGAGTACAAGGCCGAACTCATGCACCCCTACTACGCGGCCGAGCGGGGCCTGGTCGACGACGTCATCGACCCGGCGGAGACCCGCGAGGTGCTCATCCGCTCCCTGGCCATGCTGCAGTCCAAGCACGCGGACCTGCCTTCCCGCAAGCACGGCAACCCCCCGCAGTAACCCTGCGGATCCTCCGCGGTACCGCCGCGGAAACCTCTCTCACGGAGACTGACACCTATGGACACCCCTGACATCCGCGTCGAGAAGGGCCACGCCGAGCCCGAGGAAGTCGCCGCCATCACGGCCGTCCTCCTGGCCCGCGCCGCAGCCCAGCCGGACACCACTGCGACCCACCGTGGCCGCGCGAAGGCCGGCTGGCGCCGCCTGGAGCGCGAGCCCGGCTTCCGCGCCCCGCACAGCTGGCACGGCTAGCCTCCGGCGTTCCCCGGTACGTGAAAAGGGCCCCCTCTGAGGAGGGGGCCCTTTTCACGTACCGGGGGCTGCGCACCGTGCGGGCCGCGGGGAACCGCGCGACCAGCCACCACGAACCTTCGCTCGGCGACTGGCCCGCAAGTCCTGCGGCGTGTTACCGCAGACGTGCCATCAGGGCGTGCTCGACCAGCGTGATCAGCGCCGACTTCGCATCCGCGCGGTGCCGGGCGTCCGTCGTGATGATCGGCGTGTCGGGGCCGATCTGAAGGGCTTCACGGACCTCGTCCGGGTTGTAGGGCTGGTTGCCGTCGAAGCCGTTGAGGGCGATGACGAACGGCAGGCCGCTGTTCTCGAAGTAGTCGACCGCGGGGAAGCAGTCGGCCAGACGGCGGGTGTCGACTAGGACGATCGCGCCGATGGCGCCGCGGACCAGGTCGTCCCACATGAACCAGAAGCGGTCCTGACCGGGGGTGCCGAACAGGTACAGGATCAGGTCCTGGTCCAGGGTGATGCGGCCGAAGTCCATGGCGACGGTGGTCGTCGTCTTGTCTCCGGTGTGCGTGAGGTCGTCGATGCCCGCGGACGCGGACGTCATGACGGCCTCGGTACGCAGCGGGTTGATCTCCGAGACGGCCCCGACGAACGTGGTCTTGCCCACGCCGAAGCCGCCCGCCACCACGATCTTCGCGGACGTGGTGGAGCGGGAAGGCCCTCCGCTAGAGCTTGCGAAGTCCACTGAGCACCCTTTCGAGCAAAGTCACGTCTGGCTGGCCGCCGGCGTTCTCGTCGCCGCCGGGCTGATGGATGGCGACCAGGCCCGCCTCCGCCAAGTCGGCGACGAGAATCCTGGCCACACCGAGAGGGATCGTCAGCAGCGCCGAGATTTCGGCCACCGACTTGATCTCCCGGCAGAGGTTGCAGATCCGCTGATGCTCGGGCAACTGGCCCTGCATCTGGTGCGGTTGTGCGGTGGTGTGCACCAGCGCCTCGATGGCGAGCTGGTAGCGGGGCCTGGTGCGGCCGCCCGTCATCGCGTACGGGCGCACCAGAGGATTGTTCGACGATCCCGCGGGCGCCGCCTCGGGGGTGCGTCGCTGAGGCTGCACAGGCTGAATGCGCGGCGCCGGCGGCTGGTCGTACGGCGAGGGGCCGGGGCCCTGCGGCGCGTACGGCTGCTGGCGGCGGTGGCTTGGCGCGGAGGGGAAGTTGTATCGGTTCGGGTTCTGTGAACCGTCGCCCTGGCCCTGCCCCTGGCCGGGGCCGTACGACCAGTTGCCCGAAGACGAACCGCCTGGGGGTGTTGCCACTTTCTCCTCCTCCGACTGTGCCGGGCACCCATCACTGTGGGACCGCGTCCCGAAACCTTACGGCCCCGGGACGCCAAGACGCACGGTCTGTCTGTTAGTTGAGAAGGCTCCCTTGGAGCTCCGCTCGAAGATCCGGGGTCAGAACCGTACCGGCACGGTCCACCAGAAGGGCCATCTCGTACCCGATGAGACCGATGTCCGCTTCGGGATGTGCAAGGACCGCGAGCGAGGAACCATCAGAAATGGACATGAGGAAGAGGAATCCTCGCTCCATCTCCACAACTGTCTGGTTCACGCCGCCGCCTTCGAAGATGCGGGACGCGCCCGCGGTCAACGAGGTCAGCCCGGACGCGACGGCCGCGAGCTGGTCGGCGCGGTCACGGGGAAAGCCTTCGGACATCGCCAGAAGGAGTCCGTCGGCGGAGACCACCACCGTGTGGGACACCCCGGGGGTGTTGTCCACGAAGTTGGTGATCAACCAGTTGAGGTTCTGCGCCGCCTGGCTCATCGGGCTCACACTAACGCTCCTGGTTGTAGGTGCTGTCAGGACCGAAGCCCTGGCCGTTCGTGTCACTACCTGCATTGCGTCCCTGCTGGACGCCGCGGCGCAGGTTGCTCAGCCTGCCCCGGATGTCCTCGGGAGCGCGGGAGACCTGGGGGCCGCCCTGTGGGGTCGTTTCCGCGGTTCCCTCGACCAGATTGGCCTTGGGCACCCGCCGGGGAAGACCGGACGAGGTGACCCCGCCCGCCTTGGGCTTCTTGAGCTGCTCGGCGCGCTGCCAGCGGTTGTCGTTGGACGTACGCCAGTCGCCGTCGCCGTTGCTCCCGGTGGCCGCAGGCGGTGCCTGAACCCCCTGGGTGCCATGGTCCACGGGCCGCTGGCCGTTGGTGCCGCTCGCGGTGGATCCGCGGCGCGGCAGCCCTGCGTCGGTCAGCGCATGGGGGGCGGAGGAGGTCGGTCCCGGACGGCTGAAGCCTACGCGGTCCTGCTCACCCACGTCAGCGGCCTGCGAAGATTCCGCCTCGGGAGCGTACTCGGACGGGTAGCCGTTCCGGTACGAGTCCTGCTGCGGCCAGTCGTCCTGGTAGGACGGCTCGTCGAAGGTCGGGAAGGTGTCCGAAGCGGAACTCCGGGCTCCCGTGTGCTCCTCCTGGACCGGCTCCGCGTACGCGGGTTCCGGGTAGCCGCCGTTCGACGGGAAGTACGTCTCGTCGTACGTCCCCTGCTGCGGTTCCTCGTACCCCGTCTGCTGGTCGTACGAGGCCTGCTGCTCCTCGAAGGCACCCTGGCCGTTGTCGTACCCGGGCTGCCCGTTCCCGTAGGAGGCCTGAGCGTCGTCGTACGCGGGCTGGGGGGCCTCGAAGTCCTCCTGGTACCTCGGCGGCTCGATGGCATCCGGCTGGCCCTGTGCCTGGGCCTCCAGGGCCGCACGGCGCTCCTCACGCATCAGCGAGCGCCCGACGGGGTCCAGCTCCCGGATGTCGTCGGGGACCTCCGTGTAGCGGCTGTCGTCGAATCCGAGTTCGGCGGCGGTGCGCATCGGCTGGGCCTGGGACTGGAAGGCCTGCTCCGGCTGGAAGCTCTGCGGCTCCGGGATGATCTGCGAGACGGTGAACTCGTCGCGCTGGAGCTGCTGTTCGCCGCCGCCACCACCGTGGGTGATCGCGTCGGGGAGCATGACGAGCGAGGTCGTACCGGCCTGCTCGCCGGAGGGGCGCAGCTGGACGCGGATGCCGTGCCGGTCGGACAGCCGGCCGACCACGAACAGGCCCATGCGCTGCGAGATCGCGGCGTCCACGGTCGGGGGGTTGGCCAGCTTGTGGTTGATGTCCGCGAAGTCCTCGGCGGTGAGGCCGATGCCCTTGTCGTGGATCTCGACCATGATGCGGCCGTCGGGCAGCCGGGTCGCGGTGACGCGGACCTTGGTCTGCGGGGAGGAGAACGTGGTGGCGTTCTCCAGGAGCTCGGCGAGCAGGTGCACGAGGTCGGTCACGGCGCGGCCGTGGATCTCGGCCTCCGGGACGCCGGAGAGCTCGATGCGCTCGTACTGCTCCACCTCGGAGGAGGCGGCGCGCAGGACGTCCACGAGGGGCACCGGCTGGTCCCAGCGGCGGCCCGGCTCCTCACCGGCGAGGACGAGGAGGTTCTCGCCGTTGCGGCGCATACGGGTCGCGAGGTGGTCCAGACGGAAGAGGTTCTCCAGCTGGTCCGGGTCGGCCTCGTTGTTCTCCAGGTCGGTGATCAGGGTCAGCTGGCCCTCGATCAGGGACTGGTTGCGGCGCGACAGGTTGGTGAAGATCGCGTTGATGTTGCCTCGCAGGAGGGCCTGCTCGGCGGCGAGTCGTACGGCCTCACGGTGGACCTGGTCGAAGGCGCGGGCGACTTCGCCGATCTCGTCCGTGGTGGTGATCGGGATGGGCGTGACGCGGGTGTCGACGCGGCCCGGGTCGGTGCGCGAGAGCTGGTCGACCAGCATCGGCAGACGCTGCTCGGCGACCCCGAAGGCCGCGTTGCGCAGCTGGCGCATCGCGCGGCTCATCTGGCGGGCCATGAGCCCGGCCAGGATGAACGCGGCGAGCAGGGCGATCACGACGATGGCGCCGTTGATGTAGGCCTGGCGCTGGGCGTCGGAGGCGATGCTTCCGGCGTCGTTGACGGCCCGGTCGATGAGTTCGTTCTCGACCTGGCTGTAGCCCTGGAACTTGAGGGTGGCGGCGGCCATCCACGTCTCGGGAGTGATGCCCTGAGCGGCGAGCTGGGTGGGCGTGGCGCCGCTGGCGATCGCCTGGATCATCTTGTCCATGGCGGGCGGCGCCACGAAGGTCCCGCCCGCGGCCTCGGTCTTGCTCTTGGCCGCGGCCAGCTGGCTCTTGCCCTCGGCGGTCTTCTGCTCCATCACCGTGGTGAGCCGGGCGGCGTCCGCCTCGGTACCACCGGAGACGTACTCCTGAAGAGCGATGTTCTCCAGGTACGCGTACGAGGTGAAGGAGGTGACCTGCAGCGCGTGGTTCTTCGGGTCGGTGCTGGGCTTGACCAGCAGGTGGGTGCCGATCGAGCGCTGCAGCGACTCGGCGCCCTTGGCGAGCGCGATGGCGTACACCGAACGGCCGTAGCTCGTGATGTTGCCCGTGCCGAGGCCGAGCTCGTTCGAGAACTCCATCAGCAGGTGCTCGACGGTGACGTAGCCCTCTTCGGTCTGCACCGGGTCCATGGCCTTGGTGAAGGCGAGTTTGCGGATCTGGTCCAGCTGGGGCTCGGCCTTCACCACCAGGCTCAGCCGGCGCTCAAGACCCTGCTTGGCCGGCATGCCGACGACTTCCTTGTGGAAGGCGTCGGCCATCTGGTCGGTGGTCGCGCGGACCTTCTTGACCGTGGCGTTGTTCCGGTCGCCCTTGAGCAGTGGCTCGGCGGACACGTCACGCTCGTTGAGCAGAGCCTCCGCGTAGTCGCTGGAGGCCGCCACGATCTTGGCGACCTTCTCGGCGTCGCGGGCCTCCTGCCAGGTGTCGATCGAGTTCTTCACCTGGAAGCCGCCCATGATGAGGCCGACGATCACAGGTATGAGCAGGATCGCGTTCAGCCTGGTGGGCACACGCCAGTTACGGGGGGACAGACGACCGCCGCTCGGCGGGGGCGCCGGCGTGGGCTCCGGGACGCGCACCTGTGCGGGCGCCGCGCCGCGCGGCGGCGGGGTGAAGTTGCCCCGTGCCGACGGCTCGGGACCGTTCTTGCTTCGCCTCACTCGACCAACAACCTCTCGGCGTCGGCACCTACGTTGTGCCGCGGTGTCTCCAGCGCCCTTGACTACTGGGCAGTTCAGCGCATTCCAGCACGTCAGGCAGCGCCCTTCCAAACACTCGGAACCGCTGGTTCCGGGTGACGTATCCCCTAGATAAAACGGTCATAAAGAGCGAGCCCCGTCAAAAGACGGGGCTTTTGTGAGCACAGCGACACCGAATGACCGCGATGCGTGTCGGTGTCCACCGAATTCCATGTCGAAACGTTATGAACACTGTGGCCGACCGTGTCAAACGACACAGCCGGCTCCAATGTCCCTACGACAACTGTCTTATGAAGCTGTCGACTTGAGTGCTACCGCAGACGTGCCATGAGCGCGTGCTCGACCAGCGTGATGAGCGCGCTCTTCGCATCCGCACGGTGCCGGGCGTCCGTCGTGATGATCGGGGCGTCCGGTCCGATCTGGAGCGCCTCGCGCACCTCTTCGGGGTTGTAGGGCTGATGTCCGTCGAAGCCGTTGAGGGCGATGACGAACGGCAGGCCGCTGTTCTCGAAGTAGTCGACCGCGGGGAAGCAGTCGGCCAGACGGCGGGTGTCGACCAGGACGACGGCACCGATGGCGCCGCGGACCAGGTCGTCCCACATGAACCAGAAGCGGTCCTGACCCGGCGTACCGAAGAGGTACAGGATCAGGTCCTGGTCCAGGGTGATGCGGCCGAAGTCCATGGCGACGGTGGTCGTCGTCTTGTCTCCGGTGTGCGTGAGGTCGTCGATGCCGGCGGACGCGGACGTCATGACGGCCTCGGTGCGCAGCGGGTTGATCTCCGAGACGGCGCCGACGAACGTGGTCTTGCCCACGCCGAAGCCGCCCGCCACCACGATCTTCGCGGAGGTGGTCGTCCGACCTCCGTCAGAGCTTGCGAAGTCCACTGAGCACCCTTTCGAGCAAAGTCACGTCCGGCGCGCCGCCGTTGTTCTCATCGCCGCCAGGCTGGTGAATGGCGACGAGTCCGGCCTCCGCGAGGTCCGCGACGAGGATCCTGGCCACGCCGAGTGGCATGGACAGGAGGGCCGACACCTCGGCCACCGACTTGACCTCACGGCAAAGGTGGCAGATCCGCTGGTGCTCGGGGAGCAGCCCCATCAACTGCGCGGGGTCGGCCGTAGTGCTGATCAGCGCCTCGATGGCGAGTTGGTACCGCGGCCGGGTCCGGCCGCCGGTCATCGCGTACGGACGTACCAGCGGCTGGTCGCCCTCGTCCCCGTACGGCTGTGCGTACGGATCATGAGAGGCGGTGGGCGGGGTCATGAATCCTCCGGGCGGGACAGCAAGTCGGTCATTCGTGCCGTCTGTTGGGGCCGGTGGGGGGATTGTGGCGGCCGGACGGTGATTTCGTGCAGTCTCTAGAACCAGGGCCCTTTAGTGGAGCAGACTTCCCTGGAGTTCAGCGCGCAGGTCCGGCGTGAGTACGGCACCCGCCCGATCGACGAGCAGCGCCATCTCGTAGCCGACAAGGCCGATGTCGCACTCCGGGTGGGAGAGGACCGCCAGGGACGAGCCGTCCGAGACGGACATGAGGAAGAGGAAGCCGCGCTCCATTTCGACGACCGTCTGGGCCACCGTGCCGCCCTCGAAGATCCGGGAAGCCCCGGCGGTCAACGAGGTCAGGCCGGAGGCGACGGCCGCAAGCTGGTCGGCGCGGTCGCGTGGGAATCCTTCGGACATGGCCAGAAGGAGCCCGTCGGCGGACACGACGACGGTGTGGGACACCCCAGGGGTGTTGTCCACAAAGTTGGTGATCAACCAGTTCAGATTCTGTGCCGCCTGGCTCATCGGGCTCAACTAACGCTCCTGCTGGTGAGTGGGGCTGGGGAAGCTGCCGGTCTGGCCGGTACCGGCCTGTCGACCCTGCTGAATGCCCCTACGGAGATTGGTCAGCCGGCCGCGTACGTCATCAGGCGCACGGGAGACCTGCGGACCAGTTTGGTGCTGTTGCTGCTGTGCCGTGCCCGCGACGAGGTTGGCTCGCGGGACGCGGCGCGGCAGGCCTGAGGTGGTGACCCCGCCCGCCGACGGTTGACGGACGCGTTCTGCCTGCCGGACGAGGTCGTCGTTCGGCGAGGTGCGCCAGTTGGCGGAGGCCGGTGCGGCGGCCGGCCGTTGCGGTGGTGCTGTGGGGGTCTGAGGCGGCTGCTGCGAGGGCTGCGAGCCGTTGGTGTGGACGCCGTTGTTCTGGGCGCCGTTGTGAGCTCCGTTGGGGGAGCCGTTCTGGGAGCCGTTCGCCTGACCGTGGAACCAGTTGGTCTCCAGCGTGTCGTACAGCGGCGTACGTCCGTCACCGGGCCCCGTCGCCGGCGGCAGCGCCTCGGGCTCCTGCGGACGCGTGGGCCGCTGCTGCGGGGGCGCCGGGCGCTCGAACTGGCCGGTGGACGAGGGGTCCTGGCGGTTTCCGTAGCCGGGCGTCGCGAACTGGCCGGTCGACGAGGGGTCCTGGCCGTTGCCGTAACCCGGCCGGGCGAACTGGCCGGTGGACGACGGGTCCTGGGAGGCGCCGTAGCCGGGCGTCGCGAACTGGCCGGTGGACGACGGGTCCTGGGAGGCGCCGTAGCCCGGGGTGGCGAACTGGCCCGTGGCGGCCGGAGCCGTGCCCGAGGAGCCGTACACGTCGGGGCGGACGAACTGACCGTTGTTCTGCCCGTTGTTCTGCGGCGTGTTCATGCCGGGGCGCGGGGCGTCGAAGTCGGGACGGGGGAACCCCGCGGTGGCTGCGGGACCCTGGCGGTCGTCGATGCGCGGCATCTCCGAGGTCGCGGCCGGATCCTGCCGGTCGTCGATCCGCGGCATCCGCGAAGTGGAGTCGGGTTCCTCGTGACCACGCGGGGTGTCGAGGGACGCGCGCGGCACCGGCGGCTGCGCGTTGTCGTCGCTCCAGCTCGGCCGGGACTGCTGCGGGCTGCCACCGGGCAGCTCGGCGCGCGGACCACCGCGTCCGGGCAGCTGCGGCCTGCGACGGCCGCCGCCCTTGTTGCCCGCGGGCTGCTGCGGAGGAGTGGCCGCAGGGGCACTGCTGTCACCGAAGTCGAAGCCCTGGCGGGCCGCGGGTCCGTCGCCGAAGCCCTGGGGGGCACCGGTTCCGGCGGCCTGCAGGCCCTGCGGGCCCTGACCGAAGGCACCCGCACCGGCCGGGGCCGGCCGACCCTGGTTGCCGGGACCCTGCGGTCCACGCGCCCCACCCGGGCGACCGTCCTGGTTGCTGCCGGGGAGCGCGGCCCGCGGACCCTGACCTGCGCCGACCTGTCCGCGTTGCGCCGGGGCACCGAGCAGACCGCCACCACCGGCGGGGGCACCCGCCCCGAGGGACGGACCGCCGCCCTGGCCGCCGCGGCGGGCCGCCGCGACACCGGCCGAGGCCTGTGCGGCGGCCGGACCACCGGAACCACCCGGACCCGGCTTGCCCGGAGCCTTCTTGCCGCCCTGGGCGACATCGACGGGGAGCATGACGAGCGCGGTCGTGCCACCGGAGTCGGACGGACGCAGCTGGATGCGGATGCCGTGCCGCTGCGACAGACGACCGACCACGAACAGACCCATGCGGCGGGAGACGGAGACGTCCACGGTGGGCGGCGAGGCGAGCCGCTCGTTGATCGCGGCCAGGTCCTCGGGGGAGAGGCCGATACCGGTGTCGTGGATCTCGATCAGTACGCGGCCGTCGGGCAGCGCGTGACCGGTGACCTTGACCTTGGTCTGCGGGGAGGAGAACGAGGTGGCGTTCTCGAGGAGCTCGGCGAGCAGGTGCACGAGGTCGTTGACGACCCGGCCGGCGACCTGCGTCGTCGGGACCGAGGACAGCTCGATGCGCTCGTACTGCTCCACCTCGGAGGCGGCGGCGCGGAGCACGTCGACCAGCGGGACCGGGCGGGTCCAGCGGCGGCCGGGCTCTTCACCGGCGAGAACGAGAAGGTTCTCACCGTTACGGCGCATGCGGGTCGCGAGGTGGTCGAGCTTGAAGAGGGAGGACAGCTGGTCCGGGTCGGCCTCGCGGGACTCCAGCTCGGAGATGAGCGAGAGCTGACGCTGGATGAGGCCCTGGGAGCGGCGCGAGAGGTTGGTGAACATCGCGTTGACGTTGCCTCGCAGGAGGGCCTGCTCGGCGGCCAGTCGTACGGCCTCGCGGTGCACGTCGTCGAAGGCCGCGGCCACCTGGCCGATCTCGTCCCGCGAGTGCACACCGACGGACTCGACGGAGGTGTCGACGTCCTGCGGGTCGGACTCGGAGAGCTGCTTGACCAGCTCGGGCAGACGGTCCTGGGCGACCTTGGTCGCGGTGTCCTGGAGCCGGCGCAGCGAGCGGATCATGGAGCGGGCCACGACGAAGGCGCCGACCAGCGAGACGCCGAGGACCAGCAGGATCAGCGCACCGGAGATGATCGCTTCCTGCTGGGAGGCGTTCTTCAGCTCACGGGCCTTCTGCTCCATCTGGTTGAGCAGCGTCAGCTCGATCTTCGACATCTGCTCGATCTTGGCCGTGTCGTCGTCGACCCAGTCCTTGTACGAGCGCTTGTCCTGGGTGTTCAGACCGCCCGTCGAGCCGAGTACGCGGTTGGAGTACGCGTCGGCGGCCTGGATGGTCGGGTTGCCCTGGTCGATCGGCTTGGTGAGGTCTTCCGCGCCGGAGCCGTAGATGCTCGCGAAGCTGGTGCGCTCGGAGGCCTCACTGTCCTGCGCGGAGTTCGCGTACAGCCGGTCGTTCTCGGAGAGCTGGCCGAAGGTCGTGTTGCCCGCGGGCAGCGCGGCGGCGATGACGGCGCGCTGGACGGAGGCGTACTCCTTGGCGGAGGAGAAGGCCGACAGGGCGCGGGTGCGCGAGATCATCTCCGGGTTGCTGGTCGCCTCGGCCATGTCCTGGGAGAGGCTGATCAGCTGCGTGATGAGGCGGTGGTACCCGTCGACCGTCTGCGAGGAGTTCTTGGGGTCGCTGTAGGCGCCGTTGCGGATGGTGTTCAGCTTGTTCAGCTCGCCCGCGATGGCCACGAGGCTGTCACGGACACCGGTGAGCTGTCCGTTCGCGCTGGCGGTGTCGATCTCCTGCGTGCCGGTGATGAACTGCTGCTTGGCGACGTCCGTCGCGTCGCGGACACCCTTGACCGTGATGTCGTTGGGCTTCGCGCCGTGCGCGAGCGGGCCGGCCGACTGGTCGCGCTCCTTCTGGAGGGCGGCGGCGAGCTCGGTCGCCTGCTTGGTCATGTCGGTCAGCAGCTTCATGTTGTCGAGCTGCTGGATGTCGTCCATCGACTGGTTGATGCGCAGGGCACCCAGGGTGGTCGCGGCGACCACGGGGAGCGCGAGCAGCGACACCAGACGCGTGGAGATGCGCCAGTTGCGCAGAGCTATTCGGGAGCCGGGGCCGGGGGGACCCTTCGGCTTCGCGGGTGGTTGGTCGGGAGCCGTCGCGCCGGGGCGCGCGGAGCGCTCACCGCCGCCGAGTTCTGATTGTCCCGGGTTCTGGGCGTGCTGGGGCGAGGAACCGCGGTCGGTCCCGCCGTGCGGCTCCGGCTCCGCCGAAGCGCTGCCATCCCTCTTGAAACGTCCCTGCACTAGCGTCGCAACCTCTGGACCAGGCGCCCCTCCGCGGAAACGGCGGGACGGTGTCGGCGTCGTTCAGGGGCGCAGATACGCCCCCAGGTGTGGTCGTGAGTGACCGGCGCTGCTCCCCCTTCCCGCCGCCACCCGGCGCTGAGTCGCGCCCCCTGTGCGCCGGTTGGATCCCGCGGCGGTCCGTGGAATTCCAGCACAGTGCAGGATCTCCAACAAGGCCCGTGTACCAGGCTGTGACCACCGTGACACCTTGTGAGGGATGCGTTACGAGACGTAGAAAGTGATCTCGTACATAAGGGGCGTATGCCTACGAGCCATGGGTGTGCGAGGGGTGTCCCAGTCGCGATGATCAGGAGCGGAATGGTGGGTTCAGTGGAGCAATGTCCGTTTCGTCGAGGTGAGTCGACGGCCTGAATTGACCGGTTTGCCTGCTAGTAAGTGAGCAAACTCACATGGCGATCATGAGGTCTTCACGGCTCCGACCGGGAATTGCATGTTTAGCCTGACGCTTTACATGGATGGCAAATCCGACAACCCGCGCCGACCAGGCGGTCCTTGACCTCCCGCGGCGCCCACCACCACGAGGTCTAGGACAACAGTGAAGACGACCATGATGTTCCGCAACATAGCCAACCCGCGACGCACCACGCTGGCGCACCTCGAGGACGCCGACGCGCTGCAGACGCCGGAGCAGCCGGAGCACTCGGTCGACCTCCCCACCCAGACCGCCAACCCCCGCCGCACCATCCTGATGGAAGCCCCGGTCGCGGCTGCCGTCGCCGAGTAGTACGCACGCGGACCGCCGCCGACTCACCGCGCCGGGGCCGGCCGCCGCGCAGGGCCGAGCGTCGCGCGACGCGGGTGGCTGATGGGCCGCCAGGCGCCGATCGCCGACGGACGGCACGCATGGTCGCCGGTCGCCCCGCGCGCACGGTCGGCGGCCGGCCGCCTCCTACGGCCGATGGCCGGAGGCATGGGGAGGACGGCCCCCGGCGCTGGTGGCCGGCGGCGCACAGCCAACCGGCACACACGGCGGGCAGCCGCCGGAGCGCACGGCTTGCGGCCCACCGGCGCGCACGGCGGGCAGCCGCCCGGCACACACGATGGTCAGCCGTCGGCGCACAGGGCTTGCGGCCCACCGGCGGATATACGCGAGGCGTGCCCCCTTCCCCGCGTTAGCCTGGAGCGTCAGACTCCAGCCAGCTCAGTGAGGGGCGCAAGGATCCCGTGCGCATCGCCAGGTTCTCCATCGACGGCAACGTCGCTTTCGGCGCGGTCGAGGGCGACAAGCCGGACGAGCTCGTCCTCGACATCATCAAGGGCATTCCGTTCGCGGACTTCGAGCTCTCCGGTACGAAGGTCCCGCTGAGCAAGGTGCGGCTGCTGCCGCCGGTGCTCCCCAACAAGGTCGTGGCCTTCGGCCGCAACTACGCGGAGCACGCGAAGGAACTCGGCAACGAGGTGCCCGACGCTCCGTTCGCCTTCTTCAAGCCGTCGACCTCGGTGATCGGCTCCGGCGACGAGATCCAGTACCCCTCCTTCTCCAGCGAGCTGCACCACGAGGCCGAGCTCGCCGTGGTCATCGGCCGCATGTGCCGCGAGGTCCCGCGCGAGCGCGTCAAGGACGTCATCCTCGGTTACACCTGCGCCAACGACGTCACCGCGCGTGACGTCCAGAAGCGCGAGAAGCAGTGGGCCCGGGCCAAGGGCTTCGACAACTCCTGCCCGCTCGGCCCCTGGGTGGAGACGGACCTCGACCTCGCCGCGATCGCCGAGGGCATCACGATCCAGTGCACGGTCAACGGCGCGCAGCGCCAGCTCGGCCGCACCAGCGAGATGATCCACTCCGTCGAGGACCTGATCGTCAACATCACCGAGGCCATGACGCTGCTCCCCGGCGACGTGATCCTCACCGGCACCCCGGCTGGGGTCGGCCCCCTGAACGTCGGCGACGAGGTCGCCGTCACCATCGAAGGCATCGGCACTCTCACCAACAAGGTGATCAAGCGTGGCTAACGCGACCGTCCGCGTACGTTTCTGTCCGTCCCCGACCGGCAACCCCCACGTGGGCCTGGTCCGCACCGCCCTGTTCAACTGGGCGTTCGCCCGGCACAACGAAGGCACTCTGGTCTTCCGCATCGAGGACACCGACGCGGCCCGCGACTCCGAGGAGTCGTACAACCAGCTGCTCGACTCGATGCGCTGGCTGGGCTTCGACTGGGACGAGGGCCCCGAGATCGGCGGCCCGCACGCGCCGTACCGCCAGTCGCAGCGCATGGACATCTACAAGGATGTCGCCCAGAAGCTGCTGGACGCCGGCCACGCGTACCCCTGCTACTGCTCCACCGAGGAGCTGGACACCCGCCGCGAGGCCGCCCGCGCCGCCGGCAAGCCCTCCGGCTACGACGGCCACTGCCGCGACCTCACCGACGAGCAGAAGGCCGCCTACGTGGCCGAGGGCCGCACGCCCATCGTCCGCTTCCGGATGCCCGACGAGGCGATCACCTTCACGGACCTGGTGCGCGGCGAGATCACCTACCTCCCGGAGAACGTTCCGGACTACGGCATCGTCCGGGCGAACGGCGCGCCGCTCTACACGCTGGTCAACCCGGTCGACGACGCCCTGATGGAGATCACCCACGTCCTGCGCGGTGAGGACCTGCTCTCCTCCACCCCGCGGCAGATCGCCCTCTACAAGGCGCTGATCGAGCTGGGCATCGCCAAGGAGACCCCCGCCTTCGGCCACCTGCCGTACGTCATGGGCGAGGGCAACAAGAAGCTCTCCAAGCGTGACCCGGAGTCCTCGCTCAACCTCTACAGGGAGCGCGGTTTCCTTCCCGAGGGCCTGCTGAACTACCTCTCCCTGCTCGGCTGGTCGCTCTCGGCGGACCGCGACATCTTCTCCATCGAGGAGATGGTCGCCGCCTTCGACGTCACGGACGTGAACCCGAACCCGGCTCGCTTCGACCTGAAGAAGTGCGAGGCGATCAACGCCGACCACATCCGCCTGCTCGACGTGAAGGACTTCACCGAGCGCTGCGCCCCGTGGCTGCGGGCCCCGTTCGCCCCCTGGGCGCCGGAGAACTTCGACGAGGCGAAGTGGCAGGCGATCGCCCCGTACGCCCAGTCGCGGATGAAGGTCCTCTCCGAGATCACGGACAACGTCGACTTCCTGTTCCTGCCGGAGCCGGCCGTCGACGAGGCCTCCTGGACGAAGGCCATGAAGGAGGGCAGCGACGCCCTGCTCCGCACGGCCCGCGAGAAGCTGGACGCCGCCGACTGGTCCTCCCCGGAGTCCCTCAAGGAGGCCGTCCTGGCCGCCGGTGAGGAGCACGGCCTCAAGCTCGGCAAGGCCCAGGCGCCGGTCCGCGTCGCCGTCACCGGCCGCACGGTGGGCCTGCCGCTCTTCGAGTCCCTGCAGATCCTGGGCAAGGAGAAGACGCTGGCCCGGGTCGACGCCGCACTGGAGCGGCTCGCCGCGTAGGCACATGGTGTACGCACAGGGGGGCGGTGTCCGGTTCGGACGCCGCCCCCCTTGTGTGCGCCGACCCATCACCTGGAGTTCACCATTCCTGTCAACTCCCGCTCCGGCGGGCCAGTTGTATCTCCCCCGTGCTCATGACGCGTCTGTGCACCATGTTTCAGGGGAGGGGAACGTGACCCGTCCACGAAGACTTGCCGCAGTGGCCCTCAGCGGGGCCGCGGCCCTGTCGTGCGCCGTGCTCACCGCGCCCGCGCACGCCGCGCCGAGCGTCGACACACCCGTGGCCACCGTCCAGCTGGGCTCCACCGCCGCCGCGGTCCGCCCCGCCTGGGACGCCCGTACGGACTCCGGCGCCTTCGTTCCGTCCGGCACCTACGCCTGGAAGCTGACCGCCGAGCCGCGCGACGGCCCGGGGCCGGCCCACGCTCTGACGGGTACGACCACGGCCGGCTGAGGGACAGCCGCCCGCGCCCGGGGATACGGTCGGTGCATGAGCATCGACGCGGTGGTCTGGGACATCGACGACACGATCTTCGACTACACGGCCGCGGACAGGGCGGGCATGCGGAACCATCTGGCGGCCGAGGGCCTGCTCGGCGGCGCGTCCGTCGAGCAGGCCCTCGCGCGCTGGCGCGAGGTCACCGACGCGCAGTGGGCGCGGTTCTCGGCGGGTGAGACGGACTGGCAGGGCCAGCGCAGGGAACGCGTGAGGGTGTTCCTGGAGGAGCCGTTGAGCGACACCGAGGCCGACGCGTGGTTCGACCGTTACATCACGCACTACGAGTCCGCCTGGAGCCTCTTCCCGGACGTCCTGCCCGTCCTGGACAGCCTCGTCGCCAGCCACCGACACGCGGTCCTGTCCAACTCCAGCCTCCTCGTGCAGGACCGCAAGCTGCGGGTCCTCGGTGTGCACGACCGCTTCGAGGCGATCCTGTGCGCCGCCGAGCTCGGCGTCTCCAAGCCCGCCGCGGCCGCCTTCCACGCGGCCTGCGAAGCCCTGGAACTGCCGCCGCATCGGGTCGCCTACGTCGGTGACCACCCGGAGATCGACGGACGGGGCGCCGCCGAGGCCGGCCTGCTCTCCGTCTGGATCGACCGGGACGGCACTCACGCCGCCGCAGGTGATCCGCCGACGGGTCCGCACCGGATCGCCTCGCTGGCCGAACTCCCCGCGATCCTCGGCGCCGATACCCGTTTTGGAGCGTCGTCCACCTTCAGGTAATGTTCTTCCTGCGCCGCCGAGAGCGGGCCGAAAGGCCGGGACTCGGAGGCGCTAGCTAAAACAAGATCCCGCAAGGGATTGAGTTTCAGTGGCCTATGGTGTAATTGGCAGCACGACGGTTTCTGGTTCCGTTAGTCTAGGTTCGAGTCCTGGTAGGCCAGCTCGCAGAGCTCATCTGCAAATGCGGAGATCAACTCCGCAACGCCCCCGTTGTGTAGCGGCCTAGCACGCTGCCCTCTCACGGCAGTAGCGCCGGTTCGAATCCGGTCGGGGGTACAGATCCTTCCCAGGAAGACAGTCCGGGTCGCACCCGCTGTCTCTCATGCAGGATCGCTAGGGCCCCCGTTGTGTAGCGGCCTAGCACGCCGCCCTCTCAAGGCGGTAGCGCCGGTTCGAATCCGGTCGGGGGTACTGGTCTAAACCATTTAATGGTCTAAACCACCATGGGCTATGGTGTAATTGGCAACACTCCGGTTTCTGGTACCGTCATTCTAGGTTCGAGTCCTGGTAGCCCAGCTCGGATCTGCGGAAACGCAAGATCCAAGGCCCCCGTTGTGTAGCGGCCTAGCACGCCGCCCTCTCAAGGCGGTAGCGCCGGTTCGAATCCGGTCGGGGGTACAGAGTCCTACGGGCCTCCACTTCGGTGGGGGCCCGTAGGCGTTTCCCGGCCGGTCCCGCACCCCGTCGTACGGCCCGACGTGCCCTGCCCGTACGACCGCTCACTCGATGCCGTACCGCCGCGCCGACTCCTGCTCCTGCGCCAGCCGGTGCAGCGCCCGCAGCACCGGCTCGAAGAGCACGGCCGAGGCGACCGCGGTCTCCACCCGCTCCGCGTCGGACGTGTGCGTCTCCAGGTAGTCCAGGTCCCGCATCGCCACCTGGTGCATCAACTCCGCGTACGGCGCCAGGAGTTCGGCGTCCCAGGAATAGCCGAGTCGGATCAGCGTGGCCACCGCCGCCACCAGCGAACGGTGCACGGGGGAGAGGGGTGCGAGCTCCCGTGCGGTCTCCCAGCCCAGGTCCGCCAGCAGTTGGTCCACCTCGCGGCGCGCGGACCGGACGGCCGGGTCCTGATCGTCCGGTTCGGGCTCCTGCGGCAGCGCCCACAGGGCCGCGCCGAGCCGGATCGTCCGGCCCAGGGACTCGTCGTCGATGTGTCCGAGAACCTCCCGGGCCGTGGCCACCGGCACCCGGCCCACCTGGATCAGCGCCCGCACCAGCCGCAGCCGGCGCAGATGGCTCTCGTCGTAGTCGGCCGTCGTCGTGTTGACCTGGCGCCCGGGAGCCAACAACCCTTCCCGCAGGTAGTACTTGATCGTCGCGGTGGACACCCCGCTCCGCTCGCTCAACTCCGACAGCCGCATCTCTTGCGCCCTTCCTTGGGTGGCGTCACTATCCAAGCATGGCGCCATCGGATAGCGCCGCTCGCCAACGGAAGGGACGAGATGTCCGGTACCCGGGTGACCGCAGGCCGTACCACCGCAGCAGCCGAGGGGGACGTGGTCGTCCTGCTGATCGGCATGCGCGTCAACCACTTCTGGGCGGTGCACCAGTGGGTGCCGGTGTTCTTCGCCATGCTGCGCATGGTGCGGGACCTGGAGAAGGACGGCAGTCGGGGCCTGCTCGGCCGCGTCCTGCTGACGGCGTCACCACGGACGTACTACGTCGTCCAGTACTGGGAGTCCAAGGAGAAGCTGTACGCGTACGCGTCGGCGCCCGACATGTTCCACCACAAGGTGTGGGCGATCATCAACCGCAAGGAACGGGCGGGGAAGGTGCGGCAGCACGTGGGGATCTGGCACGAGGCGTATGTGGTGCCGGAGGGGTCGTACGAGTCGATCTACGCGGACATGCCGCCCTTCGGGCTCGCGGCCGCGTACGGGGCGTTGCCCGTGGAGAAGCGGGGGCGGCGGGCGGCGGACCGGTTCGCTCATCGGTCGCCCAAGGCGGGAGCTGAGGCCGGGGGAGTGGCGGGTTGACCGGATGGTGCGGGTCGGCTGCGGGTGGTTGCGCCCCGCGCCCCTGGGGGTGACCGTCGGTCGGTCTCTGCGGGTTGTGTGTGGCTGAGCGCGCAGTTCCTCGCGTCCCTGGGGGCGATGGCTGATCGGGCTGTGCGGGTTGTGCGTGGTTGAGCGCGCAGTTCCTCGCGTCCCTGGGGGCGGAGCAGGGAGGGAGGTGTTCGGGGGTGAGCCTGCCGCGGCGTTGAGGCCGGCTCGTCCCCCGGTGTCGTGCTGGACCGGTGTCGTACTGGAGGTGTGGCTCAGCCGGTGCGGCGGAGGGCCTCGGAGAGGCGGGCGGCGGCGTCGATGACCGCCTGGGCGTGCATACGGCCAGGGTGCCGGGTCAGGCGCTCGATCGGACCGGAGACCGAGACGGCGGCGACCACCCGGTTCGAGGGTCCGCGCACCGGCGCGGAGACCGACGCGACGCCCGGCTCGCGCTCGCCGATCGACTGGGCCCAGCCCCGGCGCCGTACGCCCGAGAGCGCCGTGGCGGTGAAGCGGGCGCCCTGGAGACCGCGGTGCAGACGCTCCGGCTCCTCCCAGGCCATCAGGATCTGCGCCGAGGAACCGGCCTTCATCGTGAGCGTCGAGCCGACCGGGACCGTGTCCCGAAGGCCGGACAGGCGCTCGGCCGCGGCGACGCAGATGCGCATGTCGCCCTGGCGGCGGTAGAGCTGGGCGCTCTCGCCCGTGACGTCGCGCAGGTGCGTGAGCACCGGGCCGGCCGTCGCGAGGAGGCGGTCCTCGCCCGCGGCCGCGGCCAGTTCGGCGAGGCGGGGGCCGAGAATGAAACGGCCCTGCATGTCACGCGCCACCATGCGGTGGTGTTCGAGTGCCACGGCGAGGCGATGTGCCGTGGGTCGTGCCAGTCCGGTCGCCGCGACCAGTCCCGCGAGGGTGGCCGGACCGGACTCCAGAGCGCTCAGGACAAGGGCTGCCTTGTCCAGAACGCCGACGCCGCTACTGTTGTCCATGCAACGATACTCGCGTCTCACTCTGTGAAACGCAAGTTCAATTTTCGGTGGAACGCGCCACCCTTGTAGACACAGCGGCCCGCGGACCAACGGGCCCGGTGGAGGGCGTCCGGACGAGGGGTGCGGATGCCGCCGCCCCGGAAATCTCTAGTTGGGCCGGCGCCACACAGGCCGGCCGGAGGGAAAGCGATGGGTAGGACACTCGCGGAGAAGGTCTGGGACGACCATGTCGTCCGGCGCGCCGAGGGCGAGCCCGACCTCCTCTTCATCGATCTGCACCTGCTGCACGAGGTGACCAGCCCGCAGGCCTTCGACGGCCTCCGCCAGGCGGGGCGTCCCGTGCGCCGTCTCGACCTCACCATCGCCACCGAGGATCACAACACCCCGACCCTCGACATCGACAAGCCCATCGCGGACCCGGTCTCCCGGGCCCAGCTGGAGACCCTGCGCAAGAACTGCGCCGAGTTCGGTGTACGGCTGCACTCACTGGGTGACGTCGAGCAGGGCGTCGTCCACGTGGTGGGACCGCAGCTGGGTCTGACCCAGCCCGGCACCACGGTGGTCTGTGGCGACTCCCACACCTCCACGCACGGCGCCTTCGGCGCGCTGGCGTTCGGCATCGGCACCTCGCAGGTCGAGCATGTGCTGGCCACCCAGACGCTGCCGCTGGCCCGCCCCAAGACCATGGCCATCACGGTCGACGGCGAGCTGCCCGACGGCGTCACCGCCAAGGACCTGATCCTGGCGATCATCGCCAAGATCGGTACGGGTGGCGGCCAGGGCTACATCCTGGAATACCGCGGCTCCGCCATCGAGAAGCTCTCGATGGAAGCCCGGATGACCATCTGCAACATGTCGATCGAGGCCGGCGCCCGCGCGGGCATGATCGCCCCCGACGAGACCACCTTCGAGTACCTCAAGGGCCGTGCGCACGCCCCCGAGGGCGAGGAGTGGGACGCGGCGGTCGCGTACTGGAAGACCCTGAAGTCGGACGAGGACGCGGTCTTCGACGCCGAGGTGGTCATCGACGGCCCGTCGCTGGCGCCGTTCGTCACCTGGGGCACCAACCCCGGCCAGGGAGCGCCGCTTTCGGCGTCCGTCCCCGACCCGGCTTCGTACGAAGACGCTTCGGAGCGCATGGCCGCCGAAAAGGCCCTGGAGTACATGGGGTTGACCGCCGGGCAGCCGCTGCGCGACATCAAGGTCGACACCGTCTTCGTAGGTTCCTGCACCAACGGCCGCATCGAGGACCTGCGCGCCGCCGCCGCGATCGTCGAGGGCCACAAAGTCGCCGACGGCGTACGGATGCTGGTGGTCCCCGGTTCCGCGCGGGTCGGTCTGCAGGCCGTCTCCGAGGGCCTGGACGTGGTCTTCAAGGAGGCCGGCGCCGAGTGGCGGCACGCGGGCTGCTCGATGTGTCTGGGCATGAACCCCGACCAGCTGGCCCCCGGTGAGCGCTCCGCGTCCACCTCGAACCGCAACTTCGAGGGCAGGCAGGGCAAGGGCGGCCGTACGCACCTGGTGTCGCCGCAGGTCGCCGCCGCCACCGCCGTACTCGGCCACCTGGCCTCCCCGGCCGATCTCGCCGACTCGTCTGCCGCCCGCACGCCCGCTGGAGTCTGAGAAGTCATGGAAGCATTCACCACGCACACCGGCCGGGCCGTTCCGCTGCGCCGCAGTAACGTCGACACCGACCAGATCATCCCCGCCCACTGGCTCAAGAAGGTGACCAGGGACGGTTTCGAGGACGGGCTGTTCGAGGCCTGGCGCAAGGACTCGTCCTTCATCCTCAACCAGCCCGAGCGCAAGGGCGCCACGGTCCTGGTAGCGGGCCCCGACTTCGGCACCGGCTCCTCCCGCGAGCACGCCGTCTGGGCGCTGCAGAACTACGGTTTCAAGGCCGTCATCTCGTCCCGGTTCGCGGACATCTTCCGGGGCAACTCGCTCAAGAACGGCCTGCTCACGGTGGTTCTGGAGCAGAAGATCGTGGACGCGCTGCAGGAGCTGACGGAGAAGGACCCCGAGGCCGAGATCACGGTCGACCTGGAGGCCCGCGAAGTGCGCGCCGAGGGCATCACCGCCGCCTTCGAGCTCGACGAGAACGCCCGCTGGCGGCTGCTGAACGGGCTGGACGACATCTCCATCACCCTCCAGAACGAGGGCGACATCGCGGAGTACGAGGCCAAGCGGCCGTCGCACAAGCCGAAGACGCTCCAGGTCTGACGCCCGCGCCGCTTCGCGGCTGAGGCAGGGCTGATTTCAGCCACCGCAACACCCCTCTGTACCCCCAATCGTGGACGGTTGGGGGTACAGCTGTGTCTGCCCCCGGACGCCCCTGGAACGCCCCTTCGAGAGGCTCCAACTCCCCCAGTTACAACGGAGATTGCCTGGGTACGCGCCTCTTGGGGACGCGGTGCTCCGGGGCGCCCAGGACCCTCTCCAGGGGCGGCAGTTACCCCCTGGGCAGGCGACAACTCGCCCCAGATGGCACAATCTGTGCATGGAACACGACGGCCAACTCGAGCTCTATGCGGCAGTCGCGGCCCAACTGAAGGAAGCGCACACAAGAGTGCGCGCACTGCAAGTCCCGGAGGGCGTACGGATGGCGCTGACCCGGAAGCTGCTGGTCATTACGGCCGTGGCCAAGCACGATCTCGCCGACGCGACAAGGCGGCTGGAGCGGTTCACCACCGACCTCGACGAGGGTCGATTCCTCGAAGGGGATCGCTGAGGAACTCCGCGACAGCCCGAGTTCGTTGCGGCACAAGGGTGATTAGCCCGTTTCGTGTTTGATTTGCGGTATATATCTGCCTAACGTGCGAAAAAGCTTGAACGCATTCGTTCGGGCAATGTCTCCGAAGGGGAAGACGTGAACAAGGCGCAGCTCGTAGAAGCGATTGCCGACAAGGTCGGCGGGCGTCAGCAGGCCGCCGACGCGGTCGACGCCGTACTGGACGCGATCGTCCGTGCAGTTGTCGGCGGGGACCGGGTCTCGGTCACCGGCTTCGGTTCCTTCGAGAAGGTAGACCGTCCGGCTCGTTACGCCCGCAACCCGCAGACCGGTGAGCGTGTTCGGGTCAAGAAGACCTCTGTGCCGCGCTTCCGCGCCGGTCAGGGCTTCAAGGACCTGGTGAGCGGCTCGAAGAAGCTCCCGCGTGGTGGCGAGGTCGCGGTCAAGAAGGCGCCCAAGGGCAGCCTGACCGGCGGCGCCGCGGCGACCGTGAAGAAGGCCGCGGCCAAGAAGGCCACCACCGCCAAGAGGGCGACGGCCGCGAAGAAGACCACCGCCGCCGTGAAGAAGACGGCCGCGAAGAAGACCACCACCGCGGCGAAGAAGACCACGGCGACCGCCAAGAAGACGACCGCCAAGAAGACCACGGCGACCGCCAAGAAGACCGCGGCGAAGAAGACCACCGCCAAGAAGGCGACGGCCAAGAAGGCCCCGGCGAAGAAGGCGACCGCCAAGAAGGCCCCCGCCAAGAAGTCGACGGCTCGCAAGACCACCGCCAAGAAGGCCACCGCCCGCTAGAAGCAGGGACGCAGCACAACCCACGCGCCGGGCCGGACTCCCACGGGGAGCCCGGCCCGCGGCGTGTCCGGGACCTGGCGGGAGGGCCCGGTCAGAAGGTCTGGAGCGTCACCAGGGTGATCCGGCGGACCTCGCCGTCGCCCTCGGTCTCGATGCGCACGCGCTGTCCCGGGCGCAGCAGCCTGAGCCCGCCGGCGTCGAACGCCGCGCCGTCGAAGGGCACCGGCGTGCCGTCGTCGAGCAGCACCTGTCCGCTACGGGTGTCGGGGTCGTACGTGTACGCGGTCGCCTGCATGCCGAAAGCCTATCCAGCGCCGGTGTACGCCGCCGGTGGGTCCGGCGGACCGGGCTCCGGCGAACGCAGGTTCACGCGGCTAGGGCCCGCGTATCCGGTGTGATCCGCCGGACGGGCCCCAGGGCGTTCAGGTGCCCGGTTGGCCCGGGATCAGGAGTTTCGCCGCCAGTGTGGCCGTGCGTGGGCCCACCCCCAGGGCGAGCGCGGCGCGCAGATCGTCGCCGGTGTCCACGTCCTGGCGTACGGAATCCACCGCGGTGAGGAGGAGTTCCGCGGCTCCCGAGGCGCGATGGCGTACTCGGGAATCGGTGCCGAAGGCGGGACGCAATTCCCGGCCGGGAGATGCGGCCAGCAGAGTGGTGCCGATTGCGGCCGCATCGGAGAGAAAAGCACGCGGGAATTCGGCGGCGGCATCGAGTACCCGGGCCAATTCCACGGGACGCAACGCGGGCAGATCGGCGTTCAGGGCGGCCACGGCGCATTCGGGACTCCGGGAGCGTACGGCCGCCGTTCCGTGCGCCAGCGCGGCGTTCAGACCGCCTCCCGGCTCGTCCGGCACGATCCACGCTCCCAGTGCGGCGAGCTCCCGCCCGGCCAGCACGTCGTCCGTGACGACCGCCACATCGCCGACCGCCGCGCAGGCCAGCGCGGCCGCCACGGTGTCCTGCGCGAAGGCGAGGGCGAGTCCGGGGCGCACCGCGTCGGCGGCGGTGTCCGAGAGCCTGCTCTTGGCCCGCGAGAGGGCTTTGAGGGGGATGACCAAGGTCCACTGCACGAGCGCTCCGTTCCTCCCTTGTCGCGCCCATTGTGACCCGGCACCCCTGGCGGTCCGGACGTCGGGGCGTACGGTGTTCTCGACAGACAGGCGGCCTGGGGCGACACTTGTGCGGCCCCCCAGGCCCTAAGAGGAAGGTGTCCGCGTGCCCCGCCGCAGAATCGGCTTCTGGTACCGCTTCGCAGCGGTCCTCTGCAAACCGCCACTGGTGGTTCTGATCAAGCGGGACTGGCGCGGAATGGAGAACATTCCGGCTGAGGGCGGATTTATCACCGCGGTGAACCACAATTCGCATGTGGACCCGTTCGCGTATGCCCACTATCAGTACAACACCGGGCGTGTTCCGCGTTTCCTGGCCAAGGCCGGGCTTTTCAGGAAGGGATTCGTGGGGGCCGCGATGCGCGGCACCGGACAGATCCCCGTGTACCGCGAGAGCACCGACGCGCTGAGCGCGTTCCGGGCCGCGATCGACGCCGTGGAGCGCGGCGAGTGCGTCGCGTTCTACCCCGAGGGCACCCTCACCCGCGACCCCGACGGCTGGCCGATGACCGGCAAGACCGGTGCCGCCCGGGTCGCCCTGCAGACCAAGTGCCCGGTGATTCCGGTCGCCCAGTGGGGTGCCAACGAACTGCTGCCGCCGTACGCCAAGAAGCCCAACCTCCTTCCGCGCAAGACCCACCACGTTCTCGCGGGCCCTCCGGTGGACCTGTCGCGTTTCTACGACAAGGAGATGAGCCCGGACCTCCTGAAGGAGGCCACCGAGGTCATCATGGCCGCCATCACCGCGCAGCTGGAGGAGCTCCGCGGCGAGAAGGCCCCTGAGACGCCCTACGACCCGCGCCAGGTACGGATCGAACAGCGCAGGCGTACCCGGGCCCAGGAGAGGGCTCAGGAGCGGGCACAGGCCCAGCGGCAGGCACAGGCACAGCAGGAAGAGGGGCAGAGCACGTGAGCAAGCCGGTCAAGGCGGCCGTCTTCGGGACCGGATCGTGGGGTACGGCCTTCGGCATGGTGCTCGCCGACGCGGGGTGCGAGGTCACCCTGTGGGCGCGGCGCGCCGAGCTCGCCGAGGCGGTCAACTCCACGCGTACGAACCCGGACTACCTGCCGGGCGTCGAACTCCCCGAGAACCTGCGGGCGACGACCGACGCCGCCGAGGCCGCGCGTGACGCCGACTTCACCGTGCTCGCCGTGCCCTCGCAGACCCTGCGCGGGAACCTCGCCGAGTGGACGCCGCTGCTGGAGCCCGACACGGTCCTGGTCTCCCTCATGAAGGGCGTCGAACTCGGTTCCGCGATGCGGATGAGCGAGGTCATCGAGGACGTCGCCAAGGTCGGCGCCGACCGTATCGCCGTGGTCACGGGACCGAACCTGGCCCGTGAGATCGCCGCCCGGATGCCGGCCGCCGCCGTGGTCGCCTGCACCTCCGAAGCGGTCGCCCAGCGCCTCCAGGCCGCCACCCACAACCCGTACTTCCGCCCGTACACCAACACCGATGTGGTGGGCTGCGAGCTGGGCGGCGCGGTGAAGAACGTGATCGGTCTCGCCGTCGGCATCGCGGACGGCATGGGCCTGGGTGACAACACCAAGGGCTCGCTGATCACGCGCGGACTCGCCGAGACCACCCGACTCGGTGTCGTCATGGGCGCCGACCCGCTGACCTTCTCCGGACTCGCGGGCCTCGGCGACCTGGTGGCCACCTGCTCCTCGCCGCTGTCGCGCAACCACACCTTCGGCACCAACCTCGGCAGGGGCATGACCCTCCAGGAGACCATCGCGGTCACCAAGCAGACCGCCGAGGGCGTCAAGTCCTGTGAGTCGGTGCTGGATCTGGCCCGCAGGCACGGCGTCGACATGCCCATCACCGAGACGGTCGTCGGCATCGTCCACGAGGGCAAGTCGCCGGTCGTCGCGGTCAAGGAGCTGATGGGGCGCAGCGCCAAGGCCGAGCGCCGCTGAGGAGCGACGCCGCGGCGCCGGGAATCAACGCTCCGCAACGGCTCGTACGACGCTGAGCGACCACCCGTGCGACGTTGGACAACGGCCGCGGTGGGGCGCTGACTCAGCGCCGTACCAACGGGTACTCTCAACGCGATATGAGCACCGAGAACCTCCCCCAGAGCCCTGAGCAGCCGCCTCGCAAGCCGCGCGTGGCCGTCGTCTTCGGCGGCCGCAGCTCCGAACACGGGATCTCCGTGGTCACGGCCGGCGCCGTCCTGCGCGCCATCGACCGGACGAAGTACGACGTCCTGCCGATCGGCATCACCCGGGACGGCCGTTGGGCGCTCACCGCCGACGAACCGGACCGGATGGCCATCGTCGACCGGCGTCAGCCGGACGTGGAGCAGCTCGCGGAGTCGAGCGAGGGCGGCGTGATCCTCCCCGTCGACCCGGCCAACCGCGAAGTCGTCTACAGCGAGCCCGGATCGGTCCCCAAGGCCCTGGGTGAGGTCGACGTGGTCTTCCCCGTGCTGCACGGCCCCTACGGCGAGGACGGCACCCTCCAGGGCCTCCTGGAACTCTCCGGAGTCCCTTACGTCGGTGCGGGTGTGCTCGCCTCGGCCGTCGGCCAGGACAAGGAGTACATGAAGCGCGTGTTCACCTCCTTCGGGCTGTCCGTCGGCCCGTACGTGGTGATCCGGCCCCGTGAGTGGGAGCGCGACGAGTCCGCCGCCCGCAAGAAGATCATCGACTTCGCGGGTGAGCACGGCTGGCCGCTGTTCATCAAGCCCGCGCGCGCGGGCTCCTCGATCGGCATCACCAAGGTCGACTCCCTCGAAGGCCTCGACGAGGCGATCGAGGAGGCCCAGCGCCACGACCCGAAGATCATCGTGGAGGCGCTGCTGCGCGGCCGCGAGATCGAGTGCGGGGTGCTGGAGTTCGAGGACGGTCCGCGCGCCAGCGTGCCCGCGGAGATCCCGCCCGTGCAGTCGCACGCGTACTACGACTTCGAGGCGAAGTACATCGACTCGACGCCCGGTCTCGTGCCCGCCCCGCTGACCTCCGAGCAGACCGCCGAGGTCCAGCGGCTCGCGGTCGACGCCTTCGAGGCCGCCTCCTGCGAGGGCCTGGTGCGCGCGGACTTCTTCCTCACCGAGGACGGCGAGTTCGTGATCAACGAGATCAACACCATGCCGGGCTTCACGCCCATCTCCATGTACCCGAAGATGTGGGAGGCGAGCGGCGTGGCCTACCCGGAGTTGGTGGACCGCCTGATCGGGGCGGCGCTGCGCCGCCCGACGGGGCTTCGGTAGACCTGGGACACCGGGGCTCCGCTCCAGGGCGCACGTCCCCGCGCGCACGTGTGTACGTCAGTCGGCGATCCCTTCGGGGATCGCCTTCTTGATGGGCGCGGCCAGGTCGACGAGCGCGTTCGACCCGTCCCGCTGGACCCACTTCTTGGGCACGCTGACCTCGACATACGCGCGCCGCAGGCTCGTGGTGAAGCGGTACGAGCCGTCGTCCTGCTTCTCCATGAGCCAGCCGACGCCGTTCACCTCGCCGCTGAGCGCGTTCTGGTCGCTCATCTTCGCGGGTCGTTCGACACCGCAGCGCAGTATGATCGCCGGGCTTCCCCAGCCCGCGGTCAGCGCGGACCGGGGCTCGGGATCGTTCCGGTCGAGGCCGTCGATCTTCTGCGGCAGCACCTTGTCCAGGTTCTGACACAGCCCGGTGACCTTCGCCCCCGGGCTGGGAACCGCGGCCGATCCGCCGTCGTCTGCTGAGGAGCAGCCTGTGGCGGCGATCAACAGGGCGAGAACGGGCGGCCCGAAGAGAGCGGTGTGCCGGTGACGGGAGAAGTTCACCGGCCAAGGGTAGACGGGGGCTAGAGGTGCACCACCGGGCAGGTCAGCGTACGGGTGATGCCGTCCACTTGCTGGACTTTCGCGACCACCATGCGGCCGAGTTCGTCGACCGTGTCGGCCTGGGCGCGCACGATCACGTCGTACGGTCCTGTCACGTCCTCGGCCTGGATCACCCCCGGGATCTTGCTGATCGTCTCGGCGACGGTCGACGCTTTGCCGACCTCCGTCTGGATCAGGATGTACGCCTGTACCACGGAACCTCCAGGGCGGCCACGAGGATCATGTGGGGAAAAGGAACGCCACGGTATCGCGTCGCCGCTCGCCACGGGGAGACCCGCGGTGGCTGGGGCTTGCGCGCCGGGGTGCACGGACTGCACAAGTTGACGGTCAACTCGACCGTACCGAGTACAGAGACGGCTCGCGACCGGGCACGGGTAGCGGCAGAGGGAGCAGTACGATCATGAAGGGCACCGTGGGCGAGTTGGGGGAGTTCGGGCTCATCAAGGAGCTCACCTCGCGTCTCACCACCACCCCGGCGGTCCGGGTCGGCCCGGGCGACGACGCCGCGGTGGTGGCCGCGCCCGACCGCAGGGTGGTGGCGAGCACCGACATCCTCCTGGAGGGGCGGCACTTCCGCCGTGACTGGTCCACGGCGTACGACGTCGGGCGCAAGGCGGCCGCGCAGAACCTCGCGGACATCGCCGCGATGGGCGCCGTGCCGACCGCGCTGCTGCTCGGTCTGGTCGTCCCGGCCGAACTCCCGGCCACCTGGCCCTCCGAGATGATGGACGGGCTGCGCGACGAGTGCCAGGTCGCGGGCGCGTCCGTGGTCGGCGGCGATGTCGTGCGCGGAGACACCATCATGATCTCGATCACCGCGCTCGGCGATCTGCGCAATCACGAGCCGGTCACCCGGGGCGGCGCCCAGCCCGGTGACGTGATCGCCGTGACGGGCTGGCTGGGCTGGTCCGCGGCCGGGCACGCGGTGCTCTCCCGCGGCTTCCGCTCACCGCGCGCCTTCGTCGAGGCCCACCGCCGCCCCGAGCCGCCGTACCACGCGGGTCCCGCCGCCGCCGGGCTCGGCGCGACGGCGATGTGCGACGTGAGCGACGGGCTGATCGCCGACCTGGGCCACATCGCCGAGGCGAGCAAGGTGCGGATCGACATCCGTTCGGGCGCGATCGACATCCCCTCCCAGATGAACGACATCGGCCAGGCCGTCGGTGTCGACCCCATCCAGTGGGTGCTGACCGGCGGGGAGGACCACGCGATCGTGGCGGCCTTCCCGCCGGACGTGAAGCTGCCCGCGCGCTGGAAGGTGATCGGCGAGGTCCTCAACCCCTCGGCGCTGCCCCAGGTCACGGTGGACGGCGCGCCCTGGACCAGCAAGGGCGGTTGGGACCACTTCGGGGACATCGAGTCGTAGCCGCCCACCCCGTCAGGCGGGGTACGCGCGGAGTTCGATGCCGGTGGCCGCCTTCTCGGTCCCCACGCAGGCCGACGGCGGCGCCCAGCAGGACTGCGGCGCGCTCGGGGGAGTCGGCGAGGACCGACAACGCCTCCGCGGACTCGGTGAGTTCCCGTACTCCGGGGCTCTCGACGGCGAGGTCGGCCGCCTGACGGGCCCAGTCACGCGCCTCGTCGAGGCGCCCCTCCGTGGCCGCGGAACGGCCGAGGCCGATGAGGATGCGCACGCTCTCCCCCTGCCGTACCAGTTGGCGGCGCAGACCCCCAGGGCGCCTTTGTAGCGCACGCGCGTGGCCGGTGTCTCCCGCGAGCCGAGCGGCGACGCCCAGGCCCCGCAGGGCACCCGCCAGCTTGTCGGCGAGGCCCACGGTGCGGGCCGGCGTCAGGGCCTGGCTGAAGTGCTCCCTCGCCTCGACCAGTTCCCCCTGGTGCGGCAGCACGGTCGCACGGGTGCGCAGGAGATCCGAGGTCTCCTCGGAAGCGGCCAATTCCTTGACGTACGAGAGCCCTTCGTCGAGCAGTTCGAGTGCGCGCCGGTGGTCCCCGCGCCAGTCGGCGAACATGCCCAGCGGGTCGAGGCAGTTCGCCATGCCCCAGCGGTCCCCGGTCGCGCGAAAACCCGCCGGAGACCGTGCGAACGACTCCTCGGACGCCCGGCGAACTGCTCCTGGAAGCCGAGGCCGACATCAAGAAGAGCCCGCCCCCACGCGTCGCCCCCGACCTGCCCGCGCACCCGGTCGTTCGTGGTGGGCACCGACCACAGCACCACGGTGAACGGCAGCCGCAGGGGTCGGCTCAGCCCGGCCAGGACGTCCTCGACACGGGCCAGGCGCCGCTGGTCGGCCGGATCGCCGCTCTCACCCGAGAGCGCGTTGATCACGCACAGGACGTACTCCTCCGCGAGACCCGCGGGCGGCTCGGCGCCCACGGCCGCGAGCAGCTCCCGGGCCGTGGCCGCCTGCTCTCCGTAGAGACCGCGCAACCGCCAGAACCAGGAGAGCTCGGCCATCAGCCGCAGGGCCTGCGCCGGCGAGCAGTTCCCACAGCTCCGGGACGAGTGCGGGGCCGCCGCCGAGCGCGAGGTCCGCGTCGAGTCGGTCCTGCAAGGCACTGAGCCTCAGCTCTTCGAGGCGGGGCACTCGGGCGAGGGCCGCGGTTCCGTCGCGGGAGAGCCGCTCGAAGCGGTGGGCGTCGACGGCCTCGGGAGAGAAGGCGATGCGGTAACCGGTGGGGTCGGCCTCGATCCCGGTGTCGGGGCCGAGCCGCCTGCGCAGCCGGGGTCCAGGGAGCTGCCGTCCGTGGTGCGGATCTCGAGGGGGCCCAGGACGCCGAAGCGCATTCGGCAGATTCTGGCAGCTCCGGAAGACGGGGCCACGCGCGCGTGGGGCACCCCATGCCCGACACGGCACAGCGGATGGAAGCAAGAAGACAACAAAAAACCGGCCCACCGTGAAGGTGGACCGGTTTTTAAGCGAACCAGCAGTGGCCGCGCGCTAGCGTTGCGTCAGCGCGAGACCTTGCCGGCCTTGATGCACGAGGTGCAAGCGTTCACGCGCTTCGGCGTCCCGCCCACCACGGTACGGACGCGCTGGATGTTGGGGTTCCAGCGACGGGACGTACGGCGGTGCGAGTGCGAGATGTTGTTGCCGAAGCCCGGCCCCTTGCCGCAGACGTCGCAGTTGGCAGCCACGGGTCACTCCAAAGACTTCAGATGCTCTTACGGTTGATCCCGGCATGCCGGAATCGAGATCTAGGATCTGAGTGGCGGTGCCAGGGGGAAGACCCGATCGAATCGGGCAACTGGAGCAGCATACAACGACTGCGTCCGGAGAACGAAACTACCATGGCTGCCCCGGGGCTCACCCCGGCCCTCCTTGGGGTCCCCTACCGTCAGTAACCCATTCGGGGACTACGCTGCGTGCCACGTCCAGACGCTCAAGGAGGCGCAGGTGCCGCAGGTGCCGCAGACATTGGATGCTCTCGCGGTGCGCACCTGGTGCGGCCTCGCGCTGGAGGCGCTGGGGCGGGCGCGCGAGGAGATCGACGCCATCAATGTCTACCCGGTCGCGGACGGGGACACCGGGACGAATCTGTATCTGACGGTGGAGTCGGCGACGGCGGCGGTGGAGGCGGTTTTCGCGGGCTACGAGACCGTGACGGGGGCCGTCGGTCCCACAGGGTCCGCTGCCTCCGGGGCGGTTTCCACGGAGGTCTCGGGGGCTGGTCTGCCCACGCTCGCCGACGCCGTGCGGGCGATGGCGCACGGGGCGCTGATCGGGGCCCGCGGGAACTCCGGGACGATCCTCGCGCAGTTGCTGCGCGGCATGGCGCAGGTACTCGCCGCCGACGGTGAGGCCGGTGGTGAGGCCCGTGGTGAGACCGACGGTGCGACCGATGGTGAGAGCGCTCACACCGACGGACAGGCCCTCCGGCTGGCCCTGCGACAGGCCGCCGACTCCGCACGTGAGGCCGTCGCGCACCCCGTGGAGGGCACGGTCCTCACGGTCGCCACGGCCGCCGCCGAGGCGGCCACCGGCACGGAGGGCGACTGCGGCACGGTCGCGTGCGCGGCCTACGAGGGAGCACGGGCGGCCCTCATGGCGACCCCCGGCCAGCTGGCCGTGCTGGCGCGTGCCGGAGTGGTCGACGCGGGTGGGCGGGGGCTGCTGGCGGTGCTGGCGGCACTGGCGGAGACGTTCACGGGGGAGTCCCCGGGCGCCGGACGGGTGGCGGGCGAGGTCCACACGCGCGTGAATGGCATGGACGGCGTGAGTGGGGTGGACCGTGTGGATGGCGTGGGCCGTGTGGATGTGAACGGCGTGTGCGTGGACAGCCGACCGGGGAAGAAGGCCCGGCCTTCGAGGTGACCTACCTGCTGGAGGCGGAGGACGCGGACATGGCGCGGTTGCGGGCCCGGCTCGACCGCCTCGGCAACTCGCTCGTCGTGGTCGGCGGGGACGGGCTGTGGAACGTCCATGTGCACGCGGACGACGCCGGTGCCGCCGTGGAGGCGGGGGTCGAGGCCGGGCGGCCGTACCGGATCCGGATCACGCACTTCGGGCTCGGCGACGCCCACACGGCGGGCGCGGCCGGGCGGCCGCCCCGGGAGCGGGCGCAGCGGGCCGTGGTGGCGGTCGTGCCCGGCGAAGGGCTGGCCGGGCTGTACGCCGAGGCCGGGGCGACCACCGTGCTCGCGCGGCCCGGGGAACCGCCCGCGAGCGGGGAACTCGTCGAGGCCGTACGCCGGGCCCACGCGCGTGAGGTGGTGTTGTTGCCCAATGACGCCGACCTGCGGCACACGGCGGCGGCCGCCGCCGAGCAGGCCCGTACGGAAGGCGTCCGGGTCGCGCTGATCCCGACCCGCTCCGCGGTCCAGGGCATCGCCGCGCTCGCCGTCCACGAGCCCGAACGCCGCTTCGACGAGGACGTCGTCGCCATGACCTCGGCGGCGGGCGCCACCCGTTACGCCGAGGTCGCCGTCGCCGAGCGTCAGTCCTGGACCATGGCCGGCATCTGCCAGGCGGGCGACGTCCTCGGGCTCATCGACGGCGATGTCGCCGTGATCGGCTCCGACATCACCGCCACCGCCGAAACCGTCCTCGACCGCATGCTCGCCGCCGGCGGGGAGATGGTCACCCTCGTCCTGGGCGACGACGCTCCCGGCTCCATCGCCGCCCACCTCGAAGCACGGGTCCGGGAGTCGTACTTGGCCGTGGACACGGTGGCGTACCGGGGCGGTCGACAGGGCGCGTTGCTGCTGATCGGGGTGGAGTAGCCCCCAGGGGACGGGAACGGGGAGGGGCGGCGGGGGCGGGAACCCCCGCCGCCCCGCCCCGTCACCGGTCCCGCTGCTTCTCCATCACGCCTTCTCCGTCATGCCCAGCATGTTCTCCGCCTCGGCCCGACGCGCCTGCGCGATCTCCCCGTCCCTACCCGTGTACGCGGAAAGCACCGCACGCGCGCGTGCGGTGGCCGCCGCGGGCCGGAGCAGATCGGCCTCCAGCCACCCCGCCGCGAGCTCGGCCCCGGTGCGCGCGTCGAGGGCGTCCTCTCCAAGGGACGCGAAGACGGAGATGGCCCGCGTGTAGTGAGCCAGAGCCTCCTCCGCGTCGTCCGGAACGGAACGGGCGACCAGGTCACCGAACTGCCGGTGGGTGTGACCGAGTTCGGCGACGAGGCGATGACGGCGCTCCGCGGCATCGGAGCCCGCCACGGCATCCGAGGCCTCCACAACCTCGGCCCCAACGGAGGACGACACCGCCCGAAGCCCCTCCTCGCACTCCCGCACCGCCGCCGCCATCGACTCCCGCGCCCCGTCCAGCCCCGAGTCCGTACGCAACGCGACCCACGCCCGGGCCCGCAGCGACCGGATCCGACCGTGGACGTTGCCGAGGTCACGCCACAGGTCACCGGCGCGCACGTACGCCTGCTCGGCCTGCGCGGGCAGTTCGGCGTGGCCGAGCGCCTCGGCGGCGAGATGGGCGAGCATCGCGTGGTCACGCTGCTCGGGCCAGTGCCGGGCGACGTCCGCGGCCCGCAACCAGTGCTCGGCCGCCGCACGGTGTTCGCCGAGCTCGGTGAGACAGTCGCCGAGCCACCACCGCGTCTGCACGATCGCACCGTCACCGTGCATGTCGGTGGTCAGGTCGGGCAGCGCCGACTCCAGGATCTCCGCGCCCTCGGCCCACCGCCCCTGACGGAGCAGGAACCCGCCGAGCTGGTGCCGGGCCCAGGCGCCGAGTGTGGGCCCCTCGCCCGCCTCGTCGGCCCAGTGCGCGGCCTCCAGGGCGTGTTCCGAGGCGGGCCCGAACTGCCCGGTGGCGCCCAGGACCTCGGCGAGCTGCAGGTGCAGCTGCGCGTGGCCCATCGGCTCCAGGCGAGGTCCTCCGTGCTCCAGCGCCGCGCGTGCGGCCCGCTCGGCCTCCTCCGCGTCGCCCAGGTGCCGGGCGATCCCGGCCAGCCGGGACTCGTACTCGACGGCGAACCACGGCAATCCCGCCGCCACGAACGCGGCCGCGGCCTGCCCGAGCAGCTCTGCGGCGGCCTCGGCGTCCCCGGCGTGCGCCGCGAGCTCCCCGAGCATCGCCCGCGCCTCCGCGGCCCGCGAGGCCATCCGCACGTCCGAGAGGTGCGGCTCGGCCAGCGCCAGCAGCTCCCGCACGGCGGCCTCGGCGGCGCCCACGACCTCGTCCGCGGCGGTCCCGGAACCGGCCGTCCCGGAAGCCGTCCCCTCGGAAGCCGTCGCCCCCGACTCGCCCTCGTCCGCGTCCTCCTGCACCAACAGCATCAATATCCGCGCCCGTCCCACCAGCACGGACGCCGCCTGGGACACCCCCGTCCCGCCGTCCGTGAGGAGGGCGAGCACCCCCTCGTACAGCTCCGAGACCCTCGCGAGCGCCTCCTCGGGCCCGCCGGTGAGGGCGAGGACGTACGCGGCACGGGCGCGGGCCGCGAGCGCCTCGCCGGGATCGCCCGCCTCGGCGTAGAGCGCGGCCGCCTCATGGAAGAGCTCGATGCCTTCGGGACCGCGTTCCATCGCCGCGTGGTCGGCGATCTCCGCGCGGTCGCGGACGTCCAGTTCCTGGCCCTCGGCGGCCCGTGAGACCGCCGCCCACGCCTCGACGGCGTCCGGGCTCCGGGTCGCGGACAGCCGCCGCGCCTCGGCCAGCAGCGCCGGGAGCGAGGACGGGTCCGAGTCGGCATCCGACTCCAGGAAGGCGGCCGACGATCGGGCCGAAGCCGAAGCCGCCGCGGAACCCGAACCCGCAGCGGAACCCGAAGGCGACAAGTGTCGCGCGGACCGGGACCGCACCCCCAGCGGCAAGCGCTCGACCAACGGCCGCTGGTCCATCCGCCCACGCACCCGCTCACTGACGTACGACGTGCCGTTGCGCGCGTCGAAGAGCGCCGCCAGGGAAAGGGCCTCCCCGCGCGCGTGGACAGCGAGCCCGCTCGCGGTCCACTCCCGGCCCGCCGGTCCCGGCACCGGCTGATCGCCGAGACCGAGCCCGGTCAGGCGGTCCATGAGGAGGGCCGTCACGGCCATGAAGTCGAGCTTGCTGCGCGGGTCCCCGGAGTCGGTGAAGTAGGCGGGCCGCTCCGCGAGCAGCTCCAGAGCGCGCGCCTCGTTGCCGGAGAGCGCGCAGAACTCCACGTGGTCCGCGTACGCGCCGCGCATGCTCTCCATGGGGCGCACCAGCCGGAAGCCCCGCAGGTGATGGGCACGGGCCTCGTCCAGGCGGCCCAGACGCAGCAGGGGGACCAAGGAGGACGCCAGGACGGTGTGCGGCTCGTGGGCGCACGCGTACTCGCCCTCCAGAACCGGGCGCCACAGTTCCAGCGCCTCCTCGTCGGCGTCGCGCTCCGCCCGCCACCACCCCTGGCTGTGGAGTTCGCACGCGTGGCAGTCGGCCATGGTGTCCCGGTCGGCGGCCAGCCAGGCGGTGTACGCCCGCTCGGCGCGCCGCAGGTCGCCCAGGTGCGCGGCGACGCTGAACTCGGCTCCGCGCACGGCCCGTTCGGAGTGCCCGGCCAGCCGGTAACGGTGCTCCATCTCGCCGAGCCACTTCTCTATGGAGGCGAGCGGGATGTGCGGCTGGTCGAGCATGCCGGCCGACATCCACTTGAAGACCCAGTGCAGGGAGTGGGTCTCGTACTCGTCGAAGTCCTCGGGGTGCTCGTCCCACATGCGCAGCAGACGCGCGAAGGGGACGAACATCTTGTCCTTCTCGGAGCTGTAGTTGTAGACCTTCAGCTGATGCCCGAGCGCCTCGATCACGGCGAGCGGGATGTTCAGCTTCTCGGCCTCGACGAGCAGTTGCTCCGCGCGCGCGTTGCGTGCCGGACCCTCCGGCTGCTCCTGGTTGTCCGCCATCGCCTGGCGCAGGGTGTCGAAGTCCATGCCCATGGCCTGGCTCATCGGAGGTCGTCCTTCCCGGGCTCGGTGTGGGTGGCCCACTCCAGGAGGCCGATGAACGCGCGGTTGAGGAGCGCGGAGTCGGCGGGCCGCAGGGGGCGCTGCGCCATGAGGAGGGCCTGTCCGTAGAGGGACTCCGTGGCGGTGCCTATCAGCTCCGGGTCGCGCAGTGAACTGATCCTTCGGATCAGTGGGTTGAGGTGGTTGAGGACCAGGCGGGCACGGGGCGCGCTGCCGCGCAGCGAGCCGAGAATGCCCGCCCACAGGTCGTCGGCCTGATCCTCGGCCTCCGCGCGGGCCTGCTCGTGACGGGCCGCCCGGTCGTCCAGGTGCAGGGCGGGCACGGAGAGCGGGTGGAAGGCGCGCAGCACCACGTCGCAGCCCAGGGGGTCGAGCTTGGCCCGGGCGGCCATCAGGAAGCCCGAGAGGGCCAGTTCCTCGGCCGGGTCGACGGCGTCCAGGTGCGCCGTCACGGTGTCGGCGTCCAGCTCCGAGACGACCGTCCCCGGACGCACCGACGGCAACGCCTCCACCAGCTCGCTGTCGTACGTGTAGCCGCCGTTGATCACCCCGATGCCCTGCGCGGAGGCGATGGGCGCGACCTGCCGGTACTCCTCCACGGTCCGCGTGAAGTGCACCACCGGGTGACGCAGCGCGAACTCCTCCAGGGACAGCCGTCCGTCGGTCGTCTCGAAGGGCAGCCACGGCAGCATCGTGCGCAGCATCTCGTTGTCGTGCCGCGCCAGGGACTTCACGCCCAGGTGGTGCACCGCCAGGAAGGCCGCCAGACGCTCCGGGTCGCCCGCCGCGAGCCCCGTCAGCCACGACCGGATGCGCTCGCCCAGGGCCTCGCGTACGGCCGCCAGGGTCTCGTCCTCGTACAGCGACTCGCGCGAGGCGGTGGGCCGCAGGCTGTCCGTGTCCAGGACGCAGCGCACGAAGAACGCCCAGTCGGGCAACAGCTGTTCGGCCCGCTCGGTGAGCAGCATGCCCTTCAGGTGCACCCGGTGGCCGGCGCGCTGGGCCGGGCTGACCGCGGACGGCAGGACGTACGCCACGCCGCGGACTCCGGCGAGCGGCACGTTCAGGTCGATCGTGTCCAGCGGGGTGAAGCCGAACAGGTCGTGGCAGTGCCGGGCCAGGGCCACCCTGCGGGTGGCGGGGCTCGGATGGGCGCGGTCCCAGGGCGCAGGAAGCTCCGCGATCGCCTCGTCACCGACGCGTACGTCGTACGGCAGCAGCGAGCCGAAGTCCCGGGCCAAGGTGCGGACCCGCTCCTCGGTGAGCCATTCGCCGGCTCCGGCGCGCGCCACCAGGTGCACGGTGGTACCCGGTTCGGTACGGGCCTCGTGCGGCAGCGTGCGCACGGTGTACGAGCCGTCGTCGGTCGCCGTCCACTCCACGGGCGCCGCATCAGGCGTACGCGCGCTGCGGCTGACGACGCGGATGCGTTCGGCGACCACGAAACACGCCAGCAACCCGATGCCGAACTGCCCCAGGAAGTCGGAGCGCGCCGCCTGCAGGCCGTCCTCCCGCTTGGAACTGCGGCCGATCGTGGCGAGGAGGCTGTGCACGTCGGATTCCGTGAGCCCGATGCCGGAGTCCTCCACACGCAGGGTGCCGCCCTCGGCGTACAGGCGCACGGCGGCCGGGGCGTCCGGCTGCTCAGCCCGCCGGGCGGTGATCGCGTCCACGGCGTTCTGCAGCAGTTCGCGCAGGTAGACCTTGGGACTGGAGTAGAGGTGATGGGAGAGCAGGTCCACCAGACCACGCAGGTCGACCTGGAAGGTGTGAGGTGACGGGGATGCCTGTGATGGCTGTGAGGTCTGGGAGTCCATCGTCGCTGCGCCGAGGGTGGGGGACGTGCGACGGCGCGGGGTCGGGCGGTCCCGGGGGACGGTGACCGCGAAGAGGGCCGGAGCGCGTCATCCTAGGCCCGGAACGAGCCGTCTGACCAGCGGATTTCCGGGACGTATACGGCAATGTCAGTGGTGTGGTGTGCAATGGATCTCGTGCCCGCGCTCGATGAACCACTGAAGAAGGTGCTCGGTCCCCCCACCGCGAAGGTGATGGCCGAGCACCTCGGCCTGCACACCGTCGGCGACCTGCTGCACCACTACCCGCGCAGATACGAGGAGCGCGGGCAGCTCACCCACCTCGCCGACCTGCCCATGGACGAGCACGTCACGGTGGTCGCCCAGGTCGCCGACGCGCGCCTGCTCACCTTCGCCTCCGCCAAGGCGCCCCGCGGCAAGGGCCAGCGCCTCGAAGTGACCATCACCGACGGCAGCGGCCGCCTCCAGCTGGTCTTCTTCGGCAACGGTGTGCACAAACCCCACAAGGACCTGCTGCCCGGCACCCGCGCGATGTTCTCGGGCAAGGTCTCCGTCTTCAACCACCGTCTCCAGCTGGCCCATCCGGCGTACGAGCCGCTGCGCGCCGACAGCGACGACGCCGCCGAGACCGTCGACTCCTGGGCGGGCGCGCTCATCCCGATCTACCCGGCCACCGCCAAGCTGGAGTCGTGGAAGATCGCCAAGTCCGTGCAGACGGTGCTGCTCAGCGCCCAGGAGGCCGTCGACCCGCTGCCGGACTCCCTCCGGGACGGCCGCGGCCTGGTCTCCCTGCCCGAGGCCCTTGTGAAGATCCACCGCCCGCACACCAAGGCGGACATCCATGACGCCCGCGCCCGTCTCAAGTGGGACGAGGCCTTCGTCCTCCAGGTCGCCCTGGCCCGCCGCCGCCACGCCGACGCCCAACTCCCCGCCGTGGCCCGTCTGCCCAAGCCGGACGGGGTGCTGACCGCCTTCGACGCCAAGCTGCCCTTCACCCTCACCGAGGGCCAGCAGAAGGTCTCCAAGGAGATCTTCGACGACCTCGCCACCGAGCACCCCATGCACCGGCTGCTCCAGGGAGAGGTCGGTTCCGGGAAGACGATGGTCGCCCTGCGCGCCATGCTCGCCGTCGTCGACGCGGGCGGGCAGGCCGCGATGCTCGCGCCGACCGAGGTGCTCGCCCAGCAGCACCACCGGTCGATCACCGAGATGATGGGCGAGCTGGCCGAGGGCGGCATGCTCGGCGGGTCCGAGCACTCCACCAAGGTCGTGCTGCTCACCGGTTCCATGGGGGCGGCGGGGCGGCGGCAGGCGCTGCTCGACCTCGTCACCGGTGAGGCCGGGATCGTGATCGGCACCCACGCGCTGATCGAGGACAAGGTGCAGTTCCACGACCTGGGCCTGGTCGTGGTGGACGAGCAGCACCGCTTCGGTGTCGAGCAGCGCGACGCCCTGCGCGGCAAGGGCAAGCAGCCGCCGCACCTCCTGGTGATGACCGCCACGCCCATTCCGCGCACGGTCGCGATGACCGTCTTCGGCGACCTGGAGACCTCGGTCCTCGACCAGCTTCCCGCCGGGCGTTCGCCGATCGCCAGCCATGTCGTCCCCGCCGCCGACAAGCCGCACTTCCTCACGCGCGCGTGGGAGCGCGTGCGCGAAGAAGTGGAGAACGGCCATCAGGCGTACGTGGTCTGCCCGCGCATCGGCGACGACATCGACGAACCCGCCGACCCGAAGAAGGCCAAGAAGAAGTCCCCCGAGGACGAGGCCGAGAAGCGCCCGCCCCTCGCCGTCCTCGACATCGCCGAGCAGCTCGCGGGGGGACCTCTCCAAGGACTCAAGGTCGAGGTCCTGCACGGCCGTATGCAGCCCGACGACAAGGACGCCGTGATGCGCCGCTTCGCCGCGGGCGAGACGGACGTCCTGGTCGCCACGACGGTGATCGAGGTCGGGGTGAACGTGCCGAACGCCACGGCCATGGTGATCATGGATGCCGACCGGTTCGGCGTGTCCCAGCTCCACCAACTGCGCGGCCGCGTCGGTCGTGGCTCCGCCGCCGGACTCTGCCTCCTGGTCACCGAGATGCCGGAGGCGAGCCCGGCCCGCCAGCGGCTGACCGCGGTGGCGTCCACGCTCGACGGCTTCGAGCTCTCCCGCATCGACCTCGAACAGCGCCGTGAGGGCGACGTGCTCGGCCAGGCCCAGTCGGGCGTCCGCTCCTCGCTGCGCATGCTCGCCGTCATCGAGGACGAGGAGATCATCGCCGAGGCCCGCGAGGAGGCCGCCGCGGTCGTCGCCGCCGACCCCGAGCTCACCGCCCTCCCCGGCCTGCGCACGGCCCTGGAGGCCCTCCTCGACGAGGAGCGCGAGCAGTACCTGGACAAGGGCTGAGAGACTGGCCCCGACACACCTCCAGCGCAAAGGACCCTCATGACCCGCGTGATCGCCGGCCGGGCCGGCGGACGCCGTCTGGCCGTCCCGCCGGGCACCGGCACCCGCCCCACCTCCGACCGGGCGCGCGAGGGACTCTTCTCCACCTGGCAGTCCCTGCTCGGCGGCCCGCTGGAGGGCGAGCGGGTCCTCGACCTGTACGCGGGCTCGGGCGCCGTCGGCCTGGAGGCGCTCAGCCGCGGCGGCGGCCACGCCCTCCTCGTCGAGGCCGACGCCCGCGCGGCCCGGATCATCCGCGAGAACGTGAAAACGCTGGGCCTGCCCGGCGCCGAGGTCAGATCGGGCAAAGCGGAGCAGATCATCCAGGGATCGGCGCCGACGGATCCGTACGACCTGGTCTTCCTCGACCCCCCGTACGCCGTGTCCGACGACGATCTTCGCGAGATTCTGCTCACACTCCGGACGCAGGGCTGGCTCGCGGCCGAAGCGCTCGTCACCGTGGAGCGCAGCACCAGGGGCGGCGAATTCAGCTGGCCGGACGGTTTCGACGCGATCCGGGCCCGTCGCTACGGCGAGGGGACGTTTTGGTACGGTCGCGCCGCCTCTACGTGCGAAGACGCACGATGACCGGACCGGAGAGCGAGGGACCACAGTTGCGCCGCGCCGTCTGTCCGGGGTCATTCGACCCCATCACCAATGGACACCTCGACATCATCGCCCGCGCTTCCAGGCTCTACGACGTCGTGCACGTCGTGGTGATGATCAATCAGTCGAAGCAGGGCCTGTTCACCGTCGACGAGCGGATCGAGCTGATCCGCGAGGTCACCGCCGAGTACGGCAACATCCAGGTCGAGGCCTACCACGGCCTCCTCGTCGACTTCTGCAAGCAGCGCGACATCCCCGCCATCGTGAAGGGTCTGCGGGCGGTCAGCGACTTCGACTACGAACTGCAGATGGCCCAGATGAACAACGGCCTCTCGGGCGTCGAGACGCTGTTCATCCCGACCAGCCCCACCTACAGCTTCCTGTCCTCCTCGCTGGTGAAGGAGGTCGCCCAGTGGGGCGGCGACATCTCCCACCTGGTGCCGGAGGTCGTCCTGGAGGCACTCAAGGGACGGCTCGGAAAGAGCTGAGGACCTGACAGTGCGTCACCCGGTGTCGGGCGGGGTGGGAGTGGTCGTACAGTCGACCCGTCCGTCTCCATCACAGCTGTAGAGAGTGGCGAGCACACGGTGGACGTGCAGAAGAAGCTCGATGAGATCGTCGCGGCGGTCGGCAGCGCCCGTTCGATGCCCATGTCGGCCTCGTGCGTGGTCAACCGCGCCGAGCTGCTCTCGATGCTCGAAGAGGTGCGCCAGGCGCTGCCCGGCTCCCTCGCGCAGGCCGAGGAGCTGATCGGCGGCCGCGAGCAGATGGTCGAGCAGGCCCGCCAGGAGGCCGAGCGGATCATCGAGTCGGCGCACGCCCAGCGCGGCTCCCTGATCTCCGACACCGAGGTCGCCCGCCGCTCCCAGAACGAGGCGGACCGCATCCTCGCCGAGGCCCGCCAGGAGGCCGAGGAGATCCGTGCGGAGGCCGACGACTACGTCGACTCCAAGCTCGCCAACTTCGAGGTCGTCCTCACCAAGACCCTGGGCTCCGTCGGCCGTGGCCGCGAGAAGCTCCTCGGCACCGGCCCCGGCACCGACGAGCAGGGCTACGAGGACGAGGACGCCCCCGAGCGCAGCCACGACCCGGAGACCCTGCGCCGGGACGCCGACGCGTACGTGGACGTCAAGCTCGGCGCCTTCGAGGCGGTCCTCGCCAAGACCCTGGAGGCCGTCGGCAAGGGGCGCCAGAAGCTGCACGGCCGTATCGCCAGCGACGACCTGGGCGAGCTGGGCACCTTCGCGGAGGACGGGACGCCCGGCCACCACACCAGCGACTCCGACTACCTGGCCGGCCTCGCCGAGCTCTCGGAGACCCCCGAGCGGCCCGCGCAGACCCCTGAGGTGCCGGCCCAGCCGAACTACGGTCAGCAGCAGGACGCCTACGCGTACCAGCAGCAGCCCGACCCCTACGGCTATCAGCAGCAGTACGCCCAGCAGGACGCGTACGGCTACCAGCAGGCCGACCCGTACGCCGCCTACCCGCAGCAGCAGGGCTACGACCAGCAGACGGCGTACGACCAGAGCGGGCAGCAGGACTATCCGCAGCAGCAACCGGGGGCCCTGAACCCGATGGCGAACGCCCTGGACGAGACCAGCCTCTTCGACACCACCATGATCAGCGCCGAGCAGCTGCGGGCGTACGAACAGGGCCGCTGACCCCGTACGAACGCCGGACGGACACGGTCCGGGCATCGGCTGGGCACCGGATTGGGCCGAGAGCGAAAGGTCCAGTATCCTGGCTCTTCGGTCGCGTGTACGTCCGCGATCAACGCTGCCCACGGAACTCCAGGGGTGGCATCCCCTTGAGCTTCGAAGATCGAAAGCAGGAATGGCTCTGAACACCCACCTCGACCACCGCAACCCTCTTGTGTTCGACACACACGAGCTGGGGCGGCGTCCTGGTGCACTGCAGCGCTTGACCCGCACGATCGACGCCCCCAAGGATCTCGGGATCCAAGGAGTCATCGGAGTGCCGGAAGGCGCCCCGGTGGAGCTCGAACTCCGCCTTGAGTCGGTCATGGAAGGGGTGCTTGTCACAGGCACCGCCCGTGCACGGGTCAAGGGGGAGTGCGTAAGGTGTCTGGAGCCGCTCGAGCAGCAGCTCGAAGCGGAATTCCAGGAGATGTTCTCGTACCCTGACGCCGACGACCGGGGCCGTGTGAAAGCGGAGCCGGCCGACGACGCCGAGGAAGACGAGGACAGGCTCTTCATCGAGGACGGCCTGTTCGACCTCGAACCCGTGCTGCGTGATGCGGTGGTGCTCGCACTGCCGATGCAGCCGGTGTGCCAGGACGACTGCCCCGGCCTGTGCTCCGAGTGCGGAGCCCGGCTCGCGGACGACCCGGACCACCACCACGACGCCGTCGACATCCGTTGGGCGGCACTGCAGGGACTCGCCGGTTCACTTGAAGATGGCGAGAAGGACGAGATGAGCGGCGCCGAAGCGGGCGTCGACGAGAAGCAGGAGAAGTAGCCGTGGCTGTTCCGAAGCGGAAGATGTCGCGCAGCAACACGCGCCACCGCCGGTCGCAGTGGAAGGCTGCGGTCCCCACCCTGGTTGCGTGCGAGCGCTGCCACGAGCCCAAGCTGCAGCACATCGCGTGCCCTGCTTGTGGCACCTACAACAAGCGCCAGGTCCTCGAGGTCTGAGCGGCTGGTGAGAGGTCTGATGTCTGACGCCAAGGCGGACCCAAACGCCAAGAAAAAGGCGGACAACACAGCCTCGTCCCACACGCTTCTGGAAGGGCGGCTCGGGTACAAGCTCGAGTCCGCCCTTCTGGTGCGTGCGCTGACCCACCGTTCCTACGCGTACGAGAACGGCGGTCTGCCGACCAACGAGCGCCTGGAGTTCCTCGGGGACTCCGTGCTCGGCCTCGTGGTCACGGACACGCTGTACCGCACCCACCCCGACCTGCCCGAAGGCCAGCTGGCCAAGTTGCGGGCCGCGGTGGTCAACTCGCGTGCGCTGGCGGAAGTGGGCCGCGGCCTCGAACTCGGCCTCTTCATCCGGCTCGGCCGGGGCGAGGAAGGCACGGGAGGCCGGGACAAGGCATCCATCCTCGCCGACACCCTTGAAGCGGTGATCGGCGCGGTCTATCTCGACCAGGGTCTGGACGCGGCGGGCGAACTCGTCCACCGGCTCTTCGACCCACTGATCGAGAAGTCCTCGAATCTGGGAGCGGGCCTGGACTGGAAGACCAGTCTCCAGGAACTCACCGCGACCGAGGGGCTCGGCGTTCCCGAGTACCTGGTCTCGGAGACCGGCCCGGACCACGAGAAGACCTTTACTGCTGCCGCCCGCGTCGGAGGCGTCTCGTACGGCACCGGCACCGGCCGCAGCAAGAAGGAAGCGGAGCAGCAGGCCGCGGAGTCCGCGTGGCGTGCCATCCGCGCCGCCGCGGACGAACGCGCGAAGTCGGCCCAGGCCGCCGAGGAAGCGGCTCAGGCCGCCGAGCAGGCTGCCCAGGCCGCCGAGGGGACCACCGACGCCCCCTCGGCTCCGACGAGCGACTCGGCCACGGCCTGATTCCTTCGTAGCACCTTCGAACAGCACCTTCGTAAGCATCAGGCCCCTGTCGCAGCGTCCGCGCCGCGACAGGGGCCTGACGTGTGTGTGGTGTCCGTGCGTCCTGGGCTCCGTCCGGGTGACACGCGCACGAGGTAATCTTCGGGCGTCGTTCCCGCGCCCGCCCCTCCGGAGGAGTCCCGTGCCCGAGTTGCCCGAGGTCGAAGTCGTGCGGCGCGGCCTGGCGCGGTGGGTGAGCGGGCGGACCGTGACCTCGGTCGAGGTACGGCACCCGCGCGCCGTACGGCGGCATCTCGCCGGACCCGAGGGGTTCGCGAAGGCGCTCGAGGGCCACCGCGTAGGACCGGCCATGCGCCGCGGCAAGTACCTCTGGCTGCCCCTCGACGACTCCCCGTTCTCCGTCCTCGCGCACCTCGGCATGAGCGGCCAGCTCCTGGTGCAGCCACAGGACGCCCCGGACGAGAAGCACCTGCGCATCCGCATCCGCTTCGACGACACCCGGACGCCCGCCCCCGCCGGGGCGGAGGGCACCGAGCTGCGCTTCGTCGACCAGCGCACCTTCGGCGGGCTCTCCCTCCACGAGAACACCCCGGACGGTCTGCCGGACGTCATCGCGCACATCGCCCGCGACCCGCTGGACCCCCTCTTCGACGACGCGGCCTTCCACACGGCCCTGCGCGCCCGGCGTACGACGATCAAGCGCGCCCTGCTCGACCAGTCGCTGATCAGCGGGGTCGGCAACATCTACGCGGACGAGGCGCTCTGGCGCGCAAAACTGCACTACGAACGCCCCGTGGCCGGCTTCACCCGGCCGCGCACCGCCGAACTCCTCGGACACATCCGCGACGTCATGAACGAGGCCCTCGCCGTCGGCGGCACCAGCTTCGACAGCCTGTACGTCAACGTCAACGGCGAGTCCGGCTACTTCGATCGCTCGCTCGACGCGTACGGCCGCGAGGGCGAGCCCTGTCGCCGGTGCGGGACGCCGATGCGACGGCGTGCCTGGATGAACCGGTCCAGCTACTTCTGCCCACGCTGCCAGCGCCCGCCGCGCGTCACTCCGTAGCCGCGCGGGTCTCGTCGTAGCGCTCGCGGGCCTCCAGAACATCGTCCATGCGGCCCTCGACGAAGTGGATGAGGGTCAGCAGGCGCGTGGAGACCTCGCGACCGAGCGGGGTGAGGGTGTAGTCGACGCGCGGGGGGTTCGTGGGCTGTGCCTCGCGGTGCACCAGGCCGTCGCGCTCCAGCGCGTGCAGTGTCTGGGAGAGCATCTTCTCGCTGACGCCGTCGACCCTGCGCCGCAGCTCGTTGAAGCGGAACGTGCCCTCGTGCAGCGCTCCGAGCGTGAGTGATCCCCAGCGTCCGGTGACGTGCTCCAGCGTGCCCCGGGACGGGCAGCTGCGTGCGAACACGTTGTACGGCAGATCCTGACACTCACCGCGCTCGGCGGTCTGCACGCTGGGTTCCATGCGCTCACCATACTCCGACGCAGCGCTAACCAGAGGGTTGCACTAACTAGAAGTTAGTGCTTTCCTTTGGTTCGTTGTCACCACCTGGAGGAGTCCCCACCGTGAGCACCCCGAATACCCCTGTCGTTTCCATCGCCTACCACTCCGGCTACGGCCACACCGCCGTCCTCGCCGAGGCCGTTCGCTCCGGTGCCGTCGAGGCCGGTGCGCAGACGCACCTGATCAACGTCGACGAGATCACCGACGCTCAGTGGGAACTGCTCGACGCCTCGGACGCGATCGTGTTCGGCTCGCCCACCTACATGGGCACCGCTTCCGGCGCCTTCCACGTCTTCGCCGAGGCGTCCTCGAAGCGCTGGTTCGGACAGGACTGGCGCGACAAGCTCGCCGCCGGATTCACCAACTCCGGCTCCAAGAGCGGCGACAAGCTGCACACCCTGCAGTTCTTCCAGATCCTGGCCGCCCAGCACGGCATGAACTGGGTCAACCTCGGCCTGCACCCGGGCTGGAACAGCTCCTCGGCCTCCGAGCACGACCTCAACCGCCTCGGCGTCTTCGCCGGCGCCGCCGCCCAGACCAATGTCGACGAGGGTCCGGAGACGGTTCACAAGGCCGACATCGCCACGGCGGAGCACCTCGGGCGCCGGGTCGCGGAGGCGGCGCGGGTGGTCGCGCTGGGACGCGCGGCGGTGGCCGGGGCGGCGGCGTAAACGCTTACGCAATCGTTTGCGTAAGCGCTCGCGTAAACGGTTGCGCGCCGCGCGGTGGAAACGGTCGCGCAAGGGCCTGAGTGAGCCCGTGCCGACGTTAGCGCAAAGGCTTGCGTAAGCGTTTACGCAAGCCTTTGCGCGCCCGCACCACGCACACACGACGAAGCCGCCGGCACGCCCACACGTCGGCACAGGCCCACACGCCCGCACGACAAAGCCGCGCCCCCATCGTTCAGCGAGGGGCGCGGCTTCGTCGTGTCGTGAGGGGCGGGCCGTCGGCTAGTAGCCGAAGAAGTGAAGGGCCGGGTCTCTGACCTGCGGCCGCGTAATCGATCAACGCTGCGACCTGCGACTTAGCTGTCGGCGGTTGTCAGCGTTGGTCGTCGTTGAGCACCCTCGGACGGCCCGGAGACGGCCCGGCACTGCCCGCGGCCTGAGCAGGGTGGCTGAGGGGTAGGGCTCGGGTTGGCTTACCTTTAGCGGCGTGCTTCTCTCCTCTGCCCCGCAGATCAACGACGACCCGATAGCCGGAGGCTTGGGCTTCCTCGTCATCGGCACGCTGGTGCTGGTCTTTGCGTTCCTTGCTCGGCGCAGGAGATGGAAGGTGAACCAGGAGGAGGGCCCATGGTCCTTTCGGGCAGGCCAGGCACAAGGCGCCGCTGCCCTCGTGGTCGGTCTGGCCATGCTGGTGTACGGCGCTGCGACCCGCTGAACCACTCGCCGTAGGGTCCCAATGGCTCCGCCTGTCGCGGCTGAAGGCCTTACGCATTTGCTGCCCCTAGATGCGAACTATGGGCGGGGCGGTCGCTGAGGTCTCTCGGGCACGTCAATCGGTCGTCTGGGGTCGGTGGTGGTCGGTCGGGAACGCGGTGGTTGCTGTACTTCGCTGCTGTACAGCACAACCTCACCGCGCCGGGTCTTCCCACGGGCCGCTCGTGGCTGCTGCTGTCCGCCGTCGTTGATGTCAGGTGTGGATGTCAGAACGGGAGCGCGTCTGGCTCCTCAGAGATCCGCCGGGCGAACTCGTCGACGACCTGAGGGACGACTCTTTCGGCATTTTCATCCCGCAGTGCCTGCACGAGGGCTTCCCTGACGGTTGTGTACAACTGTCCGGCGTGAGAGGAACGGGTCCGGCTGACTGCCCGCTCGATCTTCGCCAGGTGGGCCGCCACGATCGGCATCGCCTTGTCGTACTCGCTCGGGTCCGTGGCCATGGGAGCATCCGATCAGGGCGACCAGAGTAGGTCAAGGCTGGCGGGGCTTCGCCCATCGGTTGATGGTGACACCCCGCGTGGTCCCAGCCTTTGAGGTCTGGCCTCATCTTTATCAGGTCCATCACAGGGGTCTGTCGACGTCAACCCACCGGGCCTGCGCCTCGGTCGATCGTCCACTGAGGTCCGGCGCCGACCGCTGCTGTTCGCGCTCGTTGGTGTCAGCCGTTGGTGTCAGCCGCCATGCGCGGTCTTCGCGGGCGTGGCTCTTCGCGTCGGCCTGGAGCATCGGTTCGAAAGATCCTAGTCGGGTAGCAAGCTGAATCCGAGCAACACAGCGGCCTCGACGCGTACCGACCCAGGAGCGAAGACACCGTCAGATTCAGGATCGCCTCCAAGGCGACTCCCATGACTGCGTAGCCCGACCGACTCCGGGTCAACGTCCTGAATATGCACTACAGGGCCAAGCCGCACACCGCAGGCATCCGCGTAGACCTCAGCCTTGCGTCGTGCAGCCCCGACTGCCCTGCGGCGGGCTTCGTCCCGGAGCGCGGGCTTGTCAAGCACGTCGAAGTGCACCTCGTCGACGCGGTTGGCGCCAGCCCGGACGGCGTCCTCTATCAGAAGTTCGAGCCGATCAAGGGCTTCAGTCTGCACGGTGTACGTCGCCTCGCAGCGATAGCCCAGGAACGTCCGGTCCGCGCCGTAGCCCTTGAATTCCGACTTGAGGACGAGGCGTGATCCGGATACGTCGGAGTCGGGTATTCCATGCTCTCGCAGCACAGTACGCAGCCTGACAACTGCTGCTCCAGCCTGTTCAAAGGCTTCTTTGGGTGTCGGTGCCACGAGGTCAACCGCAAGTTTCGCCTGGGCGAGCCGGGGCTCCGCCGACACGTTCCCTGCACCGAGCACGCTGAGCCCCCAGGGCTCCTTGATCTCTGCCATTCGAGGATCGAATCAGTAACGTCCCACCGCCGCAACAGGCTTGAAAACCGTCGTGGCGCGAGTCACCGTGGGTTCAAATCCCACACCCACCGCAGGTGAACGGCCCCTGACCAGTCGAATGGTCAGGGGCCGTTGCGCTGCTCGGCGCCCGCTTGCCGCCGTGGTTCCCCGCGGTACCCCGCACGATCGGGCACGGATGGGGCACGAGCAACCTCGGCAGGTACCTATAGCTGATCTCGCCACCACGGAACGTCGGGTGAATAGGCATGGATGACTTTGGCTCGTCTGAGGATCTTGGAGTCGAGATCCCAGACAAGCGTGCGTAGCTCGCGTGCTGACTTCTTGGGCAAGGCATGCATGATCGCTTCGAGGTGATCGCGGGAGTAGCCCGGATCGCAGCCGCACTCAGGGATGCCGCACCTGGTGGAAGTGAAGGGATCAGCCATCCTCTTCAGCGGGCCGTGTGCCAAGGCGGCCCAATGCCAAAAGGCTTTGGCCGTGTCGTCTGGCCAGAAACGTCTGCTTTCAAGCCTGCGGATGTGAGCTACGCATGCCCCGGACAGCCTGTTGATCGGCGGATACGGGTAGCGGAAGTAGTGGCTGGAGATGCGCACGGGGAGGTCGTCCCGTACGGCGGATGGGCGCCTACGCGGCATTGCCCTTTCGGTTGTGAGTCATGGTGGCAAGGTACCGCCGACTGGGCGGACGATCTAGAGCCGGAACATGATCACGCGGTTGGTGGAGCGACTTTGGGCGGGAGCTGCCATGGGGCGAGTGATCATGGCCCCGTAAGCTCATCGCGAGTCGGGCAGTCTCCTGAGCTGCCCGGTAAAGCACGACGTTGGGGCCATGATCTTCGAGGCTCGCCCCATGGTGGCTGCCTAAAGTCGTGGAGCCGACCGCCCCAGCCACGATGGGTTCTGACCTCATGCCGCCGGCCAACCCTCTCCAGGGCGCGCGTCGGCGCAGCGCGGGCGGAGCGGGCCGAAGGCAGGAGCGGCGCCCGCAGCGGAGCCGGGAGCGCGCCCGGCGGAGCGGAGCGCAGCCGGGGCTTGATGCGGGGGAGAGCATCAAGGCGCTCAGCGAGTACCTGGGACACCATGATCCCGGCTTCACGCTGCGTACGTACACGCACCTGATGCCGTCGAGCGAGACCCGTACCCGGGCCGCCGTCGATCGTGTCTTCAGAGACGGTGAACCTGCGGATGACGGCCCCGAGACGGCCCAGGGCAGTGAATAAGGCGCTGACCTGCGGCTATCTCAGTAGCCGAAGTCCTGCGTCCACCAGGGGCCGCCGGTGCCGAGGTGCACACCCACGCCCAGGGTCTTGAAGTCGCAGTTGAGAATGTTGGCGCGGTGGCCGGGGCTGTTCATCCAGGCCTCCATGACGGCGGCGGCGTCGGCCTGGCCGCGGGCTATGTTCTCGCCGCCGAGGCTGGTTATCCCGGCCTTGGCCGCCCGGTCCCAGGGGCTGAGCCCGCTCGGGTCGGTGTGGTCGAAGAAGTCGCGCGCGGCCATGTCCTCGCTGAAGGCCTGGGCGAGGTCGGACAGAGCGCTGTTCGCCGCCACCGGACTGCAGCCGACCTTGGCCCGCTCGTCGTTGACCAGCTTGAGCACCTCGGTCTCGGCCGCCGTTACGGCGGAGACGTCGACCGGGGCGGTGGTCTTGGGCGCCTTGGTCTTCGAGGCCTGACCGGGCGGAGTCGCGGGCTTGTTCCCGTTGGCGGACTTGCCCGGCTTGGTGGTGGTGGGAGCCTGGGACGGCGCCGTCGTCGGCGCGGCCGGCGAGGTCACGGGAGCGGTCGACGCCGGTGCGGAAGCCGAGGGCGACGCGGAACGGTCGGCGTCACGGCTCGTCGAGGTGCCCTCGCGGCCGTCCGCGCTCGCGCTTCCCGACGTACCGCCCTGCTGGGTCTCCTGGCTGGACGGGGACCCCACGGCCTGCACGCTGTCGGAGTTGTTGCTGCCACCACCGAGCGAGTAGTTCTCGGTGCCGGGCACCACGCCGGAAGCGACGGCCACGGTGCCCAGTGCCACGGCCGCGGAGACGCCGAGCAGACCGGTGCGTACCGGCGTCGCGGTCTTCCGCTTGCGGTGCGAGCGGGCGGCGGCGGTCGGCGGGAGGTCGGCGACGGCGGCGTAGCCGTACAGGTTCTCCGGGCCGTAACTTTCCGTAAGGGGTCCGTGGTTCTCCGTAACCCCCGTGGCGCGGCCCGTGGCGGCGCGGCCGACGGCGGAGCGTCCGTGGCGTCCCATCTCCTGGCCTTCCTCGTTCTTGGTCAGCGTCCCTCACTCGAAAGAGTGAGTTTCATATGAGACTCATTTGGGTCGGGACGGTACCGCATGGCGGGAGGGGAGGAAGTGCTGCGAGAGACTTTGTCCGGTTAGCGTGCACCCATGAACGAGGTTGTGCGGCTGGTCGTCTGGGTGCGCGGACGTGTCCAAGGTGTGGGTTTCCGCTGGTTCACGCGGGCCAAGGCGCTGGAGATCGGCGGCCTGAGTGGCTTTGCTCTCAATCTGGACGACGGACGGGTCCAAGTGGTCGCGGAAGGAACCCGGGCCGGATGCCAGGGTCTGCTCGACTGGCTCCAGGGGGACGACACACCCGGGCGTGTGGACGGAGTCACTGAGATCTGGGACACGCCCCGAGGGATCTACGACGGCTTCGCGATCCGGTGACGGCGACGTGCGCAACGGCCCTGGCGGAAGCGGTATGGCATGCCACCGGCACCTGCCAGAAGCAGAAATGACCTGGTGGTTGCCAAGAACGGCTCAGCGTGGCAGGCTCCGCAGAGAAGGATGATCTCCACGCCCCCCGGGTCTTGCAGGAGTCGCAGCGCAGCCGTCCGAAGGGCCGCGCGACAGCGGGTTGCCCGCCAATACGGGGCGTGATCGTGTTGACCGTCAAACTTTTTGGTGAGACGCTGAAAGCCCCGCGCACCTTAGCTGTTTGGCATGTGGAACCGCAGCAAAAATTTAGTAAGTGTCAAGCATCGCGGGTGCGATTCCCTCACGACCCACACCGCTTCGGTCGGTCACTCAGTGTGGAGGACCATCCATCATGGCAAAGGCGCTTCTCGGTTACGTCGGCGGTTCCGACCCGCGACTCATCGCCGAGATGCGACGGCTCCAGCAGCGTGTACAGGACCTCGAATCCGAGCTCGTACGGATTCAGGCCGAGAACGACGCGCTCGCGGCTGCCGCTTCTCACGACTCGCTTCTCGAGAGCATCGACGTACCCCAGGCGGAGCCTGCGCTCACCTGATCACTGCACCGCACTACGACAGCAGTGGTTGGGCTGCCCGTGTCAACCGCTAAGTTGTCAGCTGTCAGAATTGCAAGGGACGCCTCTTCGGCGTCCCTTCTTCTTCCCCCGTGTGCCCTCCCGCTCTCTTTAACGTCTGGTGTGCCCTGCACGTTCATGGGTGAAACCGCGGGTTCATGGAGTGAGACCGGCCCGAAAGGTAGAGTCCGGCGGCGTGCACCTCAAGGCCCTGACCCTGCGCGGGTTCAAGTCGTTCGCCTCGGCGACCACGCTGCGGTTCGAGCCGGGCATCACCTGTGTCGTGGGCCCCAATGGTTCGGGCAAGTCCAATGTCGTGGACGCCCTGAGCTGGGTCATGGGTGAGCAGGGGGCCAAGTCGCTGCGCGGCGGCAAGATGGAGGACGTCATCTTCGCCGGCACCACCGGGCGGCCGCCGCTCGGCCGGGCCGAGGTGTCCCTGACCATCGACAACTCCGACGGGGCGCTGCCCATCGAGTACGCCGAGGTCACCATCACGCGGATCATGTTCCGCAACGGCGGCAGCGAGTACCAGATCAACGGTGACACCTGCCGTCTCCTCGACATCCAGGAACTGCTGTCCGACTCCGGCATCGGCCGCGAGATGCACGTCATCGTCGGGCAGGGCCAGCTCGACTCCGTCCTGCACGCCGACCCGATGGGCCGCCGCGCGTTCATCGAGGAGGCGGCGGGCGTCCTCAAGCACCGCAAGCGCAAGGAGAAGGCGCTGCGGAAACTGGACGCGATGCAGGCGAACCTGGCCCGCGTCCAGGATCTCACCGACGAACTGCGCCGCCAGCTCAAGCCACTGGGCCGCCAGGCCGCCGTCGCCCGTCGCGCCGCCGTCATCCAGGCCGACCTGCGCGACGCCCGCCTGCGCCTCCTCGCCGACGATCTCGTACGACTGCGGCAGGCGCTCCAGTCCGAGATCGCCGACGAGGCCGCGCTCAAGGAACGCAAGGAAAGCGCCGAGGCCGAACTGAAGAAGGCGCTCCAGCGGGAGGCGCTCCTGGAGGACGAGGTCCGGCAGCTCACGCCCCGGCTCCAGCGCGCCCAGCAGACCTGGTACGAGCTCTCGCAGCTCGCCGAGCGGGTGCGCGGCACGATCTCGCTGGCCGACGCGCGGGTGAAAAGCGCCACTTCGGCGCCCGCCGAGGAGCGGCGCGGGCGCGACCCCGAGGACATGGAGCGCGAGGCGGCGCGGATCCGTGAACAGGAGGCCGAGCTCGAAGCGGCCCTGGAGGCGGCGGAGCACGCCTTGGAGGACACGGTCGCGCACCGGGCCGAACTGGAGCGCGAGCTCGCGGTCGAGGAGCGCCGCCTCAAGGACGTGGCCCGCGCCATCGCCGACCGCCGTGAGGGCCTGGCCCGCCTCAACGGCCAGGTCAACGCCGCCCGTTCGCGGGCCGCCTCCGCCCAGGCCGAGATCGACCGGCTCGCCGTCGCCCGGGACGAGGCCCAGGAGCGGGCGTTCGCCGCGCAGGAGGAGTACGAGCAGCTGAAGGCCGAGGTCGACGGCCTGGACGCGGGCGACGCGGAACTGACGGAGCGCCACGAGGCGGCCAAGCGGGCGCTGTCCGAGGCGGAGGCCGCGCTGAGCGCCGCCCGTGAGGCGGCCACGGCGGCGGAACGCAGGCGCGCCGCCACCCAGGCCCGCCACGAGGCCCTCGCCCTCGGTCTGCGCCGCAAGGACGGCACGGGGGCGCTCCTGGGGTCCAGGGACCGCCTCACGGGGCTCCTCGGTCCCGCGGCCGAGCTGCTGTCCGTCACCCCCGGTCACGAGGTCGCGCTCGCCGCCGCCTTCGGCGCCGCGGCGGACGCCATCGCGGTCACCACTCCCGCCTCGGCCGCCGAAGCCATCCGCCTGCTGCGCAAGCAGGACGCCGGCCGCGCGGCCCTGCTGCTGGCCGGGGCTCCGGAGGACGCGGGGGCACGCGAGGCCAAGGGCAACGACGGCACCGGCCAGCACCGGGCGGCGGGTGACAGCGCTTCCGGTGCGGTGCCCATCGGCGGTCACCCCGACGGGCGTGACGCATCCGGCGGCGCGGGCGTGGCCTCTCTGGACGACGTGACCCCAAGGGCAGCCTCCGGGGCTCTGCCTCCGAACGCCGCCTCCGGTGACGTAGCGCCGCGGACGGCCCCCACCGGGCCGCCGTACGCCGCCGACCTCGTCCGTGGTCCCGCCGAGCTCATGCCCGCCGTCCGGCGGCTGCTGCGCGGGATCGTCGTGGTGGGCACTCTCGAGGACGCCGAGGACCTGGTCTACGCGCGGCCGGAGGTGACCGCGGTCACCGCGGAGGGGGACCTGCTCGGAGCGCACTTCGCGCACGGGGGGTCCGCCGGGGCGCCCAGCCTCCTCGAGGTGCAGGCGTCCGTCGACGAGGCGGCTGCCGAGCTCGAGGAGCTCGCCGTGCGGTGCGAGGAACTCGGCGCGGCGCAGCACCGGGCCGCCGAGGAGCGGGGGAGCGGGCCGCGCTCGTCGAGGAGCTGGGGGAGCGGCGGCGGGCCGCCGAGCGTGAGAAGTCGTCCGTGGCACAGCAGTTGGGGCGGCTGGCCGGGCAGGCGCGCGGCGCTGCCGGGGAGGCCGAGCGGAGCACCGCCGCCGCGGCGCGGGCGCAGGAGGCGCTCGACCGGGCCGTGGAGGAGGCCGAGGAGCTGGCGGAGCGGCTCGCCGTGGCCGAGGAGATGCCCGTCGAGGAGGAGCCCGACACGGCCGTACGGGATCGGCTCGCCGCGGACGGCGCCAACGCGCGGCAGACCGAGATGGAGGCCCGGCTCCAGGTGCGTACGCACGAGGAGCGGGTGAAGGGACTCGCGGGACGGGCCGACGGGCTCGACCGGGCCGCGCGGGCGGAGCGTGAGGCACGCGCGCGTGCGGAGCAGCGCCGGGCCCGGCTGCGGCACGAGGCGGCGGTCGCCGAGGCCGTCGCCTCCGGAGCGCGGCAACTCCTGGCGCACGTCGAGGTGTCGCTGCGCCGGGCCGAGGAGGAGCGCACCGCCGCCGACGCGGCCAAGGCCCGCCGTGAGCGGGATCTTGTCACCGCGCGCAACGAAGGCCGCGATCTCAAGGCGGAGCTCGACAAACTCACGGATTCGGTTCACCGCGGCGAGGTACTCGGCGCCGAGAAGCGGCTGCGGATAGAGCAGCTGGAGACGAAGGCGCTGGAGGAGCTCGGTGTCGAACCGGCGGGGCTTGTCGCGGACTACGGTCCCGGCCAGCTCGTGCCGCCCTCGCTCCCCGCCGAGGGCGAGGAACTGCCCGAGGACCCGGAGCACCCGCGCAACCAGCCCCGGCCCTTCCACCGTGCCGAGCAGGAGCGACGTCTCAAGTCGGCCGAGCGGGCCTACGCGCAGCTGGGGAAGGTCAATCCGCTGGCGTTGGAGGAGTTCGCCGCGTTGGAGGAGCGTCACAAGTTCCTCAGCGAGCAGCTGGAGGACCTCAAGAAGACGCGGGCCGATCTGCTGCAGGTGGTGAAGGAGGTCGACGAACGCGTCGAACAGGTCTTCACCGAGGCGTACCGGGACACCGCGCGCGAGTTCGAGGGTGTCTTCAGCAGGCTGTTCCCGGGAGGGGACGGGCGACTGATCCTGACCGACCCCGACAACATGCTCACCACGGGCGTGGACGTCGAGGCACGGCCCCCCGGCAAGAAGGTGAAGCGGCTGTCCCTGCTGTCCGGTGGGGAGAGGTCTCTGACCGCCGTCGCGCTCCTTGTGTCGATCTTCAAGGCGCGGCCCAGTCCGTTCTATGTCATGGACGAGGTGGAGGCGGCGCTCGACGACACCAACCTGCAGCGGCTGATCCGGATCATGCAGGAGCTGCAGGAGGCCTCGCAGCTGATCGTGATCACGCACCAGAAGCGGACGATGGAGGTCGCCGACGCGCTGTACGGCGTCTCCATGCAGGGCGACGGTGTGTCGAAGGTCATCAGCCAGCGGCTCCGCTAGATGCGTGTAGTGCACACCGGTCGTGACCTGGGCTTCTAGTTGAGTTCAAGTAGTGAACACGCGATGACCGCTTGGGTGCGGAAAATTCACAGCTGCTGAACTGTTGACTTCGAAACTTGAAGGCATAGTCTCTGCAACGTTGCTTTTACCTTCAGGTGGTGGGGGCTGCGAAGTTGTGCGCCACTGGTACCACCACCGAAGGGCTTGCCCCCACACCCCCGGCAGCGAGGCCGGGTGGCCCGAGGAGTTACACGTGACCAGCACCGCGCAGGCGCCCCAACCAGGAGCCAGGACGGCTCACCCCGAACATCTCGGGCATGTCATCTTCATCGCGGCGGCGGCCGCAATGGGCGGCTTCCTGTTCGGTTACGACAGCGCCGTGATCAACGGCGCCGTCGAGGCGATCCGAAGCCGCTACGACATCGGCTCGGCGACCCTGGCCCAGGTCATCGCCATCGCGCTGATCGGCTGCGCCATCGGCGCCGCGACCGCGGGCCGCATAGCCGACCGCATCGGCCGCATCCGATGCATGCAGATCTCCGCCGTCCTCTTCACGGTCAGCGCCGTCGGTTCCGCGCTGCCGTTCGCGCTGTGGGACCTCGCCTTCTGGCGCATCATCGGCGGATTCGCCATCGGTATGGCCTCCGTCATCGGCCCCGCCTACATCGCCGAGGTCTCCCCGGCCGCGTACCGCGGACGCCTGGGCTCCTTCCAGCAGGCCGCGATCGTCGTCGGCATCGCCATCTCGCAGCTGGTCAACTGGGGCATCCTGAACGCCGCCGGCGGCGACCAGCGCGGCAAGCTGATGGGCGTCGAGGCCTGGCAGGTCATGCTCGGTGTCATGGTCGTCCCGGCCGTCCTCTACGGTCTGCTCTCCTTCGCGATCCCCGAGTCGCCGCGCTTCCTGATCTCCGTGGGCAAGGAAGACCGCGCCCGTGAGGTGCTCAAGGAGGTCGAGGGCGACAAGATCGATCTGACGGCCCGCGTCGCCGAGATCGAGCACGCCATGAAGAGCGAGCACAAGTCGACCTTCAAGGACCTGCTCGGCGGCAGCTTCTTCTTCAAGCCGATCGTCTGGGTCGGCATCGGCCTCTCGGTCTTCCAGCAGTTCGTCGGCATCAACGTCGCGTTCTACTACTCCTCGACGCTGTGGCAGTCGGTCGGCGTCGACCCCTCGCAGTCGTTCTTCTACTCGTTCACGACGTCGATCATCAACATCATCGGCACCGTGATCGCCATGATCTTCGTCGACCGGATCGGCCGTCGGCCGCTCGCGCTCATCGGCTCCGTGGGCATGGCCATCGGTCTCGCGCTGGAGGCCTGGGCCTTCTCGTACGACCTCGTGGACGGCAAGCTGCCGGCGACGCAGGGCTGGGTCGCCCTCATCGCCGCGCATGTCTTCGTCCTCTTCTTCGCCCTGTCCTGGGGTGTCGTGGTCTGGGTCTTCCTCGGCGAGATGTTCCCGAACCGGATCCGCGCCGCCGCCCTCGGCGTCGCCGCCTCCGCGCAGTGGATCGCCAACTGGGCCATCACCGCGAGCTTCCCGTCGCTGGCCGACTGGAACCTCTCCGCGACCTACGTGATCTACACGATCTTCGCCGCGCTCTCCATCCCCTTCGTGCTCAAGTACGTCAAGGAGACCAAGGGCAAGACGCTGGAGGAAATGGGCTGAGCCTCCTGAAGAGGCCCCGAGACTCGAGGAGAAGGGCCAAGTCCCCGCTGCCCCTCTCCTCGTACCCGTAAGACGTACTGCCCCGGCTCAATCCCCGAGCCGGGGCAGTACGTCTTCGCAGAACAGGTGCAGGCTGCGCCAGCCCTCGTCGATCGGCATCCCCCCGGACAGCGGGTGCAGCACGTGGTTGTCGAGACCCTGCGCCACGCACTGGTCGGGGGTCAGGATCCGGTACACGCCCTCCGCGCGCAGTTCCTCGACCGTCGTGGCAGCCGACTTCACCGCCGAGCGGATGTCACCGGACTGCCAGGAGGCGTACGTCCGTGCCTCGTGCAGGAAGTGCCCGCCGTACTCGGCCCACGCCCGGTCCGGGTCCTCGGCGATGTGCAGCAGCGGGGTCTCGGCGGCGGGCATCATGGTCCAGCCCTCGGTGCCGTACTCGACGAGCCGCTCCTTGTAGTACGCCTCCAGCTCGGGGAGGTGCGCGCTGGGGAAGAAGGGGAGCCCGAGCCGGGCGGCGCGCCGGGCCGCGGCCCTGGACGAGCCGCCGACCAGCAGCAGCGGGTGCGGCTCGGAGAACGGGCGCGGTGTGACCCGTACCGTACGGTCCCGGTAGGTGAACGCCTCGCCGGTCCACGCCTTCAGCACCGTCTCCAGGAGCTCGTCCTGGAGTGCCCCGCGCCGCTTCCAGTCGACGTCGAAGAGGGCGTACTCCTCGGGCCGGTAGCCGATGCCCGCGACGGTGACCAGGCGGCCGCCGCTGAGCAGGTCGAGCACGGCGATGTCCTCGGCGAGGCGCAGTGGATCGTGCAGCGGGCCGATGACCGCGGAGACGGTGACCGCGAGGTGCCGGGTCGCTCCGAAGACCGCGCCCGCGAAGGCGAACGGCGAGGGCAGCCAGTTGTTGGCGACTCCGTGGTGTTCCTCGGTCTGCACGGTGGTGATGCCGCGGTCGTCGGCGTAGGCGGCCATCTCGATGGCCGCCTTGTAGCGGGCGCTCAGCGACGCGGGGGTGGCGGCGGGGTCGACGAGGTTGAAGCGCACGACGGTTACGGGCATGGAAGCCCCCCTTCGGTGTGGAGGGGGACGGTAGCTGACGATACGTCAGACAGCCATAGTCGCGGGCCCTTTCGCGGGTTGCGTCACAGGCGCCACCGCGGGCTTCGGCAGCACCGCGTACAGCAGGAAGGAGACCGCGACGGTCGCCACCCAGCCGAGGCCGTACTCGCCGACGGGGTTGTTCGACGCCAGCGGACCGGTGAACCAGTCGGACGTGCTGAACAGCAGGCCCGAGCCGAGCCCGAGCGCCCACGCGGCGACCGCGGCCGGGCTGAAGCCGCCCCGGTACCAGTAGGCGCTGGTGCGCGTGGTGTCGAGCAGGGCCCCGGCGTCGTACGCCTCGCGGCGCAGCATGTCCGCGCCGAAGACGCCGACCCAGGCCGAGAACGCGACCGCGAGCAGCGACAGGAACGCGATGAACGAGCCCATGAAGGAGGTCGCCACCAGCATCAGGACGCCGCCGAGGACCAGTGAGATCACGGCGTTGACCGCGACCGCCCGGTGCCGCGACACCTTGATGCCGAGGGTCTGCGCGGTGAAGCCCGCCGAGTACATCGACATCGCGTTGATCAGCAGCATGCCGACCAGAGCGATGAGCAGGTAGGGCACCGCGATCCACAGCGGCAGGATCGTGCCGAGGAAGGAGACCGGGTCGGCGGCCGTGGCCAGGTCCGGCGTCGAGACCGCCATCACCGCTCCCATCAGGATCAGGGGGAGTACGACGACGCAGGCGCCGGCCACCGAATTGCGCACGATCGCCGCCGACGAGGCCGTACGCGGCAGATAACGCGTGAAGTCCGGCGCCGACGGCGCCCAGCTGATGCCGCCCGCCGCGATCAGTCCGACCCCTGTGATCATCAGGGCTGTCGGGCCGGCGGGCTGTCCGAAGACCCTGCCCCAGTCCGTGTCCGCGACCAGGTGCCCGAGGACGAGCACGGAGAAGCCGCCGAAGAGCCACGTCGCCCATGTGCTGCACGTCCGGACGGCACTGATGCCGAGGCCCGAGATCGCGAACGTCGCGACCACGAAGGCCAGCAGCGTCGCGACGATCAGGAACGTATTGCTCCTGATGCCGAAGAGCACGTTCAGGACGGTGAGCAGGGCGTAGGAGCCCGTCACCGCGTTGATCGTCTCCCAGCCCCAGCGGGCGATCCAGATCAGTGAACCCGGCAGGAGGTTTCCGCGCTGGCCGAAGACCGCGCGGGACAGCGTCAGGCCGGGAGCCCCGCCCCGCTTGCCCGCGATGCCGACCAGACCCACCAGGCCGTACGAGACGACCGGCGCCGCGAGGCCGACGGCCAGCGCCTGCCAGACATTGAGTCCGTAGGAGACGGCCAGGGCCGCGCCCATGGTCAGCAGCAGGACGGTGATGTTGGCGGCGATCCAGGTGGGAAGCAGTGCGCGGGTCTTCGCGTGTCGCTCGGCGTCGGGGACGGGCTCGATGCCCCGGGTTTCCAGAACATGGTGCGTGGATGTGCCGAGGGCGCCATCGGAGCGGTCGGCGGTGGTCCTCATGACAATTAAGCATACTTTGTGTGGTTTTTTACGCTTTCGCCAGGCGTGTTCTCGGAGGAAGCCACGGAATCCCTCCGATGACACGGAGAACCCCTCCCGGGAGGGGGATGACTGATACTGGGGAGCGTTATGGAAACCGTCATCCTTGCTGTAGTCATCGCCGTGGTCGTGATCGGCGCACTCGGCGGGCTCGTCATCGGCAGTCGCCGCAAGAAGCCGCTGCCCCCGGCGCCCCCCACCACGCCCGACATCACCGCCCCTCCCGCCGAGCCGCACATCGGCGACGAGGCCGAGATCCCGCACGACGAAGAGCGCCGGACGATAGAGGAGGTGGATCTCCCGGGCGGCTCGGCCGCGCCGGTCGTCGTCGAGGAACCCGAACCCGTTTTCGAAGCTCCCGCGATCGAGATCCCGGAGCCGACCGCGGGGCGCCTGGTGCGGCTGCGCGCCCGCCTCTCGCGCTCGCAGAACGCGCTCGGCAAGGGGCTGCTCACGCTCCTCTCGCGCGAGCACCTCGACGAGGACACCTGGGAGGAGATCGAGGACACGCTGCTGACCGCCGACGTCGGCGTGCAGCCCACCCAGGAGCTGGTCGAGCGGCTGCGCGAGCGCGTGAAGGTGCTCGGTACGCGGACGCCCGACGAGCTGCGCACCCTGCTGCGCGAGGAGCTGCTGCAGCTTCTCGTCCCCGAGTTCGACCGTACGGTCAAGACCGACTCGAACCTGGACACCCCGGGCATCGTGATGGTCGTCGGTGTCAACGGCACCGGCAAGACCACCACCACCGGCAAGCTCGCCCGCGTCCTCGTCGCCGACGGCAAGAACGTGGTGCTCGGCGCCGCCGACACCTTCCGTGCCGCCGCCGCCGACCAGCTGCAGACCTGGGGCGAGCGCGTAGGTGCCCGTACCGTGCGGGGCCCCGAGGGCGGCGACCCCGCCTCGATCGCCTTCGACGCGGTCAAGGAGGGCATCGAGGAGGGTGCCGACGTCGTCCTCATCGACACGGCCGGACGACTTCACACCAAGACCGGGCTCATGGACGAGCTCGGCAAGGTCAAGCGTGTCGTCGAGAAGCACGCCCCGCTCGACGAGGTGCTGCTGGTCCTCGACGCCACGACCGGCCAGAACGGTCTGGTGCAGGCCCGCGTCTTCGCCGAGGTCGTCGACATCACCGGCATCGTGCTGACCAAGCTCGACGGCACCGCGAAGGGCGGCATCGTGATCGCGGTCCAGCGGGAGCTGGGGGTGCCGGTCAAGCTGGTGGGTCTGGGCGAGGGCGCGGACGATCTGGCGCCGTTCGAGCCGGAGGCGTTCGTTGACGCCCTTATCGGAGAGTGACCCCCACCTCCCGAAGTTGGTAGGTGGTTCAGGAAGCGTCCGCCCCCGAGGTGCAGTTCGGGGGGCGGGCGCTTTGCTGTGTACGTCGGTGTCGTTACGCGCGCGACCGGTGCGCCACGTATGCCAGCGTCCCCAGCAGCAACCGTGCCTGCGGCGGCTTCGTCGCCGAGTCCAGGGCGGGGGAGCGCAGCCAGCGGACCGGACCGAGGCCGGCGCGGTCGGAGGGCGGGGCGGTGACGTACGTACCGGGGCCGAGGCCGTGCAGGTCGAGGGAGGCGTCGTCCCAGCCCATCCGGTAGAGCAGCTCGGGGAGCTCGGCCGCGGCGCCGGGGGCGACGAGGAAGTGGGCGCGGCCGTCCGGGGTCGCGGTGACCGGCCCGGTGGGCAGCCCCATCCGCTCGAGGCGGACGAGCGCGCGGCGCCCGGCGGCCTCGGCGACCTCGATGACGTCGAACGCGCGGCCGACCGGCAGCATCACCGCGGCCCCCGGGAACTCGCCCCAGGTCTCGGAGACCTCGTCGAGCGTGGCGCCCGCTTCGAGCACGGGCGCAAAGTCCAGCGGATGCGCCCCCGGCGTGGGGCAGCCGGCCTTGCCGCAGGAGCACGCGCCCGCGGCGGCCCGGGCGCCGGGGACCACGTCCCAGCCCCACAGCCCGGTGAACTCGGCCACCGCGGTGCACTCCGACGAGCGGCCGCGGCGGCGGGTGCCGGGCCGGCTTTCGCGCATTCCCCGACTGCTGCCGATCGTGAAGCCCATGCCCCCTCCAACGGGTCCAACGCGTCGACGGTTACGCCATGAACGCGGAACATCACTCAGTGTGTTCCCGTCCCCGGATGTCACGTGGTTGGCGACGTGGTCCCGGCGGCGCCCGGAAGCGTTTCGGGTGGTGTACCCGGCGGCGCGCGCCCCCGAATGCACCGTTCCGCCACTTCTGGCTGTCCTATGTCAAGTGAATCGCGTACAGGCGATCAGGAGTTCATTCGAAGGGGTGGCGAATGGTGGCGTTTCCGGGATCGCCATGGCTGGACGCGTGATCGTAGGATTACTTTGAGTGCACGAGTCCTGGGGACGTATGCAGTCGTGGGTATGCCGGAGGCAAGTCGGCTTCCCGTTCGAAGGGTGAGAACTGCCGGACGCGCGGCCGTATTTACCGGCATTCTGATAGGGCTTGGCGCACGCAGCGTACAAGTGGTCTCAGGGATGGGGGCGTTCCAGTGGGCGGCAACGGCGGAAGCGGTACGAACGCTGACAAGCGCCCGAATGAGCTGTTGGGCTCGTGGTTCGTGCGCAGTGGCTGGTCGAAGGGCGAGCTGGCGCGGCAAGTGAACCGAAGGGCCCGCCAGTTGGGGGCCCATCACATCTCCACGGACACCTCACGGGTGCGCCGCTGGCTGGACGGCGAGAATCCGCGCGAGCCGATTCCGCGCATCCTGTCCGAGCTGTTCTCCGAGCGGTTCGGCTGTGTGGTCGCCGTCGAGGACCTGGGTCTGCGCGCCGCCCACCAGTCACCGTCCGTGTCGGGTGTCGACCTGCCCTGGACCGGCCCGCAGACCGTGGCGCTGATCAGCGAGTACTCGCGCAGTGACCTGATGCTGGCGCGGCGTGGCTTCCTCGGCAGCTCGCTGGCCCTCGCCGCGGGCCCCGCCCTCATCGAGCCCATGCAGCGCTGGCTGGTGCCCTCGCCCGCCGCGCCCCAGGAGGAGCCCGAGTCCCCGGCCGCCGCGCGCCGCCCCGGCCGGCTCTCCCAGCCCGAGCTGGACCTCCTGGAGTCCACCACGGTGATGTTCCGCCAGTGGGACGCCCAGTGCGGCGGCGGTCTGCGCCGCAAGGCGGTCGTCGGCCAGCTGCACGAGGTGACCGACCTGCTCCAGGAGCCGCAGCCCGGGGCGACCAGCAAACGCCTGTTCAAGGTCGCCGCCGAGCTGGCCGAGCTGGCGGGCTGGATGAGCTACGACGTGGGGCTGCAGCCCACCGCGCAGAAATACTTCGTGCTCGCCCTGCACGCCGCCAAGGAGGCGGGCGACAAGCCGCTGGGCTCGTACATCCTCTCCAGCATGAGCCGCCAGATGATCCACCTCGGCCGGCCCGACGACGCGCTCGAACTCATCCATCTGGCGCAGTACGGAAGCCGTGACTGCGCGAGCCCGCGCACCCAGGCCATGCTGTATGCGATGGAGGCCCGCGCCTACGCGAACATGGGCCAGCCCGGAAAGTGCAAGCGGGCCGTCCGGATGGCCGAGGACAGCTTCGAGGACGTTCACGAGTGGGACGATCCGGACCCCGACTGGATCCGCTTCTTCTCGCTGGCCGAGCTGCACGGCGAGAACTCGCACTCCTACCGCGACCTGGCCTACGTCGCGGGCCGCAGCCCCACGTACGCCTCGCTCGCCGAGCCCCTGATGCAGCAGGCCGTCGACCTCTTCGCCAAGGACGGCGAGCACCAGCGTTCGTACGCACTCAATCTCATCGGCATGGCCACCGTGCACCTGCTGCGGCGCGAGCCCGAGCAGAGTGCGGTATTGGCCAAGGACGCGATGGCGATCGCCAAGAAGGTGCGCTCCGAGCGCGTCAACACTCGTATCCGAAAGACGGTCGACACGGCCGTCCGCGACTTCGGTGACCTCGCCGAGGTCGTGGACCTCACCGAGCAGCTCGCCGCCGACCTTCCCGAGACCGCGGAAGCGGTCTGAGCCCAGGCCGCGGAAGCGGTCCGATCCCAGTACCCCGGCCACGGCCGGTCGTCCCGAACCGCCCGACTCGGCTCCCCCATGCCAGGTCATCGGACGACCAGCCGTGGCCGGTTCGTTTGCCTTCTGGGAAGGTTGCGCCACGATAACGATCGCTCCGCCCGGTATCAGCCAGTTCATGGAGGCGTAACACACGAGGTGCCTTCGTCACTGCGGCGAAACATCGAGGGGCGTCGACGGAAACCGCGCTGCGTCAATCTCATGGCGCATAACCGGCCCACCCCTCATGACCGCTCAGGCTTCGCCCGCACGGGGCCGTACCAACGACGAGGAGACGCCGATGGCACCAGCCATCACGCTAGCCGCAGAAGCTCCCAAGCTCTCGGCCGCCAATACCGGGTTCATGCTCATCGCTTCCGCCCTGGTGCTGATCATGACCCCCGGCCTCGCCTTCTTCTACGGAGGCATGGTCCGTGTCAAGAGCACCCTGAACATGCTGATGATGAGCTTCATCAGCATGGGGATCATCACGATCCTGTGGGTGCTGTACGGCTTCTCGCTCGCCTTCGGCACGGACAAGGGTTCGTTCATCGGTTGGACCTCGAACTGGGTCGGCCTCAGCAACATCGGCCTCACGGAGCTGTGGCCGGGCTACACCATCCCGATCTTCGTCTTCATGGTCTTCCAGCTGATGTTCGCCATCATCACGCCCGCGCTGATAAGCGGTGCGCTGGCGGACCGGGTGAAGTTCACGGCGTGGTCGCTGTTCATCGCGCTGTGGGCCACGGTCGTCTACTTCCCGGTCGCGCACTGGGTCTGGGGCACCGGCGGCTGGGCGTTCGACCTCGGCGTGATCGACTTCGCCGGTGGTACGGCGGTCCACATCAACGCGGGTGCCGCGGCCCTGGGCGTGATCCTGGTCATCGGCAAGCGTGTCGGCTTCAAGAAGGACCCGATGCGTCCGCACAGCCTTCCGCTGGTGATGCTCGGCTCCGGTCTGCTGTGGTTCGGCTGGTTCGGATTCAACGCCGGTTCGTGGCTCGGCAACGACGACGGTGTCGGCGCGCTGATGTTCGTCAACACGCAGATCGCCACCGCGGCCGCCATGCTGGCCTGGCTCATCTACGAGAAGATCCGCCACGGCGCGTTCACCACGCTGGGCGCCGCCTCCGGCGCGGTCGCCGGTCTGGTCGCCATCACCCCGTCCGGTGGCGCGGTCTCCCCGCTCGGCGCGATCGCCGTCGGCGCCATCGCCGGTGTCGTGTGCGCCATGGCCGTCGGCCTCAAGTACAAGTTCGGGTACGACGACTCCCTCGACGTGGTCGGCGTGCACCTCGTCGGCGGTGTCATCGGCTCCCTGCTGATCGGCTTCTTCGCCAGCGGCAAGGGCCAGTCCACCGTCGAGGGCCTCTTCTACGGCGGCGGTCTCACCCAGTTCTGGAAGCAGTGCGCCGGTGTCTTCGCCGTCCTCGGCTACTCCCTGGTCGTCTCCGCGATCCTCGCCTTCATCATCGACAAGACGATGGGCATGCGGGTCACCGAGGACGAGGAGATCGCAGGCATCGACCAGGCCGAGCACGCCGAGACCGCATACGACTTCAGTGGAGCGGGCGGCGGCATCGTCGGCGGCTCGGTTTCCGCCCTCGCGGGTACGGAGAGCAAGAAGGTGGACGCATGAAGCTCATCACCGCCGTCGTGAAGCCCCACCGGCTCGACGAGATCAAGGAGGCCCTGCAGGCCTTCGGGGTGCACGGTCTCACGGTCACGGAGGCCAGCGGCTACGGTCGGCAGCGGGGACACACCGAGGTCTACCGTGGTGCCGAGTACACCGTCGACCTGGTCCCCAAGATCCGCATCGAGGTGCTGGCCGAGGACGACGACGCCGAACAGCTGATCGATGTCGTCGTGAAGGCGGCCCGCACCGGCAAGATCGGTGACGGCAAGGTGTGGTCCATCCCGGTCGAGACGGCCGTCCGGGTCCGGACCGGCGAGCGCGGCCCGGACGCGCTCTAAACAGAAGATCAGAACAGGAGCCACTGGGTGACGAGTACGGAGATGCGTACGGAAGCAGAGGACTCGGGACCCAGCGGCTATGCGGCGGCCCGGCTGCGCCTCCTCCAGGAGGGGGCGCAGTCCGGGCCGCCGCGCCGTGCCGCCCTCGCCGACCTCACGGACGAATGGCTGACGGGCCTGTTCGGCGCGGGTGCCGACGGACTGCGCGGCGTCTCGCTCGTCGCCGTCGGCGGCTACGGCCGCGGAGAACTCTCGCCACGCAGCGATCTCGACCTGCTGCTCCTGCACGACGGCGCCGACTCCGGCACGGTCGCCGCGCTCGCCGACCGCATCTGGTACCCCATCTGGGACCTGGGCCTGGCCCTCGACCACTCGGTGCGTACGCCCGGCGAGGCACGCAAGACCGCGGGCGGGGACCTCAAGGTGCAGCTCGGCCTGCTGGACGCCCGCCACATCGCGGGCGACCTCGGCCTCACCGCCGGATTGCGTACGGCCGTCCTCGCCGACTGGCGCAACCAGGCGCCGAAACGCCTCCCCGAACTCCAGGAGCTGTGCGCCGAGCGCGCCGAGCGTCAGGGCGAGCTGCAGTACCTCCTGGAACCGGACCTGAAGGAGGCTCGCGGCGGCCTGCGCGACGCCACCGCCCTGCGTGCCGTCGCCGCCTCCTGGCTCGCTGACGCGCCCCGTGAGGGCCTCGCGGACGCCCGTCGCAGGCTCCTGGACGTCCGCGACGCCCTCCACCTCACCACCGGCCGTGCCACCGACCGCCTCGCGCTCCAGGAGCAGGACCAGGTCGCCGCCGAACTCGGACTCCTGGACGCCGACACCCTGCTGCGCCAGGTGTACGAGGCCGCGCGCGTCGTGTCGTACGCCAGTGACGTCACCTGGCGCGAGGTGGGGCGCGTGCTCAAGTCGCGCGCTGTGCGGCCACGGCTGCGCGCCATGCTCGGCGGCGGTGCCAAGCCCGCCGTGGAGCGCTCACCGCTCGCCGAGGGTGTGGTCGAGATGGACGGCGAGGTGGTACTCGCCCGCGCCGCACGCCCCGAGCGCGACCCCGTACTCCCGCTGCGTGCCGCGGCCGCCGCCGCACAGGCCGGGCTTCCGCTCTCCCTGCACGCCGTACGGCGCATGGCCGCCGTCGCGCGCCCACTGCCCACGCCCTGGCCGGCCGAGGCCCGGGAACAGCTCGTCACGCTGCTCGGCTCGGGCCGCCCGACCATCGAGGTCTGGGAGGCACTGGAGGCCGAGGGCCTGATCACCCGGCTCCTGCCCGACTGGGAGCGGGTGCGCTGCCGCCCGCAGCGCAACGCCGTGCACATCTGGACCGTCGACCGCCACCTCATCGAGACGGCCGTCCGCGCCTCCGAGCTGGCCCGCCGTGTGGGCCGCCCCGACCTCCTCCTCGTCTCCGCCCTGCTGCACGACATCGGCAAGGGCTGGCCCGGCGACCACTCCGTGGCCGGCGAGATCATCGCCCGGGACGTGGCCGCCCGCATCGGCTTCGACCGCGCCGACGTGGCGGTGCTCGCCACCCTCGTACGCCATCACCTGCTGCTCATCGACACCGCGACCCGACGCGACCTGGAGGACCCGGCGACCGTCCGCTCGGTCGCCGAGGCCGTCGGATCGCAGAGCACCCTCGAACTGCTGCACGCCCTCACCGAGGCGGACGCGCTGGCCACCGGGCCCGCGGCCTGGTCCTCCTGGCGCGGATCCCTCGTCGCCGACCTGGTCAAACGGGTCGCCGCCGTGCTCGCCGGAGACGCCCCCGAGGAGCCCGAGGCCGCCGCGCCCACGGCCGAGCAGGAGCGGCTCGCCATCGAGGCGTTCCGCACCGGAGGCCCCGTACTGGCACTGCGCGCGCAGACCGAACCGCCCACCGAGGAGGAGCCCACCGGCGATCCCGAGCCCCTGGGCGTGGAACTGCTCATCGCCGTGCCCGACCAGCCCGGAGTGCTCCCCGCGGTCGCCGGTGTCCTCGCGATGCACCGCCTGACCGTGCGCACGGCCGAGCTGCGCGCCCTGGACCTGCCCGACGGCGTCGAGGGCTCGGTGCTGCTGCTCAACTGGCGGGTCGCCGCGGAGTACGGCTCCCTGCCGCAGGCCGCCCGACTGCGCGCCGACCTGGTGCGCTCCCTGGACGGCTCCCTGGACATCGCGGCCCGACTCGCCGAGCGCGACGCCGCCTATCCGCGCCGCCGGGGCACGATCGCGCCGCCGCCCCGGGTGACGGTCGCCTCCGCCGCCTCCCGCCACGCGACGGTCATCGAGGTCCGCGCCCACGACGCTCCCGGCCTGCTGCACCGCATCGGGCGGGCCCTGGAGGACGCGAGCGTATGGGTGCGTAGCATGCATGTCTCCACCCTCGGCGCCAACGCCGTGGACGCCTTCTACGTGACCGGCCCCAAGGGCGCGCCCCTGCCGGCGGAGGAGGCGGTTTCGGTGGCGCGTGGGCTGGAGGAGATGCTGCGGGGATGACCTCGTGGCAGATGCTGCGGGAGTGACCTCGCGGTCCTTTCTCCGTCCATCGACCGTGGTCCCTGTCGGGTATTCGCACCGGGCAGGGGACACCAACCCTTTTCGGGCAGATACCCTGGAGGGCAACCCAACCGCCCCCGACTCCGAGGACCGACGCCACCGTGTTCGATACCCTCTCAGACCGCCTGAGCGCGACTTTCAAAAACCTCCGCGGGAAAGGCCGGCTCTCCGAGGCGGACATCGACGCCACGGCCCGCGAGATCCGTATCGCGCTCCTCGAAGCCGATGTGGCCCTGCCGGTCGTGCGGACCTTCATCAAGAACGTCAAGGAGCGCGCCCTCGGCTCCGAGGTCTCCAAGGCGCTGAACCCGGCCCAGCAGGTCCTGAAGATCGTGAACGACGAGCTCGTCACGATCCTCGGTGGCGAGACCCGCCGCCTGCGGTTCGCCAAGAACCCGCCCACCGTGATCATGCTCGCGGGTCTTCAGGGTGCCGGTAAGACCACGCTCGCCGGAAAGCTCGGCAAGTGGCTCAAGGACCAGGGCCACTCCCCGCTGCTGGTCGCCGCCGACCTCCAGCGCCCGAACGCCGTGAACCAGCTGAGCGTCGTCGCCGAGCGCGCCGGTGTGGCCGTCTACGCCCCCGAGCCGGGCAACGGCGTCGGTGACCCGGTCAAGGTCGCCAAGGACTCCATGGAGTTCGCGAAGACCAAGGTCCACGACATCGTGATCGTGGACACCGCTGGCCGCCTCGGCATCGACCAGGAGATGATGAAGCAGGCCGCGGACATCCGCGACGTCGTCTCCCCGGACGAGATCCTCTTCGTCGTCGACGCGATGATCGGTCAGGACGCGGTCAACACCGCCGAGGCCTTCCGCGACGGCGTCGGCTTCGACGGCGTCGTCCTGTCGAAGCTCGACGGTGACGCCCGCGGTGGTGCCGCGCTCTCCATCGCCTCGGTCACCGGCAAGCCGATCATGTTCGCGTCGAACGGCGAGAAGCTCGACGACTTCGACGCCTTCCACCCGGACCGGATGGCCTCCCGCATCCTCGACATGGGTGACCTGCTCACCCTGATCGAGCAGGCGGAGAAGACGTTCAGCCAAGAAGAGGCCGAGAAGATGGCCTCCAAGCTGGCGTCCAAGAAGGGCCAGGACTTCACCCTGGACGACTTCCTGGCCCAGATGGAGCAGGTCAGGAAGATGGGCAGCATCAGCAAGCTGCTCGGCATGCTCCCGGGCATGGGCCAGATCAAGGACCAGATCAACAACCTCGACGAGCGCGACGTCGACCGCACGGCCGCCATCATCAAGTCGATGACGCCGGGCGAGCGCCAGGAGCCGACGATCATCAACGGCTCGCGCCGCGCCCGTATCGCCAAGGGCTCGGGTGTCGAGGTCAGCGCGGTCAAGAACCTGGTCGAGCGCTTCTTCGAGGCCCGCAAGATGATGTCCCGCATGGCCCAGGGCGGCGGCATGCCCGGAATGCCCGGAATCCCGGGCATGGGCGGCGGCCCCGGCCGGGCCAAGAAGAAGCAGAAGGTGGCCAAGGGCAAGCAGCGCTCCGGCAACCCGATGAAGCGCAAGCAGCAGGAGGAAGAGGCCGCGGCCCGCCGTGAGGCCGGTGCCCAGCCGGGCGGCGCCTTCGGCCTGCCGGCCGGCCAGCAGGCTCAGGACTTCGAGCTGCCGGACGAGTTCAAGAAGTTCATGGGCTGACGATTCGTTTCCGTACCGGGGCTTCCGTACGGCTTCCTCGGTACGGGGGTCGTTCTCGTACGTCACTGGGGGCACCCCTCGTCGGAGGGGTGCCCCCAGCGGCAGTTTTTTGCGCATGCTGGCGAGTATTTCGTGTCGTAACGTCCTCATATGAGTAACCCTGTGCCGCCGCGCAAGGACCCTGACCAGCCGTGGCGTACCGAGGGAACGCCAGCGGACTCGACCGGTCCGCCCTCCGGGAGAAGGAAGATGCCCGGGGGCTGGATCGGCCTCGTCGTCGCCGTCCTGGTCGTGTTCGTGATCGCCCTCCTGGTGCTGTCCTTCTTCAACGAGGGCACCGAGCCGACGATCTCGTACACGGAGTTCAGCAAGCAGGTCGACAACGACAACGTCACCAAGATCTACTCCAAGGGCGACGCGATCCAGGGCCAGCTCAAGACAGCCCAGGCCAATCCGGACGGCGGCGCGAAGTACACCAAGTTCAAGACCCAGCGCCCGTCCTTCGCGGACGACAAACTCTGGCAGAACCTGGAGAAACACCAGGTCACGGTGACCGCCTCACCAGTGGTCCAGCAGCGCAGCTTCCTCTCCAACCTGCTGATCTCCCTGGCCCCGATCGTGCTCCTGGTAGTGCTGTGGATGTTCTTCGCCCGGCGGCTGCGGACGGGCCTCGGAGGCCCGGGCGGCATGCTCGGCCGCAAGGCACCCCCGAAACCGGTCGAACTGCAGCCCGGCGCCCAGCGCACGACCTTCGCCGACGTGGCCGGAATCGACGAGGTCGAGGGCGAACTGAACGACATCGTCGACTTCCTCAAGAATCCGGACGAGTACCGCAAGATGGGTGCGAAGATGCCGCGCGGTGTGCTCCTCGCGGGTGCGCCCGGCACGGGAAAGACCCTTCTCGCGCGCGCCGTGGCGGGGGAGGCGGGCGTTCCGTTCTTCTCGGCCTCGGCATCGGAGTTCATCGAGATGATCGTGGGCGTGGGCGCGTCCCGGGTCCGGGAACTCTTCGCCGAGGCCCGAAAAGTGGCCCCTTCGATCATCTTCATCGACGAGATCGACACCATCGGGCGGTCCCGGGCCGGCGGCTCGGCGATGGGCGGGCACGACGAGCGCGAGCAGACCCTGAACCAGATCCTCACCGAGATGGACGGCTTCTCGGGCTTCGAGGGCGTCATCGTCATCGCGGCGACGAACCGTGCGGACATCCTGGACCCGGCGCTGACCCGCCCCGGCCGCTTCGACCGGATCGTCAACGTCGCGCCCCCCGACCGCCGTGGCCGTGAGGCGATCCTGCGGATCCACACCCGCGAGATCCCGCTGTCCCCGGAAGTGGACCTGGCCCAGGTGGCCCGCACGACGCCGGGCATGACGGGTGCGGATCTGGCCAACCTCGCCAACGAGGCGGCGCTGCTCGCCGTCAAGCGCAAGCAGGCCGAGGTGGCGCCGCCGGACCTCTCCGAGGCGCTGGAGAAGGTGCAGCTCGGTGCGGAGCGTTCCCTGGTGATGCCCTACGAGGAGCGCCGCCGGACCGCGTACCACGAGAGCGGCCACGCCCTTCTCGGCATGCTGCAGCCGGGTGCCGACCCGGTTCGCAAGATCACCATCGTCCCGCGCGGGCGCGCGCTGGGCGTCACGCTCTCGACACCGGACACCGACCGGTACTCGTACACCGAGGAGTACCTGCGCGGCCGGATCATCGGTGCCCTGGGGGGCATGGCCGCCGAACACGTCGTCTACGGAGTCGTCACGACCGGCTCCGAGAACGACCTCGAACAGGTCACCAACGTCGTTCGCGGCATGGTCGCCCGCTGGGGCATGAGCGAACGGGTCGGCCGCCTCTCCGCCCTCCCGAGCGACGCCCAGCAGGCCTACGGCCTCGCCGCCGCGCCGGCCACGCTCGACTCCATCGACCACGAGATGCGGCGCATCGTCGACGAGTGCTACGAGGAGGCGTGCCAGAAGCTCCGCGACCACCGGGACCAACTGAACGCCCTCGCGGAGGCCCTCCTCGCGAACGAGACGCTGGAGGAGGCACAGGCGTACCGGATCGCGGGCGTGACACGCGTGAAGAAGGAGGAGGTGTGAGACTCCGTCCCGAAACTGTTCGGCCGCGGGTGGGCGGGGGTTGCTCGCGCAGTTCCCCGGCACCCCTTCTTAGGGGCCCGGGGAACTGCGCAATCTTTTGGCGGGGTCCGGGGGCGGAGCCCCGAGGGATGGGACGGGCAGGGGCGGCGGGGGCGTGCATCCGACGACCTCAGCCCGTGCGCGCGATCAAGTACCTGAAGACGTTCGGCATCCACACCGTGCCGTCCCCGCGCTGATACGGATGCAGTGCCTCCGTCAGCTCCTTGCCGACCTGCACCACATCCGTCGCACCGACCGCCGCGTCGAACAGCCCGGTCGACAACAACCCCCGCACCGCGCTCTCCACGTCCGCGTACCCGAACGGACACGCCACCCGCCCGGACCCGTCCGGCCGGAGCCCGGCCCGCTGGGCCACCTCCTCCAGGTCGTCCCGGCGAGGAGCCTGCCCGCACCCCTCGCCCGGCAGCACCGCGGACGTGGCACACCGCTCCGGCGGCCCCCATCCGACCAGCACCACGGCCGCCCCCCGCTCGGCGAGCGGAGTCGCCGCCGACAGCAACTCCCCGAGTTCCTCGGCGTCCCCCGGCGCGCACCCGATCGGCTCGAACGCGGTCACCAGGGTGTACGCGGCCGCCGTCGGGTCGGCGAGGTCCGAGGGGGACCCCTCCACGATCCGGGCGTCGCCACGCGCGCGTGTGCCCCACCCGTCCGGCAGTAACCGTTCCCGCGCGAGCGCCACCCGTTCGGGCGAAGAGGAGTCGACGCCGGTCACCGCCGCTCCCCGGGAGGCCGCCATCAGAAGGGCCAGCCCCGTACCGCAGCGCAGGCCGAGGACCCGCGTCCCGGCGCCCACTTCGAGCCGCTCGTACACGGCTTCGTAGAGCGGCACCAGCATCCGCTCCTGGATCTCGGCCCAGTCACGCGCGCGTGCACACGGATCCACCCGGGGCGGCGCAGCCGCGTGAGGTAGGTGATGCCGCACGAGCGTAGGTGTCATCGAAAGCGCCCCAATCCGCCGAGAGTTGCCGCTGCGCCCCGTTTTCCTTGCCCCCGTGCAGTGCGCTCGCTCTTCCCCGTATGTCAGGTAACTCCGCACTCGTCGCGCCGTCCAGGGGTTGTGGCGCGCTGCTTGCGCGCTGTCCGCGCGCGGCACAAGAATTCACATGCCGGCAACGTGTGCCCGTACCATCGCGCCATGGCAAAGGCACCCGTTCTCACGCCCCAGGCGGACGACTTCCCGCGCTGGTACCAGGATCTGATCGCCAAGGCCGAACTGGCCGACAACGGACCGGTGCGCGGCTCCATGGTCATCCGACCGTACGGGTACGGGCTGTGGGAGCGGATGCAGGCGGAGATGGACGCCCGCATCAAGGAGACGGGTACCCAGAACGCGTACTTCCCGTTGCTGATCCCGCAGTCGTACTTCACCAAGGAGGCCGACCACGTCGAGGGCTTCGCACCGGAGCTCGCGGTGGTCACGCACGGCGGCGGCAAGGAGCTCGAGGAGCCCGCGGTCGTCCGACCCACCTCCGAGATGATCATCAACGACTACTTCTCGAAGTGGGTGCAGAGCTACCGCGACCTGCCGCTGCTGATCAACCAGTGGGCGAACGTGGTCCGTTGGGAGCTGCGGCCCCGCCTCTTCCTGCGTACGTCCGAGTTCCTCTGGCAGGAGGGCCACACCGCGCACGCCACGTACGAGGACGCCCGCGACTTCGCCGCGCACATCCACCGCCAGGTGTACGAGGACTTCATGCTGAACGTCCTCGGCATGGATGTCGTCCCCGGCCGCAAGACGGTCAAGGAGCGTTTCGCGGGCGCCATCAACACCCTCACGCTCGAAGGCATGATGGGCGACGGCAAGGCCCTTCAGATGGCCACCAGCCACGAGCTGGGCCAGAACTTCGCCAAGGTCTTCAACACCCGGTACCTGTCGAAGGAAGGCAAGCAGGAGCTGGTCTGGCAGACCTCCTGGGGCTCGACGACCCGCATGATCGGCGCCCTGGTGATGATGCACGGCGACGACAACGGACTGCGCGTCCCGCCGCGGCTCGCCCAGATCCAGGCCGTCGTCCTCGCGATCAAGGGCGACGAGGCGGTTCTGGCCAAGGTCCGCGAAATCGGTGACCGGTTGAAGGCGGCGGGTGTACGCGTCCACGTGGACGACCGCACCGACGTCCCGTTCGGGCGGCGCGCCGTCGACTGGGAACTCAAGGGCGTCCCCGTCCGTGTCGAGGTCGGTCCCCGTGACCTGGAGAACGGCACCGCGATGCTGGCCCGCCGTATCCCCGGCGGCAAGGAACCGGTCGCCATCGACGCTCTGGTGGAACTGCTCCCCACCGTCCTCGAAGAGGACCAGGCGCTGCTTCTGAAGCAGTCGCGTGAGCGCAGGGAGTCCCGCACCGCGGAGGTGTCGACGATCCGGGAGGCCGTCGAGACGGCCACCGCCGGCGGCTGGGCGCGCATTCCGTGGGCCGACCTCGGAGAAGAGGGCGAGGCCGAACTCGCCGAGCACTCCGTGACCGTACGGTGTCTGGTCGCCGAGGACGGGTCGGTGCCCGACACCGACGACGCACCCGGTAACGTCGCGGTCGTCGCGCGCGCTTACTGAGTAGGCCCGCAGGGAGGCCGAAACGCCTCTTGCGCATCTGATGACCACAGGGGCCCCGGCGCGCGGACACCCTCTACGCGCCGGGGCGTACGCGTTACTACGTACCGGCTTGGTGCGAGCTGTGAGGCTTCTCCGCAGATCAGCGCACCCGCCCTCGTCCGGACGCATCAGCGGCAACTGACGGGTACGTGCAAATTATTTGGGATGCCCCGGAATAGGAACACAGAGGCCCCCCGGCTCGTTGTCATTACGTGAGCACGACACCACCTGTTCTCGCCGCAGAGCTGGCAGGGGCGTGGGCCGACATTCAGCGGCACCACCCCGAACTGCCCGATCTTGCCGCGCCAGAGTCCCTGATCGGAGAGTCGTCGTCCGCCTGCGGGCACGAACTCTCCTTCGAACGACTGCTGCATGAGGCAGTCCATGGCATCGCCGCCGCCCGCGGAGTCCGCGACACTTCGCGCGCCGGCCGGTACCACAACCGCAGATTCCTCGCCATCGCCGAAGAGCTGGGCCTCGACCACCCGGAGGAGCCGCACCCCAGCAGTGGCTTCTCCCTGGTCACGCTCAACCCCGAGGCGAAGCGGCGCTACCGCCCGACGATCGAGCGGCTGCAACGCGCCCTCAAGGCACACACCGCCGCGACCGCCGCGGACACGGCCCGCTCGTTCCGGGGCCCAGCTGCCCGGCACGGCTCCTCCGGGGGAGGCGTCCGCGTCAAGGCGGTGTGCGACTGCGGCCGCAACGTACGGGTGGTCCCATCCGTGCTGGCGCAGGCGCCGATCGTGTGCGGAGGATGCGGGAAGCCGTTCCGCATTCCCGAGGTCGTGGGCGCCGCGGCGAGCTGAGCGGACGGCTGCTCGTGGCAGCCGTACTCAGTCGGAGTCAGCCCCGCGCGGCGGCACCCGGTCCGAGCCGGGTGCGCTGCCGACCTCGGCGGTGACCCCCGGTGCCGGGCATCCGGCGCCGGGGGTCACCGCACGCTGCCCCGTGAAGGCGACCCGCCAGGGTGTGGCACAATGGCTAGCTGTACTCGACAGCCGCACAGGACCCCTCTCTCCTCCGGCTGACGCGTCCATCGGGCACTCGGGTACCGCAACCCCACGCGGCCATCTCGCCGTGCCCAACCACGTCAAGACCAGGAGACACCACTTCCGTGGCAGTCAAGATCAAGCTGAAGCGTCTGGGCAAGATCCGTTCGCCTCACTACCGCATCGTCGTCGCCGACTCCCGTACCCGCCGTGATGGTCGGGCCATCGAGGAGATCGGTCTGTACCACCCGGTGCAGAACCCCTCGCGCATCGAGGTCGACTCGGACCGCGCGCAGTACTGGCTGGGTGTCGGCGCGCAGCCGACCGAGCCCGTGCTCGCCATCCTGAAGCTGACCGGCGACTGGCAGAAGTTCAAGGGCGAGCCCGCCCCTGCTCCGCTGCTCGTGGCCGAGCCGAAGGCGACGCGCCCGTCGTTCGACGCCCTGGGCGGCGACGACGCGGGCAAGGGTGAGGCCATCACCCAGAAGAAGAAGGCTGAGAAGAAGGACGAGGCCCCGGCCGCGTCTTCTTCGTCTGAGTCGACCGAGGCCTGAGCATGCTCGAGGAGGCTCTCGAGCACCTCGTGAAGGGCATTGTCGACAACCCCGACGATGTGCAGGTCGCCTCGCGCGACCTGCGCCGTGGGCGCGTTCTCGAGGTCCGGGTGCACCCCGACGACCTCGGTAAGGTGATCGGCCGCAACGGCCGTACCGCCCGCGCTCTGCGGACCGTCGTGGGTGCCATCGGCGGCCGAGGTGTCCGCGTCGATCTCGTCGACGTGGACCACGTCCGCTGACGTAACAGGCAGCACCGGCTCGGGCCGGGGAGGGCTTTCGAGCCGTCCCCGGCCCGTAGTCGTCCCCGAACCCCATGCCGTAGGTACATCGACAGGAGATCAAGCACAGTGCAGCTGGTAGTCGCTCGCGTCGGCCGCGCCCACGGCATCAAGGGCGAGGTCACGGTGGAGGTCCGTACGGACGAGCCGGAACTCAGGCTCGGGCCCGGCGCCGTCCTGCTCACCGATCCGGCCTCCGCCGGACCGCTGACCATCGAGACCGGCCGCGTGCACAGCGGCCGTCTGCTGCTGCGCTTCGCAGGCGTACGCGACCGGAACGCCGCCGAGGCGCTGCGCAACACCCTCCTGATCGCCGAGGTGGACCCGGACCAGCAGCCCGAGGACCCGGACGAGTACTACGACCACCAGCTGATGGACCTGGACGTGGTCACCAAGGACGGGACGGAGGTCGGACGGATCACGGAGATCTCCCATCTGCCCTCGCAGGACCTGTTCATCGTCGAGCGGCCCGACGGGACCGAGGTCTTGATCCCCTTCGTCGAGGAGATCGTCACCGAGATCGACCTGGAGGAGCAGCGGGCCGTCATCGACCCGCCGCCGGGCCTGATCGACGACCAGGCGGAAATCGTCTCCTCCAGGGACACGGAAAACGCCTCCGCCAAGGACGACGAGGACTCCTCGGGAGCCGACGCCTGATGCGGCTCGACGTCGTCACGATCTTCCCCGAGTACCTGGAACCCCTCAACGTCTCGCTCGTCGGCAAGGCACGCGCGCGCGGGCAGCTGAAGGTGCACGTGCACGACCTTCGGGACTGGACGTACGACCGCCACAACACGGTCGACGACACCCCGTACGGCGGCGGCCCCGGCATGGTCATGAAGACCGGGCCCTGGGGCGACGCCCTGGACTCCGTCCTGGCCGACGGCTACGAGACCGGCTCCCACGGGCCCGTCCTGGTCGTGCCCACGCCGAGCGGACGCCCCTTCACCCAGGAACTCGCCGTCGAGCTCTCCGAGCGCCCCTGGCTGGTCTTCACGCCCGCCCGCTACGAGGGCATCGACCGCAGGGTCATCGACGAATACGCGACCCGGATGCCCGTCTACGAGGTGTCCATCGGCGACTACGTACTCGCCGGCGGAGAGGCGGCCGTACTCGTCGTCACGGAGGCCGTGGCGCGGCTGCTGCCGGGTGTTCTCGGCAACGCCGAGTCCCACCGTGACGACTCGTTCGCCCCCGGCGCCATGGCCAACCTCCTGGAGGGGCCCGTCTACACCAAGCCCCCGGAGTGGCGCGGCCGCGAGATCCCCGACGTGCTGGTCAGCGGTCACCACGGGAAGATCGCCCGCTGGCGCCGCGACGAGGCCCTGCGCCGTACGGCGGCGAACCGGCCCGACCTCATCGAGCGCTGCGACCCTTCCGTCTTCGACAAGAAGGACCGCGAAATGCTCTCGATCCTGGGCTGGCAGCCGGAACCCGACGGTCGATTTTGGCGCAGACCAGAGGCCGTGGAAGAATAGGCCGCTGTTGTCTGCGTAGACCGGGCGCCCCTGCCACAGGGGGACACGACGCCCGTCCCGACGCGGCGGCACCCTCTTGGAAAACTAGCTCCCGTTGATGACCTGTGGCATCAGCGAAGAAAGCAGACGAAATGTCTCACCTGCTCGACTCCGTCGACAGCGCGTCGCTGCGCAGCGACATCCCGGCCTTCCGCCCGGGTGACACCGTCAACGTCCACGTCCGCGTCATCGAGGGCAACCGCTCCCGTGTGCAGCAGTTCAAGGGCGTAGTCATCCGCCGCCAGGGCGCCGGTGTCCGCGAGACCTTCACGGTCCGCAAGGTCTCCTTCTCGGTCGGCGTCGAGCGTACCTTCCCGGTGCACACCCCGATCGTCGAGAAGATCGAGCTCGTCACCCGTGGTGACGTGCGTCGCGCGAAGCTGTACTACCTGCGTGACCTGCGCGGCAAGGCCGCGAAGATCAAGGAGAAGCGCGACAACTGAGCTCGCGAAGGGGTTCACATGGACGCCGGATAACATCTGGCTCCGATGGACACCGAAGCACAGCACACGGAGCGCGACCGCTCCTCCCGCCCCACCGACTCCGAGGACATCTCGGACGACGAGGGGCCGGAGGGACGGTCGCGTTTCGCGTTGGTGGACCGGGCCGCCGACTGGCTCCCAGGTGGGCGGATCACTCTGACCGTGCTGGTCTGCCTGCTGTTCCTGGTGCTGTTCAGCAACTTCGTGATGCAGCCGTTCGAGATTCCCAGCAGCTCGATGGAGCGCGGATTGAGGATCGGAGACCGCGTTCTCGTAAACAAGTTGGCGTACCGTTTTGGTGCTGAGCCGCGGCGCGGCGATGTCGTCGTGTTCGACGGCACCGGGTATTTCGGGAACGCCGACTACGTCAAACGCGTCGTCGGTGTGGGGGGAGACCACGTGGTCTGCTGCGACAAGGAGGGGAGGCTCGAGGTGAACGGCCGGTCGGTCGACGAGTCGACGTTTCTGTACCCGGGGGACAGCCCGTCCGACGTCTCCTTCGACGTCGTGGTGCCCACCGGCAGCCTGTTCCTCCTCGGAGACCACCGCAGCGACTCGAGCGACTCCCGCGACCACCTGGGGTCTCCTGGCGGCGGCATGGTCCCCGTCGGTGATGTGATCGGCAGGGCCGACTGGATCGCCTGGCCCGCGGGCCACTGGACCCGGCTGCAGCGTGCCGCCGCCTACGCGCGTGTGCCCACCGCGGACGGCGTCCATGGGTAACCGCGGCAGGCCACGTGGGGTCTCCGACCACGCCGCCGACAACCTGCTGCCCACCGGCACCCGGCGCGCCGCCGGCGGCGCCGTACGACCCGGCCGTGCCGAACGCCGCAAGCTCCAGCGCAAGGTCAAGCGGCGCCGACGGCGCTCCGCCATCAAGGAGATACCCCTCCTCGTGGGCGTCGCGGTGCTCATAGCCCTGGTCCTCAAGACCTTCCTCGTCCAGGCCTTCGTGATCCCGTCGGGTTCCATGGAGAACACGATCCAGATCGGCGACCGTGTGCTCGTCGACAAGTTCACGCCATGGTTCGGCTCCAAGCCCCAGCGTGGCGACGTCGTCGTCTTCAAGGACCCCGGCAACTGGCTGGCAGGGGAGAAGACCACCAAGAAGAACGACCCCGTCGTCGTCAAGCAGGTCAAAGAGGGCCTGACGGCCATCGGTCTGCTGCCCTCCGACAACGACAAGGACCTCATCAAGCGGGTCGTCGCGGTCGGCGGCGACACCGTGAAGTGCTGCGACACCCAAGGGCGCGTGACCGTCAACGGCATGCCGCTCAACGAGCCGTACATCCAGGCAGGGAACAAGCCGTCGGACTTCCCCTTCGAGGAGACGGTGCCCAAGGGCCGTCTCTGGGTGATGGGCGACCACCGAGCCAACTCGGCCGACTCCCGCTACCACCGCACCGAGAAATACGGCGGTACCGTCTCCGAGAGTTCGGTCGTCGGCAGAGCCATGGTCATCGCCTGGCCCTTCGGGCACTGGACCCGTCTGAAGGAACCGGACACGTTCGCGTCCGTACCGAGCGGGTCGGCAACCGCCCTCGGCCCGTCGCATAGGGTGGCGTCCGCGGATCTCAATCGATTGATCCCGCTCCCGAGCCCTGCGGAACTCCCGCTCGTTATGGGAGTGGTGGGCCTGCGCCGGATCCGGCGCAGGCGGCGGCACGGAGTGAGGAGTGGATGTGGGGGATTTGGCGGTCGGCGCACGATCCGGACACGATGGCCCCGAGGAGCAGCCGGAGCGACCCGACGGATCGGCCACCCCGGCCACGACCGACGTCACGGGCTCCGGGAGTGACTCGGGGGACGGCGGCGGCAGTACGAAGGAGCAGGGCGAGCAGGAGCCGAAGCCCAAGAAGCCACGTTCCTTCTGGAAGGAACTCCCGCTCCTCATCGGTATCGCGCTCGTTCTCGCGCTGCTGATCAAGACCTTCCTGGTCCAGGCGTTCTCGATTCCCTCGGACTCGATGCAGAACACCCTCCAGCAGGGCGACCGGGTCCTGGTCGACAAGCTCACCCCGTGGTTCGGTTCGGAGCCCTCGCGCGGCGAGGTCGTCGTCTTCCACGACCCCGACAACTGGCTGGCGGGCGAGCCCACGCCCAACCCGAACGCCGTGCAGACGTTCCTCAGCAAGATCGGCCTGATGCCGTCCGCCAACGAGAAGGACCTCATCAAGCGGGTCATCGGCGTCGCCGGTGACACGATCGAGTGCAAGGGCACCGGCCCGGTGACGGTCAACGGCAAGGCACTGAACGAGGACTCGTACGTCTACGCCGGGAACACCCCGTGCAGCGTCGACGACCAGGGCGGCCAGTTCAAGGTGACGGTACCCAAGGGCAAAATCTGGGTCATGGGTGACCACCGGCAGAACTCGCTGGACTCGCGCTATCACCAGCAGGACGACCACCAGGGCTTCGTGCCGGTGGGCAATGTCGTCGGCCGCGCCATCGTGATCGCCTGGCCGCCCACCCGCTGGGACACGCTGCCGATTCCCGACACCTTCGACCAGAACCTCAGCGCGGCCGCTCCGGGTGCGCTCGGGCTGGCCGGCGCGGTGCCGCTGGTGCTGTGGCGCAGGCGTCGCCTTACCGCCGGAAACCCGAGGGTTTCTGGTCGGGGTACCGCCGGGTAGGGTGCCGTCCCAGATCGCCGATCTTCCGCGGCCCGCAGGTGGGGCCGTGGGATCGATTCTCCGAGTTGGGGAGCACTGGGATGAGCAGGACGTCAGGTCGTACGGACGAGGGCCGCGGGCGGCTCGGCAGTGTGCTGTCGGGGTTGGCCGTGGCCCTCGGCTGTGTGCTCTTCCTCGGCGGCTTCGCCTGGGGTGCGATCGAATACCAGCCGTACACCGTGCCGACCGAGTCGATGGTGCCGACCATCAAGGCGGGCGATCGCATTCTGGCCCAGCGGATCGACGGCGGTGACGTCAAGCGTGGCGATGTCATCGTCTTCAAGCAGAAGAGCTGGGGCGACATGCTCCTCGTCAAGCGGGTCGTCGCGGTCGGTGGTGACACGGTCGCGTGCTGCACGAACGGCAAGCTGACCGTCAACGGCAAGCAGATCGACGAGCCGTATCTCGCCAAGGGCCAGGCGGCGGAGTCGACCCAGATCCCGACCGTCGAGGTGCCCAAGGGCCGGCTCTTCCTGCTCGGCGACGAGCGCAGCGGCTCACTGGACTCCACGGCCCACCTCACCGAGGCCTTCAACGGCACCGTCGCGCGCAGCGCGGTGAAGGGCCGGGTGGACGCCATCGCCTGGCCCATGGACGGCATGCTGGCGCGCCCCACGGGCTTCGAGACGCTGGGCGGGATCTCGTCGCCCGGGCCGCTGCGGCTGGTCCTGACCGCCATCGTGGTCGGCGCGGTGCTGGTGCTGGGCGGAGCGGCGTACGGGCCGATCGCCACGCGACTGAGGCGGCGCGGCCGGACGCGTACGGAGCTCGCCGGTGCCGCCTGAGGCGTCGTACGGGGGTCCGCTCGAGGACTCCGCCGGCGGGCCCCGGAAGGTGGCCAGGATCGTGCTGCTCGACGAGCAGGACCGCATTCTGCTGCTGCACGGTCACGAGCCGGACGATCCGGCGGACGACTGGTGGTTCACACCCGGCGGAGGCCTCGAGGGCGACGAGACGCGGGAGCAGGCCGCGCTGCGGGAACTCGTGGAGGAGACCGGCATCACCGAGGTCGAGCTGGGCCCGGTGCTGTGGCGGCGGAGCTGTTCGTTCCCCTTCGCGGGGCGGCGCTGGGACCAGGACGAGTGGTACTTCCTGGCCCGTACGAGCCAGAAGGGAACCGTCGCCGCCGGGCTGACGGAGCTGGAACGGCGCAGTGTCGCCGGAGCACGCTGGTGGACGTGCCGGGAACTGACCGAGGCACATGAGACGGTGTATCCGACCAGACTCGCCGGGCTGCTGCGCAGGCTGCTCGACGAGGGTCCTCCGGCCAGGCCCGAGATCCTCGACACCGAAATCGTCTAGAGGCTCGCGGGGCTGGCGCACAATAGGGGGACGCACGGCTGAAGGGGAACATGCCATGAGCGCCGAGGACCTCGAGAAGTACGAGACCGAGATGGAGCTGAAGCTCTATCGGGAGTACCGCGATGTCGTCGGTCTGTTCAAATATGTGATCGAGACCGAACGGCGCTTTTACCTCACCAACGACTACGAGATGCAGGTGCACTCGGTCCAGGGCGAGGTGTTCTTTGAGGTGTCCATGGCGGATGCCTGGGTGTGGGACATGTACCGACCTGCTCGTTTCGTGAAGCAGGTGCGTGTCCTTACGTTCAAGGACGTGAATATCGAGGAGCTGAACAAGAGCGATCTGGAACTGCCGGGCGGTTGATGACGGGCGGTTGACGGCGGGCGGCCGGTCGGGCGACCGATAGCGGGCCAGGAACCCTCGTGTGGGTGAGGGAGCTGTCCACAGTCGGCCGTTTGTCCACCAAGATCCAATAGCCGGTCGAAGTGGCCTCAGTGTTGGCGCCGGAGGTGGTGCCGACATGAACACACCCGAGGCACGCAACGCACTGGGCAAGTACGGCGAGGATCTGGCCGCACGACGGCTGACCGAGACCGGGATGACGGTCCTGGCGCGCAACTGGCGCGGCGGCAGGACCGGCGAGATCGACATCGTGGCCCGGGACGGCGACGCGCTCGTCGTCTGCGAGGTCAAGACGCGCAAGGCGGGAGCCTTCGAGCACCCGATGGAGGCCGTCACGCCGGCCAAGGCACAGCGCCTGCGCGGCTTGGCCGAACGCTGGCTCCAGGAACACGGCGGGGCACCACCCGGCGGCGTCCGCATCGATCTGATCGGCGTCGTCCTCCCCGATCGCGGCGCGCCCGTGGTCGAGCACGCGCGGGGGGTGGCCTGATGGGATTCGCGCGTACCTGTGCGGTGGCCCTCGTGGGCGTCGAGGGCGTGGTCGTCGAGGTCCAGGCGGACCTGGAGCCGGGCGTCGCGGCCTTCACCCTGGTCGGCCTGCCCGACAAGAGCCTGACCGAGAGCAAGGACCGGGTCCGGGCGGCGGTGGTGAACTCCGGCTCGGCGTGGCCTCAGAAGAAGCTCACGGTCGGCCTGAGCCCGGCATCCGTACCCAAGGGCGGCAGCGGCTTCGACCTGGCCGTCGCCTGCGCGGTGCTGGGAGCCGCCGAGCGCATCGATCCCCGGGTGCTCTCCGACATCGTGATGATCGGCGAGCTGGGCCTGGACGGACGTGTACGGCCGGTGCGGGGCGTGCTGCCGGCGGTCCTGGCCGCAGCGGACGCCGGGTACGAGCAGGTGGTGGTGCCCGAGTGCGCGGCCGCCGAGGCCTCGCTCGTACCGGGGATCTCGGTGCTCGGGGTGCGCAGTCTGCGCCAGCTGATCGCGGTGCTCACGGACGAGCCGGTGCCCGAGGAGGATCCGGACGAGCAGGGGCGACCGGATCCGCTGATGGCGGGACTGCGGATGCCGGGCACGGGCGCCGCCACCGGCATGCACGGGATGGGCGCGGCCCAGCACGACCACGGTCACGACCTCGCCGACGTCGTGGGCCAGCACTCGGCACGGACCGCCGTGGAGGTCGCGGCGGCGGGCGGTCACCACCTCTTCCTGGAGGGTCCCCCGGGAGCCGGCAAGACGATGCTCGCCGAGCGGCTGCCGGCCGTCCTGCCGCGGCTCACCAAGGGTGAATCCCTGGAGGTCACCGCCGTCCACTCGGTCGCCGGCCTGCTGCCACCGGGCAAACCCCTGGTCGACATCGCTCCCTACTGCGCCCCGCACCACTCGGCGACCATGCAGGCCCTCGTCGGCGGCGGCCAGGGAATCGCACGGCCGGGCGCGGTGTCCCTGGCTCACCGCGGGGTGCTCTTTCTGGACGAAACGCCCGAATTCAGCAGCCAGGCCCTCGACGCGCTGCGCCAGCCCCTGGAGGCGGGGCATGTGGTGATCGCGCGCAGTGCGGGGGTGGTGCGGTTTCCGGCGCGGTTCCTGATGGTGCTGGCGGCGAACCCCTGTCCCTGCGGCCGTTTCTCGCGGCGGGACGACCTGTGCGAGTGCCCGCCCTCCATGATCCGCCGCTACCAGGCCAGGCTCTCCGGGCCGCTGCTCGACCGCGTCGACCTGCGGGTCGAGGTGGACCGCGTCACCAGGTCCGAGCTGACCGAGCGCGGTGCGCGGGGCGAATCCACCGAGACGGTCGCCGACCGGGTGCGGGCGGCCAGGGAGCGGGCCGCCGTGCGGCTGGCGGGCACGCCCTGGCGGACGAACAGCGAAGTGCCGGGCCGGGAGCTGCGCAGCCGCTGGTACGCGTCCCTGGGCGCGATGGACGAGGCGGAGCGGAGCCTTGAGCGAGGTGCCCTGACCGCCCGCGGCCTCGACCGGGTGCTGCGTGTCGCCTGGAGCGTCGCGGACCTCGTGGGACACGACCGACCCGGCGCGACGGACGTCGCCCTCGCCCTGCAACTGCGCACCGGGGTCCCCCGTGGGGTACCGATGGCGATCGGCGCGCTCTCGTGAGCCAGGAGGACGAGAGGCTCCAGCGGGCCTTCCTCGCGCGGGTGATCGAACCGGGCGACGAGGTCTTCGGGCGCTGGCTGCGGGCGGTCGGTGCCGCGGAGGCGGTCCGGCGGCTCGTCGTGGGCGGCGAGCAACCACGGGGAGTGACGGACAAGCGCTGGGCGGGACTGCGGGCCCGGGCGGAGCGAGCGGATCCGGAGCGGGACCTCGCGGTGGCGCGGGAGGCCGGAACCCGGTTCGTGTGCCCCGGGGACCCCGAGTGGCCGGCGCAACTCGACGATCTCGGCGACACACGTCCCACCGGCCTGTGGGTACGGGGGATGCCCAGCCTGCGGATATGGGCGCTGCGCTCGGTCGCCGTGGTCGGAGCCCGGGCCTGCACCGAGTACGGCGCCCATATGGCCGCCACGCTCGGCGCCGGGCTCGCCGAGCGGGGCTGGGTGGTGGTGTCGGGCGGTGCCTACGGGGTGGACGGCGCCGCGCACCGGGGCGCCCTCGGGGCGGGCGGCGCCACCGTCGCCGTGCTGGCCTGCGGAGTCGACCGGCCCTATCCGCGCGGACACACCGAGTTGATCAGCAGGATCGCCGAACAGGGGCTGGTCGTGGGGGAGTTGCCGCCAGGTGACCATCCCACGCCGAGCAGATTCATCCTCAGGAACCGGGTCATCGCCGCGCTCACCCGGGGGACCGTGGTCGTCGAGGCCGCGTACCGCAGTGGCGCGCTGGTCACGGCGCGGGCGGCGCAGCGGCTGGGGCGGTTCGCGATGGGGGTGCCGGGCCCCGTCACCAGCGGGCTGTCGGCCGGGGTGCACGAGCTGCTGCGCGGGGAGGCGGTCCTGGTCACGGACGCCGCGGAGGTCGCGGAACTGGTGGGCGACATCGGTGAGCTGGCCCCGGACCGGCGCGGGCCCGTGCTGCCGCGTGACCTGCTGGATCCAGGCGCCGGACGTGTGCTGGCCGCGTTGCCGGCGCGCGGTCTGGCGGGAGCGGAGGACATCGCCCGCGGGGCGGGGACCACCACGGACGACGCGGTCGGGAGGCTGTACGAACTCCGATCACTTGGTTTCGTCGAACGACACGGCGACGGCTGGAAGTTGACACGCCAGGCAATGATCTCGGTCCGCGGCGATCGTCACGGGTGTTGACCGAGCGTGTTCGGCCGTCCGGGCGAACGCCGACAGCCTTGGCAATTCCCGCAGTTGATGTCTCTCGGCGATCACGGAGGGCGACGAACGTGCCCCCGAGGGACGCACAGCGGAACGTATCTGCGCACGGTTGATCCGCTCCCCTTCGCGCACTGCGACGCTCCAGTCACGCTACGCTCACGTGGATTCCGACGCAGGACAGGCAACTCGACATCAGCGCGACAGCTCACTCAGGTACCCCCAGTTCACGGCAGAACGGCACAAGGCGACGAATGCCCCAGCACACCTCCGGGTCCGATCGGGCGGCGATCCCCCCAGCCGCCCGCGACGGCGGTAGCGTGCGGCCGCCCGCTCCCTCGACGCTCGACGAGTTGTGGCGGTCGTACAAGGCGACGGGGGACGAGCGGCTGCGCGAGCAGTTGATCCTGCACTACTCGCCGCTGGTGAAGTACGTCGCCGGGCGGGTGAGCGTGGGTCTGCCGGCCAATGTGGAGCAGGCCGACTTCGTCTCGTCGGGGGTGTTCGGGCTGATCGACGCGATCGAGAAGTTCGACATCGAGCGGGAGATCAAGTTCGAGACGTACGCGATCACGCGGATCCGGGGCGCGATGATCGACGAGTTGCGGGCGCTGGACTGGATCCCACGGTCGGTGCGGCAGAAGGCGCGCAATGTGGAGCGTGCGTACGCGACGCTCGAGGCGCGGCTGCGGCGGACGCCGTCGGAGGGTGAGGTGGCCTCCGAGATGGGGATCGGGGTGGAGGAACTCCACGCGGTCTTCAGCCAGTTGTCGCTGGCCAACGTGGTGGCGCTGGAGGAGCTGTTGCACGTCGGCGGTGAGGGCGGTGGCCGGCTGAGTCTGATGGACACGCTGGAGGACACCGCGGCGGACAATCCGGTGGAGATCGCCGAGGACCGGGAGCTGCGGAGGTTTCTGGCACGGGCGATCAACACGTTGCCGGAGCGGGAGAAGACCGTGGTCACGCTCTACTACTACGAGGGCCTGACGCTCGCGGAGATCGGGAACGTGCTGGGAGTGACGGAGAGCCGGGTGAGCCAGATCCACACCAAGTCGGTGCTCCAGTTGCGCGCCAAGCTGGCGAGTTTCGGGCGCTGAGCTCGAGCGGGGCAAGCTGCTGAATCGTCCCTGCCCGGTCGCCACCCCTCGATGGCGCGTTCCCGTCGGGTGGTGGGAGTGACTGCCGTCCGGGGCGGTCCGTCCGTAAAGTGGAGGACGTGCCAAGGATTCGAGCGGCCTCCGTGGCCGAGCACCGGTCGATGCAGCGAGCCGCCCTGCTGGACGCGGCCCGGTCCCTGCTGTCCGAGGGCGGGACGGAGGCGCTGACCTTCCCGGCCCTCGCCGAGCGCACGGGGCTCGCGCGGTCCTCCGTGTACGAGTACTTCCGGTCCCGGGCGGCCGTGGTCGAAGAGCTGTGCGAGGTGGACTTTCCGGTCTGGGCCGCGGAGGTCTCGGCGGCGATGGCGGCGGCGGACGGGCCCGAGGGCAAGGTCGAGGCGTACGTTCGGCAGCAGTTGGCCCTGGTCGGGGACCGGCGGCACCGGGCTGTCGTGGCGATCTCCGCGAGTGAGCTCGACGCCGGGGCCCGGGAGAAGATCCGCGCGGCGCACGGCGGACTGGTGGCGATGATCGTCGACGCGCTGCGGCAGATGGGCCACGCCGAGCCCCGGCTGGCCGCGATGCTCCTTCAGGGCGTGGTCGACGCGGCGGTCCGGAGGATCGAACTGGGGGCCGCGGAGGAGCCCGGCGTGATCACGGACGCCGCGGTGGGTATGGCACTACGGGGCGTACGCGGCTGAGCCCCTGCGCACCGGGTGCCCGCCGACGGGGCGACGGCGCGGACGGCCAGGCCCGGTCGGCGGGCTCTGTCCGAAGGCGTTGCTCCCCCGTGCGGATGGAGATGACTCTCCTGCCGCGGATGGATGCGCCTCTCCTGCCGCGGGTGGATGCGCCTCTCCTGGCCCCACACATGTCCTGGCCCCCCACCTGTGTGTCCTGACCAAGCCAGGCCTGAAGCGTGGCCGCGGCCCGTGGTTCTCGCGTTTTTCACGGCAGCACGCTCGTCACCGGGAGCAGGCGGGACGGGTCCCTGTGCAGGAGCCAGGGCGGGAGCAGGGACAGGGGGTTCAAGTACGTTCTCTCTCTTCGCAGGCCCCAGTGCAGGCATGGCGTTCCGCAGTGGGCGTCGCCCGGTTCGAGCGTGCCCAGTACCTCGCCCGCGGTCACCTCGTCACCCTGGTGCACGGTTGCCCGTACCGGGGTGAAAGTCGTGCGCAGGGGCGGAGCGCCCGTGCCCGTCAGTTCGACGGCGACCGCTCCACGCCCCGCGACCCGCCCAGCGAAGGAGACGCGGCCGGCCGCGACGGAGCGGACCGGGACGCCCGGGGGTGCCGCGAGGTCCACTCCACGATGGCCGCGGGCATACGGCGTCGCAGGCGGGTCCCAACCCCGCAGGACCGAGGGGCGCAGACCCACCGGCCAGAGGCGGGCGACCGGCGGAACCGTAGCGTCGGGCGCCGGTGGACCGGCGGCGGACGGCGGCGCCGGACCGTTCGCCCGGGCCAGGGCTGAGGGGGTCAGCGCACCCAGCACGGTCACCGTCATTCCCAACAGCAACCCCAGCCACGTACGCACACATCGTTTCGCTCGCATGCGAGAACGGTCCCGCATCTGACGGATCATGGCCGGGATCTGTGGACCACCGGCCGGTTGTGGACAGCGGCGTCACCCTGCACCTTCCGGGTCCCGTACACTTCTCGTGGCGATCCGGGTCACCGGGTCGACTTCGCACGCCCCGACATCCGGCCATCAAAAGCCGGTGTCAGCGCCCCTCGGTCCCTCGTGGCAAGGCGCATCGCGGGCGTCAGGCGCGAGTGCCGTCCGGCACGCGCGGCACAACCGAGAACACCAAGGAGAACGGCCATGGCCGTCGTCACGATGCGGGAGCTGCTGGAAAGCGGCGTCCACTTCGGTCACCAGACCCGTCGCTGGAACCCGAAGATGAAGCGCTTCATCTTCACGGAGCGCAACGGCATCTACATCATCGACCTGCTCCAGTCGCTGTCGTACATCGACCGCGCCTACGAGTTCGTCAAGGAGACCGTCGCCCACGGCGGCACGGTCATGTTCGTCGGCACGAAGAAGCAGGCGCAGGAGGCCATCGCCGAGCAGGCCACCCGCGTCGGCATGCCCTACGTCAACCAGCGCTGGCTGGGCGGCATGCTCACCAACTTCTCCACCGTCTACAAGCGTCTGCAGCGCCTCAAGGAGCTCGAGCAGATCGACTTCGAGGACGTCGCCGCTTCCGGTCTGACCAAGAAGGAGCTTCTCGTGCTCTCGCGCGAGAAGGCCAAGCTGGAGAAGACCCTCGGTGGTATCCGCGAGATGCAGAAGGTGCCCAGCGCCGTCTGGATCGTGGACACCAAGAAGGAGCACATCGCGGTCGGTGAGGCCCGGAAGCTCAACATCCCGGTCGTCGCCATCCTCGACACCAACTGTGACCCCGACGAGGTCGACTACAAGATCCCGGGCAACGACGACGCGATCCGCTCCGTCACCCTGCTCACCCGCGTGATCGCCGACGCCGTCGCCGAGGGCCTCATCTCCCGCTCCGGTGCCGGCAAGGCCGAGGGTGACAAGGCCGCGGGCGAGCCGCTCGCCGCGTGGGAGCGCGACCTGCTCGAGGGCGAGAAGAAGGCCGACGACGCCGAGGTCCAGACCTCCGCCGAGACGGAGAAGGTCGCCGACGCCGAGCAGGCCGAGGTTGTCGCCGAGGCCGAGGCCGTTGTCGAGGCCCCGGCCGCCGAGGCCCCCGTCGCCGAGGCCCCGGCCGCGGACGCCGAGCAGGCCTGACCCCTCACCCCTTCGGGTCACGAACGGCGGGGGCACACCGAAGCCCCCGCCGTTCGGCCCGTAGATCTTCAGACTTCGAGAGAGATTCCAGGAATCATGGCGAACTACACCGCCGCCGACGTCAAGAAGCTCCGTGAGCTCACCGGCGCCGGCATGATGGACTGCAAGAAGGCGCTGGACGAGGCCGACGGCAACGTCGACAAGGCCGTCGAGGCGCTGCGCATCAAGGGCCAGAAGGGCGTCGCCAAGCGCGAAGGCCGCTCCGCCGAGAACGGCGCCGTGGTCTCCATCATCGCTGACGACAACTCCTCCGGTGTCCTGGTCGAGCTGAAGTGCGAGACGGACTTCGTCGCCAAGGGTGAGAAGTTCCAGACCGTCGCCAACGAGATCGCCCAGCACGTCGTCAAGACGTCGCCGGCCGACATCGAGGCGCTGCTCGGCTCCGAGATCGAGCCCGGCAAGACGGTTCAGGCGTTCGTCGACGAGGCCAACGCCAACCTGGGCGAGAAGATCGTCCTGGACCGCTTCGCCCAGTTCTCCGGTGCCTACGTGACCGCGTACATGCACCGCACCATGCCCGACCTGCCCCCGCAGATCGGTGTCCTGGTCGAGCTGGACAAGGCCGATGCCGACCTCGCCAAGGGTGTCGCGCAGCACATCGCCGCCTTCGCGCCGAAGTACCTCTCCAAGGAGGACGTCCCGGCCGAGGTCGTCGAGTCCGAGCGCCGCGTCGCCGAGGAGACCACCCGCGCCGAGGGCAAGCCCGAGGCCGCCCTCCCGAAGATCGTCGAGGGTCGCGTCAACGGCTTCTTCAAGGAGGCCACCCTCCTCGGTCAGCCGTACGCGCTCGACAACAAGAAGTCCGTCCAGAAGGTCCTGGACGAGGCCGGTGTCACCCTGAAGCGCTTCGTGCGCATCAAGGTCGGCATCTGAGTCCGTACCGCGATCGACGCGCGGCCCCTATAGGGTCGGCAGCAGTCGTCCGCGTACGCCGACACGCGCGCGTGCGTGACGGACGACAGCAGATCTGACGAGGAGGCCATTGCCGCGTATGGGAGACAACACCCCACCGGCAATGGCCTTCTTCGTATGTGCACCATGAGGAGATCTCCATGACCACCACCCAGGCCGACAAGGGCGAGAAGACCGACGACGGCAAAGGCGCGGGCCGCTTTCTGCTGAAGCTTTCCGGCGAGGCGTTCGCCGGAGGCGGCGGACTGGGCGTCGACCCCGACGTGGTGCACAAGATCGCCCGCGAGATCGCGGCCGTCGTGCGCGGCGGCGCCCAGATCGCCGTCGTCATCGGCGGCGGCAACTTCTTCCGCGGCGCCGAGCTCCAGCAGCGCGGCATGGACCGGGCCCGGTCCGACTACATGGGCATGCTCGGCACGGTCATGAACTGCCTCGCCCTCCAGGACTTCCTGGAGAAGGAAGGCATCGACAGTCGGGTGCAGACCGCCATCACCATGGGCCAGGTCGCCGAGCCGTACATCCCGCTGCGCGCCGTACGGCACCTGGAGAAGGGCCGTGTGGTCATCTTCGGCGCCGGTATGGGCATGCCGTACTTCTCCACCGACACCACCGCCGCCCAGCGCGCCCTGGAGATCGACGCCGAGGCCCTGCTGATGGGCAAGAACGGCGTGGACGGGGTCTACGACTCCGACCCCAAGACCAACCCCGAGGCCGTCAAGTTCGACTCGCTCGGCTACGGCGAGGTCATCACGCGCGACCTCAAGGTCGCCGACATGACCGCCATCACGCTGTGCCGCGACAACAAGCTGCCGATCCTGGTCTTCGAGCTCCTGGCGGAGGGCAATATCGCTCGGGCGGTCAAGGGTGAGAAGATCGGCACACTCGTGGGTGACCAAAGCGGCCGGGCCTGACCGGGACCGACCTCGGCCGGGGACAAGTCCGGGCCGAGGATGGACCCTGACCGGGGGATGGACAATGTCCTGCCGGTCCGGAACCGTGCAGGAATAAGACGCGACGCAGCCGGCCGCCACCCCGACGAGGAGCAGCTGCCGGGCCTACTCAAGACACGCAGGAGCAAGTGGTGATCGAAGAGACCCTCCTCGAGGCCGAGGAGAAGATGGAGAAGGCCGTCGTGGTCGCCAAGGAGGACTTCGCCGCGATTCGCACCGGCCGTGCGCACCCGGCGATGTTCAACAAGATCGTGGCCGACTACTACGGCGCGCTGACGCCGATCAACCAGCTGGCCTCGTTCTCGGTGCCGGAGCCGCGCATGGCCGTGGTGACCCCGTTCGACAAGAGCGCGATGCGCAACATCGAGCAGGCGATCCGTGACTCCGACCTGGGCGTCAACCCGAGCAACGACGGCAACATCATCCGGGTGGTGTTCCCCGAGCTGACCGAGGAGCGCCGCAAGGACTACATCAAGGTCGCCAAGACCAAGGGCGAGGACGCCAAGGTGTCCATCCGCTCGGTCCGCCGCAAGGCCAAGGACGCCATCGACAAGCTGATCAAGGACGGCGAGGTCGGCGAGGACGAGGGCCGTCGCGCGGAGAAGGAGCTCGACGACACCACCGCGAAGTACGTCGCTCAGGTGGACGAGCTTCTGAAGCACAAGGAAGCGGAGCTGCTCGAGGTCTGATGAACGACTCTTCCTGGGGGGCGCCGCCACAAGCCGGGTACTGGGGGCCGTCCGAGCAGGGGCCTGCCCAGGGGGCAGCCCCGGCGGGTCCCGCATACGATGCGCATAGCGCGCAGCAGACTCGCCCCGTGCCCATCGTGCCCGACGTACCCGCACACGGCGGAGACCAGGATGACGACCGGGGGGCCGCTCGGCTGAGCGGCCCCCTGTTCCGCGACGACACCCCGTCGGCGGGATCCCTCGGGACCCCGTCGCAGAAGCCGCAGGAGCCCATGCCCAGCCCCGTCCCACAGCCCGCGCCCGCACCGCAGAAGAAGAGTGCGGGACGCGATCTGGGTGCCGCGATAGGGGTCGGCGTCGGGCTCGGCGCGGTGATCGTCGCGTCGTTGTTCGTCGTCAAGGCCGTGTTCGTCGGGGTCATAGCGGTCGCCGTGGTGGTGGGCCTGTGGGAGCTCACGTCACGGCTCGAGGAGCGCAAGGGCATCAAGGCGCCGCTCGTCCCGCTCGCGGTGGGCGGTGCGGCGATGGTCGTTTCCGGCTACGTCCGGGGCGCCGAGGGCGCGTGGGTGGCGATGGCGCTCACCGCGCTGGCGGTCCTGGTCTGGCGGATGACGGAACCGCCCGAGGGCTATCTGAAGGACGTCACGGCCGGCGTCTTCGCGGCCTTCTACGTGCCGTTCCTGGCGACGTTCGTGGCCATGATGCTGACCGCCGACGACGGTCCGCGCCGCGTCCTGACGTTCCTGCTGCTGACGGTCGTCAGCGACACGGGCGCGTACGCGATCGGCTGGCGCTTCGGCAAGCACAAGCTGGCGCCGCGCATCAGCCCGGGCAAGACCCGTGAGGGCCTGTTCGGTGCGGTCACCTTCGCGATGGCCGGGGGCGCGCTGTGCATGCAGTACCTGATCGAGGACGGCACGTGGTGGCAGGGGCTGATCCTGGGCTTCGCGGTCGCGGCCACCGCCACGCTCGGCGACCTCGGCGAATCCATGATCAAGCGGGACCTGGGCATCAAGGACATGGGCACCCTGTTGCCGGGCCACGGCGGGATCATGGACCGGCTGGACTCGCTCCTGCCGACGGCGCCGGTGGTCTGGCTGCTGCTGGTGCTCTTCGTGGGATCCGGCTGACCTGCGCGCATGCTACTGAGGGGCTCGTCGTCCACAGGACGGCGGGCCCCTTTTCGTCGGGCAGCCGACGGCTTCTCGTCGGGCGGCCGGCGGCCCGGGGTCAGTGGTGACCCAGTCCGCCGCTGCCGAACGAGCCGCTGCCGCCGTCGTGCCAGCGCTCGCGCTTCTGCGACGGGCTGGTGCGGGTCGACATATGGGTCAGCTCGTACGGGGTGAGAGCGTGCTGGCCCTTGGCCACCTTGGGTACCTCGGCGGGCTCCCGGACCTCCCGCATCTCGCGGACCGGACCACCCTGCGGTATGTGCGGCTGTTCCTCGGCGCGTGGCAGACGCGGTGCGCGGGTCCGCATACGGCAGCTCAGCCAGAAGCTGCCGCCCAGGAGTGTGATGAGCGCCACGGCGATCAAGAACAGCGCGAGGCTGATCAGACCGCTGGGCTCCGCCAAATACATCGATGCAGTACTCATATCAGGCAAATACCCTCAAATTCCCCAACGAACCGACCGCCCCTCCAGCTGCCCCGACCACGCCGGACGCCTGGTCGAACGCGTGATCAGACGAAAGCTTCCGTCCTCGGCGGAATGTGGATCTGGTAGCAAGGGCGGCGCCCTGCACGGCTCGCGGCCCAGGTCACGCGATTCGATCTGCGACACTGGTATGGCCATGCCTAAGCCCGGAGAACTCACATTCGTCGCCCCCCGCGGAGCCAAGAAGCCGCCGCGGCACCTCGCCGACCTCACGCCCGCCGAGCGCAAAGAGGCGGTTGCCGCGATCGGTGAGAAGCCGTTTCGCGCCAAGCAGCTCTCGCAGCACTACTTCGCGCGGTACGCGCACGACCCGGCGGAGTGGACTGACATCCCGGCCGCCGCGCGCGGCAAGCTCCAGGAGGCGCTGCTTCCCGAGCTGATGACGGTCGTGCGGCATCTGTCGACCGACCAGGACACCACGCGCAAGACTCTGTGGCGCCTGTTCGACGGCACACTCGTCGAGTCCGTGCTGATGCGCTACCCGGACCGCGTGACCATGTGCATCAGCTCGCAGGCGGGCTGCGGGATGAACTGCCCGTTCTGTGCCACCGGACAGGCCGGCCTGGACCGGAACCTGTCCACGGGCGAGATCGTGCACCAGATCGTGGACGGGATGCGGGCTCTCAGGGACGGCGAGATCCCGGGCGGCCCGGCGCGGCTGAGCAACATCGTCTTCATGGGCATGGGCGAGCCGCTCGCCAACTACAAGCGGGTCGTGGGTGCCATCCGCGCGCTCACCGACCCCGAGCCGGACGGACTCGGGCTCTCGCAGCGCGGGATCACCGTGTCGACGGTCGGGCTGGTGCCCGCCATCCACCGGTTCTCCGACGAGGGCTTCAAGTGCCGCCTCGCCATCTCGCTGCACGCCCCGGACGACGAGCTGCGCGACACCCTCGTCCCCGTCAACACGCGGTGGAAGGTGCGCGAGGTGCTGGACGCCGGCTGGGAGTACGCGGCCAAGTCCGGGCGCCGTCTGTCCATCGAGTACGCCCTCATCCGGGACATCAACGACCAGGCATGGCGTGGTGACCGGCTCGGGCGGCTGCTCAGGGGCAAGCCCGTGCACGTCAACCTCATCCCGCTGAACCCGACACCGGGTTCGAAGTGGACCGCCTCGCGGCCCGAGGACGAGAAGGCGTTCGTCGAGGCGATCGCGGCTCACGGGGTGCCGGTGACCGTCCGGGACACCCGGGGCCAGGAGATCGACGGAGCCTGTGGTCAGCTCGCCGCCACCGAGCGGTAATCTGGCGAGGTCCACCCACATCTTCATATTCCGACAGGGGAGCGCCACAGCGCTGAGAGTGCGGTAGCCGGAGCACCGGTGGGCCGCAGACCCTCTGAACCTTGCCCAGGTCATTCTGGGTAGGAAGTTCGGGCATCACTCAAGCTGTTGCGCCCTGCCCGGGAACCTTCCGAGGATCCCGGGCAGGGCCGCGTCTCTTCCTGGTCACCCCAGGAGGAATTCAGTGATCACCAAGAGGACGACCACGGCCGTCGCCATCGGACTGGGCCTCGTCACGCTGTCCGCGTGCGGGTCCTCCGACAGCGCCGGTGCCGGGGACTCCAAGACCGTCACGCTCGTCAGCCACGACTCGTGGGCCGTGTCGAAGAGCGTGCTGGAGGACTTCGAGAAGCAGTCCGGGTACAAGGTCAGGGTCCTCAAGGACGGCGACGCCGGGCAGGCCGTCAACAAGGCCATCCTCACCAAGGACAACCCGCAGGGCGACGTCTTCTTCGGCGTCGACAACACCCTGCTGTCCCGCGCGCTCGACAACGGGCTGTTCCAGTCGTACGAGGCCAAGGGCTCCGACCAGATCGTCCAGCAGTACCGGATCGACCAGGACAGGCACCGGGTCACGCCCATCGACTCCGGTGACATCTGCGTCAACTACGACAAGGCCTACTTCAGCAAGCACAAGCTGGCCCCGCCGGCCTCCTTCGACGACCTGATCAAGCCCGCGTACAAGAACCTCCTCGTCACCGAGAACGCGGCCACGTCCTCGCCCGGCCTCGGCTTCCTGCTCGGGACCGCCGCGAGGTACGGGGACGACGGCTGGCCGGACTACTGGAAGAAGCTCAAGGCCAACGGCGTGAAGGTGGTCGACGGCTGGGAGCAGGCCTACAACGACGAGTTCTCCGGGTCCGCGGGCGGCAAGAAGGCCAAGGCCGACCGGCCGCTGGTCGTCTCGTACGCCTCCTCCCCGCCCGCCGAGGTGATCTACGCGGACCCGAAGCCGAAGACCGCGCCGACCGGGGTCGCGAGCGGCACCTGCTTCCGCCAGGTCGAGTACGCGGGGCTGCTGAGCAACGCGAAGAACACGAAGGGCGGCAAGGCGCTTCTCGACTTCCTCATCGGCGTCAAGTTCCAGGACGACATGCCGCTGAACATGTTCGTGTACCCGGTCCGCACGGCCGCCCACGTGCCCGAGGAGTTCGTGAAGTTCGGCCCGCAGGCCAAGGACCCCGAGACCCTGGCGCCCGCCAAGATCGCCGACAACCGTGACCAGTGGGTCAAGTCGTGGACCTCGCTCGTACTGAAGTAGCGCCTCGAAGGAGCCGCAAGGAGAGCGCGACGCGGATGGGGCTGATGGCCCTGCCCGTCGCGTTCTTCGCCGTCTTCTTCGCCTATCCCGTCACCGCGATCGTCACCCGTGGCCTCAAGATCGACGGGGCCTGGCGGTTCGGACGGATCGGTGAGGTGCTCGCTCAGTCCGACATCCGGCACGTCCTGTGGTTCACCACCTGGCAGGCGCTCGCCTCCACGGCGCTCACGCTACTGATCGCACTCCCCGGCGCGTATGTCTTCGCGCGCTTCGACTTCAGGGGCAAGCAGGTGCTGCGGGCGGTGGTGACCGTCCCGTTCGTACTGCCGACGGTCGTGGTCGGTACGGCGTTCCTGGCCCTGGTGGGCCGGGGCGGACTCCTCGACCAGCTGTGGGGCGTACGGCTGGACACCACCGTCTGGGCGATTCTGCTCGCGCACGTCTTCTTCAACTACGCGGTGGTCGTACGGACCGTCGGCGGGCTCTGGTCGCAGCTCGACCCGCGTCAGGAGGAGGCCGCGCGGATGCTGGGTGCCTCGCGGTTCGCGGCCTGGCGCAAGGTGACGCTGCCGGCGCTGAGCCCGGCCGTGGCCGCCGCCGCGCTGATGGTCTTCCTGTTCACCTTCACCTCGTTCGGTGTGGTGCAGATCCTCGGCGGGCCGACCTTCTCCACCCTCGAGGTCGAGATCTACCGGCAGACCTCGGAGATCTTCGACCTCGCGACCGCGGCGGTGCTGACGATCGTCCAGTTCGTGGCGGTCGGCGCGATCCTCGCCGTGCACGCCTGGACCGTACGCCGCCGGGAGACCGCCCTGCGCCTGGTGGCCCCGGAGGTGACCGTACGCAGGCCGCGCGGCGCCGGCCAGTGGGCGCTGCTGGGCGGGGTCCTGGCGAGCATCCTCGTTCTTCTCGTCCTGCCGCTCGGGGTACTGGTCCAGCGGTCCCTGGACGCACCCGGCGGCTACGGATTCGCGTACTACAGGGCGTTGACCTCGGCCGACAGCGGCATCTTCCTGGTGGCGCCGATCGCGGCGATCGGCAACTCGCTGGAGTACGCGCTGGCCGCCACCGCCATCGCCGTCGTGATCGGCGGTCTGGCGGCCGCCGCGCTCACCCTCCCCCAGTCTCGGCTTCGCCCGACCGGGGGGACCTCCATGACCGGGCGTCTCGTACGGGGTTTCGACGCGCTGCTGATGCTGCCGCTCGGCGTGTCCGCCGTGACCGTCGGGTTCGGCTTCCTGATCGCGCTCGACGAACCGCCGCTGGACCTGCGCTCCTCCTGGATCCTGGTGCCGCTCGCGCAGGCTCTGGTGGGCGTCCCCTTCGTCGTACGCACCATGCTGCCGGTGCTGCGGGCGGTGGACGGACGGCTCCGGGAGGCGGCCGCCGTCCTGGGAGCCTCGCCCTGGCGGGTGTGGCGGGAGGTCGATCTGCCGATGGTGCGGCGGGCGCTGCTGATCGCGGCGGGGTTCGCCTTCGCCGTGTCGCTGGGCGAGTTCGGGGCGACGGTCTTCATCGCGCGGCCCGACAACCCGACCCTGCCGGTCGCCGTGGCCCGGCTGCTCGGGCGCGCGGGTGACCTCAACTACGGCCAGGCGATGGCCCTTTCGACGATCTTGATGGTGGTGTGCGCGGCGGCCCTGCTGCTGTTGGAACGCATCCGCACCGACCGGACGGGGGAGTTCTGATGGCGCGATTCGCGAAGCAGGCGACGCAGGCGACGGAGGAGACGGAGGAGACGGAGGAGGGGACGACGGAGCATCACCGCACCCGGACCCGTACCTGGACCGAGACCCAGACCCAGACCCGGACCCGGACGCACGACGCCCTGCTGAGGGTCGAGGCCGCGACCGTACGCTTCGGCGGCCGGCCGGTGCTCGACGCCGTCGGCCTCGACGTCGCCGAGCACGAGATCGTGTGTGTGCTCGGACCGAGCGGCAGCGGCAAGTCCACGCTGCTGCGGGCGGTGGCCGGACTGCAGTCGCTCGACACGGGCCGCGTGCTACTGGCGGGACGCGACCAGGCCGGGGTACCCGCGCACAAGCGGGGTGTCGGGCTGATGTTCCAGGACCACCAGCTCTTCCCGCAGCGGGACGTGGGCGGCAATGTCGCCTTCGGGCTGCGGATGCATGGCGCGTCGAAGCGGCAACAGGGCGCACGCGTCGAGGAGTTGCTGGAGCTGGTGGGGCTGCCCGGAGCCCGGGCACGCGCCGTCGCCGCCCTCTCCGGCGGTGAGCAGCAGCGGGTCGCGCTGGCCCGTGCGCTCGCCCCGCGCCCCCGGCTGCTGATGCTCGACGAGCCGCTCGGCCAGCTGGACCGTTCGCTGCGGGAACGGCTGGTCGTCGAACTCCGGCAGCTCTTCGGCGAGTTGGGCACGACGGTGCTCGCCGTCACCCACGACCAGGGCGAGGCCTTCGCGCTCGCCGACCGGGTCGTGGTGATGCGCGAGGGACGGATCGCCCAGTCCGGCACGCCACTTGAGGTCTGGCAGTACCCGGCGGACGAGTTCGTGGCCCGTTTCCTCGGCTTCGACAACGTGGTCGCGGCGACGGTGCGCGATCGGCTCGCGGACACCCCGTGGGGGAAGGTCCCGGTGCCGCAGGGCACCGCGCAGGGCCCCGGCACGCTTCTCGTACGGCCCGCTGGGGTGCGGCTGGTCGACCCCGCGGACGGGCTGCGCTGCACCGTCGCCGCACGCACCTTCCGGGGCACCCACGTCGCCGTACAGCTGAAGCCGGAAGGCGCGCCGCTCATCGAGGCGGCGTGCGCGCTGCGGGAGGCGCCCGCCCCCGGTGACGAGGTCGGCGTGGCGTTCGAGGCAGCCGAAATCGTGGTGCTCGGGGAGCCGTCGGCGCCATAGGGTGCGGATCATGACGCTACTCGCACATGACCGCTACTGCGACGCGATCGAGCTGGAGGTGCGGCGGCTGAGGGACGTGGTGACGTCCGGGGCCGACCTGTCCGCGACCGTGCCGACCTGCCCGGACTGGTCGCTGGAGCGGCTCGTGCGGCACACGGGCGGGGCGCTGCGCTGGGTCGAGCTCATCGTCCGCACGAAGGCGCAGGAGAACGTCCGCGACGAGCAGGTGCCGCTCCTTGAGGGACCCGCCGCCGAGGGCGACCCCGCCGCGCTGGACGCCTGGCTCGCCGAGACCGGCGAGATGCTCGTCGCCGCGCTGCGCGAGGCGGGGCCCGACACCGAGGTGTGGGCCTGGGCCGGGGACCTCAGCTCCGGCTTCTGGGCCCGCCGGATGACGCACGAGCTGGTGATCCACCGAGCCGACGCGACGCTGGCGGCCGGGCTGCCGTACGAGGTGGCGCCCGATGTGGCCGCGGACGCGATCGACGAGTGGCTGGGGATCATCGAGTTCGTGCAGCGGACGCGGCCGCACGACGCCGCCGCGGCCGAACTGCGCGGCCCGGGCCGCAGCATCCACCTGCATGCCACCGACACCCCGCCCGAACTCGACGCCGAGTGGGTCGTCGAACTCACCGAGGAGGGTGTCGTCTGGCGCCGGGACCACGAGAAGGCGACCGTTGCGCTGCGCGGCCCGCTCACCGACATCCTGCTCGCCTTCTACCGCCGACTGCCGCTGGACGACGGGCGGTTGGAGGTGCTGGGGGAGCGGGAGCTGCTGGACTTCTGGCTGGAGCGGGCGACCTTCGGCTAGCCGGCGTCCCCCGACAGGCGTGTGGCCCGCCCCCTTCGAGAGGGACGGGCCACACGCTTCACGCGGACGTACGGTGTGCGGTTCAGCTCGACTTCGAGGCGCCGCGGCGACGCATGCCGAAGAACACGGCTCCGCCGCCGACCACCACGAGGGCACCGGCGATACCGGCGATCATCGGGGTGTTGGAGTTCGCACCGGTCTCGGCGAGGTTGGAGCTACCGGCCGCGGGGGACGGGGCGTTGTCGCCCGGCGTCGCGGGCGCGGCGCTGCTCTCCGACTCCGACGGGTTCGCGGAAGGCGTCCCCGAGGAGGCGGGCGAGGAGGGGGTCTCGGAGGGCTTCGGAGTCCCCGAGGCCGAGGGCGACGGCGACCCGGAGGTCTTGCACGCCGTGGACGGCGTGGTCAGCTGCGGCGCGATGTCCTTGTCGAAGATGTTCCCGGCCTTGATGCGCACGCGGTACGTGGCGTTGGCGGCCCAGTCCTCGGAGAAGGTGACGATGGCACCCTTCTTGGTGCCCTTGACCGTCTCGGAGCCCACCATGCGGGCGTCCGCTCCGTTGGACTCCAGGTACACGCTGACCGTGGCCTCGACGCCCGAGGCGTCGGTGTCGGTCACGGTGATGATGCCCTTCCCGTTGTCGTCGCAGGAGGCGACGGCCGAGAAGTCACGAAGGGTGCAGGCAAGGGCGTTGCCGGCGACGCCGAGCGCGAGCGCGGCCGTGGCGGAGGCAACACCGAGGATTCGCACGGAACGTGCGGTACGGCGAGATATGGACACGATTGCCCTTCACAGAATGCGCAACTGCGGGGGGTTTAAGGGGGGTTCTGCTGTGTCAACAGGGCCCCCTCGGGCCTCACAGGTTTATAAGTGCCACCTAAGGGCTGTCAATGCATATGCCCAGCCGTGTCACCGGCTTTGCCTTGTCATTAACCGCCGAGGCGTTTGAGCGCCTCCGGGGCCTCCTCGATCCGGTCCACCAGTGCGATCCGGGACGCCATCGACCGTTCGTGGGCAAGGGATTGGAGAAGGGGCCAAGTGGGGTGCTTCTCGGTCCAATGCGCATGGTTCACGAGAACCATGGGGGTGGGCTCACCGCGCGACTCGTAGTAGTTCGGGGTCGCGTTGTCGAAGATCTCCTGTACGGTCCCGGCGGCGCCCGGCAGGAAGACGACACCCGCGTTCGAACGGGCCAACAGACCGTCCTCCCGGGTCGCGTTGGCGAAGTACTTGGCGATGTGGGCGGCGAAGGCGTTCGGCGGCTCGTGGCCGTAGAACCAGGTCGGGATGCCGACGGAGGGGCCGCCGTCCGGCCAGCGCTCGCGCACGGCGAAGGCGGCGCGCGCCCAGTCGCCGATGGAGGGGGTGAACGACGGTGCCTCGGCGAGGAGCCGGAGCGCCTCGGTGAGCATCTCGTCGTCGAACGGGGCGGCGTACGCGCCGAGGTTCGCCGCCTCCATCGCGCCGGGGCCGCCGCCGGTGGCGACCGTGAGTCCGGCACGCGCCAGTTCGCGCCCCAGGCGGGCGGCGCCCTCGTACGCCTCCGTGCCGCGTGCCATCGCGTGACCGCCCATCACGCCCACCACTCGGGTGCCGACGAGGAGTTCGTCGAGTGCGTCCGACACCGAGTCGTCGTGGATCGCGCGCAGCATCGACGCGTACACGTCGCCGTCGGCCTTGGTCTGCCGGAACCAGGCGTACGCGCGGGCGTCCGGGGTCGCCTCGTAGCCGTCGTCGAGCGACGCGAAGAGCTCGTCCGGGGAGTAGAGCAGCCCTCGGTAGGGGTCGAAGGGCAGTCCGGGTATGGGCGGGAAGACGAGCGCGCCGGTGACCCGTACCCGTGCCGCCGCCTCGGATTCCATCGGGCAGCCGAGGAAGACGGCACCCGTGGTGTCCACGGCGAGCAGGTTGTCCGTACGGTCCGTCAGATCCACGGCCTGGACGCGGAATCGGGCCAGCGAGCCGTGCTCCGAGACGACCTTGTCGAACTCGGCGAGGGACTCGATCTCGCGGTCATGGGCGGCGTGAAGGGGAGTTGGCTGCACGCGGCCATGCTAGGGGTGTGTCCTTCGGCGGCGGGCGGCGGGCGGCGGTCTCCTGCTCCGGAGAAGGGCTGTCGCTCCGGAGTGGGGCTCCCCCCTTTGAGGGGGACACGCACGTAGGTCCCCCCCCCGGGGGTGCTCAGCTCTGGACCGCGGCCGGGTCCATCCACATGACCTCCCACGTGTGGCCGTCCAGGTCGTCGAAGGTGCGGCCGTACATGAAGCCGTGGTCCTGGGCCTCCCGAGTCCCCGAGCCGCCCGCCGCGAGGGCCTTGTCGCAGAGCTCGTCGACCTTCTCGCGGCTCTCGGCGCTCAGACACAGCAGCACCTCGCTGGTCTTCGTCGGGTCCGCGATCTCCTTCTTCGTGAAGTCCGCGTAGCGCTGCTTGCTCAGCAGCATCGCGATGATCGTGTCGCTGATGACGACACAGGCGCAGTCGTCCGTCGTGAACTGCGGGTTGATCGTGTAGCCGAGCTCGGTGAAGAACTTCTTCGAGGTGTCGACGTCGTTCACGGCGAGGTTCACGAAGATCATCTGCTGGTACATGAGGGGTCTCTCCCGGTGAGGGTGCAGTGATGTGGTGCCGTTCGCAGAGGTAGACCGCCACTCCGCGCGGAACTCATCGCCCGGCGGGAAGAAACAGGAAAGAAAAGAAGCGGGAAGGAAGCAAGGAGAAGCAAGGAGAAGCAAGGAGAAGCGAGGAGGAAGCGGGTACGCGTGCTCAGCGCACCAGCGGCACCGCCGCCAGTTCCGCGACCACCCAGGTCAGCGGGCCGAACGCGGCGAGCAGCGCGCCCGCGCGGAGCAGCGCGGCGCCTCGCAGCACCGTGGTCGGTGCCCCCATGCGCAGCAGCGCCGCCGTGGTGTCGGCGCGCGCGTGCTTGGCCTCGACCGCCGCCGTCAGCAGGGTCGCGACGGTGCACCCGGCCACGAGCAGCGCCCCGAGCGTGCTGAGCGGACCGAACGAGGGCCGCGCCCCCGAGTACACGGTCGCCACGGCGTACGCGCCGGACGCGACCGCGCACACCACGCCGAGCGGGCGCCCGATGCGCCGGGCCTCCTCCTGCAGGACGCGCCCGGCGAGCAGCCGCAGCACGCCGGGGCGTACGGCCTGGAGCAGCCGCCCGCACAGGTGCGTGATCGCGGGGGCGGCCAGCATCAGCCCGAGCGCGGTCAGGGACCAGCCGCCGAACACCCGGGCGGGGCCGCCCGTGAAACGGCCCGGCAGCACAAGGCCGGGTCCCGAACGGCTCGCGTACGCCTCCACGGCAAGGCCCGCCGCGAGGACGGCGGTGCCCCAGGGCAGTCCCCCGGGGTGGGCAGCGGAGGGGCGGGTTGCTGCGGATCCAGCGGGCGCCCCGCCTGGTCGGCGTACGGGCCGGACTCGGCGCGCCTACCCGACCGCTCACGGGGGGAGTCCCCGTCGGCGCCCGGCCGTCGGGGGCGGCTCGGCCGGGCGCCCCGCGGTCGCAGCGCCACCGCGCTCGCCGCGGAGGCGGCCAGCGGGACCAGGAGCAGCAGTGTCAGGGCCGCGGGCAGGGGCAGCGGGTGGTCGGAGGCGAGGAAGGCCGCCGGGTCGCCGTCGAAGGGCCTGCCGGGGAGATCGCCGCGCAGGTGCAGGAAGACGAGCAGCGCGAGCACCGAGCCGAGCGTGGTCGACAGGGCGGTGGTGACCGCCGAGATCGCCATCAGCTGGCCGGGGCCGAGTCCGACCGCCGAGAGCCCGGGGCGCGGCCGGGTCCCCGGGTCCGTACGGGCGACCGCGACCGCGAAGTACACGGTGGCGGCGGCGGGCGCGAGGCACCACAGGAGCCGGAGCAGCGCGCCGGCCGAGGGATCCGGGTGTGCCAGCGCGAACCCCAGCGTGCACAGCAGCAGGAAGCCGGTGCCCGCCGAGGCGGCGGCGACCAGGAGTCTGCGCAGCTGGACGAGGGAGTGGGCCCCGCGGGCTAGACGGAGAGCGAGCACGCGGCCCGGCCTTCCGCCTCGACGACCGGGGGCAGGTGGAGGGTGTTCACGCGCCGTCCGTCGAGCAGCGACACGGTGCGGTCGGCGAGGGCCGCGGTGTCCGCGTAGTGCGTGGCGAGGACGACCGTGATGCCGTGGGAGCGGGCCGCCGAGGTGAGGGTGCGCAGGACGTGGGCGCCGTCGGCGCGGTGCAGCGGGGCGGACGGTTCGTCGGCGAAGAGCACCTTGGGGGAGAGGGCGAGCGCCCGGGCGATGGCGACGCGCTGCCGCTCGGTCTGGAGCAGGGCGTGCGGGCGTTTGCGGGCGCAGTCGCGGATGTCGAGGCGTTCCAGCCACTCGAGGGCGGCGGTCTTGGCGGCCCGGCGGCCACAGCCGCGCAGCATCAGGGGCAGCGCCGCGTTCTCCCAGGCGTTCAGTTCCGGTACGAGGACCGGCGTGGGGTCGATCCAGCCGAAGCGGTCGCGCCGCAGCCGTTCGCGGGTGACGGGGTCCATGGTGTGCACCGGTGTGCTGTTGAACCAGACCTCGCCCTGCTGGGGCAGCAGCTGCCCCGACAGACACCGGAGCAGGGTCGTCTTGCCGCTGCCGCGCGGGCCGCCGACGGCGAGGATCTCGCCGTCGCGGATGCCGAGCGAGACACCGCTGAGCGCGGGCGAGCCGTTGTGCTTGACGTGCAGGGCGCGTGCCCAGAGCACGTCGTTGTCCGGCGGGGCCACCATCGCGTACACCTCGGTTCAGATCTGATTTGCGCTGCCGATCCTCCGGACGAGGGAACGAAGGCAGGGCCGATCGGTCACTGGGCACGCTAGGGAGTCGGGGCCGGGAGGCCGGACAGCACGCGGCCCCGGGGCGCCCATTCTCACTCGAACGGGCGCCACCGGGGCCGTTGTTGATCATCCCGGAGGAAGATCAGAGCTTCGTCCACGCCTCCGTCAGTACCTGACGGATGATCCCCTCGATCTCGTCGAAGGTCGACTGGTCGGCGATCAGCGGCGGCGACAGCTGGATGACCGGGTCACCGCGGTCGTCGGCGCGGCAGTAGAGGCCGTACTCGAAGAGCTTCTTGGAGACGAAGCCGTAGAGCACGCGCTCCGACTCCTCGTCCGTGAAGGTCTCCTTGGTGACCTTGTCCTTCACGAGCTCGATGCCGTAGAAGAAGCCGTTGCCGCGGACGTCGCCGACGATCGGCAGGTCGTGCAGCTTCTGCAGGGTCTGCAGGAAGTTGGCCTCGTTGTCCAGCACGTGCTGGTTGAGGCCCTCGCGCTCGAAGATGTCGAGGTTGGTGAGCGCCACGGCCGCGGAGACCGGGTGACCACCGAAGGTGTAGCCGTGCAGGAAGGTGTTGTCGCCCTTGTAGAACGGCTCGGCGATCCGGTCCGAGACGATGGTGGCACCGATCGGGGAGTAGCCCGAGGTCATGCCCTTGGCGCAGGTGATGATGTCCGGGATGTAGTCGAACTTGTCACACGCGAACATCGTGCCGAGGCGGCCGAAGGCGCAGATGACCTCGTCCGAGACGAGCAGCACGTTGTACTGGTCGCAGATCTCGCGCACGCGCTGGAAGTAGCCGGGCGGCGGCGGGAAGCAGCCACCGGCGTTCTGCACCGGCTCCAGGAAGACCGCGGCGACGGTCTCGGGGCCCTCGAAGAGGATCTCCTGCTCGATCTGGTCGGCGGCCCAGCGGCCGAAGGCCTCCGGGTCGTCGCCGTGGATCGGGGCGCGGTAGATGTTGGTGTTCGGCACCTTGTGCGCACCCGGGACGAGCGGCTCGAAGGGGGCCTTCAGGGCCGGCAGGCCGGTGATGGACAGGGCGCCCTGCGGGGTGCCGTGGTAGGCGACCGCACGCGAGATGACCTTGTACTTCGTGTGGTTGCCGGTGAGCTTGTGGTACTGCTTCGCCAGCTTCCACGCGGTCTCGACGGCCTCGCCGCCGCCCGTGGAGAAGAACACCTTGTTCAGGTCGCCCGGGGCGTAGTGCGCGAGGCGCTCGGCGAGTTCGACGGCCTTCGGGTGGGCGTAGGACCAGATCGGGAAGAAGGCCAGCTCCTGCGCCTGCTTGAAGGCGGTCTCGGCCAGCTCCACGCGGCCGTGGCCCGCCTGGACCACGAACAGGCCCGCAAGACCGTCGAGGTAGCGCTTGCCCTTGTCGTCGTAGATGTAGGTGCCCTCACCACGGACGATGGTGGGAACGGGCGCGTTCTCGTACGAGGACATGCGGGTGAAGTGCATCCACAAGTGGTCGTACGCGGTCTTGCTCAGGTCCTGTGTGCTCACGGCTATCGGGTTCCCCACATGTAGGTCTGCTTCTTGAGCTTCAGATAGACGAAGCTCTCGGTGGAGCGCACCCCGGGCAGGGCCCGGATGCGTTTGTTGATGACGTCCAGCAGGTGGTCGTCGTCCTCGCAGACGATCTCGGCGAGGATGTCGAACGAGCCCGCGGTCATCACCACGTACTCGACTTCCGACATGGCTGTCAGCGCGTCCGCCACTGGATCGAGGTCGCCCTCGACATTGACGCCGACCATCGCCTGCCGGCGGAAGCCCACGGTGAGCGGGTCCGTGACGGCGACGATCTGCATCACGCCCTGGTCGAGCAGCTTCTGGACGCGCTGGCGCACGGCCGCCTCCGACAGGCCTACGGCCTTGCCGATCGCGGCGTACGGACGGCGTCCGTCCTGCTGGAGCTGCTCGATGATGGCGAGGGATACGGAGTCCAGCTGGGGACTGCCGTTCCTGGACTCGCGGGTGGAGTCCCTGGGGTCTGCGCTTCGACTGGCCACGAGCTCACTGTGCACGAGGTCTCGACGGTTCCGCAAGGCTGTAGCGATGAAATTCGTTGTTTACGAGGACGTAGCTTGCGGATTTCGCAGTCAAGGGGTGACTAGGGGTGTTGAAAACGTGGGCCCACGGATTAGGGTGGGTGTCTCAGCGATTGGACACCTGAACTTGGAGGGCCGGCAGTGAGCACCGAGCTGCGTCGTCTGCGCAATTACATCGACGGTGAGTTCCGGGACGCCGCCGACGGGCGGACCACCGAGGTCGTCAATCCCGCGACCGGCGAGGCGTACGCGACCGCGCCGCTGTCCGGTCAGGCCGACGTGGACGCCGCCATGGCGGCCGCCGCCGCGGCCTTCCCGGCCTGGCGCGACCAGACCCCCGCCGAGCGCCAGAAGGCCCTCCTGAAGATCGCGGACGCGTTCGAGGAGCGGGCCGAGGAACTGATCGCCGCCGAGGTCGAGAACACCGGCAAGCCGATCGGGCTGACCCGGTCCGAGGAAATCCCGCCCATGGTCGACCAGATCCGCTTCTTCGCGGGCGCGGCGCGGATGCTCGAGGGCCGCTCGGCCGGCGAGTACATGGAGGGGATGACCTCCATCATCCGCCGCGAGCCGATCGGCGTCTGCGCGCAGGTCGCGCCGTGGAACTACCCGATGATGATGGCGGTGTGGAAGTTCGCCCCGGCGCTCGCGGCCGGCAACACGGTCGTCCTGAAGCCGTCGGACACCACCCCCGCCTCCACCGTCCTGATCGCCGACATCATCGGCGGCATCCTGCCCAAGGGCGTCTTCAACGTCATCTGCGGCGACCGGGAGACCGGCCGCGCGATGGTCGAGCACCCGACCCCGGCGATGGCCTCCATCACCGGCTCCGTCCGCGCGGGCATGTCCGTCGCCGAGTCGGCGTCCAAGGACCTCAAGCGGGTCCACCTGGAGCTGGGCGGCAAGGCCCCGGTCGTCGTCTTCGAGGACACCGACATCGCCAAGGCCGTCGAGGACATCTCGGTCGCGGGCTTCTTCAACGCGGGCCAGGACTGTACGGCCGCCACCCGCGTCCTCGTCCAGGAGTCCATCCACGACGAGTTCGTCGCCGCGCTCGCCAAGGCCGCCGCCGAGACGAAGACCGGTCAGCCGGATGACGAGGACGTGCTCTACGGCCCGCTGAACAACCCGAATCAGCTCAAGCAGGTCGCCGGGTTCATCGAGCGCCTGCCCGCGCACGCCAAGGTCGAGGCGGGCGGCCAGCAGGTCGGCGACAAGGGCTACTTCTACGCCGCGACCGTCGTCTCCGGCCTCAAGCAGGACGACGAGATCATCCAGAACGAGGTCTTCGGGCCGGTCATCACCGTCCAGTCCTTCACGGACGAGGCCCAGGCCATCGAGTGGGCCAACGGCGTCGACTACGCCCTGGCCTCCTCGGTCTGGACGAAGGACCACGGCCGCGCGATGCGTCTGTCGAAGTCCCTCGACTTCGGCTGCGTGTGGATCAACACCCACATCCCGCTGGTCGCCGAGATGCCGCACGGCGGCTTCAAGAAGTCCGGCTACGGCAAGGACCTGTCGGCGTACGGCTTCGACGACTACACGCGGATCAAGCACGTGATGACGTCGCTGGACGCGTAGTGCGTACGGTGTGAACCGCGCGGCCCCGGACGGGAGTTGATCCGTCCGGGGCCGCGGTGTCCCCCTCGTGGGACTCGGACGTGCCTGATACCGCTGGTCGTGAGTGACGGAAGGCCCGGTTCACGGGGGGGCGGGCTCGATGTGCAGGGACATACCAGGGCCCGGGCCCGCGCCCCCTTGCCCGGCTCGGGCACCGGCGGCAGGCCGGAGGGGTCCGGGAAGGTGATGCCGGCCTTCTTCAGGATCGGCGCGCAGGTGTCCAGGGCCCGCCTGTAGGCATCCGGCGTGGGGTCGAACGCCTTGCCGGTCACCTTCACGTCCCGTCGTGCGTGTCGTGCTCGGGGATCCGCAGCTCATGGGGCGTCTGGTGGCCAACCTCGTCGACAACGCCGTACGCCACAACCACCGGGACGGGGCGGGGAGTTGGATCCGGCTGCGGACCGGACTGGACGGCGGGCGACCGGTCCTGCGGATAGCCAACAGCGGGCGGGTGATCCCGCCGGACCGGGTGACCGAGTTGTTCCAGCCGTCGCCGGCTCGGCGTCGAACGTGTACGGGGGTGCGACGGTCCCGGTCCCGTCCTGCCCGAGGTGACCGCCCGGAAATGAGGCGATCGACACGGTGTCGGGCCGGCGCGCGACCGCTCGACGCAGCGTCCATTGTTCGCGCCGAGTCGCAGCAGGCATGCTGCCGGGGTGCCAGAGATTCGGAAGACCTCGCCGCTGTCCCGCCGGTCCCTGCTGCGCTCCTTGGGCGGGGGTACGGCGCTCGGGGCGCTCGCGGGCTGCGGGGTGCCCGCCGCGTACGTGTCACCCGGCGACCGCGCCGGAGCCGACCTCTCGGCCCGCGACAAGAAGCTGACCTGGGCGAACTGGCCGCTCTACATAGACACCGACGACAAGGACCACACGAAGCGGCCCACGCTGGACGCGTTCCGCGAGCGCACCGGGATCTCCGTCGACTACATCGAGGAGATCAACGACAACGACGAGTTCTTCGGCAAGATCAGCCCGTCCCTGATGAACCACCAGCAGACCGGCCGCGACCTGATCGTCATCAGCGACTGGATGTGCGCGCGCTTCGTCCGGCTCGGCTGGGTGCAGGAGATGGACCGCGCGGGGCAGCCGAACGTCGCCAAGTACCTCGACCCGCTGCTGAGTCGGCCCGCGTTCGACCCGGGCCGCAAGTCCACCGTGCCGTGGCAGTCCGGTATCACCGGCATCGCGTACAACCGCCACAAGCTCGGCCGCGAGATCAACCACGTCTCGGACCTGTGGGCCCCCGACCTCAAGGGCAGGGTCACCCTGCTCTCCGGCCTCGACGAGGCGTTCGCGCTGCTCATGCAGGGCAACGGCGTCGACATCACCCGGTGGAAGGCCGACGACTTCCACAAGATCTGCGACCAGGTCGAGAAGTACGTGCACAGCGGCCAGATCCGCCGCTTCACGGGCAACGACTACACCAAGGACCTGGTCAGCGGTGACGTACTGGCCTGTCAGGCCTACTCGGGCGACGTGATCCAGCTTCAGGCGGACAACCCGGACATCCGCTTCGTCGTCCCCGAGGAGGGCGCCGAGCTGTGGTCCGACTCGCTGATGATCCCCAACCTGGCCCGTCACAAGGCCAACGCCGAGAAGCTCGTCGACTACTACTACGAGCCCGAGGTCGCCGCCGAACTGGCGTCCTGGGTCAACTACGTCTGCCCGGTCCCGGCCGCCCAGCACGTCCTCGCCTCCGCCAAGGACGAGGACACCGCCGCCCTCGCCGAGAACCCGCTGATCTTCCCCGACGCCACCATGCGCAAGCGGCTGGCGATCGCGCGCGACATCACGTCCACGGAACGCACGGAGTTCGCCAAGCGCTGGAACGCGATCGCGGGACTCTGACGGCTTTGCCATCTCTTTACAACCCGGTCTCCCGCTGCCTCGTCTCTTCGCACGATCCGTAACTCAGCCCGCCGGGTCACCGGGCGGGCGGACCGACGAAAGAGAGCGATTCATGCGCCGAACTGTCCTCAGCACCATGGCACTCGCGTGTACCGCCGTGCTGGCGAGCACGGTGCCCGCCTTCGCCAGTGGGGCGAGCCCGGTCCCGACGGTCCGTCCGACCGCCACCGCCGCCCCGTCCCAGGCGCCGACCGGCAGCGCCACCCCGAGTGCCGCCCCGAGCGCGGTGCCGACCACCCGTCCGGTCTCCGGCACCCCGTCCCCGGTTCCGAGCGTCGGCAGGCCGACCCGGGCGCCGTCCCCGGCGCAGGTCGCCGTCGTGCCGAAGGGAGCGCCCGACACCGGTGTGGCGCCGACGGCGTCGAAGTCCGGAGGCCAGGGCGGCCTGATCGGCGCGGGTGCCGCCGCGGCGTTCGCCATGGGTGGCGCGGCGGTCTTCGTCGTACGTCGCCGGCGGGCGACCGGGGAATGACCTCGCTCTCCAGGCGCGCGTTCGTCACCGCGGTGATGGCCTCGCTGCTCGTGAGCTGCGGCGGCCACGGGACCGACTCGACCGCACCCGAACACCCCGGGAGTACGCCGGTGCCCTCGCGGACCTCCGCGAAGGCCGCGCACGTTCTCGGGCGTTCGGTCCCGGTGGGGTTGCGGATCCCGGCCATCGGGGTCGACACCCCGGTCATGCAACTGGGGCTGGCCGCGGACGGCAGCGTCCAGGTGCCCCCGATCACGGCGCACGACCGGGCGGGCTGGTACCGGAACTCGCCGACGCCGGGTCAGACCGGTCCGTCGGTGATCCTCGGCCATGTCACGGTCGGTTCCTACGGGGACGGGGTCTTCCGCCGTCTCGCACAGTTGCGGAAGGGCGACCGGATCGTGGCGCGCCTGGAGAACGGCAGGACGGCGGAGTTCACGGTCGACGCCGTACGGACGGTCGCCAAGGCCGATTTCCCCTCGGACGAGGTGTACGGAGACGTGGACCGTCCCGAGCTACGGCTCATCACGTGCGGTGGGGCCCGTACCGGTACGGGCTACCTCGACAACGTGATCGTCTTCGCCGCGCTGAGCTCGGCGACGCCCTGACCCGCCGGGTCCGATCCCGGGCCGATGGAACGCACGCCGTCGGCCCGGGCTCTTTCCCACGAGTGCCCGCACGACGTCACGACCATGGAGAGCTTTGAAACGGTCCCGCGAGAAGGCCGCGTCCGAGCTGTTCGCCGCCCTCTATCCGCGCCTCGCCGGTTGGTGCCGCCGTCTCGTCGACGACGACGAGACGGCCCACGAGATCGCCTCGGAGGCGTTCACCCGGCTCTGGGCCCGCTGGACCTCCGTGGCGGAGCCCCGGGGGTTCCTCTACGTCACCGCGGCCAATCTCGTCCGGGACCACTGGCGCAAGCTGGAGCGCGAACGCAGAGCCGTATACCGTGCCACCGCCGAGGCCGCCGTCCGCCCGCACACCGAACAGTCCGACCCGTCCGTACGCCTGCTCGTGCAGTCGCTGCCGGAACGACTGCGCGTCCCGATCCTCCTGCACTACTACGCTGACATGCCGATCCGGGAGGTGTCCGTGCTGACCGGACGCAAGGAAGGAACCATCAAGGCCGACCTCCACGCGGCCCGCGAACTGCTCCGCGCCCACCTGAGGAGAAGTCTTGATCACACACTCTGACGAGGGTCCGGACTTCGAGCCCGACGATCCGCTCGCCGTCATCCTGCGGCCCACCTCCGACTACCTCGGCCCACCGCCCGGACACTACGAGGCGATCCGCCGCGGCGCGGCCCGCCGCCGGCTGCTGCGCACCGCGGTCGGGGTCGGGTCGGTGTGCGCCGTCGCCGCCCTCGTCGCGCTGCCGATCGGCCTGTCGACGTCCCAGGCACCCGTGTCCCCGACGGTCCCGCTCGCCCCGCCCTCCGAGGGCCGTCCTTCGTCCGTGCCCCCCAGTCCGTCGGCGTCCCCCGCGCCCGCCGACCCCAGCCGCACCCCGGAGCATCGGACGACCATTCCCACCCAGGCGCCCCGGACGACCGGCCGCGCCACGACCCGGCCGGCCGTCCCCACCCCGGCACCGTCGTCGACGCCGTCGTCGACACCGTCGTCGACACCGACCACGCCCGTCGCCCAGCCGTCGATCGCGCCGAGCAGCTCTCCCCGCCGCTGACCGGACGACCTTCACTCCGTTGACTAATCAATGGAGTGTGGATACAGGGTGTTAATTTGGGGAAATGGCTCTGCGCAACGCGGTGATGGCCGCGCTTCTGGAGGGCGAGGCGTCCGGATACGACCTCGCGAAGGGGTTCGAGGCCTCGGTCGCCAACTTCTGGATGGCCACCCCTCAGCAGATCTACCGCGAGCTGGAGCGCATGGAGAACGAAGGGCTCGTCTCCGCCCGCGTCGTCCAGCAGGAACGTCGGCCCAACAAGCGGCTCTTCTCGCTCACCGAGGCCGGACTCGACGCGATGCGCGCCTACACGGCCGAAGTCCCCAGCAGGCCGACGGCGATCCGGGACGAGCTGATGGTCAAGGTGAGTTGCGTCGACATCGGAGACGCCGAAGCCGTACGGGCCGGGGTCGTCGAGCGTGTGGAGCGGGCGGGCGTCAAACTGGCCCGCTACCGGCGCGCACAGGAACGCATGCTGGCCGGCCGCAGCGAGGAGGAGTACCTCGTCACCGTCGAACGCGTGGGCCCCTACCTCACCCTGCTCGGCGGCATGGCCCTGGAGGAGGCGAACCTCCAGTGGGGCGAGACGGTCCTCAGGAGGCTCGACCAGCGGGCCGAGGCCCTCGGCGCCACGGCTCGCGGCTGACGCTCCGGGTACCCCGTGCCCGTCCTGGGCGAAGTCAGCGGCCCGGGTCGTAGGCGAGTTGCTTGACCAGGCGCAGGGTCAGGGCGGTCTCGACGGCCTGGACGCCGTCGAGAGCGCCGATCTTCTCGCTCAGATACGTGTACAGCTCCTCGCTGTTGCGGTAGACGGTCGCGGCGACGATGCCGGCCTGGCCGGTGATCGCCGCGGCGAAACGCACCTCGGGATGCGCGGCGAGTGCCCGTCCGACGTCGGCGAGGGCGGCCGGGGCCACGGTGAGCCACAGCATGGCCTCCACCTCGTGACCGAGGGGTTCCTGGTCGAACTGGACGTCGAAGTAGAGCACCCCGGTGGTCCGCATGCGCTCCAGACGCCGTTTGACCACGGACTCCGACTGGCCGGTGGCCGCCTGGAGTTCGGTGAGCGTGGCGCGCCCGTCCCGGACGAGTACGGCCAGCAGCGCCTCGTCGGCCGCCTCCAGCGTGAGGGGGCCGGTGACCGGCTCGACCGGCGGTGGGCGCAGGGCCGCCTGCTGGTCGGGGGTGAGCCCGTTGGCCTTGTTGAGCCAGTCCAGCTGTCCGCCGTAGAACGAGTGCAGCACGCAGTGGGCGCTGACCGAGACGACACGGGGGGTGCGCTGCAACCGGTCGAAGAGCAGTTCGTCCCGGGCCTGCCGGCTGCGCGGCTTCATCGCGCACATCACCTCGGTGCCGCCGGATATCAGCGAGACGTACGAGGTGTCGGGGCGCCGGGCGAGCGCGCCCGCCAGCTGTTCGGCCACGTCCGGGGTGCAGCGCAGCCGGACGATCCAGTTGGTGCGGCCGAGCCGGCTTTCGTCGATCACGCCGAGCACCCGCAGCCGTGCCGTGGTGCGCAACCGCCGCAGCCGCCGGGCGACGGTCTGGTCGGAGACCCCGAGCACCTCCGCGATCCGGGAGAGCGGTGCCCGTCCGTCGATCTGGAGGCACTGGAGCAGTCTCAGGTCGAGTGCGTCGAGCGCGCGGGACGGCATCGGCTCCGCCTCCTCTCGCTCCATGCGGACTCCCGGAGTCAATGATCGAGCATGACGGTGAGGCCCGGGACCAGTGTGGTCCCGGGCCTCGTACGGGCGCCCGTTCCGTCCCCACGAAAGGGCGTCCCCAGGGCCTGTCCGGCGGACCGTGCCGCAGACGCGCCCTGGCGCCGGGGTCAGCCGCGCTGCCCCAGCCGGGGCTCCGCCGCCCCGGTCTCCTGCGGCGCCGCCGGGGCGGCGCCGGATCCGGCCACCGGCCCGGTGGCCGGCTGCCGCGGGCTGCGCAGCAGGACGGCACCGACCGCCGCGGCGACCAGCGTCAGTGCCGCGGCGATGATCAGGCACAGGTGGAGGCCGTCGAGGAAGGCCTCGGACAGGGCGCCCAGGGCACGGCCCCGGTCGGCGCCCAGGTTCATGCCCGCGACCGCGCCCAGGCCGTTCGCGTCCACCACGGAGGTGACGCTCCGTATCGTCGCCGCCGGCAGGCCGACGTCGGTGAGGTGGCCCGGCAGGGTGTGCCCGGCCTTGGTGGACAGCACGGCGCCGAGGACGGCCGGGCCGAGCGCGCCGCCGACCTGCCGGAACGCGCTGTTCCCGGCAGCCGCCATACCGGCCTGGCGGAACGGTACGGAGGCGACGGCCGCGGCCGTCATCGGCGTGATGACGAAGCCCAGGCCGAGGCCCAGCAGGGCCAGCCGCCAGGCCAGCGAACCGAACGACGTACCGGCGTCGACGGACGTCAGCGACAGCAGCGAGGCCGCGGTCACCAGCAGCCCGCCGGTGATCAGGACGCGGGGCGACACCTTGTGCATCAGCCGCCCGGCCGGTGCCCCGACGAGGATGCACATCAGCGTGACCACCAGCATCCGGGCCGCCGCCTCCAGGGTGCTGAGCTGCTGCACCATGCCGAAGTAGAGGCTGAGGGCGAAGAAGAAGCCGATCAGGCCCAGGAAGCTGATCATGGCGACGAGCGTCGTGGCGGTGAAGGCGGGGCTGCGGAAGAGCGTCAGGTCCAGCATCGGGCTGTCACTGCGCCGCTCCGCCAGGACGAACGCGACGGCCGCGACCGCCGCCGCCACCAGGGCCACGATCACCTTCCCGTCGGTGAAGGAGCCGGCGCCGCCCTCGATGACGCCGTAGACCAGCGCGGTGATCGCCACCGCTGCGGTGATCTGGCCGGGCCAGTCCAGACGTCGTGAGCCGGGGGCGCGCGAGTCGGTCACCAGCCGGGCCGCGAAGGCCATCGCGAGGAGCGAGGCGGGGACGGGCAGCAGGTATATCCAGCGCCAGGAGAAGTGCTCCAGGATCAGTCCCGCGATCACCGGGCCGACGGCCAGCGCCGCCATCAGGGCGGTGGCCCACAGCCCGACGAACTTGCCGCGCTCGCGGTGGTCGGGCACGGCGTGGCTGATCAGCGCCAGCGTCGTGGGCAGCAGCGCGGCGGCGCCCAGTCCGGCGAACGCCTGGCCCACCCACAGGACCTCGATCGACCGCGCGCACAGCGCGATGGCCGCCCCCACCGCGCTGAACGCGAGGCCCGCCTGGAAGACCTTCTTGCGGCCGTGGACGTCGCCGAAGACACCGGCGGTCAGGATCAGCGCGGCCATGGGCAGCACGAACGCGTCCGAGACCCACGACAGTTGGGCGGTCGACGCGTTCAGCGCCCGCTGGATGGCCGGCAGGCTCACCGAGACGGTGGTCACCGGCAGATACGCGACGAACACGCCCACGCAGGCCATGACGAGCGTGGCCGCCCGCCGTTCCCGCGGCTCGTGCGCCGTTGTCGTGACGTTCACGGAACTCCCTCTCCCCTGCGGCGCACCGCACCGCGATCGCTCGATACGGCGCTCACCTTCGGGGCCGCCTGCGGGCCGGAGCCAGCCACGGCGGGGGAAACCTGGAAATTCGACATTCCGCACCCGGTTTCCCGGGATTTCCGTGATTGCTCTCAGGAGGTGTGAGGCCACCGACCTGGAGACCCGCGCGGCGGATAGGTTCGCGGGTATGACGACGACATCGCAAGAAGCCTTCCTGCGGGCCTTCCACGCCGAACGGCCGGCGGTGACGACGGACGCGTTCGCCGGTGCCCGCGCCGCGGACGGCCGGTCCAGCTACGAGATCTTGCGCGACCGGGTCGCCGGACACGGGCGGGTACTGGATCTCGGCTGCGGCGACGGCCTGTTGCTCGAACTGCTCGCCCGGACCGAGGGATGCCGGCCGGCCGGGGTGGACCTCTCCCCGGAAGCCCTGGCGCTGGCGCGACGCCGACCGCTGCCCGCGGGGACGACGCTGTCGGAGAGCCGGGCCCAGCACCTTCCCTTCGCCGACGACACCTTCGACGCCTGTGTCTCCCACATGGCGTTGATGCTGATGGGCGAGGTGGAACAGGTGGCCGCGGAAGTGGCCCGGGTGCTGCGCCCCGGCGGCATGCTGGCCTGCGTGATCGGCGGCGGAGCCGTGGGTGGTGAGGCGTACGAGCTGTTCGTCGGGCTGTTGCGGTCCGCGATCGGGACGGCTCCCGTCGAGCAGCGCATCCCCGCTCTCGGGGACCGGAGGACCCGCAGCCGTACGGGGCTCGACAGTGTTCTCGCGCCGGCGGGATTCGCTCCGGTCGACTGGGAGACCGTCCCCATCGACCTGAGCGGACCGGTCGAGCAGGTGTGGGCCGCCCTGGCGGGTGTCTATGACGTCGGCCCCCTCGACGCGGCCACCGTGGAGTCCCTGCGTGTGGACTTCCTCACCGGGGCGAAGAAGCTCACGGCGCCGAACGGGATCGTCCCGTGCGGTATGAACGTGCATCTCGTGACGACGAATCTGACGACGAATCTGACGGCGAATCCGGCAGCGAGTCCGGCAGCGAGTCCCAAGACGCGTCCGACGGTGAACGCGGCAGCGAGTCCGGAAGTGCATCCAGGGGCGCATCCGGTGGCCGGAACCGCTACTGCTTGAGTGCCGCCATCGCGATGCGCCGGGCGACCGGGTTCATCTCCTCGCCCTTCGCGTCCGTGGCGTTGACCGAGTAGACGAGCGTGCGGGAGAGATCGCGGGTGGCCGCCATGACCGTGGTGTATCCGTACCGCCCGCCCGACTTGAGCCAGTAGACCCGCCCGCCGTACTCGAAGCGCTCGAGCCCGGCGCTCATGGTGGCCCCGTCGATGCCCGACGGAACCGTGAACATCTCCTTCAGTTGCGGCTCCGGGACCAGCTCGCCACGGAAGAGGTGGAGGGGCAGCCGCTCCAGGTCCGCCGTCGTGGAGATCATGTCGCCCGCCGCCCAGCGGTCCGCCTGGTTCCACTCGGTGACGTCGACGAACTCCGTCGTGCCGTCGCCCGCTTCCTCCTGGTGTGGACGGGACGGTGAGATCATCCTGCGGTCGCCCACCCGAGGGCGGATCCTCCCCGAGGACGGCCCGCTCCCTGGCGCTGACCCGGATCAACTGCCTTGCTGCGTAAGGGTGGTGTGGGGGATCGCCCTTAGGTGGGGCGTGGTGGAAGTTTCGAAGGCCGGGAAGGGCAAAAAACTGTTATCGCGGAGGGCGGCTCTCCGTCTCCTGTGTGTCAGGACCGACGAACGGCTGTGATCCGCGACATAGCGCGCGGACAGGCTCGCCGGGGTGGGGGATCCTGCACTCCCGCCCGTGTGTGCTCAATGACACGGGCGGTCACCGTGGCATCGGAGGGACGTACGTGGACGGGCGGCAGTGGCGCTCCATCATCGAGGGCGCGCAGGCCGGCGACCGACGCGCCCTCGACGAACTCGTCGCGGGCTGGCTGCCGCTCGTCTACAACATCGTCGGCCGCGCCCTGAACGGGCACGCGGACGTCGACGACGTCGTGCAGGAGACCATGCTGCGCGCCGTCGACAACCTCGGCTCGCTGCGCGACCCGGACAGCTTCCGGTCCTGGCTGGTCGCCATCACGATGCGGCAGATACGGGAGCGCTCGCGCCGCCGGACGGCCGAGCCGCTGGCCGACGGCGCCGGTGAGCAGGCCGCCGACTTCGCCGAACTGACCGTGTTGCGGCTCCAGTTGGAGGGGCAGCGCCGAGAGGTCGCGGAGGCGGTGCGCTGGCTCGACGACGAGGACCGCCAACTGCTCTCGCTGTGGTGGCTGGAGGTCGCGGGCGAACTCACCCGGCGCGAGCTGGCGGCGGCGGTCGGGATCAGCAGGCAGCACGCGGCGGTGCGGGTGCAGCGGATGAAGCAGCGGCTGGAGATCGCGCGGGACATCGTGCGGGCGCTCGACGGCCACCACCCCGGCGCGGGCAACTCGCCCTGCCCCGACCTGCGGTTGGTGACCGCCCGCTGGGACGGGCGGCCCGACTCGGTGTGGCGCAAGCGGCTGGCCCGGCACATCCGGGGCTGCGCGTACTGTTCGGGCGCCCGCGAGGCCGTCGTACCGGCCGAACGCCTCCTCGTCGGGATCACCCTCGTTCCGCTGCCGGTCGGCTTCACGCTGTCGCTCGCGCTCGGCGGCAAGACGGCGGTCGCCGCCACCTCCGTCGGCTGGTCCGCCAAGGTCCTCGGCCTGCTCACCAAGCCCGCCGTCGCCGTCACGGCCGGCGCCACCCTCGCGGCGGGCGGCCTGTACGTCGTCACCCGGGCGCCCGACGGCCCGCCCCCGGTCCTCGCCGCGCCCACGGCGGCGAGCACCGCACGTCCACCGTCGGGACGTACGGGAGCGCCGTCCGCCTCCGCGACCCCCTCACCGTCCCCCTCCGCCTCCCCGTCGCCCTCGCCTTCGAAGACCCGCGTCCAGCTGTACGGCACCGTCGTCGACGCCGTCGACAGCGCGCCCGCCGCGAGCGCGCTCCCGGCCGCGCTGCCCCGGCGCGCCGAGAAGGGCGTCACCGCCACCGGGGCGCCCGCCACCGGCCTCACCCACCGCGGGGAGACGGTCACCCTCAGCGGGCAGGGCTACTTCCGGGTCCGCTGGCAGGTCCTGCCCCAGCAGCGCACCGGCGCCCTGCTCATGCCGACCTGGACCGGGCTGAGCGGCAAGCTCTTCCACGTCGCCTCGGGCGGCGGTCACCGCATGGACGACGTGCAGTCGGGCTCGACGGACGGCACGACCTGGATGGGCGGCCCGTCCGTGGGCTACGCCGTCCTGCCCTCCGGCACCCAACAGATGTGGCAGAACGAGTACTTCTGGATCGACGGCACCGTCACCCTCCATCAGAACGAGGGCCCCGCCGACTACAACCTCTTCGTCCAGCCCTCGACCTGGGACAAGGTGACCGAGGACGTCCGCACCGGTCCCGCCCAGGGAGTGATCCGCTACGGCCTCGTCCGCGACAACGGCGAGGACACCGCCCCGGTGCCGCAGTACCTGACCCGCTCGACCCCCACCGACCCGGCGACGGTGAGCGCGCGCTCGCAGGTCACCTCCTGACCGTGCCGCCCGCGTCTCCCCCTCAGGCCTCGCGCGGCGCGCATCAGGCCTTGCGCAGCGCGCACAGCGCGTCGATGCGGTTCGTGGTGATCGAATCCACGCCCATGTCCAGCAGCCGGCGCATGGAACGGCGGGTGTCGGGTGTCCAGACGGAGAGCAGATGGCCGCCGCGGTGGACGCGGGCTGTGAGGGCGCGGTCGACCAGGCTGAAACGGTAGTTGAGCCAGCGCGGCCGTACGGCTTCGAGGAGCGCCGGGCGTGGCGGTGCGACGCTCGTCCAGGTCAGCGCGATCTCGGCGGCGGGGTCGGCGGCGCGCACGGCCAGCATGGCCGGGGCGCCCGCGCAGTAGTACACCCGGTCCTGGGCTCCGCACTCACGGATGACCTCGACAATCCGGCGTACGGCCGGGCCGTCGGGCTCTCCCGGCAGGTCGACCAGGACCCGGCTGTCCTTGGTCGCATGGAGGACCTCCGCGAGCGTCGGCACCCCGCCGCCCGTGAGCCCGCGCACCTCGTCCGAGGAGAGTGACCCGAGCGGCCGCTCCAGCTCCCACAGCCGCTTCAGTGTCTCGTCGTGCAACAGCACGGGCACCTTGTCGCGGGTGAGCCGTACGTCGATCTCGACCGCGTCCGCGCCCAGTTGGAGCGCGGAACGCAGCGAGTCGATGGTGTTCTCGCGGACGCGATAGGGGTCGCCGCGGTGGGCCACGGCAGTCACGGTGCGCATGGGCCCATTGTGCTGGTCGCTCAGAGCGTGAGCCACGCCGAGGCGTAGGTGTCGATCTCCTCGGCGAGGCGCGTCCTGCCGGCCGGGTCGAGGAAGGACGCCTCCACCGCGTTCTTGGCGAGCGCGGCGAGGCCGAGTTCGTCGAGGTCGAGAAGCCGGGCGGCGACCGCGTACTCGTTGTTGAGGTCGGTGCCGAACATCGGCGGGTCGTCGGAGTTGATCGTGACGAGGACCCCGGCCCGGGTGAACTCCTTTATCGGGTGGTCGTCGAGGGTGCGGACCGCGCGGGTGGCGATGTTGGAGGTCGGGCAGACCTCCAGCGCGATGCGGTTCTCGGCGAGGTGGGCGAGCAGCTTCGGGTCCCGCACGGAGCTGGTGCCGTGTCCGATGCGCTCGGCGCGCAGCTCGTTCAGCGCGTCCCAGACGGTCTCCGGCCCGGTGGTCTCACCCGCGTGCGGCACCGAGCGCAGTCCGGCCGCGATCGCCTGGTCGAAGTAGGGCTTGAACTGCGGCCGCGGTACGCCGATTTCGGGGCCGCCGAGTCCGAAGGAGACCAGACCCTCCGGACGCAGCCGGTCGTCGGTCGCGAGCCGCAGGGTCTCCTCGGCCGCCTCGAGCCCCGCCTCGCCGGGGATGTCGAAGCACCAGCGCAGGACGACGCCGAACTCGGCCTCCGCCGCCTTGCGGGCGTCCTCGATGGCATCCATGAAGGCGCGCTCGTCGATGCCGCGGCGGGTGGAGGACCACGGGGTGATGGTCAGCTCGGCGTAACGGACCTGCTGCCGGGCCATGTCTCGGGCGACCTCGTACGTCAGCAGCCGTACGTCCTCGGGGGTGCGGATCAGGTCGACGACGGACAGGTACACCTGGATGAAGTGGGCGAAGTCGGTGAACGTGAAGTAGTCCGCGAGGGCCTCGGGGTCCGTCGGCACCTGGGAGTCGGGGTGGCGGGCGGCGAGGGTGGAGACGATGCGGGGGGAGGCGGATCCGACGTGGTGCACGTGCAGTTCGGCCTTGGGCAGTCCGGCGATGAAGGCGTGCAGGTCGCGGACGCCCTCGCGGGTACTGAGCTGGTCGGTCAAGGATTCCTCCCGGAACGGCGTCCCCGGACCGTGATCGGGCGACGCGGGTGATCGGCTGATCGGTGATTCGGGGATCATCGTAGGCCGCCGCTCACGGGGTGAAGCCCCGGGCCGTAGCATGACGGCAGGTACGACAGAGGAGGGGACCTCACGCATGTCCGACGACGCGCAGGCGCCACAGGTGCCGCAGGACGCCGCCGCGACCCCGTGGGCATCCCCGGACCAGTCGGCTCCGCCGCCGACCCAGATCGACATGCCGTCGGCCGCCGGTCCCGAGGACGCGATACCCGGCGGGAACCCCCAGCCGGGTTCCCCGCCCGGCGGCTCCCCGGACAACGGCGCCGCCGGACCGCGACCCGAGCCGAACCCCTGGGCACCGCCCGCGGACCAGGCACCCTCCCACGCGCCCGGTGCCCCCACACCCCCCTCGGTGCACAGCCAGCCGACGGTCGTCGCCCTCCCCGGAACCGGCACCCAGCCCCATCCCCAGTCCCCGCCCCAGTCCTGGGACAACCCCTTCGCGTCTCCCGCCGCCGCACCCGCGCCCCACCCCCGGCCCGGGCCCGGAGAGCCGGTTCCCCCGCCGCCCATCGCTCCCGAGGGCCCCGGCCAGGTCCCGTACGGCTACGGATACGGCTACCCGGCCTACCCCATGCCGGGACCCGGATACCCGGGCAGCGCCGGCTACGGCTGGCCGATGATGCCCCCGGAGCCGAGCAACGGCATGGGCACCGCCGGGCTGGTGCTCGGCATCATCTCGGCCGTCGTGTTCTGTCTGTGGCCGATCGCGATCATCCTGGGGATCCTCGCGGTGATCTTCGGGGTGCTGGGGCGACGCAGGGCGCACCGCGGGGAGGCGAACAACCCCGGTCAGGCGCTGGCCGGGATCATCTGCGGAGCGGTCGGCATCGCGCTCGGCATCGCGATGATCGTGGTCTTCTTCGTCCTCCCGGACAACAGCGGCAACAGCGACCCGTTCAACGGAGACGACGGCTACTCCACTTCACTCGTCGTGCCGCACCTCGGCTAGACCGCCAACCGCTCCCGCGCCTCGACTAGTCGTCCCCCAGGAGTCGCTCCCGCGCCTCCATCAAGGCGAATCCCAGCAGGTTCGGCCCCCGCCACCGCTCGGGATCCGCCGCCCGCTCGTCGTCCGCCGCGAGTCCTATGCCCCAGACCCGGTCCATGGGGCTGGCCTCGACCAGCACCCGCGTGCCCGTGCCGAGCAGGAACGCGCGCAGCTCGGGATGGGCGGCGAACTTGTGCACGCTGCCCTCGACGACGATCCCGAAGCGCTCGCGCTCCCAGGTCGCCTCGTCGAAGCCGCGCACGAGCCGCCCCACCTTCTTGGCGAGCGCGGGGCTGGACGCCTCGATCGCGCGCCGCTGCGCCTCCGCGTCGCCGAAGAGCCGCGCCTTGCCCGCCATCATCCAGTGCTCGGCGGTCGCGTAGGAGACACCGTCCACCACGAACGGTGACGGCCACCACTGGCTCAGGCAGCTCGCACTCACCTGACCGTCCGGTCGCGGACGGTGCCCCCAGAAGTGCAGGTACTTGACCCTTGCCCCCGAGCGGACCGCGCTGACCAGCGCTTCCCAAGAATCGATCTTCGCCATGCACGCCACTGTGGCACGCACCACTGACATTCCGTCCCGCCTTTTCCATGGGGACTCGACACCTGGTCGACAGATTCCGTCGCGTAACCAAAAGGCAACAACGGAATCACTTGTTGGAGTCCCTTCGCTCTGTCAGGATCGGCACTCAAATCGAGCTGGAGCTACGCCCACCCCTGCGGCAGCGGGGAGAACGGCGGAGGAGAGCGACATGCACAATCCGGGCCATCGCTTCCAGGCGCAGGACCGCTTCGCGGACGGCGCGCAGTACATCGCGGGCCGGTTGACCAAGGGCACATCGGGCCGTACGCACGCGGTCGTCGACCCCGCCACCGGCGACGAGGTCTACACATACGAGCTGGCGAGCACCGTCGACGTGGACGCGGCCGTCGCCGCCGCCCTCGACGCGTTCCCCGGCTGGGCGGGCGTCACCCCCGGCGAGCGCTCCGACGCCCTGCACCGCTTCGCCGCCGTGCTCGCCGACCGCGCCGAGGAGTTCGCCCGGGCGGAGTCGCTCCAGTGCGGAAAGCCCCTCAAGCTGACCCGCGAGTTCGACGTGCCCGGCACCATCGACAACATCGCCTTCTTCGCGGGCGCGGCCCGGCATCTGCAAGGGCAGTCCGCGGGCGAGTACTCCGGCGACCACACCTCGTACGTACGCCGTGAGCCCATCGGTGTCGTCGGCTCCATCGCGCCCTGGAACTACCCCCTCCAGATGGCCGCCTGGAAGATCCTCCCGGCGATCGCCGCGGGCAACACGATCGTGCTGAAGCCCGCCGAGCTGACCCCGTTGACCTCGCTCCTCTTCGCCGAGGCCGCCACCGCGGCGGGCATCCCGGACGGCGTGATCAACATAGTGACGGGGGCCGGGAGGGACGCCGGCGAGCACCTCGTCGGCCACCCCGACGTGGCGATGACCTCCTTCACCGGGTCCACCGCGGTCGGCAAGCGCGTCGCCGAGATCGCCACCTCGACCGTCAAGCGACTCCATCTGGAACTGGGCGGCAAGGCCCCCTTCGTGGTCTTCGACGACGCGGACCTGGACGCGGCCGTGAACGGCGCGGTCGCGGGATCGCTCATCAACAGTGGGCAGGACTGCACCGCCGCCACGCGCGCGTACGTACAAAGGCCCCTCTATGAAGAGTTCGTCGCCAGGACGGCCGCCCTGATGGCGAGCGTCCGCCTCGGCGACCCGTTCGCCTCCGGCACCGACCTCGGCCCGCTGATCTCGCACGCCCAGCGCGACCGCGTGGCCGGATTCGTCGACCGGGCCCGCGGCTACGCACGTGTGGTGACCGGCGGAGAGATCCCCGAAGAGCTCAAGGACGGCGCCTACTACCGGCCCACGCTCGTCGCCGACGCTCCCCAGGACAGCGAGATCGTCCAGTCCGAGATCTTCGGTCCCGTCCTGGTGGTGCTCCCCTTCGACAGCGACGACGAGGGAATCCGGCTCGCCAACGACACTCCGTACGGTCTCGCCGCCTCCGCGTGGAGCCGGGACGTGTACCGGGCCAACCGTGCGACCCGCGAGATCAAGGCGGGCTGCGTGTGGGTCAACGACCACATTCCGATCATCAGTGAGATGCCGCACGGCGGCTACAAGGCGTCCGGCTTCGGCAAGGACATGTCGGCGTACTCGTTCGAGGAGTACACCCAGATCAAGCACGTCATGTTCGACAACACCGCGGTCGCCAGGAAGGACTGGCACCGCACGATCTTCGGGGATCGGCCCTAGTCGATCCGGAGCCGGCCGCGCGTCGGCTTCCGACTATCGCCGAGTGGCAGACCAGGCCGCCAGACCACGGCCGCGACCCTTCCGAAAGGGCATCACGAGCATGGAGCAGTACGAGCCGGACCGCCTCTCCCCGGCCCAAGTGGCCGCCATGCGGCGCAGTTTCACGAATGGCAGGGCCGCGCTCAGCCGCCGCTCGCTGCTGCGCGCCTCCGCGGGCGGCGCGCTCGCCGTCGGCGGGCTCGGCGCGCTGAGCGGCTGCGGGATCCCGGCCGCGGGCAAGACCCAGGGCGGCGTCTCCGCCGACGACCACTCGGCCAAGGAGAAGGTCATCGACTTCTCCAACTGGCCCGAGTACATCGACGTGGACGACAGCGGCAAGCACCGTCCCACGCTCGACGCCTTTGCCAAGCGGACCGGTATCCAGGTCAAGTACACCGAGGACATCAACGACAACGACGAGTTCTTCGGCAAGGTCCAGCCGCAGCTCGCCGCGGGTCAGGACACCGGCCGCGACCTCATAGTGGTCACCGACTGGCTGGCCGCCCGCATGATCCGTCTGGGCTACGTCCAGAAACTGGACGCGTCCAACCTGCCGCACGCCTTCGCCAACCTGTCGGACCAGTTCCGCAGCCCCGACTGGGATCCCGGCCGGGCGTACTCGTACCCGTGGCAGGGCATCTCGACCGTCATCGCATACAACAAGAAAGCGCTCGACGGCGTCGAAGTGAAGTCGGTCTCCGACCTGCTCGACAACCCCAAACTCAAGGGCCGCGTCGGCTTCCTGACCGAGATGCGCGACAGCATCGGCATGACCATGCTCGACATGGGCAAGGACCCGGCGAAGTTCACCGACGACGACTACGACGCGGTGATCGCCCGCCTCCAGAAGGCCGTCGACAAGGGCCAGATCCGCCGCTTCACGGGCAACGACTACACGTCGGACCTCACCAAGGGCGACTTCGCCGCATGCGTCGCCTGGGCCGGTGACATCGTCCAGCTCCAGGCGGACAGCCCTGACGTCGGTTATGTGATCCCGGACAGCGGCTACATGACGTCGACCGACAACATGCTGATCCCCAACAAGGCGCGCCACAAGACGAACGCCGAGCGGCTCATCGACTACTACTACGAGCTCGAACCGGCCGCCGAACTCGCCGCCTACATCAACTACGTGAGCCCGGTCGCGGGAGTGCAGCCCTATCTCGCCAAGATCGACAAGTCGGCGGCGGACAACCCGCTGATCATTCCCGACAAGGCCATGCAGGCCAAGTCCCACGCCTTCCGCTCACTGAGCTCGAAGGAAGAGACGGCCTACCAGCAGAAGTTCGCGAAGCTCACAGGGGCGTGACGCCTCCGGCGGCCGAGCGGTCGCGACTCGCGCGGCGACCGCGTCCTCGCCTGGAACCAAAGACGACCCCGACATCCAGGGACCACACCATGACGACAGACAACGGCGGCGACGTCCGCCTCTCCGGGATCAGCAAGACGTACGGCTCCTTCACGGCCGTCCACCCCCTCGACCTGACCGTCCCCGAAGGCTCCTTCTTCGCCCTTCTCGGGGCGTCGGGCTGCGGCAAGACCACCACCCTGCGGATGATCGCGGGTCTGGAGGAACCCTCCTCCGGCACCGTCTTCCTCGGCGACCAGGAAGTGACCCACCTGCCCCCGTACAAGCGGCCGGTGAACACCGTCTTCCAGTCCTACGCCCTCTTCCCGCACCTCGACATCTTCGAGAACGTCGCCTTCGGTCTGCGCCGGCGCGGCATCAAGTCGGTGAAGAAGCAGGTCGAGGACATGCTGGAGCTCGTCCAGCTCGGCGAGCAGGCCCGCAAGAAACCGCACCAGCTCTCCGGCGGCCAGCAGCAGCGCGTCGCCGTGGCCCGCGCCCTGATCAACCACCCCAAGGTGCTGCTCCTCGACGAACCGCTCGGCGCCCTCGACCTCAAGCTGCGCCGCCAGATGCAGCTGGAGCTCAAGCGCATCCAGACCGAGGTCGGCATCACCTTCGTACACGTCACGCACGACCAGGAGGAGGCCATGACGATGGCCGACACGGTCGCCGTGATGAACGCGGGCCGCGTCGAGCAACTCGGCGCCCCCGCGGACCTCTACGAGAACCCGCAGACCACGTTCGTCGCCAACTTCCTCGGCACCTCGAACCTCATCGAGGCCGCCGTCGACAGCAAGGACGGCGACGACATCGTCCTGGCGGCGGGCGGCGGCAAGCTGGTCCTGCCGCAGGCGCGATGTTCGGCGCCCACGACGACCGGCGGCAAGGTCCTGGTCGGAGTCCGCCCCGAGAAAATATCGCTCACACACGTCGACGACGCGGGCGAGATACCGGCCGGCCGCAACCGGATCACCGGCAGGATCGCCGACTCCAGCTTCATCGGCGTCTCCACTCAGTACGTCGTCGACAGCGCCGTCTGCCCCGAGTTCGAGGTCTACTCCCAGAACATCGACCGCGACGCCCGGCTCACCCCCGGCGCCGAGGTGGTCCTGCACTGGAGCCCGGCGCACACCTTCGGCCTCGACGCGGCGCAGGACATCGACGCCGGCGTGGAAACGGTCGAGGAGGAGGCCGCCTGATGGCCAGCGTCACCGAGGCGCCACTCCTCGCGCCGCAGCCCGACAAGAAGCCGCCCCGCAAGCGCGGCCGTCTCGTCCCGTACTGGCTGCTCCTGCCCGGCATCCTCTGGCTGCTGATCTTCTTCGCGCTGCCGATGGTCTACCAGGCCTCCACGTCCGTGCAGACGGGCTCCCTGGAGGAGGGCTTCAAGGTCACCTGGCACTTCCAGACGTACTGGAACGCGCTGGCCGACTACTGGCCCCAGTTCCTGCGCTCGGTGCTGTACGCGGGCGCCGCGACGATCCTGTGCCTGGTGCTCGGCTACCCGCTGGCGTATCTGATCGCCTTCCGCGCGGGCCGCTGGCGCAACGTCGTGCTGATCCTGGTCATCGCGCCGTTCTTCACCAGCTTCCTGATCCGCACGCTGGCCTGGAAGACGATCCTCGCGGACGGCGGCCCGGTCGTCGGCGCCCTCAACACGCTGCACGTCCTGGACGTCACCAACTGGCTCGGCTTCACCTCCGGCGACCGCGTCCTGGCCACACCACTGGCGGTGGTCTGCGGCCTCACGTACAACTTCCTGCCCTTCATGATCCTGCCGCTCTACACCTCGCTGGAGCGGATCGACGGACGCCTCCACGAGGCGGCGGGCGATCTGTACGCGAAGCCGTTCACGACCTTCCGCAAGGTCACCTTCCCGCTGTCGTTGCCCGGAGTGGTCTCCGGCACGCTGCTGACCTTCATCCCGGCCAGCGGTGACTACGTGAACGCCGACCTGCTCGGCTCCACGGACACCCGGATGGTCGGCAACGTCATCCAGACGCAGTTCCTGCGGATCCTCGACTATCCGACGGCCGCCGCGCTCTCCTTCATCCTCATGGCCGCGATCCTCATCATGGTCACCCTCTACATCCGCAAGTCCGGGACGGAGGATCTGGTCTAAATGGCCTTCGTACGCTGGTTCAAGCGGAATCTCGTCGTCATCGGTGGGCTGCTGACGCTGGGATATCTGCTGCTGCCCAATGTCATCGTCACGGTGTTCTCCTTCAACAAACCGAAGGGGCGCTTCAACTACGAGTGGCAGCAGTTCTCCCTCGACGCCTGGCGTGATCCGTGCGGGGTCGCCGACATGTGCGGCTCGCTCTCGATCAGCCTCCAGATCGCCGTCTGGGCGACCATCGGGGCCACGATCCTCGGCACGATGATCGCCTTCGCCCTCGTCCGCTACCGCTTCCGGGCGCGCGGCGCGGTGAACTCGCTGATCTTCCTGCCGATGGCGATGCCCGAGGTCGTCATGGCCGCCTCGCTGCTCACCCTGTTCCTCAACCTGGGTGCTCAGTTGGGTTTCTGGACGATCCTGATCGCCCACATCATGTTCTGCCTCAGCTTCGTCGTGACGGCCGTCAAGGCGCGTGTGATGTCGATGGACCCGCGCCTGGAGCAGGCGGCACAGGACCTCTACGCCGGCCCGGCGCAGACGTTCCTGCGTGTCACCCTGCCCATCGCGGCCCCCGGCATCGCGGCGGGTGCGCTGCTCGCCTTCGCACTCTCCTTCGACGACTTCATCATCACCAACTTCAACGCGGGTTCGACCGTCACCTTCCCCATGTTCGTGTGGGGTTCGGCGCAGCGCGGAACACCCGTTCAGATCAATGTCATCGGTACGGCCATGTTCATCGTCGCCGTACTGTTCGTCCTGGCCGGAATGGTCGTCAGCAACCGTCGCAACAAGCAAAAGGCATAGCGAAAGACATCGCGGAAGGCATCACCCACAGAGAAATTTCGGTGGGTAATTCAGCTGTAGGGAGTTGAAATCATGGCCCCGAGCGCCATGACCCGTTGGACCACGTCTCTTTCCGAAGCCCAGCCGGTTCCGTACTGGCTGGACGACCCGGGCAAGCCCCACCCCGAGCCCGCCCTCACCGGCGCCGAGACCTGCGACCTGCTCGTCGTCGGCGGTGGCTACAGCGGACTGTGGACCGCGCTGATCGCCAAGGAGCGCGACCCGCAGCGTGAGGTGGTGCTCCTGGAGGGCCGCGAGGTGGGCTGGGCCGCCTCGGGCCGCAACGGCGGCTTCTGTGCCGCGTCCCTGACCCACGGCCTGGCCAACGGACTCACCCGCTGGCCGGACGAGATCAGGAAGCTGGAGGAGCTGGGCGCCCGCAACCTCGACGAGATCGAGGCGGCCGTCGCCCGCTACTCCCTCGACTGCGACTTCGAGCGCTCCGGCGAGATCGACGTCGCCACCGAGCCGCACCAGGCGGCCGAACTCCGCGAGTGGCACGAGGAATTGCGGGAGCGGGGCCTGGCGGACGGCATCGAGTTCCTGGACGCCGACGCGGTCCGCGAGCAGGTCGACTCGCCGACCTTCCTCGCGGGCCTGCACGACCGCCGCGGCGTCGCCATGCTCCACCCCGCCAAACTCGCCTGGGGTCTCAAGCGGGCCTGCCTGCGGCTCGGGGTGCGGGTGTACGAGCACACGCCCGCGCTCGCCCTGAAGGCGTACGGCGCCGGCATGGCCGTACGCACTCCGTACGGGTCCGTCCGTGCCCGCCAGGTGGCGCTCGCCACCAACATCTTCCCGAACCTGGTCAAGCGGGTGCGCGCGTACACCGTCCCGGTCTACGACTACGCGCTGATGACCGAACCCCTGACCGCCGACCAGCTGGCGTCCGTCGGCTGGAAGAACCGGCAGGGCCTCGGGGACTCGGCGAACCAGTTCCACTACTTCCGGCTCTCCGCGGACAACCGCGTCCTGTGGGGCGGTTACGACGCGATCTACCCGTACGGCGGCCGGGTGCGCGCCGAGTACGACGACCGCCCGGAGACGTACGCGAAGCTCGCCGGGCACTTCTTCACCTGCTTCCCGCAGTTGGAGGGCGTCCGCTTCACCCACGCCTGGGGCGGTGCGATCGACACCTGCTCGCGCTTCTCGGCCTTCTTCGGCACGGCGCACCACGGAAAGGTCGCGTACGCGGCCGGCTACACGGGCCTGGGCGTGGGCGCGACCCGGTTCGGCGCGGACGTGATGCTCGACCTGCTGGCGGGGGAGCGCACCGAGCGCACGGAACTGGAGATGGTCCGCAAGAAGCCCCTGCCGTTCCCGCCCGAGCCCTTCGCCTGGACCGGCATCGCGCTCACCAAGTGGTCGCTGGCGCGGGCGGACGCGCACGGCGGACGGCGCAATCTCTGGCTCAGGACGATGGACAAGCTGGGACTGGGCTTCGACAGCTGAGCCGCGCCGGCGGGGCGTGCGCCGCAGCGGCTGATCCACAGGCGTACGCCCAGCTCATCCACTGTGATCCGGCTCACCACCAAAAGGTGACGGAACCCGCGTAATGCCCGGGCCGAACCTCCCTCCCCTCTGTGACGCGACCAGCGTCGACACGAGGACAGAGGGAGGTTCCGCCATGACAGGGGCCAAGACGGCGGTCGAGTGGCTGGCATCCGTGGCGCCGGATCCCGAGGCCTGCCGCCGGGAATGGGAGCGCAATCCGCTGAGGGTCGCACTGCTGCCGGCCGGCAGGCTCTGGGACGTACTGATCCTGCCGGGCGAGCTCGGCTATCCCACGCTCGACGTGCTGACCCGGGTGATCGACCGACTCGGCCCGGTGCTCGTCGACTTCGGCGACGCCAGGATGGGTTTCTTCGTGCCGCCCGGCACCGCGGCGCGCTGGCTCGGCACGGGGGTGCGCACGGCGGGGCGCGGTACCTGGATCGTGGTGCCGTACCCGGGACGGACCAACGGCGGGGTCCGCTGGCTGGTCCCGCCGGACGGCACCGGCACGCTCACCGATCCGGCGCTGCTGGAACTGGCCATGCACGAGGCGGCGGCGGGCATCGCCGGGAACGAGGGTCGACAGCCACCACGGGGCGGACTCCGGTGACGGACCCGGGTCGTGGCCCCCGGCAACGGCCCCCGTCAACGGTCGAAGGTCTTGACAACAGGATTGGTCTGGACCAAGTTGGGCGCGCTCCACTCTCCTGAATCCCCCCATGCCCGGAGGCAGTTGTGGATCGCACCGAACGCACCGGACCGTCCACGCGTCAAAGGCTGCTCGCCGTGTGCACGGCCACCGTTCTGGCCGTACCCGGCCTCGCCGCACTCTCGTCGGCCGCCCGCGCGGCCGACGCGGACCTGGTCAGGAACGGCGGATTCGAGGCGGGCCTCGACGGCTGGACCTGTACGGCGGGCGCCGTCGTCAACTCACCGGTACGCAGCGGAAGTTCGGCGTTGCGGGCGACCCCGGCCGGCAGCGACAACGCGCAGTGCTCCCAGACGGTGACCGTCAGACCCGACTCCCAGTACACGCTCGCCGGATACGTCCGGGGCAGTTACGTCTACCTCGGCGCGAGCGGCACCGGCACCACCGACGTCTCCACCTGGACCCAGTCCGCCCCCGACTGGCAGCAGCTCACCACCACCTTCCGCACCGGCCCGTCCACCACCAAGGTCACCCTCTACACCCACGGCTGGTACGGCACCGGCGCGTACTACGCCGACGACGTCTCCCTCGTGGGCCCCGGCGCCGACCCGGGACAGCCCCCGGCCGCGCCCGCCGGCCTGGCCGTCGGCACGGTCACGTCCTCCACCGTCGCCCTGTCCTGGTCACCGGTCACCGGTGCGACGGGCTACGCCGTCTACCGCGACGGGGTGAAAGTACAGACGGCCACCGGCACCTCGACCACCGTGAGCGGCCTCGCGCCCTCCACGGCGTACGCCTTCCAGGTCGCGGCGGTGAACGACGCGGGGGAGTCGGCCAAGTCGGCGACGGTCACGGCGACGACGTCCACGGGCTCGGGAGGCTCCACCGGGCACGCCCTCGTCGGATACCTCCACGCGAGCTTCGCCAACGGCTCCGGCTACACCCGCATGTCCGACGTCCCCGACAGCTGGGACATCATCGACCTGGCCTTCGGCGAGCCGACCTCCACCACCTCCGGCGACATCCGCTTCACCCGCTGCCCCGTCACCGAGTGCCCGACGGTCGAGAGCGACGCCGACTTCAAGGCCGCGATCAAAGCCAAGCAGGCCGCGGGCAAGAAGGTGCTGATCTCGATCGGCGGCCAGAACGGCCAGGTGCAGCTGACGACGACGGCCGCCCGCGACACCTTCGTGTCCTCCGTCTCGAAGATCATCGACACCTACGGCCTGGACGGCCTGGACATCGACTTCGAGGGCCACTCGCTCTCGCTCGACGCCGCCGACACGAACTTCAAGAGCCCGACCACGCCGGTGATCGTGAACCTGATCTCGGCCCTGAAGACCCTGAAGGCCAAGTACGGCTCCACGTTCGTCCTGACGATGGCCCCGGAGACCTTCTTCGTCCAACTCGGCTACCAGTACTACGGCACGGGCCAGTGGGGCGGCCAGGACCCGCGGGCCGGCGCCTATCTCCCCGTCATCTACGCCCTGCGCGACGACCTGACCCTGCTGCACGTCCAGGACTACAACTCCGGCTCGATCATGGGCCTCGACAACCAGTACCACTCCATGGGCGGCGCGGACTTCCACATCGCGATGACCGACATGCTGCTGACCGGCTTCCCCGTCGCGGGCGACGCGAACAACGTCTTCCCGCCGCTGCGTCCCGACCAGGTGGCGATCGGCATGCCGGCGTCGACGAACGCGGGCAACGGTTACGTGGCGCCGTCCGAGGTCACCAAGACCCTGGACTGCCTGACCAGGAAGACCAACTGCGGCTCGTACACGACCCACGGCACCTGGCCGGGACTGCGCGGCCTGATGACGTGGTCGATCAACTGGGACCGCTACGGGAGCTGGGAGTTCCAGCGGACCTTCGACGGCTATTTCGGCTGACGTCTACGTCCGCCGACGGCTGTCTCGGCCGACGCCTGTGCCGACTGACGTGTTCCGGCCGAGGAGGAGCCGGAGCGAGAGCAGCAGCACCGCGCAGAGGCACCAACTGGCCGCCACGTCCAGCGGCCAGTGGTAGCCCCGCCGGACCAGGCCGAAGGCGACACCGAGGTTGAGGGCGAGGCAGCCGACGAGCAGGGCGCGGCGGGCCCCGGCGCGCCGCAGCCACGGAATCAGCACCAGGGCCGCGCCGCCGTACGCGATGACGGCGGTGGCGGTGTGGCCCGAGGGATAGAAGCCCGTGCCCGGGCCCGTGACCGGTGGGCCCGGCCGGGCGACCAGTTCTTTCAGAGGCACGATCAATGCCGGTACGACCGCCATCAAGGCCGCCGTCGCGAGGGACGGCAGCCACCAGCGCTCCCGCCCGGCCGCGCGGGCCCGCCACGCCACGTACCCGAGCACGACGGCCAGGACCGGCACCGCGACGGTGACATCGCCCAGGTCGGCCAGGAGTCCGGAGACGCGGTCGGGGTGGACGAGACGGTCACTGAGGTGTTCGTCCGCGCGGGCGAGGGGGCCGTGGGCCGCGACCTGCCAGGTGATCAGCGCGAAGAGGAGGGCCGGAAGGCCGAGGGAGCCGAGAGGTCCGAAGAGGCCGCGACGTCCGAGGAGGAAGGTCGGCCGCCCCGGAACAGGGGGGTAGTTCCGAGGCGGCCGTCCAGATCGGGTCGTCGCGCGCCCCGGGGGGTTTGGGGCGAGCGACTGTCCGATCGGTGAGGAGATCCGGAGCCGGAAGCTCCGGGTGTGTGCGCGAGGGCACGACCAGGGCGAAGCTGGGGAGGCCTCGACCCGGTGTCACCCACAGTCCCCTGTGGGCGGGGTGTATCTCTCATCTGGGTAGAACCTACGGCAGGGGATCCGGCTTCGACAGACGCAATCGCGTCCCGTCATGCACCTCGCACACGTTCTTCACACGCTCTGCCCCCGGTCGCCGTGGCCCCGGAACCAAGCGGAATCCGCTCGGAGCGGCCGTCCTGGGTCCGGGGCTGGGGCGGGTGGGGCGTCAGATACGGGCGAAGGCCTGCTCGATGATGTCGAGGCCCTCGTTCAGCAGGTCCTCGCCGATGACCAGCGGCGGCAGGAAGCGGAGGACGTTGCCGTAAGTGCCACAGGTCAGGACCAGCAGGCCCTCCTGGTGGCAGGCCTTGGCCAGCGCGGCGGTCGCCTCGGGGTTCGGCTCCTTGGTGGCGCGGTCCTTGACCAGCTCGATGGCGATCATGGCGCCACGGCCACGGACGTCGCCGATGACGTCGAACTTCTCGGCCATCGCGCCGAGGCGAGCCTTCATGACGGCCTCGATGTTCTTCGCCTTGGCGTTGAGGTCGAGCTCCTTCATCGTCTCGATCGCGCCGAGCGCGCCCGCGCAGGCCACCGGGTTGCCGCCGTAGGTGCCGCCCAGGCCGCCCGCGTGCGCGGCGTCCATGATCTCGGCGCGGCCGGTCACGGCGGCGAGCGGCAGACCGCCCGCGATGCCCTTGGCGGTGGTGATCAGGTCCGGGACGATGCCCTCGTCCTCGCACGCGAACCACTGGCCGGTGCGGCAGAAGCCGGACTGGATCTCGTCCGCGACGAAGACGATGCCGTTGTCCTTGGCGAACTTGCTGATCGCGGGAAGGAAGCCCTTCGCGGGCTCGATGAAGCCGCCCTCGCCGAGCACCGGCTCGATGATGATCGCGGCGACGTTGTCGGCGCCGATCTGCTTGTTGATCATGTCGATCGCCTGGGCGGACGCCTCGGCGCCGGCGTTCTCCGGGCCGGTCAGCCAGCGGTAGCCGTACGCCACCGGCACCCGGTAGACCTCGGGCGCGAACGGGCCGAAGCCGTGCTTGTACGGCATGTTCTTGGCGGTCAGCGCCATCGTCAGGTTCGTACGGCCGTGGTAGCCGTGGTCGAAGACGACGACGGCCTGGCGCTTGGTGTACGCACGGGCGATCTTGACGGCGTTCTCGACGGCCTCGGCGCCTGAGTTGAACAGGGCCGACTTCTTGGCGTGGTCACCCGGGGTCAGCTCGGCCAGGGCCTCGGCGACGGCGACGTAGCCCTCGTACGGCGTGACCATGAAACAGGTGTGGGTGAAGTCCTGGAGCTGCGCGGAGGCGCGGCGTACGACGGCCTCGGCGCTCGCGCCGACGGAGGTCACGGCGATGCCGGAGCCGAAGTCGATCAGACGGTTGCCGTCGACGTCCTCGATGATGCCGCCGCCGGCGCGCGTGGTGAAGACGGGGAGCACCGAACCCACACCGGCCGCGACCGCGGCGATGCGTCGGGCCTGCAGTTCCTGCGACTTCGGGCCGGGGATGGCGGTGACGACGCGGCGCTCCTGCGGAAGTGCGGTCATGAGGGGCTCCCTGATGATCTTGCGAACCGGACGGTCCCCGCGGCGGACGGGGTGTGCCGGGCGGGGTGTTTTCGGACTCTTGACTTCTTTCTTCGCAGGCTAGGGCCGGGAACGGAGGGTCGGCATGCTCCATGTGGGCGTTGTCGGAGGATTCCGTTGTCCGCGGTGGACATAGAAGGGCGAGGGGCCGATGGTCCCGGTCCCTCTATGTCCACCGCCGCTCCCGCCGCCGCTCCGTCCGGGCAAGGCGCGGACCCGGCCGCGTAAACGGTGAACTCCCCCCGCAGGGGCACTAGATTGACTCGCGGACGAAGCACGGAGCGGCTGGTCAGGGGGCAGGGCGATGGACAGCGACGGGACGCAGGACGCACGGGGCGGGCATACCGGTGCCGTGCCGGGACCCGCCGTGCCGCCGCCACCCGGCAGGGCACCCGCGTCTCCGCCGCCCGGAGTACCCCCGGTGCCGAGGGGGACACCGCCACGACCCGCGGGTCTGCCGTCCGTACCGGAGCAGTCCCCGGCTCCCCGGCCCACCGTCGCCGACTGGCTCGACAAGCCGCGACCCGCCGCCGGACCCGGGATCTGGCGGTACGGATACCGGGTGCGTCGCCCGTCGAAGGGGCGGGAGCGGCTCTCGCCGGTCACGATCGTCGGACTCGCCGTCCCGCTCGTGGTGGCACTCGTCGTCTGGTCGCTGTGGCGCCACGGCAGCGTCCCCTACATGTGGGTCGTGCTGAAGGTGTTCACACCGGACGACTGGTGGTGGAGCGGCACCACCTCGCCCAAGGTGTGGCAGGGGGTGGAGGCCGTCGAGGTCTACAACGGGGTCTTCTTCGGCGTGCTGGTGTACACCATGGGCCGGCTGGGGAGCTGGCCCGAGGTCGTCCGCCACTACGTCACCGGCCGGCCCCAGCCCCTGCGCGCCGCCCTCGCCGCGCTCGGCGCACTGATCGCCCTGACGTTCGTCTTCCCGGACGCCTTCCCCGGGGTCGGCTGGGACGCCCTGCCGGTCGTCGCCCCGCTGTTCTCCCTCGTCGCCCTGGTCTCCGGCGGCTATGACCTGTTCCAGTCGCAGCTGATCACCGACGGGCTCTACACGCTGATCACCCTGCTCGTCCTGTGGCCGTTCGCCCGGATCGGCGCCTGGCGCGGATACGCCAGGGAGTGGCTCGCCGCCCGAGCCGCGCGCCACGAGGCACAGGAGGCCGGCACCGCGAAGTTCGCGCCGGACCTGCCCGCCGCCCAGTGGCCCGAACTCCGTGACGCCGGACAGCACGAGGCGGCGGACCTGCTCACCGCCGAAGTGCTCGGCGGCCGGATGAACGACGTGGACTGCGCCCGGGTGCGGCGCGCGTGGACCACGGCGAAGTGGGACGCCACGCGCCTGGCGGCCTTCGCCGACACCGTGCTGCGGCGGGGCGGGGCGGCCTGGACCCACCCCTCCGGGGCCCGGGACCTGCCCGCGCGCACCGCGGCGCACGACGTGCTCGTGGGACAGGTGCGCATCGGGCGGTGGACGACCGGGGACCGTACCCCGGAGGCCTACGACGGCGGGGGCGCGGCCCTCGACCCGGAAGCCCTGGGCACCTCCCTGCTCGCCGTCGGTCCTTCCGGCTCCGGGAAGACCCGGCACCTGGTCGGACCCGTCGTCGAGTCGCTCGCCCTGCAGGCGCTCACCGGGCGGTGCGCCGTCGTCGCGGTCGCCGCCGCCGGGACGCCGCTCGGCCCGGACTCGGCCTTCGACGTCGTGGTGAAGATCGGCGACCCAGCCTCCGTCCACGACCTCGATCTGTACGCGGACTCCGACGACCCCGACGAAGCGGCCTCCTTCCTCGCCGAAGGGCTGGCCGGGGACCTCGACGCGGTGGCCGGCCAGCGGGCCACCACCGCGCTCGCCCAACTCCTCGGCCCCTACCGGGCGGTGCACGGCACGTTCCCGCCGATGTCCGTCCTGCGGGAACTCCTGGAAGGCGTGCCGGAGGCCCTGACCGCCCTGCACGAAGCCCTTTCCGGGCCGCAGCACGCCGGGATGCGCCGCGAACTGGAAGCCCGTATGCGGCAGGTCGGCAGCCCGGCCGACGCGGGCCCGGCGCTCGCCGACCGGCTGGCGCTCCTGGACCGGCCGGCCTTCGCCGACTTCTTCGGCGCGGGCGGCACCACCCGCGCCTTCTCGCTGCGCGCCGTGGCCCACCACCCGCTCCGGGTACGGATCGACCTGCCCGAGCACGGGCACGAGGAGGCCGCCAGGCTGCTCGCCCGGCTCGTACTGGCCCAGTTCACCGCCGTCGTCCGCGGCGGCGAGCGCCCGCACTTCGTCTGCCTGGTCCTCGACGACGCCACCGGAACGCTGACCCCCGACTCCGTACGTCGCATCCAGCGCCTGCGCTCCCAGAACGCGGGGGTGGTGCTCGCCCTGCGCACGATCGGCGACATCCCCGAGGCGCTGCACGGGCCGCTGTTCGGGGCCGTGGGCTGCCGGATGGCGTTCTCCGGCGTCACGACCTGGGACGGCAGCCGCTTCGCCCACGCCTGGGGAACGGAGTGGGTCGAGACCCGTGACGTGGCCAAGCACACCGTCTTCGCGGACCAGCCGATGACCCGGGCCATCCACGCTCTGCGCAAGTTGGTCACCGGAAAGGCCGTCACCACGGACGCGGTGACCATAAGGAAGGTCGAGCGGGAGCGGTGGTCGGCGTCCGAGCTGGCGCACGAGGTGCCGCCGGGGCACGCGGTGCTGTCGCTCACCAGGGTGGGGGAGAACACGCGCCGCCGTTGCTGGTGGACCTGCGGAGCTAGGTGTCTGGACACAAGGTCACCGGCCGACCGTACGGTGAGGCAGAATCGACATAGGTCGTTCATACGTTGCGGCCAAAAGATCACACTGCCCGTGACCGTCGAAGATCCTGTGAAGACCTGAAGGTCCCATGCGCCCCACGCTCGCCTCGATCGTCCACCACTCCGCGCTCAAACTGACCGTGCGGGCGGGCGAGGACCGTCTGGACGTACCCGTCCGCTGGGCCCACGTCAGCGAGCTCGCCGACCCCGTGCCGTACATGGAGGGCGGGGAACTGCTGCTGATCACCGCGCTCCAGCTGGACGCGGAGGATCCGGACGTCATGCGGCGCTATGTGAAGCGGCTGGTGGGAGCCGGCGTCGTCGGGCTCGGCTTCGCCGTCGGGGTCAACTACGACGAGATCCCGAAGGCCCTGGTCGACGCGGCGGAGGAAGAGGGACTGCCGCTCCTGGAGGTCCCGCGCCGCACCCCCTTCCTGGCCATCAGCAAGGCGGTGTCCGCCGCGATCGCCGCGGACCAGTACCGGGCCGTGACGGCGGGCTTCGCCGCGCAGCGCGAACTGACGAAGCAGGCCCTGAACGACGGCCCCGAGGGGCTGCTGTCGGCGCTCGCGGGACAGGTGGACGGCTGGGCGGCCCTGTACGACGCGTCCGGCGCTGTCGTCGCCACCGCGCCCGAGTGGGCCGGACGGCGGGCCGCACGCATCACCCCCGACGTGGAGCGGCTGCGCGAGCGTCCCGCGCCCGCCAGCTCCGTCGTCGGCGGCGAGGACCGCGTGGAACTCCACTCCCTCGGCACCGGCCGCCGCCCCCGCGCCGCGCTCGCCGTCGGAACGGCCGCCGCCCTCGGCACCGCCGAGCGCTACGCCGTGCACTCCGCGATCGCACTGCTGACCCTCACCACCGAACGCTCACGGTCGCTGCACGCCGCCGAGCAGCGCATCGGAGCGGCGGTGCTGCGCATGCTGCTCGCCGGGCAGCCCGAGCACGCGCGCACCGTGGCCGGGGACCTCTACGGGGAACTGCTCGACGCGCCCTTCCGGCTGATCCTCGCCGAGTCGGCGTCCGCTTCGGCCGCGCGGGCGCACGCGGACGGGCACGCGCGGGTGGCCACCGCGAAGCCGTCCAAGGCCCCCGTCGTGGTGCCGGACCCGACGAACGGCGACCCGCTCGGCGGGCTCGCCGAGATCGTCGAGTCCGCCGCAGCCCGCTCCGGTGAGTCCGTGCTCGTCGTGCCCGACGGGGAGCGGCTGGTCGTGCTCGCCGTGGACGGAGGCGCGGCGGTGACGGCGTGCGGGGAGTACGCGGCCGCGCTGGACGCCGCGCGGATCGCCGCCCGGGAGCAGCCCGTGGGCGACGAGGACGAACTGGTCGTCGGCCTGTCGGCCCCCGCCGGGCCGATCGCCGCGGCCGCCGCCTACAAGCAGGCCGAGCAGGCGCTGTCCGTGGCCCGGCGGCGGGGGCGGTCGCTGGTCGAGCACGAGGAGCTGGCCGCGGGGTCCGTGCTGCCGTTGCTCGCCGATGACGCGGTGCGGGCGTTCGCGGACGGGTTGCTGCGTCCGCTGAACGAGCACGACGCCACCGGGCGGGGGGATCTGGTCGCCTCGCTGCGGGCGTGGCTGTCCCGGCACGGTCAGTGGGACGCCGCCGCCGCCGACCTGGGTGTGCACCGGCACACCCTGCGTTATCGGATGCGGCGCGTCGAGGAGATCCTCGGACGCTCCCTCGACGATCCCGACGTCCGCATGGAACTGTGGCTGGCGCTGAAGGCGACGGCGGCGGCGGGGGAGTAGGAACCCCGGGTGGGTTCCACGTCCGCGGGCGGGCGCGCGCTGCCGCCGCCCCGGGGGCTCCGCCCCGGCCCCCGGGGCGGGTTCCTCGGCTGCGGGCCGTCTGTCGCTGGTCGCGCAGTTCCCCGCCCCCTCGGTCCGGGGCTGCGCCCCGGATTTCCCGCTCGGCCTCGTTTGTTCGGCTGTGGGTGGGTGGGTGGGGGCTGGGGCGGGGCTGCGCCCCGCGTGCCGCGCCGGCTCGGATTCGTTCGGCTGCGGGGCGTCTGTGCGCGGTCTTTTGGGGGTCCAGGGGCGTGGCCCCCGGGGGGGGGGACGGGTAGGGGCGGCGGGGGCGAGGGAAACGTGGCGGTCATCTCGATCGCGCCAAAGCGGAGTGCCCCGCCCCGCCACTGCTACGTCCCGGACAAACGACCTCCCGCCGCCGCGGCCCTACCGTGGACCACGAACGCCAAGGACACCTCAACCTCGGAAGGGCCGGGACTCGACATGACTTCCACCCACGCCTTCTGGCTCGCCGGCCGCCAGGCCACCGGTGAGACCACCTTCGATGTCACCTCGCCGTGGGACGGCCGGGTCGTCGGACAGGTCAGCGTCCCGACCGAGGCACAGGTCGAGGAGGCCGTCGCCGCCGCGTACGCCGTGCGCGACGAATTCGCCGCCACCCCCGCCCACGTCCGCGCCGCCGCCCTCGACCACGTCAGCAAGCGTCTCGTCGAGCGCACCGAGGAGATCGCGCAGCTCATCTCCGCCGAGAACGGCAAGCCGATCAAGTGGGCCCGCGGCGAGGTCGGCCGCGCGGTGTCCGTCTTCCGGTTCGCCGCCGAGGAGGCCCGCCGCTTCAACGGCGGCGAGGCCCAGCGCCTCGACACCGACCTCGGCGGCCAGGGCCGCCTGGCCCTCACCCGCCGCTTCCCGAAGGGCGTCGTCCTCGGCATCGCGCCCTTCAACTTCCCCCTCAACCTGTGCGCCCACAAGATCGCCCCGGCCATCGCCGCCGGCGCGCCGATCATCCTGAAGCCGGCGCCCGCGACCCCGCTCTCCGGCCTGATCATCGGTGACCTGCTCGCCGAGACGGAGCTGCCGGCCGGCTCCTGGTCGATCCTCCCGGTCTCCAACGACCGGATGCCCGCCCTCGTCCAGGACGAGCGGCTCCCGGTCATCTCCTTCACCGGGTCCGAGAAGGTCGGCTACGCGATCATGGACTCGGTGCCGCGCAAGCACTGCACCCTGGAGCTCGGCGGCAACGGCGCGGCCGTCGTCCTCGCCGACTGGGCGAGCGACGAGGACCTGGACTGGGCCGCGACGCGGATCGCGACCTTCTCCAACTACCAGGGCGGCCAGTCCTGCATCTCCGTGCAGCGCGTGATCGCGGACGCGTCGGTGTACGACCGGCTGCTGCCGCGCATCGTCGCCGCCGTCGAGGCCCAGGTCACCGGCGACCCGTCCGACGACAAGACGGACGTCGGCCCGCTGGTCAGCGAGGACGCCGCCCAGCGTGTGGAGTCCTGGGTCGACGAGGCCGTCCGGTCCGGCGCCACCCTCCTCACCGGCGGCAAGCGCGACGGTGCCTCCTACGCGCCGACCGTGCTCACCGACGTACCGGCCGAGGCGACGATCTCCTGCGAGGAGGTCTTCGGACCGGTCCTCACCGTGCGCAAGGTGGATGGTGAGGCGGAGGCCTTCGCCGCCGTCAACGACTCCAAGTACGGCCTCCAGGCGGGCGTGTTCACGCACGACCTGCAGGTCGCCTTCCGCGCCCACCGCGCGCTGGAGGTCGGTGGCGTGGTCGTCGGCGACGTGCCGTCCTACCGTGCCGACCAGATGCCGTACGGCGGTGTGAAGCAGTCCGGTGTCGGCCGCGAGGGCGTCAAGTTCGCGATGGACGACTACACCTACGAGCGGGTCCTCGTCCTGACGGGCCTCGCGCTCTAAGGGTGTGGCGCACTCCGCGCCACTCTCTGGCTAACGACAATCATTTTCAGATAGTCTCCCGAAGGGGCCCGGCACCGATGCCTTCCGGTGCCGGGCCCCTGGTGGTCGGCCTGTCCGGACCCTCAACCGGAGAAGCCCACCCGCGCGAGCCGCAGTGGGCCGCGCAGCCTGAGATGCAGGTCGTGCACACCGTGGGCCGCGAACTCGGCGCCGATGGTGGTGTAGTCGTACGGGCCCTTCGTCCCGCCGAAGCTGACCGTCGCGAGTGAGGGGCCCCCGTCCAGCGACACCTCGACGGCTCCCCCGCCCGACGCCTCGACCTCGACCCGCGTGACACCCGTTCCGAAATCACAGCCGCGGTGGACGAGTTCGCCCGTCGCGTCGGCCCTCGGCGACACCGCGTCACCCGACACCTTCGTACGGTCGACGATCTCGGTGTCCCGCTGTTCGTCGAAGTCGGCCGCGTTCAGGCCCGTTTCGCGCACCGGGCGGGGGGTGGCGGGCTCGCCGGTGAGGGCGATCGTGGTGCGCAGCCGGATGTCCTCGCTCGATGTGCCCGCGAGGAGTTCGTACGCGCCCGGCTCCAGACGGGTCCTGCCGACCGCCACGTCCCAGAACTCCAGTGCGGAGAGGGGGAGTTCGAAGGTCAGGCGCTCCGAGGCACCGGGAGTGAGGTGGAGGCGCCGGTGAGCCAGCAGTTCGCGGCGGGGGCGCGGCACCGACGGGTCCACGGCGCGCGCGTAGAGCTGGGCCACCTCGTCCGCCGGTGCCTCGCCCGTGTTCGTGACCGTGAAGGAGGCCATCAGCGTGGTTTCCGCCTCGGTGACCTCCAGATCCTCGTACGCGAACGTCGTGTACGCGAGGCCGTGGCCGAACGGGAACAGCGGGCGGCCCTCGAAGTACAGATACGTCTGGCGGCCGCCGATCACGTCGTAGTCGAGCAGGTCGGGCAGGTCCGCGTCGGAGGCGTACCAGGTCTGCGGGAGACGGCCGGCGGGGGAGACGTCGCCGGCCAGGACGCGGGCCAGGGCGGTGCCCGCCGCCTGGCCGCCGTGTGCGGTCCACAGGACGGCGGGGAGGTCGGTGGGGTCCACCGCGTAGGGATACGCCGAGACCAGGGCGAGGACGGTGTCCGGGTTCGCGGCGCGGGCGGCGCGCAGCAGGCGCTCCTGATGGGCGGGGAGCCGGAGGGTGGTGCGATCCTCCGTCTCGCGCCCGTTGATGTGCGGGTCGTTGCCCGCCACGACCACGACGACGTCGGCCGCCTCCGCCACCCGGGCCACGGCGTCCTCGCCGCGCTCGGCGAACTCCAGCTCGAAAATCTCCGGGGCGTCGTCGGCAACCCTGACGCCGTCGGCGGCGACAGAGAGATGCCCACCCGTCCCGACGTGCCTCAGGAGGTGGCCGCTCCCATGGGATCCGGAGCGGGAACCAGCCGGTTCGAGACGGAACGTCTCCTGGACGACCCAGCCGCCCGGCTGGTCGGCGGACGCGCGGAGGTAACCGTCCTCGGCGACCGAGAGGTAGCGCCCGTCGGGGGCCCGCAGGGTCAGCAGTCCCTCGCCCCAGTCGATCAGCGCGAGGTCGGTGCCGGTGGCGTCGGTGGTGAGGGGCGGCAGGTCCGTGCGCCCCGCGAGCAGGGCCGGATCCAGCGCGCCCTCGGCGCCGCGCACCTCGTCGTCCGCGTCCCCGGCGAGGGGCACCGACAGATACGCACCGGAGGAGGTCCTCAGGCGTACCCGGTCCACGCCCTCGGCGAAGTCGACGCGCTCGGCGCCGAAGCGCTCGTACAGGCCCTCCAGCGGAGTGGAGCGGTGGATGAGTGTGCCGCTGTACCAGTCAAGCTTGCACTCGTCGGCGAGGAGGCCCACGACGGCGACGCGCACGCCCGGACCGAGTGGCAGCAGGCCGTCGTTCTTGAGGAGGACGATCGCCTGCTCGGCCGCCTCCCGGGCGAGCGCGCGGTGGGCCGGGGTGTCGAAGTCCGAGGTGCCGCCGTGGGGGTCCGTGTGCGGGTCGAACTCGCCGAGCCGGAAGCGGATCGCGAGCTGGCGGCGGACCGCCGCGTCGATGTCCGCCTCGCTCAACAGGCCCTTCTCCAAGGCCCCTCGGACCCGGTCCGCGATCTTCGAACCGTCCTCGCCGTGGTCCGTGAAGCTGTCGACCCCGGCGAGGATCGCGGCGGCGGTCGCCTCCTCGTGCGTGTCGAAGTAGTGCTCGGAGTCGACCAGGTTGGAGGGGGCGCCCGCGTCGGAGCAGACCAGGAGGTCCTGGTCCGTCCAGGTGCGCAGGTGTTCCCCGAGGTGCGGGGAGACGTGGTTGGGGCGGCCGTTGATCAGGTTGTACGCCGGCATCACACCCGCCACCGCGCCCGCCTCGACGGTCGCGCGGAACGCCCGCAGGTCGTACTCGTGCAGCACGCGCGGACGGACCGAGGAGGAGGTGGTGTCCCGGTCCGTCTCGTTGTTGTGGGCGAGCCAGTGCTTGAGGACGGGGGCCGTGCGCCAGTAGTCGGGGTGGTCGCCGCGCAGGCCCCGGGTGTACGCCGTAGCGATCGCGGAGGTGAGCTTCGGGTCCTCCGAGTAGCCCTCCTCGTTGCGGCCCCACAGCGGGTGACGCAGCAGATTGACCGTGGGGGACCAGACGTTGAGCCCCACCCGGTCGTCGCGGGCGCGCATCGCGCGGACCTCGGCCGAGACCGCCTCGCCGACGCGGCGTACGAGCTCGTCGTTCCAGGTCGCGCCGAGGCCGACGGCCTGGGGGAAGACCGTCGCCGGGCCCATCCAGGCCACACCGTGCAGCGCCTCCTGGCCGGTGCGGAACGCGGCCACCCCGAGCCGCTCCACGGCGGGCGCGAACTGGTGCAGGAACGCGATGCGCTCGTCGAGCGTGAGCCGCGCCAGCAGATCGTCGATGCGCTTCGCGAACGGCAGCTGCGGATCGCGAAAAGGCGGCGTAGGCGGCGTTTGTGCGGTCACGTGGTGATCCCTTTGCGGTGGAGCGACGGGGTGCTTTCGAAGCGCTTCGATGCTCGATCGCCCGAGGGGCGGGTGTCAAGACACCTCGACGCACAACTCCGTTTCCTCATTGGCATTTCAAGCACCCGGCGAGGCCGGTCAGGTCCTCCACACCTCCGAGGAATCTTGGAATCGGCTCTTGTGCACCCCCAGGTGTTCACTTAACCTCGCAGCAACATCGAAGCGCTTCGACTAGTGGAGCGGCTCCCTCGGGGCACGCAGTCTTCGACGCAGTCCTCCGAGGACCGCTTCAGCTCAGCCAGTTCCACTCAAGACACCGCAGCCGACGGCTCCACCGCCGGGTGTCCTGCTGTGCGCCACGAAGGGTTGACGCAATGACGCCGAACACCGCCCCCTCCGCTCCCAGCCGGAGAAGCTTCCTCGCCTCCACGGCGGTCGCCGCCGCGGCGGTCGCGGGAGGGATGCCGCTGCTCGCCGCCTGCGGCGGCTCGGACAGCGGCTCGGGCGGGGGCACGTCGGCGGGCAAGAGCGCCAAGAAGCTGCTGCCGGCCTACGTCGCGACCAACGTGGTGACCCCTGACATCGCCGCCAAGAACGGCTCCGCGGTCGGCTTCACCAGCAAGCTCGACATCGCTTCCCTGAGGACCTCGGTGCCGAAGAAGCTCGGCAAGGGCGGCAAGGTCAGCATCATGTCCCCGTTCTGGGGGTCGCCGCCGAAGTCGGACAACGCCTACTACAAGGCGATGAATGACCTGAGCGGTGTCGACGTCGAGTGGCAGAACCAGGACGGCAACACCTACGACCAGAAGCTCGGCGCGGTCCTGGCCTCCAGCGACATCCCGGACGTCGTGGTCGTCCCCGGCTGGAACATGGGCGGCAAGATACCCAGCGCCATCATCGGCAAGTTCGCGGACCTCGGCCCGTACCTCTCCGGGGACAAGGTCAAGGACTACCCGAACCTGGCCGGGATCCCGTCCGATGCCTGGCAGCGCTGCATCTTCGGTGGCAAGCTGCGCGGCCTGCCCATGCCGTCCTCGTATGTCGCCAACATCGTGCCCCTCTACCGCAAGGACATCTTCGACAAGGAGGGATACCAAGTCCCCACCTCCGCCGACGAGTTCATGGCCCTGGCCAAGGAGATCACCAACGCCAAGGCCAAGCGCTGGGCCTGCCTGGACATGAAGTGGACCGCCTTCAACGCCTGGGGCGTGCTCTCCGGCAGCGAGAAGGCGCTCGGCTGGAACATGGTGGACGGCAAGCTGATCTACCGCGTCGAGACCCAGGAGTACCTCGAAGCGCTGGAGTGGACCCGCAAGCTCTTCGCCGCCGGGTACGTCCACCCCGACGCCAAGCTCGGCAAGAGCCAGTCCACCGACCCTGGTCCCAAGTTCGCCGCCGGCGAGTTCCTCATCTACAACCAGGACATCTCGCAGTGGTGGAGCCGCACCGCCGAACAGGCCACCCAGAACCCGGACTACAAGATCTGGGGCATGGACATCTTCGGCCACGACGGCGGCTCACCGACCCTCTGGGCGGGTGAGCCGGCCAACATCTTCGCCTTCGTCAGCAAGAAGGCCTCAGAGTCCGTCGTCCGTGACGTGCTGGCCGTCGCCAACGTCACCGCCGCGCCGTACGGCACCAAGGAGTACATGCTCACCAACTACGGCGTCGAGGGCACCCACTACACCGTCAAGAACGGCGTTCCCACCAAGACCGACCAGGGCAACAACGAGGTCATCAACGCCTACGTCATGGTCGCGAGCCCCACCGCGACCATCGCCCACCCCGACTTCCCCGAGGTCGCCAAGGCGCAGGTCGAGTGGCAGCAGCGGATGGGCGCCTTCACCAAGAAGTCCTCCTTCTACGGCATGCAGATCACCGAACCCAGCCGCTACACCAACCTCTCCAACGACTTCGAGCAGCTGGAGGACGACATCGTCCGCGGCCGCAAGAAGATCAGCGACATGCAGCAGGCCGTCTCCGACTGGAAGAGCAAGGGTGGCGACCAACTGCGCGACTGGTACAAGAAGCTGCTCGACGAGAACGGCCCGGCGGCGAGCTGACCGGGTACCGAGGCAAGGAGAACGGCCGTGTCCCACAGCACGGTGCCTCGGAGCGGGACCGAGGCCGACACGACAGAGAAGACCCCGGTGGCATCCGGCCGCGCCACCGGCTCCCAGGAGAAACGCCCCTCCGGAAAGGTGAGCCTGCGGCTCAGGTTCAGACGCGACCGCGTCCTGCTCCTGATGACGCTGCCGGCGGTCCTGCTGGTCCTGCTCTTCAACTACGTGCCGATCCTCGGCAACATCGTCGCCTTCCAGGACTACGACCCGTACATCAGCGACAACGGCATCGTCTCCATGCTGCACAGCCCCTGGGTGGGCATCGAGAACTTCCAACGGGTCTTCGAGGACTCGGCGTTCTGGGATGCCGTGCAGAACACCCTCGTGCTGTTCTTCCTCCAGCTCGTCCTGTACTTCCCGATCCCGATCGCGCTCGCGCTGCTCATCAACAGCGTGGTCAGGCCCAGGGTCCGGGCGCTCTCACAGGCGATCCTCTACCTGCCGCACTTCTTCTCCTGGGTGCTGGTCATCGCCGTCTTCCAGCAGCTCTTCGGCGGCGCCGGAATCCTCTCGCAGCTGCTGCGGCAGCACGGGTACGACGGTCTCGACATCATGACCGACCCCAACACCTTCAAGTTCCTGATCACCGCGCAGAGCGTGTGGAAGGACGCCGGCTGGGGGATCATCGTCTTCCTCGCCGCGCTGTCCTCGGTCAGCCCGGACCTGTACGAGGCCGCCGCGATGGACGGCGCGGGTCGCTGGCGCCGCATGTGGCACATCACGCTGCCCGCGCTGCGCCCGGTGATCGCCCTGCTGTTGGTGCTCCGCGTCGGTGACGCCCTCACCGTCGGCTTCGAACAGATCCTGCTCCAGCGCGACGCCGTCGGACCAGGAGCGGCGGAGGTCCTCGACACCTTCGTCTGGTGGAACGGCGTCCGCAACCAGGACTTCGGCTACGCGGCGGCCGCCGGACTGATCAAGGGCGTGGTCAGCCTCGGCCTGGTCCTCGCCGCGAACAAGGTGGCCCATCTCATGGGCGAGCAGGGGGTGTACAAGAAGTGACCGCCGTCATCGACAAACCCGTGCGCGGCCCCAGCCGTTGGGCGCCGCCGCCCCGACCGACGTGGGAGGAGGAGCCCAGCAAGGCCGGCCTCGCGGGCAAGGGACTCGTGCTGACCCTCGCCTGCCTGGGGATCTTCTTCCCGCTGTGGATCGTCATCGTCACCAGCCTTTCCTCACGGAAGACCATCGACGAGGCCGGCGGCCTGGTGATGGTGCCCAAGGGCATCACCTTCGTCGCCTACAAGGAACTCCTCAGCGGCGGCCAGGTCACCCGCGCCTCGGTCATCAGCATCCTGATCACCCTCGTCGGCACGCTGTTCTCCATGGCGGTGTCCGTCCTGTGCGCCTACGGCCTCTCGCGCATCGGCTCGCTCGGCCACCGCTGGATCCTGCTGGCGCTGCTGGCGACCATGTTCTTCAGCGCCGGTCTCATCCCGACCTATCTGCTGGTGCAGTCGCTGGGCCTGACCGACAGCTATCTCGCGCTGATCCTCCCGAGCGCGATCAGCGTCTTCAACATCCTGGTGCTGCGCGGCTTCTTCATGGGCATCTCGCAGGAACTCATCGACAGCGCCCGCATCGACGGCGCCGGTGACGTCCGCATTCTGTGGCAGATCGTCATGCCGCTCTCCCGCGCGGTCCTCGCGGTGATCACCCTGTTCTACGCCGTCGGGTACTGGAGCGCCTGGTTCAATGCCTCGCTCTACCTCAACGACCAGGACATGATGCCGCTGCAGAACGTCATGATCCAGCTCGTGCAGAAGCAGGAGGCCCCGGTGGGCCTCGGCCAGGCCATCAAGACCGGCCAACTGTCCGGCCTGGCGGTGCAGATGGCGGTCATGGTGATGGCGTTGCTGCCGGTGGCCGTGTTGTCGCCGTTCGTGCAGCGGCATTTCAAGAAGGGCATGCTGACGGGCGCGGTGAAGGGCTGACCGGCGTCTGTCGAAGAGGGCTTTGCGGTTGTTCGGCGACCGCGGGTCGTTCATGGCCGGCCGCGCCCACGCGGCGGAGCCGCATGTCGGTACAGCCCCGCGCCCCTCAGGTATCTCCCCTGACCGTCTCTCCGTAGAACGAGGTATGTCATGCATGCGTCCCGACCGAGCCGCCGGGCCGTTCTCGCCGGGACTGCGGCCGCCGCCGCGCTCACCACCGTGCCGCCTCTCCAGGGCCGCGCGCACGCCGCCGGGGTCACCGCCGCCACCCCCTCCTACCGCTGGCGCAACGCCGTCATCGGCGGCACCGGATTCATCACCGGTGTGCTGTTCCATCCGGCCGTACGAGGGCTCGCCTACGCCCGGACCGACATCGGCGGCGCCTACCGCTGGGACGAGCGAGCCGCCCGCTGGACCCCGCTCACCGACCACCTCGGCTGGGACGACTGGAACCTGCTCGGTGTCGAGTCGCTCGCCGTCGACCCCGCGCACCCGGACCGGCTCTACCTCGCCCTCGGCACCTACGCCCAGGCGTGGGCGGGCAACGGTGCGGTCCTGCGCTCCGAGGACCGCGGTGCCACCTGGACCCGCACCGACCTGAACGTGAAGCTCGGCGCCAACGAGGACGGACGAGGGGCCGGTGAGCGGCTCCTCGCCGACCCGCGCGACGGCGACACCCTGTGGCTGGGGACCAGGCACGACGGACTGCTCAAGTCCACCGACCGAGGGGCCACCTGGGCAGGCGTGAGCGCCTTCCCGGCGAAGGCGAACTCCGCCGGGCAGGGCATCACGCTCCTCGTCGCGGCCGGGCGCACCGTCTACGCCGGCTGGGGCGACGGTGACGGCACCACGGGCACGGCGAACCTGTACCGCACCTCCGACGGCACGACCTGGGAGGCCGTCCCCGGACAGCCGTCCGGCACCGCCGCCAAGGTCCCGCTCCGCGCCGCGTACGACAGGCTCACCCGCGAGCTGTACGTGACCTACGGCGACGCGCCCGGCCCGGGCGGCCAGTCCGACGGCAGTGTGCACAAGCTGCGCACGGCCACCGGAACGTGGACCGAGGTCACTCCCGTGAAGCCGGGAGGCACCACGGACGACGGTTCGGCGGACACCTTCGCCTACGGGGGCGTGGCGACCGGCGCCCGCCGCGCGGGCACCGTCGTCGTCTCCACCAACAACCGGTGGGCCGACGGCGACACCGTGTTCCGGTCCACCGACGGTGGCCGTACCTGGGCGTCCCTCAAGGACGTGGCGGTCTTCGACGTGTCCGAGACTCCTTTCCTCGACTGGGGTGAAGACCGGCCGAAGTTCGGCTGGTGGATCCAGGCGCTCGCCCTCGACCCGTACGACTCGAAGCACCTCGTGTACGGGACGGGCGCGACCCTCTACGGCACCCGCGACCTCAGACGCTGGGCGCCACGGATCCGTGGTCTGGAGGAGACGGCCGTGCGCCGGCTGATCTCGCCCCCGGCCGGGGAAGCGCATCTGATCAGCGGACTCGGGGACATCGGCGTGATGTACCACGAGCGGCTCACGGCGTCCCCGTCACGCGGCATGGCGACGAACCCCGTGTTCGGGTCGGCGACGGGACTCGCGCAGGCCGCGGCCAAGCCGTCGTACGTCGTCCGGGCGGGCTGGGGCGACCACGGCAACGGCGCGTACTCCCACGACGGCGGGCGGACCTGGGCGCCCTTCACGGCCCAGCCCGACATCGCCAAGAACGCGCCGGGGCCGATCGCCACCAGCGCCGACGGCGGTACGCTGCTGTGGTCCTTCGTGCACTGGGACGGCACGAAGTACGCGGCTCACCGCTCGACGGACAACGGCGCGACCTGGTCCGAGGTCTCCTCCTTCCCGAAGGGCGCCACGCCGGTCGCCGACCCGGCCGACCCGACGCTCTTCTACGCGTACGACACCGACACAGGAACGCTGTACGCCAGCGCCGACAGTGGCCGCTCCTTCACCGCCCGTGCCGGTGGACTGCCCTCCGGGGACGACCAGTTCCAGCTGGCCGCCGCACCCGGGCGCAGCGGTGACCTGTGGCTGAGCCTGAAGTGGAACGGGCTCTACCGGTCCACCGACGGTGGAGTCACCTTCGCCAAGGTCGCCGGCTGCTGGGCCTCGTACACCCTCGGCTTCGGCAAGGCGGCCGACGGCGCCGACTACCCGGCCGTCTATCAGGTCGGCTCCACGGAGACGATCACCGCCGTCTACCGCTCCGACGACGCGGCCGGGACCTGGGTGCGGATCAACGACGACGCCCACCAGTGGGGCTGGATCGGCGAGGTCATCACCGGAGACCCGCGCGTGTACGGCCGTGTGTACCTCGGTACGAACGGACGTGGCATCCAGTACGGGGAGCCGGTCTGATGCCGACGCTCGCAGACGCCACGCGTGGCCGCATCCTCTTCGGCGGCGACTACAACCCCGAGCAGTGGCCGGAGGAGCTCTGGCCGGAGGACGTGCGGCTCATGAAGGAGGCCGGCGTCAACTCCGTCACTGTCGGCGTCTTCTCCTGGGCCAAGCTCGAACCGACGCCCGGTGCACGGGAGTTCGGCTGGCTCGACCGGCTGATGGACCTGCTGCACGAGAACGGCGTCGGGGTCGTCCTCGCCACCCCCACCTCCTCGCCCCCGCCCTGGATGGCCGGCTCCACCCGGAGACCCTGCCCCGCGACGCGGACGGCCGTGTCGAGTGGTGGGGCGGCCGCCAGCACTTCGCCCACTCCAGCGCCACCTACCGGCGCCACGCCGCCGCCCTCACCGAGGACCTCGCCGCCCGCTACGGCGGTCATCCGGCCCTGACGATGTGGCACATCAACAACGAGTACTGCACCTACGACTGGGGCGACGAGGCGGCCGCCGCCTTCCGCCGCTGGCTCCAGGACACGTACGGCACGCTCGACGCCCTCAACGCCGCCTGGGGCACGGCCTTCTGGAGTCAGGGCTACGACGACTGGGAAGGCGTGCTGCCGCCGCGCCACGCCCACTACATGAACAACCCCACCCAGGTCCTCGACTTCAAGCGCTTCACCTCCGACGCCCTCCTGGAGTGCTATCTCGCCGAACGCGACATCGTCGCCCGGCACACTCCGCACATCCCCGTGACCACCAACTTCATGCCGTTCTGGCAGGGCCAGGACGCCTGGGCGTGGGCCGAGCGGGAGGACGTGGTCTCCGTCGACATCTATCCGGACCCGCGCGACCCGCTCGGCGCCCAGTACGGCGCGCTCATCCACGACATGACCCGCTCACAGGCCCACGGCGGGCCCTGGATGGTCATGGAACAGGCGGCGGGGCCCGTGAACTGGCGTGGTGTGAACCACCCGAAGCCCCGTGGTCTCAACCGGCTCTGGTCCCTCCAGGCCGTCGCGCGCGGCGCGGACGCCGTCTGCTACTTCCAGTGGCGGCAGTCCCGGCAGGGCGCCGAGAAGTTCCACTCCGGGATGGTCAGCCACGCGGGGGAGCGGGGCCGCACCTTCCAGGAGGTCAAGCGGATCGGGGCCGAACTCGCCCTGCTGAGCGACAAGGTGACGGGCACCCGGGTCGTCGGCGCCGACGTCGCCGTACTGCTGGACTGGAACGCCTGGTGGGCGAGTCAGCAGGACGGGCGGCTGTCCTCCGAGGTCGACCACCAGAGCGTCGTACGCGCCTGGCACCGCGCCCTGTGGGAGGCGAACACCACCACCTCCTTCGCCCACCCCGAGCACGACCTGTCCGGGTACAAGCTGGTCGTCGTCCCGCAGCTGTATCTGCTGACGGACAGGGCGATCGACAACCTCGTCGGATACGTACGCGGCGGTGGCACCCTCGTCTCCGGCTTCCTGACCGGCGTCGCCGACCAGGACGACCGGGTGCGGCCCGGCGGCATGGACCAGCGGCTGCGCGCACTCTTCGGCATCCGCACCCTGCACGAATGGTGGCCGCTGGACGCCGACGAGAAGGCCGAGGCCGAGGGCTTCCGCGGCACGCTGTGGTCCGAGGAGATCGAGGCCGCGGACGACACCTACGCCGTCGTCCGGTACGAGGGCGGTGAGCTGGACGGTCTTCCGGCCGTACTGCGCAAGGGCCGCGCCTGGTACCTGTCCACCCTCCCCGAGCCCGAGGCGCTGTGGCCGCTGCTCGCCGGGATCGCCGAGGACGCGGGCGTACGGCCGCCACTCGACCACCTTCCGGCGGACGTGGAGGCGGTACGCCGGGGCGAACTGCTGTTCCTGCTCCACCACGGGCGGGACACGGTGACCGTGCCGGTGCCGGGACGCCACCGCGACCTGCTGACCGGCGAGGACGTCGTCGATGCCGTGGAGCTGGGGCGGTACGGCGTCGTCGTACTGGAGGCAGCGCCATGAGCGAGCCCGCGGGCGGCCCCACGGACGCCCCCGTCCACGGCTCCACCGACGCCCCCGTCCACGGCACCTGGGAGCCCGCCCCCGCCGCCCGCTGGGAGGACGCCTTCCTGAGCGGGAACGGCCGACACGGCGTCATGGTGTTCGGTGATCCGAACGACGACCGGGTCATCGTCAACCACCACTCCCTGGTCCGTCCGAACGGCGGTGAACACTCCCGGCCGCCCGAGCTGGCCGCACGGCTGAGGAGCGTCCAGGACCGGTTGCTGGCCGGTGACGTCGACGCCGGGGAGGACTTCACCGACGGGCGACCCCTGCTGTGGGTACGGCCCTTCCACCCGGCCTTCCAGGTGCGGCTGCGCCGGGCGCCACGGGAGTCGCGCGCGTACCGGCGCGAGGTCGACTTCGCCACCGGCGTCGTCCGGGCCGAGTGCGGAGGCCGGCGCGGCGAGGTCTTCGTGTCGCGCGCGGACGACGTCATCGTCCAGTACGTGACGGAGGCCGACCTCACCGTTGACGTGACGCTCGACCACCGACTGCCGGGCGTACCCGTCGACTTGGCGGTGGGCCACGGTTGCGTGCGCACGCCCGAAGGCGCTCTCCTCACCCTGCGGGCCCGCTATCCGGGCAGCGAGCGGGCGTACACGGGCGTGACGCTCGCCGTGGTCACCGGGGGCCGGACGCTCACCGCGCCGCCCGGGATACGGGTCGAGGGCGCGCGTTCGGTGCTGCTGCTCACGCGGGTACGGCGGCACGAGGGGGAGTGGGACACGCTCGCCGAGGCCCGTGAGCTGCGCGCCCTGCTGCCCGACGGCGACGAGGACGCGTACGACCGTCTCCTCGCCCGGCACACCGCCCTGCACCGACCCGCCTACCTGCGGGCGGGCCTGGAGCTGGGTGCCGAACCGGCCGAACGGGTTCTCCCCGGCTCGGAGTTGGTCCGCCGTCCGAAGAGTCCCGCCCTGCTGGAACGGCTCTTCGCGGCCGGTCGTTACCACCTGCTGTCCGCCGCCGGAATGCTGCCGCCACGGCTGACCGGGCTGTGGACCGGAGACTGGGACACCGCCTGGTCGGGGGCCTTCACCACCGACGCCAACGTCAACCTCCAGACGGCGTCGGCCGCCGCGGCGGCGCTCCCGGAGGTGTCCGAGGCCCATGCCACCCTGATCCACGGCCAGTTGCCGCACTGGCGCGACAACGCCCGGGCGATCTTCGGCACCCGGGGCGTCGTCGCCCCCGCGCACACCGACGGCGAGTCCGGGCACATCTACCACCTCAGCCGCGAGTACCCGCTGCACGTGTGGACCGCGGGCGCCGACTGGCTGCTGAAACCCCTCGTGGACCACGACGAGACGCGCGGCGCACGCGACCCGCGCCTGGCCGCCGCGCTCGCCGAAGTGGCCCGCTTCTACGAGGACTTCCTCACCCGGACCGACGAGAACGGCCACGTCGTGATCGTGCCGTCGTACTCGCCGGAGAACCGGCCCGCCACCGCGCGCTGGATCACCCTCAACGCCGCCATGGACCTCTCCGCGGCGCGCCACGCCCTGCGCACGGCCGCCGACCACCACCCCGGACCCGACGCCGAGCGCTGGCGCGCCCTCGCCGACCGGCTGCCGCCGCACCGCGTCAACGCCGACGGGGCACTCGCCGAGTGGGCCTGGCCCGGCCTCGACGACGCCTACGACCACCGGCACCTCAGCCACCTCTACGGCGTCTGGCCGCTCGACGAGATCAACCCGTACGACACCCCCGAGCTCGCCGCGGCGGCCCACCGCGCCCTCGTACTGCGCGGCGCCGAGAACGACTCCGCGCACGGCCACCTCCACCACGCCCTGGTGGCGGCCCGGCTGCGGGACGCCCAGGGGGTGGCGGGAGCCCTCGACAACGTCCTCGCCGGAGACTTCTTCCATGTCTCCCTGATGAGCGGCCACTACCCGAACCGGCACGTCTACAACGCGGACGCCGCCCACACGCTGCCCGCCGTGCTCATCGAGATGCTCGTCCACTCCACGCCCGGCCGGCTGGTCCTCTTCCCCGCGCTCCCCACGGCGTACCCGAGCGGCCGGCTCCACGGCATCCGCACCCGGTTCGGCGCCGAGGTCGACCTGACCTGGAGCCCGGAGGAGCGCACGGCCGTCATCCGCCCCACCCGCAGCACGCGGATCGATCTCAGAACTTCCGCCGGCGCGCGACCGCTCTCCCTGAGCGCCGGAGAAGACTGCGTCCTCACCCTGGGGCCGCAGTAGCACCCGCAGTTCCCCCACCCATGGAAGGGACACCATGGCACCACGGACACTCGGCAGGGCCGCCAAGGCCCTGCTGGCCCCCGCGCTCGCGCTCGGCGCCACCGTCGGCCTCGCCTCCGCCCCCGCCCAGGCGGCCGTCTGGAACTCCTGCGAGCAGTACGGGAACACCAGCCTCAACGGGTACACGCTCTACAACAACATCTGGGGCTCCGGCGCGGGCAGCCAGTGCATCTGGGCCAACTCCGGTACCAACTGGGGAGTGTGGGCCAATCACCCCAACACCGGCGGCATCAAGTCGTACCCCAACGCCAAGAAGGTGATCAACAAGTCGATCACCTCGCTCGGCTCGCTCACCAGCGGCTACAACGTCACGGTCCCGTCGTCCGGCGCGTACAACACGTCGTACGACATCTGGGACACCGGCTACAAGTACGAGGTCATGCTCTGGGTGAACAAGACCGGAGCCGTCGGCCCGCTCGGCACCTCGCAGGGCACCCTCACCCTCGGCGGCCACACCTGGACCGTCTACAAGGGCAACAACGGATCCAACGACGTGTTCTCCTTCGTGCGCACCTCGAACTCCAGCTCCGGCACCGTCGACGTCCTGCCGATCCTCAAGTGGATCAAGGACACCAAGGGCTGGTTCGGCAACGTGACCATCGGCGACCTCCAGTTCGGCTTCGAGATCACGTCCTCGTCCGGTGGCCTGGACTTCGTGACCAACAGCCTCTCGGTCAGCAGTGGTTGACCGACAACCCAGGGGCATCAGCGGCTCGGTTCCCGCGTCGCGCGGGGGCCGGGCCGTCGCGATACGAGCCGCGCGGCACCGGCGCACCCGGCGCCGGCCAGCGCGAAGCCCAGCACGCCGGGGTTCAGGTAGTCGGGGACGGCGTCGGTGACATGGCTGTCGCCGTCCCCCGTCTCGCAGACGAACCGGATCGGCAGGTAGCGCACCGTGTAGTCGACGCCGCCGGGGTCCTGCGCCCGCTCCTCCCAGCCCGGTGCACGACAGGGCCGCAGCGGTGCCGAGTCGGCGCCGTTCTCCGCCGCGTCCATGACCGCGCCGACCAGATGGACCAGGCCCCACACGTACAGGAGGGCCGTGGCGGCCCCCATGAGGGCGGCGACGACGCGCAGCCACACCACGCGGTCGGCCTGCCGCAGGCCGATCCGGCCGAGGGTGCCGAAGCAGTACCCGACGAAGGCGAAGGCCGCGACCAGTCCCCCGGGGACGAGTAGCAGGAGCAGGTACACCATCCGGTGACTTCAGCAGCCCGAGGTCGCCTCGGCTGTGATGGAGGCCACAGTTCCGGCAACAGTGCGGTCACAGGGCGTGTGGGGGAGGCCGGGCCGGCCTCCCCCACACGCGCGTGGCTACTCCGCCACCGGCAGTCGGGCCCCGTCCCGCAGGAACAGCGGGATGCGGTCCAGCGGGGCGTCGACGGTGACGGCCGCGCCACCCTCGTACGTCTCACCGGTCCACGCGTCGGTCCACCAGGCGCCCGCCGGAAGGTACGCCGTACGCACCGTCGCACCCGCCGTGAGCACCGGCGCGACCAGGAGGTCGGAGCCGAAGAGATAGGAGTCGTCGACCGACCAGGCCGCGTGGTCCTCGGGGAACTCCAGGAACAGCGGGCGCATCACCGGCAGCCCCTCCTCGTGGGCCTCCCGCATGACGTCCAGTACATAGGGCTTCAGCCGCTCGCGCAGCCGCAGGTACTTCTCCAGGATCGCGCCGGCCTCCTCGCCGTAGGACCAGACCTCGTTGGGGCCGCCGGTCATGTCGGGGCCCAGCGGCATACCGGGGTCGCGGAAGCCGTGCAGGCGCATCAGCGGGGAGAGCGCGCCGAACTGGAACCAGCGGACCATCACCTCGCGGTACGCCCGGTCGCCGGGGTCGCCGCCGTGGAAGCCGCCGATGTCGGTGTTCCACCAGGGGATGCCGGAGAGCGCGGTGTTGAGGCCCGCGGCGATCTGGCGGCGCAGGGTCGCGAAGTCGGTGCCGATGTCGCCGGACCACAGGGCGGCACCGTAGCGCTGACTGCCCGCCCACGCCGAGCGGTTGAGGGTGACGACCTCGGTCTCGCCGGCCGCGAGCATGCCTTCGTAGAAGGTGCGGGCGTTCTCGCGGGGGTAGAGGTTGCCGACCTCCAGACCCGGACCCGCGTGGTAGCGCAGGTTCTCCTGGAAGCCCGGCTTCAGCTCCGGCTCGCAGGCGTCCAGCCAGAAGGCCGAAATGCCGTACGGATCGAGGTAGTTGTCCTTCACGCGCGACCACAGGAAGTCACGGGCCTCGGGGTTCGTCGCGTCGTAGAACGCCACCTGGACGGTGGAGGCGACCTCCTTGTCGGGCCAGTCGGCGTGGGCCATCGGGCCGTACTGGGTGCCGATGAAGTAGCCGCGCTGCTCCATGAGCGGGTGGTTCTCGGACAGCGGGGAGACCGACGGCCACACGGACACGACCAGCCTGACGCCGAGTTCGGCGAGTTCGCGCTGCATCGCCGCCGGGTCCGGCCACTCGGCCGGGTCGAACTTCCAGTCGCCCAGGTGGGTCCAGTGGAAGAAGTCGCAGACGATGGCGGACAGGGACAGGCCCCGGCGCTTGTACTCCCGTGCCACGTCGAGGAGTTCGTCCTGTGTGCGGTAGCGCAGCTTGCACTGCCAGAAGCCGGCCGCCCACTCGGGCAGCATCGGCGTACGGCCGGTGGCGGCGCTGTAGCGGCGCTGGGCGTCGGCCGGGGTGCCCGCGGTGATCCAGTAGTCGAGCTGGCGGGCCGAGTCGGCGACCCAGCGGGTGCCGTTGCCCGCGAGCTCGACCCGGCCGATCGCGGGGGAGTTCCACAGGAAGGTGTAGCCGCGGCTGGAGGTGAGCACCGGGACGGTGACCTCGGCGTTGCGCTGGATCAGGTCCAGGACCGCGCCCTTCTGGTCGAACAGCCCGTGCTGGTGCTGGCCGAGGCCGTACAGCTTCTCGCCCTCGTACGCGGCGAAGCGCTGCTCCAGGCGGTGGTGGCCGTTGCCCGTCGGGGTGTACAGGCGCGGGCCCGGCCACCAGAAGTGGGCGCGCTCCTCGGCGAGGAGTTCCGTGCCGTCGGCCGTGCGGAGGAAGCGGAGCTGGCCCTCGGCATCGACCTCGACGGTCAGTGCGCCGACCGTCAACCGGCCCTCGCCGTCCTGGATCTCGACGGTGCTCTCGGTCACCTGCGGCTCGTCGAGGAGCGCGCCGGGGAGGCCTTCGAGGACCGGGCCGCCCAGGCGCGCGCGGACCCGGACCGCGTCAGGGCCCCAGGGCTCGATGCGGACGGTCTCCTGACGGCCGCTCCACTCCAGCGCGCCGTCCCGCTCACGGAACGTGCCGACGGTCGGGGAGGACTGCGCGAGGCTGACTGCGCCTGACTGGGTCTGGTTTTCGGCAGGCTGATTCACGGGGGCGCTCCTGAAGGAATGCAGACATGAGGAATGCAGGCATGCAGACATGGGGGTGCCCGGCGAGGAGGGCACGACGCTGGGGCCGGGGGGCTGAGGCTGGTGCGGTGCGGTGCGGTGCGGTGTGATGCGGTGCGGTGAAGGCCGGGCGGGGGAATGGTGCGGCCGGGCTCCGGTCAGGCGGCGGTCGGCGCCGGGCCCGTGCTCGCCCGTACCGTCAACTCGGGTGCGATGAGCACGACTTCGTCCTTGCCGTGCCCTTCCAACTTGGCGATCAGATGCTCCACGGCGAGTCGGCCCATCTCCTGCGCCGGGATGGCGACCGAGGTCAGCCGCACCGAGGCCTGTGTCGCGACCTGGTCCGGGCAGATCGCGATCACCGACACGTCCTCGGGGACGGCCCGGCCCTGCTGACGCAACAGCGCGAGAAGCGGCTCGACCGCGGACTCGTTCTGCACGACGAAGCCCGTGGTGCCGGGGCGCTCGTCGAGGATGCGGGCGAGAGTCAGGGCCATCGCGTCGTACCCGCCCTCGCAGGGGCGGTGCAGCACGCGCAGGCCCAACTCCCGTGAACGGGACCGGAGCCCGTCGAGGGTGCGCTCGGCGAAGCCGGTGTGCCGCTCGTAGACCGCGGGGGCCTCGCCGATGACAGCGATGTCACGGTGGCCCAGCAGCGCGAGGTGCTCGGCGCACAGCGCGCCCGTGGCGCCGAAGTCGAGATCGACGCAGGTCAGGCCGGAGGTGTCGGCGGGCAGGCCGATCAGTACGGAGGGCTGGTCCGTCTGGCGCAGCAGCGGGAGCCGTTCGTCGTCGAGCTCCACGTCCATCAGGATCATCGCGTCGGCGAGCCCGCTGCCGGTGACGCGGCGCACGGCGTCGGGACCCTCCTCGCCGGTGAGCAGGAGCACGTCGTAGCCGTGCGTGCGGGCGTGGGTCGCCACCGCGATGGCGATCTCCATCATCACGGGTACGTACATGTCGGTACGGAGCGGAACCATCAGCGCGATGATGTTGGACCGGCTGCTCGCCAGGGCCCGGGCGCCCGCGTTCGGGTGGTATCCGAGCTCCTGGATGCTCCGCTCGACCCGCTGCCGGGTGCCCGCGGAGATGGACCGCTTGCCGCTGAGGACATAGCTCACCGTGCTCGCCGAGACTCCGGCGTGCTGGGCGACCTCGGCGAGGGTGACCATCCAGCTCTCCAAGCATTGTGTGAAGCGCTTCGACAGTGCGCAGTGCGGATAAGGGCGTGTGAGGGTGGCTCGACAGTAGCTCGACGGGTGGTGGGTGTCCATAGGTTGTCGAAGCGCTTCGACAGGATTCTTGCGGTGCGCGTCGGGAGTCGTTGTCGTGCCGCGCGACGGCATGTTCGCGGTGCCGTGCTCGGGCGTGTTTCCAGTGTCGTGTGCCGGTGCGTTTCCCGCGCCGGACTTCGCCGTGCGGCGGCAACCTTTTGAGGGCCGGTGGTCACAGAGACGGCGTACGTCAACAACAACCTCTGGGGGCAGGACGACGGCACGGGCACCCAGTGTGTCTGGGACACCTCGCGCTCCGGCGACACCATCGGCTGGGGCACGAACTACACCTGGACCAGCAAGGCCGGCAAGGAGAACAGCGTCAAGTCGTACGCCAGCACCGTGCTCGGCTGGCACTGGGGCTGGAAGACCGACAGGGCGGCCACCGAACTGCGGGCACCCCGGCACCAGGTACGGCAGTGTGAGCCTCGACGGCGTCATGTGGGACATCTACCAGGGCGACATCGGCTGGAAGGTGTACTCCTTCGTCCGCCGGGCCAACACCACCAAGGCCTCCCTCGACCTCGACGACTTCACCCAGGCCCTGGTCCGCCGCAAGCTGCTCGGCAACGACAAGTACCTCTCCGGCATCGAGTCGGGCAGCGAGGTCTTCCGGGGTTCGGGACGGCTGGACACCAAGGCGTACTCCGTCGACATCGGCTGAGATCCGTCGGCATCGGCCGGCATCGGCCGGCATCGGCTCAAACCCATGGGGTACGCGTTCACGCGAATGCGCGCGAGGACTGGTGGGGTCACCCGTATTCGGGTAAATACGATCGAGTAGCACCGATCGGTAACGAAGGTCCCCAAGATCCCTATGCGCGGCGAGGTGAGCCTCATGTCCGCAACACCCCACCAGCCCACCGTCACTGAACGTGAGGCACGACAGGTCGCGGAGGCGGCCCGCGAACAGGACTGGCGCAAGCCCAGCTTCGCCAAGGAACTGTTCCTCGGCCGCTTCCGCCTCGACCTGATCCACCCGCACCCCATGCCCGCCGAGGACGACGTACAGCGCGGCGAGGAGTTCCTCGCCAAGCTGCGCGACTTCTGCGAGACGAAGATCGACTCGGCCCGGATCGAGCGCGAGGCACAGATCCCCGACGAGGTCATCGACGGCCTCAAGGACATCGGCGCCCTCGGCATGAAGATCGACACCAAGTACGGAGGCCTCGGCCTCACCCAGGTGTACTACAACAAGGCGCTCGCCCTCGTCGGCTCCGCGAACCCGGCGATCGGCGCCCTGCTGTCCGCGCACCAGTCGATCGGCGTACCGCAGCCGCTGAAGCTCTTCGGCACCCAGGAGCAGAAGGACGTCTTCCTGCCGCGCTGCGCCCGCACCGACATCTCGGCCTTCCTCCTCACCGAGCCGGACGTGGGTTCCGACCCGGCGCGGCTCGCCACGACCGCCGTCCCGGACGGCGACGACTACGTCCTCGACGGGGTGAAGCTCTGGACGACCAACGGAGTCGTCGCCGATCTGCTCGTCGTCATGGCGCGCGTCCCGAAGTCCGAGGGCCACAAGGGCGGCATCACGGCGTTCGTGGTGGAGGCCGGCTCCGAGGGCATCACCGTCGAGAACCGCAACGCCTTCATGGGGCTGCGCGGCCTGGAGAACGGCGTCACACGCTTCCACCAGGTCCGGGTCCCCGCGGCGAACCGGATCGGTCCGGAGGGCGCGGGCCTGAAGATCGCCCTCACCACCCTCAACACCGGCCGCCTCTCGCTGCCCGCCATGTGCGTCGGCGCGGGCAAGTGGTGTCTGAAGATCGCCCGCGAATGGTCGGCGGCCCGCGAGCAGTGGGGCAAGCCGGTCGCCCTGCACGAGGCCGTCGGCGCGAAGATCTCCTTCATCGCGGCGACGACGTTCGCGCTGGAGGCCGTCGTCGACCTGTCGTCGCAGATGGCCGACGAGAACCGCAACGACATCCGCATCGAGGCCGCCCTCGCCAAGCTGTACGGCTCCGAGATGGCCTGCCTGATGGCCGACGAACTCGTCCAGATCCGCGGTGGCCGCGGCTTCGAGACCGCCGCGTCGCTCGCCGCCCGCGGCGAGCGGGCGGTGCCCGCCGAGCAGATCCTGCGCGACCTGCGGATCAACCGCATCTTCGAGGGCTCGACGGAGATCATGCACCTGCTGATCGCCCGTGAGGCCGTGGACGCCCACCTCTCCGTGGCCGGTGACCTCATCGACCCCGACAAGTCCCTCTCGGACAAGGCGAAGGCAGGCGCGAACGCGGGTGTCTTCTACGCGAAGTGGCTGCCGAAACTGGTCGCGGGCCCGGGGCAGCTCCCGCGCTCGTACGGCGAGTTCAACCGGCACGTGGATCTCTCCCCGCACCTGCGCTACGTCGAGCGCAACGCCCGCAAGCTCGCCCGCTCCACCTTCTACGCCATGTCCCGCTGGCAGGGCCGGATGGAGACCAAGCAGGGCTTCCTGGGCCGGATCGTGGACATCGGCGCCGAGCTCTTCGCGATGAGCGCGGCCTGTGTGCGCGCCGAACACCTGCGTCTCACCGGGCAGCACGGCCGCGAGGCCTACCAGCTCGCCGACGCCTTCTGCCGCCAGTCCCGCATCCGCGTCGACGAACTCTTCGGCCGCCTGTGGAGCAACACCGACGACCTCGACCGCAAGGTCGTCAAGGGCGTACTGGCGGGCACGTACGAGTGGCTGGAGCAGGGCGTGATCGACCCGTCCGGGGATGGCCCCTGGATCGCCGACGCGACGCCCGGCCCGAGCCGGAAGGAAAACGTCCACCGCCCCATTCGCTGACCTTTTCCCCAGGAATTCACTGCCGTCCCGGTTCGCCATTCCGCCGCTTGCCGCACCGAATATGTGCGTCAACAATGAGGAGAATGGCGAACGGGGACGGCAGATGCGCCAAGGAATCGGGGAAGAACACGGTCAAGGCCTTTCCGTGCAGTTGACGCGCGCCCGCGCCGAGGCCCGGCTCCAGCTCGACGAACCGGATCTCGTACGGGCTCTGCGGACCGTCCGCAAAGAGGTGCGGCCGCTGGCGCAGAAGCTGCGCGAAGTCGCGCCCGAGACCTTCGAGGCGCACCGCGACGCCCTCGCGGTTCTCCTCAACGACTGCGCGCTCGCCCTGGTCGACACGGAGCCGCGCCCTCCGGTGCCCTCCTTCGACGCCGTACGGATCCGGCGCATCGACCTCCGTGACGTCGACGGTCTGCTGGACGCCGGACGGCCGGGGGAACGGCCCGTCATCCAACAACTCTTCAAGAGCGCGCTCGATGTGGTCGACGATCCCGTCCTGCGCGAGGTGATCAAAGCGAATCAGCAGGGCGTCCACATTCTGCAACGAGCCAACCACTGGATTCGGCTGCTCGCGGAGGCCGTCTAGTTCTGGGGGAATTCCTATGCCGGGCAAAGGTCTGGACGTCATCACCGGCAGGATCATGCGGGCCGGCGAGGGCCGGGTGCTGCGCAGGCTCCAGCGCGTCGTCGATCAGGTCAACTCCCTGGACGAGGAGTTCAGGGCCCTGTCCGACGAGGCACTCCGGTCCCTCACCCCGGAGTTCAAACAGCGCCACGCCGACGGCGAGAGCCTGGACGACCTGCTGCCGGAGGCCTTCGCCACGATGCGCGAGGCGGCCCGGCGGACCCTGGGCATGCGTCACTTCGACGTCCAGGTGATGGGCGGCGCGGCGCTGCACCTCGGCAACATCGCGGAGATGCAGACGGGGGAGGGCAAGACCCTCGTCGCCACCCTCCCCGTCTATCTGAACGCGCTGGCAGGCAAGGGAGTCCACCTCGTCACGGTCAACGACTACCTCGCCGAGCGGGACGCCGAGTGGATGGGCCGCGCCTACCGCTTCCTGGGCCTGACCGTCGGTGTCATCAAGTCCGAGTCGACGCCCGCCGTACGCCGCGCCCAGTACGCCTGCGACATCACCTACGGCACCAACACCGAGTTCGGCTTCGACTACCTGCGCGACAACATGGCCTGGTCGAGGGACGAACTCGTGCAGCGCGGCCACCACTTCGCGATCGTCGACGAGGCCGACTCCATCCTCATCGACGAGGCCCGCACCCCGCTGATCATCTCCGGTCCCGCCGACCAGCCCACCCAGTGGTACGAGGCGTTCGCGGGGATCGTACGACGGATGAAGGGTGTCCGCGTCCAGGAGGAGCTCTTCACCCGGCCGGCCGAGAAGGAGGAACTGGCGGCGCTGCGGGCCACGTACGACTACGAGTACGACCCCAAGAAGCGCACCGTAGCGATCCTGGACCGGGGCGTCGAGTACCTTCAGGACCAGCTCGGCATCGAGAGCCTGTACGAGTCCGACCACACCTCCCTCATCGGACACCTCAACAACGCCCTGAAGGCCAAGGAGCACTTCAAGAAGGACAAGGACTACGTGGTCGTGGACGGCGAGGTGCTGATCGTCGACGAGCACACCGGCCGCATCCTCGCGGGCCGCCGCTACAACGAGGGGCTGCACCAGGCGATCGAGGCGAAGGAAGGAGTGACGATCAAGGACGAGAACCAGACCCTCGCCACGATCACCCTGCAGAACTTCTTCCGCCTCTACGAGAAGCTCGCCGGCATGACCGGCACGGCGATGACGGAGGCGGCCGAGTTCCACCAGATCTACCAACTCCAGGTCGTGCCGATCCCGACCAACCGGCCCCCGAGGCGCGCCGACGACCCCGACCAGATCTACCGCACCGCGGACGCCAAGTACGCCGCGATCGTGGAGGACATCGCCGAGCGGCACGCCCAGGGGCAGCCGATCCTCGTCGGCACCACGTCGGTGGAGAAGTCCGAACTGCTCTCCGGGCTGCTCAGGAAACGCGGTATCCGGCACGAGGTGCTCAACGCCAAGAACCACCAGCGCGAGGCCCAGATCGTGGCCCAGGCGGGCCGCAAGGGCGCCGTCACCGTGGCCACCAACATGGCGGGCCGCGGCACCGACATCATGCTCGGCGGCAATCCCGAGTCCCTCATAGCCGCCGAGCTGGAGAAGAGCGAACTCACCGAGGAGGAGCACCCCGACGCCTGCCGCGAGGTGCGTGAGCGCGTCACCGCCGCGGTCGGGGCGGCGTACGAGGAGGTCAAGGAACTCGGCGGGCTCTATGTGCTGGGCACCGAGCGCCACGAGTCCCGCCGTATCGACAACCAGCTGCGCGGCCGTTCGGGGCGTCAGGGCGACAACGGGGCCTCCCGCTTCTACCTCTCCCTGGAGGACGACCTGATGCGCCTGTTCCGCGCCCAGGTCGTGGACCGCGTGATGGCCATGGCGAACGTCCCCGACGACATCCCCATCGAGAACAAGATGGTCACCCGCGCCATCGCCTCCGCCCAGGCCCAGGTCGAGCAGCAGCACTTCGAGTCCCGCAAGGACGTCCTGAAGTTCGACGAGGTGCTCAACCGGCAGCGCACCCTCATCTACGCCGAGCGCCGCCGCGTCCTGGCGGGGGAGGACCTGCGCGAACAGCTCCTGCACTTCATGGACGACACCGTGCGGGCGTACATCGGACAGGAGACCGGCGAGGGCTTCCCCGAGGAATGGGATCTGGAGCGGCTCTGGGGCGCCTTCGCACAGCTCTATCCGGTGCGGGTCACGATCGAGGGCCTGGAGGAGGCGGCCGGCGACCGCGCGAACCTCACCGCCGAGGACCTGGTCGAGGCCGTGACCCGGGACATCCACGACCGCTACGAGGACCGCGAGGCCGAACTCGGCACCGAGGCCCTGCGCGACCTCGAACGCCTGGTCGTCCTCAACGTCCTCGACCGCAAATGGCGCGAACACCTCTACGAGATGGACTACCTCCGCGACGGCATCGGTCTGCGCTGGACGCTCGGCCGGGAACCCATCGTCGAGTACGAGCGTGAGGGCTTCGACATGTACGGCGCGATGACCGACGCCATCAAGGAGGAGTCCGTCGGCTACGTCTTCAACCTGGACGCCTCCGGCGGTGCGCCCGGGGCCCTCGAACGCCGCGACCGGGTCGAGGACCTGCACTTCACGGCTCCCACCATGGACACGGCGGAGGGCGTGCTCGAGGGCGACTTCGCCCCGGCGGACGCCGACGCGCCCGCGACTGCCTCCGCGCCGGTCCCCGCGCCCTCACGCGGCGGCGCGCGCCCCGGCAGGTCCAAGGCGCGGCGCCGCCGCAAGCGGTGAGGGCGCGGGGGCCGGCGCGGAGGCAGGGGCTAGCAGTACTTGTCGCTGGGGTCCCGCGTCGTCCACGAGCACGCGTCGACCTTGCCGCCGTTCGCCTTGGTGAGCGTGGCGGTGTCGCTGGTGTTGTTCCAGACGTACGCGCGGCGATTCTGGTACGTGTCCCCCGCGGTGTCCCTGCCGCTGCCCGTGTGCACCTTCATGGTCTTGTGCGCCGCGATCTTCACGTTCGGGAAGGTGTACCTGTGGTTCGAGACGTCCTTCAGGATCCAGCCCTTGAGCGAGATCGCTGTCGAACTGGTGTTCTTTATCTGTACCCACTCGGCGTTGAGGCTCGCGTTGGAGCGGTTGTCCGAACCGGGGCTGTCGAACCAGACGTGGTAGATGGTCACACCGCCGGCCGCCTGTGCCGGAGTGCCGAGAAGGAACGTGCCCGTCAGTGCCACGGCGCCCGCGAGCGCGGGCAGGGCAGCGCGTATCCGCATGAGAACCCCCCCAGGGTGTCGCCCCCCGGCCGGTCGTCCACCGGCCAGTGAGAGTGACGACGTGCATGAAGTGCTATCACGTGATCTTCACGTTGGTTTCACAAAGGGTGATTTCACTTCCTCCGGTACGTCGAGGTGCTAATGGGGCCAGAAGAGAGGAGAAGGGAGGAGAAGTGGGGAGCCCTGTCCTGCGCGGGTCGCGCAGCGGCCACAATGGGGGGATGAGCGACAGTCCAGCCCCCCTCGCTGATCCGCATCTCGTCTTCGACCCCGTGGACGGAGTCCGGGACGTCGTGATCCTCGGCTCCACCGGCTCGATCGGCACCCAGGCCATCGACCTCGTGCTGCGCAACCCCGACCGGTTCCGGGTCACCGCGCTCTCCGCGGCCGGCGGCAGGGTCGCACTGCTCGCGGAGCAGGCCCACCGGCTGCGCGTACGCACGGTCGCGGTCGCGCGCGAGGACGTCGTACCGGCACTGCGGGAGGCGCTCACGGCCGAGTACGCATCCGGCGAGACCCTTCCCGAGATCGTGGCCGGCGCGGATGCCGCCACCCAGCTCGCCGCCTCCGACTGCCACACCGTCCTCAACGGCATCACCGGCTCCATCGGCCTCGCCCCCACCCTCGCCGCCCTGGAAGCGGGCCGCACCCTCGCGCTCGCCAACAAGGAATCGCTCATCGTCGGCGGCCCGCTGGTGAAGGCGCTGGCCAAGCCCGGCCAGATCATCCCGGTCGACTCCGAGCACGCGGCGCTCTTCCAGGCACTGGCGGCCGGCACGCGCGCCGATGTGCGCAAACTGGTCGTGACCGCCTCCGGCGGACCCTTCCGGGGGCGTACGAAGGCGGAGCTGGCGAACGTCACTCCCGCCGAGGCGCTCGCGCACCCCACGTGGGCCATGGGCCCGGTGATCACCATCAACTCCGCGACCTTGGTCAACAAGGGGCTGGAAGTCATCGAGGCGCACCTCCTCTACGACATTCCCTTCGATCGCATTGAGGTGGTCGTGCACCCGCAGTCGTATGTCCACTCGATGGTTGAGTACACAGACGGATCGACACTGGCCCAGGCGACGCCCCCCGACATGCGGGGACCGATCGCCATCGGTCTCGGCTGGCCCGAACGCGTCCCGGACGCGGCGCCCGCCTTCGACTGGACCAAGGCGTCGAGCTGGGAGTTCTTCCCGCTCGACAACGACGCGTTCCCCTCCGTCGGGCTCGCCCGGCACGTGGGGCAGCTCGCGGGTACGGCCCCGGCGGTGTTCAATGCCGCCAACGAGGAGTGCGTGGACGCGTTCCTGAACGGCGCCCTGCCGTTCAACGGGATCATGGAGACCGTCACCCGGGTGGTCGAGGAACACGGCACACCCGGAACGGGAACTTCCCTGACCGTGGCGGACGTCCTCGAAGCGGAGACCTGGGCGCGCGCCCGGGCCCGTGAACTGACCGCACAGACGGCACCGACAGCGCCAATGGCACAGACGACAACCGCGGAGGCTCGTGCATGACGACCCTGATGATGATCCTCGGCATAGTCGTCTTCGCGGTCGGCCTGCTCATCTCGATCGCCTGGCACGAGCTGGGACATCTGTCGACGGCCAAGCTCTTCGGCATCCGGGTGCCGCAGTACATGGTCGGCTTCGGGCCGACCATCTGGTCACGGAAGAAGGGCGACACCGAGTACGGGGTGAAGGCGGTTCCGCTCGGCGGCTACATCCGCATGATCGGGATGTTCCCGCCCGGCCCGGACGGCCGTATCGAGGCGCGCTCCACCTCCCCCTTCCGGGGCATGATCGAGGACGCCAGGTCGGCCGCCTTCGAGGAGCTCCAGCCCGGCGACGAGACCCGCCTCTTCTACACGCGCAAGCCGTGGAAGCGCGTGATCGTGATGTTCGCGGGCCCGTTCATGAACCTCGTCCTGGCCGTCGCGATCTTCCTCGGCGTGATGATGACGTTCGGGGTGCAGACCCAGACCACCACGGTCGGCAAGGTCTCGGACTGTGTCATCCAGCAGAGCGAGAACCGGTCGAAGTGCGCGGCGAGCGACCAGGCCGCACCCGCCAAGGCCGCCGGGCTCAAGGGCGGCGACAAGATCGTCGCGTTCAACGGCAAGGTGATCGACGACTGGGCGGCGCTGCAGTCCGACATCCGCTCCAACCCCGGCAAGGACGTCACGCTCACCGTTGAGCGGGGGGGCCAGAAGGTCGACCTGACCGCTCACCTGATCAAGAACCAGGTCAGCAAGACCGACGGCAACGGTGGCTATGTCGAGGGCAAGTACGTGTACGCCGGCTTCCTCGGCTTCACGCCCGCCTCCGGCATCGTCCAGCAGTCGTTCGGCCAGTCCGTGAACCGTATGGGCGACATGATGCAGAACGGCGTCGAGTCGCTGGTCTCGCTGCCCGGCAAGATCCCTGACCTGTGGAACGCGGCCTTCGGCGACGGACCGCGCAAGGCGGACTCCCCGATGGGCGTGGTCGGCGCGGCCCGGATCGGCGGTGATGTCTTCACCCTCGACATCCCGGCATCGCAGCAGGTCGCGATGATGCTGCTGCTGGTCGCGGGCTTCAACCTGTCCCTGTTCCTGTTCAACATGCTCCCGCTGCTCCCGCTCGACGGCGGTCACATCGCGGGCGCGCTGTGGGAGTCGCTGCGGCGGAACGCGGCGAAGGTGCTGAGGCGGCCGGACCCGGGCCCGTTCGACGTGGCCAAGCTGATGCCGGTGGCCTATGTGGTGGCCGGAATCTTCGTCTGCTTCACGATCCTCGTCCTGATCGCGGACGTTGTTAACCCGGTGAAAATCTCCTAGACGGTCTCTTGGCAGGACACCGTTCGTGGCGGCCGGGCACCCTGGGTGTCCGGCCGCCATCCGTTGGGTGGGTTTAGGGGCGTGATGTGCTCGGGCGTGCGCCGGTGCCGTAATCTCGGAGCCTGGAGCCCACGATTCCGGGACCTTGATCCACAACTTGGGGTTGCACAGCAGATGACTGCGATTTCTCTCGGCATGCCGTCCGTTCCGACCAAGCTCGCCGAGCGTCGGAAGAGCCGGCAGATCCAGGTCGGAACCGTGGCCGTGGGTGGAGACGCACCCGTCTCGGTGCAGTCGATGACGACCACGCGTACGTCGGACATCGGCGCCACGCTGCAGCAGATCGCCGAGCTGACGGCCTCCGGTTGCCAGATCGTGCGGGTGGCCTGCCCGACCCAGGACGACGCCGACGCGCTCGCCACGATCGCCCGCAAGTCCCAGATCCCGGTCATCGCGGACATCCACTTCCAGCCGAAGTACGTCTTCGCGGCGATCAACGCGGGCTGCGCGGCCGTCCGTGTGAACCCCGGCAACATCAAGCAGTTCGACGACCAGGTCAAGGAGATCGCGCGGGCCGCGAAGGACACCGGCACCCCGATCCGGATCGGCGTCAACGCGGGCTCGCTCGACAAGCGGCTCCTCCAGAAGTACGGCAAGGCGACCCCCGAGGCGCTCGTCGAGTCCGCCCTCTGGGAGGCGTCCCTCTTCGAGGAGCACGACTTCCGGGACATCAAGATCTCGGTCAAGCACAACGACCCGGTGGTCATGGTCAACGCGTACCGCCAGCTGGCGGCGGCGTGCGACTATCCGCTGCACCTCGGTGTGACGGAGGCGGGCCCCGCCTTCCAGGGCACGATCAAGTCGGCGGTGGCGTTCGGAGCGTTGCTCTCCGAGGGCATCGGCGACACGATCCGGGTGTCCCTGTCGGCGCCGCCCGCCGAGGAGGTCAAGGTCGGTCTCCAGATCCTGGAGTCGCTGAACCTCAAGCAGCGGGGCCTGGAGATCGTCTCCTGCCCGTCCTGCGGGCGCGCCCAGGTCGACGTGTACAAGCTGGCGGAAGAGGTCACCGCCGGTCTCACCGGCATGGAGGTCCCCCTCCGCGTCGCCGTCATGGGCTGCGTCGTGAACGGTCCGGGCGAGGCCCGCGAGGCCGACCTCGGCGTCGCCTCCGGCAACGGCAAGGGGCAGATCTTCGTCAAGGGCGAGGTCATCAAGACGGTCCCCGAGTCGAAGATCGTCGAGACGCTCATCGAGGAAGCGATGAAGCTCGCCGAGCAGATGGAGGCCGCCGGCATCGCCTCCGGCGAGCCTTCGGTGTCGGTGGCAGGCTGATCCACGGGCGGAACCACCGTGTCCCGCCCCCGCCGCCCCTACCCTCCCACCAGCTCTCGGCTTCGCCCGAGCAGGGTGCACCCGCATCATCCCCAGGGGCTCCGCCCCTTCGACCCCGCCCGGGGGCGCTGCGCCCCCTGGACCTCCGCATGGGCCTGAACGGCCTCGTCCTCACACGCCGGACGGGCTGAGTGATACGGGCGCGGGCCCGAGTGGGCGGGCGGACCGGGGGCGGGTGGGGCGTCGGCCCCGACCTCGTCCTCACGCGCCCGACGGGCTGAAAGGCGCGGGCCGGGGTGGATGGCGGGCGGCCCACGCTCTCGAACACCGGGCGACCGGGGGCTTTCAGGGGCGCGGGGAACTGCGCGCCCAGCCCCCACGCACCCGCAGACAAGCGATCCCGGGCCGTCGTCGTATCCGGGGCGCAGCCCCGTCCCAAGGGGCGAGGGGAACTGCGCGCCCAGCCCCCACCCAGCCGCGGACGGACGACTCCGCACGAACGGGTATCCGGGGCGGAGCCCCGGTCCAGGGGGCGCGGGAAACCGCGCGCGCCGTTCCCGCCGGCCCGCGGCCGAAGCCCGGGCCGGTACAAGGGGCGGCGAGCCACAAACTCGCCAGGTACAGTGCGGAGATCAGCAGACCGTATGGTGAGGCCCCCGCACGTGTTGACCCAGACCACCACCAGGGTCCTCGAACCGAGTGACCTGGACGCCGCGCTCGCCGTCCTCGACCGCGACCCGGTCGCGAACGCATTCGTCGCGTCCCGGGTACAGGTCGCGGGCCTCGACCCCTGGCGGCTCGGCGGCGAGATGTGGGGCTGGTACGAGGACGGCATGCTGCGGTCCCTCTGCTACGCGGGCGCCAACCTGGTCCCGATCTGCGCCACCCCTCGTGCCGTCCGCGGCTTCGCGGACCGGGCGCGAAGGGCCGGCCGCCGCTGCTCCTCGATCGTCGGGCCCGTCGAGGCCACCGCCCAGCTGTGGCGGCTGCTCGAACCCAGCTGGGGCCCGGCCCGCGAGGTCCGTGCCCACCAGCCCCTGATGGTCACCGACCGCCTCCCCGCCGACATCGCCCCGGATCCGTACGTCCGCCGCATCCGCAAGGACGAGATGGAAACGATCATGCCGGCGTGTGTGGCGATGTTCACCGAGGAAGTGGGCGTCTCACCGCTCGCCGGTGACGGCGGCCTGCTCTACCAGGCGCGGGTGGCCGAACTCGTCGGCACCGGCCGTTCGTTCGCCCGTCTCGACCAGAACGGCAAGGTCGTCTTCAAGGCCGAGATCGGCGCCGCCACCCGGCAGGCCTGCCAGATCCAGGGGGTGTGGGTCGACCCCGAGTACCGGGGACAGGGGCTGGCGGCCCCGGGCATGGCGGCCGTCATGCGCTACGCCCTCGCCGACATCGCCCCGCTCGTCAGCCTCTACGTCAACGACTTCAACACCCCGGCCCGGGCGACGTACCACCGTGTCGGCTTCCAGGAGATCGGCGCGTTCATGAGCGTGCTGTTCTAGCGCTCGCAGAGGCCCGGGGAACTCCTCGACCGACCTCGGACCGGCCACCGACCGACCTCGGACCGGCCCCAGGCCGACTCCCGATCGGCCCCCGACCCGGCCGCACGCGACACAACCTCCCGTAGTCCCGGCGCGATCCGGCGAACCGCCCCGGTAGTCTCCCCGACATGCTGCGCTTTCCCGGTCAGGGCCCCCGCAACCCCGACGACGTGGTCGTCGGCCCGCTGGATCTCGCGGCGCGCGTCGACGAGGCGCTCGCCGTGCAGGCCCTCGCCTTCGGGCTCGGCGCCGACGAGATCGCCGTACGCCGGCAGATCGTGCTGCGTCACCTCACCTACCCGGGAGCCCGCGCACTCGGCGCGACGACGGTCGACGGACGGCTCGTCGGCTTCGTCTACGGCATGCCCAACGACCGCACCCACTGGTGGTCCACCGTCGTGGAACCGTATCTGCGCGCCCAGGGACGCGACGCCTGGCTCGACCACTCCTTCGTGATCACCGAACTCCACGTCCACCCGCACTACCAGAACCACGGCGTGGGCCGGTCCCTGATCACCGGCATCACGGACAGCGCCACCGAACCCCGCTCGATCCTCTCCGCCATCGACACCGACAGCCCGGCCCGCGGCCTCTACCGCTCGCTCGGGTACGAGGACCTCGCGCGACAGGTTCTCTTCCCCAGCGCACCCAAGCCGTACGCCGTCATGGGCGCCCCGCTGCCCCTCCGCAGGCGCTGAGCGCCTGGGACTGCCCTCCGGATCGGCGCACGGCGCCAACCGATTTCCACCGGGATGGGCCGCCCGGCTAACCTCCTAGCCATCACCCTTACGCAGCAGGAGTCGAGAACCATGGCCCAGGTCCAGCGCATGTCCCGTTTGATGGTCAAGACACTGCGTGACGACCCGGCGGACGCCGAGACGCTCAGCCACAAGCTGCTCGTCCGCGCCGGCTACGTGCGCCGCAACTCCGCCGGCATCTGGACCTGGCTGCCGCTCGGCAAGAAGGTCCTCGACAACATCTCCCGCGTCGTACGCGAGGAGATGGACGCCATCGGGGCGCAGGAGGTCCTCCTGCCGGCCCTGCTGCCCAAGGAGCCCTACGAGGCCTCGGCCCGCTGGGAGGAGTACGGCGACCTCCTCTTCCGCCTGAAGGACCGCAAGGGCGGCGAGTACCTGCTCGGCCCGACCCACGAGGAGATCTTCACGCTCGTCGTGAAGGACCAGGTCGCGTCCTACAAGGACCTGCCGGTCATGCTGTACCAGATCCAGACGAAGTACCGCGACGAGGCCCGCCCGCGCTCCGGCGTGCTGCGCGGCCGCGAGTTCCAGATGAAGGACTCGTACTCCTTCGACACGACGGACGAGGGCCTCGCGCAGTCGTACGCGCTGCACCGCGCCGCCTACCAGAAGATCTTCGCCCGCCTGGGCCTGGACTACCGCATCGTGTCGGCCGTCTCGGGCGCCATGGGCGGCTCGGCGTCGGAGGAGTTCCTCGCCCCCGCCGCGGCCGGTGAGGACACCTTCGTGGACTGCCCGTCCTGCGACTACGCGGCCAACACGGAGGCCGTCACCTTCGCCCTGAAGCCGGTGGACGGTTCCGGCGTCGGCCCGGTCGAGGAGCTGGACACCCCCGACACCCCCACCATCGAGACGCTCGCCGAGCACCTCGGTGTCCCCGCCTCCGCCACCCTCAAGAACCTCCTGGTCAAGGTCGACGGCGAGATCGTGGCCGTAGGCGTCCCCGGCAACCGCGAGGTCGACCTCGGCAAGCTGGGCGAGCACCTCGCCCCCGCCGTCGTCGAACTCGTCACCGCCGAGGACTTCGAGGGCCGCGGCGACCTCGTCCGCGGCTACGTCGGCCCGCAGGGCCTGGAGAAGGTCCGCTACATCGCCGACCCGCGGGTGGCCCCCGGCACCGCCTGGATCACCGGCGCCAACAAGGTCAACACGCACGCGAAGAACGTCGTCGCCGGCCGCGACTTCGAAGTCGACGACTACCTGGACGTCGTCGTGGTGGAAGAGGGCGACCCGTGCCCCAAGTGCGGCACCGGCCTCAAGCTGGACCGCGCCATCGAGATCGGCCACATCTTCCAGCTCGGCCGCAAGTACGCCGACACCTTCCAGCTCGACGTCCTCGGCCAGCAGGGCAAGCCGGTTCGCGTGACCATGGGCTCGTACGGCATCGGTGTCTCCCGCGCGGTCGCGGCGCTCGCCGAGCAGTCGGCCGACGAGCAGGGGCTGTGCTGGCCCAAGGAGATCGCTCCCGCCGACGTCCACGTCGTCGCCGCCGGCAAGGCCCTGCAGACCGAGCTGGCCCTCGACGTGTCGGAGAAGCTCGGCGCGGCGGGCGTACGCGTCCTCGTGGACGACCGCGCCGGGGTCTCCCCGGGCGTGAAGTTCACGGACGCCGAGCTCATCGGCGTACCGAAGATCCTGGTGGCCGGGCGTCGCTCGGCCGAAGGTGTCCTCGAGCTGAAGGATCGCCGCACCGGCGAGCGCGAGGAACTGACCGTGGACGAGGCGATCGCCCGCCTGGCGGCCGAGTAGCAGAACCGGCCCAGTAGCCAAACTGCTTGAAGTCTGCAATTGAAGACGTCTCTCAGAGACTTCTTCCGAGGCGTACGGCCGCCTCACAGACTTCTCTCAGGCTGCTCCCCGACCGTAGGACGTGACAGAGCGTCATGCGGAGGGGAGCAGCCATGACAGGCAGCGAGCGGGGGGCCGCCGAGGCGGTCCGCAGAGGAGCACGGCGTACGGCGGCGGCCGCGGCGGCGGTCACGCTGGCGGCGGCGGCCGGGGTCTTCGCCCTGGTCGGCACGATGCAGGCGGACGCGGACACGGCTACGAGCGGCACGACGAGTGCGACGCGTACAGAGTCGTCCGGTTCGGGGTCGTCGACCACGGGCAGCGACAGCGATCGGCGCGGGCGTCCTCGCCGCGCTGCCCCCCAGCCGCTGCGGCCTCGCCGAGACCGCCCGTGTGCTGCGCTACCTGGCCCTCGAATCGGCCGGCCAGTGCGGACCCTGCCTCAACGGTCTGCCCCGTATCGCCGCCACCTTCCCGACCCTGGCCGCACCGGGGCCGCAGGGCGGCACCCGCGAGGACATCGCCCGTTGGGCCGGACTCGTCGAGGGCCGCGGCGCCTGCCACCACCCCGACGGCACGGTCCGCCTGGTGCGCAGCGCACTCACGACCTTCGCCGCCGAACTCGACGCGCACGCCGCGGGCCACTGCACGGCGACCGACCACTCCCCGCTGCTGCCCGTCCCCGCGAACAGGAGCTGACATGGCCCGCCACGCCCACCGCACCGACCGTGCGGACCGCACGCACCGCCTGGAGGTCGACTGGACCGCCTGCCAGGGCCACGGCCTGTGCGCGGAACTCCTCCCCGAACACCCTCACGCTCGACGAGTGGGGCTACCCGCGCCTGGGCGAGGTCCTCCTTCCGCCCACCACCCTGAAACACGCCCGCGGAGCCGCCGCCGATTGCCCCGTACTGGCCCTCAAACTCGCCACCGCACGGGGAAGTTAGGGGTCGGGGCGGTCAGTCAGAGCCAGCCCGCGAACTCCAGCAACAGCTCCGCGTCCCGCGGACGCCCGACTCGCCCCGCCCGTACGCCGGACTCGACCGCCCGGAACAACGTCCAGCCCCGCAGCCGCTCCTGGTCCACCTCCAGGGACTCGGCGAGCCGCTTCACCCGTCGCCGTGTGATCGACGACCCCGAAGGGGATGCGATCAGGTCCTCCACCCGGTCCCGGACCAGCCGGGCCAGGTCGAAGGCGCACTCGCCGACCACCGGGTCCGGGCCCACGGCCAGCCAGGGCATGCGCTCACCGGCGAGCACCTTGCTCTGCCGGAAGGTGCCGTGCAGCAGCCGCTCCTCGGGCGGTCCGGCGAGAAGTTCCTCGCGGGCCGCGAGCGCCGCGTCGACCAGTGGCGCGACCTCGGTGTCGGCACTCGCCGCCGCCCGCATCGCTTCGGCCTGCCGCCCGGTCCGCTCGGCGACGGTCTCGAAGACATGAGTGGCGGGCGGTTCGACCCACAGCCGCCGCAGCGTCCCGGCGGCCTCCAGCAGGGCCTTCGCCTCCGGCAGCGAACGCACGGACAGATCGGGACGCAAGCGCTCCAACAGCAGTACGCCGTGGGTGTCGCCCTGCGCGTCGGCGGGGTTGAGGAGCTGTACGGCGCCCCGTCCGTCCCAGTGGGCGAGAGCGGCCCGCTCGCTCTCCGGACGGGCCCGCGGCGGCGCCAGCTTCAGCACGGCGGGCGTCCCGTCGGCCTGCCGGACGAGCAGGACGAGGCTGCTGCGACCGCCGGGTGCCTGCACCCGCTCCACGGTCAACTCGCGTAGATCGACCGCCTGTTGCGCCAGCACGGGCAGCTTGTCCAGCCACTCGCCCGTCCCGTTGGACCCGCCGGAGCCGTTGGACGCGCTCCGCTGCGTCTCGCCGAGTGCCCGTACCAGGCGCCGCGGCGGTTCGAAGGCCATGCGCGAGTCCATTGCGCGAGGTGTTCCTTTCCAGCTGGTCCAGGTCGTCCGGGTCGTCTCGTCCGGGTCGTCAGGGGCGCGTCACGAGGGCGACGGCGTCGCCGCGGCAGGGGTGGCCGAGGGGGCCGCCCGCTCGGCGAGACCAGGGAAGGCTACGCTCTCGCCGCGCCAACGCACCGCCCGCACCGCCGCCTCCCGCAGCGCCTCGGCGGCCGAGCGCCGCCGATCGCCCGAGGAGGCGCGTACGAGGTCGGAGTACACCCCGGCCACGCGTTCCTCCAGGTCGGCCGCGAGCTGTACGGCCGCGGCGGAGCCCTTCACGGCGAACGGCAGCGCGTACGCCGCCGCCGAGGCCTCCGGCCTGCCGCCCAGGTCCCGTACGGCGCGCGCGAGTTCGTCGCGCCGCGCCCGATGGGCGTCGTACGCCGACCGGGCCTCGCCCCGGCGAGCCTCGTCGATCCTGCCGCCGACGACGCCGTACCCGTAGACGGCGGCGTGCTCGGCGGCGAGCGCGGCCTGCAACGCGCCGAGCTCGGCGGCCTTGGCGCTCTTCGTGTCCTCGGTCGTGCTCACTTGGCACCCTCCGTCAGCAGGAACGCGTGTGCGGCTCCGGCCGCGGCCACCGAGGCGAGCAGCCTGGCCAGCTCGCCCGGGACCGTCAGCAGGGCCTTCGTCCGCTGGTCGGCCAAGGTGCGCTCGGCGGTCGCGAGGTCGGCGAGGGCGTCCTTCTCCTGGGCGGGCACGGTGGGGGAGGGGCTGGGGTGCGCCGAGGCGGAGGACGAGGGCGAGCCGGAGGCGGAGGGCCGACTGCCGGCGGTTCCGCTGCCCCCGAACGCCTGCGCGTGCCGTACGACCTCCGCCCGCAGTGGCTTCAGCCGGGCCGCCAATGGGGGATGGGCGGTGATCACGGCGGAGTAGCGCGCCGCGAGCGACTCGCTGTCGCGGGCCGCACGCGCGCGTGTCCGGTCGGCGGCCGAGGGGCTCCGGACGGTGGTGACGGTGGACGGCTCGGGGGCGGAACAGCCCACGAGCACGAAGGCGCCCGCGGCGGAGGCGAGCAGGCTCCTTCGGCGCGGCCCCGAGAGGGTGCGCGACGGCAGGGTGAACGGCACGGCAGACGTCCTCGGCAGGCTCGTACGAAAGGGAGGGCGGCACGCCCGTGATCACGGTACCCGTGCCCCACGCGATCGACCCCCATGGGCTCGCCACCGCCGCTCGGCCCGGGACCTGTCGGGTGCGCCATTCCCCGCGCCCCTTGGGAGAGCCCCGTCGGGGGCGGGGGACGGTGGACGGCAACACCCTCCGCGACCGGATACCCTTTGAGCAGACACACGACCAACCCACAACAGCACACGCGGCCGAGGAGTCACCCGGATGAGCACCACCCAGAGCGAGAGGCTGCGAGTACTGCTGGAACCGCTCGTCAGCTCTCAGGGACTCGACCTCGAAGAGGTCGAAGTGGACTCGGTCGGACGCAAGCGTGTGCTGCGTGTAGTCGTCGATTCGGACGAAGGCGCCGACCTGGACGCGATCGCCGATGTGAGCCGCGCGCTCTCGGCGAAGCTCGACGAGACGGACGCGATGGGCGAGGGCGAGTACACCCTCGAGGTCGGAACCCCCGGTGCCGAGCGCGAGCTCAAGGAGCACCGTCACTACGTACGCGCCATGGACCGCCTGGTGAAGTTCCAGCTGGGAGACGGCGGCGAGTTGATCGCGAGAATCCTCGACGTGGACGAAGAAGGAGTCGATGTCGAGGTGCCGGGCGTGAAGGGGCGCAAGCCCACCGCCAGGCGGCTCGTCTTCCAGGACATCGCCAAGGCCCGCGTCCAGGTCGAGTTCAACCGTAAGAACAAGAACGAAGAGAACGCAGAGGAGGCGTAGCCGTGGACATCGACATGAGTGCCCTGCGGGGCTTGGTGCGGGAGAAGGAGATCTCCTTCGACCTGCTGGTCGAGGCGATCGAGTCGGCCCTCCTCATCGCCTACCACCGCACCGAGGGAAGCCGCCGCCACGCGCGCGTCAAGCTCGACCGGGAGACCGGCCATGTGACCGTGTGGGCGAAGGAGGACCCCGAGGACCTGGAGGAGGGGCAGGAGGCGCGCGAGTTCGACGACACCCCGTCGGGGTTCGGCCGGATCGCCGCGACCACCGCCAAGCAGGTCATCCTGCAGCGCCTGCGGGACGCCGAGGACGACGCGACGCTCGGTGAGTACGCCGGGCGTGAGGGCGACATCGTCACGGGTGTCGTGCAGCAGGGACGCGACCCCAAGAACGTGCTCGTCGACATCGGCAAGCTGGAGGCCATCCTGCCGGTGCAGGAGCAGGTCCCAGGAGAGACGTATCAGCACGGGGTGCGGCTGCGCTCGTACGTCGTTCGGGTGGCGAAGGGCGTACGCGGTCCGTCCGTCACCCTGTCGCGTACGCATCCCAATCTGGTGAAGAAGCTCTTCGCGCTGGAGGTTCCGGAGATCGCCGACGGGTCCGTCGAGATCTCCGCGATCGCACGCGAGGCCGGTCACCGTACGAAGATCGCCGTCCGGTCCACCCGTTCGGGTCTGAACGCCAAGGGCGCCTGCATCGGCCCCATGGGCGGCCGGGTGCGCAACGTGATGGCCGAGCTGAACGGCGAGAAGATCGACATCGTCGACTGGTCGGACGACCCGGCCGAGATGGTGGCGAACGCGCTCTCCCCGGCCCGTGTCTCCAAGGTCGAGGTCGTGGACCTCGCGGCCCGCTCCGCGCGCGTGACCGTCCCGGACTACCAGCTGTCGCTTGCGATCGGCAAGGAGGGCCAGAACGCCCGCCTCGCGGCCCGCCTCACCGGCTGGCGCATCGACATCCGCCCGGACACCGAGCAGCCGTCCGACGAGACCGCTCGGCGCGGCGCGGACCAGCACCGGGAATAGTTCTGAGCCGTAGGTGGCTTAGATCACGACAACAACCGTTCGATTCTTGCCCCAAAGGGGTGAGGTCGGTGCGGGGAGGTAGACTTAAGAGTGTCTGGCCGGACGCGAGCCCGCGCATGCCCTGAACGCACCTGTGTGGGGTGCCGGGAGCGAGCGGCCAAGACTGATCTGCTGCGGACCGTGGCGGTCGAGGGTGAATGCGTCCCCGATCATCGCGGTACGCTGCCCGGCCGGGGCGCTTATGTGCACCCCGCCCTGGTCTGTTTCGACCTGGCGGTACGCCGCCGGGCGTTCCCAAGGGCGCTGCGTGCCCCGGGACCGCTCGACACAGCGGCGTTGCGCCTCTACGTCGAGCAGGCAACACCGTAAGGAGCGTCGTACGGAACCCCCGTGCGGCCCTGGTACCCCGCGAGTTGGAAGTAGGTCGAGATTGCGATGAGCACTCGATGAGCACGCGATGAGTACGCCCATGAAGTAGCGACGGTCCGGACGCAACCCGGACCTAAAAGGAGCGAAGTGGCTAAGGTCCGGGTATACGAACTCGCCAAGGAGTTCGGGGTTGAGAGCAAGGTCGTCATGGCCAAGCTCCAGGAGCTCGGTGAATTCGTCCGTTCGGCGTCCTCGACGATCGAGGCGCCCGTTGTACGCAAACTGACTGACGCCCTGCAGCAGGGCAGCGGTGGCGGCAAGCCCGCCCCCGCACGTAAGGCTGCCCCGGCGAAGCCGGGTGCCCCCTCTCCGGCGCAGGCTGCCCGTCCGGCCGCCCCGCGCCCGCCGGCCCCGAAGCCGGCCGTGGCCGAGCGCCCGGCCGCTGCTCCGGTCACTCCGGCAGCTCCGGCGGCTCCGGTCACCCCGGCTGCTGCGGGTCCGCGCCCGACTCCGGGTCCCAAGCCCGCCCCGAAGCCCGCTCCGGCGGCTCCGGCTCCGGTCGCGGCCGAGTTCACCGCGCCCCCGTCGGCTCCCGCGGCTCCCGCCGCAGGTCCCCGTCCGGGCGCCCCGCGTCCCAGCGGCCAGGCTCCGCGTCCGGGCGGTGCCCGTCCGGCCGGTGGTCCCGGTCAGGGTGGTCAGGGTCGCGGCGACCGTCCCGAGCGCGGCGACCGTCAGGGCGCCCCGCGTCCCGGCGGCCAGGCACCGCGTCCCGGCGCTCGTCCGGCCGGCCCGCGTCCGGGCAACAACCCGTTCACCTCTGGTGGCTCCACCGGTATGGCGCGCCCGCAGGCGCCCCGTCCGGGCGGTGCCCCGCGTCCCGGTGGTGACCGTCCCGGCGGCGCTCCGCGTCCGCAGGGCGCGGGTCAGGACCGTGGTCCCCGTCCCCAGGGCGGTCCCGGCGGCGCTCCGCGCCCGCAGGGCGGTCCGGGCGGTGCCCGTCCGACTCCGGGCGGCATGCCTCGTCCGCAGGGTGGCGCTCCGCGTCCCGGCGGTGGCCCCGCCGGTAACCGTCCCAACCCCGGCATGATGCCGCAGCGTCCCGCTGCGGGCAGTCCGCGTCCCGGCGGTGGCCCCGGTGGCCGCGGTCCGGGTGGCGGCGGCGGTCGTCCCGGTGGTCCCGGTGGCGGCGGCGGTCGTCCGGGTGGCGGCGGCTTCGCCGGTCGTCCCGGTGGCGGCGGTGGCGGTTTCGCCGGTCGTCCGGCCGGTCCCGGCGGTGGCGGCGGCGGTTTCGCCGGTCGTCCCGGTGGTCCCGGCGGTGGCGGCGGTGGCCGTCCCGGCTTCGGCGGTCGTCCGGGTGGTCCCGGTGGCCGTGGTGGCACGCAGGGTGCGTTCGGCCGTCCCGGCGGTCCGGCGCGTCGTGGTCGCAAGTCGAAGCGGCAGAGGCGCCAGGAGTACGAGGCCATGCAGGCCCCGTCGGTCGGCGGCGTGATGCTGCCTCGCGGCAACGGACAGTCCGTCCGCCTGTCGCGCGGTGCGTCCCTCACCGACTTCGCGGAGAAGATCGGCGCCAACCCGGCGTCGCTCGTCGGCGTGATGATGAACCTCGGCGAGATGGTCACTGCCACGCAGTCCGTCTCCGACGAGACGCTGAAGCTCCTCGCGGACGAGATGAACTTCGTCCTCGAGATCGTCAGCCCCGAGGAGGAGGACCGCGAGCTGCTCGAGTCCTTCGACATCGAGTTCGGCGAGGACGAGGGTGGCGAGGAGTTCCTCGTCGCGCGTCCGCCGGTCGTGACCGTCATGGGTCACGTCGACCACGGTAAGACCCGCCTTCTCGACACCATCCGCAAGACGAACGTCGTCGCGGGCGAGGCCGGCGGTATCACGCAGCACATCGGTGCGTACCAGGTCACGACCGAGGTCAACGAAGAAGAGCGTCGCATCACCTTCATCGACACCCCGGGTCACGAGGCGTTCACCGCCATGCGTGCCCGTGGTGCCAAGTCGACCGACATCGCGATCCTCGTGGTGGCGGCCAACGACGGTGTGATGCCCCAGACGATCGAGGCGCTGAACCACGCCAAGGCGGCCGACGTGCCGATCGTGGTCGCGGTCAACAAGATCGACGTCGAGGGCGCGGACCCGGTCAAGGTGCGCGGTCAGCTCACCGAGTTCGGTCTGGTGGCCGAGGAGTACGGCGGCGACACGATGTTCGTCGACATCTCCGCCAAGCAGGGTCTGAACATCGACCAGCTGCTGGAGGCCGTGGTCCTGACCGCGGACGCCTCGCTCGACCTGCGGGCCAACCCGGAGCAGGACGCGCAGGGCATCGCGATCGAGTCCCACCTCGACCGCGGCCGTGGTGCCGTCTCGACGGTCCTGGTCCAGCGCGGCACGCTGCGCATCGGCGACACGATGGTGGTCGGCGACGCGTACGGCCGTGTCCGGGCGATGCTCGACGACAACGGCAACAACGTCGAGGAAGCGGGTCCGTCGACCCCCGTCCTGGTCCTGGGTCTCACCAACGTCCCGGGCGCCGGCGACAACTTCCTGGTTGTCGACGAGGACCGCACGGCGCGTCAGATCGCCGAGAAGCGCGCGGCGCGTGAGCGCAACGCCAACTTCGCCCGCCGGGGTGTCCGGTTCTCCCTGGAGAACCTGGACGAGGCCCTCAAGGCCGGTCTGGTACAGGAACTCAACCTCATCATCAAGGGCGACGCGTCCGGTTCGGTGGAGGCCCTCGAGTCCTCGCTGCTCCAGCTCGACGTCGGCGACGAGGTCGACATCCGTGTCCTGCACCGCGGTGTGGGTGCGGTCACCGAGTCCGACATCAACCTGGCGACCGGCTCCGACGCCATCGTCATCGGCTTCAACGTCCGCGCTGCGGGCCGCGCGGCGCAGATGGCGGAGCGCGAGGGCGTCGACGTCCGGTACTACTCGGTGATCTACCAGGCCATCGAGGAGATCGAGGCGGCCCTCAAGGGCATGCTCAAGCCGGAGTACGAGGAGGTCGAGCTCGGCACGGCGGAGATCCGCGAGGTCTTCAAGTCGTCCAAGCTGGGCAACATCGCCGGTGTCCTGGTCCGCTCGGGCGAGGTCAAGCGCAACACCAAGGCGCGACTCGTCCGCGACGGCAAGGTCATCGCGGAGAACCTCAACATCTCCGGGCTGCGTCGCTTCAAGGACGACGTCACCGAGATCCGCGAAGGCTTCGAGGGTGGTATCAACCTCGGAAACTTCAACGACATCAAGGTCGACGACGTCATCGCGACGTACGAGATGCGCGAGAAGCCGCGGGCGTAAGCAGTGGCTCGAGCTGGCCGACGGTGAGAAGTCACCGTCGGCCAGCTTGCCGTTTGGAAGATCGCGCAGTTCCCCGCGCCCCTTTCAGGGACGCGGGGAACTGTGTGAACGGCCCCTCGCCGGTGCGGGGGCGAAACTCCGTCGAGCGAGCCAGGGGTTCGTTGTACGGTTCTGATGTCCCTGCCAAGCGCATTGGCAGGCCATCTATCCCGTACCGGCGGGACATCCGGTTACACATGTATGTGGGGACGCTGTCCTTCGACCTGCTCCTCGGCGATGTGCACTCGCTCAAGGAGAAACGCTCTCTCGTCCGGCCGATCGTCGCTGAACTCCAGCGGAAGTACGCGGTGAGCGTGGCGGAGACGGGCAACCAGGACCTTCATCGCAGGGCCGAGATCGGCCTGGCGGTGGTCTCCGGAGACACCGAGCACCTCACCGACGTACTGGACCGGTGCGAGCGGTTCGTCGCGGCGCGACCGGAGGTGGAGCTGCTGTCGGTACGGCGCAGACTTCATACAGACGAAGACTGACGGAACAAGCAAGGCGAAGAAGGAGACGGACCAGTGGCCGACAACGCGCGTGCCAAGAGGCTGGCGGACCTCATCCGAGAGGTGGTGGCCCAGAAGCTGCAGCGTGGGATCAAGGACCCGCGGCTCGGCACCCATGTCACCATCACGGACACCCGGGTCACCGGGGACCTCCGGGAGGCGACCGTCTTCTACACGGTCTACGGGGACGACGAGGAGCGCGCTGCCGCGGCCGCGGGCCTGGAGAGCGCCAAGGGCGTGCTCCGCTCGGCGGTCGGCGCGGCGGCGGGCGTGAAGTTCACACCGACGCTGACCTTCGTCGCGGACGCCCTGCCGGACACCGCCAAGACGATCGAGGACCTGCTCGACAAGGCGCGGGCCTCGGACGCGAAGGTGCGCGAGGTCTCGGCCGGTGCCACCTTCGCCGGTGACGCGGACCCGTACAAGAAGCCGGGCGAGGACGACGAGACGGACGGCGACGCCGCGGAATGACGCAGAAGACCAAGACGCCCGACGGGCTTGTCATCGTCGACAAGCCGTCGGGCTTCACTTCGCACGACGTGGTCGCCAAGATGCGCGGGATCGCCAGGACCCGCCGCGTCGGACACGCCGGCACCCTCGACCCCATGGCGACGGGCGTGCTCGTCCTCGGCGTCGAGAAGGCGACCAAGCTCCTCGGGCACCTCGCGCTCACCGAGAAGGAGTACCTGGGGACCATCCGGCTCGGCCAGGACACGCTGACGGACGACGCCGAGGGCGACATCACCTCGTCCACCGACGCCTCTCGGGTGACCCGGGAGGCCATCGACGCCGGGGTCGCCCAGCTCACCGGGCGGATCATGCAGGTGCCGTCCAAGGTCAGCGCCATCAAGATCGACGGCGTGCGCTCGTACAAGCGGGCACGCGAGGGCGAGGACTTCGAGATCCCGGCCCGCCCGGTGACGGTCTCCTCCTTCGCGGTGTACGACATCCGGGACGCCGTGGCCGAGGACGGCACGCCGGTGCTCGACCTGGTCGTCTCCGTGGTCTGCTCGTCCGGGACGTACATCCGGGCGCTCGCCCGGGACCTGGGCGCGGACCTGGGCGTCGGCGGTCATCTCACCGCCCTGCGCCGCACCCGCGTCGGCCCGTACAAGCTCGACTCCGCGCGCACCCTCGACCAGCTCCAGGAGGAGCTGGCCGTGATGCCGATCGCCGAGGCCGCCGCGGCCGCGTTCCCGCGCTGGGACGTGGACGCCAAGCGGGCCAGGCTGCTGCTCAACGGCGTACGCCTGGAGATCCCCGAGGAGTACGCGGGGGTGGGCGCGGTGGCCGTGTTCGACGCCGAGGGCCGGTTCCTCGCGTTGGTGGAGGAAGAGAAGGGCAAGGCGAAGAGCCTCGCCGTGTTCGGCTGAGGCCGAGGCGCAGGCTGAGGGTGAGGCCCGTTCAGCTCGGGCGCCTGCCCATGGAGCGGCGGTCACGGGGTTTCGTGCCCGCCGCTCCACGGTCCCCCTCGGTTCCCCCACCCAAGGGTGTATCCATCCGCCCTGCCCTATTCACCCCTTCGGGCAGGCGCTCGGAGTGAACCGAGGGAGCGGAAGGGGGCGCGTTTCTCGCGTGATCTGTCCCGCTGATCATTTGGCGCCTACCGTCGGAGGAAGGACCACGGCGGGGAGGTTCGAGCATGGCGGGACGGGGCCTGCGGACCGGGAACGAGCAGACACCGGACGATGCCCGCCGCGCGCGGGACGAGACTCTGGTGCGCGTCTGCGACCTGGCCGGACGTCCGCGCGGCACGGGTTTCGTCGCCGACCACCACGGCACGGTGATCACCAGCCACGAGGCCGTCGACGGTCTGGCCCGCCTCGTGCTGCACGCGCCCGGCGGCCGCAGCTGTGTGGTGACCGCCGACGCCGTGACCCCGCTCCCCGAAACCGATCTGGCGCTCGTACGCACCGAGGGCCTCGGTCTCGACCCGCTCCCGGTCACCGTGCGCGAGCGGGTCGAGACCGGCACGTATGTCCGGATCCCCGCGGGCGGCTGGCGCGAGGCCCGGGTGCTGGGCAGCACCACCGTGACGTACACGGCGACCGATCGCCTCCATCTCCTGGACGAGGCGCTGGAGTTGGCGATCGGCACGGCCGGTGCGGACGCGCTCCGGCTGGGCGGTGGGGCGGCCGGGGGACCGGTCCTCGACGCCTCGACCGGAGCGGTGATCGGGGTACTCGGCACCGCGCTGCACACCGAGCACCGGGCCGCGGGTTTCGCGGTCCCCCTGCGCACTCCCGGCGTCACGGGTCCGCTCGCCGAACTCCTCGACCGCAACGCCACCACGGTTCCCGCGTACGGGGCCGATCTCAATCCGGCAGGTGTACTCGCACTCACGGCGACCTCGGTGGGCTCGGACGGCGCCGGAGCCGCGACCTCCCCGGGCACCGACGGCGTGGCGCCCGCCACCGTCGAACGGGCCGCTGTCGTACGGGAGTTCACGGCCTTCGAGAGCGGGTCGGCCGCCGTCCTCGGACTCGTCGGCCCACCCGGCAGCGGCCGTACGACGGAGCTCGCGGTGCTCGCCGCCCGCCGCACCCGGGGCACCGAACCGGCCCCCACACTCTGGCTGCGCGGCGCCGACCTGCTCGCCACGGACACCTCCGTCGCCGACGCGGCCACCCGGGCGCTGGAGCGGGCGGGGCGGATCGTGGCGGCCCCGGAGGAGGGGGCGCACCGGGGGCCGGGGGTGCTGCCGCCCGGCGGGTACGACGGAGAGCTCGGCGACATCGGTCCCGACCGGCTGGCCCGGCTGGCAGGGGCCGCCGGACGGCCCCTGCTGCTCCTGCTCGACGGACCGGAGGAGATGCCGCCCGACCTCGCCGACCGGCTGCCCGAGTGGACCGCGGGCACGGCCGAGTGGCTGCGGTCGAGCGGGGCGCGGCTCGTCGTCGCCTGCCGCGCCGAGTACTGGGAGCTGGTGGGGACCCGGTTCCCGGCGGAGTCGCTGCACCGGGCCGGCGCCGACCCGGAGCTTCCGCCCTGCGTCCGGCTGGGCGACTTGACCGAGGAGGAGGCGCGGCGGCTGCGGTCGCGGGCCGGGATCCCCGAGGACGCGCTGGTGGCCGCCGACGCACGGCATCCGCTGACGCTGCGGCTGCTGGCCGAACTGCGCGCCGTGCTGCCGGACCCGCCGGCCCGGCCACTCCACCGGGAGGAGGTCTTCACCGCCCATCTGGACCTGATGTGCCTGCGCGTCGCGGTCCGGCTCGCGGCGGCGAACGGGCTGCGTGGCACGGCCGTACGAAGGCTCGCCGCCCAGGTCTCCGGCCAGGTGCACGAGGCCGCGCGGCGCTGTCTGGGGCCCGGCCAGGGCCGGCTGGACCGTGTGTCCTTCGAGGCCGTCTTCCCCTGGGGGCCCGCCCCCGGAGGCCGCCCGGGGAGTGTCTCCGGCTGGGCCTCCGCCGTCCTCACCGAGGGCCTCCTGGTGCCCGCCGGGAGCGGCTACCGGTTCGCCCACGAGGAGCTCGCCGACTGGATCCAGGGCACCCACCTGGACCTGGACCCGGCCCTGCACGCCCTGGTCCACCGGCGCCGCGAAGCCTGGCGTACCGAGCGGGTGCCGGCCCCCGTACACCCATCCGCCCAGAGCGGTTCCGTGCCCGTCCCGCGCCACCGCATCGGCCCCGTCGTGCAGGCCCTCCTCCTGCTGGCCCGGCACCAGGGCGCCGGTGCGCTGGGCCGCCGCCTCGCAGACCTCGTCGAGGCCGTCGACGACCTGCTGGCGGAGGAGTCCATCCCGGCCGGGGACGATGACCCGGCCGGGGACGATGGTCCGGCTGCGGACGGCATCTGGTGGGCCACCCACCTCCTCGTGGACGTCCTCGTGCGCGTGCCCGACGCCACCCCGTACACCCGGGTGCTGAGGCTGCTCGCCGAGCGGATCGTGGCGTGGCGGACCGAAGGCCGGGGTGTGCCGGCGGAGTTCGGGCCCTCCTTCTGGGAGGCGCTGCCGTTGCCGGAGGCGGAGCGGTTCGATCTGCTCAGGCGCCTGGTCGTGGCGGACGGGGCGCCGCGACAGGCGAGCCCGGCCGAGGGGTCCCGCGCCGCCTCCGGCGCCCACCGCCGCCGTCCCGCGGAGGCCCCGCGCCACCTGGACGCCGTCGCCCGACTCCTCGCCGCCGACCCCACGGCCGTACAGCCCCACCTCATCCCCTGGTTCGACGACGACCGGCCGCTGCCCGCGACGCCTCACGCGACCGTGGCGACCGCCGCGCAGGCCCTGCTGTACGCACACCGGCGGCGCGCCCTGGACGACCTCACGGAGGCCCTGATCGACCGTGCCCACCGGCGTGGGGACGAACTGCTGGCCGCGCTCGCCGAGGAGGAGCCCTCGGCCGTGTGCCGCGCGGTGGACCGGTGGGCGCACGACGAGCGCCCGGCCCGGCGGGTGGCGGCGATGGTCTACGGGCTGCGCGCCGCGCCGCACGTACGCACCGAGGCCGACCGCGAGCTGCTGCGCTTCGCGGCGCTGACCCTGCTCGCCCGCCCCGCCGACCGCATGCTGCACGGCGCCGCGCTCGGCCTGCTCGTACGGGACCCGTGGACCCGGGCCCGGCACCTGCCGCAGGCGCTGGAGCGCTTCGCCGCCGGCGATCCGCAGCTGCCCGCCAGTGCGCTGGTCGCGGCCCTGAACACGCATCCCGACCCGGTGCTCGAAGCCTTCCGGGTCCGGCTGCGACGGCCGGGCGCGGACACCTCGGAGGCATTGCGCACGCTCGCCGACGTCACCACGCCCGCGCTCGCCCGCCGCGTCGGCGTGCTGGTCAGGGAAGTGGTGGAGCTGTGCCCCGAGGCCGCCGGGCACGTGGCCGCGTATGTCGACCGGCGCCTCGAACATGGTTCCGCGGCACGATCTGTCCTCTTCCCGCTGGTCAGCGGTCTGCTGGTCGGCTGCCCGGCTCCGGTGCGGGCGGCCCTCGCGGTCGTCCTGGCGGCGCCGGGCAGCCGGGACTGCGGCCCGTTGCGGCGCGAGCTGCTGGACCTGCTGCTCGCGCACGAGCAGGACCCGGCCGTTCTCGACACCCTGCTGCGGGCCGCCGCGGACGGCGCGGCCCGCCGGGGCGAGGAACTCACCCGGGAGCTGGTGCACCGCACGGGCCTGCTCCTCGTCCGCACCCCGGCCGGAGCCACCGGATTCGACCGCGGTCTGGTCGAGCTGGCCCGTCGGGTTCCCGGCTTCGCGACCCTGATGGCGCGCTGGCTGACCGACTCCCCCGACGAGTGGGCGGGGGTGGTCGGCCCGGGCAGCCGCCGCATGATCGAGAACCTCGCCGGGCCACGGGTTCCGGCCTGAACCGTGCGCGATGCGTCACACCCCGATGCCGATGCGAACCGAGCGCACTCGGCATGGCACCCTTAGAGCTGCGAATGAGGCAATCACGGACACGGGTTCGACAAGGAGCGGTCACAGTGCAGCGCTGGCGTGGCTTGGAGGACATCCCCGAGGACTGGGGGCGCAGCGTCGTCACCATCGGTTCCTACGACGGGGTGCACCGCGGACACCAGCTGATCATCAAGCATGCCGTGGACCGCGCGCGTGAGCTGGGCGTTCCCTCCGTCGTGGTGACCTTCGACCCGCACCCGAGCGAGGTCGTCCGCCCCGGCAGCCACCCCCCGCTGCTCGCCCCGCACCACCGCCGCGCCGAGCTGTGCGCCGATCTGGGTGTGGACGCGCTGCTCATCCTCCCCTTCACCACCGAGTTCTCGAAGCTGTCGCCCGCCGACTTCGTGGCCAAGGTCCTCGTCGACAAGCTGCACGCCAAGGCCGTCGTCGAGGGCCCGAACTTCCGTTTCGGCCACAAGGCGGCCGGCAATGTCGACTTCCTGCGCGAGCAGGGCGAGACGTACGACTTCGACGTCGAGGTGGTGGAGCTGTACGTGAGCGGTTCCGCCGGGGGCGGTCAGCCGTTCTCCTCGACCCTGACCCGGCGGTTGGTCGCCGAGGGTGATGTGGAGGGCGCGCGCGAGATCCTGGGCCGCCCGCACCGCGTCGAGGGGATCGTCGTCCGCGGCGCCCAGCGTGGCCGCGAGCTCGGCTTCCCCACCGCCAACGTCGAGACCCTCCCGCACACCGCGATCCCCGCCGACGGCGTCTACGCCGGCTGGCTGCACGTCGAGGGTGAGGCGATGCCCGCCGCGATCTCCGTCGGCACCAACCCGCAGTTCGACGGCACCGAGCGCACGGTGGAGGCGTACGCCATCGACCGCGTCGGCCTCGACCTGTACGGCCTGCACGTCGCCGTCGACTTCCTCGCCTACGTCCGCGGCATGGCCAAGTTCGACTCCATCGAGGCGCTGCTGGAAGCCATCGCCGACGATGTGAAGCGCTCGCGCGAGCTGATCGAGGCCTACGACGGGGAGTGACTCGTCGTACGGCACAGGGGCGCCGGTGCTCTCAAAAGCACCGGGCGCCCCTTTCACGTACTGGGCGTCCGTCCCCACGCCGCCCGCTTCACCTGCCGAGCCGTGCCCAGTGGCACGCCACCTGTGCCTCGCCGCCGCCGTTCAGTACCTCCAGGTCCTCGCCCCGGCACGCGTCCGCGACGCCCGCCCGATCGGCCGCTCCGCTCGCCAGGATCTGGCAGCGCGCGTGGAAGCGGCAGCCGGCGGGGATGCGGGAGGGGTCCGGGGGTTCGCCGGTGAGGACCACGGGGTCGCCCGGGGCCTCCGGGAGGACGGACAACAGGGCCTGGGTGTAAGGGTGCCGGGGCGCGGTCAGGACCTGCTCCACCTCGCCGGTCTCCACGATCCGGCCCAGGTACATCACCGCGACCCGGTCGGCGATGTTCCACGCCAGCCCCAGGTCGTGGGTCACCACCAGGGCGGACAGGCCGAGTTCGGTGCGCAGCCGCAGGAGCAGGGCGAGGATCTCGCCGCGTACCGACGCGTCGAGGGAGGCCACCGGCTCGTCGGCGACGATGAGTTCGGGCTCCAGGACCAGCGCGCCCGCGATGACGACGCGCTGGCGCTGGCCGCCGGACAGCTCGTGCGGGTAGCGCAGGAAGAAGCGCTCCGGCGGGCGCAGACCGGCCCGGGAGAGGGCTTCGGCGACCGCCGCCCGTTCGTCGCCGCCGTACCTGTGGATGCGCAGCCCCTCGGCGACCGCGTCGTACACCGTGTGCCGGGGGTTGAGCGAGCCGCTGGGATCCTGCAGGACCAGCTGGACGCGCTTGCGGTAGGCCTTCAGGGCGCGTGCGGAGTAGTCGAGCGGCGCCCCGTCGAAGGTGACGCGGCCGTCGGTCGGCGGCACCAGACCGAGCAGGGAGCGGGCCAGCGTCGTCTTGCCGCAGCCGGACTCGCCGACCAGGGCGACGATCTCGCCGGGGCGGATGTCCAGGTCGACCCCGTCGACGGCACGCGCGCGGGCGGCGCCGTGACGTCCGGGGAAGGCGATGTGCAGGCCCTCGGCCCGGAGCAGGGGAGCCGCGGTCACGGGGGGCGAGGTCACAGGGGTGGTGGTCATGGGGCGCTGCTCCTGGCTTCTTCCGCCGGGGTGCCCGGCTCGGGGACGGTCACGCCGGCGTGCACACAGGCGGCCGACCGCCCCGCACCCGCCTCCCGCAGTGCCTGATCCTCGGTGGCGCAGCTGTCCAGCGCCACCGCACAGCGGGGGTGGAACGTACAGCCGGACGGCAGCGCCGACGGGTCCGGTGGGTCGCCCGGCAGCCCGCGCGGCGCGAACCGCGAGGCGGCGTCGCCGATGCGCGGGAACGCCGCCGACAACGCCTTGCCGTACGGGTGCCGGGCCGCCTCGTACACCTGCCGGGCCGGGCCCTCCTCGACGACACGGCCCGCGTACATCACCGCGAGCCGGTCGCAGGTGTCGGCGAGCACGGCGAGGTCGTGACTGATCATGATCAGGCCCAACTCCTGCTCGGCGACGAGCTGTTCGATCAGGCGCAGGATCTGGGCCTGGATCATCACGTCGAGGGCCGTGGTCGGTTCGTCGGCGATGACGAGCCGGGGGTCGCAGGCCAGGGCCATGGCGATCATGACGCGTTGGCGCTGCCCGCCGGACAGCTCGTGCGGGTAGGCGTTCGCGCGGGCGGCGGGCAGACCCACGTGCTCCAGCAGCTCGCCGGTCTTCTTCTTCGCGCCCGCCGGGGTCGCCTTCTTGTGGAGCAGGATCGGCTCGGCGATCTGGTCGCCGATGCGGTGCACGGCGTTCAGGGAGTGCATCGCGCCCTGGAAGACGATCGAGGCGCCCGCCCAGCGGACCGCCCGCACCCGCCCCCACTTCATCGTCAGCACGTCCTCGCCGTCGAGCAGGATCTTCCCGCTCGTACGGGTGCCCGTGGGCAGCAGTCGCAGCAGCGCGAGTGCCAGTGTGGACTTGCCGCAGCCGGACTCGCCCGCGATACCGAGCTTCTGGCCCGCGTTCAGGGAGAGGTCCACGCCGCGCACGGCGGCAGCTCCGCCCGCGTACGTCACCTCGAGGTTCCTGACCTCCAGCAGACGCCGCTTCGCCGGAGTGCTCATCGGGTCACCCCCAGCTTGGGATTGAGGACCGACTCGACCGCGCGTCCGCACAGCGTGAACGCCAGCGCCACCACCGCGATCGCGACCCCCGGCGGCACCAGGTACCACCACTTGCCCGCGCTGACCGCGCCCGCCTCCCGCGCGTCCTGGAGCAGCCCGCCCCAGGACACGACCGTCGGATCGCCGAGGCCGAGGAAGGCGAGGGTCGCCTCGGCGAGGATCGCGGAGGAGATGATCAGGGTGGTCTGCGCCAGCACCAGGGGCATCACGTTGGGCAGCACGTGCCGGGACATGATGTGCCAGTGCCCGCCGCCGAGCGCCTTCGCCCGCTCGATGTAGGGCCGCGACTCCACGGCGAGGGTCTGCGCCCGCACCAGCCGGGCCGTCGTCGGCCAGGTGGTGACGCCGATCGCCAGGATGATCGTGCCGATCGAACGCGACATCACGGTCATCAGGGCGATCGCGAGCACCAGCGTCGGCATCACCAGGAACCAGTCCGTGATCCGCATGATCACGGTCGCGTACCAGCCGCGGAAGTGGCCCGCGGTGATCCCGATGAGCGCGCCGATCGCGACGGAGAGCACGGCTGCGAGCAGTCCGACGAGCAGCGAGACCCGGGCACCCCACACCACGAGCCCGAGCAGATTGCGCCCGAACTGGTCGGTGCCGAGTGGGAATCGGGCGCTGGGGCTCTCCATCGGGCCGCCCGGCGCGTCGGTCACGCTCTGCACGTCGGAGCCGACGGTCAGCGGCGCGGTCAGGGCGATCAGCCCGAAGAGGGAGAGGGCGGCGAGTCCGAAGACGCCCGCCCGGTGGGTGCGGTACTGCCGCCAGAAGCGGACGGCGGAGTGGCGGCGGCGCTGCCAGGCGAGGGTGCGCGGGCCGACTGCGGCCACCTGCGGGGTTGCTTCGGTTGTCATCGGCCCGTCCGACTCGGTCGTGGTCATCGGCCCACCCGTGGGTCCAGCAGCGGATAGATCAGATCGGCCAGGGTGTTCATCACGATCACCGCCGAGGCGAAGACGAAGAACAGCCCCTGGACCAGTGGCAGATCGGGCACGCTCAGCGCCTGGTAGAAGAGCCCGCCCAGCCCCGGCCAGGAGAAGACGGTCTCGACGAGGATCACTCCCGCGACCGTCCGGCCGAGGTTGATGAAGATGAGGGTGACGGTCGGCAGCAGCGCGTTCGGCACGGCGTGCCGACGGCGGACGAGATCGTCCCGAAGGCCCTTGGCGCGCGCCGTCGTCAGATAGTCGCTGCCCATCTCGTCGAGCAGCGCCGAGCGCGTGACCAGCAGGGTCTGCCCGTACTCGACGGCGACCAGCGTCACCACCGGCAGGATCAGATGGTGGGCGACATCGAGGACGTACGCGAAGCCCTCCTTGCCCCCCGACTCCATGCCGCCGGTCGGGAACAGGCCTGGGATCGGCCCCATGCCCACCGAGAAGACGATGATGAGCAGCAGACCGAGCCAGAAGGACGGGATCGAGTACAGCGTCAGGGCCAGACCGGTGTTGAGGCGGTCGCTCGTGCCGCCGTTGCGCCAGGCGGAGCGGGTGCCGAGGAAGATGCCGAGCGCGGTGTACAGGACGAACGCCGTGCCGGTGAGCAGGAGGGTGTTCGGCAGCGCTTCGGAGATCTTGTCTATGACGGGGGCCCGGAACTGGTACGAGGTGCCCAGGTCGCCGGTGAGGGCCTTGCCGCAGTAGTCGGTGAACTGCCGCCACAGCGGCAGGTCGAGCCCGAACTCCACGCGGTAGTAGGCGAGTTGCCCGGCGGAGACCTGACGGCCGCCCGTCATGTACTTCACCGGATCGCCGGGGATGAGCCGGAAGAGGAAGAAGCTGGTGACGAGGACGGCCAGCAGCGAGACGGCCGCGCCGCCCAACTTGCCCGCCACGTACCGCAGATACGCGGTGGTGGTGCGCGCCCGTGGCCCGCGGACCGACGGCCCGGCCTGGGCCGGACCGTCGGTCGCCTCGACCAGCGAGGGTGTTGCCTCAGCGGTCATGAACTACTCATTCGCTCGTACGTTCATGGGGTCCCCGTGGGTGTCGGGCGACGGGGTACGGGGACGGCGGACGGAGAGGTCTACTCGCGGTCCTCGGCCGTGGCGCGGCGTCGCATCGCGAAGAACGCCCCGACGCCCACGAGAACGACGACGCCCGCGACGATGCCGATGATGACGCCCGTCGAGCTCGATCCGTCGGAGGACGCACCGGAGGCGTCGGCGGGAACCGCCGACCACCAGCTCCAGTAACCGTCCTGGCCGTAGATGTTGCCCGCGGCCTTGGGCATCGTCTCGATCGACTTGATCTGGTCGGTGCGGTAGGCCTCGACCGCGTTCGGGTACGCCATGACGTTCATGTACCCGGTGTCGTAGAGCCGTGACTCCATCTGCTTGACGAGGTCCGCCCGCTTGGCGGTGTCGTACTCGGCGAGCTGCTGGTCGTACAGCTCGTCGTACTTCTTGTCGCAGATGAAGTTGTCCGTCGCGCCCGTGTCCTTGGCAGTGGCGGGCAGTGCCCCGCAGGTGTGGATGGACAGCACGAAGTCCGGGTCCGGGTTGACGGACCAGCCGTCGAAGGCCAGGTCGTACTTGCCGGCCAGCCAGGGGTCGGTCACGTTGTCGAGGCAGTTGAGGGTGACACCGATGCCGAGCTTGCCGAACCACTCCTTCACGTACTGCCCGACCGCCTTGTCGTTCGGGTCGGTGGCGTGGCAGAGGATCCGGTAGTCGATCGGCTTGCCGTTCTTCTCGACGCGCTTGCCGTCGGCGTTCTTCTTGTAGCCCGCCGCGTCGAGGAGCTGAGCCGCCTTCGCCGGGTCGTACGCGAGCTCCTGACTCGCCGACGGCTTCCAGTGGTACGTGGAGAAGCGCGGCGGGATGTATCCCTCGCCCTCGACGGCGTGGCCCTGGAAGACTTTGTCGACGAGGGTCTTGCGGTCGATCGCCATGAAGAGCGCCTGGCGCACCTTCTGGTTCAGCAGCGACTCGGCGCCGTCACCGAAGTGCTTGCCGTCCTTGGCCTGGGCGCCGGGGTTGGTGGCGAGGGCGTAGAAGCGACGGCCCGGAGCGTCGTTGACCTTGATGTTCGGCTCGCCCTTGAGGGACGCCGCCTGGGCGGGGGTCAGCGCGGGGGAGCCCGCGACGAAGGAGACCTCGCCCTTGCGCAGGGCGGCCACCGCGGCGTCCTGGTCCTTGAAGTACTTGAAGACCAGCTCGTCGAACTTGGGGGCGCCGCGCCAGAAGGTCTTGTTCGGCTTCAGCCGCACATAGCTGTCAGGCTTGTAGTCGGTCAGGACGAACGGCCCGTTGCCGACGATCGGGAAGCTCTGGTCGTTGTTGAACTTCGAGAAGTCCTTGACCTTCTCCCAGATGTGCTGGGGGACGATCGGCACATCGAGCGCGCCCATCGTGGCCTGCGGTTTCTTCAGCTCGATGACGAGCTGGGTGGGACTCGGGGCGGTGACCTTCCTGAAGTTGGTGACGAAACTGCCGTTGGCGGTGGCCGCGCCCTGGTCCGTCATCATCTTGTTGAACGTCCACGCCGCGTCCGCGGCGGTGGCCTGCCGGCCGTCCGACCACGTGGAGTTCGAGCGGATCGTGTAGGTCCAGGTGAGCTTGTCGGCGGACGGCTCCCACTTGGTGGCAAGGCCCGGGACGGTGTGGTTGTCCGCGGGGTCGTAGTTGGTCAGGTACTCGTACATGAGCCGGTGGATGCTCGTACTGAGCAGGCGCGAGGCCAGGAAGGGGCTCAGCGAGTCGACGCTCTGCGCGACCGCGACGGTGAGGACCTTCTTGCTCTCCTTGGCCTGCTGGCTCCCCTTGGCCTGGGCCTGTTGCGGGACCGGGTTGAGCGGGGTCGCGAGACCGGCGGTGAGGGTGAGCGCGGCGGCGGCTGCGGCGGCGAGGAGCCGGGGGCGCAGACGTCCTCTGTTGGGCTGATCGTGTCTGTTCATGGGTCGGTGACCTCGCGTCATCGCTCGCACAGGGATGGCTGGTTGACCTACTGGATCAGGGTGATCGGGGGACGCCGGCGGGATTGATGTGTGTGTCTATCAGCGGCGGTCTCGGCGCGTCAACGGCGCGTGAACCCCGTGTGGCCTGCGGAAATAACGAGTTGGCGCGAATTTTTCGCTCATTGGTTCAGACCGGTGAAGCCCTCCTGGCCAGGGGGTGACGCCCTGTTTCCTGCCGGGACGCGCGAAGGCCCGCACCCTGGGGGAAGGGCGCGGGCCTCGGCGAGAAACGGTGCCCCTGAAGGGCCCGATCGGGCTACTGATGTCCGGTTGTCGACGTCCGGCTTCGATGTCCGGTCACTGCTGTGGGGGTGCGGGCGGGGGAGGGGTCTGAGGGGGCTGGCCCTGGTACGGCGGATAGGGTTGCCCCGGTTGCCCCGGTTGCCCCGGTTGCCCCGGTTGCCCCGGTTGCCCCGGTTGCCCCGGGTGGAACTGCTGGCCCGGCTGGGGAGGCCCCGGATAGGGCTGGCCGGCCTGTGGTGGCCCCGCGTACGGCTGGCCCGGCTGCTGGGGATGGGGCTGCTGTCCCGGCATCGGCGCTCCTGGCACTCCCGGCGCGCCCTGGCCCTGCGGGTAGGGGTACTGACCCGGCATCGGCGGGGCGGCCACCGGTGGCGGGTTGCCGTCGTTCGTCCACAGCCCGTGCGACTGCTGGTGCCGCACGATGTCCTCGGCGACCATCGCGGACAGGTTGAAGTACGCCTCCCGCACCTTGGGCCGCATCATGTCGAGGTCGACCTCGGCGCCCGCGGCCAGATGCTCGTCGAACGGCACGACCACGACACCGCGGCAGCGCGTCTCGAAGTGGCCGACGATGTCCTCCACCTTGATCATCTTGCCGGTCTCGCGCACCCCGGAGATGACGGTGAGGGACCGCGAGACCAGATCCGCGTACCCGTGCGCCGACAGCCAGTCCAGCGTCGTACTGGCACTGCTGGCACCGTCGACGGACGGCGTGGAGATGATGATGAGCTGGTCGGCGAGGTCGAGCACTCCACGCATGGCGCTGTACAGCAGACCGGTGCCCGAGTCGGTCAGGATGATCGGGTACTGCTTGCCCAGCACGTCGATCGCGCGCCGGTAGTCCTCGTCGTTGAAGGTCGTGGAGACGGCCGGGTCGACGTCGTTGGCGATGATCTCCAGACCGGAGGCGGCCTGCGAGGTGAACCGCCGGATGTCCATGTACGAGTTCAGGTACGGGATCGCCTGCACGAGGTCGCGGATGGTGGCCCCGGTCTCGCGGCGCACCCGGCGCCCGAGCGTGCCCGCGTCCGGGTTGGCGTCGATCGCCAGGATCTTGTCCTGTCGCTCGGTGGCCAGCGTGGAGCCGAGCGCGGTGGTGGTCGTCGTCTTGCCGACACCGCCCTTGAGACTGATGACGGCGATCCGGTAGCACGACAGCACCGGCGTCCGGATCAGCTCCAACTTCCGCTGCCGCTCGGCCTCTTCCTTCTTACCGCCGAGCTTGAACCGCGAGGAGCCGCCGGAGGGGCGACCGCTCTTGGCCTTCTGCTTCTTGTTGTTGAGCAGCCGGTCGGAGGACAACTCCACCGCGGCCGTGTACCCGAGCGGGGCGGCGGCAGGGTTGGTGGGCTGACGCTGGTCGTGCCGGATGGGCTGTGGCCAGGCGGCTCCGGTACGGGGGTCCACCGGCGGCTGGGGCTGCGCCTGCTGCGCTTCTGGCTGCGGTCCCGGGTGGGGCTGCTGCGGGAAGCCGTAGCCGCCCTCCTGGGGCGCGTTCGGAGCCGGGGGCTGGGGGAAACCGTAGCCCGACTGCGGGCCGGGGGCCTGCGGTGCGGGGGGCTGGGGCGCGCCGGCCTGCGGTGGGGTCGACTGGGGAGCGGGGGCGCTCGGCTGCGGGAACCCGTAACCGGTCGGCGGGGCCGGGGGGTTGGGCGCGGCGGGAGCCGGAATCCCGGGGTGCGGGAAGCCGTAACCGTCTTGCGGCGCGGGCGGCGCGGGTACGGGAGCGTCGGCGACCGGAGGGGCCACGGGGCCCGGCGCGGGCGGCGTGCCCTGCGGATGCCAGGCGGCGGGCGCGGGCTGCGGAGCCTGCGGCTGGAACGGCGGCTGCGGCTGGGCAACCGGCTGTTGCGGCGGGACGGTCGGCCGGACCGTCGGCCGGGCGGGCGGCGGCCCCGGGTAGGGCTGCTGCTGCGGCTGCTGATGGGGGAAGCCGTAGCCACCCTGCTGCGGCGGCAGGGGCGGCTGTCCCTGTGCGGCGGTCGGCTGCGGCGGGACGGTCGGCTGTCCCTGCGCGGCCGAGGGCTGCGGTGGGACGGGTGCATGGCCCTGCGCGGCCGTCGGTTGCGGCTGCTGAGGGGGCCCGGACTGCGCTGGCACGACCGGCTGGGGGAGGGCCACTGGGCCGCCGGGGCCGGGGCTGCCGGCTGGTAGGCGGGCGGTAGCGGCGGCAGTCCGCTCTGCGGCAGCGGCGGGGGAGCCCAGGCGGGTGCGGCCGTCCGCGCGTCCTGCGGTACGTCGGTCCCGGCGTCCGGCGAGGTGTCCGGCGCGATGTCCTGGGGCCAGTCGTCGAAGTCATCGGCTTCGTGCGCCGCCGCGTCCTGGGATACGGGGGCCTCGGGAGCGGAGTCCTGAGCCGCGGTCTCCGCCGTCGCGGCGGCAACGGGCGGCTCGCCCTCCGCGGCGGTGGCACCCTCGGCACCCTCGACGTCGCCGTCAGAGGCACCCGCGGGCTCCTTGTGGCCACCAGCGGTGGCGGCTGCGGCTGCGGTTGTGGCGTCCTCGGAGTCGTCGTCGCCCGCGTCGGCCGGAACCTGCGACGCCTCGACCTCACCGTGCGGGCCGTCTTCACCACCGGTCGGGTCCGTGACGTCGGCCCCGACGTCCGTGGACTCCTGCCCGTGTGCCGCGGCGGAGTAGGTGGCGTCGGAGCCGTCGCCCACAGGGCTGTTGTCGGAGCCGTCGTCCGCAGCGGCGGCGCCGGCGCCGTCGTGCTCGTTCGTGCCCGCGTCCGCGCCTTCCGCCGACGAGGGCGCTTCGCCGTTTGCCGCGACCTCACCGGAGGCCTCGGCGGACTGCTGCTCCCCGGCCGGCACGGCGGGCGCGCTCAACTCGAAGTCACCGCCGGTCGTGTCCTCGCCGTCCGGTCCGTCACCGACCGGCGCGCCCTCGGCGACAGCCGCGCCCCCGGTCGGGCCCGCGGACGTTTCCTCGGCGGGCCGGGCCGCGGCCTCCCGCTCCGCGAACTCACGTTTGAGCGCGGCGGCGGAGAACCGCATGGTCGCGCCGCTCTCGATGTCACCGTTCCCGAGACCCGCCTCGTCGGCCGGTACGGTCGGCGGCGTCCAGGCGGGCTGTGGTCCGGACGCGGGCACGGCCGGAGGCACCGGTGCCACCGGCGGAACGTGCGCGGCCGGAGCAACCGGTGCGGCCGGGTCGAACGACACCGGCGGAGTGGACGGCGCGGGAGGAGCCGGGGGAGGTGGGGTCGGCGAGGCCTGGGCCGAATGGCCCGACGCGTTCTGCGTGTACCAGGCGGGTGGCGCGTAGTCGATGGTGAACTCGCCCGTCGCCTCGACGGCGGACTCCGCGTCGGACTGGTCATCGCCGGGTGTGGCCCAGCCCCCGCGGATCCCGTCCCGATCGCTGTTCACAATTCCTCCTGGTGTGGTCAAGCACCCTCAAATGCCGTGCTGACGCGACCGCTCGCTTCGCGTCTGTCTTCGCGTCTCTTCGTGCGAAGCGTGGGCGGGTCCGTCGACGGGTGGGTCGAGGGATACGGGTCGCGCCCGGTCCCAGCCTAATCACCACGAGCGCCACGACGGCAGGCCCGTCCGCCCCTCCGCACGGGTCCGCTCCGTCACACCTTGCCCAGAAGCGGAATCCGCACGCATCAAGGGAGTTGGCAAACCGGACAATCGTGGTGAACGAACCGGGCGCGACCCGGGGGAAATCGTTCTCAAAGGTCCAATTACGGACCGATGTTGAGGCGGCGACGCTCGGGGACGCTCGGTCAGTCCATCCTGCGCGGCGTACCGAACAATCCGGTCTCGGCGTCCGTGGGCTGAGTCATCACGTACTGCCGGTCGCGGTCGGCGCACCAGAGCGTGACCCCGTCGGCGAGCGTGGGCAGTGAGTCCACATCGCCTCGGGGCAGCGCCAACGCCCGCCCAATTTCGGCGGCTTCGTCCGGTGAGACCCGCTGCACGCCGACGAGCCGCGCCTGCCGCAGCAACCGGGGGGCCACCGGGCTGAGATACGGCAACAGCGTCAGCACCGACTGCCAGGGGCCGGAGACCACACGCCCGCGAGGCGGCCGCATCCCGCAGTCGCGCACCACCAGCACCGGGTTGCCGGCCGAGGAGCCCTGCGGCGGAACCCGCCCCACGTCGTGCACGCTCATGCCGTTCTGCCCGCCGCCCATGGCGTGCACCATCTGCATCCAGGCCGGCGCGCGCCCCGTCTCCACGGCCACACGCGCCCCGGTGGCCGCCGCTCTCAGGGCGAGCACCTGCGCGGTCCAGAGGCCACCGATCAGGACGACGTCGTACGGCGTCGGCCGGTTGAGCCCCAGCACGGCAGGCTGCCCCTCGGCGTCCACCCCGATGACGACCCCGTCGTCCCCGATGGGCAGCGCGAGGGAGTCGACCTGCGCCACGGACAGCGAGTGCCGCCCGTGCCGAGGCCCGAGCAGCCCGAACCCGCTGCGCAGACGCCCACGCCCCGACTCCGGGACCGAGCCGGGGGAGCCGGCCCCGCAGCTCCACGAACCCCCGGATCCCCCGAAGCCCCGTACGGTCCCGAAGCCCCGAACCCGCCCGAATTCCCGTTCCCGTACGCCCCCGAGGCGGTGGCTCCACCTGTGGTCATGGCCATCAGCGAACACCCCCGAGAGGCAGCGTGGCGAGCACGCCGGGCAGCTGCTCGCGATCGAGTCGGGCCAGCCCCGTGCCGGCCTGGCGGGCGGCGTGCTCCAACGAGCGGCGCGCCGCGACCAGTTCGTCGTCGCTGCGGCCGGTCACCCGCATGTGCCCGCACAGGGACACTTCCTGGCGCTCTCCACGCCGCAGCGTCAGGCTGAAGGTGGTGGCCAGCGCGGGCACGGCCGTGAGCAGCGCGACGAGTTGCGGCAGCGAAGGCCCGCCGCCACCGCCCAGTTGGGGCCAGCGCCGCACCCAGTACGTCGTGTGTCTGCGGTTGTCGCAACGCCAGCTGCGGCCGGACTCCTCGGTCCGCCGCGCCGGCAGGTCGGTGCGTCCCGCCTCGGCCGTCACCAGAGGGTTGGCACACGCCGAGGTCGCCACCGCGGCCGTCAACTCCTCCTCGTTGAGCACCGTGGTACGAAAACCCGCCCCCGTGAGCCGACTCGCGAGGTGGTCCGCCGCGCGCACGACGCACTTCTGCGCACCGACGAGTCCACCCCCGCGCGCGGCCACCGCCTCCGGGCACAGCTCCGGATCGAGTTTCAAGGCGATCCAGGTGATGCGCACGGCGGGTGCCCCGGTCTGCTCCTGGAGCGGCGCGTAGTTGCTGACGGCCACGGACTGCTGTGGCAGGTGCAGCGCGGGCGCGGGCTGTGTGTGCAGCACGATCTGCGCCGACTCCAGACGGATGTCGTCCACGTCCAGCGTGTCCCGCACCAGCCTCAGGGGAAGCGGCTGCCGGCTTCGCTCGGCGCGCAACGCGGTCGCGTCGGCCTCCACTTGAAGGACGGCGGTCACGAACGTACCGTCCCCGATCACGCCGACGGGCCGTCGGTCCCGGGCGCTGTACGCGGAGGTCCGCAGGCCCGGATCGCACTCCACGGCGGGGGCGAGACCGGGCTCCGTCCCGGGCGGTATCGGCGTACTCGCCGCGCGCCGCTGCCGCGCCCGCAACGCCCTTGCCGTAGCGAGCCATTCGGGCAACGAGCGGCCCCGGCGCCGCACGAAGGCGAGGAGGACGAGTGTGACCGCGACGACAGCGGCCGGCATCAGCGCGAACGGACCGACGATCCACCCGACGAGCAGTGCGGCGGCGGCGATTTCCAACAGAACGATCCGTTGCAACCGGAACGACCCCGACTGCCCGGGACGCACCTTGAGATGCAGCGCCCCCGTCTGTCCCTGCGCCCGCGCGGGCGGCGCGGACCGCTGCGACCGGGGTGCCGAGGAGCCCTGCTCCCGCGACCGGTCACGCGACCGGAACCGCGTTCCGGAAGCCATCACTGCATCCCCCCGTTTTCCTCACAACTCATTGGAACAACGCCACCACACAGGGCCCTTGAGGGCCCCGATACCCTACCCGCTCCACAAGACCGATCCCTTACCAGGCATAGTAGGGGGCCGGTCTGACAACGGAGGGCGGGGGACGGTGTACCCCCCAGCGCCGCCGGGCGATACACGGGGAGAAACAGGCACACATGGCATCTCGGCGGGACCAGCTCAACGCCTACACCTTCGCGAAGCGACGCATGCTGGCGTCCTTCGTCCAGTCGTCTCCCGACGGTTCGGAGGAAGGGGCACCGCGCCCGTTGCGTGCCGTGCTGCCGGGCACCCTCGTCGGCGTGATCATCATGGCCGCGTTCGGAGCGTGGGGGATGTTCAAACCGACCGCGCCGCAAGGCTGGAACGCCGTCGGCGAGAAGGTGATCATCGCCAGCAAGTCCACCACCCGTTACGTGGTGCTCAAGACCGACGGCAAGGTCCAACTGCACCCGGTCCTCAACATGGCCTCCGCGAAGCTCCTGCTCAAGACGGGCAAGGGTGACGTCGTCACCGTCGACGAGTCGATCCTCGACAGGGGCACCATCCCGCGCGGGGTCACCATCGGCATCCCCTACGCCCCCGACCGGCTTCCCGCCGCGTCCGAGGCGGGCTCCGCGAAGCGCTGGGCCGTCTGCGAACGCCCCAGCGCGGGCGGCGGGTCCATCCAGAAGGCCGCGTTCGTCCTGGCCTCACGCGACATGGACAAGACCGAAGGAAGCAAGCAGAAGCTGGGGGGCGGCGAACTGCTGTACGTCGTAGGCCCGGACAAGACCCGCTACATCGTCGACGCGAGCGGAACGTCGTACGAGGTCGACAAGAACGACGAGTTGCTGCTGCGCACGCTCGTCGGCTCCGGCCGCGAACCGCAGCGGGTGTCCAAGGAGTGGCTGGAGACCCTGCATCAGGGCGACCCCATCACCTTCCCGAAGGTCGAGGGGCAGATCGGCACCGCCGCCGGTGTCCAGGGCAGCCTGTCCGCCGAGGCGAACAAGGTCGGCATGGTGCTCAAGGCGCCCAACGGCGCGAGCGAGCAGTACTACCTCGTCGAGCGGGGCAAGGTGGCTCCCGTCTCGGACTTCACCGCCAAACTGCTTCTGAACAGCAGTGACCTGGTCGGCCTCGGCCAGGCCGGCACGGCCCTCGATGTCAGCGCCGGAGCCTTCGTGCCCAGTGCGGCCGGGTTCGCCGCGGACCACACCTGGCCGAGCCGTATGCCCGTCCCCGTCAACGAGGCGGACGCGTCGGACGGGCACCGCAACACCGTCTGCAACGTCCTGCGCGACGTCGACAAGGACAAGGGCAGGACGACGCTCAGCACTTGGGCGGGCACGGAATTCCCGGCCACCCTCCCGACCGGGTCCTCCAGCGCGTACGTCACGCCTGGCTCCGGTCAGCTCTACCGCCAGTTCCAGGGCGAGGAGACCACGGCGGGCGGTGTCTTCCTGGTCACCGACACCGGACTGCGCTACGCGATGCAGTCCAACGACGACAGCGCCACGAACGACGCGGGCATCGGCACCACGGCCAAGGAGCGCAAGCAACTCGAGCAGGAGGCCCGCCTGGCCCAGATCAGCCTGGGCTACTCCGACGTGGACCCGGCGCCCATCCCGGCCGCCTGGTCCCAGTTCCTGCCCACCGGCCCCCGTCTGTCGACATCGGCGGCACGCCAGCCGCAGGGCTCGTAGGGGGAGTCCATGTCGTACGCACCGGCCGCAAGGCCTCTTCGTACCGTGGTCGTCATGGCCGCGACACTGCTCGCTTCCACTGCCGGCGTCGCCCTCGCACCGCTCGCGGCCGCGGACACGTCCACGGACCAGTGCACCTTCCCGAACAAGAAGTACGCGGGCCGCCCTTGGGCGCTGCAACGCGTCCTGCTGGACGAACTGTGGAGCCAGTCAAAGGGCAAGGGCGTACGGGTGGCCGTGATCGACACGGGCGTGGACGTGAAGAACCCGCAGCTCACCCACGCCGTGGACACGGCGGCCGGTCTCAACCTCCTCCCGAAGAAACTGAAGGACGACAACGGAGACCCGATCCCACGCGGCAAGGAGAACGGCACGACGGACACCGTCGGCCATGGCACCCGCGTCGCGGGCATCATCGCGGCCCGGCCCCTCTCCGGTACCGGATTCGTGGGCCTGGCTCCCGAGTCCACGATCATCCCCATCCAGCAGAACGACGCGGAGGGGCACGGCACGGCCAAAACCTTGGCCGAGGCCATCCGCGACGCGATCCGGGCCAAGGCCAACGTCATCAACATCTCCCAGGACACCTCGAACGCGGTGAAACCGGCCCCGGACCTGCAACGGGCGGTGGACGAGGCACTGGCCGCCGACATCGTGGTCGTGGCCTCGGCGGGCAACGACGGCCTGGGCGGCAACGACAAGGACACCTATCCGGCCTCGTACCCCGGCGTCCTGGCGGTCGCCGCCTCGGACCGCAACAACGAACGCGCCTCCTTCTCGCAGTCCGGCGACTTCGTGGGCGTGGCGGCCCCCGGCGTGGACATGATCTCCACCGTCCCCAAGGGCGGCCACTGCTCCGACAACGGCACCAGCTTCTCGGCCCCGTACGTCGCCGGAGTCGCCGCTCTGATCAAGGCGAAGCACCACGACTGGACCCAACAGCAGATCGTGGCCCAGATCGAACAGACCGCCGAACGCTCGGTGGCGGGCCATGACCGCCTGGTCGGCTGGGGAGTGGTCGACCCGGTCCGCGCCCTGACGGAGGACGACCACCCCATCGAGTCCCCCGACCCTCACGAGGGCCTCTCGAAGGCCGAGGCCCCGACCCCGGCAAAACTGCAACTGGGCGAAACCCCGGACGAACGGAACGCACGACTGGCGACGTATGTGGCCGTGGGGGCGGCGGTCTTGCTGGCGGGGCTCAGCGGGACGGCGGTGGCGGTGCGGGACGCGCGGCGCAGGAAGCGGCGGGTGGCGGGGGCGGAGTGACGGCCTGAGACATGGCTGTTCTCCACATCTCCGTTTCCTGGCCACTGACTTGTCACACATTCATCGCGGTCATCGAAAGGACCTTTCCGCGTGAGCTTCGGCCCACCTCCTTCCATGTACACACAGTCCGCTGTGACAGCGGACGACATACGAAAGAAGCGCCGCTGGAAACGGTTCGGTGGGGTGGCAGTCCTCCTGATCGGGGCGCTGTGCGTGGGCAGTTGGCTCCTCTGGCGCGGTGACGACGGCTCGGCCGGGGCAGCCGGCAAACCGGCGGCCCTCTCGAAGCAAGGCCCCCTGGACATCAGGGAGACGGTCGAGAACCGACCCGCGAACATAGCTGGACGCATGGCCTTCCGGTTCTCCGCCGATGACATGCAGGCCGGTGAATCGCACGCGATGCCGGGCATGTGGGCGACGGACAAGATCCTTGCCAAGGGCATCAACAGAACCCTCGTGGGTTTCAAGATCGGCAAGGATGCCACCACGGGCGACGAGAACTGGCGCATCCGACTCGCCGGACCGATCTGCGGTACGACGCGTCATGTGACCGTTGGGGACCGCACGGCGGTCCTGTTCCGGGCCGGTGTCGGCACCCATGCACCCTGCGACCACCTGGCCTTCGTCGACCTCGACACGGGCAAGAAGCTTTGGGAGGCCCGGTTCTCCAAGGTGAACGCCCTCTACGACACGCCGAGTGTGACTATGACGCGTGCCACGGTCGTCGTGGCGTGGGGCAAGGGCTCGCAGGCGTATGACATGGACCAGGGAAAACTGCTCTGGACGAGTACCCCTACCCCCAAGTGCAAGGACGGGGGCCTGGCCGGCGGACGTGCCCTGCTCATCCGGACCGACTGCTTCGACGAGAAGAGCCTCGCCGAGTCGTATCGGGTCCGGAACGTGGACCCCCGCACGGGCAAGGTCACATGGACGTATCAGGTCGCCGAGGGCGTCCAGAGCGTCTACCTGGTGTCCGCCGAACCCGCCGTCCTCGCCGTGGCGGCGGGTGACGTCGAGATCACCGACCTGATCTCCCTCGACGACCACGGCAAGTACCGCGCCACGATTCGTGTCGAAGGGGGCCACTACGTCGCCGACTGTGTCGACGGCGAGGAGGACGGGGCGGTGGACAACTGCCCGACGATCGTGGTCGGAGACGGCCAGGTCTTCCTGACGAGCAGGGAGGACCCCGACGGAACCATCGTGAACAACTCCAACTGGATCATCGGATTCGACCTCGCGACAGGGAAGACGGTCAAGAAGTTCGAATCAGGTCGTGACCAATTGCTGTATCCCCTGCGGATGAGCGGTGACCAGCTCCTGGCACTTCGTGAGAGCAGCGACCACATCTCGCCCATGGGACTCGTCAGCCTGAACCCGCGAACCGGCAAGGAAACCCCGTACCTCTACTTCGATCTGCCCTCCGAAGCCTGGACGCTCACAGCCCCGACGCTGAACGACATCATCGTGCAGAACGGACGGCTCTTCTTCGGCACGAAGCAGGCGAGTGGGCCGAGTACTGACAAGAAGAAGGTGTGGGAGTGGCTGGTTCTCGGGGTGGGGAGTGCGGGGTAGATCGTCGAGCGGGTGCCCGTCCCTTGCGAGTTCGCCATGGCTACACAGCAACGCCGAATGAGTAGGAGTACTCAGGTCCTTCGCTCTGTGGGCCACGTAGTGTCGAGTGGCGGCACGGGCTCGGGCGAGCGAGAGGGCGCGGTGAAGAAGCAGTGAAGCTTCGCTGAGTGGTAGCACGCCTGTTGCATATGGCAGTTGGGACTGTCATAGGAAGCGACTAGAGTGATTTCGTTGCGGAGATGAACGCTTGAGGGGTGCAGTCGCCCGGAGCGAGCGACGAAAACGGGGAGGGAAGGCATCATGCTTCCTGCGGACATGACAGGCGGGGCGTCGCCGAGCACCGCGGCGGACCTCAAGGTCGGCGCCGACGTGCTGATGACGTTCAAGCAGCGCATCGACAAGCTCTTGTCCGAGTTCGAGGACTCGGCGGGCAGCGCGTCCAAGGTGGGTGCGCATCGCGTCTCGCGTACTTCTCTCAGCGGGCACGGCAGCCCCTTCCATGAGGCTGACGCTTTGTTCACTCAGTACGAACAGGTTCACGAGCACATCACGCAGCTCTCCAAGACGCTCGGGCTCCAGATCGAGGCCATGGGCATCGCGACGCAGGGCGCGCAGAACGGCTTCGACAGCCTCGATGACGACCAGCGACGCCGTTTCTGGGAGATCCAGATCGAGACCGACCGCCTGTACAGCGAAACCCAGCAGGAGAAGTCCGGCGAGGGTGAGAAGAAGCTGAGCGACGCGAAGAAGTCCACGAAGGGACTCCAGTAGTGAGCGGGGACGACAAGGCGCCGAAGGAGCTGACTGACCGGCAGCGCGTCGACGTTCAGGTCGGCCAGGTCGACGCGGTGTCCGGGGTGTCGAACGTGATGCACGACGCGTTCGGATTCAAGCGCGTCCGCCTGCTGACGTACGGGAAGGTCACGGACTTCGAGGACCACCAGCTCAACGCCATGATCGACCTGGTCCATCAGGCGAACCCCGCCGATCTGGAGCACGCCGGCGAGACGTTGGCGAAGGCGAGCAAGGCGATCAACGAAGCCGCCGTGGAGCTCCGACGTCACCTCAAGCATGCGGGTGAGGACTGGCAGGGCGTGGCCGGTGAGGCTTTCCAGAAGTGGGGAGAGAGCCTCGCCACGCACACCGAGAGCCTGGCCACGTACGCCGACGGCGCCGGGGTGCAGGTCACGGCCGCCGCGACGGGGCTCGCATCCGTGCGCAGCTCGCTGCCGCCCCGGGACACCCGCCCCGCCCTCGACCAGAAGAAGCCGGGGCAGCTCCCGCTACTCCAGCAGTTCGAGGGCAACAAGCAGTATGCCGAGGCGGTCCAGGTCGAGAAGGACCGGCAAGAGGCGATCAACCAGATGAACCGCCTCGCCTCCTTCTACTCGGTGTCCGGGTCCGAACTGGCGAAGCTGGACCCGCCGGCCTTTCAGTCGATGCCGGATGTGGGGATGCCGCCTGCGTACGAGGCGCCGAGTGGAGGCACCAATGGTCACACGCGCCACTCCGACCTGAGCTCAGTGCACCAGCCGGTTGCGGGTGTGAGCGAAGGCAGCCATGTGTCCCACAGCGAGAGCGATTCCGGGAACGGCCGTCTTCCCTCTGCGCATCCCGCTGTGGACACAGGTGTCGATCCGCACCGCCCCCCTGTCGGTACGGAGATCAACAGCGTTGGCACGCTGCCGCCAGAAACCGCGAAGCCGGCGCCAGTGCTCCCCCTTCCACGGCAACGGGACCCGGTGCGCCTTCTGGGGGAATGCTCCCGCCCCTAGGGACAGGCGTGGTACCTCCCGCCTTCGGAGGCCAGGTCGCGCGCGCGGTCGGACTTGGCGGAGGAGCGGGCGGCAGGACTCCCGGATCGGCTCAGGGGCGGGTCACCACCTCTGAGGGAACCACTGCCGGAGGCCGCACAGGACGCGGCCCCACGGGACCGATCGGCCGCGCATCCGCGGTGGGCCAGCAGGGTACCCGTGGGCCCGCATCCGCGACGGGCAGGTCGCCCATGGGGCGGGGTGTCACCGGCGGCATGCCCAGAAGCGCGGGTACGACCGGTTCACGCACCGGCGGCACGCCGGGCGGGCGGGTGGGCGGCCTGCCCGGTCAGCCTGCGGCACGGACCGGCCCCGGAGCCACGGGCGCTGCGCGTACGGGCGGCGTGGTCGGTGGCAGGCCCACTTCCGAAGTCGGCCCGAGTGCGACTGGCGCCAGGGTTCCACGCGGCACGGTCATCGGCGGCGAGGGCGCAACCGGCGCTCGCACAGCGGGTGAAAGGCCGGGGCAGCGCGGAGTGATCGGTGCGAACAACCCGGCGTCGGGCACGGGGCAGGGACAGTCTCAGCGCCGGTCTCCCGGTAGTGCGGACAGTGTGGTCGGCGCGCCCGCGAGTCGGGCCGGCGGCAGGGGCAACGGAGCCGCGTCCGGTGGTTCTGGCCTGGTGTCCGGTTCGGCGGAGGGCCGGGGCCCTGATCGTGCGGCCGGCGGGAGAACGCAGCGTCAGCAGCACTCTGCCGAAGGCAAGAAGCGCTCACGTGATGACGCACGGCGCGGCGATGCGCCGTCGGCGACCGACTGACCGAAACGACCGAGGACGTACAGAAGCATGAATTCAGGGACTGGCGTACGCCGTATGCGGGCCGCGCTGTGGGCCAGGCATGCCCGGAGACATGTGACCACCGTGGGCGCGACGCTGGGTGCTTTGGCCGTCATGTCCGTCGGGCTGGCCCCCGCTGCGGCTGCCGACGACATCCAGTCACAGCAGTGGTACTTGGACGCGATGAACGCCCAGGGGCTGTGGAAAGTCAGCACGGGCAAGGGCATTTCGGTCGCTGTCGTCGACACCGGTGTGAACCCGGACACGAATTCGTTGAAGGGCCAGGTACTGCCTGGAGTCGACGCCACGGGAACCACAGGTGACGAAACGGACGACTACGCCGGCCACGGCACGTCGATGGCCGAGCTGATCGCAGGGACCGGCCGTGGTGGTGGGCTCAAGGGAGTGGCACCCGGAGCCAAGATCATCCCAATCCGCACGGTACTCCTCGGAATTGGCAAGAAGGGTGAGCAGAAGGGCGACACTTCAGCGAAGGCCATCCGAGCTGCTGCCGATTCCGACGCAAAGATCATCAACATGTCGTTCGGTACGTATTCCGAGGACGACGGTGAACGTGAAGCCGTGCAGTACGCGCAGAGCAAGGGGAAGCTGCTCATCGCCGCTGTGGGTAACGCTGCCGATATCGCAAAGAACTACATCGGCTATCCCGCCAAATACCCCGGCGTGGTCGGAGTCTCGGCGATCAACGAAAACGGCGAGGTAGCCAAGTTCTCGCAGGACGGCGCGTACGTGGACCTTGCCTCGCCGGGCGTGGACGTACCGACCTGGTGTGACAAGACCTTCAAGTCCTACTGCGCGCAGAGCAATGGCACGAGTCAGGCCGCCGCCATCACCTCCGGCGCCGCAGCCCTCATCTGGGCCGCCCACCCCAAGTGGACCGCCAACCAGGTCCTCCGCGTGATGATCGACACCGCCGGCCGGGACTGGCCGAAGAGCACTCCGAGCCGGTACCTCGGCTACGGCACGATCCGTCCTGCGCAGGTTCTCCTGAAGGGCAAGGGCGTTCCCGGAGCCGCCGACGTCGACCCCGTCACGAACAAGAAGACGCCCGGCCCGTCCGTCGGCGCTTCGCCCTCCGCTTCCGCATCAACCTCGTCACAAGCCTCGAACTCCACTTCTGACGGCCGGACTTCAGCGGCAGGATCAAGCTCGGATTCCTCCGGCAACACCACGCTGTGGGTCGCTCTCGGAGCCGCGGCGGCGGTCGTGGTGATCGGCGGCGGGGCCTTCGCGGTGATTCGCTCACGGCGAGGCGTATGACTGTCATGGCCCACCACCCGTGATGGACAACGGGTCGCGCGACGAACGAGCGCCTCACCACCCGGTGAAGCGCCAGGAACACAATCCCTCTCACGAAAGGCAGCGCCGAGATGGCTGACGGCCGCAAGCTAGATGACGCACACGTACAAAAGCTCCAGACGAACGTCATCGACCGGTACGACAACGTCAAGAAGCACCTGCAGAAGCTCCAGGGATGCATCGACATGATCGAGGCCAACTGGACGGGCTTCGGCGCCAACGCGTTCAAGACCAAGCAGCACGAAATCAACGAGCACATGGCCGGGATCGGGCGCATGCTCGACGACTTCCTGAATGGAATCCAGCTCACCAAGCAGGACAAGAACAAGCTCGAGGACGAACTCCACTCCACGATCTCCAGCATCGAAGTGGACGCCGGTGCGAAGACGTCGGCGCTCAACCTTTACTGACGGGCCCCGAGTCGCGCCCCCGGACCGTGAGGTCCCTCTCACATCGTCAAGGAGATGAGGAAATATGACCGGCACGCCACACCTCCAGGATCTTGCCGTCAAGTACGGCGTCCTGGACGCGCTCGCCACTGAACTCGGCGGCCTGGCCAAGCAACTCGAGAGCGATCTCACCGAGCTGAAGCAGGGCGTACACAACGCGGCCGAGGGCTGGGCCGGCGACGCCTACGACGCCTTCCAGCGGAAGTCGAGGGAGTGGGACAACCACACCAGCGCCATCCACCAGGCACTGCTCTCCATCACGCAAAAGGTGCACCAGGCCGGCGGCGACTACCGCGGCGGCGACAAGAAGGCGGCCAGCTTCTTCGACTGAGACGGGCCGGCTCAAAGGCACCGGGGTGGGCACGCACGGGAGGTGCCCACCCCGCGTTGCGTCATCGAGGCCCCTTCCAGACAAACCGTCACCTTCGAAAGGTCACGAGGATCCACACGTGGTTTGGGACGAGTGGGAGCAACTGAAGAAGCAAGCCGCTGAGCGCGCCGAACCCGGCCCGGACCATGTGACCGGCGCCATGCGGAACGGCACCGCCGAAGAGCCCGGGGCCGCCCGGCGGCAGCCGAAGGCGCACCTCACGGGCGACTCCCCGGAGGCCGAGGCAGCCACCGGCCCCGTCCACTCCGACACGGCCGCACCCGACGGACTCGGGGCAGCGCGGCGGATGGACCGGATCAGGCACACGATCGACCGCTTCCAGGACACCACCGTCCTGGTCCCCCTTGTTCCGCTCGACGGCGGCGGCCGGGGATTCCTCACGGCCGACTTCGGCGGCGTGCGGTGGATCCATGTCTTCACCGACGAGTCGGCCGCCGCCAGGTTCGACGAGGCGCAGGACGCCCCGAAGGCCCGGCGAGACTTCATGGCGGTGCGGGGATGGCGCCTGCTGGACGTGGTGATCCCGGCGATGGGCGTGCCGTGCGGTGTCGCCCTGGACGTGGGCAGCGGCGACGACGGCGTGCTCCTGCCGCCGGTGGTGGGCATCGTGCCGGACGCGGCGGCGGTGGACGCCGAAGCGAACGGAAGCGGTGAACGACCGTGGTGAACAACGGCGGCGGCAAGGACATCAAGGCGACCGGGCTGAACGAGATCGCGCAGGGCATCACGCTGACCCTGAGCGAGCTCAAGGGAATAGGCATCGACAGCGCGGCCGGGTTCGGCCGAGGGTTCTCCAACCTGGAACTGTCCGGTCTGGAACTGGGCCACGACGGGCTGACATCGGCCCTCAAGTCGTTCTGCGAGCGCTGGGAATGGGGTGTGCGGGCGTTGGTGGGAGAGGGCAACCACTTCGCCCAGGCCGTGGGTCTTTCGGCCGGCACCTTGTACGAGACTGACCAGTACGTCGAGGGCACGCTGAAGATCGGCGCGAACTCGCTGATGGGCAACCCGAACGCCTCCGAGGACGAGATCACACGGATGAGCTGGGGCGAGCTGGCCCAGAACAACGCGCTCGCGCACGCCGACTACAGCAAGGAGTCCTTCGATCGGGCCCTGCAGAACAGCGAGCAGGGCTGGAAGGACGCCGGCCGGGACGTGATGACCTCGCACACGCTGGGGCCGATGGGACTGAACCCTGAGAACCTGCACGGCGCGTTCGGGGTGAGCGACAGCGAGTACAACCAGGTGCTCGACGACACCTTCGGCCCGTCGCCCGAGGAACGGGCCCAGGCGGCGGCTCAACAGCAGGCACAGCAGGGTGGGAGCGGCGGCTGATGGGGCTCGGGGATCTGGTCAACGCCGGGCTGGGCAAGCTTGAGGACGGCGTCGACGCGGGCAAGAAGCTCGTCGGCGAGGGCGTCGAGTGGGGCGCCCACAAGGTCGGGGACGGTCTGCAGGCCGTCGGGGCCGACGGGTGGGCCGACAAGGTCGAGGACCTCGGCGACAACATCGCCTCCGACCTGGGCGCGAGTGTCGGAGAGCAGCAGCTCGGTGAGACCGACCAGGCGAACGAGCTGGTACACGGCAATCCGGCGTCGATCCGGGCCGCCGCCAAGCACCTGACGGGCTTTCACGCCGCCTTCGACTCGGTCGGCCAGGGAATGCGCTCGCTGGACTCCTCGCACTGGCAGGGCGAGTCCGCCGACACCTTCCGCGAGAAGTTCGCCATGCATCCCCCCAAGTGGCTGCACGCCGCGGACGCCTGCGAGGCCGCCGGCAAGGCGCTGGACGGCTACGCGGACACGGTCAAGTGGGCGCAGGGTCGGGCCCAGGAGGCGATCGGCCTCTACAAGAAGGGCAAGAAGGCCTCCGAGCAGGCGGTGGAGGCCTACAACAAGCGCGTCGACGCGTACAACGCCGCGATCAAAGCGGACAAGGACCCCGGACCCCCTCTGGAGCAGTTCAAGGACCCCGGCCGCAGCGACATCCAGAGCGCCCGCCAGATCCTGGCGGACGCGCGCCGCCAGCGGGACGAAGCCGGTCGTGTCGCCACGCAGGCGGTCACCGCGGCCCTGAAGCACGCCCCGGCCGAGCCGCCGCCGCTCGACCGGCTGGAGTCCGACGCGCTCGACGGCTACGGCGCGGTCAACACCGAGGTCCTCCACTTCACGGGCGGAGTGATCAAGGGGAGCGCGGGGCTGATCAACTTTGTCCGCGGTCTGAACCCCCAAGACCCTTACAACATCACTCACCCGGCCGATTACCTGCAGCACGTCAGCATGACCCTGTCCGGTCTGGTCTCGACGGCCGCGCACCCGGAGCGCGTTCCCGAAGCCCTCATCGACAGCTTCAAGAAGGACCCCTCGGAAGCCCTCGGCAGGCTCGTTCCTCAGCTCATCGGCACCGACGGCGCGGGGCTGGCGGTAGGAGGTCTGCGGACCGCGGTCAGGGAGGGGGTGGAGACCGGTGCGGCGAACATGGCCACCAACGGGCTGAAGTACGGCGACGAACTCGCCGCCGCGCCGAAGGACTGGAGCAATCTCGCCCGCAGCACGGACCATGTGTCCGAGAAGGCGATCCACGCCGACTCGGTGGATCCGAAACTCGCCCAGGAATTCACCGACGATCAGTTTCCCTGGCTCAAGGACGTCAATCGGACGGGACATCCCGGCTACACCCAGAACTGCAGTCACAATGTGGATGCCGTGAACAGGAACCTGGACGGCGAACAGGTCGGCGCGGCTCCGAAGCAGAGTCCGGATCACGTGCCGCCGGAGGTGCTCGGGCTCAAGGACAGGCCCAAGGGCCACTACGACATGGTCAACAGTTACGATGACGTCATTCGCGACCTGCAGGCCAGGGGCGAGGGTTCGAGGAGCGTCATGTACATCAGCCGTTCCGATGGTTCGGCGCATGTGTTCAACGCGGTGAACACCCCGCACGGAGTGGTTTTCCTCGACGGCCAGTCCGGGACCCTGGGAGTACTCGAAAAGAATGTGTCGTCGATCGGCCATATTCCATATCGCGACGGAGTCAAGTAAATGTTGAGCAAGTCCGAAGCAGTCGCATTGGCCGCCGAATTCGTCAAGGCGATGTATCCGGACAAGGTGGCTTCCTTGGTGATGCTCCCGGACAAGTGCGAGGAATACGGCTTCGCCTGGGCCATTCGGTTCGACTGGAAGGAGCACCTCGAGACGGGGAATCCCGTGGATGCGCCCTTCACCTCCGTCGTCGTCGTGCCACACCATGGTGAGGCGGCGCATTGGCCGCCGACCGCGCTTCCGGTGGCGGAGTACATGCGCCGACGCGAGGTGGGCGACTGGCCGAGCGTCGACCGGCGCTCCGGGGGTTACTGACATGGACCGCCCCGACCAGCGGGCCGCGGTCTGGCTGGCCCACACCTACCGCGGCCTCGTCGAACTGTCTGTCCCCCGTCCGGTGCACGAGACCCCCACCGCCTGGATGTTCGCCTGCCGCACCCTGAACCAACCGGGCTACCCCGCCACGCCCATGCTGGCGGCCTCGGTCGTGGTCCCGAAGGACGGGAGTTCGCCGTTCCACCCGTCGGCCAGCGATCCCCTCGCGGACCTGGACCCGGCCGACGGGCAGAAGGCGGCCGCGAGGGTCGCCGACCAGGCCCGCAGGATCAACGCACGCGGTTGCGTGGTGACCGTGCACTCCGCCATTGACGGCGCTCCGTCGACCCCGTTGCCCTGGCAGCCGTCGGACGAGGCCCCCGGGTGGTGGGCCAGGCTCACGCGGCGCTACTTCCCGGCCTTCGAGCAGGTGGCAGTGAGCGACTGGGACTCGGTGATCAGGGCGGTGGCCGAACCGGGCCCGGACACCCGAGGCCTGGTCTGGGTCCGCCGGGAACTGGGCGGCGCCGAGGCGACCGGCAATCTGCTGTACGCGCACAACCACAAGGGCCAGGTCGTGTTCCTGGACGCCCAGGTAGGGGGTCTGGCGAAGCTCGACCCGTCCGACGCGCTGCGCGACGTGGTCCTCATGCGCGCCGTACCTCGGGCACAGCCCCCGCGCCGGCCCTGGGAAGCGGAGGCACACGACTACTCGTCCGCGCTCCGCAAGGCGCAACTCTGGCTGGACCAGGCGTATCACGGAGAGGCCGAACTGGTCGATCCCGCACCGCAGGACGAGATCCGGCGAGGCTGGGTCTTCGCGTGCAACACAAAACGCCATCTGCGCGACGGACGCTGGCAGGACGCCATGCTCGACGCCGCGCTGGTCGTACCCAGGGAAGCAACCGCTCCGTTCGGCCTTCCCAACTCCGACCCATGGACCTGGCTGCAACGCTGGGACGCCGGCGAGACTCCCGGATCCGCGGGATTCCCCGTCTCGCCGCCTCCCGGTCACGCGGCATGGTTCGAACCCACCCTGTCCGGCCTGGGGTCCGTCCTGTCCGCGACCGAACACGCGGACTGGGCAACGGTGATGGACGAACTCTCGGGTTTCCCGGTCGAGGCCCGAGCCGTGATCTGGGTCCGTCGAGTCGACGCGAGCGGCCGGGAGTCTGTCGGCCGACTGTTGAACGCGGTGCACACGGCGCACGGCGTGATGCTGGTCGACGGTTCCACGGATTCTGCCGTGGCGTTCGATCAGGTCGGAATCCGTGGTCTGCACGTCATCCGTTATCGCTGACCCCCGCATCGGCAGCCACGGGCGCTCACACGGACACAGCCGGACACCCGCGCATTCCGCGCGCCGCGCTACCGGCAGCCCTGCTTCTCCATGGCCTTCGGGAAATAAGAACGGAGGAAGGAGCGCAGGGCGTCGCGCCGTTCCGAAACCTTCTCAGGAACGTTCTTCTGCAGCTGAACCAGCACGGCGAACTTTTGCTGCTTCCCCTTGTAGGCGCAGCCGGCGACCGCCATTGCTCCACGGTCGGCGATCACGGCGTCGTCGCCGATGTCGGCAGCCGCGGGACTCCCCAGGCGTACGAGTGCCCGATCCTGGACCTTGAGGGGATCGGTGTCGCCGGCAACGACATCTCCCGAAAGATAGACGACCAGCTTCTGGTCCACCAGCAGACGGCAACGGGGACTCTCCGGGCCGGCGTCGTACGACTTCTCGGTGAGTTTCTTCCCGTTCGGAAGGAGGGGGACAGCGAGTCGGAATCGACGGTCACACCGCATGCCTTGTCCGGGACCGCGTAGTCGCGAGATCCCGAACAAGCTGTCGCCGTCAGAAGGACTGCGGTCACAGCAGCGGCGGCGACACTTCGCGTACAGCGCTGAGATGCTCCCGTACGTGCCGCGAGCCGACCCGGAAGCAGAGAAGTACCGTTGTTCACTGATCGCCTGCCAGTCCCTGAGCACGGCCATTGCCGTCGAAGGCGGCGCCGTTGATCTCCGATGTAATCGTGTACCTGTTGTTGTTGCCGTGGTTCGGGTTGGCGTCCATCCACAGGTCGGCCAGCTTCTGCAGTTGGTTCTCCCGCGCGGTGAAGACTTCGCCGTTCTGCCGGGCGGTCTCCTCGTTGATGCGTGCTTGCTCGTCCAATTGCCATTGGTAGGCAAGGGCGTCGACGCCTCGCTGCGCGGCATCACCGACCACCGGGATGAAGTTCACGGCACCACCGAAGCCGTGATACAGCCACTTGGCGTCCCACGAAGGGTCGTGCTTGTCCGTCTTGAGGGCCTCATAGCGGGCCTCTTCGAGGAATCCGACGGTGTGGCCTGCCCGGAGCAGCGTTTCCTTCGGGTCGCTCGGATGGTCCGTGTAGATGTCGCGCACCATCTCCCGGTTCAGGCCGTCGTTGAGTATTCCGTAGGCGTTCTGATCACGTGACACCTGCTTCGTCACTTCCAACAGCTGATGTCGATCGAGCTGTCTCGGGTCGCCGTGATCGTCTGCGAGGGAACTCGCGGTGTGATTGACCTCGTCGCCGTAGTTCACCAGCACTTTGGCCATGTCATCGCGCATCTCGGGAGCGAAGTCGTCGCCCACACCCGAGATGATCTTCAGTGAGCGATCGAGGACGTGCCGGTTCTCGGCCGTGTGCTCCACGGGAACGGCATGGGGGTCGTTGGGATTGACGCCCGTGGCGGCGGCGACGAGGGCATTCCCTGTCGCGTCACGCGACTGGTTTCCATCGTTGCTGTTCAGGGGCGTGTCGTCGAATGTGGGGCGATCCTTGAGGACCCACTCGGCGTTGTCCTGGGGATCCGTCCTGTTGAAGAAGTCGGTCGCGGCGTCAGGGCTGTTCGAGAGAGCTGTCATGAATCCGGTCATCGGATCCCGGCCGAACTCGTCGCCCACGAAGTTCATCTTGGGCATGGCAGGTCCGCCCACGCCACCGTTCCAGTAGTGGTCCGGTACCTTCATCTTCTTCTCGGTCGACACCAGGGCGTCACCGTACTTGTCCAAGAACGAGTCGTTGTAGTCCCCGACTCGCATGAGGTTGCTCATCAGCTGGAAACCGTAGACCTGTGTTCCACGGGTCTGGATGCGATCGTCACCCAACTGGACCATGTCGTCCTCCCAGTGCCGCATCGCGGGGGAATCCGACTGTGTCGCTCCTGCGAGAGTGAGACTGAGATTCTTCTGGAATTCGCCGAGCTGATCGAGGCGCGCCCGCTGCAGATCTCCGCCGTCCGAGGGATCCGAGAGGTCGGCCCAGAAATCCAACGTCCCCTTCGGACCGAGGGTGGTGGCGAACCTCTCCTGGAAGAGCGGGTCGTTCTTGTAGCCGGCGAGATTCCGGTTGAGTTCGTCGAACTCCTGGGGAGACATCGAATCTCCCTTGTTCTTGATGAGATTCGCGTACTTCTCGGCGTCCTCCAGGGCCTTGGTCGCCGAATCCCTGTCGATGTAGGAGGCGCCGGAGAACCCGTACTCGGCTTGCTCGACGATTGCGCGCAGCGCCTCGGACGCGGTCTCGTCGCTGTGCGTGGCTCTGCCGAGAATGCGCTGGACGTCATCGCGCAGCTCGGTCACATCCTGTTCGCTGTGGTCAGGGACCGTGGTTCCCCTGGCCGCACGATCGGGATGGATGTTCATGGTGACGGTGAAGGAGCCGTTGCCGGTGTCCATCACGGTGAGGTTCTTCTTGAGCCCGCGTGCTATCGCCTCGTTGAGCTGCTCGTGGTAGCTGACGAGCTCCTCGTGAGTGTCCTTGAGGATGTTGCGGATGGTGCTGGCCTCGGCGTGGGCGTCAGTGAACTCGCCCGCCGTCTTGGTGATGAACTCGCGCGAGACGGTGGCGTTCACGCCGGCCCAATTGGCCTTGTCCGCCAGGCCTTTGAGTCCCTCACGGGCGTTCTTCTCAAGGGTCTCCAGGTTCCCGACAACCCGAGTCCAGTCGGCTATGGCGGTACCGAGCGACGCGAAGTTCCCACAACGGAGCGTATCCAGATCCATCAGTGCCCCTTCCCCCCGTCGAAGCCCTTGTCGAGCGTGGAGATGCTACTGATCTGGCCGCCGATGTAGTACTCGTCGCCCTGATGGACCTTCTTCGTGAAGTCCATATGGTTGGAGATATGGGCGCACGCGTCGAGGAGCGACGTCAGTTGTTCTTCCCAGCGGCTCTGCACGCGGTCGACCGCCCCACCCAGCGTGAAGCCCTGGGTCTTGAGATCCGACGCCGCTGTCTGGCTGCTGGACCAGGCGTCACGCCCATACCGGCCCAAGTCTTCCCACAGCTTGAATGCCCGGTCGCCGATCGCGGCGAGATCTTTTTGGTCGACGGTCAGATCACCCTGCGGGGTGCTGCCACCGCCACCGTCGGCCGGCAGCTGATTGAGCTGCATGCGCGCGGATTGCCTCTGCGCTGCTTGGTTCTTCAGCTGCTCCCATTCGTCCCAAGCCACGTCCGGATCCTCCCCGTTGTTCCCGTGTACGCGGCCGTCGGACCGACGGCCGCCGGGCTACTTCAACGTACCAATGGAACAGATCTGTCGCCTCGGAGCTGTCGAGTGCGAAGACTTTCGCGCGCACTTCATCAGTACTCCACACTCATCAACCCGGTCTGAACCAATGGCTTTCCCCGCTTACGAGAGACAAAGACGCCCCGACCCGCAGGCATCGCCCGAGGCCGCACTCCGCCCAGGACGTCTCCCTCGCCCGGATCGCCGGCGAGCACCACGCCCTGCGCACCCAGCTCCTTCATCCGCTGCATGAACGGCTCGTACGAGGCGCGTCCCGCTCCGGCGGTCGACCGGGCGATGATGAACCGCACGCCCACATCCCGCGCGAACGGAAGCAGTTCCGTCAGACCGCCCAGCGGGTTCCCGCTCGACGTGGACACGAGGTCGTAGTCGTCGACCACGACGTACACCGTCGGGCCGCGCCACCAGCTCCGCTCCCGCAGCTGCTGCGCGGTCACGTCCGCCGTGGGTGTCCGGCGTTGCATCAGCTCCGCCAGCGCGCTCATGTGGTGGTCCATGGCGTTGGACATGGGGATGTACTCGGCGAGGTGCGTGGACGGGGTGACGTCCAGCAGTGAGCGCCGGTTGTCGACCACGAACAGCTTGCAGTCGTCGCCCGAGTAGCGCTCCGTCAGCTGCTTGATCAGCAGACGCAGCAGGTTCGACTTGCCCGACTCGCTCTCTCCGAAGACGAGGAAGAACGGGTCCTGCTCGAAGTCGACGAAGACGGGTTCGAGGTTGTCCTCGTCGAGCGCGAAGGCCACGCCGCGGTGCGGGGAGTGGTCACCCGGAGGCAGTTGCTGCGCCGGGAACTCGCGGGGGAGCAGCCGGACTTCGGGGGCGCCGGGCGCCTGCCAGTGGCGGGACACCTCCGTCGCCAGCGCCGCCGTCGCGTCGGCGAGGTCCGTGTCCGACATCAGACCGTCGATGCGCGGAACGGCGCCCATGAAGTGCAGCTTCCCCGGCGCCTGGCCGCGGCCGGGCACGCCCGTGGGGACGTTCACCGCCACCTTGCGGTCCAGCTCGGAGTCCATCGTGTCGCCGAGGCGCAACTCCAGGCGGTTCATCAGGTGGTCCTTGAGGTTCGCCCGGACCTCCATCGACCTGGACGCGGTCAGGACGAGGTGGATGCCGTAGCCGAGGCCCCGTGCGGCGATGTCCAGGACGATGCCCTCCACGGCCTCGTAGTCCGCGCGGAAGTTGCCCCAGCCGTCGATGACCAGGAAGACATCACCCCACGGCTGGTCGGTCAGGGAGATCTGGCCGCGCGCCCGCTTCGTGCGGAACTCGGCGATCGACGAGATGCCGGAGGAGCGGAAGTACTCCTCGCGGCGCGTCATGACGCCGTACACCTCGGCGACCGTACGCCGCACCTTCTCCGGGTCGAGGCGCGAGGCCACACCGCCGACGTGCGGAAGTCCGGCCACGGCCGACATGCCGCCACCGCCGAAGTCGAGACCGTAGAACTGGACCTCGTGGGGGGTGTGGGTGAGCGCGAAGGAGGCGATCAGGCTGCGCAGCAGCGTCGACTTGCCGGACTGCGGACCGCCGACGATCTGCATATGGCCGGCCGCGCCCGAGAAGTCGACCCACAGCGGGTCGCGGCGCTGCTCGTACGGCTTGTCGACGAGACCGACGGGTACGACGAGCCGCCCCGCCCCCTCGTAGCCGGGCTGGGTGAGCCCGCGCCCCTGCACCGCCGCCAGTCCCGGGAGCAGCCCGTCCAGCGACGGCGGGCTGTCCAGCGGCGGCAGCCACACCTGGTGGGCCGCCGGGCCCTGCGCCTCCAGACGGCGCACGATCACATCGAGCACGGTGTCGGCCAGGGCGTCGTCCGTCTCCGGCGTCTCCTCGCGCTGCTGGGGCACGGCGACGTACCGCACCGGCACCTCCGCCGCGGTGAACAGCACCGGCCGCCGGTCCACCGGCAGCGCGCCGCCGAGCGCGGACCGGGTCGGACCCGTGCGGTACACCCCGGAGACGTACGCCGCCTTGAAACGCACCATCTCGTCGGTGCCGAACTTCAGGAAGCCGGAACCGGGCACGTTCGGCAGTTCGTACGCGTCGGGGACGCCCAGCGCCGCACGCGACTCGGCGGCGGAGAACGTCCGCAGGCCGATCCGGTACGAGAGGTACGTCTCCAGACCGCGCAGCCGGCCCTCCTCCAGGCGCTGCGAGGCCAGCAGCAGGTGCACGCCCAGCGAACGGCCGATGCGGCCGATCTGCACGAACATCTCGATGAAGTCCGGCTTGGCGGTCAGCAGTTCGCTGAACTCGTCGATCACGAGGACGAGGGACGGTATCGGCTGGAGCGGGGCCCCGGCCGCGCGCGCCTTCTCGTAGTCGTGGATGTTCGCGTAGTTGCCCGCGTCGCGCAGCATCTCCTGGCGGCGGTTGAGCTCACCGCGGATGGAGTCGCCCATGCGGTCGACCAGCGTCAGATCGTCCGCGAGGTTGGTGATCACGGCTGCCACGTGCGGCATCTGCGCCATCCCGGCAAAGGTGGCACCACCCTTGAAGTCCGCGAGGACGAAGTTCAGCGTCTCCGACGAGTGCGTCACCGCAAGACCCAGCACCAGCGTGCGCAGCAGCTCCGACTTGCCCGAACCCGTCGCGCCCACGCACAGACCGTGCGGGCCCATGCCTTCCTGCGCGGCCTCCTTGAGGTCCAGCATCACGGGCCGCCCGTCCTCGCCGACGCCGATCGGCACGCGCAGCCGCTCGGCGAGCGAGCGCGCCCGCCAGGTGCGCTTGGTGTCCACCGAGGCCGCGTCTCCGAGGTTCAGCAGATCCGTGAACTCCAGGTTGGCGAGCAGCGGTTCGTCGTCGTCCCCGCCCGAGGCCATGCGCAGCGGCGCCAGCTGCCGCGCCAGCGCCTCCGCGGACTCGTACGAGAGGGCGTCCGGTGTGCCCTCGTAGACGATGCCGTGCCCGGACTCCAGATGCAGCGCGTGCGGCTGCACGACGATGGAGAGGTCACCGCGCGCTCCGGACAATTCCTCGGGGACGACCTCGAGGACCGTCACCCCTTGCAGTCCCTCGGGGGCGGCCAGGACGGAGTCCGGTGGTAGCGACAGGCCATCGAGTACGACGACGATGTGCGGTTCGTCCGGGAGCGGAGAGGCGTTCGGGTGGAAGCGTGGGCGCCCCGTCAGCCGGGTGGCCAGCAACTGTTCCAGCTCGCGCGAGTCGCTGCCGATCAGCCGGCGGCTGCCCGCGCCGTCCACCGTGTCGGGGAGCTGCACGTGCGGCAGCCACTTGGCCCACTCCCAGTGCGAGAGCTCCGCACGCCCGGCCGCGACCACGATCACCAGGTCCTCGGGCGAGTGCAGCGAGGCCAGCGAACCGGCCACAGCACGCGCAGAGGCACGCACGGACTGCGGATCGCCGCTGACCGTGACGTGGTAGAAGGCGCGCAGCGAGACGGCCATCGGCAGCGCGTCCAGGACGCCGTGGGTGGCCACGAAGCGCTGCATCGCGCCCGCGGTCAGCGGCTCCAGCTGGTCGACCGGACCTGTCTCGGGGGAGACCAGCGGAGTGGCCAGCGACTGCGGACCGAGGCCGATGCGCACCTGGGCGAAGTCCTCGTCCCCCGGCCGCCGTTCCCACACCCGGCTGCCCTCGGCGACCAGCGCCCACAACTGCTCGGGAGAAGGATGCAGGTAGTACTGGGCGTCGCGCTGCGCTTTCCCCGTGTCCAGGGCCGTGCGCCGGGTCTGCGACAGATAGCTCAGATAGTCGCGGCGCAAGTCCGCGAGCTGGCCCTGGGAGCCGCGACGGAAGCGGACGACCATCGCGACGGACATGGCCACCGTCGACGCGATCATCACCATGCCCATGATCTTCATGAACGGCTGCCCGTTCGTGAAGAAGAAGACCACCGAGCCGCCCATGCCGAGCGTCGGCAGCAGCTGCATGAGGACGCTCTCCTGATGCCCGCGCGGAAGCTCCGGCGGCGGCTGAAGGACGACCTCTTCCGTGGGCACTTCGGACGGCAGCGCCCGAGGAGGGCGCTTGACGATGATTTGGCTCACTGCTCACCAATTCCCTTGCCGGCCCCAGGGTCTTCCGCCCGCCGCCCCGTGTCAGGCGGACGCAGGCCGCCGCGTGATCCTACTGACTTGCTACTGACTTCATGGGAGACGGGTGGGCGGTAGGGTGCCGGATGTTCGCGTGAGCACACGCGAACGAGGCCGGAAAATCAGGGCATTCCGCGCGATGTGGTGGTGTGCGGAACCCGAGAACCGGCCGCACGGACCTCTTTCCGCCGCCTTGCCGCACCGTCGGCCGGGCGGTCCGGACAAAGAGACGCAGGACCTTCACACCATGGCCGCAGAACCACCGCGGCCGGCGCCATCACGTCCGCGCAACCGACGCAGACGCACGAGCATGACCGAAATCGCAGACGCAGGACCATCATTGAGGGGGAGCAGCAGGTGAGCATGACGGCCTCCGCGACAACCACCGGAGCCGGAGGGCCGGGACCCGGAGCCCCTCACGGGGCGGACACGGGCCTCGGCTTCTGCCGGGTCACCATCGTCGCGCCCGACAGCCGGATCGACGTGGCACTGCCCGACGACATCCCGGTCGCCGACATCTATCCGGAGATCCTCAGGCTCTCCCAGCAGAGTCCCGCCCAGGGCGCTCCGGTCGGCTACCACCTCGTACGCCGCGACGGCACTGTCCTCGACAGCTCGCGCTCCTTCGCCGCGCAGCGGATTCTCGACGGCGAACTCCTCACCCTGCGCCCCTTCTCCGAGTCGCTGCCCCCCGCCGTCTTCGACGACGTGTCAGAGGCGGTCGCATCCGCGGTCACCCGTGAACGCACCCTGTGGAGCGGCGACCTGACGCGCGCCGCGGGACTCGTCGGCGGCGGCGTCCTGCCGACGCTGCTCGCGTTCGTCGCCTGGACCGCCGATCCGCGCCACGACATGCACAGCCTGCCCGGCATCCTCGCGGGCGTCACCGGTGTACTTCTTGTCGTCCTCGCCGCGATCCGTGCACGGATCTACGACGACCGGGCCTCCGCCGTCGCGCTGGGACTAGGCGCGCTCCCGAACGTGGGCGTGGCGGGCTCCGGGCTGCTGTCGCTGGCGGGCGGCGAGGGCATCGGCAAGCTGCAGTTCCTGCTGGCCTGCGCGGCGGTGCTGGTGGCCTCGGTGGTTCTCACCCTGTGCTCGCCGCGCGGCGACGGCCCGTTCGTCGCCTTCGTGTTCGCCTCCGCCATCGCCCTGGTCGTGGTGTTCGTGGCACTGCTCGTGCACTGGACACCCACCGAGATCGCCGCGCTGTGCGCGCCCGTCGCCGTGGGAGCACTGGCCTTCCTGCCGGGCATGTCCATGCGCTTTGCCCGCCTGCCGATCGGCTTCGACCCGCCGAACGCCACTCCGCGCAGCGCGTACGCCGCCGATCCCGCCCCGCCGGAGCCGGTCGACGCCGAACGCATCGAGGCGCAGGCCCGCCGAGGCCACGAACTCCTCGTCGGGCTCGTGGGCGGCTGCGCGCTGCTCGCCGTCGGCGCCTCGGTGGTGCTCGGCTTCTCCGACAACGTCTGGGGACAGCTGCTCGCCTTCGCCACCGGCGTCGCCATGCTGATGCGCGCCCACCTCTTCCGCTACACCACCCAGGTCGCGCCCGTCCTGGCCGCTGGCCTCGGCGCTCTCGTCCTGCTCGGCCTCGGCCTGGCGCTCAACCCGCCGCACGCCCTGATGCGCGACGCCCTCACCGGCGACCGTGCGGACCTCGACATCCGCACGATCTGGCTCGTCGCGGCGATCGCGGCGGCGGCAGCACTGGTCACCTCACTCGGCCTGATCCTGCCGCGCGGCGGCCTCACCCCGTTCTGGGGCCGCTTCCTGGAAGTCGCCGAAGGCTTCGTCCTGCTCACCCTGATCCCGCTGGCCCTCGCCGTCTTCGACGTGTACGGCGCGGCCCGGTCCATGACCAGCTGATCACCGGGCCGAGAACGGGGAGGGCGGTCGGCTCACCGGCCGACCGCCCTCCCCGTCTCTGTCGCTCAGCGCGTCGCCTACTGCGCCGCAAGGCCGCCCTTGTGCGGCGTCGGCTCCAGATCGAACTCCCCGTCCCGCGCCCCCAGCACAAAGGCTCGCCACTCCGCCTCCGTGTACCGCAGGACCGTGTCCGGGTCGAGGGACGAACGCATGGCCACCGCGCCCTCGGGCAGGTACGCGATCTCGACCCGCTCCTCGTGTTCCTCCGTGCCCGGCGCGCTGTGCCATTCGACGTCGGAGATGTCCAGGGCGTAGAGCTCGTCCTTCTCCCGCTCCTTGCGCGCCTTGACGTCGGCGGCCGTCTCCGCCGCGCTGTCCTCGTCCGCTACGCCCGCTGCGTCCGCTGCCTCGGCCATGTTCAAGCGGCCCCTTCCCCACGTACGAATGACCTGTGCGGTCACCCTAGTGGCCAGGCCCGCGTCACCAGGAAGGTTCGGAGACCCGGACAGACGCATCCGGCCAGGCTGGTACGCTGTGTGACGGCCGTTTGTGTACGCACCCCCGGAGCCCATAGCTCTGGAGGCCGCGCCCAGCGGATCCCCGCCTCCCGAGTAACGGAAGCTCCCCTGAGATGTGGACCAGGGGCACTCGGTGGCTACTCAGAGACTACGAGGAGTACGCGTGTCGCTCGACGCCGCTACGAAGAAGCAGATCATCAGCGAGTTCGGTCAGAAGGAGGGCGACACCGGCTCCCCCGAGGTCCAGGTCGCCATGCTCTCGCGCCGCATCTCGGACCTGACCGAGCACCTCAAGACCCACAAGCACGACCACCACTCCCGTCGTGGTCTGCTGATCCTGGTCGGTCAGCGCCGCCGGCTGCTGCAGTACCTGGCCAAGAAGGACATCCAGCGCTTCCGTGCGCTGGTCGACCGCCTGGGCATCCGCCGCGGTGCGGCGGGCGCCAAGTAAGACGCCGTGAAGGGAGCGGTTCCCACCTCTTGGGAGCCGCTCCTTTTGCTGTACGTGCCGATGCCGTGAGTACCGTACGTCTCTGTACGTGCGGAGTGTCACCGACGCTTTGTAGTGTGGTAGCACAACGCAATACGCAGGACACAGCACGTACGACACAGCGTGATGACTCCGTACCCGCCGGGTAGGGACCGTCACGTCAACGAACGAGGAGACGCGCACCGCACCGCCGCCGGTCCTCGGTAGTGGCCCCCGGGGGAATGAGATCCCGGGTGCTTCGATCGAAGACCGGCCCGCACCAGACGGAGCGCCTCTCCGCCACCGTCCCCCTGCCACACGGGCAGGCCGGGACGAAGACGAGGAGAAAACGCTAGTGGAGAACGAGACCCACTACGCCGAGGCCGTTATCGACAACGGTTCCTTCGGCACCCGCACCATTCGCTTCGAGACGGGCCGCCTGGCCAAGCAGGCCGCCGGCTCCGCCGTGGCGTACCTGGACGACGACACCATGGTGCTGTCGGCCACCAGTGCTTCCAAGAAGCCCAAGGACAACCTCGACTTCTTCCCCCTCACGGTGGACGTCGAGGAGCGGATGTACGCCGCAGGCAAGATCCCCGGCAGCTTCTTCCGCCGCGAGGGTCGTCCCTCCGAGGACGCCGTCCTCACCTGTCGTCTGATCGACCGCCCGCTGCGCCCGTCCTTCAAGAAGGGCCTGCGCAACGAGATCCAGGTCGTCGCCACGATCATGGCCCTCAACCCCGACCACCTGTACGACGTCGTGGCGATCAACGCCGCCTCCGCGTCCACGCAGCTGGCCGGTCTGCCCTTCTCCGGCCCGGTCGGCGGCGTCCGCGTCGCGCTGATCAACGGCCAGTGGGTCGCGTTCCCGACGCACACCGAGCTCGAGGACGCCGTCTTCGACATGGTCGTCGCCGGTCGCGTCCTGGAGGACGGCGACGTCGCGATCATGATGGTCGAGGCCGAGGCCACCGAGAAGACCATCCAGCTGGTCAAGGGTGGCGCCGAGGCGCCGACCGAGGAGGTCGTCGCCTCCGGCCTCGACGCCGCGAAGCCCTTCATCAAGGTCCTGTGCAAGGCGCAGTCGGACCTCGCCGCGAAGGCCGCCAAGCCGACCGCCGAGTTCCCGATCTTCCTCGACTACGAGGACGACGTCCTCGAGGCCCTGACCGCCGCGGTCAAGAGCGAGCTCGCCCAGGCGCTCACCATCGCCGGCAAGCAGGACCGCGAGGCCGAGCTGGACCGCGTCAAGGACATCGCCGCCGAGAAGCTGCTCCCGCAGTTCGAGGGTCGCGAGAAGGAGATCTCCGCCGCGTACCGCGCGCTGACCAAGAAGCTGGTCCGCGAGCGCGTCATCAAGGACAAGGTCCGCATCGACGGCCGCGGCGTCACGGACATCCGTACGCTCGCCGCCGAGGTCGAGGCCATCCCGCGCGTGCACGGCTCGGCGCTGTTCGAGCGTGGCGAGACCCAGATCCTGGGCGTCACCACCCTCAACATGCTCCGCATGGAGCAGCAGCTGGACACCCTCTCCCCGGTGACCCGCAAGCGCTACATGCACAACTACAACTTCCCGCCGTACTCCGTCGGTGAGACGGGCCGCGTGGGCTCCCCGAAGCGCCGCGAGATCGGCCACGGCGCCCTCGCCGAGCGCGCGCTCGTGCCGGTCCTGCCGACCCGCGAGGAGTTCCCCTACGCGATCCGTCAGGTGTCCGAGGCCCTCGGCTCCAACGGCTCGACCTCCATGGGCTCGGTCTGCGCCTCCACCATGTCGCTGCTGAACGCCGGTGTGCCGCTGAAGGCCCCCGTCGCCGGCATCGCCATGGGTCTGATCTCCCAGGAGATCGACGGCCAGACGCACTACGTCGCCCTCACCGACATCCTCGGTGCGGAGGACGCCTTCGGCGACATGGACTTCAAGGTCGCCGGCACCAAGGAGTTCGTGACCGCCCTCCAGCTCGACACCAAGCTGGACGGCATCCCGGCCTCCGTCCTGGCCGCGGCCCTCAAGCAGGCCCGCGACGCCCGCCTCCACATCCTCGACGTGATGATGGAAGCGATCGACACGCCGGACGAGATGTCCCCGAACGCCCCGCGGATCATCACCGTCAAGATCCCCGTGGACAAGATCGGTGAGGTCATCGGCCCCAAGGGCAAGATGATCAACCAGATCCAGGAGGACACCGGCGCCGAGATCACGATCGAGGACGACGGCACCATCTACATCGGTGCCGCCGACGGCCCGGCCGCCGAGGCCGCCCGCGCCACGATCAACGGCATCGCCAACCCGACCATGCCGGAGGTCGGCGAGCGCTACCTGGGCACCGTCGTGAAGACGACGACCTTCGGCGCGTTCGTGTCGCTGCTCCCGGGCAAGGACGGTCTGCTGCACATCTCGCAGATCCGCAAGCTCGCCGGCGGCAAGCGCGTGGAGAACGTCGAGGACGTCCTCGGTGTGGGCCAGAAGGTCCAGGTCGAGATCGCCGAGATCGACTCCCGCGGCAAGCTCTCCCTCATCCCCGTGATCGAGGGCGAAGGCGACGACGACAAGAAGGACGACACCGACCAGTGACGTCTCGTAGCTCCACGGCGACGGCCCGCACCTCTTCGGAGGCGCGGGCCGTCGCCCGTACCCAAACCCTCATCAAGGGCGAGAACGGCATCGGTACGGTCCGTAAGACCACCCTCCCCGGCGGCCTGCGCATCGTCACCGAGACCCTCCCCTCCGTACGCTCGGCCACCTTCGGGATCTGGGCGCACGTCGGCTCCCGCGACGAGACGCCGACGCTGAACGGCGCCACGCACTACCTGGAGCACCTGCTCTTCAAGGGCACCTCCCGGCGCAGCGCCCTGGACATCTCCTCCGCCATCGACGCCGTCGGCGGCGAGATGAACGCGTTCACCGCCAAGGAATACACGTGCTACTACGCGCGTGTGCTCGACACCGACCTCCCGCTCGCCATCGACGTCGTGTGCGACATGCTCACCGGCTCACTGATCGAGCAGGGCGACGTGGACGCCGAGCGCGGTGTGATCCTCGAAGAGATCGCGATGACCGAGGACGACCCGGGCGACTGCGTGCACGACCTGTTCGCGCACACCATGCTGGGCGACACCCCCCTCGGCCGCCCGGTCCTCGGCACGGTCGACACGGTCAACGCCCTCAGCGCCGACCGCATCCGCCGCTTCTACAAGAAGCACTACGACCCGACGCACCTCGTGGTCGCCTGCGCGGGCAACGTCGACCACAACAAGGTCGTACGCCAGGTCCGCGCCGCCTTCGAGAAGGCCGGCGCCCTCAGGGAGAGCGCCGTCGAGCCGATCGCCCCGCGCGACGGCCGCCGCGCCATCCGCACCGCGGGCCGCGTCGAGCTCCTCGGCCGCAAGACCGAGCAGGCCCATGTCGTCCTCGGCATGCCGGGCCTCGCCCGCACCGACGAGCGCCGCTGGGCCCTGGGCGTCCTGAACACCGCCCTGGGCGGTGGCATGTCCTCCCGCCTCTTCCAGGAGGTCCGCGAGAAGCGCGGCCTGGCCTACAGCGTGTACTCGTACACCTCGGGCTTCGCCGACTGCGGCCTCTTCGGCGTGTACGCGGGCTGCAGGCCGAGCCAGGTCCACGACGTGCTCAAGATCTGCCGCGACGAGCTCGACCACGTCGCCGAGCACGGCCTCTCGGACGACGAGATCGGCCGCGCCATCGGTCAGCTGCAGGGCTCCACCGTCCTCGGCCTGGAGGACACCGGCGCGCTGATGAACCGTATCGGCAAGAGCGAGCTGTGCTGGGGCGAGCAGATGTCGGTCGACGACATGCTGGTCCGGATAGCGTCGGTCACCCCGGACGAGGTCCGTTCGGTCGCCCGCGACATCCTGGGAGAGCGGCCCTCGCTGTCGGTCATCGGCCCGCTCAAGGACAAGCAGGCCTCCCGTCTGCACGACGCGGTCGCGTAATTCCCGTCTCGGTAAGGAACGAAGCAATGAGCAAGTTGCGCGTGGCGGTCCTCGGTGCCAAGGGCCGGATCGGGGCCGAGGCGGTGCGAGCCGTCGAGGCCGCCGAGGACCTGGAGCTGGTGGCCGCGCTGAGCCGCGGCGACGAGCTGGAAGCGCTGGTCGCCACCGGCACCCAGGTCGTGGTCGAACTGACGACCCCGGCCTCGGTGATGGGCAACCTCGACTTCTGCGTACGGCACGGCATCCACGCCGTGGTCGGCACGACCGGCTGGACCGACGAGCGGCTCGCGCAGCTCAACGCCTCGCTGGCCGCGTCCCCCGAGACGGGCGTGCTCATCGCGCCCAACTTCTCCATCGGGGCCGTACTGACCATGAAGTTCGCCGAGGTCGCCGCGCCGTACTTCGAGTCCGTCGAGGTCGTCGAGCTGCACCACCCGAACAAGGTGGACGCCCCCAGCGGCACCGCCACGCGCACCGCCCAGCTCATCGCCGCGGCCCGGGAGCGCGCGGGCAGCGCCCCCCAGCCCGACGCCACGGCGACCGCCCTGGACGGCGCCCGCGGCGCGAACGTCGACGGCGTCCCGGTGCACGCGGTCCGTCTGCGCGGGCTCCTCGCCCACCAGGAGGTCCTGCTGGGCGGTGAGGGCGAGACCCTCACCATCCGCCACGACTCCCTCCACCACAGCAGCTTCATGCCGGGCATCCTGCTCGGCGTCCGCCGCGTGGTGACCGCCCCGGGCCTCACCTTCGGCCTGGAACACTTCCTGGACCTCGGCTGAGCCGAGGGACGTACAACAGATAGCCGGCAGACATGCGTGCGAAGATCACCTACGCCGTCACGGCAGCCGTCCTGGTCGTCTATTTCGTCCTGGTCGGCAGCCGAGGCGTGCTGCTCATCGAGAACGGCACCCTGATCACCGTCACCTTCGGTGTCGCGGTGCTGATCCTGCCGGTCATCGGCATCTGGTTCCTGTGGAAGAACACCCAGTTCGTCCGCAAGGCCAACCGGCTCGCCGCCGAGCTCGACGCCGAGGGCGGCCTGCCCGTCGACGAGTTGAAGCGCACCCCGGGCGGCCGTATCGACCGTGACTCGGCCGACGAGGTCTTCGCCAGGCGCAAGGCCGAGACCGAGGACGCCCCGGACGACTGGCGCAGCTGGTTCCGCCTCGCGATCGCCTACCACGACGCCCGCGACACCCCGCGCGCCCGCAAGGCGATGCAGCGGGCGATCGCCCTGCGCGAGGGCAGGCGGCCCGCCGAGGCCTGAGAGCCACGGCGCACACGAGGCGTGCGACCAGCGCACGGCGAGAAGGACGTCGAAGGGGCCGGCCCGCGGAGTGCGGGCCGGCCCCTTGGCCCTGCCACGAGATGCCCGGCCACGAAGCCCTGCTACGGCACCCCGCCATGACCGCTGGGGCTCAATCCCGCCGGTACTCGTCGGCCCACACCTCGACGGCGTCCGCCGCCCGGTCGAAGGCCTCCGGGCGCGCCAGGAAGTCGGAGTTGTGCGAGGTGAGCAGCGGCGGCACGCTGTCCGCCGCCCGACCCTTGCGTACGAGGATCAGCGCCTGTCCCTGCACGGTGCGCGGCAGCCCGAGCCAGCGCACCGGCTGCTGGACGGTGCGTACGGCGACGACCTGCTCCCAGGACGCCGTACTCGTGCTCAGGAAGCCCACGCGGCGCAGCCCCCGCGCACTCACCCAGACGCCCATCCGCAGCAGCCGCAACGCGCACAGGATCACGAGCACGGACCCACCGAAGCAGAGCAGGGCGGCGGAGCGGCTCCCCGTGAGCGCGACGAGCACGGCCGCGACGAGCACGTAGGAGGCGAGCAGCAGCACGAGCGCGGCGAGGGCCACCCGCCACGGCCCGGGCCGGTAGGGGCGCCGCCAGCGGCCGCGGTCGTCGAAGGGCAGGGCGAGTTCGGCCGCCACCTCGTCAAAGTCACGGTCCGCCGTCAGGAAGGGCAGGGGCACGACTGATCCTCACTCAATCCACGCAGGGGCTGTGCCCGGTGAGGCTATCGAGCGGGGTCCCCGCTCACCACCCTTGGGGGGCCATGGGGGTGCCCCCACGCCCATGGGGCAGCGGGGGAGGGTCAGCGGCCGTTGGAGGCTTCGGAATGCTGGGTCGTCGCGGACGACTGGTCGAGCGACAGGGCCGGCATCCCGACGATCAGCGCGCCCACCAGCCCGGCGACCACGGTGAGGCCCAGGAGCCAGCGGCCGAATATCTCGCCGGCCGACGAGCGTCGGCGGGGTGGGGGAGCGACATTGCTGCGGAACTGGTCGGCTTCTGCGATGAAGGCGAACGGTACGGGCTCGCGCCGACGGAACATGGGGGTTGCTTCTCCTCTGGAGGCTCGAACGGATCACTGTCACCAATACAGACGAGCGAATGCCCCAAGAGGTGCCCGGAATCACCGAATTCGCTGAAGTTCGCCGACGAATGTCGCGGCACGGCACCGAACGCCCCGTTGTCGGTGGCGGGCCGTAGAGTGGGCGCCGCCCGAGAGATGTGATGGGAAGGACCCTCCGCACCGTGACCGACACCCCCGCCGACGACCTCAAGCCCAGTTTCCGCAGCGATGTCACCGTCGAGCTGGTCAAGCACACCGCGTCCGACTCGGACGTGCTGTTCGCCGCCCGCGTCTCGACCCTCGGTGAGCAGTCCCTCGACGAGCTCCAGAAGGACCCGGAGCGCTCCAAGGGCCTGCTGAACTACCTGATGCGGGACCGGCACGGCAGCCCCTTCGAGCACAACTCGATGACCTTCTTCGTCAGCGCCCCGATCTTCGTCTTCCGCGAGTTCATGCGGCACCGTGTGGGCTGGTCGTACAACGAGGAGTCGGGCAGGTACAGGGAGCTCGAGCCGGTCTTCTACGTCCCGGACGAGTCCCGCAAGCTGGTCCAGGAGGGCCGCCCCGGCAAGTACGTCTTCGTCGAGGGCACCCAGGCGCAGCAGGAGCTCACGGGCCGTGTGATGGAGGACTCCTACCGACAGGCGTACGAGGCGTACCAGGAGATGCTGGCCGCCGGTGTGGCCCGCGAGGTGGCCCGCGCCGTCCTCCCCGTCGGCCTCTTCTCCTCGATGTACGCCACCTGCAACGCACGCTCCCTGATGCACTTCCTCGGTCTGCGCACCCAGCACGAGCTCGCCAAGGTCCCGTCCTTCCCGCAGCGGGAGATCGAGATGGTCGGCGAGAAGATGGAGGCGGAGTGGGCCAAGCTCATGCCGCTCACCTACGCGGCCTTCAATGCCAACGGGCGCGTGGCGCCGTAAGGCGCTCCCGCGCGCCGTTCGGCACAGATGTGCGGATCGACCGAGCGAGGTGTCCGTATTGCGGCATTTCGAGAAGTTCATCTAGCCTGATCAAACGGACCCGGCACTGCTTGAACCCCCGAGCAGGCAGTGCCGGGCTCCGCATTTGTCGCGCTTTGTCGTGTCCCCCGAGGGCAGACCCCGCCCTGAGCAGCGAGTAGCGTGTTACCCATGGCTCCGACCTCCACTCCGCAGACCCCCTTCGGGCGGGTCCTCACCGCCATGGTCACGCCCTTCACGGCGGACGGCGCACTCGACCTCGACGGCGCACAGCGGCTCGCCACCCACCTGGTGGACGCAGGCAACGACGGCCTGATCATCAACGGCACCACCGGTGAGTCACCGACCACCAGTGACGCGGAGAAATCGGATCTCGTACGAGCCGTACTCGAGGCGGTCGGCGACCGCGCCCACATCGTCGCGGGCGTCGGGACGAACGACACCCGTCACAGCATCGAGCTCGCCCGCGCCGCCGAGAAGGCCGGCGCGCACGGCCTGCTGACCGTGACGCCGTACTACAACAAGCCCCCGCAGGAGGGCCTGTACCGTCACTTCTCGGCCATCGCCGACGCGACCGAGCTGCCGGTGATGCTGTACGACATCCCCGGTCGCAGTGGCGTACCGATCAGCACCGAAACCCTCGTGCGGCTGGCCGAGCACCCGCGTATCGTCGCGAACAAGGACGCCAAGGGAGACCTCGGCCGAGCCAGCTGGGCCATCGCCCGCTCCGGACTCGCCTGGTACTCCGGCGACGACATGCTGAACCTGCCGCTGCTCTCCGTGGGCGCGGTCGGCTTCGTCTCCGTCGTCGGCCACGTCGTCACCCCGGAGCTGCGCGCCATGCTGGACGCGTACGTCTCGGGCGACGTACAGAAGGCCACCGAGATCCACCAGAAGCTGCTCCCCGTCTTCACCGGCATGTTCCGCACCCAGGGCGTCATGACGACCAAGGCCGCGCTCGCCCTCCAGGGCCTGCCCGCCGGACCGCTGCGCGCCCCGATGGTCGAGCTGTCGCCCGAGGAGACCGCCCAGCTCAAGATCGATCTTGCTGCCGGCGGGGTAGAACTCTAAATACGGACTTCACAACTGAATATGCACGACAACGCAGGCCAGGGGCCTGCACCCCACACAGACAACTGCTACTGCACGAACGTCATGCGCGCCACGTGCCTTGCCAGGTACGTGGCGCGTGTGGTGAGGAGAGTCTTTTGAGTCATCCGCATCCTGAACTTGGCCCGCCGCCGAAGCTCCCCAGGGGAGGCCTGCGGGTCACCCCGCTCGGTGGCCTTGGCGAAATCGGCCGGAACATGACGGTCTTCGAGTACGACGGCCGACTGCTGATCGTCGACTGCGGAGTGCTCTTCCCCGAGGAGGAGCAGCCCGGAATCGACCTGATCCTGCCGGACTTCACGTCCATCAGGGACCGCCTCGACGACATCGAGGGCATCGTCCTCACCCATGGCCACGAGGACCACATCGGCGCTGTCCCGTTCCTCCTGCGCGAGAAGCCGGACATCCCGCTGATCGGCTCCAAGCTGACCCTCGCCCTCATCGAGGCGAAGCTCCAGGAGCACCGCATCCGCCCGTACACCCTCGAAGTCGCGGAGGGCCACCGCGAGCGCATCGGCCCCTTCGACTGCGAGTTCGTGGCGGTCAACCACTCCATCCCGGACGCCCTCGCGGTCGCCATCCGCACCCCAGCGGGCATGGTCGTCCACACCGGCGACTTCAAGATGGACCAGCTCCCGCTGGACAACCGCCTCACGGACCTGCATGCGTTCGCACGTCTGAGCGAAGAAGGCATCGACCTTCTTCTCTCCGACTCCACCAACGCCGAGGTCCCGGGTTTCGTCCCGCCCGAGCGCGACATCTCGAACGCACTGCGCACGGTCTTCGCGAGCGCCCGCAAGCGGATCATCGTGGCGAGCTTCGCCAGCCACGTTCACCGCATCCAGCAGATCCTGGACGCGGCCCACGAGTACGGCCGCCGGGTCGCCTTCGTCGGCCGCTCGATGGTCCGCAACATGGGCATCGCACGCGACCTGGGCTATCTGAAGGTCCCGCCGGGCCTCGTGGTGGACGTCAAGACGCTCGACGACCTCCCGGACCACGAGATCGTCCTGGTCTGCACGGGCTCGCAGGGCGAGCCGATGGCGGCCCTGTCGAGGATGGCCAACCGGGACCACCAGATCCGGATCGTCCAGGGCGACACGGTGATCCTGGCCTCGTCGCTCATCCCGGGCAACGAGAACGCGGTCTACCGCGTCATCAACGGCCTCACCCGCTGGGGCGCCAACGTCGTCCACAAGGGCAACGCCAAGGTGCACGTCTCCGGCCACGCCTCCGCGGGCGAGCTGCTGTACTTCTACAACATCTGCAAGCCGCGGAACCTGATGCCGGTCCACGGCGAATGGCGCCATCTGCGCGCCAACGCCGAGCTCGGCGCCCTCACCGGCGTCCCGCACGACCGCATCGTGATCGCCGAGGACGGAATCGTCGTCGACCTCATCGAGGGCAAGGCGAAGATCTCCGGCAAGGTCCAGGCGGGTTACGTGTACGTCGACGGACTCTCGGTCGGTGACGTGGGCGAGCCGGCGCTCAAGGACCGCAAGATCCTCGGCGACGAGGGCATCATCTCGGTCTTCGTGGTGATCGACTCGAGTACGGGCAAGATCACCGCCGGCCCGCACATCCACGCGCGCGGTTCGGGCATCGACGACTCCGCCTTCGCGGACGTCATCCCGAAGGTCACGGAGGTCCTGGAGCGCTCGGCCCAGGACGGCGTGGTCGAGCCCCACCAGATGCAGCAGCTCATCCGCCGCACGCTGGGCAAGTGGGTCTCGGACAACTACCGCCGCCGTCCGATGATCCTGCCGGTCGTCGTCGAGGTCTGACCCCTCGCACGCGCCAACTCCGGAGCGGGGCCCCTCGATTTGCATCGGGGCGCCCCGCTCCAGTACGTTTACGGCTCCGCCTGAACGGGAACCCGGCACGACCGTGTGCCAGGAACCACCCCGAGCGGGACGGAAATTCCGACTCAGAATCTCTGATAAAGTCGGAGCCGCCGGAAGGGGAAACGCGAAAGCGGAAACCTGGAAAGCGCCGAGGAAATCGGATCGGGAAACGGTCTGATAGAGTCGGAAACGCAAGAACAAAGCAGGACCGAAGGGAAGCGCCCGGAGGAAAGCCCGAGAGGGTGAGTACAAAGGAAGCGTCCGTTCCTTGAGAACTCAACAGCGTGCCAAAAATCAACGCCAGATATGTTGATACCCCGTCTCCGGCCGATCGGCTGGGGCGAGGTTCCTTTGAAAAAGTCCTGCCGGGCATGGTCTCGGTGGGCGCACAGCGAGGACGCTGTGAACCGTGGGGATTATTCCTCCCTTCGGTTCCGCTCTCGTGGTGTCGTCCCGATTACGGGAAAACATTCACGGAGAGTTTGATCCTGGCTCAGGACGAACGCTGGCGGCGTGCTTAACACATGCAAGTCGAACGATGAAGCCCTTCGGGGTGGATTAGTGGCGAACGGGTGAGTAACACGTGGGCAATCTGCCCTTCACTCTGGGACAAGCCCTGGAAACGGGGTCTAATACCGGATAACACCTGCCCGGGCATCTGGGTGGGTTAAAAGCTCCGGCGGTGAAGGATGAGCCCGCGGCCTATCAGCTTGTTGGTGAGGTAGTGGCTCACCAAGGCGACGACGGGTAGCCGGCCTGAGAGGGCGACCGGCCACACTGGGACTGAGACACGGCCCAGACTCCTACGGGAGGCAGCAGTGGGGAATATTGCACAATGGGCGAAAGCCTGATGCAGCGACGCCGCGTGAGGGATGACGGCCTTCGGGTTGTAAACCTCTTTCAGCAGGGAAGAAGCGAAAGTGACGGTACCTGCAGAAGAAGCGCCGGCTAACTACGTGCCAGCAGCCGCGGTAATACGTAGGGCGCAAGCGTTGTCCGGAATTATTGGGCGTAAAGAGCTCGTAGGCGGCTTGTCACGTCGGGTGTGAAAGCCCGGGGCTTAACCCCGGGTCTGCATTCGATACGGGCTAGCTAGAGTGTGGTAGGGGAGATCGGAATTCCTGGTGTAGCGGTGAAATGCGCAGATATCAGGAGGAACACCGGTGGCGAAGGCGGATCTCTGGGCCATTACTGACGCTGAGGAGCGAAAGCGTGGGGAGCGAACAGGATTAGATACCCTGGTAGTCCACGCCGTAAACGGTGGGAACTAGGTGTTGGCGACATTCCACGTCGTCGGTGCCGCAGCTAACGCATTAAGTTCCCCGCCTGGGGAGTACGGCCGCAAGGCTAAAACTCAAAGGAATTGACGGGGGCCCGCACAAGCAGCGGAGCATGTGGCTTAATTCGACGCAACGCGAAGAACCTTACCAAGGCTTGACATACACCGGAAAGCATTAGAGATAGTGCCCCCCTTGTGGTCGGTGTACAGGTGGTGCATGGCTGTCGTCAGCTCGTGTCGTGAGATGTTGGGTTAAGTCCCGCAACGAGCGCAACCCTTGTTCTGTGTTGCCAGCATGCCCTTCGGGGTGATGGGGACTCACAGGAGACTGCCGGGGTCAACTCGGAGGAAGGTGGGGACGACGTCAAGTCATCATGCCCCTTATGTCTTGGGCTGCACACGTGCTACAATGGCAGGTACAATGAGCTGCGAAGCCGTGAGGCGGAGCGAATCTCAAAAAGCCTGTCTCAGTTCGGATTGGGGTCTGCAACTCGACCCCATGAAGTCGGAGTTGCTAGTAATCGCAGATCAGCATTGCTGCGGTGAATACGTTCCCGGGCCTTGTACACACCGCCCGTCACGTCACGAAAGTCGGTAACACCCGAAGCCGGTGGCCCAACCCCTTGTGGGAGGGAGCTGTCGAAGGTGGGACTGGCGATTGGGACGAAGTCGTAACAAGGTAGCCGTACCGGAAGGTGCGGCTGGATCACCTCCTTTCTAAGGAGCACTTCTTACCGATCCCTCCGGGGTGAGGTCAGAGGCCAGTACATCGGCGAATGTCTGATGCTGGTTGCTCATGGGTGGAACGTTGATTATTCGGCATCTTCAGTCATCTCAGGCTGTGAGTACTGCTCTTCGGGGCGTGGAAAGCTGATCATGAGTGGCGGGGGTTGCCGGGCACGCTGTTGGGTGTCTGAGGGCACGGCCGATTGTTGGCTGCCTTCAGTGCCGGCCCCAGTGCACTCGATCCGGAAGGTTCGGGGTGATGGGTGGTTGGTCGTTGTTTGAGAACTGCACAGTGGACGCGAGCATCTGTGGCCAAGTTTTTAAGGGCGCACGGTGGATGCCTTGGCACCAGGAACCGATGAAGGACGTGGGAGGCCACGATAGTCCCCGGGGAGTCGTCAACCAGGCTTTGATCCGGGGGTTTCCGAATGGGGAAACCCGGCAGTCGTCATGGGCTGTCACCCATACCTGAACACATAGGGTATGTGGAGGGAACGCGGGGAAGTGAAACATCTCAGTACCCGCAGGAAGAGAAAACAACCGTGATTCCGGGAGTAGTGGCGAGCGAAACTGGATGAGGCCAAACCATATGCGTGTGAGACCCGGCAGGGGTTGCGTATGTGGGGTTGTGGGATTTCTCTTTCACGGTCTGCCGGCCGTGAGACGAGTCAGAAACCGTTGATGTAGGCGAAGGACATGCGAAAGGTCCGGCGTAGAGGGTAAGACCCCCGTAGTCGAAACGTCAACGGCTCGTTTGAGAAACACCCAAGTAGCACGGGGCCCGAGAAATCCCGTGTGAATCTGGCGGGACCACCCGCTAAGCCTAAATATTCCCTGGTGACCGATAGCGGATAGTACCGTGAGGGAATGGTGAAAAGTACCGCGGGAGCGGAGTGAAATAGTACCTGAAACCGTGTGCCTACAAGCCGTGGGAGCGTCGCGCATTGAGTTTGCTCAGTGCGTCGTGACTGCGTGCCTTTTGAAGAATGAGCCTGCGAGTTTGCGGTGTGTTGCGAGGTTAACCCGTGTGGGGAAGCCGTAGCGAAAGCGAGTCCGAATAGGGCGATTTAGTAGCGCGCTCAAGACCCGAAGCGGAGTGATCTAGCCATGGGCAGGTTGAAGCGGCTGTAAGAGGTCGTGGAGGACCGAACCCACCAGGGTTGAAAACCTGGGGGATGACCTGTGGTTAGGGGTGAAAGGCCAATCAAACTCCGTGATAGCTGGTTCTCCCCGAAATGCATTTAGGTGCAGCGTCGTGTGTTTCTTGCCGGAGGTAGAGCACTGGATAGGCGATGGGCCCTACCGGGTTACTGACCTTAGCCAAACTCCGAATGCCGGTAAGTGAGAGCGCGGCAGTGAGACTGTGGGGGATAAGCTCCATGGTCGAGAGGGAAACAGCCCAGAGCATCGACTAAGGCCCCTAAGCGTACGCTAAGTGGGAAAGGATGTGGAGTCGCACAGACAACCAGGAGGTTGGCTTAGAAGCAGCCACCCTTGAAAGAGTGCGTAATAGCTCACTGGTCTAGTGATTCCGCGCCGACAATGTAGCGGGGCTCAAGCGTACCGCCGAAGTCGTGTCATTGCAGCAATACGCCCAACGGCGGCTGTGATGGGTAGGGGAGCGTCGTGTGCCGGGTGAAGCCGCGCCGGAAGGCAGTGGTGGACGGTTCACGAGTGAGAATGCAGGCATGAGTAGCGATACACACGTGAGAAACGTGTGCGCCGATTGACTAAGGGTTCCTGGGTCAAGCTGATCTGCCCAGGGTAAGTCGGGACCTAAGGCGAGGCCGACAGGCGTAGTCGATGGATAACCGGTTGATATTCCGGTACCCGCTGTGAAGCGTCAAACATTGAACCAGGCGATGCTAAGTCCGTGAAGCCGCCCCGGAGCCTTCGGGCAAAGGGGAGTGGTGGAGCCGACGGACCAGACCTGCAGTAGGTGAGTGATGGGGTGACGCAGGAAGGTAGTCCATCCCGGGCGGTGGTTGTCCCGGGGTAAGGGTGTAGGCCGTGCGATAGGTAAATCCGTCGCACATCAAGGCTGAGACCTGATGCCGAGCCGATTGTGGTGAAGTGGATGATCCTATGCTGTCGAGAAAAGCCTCTAGCGAGTTTCATGGCGGCCCGTACCCTAAACCGACTCAGGTGGTCAGGTAGAGAATACCGAGGCGTTCGGGTGAACTATGGTTAAGGAACTCGGCAAAATGCCCCCGTAACTTCGGGAGAAGGGGGGCCATCACCGGTGATGAGTCTTGCACTCTGAGCTGGGGGTGGCCGCAGAGACCAGCGAGAAGCGACTGTTTACTAAAAACACAGGTCCGTGCGAAGCCGTAAGGCGATGTATACGGACTGACGCCTGCCCGGTGCTGGAACGTTAAGGGGACCGGTTAGTCACTCTTCGGGGTGGCGAAGCTGAGAACTTAAGCGCCAGTAAACGGCGGTGGTAACTATAACCATCCTAAGGTAGCGAAATTCCTTGTCGGGTAAGTTCCGACCTGCACGAATGGCGTAACGACTTCTCGACTGTCTCAACCATAGGCCCGGTGAAATTGCACTACGAGTAAAGATGCTCGTTTCGCGCAGCAGGACGGAAAGACCCCGGGACCTTTACTACAGTTTGATATTGGTGTTCGGTTCGGCTTGTGTAGGATAGGTGGGAGACTTTGAAGCGGCAGCGCCAGCTGTTGTGGAGTCGTCGTTGAAATACCACTCTGGTCGTGCTGGATGTCTAACCTGGGTCCGTGATCCGGATCAGGGACAGTGTCTGATGGGTAGTTTAACTGGGGCGGTTGCCTCCTAAAGAGTAACGGAGGCGCCCAAAGGTTCCCTCAGCCTGGTTGGTAATCAGGTGTTGAGTGTAAGTGCACAAGGGAGCTTGACTGTGAGACCGACGGGTCGAGCAGGGACGAAAGTCGGGACTAGTGATCCGGCGGTGGCTTGTGGAAGCGCCGTCGCTCAACGGATAAAAGGTACCCCGGGGATAACAGGCTGATCTTCCCCAAGAGTCCATATCGACGGGATGGTTTGGCACCTCGATGTCGGCTCGTCGCATCCTGGGGCTGGAGTCGGTCCCAAGGGTTGGGCTGTTCGCCCATTAAAGCGGTACGCGAGCTGGGTTTAGAACGTCGTGAGACAGTTCGGTCCCTATCCGCTGCGCGCGTAGGAATATTGAGAAGGGCTGTCCCTAGTACGAGAGGACCGGGACGGACGAACCTCTGGTGTGCCAGTTGTCCTGCCAAGGGCATGGCTGGTTGGCTACGTTCGGGAGGGATAACCGCTGAAAGCATCTAAGCGGGAAGCCTGCTTCGAGATGAGTATTCCCACCCCCTTTGAGGGGTTAAGGCTCCCAGTAGACGACTGGGTTGATAGGCCGGATCTGGAAGGCGGGTAACCGCTGGAGGTGACCGGTACTAATAGGCCGAGGGCTTGTCCTCAGTTGCTCGCGTCCACTGTGTTGGTTCTGAAACCACGAACAACCCCATTCCCAGGGCCACTGGGTGTGGTGCGGTATTCACAGTTTCATAGTGTTTCGGTGGTCATAGCGTGAGGGAAACGCCCGGTTACATTCCGAACCCGGAAGCTAAGCCTCACAGCGCCGATGGTACTGCAGGGGGGACCCTGTGGGAGAGTAGGACGCCGCCGAACTCATATTAAAAGAGCTGGTCCCCGAACTTCGGTTCGGGGACCAGCTCTTTTTTGTTGTCCGACACTTTGCGTTCACTTTGCGCGACAAGCATCCGCGGCATGGGTACAGCTGCAATGCTCAGGGCCGCGGGCGTCGGAGCCGGCGACGAGGTCATCGTGCCGGCGTTCGGGAACGTCGAGGTCGCGGAGGCCGTGACCCAGGTCCGTGCGTCGGTCGTCTTCGCCGACATAGACCCGGTGACGTACTGCCTTGACGCCGGCGTTGTCGAGGCGGCCGTGACCCCGCGGTCGACCGCTGTCGTCGTCGTACACCGCTTCGGTCGGTCGGCCGACATGACGCGGCTGCGGGACGTCGGGCAGCGGCACGGGCTTCTGGTGCTGGAACTGGGCGAGTCCGAGGCGCCGTTCGACGAGATCGCACAGCGCAGGGAGCGGGCCGCCTATCTCGACGCGCGGCTGAGCGGAGTGCGCACGCCGGACGGCGGCGACGGGCACACGTACCAGCAGTACGTCGTGCGCGTGCCCGGCAACGGCCGGCCGGACCGGGACGCCTTCGCACGGGCCGTACGGGCCAAGGGAATTGAATGCCCGGTGCCGGTGAAGACGCCCGTGCACCGGCTGCCCGGGTTCCGTCGGGACGTGCACCTCCCGGAGACGGAGCGGGCCGCCGACGAGACTCTCGCGCTGCCCGTGGACGCGTCGTTGACGAAGCGGGAGATGCAGCGGATCGTCTCCGCGTGCAATGCGCTCGGGGGATTGCTGCAGCCCGCCTTCTGATCCGACGGGACTGGTTGGGAGCACGCTCCTGTTCGGGGTATGATCTATTTCGTTGCCGCGAGGGAAACCTCGAAAAGGCGACCGGCCCCCCTAGCTCAGTCGGCAGAGCGTCTCCATGGTAAGGAGAAGGTCAACGGTTCGATTCCGTTGGGGGGCTCCAGCAGAAAAGGCCTCCGCCCTTACGGGCGGGGGCCTTTCGCATGTCCGGGAGTGCCCCGGAGTCGCGTCCGACCTCAGTCCCGCTGAAGGCCCGGCACCCGCATCGCCAGAATCGCCATGTCGTCGGACGGGGCGTCGGAGGCGAAGCGCTCGACCGCGCGCATGATGCGGGCGGCCACCGCTCCCGCCGTGAGGCCCGTACACGTGGTGAGGACGTCCGCGAGGCCGTCGTCGCCCAACATGCGGGTGCCCTCACGGCGTTCGGTGACGCCGTCCGTCACACACAGCAGTACGTCGCCCGGGTCGAGGGTGATGGTCTGCTCGTACAGCTCCAGGTCCTCCATGACACCCAGGAGGGGCTGCGGTTCGGCGGCCGCTTCTACGGTGCCGTCCTGACGCAGGCGGAGCGGGAGCGGGTGGCCCGCGCAGACCACCTTCAGCATGGCGCTGCCGTCCTCCTGGGGCCACAACTCGCCGTAGAGCAGGGTCAGGAAGCGGCTGCGGGCGCCCTCGTCCAGGATCGCGGAGTTCAGGCGCTCCAGGACCGCGGGGCCGCCGAAGCCCTCGCGGGCCAGGAGGCGCAGGGCGTGCCGGGCGAGGCCCGTGACCGCCGCCGCCTCCGGGCCCGTACCGCAGACGTCGCCGATGGCGAAGCCGTAGACGCCGTCACGGATCGGGAAGAGGTCGTAGAAGTCGCCGCCGACCTCGTTGCCCTCGCCGGCCGCGCGGTAGATGACCTCGACCTCGACGCCGTCGATGTGCGGGAGGTCGGGCGGCAGGAGGCTGCGCTGGAGGGACTGGCTGATGGCCGTGCGCTCCGAGTACAGGCGGGCGTTGTCGAGGGCCAAGGCGGCCCTGCGGGACAGGTCCTCGGCCAGTTCCAGGATTTCCTGGCGGAAGTGTTCGTCGGAGGGCTTGCCGAGCGTCAGCATGCCGATGACGCGGTTGCGGGCGACCAGGGGCAGGACGACGGTCTCGCCGCCGACCGCCGCGGCCGTCGCCAGGGTCGTACCGATGCCGGAGGTGACCGAGGCGGGCTCGCCGAGGCCCAGGCTGCGCATGGAGGTGCGCAGGGCGGCCTGGTGGGCCGCCTCGCCCGGGGCCGCCCAGACGCGGGCGCCGGGGGTGGGGACCGGGTCCGGTGGGGCGATCTTCGAGAGCAGGGCCTTGAGACCGTCGATGCGTTCCTCGTCCTCGTGCAGGACGTACGAGAGGTACGGGTCCGAGGCCTGGTCGGCGATCGTGTAGACCGCGCACCAGGTGGCGAGGGTCGGGACCGTCATCTGGGCCATGAGGGCGAGGGTCTGGTCGCGGTCCAGGGTGCCGGCGAGGAGGTCGGAGGCCTCGACGAGGAAGCTCAGCGAGCCGCGGCGCAGGCGTTCCAGCTCGCCCAGGCGGGCCGATTCCACCGCGAGCGCGATGCGGTCGGCGGCGAACTGGAGGCGCAGTGCCTCCTCGTTCGAGTAGCGGGAGGGTCCCTCGGCCGCGACACCGAGGGAGCCGGTGAGGCGGCCCTCGACCTTCAGCGGGACCGTGACGACCGAGCGCATGCCGGTGCCGGCCAGCAGCGGTACGGCGCCGGGGACGACCGTCAGGTCCTCGTGGACGGCGGGCATGCGGGCCGAGCCGTAGCGGCCGGGGCCCGCCTCGACGGGGACGCGGGCGAAGCGCTGGCGGGCGGAGGGCAGGCCCGTCGAGGCGCGTACCTCCAACTCCGTCTCGTCGTCGGTCGCGAGGAGCAGGAAGGCGGAGTCGCCGTCGAGCATGTCGCGGGCGCGCTCCACCGTGCGCTGGAGGAGGCCGTCCAGGTCGTCCGGGGCGGGGGAGCCGATGAAGACCTCGAAAGGGTCCGTGGCCTGGCCCTCGGAGCTGGTCGTCGTGTCGGTGGCCGACGCCCGCAACGGGGTCTGAAGCACGGCGCGTTCGTGGTCGCGTACGAGGAGGCAGACCGTGGAGGGCTCGCCGCCCGTGTCGCGGACGCGGAGGTGGGAGGCGTAGACCGGGGTCACGCGGCCGCTCGCGGCCCGGAGCCCGTAACTGCCCTCCCAGCGCGAGAGTTGGAGGGCCTCGACGATGCCGGTGCTGGTGCCCGGGGTGTGCGGCCAGGCCGCGAGGTCGGTGAGGGGCTTGCCGATGACCTGCTCGGCGGCGTACCCGAAGAGGTCCTCCGCGTCCTCGTTCCAGGCCGAGATGGCGCCGACGCGGTCGATCTGGATCACCGCGACGCGGACGCGGCCGTCGGCGAGCGGAAGGAGGTGGGCGGGGAGGGAGGGGCCCGCGGTGCGGGTGCCGACCGGGCGATCGGGGAGGTCGAGGTGGAACCAGACCTGCTTGTGCGTGGGGGAGTAGTCGACGCCCCAGCGGCCGGCCAGGGCGGCGCACAACTGGAGTCCGCGCCCGCCCTCACGGTCGGGGCTGCTCATATTCACAGCCGTCGCCTGGAGTGGAATTTCACGTTCCGGGTAGCGGTCCGCCACCTCGATGCGTACGCCTTCGTCGCTGCGCAGACACAGAACGTCCGCGGAGGTGCCCGCATGCACGACAGCATTGGTGACGAGTTCGCTGGTCAGGACGACCGCGTCGTCGACGATGTCGGCGAAGCCCCAGCCCTGGAGGGTGTCGCGGACGAAGGATCTGGCGGTCGCGACCGATCGCCCGACGGGATCGAAACTGGCGGCCGCGCGCGCGGTGATCACAGCACTCCTTGTCCGGTTGTCGGCGTGCGGGGCCCCGTGGGCGACCCGCTCCTGCCGGGGCAGTGCCTGGTTCCCCGTCGGCCGAGGATCCTGGGGCTGTCCCCCAGGATGCAGTCCGGTGGTCATGGTGCGGTGCCCCTCCGATGCCTGCCCGCTCGTTCTTGTGCCACCGCCCAGGCCGGACAAACCGGTGTGGCTGGACAGCCGCATGCAAGGTTACTTACCTTCGCCGTCCATGCGGATGCCGGTCACCGGTGTTTCCGTCGGGAGAGGGGCAGAGTTTCCGTTCGGACAGGTGCCTGTGTTTCCGTCCTGACGAGGCTGTGCCCGCCTCCGGGCGGTGTGCGGACGATGTGCGAAGCTGCCGAACTGTTATGGCCTGGTTCAGCCGGGGTGAAACACTGGGCAAGCTCCAGTGAGAAGGTCGGACAGGCCGAGTGCCTGCCAGGTTCGCCGAGCAAGTAGTACCTGAGCACGAGCAGTAGTACCCGAGCAAGCAGTACCCGAGTACGCCGAGCAGTAATGGTCGACCCTTGCGGGAGGGACACAGTGGAGTCTGGCGCAGCGACGCGGGGCGGTAAGACGCGCGCAGAAGACGGACAGTCCCTGAACAACCGGCGCACACCACGCAATGGCACCACCGAGGTGGATACGGCTGCCCTGAACAGGCTGCTGACGGCTCTGGTGTCGATGCGGGACGGCAATTTCCGCAAGCGCCTCACGGTCTCCGGTGATGGCGTGATGTCGGAGATCGCGGCTGTCTTCAACGAGGTGGCGGACCGGAATCTGCATCTGACGGGTGAGCTGTCGCGGGTGCGGCGGGTGGTCGGGCGTGAGGGAAAGCTCACGGAGCGGCTGGAGTCGGGCGCCTGCGAGGGTTCCTGGGGTACCGCGATCGACGCGTCGAACGCGCTCGTCGACGACCTCGTACGACCGGTCTCCGAGGTCGGCCGGGTGCTGTCCGCGGTGGCGGAGGGCGATCTGTCGCCGCGTATGGAACTGCGGGCGCAGGCGGCGGACGGCAACGGGCATCCGCTGCGCGGGGAGTTCCTGAAGGTCGGACGGACGGTCAACAACCTGGTCGACCAGCTGTCGACGTTCACCGACGAGGTCACGCGGGTGGCCAGCGAGGTGGGCACCGAGGGCAAACTGGGCGGGCAGGCCCGGGTGCGTGGAATGTCCGGTTCGTGGAAGGACCTCACGGATTCGGTCAACACCATGGCGTACCGGCTGACGGCACAGGTACGTGACATCGCTCTCGTGACGACGGCGGTCGCGAAGGGCGACTTGTCCCGGAAGGTCACGGTCCATGTGGCCGGCGAGATGCTGGAGCTGAAGAACACCGTCAACACGATGGTGGATCAGCTGTCCTCGTTCTCCTCCGAGGTGACGCGCGTCGCACGTGAGGTGGGCACCGAGGGCGAGCTCGGCGGCCAGGCGCAGGTGCCCGGTGTGGCCGGTGTGTGGAAGGACCTCACCGATTCGGTGAACCTGATGGCCGGCAACCTCACGGCCCAGGTGCGCGGGATCGCGCAGGTGACGACGGCCGTCGCGAGCGGTGACCTGTCGCAGAAGGTGACCGTTTCCGCACGCGGCGAGGTCGCGCAGCTCGCCGAGACGATCAACCAGATGACCGAGACGCTGCGGACGTTCGCGGACGAGGTCACGCGTGTGGCCAACGAGGTCGGTGGCGAGGGGCGGCTCGGCGGTCAGGCGAACGTGCCGGGCGCGGCGGGGACGTGGAAGGACCTGACGGACTCCGTCAACACGGTCTTCCGGAACCTCACGACCCAGGTACGGGACATCGCCGCGGTGACGACGGCGGTGGCCAACGGTGATCTGTCGCAGAAGGTCACCGTCGACGTGGCCGGCGAGATGCTGGAGCTGAAGAACACCGTCAACACGATGGTCGACCAGCTCTCGTCGTTCGGTGTCGAGGTCACGCGCGTGGCGCGCGAGGTCGGTGTCGAGGGTGAACTGGGCGGCCAGGCGCAGGTGCCGGGTGTGGCCGGTACGTGGAAGGACCTCACCGACTCCGTCAACACGGCGTTCCGGAACCTGACGGGCCAGGTCCGCAACATCGCGCAGGTGACGACGGCGGTCGCGAACGGTGACCTGTCTCAGAAGGTGACGGTCGACGTCTCGGGAGAGATGCTCCAGCTGAAGAACACCGTCAACACGATGGTGGACCAGCTGTCCTCGTTCGCCGACCAGGTGACGCGGATGGCCCGGGACGTGGGCACGGAGGGCCGCCTCGGCGGTCAGGCCCGCGTGGACGGCGTGTCCGGCACGTGGAAGGAACTCACCGACTCCGTCAACTTCATGGCGGGGAACCTGACCTCGCAGGTACGACAGATCGCCCAGGTCACCACGGCGGTGGCGCGGGGTGACCTGTCGCAGAAGATCGACGTGGACGCGCGCGGTGAGATCCTGGAGCTGAAGAACACCATCAACACGATGGTCGACCAGCTCTCCGCCTTCGCGGACCAGGTGACGCGGGTGGCCCGTGAGGTGGGTACGGAGGGCCGTCTCGGCGGTCAGGCACAGGTGCCCGGCGTCGCCGGTGTGTGGCGTGACCTGACGGACTCGGTGAACGGCATGGCGGGCAACCTCACCGCCCAGGTGCGCAACATCGCGCAGGTCGCGACCGCGGTGGCGCGGGGCGACCTGTCGCAGAAGATCGACGTGGACGCGCGCGGCGAGATCCTGGAGCTGAAGAACACCCTCAACACGATGGTGGACCAGCTCTCGAACTTCGCCGAGCAGGTGACGCGGGTGGCCCGTGAAGTGGGGACGGAGGGCATGCTCGGGGGTCAGGCGGAGGTGCAGGGTGTCTCCGGCACCTGGAAGGACCTCACGCAGTCCGTGAACTTCATGGCGAACAACCTGACCATCCAGGTCCGCAACATCGCCGAGGTCACGACGGCGGTCGCCATGGGCGACCTGTCGAAGAAGATCACCGTCGACGCCAAGGGCGAGATCCTCGAACTCGTCACCACCGTGAACACGATGGTGGACCAGCTGTCGTCCTTCGCCGAGCAGGTGACCCGGGTGGCCCGCGAGGTGGGCACCGAGGGCATCCTCGGCGGGCAGGCCCATGTGCCCGGTGTCACGGGCATCTGGAAGGACCTCAGCAACAACGTGAACCTGATGGCCAACAACCTGACCATGCAGGTGCGCAACATCTCCCAGGTCGCCGCGGCCGTCGCCAACGGCGATCTGACCCGTACGGTGACGATCGAGGCGCGTGGCGAGGTCGCGCAGCTCGCCGACACCTTCAACACCATGGTGAAGACGCTGAGTTCGTTCGCCGACCAGGTCACCAAGGTGGCCCGCGAGGTGGGCACGGACGGCATCCTCGGCGGGCAGGCGCGCGTCCCGGGTGTGGCCGGTACGTGGAAGGACCTCACCGAGTCCGTGAACGGGATGGCGTCCAACCTGACCGGTCAGGTGCGCAACATCGCGATGGTCACGACGGCCATCGCCAAGGGCGACCTCACCAAGAAGATCGACATCGACGCGCGCGGCGAGATCCTGGAGCTGAAGACCACCATCAACACGATGGTCGACCAGCTGTCGTCCTTCGCCGAGGAGGTCACCCGAGTCGCCCGCGAGGTGGGTACCGAGGGGCAACTGGGCGGTCAGGCACGCGTGCGTGACGTCGACGGCACCTGGCGCGACCTCACCGAGTCGGTGAACGAGATGGCCGGGAACCTGACCCGGCAGGTGCGTGCCATCGCGCGCGTGGCGACCGCGGTGACCCGCGGCGACCTGAACCTGAAGATCGACGTGGACGCCTCGGGCGAGATCCAGGAACTTCAGGACTACATCAACAAGATGATCGCCAACCTGCGCGACACCACCATCGCCAACAAGGAACAGGACTGGCTCAAGGGCAACCTCGCCCGTATCTCCGCCCTGATGCAGGGGCGCCGCGACCTCGACGACGTGGCCTCGCTGATCATGAGTGAGCTGACGCCGGTGGTCTCGGCGCAGCACGGCGCGTTCTTCCTCTCCATGCCGCTGGTCGACGGCAAGGAGGCGGGCAACGACGAGGACGCGTACGAGCTGCGCATGCTCGGCTCGTACGGCTACTCGATGGGCTCCATGCCGACGTCGTTCCGGCCCGGTGAGGCGCTGATCGGGACGGCCGCGCAGGAGAAGCGCACGATCCTGGTGGAGAACGCGCCGAGCGGCTACCTGAAGATCTCGTCCGGGCTCGGCGAGGCGCCCCCGGCGCAGGTGATCGTGCTTCCGGTGCTCTTCGAGGGGACCGTGCTGGGTGTGATCGAGCTGGCGTCCTTCACGCCGTTCACGCAGATCCAGAGGGACTTCCTGAACCAGATCGCCGAGATGATCGCGACGAGCGTCAACACCATCTCCGTCAACACCAAGACGGAGGTTCTGCTCAAGCAGTCGCAGGAGCTCACCGAGCAGCTGCGGGAGCGCTCGGCGGAGTTGGAGAACCGGCAGAAGGCCCTTCAGGACTCCAACGCGGAACTGGAGGACAAGGCCGAGCTGCTGGCCCAGCAGAACCGCGACATCGAGGTCAAGAACACCGAGATCGAAGAGGCGCGGCAGGTCCTGGAGGAGCGTGCCGAGCAGCTCGCGGTCTCCATGCGCTACAAGAGCGAGTTCCTGGCGAACATGTCGCACGAGTTGCGGACGCCGCTCAACTCCCTGCTGATCCTCGCGAAGTTGCTCGCCGACAACGCCGAGTCGAACCTGACTCCGAAGCAGGTCGAGTTCGCGGAAACGATCCACGGAGCGGGTTCCGACCTGCTCCAGCTGATCAACGACATCCTCGATCTGTCGAAGGTCGAGGCGGGCAAGATGGACGTGTCGCCGACCCGCATCGCGCTGGTCCAACTCGTCGACTACGTAGAGGCCACTTTCCGTCCTCTGACAGCGGAGAAGGGCCTCGACTTCTCCGTCCGGGTGTCGCCGGAACTGCCCGCCACGCTGCACACCGACGAGCAGCGCCTCCTTCAGGTGCTGCGCAACCTGCTCTCCAACGCGGTGAAGTTCACCGACTCCGGAGCGGTCGAATTGGTGATCCGGCCCGCCGGCGCGGATGTCCCGGTGGCGATCCGGGAGCAGCTCCTGGAGGCGGGTTCGCTGCGGGACGCGGACGCCGGTCTGATCGCGTTCTCGGTGACCGACACCGGCATCGGGATCGCCGCCAGCAAGATGCGGGTGATTTTCGAGGCCTTCAAGCAGGCGGACGGTACGACGAGCAGGAAGTACGGCGGTACGGGTCTGGGGCTGTCCATCTCGCGGGAGATCGCGCGTCTGCTGGGCGGTGAGATCCACGCCCAGAGCGAGCCGGGACGCGGTTCGACGTTCACGCTGTATTTGCCGCTGCACCCGAGCGAACTGCCCCCGCAGGGCTACGGGCAGCTCGCGCCCGCCCTGGAAGCCGGGGAGTTGCTCGCCTCGGAGGCGGAGCTGTCCGGGGTCGACATCGAGACGCCGGCCGAGGTGAAGTCGTACCAGGAGACGCAGAACGGGCCCGCCGCGCTCTTCAGGCGGCGCCGCAGGGCGCTGCCCTCGACCGAGCAGCGCCCGGGGCTGCCGGGGCCGAACGGGGCCGCGGGTGCCGCTCAGGAGCAGTGGGCGGCCGGGGCGCAGCAGGAGGCGGCGCCGCAGCCGCGCCGAGGCATCCGGTTCGAGGGCGAGAAGGTGCTGATCGTCGACGACGACATCCGCAACGTGTTCGCGCTCACCAGCGTCCTGGAGCAGCACGGCCTGTCGGTGCTGTACGCGGAGAACGGCCGTGAGGGCATCGAGGTGCTGGAGCAGCACGACGACGTGACGGTCGTCCTGATGGACATCATGATGCCCGAGATGGACGGCTACGCCACGACGACGGCGATTCGCCGGATGCCGCAGTTCGCCGGCCTGCCGATCATCGCGCTCACGGCGAAGGCGATGAAGGGCGACCGGGAGAAGGCCATCGAGTCCGGCGCGTCCGACTATGTCACCAAGCCGGTCGATCCCGACCATCTGCTCTCCGTGATGGAGCAGTGGATGCGCGAGGAGTGAGCGGGATGGGTGTCGCCGGGTGGTGTCGGCGGCCGGGAGGCCGTGCTGTGCGCGCCGAGTCGGCGGCGCGGGGCGTCCGACGTCGTATAACTGACGGTGGCCGAGGCCGTGTAGAAGTGCGGGATTCGGGGAACCTTCTGGTCTCCCGCTACGTTTCTGCTACGTGCACAGTGACATCGCGGTGACAGGGTGTGGCGACAGGCGGGGTGCGGCTACCATGACCGGCACAAGGACGGGCGACGCAAGGGAGTCGTCCCCTGGGGCGGCGCCCGGTGCACTGCCGGGGCGAGGAGGGCGGGCCATGGTGCAGAAGGCCAAGATCCTTCTGGTCGATGACCGGCCGGAGAATCTGCTGGCGCTGGAGGCGATCCTCTCCGCGCTCGATCAGACACTGGTACGGGCATCGTCCGGAGAGGAAGCGCTCAAAGCGCTACTGACCGACGACTTCGCGGTCATTCTGCTGGACGTCCAGATGCCTGGAATGGACGGTTTCGAAACCGCGGCGCACATCAAGCGGCGTGAACGGACTCGGGACATCCCGATCATCTTTCTCACGGCGATCAACCACGGCCCGCACCACACCTTCCGGGGGTACGCGGCGGGTGCGGTGGACTACATCTCCAAGCCGTTCGACCCATGGGTGCTGCGTGCGAAGGTCTCGGTCTTCGTCGAGCTCTACATGAAGAACTGCCAACTGCGCGAGCAGGCAGCGCTGCTGCGGCTGCAGCTGGAGGGCGGCGGCAAGACGGCGCTCGGCTCGGCCAAGGAGCCGGCCGGTCTCCTCGCCGAACTCTCCGCGCGGCTCGCGGCCGTTGAGGAGCAGGCCGAGGCGCTGTCCAAGCAGCTCGACGACGACTCGGCGGACGCGGCGGCGGTGGCGACCGCGGCCCATCTCGAACGCAAACTCACGGGACTGCGCCGGGCGCTGGACGCGTTGGAGCCGGGCACGGGAAGCGGCGCACCGTCGGTGCCGTCGCAGAACTGACCTCCGAGGAGTCCGCCGTTCGCGGTGAGCGCGCGTCAGTTCTGGTCCCTGGTGCGGGCGACACGAACGGGTGAAGCAGTAGGCACACGTGTCCGCTGTCGTCTCCACCGGTAACCTCACACTCATGGCCTCACGTCAGTCCGCAGCCAAGAAGCCGCCCGCGAAGAAGGCGGCCGCTCCGACGAAGGCTCCGGCGAAGAAGGCCCCCGCGAAAAAGGCAGCCGCCAAGAAGGCGCCCGCCAAGAAGGTCGCGGCGAAGAAGGCCCCACCCGCGTCGGCGCCCAACCCCACCGCGGGTGTGTACAAGCTCGTACGCGCCGTGTGGCTGGGGCTCGCGCATGCCGTCGGCGCGATGTTCCGCGGCATAGGACGGGGCGCGAAGGGGCTCGACCCGGCGCATCGCAAGGACGGACTCGCGCTGCTGCTGATCGGGATCGCGCTGATCGTCGCGGCAGGCACCTGGTCCAACCTGCACGGTCCCGTCGGCGACCTCGTCGAGATGCTGGTGACGGGTGCCTTCGGCCGCCTCGACCTGCTGGTGCCGATACTGCTCGCGGTCATCGCCGCCCGCTTCATCCTGCATCCCGAGAAGCCGGAGGCCAACGGGCGCATCGTGATCGGCCTGTCCGCGCTCGTCATCGGCGTCCTCGGCCAGGTCCACATCGCCTGCGGGGCGCCCGCGCGCAGCGACGGCATGCAGGCGATAAGGGACGCGGGCGGGCTCATCGGCTGGGGGGCGTCGACGCCGCTGACGTACATGATGGGTGACGTCCTCGCGGTGCCGTTGCTCGTGCTGCTCACGATCTTCGGCCTGCTGGTCGTCACGGCGACCCCTGTCAACGCGATCCCGCAGCGGCTGCGGCTGCTCGGTCAGAAGCTGGGCGTCGTCCAGGCCGACCCCGACGAGGACGCCTTCGGTGAGGACGACGAGCGCTACGACGAGCAGTGGCGTGAGGCGCTTCCCGCCCGTTCCCGGCGGCGTGCACGCGCCCCTGAGGGGTACGACGCGGAGAGCGCGGAGGAGGAGGCGCTCACCAAGCGCCGTGGCCGTCCCCGGCGGCCCGGTGTGCAGCAGCCCGACATGAACCGGCCCATGGACGCGGTGGACGTCGCCGCGGCGGCCGCCGCCGCGCTCGACGGCGCCGTGCTGCATGGGATGCCGCCCTCCCCGCTGGTCGCCGATCTGACGCAGGGCGTCACGGCGGAGCGTGACGGCTACGAGGAGACGTCCCCGGTGCCGGCCGCGCGCGCCAAGGTCGTCCCGGGCGCCAAGCGGCCCAAGCAGGAGGCCCTGGCCGTCGAGTCCGTCGTGCCCGACCTCACCAAGTCCGCGCCCGACGCGCCCCGCGACCTGCCCCCGCGCGCGGAGCAGCTCCAGTTGTCCGGCGACATCACCTACTCCCTGCCGTCGCTCGACCTCCTGGAGCGCGGCGGGCCCGGCAAGACGCGCAGCGCCGCCAATGACGCCGTGGTCGCCTCGCTCCAGAACGTCTTCATGGAGTTCAAGGTCGACGCCGCCGTCACCGGCTTCACGCGTGGTCCGACGGTCACGCGCTACGAGGTCGAGCTCGGCCCCGCCGTGAAGGTCGAACGGATCACGGCGCTCACCAAGAACATCGCGTACGCCGTCGCAAGCCCCGACGTGCGGATCATCAGTCCGATCCCCGGCAAGTCGGCGGTCGGCATCGAGATCCCCAACACCGACCGCGAGATGGTCAACCTCGGTGACGTGCTGCGCCTCGCGGACGCGGCGGAGGACGACCACCCGATGCTGGTCGCGCTCGGCAAGGACGTCGAGGGCGGCTATGTGATGGCCAACCTGGCGAAGATGCCGCACGTGCTCGTGGCCGGAGCCACCGGTTCCGGTAAATCCTCGTGCATTAACTGCCTGATTACGTCCGTCATGGTCCGGGCGACCCCCGAGGACGTCCGGATGGTCCTCGTCGACCCCAAGCGGGTCGAGCTGACCGCCTACGAGGGCATCCCGCACCTGATCACGCCGATCATCACCAACCCGAAGCGGGCCGCCGAGGCGCTGCAGTGGGTCGTACGGGAGATGGATCTGCGCTACGACGACCTCGCGGCGTTCGGCTACCGGCACATCGACGACTTCAACGAGGCCATCAGGAACGGCAAGGTGAAGCTGCCCGAGGGCAGCGAGCGCGAGCTGACGCCGTACCCGTATCTGCTGGTGATCGTCGACGAGCTCGCCGACCTGATGATGGTCGCCCCGCGCGACGTCGAGGACGCGATCGTGCGCATCACGCAGCTCGCGCGTGCCGCCGGCATCCACCTGGTGCTCGCCACGCAGCGACCGTCCGTGGACGTCGTCACCGGTCTGATCAAGGCGAACGTGCCGTCCCGGCTCGCGTTCGCCACGTCGTCGCTGGCGGACTCGCGCGTCATCCTCGACCAGCCGGGCGCCGAGAAGCTGATCGGCAAGGGTGACGGGCTCTTCCTGCCGATGGGGGCCAACAAGCCCACCCGTATGCAGGGTGCCTTCGTCACCGAGGACGAGGTCGCGGCCATCGTGCAGCACTGCAAGGACCAGATGGCGCCGGTCTTCCGGGACGACGTCACCGTGGGCACCAAGCAGAAGAAGGAGATCGACGAGGACATCGGCGACGACCTCGACCTGCTGTGCGCCGCCGCCGAACTGGTCGTCACCTCGCAGTTCGGGTCCACCTCGATGCTCCAGCGCAAGCTGCGGGTCGGCTTCGCCAAGGCAGGGCGGCTGATGGACCTCATGGAGTCCCGTGGCATCGTCGGGCCCAGCGAGGGATCCAAGGCGCGTGATGTTCTGGTGAAGGCCGACGAGCTGGACGGAGTGCTCGCCGTGATGCGTGGGGAAGCTGAAGCGTAGAGCTTTTGGCGGAGGGAAACGGGACAGGTCGGTCACCGTACGGGTGAGATCTCGGCGGCTCGGTCATGGCGCGGACGGTTCGCTCCGTGACACGGGGATATTCGAACGTGACTCACCCGTAAGGGAAATACGGGCAACCGTTTCCCTTCGTCGTACGTCAAGTTGAGCGAGGGGACAGGTCCCTGTCCCAACATCATGGTGACCGGCCATTCTGATGGCGTACAAAGTCCCACCGCCCGGTTGCCCCACCCTTTCGTACCCCCCCTAAACTGAACCTCCAGCACAGGTGGCTACACGCTCGAAAGGCGCCCCCGTGTCCATCGGCAACTTCCCTGACGGCAACTCCCCTGAAGACGAGCGCCCGTTCGAAGAGCACCGCGAAGAAGGCCTCTCGGTCGGTCGTGCCTTGCGGCAGGCCCGCATCGAGGCAGGACTGACCGTTGACGACGTCAGCAACGCCACCCGGGTCCGTATCGCCATCGTGCACGCGATCGAGCAGGACGACTTCGCCCCCTGCGGCGGTGATGTGTACGCGCGCGGCCACATCCGGACGCTGGCCCGGGCGGTGCGCATCGATCCGGCCCCGCTGCTCGCCCGCTACGACGCCGAACACGGCGGGCGACCCGCGCCCACCCCCGCCGCCCCGATGTTCGAGGCGGAACGTATCCGTCCCGAGCGCCGCGGGCCGAACTGGACCGCCGCCATGGTCGCGGCGATCGTCGCCGTGATCGGCTTCGTCGGGTTCACCGTGGTCAAGGGCAACGGCGGGAGCGACGCGAAGTCGTCGGTCGCCGAAGGCTCCACACCGACCGCCAGTACGTCCACCACCTCGGCCAGCTCCAAGATCAGCAAGCCCGCCGACCCGAAGCCCGAGCCCACCGACAGCGCCATCGCGGCGGCCCCGCAGGACAAGGTGACCGTCCAGGTGAGCGCCCCCGACGGGCGCAGCTGGATCTCCGCCAAGGACCACAACGGCCGACTGCTCTTCGACGGTCTGCTCAAGCAGGGCGAGTCCAAGACCTTCCAGGACAAGACGAAGATCGACCTGGTCCTCGGCGACGCGGGCGCCATCAAGCTGTACGTGAACGGCAAGAAGATCGACGACCAGTTCCAGCCCGGCCAGGTCGAGCGACTGACGTACACGAAGGGCGACCCCGTCGTCGGATGACTTCGGACGGCCGTGAGGGTCGCACAACGGGCTCACGAAGCGGGCGCACAAAGGGCTCACCGCACAGGCGGGTACGGGGTTGGCCAAGATCGGCCAACCCCGTCGACGTGGGCTGTCAGTGAGACAAAGTAGTCTTGAGCCCATGCCTGAACGCCGTACCGTCGCACTCGTCACCCTTGGCTGCGCCCGTAACGAGGTGGACTCGGAGGAGCTCGCAGGCCGCTTGGAGGCGGACGGCTGGCAACTCGTGGAGGACGCCGAAGAAGCGGACGTCGCCGTCGTCAACACCTGTGGCTTCGTCGAAGCCGCCAAGAAGGACTCCGTCGACGCCCTCCTGGAAGCCAATGACCTCAAGGGGCATGGCAGAACCCAGGCCGTCGTGGCGGTGGGCTGCATGGCCGAGCGGTACGGCAAGGAGCTCGCCGAGGCCCTCCCCGAGGCCGACGGTGTGCTCGGCTTCGATGACTACGCGGACATCTCGGACCGCCTCCAGACCATCCTGAACGGCGGCATCCACGCCTCCCACACCCCCCGCGACCGGCGCAAACTGCTGCCGATCAGCCCCGCCGAGCGGCAGAGCGCGGGCGAGGAGGTGGCCCTTCCCGGCCACGGCGCCCCCTCGGACCTCCCGGAGGGCGTCGCCCCGGTCTCCGGCCCGCGTGCGCCTCTGCGCCGCCGCCTGGACGGCTCCCCGGTGGCCTCGGTGAAGCTCGCCTCCGGCTGCGACCGGCGCTGCTCCTTCTGCGCCATCCCGTCCTTCCGCGGCTCCTTCATCTCGCGCCGCCCCAGCGACGTGCTGAACGAGACCCGCTGGCTGGCCGAGCAGGGCGTCAAGGAGATCATGCTGGTCTCCGAGAACAACACCTCGTACGGCAAGGACCTGGGCGACATCCGCCTCCTGGAGACCATGCTGCCCGAGCTCGCCGAGATCGACGGCATCGAGCGCGTGCGCGTGAGCTACCTCCAGCCCGCCGAGATGCGCCCCGGGCTCATCGACGTGCTGACCTCCACGCCGAACATCGCGCCCTACTTCGACCTGTCCTTCCAGCACTCCGCGCCCGACGTGCTGCGCGCGATGCGGCGCTTCGGCGACACGGACCGCTTCCTGGAGCTGCTCGACACCATCCGCTCCAAGGCCCCGCAGGCCGGCGTGCGGTCCAACTTCATCGTGGGCTTCCCCGGCGAGACCGAGGCCGACCTCGCGGAGCTGGAGCGCTTCCTCACGGGTGCGCGCCTCGACGCCATCGGCGTCTTCGGGTACTCCGACGAGGACGGCACGGAGGCGGCGACGTACGAGAACAAGCTCGACCAGGACGTGGTCGACGAGCGCCTCGCGCGCGTGTCCCGGCTCGCCGAGGAGCTGGTCGCGCAGCGCGCCGAGGAGCGCGTCGGTGAGACCGTCCATGTGCTCGTCGAGTCGGTCGGCTCCGTCGACGGGGAGGAGTGGGGGGCGGTCGGCCGTGCCGCGCACCAGGCGCCCGAGACCGACGGTCAGGTGCAGTTCACGAGCGGCGAAGGTCTGACGGTGGGCCGTATCGTCGAGGCGAAGGTGGTCGGTACGGAAGGTGTCGACCTGGTGGCCGAGCCGCTCCTGGGCTCGCTCCCGTGTACTGAGGAGGCGGCCAGATGACCGGAGCCCCGGCGTCCGCGGCGGGCGGCTCCCCCAGCGCGAACGGCGCGGCGGGCGCTCCCGGCGTTCCCGGGGGCTCCAAGCCGGCGCGGGGCGGGAAGCTGGGCGCTGTGGCCGTCAATCAGGCCAGCCTCTGGAACATCGCGAACATCCTGACCATGATCCGGCTCGTCCTGGTGCCGGGCTTCGTGGCGCTGATGCTGGCCGAGGGCGGGTACGACCCCGCTTGGCGAGCCTGGGCGTGGGCGGCCTTCGCCGTCGCCATGATCACCGACATCTTCGACGGGCACCTGGCGCGTACGTACGACCTGGTCACCGACTTCGGGAAGATCGCGGACCCCATCGCCGACAAGGCGATCATGGGTGCGGCGCTGGTCTGCCTGTCCTACCTCGGTGATCTGCCGTGGTGGGTGACGGGAGTGATCCTCGGGCGCGAGCTCGGGATCACTCTGATGCGTTTCCTGGTGATCCGCTACGGGGTCATTCCGGCCAGCCGTGGCGGCAAGCTGAAGACGCTCGCGCAGGGCACCGCGGTCGGGATGTACGTCCTGGCGCTGACGGGGCCGCTGGCCACCCTGAGATTCTGGGTGATGGCCGTGGCGGTCGTCCTGACCGTCGTCACCGGGCTCGACTACGTAAGACAGGCCGTTGTGCTGCGCAGGAGCGGGATCGCCGAGCGGCAGGCGGCGGCCGAGGAGGCTGAGCGGTGAGTTCTACGGCCGCCGAAGTGCTGCGACTACTCACGGTGAGGGGCGAGACGCTCGCCGTCGCCGAGTCGCTGACCGGTGGTCTGGTGGCGGCGGAGATCACCGCGACGCCCGGGGCCTCCCAGGCCTTCCGGGGCTCCGTGACGGCGTACGCCACCGAACTCAAGCACGAACTGCTGGGAGTCGACGCCACTCTGTTGGCCGAGCGTGGTGCGGTGGATCCGCAGGTCGCGGCCCAGATGGCGGCCGGGGTGCGCAAGGCGCTCGGCGCGGACTGGGGGATCGCCACCACCGGTGTCGCCGGTCCCGAACCCCAGGACGGGCAGCCGGTCGGGACGGTTTTCGTGGCCGTCGACGGCCCGTCCCGAGCATCTTTTCATGCTGCCGGCGGCGGGAAAGTGATACCGCTGCGGTTGAACGGCGACCGGACGGAAATCCGTATGGAGAGTGTACGGAGCGTACTCGCCCTGCTCCTGAAGGAGCTGGCGGGCGAACAGACCGGGAATGAGCGGGCACAGGATACGGAACAGAACGGGGGGTTTTGATGTTTGCAGCCCTGAGTGAACACGACATCGCTCCCCGCACGGCCGCGGCGCAAGGCGGTACGGTGGGGCGTGAAGGATGCGGCTACGCGGTCCGAGGAGGGAGCCACCGATGATTCTGCTCCGTCGCCTGCTTGGTGACGTGCTGCGTCGGCAGCGCCAGCGCCAGGGCCGTACTCTGCGCGAAGTCTCCTCGTCCGCCCGAGTTTCACTCGGCTATCTCTCCGAGGTGGAGCGGGGGCAGAAGGAGGCATCCTCCGAGCTGCTCTCCGCCATCTGCGACGCGCTGGACGTACGGATGTCCGAGCTCATGCGGGAAGTGAGCGACGAGCTCGCTCTCGCCGAGCTGGCCCAGTCTGCAGCGGCCACCGAGCCGGTGCCCACACCGGTGCGCCGTCCGATGCTGAATTCCGTATCGGTCACCGGCGTACCACCGGAACGGGTCACCATCAAGGCGCCAGCCGAGGCGGTCGACGTCGTCGCCGCCTGACGCTCACGAGTTCTCGCTCATGAGCTGAGCATGCTTGTGAAAGCCCCGGCCGGGGCTGCTCCAGGGAAGTCTGGAGCGGTTTCGGCCGGGGCTTTCGATGTCTCCGGGTCCACTCGCTCCAGGTGACCCGAATTGTGCGTCTATGCCATGGTTGATGAGGTCGTGATGGATGAGACCGTTGTTGATGAGGCCGAGTGGATCGGAGAATCCCGATGTACGTCGTGAAGAGCCCGTTGTCCGACGCGGATCTTAAGACCGTGTCCGGCGCCCTCCAGGGAGCGCTGGTCGACCTGGTGGATCTCTCCTTGGTGGCGAAGCAGGTCCACTGGAACGTGGTCGGACCGCGTTTCCGCTCCATCCACCTCCAGCTCGACGAGGTCGTGGACACCGCACGGCTGCACTCCGACACGGTGGCGGAGCGCGCCTCGACGCTCGGGGTCCCGCCCGACGGACGGGCCGCGACCGTGGCCACCACCAGCGGCATCGGTGTGACGCCCGAGGGCTGGATCAAGGACACCGACGCCGTGGGGGAGCTCGTGGACGCGCTGAGCGCGGTGATCAGCCGGATGCGGGTGCGAGTGGACGCGACGGGCGAAGCCGATCCGGTGAGCCAGGACATCTTCATCCAGATCACCGCCGACCTCGAGAAGCATCACTGGATGTTCCAGGCGGAGAACGGGTGACGCCCGGAGGCGGGCGGCTCACGGTGGTGACCGCCGGGCGCTCCGTGGGGGCCGCGGGGCGCCATGGTCGGCTTCGGATGTGCCTTGGGTGCGCCTCTGTGCCGTTGGTGCGCCCTGCCGGTGGGTGAGAGCGCGGGTCTAGCTTCGGGCTGGAGGTGGACACCATGGCAGGGCGGATAGGGCGCTGGGGGGCAGTGCTGGGGCTCGGTGCGCTGTGGTGGTGGGGCGTCCTCCGGCTCGCGCTGGCGCCCGATGCCGGGGCGCTGGAAGGGGCGGTCGTGGCCGGGGGATGGGGGTTGAGCCTGCTACCGGTGCACTGTGTGCCGAAGGCGGAGGTCGTGCGCGCCGACGCCGGGGCGCACGGGCGGCGGGAGGGGTGGCTACGGCGTGGGGCGCGTCGGGAGCGCGAGCCGGGGGCTTCGTAGGGGCGGGGCGCTTGGTGGAAGGGGCGGGGGACGGGTGCGGCGCGTTGGGGGGCGCGTGGTGCCTGGGGCTCGGTGCGGGAGGGGGCTGGGCTCAGCGGGGGCGGGTGCAGAGGGGAGACGCCGCAGGGCGGATGCCCGGGGGTGGCGGCGTGGGGGTGCCGCTGGGGTTGCTGGGGGCGGCGTGGAGGTGCTGCTGGGGGCTACCAAGGCATCGCTACGCCGCCGTTCGGGCGCAGGATCTGCCCCGTCGTGAACGCCGAAGCGTCGGAGGCCAGGTGCAGCACGGCGTGGGCGATGTCCTCGGGTTCGCCGACCCGGCCGAGTGGCGACAGCCGGGCCATGACCGCTTCCGTGCGCGCCTGGGCGTCCCCGTGACGGTCGGTCATCGGCGTACGTGTCCAGCCGGGCGCGACCGCGTTGACACGGATGCCGTGCGGGCCGATCTCGGTCGCCAGGGTCTTCGTCAGCTGCACGACGGCCGCCTTCGACGCGCCGTAGCAGAGCAGGCCGGGGCCGCCGGTGTCGATGGCGCCGGACGCCATCGTGATGATGCTCCCGCGGACGCTCTTCTCGATCATGAGGAGGGCGGCCTCCTGGCAGGCGTACAGCACGCCCTTGAAGTTGACGCCCAGTACGCGGTCGAGGTCCTCGTCCCGGGTCTCCAGGACCGGGCTGCTGTGCATGATCCCGGCGACCGCCGCCATGACGTCGAGCCGTTCGCAGGACGCGACGGCCTGTCGGAGTTGCGCACGGTCGCCGACGTCGAGCGGATGTGTGTGGGCCGTACCGCCCTGGGCCTTGATGAGGGTCGCCGTCTCGTGCAGGCCCTGCGGGTCCCGGTCCGCGCAGTGGACGGCGGCTCCCGCCTCCGCCAGCAGGACGGCTGACGCGCGGCCGATCCCGCTGGCGGCGCCGGTGACGAATGCGGTGCGTCCGGTGAGGTCGTACGCCTTGACGGGCATGAAGGGACGGTACGAGGGTTTCTGACGGGCCGTCAATTAGTTGTACGGCAAGGAGTTGGTCGTACGGCGGGTAGTTGTGCGGCGGGTGGTCTACGGGAGGGGCCGGCGCTCGGAGGGCGGGATACGGCCCAGGGGCGGAGTCGGGCCCGTCTGGCACGTCGGACACCAGTACGTGGGGCGCTCTCGGGAGCCGTCGCCCTGGTCGGCCCGGCGGATCGAGGTGCCACAGCGCAGACAGGGGCGGGGTGCGCGGCCGTACACGAAGAGGTTCTGGTCGCGGCGGCCGGTGGTGATGCGGGTCGGGCGGTCGCGGTTGGTCTCCAGGAGCTTCTTGGCCAGGGGCGGGAGCAGGGTGGCACGGTCGGCGGGAAGCTCACCGATGGGCAGCCAGGGGGTGACCCGGAGGAGGAAGCACAGCTCGCTCTTGTAGACATTGCCGATCCCGGCGAGGTTGCGCTGGTCGAGGAGGGCCTCGCCGAGGGAGCGGGCGGGGTCTTGGAGGAGGTTCTCCAAGGCGCTGTCGGGGTTCCAGTCCGGGCCGAGGAGGTCGGGGCCGAGGTGGCCGACGGCGCGGTCCTCGTCCGCGGTGCGGAGCAACTCCAGGACGGGGAGCCGGTAGCCGACGGCCGTGCGGTCCGCGGTGCCGAGGATGGCCCGGATCTGGTGGGCGGGGCCGCCGCTCCAGCGCCGGCCGTTCTCGTACACCTTCCAGGAGCCGTCCATCCGCAGATGCGAGTGCAGGGTCAGGCCGCCCTCGATCCGGGTCAGGAGGTGCTTGCCGCGCGGGGTGACGTCCAGGACGGCGCGGCCGGTGAGGTCGGCGGTGGCGTACTTGGGCACCCGCAGATCGGAGCGGGTCAGCACGTTGCCCGCGAGGGCGGTGTGCAGCCGCCTCGCGGCTTGCCAGACGGTGTCTCCTTCGGGCATGGGTTCCAGGGTGGCACGAGTGGGGTGGGGTGCGGCGGGGTGGGGGCGGCGTCAGGTGGGATGCGGGTATGTGGGGTGCGTGTGGGTGGGGTGTTCAGGCGCGCAGGCGCAGGCCGCGGGGGGTCGCGATGAAGCCGGCACCTTCCAGGAGGGTGCCGAACGGTGATGTCAGGGCGGAGGCGCCGTTGACGCGCTCCACCGTGACCGTGCCGAGGGAGCCCGCGAGGGCGGCCGCGGCGAGGGCTTCGGCGGCGACACGCAGACGGGCGTCGTCCATGATCGAGCCGTCCGGGTCCGAGGGCCAGGCCAGCAGGGTCTTGCCGCCGCGCTCCATGTACAGCGTCAGCTCGCCGTCGACGAGCACCACCAGGGAGCCCGCCTTGCGGCCCGGCTTGTGCCCGGCGCCGGTGGGGGGCTCGGGCCAGGAAAGGGCCGCGCCGTAGGCGTTCGCGGGGTCGGCGGCGGCCAGGACCACGGCCTGGGAGGTGGACCGGGACGAGGAACGGGCTCGGAACCGGTTGGGGGAGAGCGCGGCGTCGCTCGCGAAGCCGTGGTTGCCGGCGAAGGCGGAGTCCTCGGTCTCGGGGAAGCCCGGGGGGCTCGTCGCGTCGAGGTCGAGGTCGTCGGGGAAGGCGTGGGTGTGCGCGGGATCGTCGTGGCCGTCGAGGAAGTCGTTGGTGTGCGCGGGGTCGCGGCCGACGGGGAATCCGTTGGAGTGGGAGCGGCCGGGAGTGTCCGGGAAACCGGTCGGCGCCGGGAAGCTGTCCCGGGGTTCCTGGGCGGTCAGGGATTCGCCCCGGTCCCGTGCGTTCGCCGCCGCGCGCAGGCGGTCCACCGCTCCGTCCATCGCGAACTGGGCGGCACCCAGTCCTTCCACCACATAACCCCGGCGGGCCTGGCCGCTGTCCTCGAAGGCGGACAGGATGCGGTACACGGCGGAGAAGCCGCCCTCGACCCCTTCCGCGGCGACGGCGCCCCGGGTCACCACGCCGTGCCGGTCGAGCAGCGTGCGGGCCAGGGCGTGGGCGCGCACGGTGGCGTCGGGCTCCCGGGCGGGCAGCAGCGACCAGCGGCCGGCCACCGTCGGCGGGCCCGTACGGGACTGGGGGCGTGCGGCGCCGGTCAGGGAGCCGTAGCGGCCGCGCGGCACCGTGCGTTTGGCGCGGTGCGCCGTGGACCCGGCGGTGCGACCCGAACCCAGGAGCGCACGCATCGGTGCGAGCGTGTCGTTCGTGAGCCGACCGGACCAGGCCAGGTCCCAGACCGTGTCGGCGAGTTGGGGATCGGTGGCGTCGGGGTGGGTGGTGGCGCGGACCTGGTCGGTGATCTGGCGGAAGAACAGGCCGTAGCCCCCGGAGAGGGCGTCCAGCACCGACTGGTGCAGGGCGGTCAGCTCCAGGGGGTTCGGGTCCGGGAGGAGCAGCGGGGCCGCGTCCGCGAGATAGAGCGAGACCCAGCCGTCCTTGCCCGGCAGCGCCCCGGCCCCGGCCCAGACCACCTCTCCGGCGGCCGTGAGTTCGTCGAGCAGCGCGGGGGCGTAACCGGAGACGCGGGAGGGCAGGACAAGCTTCTCCAGGGCGGAGGCGGGCACCGAGGCGCCCTGCAACTGCTCGATGGCGCGCACCAGTCCGTCGATGCCGCGCAGACCGTGCCCGCTGTCGACGTGCTGCCACTGCGGCAGGAACTGTGCGAGCGCGGCGGGCGGGACCGGCTCCACCTCGTGGCGCAGGGCCGCGAGCGAACGGCGCCGGAGTCTGCGCAGCACGGCCGCGTCGCACCACTCCTGGCCGATGCCCGCCGGATGGAACTCCCCCTGGACGACGCGGCCGTTCGCCGCGAGGCGTTGCAGTGCTCCGTCCGTGACGGCCGTGCCGAGACCGAAGCGGGCGGCGGCGGTGGTGGAGGTGAACGGGCCGTGGGTGCGGGCGTAGCGCGCGAGGAGGTCGCCGAGGGGGTCCTTGACCGGCTCCGTGAAGGCCTCGGGGACGCCGACGGGCAGCGCCGTGCCCAAAGCGTCCCGCAGGCGGCCGGCGTCCTCGATGGCCGCCCAGTGGTCGGCGCCGGCGATACGGACCTTGATGGCGCGGCGGGCGGAGGCCAGTTCCTTGGCCCACTGCGGCTCGGCGCCGCGCTCGGCCAGGTCGGCATCCGTGAGCGGGCCCAGCAGGCGCAGCAGGTCGGCGACGCCTTCGGCGTCCTTGACCCGGCGGTCCTCGGTGCGCCACTGGAGCTCCCGCTCCAGCTCGGCCAGGACCTCGGCGTCGAGCAGCTCGCGCAGCTCGGCCTGGCCCAGGAGCTCGGCCAGCAGGCGGGAGTCCAGGGACAGGGCGGCGGCGCGCCGCTCGGCGAGCGGGGAGTCGCCCTCGTACAGGAACTGGGCGACGTATCCGAACAGGAGGGAGCGGGCGAAGGGGGAGGGCTCGGGCGTGGTGACCTCGACGAGCCGCACCTTGCGGGACTCGATGTCGCCCATCAGCTCGGTGAGCCCGGGAACGTCGAAGACGTCCTGGAGGCATTCGCGGACCGCCTCCAGGACGATCGGGAACGATCCGAACTCGCTGGCCACCTGGAGAAGTTGGGCGGCGCGCTGCCGCTGCTGCCACAGCGGGGTGCGCTTTCCCGGGCTGCGGCGCGGCAGCAGCAGCGCGCGGGCCGCGCACTCGCGGAACCGGGCCGCGAACAGTGCCGAGCCGCCCACCTGGTCGGTGACGATCTGGTCGACCTCGCCCTTGTCGAAGGCGACGTCCGCCGCGCCGACGGGCGCCTGCTCCGTGTCGTACTCCGTGCCCAGCTTCATGGGCTCCTGGTCGAGCAGGTCCAGGCTCATCACGTCGGCGTCGGGCAGGCGCAGCACGATGCCGTCGTCGGCGTGCATGACCTGGGCGTCCATGCCGTAGCGCTCGGAGAGCCGGGCGCCCAGCGCGAGGGCCCAGGGGGCGTGCACCTGGGCGCCGAAGGGAGAGTGCACGACCACCCGCCAGTCGCCCAGTTCGTCACGGAACCGCTCGACGACGATCGTGCGGTCGTCCGGGACGTGCCCGCACGCCTCGCGCTGTTCGGTGAGGTACGACAGCACGTTGTCGGCGGCCCAGGCGTCCAGTCCCGCGGCCAGCAGCCGCAGGCGGGCGTCGTCCTTGGGGAGCGAGCCCACCTCGCGGAGGAACGCGCCGACCGCCCGGCCGAGTTCGAGAGGGCGGCCGAGCTGGTCGCCCTTCCAGAAGGGGAGCCGGCCCGGGACACCGGGGGCGGGGGAGACCAGGACGCGGTCGCGGGTGATGTCCTCGATGCGCCAGGAACTCGTGCCGAGCGTGAAGACGTCCCCGACGCGGGACTCGTAGACCATCTCCTCGTCGAGCTCACCGACCCGGCCGCCGCCCTTCTTGGGGTCGGATCCCGCGAGGAAGACCCCGAACAGCCCGCGGTCGGGGATGGTCCCGCCGGAGGTGACGGCGAGGCGCTGAGCGCCGGGGCGGCCCGTGATCGTACCCGCGACGCGGTCCCACACCACGCGGGGCCTGAGCTCCGCGAAGGCGTCGGACGGATAGCGGCCCGCGAGCATGTCGAGCACGGCCGTGAACGCCGACTCCGGCAGCGAGGCGAAGGGCGCCGCCCGGCGGACCGTGGCGAGCAGGTCGTCGACCTGCCAGGTGTCGAGTGCGGTCATGGCGACGAGCTGCTGCGCCAGCACGTCCAAGGGGTTGGCGGGGACCCGCAGGGACTCGATGGAGCCGGTGCGCATCCGCTCGGTGACCACCGCCGCCTGGACCAGGTCGCCGCGGTACTTGGGGAAGACGACGCCGGTGGACACCGCGCCGACCTGGTGGCCCGCGCGGCCCACGCGCTGGAGGCCGGAGGCCACGGAGGGCGGTGACTCGACCTGGACGACGAGGTCGACCGCGCCCATGTCGATGCCGAGTTCGAGGCTGGAGGTGGCGACCACGGCGGGCAGGCGCCCCGCCTTCAGGTCCTCCTCGACCAGGGCCCGCTGTTCCTTGGAGACCGAGCCGTGGTGGGCCCTCGCGATGACGGGCGGCGCCCCCTGGGCCGCGCCGGAGCCCCCCATCAGCTGGGCCGGGGCGTGCGCCTCCGCGAGGGGTTCGCCCGTTGCCCGCTCGTACGCGATCTCGTTCAGCCGGTTGCACAGGCGCTCCGCCAGGCGGCGGGAGTTGGCGAACACGATCGTGGAGCGGTGGGACTGGACGAGGTCGGCGATCCGCTCCTCGACATGGGGCCAGATGGAGGGCTTCTCCGCGCCCTCGCCGCCGTCGGCGACCGGGGAGCCGCCGAGCTCGCCCAGGTCCTCGACCGGGACGACCACGGAGAGGTCGAATTCCTTGCCCGACGGCGGTTGGACGATCTCCACCTTGCGGCGGGGCGAGAGATAGCGCGCCACCTCGTCCACCGGACGTACCGTCGCGGAGAGGCCGATGCGGCGCGCCGGCCTGGGCAGCAGCTCGTCGAGGCGCTCCAGGGTCAGCGCGAGATGGGCGCCGCGCTTGGTGCCCGCGACCGCGTGCACCTCGTCCAGGATCACCGTCTCGATACCGGTCAGCGCGTCGCGCGTCGCCGACGTCAGCATCAGGAACAGCGACTCGGGGGTCGTGATCAGGATGTCCGGCGGGCGGGTGGCCAGCGCGCGGCGCTCGGCGGCGGGGGTGTCGCCGGAGCGGATGCCGACCTTCACCTCGGGCTCGGGCAGCCCGAGGCGCACCGACTCCTGCCGGATGCCGGTCAGAGGGCTGCGCAGATTCCGCTCCACGTCCACCGCGAGGGCCTTGAGCGGCGATACGTACAGCACACGGCAGCGCTTCCTGGGGTCGGCCGGGGGCGGGGTCGAGGCCAGCTGGTCGAGTGCGGCGAGGAACGCGGCCAGGGTCTTGCCGGAGCCGGTCGGGGCGACCACCAGCACGTCCGAGCCCTCGCCGATGGCCTTCCACGCGCCGGCCTGGGCCGCGGTGGGCGCGGAGAAGGCCCCCGTGAACCAGCCGCGGGTCGCGGGTGAGAAGCCGTCCAGGGCTCGGTGTGCGGAGCTGACCATGCGTCCATCCTGCACCCCGCCACTGACAATCGCTCTGACCTGCGGAAATGTGGCCGGTGGCCTAGTGGGACGCCTGCGGCTCGGTGACGGGGCGGGGCCGCGCCGGGGGTATCCGTCCTCGGGCAGGCGCGGAATCGGTCGATCACCGACTTGGCGGCGTTGACGCGCCAGCCGCTGCGGGCGCCCCCCGACACGACCCCTCGCCGCCGTGGGCGGCCGACGGCGGCGTGGGGGTGCACCACCCGAGCCGGTCGTCCGTGGTGTCATGCCGGAGAATGAATGGGTGGCAGGTTCGGGGCAGGAGCGGGCGCGGCACTGGCGGTACGCGGAGCTGCCGGGTGTCGATCTGCTGCGGGCGCGGTTCGTCGAGAAGATATTTGTGCGGCACACCCACGAGAACTTCGTGATCGCCGCCATCTCCGACGGTGTCGAGGTCTTCCACCACGGCGGCGCCGACCAGTACGCGGGTCCGGGCGCGCTCGCGCTGGTCAACCCCGACACCCCGCACACGGGCCGGGCGGGTGTTCCCGAGGGTTGGCGGTACGGGGCGGTGTACCCCTCGCCCGAGCTGGTGGCGGAGATCGCCGCGGAGATCACCACGATTCGTGGCACCCCCGGATTCGTCAGCCCGGTGCTCGACGATCCGTACGCGGCGGGTCTGGTTCACGAAGTGCTTCGGGCCGCGGAGGAGGGCAACGCGCTCGCGGCCGACACGCTGCTCCGGGTTGCGGTGACCCGGCTGCTGCGCCTGAACGGCGGTCCGCTGCCGCAGCGGGGTGTGCACACCGCGGGCGCCCGTGTCGCCGCACGCGCGCGTGCCGTGCTGGAGGAGCGGATGGCCGAGCCTCCGACCCTGGAACGGCTCGCCGCCGACCTCGGCACCAGCCCGTTCGCCCTGCTGCGCGCGTTCCGCGAGACCTACGGCATGCCGCCCCACACCTGGCTGACCGACGCCCGGGTACGCCGGGCACGCCACCTCCTGGATGCCGGTTCCGCGCCCGCCGAGGCGGCCGTCGCCGTCGGCTTCACCGACCAGCCCCATCTCAATCGTCACTTCACCCGGATCGTGGGCGTGCCTCCGGGCGCCTACCAGCGCGAGCGCAAGAACGTACAAGACGTCGACGGGCGGCCGCACCTACCGTCCGGGGTGTGGCAGAACAGACAACTCTCGCAGACATACGCAGTGAAGAAGGCGGCGGAAAACCCGACGCGGCCGTCGTTCGGGACGCCCTGGGAGTCGGGGTCGCCGTCGGACTGTCCGGGTTCGCCTTCGGAGTGACCTCGGCCGGCAGCGGGCTCACCGTGCTGCAGACCTGCGCGCTCAGCCTCCTGGTGTTCACCGGTGCCTCGCAGTTCGCGCTCGTGGGCGCGCTCGCAGGCGGCGGCAACCCGCTCACGGCGGCCGCGGGCGCGTTCTTCCTCGGGGTGCGCAACGCGTTCTACGGACTGCGGCTGTCACAACTGCTGGCCCTCCCGCGCGCGGTGCGTCCGTTCGCCGCGCAGTGGGTCATCGACGAGACCACGGCCGTCGCGCTCGCCCAGCCCTCCCGCCGCAGTGTCCGGATCGGCTTCACCGTCACCGGGCTCACCCTGTACGTGCTGTGGAACCTCACCACGCTGCTGGGCGCCGTCGGGGCCGAGGCCATCGGGGACACCGACGCGTGGGGGCTGGACGCCGCCGGGCCCGCCGTCTTCCTCGCGCTGCTCGCACCGATGCTGAAGACCACCACGGAGCGCGCGGTCGCCGGTGCCGCGGTTCTTCTGGGGCTCGGTCTGCTGCCGGTGCTGCCCGCAGGAGTCCCCGTCCTGGTGGCGGCGCTGGCCGCTCCCGCCGCCCTCTACATGGAGGGGCGACGCGCTCCGAAGTCCGCCGGTCGTATGAAGGCCGACAACGACGCACCGAGGGACGACCGTTGAACATCTGGATCGCGATCGGGGCGACCGCCGTCGGCTGCTACGCCGTCAAGCTCATCGGCCTGCTGGTCCCCGACGGCGTCCTGGAGCGGCCGCTCGTCAAGCGCCTCGCCGCTCTGCTGCCCGTCGCCCTCCTGGCCGCGCTCACGGCTCAGCAGACCTTCGCCGACGGGCCCGTCCTGGTCGTGGACGCGAGGGTCGCAGGACTCGCCGCGGCCGCCGTCGCCCTGCTCCTGCGCGCCCCCTTCCTGCTCGTGGTCGGCGCGGCCGTGGTCGTGACGGCGGGAGTGCGGGCGCTGACAGGCTGACGCCCGGTACGCGGGCGGCCCGCACGCGTGTGTGCGGGCCGGGAACCGTCGGGGGCGCTCAACCGATGGGCCGTCCGTACGCCCGTAGGGTGCGCAGGGCCTCGATCGTCACCATGGGGCGGCACTCCAGGGCGGTACCCGGTGCCCACTGGCGCCAGCGGATCGGCCAGCCGCCGTCCTCACGCTGCTCGCCCGCCAGGAAGTCGAGTGAGCGCGCCATCTCCTCGTCGGTGAACCATGCGCGCGCGAGCGACCCCGGGGCCTTCGCGTAGTCGTGCGGGAAGTGGTGCTCGTCCGGCGCGTATCCGGGCGCCACCGGAAACGCCTCCAGGTGTGCCGGGTCCAGTGCCGCGAGCCGGTGCTCGCGCACCAGACGGCCCAGCCGGTCGGCGGCGGCCTCCGCGCGCGGGCGGTCGGGGGCCCAGTCCAGGAAGGCCACGGCCGCCTCGATCTCGTACGGGTGGGACTTGTCCAGGGACTCGACCGCCCGCCAGCAGAAGTCGGTGGCCCGGAACAGCCAGGCGTGCCACACCTCGTTGCGGTGCAGCAGGCCCACCACGGGGCCGGTGGCGAGGAGTTCACTCGGCGGGTCGTCGACGACGGGCACGAAAGGAGCGTGCGGGTAGCCACGCTGACTGGGATGGATGGCCGGCAGTGCGCCGTCCGCCGTCGACACCGAGGTCAAGTAGCGGCACACGCGCTCCACGCGCTGTCCGCCGCACCGCCCGATCGAGTCCAGGACGCGCAGCGCGTGCCCGGTGTGCAGCGGCTGGCTGACCGGGCCGCGGAGATCGGGTTCGAGCGCGTGACCATATCCCTCGTCGTCGTTGCGGTAGGCGGCCAGCGCGGTCTCCACCGCGTCGGCCGCGCCGACGTCGCTGTCCAGGAAGTGGTACGCGAAACGGCGCTGCTCCAGCACGCGTGCGGTGAGCCAGATGAAGTGCTCGGCGCGCGAGAGCGGGGTGTGCGCCGGGGGCGTCGGGGGGAGTGGGGATGCTCCTGATTCGGCCATGTCTCAGACCGTAGGACGGAAAGCGGTCTCGGCAAGGGGTCCCGGCCCGGGCCCACTCTCAGGGGCGGGATACTGGAGTCATGCGGTTGACGGTCTTCTGGCAGCGGATGGCGGATCACTTCGGTGAGGCGTACGCCGACACCTTCGCGCGCGATCATGTGATGACGGAGCTCGGCGGACGGACCGTGAACGAGGCGCTGAACGCCGGCTGGGAGGCCAAGGACGTGTGGCGCGTGGTGTGCGCGACCATGAACGTTCCGTACGAGAACCGCTGACGAACCCCGAAGATCCGGGGCGGGGCACAGATTGTCGGTGGAGTCGGCGACACTTGCCCCGTGGCCCCGACAGACGAGACCGCGCAGGTCGACCAGCAGACATCCCCCTTCGGCACGACGCCGCCCCCTTCGCCCCCGGGCGGGGACGCCTCCGGGCAGGGCGCGCGCATGCCGCGCTGGCTGCCGCGCGCGATGGTGCTCGCACTCACCCTCGTCGCCCTGTTCCAACTGGGCAGTTGGGCGTTCCACCAGCTCATCGGGCTGTTGATCAACATTCTGATCGCGTTCTTCCTGGCGCTCGCCATCGAGCCCGCGGTGAGCTGGATGGCCTCGTACGGTATGCGCCGGGGGCTGGCCACCTTCCTCGTCTTCTTCGGTCTGCTGATCGCGACGGCCGGATTCGTCACGCTGCTCGGCTCGATGCTCGCGGGTCAGATCATCAAGATGATCGAGGGCTTCCCCGAGTACCTGGACTCGGTGATCAACTGGATCAACTCGAGCTTCCACACCCACGTGAGACGGGTGGACGTCCAGGACAGCCTGGTGCACTCCGACTGGCTGCGGAAGTACGTGCAGAACAGCGCGACCGGCGTCCTGGACGTGTCCGCGCAGGTGCTCGGCGGTCTCTTCAAGCTGCTGACGATCACGCTGTTCTCGTTCTACTTCGCGGCCGACGGGCCCCGGCTGCGGCGCGCGTTGTGCTCGGTGCTGCCGCCCGCGCGACAGGCCGAGGTGCTGCGCGCGTGGGAGATAGCCGTCGACAAGACCGGCGGCTATCTGTACTCGCGCGGTCTGATGGCGCTGATCTCCGGCGTCGCGCACTACATCCTGCTGCAGGCCCTGGGCGTGCCCTACGCGCCCGTGCTCGCCGTCTGGGTGGGTCTGGTCTCGCAGTTCATCCCCACCATCGGTACGTATCTCGCAGGCGCCCTGCCGATGCTGATCGCCTTCACCATCGACCCCTGGTACGCGCTGTGGGTGCTGATCTTCGTCGTGGTCTACCAGCAGTTCGAGAACTACGTACTGCAGCCCAAGCTGACCGCCAAGACCGTGGACATCCACCCGGCGGTCGCCTTCGGCTCGGTCATCGCGGGCACGGCCCTCCTCGGGGCCGTCGGCGCCCTGATCGCCATCCCCGCGGTCGCCACTCTCCAGGCCTTCCTGGGGGCCTATGTGAAGCGGTACGACGTCACGGACGACCCCCGGGTGCACGGCCACCGGACCAGGAGGTCGCCCTCCTTCCGCACCCGTCTGCGGGAACTGCTCGCCCGATGAGGCCGATGAGGTTCACCGGGGTTCACCAGGTGAGGGCCGCCCACACTCCGGCGCCCAGGACCGCCGCCGCGTAGCAGCCGACCGCCGCCTGGATGACCCGCTGCCGTGTCCGGTCGCTCCATGGTGTGTGCGACAGCAGCCAGGCCAGTGCGGGCAGGACCAGCACGGCGTGCAGGCTCACTCCGTGCAGCGGCTTGAGCGGGGCCGTCGAGTGGTACGCCGCCTCCTGGTGACCGGTGCGGGTGAGGACGACCCCGCGCGCGATCATCGCGGCGCCCGACGCCAGCGCGACGAGCAGGATCGCGAACCCGGAGCGCAGCGCGAGCGGCATCCCCAGAGGGCCCGTGGGCCGGTTTTGGAAGGAGGCCACCGCGAACACGGTGAGCAGCACCACGAGAACCCCGCCGCCCACCGCGAGCGTCATCGACACCGCCGTGTCGAAGCCGGTCTCCATGTTGAGGTGCGAGGGCACCCGGCGCCACGCCTGAAGGGTGATCCCGCCCACCTCCACGACACAGTCGGCGGCGAACACGACGAGCAGCGCCGAGCGCAGACGCGTTCCGACCCGCAGATACGACGTGACCCATGTGATCGCGATCAGCGTCAGCCCGAAGGAGAGCCCGAACGTGACGGGCTTGCGCCAGGAGACGGGCCCGTCCCAGGGGCCGCCGTCCACGGCGAAGACGACCAGATGCGCCAGCCCGGAGAGCACCAGCACGGCGCCGGTCACATGGCAGAGCCGCTCGGTGGGACGCACTCCGCGCCACGCCCCACGCCACCCGGAGCGCACCGGAGACGGTCGTGCCGGTGGGGCGACGGCGGTGGTCACGGCGGGATCGGGGGTTCCGCTGTGGCTCTCCATGAGGTCCAAGCTTCGGCGGCCAGGGCCCTGAGGTCGTCGTACGGCCGAAGACTTCGGTGGTACGCCCTGGGGAGTAGGCGGGGATCCCGGTCGTTGTCGGTCCGCGAACGTAGGCTCGGAGGTGCCGCATGGTGCGCTTGACACCAAAATCGAACATCCATTCTCATGGAATCTCCGGCTGGGCTCTCGGCGGGGATTTCGGCAGGGTTTTCACAGAGATGTACCCGAGTTATCCACAGGCTGGACGGGCGTCGGGGCGCATTGTCAGTGGCAGGCGTTAGCGTCTTTGACGTGAAGCGATCGACTCAAGCAAATCGGGTGGAACCCATGGCAGGTACGGACCGCGAGAAGGCGCTCGACGCCGCGCTCGCACAGATTGAACGGCAATTCGGCAAGGGCGCGGTGATGCGCCTGGGCGAGCGGCCGAACGAGCCCATCGAGGTCATCCCCACCGGGTCGACCGCGCTCGACGTGGCCCTCGGTGTCGGCGGCCTGCCGCGCGGCCGAGTGGTGGAGGTGTACGGCCCGGAGTCCTCCGGTAAGACGACGCTGACGCTGCACGCGGTGGCGAACGCGCAGAAGGCCGGCGGTCAGGTGGCCTTCGTGGACGCCGAGCACGCCCTCGACCCCGAGTACGCGAAGAAGCTCGGCGTCGACATCGACAACCTGATCCTGTCCCAGCCGGACAACGGCGAGCAGGCGCTGGAAATCGTGGACATGCTCGTCCGCTCCGGCGCGCTCGACCTGATCGTCATCGACTCCGTCGCCGCCCTGGTGCCGCGCGCGGAGATCGAGGGCGAGATGGGCGACTCGCACGTGGGTCTGCAGGCCCGTCTGATGAGCCAGGCCCTGCGGAAGATCACCAGCGCGCTCAACCAGTCGAAGACCACCGCGATCTTCATCAACCAGCTGCGCGAGAAGATCGGCGTGATGTTCGGCTCCCCGGAGACCACGACGGGTGGCCGGGCGCTGAAGTTCTACGCCTCGGTGCGACTCGACATCCGCCGCATCGAGACGCTGAAGGACGGCACCGACGCGGTCGGCAACCGCACCCGCGTCAAGGTCGTCAAGAACAAGGTCGCGCCGCCCTTCAAGCAGGCCGAGTTCGACATCCTCTACGGGCACGGCATCAGCCGCGAGGGCGGTCTGATCGACATGGGCGTGGAGCACGGCTTCGTCCGCAAGGCCGGCGCCTGGTACACGTACGAGGGCGACCAGCTCGGCCAGGGCAAGGAGAACGCGCGCAACTTCCTGAAGGACAACCCCGACCTCGCCAACGAGATCGAGAAGAAGATCCTGGAGAAGCTGGGCGTCGGTGTGAGGCCGACGGAGCCCACCGCCGAGCCGGGCGCGGACGCGGCGGTCTCGACCGCCTCGGACGAGGCCGCGAAGACGGTGCCCGCTCCGGCGGCCAAGGCCACCAAGTCCAAGGCCGCGGCGGCCAAGAGCTAGTCCATGACGCGACGAACCGACTGGGCCGAGTACGCCTACCCCGTCCCCCGCGGGGGCAGGGGCACGGGGGGAACGGCGACTCGGCCGGAGACGGTGAAAGAGCGCACGGCGGGGACGGGCCGTACGGGGACGAGACGCACGGCGGCTCCTCCGCGTACTCCGGTGGCACGTATGGCCCCGAAGGGTTTCATGGCGGGGATCCGTACGGCGGTGACGGTCCGGCGGGCGACGGTGAAGGTGACGGCCTGACGGACGGTCACGGTTCTATGGACGGTGGATCGCGCCGTGGCGGTGGGCGGCGCGGCGACAGGGGGCGCGGCGACGGGGGGCCGCGAGGTGGACGAGGGCGTCGGAGGCGTGGCGGTTTCGGTGAGCCGTCCGACGACCCACAGGACGGAGGCACTCCTTCCTCGTCGAGGGCCGAGAAGGGGGAGCCCCCAGGGGACCCGGCTGAGCGGGCGCGGGCGATCTGTCTGCGCCTGCTCACCGGGACCCCGCGCACGCGGAAACAGCTCGCGGACGCGTTGCGCAAGCGTGAGATCCCCGACGATGTGGCGGACGAGGTGCTGTCACGGTTCGAGGAGGTCGGGCTGATCAACGACGGTGCCTTCGCGGACGCCTGGGTGGAGTCCCGGCACCACGGCCGGGGTCTGGCCCGGCGGGCGCTCGCGCGGGAGCTGCGGACCAAGGGCGTGGACTCGACGCTGATCGACGAGGCCGTCGGGCAGCTCGACTCCGAGCAGGAAGAGGCGACGGCGCGTGAGCTCGTCGCGCGCAAGCTCCGTTCCACGCGCGGTCTCGACCGCGACAAGCGGCTGCGACGTCTTGCGGGCATGCTCGCCCGCAAGGGCTACTCCGAGGGGATGGCGCTGCGCGTGGTTCGCCAGGCGCTGGAGGAAGAGGGGGAGGCCACGGAGGGTCTGGGGGACGAGGGGTTCTGAGCCTTGGGGGTGGGGGCGGGGAACCGAATGCGGTGGGCGCACGGGGGGCCGATCGCGTTCAGGGGGTGGCAGGTCTCCGAACCCGGCCCTGAACCCGGCTCCTGGCCCTCCCCTTCTCCCGTCTTCCCACCCTCGCCCGACCCAGGACTGTCCAACTCCCCTTTGTGAGGGTGGGGTTAACCCCCGGAGGGAGACGCCGGGTTGCCGCAATGCACAGGTGTCTGTGCACAGAGGACTGTGTACGCATGGCACAGGAACCCGGCGCGGAACGCTTGGTGAGGCGGAGCGAGGAGACTTCGCGCGGCTCCACCGAGCTCTCCGACCTCGCCACGCTCAAGGCCCTCGCGCAGCCCCGTCGGCAGCGCATGCTTCAGCACCTCACCGTGCACGGCTCCGCCACCTCGGCGACGCTGGCCCGGGCACTCGGGCTCAACACCGGAGCCACCAGCTATCACCTGCGTGAGCTCGCCCGGTACGGCTTCGTGGAGGAAGTCGACCGACCGGCCGAGGCGGGCGGCCACGGCAGGGAGCGCTGGTGGCGGGCCGTCCCCGGTGACCGCCGCTTCCCGCCGCGCAGTCGGCAGAGCGCCGAGATGCGGCTCGTCATGGACGAGCTGAACCACCACGTGTACGCCGCCGACCTCGAACTCTTCGAGCAGATGCAGGTGCAGGCGCAGAGGCAGTTACGGACGCGGGGGGCGGACGGGGAGGTGGGCGAAGCCGATCCCTGGGTCGACGCCTTCCCCTGCTCGCGCGGCAGCATCCGGCTGACGCTCCCCGAACTCCGCGCGTTCTTCGAGGAGTACATCGCGCTCCTCAACCGCTACAAGCGCCCCGAGGCCGACACCCCGCCCGGCGCCCGCACCGTGCTCACCCGGTTCCTCGCCTTCCCGGCCCCCGACGCCGCGCCCGACGCCGCGCCCGACGCCGCGCCCGGGAACCGTCCGGCACCCCACGACAGACCAGGGAGCGAACCCTCATGATGCTGCGTTACGCCCTGCGGACCGTCCAAGCCCGCAAAGGTGGCTTCCTCGGTGCCTTCTTCGCCTTGATGTGCGCGGCCGCTCTCATCACCGCCTGCGGCACCCTCCTGGAGACGGGCCTGCGCGGCACGATCGCCACCGAGCGGTATGCCGCGACGCCCGTCGTGGTCTCCGCCGACCAGAACGTCCACCAGACCACCGTCAAACACAAGAAGGGCAAGACCAAGGTCAAACACAAGGCGAAGCCGATCGCCGAACGGTCCTGGCTCCCGGGCGACCTCGCCACCGAACTCCGGAAGGCGCCCGGCGTACGTGAGGTCATCCCCGAACTGACCTTCCTGGCCGAACCCTTGGCACCCGGCGGAGCCGTCGACAAGGACCGGCCCGCCTACGGGCACGCCTGGGACTCCGCCGCGCTGACCCCGTACACCCTCACCACCGGCACCGCCCCCGAGGCAGACGGCGATCTCGTCATCGACCGCCGTCTCGCCGAGCGCGCCCACCTCGAGCCCGGTGACCGGCTCACCGTCCAGTCGACGCAGAGCCCACGGACCTACCGGGTGACCGGAATCGCCGCCCCCGCCCAGGAGGTGCGGTACCAGACCGCCCTCTTCTTCTCCACCGCCGAGGCCCGCCGCCTCGCCGCCCACCCCGGACAGGTCACCGCCTTCGGGGTGCTTCCCACCAAGGGCACGGACGCGGCCGTGCTCAAGCGATCGGTCAGCACGGCGCTGCACGGAACCAAGACGCCGCACGGTACGACCGCGCAGGTCAGCGCCGGTGACGGCCGAGGGCCCGTGGAGTTCCTGGACGCGGCCGCCGCGCGCACGAAGCTGGTCAGCATGGGCGGTGCGATGGGCGGCACCTCACTGCTCGTGGCCGTCCTCGTGGTGGTCGGGACCTTCGCGCTCTCCGTGCAGCAGCGCCATCGCGAACTCGCCCTGCTGCGCGCCATCGCCGCAACGCCGGGCCAGATCCGGGCGCTCCTCGGCCGTGAGGCACTGATCGTGGGGGCCGCCGCGGGCACCGCCGGCGCGCTCGCGGGGCTGCCGCTGGGCAGTTGGCTGCACGGCCGGTTCGTGGCCATGGGCGCCGTGCCGGCCACGCTTCAGCACACCGTCAGCGTCTTCCCGCCGTTCGCCGCGCTCGCCGCGACGTTGCTCGGTGCGTGGGCCGCCGCCCGTATCTCCTCGCGCCGGATCGCCCGGATCCGCCCGGCCGAGGCGCTCGCCGAAGCCCACGCCGAGCGCACCCGCCCGGCGTGGGGCCGGATCCTCGCGGGTCTCGCCCTGCTCGCCGGCGGTGTCGCCCTCGTCGCCGTGCTCAGCGTCCTGCGCACGGAACCCGCCTCGACTCCCGTGACCTTCCTGGCCGTCGTGGTCCTCGCCTCCTCCGTCGCGCTGCTCGGTCCGCTGTTGGTCAGAGCGGCCGTAGCCGTACTCGGAGGTCCGCTCGCGCTGACCGGACCCAGCAGTCGGCTGGCGCGTGCCAACCTCCGTGGCCACGCCGCCCGGATGGCCTCCGTAGTCACCCCTCTGACCCTCCTCATCGGCATGACCTGCACCGTTCTCTTCGTCCAGCCGACCCTGGGCAACGCGGCCCGCGCCCAGGCCCGCGAGGGCATCCGCGCCGACTGGGTGGTGGCCGCCCAGGGCCCGGGTGTACCGGCCGAGGCCGCACGGCGGCTGCGTACGCAGCACGACACCGTCACCGAAGTGGTCCGCACGACCGTCCGTGTGGGACTCGACAAGTACGCGGCGCAGGGCGTCACACCCGGGGGCCTCACCCGCACCTGGGACCCGGACGTCACCGCCGGCTCCCTGACGAAGCTCACCGAGGACACCGTCGCCGTCAGCGAACTCGCCGCCGACCAGCTCCACCTGAAGCCCGGCAGTCCCCTGAAGCTCACGCTGGGCGACGGAACACCCGCCACGCCGACCGTGGTGGCCGTCTACGCCAGAGGCCTCGGTTTCGGCGACCTCACCTTCGCCCACGACCTGGTCGCCCGCCATGTGGACAACCCACTCGCGACCTCCGTCCTCGTCAGCACCGCCCGTACACAGACACAACTCGCGGCTGCCCTCCGTGAGTTCCCGGGGGTCCACGTCCTCGCCCCGGCCGCCGCCGACTCGATCCAGGCCGCACGGCAGCAGGCGAACGCCGAGGTCAACTACCTCGCCATGGGACTCGTCCTGGCCTTCACTGCCATCGCCGTCGTCAACACGCTGGCCATGTCGGTCGCGGAGCGTGTCCGCGAGTTCGCGCTGCTGCGCCTCGCCGGGGCGACCCGGCGCCAGGTGTTGGGGATGCTGCGCACGGAGGCGCTCTCGGTCCTGCTGCTCGCCACCGCGCTCGGCAGTGGAATCGCGCTCGCCGTCCTCACCGCGTTCAGCGTCGGCATGACGGGCGAGGCAGCTCCGGCGGTCACCCCCCTGGTGTACGTCGCCGTGGTCGCGCTCGCCGGGCTGCTGGCGCTCGTCGCCACCGCGCTGCCGGGCCGGGTGGCGTTGCGGGTGCGCCCGGTCACGGTGGCCACGGCCAAGGAGTAGGGGGCGGTACGCGGAGGAGTGAGGAGCGGTACGCGATGGTGGGCGCCCCTTACATCAGGGGGCGCCCACCAACTGCGTACCGCCGACCAAGTGCGTAACGCGACCAAGTACGTGCCGCGACCAACTACGTGCCGCCGCACGGTGATCGTGAGCCCGGAGCTAGGCCGTCACCGGGAGACCGGCCGCCTTCCACGCCTGGAAGCCGCCCACCAGGTCGGTCGCCCGGTGCAGTCCGAGCTGGTGGAGGGAGACGGCGGCGAGGCTGGACGCGTACCCCTCGTTGCAGACCACCACGACCCGCAGATCATGGCTCGTGGCCTCCGGGGCGCGGTGGCTGCCCTGGGGGTCGAGCCGCCACTCCAGTTCGTTGCGCTCGACGACGAGGGCGCCGGGGATCAGTCCGTCGCGCTCGCGCAGGGCGGAGTACCGGATGTCGACGAGGAGGGCTTCGCCGGCCTGTGCGGCGGAGTACGCCTCCTCGGCCTCCACCCGGTCGAGTCCCTCGCGGACCCGTTCCAGCAACGTGTCGATGCCCACCGGGCGGGGTGCGCTCACTGCCAGTCCTCCGGACGCTCGACGTGCTCCAGGCGCAGCACCTGCCCCGTGCGGCTGTAGCGGCGGATCCGGGGCAGCGGCGGGTAGTACGCGTGGACGGAGATCGCGTGCTCCTCGGTGGACTCGTTGAGCACCTCGTGCACGTGGTGGCGGCCGAAGGAGCGGCCCTGGCCGGCCGGCATCCGACGTTCGCGGTCGACGTCCTCGGAGAGTTCGAGGGTCTTCCAGCCGTCGGTGGGCAGGCGGGCGGCGAGCGAGTACTCCTTGAGTTCGCCCGCGGCGGCGACGAAGGCGCCGACCGAGTCGGCGTGATCGTGCCAGCCGGTCCCGGTGCCGGGGGGCCAGCCGATGAGCCAGGCCTCGCTGCCGCCGGGGCCCTCCAGGCGCACCCAGGTGCGGCCCTCGGGGTCGAGGGGGAGGGAGGCGATCAGTTCGGCGTCGGCGGCGGTGCGGCGCACGAAGTCGAACAGGTCGGCCTGGGCGGGGGCCTGGACCGGTGCGGAGGCGGAAGGCGTGGTGGAGGGGGTGGACACAGACACGGGTACCGTCCTGGGCGTTCGCGTGGGTGCGCGCGGCAGCCGACAGGGAGGGGCGGCGCGCGGGGAGAGAACAGCTGCGAATTCAGCAGGACGGGCGACACACGCAGCCCGCGTAGCGGACGAGGTCCATATGGACCCTCCGCCACAGGCGCACACAGGTGTCGGTCACGATCCGGAGTACACCATGGCGGTCCGGGCCGGTCAACTCACTGTCACCATGTGGACCATCTGGTGACCGGGGGTGCCGCGCTGGCCGTGGCTCCGCCCCCCCGGACGGGTTCGGCTACCTGAGCCTGGTGGTCCGGGACGGGCCGGACCACCAGGGTCGTCAGGTCCTACTGGCCGCGGTCTCCGCTTCCGCCTCCGCCGTGGCGGGGCCGCCCAGTGTCGTCTCGGCCGCCGCGTACAGGTCGGCCGGGCGCACCCCGCTCAGCGCGGTGACCAGGTGGCCGTCGGGGCGCACCAGGAGCACGGTGTGTGCCGCCGCGCCGGGATAGCTCTCGGCGACCAGCAGCTCGGCGCGGTGCGGCAGCGCGGTCACGGCGGCCGCGAGCCGGGGCATGATCCCGGCCGTGACCCAGTGCTTGCGCGCCCACACGCCCGTACCCGGAGCGATCAGTACGACGAGCAGCACCCCGCGACCGAGCCGCTCCCGCAGCTGTACGAACGAGCCGTCCTCCGCGGTCACGCGTACGTCGACGACCGGCGCACCGGGGGCCGTGTCCACAGGCGTCGCCGATTCGGTGTGCGCGGGCGCGAGCGGCGAGTCGGCGTACACCCCCGGCGCACCCAGCGGGCCGCGTCCCAGGTGGCCGTCCGTGAGCAGCGCGTCGTGGCCACGGGCCGACCCGGGGACGTACGAGCGCAGGCCTCCGCCGCTGCGCAGCAGTGGCAGCGCCTGGTCGGCGGCGCGCAGCCGGGCGGCGACGACGGCCCGCCGCTCCGCCTGGTAGCTGTCGAGCAGTGCCTCGTGCGGGCCGTGGTGCCAGGCGAGCGCGAGTTTCCAGGCGAGGTTGTCGGCGTCCCGCAGGCCCTCGTCCAGCCCCTGGGTGCCGAGCGCGCCGAGCAGGTGCGCGGCGTCCCCGGCGAGGAAGACCCGGCCGGACCGCCAGCGGCGGGCGAGGCGGTGGTGGACGGTGTGGACTCCGGTGTCGAGCAGCTCGTACGGGGGTGTGGAGCCCGCGTTCCAGCCCGCGAGGGTCTCGCGGATGCGCGCCACCAGCAGGTCGGGCGTGACCAGGTCCTTGCCGGGCGGCAGCAGCCAGTCCAGCCGCCACACGTCGTCGGCGAGGGGGCGCGCGGTCACCTCCCCGCTCGCGGGGCCCGACGTCCGCCACGGAGGCATCCGGTGCAGCAACGCCTGGCCGGGCCAGGGGAGTTCCGTACGCAGCGCCGCCACGGCGTATCGTTCGACGGCTGTACGTCCGGGGAAGCGGATGTCCTGGAGCTTGCGCACGGTCGAGCGCGGTCCGTCGCAGCCGACCAGGTAACTGCCGCGCCACCACGTGCCGTTGGGGCCGCGGGTGTGCGCCGTGACGCCCGAGGACTCCTGCTCGATCGAGTCGAGGCGGCTGCCCACGGCGACCTTGATCAGCCGCTCGTGGAGGATGGCCTCGCGCAGGGCGCCGGTCAGCGCGTGCTGGGTTAGGTGCAGCGGGGCGGGTGCGTGGGCGCCGTCGGAGTCCTGCGCGTCCCCGGTCGCGCCGACCCCGGCGCTTTTCTGGCGCTGCGCGCTTCCCTTCGGGTTCCGCGCACTTCCCTCGGAGCGCTGGGCGCCGCTCGCCGAGCCGTGCGCGCCGCCCCCGGAGGCCTGCGCACCGCTTTCCGAGCCGTGCGCCGCGCCCCCGAGGCCTCGCAGATCCGATGCGAAGTCCAACGGGTCCGTGCCGGATCCCCCGGCATCGAATCCGATCTCGCGCATCACCTGCTTGCGTCGCATCGACCGCCATCCGGCCCAACGGAAACCGGCATCGGTGAGGGGCGGGCCCGTCAGGCGCTCGACGAGCGCGGCGGTGTCCTCGCGCAGCACCACCGTTCGCGCGAGCCGTTGTTCGTCCTTGCCCGGCCCCTCGTCGAGGACCACGCAGGGGACCTCCTGGCGGGCCAGCGCAAGGGCCAGCGTGAGGCCCACGGGCCCCGCGCCGACGATGATCACCGGGTCCACGGCGCGCGGCCCCCTGCCCGGAGCGGTGTCCTGAGGAACGGTCGGGAACAGGCAGTTGGAACGGGGTGCACGATCACAGAACGTATGCAACCCATTGCCGGTGCTTGCGTCAAGTGACGGGGGCAGTGGCGATCATGCCACTGCCCCCGTTGACGTCGACGAAGGGTGAGGATCCGTCAGATGGAGATGCCGCCGCCCGCGCCGGTCGACTCCGTGCCCCCGACCGCGGCCGGCGCAAGCACCGCGCCCGTCGACTTCTTGCCGCGCCGCAGTCGTCCCTCGAGCCAGCTCGCGAAGCTCGTGAGGCTGAAGTTGAGCGCGATGTAGATCAGGGCCACGACGGTGAAGCTGGCGATGGTGTTCGCGCCGTAGTAGGCGCTCATCGGGCCGACGGAGGCGAGCAGCTCGGGGAAGGTGAGGATCGCGCCGCCGATCGCGGTGTCCTTCACGATCACGACGAGCTGACTGACGATCGCGGGCAGCATCGCGGTGACCGCCTGCGGCAGCAGGATGAACCGCATGACCTGGTTCTTGCGCAGACCGACGGCCATGGCCGCCTCGGACTGCCCCTTGGGCAGCGACAGGATGCCCGCGCGGACGATCTCCGCGAGGACCGAGGAGTTGTAGAGCACCAGTCCCGTGAAGACCGCATAGAGCGGACGGTCGTCCGAGCTGATGTTCGTGTACTCGGAGTACGCGGCGACGGCGAAGATCATCAGGACCAGCACCGGGATGGCGCGGAAGAACTCCACGATCGCGGCCGCGGGTATCCGGATCCAGGCGTGGTCGGAGAGCCGGGCGATGCCGAAGACGGCGCCGAGCGGCAGGGCGATGACCATGGCGAGGGCCGCGGCCTTGAGGGTGTTCAGCAGTCCCGGCCAGAGGTACGTGCTCCACGCCTCGCCATGGACGAAGGGCTTCCACTTCTCCCAGGCGAGCTGGTCCTTGTCGTTGAGGCTGGTGATCACCCACCACAACAGGGCCGCGAAGGCGACCAGGAACAGCGCCGAGTAGAGGATGTTGCGCCGCTTGGCGCGGGGGCCCTGGGCGTCGTACAGGACGGACGTCATCGCTTCACCGCCACCTTCTTGCCCACCCAGCCGAGGAGGAGGCCGGTCGGCAGCGTCAGACACATGAACCCGAAGGCGAAGACGGCCGAGATCGCGATGAGTTGGGCCTCGTTCTCGATCATGGACTTCATCAGGGTGGCCGCTTCGGCGACGCCGATCGCGGCCGCCACCGTGGTGTTCTTCGTCAGGGCGATCAGCACGTTCGTCAGGGGACCGACGACCGAACGGAACGCCTGGGGAAGCACGATCAGGGTGAGGACCTGGGTGAAGTTCAGACCGATGGCGCGGGCCGCTTCCGCCTGCCCGACGGGCACGGTGTTGATGCCGGAGCGCAGTGCCTCGCAGACGAAGGCCGAGGTGTAGGCGATCAGACCGAGCACGGCCAGCCGGAAGTTGACCGTCTCGAACTTGTCCGCGCCGAGACTCACCCCCAGGGTCTGGTTCAGGCCCAACGAGGTGAACAGGATGATCACGGTCAGCGGGATGTTCCGCACGATGTTCACGTAGGCGGTGCCGAATCCGCGCATGAGAGGCACCGGACCGACCCGCATGGCGGCCAGCACGGTTCCCCATATCAGGGAGCCGACGGCTGAGAGGACGGTGAGCTTCACCGTCATCCAGAACGCTCCCAGCAGGTCGTAACCTTGAAGAAAGTCGAACACGATTTCCCGCGCTTCCGCGTGTGGTGATGCCCGGGCGCGCCGCCCCCCGAGGGCGGCGCACCGGCGGGCCCTACATCAGCTGACGATGTTGCCGATCTTCGGAGCGGGCTCGTTCTTGTAGCTCGCCGGACCGAAGTTCTTGTCCACGGCCTTCTGCCAGGAACCGTCGGACACCATCGCCTTGAGAGCCGTGTTGATCTTGGCCTTGAGGTCGCTGCCCTTCTTGACGCCGATGCCGTAGTTCTCGTTGGTCATCTTGAAGCCGCCGAGCTTGAACTTGCCCTTGAAGGCGGCCTGCGAGGCGTAGCCGGCGAGGATCGAGTCGTCCGTCGTCAGGGCGTCGATCGCCTTGTTCTGCAGACCCGTCAGGCAGGCCGAGTACGTCGGGTACTGCTGGAGCTGGGCCTTGGGCGCCAGCTTGTCGTGCACGTTCTGCGCCGAGGTCGAACCCGTCACGGAACACAGCTTCTTGCTGTTGAGGTCCGACGGCGACTTGATGGCGGTGTCGTCGGCGCGGATCAGCACGTCCTGGTGGGCGAGCAGGTAAGGGCCGGCGAAGTCGACCTTCTGCTGACGCTCGGGGGTGATCGAGTAGGAGGCGGCGATGAAGTCGACGTCACCGCGCGAGAGCGCGTTCTCGCGGTCGGCGCTCTTCGTCTCCTTCCACTGGATCTGGTCGGGCTTGTAGCCGAGCTTCCCGGCGACGTACGTGGCGACGTCGACGTCGAAGCCCGCGTAACCCTGCGGGGTCTTCTGGCCGATGCCCGGCTGGTCGAACTTGATGCCGACGGTGATCTTGCCGCCGCCACTGCCCGAGGATCCGCTGTCCTTCTTGTTGTCGGAGCCGCACGCCGTGGCGGTCACGGCGAGCGCGAGTACGACGGCCGAGGCGGCGGTGACCTTGCGGAGCTTCATGGTGAACATCCTTTGGGTGGGGAGGAGATGCAGGTCTTCAGGCATGGTCTTCAGGCATGGGCTTCAGTGATGAACGCAGGCGATGAACGCAGGCGATGAACGTCGGCGATGAACGCAAGCGATCAACGTCAGCGATGAACGCCGGCTCAGGAACTCGGTTCAGGAACGAACTTCAGTGATGACGAAGCGCAGGCCGTCAGTGGTGCAGGATCTTCGACAGGAAGTCCTTGGCCCGGTCGCTGCGGGGATTGCTGAAGAACTGGTCCGGCACGGCCTCTTCGACGATGCGACCGTCGGCCATGAAGACCACCCGGTTGGCAGCCGAGCGAGCGAAGCCCATCTCGTGCGTGACGACGATCATCGTCATGCCGTCGCTCGCGAGCTGCTGCATGACCTCCAGGACCTCGTTGATCATCTCGGGGTCGAGCGCCGAGGTCGGCTCGTCGAAGAGCATGACCTTGGGGTCCATCGCCAGCGCACGCGCGATCGCGACCCGCTGCTGCTGACCGCCCGACAACTGCGCGGGGTACTTGTCCGCCTGGGTGCCCACGCCCACCCGGTCCAGCAGCCGGCGGGCCTTCTCCTCGGCCGCCTTCTTGTCGGCCTTGCGGACCTTGATCTGCCCCAGCATCACGTTCTCGAGCACCGTCTTGTGCGCGAAGAGGTTGAAGGACTGGAAGACCATGCCCACGTCGGCCCGCAACCGGGCCAGCGCCTTGCCCTCGTCGGGCAGCGGCTTGCCGTCGATGGTGATGTCGCCCGAATCGATCGTCTCCAGGCGGTTGATGGTGCGGCACAGGGTGGACTTCCCGGACCCGGAGGGCCCGATGACCACGACGACCTCGCCACGCGCGATCGTCAGGTCGATGTCCTGGAGCACGTGCAACGCGCCGAAGTGCTTGTTGACGCTCTTCAGGACGACCAGGTCCTCGGTCGCGGCCACGGCATCCTTGGCCACCGATACTTCGGTCATCGCTCTGGGGCTCCGTCCTCCTCGGTTTCGGTGGACAGTAGTGACCCCGTGCGACCAGCGTCATTACATCTGAGGGGAACTTGAGCATCACGATCCGGTAGCAACCGGACACGTGTCGTAGCAGCCGCTGCGCGACGGCGTACCTGCCGCGTACCGGCTGGGTAACGGAAGCCCTCCCCGACCCGAAGCCTCTTGACGCGGTCGTGATCCATCGGCGTGACTTCCTTGGTGCACACGTGTGTGCGCCGCGATCCAACAGGATCGGACCGTACGACCGATGAACCGGAGGGGGCCGGAATGAGACTGCTGCTCGTCGAGGACGACAACCACGTCGCGGCGGCCCTGTCCGCGGTGCTGGCGCGACACGGCTTCGACGTCACGCACGCCCGCAGCGGCGAGGAGGCACTGCAGGCACTGGTGCCGGAGAGCGACGGCTTCGGTGTGGTCCTGCTCGACCTGGGCCTGCCCGACCAGGACGGCTACGAGGTCTGCGGCAAGATCCGCAAACGCACCAGCACTCCGGTGATCATGGTCACCGCCCGCTCCGACGTACGGTCGCGGATCCACGGCCTCAACCTCGGCGCCGACGACTACGTGGTGAAGCCCTACGACACCGGGGAGCTGCTCGCGCGTATCCACGCCGTCAGCCGGCGCAGCGTCCCCGACGACGCCGGCGGCTCCGGGGACAGCGCGCTGCGGCTCGGGCCGGTCCGCATCGAACTGCCCACCCGCCAGGTCAGCGTCGACGGTTCGGTGGTCCAACTGACCCGCAAGGAGTTCGACCTGCTCGCGCTGCTCGCCCAGCGGCCCGGGGTGGTCTTCCGCCGGGAGCAGATCATCAGCGAGGTGTGGCGCACCAGTTGGGAGGGGACCGGGCGCACCCTGGAGGTGCATGTAGCGTCCCTGCGTTCCAAGCTGCGCATGCCGGCGCTGATCGAGACCGTGCGCGGCGTGGGGTACCGGCTCGTCGCTCCCACGGCGTAGCGTGCACCGGTGCGCACCCGCCTCCTTCCGCTGCTCATCGTCCTGATGGCAGCCGTGCTGCTCGCGCTCGGCATCCCGCTCGCCGTGAGCGTCGCGGCCGCCGAGCAACAGCGTGTGGTCGTCGACCGCATCGACGACACGGCACGCTTCGCCGCCCTCGCGCAGTTCGTCACCGACCAGCCGGCCGGCGGCTCCCGAGTGGGCACGACGGACGAGCGCGGGGAGACCCTGCGCAAGGAACTCGTCGCGTACTACGAGGTGTACGGCATCCGTGTCGGCGTCTTCTACCGCGACCTCGCGCCCATGGCCAACGCACCCGAGAACTGGTACGTGGTCGCGAAGGGCGAGGGGCGCGAGGCCTTCAACGAGGCGCTCCTGGGCCGCCGCAGCCACGACCCGGAGCAGGTCTGGCCGTGGCAGCGCAACCGGCTCGTCGTCGCGTCCCCGGTCATCCGGGACGGTGACGTCATCGCGGTCGTGGTCACCGACTCGCCCACCGGACAGATGCGTTCGAAGATCCTGCACGGCTGGGTGATCATCGGCGCGGGCGAGGTCGCGGCGATGCTCCTCGCCCTCGGCGCGGCGCTGCGGCTGACCGGCTGGGTGCTCAGGCCCGTACGTGTCCTCGACGCCACCACCCACGACATCGCGACCGGCCGGCTGAAGTCGCGGGTCGCGGTCGCGGGCGGTCCGCCGGAACTCAGGCGCCTGGCCCGGTCGTTCAACGAGATGGCGGACAACGTCGAAGACGTCCTGGAGCAGCAGCGCGCCTTCGTCGCCGACGCCTCGCACCAGTTGCGCAACCCGCTCTCGGCGCTGCTGCTGCGCATCGAACTGCTCGCGCTGGAACTACCGGAGGACAACGAGGAGATCGCGTCGGTCCGCACCGAGGGCAAGCGCCTCGCCGAGGTCCTGGACGACCTGCTCGACCTGGCGCTCGCCGAGCACGCCGAGGCGGACCTGCGGCTGACCGACATCGGTGAGCTGGCGGCCGAGCGCGTCGCGTCCTGGTCACCACTGGCCGACAGCAGGGGCGTACGCCTGACCGGCACCTGCCCGGCCACCACCGCCTGGGCCGACCCGGTCACCCTGTCCAGCGCTCTGGACGCGGTGATCGACAACGCGCTGAAGTTCACGCCCGAGGGCGAGGACGTCGAGGTGGCGGTCGCGTCGAACGGCGAGGTCTCGACGGTGGTCGTCACCGACCGCGGTCCGGGCCTCAGCGACGAGGAACTGGCCCGCATCGGCGACCGCTTCTGGCGCAGCGCGGGGCACCAGAACATCAAGGGCTCGGGCCTCGGCCTGTCCATCTCGCGGGTGCTGCTCTCGGCGGGCGGCGGCTCCATCGCGTACGCCCGTCACGAGCCGCACGGCCTCAAGGTGACGGTGACGGTGCCGAGGTCGCGGCCCGAGTCGTGAGCGGGGCGGCCAGGGCCACCGGGGCCGACGTGGTGGTCGGCGCTACGGCTTGACCGAGCGGTAGTAGCGCCGGGCGCCCTCGTGCAGGGGCAGCGGATCCGTGTAGATGGCCGTGCGCAGGTCCACCAGCTGGGCCGCGTGCACCTGACGGCCGATGCCGTCGCGGCTGTTGATCACCGTGCGGGTGAGCTCCTCGGTGAGCCGGGCGTCCGAGTCCTCCCGTGTGATCAGGAAGTTCGCCACCGCCAGCGTCTGCACGGACGAGCCCTGCTGGGCCTCGGGGTAGGCGTCGGCGGGCATCACCGCGGACCGGTAGTAGCGGGCCGCGCCGCCCTGCTCGTGCAGTTTCGCGACGAGGTCGCCGGTGATCGGCACCAGCCTGACGGCGAAGCGCTTCGAGAGCTGCTGCACCGCGCTCGTCGGCAGGCCGCCCGACCAGAAGAAGGCGTCGATCTTGCGTTGTTCGAGCAGGTCCGGCATGGTGCCGATGCCGTCCGGAAACGGCTTGATGTCCTTCGCGGAGTCGAGCCCGGCCGCCTGCAGAACATGCTCCGCTATCAGCCGTACCCCGGAACCGTCCGGCCCCACGGCGACCCTCTTGCCCCGCAGGTCCGCCACCGACTGGACGGACGAGGAGCGCGGGACGACCAGGTGCACATAGTCGTCGTACAGCCGGGCGCAGCCGCGCAGTTGGCCCGCCCCGGGCTTGTTCTCCAGGATGTACGTCTCCACCGCGTCGGCCGCCGCGATGGTGAAGTCGGCCTGGCCCGTGGCCACCCGGCGGACGTTCTCCTGCGAGCCGTCGCTGTTCTTCAGCCGGACGTCCAGGCGCGGCATGTCCTTGGCGAGCGCGGTCTGCAGGAGCGTGCCGTACTTCTGGTACACCCCGGTCGGGGTGCCCGTGCTGAACGTGATCCTGCCGCCCGGCGACTCCTCGCCCAGCGGCAGCAGCCACCACAACAGCAGCCCGAACACCACGAGGGCGGCGGCCGAGCCGAACAGCGCGCGGCGCCGGTCGATACGGGGGAGTGGCAGGAACATGCGCGCGATCCTGCCAGCCGGGGGCAGTCCTGACCAGGGCGGGGCCGGGAGAGGCAGAGAGGGGGGCGAGAGGGGCCGAGAGCGGCCGCGGGTCGGCGGGGGCGGGGAACCGGACTCGGATGGGTCGGCGGGGGGCGTGGAACCGGACTCGGATAGGTCGGCGGGGGCGTGGAACCGGGCTCGGTATGGTCGGCGGATGCAGACCTCGCCCGACTCCCCGGTCACTTCTTCCGCGTCTCCCGATCGCTGCCCCGCATCTCCGTCCCCCGCTTCCCTGGTCCGTGAGTTCCACCTCGCCTTCGGGCTCGACGCGCGCAGCACGCCGGCGGAGGTCTCCCCGGCGCTCGCCGCCCACCGCGGTGAACTGCTCGCCGAGGAGGCCGCCGAAGTCGCCGAGGTCTCGGTCTCGGGCCCGCTGGACCGGCTGGCGCACGAGCTGGCCGACGTCGTGTACGTGGCGTACGGCACCGCGCTCGTCCACGGCATCGACCTCGACGCGGTGATCGCCGAGGTCCACCGCTCCAACATGACGAAGCTGGGCCCCGACGGCCGCGTCGCCCGCCGGGCCGACGGCAAGGTCCTCAAGGGGGAGCACTACCGGGCGCCGGACGTGTCGGAGGTGCTGCGGGGGCAGGGGTGGAGGGGCGGGGACGCGTAGACCCCTCTGCTCGATCGGCCCGGCTCAGTCCCCGACGGCGGTCTGCTGTCGTGCCTCACCCTCCGCCTCGGGCTGTTCCGGTGCGGCCCCCTCGGGCTGCGCCACGGGGCCCCGGCGCTCGGGGAGACCGAACCGGGCCGTGAGCCGTTCGGCCAGCGGCTGGGTGTAGCGGGCGGTGAGCGGGCCGAGCACGACCAGGATCAGCACGTACGCCGTGGCCAGCGGGCCGAGTGAGGGTTCGATGCCGGCCGTGACCGCGAGCCCGGCGATGACGATGGAGAACTCGCCGCGCGCGACCAGCGCACCGCCCGCTCGCCACCGGCCACCCACGGAGATACCGGCCCGGCGCGCCGCCCAGTACCCGGTGGCGATCTTCGTCAGAGCCGTGACGACGGCCAGCGCGAGCGCGGGCAGCAGCACCGGCGGGATGCTCGCCGGGTCGGTGTGCAGCCCGAAGAAGACGAAGAAGATCGCCGCGAAGAGATCCCGCAACGGGCTGAGCAGCGTGTGCGCGCCCTCCGCGACCTCGCCGGACAGGGCGATGCCGACCAGGAACGCCCCGACGGCGGCGGAGACCTGGAGCTGCTGCGCGATGCCCGCGACGAGGATCGTCAGGCCCAGCACGACGAGCAGCAGCTTCTCGGGGTCGTCGCTGGAGACGAAGCGGGAGATGACACGGCCGTAGCGGACGGCCACGAACAGGACGAGTCCGGCGGCTCCCAGGGCGATCGCGAGTGTCACACTGCCCGCGGCCAGCCCGACCCCGGCCACCAGCGCGGTGACGATGGGCAGGTAGACCGCCATCGCCAGGTCCTCCAGGACGAGGATGCTGAGGATCACCGGTGTCTCCCGGTTGCCCACCCGCCCCAGGTCGCCCAGCACCTTGGCGATGACACCGGACGAGGAGATCCAGGTGACGCCCGCCAGGACCACGGCGGCCACCGGACCCCAGCCGAGCAGCAGCGCGGCGGCCGCGCCGGGCAGGGCGTTCAGGGTGCAGTCGACCAGGCCCGAGGGGTAGTGGGCCTTGAGGTTGGAGACCAGATCGCTGGCCGTGTACTCCAGGCCGAGCATCAGCAGGAGCAGGATGACGCCGATCTCGGCGCCGGTGGCGACGAACTCCTCGCTCGCGCCGAGCGGGAGCAGCCCGCCCTCGCCGAAGGCGAGGCCGGCCAGCAGATACAGCGGGATGGGGGAGAACCGCAGACGGGCGGCGGCCCGCCCCAGCAGCCCGAGACAGAGGATGATGGCGCCGAACTCGATCAGCAGAACAGCAGAGTGCACCCGCTCACTCCCGTCCGAGTATCGCCGCGGCGCCGTCGACGCCTTCGCGGGTGCCGACGACGATCAGGGTGTCCCCGCCCGCCAGCCGGAAGTCCGGCGTCGGCGAGGGGATGGCCTCGGCGCGGCGCAGCACCGCCACCACCGACGCGCCGGTCTCGGTCCGCATCCGGGTCTCGCCCAGCACTCGGCCGTTCCAGCGGGAGGTCGCGGCGATCTCGATGCGCTCGGCGATCAGCCCGAGGTCAGTGGTGTAGAGCAGGCTCGGGCTGTGGTGGGAGGGCTTCAGCGCGTCGATCAGCGAGGCCGCCTCACCGCTCGTCAGCCGCAGCGACTGGGCGCAGGAGTCGGGGTCGTCGGCGCGGTACACGCTCACGGTGCGGGCGCCGTCGCGGTGCGCCACCACCGACAGGTGGCGCTGTTCGCGCGTCATGAGGTCGTACTGGACCCCGATGCCCGGCAGTGGCGTCGCCCGAAGGCGTGGCGTGGACATGATCTCCCCTTGTTCATCGAGTCGGTTGCTCATCGCGTCGTGTCGTTCGTCGAGTCGCGTCGCGTCGCGTCGATTCGCGTCGAGTCGCGGTCGTGCGTTCCCGTGCAAAACGGTCATGCTGCCATCCCCCGTACGGTGGCGACATGGGTGTTGGCACGGATGGACACGACCGCTCGGCAGGCGCGAAGCTGATCGGGACAGCGGCGTCGCCGCAGCTCGGAAGGGTTGGAGGGACAGGAAGGGACGGACAGAAGAACGTGTCGCTGTTCCGGCGGATCTTCCTGCTCAATGCCGCGGGCCTGACCGTGGCCACCGCGCTGCTGCTGGGCCCGGTCACCGTGTCGACGCCAATACTGCCGGGCGAGGTGCTGGTCGTCGTCGCGGGGCTCGCGGCGCTGCTCGTCGTCAACGCCCTCGTGCTGCGGATAGGACTGGCCCCGCTGCAACGGCTCGGCCGGGCCATGGCCACCGCCGACCTGCTGCATCCCGGGGCCCGGGCACCGGTCACCGGCCCCGCGGAGGTCGCCGGGCTGATCACCACGTACAACACCATGCTCGACCGGCTGGAGACCGAGCGCGCCACCAGCTCGGCCCGCGCGCTCTGCGCGCAGGAGGGCGAGCGCCGACGTATCTCCCAGGAGCTCCACGACGAGGTGGGCCAGACCCTGACCGCCGTGCTGCTGCAGCTCAAGCGGGTCGCCGACCAGGTGCCCGGGGAGCTGCGGGAGGAGGTGCGGCAGGCGCAGGAGGCGACCCGCGGCAGCCTGGACGAGATCCGCCGTATCGCCCGTCGGCTGCGCCCCGGGGTCCTGGAGGAACTCGGTCTGCACAGCGCGCTGCGGTCGCTGGCGGCCGAGTTCACCCCGCACGGCCTGTCCGTACGCCACCACCTCGACGGAGATCTGCCGCCGCTGACCGAGGAGACGGAACTCGTGGTCTATCGGGTGGCTCAGGAAGGGCTCACCAACACGGCCCGGCACGCGGGCGCCGATCACGCCGAACTGCGCTTGCGGCGGGTCGTGGATGTGGACGGTGGCGACGGCATCGAGCTCCTCGTGCGGGACAACGGCAAGGGCCCCGGCCGGCTGCGGGAGGGGGCGGGGATCAGCGGTATGCGGGAGCGGGCCCTGCTGGTCGGCGCCGCGCTCTCTGTCGGGGCCGGGCCGGGGGCGGGCACCGACGTACGGCTGCGCATCTCGACGGAGACCGGCGCATCGAAGACGGGCGCATCGAAGACCGGGGCATCGAAGACCTGCGCATCCACGACAGGCGCGTCGACGACCGGCGTACCGCCGCAGCTCCGCGCCGCTACCGCTTTCGAGGGAGACCGATGACGTCCGTGCCGCCCATGTCGTCCGTTCCGGCCATGTCGTCCGAGCCCGACCGGCGGCCCGGTGGGGGGCGGCCCACCCGGGTTCTGCTCGCCGACGATCACACGCTCGTGCGCCGTGGCGTACGGCTCATCCTGGACGGCGAACTGGACCTGGGCGTCGTGGCCGAGGCCGGGGACGGTGCCGAAGCGGTCGCGCGGGCCCGAGACACGGACGTGGACCTCGCCGTCCTCGACATCGCGATGCCCCGGATGACCGGACTCCAGGCGGCCCGCGAACTCTCCCGCCGCCTTCCCGGCCTGCGCATCCTCATCCTGACGATGTACGACAACGAGCAGTACTTCTTCGAGGCGCTCAAGGCCGGGGCCTGCGGTTACGTACTGAAGTCGGTCGCCGACCGCGATCTGGTCGAGGCGTGCCGGGCGGCGATGCGCGACGAGCCGTTCATCTATCCCGGCGCCGAGACCGCGCTCGTACGCACCTATCTGGAGCGGATGCGGCGCGGCGAGGCACTGCCCGTGCGGACCGTCACCGACCGCGAGGAGGAGGTGCTCAAGCTGGTCGCCGAGGGCCATACGACGAAGGAGATCGCCGAACTGCTCTACATCAGCGCCAAGACCGTGGAGAGCCACCGGGCGAACCTGCTGCACAAGCTCGGCCTGCGCGACCGCCTCGAACTCACCCGGTACGCGATCCGGGCCGGGCTCATCGAGCCGTGACCCGGGCCGGACAGGAACTGGACAGGCACTGGACATGGAAAGGGCCGACCCGTGCACGGGTCGGCCCTCTCTTGGTGGTGCCGCCGGATCACTTCACCGTCACGACGACGGTGGGCGAGACGACCTTGCCCGCCATGACCCGAAGCTGCTCCGTGCCCTTGTTGTTGAACTTGGTGACCAGGGAGTAGCTGCTGCCGTTCTTGAGCACGGTGCTGGACTTCAGAGCGGTCCACTTACCGTTGTGCATGCGCAGCAGCACCACCTTGGTGCCGACCTTCACTCCCTTGGCGCGTCCGGTGAACGTCACCGACTGGCCGGCCTTCACCTGGGTCTTGCTCGCCCTGGCGGTGATCGAACCGTTGGCCATGGGCATGCCGGTCCTGGTCGGCTTCGCGGTGCTGGTCCTGGTGGGCTTGGCGGTTCCGGTCCTGGTCGGCTTCGCGCTGCCGGTCATGCTCGGCATCGGGCTCGGTGAGGCCGCGCTCGGGGACGCGGCGAAAGCGCCCGCCGTCCCGGCCGACAGCAGAGCGACGGAGAGCGCGCCGGCGCCGATCGCCTTGGCACAGCGGCTGCGGAGTGTGGAATTCACGTGTGACTCCTGACGTGGCGGGTCCCCCCACAAACGGATCACGCCCGTATGGGCGAAATGTTCGCTTTTGAGGTTATCCACGTCAGGGCCGAGCCTGCGACCGGACGAGGGTTCGATCCTTGTGGGAAAAGCGTCAAAAAACCCTCACTATCGGACAAAAACGCCTGGTCGGCGCCGCCTGCGGAGGGTTACCAACTTCTTACCCAGCGTCCATTGTGATCGCTCCGAGGTGATCGCTCCGGGCAGCGCCCCCGCCCCGTCGCCTTGGCCGACGAGTCCGCGGACGTCCGCGGACGTCAGGAGCGACGGCGCATGTCCGCGCCGTACACCGTGCGGTGGTCCGGGACGACGATCCGGCTCGCCGGAAACTCCCGGTGCCCCTGGGCGAGGAAGCCGTCCAGGTCCAGCGACGGGTCGCGGCGCGGTGGCTCGCGCAGGGGCTCCTCGAAGTTGTCCCGGTGGACGGGTGCGACGACGCCGGCGCTGCCCAGGGTACGCAGCAGCCGGGGTACGTAGTGGTGGGTGGCGGTGCTGGAGGGCACGGCGACCATCGCGGCGTCCACCGCCGGCCGGATGGCGTTCGGCTCACGGGTACGGGCGAAGACGGACACCGCGTAGCTCCCGCCGCCGGGGTACCGGACGCCTCCCGCTGTACAGCCCGGGCAGGGTCCCGGTCTTGGCCGCGATCGTCACGTCGTCCGGGAACTGCGCCACTCAGCCGCTGAGTGAGGCGACGGCCCGAGACGTGATGAGCCATCAGTTCCTCCGGCACTGGCCGATGTCGGGGGCCACGGGGGCGTGGTGGGACGTCACGACCCTGATCACGCCCGCCCGGTCGTCGGTCCGCCGCGGACGACACCCCAAGGGGTCGACCGCGGCGAACCGACGTCGAATCAGCCGTCGATGCGGTGCTGGGTCCAGAACGAGGTCAGGTCCGTGGTCGTGGCGGCCTGGGCGGCCGCCTTGAACTCGGCCGTGGTCGAGACGCCGTACCAGTGCGACGTGGCGTAGTCCTTCAGCAACTTCGCCATGGCGGTGTCACCGAGGACGCGCCGCAGATCGTGCAGGGCGCACTTGCCGTAGCCGTAGACGACGGTGGAGTACCGGGACGAGTGGGCGTCCCAGTAGGCCATCGAGTTGGTGATCTTCTCCGCCGTCGAGGCCCAGGAGACGCTGTTCCAGCAGTTCGTGCCGGTACTGCCCAGCGCCAGGTCGGTGGCGTAGTCGGTGAACGCCTCGTCCAGCCACGGGCTGTTGTACTCGTCGTCGCCGACGATCCCGTAGAACCACTGGTGCCCGATCTCATGGGTGAGCGCCGTGGTGGAGACCAGGTCGAGGACGAACCCCGGGTACTCCATGCCGCCGAACCAGAAGTTGTTGTCGATCACGGCGTCCAACTCGCCGTACGGGTAGGCGCCGAAGCGGCCCGCGTGGGCGTCCACCGCGGTCTTCGCGGTGGTGAGCATGGACTGTGCGCTGGACGAACTGATCCCCGAGACCGAGTAGATGTTGATCGGGGTGCCCGCCGCCGACGTACCCGAGATCTTGCTGAACGGGCCCGCCGCCCACGCGAAGTCACGGACCTTGGAGGCGGTGGCCGTGGTGACCGTGCGTCCGCTGGAGCCGGGGGTGTCCACCGAGGTGCCCGTGGCCGGGACCAGCAGGGTGGTCGGATGGTCGAGGGTCACCTTGAAGTCGGCGGCCAGGGAGTAGAACGACTCGCCGTTGTTGGTGTACGGGTCCAGGTGCCAGCCCGAGCCGTCCTTGATGGCGAGAACCGGCAGCGCGTTGCCGATCATGCTGAACGCGCCGTCGTAGCCGAACCGGTCGGCGCCGCTGGGGACGGTGATCCCCAGGTCGAAGCCGATCGTGGTCGACTGGCCCTGCGCCAGCGGGGTCGGGAGGGCGATCCGGAGCGCGGTGCAGCCGACCGACAGGGCGCCCGCGGTGCCCCCGGTGACGTTGCTGACCGCGATCGGCATCGCGGAGCAGGTGCCGTGGTAGTTGTCCCACAGCCTCAGGTACACCTCGCTGAGCGCGGTGGAGGAGGCGTTGGTGAACGTCGCGCTCTCGTGGCCCGTCCAGACCGTGCCGCTCGTGTTGCTGCTCAGGCTGACGGTGTACGAGGGGGCGGCCGGCGTGCGCGTGGAGTCCGCCGGCGGGGTCGTGCCGCCGGAGGTGTCGAGGGCGATGTCGTCGAGGACGAAGCTCGTCTGGAGGCTGGAGTCCTCGGTCCCGGTGAAGGCGAGGCTCACGGTCTGGCCCGCGAACGCCGACACGTCGAACGACTTCTGTACGTAACCGGTGGCCTTGTTGAGGTTCGAGTACGTCGCCAGTGTCGTACTGCCGATCTTCGCCGTCAGCTTGTCGTACGCGGTCGACGAGGTCGTCTCGGCGGTGTCGATGTGCAGCCAGAAGGTGAGCGTGGCGCTGCTGCACCCGGACGGGATCGTGACGCTCTGCGAGAGGGTGTCGGTGTGCGTACTGCCGACACCGTTCATCCAGGCGAAGCTGGTGCCGCCGTGGGCGCTCTGACCGGAACGGCTGGTGATCACGGTCGACGACGACTGGGTCCAGGGTGAAGTCCCGCTCTCGAAACCACCGTTGGTGACCACCTGGGCCGGAGTGCAGTCGGCGGCCAGTGGTGCCGTGGGCGGCGTGGCCGCCGCCGGGGTGACGGGGAGCAGGGCTGCGGCCAACGCGGCGATGCCCAGTGCGCTCGCGGCGAGGGCCTTGTGGGGGGTCGGTCTCACACGAAACTCCTTTGAGGCGGCCGGGATTCCGGCCTGCTCGGTGGCCGCCCTGACGGCCTGGGTGCGCCGGGGGCAGCCGGGGGCTGCGCGCATCGCTTGCGCGATCGCTGGGGTGAGATTTCCGTTGCGTCTCCCTGTGGTCAGGGCTACGGCTGCGGGAAGCCTGGCAGATTTGACCGGGGCATGCCATCAGTGACGGGTAAAAGTGTTCGCTGACCTGAAGTGTTCGGGCTCCGCCCACGGCCGTGGTCGGTACGAGTCGGTCGAACTCAGTGATCAGTGATGAGCGATCAGTGATCCGGGAGCGCGGCGTGCGGGCCGAGCTGCCGGGAGAAGGCGTCCCGTGCCGGGGCGGACAGCAGGTCGCCCGCTCCGGTGAACAGCCGGTACAGGGACGGGCCGTACCGCTCGGCCAGTTCCGCGTTGTGGGCCAGTACGTCGAGCTCGTTGGCGGCGGTGATCTCCAAGAACGCTCGCAGGTCGTCGTCCGCGGGGATGTGCTCGCGGCCGGTGAAGCGATCACGGAAGACCACGGGCCGATCGCGCCCGATCCGGGGAAGGACGGTGTCGCGGTCGCAACTCGCGTACAGGTACACCAGTGCCTCGGCCCGGTCGCCGATCAGCTCCGCCAGGGTCGCCCGCTCGGCGACCGGCAGCAGGTACGGGTCGAAGCCGTCGGTTCCGTACGCGGCATGGCACAGCCCCGCCGCCTGGATCGCGGGGTCACCGCCCCAGTCGGCCAGGAGCCGTCGGACACGGCCGAGGTGCTCCAGCAGCGTGCCGCCCGGATGCGGCATCTCGGCGGTTCCCCGCGCACGTAGGAAGGCTTCGGCGCGCGACCACCGGGACGCGTCACGGTCGCCGGTCTCTTCGGGAACTTCGCGTGCTTCGGGTACTTCGGTCACTTCAGCCCCTTCGGGATGAGGATTCAACGTCTCGGCAGGCCACTGAGAGACTCCCACCATGGACACGAGTGCGGGGGCGGACCTGACAAGGCCGGGGCGGGCGCTGCCCGGGAACGGGTCGGGCCAAGGGGCGGGCCAAGGGCCGGGCCGTTCCGTGGAATGGGCGCTGCGCCCCGCGGAGCAGGCGGACGTGGAGGTGATCGCCGAGCTGCGGGCGACGGTGATGCGCCCGGACCTGGAGCGGTTGGGCCGGTTCGACGAGTGCCGGGTCCGTCGGCGGCTGCGGGAGTCCTTCTTCCCGGGGCACACGTCGGTCGTCATCGTCGACGGCGACTTCGCGGGCTGTGTCACGCTGAGGCCGGCCGAGGACGGGCTGTGGCTGGAGCACTTCTATCTCGTCCCGGACTTGCAGGGCCGGGGGCTCGGTTCGGCCGTCCTGCGCGCCCAGCTGGACCGCACCGACGCCGACCGCCTGCCCGTCCGTCTGAACGTCCTGCAGGGCAGCGCCGCCCGGCGACTGTACGAGCGCCACGGGTTCACCGTGGAGGTTCAGGACCCGATCGACGTCTTCATGGTGCGACGACCGGTGCGGGATGAAGAGGTCCGCTCCTAGGCCGCGTTGCGCCAGACCCTCACGTCCAAGGTGGCGTACGTCGTCCCGGACGAACCCCGATACGTCACGAGCCCCACGTGCCCCGTCCCGCTGACCACGCACATCTGCTGGCCGACGGTGAGGTCCTTGACCCAGATGTAGCTCTTGTAGCCGGTCGCCGCCTTGCACGCGTCCAGGCTTCCCTGCCGCCCCACGGGCAGCAGGGCGAGGGAGCTGCCGGAGTCGGTGCCGGGGGCGAGGACCGCCCCCGAGGAGTAGACGGCGTACGTCAGATCCTCGTCGGAGGTCCCGGTGTCCGCCTTGGACCGCACCGGAGTGTCCGCGAGATACAGGTCGTGGCTCGCGGTCATCCGGATCCCGGAGTACGTCACCGGGACGGGGGCCGTCGGGGCCGCGGGCTTGCTGGACGCGACGGTCGGAGGAGCCGAGGTAGCGGTCCGCGTGGGCGTCGGGGGCCCCGAAGGGCTCGGCGGCAGAGCGGACTTGGCCGTCTTGGGCTTCTTCGAGGCCCGGGGTGACGGGGAGCCGGACGCCGACGGCGAAGCCTCCGCGGACGTGGCCGACTGCGACGCGGCGACGTCCTGAGCCCGGTGGTCGTTCTTGTCGCCGTCCCGCGGGACGAGCAGCAGCGCGGCGGCCGCCCCACCGGCGACGAGTACGACCGCGGCTGCGGCCCATACCCAGCCCCGGGCCTTGCGGCCGTTGCCGTCCGTGCCCACCGAGGAGGTCTGTGCGGAGTCCGGTTCCTGCGGCTGCTGCCAGGGGTGCGGAGCGTACGGACCCGGCGCGGCCCCCGGCCCCCTCACGAAGGGTCCGCGCAGCGCGGCATGGGACGGCGCAGCGGGGGAGTAGGCCATCGGAGGCCCGAAAACGCCGGGACCGCTGGGACCGGCCGGACCGCTGGGACCGGCGGGAGCGAAGGCGCCGGATCCAGCGGGTCCGAAAGCCCCCGCGGCCTCCGCAGCCCCGGAGGTCCCCGAAGCGTGAGCGTCCGCAACCGCCTCCGCCCTGGCCCGATCGGCGCCTTCGGCCCGAGCCGCGATACCCGCCGCCAGCTCACCCGACAGCCACGCCCCGGACGCGGACCGCGCTTCGGCACCGAGATCCGCCTGGATCGTCTGGACGGAGCGTATGACCTCCTCGACGGAAGGTCGCTCGGCGGCGGGCTTGCGCAGACACCGTGCCACCAGCTCCCGTATCTCCGCCGGCACGCGGCTGAGGTCGGGCTCCTCGTGGACCACCCGGTAGAGCACCGCGTGCGGATCCCCGTCCCCGAAGGCGGCGCCGCCCGTCGCCGCGAACACCGCGGTCTGCCCCAGCGCGAACACGTCGGCCGACGGCATGGCATCCCCGCCGAGCACCTGCTCCGGCGCCATGTAGGCGACGGTTCCGAGGGCCGTGCCGCTCATCGTCACCGACGTGGCGTCCGCGGCCCGTGCGACACCGAAGTCGATGACCCGCGGGCCGTCGGCGGCGAGCAGCACGTTCGACGGCTTGAGGTCCCGGTGCACGATGCCCTCGCGGTGCACCGCCTGCAGGGCCTCCGCGACACCGGCGATCAGTCGCAGCACGGTGTCGAGGGGCAGCGGCCCGTGATCGCGTACCGCGTCGGCGAGGGAAGGCCCCGGCACATAGGCGGTCGCGCACCACGGGATCGACCCCCCGGTGTCGCTGTCGACGACCGGAGCCGTGTAGAGCCCGTGCACCCGGCTCGCGGCGGCCACCTCGGCCTGGAACCGCTTCCGGAACTCGGCGTTCTCGGCCAGCTCCGGCCGGATCACCTTGACCGCGACGGCCCGCCCGCCCGGCGTGTGCGAGAGATAGACCCGTCCCATGCCCCCGGACCCGAGCCGTGCCACCAGCCGGTAGCCGCCGACGACCCGAGGATCACCGTCCTCCAGAGGCTGGAAACTCTCCACATCGGCCCCACCGTCGCTCAACACGCCCCACTCCACCCCGAGATCAGTTCTGTGGTGCCCCATTGCATCACGGGCCGCCCCGGCCCGGTGGGGACGGCCGCCGACCTCGTGGTCGGGCTCGGCCCGCTCCTCGAAACCCTCGGGCGGGGGCTCTCCCGAAACCGCCTACCCTTGGAGGCATGACCAGCAGCAGCGACCGGAGTCAGGCAGTGGACGTTCAGGAACCCAAGACCTACGAGGTGCGCACCTACGGGTGCCAGATGAACGTCCACGACTCCGAACGGCTCTCCGGGCTCCTCGAAGGCGCAGGTTACGTGCGCGCGCCCGAAGGGTCCGACGGGGACGCGGACGTCGTCGTCTTCAACACCTGCGCCGTCCGGGAGAACGCCGACAACAGGCTGTACGGCAACCTCGGCCGCCTCGCGCCGATGAAGACGAAGCGCCCCGGGATGCAGATCGCCGTCGGCGGCTGCCTGGCCCAGAAGGACCGCGACACCATCGTGAAGAAGGCGCCCTGGGTGGACGTCGTCTTCGGTACGCACAACATCGGCAAGCTGCCGGTCCTCCTGGAGCGCGCCCGCGTGCAGGAAGAGGCGCAGGTCGAGATCGCCGAGTCGCTGGAGGCGTTCCCGTCCACGCTGCCGACCCGCCGCGAGAGCGCGTACGCGGCCTGGGTCTCCATCTCCGTGGGCTGCAACAACACCTGCACCTTCTGCATCGTCCCGGCGCTGCGCGGCAAGGAGAAGGACCGCAGGACCGGTGACATCCTCGCCGAGATCGAGGCACTGGTCGGCGAGGGCGTCTCCGAGATCACCCTGCTCGGGCAGAACGTCAACGCGTACGGCAGCGACATCGGCGACCGCGAGGCGTTCAGCAAGCTGCTGCGGGCCTGTGGGCAGATCGAGGGCCTGGAGCGGGTCCGGTTCACCTCCCCGCACCCCCGTGACTTCACCGACGACGTCATCGCCGCCATGGCCGAGACTCCGAACGTGATGCCGCAGCTGCACATGCCGCTGCAGTCCGGTTCGGACCCGATCCTGAAGGCGATGCGCCGGTCCTACCGGCAGGACCGCTACCTCGGGATCATCGAGAAGGTGCGCGCCGCCATTCCGCACGCCGCCATCACCACCGACATCATCGTGGGCTTCCCCGGCGAGACCGAGGAGGACTTCGAGCAGACCATGCACGTGGCGCGGGAGGCCCGCTTCTCGGCGGCGTTCACGTTCCAGTACTCCAAGCGCCCCGGCACCCCGGCCGCCACCATGGAGAACCAGGTCCCCAAGGAGGTCGTCCAGGCGCGCTACGAGCGTCTCGTCGCCCTCCAGGAGCAGATTTCCTGGGACGAGAACAAGAAGCAGGTCGGCCGCACCCTGGAGCTGATGGTCGCCGAGGGCGAGGGCCGCAAGGACGGTGCCACCCACCGCCTCTCCGGTCGTGCCCCCGACAACCGCCTGGTCCACTTCACCAAGCCCGACCGGGAAGTACGCCCCGGCGACGTGGTCACCGTCGAGGTCACCTACGCCGCCCCGCACCACCTGCTCGCCGAGGGCGCCGTCCTGGACGTGCGCCGCACGCGCGCGGGGGACGCCTGGGGGAAGCGCAACGCGGCCGAGGCGCCGAAGTCCGCCGGTGTGATGCTGGGGCTGCCGAAGATCGGTGCCCCGGAGCCGCTGCCGGTCGCCACCGGCAGCGGGTGCGGCTGCGACTGACCCCGGGACGGGGGGCTCCTGGACCGGCCGCGCGGGGTTACGCTGCCGATCATGCTTGTAGCCGCCGCAGTCTGCCCCTGTCCGCCGCTGCTCGTCCCCGAGGTCGCCGCCGGTGCGGCACCGGAACTGGCCGCCGCGCGCGCGGCCTGCACGGACGCTCTGGGGGTGCTGGCAGCCTCGCGCCCCGACCTGCTGGTCGTCGTCGGGCCGGCCGAGGAGAGCGGGCGCGGGCCGTTCCCGGAGGGGACGCCGGGCTCCTTCCGCGGGTTCGGTGTGGACCTCGACGTGCGCCTCGGGGGAGGGGCGTCGCCTGCCGGGTCGCCGGAGCGTCCGCTTCCGCCCTCGCTCGCCGTCGCCGCCTGGCTGCTGGAGCGCACGGGCTGGTCCGACGCCCCCGTCGAAGGCCTTGGAGTGGGGGAACCTCTCGAGGTCGAGCGGTGCGTCCAGGCCGGGGCGGGGATCGTCGCTCGGGCCGACCGGGTGGCCCTGCTGGTGATGGGCGACGCCAGCGCGTGCCGGACGCTCAAGGCACCCGGCTATCTCGACGAACGCGCGGCGGGCTTCGACGCGGAGGTCGCGCGGGCGCTGGGTACGGCGGACGTGGCGGCCCTGAAGGCGCTGGACGCCGAGCTGGCGTACGAACTGAAGGTCTCGGGGCGGGCCCCCTGGCAGGTCCTCGCGGGCGCGGCCGAGGGCGCGGATCTGGGCGGGGCCCTGCTGTACGAGGACGCGCCGTACGGGGTGGGGTACCTGGTGGCGGCCTGGTCCTAGGGGGCGGTCCCCGAGGCCCTGGGAGTCCTAGGGGCCTGGGAGTCCCAGGGTCCTAGCGGTCCTGGTGGTCCGAGCGGTCCTGGGGCTGCGCCCGAGCAGGCCGCCGGCCGACAGAGCCGAGCCTCGATACGGTCGGCCGGACAAGGTGGCCCGGACAAGGTGGCCCGGATACAGCGGCCCCCGGACACGGCGGACGGCCGGGAGCCCGATGTGCTCCGCGGCCGTCCGCCGATGTGTGCCGATGTGTGCCCGTCAGGGGGTCGGAGGCGGTGGGGGCACGTCCGGCGGCGGCGTGGCGCCGTCGGATTCCTTGTGCGCGAGTCGGTCCATGGCGCCCTTGGCCTTGCCCGTGCCCGTCTGGATCTTGTCGCTGTACTTGCCCTTGGTCTTTTCGTCGACCACCTTCGCGGCCTTGTCGAGACCGTGCGTGACCTTGTCCCCGTGCTGTTGCGCGAGGTCCGAGACCTTGTCCTTGGCGGGTGCCAGCTTGGCTTTCAAATTGTCCAGGAGACTCATGGTCCACCTTCCCTCGCGGGACAGTTACGTGCGGGCGCTTTCGCCGGCCTCGTTGTCCGCGGCCTTTTCGGCGGTCTGCTGCTGGGGGATCTCGACGTCATCCTTGGCGGTGGCCTCCGCGGGCTCGGTCGCCGCGGGCCCGCCATCGCTCTCGGGGCCTCCCGGGCTCTCGGAGCCTTCGGACTTCTCGGACGAACCCTTCGCCTCCTCCGTCACCTCCACCTCGGTATCGGCCGTTTGTGTGTCGGCCTGCACCGCGGCGGTTGACGCCTCCTCCGTAGCCTTCGACCTTCCAAGAAGTCGTGCAAAAACGCCCATATCCACTCCATACGGTACTCGTGAGGGCGAAATTCCGCGTCACCCGGTGCGTCCCATTGCGACGCACGGGTCACCGGCTTTCGAAAACCGGCGGCTGGAACCTCGCAACAGGCAACGACCCCGGGCCCGTGGCGTCACGTAGCTCGTTCGAGGAGAGGCCCCGAGGTTTGCGAGACTGGGGTGGTGAGTAGCGCACCCCCCGCCCCCCGGGTCATCGCCGTCGTAGGACCGACCGCCGCTGGAAAGTCCGATCTGGGCGTTTACCTCGCCCAACGGCTCGGCGGCGAGGTCGTCAACTCCGACTCCATGCAGTTGTACCGAGGGATGGACATCGGTACCGCCAAACTGACGCCGCAGGAACGCGGCGGGATCCCGCACCACCTCCTGGACATCTGGGACGTGACCGTCACGGCCAGCGTCGCCGAGTACCAGCGGCTCGCCCGCGCCCGCATCGACGCGCTGCTCGCCGACGGCCGCTGGCCGATCCTGGTGGGCGGCTCCGGGCTGTACGTCCGTGGGGCCGTGGACCATCTGGAGTTCCCCGGCACCGACCCCGAGGTGCGGGCCCGGCTGGAGGAGGAGCTCACGCTGCGTGGCCCCGGAGCGCTGCACGCGCGTCTGGCCACGGCCGATCCGGAGGCCGCGCACGCGATCCTGCCCAGCAACGGCCGCCGTATCGTCCGCGCCCTCGAGGTCATCGAGATCACCGGAAAGCCCTTCACCGCGAACCTCCCCGGCCACGACTCCGTCTACGACACCCTGCAGATCGGCGTCGACGTCACGCGCCCCGAGCTCGACGACCGCATCGCGCGCCGCGTCGACCGAATGTGGGAGGCGGGGCTCGTCGAGGAGGTGCGTGCGCTGGAGGCGCACGGACTGCGTGAGGGGCGTACGGCATCGCGGGCGCTCGGGTACCAGCAGGTGCTCGCGGCGCTCGCCGGGGAGTGCACCGACGCCGAGGCGCGCGCCGAGACCGTACGCGCCACCAAACGCTTCGCGCGGCGTCAGGACTCCTGGTTCCGGCGCGATCCCCGGGTGCACTGGCTGAGCGGCGCTGCGGCGGATCTCACAGAACTCCCGCAGCTCGCCCTGGCGTTGGTCGAACGACCGGTCACAGCCTGATCACGTCATGGCATCGGGACGCTCCGGCCGCCGTCCGGGCCTTCGGCGCCGTGCCATCATCGAGCTTCGATCGACCAAGTGGAGTCCGAGTTGGGAGGGCGCGTGGCGATGGAGGCCGGCCCTCGCGACACCGCACAGGACGCGGAGCACGACACCGCGCAGGAGCAGCAGAAACCGCACGAACGGCTGGAACCGCTGGAACGTCAGGATTTCGTCGGAGATCGACTGGGCCCTGACGGGGACCTGCTGGGCGGCGACGGTGAGCGGCTCGGTGGCGACGCCGCTCCACTGAGCTCCGACGGGCCCGACGAGCCTTCCGGCGGTGTGAGCGCCGACGGGCCGGCACCGGACGAGATGGTGCCGCCCGAGGTCGAGGTCGAGCTGCGCCCGCAGCGTCGACTGCGGATCTGGCAGCTCGCGCCGATCGTCATCCTGGCCGCGACGGGCTCCCTGATGTTCGCCTTCCCGCTCGCCTTCGAGTTCGGTGACGGCGGCGCGGTGGTCGCCATGCTCGGCCTGCTGATCTGCTCGTGCGCCGCGGGCTGGGGCATGATGGCCGCCCGCCGGGTCGGCTACGTCTGGCCGGGCCTGCCGCCGCGGGGCACCGGCCGCCGTCTGGACTGGCGTGTCGTGCTCGCGTACGTCGTGGTGGTCGCGGCGGTGGCGGTACTCGCCGTCGGGCGCGTCGCCCGCCTCCGCTGAGGTCCGCCTTCACCTGGGCCCCCTGCCGGGACCGGGGTGTGTCGGACCGACCCCTTAGGATCGAGGAATGAGCACGCGGATCGCCTTCCTCAAGGGTCACGGGACCGAGAACGACTTCGTGATCGTCCCGGACCCGGAGAACGCCATCGACCTGCCCCCGACCGCCGTGGCCGCTTTGTGCGACCGCCGCGCGGGCATCGGCGGCGACGGTCTGCTGCATGTCGTTCGGTCCGCCGCGCACCCCGAGGCCAAGGAGATGGCGGCCGAAGCGGAGTGGTTCATGGACTACCGCAACGGCGACGGCTCGGTCGCGGAGATGTGCGGCAACGGAGTGCGGGTGTTCGCGCGCTACCTCCAGCGTGCCGGACACGTGGCCGAGGGAGACATCGCGGTCGCCACGCGCGGGGGCGTGAAGAGCGTGCACCTCGACGGTGACGGCGCCGTCACCGTCGGCATGGGCAAGGCGGTCCTCCCCGAAGGGGACGTCACCGTGAGCGTCGGCGAGCGCAGCTGGCCCGCGCGCAACGTCAATATGGGCAACCCGCACGCCGTCGCCTTCGTGGACGACCTCGCGCACGCCGGCAACCTGTTCACGCCGCCGCCGTTCGCTCCGGCCGCGGCCTACCCGGACGGGGTGAACGTCGAATTCGTGGTGGACCGGGGGCCGCAGCACGTCGCCGTGCGCGTCCACGAGCGCGGCTCCGGGGAGACCCGGTCGTGCGGTACGGGCGCGTGCGCCGTGGCCGTCGCGGCGGCCCGTCGTGACGGAGCCGACCCGGCTGTGACGGGGACTCCGTCGACGTACACCGTCGACGTGCCCGGCGGCCGTCTGGTGATCACCGAGCGCCCGGACGGCGAGATCGAGATGACCGGCCCCGCGGTGATCGTCGCCGAGGGCGAGTTCGACGCGGAGTGGCTGGGCACCGTCCCGTTCTGAATGGACGTCTTCTGAACGGACGTCTTCTGAATGGACGTCCCGGACGATGTCGTAACCCCGGTTCCTTCCAAAACCTCGCGTCCGTAAACCCCCTGAACCTTCGCTCGAATGGGTGATCCGTTTCACGCTCGGCGAGAGGCGGTCAGCCGGGCGTGATGGGCTCGGTAGCATCAAGCACCGGCCCGGACGGGGGAATCGGGACCAACCCCTGAGCCGTGTACGCCATGGGGCGCCCCGTCCGCCGGTCTACGCAGCCGGAGGTGCCCATGAGTGCGGAGGCGACGAACCCCGCGACGCCAGCCCCTGCAACGCCCTCCCCCGAGCTCTCGGCCTCTCCCCCACTCTCGACTTCGCTCGAGCGGGGGGACCCCCATGAGCAGGGGGCACCCCCATCGCACCGCAGGAAGAGCCGTCCCCGGATCGATCTGCGCCGCCTCGGCCGCGCCGCGCTGCTCGGTACGACGCCCCGCGACCGGCTGCCCGACGCGATCGGTCACGTGGCCGAGGCACATCGCGCGCACCACCCCGACGCGAACATGGAACCGCTGCGCCGGGCCTACGTACTGGCGGAGTCCTCGCACCGCGGCCAGATGCGCAAGAGCGGTGAGCCGTACATCACCCACCCGCTCGCCGTGACCCTGATCCTCGCCGAACTTGGCGCGGAGACCACGACGTTGACCGCCTCCCTGCTCCACGACACCGTCGAGGACACGGAAGTGACCCTCGATCAGGTACGCGAGGAGTTCGGCGACGAGGTCTGCTATCTCGTGGACGGCGTCACCAAGCTGGAAAAGGTGGACTACGGGGCGGCCGCCGAGCCCGAGACGTTCCGCAAGATGCTCGTCGCCACCGGCAACGACGTCCGCGTGATGTCGATCAAACTCGCCGACCGGCTGCACAACATGCGCACGCTCGGCGTCATGCGCCCCGAGAAACAGGCGCGCATCGCCAAGGTCACCAGGGACGTACTGATCCCGCTCGCCGAACGGCTCGGCGTCCAGGCGCTCAAGACCGAGCTGGAGGACCTCGTCTTCGCGATCCTGCACCCCGAGGAGTACGAGCACACCAGGGAACTCATCGTCGACAACGCCTCGCGCGCGAGCGACCCGCTGGCCGAGATCGCCGAGGAGGTGCGCACGGTCCTGCGCGAGGCCGGGATCCCGGCCGAAGTCCTCATCAGGCCACGGCACTTCGTCTCCGTGCATCGCGTGTCACGCAAACGCGGGCCCATGCGTGGTGCCGACTTCGGACGGCTCCTGGTGCTCGTGAACGAGGACGCGGACTGCTACGGGGTCCTCGGCGAACTGCACACCTGTCTCACCCCGGTCGTCTCGGAGTTCAAGGACTTCATCGCGGTCCCCAAGTTCAACCTGTACCAGTCGCTGCACACGGCTGTCGCGAGCGGCGACGGCGAGATCGCCGAAGTCCTCATCCGCACCCACCAGATGCACAAGGTCGCCGAGGCCGGGGTCATCGCCCTCGGCAATCCCTACGCTCCTCCTTCGGAGGAGCAGTCGGACGAGCAGTCCGAGGGTCGGCCGGGTGTCGGCGGGCGCCCGGTGGACGGCGAGCGGGTGGACCCCACCCGCCCCGGCTGGCTCTCCCGGCTCCTCGACTGGCAGGAGGGCGCCCCGGACCCGGACACGTTCTGGTCCACGCTGCGCGAAGACCTCGCCCAGGACCGCGAGATCACCGTCTTCCGCGCAGACGGCGGCTCGTTGGGCCTTCCGGAGGGCGCCAGTTGTGTGGACGCCGCCTACGCGCAGTACGGCGAGGACGCGCACGCCTGCATCGGCGCCCGCGTCAACGGCCGCCTGGCGACGCTCAGTACGGTCCTGAAGGACGGCGACACCGTGCAGCTCCTCATGGGTCAGGAGCCCGCCTCGGAGCCCTCCAGAGAGTGGCTGGAGCACGCGCACACGCCCGCCGCGCGGATCGCCATCCAGCGGTGGCTGGCCGCACACCCCTCACCCGTCGCCACGGAGGAACCGGCGGCCCGGGAAGCCCCGGAAACCACCGAGCCCCCGGCCGCGGCCCGCAGGCCGTCCGCCGAGGCGCCCGCGGGCCGCCCCACCGACGCCCCTGCCGCCCGCCCCGCCGCCGCGAACGTCGTCGTCGACCAGCCCGGCGCCTCCGTACGCCTCGCGGGCTGCTGTACGCCCGTACCGCCCGACGAGGTGACCGGCTTCGCCGTACGCGGGGGAGTGGTGACCGTCCACCGCGTGGAGTGCGCCGGAGTGGCGCGCATGAAGAACTCGGGGCGCGCGGAGGTGGAGGTGCGCTGGGGCGACACCACCGAGTGCCGGGTCACGCTGGTCGCCGAGTCCTTCGGACGCCCGCATCTGCTCGCCGACCTCACCGAAGCCATCGCCCTGGAGGGCGTCGCGATCGTCTCGGCCACCGTCGAACCCCCCAGCCAGCAGCGCGTACGCCACACGTACACGCTGCAACTCCCGGACGCGGCCCACCTTCCCGGGCTGATGCGCGCGATGCGGAACGTGCCGGGCGTGTACGACGTGAGCCGGGCGCAGCACGCGGCGGCTGCCACGCAGTAGCACCCGATCGGGTGGGCCGGGTGCGAGTCGTCGCCGCGGGGCGGGTGCGCGCTGGTAGCCGTGGTCCATGCTGCTCACCCCCCGCACCAGGAAACGTCGTATCCAGGGGGCGCTCCTCGCCTCCGCCGTCTCGGTCTGTCTCGTCGCCGCGAGCGCCCCGTCCCCGGCCACGCCCCTCGGTATCGGTGACCGCCTCTTCCCGCACCTGGGCAATCCCGGGTACGACGTCAAGTCGTACGACCTCTCCTTCACCTACCCCGGCGTCAACGACAAACCGCTGGCGGCCGTCACCACGATCGACGCCGTGACGTCCGAGCGGCTCGAGCGCGTCAATCTGGACTACACGCACGGCACGGTGGAATCGGTCGAGGTCAACGGCGCGCCGGCGACGTTCACGAGCGCCGGGGAGGACCTGGTGGTGACGCCCGGGGAACCGGTGCCCGCGGGCGGCTGGATGCGGATCACCGTGCGGCACTCGAGCGATCCGGTCACCACCGGGAACGGGGACGGCGGCTGGGTGCGGACGAAGGACGGCCTCGCCATGGCCAACCAGGCCGACGCCGCGCACCTGGTCTTCCCGTGCAACGACCACCCCTCGGACAAGGCGATGTTCACCATCCACGTCACCGCGCCCGACGGGTACACCGCCGTGGCCAACGGCCTGCCCGCCGGGGTGGACCGGGCCGGTACGTCCACCACGTGGACGTACCGCACCAGGCACCCCATGGCCACGGAACTCACCCAGGTGTCCATCGGCCGCTCCAGCGTGGCGCACCGCGAGGGTCCGCACGGCCTGCCGCTCCGTGACGTCGTGCCCACCAAGGACCGTGAGCTGCTCGAACCGTGGCTCAAGAAGACGCCCGACCAGATCGCCTGGATGGAGAGCAAGGTCGGCCCGTACCCCTTCGAGACCTACGGGCTGCTGATGGCCCAGGCGCAGACCGGCTTCGAGCTGGAGACACAGACACTCTCTCTCTTCGAGAGAGCTCTTCACGGAGCCCGCGCTGCCCAAGTGGTACGTCGAGTCGATCATGGTGCACGAGCTGTCGCACCAGTGGTTCGGCGACAGCGTCAGCCCCCGCGTCTGGTCCGACCTGTGGCTCAACGAGGGCCACGCGACCTGGTACGAGGCCCTTTACGCCGAGGAGAAGGCGGACAAGCCCATGGAGACCCGTATGAAGGCGGCCTACCGCGCCTCCGACTCCTGGCGGGCCGCCGGAGGGCCGCCCGCGGCGCCCAAGGAGCCCGCTCCGGGACGGAAGATCAGCATCTTCCGGCCGAGCGTCTACGACGGGGCCGCGCTCGCCCTGTACGCGCTGCGCCAGGAGATCGGACACCCCACCTTCGAGCGCCTGGAGCGCACCTGGGTCGCCCTCCATCGGGACGGCTCGGCGACCACCGCGGACTACGAGCGGCTCGCGTCCGACCTCGCGAACCGTGACCTGAGCGGGTTCTTCCGGGCCTGGCTCTACGACTCGAAGACGCCGCCGATGCCCGGTCACCCGGACTGGAAGAGCGACGCCCCGAAGGCACGCAAGGGCGCCTGAGAACTCGGATGACGAGACGGGACGTGCCGTGCGACCATCATCAGGTCGGCGGCGCGGCCCCGCGGAGGGTTGGCCCGGCGGAATCCGGGAATCTCCCGGTGGTCCCGGACGTTCTTCCCTGTGACGGGCGGTGTCCGTCGCCAACAGGTTTCACCAGTGACGCCATCGATACCACCAGTGACGTATCGGTGTCCCCATCGACGTAAGGATCCAATGACCTCCTCTTCTTCCCCTTCCCAGGACGCGCAGAGCCTCGCGCAGAACTACCCCGAAGGTCTTCGGGCCGATGCCCTGATGGAAGAGGACGTCGCCTGGAGCCACGAGATCGACGGAGAGCGGGACGGCGAACAGTTCGATCGCTCCGAGCGCGCGGCCCTGCGCCGTGTGGCGGGCCTCTCCACCGAGCTCGAGGACGTCACCGAGGTCGAGTACCGACAGCTCCGTCTGGAGCGCGTCGTCCTCGTCGGTGTGTGGACCACGGGAACGATTCAGGACGCGGACAACTCGCTCGCCGAGCTGGCAGCCCTCGCGGAGACCGCGGGCGCGCTCGTGCTCGACGGCGTCGTCCAGCGCCGGGACAAGCCCGACGCGGCGACGTACATCGGATCCGGCAAGGCCAACGAGCTGCGGGACATCGTCCTGGAGACCGGCGCCGACACCGTGATCTGCGACGGTGAGCTGAGCCCCGGCCAGCTGATCCACCTCGAGGACGTCGTCAAGGTCAAGGTCATCGACCGTACGGCCCTGATCCTCGACATCTTCGCCCAGCACGCCAAGTCCCGAGAGGGCAAGGCGCAGGTCGCGCTCGCGCAGATGCAGTACATGCTGCCGAGGCTGCGCGGCTGGGGTCAGTCGCTGTCCCGTCAGATGGGCGGCGGCAAGGGCGGCGGCCTCGCCACCCGTGGTCCCGGTGAGACCAAGATCGAGACGGACCGGCGTCGTATCCGCGAGAAGATGGCGAAGATGCGCCGGGAGATCGCGGACATGAAGACCGGCCGCGAGATCAAGCGCCAGGAGCGACGCAGGAACAAGGTGCCCTCGGTCGCCATCGCCGGCTACACCAACGCAGGCAAGTCCTCTCTGCTCAACCGCCTCACCGGCGCGGGCGTGCTCGTCGAGAACGCGCTGTTCGCGACCCTCGACCCGACCGTGCGCCGGGCCGAGACCCCGAGCGGGCGGCTGTACACCCTGGCCGACACGGTCGGGTTCGTACGTCACCTGCCGCACCACCTCGTCGAGGCGTTCCGCTCCACGATGGAGGAGGTCGGCGGCTCCGACCTGATCCTGCACGTGGTGGACGGCTCGCACCCGGCGCCGGAGGAGCAGCTGGCCGCCGTGCGCGAGGTCATCCGCGACGTCGGCGCGACGGACGTGCCCGAGATCGTGGTGATCAACAAGGCGGACGCGGCCGACCCGCTGGTCCTCCAGCGGCTGATGCGGATCGAGAAGCGTTCTATCGCGGTCTCGGCCCGCACCGGTATGAACATGGACCAGTTGCTCGCGCTCATCGACAACGAGCTGCCCCGCCCCTCGGTCGAGATCGAGGCGCTCGTGCCGTACACGCACGGCAGGCTGGTCGCGCGCGCCCACTCCGAGGGTGAGGTGATCTCCGAGGAGCACACCCCGGAGGGCACCCTGCTCAAGGTGCGGGTGCACGAGGAACTGGCGGCCGACCTCGCGCCGTACGTTCCGGCGCCCGTCGCGCTCTAGCCGCCCGCTTCCGCAGGGACGACGTACGAAGGCCCGCACCCTCTCGCAGGGGCGGGCCTTCGCCGCGGCCGGGTGAGCACGGCGCCTACCGTCCGCCGTACCGCTTGCTCATGTTCTCGTAGAGCGCCTGCGCGACGTCGATGCCGTGCTCTTTGAGCTTGCTCCTGACGGCCTCCGAGATCCTGATCTTGTCGTCGCCGTTCCGCGACGAGGAGGAGCTGGGCCCGCTCGCCTTGTCGTCGCCCGAGTTGCAGGCGGTGGCGTGAGGGCCAGGGCGGCGGCGAGGCCGGTGGCGGTGAGAACGCGGCGCCGACCGCGCCCGCGCGCGCCGAGCGTACGTACGGAACGCATGCTGGTGTAACCCCCGTTGACGTGCTGACACCTCACTATGCCCGGGCCGTTGGGGGCGAACGGCGGTGGAGTGGTGAAGGGTTCCGTGCGCCACCCCACCGCCGCCCGTGCGGCCCGTGTGCGATTCCTGTCAGGCCCGTCGGGTCACCCGCCTGCGCATCGTCGTCTCACGGGCCCGTGGTCCCACTGCCCCCTTGGCTCACTGGCTCGCGAACTTCTTGCTCACCGAGTCGTACACACCCTTGGCGACCGTACCCAGGTGCGGACCCGCCAGCCAGCCCGCGCTGACCGGGCCGATCGAGGTGTTGGACACCAGGGCGGGCTTGCCGTCCGACCCGGTCGCCACCCAGCCGCCGCCGGACGAACCACCGGTCATGGTGCACCCGATGCGGTACATCGTCGGGTCCGCCTTGGCGATCGACAGACGGCCGGGCCTGTCGGTGCACTGGTACAGCTTCTGCCCGTCGAACGGCGCCGCCGCCGGGTAACCGGTCGCCGTGATGCTCGCGACCTTGGGTACGGCCGGAGCGTTGAAGTTCACCGGGAGCGCCGAACCGACCGTCTCCTCCAGCGACTTGCCGTTGCCGCCCTTCTCCGGCGTCACATGCAGGACCGCGTAGTCGTACGACGCGCCCTGGCCGCCGGTGGAGCCGCCCTGGGCGATCCACTGGTCCGAGGTCTGCGCCCAGTCGCTCCACCAGACACCGTACGGAGCGACCTCCGTCCGCGTGGCGTTCTGCAGTTGGGCGGACGTCCTGCCGGCGTCGTTGTACGAGGGCACGAAGGCGATGTTGCGGTACCAGCCGCCCTTCTTGCCGGCGTGCACACAGTGGCCCGCGGTCCACACGAGGTTCGACTTGCCCGGGTGCGCGGGGTCCTCGACCACCGTCGCCGAGCAGACCATCGTGCCCTCGGGGGAGTCGAAGAACACCTTGCCCGCCTCGGGCACGTTGTCGTGGTAGGCGACGCTCACGGCCTTCGCCGCCACGGGCGCCGGAGTGGCGTCGGTGACGCCCTGGTCACCGGAGAGGTCGTTCTCGTCGACGCCCTTGTTCTTGTCCGGGTCGTTGGCGCCGCGCATCCGGTCCGGGTCCCACAGCCCCTTGATGATGGGGTTGACGAAGTCGTTGGCCTCGCGCAGCCAGTCGTCCTTGTTCCAGTTCTTCCAGGCGCCGTTCTTCCACTTGTCGATGTCGATCCCGTGCTCTTTGAGCTTGTTCTTGATGTCGTCCGGGATCTTGATCTTGTCGTCGGCACTCTGGGACGCCGACGCGCCGGCCTGGCCGCTCGCGTTGCTGTTGCCCGAGTCGCAGGCGGTGGCGGTCAGCGCCAGCGCCGCCGTCAGGCCGACGGCGGCCAGTACGGGGGAGGTTCCGCGGCGCGCGCTCCTCCCTCGACGAGCGGCGAAGGACGGGCGTATGGATCGCATGGTGTAACTCCCCCTGGACGTAAGAGAACCTGTCAGGATCCGCCGATCCAAAGTCCCTCGGTACGGGACACAGGTGCATCGTTCGGTGTTCTGAACGGCACCACACACTATGCGCTCGCTGTGGGGGACATCCCACGGAACGGCAACGGTTCCGTCACGGCAAGGATCTTCGACTCACCCGCTTCCCCGAGCCGGTCGCGTCGTTGGTACGTACGGGGGCCTGCCGCCTGCGCTCAGAGCCCCCTGCCAACTCGCCTCTGGACAGCGGGAGGACCTGAAGTCGTGGCCGTGACCGAGTCTGCGGTGGTACCGGTGGGGCGCGAGCCCGAGGAGACGCGGGAGGTCGTGTCCGGAGTGTCCGAGAGGGTGCGAGAGACGGTGCCCGGAGTGTCCGAGGGGGCGCGCGCGGCGCACGAGGGGATTCTGCGGCGTCAGTCGGCGCGCGAGTCGGCGGCCCGCACCTACGCGCGCGCCCTGCCGATCGTCCCCGTGCGGGCGCGGGGGCTGACCATCGAGGGCGCGGACGGGCGCCGTTACCTCGACTGTCTCTCCGGCGCGGGCACCCTGGCCCTGGGACACAACCACCCGGTGGTCCTGGAGGCGATCAGAAAAGTCCTCGATTCCGGGGCGCCACTGCACGTCCTCGACCTGGCCACACCCGTCAAGGACGCCTTCACCACCGAGCTGTTCCGCACGCTGCCCCCGGAGTTCGCCGCCCGCGCGCGGGTGCAGTTCTGCGGACCCGCCGGGACGGACGCCGTCGAGGCCGCGTTCAAACTGGTGCGCGCCGCGACCGGACGCACCGGAATGCTCGCCTTCACCGGTGCCTATCACGGGATGACCGCGGGGGCGCTCGAAGCATCCGGGGGCGCGACCGAGGTACGGGTCGCGCGCCTGCCCTACCCCCAGGACTACCGCTGCCCGTTCGGCATCGGCGGTGAGCGAGGTGCCGAACTCGCCGCGCGCTGGACCGAGTCCCTGCTCGACGACACCAAGTCCGGCGTGCCACGCCCCGCCGGGATGATCCTCGAACCCGTCCAGGGCGAGGGCGGGGTGATTCCCGCGCCCGACCACTGGATGCGCCGGATGCGCGAGATCACCGCGGCGCGCTCCATTCCCCTGATCGCGGACGAGGTCCAGACCGGCGTCGGGCGCACCGGAGCCTTCTGGGCCGTGGAACACAGCGGGATCACCCCGGACGTGATGGTCCTGTCCAAGGCCATCGGAGGCAGTCTGCCGCTGGCCGTCGTCGTCTACCGCGACGACCTCGACGTCTGGCAACCGGGCGCCCACGCGGGCACGTTCCGCGGCAATCAACTGGCCATGGCCGCGGGAACGGCGACCCTCGCGTACGTCCGCGAGAACGGACTGGCCGAGCGCGCTGCGACCCTGGGGTCCCGCATGCTCGCTCAACTCCGGCAACTGGCCGAGGAGTTCCCGTGCATCGGTGACGTTCGGGGCCGTGGGCTGATGATCGGCGTCGAGCTGGTGGATCCCGAGACAGCCCCGGACACCCCCACCGACGGTCCCCGGCCCGCCGCCCCCGAACTCGCCGCCGCCGTGCAGCGCGAGTGCCTGCGCCGCGGTCTGATCGTGGAGCTGGGCGGGCGCCGCGCGAGCGTGGTGCGACTCCTCCCGCCCTTGACGATCAGCGACGAACAGGCGACCGCGGTGCTCGATCGACTGGCGGACGCGGTGGCGACGGTGGCTGCGGCGGCGCGAGCGGGACTGGGCGGCGTGGCCGGGCACGGTCGGGGATCCGCATCCGGTGAGCACGCCGGATAGGACCTGCGACCGCCGCGGGCGGCCCCTACGGCGGTCCCCTCGACGGGCCCCGCGCCCGGGCGCGACGGCGACCCCACTCGGACCACCCCGCTTGTCCCCCACTCGACCGGACCACCGTCCGCCCACCCGGCCCGACCAGGAACGCCCCACGCCCCACGCACGCCAGTACCGCCCCGGTTCGTCGCCGCACGAGCCTGAACGACCCCGAGGAACTCTCTTGAACGCCACCCCCACACCCGACGGCCGTCCCGACACCCACGAGCGAGCGGCCTGTGGCACGCAGACCCCCCCGGCTCCGGGAGCCGACGCGGTCCCCCGGCAGAAGGGAGGGGCCCGGGAGACCGAGCGGCTGCGCGGCGCCACCGCCGACCTGCTGGAGCACCCCGCCGCCCACACCGCGGCCCAGGCCGCGGCGGTCGAGAACCTGTTGCGCTGCTGGGTACGCGAGAACAACCTGCCCGCCCCCACCGACGGCACCCTCCGCATCCCCCTCCCGGCCAGCGGCACCTCCCTCCTGACGCCGGTCCACCACTGGTCCCCGACCGGCTGGCACCGCTTCGGCCTCCCGCACCTCGCCGACGCTCCCGAGGGAGCACCGCCCGCCGACGCCGTCACCGTCGCGGCGCTGCTCGCGCGCCAAGCGGCGACGGGCCGGCGGACGACGAGCACGGCCGAGGTGACGTCGACGCCCGTTTCCGAGACCGGCACCGCCGGGGACGGTGCCGACCTGCTCGGCCGTGTCGCCGACTCGGTGCGGCGGACCGTCGTGTTCATCAACGACCGAAGGGAACGGCCCGCGGACACCCCCGACTTCTTCCTCGCCGCCGAACAAGCACTGGTGCTGGGGCACCCGTGGCACCCCACTCCGAAGAGCCGGGAAGGGCTCTCCGACGCCGAAGCGCGGCTGTACTCACCCGAGTTGCGCGGCTCCTTCCCGCTGCACTGGATGGCGGTCGCCCCCGCGGTCCTGGCGGCCGACTCGGCGTGGACGGAGCGCGGCCGACCCGTCCCCGCGCAGCAGATCACCGCGCGGCTGGCGGGAGCCGGGCTGTCCCTGCCCGACGGGTACACCGCCCTGCCGCTGCACCCCTGGCAGCTGGCCGACGTCCGGCACCGACCCGAGACCGCGGCCCTGCTCGACGCCGGACTGCTCCGGGACCTCGGCCCGCACGGCTCCGCCTGGCATCCGACCTCCTCCGTCCGCACCCTCTACCGCTCCGGCGCCCCAGCGATGCTCAAGCTGTCGCTGGGCCTGCGCATCACCAACTCCCGCCGTGAGAACCTCCGCAAGGAGCTCCACCGTGGCGTGGAGGTCCACCGTCTGCTGCGCAGCGGCCTGTCCAAGCAGTGGCAGTCCGCCCACCCGGGCTTCGACATCGTCCGCGACCCGGCCTGGCTCGCCGTCAACGCCCCGGACGGCACCCCCCTGGTCGGGCTCGACGTGATGATCCGCCACAACCCGTTCGGGCCGACCGACGACGCCGGCTGTGTCGCGGGGCTCGTCTCTCCCCGGCCCCACGCCCGACCCGGCGCACGCAGCGGATCCGAGGACCGGCCCGTGATGCGATCCCGGCTCGCCGAGATCGTCACCCGCCTCGCCGGACGCACCAGCAGGCCCCGTGGCGCCGTCGCCGCCGAGTGGTTCCTGCGCTACCTCGAGCACGTCGTACGCCCCGTGCTCTGGCTCGACAGCGAGGCGGGGATCGCGCTGGAAGCACACCAGCAGAACACCCTGCTCCTGCTGGACCCCGAGGGCTGGCCCACGGGCGGCCGCTACCGCGACAACCAGGGCTACTACTTCCGCGCGTCCCGGCGCGCCGAGCTGGACGCCCGGCTGCCGGGCATCGGCGAACACAGCGACACCTTCGTCTCCGACGAGGTCACCGACGAACGCTTCGCCTACTACCTGGCGATCAACAACGTGCTCGGCCTCATCGGCGCGTTCGGCTCCCAGCACCTCGCCGACGAACAACTGCTGCTCGCCGCCTTCCGCCGCTTCCTCACCGACGTGGCCTACGGCCCGGCCCGACTGCGTACGCCCCTGCCCGCCCACCTCCTCGACTCGCCCGTCCTGCGCTGCAAGGCCAACCTGCTGACCCGGCTGCACGGCCTCGACGAACTCGTCGGCCCGGTCGACACCCAGTCCGTCTACGTCACCCTCGCCAACCCGCTCCATTCCTGACGAAGCCGCCCTCACCGACCCCCTGCCATCCCTGACGAAGCCATCCTCGCCAACCCCCTGCCGGCCCTGAGGAACATGTCCCACCCCGTCTCCTGAGAGGAGCGTCGCCGTGCCTCCCACCGATGCGAGCACCGACGCCGGTACCGCCCCCGTCACCGACCTCGGCACCGACCCGGGCCCCGGGCCGGGCACGGACAACGAGGACACCCTCGACCTGCGCCTGCCCGACGAGCTCCTCGCGCTCCTCGGCTCCGAGGTCGAGTCGGCCGGGGGAGACGACCTGCTCGACCGCATCGGTGGCTGGGGCCCGATCGCCACTCCCGTGGGCACCTTCCACCTGGTCCCCGTCCGAGTGGAGCGTGATCTCCCGCTCGTCTCCCGTTGGATGAACGACCCCGCCGTCGCGGAGTTCTGGGAGCTGGCAGGGCCCGAGTCGGTCGCGGAAGAACATCTGTGCCGCCAGCTCGACGGCGACGGCCGCAGTGTGCCCTGCCTCGGTGTGCTGGACGGCACCCCGATGAGCTACTGGGAGATCTACCGCGCGGACCTCGACCTCCTGGCGCGTCACTATCCCGCCCGCCCGCACGACACCGGCCTTCACCTCCTCGTCGGCGGTGTCGCCAACCGCGGACGAGGCCTCGGCTCCGCCCTGCTCCGCGCCGTCGCCGACCTCGTACTGGACAGGCGACCGGCCTGCGCCCGCGTCGTCGCGGAACCCGACCTCCGCAACACGCCCTCCGTCGCCGCCTTCCTGAGCGCGGGCTTCCGGTTCTCCGCCGAGGTCGACCTGCCCGGCAAACGGGCAGCCCTCATGGTCCGGGACCGGAGCCTGCGCGATCTGTTGTAGCGCCCTGCCCTCACCGCACCGCTCGTTCCGATCCGGTTCCCTGCCAAGGAGTCCCCGTGCCGCGTCCATCCGCCACCCCGGCATCCGGAGAGCTGCCCGCCTTGTACGACCCGCCCGAGCTGCGCAAAGACCGATGGGACCAGGTCGGCCGCCGACTCCTCGCGAAAATGATCGGCGAGTTCGCCCACGAGGAGATCGTCAGACCGGAACCGGAGTCCGACCTGGAACCGGAGTCCGATCTGGATCCGGAGTCCGACCTGGATCCGGAGTCCGACCTGGATCCGGAGTCCCACCTGGATCCGGAGTCCGATCTGGATCCGGGTTCGGAGCCGGGTTCGGGGTCGGAGCCGGGTTCGGGGTCGGAGCCGGGGTCGGAGGCTCGACGGGGCGCGGAGGGAAAAGTGGCCCTGCTCCGCGGTGCGCACAATCCGGCGACCGGCCTCGACTCCTCGACCGGGGCGGCCTCCTCGCGACCCTCACCACGCCCCGCCTCCGCTCACCACGACACCCCGTACCGGGACACCCCGCGCGAGGACACCGGGCACACCGAGACCCTCCGTCCCTACGCCCTGCGCCTCGACGCCGGCGGCAGCCTCTCCTTCCGCGCCCGCCGCGCCTCGTACGACAGCTGGCGCGTCGACCCCGCCTCGCTCACCCTCACCGAGGACGGGGCTGAGCCGTGCCCCTTCACCGACCCGCTCGGCTTCCTCACCCGGGCCCGCGGCACGCTGGAGATCGACGGCGCGACGCTCGGCCACGTGGTCCGTGAACTGAGCACGACGCTCGCCGCGGACGCCCGCCTCCACCGCGACGCCCGTACGGTGGCCGAACTGGCCGACCTCGGTTACGCCGAACTGGAGGGCCACCAGACCGGCCACCCCTGGATCGTGCTGAACAAGGGCCGCCTCGGCTTCTCGGCGACGGACGCCGCCGACTGGGCACCGGAGGCCCGCAGAGCGACGCCGATTCCCTGGATGGCGGTGCACACCACGCTCGCCACCTACCGAGGCGTCCCGAGCCTCCACTCCGCCGAACAGCTCTACGCGCGCGAACTCGCCCCCGCCACGAGGGAGTCCTTCGACGGGGTACTACGCGCGCGTGGGCTCACGCCGGAGTCGTACCTCTATCTGCCCGTGCACCCCTGGCAGTGGGACGACGTCGTGCTGCCGCTGTTCGCGCCCTCCGTAGCCGCGGGAGCGATCGTGCCGCTGCCCTCCGACGGCGACCTGCGGCTCCCGCAGCAGTCGATCCGTACGTTCCTCAACGTCTCGCACCCGGACCGGCACACGGTGAAACTGCCGCTGTCCGTGCTCAACACCCTGGTCTGGCGCGGCCTGCCGACGGAACGCACGCTCGCGGCGCCCGCCGTCACCGCCTGGATGCACGCCCTGAGAGATGCCGACCCCTTTTTGCGGGACACCTGCGGGGTGATCCTGCTCGGCGAGGTCGCCTCGGTGACCGTGAACCACCCCGTGTACGACGCCCTCCCCGAAGTGCCCTACCAGTACAAGGAGTTGCTCGGTGCGATTTGGCGTGAGCCGGTCTCGCGCCATCTGGCGCCCGGTGAACGCGCGCGCACCCTGGCCGCGCTCCTGCACACCGACCCGGACGGCCGCGCCTTCACCGCGGAGCTCGTCGCCCGCTCGGGCCTCGCCCCCAACGTCTGGCTGCGCCGCCTCTTCGCCGCGCTCCTGCCGCCGCTGCTGCACTTCCTCTATCGGTACGGCACGGTGTTCAGCCCCCATGGAGAGAACGCGATCGTCGTCTTCGACGACCACGACGTCCCCGTCCGCCTCGCGGTGAAGGACTTCGTGGACGACGTCAACGTGAGCGCGGACCCCCTGCCCGAGCACGCGACCATGCCGGACGACGTACGGAACGTACTGCTGACCGAGCCGCCGGCGTTCCTGACCCAGTTCATCCACTCCGGGCTCTTCGTGGGGGTCTTCCGCTATCTCGCACCGCTCTGCGAGGAACAACTGGGCGTTCCGGAGGCCGAGTTCTGGGCGCTCGTCCGGGCGGAGATCGTCCGTCACCAGGCGCGCTTCCCCGAGCTCAAGGAGCGCTACGAGATGTTCGACCTGCTCACTCCGCGTATCGAGCGCCTGTGCCTCAACCGCAACCGACTGCACCTCGACGGCTACCGCGACCGTCCCGAGCGCCCGCACGCCGCGGTGCACGGCACGGTCCCGAACCCCCTCCACCGGCCTTGATCATCCGTCCCGTACTCGTTCTCGTCCTGATCGCGTCCGCAGGCCGGGCCTTGATCGCCCGATTGTCAGTGGCGCCCCGTAGGCTGGCAACGCTATGACAGAGCCCTCACTCCCCGAACTCCTGCATGCTGCCGTCACTGCTGTCGGCGGCACGGAGCGCCCTGGCCAGGTGACCATGGCCGAAGCCGTCGCGGGTGCCATCGACGACAGCTCCCACCTGCTGGTCCAGGCGGGCACCGGCACCGGAAAGTCGCTCGGCTACCTCGTGCCCGCGCTCGCCCACGGGGAGCGGGTCGTCGTGGCGACCGCCACCCTGGCGCTCCAGCGGCAGCTCGTGGAGCGCGATCTTCCGCGGACCGTCGACGCGCTGCACCCGCTGCTGCGCCGCCGCCCGGAGTTCGCGATGCTCAAGGGCCGGTCGAACTACCTGTGTCTGCACCGGCTGCACGAGGGCGTGCCGCAGGACGAGGAGGACGGCCTCTTCGACCAGTTCGAGGCGGCCGCGCCCACCAGCAAGCTGGGCCAGGACCTGCTGCGGCTGCGGGACTGGTCGGACGAGACCGAGACCGGCGACCGCGACGACCTCACGCCCGGAGTCTCCGACCGCGCGTGGGCCCAAGTGTCCGTTTCGTCCCGAGAGTGCCTGGGCGCCACCAAATGTGCCTACGGAGCGGAGTGCTTCGCAGAGATGGCCCGTGAGCGCGCCAAGCTGGCCGAGGTCGTCGTCACCAATCACGCGCTGCTCGCGATCGACGCCATCGAGGGCGCGCCGGTCCTCCCGCAGCACGAGGTGCTGATCGTCGACGAGGCCCATGAGCTGGTCTCCCGGGTCACCGGTGTCGCGACCGGCGAGCTCACGCCCGGCCAGGTCAACCGCGCGGTGCGCCGCGCCGCGAAGCTGGTCAACGAGAAGGCGGCCGATCAGCTCCAGACCGCCGCCGAGGGCTTCGAGCGGCTGATGGAGCTCGCTCTTCCGGGCCGCCTGGAGGAGATCCCGGAGGATCTCGGATACGCGCTGATGGCACTGCGCGACGCCGCTCGTACGGTGATCTCGGCGATCGGCTCCACCCGCGACAAGTCCGTCCAGGACGAGGACTCCGTCCGCAAGCAGGCTCTCGCCTCGGTGGAGGCGGTGCACGACGTGGCGGAGCGGATCACCAACGGCTCCGAGTGGGACGTGGTCTGGTACGAGCGGCATGACCGTTTCGGCGCCTCCCTCCGCGTCGCTCCCATGTCCGTCTCCGGCCTCCTCAGGGAGAAGCTCTTCGCGGACCGTTCCGTCGTCCTGACGTCCGCCACCCTGAAGCTCGGCGGTGACTTCAACGGAGTGGGGGCGTCGCTGGGACTCGCCCCGGAGGGCTCCGAGGGCGATGACCTCCCGCAGTGGAAGGGCGTCGACGTCGGCTCGCCCTTCGACTACCCCAAGCAGGGCATTCTGTACGTGGCCAAGCACCTGTCCCGCCCCGCGCGCGACGGCGACCGTGGGGACATGCTGGACGAGCTCACCGAGCTGATCCAGGCCGCGGGGGGTCGCACGCTGGGGTTGTTCTCCTCGATGCGGGCCGCCCAGCTCGCTGCGGAGGAGCTGCGCTCGCGCATCCCCGAGTACCCCATCCTGCTGCAGGGCGAGGAGACGCTCGGCGAGCTGATCAAGAACTTCTCGGCCGACCCCAAGACCTGCCTCTTCGGCACGCTCTCGCTCTGGCAGGGTGTCGACGTCCCCGGGCCCAGCTGCCAGCTCGTCGTCATGGACAAGATCCCCTTCCCGCGCCCCGACGACCCGCTGATGAGCGCCCGCCAGAAGGCCGTCGAGGAGAACGGCGGGAACGGCTTCATGGCCGTCGCCGCGACCCACGCGGCGCTGCTGATGGCCCAGGGCGCCGGCCGCCTCGTACGGGCCACGGGTGACCGGGGCGTGGTGGCCGTACTGGACCAGCGCCTCGCGACGGCGCGCTACGGCAGTTATCTCAAGGCGTCCCTCCCCGACTTCTGGTACACCACGGACCGCAACCAGGTACGCAGGTCGCTCACCGCGATCGACGCGGCGGCCCGGAAGGCGGAGGAGACGGTGGGGGCGGGGGAGACGGACGAGGCGTAGGTCCTTCCGGCGGCAGGCTGAGGGAACCCGCGCACTTGGCCCGAGGCGGGCCTGCCCGGGTGCCTCTACGGGCGGAGTTGCTCCGCCTCGGACGCCCCGTCGGCCAAACAACACCACCCAGACGGCCACACCCGACCTACCGGTCCTGCGGGCGGCCCCAGGTCGGGCGTGTGCTCTGAGGCTCGAGATCTCTGTCCCGGGCCACCTTCGATCCTCCCCGACACCCGAGCATGCCGCGCGACGCCCGCACAGGTCGCTGGTCTCCCGAGCATGCCGACCGGGGCCCGCATATCGGTCGGCACCCGCGCACCGCATGTGTGGCCCGGCGCCTGCGTATATCGCTCGGCGCCCGCGCATTTCCCTCGGAGCCTGTGGACGGTTCTCCTGCCCCCCGCGGGTAGAAGCCCCCGGGAGCAAGATCCCCTCGGGGGCGTGTCTCGTCGGGGCGGGCCATCTCTGGCACACCGCGCACGCCGCCGACTCCCCCCGCCTGACCGCCGGAGGGCAACGCACAGGGCCCCGGAACCGGCGCAGGTGGTCCCGGGGCCCGGTCAAGGGCGGGGCGGGGTGTCCCGCCGCCCGGCGCGTGCTGTCACACGCGCCGCAGCACCGCCACCACCTTGCCCAGGATGGTCGCCTCGTCGCCGGGAATCGGCTGGTACGCGGCGTTGTGCGGGAGGAGCCACACATGGCCGTCCTCACGCTTGAACCGCTTCACCGTGGCCTCGCCGTCCAGCATCGCGGCCACGATGTCACCGTTCTCCGCGACCGGCTGGCGCCGGACCGTCACCCAGTCCCCGTCGCAGATGGCGGCCTCGATCATCGAGTCGCCGACGACCTTCAGGACGAACAGCTCGCCGTCACCGACCAGCTGCCGGGGGAGGGGGAAGACGTCCTCCACCGACTCCTCGGCCAGGATCGGGCCACCGGCGGCGATACGGCCGACGAGCGGCACGTACGACGCGGCCGGCTTGCCCGCCGTGTCCGTGGGCTGTGCCGAGGACTGGTCGGAGCCCCGGACCTCGTACGCCCGCGGCCGGTGCGGATCGCGGCGCAGGAAGCCCTTGCGCTCCAGTGCCATCAGCTGGTGGGCGACCGACGAGGTGCTGGAGAGGCCGACCGCCTGTCCGATCTCCCGCATCGACGGCGGGTAGCCGCGTCGCTGCACGGAGTCCCGGATGACCTCGATCACCCGGCGCTGCCTGTCGGTGAGTCCCGAGCTGTCGGCGCGGATGCCGGGAGGTCGCCCTGGCAGGGAGCGCTTGGGCCCCTCATGATTCGTGGCTTCGTTCATCGCATGCACCGGCTCGAGTCGGCCCTGGGAGCGGTCCTGGGCAGTGATGGTGGCACTGTCTGCGGTGGTGGTCACGTCGGCCCCTCTCGATGGTCTCCCTGCTGGACAACGGTAGTTGCTTTCGAAAGGTTGCGCCAAACACACGTTCGAGTGAAAAATCGCGGATTGTCTGTCGTGATCATGTGTCTGGGTGTATAGCCAACGATGCATCCGGCGGACAAAAGGGCTCATTGCTGTACTCTTCACCGCCGGGGCGATGACCGTGCCGACAGATGTGGGCCGCGGCCCAGTCTGCCATCCGGCACCCCGTAAGTCGGGTACCGGCCCCCCTTCCGCGCGCTGACCACGGTCTCTCCGTGTGTCCGGGATCGGTATGGCCGTGCGGCACATGCCCTTACGTGCGCGACACGCGTGGCCTGGGTGAATTTACGGGTCGATCCCCACATCTAGTGGTTGGATTGCTGTAGCAGCCCAGAAGTTGTGGTCCCCCGGGTCTTCGAGCCTCCGGCCATCGCCTATGCTTGGGGCTGCTTCGAGGGGCCCGAGAGGTCCCGCGAGGTCTATGAGTCGTGCTGTGAAGGAGGGTTGGAGCCATGCACTGCCCCTTCTGCAGGCACCCCGACAGCCGTGTCGTCGACAGCCGTACGACCGATGACGGCACGTCGATCCGCAGGCGCCGCCAGTGCCCCGACTGCTCCCGTCGTTTCACGACGGTGGAGACGTGCTCGCTGATGGTGGTCAAGCGGTCCGGCGTGACCGAACCCTTCAGTCGTACCAAGGTCATCAACGGCGTGCGCAAGGCGTGTCAGGGGCGGCCGGTCACCGAGGACGCGCTCGCCCAGCTCGGCCAGCGGGTCGAGGAGGCGGTGCGGGCCACCGGGAGCGCCGAGCTGACCACCCACGACGTGGGTCTGGCCATACTCGGTCCGTTGCAGGAACTCGACCTCGTCGCCTATCTGCGCTTCGCGTCCGTGTACCGGGCGTTCGACTCGCTCGAGGACTTCGAGGCCGCCATCGTGGAACTCAGGGAAGAGACGAAGCAGCGCCCCGCCGCGGACGAGGAAGACGCGGGCGAGGTGGACGTGGCGGCCGCGGAAGCGGAGCGCCCGGAAAGCGACCGCGGGTCCGGAGGGGCCGTCCAGGTCCCCGTGCCCGCCAGCGCCGCCGACTGACGGAAGGGCCGACTCGGATCGGCCCCCAGCGGTGGCGACCAAAGACCTGTTGCGGGCGGCCGCGTAGTGGCGCCCGCAGCACCAGACACACACCGTGCCATGGGAAGAACGTGGCACTTCAGGGCGTTTTAGCCCGATACAGGGAGGCGGCATGACAGAGACGGCGAGCGGTCCGGCACGAGGTTCCCGCGCCAAGGGCACCAAGGCCAGCAAGGGACTGCGCATCGAGCGCATCCACACCACCCCCGGCGTGCACCCGTACGACGAGGTGGAATGGGAGCGCCGTGACGTCGTCATGACCAACTGGCGCGACGGCTCGATCAATTTCGAGCAGCGTGGCGTCGAGTTCCCCGGCTTCTGGTCGGTGAACGCGGTCAACATCGTCACCAGCAAGTACTTCCGTGGTGCCGTGGGCACCCCGCAGCGCGAGGTGAGCCTCAGGCAGCTCATCGACCGCATCGTGAAGACGTACCGGAAGGCCGGCGAGGACCACAAGTACTTCGCCTCGCCCGCCGACGCCGAGATCTTCGAGCACGAGCTGGCGTACGCGCTCCTGCACCAGATCTTCAGCTTCAACAGCCCGGTCTGGTTCAACGTCGGGACGCCTCAGCCCCAGCAGGTCTCGGCCTGCTTCATCCTGTCCGTCGACGACTCCATGGAGTCGATCCTCGACTGGTACAAGGAAGAGGGCATGATCTTCAAGGGCGGCTCCGGCGCCGGCCTGAACCTCTCCCGTATCCGCTCCTCCAAGGAGCTCCTCTCCTCGGGCGGCAACGCCTCGGGTCCCGTCTCCTTCATGCGCGGTGCCGACGCCTCCGCAGGAACGATCAAGTCGGGTGGCGCCACGCGCCGCGCGGCCAAGATGGTCATCCTCGACGTCGACCACCCCGACATCGAGGACTTCATCGAGACCAAGGTCAAGGAGGAGGAGAAGATCCGCGCCCTCCGTGACGCGGGCTTCGACATGGACTTGGGCGGCGACGACATCACGTCCGTCCAGTACCAGAACGCCAACAACTCGGTCCGTGTGAACGACACGTTCATGAAGGCGGTCGAGGAGGGCGGCAAGTTCGGTCTCACCTCCCGTATGACCGGCGAGGTCATCGAGGAGGTCGACGCCAAGACGCTCTTCCGCAAGATGGCCGAGGCCGCCTGGGCCTGCGCCGACCCGGGCATCCAGTACGACGACACGATCAACCACTGGCACACGTGCCCGGAGTCCGGTCGTATCAACGGCTCGAACCCGTGCAGCGAGTACATGCACCTGGACAACACGTCCTGCAACCTCGCCTCGCTGAACCTGATGAAGTTCCTCAAGGACGACGGCAAGGGCCACCAGTCCTTCGAGGTCGAGCGCTTCGCCAAGGTCGTCGAGCTGGTCATCACCGCGATGGACATCTCGATCTGCTTCGCGGACTTCCCGACCCAGAAGATCGGCGAGAACACCCGCGCCTTCCGTCAGCTGGGCATCGGCTACGCCAACCTGGGCGCCCTCCTGATGGCGACCGGTCACGCGTACGACTCCGACGGCGGTCGCGCCCTCGCCGGTGCCATCACCTCGCTGATGACCGGCACCTCGTACCGGCGTTCCGCCGAGCTCGCCGCGGTCGTCGGCCCGTACGACGGCTACGCCCGCAACGCGCAGCCGCACCAGCGCGTCATGAAGCAGCACTCCGACGCCAACGCCGTGGCCGTCCGGGTGGACGACCTGGACACGCCGATCTGGGCCGCCGCCACGGAGGCCTGGCAGGACGTGCTGCACCTCGGTGAGAAGAACGGCTTCCGCAACGCGCAGGCCTCGGTCATCGCCCCGACCGGCACCATCGGTCTCGCGATGTCCTGCGACACCACCGGCCTCGAGCCCGACCTCGCGCTGGTCAAGTTCAAGAAGCTGGTCGGCGGCGGCTCGATGCAGATCGTCAACGGCACCGTTCCGCAGGCCCTGCGCCGCCTGGGCTACCAGGAGGAGCAGATCGAGGCGATCGTCGCCCACATCGCCGAGAACGGCAATGTCGTCGACGCCCCGAGCCTCAAGCACGAGCACTACGAGGTCTTCGACTGCGCCATGGGCGAGCGCTCCATCTCCGCGATGGGCCACGTCCGCATGATGGCCGCGATCCAGCCCTGGATCTCCGGCGCGCTCTCCAAGACGGTCAACCTGCCGGAGACGGCGACCGTCGAGGACGTCGAAGAGGTCTACTTCGAGGCGTGGAAGATGGGCGTCAAGGCGCTCGCGATCTACCGCGACAACTGCAAGGTCGGCCAGCCCCTCTCCGCCAAGACCAAGGAGAAGGAGAAGACCGAGGTCACGGCGAAGGCGGAGGAGACCATCCGCACCGCGGTCGAGAAGGTCGTCGAGTACCGCCCGGTCCGCAAGCGCCTCCCCAAGGGTCGTCCCGGCATCACCACCTCCTTCACGGTGGGCGGCGCCGAGGGCTACATGACCGCCAACTCCTACCCGGACGACGGTCTCGGCGAGGTCTTCCTGAAGATGTCGAAGCAGGGCTCCACCCTCGCGGGCATGATGGACGCCTTCTCGATCGCGGTCTCCGTAGGTCTGCAGTACGGCGTGCCCCTCGAGACGTACGTCTCGAAGTTCACGAACATGCGCTTCGAGCCGGCCGGCATGACGGACGACCCGGACGTGCGGATGGCGCAGTCGATCGTCGACTACATCTTCCGTCGCCTGGCGCTGGACTTCCTGCCCTTCGAGACGCGCTCCGCGCTCGGCATCCACTCCGCCGAGGAGCGTCAGCGTCACCTGGAGACGGGCTCCTACGAGCCGTCCGACGACGTCGACATGGACGTCGAGGGCCTGGCCCAGTCCGCGCCCCGTGCGCAGGAGCTGAAGGCCGTCGCTACCCCGAAGGCCGAGGTCGAGGCGGCGAAGCCCGCCCCGAAGCAGGCCCACACCAGTGCCGAGCTGGTGGAGATGCAGCTGGGCATCCAGGCGGACGCCCCCCTGTGCTTCTCCTGCGGTACGAAGATGCAGCGGGCCGGTTCCTGCTACATCTGCGAGGGCTGCGGCTCGACCAGCGGTTGCAGCTGACCGAAGCCCTGAAACCCTGAAGGGCGGCACGACCACCGGTCGTGCCGCCCTTCGGCGTTTCTCGCTGCTACGGAGAAGGCTGTTTCAGGCGTCTCCTGCGGAGAGGGCTGTTTCAGGCGTCGTGGCGCGTGCCCATGACGCGTGGGAACTCGGCCGGGTCGGTGTCGTAGCCATGGATCCCCGGATGGAAGGTCCACTCTCCGGAGGCGTCGCGTACGAACTCGCCGACGGTCGCGGCCGTGGCCCCCAGGACGCCGCCGAAGTTGTCCTCGGCCAGCACGGTGTAGCCCTCCCGCATGCGCAGGCCCGGGTTGAGGACGCCCACGAACGACTTGTGGCCGGAACGTTGCTGGATGAGTACGCCCACCACCACACGCGTGTAGCCGCTGTTGAGGCGGTCGAGTTCCAGCGTCATGACCTCGTCCCAGCCGAAGCCCTTGCCGTCCTTGCTGTCCCGGTTGAGGTAGATGGTGCCGTCCGGGGAGCGGCTGTCGAAGTGCACCACATAGGCGGGAATGCCGTACGGATCGGCGGCCACGTACGTCGCCGCGATGATGTCGAGGTCGGTCGCGGGCTCGCCGACGGGACTCGGGTCCCACTTCACCGCGAGCTCGACCTTGCGGATGCCCTTGTTGAGACCGGTCATTGGATCTCCCCCTCCCCGTTCCCCATCTTCTTCAGCCCTCAACTGCTCTGTTGTCAAGGCCGGTTGTCCATCGTGCCACGCGCGCGGGGGCGCTCGCGCGGGTGCACTCCGCCGGAGCGTGACCGACGCCACGCTCCGTGGCCTTACGATGGCGCGGTGCTGGTCAAGTGGATTCGCTGCACCGTGGTGGACCGCCGCGGTTTCGAGCGGGGGCAGCGAAAGTGGGCGGGGCTGCTGGGTGAGCCGGGATTCCGGGGGCAGGGCGGGGGCTGGAGCCGAGGGCGGCCCGGGGTGGCGCACATCTTCGCCTTCTGGGAGAGCCGTGCCTTCTACGACTCCTTCATGGCCCGTTCGCACGACCGGCTCGCGGCTGCCCAGTCGGGGACCTTCAAGGACGCGCAGGCCAAACTATTCGATCACCGGTTCGATGTGAAGACCGGCTTCGAGCCGCGCTTCACGGACGCCGACCTGCTGCGGGTGGCCCACTGCCGCATCCACGAGGAACGGGCCGAACACTTCGCGCTGATGCAGGAGAAGGTCTGGAATCCCGCGATGGCGGGCTCGCCCGGCATGGTGCGGGGCCTGTTCGGTGAGGCGCCGGGCCATGAGTTCCTGATCCTGTCCATGTGGCAGTCGGCCGCCGAACACGGTAAGTACCGGGCGGAGCGGGTGGAACGGCTCGCGCTGCGCGCCCAGACGGAGGCCGACGTCGCGGCCCTGACCGGCGACATAGTGGCGCTGGAGCCCTCGTGGACGGTCTGACCGGAGTGCCGTCCGCGGGTGTGATCCGCGCGGAGAACATGTGACCTACGCCGTATGGAGCCCGTACGAGTGCTCGATCGGCCGTCAGCCGTTTTAGGGTCTTGGCATGGTTCGACCACGGCGTATCGTCCTTGTCCGGCACGGCGAGTCAGCGGGCAACGCCGATGACACCGTTTATGAACGCGAGCCCGACCACGCTCTGCCGCTCACCGAGAAGGGGTGGCAGCAGGCGGAGGAGACGGGAAAACGGTTGCGGGAGGTCTTCGGGCGAGAGCGCGTAAGCGTGTACGTGTCGCCCTACCGCCGTACGCACGAGACGCTCCGCGCCTTCCACCTCGACCCCGAGCTCATACGGGTGCGCGAGGAGCCGCGGCTGCGCGAGCAGGACTGGGGCAACTGGCAGGACCGCGACGACGTACGCCTCCAGAAGGCCTACCGGGACGCCTACGGGCATTTCTTCTACCGCTTCGCGCAGGGCGAGTCCGGCGCCGACGTCTACGACCGGGTCGGCGGCTTCCTGGAGAGCCTCTACCGGAGCTTCGAGGCCCCCGACCACCCGTCGAACGTGCTCCTGGTGACCCATGGCCTTGCCATGCGGCTGTTCTGCATGCGCTGGTTCCACTGGACGGTCGCGGAGTTCGAATCGCTGTCGAATCCGGGGAACGCCGAGATGCGGATGCTCGTCCTCGGTGACGACGGGAAGTACACGCTTGACCGTCCGTTCGAACGCTGGTGCGTACCCGAGTCGTACGGGGACCCCGGGATAGAGTGGCAGGGCGATGACCTCTGATTCCTCTCCCGGCGGACGCCTGGACCGCGCCCTGGCCAGCCTGCGTGGACTCGCGGTGGGGGACGCGCTGGGCTCGCGGTTCTTCGTGCCCGTGAACTACCCGCTGCTCAAGCGACGCGAGCTGCCGTCCGGCCCCTGGCGGTGGACGGACGACACCGAAATGGCCTCCTCCGTAGTGGCCGTTTTGGCCCGGCACCGCCGCATCGACCAGGACGCGCTGGCCGGCTCCTTCGCCGAGCACCACGATGTCGACCGGGGCTACGGTCCCGCGGTCAACCGGCTGCTGGGGCAGATCCGGGAGGGGGGCGACTGGCGGGCGCTGGCGTCCGCCCTCTTCAAGGGACAGGGCTCGTGGGGCAACGGCGCCGCGATGCGGATCGCCCCCCTGGGGGCCTGGTACGCGGACGACCCGGAGCAGGCGGTCCACCAGGCGGAGATCTCGGCGTACACCACCCACCAGCACCGCGAGGCCGTCGTGGGTGCCATGGCCGTCGCCGCGGCCGCCGCCCTGGCGGCCGACCCGGCGAGCCCGCCGAGTGCCGAGGCACTGCTCGACGGCGTCGTCGCGCTCGTCCCGCGCAGCGCCGTGGGAGCCGGTCTGCGGCGCGCTCGCGACATGCTCGACTACGGGGACACCGCGACGGTCGCCGCCGTACTGGGCTGCGGGCGGCGTACGACGGCGCACGACACGGTGCCGTTCGCGCTCTGGTCCGCGGCCCGGGCCCTGGGCGACTACGAAGAGGGCTTCTGGTCGACCGCCCAGGTGGGCGGCGACATGGACACGACCTGCGCCATCGTCGGCGGTGTGATCGCCGCGGGCAAGGCGGGGGCGCCGCCAAGGGAGTGGGTGGAGCGGACGGAGAGCCTGCCGGGATGGGTGCGGGCGGGGGCATAGGCCGCGGGGACGGTTCGGTGACGCTGGAGAGTCCCTTGCGGAACGCGGTGCCCGGGCAGGGGCCGGGGTGGGCGTCGTGCGGCACGGGTGCGGCTCCGTGCGTCCCGAGGCTCGTGGGGCAGCGCGTCGCACGGGTCGGTCGTCGGCGCCGTACAGCGGTGTCCTGCTGGGCCGCCTGCGATGCCGTACCCCCCGGGCCTGATGGTTCTTCCCGGTGTCGGACCGAGCGCGTCACGGCTCGCCCTCGGTGCCGCGCCGCGACCCATGGGGCTCACCCCGGTCCTGTGGTGCCGCTCGCGGGGCCGTACAAGCTGCCGTACCGCTGACTGCGAGGCCCGGACCCCCTGCCGTACCTCCGGGCAGGGGGTCCGGGCCTCGGTGCCGTAAGACCTCGAGGGCCGCCCCTGGCGCCGTAGAGCTGCTTGCAAGGCCAGGCCCCGGGGTGCCGTTCCGCTGCGGACGGCCGGACCGTGGACCTCGCCGTCCGTATCCCGGACCGGGGACCGGCCTCCGCGGATCCCGCCAAGCTTCGGCGGGCCGCCTCAGCCCGCGGCGGGCCCCGCCGTGCCCGCGAGGGCCTCCAGGTCGCTCTTGCGGACGCGGATCACCAGCGCGGCGGTGGCCAGGGCCAGTACCGCCATCGCGACGGCCGGGACGAAGGCGGTCGAGATGCCCTGGGCGAGCACGTCGTGGCCCCACGGAGCGGGCAGCTGGTGGGTCTTGGCGAACTCCGCCTTCTGCTCGGGCGAGCCGTTCGCCAGGAACTTCGGCAGCTGCTTCTCCGCCTCGTCCCGGCTGGCCGAGCCGAAGACCGTGGTCAGGATGGACAGACCGAGCGAACCGCCCACCTGCTGGGTGACGTTGAGGAGTCCGGACGCGGCGCCCGCCTCGTGCTGGGCGACGCCGGAGACCGCGGTCAGGGTCAGTGTCACGAAGTTCAGGCCCATGCCGAAGGCGAAGAGCAGCATCGGGCCGAGGACCCCGCCGACGTACGTGCTGTCGGGGCTCATGAAGGTCAGCCAGCCGAGCCCGAGCGCGACGAGGGCGGAGCCGACGACCATGAACGGCTTGGGCCCGAGGACCGGCAGGAACCGCTGCGACAGCCCCGCTCCGATACCGATCGCCGCCGTCACGGGCAGGAACGCCAGACCGGCCTGGATCGGGCTGTAACCCAGCACGTTCTGTACGAACAGGACGATGAAGAAGAACATCCCGAACATCGCCGCGGCCAGACTGAGCATGATCACGTACGTGCCGGAGCGGTTGCGGTCGCCGAACATCTTCAGCGGGGTGATCGGTTCCTTCGCCCGGGTCTCGATGAACGCGAAGCCCAGCAACAGGACCAGCGCCGTGGCGAACGACCCGATCGTGAGGCTGTCGCGCCAGCCCTCCTCCGCGGCGCGGATGAACCCGTACACCAGGGAGGCCATACCGGCCGTCGAGGTGAGCGCGCCCGCCACGTCGAAGCGCCCCGGATGGCGCTCGGACTCGTTGATGTACATGGGGGCGAGCACGGTGATCAGCACACCGATGGGCACGTTGACGAAAAGCACCCAGCGCCAGTCGAGCCACTCGGTGAGCATGCCACCCGCAAGCAGCCCGATGGCGCCGCCGCCCGCGGAGACCGCGGCGAAGACGGCGAAGGCCCGGTTCCGTTCCGGGCCCTCGGGGAAGGTGGTGGTGATGAGCGCCAGCGCGGTGGGCGACGCTATCGCGCCACCCACGCCCTGAAGGGCCCGCGCGGCCAGCAACTGCCAGGGCTCCTGGGCGAGTCCACCGAGCAGCGAGGCGAGCGTGAACAGCATGATGCCGGTCATGAAGACCCGGCGCCGACCGAGGATGTCCCCCGCGCGACCGCCGAGAAGGAGCAGGCCACCGAAGGTGAGGGTGTACGCGCTGATCACCCAGGTCAGGTCGGTCGTGCTGAATTTGAGCGCGTCTTGAATGTGCGGGAGGGCGATGTTCACAATCGTCGAGTCGAGTACCACCATGAGTTGGCAGGCCGCGATGACGGCGAGTGCGATGCCGGGGTGTCCCTCCCGGCGGGCCGCTCCTGGCTTTGGATCCTGGATCAACTGAGAGGTTTGAGAGGTTGTCACTATGGTTCCCCCACAGGTGCGTTAGTGAACGCTCGCGTTCACTGTTGCGGCAACGGTAGTGAGTCCCCGACAGTGAACGCAAGCGTTCACTGAAGTCGCTGCCCCGCGCCGTCACTTGACCGCCCGCTCTCCCCGAACTCCCCGCTCCCCCATGCGCAACGGAGACACTCAGATGGTTACTTCGCGTTGGACGGCCGCTCCCGCTCAGGCGGCCTCCCTGCGCCGACGCGGTGCCGTGCTCGAACGCGCGATCCTCGACGCCGCGCTCGAGCAGCTCAGTACGGTCGGCTGGAACGGCCTCACGATGGAGGGCGTCGCCGCCCGGGCCCAGACCGGCAAGGCCGCGGTCTACCGCCGCTGGCCGTCCAAGGAGGACCTCGTCGCGGACGCGCTGAAGGCCGGACTGCCGAGCCTGACGGAGGCCCCCGACCTCGGAAGCGTCCGGGACGACCTGCTGGAACTGTGCCGACGGGTGCGTGAGGCGATGTACTCGCAGCCCGGATTCGCGCTGCGCTCAGTGCTTCACGAATGCGATGTGGCGCAGGCGGAACGTTTTCAGAGTCTGATCGTCGGAGGGGTCGTCGAGCCGACCAAGCATCTGCTGCGAGAGATCGTCGACCGCGGAATCGAGCGGGAAGAGGTGCGACCGGACGCCGCGAACTCCTACGTCTTCGACGTCATTCCGGCGATGATGATGTATCGCTCGAAGGTGTGCGCGAGCGAATGGGGTGAGCGGGATCTGGAGGAGATGATCGACCAGCTGATGGTCCCGCTGCTGCGACGGGCGGGGCCCTGAGCGACCATGGCGCCGCCACCAGCACGAACCAGCCCCCCGACCGTCCGCGGACCAACGACCCGACGGTCCAGGAACCAACGACGAAACCTGGGTGTCGCGAGGGGCTCGGGGCGGCGTAGGCTGAGGGCGCCATGCCGTACGAACCACCGACTCACACCGTCGAGCGCTCCCTCCGCGCCACGACCGGAGCGAAGATCATTGCCGGTGTCGACGAGGTGGGCCGTGGTGCGTGGGCCGGCCCGGTCACCGTCTGCGCCGCTGTCACGGGACTACGCCGTCCGCCCGAGGGCCTCACCGACTCCAAACTCCTCACCGTCAAGCGTCGTACCGTGATGGCCGCGGAGTTGGAGAAATGGGTGACGTCGTACGCCCTGGGGCATGCCTCTCCTGAGGAGATCGACGACCTGGGGATGACGGCCGCGCTGCGCCTGGCCGCGGTGCGGGCCCTGGAAGCCTTGCCCGTCCGCCCCGACGCGGTCATCCTCGATGGGAAGCACGACTACCTCGGGTCGCCGTGGCGGGTTCGCACGGTGATCAAGGGTGACCAGTCCTGCGTGGCCGTCGCGGCGGCCTCGGTGATCGCCAAGGTTCAGCGCGACAAAATGATGGCCGAACTGGGTGTCGACCATGCAGACTTCGGGTTTGCGGCCAACGCCGGGTATCCGTCTCCGGTGCACAAGGCCGCACTGGAGGAACGGGGCCCCACTCCGTACCACCGGCTGTCATGGGCGTATCTTGATGCGCTGCCCCAGTGGCGGCACCTCAAGAAGGTCCGCAGCTGGGCGGACGGAAGCGGTCCGGAGATCGAAGGTCAGCTCGGCTTCGATTTCTGACGGTTCCGCTCGCACTCATGTGCCACCCGCCGACGCGAGTCGCACCGGCGTTTGATAAATATCAGCTCATGCCTCTCATTCCCGAGGAGCCTCAGATTCACGAGAGTGCCCAGGGTCCCCGCGCGACTCCGGCCAGTGGCCGCACCGCGCCGACCCCCCGTCCCGTACCCGGTCCCCGTCCCGCGGCTCCGCCGCGTCCCGGACGTCCGGGACCTGTCCGGCCGATGCCGGCCCAACGCACCCCGCGTGAGCCGGTCGTGGCCACGCCGGGGTCATCCGCCCCGGCGGCCGCGCCCGCTGCCGCCACCCCACAGGTCCAGCTGATCCCGGCCTCGGTCGAGGGTGCGCTGGACGCCGCCGAAGAAGCGGTCGACCTGCTGTTGGAGTCGGGCCGAGCCCCCGGTGAGGTGCTGGTGATCACCACCGGCGAACCGCATCCGTGGGCCGCGCACGAACTCTCCTTCGGCGAAGCCGCCTACTGGGCGCAGCACGACGCGGGCGACGACGTCTTCTACGCCGACGCCTCCGTCGCGGGCCGGGCCGCGTCCCGTCCCGTGGTCGTGGTCGCCGTCAACGGCGGTCCCGACGCCGCCGCCACCGCCCTGCCCCTGGCCCTCGGCCGGGCCGGCGCCCTGCTGATCGTCTGCGGCGACCCGCAGCAGATCAACTCGGTGCTGGGCGCCGGGGTCTGAACGAATCCCGGACACCGTCCGGGATTCGCTCGGGCGAGGCTCGGGGCGATGCTGAGGGCGTGATGCCTAGGGCGTGATGGTGGTGCCACTACGGCACCACCTGTACGGCGGTCTTTTTGGCGTGCCTGCAGTGAGTGTGCCTGTGGTCCATGTGCCCGTGGTTCATGGCCCGAAGTGAGTGCTTGCTCGCCGAGGTCGTGGTGAGGGCGGTGCGCGTCTCTGATGGCGGGGTGTCTCCCCGGCGTACGTCGGCGTCGGACGGCCCCGGTGGTCGTCCGCATGTTCCGGAGGGGCGCGTACGCCGCTGGAGCGGGCGCGAGCGCTATGGCACTGCCCCTGCCCGGTCCTGCCGCGCCGCGGGGCCCCACGACGGGGCGGACGCGCCCGAACCCCGGGGGACGAGTGCTCCTCAGGGGGCCTGCAAGGCGGGTCGGTGCCTGGGCGGGCGCCGAGGCCTCACGGCCGCGGGCGACTCAGCGGGCGGCCGCCCGGCGCAGCACCTCCGACGCGGCGCCCCCGGTGCGCGGGAGCGGCGGCGGTGCCTCGGTCAGAGCGAAGGACTCCGGTGGGGAGTCCGCGCTCGGACGGCGTCCGCCGCGGCCTTCGCCGAGTACCTGCCAGCCGTCGTGCGTCAGCGTGATGTAGGCGCCGCAGCGCAGCCCGTGGAGGGTGCAGGCGTCCCGCAGCCCCCACATCCACGCCCCGTCCTCCTCGGTCCACCGTGCGTCGCCCTCGCGGCAGTAGAGCAGTACCGCCGTGCGTACCGGGGTGCGGCGGCGCAGGTCGTGCGGGATCACCCGGCGCAGCTGCGCCAGCAGGGAGTTGCGGAACATCCAGCCGTCGGCCGGCGCCGACCGCCGGGTGAACGAGGCGCTCGCCCGCAGCCGTTCGTCCGCGTCGAGGACGGCCACGACGGCGGTCGTGGGTCTCGGCCGGTGCCGTGCGTGCAATCCGCTGACGACCTCCCGGGGATTGCGCAGCAGCGGAATCCCCGCAGCGGCCCATTCGGCGGGTTCGAGCATACGGGTCAGTGGGTTGGCGGAAGCGGCGGACAGATCGGCAGACGTCGACATGGATGCCGCCGAGGACGGAGCGAATCCGAAGGTCACGGTCCTCCCTTCGGCTACGCGCCCACACAGCGGGCGGGGTCGGACTTGGGGGAGCGCACGCCGCAGCAGAGCCCTACCGGATCACGGGCGAGCCGTGCGGGGAGCGGACCTCAATTCTTCCTGTCGAACTTGGCTGCGGCAACGAGCAATTGGGGCCACCGACCGTTTTCCGGCTATACGTCGTGTATATCCCTGCCCACTGTTCTCGTTCGCGACACGTGGGTCATGCCTGCACGGCCAGGACCAGCGGCAACACCCCCTGCGCCCCGGATCGTCGCAGCATGCGCGCGGCGACCGCGAGCGTCCAGCCCGTCTCGGTGGCGTCGTCCACGAGCAGCACGGGACCGCCTGCTTCCTTGAGGGCGGCTGCCAGCGCGGGCGGCACGGCCAGCGCTCCGTCGAGTGCCTTGAGCCGCTGGGCGCTGTTGCTCCGGGAGACCTGTGCGACGGCCTCGCCGACGTACTCCACGGACCCCAGCAGCGGCAGTCGGCCGACCTCCGCGATCCGTGCGCCCAGCGACTGGATCAACTGCGGACGCCTGCGCGAGGCCATGGTGACGACGCCGACCGGGCGCGGCTGCGCGTCGGGCTGCCCGGAGGCCCAGCCGCCCGGCCCCTTCGCCCAGTCGGTCAGGACGCCGACCACGGCCTTCGCCACATCGTCCGGCACGGGTCCGTCCGGTGCCTGGGGTGTGAGCATCGGCCGCAGCCGGTTGCCCCAGCCGATGTCCGAGAGCCGCCCCAAGGCGCGCCCCGGTGCCGCTTGTTCGCCCGCCGGGATTCGCCCCTTCAGGTCGACGCCGACGGCCGGCAGGCCCGTAGGCCACATCTTGCGGGGGTCGACGTCGACACCGGCGCGGCCCAGCTCGCCGTTGGCCGCGTCGAGTGCGGCGGGGGACACGGACGCCTCGAACCGGGCTCCCGCACACGTGTCGCAGCGCCCGCACGGCTTCGCCAGCTCGTCGTCGAGCTGACGCCGCAGAAACTCCATCCGGCAGCCGGTGGTCGACACGTAGTCGCGCATCGCCTGCTGTTCGGCGGCCCGCTGCTTGGCGACCCAGGCGTAGCGCTCGGTGTCGTACGTCCAGGGCACGCCCGTGGAGATCCAGCCGCCCTGGACGCGCCGCACCGCGCCGTCCACGTCGAGCACTTTGAGCATCGTCTCCAGACGGGACCTGCGCAGCTCCACCAGGGGTTCGAGGGCGGGCAGCGAGAGCGGCCTCTCGGCGCGGGCCAGGACGTCCAGGGTCCGGCGCACCTGCTCCTCCGGAGGGAAGGCGATCGACGCGAAGTACTCCCAGATCGCCTGGTCCTCCTTGCCCGGCAGGAGAAGCACCTCGGCATGCTTCACCCCGCGGCCCGCGCGCCCCACCTGCTGGTAGTACGCGATGGGGGAGGAGGGGGAGCCCAGGTGCACCACGAATCCGAGGTCGGGCTTGTCGAAGCCCATGCCCAGCGCGGAGGTGGCGACCAGGGCCTTGACGCGGTTGGCGAGGAGGTCCTCCTCGGCCTGCTGGCGGTCCGCGTTCTCCGTCTTTCCGGTGTACGAGGTGACGGTGTGCCCGCTCTGGCGCAGGAACGCGGTGACCTCCTCGGCGGCGGCCACGGTGAGTGTGTAGATGATGCCCGAGCCCGGCAGGTCGCTCAGGTGCTCGGCGAGCCAGGCCATCCGGTGGGCGGCGTCCGGCAGCCGCAGCACACCGAGGCTCAGGCTCTCCCGGTCCAGCGGTCCGCGCAGGACGAGTGCGTCGGTGCTGGCGCCGGTGCCCAGCTGTTCGGCCACATCGGCCGTCACGCGCGCGTTGGCGGTCGCGGTGGTGGCCAGGACGGGGACGCCCGGCGGGAGATCGGCCAGCATCGTGCGCAGCCTGCGGTAGTCCGGCCGGAAGTCGTGTCCCCAGTCGGAGATGCAGTGTGCCTCGTCCACCACGAGCAGGCCGGTCGCCGCGGCCAGCTTGGGCAGCACCTGATCGCGGAAATCGGGATTGTTGAGCCGCTCCGGGCTCACCAGGAGCACGTCGACCTCGCTCGCGGCCACCTCGGCCTGGATCGTCTCCCACTCCTCCGTGTTCGACGAGTTGATGCTCCGCGCGTGGATGCCGGCGCGGGCGGCCGCCTCCACCTGGTTGCGCATGAGGGCGAGGAGCGGCGAGACGATGACCGTGGGCCCGGCGCCCCGCTCGCGCAGCAGCGCGGTGGCGACGAAGTACACGGCGGACTTGCCCCAGCCCGTGCGCTGCACGACGAGGGCTCTGCGCTTGTCGGCCACCAGGGCCTCGATGGCGCGCCACTGGTCTTCGCGCAGCCGGGCCTCGCCCGCCGGGGCGCCGACAAGGCGGGCGAGTACGACATCGGCCGCGGCGCGCAGGTCGGCGTTGGGCAGGTCCGTGGGGGTCGGGGGGCGTGGGTCGTCGTTGCTCATGGCCCCATGCAACCCGATGGGTCGGACATAGCGCGAACGAGACCGCCTGGCTGTGGACAAGTCATGTCGTGGTCATGGCCAGGGTTATCCACAGGGCAAAGCGGAATTTCAAGATCCGCGGGATGGTCACGGCATGACGAATCACAGCGAAGCGGCCGACATGTCCGGTGACAGTGACATCAGCGGGCGCGGTCGGCACGGGGGAGACAGCGCGGGCCACGCGCCGAGCGGGCGCAGCGGACGGGGCGCGCACGATGGGCGCGACCTGCCCGGTCGGCACCAGGTGACCCTGCGCACACCGGCCGAACTGGCCGATGCCCTGCCCTACCTGCTCGGCTACCGGCCCGAGGACAGCGTCGTGCTGGTGGCCCTGCACGACGGGGAGAGGCGCGGCCGCTTCGGTGGGCGGGCACGGCTCGGCATCTCCGCTCACGTGGACGACTGGCCGTCCGTCGCCGATCAGCTGGCGCAAGGACTGGTGAAGGGAAGCGAGCGCAGAGGGGCACGGCCCGAGAGCATGGTCGCCTACCTCTGCCAGGAGCCGGGGACCGGGGAATCGGGACGGGACGTCATGGAACGTCTGCGGCCGCTCGCGCAGTTTCTGCGCACGGCCTGCGGTCGCCTCGACGTCCCCGTCATCGAGGCTCTGTGCATCTCCGACGGCCGCTTCTGGTCGTACTGCTGCCCCGGCCAGGGGTGCTGTCCGTCCGAGGGGCATCCGATGGGACTGCCCGGCACCTCCGTCCTGGCCGCTGCCGCGACCTACGCCGGCCTCCAAGTTCGCGGATCGCTGAGGGAGTTCACCGCTCGGTTCATTCCGTGGGAAGGCGCGGTCGCACGGGATCAGCAGACCGCGCTCGACACGGCGAGCATGTCCCTGGTTCCCAGGATCCTCGACGGCGACGGCCGCGCGGAGGTGGCCGAGGAGACCCTCGGACTGGCCCGGCAGATCGTGAAGCGGTTCGCCGACGCCCCGCCCGCGTCCGGCACACGCCCGGCGGACCTCCGCGACGACGGCCTCCTGGAGCACGACGAGGCCGCCGCCTTGATCCTCGGACTCCAGGACCGCGCAACCCGTGACCGCGCCGCCGAGTGGATGGAGGGTGACGAGGCCGGCCCGGCCCTGCGCCTCTGGCGGGCGCTGGCCCGCCGGTGCGTCGGCCGCTACGGCGAGCACGCGGCGGCACCCCTCACCCTCGCCGGGTGGGTCGCCTGGTCGACCGGTGACGAACTGGAGGCTCGCGAGGCCCTGGCCATGGCACTCGGCGCCGATCCCGACTACCTCTTCGCCCGCCTTCTGCACCAGGCGTGCAACGAGGGCCTCGACCCGGAGTCGATCCGCCGTTGCCTGCGCGCGGAGCGCACCGGCCGGAGCGGGGCGGAAGGGGAACAGGTATCGGGTCCCGATCGCTCGACGCCACGCGATGTCGCCGAGCCGCCGGGCACCTCGAACCGACGTCGGCGCAGGGCACGCAGGGCGGGGATCGGGGCATCGCGCGGAAACGGGCGTCACCCCGGGGCGGGCAGCCTCCGTCGGCGTCGGCCCACCGATGAGGCCGCGCCCGGCGGGGAGGGACCTGGGCGCGCGCCTGAGGCGGCGAGCGAAAGGGCACGTGCCCGCCGCAAGGGTGGTCGGCGGGTTGTGGGGGAGGAGACGTGAGCGGGGCGAGCGGAGCGGATCGACGATCATCGGGTCGGGTGACACCTGAGGTGCTCCGGGCGCCGGATGTCACCCCACTCGACGCGGCGGCACACCCCCGCCCGGGCGGCACGGGCGGACGGCGCGCGGCGGCACGCCCCAGCCCGCGCGGCACGGGCGGACAGCGCGCGCCCGCGCTCTCCAAGCCCGAACCCTCGGCCCCCACCGCACCCGTACCAGCCGTCCGCGGTATGCCCGGCCGACCATCCCACCGCCATTTGGTCTGCTTGCCCGGCCCAGGGCGTGACCTCGGACGGGGCCGTTCCGTTCACCTGTGCGGCGGTAACCGTGGCTGGGCCGCGCCGCCGAACGCCCTCGCCCCTTCGGAGCCCCCAACCCGGCGCCGAGCGCGCCACAGGCGCACTGACCGAGGAAGCCACATGCCCCTGCCCGTTCCACCCTCCGATCCCGACGGCGCCCTCCCGCCGGTGCGCAGGCCCGCTCAGCCCTTCCCGCGCCGCGCCGGTTCACAGGCCCCGTTCGCAGGAGCCGAGAGCACTTTGAGCCCCTTCGCGGGCCCGGGCGGTCCGGCGGCTCGTCACACCCCGCTTCCCGGGCCGCGCCGGACCACGGACCTGCCACCCGTGCACAACGCCCTGATCTGCGTCGCCCTGCCGGGACTGGCGATCTCCACGGACCAGGGGCAGCTGACCGGCCGCGGGCTGGAGGGGTTCTACCGCGCCGGCCGCCGGACGCTGTCCCGCTGCCAGGTGCGAGTGGCGGGGCGCGAACCGCTCGCCGTACAGGCCCGGATGGTCGCCGCCGACCGAGCCCGCTTCGTCGGGACGGTGCGCGCCTCCGCCGACGGCGGCCCGGATCCCGACGTGGTCGTGGAGCGGACGCGCGACGCGGACGGCACGGAACGGATCACGCTGCGCAGCGCCTCCCCCGCGCCCTGCGCGTGCCCGTCGAGGTCGCCCTCGCCACGGATCTCGCGGAGCTCGGCGCCGTCGCCTCGGGCCGAGCCGGGCCCGAACTGCCCGCCAGCGTCCACGACTCGGGCCTGCGATGGTCCTGTGCCACCGGTAGCTCGATCGTCACCGCCGACCCACCGCCCGCCGACGCGCTGGCCTCCGCGGGACTGCTCCGCTGGGAGCTCGAACTGCCACCCGGTGGCACCCGGAGCGTGGAGTTGAGGGTGCGACCGGGCGGTGCGTGGCCGGCCAGAGCTGTCGGCCGCGGCGCCACGAGCCCGCTCTCCGCCGCGCGGGCCACCGGCGACGACCCCAGGGTCCAGGCGCTCATGGACACCTGCGTCGAGGACCTCCGGGCGCTACTGCTGCGCGATGCCGCCCACCCGTCGGACACGCACCTCGCGGCGGGGGCGCCGTGGCGATGCGGCCTGGCGCCGGCCGAGGCACTGGTCGCGGCCCGGATGACACTGCCACTCGGCACCCGGCTCGCCGCGGGCACGCTGCGGACCCTCGCCCGTACCCAAATCGCGGGCCGCGGACCGCAGTCCGGCCTGATCCCCGGCCCGCGCCGGGACGCCGGCCCGTACCTGCCACCGGGTTGCACGGCCACCGAGGCGACCCTGCTGTTCCCCGTACTGCTCGCGGAGGCCAGGCGCTGGGGACTTCCGGAGCAGGAGACCGAGGAACTGCTGCCCGCTGCCGAGCGGTGCCTCGCTTGGCTGCGTACCACCGCCGGTGACGGCACCTATCTGCCCGACCCGCACCCCGGCGGTCCGTTCCGCTGCGAGACGCAGGCGCACGCCCACCGCGCGGCACTGCTGGGCGCCGATCTGCTCGACACGTACGGCCGGCCGGGTGGCGAGGGACTGGTGCAGTGGGCCCGGGAACTGCGGACCGCGTTCCGCGGGGACTTCTGGGCCGAGGACCGGGGAGGCGGCAGACCGGCGGCCGCCCGGGCACCGGACGGGCGCCTCGTACCCCACCTCGGCGCGAGCACCGCCCACCTCCTCGACACGGGGCTGCTCGGCTCCGGCGTGTTCGCCCCCGGCCTCCTCGACAAGGCGCAGACCGAGCAGCTCGCACGGCTGCTCGGCGGTCCGGCCATGGACTCAGGCTGGGGTCTGCGCAGCCTGGGTGCCAGGGAGGCGGCGTACAACCCCTTCGGACACCGCGGCGGCGCCGTGCGTGTCCAGGAGACCGTGACCGCCGTCACCGGCCTGGTCACCGCCGGCTACGAGAAGGAGGCGAGCGCTCTGCTCCGGGGGCTGCTGGCGGCCGCCGAGACCTTCGGAAACAGGCTGCCCGAGATGTACGCGGGAGAGCAGCGCACGGAAGGCGGCGCCCCGCTCCCGCACCCCGCTGCCTGTCGGCCTGCGGCCACGGCGGCGGCCGCCGGGGTGCTGCTCCTCACCTCCCTCGCGGGCATCCGCCCCGACGCCCCGGCCCGGACGGTGACACTGCGCCCGGTCGGTAGCGCGCCGCTGGGCGAGATCGGACTGACGGGACTGCGGATCGCGGGCGCCACGTTCTCCGTGCGCGTCAGCAGACTCGGTCTCGCGATGGTGGAGGAGGCGGCCGACGGACTGCAGTTGGGCGTGTGACCTCGCGCGACGCGTCCTCGGACGGCGACCGGCGGCGGCCGGTGGGACCCGTACAGGACGGAAGTGGATCATCAGTGGAAGCGACTGACGAAGGGCGTGTTTATCGTCAGGCAGACGACTATGATCGCGACATGCCCTACGATCCGTCGGCCTTTCCGCCGTTTGCCGTGACCGTGGACCTGGTCGTGCTGACCGTGCGTCGCCATGCCCTGTGCGCGCTGGCGGTACGGAGGGGGGAACAGCCTTTCCAGGGACGATGGGCACTCCCGGGCGGCTTCGTACGGCCCGACGAGGACCTGGCACAGGCGGCAGCGCGCGAGCTGGTCGAGGAGACCGGACTGCGCGCCCATGATCCGTCGGCCCCGGCACAGGACAACGGCGCGCACCTGGAACAGCTGGCGACCTACGGCGACCCCAAGCGCGACCCGCGGATGAGGGTGGTCAGCGTCGCCCATCTCGCGCTGGCCCCCGATCTGCCCGCGCCCAGGGCCGGAGGCGACGCCAACAGCGCGCGCTGGGCGCCGGTGGAGGAGTTGCTGCAACAGGGCGGTTACGGCCGCGACGGAGAGCAGGCGGCACCCCTCGCCTTCGACCACGCCCAGATCCTCTCGGACGGGGTGGAACGCGCCCGGTCCAAAATCGAGTACTCGTCGCTGGCCACCGCCTTCTGCCCGTCCGAGTTCACCGTCGGAGAGCTGCGCCGAGTGTACGAGGCTGTGTGGGGGGTGGCACTCGACCCGCGCAACTTCCACCGCAAGGTGACGGGCACTCCGGGGTTCCTCGTGCCCACAGGCGGCACGACCACGCGCCAGGGCGGCCGACCCGCGCAGCTGTTCCGCGCCGGCGGTGCCACATTGCTCAATCCCCCGATGCTGCGCCCCGAGGTCTGACGAGGGCGGATCGGCTCGCAGGGCGCGTCGCGCCGAAAGAGTGGAGAGAGCTGCCTCGGATGAGCCGCAAGGTGCCCGAAAAACCGCAAATGTCACGCTATCTTGCTGTGAGTGATCCAGGCCATCGGATTGACCAGCAATCCCCGCAAGGAGCTCCCCCGCCGTCGACGACGTGTCCTTCGAGGCGCGCCCGGGTCGTGTCACAGCGCTCCTCGGAGCCCCGGGCGCGGGCAAGACGACGACGCTGAGGCTCATGCTCGAACTCCAGCGGGGCCGTGGAATCACCTACTTCAGAGGCCGTCCACTGCACCGGATCGCCCATCCCATGCGTGAAGTCGGGGTGCTCCTGAGCGAGGTGCCGGGCCATCCCGCGCGTACGATCCGCGGACAGCTCGGCATGGTGTGCGCGGCCGCCGGTGCCCCGATTCGGCGCGTCGACGAAGTGATGGAGGTCGTCGGGCTCGTGAGCCTGTGCGACGAACGGCTGGGCACCCTGTCGCGCGGTATGGATCGCCGTCTGGGCCTGGCCTGTGCGCTGCTGTCCGATCCGCACGCCCTCGTCCTCGATGATCCCGCCGGCGGGCTCTCCGTCACCGAAGGTCGTTGGCTGCACGGGATTCTGCGGGCGCACGCGGCCCACGGAGGCACTGTTCTGTTCAGCACGGACGACCCCAAGGAGGCCGCTCGGACGGCCGACCGGGTCATTACGCTGGAGGGAGGCCGGCTCGTCGCCGACCAGGAGGCCGCGGACTTCGCCCGCACCCGGCTCCGCCCCCGGGTCGCCGTCCGCAGTCCGCACGCCGCCCGCCTCGGAGCCCTGCTCGCCAAGGAGGCCCGCGCCGCGCAGCGTTCCGTCGAGGTCGTGCGCGAGGACGGCAACCGGCTCTCGGTGTACGGCAGCACCTGCGCCGACATCGGTGAGACCGCCTTCCGGCACGGCATCCTCGTACACCAACTCGCCGACGAGACCGGCGACATGGGGCCACGTGCCACGCTCCCCGCCGAGGGCCTCGCCTCCGCGACCGTAGTCACCTCTGCCCTCCTGACCTCTGCCTCCGCGACCTCCACCCCCACGGAGGACGCCCCCGCGGACGATGCCCCCACGGAGGACGCCCCCGCGACCGACGAACCCGCCACCGCCGTAGCCGCGACGGGGGCGCGCACGCCCGACGAGCCGAGGCCGACGGCCGAGTCGCGGACCCGTGAGGCCGCTTCGCCGGGCGCGCGGGACCTGCCCCAGCTCCCGCCCCCCATCGCCGTACGCCACGCACCGAGCCCACTGCGTCCGCTGCGCTACGAACTGCGGCGCGCCACCGGAGTGGGCACCGGCTACCTCACCGCGATCACCGTGCTGGTCTCCTCAGCTCTGCTGTCCGTACTCCTGGCCAGAATCGGTCACACACCCCAGCCGCGGCTCCTGGCCGCCTGGCCGCGGGAATGCCCCCTGCCGCCCGCGGCGCTCGGGGCGGGACTGCTCGGGGCGCTCGCCTTCGGCGAGGAGTTCCGCCACCCCGCCCTGGCCGCGGACCGCGGCACCGTCCCCCGCCGCCTGGGACTGCTCGCCGCCAAACTCCTCGTCGCCTCGGTCACCGCGCTGGCGCTGGCCGTCCTCACGGTGGGCTGCGACCTCGAAATGCTCTATCTCGTCTACGGGCGAGATCTCGCCGGAGTTCCCCGGACTGGCTTTCGCTGAGCGCGAGTTGGATCGGCCTCACGGTGGGCTGCGCCTGGGCGGGAGTGCTGGCGGCAGGCATCTTCCGGTCGACCACCGCCGGGCTCGCGGCGGTGCTCGCCGTCCCGGTCGTGGTCGTACCACTCGTACAAAAGACCTTGGCGGGTCCGTCCGTGCGGAAAGCGGCCGGGTTTTCCGAGCGACTGCGCGAGCTCCTGCTGATGCAATGGCCGTTCGGGGGAGCGCGCTATATCGCGGCCGGGGCGCGCCTTGTCGCCCAACCTGTCGGCGGTGCCCTGATGTTGTCGCTGACCGCTCTGCTCTGCGCGTATCTGCTCACGACCCTGCGCAGCAGGGTGCGATGACGACCGTCCTTACCCTTCCGTTCTCGCCGTGCGCACAACTCCCCGGAGAACGCCCATTTCTTTCCGATAAGGCGTCAATTGCGACGCGGTGAGCGATCACCCTTTCGTGTGCTTTTCACCAAAGACCTCAAGGGAGTTGGAGACAGCGCCGACAAATGATCCGTGAGTACCCTTGCGCACACCATGATGACCGCCGCCCGCTCCTCAGACTCCGGCCTGGCCGGCCCGGGCGGACTCGACCGCTACCCCTACGCCGAGGGCCCTGGTGCCGAACGCGTCGGCGCCTCCGCGTGGGAGGGCGCGGACCCGGAACTGGGCCGCGTCGGCCGGCGCGCCGCGGGCAGCCGCGGACGCGGACTGCACGGCCAACTCGTTCAGCAGCTGGGTCAGATGATCGTCTCCGGCGACCTGGGCGCGGACCGTCCGCTCGTCCCCGAGGAGATCGGACAACGGTTCGAGGTCTCCCGTACCGTCGTCCGTGAGTCGCTCCGCGTCCTGGAGGCGAAGGGGCTGGTCAGCGCCCGCCCCAACGTCGGCACGCGCGTGCGTCCCGTCAGTGACTGGAATCTCCTCGACCCGGACATCATCGAATGGCGGGCCTTCGGGCCGCAGCGCGACGACCAGCGGCGCGAGCTGAGCGAGCTGCGCTGGACGATCGAGCCGCTCGCCGCGCGCCTGGCCGCCGGGCACGGGCGCGAGGAGGTCCAGCAGCGTCTCGGAGACATGGTCGAGATCATGGGCCACGCCATGGCGCAGGGTGACTCGCTCACCTTCTCGCGGGCCGACGCGGAGTTCCATTCGCTACTCATCCAGGTATCGGGCAATCGCATGCTGGAGCACCTTTCCGGGATCGTCTCGGCCGCGCTCCAGGTCTCCGGCGGCCCCGTCACCGGCTGCGACCGACCGACCGAGACCTCCTTGACGCACCACGGCCGGATCGTCGACGCCTTGGCCGAGGCCGACGGCGCGGCGGCCGAGGCGGCCATGCGGCAGTTGCTCGCCGTTCACCCCGAGGTGGAGCGCGTGGTGCCCGCGCCGCGCGAGCACTGATCGCGCCCCGAGGGCGGCGCGGTCGGGGGGCGTGTGCCCTCTCGTGGCATCGCTTGGTCGGCGGAGCATCCCCGCCGGACCCCGTCGGATCCTTCCGGGATCCGGCGGGATCCGGCGATGTGATGAAGGTGATCAAGCCATCAGCTGAGGTGATGAACCCATCGGTTTGAGGTGATGAGTCCATCGACTGACCTCCTCTGACCGTGTCTGGCCGCTTTTGGGCACTTATGGGGTGTGACTCGGGCCACGCAGATTGGGCGTAACGCTCTTCGGAACTGCGCGATGACCTAAGAGGTGACAGCCGAGGAGGGAATACGGACGCCGTTTACGGCGCTGTGCATCTTCCCGGCTCCCGCCCGCGCCGTCGACCCATCCCCAAGTCGGCGGTCGTCGGCTCCTGTCCGCAGTGGACGGGGCCGGAAGCCGTTTTCCAACGTTCCGAGAGGTTGTTCGTGTCGGCCAGCACATCCCGTACGCTCCCGCCGGAGATCGCCGAGTCCGTCTCTGTCATGGCGCTCATTGAGCGGGGAAAGGCTGAGGGGCAGATCGCCGGCGATGACGTGCGTCGGGCCTTCGAAGCTGACCAGATTCCGGCCACTCAGTGGAAGAACGTACTGCGCAGCCTCAACCAGATCCTCGAGGAAGAGGGTGTGACGCTGATGGTCAGTGCCGCGGAGCCCAAGCGCACCCGAAAGAGCGTCGCAGCGAAGAGTCCGGCCAAGCGCACCGCCACCAAGACGGTCGCGGCGAAGACGGTGACCACCAAGAAGGCCACCGCCACCACCGCCCCGGCGGTGCCCATGGCCGACGATCCGGCTGAGGACGCGTCCGCCAAGAAGGTCGCCGCCAAGAAGACGGTCGCCAAGAAGGCCGTCGCCAAGAAGACGGTCGCCAAGAAGGCCGTCGCCAAGAAGACCACCGCCAAGAAGGACGACGTCGAGCTGATCGACGACGAGGCGGTCGAGGAGACCCCGGGCAAGCCCGGTGCCGAGGAGCCCGCCGAGGACGGCGCCCAGGGCTTCGTCCTGTCCGACGAGGACGAGGACGACGCGCCCGCGCAGCAGGTCGCCGCGGCCGGCGCCACCGCCGACCCGGTCAAGGACTACCTCAAGCAGATCGGCAAGGTCCCCCTGCTCAACGCCGAGCAGGAGGTCGAGCTCGCCAAGCGCATCGAGGCGGGCCTGTTCGCCGAGGACAAGCTGGCCAACGCCGACAAGCTCGCCCCCAAGCTCAAGCGCGAGCTGGAGATCATCGCCGAGGACGGCCGTCGGGCCAAGAACCACCTCCTGGAGGCCAACCTCCGCCTGGTGGTCTCCCTGGCCAAGCGCTACACCGGCCGCGGCATGCTCTTCCTGGACCTCATCCAGGAGGGCAACCTCGGTCTGATCCGCGCGGTGGAGAAGTTCGACTACACCAAGGGCTACAAGTTCTCCACGTACGCCACCTGGTGGATCCGTCAGGCGATCACCCGCGCCATGGCCGACCAGGCCCGCACCATCCGTATCCCGGTGCACATGGTCGAGGTCATCAACAAGCTCGCGCGCGTGCAGCGTCAGATGCTCCAGGACCTGGGCCGCGAGCCCACCCCGGAGGAGCTGGCGAAGGAACTCGACATGACCCCTGAGAAGGTCATCGAGGTTCAGAAGTACGGCCGCGAGCCCATCTCGCTGCACACCCCGCTGGGCGAGGACGGCGACAGCGAGTTCGGTGACCTCATCGAGGACTCCGAGGCCGTCGTCCCGGCCGACGCGGTCAGCTTCACGCTCCTCCAGGAGCAGCTGCACTCCGTCCTCGACACTCTGTCCGAGCGCGAGGCGGGCGTCGTCTCCATGCGTTTCGGTCTCACCGACGGTCAGCCGAAGACCCTCGACGAGATCGGCAAGGTGTACGGCGTCACGCGTGAGCGGATCCGTCAGATCGAGTCCAAGACGATGTCGAAGCTGCGCCACCCGTCGCGTTCGCAGGTGCTGCGCGACTACCTCGACTAGGTCTCGACCGTCTGTCGCCGAGGGCCCGGCTCCCGATGGGGAGCCGGGCCCTCGGCGCATGCATGGAGTGCGTACTGCCGTCCGCTGGATCACTCTGGGTTTTCCATGACCATCCCAGAGTGAGGAAAGCGCATGCGCCGTCCTTTCGCCCCAGTACTGGCCCTTGCGGCCGCCGCGGCCCTCATACCGCTGGCATCCCCCGCCCCGGCCGCGACCGACGACATCGTCATCGGGGGCCATCCGGTCGACATCGCCCAGAGCCCGTGGACGGTCGCACTGTCCAGCCGTGACCGGTTCGGGGGAACGCGGGCCGGACAGTTCTGCGGGGGCGTGGTGATCGGCCCGTCGCTCGTGCTGACTGCGGCCCACTGCCTGAGCCCGCTCGTGCTGGGGGCTCCGCCGCAGCAGATGCGCGACTTGAAGATCATCGCGGACCGCACCGACCTGCTGTCCGGCAACGGCAAGGAGATCCCGGTGCGCGACACCTGGGTCAATCCGCAGTACGACGCCGTCACGAACGCCGGTGACTTCGCCGTGATCACCCTCGCCTCCCCGCTGCCCCAGAGCTCGGTCATCCGTATGGCCCCCTCAGGGGATCCCGCGTACGCACCCGGCACGGCCGCCACGGTCTACGGCTGGGGCGATACGACAGGCACCGGCACCTACGCGCTCGGTCTGCGGTCCGCGGGCGTGAACGTACTGTCCGACTCCATCTGCGAGCGTGCGTACCCGGGGAGTGAGGACGGAACCTATCAAGCCACTTCCATGGTGTGCGCCGGGGCGGCCGCGGGTGGGCGGGATGCCTGCCAGGGGGACAGCGGCGGCCCGCTGGTGGCCCAGGGGCGGCTGATCGGCCTTGTGTCGTGGGGCAGCGGCTGTGGGCAGGCCGGAAGCCCCGGGGTCTACACGCGGGTCTCGGACGTCGTCAAGGCGCTCGGTAAGCGCCGCTGAAGGCGTGGGAGGGATGTGGCACGGACCGCACCGGGTCGCGGATCACGGGGCGCCGGGTGAAGGGAACCAGGTGGCGCGTGGGGGGACTGATCCGCGCCGGTGACGAAGGGAGGTGCGCTGGAGCGGTACGGACCGGTGGCCCGTCAACGTGCGCCGGAGCGGGCCGGTGGCGCGTGAAGGTGCGCGGCAAGGGTGTGAACCGGTGACGCGTTGACGTGCCTGAGCCCGGCGCCTGTCGCCTTTGCACGGGGCCGTGAGGCTCCGGGCGGAGGCACACCGCACCGCCCGGGAAGCGGTACGCATACGGGCGGCCACCCCGAGTAGCAGGGGTGACCGCCCGTACACCGGCCTATTGCCAGAGCTGGCTCGTCGTCGTTGACGCGAAGTGTCAGCGCTCTTCGTCGTTGGACGTTGCCGGGACCGACGTCAGTCGCTCCGTCTCGTCCTGTATCTCAGCGGCGATCTTCTTGAGTTCCGGCTCAAACTTGCGCCCGTGGTGGGCGCAGAAGAGCAGTTCACCGCCGCTGAGGAGGACGACGCGCAGATATGCCTGGGCGCCGCAACGGTCGCAGCGGTCAGCGGCCGTCAGCGGGCTCGCGGGGGTCAGAACAGTAGTCACGTCGCCTCTTCTCTAGCTCGACGAGCTGTCGTACCAGGGTCAACATCCAACCAGGCCGAAAACGTTCCCGCTCGTGGCTTTTCCTCGAAAAATTCTTCCGGGGCGGCTGTCTGCTGCCGGGTGGCGGCGAATGAGCCGTATTACGTGTCTTTGTGTCTTACGGGTTCGCGCTGTCTGTCAGGGTCAGCCCTCCCCGGCTGGCTTGCCGGTTGTTCATGAGGACGTGCCCGGAGCCTAAATGGTTCATGCCTGGAAGGGAACGTGATATGTACTTCACTCCATCGAGGGATCGAACACCCATGCGAGCCTGGACTAGTCTGAGTTCATGCGAGGGTGGCGTTACAACGGCTCTACCAGGCCTCGGTACCCTCTGAGCGGAGACCGAAGCCGACCCCTTACCCAAAAGGGTCCCACCTGAAATTCAGCGAGGAGCGAACCGCGTGACCGCCGACACGTCCGTGCCGTCCACAGCGTTGCTGACCGGAGCAGACCGGGACGGTTCCAACTACACCGCGCGGCACCTGCTCGTCCTCGAGGGGCTCGAGGCCGTACGCAAGCGCCCCGGCATGTACATCGGCTCGACCGACAGCCGCGGTCTGATGCACTGCCTGTGGGAGATCATCGACAACTCCGTGGACGAGGCCCTCGGGGGCTACTGTGACCACATCGAGGTGATCCTGCACGACGACGCCTCGGTGGAGGTGCGCGACAACGGCCGCGGCATCCCGGTCGACGTGGAGCCCAAGACAGGCATGTCGGGCGTCGAGGTCGTGATGACCAAGCTGCACGCGGGCGGCAAGTTCGGAGGCGGCTCGTACGCGGCCTCCGGCGGTCTGCACGGCGTGGGCGCCTCCGTGGTGAACGCGCTCTCCGCCCGTCTCGACGTCGAGGTGGACCGTGGTGGCCACACCCACGCGGTGAGCTTCCGGCGCGGCACCCCGGGAGCGTTCAAGGCGGACGGTCCCGAGGCCGCCTTCGACGCGAGCAGCGGTCTGCGGAAGCTGAAGCGGATCCCCAAGACCCGCACCGGCACGCGCGTGCGCTACTGGGCCGACCGCCAGATCTTCCTCAAGGACGCCAAGCTCTCCCTGGAGAACCTGCACCAGCGCGCCCGCCAGACCGCGTTCCTGGTGCCCGGCCTGACCATCGTCGTCCGTGACGAATACGGGCTCGGCGAGGGCGGCAGCAAGGGCGAGGAGTCCTTCCGCTTCGACGGCGGCATCAGTGAATTCTGCGAGTACCTGGCCGCCGACAAGCCCGTCTGCGACGTCCTCCGCTTCTCCGGGCAGGGCACCTTCAAGGAGACCGTCCCGGTCCTGGACGACCACGGACAGATGACGCCCACCGAGGTCACCCGTGAGCTCGGCGTCGACGTGGCGCTGCGCTGGGGCACCGGTTACGACACGAACCTCAAGTCGTTCGTGAACATCATCGCCACGCCCAAGGGCGGCACCCACGTCGCCGGCTTCGAGCAGGCCGTCGCCAAGACGATGAACGAGGTGCTGCGGGCCAAGAAGCTGCTGCGGGTCGCCGAGGACGACATCGTCAAGGACGACGCGCTGGAGGGCCTGACCGCCGTCGTCACCGTGCGCCTCGCGGAGCCGCAGTTCGAGGGGCAGACCAAGGAGGTCCTCGGCACCTCGGCGGCCCGCAGGATCGTGACGAACGTGGTCTCCAACGAACTCAAGGCCTTCCTGACCACCACGAAGCGGGACGCGGCCGCGCAGGCCCGGGTCGTGATGGAGAAGGCCGTGGCTGCCGCGCGTACGCGGATCGCGGCCCGTCAGCACAAGGACGCGCAGCGTCGCAAGACGGCCCTCGAGTCCTCCTCGCTGCCCGCCAAGCTCGCGGACTGCCGCAGCGACGACGTCGAGCGCAGCGAGCTGTTCATCGTCGAGGGAGACTCCGCGCTCGGCACCGCCAAGCTGGCCAGGAACTCCGAGTTCCAAGCGCTGCTGCCGATTCGCGGCAAGATCCTCAACGTCCAGAAGGCGTCCGTCACGGACATGCTCAAGAACGCCGAGTGCGGTGCGATCATCCAGGTCATAGGGGCCGGGTCCGGCCGGACGTTCGACATCGACGCAGCGCGGTACGGGAAGATCATCCTGCTCGTCGACGCCGACGTCGACGGTGCGCACATCCGGATTCTGCTGCTGACACTCTTCCAGCGGTACATGCGACCGATGGTCGAGGCGGGGCGGGTGTTCGCGGCGGTGCCGCCACTGCACCGCATCGAGCTGAGCCAGCCCAAGAAGGGCCAGGACAAGTACGTCTACACGTACTCGGACCGTGAGCTGCGCGAGACGCTGCTGGAGCTGCAGCGCAAGAACGTGCGCTACAAGGACTCGATCCAGCGTTACAAGGGTCTTGGCGAGATGGACGCCGATCAGCTGGCGGAGACGACGATGGACCCGCGTCACCGGACGCTGCGGCGGATCAACATCTCCGACCTGGAGGCGTCCGAGCAGGTGTTTGACCTGCTGATGGGGAACGATGTCGCTCCCCGTAAGGAGTTCATCTCCAGCTCTGCGGCGACGCTGGATCGGTCGCGTATCGACGCGTAGGCGCTGCGCCGGCGGTGCCGGGTGGCTGTGATGGGTGGCTGTGGTGGGTCGGGGCCGTGGCGGTACCTCGAGCCCGTCGCCGCCGGATCGGACGTGGGCCGGGCAAGGGAACCGCTGCTCGATCCGGGCGTAAGCGACGGGCTTGCGACGCACCGCCACGGCCCCTTCCGTGGGGGCCCGGCTGCGGGTGCTGGGTGGTGAGGGTCGCTCGCGCTGTTCCTCGCGAGGCTGGGGACGCCGGTCCGCATGTGCAAGCCCGTCCGGCGTGTGAGGGCGAGGCCGTTCAGGCCGACAGGGGGGCGTAGCCCCGAGGGATGGGACGGGTAGGGGCGGCGGGGGCGAGAAACGCGGTGGGGGCCTGGGGGGCTCCACCCGTGGGTGGAGGGATGGGGTGGGTGCGGATCCACCCGCGATCCACCCCGGCTCCGATCTGCTGAGCTGCCGATTTCCGTAGCGTCGAAGGCGTCGACAGCGCTGGCTGTCGGAACCCGCTCTTTCCTCGCCCACGGAGGTCGTGATGTCCGGGCTCGTCAATGCCTTGGTGATCCTTGCCGTTGTAGTGCTGGTCATCGCGCGCCAGTTCCGTACGCGCAGGATCAGCACGGACAGGCGCTGGTGGATCGTGCCCGTCGTCCTGGCCGTGATCGCTCTGCGGGAGCCGGGCCTGATCGACGTCCACCATCGGACCGAGGCGATTCTGCTGCTCGGGGCAGAGCTGTTCATCGGGCTGGCCATCGGAGCCGCGTGGGGGTGGACGACACGGATATGGGCGGAGCCGGACGGCTCGGTGTGGAGCAAGAGCACCAAGGCCAGCGCGGCCGTCTGGGGCGTGGGCATAGCCCTGCGGCTGGGACTGTTCGGCATCGGCGCCCTGCTGGGCGTCCATCAGGACAGCTCCGCCCTGCTGCTCGCCCTCGCGGCCACTCTGCTGGTCCGCTCCGGGATCCTGGCCTGGCGCTCTCAGTCTCTGTACCCGGCCGTCACGCAGGCGACGGCGTACGGTGACGACGTGCCCCGGGGCTCGTGGAAGGAGCGCGTGTGACGGAGAACGCCTTGAAGCGCTGGCCCTCCCGCGAGGCGCTGTCCCGAGCGGGAGTGGTCAGGTCCAGGCGTGCGCTCGCCTGGGCCGCGCGCCTCTTCGCCCTCGGCCTGCTCCTGTGGACGACCTTCACGAGCGGCCATCTCGGCGCCTGGAAGATCGCGGCGGGCGCTCTGGGGGTCCTCGTCTGCGGGCTGGCGGCGTGGGCCTTCTGGCGGACCACGCTCGAACACCGTCTGCTGCCGTCCCTGGCGCTGCTCGCCCTGCTGCTCGCGATCGCGACGGTGGGAGCGAGCACGGGATTCCGGGTGCCGGCCATCGTCCTGTGGTGCGGGTGCGCCATCAGCGCCATAGAGAGGTTGCCTCTAGTGGCGGCGCTGCCTGCCACCTCCGTGGCACTGAGCGCGTTCGCGGCGGTCAACAACGACGTCTGGCTGACCACGGCCGCCACCGCCGGGGGGCTCGCCCTGGCCGGATACGTGCTGCGCCTCGACGCGGAGGCCCGCGGCAGTGCCCAGAGGTTGCTCGCTCAGGAGCGGGCGGCTCGCGTGGCCGAGGCGGAGTCCGCGGCACTGGCGGAGCGGGCCAGGATCGCGCGGGAGATCCATGACGTCCTGGCGCACAGTCTCTCGGCACAGATGGTGCATCTGGAGGCGGCCCGGCTGCTGATCGAGCGGGGAGGCGACCGGGAGCAGATCCTCGAGCGGGTCGTGGCGGCACGTGGGATGGCCCGTGAGGGGCTCGCCGAGACCCGGCAGGCGCTCTCCGCCCTTCGCGGGGAGATGTCCCCGGTGGAGGACTTCCTGAGCGAGCTGGTCGCCACGGCGGACGGCGCCGACATCACCGTCTCGGGTGAACGGCAGCCGCTGCCCGCCGAGGCCTCGCAGGCGGTGCGCAGGGTGGCGCAGGAAGCCCTGACGAACGTCCGCAAGCATGCGCCGGGCGCCCAGGTCCACCTGCGGCTCGAGTACGGCGAGCACGAAGTGACCCTGGGCGTACGGGACTCGGGAGGACCGCCGGGCGAACTCAGCGGTGCGGGGGCCGGGTACGGTCTGCTGGGCATGCGGGAGCGTGCTGAGCTGCTGGGCGGCTCGTTGGAGGCCGGGCCGGACGAGGAGGGGTTCGTGGTGACGCTGAGGGTGCCCGTATGACGGAGGAGGGGACCAGGAAGCCGGCTCGGGTCGTGGTGGCGGACGATCAGACCGTGGTGCGCGAAGGCATTGTGATGCTGCTGGGCCTGCTGCCGGGGATCGAGGTCGTGGGTGCGGCGGGGGACGGGCACGAGGCCGTGGCGCTGGTGGCCGAGCTCGCCCCGGACGTCGTGCTGATGGACCTGCGCATGCCGCGCTGCGACGGCGTCGAGGCGACCCGGCGTATTCGCGCTGAGCATCCGGGGACACAGGTCGTCGTGCTCACCACGTACGCGGACGACGAGTCGCTGTTCCCCGCGCTCAGAGCGGGAGCCCGGGGCTATCTCACGAAGGACGCGGGCGGCGACGAGATCGTGCGCGCGGTGGAAAGCGTGCTGTCCGGGGACGCGGGACTCTCGCCGAGCATCCAACGGCGACTGCTGGAGCGGCTGTCGGAGCCGGCGCCCGCGGCCGTTGCGCCCGTGGAGCCGCCCGACGGGCTCACCACGCGGGAGACCGAGGTGCTGCTGCTGATCGCCGAGGGACTCACCAATCAGGAGATCGCCCGCAGACTGCATGTCTCCCCCGCCACCGTGAAGACCCACATCAACAATCTCTTCGCCAAGACGGGCCTCAAGGACCGTGCTCAGGCGGTGCGTTACGCCTTTGGGAAAGGTCTCGTACGGCCACCGACGGGATGAGTCACCTGATGGGGTGAAGAGCGCGGAGAGAAGAGTCCGGGATCTTCCCGATCTGTCCATCCTTGGGCACGCGGCAGAAAAAGGGTCGCGGACAAGGAGAGTTCGGTGGAGAAGCACGACGGGCGCGATACCGGGGAGGTCCGGTTCGATGACCCCTGGTACGACGCGCTCGCTTCCGGCTGGGGTGAGTTGGACAGCACGGGCGCACCCGCCGTGCCGTTCGCGCGCCCGGAGCACGAAGGTCGCACGGGCGGGACGGCCGACGTCTATCTGGAGGTGCAGCGCAGCGCCGCCTTCCAGGAAGTGCGCAGTCGGTACCGGAGGTTCGTGGTGCCGGGCGTCGCCGTGTTCTTCACCTGGTACGTGGGCTATGTGGTGACCGCGACGACGGCGCCCGGGTTCATGGCCCGGCCCGTCGCCGGCGCGGTGAACGTGGCGATGGTGGCGGGGCTCGGGCAGTTCCTCAGCACGTTTCTGTTCACGTGGGCGTACGCACGGCATGCGCGGCTGCGCAGGGACCGGGCCGCACTGGATCTGCGCTGGGACACCCAGGAGCTGACCCGGGGCGTCCGAGGTGGTGAGCGGTGACCGGCAACCATCAGACACTGGCGTTGTTGCTGTTCAGCGCGTTCGTGGCGGTGACGCTGGGGATCACGACGTGGGTGAGTCGAAACAGACACGGGTCTGCCGAGGAGTTCTATGCCGGCGGGCGGTTGTTCTCGCCGATGGAGAATGGTTTTGCCATTTCGGGCGACTACATGTCGGCGGCGTCGTTCCTGGGGGTCACGGGGCTCATCTCGCTCTACGGCTACGACGGGCTGCTGTATGTCGTCGGGTTTCTCGTCGCTTGGCTGGTCGTCCTGTTCCTGGTCGCCGAACTGGTACGCAACTGCGGGCGGTTCACGCTCGCCGACGTCGTCGCGGCCCGGATGGACGAACGGCCGGTGCGGATCGCGGCGGGAACCTCTTCGGTGACCGTGTCCGTTCTGTATCTGGTGGCGCAGATGGTGGGGGCGGGCAGCCTGGTCGCGCTACTGCTGGGAGGTTCGAGCGAGGCGGCGCGGAACTGGACGGTGATCGGCGTCGGCGCGCTCATGGTGATCTATGTGTCGCTGGGAGGGATGCGGGCCACCACATGGATTCAGATCGTCAAGGCGGTCCTGTTGCTGAGCGGTTCCATCGCCTTGACCGTGCTCGTCCTGGTGCGGTTCCACGGGGACGTGAATGAGTTGCTGCGTGCGGCGGCGGAGCGCAGTGGCCATGGTGACGCGTTTCTCGCGCCCGGGTTGAAGTACGGCGGGGACTGGACGGCGCGCTTCGACTTCATCAGTCTCGGCCTCGCGCTGGTGCTCGGCACGGCCGGGCTGCCGCACATCCTGTCGCGTTTCTACACCGTGCCCACGGCACGGGCAGCGCGGCGCTCGGTGGTCTGGTCGATCGGGCTCCTCGGGGGCTTCTATCTCATGACGATCGTGCTGGGCTTCGGCGCGGCGGCGATCGTCGGCCCAAAGGAGGTGCGGGGAGCGAACGCGGCGGGCAACACGGCGGTTCCGCTGCTGGCGCTCGATCTGGGCGGCGGCGCGAACTCCGCGGGAGGAACGGTTCTCTTTGCCGTCGTCGCGGCCATTGCCTTCGCAACGATCCTCGCGGTCGTCGCCGGGATCACCCTGGCGTCCTCGGCGTCCGTGGCGCACGACCTCTACGCCTCGATGCGCCGTCGGCACGCGAAGCCCCGCAGCGAGGTCGCCGTGGCGCGTACGGCGGCGGTGGGTATCGGGGTGGTCGCGATCGCGCTCGGGCTCCTGGCCCGCGATCTGAACGTGGCCTTCCTGGTGGGCCTCGCCTTCGCGGTCGCCGCGTCCGCGAACCTGCCGGTGCTGTTGTACTCGCTGTTCTGGCGGAGTTTCACGACCCGCGGTGCCGTGTGGGCCGTATACGGCGGCCTGGTGCCCGCGCTGCTGCTCGTCCTGCTGTCGCCGGTGGTGACAGGGAGTCCCGATTCGCTGTTCCCGAGCGTGGACTTCCAGTACTTCCCGTTGCAGAACCCCGGCCTGGTGTCGATTCCGCTCGGCTTCCTGGCGGGCTGGCTGGGCACGGTCACGTCCGCGGAGCCGCCGGACGAGGCCAAGCACGCCGAGACCGAGGTGCGGTCGCTGACGGGTGCCGGCGCGGTCTGAGGCGGCCCCAGCTGAGTGTCCGGGGGCGCCTCAAGCAGTGGGGGCGCCCCCAGTGACGTACGGCCCCACGACATGCGTCGAGCGCCGGGTCGATGCCATGGGCTCGGCGTACGGCGTGGGGCTAGGGCGCCACCCAGGCGTACCGGTGTTCCGGGCGGCCCGTGTCGCCGTACTTGAGCGAGAGGCGCAGCCGTCCCGCCTGTTCCAGGTGGCGCAGATAGCGCTGCGCGGTGGAGCGGCTGAGCCCGGTCTCGGCCGCGACCTCGTGGGCCGACAGCGGCTGGTTCGCGCGGTGGAGGACACCGCAGATCAGGTCCGTGGTGGGTTCCGAATGGCCGCTGGGCAGTCCCGGCGACGACGGGACGGGCGTGGTGCGCAAGGCGCTGAAGATCCGGTCGACCTGCTCCTGACCCGCCACGCCGCGCCCGCCGACCCGGTCGACGGTGCGCCGCAGGGCCGCGTACGAGTCGAGGCGGGTGCGCAGCGCGGCGAAGGTGAACGGCTTGACCAGATAGTGCAGGGCGCCCAGACGCATCGCGGCCTGCACGGTCGTCACATCGCTGGCCGCGGTGATCATGATGACGTCGGTGCCGTGGCCGCGTTCGCGCATGCGGTGCACCAGTTCGAGGCCTGTCTGGTCGGGCAGATAGTGGTCGAGCAGGACCAGGTCGACGGGCGCGCGCTCCACGGCGGCCAGGGCCTGGGCAGCGCTGTGCGCGCGGGCGGCCACCCGGAATCCGGGAACCTTCCCCACGTACTTCGCGTTGATCTCAGCGACGCGGAAGTCGTCGTCCACGACCAGGACGTCAATCATCGGGCCTCTTTCTCTCAAGGCCTGGCGAGCGTTAAGCCCGTGTTTCGGCTCCGCTGTTGTAGCGCGAGCAAAACGAGCACAACAGACTCTTGCAAGCATAAGAAGGCCTTGCGCCCAGAAGACTGATGCTGTGGCCCGCGCCACATCTACGGTCCCGGGCCATGAGCGCAGACACCAGCCCCGCCATTGAGCTGCGGGGCGCGAGCAAGATCTTCAAGACCCCGTCAGGGGGTCTGCACACGGCGGTCAGGGAACTGGATCTGACCATCGGTCGTGGCGAGTTCGTGGCCGTCGTCGGTCCCACCGGCTGTGGGAAGTCCACGACCTTGACCCTGGTGAGCGGTCTGGAGGAGCCCACTGAGGGCGAGGTCCTGGTGGCCGGTGAGCCGGTCGCGGGCGTCGGCGACAAGGTCGGCTTCGTCTTCCAGCAGGACGCCACCTTCCCCTGGCGGACGGTCCTGTCCAATGTCATGGCGGGCCCGCGTTTTCGCGGTGTTCCGAAGACGGAGGCCAAGCAGCGGGCCCGCGAATGGCTGGCCAGGGTCGGGTTGTCGGCCTTCGAGGACCGTTATCCCCACCAGCTCTCCGGCGGTCAGCGCAAGCGCGTCGCCCTCGCCGCGACCTTCGTCAACGACCCCGAGATCCTGCTGATGGACGAGCCGTTCTCGGCGCTCGACGTGCAGACCAGGGCCCTGATGTCGGACGAGCTGCTGGAGCTGTGGGAGGGCACGGGCGCCTCGGTCGTCTTCGTCACCCACGACCTGGAGGAGTCCATCGCGCTCGCCGACAAGGTCGTCGTGATGACGGCGGGCCCCGCCACCGTGAAGCAGGTCTTCGACATCGATCTGCCGAGGCCGCGCAAGGTCGAATCGGTGCGCCTGGAGCCGCGGTTCATCGAGATCTACCGTGAGATCTGGGAGTCCCTCGGTGAAGAGGTCCGCATCACCCGAGAGAGGGGCGCCGCGAATGTCGCCTGACGTCATGCCCGAGACCGTCGTCGCGGCGACCGCCACCGAGCCCGCCAGGCCGGGACGCGCCCACTCCCGTGCTCGTGCCGCCCGCAGACGCAGGATGATCGTCGCCGCCGCCCGTGCGGTGCTCCTGGTCGCCGTGCTCGGCCTGTGGGAGGTGTTCGCACGCGCCAAGATCATCGACCCGTTCAACTTCTCGATGCCGTCGAAGATCTGGGACCAGGTCTACACCTGGGTGACCCACGGGACGGCGCTCGGCTCACTCGGCGAGCAGGTCTGGTACACGCTCCAAGAGGCACTGCTCGGCTGGGTCATCGGAGTCGTGGCCGGTGTGGTCTTCGGTATCGCGCTGGGCCGCATCGCCTTCCTCGCCGATGTCCTTGGTCCATACATCAAGGTGCTCAACTCCGTACCCAGGATCGTCCTCGCGCCGATCTTCGTGATCTGGTTCGGGCTCGGGCCGGCCTCCAAGGTCGCCTCGGCCGTGGTCCTGGTCTTCTTCCCGGTCTTCTTCAACGCGTTCCAGGGTGCCCGCGAGGTCGACCGCAACCTCGTCGCCAACGCCCGGATCCTGGGGGCGAGCGACCGCCGGGTGACCCTTCAGGTCGTCATCCCCTCCGCCACCTCGTGGATCTTCACCAGCCTCCACGTCAGCTTCGGCTTCGCCCTCATCGGTGCGATCGTCGGCGAGTACATCGGCGCCACCAAGGGCATCGGCCTGCTCGTCGCCCAGTCCCAGGGCACCTTCAACGCGGCCGGTGTGTACGCCGCGATGGTCATCCTCGCCGTCGTCGCCCTGCTGGCCGAAGGGCTGCTCACCTTCGCCGAGCGCCGCATCTTCCGCTGGAAGCCGTCGGACTCCGAGAGCTGATCGGCGGACAGCACCCGCCCAGGGTGCCCGACTTCCTCTCAACGCTCTCCAGGGTGCTCCCTTTCCGCTCAACGCTTCCCAGGACACCCCTTTTTCCCGCACTGCCCTCTCACAAGGACGTGACCCATCATGCGCAAGACCGCCAGATACTCCGCGCTGGCAGCCGCCGGTCTGCTCGCCCTCTCCTCGCTCACCGCCTGCGCCAACGACGCGGCCTCCACCACCGCCGACTCCGGCAGCAACGGGGGCGGCGGCAAGGGGGAGCACGTCAAGATCATGGTCGGCGGCCTGGACAAGGTCATCTACATGCCGGCGATGCTCACGCAGCGGCTCGGCTACTTCAACGACGAGGGTTTGGATGTCGAACTCCTGAGTGAGCCGGCCGGTGTGCAGGCGGAGACCGCCCTCGTGTCCGGACAGGTCCAGGGAGCCGTCGGCTTCTACGACCACACTCTCGACCTGCAGACCAAGGGCAAGGCCGTGGAGTCCGTCGTGCAGTTCTCGCACGCGCCCGGTGAGGTGGAGATCGTCTCCAACAAGCGAGCGGACGACATCACCTCGCCCAAGGACTTCAAGGGCAAGAAGCTCGGCGTCACCGGGCTCGGTTCCTCCACCGACTTCCTCACCAAGTACCTCGCGGTCAAGAACGGTGTGAAGGTCAGCGAGTTCGCGCCGGTCGCCGTCGGCGCGGGTCCGACCTTCGTCTCGGCGCTCCAGAAGGGGGCCATCGACGGCGGCATGACGACGGACCCGACCGTCGCCACGGTCCTGCAGAAGGGCCTCGGCAAGGTGCTCATCGACATGCGTACGCCGAGTGGTTCGCAGCAGGCGCTCGGCGGACCGTATCCCTCCTCCAGCCTCTACATGCAGACGGACTGGGTGAACGGCCACAAGGAGACGGTCCAGAAGCTGGCCAACGCCTTCGTGAAGACCCTCAAGTGGATGTCCACGCACAGCGCCTCCGAGATCGCCGCCAAGATGCCCGCCGACTACTCACAGGGCAACAAGACGCTCTACGCGACCGCCATCCAGAGCACGCTGCCGATGTTCACCAAGGACGGCGTGATGCCCGTGGACGGCCCCGCGACTGTAGAGAAGGTGCTCAAGGCGTTCAACCCCAACATCAAGAACGCCAAGGTGGACCTGAGCAAGACGTACACCACGGAGTTCGTGAAGAAGGCCGTCACCGGCTGAGGAAGAAGGCCACCAAGGTCACCGAGGCCACCACCGGCGGAGAAATGACGGCCGCCACTGGTCCAGGTCAGAGCGGGGCGCGGCCTCTTCCCCCCGCCCCGTGGCCCCGCCTTCGGGATCTTCCCCTCTTCGGCCGTGCCCTCAGGCGCGGGTCGCCCAGACGTAGCGATGCTCCGGGCGGCCCGCGTCGCCGTATTTGAGGGTCAGCCTGGCCCGTCCCGTGCGCTCCAGGAGCTTCAGATAGCGCTGGGCGGTCTGTCGGCTCAGTCCGGTCTCCTCGGCGATCTCCTGGGCGGACAGCGGCCCCTCGGCGGTCACCAGGGCCCGCCGGACGAGCTCTGCGGTCGTGGGGGAGTGCCCTTTGGGCAGGTCCGGCTCCACACTCGCCGACAGGGCGCCGAAAATCCGGTCCACCTGCGACTGTTCGGCCTCGCCGCCGCCGTCGAGCGTGCGGCGCAGACCCGCGTACGCCTCCAGCTTGGCGCGCAGGCCCGCGAAGGCGAACGGTTTGACCAGGTACTGCAGGGCGCCCTGCCGCATGGCCGCCTGGACGGTCGAGATGTCGCGGGCCGCGGTCACCATGATGACGTCGGTCTGGTGGCCGCGTCGGCGCATCTCCTGGACGACCGCGAGGCCCGTCTCGTCGGGCAGGTAGTGGTCCATCAGGACCAGGTCCAGGTGGGGCAGCGTCTCTATCCCGTGCAGCGCCTCGGCGGCGCTGTGCGCCTCGCCGGCGACACGGAAGCCGGGCACCTTGTCGACGTACGCGGCGTTGACCCGCGCGACCCGCGTGTCGTCGTCCACGACCAGAACCTCGATCATCGCGACTCCTCCTCGGCGACGGTGGCGCCGGTGGTGTTCTGGGACAACGTCTCCGACTGTCGTACGAGTTCCGGTGCGGGCCCGCGGCCGGGCTCGCCCTCCGGGCCCGGCATGAGACCTTCCGCCGGCACGGGGCCTTCCGTCGGTACCAGACCCTCCGCCGGCTCCAGGCTGTCCGCCGGCCCGAGACCGGCCTCCGTGAGCGCTTCCGGCAGTACGACCGTGAACTCCGCGCCCCCGCCGTCGGCCTCCGCCGCCTTCGCGCTGCCTCCTTGCCGCTCGGCGAGCCGACGCACCAGGGAGAGCCCGAGTCCGCGTTTGCCGTGCGCGGGTGGCTTCTTCGTGGACCACCCGTCCGTGAAGATCAGCTCCCGCCGCTCCGCCGGAATTCCGGGCCCGGTGTCCCGTACGCGCAGCACGGCCGTGCGTCCCTCGGCGTGCAATTCGACCTCCACGCGCGCGTGCGGGGTGCCCGCGACGGCGTCGAGTGCGTTGTCGACCAGGTTGCCCACGACGGTGACCAGCCCCCGCGGATCGACCAGCCGGTCGGGCAGCAGGGTCCCGTCCGCGACCCAGAGAGCGACCCCGCGCTCGGCCGCCACCGTGGCCTTGCCGACCAGCAGGGCGGCCAGGAGCGGATCGTGGATCTTCTCGGTGACCTGTTCCGCGGTGACCCTGTGGTCGCCGACCACCTCGCCGACGAACTCCACGGCGTCGTCGTACATCTCCAGCTCCAGCAGCCCCAGGACCGTGTGCATCCGGTTGGCGTGCTCGTGGTCCTGCGCGCGCAGGGCGTCGATCAGACCGTGGGTCGAGTCGAGTTCACGGCCCAGCTGCTCCAGTTCCGTGCGGTCGCGCAGGGTGGCCACGGCGCCGCCGTCGTCGGTCGGCATGCGGTTGGCGACCAGGACGCGCTGACCGCGCACCGTCAACAGATCCGTGCCGGTGACCCGTCCGGCCAGCACATCGGTGGTGCGGCCCGGCCCGAGCACGTCGTCGAGCGGCTGCCCGATGGCCTCCGCGTCGAGCCCGAGCAGGCGCAGCGCCTCGTCGTTGAGGAGCCGTACGCGGCCGACACGGTCCAGGGCGATGACGCCCTCCCGAATGCCGTGCAGCATCGCCTCGCGCTCCGCGAGCAACGCCGAGATGTCGGAGAAAGCCAGGTCACGGGTCTGCCGCTGAACCCGACGCGAGAGCAGGTACGCGGCGAACGCGCCGACGGCCAGGGCCCCGCCCGCGTACGCGAGGAGTCCCGGGATCGAGTGGATCAGCCGGGCGCGCACACTGTCGTACTCGATGCCCACCGAGACCGCGCCGATGATGTGCCCGTCGGCGTCGCGCAGCGGTACCTTGCCGCGGGCCGAGCGCCCCAGCGTGCCGCTGTCGATCTCCATGACGTCCTCGCCGGCCAGGGCCTTCTTGGGGGAGGTCGAGACGACCCTGCCGATCTGCGAGGTGTCCTTGTGCGACCAGCGCACCCAGTGCGTGTTCATCACCACGACGTACTCGGCCTTGCTGGCCTTGCGGATCCGTTCCGCGGCGACCTGCACGGGGCCGTTCACGGACGGCAGGGTCGTCTGCAGGTCCCTGGCGATCTGGGGCTGGGCCGCCGTGGTCTGCGCGATCGCGAGTGCTCGGTGCATGGCCTCGTTGTCGAGCTGGGCGCTGAGCGGGGCGAGGAACAGCCCCGTCGCGAGTACGGCGACCCCGGCGGCTATCGCCACCTGCATCAGCAGCACCTGAGAGAACGCCCGCCGCGGCAGACCGAGGCGCAGTCGTCGTGCGGGGGGAGTGGGGGTCATACCCATGACGGTACGGGGGAGCGCGCGCCGGTCCGAAGGGAGTGTGGCGTGGATCTCTCGAGTGGCGCGTGGGGAAGCTGTGGTCGGCGGGTAGGGGCCGGCCTGCTCAGGACTCCTGGTCAGCAGGCTACGGGGATCGTGGCCCGGGGCATCTCCCGTACGGCCACCACGTCCATCCGGGCCGGGGAACCCAGCGCGGAGCCGCAGCTCTCCGGGCGGGGCGGCAGGGAGGCGCCCTGCGCGACGATGACGCGCCACAGGCGCCCGTCGGTGTGGGCGACGGTCACCTCCCAGCGCGGCGCCGCACCGTCCGTGCGGACGACGCCGAGGGCTTCCGCGGCGCGCTCTCCGCAGGCCCTGCGCACGGCCAGCTCCGCCGCCTGCCCGGGCCGCTCCCACGCAGAGTTGCCACGGCAGCCCTCCGTGACGACGCGGCCCTCCCGGACGCCTTGGAGGATCTCCTTGACCGCGTGGGCCTCGGCCCGCCCATAGGCGTATCCGTACGGCAGGACGAGCAGGGTGGGCGAGAAGCGGTGGCCCCCGAGATGGGTGACCTCCCACGCGCCCGCCACGCCCGAGGCGGCGAGTTCCGCCGCGAGGGGGCGGCCCAGGAGCGCGCAGCAGCGGTCGCGCTTGCCGTTGGTGCAGACGAGCGCGAGCGGGTCGCCCGTGTGGCGCCGACCCTGGAGAGTCGCGTCGAAGGTGCGCGGGTTTCCGGTGCCGAGCGCGGTGAAGTCCAGGTCGAGCAGCCGCTCAGGAGCGCAGGTGGTGGCGCTGTGCAGCCACACGTTGCCCGGGGTGGTGTGCGCCGCGTACACCTGGCGCTCGGCGTGCGCACCGCAGTCGGCGTGCCGTCCGGGGCGGCGGATGAGTGCGATCCGCACCCCGGTGTCCTGGGCCACGGCTTCGAGCGCGCGGCCGAGCGCCGGGTCCAGGTGGCTCGACGTGAGCGCCTTGGCACCCCAGGGGCCCGGCTGTTCGAGGAGCAGCCAGGTCCTCGCGGTCGCCGCGGTCCCCGCGAGGGGCTCGTCGAGGTCCCGGGACACGGTCGTGCACGTACTCACAGAGGTGAGCCTAACCTGACTTCACTCAGGGCGACTTCCGACCGCGAGTATGGGGGCGCACTTTGGGTGCATTCGGAGCGTTGTGGGGGCGCGCCGGGGCTCACTCGGGGAATGGCTGCGGCGGCCGAGCTCCTACGTAGTGACCGCTCGGGCGCATGCGCAGCGGGCGTTCCTCGTACTCCTCCAGGGTGTGGGCGATCCACCCCGCTGTTCGGGCGACGGCGAAAACCGTCTCCCCGGCGGAGGCGGACATGCCGGAGGAGACCGTGAGGACGGCCAGCGCCAGGTCGACATTGGCGTGCAGGGGAGTGTGCCGGGCGGTGGTGGTCACGATGTCCTGGGCCGCCGCCAGGGCGGGCGCTGCGCCCGGGACCTCCTCCAGGAGGGCGAACAGGGCACGCGCGCGGGGGTCCTCGCCGGGGTAGAGCCGGTGGCCGAGCCCGGGGACACGGCGTCCGGCGCGCAGCTCGTCGGCGACCACGGGGGCCGCGGTGCCCTGGTCGAGGACGTCGAGGAGCAGCCGGTGGGCGAGGCCGCTGGCCGCGCCGTGCAGGGGGCCTTCGAGCACGCCGAGGCCCGCCGAGACGGCGGCGTACGGGTGCGCCCGTGCCGAGGCGGCGACCCGCACCGCGAGCGTCGAGGCGGCCAGATCGTGGTCGACGAGCAGGCCGAGTGCCGTGTCCAGCACTCGCAGTGACGCTCCGTCGGGTGTCCGGCCGGTGAGGCGTCCCCACAGCCGGTGGGCCAGCGGGCCTTCGTCGCGATGGTCGTGACGCAGGGACGGGAGGGCGGCGACGAGAGTGGGGATGAGGGTGCGCGCGGTGCCGAGGACGGCGCTCTCCGAGAGGTCGAAGCGCAGTGGATCGGCGGCCGAGGCGGCGATCGCGGCGACTCGGAGCCGATCCGTGGGGCCGCTGTGCTCGGGCAGCGCGTCCACGGCGCGGCGGGCGGCGGTGACGGACGCCTCCGGGGCGGTGAACGTGACGCCGGGGCGCAGCTGTCCCGTCCACAGCCATTCGGCGATCTCTTCGTAGGAGTGACGCGCGGCCAGTTCGGTCGCGTCGACGCCTCGGTAGTAGTACCGGTCCTTGTCGATGAGAGTGACGCGGGTACGGACGGACAGCTCGCCGCCGGTGCTCGAACTCCCGCTGGAGTCGCGCCTGTTGCGCCGGGCGAGTGCCTCCACCTCCTTGGCGTCGAAGGTGCTGCCCCGGCCTCCGGGGTCGCGTCGGCTACCGAGCTGACCGCGGCTCACATACGCGTACACGGTCTCGGGCTTCACACCGAGCAACTCGGCGGTCTCCCTGGTGCTGAGCCGCCGGCCTTCGTGGCCTCCGTGTCCTCCAGGTCCTTCGTGTCCCTCGCGTCCTTCGTGCGTCGACCCTGCCGCTTCGTGATCCCTCATGGACGCCACCGTATCCGTGTATCGGTATATTGATTCAATCAATATTGACACGGATTGAGTCAAGCATGGACAGTCGAATCAAGTTCAGGGAGGAATGCATGCCGAACAACCCGGCCGTGGCCGCACCGTCCATGACCCCTGTCGACGTACCGAGAGGACTCTCGGGCGTCGTCGTCACCGATACCGCACTGGGTGACGTCAGGGGGCGGGAGGGCTTCTACCACTACCGCCAGTATTCGGCGGTCGAACTCGCGCAGACCCGCGGGTTCGAGGACGTCTGGCATCTACTGGTCCACGGTGAACTGCCGGACGTGGCGCGCGGTGCCGCCTTCGCCGCGCGGACCGCGGCACTGCGTGGGCTGCCGGAGGAGGTGCGCGTGGCGCTGCCGGCGATCGCCGCGGCGACCGGACCGTCCGGACCGCTCGCGGGGCTGCGGACCGCGTTGTCGCTGCTCGGGGCGTCGTTGGGGTTCCGGCCTGTGTACGACATCGACGTCGACCGGCGTCGCGCGGACACGCTCGCGGCGTGCGCGGCCGTGCCGACGCTGCTCACCGCGCTGTATCGGCTCGGGCGGGGGCTGGAGCCGGTGGAACCGCGTGACGACCTGCCGTATGCAGCGAACTACCTTTACATGCTGACGGGCTCGGAGCCGGATCCGGCGCGGGCCCGGGCGGTCGAGCAGTACTTGATATCAACCATTGATCACGGATTCAATGCGTCAACCTTCACCGCGCGGGTGATCGCGTCGACAGGGGCGGACGTGACGGCGTGCCTGGTGGGCGCGGTCGGGGCGCTGTCGGGCCCGCTGCACGGTGGTGCGCCGAGCCGAGCCCTGGACACCCTCGACGCGATCGGTACATCCGACCGCATCGACTCCTGGATCCGTGAACGAGTCCTCGCGGGCGATCGCATCATGGGCTTCGGGCACGCGGTGTACCGCACCGAGGACCCCCGCTCCCGCATGCTCCGCGGTATCGCCCAGCAGTTCGGCGGTTCTCTGGTCGATTTCGCCGTCGAGGTCGAACATCGGGTGGAGGCGATCCTGGCCGAGCTGAAGCCCGGCCGAGAACTCCACACCAACGTGGAGTTCTACGCGGGCGTGGTCATGGAACTCTGCGGCCTCCCCCGGGAGATGTTCACCCCCACCTTCGCCGCGGCCCGCGTCGTCGGTTGGAGCGCCAACATCCTGGAACAGGCCGAGGACCCGAAGATCATCCGTCCGGCGGCACGGTATGTGGGGCCGGTTCCACCGGTGGCGGTGCCGGTGGCCGGCCGGCGCGATCCAGTGTCGTGACATGTGAAGGGCCCGGCATCACGTCGATGCCGGGCCTGGACGTCATGGCCCGAGGGGTACCGGGCGGAACTCCGACCTTCAGTTGCCCGTGATCGGTTCCTGGGGCCGTGCCTGGATCAATTCCTGGAAGAGTTCCCGGCGGCGGTGACGTCATGCATCAGGGATGTCCTTCTTCGCGCGGAGCAGGGTCTCGCGCGTGATGATGACGATCCGCTCGTAGTCGGCTCGTGCGGCGTCGGGCGGAAGCTCGGGGTCGAGTTCCTTGGTGGCCTCGCGCCCAATGACAGCGAAGCTGCCGTCACTGAGTTCGAAGATGTCGGGGCACGACTGGCCAGTGGCGCTGCCGCGCTCGCGTGGTGTAGCCCCGACACGTCGCACGATTTTCACGGAGTGGTACCAACCTTATGGCTCGGACTGATGGGTGCCTCCGAGCCGTGGGTCCTCGGAGCGTGACTGACTCCGAGCGGAGGTGTTCGTCGGAGGCAAGGGATCTGTCTCCGAGCGCAGGGTGTTCGTCGGAGTGCCCGTAGACCGGGCAGGCGACAATTTAGCGCTTCTTGTTGCCCATGGTGCGCAAAGCAACCAAGCAGTCGAGTGAACTTCGGCATCTCCCCTTGACGAAAAGTAGCATTGGGGTGATGCGTACGCATCGAGATCACTGGCGGCACACACCCCGCGCGTGCGGCGTGTCTGGCTCACGTCGCCCATCGATGCGTGGTGACCTGCGGCGTCATGCCCGACGCCGGAACACCTTTTCCCCGACCGGCACGGCGTATGTCGTGATCTCCACGGAGTGGCACCGACCTCATGGCTCGGAGTGATGGGTGGCTCCGAGTTGTGGGGTCCTGGGAGCGTGGCTGACTCCGAGCCGAGATGTTCGTCGGAGGCAAGGTGTCTCCGAGCGCAGGGGTGTTCGTCGGAGTGCCCGGAGGTCCGGACGGGCGACAACTCATCGGCTCTTTGTTGCCCCCGGTGCGCCAGGTGACCATGGGCAGCGGAGTGTACGTCGGCATCTTCCGTTGGCGGCACGCGATGGCCGTGTGCAGGGCGCGCCAGGGGTCACGGCGTCTCTTCGTCGGGCTCGCCCACGACCCACCATTCGTCGGTGTCGGAATCCGTCTGATCCTGGATCAGGCTGTCCATCATCCGGCCCAGTTCGGCCTCCTTGGAGGAGTCGGGCAGGCTCTTGCGGTGGTGCTCCGTGGCCACCCAGTACGCCCGGAAGATCTGGTTCTGGCACATGATGCGGAAGTGGCCGTGCAGCTCCGCACGCGTGAGGGCCCCGATCCGGTGGAAATACAGGGCGTTGATGTAGAGCGCGTTGGCGAAGAGGTATTGCCGCTGCTCTTCGGAGCTGATCTCCGTCTCGTACGTGTTCAGGACCGCGGCGAGGGCGGGATCGTCCATGGCCTTGCACAACAGATCGAAATGGAGCCGGTGCTGCTCGGTGAGCACGGCGCGCCTGGGCTGCCGTGAGCTGCGTTCCGCGACGGCGTTGGCCGCGAGGGTGAGCTTGGCCCAGGCACCTGAGCCAAGCCTCCGTATCGCGGAATTCTGTGTGGCCATGTCAACCCCCGAATCAGGCGACCGTTCCGCCGGTCGTCGGTTGTGGGGCGACAGGGAGCGGACCGGCGAGCGGTGGGCGGCGCGCTTGCCGTCTCCCAGTTTTGCCGAGCGGCTCTGATCGGCGGGGAGGCGGAGAGGAGGCGCACGGAGGGAAGTGCGGGTCGCGTTTCCCGGCGCCATGCCCAACGTGTGCCCCGTGAGCGCCGCTAACAATCGTTCACTTCGCGGGGATTCCTCCCACTCGTATCCTTGGTCGGCAGCCAGTCCCCGTACGAGCGCCGGTTTACGAGCCGTCCTCGTCCAGGAGCCGGTTCGTGAGCCGGAGCACGCGTCGGTGTGAAAGAGGTCGCCCGTTGAGCCAGCCCAGCCCTCAGCAGGTCCCGATCGATCAGACCTCAGGTCGGGTCCCGATCGATCAGACCTCAGGTCGGGTCCCGATCGATCAGACCTCAGGTCGGGTCCCGATCGATCAGACCTCAGGTCGGGTCCTGATCGATCGGACATCAGGTCAGGTCCCCATCGACCGGACCGCCGGTGACCAGGTCCACCTCGACGGAACTTCCGCCCGGCAGATCCCGGTCGTCGTCCTCGCCGGCTTTCTCGGCTCAGGCAAGACCACCCTGCTCAACCACCTCCTGCACCGCAGCGGAGGCAGCCGCATCGGCGCCGTCGTCAACGACTTCGGGGCGATCGAGATCGATGCGATGGCCGTGGCCGGGGCGCTGGGGGACTCCACCGTCTCGCTGGGGAACGGATGCCTGTGCTGCGCCGTCGACGCCAGTGAGCTCGACGAGTATCTCGGGCGGCTGACCCGGCCCTCGGCCCGTATCGACGTCATCGTCATCGAGGCGAGCGGCCTCGCCGAGCCGCAGGAGCTCGTGCGGATGGTGCTGGCCAGTGAGCATCCGCGGATCGTCTACGGTGGGCTCGTCGAGGTGGTCGACGCGGCCGAGTTCGACGGTACGCGCGAGAAGCATCCCGAGATCGACCGGCATCTCGCGCTCGCCGACCTCGTCGTCGTCAACAAGACCGACCGAGCCGAGGACGGCGAGCGCGTGCTGCGCACCGTACGCGGGCTTGTCGACCGGGCCGCCGTCGTGCCCGCCACCTACGGCCGCGTCGATCCCGAGTTCCTCTTCGACTGCAGGCCGAGTGAGGAGCGCATCGGGCAGCTGTCCTTCGACGACCTCCACCGGCACGACGAGAGCGGTCTCCAGGGGCACCACGACCACCTGCACTCCGCCTACGAAACCCTCTCCTTCAGCTCCGAAGTGCCGCTCGGTCCTCGGGAATTGATGGACTTCCTCGACAGCAGACCCGAGGGGCTCTACCGCATCAAGGGCTACGTCGATTTCGGCGTCGAGGACAGGGACAACCGGTACGCCGTGCATGCCGTCGGGCGGTTTCTGCGCTTCTACCCGGAGCCCTGGGCTTCTGCCGAGCCGCGCCTCACCCAGCTCGTGCTGATCGGCTCCGGCATCGACACCTCGGCTCTGGCCAAGGAGTTGGAGGCGTGCGAAAAGGACGCCCCACACGCCGACGAACACAGCATGTGGGGCGTCCTTCGCTACGTACAGGACAGCCACGTACAGGACAGCCACGTACAGGACAGCTACCCGGAGGACAGCCACGTTCAGGACGAGGAGCCCGACGGTCTCGAAGAGACCGGTTGATCTACACCGGGCCCGCCACCACCGACACCGTCTTCGCCAGCGACACTCCCGAGCCGTCACGGCGCGGGTCGATCTCCGGGAGCTCGGCCGGTGTGCCGTTCTTCTGCGCGGCCCGGGCCGGAAGCGCGCCCGCCCAGGCCAGCGAGAGGCAGTCCTCGCCCTTCAGGAACCGCTGGCAGCGCACGCCACCCGTGGCGCGGCCCTTGCGCGGGTACTGGTCGAAGGGTGTCAGCTTGGCCGTGGTCTGGACGGAGTCGTCCAGCGTGCCGCGCGAGCCCGCCACCGTGAAGACCACCGCGTCCACCGCCGGGTCGACCGCGGTGAAGGAGATCACCTTCGCGCCCTCGGTGAGCTTGATGCCCGTCATGCCGCCCGCCGCCCGGCCCTGCGGGCGGACCTGCGAGGCCTGGTAGCGCAGCAGCTGGGCGTCGTCGGTGATGAAGACCAGGTCCTCTTCGCCGGTGCGCAGTTCGACCGCGCCGACGATCCGGTCGCCGTCCTTGAGGGTGATGACCTCCAACTCCTCCTTGTTCGAGGGGTAGTCGGGGACCACACGCTTCACGACGCCCTGTTCGGTGCCGATCGCCAGGCCGGGCGAGGACTCGTCGAGCGTCGTCAGACAGATCACCGTCTCGTCCGGCTCCAGGGAGGACAGGAACTCCGCGATCGGAGCGCCTCCGGAGAGGTTGGGCGCCGACGCTGTCTCCGGCAGCTGTGGCAGGTCGATCACACTCAGCCGGAGCAGGCGGCCCGAGGACGTGACCGCCCCGATCTCGCCGCGGGCCGTCGCCGGCACCGCGGAGACGATCAGGTCGTGCTTGGTGCGCTTGGCGTCCTCGGCCTCCTCGAAGGGGTCGCCGTTGGCCGTACGGGCCAGCAGGCCCGTCGAGGACAGGAGCACCCGGCACGGGTCGTCGGCCACCTGGAGCGAGACCGTCGCGGTGGGGGTGCCCGCGGACTCCAGGAGCACCGTGCGCCGGTCGGTGCCGAACTTCTTGGCGACCGCGGCCAGTTCTCCGGAGACCAGCTTGCGCAGCTCGGCGTCCGAGTCGAGGATGCCGGTCAGCTCGTCGATCTCGCCGTTGAGCCGGTCGCGCTCCGACTCCAACTCGATGCGGTCGAACCTGGTCAGGCGGCGCAGCGGGGTGTCCAGGATGTACTGCGTCTGGATCTCGGAGAGCGAGAAGTGCTCGATCAGGCGTTCCTTCGCCTGCGCCGAGTTGTCGCTGGAGCGGATGAGGCGGATGACCTCGTCGATGTCCAGGAGGGCGACGAGGAGGCCCTCGACCAGGTGGAGGCGGTCGCGCTTCTTGCTGCGGCGGAACTCACTGCGGCGGCGCACGACGTTGAAGCGGTGGTCGAGATAGACCTCGAGGAGTTCCTTGAGGCCCAGGGTGAGCGGCTGACCGTCCACCAACGCCACGTTGTTGATGCCGAAGGACTCCTCCATCGGCGTCAGCTTGTAGAGCTGCTCCAGGACCGCTTCCGGCACGAAGCCGTTCTTGATCTCGATGACCAGGCGCAGTCCGTGCGAGCGGTCGGTGAGGTCCTTGACGTCGGCGATGCCCTGGAGCTTCTTGGCGTTGACCAGGTCCTTGATCTTGCTGATCACCTTCTCCGGGCCGACGGTGAAGGGCAGTTCGGTGACGACGAGGCCCTTGCGGCGCGCCGTGACGTCCTCCACCGACACCGTGGCGCGGATCTTGAAGGTGCCGCGGCCCGACTCGTAGGCGTCCCTGATCCCGGTCAGGCCGACGATCCGGCCGCCCGTGGGCAGGTCTGGGCCCGGCACGTACTTCATCAGCGTGTCCAGGTCGGCGCCCGGATAGCGGATCAGGTGGCGGGCGGCCGCGATGACCTCGCCGAGGTTGTGCGGCGGCATGTTCGTCGCCATACCGACGGCGATCCCGGACGAGCCGTTGACCAGCAGGTTCGGGTACGCCGCCGGGAGGACGTCGGGCTCCTGCTCCTGGCCGTCGTAGTTCGGCGTGAAATCGACCGTGTCCTCGTCGATGGACTCGGTCATCAGTGACGTGGCGTCGGCCATCCGGCACTCGGTGTAACGCATGGCGGCCGGCGGGTCGTCATTGCCGAGCGAACCGAAGTTGCCGTGGCCGTCGACCAGCGGCAGGCGCATGGAGAACGGCTGGGCCAGGCGCACGAGTGCGTCGTAGATCGACGCGTCGCCGTGCGGGTGGAGCTTACCCATGACCTCGCCGACGACGCGGGCGCACTTCACATAGCCGCGGTCGGGGCGCAGCCCCATCTCGTTCATCTGGTACACGATGCGGCGGTGCACGGGCTTGAGGCCGTCACGGGCGTCCGGCAGGGCTCGCGAATAGATGACCGAGTACGCGTATTCGAGGAAGGAGCCCTGCATCTCGTCCACGACGTCGATGTCGAGGATCTTCTCCTCGTACGAGTCGTCGGGCGGCGGGGTCTTCGTGCTGCGGCGGGCCATCGCTGCTGCGGCTCCTTCACAGTCTCTGCCGGGGCATGAACGGGTTCTGACGCGCACCATTGTGGACCGCCGCACTGACAACGCCGACCGCGACCCGTCCATAGGGGCTCCGCGGAGCCCGGTTCCGCTCGCTCACGGTGAACGGAAGTCCGGCCTCCCACCTCAGGAATTCTCGCTCTCGGCGTACGAGGCGCGGGAACTTCGCCACCGGTCGGCGCGCTTGCATACAGTGGCAGGACCGGCAGGAATTCTGCAGTTTCCGCGATCGAAGGGACGTACATGCCCATGGGTCACACGGCCACAGCTGAGGCAGGCTCCGGCGGCCTGACAGCGACCGAGCACCGCCTGGCCAACGGCCTGCGCGTGGTGCTCTCCGAGGACCATCTGACCCCGGTCGCGGCGGTGTGCCTCTGGTACGACGTCGGCTCTCGGCACGAGGTCAAGGGCCGTACCGGCCTTGCTCACCTTTTCGAGCACCTGATGTTCCAGGGCTCCGGCCAGGTGAAGGGCAACGGCCACTTCGAACTGGTGCAGGGCGCGGGCGGCTCCCTCAACGGAACGACCAGCTTCGAGCGCACCAACTACTTCGAGACGATGCCCGCCCACCAGCTGGAGCTCGCCCTCTGGCTGGAGGCCGACCGCATGGGCTCGCTGCTGGCCGCGCTCGACGACGAGTCCATGGAGAACCAGCGGGACGTCGTCAAGAACGAGCGCCGCCAGCGTTACGACAACGTGCCCTACGGCACCGCCTTCGAGAAGCTGACCGCGCTCGCCTACCCCGAGGGCCACCCCTACCACCACACCCCGATCGGGTCGATGGCGGACCTGGACGCGGCGACCCTGGAGGACGCCCGCGCCTTCTTCCGCACCTACTACGCGCCGAACAACGCGGTGCTCTCCGTGGTCGGGGACATCGACCCGCGGCAGACACTCGCCTGGATCGAGAAGTACTTCGGCTCCATCCCCGGGCACGACGGCAAGCCCGCCCCGCGCGACGGCTCGCTGCCCGAGGTCATCGGTGAGCAACTGCGCGAGGTCGTCGAGGAGGAGGTCCCGGCGCGCGCCCTGATGGCCGCCTACCGGCTCCCGGAGGACGGCACGCGTGCGGCCGACGCGGCCGACGTGGCGCTCACCATCCTCGGCGGCGGCGAGTCGTCCCGGCTCTACAACCGGCTCGTACGCCGCGACCGCACCGCCGTCGCGGCCGGGTTCGGCCTGCTGCGGCTCGCCGGAGCGCCCTCCCTGGGCTGGCTGGACGTGAAGACGTCCGGTGACGTCGAGGTCCCGGTGATCGAGTCCGCCGTCGACGCGGAGCTCGCCCGGTTCGCCGAGGAGGGCCCCACGGACGAGGAGATGGAGCGCGCCCAGGCCCAGTTGGAGCGCGAGTGGCTGGACCGGCTCGGTACGGTCGCCGGCCGCGCCGACGAACTGTGCCGGTACGCCGTCCTGTTCGGCGACCCGCAGCTCGCCCTGACGGCCGTACAGCGTGTCCTGGACATCACGGCCGAGGAGGTCCAGGAGGTCGCCAAGGCCCGTCTGCGCCCCGACAACCGCGCGGTGCTCGTGTACGAGCCGGTCGCTGCCGACACCACCGAAGAGGACGAGGAGGCGGCGAAGTGACCGAGCTCGCCACCATGGACTTCCACCCACAGCCCCAGGCGGGTCAGCCCAAGCCCTGGGCCTTCCCGGCGCCCGAGCGCGGCACGCTGGACAACGGCCTGACCGTGCTGCGCTGCCACCGCCCCGGCCAGCAAGTCGTCGCCGTCGAGGTGCTGCTCGCCGCGCCGCTGGAGGCCGAGCCCGTGGGCCTCGACGGCGTCGCCACGATCATGGCGCGCGCCTTCTCCGAGGGCACCGACAAGCTCTCCGCGGAGGAGTTCGCCGCCGAGCTGGAGCGCTGCGGCGCCACCCTCGACGCGCACGCCGATCACCCCGGCGTACGGCTGTCGCTCGAAGTGCCCGTCTCGCGCCTGCCCAAGGCGCTCGGGCTGCTCGCCGACGCCCTGAGGGCACCGGCGTTCGCGGAGAGCGAGGTCGAGCGCCTGGTGCGCAACCGGCTCGACGAGATCCCGCACGAGACGGCGAACCCGGCCCGGCGTGCCGCCAAGGAGCTCTCCAAGGAGCTGTTCCCGGCGACCTCGCGCATGTCGCGCCCGCGCCAGGGCACCGAGGAGACCGTCCAGAAGATCGACTCGACGACCGTACGCGCCTTCTTCGACAAGCACGTACGTCCCGCCACGTCCACCGCCGTGATTGTCGGCGACCTGACCGGCGTCGACCTCGACGCGCTGCTCGCCGAGACGCTCGGCGACTGGACCGGTTCGTCCGCCGAGCCGCGCCCCGTGCCGCCGGTGGCCGCCGACGACACCGGCCGTGTGATCATCGTGGACCGCCCCGGCGCGGTCCAGACGCAGCTGCTCATCGGCCGTGTCGGCGCCGACCGGCACGACCGTGTGTGGCCCGCCCAGGTGCTCGGCACGTACTGCCTCGGCGGCACTCTCACCTCGCGTCTGGACCGCGTCCTGCGCGAGGAAAAGGGCTACACCTACGGTGTGCGGGCGTTCGGCCAGGTCCTGCGCGCCGCGCCGGACGGAACCGGTATCGCGATGCTCGCCATCAGCGGCTCCGTGGACACCCCGAACACCGGCCCTGCGCTCGACGACCTCTGGAAGGTGCTGCGCACCCTCGCCGCAGAGGGCCTGACGGACGCCGAGCGCGACGTCGCCGTACAGAACCTGGTGGGGGTGGCGCCCCTCAAGTTCGAGACCGCGGCGGCCGTCGCGGGCACACTCGCGGACCAGGTCGAGCAGTACCTGCCGGACGACTACCAGGCGACGCTGTACCAGCAACTCGCCGCGACGGGCACCGTGGAGGCCACCGCGGCCGCCGTGAGCGCCTTCCCGGTGGACCGTCTGGTGACCGTCCTCGTCGGCGACGCCGCGCAGATCCAGGAGCCCGTCAAGGCCCTCGGAATCGGTGAAGTGACCGTCGTTTCGGCGGAGTAGAGGTTCACGGAGTGGAGGTTCAGCGGCTCAGTGGGGGCCGGCTGTAAGCCGAGCCGCACGCGGAGCGGAAGAGCGTGACTCCGCAGGGCCCGGGTGACTGAAGAGTCGCCCGGGCCCCTTTTTTGATCGGATTTCCGCTCGGGTCCTCGCTCGGACTTCATCCCCAAGATGTCCGTATTGGTAGGGAGGTTGCCCGTCTGCCCTGTGGCATGCACTACAAAAGCCGTGATCCGTTTGTTGATGGAAAGACGCTCCGTCTAGCGTCGGTGCGGCTGTTCGTCAGGCAGTGCGCCGCGCCCGCGGCACCGGACAGTCATCGCCGAGTCCCCGTACGGCGCGAGCCAGGGGAGCCGGGGACCCACACGTAGTCCCTGGGGTGAATCGGACGCCCTCCCTGGAGGGGGTCCGTAGGAGACCTTCCTGCTCCGAACCCGTCAGCTAACCCGGTAGGCGAGAGGGAAGGAAAGGATCAGCCCCTACATGGCGTTCACCTGTGGCCCCGGGAAACACCGCCGTCCGAGCCGCGTGAAGCGCTCCACCACGAACGCCGTCGGCGTCGCCGCGCTCACCACGACCGGTGTCATCGGAACCCTGGCCGCCCCGGCACTCGCCGCGGACGCCTCCGTCGAGCAGACCGGGCTGACCCAGGCCATCACCCTCGGCGACAACGTCGCCGCCCAGATCGACGCGCAGGCCGTCGCCCAGAAGCGCGCCGCCGACGAGGCCGCCGCGCGCAAGAAGGCCGAGGAAGCCGCGCGCAAGAGGGCCGCCGAGGAGGCGAAGAAGGAACGCGAGGCCAAGGAGCGTGCCGCCCGCGCCGCCGAGCGCAAGCGCCTCAACACCTTCGTCCTGCCGATCACCGGCTCGTACATCTCCACCGGCTACAAGACCGGCGGCAGCCTCTGGTCCTCCGGCAGCCACACGGGCGTCGACTTCCACGCCGCCTCCGGGACCCCGGTCCACGCGGTCGGCTCCGGCACGGTCGTCACGGCCGGCTGGGGTGGCGCGTACGGCAACCAGATCGTCCTGAAGATGCACGACGGCACCTACACGATGTACGGCCACCTGTCGTCCATCGGTGTCTCCGTGGGGCAGACGGTCACCCCGGGCCAGCAGATCGGCCTGTCCGGCTCGACCGGGAACACCACGGGGCCGCACCTCCACTTCGAGGCCCGTACGACGGCGGAGTACGGCTCCGACATGGACCCGGTCGCCTATCTCCGCTCGCACGGCGTGAACGTCTGACGCTCGCACAGCCCGAACGTCTGACGACCGGCGTCAACACTTCCGAAGCCCCGGCTCCCCCCAGCCGGGGCTTCGTCGTTTCGAACGACAGTCTGTCCAAAAAATATCCATGGATTCCGGCCCGCCATCGGAAATTCCGGTTCTCTGCAATAGAGTCACTGAACAAGCGTCAATCGACCGCGTTTCGCGGGGATTAAGGCGGAGGTCCGGTCATGCGCATTCCCGCGCACTCGGTATGCACGGCGATCCGTGACGACATCGTCGCGGGTGTCTACGAGCGCGGCAGCCGGCTCACCGAGGAACTGCTCGCGCGACGCTATGGCGTCTCGCGGGTCCCCGTGCGCGAGGCCCTGCGCACGCTGGAGGCCGAGGGCTTCGTCGTCACCCGTCGGCACGCGGGCGCGTGCGTCGCGGAGCCCACCGAGCAGGAGGCCGCGGACCTCCTCGAGATGCGCATGCTCCTGGAGCCGCTGGGCGCCGCGAGGGCCGCTCAGCGGCGCACCGAGGCCCACCTCAAGGTGCTTCGAGGCCTGGTCAGACTGGGGCAGGAGCGGGCCAGGAGGGGGAACAGCGAGGATCTGCGCTCGCTCGGCGGCTGGTTCCACGAGACCCTCGCGCAGGCCTCCGGGAGCCCCGCGCTGACCTCCACGCTGGCCCAGCTGCGGCACAAGATCGCCTGGATGTACGCGGTCGAGGCGCCGGCCAATCCGGCGGAGTCCTGGGCGGAGCACGGCGGGATCGTGGACGCGGTGGCGCGCGGCGACAGCGAGCGGGCGCGGGCCGTCACGGCGCTGCACGCCGAGCGTGCGACGGTCGCACACCGGCTGCGTTTTCCCGGCGGGGGAGATCGTCCGGAGCGTGTGAGAACTTCGCAACATCCCGTAAACATGACGGGCGTGCGTCATTAACACCGGCGCCGTATACAAAGAGGGGTAATTCGCGGGGGATTATTTCTGCTGCCCGCAATTGGAAAAGCGAAGGGCTCGCCCGATGTTTTCAGGCGAGCCCTTCGAATGTGTGCGGGGCGGGGTCTTTTGGTGCGAAGACCACTCCCGCCATCAATTGAGGAACCCCGCTCGGGGGCTCTTTCTCAGACGGTCTCGGGGAGCTCCTCGAGACCCTCCGCCACCAGCTTCGCCAGCCGGTCGAGCGCGGCGTCCGCGCCCTCGGCGTCCGAGGCGAGGACGATCTCCTCGCCGCCCTGGGCGCCCAGGCCGAGGACCGCCAGCATGGAGGCCGCGTTGACGGGGTTGCCCTCCGCCTTGGCGATCGTCACGGGGATACCGGAGGCCGTGGCCGCCCGGACGAAGATGGAGGCGGGACGGGCGTGGAGGCCCTCGGCCCAGCCGACGTTGACGCGGCGCTCAGCCATGTGATGCTGCCCTTCAGGTGTTCAGGGTTGTCTAGACCAGTGTTCCACAACGTGAAGCGAGTCCGGGAAGGGAGTTGTTCCCGTCCCGAACTCCGCGTCGGATCCCGGCCTGGATCCGACTTCGGTGTCCCTAGCCTGCCTCGCGCCGCTGTCGGACGCGAGCCGTACTCTGGGGCCCATGCAGACCTCGTCGGACCGGCACGAGTACCCCTCCCACTGGGAGGCCGACGTGGTGCTGCGCGACGGCGGCACCGCCCGCATCAGGCCCATCACCGTCGACGACGCCGAGCGGCTGGTGAGCTTCTACGAGCAGGTCTCGGACGAGTCGAAGTACTACCGCTTCTTCGCGCCCTACCCGCGCCTGTCCGCCAAGGATGTCCACCGCTTCACGCACCACGACTTTGTGGACAGGGTGGGACTCGCGGCCACGGTCGGCGGCGAGTTCATCGCCACCGTACGCTATGACCGTATTAATGCCGATGGTCGGCCCGCCTCGGTACCCGCGGACGAGGCCGAGGTCGCCTTCCTCGTGCAGGACGCCCACCAGGGCCGTGGCGTCGCCTCGGCCCTCCTGGAGCACATCGCGGCCGTCGCCAGAGAGCGGGACATCCGCCGTTTCACCGCCGAGGTGCTCCCCGCCAACACCAAGATGATCAAGGTGTTCACGGACGCCGGGTACCAGCAGAAGCGGCACTTCGAGGACGGTGTCGTACACCTGGAGTTCGACCTCGAACCCACCGACCGCTCGCTCGCCGTGCAGCGCGCGCGGGAACAGCGCGCCGAGGCGCGGTCCGTGCAGCGACTGCTCGCGCCCGGCTCGGTCGCCGTCATAGGAGCGGGCCGCACCCCCGGCGGGGTGGGACGCAGCGTCCTCGACAACCTGCGCGCGGCCGGTTTCACCGGGCGGCTGTACGCCGTGAACAAGGCACTCCAGGAGAAGGAGCTCGACGGCGTCCCGGCCCACCGATCCGTCCGCGACATCGCCGAGCCCGTCGACCTCGCGGTCGTCGCCGTGCCCGCGCCGTACGTCCCCGAAGTCGTCGCGGAGTGCGGCGAGCACGGGGTGCAGGGCCTCGTGGTCGTCTCCGCCGGATACGCCGAGAGCGGCCCCGCCGGACGCGAGCGCCAGCGCGCACTCGTCCGCCAGGCGCGTACGTACGGGATGCGCATCATCGGACCGAACGCCTTCGGGGTCATCAACACCTCTCCCGAGGTGCGCCTCAACGCCTCGCTCGCGCCCGAGATGCCGCGCCCCGGGCGGATAGGCCTGTTCGCCCAGTCCGGCGCGATCGGGATCGCACTGCTCTCCCGGCTGCACCGGCGCGGCGGCGGCGTCACCGGCGTGACCGGAGTGTCCACCTTCGTCTCCTCCGGGAACCGGGCGGACGTGTCCGGCAACGACGTACTCCAGTACTGGTACGACGACCCGGACACCGACGTCGTCCTGATGTATCTCGAATCCATCGGCAACCCGCGCAAGTTCACCCGGCTCGCCCGGCGGACGGCGGCCGCCAAGCCGCTGGTCGTGGTCCAGGGCGCGCGGCACGCCGCCGCTCCCCAGGGGCATGCCGTACGGGCCACCCGGCTGCCGCACGCCACCGTGTCCGCGCTGCTGCGGCAGGCCGGGGTGATCCGGGTCGACACGATCACCGAGCTGGTCGACGCGGGGCTTCTGCTGGCCCGCCAGCCGCTCCCCGCCGGACCCCGGGTGGCGATCCTCGGCAACTCGGAGTCCCTGGGGCTGCTGACGTTCGACGCGTGCCTCGCCGAAGGACTACGACCGCTTCCTCCGCTGGATCTCACCACGGCGGCCTCGGCGGAGGACTTCCACCGGGCGCTGACGAAAGCCCTCGCCGATGACAGGTGCGACGCCGTGGTGGTGACCGCCATACCGGCCGTGGGGGAGACGTCGGCCCAGGACGCGGCCCTGGCAAAGGCCCTGCGATCGGCCTCGGCCTCGGCCCCGGCGAAGCCGGTGCTCGTGGTGCACGTCGAGCTCGGCGGCCTCGCGGAGGCCCTGTCGGCGGCGGCCAGCACCGCACCACAGGCGGCGTCCACGGCACCCGGCACGGGCCAGGCGCCCCGTCCCGCCGAACGCCCGGCCTCCGCGGTCAGCGGCCCCTCGGAGGCGAGCCCCCGGCTCATCCCCGCCTACCCCGCCGCGGAGCGCGCCGTCCGCGCCCTCGGCGAGGCCGTGAAGTACGCCCAGTGGCGGCGCGAGGTGGCCGACCCCGGCAAGGTCCCCGAGTACGAGGACATCGACGAGAAGGGCGCCGCCGAGCAGATCGACGAGGTGCTCTCCCGGGGCTCGGGACTGACGCTCGCCCCCGAGGACGCCTGCGTGCTGCTCGGGCGGTACGGCATCGACGTACACCGGGCACTGCCCGCGCCGACACCCGACGAGGCCGCGGCGGCCGCGCGCACCCTCGGTTACCCCGTGGCCCTCAAGACCACCGCACCGCACCTGAGACACCGCGCCGACCTGGGCGGCGTACGCCTGGATCTGACGGACGAGGCGCAACTGAGGAGGGCGTACACGGAGTTGACCGACCTCTTCGGAACGCCGGAGGTGCTGCGCCCGGTCGTGCAGGGCATGGCGCCGCGCGGGGTCGACACGGTCGTACGGGCCGTCATCGACCCGGCCGCCGGAGCGGTGCTCTCGTTCGGCCTGGCCGGAGCCGCGTCGGAGCTGCTCGGGGACACCGCACACCGGCTGGTTCCGGTCACCGACCGGGACGCGAGCTCGCTGGTCCGGTCGATCCGGACGGCGCCGCTCCTGTTCGGCTGGCGTGGCTCGGCGCCGGTCGACACCGTGGCCCTCGAAGAGCTGATGCTGCGTGTCTCGCGGCTGGTCGACGACCACCCGGAGGTCGTCGCCGTCTCCCTGGAGCCGGTGGTGGTCGCCCCGCGCGGCCTGAGCGTGCTCGGCGCCACCGTGCGGCTGGCCCGCGCCCCCGTCCGCGACGACCTCGGCCCCCGCACGCTTCCCGTGGTCTGAGCCGTACCGGTCCCGTGGTCTGAGCCGTGCCGGTCCGTCGTCCGAGCCGTGCCGGCGCCCGCCGCCGTCGAGGATTCGTTCTGATCCGTCCACGACAGACACCCGCGAGCGGTGCCTCGCAGTCAGTGGGCCACCGTAGGATGGACGTCATGGCCAAGACCAGTACGACGACCCAGGGGCTGCGAGCGGCGATCGAGCGCAGCGGCTACTACCCGGCCCTCGTGGCCGAGGCGGTGGAGGCCGCGATCGGCGGCGACACCATCCGGTCGTACCTGGTCCACCAGGAGACGACGTTCGACGCCAACGAGGTGCGCCGGCACGTGACCGTGCTCGTCCTCACCGGTAACCGCTTCATCGTGAGCCACACCGACGAGCAGAACGCGGACACGACCTCACCGACGCCGTACGCCACGACCTCGACCGAGTCCGTGAAACTCGGCCGGATCTCGTCGGTCGTCGTCAGCCGGGTCGTCGCCAACCCCGAGTCGTACACGCCGGGCACGCTGCCCCGCGAGGTCGTCCTGACCATCGGCTGGGGCGCGGTCTCCCGCATCGACCTGGAGCCCGCGGCCTGCGGCGACCCCAACTGCGAGGCGGACCACGGCTACACGGGCAACTCGACGGCGGACGACCTGAGCCTGCGCGTCAGCGAGGCCGGGGACGGCCCGGAGACGGTGCGCCAGGCCCTCGCCTTCGCGCAGTCCCTCTCCGAGGCGACCGCGGACATCACCCGCTGATGGCGCTGCCCACCTGGGACCACCCGGAACCGCTGGCCATCGATTCCGCGCCCGTCCCCGAGTACGGCGCGGGCTCGCTCGCCGATCTGCTGCCCACGCTCGCCGCCGGCATGGGCGTCCCCGGTATGAACACGGCCATACCGGAACTGACCGAGGCCGACCGGAACTGCATCTTCCTGATCGACGGTCTCGGCTGGGAGCAGCTGAAGGCGCACCCGGACGAGGCCCCCTTCATGAGCTCCCTCCTCGGAAGCTCACGCGGCGGCACCGGCCGCCCGATCACGGCCGGCTACCCGGCGACCACCGCGAGTTCCCTGGCCTCCGTCGGCACGGGTCTGCCGCCCGGCGCGCACGGCCTGCCCGGCTACACCGTGCGCAACCCGAGGACCGGCGAGCTGATGAACCAGCTGCGCTGGAGCCCCTGGACGGAACCCCGCGCCTGGCAGCCGTACCCCACCGTCTTCCAGCTCGCGGACGCGGCGGGCGTGCACACGGCCCAGGTCTCGTCCCCGACCTTCCAGAACACCCCGCTCACGAAGATCGCCCTGAGCGGCGGAACGTTCCACGGGCGGCTGTCCGGCGAGGAGCGCATGGACCTCGCGGCCGAACAACTGGCCGCCGGCGACCGCTCGTTGGTGTACACCTACTACGCCGAGGTGGACGGCAAGGGCCACCGCTTCGGCGTCGACTCGGACCCCTGGCGCGGCCAGCTGATGTACGTCGACCGCCTGGTCCAGCGCCTCGCGGAGCAACTGCCGCCGCGCGCGGCGCTGTACGTCACCGCCGACCACGGCATGATCGACATCCCCTTCGACGAGCAGCACCGCATCGACTTCGACGAGGACTGGGAGCTGCGCGCGGGAGTCGCCCTGCTGGGCGGCGAGGCCCGGGCCCGGCATGTGTACGCCGTCCCTGGTGCCGAGGCGGACGTCCTGACCTGTTGGCGAGAGGTCCTCGGCGAGCAGTTCTGGGTGGCTTCACGCGACGAGGCGATCGCGGCGGGCTGGTTCGGGCCGCAGGTCGACGAACGGGTGTACGCCCGGATCGGCGACGTCGTGGCGGCGGCCTGCGACGACGTCCTGATCGTCGCGACCGAGCGGGAGCCGAAGGAGTCGGCGATGGTCGGCAACCACGGTTCGATGGCACCGGTGGAGCAGCACGTTCCGCTCCTGGAAGTACGTACCTGACCCCTCCCCGGCCGTCGCTCCTCCGCCCGCCTCCCTTCTTGTCGAAAGGTCTCAACTCCCCATGCCCGAGCTGGTGTTCTTCTCCGGAACGATGGACTGCGGGAAGTCGACGCTGGCTCTCCAGATCGAGCACAACCGCTCGGCCCGGGGCCTGCAGGGCATGATCTTCACGCGTGACGACCGCGCGGGGGAGGGCAAGCTCTCCTCGCGCCTCGGCCTGGTCACGGACGCCGTGGAGGTCGCGGACGACCAGGACCTGTACGCGCACCTCGTCCACCATCTCTCCCAGGGCGGCCGGGCGGACTACGTGATCGCGGACGAGGCGCAGTTCCTGGCCCCCGGCCAGATAGACCAACTGGCCCGGGTGGTCGACGACCTGGGGGTCGACGTCTTCGCGTTCGGCATCACCACCGACTTCCGCTCCAAGCTCTTCCCCGGCTCCCAGCGGCTCGTGGAGCTCGCCGACCGGGTCGAGGTCCTCCAGGTCGAGGCCCTGTGCTGGTGCGGCGCCCGTGCCACCCACAACGCCCGCACGATAGGCGGCGAAATGGTCGTCGAGGGCGCCCAGGTGGTCGTCGGCGACGTCAATCAGGCGGAGGACATCGGTTACGAGGTCCTGTGCCGTCGACACCACCGGCGCCGGATGACGGCGTCGACGGCCCGCGCGGGCGCCCTCTCGCCCGACGTACTGCCGATCGCCTCCGCCTGACTCTCAGCGCGCAGCGTGGGTCATCGCTCGGTGCGGATCACCGAGAACACCGCGCCCTCCGGGTCCGCCACCGTGGCCACCCGTCCGTAGGGCGAGTCGTGGGCCGCCTTGAGGAGGTGTCCGCCGAGGTCGGTGGCCTGGGCGACGGCCTCGTCCACGTCCGCGACCTCGAAGTACGTCAGCCAGTGCGCGCCGCGGTCGCGGGGCAGGCCGTGGCCCACGCCGTGAATGCCTGCCACCGGGCGGCCGTCGATGCGCAGGGTCATGTAGTCGAAGTCGGCCGAGACCACCGGCTCCGGCTCGTGTCCGAAGACCCCCTGGTAGAACTTGACGACGCTCTCGGTGTCGCGGGTCACCAACTCGATCCAGGCGGGGGTGCCGTGCACCCCGTGGAGCGCCGTGCCCAGATGGGCCGCCGCCTGCCAGACCCCGAAGACGGCGCCCGTGGGGTCCGAGGCGATCAGCAGCCGCCCGGCCTCTCCGGCGTCCAGGGGACCCACGCCCACGGTGCCGCCGCAGTGCCGTACCGACTCGGCGGTGTGGTTCACGTCCTCCGAGGCGAAGTACGGCGTCCAGGCGATCGGCAGATGCCGGTCGGGTGGCATCTGGCCGATTCCCGCCACCTCGTGGCCGTCGAGCAGGGCCCGCGCGTACGGGCCGAGCTGCCGTGGGCCCGGTTGGAACTCCCAGCCGAACAGCCCTCCGTAGAACTCCTGGGTCGTGGCCATCCCGTGCACCATCAGGCTCACCCAGCAGGGCACGCCGGGTGCGTGCCGAGCGTTCGTGGTGCCGTTCGGGCCGGCCGACTCCCGTGCCTCGGTCATCGTCACTCTCTCCTCGGCCCCTCGCGGTGGCCGTTCACCTTCCGCCTACCAACACGCGTATCGCAATCGCGCGCGTGCACGCCCCGTGCCGATGCTCGCACCACCCGTCACCCTGCGCGCCCCGGCGGCGCCATCGTGTAGTGGTCCACTGCCGGAGAATGCCCGATGAGCCGTTTCCCATCCGTTTCCGCGCGATTGCCGGGGAGTGTCCATCGGTTGTACAGCATGTGCCCGATCCCGTACGCCGGGTGATCGGACCTGTCCGGCCGAGCAGAGTAGCCGGACCTGGACGCCGGGGCCACCCCGTACGCAAGGATGGTGGCCATGAACGCCATCATCTCCGCATCCGAACTCGCGAGCGACCTGGTGGGACCGAACCCGCCGGTCGTGCTCGACATCCGCTGGCAGCTCTCCACGGCGACGGCCGCCGGGGCCGCCCCCTTCGACGGCCGAGCCGCCTACGCGGCAGGGCACATCCCCGGCGCGGTCTTCGTCGACCTGGACGCCGAACTGGCCGGGGAGCCGGGCGAGGGCGGCCGCCATCCGCTGCCCGACCTGGAGGTCTTCGGCGAGGCGATGCGGGCCGCCGGGGTGTCCGAGGACCGGGATGTCGTCGTGTACGACGGGGGCGTGGGGTGGGCCGCCGCGCGGGCCTGGTGGCTGCTGGGCTGGACGGGGCATCCGTCGGTGCGCGTGCTTGACGGCGGGCTGGCCGTCTGGAGCGGGCCGGTGTCCTCGGAGGTCCCCGAGCCCGCCCGCGGAACCTTCGAGCCGGTCGCGGGCGCCCGGCCGCTGCTGGACGCGGACGGGGCCGCCGCGCTCGCCCGTACGGGGCTGCTGCTCGACGCCCGGGCCGGTGAGCGCTATCGGGGCGAGGTCGAGCCGATCGACCCCGTGGGCGGGCACATCCCGGGCGCGGTCTCGGCGCCGACCACGGAGAACGTCACGGAGACCGGCGAGTTGCGGCCATCGAGCGAGCTCGCGGAGCGCTTCAAGTCCCTCGGTGTGACCGGCACTTCGGAGGTCGGCGTCTACTGCGGCTCGGGCGTGTCCGCCGCCCACGAGGTACTGGCGCTCGCCGTCGCGGGCATCCCGGCCGCGCTGTATGTGGGTTCCTGGTCGGAGTGGTCGCGGGACGGCGGCCGTCCGATCGCGGTGGGCCCCGACCCCCAGTAACGGCAACTCGCGGCCGGCCCCGAGTAACGGCAACTCGCGGTGGACCCCGACCCCGAGTAACGGCAAAGGGGCCCGCTCCAGCGTGGCGCGGGCCCCTTTGCCGTACAACTGACTAGTCCTGCTTCTTTCGTCGCGTCCCGAAGACGATCTCGTCCCAGCTCGGGACCGCCGCTCTGCGGCCCGGGCGGACGCCGTCGGCCTCGGCCTGGCGGTCGGTCGCGCCGACGAGACGGTCGCGGTGGCTGCCGACCGAGCGCGGCATGAGCACGTCCGCGTAGGCGGACCCGGCACCGGCCGAGGCCGCGGGGGCCGGGGGCTCCTCCGCCTCGGGCTCGGTGGGTGGCTCCTCCGTCGCCGGGAGCTCCGCGGTGGCGGGCCGCTCGGGCACCACCATGTCGCCCCGGAAACTGGGCACCGCTTCCAGGAGGCTGGTGAGCGAGTCGCGGTCGCTCACACTCTCCTCGATCGGCTCGGGAGAGGGTCCGGGCAGGCTCGGGCGCTCCATCTGCCGGTCCAGGGCACGGTCCAGCGGGCGGTCGCGCGGTAGCCGTGCGATACGCGGGACGAACGGGAAGCTCGGCTCGGGCGCCGCGAGGTCGTCGGACTCGCCGATCAGCGAGCGCGCCTCGTCGTCGACGGCCTGGACGAGCCGCCGGGGCGGGTCGTACGTCCAGCTCGCCGAGTGCGGCTCGCCCGCGACCCGGTAGACCAACAGCACTTCCCACGTGCCGTCGTCACGACGCCACGAGTCCCACTGGACGGTGTCCTTCTCCGCGCCCCGGATCAGCAGCCGTTCCTGGACGGCCTCACCGAGTTGGGGTCCGGCGTTCTCACCGGGGCGGCGGACAGGAGTCTTCCGGGCCCGCTCGGCCATGAACGCACGCTCGGCGAGCACGGGGCCCTCGAAGCGACGCACCCGGTCGACGGGGATTCCCGCGAGCTGGGCGACTTCCTCCGCGGAGGCGCCGGCACGTATCCGTGCCTGGATGTCTCGGGGGCGGAGATGGCTCTCCACCTCGATCTCGATCTGGCCGAGGCGGGGACGGTCGCCGCGAACAGCGGCGCGCAGACGCTCGTCAATCGGAAGCGTGTACTCCGTGCTGTCCGCAGCCTTCAGCACCAGCCGTGTGCCGTCGTTAGAGACGGCCACGACACGCAGTTCGGGCATGGGGACCTCCCGGGTGGTGCCTGCCGACGTCACGTGCGTCGCTGCTTCCGCTAGTCGAGTGTGGCCTGCCCGGGTGCAGCCTGCCACAACCTTGCCGAGTTGCCCGGCGTGTCGGGCACGGGCCCGGGGTCGCCGTTATGGCACGGTTACCTATTCGCAACGCTAAGTGACGAACTCCATCACCCTGTGCAACGAGCCCCCTCCCGGCGGTCCTGTCAGGCCCCGGACACCCTGGCGGGAGTCCGGACCCAGGGCTCGCAACAGTACTCCATTCGGGCCATGTGCGTGGATCGGCACGCCGCCCAACTTCTAGTGAGGGGTGCTAGTTGGCCGTCCGCTGTGCCGTATGAGTGACCTTGAAACGTGTCGTACTTCACGTAATCGCCAGAAACGGAACTAAACGTTTCGCCTGTCCGTCCCTTTCTCGTGCAAGCGGTCGAGAAGTACGGGAAAGGCAGGCAAGGTCCGGGGATGCACGAGAAGTCGGATACCGGCGAGGAACCGGGGGCGAAGGAAGGGGCGCCGAGGAGGAAGCGGGTGGACCTGAGCCTTCCGCAAGTGGCGGGCAGCGCCGTGGCCGCGGTGGTGGCGGCCAAATTCGCCTCCTACTTCGGGGTGTACGGGACGATCCTGGGCGCCGGAGTGGTCAGCGCGATCGCCACCTGTGGGGGCACCGTCTTCCAGCACTTCTTCAAGCGCACCGGCGAACAGCTCCGCGATGTCACGGTCCAGGCGAAACCGAGGCCCGAGCAGGCTCCGGTACCGGGGGCGTTCACCGAGGGCACCGTCTATCGCGCCCGGGTCAAGAGCTGGAAGCGTCCGGTGGTCGCGGCGGCGCTCGTCTTCGGCGTCACGATGGCGGGGATCACGACGTACGAGCTGGTGTCGGGGCAGAGCTTCAGCGGCGACGGCACGAGCACCACTGTCGGTGACGCCCTCAAGAGCGGTGGCTCCGGCTCCCACTCGACGCCCGGTACGACACCTTCGAGTCCTTCGAGCGGTTCCTCGTCCAGGGAGCCGTCGGTCACCGACAGCACTCCCGGCACCGGAGACGGCTTCGGCACCGGCGCCACTCAGGGTGACGGCCGTGCCGCGTCCCCTACGCCGACGCCGAGTTCCAGTGCCGCTTCGCAGGCGCCGGCCGACTCCCCGGCGCCCACGGACGGTTCGTCTACGAGCCCAGCACCCGGCGCAGGTAGTCGTTCCCAAAGCGGCGATCCGGGTCAAGGCGGTCCCGCAGCGCCGTGAACTCGCCGAAGCGCGGATACACCTTCGAGAAGTACTCCGCGTCGCGGGTGTGCACCTTGCCCCAGTGCGGGCGGCCCTCGTGCGCCGTGAAGATCCGCTCGGCCGCGGTGAAGTACGCCTGATAGGGCGTACCCCTGAACATGTGGACGGCGATGTAGGCGCTCTCCCGCCCGGACGCGGTGGAGAGCGCGATGTCGTCCGCGGGGGCCGTGCGCACCTCGACGGGGAAGCTGACCCGCAGGGACGAGCGGTCGACCATCGTCTTCAGCTCGCGCAGCGTCTCGACGAGCGCCTCGCGCGGAACGGCGTACTCCATCTCCACGAAGCGCACCCGGCGCGGAGAGGTGAAGACCTTGTAGGGAATGTCGGTGTAGGTCCGCGCGGACAGGGCCCGGCTGGAGATCTTGGCGATCGTCGGGATGGTGGTGGGCGCGGCGCGGCCGACCAGATTGGCCACCTGGAAGACCCCGTTGGAGAGGAACTCGTCCTCGATCCAGCCGGCGATCTGCCCGATCGGCCTCTCGGGGCCGGCGCTGCGGTTGTTGCGCTTGGTGTTGCAGTTGCCGGTGTGCGGGAACCAGTAGAACTCGAAGTGCTCGTTCTCGGTGAAGAGTTCGTCGAAGTCGGCGGTGACCTTGTCGAAGGTCATCGGCTCCTCGCGGGCCGTGAGCAGAAAAATGGGCTCTACGGAGAAGGTGATCGCGGTGACGATCCCCAGGGCGCCGATGCCCACCCGGGCCGCCGCGAAGACATCGGGGTTCTCCTCCTCGGAGCAGCTGAGGAGCGAACCGTCCGCGGTGACCAGCTCAAGTCCCTTGATCTGCGCGGCGATCGAGGCCGAGTCGCGGCCCGTGCCGTGCGTTCCGGTGCTGGTCGCGCCCGAGACCGTCTGCTCCATGATGTCGCCCATGTTCGTGAGCGACAGCCCCTCGCGCGCGAGAGCCACATTGAGACGCTTGAGCGGGGTGCCCGCCTCAACGGTGACGGTCCCGGCCCCGCGGTCGATGTTGCGGATGCCGGTCAACAGTTGAGGGCGGATCAACACGCCGTCGGTCGCGGCGGCGGCGGTGAAGGAGTGCCCGGTGCCGACGGCCTTGACCCTCAGACCGTCGTCGGCCGCCTTGCGTACGGCCGCGGAGAGCTCCTCGACCGAAGCGGGGGCGACCTCCCGTACGGGACGGGCGGTGACGTTCCCCGCCCAGTTACGCCACGTGCCGCTCTTCCCGCTCACTGTGGTGCTCATGGGTCCCCTCCCGCTGCGGAACCGGCCTGCTCAGCCGGCGATACCCGAGGAATCCGACCGCGACCGCGACGGCTCCGGACACCGCCGGAACCCCGTACCCGGCCTTCGCGCCGGCGGCGTCGATCACCCAGCCGGCAACGGAGGAGCCGAGCGCGACCCCGACCGCGAGTCCGGTGCTCACCCAGGTCATGCCCTCGGTCAGTTTCGCGCGTGGTACGTGCTGTTCGATGAGGGACATCGTCGTGATCATCGTGGGAGCGATGGACAGGCCCGCAACGAACAGCGCCACGGCCAGAAACGGCAAGTTTCCGACCAGTAGCAGGGGGATCATACTCACGGCCATGGCGCATATGCCCAGCAGCCACCGACGTTCGGGCGCCCCCTTGAAGTGCAGCAGTCCGAACACGGCTCCCGCCGCGCAGGAACCCGCCGCATAGAGGGCCAGGACCACGCTCGCGGCGCCCTTGTGGCCCTGTTCCTCCGCGAAGGCCACGGTGACCACGTCCACGGCCCCGAAGATGGCTCCGGTCGCCACGAACGTGGCCACCAGGACCTGGAGTCCGGCCGCGCGCAGCGCCGAACCGCTGGTGTGGTGCTCACGCGGGTGCGGCACGGGCTCGGTCGCGCGCTGGGAGGTCAGCCAGAAGACGCCCACCGCCAGGAAGCAGGCGGCGAGCAGTGGTCCGGCCTCCGGGAACCACACCGTGGACAGGCCGATGGAGAGGATCGGCCCGAAGATGAAGCAGATCTCGTCCACCACGGACTCGAACGAGTACGCGGTGTGCAACTGCGGGGTGCCTCCGTAGAGGGTCGCCCAGCGGGCCCGGATCATCGCGCCGATGCTCGGGACGCAGCCGATCCCGGCCGCGCAGAGGAACAGCGCCCAGTCCGGCCACTCGAAGCGCGCGGCCAGCAGCAGCCCGGCGGCCGCCGCGAGCGCGAACAGGGTGACGGGGCGCAGCACCCGCCGCTGGCCGTGCCGGTCCACCATCCGGGAGACCTGTGGGCCCATCACCGCGGCGGCGAGCGCCGTGGTCGCCGACAGCGCGCCCGCGAGCCCGTAGCGCCCGGTGAGCTGGGAGATCATCGTCACCACGCCGATGCCCATCATCGACAGGGGCATCCGGCCGAGGAAGCCCGCGGCGGAGAAGCCCTTGGAGCCGGGGGAGGCGAACAGGGCGCGGTACGGGCTGGGCACGAAGGGTCTCCGGTGGGCTCGGCCCGGCCGCACGGTCACCGCGTGCGGTCGGACGCCGGTAAGGCGTGTAGATGGCCGATACAGCTTACGGGTTAGGTGGCCCTAACGCACTCCTTCGCGTACTCCCCGATTCCGCTTGTCATGTGGCTGTTGTCCGGCTGTCAGCGACGGATGGCAGGATCGGACACATGCCAGATGTGCTCGACGCCTCCCCCTACGACGCCCTGCTCCTGCTCTCGTTCGGCGGCCCCGAGGGCCCGGACGACGTGGTTCCGTTCCTGGAGAACGTGACGCGGGGGAGAGGCATCCCCAAGGAACGGCTGAAGGAAGTGGGGCAGCACTACTTCCTGTTCGGCGGGGTCAGCCCGATCAACAACCAGAACCGTGCCCTGCTGGACGCCCTCCGCAAGGATTTCGCGGACCACGGCCTGGACCTGCCCGTGTACTGGGGCAACCGCAACTGGGCGCCGTACCTGACCGACACCCTGCGCGAGATGGTCGCCGACGGCCGCCGCCGCGTCCTCGTCCTCGCCACCAGCGCGTACGCCTCGTACTCGGGCTGCCGGCAGTACCGCGAGGACCTCGCCGGCGCCCTGGCGGCCCTCGAGGCCGAGGGTCTGGAGCTGCCGAAGATCGACAAACTGCGGCACTACTTCAACCACCCCGGCTTCGTGGAGCCCATGATCGAGGGCGTCCTGCAGTCCCTCGCCGAGCTCCCCGAGGACGTACGGGCGGGCGCGCACCTCGCCTTCACCACGCACTCCATCCCCACCGCCGCCGCCGACACCTCCGGCCCGGCCGAGGACCACGGCGACGGCGGCGCCTACGTCAAGCAGCACCTGGACGTGGCGAAGCTGATCGCCGACGCGGTGCGCGAGGAGACCGGGATCGAGCACCCCTGGCAGCTCGTGTACCAGTCGCGCTCCGGAGCCCCGCACATCCCGTGGCTCGAACCCGACATCTGCGACCACCTGGAGGAGCTGCACGGGGCCGGGGTACCGGCCGTCGTGATGGCCCCCATCGGGTTCGTCTCGGACCACATGGAGGTGCTGTACGACCTCGACACGGAGGCGACGGCCAAGGCGGAGGAGCTGGGTCTGCCCGTGCGCCGCTCGGCCACCGTGGGCGCCGACCCCCGCTTCGCCGCGGCGATCCGCGACCTCGTCCTGGAGCGCGCCGCGACGGAGAACGGGCTGCAGGTGACACCCTGCGCCCTGGGCGCGCTCGGCGCGAGCCACGGCCTGTGCCCTGTGGGCTGCTGCCCGGCCCGCGCCCCCAAGCCCGCCGCCGCGGGCGCCGACAGCCCGTACGCCTGAGGAGCCCCGTGATCGAGCCCTTGCACACCGAACTGCTCCAGCTCGCCCACGACGCCGCCCGCCGCGCCGGTGAGCTGCTGCGGGACGGCCGCCCGGCGGACCTCACGGTCGCCGCCACCAAGTCCAGCCCGATCGACGTCGTCACCGAGATGGACATCGCCGCCGAGAAGCTGATCACCGACCTGATCTCCCAGCACCGCCCCCACGACGGCTTCCTCGGCGAGGAGGGCGCCTCCAGCGAGGGCACCAGCGGCATCCGCTGGGTCGTCGACCCGCTCGACGGCACGGTGAACTACCTCTACGGGCTGCCGACCTGGGCGGTGTCCATCGCGGCCGAACAGAACGGCGAGACCGTCGTCGGTGTCGTCGCGGCACCGATGCGCGGCGAGACCTACAGCGCCGTGCGAGGCAGGGGCGCCCGGGCCACCGGGGCCTGGGTCGGCGAGCGCCGGCTGGCCTGCCGCCCGTCGCCGCCCCTGGACCAGGCCCTGGTCTCGACCGGTTTCAACTACGTGACCGGGGTCAAGGTCCACCAGGCCGAGGTCGCCCACCGGCTGATCCCCCTCCTGCGCGACATCCGGCGCAGCGGTTCGGCGGCCGTCGACCTGTGCGACGTCGCCGCGGGCCGCCTCGACGGCTACTACGAGCGCGGTCTGCACCCCTGGGACCTCGCGGCGGGCGACCTGATCGCCCGTGAGGCGGGCGCCCTGACCGGTGGACGCCCCGGAGAGCGCCCCGGAGGCGATCTGGCGGTCGCGGCCTCCCCGGGCGTCTTCGAGCCCCTCCAGCGGCTTCTGGAGGAGTTCGGCGCCTGGCACGACTGAGGACACCCACCGTTCCCGCCGCGTACGGCACCCTGTGCGTGCAGCGGCTACGGAATTCGGTACGCACAACAACGGAGCGGGGCCCCGGCACTGGATCGATGCCGGGGCCCCGCTCTCGTACGAACTGCTCAGACGCGCGACGCGCCGACCTCCACACCGTGCTCGGCGGCAAGGCGGCGCAGGTCCTCGAGCTCGGCCTGCTCGACCTCCGCGAGGAAGTCGTCGCCTGTTTCGCGAGCCCGCGTCAGGTCGGACTCGGTCGCCCTTATGCGCTGCAGAAGTCCTGCGGTGAATGCGTCCATGCTGCGCCCCCTCGTCCTGGGTCGTGGGTCGGTGGCACGGGGGTGTGCCGTTGGGAAGGGGCGATCACGTCTCCAGAGGGTGCCCAGCGCTGCCCGGGCTGGGCGGCGACGGTGCCGGACACCCACGCCCGCTCTGCGGAAGCGGTTGGACGTACCACAAGGTGGCTTGCCACATGCAGAGCGTGATCGCGGGGTGTAAAGCCGTCCTCCCCCCGCTCCCTTCCGTAGAAACCTCAACCCGACGAGAAAATCTCGCATTCCCGGGCCCCGAGACCGTCGTACCGGGCGCCTGTCACCCGTCTTACAGCCGGTTTACGGCCGAAAAGGGCAGGATGGAAGCCTTACCCATGCTGGACCCCCCTGCCCACGTGTGCCGAAGAGGCGCTACGCGGGTGGACAGAGGAAGGACAAGCGACGTGCGCGTACTCGTCGTCGAGGACGAGCAGCTGCTCGCCGATGCGGTGGCCACCGGACTGCGCCGGGAGGCCATGGCCGTCGACGTCGTGTACGACGGTGCGGCCGCCCTGGAGCGCATCGGCGTCAACGACTACGACGTGGTCGTCCTCGACCGCGACCTCCCGCTCGTGCACGGCGACGACGTCTGCCGCAAGATCGTCGAGCTCGGCATGCCCACGCGCGTGCTGATGCTCACCGCCTCCGGCGACGTCAGCGACCGTGTCGAGGGCCTGGAGATCGGCGCCGACGACTACCTCCCCAAGCCGTTCGCGTTCAGCGAGCTGACGGCACGCGTGCGTGCTCTCGGGCGTCGTACGAGCGTGCCGCTGCCGCCCGTCCTGGAGCGCGCCGGGATCAAGCTCGACCCCAACCGGCGCGAGGTCTTCCGCGACGGCAAGGAGGTCCAGCTCGCGCCCAAGGAGTTCGCCGTCCTGGAGGTGCTGCTGCGCAGCGAGGGCGCCGTCGTCTCCGCCGAGCAGCTCCTGGAGAAGGCCTGGGACGAGAACACGGACCCCTTCACCAACGTCGTCCGTGTCACTGTCATGACCTTGCGCCGCAAGCTCGGGGAACCCCCGGTCATCGTCACGGTGCCCGGCTCCGGCTACCGGATCTGATCCGCGGTGGCCACGACGCCCGCGCCCCCCACGGCGCCTCCGAAGCCCACCTGGGACCCCCGAAGGGCGGAGCCCCCGTTCCCCTGGCTGCGCCCGACCATCCGCATACGGCTCACGCTGCTGTACGGCGGCATGTTCCTGATCGCCGGCATCATGCTGCTGTCGATCATCTATCTGCTCGCGGCGCAGGCCCTGAACACGGGCGCCGAGCCGCTCTTCAAGATCGTCAGCGGTACGTCGATCAAGGTGAGCAGCGACAATTGCCCCGCCGTCCAGGCGGGCAACCTGTCACTCGACGAGTTCAACGTCGCGATCAGCAACTGCATCGACCACCAGCGTCAGACGGCCCTGGACGACCTGCTCAGCCGCTCCCTGCTCGCCCTGCTCGGCCTCGCGATCATCGCCTTCGCCTTCGGTTACGCGATGGCGGGCCGCGTCCTGTCGCCGCTCGGCCGGATCACCCGCACCGCACGCGCGGTGGCGGGCTCGGACCTCTCCCGGCGGATCGAGCTGGACGGCCCCGACGACGAGCTGAAGGAGCTGGCCGACACCTTCGACGACATGCTGGAGCGGCTGCAGCGGGCCTTCACCGCCCAACAGCGGTTCGTCGGCAACGCCTCGCACGAACTGCGCACTCCGCTCGCGATCAACCGCACGCTCCTCGAAGTGCACCTGTCCGACCCCGGAGCCCCGGTGGAGCTCCAGCAGCTCGGCAAGACGCTGCTCGCCACCAACGAGCGCAGCGAGCAGCTCGTCGAGGGCCTGTTGCTGCTCGCCCGCAGCGACAACCAGATCGTCGAGCGCAAGCCCGTGGACCTCGCCGAGGTCGCCACACAGGCCGTCGACCAGGTGCACGCCGAGGCCGCGGCCAAGGGTGTGGCGATCCGCGGGGAGCGCGCCGCGGCGGTCGTCCAGGGCAACGGCGTCCTGCTGGAGCGGATCGCCCTGAACCTCGTCCAGAACGCGGTGCGGTACAACGTGCCGGAGGGCGGCTGGGTCGAGGTCACGACGCAGGTCCAGCACGGCCAGGCGGTACTGGTGGTCACGAACACGGGTCCGGTGGTTCCCGCGTACGAGATCGACAACCTTTTTGAGCCTTTCCGGCGGCTGCGCACGGAGCGCACGGGCAGCGACAAGGGCGTGGGCCTCGGCCTTTCCATCGCCCGGTCGGTGGCCCGCGCACACGGGGGCCATATCGCGGCAGAGCCGCGCGAGGGGGAGGGCTCGTGATGCGTGTCACCCTGCCGATCTGAGACCATGTCGCGGACACGCGGCGATGTTCGCTTTGCGCGGAATTTTCTGGTCGCCCATCCGGGAGACTCATGTGTGATCGATCACAAGGGCGAATTTCTGGCCTTCTACTCTCCGTGGTCACGCAGGCTGTCGTAAAGCCGGGAAAATCCGGGTTTTCGAGGGTCTAGATCACGGGAAGTACACGGTGGGACGCCTTTGAAGTGGGCCCTTCGGACCGTGTACGGTCCGCATCGCCATCCAAGCCGATCACTCATGAGGAGTCCGGTTGGGTGTCGATTGAGTAACAGACCTTGATGTGAGGCAAAATCTCCGCCTCAGGTCGGGCACAAGTCCGGCCTCTCACGCGTTACGTGCGCTGAGACACCGCAGACACCCAGAGGGGGAGAGCGACATGGCAACGGATTACGACACCCCACGCAAGACCGACGACGACGTCGACTCGGACAGCCTTGAAGAACTGAAGGCTCGCCGGAACGACAAGTCGACGTCGTCGGTCGACGTAGACGAGTTCGAGGCCGCAGAAGGCCTGGAGCTGCCCGGAGCCGACCTCTCGAACGAGGAGCTGGCCGTCCGGGTGCTGCCCAAGCAGCAGGACGAGTTCACTTGCATGAGCTGCTTCCTGGTGCACCACCGCAGCCAGCTGGCCCGCGAGAAGAACGGTCAGCCGATCTGCCGCGACTGCGACTGAGGCAGGGTCGGCCGTGACTGGCTCGACCCCACCTTGGAAGCGCCGCTTCCTCTCACGGGCAGCGGACGAAGGGCCCTCAGACGGCCCTGAAGGCGTGCGTGACGACGAGCGGGGCTCATCCCGACCAGGATCAGCCTCGCTCGAGCGGGCGCCCGCCACAGCGCCGACAGGCGCCTTCGAGCGGGCCGGCGAGGTGAAGCCGGCCGACGATCCGGAACCGTCCGACGGTTCGGTTCCGGCGGACGTCGCCGTTCCCGCCACCGGCCGCCGTGCGGCCGGCCTTCGGGACGGGGTCAGAAAGGGCGTCCAGAAGGGCGGCAGCAGAGCCAGGGCGGGCCTGGTCCACCTCGCCGACCGGATCATCGAGATCGCGCCGCGTGTCCCCGTACGGGACCTCGCGACCCTCCGCAGGCAGTTCCCGGGACTCACCCCCGAACAGCTCGCGGACAAGCTCGTCGCGGGTGCGGCCAACGCGACGTCCACGGTGGGCGCCGGGATCGGTGCCGCCGCGATGCTGCCGGTGCCGCCCGCGATGCCGACCGAGCTGGCCGCGGAGATCACCGGCGTCGCCGCGATCGAGCTGAAACTGATCGCCGAGCTCCACGAGGTCTACGGCCTGCGGCCGCCGGGCAACCTCAAACAGCGCAGTACCGGGTATCTGAACTCCTGGTCCTCCGAGCGCGGGATCGACGTGACCAAACCGTCGACGGTCAACGCCGCGTTGGGCGGCCAGATGAAGCGCGAGCTGCGCCAGCAGATCATGAAACGCATGGTCCGGGATCTGCCGAACCTGATGCCGTTCATGGTGGGCGCGGCGGTGGGGGCGGTCATGAACCGCCGGGACACCAAACGCCTGGCGGCGCGTATCCGCAAGGACCTGCGCAAGTCCCAGGTGCCGTGGGACGCGCTCGCGGAGCTGCCGCCCCTGGAGAAGCCGGCGGATCCCCTGCGGTTGGGGGAGATCCCCAAGGAACTGGGGCACTGAGCCCCGCCCGGCACCGCCCGTCCGCGCCTGTCGGGACCAGCGGTGGGGCAGGGGTCACCGGCTCGTGGTGGGCCGGGAGCAATGGATGCGAAGGCGCACTGCCCGTGGAGCGGCGTGCGCCGGTGCGTAACCGCTCCACGAAAGCGCACCGTCGCGCGCCGTGGTGGTGCGGGGCGCGACTTCTTCTGGGGCTATGCCGTGGCCCGAGCCGCATCGAGTGCCGCGATCAGGCGCTCCGGCTCCCTCGTCGACAGGTACAGGTACGGCGTGGGGTCGGCCGGGTCGGTGACCTGGACGCGGAGGGCCGTGGGGATGTATGCCCGCAGGAGCATGAAGGCGCGCGGGTCCGCCTTGTACGTGCGCCAGGCGCGCGCCTCCTCCTGGTCCATGATCTCCGCGTCGCCCAGGGCCGCGACCGGGATCTTCGCCTCGCCCGCGATCAGGGAGTCACCGACGACCCGGATGCGGATCGACCCGTACGCACTCGCCACGACGGCCGAGACCGCGGTGCCGCCGACCAGCGCGCCCAGCAGCGGCAGCGTGCCGAAGGGGAGGAAGACCAGGGCCATCGCTATCCCGATCAGGAAGCAGATCGCCCACCAGCTGCGGGGGGCGGTGAGGCGTTCTTCGTACGGGGAGGCGGAGAGCTGCATGAAGCCAAGCTTGGCACGGTGCGAAGACTTGGTGGACGCGCGGGTAAGGTCTGCGGCTGTGAGTCGTACTTCCGCAGCTCTGCAGCCTCCCGCCGACGCCGCCGCGCCGGTGCGGCACCCCGACGCGCCCGCCCCCGGCGAGCTCCTCGGCGCCCACTACGAAGAGTGCTTCGGGTGTGGCGGGGAGCAGTCGCACGGACTGCACCTGGAGGCTCGCGCGGGGGAGGGCGTCACCGTCACGGCGGAGTTCACGGTACGGCCCGCCCACCAGGGCGCCCCGGGGCTCGCGCACGGCGGGGTGCTCGCCACCGCGCTCGACGAGACGCTCGGCTCGCTGAACTGGCTGCTGCGCACCATCGCGGTCACCGGCCGCCTGGAGACCGACTTCGCCCTGCCTGTTCCCGTGGACACGGTGCTGTACCTGGAGGCCGAGGTCACGGCGGTGGCCGGCCGCAAGATCTACTCGACCGCCACTGGTCGGATCGGTGGCCCGGACGGCCCCGTCGCCGTTCGCGCGGACGCCCTCTTCGTCGAGGTCAAGGTCGACCACTTCATCGACAACGGCCGCCCGGCGGAGATCCGGGCCGCCATGAACGAACCGGACCAGATCCGCCGTGTCCGTGCCTTCGAGGTGAACCCGTGACCCGCGAGCCCCGTCAAGAACTCGCCGTGCTGATCCGCCGCGTCGACCCGGACGTACCGCTTCCCGAGTACGCGCAGCCCGGTGACGCGGGAGCCGATCTGCGGACCACCGAGAGTCGTGAACTGAAGCCGGGCGAGCGCGCCGTACTGCCCACGGGTGTGTCCATCGCGCTGCCCGAGGGGTACGCGGCCTTCGTGCACCCGCGTTCCGGGCTGGCCGCCCGCTGCGGTGTCGCCCTCGTGAATGCCCCGGGGACGGTTGATGCCGGGTACCGTGGGGAGATCAAGGTGATCGTGGTGAATCTCGACCCGCGCGAGTCGGTGCGGTTCGAGCGCTTCGACCGGATTGCTCAACTGGTCGTCCAGCAGGTCGAGAAGGTCCGCTTCCAGGAGGTCGCGGAACTCCCCGACTCGGCGCGGGCCGCAGGGGGCTTCGGGTCCACTGGCGGTCATGTCGCTGTGGGCGGCACAACGGGTGGGAATCGATACGCTTCGGTCGTATCCGACCGGGAAGGACAGTGACGTGTTCGGACGTCGCAAGAAGGGCAGTGCCGCCGAGGACGCGGCGGGCGAGGCCGAGCAGGTCGTCGACAGTGTCGACACTGAGGCGGACGAGGCGGAGCGGGAGCGCGTGAGGCTCGAGCCGGAGCCGCGGCCCGACGGACCCTGGGACGACTCGGAGGTGCGGGACCCCGCCGAGGGCCGCGTGGACCTGGGTGGTCTCTTCGTGCCCGGAGTCGACGGCATGGAGCTGCGGGTCGAGGTCGCGGGCGACGCGATCGTCGCGGCCACCGTCGTCCTCAAGGACAGCGCCATCCAGTTGCAGGCCTTCGCCGCCCCCAAGCGTGAGGGCATCTGGGGCGAGGTGCGCGAGGAGATCGCCACCGGCATCACCCAGCAGGGGGGTGTCATCGACGAGGTCGAGGGCCCCCTGGGCTGGGAGCTGCGGGCGCAGGTGCCGGTGCAGCTGCCGGACGGCACGGGTGGTTTCCAGGTCGTGCGGTTCGTCGGCGTGGACGGGCCCCGCTGGTTCCTGCGTGGAGTGATCTCCGGGCAGGGCGCCGTGCAGCCGCAGGCCGCGGGCCTGCTGGAGCAGATCTTCCGGGACACGGTCGTCGTACGCGGCGAGGGTCCGATGGCCCCGCGCGACCCGATCGTCCTGAAGCTGCCGAACGACGCGCAGATGGTGCCCGAGGGTGTCCAGCAGGAGGAGCAGAGCGGTTCCCGCTTCTCCGGAGGCATGGGACAACTGCAGCGCGGACCGGAGATCACCGAGGTCCGCTAGAGCCTGTCCGCCGGACACTCCGCGGGCAGAACAGCCACACGGCTTCAAAGGGCCGCATCCCTCGACGAGGGATGCGGCCCCTTCGTGTGCGCGGACCCTTCGGCGGGTTCTCGTGCGAGATCCCTTGACGGACAGTTGGTCTGTACCTATGGTCTCGGCCCAGCGCCTATGTTCATGCAGGCGTTCATCGTTCACATACGAGAACGGATGGCCCCCCACCATGCGCCGTACCGCACTCCTCGTCACCGTCACCGCCCTCGTCGCGGGCGCCCTCGTCTGGCCCGCCGCCCGACAGGCCGACGCCGCCCCCGTCACCTTCGCGCACCCCGGAGTCACGGTCTCCAAGAGCCAGCTGGACTTCGCCCGCACCCAGGTCAACGCCGGGGCCCAGCCCTGGAAGGCCGCGTACGACCAGATGATGGCGAGCAAGTACGCCGACCTGAACCGCGTCCCGAAGCCCCGCGCGACCGTGGAGTGCGGCTCCTACTCCAACCCCAACTACGGCTGCACGGACGAGCGCGAGGACGCGATGGCCGCGTACACCGACGCCCTCGCCTGGTACATCACCCGCGACGACCGGTACGCGAAGAAGTCGATCGCCCTGATGGACGCCTGGTCGGCCGTGATCAAGGAGCACACCAACAGCAACGCGCCCCTGCAGACCGGCTGGGCCGGCTCCTCCTGGCCCAAGGCCGCCGAGCTCATCAAGTACACCTACACCGGTACCTGGGCCAACTCCGGCCGCTTCGCGACCATGCTGCGCACCGTCTACCTCCCCGAGGTCATCAACGGCTCCAACTCCAACGGGAACTGGGAACTGTCGATGATGGAGGCCGCCGTCGGCATCTCCGTCTTCCTCGAGGACCGGACGTCGTACGACAAGGCCATCGCGAAGTTCCGGACCCGTACGGCCGCGTACGTCTACCTCTCCTCCGACGGCGCGCTGCCCAAGACCGTGCCGAGCCAGAACCTCGACACCACCGCGAAGATCGTCAACTACTGGCAGGGGCAGTCCACCTTCGTCACGGGCCTCACTCAGGAGACCTGCCGCGACTTCACGCACACCGGGTACGGCATCTCGGCCATCTCGCACATCGCCGAGACCAGCCGGATCCAGGGGGAGGACCTGTACGGCACCGATGTCGGCGAGCGGCTGCGGCAGGCGCTCGGATTCCAGTCGAAGTACCAGCTGGGTGAGGCGGTGCCGAGCTGGCTGTGTGGTGGTTCCCTCACCCTCGGGCTGGGTCCGGTGACCGAGACCGGCTACAACGCCCTGCACAACCGCCTGGGCATCGCCATGACCAACACCCAGAAGCTGACCGAGCAGAACCGGCCGTCCGGCAGCAACAACCTCTTCGTCGCCTGGGAGACTCTCACCGACGGGGACAACCCCAACTGACGCCCTCTCCGGCCGGGCGCCCCGGTGCCGTCACCGGGGCGCCCGCACGGCGGGGGAGACAATCGCCCGGCTGACCGGGGAGGGACATGAGCCAGGTCGAGGTCGCCACGAAGACCATGGTGCGCGTCGAGAACGTGCATCGCTGGTACGGCGGTGGAGCCGACGTCGTACCCGCCCTGCGCGGAGTCTCCTTCGACGTGCCACGTGGCGAACTCGTCGCCCTCACCGGCCGCCCCGGGTCCGGCAGGACCACACTCCTCAACCTGGTGGGCGGGCTCGACGAACCGGACGCGGGGCGGATCACCGTCGACGGGCTGGCACTGGAGGGGCTCGGCGAGGACGGCCTGCTGGAACTGCGCCGGGACCGGATCGGCTTCGTCTTCCAGCCCCTCGGGCTCATCCCGCTGCTCACCGTCGCCGAGAACGTCGGTGTGCCGCTGCGGCTGCGCGGGGTCGGGGAGCACGCGCGCGAGGAGCGGATCACGCGACTGCTCTCCCTCGTCGGGCTCACCGACCACGCGGCGCGCCGACCCGGGGAGCTCACTCCGGGGCAGCAACAGCGCGTGGCGATCGCGCGCGCCCTCGCGGGCGACCCCGCGCTTCTCGTCGCCGACGAGTTCGCGGCCGGACTCGACGCGGCGACCGGCCGTGCCCTGATGGAGCTGCTGCGCACACTCGTCCACGGCGAACAGGTGACGGCGCTGGTCGCCCCCTCCCGGGCGACCCCGCTCGACCTGGCCGATCGGGTCCTGGAGCTCTGCGACGGAGAGATCGTCGAGCACTGAGTCGAGTGCGGGGCCGAGCAGGGCCCGGACCAGCGCATCCGGGTGGTGTCGAGCGACGCATCAGGGTTGCGTCAAAGACGGCCGTCCGCCGACTCCCCACCCCATTTGTCGAGATTGTTGGCCGTAAGGTCGACGCTGCGTATACAGCGGTGACAGGAAGACAATGGGGCCATGGGACGCGGCAAGCTTCGGATCTACCTCGGTGCGGCACCGGGCGTCGGCAAGACGTACGCGATGCTCTCCGAGGCGCACCGCCGGGTGGAGCGGGGCACCGACTGCGTCGTCGCCTTCGTGGAACACCACCACCGGCCGCGCACCGAGGTGATGCTGCACGGCCTGGAGCAGATTCCGCGCAAGCATCTCGACTACCGCGGCTCCGCCTTCACCGAGATGGACGTGGACGCCGTACTGCTCCGCGCCCCGGCCGTCGCCCTGGTGGACGAACTCGCGCACACCAATGTCCCCGGTTCCCGCAACGCCAAGCGCTGGCAGGACGTGGAAGAGCTGCTCGCCGCCGGGATCGACGTCGTCTCCACCGTCAACATCCAGCACCTGGAGTCACTGGGCGACGTCGTGGAGTCCATCACGGGCGTACGGCAGCGCGAGACGGTGCCGGACGAGGTCGTACGGCGGGCGGACCAGATCGAGCTGGTCGACATGTCGCCGCCCGCGCTGCGCCGTCGTATGGCGCACGGCAACATCTACAAGCCGGACAAGGTCGACGCGGCGCTGTCCAACTACTTCCGGCCCGGCAACCTGACCGCGCTGCGCGAGCTGGCGCTGCTGTGGGTGGCCGACCGGGTCGACGAGTACCTGACCGAGTACCGCAGTGAGCACCGGGTCTCGAAGATCTGGGGTTCGCGGGAGCGGATCGTGGTCGGGCTGACCGGTGGTCCCGAGGGGCGCACACTGATCCGCCGGGCCGCGCGGCTCGCGGAGAAGGGCGCGGGCGGCGAGGTCATGGCCGTCTACATAGCCCGCAGCGACGGACTGACCTCCGCCTCGCCCAAGGAACTGGCGGTCCAACGCACACTGGTGGAGGACCTGGGCGGCACCTTCCACCACGTCGTCGGCGACGACATACCGGTCGCGCTGCTCGACTTCGCGCGCGGGGTGAACGCCACCCAGATCGTGCTGGGCTCCTCGCGCCGCAAGACCTGGCAGTACGTCTTCGGGCCCGGCGTCGGCGCCACCGTCGCCCGGGAGTCGGGCCCCGACCTGGACGTCCACATCGTCACCCACGAGGAGGTCGCCAAGGGGCGCGGGCTACCGGTCGCCCGGGGCGCGCGGCTCGGCCGCTCCCGGATCATCTGGGGCTGGGTGGTCGGCGTGGGCGGCCCGGTGGCGCTGGCCCTGCTGCTGAACACCATCGACCTCGGCCTCGCCAACGACATGCTGCTGTTCCTGACGGTGACGGTCGCGGCGGCGCTGCTCGGCGGGCTCTTCCCGGCCCTCGCCTCGGCGGCCTTCGGATCGCTGCTGCTGAACTACTTCTACACGCCGCCACTGCACCGGCTGACGATCGCCGACCCGAAGAACATCGTCGCCATCGCGATCTTCGTCGGGGTCGCCGTCTCCGTGGCCTCCGTCGTGGACCTCGCCGCCCGGCGTACGCACCAGGCGGCCCGGCTGCGCGCCGAGTCGGAGATCCTCTCCTTCCTCGCGGGCAGCGTGCTGCGCGGCGAGACCAGCCTGGAGGCCCTGCTGGAGCGGGTCCGGGAGACCTTCGGCATGGAGTCCGTCGCCCTGCTGGAGCGGGCCGGCGACGTCGACCCGTGGACGTGCGCGGGCAGCGTGGGCCCCCGGTCGCCGAAGCGGCCCGAGGACGCGGACGTGGACATGCCGGTCGGCGACCACATGGCGCTCGCCCTCTCCGGACGCGTCCTGCCCGCCTCCGACCGTCGGGTGCTCGCCGCCTTCGCCGCCCAGGCCGCGGTCGTCCTGGACCGCCAGCGCCTCCAGCACGAGGCCGACCAGGCCAAGGAGCTGGCCGAGGGCAATCGCATCCGCACCGCGCTGCTCGCCGCGGTGAGCCACGACCTGCGGACCCCGCTGGCCGCGATCAAGGCCGCCGTGTCCTCGCTGCGGTCCGACGACGTGGCCTGGTCGGAGGAGGACCGGGCGGAGCTCCTGGAGGCGATCGAGGAGGGCGCCGACCGGCTCGACCACCTCGTGGGCAACCTGCTCGACATGTCCCGCCTGCAGACCGGCACGGTCACCCCGCTGATCCGCGAGATCGACCTGGACGAGGTGGTCCCGATGGCGCTGGGCGGCGTACCGGAGGGCAGTGCCGAGCTGGACATCCCCGAGACGCTCCCCATGGTCGCCGTCGACCCCGGTCTGCTGGAGCGCGCGGTCGCCAACCTCGTCGAGAACGCCGTCAAGTACAGCCCCATCGACGAACCGGTCCTGGTGTCCGCGAGCGCCATGGCGAACCGGGTGGAAGTACGGGTGGTGGACCGTGGCCCCGGCGTCCCCGACGAGGCCAAGGACCGCATCTTCGCGCCCTTCCAGCGCTACGGCGACGCTCCCCGCGGCGCGGGCGTCGGCCTCGGCCTCGCGGTCGCCCGCGGCTTCGCCGAGGCGATGGGCGGCACACTGAACGCCGAGGACACGCCTGGCGGCGGACTCACCATGGTGCTCACGGTCCGGGCGGTGGACAGCCTGCCCGACCTGGCCACGGCAACAGCAGAAAGGCAGGCTTCATGACCAGGGTGCTCGTGGTCGACGACGAGCCGCAGATCGTACGTGCCCTCGTGATCAACCTGAAGGCACGGCACTACGAGGTCGACGCGGCCGCCGACGGCGCCGGCGCGCTCCAGCTCGCCGCCGCCCGCCATCCCGATGTCGTCGTTCTCGACCTCGGGCTGCCCGACATGGACGGCGTAGAGGTGATCAAGGGGCTGCGCGGCTGGACCCGGGTGCCGATCCTGGTGCTCTCGGCCCGGCACTCCTCGGACGAGAAGGTCGAGGCGCTCGACGCGGGCGCCGACGACTACGTCACCAAGCCCTTCGGCATGGACGAACTGCTGGCCCGGTTGCGGGCCGCCGTGCGCCGCGCGGAGCCGACCGGGGGCGGCGAGGACGACGTCGTCGTCGACACCGAGGACTTCACGGTCGACCTGGCCGCCAAGAAGGTCAACCGGGAGGGACGGGACGTACGGCTCACCCCCACGGAGTGGCACCTGCTGGAGGTGCTGGTGCGCAACACCGGCCGCCTGGTCAGCCAGAAGCAGCTGCTCCAGGAGGTGTGGGGACCGTCGTACGGCACCGAGACGAACTACCTGCGGGTCTACATGGCACAGCTGCGCCGCAAGCTGGAGGTGGACCCCTCGCATCCTCGGCACTTCGTCACGGAGCCGGGGATGGGATACCGGTTCGAGAAGTAGTCCCCGCGGGAAGGGGTACACAGTGGGTAGGGGTGCAGGAAGGGTACAGGTGCGCGGAAGAGCACTCGTGGGCGCACGCGTTCATCCGACGTCAGTGCTCCCCGGTACGCTTTCGGTATGAGTGCTGTTCCTCGTTCCGAAAAGCCGGCGGGCCGGTTCCGGCGCATGATCGACCGGCTCTCCTCGTCCCAGGAGGACCTGGAGTCCGAGGAGCTGCGCGAGGACTCCGAGACCGCGGGCTGTACCCGGATCGGTGACTGCCACGACCGGCAGATCGTCACGGTTACTGGTACGTTGCGCACGGTCACTCTGCGCCCACGGGCCGGAGTCCCGGCCCTGGAGGCCGAGCTGTTCGACGGTTCGGCCGCCCTGGACGTGGTGTGGCTCGGCAGACGCTCCATCGTGGGCATAGAGCCGGGACGCAAGTTGATCGCCTCGGGCCGGATCTCGATGAGCCGGGGCCGTAGGGTGCTGTTCAATCCGAAGTACGAACTCAGACCCCTTGGACGGGAGTAGCCGGTGACGTCGCTCGACAAGCCGACCGAAGACGCCCAGGCCGCCCAGCAGGATGCGCGGGCGGTGACCGAGGCCGCACTCTTCGAGGCGTTCGGCGGCGTGCGGGGCATGGTCGAGACGGTGGTGCCCGGCCTGCTCTTCGTCACCATCTTCACGATCAACAAGAACCTGCACTGGTCGGCGATCGCCGCCCTCGGGGTGTCCCTGCTGCTGGTCGTGGTCCGCCTCGCGATGCGGGGCACCGTCAAGCACGCCTTCAGCGGCGTCTTCGGCGTCGCCTTCGGTGTGGTCTTCGCGATGATGACGGGCAACGCCAAGGACTTCTATCTGCCGGGCATGCTCTACACGCTCGGCCTGGCCATCGCCTACATCGTCACGACCCTCGCGGGCATGCCTCTGATCGGTCTGATCCTCGGTCCGGTGTTCAAGGAGAACCTCTCCTGGCGCACCCGCAACCCCGGCCGCAAGAAGGCGTACGCGAAGGCCAGTTGGGCCTGGGGTCTGATCCTGCTCGCCAAGTGCGCGATCCTCTTCCCGCTCTACTGGTGGGCCAACACGGCACAACTGGGCTGGGTCCTGATCACGCTGAAGATCCCGCCCTTCCTCCTCGCCGTCTGGCTGACCTGGGTGTTCCTGGCCAAGGCCCCCGCCCCCATCGACGTGTTCGCCGAGATGGAGGCGGAGGAGCAGGCCGAGAAGGAGCGCAAGGCCGCCCTCGGGAACGAGTCCGGTGACGAGGCCACGGCCGGCCGTCACCGCCGCGACGCGTAGGGGTTCCCCGTACGACGTAGTTCCCCGCACCACGTAGTTCCCCGTACGACGTCGGGGGCGCCCGGAGATCTCCGGGCGCCCCCGACGTCGTATCGGAGCTGTCGGAGCCGACTAGCTCGTCGCGTCGTCGCGGCGGACCGAGAGCAGGTCCTCGAGCTGTTCCTCGCGGGCCTGGGCGGCGACGAAGAGAAGTTCGTCGCCCGCCTCCAGGGAGTCCTCCTGGGAGGGCGTGAGGACGCGGGTGCCGCGGATGATCGTGACCAGGGACGTGTCCTCGGGCCACTCCACGTCGCCGACCTGCGTGCCGGCCAGGGCCGACTCCGGCGGGAGGGTCAGCTCGACCAGGTTCGCGTCGCCGTGGCTGAAGCGCAGCAGCCGGACCAGGTCGCCGACGCTCACGGCCTCCTCGACCAGGGCCGACATCAGACGCGGGGTGGAGACCGCCACGTCCACGCCCCAGGCCTCGTTGAACAGCCACTCGTTCTTCGGGTTGTTCACGCGGGCGACGACGCGCGGGACGCCGTACTCGGTCTTCGCGAGCAGTGAGACGACCAGGTTGACCTTGTCGTCACCGGTGGCCGCGATGACCACGTTGCAGCGCTGCAGCGCCGCCTCGTCCAGCGAGGTGATCTCGCAGGCGTCGGCGAGCAGCCACTCCGCCTGCGGGACGCGCTCGACCGAGATGGCGGTCGGCGCCTTGTCGATCAGCAGAATCTCGTGCCCGTTCTCCAGGAGCTCGCCCGCGATGGAGCGACCGACGGCACCGGCACCGGCAATGGCGACCCTCATCAGTGACCGCTCTCCTCTTCGGGGCCCTCGGCGAACGACGCCTCGACCTTCTCGACGTCGTCCGTGCTCATCATCACGTGCACCAGGTCGCCCTCCTGCAGCACCGTCTGAGAGGTGGGCAGGATCGCCTCGCCCAGCCGCGTGAGGAACGCCACACGCACCCCGGTTTCGTCCTGGAGGCGGCTGATCTTGTGGCCGACCCAGGCGGCGGAGGCGTGCACCTCGGCGAGCTGCACCCCGCCGGTGGGGTCGCGCCACAGCGGCTCGGCACCCGAGGGGAGAAGCCGCCGCAGCATCTGGTCGGCCGTCCAGCGGACGGTGGCGACGGTCGGGATGCCCAGGCGCTGGTAGACCTCGGCGCGGCGCGGGTCGTAGATGCGCGCCGCGACGTTCTCGATGCCGAACATCTCCCGGGCCACCCGGGCGGCGATGATGTTCGAGTTGTCACCGCTGGAGACGGCGGCGAAGGCGCCTGCCTCCTCGATGCCCGCTTCGCGCAGGGTGTCCTGGTCGAAGCCGACTCCCGTGACACGACGGCCGCCGAAGCCGGAGCCCAGGCGTCGGAAGGCGGTGGGGTCCTGATCGATCACAGCGACCGTGTGCCCCTGTTGCTCCAGGGTCTGGGCCAGAGCGGAACCCACTCTTCCGCAGCCCATGATGACGATGTGCACGACCGTCCTTCCGAATGTAAATGGTTACGGCTCAGGCTAAACAGGGTCTCAGACCGCCGCCCAAGCTACACACGCGCGGTCGATCAGGGGCACCTCTTGTGCACGTTCGCCTGTGCGTTCTCGGGGATCAGTGGCGATGGAAGCTGCGCACGCTGAGAAGAGTCAGGATTCCGAGGCCGACGAGTCCTGCGGTGGCGCCGATGAGCTCAGCGGTCACGTGCATGGAACCTCCATAGTGGGACAAACAGGGGCTTTGTCATATAGGCATGCGGAAGTGTGAGGCCGCGGAATCCGCAACGGGGCCCCTCCCCGTTTTCACTCGGAGAGCAGATGTCGAGCGGCGGGTGGGCGACCCCCCGTTCGAACGCTTACGATCCTCTGCGTGTCCAAACTGACCGACGTGCCCAAACGGATCTTGATCGGGCGCGCACTGCGCAGTGACCGGCTTGGGGAAACCCTGCTGCCGAAGCGCATCGCACTCCCCGTCTTCGCATCCGACCCGCTCTCCTCCGTGGCCTACGCACCCGGGGAAGTGCTTCTGGTTCTCTCCATCGCGGGCGTGTCGGCCTACCACTTCAGCCCCTGGATCGCGCTCGCGGTCGTCGTGCTGATGTTCACGGTGGTCGCTTCCTACCGGCAGAACGTGCACGCCTACCCCAGTGGTGGCGGCGACTACGAGGTGGCCACCACCAACCTCGGCCCCAGGGCCGGCCTCACCGTCGCCAGCGCGCTGCTCGTCGACTACGTCCTCACCGTCGCCGTGTCGATCTCGTCCGGCATCGAGAACCTCGGCTCCGCCATCCCCTTCGTGGTCGAGCACAAGGTGCTGTGCGCCGTCGTCGTCATCGTGCTGCTCACGCTGATGAACCTGCGCGGAGTCAAGGAGTCCGGAAAGCTCTTCGCGATTCCGACGTACGTCTTCGTCGCGGGCGTCTTCATCATGATCGCGTGGGGCGCCTTCCGCGGGCTCGTCCTGAACGACACCATGCGCGCGCCGACCGCCGGCTACCACATCAAGGCCGAGCACCAGGGGCTCGCGGGCTTCGCGCTCGTCTTCCTGCTGCTGCGCGCCTTCTCGTCCGGCTGCGCGGCGCTCACCGGCGTCGAGGCGATCTCCAACGGTGTCCCCGCCTTCCGCAAGCCCAAGTCGAAGAACGCCGCGACCACGCTCGCGGCGATGGGCCTGCTCGCCGTCACCATGTTCTGCGGCATCATCGCCCTGGCCATGTCGACCAAGGTTCGGATGGCCGAGAACCCGGCCACCGACCTGATCCACAACGGCGTCCCGATCGGCTCCGGCTACGTCCAGAACCCGGTGATCTCGCAGGTCGCCGAGGCCGTCTTCGGCAAGGGCAGCTTCCTGTTCATCGTGCTCGCGGCCGCCACCGCGCTGGTCCTGTTCCTCGCGGCCAACACCGCGTACAACGGCTTCCCGCTGCTCGGCTCGATCCTCGCCCAGGACCGCTATCTGCCGCGCCAGCTGCACACCCGCGGCGACCGCCTCGCCTTCTCGAACGGCATCGTCCTGCTCGCGGGCGCCGCCACACTCCTGGTCGTCATCTACGGCGCCGACTCGACCCGGCTGATCCAGCTCTACATCGTCGGCGTCTTCGTCTCCTTCACGCTCAGCCAGACCGGCATGGTCCGGCACTGGAACCGCCACCTGCGCACCGAGAAGGACCCGGCCAAGCGCAGCCACATGATCCGCTCCCGCGCGATCAACGCCTTCGGCGCCTTCTTCACCGGCCTTGTGCTGGTCGTCGTCCTCGTCACCAAGTTCACGCACGGCGCCTGGGTCGCCCTGCTCGGCATGGTGATCTTCTACGCGACGATGAGCGCGATCCGTAAGCACTACGACCGCGTCGCCGAGGAGATCGCCGCACCCGAGGGCCCCTCCGACGACAGCGTCCGCCCCTCCCGCGTCCACTCCGTCGTGCTGATCTCCAAGATCCACCGCCCGACCCTGCGTGCCCTCGCCTACGCCAAACTGATGCGCTCCGACACCCTGGAAGCGCTCAGCGTCAACGTCGACCCGGCCGAGACCAAGGCCCTGCGCGAGGAGTGGGAGCGGCGCGGCATCGACGTACCGCTGAAGGTCCTCGACTCGCCGTACCGCGAGATCACCCGGCCCGTCATCGAGTACGTGAAGGGCCTGCGCCGGGAGTCCCCGCGCGACGCGGTCTCGGTCATCATCCCCGAGTACGTGGTCGGCCACTGGTACGAGCATCTGCTGCACAACCAGAGCGCGCTGCGGCTCAAGGGCCGGCTGCTGTTCACGCCCGGTGTGATGGTCACCTCAGTGCCCTACCAGCTGGAGTCCTCGGAGGTCGCGAGGAACCGGGCCCGCAAGCGGCAGGAGTGGAACGCGCCGGGTGCGGTGCGCCGGGGTCCCGCGGAGGAGCGCCCGAAGGAGTCCTCGAACACCAAGGGCTGACGGCCCTGCCACCGCAGGGGCTGACAGCTTTGTGGTGAGCGGCCGGGCAACGTCCACGTAGACTGGTGGGCTGTTGTCCGGCCGTTCGCGGTTCCGCGACCCCTTCCTCATCCCCTTTCGCATCTGGAGTCACCCCGCCATGCAGGCAGAACCGAAGAAATCGCTGGTGGGGGAGGAGTACGAGGTCGAGATCGGCCCCGTGGCCCATGGCGGGCACTGCATCGCCCGTACGGCCGAGGGCCAGGTCCTCTTCGTCCGGCACGCCCTGCCCGGCGAGCACGTCGTCGCGCGTGTCACGGAGGGCGAGGAGGGCGCGCGCTACCTGCGCGCGGACGCGGTGACGATCCTCTCGGCCTCCAAGGACCGCGTCGAAGCCCCCTGCCCCTACGCCGGCCCCGGCCGCTGCGGCGGCTGCGACTGGCAGCACGCCAAGCCGGGCGCGCAGCGCCGCCTCAAGGGGGAGGTCATCGCCGAGCAGCTGCAGCGGCTCGCGGGCCTCACGCCCGAGGAGGCGGGCTGGGACGGCACGGTGATGCCCGCCGAGGGCGACAAGCTGCCCGCCGGCGAGGTCCCGGCCTGGCGCACGCGCGTCCAATACGCCGTGGACGCGGACGGCAACGCCGGACTGCGCCGCCACCGCTCGCACGAGGTCGAGCCCATCGAACACTGCATGATCGCGGCGCCGGGCGTGAGTGAACTCGGCATCGAGGAGCGCGACTGGTCCGGCATGGCCTCGGTCGACGCGATCGCCGCGACCGGCTCCCAGGACCGCATGGTCATCCTGGAGCCCCGCCCCGGCGCCCGCCTGCCCCTCGTGGAACTCGACAAGCCCGTTTCCGTGATGCGCGTCGAGGAGCACGACGGTGGCATCCACCGCGTCCACGGCCGCGCGTTCGTGCGCGAGCGGGCCGACGGCCGTACGTACCGTGTCGGCAGCGGCGGCTTCTGGCAGGTCCACCCGATGGCGGCCGACACCCTGGTCAAGGCCGTCATGCAGGGCCTGATGCCGCGCAAGGGCGAGATGGCGCTCGACCTGTACTGCGGCGTCGGCCTCTTCGCGGGCGCCCTCGCGGACCGCCTCGGCGACAAGGGCGCGGTCCTCGGCATCGAGGCCGGCAAGCGCGCGGTCGAGGACGCCCGGCACAACCTCACCGCCTTCGACCGGGTCCGCATCGAACAGGGCAAGGTCGAGTCGGTCCTCCCGCGCACCGGCATCACCGAGGTCGACCTCATCGTCCTCGACCCGCCTCGCGCCGGCGCCGGCAAGAAGACGGTCGAGCACCTCTCCTCCCTGGGCGCCCGCCGCATCGCCTACGTCGCCTGCGACCCGGCGGCGCTCGCCCGCGACCTCGGGTACTTCCGCGACGGCGGGTACAAGGTGCGGACGTTGCGGGCGTTCGATCTCTTCCCGATGACGTCGCACGTGGAGTGCGTGGCGATCCTGGAGCCGGTGAAGAAGGACGACTGACCTGCTGGTCGTCCTGAACCGCCGAGGCGTGGCGGGCCGGGGATGCTCGACCTGTTCTTCGAAGTCCACCGAGGCAGGCGCGGAGCGGACGCGGAATCCGTCCCGCACCCCGGCACCGTCAGCGTCGTGACGCGGCGATCCGTGCGCGCAGTGCCTTCTTGTCGACCTTCCCCATCGGTGTGCGCGGAAGCTGCGGCATCGGAATCAGCCGGTCGGGGATCTTGTAGGTCGCCAGGCCGCGGCCTCTGAGGAACTCCTTCATGGCGGACGGGCGGACGTCCGCCTCGTTGAGGACGACGAAGGCGTACGTCCGCTCGCCGAGCACGGTGTCCGCCACGCCGATCACGGCCGCGTCCTGCACGGCGGGGTGGGTGCGCAGTTGCCGCTCCACCTCCTCCGCGGAGACCTTCTCGCCGGCCCGGTTGATGACGTCCTTGATCCTGCCGACGATCATGATGTTGCCGTCCGGCCTGCGCCGGACGAGGTCGCCGGTGCGGAAGAAACCGTCCGGTGTGAACGACCGGGCGTTCTCCTCGGGAGCCCGGTAGTACCCGCGGATCGTGTACGGACCGCGCACCTGCATCTCGCCGGCCTCCCCGTCGGGCACCGGGTTCCCGGACTCGTCGACGATCCGGACCTCGTCGCCCGGTGACATCGGGCGGCCGTCCGTGTTCACGGCCACCTCCTCCGGGTCGTCGAGCCGGGTGTGGGTCAGCAGCCCCTCGCTGATGCCGTACCACCGCTGGATCCGGCAGCCCAGCTCCTGGGCCGCGCGGCGCGCCAGGGCCGGGTCGAGCGGGGCACTGCCCACCTGGATCAGCAGGCGGGACGGTTCGCCGGGCGGTCGTCCGGAATCGGCCCACAGCCGCAGCACCGAGGGCACGACCGTGGTCACGGTGACTGCCTCGCGGCGGATCAGCGAGAAGACGTCGTCGGGCCGTACGCTCGACGTGAGTACCGCCTTCCCTCCCATCAGGAGACTGCCGAACACGCCCGGACAGGCGAGGGCCGCCTGGTGCGCGACCGGGTTGACGGCGAGGTACACCACCTCCGGACCCACCCGCATCGCCTCCGCGCTGGCCCGCATGACGTACGTGTAGTCGTCGTGGGTCCGGGGAATCAGCTTCGGCAGTCCGGTGGTGCCCCCGGAGAGCAGGAACAGCGCGGGGTCGGACGCGTCCACCCTGGGCAGCGCGACGTCCTGGGCGTCCAGCGACTCCAGCGAAACGAACTCCTGGCCGTCGCCGCTGACGATCACGTGCGGGACCGACGGGATCTCCCGGGCGATCGTACGGAAGTCGAACCCGCCGAACTCGTCCTTCACCACATAGGCGACAGCCCCGGAGTGAGCGCACAGATGCGCGATCTCGGCCCTGCGGTGACCGGGCAGCGCCAGCACCGGGATCGCTCCGGCCCGCAGCAGCGCGAAGACCAGGACGACGAACTCCGGGATGTTGGGGAGGTGCACCACCACCCGATCCAGGGGCCTGATGCCCAGTCCGATCAGGCCGCCCGCCAACCGGTCCGCCCGCCGGGACAGCTCCGCGTAGGTCATCCGGCGTTCGCCGCACACCACGGCCACGCGATCGGCGTTCCGTTCGCACGACTCGTGCAACAAGTCACCGATCGGCCGGCCGAGCCAGACCCCTGTCCGGCGCAGGTCCGCCGCGAGCTGTTCAGGCCAGTGCACAAAACCGTCAAGCATGATCGCGTTCCCTTTCGGCGGGTCGGTCGAAGCGTGGATCGAGGGGGGCGCGAAGGTCCGGGTGGAGCCGCGGGTGCGCTCCGTCCGTCCGGGCCGCGGGACGGCGGACGCGGGGTGGAGGGCGCGTGCCTTCTCACGGTGGCGGGCGGTGTCCGGTGTGGTGGTGTGCTGCGTCCGCGTGCGAGGTGAGCCCGGTGCCGTGCGGCGGCGTGCCCGCGGTCCTTGTGTTCCTTGGCATCGTCGGCGGCGCGTTCCACCGCGCCCCGATCTCTTGCCGACATCTGTCGAGGGCCCCGCGAATCGGCGGCGAGTGGAAAACATGGTGCGGACGGAACGACGGCCGGCCAGGAAGGCGGAGTGGATGAGCCGGATACGGGAACGCGGCTGGGTGCGGTCGATGATCGCCGGTGACCCTGCCGGCGTCCGGGTGGTGTGCTTCCCGCACTCGGGGGATCGGGAGTCGCCTTCGGCGAGTGGTCCGCCGCGGTGCCGCCCGGTGTGTCGCTGATGGCCGTCCAGTACCCGGGCCGCGGCGACCGCTTCGGAGAAGAGCCCGTGGACGACGTGGCCGCGATGGCCGGCTGCGTGGCGGCGGAGCTGCTGCGGTTGCCGCCGGGCGACCACGTGCTGTTCGGGCACAGTCTCGGGGCGCTGGTCGCCTACGAGACCGCCCTGCTGCTGCGGGACGCCGGTGAGGAACCCCGGGCGCTCTGCGTGTCCGCCGCACTGCCGCCCGGATCCATGACCAACAGGGGTGTCCACCTGGCGCCCGACGACGAGTTCTGGTCGACCCTGTGCGCGCTGGGCGGCATCGAGCCCGCGGTCGCCGAGAACGCCGAGCTGCGCGACCTCCTCCTGCCCGTCATCCGCTCGGACCTGCGGGCCCACGCGACCTACCGGCCCCGCCCCGGCACCCGTCCGCTGTCCTGTCCCGTGCGCAGCTACCACGGCGCGGGCGACCCGCTGGTGGAGCAGGACCAGCTGGCGGGGTGGGCGAGCGTCACCTCCGGCGGCTTTTCGGGGACCGTGCGGCCGGGCGGGCACTTCCACGTGACGACCGACGTCGCGGAACTCGTCGCGGACGTGCTGAGCCAGGGCCCGAGGTGAGGCGGCCTTGACCACCATCGCCGTGATCCCCGGTGACGGCATCGGTCCCGAGGTGATCGAGCCGGCGCTGGACGTCCTCGACGCCCTCCGCCTCGGGACGCGTACGGACGTCCTGGACCACGTCAACGCGGAGACCTACCTGCGCACCGGAACCGCGCTGACCGGAGCCGACCTCGACCGGATCAGGTCCAGCCAGGCGGCGCTCCTCGGCGCGGTCGGGGACCCCCGGCTCAGCGACACCGCGTACGTGCGTACGGTCCTCACCACCCTGCGCCTCGAACTCGACCTCTACGTCAACTACCGGCCCGCCAGGCTCCTGCACGACAGGCTCAGTCCGCTGCGCGACCCGGCCCGCCGGCCGATCGACTGCGTGATCGTCAGGGAGAACATCGAGGGGCTCTACAGCGGCATCGGCGGCGGTACGCGCACCGGTACCCCCCAGGAGATCGCCATCGACGTGGACCTCAGTACCCACCAAGGCGTCTCACGGGTGCTGGAGTTCGCGTTCTCCGTGGCGCGCAGGTCGGTGTGCCTCGTCGACAAGGCCAACGCCGTCCGCAACGGCGGACAGCTGTGGCAGCGGTGCTGGAGCGAGGCCATCGCACGGCACCCGCACGTCGAGACGTCCCACCTCTACGTGGACACCGCCGCCCTGCGACTGGCCACCGATCCGACCGCCTTCGACGTCGTCGTCACCAACAACTCCTACGGCGACATCCTGAGCGACCTCACGGCCGCGCTGGCCGGCGGCCTCGGCGTGGCGGCGTCGGCGAACCTCAACCCCGTGACCGGACAAGGGCTCTTCGAGCCCGTGCACGGCAGCGCCCCGGACATCGCGGGTACCCGCACCGCCAACCCGTTCGGCGCGATCCTCTCCGTGGCCCTGCTGGTCGAGCACCTGGGCCGGACCGAGGAGGCGGACGCGGTCCGCCGGGCGGTCGCCGCGGCCGTCGCGGCGGGCCGCGTCACCCCCGATCTCGGCGGGTCCCTGAGTACGAAAGAGGCCGGCACCGCGGTCCTGACGGAACTGCGGCGGCCGTAGCGAGGTGCGGACGCGGACACGACCCGACAACCGCCGGCGGAGCAACGGACGAGGGGCAAGGACGGTATGAACGCGAACGACACGGACCGCACGGACGGGAACCCGGAGACCGTCATCGTGGGGGCCGGTCTGGTGGGCGTGGTCACGGCTCTCTACCTGGCGCCCCGCTTCGGACCGGTCACCCTGCTGGAGAAACGGGCGGACCCCAGGCGGAACTCCGGTGGACAACGCCGGTCACTGGTCGTGATGCTGTCGGCGCGCGGCTGGCGCGCCCTGTCGGACCTGGGAGTCGCGGACGCCGTGCGCCGCATATGCGTCCCCCTGCACGGACGCTGCGGGCACCTGCCCGACGGCCGGACGCGCATGACCCCCTACAGCCGGGACGGACAGCCCATCTGGGCGGTGGAGCGCCGGCGGCTGCACCACATCCTGCTGGACGCCGCCGAGGCGACCCCCGGTGTGCGCCTCCGCTTCGGGCAGCGCGTGGGCTCGGTGGACCTGGACGAACCCGCGGTGGTGGTGGAGGACCGGCACGGCTCGCACCGGCTGACGTGCCGCCGGGTCCTCGGCTGCGACGGCGCGCACTCCGCCGCCCGGGCCGCCCTGGAGGCGCGCGGCACCCGGGCCGAGGTGCGCACGCTGGACCTGGCCTACCAGGAGATCGACGTACCGGCAGGCCGGCTGGACCCGACCATCACGCACTACTGGCCCTCCGGGAAGGCGATGTTCGCCGCGCACCCCCTGCCGTCGGGGAAGCTATCGGGCTCCTTGTTCATGCGCCTCGACGGCCCCGCCCCGTCCTACGCGGCGGCCCGCGGCGGCCAGGACCTGTACGAGACGTTCGCCGCCCACTTCCCCGAGCTGACCGGGATCATCCCCGACATCGCGGAACAGCTCGCCACCAAGGCCGTCTCGACCCTCACGGCCGTCCGCTGCGACCGATGGGTCTGGCGAGACACCTTCGCGCTGCTCGGTGATTCCTGTCATGCGATGGCGCCCTTCATGGGGCACGGCATGAACTGCGGTTTCGAGGACGCCCGGGTCCTCGTCGACTGCCTCGACGCCGCCGCGGACCGGGCGGCGGGCCTGGCAGCCTACGAGAAGTCGCGGATCGAGGACGCCGACGCGATCTCCCGGCTCTCCTACCGGCACTACTTCACGATGGCCGGCCCACCGCGCGAGGAGACCGCTGCGGAGGTGCTGCGCGGGCGGCTGACGGTGCTGTTCCCCGACCGGTTCGTTCCGCTGTACGAGCGGTGCGCCTTCACCGAGGAGAGCTACGCCTCCGTACTGCGTGACGACCAGCGTCTGGACCGGCTCCTGGCGGATCTGTTGGCCCGGTACGGCACCGAGCTGGTCTCGGCGTCCGACGACCGACTGCGCGCCTGCATCCCTTCCCCCACCCCGACCACCGCCACCCCGGAGGACTCCGTATGTTCGTGATCCTGTTCAAGTCGCGCCTGTCCGAGCAGGCCGGCGAGGACTACTACGCCACCGAGGAGCGGATGCAGGAGCGGGTCCGCGCCATTGCCGGGTCCGACCCGGTGGAGGTCAAGCACTACACCGGGGAGGACGGCGAACGTCTCGCCGTCATGATGTGGCGGGACGGGGAGACGCTGGACAAGTGGCGCTGCGACCCCGAGCACCAGGTGGCGCAGCGACTGGGCAGGAAACACTGGTACGCCGCCTACGAGCTGACCGTCGCCGAGGTGGTCCGGACCAGCGCGCACGGCAACGAAAGCCCGGCCGCGGCGGCGGAGGGGCCGCGCTAGCAGGCGGACTACGGCCGTTGGAACGCGTGGAACGCGTGGAACGCGCGGACCTGTGACCGAAAGATGTCCGAGGGCAGTCTGAAGCGGGCCGGACGGACGTTGGCCGGGGCGGTGTGGCGGAGTTGTTTCGGGTGTTGGCCTATTCCTTTTCGATCTCTGGCGAACATCTTTCATGCCAGTTGTTCGAGCGCATGGGCCGCGACAAGTATCGGCACGGCGAGGCCATTGACCAGGAAACCACTTTGCTGGGGGCATCTGGATGGGTTGTACCGGCGTCACATCCGCGCAGGAAGCCATGTGGCTCGCGCAGGAATTCACTCCGGACGTACCGAACAACGTGGCGACTCTCTGGGACATCGACGGTGACCTGGACACCGTCCTGCTCGCCGCGGCCCTGGGGGCGGCGGTGGCGGAAGCCGACGCGCTGAAGGTGAACTTCCGCCGCGACGACCACGGGCTGCGGCCGGTCGCCCGGGACCTCGGGGCGTGGGAGCCGTTCCGCCTCGATGTCGGCGACGCCGCCGACCCCGCCGACGCGGCCCGCGCCGTCGTCGCCGATCTCGTGCGCCGGCCCTTCGACCTGACCGAGGACGCGCTGCTGCGGATCGGCTCGATCCGGCTGGGCCCCGGCCGCCACCTGCTCGTGCTCGTCTTCCACCACATCCTCACCGACGCGTTCGGCGTTCTCACCCTGCTGTCCCGGCGGATCGCCGAGATCTACCGCGCGCTGCGCGCCGGCTCCGCGTTGCCGGAGGGCGCCCCGAACCCGGCGGGGGACGCCGCGGCGAAGGACGCCGTCTACCGGGACTCGCAGCGGTTCGCCGACGCCGAGCGGTTCTGGCGCGACTACCTCGCCGAAGACCTGCCCGCCGCCCGTCTGCCCGCCGGTGTCCGTCCGGGCACCGACGCCCCCACCGGGGGGCCCGGCTACTGGGACGGCCTCACCGCACCGCAGGGGATGGCCACCCGCACCGCGACGGTCCCGGCCGTCGAACTCGCCGCCTGGGAACACGCCTCCGCCGCGGCGGGTACCTCGGTGCCCGACCTGATCGCCTCGGCCGCCACCGCGTTCCTGCGGCACATGTGCGGTCTGTCCGAGCAGCTGCTGACCATCACCGTCAATCACCGCGTCGGCGCACTGCGCCGCTCGCTCGGCCTCCTCTCCAACCGGGTGCCGCTGCGCTCGCGGGTGGACCCCGCGGCCGACTTCGTGGAACTGGCTGAGGCGCTCGGCCGGGAGCGGCGCCGTGTCCTGCGCCACGCCCGGCACGACATATCCCTGATCAAACGGGCCACCGGCCACGCCGGCGACGCGCGCAGCCCGTTCGGCGCGGTCGTCAACGTGCTCCCCTCCGTCGAAGCACTCGACCTGGCGGGCGCCACAGCCCACTTCGCCGGTGGCACCTTCGGCGTGATCGACGAGGTGATGGTCTGCGTCTACACCGACGGAAGGGCCGACAGCGACCTGTACGTCCGCTTCGACGCGCCGCGCGCGGAGTACGACGACCAGGACATCGCCGGGCTCGCCGAGCGGTTCGTGACGTTCCTGCGCGGGGCCCTCGCCAACCCGCACGCCCCGGTCGGGACCGTCTCCGCGCTGCACCCCGCCGAACGCCGCGCGCTGCTCACCGAGTACGCCGGACCCACGGTGACCTCACCGCCGACGACCCTGACCGAACTGCTGGACCGACAGGCCCGCGCCACCCCGGACGCGGTCGCGGTGACCTTCGAGGACACCCGGGTGACCTACCGGGAACTGGCCGAGCGGTCTGGCCGGCTGGCCCGCCTGCTGACCGAGCGCGGCGCCGGGCCCGAGCGGTTCGTCGCGGTCGCCGTGCCCCGCTCCCTGGAACTGGTCGTCGCCCTGGTCGCGGTGCTCAGGGCGGGCGCCGCCTACGTCCCCGTCGACCCTGACTACCCGGCCGCGCGGGTCGAGTTCATGCTCGCCGACGCCGGGCCCGCGCTGCTGCTGACGGTCAAGGACACCGCGGACCGGCTGCCCCGGACGGACGTCCCCGTGGTCATGGTCGACGACGCCCCGCTCACCGAAGAGCCCGTCAGGTCCGCCCCGCACCGGGTCGACCACCCCGCATACATGATCTACACGTCGGGATCGACCGGACGGCCCAAGGGCGCCGTCGTCACGCACGCGGCGATCGTCAACCGGCTGCTCTGGATGCAGGATCGCTTCCGGCTCGACGGTTCCGACCGGGTCCTGCAGAAGACGTCCGCCTCGTTCGACGTGTCCGTCTGGGAGTTCTTCTGGCCGCTGATCACCGGCGCCACCCTGGTGGTCGCCCGGCCGGACGGGCACCGCGACCCGGACTACCTGGCCGAGGTGATCCAGCGGGCCGGCGTCACGACCGCGCACTTCGTCCCGTCGATGCTGGCCGAGTTCGTCACCGAGGAGACGGCTGCCGCGTGCACCGGTCTGCGCCGCGTCGTGTGCAGCGGAGAGGCGCTGCCGGCCGAGCTGGCCGCGCGGTTCCACCGGACCTTCGGCGTGCCGCTGCACAACCTGTACGGGCCGACCGAGGCAGCCGTGGACGTCACCGCGTGGCAGTACCGGCCCGGGGCGCGGACGATACCGATCGGCACCCCGATCTGGAACACCGCGCTCTACGTCCTCGACAGCCGGCTGCGACCGCTGCCGCCCGGCGTCTTCGGCGACCTCTACATCGCGGGCGCCGGACTCGCCCGGGGCTACCACGACCGTCGGGCCCTGACCGCCGAGCGCTTCGTGGCCTGCCCGTTCGGGGAACCCGGGCGGCGCATGTACCGGACCGGCGACCTGGCCCGCTGGAACGCCGACGGCGAACTGGAGTTCGCCGGCCGCGCCGACCACCAGGTGAAGATCCGCGGCTTCCGGGTCGAGCCGCAGGAGATCGAGGACACGCTGACCGACCACCCGGGAGTGCTCAGGGCGGCCGTCGTCGCCCGGCCCGGCCGAGCCGCGGACGGAGCCGCGCAGCTCGTCGCCTACGTCGTCCCGGCCACCTCCGGCGGCAACGGCGGGACCGGCACCGAATGGGACCTGCACGCCGGCCTGGACATCGCCGAGCTGCGGGGCTTCGTCGCGGCCCGGCTGCCCGCCCACCTGGTGCCCGCCGCCTTCGTCGCGCTGGACCGGATGCCGTTGACCGCGAACGGCAAGCTGGACCGGGCCGGCCTGCCCGAGCCGGAGGTCACCGGCCGTGCCCACCGGCCGCCCCGGACCGGTGACGAGAGCCTCCTGGCCGCAGCGTTCGCCGAGGTGCTCGGCCTGAGCCACATCGGGGTCGACGACGACTTCTTCACTCTGGGCGGCGACAGCATCCGGGCGATCCAGGTGGTGGGCCGAGCCCGCGCCGGCGGTCTCGCGCTCACCCCGCGCACCGTGTTCGAGTGCCGCACCGTCGCCGCGCTCGCGCAGGCCGCGACCCGCGACACCGCACCGGTGGCCCTCGCCGAGCTCGAGGGCGGGGGCGTCGGTCTGCTGCCGCTGCCTCCCATGGCCCGGCTGTACGCCGAGCGAGGCCCCGGCCTGGACCGCCTCGCCCAGTGGCTGGTACTGGAACTGCCCGCAGCCGTCGACCTCCCCGGCCTCACCGCGGCCGTGCGCGCCGTCCTCGACCGGCACGACGTCCTGCGCTCACGGCTGACGGACGACGGCCTGCTGGTGCGGCCACCCGGCACTCCGGACACCGGCGGATTCATCGACCGGGTCGACTGCCCCGGGGACTGGGGCGGCGAGGAGTGGCAGACCCTGCTGCGCGCAAAGGCCGCCGAGGCCGTACGGCACATCGACGCCCGGGCCGGGCGGATGCTCCGGCTGGTCTGGTTCCCGGGGGCCGCGGGCGGGCCCGGACGGCTGCTGGTCGTGGCCCACCACCTGGTCGTGGACGGCATGTCCTGGCGGGTGCTGCTGCCCGACCTGGCCACCGCCTGGCGCCAGGTCCAGGAAGGCCGGCCCCCCGCGTTGCCGCGGGTGGGCACCTCCCTGCGCCGATGGCTGCACGCCCTGGCCGACGAAGCGGCCCGCCCCGGACGGGTGGCGGAGGCGTCGTTGTGGCGCGACCTGCTCGAGGCACCCGTCGCACCCGTGGGCTCCCGGCCGCTTGACCCCGGGCGAGACCTCACCTCCACCACGGACACCGTCCGGGTGGAGCTCCCGGCCGACCTCACGGACGCGATACTGACCTCCGTCCCCGCGGCCTACCGCAGCGGCGCGGACGACGTCCTGCTCACCGCCCTGGTCCTCGCGCTGGCCCGGGAACGGCGGGGTCTCACCGACGGCACGACGGTCGTACGGCTGGAAGGGCACGGGCGGCAGGAGGAGCTGGTGCCGGGCGCGGACCTGTCCCGCACGGCCGGCTGGTTCACCACGGTCACCCCCGTACGCGTCGACGTCTCGGGGATCGACGTCGACGCCGCGATCACCGGAGGAGCCGCCGCCGGTGACGCCCTCAAGCGGGTGAAGGAGCAGCGGCGGGCCCTGCCCGACCAGGGCATCGGCTACACCCTGCTGCGCTACCTCAACGACGACACCGCGGCGCTGCTGAGCCCGTACCCGGCGGACGACATCGGATTCAACTTCCTGGGCCGTTTCACCTTCGAACGCCCGGAGCCGGCGCCCGGCGAGGACCCCACCCGCGGCCCCGGATGGACCCCGGCGCCCGAATGCGCCGAGGTGGTCGCCGCACCCGCCGCGGACATGCCGGCGCCCAGCGCGCTCGAACTGAACGCCCTGGTCACCGGCACCGGCGACGACGCGCGCCTCACCGCCCTGTTCACCTTCGCCACCGGAGTGCTGACCGCCGACGAGGTCCGCGCCCTGTCCGGCACCTGGTGCGCCGCACTGCGCGGCCTGCGGAGCCTGGTCGCGTCCGGCGGGCGGGGACTGACCCCGTCCGACGTCCCGCTGGTCACCGTCGGCCAGGAGGAACTGGACGGCTGGCAACAGCGCTTCGGGCGCGTCAGCGACGTATGGCCGCTCACGCCGTTGCAGGACGGGCTGCTGTATCACACGATGCTCGCGCAGAGCGCGTCCGAGGCGTACCAGACGCAGTTCGTGTTCCGGCTCGAAGGCGCGGTCGACCCGGCGCGCCTGCGGGCCGCGGGCCAGGCCCTGCTCGACCGGCACCCGAACCTGCGGGTCGCGTTCCGGCCGAGCGCCACCGGTGAGCCCGTGCAGGTCGTCGTGGACGACGTCCCGCTGCCCTGGCGGCACCTCGACCTCACCGGCGAGGCCGACGCCGCCACCCGGCTGGAGGAGATCCTCGCCGAGGAGCGGGACGCCCGCTTCCGCCCGGAGAGCCCGCCGCTGCTGCGCCTGACCCTCGTCACGCTCGGCCCCCAACACGCCGAACTGGCCCTCACCGCCCACCACGTGCTGCTCGACGGCTGGTCGGTGCCGCTCGTCGAGCGCGAGCTGATGCAGCTGTACGGGGCCGACGGCGTCGACACCGCGTCGGCGCGCCCGCACGGCTACCGGGACTTCCTGAGCTGGCTGTCACGGCAGGACACGGCACGCTCCGCCCGCGCGTGGGCCGAGGAACTCGCCGGTGTGGCCGAGCCGACCCTGCTGGCGCCCGCGACGCCCGGGGCCCGGTCGGCCGGCAGCGGCAGCGGGCAGATCGACGTGCCGCTCACCGGCGAGGACACCACCAGGCTGGCGCGCCGGGCCGCGGAGTGGGGCGTCACCCCCAACACCCTGGTGCAGGGCGCCTGGGCCATGGTGCTCGCGCAGCTCACCGGCCGCGAGGACGTGCTGTTCGGCGCCACGGTCGCGGGCCGGCCCTCCGGGCTGCCGGGCGCGGACACCATGACCGGCCTGTTCATCAACACGGTGCCCGTGCGGGTGCGATGCACGCCGGCCGACCCGGTCCCGGAGGTGCTCGGCCGGCTCCAGGACGCCCAGGCGAGGCTGTTGGACCATCACCATCTGGGGCTCGCCGACATCCAGCGAGCGACCGGGCTGAACGCGCTGTTCGACACGCTGGTGGTGTTCGAGTCGTTCCCCGTCGACCGGTCCGGCCGCTCGGCGGCGGGCGCGTCGGCGCAACCGGTGGTGAGCGGTATCCGCCCGTACGCCCCGCCGCACTACCCGCTGACCGTGATCGCGGCGGCCGACCCGCTGTTGCGGATCTCCTTCCAGTACCGGCGCAACGCATTCGAGCGGACCGCCGTGGAGGCGCTCGCCGACCGGCTGGTGCGGGTGCTGCGGCAGATCGCCGCCGGTCCGCGGACCACCGTCGGCGCGCTCGACGTGCTGTCCGACGCCGAACGTGAACAGGTGCTGCACGGCTGGAACGACACCACGGTCCCGCCCCCCGAGCGGACCGTCCCCGAGCTGATCGCGGCGCGGGCGGCGGCGACGCCGGACACGGTCTGCGTCGAGTTCCGCGGGCACCGGCTGACCTTCCGGGAGCTGGACGAACGGGCCGGCCGGCTGGCGCACTGGCTGGCCGGGCAGGGGGTGGGCCCGGAGTCCCGGGTCGTGGTGCTGCTGCCCCGTTCGGCCGACCTGGTGGTGGCCCTGCTGGCCGTGTGGAAGGCCGGCGGCACGTATGTGCCGGTGGATCCGGAGTATCCGGCCGCCCGGGTGCGGGCCGTGGTCGAGGACAGCGCACCGGTGCTGCTCCTCGACGAGGAACGGCTGGCCGGGGTGGACCTGTCCGACCGGTCCCCCCACCCTGCCCACGGCCCGCGCGTTCCGGCCGGCGCCGACCACGCCGCCTACGTCATCTACACCTCCGGCTCCACTGGCACACCCAAGGGCGTGGTGGTCCGGCACGGTGCGCTGGCGATCCTGCTGACCGGTATGCGGGATCGATTCGCCTTCACGCCGGACGACGGGCTGCTGGCCTGCGCCACCGTCGCGTTCGACATCGCCGCGCTGGAACTCTTCCTTCCCCTGCTCGCCGGCGGCCGGGTGGTACTGGCCGGCAAGGACGACATCACCCAGCCGACGGCACTGCTCGACCTCGTCGAACGGTCCGGCGTCACCGTCATGCAGGCCACCCCCGCGCTCTGGCAGAGCCTGGTCACCCACGCGCCGGCCTGTCTGACCGGGCTGCGGGTGATCTCCACCGGCGAGGCCCTGCCCCTGGCGCTCGCCGAAACCCTGTGCCGGCACGCCGCCGAGGTCACCAACCTCTACGGCCCGACCGAGACCACCGTCTACGCCACCGCCGCCCGTCTGCTCCCCGGCCACTGCGGCATGCCTCCCTCGGTCGGCGGCCCGGTCGCCGGCACCCGGATCCTCGTACTGGACCGCACACTGCGCCCGGTGCCGCCCGGCGCTGCCGGTGACCTCTGGATCGCCGGCGAGGGCCTGGCCCGCGGCTACCACGACAGGCCGGGCATGACCGCGGAGCGGTTCGTGGCCTGCCCGTTCGGGCCACCGGGCGAGCGGATGTACCGCAGCGGGGATCTCGCCCGCTGGACGGTCACGGGTGAGGTGGAGTACCTCGGCCGCTCCGACCACCAGATCAAACTGCGCGGCTTCCGGATCGAGCCCGCCGAGATCGAGCACACCCTGACCCGCCACCCCGCGGTCCGCCGGGCGGTCGTCATCGACCGTGAGGACCGGCCGGGCGACCGCCGGCTGGTGGCGTACGTGGTCCCGGAGACCGGCACCGAGCCGCCCACCACGGAACTCCTGCGGGAGGCGGTCGGAGAGCGGCTGCCGGCCCATATGATCCCGGCCGCGTTCGTGACGCTCACGGAACTGCCGCTGACGCCCAACGGCAAACTCGACCGTTCCGCCCTGCCCCGCCCGGAGTTCGGCGGGGACGAGTACCGGGCTCCGCGCTCGCCCCGGGAACAGACGCTGTGCGCGCTGTTCGCCGAGGTCCTGGGCGCCGAGCGGATCGGTCTCGACGACGACTTCTTCGTCCTGGGCGGCCATTCACTGATGGCCACCCGACTGGTGGCCCGGGTACGCGCCGAAATGGGCGTGGAAATCCCGATGCGCGTTCTGTTCACCGCCCCGACCGTCGCCGAACTGACCGACCGCTGGAACGAGATGTCGGCCTCCACCCGAATGCCGCTGCGGAGAATGACCGAAAGGTAGGAAAGACCATGACCCCCCTGTCGTACGCGCAGCGGCGAATGTGGTTCATCAACCGCTTCGAAGGCCCTTCCTCCACCTACAACATCCCGCTGCTCCTGCGTTGCCACGGCCCGCTCGACACGGTCGCGCTGCGGGCGGCTTTCCGTGACGTGATGATCCGCCACGAGGTCCTGCGTACCGTCTTCGCGGAGACCGACGGCCAGCCGTACCAGCGTGTTCTCGACCCTGACGAGATCGAACTGCCCTGGCAGGACTGGGGCCGGGTGGCCCCCGGGCGGATACCCGGCGTGGTGGGGTCGGTGAGCGGCAGCTGGATCGACCTGTCGACGGACGTGCCGCTGCGCGGCTGCGTCCTCCAGAGCGGCGACGAGGAATTCCTGGTCGTCCTGGTGATCCACCACATCGCCGGCGACGGCGGCTCGCTGGCCCCGCTGGCACGTGACGTGTCGACGGCCTACCGGGCCCGGGTGACCGGCACGGCACCGGACTGGTCCGAACTGCCCGTGCAGTACTCGGACTACGCGCTGTGGCAGCACGAAATGCTGGGCGACGAAAAGGATCCGGACAGCGTTGTCACGGTGCAGAGCGCCTATTGGCGCGAGGAACTGGCTGGTGTGTCCAAGCCCCTTCCCCTGCCCCTGGACCGGCCCCGTCCCGAGGTGGCGAGTTTCCGGGGCGGATCGGTTCCGGTCGGCTTGCCCGCCGAACTGCGCGCCGGGGTCGACAAGTTGGCGCAAACCCATGGAGTCACGACGTCGATCGTGCTCCAGGCCGCCTTGGTGACGTTGCTGCATCGGCTGGGAGGAGGCAAGGATGTGACCGTCGGCTCGCCGATCGCGGGCCGTACGGAGGAGGCACTGAATGAACTCGTGGGGTTCTTCGTCAATACCTGGACGCTGCGCGTGCAGGTGGCCGCGGACCAGCCTTTCGAGCGGGTGCTGGAACAGGTACGGAAGAAGGCGCTTGCCGCCTATGATCATCAGGACGTGCCGTTCGAGCGGCTCGTAGAGCTGTTGCGGCCGGAACGGTCGACCGCGCATCACCCCCTGTTCCAGGTCGTGCTGGCGTGGCAGAACAACACCCCACCGCACTTGGACCTGCCGGGTCTCACCGTGACGATGGAACCGCTGCCCACCGGCAGCGCGAAGTTCGACCTGTTCTTCAACCTGGCGCCGGACGAGTCCACCGGCTCCGTCGTCGGTGAGATCGAGTACGCCACCGACCTCTTCGACCGCTCCACGGTGGAGGAGATCGCGGCACGGTTCGTGGCCGTCGTCGAGGAGGTCGTGGCCGACCCGAGAACCCCCGTCGGCGCAGCGGGCGAGGCCGGGCCCGGTCGGTCCGGCGGCACTCTCGACGCCGCCGAACGCCGGAAGATCCTCGTCGAGTGGAACGACACGGCCCGCCCGGTCCACTGTCCGGGACCGGTCCACCTGCTCTTCGAGGAGCAGGCCGCACGCCGCCCGGACGCCACCGCCCTGCGCTGGACCGGCGGCACCATGACGTACGGCGAGCTGAACCGGTGGGCGAACCGCGTCGCCTGGGACCTCAAGGAACGCGGCGTCGGCCCGGAGACCGTCGTCGGCGTCGGCGTCCCCCGCGGCCCGGTCATGATCGCCGCCGTCCTGGGCGTGCTCAAGGCGGGCGGCGCCTATCTGCCGCTCGAACCGGCGCTGCCCGCCGACCGCGTGGCCGGCATGCTCGCCGACGCCGGGTGCTCCCTCGTGCTGTCCACGCCGGACACCGAACGCTGGGCCCTGCCGGACGGCGTCCGCCTCGTCGAGCTCACCGCCGCCCGGTCGCCCGGCCCCGACCACGATCCGGAACCGGCCGCGGGCCCGGACAACACCGCGTACATCATCTTCACCTCCGGCAGCACCGGGAAGCCGAAGGGCGTCGCGGTCACCCACCGCCCGGTGCACAACCTGCTCGACTGGTGCTACCGCACTTTCGCGTTCGGCCCCGACGACGTCGCCCTGTGCGTCACGTCGCTCGGCTTCGACCTCTCCGTCTTCGACGTCTTCGGCCTGCTCGGCTGCGGCGGTGGCGTCTACATCGCGGACGCTGTCCAGCAGCGCGACCCCCAGCTGCTCCTGGACGTCCTGCTCACGGAACCGATCACCTTCTGGGACTCGGTGCCCACCACCCTCAACCAGGTCGCCTCCTTGCTCACGGAGGACGGCGGGTACGAGGGCACCGACGACCTGCGCCTGGTGTTCCTCTCCGGCGACTACACCCCGCTGTCGCTGCCCGACGAGGTCCGCCGGGTGTTCACCGGCGCGGAGATCGTCAGCCTCGGCGGTGCCACCGAGGCGACGGTGTGGTCCAACTACTTCCGGGTCCGGGAGATCGACCCGGCCTGGCGCAGCATTCCGTACGGCCGTCCCATCGACAACGCCCGCTACTACGTGCTCGACGAGAACATGGAGCCGTGCCCCGTCGGCGTCGAGGGCGACCTGTACATCGGCGGGGACTGCCTCTGCGTCGGCTACGTCAACCGGCCCGAGCTGACCGCGGAACGTTTCGTCCGCGACCCGTTCAGCGCGCGTGAGGGCGACAGGCTGTACCGCACCGGCGACCGCGCCAGTTTCTTCCCGGACGGCAACATCTGCTTCCTCGGCCGCGCCGACAACCAGGTCAAGCTGCGCGGATTCCGCGTCGAGCCCGGCGAGATCGAACACACCCTGGTCCGGCACCCGGCCGTCCGCCAGGCCATCGTCACCGCCCGCGAGGACCGGCCCGGTGACCTGCGGCTGGTCGCCTACGTCGTCCCGGACACCGGCGCCCTGCGGCCCGACGGCGACGCCGACGCACAGGTGGGGGAGTGGCAGGAGGTCTACGACCAGGCCTACTCCCACGACAACGGACACGGATTCGGTGAGGACTTCACCGGCTGGAACAGCTCCTTCACCGGCGAGCCGATCCCGCTCGACGAGATGCGGGACTGGCGCGACGCCGCCGTGGAACGCGTCCTGTGCTGGTCGCCCGAGCGCGTCCTCGAACTCGGCGTCGGCACCGGACTCCTGCTCGCGCACATCGCCGGCCGGGTGGAGGAGTACTGGGCCACCGACTTCTCCCAGGCCGTGATCGACCGGCTCAGTGACCAGGTGACCCGGGCCGGCCTGGCCGACCGGGTCCGGCTGCGCCGCCAGGCCGCCGACGACCTCACCGGACTGCCCCGGGGCACATTCGACACCGTGGTGCTCAACTCGGTCGTGCAGTACTTCCCCGACGAGCGCTACCTCGCCCGGGTCCTGGACGGCGCCTGGGAACTGCTCGCGCCGGGCGGCCGGATCGTCCTCGGCGACATCCGGCGGGCGTCCTCCCTGCGCACGCTCCAGACGGGCGTCCAGCGGACGAAGCACCCCGATGCGGCACCGGCCGTACTGCGCACCACGGTCGACCAGGCCGTCCTGCTGGAGAAGGAACTGGTGGTCGACCCCGAGTCGTTCCTGCGCTGGGCGGACCGGGCCGGGGCGGCCGGTGCCGACATCCGCGCCAAGAACGGCACCCACCACAACGAGCTGACCCGGCACCGCTACGAGGTCGTGCTGCACAAGCCGGGCACGGCACCGGCGGACGCCCCGCGACGGCTCGACGTCGTCCCCACCCTGACCTGGGAGGGCGACCTCGGCCGGCTCGCCGACCGGTTACGTGACCGGTCCGAGCCGGCGGTGCGGATCACCGGAATCCCGAACGCCCGCCTCACCGAGGAGGCCGCGGCGGCCCGCGCCCTCGGCCTCGACGACTCCGCGGCGCCCGAACTGCCCCCGCTCGACCCCGCCGAGATCCGGGCCTGGGCCGCCCGGCACGGCTGGGACGCGGTGCCGACCTGGTCGGCCGACGCGGTCGACCTGCTCGACGTGATCGTGCTGTGCGACGGCCCGGCCGCCGGCACCACCCTCACCGGCACATACCTGCCGGTAACCGACGGACGCACCCCGGCGAACGACCCCGCGGCCGCCGCCGCCGTCACGGCGCTGCTGCCCGCCCTGCGCGGCCATCTGCGGGAGACCTTGCCCGAGTACATGGTCCCGGCCGCCATCGTGCCCATCGCCGCCGTGCCGCTGACCGACAACGGCAAGCCCGACCGGCGCGCCCTGCCCGTGCCCGACTACGTGGTCGGCGGCGGCCGGGCTCCCTCCACCCCGGAGGAGGAGTCGCTGTGCGCGCTGTTCGCCGCGGTACTCGGACTCGACCAGGTCGGCGTGGACGACAACTTCTTCACCGTCGGCGGCCACTCGCTCCTGGCCACCCGGCTGGTCAGCCGTATCCGTGCCGAGCACGGTGTGGAGATCCCCATCCGGGTCGTCTTCCAGTCGCCCACCGTCGCCGAACTGGCGGCCCACCTGAACACCCTGAGCAACGTCCGCCCGCCGCTCCGTCCCCAGGTCCGGCCCGAACGGCTGCCGCTGTCGTACGCCCAGCAGCGGCTGTGGTTCATCCACCGCTTCGAGGGACCCTCGGCGACCTACAACGTCACGCTGGCTCTGCGCATGCGCGGCGAACTCGACGCGGCGGCCCTGCGCCGCGCCGTGCACGACGTCGTCGTGCGGCACGAATCGCTGCGCACCGTCTTCGGCGAGGCGGACGGACAGCCGTACCAGCGCATCCTGGAACCGGCCGTGGTCGAGGTCCCGTGGGAGGAGCGCGAGATCACCGAGGCCGAGCTGCCCGGCGCCCTGCGGGCGGCGGCGCGCCGTCCGTTCGACCTGGCGGCCGAGACCCCCATCCGCTCCTGGCTGCTGCGGACCGGCGAGCGCGAGGCGGTGTTCCTGATCGGCGCACACCACATCGCCGCCGACGGCTGGTCCGCCCTCCCGCTGGCCCAGGACCTCACCACCGCGTACGAGGCCCGCCGCGCAGGCCGGGTGCCCCAGTGGGAACCGCTTCCCGTGCAGTACGCCGACTACACCCTCTGGCAGCGGGAACTGCTGGGCGACACCGACACCCCGGGCAGCCTCTACCGGCGGCAGCTGGACTACTGGACCACCCAGCTGGCCGGCCTGCCCGAGACCGTCTCGCCGCCCGCCGACCGGCCCCGGCCCGCCGCGGCGTCGTACGCCGGCGACCTGGTGCCGCTCGCACTCGACCCGCAGCTCACCGACGGCGTGCGCAGGCTGGCCCGGGAGACCGGTGCCACGGTGTCGATGGTGCTCCAGGCGGCCCTTGCCGCGCTGCTCACCAGGCTCGGCGCGGGCACGGACGTGTCGATCGGCTCGCCCATCGCCGGACGCACCGACGAAGCGCTCAACCGGTTGGTCGGCTTCTTCGTCAACACGTGGGTGTTGCGCGCGGACACCTCGGGCGACCCCTCCTTCGCCGAGCTCGTCGGCCGGGTCCGCGAGAGCAGCCTCGCCGCCTACGACCACCAGGACATCCCCTTCGAGCACCTGGTCGAGAAGCTCAACCCGGTCCGCTCGCCCGCCCACCACCCGCTGTTCCAGGTGTGCCTGGCGCTCCAGAACAACGCGCGGCCGGAGTTCCACCTGGCGGGCCTGACCGTGACCGAGGAGCCGTTCTCCCCGGGCACCTCCCGCTTCGACCTGTTCATCAGCGTCACCGAACAGGACGAGGACGGCGCGCCGGCCCGTATCGGGGGCTTCGCGGAGTACGCCACCGAGCTGTTCGACGCCGGGACGGTCAGCACGCTGCTCGACCGCTGGCTGCACTTCCTGCGCCAGGTGGTCGCCGCGCCGGAGACGCCCATCGGATCCGTCGGCGTCCTGGCCGAGCACGAGCGCGCCGCGCTCAGCGGCTGGGGCGGCGGAGGCCGGGACGCCCGGTTCGACGCCGGCACCCTTCCCGAGCGGTTCGCCGCCACGGCCGCGGCGACCCCGGACGCGACCGCGCTGGTCTCCGCGGACGGCACACTCGCCTGGACCTACGCCGAACTGGACCGCTGGGCCAACCGCCTCGCCCACCACTTCCGGGCCCGCGGCGCCCGCCCGGACAGCCGCGTCGCGCTCGTGCTGGAACGCTCGCCGCTGCTGGTCGCCGCCGTCCTCGGCGTCCTCAAGACCGGCGCCGCCTACGTGCCGGTCGACCCCACCTACCCGCCCGAGCGCATCGACTACCTGCTCGCGGACCTCGCCCCGGCGGTCACCGTGTACGAGGACCTCGCCGAGGAGGATCTCGACGGGCTGCCCGACTCGCCGCCCGAGACGGAGGGCGTCGGCGAGTCCGCTGTCGCCTACGTGATGTACACCTCGGGTTCCACCGGACGACCCAAGGGCGTGGAGGTGACCCACCGGAACGTCGTCGACCTCGCGCTCGACGGCTGCTTCGGCACCGGCGCCCACCACCGCGTCCTCCTCCACTCGCCGCACACCTTCGACGCGTCGACGTACGAGATGTGGGTGCCGCTGCTCGGCGGCGGCACGGCCGTGGTGGCTCGCGCCGGCCGGCCGGACACCGCGGAACTCGCCCGGGTGATCACCGAGCGGGAGGTGACGGGGCTGTGGCTGACCGCCGGACTGTTCGCCGTGATGGCCGAACAGCACGCCGAGTGCTTCGGCGCCGTCCAGGAGGTGTGGGCGGGCGGCGACGTCCTCTCGCCGACCGCCGTCCGCGCGGTGCTCGACGCCTGTCCCGGCGTCATCGTGGTCAACGGCTACGGCCCGACCGAGACCACCACGTTCGCCTCCCGGCACCGGGTGGCCTCTGCCGCGGAGTGCACCGACCCGCTGCCCATCGGCAGCCCGATGGACGGCAGCCGGCTCCTCGTCCTGGACGACCGGCTGCTGCCGGTGCCGCCCGGCGTGGTGGGCGAGCTGTACATCGGCGGCGACGGCGTGGCGCGCGGTTACGCGGGCCGGCCGGGCCTGACCGCCACCCGGTTCGTGCCCGACCCGTCCGGACAGTCCGGGGCGCGGATGTACCGCACCGGCGACCTGGTGCGCTGGAACACCGCCGGCTGCCTTCAGTACATCAGCCGCAGCGACGAGCAGATCAAGCTGCGCGGCTTCCGCGTCGAGCCTGGTGAGCTGGAAACGGTCCTGCGCGAAGAGGACGGCGTGGCGAACGCGGTGGTCACCGTGCGTCAGGACCGGCTCGGTGAACGCCGCATGGTCGCCTACGTGGTGCCCGACGGCTCCGTGTCCACGGGCCGCGACGCCGCCGAACAGGTCGGCGAGTGGCGCGAGATCTACGACACCATGTACGGCGGGACGGAGGTCGACACCGACGAGTGCGAGGACTTCACCGGCTGGAACAGCTCCTACACGAGCCGCCCCATCCCGCTCCCCGAGATGCGGGCCTGGCGCGAGGCCGTGCTGCGACGGGTACGGTCCCTGCGCCCGCGCCGGGTGCTGGAGATCGGTGTCGGCTCCGGCCTGCTGCTCGGCCCGCTCGCACCGGAGGCCGAGGAGTACTGGGGCACCGACTTCTCGGCCCCCGTCGTCGAACGGCTGCGCGCCCGGACCGGCGCCGACCCGGTGCTGTCGGACAAGGTGACCCTGCGCTGCCAGCCCGCCGACGACGCCGAGGGCCTGCCCACCGGGTACTTCGACACGGTGATCCTCAACTCGGTCGTGCAGTACTTCCCGGACACCGACTACCTCACCCGGGTGCTCGACCTCGCGATGGACCGGCTCGCACCCGGCGGACGTGTCGTGATCGGTGACGTCCGCAATTACCGCACCCTGCGCACGTTCGCCGCCGCGGTCCACCGCTGCCGGCAGCCCGACGACGGCCCGGCCGCCGTACAGGCCGCCGTCGAGCGCGCGGTGCTCGGCGAGAAGGAACTCGTCGTCGACCCGGGCTTCTTCACCCGCTGGGCCGAGACCCGGCCGGACGCCGTTGCCGCCGACGTCCGCCTCAAGCAGGGCACTCACCACAACGAGCTGACGCGCCACCGCTACGAGGTCGTGCTGCACAAGGCGCCCGCGAGGCCATTGCACCTCGGTGACCTGCCTGAGGAGGCCTGGGGAGCGGAGGTCCGCGAACTGGCCGACCTGGAGACCGCGCTGGCCCGCCAGGGCGGCCGGCTGCGCCTGACCCGAATCCCCAACACCCGCCTGGCCGGCGAGGCCGCCGAGTGGGGCGCCCCCGCCGAAGTGGGCGGCACCCTCGACCCCGCCGACCTGGAGGCATGGGGCGCCCGGCGCGGGCTCGCGGTGTACTGCACCTGGTCGGCACAGGCGGGTGACTGCTTCGAAGCGATCGTCATGCCCGACGTCGACGCCGTCTGCTGCGACGGCCTCTACCGGCCCGCCGGCGCCGGCTCGGCCCGGCTGGCGAACGTGCCCGCGGTCTCCCGCCGCGTCTCCCGGCTGCCTTCCCTGCTGCGCGAGCGGCTCGCAGGCCGGCTCCCGGAGTTCATGATGCCCGCCGACATCGTCGTCCTCGACCGGCTGCCGCTCACCGAGAACGGCAAGGTGGACCGTGCCGCGCTTCCCGAGCCGGACCCGGTCGGCGGCGAACACCGGGCCCCGCGCACTCCGCGCGAGGAGGAACTCGCCGCGCTCTTCGCCGAGGTGCTGGGCATGGACCGGATCGGCATCGACGACGACTTCTTCGCCTGTGGCGGCCACTCCCTGCGGCTGACGCGCCTCGTCTGGCGGATCCACGAGAAGCTGGGTGTGGACGTCCCGATCCGCACGGTATTCCAGTACCCGACCGTAGCCGCACTGGCGGCACAGCTGTCCGCCGACACCGAGGCCGACTTCGAGGATCCGTTCGCCGTCCTGCTGCCGATCCGTACCGAGGGGCACCGGCCCCCGCTGTGGTGGCTGCACCCGGGTGGCGGGTTGAGCTGGCCCTACCTGGGATTCGCCCGTCACGTCGAGCCGTCCTGGCCGCTGTACGGCATCCAGGCACGCGGCTTCGACGGCACCACCCCGCCGGCCGGCTCCATCGAGGAGATGGTCGAGGACTATCTCGGGCAGGTGCTCCAGGTCCAGCCGAGCGGCCCCTACCACCTGCTGGGCTGGTCCTTCGGTGGCACCCTCGCGCACGCCATGGCGGCCGAACTCCAGCGCCGCGGACACGAGGTGGCACTCCTGGCGCTGCTGGACGCCGCGCCCTCCAGCCACTTCGCCGACCTGGAAGCGCTGGACGGGGCCATGGTCCGCCGCTACCTCGCCAACTACATGGGACACCTGGCCGGGATGGAGGAGTACCCGTCGCTGGTCACCACCGCCTCCTCGATCTTCATCGGACAGATGGAGCAGATGCGGCGGTTCACCTCACCGCGGTACCGCGGTGACGTCGTCTTCTTCAACGCACTTCTCGACCCGGAGACCCACGACAAGCGGGAACTGGACGAGGAACTGGACGTGCTCTGGCAGGAGCACGTCGACGGTCGTGTGCAGCGCATCGACATCGCCTGCGCTCACAACGAGATGTACTGGCCGCGGAACGCGGCTGAGATCAGCCGCGCCATCAACCGGTATCTGCGGGCAGCGCAGTGATCCTGTTCGAAGCCCCAACTGGTGGAACGAGTTCTGGAGGACACAGGTGAGCACCAATCCGTTCGACGACGAGAACGGCCAGTTCCACGTGCTGGTCAACGACGAGGACCAGCACTCCCTCTGGCCGGCATTCGCCGAGGTGCCCGCCGGGTGGCGCAGCGTCTTCGGCCCCGCCGCAAGAGCGGAGAGCGTCGCCTACGTGGAGGAGCACTGGACCGACATGCGGCCGCGCAGTCTCCGAGAGGCGATGAACGGCTGAGGCCGTGCGGTGAGGCGCCGTCGCGGATGCTGACCTGAGGAAGCGCGGCGCCTCTGCGGGTCGAGGCCGTGGAGACCGAACCAGACCACCACGGCCTCCGGCCCTTTACGCGTGCTCGGCCGACACAAGAACGCCGTCGGCCGGCGACGACAGTGACCATCTCTTTGCGTCGACGGGGAGGCGCGTGCTGTGGGGTGCACAACCAGCGATGTCATGTTCGTCCGATGGCCGGCACAAATAGACCTTCGGAACCGATGTAAGAGGGACGGCGTACCCCGTCTCCTCGTAGTGGAGGCGGGTGCCCGTCCGCCAGTCTGCAACGATCCGTTCGAAGACTGGGTCCGAGCGCCCATCTCCCGGGAGGATCTCGACGCCCGGGTCAAAGCTCTCCAGAACCGGCTCGACGACCGGCAGATACCAACCCTCGACTCCGCCGGAACGCTCAGCTACGGACCGCACTCGATCACCATCTCGAATGTCCAGACCGAATTGATGGAGCTGCTCATCGAGCACTTCGGGGAGGTGGTGTACCGGCATGAACTCACTCAACGGCTGGCGGAATGCGTGCGGAGGCCGACGAGGAATTCGCTCGACCTCCACATCATGCGGCTTCGCCGCCGTCTCTTACCGACCGACCTGGTCATCCGCACGGCCTGGGGGCGCGGTTATGCGCTGGAGACCGAGGCCGGCTAGGCGGTGCGGCGAAAGCGGGTCTTGAGCCTCAATGATCACGCCCATGACGCGGGGTGATCGCACGGGACGACACGTGGCCCGTTCCGCATCGTGCCACCCCGGTCCGTGGCGGTGGGCGAAGGCACCGACGTGATCACCGTCGGCGCGGGCGGTACCCGCGACCCCGCCCCGAGGACCGGCCGTCGTCCACCCCGACGCCCAGGACGGCATGCCCCGCCCGCGAACCGTCCCCGGCACGATGCCGGGGGCGGTTCAGGACGAGGCGGAACCGACGGGGGTGCGGCCCGTTCCCACATCGCTGACCGGGCCCGCGAAAGCCGGGCAGACTGCCTCGGCGCTGTGGACACGCCCTGGCCGGCGGCCGAAGGCTATGGGTGGTGCACCTTCCCGCGCAGCCGGCGAAGTTCGGGGAAGGGCCGGGTGACTCGGCGGGCGAGGAAGTCGACACCGCTCGACCCGCCGGTTCCGCCCTGCTCCCCGACCATCTTGGACACCAGTGCCAGGTGTGCCACTTTCCAGTGCCAGTACCCGTTCCCCAGGTCCACCAGCGCTTCCGCGAGGCGGTGCAGCACGCCGGACTCCACGCCACGTCGGCAGACGTCGTCCACGGTCTGCCCGTGGTACTCGACCGCCGCCGCGAACGCCTCGTAGAGACTGCCCTGGTGGTGGCTGTTGCCCAGCAGCGTGGTCAGCCGCCGGAACTGCGCGGACTGCGCGCCGCTCGCCGTGTCCAGAGAGGACCGGAACTCGGCGAAGTAACGCAGTGGCAGTTTCTCCAGCACCAGAAGCTGCTGCTGGAGCACTCGTATCAACTCGCCGGACCGCAGCAGGAATTCGAGCCCGAGCTCCAGATCGTGCGTGTCACAGGGCGGCAGGAGCGCCTCGGCAGCGGCGTCCAGATCAGCCCCGAGCTGCTTCAGCCACAGCTCGCAGGACTGGTGGGTGATGATGAAGAACTGCTCGGCCAGGACGACCGCACGGCCGGCCGTGTGTGGGGTCCGCGGCTCCTGGAGCGAAAGCAGACTCTCCATTCGGAGATAGTCCGCATACGTCAGACTGCTCAAGACGCCGCCTCCTCGTCAAAGGTGATCTGCCGGCCGCGCCGGACAGTCCGGCGCGGCCAACGACCCATATGCCTGAGCGTGACACGGAAACGAACCAGCTGATCAGCAATCTTTCGTCTCTCATTCAAGGAGAAATACCTGAGCAAGAAATACCCGGCGCCGGCGCCGCCGTTGGCACGCTTCCGGCATGACCATCCCGACCGAGCTGGACCTGACCGACGCGACCGCCTTCGTACGGCACGACGCATACGAGTTCTGGCGCGACGTGCGGAAGTCCCGGCCCGTGTACTGGCACCAGGGGGACCCCGGCTTCTGGGTCGTCGCCCGCCACGCCGACGTGCTGTCCTGCTACGCCGACGTACGATCCCTGAGTTCCGCTCGCGGGACCGTGCTGGACGTCCTTCTGAGCGGCGGTGACTCGGCAGGCGGCAAGATGCTCGCGGTCACCGACCGGCCCCGCCACCGCGAACTGCGCAACCTGATGCTGCGCGCCTTCTCCCCGCGCGTCCTCGGCGCGGTCGAACAGAAGATATGGGAACGGACGTCACGGCTCATCAAGACCGTCACCGGGCAGGGCGCGTTCGACTTCGCGGCGGAGGTCGCCGAGCACATTCCGATGAACACGATCTGCGATTTGCTCTCCATTCCGGAGGCGGACCGCGAGAAGCTGCTGCGCTGGAACAAGCTGGCCCTCTCCTCGCACGACGCCGAGTCCGACAGGCTGGACTCCCTGGAGGCCCGGAACGAGATCATCGGTTACTTCATGGACCTCGCCCGGCACCGCCGCGGCGACCCCGGCGACGACGTCGTCAGCATGATCGCGACGGCGGAGGTGGGAGACCGCCCGCTGACGCTGGAGGAGGTCGCTCTCAACTGCTACAGCCTCGTGCTCGGCGGCGACGAGTCCTCCCGCGTGTCCGCGATCTGCGCGGTGAAGACGTTCGCCGAGCATCCCGCCCGGTGGCGGGCGCTGCGCGAAGGGTCGGCCGCGATCGACACGGCGGTCGAGGAAGTACTGCGCTGGGCCACGCCGGCCATGCACTTCGCCCGCACCGCGACCCGGGACATGGAGATAGGCGGCCGGCGGGTGCGCGCGGGCGACATCGTGACGCTGTGGAACACCTCCGCCAACAACGACGAGGAGGTGTTCGACCAGCCGCGCCGGTTCGACCCGGCCCGCTCGCCCAACAAGCACCTCTCCTTCGGCCACGGCCCGCACTTCTGCGTCGGCGCGTTCCTCGGCCGGACGGAACTGCGCGCACTGCTGAGCGCGCTCACCGAGTCGGTCAACGAGATCGAGGTGTGCGGCAAGCCCACACCGATCTACTCCACCTTCCTGAACGGCTACGGCAGCCTGCCGGTCGCCTTCCGCTGACGGCCGTCAGCCGGACAACCGGCTCTCGACGGCCGCGGCCAGCTCGCCGATCGTCGCCGCCTCCAGCACGGTCCGGATCGACAGCGCGACCTCGAACCGCTCCCGGATCCGGGCGGCCAGCCTGGTCGCCTGCACCGAGTGCCCGCCGAGCTGGAAGAAGTTGTCGGAGAGCCTCGCCTCCGGGACCCCGAGGATGTCCCGCACGATCGCGCAGACCACGGCCGCGCAGCCATCCGCCTCGGCGGCGTCCGGCGCCCGGGCGCCGTCCGGGAACCCCTCTGCCCCCGCGTCCGGCTGCGGCAGGGCCCCCCGGTCGATCTTGCCGTTGGCCAGCGTGGGGAACCGCTCCAGCACCGTGACCCGTGCGGGCACCATGTGCGCGGGCAGCGACTCGGCGACATGGGCACGCAGGTCATCCGGCTCGACCGGCGCCGTGGTGGTGACGTAGCCGACGACATGCGCCTCGGCCAGCTCACCCCGCACCACGGCGACGGCGACGTCCACCGCCGGATGGGCGGCGAGCCGGGTTTCGATCTCACCGAGTTCGACGCGGAAACCGCGCAGCTTCACCTGGCCGTCCGCGCGGCCCGCGAAGAACAGCTCGCCGTCCGGCCCCCTGCGGCCCCGGTCGCCCGTGCGGTACATCCGGCTGCCGGGCGGCCCGAACGGGTCGGCCACGAACGTCACCGCGGTCGTCCCGAACCGGTTGAGATAGCCGCGCGCCAGTCCGCTGCCCGCGATGTACAGCTCGCCCTCCGTGCCGGGCGGCACCGGGCGCAGGCTCTCGTCGAGCACGTGCACCTCGTTGCCGATCCACGGCATGCCGATCCCGACGTCACCGGCGTCGCGCACCGGCCCGCCGATCGTCGCCCCGACGGTCACCTCGGTCGGGCCGTAACCGTTGAACATCCGCCGTGCCCGCGACCACTTGCGCACCAGCGTCGGCGTACAGCTGTCTCCCGTGGACATGACGGTCCCGCCGAGCAGAATGTCCTCGGCGTCGGTCTCGCTGAGCGCCACCGGGGGCAGTACCGCGTGCGTGACGTCGTACTTGAACAAGGTGTTCCACAGCGGATGGCCCGGCAGCAGGTCGTCGGCGGGCACCATCACGAGTGCCGCCCCGGACAACAGCGCCAGGGACACGTCCCAGAAGGCGGCGTCGAAACTGATGGACGCCCACTGGAGCACGCGGTCGCCCGGGCCCGCGCGCAGGACGGCCGCCTGGGTGGCGGCCATGTCGCGCACACCGCTGTGCGGCACGGCGACACCCTTGGGCGTTCCGGTCGACCCCGAGGTGTAGATGACGTACATCAGGTGCTCGGGGCGCAGTACGGCACGGCGCTCATGCTGGGCGACGTCGTGCCCCGGCAGAGCCGCGCACGCGGCGCGGAACGCCGGGTCGTCAAGGACGAGTTCCTCCGGACCCGCGCCGAGGGGCGCCACCGAGGAGGACCGCAGCAGCAGCACCGGCCGCGCGTCGGCCAGCATGAACCGCAGGCGTTCTGCCGGATAGCCCGGATCGAGCGGGAGGTAGGCGCCGCCGGCCTTGAGCACCGCCATGATCGCCACGATCAGTTCGCTCGACTTCGGCATCGCGACCGCGACGAGCGAGTCGGGGCCGACACCGTGCGCGATGAGCCTGCGGGCGAGCCGGTTGATCCGGGTGTTCAGCTCCGCGTAACCGAGGGTGCTCTCCCCGTCGATGAGGGCGGGTTCTCCGCCCCGTCTGGCGACGGTTGACTCGAACAGTGCCGGAACCGTGTTCAAGCGCGGTCAGCTCCTTCGGGGGGGCTCCCTGATCGACGGCGAATCTAATCTCCGGCGACCGGGGAGCCCGGCGAATCCTTCCCGTCTCTGTCAGTACCCGCTCCCAGCACCGGCGGGTACGCGCAGGAGGTCCCGGCTGACGGCGGCGCCGTCGCTGACGTGCAGGACCGCGTCGGCGGTGTCCAGCGTGGCCCGGTCGAGCGGGAAGTAGCCCTGCTGCGGGGTGGTGTCCGTCCGGGTCCGGGCGGCGGCGACCTTGCCGGTGGGGGCCATGGCCCAATCGGTGACGCGGTCCTGTAGGCGGCTCTCGTAGGTGCCCGGCTCGGGATCGCCCAGCCCGACGGCCTCGCTGCGCCCCAGGCTGCCGACGATGAAGACGTACTGCTCGCCCAGCAGCGGTGCCACGACGGTGCCGGCCCCGGGCCAGTTGACGGACAGGTCTCCCAGGCTCCAGGTGCTCGGGGTCCGCTGGAGGTGCACATTGTGGGCGAAGACCAGCGTCGCGCCCCGGCGGCCCTCGATGCTGCGGATGTCGAGGAGGTTCTGTGCCATGAGCGCGTCCCGGGTGGCGAACAGCCGGGACAGCCGGTCGTTGTTCTCCAGGCGCTGGGCCGCCTGCCGGTGGTAGCGCAGCAGACCGAGGCCGGCGGTGAGGTGTGCCCTGGCCCGGAGCCACTCCGTGCGCGAGGTCTGCGCGATCCGCTCGGCGGCGTGGGAGTGGAGCAGGGTGAGCATGTCGTCGGCGAGGGACCACAGCCGCTCGGCCTCGGGCGTGGCGCCGACCGACATGGCCGGGTCCGTCACCGCCTCCGCACGGCTCCACTGCTCGTCCGCGCCCAGCAGTCCGGCGAGGTCGAGGTCGAGCCGCAGATAGTCCCGGGCGAATTCGAGACAGCGCCGCGGGCTGGGGGCACTCGTCGTCTCCGTAGGGACGTCGAAGCCGTGAAAGCTCAGCCGCTCCTCCGGCGGCCGGCTCGCGTTGTGGTCGCGCATCCAGGCGACGAGGCACCGGTTGGTCTCCAGGTTCCCGAAGTCGTGGGAGAAGCCCTCCCGCGCCACCTCGTCGAGATCCCCGTCGCCGCCCTTGACGAAGTCGTCGACGCGCAGCGCGGCCACGCGGTCGGTCTCCAGGGCGATCGAGCGGAAGCCGATTCCGGCGAGTCGGGCGAACAGCTCGTTGCGCACCCACCCGAAGGCGGGCTCCCGGTGGGTGGGTTCGCCGAGCGCCAGCACGGCGCACGAGGCCACGGGAAGGTCGTGAAAGTCCTTGCTCATGTCTGTCAATCGAATCATTGAAAGACCCGTTGAGGCTTACTGCGATGCCGCCGGTGCAGCGGTCGGACCCACCGGGCCGCGAGGTCTCAAACCGTCGGCGGGGGCCCCGGCGCGGGAGCCGGTTCCGTGGCGGCCGGCGGTCCGGCTGGGACGCCCACATGGGCCATGTACCCGCCGAGCTGGGCCGCCGCGCCGAGCATGGATACGCCGCGTGCGGTGAGCCGTCGCCGCCAGTCGTCGAGGGCGGCGGACAGCGCCTCGGTGCCGCCGGCCGTGCGGATCTGCCGGACCACCGTGCGGATGTGCTCCAGCGGGTAGCCCCCGCGCCGCAGGAGATGGGTCAGCTCGGCGTCGCGTACGTCCGTGGCGTCGAACGAGCGGTGGCCGGTGACCGGCTCGCGCGCCGGGCTCAGGATGCCCACCGCTTCCCAGTTCCGCAGGGTCGCCGCGGTCACCCCCAGACGGCGCGCGAGTTCGCCGATGCTCAGCGGCTCGCTGCCGGCGGACGTGTGCTCGGCGAGGCCGGGGGCGGAGGTGAGGTGCTCCACCGCCCGTCCCACCGCGTCCAGCGTGCTTCGGTCGCGGAGCAGTTGGGCGTGGCCGCGGTCGACGGCCGTCAGCGCGGCGTCGAGGTCGCCGGTGTTGAGCGACCGCATGATCTCTCCGCCCGTGGCGTACCCGTACGCCTGGACGAGTGCCAAATAGGCGCGCAGGGCCGCCGCGTGGGTCTCGGTGTAGGTGCGGTAGCCGGACGGGGTGCGCTGGGCGAGCGGGAGGAACCCGTCCCGCTCGTAGTTGCGGACCGCCTGGGTGGAGATGCCGTGCTCACGGGCCAGGTCGAACGGACGCAGGTGCTTCACGGTTTGAGACTTTATCCCAAGGAATCCGCGTAGCTCCTCCAAAAGCCTCAACCGACTTTGCAGGTATACGCTTGAGTCCCATGAATCGGGACGTTCAGGAACTCGTCACCACGTCACCTGACGAAGGCATGCCGCGTCCGACGAACGGGAGGGACAACATGACCGCTGGCAAGGAGACGGACACCCAGCCTCCTGGGCTGTGTGCCGCCGACGGCCACGATCTGATCCGTGTGCACGGGGCTCGCGAGAACAACCTCAAGAACGTGCATGTGGAGATCCCCAAACGGCGGCTGACCGTGTTCACCGGAGTCTCCGGCTCGGGCAAGAGCTCGTTGGTGTTCGACACGATCGCCGCGGAGTCGCAGCGGCTGATCAACGAGACGTACAGCGCCTTCATCCAGGGCTTCATGCCCACCCTGGCGCGGCCCGAGGTCGATGTGCTAGACGGGCTGACCACCGCGATCCTCGTCGACCAGCAGCCGATGGGCAGCAGTCCCCGCTCCACGGTCGGCACCGCCACCGACGCGGGCACACTGCTGCGCATCCTCTTCAGCCGGCTCGCCAAGCCGCACATCGGGTCGCAGAAGGCGTTCGCCTTCAACGTCGCCTCGGCCGACGCCTCGGGTGTCCTCGTGGTGAACGGCAAGAAGATCGAGAAGGGCTTCAGCGTCGTCGGCGGCATGTGCCTGCGCTGCGAGGGCATGGGCACCGTCGCGGACATCGATCCCGTCCAGCTCCTCGACGACTCCAAGTCGCTCGCGGACGGCGCGGTCACGGTCCCCGGCTGGAAGCCCGACGGCTGGGTGGTGCAGTCGTTCACCGAGTCGGGCTTCCTCGACCCGCACAAGGCGATCCGCGACTACACCGAGCAGGAGAGGTACGACTTCCTGCACCGGGACCCGGTCAAGGTCAAGGTGAAGGGCGTCAACACCACCTACGAGGGCCTCCTCGCGCGGGTCCGCAAGTCGTTCCTGTCCAAGGACAAGGAGACGCTCCAGCCGCACATCCGTGCCTTCGTGGAACGGGCGGTGGCGTTCTCCGTCTGCCCCGAGTGCCACGGCACCAGGCTCAGCGAGACCGCCCGGTCCGCGAAGATCGACGGCCTCAGCATCGCCGACGCCTGCGCCATGCAGATCAGCGACCTCGCGGCCTGGGCCCGCGGTCTGACCGACCCGTCGGTCACGACACTGCTCACCGTGCTCGGCCAGACCCTCGACTCGTTCGTCCAGATCGGCCTGGGCTACCTCTCGCTCGACCGGTCATCGAGCACGCTCTCGGGCGGTGAGGCCCAGCGCGTCAAGATGGTCCGCCACCTGGGCTCCGCGCTCACCGACGTCACCTACGTCTTCGACGAGCCCACCGTCGGCCTGCACCCGCACGACATCCAGCGGATGAACGACCTGCTGCTGCGACTGCGCGACAAGGGCAACACCGTGCTGGTCGTGGAGCACAAGCCGGAGACGATCGTGATCGCCGACCACGTCGTCGACCTGGGACCGCACGCCGGCACCAAGGGCGGCGAAGTCGTCTTCGAGGGCACCGTCGAGGGACTGCGGGCCAGCGGCACCGTCACCGGACGGCACCTGGACGACCGGGCCTCGCTGAAGCCGTCCGTGCGCGAGCGGTCCGGTGTGCTGGAGGTGCGCGGCGCGAACGCCCACAACCTGCGCGACGTCGACGTGGACATCCCGCTCGGCGTGCTCACCGTGCTCACCGGCGTCGCGGGCTCCGGCAAGAGTTCCCTGATCCACGGCTCGGTAGCGGGCCGCGACGGCGTCGTCACGGTGGACCAGTCGCCCATCAAGGGCTCCCGGCGCAGCAACCCGGCCACCTACACCGGCATGCTCGAACCGATCCGCAAGACGTTCGCCAAGGTCAACGGGGTCAAGCCCGCACTGTTCAGCCCCAATTCCGAGGGCGCCTGCCCGACTTGCAACGGCGCCGGTGTCATCTACACCGACCTGGCGATCATGGCCGGCGTCGCCACCACCTGCGAGGAGTGCGAGGGCAAGCGGTTCCAGGCCTCGGTGCTCCAGTACCGGCTCGGCGGTCGGGACATCAGCGAGGTGTTCGCGATGCCGGTGGCCGAGGCCGCCGAGTTCTTCCGCAGCGGTGAGGCACGGACGCCGGCCGCGTATGCCGTCCTCGACCGGCTCGCCGAGGTCGGCCTGGGCTACCTCAGCCTCGGCCAGCCGCTCACCACCCTCTCCGGCGGAGAGCGGCAACGGCTGAAGCTCGCCGGTCACATGGCCGGAACGGGCAGCGTCTACATCCTCGACGAGCCGACCAGCGGCCTGCACCTGGCCGACGTCGAGCAACTGCTCGCCCTGCTCGACCGGTTGGTGGACGCCAGCAAGACGGTCATCGTCGTGGAGCACCACCAGGCGGTCATGGCGCACGCCGACTGGATCATCGACCTCGGCCCCGGCGCCGGCCACGACGGCGGCAAGATCGTCTTCGAGGGCACGCCCGCCGAGCTCGTCGCCGACCGCCCCACCCTCACGGGCGAGCACCTCGCACAGTACGTCGGCGCGTGACACGACGCGGCCCGCCCGCCCCCGCCTGTTGACAGGGGGCGGGGGCGGCGGGGGCGTTGACCGTGGCCGGCCTGCGCCGGGCCGAAAGTCGACGCCGCTCACACCGCCGTACGCGCACGACTGTCTGGCTCACCTCTTTCGCCCGTACCTCTCCCGCACCGCGGCGGCGACCACAATGCGGGCCGACGGCCTCCGCCCGCTGACAGCCCGTTCCGGCGTTCCCCACCGCGCGCCTGCCGGACCGCACCCACGGTGGACGGACCCCGCTCACGCCGCCCGACGGAAGGGATCAGACCGATGTCCTCGCACGCCGACCACACCACCGTGATCGTGGGAGCCGGCCCCGCCGGGCTCACCGCGGCGCTCAGCCTGGCCAGATACCGGCACCCGGTGACCGTCGTGGACAGCCCTCGGGCACCGCGCAACAGCGCGTCGGCGGGTGTTCACGGCCATGTCGGAATGGACGGCGTCACGCCCGGCGAGTTCCGGGCGCGCGCCTGGCGGGAACTCTCCCGGTACGCGACCGTCGAGCGGCTGGAGGCCGACGCCGAAAGCGTGACCCCCGCTCCGGGCGGAGGCTTCCGGGTCGCCGTCGGCGGCGGTGAGACCGTCGAGGCCCGAACCGTTCTGCTCGCCACCGGTGTCGTGGACGTCCACCCGGCCGACGTGGACGGTTTCGCGGAGTGCTGGGGCCGCAGCGTGATCCACTGTCCGTTCTGCCTCGGCGAGGAGAACGCCGGCGGGCGCTGGGCGACCGTCGCCGACAACGCGGAACTCGCGGGACTGTCCGCCGTGGCCTTCCTCGCCTGGAGCGAGGACACCATCGCGATCTGCCAGGAGTCCATGCCCGGCCTGGAGACCGCTCGCGCGACGGCGCGGAGCAGCGGGGGCGAGGTCGTCATAGGAACGGTCCGTCGCCTGCACCACCGCCAAGGGGCTTTGTACGCCGTCGAGTTGGACGACGGCCGGGTCCTGGAGCGGGAGACACTGGTCTGGACGCCACGACAGCGGCAGCAACCCGTCGTCAGGCGGACCGCCGAAGAGCTGAAGCTGACGGTCGACGACGCCGGCTTCATCGGCGTCGACGCCTCCCAGTGCACCAGCGTTCCGGGCCTGTACGCGGCCGGGGACCTGACCAGCCGCTGGAAGCAGTCGGTCACCGTGTCGGCCGCGGCGGGCGCCGCGGCCGCCGACGCCCTCCACATGTCGGCGTTGCTCGGTGCTGTGCGCCGCTGAACCGGTTGCCCCGCCACCACTCAATTCAGGGTTGCGTCGGATCCGGAAAGGAACCACGGCAGATGCCAGCAGCGATCAGAACGGCCGGACTGTGCAAGCGTTTCGGCTCGCTCACCGCACTCGACCACCTCGACCTCACGGTGTCCGAGGGCACGGTGCACGGCCTGCTCGGCCCCAACGGCGCCGGCAAGACCACCACCGTCCGGGTCCTGGCCACCCTCATCAGACCGGACGAGGGAGCGGCCGAGGTGTTCGGCGTGGACGTGCGTGACGACCCCGGGCGGATCCGGTCGGTCATCGGCCTCACCGGCCAGTACGCCGCCGTCGACGAACTGCTCACCGGGCGCGAGAACCTGCACATGATCGGCAGGCTGTTCCGGCTGACGAAGTCCGACTGCCGGGCCCGCGCGAGCGAACTGCTGGAACGCTTCGGCCTGGACGACGCGGCCGACCGGCAGCCCAGGACCTACTCCGGCGGAATGCGACGCCGGCTCGACGTCGCCGCCAGCCTCATGGCGCGGCCCAGGCTCATCTTCCTCGACGAGCCGACCACCGGCCTCGATCCGCGCAGCCGCATGGAGGTGTGGCGGCTCGTGCGCGAACTGGTCGCGGAGGGCACGACCGTACTGCTCACCACGCAGTACCTGGAGGAGGCGGACCAACTCGCCGACTCCCTGTCGGTCATCGACCGGGGCAGGGTCATCGCCGGCGGCACCCCGGACGAGCTGAAGGCTGAGGTGGGTCAGGACCGGGTCGGCATCACGCTGTTGGACGGCGAAGGCATGGAACAGACGGTGCGGCTCCTGCGGGAGCGGCTGGGCGCCGACCCGGTCGCCGACCCGCAGAAGATGGTGGTCCACGCCCCGCTGCCCGACGGCGGCACCCTGCCCGACCTGCTCCACCTGCTCAGGGAGTCGGGGATCGCGATCGGTGACGTGGCGCTCCGCCGACCCACTCTCGACGACGTTTTTCTCGCCGTGACCGGCCGGTCCGCCGATCACGGCGTCGACCAGCGAAACATCGGGAAGGAAACCGGGCGCACATGACCTCCACCACCCTGACACGGGAGAGCGGCACGTCGTACACGCAGGCGCGGAACAGCCTCGGGTGGTGGCTCTCCGACGTGTGGCAGATGACCCTGCGCAACGTGCGGCACGTGCTGCGCAGCCCCGATCTGGTGATGTTCTCGCTGGTCCAGCCGGTGATGTTCATCCTGCTGTTCACATACGTCTTCGGCGGCGCCATGGACGTCGGCGGCGAACGCTACGCCCAGTTCCTGCTGCCCGGCGTCCTCGTCCAGATGGCGCTCTACGGCTCCGCCGCCGGCACGACCATCGGGGTCGCCGCCGAGATGCGCGAGGGCCTCATGGACCGCTTCCGCTCGATGCCGATGAGCCGTACCGCCGTGCTCATCGGACGCACGCTGTCGGAGATCTTCCGCAACGTCGGCGTGGCCTGTGTGACCGTGGGAGTCGGCGTGCTGGTCGGCTTCCGGTTCCACAACGGCCTGCTGCCCGCGCTGGCCGGCCTGCTGCTGTTGCTGCTGTTCGGCTACGCGGTGTCGTGGTTCGCCGCCTACCTCGGGCTGTCGGTGCGCAACGCGGAAGCCGCCCAGGCGGTCGGCGGCGTGTGGATCTTCCCGTTCACACTGATCTCCTCGGCGTTCGTACCGACCGACACGATGCCGGGCTGGCTCCAGGCGTACGCTGCCCACAGCCCCATGACGGCGGCCGTGAACGCCCTGCGCGCACTGTTCACCGGGGGCCCGGCGACGAGCTACGTCCTCCAGACCGTGGCCTGGTCGGTCGGCCTGATCGCGGTGTTCGCCCCGCTCGCGGTCCGCAAGTACGGCTCGCGCTGACCGGCGGCCGGTGCCTCCCTGACAGAAGTCCGCAAGAGACCGAGGACGCACCGGGGGGCGACGCAATCATGGCAGCCATGACTGAACCTGTCGCCGCACCCGACGGACCCGCCCCGATGACCGAGGTGTTCGACGCCGTTTACCGCGGGGAGAGCCCTTTCGGCAAACGCCCGCCGTGGGACATCGGGGCGCCCCAGCCCGCCTACGTCGCCCTTGAGGAAGCGGGACTCATCGGCGGCGCGGTCCTCGACGCGGGCTGCGGCACCGGTGAGGACGCCCTCCACCTGGCGGGCAAGGGGTACGCGGTGACAGGGCTGGACCTGTCCCCGACGGCGATCTCCCTCGCCCGGGACAAGGCCGGGGCACGCGGACTCGACGCCGTCTTCGAAGTCGCCGACGCCCTCGACCTCAAGGGCTGGGAAGGGCGCTTCGACACCGTGATCGACTCCGGCCTCGCCCACACCTTCGAGGGCGACACTCTGCGTTCCTACGCGGCGGCCCTGCACCGGGCCTGCCGCCCGGGGGCGGTGGCGCACATCCTCTCGATCAGCGACCGGGGGTCCGCGGAGATGCAGGCGCGCCTCGCCGAGGCCATCGAGGAGATACCGGCGCCGCTTCCGGACAACGACGAGCCGCCCGGCCTCAAGCGCTCCGCCGACCACTTGCGCCACGGCTTCGCCGACGGCTGGACGGTGGAGTCGATCGGCGAGACCCACATACGGGGCATCATCCCGACCACGTCCGAACTCCTCGACGTGCACGCCTGGCTCGGACGCTTCCGCCGTAGCTGACCGCGACCACCGAAGACGGCCCTTGCGAAGGTGATGAACGATGAAGGTGCGAGTAGGCAAGTGGCTGCGGACCGTCGCGTCCTCACCGGCCGGCCGGGCGGCCCGACGGGTGGTCCCGTCGGCCGGCGCCTCCCCGGCCCCGCCTCCCTGGACCGGGGCCGCCCGCGCCGCCTACCGGTTCGGTTTCGCCTACGCCGGCCTGTACTGCCTGACCTCCCCTCAGGTCTATCTGGCCCTGCGCGGGGGCGGAATGGGGCGTCTCCAGGAAGCGGCCGACTCCTGGGCGAAGCTCTGGGAGGTACGTCCGGTGCGGAACTGGATGTCCGTCCGGGTCCTCGGCAGGGAGCTGGGTGACCGCTTCGACGGCGGCGACGACCCGCACACCTGGGCGGGGCAGCTCTGCTGGCTCGCGGGTGCCGCCGCGGCCACCCCGGTCTGGTCCGTGCTGGACCGGAACCGGACGGACTACGTGGCGCTGGACAAGTGGGTCCGCCTGGCCGCCCGATTCTGCCTCGCGGGGCAGATGTTCTCTTACGGCGCGGCCAAGGCCGTCCCGCTCCAGTTCCAGCTGCCGCCGTCCAAGCTCGTCGAGCCGCTCGGCGACCTCAGTCCGATGGGCCTGCTGTGGGCGCAGACGGGGTCCTCGAAGCCGTACCAGATGCTGCTCGGCTGTGCGGAGATCGCGGGCGGGCTGCTGCTCATCGTCCCGCGCACGGCGTCGCTGGGCGCGCTGGTGTCGGCCGCGGAGATGGCCCAGGTGCTTCTCCTCAACCTGACCTTCGACGTCCCCGTCAAGGTGCACTCCTTCCACCTCCTCCTGCTCAGCTTGCTTCTGCTGGCCCCGCACACGCCTCGCCTGACCGAAGCCCTGCTCACGGAGCGCCCGGTCCCCGCGGCCGTCCCCGCGGACCTCTTCCGCTCCCGCCGGGCGAACCGGATCGCCACCGCACTGCAGGCCGGGGCGGGGCTCTGGCTGCTCGGCGCACAGCTGCGCAACGACTGGTCGTTCTGGAAGAACCACGGGGGCGGACGGGAGAAGCCCGGGTTGTACGGCGTCTGGGACGTCACCGACTTCTCCATCGACGGCGAGCGGCACCCGCCCATGACGACCGACGGCCAGCGCTGGCGCCGAGTCGTCGTGGACTCCGTCGACACCGTGGCCATCCAGCACATGGACGACTCGCTCGACCCCTGCATGGCGGCGATCGACATGAACGCCCGTTCGGTCGCGCTGACCAGGATGGCCGACCCCAAGTGGCAAGTGACGTTCACCTTCGAGCGCCCGGCCGACGACCGCCTGATCCTGGAGGGCGACGCCGACGGCTACCACCTCCGCCTGCATCTGCGCCGCCGCGATCTCGGCACCTTCCCGCTGGTCGGCCGTGGCTTCCACTGGGTGCAGGACAACTCGTACCTGCGGTAGCGGACCAGTCGACCGACCGGCACACACGGGACGGCGGCCCGCCGTCCACGGGAGGAGAACAACGGATGAGCGCGGACGTGGACACGCTGGCCGCGGAGGTGCGAGGACCCGTCCTGCTGCCCGGCAGCCGAGGGTACGACGAGGAACGGACCGGTTTCCAGACCGGCTTCCGGCACCGGCCCGCCGTCGTCGTCGGCGCCACCCGCCCCGAGGACGTGCGCGCCGCGGTCCGCTTCGCCGCCGAGCGGAGGCTGCCCGTCGCCGTGCAGTCCACCGGACACGGCATCGTCACGGCCCTGGACGGTGAGGGCGTACTCATCACCACCCGCCGGATGAAGGCCGTCGTGGTGGACGCGGAGGGCGGAACCGTCCGAGCCCAGGCCGGCGTGCTGTGGGGAGAGGTCATCGAGCGGGCCGCCCCGTACGGTCTGGCCCCTGTCAACGGCTCAGCTCCGCACATCGGCGTCGTCGGCTATCTCCTCGGCGGCGGTGTCGGCCTGCTCGGCCGCCGGACCGGATACGCCAGCGACTACGTCCGCGCCATCGACATCGTCACCGCCGACGGCGCGCTGCGCCACGTCACGGCCGGATCCGACACCGACCTGTTCTGGGCGCTGCGCGGTGGCGGCGGCAACTTCGGCGCCGTCACCGCCATCGAGACGGCCCTCGTGCCGGTGACCAGGCTCTACGGCGGCGGCCTCCACTTCGCCGCGGACCACCCCGTCGACCTGCTGCACGCCTACCGCGCGTGGACCCTCACGCTGCCCGAGGAACTCACCTCCTCGATCGGCCTCATGACCTTCCCACCGTTGCCGTCCGTCCCCGAGCCGCTGCGCGGACGCCACGTCGCACACGTCCGGATCGCCTTCACGGGCTCCGCCGAGGAGGGCGAACGGCTCGTGGCGCCCCTGCGCGCGCTCGGCCCGCGTCTGATCGACACCGTCCGGGAGATCCCGTACACGGAGGTCGGCACCATCTACCAGGACCCGCACGTCCCGCATGCCTACTTCGGCGGGAACGTCCTGCTGAGCGAACTCGATCCCACGGCCCTGCGGACCGTCGTGGAGGTGGCCGGACCCGACGCGACCGTCCCCTGCATCGTCGACATCCGTCACCTCGGCGGGGCCTTCGCCCGCCGGCCCACCGATCCGGGCGCGGTCGGGGGCCGTGACGCCGCGTACATGCTGCGAGTGATGACCGGCGGCACGGCCGCGCCGTCCACCGCAGCCCGGCCGGTCCACCAGCGCGTCTACGACGCCCTGAAGCAGTGGACCGTCGGCCGCAGCCTCAACTCCGTCTACAACGACGGCGCCCCGGTCCGCCAGGAGCAGGTGCGGGAGCTCTTCGCGGCCGAGGACTTCGAGCGGCTGCGACGCGTAAAGACGCTGCACGATCCGCACAACCTGTTCCGGTTCAACCACAACATTCGACCGACAGCAGCGACTGACTGAGCTTTCGCGCTCTCCTGGTCTCCGGTCGGCCGGGTGCCGGCGTCACCAAGAAGGAGCCCGCCGACTTCCTCACCGCCCGCACCGGTGAGCGCAGCTGGCGAGCTATGGCAGCGGCGTGGGATGACCACGACCCGTCACCCAGTGTGCGTGAGCTGCGGCAGGGCGGTACTTCCCGCACTGGCTCCTGGAACGGCGCCGCCGGACCGCGCAGGCCCGGATCGGTGTGGTGGCCACTGCTTGTCCGCTGAGTGTGTCCACCCGCAGGGGCGAGGAACTCGCGGAGTCCCTCGGCGTCACCCAGCCGCCGAAGTCCCAGGGCAGGAAGCGTGCGCCCTGCCCGCGGGCGGACTGTGCGGCGCTGAAGCCGGCGCTTTTGCCGCCGACCGCGATGACGTCCCCGGGCCCGGTCGTATACGTACGCACTCCTGTCGTGGGAAAGGGCCGGTCGGGAGCGGGTGCTCCGGACCGGCCTCCTGGATCCGCGGCGGTGTCAGCCGATGGAGGGCACCGGCTCCAGGGCCGGTTCGGGCGTCACGGCCTTCGGCTTGGGCGCGGCCGTCACCGGGACGGGGACGTAGGGGATCTCGCCGCGCAGGACGGCCTTGGCGCGGTCCTCGTCGAGCTGGCCCTCCCATCGGGCGACGGCCAGGGTGGCGACGCCGTTGCCGACGAGGCTCGTGAGGGCGCGGGCCTCGGACATGAAGCGGTCGATGCCGAAGATCAGGGCGAGGGCGGCGACCGGAACGTGCGGGACGGCGCTGAGGGTGGCGGCGAGGGCGATGAATCCGGAGCCGGTGACGCCGGCCGCGCCCTTGGAGGTGAGCAGCATGATCGCGAGCATGGACAGCTGCTGGGTGAGGCTGAGGTCGATGCCGAGGGCCTGGGCGAGGAACACCGAGCCCATGGTCAGGTAGATCGCGGTGCCGTCGAGGTTGAAGGAGTAGCCGGCGGGCACCGTGATGCCGACGACCGGCTTCGAGGCGCCCACGTGTTGCAGCTTGGCCATCATGCGCGGCAGAACGGGCTCGGTGGACGAGGTGCCCAGGACGATCAGCAGCTCCTCCTTGATGTAGCGCAGGAAGGGGAGGATGCGCAGGCCGTTGAGGCGCATGACCGCGCCCAGGACGACCACGACGAAGAAGAGCGCCGTGAGCCAGAACGAGCCGACGAGCAGGGCGAGATGGCTCAGTGTGTCCAGGCCGTAGTTGCCGATGGTGAAGGCCATCGAGCCGAATGCGCCGATCGGGGCGAGCCGCATGATCCAGCGGATCAGCGTGAAGAGCACCGTGGAGAACTTCTCGATACCGCGGGCGATGCTCAGGCCGGCCTCGCCGCTGGCGTGCAGGCCGAAGCCGAACAGCACCGAGACGAGGAGCACCGGCAAGATGTCGTTGCCGGTGAAGGCGCTGACCAGCGTGGCCGGGATCATCGCCAGGACGAACTCGACGAAGCCCTCGTGCTCCGTCGCGGCCGGTGGCAGGCCCTTGGTGGAGAGCGACGCGACGTCGACGTGCAGTCCGCTGCCGGGCTTGACGATGTTGACGACGACGAGGCCGATCACCATGGCGATGGTGGTGAGGACCTCGAAGTAGATCAGCGCCTTGAGGCTGACCCGGCCGACCGCGCGCAGGTTGTCCATGGAGGCGATGCCGTGGACGACCGTGCAGAAGATGATCGGCGCGATCATCATCTTGACCAGTGCGATGAACCCGTCGCCCAGGGGTTTGAGCTCGGCGCCGAAGGTGGGCCACAGCCAGCCCACCACGGCGCCGGCCATGATGCCGATCAGGCACTGGATGTAGAGGTGGGAGAGCAGCCGGCGCAGGCGACTCGATGGAGCGGTGACGGTACCCGGGGCAGCGTCGTTGCGGCTCATGCGGGGCGTCCTTCCAGGACGGGAACGAGGAGTTCGGCTCGGGCGATACGCCGGGCGGCGCGGTGCAGCAGCACCGTGGGGGACGCGCCGTCCGGTGCGGGGACGGCTTGGGCGGTGATCACGCCCGCGGGGGTGCCCAGGCGCAGCGTTCCGTCGGCGGTCTGCCGGGCGACACGGTGGGCAAGGGTGCCGGGGGTGGCGGCGGCGGTGGCCAGGGCGACGGCGGAGGTGAGGCCGATCGCCGGGTGGGGTGCGTGCATGGAAACCATCCGGACGGCCAGGTCGTACTCGTCCTGATCGACCAGAATGCCATGGGTGGTGCGGTACGAGGCGGGACGGGCGACGATGCCGACCTTCGGGACCGCGTGGCTGACCGGGTCGTTCTCCTTGGCCAGGCCCATTGTGAGGGCCGCCTGGCGGCGCAGCACGGTGAGCGCGGGGATGGCGGCGGCGAACTGAGTGAGGGACTCGGTGCCGTCGAGGCCGAAAGCCTTGGCCTCGAAGAGCGCGGCGGGGGCGCCGGCGTCGACGAGGGTCGCCTCGACGGGACCTTCGGGGCCGGTCAGGGTGTCCACGGCGTGGCCGGTGGGCAGCGCCCGCCCGGTGGTGGAGCCCGCCGGGTCCTCGAAGCCGAGCAGGACCGGCACGCCGGGCGCGGCCGTGCCGGGCACCAGCGCCATGCCCTCGTCCGGGGCGATACCGCACGGGGTGGAGATGGTGCCGGTGAGCCGGGCCCCGGTGTTGACGTTGCGCATGCGCACGGTGGTGGTGTCCGAGGTGATCGGTACCAGGCCGTGGTGAACGGCGTAGAGGGCGACCGCGGTGGCGCAGTTACCGCAGTTGCTCGCCCACTCCACGCGTTCGTCACCGATGCCGACCTGGGCGAAGGCGTACTCGATGTCGACGTCCGCCTCGGCCGAGATCTGGACGATCGCGGCCTTCGACGTGGTGGAGGTGGCGCCGCCGACGCCGTCGATCTGGCGGGGGTCGGCGGCGTTGAAGGCGGCCAGCAGGACGGAGTCGACGTCCACGCCGGTCGCCGCCACGTCGTGGTGGGCGAAGATCCAGCACTTGCTGGTTCCTCCGCGGATCATCTCGCCCTGCAGACGCAACACAACAGACTCCCCATGAATGCGGACATAGACGTGAAAATGGCCGGGAACTCCGGATCCGCCGGAGACTGCTCTTCCCGGTGGTGGGATCCACGGTGAGTTACGTCGGCGTGAAGTACAATCTCAAAAATCTATACAGGCATTAAGCTGGGGTTAAGTCTTGGGGTGAGGCAGTGCTCGACGTCCGGCGTATTCTGCTCTTCGCGGAGGTTGCCCGCCGCGGTTCGGTGACCGCGACCGCACGTGCCCTCAACTACACCCCGTCGGCGGTGTCGCAGCAGGTCAGCCGCCTGGAGGCGGAGGCGGGTCAGCCCCTTCTGGAGCGTCACGCGCGAGGGGTCACGCTGACCGACGCGGGGCGCGCCCTGGCCGACCGGGCGGCCCGGATCGAACGCGAACTGACGGCCGCGGAGAACGAGCTCGCCGACTTCGCCGGCCTGCGCGCGGGCACCCTGCGTATCGGCACCTTTCCCACCGTCGGCGCCTCACTGCTTCCCCGGGCCGTCATCGCCTTCCGGGCGGCGCATCCCGACGTACGGCTCACGGTGCGCAGCGCCCGCATCGCCGGCCTGTGGTCGATGCTGGAGAATCGGGAGATCGAACTCTCCCTGATGTGGGACTACGACTGGAGCCGCATCGACCGCGAGGACGTCGTCGTCACGCCACTCCTCGACGACCCGCCGGCCCTCCTCGTCAGCGACCAGCACCCGTTCGCCGGGCGCGACTCGGCCACGCTCGCCGACCTGGCGGACGACCCGTGGATCACGCGAGCCGAGCACCACCCCGTGGCCGAGGCCCTCGACCGCAGTTGCCGCGCCGCCGGCTTCGAACCCCAGATCGCCTACGAGGCCCACGACTACCAGGAGGCTCAGGCCATGGTCGCCGCCGGCATCGGCGTCGCCCTCGCCCCCACTCTCGCCCTGGAAGGCATCCGCCCCGGCGTCAGCGTCCTGCCCTTGCTGCCGCCCGCTCCGGTGCGCCGTATCCTCCTGGTCCGCATGGCCGACCACGCACTCACCCCCGCCGCCAGCACCTTCACCGAACTCCTGCTCGACACCACCGCGGCCCGGCTCGAACCCACCCGCTGACGATGCGCTGACTCCCGGTGAAGGGTGTGTCAATTCAAAGGCTGATCCTGGTTGTTGAAGCGGTCAGTGGTTGGTGGGAGTGAGGCGGCCTTCAAAGACGATCTGGAAGGCGTTCATGGGGGCCTTCCAGCGCATGGTCCACCTCTTGCGGCCCTTCCCTGTCGGGTCCATGCTCATCAGCGCCAGGTAGACGCACTTGAGGGCGGATCGCTGCGTGAGCTGGTTGCCGCAGGCTGCTCAGCCCTGAGCAGGACGGACGCTCGGCCTTGACGCTCGTTTGACGCTCTGGGTGTCTGCACGAAGGGCGATGAGCCGAGAAATCGGCTCTGACCGGTGTTTTTTCGAGACTCGCGCAGACCGACATCTTTCCGATGACGCATCACGTGGACTGCGCGGCGATTCTGGAGCCTGCGGCAAAGGGCTCCTGACCCGCCGTTGTGCGTGTGCGTACGAGGTGCGGTGCGGGCGCTACGGGAGCACGGCATCCACCTCGACGTGTCGCACTCGGTCGGGGCGTGCGGTCAGAACGGGCCCTGGAGAGTGCCCAGTCTGTCGGTCAGGCGCAGATTCTCGGAGTAGTCGACCGGGCAGGCGATCACGGAGACGGTGTCGTCGTCGAGGGCGCGGCGCAGCACGGGCAGCAGTTGGTCGGCGGACTCGATCGCGTAGCCGTGTGCGCCGAAGCTTTCGGCGTAGGCGACCAGGTTCGGGTTGGTGAACCGGGTGTGGCTGTGGCGGCCGAGTTCGAGTTCCATCTTCCAGGTGATCAGGCCGTATTCCCCGTCCACCAGGACGAGGACGACCAGCGGGACGCGTTCGCGGACGGCGGTCTCCAGTTCCTGCGAGTTCATCAGGAACGAGCCGTCGCCCATCATCGCCAGGACGCGTCGGTCCGGCCGGGCGAGCTTGGCGGCGATCGCGCCCGGCAGTGAGAACCCCATGGTCGACAAGCCGTTGGAGACCAGACAGGTGTCCGGTTCATAGGCGGGGTAGAGGCGGGCCATCCACATCTTTCCGGCGCCGGTGTCGGCGAGCACGATGTCGTGGCGGTCCAGCGCGGCGCGGACATCGGTGACCACGCGCTGCGGCACCAGGGGGAACGCGTCACTGTCGCGTCCGTACTGGAGCTCTTCGTCGAGGAGCGTACGGATCTTCTCGCTGCTTCCCGGGTCGAAGGTGAGCCCCTCGGGCAGCGCTGCCGCCAGTGCGTCCAGCGCCTGCGAGGGGTCCCCTTTGACGCCCACTGCCACCGGGTAGTGGGCGTCCACCTCGGCGGGGAAGCGGTGCACGTGAAGGATCCGCTTGTCGCCGTTCGGGTTGATCTTGACCGGGTCGAACTCCTGGATCTCGTAGCCCACGCAGATCAGTACGTCGGCCGCGTCGAAGCCGAAGTTGCCGTAGTCGTGGCGCATGAATCCGATCGCGCCGAGAGCGTTCGGGTGATCGTCGGGGAAGACGCCCTTGCCGTGGAACGTGGTCGCGACCGGGATGTTCAGCCCCTCGGCGAACCGCACCAGGGCGGCCGAGGCCCCGGCTCTGGCGGCACCGTGGCCCGCCAGCACGACGGGACGCCGTGCCGTGGTGAGCACCTCGACCGCCCGCGCGATCTGCGAGGAGGACGGCGCGTCGGCGCGCACCGCGTCGATCTGCAAGGGTGCCAGCGGCTCGGCCGGACGCGCTGCTTCGATGTCCTCCGGCACGGCCAGGAACACGGCGCCGGGACGCTCGCTCTGCGCGGTCTTGAACGCCTTGCGCGTCATCTCCGGCACCGCGTCCGGACACGCGATCTGGGCCGCCCACTGGGTGACGGGAGCGAACATCGACACGAGGTCGATGACCTGGTGCGACTCCTTGTGGGTACGGCGCAGCGACCCCTGCGCGGCCAGGGCCACCAGCGGCGCGCTGTTGGTCATGGCGTCGGCGGTGCCGAGCAGCAGATTGATCGCGCCGGGCCCCAGCGTGGCCGAGCACACCCCGGCCCGGCCGGTCAGCCGCCCGTAGATCTCCGCCATGAACGAGGCGGCCTGCTCGTGGCGCACCAGGACGTACCGGATCCCGGAGTCGTTCAGGGCGTCGACGAAGCGGATGTTCTCCTCACCGGGAATCCCGAAGACGTACTCCACGCCCTCGGCCCGCAGACAGCGCACCAACAGGTGCGCGACGTCCTCCACCGCTGCCGTGTTCCGCGACCCGGTCGCGTCTTCGCTGCCCATGGGACGAACGTAGGCACACCCGCCTGCCCCGGCCACTCCTCAGCCGCCGGCGGGGCCATTCGGAGGCGTTGTGGTGGCGCCCGTCGTGGTCGGCCCGCACGCTGGATCCCGTTGTGGACGTGCCGCCGTGCGCCGTGCGGGGGCAGGGCTCTGGGAGGACCGTGTGACCGCTTCGTCGCCCGCCACCGACGCACCGCCGGCCCGGTACGACGACCTGCGTGCTCTGGTGATCAACTGCACCCTCAAGCGCTCGCCGGAGACGAGCAACACCCAGGGGCTGATCGACCGCAGCGTCGGCGTCATGGACGCGCAGGGAGTGCACGTCGATGTCGTCCGGGCGGTGGACCACGACATCGCCACCGGTGTGTGGCCCGACATGACGGAGCACGGCTGGGAGACGGACGCCTGGCCGGACCTCTACCGGCAGGTCCTGGCGGCCGACATCCTCGTGCTGGCCGGCCCCATCTGGCTGGGCGACAACAGTTCCGTGATGAAGCAGGTGATCGAACGCCTCTACTCCTGCTCCAGCCTGCTCAACGACGCCGGACAGTACGCCTATTACGGCCGCGTCGGCGGCTGCCTGATCACCGGCAACGAGGACGGCGTCAAGCACTGCGCCATGAACGTCCTCTACAGCCTGCAGCACCTGGGCTACACCATCCCGCCCCAGGCGGACGCGGGATGGATCGGCGAGGCGGGTCCCGGCCCCTCGTATCTCGACCCCGGCTCGGGCGGCCCGGAGAACGACTTCACCAACCGCAACACCGCCTTCATGACCTGGAACCTGCTGCACCTGGCCCGGGCGTTGAAGGACCTCGGTGGCATTCCCGCATACGGCAACCAGCGCACCGCGTGGGACGCCGGCTGTCACCGCGACTACGAGAACCCCGAACACCGCTGAGCCGGCCGGGTCACAGGCTCTGTGCGGGCCAGTTCAGCAGTCGGGCGCCGATGACCGCGGTCTGGAGCATGTAGCGGTGGGCCGGGTCGGCGGGGTTGGCGCCGGTGAGTTTGTGGATGCGTTCCAGGCGGTAGGTCAGGGCGCGCACGCTCAGTGAGAGACGGCGGGCCGCTTCGGCCGCCACGCAGCCGCAGTCGAAGTACGCGGTGAGGGTGTCCAGGAGGACCTGGGCGCCGCCGCGGGCGGAGGTGAGCGGGCCGAGGGCGTCGAGGACGAGGTCGGCCATGGCCTGGCGGTCCCGGGTGAGGACGGGGTAGACCAGCAGGTCGGCGGCGCGCAGTACCGGGTCGTCGAGTTCGAGGCGTTCGGCGAGTTCGAGGGTGTTCAGTGCCTCTTCGTAGGACTGGACGACCCCGCCGGGGCCGGGCTGGGGGCGGCCGATGGCGATGCGCCCGCCGTCCGTGGCCGCGTACGCCCGCTTGGCGAAGTAGGTGAGGACGTCGTCCTGGTCGCCGGGCGCGACGCACAGCATCCGGCCGTCCTTGGTGGTGAGCAGGATGTTGCGGTCGCCGAAGCGTGCGATGAGGGACTGTTCCACCTGTCGTGGCACTACAGCGCCCTCGTCGTAGGCGGTCGTGCCCTGCGCGACGGCGACGGCGTGCGCCTGGGAGAGGCGCAGGCCGAAGCGCTCGGCCCGCTCGGCGAGGCGGCCCAGGTCGCTGCGGCCGTAGAGGAGGTCGTCGATGAACTCGCGGCGCGCCGCCTCCTCTTTCCGTACGGCGAGGAACTGCGCCCGTTCGTAGCCCTCCGCGAAGGCGTCGATGACCTGCTGGATCGCGGCAAGTGTGCTGTCGGCCGAACCGGGCGTCGTGGGCCAGGCGGCGCGGGCCGCGGACAGGTGGGCGCTGACGAGGGCGCGCAGGCCGTGGCCGGAGTCGGCGGCCCGCTCGCCAAGGGCGCGGCGTGACTCGATCTCGTCGCGGGTGAGGCGCCGACCGGTGGCCGAGACCTCCGCCAGGAGCAGGGCATAGCCGCTCAGATAGTGCTCGGGTATGTCGTGCCCCGTCACGTCGTCCCCCGGTTTCTTGACGGCCCGGTGACGACTTCTTAGCGGCGACCGGCATGCAGACCCTAGTGAACACTGCCGGGAACCGGCAATGCGCTGGCCGGTACCTGACATGCACGATGAGCGCAGGGGAGCACGGCGGATGGTCTCGGTGCCGGATGCCTGGCGGTGTCCGGCACCGACAGCCGGAGGGGAGCCGTGCGCCCACCGGAACAGGCAGGCAGCACAACACGACGAGCGGGGGTGGGGGGCATGTGGTCGTTTCTCGTGGCTGTCAGCGGTTTTCCCACCATCCTGTTCACGGCCGCGCTCGTCGTGGTCGTCGGCTTCTGGCTGCTGGTCGCCGTAGGAGCGGCGGAGTCGCACGGCTTCGACGGCCATGTGCACTTCGACGCCTGGGGGGTGGGCGGGGTCCCGGTCACGGTCGTCTTCTCCCTGGTGACCGCGATCGGCTGGTTCCTGAGTCTGAGCGCGACCGTCCTGCTCGATCCCCTGGCGTCCTCCGGGGTGGTCCGCGGGCTGGCCGGGCTGGCGGTCCTGGCGGGGGCACTGCTGATCGCCTGGCGTGTGACCCGCCTTCTCGTACGGCCGTTGCGCCACCTCTTCCCCGATGAACCGGGGCCGTCCCGGCTGGACTTCGTGGGACTCACCTGCACCGTCCGCACGGGGCGGGTGGACGCCGGGTTCGGGCAGGCCGAGGTCGCGGCGAAGGACGGCTCCACCGCGGTGGTGCAGGTGCGCCAGACCGCGGACGAGGTCCTCACCAGCGGCAGTACCGGCCTGTTGTACGCCTACGACGAGGTCGGCGAGTTCTTCTGGGTCGCGCCGTACGACACGGCGCTCGACCCGCGGGGCCACGGCACCTGAGTCGCCCGCGCCCGCTTCGCGCCGCACCTTCTCACCCGCTTGAAGTTCCTTACGCCTCAAGGACGTTTGCCATGGATGTCATCTCCTTGGGCATCGGCGTGCTCGTCGCCGTTGTCCTCCTCATCGCCATCACCATGCTGTTGGTGGTCGGCCGGCTGTTCCGCAAGGTGGAGCAGGGGCGGGCGCTGATCATCTCCAAGACGAAGAAGGTGGATGTCACCTTCACCGGCGCCGTGGTGCTGCCGGTGCTGCACAAGGCCGAGTACATGGACATCTCGGTGAAGACCATCGAGATCCGCCGCACCGGCCGCGAGGGTCTGATCTGCCAGGACAACATCCGCGCCGACATCCACATCAGCTTCTTCGTCAGGGTCAACAAGACGGTCGAGGACGTCATCAAGGTCGCGCAGGCCATCGGCACCGAGACCGCGAGCGACGCGGCGGCGATCCAGGACTTCTTCGCGGCGAAGTTCTCCGAGGCCCTCAAGACGGTCGGCAAGCAGCTGGACTTCGTCGACCTGTACACCAAGCGCGAGGAGTTCCGGGACCGGATCATCCAGGTCATCGGCACCGACCTCAACGGCTACCACCTCGACGACGCGGCCATCGACTTCCTCGAGCAGACGCCGATGACGCAGCTCGACAACCAGAACATCCTCGATGCCCAGGGCATCCGCAAGATCACCGAACTGACGACGATCGAGCACGTCCGCACCAACGAGTTCCAGCGCACCGAGCAGAAGGAGATCACCCGGCAGAACGTCGACGCCCGGGAGACCATCCTGGAGCTGGAGCGCCGGCAGGCCGAGGCCGAGATCAAGCAGCGGCGCGAGGTCGAGACCCTCCGCGCCCGCGAGGAGGCCGCGACCGCGAAGGTGCAGGAGGAGGAACGGCTCGGCTCGCAGGGCGCGTTCATCCGCACCGAGGAGCAACTCGGCATCCAGCGCGAGAACCAGGCCCGCGAGATCGCCGTCGCGCAGAAGAACCGTGAGCGGGTCATCGCCGTCGAGAACGAGCGCATCGAGAAGGACCGGCTGCTGGAGGTCATCGCCCGGGAACGGGAGACGGGCCTGACGCGTATCGCCGCCGACAAGGAGGTCGAGGCCGAGAGGCGGGAGATCGCCGAGGTCATCCGGGAGCGGGTCGCGGTGGACCGTACGGTCGCCGAGCAGGAGGAGTCCATCAAGAAGCTGCGGGCCGTGGAGGAAGCCGAGCGCGGACGGCAGACCGTGATCATCGCCGCCGAGGCACAGGCCCAGGAGAAGCTGGTCAAGGACATCAAGGCGGCCGAGGCGGCGGAGACCGCGGCCAAGCACCGTGCCGCCGAGCAACTGACGCTTGCCGAAGCCCGGTTGAAGTCGGCCGACCTCGACGCGCGGGCCAAACTGCGGCTCGCCGAGGGCGTCCAGGCCGAGTCCGCCGCCGCGGGCCTCGCCGACGTGCAGGTCCGCGACAAGGCGGCCGAGGTCACCGAGAAGGCCGGCCGTGCCGAGGCCGTGGCCACCGAGGCGCGGCTGCGTGCCGAGGCGGAGGGCACCGAGGCCCGGCTGCGCGCCGAAGCCGAGGGCTCGCGGGCCAAAGCGCTCGCCGAGGCCACCGGTATCGGCGAGAAGCTCAAGGCCGAGGCGGAGGGCCTCGGCCAGAAGGCCGTCGCGATGGCGGCGCTGGACGACGCGTCCCGTGGCCACGAGGAGTACCGGCTGCGGATCCAGGCCGAGAAGGAGATCCGGCTGGCCGGGCTCGAAGTCCAGCGGCAGGTCGCCGAGGCGCAGGCCACGGTGCTCGCCACCGGACTGGAGAACGCCGACATCAACATCGTCGGCGGCGAGTCGGTCTTCTTCGACCGCATCGTCTCCTCGATCGCACTCGGCAAGGGCGTGGACGGTTTCATGCGGCACTCCGAGACCGCGCAGGCGCTGGCGAAGCCGTGGCTGGACGGCACGTCGAGCTTCACCGACGACCTGAGCCGCATCCTCGGCTCGGTGTCCACGGCCGACGTGCAGAACCTGACGGTCTCCGCGCTGCTGACGAAGCTGATGAGGACGGGCGGTGACGGCGCCGGACAGGTGCAGCAACTGCTCGACAAGGCAGGTGAGCTGGGTCTCTCCGACCTGCCACTCGCCGCCCTGAACGGCAGCGTCAGAGCCTGACCGCCAAGCCGGGTCCGGAGCCGCCGAACAGGGGACGGCGGCTCCGGACCTCATGTCCCGCCTTCCTGAGAGGGATCCCATGACCACCGGCCTGGACACCGGTACGTACGACGTGCTGCGCGACCGACTCGCCGCACAGGCAGGCGAACTCGCGCGGCGCGCCGAGGCGCTCAACACCCGCCGCACCGAGCAGTTCGGCTCGACCCGGCTGGAGCTCACCGGCACCGAACGCATCCGCACCGAGCACCACTGTGTGCCCCGCGACATCGTCTCCGTCGGTGACGTCCTGCTCTTCGGATACGACGTCTTCCTCGGCCTCAAGCCGGAGACGACGGTGGGCGACGTCCTCACGCTGTACGACCGAGACCTGAACCGGCTGCCCGAGGACGCCGTCCCCGGTCTGCTCGACGACCCCGCCTTCGTACGGGAACTCGTCGCTCTGTACCGCTACTACCGTGCGGCACGCCTCCTCCAACTGCGCCACGTGGACGGCAGGTTGCTGGCCGTCTTCCAGACCGGCGAGAAGGCCGACGACATCCGCGTACTGCGGTGGGCCCTCTCGGCGGACGGCCGGGCGTCGTTCCTGGACGCGCGCGGTGAGCGCGATCACGTCTTCCCGTCCTCGCACGACTTCGAGTGGCACGAGACGACCCGCGAGGACCACGTACTCGGCCGCCACCCGCACGTCTCCCTCGAGGGCGAGGTCTTCGTCGAGACGGTCGGTGGCACCCTCACCGTCAAGATCGAGGACAACACCGAGACAGGGGAGGGGATCTACGCCGAGCCGGTCGACGAACCGCTCCAGTCCCTCGCCGACGCGGACATCGCGTACGCGCGCGTGGGCGCCCTGATGCTGCTCCGCATCCGCCCCTACAAAGAGGACGCGCACCGCCACCTGGTCGTCAACACGCTCACCAGGTCCGTGGTGCGCCTCGACGGCATCGGGCAGGCGTGCCGCCGCCTCCCCGCGGACCAGGGAATCGTCTTCCCCGGCGGCTACTGCCTGGCCACGGGGGCGTACAAGACGTTCGACGGAACCGCCGCCCCTGTGGACACGGCAGCCCTGGACTACGAGCGGGTGATCCGCTCTCCCAACGGCGAGGACGTCCTCTTCGCCTTCCACGCGCGTGTGGAGGGCCGCAGCCTCCTGCTCCCGTACAACATGATCCGCAAGGAGTTCGCCGCTCCGCTGTCCTGCCACGGCTGGGCGCTCTTCGACGACGGCACGCTGACGGTGCTGCGGGCGGACTCCGATGAGCCGACACGCGTGCACGCGTTGCAGCTCTGGCGGTCCCCGTACGTCTCGGACACCTACGCCGATGCCCAGCCGTCGGAAGCCGGCCCTTCCTCAAGTTCTCAACTGCGTGCGAACAGGGGAGACCCCATCGCCCGTGTCGGCAACGCCGACCTCGTCCGGGGCATCTCCGACTGCTTGTCCCTCACACGTGCCGCCTCGGAGACCGCTCCGACGGCCGAGGTGTACGAGGCGCTGCTCGCCGCCTGTGTCCGCGCGGCCGACACCTACCACTGGCTCGGCGACGCCGATCTGGGCGACCTGCGCACTCCGCTGGACGCGGTCCGCGCCACGGCCGAGCAGGTACTGGCCGAATTCGAGACGGTCCAGGCCCTCACCCGCCAGGCCGCCGACGCACTCGCGGAGGCCGCCGCGCACATCGCCTCGGTCGTACGACGCCTGCGCGGTGAGGCACCCCGCGACGCTCACGCCTGGGTGAACGGCCTGGCCGAACTCCGCCGCGCCCAGGGCCACCTGCTCACGCTCAAGGAGCTGCGGTACGCCGACACCGTCCGTATCGACGAGCTCGCCGCCGACGCGGAGGCCGACCTCGCCTCGTTCGGGCAGCGTGCCGTCTCCTTCCTGGCCCGTGAGGATGCCTTCACCGGTCACCACCAGGCCGTTGAACGGCTCGTCGCGGAAGCCGAGTCGCTCACCACCGTCGCCGAGGCGGCGCCTGTCACCGGCCGCATCGACGAACTGACCGACGGACTGCGGACCGTCACCGAGGTCGTCGCCGGACTGGACATCGCCGACGCCACGGTAAGGACGTCCGTCCTGGAACGCGTCGCCGAGGTGCTGGGTGGTGTCAATCGCGCCCGCGCCACGCTCGAGGCCCGCCGCCGCGAACTCCTCGACCACGAGGGGCGTGCCGAGTTCGCCGCCGAGTTCGCTCTGCTCGGCCAGTCGGTCACGAGCGCGCTCACCGCCGCGGGGAGCCCGGAGTCCTGTGACGAGCAACTCGCCCGGCTGCTGGTGCAGGTGGAGAACCTGGAAGCCCGCTTCACGGAGTTCGACGACTTCCTCGGCGAGCTGGCGGACAGGCGGACCGAGGTGTACGAGGCGTTCGCGGCCCGCAAGCAGACCCTCGCCGACGCCCGCGCCCGCCGGGCCGAACAGCTCGTGGCCTCGGCGTACCGGGTCCTGGAAACGGTCGCGCGCCGGGCCGCCGCGCTCGCCGACACCGACGCGGTCAGTACGTACTTCGCCTCCGACCCGATGGTCGCCAAGGTCCGGCGCACCACGGACGAGCTGCGCGATCTCGGCGACCGGGTACGGGCGGAGGCACTGGACGGCCGGTTGAAGGCCACCCGCCAGGAAGCGTCCCGCGCCCTGCGCGACCGCACCGACCTGTACACCGACGACGGCCGCGTCATCCGCTTGGGCAGCCACCGGTTCGCCGTGAACACGGAGCCCCTGGACCTCACCCTGGTCCCGGCCGCCGACGGCCTCGCCTTCGCGCTCACCGGCACCGACTACCGCTCACCGGTCGCGGACCCGGACTTCGCCGCCACCCGCCCGTACTGGGACCGGCTGCTGCCCTCCGAATCGCCCCAGGTCTATCGCGCCGAGCACCTCGCGGCCCGGCTGCTGGACGAGCGCGGCCCGGCGGCCCTCGCGGAGGCCGACCTCCCCGACCTCGTACGACAGGCCGCGGAGACGGCGTACGACGAAGGCCACGAGCGTGGCGTCCACGACCACGACGCGACCGCGATCCTCACCGCGGTGCTGCGCCTGCACGAGAGGGCGGGCCTCCTCCGTCACGAGCCCGCCGCCCGCGCCGCCGCCCAGCTGTTCTGGGCCCACACACTTCCCGCAGAGGAGCGCGCGACCCTGAAACGCCGCGCGATGTCGCTCGCCCGCGCCCGCGACACGTTCGGTCTCACACCCGCGATCGCCGACTTCCGGGCGGAGCTGGCGGTCCACGTCGGCCAGGCGTCCGCCGTGTACCTCTTCGAGGAACTGACGACCGACCCCGGCGGCTTCGTCGTCAGCACGGCCACCCGCACACTGCTCGACACGTTCCGCCGGACGGTGGGCACGTCGGCGTACGACGAGGACCTCACCGCCCTCGACGACCTCGCCGCGCGCCGCCAGCTCGTCGAGGCCTGGCTGTCCTCGTACAGCACCGCCACCGGCACGGACATCACCCCCGGAGACCTCGCCGAGGCGGTGGCCGCCGAACTCTGCCCGGACCTGCCGCGTTACGAGTCCGACGCGCCGCTGACCGGGACGGTCACGGGGCTGCTGGGCACGCATCCGCGCATCACCGACCGTTCCCTGACCGTCCGCGTCGACGAATTCCTCTCCCGTACCAGGGAGTTCAGGGCGAAGGACACCCCGGCCTTCCGCGCCTACCAGCGGCAGCGCACCACCCTCGTGACCGCCGAACGCACCCGGCTACGGCTGGACGAGTACCGACCCCGGGTGATGTCCTCGTTCGTCCGGGGCCGCCTCATCGACGAGGTCTACCTTCCTCTCATCGGCGACAACCTGGCCAAACAGCTCGGCACCACAGGCGAGGCGAAGCGCACCGACACCGGCGGCCTGCTCCTGCTCATCTCCCCGCCCGGCTACGGCAAGACGACCCTCATGGAGTACGTCGCCGACCGCCTCGGCCTCGTCCTCGTCAAGGTCAACGGGCCCTCGCTCGGCAGCGCCGTCACCTCGCTCGACCCGGCCGACGCTCCGAACGCCACCGCCCGCCAGGAGGTGGAGAAGATCAACTTCGCGTTGGAGGCGGGCAACAACACCCTTCTCCACCTGGACGACATCCAGCACACCTCGCCCGAGCTGCTTCAGCGGTTCATCCCGCTGTGCGACGCCACGCGCCGTGTCGAGGGCGTGTGGAACGGCGAGCCGCGCACCTACGACCTGCGCGGCAAGCGCTTCGCGGTCTGCATGGCGGGCAATCCCTACACCGAGTCCGGCAGCCGCTTCCACGTCCCCGACATGCTCGCGAGCCGCGCCGACGTCCAGAACCTCGGCGACGTCCTGACCGGCAAGGAGGACGCCTTCGCCGTCAGCTTCGTCGAGAACGCCCTCACCGCGCACCCGGTCCTCGCGCCGCTCGCCGGGCGAGAGCGCACCGACCTGGACCTGCTGATCCGGTGGGCCGAAGGCGACCCGACCGCCCGCGCCGACCGCCTCACCCACCCCTACGCCGCCGCCGAACTGGACCGGATCCTCGCCGTCCTGCGCCATCTGCTCACAGCCCGCGCGACCGTCCTCGCCGTCAACGCGGCCTACATCGCCTCCGCCGCCCGGACCGACGCCACCCGCACGGAGCCGCCCTTCCGGCTCCAGGGCTCCTACCGCACCATGAACAAGATCGTCCAACGCATCCAGCCGGTCATGAACGACACCGAACTCGCCGCCGTCATCGACGACCACTACACGGCCGAGGCGCAGACCCTCACGACCGGCGCGGAGGCGAACCTGCTGAAACTGGCCGAACTGCGCGGCACCCTCACCACCGCACAGGCGCTCCGCTGGGCGGAGGTGAAGGCCGCGTATCTCCGTGCGCAGGCCCTCGGCGGCACGGAGGAGGCCCCTCTGACCCGGGCGGTCGCCGCGCTCGGCCTGCTCGCCGACCGTATCTCCGCCGTGGAGACCGCGATCGACCGGGCCGCCGACCCCCGCCACGCGATGGCCAACCCCACCGCCAGGCACGCCGTCGGGCCGTGGGGGCGAGCGTCGGACGGTACCTAGCCGACGGCGCAGCGGCTCCCTCGGGCGGCTGAAGGCCGGTCCTCGGGCACCCTCCGTATCGGCGGGCCGGTTGTATCGTTCGAAGTGCCGGCCCGGTCGTACGTCCTCGTGGCTGTGTGGGTCGGTGGGTCGAGAGCGAGGCAGGAGCCGAGCGTGCGTGCGCGTGACCTGGCGGTGGAGTACGAGACAGTCGGCGTCGACAGCGACGCCCTGGACGCCGCACGATTGATGGCCGAACACCGGCTGCCCGCGCTTTTGGTGCTGGACGAGCGGGGTGCGCCGAAGGCGATCCTGCCCGCTTCCCAGATGATCAAGATCCTGGTGCCGGGGTACGTCGTGGAGGACCCCACGCTCGCGGCGGTCGTCGACGAGCGCCACGCCGACCGACTGTGCGAGGCGCTCGCGGGACGCAAGGTCGGCGACTGTCTGTCGAAGACCGCGCCACCGCCCGCCATCGCCGCCCCGGACGACACGGCACTGGAGGTCGCGGCCCAGATGGCACAGGCCCGCAGCCCGTTGGTGGCCGTGGTCGACAAGGACAGGAGTGGTACGCGGCTGCTCGGAGTCATCACCGCCTCGCACCTGCTGGAGCGGCTGCTCGCCGCCGCGGCGTGCTGACGGCGGCCGGCACGAGTGCCGTGCGCGAGCAGCGCCATGAGCACGGCCCCGCTGACCGGGCTTCCCGGCCCGCCTGACCCCCAGGCAAAGACCGCAGTGGCCGCCGCTCGGGCCGGGCGGTTCGAGCACACCGACGCCCGGGTGGAGTCTGCGACCAGGTTGCCGGATTCAGGCAACCTGCGGCCCCTCAAGATGCTCGCCAAGAATCTGTTAAGGACGCGTCAAAGGCCTGTAGGGTGCCCAGCGGTGTGCCGGGAAGCCTGGTCGGCGAGCAGGGGATCACTCTCTCTTCCGATCGGGGCGTTCGGCATGGTGCTCGCGGTGGTGTTCGGGGCCGCACTGTTGGTGGCGGTGCTGCTGCTGTGTTTCCTCGGCCTGATCCACATCACCTCGCCGGAGACGAAGGCGTCCTTCGAGCCGCTCGGTGAGGCACTGGCGGAGCTCGCGAAGTTCACGGCGTTGCTGGTCTTCGGCGCGCCGCTGGCCCCGAGGCTGTTCGGGGACCTGTCGTGGGGCGGCCACGCGGCGGTGGTCCAGGCGATGTTCCTCATCCTTCCGGCCTTGCTGCTCTCGCGGCTCGGCACGCGCATCTCCCGCACGGAGAGGTGGGTGGCGGCCTGGGTCGGCCCGAAGGGCTTCGCCTCCGTGGCGCACGGGCTGCTCGTTCTCCGGTCCGGTATCCGGCAGGCCGAGGAGGCGTTCACCCTCGTCGCCGTGCGCATCGCCTTCGCGATCAGGGGCAAGGCTCCGCAACCGCTCGGAGGAACCGGAGAAACGTGAGCGACTGGCACAGCTGGGCGGCGATCGTCGTGTTCGTCGGCGCGTACGCCCTGATCATCAGCGAGAAGATCCACCGCGTCGCCGTGGCCCTGGGCGGCGCGGGACTGATGCTGGCGATCGGGGCGACCGACGACGTCTCGGCGTTCTACTCCGAGGACTCCGGCGTCGACTGGAACGTCATCTTCCTGCTGATGGGCATGATGATGATCGTCGGCGTGCTGAAGAAGACCGGCATGTTCGAGTACCTGGCCATCTGGTCCGTGAAGAAGGCGAAGGCCAAGCCCTTCCGGGTGATGGCCATGCTCGTCGTCATCACGGCCGTCGCCTCCGCGCTCCTCGACAACGTCACCACGGTCCTGCTGATCGCCCCGGTGACGCTGCTGGTCTGCGAGCGGCTCGCGCTGTCGGCCGCTCCCTTCCTCATCGCGGAGGTGTTCGCCTCCAACATCGGCGGCACCGCGACTCTGGTCGGCGATCCGCCCAACATCATCATCGCCAGCCGGGCCGGCCTGACCTTCAACGACTTCCTGGTCCACCTCGCCCCGCTGGTGGCGGTGCTGGTCGTCGTCCTGGTCGCGTTGTGCCGGGTGATGTTCCGCAAGTCCTTCGTGTACGACGAGGACCGCGCCGTGGAGATCATGGCCCTGGAGGAGCGGGAAGCCATCAAGGACCCCCGCCTGCTGGTCCAGGGCCTGATCGTCCTCGCCCTGGTCGTGGCGGGTTTCGTCCTGCATCCGGTGCTGCACTACGAGCCGAGCATCGTCGCCCTGCTCGGCGCCGGACTGCTCGTCGCCGTCTCCACCGCCGACACGAGCGAGGTCCTCTCCGAGGTCGAGTGGCCCACCCTCGCCTTCTTCGCCGGCCTGTTCATCATGATCGGCGGCCTGATCGACACCGGTGTGATCGACGAGGTCTCCAAGACACTGGCCGATGTCATCGGCACGAACGAACTCGGCGGCTCCCTGACCCTCTTGGGAGCCTCGGCGGTGCTGTCCGGCGTTGTCGACAACATCCCCTACGTCGCCACCATGGCGCCCATCACCAGCGACCTGGTCCACAACATGGGCGGCGGCGGTGACCACGTCATGTGGTGGGCCCTCGCCCTCGGCGCCGACCTGGGGGGCAACGCCACCGCCATAGGCGCCTCCGCGAACGTCGTCGTCCTCGGCATCGCCGAACGCAACCGCCAACCCATCACCTTCTGGCAGTTCACCAAGTACGGCCTGATCGTCACCGCCGTCACCGTGACCATCTCCCTCGGCTACGTGTGGCTGCGCTACTTCGCCCTCGGCTGACCCGTGGCCGACGCGGCGTACGGTCGCGTGCCACGTCTCGATGCCCAGGACCGGGTTCGCCTCCTGGCCAAAGCAGGACGCCGGCGGCCCTGGACGCGGCACGTCGAGTTATTACGGGAAGCTGACGTGGCGGTCGAACCCCTCATGCCTCAAGCACCTCATGGACAACTCTGGTCCTGCCCTCCACCGACCCCTGGTGGTGGCGAAGGCCCGAGGAGCGACATATGAGCAGGCACAACAGGCGCAGGTCACCTTTACAGGTCGAGCTGACCCTCGTCGGAGCGGGAATCCTCGCCGCGGCGGCGGCTGTGACGACGGTGACCGTCGCCTCGGCGGGAGAGGTCTCCCGCGGGCACGACGACGCGGGCAGCGCGAAGGCCGGAGCCGACCACGCGGTCTTCGTGCAGGGCAACGAACTCGACGGCAACACAATTCACGTCTTCGAGCGCGCGCAGGACGGCAGGCTGAGTTCCGCGGGCACCTACGCGACCGGTGGCAAGGGCGGGGACCAGGTCGCCGCCCCCACTGACTCGCTCGCCTCGCAGGGCTCGCTCGTCTACGACGACCGGTCCGGCCTGCTCCTCGCGGTCAACGCGGGCAGCGGCACCGTGACGTCCTTCCGAGTCGAGGGACAGAGGCTGACGGACCGCCGGGTGGTGCGTTCGGGCGGGGACTTCCCTTCGTCGATCGCGGTCTCGGGAAGGCTCGCGTACGTCATGAACGCGGGCGGGGCGGGCAGTGTCCAGGGTTTCCGGATCACGGCCAAGGGCCTGGTACCGCTGCGTGACGCTCACCGTTCCCTCGCGCTGGACAACAAGAAGGTGCCGCTGTTCAGCAGTTCTCCCGGGCAGGTCGCGTTCACTCCCGGCGGTCGTGAACTGGTCGTGACCACCAAGTCCGCCAACACCGTCGAAGTCTTTCCGATGACGCGTGACGGACGCCCCGCGCGGCGGGCGGTGGTCAACGACTCCGCCGGTGCCGTCCCGTTCGCGATCACCTTCGACAAGGCCGGCCGAATGCTGGTCGCCGAGGCCAAGGAGTCCACGGTCAGTACGTACGAGGTCCGCGTCGACGGCACCCTCGAGGCCGTCCAGAAATCCCTGCCCAATGGTCAGAACACGCTGTGCTGGCTGGAGCGTGCCGGTGACTTCTTCTACGGCGGCAACACCGGCAGCTCGACCGTCACCGGTTACCGCACGGACCGTCGGGGCGGGCTGGCGCTCACCAACGACGTCGGGGTGGCCGCCCCGCCGTCGGCCAAGTCCCAAGGCGTCATCGACCTGGCGGTGACCAGGGACGAGAAGTTCCTGTACGTGCAGAACGCGACTTCCGGCACCGTCGACGGCTTCCGCATCGGCCGGAACGGCTCGCTGACCAAGGTCGGCACGACCACTGGACTGCCCCCCTTCGCCGAGTCCGGCATGGAGGGCATCGCCGCGGTGTAAAGAAGCGGCCACCGCGGCCCCGGCGCCCCGAACAGTCCCTGTCCGGGGCGCCATGGCCCCTCCGTACGGCACGGGGCGCTCAAACCGCGAGCACCGACCGCCCCCCATGGCCGGAACACCGGAAGCGGACCGATTTCTGCCGGACGCCCTGTCCTGCGGGCGAGGGCTCTGGGGCTTCCCCTGGGGCAGAGGCGCCGTCGTCCGCAACGGTCCTGGCCCGGCCCGTCGTTGTCAGTGGTGACCACTAGTTTGGAGGCACTGGAAGACGGCCGAAGCGGCCGACCGGGCCTTTGGGGAGGGGTGTGCTGTGTCCGCTGCGCAGGCACGACAGTCGGGGAACACGACGTATCTGGAGCTGTCCCAGGAGAGCGGCGGTGCCCACAAATTCTACGAGGTGACCGTCGAGGGGACCACCGTCTCGGTGCGGTACGGACGGATCGGTGTGGACGGGCAGCGTCAGACCTCCGCGTTTCCGACCGTCGAGAAGGCGAACGCGGCGGCGGCGAAGAAGATAGCGGAGAAGGTGCGCAAGGGGTACGCGCCGGCCGTCCAGGGGCAGCGCGCGGCCCGGCCCGTGACGCATCGTCAGGTGACGTCCGCCCCGTCCACGGCGCGGGCGACGGCCCCGGTGCTGTGGCGGTTCCGTACGGGCGCCTCGGCGTTCGGCATCCATGTCGACGAGGACCGCTGCTGGGTGGGCAACCAGCACGGCAGCGTCTACAACCTGAGCCACGACGGTGAGGTGCTGGCTCACTACTCCCTGCCGGACGGGGTGAAGTGCCTGGTGGCGGACGACTTCTGGATCTACGCGGGCTGTGACGACGGCCGGGTGTACGACCTCTCCTCGAAGGTGCCGTTCGCGGCCTACGAGATAGCGGCCGAGGTGGACATCTTCTGGCTGGACATTCACGCGGGCGTGCTGAACGTCTCCGACCGCAACGGCGGTCTGACGGTCATCGACCACGAGGACGAGCTCCAGTGGTCGCGCAACTCGTCCGGGGACAACGCGTGGATGGTGCGGGCCGACGACCACGCCGTGTACCACGGGCACAGCCGCGGTGTGACGGCGTACGCGGCGGACGGCGCCGGCCAGCTCTGGCACACCGCGACCAACGGCAATGTGCTCTTCGGGTGGCAGGAGGAGAACGCCGTCTACGCCGGGACGGGGCGGCGGGTCGTCCAGCGGCTCGCCAAGTCCGACGGGCGGATCGAGGCCTCCTACTCGTGTGACGCCGCGGTGTACTCGTGTGCCACGTCCCCCGGTGGGCGGTACGTCTTCGCGGGCGACTCCGCTTCCTCCGTCTACTGTTTCACCGCCGACGGCTCCCGGCTGTGGAAGCTCGGCACGGGCGGCGGCTCGGCGCTGTCGATGCAGTACCACGACGAAAGGCTGTACATCGTCTCCACGGACGGCTCGCTCGCCTGCGTCGACGCGAGCGAGGCCGCGATCAACGCCGCCCAGTCGGGCACCGTTCCGGTCGCCGCGGACATCAAACTGGCGGCCGCCCTGCCGACGTACGCACCGCTGACCACCGCCGCCTCCGTCGCCACGGTCAGCGCCGTCCCCGCGCCGGGGAGCGGGGTCGTCGTGGAGTGCACTCAGGAGGGAGGCCGAGTGCGCGTGCACGTGGTCTCCGAGGGCTATGAGCCGAGTTGGAACGTCCAGTTCCCGCGTGCGATACGCCAGCCCGGCGCCCGCTATGTGGTGGACGCGCTGCACTCCTCGGCGGGTGGCTTCTACCGGGTGCGCGGAGAGATCAGGCGTCTGGTGTGACGCTCACCGACCAGAGGGGGTAGGTGCGGGCTGCCTCGCGGCCTTCGAGGGGGCCCTTCGGGGGCTCCGTGCTCTCGGGGGGCCTGCGGCACTTGGGCAGGGTTCTCAGGGGTGAAGCGGCAGTTCGGCGGCGACGGTGAATCCGCCTTCCGGCCGCCGGTACGTCTGGAGTCGCCCGCCCACCGAACTGGCGCGCTCGCGCGTGCCGATGACGCCGAAGCCACTGCCCGGGGCCGGCGGCGCGGGAGCCTCGCTGCCGTCGTCGTCGATCGTGATCCGCACCGTGTCCTTGAAGTACGAGAGCAGCACGCGCGCCTCCTTCACGGCGGCGTGCTTGGTGACATTGGTCAGCGTCTCCTGCACGATCCGGAAGGCGGTCAGGTCCACGCTCGGGGCCAGCGGTCGCGCCTCTCCCTCGGTGGCGACGACGACGTCGAGCCCGGTGGAGGCGAACGCGGCGGTCAGTTCGGAGAGCCGGCCGAGTCCGGGGGACGGTTCCAGGGGCGCGACGGGATCGCCGGCCTGGCGCAACAGGCCGACGGTGGACTTGAGTTCACGCAGCGCCGAGGACGTGGTGTCGGCGAGGTCGCCCAGGATCCGCCGTGTCTGGTCGGGGTGGCTGCGGGCGAGGTGCGCGGCGGTCCCGGCCAGGGCGTTGGCAAGGCGGCGGTCACCGCGACGAACCATGGCGGGTGCGGCGATCCCGGCGGGTGACGTCGCCGACGAACGGCCCGGAGGCCCCCGTGTTCGGCACGGGCGGCCCTCCGGCGCGCGGGACGGTCAGACGCGGGCCGATTCCCGTGCGGCCGTGTCGTCGTGCGCCGGGGCGACGGCGGACCGGTGGACGAGACCCTCGCCCTCCACGTCGACCTTGGGCAGGATCCGGTCCAGCCGGCGGGGCATCCACCAGGCGGCCTTGCCGAGCAGGGCCAGGACCGCCGGTACGAAGGCCATGCGGACGACGAACGCGTCGAACAGGACGGCGATCGCGAGGCCGAAGCCGATCATCTTGATCATGGACTCGCTCGCTCCGATGAACCCGGAGAAGACGGCCATCATGATCAGCGCGGCGGCGACCACGACCCGGGCGCTGTGGCGGAAGCCGCTCTCGACCGCCTGGCGCGGGCTGTCGCCGTGGACGTAGGCCTCCCGCATCCGGGCGACGAGGAACACCTCGTAGTCCATCGCGAGGCCGAAGACGATGCCCACCAGGAAGATCGGCATCAGGCTCATGATCGGACCGGTGGTCTCCACGCCGAGGAGCGAGGCCAGCCAGCCCCACTGGAAGACGGCGACGACGGAGCCGAGCGCGGCGAGCACCGACAGGAGGAACCCGACGGCCGCCTTGACCGGGACCAGGATCGAGCGGAAGACCACCATCAGGAGCAGGACGGCCAGGCCGACCACCACGATCAGGTAGGGGATCAGGGCGTTCTGGGTCTTCTGGGCCATGTCGATGTTCAGGGCGGTGGTGCCGGTGACCTCGAACTCGGCGTGGGTCGAGGCCTCGGTGGCGGGGCGCTCGTTGCGGATGGTCTTGACGAGGTCCTGGGTCTTCTTGTCGGTGGGCGAGGTGGAGGGGACGGCGGAGAAGACCGCGGTGTCGCCCGCGGGGTTGAAGCGGGCGGGGGAGACGGACACGACTCCGTCGGTCGCTTTGATCTTCTTCTCGATGGTGGTGACCGCGGTCTTGGGGTTCGCGGCGCCCCTGGCGTCCACGACGATCGACAGGGGGCCGTTGAAGCCGGGGCCGAAGCCCTTGGCGAGGTCGTCGTAGGCGCGGCGCTCGGTGGTGGAGGTGGGCTTGGCCTCGTCTCCGGGCATGCCCAGCTGGAGGTCCATCACGGGTACGGCGAGCGTTCCCAGGCCCACGACCGACAGCAGGAGCACCGGGAGGGGGCGGCGCAGGACGAAGCGTGCCCAGCGGCTGCCGCCGTTGTTCGTGCCGCCTTCCTTGATCCGTCCGCGCTTGCGGGCCTTGCGGGAGAGTACGGCGTTGGGCCAGAAGCCGAGGAGGGCCGGGACGAGTGTCAGTGCGATGAAGACGCCGACCATGACGGCTCCGGCGGCGGCGAGGCCCATCTTCGTGAGCATGGGGATGCCGACGACGGAGAGACCGGCGAGGGCGATGACGACGGTGAGGCCGGCGAAGACGACGGCGGATCCGGCGGTTCCGGTGGCGAGGCCGGCGGCTTCCCGCGGGGTGTGGCCCTTGGCGCGTTCTTCTCGGTAGCGGGAGACGATGAAGACCGCGTAGTCGATGCCGCAGGCGAGGCCGAGCATGGTGGCGAGCGTGCCGGTGGTGGAGGACAGGCCGAACGCGCTGGACAGGGCCGTGATCGCGGCCATCGAGACGCCCACACCGATGAGCGCGGTGAGCAGCGGCAGCCCGGCGGCGGTCAGTGAGCCGAAGGTGATGATCAGGACGACGGCGGCGATGGCGATACCGATCCCCTCGGCCGCTCCGCCCGCGGCGGGCTGGGTCGCCAGTGCCGTGCCGCCGACCTCGACCGTCAGGCCGGACTTCTTGGCCTGCGCTATCGCGCCCTTCAGGGCGTTCTTGCTGGCGTCGGTGAGGTCGTCAGGCTTCACCTTGTAGGTGATGGTCGCGTACGCCGTCGTCGCGTCCTTGCTGATCGCGTTCGCCTGGAAGGGGCTGACCGCGCCGGCGACCTGCGAGCCGTCGGCCGCGTCGTCGACGAGTTCGTCGATGGTCTTCTTGTTGTCGGCTGCGGTGATCTTCTGGCCGTCGGGGGCGACGAAGACGATGCGGGCGTTGGCGCCGTTGGCGGTCGTCCCCGGGAAGCGCTGCTCCATGAGGTCGAACGCCTTCTGGGACTCGATCCCCGGCATGGAATTGTCCGGATCGGGGGTGGCCGGAGCCTTGACCGCGCCGAAGCCGACAGCGCCGAGCACCGCCACCCAGATCAAGGCGACGTACCAACGTCGCCGGAAGGCCGTACGGCCCAGTCGACAAAGGAAAGTAGCCACGGGCTGAGGTCTCCACTCGTCCGATCTCGGGAACCCCATCAGGTTCCCCGTGGCAGACCCCTCCCGTCGTCGTGCACGTGCCGACATTTCCGACTACTGAGAACGCAGTACGCCGCTTCCGGATCATCCTCCTGACGTCTACCGCCGGCCGCGGAGAACCGCGACCGGCGGCGTACGTCAGGGGGGCCTAGCGGGTGCTTGCCGGGGCCTTCAGGTGCAGATCCGTGCTGGACAGTGTCATCGGCGTGGCCGAGACGGCCCGCAGCCGGACGCGTACTCCGGCCTGGGGGAGAGTGAACCTGCCGGAGGGCGGCAGGAGCTCGTAGCTGGCCGAGGCGTGCCGGCCGAGTGTGGCGGGGCCGGACTTGATGGACCAGTAGCGGCCCATGCCCTGGCCCGTGGTCAGGGTGAAGTGCGGGGTGAGGGCCGTGTCGCCGAGGTTGGTGACGCGGACGGTGAGCGCGGTCACGGCCTTGGCGGTGGTGGTCCGGCTCTCGCCGACCAGCCGCATCCTCAGGGGCGGCGAGCCCGTCACCGCCAGGGTCGACGCGACCAGGGCGGGGACGATCAGCAGCGCCCCCGTGGCGATGCGCGCCCGCTGCCGGTGCGGGCCGCGCAGGAAGGCGGGCCGGGGCTGCCACGCCGTGGTGAAGGCCGACGGCGGGGCGGTCACGGCAGCGGCCAGCCAGAGCGGCGTCATCATCAGGTAGTAGCCGTCCTGCGAACGCGTCGCGAGGAAGAACGCGCACCACGGCAGGACCACCGCGGCCGGTCCCAGCCGCCGCACGAACAACACGAAGAGCCCGAGCAGCCCCGCCGCCAGCAGCATGCTCGCGTGCGAGTACCAGGCCAGCCGGTCGCTGCCGTCGGTGAAGTACAGCGAGATGCCGACCAGGCCCTGGCCGTGCAGGTTCGCCTTCTGGGTGAGCGGGAGCGCGATCCCGGAGAGCCAGCTGCGTGGCTCGCTCACGATGAAGTACGCGTTGATCAGCAGCCAGGTCAGGGCGGCCACCCCCACGATCCGGCCCACGGCGGCCGCCGCCGCGCGCGCTCCGAGGTCGCCGCGGCGCAGGGCGTAGACCCCGGCCAGCAGGAACGGCATGAGGAACCACGGCAGCTGCTGCGAGGCGCAGGCCGCGCCCAGGCACGCCGCCCGTGCCCAGTCGCTCCATCCGCCGTAGCCCATCCGCGGCCAGCCCACCACCACCGGGATGAGGAAGGCGCAGGCGACGATCGCCGGATAGCCGAGCCGGGCGTACGCGGTCAGCAGGCCGAGCCCGAGGCAGACCAGCGTGGCCGCGGACCGCCACTGCGTCGGCAGCATCCGCCACATCACGATCGTGCCCACGATCAGGGCGCCGGTGGCGGCCAGGACGGCGGGGGCGGCCCCGTGTCCGATCCACAGCAGCGGCGCGGTGAGCAGCAGGGGAAGCGGCGGGTAGCCGTACGTGTAGTCGTAGCCGCCGGTCATCGTCGGGGTGAGGGCGACCCCGTGCTGCCCGAAGAGCCAGGGCCACGGCTGGTCGTAGACCTGGTGCCCGGCGACGAACTCACGGGCGGCCTGCGCGGTGAGGACCGACTCGTCACCGCCGCCGTGGTACATGGCGAACCCGCACACCGCGAGCGTCACGGCCGTCACCAGGATCACGAGGTCGAGGCGGGCCAGCGAGCGAGTCCGGCGCACGGTCAGCGTCAGGACGCCCGTCACCAGGATCGAGGCGTAGCAGACCGAGATCACCGCCGCGACGGCGAGCCGGTGGCTCGCGGCCGCCGTCCACATCGGACGCGTACCGATGAAGAGGCTGATGTCGGCGAGCAGGGTCAGCACGCGGTGCCACTGCGCGGGCGTCTCGTCGGGCGACGTCTTCGTGAGGGCCTTCTGGCCGGTGGTCGACGGCCTCATTTCTGCCAAGTACACGGGATTGGACGGTAATTCCCGCAGATGAAGGCCATGATGCCGGACGTGAAGAGTCCGGTATGAGGGTGGTAAGAAGAGGGTTTACGACCCATGTGGGTACGTGTCGTGCGGGAGCGTCTCATATAAGGGCGTCTCATGCTTTGACGGGACATATCGGGTGTCTCAGGCGTTGGAGAGGGACACCTCGGTGGACTTGATGAGCGCGACGACCGCCGATCCGGCCGTAAGGCCGAGCTCCGTCACCGCGTCCTTGGTGATCGCGGAGGTCAGCTCGCCGCCCGGGACCTCGACCTTGACGCGGGCCATGGCCCCGCCCGTGGAGACCTCCGTCACCGTGCCGGGGAACTGGTTGCGGATGCTCACCCCGTCGACCGGCCCGGTGGCCAGGGACACCTCCGTCGACTTGACCAGGGCGCGGACCGTGGAGCCCGTGGTGAGACCCAGATCCTCGACCGCCTCCGCGGTGATGGCCGCGGTGAGATCCTGACCGCCGTCGAGGCGGACCTTGACCGCCGCCATCACCTCGCCCGGTGTGACGGAGGTGACGGTTCCGGGGAGCTGGTTGCGGATGCTCAGGCTCATGGGTACGCCTCAATGTGCGGTGCGGTGGGACAGCGAACGACGGATGCCGGTGCGCTGCGAATAGTCGAGTTTCGCCAATTATGTGCAACTCGCGGCTCTCGGTGGGCTCACCACACCCCGTGTCTCCCGTGTCTCAGTACACGTCTCGTACGTACCGCTTCTCCGCCGCCAGCTGTTTGACGTACGCGGTGGCCTCCGTCTCGGCCAGACCGCCGTGCGCGACGGCGATGTCCCGCAGCGCCCGGTCGACGTCCTTGGCCATCCGCGAGGCGTCTCCGCACACATAGAAGCGGGCGCCGTCCTGGAGCCAGTGCCACAGCTCGGGCCCGTGCTCACGCATCCGGTCCTGGACGTAGACCTTGGCGCGCTGGTCGCGCGAGAACGCCGTGTCGAGCCGGGTGAGCGTGCCGTCGTCGAGCAGCCCGGTCAGCTCGTGCTCGTAGTAGAAGTCGGTGGCGCGGTGCTGCTCGCCGAAGAACAGCCAGTTCGGCGCCCGATGGCCGAGCGCCCGGCGCTCCTCGAGGAATCCGACGAACGGCGCGACTCCGGTACCGGGCCCCACCATCACCATGGGTGTCGTCGCGTCCGCCGGGGGCCTGAAGTGCGGCGACCGCTGTACGAAGACGGGGACCGCCGCCCCCTGCTCGGCATCGGCGAGGAAGGGCGAACAGACCCCGCCCCTCGCCCGGCCGCCCGGATTCTCGTACCGCACCACGGAGACGGTCAGTGAGACGAGGTTCGGGTCGACGAGCGGACTCGACGAGATCGAGTACAGCCGGGGCTGCAACCGCTTGAACACCTGGGCCCACTCCGCCGCCGACGCGCGCACCGGATGCTCGGCCACGACGTCCACGGCCTGCCGCCCCCATGACCAGCGCGCCAGCTCTCCCTTGTTGTCCGGACGCAGCAGCTTCCTCAACTCGCGCCCGTCACGCGTATGTTCGCCGACGAAGCGCAGCAGATCCGGGGTGATCCGCGTGATGTCGAAATGCCGAAGCAGGGCCTCGTCGAAGGCCACCTCGCCCACACCCGTGACATCGACGGCTGTTGAGCCGTCGACCCCGATCGTCTCCAGCCATTCGGCAACCAGGCCCGATGAGTTGACGGGCCGTACGCCGAGCGCGTCCCCCGCCTCGTACGGCAGCGGACTCTCGCTGTCCCGGGTGTCGAAGGTGAACCGGCGCACTTCCTTGTCGGCGCCGGGCAGGCTGAGCAGCCGGTTGCCGGTGAGGCGGGCGGTAGCGGCGGCCGGCGCGGGCCTGGCGGGCTTGGCGGTCCGGGGCGACTCGGACGCCCTGGATATCTCTGATGTCTCTGATGTGTCGGGTGTCCTGGGTGTCTGGGTCCGTCCGCCGAGCGCGGTGAGGATCAGCTCCAGCCATGCGCCCGCGTTCGGCTCGTAGTCCGGTTCGCAGTCCGTACGGGGAGCCAGGCGTACGGCGCCCAACTCGGCCAGGCGCGCGTCCAGTCGACGCCCGTGCCCGCAGAAGTCGTCGTACGAGGAGTCGCCGAACGCCAGCACGGCATAGCGCACGCCGTCCAGCCGCGGGGCCTCCTGCCCGGACAGGGTGTCCCACAGGCCGGAGCCGTTGTCGGGCGCGTCACCGTCCCCGAAGGTGCTGGTGATGAAGAGCAGATCGGCGCTGCGGGCGAGCGCGCCGACGTCCGCCTCGTCCATGCCGACCAGTCGTGCCCGGTGCCCGGTGGCGGCGAGCCGCTCGGCGGTGGCCGTCGCGAACTCCTCCGCGTTGCCGGTCTGCGAGGCCCACAGCACCACCACCTCACGGCCCGCGGACTCCGGCGCGGGAGCCGCCGGGGGCGCGGAGCGCGAGTACATCCCGGCGAGCACGCCGTTCACCCAGAGGGCGTGCTCCGGGTCGAAGGGGGCGTCCGGAGGGAGGACGGGCACGCCCGGGAGCCCGGAGGGGAGCCCGGCGAGAAAGCCGCTGAGGTACTGCCGCTCGACGGAGGAGAGCACGGGCGGGGGAGCGGGCTCCAAGGCGAAGCCTCCGGGCGCCGTCGCGACTCGGTCGGCCAACTTCGGTGCGTCGGGAGCCTTCGGCTCCCAGGGAGTCTCCGGCCCCGGGGAGTCTCCGGCCCCGGGGAGTCTCCGGCCCGTCGGGTGTCTCCGGAAGAGCCCTTCGGGCGGCAACGCGCGCCAGCGACACCGCGCACACCTTGAACTCCGGCTGGAACGACACCGGATCCACCGCGTCGCTGGTCACCGCGTTGATGCTCAGATACTCCCCGAACAGGTCGTTCCAGTGGAAGGGCGCGAACACGCACCCCACCCGCACCCGGTCCGTCACCACCGCCGGCAGCACGGCCCGCCCCCGTCGGGAGGCGACCTCCACCGAGTCCCCCTCCGCGATCCCGAGCGCGGCCGCGTCCTGCGGATGCAGCTCCACGAACGGCCCCGGATTGAGCTTGTTGAGCTTGGCCACCTTCCCCGTCTTGGTCAGCGTGTGCCACTGGTGCTGCAGGCGCCCGGTGTTGAGGACGAACGGAAAGTCGTCGTCGGGCATCTCGGCGGGCGGCAGGTGGGGCCGCGCGTAGAAGACGGCCCGTCCGCTCGCGGTGGGGAACGACAGCTCACCGTCGCCCGCCGGCTCCACATACCTGATCGGGTTCCGCGCGGGCCCGTCCTCCCGCGCGACGGGCCACTGCACGGGTCCGCCCCGCAGCCGCTCGTAGGAGGCACCCCGCAGATCCCACCCGGTCTTCGGGTTCCACGCCTCCTTGATCTCCTCGAAGATCTGCTCGGCACTGTCGTACGAGAACTCCTTCTCGTACCCCATGGCGCGGGCGACGGCCGCGATGATCCGCCAGTCCGCCCGCGCCTCCCCGGGCGGGTCGACGACGGCCCGTGCCAGGGTCAGCGTCCGCTCGCTGTTGACCAGGACGCCTTCGGCCTCCGTCCACAGCGCGCCGGGGAGCACGACATCGGCGTACGCGTTGGTCTCGGTGTCGGCGAAGACGTCCTGGGTGACGACGAACTCGGCGGCTTCGAGCCCTTCGATGACGGTCCGGCGGTTGGCGACCGAGGCGACGGGGTTGGTGCAGATGATCCAGCAGGCCTTGATGTCCCCCTCGGCCATCTTCCGGAACATCTCGACGGTCCCCTGCCCCACCCCGTCCTTGCGGATGCTCCCGACCGGCAGCCCCCACAACTCCTCTACGAAGGCACGCTCCTCGTCCACCAGCACCGACCGCTGCCCGGGCAGCCCGGGACCCATGTACCCCATCTCTCGCCCGCCCATGGCGTTGGGCTGACCGGTGAGGGAGAACGGTCCGCTGCCGGGCCGGCAGATGGCGCCCGTGGCGAGATGGAGATTGACGAGCGCGTTGGTGTTCCACGTGCCGTGCGTGGACTGGTTGAGCCCCATGGTCCAGCAGCTCGTCCACTCCCCGGCCTCACCGATCAGCCGCGCCGCCGCCCGGATGTCGTCCTCCGGGATGCCGGTGATGTCGGCCACGGTGGCGGGCGGATAGTCGGCGAGGAAAGCGGGCATCGCCTCCCAGCCCTCGGTGTGCCGGGCGATGAAGTCCGGGTCCGTGGAGCCGCCTTCGTGCAGCAGGTGCAGCAGTCCGTTGAGCAGCGCGAGGTCGGTCCCGGGCCTGATCTGCAGAAACAGATCGGCCTTCGCCGCCGTCGCGGTACGCCGCGGATCGACGACGATCAGCTTGGCCCCCGCCTTCACACGCTCCATGAGCCGCAGGAAGAGGATCGGATGGCAGTCGGCCATATTGGATCCGATGACGAGGAACACGTCCGCGCGGTCGAGATCGTCGTAGGACCCCGGCGGTCCGTCGGCGCCGAGCGACAGCTTGTAGCCGGTGCCCGCGCTCGCCATGCACAGCCGTGAGTTCGACTCGATCTGGTTCGTCCCCACGAACCCCTTGGCCAGCTTGTTGGCGAGGTACTGCGCTTCGAGGGTCATCTGCCCGGAGACGTAGAAGGCGACGGCGTCCGGGCCGTGCTCGTCGATGATCGCCCGCAGGCGCCGGGCGGTCTCGGCGAGGGCCGCGTCGACGGGCACGGGTCGTGGCTCCTCGCCGCGGTCCTCGCGCACGAGCGCGGTGGTCAGCCGGCCGGGCGCGGCGAGCATGTCGGCCGTGGTCGCGCCCTTGGTGCACAGCCGGCCGGAGTTGGCGGGGTGCCGCTTGTCCCCGGACGCCTTCAGGACCGTACGCCGTCCGTCCGGTCCCCGGCCGATGTCGAGGACCATGCCGCAGCCCACACCGCAGTACGAGCAGACGGTCCGGACCTGCTCCGGGCGGGGGGTCGTGGTCATGCCGACGACAGTACGAATTGCCCGTTACGCGGATGTCACATGGTCTGATCTTGGGGGGTTACGCCCGCTGCACAACCGGCCGACGGGCGATGTGAGGGTGTCGCGGACCGTGTCGCTGTTGGGCCGAACGGGTGACCATGCGTAAGAATTGGCCGGTGCAGACAATGAGTGCGAGCCAGGACGGGGTGGGCCAGTGAACAGCCACGACGTCACCGACGAGCAGTGGGAAGGGCTCGCCCAGGTCGTTCCGCTCCGGGGCCGGGACGCCTGGCCCTCGGCGGTGAATCACCGGTCGATACCCGAGGCCGTGACGGAGGCGCGGCGCCGCTTCGTGGTCCTGCGGGTCAATGTGTTCGCGGACGCCCGCGACGTCGCGGAGACGCTGATGTCGGGCATCCCCGTCCTGCTCGACCTGACCAGCGCGGAGACCGAGGTCGCCAAGCGCGTGCTGGACTTCAGCACGGGGGTGGTCTTCGGTCTGGCGAGCGGCATGCACCGGGTCGACCGCAACCTGTTCCTGCTGACACCGCGCGGGACCGAGGTGCGAGGGCTGATGGAAGGGGCGGGGGTTCCTGGGATCTGATCAAGGGAGGGCGGGGGTTCCTGGGATCTGACCGGGGGCGACCAGGACCGGGTCCCGCGCGCGGGCGCGCGCCGGTCCCCCGATCGTGGGAAGGCCACCAGGCTGTAACGGTTCGCCTGCGGTTCACCCGGCTGGGGGCCCTTACCGTCCACATATGACCGTGTCATCTCTGGCGGCCCCCGCCCAGGCCGAGGCGCGCCCCGACCGGCCGGGCGCCACCGAGCTCAGGCTCGCCGCCTTCGCCGCACACCGGCGCGCCCGGTTCCCGCTCGGCCCCCTCACCCTCTTCACCGGCCCCAGCGGCAGCGGCAAGACGGGTGCCCTGCGAGCGTACGAGGCCCTGGCGCGGCTCGGCGGCGGCGCCGCGCTGGGTGAGGTGTTCCCGGACCCGGTCGCCTGTGTGCCCGAGCGGGCCAGGCCCGACGCCCAGCGACGGCGCGGCTTCCGCATCGGTTGCACGGTCGACGGCCCCGAAGGACCGGTACGGCTCGAGGTCGCCGTGCAGGCCGAGCCCGAACTGCGCATCGTCGGCGAGCGGTTGACCGCGGGCGGTGTGACCCTCCTCGAGACCGCGCTACGGGACCCCGGCCGCCGTGTCGTCCAGGCCGCCTGGCACACGGCGGGCCCGTCGGCGGTCACCCGGGGCCCGCTCCCCGACGACCGCCTCGGCACCGCGCTGCTGCCCCTGCGCGTCGCCGGCCGGACGGACGGCGAACGGCGGGTCCTCGCCGCGGCCGAGCAGATGGTCGTCGCCCTGCGGTCCGTGTACGCCTGCGACCCGAGCCCCCGACGGATGCGCGCCGCCGCCCCGCTCGGCGCGGGGCGGCTGCTCCGGGGCTGCGACAACCTCGCCGAGGTGTTGTGGCGTACCCGATCGGAGTGCGGCCGTCGCTACGCGCACCTGGTCACGGCGGTACGGGCCGGCTGCGCGGGCCCCGTCACGGACGTCCTGGCCGAGCCGCTCGGCGACGGCACGGTCCGTGCGCTCCTCGACCGCGGGGACGGTGTTCGTACGCACCTCGGGCTCCTCGGGGACGGCGAGTTGAGGTATCTGGCGCTGGCCCTGGTGCTGCTCACCGGGCCCGGCGTGCTGGAGGTCGACCCCGCGGGGGAGGTCCCGGCCGCGCTGCAGACGCTGACGGTGCTGGCCGACGGCCTCGACCGGGGGCTGGACGTGCGACAGGCCGGGGAGTTGGTGCGGCTGGCGGCGCGGATGTGCGAGCGGGGGCACATCCGGCTGGTGGGTGCGGTGGGCGATGCCGTCCCGGTGTGCGAGGAGCCGGGGGTCACGGTGGTAGACCTGACGCCGTGAGTGAACGTGAACTGGATGTGGCGAAGTTGCAGGGCAGGCTGGCCGAGTTCGCTGCCGCGCGGAACTGGCAGCAGTACCACACGCCGAAGAACCTGGTCGCCGCGCTCAGCGTGGAGGCGTCCGAGCTGGTCGAGATCTTCCAGTGGCTGACGCCCGAGGAGTCGGCGCGGGTCATGGACGACGCGGACACCGCGCACCGCGTCACGGACGAGGTGGCGGACGTGCTGGCGTATCTGCTCCAGCTGTGCGAGGTGCTGGGCATCGACGCGCTGGCGGCGCTCGACGCGAAGATCGATCGGAACGAGCGGAGGTTTCCGGTGGGGGAGGGGGCGTAGGGGGCCCGGCGGTGCGGGTGCTGTGGTGTGGGGGCGCTGTGGTGCGCGCGGGGAACGGGGGCGGGTGGGCTCCGTGGCGGGGTGCGCGGTGCTGTCGTGCAAGAGCTGCGGGTGGGGGGTGCGGTGCCGTTGCGGAGTGGCCGGGGTGAGGGTGCGCGGTGCCTCGCGGAGGGGCCGTGGTGAGGGTGCCGGGGAAGCGGTGGGTCCGGTTGTCACTCTCCGGATTCGTTGAGTTGTCCACATTCAACTCTGTGTCCACAGATTTCGGTCTTCCTCTGGCTTTTCGGCTCACGGGCTCTCACTCTGGGTAGTGGACAGGGGAGTTCGGGCGGACGCGCGACGAGCGCGTCGGGACAGACGGGGGCAGCGCATGGACGCGGTGCGGCTCATCGGGGCGAGCAGGCGCGCTCTCGCGGGGAGCGGGGACACGATCGAGGTGGTGGCGGAGGCGTGGCAGGCGCAGGCCCTGGCGCAGGCCATAGGGAGTCGTTTCGCCGTCTCGGGGCCGCCGGAACTGCGGGGCGAGGCGCTTGGTCTGACGGAGCTGGCGGGCCGGGGCTGCGGTGTGCTGAACGCGCCGCCCCTCGACATGGCCGACCTGCGCGCCGCTCAGCTCACCGAGTTGGGTGATGCGCGAGAGTCCCTGCTGTGTCTCGGGGGTCTCCTCGGCGAGGTCGGTATCGCCCTCGTCGGTATCGCCTGCGCGGCGGACGACCAGGGGACGTACTGGCAGTGCATGGAGGCGATCGACGCGGCGGACGAGTCCCGGGACCGGGTCCTGGAGATGCTGAGACGGTTGGCGGCGCGGGATCAGGGGGTGGTGGAGCGGGGGCGGGCGACCGGGTAGACGGGGCCTTCCCGCGCCCCGCCGCCCCTACCCGGCCCCTCCTCCTGGGGCTCCGCCCCAGAACGCGAGGGGTGGTGTTTCGGCTGCGGGCCGGTGGGGGCTGGTCGCGCAGTTCCCCGCGCCCCTGAGAGCCTCAGCCCGTCCGGCGTTCGAGGACGAGGCCGTTCAGGCTCCGCCCGAGCCCGACGATCACCACCGACCCGGGTCACTGCCACGAACCCGCGCCGCACGAGGAGTTGACGGATGGCACCCGCCGGAGATCCGAGGAACGCGACCTCAGCCCAGCTGCGGCATGACCTCCGCGGCGATCAACTCCAGGTGGTCCAGGTCGTCGAGGTCCAGCATCTGCATGTACATCCGCTGTGACCCGACGGCCTGATATTGGGCGATCCTCTCGACGACCTCCGCCGGAGAGCCCGCGAGCCCGTTCGCCTTGAGCTCGTCGACGTCCCGCCCGATCACGTCCGCGCGCCGCTTCACCTCGCTGTCGTTCCTGCCGACACAGGCGACGAGCGCGTTCGAGTACACGAGGTCGTCGCCCTTGCGCCCGGCCCGCTCGGCCGCCGCCCGCACCCGCTGGAACTGCTGCTCCGTGTCCGCGAGGGAGGCGAAGGGGATGTTGAACTCGTCGGCGTAGCGCGCCGTCAGCTCGGGCGTCCGCTTGGCACCGTGGCCGCCGATGAGGACCGGCACCTTCGGCTGCGCGGGCTTGGGAAGCGCGGGGGAGTCCTTGAGCTGGTAGTACTTCCCCTCGTAGTCGAACCGCTCACCGACGGGCGTCTCCCACAGACCCGTGACGATCGCGAGTTGCTCCTCCAGCCGCCCGAACTTCTCCTTGGGGAACGGAATCCCGTACGCCTCGTGCTCGGCCTCGTACCAACCGGAGCCCAGACCGAGTTCCACCCGCCCGCCCGACATCTGGTCGACCTGCGCGACCTGGATGGCGAGAACGCCGGGAAGACGGAAGGTCGCGGCCGTCATGAGTGTGCCGAGGCGGATCCGGCTCGTCTCACGAGCGAGGCCGGCCAGCGTGATCCAGGCGTCGGTGGGTCCGGGAAGCCCGTCGACGGATCCCATGTGCAGGTAGTGGTCAGATCGGAAGAAGGCTCCGTAGTTGAGGTCTTCGGCGGCCTTGGCGACGCGGAGCAGCGTCTCGTAGGTCGCTCCCTGCTGCGGTTCTGTGAAGACTCGAAGATCCATGCATCCATCATGCACCGGTCACATCAGCCGCCCCGGCTGGAACCGCTGCCACGGAGCTCGGCGGGAAAATTCCCGGGCCCGCCAGGGGCGTTCGCTATACGTTGGGGCGTGCGCGCCGACGACAGGCCGGGAGCAGTGATCCCCCGGCGCGCTCTCCCCGCTGTGGTTCACCGGCGCTCGGCGCAGGTGAGGTATTCACAGCTCAGAAGACGTTTCGAGGCAGATTCCAGTGTTCCTGACGATCAGTACCACCGGTACCCCGGAGCGCCCCGCCACCGACCTCGGCTTCCTGCTGCACAAGCATCCCGACAAGGCGCAGGCGTTCTCGACCTCCTACGGCACGGCGCACGTCCTCTACCCCGAGGCGTCCGTCGAGCGGTGCACGGCCGCACTGTTGCTGGAGGTCGATGCGGTGGCGCTGGTCCGGCGCGGCAAGGGCAAGGGCCGCGGCGGCGCCCCCGACGCCGCGCTCGCGCAGTACGTCAACGACCGCCCGTACGCCGCCTCGTCCCTGCTCGCCGTGGCGCTGAGCGCGGTGTTCTCCAGCGCGATGAAGGGCCAGTGCGCCGCGAGGCCGGACCTGCCGGCGCGGCCGCTGCCGCTCCGGATCGAGGTCCCCGCGCTTCCCGCCAGGGGCGGCGCCGACCTCGTACGCCAGCTGTTCGAGCCGCTCGGGTGGACGGTGGCGGTCGAGGCCGTGGCGCTGGACGTCGAGTTCCCCGAATGGGGCGACTCCCGCTATGTACGCCTGGAACTGGAGGCGTCGGGTCTGACCGTCGCCGAAGCTCTGCGCCACCTCTACGTCCTGCTTCCGGTGCTCGACGACGCCAAGCACTACTGGGTGTCGTCCGACGAGGTCGACAAGCTGCTGCGGGCGGGCGAGGGCTGGCTGTCGGACCACCCCGAGCAGAAGCTGATCGCCGACCGGTACCTCTCGCGCCGCTGGTCGCTGACGCGGGAGGCGATGGAGCGGCTGGAGCTCGTGCGGCTCGCCGAGACCGACGACACCGAGGTCGAGGAGATCGACAACGCGGTCGACGAGGAGGCGGACACGGAGGAGAAGCCGATCCCGCTCGCCGTCCAGCGCCGGGACGCGATCCTCGCCGCGCTGCACGCGTCGGGCGCGGCCCGCGTGCTCGACCTCGGCTGCGGTCAGGGGCAGCTGGTGCAGGCGCTGCTCAAGGACGTGCGGTTCACCGAGATCGTCGGGGTCGATGTGTCGATACGCGCGCTCACCATCGCCTCGCGGCGGCTCAAGCTGGCCCGGATGGGCGAGCGGCAGGCCGCGCGCGTGCGGCTCTTCCAAGGATCGCTCGCGTACACCGACAACCGCCTCAAGGGGTACGACGCCGCCGTGCTCAGCGAGGTCGTCGAACACCTCGACCTGCCCCGGCTGCCCGCCCTGGAGTACGCCGTCTTCGGCTCGGCCCGCCCCCGTACGGTCCTGGTGACGACGCCGAACGTCGAGTACAACGTCCGCTGGGAGACCCTCCCGGCCGGCCACTCCCGCCATGGCGACCACCGCTTCGAGTGGACCCGGGAGGAGTTCCGGACCTGGGCCCACCAGGTGGCCGGGCGGCACGGATACGAGGTGGAGTTCACGCCCGTCGGCCCCGACGACCCGGAGGTCGGTCCGCCGACCCAGATGGCCGTCTTCACCCGCGCCACCACCACCGCCACCCCGACCACCACGAAGGAGGAGAAGGCCGCATGACCGGCAACGACACCACCCAGGGGCGCACCCTGCCCGTCACCGACCTGTCCCTCGTGGTCCTGATCGGCGCGTCCGGCTCCGGCAAGTCCACCTTCGCCCGCCGGCACTTCAAGCCGACCGAGGTCATCTCCAGCGACTTCTGCCGCGGCCTGGTCGCCGACGACGAGAACGACCAGAGCGCCAGCGGCGACGCCTTCGACGTCCTCCACTACATCGCGGGCAAGCGGCTCGCGGCCGGCCAGCGCACCGTCGTGGACGCCACGAACGTCCAGCAGGAGAGCCGCCGCCAGCTGATCGACATCGCCAGGAAGCACGACGTGCTGCCCATCGCGATCGTGCTCGAGGTGCCGGAGGAGGTGTGCGCCGAACGCAACGCCTCCCGCACCGACCGCGCCGAGATGCCGCGCCGTGTCATCCAGCGCCACATCCGCGAACTCCGCCGTTCCCTGCGGCACTTGGAACGCGAAGGCTTCCGCAAGGTGCACGTTCTGCGCGGCGTGGCGGAGATCGAGAGCGCCGAGGTGCGGACGGAGAAGCGGTTCAACGACCTGACCCACCTCACCGGCCCCTTCGACATCATCGGCGACATCCACGGCTGCGCCTCGGAGCTGGAGACCCTGCTGGACAAGCTCGGTTACGTCGACGGCGCGCACCCGGAGGGCCGTACGGCCGTCTTCGTCGGCGACCTCGTCGACCGCGGCCCGGACACGCCCGGAGTCCTGCGCCGCGTGATGTCCATGGTCGCGGCCGGCGACGCGCTGTGCGTGCCGGGCAACCACGAGAACAAGCTCGGCCGCCATCTCAAGGGCCGCAAGGTCCAGCACTCCCACGGACTGGCCGAGACCATCGAGCAGCTCGACGGAGAGAGCGAGGAGTTCCACGCGCGGGTGCGGGAGTTCGTCGACGGGCTGGTCAGCCACTACGTCCTGGACGGCGGGCGGCTCGTCGTCTGCCACGCCGGACTGCCCGAGAAGTACCACGGTCGTACGTCGGGCCGGGTGCGCTCGCACGCCCTGTACGGCGACACGACCGGGGAGACGGACGAGTTCGGCCTGCCGGTGCGCTATCCGTGGGCGGAGGACTACCGGGGCCGGGCGGCCGTCGTCTACGGTCACACACCGGTCCCCACGGCCACCTGGCTGAACAACACCATCTGCCTCGACACCGGTGCCGTGTTCGGCGGCAAGCTCACCGCGCTGCGCTGGCCGGAGCGCGAGCTCGTCGACGTACCGGCCGAGCGGGTCTGGTACGAGCCGACGAAGCCGCTGGCCTCCGAGGCTCCCGGCGGACACGAGGGGCGGCCGCTCGACCTCGCCGACGTGCACGGGCGGCGGGTCGTCGAGACGCGGTACGCCGGGCGGGTGTCGGTACGGGAGGAGAACGCGGCGGCGGCCCTCGAGGTCATGAGCCGGTTCGCGGTCGACCCACGCCTGCTGCCCTACCTTCCGCCGACGATGGCGCCCACGGCGACCTCCCAGGTGGAGGGCTACCTCGAACACCCCGCCGAGGCCTTCGCCCAGTACAAGGAGGACGGCGTCGCCCACGTCGTGTGCGAGGAGAAGCACATGGGGTCGCGGGCGGTGGCGCTGGTCTGCCGGGACGCGGGGGTGGCGCGGGAGCGGTTCGGCGTCGCGCAGGGGCCCACGGGGGCGCTGTACACCCGTACCGGCCGGCCCTTCTTCGCCGACTCCGCCGTCACCGAGGAGATCCTCGGGCGACTGCGGGGCGCGGTGACGGCGGCCGGTCTGTGGGAGGAACTGCGTACGGACTGGCTGCTGCTCGACGCCGAGCTGATGCCGTGGTCGCTCAAGGCGTCCGGGTTGCTGCGCAACCAGTACGCGGCGGTCGGCGCCGCTGCCGGGGCGGCGTTCCCGGGGGTGCTGGCCGCGCTCGAAGGGGCCGCGGAGCGTGGGGTCGACGCCCGGGAGCTGCTCGGCAAGCAGCGGGAGCGGGCCGCCGACGCGGCGGCGTTCACCGAGGCGTACCGGCGCTACTGCTGGCCGACGGAGGGGCTGGAGGGGGTGCGGCTCGCTCCCTTCCAGATCCTCGCGGTCCATGGCCGCAGTCTCGCCGCGGTGCCGCACGACGAGCAGCTCGCGCTCATCGACCGGCTGGTCGAGCACGACGGGAGTGGGCTGCTGCAGACGACTCGGCGGTTGTTCGTGGACACCGGGGACGCGGAGTCCGTGCGGGGCGGGGTGGACTGGTGGCTGGAGATGACCGGGCGTGGGGGCGAGGGCATGGTCGTCAAGCCGGTCGGGGCGGTGGTGCGGAGTGGGCAGGGGCGTCTTGTCCAGCCCGGCATCAAGTGCCGGGGCCGTGAGTACCTGCGGATCATCTACGGTCCTGAGTACACGCGTCCTGAGAACCTCGCCCGGCTGCGGGGGCGTTTCCTGAACCACAAGCGGTCGCTTGCGCTGCGGGAGTACGCGCTCGGGCTGGAGGCGTTGGATCGGCTGGCGGAGGGGGAGCCGTTGTGGCGGGTGCATGAGGCGGTGTTCGGGGTGCTGGCGCTGGAGTCCGAACCGGTGGACCCACGTCTGTAGCGTTCTTCGCCCCCGCCGCCCTTACCCGTCCCATCCCGAACCTGGGGGCTCCGCCCCCAGACCCCCGGGGTGCCTTCTTCGGCTGCGGGTGCGTGGGGGCTGGGCGCGCAGTTCCCCGCGCCCCCAAGAGCCTCAGCCCGTCCGGCGTTTGTCAGCCCACGAGGCGCAGTCTCATCCCCGCCACCCCCACCCGTACCGTCTGTCCCCACACCAGTTCCACCGCGTCGCTCTCCATGCCGTCTCCGAAGGCGATGAGGCGGTCGGACTCGACGGTGAGGGAGAGGTGGGCGGAGGCGGTGAGGGAGCCGGCGACGAGGGACGTGCCGGTGGCCGGCGACGGCCAGGCCTCGCGGACGAACCAGAGAAGGCGTTCCTCCGCGGGGCCGGGCAGCGGCAGCTCACCGCCCCGCTCCTGCCACACCGAGCGGAGCCACCCGCTGGCGCCCGTCCCGGTACCCACCAGGACCCCGGAGGAGGCCTGGGGCTCGACGGCACCCCCGTACTCGTCGAGCCCCAGCCGATAGCGGGCCGTCTGATGGCTCGCGGTTCCGAGGTAGATCTCGTTGAGGGCGACCAGCCGCTGCGTGTCGTCCGCGACCGCCTCGACCATGGTCAGCTCGTCGGCCCGGCCCCCGTGAGCCGAGGCGAGCAGCGCGCCCGCGTCGCGCGGCCGGTGCCGCACGAGCACCCCCGGGTTCCGTCCGGGGTCGGTGTCGATCCCCACCACCGGCTGTCCGGTCAGGTACTTGGCCACGTTCGCCACCAGCCCGTCCTGCCCGACCACGACCACCACGTCCTCCGGGGCGAAGAGGAAGCGGTCCAAGTCGCGCCGCTCGACCCGCGCCTGACGCCAGGTCAGCGGCACGGACGCGACCACCTCCGCCAGCGCCTCCCGCGCCCGCCGGTGCCGCTCGGCCACCTCCTCGATGTCGCGCCCCCGGGAGGAGAGGAAGAACGCCGCCTGCCCGTGCGTCCCGTGCCGGGCCACCAGCTCCTCGTACTCCGTGGTGCGATGGACGAGGACGACCCGGGGCGCGAGGCTCACTGCTCCGGCCCTCCGACGACCCCATTGCCCAGCCGTGCGAGCAGGCCCGTCAGTACGTCCGGCGACACCGTCACACTGTCGATGCGCGGCAGGTTCTCCGCGAGCCGCGTGCCCGTCAGGGCGTGCAGCGTGGCGACGTCCACGTCTCCGTGGACCCGCAGCCAGGCGGCCTGCGCCGCGGCCCGCGCCTCGCCGACCTCCCGCGCGGCCGTGGCCTCGGCCTTGGCGAGCTGTACCACCCGGCTGCCCTCCGCCTCCGCGAGCCGCACGGTCCGCGCCGCCTCCGCCCCGGCCCGCACCGCGTCCGCCGCCGCGTGCTCCTCCGCCTCGCGCCGCGCGTTGGTGCCGCGCTGGTCGACCAACTGCTCCTCGCGCCGGGCGAGTTCGATCTGGCTGGCGAGCTCGTTCTCGGCGATCGCCCGCTCCCGTTCGACGGCGACGGCCCGGCGTTCGTACGTCGCCTTGTCCGCCTCCTGCTGGATCTGCTCGCGGGCTGGAGTGCGCAGCGCCCGCTCCACCTCGGGTTCCGGGCGCAGCGCGACGACCCGTACGGCCACCACCTCGATCCCCGTCGCGGGCAGCCGGGGTTCGGCGCCGAGCCCGCCCGCGATCCGCTCGCGTACCGACGCGACGCCGTCCACCAAGGCCGCCGCCAGCGTCGTACGGGCCAGTACGTCCAGCGCGTGCTGCTGGGCCGTCTCGGTCAGCAGCGAGCCCAGCTGTTCGAGGGGCGCGCCGCGCCAGGAGCCGGTGTCGGGGTCGATGGAGAAGTCGAGCCGCGTGGCCGCGACCCCGGGATCGACGATCCGGTAGGTGACGGTCGCCTGCACCGCGACGTCCTGGAAGTCGGACGTACGGGCGTGGAAGGTCATCGCCAACTCGCGGTCGTCGACCGGGACTTCGGAGAGCGTGGCGGTCAGGGAGCGGTACCAGAAGCCGAGTCCGGGACCGTCGTGCGCCAGCCGGCCCGACCGGTGGTGCCGGACATGGGCGGTGGGCGCTCCGCGCAGATGGCGCCAGCCGAGACGCCGGGTGATGTCGGCCATGGGTACCCCCTCGCCGCCGGGCGATCCCGGCGACCCGCTGTGATGCGCTTTTGTCGTCGCAGTGACGATAATGAAGAGGCCCCCTTATCGTCAAGGGGACGAAATCAACTCGCCCGTCTCCCGTCGATCCACGGGTGAACAGGCGTCCGGATGGTCAGGATGGAGGCATGGGATTCCATGTCGACTCCGAGGCCGGGCGGCTGCGCCGCGTCATCCTGCACAGACCCGACCTCGAGCTCAAGAGGCTCACCCCCAGCAACAAGGACGCCCTGCTCTTCGACGACGTGCTGTGGGTGCGCCGGGCCCGGGCGGAGCACGACGGGTTCGCGGACGTGTTGCGCGACCGCGGGGTCACCGTCCATCTCTTCGGCGACCTGCTCGCCGAAGCACTGGAGATCCCGGTGGCCAGATCGCTCGTCCTGGACCGGGTCTTCGACGAGAAGGAGTACGGGCCGCTCGCCACCGACCATCTCCGGGCGGCCTTCGAGACCCTGCCCGTCCCGGAGCTGGCGGCCGCGCTGGTCGGCGGGATGACCAAACGGGAGTTCCTGGACGCGCACCCGGAGCCGACCTCGGTGCGCTTCCATGTCATGGACCTCGACGACTTCCTCCTCGGCCCGCTCCCCAATCACCTCTTCACCCGGGACACCTCCGCCTGGATCTACGACGGGGTGTCCATCAACGCCATGCGCTGGCCCGCGCGACAGCGGGAGACCGTGCACTTCGAGGCGATCTACCGGCACCATCCGCTCTTCCGTGACGAGCACTTCAACCTCTGGTCGGAGGGGCAGGCGGACTACCCGTCCACCATCGAGGGCGGTGACGTGCTCGTCATCGGCAACGGCGCGGTGCTCATCGGCATGAGTGAACGGACGACGCCGCAGGCAGTCGAGATGCTCGCGCACAAGCTGTTCGCCGCCGGGTCGGCCCGTACGATCGTGGCGCTCGACATGCCCAAGCGGCGGGCCCTCATGCACCTCGACACCGTGATGACGATGGTCGACGGCGACACCTTCACCCAGTACGCGGGGCTCGGCATGCTCCGCTCGTACACCATCGAACCGGGCTCGGGGGACAAGGAGCTGAAGGTCACCGACCATCCGCCGGAGCACATGCACCGGGCGATCGCGGCGGCGCTGGGGTTGAGCGAGATCCGGGTGCTGACCGCGACGCAGGATGTGCACGCGGCGGAGCGGGAGCAGTGGGACGACGGATGCAACGTCCTCGCGGTGGAGCCTGGGGTCGTCGTCGCCTATGAGCGGAACGTGACCACCAACACGCATCTGCGGAAGCAGGGCATCGAGGTGATCGAGATTCCGGGGAGTGAGCTGGGGCGGGGGCGGGGTGGGCCTCGGTGTATGAGCTGTCCGGTGGAAAGGGCGGCGGTGGGGGTGTGATCTCGGGTGCGGGTGGGTGAGGGTTGGTCGCGCAGTTCCCCGCACCCCTGAAGGTGCGCTGTCCCCGGGGTCCACGAAGAGGGCCCGTATAGAAATGTGGAGCATCGTATAGACTTCCACTCGCCCTTTTGTTCGTCCCCGTTCTCGCATCCCTGGAGCGCCCCCATGGCGACAGTCCCGACCGCCCTCGCCGGACGCCACTTCCTCAAAGAGCTGGACTTCACCGAGGAGGAGTTTCGCGGTCTGATCGAGCTGGCCGCCGAGCTCAAGGCGGCCAAGAAGGCCGGGGCCGAGACGCAGCACCTGCGGGGCAGGAACATCGCGCTGATCTTCGAGAAGACCTCGACCCGTACGCGCTGCGCGTTCGAGGTCGCCGCCGCGGACCAGGGCGCGTCGACGACGTATCTGGACCCGTCCGGTTCGCAGATAGGCCACAAGGAGTCCGTGAAGGACACCGCGCGTGTGCTCGGCCGGATGTTCGACGCGATCGAGTACCGGGGTGACAGCCAGGCCTCCGTCGAGGAGCTGGCCGCGTACGCCGGAGTGCCCGTCTACAACGGTCTGACCGATGACTGGCACCCCACCCAGATGCTCGCCGACGTGCTCACCATGACCGAGCACTGCGACAAGCCGCTCGGTGGGATCGCCTTCGCCTACCTGGGTGACGCCCGTTTCAACATGGGCAACTCCTACCTGGTCACCGGCGCGCTCCTCGGCATGGACGTCCGGATCGTCGCCCCGCAGGCCTACTGGCCCGCCGAGGAGATCGTCGCCGAGGCCCGCAAGCTCGCCGAGAGCAACGGCGGGCGCGTCACCCTCACCGAGCACCTCGGCGAGGGCGTCCACGGCGCCGACTTCGTCGCCACCGACGTCTGGGTCTCGATGGGCGAGCCCAAGGAGGTGTGGGACGAGCGCATCGCCGCGCTGTCCCCGTACGCCGTGACCATGGACGTGCTGCGCGCCACCGGCAACCCGGACGTGAAGTTCCTGCACTGCCTGCCGGCCTTCCACGACCTGGGCACCAAGGTCGGCCGCGAGATCCACGAGACCCACGGCCTCGACTCGCTGGAGGTCACCGACGAGGTGTTCGAGTCGGCGCACTCGGTCGTCTTCGACGAGGCCGAGAACCGGCTGCACACCATCAAGGCGATCATGGTCGCCACCCTGGGCCGACCGGGAATCCCCGAGGTCCTGGCCTGACGGAGGTCCCCGCAGGCCTTATCCTGACCGGCGGTCCGGAGCCACCCCTTCCGTGACCACCGTGCGACCGACCCCGTCGCACCCCGCACCACCGGAAATGAGCACCACCCGCATGTCCGCTCCACGCATCAAGTCCCCCCAGCTGCTGATGGCCGAATCAGGCGCCGACCGCGAAGGTCATGGCCTCAAGCGGACCATGGGTCTCTTCCAGCTCATCTGCTTCGGCGTCGGCGCGATCGTCGGCACCGGAATCTTCGTCGGGCTCTCCGACTCGGTCGCACAGGCCGGACCCGCCGTGGTCGTGTCGTTCATCCTCGCGGCGATCACCTGCGTCTTCACCGCGTTCTCCTTCGCCGAGCTCGGCGGCGCGATCCCGGTCTCCGGATCCTCGTACTCCTTCGCCTACGCGGGACTGGGCGAGGGCACGGCCTTCCTCGTCGGCTGGTGTCTGCTCCTGGAGTACGGCGTCTCCGTGTCGGCCGTGGCGGTCGGCTGGAGCCAGTACGTCAACGAACTGCTGCACAGCCTCATGGGCGTGCAGCTGCCCGCCGCGCTCTCGGCCGGCCCGTCCGACGGCGGGATCGTCAACCTTCCCGCGGTCATCGTGATCGCCCTGGCCTCGGTCCTGCTGATCCGCGGGGTGCGCGAGAGCGCCCGGGCGACCGCGGCCATGGCCGTGCTGAAGCTCGTCGTGCTCGTCGTCTTCTGCGCGATCGGGTTCAGCGCCTTCAAGCACGGCAACCTCACGCCGTTCTCCCCGGCCGGGCTGGGAGGTATCGGCGCGGGCACCACGGCTGCCTTCTTCTCGTACATCGGCTTCGACGCGATCACCACCGCCGGCGAGGAGGCCAAGGACCCCCGCCGCAACATCCCGATCGCCATCCTGGTCTGCATCGGTCTGGTCACGCTGCTGTACTGCGCGGTGGCCCTCGCGGCGATCGGCGCCGTCGGCGGCGACGCGGTCGCCGGGCGGCCCGCCGCGCTGTCGTACGTCGTCAACGTGGTCACCGGCTCCACGGTCGGCGCCGGGGTCGTCGCGTTCGGAGCGGTCGTCGCCATCGCCTCGGTCGTGCTCGCGGTGATGTACGGACAGACCCGCATCCTCATGTCCATGTCCCGTGACGGGCTCGTGCCGCGCGTCTTCGAGAAGATCTCGCCGAGGACCTCGACACCGGTCGCGGGAACCCTGATCGTCGCCATCGTCTTCGCCGTCCCGGCGGCCTTCGCCCCGCTCGACGCCGTCGTCAACCTGACGACGATCGGCACGCTCGCCACGATGGCCGCCGTCAATGTCGCGGTGATCGCGCTGCGGCGCCGGCAACCGGGTCTTGCCAGGACGTTCCGGGTGCCGCTCTACCCCGTGGTGCCGCTGCTCGGCATCGGCTTCTGTCTGTACCTGATGTACGAGACGGGCTGGACGACCTGGGTCCAGTTCGTGTGCTTCCTGGCGGCCGGCTTCCTCGTGTACGTGCTCTACGGGCGCCGCAACTCCCGGCTGGCAGTGGCTGGAGCCGCTCCCGGCGCCGAGGTCACGCCGGACGCCGCTGAGCGGGCACCACAGGCAGTCTGAACCAGACCGCCTTGCCGGAGCCGGTGGGGCGGTGGCCGCAGGACGAGCTGAGGGTGCGGATCAGGAGGAGGCCGCGCCCGTGCTCCTGCCAGGGATCGGGCTCACCGGGCGGCTCCGGGACCGTGAGGTTGCCGGGCGGCTCCGGGTCCGGGTCGTGCACCTCGACCTGACAGCCGGTCGGCATCAGCTCCACGACCAGCTCTATGGGACCGTCCCCCGCGGTGTGCTCCACGGCGTTGGCGACCAGTTCCGCGGTGAGCAGTTCCGCGGTGTCGCTGTCGGCCGCGTGCTTCAGCTCGGCCAGCGCGGTGCGGACCAGGGCGCGGGCGACCGGCACGGCCGCGGCGGTGTGCGGCAGTGCGATGCGCCAGGAGGCGGGGGCGGGAGTGTCGTGCAAGGTGGGTCCGTTCATGGAGCAGGCTGTCCTGCTTTCAACCTGAGGAATGGTACGGCGCGGCCGGACGGAGGCGTCGGGCGGGCGCTTTCCAGGACATTCGGTGGGCGCCCTCCCAGGACGTTCGGCTCGGCATCAGGACCCGTACCCAGCCCAACGCCTGCCTCCCGCGAGGTGCTCCCGCCGTTACGGGGCTATCGAGAACCCGTGACTCGGTGACGGGAAACGGTCACTTCACGACCGGGTTATTGCGTGGTCGTGACGACAGTCACAGAGTGGTGATAACTTCGTGGAGTAACGACGACCGCCGTCCGGCGCCCTGTGGCGCGGACCGCCGCCCCCGTCCGAGGAGGCCGCCCGTCATGAGTCCCTTCACCGGCTCCGCCGCCCGCACCTCCGACTGGCAGCACCTGAGGTGCGAGGTCGCCGACGGGGTCGCCACGGTCACCCTGGCCCGCCCCGAGAAACTCAACGCCCTCACCTTCGGCGCCTACGCCGACCTGCGCGATCTGCTCGCCGAGCTCTCCCGTGAGCGGTCGGTGCGGGCGCTGGTGCTGGCGGGGGAGGGGCGCGGCTTCTGCTCCGGCGGCGACGTCGACGAGATCATCGGCGCGACCTTGTCCATGGACACCGCCCAGCTCCTCGACTTCAACCGGATGACCGGGCAGGTCGTGCGGACCGTACGGGAGTGCCCGTTCCCGGTGATCGCGGCGGTGCACGGGGTCGCGGCGGGCGCCGGAGCCGTCCTCGCCCTGGCCGCCGACTTCCGGGTGGCCGACCCGAGCGCCCGGTTCGCCTTCCTCTTCACCCGCGTCGGACTGTCCGGCGGCGACATGGGCGCCGCCTATCTGCTGCCCCGGGTCGTCGGGCTCGGTCACGCGACCCGGCTGCTGATGCTCGGCGAACCGGTGCGCGCGCCCGAGGCCGAGCGGATCGGTCTGATCAGCGAGCTGGCCGACGAGGGCGACGCGGACGAGGCCGCCCAGCGACTGGCCCGCCGCCTGGCCGAGGGCCCGGCTCTCGCGTACGCCCAGACCAAGGCCCTGCTCACCGCCGAACTGGACATGCCCCTCGCCGCCTCCGTCGAGCTCGACGCCTCGACCCAGGCCCTCCTGATGACCGGCGAGGACTACGCCGAGTTCCATGCGGCGTTCACGGAGAAGCGCGCGCCGAAGTGGCGGGGGCGATAGCCGTGGCGACGCGGACGCGCGCGTCTGTGCGTGTCGCCGTCATCGGCGGCGGTCCCGGCGGGCTGTACGCCGCCGCGCTGCTCAAGCGCCTCGACCCGGGCCGTGAGGTCACCGTCTGGGAGCGCAACGCCCCCGACGACACCTTCGGCTTCGGTGTCGTGCTCTCCGACGAGACGCTCGGCGGGATCGAGCACGCCGACCCGGTGGTGTACGCGGCGCTCCAGGACGAGTTGGTGCGCTGGGACGACATCGACATCGTGCACCGAGGCGTGCGCAACACCTCCGGAGGCCACGGCTTCGCGGCACTCGGCCGGCGCCGGCTCCTGGAGATCCTGCACGAGCGCTGCCGCTCGCTCGGCGTCGAGCTGCGCTTCCGGGCCGAGGCCCCGCCGGTCGCAGAACTGATGACGGTGTACGACCTGGTCGTCGCCGCCGACGGGGTGCACAGCCCGACCCGGGCCGCGTACGCGGAGGCGTTCGGACCGTCGGTCGAGGAGCACCGGTGCCGTTACATCTGGCTCGCCGCCGACTTCGCCTTCGACTCCTTCCGCTTCGAGATCGTGGAGACCGAGCACGGCGTGATGCAGCTGCACGGCTACCCGTACGCGGCCGATGCCTCCACCGTCATCGTCGAGATGCGCGAAGAGGTGTGGCGGGCGGCCGGTTTCGCGGACCTCGACGAACAGGGGTCCGTCGAGCTCTGCGGCAAGATCTTCACGGACGCGCTCGGCGGGCGGCAACTGCGGTCCAACAAGTCGACGTGGACCACCTTCCGTACGGTGGTCAACGACCGCTGGTCCCACGGCAATCTGGTCCTCCTCGGCGACGCCGCGCACACCGCGCACTTCTCCATCGGCTCCGGCACCAAGCTCGCCGTCGAGGACGCGCTCGCGCTGGCCGCCTGCCTGGAGGAGCGGCCCACCCTCGACGAGGCACTCGCCGCGTACGAGGAGGAGCGGCGCCCTGTCGTCGCGTCCACCCAGCGGGCCGCGCGGGCCAGTCTGGAGTGGTTCGAGAACCTGGGGCTGTATCTCCACCAGCCCGCCCGGCAGTTCGCCTTCAACCTCCTCACGCGCAGCCGCCGCGTCACGCACGACAACCTGCGGCTGCGGGACGCGCACTTCACGGCGGCGGTCGAGCGCGAGTTCGGCTGCCCGCCCGGCACACCGCCGATGTTCACCCCGTTCCGGCTGCGCGGTCTGACCCTGCGCAACCGGGTCGTGGTCTCACCGATGGACATGTACTCGGCCGTGGACGGCGTCCCCGGCGACTTCCACCTCGTCCACCTGGGCGCACGGGCGCTCGGCGGCGCGGGCCTGGTGATGACCGAGATGGTGTGTGTCAGCGCCGAGGGCCGCATCACACCCGGCTGCGCCGGCCTCTACTCACACCGGCAGGCCGAGTCCTGGCGGCGGATCATCCGCTTCGTGCACGCCCAGGCACCCGGCACCGCGATCGGCGTCCAGCTCGGACACTCCGGCCGCAAGGGCTCCACGAAGCTGATGTGGGAGGGCATGGACGAACCCCTGGAGGAGGGCAACTGGCCGCTCGTGGCCGCCTCCCCGATCCCGTACGGACCGCGCAGCCAGACCCCCCGGCAGCTGTGCCGAGCCCAACTCACCGACATCCGCGAGCAGTTCGCGGCCGCCACCTGGCGTGCCGTCCGCTGCGGCTTCGACCTCCTCGAACTGCACTGCGCCCACGGCTACCTCCTCTCCGGCTTCCTCTCACCGCTCACCAACCGGCGCACCGACGCCTACGGCGGCTCGCTGGAACGCAGACTGCGCTTCCCGCTGGAGGTCTTCGACGCCGTACGGGCCGTGTGGCCGGAGGAGCGGCCCATGACCGTCCGTATCTCCGCCACCGACTGGGCCGAGGGCGGCAACACCGGGGACGAGGGCGTGGCGATCGCCCGGGCCTTCGCGGCGCACGGCGCCGACGCGGTCGACGTGTCGACCGGGCAGGTGGTCGCCGACGAACAGCCCGAGTACGGCCGGTCGTTCCAGACCCCGTTCGCCGACCGGATCCGCCACGAGACCGGCCTCCCCGTGATCGCCGTCGGCGCGATCTCCTCCTGGGACGACGTCAACTCCCTGATCCTGGCCGGGCGTACGGACCTGTGCGCACTCGCCCGGCCGCATCTCTACGACCCGCACTGGACGCTGCACGCGGCGGCCGAGCAGGGGTACGAGGGTCCGGGCGTCGCCTGGCCCAAGCCCTACCGCGCGGGCAGCCGCCGCCCGCAGACCGGACGCATGGACGCCCCCAAGCCCCGGCTCTCACTGGGGACCTGAGGGCGCGGGGAGGAGCGGCCCGACGGGAGAGTGCCCGCCGTCGGTGTCGAGCCGTCCACCGGGTCGACGAGGAGGAACGCACCGGTGCGGCGTACGTCCGCGTAGTGGTCGAGCGCGAGCGGCTCGGCGGTGCGCGGGGTGATGCGCCCGAGGTCGTTCACTGCGATGAGGGTGCCCTTGGCGCCTCATGATGTACCGAGGTCACACGTCAGTGGGTTCGGTGAAGCTCGCCCCCGCGTCCCGCAGCCGCTCGTGCAGCGCCCGGAACACGGCGGCCGAGCGCGCGCCCGGCCAGTCCTCGGGCAGCAGCGCGGCAGGCAGCCCCGGGTCGGCGTACGGGAGGTGGCGCCAGGTGTCCAGGGCGAGCAGATAGTCGCGGTACGCCTCCTCGGGCGGGGTGTCCGCGCGCCGCCGCCAGTCGCGCAGCACGGTCGCGTGCTGGTCGAGGAAGGCCTCGTGCTGCTTGGCGATCGCCGCCAGGTCCCACCAGCGCGCGACCGCGTCCGCCGTCGCCGCGAAGCCCAGGTGCTCCCCGCGGAACAGCTCCACGTAAGGGTCGAGCCGCAGCCGCGCCAGGGTGTGCCGGGTCTCCTCGTAGAGCCGCGCGGGGGCGAGCCAGACGCCGGGGGCCGCCGTCCCGAAGCCGAGACCGGCGAGGCGTGAGCGCAGTACGTGCCGCTTCTGCCGCTCGGACTCCGGCACGGAGAAGACGGCGAGCACCCAGCCCTCGTCCTCGGGGGGCGCCGCCGCGTACACCCGCCGGTCGCCGTCCTCCAGCAGTTGGCGGGCGTCCGGCGACAGCGCGTACCCCGCGCCGCCCGCCGCCGTACGGGCCGGTTCGAGCAGTCCGCGGCGCTTGAGCCGGGACACCGACGAGCGTACCGAGGGCGCGTCGACGCCGACCGCGGCGAGGAGCCGGATCAACTCGGCCACCGGCACGGGGCCGGGCATGAAACGGCCGTACGCGCCGTAGAACGTGACGATGAGGGACCGGGGGGCGTGCTGCTCTGACACGTTGATCACTCTAGTGCGCGAAGATCACTTGGGACCGCCGCCGGTGGACAACTCACCCTCCGGCGCGGCCGGCGACGGGCTCTCCCCGCTCGCCGGCGGAGCGTCCGCACGCAGCCGGAAGCGTTGCAGCTTTCCGGTCGCCGTGCGCGGCAGCGAGTCCAGGAAGACGAACTCGCGAGGGCATTTGTACGGCGCCAGCTCGGACTTGAGGAAGGCGCGCAGCGCCTCGGCGTCCTTGCGTGCTCCCTCCCTGAGGACCGCGTACGCCACCACCACCTGCCCGCGCGCCTCGTCGGGCCGCCCCACGACCGCCGTCTCGACCACGTCCGGGTGGCGCAGCAGGGCGTCCTCGACCTCGGGCCCGGCGATGTTGTACCCCGCCGAGACGATCATGTCATCGGCGCGGGCGACATACCGGAAGTAGCCGTCGGGGTCGCGCACATAGGTGTCGCCGGTGATGTTCCAGCCGCGGCGCACGTACTCCCGCTGCCGTGGGTCGGTGAGATAGCGGCAGCCCACCGGGCCGCGCACCGCGAGCAGTCCGGGCTCGCCGTCCGGCACCGGCGTCCCCTCGGGGTCGACCACCCGCGCCTGCCACCCCGGTACGGGGACGCCCGTCGTCCCGGGGCGGATGTGCTCGTCGGCCGCGGAGATGAAGATGTGCAGCAGTTCGGTGGCGCCGATGCCGTTGATGATGCGCAGTCCGGTGCGGCTGTGCCAGGCACGCCAGGTCGCGGCGGGCAGGTTCTCGCCCGCGGAGACACAGCGCCGCAGCGAGCTCGTGTCGTGCTCGTCCAGCTCCGCCAGCATCGCCCGGTAGGCGGTCGGTGCGGTGAACAGCACCGAGACGCGGTGCTCGGTGATCGCGGGCAACAGCTGCTTGGGGCCCGCCTGTTCGAGCAGCAGGGAGCAGGCGCCGGCGCGCATCGGGAAGACGACGAGGCCGCCGAGCCCGAAGGTGAAGCCCAGCGGGGGACTGCCGGTGAAGACGTCGTCGTCGCGGGGCCGCAGCACGTGCTTCGAGAAGGTGTCCGCTATGGCCAGCACATCCCGGTGGAAGTGCACACAGCCTTTGGGGCGGCCGGTGGTGCCGGAGGTGAAGGCGATCAGCGCGACGTCGTCGGCGGCCGTGTCGACCGCCGTGAACGGCTCGTCCGGGGCGCCCGTGATGCGCAGCAGCAGGTCGTCGGGCGCGTCCCCGCCGTACGTCGTGATCCGCAGCCCCGGGATCTCCGCCTTCGCCAGGTCGTCGACCGACCGTACGTCGCACAGCGCGTGGGTGACGTGGGCGATGGCGCACATGGTGGTCAGCTCGTGCGGGCGCTGCTGGGCGAGCACCGTGACGGCGACCCCGCCCGCCTTCAGGACCGCCAGCCAGCACGCGGCGAGCCAGGGTGTGGTGGGCCCGCGCAGCAGCACCCGGTTGCCGGGCACGACGCCCAGTTCGGTGGTCAGGACGTGGGCGATCCGGTCCACCCGGGCGAGGAGGTCCCCGTACGTCCACGGATCGCCGGACGGCGTGCGGAAGGCAGGGCGCTGCGGTGGCTTGCCGCCGAGGAGTTCGGCGGCGCAGTTCAGCCGTTCGGGGTAGTGCAGCTCGGGCAGGTCGAAGGGGAGTTCGGGCCACTGCTCCGGGGGCGGGAGGTGGTCGCGGGCGAAGGTGTCGACGTGGGCCGAGGTCGTCGGCTCCAGGGTGTCGCCGTCCATGGAGGTTCGCCCCCTTGTCGTGGTGGGCTCGCAGCGCTCAGCTCGTGGCTCTCGGTGCTCAGGTCTCGGTGCTCTCGGCTCGCGTCTCGCACAAGGAGCGTATCGTGTTGGTGACGACAGTCAATGTCTCGCGATAGCCTGGGGTCCCGCAGTCCGACGGCGGAGAGGGAACCGGCAATGACCGCATTCTCGCTCGATCCGGTACAGACCGCCTGGTGTGCCGAACTGCGCGCGCTGGCCGAGGAGCGGTTGCGCCCGCTGGCGGAGAAGGGCGAGCCGGGTCACGTCAACCGCGCTCTTGTCGCCGAGTTGGGCCGGCTCGGGCTGCTCGCCCGCCTGTTCACCTCGGGCGCGCTCGATCTGTGCCTGATGCGGGAGTCCTTGGCGCACGGTTGCACCGAGGCCGAGACGGCGCTCGCCCTGCAAGGCCTCGGTGCGCATCCGGTGCACGCGTACGGCACCCGGGCACAGCGCGAGCGCTGGCTGCCCCGGGTCGCGGACGGGAGCGCGGTGGCCGCGTTCGCGCTCAGCGAGCCGGGCGCGGGCTCGGACGCGGCGGCGCTGGCGCTCCGCGCGGACCGGGACGACGCACGGGCGCCCACGTCCGCACCGGGGCCCGGCGAAGCCGCACCCGCGGCCCGCGGGGCCTCGTCCCCGGCCGCTGGAGTCGCGTCTGCGGTCCCCGGAACCCTGCCCGTGGCCCCCGGTTCCTCGCCCGCGGGTCCCGGGCCGTCCGTCGTCGAGGCGCAGGAGTCGCCCGTTGCCGAGCGGGACGGCTGGGGGAGCTGGCGGCTCAGTGGGGAGAAGTGCTGGATCTCCAACGCGCCCGAGGCCGACTTCTACACCGTGTTCGCGCGGACCACCCCGGGCGCCGGAGCCCGTGGCGTCACCGCCTTCCTGGTGCCCGCCGACCGGCCGGGCCTCACCGGCACCCCGCTCGACATGCTCTCCCCGCACCCCATCGGCGCCCTCGCCTTCGACGCCGTACCGGTGACGGCGGACGACGTGCTCGGCGAGCCCGACCGCGGTTTCCGGGTCGCGATGCACACCCTCAACCTCTTCCGCCCGAGCGTGGGCGCCTTCGCGGTCGGCATGGCGGAGGCGGCCCTCGCGGCGACGCTCACCCACACGGCAGCGCGTGAGGCGTTCGGCGGCAGGCTGAAGGACCTGCAGACGGTGGCTCACCAGGTCGCCGAGATGGCGATGCGTACGGAGGCGGCCCGCCTGATGGTCTACGCGGCGGCGGCGGCGTACGACGAAGGGGCCCCGGACGTGCCCCGGCGCGCGGCGATGGCGAAGCTGCTGGCGACCGAGACGGCCCAGTACGTGGTCGACGCGGCGGTCCAACTGCACGGCGCCCGTGCCCTGCGCCGCGGCCATCTCCTCGAACACCTCTACCGGGAGGTCCGCGCGCCCCGTATCTACGAAGGCGCCAGCGAGGTCCAGCGGGCGGTCATCGCCAAGGAGCTGTACGCGTCGGTGGAGGCCTTGTGAGCGTCGAGAGCCTGGAGGTCCAGTGAGCACCGAGCGCGTCAACCCGCCCGAACTCTCCCCGCCCACCGGCTTCTCGCACGCCGTCGTCGCCACCGGCACCCGCGTGGTCTTCCTGGCGGGCCAGACCGCGCTGGACACGGACGGGAAGGTGGTCGGCGAGACCCTCCCGGAGCAGTTCGAGAAGGCGCTGACCAATCTGCTGACGGCGTTGCGGGCCGCGGGCGGCACCCCGGCCGACCTCGCGCGGGTCACGGTCTATGCCACCGATGTCGCGGACTACCGTGCGCGGGCCCCCGAACTCGGCCGCGTCTGGCGGCGGTTGGCGGGACGGAACTATCCGGCGATGGCCGTCGTCGGCGCCGCCCGCCTCTGGGACGAACAGGCCCTGGTCGAACTCGACGGTTTCGCGGTGCTGCCCTAGCACCCCGCTCCCGGAACTCCCCGAACTCCCCGAACTCCCGGAGGGACTAGGCGGCGACGGCCAGCCGCTCGGCGAACACCCGGTGCGGAGCGACCACGCTGCCGTCGGGGAGCAGTTCACCGCTGTCGTCGAAGACGATCGCGCCGTTGCACAGCAGGCTCCAGCCCTGCTCGGGGTGGGCCGACACGATGTGCGGAGCCTGGGAGTCCGCGGACGGGCACAGAGTTTGGTGGGAACACATGACGCACCTCCACGTCGGATGCGATGAGTGCCGACGGCGCCGTCGCCGCCTCGCATACGTAAGACCATGCTCCCGTGGCGAACTCATCGGAACCGCCGGTCGAGAAGCGTGACAACACGCGGACAACTCTCGAACGTTCCCATGACGCACGGACCCGACCCGCGACGGGCCGGACCCGCCATGGACGGGACGCGCCTGAACCCGACCCCCTTGTACCGGACCGCCGGTACCGGACCCCTTTGTACCGGACCCGCCGTACAGCGGACTCGCCACCAAAGGGGTGAGGATCACCGCCTCGGGCCCGTGCGCCCGGTACCTGTGGAGCCCCCCACGTTCCAGGAGGTACCTCATGCCCTTGCGCCAGGTCATCGGCGCGGCCACCGGCGCCGCGCTCCTGCTGCTGTTCGCCCCGTCCGCCGTCGCCGTGTCCGTCGGCGCCCTGTCGGACCCGTCCGAGACGGTCACCGTCGACGCGACCGGTCACCTCGCCGCCGACGGAACCGTCACCCTCTCCGGCACCTACCGCTGCCTGGGCCGTACGGGGCCGGTGCTCGTCTCCTCGTCGGTGTCGCAGGGCGACCCCCGGATCCGCTACGGCATCGGCGGCAGCGCGGCGGTCTGCGACGGCGCGGAGCACCGCTGGACCAACTCGGAGAAGCGCACACCCGGCGCCCTCGCACCGGGCGCCGCCCATGTCGAGGCCACCCTGATGGAACTGAGCCCCGCCCTGGGCGGTCTGCCGCTGCCGCTGTTCCACGCGGTGCAGCAGCAGGACATCACCCTCATGGAGGGCTGAGCCGGCGCACGGGCGGGACGGGACGACACACGGCGGGCTCGCCGGAGGACGACGCGAAGTCGTCCTCCGGCGAGCCCCACCACCTTCCGGTCGTCCTAGATGTCCCGGAACGTCTCGATCTGCGCTCCGATCGAGTTGAGCCGCTCGGCGAGGTCCTCGTAGCCGCGATTGATGACGTACACGTTGCGCAGCACGGACGTGCCGTCGGCCGCCATCATCGCCAGCAGCACGACCACGGCCGGGCGCAGCGCGGGCGGGCACATCATCTCAGCGGCGCGCCAGCGGGTCGGGCCCTCGACCAGCACGCGGTGCGGGTCGAGGAGTTGCAGCCGGCCGCCGAGCCGGTTGAGGTCGGTCAGGTAGATGGCCCGGTTGTCGTAGACCCAGTCGTGGATGAGGGTCTTGCCCTGGGCGGAGGCCGCGATGGCCGCGAAGAACGGCACGTTGTCGATGTTCAGGCCCGGGAACGGCATCGGGTGGATCTTGTCGATCGGCGCCTCGAGCTTGGAGGGCCGTACGGTCAGGTCCACCAGCCGCGTACGGCCGTTGTCGGCGAAGTACTCCGGCGTGCGGTCGTGGTCGAGGCCCATCTCCTCCAGTACCGCGAGCTCGATCTCCAGGAACTCGATTGGCACCCGGCGTACCGTCAGCTCCGACTCGGTGACCACCGCGGCGGCCAGCAGGCTCATCGCCTCGACCGGGTCCTCGGAGGGCGAGTAGTCCACGTCCACGTCGATGTTCGGCACGCCGTGGACGGTGAGCGTGGTCGTGCCGACGCCCTCCACCCGTACGCCGAGTGCCTCCAGGAAGAAGCACAGGTCCTGGACCATGTAGTTGGAGGATGCGTTGCGGATGACGGTCACGCCGTCGTGGCGGGCGGCGGCGAGCAGTGCGTTCTCGGTGACGGTGTCCCCGCGCTCGGTCAGCACGATGGGCCGGCCGGGGGAGACGGCCCGGTCGACCTGGGCGTGGTAGAGCCCCTCGGTGGCGGCGATGTCGAGCCCGAACCGCCGCAGCGCGATCATGTGCGGCTCGATGGTCCTGGTGCCGAGGTCGCAACCGCCCGCGTACGGCAGCCTGAAGGTGTCCATACGGTGCAGCAGCGGGCCGAGGAACATGATGATCGACCGCGTCCGGCGGGCGGCCTCGGCGTCGATCGCCTCCATGTCCAGCTCGCTCGGGGGCACGATCTCGAGGTCGACCCCGTCGTTGATCCAGCGGGTGCGGACGCCGATCGAGCCGAGCACCTCCAGCAGGCGGTAGACCTCTTCGATCCGGGCCACCCGGCGCAGCACCGTGCGCCCCTTGTTCAGGAGCGTCGCGCACAGCAGTGCGACGCACGCGTTCTTACTGGTCTTGACATCGATCGAGCCGGACAGACGACGTCCGCCGACCACGCGCAGATGCATCGGACCCGCGTAGCCCAGAGAGACGATTTCGCTGTCCAGGGCTTCACCGATTCGAGCGATCATCTCAAGGCTGATGTTTTGGTTGCCGCGCTCGATGCGATTGACGGCGCTCTGACTTGTGCCGAGTGCCTCGGCGAGCTGCGACTGTGTCCAGCCCCGGTGTTGCCGGGCGTCACGGATGAGCTTGCCGATGCGTACGAGGTAGTCGTCTGCCATGGCGCGACCGTATATCTGATGTGAGATAAAGAGAAACGGAGCGCACCCGTCCGGGTAGTGGGGAACAGCACACCGCACCCGCATGGGAGTTCGGGTGCGGCGCCGTGGCGGCACGGCGACTTCGGTCAGCGCTCCCGTCGACGCGTCGTGCGCCGCCAGCCGAAGGGGCCCGGCAGATCCATCGACGAGGTGCGGCGTCCGGTGCTGCTGCGGGTGTGGTGCGGCCCGTGCCGGCCGCCCGTGGTGATCGACCACGAGTGCCGGTTGATGTTCAGCCGCACCCCGGGAAGGATGCGGAAGCTCTTGCGGAACGTGAGAGGCATGAAGGGTCCCCCTTGGGGCAGTTCGCGGCATTCCTGTCGTTTCGCGCCGCCGACTGCGGCGCGTCCCGTTCCCAGTACCCCGAAGCGGGCGATGGTTGCCTGTGAACTCCCGGCGCGCTCAGCCTCGTTCGGCCGCCCCGCGCTCCACGAGTGTCTGGGTGCCGATGACCCCGAGGAGGGCGACCTGCTCGGCGTCCCGCGTTCCCGGCTCCGCCGTGTAGACCATGATGCGCAGGTCGCTGCCCGCGACGTTGAGTACGTCGCAGTCGAGCGTCACGGGACCCAGCTGCGGATGGTCGATGGTCTTGCGCGAGGCCTCGTGGTGGCCCACGGCCTCGGACTCCCACAGCTCGGCGAACCGGTCGCTGTTCGCGCGCAACTCCTCGACCAGGCGCCGCAGCCGCTGGTCCGCCGGATACCGGCGCGCGGTCGCGCGCAGGTCGGCGACGACGGTGGTCTCGAACTCGCGTCGGGCCTCGGGGGTGTGGCGGACGTGGCTGCCCGGGCCCACGAGGTTGCGCCACACCGCGTTGCGCTCGTTGCCGCGCCACCCGGACGGGTCACCCATCAGGGCCGCGTACAGCGGGTTGGCCAGCAGCAGGTTCCATGCCGCGTCGAAGACCGCGACGGGCGTTCCGGTCAGCCGGTCCAGCATCCGGTGCACGCCGGGGGTGATGTGGGCGGGCACGGTGCCGCGTCCCGGCGGGACCAGTCCGGCGAGATGGAAGAGGTGTTCGCGCTCGGCGCCGGACAGTCGCAGCGCCCGGCCGAGCGCCTCGACGATCTGCTCCGAGGGGTTGCTCGCCCGGCCCTGTTCGAGACGGGTGACATAGTCGACCGAGATCCCGGCCAGCAGGGCCAGCTCCTCGCGGCGCAGTCCGGCCGCGCGTCGGTGCCCGCCGACGGGGAGCCCGGCCGCCTCGGGGGAGACCCGGTCCCGCCAGCGCCGGACCGTCCGCCCGAACTCCGTACTCGCCATGCCCCCACTGTGCACCGGTCCGCCCGCCCGTGCCTGGTACTGGCAGTGCCAGGCACGGGCGGACAGACCCATGACCGCCCGGCCCGCCCCGCCCCGAGTACGGGTTTGCTCGCCCCGAGCGCGGCGTTCCCCGCCCCGGGCGCCGTCGATAGGGTGTCGCCGTGCCCGCGTATCCGCCGATGCCGTCACGCCTCGAGACCGCCCGGCTGACGCTGCGGCCGTGGTCCGACTCCGATGCCGAGGGACACAGCGCGCTCTTCGCGGAACGGGGTGCGGGACCGCTCCCGGTCGAACGGAGCCGCGAGATCATCGCGGCCCAGCTCGCCGCGGCGGCGTCGACCGGCATCGCTCTGCTGCCCGTCGACCGCCGCGACACGGGCGCCTTCCTCGGCTACGTCGGCCGGGCCTCCCTCGACGAACCCGAGATCGCGTACGAGTTGTTCCGAAGCGCGCACGGGCACGGCTACGCGACCGAGGCGGCCTGCGCGGTGCTCGCCGCCGCGAGCACGACCGGGCGCGGGCGGGTCTGGGCGACCGTGCGCACCTGGGACGCCCCCTCGTTCCGCGTCCTCGAAAAGCTCGGGTTCGAGCGGGACCACGTCTCGGCCGACGACCGCGGCGAGCTGGTGTGGCTCACGCGCGCGCTGCCGCGGCGCGGCGGAGTGCCTGACGGCAGGTCGACAGCATGCCGGGCATGACCCGGGGGCGCCCATGTACTAGAGTTATCTCGACATCGAGATATCTGCCGAGGTGCACCGCAGCCGCACGCAGTCATCAGGTCTGACGGTAAGGCTTACCTAACTTAGCCTTACCTTAGCGGATCGGCCAAGACGTCGTGGCGGCAGGATGCGGTGGGAACGCGCACATCAATGAAGGAGACTGTCGTGTCGGCGAACAGCTTCGACGCCCGCAGCACGCTGCAGGTGGGCGACGAGTCGTACGAGATCTTCCGGCTGGACAAGGTGGAAGGCTCGGCTCGCCTTCCGTACAGCCTGAAGGTGCTGCTGGAGAACCTGCTCCGCACCGAGGACGGCGCGAACATCACCGCCGACCACATCCGGTCGATCGGCAACTGGGACTCCCAGGCGCAGCCCAGCCAGGAGATCCAGTTCACGCCCGCCCGCGTGATCATGCAGGACTTCACCGGCGTGCCCTGTGTCGTCGACCTCGCCACCATGCGTGAGGCCGTCAAGGAGCTCGGCGGAGACCCGGCGAAGATCAACCCGCTGGCCCCGGCCGAGCTGGTCATCGACCACTCCGTCATCGCCGACAAGTTCGGCACCAACGACGCGTTCGCGCAGAACGTCGAGCTGGAGTACGGCCGCAACAGGGAGCGCTACCAGTTCCTGCGCTGGGGCCAGACCGCCTTCGACGAGTTCAAGGTCGTCCCGCCGGGCACCGGCATCGTCCACCAGGTGAACATCGAGCACCTGGCGCGCACGGTCATGGTCCGTAACGGCCAGGCGTACCCCGACACGCTCGTCGGCACCGACTCGCACACCACCATGGTCAACGGCCTCGGTGTGCTCGGCTGGGGCGTCGGCGGCATCGAGGCCGAGGCCGCGATGCTCGGCCAGCCGGTCTCCATGCTCATCCCGCGCGTCGTCGGCTTCAAGCTGACCGGTGAGCTCACCCCCGGCACCACCGCCACCGACCTGGTGCTCACGATCACCGAGATGCTGCGCAAGCACGGCGTCGTCGGCAAGTTCGTCGAGTTCTACGGCGAGGGCGTCGCCGCCACCTCGCTGGCCAACCGCGCCACCATCGGCAACATGTCGCCGGAGTTCGGCTCGACGGCCGCGATCTTCCCGATCGACGCAGAAACGATCAAGTACCTCAAGCTGACCGGCCGCAGCGAGCAGCAGCTCGCGCTCGTCGAGGCGTACGCCAAGGAGCAGGGCCTCTGGCTCGACCCGGCCGCCGAGCCCGACTTCTCCGAGAAGCTGGAGCTGGACCTCTCGACGGTCGTCCCGTCGATCGCCGGCCCGAAGCGCCCGCAGGACCGGATCGTCCTGGCCAACGCCGCGCAGCAGTTCGCACAGGACGTGCGCAACTACGTCGACGAGGACGACGAGGCGGGCAAGGAGTCCTTCCCGGCCTCCGACTCCCCGGCCACCGCCAACGGCGTACCGACCCGTCCGACCACGGTCACCGCCCCCGACGGCTCGACCTACGAGATCGACCACGGCGCGGTGACGGTCGCGGCCATCACCTCCTGCACCAACACCTCGAACCCGTACGTCATGGTCGCCGCCGCGCTGGTGGCCAAGAAGGCGGTCGAGAAGGGCCTGACCCGCAAGCCGTGGGTCAAGACCACCCTCGCCCCGGGCTCCAAGGTCGTCACCGACTACTTCGACAAGGCGGGGCTCACCCCCTACCTCGACAAGGTCGGCTTCAACCTCGTCGGCTACGGCTGCACCACCTGCATCGGCAACTCCGGCCCGCTGCCGGAGGAGGTCTCCAAGGCCGTCAACGACCACGACCTCGCCGTCACCTCGGTCCTCTCCGGCAACCGGAACTTCGAGGGCCGCATCAACCCCGACGTCAAGATGAACTACCTGGCCTCCCCGCCGCTGGTCGTCGCGTACGCGCTCGCGGGCTCCATGAAGGTGGACATCACCAAGGACGCGCTGGGCATCGACCAGGACGGCAAGCCGGTCTACCTGGCCGACATCTGGCCCTCCGAGGCCGAGGTCAACGACGTCGTGGCGAACGCCATCGGCGAGGACATGTTCAACAAGTCCTACAAGGATGTCTTCGCGGGCGACGCCCAGTGGCAGGCGCTGCCGATCCCGACCGGCAACACCTTCGAGTGGGACCCGCAGTCCACCTACGTCCGCAAGCCCCCGTACTTCGAGGGCATGGCGCACGAGCCGTCCCCGGTCACCGACATCGCCGGTGCCCGTGTGCTCGCCAAGCTGGGCGACTCGGTCACCACCGACCACATCTCCCCGGCCGGCGCCATCAAGGCCGACACCCCGGCCGGCAAGTACCTCACCGAGCACGGTGTGGAGCGTCGTGACTTCAACTCCTACGGCTCGCGCCGAGGCAACCACGAGGTCATGATCCGCGGCACGTTCGCCAACATCCGCCTGCGCAACCAGATCGCGCCGGGCACGGAGGGCGGCTACACCCGCGACTTCACCGTCGAGGGCGCGCCCGTCGCGTTCATCTACGACGCCTCGCGCAACTACATCGAGCAGGGCACCCCGCTGGTCATCCTGGCCGGCAAGGAGTACGGCTCCGGCTCGTCCCGCGACTGGGCCGCCAAAGGCACCGCGCTCCTCGGCGTCAAGGCCGTCATCGCCGAGTCGTACGAGCGCATCCACCGCTCCAACCTCATCGGCATGGGCGTCCTGCCGCTCCAGTTCCCGGAGGGCGCCACCGCCGAGACCCTCGGCCTCACCGGCGAGGAGACCTTCTCCTTCACCGGCGTCGAGGAGCTCAACAACGGCACCACCCCGCGCACGGTGAAGGTCACCACCGACACCGGCGTCGAGTTCGACGCGGTCGTCCGCATCGACACCCCCGGCGAGGCGGACTACTACCGCAACGGCGGCATCATGCAGTACGTGCTGCGCAACCTGATCCGCAAGTAGGCGATCCGGTACGGCGGCCGGGCCGCACTCCTCTTCGGAGGGGTGCGGCCCTTCGCATGCGACGGCATGCCCGGGCGCCTACACCCAGCCGCGCTGCGCCGCCCGCATCCCCAGCTGGAAACGGCTCGCCGCGCCCAGCCGCTCCTGCAGATCGCTCACCCGGCGGCGCAGTGTCCGCAGGCTCACCCCCAGGTGACGGGCGACCGCCTCGTCCTTCATCCCGGCGGCCAGCAGCCGGGTCAACGTCCGCTCGTCCTCGGTGAGTTCACCGTCGGAGACCGGCTGGCCGAGCGGGGTCGCCTGCTGCCAGGCCAGCTCGAAGAGCTTCTGCAAGGCCTCGGTGACCGCCGAGTGCCACACCACGACGGCACAGTAGCCGCCGGCCACGGAGGCGGTCAGCGGCAGCAGCGCGCGGCATCCGTCGACCACCAGCAGCTTGAGCGGCACGGTCGGCAACACCCGGGCCTGCTCGCCGAGTTCGACCATACTCAGGGCGCGGGACAGGACCTTCGGATCCTCCAGGCCGGTCGCCGCGTAGATCCCCCGAGAGACGATTCCGCGGCTGAGCAGATCGGCCTGGAGATCCACCTGAGGAGCGGGCGGGGCGAGATACGGCGGTGTGTCGAAAAGGCACACCTCGTGCTCGGCGCGCGCGTACATCTCCTCCAGGCGTGCCGCGATGGCGCCCTCGCCGGAGGCCACCTCGACCAGCCGGGACGGCTCCTCGCGAAGCAGCCCCGCCTCGTACGCGGTCGCCATCTCCTCGGCGGTGGCGGCCAGCAGTTCGGACTCCGTCTCGCGCCGCCGGATCAGCGCGCGGATCGCCACCCGGGGGTCGACCGCCCGTAACCCGCCCATGGAGTCCGGTGGTTGCAACAGCCCGAGCGTGAGCAGCCGGTTGCAGGCCTCGCGGACCCGGGCCGGGGAGGCACCGGTCAGCAGCGCCCAGCCGGCCGCGCCGGCGTCGGGCTGGTTGAGGATTGCCTGGTACAGCACCTCGTCGAACGCGGAGACCCCCACCGCGGCCCAGGGGCTCGCGGCAGGGGTCTCCCTTGCCGTGTCGTATGCCGTGTTCACCATGGCCCGGCACGGTAGACGATCTTTGTTAAGGCTTTCCGCAACGTTTGGCTACGGTCGTCTACTTCAGGCCGAACGCCCGTACGACCGTCTGGTCGACGATGTTGCCGTCCCGGTCGCCGGCCCGTACGCGCAGCGACACGAACCGGGCGTCCTTCTTCGGGTGCTTCAGCTCCGCCTTGCCGTGCTTGACCTTCACTTCCTTCCACGAGGTGCCGTCGTCGTACGAGACCCAGGCCTTCAGGGAACTGGCGGTGACGCCGCCCGACTGGTTCCGGACGGAGAGGCCGAGCTTCGACGTGTGTCCGGCCTCAGCACTGTTGAGAAGGTTGAGCCCGGCCACGTCGTAGTCGACCGAGAGCAGCCCGAGCGCCGTCTGCTGGTCCGTGTGCGCCGAGGCGAAGGACCATTCGGTGTGGGTGGCGGTGGAGTACGCCGCCCAGTCGGCCGTGCGCTGCGTGTCGACCACGAGGCGGTACGAGGACTTCGCCGCCGGCGCGGTGAACGTACCGTAGCCGCCGAGTGCGGTGTCGCCGATCAGTTGCCCGTCCGCGTACAGCTTGCCCTTCGCGGTGTCCAGAACGTTGTCCGCGTATCCGTAGTGGCCCGGTGTGGCATCGCTCAACTCCGGTACGCGGACGGTGAGTTTGTCACCGGTGCGCTGGGAGAGGCCGGCCTGCTGAGCGGTCGCCGGGCGGACGACCTGGCCCAGCCAGTCCTCGGTGGGTTGCTTGCCCGCCTTGTCGAAGGTCCGCACGGGACCCCACTGAGGCTGGTTCGCCTTCCAGTTGGGATAGACGGCGTGCCAGATCCGATTGTCGGAGACGTTGTAGTACTCGGTGCGCTCCGTGCCGAGCCGCACGTTGGTGGTGGTCGCGATGTCGGCACTCTGCCAGGGGCGGTACCGGTACACGGCGTCCTTGCCGACATCCCCGGCCCCGGCTCCGCGGTAACGAACCGTCTGCTTCACCGTGTTGGAGCTGTTCAGGTTGTACGTCTGGTTCGCCGAGATGGCTCCCACCTGCGGGAACATCACGTTGTACACATACGGACTGACGGGAGTGCCGGCCAGCTTCAGCTTGACCTTCTTCCCGCTCTTCAGCAGGGCGCCGAGCTTCGCGCCGTCCTCGCCGGTGGCGAGCATCAGCGGGACAGTCATGCTCTGCACGGAGCCGAGCCAGTATCCGGGCGTCTCGCGGTAGGCGAGGACGTAACCGGCCCCGGCCGCGGTCGCGTTGGCCAGCGCCTCGTCCGCCGTCGCACCGGCGCCCACCCGGACGACCGCCACCTTGCCCTTGACGTCGAGTCCCTTGAAGTCGGCCGCGGTTCCGGCGCCCGCGTCCACCGCCCGCACCGTGTGATCACCGCTGACCTTCACGGGGAGGCCGCTGTACGTCTGCGCGTAGTCGAGGGGCAGCGCGTACTTCTCCGGGCCGGTGACGCTCGCCGTCAGCTCCTTGGCGTACAGCCGGAACTTCGAGGAGAACTCGAACATGCCCTGGGTGACCTTCTCGGTGGGCGCCACATAGATGTGGTCGGTCCACCAGCCCTGGCTGTAGGTCACCCCGAAGGCAGTGCCCGGGCCTTCCCGGTGCCAGTTGGTGCTGAAGCCCTGGAACTCGGAGTCCTCCTTGGTCTTCGGCTTGATCTCCACCGCCTTGCGGGCGTCGAGGACGACCTCGGTGTCACGGGCGACCTTGATCTCCGGATCGCCGACGACCGAGGTGTTGACCTCCAGTCCGGCCGCGTCCCGCTGCGAGATCCAGGACGCCGTGGAGTACGTACCGGCCGGCACCTTGAAGGTGTAGCCGCTGCCGATGAACCCGTAGGTGTCGGGATACGCGCCGTTCAGCTCCTGCAGCATGAAGATCGACGAAGACTTGGTCGGCTTGCCGTCACGGCCCAGCAGCGACACCTTCAGGTCGTAGGTCTTCGGCAGCTTCTCGAAGCCGATGGCCGTGGTGACGAGGATGCCGTCGGCGCTCGCGGTGATGTGGCCCGTGTACCGGCCCGTCGCCTCCTTCGCCGGGTCGACCGTGACCGCGACGGTGGCGGTGGCCTTCGCCGGGACGGTCACCGTGTCCGCGTTCAGTGTGGCGTCGCGAAGTGACGAGGACACCTTCAACTCCACCGCTTTGTCCGTGGTGTTGGTGTACGTGATGTCCTTGTCGGCGGCCTCGGTGTCGGTCTCCTCGTACTTGCCGAAGCTCAGCGTCGGCGTCGCGAAGACGCCCTGGTTGACGGCCCGTACGGCGTCGACCCGGCCGTCGCCCTGCTCGAAGACGTCGGCGTCCGGCATGGTCTTCGCCGTGGTCGCCAGCGCCTGCTTGATCTGCTGGCCCGTCCAGTCGGGGTGGGCCTGGGCGACCAGCGCCGCGGCGCCCGCGACATGCGGGGTGGCCATCGACGTACCGCTCGCCGTCGTGTAGTAGTCGTCGACCGGCGTACCACCAGGCATGCTGGTGCCCGCGGCGCGGGCCGCGGTGATGGCCACGCCGGGCGCGGTGATCTCCGGCTTGACCGCGTAGTCACCGGCGCGCGGACCGCGGCTGGAGAACGAGGCCAGCTTGTCGGACTTGTCCACGGCGCCCACTGTCAGCGCGGAGTCGGCGATGCCCGGGGTGCCGACGGTCTGCTCGGACGGGCCGGAGTTGCCCGCCGCGATCACGAAGAGGGTGCTGGTGGACTCGGACAGCTTGTCGACGGTCTCGCTCAGGATGTCGGAGGGGCCGGTGGCGTCACCGCCCAGCGACATCGACACGATCTTCGCGCCGGATTTGGCCGCCCACTCCATGCCCGCGATGATCCAGGAGTCCTGGCCGTGGCCGGTGGTGTCGAGCACCTTGCCCACCGCCAGTTCCGCGCCCGGCGCCACGCCCTTGTAGCGGCCGCCCGAGGCCGCGCCCGATCCGACGATGGTGGAGGCCACGTGCGTTCCGTGGCCGAATCCGTCCTGCACCCCCTCGTCGGGCACGAAGCTCTGGGACTCCGCGATCTTGCCCGCGAGGTCGGGGTGTCCGGTGTCCACGCCGGTGTCCAGGACGGCGACCTTGATGCCCTTGCCGTCGTAGCCCGACTTCCACACCTCGGGTGCGCCGATCTGCGGCACGCTGACGTCGAGGGACGCCTGTACCTTGCCGTCGAGCCAGATCTTGTCGATGCCCTCGCCGAGTTGCTTGGCGGCCTTGGTGGTCGGTTCGGTGCCGAGAGCGGGGGCGATGTCGGCCCAGAAGGAGGTCGACTTCTTCGCGCTCAGCGCGGCCCCGTCGATCGCGGGCAGCTTGAGCGTCCGGCGTGCGCCGTCGGGGGTCGCGCTGCCGCTCTTGTACGTCGCGATCACCGGGGTGGTGCCGGTCTTCGCGTCCGTGTATCCCTGCTTCACCAGCTGGGTGACGTTGAACAGGGCCGGGTCGAGACGGCCCGCCTTCACCAGCGGGATCGCGTCCGCCGGCAGGACACTGACCTCGCCGTCGCGCTCGGTCGACAGGAAGGTGGCGGCCTCACGGCCCTTGCCGCGCTGGATGTCGACGGCATATTTTCCGTCCGGTCCGGCGGTGAGCGACACGGTGTCGCCGGTGATGAGGGTGACGGTCCGGGTGGTGCCCTGCGCCGTGCCCGGTGGGGTGTCGGGCGAGGGGGTCGGGGCCGCTGCCGAGGGGGCGATCGCACCCGCGAGCAGAGCGGCGGCGCCTGTCATGGCCCAGAGGGCGTGGAGTCTTCGCATCTGTGGGCTTTTCCTTCCCTTGAGAGACCTGGTGAGGTCTGGACCACTGTGCGGGCCGGGAGAGAAGAGGCTCAAGGGATTCCTGTGGCCGAGGGGTGCCAATGCCCCCTTCGGCCAGGGGGGTTGAGAACCGCCGGTTCCTCCCGGGAGGCCCTTCGCACGGCTGCGGCACAGTCGGAACACGGGGTTCTCCCAGCGAACCGGGACAGGATCGTCATATGTCTGGCACCCGGAGCGAACGTCTCCACGTCACACGCGCCCCCGGCGACCCCGCCCGTGGCGAACGCACCGGTGGCCACCGCGTCCCCGGTGAGCGTGTCCTCGGGGACGGCGGCGGCGACGGCGACGGGGCCCGCGTGCGCGGCGAGCGTGACGGCGGCGACCGCCCCCGTGTCGGACGTGACGGTGGCGGGTACCTCCGCGGGGACCGCCTCGCACAATCAGGCGAAACCGGCACATGGCATGGCGCCGGCAGACGACGAACGACTACGGATATCCAAGGAACCACGTGAGCCTGCGCCGGAAGATCGACAAAGGGCGGGCATCGACGATGCACGCCGTGTGTGGGGTGGGGTACGCGATCCGGCCGGTGGAGGACGGGAGATGAGCCCCCGACGGACCCGGCTCTTCGGACGCTCCCCTCGGACCGGGTGTTCGCTGCGGACGCGACTGTTCCTCTTCGTCAGCGCCACCCTCGTCGCCGTCTGCGCCGCCATGGCCCTCACCACCGTCTTCGCCCAACGCTCCTACCTGCTCGGCAACCTGGACCAGCGCGTCACCGACGCCGCCGAGCGCAGCCAGGGCGGCCTCCAGCGCCGCAGCAGCGACGCCACGGACCTGGGGTTCCTCAACGAACGGGGACAGGCCGTCGGCACCCTCGCCGCCCGGTTCGACGAGGACGGGGGCATCCTCGCCGCCGAGGTCGTCACCCACGACGGCGGCCGGAAGACCCTGACCGCCGTCCAGCGCGCCGCCCTCGACCGCATCACCACCGACGGCTCCCTGCACACCCGTACCGTCCCGGGCCTCGGCAGCTACCGGGTGACCGCTCTCGGCGGCGACGGCGTCTCCGTCCTTACCGGGCTTCCCATGGCAGACGTACAGGACATGATCGGTCGCCTGATCGCGGTCGAGGCCGTCGTGGCCGCCGTCGGCCTCACCGTGGCGGGCTGCGTCTGCGCCGTCGTCATACGGCGCCAACTGCGCCCCCTCGGACGGGTCGCCGCCATCGCCGTCGCGGTCTCCCGCTCCCCGCTGGGCCACGGCGAGGTCACCAGACTGATCCGGGTCCCCGAACGCGACACCGACCCCGGCAGCGAGGCCGGTCAGGTCGGTGCCGCCCTCAACCGCATGATCGACCACGTCGAGTCCTCGCTCGCCGAACGTCGGCGTGGCGAGGAGGAGATGCGCCGCAGCGAGGAACGCATGCGCCGCTTCCTCGCCGACGCCGGCCATGAACTCCGTACCCCTCTCGCCTCCATCGCCGGATACGCGGAACTGATGAACCGCGGCACCGAACGGATCGAACCGACCCTGGCCTGGCGCCGGGTCTCCGCCGAGTCGGCCCGGATGACCGGCCTCGTCGAGGACCTGCTGCTGCTCGCCCGGCTGGACGAGGGCCGGCCGCTGCACGCGGCCGAGGTGGACCTCGCGGCACTGGTCGCCGAGGCGGTGTGGGACGCGCGAGCCGCCGGGGACACCCACAACTGGCAGCTGGCGCTGCTGGTGGACACCCCGGCCCTGGTCGTCGGCGACGAGGCACGGCTCCACCAGGTGGTGGTCAACTTGTTGGCCAACGCCCGTGTGCATACGCCTGTTGGTACGACCGTGGTCGCCTCGGTGGAGGCCACGGACGCATCCTGCACGATCCGCGTGCGCGACGACGGCCCCGGTATCCCGCAGCATCTGCTCCCGTCCGTCTTCGAACGCTTCACCCGGGGCGACGCCTCGCGCTCCCGCGGCAACCCGACTGAGGGCGGCTCCGGCCTCGGACTCGCCATCGCTGAGGCGGTCACCGCCGCCCACGGCGGTCGCATCCGCGTGGAGAGCGCCCCAGGTCGTACGGAGTTCACGCTCGAACTGCCCCCGGCCGACAGCATCAGGACCCCGGACCCGGCGCCCACTCCGGCGCCCGCGTCGGCCTGAAGCCCGACCACCCTCCGCGCCGCCCCTCGGCGACCTTGTGTTGCCTGTGCGGCCTGTGCGTGAGCCATGAAGGTCAACGAAATTGTTGACACTTCCTTCGGTGGCGACATACGTTCGCACGCGCTGGATCGGGCATCAGGTCACGGTGTGCGCCAAGCGCGGGTGACGGAACAACGGCCCGCCCCGGCGCCCGGAAGGGAGCGGTTCGTTGTCGTCGGCCAGGCCCTCCCTCCGCCGCACTTCGGGTTCACCTCGGGCTGCTCCCCCGGAGTCGTGTGCGCCCAGCCATCCGTCCCGGACGTGCCCACGACGAAGGGATCCAGCGACGATGACCGAGCTCGGCAGCGGGGACACCGGGGAGCGCGCGGCAATGGAGCCGCAGTCGCAGACGGGCAGTTCGGGGCAGGGCGGCGGCGCGACCCAGGAGCACGTCCACTCCCTCATCCGCACGCCCAACGGCAACGACTACGGGAGGGAGCTTCTTCGACAGCACTGTCTGACGTCACCCCACCTCGGTGACGTGACCGACTCGGGTGGTCTCTCAGTCATAGGAAAATCGGTACCTGAGTGGTTTCTCCGTCATGGCGAGGGCCGCACCCGTTGTCAGGGGATGTGGCCCTCGTGCGTGAAGCGCTTACATGTGAAGCGCTTACACGTGAAGCGTTTACAGAGGTGGTCGTGCGCGCTAACGTCCACATGAGGTGGGAGCGCTCCCATGCGGCGGACCGGAACCCGCCGGGAGTTGCTCCCGCCTCACCTCGCATTCCCGCGACATCGAGCGAAGGACCTTCCTGTGCCGGCAGGACGGGCTGACCGACACCGGTGAGATCAAACCGGTGAACCCGGCCTGCACGGGAGGAGCGCGACCTTCGGGTACGTCGTCTCGGGCTCCGGCGGTGATCCCGCGACCGCGCTTCCCTGCCAGGTCGGTTGAGCGGCTCTGGGCGGACCGGGTGGGTGGTGTGGAACTCACCCGGTCCGCGAGCCCGGGCGGGCGAGGGGGGTGCTGCCCGGGTTGGGGGTCCCCCTGCTCGAGCGCAGCCGAGATTGTGGGGGAGCGTGGCTTGTGACGACCTAGGCGTGCGACAACGTTGTCTGATGGTCTGTACATGACTCTACCGCCTCAACCGACAACGATGTCAAGAGAGTTGGGGGACCACAGCGGGGCGCGTTGCGCCATAGGGGTGTGCGCCGAGCGTGCCTGTGGGGGCGCACGCGGTCTTCCGTGGTACCCGTGGCGCACGTTACTGTCCCTGCGGCTTGTGCGACCTGCGGTGCGCGACCCGTCCGAAGGAGGAGGGGCCGCGTCATGCGTTTCCGTCCGTCATTCGTCCTGCTCGCCGTCGCCCTGGCGGCCGCCGGGATCACCCCCGCCGTCACCCCCGCGGCGGCCGCCACCGCCGCACCCGACCTCGTCCGGGACCCCACCACCTACGTCGACCCGCTCATCGGCACCAAGAACGGCGGCAACGTCTTCCCCGGAGCCGTCGTCCCCTTCGGCATGCTCTCCTGGAGCCCCGAGAACACCCGCGGCGACTCCACCCGGACGGCCGCGCCCGGCGGTTACCAGTACGACGCCACCCGCATCAGGGGCTTCAGCCTCACCCACATGTCCGGCACGGGCTGCGCGGGCGGCAGCGGCGACATCCCCTTCTTCCCGTACGCCGGTGAGGTCACGTCCTCCCCGGCGAGCGACACCAAGGACGCGGTGTACGCGGCCGACTTCGCGCACACCGAGGAGACCGCCGAGCCCGGCCACTACAAGGTCGGCCTCGCCTCCGGCGTCACCGCCGACCTCACCGCGACCGCGCGCACCGGCTCGGGCCGCTTCACCTTCCCCGCCGACAAACCCGCCTCGCTCCTGGTCCGCACTGCGAACTCCGAGGTAGGGTCCACCGATTCGACCCTGAAGATCGACCCGGCGACCCGCACGGTCTCCGGGTCCGTCACCTCCGGGAACTTCTGCGGCTACCTCGACCCCGAAGGTCAACGCGCCTACTACACGCTCTACTTCACCGCCCGCTTCGACCGCGACTTCCAGTCGACCGGCACCTGGCAGGACGACAGGCTGAGCCCGGGGTCCACGGAGGCGAGCGGCGGCACCGGCGGCTTCGGGAACGGCGGCCGTCCCGTCGCGGGCAAGGGCGCTGGCGGCTATGTGGAGTTCGAGCCCGGCGCCGACCCCGTGAACGTCAAGGTCGGCATCTCGTACGTCAGCCAGGCGGGTGCCGCCGCCAACCTCGCGGCCGAGAACCCGCAGTCCCGCTCCTTCGCCTCGGTCCAGGACGCCGCCCATCGGGCCTGGCGCGACCAGCTCGGCGCGATCAGGGTCGGCGGCGGCAGCGACAGCGACCGCACCACCTTCTACACCGCGCTCTACCACGCCCTCCTGCACCCGAACGTCATCAGTGACGCCGACCGCAGGTACCGGGGCCCCGACGACAAGGTCCATGTCGTCGGCCGTGGCCACCGGGCCCAGTACGGCACCTTCTCCGGCTGGGACGTCTACCGCTCCCAGGTCCAGCTGCTGACCCTGCTCAGCCCGGACACCGGCTCCGACATCGCGCAGTCGTTGCTCGAACTCGCCCGGCAGAACGGCGGCGTCTGGGACCGCTGGCTGCACGGCGCGAGCGGCACCCATGTCATGAACGGCGACCCGTCCCCGACCGCGCTCGCCGGCATCCGGGCCTTCGGCGGCACCGACTTCGACCTGCGCGGCGCGCTGGACTCGCTGGTCAGGGCGGCGACCGTGCCGACCGAGGGCGACCTCTCCTCCTCGGGCAAGCCGGTCCTGTCCGTCGGACAGCGGCCGTCGCTCGACAAGTACCTCAAGCAGCACTACATGCCGTCCGTGTCCAACGCCTGGGGCGGCGCGGCCGAGACCCTCGAGATGTCCGGCGCGGACTTCGCGCTCTCCCAGCTCGCCACGGCGGCCGGGAAGAAGCAGACGGCCGCCGACTTCGCCCAGCGCTCCCAGTGGTGGCAGAACAACTTCAACATCGCGGCCGACCCGAGCGGTGGCTACGTCGCGGGCCGCAAGGCGGACGGCAGCTGGGTCACCGGCTTCACCCCGGCGACCGGCAACGGATTCGTGGAGGGTACGGCCGCCCAGTACACCTGGATGGTGCAGCACAACCCGGCCGGGCTCTTCGCCGCGATGGGCGGCCGGGACAAGGCACTCGACCGCCTCGACACCTTCTTCCACAACGCCGACGGCAGCTGGGCCCTCACGGGCAACGGCGGCGACAAGTCGGAGCTGGACAACGAGCCCTCGATCAACGTGCCCTACCTGTACGCCTACGCGGGCGCGCCCTGCAGGACGCAGGAGACCGTCCGCGCCGCGATGACGGGGTTGTGGTCGACCCAGCCGGGCGGCATCCCCGGGAACGACGACCTGGGGGAGATGTCGTCCTGGTACGTCTTCTCCGCGCTCGGCATGTATCCGCAGGTCCCCTCCCGCGCCGAACTCGTCCTCGCCTCACCGCTGTTCACCCGGGTGGAGATCAACCGGCCCGGCGGCAACGACATCGAGATCCACGCGAACGGCGCCGCCGCCGACGCCCCGTACGTGCAGTCGCTGAAGGTCGACGGCCGTACCAGCGACCGCCCTTGGCTCCCCGCCTCCTTCGTCCGCGACGGCGGCACGCTCGACTACATCCTCTCCGGCACCCCGAACCGCACCTGGGGCAGTGACCCGGCGGCCGCCCCGCCGTCCTTCCGCGAGGGCGAGCAGCCGTACCAGATCGGTGTCGGGCCGACCACGGCGACGCTCGCACCCGGCGGCAGCACGAAGCTCGACATCCGTGCCCTCGCGCTGAGCGGCGGCACCGGCCCCGAGGTCCGCTTCAAGGTGGACACCCCGGCCGGCGTGACCGCGACCCCCGCCGAGGGCACCGTGACCGACGGCGCCCAGGAGATCACCCTGTCCGCCGGTGACACCGCCCAGCAGGGCTTCTACGACGTCAAGGTCACCGTGACGTCGGCCGCCACCTCGTACGAACAACCGGTGGCCCTGACCGTCGCGGCGCCCGGCTCCCTCCTGGCCGCCTACAACAACACCGGTGTCTCCGACGACACCGGCGACCACGACGAGGCCGACTACGACGGCGGCGGCTGGAGCTACTCCCGTCAGGCCCTCGCCGCCGCCGGCCTGACCCCCGGCACCCAGGGCACCGTGGACGGCCTCACCTACACCTGGCCCGACTCTCCCACCGGCCGTCCCGACAACGCCTCGGCGACCGCCCAGAGCATCGAACTGGCCCACCCGGCAGACCGGTTGTCCTTCATCGGCAGTGCGGTCAACGGCAACCAGCAGACCCATGCGACCGTCACCTACACCGACGGCAGCACGGACTCCGTCGACCTCTCCTTCACCGACTGGACCGTCGGCGGCGGAGGCGGCACCGTCCAGTACGGCAACGAGACCGTCGCCAGGACCGCGTACCGCAATGTCGCGGGCGCAGACAAGGACCCGGTGGCTGCGTACGTCTTCGCCACCAAGCCCTTCCAGGCCCCGTCCGGGAAGACCGTCAAGAGCGTGCGGCTGCCGGACAACGCGGATCTGCACGTGTTCACCGTCGCGGTGAGCTGAGACCCCGGCCGCACAGCGGGGCGGGCGCGGAGAGTGATCTCCGCGCCCGCCCCGCCCGTATGAGGGTGTCAGCCCAGCAGTTCCACCTCCGCGAGCGTCGCCTCGCTGTCGAGGACCAGGCGGTAGTGCGCGTACGAGCCCGGATGCGCGACCGAGAACACCCGGGTCTGCTTGTCCCAGGTGAAGGACTCGCCGGAGCGCTTGTCGAGGTCGGTCCACGTGGTGCCGTCGGAGGAGCCCTGCAGGACCCAGCCCCCCGGGGCCTTGGTGTGGTCCGCGGACGAGGTCAGGGTGTACTGAACCCCCTTGGCCGCGGTGGACGTCGGCAGGTCGACCGAGGTGACCGTGGCGTCCGTCGCCGAGGTGTTGTCGAAGAGCGCGCCGTCACCCTTGAGGACGTCCGCGCGGGGCGCGGGCACCTTGTCGTCCTGGGTGATCGAAACGGGCGCCGCGTCCTTGCCCGTGCCCCATGAGGACGGCTTGGGGCCCATGTCGAACTCCAGCACGCCACCACGGGAGATGAGCGAGTGGGGGAGCGAAGTCGACGTCCAGCGCGTGCCGTTGAACTTGACGCCCTGCACGTACACGTTCTGCGCGCTGTTCCTCGGCGCCTTGACGACCAGGTCCTTGCCGTTCTCCAGGTGCACGGTCGCCTTGGTGAACAGCGGGGAGCCTATCGCGTATTCGCCGCTGCCCATCACCAGCGGGTAGAAGCCGAGCGAGGAGAAGAGGTACCAGGCGGACTGCTCGCCGTTGTCCTCGTCGCCGTGATAGCCCTGCCCGATCTCGCTGCCGGTGTAGAGGCGGGAGAGGACCTCGCGGATGTTCTTCTGCGTCTTCCAGGGCTGACCCGCCGCGTCGTACATGTAGTTCACGTGGTGGGCCACCTGGTTGGAGTGCCCGTACATGCCCATCCGTACGTCACGCGCCTCGGTCATCTCATGGATGACCCCGCCGTAGGAGCCCACGAAGTCCGGCGAGGCCGTCTCGGGGGTGGCGAAGTACGCGTCGAGCTTCTGGGCCAGCCCGCTCCGGCCGCCGTACAGGTTGGCGAGGCCCCGTGAGTCCTGCGGTGCGGTGAAGGCGTACCCCCAGCCGTTCGTCTCGGTGTAGTCGTAGCCCCACACACGCGGGTCGTACTTCGAGGAGTCGAGACGCCAGTTGCCCTGCGCGTCGCGGCCCTGGAAGAACCCGGCCTTCGAGTCGAAGAGGTTCACGTAGTCCTGGGCCCGGTTGAGGAAGTACGCGGACTCCTCCTGGTAGCGCTTCTTGCCGGTCTTCTTGTAGAGGGCCTGGCCCATCTCGGCGATGCCGTAGTCGTTGACGTAGCCCTCCATCGCCCACGAGAGGCCCTCGCCGGTGGCGGTGCTGGTGTAGCCGAGGAAGGGGGACGTCGACATGCCCTTGCGGCCCACGCCGGAGGCCGGCGGGACGACGGTCGCGTTCTTCAGGGCGGCGTCGTAGGCCGCCTCCGCGTCGAAGTCCACGCCCTTGACGTACGCGTCCGCGAACGCCACGTCCGAGGACGTGCCGGTCATCAGGTCCGCGTACCCGGGGGAGGACCAGCGCGAGGTCCAGCCGCCGTCCTTGTACTGCTGCACGAACCCGTCCACCATCTCACCCGCCTGAGAGGGTGTCAGGAATGAGTACGCCGGCCAGGTCGTCCGATAGGTGTCCCAGAAGCCGTTGTTGACGTACACCTTGCCGTCGACGATCTTCGCACCGGTGTGGGTGGGGGTGTCGGGGCCGGGCATGGCGGAGAACGGCGAGGCGTACTCGTACTTCGAACCGACCTTCTCGAAGCCGGAGTTGGGGTACAGGTAGAGCCGGTACATGCTGGAGTACAGCGTGGTCAGCTGGTCCGGCGTCGCACCCTCGACCTCGACCTTGCCGAACAGCTTGTCCCACGTCTTGCGCGCCCGCTCCTTGACGGTCCCGAACGAGGTGCCGTCGGGGATCTCCTGGCGCAGGTTGTCCTTGGCCTGGTCGATGCTGATGAGGGAGGTCGCCAGGCGCAGGGTGACCGTGTGGTCGGCGCCGGGCTTGAACTTCAGGTATCCCTTGACGCCGGACGAGCCGCTGTCCGTCACCGGCGCGTCGAACACCCCGTAGACGAAGAGCCGGGTCGCACCCGTCGACAGCCCGGACTTCACGTCCGAGTACCCGGTGACGATCCCGTTGTCCTTGTCGAGCGTGAGGCCCGCCTGCTCGGTCACGTTGTCGAAGAGCACGCTCGCGTCCTCACCCGGATAGGTGAAGCGCAGGGCCGCGGCATGGTCGGTGGGCGCCATCTCCGCCTTGAGACCGTTCTCGAAGGTCACCCCGTAGTAGTACGGGCGCGCGGTCTCGTTCTCGTGCCGGAACGCGAGCGCGCGGGCGGTGCGGCCGGTGTCCGGAGTGCCCGAGGCGGCCGAGGGCATCACCTGGAAGGTCTGCCGGTCACCCATCCACGGGCTCGGCTCGTGGCTCGCGCTGAACGCCTCGATGGTCGGCAGGTTGTCCGCGTTGTTCGCTCGCGCGTAGTCGTACAGCCAGCTCAGTGAGCCCGCGTTGGTCACCGGCGTCCAGAAGTTGAAGCCGTGGGGGAGGGCTGTCGCCGGGAAGTTGTTGCCGCGCGAGAAGCCCCCGCTGGAGTTGGTGCCGCGGGTGGTCAGCGCGTAGTCGGCCAGATGCGCCTTGGGCTTCTCGGGAGCCACGGTCTTCAGCGCCACGTCGTCCAGCCAGCCGCGGAACTTCGCCGGGCCCTGCGGGGAGTCGTACGCGAGGAGTATCCGGTCGACGGTCTTCCCGGCCGCGACCGAACCGATCCGCGAGGCGACGTTGTTCCACTGGTTGACGTACAGCCCCTTGGCCGCGCCCTGCCCCTGCGGCGTCAGCGCGAACCCGTGCTGGTCGACCGCGTTCAGGTCACTCAGATAGGTGCCGTCCGTGAACGCCAGGTCCACCGACACGTTCGTGGCGTCGTAGTCCCGGTCGCCGTCCGCCATCGAGGGGAAGATCCGGTAGGACAGCTGGGTGTCGCGCCCGACGCCCACGTTCACGTCGAAGACCTTGTTGTACGAGTACGCCCGGCCGTCCGCCTTGTGGGTACCGGCGTAGCGCAGGGCCCGCTTGCCCGTGAAGCCCGCGCCGGCCTTCGCGGTGGGGGAGCCGCTCGGGCCCCGGTCCACCAGCGAGAGCATGTCCTTGGGCGTCGGGTCGTCGCTCTGCCCCGTGGAGAACTGGACGTCGGCGAGCTGGAGGATGTCGCCGCCGTTGTTCTTGGTGACCTCGAGCCGGAAGTGCTGGTACTCGACGGGGCTCGCGATGTCGTACGACTTCGTCTGGAACCGCTCGCCGAAGGACTCGCCGGAACGGGTGTCGAGGGTCTTCCAGTCCTTGCCGTCCGTGGAGCCCTGGAGGGTCCAGTCCTGGGGGTCGCGCTCGTCGTGGTCGTTGGCCGACGTCAGCGCGTACGTGACCACCTTGACCGGGGCGTCGAAGTCGAACTCCGCCCAGCCGGTCGGCTCGAAGGTCAGCCACTTGGTGCTCGACTCGTCGTCGACGAGGTTCTCCTTCACCTCGCCGCCGCCGGTGTTCTCGCCGCTCGCCCTGACATCCGTGACGTGGTCGGTGACATTGCCGGGGATGCCGCTGCTGTAGCCGCCGTCGACACCCGACGCGCGCTTTGCGCCGTCTGCTCCGGTGTCCACCGTGTTGAGCCAGGTCGGTGCCGGATCGCCTGATTCGAACGAGGAGGCGAACTCGCGATCGGTGGATGCCGTTTGGGCCGGAAGGGCAATCGCCGTGCCCTGCGAGGCCACTACCAGTGAAAGCGCTACCACCCCCATTATCGTTGAGGAACCCCATCTGAGCCGAGCCGGAGAACTCCGTCTGTACCGAGCTCTGTGCTGCATGCGCGAGCACCCTCCCTGGCCATGGACAACGTTGTCAGATTTGCTGCGCAAGGACCAGTAGGGAGTCAAGTTGTCAGTGGTGTCAAGGGTGTTGGATGTGGCGTCCGGGGCGAATATCGTGCGACGAGCTGCGCATTACTCCCATGGTGGGAGATTGGTGCCCTGTCGATCTTCCCCCGGGAAGTCGCGGACGCCCCATATTTCCGCGAGGTCTCAACTCGGAAAAGACCCGCGGGTAAACCCGCTTTCGATCTTGCTCCGCTGACGGGAAGTGGACTATACCTGTCGGCACCCGCCCAGCCGTTCGACGGCCGCGGGCAGGCACGTCCCGGGGGGAATCGGACGTCGGCGGCCAGTGTGACGGGCAGGGATCGCCGCGTTGACCGACTGAATCCCTCACGCACGACCCCAGCTTGACCTAACCGCGGTGCCGGGGAGGATCCGGTTCACCGCCTGAGTCCTGGAGAAGGCGAGGACTTGAGCATGGGATCCACTTCCGCCGAGAACAGCAACACCGAGGGTGTCGGCCGCCGTGACCTGATCAAGCGGTCCGCGGCGCTCGGCCTGATTTCCGTACCGACGATGAGCTTTTTGTCCGCTTGCGCGAGCAGCGACAGCGGTTCCGGTACCAAGGCCAAGGCCGGCAAGAAGACCACGAAGAACCCGCTGGGCGTCAACGAGACGGCCCCGCTCGCCGTCGTCATCTTCGACGGCGGATTCGGTACGAAGTACGCGACCGACGCCAACGCCCAGTACAAGACGGCCTACCCGAAGGCCAAGGTCAACTTCCATGCGACCCAGAAGATCCAGTCCGAACTGCAGCCCAAGTTCAACGGCGGTACCCCGCCGGACCTGATCGACAACTCCGGCGCCCAGCAGATGGACATGGGCGTGCTCGTCGGCAAGAAGCAGCTCACCGACCTGACCCCGCTCCTCGACGCGCCGTCCATCGACGACCCGTCGAAGAAGGTCCGCGACACGCTGCGCCCCGGCATCGTGGAGATGGGCCAGTTCGACGGCGCGCCGGTCTGGATCATGTACTACGCGTACACCGTCTACGGCGTCTGGTACTCGCAGACCGCCCTCGACAAGCTCGACGCGACGTACCCCGAGACCTGGGACGCGATGCTCGCGCTGTGCGAGAAGGCGAAGAAGAAGGGCATGGCCGGCTGGACGTACGCGGGCAAGTACCCGTACTACCTGCCGTTCTCGCTCTACCCCTTCATCGCCAAGATCGGCGGCCGGGAGGTTCTCGACAAGATCGACAACCTGGAGCCCAACGCCTGGAAGGACCCGGCCGTCAAGTCGGCGTTCGAGGCGTACTACGAGCTCTACAAGAAGGGTTACATCCTTCAGGGCACCCCGGGCATCGACCACATCCAGTCGCAGACCGCCTGGGCCAAGGGCAAGGCACTCTTCATCCCGAACGGCTCCTGGGTGGAGAACGAGTCCGCGAACGTCATCCCGAAGGACTTCAACCTGGCCGTCAGCGGCCCGACCGGCCTGGACAGCTCCGACAAGATGCCGTTCGGCACCATCTGGGCCTCCGGTGGCGAGCCCTTCATCGTGCCGGCCAAGGCGAACAACCCCGAGGGAGGCATGGAGCAGCTGCGCATCATGCTCAGCGAGGCCTCGTCGAAGAACTTCACCAGCCAGGTGAAATCGCTGACCGCCTACAACGGCGGCACCGACGGCATCACGCTGACCCCGGGCCTCAAGTCCGGTGTCGCGGCCCTGGAGAAGGCCGGGACCAACGTGGTCAACCCGCGGCTCCAGGACTGGTACGTGAAGCTTCAGAAGGAGCAGATCGGTGTCGCCGGTCTCGGCGAGATGATGGCAGGGCGGCTGACCCCGGCCGAGGCCATCAAGAAGATCCAGGGCTACGCGGACGCGGCGGCCAAGGACCAGTCCATCAAGCACTACAAGCACCAGTAGCGGCGCGTGTCCACGCGTCGCCGGCGGTGGCATCCGCGATTCGATCGGGGTCGGTAACCATGCAACACGGCAAGTACCGGTTCATCGTGGGGTTCTTGGTGGCCCCCTTGGCGTTGTACGCGATCTTCGTGATCTGGCCCTTCGTCCAGGCCATCTACTACTCGTTCACGGACTGGACCGGTCTGAGCCCCGACTTCAAGATGGTCGGTTTCGCCAACTACACCAGAATGCTGCACGACGACATCTTCTGGAAGTCGTTGCAGCACAGTCTGCTGTTCGCGTTGCTGCTGCCGCTGGTGACGCTGGGCCTCGCGCTCTTCTTCGCCTTCATGCTCAATGTCGGTGGGCGGCGCCGAAAAGGCGCCGCCATCACCGGAGTGCGCGGTTCGGGTTTCTACAAAATCGCCTACTTCTTCCCGCAGGTGCTGTCGATCGCGATCGTCTCCCTGCTTTTCCAATTCGCCTACAACCCCAACGACGGCGTCATCAACGGGACGTTGAAGGCCATCGGCCTCGGCAGTGTCCAGCCGGACTGGCTGGGCGACCCGAACCTCGCCCTGTGGTGTGTGATGGCGGTGCTGCTGTGGAGCACGGTCGGGTTCTTCGTCGTGCTGTTCTCGGCGGGCATGGCGTCGATTCCGAAGGACTTCTACGAGGCCGCGCTGCTCGACGGCGCGAGCCGCGCCACCACCTTCTTCAAGATCACCCTTCCGCTGCTCTGGGACACCGTGCAGTCGGGATGGGTGTACATGGGGATCCTGGCGCTCGGCGCCGAGGCGTTCGCCGCCGTACAGATCATGACCGTGGGTCCCGGCGGCCCCGACTACTCGACCACGGTCCTTCCGCTGTACGTGTACCAATCGGCGTTCCGTGACGCGAACGCCGCCTACGCCACCACGATCGGTGTCGCGCTGCTCATCGTCACGCTGCTGTTCGCGGCGATCGTGATGCGAGTGGGCCGGCGCGAGCGGTTGGAGTTCTAGCATGAAGACCACTGACACCCCGCCGCCCGTGGAACCGGTCGAGGACCGTCCTCAGGTGGCAAAGGAGAAGGCGCCGCCGGAAAAGGCGAAGAGCAGTGAGGGCGGCGTCCTCAACGCCTTCTCGCACGGCATTCTCATCATCTGGGCGATCATGGTCGTACTGCCGCTGCTGTGGGCGGTGATGACGTCCTTCAAGAACGACGACTCCATTTTCAGCTCGCCCTGGTCGCTGCCGGACAAACTGCACTTCGACAACTGGTCGCGCGCGTGGTCGCAGGCCCACATGAGCGACTACTTCGGCAATACCCTCATCGTGGTGGGATTCTCGCTGGTCGGTACGCTCGTGCTCGGCTCGATGGCGGCGTACGTGCTCGCCCGATTCGAGTTCCCGGGCAACCGCTTCATCTACTTCCTCTTCGTCGGAGGAATGAGTTTCCCGATCATGCTGGCTCTGGTGCCGTTGTTCTACGTCCTGAACAACATGAGTCTGCTGAACACACTGCCGGGTCTGATCCTCGTCTACATCGCCTACTCGCTGCCGTTCACGGTCTTCTTCCTGACCTCGTTCTTCAGGACACTGCCGACCTCGATCGCCGAGGCGGCGTTCGTCGACGGTGCCTCGCACACCAGGACGTTCTTCCAGATCATGCTGCCGATGGCCAAGCCGGGGCTGATCAGCGTCGGGATCTTCAACTTCCTGGGCCAGTGGAACCAGTACATGCTCCCCACCGTGCTGAACACCGACCCCGACAAGAAGGTCCTCTCCCAGGGCCTGGTCGAGCTGGCGACCAGTCAGGGCTACAAGGGCGACTGGTCGGGCCTCTTCGCGGGCCTGGTGATGGCCATGCTCCCGGTGCTGGCCGCGTACATCATCTTCCAGCGACAGGTGGTCCAGGGGCTGACGGCGGGGGCTCTCAAGTAGGCCGAGCGAGGTAACGGCCACATCCGTCGAACACCGAGAACTCTCCGGAGTACGTAATCCCTTCCGAAGACGCGGAAGGGATTACGCGTACTCGGTCCCGCACATTCAGGCACCTGCGGTTCCGCACATTCGGCCCCGACTATTCGGCCCCGACTATTTCGTCCCGACTACTCGGTCCCGCCCACTCGGTTCCGCATTCCCCGGTCCCCCGAAAACGGCCCACTCGCCCGGAGGGGATGTGCGGGGGCCCACGCCCGGCGGGGCGGCGTCGTGGTCGCGGCCTTGATCTTGTACGCCGGGACGGCGACAACTTGTAATCAGCCGGGGTGTGACCTGGGCCATAGAAGGATCTACGGCCCAGTCTGTCCCGCACACGTGTGCTCATCCGCGCCCGATGCAGCTCAACCTCTTGACGGGAGGTAACCCAAACAGCTCAGCTTAGAGTTCACTAGTTGGACATAGGCGGGGCCTCATCGTGGCGGCCTCGTACGCGGGAGGTCGTCGTGGAGACTCCGGGGTCGCAGTCGTCGCTGCACCGAGCCAATCTGGAGCGCGTCGTACGTGCGGTGCGCCTTGCCGGTTCGCTCACGCAGGCGGAGATCGCGAGGACGACGGGCCTCTCCGCCGCGACCGTTTCCAATATCGTCCGAGAGCTCAAGGACGGCGGAACGGTCGAGGTCACCCCCACTTCGGCGGGTGGCCGCAGGGCCCGCAGCGTGTCCCTGAGCGGTGACGCCGGCATCGTGATCGGCGTCGACTTCGGCCATACGCATCTGCGCGTCGCGGTCGGGAACCTCGCCCACCAGGTGCTGGCCGAGGAGTCCGAGCCGCTGGACGTGGACGCGAGCGCCGCACAGGGCTTCGACCGGGCGGAAGAGCTGGTCAGCCGCCTGATCGCGGCGACCGGGGTGGACCCCTCCAAGATCGCGGGCGTGGGGCTCGGCGTGCCCGGTCCCATCGACGTGGAGTCGGGGACCCTGGGGTCCACCGCGATCCTGCCGGGCTGGACCGGCGCGAAGCCCGCCGAGGAGCTGCGCGGGCGGCTCGGCGTGCCCGTGTACGTGGACAACGACGCCAACCTGGGCGCGCTCGGCGAACTGGTCTGGGGCAGTGGGCGCGGGGTCAAGGACCTGGCGTACATCAAGGTCGCGAGCGGTGTCGGCGCCGGGCTGGTGATCGACGGCAAGATCTACCGCGGGCCCGGCGGCACGGCGGGCGAAATCGGGCATATTACTCTTGATGAATCCGGTCCCGTCTGTCGCTGTGGCAATCGGGGCTGCCTGGAGACCTTCGCGGCGGCGCGCTATGTGCTGCCGCTTCTGCAGTCCAGCCATGGCACGGACCTGACCATGGAAGGCGTCGTCAGGCTGGCTCGGGAGGGTGATCCGGGTTGTCGTCGGGTGATCGCCGATGTCGGCCGTCACATCGGAAGCGGGGTTGCGAATCTCTGCAACCTGCTCAACCCGAGTCGGGTGGTCCTCGGCGGCGACCTCGCCGAGGCCGGCGAACTCGTTCTCGGACCCATCAGGGAGTCGGTCGGCCGGTATGCGATCCCCAGTGCCGCACGTCAACTCTCGGTGCTGCCAGGGGCACTTGGCGGCCGTGCGGAGGTGCTCGGGGCCCTTGCTCTCGCGCTCAGCGAGATGGGCGATTCGACCCTTTTGGACGGATCGCTGTCCGCGAGTGCCCCTGCCTTCACTTAGAGAACGCATGGCACCGTTGCCATCTCGTTAAGTATTTACTTCTTGACGTCGCTCGCGTGGCCGAGTTGACTTCCAGCCACCTCGGCCGCAACGACGCGGCCTCGTCAGGGAGGTTTCAAGAGTGAACACGCGTATGCGTCGTGCCGCGTTTGCCGTTGCCGCTGGTGCGATGGCCGTTTCGCTGGCTGCTTGTGGCAGTGCCAAGGAGTCCGGTGGCAGCAAGAGCGACAGCTCCGGCTCCGCCAAGAAGGGCGACGCGATCAAGGTCGGCCTGCTCCTTCCCGAGAACCAGACCGCGCGTTACGAGAAGTTCGACAAGCCTCTGATCGAGAAGAAGGTCAAGGAGCTTACGAACAACAAGGGCGAGGTCGTCTACGCCAACGCCAAGCAGGACGCGAGCACGCAGAACCAGCAGGTCGACACGATGATCACCAACAAGGTGGATGTCCTCATCGTCGACGCTGTGGACTCTGCGGCCATCAAGAACTCGGTCCAGAAGGCCAAGGACGCCGGCATCCCCGTCGTCGCCTACGACCGTCTCGCCCAGGGCCCGATCAGCGGCTACACGTCGTTCGACAACACGACCGTCGGCAAGACGCAGGGTGAGGCCCTCCTCACCGCGCTCGGCTCCAAGGCCAAGTCCGGCAAGATCGTGATGATGAACGGGTCGTCCACCGACCCGAACGCCGCCCAGTTCAAGGCCGGTGCCCACTCCGTCCTCGACGGCAAGGTGAACGTCGGCAAGGAGTACGACACCAAGGACTGGAAGCCGGAGAACGCCAACGCCAACATGGAGGGCGCCATCTCCGCCCTCGGCAAGAAGAACATCGTCGGCGTCTACTCCGCCAACGACGGCATGGCCGGCGGTATCATCACGGCCCTGAAGGCCGCGGGCATCTCCGTCCCGGTCACCGGCCAGGACGCCGAGCTCGCGGGTGTGCAGCGCATCATCGCCGGTGAGCAGTTCATGAGCGTCTACAAGCCGTACGCCCCCGAGGCCGACGCCGCCGCCGAGATGGCTGTCGCGCTCGCCCAGGGCAAGTCGCTCGACACCGTCGCCAAGGACAAGGTCGACAGCCCGACCGACAAGGCGATCCCGTCGGTCATCGTCGCGGTCGTCTCGCTGACCAAGGCCAACATCAACGACACCGTCATCAAGGACGGCGTCTACACGGTCAGCGACATCTGCACGAGCGCCTACAAGGCCAAGTGCGACGCGCTCGGCATCAAGTAGTCCGAGCAACTGAAGTAGCCGCCGCAAGTCTCTATCCACGTACGGGAATCCGTTCTTGAATTTCCGTACGGGACTTGCGTCATCGAAAGCCCCTCCGGCGCCCCGCATCCATCAGCCCCGCAAAGCTAGGGCGGGGCGCCGGACGGAACACCCCCTCCACAAACTTCTGCACAACCTCCCGCCGGGTCAGGCGGCGAAGGAGATGGTTAACGTGTCCGCTACGCCTGTCCTGGCGTTGCGCGGGGTCTCCAAGCGATTCGGTGCCGTCCAGGCGCTCACCGATGTAGAGCTTGAGGTCCACGCCGGCGAAGTGGTCGCCCTGGTGGGCGACAACGGCGCCGGAAAGTCCACGCTGGTGAAGACGATCGCCGGCGTGCACCCCATCGATGAAGGCGCCATCGAGTGGGACGGCAAGGCCGTCCACATCAACAAGCCGCAGGACGCCCAGGGCCTCGGTATCGCGACCGTGTACCAGGACCTGGCGCTGTGCGACAACATCGACGTCGTCGGCAACCTCTACCTGGGCCGGGAGCTGAAGAAGCGCGGCATCCTGGACGAGGTCGAGATGGAGCGCCGCTCCCGCGAGCTGCTGGACACGCTGTCCATCCGTATCCCCAGCGTCCGCATCCCGATCGCCTCGCTCTCCGGCGGTCAGCGCCAGACCGTGGCGATCGCCCGCTCGATGCTCGGCGAGCCCAAGCTCGTCATCCTCGACGAGCCCACCGCGGCCCTCGGTGTCGAGCAGACCGCCCAGGTGCTCGACCTCGTCGAGCGGCTGCGTGAGCGCGGTCACGCGGTCATCCTCATCAGCCACAACATGGCGGATGTGAAGGCCGTGGCCGACAAGGTCGCCGTCCTGCGCCTCGGGCGCAACAACGGCATCTTCGAGGTCAAGTCGACCTCGCAGGAAGAGATCATCTCCGCCATCACGGGCGCCACGGAGAACGCCGTGACCCGTCGTGCGGCGCGCAGCAATGGGGAGGCTCAGAAGTGAGCATCGACAAGACCTCTGAGACCCCCGAGGACCACGTCGTGGAGAACCCCGAGGCGGCCGCCGCGGCGGTCACCGCGATCGATCCCCGGCTCCTCGTGCGCGAGCAGGGCCTCGCGGGCTACGCCTCCGAGTTCAAGCGCAAGATGAAGGCCGGTGACCTGGGCTCCATCCCGGTCGTCCTCGGCCTGGTCATCATCTGGATCATCTTCCAGAGCCTGAACTCCAACTTCCTCACCGCGGGCAACCTGTCCGACATCTCCGTCGCCATGGTCGGCACGGGCATGATCGCCGTCGGTATCGTCTTCGTGCTGCTGCTCGGTGAGATCGACCTGTCGGTCGGTTCGGTCTCCGGTGTCGCCGGCGCCGCGTTCGCGGTGCTGAACGTCACGCACGGCATGAACGAGTATCTGGCCTTCGTGCTGGCCATCCTCACCGGCACGGTCGCGGGCGCGCTCCACGGCTTCGTGTTCGCGCGCATCGGTGTGCCGGCCTTCGCCGTCACCCTGGCCGGTCTGCTGTTCTGGAACGGCTTCATGCTCCAGATCCTGGGCAGCAACGGCACCATCAACCTGGACAGCAACGGTCTCGTCGCCAAGCTGACCAGCTACTACTTCACCGATGTCGCCGCCGCCTACGCGCTCGCCATCGGCGTCACCGCCGTGTTCTTCCTCAGCTCCTTCTACGGCAACAAGCGCCGCGAGGCCGCGGGTGTGCCGGCCCGGCCGCTGAGCGAGACGATCCTGCGCACCGCGCTGCTGGCGATCGTCGCCTTCGCCGTGGCGATCACCTACAACCAGTACAAGGGCCTTCCGCTGGCCGTGGTGATCTTCATCGCGGTCCTGCTGATCACGGACTTCGTGCTGCGCCGGACCGCGTACGGCCGGAAGATCTTCGCGCTCGGTGGCAGCGTCGAGGCCTCCCGGCGTGCCGGTATCAACGTGGAGATGGTGCGGATCTCGGTCTTCGCGATCTCCGGTACGTTCGCCGCCATCGGCGGTCTGTTCATCGCCTCGAAGATCGCCTCCGCCAACCAGGGCGCGGGCGCGGGTGACCTCCTGATGAACGCGATCGCCGCGGCGGTCATCGGTGGCACCAGCCTCTTCGGTGGTCGCGGTCGTACGTGGAACGCGCTGCTGGGTGTGCTGGTGATCGTGTCCATCCAGTACGGTCTGGCGCTGCAGGGCATCGCGTCGCCTATCCAGTACATGATCACCGGTGGTGTGCTTCTCGCCACGGTCGTCATCGACGCCGTCACCCGCAAGACGCAGAAGACGGCCGGTCGCGCGTAGCGGTTCGCGGGGAGGCTGCGGACCGGCTCCGGCCGGTCGCGCAGTTCCCCGCTCCCCTGTGGGGCGCGCTGCTCGCAGCCCCCTTCGAACCTGTGCCCGGCGCCAATGGCGGTGCCGGGCACAGTCATGTCCTGGCGGAACATTAGACTCGACAGGCCCGGCAAAGCTCGAACAGCTCTACTGCAAGGAGGCACGGGTGCCGCTGCTGACCCGCATCAGGGGACCGCGCGATCTGGACCGGCTCAGCCTGGAGCAGCTGGACCAGCTGGCCGGCGAGATCAGGACCTTTCTCGTCGACGCGGTCTCCAAGACAGGCGGCCACCTGGGCCCCAATCTCGGTGTCGTGGAGCTCACCATCGCCCTGCACCGCGTCTTCGAGTCGCCGAAGGACAGGGTGTTGTGGGACACCGGTCACCAGTCCTACGTCCACAAGCTGCTCACCGGCCGTCAGGACTTCTCGAAGCTGAAGATGAAGGGCGGCCTGTCCGGCTATCCCTCGCAGGCCGAGTCCGAGCACGACGTGATCGAGAACTCGCACGCCTCCACGGTCCTCGGCTGGGCCGACGGTCTGGCGAAGGCCAACGAGGTGCTCGACAGGGACGACCACGTGGTCGCCGTCATCGGTGACGGCGCTCTCACCGGTGGCATGGCCTGGGAGGCGCTCAACAACATCGCGGACGCCAAGGACCGTCACCTGGTCATCGTCGTCAACGACAACGAGCGTTCGTACGCCCCCACGATCGGCGGCCTCGCGAACCACCTGGCGACCCTGCGCACCACGGACGGCTACGAGCGCTTCCTCGCCCGGGGGAAGGACCTCCTGGAGCGCACGCCGGTCGTCGGCAAGCCGCTCTACGAGACGCTGCACGGCGCGAAGAAGGGGCTCAAGGACTTCATCGCCCCGCAGGGCATGTTCGAGGATCTGGGCCTGAAGTACGTCGGCCCGATCGACGGCCACGACATCGAGGCCCTGGAGTCGGCGCTGGCCCGCGCCAAGCGCTTCGGCGGCCCGGTCATCGTGCACTGCCTCACCGAGAAGGGCCGCGGCTACCAGCCCGCCCTGCAGGACGAGGCGGACCGCTTCCACGCCGTCGGCAAGATCCACCCCGACACGGGCCTGCCGATCGCCTCCTCCGGCGCCGACTGGACCTCCGTCTTCGGCGAGGAGATGGTCAAGCTCGGCCAGGAGCGCAAGGACGTGGTCGCCATCACGGCCGCGATGCTCCAGCCGGTCGGCCTCGACAAGTTCGCCAAGGTCTTCCCCAAACGGGTGTACGACGTCGGCATCGCGGAGCAGCACGGCGCCGTGTCCGCGGCGGGCCTGGCGACCGGCGGACTGCATCCCGTCTTCGCCGTGTACGCGACCTTCCTCAACCGTGCCTTCGACCAGGTCCTGATGGACGTGGCCCTGCACAAGTGCGGCGTGACGTTCGTGCTGGACCGCGCGGGGGTCACCGGCACCGACGGCGCCTCGCACAACGGCATGTGGGACATGTCGATCCTTCAGGTGGTGCCGGGTCTCAGGCTCGCCGCGCCGCGTGACGCCGACCAGGTCCGCGCCCAGCTGCGCGAGGCCGTCGACGTGACCGACGCGCCGACCGTGGTCCGCTTCTCCAAGGGCGCGGTCGGTCCGGCGGTGCCCGCGGTGGGCCGGATCGGCGGCATGGACGTGCTGCGTGAGCCGGGCACCGACGCGCCCGACGTGCTCCTCGTCTCCGTCGGCGCCCTCGCGCCCATGTGCCTGGAGATCGCCGGTCTCCTCGACCAGCAGGGCATCTCCACGACTGTCGTCGACCCGCGCTGGGTCAAGCCGGTCGACGAGGCCATGGCCCCGCTCGCCGAGCAGCACCGCGTGGTCGTCACCGTCGAGGACAACTCCCGGGTGGGCGGCGTCGGATCGACGATCGCGCAGGCCCTGCGCGACGCGGGTGTCGACGTCCCGCTGCGCGACTTCGGCATCCCGCCGCGCTTCCTCGACCACGCCTCGCGCGCCGAGGTCATGGCGGAGATCGGCCTGACCGCACCGGACATCGCCCGTCAGGTCACCGGTCTCGTCTCCAAGCTCGACGGCCGCTTCCCGGGGGCCGCCGCGCAGGCGGTGGACTCGGTGGAGCCCGCCCGCGACTGACGTACCACCGTCGAACGCAGGTCCATCGGGCCGGTTTCGCCACCCCGCACGGGTGGCGAAACCGGCCCATTTGCGTGAACTCGACCGCCTCGGGGCATGCGCGGTACACGCCCCCTCGATCATGTCGAGGACACCAAGCGTGGAGGTAGGCCAGTGAGCAGCACCCTCTTCAGGACTAAGAAGGTCGAACAGTCGATCTTGGACACTGAGGAGCCGGAGCACGCACTCAAGAAGTCGCTGTCGGCTCTGGATCTCACCGTCTTCGGCGTCGGTGTCATCATCGGAACCGGCATCTTCGTCCTCACCGGCAAGGTCGCCAGGGAGAACGCGGGCCCCGCGGTCTCGCTGGCGTTCGTCGTCGCGGGTGTCGTCTGCGCCCTGGCGGCGCTGTGCTACGCGGAGTTCGCCTCCACGGTCCCGGTGGCGGGGTCCGCGTACACCTTCGCGTACGCCTCGCTCGGTGAGCTGCCCGCCTGGATCATCGGCTGGGACCTGGTGCTGGAGTTCGCGCTCGGTACGGCGGTGGTGGCCGTCGGCTGGTCGGGGTACGTGCGCTCGCTGCTGGACAACGCGGGCTGGCATCTGCCGGACTATCTCAGCGGGCGTGAGGGGTCCTCCGGGTTCGGGTTCGACATCCTCGCCGCCGCGCTGGTGCTGGTGCTCACGGCGATCCTGGTCATCGGCGTGAAGCTCTCCGCCCGCGTCACCACGGTCGTCGTCGCCATCAAGGTCACCGTCGTGATGATCGTGATCATCGCGGGCGCCTTCTTCATCGTGGGTGACAACTACAGGCCCTTCATCCCCAAGGCGCAGGCCCAGGAGGCGGGCAGCAGTCTCAAAGCCCCGCTCGTCCAGCTCATCTTCGGCTACACACCCACCAACTTCGGCGTGATGGGCATCTTCACCGCCGCCTCCGTCGTCTTCTTCGCCTTCATCGGCTTCGACGTGGTGGCGACGGCCGCGGAGGAGACCAAGAACCCGCAGCGGGACATGCCGCGCGGCATCCTGGGCTCGCTCTTCATCTGCACCGCTCTCTATGTGGCCGTGTCGATCGTCGTCACCGGCATGCAGAGGTACGACCGGCTGTCCATCGACGCCCCGCTCGCCGACGCCTTCAAGGCGACCGGGCACCCCTGGTACGCGGGCGTCATCAGCTTCGGCGCCGCGGTCGGTCTGACCACGGTCTGCATGATCCTGCTGCTCGGCCAGACCCGGGTCTTCTTCGCGATGAGCCGCGACGGACTGCTGCCGCGGTTCTTCTCCCGGGTCCACCCCAGGTTCCGCACCCCGCACCGGCCGACCATCCTGCTCGGTGTGATCATCGCGATCGTGGCGGGCTTCACCAGCCTCAGCGAACTGGCCGAACTGGTCAACATCGGTACGCTCTTCGCCTTCGTCGTCGTCGCGATCGGCGTCGTCATCCTCCGCCACACCCGCCCCGACCTGCACCGCTCCTTCCGCACCCCGCTGGTCCCGCTGGTCCCGATCGTCTCCGTCCTCGCCTCGCTGTGGCTGATGCTCAACCTGCCGGCCGAGACCTGGCTGCGGTTCGCGATCTGGATGGTGATCGGCTTCGTCGTCTACTTCCTGTACGGCCGCTCGCACAGCCGTCTCGCGCGGCACGAGGAGACGAGCGGGGCCGCGGTGCACCCGCCGCGCCCCGACACCCAGTGATCGGCCCCCATTGATGCTCCGGCCCCGTATGTCCCGCTTCGGTGGAGGCCGCGGGGCCGGATAGCGTGCACCGTATGCTCGCCGGGCTCCTGGAATCACCACGCTCCGCAGCCGCGTCACGGATGTCGGGCCCCGGCTACTGGAGACGGCTGCTGCCCCTCCTCGGGGTGCTGGTCTGTCTCACCCGGACCCCCTCCTTCGTACGGCCGCTGTGGAACCCCGACGAGGGCTATCTCGCCGTACAGGCGCGGATACTGGCGGGCGGGGGAGAGCTCTACGAGACCGTCGTGGACCGCAAGCCGCCGCTCGTGCCGTGGTTGTACGAGGCGGCGTTCGCGGTGTTCGGTTCCGGTTCGCTGACGTCCGTGCGCGTCCTCGCGATCGTGGCCCAGCTGTCGACCGCCGTGCTGCTGGCCTCGCTGGCCCGGCGTCGCTGGGGCGATCGGGCCGGGCGCACGGCCGGGGTGCTGTACGCGCTGGTCTCCATCGGGCTCAACCCCGAGGACGCGCAGGCGGCGACCTTCGAGGTGTTCATACTGCCCTGCACGACGGCCGCGATGTGGTGCGCCGACCGGTGCCGCTGGGGCGCCGCGGGGGTCGCCGTGGCCTGCTCCTTCCTGACCAAGCAGACCGGCGGGGTGGTGATGGTGCCGGTGCTCTGGATGCTGTGGCGCCAGGAGAAGGACCCCCGAAAGGGCCTGCTGTGGCTGGGAGGTGGCGTGGCCGCCCCGGTCCTGGGTGCGGCGCTGCTCACCACCCCGGCGGGTTTCCTGTTCTGGACGGTCACCGGCTCGGGTGCCTACGTCTCCTTCAGGGGCTCCGAACTGCACGTCCTGTCACGGGGGTTGACCAACACGGGGATCCTCGCGGCGGCCTGTGCGGGCCTGATCCCGCCGATCCTGCGGGCGCTGCGCGTGGCCCGCGCCGGCGCGGCCGAACTCTGGCTGTGGCTGGGCTCGTCGGCGGTGGCGGTCCTGGTCGGGTTCCACTTCTTCGGCCACTACTACCTGCAACTCATTCCGTCCGTGGCCCTGTTGGCGACGGCCGCGCTCCAGATCCTGCCCCGCGACCGCCTGGTGACCGCCGTCTTCGCCTCGGTCGGGTGTTGCGCGCTGTTCCTGGCCTGGGGCCTGCTCGCGCCACGCCCCGAACTCGGACACGCCCAGCGCCTCGCCGCAGCCCTGCACCACCGTACGGATCCCGGGGACCGCGTCCTCGTGTGGGGCATACACCCGGAGACGTACTGGCTGGCGAACCGGACCCCCGCCAGCCGCTATCTGACCGCCGGGCTCCTCACCAACTACAGCGGGGGCCGTGACGGTCCCCAGGTCGGCGAGAAGTACGCCGTCGAGGGCGCCTGGCCGGTGTTCCGCGCGGAACTGACGGCTCACCCACCGGCCCTGGTCGTCGACGACTCCCGGGGCAAGCCGTACGCCCCCGACCGGGTCAGCTCGCTGCGCCGGCTGCTGGCCGCGGGATACGAGGAGTCGGGCACGGTGGACGGGGCGGTGCTGTACGCCCGCACGGGGCCGCCGGACTGACGCCGGGGCCACGCCGCTCACCCGGGCTCGCCCCGCCCGCCCGCCGACCCGTCCCGGCCCAGCGGTCGCGCGCCGGCTCAGGAGGGCCCCCGTACCGTCCGGGGTCCCGCCACCTCCGCGCCCGCCTCGCTCACCCTGCGCCGCAGTTCACGGTCCGCCGTGACGACCAGGACGGGGCGGTCACCGGCCTCGGTCACCGCCTCGACGATGCGGTCGTCGCCGCTGCCGGGTGCCTCCACGACCCGTACGCCGGGGACGGACTCCACCCCCTTGGCCGCGCCCTCCACCACGAGGACCAGCTCCACCGGACCCTCGTGTCCGGGCAGTCCGTCCCGGGCGAGCCGGTCCCGCAGCCGCTCCGCGGCACCCCGGCGGTCGCGCCACCAGCCGTCGGGGACGGAGCCGACGACGTTGGCGGCGTCGATGATCACGAGCAGAGGCTGGTCGGTCATCCGACCAGCGTCGCACGGCAGGTCACGTCATGCGGACCAGATCCGGGCGCGCAGCCTCGGGGCAGAGCGAAGGGGCGCGGGCCGCACCTGCCTGTACTACCGGGAGGCCGGCACCCAGGCGATGACGAGAGGGCCCCGGATCAAGACGAGAGGGCCCCGGATTAAAGTGAACCGGTGAACGGCGAATGGCTCAGACGCGGTCGCGACGGCAGGCTCAGTGCGTACCTGCTGTCGGGCACCGCCGTCCACTGCCGGGCGGAGCGCGGCCCCGGCGGCCCCTGGGACCCACCGCGCACCATCGGCGGCGAGCAGCGCCTGCACCCCGTCCTCGCCGTCGGCCAGGGCGCCGACGGCTACACCCACCTCGTCTCCTGGCGCCCCACCGTGCCCGGCGAGTCCGGGCTCATGCACACCACGCACTTCCGGCCGCGGCTCGCCGCGCTCGACTGGCATGCGATCGGGCACCCCGACAGGACGGGTGACCGCACCGGTACGCCGGCCGTCGCGGTCGACGCGCAGGGGCGTGCGCACGTCTTCGTGCGCAACAAGGGCGGCGGGGTCAGCATGGTCGCCCAGAAGGAGAAGGGCGGCTGGGATCCGTGGCGCGACCTCAAGGGCAGCGACGTACGGGAGGATCTGGCGGCCGTGACGGGGGAGTCCGGGCTCGTCGAGCTGTACGCGGCCGTGCCGGACGGGGTCGCCCACTGGCGCCAGGAGGAGCCGGGCAAGCAGCCGGTGCTCCAGGAGTCCCTGGAGACATCCGTACGCCCCGGAACTCTCCGCGTCCTCGCCACCTCCCCCTCCTCCACCACCCTCTTCTTCACCGACGAGGCGGGTGACGTGTGCGCGTGGCGCCCGGGCACCAAGCCTGTCGCCGTGCTCGCGTCGGCCGGTCCCGGACCCGTCTCGGCGATCCGGTGTGAACTCGACGGCTACGACTGCACGTTGCTCGCGCAGCGGTCGGCGAGCGGGCGGATCGTCTTCGCCGCGTATCCCACCGAGCAGGAGGCGGCGGGGGCGTGGTGGACCGAGTCGGGTCCTGGGCTTCCCGTCGGGGCCGAGGTGTCTTTGGCGGAGGACGAGGAGGGGCGTGTGGTCGCGGCGACGGTCGCCCCCGGCCGTGAGGAGCTCCTCCTCACCCGGCGCAAGGATGAACCGGGCTTGGCGTTGGAGGCGTGGCGCCCGGTGTAACAGCCGTTTCCCGCCCCCGCCGCCCTTACCCGTCCCATCCCTGGGGGCTCCGCCCCCAGCCTCCCGGCCGACTCTCCGTCTGCGGCCCGGCGGTGGCTGGTCGCGCAGTTCCCCGCGCCCCTTGAGCGCGCTGGCGCGCACTCTCAGCCCGTCCGGCGTTCGAGGACGAGGGAAACGACGGGTGCCCCGTACGCCACGTCGGCATACAGGGCACCCGGGAGACGGAGCGGAGCGGCTACGCGGGGACGGAAGCCACCCCGGCCTCGAGGAACCGCTTGCCGGTCACTCGCTCGGAGACGCCCTCACGGTCCAGGTACGGAGTGATCCCGCCCAGGTGGAAGGGCCAGCCGGCACCGGTGATCAGGCAGAGGTCGATGTCCTGGGCCTCGGCGACGACACCCTCGTCGAGCATCAGACCGATCTCCTGGGCGACCGCGTCCAGGACACGGGCACGCACCTGCTCCTCCGTGAGGACCGCGTCGCCCTGCTTCAGGAGCGCCGCGACCTCGGGGTCCAGCTCCGGCTTCCCGGAGTCGTACACGTAGAAGCCGCGCTTGCCCGCCTTGACGACGGCCGCGAGGTTCGGCGAGACCGTGAAGCGGTCCGGGAAGGCCCGGTTGAGGGTCTCCGAGACGTGCAGGCCGATGGCCGGACCGACCAGCTCAAGGAGCACCAGCGGAGACATCGGCAGACCCAGCGGCTCGACCGCCTTCTCCGCGACCTCGACCGGCGTGCCCTCGTCGATGACGTTCTGGATCTCGCCCATGAAGCGGGTGAGGATGCGGTTGACGACGAACGCCGGGGCGTCCTTCACCAGTACCGCGGTCTTCTTCAGCTTCTTGGCGACGGCGAAGGCCGTGGCCAGCGAGGCGTCGTCCGTCCGCTCGCCGCGCACGATCTCGAGGAGCGGCAGGATCGCGACCGGGTTGAAGAAGTGGAAGCCCACGACCCGCTCGGGGTTCTTCAGCTTCGACGCCATCTCCGTCACCGAGAGGGAGGAGGTGTTGGTGGCGAGGATCGCGTGCGCCGGGGCGACCGCCTCGACCTCCGCGAACACCTGCTGCTTGACGCCGATCTCCTCGAAGACGGCCTCGATGATGAAGTCGGCGTCGGAGAATCCCTCGGCCTTGTCCAGGACACCGGTCACCAGCGCCTTGAGGCGGTTGGCCTTGTCCTGGTTGACGCGGGACTTCGCCAGCAGCTTGTCGATCTCGGCGTGGACGTAGCCCACACCCTTGTCGACGCGCTCCTGGTCGATGTCCGTGAGGACGACCGGTACTTCGAGGCGGCGCAGGAAGAGCAGGGCGAGCTGCGAGGCCATCAGGCCCGCGCCCACGACGCCCACCTTGGTGATCGGACGGGCCAGGTTCTTGTCCGGCGCGCCCGCGGGGCGCTTGCCGCGCTTCTGGACCAGGTTGAAGGCGTAGATGCCGGAACGCAGTTCGCCGCCCATGATCAGGTCGGCGAGGGCGATGTCCTCGGCGTCGTAGCCCTTCTGCAGGTCGCCGTCCTTGGCCGCCTCGATGATGTCGAGGGCGCGGTACGCGGCCGGAGCCGCCCCGTGCACCTTGCCGTCGGCGATGAACCGGCCCTTGGCGACGGCCTGGTCCCAGGCCTCGCCGCGGTCGATCTCGGGACGCTCGACCGCGATGTCGCCCTTGAGGACGGACGCGGTCCAGATCAGCGACTGCTCGAGGAAGTCGGCGCCTTCGAAGAGGGCGTCGGCGATGCCGAGGTCGAAGACCTGCTTGCCCTTGAGCTGCTTGTTCTGGTTGAGCGAGTTCTCGATGATGACCGAGACGGCCTTGTCGGCGCCGATCAGGTTCGGCAGCAGCGTGCAGCCGCCCCAGCCCGGGACCAGACCGAGGAAGACCTCGGGGAGGGAGAAGGCCGCGATGGCCTTCGACACCGTGCGGTACTGGCAGTGCAGACCGACCTCGACACCGCCCCCCATCGCCGCGCCGTTGTAGTACGCGAAGGTCGGGACGGCCAGCGCCGCGAGACGCTTGAAGACCTCGTGGCCGCCCTTGCCGATGGCGAGCGCGTCGTCGTGGTGCTTGAGGAGCTCGACGCCCTTCAGGTCCGCGCCGACCGCGAAGATGAACGGCTTGCCGGTGACGCCGACACCGACGATCTCGCCGGCCGCGGCCTCCTTCTCGACCTGGTCGATCGCGGCGCTCAGGTTCGCCAGCGAGGCCGGGCCGAAGGTGGTCGGCTTGGTGTGGTCGAAACCGTTGTCAAGGGTGATGAGCGCGAAACGCCCGGCACCGAACGGCAGGTCGAGGTGGCGTACGTGCGCGGACGTCACGACCTCGTCGGGGAACAGCTCGGCCGCACCCTTCAGGAGTTCAGCGGTGCTCACTTGTTGCCTCCGGCGTCCTTGTGGTGCGGGTTCTCCCAGATCACCGTGGCGCCCATGCCGAAGCCGACGCACATGGTGGTGAGGCCGTAACGGACCTCCGGCTGCTCCTCGAACTGGCGGGCCAGCTGCGTCATCAGACGTACGCCGGAGGAGGCGAGCGGGTGACCGAAGGCGATGGCGCCGCCGTACTGGTTCACGCGCGCGTCGTCGTCCGCGATGCCGTAGTGCTCGAGGAACGCCAGCACCTGGACGGCGAAGGCCTCGTTGACCTCGAAGAGGTTGATGTCCTCGATGGACAGACCCGCCTTGGCGAGGGCCTTCTCCGTCGCCGGGATCGGGCCGTAGCCCATGACCTCCGGCTCGACGCCCGCGAAGGCGTACGAGACGAGCCGCATCTTCACCGGCAGGTTGTGCTCGCGGGCGAAGTCCTCGCTCGCGATGATCGAGGCGGTGGCACCGTCGTTCAGACCGGCCGCGTTGCCGGCGGTGACCCGGCCGTGCACGCGGAACGGCGTCTTGAGCCCGGCCAGGTTCTCCAGCGTGGTGCCCGGGCGCATCGGCTCGTCGGCGGTGACCAGGCCCCAGCCGGTCTCACCGACCTCCGCGTTGGTGTTGCGCACCGAGATCGGCACCAGGTCCTGCTGGATCTTGCCGTTGGCGTACGCCTTGGCGGCCTTCTCCTGCGAGCGCACGGCGTACTCGTCGGCGCGCTGCTTGGTGATCTGCGGGTAGCGGTCGTGCAGGTTCTCGGCGGTCATGCCCATGAACAGGGCGGACTCGTCGACCAGCTTCTCGCTGACGAACCGCGGGTTCGGGTCCACGCCCTCGCCCATCGGGTGGCGGCCCATGTGCTCGACACCACCGGCGATGACGGCGTCGTAGGCACCGAAGGCGATGGAGCCCGCGGTGGTGGTGACGGCGGTCAGCGCGCCCGCGCACATACGGTCGATGGAGTAGCCGGGGACCGACTGCGGCAGCCCGGCGAGGATGCCCGCGGTCCGCCCCAGGGTCAGACCCTGGTCACCGATCTGCGTGGTCGCGGCGATGGCGACCTCGTCGATCTTCTTCGGGTCGAGGCCCGGGTTGCGACGCAGCAGCTCCCGGATGGCCTTCACGACGAGGTCGTCGGCGCGGGTCTCGTGGTAGATGCCCTTCGGGCCCGCCTTGCCGAACGGGGTGCGGACGCCGTCGACGAAGACGACGTCCCTGACGGTACGAGGCACGATGGCTCTCCTCCAGATGCGGGATGGCACTGCTGCGCGTCGCACGCGACTGAGCGCGCGCTCACCCCGTCATGCTACTTGCGAGTAACCACCCTGCCCAGTCCCGACGACGGGAGCGGCGAACGTCACATCCGTCGATCGTCTCCGCTCGGGCACGGACATCGTCTCGATCTCCACTCCGGTCTCTGTAGGCCATCCGAGGATCTTGGCGTGATCTCGACGTCGCTCTTTCGCTTCAAGGGCCCCTTCGGAGCGCACGGGAGACGAAACCGCGCCCCGAAAGGGGTGCGGGGAACTGCGCGAGCAACCCGAAACGGCACGCGGTCGCCGTACGTCAGAACCACGTACGGCACCACGTACGGCGACTAGGCACCCTTGACGGCCAGCGCATCCACCAGGACCGGTGTGACCAGCTCCACCTGCCACGCACGAGCCCCGTACCCGGCGAGCGCGGCCGAAACCGACTCGGCGTCGGCACCGGCCGGCGGCTCCCAGCACACCCGCCGGACCGTGTCCGGAGTGATCAGGTTCTCCTGCGGCATGTTGAGCTCCTCGGCCAGCGCCGACACGGCGGCCCGCGCCGCGGAGAGCCGGGCTGCGGCGGCCGGGTCCTTGTCGGCCCAGGCGCGCGGCGGCGGAGGCCCGGTGACGGGCTGCCCGGGCTGCGGCAGCTCGGCGTCCGGCACTGCCTTCGCGCGGTCCACGGCGGCCTGCCACTGCTCCAGCTGGCGCCGCCCCATCCGGTGCCCGAACCCGTTCAGCGCGGCAAGCGCGTGCACGTTGGCCGGAAGGGCGAGCGCGGCCTCCACGATGGCCCCGTCCCCCAGCACCTTGCCCGGCGAGATGTCCCGGCGCTGGGCGATCCGGTCCCGGGCCTCCCACAGCTCCCGCACGACCGCCATCTGCCGACGGCGGCGCACCTTGTGCATCCCGGACGTGCGGCGCCAGGGGTCCTTGCGCGGCGGCGCGGGCTCGGCCTGCGCGATCGCGTCGAACTCCTGTCGGGCCCAGTCCAGCTTGCCCTGCCGGTCGAGCTCCTTCTCCAGGGCGTCGCGCAGATCGACGAGCAGTTCCACGTCGAGCGCGGCGTAGCGCAGCCACGGCTCCGGGAGCGGGCGCGTGGACCAGTCGACCGCGGAGTGCCCCTTCTCCAGTACGAAGCCGAGCACGCTCTCGACCATCGCGCCCAGGCCCACTCGGGGGAACCCGGCCAGGCGTCCGGCCAGCTCGGTGTCGAAGAGCCGCGTCGGCACCATGCCTATCTCCCGCAGACACGGCAGGTCCTGGGTTGCGGCGTGCAGCACCCACTCGACGCCGGAGATGGCCTCGCCGAGCCCGGAGAGGTCGGGACAGGCGACGGGGTCGATCAGCGCGGTGCCGGCGCCCTCGCGGCGCAGCTGCACCAGATAGGCGCGCTGGCCGTATCGGTACCCGGACGCGCGTTCGGCGTCCACGGCCACGGGGCCGGAGCCGGCGGCGAAGGCCGCGATCACCTCGGCGAGCGAGGTCTCGTCGGCGACGACGGGCGGAATGCCCTCTCGGGGCTCAAGCAAAGGGATCGGCGCCGATTCGACGTCGTCCGGAGGGCCGCCTCCGGTGGTTCGCAGTGAGCTGTCTTCTGCGGTCTCTTGGGCGTCGGTCACCTGTCAAGGGTATCTGTGTATGGACTGCGCCCGCCGACGGAACGTTCCGTCGGCGGGCGCAGGAGGGTCGTAAACCAGTCAGGTCGGTGAAAGTTCCGGTCCGGTGGGGGTGTGCCCCTGTTTCAGTGGATGATCCCCGTCCGCAGGGCGACCGCCACCATCCCGGCGCGGTCGCCCGTGCCGAGCTTGCGGGCGATGCGGGCGAGGTGGCTCTTGACGGTCAGCGCGGACAGGCCCATGGAGACGCCGATGGCCTTGTTCGACTGGCCCTCGGCGACGAGCCGGAGCACCTCGACCTCTCGGCCGGAGAGCTCGCGGTAGCCGCCCGGGTGGCTCGGGGCACCCGGGGGGCGGCGGTGCATACGGGCGGCGGCCGAGCCGATGGGCGCGACACCGGGGCGGGTGGGGAGCCCGACGTTCGTACGGGTGCCGGTGACGACATAGCCCTTGACGCCGCCCGCGAGGGCGTTGCGCACGGCGCCGATGTCGTCGGCGGCGGAGAGGGCGAGGCCGTTGGGCCAGCCCGCGGCTCGGGTCTCGGACAGCAGGGTGAGCCCGCTGCCGTCGGGCAGGTGGACGTCGGCGACACAGATGTCGCGCGGGTTGCCGATTCGGGGACGGGCCTCCGCGACGGACGACGCCTCGATGACGTCGCGCACTCCGAGCGCCCAGAGGTGGCGGGTGACGGTGGATCGGACCCGTGGGTCGGCCACGACCACCATGGCGGTCGGCTTGTTCGGGCGGTAGGCGACCAGGCTTGCGGGCTGCTCGAGGAGAACGGACACCAGGCCTCCTGGGGGTGCGGGACGGGGACCGGCTGTGGGGATGAAGCCGGGGCGAACCGTGTTTTCAAGGTCACAGACGTCTTCGGCATCAAACCCGTCCGCCTTTAGAGAATGATCACGATTTGGTGAGTAACAATCCGTGCAATTCGGACACGCGATCGATCATCCGAAGATCGAACCGAGTCGTTCCATGTCACGACACGGCTGAAAGTGGCCGTATCGACAAAACCTCGGCAAGGAACTCGGCAAAGGGCGCGGCGTTCCGCGAGGTCGAAAAGGGCGCCCGTTCGACATGACACGGGCGCCCCGGAAGACGGAGAAGCGAAAGACGGGCGTTCAGCGGGACTGCGGACCCCGGCGCTGCGGAAGGGTCACCACCGAGCCGTCGCCCGGCCCCGCCGGGGGCAGGCCCGCGATCTGACAGAGCAGATCGCACCAGGCGGCGAGGTGCGCGGCCGTGTCCGGTACGCCGCCCAGGCCCTCGCGGGGCGTCCAGGAGGCCCGGATCTCGATCTGGGACGCGGCGGGGCGCTCGGACAGCCCCCCGAAGTAGTGCGAGCTCGCCCGGGTGACGGTGCCGCTCGGTTCGCCGTACGACAGACCGCGGGCCTGCAACGCGCCGGTCAGCCACGACCAGGAGACGTCGGGGAGCAGTGGGTCGGCCGCCATCTCCGGCTCCAGCTCCGCGCGGACCAGCGTCACCAGCCGGAAGGAGCCCTGCCAGGCGTCGTGCCCCGCCGGGTCGTGCAGCAGAATGAGCCGGCCGTCCGCCAGGTCCTCGTCGTCCGCGACGACCGCGGCCTCCAGCGCGTACGCGTAGGGGGCCAGGCGCTGTGGTGGGCGCGTCGGGTCGATCTCGATCTCGGGCCGCAACCGCGCGGCCCTCAGTGCGTCGACGGCAGCCCGGAAGGGCGGCGGAGCCGTCTCCCTCGCATCCTGGTCCCCCTCCTTGGCATCGTCCATTTCGCCAGCGCCGTCCGACAGTCGTCCCTGAGCCGCAGCCATGCGGGGAAGATTAAGGGGAACGGAGCCCGCGCGCAGGGAGAGACACCCGTGCGCGGGACCACTGTCCGGATCGTGCCGCACGAAAGCGCAGGCGGGAGCGGACCGCTCCGGGCGCCGGAGCCCGGCACTCGCGGGCCGGCGGGGCGTGCGAGACTTTCCGTCGTGAGTGCCAATGACCGCCCCGCCGCGGGCCAGCCGCCGACAGCCACGTACGAGTCCGCCTTCCTCAAGGCGTGCAGGCGCGAGCCCGTGCCGCACACGCCCGTGTGGTTCATGCGGCAGGCCGGTCGCTCGCTGCCCGAGTACCTCAAGGTGCGCGAGGGCATTCCCATGCTGGAGTCCTGCATGCGGCCGGAGCTGGTCGCCGAGATCACCCTCCAGCCGGTGCGCCGGCACAACGTGGACGCGGCGATCTACTTCAGCGACATCGTCGTCCCGCTGAAGGCCATCGGCATCGACCTCGACATCAAGCCGGGCGTCGGCCCGGTCGTCGAGAACCCGATCCGCACCCGCGCCGACCTGGCCCAGCTGCGCGACCTGACCCCCGAGGACGTCTGGTACGTCACCGAGGCGATCAAGCTCCTGACGGCCGAGCTCGGCGAGACCCCGCTCATCGGTTTCGCGGGCGCGCCTTTCACTCTCGCGAGTTACCTCGTGGAGGGCGGTCCGTCCAAGAACCACGAGCACACCAAGGCGCTCATGTACGGCGACCCGCAGCTGTGGGCCGACCTGCTCGACCGTCTCGCCGAGATCACCTCCGCCTTCCTGAAGGTGCAGATCGAGGCGGGCGCCAGCGCCGTCCAGCTCTTCGACTCCTGGGTCGGCGCCCTGGCACCCGCCGACTACCGGCGCTCGGTGATGCCCGCGTCCACCAAGGTCTTCGAGTCCGTGGCCGGGTACGGCGTGCCGCGCATCCACTTCGGCGTCGGCACCGGCGAACTGCTCGGCCTCATGGGCGAGGCGGGCGCGGACGTCGTCGGCGTCGACTGGCGCGTCCCGCTCGACGAGGCCGCCCGCCGCGTCGGCCCCGGCAAGGCGCTCCAGGGCAACCTCGACCCCGCCGTCCTCTTCTCCACCACCGAGGCCGTGGAGGCCAAGACCCGCGAGGTGCTGGACGCCGCCGCCGGTCTCGAGGGTCACGTCTTCAACCTCGGCCACGGCGTTCCGCCGAGCACCGACCCGGACGCGCTGACCCGTCTCGTGGAGCACGTCCACCAGCAGACCGCGCGCTGACCTTCTACGGGGGACGCCCTACGGGGGACGCCGCGCGCCTCGACGCCGCCAGCCTCACCAGCCGTGCCGCGCCTGTCTGCCGAACAGCAGGCTGCGCGGTTCCGGCGGTGGCGGGGTGCCCGGGCGCAGCGGCCAGGCCAGCAGCATCCCCACGAGGAAGCCGACCACGTGGGCCTCGTACGCCACGGTTCCGGCGGTGGAGACGCCGCCGCCGGACGAGTACACCGCCTGCAACGCGAACCAGAAGCCCAGCACCAGCCACGCGGGCAGTCGCAGCGGCAGGAAGACCAGGAACGGGACGAGCACCCAGACCCTGGCCCTCGGATAGAGCACCAGATAGGCGCCGAGGACTCCGGCGATCGCTCCGGAGGCGCCGATCAGCGGGTCGGTCGAGTCGGTGTTGAGGTACGCGAAGCCGTACGCCGCCGCGTAACCGCACGCCACGTAGAACACCGCGAACCGCACATGTCCGAGGCGGTCCTCGATGTTGTTGCCGAAGATCAGCAGGAAGAGCATGTTGCCGAGCAGATGCAGCCAGCTGCCGTGCAGGAACATCGCGGTGAGGACCGAGAGCGGCGGCGACTTGTCGTACGTCGGCGGCCCCACCAGACACCCGGGGCCCCCTGCCCCGACGCCGACGTCGCCGGTCGGGACCAGGCGGGGCAGTTGGTGGTGGAGCAACTCCTGCGGCACCGCGGCGTAGTGCTCCAGGAACGCGTGCAGATGGCACAGCTGGGAGAGCCCGCTGTCACCCGCCACCGATCCCGCGAGGCCGGGCGTGTAGAGGAACACCAGAACATTGGCGGCGATCAGCGCATACGTCACATAGGGCGTGCGGCGCACCGGGTTCACGTCATGGACGGGGATGACCACGAGGAACTAGTGCCCGGGATACGCCGGGTGAATCCGTGAACGGCCCCGCCCCCGCATCCGTATGTCTCCTCAACCGCCCGCGCCGCGACGAAGACGCGACGCGAGAGACGTGAGGACACAGGCGATGAACGACCGAGTTACTCCTCCGATGCATGCCCTGCCCGACGGCGAGGCGGAAATCGCCCTGGTGCTGCACCTCCCCTGGGAGGACGTCGCCGCGCTCGGCCAGGAGGCCGGACGGCTCGCGGCGCGCATGCAACGGCCGGTGACCCTCGACGAGGCCGTCAGCCACCGACTGCGCTCCGCGCGGTCGGCCGCCCACGCCAAGCCGCCCACCACGCAGCCCGCGGCCGTCACCGCGTCGGCGTCGGTGTCCTCGCTTCCGGCGCGGCCGCCGGCCGAGCAGGCGCGGCAGGCGATAGACCGGATCAACGGGAACGCGGGACACGAGTCTGCGTAGACGCGTAGCGGTTGAGTGTTGACTGCGGACGCTCTGTGGCTGGTCGCGCCCACGCGGCGGAGCCGCATATGTCTCACAGCCCCGCGTATGTCACAGCCCCGCGCCCGTTCGGGGCGCTCCACTTACGCGGCGTTTTCGCGTACCGCCGTCACCGCCTTGCGTGCCGCGACCAGGATGGGGTCCCACACGGGTGAGAACGGGGGTGCGTAGCCCAGGTCCAGGGATGTCATCTGTTCCACCGTCATGCCCGCGGTCAGCGCCACCGCGGCGATGTCGACCCGCTTCGCCGCGCCTTCGCCGCCGACGATCTGCACGCCGAGCAGCCGCCCCGTGCGGCGCTCGGCGAGCATCTTCACCGTCATGAGGTCCGCGTCCGGGTAGTAGCCCGCGCGGCTGGTCGACTCGATGGTGACGGCCTCGAACCGCAGGCCCGCCCGGTGCGCGTCCTTCTCGCGCAGCCCGGTGCGGGCGATCTCCAGATCGCAGACCTTGCTCACGGCCGTACCGACGACACCGGGGAAGGTCGCGTACCCGCCGCCCACATTGGAGCCGATGACCTGCCCGTGCTTGTTGGCGTGCGTGCCCAGCGCGATGTGCCGTTCGCGTCCCGAGATCAGGTCGAGCACCTCGACGCAGTCGCCGCCGGCCCAGATGTTCTCGTGTCCCCGCACCCGCATCGCCAGGTCGGTGAGCAGCCCGCCGTGCTCGCCCAGGGGGAGTCCCGCGGCCCGTGCGAGCGTGGTCTCGGGGCGTACGCCGATGCCGAGCACGACCACGTCCGCCGGGTACTCCGCGTCCTCGGTGGCCACCGCGCGGACCCGGCCCGCGTCCCCGGTGAGGAGCTTGGTGATCTCGGCGTCGTTGACCATGGTGATGCCGAGGTTCTCCATGGCCGTGTGCACCAGGCGGCCCATGTCGGGGTCGAGGGTGGACATCGGCTCCTTGCCGCGGTTGACGACCGTCACCTCGTACCCGCGGTTGATGAGCGCCTCGGCCATCTCCACGCCGATGTAGCCCGCGCCGACGACCACCGCGCGACGCCCCTCGGTCGTCGCCAGTGTGTCCAGGAGGGCCTGGCCGTCGTCCAGGGTCTGCACGCCGTGCACGCCCGGAGCGTCGACGCCCGGCAGGTCGGGGCGGACCGGACGGGCGCCGGTCGCGATCACGAGTTTGTCGTACGAGGTCCACTCCTCGGCCCCGGTCTCGAGGTCGAGCGAGCGGACGCGGCCCCCGGCGACATCGATCTCCGTGACCTCGGTGCGCATCCGCAGGTCGATCGCGCGCTCCCGGTGTTCCGCCGGGCTCCGGGCGATCAGCCGGTCCCGCTCGGGGACGTCGCCGCCCACCCAGTACGGGATGCCGCAGGCCGAGTAGGAGCTGAAGTGACCGCGTTCGAACGCCACGATCTCCAGTTCGTCGGGCCCGCGCATCCGGCGTGCCTGTGACGCGGCGGACATGCCCGCCGCGTCACCCCCGATCACGACCAGTCGCTCCGTACGGCTCATGCTCATGCGAACACGCTACGGGGACCGGGCATTTCAGTCCTCGTCGCCACCCTCCTCGCGCACCGGCGGTGCCACCGGCAGCGAACCCGCGCCCGCGGGAGCCGCTTCGGCCCCGGGCCGGCGCGGCTGCCCCGTGCGGGCGAGCCGCAGCCACAGCGCCAGGAGGAGCCCGGCGCTCAGCAGGAACGGGAGCACTACGCCGAACACCACGGCGATCCAGCGCAGCATCGTGACGAACGCGTCCCAGCCGCCCGTCAGCGCGTCCACGAAGCCCGGCGTGCCGGACTTCTTCGCGGCTTGCTTCAGCGGGGTCTCGGAGAGGGAGAGCGTGATGGTGGCCAGGCCGGTGCGGTCCTTCAGGGACGCCTGCTGGGCGAGCAGGGCGTCGAGGTCCGATTCGCGGGTGCTCAACTCGCCTTCCAGGGCGACCACATCGCTGAGCTTGGTGGCCTGGTCCATCAGCTCGCGGACCCGGGCCACGCTGACGCGCTGCGACTTGACGCGGCTCTCCACGTCGACGACCTGGTCGGTGACGTCCTCCGCCTTCGCCGTCCGCTCGACGACCTTCCCGGTGCCCTCCAGGGAGGAGAGCACCGCGTCGTAGCGGGCGGTGGGCACACGCAGTACGGCTCGGGTGCGCTCGCGGCCCCCGCCGTCCCGGGTGGTCGTCTCGTCGCCGACGTAGCCACCCGCGTCGACGGCCGCGGTGCGGGCGGAGTCCAGCGCCTTGGGCACGTCCTTGACCTGCAGGGTCAGCGAGGCGGTGCGGATGATGTGGCTGCCGGCCGGCACGGATGTGCCGGTGGCCTTGGACGGGTGGGCGGACTTTGCGCCGCCCGCGCCCGAGGCGACACTGTCCGCCGCGCCCGGGCGGGCGTTCTCGGCGCCCGGCGCGGCCGCCTTGTCGGCGCTGGAGGCGGAGCCACCGCCGGCGGCGCCGCAGCCCGTCACCGCGAGGGCGGCGGCGAGAACCATCCCGGCGAAAACCGGGCCCGTTCGTGCGGAACGTCGTGTGTGCATGTGGGCGTACCCCCGTGGCTGGCGACTGCTGACCTTCCTTCGACGCCGGGGCCGGGCGCGACGTTTGCCGGATCCGATCCCGATGCGGTCACGGTCGGGACTCGCGCAGGGCACCGCCGTACCGGACGACGGCTCCGGGTCCCGGCGGGCCTGCCGGCGGGGTCTGAGAAGGTGGAGTCATGCGCGCACAGGACAGTCGTACGGGTACGGGACAGGTCGTCGTCGTCGGGGGCGGCATCGCCGGTCTGGCCGCCGCCCACCGCCTGCTGGACCGCGGCGCGCGGGTGACCGTCCTCGAGGCGTCGGACCGCGTCGGCGGCAAGCTCCTGCCCGGCGAGATCGCGGGCGCACGGGTCGACCTCGGCGCCGAGTCGATGCTCGCCCGCCGCCCGGAAGCGGTCGCGCTCGCCCGCGAGGTGGGCCTCGCCGACCGTCTCCAGCCGCCCGCCACCGCGACCGCCTCCCTGTGGACGCGCGGCGTGCTGCGCCCCATGCCCAAGGGCCATGTCATGGGCGTGCCCGGCACGGCCGCCGCCCTCTCCGGAGTCCTCTCCGACGAGGGCCTGGCCCGCATCGAGCGCGACGCCGAGCTGCCCCGCACGGAAGTCGGCGACGACGTGGCCGTGGGGGAGTACGTGGCGGCACGCCTCGGCCGCGAGGTCGTCGACCGCCTGGTCGAGCCCCTCCTGGGCGGCGTCTACGCGGGCGACGCGTACCGCATCTCGATGCGGCTGGCCGTCCCCCAGCTGTTCGCCGCCCTCCGCACCCATGTCTCCCTGACCGAGGCGGTCCGTGAGATCCAGGCGAAGGCGGCCGCGGCCCAGCAGACCGGACCGGTGTTCATGGGCATCGAGGGCGGAGTGGGCCAACTCCCGCTCGCGGTCGCGCGGTCGGTGCGCGCGCGGGGCGGCGAGATCCTCACCGGCGCCACGGTGACGGAGCTGCGCCGCGCCGGGGACGGCGGCTGGCGGGTGGTGGCCGGGGGACGCGTCCTGCACGCGGACGGGGTCGTCGTGGCGGTGCCCGCAGGCCCGGCCGCCGCCCTGCTGAGGGCCGAGGCGCCCGCGGCGGCCACCGAGCTGGCCGGTGTCGAGTACGCCTCCATGGCGCTGGTGACGCTGGCCTACCGGCGCGCGGACATCACCCTCCCCGAAGGGAGCGGTTTCCTGGTGCCACCGGTGGACGGCCACACCATCAAGGCATCCACCTTCGCCTCCCGGAAGTGGGGCTGGATCGCCGAGGAGAACCCCGACCTGCTCGTCCTGCGCACCTCCGTCGGTCGGTACGGCGAGACGGAGGTGCTGGGCCGCGACGACGCCGACCTCGTGGACGTCTCCCGGCACGACCTGCGGGAGGCCACCGGCCTGGCCGCCGAGCCCGTGGCGACCCGGGTGACCCGGTGGGACGACGGCCTGCCGCAGTACCCGGTCGGGCACCACACGCGCGTGGCCCGCGTCCGCGAGCACGTGGCCAAGCTCCCGGGGCTCGCCGTCTGCGGCGCGGCGTACGACGGGGTCGGCATCCCCGCGTGCGTCGCGAGCGCGTACGCCGCCGTGGACCAGCTCGGCGGCGACCGCGCCGGACTGGAGGCGCTGAGGGCGAACCCGGTGCAGAGCCTGCACGGCGGAGCGGGAGAATAGCCTCATGAGTGACGACGCCCCCACCACCGAGTCCGGCAGGGTCCCGAACAAGGGCAAGCTGGCCAAGGACCTCAACGAGGTCATCCGCTACACCCTGTGGTCCGTGTTCAAGCTGAAGGACGTGCTGCCCGAGGACCGCGCCGGCTTCGCCGACGAGGTCCAGGAGCTCTTCGACCAGCTCGCCGCGAAGGACGTCACCGTCCGCGGGACGTACGACGTGTCGGGGCTGCGCGCCGACGCCGACCTGATGATCTGGTGGCACGCCGAGACCAGCGACCAGCTCCAGGAGGCGTACAACCTCTTCCGCCGCACCAGGCTGGGTCGCGCCCTGGAGCCGGTCTGGTCGAACATGGCGCTGCACCGCCCCGCCGAGTTCAACCGCTCGCACATCCCGGCGTTCCTCGCCGACGAGACGCCGCGCAACTATGTGAGCGTCTACCCCTTCGTGCGCTCCTACGACTGGTACCTGCTGCCCGACGAGGACCGCCGCCGCATGCTCGCCGACCACGGCAAGATGGCCCGCGGCTACCCGGACGTGCGCGCCAACACGGTCGCCTCGTTCTCCCTCGGCGACTACGAGTGGATGCTCGCGTTCGAGGCCGACGAGCTGTACCGCATCGTCGACCTCATGCGCCACCTGCGCGCCTCCGAGGCCCGCATGCACGTCCGCGAGGAGGTCCCGTTCTACACCGGCCGCCGTAAGTCCGTGGCCGAGCTGGTCGCCGGGCTCGCCTGATCAGGGAGCCTGGCGGGCCGTCTTCGCGTCCTCACGGGCGTGTGCGTCGTGCCGGGCGGTCTTGTCACCGTCCGGCGCCGCCGGCTCCGGCTCCGCGTGCGGGGCGCACGCCGCGCGCCGCTCCGGGAGGCGGCCCTCCAGGAGGTACGCGTCCAGGTAGCCGTTGACGCACTGGTTGGGGCCGCCCGCGATCCCGTGCGTCCCGGCGCCGCTCTCGGTCACCAGGACCGAGCCGGACAGCCGCCGCTGGAGCTCCACCGCCCCCTCGTAGGGCGTCGCCGCGTCCCGCTCGGCCGCCAGGATCAGGACCGGCGCCAGCGCGCCGGGCAGCGTCCGCACATCGAGGGGCTTCTGCCGCGGCACCGGCCAGTAGGCGCACGGCAGGTTCATCCACACGTTGTCCCAGGTCTCGAACGGTGCCACGCGCGCGAGCCGGGTGTTGTCCCGGTCCCAGGTACGCCAGTTCGTCGGCCAGGGCGCGTCGTTGCACTCCACGGCCGTGTACACCGCGTTGCCGTTCTCCGCCTCGGCCGACGCCTCCGGATGCGGCCCGGCCTGCTGGATCAGCGGCTTCGGGTCGCCCTTCAGATAGGCGGACAGCGCCAGGGCGCGCTGCGGCCAGTAGTCGTCGAAGTACCCCGCCGCCAGGAACGCGCCTTGCAACTGACGCGGCCCCACCTTGCCGCCCGCGGGCGCCGCGGCGAGCCGTGCCCGCGCCTTCTCGTAGTTGTGCAGCACCGCTTCGGGCGTGGTGCCGAGCGCGTACTCCTTGTCGTGCCTGGCGATCCACGCGCGGAAGTCCGCCCAACGGGCCTCGAACGCGACCGACTGGTCGAGGTTGTTCCGGTACCAGATCTGCCGGGGGGCGGGGTTCACCGCCGAGTCGAACACCATCCGGCGTACGTGCGAGGGGAAGAGCGTCGCGTACAGGGCGCCGAAGTACGTGCCGTACGACGCCCCCATGAACGTCAGCTTCCGCTCGCCCAGCGCGGCGCGCAGCACATCGAGGTCGCGGGCGTTGTTGAGCGAGGTGTAGTGCCGGATGCCCTGCCCGGAGCGCTTGAGGCAGCCGCGGGCGTACGCCTGTGCCTCCGCGATGCGCTCCTTCTTGTACGTCTCCGAGGGGTTCGTCGGCGACTGCGCGGGCCCCTTCAGAAAGCGCTTCGGGTCCTCGCAGGACAACGGGGCCGAGCGGTCCACACCGCGCGGGGCGTAGCCCACGAGGTCGTACGCGGCCGCGATGCGTTTCCACTCGGGGAGGAAGCCGATCAGCGGGAAGTACATGCCGGACGCGCCCGGGCCGCCCGGGTTGTAGACGAGGGAGCCCTGACGCGGCACCTTGTGCTTGGAGTTGCGCAGGTCCTTGCCGGTGGCGCCGGCGCGGCTGACGGTCAGTTTGATCTTCTTCCCGTCTGGTTGCGCGTAGTCCAGCGGCACCGTGACCGTGCCGCAGCGCATCGCGACCGGGAAGTCGTCCCCCTTGGGGCACGCGCCCCAGTGGATGCCGGCTTTCGCGGCACGGGCGGCGGCGACCACGGTGCCGCGCGCCTCGAGGGAGGCCGCGGGGTTCGGCCAGGCCGCCGCGCCGCCCGCGGGGGCGGCGACGAGGCCGCTCAGAAGCAAGGACCCGGTGGTTCCGTACAGGACGGCAGCTCTCATCGCGTATCCCCTTCGGCGCACGGCAGCGACAAAAGGGATGTTTGGTTCGTCAGTTGATGAAGTAAAGCACCTGGTGCCGGTGTCGGCCCCAATGACCCCTATGCGCCCCCTCGGGCGCCGTCAGCGCTGCCGCTCGGGGCTTCGGTCGCGGTGCGCGAAGGCCGCGCGCAGCTCCGGCTCGTCGACGGCGCGGACGCCGCGTACGGCGACCGAGGTGAGGTACGTACGGTCGTCGCCGGTGGCGTCGGGGTGCCGGGCGAGGGTGCCGAGCAGCCGCTGTCCGGCCGGGGAGGCCCAGCGCGTGTACGGGTGGACCTCGATGCGGGCGATGGCGAGGCAGCTCACGGTGAGGATGAGCGGCAGCGAGAACCACACGGCGATCGGCACGTCGTTCTCGCTCCCCCGGGACTGGGAGGGCATCAGCACGGCGACGGCGCCGAGCGCGAGGACGGCCGCGGCGGCGGCCTGGACCTGGCGGATGGCGCTCGCGACGGTGGTGCGGGCGCCGTCGGGCACGGCGAGGCCCGCGGCGACGAGACGGTCGGCGAGGCGGTGTACGGAGTCCGCGGCGGCCGTGCTCGCCCGTACGGGCGCTATCCGGGACTGCCCCTGCGGACCTATCGCCCCTATCACCGAGCACTCCATCTCGTCGCGACCGCGCGGGTCCACGACGGTCGCCCAGCCCGTGTGCGCGAGCAACAGCCGCCGCTGACGGGCCATCGACACCAGGGTCAGATCGGCGACCCGGGCGGGGCCGCCGGACAGGAACGCCGCCTCGTACAGCGTGAGGTGGTGTCCGCGCGCCGCGTCGGCGTCGACCGCCGCCGCGCGCACGGCGGCCAGGCACAGCCGAGTGCAGGAGATACCGGCCGCGGCCCAGGCCAGGAGCAGGAGGAGGACCCAGAACATGGCGTGTTTCTACGCGAGGAGCCCAGGTCGGCGCCACGGTATGCCCACGATATGGACGGAGCGTTGTGGCTCTGTGACGTTCCGGTGTCCGCCGGGGCGTTCCCCAAGGGGCGCCGCGCAGCTAGCCCTTGGGGCGGTAAGCGGCCGGGGGCAGCGGATAGGTTCCGGACGGGGTGACGGGGACGGGGCTGTCCGGGGACGCGATGGGACCCGGCGGGGCCGGGGAAGCCGTCAGCGGGGGCGGGCTCGCGGTCGCGGCGTCCTGGGCGAGGGCGTCGAAGTCCACGTACCCGGTGGCTTCGAGGACCTTGATGTGGTCGAGCACGGTGGTGTTCGCGTCGTCGGCGAGGTCCCGTACGAGGGAGTTGCGGGTGTTCGCGCGGACCTGGGCGACGACGGAGAAGACCTTGCCGTGCGCCCTGCGCAGGATGTTCGCGAACTTCTGGTCGTAGTCCGTGCCGTGCGCGGCGTCGAGCGTGGCCAGCCAGCCCCGCTGCTGGGCGTTGGGCTGGTTCGGGAGCTCGAGTCCGAGCCGTGCGGCGACGTTGCGGACGCGTGCGTCGAGGAATGTGTGGCCCTCGACGAGGTGCGCGCCCGCCGTCTTCACGGCCTGGGTGGTGCCGCGCTCCGCGGCCTGCTGGCCGGCGGGCAGCTCCCACAGCCCGGCGAGCCGGACCTTGGTGATGAACTCCCGGTCCAGTGCGGACAGCGGACCGAACTGCGTCGACACGGACTGGGCGTTCAGGGTGTCCAGGCCGGTGCCGGCGCGGTCCGCGTACGACCAGATCGGAAAGATCAGGGCGGCGAGGGTCGCGGTGAGGGCCGCGATGATGAGTCCTGTCCCACTGACCAATCCGGTGCGGTTGATGGATCGCATGGTGCCTCCTGTTGCGGCACCGCACGCTAGTGCGCTACGGGTGCGGGTTGGCATATTACTTCGGGCACTACGCCAACTGCCGTGCGAGGAGTAAGGGTTGCCGGGTGGGCGGAAGGCGTCGAATGGGGTGGTTAGCCCGGAGTTCATACCATCAGGAAGCCCTGGAAAACGGACGTCGGATCCAGTCGGACGGGGCCCGGTGTTAGCCCCGGCACACTCTGCCGGGGCGAGGCACTACGGCGCGCTTAGTAGTGCGCCTCGGCTCCGGTGACGCGGGCGGGGTCAGCGGCGCAGCACTACCCGTCGGGTCGCGCGGGCCAGCCGGGCCGTGGGCCGCTGCGACGGCGGGGTCGGGCCGGACCGCTCCTGCCACCACGCACGCAGCCGCCGCGTCTCCGCGTCCTCGGGGTGCCCCGCGAGCAGCATGTACTCGGCGAAGTCCAACGCGTCGCGCCGGTACCCACCGCTCATCGGATGCCGTTGCGCGTACGCGAGGAACGCCGGCCGGTACGCGTCCCCGAGGATCTCCGGCAGCTCCACCGCCACCTTCGCGACGACGTCCGCCCGCTTGGCCGCGAGCGCCCGCGCCTGCACACCCAGTCGTCCCCGGTCGAACCCCTCGGGCACGGGGGTACCCGCGACGAGCGCGGACAACAGCGCGGCCTGCCCGAGCGCCAGCCGCTGCCGCGCACCCACGGCCACGCCGGCCTCGTGGCTCCCGGCTGCCCCGGGGATGCCGCTCGCGGGGGCGGCGGCCGCACCGGAGTGTGGGCCTGCCGGGGTTTCGGACGGCCTCACGACCCGTGCCCGCGCCTTCGTCAGGGTGACTCTGATCGCCCCGAGCTCCCTCTCCAGTTCGCCCGGGTCCGGGAAGTTCTCGTCGCGCTCCAGGAGGACCCCCGGTGGGGTCACGCGGGAGGCGAGGTCGGCCAGGATGTCGAGGACCTGCCGGGGGACGGGGTGGGCGTGGCTGTCGTGCCAGACGCCGTCCCGTTCGAAGCCGCCGGCGACGTGGACGTAGGCGATGGCCTCGACGGGGAGTTCGTCGAGGGCCTTCGAAGGGTCCTCGCCCCGGTTGACGTGGTTCGTGTGGAGGTTGGCCACGTCGATGAGGAGGCGTACGCCGGTGCGGTCCACCAGGTCGTACAGGAACTGCCCCTCGGTCATCTCCTCCCCGGGCCAGGAGATCAGCGCGGCGATGTTCTCGACCGCGAGCGGGACGGGAAGGGCCTCCTGCGCGATACGGACGTTCTCGCACAGCACGTCGAGGGCGTCCCGGGTGCGGGGGACCGGCAGCAGGTGCCCGGCCTCCAGGGAGGGCGACGCGGTGAGCGCGCCCCCGGCCCGTACGAACGCGATGTGCTCCGTGACGAGAGGCGAGCCCAGTGCCTCGGCCCGCTCCGCGAGGGCGGTGAGCCGGGACTCCTCGGGCCGCTCCGCGCCGCCGAGGCCGAGCGAGACCCCGTGCGGCACCACCGTGACGCCCCGCTCGCGCAGCCGCAGCAGCGACTCGGGAAGATGCCCGGGGCACAGGTTCTCCGCCACGGCCTCGACCCAGTCGATACCGGGCATGCGCTCCACGGCCTCGGCGAGCTCCGGCCGCCACCCGATGCCCGTCCCCAGCCGCCTCGGCTGTGTCATGTCGCCTCCTCCGTCACCGCTCGAACCCCGGCTGCCGCGACCCCGGCCGCTGTCTCCTCACGACGGACCCCTGTTCCGGTGTGACGGAGTCATGGCCCCGGGAAGCGGGGCCGAACCCAAGTCGCCGGACGTTCAGAGCAACATTTGAGGTTCCGCCGGGGTCCCGAGGCGGCCCACCGGCTACCGCAGTACCTTGTCCGGATCCGAGGGCTCCGGCCGGGCGGTGTTGACCTGCCCCGGCGGTGCGGGCGACGGGCTCGACGTGACGACGACGTCGTCGGCAGGCTGCACCGGCGGCGCGGAGGGCGCCGTGACTGGACCCGCGCCGTCGGTCGACAGCGGCCACTTCTCCGGTGTCCGTCCGAGCAGCCGCAGCGCCTCGTCCAGCGGATCCGCGCCCATGGGAACGTCGACCGGCGGCGCGAACGCGAACCCCGGCCCGCGACCGGCCGGATCCGTCGGTACGAGGCGGGCCACGGCCAGGGCGGCCCCGAGGACGTGGTCCGGCAGATCGAGTCCGACGCCGAGCGTGGCGGCGACGTCCCATGCGTGCACCACGTAGTCGACGAAGTGGAAGCCGAGGGCCATCCCGCCGGGGAACCCGCCCCCGTCCCTGATCTCCGGCAGCACGAACTCCTCCTCCGTCACGCCCGGTTCGGCGAAAGCGGCCAGCACCGCCGTCGCCGCTCCCCGGTAGGTCCGCTCCGGGTCCCCCATGTCCTCCGGCTCCCGCCAGTACGCCGTCTCGTGCCCCGCTCCCCGGGCGGCGGCCGCGAACCCGTGGTGCTGCGCGGCCATGTGCGCCACCAGCCGCCGCAGCGTCCACCCCGCACACGGTGTGTCCCGCTCCCAGTCCGTGCCCCGCGCCAGCCCGACGAGCCGCAGCGACTCGTACACGGCGATCCGGTCGAGTTCGACGATGTCCACTCCGGTCGATGTCATACGGTCGATCATAAAACTGAGCGAACGATCGTGCTACTTGTTTCCGGCCGTGACGGTTCCCGCGTCAAAGGCTCGGTGTGTCAGGAGGGCTCGGCGGGTCGGGAGGGCTCGACAGGCCGGGAGGGCTCGGGCACGAGGGACGGGTCGGTCGCCGCCGCGCGCAGCCGGGAGAGGATGGCGACGCGGGCCCTGCGATAGACGTCCGTCTCGTCGCGCAGCACCGACACCGCGTTCGCCGTCTCCATCAACGCGATGAGCTCGAAGGCGAGTTGCGCGGCATCCGTGTCGGAGCGCAGCTCACCCAGGTCCCGGGCCTCGGTGATGGTGTGCTCCACATGGGCCGCCCAGTCCCGCTGGGCCTCCGCGACGGCGTCGTGCACGGGCCCCGACCGGGCGTCGAACTCGGCGATGACCTCGTAGAAGAAACAGCCGCCGGGGAAGACCCGGCCCTGGGAGTAGTCCAGCCAGAGTTCACACAGCCGCCAGACCCGGGCGACACCGGCGGGGGTCTCGGACGCGGGCCGGATCACCTGCTCGACGTAGATGCGCGCCGCTTCCCGCACGGTGGCCAGCTGCAGTTCCTGCTTGGAGCCGAAGAGCGCGAACACTCCGCTCTTGCTGAGCTGGAGCTCGGTGGCGAGACGGCCCACGGACAGTGCCTCCAGTCCCTCGACCGAGGCGATGTCGACGGTGCGGCGGAGCACCAACTGCCGTGTGCGGTTGCCGCGTTCGACCCTGCCGTCCAGCCGGGTCCCGGCCATCGCGCCTCCTCGGGTCCGTAGGTCACTCGGGGTCGGTCGGGATCGGTCAGGAGCGCAGCGCCGGATGGTCGGCCACCACCGTGCACGACCCCGGCGCGATCTCCGTGAACCCGGCGTCGCGCACCAACGGCAGCCCGGAGGTGGTGAGTCCACTCCAGCGGGCCGGGTCGGCGGTGCGGACGGCGAGGGGGAAACCGGCGTCGCGCCAGGCCGCCCGCTGCTCGTCCGACAGTTCCCACCAGGCCAGCTGCGCGGCGTGCCCGGCCTGCGCCATCGTCTTGCCGGCCGACATGTCGAGATCGGGGTTGAGCCACAGCACGGGCGCCGTCGGGTCCGCGTCCACCGGCGGCTCCGGGTCGTCGAGGTCGGTGCCGGAGACCTGGAGCTTGACCAGGTCCTTCGGCCAGCCGTCCAGGGGGACCGGCGGGAAGACGCGCACCTCGGAGGACTTCCCGGTCACCGTGATGCCGGGCAGAGCCTCGGCCCGCCGCCACTCGGCGCCACGCGCCCGTCGTACGACCTTGCGGATCCGGGCGTCCTGCCAGTCCCGCACCGCCTGCGCCCACTCGCCGTCCCCGAGGGCCCGCTCATCGCTGAGGATCGTCAGCACGGCGCGGGCCGCGGTCTCCAGCGCGTCCGTGCGGGCCGGGGGAGCGGCCTTCTCGATGCGCACGACCAGCGGCAGCACGAACTGCGGGGCCTCGTCGCGCGCGGTGCGCTCGGATCGGAAGGGGCTGTCCTCGGCCGAGCCGGGTACGTCGGGTCGGCCGGGTGCGTCGGCTACGGTCGGGTCGCTGCTCACGCCCTCCAGTGTGCCAGGCGGAAGATCGGCTCTTCGGCGAGCGGTCACGCCACCGTCAGTGTCAGCGTCACCCGGAACAGGCGGTCCGCTGTGCCTCCTGCCACTCGCAGACGGGGCACAGCGTGATCCCCCTGTGCGACTCCGGGTACTCGGTCGGCCTCCGGCACAGCACGCACTCGGCGAACGGCGGCCCGGCGTCGGCCGGGTCCGGTGCCGGGGTCGGGGCCGCCGGGGCGGCGCAGTAGTCGTCGCTCATGGTCCCAGCGTAGGCCGGGACCGGAGCGCGCCTACGTGGTGCCGTGTCGCTCGCCCTGCGTCGCCGAGCCGATCATCTCGGAGACCTTCACGAAGCGGAAACCCTTCTTCCGCAGCTCGGGAACGATCGTCCGCAGGGCCTGTTCGGTCACCGGAGCCGCGCTGCGCGTGCAGTGCATGACGACGACGGATCCGGGCTTCACACCCTCCAGCACCTGCCGGGCCACGGCGTCGGCGTCGGTCGCGAAGGCGTCCCCGCTGACGACGTCCCACTGCACGGCGGTCACGCCCACGGCGCTCAGCGTGCGCAGGGCCTGCTGGTCGTAGCACCCGCCGGGGAACCGGAAGTAGGGCATCGCGTGGGGCACGCCCGCCTTCTTGAAGGCGGCGTAGGCCTCCTCCACCTCGGCCCGCATCCGCTCCTGGGGCACGGTGGGCAGGCCGTAGCAGTCGTCGGTGAAGGCGTAGTGGCTGTACGAGTGGTTGGCGACCTCGAACAGTGGGTCCTGCCCGATGTTCCTGGCCTCCTTCGGGTACTCGTCGGCCCAGCGTCCGGTCATGAACAGGGTCGCCGGCACCTTGAACGCGCGCAGCGTGGCGATCAGTTGGGGGTTGTCGAAGTGTTCCCCGGCCGCGGCGCGTGGACCCTCGTCGGCGGTCATGTCCGCGTCGAAGGTCAGCGCGACGGTCTTGTCCTGCGTGCGCGGACCGTTGGTGAAGACGGGGGTGATACCGCTGGAGCCGGGGGCGAGTGTGGGGGGGTGCGAGGGCTGGGCGTCCGTGCTGCCCGAGGCCGACGCGGGCTGCCCTGGGCGGGCGGCGTGCGGGGTTCCTGGGGTCCCGCAGGCGGCGAGCGCGACCCCGAGTGCGCCGAGGGCGCAGGTCGCGACGAATCGTCGTACTGGAATGATCACCCGATGAAGATATGTGGGCAATACCTACTATTCGTCCATTGTTCGCACGTGCCCGGTGGCGGGGGCGTGGAAGTCACCCGGCTGGACCCGACGAGACGCACGCCGTCTCTCACGCCGTCTCGTGAGTCGGTCTCATGCGCCGGTCTCGTACGCCGGTTCGCTTCTCCCGTGTCCGTGAAGAGCGGCGCGGTCGGGCTCTGGTCCGCCGAGGGGTCCGACCGCCATACGGCCACGCCAAGCCTTGCGCAGATCAGGTTTCCGTGAGCAGGCGCCGTCTGGCCTCCGCCACGTCGAAGTCGGCCTTCGGGTACTGCGGGGCCAGTGTCTCGAGGTGTTCCAGGAGCAGAGTGCTGATCGCCCAGTTCCGGTACCACTTGCGGTCGGCGGGGACGAGGAACCAGGGGGCCTCCGGTGTGGAGCAGCGCTCCAGGGCGATCTCGTACGCCTTCTGGTACGCGGGCCACAGCCGGCGGTCGTCGACGTCGTCGGGGCTGAACTTCCAGTGCTTGTCGGGGTTGTCGAGCCGTCGGAGGAGCCGACGGCGCTGCTGGTCGTAGGAGATGTGCAGGAAGCACTTCACCACGGTGACGCCGTCGTCGGCGAGGGACTTCTCGAAGCGGTTGATCTCGCCGTAGCGGTGGGCGATCTCCTTGCGGGGAGCCAGTTCGCGGACGCGGGCGATCAGGACGTCCTCGTAGTGCGAGCGGTCGAAGATGCCGATCTCGCCGGGTTCGGGCAGGGCCCGTCTGATCCGCCAGAGGAAGGAGTGCGCGCGCTCCTGGGCGGTCGGCGCCTTGAAGCCCCGGATGCGGCAGCCCGCGGGGTTGAAATGCCCGATGACGTGCTTGACCGTGCCGCCCTTGCCGCTGGTGTCCATGCCCTGGAGGATCAGCAGGACCCGGCGGCGGTCACCCGCCGTGCTCGCGGCCCACAGGCGTTCTTGCAGGTCGGCGAGGCGTTCGACCATCTGGGCGATGGCGGCAAGCCCGGCGGCCTTGTCGCGCGGACCGGCGGGCGTGGCCCTGGCGTCGTACGAGGAGAGGTCGATGTCCTGGCCCCCGGGAACGCGCAGCAGGTGGCGCAGCCGGGACGGGGCCCCGCCCTTGCCCTGTTCGCCGTCGTTCGTCCCCTCGCCGTCCTTCTTGGCCACCGCGCACCCCTTCCGGCCGTGTCCCTCGATGGTGCGACGGGAGCCGGGTGCCCGCGAGTCGTGCTGTGGCCTCTTCGAGGGTGACCAGGACGGCCGGTCGCGGACGGCTGTCGGGGTCGACGTTCACGATGAGGCGCAGTCCGTCAGCCACCTCTGGATGGGGCGGACGCGTTTGTCCAGGGCGCGGACATCTGGCCGGTCAGCTCGGTGCTCTGGGCGCGGACGAGACGGGTGATGCGGTCCAGCGCCTCGGCGGCGGGCTGCGGGTCGAGGCGGCGGCCGTCGCGCAGGCGCAGGGCGATCTCGTCGGCCGCGGTCTCCCGGGGGCCGATCACCGCCTGGTACGGGACCAGGCGGGCGGCGCGGATCCGGGCGCCGAGGGTGCCCTGGTCGGCGGTGATGAGCCGGGCTCGGAGGCCCCGGTCCAGGCAGCGGCGTACGAGATCGGCCGCCTGTTCGACCTCGGCCCGCGCGTCGGAGACGGGCAGGGCCACCAGCTGGGTCGGGGCGAGCCAGGGCGGGAAGGCGCCGCCGTGCGCCTCGATGAGGTGGGCGACGGCTCGCTCCAGGCTGCCGATGACACTGCGGTGGACCATGACCGGCCGGTGTTTCGCCCCGTCGGCGCCGATGTAGTGCAGGTCGAAGCGTTCGGGCTGGTGGAAGTCGATCTGGACGGTGGAGAGAGTGGACTCCCGGCCCGCCGGATCGGCGATCTGGACGTCGATCTTGGGGCCGTAGAACGCGGCCTCGCCCTCGACGGCCTCGTACGCCACCCCGGAGCGGTCGAGGACCTCGCGCAGCAGCGCCGCCGAGCGCCGCCACAGCTCGGGGTCGGCGACGTACTTGCCGCCGGGACCCGGCAGGGAGAGCCGGTGACGGGCCGCGCGGATGCCCATCGCCTCGTACGCCCGATGGATCAACCCCAGTGCCGCCGACGCCTCTTCGGCGACCTGCTCCAGGGTGCAGAAGAGGTGCGCGTCGTTGAGCTGGATGGCCCGTACGCGGGTGAGGCCGCCGAGGACACCGGACGGCTCGGAGCGGTACATGCCGCCCAACTCGGCGATGCGGAGCGGGAGTTCGCGGTAACTGTGGGGGCGGGAGCGGTAGATGAGCGCGTGGTGGGGGCACAGGCTCGGGCGCAGCACCACCTGCTCGCCGCCGAGTTCCATCGGCGGGAACATGTCCTCGCTGTAGTGCGACCAGTGCCCGGAGATCTCGTACAGCTCCCGCTTGCCCAGCACCGGTGAGTACACGTGCTGGTAGCCGGCGCGTCGCTCGGCGTCGCGGACGTACTCCTCCAGGGCGTGGCGCACGGCCGCGCCGTCGGGCAGCCAGTAGGGCAGGCCCGCGCCCATCAGGGGTTCGGTGTCGAACAGGTCCAGTTCACGGCCGAGGCGGCGGTGGTCGGGGCGGGCGGTCATGGTGGTCTCCTCGCTTCTCGAGGGGCGAGTGACCACACGGCGAAGCCCCGGGGCACTCGCCCCGGGGCTTCGGACTCGTCAGCAGTCAGCGCGCCGGGACACTCTCCGGCGTCGTCGTCTTCACAGCGGCACGCTTCATGGCAGGGACGCTAGCAGGGAGTCGGCGAGAGGTCGCGGCAATTAGTGGGGACAAGTGGGGCCGATGGGTGGGGGTGATCAGTCGGGGCCAAGGAGAGGGCTCGCGCCGGGGTTGTCGAGCGGGAACTCGTCCTCCGCCTCCTCGCGGCTGAACTTGTCACCCTTGGGTTCATCGAGCACGAACTCGTCGTCCGTGTGCTCGTCGGGCCGCTGGCGCGTCGGTATCTGCTCCACCGTCGGCGCCCCCGGCTGGACCTGCGCCCGTTCCAGGAACCGCAGCAGTTCCACCGGGAAGGGGAGCACGAGGGTGGAGTTCTTCTCGGCGGCGACCGCCACCACGGTCTGCAGCAGCCGCAGTTGGAGCGCGGCGGGCTGTTCGGACATCACCCCGGCGGCCTCCGCCAGCTTCTTGGACGCCTGGAGCTCGGCGTCCGCGTTGATGATGCGCGCGCGCCGTTCACGGTCGGCCTCGGCCTGCCGGGCCATCGACCGTTTCATCGTCTCCGGCAGCGACACGTCCTTGATCTCGACCCGGTCGATCTGCACACCCCAGCCCATGGCCGGACTGTCGATCATCAGCTCCAGGCCCTGGTTGAGCTTCTCCCGGTTGGAGAGCAGATCGTCCAGGTCGCTCTTGCCGATGATCGAACGCAGCGAGGTCTGCGCCATCTGCGAGACCGCGAAGCGGTAGTCCTCGACCTGGATGACCGCGTCGGCCGCGTCGACCACCTTGAAGTAGATGACCGCGTCGACCCGGACCGTGACGTTGTCCCGCGTGATGCCGTCCTGCGCGGGGACGGGCATCGTCACGATCTGCATGTTGACCTTACGCAGCCGGTCCACACCGGGGATGATCATGGTGAATCCGGGCGGTCTGATGCCGCCCCGGAGCCGCCCGAGCCGGAGCACCACGCCCCGCTCGTACTGCTTGACGACCCGGGCCGCCGCGACGACGTACACCACCCCCGCGGTACCGACCACCGCGGCCGTGGCCAAGAGTTCATCGAGCATGACGACCCCCTTTCGAGTCGCCGCACACCACCACTAATCCCACGATATGCCTCACGCGGGCTCGCGGTCGAGGATCTCCCCGACCGCGAGCCCCGTAGGCCAGCCGGTGGTCAGCCGGTGGTCAGCCGGTGGTCACCTTCACCGGTTCCGTCCCCGCCTCACTGTGCCGCGCCGACCAGTTCTCCAGCGCGGTGCGGCAGGCGTGATCGAGGTGGTGCAGGCCGGAGAGGTCCAGCTCGACCGGGCGGTCCTGGGGCAGTGCCTCCAAGCTGTCGAGGATCTTCGGCAGCCTCAGGAAGGTCGCGTTGCCCGACAGATACGCCTGGACGGGGCCCGCACCCTTGTCTATGACCTCCAGGCGGACGTGCGAGACCTCCCACGCCGTCTTGGCGATCGCCAGGGCGAGCCCGATGAGCACCCCCTCGAACATGCTGACGGCGACGATCGACACCGCCGTGACGACGAGGACCAGCGCCTCGCCCCGGTGCTCGCGCCACAGCGAGACGACCTCGCGCAGCGGGACCAGCTTCCAGCCCGCGTGCACCAGGATGCCGGCGAGGGCGGGCAGCGGGATGACGCCGAGCGCGGCGGGCAGCAGCGCCGCGAACAGCAGCAGCCAGACGCCGTGCAGCACGCGGGACGCCTTCGTCCGTGCGCCCGCCTGGACGTTCGCCGCGCTGCGCACGATCACCGCGGTCATCGGCAGCGCGCCGAGCAACCCGCAGACCGTGTTGCCCGCGCCCTGCGCCATCAGCTCCCTGTCGTACTCGGTCCGGGGGCCGTCGTGCAGCCGGTCCACGGCCGCCGCGCTGAACAGCGACTCGGCGGAGGCGATCAGCGTGAAGGCGAGCACCGTGGCGAGCACGCCCACGCTCGCGAGTTCCCCGAAGGCCTCCAGGCTCGGCAGCCGGATCGAGCCGACCAGCCCCCGCACCTCGACCTTGGCCACCGGCAGCCCGAACCCCGAGGCCACCAGTGTGGCCAGCACGACCGCGCCGAGCGCCCCCGGCACCGTACGCACCGGGCGCGGCAGCCGCCGCCACAGGACGAGCACGGCGATCGTGCCCGCCCCGAGTCCGACCGAGGCCAGCGCCTCGATGCTGCGGGCCGCGTCGACGACGGCCTCCGGCAGTCCGGCGAGCTTGTCGAGTCCGGAGGCGGGGGCCTTGAGCCCGGCCATCGAGTAGAGCTGGCCCGCGATCAGCACGAGGCCGATCCCGGCGAGCATGCCCTCGACGACGGCCACCGAGATGGCCCGGAAGTAGCGCCCCAGCTTCAGGGCGCCCATGAGGAGTTGGAGCACACCTGTGGCGAGCACGACGACTCCGAGTACGGCGAGCCCGTACTCCCGTACGGCCTCGAAGACCAGCACGGTCAGTCCGGCCGCCGGGCCCGACACCTGAAGGCTGCTGCCGCGCATCAGCCCGGTGACGAGACCCCCCACGATGCCGGTGACCAGGCCGAGTTCCGCCGGGACACCGGAGGCGACGGCGACGCCCACGCACAGCGGCAGGGCGACCAGGAACACGACGATCGAGGCGGCGAAGTCCTGCCGCAGGTGGGGGAGTTCGCCCATGAGGCTCGAGGTGTTCATCGCGCGGCTCACAGGGCCTCGAAGGTGTCGGTGTGCGCACGGTGTTCGCGCACGGCTCCGGTGTGGACCTCGTAGTACCAGCCGTGCAGACGCACCCGGCCCGTCGTCAGGGCCCTTTCCACACACGGGTATCCGCGGAGCCTGAGCAGTTGCGCGAGGACGTGGTTCTGCACCGCGTCGGCGACGCTGGGGTCGTCGCCCGGTGCGCCGGACGGGCGCTGCGCCTGCGCGAGCCAGTCGCGCACGGCGGGTACCGCGGGCAGGTCCTCGCCGCGCACCAGCGCGCCGACGGCACCGCAGTGCGAATGGCCGCAGACCACGATCTCGGACACGCCGAGCACGTCCACCGCGTACTCGACGGTGGCCGCCTCGGAGGTCGGCCGGCCGGGGACGTAGGGCGGGACGATGTTGCCCGCGGTGCGCAGCTCGAAGAGCTCGCCCGGGCGGGCGCCGGTGATCAGGGCCGGAACGACCCGGGAGTCGGAGCAGGTGATGAACAGGACCTGCGGGGACTGGCCGTCGGCGAGCGAGGCGAACTCCTCGGGCCGCCGGCCGAAGGAGCGGGCATGGTCGATGAGGGGCTGCATGTCAGTTCCTCCTGGCGCGCCCCGAGGGCGCGTCGGCTTACAAGACGGAGCGTGGGGGGACGCGCTCCGCTCAGCAGCGGAAGACCTGAAGTGCGGCGGGGGAGTGGGCGGTCGAGGATCTCGACGTGCGTGGGTGCGCCGGGGCGGGCGCGAGCGGCGCGTACGAGGCCGCGGGGTCGCTCGCGAGCAGGGCGCGCGGGGGTGTGTCGGGGACGAGATCCTCGTCGCGGGTCCGCTGACGGGCGCCCAGAGGGGGTGCCACCTTGTGCGGATGCTCCGCTTCGGCGCAGGAGACGACTTCGCCCCTGTGCGCGGACGCGAACGCCTCGGTGGGAGCGAAGAGCTGGAGGCTGATCAGGACGGCGGCGAGTACCACGTACAGGGGTCGGGCCGTCGTACCTCGTAACATGCGCCCCCTCCCGGCGTCTCGTCCTCCATGTCAATGCATAGGTTAACGCGGCAAGTTGTTTGCAGGGTTAACTCGACGTTTCACAGTGAAGTGGGCCGAAAACGCTGTGGAGGGGCCGAAAACTACGCCTCGACGAGCCCCTTGGCGTCGCGGGCCAGCGCGGTGAGCCGGGAGATCGCGCGGAAGTACTTCTTCCGGTAGCCGCCGTTCAGCATCTCCTCGCTGAAGAGCTGGTCGAAGGGCATCCCGGAGGCGAGGACGGGCACCTCGCGGTCGTACAGCCGGTCGGCGAGCACCACGAGCCGCAGCGCCGTCGACTGGTCGGGCACCGGCTGGACGTCGGTGAGGCAGACGGCCTTCAGGTCGTCGGTCAGGGCGCCGTAGCGGCTGGGGTGCACGCGCGCGAGGTGGTCGAGCAGATGCGGGAAGTCGTCGAGGGAGGCCCCGTCCGTGGCGTACGCGGCCTTCGTGACCTGCTCGTCGGAGAACGGCGCCGGGGCCTCGGGCAGCCCGCGGTGGCGGTAGTCCTCGCCGTCGATGCGCAGCGGCCGGAAGTGTGCGGACAGCCCCTGGATCTCGCGCAGGAAGTCGGCGGCCGCGAACCGGCCCTCGCCGAGCTTGCCCGGCAGGGTGTTCGAGGTGGCCGCGAGCGCGACCCCCGCGTCGACCAGCTTGCCGAGCAGGGTGGAGACGAGGACGGTGTCGCCCGGGTCGTCGAGTTCGAACTCGTCGATGCACAGGAGGCGGTGCCCGGAGAGCGTCTGCACGGTCTTCTGGAAGCCGAGCGCGCCGACCAGGTTCGTCAGCTCCACGAAGGTGCCGAAGGCCTTGAGCGCGGGCTCGGCCGGGGTGGCGTGCCACAGGGAGGCGAGCAGGTGGGTCTTGCCGACGCCGTAGCCGCCGTCCAGGTACACACCGCGGGGGCCGGCCGGGGTCTTCGGAGCCTTGGCCTTGCCGAAGCCGAAGAAGCCCCGCTTGCCGCCGCCGAGCGCGTGCGCCCCGCCGAGACCGGCCGCGAAGCCGGCGAGGACCTGTACGGCCTCGGTCTGGCTCGGCTGGTTCGGGTCCGGAATGTACGTTTCGAAGCGCACGGAGTCGAAGCGCGGCGGCGGCACCATCTCGGCGACCAGCCGGTCCGCGGGGACGTGCGGCTCGCGGGCGCACAGGGACGTGGGGGCTGCTTCGGGTATCGGTTCGAACCCGGAAGCGGCGGAGGAGGACGACACGGTTCCCCACTCTAAGCGCCGTGCCACACTGCACGACATGCGACGCCTGTTCCCTGTGACCTACGAAACAGCAGCCCAGGCCACCGCCGGGGCCCCAGATGCCCCTGGTGCGGCTGTGGCGGCCGTGACGGATGCGACGGACCGTGAGTGGGAACTGCTGGAGCTGGCGGAGGCTTACGCCTACCCCGAGCTCCGCTCCGCCGGTGTCCGGGAGCCCTGGCTGCGGGCCAACATGGTCTCCACGCTCGACGGCGCCGCCCAGCACGACGGGAAGTCCCAGGGCATCTCCAGCGCCGCCGACATGCGGATCTTCGGGGTGCTGCGGGCTCTCGCGGACGTCGTGGTCGTCGGCGCGGAAACGGTACGCCGGGAGGGTTACCGTCCGGCACGCGCGCGTGCGGAGTTCGCGGGGTCCCGGGAGGCGGCCGGACAGGGCCCTGCGCCCGTGATCGCCGTCGTCACCGCGAGCCTCGACCTGGACTTCTCGCTGCCCCTGTTCACCTCGCCCCTGGTGCCCACGCTCGTCCTGACGGGCGCCGCGGCGGCCCCGGACCGCGTGGCGGCGGCCGAGAAGGCGGGCGCCGAGGTGGTGATCGCCGGGGACGGGATGGGCGTGGACCCGGTACGGGCCGTACGTGCCCTCGCCGAGCGCGGCATGACCCGGCTGCTGACGGAGGGCGGCCCGCGGCTGTTGGGCCAGATGGTCGCGGCGGGTGTCCTCGACGAACTGTGCCTGACCCTTTCCCCGACGCTCACGGCGGGAGACGCGCAGCGGATCGCCGGGGGGCCCGCGATGGCGGTTCCCGAGCGGCTCGAACTGGCGTCCCTCCTGGAGGAGGCCGGATTCCTCTTCGCCCGATACCGTCGGCCCTGACCGACGGCCCTGGCGTCGGTCCCGGCCGTCGGTCGGGGCAAGGTAGCGGAGTGGATCGTTCCGATTATCTTCCGCTGGGCACACTGAAAATCGAAGTCCCCGTGCGATCACGGGGCAGGATGGTTTCCGCAGGGGGCCAGGGAGGCCCACGGAGGAGAAGGGCGCCTGTCGTGTTCACAAGCGTATTGATGATCGAGAAGGCCCTGACGTCCGCCGACGTGGAGTTCGTCACCACCTTGCACGGTGACGAGGTGGTCGCCTTCCATGTGCTGCTCCAGCCGCGGGGCGACCAGGCGGACCGGCTGCTGCGGGCCATCGACGACGTCGCGCTCGGGGAGCTGGACGAGGCGGCCCACGAGCGTGAGACGCCGGAGGGCGCGGACGCGGCCGGTCAGGGGCAGCAGGCCCTCGACGTGTCGCTGGTGGCGCTGCGCTCGGCCGGCAGCGAGGCCGAGGGGAGGCTCATCGAGAACCACCCGCTCGACGCGCTCAAGGAGCTGGTCGACGAGATCGACGCGGACGAGGTCATCGTGCTGACCGACCCGCACTACGTGGAGGAGTTCTTCCACCGTGACTGGGCCTCGCGGGCCCGTCACAAGGTCGGCGTGCCGGTGCTGAAGCTGTTCTCGCACAGCAAGGTGTAGGACTCCCGCCGGTCGTGGGCGTGGGGGCCGCTGGGATCGGTCGGGTGCGGCCGGCACGTGGCTGGTCGCGCCCACGCGGCGGAGGCACACATGTCACAGCCCCGTGCCCCTGGGAGGTCGCGGGAGGCCGCACGGAATAGGCTGGGGCGGGCTCCTGTCTGTGGGAGCGCGCTTACCGTCGTACCGGATCTTGGGAGATACACGCATGGCACCCGGCCTTCCTACCGCCATGGACCGACCGCACTTCATCGGCATCGGCGGCGCCGGGATGTCGGGCATCGCCAAGATTCTGGCGCAGCGCGGGGCGAAGGTCGCGGGCAGCGACGCGAAGGAGTCCGCCACCGCCGAGGCACTGCGGGCGCTGGGCGCGACCGTGCACATCGGCCACGCGGCCGACCACCTGGCCTCCGACGCCACCTGTGTGGTGGTGTCCTCGGCGATCCGCGCGGACAACCCGGAGCTGGCCCGCGCCGCCGAGCTCGGCATCCCGGTGGTCCACCGCTCGGACGCCCTCGCCCGGCTGATGGACGGCCTGCGCCCGATCGCGGTCGCGGGCACGCACGGCAAGACCACGACCACGTCGATGCTCGCCGTGTCCCTCTCGACGCTGGGGCTGAACCCCTCGTACGCGATCGGCGGCGACCTGGACGCCCCCGGCTCGAACGCCCTGCACGGCGACGGCGAGATCTTCGTCGCCGAGGCCGACGAATCGGACCGCAGCTTCCACAAGTACGCCCCCGAGGTCGCGATCGTCCTCAACGTCGAGCTCGACCACCACGCCAACTACGCCTCCATCGACGAGATCTACGAGTCCTTCGAGACCTTCGCCGCCAAGATCGTGCCGGGCGGCACGCTGGTGATCTCCGCGGACCACGAGGGCGCGCGCGAACTGACCCGGCGCCTGCCGGCGGACGTACGGGTGGTGACGTACGGCGACGCGCCGGACGCGGACGTACGGGTCCTGTCCGTGATCCCCCGGGGCCTGAAGAGCGAGGTGACGGTGCTCCTCGACGGCACGGAGCTGACCTTCGCCGTCTCCGTCCCCGGCCGCCACTACGCGCACAACGCGGTGGCCGCGCTGGCGGCGGGCGCGGCGCTGGGCATTCCGGCCGCGGAGCTGGCCCCCGCGATCGCCTCCTACACGGGCGTGAAGCGCCGTCTGCAGCTGAAGGGCGAGGAGGCGGGCGTCCAGGTCGTCGACTCCTACGCGCACCACCCGACCGAGATGACGGCCGACCTGGAGGCCATGCGCGCGGGTGCCGAGGGCCGCATCCTGGTGGTCTTCCAGCCGCACCTGTTCTCCCGCACCCAGGAGCTGGCCAAGGAGATGGGCGAGTCCCTGGCCCTGGCCGACGCCTCGATCGTGCTGGACATCTACCCGGCCCGCGAGGACCCGATCCCGGGCGTCACCAGCGAGCTGATCATCGAGGCGGCGCGGGCGGCGGGCGCCGACGTGACACCGGTCCACGACAAGGCGCAGGTGCCCTCGGTCGTCGCGGGAATGGCGAAGCCCGGTGATCTCGTTCTCACCATGGGCGCGGGAGACGTGACGGATCTCGGTCCCGAGATCCTGACCCGCCTGTCGAAGTAGCCGTGACGTTTGTGAGGGGTTGAGCTTCATGTCGTACGACATCGAAAAGCCGGACGAGCAGTGGCGCGCGGAGCTGACCCCGGCCGAGTACACCGTCCTGCGGAAGGCGGGCACCGAGCCCGCCTTCACGGGCGAGTACACCGACACCAAGGCCAAGGGTGTCTACTCCTGCCGCGCGTGCGGCGCCGAACTCTTCACCTCGAACGAGAAGTTCGAGTCCCACTGCGGCTGGCCGAGCTTCTTTGATGCACGCAACTCGGATGCGGTGGAACTTGTGTCCGACCGTTCACACGGGATGGTGCGGACCGAGGTCCGCTGCGCGAAGTGCGGCTCCCACTTGGGGCATCTCTTCGAGGGTGAGGGGTACAGCACTCCGACCGATCAGCGGTACTGCATCAACTCGATCTCGTTGCGGCTGACGCCTGAGGAGGGCTGAGAAACGGCAGCCCGCAATCGAGGCAGCTCATTCTACCCCTGGCGTACAACCCGACTCGTCTGACATGGGGGCCCTGACCAGGCAAAACGTCCTGGTCGGGGTCATAATGTGTTCTTGGGGTCCCACTCTTCCGGCCGGGGCTCATAAGGTGAGCAGCTCCATCACCTCGTCGTTGGTCCCTGCCGGGGGGCCTGTCCTTGGCGCCAACAGCGTTCCCATCGTTCTCGACGCCGCGTGTGTGCGAATCGCGCCTTCTCGCCGTCGGCGTCGTACTCCTTGTGCTCCTCTGAGGTGCCAGGGCCACGCTTTGACGACTCGAGCGGCGGATCGACCTCGGCGCCCGCGCGTCGTTCTGTCCCCCGGTACGTATTCTCGGCGCACCGGCCGAGGACCCGAGTACGTCCGGGGTGAGGGCCTCCGGCGGGCACGCCGAGAAGTATGCACCGGACGACATTCCTTCATCGGCGGCCGTCGCCCGTCACGGCGCTAGGTGGATGTCCCTGGGGCGAGTACGGCAGCAACGGTGCGCTCCGCCCAGTCCGCTGTGGTGGCGAGTGCGGCGAGGTGGTCGGCGAAGAATGCGCCCAGCAGGGCCGAGGTCAGCACCTCTGGGTCGGCGTCGGCGGCGACTTCGCCCAGTGAGCGGGCCTGCTCGAGCAGGCGCCGGACCGCGGTGCGGCGCGGCTGTACGGCATGCTCGCGGAAGAGCTCCAGCAATTCGGGAGTGTGGGCATCTTCGGCGAGGCATGTGCCGATCAGGGCCATGCCGTGTGTTCGGGTCAGGGTGTCGGCGAAATCGGCGAGCCAGGCGACGAGGTCGGCGCGTATGTTCCCGGTCTGCGGTGGCGCGGAGCAGGGGCGCAGGGTCCTCAGTGCGGCGGTGGCCAGCTCGGCCTTGGTCTTGAAGCGCAGGTGGATGGTGGCCTTGCTGACCCCGGCGGCCCGTGCCACCTGGTCCAGGGTCATCCGGGTGAAGCCCTGCTCGGTGAGCAGTGTCAGCGCCGCGTCCAGGATCGCGGCCTCCTTGCCCGGACAGCGCGGCCTGCCCGCGGTGCTGCGACAGCCCTCCGGATCCGTCTTCTCCACGGCGACAGCATAGCCGCTTGCAATACCGAACCACTCGGTTTAGTTTTTCGGAGGCGCCAGACGACTCCGTCGGGACGTCCCCACCTCGGAAAGGTCCCCTTTCATGCGTTACGCAGTTCTCGGCACCGGCATCGTCGGCCGGACGATCGCCGCCAAGCTGGCTTCCCTCGGCCACGAGGTCGTCATCGGCACCCGTGACCCCGAGGCCACCCTCGCCCGCATCGAGCCCGACGGTTACGGCAACCCGCCGCTCGCCCACTGGCTGGCCGCGCATGAGCAGGTACGCCTTGAGATCCTTGCCGACGCGGCGGCCTGGGGCGAGACGGTCGTCAACGCCACCGCGGGCGCCGGCAGCCTGCAGGCCCTCGTAGGCGCGGGCGCACAGAACCTGGCGGGAAAGGTGCTCATCGACATCGCCAACCCGCTCGACTTCTCCCACGGGATGCCTCCGTCGCTGAACCCGGTCAACACCGACAGCCTCGGCGAGCAGATCCAGCGCACGTTCCCGGAGGCGAAGGTCGTCAAGACCCTCAACACCATGAACTGCCAGATCATGGTCGAACCGTCCCTGGTGGCCGGTGAGCACACCGTGTTCGTGTCCGGCGACGACACCGGCGCCAAGCAGGCCGTCACCGAGCTGCTGGTCTCCTTCGGCTGGCCCGAGGGAAGTGCCATCGACCTGGGTGGCATCAACACCGCCCGCGGCACTGAGATGCTGCTGCCGATCTGGCTGCGTCTGTGGGGCACGATCGGCCACGCGGACTTCAATTTCCACATTGCGGGCGCCCGCGCCGGCGCCTGACCCCCATGCCGGGCCGGGTGGCGAGAAGCCTCCGAGCTCAGTCGCCGGGCTCCACCCTCTCCCTGCTTTCGTACGACCGACGAAAGTCACCGCTCATGCGCGCCCTCGTTCTGGACCGTCCCGGTGACCCGGAGACTCTGCATCTTGTCCGGCCCCTGATCGGGACGGGCCCGTTGCCGGGTGGACAGCTTTTGCCCCGGGCAAGGGTGCCTATAGCCGTACCGAACCGCTCGGTGCGGCTATAGGCATATCCTGTCCGAATGAGTGAAAGCGAGACGAAGGGTGCCGGACGGCCACGCTCGGCAGAAAAGGACGCCGCCATCCTGCGCGCGGCCTTGGAACTGCTGGCCTCTCATGGCTACACGCGGATGAGCCTCAGCCAGGTCGCCGCCGCAGCCCAGGTCAGCAAGTCCACTATCCATCTGCGCTGGAAGACCAAGGCCGACCTGGTGACCGCGGCACTCGCGGACCTGCGCATGGCCGAGGCCCCGCCGCTGAGTGGGGACACGCGAGAGGACCTGGTGGCCATTCTCGAGGACTTCGCCGCGACCGTGACGCGCGTACGTGGCATGGCCCTCATCGGCACCTGCCTTGCCGAAGAGGCCCACACCCCCGAACTCCTGACCCTGCTGCGCGAACGAACCGTCCTGCCCCGCCGCAGCCTGCTGCGGCAGGTGCTCGAACAGGCCCGCGACCGCGGCGAGATCCGTCTCGGGGCCGATCTGGATGCGTCCGTCTCCGCCCTCCTGGGCCCGTTCTACGCGGACTACATGGCGGGCCGCGGCGGTCACATGGGCTGGGCGGCGGACGCAGTGGACCTTGTTCTCGTCGGCCTGCGCCCGAGCGGCTCTTGAACGCCGGAAACCTTCCCGAGCCGGGTGGCGATCCCCAGCCGCCGTTGCGTAGCGGTTGGTGTGCGGCCGGGAGGTGACGGCTGGCTCATCCCGAGTCCGACGGTGCCCAGGCGTTACCGCCGTCGCTTGCAACGTGCCTTCAGCAACTCGCCGTTGACAGCACCCGGTGGTGCCTGGAGTCGACCTGATGGGCCGGCTCACCGACACCACCGACCCCGACAAGGGCGCAGGCCACAACGAGTACGACGACCGCTCCCAGCTGACCAGCACCAAGGACGCCCGCGGCACGGTCCTCGCCTCCGTCTACGACGGGCTGGGCCGCAAGACCGAGTTGCGCGACACCTCCTCGACCGGCACGCTGCGCGCCAAGTGGGTCTACGACACGATCAGTGGCGCCAAGGGCCACCTCGCGTCCAGCTCGCGTTACAGCGGCACCCAGGAGTACAAGAAGAGCGTCGTCGCCTACGACCGGCTGTACCGGCCGCTGCGCACCTCGGTGACGATCCCGTCGACCGAGGGCGCGCTGCAGGGCACCTACCTGTCGACGACCACCTACAACGCATCCGGCACGGTGCAGGGCGTCGGCTACCCCAAGGCCGGCGACCTGGCCGCCAACACCGCGGCCTACACCTACGAGGACGGCACCCTGCGGCCCATCAAGGTCAGCGGGCCGCTGAACCTGACCGCGACCGCCGCCTACAGTCCCGTCGGAAAGCCGCTGCAGTACTCGCTGACCGCGAACGGCGGCAAGACCACGTACGAGACCAACACCTACCAGTGGGGCACCCAGCGGCTGGCCACCTCACGGGTAGACCGCCAGGACGTCTCGGGCGTCGACCAGTACAACACCTACTCCTACGACGAGGCGGGCAACGTCCAGTCCGTCACCGACACCTCCCGCTCCGGCACCGACAACCAGTGCTTCAGCTACGACTACCTCGGCCGGGTGACCGAGGCCTGGGCCCAGTCGACCACCGGCTGCGCCACCACACCCACCACCGGTGTGCTGGGCGGCCCGGCCCCGTACTGGACCTCCTACACCTACGACAAGGTCGGCAACCGGCTCAGCGAGACCCAGCACGCCACCACGAGCGGCGCCTCGGACACCCAGCGGAGCTACCACTACCCCGATCCGGGCGCGGTCCGGCCCCACACGCTGGGCACGGTGGACACCACCACCGGAACGGTGAAGTCCACCGACAGCTTCGGCTATGACGTCGCGGGCAACACCCACACCCGTCTGCTGGGCAACGGCACCTCCCAGACCCTGGACTGGGACGCCGAGGGCCATCTCGCCAAGGTAACCCAGCCGGTGGAGGGCGGCAGCGACAAGGTCACCGAGTACCTGTACGACGCCGACGGCAACCGTCTGATCGGCCGCACCCCGACCGAGACCACGCTCTACCTGGGCGCCACGGAGGTCACCCTGGCGACGGGCGCCACGACGGCCAAGGGCACCCGCTACTTCGACCTCGGCGGCGGCCACCAGGCCGTCCAGGCCAACGACGGCACCATCTCCTTCACCCTGGCCGACCACCACGGCACGGCCCAGCTATCCGTCAACGCCGACACGCAGGCGCTGACCCAGCGCCGAAGCCTGCCGTTCGGCGGACTGCGCGGCACCGTGCCGAATACCTGGACCGGCACCAAGGGCTTCGTCGGCGGCACCACCGACACCGCCACCGGCCTCACCCACCTCGGCGCCCGCGAGTACGACCCCGCCACCGGTCGCTTCCTGTCGGTCGACCCCGTCTTCACGGCCACCGATCCGCAGCAGATGAACGGCTACACCTACGCCAACAACAACCCGCTGACCTACTCCGACCCGGCGGGCACGGAGATCGGCTCCAAGCCCAACTCCTGCCAGTACGACGTCAAGTACTGCAGCAAGCACCAGCAGCAGGAAGTCGGCTACGACGCCAGGACCGGCACGTCCGACTACCACCGCGGCAACATCTACAAGCGCTCCCACGCGGCGAAGAAGCACTGGGTAGGCACGAACACCCCCGTCACGAATAACGTCGACAAGCTGCAGAACTACTGGGCCAGTTCGATGGACGGGGAGTTCACGGACGACTTCTGGTACAACCCGGTCTACGAGTCGTCCACGGCGGGCTCCGCCTGCTACGGCCGCGAGGGATGCCGCCAGGCCTATCTCTACGTGCTGCACGCGGGCGACGGCGCCGACGCCGAGAAGGCGAAGGAGATCGCGGCCACCTACTGCGTCTACAACGCCGACGAATGCAACGAGAAGGCCGCGGCCGTCGCGCGCGGAAACGTCATCCGGGACACCGTCGCCACCGCACTGCTGGCGTATCTGGGCGGGGCCGGCGGCAGTGCGAAACCCTGCAACAGCTTCGTCCCGGGCACCGAAGTCCTCATGGCCGACGGCACCACCAAGCCCATCCAGGACGTAAAGACCGGGGACAAGGTCCTGGCCACGGACCCGAAGACCGGCCGCACCACGGTCAAGACGGTCACCGCCGAGATCACCGGCAAGGGTCTGAAGCACTTGGTCAGGATCACCCTGTCCATCGAAGTCGACGGCAAGAAGTTGACCGCGTCGGTCACCGCGACGGGCGGACACCGGTTCTGGGTCCCAGAGCTCGGCGAATGGGTCGAGGCCACCGCCCTGGCCGTCGGCGAACAACTCCACGCGTCCACCAGGGTCGTGGTCCGGATCACTGCGGTCCAGCGATGGACCCAACAGGCCACGGTGCACAACCTCACCGTCGCCGACATCCACACGTACTATGTGGTTGCGGGGCAGATTCCTGTACTCGTCCACAACGACAGCTGCACCGTTGGTCGATGGATGTCGCAGGATGAGTTTCAAGCGATGCGCGATACCGGCAAGGTGCAGGCGGGAAGCGGCGGCACCTCGACGTATGTGGCGAGGCCGGCCAACTCCGATGCCTATCGGAAGCAGGCTGCGCCGGGGTCCGTCTACGCTGAGTTCGATGTGCCGTGTTCTTGCCTGAAGCCTGCCGGTGAACCCGGGTGGGCCCAGATACCAGGCCCGGAGCATCCGATCTACTCGAAGCTAAATGCCAAGCGTGGCCTTCCGCCGCCAGAGATGCCGTCATTCGAGAACCTTAGGATTGTCGACCGAAAATGAACGAACCCTTGCCTGACGTGCTCAAGGCTCGAGTCGATGAGGCACGTCCGCGGCTTGAAGAATCGGGATTCACGCTTGAGGTGATCGCCTCTCCGGAGCGCACAGAAAAGAAATCCTTCGGTGTCTATATGGAGAGAGAGGGAAGAGGGGTCTACCTGACGGTCTGGGATTCGGGCGAGGTTCAGGTGTCGGCCATTGACTATGACGTCGACACGTATCCCAGTGAGAAGTACTTGTCCGACGCGCACGCGGACCGGTTGGGCGCAGAGTTCGAGAAGCTGGTCGATTGGCTCTCTGGGAGCAGCGGCCAGAGCTGAACCAGTTCTGTCCCGACTACAGCCAAGCACGTGATGCATACGCGAAGCCCCGCCGGAACCGGCGGGGCTTCTGCGTGGGATTACGGCAGTGGTTGACGGCAATGTGGGCGACCGTCCAGAAACTGGGTCCGCATCTGAACCTGGAGACTCGGATTAATGGAAAAACGGTCACCAGCGGCCCGCTCAAGGATCCGCACACGGCGATCGACCCGTCCACGATCCGGTCCAGCGATTACTGGCCGTAGGTGAAGAGTAAAGGCGTGATGGTGAAGGTCTTGCGCGGTGATTCGACCGGGGAGCTGGAGCTCTCCGGAACCCGCTCCGAACTGCTGGCCCTGGGGCAAAAGTTGCGGAACGGGCAGGGAGAGATTCTCTTGGAGAAGGTCTCCGATCCGTTCCCGTACAGCAGGTCATTGTGGCGGATGACATTCCGGCAAGTGAGCGGAAAGATCACGATCTCGTCATTCGGAGACAGCGAATCCATGGATGTGCAGGGCGGCCCAGAGTCCTTTTCGCTCTTCGCCGAAAACATCGAAGGCTTCGCTGTGGAGGCGGATCAGGACGACCATCTTCACGTGGACTACTTTCCGGAACACGACTATTTGGCCGAGGGGTCGGGGTCTGTGGTCGTCGCCATCGACGGCGATGTGATCCCGACGTCCTGAAACGAGAGCCCCCAGTCGAAGTGGTGAGCCCGCCCCGTTCCCGACGGGGCGGGCTTGCTCCATCTCGGGGCGCGGTCCGTGCGTGCCGGGCGCCGTCAGACCCGGGCGCTAGGGTTCCTGATCACTGCGAAGCACCAGCCCGCCGGGGCCGTTGAACCCGGCGGCCGCCCGACGCGACAGCCGGGCGCTCAACCTGCCCGGGCTCCGAAAACTCCACCGACTCTCATCACAAAGTGCCCGTTAGCGAACTGACGGGCACTCATGAATCATCGAGGCTAGGCCGTTGACGGTCTCTCGCGCTCCCACTGGTCCGGCGGGAATGGCCCAGAGCGAACATGGATTTCCAGGATCTGTTCCTCTTGAAGGGCATCTCGAAGATCTGGGAAAACAGCCATGCCCCAAGCACTGAAACCGGCAGGGCCAGGATAAGCGTGAAACAGAAGGTGGGCAGGCCGGGCAATACAAAATGCGGGGCTACTCGGCGAATTACTGCCATGACGATCGGCAAATGGATCAGGTAGAGGCTGTAGGAGAAGCTGCCGAGACTCTGAATGGGGCGCGCGGTCAGAAGCCGTACTAGGATGGCGGGTCTGCCGGTGGCAACCGCGGCAAGCGTCATCGTCATGGCGGGAGCGATGGCGAGATCTACCCAGAAGTAGTGGTTCACCGTCCACACAGAACCCTGGATGACGCCGAGAGCCAGGACAGGGATGGCGGCCAGGATAGCAAACCATCCCCATGGCAGGCGTTGAATTCTGTCCGACGCAACGACGACTCCTGCGCCTATCATGCCTGCAACGAAGACGGGAGCGAGATGTGGAGCGAGCCAGTTGTCGCCCTCCACAGGGGACGCGCCAGCTGCCATCAGGCCGCGGGCGATCACCGGAAGCGTCACGCACGCGACCAGGACCGCCGGGCTCAACCGCCGCCGAACAAACAGGAGAAGGGGAAAGAGGAGATAGAGTTCGGCTTCCACTCCGATCGACCAGAATGCGCCGTTCGGTGTTGGGGCGGTGAACATGTCCTGAGCAATGAGGCCGTATACCAGAATTGACGCGCCCGTAGGTGGTCCAAAGTGCGAAGCCGGCACCACAAACCAGGAAATGATCAGACTCATGGTCAGCGCTGCCCAATACGGAGGCAGGATACGCCAGGCGCGTCGGCGCAGGAACTGGGCGATGCCGTCCGATTGCCAACCGTGACGCGCCGGGGAGATCGCCAGGGAGAAACCGGACAGCACCAGAAAGAAGACGACGGCGAGGCGCCCGAACATCAGCCCGTCCAGCCACGGAGGCGCCGAACTGTCAGGGTAGCCCGGGAAGGTGTACAACCAGCAGTGGAACAGGACCACATACAGTGCCGCCAGGCCGCGGAGACCATCCAGACCCACCACTTGCCGACGGACGTGTGCTTTGCTCGCAGTCTCCTCCTGTCCCGCTGGGGCGGCTAAGTCGAGAGCGCTGCTGACCGGACGGCTCCGATCCACTGAAATCGTTCGACCCTTTCTCTGAGCACCGTGTTTGCCACACGCCGCCGATGCCTCGGCGGTCGCTGCACGATGCAACCTGCGACAGGCGCATGCCCGCCGACCCGTTTCACTGGTAGTACGCCGGGCGGCACGGTGCCCACCCACAGGGACTGGTACGTGGCGTCCGGCTGAGCAGTTCACAGACAAACCGACATGATCTTCATCTCCTGTGCGGGACGCTGATCTGCGGATTTGTGCAACGGTGAGGGTGGAGGGGCGGTCCCGGCTGGTGCCGGTCGCCCCGGGGACGGGTCGGTGAAGTGCCGCCGAGCCTTCGTTGGTGCCCTTGCGCAGGTTCGAAACTCTCGGCGCGGAACACGGGACGTGGGAATGAGGGAAGCCACCGGTCGGGGGCGGGCAGTTGGTGATCAAGACGGTCGTCCGGCTGAATCGGTAGCCCGTGATCACGGTCGTGCCAGTGGAGTCTCGTGTCTGGCTTCAGAAATGTGGACGTTGGGCGCCGCGGGACGAGACACGGCTCGGTTCCCGGAGGCTGTGCGTGGACCACCTCCGGGCCGCCGGTAGTTGGACCCGGAGATCACATGAGCAGACGGGTGGATCCTTTGAGTTGATCGCATTGTCAGTCCCCTCTGCCATCATCCCGCCATGCTGTACGACGCCTTGGTGGCCGAATCCCGTAGGAACGACTCACTCGACGACGTGAGGTCCGCCGCGCTCGACCGCGTCCGCTGGCTCGTCGACCTCTTGGAACGTCAGCGGACCGAGTTCCGGCGGTCCATGGGGCACGAGCACCGGCGATCCAGGGCGGCGGGCGCAGCGACCGAGGCCGAGATCGACGGGCGGCTCGCGGCCTGTGCGGACGAGGAGGGCAGGGCCGCGGTCCTGTGCCTCATGCTGGCCGCTCGCTTCGACGACACGAGCTTGTGGCAGTACGACGCCGAGATCGGGCCCCTGATCTCGCGGGTGCGCGGCTGGACGCCCGACGAGATCGCGGTGATGCTGCTCCGCGCCACCGAGTACGACATGGGCTTCTGGTTCGCCAATTCGCTGGGGCTGGTGTTGAACGCCGCTGACCAGCTCGACGCCGACGGCCGCCGTGCGGTCATGCCCTGGCTGCGGCACGCTCACACGGAGCTCATGGACACCACTGTCGAGGCGCGCCTGCGCGCGTCGCTCGCCCAGCGCCTCCGCGCGCTGCTCGCGAGCGTGGACAAGGCGCACATCCCCGAGGGACTGATCCCCGCCGACGCTCCCTGGGCCTCCCCGCTGAGCGACCGTGCGAAGACCTCGCCGACGCCGGAACTTGCGGGCTTCGTGCGGCACTTGGCGAGCCTGTCGGGGCCGCGTCCCACGCAGAGGTGGCGGCGGACGTGCCTCGAACTCGCGGACGCGGCGTCGGCGCGGGACCTCGTGGCCGACGTCCTGCGGGCGCTGGCCGAGGACGATCCGCTGTGCAGCACGGGAACCGGTGCGCACACGGGCTGGCTCCACGGCGATCACCACTACCACTACGTCGTCCACCAGAACGACGGTGACCTGGCGCGCGGCGTCGTCTGGGCGGCCGCGCTGACCGGCGGACCGGCCGCGGTGCGGCACCTCGGCGCGCTCGCTCTGCGGGCCGGCGGCCTCGAAGCCCGTGTGTTCGAGGACCTCAAGCTCGCGGGCGCGGCGATCAACGCGCTGGCCGAGACCGGCGATCCGGCCTCTCTGGAGGCCCTGTGGCGGCTGCAGTCCCGGATCAAACACCGGGCTCTGCGCAAGCAGCTCGACACCGCGCTGGTGACGGCAGCCGGGAAGCAGGGCATCACGGCGGAGCAGCTCATCGAGCGCAGCGTGCCGGACCACGGCCTGGCGCCAGACGGTTCGCTGGAACGGGAGTTGGGCGGACACCGGGTACGGGTGGCGATCGAGGAAGCGGCGACCGTGCGGCTCACCTTCACGCACCCCGACGGGGGGACGTCCCGCACGGCTCCGGCGGCAGTGAAGGACGGCTTCCCGGACGAGCTACAGGAGTTGAAGGCACTGGCCAAGGAGGTGCGGGGGACACTGTCGGGTGAGAGGGCCCGCGTCGAGGCGCTGATGTCGGCCGGGCGCGAGTGGCCGTACGACGAGTGGTGCCGCCACTACCGCGACCATCCGGTCACCGGGACTCTCGTCCGCGGCCTGATCTGGGAGTTCCAGGGCGCGGACGGCACGTGGCGTGCGGTGGCACCGATGGCCGAGCCGCCCGGCCGGCCCGAGCGCGTTCGGTTGTGGCATCCGATCCGGGCGTCGACGGACGACATCAGGGCGTGGCGGGAGCGGCTCGTCGCCGAACGGCTGCGGCAGCCGTTCAAACAGGCCTTCCGGGAGATCTACCTGCTCACCCCGGCGGAGGAGGAGACCGGCGTCTACTCCAACCGGTTCGCCGCCCACATCGTCCACTACCGGCAGCTCTACGCGCTGTTCAAGGAACGTGGCTGGCAGGCCAACTTCCTCGGCCGGCACGACGGCGGCTACGACGGGAAGGCGCGGGCCAAGTTCGGCGACGGCGAGTGGCGGGCCTGCTTCCACCACGAGCCCGCCGCGGACGACGACGGCAGCGGCTACGCGATCGAGCACGCCGCGACGGACCAGGTCCGCTTCGAGCGGCGGGACGGCCGGCGCTGGCGGGAGGTTCCGCTGGCGGAGGTGCCCCCGCTGGTGTTCAGCGAGGCGATGCGGGACGTCGATCTGTTCGTGGGCGTGGCCTCGATCGCCGCCGATCCCGACTGGAACGACCGGGGTGGGGACCGCTATGCCGGGTACTGGCGGACGGCCACGTTCGGTGCGCTGACGGCGAGCGCCGAGGTCCGCCGCGACGCCCTGGAACGGATCCTGCCGCGCCTGAAGATCGCCGGCCGGTGCACGCTCGACGGCCGCTTCCTGATCGTCCGCGGCGAGCTGCGCACATACAAGATCCACCTGGGCTCGGCCAACATCCTGATGGAACCGGACGACAGCTACCTGTGCATCGTCCCGTCGCGCGGCAAGAGCGACGGCAAGGTTTTCCTGCCGTTCGAGGACGAACGGCTCACCCTGATCCTCAGCAAGGCGTTTCTGCTCGCCGCTGACACGAAGATCACCGACAACACGATCCTCCGCCAGATCAAGAGGGGTGCCTGATGGACCTCGCAGCCCGGCTGATGCGCGCGCTGACCGACCCGGACTTCATGCTCGAGGACAAGGACAGGCACCCGGATCTGTCGCAGGTCTCCGATGAGGAGCTCGGCAGCCTGCTCGTGGCGGCCTACCGGGTGGACGCCTCGGCCACGCACGCGATGACGATGGTCCGCTTCGCGGTCGAGGACGCGGCCGGGGAACGGCAGCCGCGTTATACGCCCGACGCGTGCCGCCGGATGTTCGAGGCACTCGTCGAAAAGTGTGAGGAGCGCGGCTGGGCGGACCTCACCCTGGGCCTGGGCGCGCTGGAGCGCTGCACGGGGCCGCTGCCCGACGTGTCCGAACCGGCCCGCACCCTGGTCGGGTTCTGGCTGGAGAAGGACACCGTGCGTCAGCCGTACGCGCTGCTCGCGGTCGCGGGGCTCGCCGGCGACGGGACACTGCGCGCGGCCGTGGAGCGCCTCTCCCGTGATGTGGGCCCCATCGTCGCGGACGAGATCGCCGTCAGTGCCGGCCTCGCACCGGCCGAACGGGCGCTGCCGTCCGAGATCGACCGGGACCACAGGTTCGTCTCGCCGCTCGCGCACGCGTGGCGCAGGTCGGCCGAAAACCCCGCTTACGTGATGTTCGCCCGCCGCGCGCTGGAAGCGGCGGCCGACCGCACCGACGCGATCCGGGCGGGCGAGATCCCCTACCGGGCGGACAAGGCGTTCACGGACCGGGAGATCACCTCGCTCGGACAGGCCCTGCGGGTGGCGCTGCTGCGCGACGAGCCCTGGCTGCCGGAGCTGTTCGAGCGGCTGCTGCCCGGCGTCGCCCTCGCCCCGACGGCGGCAAAGACACTTCCGTCGCAGGCCCTGCTGTACGAGGTGGTCCGCGCCGCGCAGGACTCCCCGACGCCCGAGCTGGTGACCGCGATCCGCACCGTGCGCCGGACTGTCCGGCACGCCGGGGTGCCCAAGCAACTCGACAAGATGCTCAAGAAGGTCGACGCGGCCCTGGCCGAGCGCACCGACGTGGCGCTACGGCTGCCGAGGCTGGAGTTCGACACCGCATCCATCAGCGGCTCCGCCGTGGGTGGCGTCCTGCGCCGGACGGCCGGCGACTACCAGGCCGTCGTCATGGTCGCCGAGACCGCCACGCTGACCTGGGAGAAGGACGGCCGCCCGCTGCGCAGCGTCCCGGCGCCGGTCCGCCGCGACCACGCCGCCCTGGTTAAGGAGCTGCGCGGCCTGGTGAAGCGGGTGAACGCCCAACTCGTCACCCTCGTACGCGCGTTGGAGGGCGGCTTCACCGTCGAGGCCGTCCACCCGTACGGCTGGTGGCGCACCGAGCTGGCCGGGCACCCCCTCGCCCGGACCCTCGTACGCCGGCTGATCTGGGAGATCGAGGTCGCACCCGGCGAATGGCGGGCCGTACTGCCCGACGCGGACGAGCACCTTCCCGACGCGCCCTACGACGCCTCCGTACGGCTCTGGCACCCGCTCCGCTCCGACCCCCACGCCGTGCGGGCCTGGCGGGACCTGCTCACCGAGCGGTGCATACGGCAACCCTTCAAGCAGGCGTTCCGCGAGATCTACCTCCTCACCCCGGCCGAGGAGCAGACCCGCGTCTACTCCAACCGCTTCGCCGCGCACATCGTCCACTACCTCAGGATGTTCGCCCTGTTCCGGGCCCGGGGATGGAAGAGCGACCGGCTCGGCCCCTGGGATGGCGGGGACGGCGACGAGGCCGAGCGCACCCTGGCGGCGGGGGAGTGGCGGGTCCGCTTCTTCCACAGCTGGGCCGACTGGGCGGGCGACGACGAACTGGCCTCGACCGACCAGGTGCGCTTCGACCGCCGGGTGGCGGGCGCCTGGCGCGAGGCACCGCTCGCCGACGTGCCCCCGCTGGTGTTCAGCGAGGCGATGCGCGACGTGGACCTCTTCGTCGGCGTGACCTCGATCGCCGCCGATCCCGACTGGACCGACGGCGGCCCCGAGCGCACCTACTGGGAGCGGACCGGGTTCGCCGAGCTGACCGAGAGCGCCGAGGCGCGCCGCGACGTGCTGGAGCGGATCCTGCCGCGCCTGAAGATCGCCGGCCGGTGCACGCTCGACGGCCGCTTCCTGATCGTCCGCGGCGAGCTGCGCACATACAAGATCCACTTGGGCTCGGCCAACATCCTGATGCAGCCGGACGACAGCTACCTGTGCATCGTCCCGGCGCGGCGCTCGGGGGACGGCAAGGTGTTCCTGCCGTTCGAGGACGACCGGCTCTCCCTGATCCTCAGCAAGGCATTCCTGCTGGCCGCCGACACCGAGATCATCGACGAGTCCATCCTCACGCAGATCAAGCGAGGTGCCTGATGGCCACCGTGACGTTCCGGGACGAGACCGCGACGGGCAAGCCGCTCACCGAGTGGGAGGTCGCCGGGCTGCCCGAACGGATGACCGTACGGGAGCTGATCAGGCTCCGGGTCCGCGAGGAGGTCGCCCGGCACAACGCCCGCCCGAGCGATCGCTTCAACGGACTCGTCCGCCCAGACGACGCCGAGACGGAGCTGAACGGCTACCGACTCCGCGAACCCCGCCGCATCGACTGGGAGCGCCAGGCCGAGATCGCCGAGCGCGCCTTCCTTACCAACGGGTTCTTCGTGCTGGCCAGCGATCGCCAGGTCGAGGACCTCGACGAAGTCGTGGATCTCATCGCCGATCCCGACCTGGTCTTCATCAAGCTCGTCGCCCTCGTCGGCGGCTGAGAGACCGGCACTTCTCAGCCGACGAGGCCAAGCCTGTCCGCGTCCATCAGACCGGGGCAACCCTTCCGTCCTGACCGGCAGGCCACCGTCGCCGTCAGCCGCCCGCCCGGGCGGCGGTACGGATCTCGGCCGCGGTCGACCAGTGCTGTCCGCACAGGGCATGCCCGTGGGGCTGTTGCGGCTGAGCGCGTTTCCAGAAGTTCTGAGCGTAACGGGAGTTGAGGCCGTCTGGGGCGGGGGCGTTGACACGGCCCTCGCCGGGCGTTCGATCGAGGTGTCAGCACCGTCCGCCCGGCGAGGTCGTGGTCAGTGTGCGCCCGTTCACCATGTTCGCCAATGCGTCCGTCACCGAGTGCGAGAGGTTACGCGGCCTGCTGCGTGGCCGATGGCGGCCGGCGGCGCGGGCGGTGATGGTACTGCTGTCGCTGCACGGCCTGTCACCGGCGCAGATCGCCGTGCTGCTGGAGTATGACCCGGCCACGGTGCGCTGTTCGATCGGCCGCTTGAACATCTGAGGGGGCCGGCCTGGACGACTGGCTCCGCTGCGGACGTCCCAGGCAGGGCGGCAGCCGGCTGGGCGCGAGGATCAGCGCCCTGCTTAAACAGCCCGGACTGTGGACGGTGTCGCGACTGTATCGGTACCTGGGACGGCCGAAGATGAGTCGCCGCACGCTGTATCGGCGCCTGCGGAAGGTGGCAGTCTGGCAGCGGCCCAAGCTGATCGCCCGCGGCGATCCGACGCGCCCCGCGGTGGTGGCGGCGATCGCCAATCGGCTGCGCCCGCTGCCGGTCGGGACGTTGGTGTGGGCGGCCGACGGTGATCTGCCGTGGTCGTCCCGCGTTGTTCGGCTGGAGAAGTATGCATGCGCGAAGCTCGAAGGCTGGCCGTCCTTCTACGACCCGAAGGACTCCGACGCGGTCGAGCTGATCGCGGACCGCTCCCACGGGATGGCCCGCACGGAAGTGCGGTGCGCCCGCTGCGGATCGCACCTCGGCCATGTCTTCGAGGGTGAGGGTAACCCGACGCCGACCGACCAGCGGTACTGCATCAACAGCATCTCGCTGCGGTTGGCTCCGGACGAGGGCTGAGGTTCACAGCACCTCGCGGTGGACGAGGGCCGAGAGGACGAGGGCGCCCGGGAGCAGGGGGATCCAGACGGTCAGGACGCGGTAGCCGATGACGGTCGCCGTGGCCAGGGACACGGGGGCGCCGTACGCGGCCATGGTGAGGACCATGGCCGCGTCGACCGGGCCGATGCCGCCCGGGGCGGGCACCGCGCCGACGGCGGTACTGGCGAGCAGCAGCGCGAGGACCACCTGGGCCCAGGACAGCGGCAACCCGAGCGAGAACCCGACCGAGGCGATCACACTCCCCTGGAGCACCGGGGCGACGGCCGACCCGCCCCACAGGGCGAGGACGCGGCTCGGCCGGGTGTGCAGGGTCCGCGCCTCGGTCAAAGCGGTGCGTACGAAGCCGAGCGCCGGGCGGCGCAGGGGGCGTACGACCGTCAGGAGGAGGGCGGCGGTGGCGAGACCGAGCACCGCGGCCCCGGCGGCCATGAGCGACGTCCAGGTGTCCGGGGTGAGGTCGCCGAGCCGTAGCGCGTCCGGGAAGGCCACCAGGAAGACGACGAGCACCACCGTCTTCGCCATCGGCTTCACCAGTGAGTACAGGGCGAGCGAGGCGGTGGCTCGGGCCAGGGGTATGCCCCGGCGCTGGAGGAAGCGCAGGGTGACGGCGTGGGCGCCGATGCTCGCCGGAAGGATGTGGTTGGCGGCGCCCGCGGCGAACTGCGAGGCGAGCAGTGGCCCGGGCGGCAGCCGTTCGGGCAGGGCACCTTGCCGGACGCACGCGGCGGCCACCCAGCCCAGACAGGTGAAGAAGACCCCGGCCAGGAGCCACCGGGGATCGGCGGCGGCCAGCCGGGCGGCGCCCTCGCTCACCGCGCGCCAGTCGACCGCCGCCCACGTCCCGATCGCCAGGAGCGGCAGCAGGGTCAGCGTCGCACGGGTGAGGCGGGTCAGGCGGGCGGCGGCGGGGGACCGGACGGGGGCGGGGCGCGCTACGGGGGGATCGTCGAGCGGGAGCGGGGACACGGCGCACATCGTCCTTCCACGTCACGTCCGCGGTACCGGCGGACGGACACAAGAAGAGGCTTGAGCGGAGGGGGACGATGGGAACGTTCCCGCTCGGTGTGACGGCGCGGTGTCCGGGAGGGGAAGGGGCACCAGCGGCTGGGCGACGCGGCCGGGCACGTCGTCCTGTGGGGCAGGGCGGTTGGCGCTCCCGTCGACGCACGGTAGAGAAAGAGGGGGCGCACTCGGAACGCACCCGCCGAGTGAGATGGACGGGACGGACGAGACAACGGAGGCCCCTCATGACGACTCTGCCCGATCGGCTGCACACCGCGCTGCTCGTCATCGACGTCCAGAACGGGGTGGTGGCGGGCGCGCACCGGCGCGACGAGGTGGTCGCGAACATCGACACCCTGGTCGGCAGGGCTCGCGCGCAGGACGTGCCGGTGGTGTGGGTGCAGCACTCGGACGACCGGCTCAAGCGCGACAGCGAGAGCTGGCAGTACGTGCCGGAACTGGTCCGCCGCGATGCCGAGCCCCTCGTCCACAAGAACTACGGCGACTCGTTCGAGGACACCGACCTCGAGGCGCTGCTCGCCGAGCGCGGGGTGGGCCGGCTCGTCGTCACGGGCGCGCAGACCGACATGTGCATCCGTGCCACCCTGCACGGGGCGTTCGTACGCGGGTACGACGTGACGCTGGTCGGTGACGCGCACACGACGGAGGACCTCAGCGCGTACGGCGCGCCGTCGCCGGAGCAGGTGGTCGCGCACACCAACCTCTACTGGAAGTGGGAGAGCGCACCCGGGCGGCGCGGGGGCACCGTCGCCACGGCGGACGTGTCCTTCGCGGCGGTCGTCGAGGACTGAGCCGTTCTCATCTGATCGGCGACCACCGGCGGTCGCCGCTCGTCAGCCGTTCGCCCGCGCGGCCCGTTCGACGGCGTGGCCGAGGGAGAACAGGCCTTCCAGGCGGTCCGGGTGGCCCACGAGTTGGACGCCCAGGGGCATGCCCTGGGCGTCCCGGTGGCCCGGTACGGTCACGGCCGGGAGTCCGAGGAGCTGCCAGGGGCGGCTCAGGACGGGCGACCCGGTGGCCGTCAGGCCCTTCGGGGCGACACCCGGGGCGGCCGGGCCGAGCACGGCGTCCACGTCGCAGAGCAGTGCCAGCATCGCGGAGCGCTCCCGCCGCGCGACGGACCGCGCGCGCTCGTAGTCCTCGGTGGTGAGGGAACGGCCGTGCGCCAGGAGTTCGTTCAGCGGTGCGCTCAGCCGGTCCGGGTGGGTGCTCTCCTCGGCCAGCGTCCGCGCGGCCTCGTACGCCATCACCGTGACGTGTGCCTCGACGAGGCGGGGAGTGAGGGCGGGCCAGTCGACGTCCACGAGCACGGCGCCGTTCGCCACGGCGTCCTCGACGCTCCGGGCCAGAGCCGCCCGCATGTCCTTCGAGATCTCGGCCAGTTCGTCGCCCGACCACACCGCCAGCCGCGGTCGCGTCGGCGGTTGCGGAGGGCCGGGGACCCGCTCCGCGCCGATCAACGCCCCGTGAGCGAGCCGGAGATCGGCCACCGTCGGAGTCAGCAGCCCGACCGCGTCGAGGCCGGGGGCCAGGCCCACGAATCCCGTCGTGTCGAGGGGACCCCCGGCCGGCGCCACGAAGCCCGCGACCCCGCAGTACGACGCCGGCCGGGTGAGTGAGCCCGCGGTCTGACTGCCGAGAGCCAGCGGGACGACCCCGGTGGCGACGGCGGCCGCGGAGCCGCTGGAGGAACCACCGGGCGTGTGGGCGAGGTTGTGCGGGTTCCTCGTGGGGCCGGGGGCGAAGTACGCGAACTCGGTGGTGACCGTCTTGCCGAGGGGAATCGCGCCGATCCGCCGCAGGCGCGCGACCAGCGGGGCGTCGGCCTCGGCGATCCTGCCCCGGCGCAGCGGCGATCCGCACTCGGTGGGCAGACCGGCGACGTCGATGATGTCCTTGACCCCGACGGGGACGCCGCGCAGCGGGCCGCCCGACGGCAGGGCATCCAGCTCCCGGGCGGCGCTCAGCGCTCCGTCCCGGTCCACCCGCACCCACGCCCGTACATCGGACTCCGTACGGTCGAGTCGCTCCAGCGCGCCCGCGATCACCTCGGCCGCGCTCAGCTCGCCCAGGGCCACCCCCGCCGTCAGGGCCGACAGGGTCCTCATCCAGCGGTCCTCATTCAGTGATCCTCACTCAGCGCGGTGCGAGGGCCCCGAAGGCCTCGTCGATCAGATCGTCGAGGTCGAGGGTGCCGTCGGAGGCGGTCCAGTGGTCGATGGCGATGTTCAGACAGTCGACCGCGGCGGCGGCCCGCACCAGCGGGCCCAGGGCCGAGGGCCGTGAGGGGGCCGCGCGCTCGGCGAGGGCCTCGGCGATGACCGGGCGCCAGCCGTTCTGCTTCTCCATGCTGCGCGTGCACAGCGCGGGCGTCTTCATGATCAGACGGGACAGCGCGAGCGCGCCGGCCGGGTCCTGCCGGTGGTGCTCGACGACCGTGCCCAGGGCGTGCCGCAGCGCCGTCCAGTCGTCCTCGCCGGCCGGGCGGGCACGTAGCGCGTCGGCGATCCGCCCGCCCTGGGCGTCCACCGCGTCGAGGACGGCGTCCTCCTTGGTGCCGAAGTAGCGCAGGAAGGTGCTCCGGGACACCCCGGCCGCCGCGGCCAGGTCGTTGACGGTGACGTTCTCGAAGCCCTCGCGTCGGACCACCTGGGCCAACTCGGCCCGGACGGCAGCCCGTGCGATGTCCCTCGTGCTCGTACGCGCTGCTCCGTTCACCTCGGGATCCTACCGCTCACCCGCTCCCCGCTCGCCTGGTGCCGGCCGCGAGCCCCAGCTTCAGCAGCAGGTTGTAGGAGCGGGAGATGAACTCGCGCTTCGGTCCGCGCCCCACCGCCGCCCGGGGGCGTAGCCGACTGCCGATGGCCAGGTCACTGTGACCGGACAGCAGGGGCGCGACCAGTGGGAGGAAGCCGTCGAGTCCGGGCGACAGGTCGACGTCCATGTACGCGACCACGTCCGCCTCGGACCTGCTCCACACGTACTGCAGCGCGCGGCCCCCTGCAGCGCGCGGCCCCGGCCCTTGGCCTCCAGATGGACGTAGGCGTGGAGGCGGCCGATGCCCTCGCCGAGGACGTGTGCCTCGTTGTGGACCGGCACCACGACATCGACCGACCGCTGCCGGACGCCTCCCGCGTTCGTTTCGTTCATGGCCCCGACGATCCGGGCCGGATCTGGGCCGTCGCTGAGCCCGCGCCGAGGGAAGGACGAGAATCAGGGAACTCACGGTTTCCGCACAGCCGGGACCTGGCGGTTCACAGGAAGCCCGGTGAACAGCTCCTCTCCGTACGTCAGTTGTGGCTGGACGAGGCGATCAACTCGTCGATCAGAGTGACCAGTACGTCCCGGCACGACCCCCGCTCACGGGCGTCGCAGAGCAGCACGGGGGTCCGCTTCGGCAGGGCCAGGGCGTCGCGGATCTCCTCGGGGGTGTACGGGTGCTGCCCATGGAAGCCGTTGACGCCGACGACGAAGGGGATGCCGCGCCGCTCGAAGAAGTCGATGGCGGCGAAGCTGGACTCCGGCCTGCGGACGTCGATGAGGACCACGGCGCCCAGGGCGCCGATCGCCAGGTCGTTCCACATGAACCAGAACCGCTGCTGGCCCGGGGTGCCGAAGAGGTACAGGACCAGTTCGGGGCTGAGGGTGATCCGCCCGAAGTCCAGGGCCACGGTGGTGGCCCGTTTCTCCTCGATGCCGTCGAGGTCGTCGACGTTCAGACCGGCGGAGGTGAGGGGTTCCTCGGTGCGCAGCGGGACGATCTCGCTGACCGCGCCCACCATGGTCGTCTTGCCGACGCCGAACCCTCCGGCGATCAGGATCTTGACCGCGTCGGGAGCGGGGGGTGCGTCGGGTGCCGAAGTCCCGCGCGCGGCGGGGTCAGAGCCGGCCAAGGCCGTCCCTCACTTTCTGCAGCAGGTCAAGGTCCGGGGTACGGGAGACGAGACGCGGAGCCTGGACGGTGATCCGGCCCGCCTCCAGCAGATCGCAGAGCAGGATCACGACCACGCTCACCGGCAGGTCGAGTTCGGCGGCGAGTTCCGCCACCACGATCGGCTTCGCGCACAGCCGCAGGATCCGGGCGTGCTCGGGCTGCGGCCGGGTGGCGCCCTCGGGCGGCGGATCCACCGCGGTCACCGACGTGATGAGGGTGAAGTCGGCGCGGCTGGGCCGGGTGCGGCCTCCGGTCAGCGTGAACGGCCGTACCAGCCGGCCGGCCGCGTCGCCTTCGCTCACCTCACTCGCCGTTGTCGGCCGCGGCGGCGACGCCCGCACGAGGTGCTGCCCTGAGGTGCTCGCCGATCTTCTTCACCAGCATGTTCATCTGGTACGCCACCACGCCGACGTCCGCGCCCTGGTTGGTGAGCACGGCGAGATGGGCGCCGGGGCCCGCGGCGGTGAGGATCAGATAGCTGTCGCGCATCTCGATCAGCGCCTGGCGCACCGGACCGCCACGGAAGTCCATGCTGACGCCCTTGCTGAGGCTCATCAGGCCGGACGCGGTCGCCGCCAGCCGTTCGGCGTCGTCGCGGACGAACGCCGTGGACTTGCTGACGACCAGTCCGTCCTCGGAGAGCACGACGGCGTGGTTCACATCGGCGACCCGTTCCACCAGTCCGGTGAGCAGCTGGTCGAGCTGGCTGTGTGTGGCGGTGCTGGGGCGTGTCATTTCTCTGTCCTTCACGAGCGGTCGGCGGGCGGAGTCCACGAGCGGTCTGCGGGTTGGGTCGGGGCCGGGTCCTCCCCGTGGTCGTACGCCGGTTCCTCGCCCCCGTGGTCGTACGACATCTCCTCGTCGTCGCGGGCCCGGAGCGTCCCGCGCTGGAAGCCCGCGAGCGAGGAGGCGGCACGTTCCGCGGTGAAGTCGGCGAGGTCGGTGGCGTCCTTGTCGTCGGCCTCGGAGGGCGTCGCCTCCTCCCGCAGCTCCGTGGCCAGGCTGGTCTGCGGCACCCGGCGCGGCAGCGGAGCGAGTCCGTCGCGGCGGGCGGCGCCCTGAGCGGGGCCAGAGCGCGGCGCGGCGGAGTCGGTCGTGCGGGCCCGGGCGGAGGGGGGTGCCTCCTCCGCACGTTCATGGGGCCGACGCTCCGGGACCGCGTCGTCGGCCGAGCCCTTCGCCGCCACGACCCCCGCCGGTACCGCGACCTCCCCGTCCGTGGCGGGGGAGCCGGGAGTGTCGCGGACCACGACGTCGTGCGGGATCAGCACGATCGCGGTGGTCCCGCCATACGGCGAGGAGCGCAGGGTGACGGCGATGCCGTGCCGGGTGGCGAGCCGCGCGATCACGAACATGCCGAGCCGCAGGTCATCGGCGAGTGCCACCACGTCGAACTGCGGGGCCACCGCCAACTGGGCGTTGAACGCGGCGTAGTCCTCCTCGGACAGGCCCAGGCCCCGGTCCTCGATCTCGACGGCCAGTCCCTTGGCCACCATCGCGGCCCGCACCCCCACCGGGCTGGGCGCGGGGGAGTAGGTGGTCGCGTTGTCGATGAGTTCGGCCAGCAGATGGATGACGTCGGCCACCGCGGGCGGGCTCAGGTACACCTCGTCGTCGGTGTGCACGTTCACCCGCTGGTACTGGGCGACCTCGCCGACGGCGCTGCGCAGGATGTCGATCAGCGCGACCGGTTCGGTCCAGCTGCGCCGGGGCTGCTCACCGCTGATGATGACGAGGTTCTCCTCGTAGCGGCGGAGCTGACTGGCGGTGGAGTCGAGTTCGTACAGGCCCTTGAGGATCCCCGGGTCCTGGTGCTCGCGTTCCAGCGCGTCGAGCTTGCTGAGCTGAAGGTTGACCAGGTTCTGGCTCTGCCGGGCGATGCCGAGGATCACCTTCTGGAAGCCGCGTCGGGTGTCGGCGAGTTCCACCGCGGTGTACACCGCCGTGCGCTGGGCGGTGTTGAACGCCTTGGCCACCTGGCCGAGTTCGTCCTCGCCGTAGTCCAGGGGCGGGGTGGCGGACTCCACGTCGACCTTCTCGCCCCGGTTCAGCCGGGCGACCACGTCGGGCAGCCGTTCCTCGGCGAGGCTGAGCGTGGCCATCCGGAGACCGCGCAGCCGTCGGGAGAGGGAGCGGGTGATGCGCCAGGACATCACGACGCACACCAGCAGGGCGACGAGTCCGCCGGCGCTCAGCGCGGCCGCCTTGATCAGCAGGCTGTGCGCCTTGTCGGCGCTGCGGTCGAGCAGTTGCGTGGTCTGCTGCTGGATCAGGTTCGTGTACTGGTCGGAGATCCTGCCGAGCGCGGTGTTCCAGCGGGCGTGCGCGTCGGGCAGGTCGACCGTCCTGGCCACCCGGCCGTGCGCCGTCCGGGCCGCGACGATCTGGTCCTCGACGGTCTCCAGGGTCTTCCAGTCCTGGCTCTGGAGGACCCGTTCGACCTGGTCCTTCACGGTGCCGTGCAGCGAGTTGAGGACCTGGCTCTGGAAGACCCAGCGGCGCACGTCGACCCGCTGGGCGAACTGCTGCCACGACTGCTCGTCGAGCTTTCCCGAGGGCCAGGCGAGCGCGAGCTGGGCGTCCTCCTGGGCGACCAGCTCCGCCGCGTTCCCCACCGTGATCAGCGGCAGTGCCTGCGAGGTGAGGTCGCCGTCGTCGACCTGGGAGAGTTCCTGGAAGGCGTGGATCTGGTCGCCGATGATCGAGGTGTACTGGTCCAGGGCCTGCTGGGCGGTGATGTCGGTGGGGTGGTCCACCTGTCCCCGGTAGTACTCCAGGCTTCCCACCGAGGCGATGACCGAGTACATCCGGTCGCCGATCCGGGCGGGCGCGTTCTTGAAGTCCTCCGACCGGCGGACCAGTTTCGCGACCGCGACGTCCGTGCGCCTGCGCTGCCGGTCCAGGGCGACCCGGGAACCGTGCGGCGAGGCCATCCAGGCGGCCGACAGGCTGCGCTCCTGTTGCAGCGCGAGCGTCGCCTCGGTGCCCATGGCGCCCGTCGACCGGCTCAGCCCCGTCTGTTCGCGCAGTCGCAGCCCCTCCGAGAAGATCTGCGTCGTCGTCACACCCCACATGGCGGCGAGGGTGACGCTGGGGACCAGCGCCAGCAGGATCAGGGAGAGACGTATGGAGCCGAGACGGCGCCGGGCACCGGTCCGTGGAGACATCGTCGTCCTAGAGCGATCAGCGATGAGAGGGTGCGCAGGATGCTATCCGTACAAGTGACCGTACGCACCGTGAGGGACGGAAAACCTTGGTGCCGCCAGTGCGGGCGGCGGCCGGTCAGCGGGTTCCGTTCGCCGCGAACTTCGCGACCGAGGAGACGTTCTCCTTGGTGACGAACGCGGGTCCGGTGAGCACGGGAGCGGTTCCGCCACCGCTGAAGTTGCCGTTGGAGTGGTAGAGCCAGAGCGAGTCCACGGCCAGATAGCCCTGGAGATAGGGCTGTTGATCCACCGCGAACTGCACGTCCCCGCTCTGCACGGACTTCACCAGAGAGCTGTTGAGGTCGAAGGTGGCGACCTGGGCCTTGCTGCCGGCCGACTTCACCGACTTCACCGCGGCGAGCGCGAACTGCGCTCCCAGCATGACGACTTCGTCGACGCTCGGGTCCTGGCGCAGTCTGGCCGTGACGGCGGCGCCCACCGCGTCCATGTCGGTGCCGTTCACATAGAGCATGTCGGTCTCGCCGCCGAACGTCTTCTTCACCCCGGCGCAGCGGGCCTCCAGGGCGATGTTGCCCTGTTCGTGGATGACGCACAGGGCGTGCTTGGCCTTCAGCTCGTCCAGTTTGTCACCGGTGGCCCGGCCCGCGACGCTCTCGTCCTGACCGAAGTACTCCAGCAGGCCCTCGGACTTCCAGGCGTCGATCCCGGAGTTGAGACCGACCACGGGTATCCCCGCCGCCTTGGCCGCGCTGACCGCGCTCTGCATCGCCTCCGGCTTGGCCAGTGTCAGCGCGATGCCGTCCACCCGGTCGCGGATCGCGTCCCGCACCAGGCTGGCCTGGGCGGCGGCCTCGGAGTTGCTCGCGTACGTCAGGTCGATGCCGTCCTTGGTGGCCGCCGCCTGTGCGCCCTTGCGCACCAGCTCCCAGAACGCGTCTCCGCGGGCGCCGTGGGTGATCAGGGCGATCTTGATCCGGCCGGTGCCCGCCGTGCCCGCGGAGGCGTCGCTCGTGTCGTTCGAGCCGCCGGAGCAGCCGGCGGCGAGCAGACAGGCCGCGGCGACGGCGGCGACGAGGGCGGCGCGATGCGGGGATCCGGTGAAGTGGTGAGGTGTGGGGGACATGTTCATGGGTGCGGCACCTCGCTGTGCGGCCCAGCGGTGGGTCGGGGAGAGTGAGATCGGTGCGATGTCGGGATGTTGTGTACCGACTGTCGTACTTTCGTTGGGCCGGAGCCAACCGTGTGTCACACTCGGCCGTCAAGTGAGCGGGCATATGCCGGAGATGGTCGGCGCGAGGGTGTCGTCGCCGCATCGTCACTAGTTGGACGCGGGATGCGCGAGTTGGGTGGTATCGCACCTTCCGCACGGGGCACGGATGTTCAATGATGGTGCGTGGGCCTGCCGTTGATGGGCTGTTGCGTTCATACGGGGGAGGACGAGATGACGCGTGAGGTTTCCGCTGTCCGTGCCGTGCTGCGTAGGGGAGTGACGGGCGCCGCGGTCGTCGGCCTGTCGGCCATGTCGTTGGTCGCCGGGACCGCGTACGCGACTCCCGCCGGCCCCGGTGTCACCGCGACGGTGCTCTATCGGACCACCGTGGGGAACACGGACTACACGCTCCGGGAGATCACCATCCCGCCCGGCCAGAGCACCGGCTGGCACTACCACGACGGTCCCCTGTACGGCCTCGTGAAGAAGGGCACCCTCAGCCACTTCGACGCCACCTGCGCGCAGGACGGCACCTACCCGGCCGGCCGTACGATCACCGAGCCCCCGGGTCCCGCCCATGTGCACATCGGCCGCAACGAGGGCTCGGTCCCCGTCGTCCTGGACGTGCTGTACGTCCTGCCCCACGGCTCACCGTTCTCGGAGGACGCGCCCAACCCCGGCTGCGACTTCCAGTAGCCCTGCGAGGCCGCGGTCACTCGAACGGCAGCGCCTGTTCGGCCCAGATCGTCTTTCCGGTGCCGGTGGTGCGGGTGCCCCAGCGCTCGGTCAGCTGGGCGACCAGGAGCAGTCCGCGGCCGCCCTCGTCGAAGGTGCGGGCCCGGCGCAGATGGGGCGAGGTGCTGCTGGCGTCGGAGACCTCGCAGATGAGGGCGCGGTCGCGGATGAGCCGGAGCTGGATGGGCGCGCCGCCGTAGCGGATGGCGTTGGTGACCAGTTCGCTGACGACGAGTTCGGTGACGAACGCGACCTCGTCGAGCCCCCAGCGGGCCAGCTGCTCGGTCGCGTACTGCCGGGCGGTGGCGACCTCCGCCGGATCCGCGGGCAGGTCCCACACCGCCACCTCGTCGCTGTCCAGGGTGCGGGTGCGGGCCAGCAGCAGGGCCACGTCGTCCTTGGGATGCTTCGGCAGCAGCACCTGGAGCACGTTGTCGCAGGCCTCGTCCAGATTTCCGGCGGGGACCGTCAGCGCGCTGCACAGCACAGCCGTGCCCGCGTCCGCGTCGAGGTGGCGAGCCTCGAAGAGACCGTCGGTGTAGAGGGCGAGGACGGTGCCTTCCGGCAGGTGCAGCTCGGTGGCCTCGAAGGGGAGCCCGCCCACGCCGAGCATCGGTCCCGCGCTCACCTCGACGACCTTCACGGTGCCGTCCGGGAACAGCACGGCGGGCGGCGGGTGCCCGGCCGTGGCGACGGCGCAGTGCCCGGAGACCGGGTCGTACACCGCGTACAGACAGGTGGCGCCGATCTCCGCGCCCGTCGGGCTCTCGTCGGCCGCCAGATGTCCGACCAGGTCGTCGAGGTGGGTGAGCAGCTCCTCCGGGGGCAGGTCGACGTCGGCCAGCGTCCATACCGCCGTGCGGAGCCGGCCCATCGTGACGGAGGCGTGGATGCCGTGCCCGACGACATCGCCGACGACGAGCGCCACCCGGGTCCCGGACAGCGGGATCACATCGAACCAGTCACCGCCGACGCCCGCCCGCGACAGCGCCGGAAGGTAGCGGGAGGCGAACTCGACCGCAGCCTGTCCCGCCATCGCCTGGGGCAGCAGACTGCGCTGGAGGGCCACGGCGGTCGTGCGCTCCTTGGCGTACCGGCGGGCGTTGTCCACGCAGACGGCCGTGCGGCTGGCCAGCTCCTGGGCCAGCGACACGTCGTCCTGGTCGAAGGGGTCCGGACTCTCGGCGGTGAGCAGCCTCACGAAGACCGCCACCCCCAGCGTCGTACCGCGTGCCACCAGCGGTACCGCCATCAGTGAGAAGTCCCGGCGGTCCGCCTGGTGCGGCCTGGCGGCCTGGGCGCCGTGCCGGCTGAGCCAGCCGTCGACGTCCGGGTCGCCGGTCCTGGTGAGCACCGCGTGCCCGGTCACCAGGGCGCGGACCGGTGGGGAGGAGGACGGGTAGACGTCCGCCGCGCCCAGGTCGATCGCCGCTTCCTGCACCCCGGCGGTACGGGAGTGGTGCGCGACCCGGCGCAGCTCCACATCGGCTTCCACCGGGCCGCCGGTGGGCTCCTCGCCCTCGACCACCGAGTCCAGCAGGTCCACGCTCACGAAGTCGGCCAGCTCGGGCACCGCCAGCTGGGCCAGCTCACGGGCGGTGTGGATCACGTCCAGCGTCGTACCGATGGCGGCGGCGGACTTGCTCAGCAGGGCGAGCCGCTGCCGGGCCCGGTACTGCTCGGTGCTGTCGTAACCGGCCAGCGAGACGCCGAGCAACTGCCCGGAGGGGGCCCGCAGCGGCCACATCTCGATGTTCCAGGCGTGCATACGCAGTCCGGAGGGGGCCCGGGTCCAGCTCTCGTAGTGGACGGGGCGGCCGGTCTCGACCACCTGGCGCAGATGGTTGAAGAAGCCGCGGCTGTGCTCCGCGTTCTCGACGGTGTCCGGAAAGTAGCGGTACAGGACCTCGGCCTCCTGGACGCCCATGATCCGGCAGGCGGTGTCGTTCATCCGCAGATAGCGCTGTTCGGTGTCGAAGACCGACATCGACACCGACGCCTGCTTGAACGCCAGCTCTCCCAGGTCGCGGCCCTGCCCGTCCGGCGCCGCGGTGATCACGTATCCGGCCGGCGCCCCCTCCAGGCCCTGGAGCGGGTACGCCCGCAGGGCCAGCTCCGTGCGGCGCCCGTCCTCACGCCGTACGGGCACCACACCGTGGCCGCCGTTCGCCCGCAGCGCCCGCCAGGCCTCGCCCGGGTCCCCGTCCAGCAGGTCCGACACCGGACGGCCGGTGACGTCCGCCGCGGCGTACCCGGTCAGCAGCTGCGCGCCCTCGCTCCAGCCGGTCACGACTCCGTGCGCGTCGACCACCACCATGGCGTCACCGGCCGTGGTTGCCCGCCCAGCATCGCCCGGGATTTTCACCATATGTACAAGGATGATGTGATCCGGCAGTCACATCAACCCGGGAGTGGGCCGGAATCCGGTCCGGGCAGGGTCGCTCAGCAGCCGCAGGGGGTCCTCCGGTGCCACGGCCTTCTGCCCGGCGGCGGCCTCGGCGACCACGGTGATGTCCGATCGGGGGGCGCTCGGCCCCGGTGAGGCGGGCGTCCCGCTTCTCAGGGGCGCGGCTCCCGGGTGCCGGCCGAACCACGGCGCTACGGCCGCCGCCCCCCGGACCGCATCTCCCGAGGACTCACCCCATACCGCTGCCGAAACGCCGTACTCAGCGCGCTCGCCGAGGAGAACCCCGAGGTGAAGGCCAGATCGGTGATGGTCAGGTGCTCGCAGTCGCCGCACTGGAGACGCTCACGAACCAGCCGCAGCCGCTCCTCGCGGATGAGGTCGCGCGGAGTGGTGCCGGCGCGCTGCAGGGCCAGCTGGATCTGACGCAGCGACCAGCCGAGCGCGTGCGCCATGGACGTACCGGTGAGACCCGGGTCGGCGGCGTGTTCACGGACGTAGCGGCGGACCATCGTCTCCACGTCGGTGAGTTGGCCCGCCCCGTCGGGGCGGTCGTCGCCGAGGGTGAGCATGCACAGCAGCTCGACGACGCGGTCGGAGACGGCGTTGAAGTGCGCGTCGGTGAGATGGTCCCGCTCCGCGTGCAGGTCGCCGATCATGGAGCTCACCACCCGGCCGAGCCCCCTGCTCAGATCGAGCCCGGTGGCAAGCGGCGACTTGCGGTTCAGTGGGCCGTCCATCTCACGCGCGGGGATGGTGAGGACGAACGCGTGCGTCGAGGCGTCCTGGAGGCACTCGAAGGGCGCCCCGAAGCTGACGAGGGTGCCGGTGCCCGGTGTCAGCCGGGCCTCCTGGCCGTCCTGTCGCAGCACGATCTCCCCGCTGAGCGGCAGCAGTAATCGGTAGTCCTCGTCGGGGTCCTGGCGGACCTGGCGCGCGGTCCTGCTGTACGCGACCTCGTCCGACCAGAACTTGACGAGCTGATAGCGCTCGGTGCGCTGGCGGACCGTCGCGCCACGGAAGTCGTCGGTGCGCGCGTACCGGTAGCCCATTCTGGACTGGTGGGACCCGACGTGCTCGCTCCAGAAGTCGGCCCGCTCGTGCGGATCCACCTCCGCGGTCGTCCGTGTTTCCACGATGTAGCTTTCCGCGGACAATGCCACCCTCAACTCCCGTGCAGCGAGCGGTAGTTACTCCACGTCAGCCTAGTGCATACAGTCCGTGCGCCCCACGGCAACTTCCTTGCGCGCGACGGCAAGCGCTTGTGCCGACGGGTGGCTAGGGTCGTGCGACCCGTCAACTTGCATATGCCATTGAGGACCTCATGACCGAACGGATACCGGAGGCGGCGTTCTGGTGCCTGGCCGTCGGGCTGCTCGCCGTCATCGTGCTGCTGGTGCGCCAGCGCGGGATCACGAGACGGCAGCGCGGCCGGAGCGCCGAGCTCGCGGACGCGCTGCGGGCCCGGGACGAGGAGCTGCGCCATCTGGTCGCGGTCCGCCTGCCCGCGCTCGACAGCGCCCCGCACCAGCCCGCCTCCGCGACGGGGCACCACCACTCCGTGACGGGTCGCCCTCTCTCCGCGTCAGGCCGGCCCCTGCCCGCGGCCGGCGCGTCCCTGCCCGCTCCGGTTCTCCCCGCACCGGCCCTCCCCGCCGTGGGCCTCCTCGACGCGCGGCTGGCCGACACCGACTTCGCGAAGTGCCTCGACGCTCTCCTGGAGCGGTTCTCCGACGCCGTGCGGCACGCACAGGCCCGCGCCGACCAGTCCGCGAAGGCCGCCCTCAAGGCGTCGATGCGCTCGATCCAGGCCCTCGCCAACGAGCAGCAGGTGTCCATCTCGGAAATGCAGGACCGCCATGACCACCCCGACGTGTTGCGCGACCTGCTCGAGATCGACCACACCAACGCCCAGTTCGGCCGTCGGGCGCAGGCCATCGCCGTACTGTGCGGCTCCTGGCCCGGACGCCAACGGGCCACCTCACCGCTCATCGAGGTGGTCCGCGGCGCGACCTCCCGCATCCGCGACTACCGGCGCATCCGCGTCAACGGACAGGCCGACGTCGCCGTCGAGAGCCGGGCCGTCGAACCGGTCGTCCTCGCCGTCGCCGAACTCCTGGACAACGCCGCGCGCCACTCACAGCCCAACACCACGGTCGAGGTCAGCGTCCAGGCGGTGCACAACGGCGCCGTCGTGGTCATCGACGACGCGGGCGTCGGCATGGACAGCCGCGGGTCCGAGCACGCCGCCGCGCTGCTGACCGGCCGCCGCGCGGTGGACGTCACGCGCCTCGACGACCCGCCCCAGTTCGGCTTCGCCGTCATCGGCGTCCTCGCCACCCGCTACGGGTTCAGCGTCTCCGTGGACACCCGCTCCCCGTACGGCGGCGTGCGCGCCGTGGTCTTCGTACCGGCCTCGCTGCTCACCCACGCCGACCCGGTCCAGGAACCCCCGCAGCCGAGGGAACCGGCGCGCACGCCCCGGCGTACGGCCCGGACGAGTGGGCCCGCGGAGGCGACGACCTCCGGCGGACTGCCCAAGCGGCGCCGCCGCGCACCCGTGTCCCCGCCCGCCGCCGAACAGCCCGCGGCGGCACCGGGCGAACCGGCCGCACCGGCCGAGGAGAGCGTGGGCCGCTCCGCGGAGGAGAACGCCCGGCGCATGGGCGCGTTCGCGCGCGGCACCCGCTCCGCGCGGGCCGAGCAGGACACCGCACCCTCCTCACGTACCGCGGCCGGGACCCCTCACGACATCGAAGCCCCCCACGAATCCGAAGGGAACACACAGGGATGATCGCGCCCATGACCAACGAGCTGGGGTGGATGCTCGACGAGGTCCTGAAGGTGCCGGAGGCGCGGCACGCCATCCTGCTGTCCGCCGACGGCATGCTCCGGGCCCACTCCGCCGACATCGGCCGCGACGACGCCGAACGGCTGGCCGCGGGCCTGTCCGGGGTGCAGTCGATCAGCCGCAGCACCGCCGAGTTCTGCGGCAGTGCGACCGCGCCGTGGCGGCAGACCCTGATCGAGTTCGCGCACGGGTTCGTCTTCCTCGTCGCCGCCGGGCAGGGCGCCCACCTCGCGGTGTCCACCGGCGAGAACGTGGACATGGAGGCGGTCACCTACCGCATGCACAAGTTGGTCGACCGGCTCGGCAAGGAGCTGACCAGCCCAGCCCGGCAGGACACCGGCAGCCCGGCATGACGCCCGGGCGTCGGCCGGGCGGGAGGCTGGTGCGGTCGTACGTCGTCACGGACGGCCGCGCCCACCCCTCCCGCAACACCCTCGACCTCGTCACCCTGCTGATCGCCGCCGACGACCTGCCGCTGACGGGGCTGAACCCGGAGAAGCGCCGACTGATGGAGCTGTGCCGGCCCGGAGCGCTGTCGGTCGCCGAGGTGGCCGGTCATCTGGAACTCCCGGTCAGCGTCACCAAAGTACTGATCGCCGACCTCATGGACAGCGGTCACCTCGTCACCCGGGCGCCGGTACCGGCCGCCCGTCTCTCCGACGCCCGCATCCTCCAGGAGGTACTGGATGGGCTCCGCGCCCGCCTCTGACGACGTCCACCTCGGCCCGGATGTGCGAACCGCGGTCAAACTCCTGATCGTGGGCCACTTCGCGGTCGGCAAGACCACGTTCGTCGGCGCGCTCTCCGAGATCCGGCCGCTGCGCACCGAGGAGGTGATGACCGAGGCGGGCGCACGCGTCGACGACCTCGCCGGTTCGAGGGAGAAGACGACCACCACCGTCGCCCTCGACTTCGGCCGCCTCACCCTCAGCGACGCCCTGGTGCTCTACCTCTTCGGCACGCCCGGACAGCACCGCTTCACCGAACTCTGGAAGGACATGACCAGCGGAGCGCTCGGCGCGCTGGTGCTGGCCGACACCCGGCGGCTGTCCGAGTCCTTCGACGTCATGGGCGTACTGGAGGAGCTGGGCCTGCCGTACGCCGTCGCCCTGAACGACTTCGACGACGCCTCCGCGGCGCACGACCTGGACGAGGTGCGCGAGGCACTCGACCTGCTGCCCTCGACCCCGCTCGTGCGCTGCGACGCCCGCGACCGGGTCTCGTCCACCGAGGCGCTGATCGCCCTCGTCGAGTACCTGATGACCCGCAGCGGCGAACTGGAGTCCGTGTGACCTCCGAACCACCACCGCCCGTACCGCCACCGTCCGTGTCACCGCCGTCCCTGTCACCGACGTCCGGGCCACCGCCCGGCTGCCCGGCTCACGAGCCCCTGTACGGGCCCGACTTCGCGGCCGACCCCGCCGCCGTCTACCGGCGGCTGCGTACGGTGGGACCGACCGCACCCGTCGAGCTCGCGCCCGGCGTCAGAGCCACCCTCGTCACCTCCTACGACGCCGCCCTGCACGTCCTGCGCAGTCCGGAGACCTTCTCCAAGGACCCCCGCCGCTGGCGCGACCTCGCCGACGGGACCGTCCCGCCGGACAGCCCGGTCGTGCCGATGATGATGTACCGGCCCAACGCGCTGTTCACCGACGGCGAGCAGCACGAGAGGCTGCGCGGGGCGATCACCGACAGCCTCGCGCTCGTCGATCCGAACACCCTGCGCGGCTATGTGGAGCGCAGCGCCGACACCCTCATCGACCGGTTCGCGCCGCTCGGCACCGCGGATCTGCTCGGCGAGTACGCGCAGGTCCTGCCGCTGCTGGTCTTCAACCACCTCTTCGGCTGCCCGGCCGAGTACGGGGTCCGGCTGGTCGAGGGTATGTCCGGGATCTTCGACGGGGTGGACGCGGAGAAGGCCGACGAACTGCTGACCAGCACCCTGCTCGACCTGGTCGCGCTGAAGCGGGGCAACCCCGGTCAGGACATGACGTCCTGGCTGATGGCGCACCCCGCGGACCTCACCGACGAGGAGATGATCCACACCCTCGTGGTGCTGATGGGCGCCGGCACCGAGCCCCAGCAGAACCTGATCGCGAACAGCCTGCGGCTGCTGCTGTCCGACGAACGGTTCGCGGGCGATCTGTCCGGCGGCAGCCTCCCCGTGGAGGACGCCCTCGACGAGGTGCTGTGGACCGATCCGCCGATCGCCAACTACGCCGTGCACTATCCGCTGCACGACGTCGTGTACGAGGGAGCGGTGCTGGGCGCGGGCGATCCGCTGGTCGTCAGTCTCGCCGCGGCCAACACCGATCCCGCCCTGACCGCCGATCAACGGACGGGCAACCGGGCCCACTTGGCGTGGAGCGCGGGACCCCACAACTGTCCGGCGCAGAGCCCGGCCCGGCTGATCGCGACGGCCGCGGTGGAGAAGCTCCTCGACCGCCTCCCCGATGTCGAACTCGGTTTGCCGGTGGGTGAGTTGTCCTGGCGGCCCGGCCCGTTCCACCGCGCGCTGGCGGCGCTGCCCGTCCGTTTCCCGCCCACCGCGACGGTCCAACGACCCGAAGGCGAGCGTCAGTCGTACGCGAGCCCCCTCCCGGCTCTCGTGACCGAACCACCCGCCCGGGAGCCCGACCCCCCGCGAAGCGGCTGGACCCGACTCCTGTCCTGGTGGCGCGGCGAGTGAGCGCCGGCCTCTGGGGCCTGTCCGACGGATCATGCCGCAGACGCGGGGCAGCGTCGACGAGGCGCCGCCCGTCTCCTGCGACCTGATCCGTCGGACAGGCCCTAGCGGATCCGGGCGGGCAGGGTGCGATGGCCGTTGGAGATGAAGGAGTCCACCGGCTCCAGATCCGATGCCGGTACGGCGAGTCGGAGGTCGGGGAAGCGGTCGAAGAGGGCGGGGAGGGCGATGCGGGCCTCCAGGCGGCCCAGCGGGGCGCCGAGGCAGCGGTGGACACCGTGTCCGAAGGCGAGGTGCTCCTTGTCCGCCCGGGTGACGTCGAAGAGGTCGGCGTCCTTGCCGTGGCGCTCGGTATCGCGTCCGGCGGCGGCGTACGCGGCGAGGATCGCCTCGCCCCGGCCGATCACGGTGCCGTCCGGACCGCCCAGTTCGGCGAGGTCGAGGTCCTCCACGGCGTAGCGCAGCGGCAGGCTCGCGACGGGTGCCTCGACCCGCAGGGTCTCCTCGATCAGGTCGTCCCAGGTGGCGCGTCCGGCGCGGAGGTGTGCGAGCTGCTCGGGGTGGGTGAGCAGGGCGTGCACGGCGTTGTCGATGAGGTTGACCGTGGTCTCGTGACCGGCGCTGACCATCAGGACCAGCGTGTCGAGCAGCTCCTGCTCGCTCAGCCGGCCATCACCCTCGTCGCGGGACGCGATGAGGCCGGAGGTCAGGTCGTCACCGGGGGACTCCCGCTTCTCGGCGACCAGTTCACCCAGTACGGCGTACAGCCTGGCGTAGTTGCCCGTCACCTCCTCGGGCTGCGCGGAGGTGTGGAAGATGCTGTCCACCAGGTCCCTGAGGTCCGCCCGCTTGTCCTCGGGCAGTCCGAAGAGCTCGCTGATCACCTGGATGGGGATCGGGTAGCAGAACTCCTCGCGCAGATCGACGACTTCGCCGTGCTCGCCGGCCTCGGCGATGCGGTCGAGGAGGCCGGCGGTGATCTCCTCGATCCGGGGTTGCAGCGCGGCCGTGCGGCGGGCCGTGAACGCCGTGGAGACGAGGGTCCGCAGCCGCCGATGGTCGCCGCCGTACGCGGTGAACATGTTCTGCACCGCGACCCAGGTGAACAGCGGCCACTCGGGGGAGATCTCCCCGTTGATCCAGGCGGGCCAGTGCCGGCGCGGGTCCTTGGACACCCGTGGGTCCAGGAGCAGCCGTTTGAGCAGCTCGGGGCTGCTGACCGCCCAGGCCTCGACGCCACCGGGCAGGGCGACACGGGTCGCCGGTCCGCGCGCGCGGATGCGGGCCGCCTCCGCGTGGATGTCACGGCCCGTCGCGTCCACCACCAAGGGGCTCGGGTTGCCCGTCAAGGGACTCGGGGTTCCCATCGGAAGCCTCCTTGGCACTCGGACGTCTGTACGGCGCGTCACGCTACGCGAGGGTGACGTTCCCCGATGCGGCCGTCCGGCATCCATTGCGTGCGAGGGCAAATTTCCTGCGCGTACAAGCAAGTCGGGGGACGGTCCGCCTCCTGGAGTCGTACCGTCACGGCTCCCGCCCCGGCCGCCCACTGCCCTGAGCTCGGCCGGGGCGGACCCCTTCCGTTTCGTCCTCCCTACGCCTCGGTCGCCATCTGCTGCCGACGGCGCCTGCGCAGCAGACGTCGCTTGCGCGGCTCCTGGTGGGGAAGCCAGCCGAAGGCCAGGCAGCTGCCGGTCGCTCCGAGGAGGAGGCCGATGAAGAAGCCGCCGAGGTTGGAGGTGAGCCAGGTGCCGAGGGAGAGGAGGATGCCGAGCAGGGAGTAGAAGAGGCGCTGCGTCGGGTTGAAGAGGATCAGCAGACCGCACAGGATCATGACCGTCGGCAGCAGATAGCCCGCCATGCCCTGCATCCCGATGTGCATGACGACCTTCAGGGACGCCTTCTCGGTGAGGAGGATCTCCGCCCCGCCCAGGGTGAGCAGCAGGCCGCCCCAGAAGGGGCGGTCCGCACGCCACCGCCGGAAGCCGGACCGCAGATCCCGGACGGCCGGCATCAGCAGCCCGAGTCGCTGAAGCGGAGCTTGAGACCGGGGAGCTTGAACACCGCTGCCGTGGTCGCGTAGTTGGTCTGCCGCAGGTTCCCGATGTGGACGGTGTCGGCCTGCTGGCTGAAGACGCCCTTGTTGCCCTGCACCCCGGCCTTGTCGAGCGTGCTCGCGTCGTTGCCGATCTCGATGTTGTTGAAGGCCGCGTCGCCCGACAGCTCGGTCGAGTCGGTCGTCAGGTTGGTCGCCTGCACCTTGTCCGTGCCGCCGCCCGCGGTGATGACCAGGTTCGTACCGCCCAGGTCCACGCTCTGGCACAGCTTGGTGAGTGTCGCGTTCTTGATCGCGGAGGTGATGACGAGAACCTGGCCGCCGGTGTCGCCTGCGTTCGGGCTGCCGTCGGCCATGTTGTCGAGGTTGCCGAACTGCTCGAAGCCGGTGCCGTTGAGTTCGGTGGCCGTGACCGTGAACGGCATGCCGGAGATGGCGAACTGCACCCCCAGAGCGCCCTGGGCGGTGAGGATCATCAGTCCCGCGGCGACCGCGGTGGCAGGCACCGCCATCACCGCGGCGCGACGCAGGCGGACCCGCCCACGTCTGCCGGAACCGCTTTCGTTCTCGGGGGTCGAATCGGTGGACGCCGTGGCGTCCGAGGACGAGGCCATGTTCTGCTCCCTGGACATAGTCATGCAGGTGGGGCTTCAACGGGCACGTTGTCCTGGCGCGGACAGCGGCTGCCGCGCACGCCTCCTCACAACTCCCGGCGGTCGCAAGGGCTTTCTCGTTACGCAGCAGTAGCCGACGTGGAAGTTACCGGGGGTTACATTCGTGGGTCAAGAGACTTGTGGCAAAGGGATGTTGATTGTGTGCCAACTGTGGAGGTCCGGCCGCGACGACCTCGCAGCCGGTCCCGCGACGACCTCGCAGCCGGTCCCGCGACGACCTCGCAGCCGGTCCCGCGACGAGCTCGCGGCCGGGCCGCCCGCCGCGTCGTTCCTGGGGGCCGCTGACGTTCAACTTCCTTACTGTACCTTGACGTTGACCATTCATCAGGTCTAGAACTCTGCATGGTTTCCCTTGGATCCGTGGCGCCGGATCCGATGCGCGGCACGTACGCCACCTCCTGGACCCCCCGCTCCTCGCGGGGTGGTCGTGGCATGTCTGAACGTGCGGTGCGCTCCAACGTCGAAGCCACCTCCCCCCGCGGCACCGGCACGGCACTTTCCCCCTGAGCCGTGTCCGGTCGCCCGGCTTCCGCTGCCGGTCCGTGACGTAAGGAGAAGGCGTCACGGACCGGCAGCGGTCCGCCGTGACGGCATGTCCGCGACGTCCTCGTACCCACCCGCACCCCCGTCTGAGAAAGAGGCACCCCCATGCGCACTCGATCCCTGCTCGCCCTCCTCGGTACCGCCGCCGCGCTCTCGGTCTCCGCGATCGCCCCCGCCTCCGCGGACGACACCCCCGTGCTCACCGCCGGCGGAGCCGCCGTCGCCACCGGCGACGTCCTCACCGCCTCACTGGCGAGCGGCACCGCCGCCACGCTCTACTCCAGCGCGACCGGCACGAGCGGTGTCTCCTGTGCCGCGTCGACCTTCACCGCCTCCGTCACCGACAACCCGACGGCCCCCGGCACCGCCACCGAGTCGCTCAGCGCCCACACCTTCGGCAGTTGCACCAGCAACGTCATCGGCGTGCTCGGCGTCACCAGTGTCACGGTCAACAACCTCCCGTACACCACTACGGTCGCCTCCGGCGGCACGGTCACCGTGACCCCGGCCGCCGGCTCCACCATCCAGACCACCGTCGTGCTGCGCACCCTGCTGGGCAGCATCAACTGCGTCTACCAGGCACCCAGCCTGACCGGCACGGCGAGCAACACCGACCACAGCATCACCTTCACCAACCAGGCGTTCGCGAAGTCCTCGGGCTCGTCGCTCTGCTTCAGCAGCGGCTACTTCACCGCGAAGTACGCGCCCGTCTCCGACACCACCCAGTCGGGCAGCCCGGCGGTCACCGTCAACTGACCCGACCCGGACGACCGGTCACCGACGGCGTCGCAGCGTGATGGCGACGCCCGCGGTGAGCAGGAACGCGACCGCTCCCCCGCTCCGGCGACGAGGGGGAGCGTGTTGCTGCCGCCCGACGAGCTGTCCGCGGCCGGCGCGAGATGGTCGGGCGCGGTCACCTCCGTCGTCGCCGCGGTGGTCTCCGGGGCGGGTGACGGCGACCGGTCGCTGGGGGTGGCCGTGGTCGCGGTCGACTCCTGGCTCCGCTGACCCGTCCGGTTCGCCGTGGGTGTCGTACGCGCGGGGGACGAGGTCGTCGGCGCGGCGGCCCCACCGCCGCGCGCGGCCGGGAAGACCACGTCCGAGCACGAGTAGTACGTGTCGCTCGTACTCGTGTTCTGCCAGATCGTGTACAGCATCTGCCGGCCGGTCCGGTCGGAGGGCAGCGTGGCCTTGATCCGGTAGGCGCCGTTCACCAGCGCCGGATCGGTGGCGGTGGCGAACGGTTTCGTCGGCAGATCGGACCACGTGAGAGGCTTGGTCGGGTCGTACCCGGGCTTGGACAGATACAGCTTGAAGGTCCCCGTGTGCGGAATCGTCGAACTGTAGGAGAGTGTGAAGGTCGCGCCCGGCGTCATCCGCGTGGAGGGCCAGTCGGCGCGGGCCAGGTTCAGCCCCTTGTAGGCGGGCAGCCCCCCGCTGCACAGCTGCCCGTCCGGGATCACCTGACGGTCCCTGCCGCCCACATCGGCGACCCGGAGGTTGTCCCAGGCGGTGAAGGGCGCGCCGTTCGCCGCGATCGCCGCCCTGCAGGCCGCCGTACCGGTATTGCTGCCGCCCTCCGGCGAACAGGCCACCACCCGGCTGACCGGATCCGTCGGCGCGCCGTGCGCCTGGGCCGGAGCGACGGCCCACGTCAGAAGAAGCAGCGGGGCCGCCACGGCGACAGCGGCCGCGGTGGCGGTGCGGTGTGCGGTCATCCGGTGGGTCTCCTCGCGGGGTGGGGTCGGCGGGTGCGGCCGTACGGCATCGCGCGCAGGCGTGGCCGCACCGTGAAGTACGGGGGCACAGGGCCGCGCGTTCAGATGCGCGAGCGAGGTGAAACCGGGCACTCCCGGCCAACGGGGAGCCCTTGAGGGGCGGTTACCGGCCAGATCAAGGGTTTCCCCTGTATCCGTATTACCTGGGCTTTGCCTATCGTTCGGTCACAGCCGACCCACAGGCAGCCCCTGACAGGCTGGAAACTGACCTCTGAGCGCGGCCCACGGGGGGAGGGGCGGCCCATGCGCGGCGTGGGCCGCCCCTTTCGGCTCGGCCGGTACCGTGAGCCACATGTCTGAACCCGCCGACGCGCCCGTGATCCTCAGCGACGAGCCGGGCTCGTTCCCCTGGAGTGTGCTGGCCGAGCGGCATCCGGCCCTCGTCCGGAAGGTCCGGGACGCCTTCCCCTACGGCCCCGAGCAGCACCGCGCGCTCGACGCCCTGCTGAAGAACGCCACCGAGGGCGTCATCGAACCGCTCGGCGAGCGGGCGGCGGACCGCGAACAGTGGGAGCGCTGGGGCGGCGAGGAGTACGCCGGGCGCTCATGGTTCGACGTGCCCTTCCTCTGGTCCGAGAGCTACTTCTACCGTCAACTCCTCGAAGCCGTCGGCTACTTCACCCCCGGCCCCTGGAAGGGCATCGACCCCTTCCGCCCCCTCAAGCTCGCGGAGCTCAGCGCCCCGGAGGCGGACGAGGAGCTCGCCGCGCTCGACCCGCTCGCCGAGCGGCCGGTCGAGGAGCGCGAGGAGGCGCTGCTGCACGGCTCGCTGTGGGGCAACCGCGCGGACCTCGGCTTCCGTCTCGCCGCCGCGGACGGGGAATCGGACATCGTCGCCGAACTGGTCGCCAACGAAGGTGAGTCGCTGCGCTCCCTGTTCGCGGGCGGCACCCTCTGCCTGGTCGCGGACAACTCCGGCCGGGAACTCATCCCCGATCTGCTCCTGATCGACCATCTGCTCCACCACCGCCGCGTCGGGCGGGCGCTCCTGCACGTGAAGCCGTACCCGTACTACGTCTCGGACGCCACGACCGCCGACGTGGTCGACGCCCTGCGTCACCTCACCGGCGCGAAGGGGGCGGCGGCCGAGTCCGGCCGCCGGCTGTGGGCGGCCATGACCGACGGTCGCCTCACCGTCCGGGCCCACCCCTTCTCCTGCGCCCCGCTGCCGTACGCCGACATGCCCGACGACCTGCGCCGTGAGTTCGCCGAGGCCGACGTGACCCTCGTGAAGGGCGACCTGAACTACCGCCGCCTGGTCGGCGACCGGCGCTACCCCGCCACCACCCCCTTCACGGAGCCCACCGCGTACTTCCCGGGCCCGGTCGCCGCCCTGCGCACCCTCAAGTCGGATGTGATCGTGGGCCTGGACGCCCGCACGGAGGCCGCCCTCGACGCGGCCGAGGGCGGACGCTGGCGCACGAGCGGCACACACGCCCTGATCCAGGTGCGGGCCTGAGGGCCAAGCGGCCATCAGTCGTGCGGCGCGATCACCTCGTGGGCGCCGCCGTGCACATCACTTGCCTCGAAAAGGGGTAAATTCACGCGATGGTGTGATCATGTCCCGCCCGGTGGATGCCCCCGGAGGGCCCTGGGTAGGGCCCGGCCATGACGCAGCCGTTCGAACTCCCGCACTTCTACATGCCGTATCCCGCGCGGCTGAACCCGCACCTCGACGAGGCGCGCGCCCACACGGTCGAATGGGCCCGTGGGATGGGCATGTTGGAGGGCTCCGGCATCTGGGAACAGTCCGACCTCGACGCGCACGACTACGGGCTGCTCTGCGCGTACACCCACCCCGACTGCGACGGCCCGGCACTCTCGCTCATCACCGACTGGTACGTGTGGGTGTTCTTCTTCGACGACCACTTCCTGGAGACCTTCAAACGCACCCAGGACCGCGACGGCGGCAAGGCCTACCTGGACCGGCTGCCCCTCTTCATGCCGCTGGACCTCTCGACCCCCGTACCGGAGCCGGAGAATCCGGTCGAGGCGGGGCTCGCCGACCTCTGGGCGCGCACGGTGCCCGCGATGTCGGTGGACTGGCGGGGGCGGTTCGCGGTGTCCACGGAGCACCTGCTCAACGAGTCGATGTGGGAGCTCTCCAACATCAACGAGGGACGGATCGCCAACCCCGTCGAGTACATCGAGATGCGCCGCAAGGTGGGCGGCGCCCCCTGGTCTGCGGGACTCGTGGAGTACGCGACGGCCGAGGTGCCCGCCTCCGTCGCGGGGACGCGCCCGCTGCGCGTGCTGATGGAGACGTTCTCCGACGGGGTCCATCTGCGCAACGACCTGTTCTCCTACCAGCGCGAGGTCGAGGAGGAGGGCGAGCTCAGCAACGGCATCCTCGTCCTGGAGACCTTCTTCGGCTGCACCACCCAGGAGGCCGCCGAGACCGTCAACGACATCCTCACCTCACGCCTGCACCAGTTCGAGCACACGGCCCTCACCGAAGTGCCCGCGCTCGCCGCGGAGAAGGGGCTCACCCCGGACCAGGTCGCCGCCGTCGCCGCCTACACCCAGGGGCTCCAGGACTGGCAGTCGGGCGGTCACGAGTGGCACCTGCGCTCCAGCCGCTACATGAACGAGGGGGCGGTGGAGGGCAGCCGGCCGCTCGGCAGCGCCGGGTTCGGCACCGCGGCCGTCGATGTCGGCGCCCTGCTCTCCGCGGCCGGGGCGCAGCGGCTGCGCAGGTACACCCACGTCCCGTACCAGAAGGTCGGCCCGTCCCTGCTCCCCGACTTCTACATGCCCTTCGAGCCGGCCCTCAGCCCCCACCTGGACGGCGCCCGCGACCGCCTCACCGGCTGGATGTACGAGAAGGGCATGCTCCAGGAGGGCGTCTGGGACGAGGACAAACTGGACGCGTACGACCTTCCGCTGTGCGCCGCGGGCATCCACCCGGACGCGACCGAGGAGGCCCTCGACCTCGGCTCGCAGTGGCTGGCCTGGGGGACGTACGGCGACGACTACTACCCGCTGGTCTTCGGACACCGCCGTGACCTGGCGGCGGCCAGGACCACCACCGCACGCCTCTCGGCCTGCATGCCCATCGACGGCGAGCCGACCCCGGTCCCGGCCAACGCCATGGAGCACGGCCTCCTCGACCTGTGGGAGCGCACGGCGGCGAAGATGACCCCGGACGAGCGGCGCAAGCTGCGCGGTGACGTGGACAAGATGACGGAAAGCTGGGTGTGGGAGCTGTCGAACCAGCTCCAGCACCGCATCCCCGACCCGGTCGACTACCTGGAGATGCGTCGCGCCACCTTCGGCTCCGACCTCACCCTGAACCTGTGCCGCCTGGGCCACGGCCCCAAGGTCCCGCCCGAGGTCTACCTGAGCGGTCCCGTCCGGTCGTTGGAGAACGCCGCCATCGACTACGCGATGCTGATCAACGACGTCTTCTCGTACCAGAAGGAGATCGAGTACGAGGGCGAGGTCCACAACGCCATCCTCGTCGTGCAGAACTTCTTCGGCTGCGACTACCCGACCGGCCTCGGCGTCATCCACGACCTGATGACCCAGCGCATGCAGCAGTTCCAGCATGTCGCCGCCCATGAACTGCCCGTTCTGTACGAGGACTTCAAGCTCTCGCCGGAAGTGCGCGGCATCATGGACGGCTATGTGGTGCAACTCGAGAACTGGCTGTCCGGAATCCTGAAGTGGCACCAGGACTGCCACCGTTACGGCGCCGAGGACCTGGCCCGCCGCGCCCACGGCTTCCTGCCGGACCGGGCCCCCACGGTCCCGTTCCCCGGGACGGGGGCCGGGACCGTGCCGGTGCCGGTCCCGGCGCTCAGTCCCCAGGACATGGCGGAGACGGAATCCCCGCCGGACCTCACTCCCCGGACCGCGGCGGGCGCGACCTCGTCGTTCACCCTGCCGAAGGGGGTGGGAGCCGCCGCGGAGTTCAGCCTGCCGAAGGCTGAGGCGGCGTCGGCTCCGCACTGACCCCGGCATCGGGGTTCGCACCGGTGTCCGTGTGGATGTCTGTAGGGCTGTCCGTATGGGTGTCGGTCGTCCCGTGGGTGTCCGTATGGGTGTCGGCGGTCCCGGCGTGGTGCCGCTCCACGTTCGCCCTGGCCGTCCCGGAGAGTCCCGCCAGGAGCTCCCCGGCGGCCACGGTGACGGCCCGGACCTCGTCGGCGAGCGCCGTGTCGGTGGCCGCGGTCCGGGCGACCGCGTAGTGCTCCTCGACGATGTACGCGCCGAGGTTGGTGCGCTGCCAGTGCCCCAACGATTTGTCGCTCCCGCTCCCGCTCCCGCTGTCGCCGGCGCCGCCGTCCGGCTCGGCGAGCGTGTCCCGCAGCGAGGCCAACGTGCGTATCGCCGCGCCGAACCGGCCCTCCTCCCGCTCCAGCCGGGCGAGTCTGAGGAGGGCCGAGACGCGGTCCCAGGCCCTGGTCTGCAGAGGTACGTACAGCCGCTGGGCGCGCAGCGCCTGAAAGGTGTCGCCCAACTGCTCGAACTCGTGGACGAGCGAGCCCAGTGGGGAGGCATCGCGGCGCTCCATGGCCTTGCCGTCCCGCGCGTCGCAGTACACCCGGAAGTCGATGTCGTCCAACCGCCGGATCAGCGCGGCGCGGGCGAGCTCGACCAGACCCTGTTCGTGGGCGAGGCCGGTCCAGGTGAACAGCGGCTCGTCGGCGGGGTCGGTACCGAAGAGCGAGTCGTCCAGGTCGCGCGCCCAGCCCCGCAGCTCGGCCGGATCGGCGCCCGGCTCGGGCATCCCGCCGAGTCCGCACCAGGTGTCGAAGTCCGTCTCACGGACCTCGTACAGCAGCGGCAGATCCTCCGCGCAGCCGTGCAGGCCCACCAGGACGGCGGCGAGCCGCAGTTCGTCGGTCATCGACGCCTCGGCCTCGTGCCTCAGCAGATGCCGCAGCAGCGGCAGATCGCCCTCGCGCCGGTCGAACTGGGCGGCGCGCAGCGCGAGCGCCCGGCGCGCCCGGTCCCCGGCCACCTCGTCCCACGCCGAGCCCTCGCGCAGCAGCGTGAGGTCGGTACGGCCCCGCGCGAGGACCGTCTCCCACAGCGCGGGACGGGGGTGGCGGTCGAGGAGGTCGTGCGCGCCGCCCTCCTCCGCGTTCAGAAGGAGGAAGTCGGGCTCGGTGCGCAGCAGGGCCGCGTGCAGCAGGCCGATGAGCTCGACGGGTGAGCGCTCGGGCAGGCCGAGACCGGCCCGCAGCTCGGTCCGCTCGTCGTCGATCCCGTGGTACTCCCGGATCTCCTCCTCCGTCTCGGCGACCGCCGCGCGGATCTTCTCCTCGCCGTCGGCCGGCGCGAGCCCCAGGTAGTCGTGCCAGCCGGGCAGCCCGACCAGCACCTCCAGCGCCTCGTCGACGCTGTTGCCGATGATTCCGGCGGAACCCTCGGAGTCCGCGTACAGCACGGAGCCGTCCCCGCACACGAAATACGTGCCGCCCGTGTCGTCCCCCGCCACCGCCTCCAGCGGACCGCCCGAGGCGAGCCGGACGGCCTCGCCGTGGTCGGCCCGGATCAGGTCGAAGTTGAAGGGGAACGCGGCCAGTTCGGCCAGGTGAGGCTGCTCCCGGAGCAGCCGCAGGGCGTGATCGCTCATGCCGCCGAACGTAACAGCCGGCACTGACAAACGGCTCCGTCCGTCACACGGGCTGACGCCGTCCGCCGACCTCGTCGGCCCCGTCGACCGTGCCGAGTTCCCGGAGCTCCCCGACGGCCGCGTGTGCCACGGCGGCTCGCGCCAGCGCCCGCACGATCGGGTGCGGGCGTGAGCCGTCCCCGTACTGCTCCGGCTGGAAGAGGGTGCCCAGGAAGAAGGGATGGCCCGGGAGTTCGACGATCCGTACGTTTCCGTCCTCGTCGTGGCCGCTGAAGCGCAGGCCGTGGGCGCGCAGGGTGTCCAGGTGGCGAGTGGGGCCGTACGCGCAGAAATAGCGTTCGACCGTCCGCTCGGCGCCCATCACGGACTGGGCGAGCGAACCCGGTTCGATGGTGACGGCGGCCTCGTGGCCCAGGAGGGAGCAGGCGAGCGGTTCGATGAGAAGGTCATCGGCGTCGGGGTCCTGCTCGGCGTGCGCGACACGGGTGAGCCCGCAGACGTCGCGCGCGAACTCCAGGAGCGCGTGCTGGAATCCGCCGCATGTGCCCAGGAACGGGATGCCCTCCTCGCGCGCGGTGCGGATCGCGGTGAGGGTCCCCGCCTCGCTGCGGTACGGGCTGCCGGGCAGCACCCACACCGCGTCGAAGCCGCGCACCGCGGCCGGGTCCTCGGCGTCCTCGGTCGGGACCCAGTAGGCGTCGAGGACGAGGCGGTCGCGCGTGGCCAGGGCGTCCAGGAGGAGGGGGACGCGGGTGTGGGCGAGGACGTTCGGGGAGCGGTCGCCCACGAGGGCGAGGCGAGCGGTCTGCGCCGCGATGGTCGTCATGTCCTCATCCTCGGCGGCCCCGCTCGTTCACGTCCAACGATGATTGCTGCACCTTCGATAAGCAACGCTGATGGTGATTCTGGTGGGACACAGGATCGGTACGGGATCCTGGAGCGCATGGATCCGCATCTCCTGCGCACCTACGTCACCGTGGCCCGTGTCGCCTCCTTCTCGGAGGCCGCACGGGAACTCGGCTACACCCAGTCCGCGGTGTCCCAGCACATCGCCGCGTTGGAGCAGGACCTCGGCGCGCCCCTGCTGACCCGGCGCCCCGTGGCACCGACGGCGGCGGGCGAACGGCTCCTCGAACACGCCGGGCCACTGCTGCTGCGCCTGGACGCGGCCCGCGCGGACGTCCTACGGATGGTGGGCGCGCCCGAGTACGGGCTGACGCTCGCGGCGACACCGACGGCGCTCGGTCCGCGCACGCTCGCGGCGCTGCCCGCCGCCGGGGTGACCCTGCGGGTGCTGGCCCGCGAGGAGATCCCCGCCGCCGTCGCGCAGGGCGGGGCGGAGCTGGGCCTGGTGGACGGACTGACGGCGCCCAACGACCCCTTGCGGCATCCCGACGTGGCCCCGCTGACCACGTACGGCGTCGGCGAGGAACCCGTCTGCGTGCTGCTGCCCGAAACTCATCCGCTCGCCCTGCGCGACGGGCTGCGCCTCGCCGATCTCGTCGACGCCCGCTGGCTGGACGCCCCCGACGCGGGACTGCCCCTGGCCCACCTCCGCCGGGCGAACGGCAGCGGGGGCTTCCGCCCGGCCCTGCGATACGAGGGCACCGACGTGCGTACTCTCGCCGCCCTGGCCGCCGCCGGGCACGGTCTCACGCTGCTGCCGCGGGCTGCGGCCACCGGCGTCCCCGGGTCGGTGGCCGTGCCGCTCGTGGCGCCGCGCCTGGTGCACCGTACGGAACTGGTGCACAGCGGGTCTCCGCGCGGAGCCGCCGCGGCCTTGGTGGACCAACTTCTCGAACGTGTTTGACAGTCTCACTCGTTCGTGAATCGTCGTGTGCCGGAGCGCAGGGTAGAGCAAGAGCCGGGGGCGGTCCGTAGAGCATCTGCAGGAGGCGATCCATGGAACAGGCCGCACTGCGTCCCAAGCCGATGCCCGGTCAGGATCCGGGTGGTGATCGGAGTTCGACCGGCACCACCAAGCGCCCGCACGCCGCGCGACGGCGTGGCAGGCGGCTGATGCCGCTGCTCCTCGGTCTCCTCGTCGCGACCGTGCTGGTCCTGTCGGGCGTCGGAATCGGGACCGTGGGCGCCACGGTGATCGGTATGAGCAGGCTGGCGGACCTCCAGAAGCTGGCCGGGGCGGCGCAGGGGCCGTCCGTCCGGCCGGACGGACCCGGGCAGGCATCCGGCGCGTCGCAGGCCGGTGGCACCAAGTCGGCGCCCGGCGGCGGGAGTCCGGTCGCTTCGACGGCACCGGAGCCCGCGCCGGGGAAGGCCACGCTCGGCATCGAGGCGGTCGACGCCCCCCACGGCGGGGGCGCGCTCGTCGTCGGTGTGCACATCCCCGGCTCCGGCTACACCGCGGGCCTGGTCCGCGGTGACACCCTGATCGCCTTCGCCGGGGCACGGCTCGGCTCGGCCGCCGACCTCGCGCGGGCGGTCTCGACCGCGGCCCCCGGGACGAGGGTCACGCTCGACGTGCGCCACGCGAACGGCAACCAGCAGCAACTGTCCACGGTCCCGCGCGTCGTGACCTGACGCCGACGAGTCGGTCAGGCGGTCCTGAAGTGGCTGGTCAGCCGCCCGTCGTCGGCCAGTACATGAAACGCGAAGCCAGGGGGTGCGTCCCGGTCGGCCCCCCTCGCCCTCCCAGGGCAGCCGCAACGTCCAGGTGGCCCCGGGACCGACGACGAGCGGCCGCCCGGCGAAGGCGGTCGCGGCGGGCGTGTGCGCGTGCCCGGTGATCGGCCCGGCGGCCTCGGGTCTGCGCTCCAACAGCGCGGCCAGGGAAGCCGGCCGGCGCGGTTGGTAGGCGTCCGGGTGGGGGCACCCCCCCACGCCCTTAAGACCAATGCCGTTGCTTTTGGTGGTTACTGCCATCTGTGGTTCACCGTGATGACGGCTGATGGGCGGCGGTGGCTAGCAGGTTCGTCGGGGGCCTTGCTGCTGAACGGGGTGATCGACGACTTCAGTTTGCGGGGGCAGTCGCGTGAGCGTCGTCGTGGCAGGAGAGACCAGCGGATCTCGGCAAGGCCGAGCAGACGGTCGTGATTTCGGGCTGAGGGGGGAAAAGCCGCACGGCGCGATCACCGAGCGGCGGACCACATGCAGGGCCCGGGTAAACGATGTCCGATCGGCGGAAGTCTGCGCGATCCGGGCCACCTCGTTGAGCAGGTCGCGGGTCGCGTGGTGGACGATCAGGTGGGCATAGATCTCCTGCCTGACCCCGTCCGGAGTCTGCGATCGCAGGACCGGTCTGCCGCGCTGGTGAGTCTTGATCTCGTCGAAGACGATCTCGATCTCCCAGCGCCGGGCATACAGGGTGGCGAGTTCGGCGGCCGGATACTCCTCATGGTCCGTCAGGCTGGTGACAAGCCGGATCACGTCCGCCTGGCCGTCGACGCGGTACTCAATCACTCTCACCAGAGCTGGTGGAGCTTTGACGGTTCCGGCAGCCTTGGCGTGCTTGTTCGCCTGGATCCGGGCCAGGTAACTTCCGTCCGGCAGGACGTCCTGGACCCTGCGGGCGGCCCGCCGCTCGATCCTCCACAGCAGGTGGGCGCCCCGGTCGCGAAAGCGGTGCCAGCGGGCCAGGCCCCAAAGTCCGCGGTCGGCCAAGACCAGTGTCCCGGCCCCGATATGGGCTTCCAGTTCGTCGGACACGATCCGCTCGGAGTCCTTCCAGCCGCCGATCACCGCGTCCAGTACCGCGTGCGACGAGCACTCCGACACCGCGACCACCCGGGCCTGCGGATAGCCCATCGGACTGCGTTGCGAGCCGGACTTGCCGAACGTTTCCCGGTTGCCGGGCGAGTCGGGGACGGCCAGCAGCATTCCGTCCAGGGCCAGGACCCGTAGCCCGTGGAAGAGTTCCGTCCTGTGGCCCAACGGTCGGGCCACGGCCCGGAACAGCTCTCGCATGACCGGCCAGCCCAGCCTCTGCCTCGCACGCGTCAGAGATGACTTGTTCACCCCCGCCCAAGGCCGAAGCGTCGGTTCGCCGGCCTTCACCAGCCGCAGGACCTCCAGGTAGTCGGCCTGCGGAAACAGGCACAGTGCGAGCACGAAGTACACCGTGAACCGGGCCGACAGCACACGTCGGCGTTTCTCCGCACACCCAGCCTCGGCAACGACCCGGTCCACCAGCTCAGCAGGACACGACCGAGTCAGGATGCCCAACCCCAGCCGCTCCAGACGCGACACCAACACGCATGGCTCAACACCACGCACACCCCAAAAGCAACGGCATTGCCCTTAAGACAGTGGGGGAGGATGGTGCAGCGCCACCGGCGGATGGTGGAAGGCGAGCAACGCCGTAACGGTGCCGTCGAGTTCGTCGAGCGTTGTCTCGATCCGGGTGTACGTCTCCCGGTCCAGCTCTCCTTCGTCCTGGCCCGGGATGCTGGAGTCGCCCATCAGGACGGCGGCGTCGTCGAAGACGTGGACGCTGTTGACCGGCCCCTCCGACGCGGGCTGCCCGAGCAGGGCCTTGCGGTAGGGCGCTCGGCTGTCGTGGTTGCCCGGGCAGGTGAGTACGGGGAAAGGGGGCTCCCCGTCGCGCCGCCCGAACAGACGCGCCGCCTCCTCGTACTCCGCCTCCGTGCCGTGGTCCGCGATGTCGCCGGTCACCAGCAGGGCGTCCACCCGGTAGCTCCCGTACCCGCTCGGTCCGCTCCGTCGCGCGCCGGGTGCCGTCGAGATGCAGATCGCTGATGGGTGCCAGTACGAGCATGGCCTGGGGCCGCTCCTGGAAGTTAATGGAACATCCGCATCAAACCATTAGCACTAATGCACCGGCGACGACCAACCGTTAGTTGAGCTCCCGGATCGACGCCATGGCCGCAACCGGCTCGCGTCCGCATCGGCGAACGGGCAGGATGCTGCCCGTAGCCCCTGGGAAGCTCCGGACAGACGGAGGCATGGATGACCGGCACGCCCGCGCCCTTCACCGCCGGTGACCCCGCGCCCTTCACCGCCGGTGATTACGGGGCCCGTATGCGGCGCGCGGCCGAGGCCGCCGCGGACGCGGGACTCGACGGCGTCCTGATCGCCCCCGGGCCCGATCTGGTGTGGCTGACCGGCTACCGGCCCGTGGAGACCGAACGCCTCACCCTGCTGGTGCTCAGGGCCGGGCAGGACCCCGTGCTGGTCGTGCCGACCCTGGAGGCCCCGGACGCGGCGGCGGCGGCCCCCATGCTGACCCTGCGCGACTGGACCGACGGCAGGGACCCGTACGAGGCGGCCGCGTCCTTGGTCGGGAGCGAGGGCCGCTTCGGCGTCAGCGACAACTCCTGGGCCCTGCATCTGCTCGGCCTCCAGCGGCGGCTGCCGGACACGCGGTACGTGGCACTCACCGAAGCCCTGCCGATGCTGCGGGCGGTCAAGGACGCGGCGGAGGTGGCGCGGTTGGCGGAGGCCGGGGCGGCCGCGGACGCCGCGTACGAGGAGATCCGGAAGGTGCCCTTCGCGGGGCGCAGGGAGGCGGACGTCGCCGCCGACCTCGACGCGCTGCTGCGGCATTTCGGGCACTCCCAGGTCGACTTCACCATCGTCGCCTCGGGCCCGAACGGCGCCAACCCGCACCACGAGGCGGGCGAGCGCGTCATCGAGCGCGGCGACATGGTCGTCCTCGACTTCGGCGGTCTCAAGCACGGCTACGGCTCCGACACCTCCCGCACGGTCCACGTCGGCGAGCCGGACCTCGAGGAGCGCCGGGTGCACGACGTCGTGCGCGCCGCCCAGGAGGCGGGCGTCGCGGCGGTCCGGCCGGGGGCCGCCTGCCAGGACGTCGACCGGGCGGCCCGCGCCGTCATCACCGAGGCGGGATACGGCGAGTTCTTCATCCACCGCACCGGGCACGGCATCGGCGTCACCACCCACGAACCGCCGTACATGATCGAGGGCGAGGAACTGCCCCTCGTGCCCGGGATGTGCTTCTCCGTGGAGCCCGGCATCTATCTGCCCGGCCGCTTCGGGGTACGCATCGAGGACATCGTCACGGTGACCGAGGAGGGCGGATGGCGCCTCAACACCACGTCCCGCGAGATGGCGATCGTCGACTGACCGGTCACCAGGAGCACTCCCCAGGGCCTCCCGGCAGTCCAAGGCCCCCGACGGCAACGGCGCGACCATGACCCAGGCACCGACACCGACCGCGGACACCGTCCGTCGACTGGTCCGTTCGCTGCTCGCCGACAGCGAGGTGGCGGGCGCGGGACCCGACGTCCGGCCCGTCACCGAGGGCGGTGAGCACTCCACCTGGTGGGTCGGCACCCGTCATGTGCTGCGGCTCGCCCTGGACCGCGAGACCGCCGTGCGCCGGCGGCGCGAGCTGCGGCTGCGCGACCTGGTCCGCCCGCTCGTCGGGGTCGCGGTGCCGACCAGCGTCGCGCACGGTGACTGGGCGGGCGGCCTGACCTACACCCTGGACACCCGGCTTCCCGGCCGCTCGGGTGAGGCGCAGGACGTCTCCGCGGTCGGGGAGGCGGACCTCGCGGGACTGCTCACGGGGCTGCGCGAGGTGCCCGTACGGCAGGCCGAGGCGCTCGGGGTGCCACGGGCCGCGCCCCGCTCCCTGGAGGAGCTGCGGACGGCCGCGGAGCGGGCTGCCGAGGGGCTCGCCGCCGCCGACGAGTTCGACCCCGGACGCCTCGCCCAGCTCACCCAGCCCGCCGCCGTCCAGCTGGCCGCGCAGACCGCGGCCGCCGTCCTCGTCCACCACGACCTCAAGGGTGAACACCTCGTGGTGAGCGCCGACGGGCGCGTGCGCGGCGTCCTCGGCTGGGCCGACGCGATCCTCGGGGACCCCGCCGAGGACATCGCCGGGCTCGCGATCGCCGTCGGGGCGCCCGCCGCCGTACGCGCCGCCACCCTCGCCGACTACGGGGCCCGCCCCTGTCTGCGCGGCCTGTGGCTGTCCCGCTGCGACACGGTGATCCGCCTGGCCGAGCGCCTGCGGGGCCGCGGCGAAGGCCCGCTCCCGCTGCTGCGGACCCAACTGGGACGCGCCTGGGAGCCGATCCTCCTCGAACGGGTCACGGAACTGCCGGGCGACGGCTGAGCCCGGCCGCGCGAAGCCGCCAGGCGCTCACGCCTGCGTCAGCACCACACACGACTCGCCGGGCACGCTCAACACCCGGTTCGCGTCCGGCACCTCGACCGGTTCCCAGGCGGCCAGCACGCGCGCGTGGCGCAGCCCCAGCGGGATCGCGGCGGCCTCCTTGCCGAGGTTCACCGCCACCCGTACGTCCCCGCGCCGCAGGGCCAGCCAGCGGGCCTGGTCGTCGTAGGCGACCTTGACGGCGGCGAGATCGGGGTCCGCGAGGTCGGGCTGATGCCGGCGCAGGGCGATCAGGTCGCGGTACCAGGCCAGCACACGCGCGTGGAGTGCCTTCTCGGGCTCCGACCAGTCCAGGCAGGAGCGGTCGCGGGTCGCCGGGTCCTGCGGGTCGGGGACGTCCTCCTCGGCCCAGCCGTGGGCCGCGAACTCCCGCCGCCTGCCCCGCCGTACGGCCTGTGCGAGCTCGGGATCGGTGTGGTCGGTGAAGAACTGCCACGGGGTGCCGGCCGCCCACTCCTCGCCCATGAACAGCATCGGGGTGAAGGGTCCGGTGAGCGTCAGCGCGGCCGCGCAGGCCAGCAGGCCGGGGGAGAGGGACGCGGACAGCCGGTCCCCCTGGGCACGGTTGCCGATCTGGTCGTGGGTCTGGGAGTAGCCGAGCAGCCGGTGAGCCGAGACGCGCGTACGCTCCAGGGGGCGGCCGTGGCGGCGGCCGCGGAAGCTCGAGTACGTACCGTCGTGGAAGAAGCCGGACGTCAGCGTCTTCGCGAGCGCCGCGAACGGGGACCGCGCGAAGTCCGCGTAGTAGGCCTGTCCCTCACCGGTCAGCGCGGTGTGCAGCGCGTGGTGGAAGTCGTCGTTCCACTGCGCGTGCAGTCCCAGACCGCCCCCCGCGCGCGCGGTGACGAGCCGCGGGTCGTTCAGATCCGACTCCGCGATCAGGAACAGCGGCCGGCCCAGGTCGTCGGCGAGGGCGTCCACGGCCGTCGACAACTCCTCCAGGAAGTGCACCGCGCGGGTGTCCCGCAACGCGTGCACCGCGTCCAGTCGCAGCCCGTCCAGCCGGAAGTCCCGCAGCCAGGCCAGGGCGCTGTCGACGAGATACGCGCGCACCTCGTCCGAACCCGGTGCGTCCAGGTTCACCGCGGAGCCCCAGGGCGTCTGATGGGTGTCCGTGAAGTACGGCCCGAACGCGGGGAGGTGGTTCCCGGACGGGCCGAGGTGGTTGTGCACGACGTCGAGGACCACACCCAGGCCGAGTTCGTGCGCCCGGTCGACAAAACGCTTCAGCGCCTCCGGGCCCCCGTAGGGCTCGTGCACGGCCCACAGGGAGACCCCCTCGTACCCCCAGCCGTGCCGCCCGGGGAACGGACACAGCGGCATCAACTCGACGTGGGTGACACCCAGTTCCGCGAGGTGCTCCAGACGTCCGGCGGCCGCGTCGAGCGTTCCTTCGGGGGTGTACGTCCCCACGTGCAGCTCGTAGAGGACCGCGCCCGGCAGCGGGCTCCCCGCCCACTCCGTGCGCCACGCGTACCGGGCCTGGTCGACCACCGCGCTCAGTCCGTCCGGGCCGTCCGGCTGCCGCCGCGAACGAGGATCGGGCAGCACGGGACCGTCGTCCACCGCGAAGCCGTACCGCGTGCCGTCCTGCGCGTCCGCGTCGCCCGTCCACCATCCGGCGCGCTCCGGATCGCGCTCCAGCGCGTGCGTGGCGCCCGCGCAGTGGAGCGTCATCCGGTCGGCCTCCGGTGCCCACACCTCGAACCGCACAGACGGTTCCCCCTTGTCCGCTCTCTGTTGTCCGCTGCCCGTTGCCGGTTGTCCGTTGTCCGCTCTTCGTGACAGAGCGCGACGTGAGTGACGCAACATGTTGTGACGTAGCACGTCCATGGTGCTTCACACGAGATCAATTCGCTTTCGAATCCACCCTTTTGCCGCGTGTTTGCCACGTGATGGACGCGTGGGACCCACCTGTCGGCGGCCAGCGGCCTTTTCCGGGTCTTCTGGACACCCCGCTCCTACTGACCGACAATCACCTCCGTGACGTCGTCTTTCGAGTTCCACACGTACCCCGCGCGGCTGTCCGACGCGGAGCGCGACCGGGCGCTGAAGGCGCTCAGTGACGGCGTCGCCCTCGGGCGCCTCTCGCACGACACGTTCGTCCGCCGGATGGAACTGGCGCTCGCCGCCCGCCGCTCCGACGAACTCGCCGTGCTCATCGCCGACCTGCCCACCGAGGGACGCTGGTCGAAACTGGTGTTCGGCACCGTCGAGGCGATCTCCGGCTTCACCGTACGGCTGCGCAGGGCCTGGCAGGCCGAGCGGCTCCCCAAACTGCTGCTGCCCCACCCGGGCAACAACTACCCCCTGCGGATCGGCCGCGACCCCGCGAGCGGACTGCGGCTCAACCACGAGACGGTCTCCCGCGTCCACGCCGAACTGAGCCGCCAGGGCGGCCTGTGGGTGCTGCGCGACCTCGGCTCGACCAACGGGACGACCGTCAACGGACGGCGGGTGATCAGCGCCGCCGTCGTCAAAGAGGGCGACCAGATCAGCTTCGGACGCATGTCCTTCCGCCTCTCGTCCTCCTGAGCGACCGACCCGCACCCGCATGAGCATTGGCCTCGGTTTCACTCAGTGATTTCCTTAAATTCCCTTACGTTCGACGGTGTTGACGTACCTCCACAGCCGTGACTGACTGTGCGTACGCCATGTACATCAGGTGAATCGACGGCACCACATTTGTGGAGGTGTGCCCTGCCGCCACTCCTCCGCTACCCGACCGTGGACGAGCTGGGCGCCCGTGCGGCCGCGCTCGTCGCCCGTCGGCCGCGCGACGCCCGACTGCGCCGCGTGGGCACGTCACGGGCGGGCGCCCCGCTGTGGCTGCTGTCCGTCGGACACGGCGGCCGCCAGGCCCTCGTCGTCGCCGGACCCCACGCCAACGAACCCGTGGGTGGTGCCACGGCCCTGCGCCTGGCCGAACGGGTGCTCGCCGACCCCCGGCTCCGCGAGGGCGCCGACGCCACCTGGAACCTGCTGCTCTGCCTCGACCCCGACGGTGCCCGCCGCAACGAGGCCTGGCTGTCCGGCCCCTACACCCTCGGCCACTACTTCCGGAACTTCTTTCGCCCCGGCTTCCTCGAACAGCCCGAGTGGCTGCCCGAGGGCGCGGCGGGCGTCACCCTCCCCGAGACCCGCGCCCTCCTCGACCTCCAGGACGAACTGCGGCCGGTCTTCCAGTGCTCCCTGCACGGCGTCGACGTCGGCGGCGCCTTCGTCGAACTGACCCGCGAACTGCCCGGCCTCGCCCAGCGCGTCGCCCACACCGCGGCCCGCCTCGGCATCCCGCGCGAACTAGGGCCCTACGACACCCTGTACTGGCCGAGGCTCGGCCCCGCCGTCTACCGCATCCCGCCGCCGCACCCCGGCGACCTGGCCGCCGCCATCACCGAGGCCGCCGTCGAGTCCACCTGGTTCCACCCGCACCGCTACGGCACCGTCACGGCCGTCGTCGAGGCCCCCATGTGGGGTGTGGCGGCCGTGGAGGACGCCTCCCGGCCCACCGACGCCGACGCCGTGCTGCGGTCCATCAGCCACACGCTGCGCCACGACACACGGCTCCTGGAAGGCATCCTCGGGCGGATCCGGCCCGGCCTCGACACCACCCCGGACGCGGCCTGCCTCCTCGCACCCGTCGACGACTATTTACTCGTCGGCCCCGGCCTCGCCGACTCCTGGGACCCCGACGTGCACGACGCCGGGGCGCGCCCCCTGCCACCGCTCGACACGGCCCGTCTGACCGCCCTGCGCCTCGCCGGACGCCGGGTCGCCCTGCGTACGGCCGGGCTGCTGCACCAGCTCGTGACCGGCTCCGGGCATGACCCGAGCGGGGCGCTGCCGGAGCTCGACCGGCTGATCGACGCATGGTGCGCCGACTACCGCGAGGGCTGCGGGGCGCGCTGGATCCCGGTCGCCCGCCAGGTCGAGTACCAGGCGCGCGTGGTGATCGCCGCGTTCGAACTCGCCGGGCGGTACGCGCCTGTGCGCTCCCATTCGGGTGAGACGGGGTGGGGTGCGCAGGCCGCGCTGCCGATGCACCGGGAATGACGAGAAACATCCACGCGGTACGCAACGCCCTCCTCGCGACCGTCGCTCTGCTCACCCTGGGCGCGACCCCGGCCCGGGCGACGCCCCATCAGGCGATCCCCGGCAACTGGCTCTACCTCACCCTCACCACCGGTGACGCCCACACCAGCAGCATCCGCGGCACGCTCCTGCGCTGCGACCCGCCCCAGGGCCACGCCCGCGCGGCCGAGGCCTGCGCCGAACTCGCCACCGCCGGGGGAGACATCTCCCGGATCCCGCCCAGGCCCGACACCATCTGCTCGATGATCTACGGCCCGGTCACCGCCTCCGCGCGCGGGGAGTGGGAGGGGCGGCAGGTGACGTACTCGCACACATTCTCGAACTCGTGCGTGATGGGGGCTGGGACGGGGGCGGTGTTTGCGTGGTCGGGCTGAGGTGACGTCGGATGACAGATGACGATATCTGTCATCTGTCATCTGTCATCTGTCATCTGACATCTGACATCTGACATCTGATATTCGTCATTCGTCATTCGTCAGGCGTCAAGCCGCGCCGTCCCGGGCATGCCGCGCCGCCGCGACCACCGTGCGGGACTGGTGCTCGACCTGGTGCTCCAGGGGAACCCAGCGGGCCCGGAAGCGTTCGGCGAAGGCGTCGCTCCACGCGGCGACCAGGCGCTCGAGGCGCGGCGCCGCCCGGTCGTCGGCCTCCTGGAGGACCCGCAACAGCATCGCGGCGGCCCGCAAGGGGAGCCGGCGCCCGAACGCGTCGACACTGCCGACGTATGCCATCGTCGGATCGGCGGGCGGCGTCCGCACCCAGTCGTGGGCGAGGCCCGGCACCAGCTCCAGCGCCCACTTCGCGGCGCGCAGGAGGGGCCCGTCGGGGCCGGGGAGTCTCGGCAGGACCTCCGTGAGCACCGTCTGCACCTGGAGCGCGTCGCGCAGCAGCCGGTGTGCCAGGCGTCGCATCGCCGCATCCGGTGCGGGATGCGGCGCCGGGTCGTCCACGAGGTCGCTGGCCCACATCGGCACCTCGACGACCGCGGTCAGACCGCCGTACCGGTGAATGTGGTACCAGGTGCTGTGCCGGGCGTCGTCGGGCATGCTCGGGTACGCCGCGTCCGAGCCCGGCGCCGGCATCACATGCACCCCGGGTCCGGAAGCGGGCCAGCCGGCGGCGTCGGAGGCGCCCATCTCCACCGGGATGTGCAGTTCCGCCGCGGACTTGGCGAAGGGTTCGGCGAGGCCCGGGATGTCCTTGGTCAGCTGCACCCAGCTGCCGCCGAGATCGGTGCCGTGCAGGGTCACCTGGAGGTAGGGCCGCAGCTCGTCGATGACCCGGGTGAGGGCGCGGGTCTCCGGGGGCAGCCGGTCCGGCGGCAGGACGGAGGGCGACCACTCGGGCTGCTCGGGGCCGGCCGGACGGAAGAACCCGAGGTGATAGTCGAACAGGGTGCGCGGGGCCGGTGTCACATGGAGGCTCGCGCCGTCCGGGTCCGCGCACAGGAGGAAGTGCCAGGAGGTGTCGGCCCGCAACTCCCGCTCGCGGAGTACACGTTCGGCCAGGGCCTGGAGCGTAGAGCCGCCGGTCGGCTCGTTCGCGTGGGCGCCCGCCACGACGAGGACCGCGCGCTCGGCGTGACCGACGGACAGCAGATGGAGGGGCCTGCCCGCGCGCGAGACGCCGATCTGTCTGAGGGCGCACAGCCCGGGACGGTGAGCCGCCAACGTCCGAGCGGACGAGACGATTTCGGTCACACTGGGGTAGCGCAACTCCGGCAGGAGACTCACCCCCGACTTGTCCGCCCTGCGTCGCTTTCCGCAGTACTCCACGGTCTGGGGGAACTGTCAAGGAGACGGCGCGGCGGCGCCCCGGAGCGCCTGGTGGCATTGATCTCCGCCAGGACGGCCGGGCGGCGCCGGAAGGGGCGCACGCGGCGCCGCTCGTGCAGGTCCGAGGGCCGGGGCCGACCTCGGGAGTCCCGGCGCGGCCCGCTCGTCGTCGCCCACCCCACGCACCGTCCGTCCGTCCGGTGCGAGCCCTGGGAGCGTGCGCGGTCGCGAGCCGGTGCGAGGGTCGAGCCTCGGTGTCACCCGTCCGGGCGTACGAGGACTGCGGTCCGGGGGCCGCGGTGGTCCGCTGGGAACAACCACGTGCCGCTCCTCGGCGCGCAGACCCGAGGTGGGAGGCCCGCGGTGTTGTGTCCTCATGGCCTTCCCGCAGAAGGCACTTCGATCGCGCCCACCGCTACGGTCGCCCCCGTCGCCCCCGTCGCCCCCGTCGCCCCCGTCGCCCCCGTCGCCCCCGTCGCCCCCGTCGCCCCCGTCACGCCGCTCGCGACCTCGACACGACCGCCCGTCGTACGACGGCTGCCCGACCCCCCGAGCCTGCTCACCCCCGGCATCGAACGCGACCCGTACCCCCTGTACCGCACCCTGCGCCAGAAGTTCCCGCTCGTGTACGACCGGCCGTTCGGCGCGTGGTTGGTCAGCCGCTACGCCGATGTACGCGCCGCCCTCGCCGACCCCCGGCTCGTCGCGGCGCCGCCCGGACGCACCCTGGCCCACCTGGAGGGCGGCACGCACAGCGCGCACCGGGCGCTCGTCTCACCGGCGTTCCGCGGGCACGCCCTGACCGCGCTGACCGCCGGGGTCGAACGGACGGCGTACGTCCTCGCCCGCCGCCTCGCCGACCGCCGGGAGGCCGACCTCGTCGCCGAGTTCTGCCACTGGCTGCCCACCGCGGCGGCCGTCGCCGCGCTCGGGCTGCCGTACGAGGACACCGCGCGCGTGCACGCCTGGTGCCGCACGGGCCTCGACCACCTCGGCGGCCACCACCCCGAGCTCGACGCCTTCCTGCTCCCGTACATCGCCCGTCGGCGCGCCCACCCGGGCGACGATCTGCTCTCCGCGCTGTGCACGGCGCGGGCGGACGGGTGCCCGCTGTCCGACGAGTCGGTGGCGGGGATCGCGGGGACGCTCCTCGGCGCGGGCGGCGAGGCGACCGCGCACGCGCTGGCGTCGTTCCTCGCCAACCTCCTCGACCACCCCGGCCAGCTGGCGCTGGTTCGCGCACGCCCCGAGCTGACGGCCGGGGCCTGGGCCGAGTCGCTGCGCCGCGATCCCCCGCTGCACATCGTGCTGCGCCGGGCCGTCGAGCCGGTCGGCGCGGTACCCGTGGGCGCCACCGTGGCCTGTCTGCTGGGCGCCGCGGGCCGCGACCCGGCCCGGTTCGCCGACCCGGACCGCTACGACGTCTTCCGGCCCGACCCCGGGCAGCTCGCGTACGGTTCCGGACGCCACTTCTGCCCGGGCGCGCTGCTCGCCCGGCTCACCGCGGAACACGGCCTGCGCGCCCTGTTCGCCGCCCTCCCGGAGCTGCGCAGGTCCCCGGGTTTTCGCCCCGTCGTGGAGGGCCTGATCAGCCGCTCTCCCCGGAACCTGCTGGTCCGTCTGCGCTGACCCGCTCCAGAAGGACCACCGGCGACGGCTCGAAAAGCTCCGCCACACGTGTGTGCCCCGTGAATTCCCGCTCCGGGTCGAGCACGTCCGTCCACCGCCCCTCCGGGAGCGCGAGCCGGGTGTCGCGCCAGCCGCCCTCCTCCGCCAGGCGCAGCGAAAGCCGGGTGACGGCGGAAATCACCTCCCCGGAGCGGACGAACGCCGTGCAGTGCGCGGCGCCCGGCCCCTCCGCCGTCAGCGGTACGTACGTCGCCGCGTCGCCGAAGACCTCGGGACGCCGCCCGCGCAGCCGCAGCGCCGCCGTGGTGAGCGCGGCCTTCGCCGAGGCGTGCTCCGGGGGCGCGAACGGCTCCCGGTTGTCCGGGTCCACCAGCGCCAGGTACTCGCCCTCGGTGCCCTGGTAGACGTCGGGCACCCCGGGCATCGTCAGCTGGACCAGAGCGGCCCCCAGGACGTTCGCCCGGACGTGCGGGGCGAGCGAGGCCCGGAAGTCGGCCACGTGCCGCCCGGGCGGCCCGCAGGGGCCCGCCGCGACGAAGGACGCCACCGACTCCTCGTACGCGGGGTTCTGCTCGGTCCAGGAGGTGTGCAGCCCTGCTTCCCGGACGTGCTTGAGCAGTGCCCCCTGGACGCGTTCCGCGTCGGCCGGACCCAGCCCGAACACCGTCTGCCACGCGGCCCACGCAGGCTGCGGGTCGGGTACGCCCGTCGTCCCCTCGCGGGTCACCTCGGCCAGCACGTCCGCCCACCGCTCGGGGCACTGGGTGAGCACCGAGAGGGCGGCGCGGACATCGGCGCTGCGTTTGGTGTCGTGCGTGGACAGGGCGGTGCCGGTGGCGGGCCAGTCGCGCTGCACGCGCGCGCAGTAGGCGTGGAAGTCCTCCGGGGACACGGCCGGAGCGCCCGGGTTGCCGCCCACCTCGTTGGCCGACAGCAGGGGCACATAGCGGTAGAACGCGGTGTCCTCCACGGACTTCGCCCGCAGCGCGGACGAGGTCTGCGCGAACCGGGCCCTGAACTCCGCGTGCTCGGGTCCGTCACCGGCCCGCCCGAGCAGCAGGTCCCGCACGACGTCCACGGCGTGCGCCTCCTCCGGCACCGTGAAGACCGCCCGGGCCTCCTCGGCGGCCTCCTCCGTCACGACGAGGGAGGCGTCCGTGGACGGATACGGCCGGTACACCTCGACGCGCACCAGGAGCTCCCGCAGCGCGGTGCCCAGGGCCCACGGGGCGTGGTCGCGCGGTTCCGGGTCGGGGGAGTTGGCGCACAGTCGGCTCGCCACGCGCGTGAGGCGGTCGAACTCCGTGGCCAGCTCGTGCGTGATCACCTTGTACGCCGCCCGGCGCACCGTCGCCTCCCAGCTGCCGCCCCGATCGGCCTGGGGGGCCGCGAACCGCCGGTACTGGCCGAGGAGTTCCCCCGCGCCCGCCGGGTCCGTGAAGAGGCCGTCGACGTGCCGCAGGGCGTCGTAGCCCGTGGTGCCCGCGACGGGCCAGGCGGCGGGCAGCGGCTCGCCGTCCGCGAGGATCTTCTCGACCACCGTCCAGCGCCCGCCGGTCGCCTCGTGGAGGCGGCGCAGATAGGCGTCGGGGTCCGCCAGGCCGTCGGGGTGGTCGATGCGCAGTCCCTCGACCACTCCCTCGTCGAGGAGCTCCAGGATCTTCGCGTGGGTCGCCGCGAACACCTCCGGGTCCTCGACGCGCACGCCGATGAGCTCCGAAATGCTGAAGAAGCGACGGTAGTTGAGGTCGGTGCGGGCCAGTCGCCACCAGGCCGGGCGGTACCACTGGGCGTCGAGGAGCTCCGGCAGCGGCAGGCCCGCGGTGCCCTCGCGCAGCGGAAACACGTGGTCGTAGTAGCGCAGTACGTCGCCGTCCACCTTGAGGTGGTCGATTTCCACGCCGAGCCGGCCCCCGAGCACCGGCAGCAGCAGCCGGCCGCCGCCGGCGTCCCAGTCGATGTCGAACCAGCGCGCGTACGGCGACTCGGGGCCCTCGCGCAGTACCTCCCACAGGGCGTGGTTGTGGCGGGGGGCCATCGCCATGTGGTTCGGCACGATGTCCACGACCAGGCCGAGGCCGTGTTCCCGTGCCGTGCGGGCGAGGGCGCGCAGCCCCTCCTCGCCGCCCAGTTCACCCCGTACACGCGCGTGGTCCACCACGTCGTAGCCGTGCGTCGAGCCGGGGACCGACTCCAGGACGGGGGACAGGTGCAGATGGGAGACGCCGAGCGAGGCCAGGTACGGCACGGCGGCCGCGGCGGCCCCGAAGGGGAACTCCGGCTGCAGCTGCAGCCGGTAGGTGGCGGTGGGCGCGGCGGGTACCACCGGGGCAGGGTTCTCCCGTTCGGGACGCTCAGGTGTCATGGAAACCTACGTACCCGCCTCGTCCTCTTTCGTGTCATCGACGTACGTCCGAATGACCGGCTACGCGGGCCGTTGCAGCACGGTCAGGCTTCGGTCGAGCAGGGTCAGCCGGTCGCCGGCCTGGACCTTCGCGCCCGTGCCCGCCGCCACCCCGTCCGGGAGGGCCGTGTCGACGACCACCTGCCACTGCCGCCCGTGGTTGACCGGAACCACGAACTCCAGGGGCTTGGGTGAGGCGTTGAACATCAGCAGGAAGGAGTCGTCGGCGATGTGCTCACCGCGCGGGCCCGGCTCGGAGATCGCGTTGCCGTTGAGGAAGACCGACAGCGCCTGCGCCTGCGTGGACCCCCAGTCGCGCTGGGTCATCTCGGTGCCCGCCGGGGTGAACCACGCGATGTCGGACAGCTCGTCGTGGGTGCCCTGGACGGGGCGGCCGTGGAAGAACCGGCGCCGCCGGAAGACCGGATGGTCGCGGCGCAGCCACACCATCGCGCGCGTGAAGTCCAGCAGCTCGCCGTCGTTGTCGGGCCACGGCACCCAGGCCAGCTCACTGTCCTGGCAGTAGGCGTTGTTGTTGCCGTTCTGGGTGCGCGCGAACTCGTCGCCGTGGCTGAGCATCGGCACGCCCTGGGAGAGCATCAGCGTCGCGATGAAGTTGCGCTTCTGACGGGCCCGCAGCGCGAGTACGGCCGCGTCGTCGGTGTCGCCCTCGGCGCCGCAGTTCCAGGACCGGTTGTGGCTCTCGCCGTCGCGGTTGTCCTCGCCGTTGGCCTCGTTGTGCTTGTTGTTGTAGGAGACGAGGTCGTTGAGCGTGAACCCGTCGTGGCAGGTGACGAAGTTGATGGAGGCGAGGGGACGGCGGCCGTCGTCCTGATAGAGGTCGGAGGAGCCGGTCAGCCGCGAGGCGAACTCCGCCAGCGTGCGCGGCTCGCCGCGCCACAGGTCCCGTACGGTGTCGCGGTACTTGCCGTTCCACTCGGTCCACAGGGGCGGGAAGTTGCCCACCTGGTAGCCGCCCTCGCCGACGTCCCAGGGCTCGGCGATCAGCTTCACCTGGGAGACCACCGGATCCTGCTGGACCAGATCGAAGAACGACGACAGCCGGTCCACCTCGTGGAACTGGCGGGCCAGCGTGGCCGCGAGGTCGAAGCGGAAGCCGTCGACGTGCATCTCGGTGACCCAGTAGCGCAGCGAGTCCATGATCAGCTGGAGCACGTGCGGGGAGCGCATGAGGAGCGAGTTGCCGGTCCCCGTGGTGTCCATGTAGTAGCGGGGATCGTCCGCGAGGCGGTAGTACGAGGCGTTGTCGAGGCCCCTGAAGGACAGGGTCGGGCCCAGATGGTTGCCCTCGGCGGTGTGGTTGTAGACCACGTCCAGGATGACCTCGATCCCGGCCTCGTGCAGCGCCCGGACCGCGGACTTGAACTCCAGGACCTGCTGGCCGCGGTCGCCCCAGGACGCGTAGGTGTTGTGCGGGGCGAAGAAGCCGATCGTGTTGTAGCCCCAGTAGTTGTTGAGGCCCATCTCCACCAGTCGGTGGTCGTTCACGAACTGGTGTACGGGCATCAGCTCCAGCGCCGTGACACCGAGCTCCGTCAGGTGTTCGATGATCGCCGGGTGGGCGAGCGCCGCGTAGGTGCCGCGCAGTTCCTCGGGCAGCGCCGGATGCTGCATCGTCAGGCCCTTCACATGGGCCTCGTAGATCACCGTGTGGTGGTACTCGGTGCGCGGGCGCCGGTCGTCGCCCCAGTCGAAGTAGGGGTTGACCACGACCGAGGTCATGGTGTGCGGCGCCGAGTCCAGGTCGTTGCGCTTGTCGGGCGCCCCGAACGGATAGCTGTACACCTCCTCGCCCCATTTGATCGAGCCACTGATCGCACGCGCGTACGGATCCAGCAGCAGCTTCGCGGAGTTGACGCGCTGTCCGCGTTCGGGCGCGTACCGTCCGTGCACCCGGAACCCGTACCGCTGCCCGGGCATGATCCCCGGCAGATACGCGTGCCGCACGAACGCGTCGCTCTCGCGCAGTTCGACCGCCGTCTCCGAGCCGTCGTCCTGCAGCAGACACAGCTCGATCCGGTCGGCGGCCTCCGAGAAGACCGCGAAATTGGTACCGGCGCCGTCGTACGTGGCACCGAGTGGATATGCCTCTCCAGGCCAGACCTGCATGGATACGACTCTTCCAGTAGTGCCGCGCCCCTGGGGGCAACTCGGAGTCGAGTCTCCCCGAAACTGAGGGAACCTCCTATGACTTATGTCCCTCTTACCCGCTGACCAGGCATACGTCGTATGCCGAACCAGTGGGGCTCAGATCACTCCTGGAGAAACAGAGGGAGTAGGGGGAAATGTGCGCAAGATAGTGCACCGCCATCTGGGAAAGGTGGTGGCGGGTGCCGCCGTCGCGGTGGCCGGGACGGCCGTGATGGTCGGGATCACCCTTCCGGGCTCGGCGGGGGCCGATGAGAGTTCGGGCGGCCTGCGCGGCGGCAGCCAGGCCGCACAGCAGGCGGGACAGGGACAGGGGCGGACGGCCGTCGAGCCCGGTGTCGTCGAGCGGGCCCCGGCCGAGGGCGACAAGGGCACCGGCCGTGACCCGCTGACCGACGACGAGACCAAGCGGGTCGAACAGATCGCGCTGAACCGGCAGTTGCTGACCTCCGGCGAGAACGTCGAGGGGCAGCGCGGCCCGCAGCGCATCGGTGTCGACCTCGCCGACCCGGAGGAGAACGAACTCGACGACCCGAACGCGCCGCGCCGCGCCGACGTCACGTTCTACGACTACAAGGACGACACGCTCGTCACGAAGACGGTCAACCTCGGCAGCGGGAAGGTCGAGCGGACGGACACCCAGCACGGTGTCCAGCCGCCCATCAGCCGCGACGAGATGGTCGAGGCCGCGAAACTGCTGATCGCCGACCCGCTCGGCGCGGGCCTGCGGGCCGACTACAAGGACGCCACCGGCAAGGAACTCACCTCGCCCGACCAGCTGACGCTGAACAGCATGGTCTACCGGGCGACCTCCGGTGCCCAGCCCGCCCTCCTCGGGAAGTGCGGCGAGCACCGCTGCGTGAGGCTGTTCCCGAAGGTCCTGAACGGGTCCTGGATCGATGCCCGTCAACTGGTGATCGATCTGAGCGCTCGCAAGGTCGGCAAGCTCGGCTGAGCCGCGACCGACGCGCTCCCGGCGGCTGAGCCGCCTCCGTTCGCTTTTCCAACCCATCTCCTTCTTTCGCATGCTTTCGCAAGGAGTCTCTTCGTCATGCGCGTGAACAGAATCAGTCGTGCCCGCGGCCGGACGGCGGTCGGTCTCTCGGTGGCCGCACTCGCCGTCGGCGCGACGACGGCCGCGGGTCCGGCCGTCGCCCAGCCCAAGGCCGCGCCCGCGGCGGCCCCCAGCTGCAGCACGGCGTACAAGATCGAGCAGAAGCTCTCCACCGGCACCACCTGGCGCATGTGCTGGCACTACGAGAGCGAGGCCGGGCTCGTCCTGGAGAACATCTCGTACCAGCCCAAGGGCGAGGCCCAGCCGATCAAGGTCCTCACCAGTGCCAAGCTCGGCCAGATCCATGTCCCCTACGACGACGGCAAGGCCGAGTACGACGACCTCACGGGCGCGGGCTTCGGCCAGGGTCTGATGAAGATGGCACCCGGCGAGTGTCCCGGCGGCACCATCAAGACCGTGAAGATCCCCAACGCCTGGGACCCGCAGCACCCGAACGTCAACGGCCTGTGCACCACCACCCGTTCGCGCGGCCACGCCTACCGCATGGAGGCCGACACGGGCAACAAGGTCTTCCAGACCCAGGGCAAGGACCTGCTGATCTACACCGTCAACAAGGTCGGCTGGTACGAGTACATCAGCGAGTGGCGCTTCCAGGACGACGGCACCATCAGCATGAACATCGGTGCCACCGGCAGCCTCTCGCCCGGCGACTACGACGCGGGCGACGGCCGCGGCTGGCCCATCGGCAAGGGCGCCAAGGCCTACGCCACCAGCCACAGCCACAACGTCTTCTGGCGGCTGGACTTCGGCCTCGACGGCTCCTCCAAGAACAAGGTCGAGCAGTACGACTCCGTGGTCAGCCCGCCCCGCAACGGCAACGAGGGCCCGACCAACAAGACCACCCTCACCAAGGTCACCAAGGAACTCGCGGGCGACGCCGCGAACATGCGCTGGTGGCGCGTTGTCAGCGACACGGGCAAGAACAAGGACAACCACGCCCGCAGTTACGAGATCGTCCCGGGCGCCACCACCAAGTACCTCGGCCGCCCCTTCACCAAGCACGACGTGTACTTCACCGAGTACAAGAAGTGCGAGCAGTTCGCCACCGACAACCTGCTCAACTGCGGCGCCGGAGCGGGCAAGTCCGTCGACACGTACGTCAACGGACAGACGCTCACCCACCCCATCGTGTGGGTCAACGTGGGCTTCCACCACATAGCGCGCGACGAGGACCAGCAGCCCATGCCCGTCCACTGGCAGGGCTTTTCCATCGCCCCGCGTGACGTCACCGCTATGAATCCGCTCACTCCGCCGGAGCTCGCCGACCAGAACGGGCATGTGGAAAACGGTAGTTGAGAAACGACCTGTCCATCGGGCTGCACCGCCCGCCGCTCCCGGAGTACCCTTCCTTGATCGTTGAGTGGGGCTGACCCACGGAAGAGCTCGGGGGAGCGGAAGGCGGTGCGCGGGTGGGCTCGGGAGGGCTGGAGTTGCCTCCTGGTGACGAGGGTCACGAGGGGAACTCCACAGATGTCCCACCCGGCGCGGTGTCCCTGGCGCGGCCGATGGAGATGGGATCCATTGGACCGGAACTGGACTGGGGCGCCGACGCCTGGCGTGAGGTGCGTACGCGCGCCCAGCGAGCCGGCCGTGCCTACATCTGGCTGAACCTGGTCGAACAGCGGCTGCGCGCGGTCGTGGCCGCTGTTCTGCGTCCCATCTACGAACCCGTCCACGGCGACGACTGGGTGGTCGCCGCCGCCGGACCCGCGGGGCAGGAGTGGGTGCAGCGCGCGGTCGCCGTACGCGAAGTCAGCCGCCGCAAGGGCTACCTGCTCGACCCGGCCGACGACAACGTGCTCAGCTTCCTCACCCTGCCGCAGCTGCGCGAGCTGATGGTGCAGCACTGGCCGTGCTTCGAGCCCTACTTCGACGAGCGCCGGGACGTCGAACTCGCGCTGGACGAACTGGAAGTCACCCGGAACGTGGTCTCCCGCAACCGGGCTCTGTCCGAGGCGGTCCTGGGCCAGGCCGAGCGTGCCGCGGCCAAGCTCCTGGAGATCCTCGGCGCCGGCAGCGACGTGCCCTCCGCGCGCCGGCTGCCCGTCGACGCCGTCGAGGACCTGGTCGGCGACCGGTACGCGGACGTGGTCGGCGTGCACTCCGACCGGGTGCGGCTGCTGCGCCAGTTCCCCGCCGAGGACCTCTTCGGCGGCGCCCGCCGCCTCGACGCCATCGGCATCGGCCTGAACCTGCTGGTGCAGAACTTCTCCGGGCGGCGGCTCGTACGCCTCGCCGAGACGGGCTGCCGGGTGCGGCTGCTCTTCCTGAACCCCGCATCCAGCGCGGTCAAGCGGCGCGAGCGCGAACTCGGTCTCAAGAGGGGCGAGTTGAGCCGAGCCGTGGAGATGAACATCCTGCACATGCGGCGGGTACGGGCCCGGCTGCGCGACCCCGGCGCGTTCGAGATCCAGGTGTACGACGAGACGCCACGCTTCACGGCGTACCTCGTCGACGGGGACGGCTCCGACGGCATCGCGATCGTGCAGTCGTATCTGCGTCGCGCCCGCGGTATGGAGGCGCCGGTGCTGGTCCTGCGCGGCGGCGGCCGGGTGGTCAAACCGGACGAGATAGGGGAAGAGGGACTCTTCCCGACATACCGCGAGGAGTTCGAGGTGGCCTGGGCGGATTCGCGCCCGGTGTCCTGAAGTGTCGCCCCGACGGGGGTCGTGACGTGGTGTCCGGCGCGGGAAGCGGAACGCGGTCCTCGGACTGTCAGTGGCTCGTGCGATCGTGGAGACCACTGGGGGAAAGCACCACGAAGAAGGGGGGCCGCCCATGGGCTGGCACCGGGAGCTGCTGATCGGCTTCGACCTGGAGACGACCGGGACCGATCCGCGCGAGGCGCGCATCGTCACGGGTGCCGTGATCGAGGTCAAGGACGGAGAGCCGATAGGGCGTCGTGAGTGGCTGGCCGATCCGGGCGTGGAGATTCCGGCGGATGCGGTGGCGGTGCACGGGATCTCGAACGAGCGGGCGGCAGCGGAGGGCAGGCCCGCCGACCAGGTCGCCGACGCGATCGCCGGCGTCCTCACCGGGTACTGGAAGAGCGGCGTCCCGGTCGTGGCGTACAACGCGGCCTTCGACCTGACCCTGCTCTCCGCCGAACTGCGCAGGTACGGGCTGCCGTCGTTGCGCGAGCGGCTCGGCGGGACCGACCCCGCGCCGGTCGTCGACCCGTACACGATCGACCGCTCCGTCGAGCGCTACCGCCGAGGCAAGCGCAACCTCGAAGCGGTCTGCACGGAGTACGGCGTGTCGCTGGACGCCGCCCACGACGCCTCGGCCGACGCCCTCGCCGCGGCCCGGCTCGCCCGTGCGATAGCCGACCGCCACCCGAAGGTCGCGGCCCTCGGCCCGGCGGAGCTGCACCGCCGCCAGATCGAGTGGTACGCCGAGTGGGCGGCCGACTTCCAGAGCTTCCTGCGCCGCAAGGGGGAGACGGACGCGGTGGTCGACGGGACATGGCCGATGCGGGACCTGGCGGACCAGAAGGTCTGACCGGACCCGCGCCGTACCGGGCCCGGTCGGACGGTCCGCACTGCCCGGGGAGCCCGGAAAGGTCGGCCGGGAAGCGTCAGAAGGGGTACCAGCGCACGGTCTCGTCCCCGTCCCGCAGCGACGCCACCCGTCGTTCGAACTCGGCCAGGGCCTTCGGGTTGCCCGGCGCGTGCTGGGCCACCCAGGCGCAACTGGCGGTCTCGCGGGCGCCCCGGAGCACCGAGCAGCCCTCCCATGCGCGCACATCCCAGCCGTAGACCTCGGTGAAGGAGTCGTACGCCTCGGCGGCCAGCCCGTAGCGGTCGCGGGAGAGGGCCATGACCACCAGGTCGTGCTCGCGCAGATCGGCGGAGAAGGTCTCCAGGTCGACCAGGACCGGGCCGTCGGGACCCACGTGCACATTGCGGGGCAGCGCGTCGCCATGGATCGGGCCCGGCGCGAGATGCGGGGTGAGCGCGGCCGCGGCGTCCGCGAAGCCGTCGCGCCGCGCCCGCAGATATGCCGCGTCCGCGGGGTCGATCGCCTCGCCCGCGAGCCGCAGCCAGCGCTCCACCCCGCCCAGCAGCTCGCGGGGCGGCAGGGGGAAGGAGGGGGAGGGCAGTGCGTGCACCACCCGTAGCAGTTCGGCCAAATCCCGCGGCTCGGCGGGGCGTACGGGATCGGCCAGCCGGTGCCACATCGTCACCGGGTGGCCGTCCACCAGCAGAGCCTCGGACTCCGCCGCCCGCACCGCGGGAACGCCTGCCTCGGCGAGCCACGCGGCGATGTCCAGTTCCCGCCGGGCGCGCTCGAGGAGTTCGGCATCGCGTCCCACCTTGACCACCAGGTCACCGGCGGCGAACACCGCGTTCTCACCCAGGGCGAGGAGCGTCGCGTCCCGCGCCGGCCCGGGCAGCACCTCGGCCGCGGCCAGTACGTCCCGCGCCCGTGCCTCGTCCATCCTTCGCCTCCGTGTCCTCGCGCACAGCCCGTGCACGACCCTCGTGTACGACCTTCGGGTAAGGCGTCGCGTTCCCGCCATCCGTGGGCCAGTCTCGCATTCCCACAGGTCGGACCGGGTGCGAGGTGTCTTGACGACCTCCGTCTCCGTCAGGACCATGACGGGGGCCGCCGGGACGGCCAGACCGCCACGAGTCGCGCGAAGGAGCCGATTCCATGACATGGGCGAGCGCGACCAGGCGGTCGGCGACGCAAACCCCCGATGCGGGCGGGAGGCGGCGCCCCGTCGACCACGGGGCCTGGTTCCTGGTGCTGCCCGCGCTGATCCCGATCCTGGTGCTCAGCGTCGGACCTTTGCTCTATGGGATCGCGCTGGCGTTCACCGACGCGCAGTCGGGCCGGTCCGCGCCCACGCGGTGGATCGGGGCGCTCAACTTCCAGGACCTGCTGCACGACGCCCTGTTCTGGGAATCGTTCCGGATCGGACTGCTGTGGGCGGTCGGGGTGACCGTGCCGCAGTTCCTCCTCGCCCTGGGCCTCGCGCTTCTGCTCAACCAGGACCTCCGCCTCCGTCCGCTCGCCCGCGCCCTCGCGATCATTCCCTGGGCCATGCCCGAGGTCGTCGTCGGCATCATGTGGCGGCTCGTCTACAACCCCGACGCGGGCATCCTCAACGAGACCCTGCGTGACCTCGGCCTCGGCGACGGCCACGACTGGCTGAGCGGTCTCGGCACCGCCCTGCCCGCGGTGCTCGTCGTCGGCGTCTGGGCGGGCATGCCGCAGACGACGGTCGCGCTGCTGGCAGGGCTGCAGAACACCCCGCGCGAACTCCACGAGGCGGCGGCGGTCGACGGCGCCGGAGCCTGGCGCCGTTTCCGCACGGTCACCTGGCCCGCCCTCCGGCCGGTGGCGCTGGCGATCACGGCACTCAACCTGATCTGGAACTTCAACTCGTTCGCCCTGGTCTACGTCCTGACCAACGGCGGACCCGGCGGCCGCACCCGGCTGCCCATGCTCTTCGCCTACGAAGAGGCCTTCCGCTACGGGCAGTTCGGCTACGCGGCGGCCATGGGTTGTGTGATGGTCGCGGTGATCTCGGTGCTCCTCGCCGTCTTCCTCGTGGGCCGTATCGGGGGAGGGGACGAGTCATGAGGACCAGTACCGGAGCCCGCGCCGGACAGTACGTCGCCCTGCTCGCCTATCTCGTCTTCCTGGGCTTCCCTTTCCTCTGGCTGATCTCCACCGCCTTCAAGTCGCCGCGCGAGCTGGGCACTCTGCACCCCACCTGGATCCCCCGGCACCCCACTTTCGCCAACTTCCGCCAGGCCTTCGACGAACAGCCGTTGCCGCACGCCGTGTTGAACTCCCTGCTCGCGGCGCTCGGGGCCGCGCTGATCGCCGTGGTGATCGCGACACCGATGGCGTGGGTCATGGCTCGGCGCCGGACGCTGCTCGCGCGGGCCGCGACCGGGTGGGTGGTGGTCAGCCAGGCGTTCCCGTTCGTGCTGGTGATCATCCCGCTGTTTCTGGTGCTGAAGAACCTGCGGCTGATCGACTCCCTGGCCGGGCTGGTGCTGGTGTACGTGGTGCGGTCGCTGCCGTTCGCCCTGTGGATGCTCGCCGGGTACGTACGGGCGGTACCGGCCGAGTTGGAGGAGGCCGCCGCGGTCGACGGCGCCGGGAAGCTCCGGACCCTCGTCTCGGTGACGGCACCCCTGCTCGCCCCCGGCATCGTGGCGACGGCGCTGTTCGCGTTCGTCACCGCGTGGAACGAGTTCTTCTTCGCGCTGGTCCTGCTCAAGACCCCGGAGAAACAGACCCTGCCGGTCGTCCTCACCCACTTCATCGGCGCGGAGGGCGTCGCCGACCTCGGCCCGCTGGCCGCCGCCGCGTTCCTCGCGACTCTGCCCTCCCTGGTCGTCTTCGCGCTGATCCAACGCCGGATCACGGGCGGCATGCTCACCGGGGCGGTGAAGAGCTGATGCGACCCAAGTGGATCCTCGTCCTCGTCGTGGGTCTGCTCCTCGCCGGCTGCACGGGCGGCGGCGGATACGGCTCGGCGGGCGGCCGGATCACCCTCCGCTTCCAGTCCCTGGCCTGGCAGGAGGAGTCCGTCACCGCCAACAAGGAGTTGGTGAAGGAGTGGAACGCCACCCATCCGCACGTCAAGGTCGATTACGTGCAGGGCAGTTGGGACAGCGTCCACGACCAGCTGCTCACCTCCTTCGAGGGCGGTGAGGCGCCGGACATCATCCACGACGCCTCCGACGACCTCGCGGACTTCGCCTACGGCGGCTACCTCGCCGACCTCCGGGACCTGCTGCCCGCCCGACTCAAGTCCGGTATAGCGCAGCGCAGTTGGGAAACGGCGACCTTCGGGGACGGGATCTACGGCGTGCCGTTCCTCCAGGAACCGCGGGTGATCGTCGCCAACGCGACCTGGCTGAAGAAGGCGGCCGTACGCATTCCGACCGCCGAACACCCCTGGAGCTGGCCGGAGTTCAGGGACATCACCCGGCGGCTGAGCGGGGACGGCAAGTACGGCGTGGCCTGGCCGCTCAAGGAGCCCGTGTCCGCCACGCTCAACCTGTCCCTGTCGGCGGGCGGTGAACTCTTCCACCGGGGCGCGGACGGCAAGGTGGCCGTGCGCTTCGACGCGGCCGACCAGGTCGTACCGCGCACGATCCACGACCAGGCGGACGTGGACCACAGCGCCTCACCCACGACGCTCGGGAGCGGCGGCTCGGACACCCTGCCCGGGTTCTTCGGCGGGAAGTACGCGATGGTGCCGCTCGGGTTCTCCTACCGCCAGCAGATCGTGCAGCAGGCGCCGAAGGGTTTCGACTGGCAGGTGCTGCCCGCCCCGGCCGGTGTGGACGGGCTCGCTCAGGGCGTCAGCCCGCAGACGCTGTCCATTGCCGCCGACAGCCCGCACAAGAAGGAGGCCGCCGCGTTCATCGACTTCCTGCTCCGGCCGGAGAACATGGTCCGCCTCGCCCTCGGCGACTGGATGCTGCCCACGGGGACGGAGGCGCTCAAGGACCCCGCCCTGCACACCGCCAAGGACGGCTGGGCGACCGGCGCCGCCCTCGCCCCCCACCTCCGCCCGGCCCCCGCTCAGTCCGTGCGCGGCTATCCCGAGTGGAAGGACAAGGTGGCGACCCCCGCGTTCCAGGAGTACTACAGCGGGGCGATCGGGCTCGCCGAGCTGCGAAAGCGGCTGGTGAGGGACGGGAACCTGGTGCTGGCCCGCTATCAGAGGTGATGGGGCGGGGCCGGAGGTGAGTGGTCGGGGCCGGTCCCGGGCCGGCGGTGGCCGCCGGCCCGAGCGAAAACAGGTTGGACGAGACGTCTCGTCTTGTCTAGGGTCGTCACATGACCACTCGCCCCGCCCACATCGCCATGTTCTCCATCGCAGCCCACGGGCACGTGAACCCGAGCATCGAGGTGATCCGTGAGCTCGTGGCGCGCGGTCACCGCGTGACGTACGCGATTCCGCCCGCCTTCGACGAGAAGGTCGCCGAGACGGGGGCCGAGCCGAGGCTCTGGCACTCGACCCTGCCCACGGACGACGACGATCCGGATGCCTGGGGGACCGAGCTGATCGACAACATCGAGCCGTTCCTGACCGACGCGCTGCAGGCCGAGCCGCAACTCGCGGCGGCCTACGAGGGCGACGAACCGGACCTTGTGCTGTACGACATCACCGCGTACCCGGCCCGGGTGCTCGCCCACCGCTGGGGCGTCCCGATCGTGCAGCTCTCCCCGAACCTCGTCGCGTGGGAGGGGTATGACGAGGAGGTCGGCAAACCGCTGTTCGAGCCGCTCAAGCAGACCCCGCGCGGCAAGGCGTTCTACGACACCTTCGCGCGCTGGATCGCGGAGAACGGCATGGACCTGAGCGTCGAGGACTTCATGGGCCGCCCCGACCGGTGCCTCGTTCTCATCCCCAAGGCTCTCCAGCCGAACGCCGACCGCGTCGACGAGAAGCGGTACACGTTCGTCGGCGCCTGTCAGGGCGAGCGCGCCGCACAGGGGGACTGGCGGCGGCCCGCCGACGCCGAGAAGGTCCTGCTCGTGTCCCTGGGCTCCAGCTTCACCAAGCAGCCCGCCTTCTACCGCGCGTGCGTCGAGGCCTTCGGCCGGCTGCCGGGCTGGCACGTCGTGCTGCAGATCGGTCGCTTCGTCGACCCCGCGGAGCTGGGGGAGGTGCCCGGCAACGTGGAGGTCCACCCGTGGGTGCCCCAGCTCGCGATCCTCCGCCAGGCCGACGCGTTCATCACGCACGCCGGTGCGGGCGGCAGCCAGGAGGGGCTGGCCACCGGCACCCCGATGGTCGCCGTACCGCAGGCCGTCGACCAGTTCGGCAACGCCGACATGCTCCAGGCGCTGGGCGTGGCCCGCCATCTGCCGATGCCGGAGGCCACGGCCGAGACCCTGCGGGAAACGGTCCTCGCCCTGGTCGAGGATCCCGAGGTGGCGCGCCGCCTGGCGGTGATCCGGGAGGAGATGGCGGGGGAGGGCGGCACCGGGCGCGCGGCCGACCTCATCGAGGCCGAGCTGCGCCAGGCCTAGACCCGACGCACGGCAACGTGGCCGGGGCGTGTGCGCCCCGGCCACGTACGACCTCATCGTGCGGAGATCAGACGCGGCCCCGGCCACGTACGACCTCATCGTGCGGAGATCAGACGCCCACCTTCTCTCCCTCGACCGCCGGCGGTCCGGACGCGGCCTCCGGGGACTCGTCGTGGGTGAAGTCCGGCAGCCGGTTCAGCCACTTCGGCAGATACCAGTTGCGCTCGCCGAGCAGCGCCATCACGGCCGGCAGCAGCACCCCGCGGATGATCGTCGCGTCGATGAGCACCGCGGCCGCCAGGCCCACACCCATCTGTTTCATGGACTGCATGGACAGCGTCCCGAAGATCGCGAAGACGGCGACCATGATGACGGCGGCGCTGGTCACGACACCGGCCGTCGTGACCACCCCGTGCCGGATCGCGTCCTTGGTGTCCCGGCCCCGCAGCCGCGCCTCACGGATCCGCGAGACCACGAACACGTGGTAGTCCATCGAGAGTCCGAAGAGGATCACGAAGAGGAACAGCGGCAGCCAGGTGATGATGGCGCCCACGCCCTCCGCACCGACCAGCGAGGCGCCCCAGCCGTGCTGGAAGACGGCGACCAGGATGCCGTAGGCCGCCGCGACCGACAGGAGGTTGAGCACGATCGAGGTGATCGCGATCGTCAGCGAGCGGAACGAGAGCAGCATCAGCAGGAAGGCGAAGACGACCACGAACGCGAAGACCGGGGCCACCGAGCCCAGCAACTGGTCGCTGAAGTCGTGCGATCCTGCGACCTGTCCGGTGATCGGGGCCTGGACGCCGTCGACCTTGCCGAGTGTGTCGGGCCGCACCTTGTCGCGCAGCAGCTGAAGGCTCTTCTCCGCCTTGTCCTGGTCGGAGCCGCCCACGAGGGGCACGTAGACGAAGGCGACGTTCTGCGCCGCGTGCACCTTGATGTCGACCGGGCCGCGCGAGGCACCCGAACTGATGGCCTGCGTACGGAAGTCGGCGAGCGCGGCCTTCACGTCGGAGGCGTTGATGTCGTGCGCCTTGACGACCACCTCGGCCGGCTCGGAGCCGCCCGGGAAGGCGTCGTTGACCCGGTTGTACGTCCCCACGATCGGCAGCGAGTCGCCGAACTCCTTGTCCAGCGTCAGCTGTTGCGTCTTCATGCCGAGGGCGGGAGCGGCGATGGCCAGCAGCGTACCGGCCGCGACGAGCAGCGAGACGGCGGGCTTGGCGAGTACGACCCGCAGTACCGCGCCCCAGAACCGGCTGCCCTCCTCGGCGGACCGGACGCGCTTGCCCCTGGCCCGCCGCTTGTCCGGGTGCAGGAACGGCAGGCGGCCCTTCTCGACCCGCTCGCCGAGCAGCGAGAGCAGCGCGGGCAGCACGGTGACCGAGCCGACCATGGCGACCGCCACGACCATCAGCGAGGCCAGCCCCATCGCCTCGAACTCGGCGAGCCCGGTGAAGAGCATGCCGGCCATCGCCACGCACACCGTGACACCGGAGACGACGATGGCGCGGCCGCTGGTGGCGGCGGCGATCCGCAGCGCGGCCCCGGCGTCCCGGCCGGCCTCGCGCTCCTCGCGCTCGCGGCGCAGATAGAACAGGCAGTAGTCGACGCCGACGGCCAGACCCACCAGGAGCATCACGGAGTTGGCGGTGTCGCTCATCGGCTGGAGGTGGCTGACGATGCCCATCAGGCCCATGGTCGCCATGATCGCGGTGAGCGCGAGCGCCACCGGGAGCAGCGCCGCCACCAGGGCGCCGAAGGCGATCAACAGAATACCGAGGGCCACCGGCACCGCGGAGTACTCGGCCTTCTTGAAGTCGTCGCCGAACGCGTCGGAGAAGGTCTTCTGCATGCTGGCGCCGCCGATCTCCTCGATCCGCAGCGCCGTATGGTCCTTCTGGACGCCCTTGACGGCGTTCAGCACCGGCTCGACACGGTCGCCCGCGGTGTCCGCGTCGCCCCGCATGTCGAACTGCACGAGCGCGCTGCGCCCGTCCCTGGAGATCGTCTTCGTGTCGTACGGGGAGGTCACGGCCGTGACGTTGCCGGTCCCCTCGACGGCCTTGACGACGGCGGTGACGGCGGCGCGGAAGTCGGCGTCCGTCGCCTTGACGTTCGCGTCCTTCCCCTGGATCAGGACGCTCTCACCGGCCGGGGCCTTGATCCCCGAATCCTCGATGATCTTCGCGGCGGTGTGTGTCTCGCCCTTGAGCTGATCGCTCTCCTTGACGTCGACGCGGCCCGCCGCCGAGCCGAGCCCCATCGCCAGGACGACGAACAGCACCCAGATTCCCACGGCGGCCCATCGGTGCCGGGCGCTCCAGCCGCCTGCCCGCGCGGCGATGCCCCGCACCCGTATGTCTCCGTTCCCCATGACGGGCCAGCCCCCTTGTGCACGGTGACAGCCCCCTGCCGTCACCTCTGCTTATGAAGGTAGGGGTGGGATAAGAACGTCTCCTCGTGCTGCCCGGTGAACCGCGGGACCTCCGGCTCCTCCCCGCGGCCCCCGTCGTCTCCGCACTGGGGAGGACAGGGGCCCCTTACACCTATCCGGGCCTCTCGGGGATCCGGATCAGGGTGCGGTGCCGATCGGGACCGGGGTGCGGGTGTTGATCCGCCTGGGCCCGACGGCCGTCCTATGGTGTGCGGATGACGACGACGTACGCGGCACTGCTGCGCGGGATCAACGTGGGCGGCAACAAGAAGGTGCCGATGGCCGAGCTGCGCACACTGATCGAGGAACTCGGCCATGGCGGCGTACAGACGTATCTCCAGAGCGGCAACGCCGTCTTCTCCACCGACCGCGGGGACGAGGACTCCCTGGCGGCCGAGTTGGCCGAGGCCATGGAGAAGCACTTCGGCTTCGGCGTCGGCGTACTGGTCCGCGACCACGCCTATCTGAGGGCCGTACGGGAGGCGTGCCCGTTCCCGGCCGACGAGCTGGAGGCCAAGCAGCTGCACGTCACCTACTTCTCGGGTCCCGTCGACGCCGAGCGCTTCGCCTCCGTCGACCCGGCGGTGTTCCTGCCGGAGGAGTTCCGCCTCGGCGACCGGGCGCTCTATCTGTACGCACCCGACGGCCTGGGACGCTCCAAGCTCGCCGAGGCCCTGTCGAAGCCGCGGCTCCTCAAGGCCGTCACCGCCACCACCCGCAACTGGAACACGGTCGTCAAACTCGAGGAGCTGACCGGTGCCTGAGCACAACCCCGCCGTGGAGGCCGCCATCATGGGCGAACTGAGGCTGCTCGACGCGGAGGTCCGCCGCTCGCCGGAGCGGCTCGGAGCACTGCTCCACCCCGACTTCTACGAGTTCGGCAGCTCCGGGCGGCTGTGGGACCGCGCCTCCGTCCTCGCCGAACTGACCGGCAAGGCCGTGCCCGGGTCGCGGCCCCTCACCGCCTCGCGGATGAAGGGCGTCCAGCTCGCACCGGACCTGGTCCACCTCACCTTCGACACGGAGGAGGACAACGGCCGCCGTGTGCACCGGAGTTCGCTGTGGCGGCGGACGGAGGACGGCTGGCGCCTGTACTTCCACCAGGGCACACCGTTCAGGTCCGACCCAGAGTGACCTTTCGTACGCCGCCATAGGAGGTGTACGAGACGATCTCGTCCGGGACCGTCAGCCTCGGGTCCCGGTACAGGCGTCGCAGCTCGTCCTCGCCGTCGGCCGCGGCGACGGAGTCGATCAGGGCGAGCTCGTCCGCGTCGAGCGCGGCGTCGTCGAGGATCTCCGGGCCCCAGGCGTCCCAGGGCAGCAGTTCGACGCCGTTGAGGGCGGCCAGGTCGCGCAGGACGTCGGCGCGGACGAACCACAGGCCGTGATACGACAGGCCCTCGATCCCGTTGAGGTCGAACACGCCGAACCTCCGGGGGTCGGCTCCTCCCTCGCGGCACGCCCGCCAGGCGTCGGCGGCCACCAGGAACTGGTCGCGGGGCACGTCCATCGGGTCGAAGTCGATGTCGTACTCGTGGTGGACCTGCGGGTCGGCCAGCCGCCAACTGCCGTCCGGCAGGCGGTACTCGGTGACCCAGTGGTCGGCGTAGTACGCGTCGAAGTACCGGGCGAAGCCACAACGGAGCCGGGCAGCCGTCCCCGTGGCCCGCAGGAGGGAGCAGTGCAGCAGCGCGAAGTCCCGGCACGTACCCACGAATCGCTCAGCGGGCGCCCGCCGTTCGGTGAGCGGCGTGTCACCGCGCTCCGCGAGGATCCGCAGCACTTCCGTCGCGTAACGCGACTCCGCGTCCGCGTGCACCCGTTCCTCGGGGATGGCGTAGTCGAAGCGGGGGCCCTCGCCCCGATGGATGATCAGATCTCTGACGACACAGGCGAGTTGCCCCGGATCACGGGGCAGTGCGCCGAGGTCCGGGGCGTCGCCCGGATCGCTGTACGTCGTCTGCTTCAGGTACGGGTCCATGCCCGGGATCCTCGTCCTTGCCCCAGGGGCAGGGTCAACCCAGCGCCGCCATGTCCTCGGCGGTGAGCCGTACCGCCCCCGCGTCGAGGTTCTCCTCCAGATGGGCGAGGGATCCCGTGCCCGGGGTCGGGCACAGCACCGGGGAGCGGTGCAGCAGCCAGGCCAGGGCGATCTGCCCCGCGGTCGCCCCGTGCGCGGCGGCGATCCGGGCGCACGCCGGGTCGGCGGTGAGGGAGCCGTTGCCCAGCGGGAACCAGGGCAGGAAGGCGATGCCGCGCGCCTCACACAGCCTCAGCAGCGGCTCCGAGTCGCGGTCGAGCAGGTTGAAGCGGTTCTGGACCGAGGCGATGTCGGTCAACTCCATTGCCCCTTCAAGCTGTTCGGCGGTGACGGAGTCGAGCCCGATGTGCCGGATCTTGCCCTCCGCGCGCAACTCGTCGAGCGCGCCCAGCTGTTCGGCCATGGGCACGGCCGGGTCGAGCCGGTGCAACTGGTACAGGCCGATCGCCTCGAGCCGCAGCCGCCGCAGGCTCGCCTCACACATCGCCCGCAACCGCTCGGGCCGCCCGTCGACGTGCCAGGCGCGGTCGCCGGTGCGCACGACACCGCCCTTGGTCGCGATCAACAGGTCCTCGGTGTACGGGTGCAGGGCCTCGGCGACCAGCTCCTCGGCGATCGAGGGACCGTAGTTGTCGGCGGTGTCGACGAGGGTGACCCCGCGCCCGACGGCCCGCCGCAGCACGGCCACCGCGTCCCGGGCGTCCCCGCGCGGCCCCCAGTAGCCGGGACCGGTCAACTGGGCGGTGCCGTAGCCGAGCCGCCGCACCGGCGGCTCCCCGCCGAGTGCAAAGTCCGGCGAGAAGCCTGCTGCGGAGTCGGTGGCAGATCTTCCCGGAACCATTTCATGGAGGGTACACGCGACTGTGCGAGGCTCGTTTCAGGCGTTGCCTGGATTCATCCGCAGCGCACCGGTCTTGAGGCGGTGGTGAAGCGGATCACGTGACTGCGGTGCGGAGCGCCGCGGAAGTGTCCCGGCGGAGTCGGGGGAGCGCTCCGTCCAGGCTACGCGGCTGCTCCTGCCGCAGATCGGCGAGGTGCGGGCGAAATGCTCCCGCACTCTGCCGTCCGTTCCTTCGAGCGTGACGGTGATCCGCGATGCGGCCGGGCGCTTCTTCGCCTCCTTTGTGGTGGAGACCGACCCGAACGCGGATCTGGCGCGGATGCCCGGGGCCGATGACCTGCCGAGTGTCGGGATCGACCTGGGACTGACCCCTTTTGCGGTCTTGTCCGACGGGACGAGGATCGACAGCCCGCGATTTCTGTGGCGGGCGGAGAAGAAGTTGAAGAAGACCCAGAAAGAGCTGTCCCGCAAGCAGAAGGGCAGCAGGAACCGGGAGAAGGCCCGCTTGAACACCTGGCGGTCAAGGGGCTCGCGCGCAGCGAGCTCGGCACGTCCGTCCATGACGCCGGACGGGCCTCTTTCCTGGCGATGCTGGAGTACAAGGCGCAGCGGTACGGGCGCGCGTTTGTGAAGGTCGGCCGGTTCGAGCCGACCAGTCAGGTGTGCTCGGTCTACGGCATCAAGGACGGGCCCAAACCTCTGCACGTACGGCAGTGGACCTGCACGCGCGAAGAAGCAGGAAGCCACGGAATCCGGTCCCGCTGAACGAGCCGCTCCAGCGGCTCGCGACCACCTTCGTGCGCGAGCGCAGGGCGGCGGGATCGCTGCCGGTCGCGGAGCTCGTACGTCTGGCCGACGAGGCTGTCGCGTTTGTTCAAGAGGAGCGCGCGCCGCGTCCCTAGCGTGGAGCGCATGAGCAATCCGTACAAGAACGTGCACCCGTACATGGTGGAATGCGCCGCCGAGGCCGCCCGGGTGGCCGGCGGTGTCACGGCGGCGCGGCTGGCGGACCCCGGTCCCACGCACTGCCCGGACTGGGACCTGCGCACCCTGGTGAACCACTGGGTCCTCTACACCTCGCACGGCCTGGAACACCGTGCGCTGCGCAAGCAGCTCTCCGAGGAGCTGACCGGCCGCGACTTCACGTCGGATCCCGGCTGGGCGCGGGCGTACGCCGAGCAGCTCGACCGCGCCGTGGCCGCCTGGGACGACCCCGCGGTGTGGCAGGGCGAGGTCGACCTCGGGATGGCGAAGATGCCCGCCGCCGACATCGCCTCGATGATCGTCAAGGAGATGGCGGTGCACGGCTGGGACGTCGCGACGGCCACCGGCCAGGAGTTCCGGATCTCGGACGGCGCGGCCCGGTTCGTTCTGGACGTGGTCGACACGCACGCCGACCTCTACCGCCAGTACGACGGCTTCGCCGACCCGGTGCCGGTGTCCGACGACGCACCCGTCTTCGAGCGCGCCCTCGCCCACAGCGGCCGCGATCCGCACCTGACCCACACAGCAATGGACCAGTAGTTCAGAGCAAAATTGGGCCGTGTCCCTGCACCATTGGCCGGCTAGCCTCGACGGTATGACGAACCCGAGGACGGACGACTCACCCACCCGCGTCGACTTCTACTTCGACCCGGCCTGCCCCTTCGCCTGGATCACCTCACGCTGGATGCTGGAGGTCGAGCGTGCCCGCCCGCTCGACCTCCGCTTCCGTGTGATGAGCCTCCACCTGCACAACCTGGGCAATGAACTCCCCGACTGGTACCGGGAGTTGGTCGACAAGTCCATCGGTCCCGTACGGGTCGCGGTGGCCGCCGCCGAACAAACCGGCGAGAAGGTGCTGCGCGACCTCTACACCGCCTTCGGCACCCGCATCCACGACCGGGGGGTCGAGGACTTCGACGCCGTGGTCGCCGACTCCCTCGCCGAACTGGGGCTCCCGGCCGAGTTGGCCGCCGCGGCCCACGACTCCGCGTACGACGAGGCGGTACGCCGCAGTCACGAGGCGGGCCGGGAGCCCGGCGCGGACGGCTATGTGGGGACCCCCACCCTCCACGTCGACGGAACGGTGTGGTTCGGCCCCGTCCTGCGGGCCGTTCCGCGGGGCGAGCGCGCGGCGGAGCTCTTCGACAGCTTCCGTGTCCTCGCCGCCCACCCGGACTTCTTCGAGCTCAAGCGGACGAGGTCGGGAGGACTGTCCTTCGACTGAACAGTGGTCTGGAATATGAACGCTGCTCGGATGAATCGGTATCCAGTAGAAGGGAGTTCGGCTGTTCTCTGCCGCATTCATTGACGGTGGCGCATCATAGATCCTACCTTTCTCGGCGTTGGGTACAGGCTGATCCCACGGGAGGGGAACATGCCCATGCGCCGAAGAGCCGCCCTAGTCACCCTGATCTCCACGGTCCTGGCCCTCGGAATTCCGGGTGCCGTGTCCTCCGCCCAGCCCGCGACCTCCGACCTCTACGTCTCCCCGAGCGGGAACGACCACGCGAACGGCACCGTCCACCACCCCGTACGCACCCTGGAACGCGCCCGCGACCTCGTCCGCGAGCGCGTCCCGGGGATGAAGGGCGACCTGACGGTCCACCTCGCCTCGGGTACGTACCGGCAGACCGCGCCCCTCACCCTCGACGCCCGGGATTCGGGCACCGGTGGCCACCAGGTGATCTGGCAGGGCACCGGGAACACCGTCGTCAGCGGTGGCCGACAGGTCCAGGGCTGGCGCCAGGTCACCGGGAGGCCGGGCCTGTGGTCCGCGCCCGCACCCCAAGGCCTCACCGACACACGGCAGTTGTACGTCGACGGGGTGCGCGCCCAGCGCGCCCGCGGGGCCGTGCCGGTGACCCTCACCCAGACCGCCACCGGATACACGGCGTCCTCCGACACCCTCGCGCGCTGGAAGCACCCCTCCGACGCCGAGTTCGTCTACACCAGCGGCGAGTCCCTGTGGAACGTCGAGCGCAACGGACTGGGCCAGTGGACCGAGCCGCGCTGCCGCATCGCCGCCGCCGAGGGCACCACGATCACGATGGTCCAGCCGTGCTGGGACAACTCCAACAAACGGGTCGAGTTCCCGGACATCCCCGGCCGCACGGTCAGCATGGTCGGGCCCGGCCACCTCACCAACGGCGGCAGGGCGACCTACGCCGAAAACGCCTACGAACTCCTGGACCAGCCCGGCGAGTGGTACCTCGACCGCACCGCGCACCGGGTCTACTACCTGCCCCGCAAGGGCGAGAACCTCGCGCGCGCCGACGTCGAGGCGGCTCAGGCCGAGAAGCTGATCGACGGACGGGGCACGGCCGCCGCGCCCGTCCACGACCTCGCCTTCCGCGGCCTGCAGTTCAGCTACGCCACCTGGCTCACCCCCTCGGGACCGGAGGGCTTCTCCGAGATCCAGGCGGGCTACACCATCACCGGCGAGAAAGGCTGGGCGACCCAGGGCCTGTGCCAGTACGTCGAGGGCGGCACCTGCCCGTTCGCGTCCTGGACCAAGATGCCGGGCAACGTCTCCTTCGCGTACGGGCAGCGCATCGCGTTCAGCGACGACGTCTTCGCCCATCTCGGCGCGTCCGGCCTCGACCTGGGCACCGGCTCGAAGGACTCCACGGTCAGCGCCAGCGTCTTCACCGACATCTCCGGAAACGGACTGGAGATCGGCTCAGTGGACGGGCAAACCCCGTCCTCCGAAGTCAAGGTGACGGACAATCACCTCTACGGACTGCCCCGCGAGTACCACGGCGGCGTGGCGATCCTCAACGGCTGGACCCAGAACACCACGATCGCCCACAACCAGATCGACCACGTCGGCTACAGCGCCGTCTCCCTCGGCTGGGGCGGCTGGCCCGACAAGATCGGCGACCCGGCGACCCCCAACCCCAGTCACGACAACACGGTCCGCGACAACCTGATCTTCGACTACATGCAGATGCTCGACGACGGCGGCGGCATCTACACCCAGGGACTGACGGGCACCTCCCTGGCCGACGGCGAGAAGGTCACCGGCAACGTCATCCACGACCAGTGGGGCCTCGGCAAGAACGTCTACACCGACAACGGCTGCACCTACGAGACGGTCGAGGGCAACGTCCTCTACAACGCCTCGTACGCCAACGTCGCCTCCCGCCACACCGACTACCGCGACACCCTCGGCAACAACGACCCGACCCTCGTCAAGGACAACTGGTGGGAGGAGGGAACCGCCGACGGCGACAACAAGGGCCTGGTGACGACCGGCAACAAGATCATGGCGGCCCCGTCCGACGTACCGCCGGAGATCCTCGGCAACGCGGGACTCGAACCCGCCCACCGCGGACTGCTGAACCGTCGCGTCGGCGCCGTCTCCACCCCGGAGGCACCCTCCCGCGTCGGCACCAGCACGGCGGGAGTCGACGCCCTGTACGTCACCTTCAACCCGAGCTTCGTGGACGGCGGTTCACCGGTGACCGGCTACACGGCGCGGGCGTACGACGCGTCCGGACGTCAGGTGGGCGAACAGGCCGTCGGCGCGGCCGAGTTCAAGCGCACGGCGGTCGTACGGATCGGCGGACTGCCCGCGTCGGCCGGCCCGCTCACGGTCACCGTCACCGCGAGCAACGCCCACGGCACCAGTGCCCCGTCGCTCGCCTCGCTCCCGCTGACCCCGACCGCCGTGACCGCGCTGCCGGGCGCACCGACCGGCCCCAAGCTGCGTACGGCGTCCACCGCGGCCACCGTGGCCTGGACCCCGCCGACGGCGACCGGCGACGCCAAGGTCGTCGGCTACCGCGTCACCGTCTCCGACGGCCGCGCCCCGATCGACGTCACGGGCCGGGACGTGCTGGTCGGCCAGCCCTCCGCGAAGGGCATGTTCCGGGTGATCGGAGGCCTCAGCCCGGGCACCTCGTACACCGTCACGATCGCGACGGTGACGGCGGCGGGCACGGGACCGGCGGCCACCGTGACGGCCACCACCAGGGCGTGACCATTCAGGCGCCGAGCGCCGCCGGCACCGGGACGCGTGCCTCGTCGTACCGCTCCAGCAGGACCCGTGCCACCTCCGGTGCCGGGCCCAGCACGTCGGCCAGTACGTCCGCCTCGGCGGCGCCCCGGGCGATGCGGTCCGGGAGGAAGCCGGGGGCGAGGACGTAGGGGGCGACGGCGACACGTGCGCAGCCGAGGGCGCGCAGTTCGCGCACCGCGTCCTCGGTGCGCGGAAGGGATGCGGAGGCGAACGCGGGCCGCACGGCGCACCAACCGGTGTGCCGCCACTCCCGCGCGATTTCTGCGATCACCGCGATCGCCTCCGGGTCGGTGGACCCCGCGGAGGCCAGCACGACCCCCGTCGAGGACTTGTCGGCGGGGGTCAGCCCCGCCTCGTACAGCCGGCGTTCGAGTGCCGCCGTCAGCAGGGGGAGGGGCCGAGCACCTCCGCCTGACGGATGCGCAGGCGCGCCGGGGCCTCCCGCAGGACCGCCGGGATGTCCGCCTTCGCGTGGAAGGCGCGGGTGAGCAGGAGAGGGAGGGCGACCACATCACGTACGCCCTCCGCCGCCAGGGACTCCAGCACCCCCGGCACCGAGGGGATGTTGAAGTCGAGGAAGCCGGTCTCCACGCGCAGGCCCGGACGCCGGGTCCGCACACGCCGCACAAGGGCGTGCACCGTCGCGGCATGACGCGGATCGCGGCTGCCGTGGGCGATGACCAGGAGGACCGGACGACTCGTCATGACGGGCTCAGCTCTTCACCAGGAGACCGCGGCTGCGCAGCACCCACCGCTCCAGCGGGCTGAAGATCAGCAGGTCGATGGCGATACCGACGAACAGGATGAGGAAGATGGCGAGGAAGACCATCGACATGGAACTGGCGGTGCGGCCGTTCTCCAGCAGCTGACCGAGGCCGATGCCCAGGTCGGGGGAGGAGGCGATGATCTCCGCCGCCATCAGGGAGCGCCAGGAGAACGCCCAGCCCTGCTTCAGACCGGCCAGATAGCCGGGCAGCGCGGCCGGCATCACGATGTGCCAGGTTCCGCGCAGGCCCGTCGCGCCCATCGTGCGGCCCGCCCGCAGGAACAGCGGCGGCACCTGGTCCACGCCCGACACCAGGCCGTTGGCGATGGAGGGGACGGCGCCGAGCAGGATCACCGCGAACATCATCGAGTTGTTCAGGCCCAGCCAGATGACGGCCGGCGGCACCCAGGCCACGGAGGGCAGCGACTGGAGCCCGGAGAGGATGGGGCCGATCGCGGCGCGGACGAACTTCACCCGGGCCACCAGCAGACCCAGCGGGGTGCCGATGGCCAGGGCGAAGAGGAACCCGAGCAGACCGCGCGAGACACTCGTCCAGATGTAGCCGAGCAGCGTGCCCTGCAGCCAGGCGTCCTTGACCTCGCCCCAGACGTCGGACGGTGAGGGCAGCTTGCTCGGGTCGGTGACGACCTTGAACGAGATCAGCGCCTGCCACACCACCAGTACCAGGGCGAGGGCGACGAGCGGCGGCAGTATCTTCTCGACGAAGGTCTGGCGGAAGGCCGGCCGGCCCGTGTGCGCGGTCGTCTCCAGGGCGTCGAGGCCCGCTTCCAGGCCCGCCATGTCGTTGCCGGGGCTGTCCTTGACGGGCCGGCCGGCCGCGTCGGCCTTCGTCTCAGTGCTGGCCATGGCGGCGGATCTCCCCACGCAGTTGTTCGGTGATCTCGACGGACAGCTCCGCCACGGCCGCGTCCTCGATACGACGCGGCTGCGGGATGTCGACCCGCCACTCGTGGGCCACCCGGCCGGGGCGCGAGGACAGCAGGACGACCCGCTCGGCCAGCCGCACCGCCTCACGCACGTTGTGGGTGACGAAGAGGACGGACAGCTGGGTCTCGCGCCAGATCCGGGTCAGTTCGTCGTGCAGGACGTCCCGCGTGATGGCGTCCAGCGCCGCGAACGGCTCGTCCATCAGCAGGATCTGGCTGTCCTGGGCGAGCGCGCGGGCCATCGCGACGCGCTGGCGCATACCGCCGGACAGCTCATGCACCCGCTTCCCGTACGCGCCCTTCAGCCGGACGAGTTCGAGCAGTTCCTCCGCCCGGTCGCGACGCTCGGACTTCGCGACGCCGCGCAGCCGCAACGCGAGCTCGATGTTCTTGCCCGCGGTCAGCCACGGGAAGAGGGCGTGCTCCTGGAACATCAGGGCCGGACGCCCGTTGGTCGTGATGTTGCCCGCGGTCGGGGCGTCGAGACCCGCGACCAGGTTGAGCAGCGTCGACTTTCCACACCCCGAGGCCCCCAGGAGGGTGACGAACTCGCCCGGCGCGACATCGAGGGTGATGTCGTCGAGGACGAGCTGGGGCCCCGTCGGTCCGGCGAAGGACTTCGAGACATGCTCGATCCGGGCGGCTTGCTCCATCACTTCGGCGCCGTCGGCGGCCTTGGCGAGGGTCGTGGCCATGGTCGTCACCTCCTGGGAACTCATCGGTGTGGGTCCTTACTTGACGCCGAGACCGGCGTCGTCGACCGTGCTCTCGCCCGCGGCCCCCAGGACCTTGTTCAGGAGCGTGAGGTCGTAGATCCCGTTCAGGTCGGGCTTCTTCAGCAGGCCCGCCTTGACCGCGTGCTCCGCCTCGGTGTTGAGGGTGGAGGCCAGCGGGTCATTGGTGATCTGGATGGACTTCCAGGCCGGGTCGAGCACCTTCGCCGGGAGCTCCTTGCCGGAGTCGACCTTCAGCTGGGCGTTGGCCGCGGCCTTCGCCTGGCCGGGGTTGGCGCTGATCCACTTGTTGGTGTCGACCGAGCCCTTCAGCACGGCCTCGACGACCTTCGGGTGCTCCTTGAGGAACTTCTGCGACACGATGATGTTCGTGATCACGAACTTCTTGTCGGGCCACAGGGAGGCCTCGTCGAGCAGTACCTTGCCGCCCTCGGCGACCAGCTTGGACGCGGTCGGCTCCGGCACCCAGGCGCCGTCGATGGAGCCGGACCTGTAGGCGTCGGGGGTGATCTTGTTGTCCGTACGGACGACCGAGACGTCGCCCTTGCCGCTCTGCGCGTCGACCTTCCAGCCCTGGTCCGCGATCCAGTTGAGGAACGCCACGTCCTGCGTGTTGCCGAGCTGCGGGGTCGCGATCTTCTTGCCCTTGACGTCCTTCAGGGACTTGATCTTCTTCGGGTCCACCACGAGCTTCACACCGCCGGACGCCGAACCGCCGATGATGCGCAGGCTCTTGCCCTGGGACTTGGTGAAGCCGTTGATCGCGGGCGAGGGGCCGATCCAGCCGATGTCGATCGAGCCCGAGTTCAGCGCCTCGATCTCGGAGGGGCCCGCGTTGAAGGTGGAGTACTCCGCCTTCGTGCCGCCCAGCGCCTTCTGGAAGAGGCCTTCCTGACGGCCGACCAGCGCGGTCGCGTGCGTGAGGTTGCCGAAGTAGCCGATCTTCACGGTGTCGAGGCCGTCGATCTTCGAGGATCCGGCGGCGACCTTCTCCTTGGAGGAGGAGTCGCTCTTCGACTCGGAGCCGTAGCTGCAGGCGGCGAGCGCGAGCAGGGGGAGTGCGATGGCGGCGGCTATGCCACGGTGTACAAGGTTCGAGCGGATGGCAGGCACGGGAGGGGTTCCTCTCGTTGGCCCGGCGGTCACGTTCTCAGGTCGTGGCCGGGAGGTCGGCAGGTCTTCGTCGTCGCATCCGGGACGTCGGGTGGGGGGACGGGGCGCGCAGGCAGTGCGCGTACGTCATTCCGCACATCGCGCCACTCCGCCCTGCCCGCTGCCGAGGGCGCCGCTGCCGACGCGGCCGCCCTCCTTGGCGAACGTGGAGTAGAAGTCGGTGGACGTCATCTCAGAAGTCCCACCCGTCGTCGTCGCCCTCGTCCTTGACCGGCTGCGGCGCGGCGAACGACTCGCCGACCATGCCCGCGGTCAGCGTGGTGCCGTCCGCCGGGTCGATCAGGATGAACGCGCCGGTGCGCCGGGAGTCGGCGTACGAGTCGAGCGGAAGCGGCTCGGCGGCACGGATCTTGACGCGGCCGATGTCGTTGGCGACCAACTGACCCGGGTGCGGGTGCAGCGACAGGTCGTCGAGCGTCAGCCGGGACGGGATGTCCTTGACGATCGCCTTCACCGTGCGGGTGCCGTGCTTGAGCAGCACCCGGTGGCCGACGGTGAGCGGCTGGTCGGCCACGTGGCAGACGGTCGCCTCGACGTCCTGCGTGGTCGGGGGCGCGTCCTTGCTCGGCACGATCAGGTCACCGCGCGAGACGTCGATGTCGTCCTCCAGCAGGAGGGTCACCGACTGCGGGGTCCACGCCACGTCGACCTGCTTGCCCAGCAGATCGATCCCGGCGACCTTCGTGGTGCGCCCGGAGGGCAGCACGGTCACACTCTCGCCGACCCGGAAGCTACCGGCGGCGATCTGACCGGCGTACCCCCGGTAGTCGGGGTGCTCGGCGGTCTGCGGGCGGATCACGTACTGCACGGGCAGACGGGCGTGGCAGTGCCCCAGGTCGTGGCTGACCGGGACCGTCTCCAGGTGCTCCAGGACCGTCGGGCCGCCGTACCAGTCCATGTTCGCGGAGGCGTCCACCACGTTGTCACCGGCGAGCGCCGAGATCGGGATCGCGGTGATCTCGGGAACGCCCAGCTCGGAGGCGTACGCCGTGAACTCCTCGGCGATCGCGGCGAAGACGGACTCCTTGTACTCGACGAGGTCCATCTTGTTGACGGCGAGGACCACGTGCGGGACACGCAGCAGCGCGGCGACGGCCGCGTGCCGACGGGTCTGCTCGATGACGCCGTTGCGGGCGTCGACGAGGACGACGGCCAGGTCGGCGGTCGAGGCGCCGGTGACCATGTTCCGGGTGTACTGCACGTGCCCGGGGGTGTCGGCGAGGATGAACCGGCGGCGCGCCGTCGCGAAGTAGCGGTAGGCGACGTCGATGGTGATGCCCTGCTCGCGCTCGGCGCGCAGGCCGTCGGTGAGGAGAGCGAGGTCGGGGGCGTCCTGGCCCCGGCTCGCCGAGACGCGCTCCACGGCCTCCAACTGGTCCGTCAGGACCGACTTGGAGTCGTGCAGCAGCCGTCCGACCAGCGTGGACTTGCCGTCGTCGACGGAGCCGGCGGTCGCGAAGCGCAGGAGCGTGGTCGCCGACAACTGCTCGACCGACAGCGGCTCGGTGGGTTCGGTGGTGCTGGTCATGTCTAGAAGTACCCCTCACGCTTGCGGTCTTCCATCGCGGCCTCGGACATCTTGTCGTCGGCGCGGGTGGCGCCCCGCTCGGTGAGCCGGGAGGCGGCGATCTCGGCGATCACGGCGTCCAGCGTGGTCGCGTCGGAGTCGACGGCGCCGGTGCAGGACATGTCGCCGACGGTCCGGTAGCGGACGAGCCGCTTCTCGACCGTCTCGCCGTCCTTGGGTCCGCCCCACTCACCGGCGGTCAGCCACATGTTCGACCGCTGGAAGACCTCGCGCTCGTGCGCGAAGTAGATGTCGGGCAGTTCGATGCCTTCGCGGGCGATGTACTGCCAGACGTCCAGTTCGGTCCAGTTGGAGAGGGGGAAGACGCGGACGTGTTCGCCGGGTGCGTGGCGGCCGTTGTAGAGCTGCCACAGTTCGGGGCGCTGGCGGCGGGGGTCCCACTGGGAGAACTCGTCGCGCAGGGAGAAGACGCGTTCTTTCGCGCGGGCCTTCTCCTCGTCGCGGCGTCCGCCGCCGAAGACGGCGTCGAAGCGTTCGGACTGGATCTTCTCGGTGAGGGGCACGGTCTGCAGGGGGTTGCGGGTGCCGTCGGGGCGTTCGCGCAGGACTCCGCGGTCGATGTAGTCCTGCACGGAGGCGATGTGCAGCCGCAGTCCGTGCTTTTCCACGGTCCGGTCGCGGTATTCGAGGACTTCGGGGAAGTTGTGTCCGGTGTCGACGTGCAGCAGGGTGAAGGGGATCGCGGCGGGGGCGAAGGCCTTCAGGGCGAGGTGCAGCATGACGATGGAGTCCTTGCCGCCGGAGAAGAGGATCACCGGCCGTTCGAACTCGCCCGCGACCTCACGGAAGATGTGGACCGCCTCGGACTCCAGGGCGTCCAGGTGCGAGAGCGCGTACGGGCTGCTGTCCGTCTCCTCGGAGACACTGGCGACGGTCGTCATGCGAGACCCCTTTCGGTGAGCAGCGCATGGAGCGCGGCCGCGGACTCCTGCACGGACTGGGTGTGCGACTCGATGCGCAGATCGGGCGACGCGGGCTCCTCGTACGGGTCGTCGACGCCGGTCAGCCCCGAGATCTCCCCCGCGGCCTGCTTGGCGTACAGCCCCTTCACGTCGCGCACGGAGCAGACCTCGACCGGCGTCGCCACGTGCACCTCCAGGTACGGGGTGCCGCCGGTCCGGTGACGCTTGCGGACCGCCTCGCGGCTGTCGGCGTACGGCGCGATCACCGGGACGAGCGCCTTGACGCCGTTGCGGGAGAGCAGCTCGGCGAGGAAACCGATCCGCTGCACGTTCGTGTCGCGGTCCTCGCGCGAGAAACCGAGGCCCGACGAGAGGAACTCGCGGATCTCGTCGCCGTCGAGCACCTCGACGCGGTGGCCCTCGTCGCGCAGCCGGCCGGCCAGCTCGTACGCGATGGTGGTCTTGCCGGCGCTCGGCAGACCCGTGAGCCAGATGGTGGCTCCGGTCGTCACTTGCTGCTCCTGGGAGATCTGGGTGGTCGTGGTCATCCGTGCAGCCCGCACTCGGTCTTGGACCGTCCCGCCCAGCGGCCGGCGCGGGCGTCCTCGCCCTCCAGCACACGGCGGGTGCAGGGCGCGCAGCCGACGGATGCGTAGCCGTCCATCAGCAGCGGGTTGGTGAGGACGCCGTGCTCGGCGACGTACGCGTCCACGTCGTCCTGCGTCCAGCGGGCGATCGGCGAGATCTTGACCTTCTGCCGCTTCTCGTCCCAGCCGACGACCGGGGTGTTCGCCCGGGTCGGGGACTCGTCGCGGCGCAGTCCGGTCGCCCAGGCGTCGTACCTGGTCAGGCCCTCTTCCAGGGGCTTGACCTTGCGCAGGGCGCAGCACAGGTCGGGGTCGCGGTCGTGCAGCTTGGGGCCGTACTCGGCGTCCTGCTCGGCGACGGTCCGGCGCGGGGTGAGGGTGATGACGTTGACGTCCATCACGGCCTCGACCGCGTCCCGGGTGCCGATGGTCTCGGGGAAGTGGTAGCCGGTGTCGAGGAAGACCACGTCGACTTGGCTGTCGCCCGGCTGGGCGCGGGAGGCGAGGTGGGCGACGACCGCGTCCTCCATGGAGGAGGTCACGCAGAACGTCTTGCCGAAGGTCTCGACGGCCCACTGGAGGATCTCCAGGGCCGAGGCGTCCTCGAGGTCGCGCCCCGCCTGCTCGGCGAGGCGCTTCAGGTCCTCGGCCGTACGGCCTTCCCGGTCTTCCCGGCCTTCCCGGTCTCCCCGGTCTTTCTGAATCGTCGTCATATCTCGTCCCCTCCACCTTCGTTGCGCTGAACCCCACGGGCGAGCAGCCCGAGGAACTTCAACTGGAAGGCTCGGTTGCACGCCGCGCATTCCCACGCGCCGTGGCCCTGTTCGCTCGGACGGAGGTCTTCGTCGCCGCAGTAGGGGCAGTAGAAGGGAGCCGCTCGCTCGCTCACGACAGCGACTCCTCGTCGGCACGGGCGGCCCAGGTGGCGAAGCGCTCGTCGTCCTCGCGCTCCGCCTGGAAGCGCTTGAGGACCCGCTCGATGTAGTCGGGAAGCTCGTCCGAGGTGACCTTCAGGCCACGGACCTTGCGGCCGAAGCCGGCCTCCAGGCCGAGCGCTCCGCCCAGGTGCACCTGGAAGCCCTCGACCTGCTCGCCCTGGTCGTTCAGGACCAGCTGGCCCTTGAGACCGATGTCCGCGACCTGGATACGGGCGCAGGCGTTCGGGCAGCCGTTGATGTTGATGGTGATGGGCTCTTCGAACTCGGGGATGCGGCGCTCGAGTTCGTCGATCAGGGAAGCACCGCGCGCCTTGGTCTCGACGATCGCGAGCTTGCAGTACTCGATGCCGGTGCAGGCCATCGTGCCGCGCCGGAAGGTGGAGGGCCTGACGGTCAGGTCGAGGGCTTCGAGGCCCTCCACCAGCGAGTCGATCTGGTCCTCCGTCACGTCGAGCACGATCATCTTCTGCTCGACGGTGGTGCGCAGCCGGCCCGAGCCGTGTGCCGCGGCCAGCTCGGCGATCTTCGTGAGGGTAGTGCCGTCCACGCGGCCGACGCGCGGCGCGAAGCCGACGTAGAAGCGGCCGTCCTGCTGGCGGTGCACACCGACGTGGTCGCGCCAGCGGGCGACCGGCTGGTCGGGGGCCGGGCCGTCGACGAGCTTCCGCTCGAGGTACTCGTCCTCCAGGATCTGACGGAACTTCTCCACGCCCCAGTCGGCGACCAGGAACTTCAGACGGGCGCGGGTGCGCAGGCGCCGGTAGCCGTAGTCGCGGAAGATCGAGATGACGCCCTCGTAGACGTCCGGGACCTCGTCCAGCGGGACCCAGGCGCCGAGGCGCTGGCCGATCTTGGGGTTGGTGGAGAGGCCGCCGCCGACCCAGAGGTCGAAGCCGGGGCCGCGCTCCGGGTGGTTCACGCCGACGAAGGCGACGTCGTTGATCTCGTGCGCCACGTCGAGCAGCGGCGAGCCGGAGATCGCGGACTTGAACTTGCGGGGCAGGTTCGAGAAGTCCTTGTTGCCGATGATCCGGCGGTGGATCTCGTCGATGGCCGGGGTGCCGTCAATGATCTCGTCCTCGGCGATGCCGGCGACGGGCGAGCCGAGGATGACGCGGGGCGTGTCACCGCAGGCCTCGGTGGTGGACAGCCCGACGGCTTCGAGCCGGTTCCAGATCTCGGGGACGTCCTCGATGCGGATCCAGTGGTACTGCACGTTCTGGCGGTCGGTGAGGTCGGCGGTGCCGCGCGCGAACTCCTGCGAGATCTCGCCGATGACGCGCAGTTGGTCGGTGGTCAGCCGGCCGCCGTCGATGCGGACGCGCAGCATGAAGTACTTGTCGTCCAGCTCCTCCGGCTCCAGGATCGCGGTCTTGCCGCCGTCGATCCCGGGCTTGCGCTGGGTGTACAGCCCCCACCAGCGCATGCGTCCACGAAGGTCGTTGGGGTCGATCGAGTCGAAGCCGCGCTTCGAGTAGATCGTCTCAATGCGTGTCCGCACATTGAGACCGTCGTCGTCCTTCTTGAACTGTTCGTTTCCGTTGAGCGGGGTGAAGTGACCCACGGCCCACTGACCCTCGCCGCGGTGACGACTCACCTTGCGGCGGGGCGCGGCGGCGGGATTCTGCGGGGTGGCGGCCATGGTTGATACGTCCTTCGGGACTGCGGGACAGGAAGGAGAGCGGCTCTCAACTGCACATATGGGCGCATACGGAAAGTACGCGCGCGTCATCGCGCAGAGGGAGCAAAAGAGAATGTCGGCTGGGCCGGGGCTGTCAGCTCGCCGGACAGATGGCGCTGGACATGCGGCCGAGGTCGACGTGCCGCCGACTCACCAAGGCAATTCCAGTTCCAGACATGACGGAAGCGTGTCACGGGGATCTCGGGCCAGTCCACCGTTATCCATCATGTGGACACCCTTGTCCCGAATCGCGAGACAAAGGTGTTGTCGGTCACACGGCTGGGCAGAAATGGACGATCCGGGGGCCCGGTGACCGCCCGATGGCGGCCCGAGGGACGGCCCGCGGCAGGTCAGACCGCGCGTGCGCCCGGCCAGGGCCCGGGGGTGGCGATCTCCGGCTCCTCCTCCACCTTGGTGTCGAAGAGCTTGAAGCCGCGGCGCAGGTAGTTGTCCATCGCGTGCTCCCCGTCCTTGCTGCATGTATGCAGCCAGACCCGCTTCGTCTCGGGCCGCCCCGGCCAGCGCTCCGCCAGGTCCCAGGCTCGCGCCACCCCGTACGAGAGCAGGTGCCCGCCGATCCGGCGGCCCCGGAAGGCGGGGATCAGTCCGAAGTACATGACCTCGACGACGCCGTCGTCCTGCGGGTCCAGCTCGACATAGCCTGCGGGCGTTCCCCGGTCGTAGGCGACCCAGGTCTCCACGCCGGGGCGGTCCAGGACCTCCTGCCACTGCGCGTACGTCCAGCTCAGGCGGTCGGTCCACCGGATGTCTCCGCCCACGGAGGCGTACAGGAAACGGTTGAACTCGGGTGAGGGGACTTCGGAGCACACGATCCGGACGTCGCCGTCGGGCGTGATCGCGGGGAGCAGGTCGCTCGACGCGGTCTGCTCCAGGGACCAGGTGGTCACAGTGACGTTGCTCATGGGGGCCAGGGAACCACGGGGCTGCGCCGCGCTCCAAAGTGGGCCAGGTGGTCTCGCCCCCGCCGCCCCTACCCGTCCCCTCCCCGGGTGCTCCGCCCCCAGACCCCCCGCCTGTGTTCTTCGGCTGCGGGCCGGTGGGGGCTGGTCGCGCAGTTGCCCGCGCCCCTCGGGCCGGGGCTGCGCCCCGGATTCCCCGCCCGCCCGAATCGTTCGGCCGCGGGCCGGTGGGGGCTGGTCGCGCAGTTCCCCGCGCCCCTGAAGACCCCCTGCGGAGCCCCCGAGTGGGGATGGACGGGTACCGCCGGGGTCCCTAGCCCAGGGATTTGTTCACCGCGGTCAATGGGACCGCGTACAGGACGCGCTCCGGTGTCGTGTCCGGGGCGGCGCCGGTGAGGGTCCACAGTTCGCCGGTCTCCTGCCAGTAGGACAGGGAGGCGGTGTGCTGGCCCCAGCAGGCGTAGGACTGGTCCCCGGTGCACTGCACCGCCTCGGCGGTGTGTCCGCTCTGGCGCCACAGCGTGCCGTGCCGGCCGCCGCTGGCGGGCGTGTGACCGACGTACCAGTCGGCCTTGCGCGCCCCGGCCGGCGTATGGGAGAGGACACCCGAGAGCCCGGCGGCCTTGGTCGTGTAGGCCTCGCGTGCGTCGACCCGCCCCAGGGAGTCAACGCCGAGCAAGCCCGCCCGGCCGGCGACGGTGCTGTACGAGTACCGCCAGATCCGGGTCCGCTCCGTGCCGTCGGCCGGCGCCGCCTCGGTGGCGACCAGGCTGTCCGGCGTCGAGGTGCGGTCCAGCGACAGGGAACCGAAACAGGGGTTCGCCCGGGCCTCGCCCGACCCGCACGTGCCGCCCGCCGGGCTGTACGAGCCGACGGCCGGCAGCACGTACTGGTAGCCGTGCGCGGAGTAGCCGCCGCGCACCTTGCCGATCGCCCCGCTGTCCACACCCGCCTTCAGGAGGTGGCGCAGGTCGAAGACGAGCAGGGAGTCGTCCTGCCCCGCGCCGTTCTGCGCGGTGACGATCAGCTTGCCCTGGTACCAGACCATGCCGCCCAGCCGGGAGCGGACCGCGCCGAAGTCCTTGCCGCCGTCGCGCGGCGCGACCAGCAGCACCCAGCGGTACCTGAGCGCCGCCGGGTCGCTCGCGTCGATGAAGGCGACCCGGGCCAGACCCCGGTCCGTGGTGGAGGCGCCCGCGGCCCGGTCGTCGTGGTTCCAGCCCGCCAGGATGACCCGCCGGTCGCCCCACCGGCCGTCCTGTTCGGCGTCACCGGAGGTGGTGACGGAGGCGGGCGCCCACTGCCGGCTCCGCGCGTCGTCCGAGGCCCAGCAGTACGCGCGGGTGGCGACCGGTTCGAGGGGCAGCGCGGCCCGCTCGGTCCCGGAGCAGTCGGCCTCGTCGCGCATCGTGTGGTCGGCGCTCGCCAGCACGCCGGAGACTCCGACGTTCCCGCCCATGTTCCGGCTGAGCGTGCTGAGAGTGTTCCCGGCGACCAGGTTCTCGTGCAGTTGGAGCCTGCCGGTCTCGGCGGCCGAGGTGAGCGGGGTCAGCGCGCCCGGACTGTTGCTGCCCGTGGCCTGGGAGGTGCTGATCAGCGTGGCGGCCGCGGTGAGCGCGAGGGCGGTTCCGGCCAGAGTGGCGCGCAGCGCCTGTCCCCTTCGCCTACGACGGTGTCTGCCGCGATGCTTCATGCGTCCTCCCGAGGAAGGCCAACTGCCCCTCATGATCAGAACGTTGACGGAGGGACGGGTGGGGTGGCCTGTGGAGGGATGCTACGTCAGAGAGCCACGTGCCTGGTCAAGGACGCCGGAAGACGGTCCCGAAATACGCTCCTTGCCTCTCGCAGGGGGCATATTCGGCCGGTCGGGTGACGCGTCGGGCCCCGGTGCGGTACAAGGGGGCCCGGGTTTCCGTGCCCTGCGCACCGTCGGCGCCGTCGAGTGGGGGAGCAGGTCCCGGGGGTCCTCCGGGAGCACCAACTCGACCTCCGCGTCCTCGCAGAAACGATACGGCCGGTGTTCCAGAAAAGCCCCGAGATACCGCCGTACGCGCGACATCTCGGCCCGTACCGTCACCGTACGACCCGGGTCGTCGAACAGGTCGTCGGCGAGCCCGGAGGCACTGCGCCCGGCGGGTCGGACGGCCAGCAGGTACAGCAACTCGGCGTGCCGGGGGCTCAGTTCGTGGCACCAGGAGCCCGCTTCGGACGAGACGGTCACCGAGGAGCGCCGCGGGTGCGCCAGGTCCAGGACGATCCGCGCGGCCCGCCGGGGCCCCGGCTCGTCGGCGGCCCGCAGCAGCCAGCCGCCGGGCAGCGGTTCCACCACGCACAGCCCGAGCGTCGGCAGCCAACTCCGCCCGGGGGCCAGCGCCTTGGGCAGCGTGAGCCGTCCGGTGTACGGCATTCCGGTGACCGCGGCCGTCCAGCCGTCCTGGTCCACGGCGAGGGCGCGCCCGCCGAGCCGGGCGAGCACCGGCGCCGCCACCGCGCGCAGCCCCTCCAGCGAGGTCAGGTGCAGCTCGCGCAGGCGCGCCTCGGCGAGTTTGGCCACCGAGCCGACCAGGGCGAGCGTCGCCGGGTGCAGGGTGTCCAGCGGGCCGCTCACGTCCACGACGCCGATCAGACTGCCGTCGCGCGGGTCGGTGATCGGGGCGCCGGTGCAGGTCCACGAGTGGTGGGTGCGCACGAAGTGCTCGGCGGAGAAGACCTGGACGGGGCGCCGGGCGACCAGCGGGGTGCCCACACCGTTCGTACCGACCACGCCCTCGCGCCAGTCAGCCCCGAGTTCGAATCCGAACCCGTCGGCCTTGCGCAGCACGGACGCGCTGCCCTCCCGCCACAGCACCCGGCCCTCCGCGTCCGCGACCACCATGATGTGGTGCGCGACGTCCGCGACCGAGAGCAGGCCCTCGCGGAGCACCGGCAGGACATGCCGCAGCTGCGAGGTCTGGCGCCGCCGCTCGACCTCGTCACGGACCAGCAGTCCGGCCCGGAAGTCGTGGTCGGGGTCGACTCCGCCGCGCAGCATGCGCTCCCAGGACTGCTCGATCACCGGGCGTGGCGCGAGGCGGGCGGGCTGTCCGGAGAGGGTGGCGTCGCGCACCTCGCGCAGCACACGGGCCGCCTGGGCGGCGTCCAGGGCGGCGAGCCGCGTCACGTCGATCGGAGAGTGCGCCACGGGATCCTCCCCATCCTCCCTGGACGGACCGACGGGTTCGGGGCATGTGAGGCCCACACTGCCCGGCCCCTTTCGGCCACGGGCGCCCGGGCCCGTACTGACTGCTGTTCTCATAGTGCCGCTCGGCGCGGACGGAGGGACACAGTCCGGCCACACCGGCCGGAAAAGTTGCAACCCCCTGCAACCCTGGCGAACAGCCGTACGGGGTCGGAGACTTGAGCAACGCCGCCTGTGCGGCGTTCGCGCTCCTCACAACGGGGCCAGAGAGCGGGGGTGGTGCCGTGTCGGCGCAGCACCACCCCCGCGCCCGGTGCGGAGACCGGCTTGGGAAGCAGCTCAGGAAACCGGTCGGGCCCGATCCACCACCGTGGCCAGATCGAGACTGTGCGGCAGGGTGCCGAAGGCCGAGCCCCAGTCGCCGCCCAGCCGTGAGGCGCAGAAGGCGTCGGCGACCTCCGGGGGCGCGTACCGCACGAGCAGTGACCCCTGCAGCACCAGCGCGACACGCTCCGCGAGCCTGCGCCCGCGGCCCTCGATGCCGTCCAGGTCGGCGAGTTCGCCCAGCAGGTTCTTGATCGCGCCGTCGAGCCGGTGGTCGGCGCCTCGGGCCCGGCCCACCTCCTGCAGGAACGCGTTCAGCGCCTGCGGCTCCCGCTGGATCGCGCGCAGCAGGTCGAGCGCCTGCACATTGCCCGCTCCCTCCCAGATGGAGTTGAGCGGCGACTCGCGCAGCAGCCTCGGCATGCCGGACTCCTCGACGTACCCGTTGCCGCCCAGGCACTCCAGCGCCTCCACCGCCACCGGGGTGCAGCGCTTGGTCACCCAGTACTTGGCGGCCGGCACCGCGAGCCGCAGGAAGGCCCGCTCGTCCTCGCCACCGTCGTCGTACGCCGCCGCCAGACGCATCGCCAGCGTCGTCGCCGCCTCCGACTCCAGCGCGAGGTCCGCCAGCACGTTGCGCATCAGCGGCTTGTCGATCAGCTTGCCGCCGAAGGCCTCCCGGTAAGTGCAGTGGTGCACGGCCTGCGCCACGGCCTGCCGCATGACGGCGGCGGCGCCGAGCACACAGTCCAGCCGGGTCACGGCGACCATCTCGATGATGGTGCGCACCCCGCGCCCCTCGTCTCCGACCCGGCGCGCCCAGGTCCCGTCGAACTCGACCTCGCTCGACGCGTTCGACTTGTTGCCGAGCTTGTCCTTGAGCCGCTGGATGCGGAACACGTTGCGGGTCCCGTCCTCCAGCACCCTCGGCACCAGAAAACAGGTGAGCCCGCCCGGCGCCTGCGCCAGCACCAGGAACCCGTCCGACATCGGAGCCGAACAGAACCACTTGTGCCCGGTCAGCTCGTAGGTCCCGTCCTCGGCGAGCGGCCGCGCCTCGGTCCTGTTCGCCCGTACGTCACTGCCGCCCTGCTTCTCCGTCATGCCCATCCCGAAGAGCACACCGGCCTTCTGGGAGGCGGGCCGCAGCCCCTGGTCGTAGACGGTGGACGTGAGCAGCGGTTCCCAGAGGGCGGCGAGCGCCGGGTCGGTGCGCAGGGCGGGCACCGCCGCGTGGGTCATCGAGAGCGGGCAGCCGTGGCCCGCCTCGGCCTGCGACCACACGACGAAGCCGGCCGCGCGCCTGAGGTGACCGCCGGGACGGCTCCAGGCCGTCGTCAGCCCCGCAGAGACGCCCTTGCCGAGCAGTCGGTGCCAGGCGGGATGGAAGTCGACCTCGTCGACGCGGTTGCCGTAGCGGTCGTGGGTGCGCAGCTTCGGCGGGTTCTCGTTGGCGAGCACCCCCCACTCCTGCACCTGCGCGGAGCCCGTCGTACGCCCGAGCAGCGACAGCTCCTCCTGTGCCTCGTCGAGAAGTCCTGGATCAAGGTGTCGCTCGACCGCCTCCACGAGGGCCCGGTCGGCGGCGAAGACGTCATATCCGACCAGGGGCGGAGCCTGGTTGGTCACGGTGTGGGTGCTGGCTGCCATACGGATACGGTAAGGACGTGCACCAGGCAAAAGAAACACCTGAACGGTCTCCCGTGGGCCGCTTTCACCGCGCTCGCGCGCTGTACAGGAACGTGTCGAAGCGCAGGACCGCCTGGCTGCTGCTCAAGGACACCGTCAACTCCTGCATGGAGTACCGGATCCTGGGGCTGGCGGCCGAGGCCGCCTTCTTCACACTCCTGTCCGTGCCGCCCCTGCTGCTGAGCCTCATCGGACTGCTCGGGTACGTGGACGCCTGGACCGGCGCGCACTCGATCGCGAGCCTGGAGTCCAACATCCTCGAGGCCTCCCGCACGGTCCTCACGGACAAGGGCGTCCATCAGATCGCCGAACCGATCCTTCACGACGTGATGAAGGGCGGCAGGCCCGACATCATCTCCCTCGGTTTCCTCTTCGCCCTGTGGTCGGGCTCGCGCGCGGTGAACGTCTTCGTCGACACCATCACCGTGATGTACGGCCTCGACGGCACCCGGGGGATCGTGGCGACGCGCGTGATGTCGTTCCTGCTGTTCATCGTGGCGCTGCTGATCGGCTCGATCGCGCTGCCTCTGATGGTCGCGGGCCCGGACGCGGTGGTGCAGATCGTGCCGTGGTCGGCGACGCTCGTGCAGGTCCTGTACTGGCCTGTCGTCATCGTGCTCTCGGTCGTCTTCCTGACCACGCTGTACCACGTGTCGGTGCCCGTCCGCTCACCCTGGGTGGAGGACGTGCCCGGCGCCCTGGTCGCCCTCGCCATGTGGGTCTTCGGCAGCTTCCTGCTCCGTATCTACCTGACCAGCACGGTCGAGGGCCCGACGATCTACGGCTCACTCGCCGCCCCCGTGGCCGTCCTCCTGTGGATCGGTGTCTCCGCGTTCGCCGTCCTCGTCGGCGCCGCCGTCAACGCGGCCATCGACCGGGTCTGGCCGGCCGCCGCCACGGCCGCGGCCCGCGCCGAGAACGAGCGCCTGCGTCAGGAGCAGGCCGCCGAGTACGTCGCCCGTGCCGCCGCCCACCGCGCCGGCGACCCCGACCCCGACGACCCTGACATGCCCTCCGAGTTCCCGGAACGCTGGTCCCGCTTCCTCCCCGGAGGACGTGACCTCCCGCCTCCGCACCCACGTCAAGAGCTCCCACCACCCCCGAAAGAACAACGACGACAACCGCGCGGGGGAGTAGGACGCCCCACGGGAGGCGCCCCTCAGGGGCGCGGGGAACTGCGCGCCCAGCCGCCACCCACCCGCACCCGAAGAACGCACCCCGGGGGTCTGGGGGCGGAGCCCCCAGGTGGGGGAGGGGACGGACCTACCCCTTCCACGCACCCCCCACCGCCGCCTCCCGGGCGAACGCAGTGAAATCGCGAGGCTCCCGCCCCAGAACCTGGCGCACACCCTCCGAAAGGTGGGAGTTGCGCCCGTCGAGCAGGCTCTCGAAGAGCTCGACGAGGAACTCGACCTCCTCCGCCGGCACCCCGAGCCCGGCCAGCTGATCGCCGTACTGGCGCGCCGTCACCGGGAGATACGTCAGCTCACCCCCCGTCGCCGCCGCGATCTCCCCCACCGCCTCCCGGAAACTCAGCAGCCGGGGCCCGGAGACGGCGAGCTCCTGCCGGACATACCGGTCGCCCCCCGTGAGCACGGCCACCACGACGTCCGCGATGTCCCGCACATCGACGAACGGCTCCCGCACCTCACCGGCGGGAAACACCAGTTCCCCGCGGAGCAGCCCCTCCACCAGCGGCCCCTCGCTGAAGTTCTGCGCGAACCACGCGGCCCGTACGACCGTCCAGTCGGCGCCCGACGCCCTCAGCGCCTCCTCGGCCGGCCGCGCCCGCTCCTCACCCCGCGAGGACAGCAGCACCAGCCGCCGCACCCCGAGCCCGACGGCCTCCCGTGCCAGACCCCCGACCACCTCGGCCGCGTCGGGCGAGCCGACATCCGTGGGGTGGACGAGATACGCCGCGTCGGCACCCCGCAGCGTGTCCGCCCACGTCGACCGGTCCGTCCAGTCGAACCCCGCCGCACGGGACGCCGCCCGCACCCTCAGCCCCGCCGCCCGCGCGGCCTCGGCCACCCGCCGTCCGGTACGCCCCGTGGCGCCCGTCACCAGCACCGTCATGTCCCCTGCGCGCTCTTCGCCCGCCCTGTTCTGCGTCATACCGACAGTGAAGCGCCGCCCGCGCAGGACTCCCATCGCCGAGGGCCTCATTCCCATAAGCGGACGTCTACGTCCCTTCCTCTCCGACGTCTACGCTGACGCCATGGACGCACTCGCCGGCCTGCTGGAGGGCCCCAGGGCACGCGGCGCCTTCATGATCCGTGCGTGCTTCGACCCGCCCTGGTGCGTACGCGTCGAGGACCGCGCTCCTCTCACGATCATGCTCGTGGTGCGCGGCGGGGCCTGGGTCGTGCCGGACGCGGGGGAAGGCGTGTTCCTGCGGGCAGGTGACCTCGCGATCGCCCGTGGACCCGACCCGTACACCTGCGCGGACGAGCCGGGGACCCCGCCGCAGGCGGTGATCCTGCCGGGCGGCGAGTGCACCTATCCCGACGGGCGGTCCCTGAAGGGCCAGTGGGACCTGGACGTCCGTACCTGGGGCGACCGGCTCGACGGCTCCACGGTGCTGCTGATCGGGACGTACATGATGCGGGGCGAGATCAACGGCAGGCTGCTCGACGCCCTGCCGCCGCTGCTCTCCCTGACGCAGGACGTGTGGGACTGCCCGCTCACCGCGATCCTCACCGAGGAGATCGTCCGTGACGAGCCCGGCCAGGAGGTGGTCCTGGACCGGCTCCTCGACCTCCTCATGATCGCCGCGCTGCGCGCCTGGTTCTCCCGTCCGGAGGCCGCCGCCCCCGCCTGGTACCGGGCGCTCGCGGACCCCGTCGTCGGCCGGGTGCTGCGGCTCGTCCAGGACGACCCGGCACACCCCTGGACGGTGGCGACGCTCGCCGCGAAGGCCGGGGTGTCGCGGGCCGCGCTGGCCCGCCGCTTCAGTGAACTCGTGGGCGAGCCCCCGATGACGTACCTCACCGGCTGGCGCCTCGCCCTGGCCGCCGACCGGCTGCGCGAAACGGACGACACCCTCGAGGCGATCGCCCGCCACGTCGGCTACGGCAGCGCGTTCGCCCTGTCCAGCGCCTTCAAACGGGTGTACGGGGTGAGCCCGCAGGAGCACCGGACGCGGGCGGCGTAGCCTGACGTACATGTACGTGGAGCGGCCTTCCCGGTTGGCGGGCGCCGTCGTGTGGTCCCGTGGCACGTCCGGTTCCACGGTGGGGTCCGTGCTTCCCGACGGCTGTATGGACCTGCTTTGGCACGAGGGGCGACTGCTCGTCGCCGGGCCCGACACCCGGGCGCACGTTCCCGAGGGCGCGGCCGGGCACTGGGCGGGCGTCCGCTTCTACCCCGGCACGGGGCCGACGTTCCTCGGCGTACCCGCCCACGAACTGCGCGACCTGCGCGTCGACTTGGCGGACCTGTGGCCGGCCTCGGAGGTCCGGCGCCGCACCGCGCGGGTCGCCGCGGCCGCCGACCCGGTGACCGCGCTGGAGCAGGTGGCACTGGACCGGGCGGCTGTCACCGATCCCCCCGACCCGCTGCTGCGGGAGGTCGTGACGGCCCTGGGTGCGGGCCGGTCGATCGCGGCGACGGCCGACCGACTCGGCCTGAGCGCACGCCAGTTGCACCGCCGCTCACTGACCGCCTTCGGCTACGGGCCCAAGACCCTCGCCCGCGTCCTGCGCCTGCAACGGGCGCTCGCCCTCGCCTGTACCGGGGTCCCCTTCGCGCAGACGGCGGCCCGCTCCGGCTTCGCCGACCAGGCCCATCTGGCCCGGGAGGTAAGGGAGTTGGCGGGCATGCCGCTGGGGGAACTACTCGGCCGCGGGTAGCGCCGCGAACAGGTCGACGCCATTGCCGTCCGGGTCGTGCACGACCGCGTACCGCATCCCCCAGAAGGCGTCCCACGGCTTGAGCTCGCCGCGGTACCCGGCGCCGACCAGGTCCTCGTAGACGGAGTCGACCTCCGCCGGGCCGTCGCAGCCGAAGGCGAGCGACATCCGGCCGCCCCCGTCGGCCGGCGGCCGCCACCCCGCGTGAAACGAACGGACCGTCTCCTCGGTGTCGATCGCCAGCCGGGACCCTCCGGGCAGTTCGGCCTCGACGTGCGGCTGGTCCTCGGCGCCCTCGGGGAAGACGAGCCCGAGGCGGCGGTAGAAGGCGAGCGTGGCGGCCATGTCGGAGGCGACCACGCCGATCACGGCGAATCGTGGAGTCATGGGGACACCGTAGGAAGAGAGCGGGAAGCGGGTCTTGAACGAATCGGACGGAGTCCCTCGGCGGGCGGAACGACGGGAACCGAACTCCGGAACGACGGGAACCGAACTCACGGAGGAGCACGTCTCCTGTGGCCGGGACAGAGCAAGTACGGGTCACCGGTGTGGAGGGAAGGCGAAGGCATGTCAGGCACACTCGGGGGCGTCCTGTGCGGGGGAGTCGGCGTGGCCCTCCTCGGCTGCGCGCTCTCGGAAGGCGTCCAGATGCGCCGGTTGCGCCGTCACGGGCTCCACACCCACGGCGTGGTGGTCGACAACGTCCGCGTCCGCAGTGAGGACGGGCCCGAATGGGTGCCGGTCATCGAGTTCCTGGACCACCGGGGTCACCGAGTGGAGTTCAAGCCCCGTATGCGCGGATCCGGAATGGGGCTCGCCACCGGGCTGACCGTGCCCGTGATCTATCCGCGGCACAACCCACGGCGGGCCAGGGTGCGGATGTGGCGGCACATGACGGGACCGGTGGTCGTCCTGGCGTTCGCCGCAGCGGCCTTCCTCACGGTGGGCGTCTTCATCGTCGTGAACTGACGTGTATCTGCACTGCCGCACACCTGTGGAACACCTGTGCGGCAGGATGGGCGCCATGATCCGACCTGTGCGCGTGCTGTTGCTCCCGGTGGTGCTGCTGGTTCCCGTACTGCTCACGGGGTGCGGTTCGGAGAAGGCGGGAGCCGGGCCCGGAGTGGACTCGTCGGCCTCGGTCGCCGTGCCGGGCCGGGCCGAACTCGACGCACGCGCACGGGCGTTGCAGATCGCACCGGAACTCGTGTACGTCACGAAGGCTCCCGGCTACACCCTCGCCCAGCAGTCGGTCGGCGTGTACGGCGACGACGGCTTCTCCGGCGTGTACTGGGCGAAGGAGACCAACGCCCAGATCCAACTGTCCGTGGAACGGGGCACGATGACGGCGCGGTCCTGCCCGAAGCAGCCGGTCGGCGGCATGGCGGGCGAGCGGACGGTGTGTGAGCGGGACGGCGACGCGTGGTACCGCGCCGGTGGGGGCCGGCACGAGTACGCGCTCGTCGAAAAGGGCCATGTGCTGAAAGTGAGCGGTGACTCGACGAAGGTGACGCGGGCCGTCCTGCGCTCCGCCCTCCACTCCGCCCACCGCCCGAGCGACGCCGAACTCGCCGCCGTCCTGCCACCGGCTTGAACAGCCACGACACCCGTGGAGCGGGGTGACTTGCCGCCGACGGGGGACGGGACACCCGACAGCCGAAACGATTCCCCAGGCATAGGCTCGCGCCCATGACCACCCGCGTTCTCGTCTACACCCGCACCACCGACTACCGGCACGACTCCATCCCGGCCGCCGTCGCCGCCGTACGCTTGCTGGGTGCGACCCACGGCTTCGACGTCGACGCCACCGAGGACCCGGCCGCATTCGAGACGCGCCTCGACCCGTATGCGGCGGTCGTCTTCCTCTCCACCAGCGGGGACGTGCTGACTCCGCCCGGACGGACCCGGCTCGCGGCGTACGTCGAGGGCGGTGGTGGGTTCGTCGGAGTGCACGCCGCCGCCTGCACCGAGTACGACTGGCCGTACTACGGCGAACTCCTCGGCGCGCGCTTCGACCGGCACCCGGAGTACCAGCCGGGCAAGGCCGTCGTCGAGGACCGCGGGCATCCCGCGACCGAACACCTGCCGACCGTCTGGGAGTTCACCGACGAGTGGTACGACTTCCGCGCCAACCCGCGAGGTGCGGTCCGCGTCCTCGCCTCCGCCGACGAATCCTCGTACGAGGGCGGCGGCATGGGCCGGGACCATCCCCTCGTCTGGTGCCGGGAACAGGGCGCGGGCCGGGTCTTCTACACCGCGCTCGGGCACGCCGCGGAGGCGTACGAGGACCCCGACTTCCGTGCGCATCTGCTCGGCGGCATCACCTGGGCGGCCGCCCGCTGAGCGATTCGGCCGCTCTCCACCGGAACGGTACCGGCCCCGTACTCGCCCGTTCCACCAGACGCGTCGACAACTCCGTACGCGTGCCCTCAGGTTGCTCGCCCGCCATCATCCGCACGAGCAGGCGCAGTGCCGTCGCGGCCATCTCGGAGAGCGGCTGACGCACGGTGGTGAGGGCCGGAGTGGCCCAGCGCGACTCGGGAAGATCGTCGAAGCCGACCACACTGAAGTCGTCCGGGACTCTCAACTCCCTTTCGGAAAGGGCTTGGTAGGCACCGAGTGCCATCCGGTCGGAACAGACGAAGACAGCGGTGGGCGGCTCGGGGAGGTCGAGGAGTTCCCGCATGCGGCGGTGGGCCCCGGTCTCGCTGAAGCCGCCGTAACGGACGTACTCGGGGCGGTGCCCGATCCCGGCCGAGGCGAGGGCCGAGCGGTGGCCGGCGACCCGGGCGCCGCCCCACATCCTGCGGCGGAAGCCGCCGATGACGCCGATGCGCTCATGGCCGAGGGAGAGGAGATGTTCCGTCGCCAGCACCCCGCCCTGCCAGTTGGCCGCGCCCACCGACACCACACCGGGCGGCGGTTCGAGCACCGGGTCGATCATCACGAACGGGATGCGGTGCTGCTCCAACCAGGCGTACTGGGACGGGGTGAGCTCGGCCAGGTTGAACAGCACGCCCGCCGAACCCCGCGTGGTGAGCTTGTCCAGCCAGTCGCGCTGCGGGCGTGCGCCCCCGGTCCGGGTCAGGCCGGCCGAGACGACCACCTCCAGGCCCGCGTCGTGCGCCGCGCCCTCCACCCCGTGCAGCACCGCACCCGACCAGGAGCTCTCCAGCGAGTGCACCACGAGGTCGACCAGCCCCGGCGGCTTCGCCACCTCGAAGCGGGGTCTGCGGACGTAGCCGAGCCGGTCGAGCGCCTCGGTGACGCGGCGGCGGGTCTCCGGTGCCACGTCCTCCCGGCCGTTGACCACCTTCGACGCCGTCGGCACCGAGACTCCCGCCGCACGGGCGACGACCGCCAGCGTCGGCCCGGCCACGCTTCCCGTACGCACCATGAGAGCCCGCCTCCCCGGCCCGCCCGAGGGCCCGTCGAAAGTTTCGAACAGCACTGCTCGCACGACCGGCATCGCGACCGCGTAGCAAACGCTTTCTACACTAAGCCCGCCCCAATACGGCGTGAAGGGGGAAGGGTTGACGGAAGTCCTCGGGACTCCTCGCGGGCTGAAACTCTCGAAATACCGACCATCGGCCGGATCGTGCCGACCAGGAGATCGGGCACGGTCAGGCGATGAGGACGGCGTCGCCCAGCGCCGTGGTGAAGTAGGACTTGCCCTCCGAGCCGGTCTTCGTCATGACGCAGGTGATCTTCACCTGGTCCTGCCCGGAGATGTCGACCGAGAGCTTCGTGACGGAGCTGGAACGGGTCTCCACGGGGCGACCGATCTGGTTCCCCGAGGCGCTGGTCACGGAGACGGAGCCGACCGACCCGATGGCGTTGTACGAATCGGAGGCGATGCCCACCGAGGCCTGGAGGGTCTTGTAGCCGCTGACGTTGTACACGGCGCTCTGGCCGTTCGCGTCGCAGTTGAGCCGGACGGCCTTCGGATAGCTGTGGCCGAGCAACGTGGCGGGGGAGGCGTTCGCCTCGCCCCCGCCGTCCACCACGCCCAGGTCCGCGAGAAAGGTCCGTCGGCCCGGGGCGGGGCTCCCGGAGGGGTCGCTCGGGTCGTCGGTGGGTGACTCGCCCCCGGAGAGAGTGGTCTCGGAGGGGCTCGCCGTGACGGTCGAAGTGGCTGTCACGGTCGCGGTCACGGTGGCCTCCGCCGACGGCTTCGCGTCGCCCCCGGAATCCTTGTTGATCACGACCACCTGCCCGCCGAAGAAGCCACCCACGGCCGTCGCGGCGAGGACGAGCAGTTCGACCCACCGCGGAATGCCCCGCTGACGGCGTGGAGCGGGTGGCGGATCGGTGGCGTCCCGTTGTTGCTTGTCGAGATTCACAGTTGTCCCTCTGTGGAGCGACGGACCGGCGGACCGGCCGGGACCGGTCGCGTCCCGGTTCGTGTGCTGGTGACATGCGTCCGGGCAGGCCGAGTCGGCCCGCCCGGACACACAATGTGACGGTCACGCTAGCCAGCTGAAAGGCGGCGTGTGGGCACGCTCGGCACTTCCGATCCGGCAATCGGAGTGCGTTTCATCAGGGGCGCGTGCTGGGGAGGACGTGTGCCACCGCGCGCCCCCGTCGGAGGCCGTTCCGGCACGTTCCGGTGTCCCTTTCGGGGGCCGCTCCCACACGTCTGGGTGCCCTCGTCGGAGGCCGTTCCCACACGTCCCGGTGCCCCGGTCGGCGTCACGTCTCCCACACGTCGAGCCGGCCCGTGGTGTCGAGTGTCGCGATCCGCCGGCCGTCACGGGTGGCGGCGAAGTCGTTGTAGTAGCCCGACTGTTGAAGCTGGGTCCCGGCCGGTCCGACGGTGGGGCACACGAGCCGGCCGCGCTTGAGCCAGAGCAGGGTGCCCGTGTCCGTGCACACCAGACGCATCTGCGCCGCGCCGCCTCCTTCGAGGCTCTCCCGGTCTCCCAGCGGTCTGCGGTAGACCTCCTTGTCGTCGTCGACGCTCCACACCACGACCTCCTCGAAGGTCACGCACCCCACGTGGCCGCCGGACGGGGAGACCGCCAGCCAGCACCCGGGGTCGGGCAGGAGCACGCGCAGGAACCTGTGCCTGGCGTAAGGCAGGCTGTTGACGGTCTCCTTCACCAGCGGCTCGCCGCCCCTCCGGTGAATGTGGACCCTTCTCGAACTCGCCATGGCGATCACGGAACCGTCGGTGCTGACAGCGCTCGCCGCCAGGGCCGGCGGGCACACGACGGACTCGATCGGCGTCCCGTCGTCGAACGTCCGTACCGTCAGCCGATTCCTGTCGTGTGTCGCCAGCACGTCGCCGCCGCTGGTCACCAGGAAGTGATCGGTACCGAGGCGGACGGGGGCCGCGCGCCGCACGCCGCCGTCCCTGGGGAAGTGTGTGATGTCCAGTTCCTCCGGACGGGCCGCGACGACGCTGTGGGTCAGGGAGGCCACCAGGGCCTGGTGCCCGAGCCGCAGCGCCGGTGACCGGCCCCCGACGCCGGGCAGTTCCTCACCCGAGACGGTCCACCGCCTGACGCCTCCACGCCCGTCGACGACCACGACCGTGTGGTCCGGTCCGAACCCGACCACGGCCTCCTTGTCGCGCACTCCGGATTCCGCACTCCACAGCTTCCGGCGGGGCGCCTGGTCCGGTACGAAGGCGGGGGCCGTCGGCGCGCGCGGCCCGGTCAGTCCGGGCATCTCGAACGAATCCCTGGCGGCCCGCTCGGACGACAGATCCGCCGCCCCGCCCGAGCCGGTGCGTCCCAGCAGTTCTCCCGCCGCGTGCGCAGCGAGCCGCGCGCACCACGTACGACCGGCGTCGCCGAGGTCGGTGTACGAGGTGAACAGCAGCGCCTGGGCCTGGAGCGAGAGCAGGAACTGCAGTTCCCAGGACTCGCTCCAGTGCCGCTCGCGCATGATCCGCAGCGCGGTGTCCCGGACGGCGGCCACCCGCGCCGCCGCCTTCGGCACGATCTCGGCGCGGTGCGTGGCGGCCGGGTCGACCACGAACCGGAGCAGGGCGTGGCGCTGGTCCGGCGGCAGGGGGTGCCGGATGTGGGGGACCAGGGCGGACAGCAGCAGGGTCGCGAGATCGCGGCCGAGCGCGGCCCGGTCGTGGAAGGTGCACAGATCGATCAGGTGGTACTCGTCCGCGCGGACTTCCTTCTCCCAGCGGGACACGATGATGTTGTCCAGGTGCAGATCGCCGTGGGCCCGGCCGCGCAGCACGCGTACGGAGGGATCGGGCAGCGCGGCGGAGTCACCGGTCACCATCAGGTAGGGGTTGGGCAGACGCAGTCCGTCGCTGTAGAGCCAGGGCGGAGAGGGTTCCAGGACGCCCAGTCCGCGACCCCAGGCCCGGACCGAACCACCGCCCTCCCAGGCGTCGCCCAGTTCGGTGCGCAGGAACTCCGAGGCGGTCACCGACTCCGGGACGGCGGCCTGTGCCCGCTCCTCGGCGGGACCGTTCCACTCGGTCAGCAGCCCGCGCACGACCTCCGCGAGCACCCGGTCGGTCTCCTCGCCGTCGAGCGAACCCAACGGCGCGCTGTCCCGCAGGCTGTCGCCCGCCGCTTCCTGGAACATGAGGGTCCGACCGTCCGGAAGGTCCCGGGCGGGGAACGGCTGTCCCACCAGGTGACGCCGGCTGAAGTCCGGGGCCGCGTCCAGCGCCGCGCTCAGCGCCTCGGGTTCACGGGCGGACGCTCCGGCGGGGAGGACCTTGACGATGAGCATCCGGGCCGGAGGCGCGCATTCCATCGCGAGGAGCGAGGCGCCCGTGTAGCTCCTGCCGCGCACACTCCACAGGGGGCGCCGCACATACAGCGCCGTCAGCCCCTCCTCTCGCGCCCAGTCGGTGAGTTCCTCGACGACCCCGGGACCGCAGTCCCGTCGGATGATCTCGGCGTCTTCCTTCGCGATGCGCACCAAAGAGAGCTCCTCGGACGGCTCTGACCGGAACGGATCAGCCTTCCACGAAGCCATGGACGACACGGGGAAAGTCCTGAAATCTGCCGACCACCAGTACCGCCGACAGAAGCTGACGTGACATCAGGCGGCCTCCCGCAAGGCCTCCTTGGGCCCCCCAGTGTCCCGGTCGACCGTCGTCAGGCGTCGTGCCGTCAACAGTGTCGTGCCCAACAGCAGGCCCAGTGCGGGCAGGACGGGGAACCGGCCGTCGGGAGCGAAGCCCCGGGTGGCGAAGCGGGTCAGGGCGATGACGCTCGCCGCCAGACCGAGCCAGGGCAGCCAGGAGCGGGAGGAGCGGGAGAAACCGGGGTCCGGGCGCGTCCGTTCGTAGAGGAGGCTCAGCCCGCGCTCCAGGGGACGCAACGCCCGCACGACACCGGTCAGGACGACGCCGAGCACGAGGAGCCACGGCAACCGGAGTCCCCACCAGGCCGCGGACCCGAGGGTGGGTTCGGGCGCGAGGCCGGTCAGATAGAACGCGGCGGCGACGATCAGCACGGGCAGCATGTGCCACAGATACAGCGTCATGCTGGCGCCGCCCACGGGGCGCACCGCCCGCCACACCCGCTCGCGGTCCAGCAGCCGTCGTACCGCGGGCGCGGCGAGCAGGCACAGGCCGACCTGGGCCACCGCCCACGCGAGCATCGCCGCCGACGGTGGATCGGTGTTGCTGGGGGTCTGCCCGGTCACCAGGATCAGACTGACCGGGAACGGCCCGAGGGTGATCAGCGCGGTGAAGGCCAGTGTGCCGCCCGCCGCCAGCGCGGCCGGGAGCGGCCGACGCTCCGTCAGCAGGCCGTCCCGCCAGCAGAAACCCAGTTGGTAGGCCACGCCCCAGACGAGCACGTAGTCGAGCAGTCCGACGTAGGGCGTGTGCACCGTCACCACCAAGGTGTCGGCCGCGAGGGCGACCGCGCCCATCGCCACCGGGACGAGGAGCCCCCAGCGCCGGTGGGCCGCGTGCAGCGGCGGGGTCAGAGCGCTGAGGAGCAGATACACCGGAAGGAACCAGAACTGCATCGCCATCGCCCAGCCCACCAGTTCAAGGGTGTTCGGGTCCACGCCGACCGCCGAGCAGATCCCTACGGCGGACAGCACAAGTCCGCTGTACACGGCGGCCGGAAGCAGTAGCCGCAGCGCCCGCGCTCCGACCCATCCGGCGGCCGTACCGCGCGCCGCCCGGGCCCGCGCCCAACTGCCGCCCGCCGCATGGCCCCCGGCGAGGAAGAACAGCGGCATGATCTGGAACCCCAGCGTCAGCCACTGGGTCCAGGGCACGGTCGCCAGCAGCTCCGGCGCGCGGATCTCCCCGCCGGGCTCCCGGACGAGGGCGGTGATCAGCCAGTGGCCGAGCACCACCAGGCCGATCGCCCATGCGCGCAGGAAGTCGACGTAGCGGTCTCTGCTCATGGGCTGTCATGCTGCCGCAGTGCCACCACGGGCCACCGCGGGGAGCCCGGGCCGCAACCAATTCGTGCCCGGTACGACATCCCCCGCAGGCAGGAGCCCGACAGGTCCGGTCCGACTTCGGCGATCGCGGTGGTCGTGCGGAAGGCGCTGGTGGCAGACGGGCGTCAGGGGGCACCCAAGCAGTGGATCCTCACGCTCCGGCTGCGCGGGCGGTGCTCTCACCACAGGGACCGCCCCTGCGCCCACCACGGCCGCGGGCGCAACTCCGGTACGCCGGTGCGAGTTTCGTCGAGCGCCTGAACGTGGAGAGCGCCCGAGGCCACTTCGTGAGACGGGCGGGCGGCGGCGTGACCCGCTCCGGACGCGGCCTCACCCGAACGCGCGTACGTGTCGGCAGGGCATCGGCAGCCGAGCGTGGTGAGGTGATGCGGGCGGCGGGAACCGGGCCGGATTCGCCGGCAGAAGTGGATCTTGATGTGTCGAGATCCACTTCATGGGGAGTCGCGCTCACCGGAGGCGGTGTGATGCTCTGCTGCGGAAGGACACGACGCGCGGGTGAGGAGCTGGTGGGCGGATGGCGGTGGACGCGGTGGACTCGGCTTCACGGAGGCACGACCCGGTGGTCACCACTCCCTACGGAGCGGTGTGCGGCCGGTACGAGGACGGGGTCGCCGTCTTCCGCGGCGTCCCCTACGCGGCCCCGCCGTTCGGCGCCCGCCGCTTCCGGCCACCCGTCCCGCCCGAGCCCTGGGACGGTGTGCGTGACGCGGGGGAGTTCGGGCCGACGCCGCCCAAGCCCCCATACTCCGAGGCGTTCGCGCGGCTCCTCGCCGACCCCGTGGTCGCCGGTGACGACTGCCTCAACCTGAACGTCTGGACACCGGAGCCCGGCCCCGGGGCCGGGCTGCCCGTCATGGTGTGGATCCACGGCGGCGCGCTGACCCGCGGCTCGTCGGCCGTGCCCGTCTACGACGGCCAGGCCTTCGCACGCGACGGTGTCGTCCTCGTCTCGATCAACTACCGGCTGGGTGTGGAGGGTTACGGCCTCTTCCCGGACGCGCCGCCCAACGCCGGGTTGCGCGACCAGCTCGCCGCGCTGGAGTGGGTGCGGGAGTCGATCGCGCGGTTCGGCGGCGACCCGGACCGGGTGACCGTGTTCGGCGAGTCGGCCGGGGCCATCAGCATCGGGGCGCTGCTGGCAAGCCCGCGCGCCCAGGGGCTGTTCCGGCGGGCCGTCCTGCAGAGCGGACCGCCGGAGGCGAGCGAGCGCGACAAGGTACGGCGCATGGTGCGCAGGATGGCCACCCGGCTGAAGGTCCCGGCGACGGCGCGGGCGTTCGCCGCCGTGGACCGCGCCCTGCTGCTGCGCACCCAGGCCGACGTGGCCAGGCTCGGCAGCCCGGTCCTCGGCGGGCCCGCCTTCGGGATCGTCGTCGACGGCGACCTCGTCCCGCGCCACCCGATGGAGGCACTCCTCGCGGGCGGCGCGTCCGACGTCGAACTGCTGCTGGGCTGGACCAGCGAGGAGTACCGGCTGTGGCTGGCCCCGGGAGGTCTGCTGGAGCGCGTCGACCGGCTCGGTCCCGTCGCCCTGGCCGGTGCCATGGCCCGCTGCCGCTGCGGCCACGAGGTGCCCCGCGGCTATCGCGCGATCCATCCGGGGGCGGGCACCGCGGACCTCGTCGGGCAGATGGTCACCGACCATCTGCTGCGGGTGCCGCTGCACCGGCTCGCCGATGCCCGTCCGCCGCGGACACCCGCGTACGTCTACGAGTTCGCCTGGCCCTCCAACGTGCCGGGCCTCGGCGCCTGCCACGCCCTGGAGCTCGGCTTCGTCTTCGACACCGTGGAGGTGCCCCAGGCGGCGCAGCTCGCGGGCCCGGGCGCCCCGCAGGAACTCGCCGACGCGATGCACTCGGCGTGGGTGCGGTTCGCGGTCGAGGGCGACCCGGGCTGGCAGGCCTGGGACGCCTCGCACCCGGTGCGGATCTTCGGTGCGGGCGCACCCCACACCGTTCTCGGACCGCGCGACCGTGAACTGGCGCTGTGGGACGCCGAGTCGGGGCGGCCCGGTGCCCCGCTCAGCTCCCCGGAGTCCAGCCCGTCGCCGCGCCCGCGCCGACCCCGCCGGGTCATGGCCGTCAGGCCGAGCTCGTGGCCACCTCTTCCGCCGAGAGCCGGGGGCGGGCGATCGCTGCCCTGAGGCGCGCGGCGGCCGGGACCGGGTCGGTGGGTCGCCGCGTGTGCCAGTCGGTGACCGCCTGATACGCGGCGGCGACCTCCAGCAGCCGGTCCTCCTCGTAGGGCTGCCCGCCGAGGATCGCCCCCACCGGCACTCCGCCCGCGTCGAAGCCGATGGGGAAGGCGATCTCCGGCAGCCCGAGGATGTCGAAGGGGACGGGCCCGGTCTGCAGGAGCACGTCGCAGCGGTTCATGAGCCCGTCCAGGACCTCCCGCAGCAGATGGTTCTTGGCCCGCTGGGCCGTGATCCACTCGTCGCCCGAGAGCATCAGCCCCTGGAGCCAACTGAGCAGCGACACACCGAACTTGGCCGGGTCCTCGCGCAGCCAGTGCCGGAACGGCTCGGTGCGCTCGGCGAGCCGGGCCGCGTTGAAGGTGCCGGTCAGCAGGGTCCAGTCGGCGGGGTAGGCGATGTCGACGAGGACGACACCGGGAATCGCGTCCAACTGGTTCAGGAGGGCGGTGCGCAGCTCCTTCTGCGCGGCCAGGAAGTCCGACGGCACCCCGATCCGGGTGGCCCGGCGCATCCGAACCGCCCCGCCGCGCGAGAGTACGGGCGTGGCGGCCCGTACGAGATCGGGCACGGCCGGGAGTCCCAGCGTGCGCGGGTCCTTCGCGTCGGGACCGGCCATGACCTGGAGCATGAGCGCCGCGTCCATGGCGTCGCGGGCGAGCGGCCCCGAGTGGTCGCGGGTGAAGGACAGCGGGATGACGCCGTGGATGGACACCCGGCCCATGGTCGGCTTCAGACCGGTCAGGTTCTGCTGGTTGGAGGGCAGCACGATGGAGCCGCCGGTCTGGGTACCGATCGAGGACGCCGCCATGCGCCCGGCGACCGAACAGGCCGGTCCGGTCGAGGAGCCGCCCGGGTCGACCCCCGGATCCCCGGGCGTCCAGGCGTTGACCGTGGTCACCGTCCCGTTCGGCTTCGTCGCCCGGGTGGTGGCCAGCGGCCCCATCTGCCCCTTGCCGAGCACGATCGCGCCGGCCGCCTTCAGCCGGGCCACGGCCGTCGCGTCCTCGTCCGGCACGAAGTCCTCGAAGATGGAGGAGTTGCAGCGCGTCGGCACGCCCCGGGTGAAGTAGTTGTCCTTGACGCAGAGCGGGATCCCGCGCAGTACGCCCCGGGCGCCCTGCCCCCGGTCCGCCTTGCGTGCCGCCGCGAGCGCCGCGTCCGCGGTCACCTCCGCGTACGCCTGATACGTCCCGTCGTACCGCTCGATCCGGTCGAGGTACGCCTCGGTGAGGGTCGTGGAGGTCAGCTTCCCGCGCCGCATGAGCACGACGGCCTCGGTGAGTGTGGCCTCGGTGGGGTCCTCGAGCGCCTCGCGTACCTGGATGTCGGGCACACGGGGAGTCGTGGAGGCCTGCGCCGCGCTGGCCGTCCGCAAGGCGACCCCGCTCGCCACGGCCGTCGAACTCGCCAGGAACACCCGGCGGTTGAGGGATCTGCTCATCGCGCGTCCGCCTTCCCCGTCCAGGCCTCCGTGATGGAGGGATAAATGAGGGGCGGCGAGGCCTGCTGCGCGTACGCGGGGGCCTCGGCGGGCGGCGCCCAGCCGGATATCGCGCCGGGGGTGGAGGCCACGAACGACCGCAGGTTGGCCAGCACCTGGTCCCGGGTGGGCACGCCCGTCGCCGCGTCGAACACCTCGGGCAGCAGGGAGAGGTCGAACCCCGCGAGCGCGAGGCGGGTCCGTACGTAGGCGTCCAGTTGCTCGGTGGTGGGCTCGCTCAAGTGGGCCTCCATGATCGGCTGACGAGTACGGGGACTCCATCACCCGTCCGTGAAGCCCTCGTTGAGCGCGTGCTTCACGCGAGTTACTGCACGGGCGTCAGCACCCGATCACCGCACCGGCGCCAGCGCCCGGGTGATCCCCGCGATCGCCTCCGGTCCCACCCGGCAGCACCCCCCGATCAGCCGTGCCCCGCCCCGCCGCCAGCCGGTCACCTGCTCGGCCGTGAAGGTCGACAGCCCGTTCCAGGCCCGCGCCTCGGCGTCCCACACCTCGCCGCTGTTCGGGTACACCACCACCGGCTTCCCGGTCACCCGCGCCGCCGTCTTCACCGCGCCGTCCACGTCCTCGGGGGCGCAGCAGTTCACGCCGATCGCGATGATCTCGTCCGCGTCGGCGGCCGGGGCGAAGGCCTCCTCCAGGGGTTGCCCGGCCCGCGTACGGTCCCCGACGACGGTGTACGACAGCCACGCCGGTACGCCAAGACCGCGTACCGCCCGCAGCAGCGCCTCGGCCTCGTCGGCGTCCGGCACCGTCTCCAGGGCCAGTACGTCGGGCGCGGCGGCGGCCAGCACCTCCAGGCGGGGGCGGTGGAACCGCTCCAGCTCGGCGACGCTCAGCCCGTACCGCCCCCGGTACTCCGAACCGTCCGCGAGCATCGCCCCGTACGGGCCGACCGAAGCGGCCACCCACAGCGGCCGGGTCGCACCCTTCGCGTGCGCGCGACGGGCCGCCTCCCGCGCCAGCTCCACGCTGAGGCCGAGGAGTTCGGCCGCCCGCCCGTGCGGGATGCCGCGCTTCGCGAAGCCCTCGAAGGTGGCCTGGTAGCTGGAGGTGATCGCCACGTCCGCGCCCGCCTCGAAGTACGCGAGGTGCGCCTCGGTGATCGCCTCGGGCCGTTCGGCGAGCAGTCGCGCCGACCACAGCTCGTCGCTCAGGTCGTGCCCGGCCGACTCCAGCTGGTTGGACATGCCGCCGTCCAGGACGACCGTTCCGGAGGCGAGGGCGTCGGCGAGGGAGGGAGAGGGGGAGGAAGCGCTGCGGGGGGTGTCGCTGGTCATGTCACGACGCTAGTCGATGGGGACGGCCGCGACCCGTTATGTCCATCTGGTGAGTAGAAGAGGCCCTGGCCTGGGGGGACCTGAAGGTGCTCACCCGGGGCAAGGAGACCGGCGACGCCTGGGACCGTCCGACGACCGCACCTTCGGAGAACTCTCCGGTCTGACGGCGCTGAGCGCGCTGACGGGACTGTCCGCGCTCACGGAGATCAATCTGGGCCACTGCCGCGACCTGGAGGACTGCCGCCCCTGCTCGACCTGCCGTCCCTGAAGCACGTCACCATGCCCTACCGCATGTGCTACCGCGAGTACCACGGAGATCCCGATCCCGTCATGACGAAGCTCGCGGAACGCGGGGCGACCGTCGTCCACCCCTGACCCACTCGTCCACCCATGACTCACCGTGAGGCAGCGTGCCGCCGTCCACCGCGTCGCCGTGACCGGCCCCGCCGGACCACCGGCACCGCGAGCGCGGCCAGCAGCGGCGCGAGCAGCAGCGGCCACCACGAGTTCGCGTTCTCGCCGTCGCCGACGGCGCTGGAGTTCTTCACGGACGCGGCGCCGGACGCGGAGGGGGACGGGGCCGCGGTCCGGTGCTTCGGTTCGGCCTTCAGGGTGACGTCGTTGCCGTCGCCCCCGCGATAGCTGATCCGGTACGTCGTGTCGGCGAGCTCGACCGTGGCGCCCTCGCGCAGGCCGGAGAAGGCGCCGGTCGTCCTCGCCCGGCCGGTGTGGGCGAGCACCCTGATCTCGCGGGCGGGGCCGGTCCCGGCGGCCGACAGATCGAGGTCACCGGCCAGCCGGACCGCGCCCGTCACCTTCAGGGGCTTGTCGCGCAGGACCAGCGTGCCCTGCGCGCCCTGCGTGTAGTCGCCGGTCACCGTGAGGGCGCCCGCGACCTCGCCGTCGTTGACGACCGCGCCCCGTACCGTGCCCTTGCCGCTGAGGGACGTGGACACCCGAAGTCCCGTCGTCCGCACGTCCAGCCGCGCACCGGCCGAGGTGAGCCGAATCGCCTTGCTGTGCGCGAGCGTGGCGCCGGCGGTCAGGGCGAGTGTGCCCTTGGTGACCGTCGTCGGGCCCGTGTACGACACCTCGCCGCCCGTCAGGGTCGTCGTCGCGGCACCCGACTGGGTGAGCCCGCCGACGCCGTCGACATGGGACAGCGACACCGGAGTTGTGGTGTTGCGGACGATCAGCGTGCCGTCGTCGACGATCCGTCTGCGCCCGGTGCCGGTCATCAGCGAGCCGTCACCGCCCCGCGCGCCCGAGCCCAGCCGCAGCACGGCGCCCTTCTCGATGGTCGTCGACCCGTCGTAGTACTGCCCCGCCGCGAAGGTGACGTCGTTGCCGGGCGTCCCCTTGATCACGACATCCCCGGCGCCGGGCGCGGCGAGTGTGTCGTGGTACCGGCCGCCGCCGATGGGCGCGCCCAGGGTGACGGGACCGTCGTAGGCGAAGGTCAGCCGGGAGCGGACGCCGCTCGCCATGTGCAGGTTGACGTAGACGGTGTCCTTCGTCCCCGGCATGAAGATCTCGTGGGTGGTCCCGTCGCCCCACTGGACGTCCGCACCCTCGATGTTGGTGCCGCGCTTGTTCAACTGACGGCCGATGGGGCGCCAGTTGAGGACCGGGTCGCTGAGCGACGGGTCGGTGTCGCCGCCCTGGTCGCTGTAGCCGTACTGGCCGGTGAGCACGACCTTGCTGCCGGGCCGCGAGTGGACGTTGACGTCGCTGCCGTACGCGCGCTGGTAGAAGTTCTGGCGCAGGGTGATCGTCTGGTACAGAGGGGTGTCGATGATCCAGGAGCCCTGGTTGAGGATGGCGCGGGCGTTCGGGAGCGCCACCGGGTACTCGGGGCGGCCCACCGCCATGCCGGTGCCGTTGTCGATCACTCCGGAGAAGGGGTGGGTGCCCGCCAGGTCGAGGGTGCCCCACATGTTGCGCGGCTGGGTGACCAGGCCCGAGCCGCTGATGGTGCCGATGTTGAAGGTGCGGGTGAGGGAGAGGCGCAGGGTGCCGTCGACGCGCACGTTGAGCTGGTTCAGCCGGTAGCCGGGGGTGTTGTAGGGGAAGTGGCCGATCAGACCGGTGCCGCCGCCGGTGCCGTACTGGAGGGTGGCGCCCCGCTCGACGGTGATCGCGGGCGGGTCGGGGTTGCTCACGGTGGTATACGGGTGGTTGCCGCCCCAGGTGGTCACCCTCTGCCGCTGCCGGGCCGCCGGGAGCGTGAAGTCGCTGTCCTTGGTGAGGATCAGCGTGCCGTCGCCGCGCACGGTGAGGGTGCCCCGGCCGCGGAACACCCCGTCGTACGTCGTCGTGCCGGACGGCACGGTGACCAGCGTGTCGCCGGTGAGCGTGACGTCCCGGCCCGCGAGGACGTCGGCGGTGGCGTCACGGCCGGCGGCTTCCGAGGCCGCCGCGCGAACGGAGCCGAAAGAGGGAGGCGCGGTGACCAGGAAGGCGACGGTCGCGAGGGCGCCAACGGCGGCTGCTGACTTGTGGGTAGGGCTGCGCACGTCATCGGAGACGTACGCGGACGGCGGCGATAACAGAAATCTCGCGTCCATCTTTGTCACGCGCGACCCGTTGACCTTCCCGTAACACACCCTTACCTTTTCGGCGTTCGTAATGACAGATGCCGTACGAAATCTCGAACCCCTCCGAGAGGCGTCAGATGAGACGTGTGTACGCAGTCCTTGTCGCCCTGTGCTGTGCGTTCGCCGCGGCACTGGTGACCGCCGGACCGGCCCAGGCGGCGGCCCAGACCATCACCAACGGCACGCAGTTCACCGACACTTCGGGCAACGCCGTGCACGCGCACGGCGGCGGGGTGATCAAGGCCGGCAGCTACTACTACTGGTTCGGCGAGGACCGCGACGCCGACAACACCTTCAAGTACGTGGACGCCTACCGCTCCACCGACCTGAAGAACTGGGAGTTCCGCAATCACGTACTGACCCAGTCCAGCGCCTCCGAGCTGGGCACCGCCTACATCGAGCGGCCGAAAGTCATCTACAACGCGTCCACCGGCAAGTTCGTGATGTGGATGCACAAGGAGAACGGCGTCGACTACAGCGAGGCGCGCGCCGCCGTCGCCGTCTCGGACACGGTCGACGGGAACTACACCTACCAGGGCAGCTTCCAGCCGCTCGGCCAGTACATGTCCCGTGACATCACGACCTTCGTCGACACGGACGGCACCGGCTACATGGTGTCGGCGGCCCGCGAGAACTACGACCTGCAGATCTACAAGCTCACCGCCGACTACACGGGCATCGACAGCCTGGTCGCCAACCCGTGGGTGGGCGGCCACCGCGAGGCACCGGCGCTGTTCAAGCGCAACGGCGTCTACTTCATGCTGACCTCGGCGGCCACGGGCTGGAACGCCAACCAGCAGCAGTACGCCACCGCGACCAGCATCGCCGGCCCCTGGACCGCGATGACCAACGTCGGCGACTCGACGACGTACAACTCGCAGACCGCGTACGTCCTTCCGCTCCAGGGGACTTCGGGCACCTCGTACCTGTACATGGGCGACCGGTGGGGCAACTCCTTCGGCGGCACCGTCGACGACTCGCGTTACGTCTGGCTGCCGTTGACCTTTCCGACCTCCACCTCGATGTCCATGTCCTGGTACCCGGAGGTCTCGCTCGACACCACCGCCGGCACGATCGCCGGGACGAGCGCCACCTACGACACGCTCGTCGGGCGGTCCAGCGCCAAGTGCGCGGACGTTCCCAGCCAGTCGCTGTGGCAGGGCGTCGCGATCAGCCAGTACACCTGCAACGGCGGCACCAACCAGAAGTGGTGGTTCAAGGACCTGGGCACCGGCTACCACGAACTCATGGGCCGGGGCAGCTCCCTGTGCCTCCAGGAGAACTCCGCCAGTGTCACCCAGGAGAACTGCACCGGCGCCACCGCCCAGCAGTGGAGCCTGACCACGTCCGGCAGCTATGTGCTCGTCAAGGCCCGGGCGAGCGGCAAGTGCCTGGACGTGTCCGGCGCGTCCACCGCCAACTCCGCCGCGATCATCACGTACACCTGCAACGGAGGGACCAACCAGCAGTGGACGCGGGGAACATGACGTCAAATCAGTAGGTCGACGGCGTCGATGGAGGTACCCGCGCTGAGGAAGGACGTCGACCCCGAACCGCTCGCCACGTAGATCTTCAGGGTGTTGTACGCAGTGGTGTCCGTCAGCCAGGCGGACGCGGGAACGCTGTAGGTGAACGTGTAGTTGTTGCCCCGGTAGGAGCCCACGGTCAGCGACCGGGTGCTCGGCTGGGCGGGCGGCGAGGGGACGGCCGAGGTCCAGGTGTCGTTGACCACGATCTGCGGGCGGCCGTTCGCGTAGGCCGTGGTCACGCCGATGCGCAGGGTGTGCGCGGCGGCGGCCTGGGCGGCGGTCAGCTTGAAGTACACGATGATGCCGCTGTTCACGTCCTTCCACAGATAGCAGGGGAACGCCGAGGTCTCGGTGCCGCTGCCGACGACCACGTTGCCGGTCCAGGACGCGGCCCGGACGTCCGACGGATGCGCGTACGTCATCAGGTCCGCGTTCTTGAACCCGCTCGGCGTGCCGTCCCAGGCGCCGATCCGCCAGATCGCGCTCGCTTTGGACGGGTCGTTGGAGGAGGGGATCGCGATGCTGTTCAACGTCGTGGTCCCGCCCGCCGTGACCGTCACCGACGTGGTGTACACGGCGAGTTCGCCCTTGAAGACCGTCAGGGTGTACGACCCCGGCAGCACGCCCGCGACCGAGAAGTAGCCGTCCGAGGCCCGCGCCGAACCCCAGTACTGCGCGGCCGAGTTGGCGAGCCCGACCGTGTACGCGTACGCCGTGTCGCGCCCCGAGATGCCCACGCCCGCGACCCGGCCCCGGCCGCTCGCGGCCGTGTACCCGGAGATTCCGAGCGAGTCCGCCCAGGAGGTGGTGAGGTTTCCCGCGTACAGCGAGGAGGAGGGCGCGCCGCCGTCTGTGAAGGCGATGACGTACGGACCCTGGAGGCCGAAGCGCTCCGACTCCGTCTGGTTCTCGCCGTAGTACAGGATCTCGTACAGCCCGCCGCCGTCCGCGCTCTGGTGGCGCAGCAGGGAGCGGTAGAACGGGCCGCCGGAGGCCTTCTCGTGGTTGCTGCGCACGATCCACAGGCCGACGCTTCCGGTGGTCCAGCCGATGTAGTCGTAGTCGATGACCCGGAGCTTCGAGTAGTGCTTGGAGCGGGTCTGGCCGTCGGACTTCGCGAACACGTCCGCGGACTCGATGGTGGTGGGCGCGTACGTGTAGGAGTCCGGCTCGTCGTTGAGGAACAGGCCCGCCTTGACGCGCACGATGTACCGGGTGGCGCTGACCGACGTGTCGGCCTTGTTGGTCCACAGATAGACGTTGTTCTCGCCGCTGCGGGCCGCGTAGTAGTGCTTGAGCGTGCCGTACGCGACGGAGACGAGGATCGTCGAACCGGACTGCGCGATGGTCACGGTGGAGGTGCCGAGGCCGGACTCGACGTGCGAGTTCTTGCCGCCGTAGCCCTGGTACTCGGTGCCGCGGTAGACGAGCGAGGTCAGGTCGCCGTTGGTCTTGCTGACCTTGAAGACCAGGTTCGCGCCGGTGTCGACGACGTAGTTCGAACCGTCGTCCGTGTAGCCGAAGCTCGCGGCGGCGGCCGTCGGGGTGAGGGCCGTCGCGCTCACGGCCGCCGCGGTCGTACCGAGGACGAAGGTACGGCGTCCGAGTGATCTGTCGGTGGATCCGGACATGGGGGTGCCTCCTTCGGAGGTGGGGGTGTGCGGGTGTCCGGAAGACTGACAGTTGAATCGATTTCGCGAAAGGGCTTTCGCTTCCTGGGAGTTGGCAATCATGTGAAAACGCGCCGCGCACTAGAAAGCGCTTGCGGAGAGCGGTACGGTCCTGCCGCCAGGTCTTGTCGTCCTGTTGGAGGAGCCGCAATGAGACGTTTCATCCCGGGCGGCCCCGGGGAAGTTCAGGCACGCCCCCACGCCGCGCGGCACGCACTCCCGCCGCACCGGCCAAAGGCCCAAGTAGCTCCGCTACGAGGACGTTCGTCCGGCACGCCGACAGCACGCACCGAACGACGCGGGAACGCACCCGCACTTCCCCGGGGCCGCCTGGCCGCGGCGGCCGTGCTGGCCGCAGCCACCGCGCTGACGGCCACGCCCGCCCAAGCACATGGAGGGCCCCGCGCCCTCGGCCTGGAGAACTGCACCGCGACCGCCTGCCACTTCGACGTCGCGCCGGGCACGTACGACGTGCGCGTACGGCTCGGCGGGGAGGCCGCGGCGAGCACGAGCGTCAGCGGTGAGACGCGCCGCGCGCTGCTGCCCGAGACCGCCACGGCGGCCGGAAGACCCGTGACCCGCAGCTTCACGGTGAACGTCCGCACCCCCGAGGGCGAGCCGACCGGCCCCGACGGCACCCCCGGCCTGGACCTGGTCCTCGGCGGCTCCGCGCCCGCGCTCGCCGACATCCGGGTGACCCCGGCCGTCCCCCACACCCGTCAGATCTTCCTGGTCGGCGACTCCACCGTCTGCGACCAGCCCGGCGACCCCTACACCGGCTGGGGCCAGCAGCTGCCCCAGTACCTCCGCAAGGGCGTCTCGGTCGCCAACTACGCGGACTCCGGGGAGAGCACGGTCACCTACCTCGAGAACCCCGCGCTCTTCCCGACCGTCCAGCCGCTCATCCGCCGCCACGACCTGGTCCTCATCCAGCTCGCGCACAACGACAAGACGACCGACGAGCCGACGTACCGCGCGAACCTGGAGACCCTGGTCGCCGGGGTCCGCGCGCGGGGCGGCGATCCGGTCCTGGTCACCCCCATCGTCCGCCGCTGGTTCAACGCGGACGGCACCCTGAACAACGACACCGCGCTGCTGGTCAACGGCCTGGGTGTGAACCACCCGGCCGTCATCCGCTCGGTCGCCGCCGCCGAGCACGTGCCCCTCATCGACCTGACGGCCAAGACCAAGGCCCTCGTCGAGTCGCTGGGCGTCGAGGGCTCCAAGGCGATCTACCTCTACAACGAGAAGCGGGACAACACGCACACCTCCGTGCACGGCGCCACGGTCTACGCGGGCCTCGTCCGCGACGAACTCCTCGCCCAGCATCTGGTGCCCGAGCGCCAGGTGAGGGTGGGATGAACTCCTGGGGCGTCCCGTCCGGAACCGGGGCGCCCCAGGTACCACCACCCGACCGAGCCGCCGCACCACGGAGCGCCACTGATGCCCGACGAGGACCGCACCCTCAGCCCGTACACCGGCTACACCCGCGCCCACTGGGAGGCGGCGGCCGACTCCCTGCTCGCCGCGGTCGCCCCGTACGCGACCGAGAACGGCGCCCTCTACCACCTCCCCGGTGCGCACACGAGCTGGTCGGGCCGGCTCTCCGACGGTCTGGAGGGCTACGCCCGCACCCTGCTCCTGGCCGCCTTCCGGCGCGACGAGAAGGCCCTGGAGCGGTACGCCGACGGACTCGCCGCCGGTACGGCCGGCGTCTGGCCGCGCGTCGAGGACCGCAGCCAGCCCCTCGTCGAGGCCGCCTCGATCGCCCTCGCGCTGAGGCTCACCCGGCCGCTGCTGTGGGACCGCCTGGACGACGGTGTGCGGCAGCGGGCCGCGGCCTGGCTCGGCGACGCGCTCACGGCCGAACCCTGGGCCTGCAACTGGGAGTTGTTCCCGGTGACGGTCGGCGGCTTCCTGGCCGAGGTCGGCCACGAGCCCGAGGCGTCGCGGGCCGCGATCGACCGGGGCCTGGAGCGGATCGAGGAGTGGTACGTCGGCGACGGCTGGTACACCGACGGCCCCGGCCGCGCCTTCGACTACTACAACGGCTGGGCGATGCACCTGTACCCGGTGCTGCACGCCTGGCTCGCGGACGACACCCGGCTCCTCGACCTGTACGGCGGCCGGCTCTCCCGCCATCTCGCCGACTACGCCCGGCTGTTCGGCGGCGACGGCGCCCCGATGCGCCAGGGCCGCTCCCTCACCTACCGCTTCGCGACGACCGCCCCGCTGTGGCTCGGCGCCCTCACCGGCCGTACGCCGCTGTCGCCGGGCGAGACCCGACGCCTGGCGTCCGGCGCCCTGCGTCATTTCCTCGACCGGGGCGCGGTCGACGAGCGGGGGCTGCTCACCCTCGGCTGGCACGGCCCCGACGAGACGGTTCTGCAGGGCTATTCGGGCCCGGCCTCCCCGTACTGGGCGAGCAAGGCCTTCGTCGGCCTGCTCCTCCCACCGGACCACAAGGTGTGGACGGCGCGGGAGGAGCCGGGCCCGACGGACCGTGCCGACGCCGTCACCCCCGTCGGGCCACCCAACTGGTTGCTCCAGACCACGACTTCGGACGGGCTGGTCCGCCTGCACAACCACGGCAGCGAGGACGTCCGCTACGACCCCTACTACACGCGGCTCGGGTACTCGACCGCGACCACGCCCTCGGCGTCGTACGACAACAGCGTGATCGTCGGTGACGATCCGAGCCGGACGGACATCGAGCCGCTGGGCGCCGGGGACGGTTGGGTGGCGTCCCGGCACACGGCGGGTGGGGGAGCGCGGGTCGTGAACCTGGTCGTCGCGCGGGGAGCGGTGGAGGTGCGGGCCCACCTGGTGGCGGGAGCGGCCCAGGGGACGCCGGTACGCATCACGGGATGGCCGGAAGACGACGGAGTGCACGCCGAACTCCTCCCCGCACACAACCTGTCGGACTCCGCCGGTGTCACGGGACCCGGCGCCACCCTCTTCGTCGCCCTCGCCCGGCTCACCGGCGAGCCGGACCCCCTGCCCCTCACGGAATCGGTGTCCGTGGACGTGGAGGGAGAGGAACAGGGGGAGTACGACGTCCGCGTGAGCTGGCCCTCGGGCCCCTCGACGTGCTTCCGGTTCAGGGCTTCAGACGGGCGACCTTCAGCGTCGTCGTGGTCGGTGAAGCCCCGGTGAGGGCGCTCGCGTAGGACGGGGTGACGGGGGCGTACGCCCAGGTCAGGGAGCCGTCCTTGAGGGTCGCGACATCACCGGAGATCTGGGTCTTGCGTGGGTCATGCCGGGGGGCGCCACCGCGGGGCGAAAGGTTGCCGCGCTTCCCGGGGCGCGACGGCGGACACGGTTCGGCGGGCGCCGAAGGATCGCGCGTCTAGCGTTCGCGGTATGGACGACTCCTCACCCCGTAAACCGACCGAAGGCGTCGTCGCCATGGTGGACCACGTCCTCGATCTGGCGGCGACCTGGACCACCTGGGACGGCAGGCCGACCCACGTCGACGACCGTGTCCATACCCCGCACAAGGCGATCCGCCGGGTCGCCGACCATCTCCTCGACCACTTGGCCGAGCTGGAGGCCCGGCTCGTGGGCGAGGAGCCACTGCCCGACCACTGGCACGCGTCGGCGAGCACGACGCAGGCGGACCGCGCGCCCTTCACCCGCGAGGATCTGGACGAGGCGCGCAGTCGGCTCACCCGCCTCGCCCGTATCTGGGCGAACCGGCTGGACACGCTGACCGAGGACCAGCTCGACGACTCCCCGGGAGAGGGGTGGAGCTTCCGTCAACTGGCCGAACACCTCGAGGGATCGACGTACTACGCCGATGCCGTCGGCAAGCTGACGTGATCGCCCGCAGCCCCCGCACCGGAAGGCCGACATGACTCCCTTCGCCGCGCTCCACCACGCCGACGCACCCCTCCTGCTGCCCAACGCCTGGGACCACGCCTCGGCAGCGCTCCTTGCCGCTCAGGGCTTCGCGGCGATCGGTACGACGAGTCTCGGTGTCGCCGCGGCGGCCGGACTGCCGGACGGGGCGGCGGCGACCCGGGACCTGACCGTGCGGCTCGCGCGGCAGCTCGGCGCCGGCCCGTACCTGCTGTCCGTCGACGCCGAGGACGGCTTCGCCCAGGACCCGTCCGAGGTGGCGGAGCTGGCGAGCGAGCTGGCTGTCGCCGGGGCGGTGGGCATCAACCTGGAGGACGGCCTCGGTCCCGCCGACCTGCACGCGGCGAAGATCGCGGCGGTCAAGGCGGCCGTACCGGACCTCTTCGTCAACGCCCGCACCGACACCCACTGGCGCGGCGACGGTGTGGACGAGCGGGAGACCGTCCGCCGTCTCGACGCCTACCAACAGGCGGGCGCCGACGGTGTGTTCGTCCCGGGACTGACCGACCCGGCCCGCGTCACCGCCCTGCTCAAGACCCTCGACGTGCCACTGAACATCCTCTACTCACCCGCCGGCCCCTCCGTCTCCCGCCTCGCCGACCTCGGCGTGCGCAGGATCAGCCTGGGCTCGTACCTCTACCGGCGGGCCCTGGGCGCGGCGCTGGACGCGATGGCGGACATCCGCTCCGGCCGCCCGCCGCGGGGCACCGCGCCGACGTACGACGAGGTACAGGCCCTCAGCACGCAGGACCGGACCTCCTAGGGCGGTGGCGCCCTCGTCGGGCTTCGCGGGGAACGCGGTGATCCGGCAGCCGTCCACCTCGGTGCCCGACAGTGCGGCTGCCTTCGGCTGAGCCGCGCCGAGCGGGTCGGCGGGAGCCTCGGAGGGCGGCGTGGACGCGGACTCCGGGGCGGACGGAGGCGTCGATGCGGGCACGGACGCCGATGCTGACGCGATCTCTCAACAGACCGGCTCCGATGGCGTGTTCATCCCGAGGCACCGCCCGCTGGCCGCCCGAGTCGTGAGCGCGCGTGGTCGGGATTACGGTGGATTTGTACGAGGAGGCGTTGTCATGCCCCTCACCCGAGCGGCGAAAGAGGCCGCGGGCTGGTGACGGCCAAGGGCGGGGAGGGTGCCGTCACGTTCCTCGCGTCGCGTCGCACGCGATGTCGGGGAGCTGCCGACCGCCCCTGACGAAAGGGAATCCCGTGCGAACCAAGAGCAATCGAATACGCCGTGTCTGCGTTGCCGCGTGCGCGGCCCCTCTGCTGGTGCTCACCGGAGCGGCCGGCGCGGGCGCCGCGGCGACGGCCACCGTGCCCGCATCCGTGCCGCGCGCCCCGCAGACCTCGCCCGGCGAGATTCTGCAACTGGTCAACGCCGAACGCGCCAAGGTCAACTGCCCCGCGCTCCACGAGAACGCGCAGCTGACCCACGCCGCCAAGGTCTTCGCGGATGACGCCGCCAAGCACAACCTGACAGACCACACGGGCTCCGACGGCTCCACGCCCCAAACGCGCATCAAGGAAGCCGGCTACAACGCGGGGCCGTCAGCGGAGAACATGTCCTGGGGAGACACCAGCGCCAAGCAGGCCGTCGACGGCTGGATGAACAGCGGAGCCCACAAGGGCAACATCCTCAACTGCTCGTTCACGGACACCGGCGTTGCCGTCAGCGGAAAGTACTCGATACAGCTCTTCGCGGCGCCTGGTTGATCCCTCCCTCTGCCGAGCGACTCAGAGCGCCTCGGCCAGCCGGTCCGCGAAGGCGACCGGGTGCTGGAGGACACCGAGGTGGCCTCCGGGGAACTCGACGAAGTCGCTGCCGCTGAGTTCGGCGAGCAACGAGGCAGTGCGGAAGGAGAGTTGACCCCGCGAGTCGTGTCCGGCACCGAGCGTGAGCCGGGAGGACAGACCCTTCAGGGCGTCCAGGTCCAGGGCATGGGAGGTGAAGGGGCGTAGAACGTGGCCGAGGAAGATGTCCATGGGCGTGTTCTGCGCCCCCTGGGCGTCCGGCGTGCTCCGCGTGTTCTCGCCGCCGTCGGCGGCAGCCGACGCGGGGCGCGGACCGGGCTCCCAACTCCGGTCCTCCAGACCGGCGCTGAGCCGGGCCGTCGCCGCCACCACCCCCTCCGTACGGTGGATCTCGTACACCTCCGTGATCATCGCGTGCTGCCGGACGGCGTCCGGCAGCACTCCGATGCTCGGCGGCTCGTGCGCGACCACGCGCCGCAGCCGCTGCGGGTACCGGGCCAGCAGGTCCAGGGCGACGATCCCGCCGGAGCTGCTCCCGAAGACGCGGGCGGACTCGCCGTCCGGGAGGAGGGAGTCGAGCAGCTGGTGGGCGCGGTCGCTCCACACCTCCACCCGCTGGTCCCCGACCGGCCCGTCGAGCGTGCCGCGGGACAGCCCGAGCGGGTCGTACGTCACCACGGTGAACCGCTCGGAAAGGCGTGCGACGGCGCCCTCCAGCCCCATGGGGTGACCGGCTCCGCCGGGAATGATCAGCAGCAGGGGCCCCCTGCCTCGCACGTCGTAGTGTCCGTCGCAGTGCCCGTCGTGGTGCCTGTTACGCATGATCCTCTTCCTTCCGCTCGCTCCGTGGCCAGTGCTCCAGGGCCGTGTGCAGGCCGTCGAGGGCCCGCTCCCACGAGGTCTGCACGTCCCTGGCGGCGTGAAAGCCGCCGATCGCCTCCAGAGCGCAGAAACCGTGGAAGGTGCTGCGCAACAGCCGTACGGCGTCGGTGAGGTCCGGCTCGGAGAGGCCGTACGCGTGGAGCATGCCGTAGGTGATCTCGGCGGTGCGCCGGAACGCGTCGGACGCGGCGCCGACGGCGGGGTCGACCGGGGTGTGCGTGGCGGCGTAGCGGCCGGGGTGCGCGAGCGCGTACGTCCGGTAGGCGCCCGCGAAGGCCACGAGGGCGTCCTTGCCGGCCCGCCCCGCGACCGCCGTGGCGATCCCGTCGATCATCTCGCCCGCGGCCAGCAGGGCGACCCGTGTCCGCAGATCCCGCAGGTTCTTGACGTGCGAGTACAGGCTCGCGTCCTTCACCCCGAACCGGCGCGCCAACGCGGACAGGGTGACGTTCTCGAACCCGACCTCGTCGGCGAGATCGGCCGCGGCCTCGACGACACGGTCGGCCGTGAGCCCGGCACGGGCCATGGGGACCACCTCTGGAGCACTCGCTCGTCTGATGTGCCTCGCCTGATCGCCTAGGACTCCTAGGCAGAGACCTAATATACACAGGCATGCGGGGAGTGAGAGGCTGTAGCGGACTGGGGGGACGTAGCGATGCGGGGAGGACGTAGTGGTCCGGGGAGGACGTAGTGATGCTTGAGCAACTGCCCGAAGGGCTCGTCACGCCCGCGCTGGTCGTGGACGCCGACGTACTGGACCGCAACATCGCCCGCATGGCCGAGGCCGCCACGACCGGCGGCTTCGCTCTCCGGCCGCACGCCAAGAGCCACAAGTGCGCGGAGATCGCGGGGCGGCAGCTCCGGGCGGGTGCGCGCGGACTGTCGGTGGCGACCCTGAGCGAGGCGGAGGCGTTCGCGGCGGCGGGCGTGGACGACCTGTTCATCGCGTATCCGCTCTGGCCGGACGAGAGCAGGGCGCGCCGCCTGCGCCGACTGGCCGACGTGGTCGCGCTGCGGATCGGCGTCGACTCGGTGGAGGCGGCGCGGCGGCTGGGGGACGCGGTGCGGGGGAGTGACCGCGCGGTGGAGGTCCTGGTCGAGGTGGACTGCGGGACGGCACGGACCGGGGTGCCGGCCGCGGACGCGGGTCGGGTGGCCCGCGCCGCGTCGGACGCCGGGCTGGGGGTGCTCGGCGCGTTCACCTTCCCCGGACACGGATACGGCCATGACCCCGAGGCCCGGGAGCGGGCGGCCCGCGACGAGGAACGGGCCCTGTCCGAGGCGGCGGAGGCCCTGCGCGAACTGGGCCTGGAACCCCGGGTGTTGAGCGGCGGATCGACTCCGACGGCGGGTCGCTGGCGCCCCGGCCCGGTGGACGAACTCCGTCCCGGCGTCTACGTCTTCAACGACGCCCAGCAACTGGCCATGGGCTGCTGCGGTGTCGACGACCTGGCCCTCGCGGCCGCCTCGACGGTCATCAGCGTCCCCGCCCCGGACCGCTTCGTCCTCGACGCGGGCAGCAAGGTCCTCGGCGCGGACCGCTCCGCGTGGGTGACCGGCCACGGCTACCTCCCGCAGTACCCCGAGGCCACGATCACCGCCCTCTGGGAGCACCACGCGGTGGTCCACCTCCCGGAAGGCGTACCCGCCCCCCGCCTCGGCGCGGTACTCGCCGTCGTCCCCAACCACGTCTGCCAGCCGGTGAACCTCGCGGAGGAGCTGGTGATCGCCCACCAGGGCGTGGAACTGGACCGCTGGCGGGTGGCGGCACGCGGCGCCAACACCTGATCGCCAGATCGCCAAATAAATTCTGCAAAAATACTTTTGGAAAGTGTCCGGTGCGTTCTAGGCTCCCGGCATGGTCAGCGACGAGCACAAACGCGTACTCGATCCCGAGCGGGACGCCGGGGCTCTGAAGGCCCTCACCCACCCCCTGCGTATCCGACTGCTCGGGATGTTGCGACAGGACGGTCCGGCCACCGCGAGTGAACTCGCGGTCAGGACCGGGGAGTCGTCCGCCTCCACCAGCTACCACCTGCGTGTCCTGGCGAAGTACGCGTTCGTCGCCGAGGCTGCTCACCGGGACGGCCGGGAGCGCCGCTGGCAGGCGGTGCACTCCGTGACCTCCTGGAGCAACAAGGCCATGGAGGACTCCCCGGCCAGCCGCGACTTCGTGAGCCTGTCGCGCAGGCGCCAGATCGAGCACCTGGAGGCGTCGCTCGTACGGTACGAAGCGGACGTCGCCGAAGGGCGGTTGGGCCAGGAGTGGGTCGATCCGTCCGGGATCACCGACCTGATGCCCCGTCTGACCCCCGAGTCGCTCTCCGAACTCTGGGAGGTGATCGACCGGAAGCTGGAGGAACTGGCCGCGCGCGACGCGGAGGATCCGCGGGCCGAGCGGGTCGTGTTCGTCGCGGCGGGGCTGCCGCTCGCGCCGCGCGAGCCGGACGGGGAGCCGGGGCGAGATGAGCCGGGACGAGATGAGCCGGGTACGGCGGGGTCGGGGACCGAGGGCGGTTCCGGGTCATGACCACGCCGCTGGACTTACCCACCGCCCGCCGCCGCTACGTCACGGCCTGCGCCCTCTTCTGGCTGCCCGCGGGGCTGACCACGGCTCCCCTCATCCTGCTCTTCACGGAACGGGGCATGACCATGGCCGCCATCGCGGGCCTCTTCGCCGCCCACTCCCTCACTGCCGCCACGCTCGAACTGCCCACCGGAGGACTCTCCGACGTACTCGGCCGCCGGGCCGTCCTGGCCGCCGCCGGGCTGCTGAACCTGACCGCTCTGACCCTCCAGGCACTGGGCACCACCGCCTGGGTCCTCACCCTCGGCATGGTCCTGATGGGCACGGCCCGCGCCCTGTCCAGCGGCCCCGCCGAAGCCTGGTACGTCGACACCGTCCACGCTCATGCCGGCCCCGACGCCGAACTCCGTACGGGACTCGCCCGCGGCGGCTCCGCGACCTCCGCCGCGCTCGCCACCGGCACGCTCCTCGGCGGCGCCCTCCCCTGGCTCCTCGGACTCGGCCCCGACCTCGGGGCGGGTCTTTCGGGGGCGACCTCCGGGCTCGTACTGCCCCTCTCCGTTCCGCTGCTCCTCGGCGCGGTGGTCGACATCGCCTTCGTGCTGTACGTCCTGACCGCCCTGCGTGAGCCGCCCCGCGCGAAGACCACCCTCCGCGACGTCCTTCAGGGCGTCCCGGCCACCGTCGTGGGCGGACTGCGGCTGGGCGCACGGGACGCGCTCGTCCGGCGCGTGTTCCTCAGCGCCGGGACCGTGGGCTGCGCCTTGGCCGCGCTCGAACTCCTCACCCCCGGCCGCGCCGCCGCCCTCACCGGCGCCTCGGAGTCCGGCGCCGTCCTCTACGCCGTCATCGCCTGCCTCGGCTTCGTCAGTTCCGGCGTCGGCAGCCACCTCGCTCCGCTCACGGCCCGGCTCGCGGGCAGCGGCGGGCGCGCGGTCCTGGTGAGCCTCGGCGCCGGGGCGAGCGGGTTGCTTCTGCTCGGCGCCACGGCGGTGTCCACGGCGCCGTTCGCCATGATCCTGGCCGCCGGCGGTTACGCCCTCGTCTACCTCGGCATCGGCGCGGCGGCGCCCAGCGAGAACGAGCTCCTGCACCGCCGTGTCCCCAGCGCCGGGCGCGCCACCGCGTTGTCCGTCCAGTCCCTGGCCCTCCAACTCGTGGCGGCGCTCAGTGGTCTGGTCGTCGGGGTGCTTCCGGCGGGGCCGCTGCCGTGGCTACTGGGCGGCACCGCGCTGCTGGCGGGCGCCGTGCTGTGGATTCAGCGGGACCCGTCCACGCCCTCACGTACGGCGAACTCCACGAACACGGTCCAGGTGGTGGGGGAGAGGGCGAGTTGAGGGCCGGGGGTGTGCTTGGAGTCGCGGATGTGGATGGTGGTGGGGCAGGTGGCGACCTCGACGCAGTCGCCGGAGTCGTCGCCGCTGTATGTCGACTTGCGCCAGGAGAGGGCCACTTCGACGCAGTCGTCGCCGTCGCTGCCGCTGTAGGTGCTCTTGAACCAGGTCAGCTCTGTGGTGTTCATAGCGCTCCTAGCGTCCGCTCCAGCAGGCTCCTGGAATCCTCCGGGGTGAGAGCCTGTGAACGTAGTTTCGCATAGCGCATGTGGAGCACACTGATCGATTTCGGGTCAGCGATGAACTGTCCGCTCCGTTGGCCTTCGCAGTAGCCGAACCACTCGTTCTTCGGGATCTCCAGCAGCCGGATGGGGCCGTCGAGACCTGGGTGGACATCGCGTGTCATGGGCATTAATTGCATCTGTACGTTGCGCAGTTCCGTAATTGTCAGGACGTGGTCGATCAACCCTCGTGTGACCTGGAGGCCGCCAGTCCCCCGGCGGATGATGTGCTCCTCGACGATGAAACTGAACGCCGTGTTGGGCCGCTCGACGAGCAGCCACTGTCGATCCGCGCGGGCGGCGATCTGGGCCTCGATCTGGGCGTCCGTCAGCACGGGCACGCGTTCGTTGAAGAGAGTGCGTGCGTACCCCTCTGTCTGGAGCAGCCCCGGCACGAGCCGGTTCTCGAACGTATAGAGACTGATCGCCTGCTCCTCCAGCTCCGCCCACTCGCGGAACCAGGACGCCAAACCCGGCTGCCGCGTCGTGAACTCCTACAGAACCCGGCGTACGACTGGCGTCGCTGGTCGACGCCCATGAGACCCGGGACCGTTGGGCCATGCAAGGAGACATCCGGGCCCAGGAACCGGTCACCGTACGTACGTTCACGCAACTCTTCAGCAGCACGCCGCGAGGCGCCCGGCTCGCGCGGCGGCTGGTCGCGAACCGGATGGACGTGTGGGGATTCGCTTACGACAGTGAGGCCAGCGAAGACGTGAGCCTGGTCGTGGCCGAGCTGGCCGCGAACGCCGTACGGCACGGGAGCGTGCGGGGGCGCAGCTTCCGCGTACGGCTGGTGGTGCGCGACGGCGTCGTACGCGTGGAGGTCGCCGACGGGCGGACCGAGCGGCTGCCGGTGCTGCGGGAGCCGGACGGCGAAGGCGGGCGCGGGCTGGTGCTCGTCGCGGCGCTGGCCGAGCGGTGGGGTGTGGAGCCCCGGATCGGGATGGCCCACAAGATCGTGTGGGCGGAGCTACTGGTGGGCCTGGGTAGGTAGTTGAGGTGCGCGGGGCGAGTCGACTCGCCCCCCTCGCCCGCCGATCACGCGCCCGCCGTCCGGCGTTCACGTTCCGCACCGAATCTCCTCGTGGCGCGCTCTCGCACTCGCGGCGCACGACTCAGGAGGCAGGCATGGGGCACGGGCATCACCACCACGGTCACCAGCACGACCACAGCCACGGGCACGACCACGAAAGCGAGTCGCTTCCCGCCGCGTTCGACCCCTCCGTGCCCGACGAGGCCCTGACCCCCGAGCAGCAGTCGCGCCGCTCGCTGCTGCGCCGCGCGGGGCTGCTCGGCGCGGGGCTGGCCGCCGGTGGCGTCCTCGCGCAGGGGGCGGTGGCGCCGGCGTACGCCTCCAGCGCCACGAGCGGTCGCAGACGGAACGGGTTCCTCTGGCTGTCCGGTGACCACCACATCCACACCCAGTACAGCAGCGACGGCAAGTACCGCGTCGGCGACCAGGTCCGGCAGGGCGCCCGGCACGGTCTGGACTGGATGGTCATCACCGACCACGGCAGCGAGACGCACGCCAAGATCGGTGTCGACAAGGTCAACCCCGACATCAAGGAGGCCCGGGAGAAGTACGAGGACACGCTCGTCTTCCAGGGGCTGGAGTGGAACATACCCGGCGCCGAGCACGGCACCGTGTTCGTTCACCCCGGCAACAACGAGGTCAGCGTCCTGAAGGCGTTCGAGACGTCCTACGACGGCAGCGTGACGGGTACCAGCGGGTCCTCGCCCGCCAACGAGGCGCTCGCCGTCGCGGGCCTCAACTTCCTCGCGGAGCAGGTGCGGCGGCGCAAGGTCGAGGACGCGCTGATGCTCGCCAACCACCCGGCGCGGCGCGGTGTCGACTCGCCGCACGAGATCCGCGGCTGGCGCGACGCGACCGGCTCGGGCCGTCAGATCGCCGTCGGCTTCGAGGGCGCGCCGGGCCATCAGGCGGGGGGCATCGCCACGCCGCTGGGCATGGGGCGGGCCCGGGGCATCTACGACAACAACCCGAGCGCCGACTCCTTCGCCGGCTACCCGCTGGAGAGCTACCGCACCTGGGGCGGCTTCGACTGGATGACCGCCACGGTCGGCGGCCTGTGGGACAGCCTCCTCGCCGAGGGCAAGCCCTGGTGGATCACCGCCAACTCCGACTCCCACCAGGTGTACACGGACACCGCCGTCCGCGGTGGCCCGGACAGTGACTTCACCGCCAACGGCAGGCACACCGACCCGGTCTACGGCGGCAAGATCGACGTCACGCAGGGCGACTACTGGCCCGGCCAGTACAGCCGTACCCACGTCGGTGCCGACGGCTTCTCGTACGCCGCCGTCATGGACGGCATTCGCGCCGGGCGCGTGTGGGTCGACCACGGGCAGCTCATCAGCGGCCTCGACGCGCGGGTGGCGGGCGGCAGCCGCTGGGCGACCCTCGGCGGCGCGCTGCACGTCAAGAAGGGGCAGAACGTCACGCTGACGGTCGACATCGCGCTCGCCGACGGGCCCAACTGGGCTGGGTTCGTCCCGAAGTTGGCCCGCGTGGACGTCATCCAGGGCGATGTCACGGGCGCCGTCGCGGACAGGGACACCTTCACCGCGCCGACCGCGAAGGTCGTCCGGTCGTACGAGGTGAACAAGTCCACGGGCGTGGTGCGTCTGTCGTACTCCCTCGGCACGGTCGACCGCCCGGTGTACGTCCGGCTGCGTGGCACCGACGGCAACCGTTCCGCCACCGGTCTGATGGGCGCTGCCGTCGACCCCGCGGGCCCGGCCGTGGACGTCGTCGGCGACGCGGACCCATGGAAGGACCTGTGGTTCTACTCCAACCCGGTGTGGGTCCTGCCATCGTGACCGAACGGTACGTGGTCGGGGTCGACACCGGTCTGTCCGGAACCCTGCGGGCGGCCGACCATCTCCTCCTCGACCTCGCTGCCGAACTCGGCCTGGACGACGGGGTGGTGGGCTGTACGCACCATGTGCGGGAGGGGCGGCGGCACACGGCGCTGTCCTTCTCCACGCCCTTGGAGCGGGTGGCCCGCGCGGCCTGGCGGGCGCTCACGGAACGGGAGTTCGGCGCCGCTCTGGGTGCCGAGAGGCACGGTCCGGACGAGCTGGCCGCCGGCGCCGCGCACGCCGCCGCGGAGCACCTCGCGCGCACCGGTGGCCGTGCCGTCCGGTACGGCGGGGTCGACGCGCTCACCGGCACGGTGACCGTCGCCCGGCTGCTGGCCGTCTCCGCGGTCGAGCGGATCGTCGTCCTCGGGGCGCCCGACGGCCCCGACCCGGACCAGCGGATCGTCACCCGCGATCACGTACGACCGGAGTGGCGCGAAGGGCGACTGGTCCTGGCGGCGATGCCGGCCGCGGGCGGGACACTGGTCCCGTTCGAGGTCCCGGACCCGACACCGTGCTGCGCGGACCACTGACCCGACGAGGACGATCCGGCCCCGGACCGATCATGGTCCGGGGCCTTTGACATCCGCAGCTGACATCAACGAGCACGGTCACTGACGACCGGGACGCCTCCTGAGCAGCCGATCCATGTGACTCTTACGGGGCCGTGATCACTCGCGCCGAAGCAGCCCCCGGCCCCAGTCGCACCGCCGACCGCGACGTTACCGACCAGGCAGTGTGACTCATGGACCCGCACGCCTTCCGCTACGCCCACGCGGGCTGAGGGTTGTCAGTGGTCGTGGCGATCGCAGTGGTCATGACGCCCGTCGTGGCCGTCGTGCCCGTCGCCGTCGTGCCCGTGGTGCTCGTGGTGCTCGATCGTGGTGGTGTCGGTGGCGGTGTGAGTGGTGGTGTCACCGCCTCCCGTGACGGTGGCGGTGTTGGTGACCCGTGCACGGGCGTTGCAGGAGACGTCGACCTTCAGGGTGACGGGCGGGTAGCTGTGCCCGGCAGGCAAGACGTCGCGACGGGTACAGGTGAGGGTGGCCAGAATGCAGTGCCATCCCCTGCCGGTGATCCTGTCGGCCCGAAGACCTGTGGGGAGGATGCCGTGGACGGTGACCGTGGTGCCATGGGTCGGGCCGGCCGCGGTGACGTTACCCACAGTGATGGTGTAGACGCCGTCCTCGCCCCGGGTGAAGGTGTTCGCGTGACTCTTGGCGATGGTCAGGGAGGGGTGGCCGACTGGGATGACCGTAAATGTGAGGCCGGTGCTGTCGGTGCCGCTGGGGTCAGTGGTGGCGGTGCCACTGGGTTCGGTGAGGCCGGTGGTGGTGAAGGTGTCGATCGCTGTGCAGGATGCACCCGGCGGCGTGTTCACGCCGGGCAACAGCGTTGTTCAGGGCTGTGACGGCCAGGCGGGACTTCATCCGCGTGTCGATCGAGTAGCCGACGATCCTCTTGCTGAAGACGTCCTTGATCGCACACAGATACAACGTGCCTTCGCTGGTGGCGTGTTCGGCGATATCGGTGAGCCACAGCCGGTTCGGGCCGGTCGCGGTGAAGTCACGGCAGACGAGGTCGTCGTGCACCGGCGGGCCGGCCTTCTTGATACTGCCGCGCTTCTTGCCGAACATGCTCCACCAGCTGTTGTCGCGGCAGATCCGCCACGCGGTCCGGTCGGCCATGACCGCCCCCGCGTCACGGGCTTCATCGGCAAGGAAGCGGTAACCGAACTCCGGATCCTGACGATGGGCGTCGAACAATGCGTTCGCGCGGTAAGCCTCCTCCAGCACGGCAGTGGTCACCGGCCGGTCGAGCCAGCGGTAGTAGGGCTGTCTGGCGAGCTTCAGGACCCTGCACGTGACCGTGACCGGAACTCCGCCGGCGGCCAGCTCCTTCACGAGCGGGTAGATCCCTTTCCCGGCAGATGCGCCTGCGACAGGTAGGCCGCGGCCCGGCGCAGGACCTCGTTCTCCTGCTCCAGCAGCTTGATCCGCCGACGCGCTTCCCGTAGTTCCGCGTTGTCCTGGCTGGTCGTTCCGGGCTTTGTCCCGTCGTCGATGTCCGCGCGGCGCATCCGGGTCTGCTGCACGATCGGGCGACATCTTGACCTGCCCCACCTCTCAGGTTCCAGTTCTGCTGGCTAACTGACGGCCTTCACGAAAGGCTGCCGGACACGCCCCGCGCCTACCCCGCTGAGTTCCGCGCCCGCGCCATCGCGTTGGTGCGGGCAGGAAAAGAACAGAAGCAGACCGCCGCTGGACGTACTTCGCTCGGGAAAGCTCAGCTCACCAAGATCCCCGACAAGGCTCAGGGCAAGAAGAAGCAACCCCCAACGATCAAGCCCCCTACCGGCGCAGACCTGCGGGCAGGGGGCTTGTCGCTGGGGACGTCGATCGGCGGTCAGGCTGCCGGTGTCAGCGATCCCGCGATGAGGAAGTCCCGCGACCGGACGATCAGAAGGAGGCGGTCAGGCCGACCTGGTGGTACTGGCCGACGGTGTCCAGGACCTCGTCCTTGACCGCGCCGAACTGACCCACGAGGTCCGAGCTACCGATCGCCGTGGGGCCGGCGGCGATGCCGACCTGCGGGCTCAGGCCACCGGAGACGGCGTCGAGCTCGGCGTCAGAGATTTCAATGGTCTGAACCTGGGGAGCGGAGTTCATGAGGAAACTGCCCTTCGTATGGATGTTCCACAAGGGGGAGCGGCCAGGCTGGGGATAGCCGGTGGGCCGCGACCGCAGGCGCGCGCCATCCGTTTCCGGACGTCTTGGCGCGAACCCTTCGGCGCGAAGGATCAAATCACGGAGGGTGCCCGGCATCCAATCGTTCGCAGCTCCCAGCACGGCAGTTGCAACATTCCGCCACTCATCCATGCACGCGTGCACACGGATTGAGGACAGCTTCTCTACATGTAACCCCGCACCGGAATCCGACAGCTATTGCCACGGCGGCTCCGACCAGGACAACTCCGTACCAACAGAACGCACCCATGACGCAGTTGCGCATTCGCTGTGCAGATTCCGTCACGTGTGCATCCGCGCACCCGTCCCGTCTAGGCTGGTCGACGAATGGATCGGGTGACGGGGGCCGACACGGTGACGTACGGGGCGCGGCGTGGGAGAGAGGCCAGGCCTTCGGAGCAGGCCGCAACAGGCACTGTTGACGAAGGCACCCCACAACCGCTGCGGCGGGACCGTGACTTCGGTGTCTTCTGGGTCGCGCAGACCCTTTCGGTCCTCGGGGACTCCTTCGCGCTGATCGCCCTGCCGCTGCTCGTGCTGCACGCGACCGGCTCCGTCGCGCGGATGGGCCTGTTGACGGCCGTCGGCGGGGCGGCCTCGGTCGCGGCCGGGGTCTTCGCCGGGGTCGTCGTCGACCGGGTGGACCGCAGGAAGCTGCTGGTGACCTGCGATCTGGTCCGTATGGCGCTGTACGCGGTGATTCCGCTGGTCTGGGTCTTCGGACCGCGGATCTGGCTGCTCTACGTGGTCCTGCCGCTGTGCGAGGCCGTCGGCATGCTGTTCTCCGTCGCCTACGTCACCGTCGTCCGCAACCTCGTCGGCGTCGAGCGGATCACGGAGGCCAACGGCAGGCTGAACGCGACCGCGGCGGCGGCCGGGGTGGCCGGTCCGGTGTGCGCGGGGCTGGTGGCGGCGTGGCTCGGGCCGGCCGCCGCCGTCGGCGTGGACGCGGCGAGCTTCGGCGTGTCGGCCGCCTGCGTCGGCTTCGTACGGTTCAAGGGCACCACACGCCCCGCACCGGGACCCGCGGCCGGAACGGGAGCGGTCCGGCGGCTGTGGACGGACCTGCTCGCCGGGGTGTCCTTCCTGGTCCGGCATCCGGTGCTGCGCGTGCTGACCGTCCTGCTGTCCTTCTTCAGTTTCCTGACACTCGGCCTGAACGACCTGCTGATCTACCACCTCAAGCACGATCTCGGCCGCGACGACGCCGCGGTCGGCACCGTGTTCGCGGTCGGCGCGCTCGGCACGATCGCCGGGGCGCTCCTGGTGGCCCGGGTGCGCCGACGCCTGGGCTTCGGCCCGACCTGGATCGGTTCGGTGGCGGTGTGCGGATGCGCGCTGGCGGGTCTGGGCTGGGCTCGCAGCGTGCCGGCCGTCGCCGCCCTGACCGCGGTCTTCCTGGGCTTCGGGAGCGTGGCGGGCACGTGCTCCATGTCGCTGCGGCAGGAGGTGACTCCGGAGCATCTGCTCGGACGGGTCACCTCGGCGTTCTGGACGTTGCACTACTCGGCGGCCCCGGCCGGCGCGGCCGTCCTCACCTGGGCCGCGGGGCGCCACGGCACGGCGGCGGTGGGCGTGGTCGCGGGCGCCTGCTGCGTGCTCGTCGCCTTACTGGCCCTGCTCACCCCGGTGCGCCGGCCCCGTACGGACGGGACCGGCGCACCGGTCGTCAGCCGTTGACCCCGTAATAGTGGTCGAGGCTCCAGCGCCACAGCAGCCGCGCGCCCAGATAGGCGAGCAGCCCCACCAGCGGTGAGGCCGCCGCCGGCCAGTACGGCACCCCCGAGTCGCCGCCGTGTCCGGTCAGCACGGCGGCCGGGAAGTAGGCGACGAAGGCCAGCGGCAGCCCGAAGGTGAGGAAACCGCCGACCGCGCGCGGCAGCACGTTGAGCGGATAGCTGCCGAACGTGCCGAGCAGTTCCTCCAGCCAGCGTCCCCAGTAGTCGGCGGCCGGGAAGCGCAGCGAGGCGCAGGCCACCGCGGTGAACAGGGCCGCCTCCAGGAGCATCCCGCCCAGCACACAGACGACGAGGTACGAGATCCGGGCCGCGTTCCAGTCCAGCTGGCTGCGGGTCAGCGCGCCCACCATCAGCCCGGTCGCCACCGTGAGGTCGCCGATCGCGTTCGTGGGGAAGACGGAGAGCTGGAGCTGCCGGTGGACCGGCATCGGGCGGACCAGATACGTGTCGATCACACCCTCCTGGATGTGCCGGGCCAGTCCGTGCACCCGGCCCAGGAAGAGCACGAACAGACCGTGCGCCAGCATCCGCGTCGCCGCGATCAGCAGCACGTCCTGGCTCGCCCAGCCGCCCATCCCGGTGAACCGGGTGAGCAGCACCGTCGCGAACACGATCACCGACACCTGCCAGATCGCGCCGATCGCGATCATCAGCAGGAACTCGGAGCGGTACTCCAGCTGCGCGCGGAAGTTGAGACGCGTGATGCGCCACACGATCCGCAGGGACTTCAGTGAGGTGCCGAGCCTGTCCGTCGTGCTGAGATCGTCCGTCGTGTTCGGCCCGTGCGTCATGTTCGGTCCGTCCGTCATGCTCAGCCTCCCTGCGAGATCACGCGCCGGGCGGCCCGGCGCCACAGCAGCCGGGTGAACAGGGCGAGGGCCACCACCCACGCGGCCTGCAGGGCGAGTTGAGGAGCCGCCTGCGACACCGGGATCCGGCCGACGTACAGCGACAGCGGCACACTCAGCGTCGCCTGGAAAGGGAGGAAGCGGCTGAGCGTGATGAACCAGTCGGGGAAGAACCACAGCGGCGCGTACACCCCGGACAGCATGTTCTGCGCGAAGACCAGGATCAGGATCGCGGCGCCGTTGCGGAGCGTCCAGAAGCACAGCTGGTCGATCACCAGCATCACGTAGTACAGGACCCACTGGCCGAGCAGCACACTCAGCCCGAACACCGTCGCCACGGCGGTCGATCCGGGCGGCTGGACGAACCCGACGGCCAGACACACCGCGTATCCGGTCGACGCCCAGAGGAATCCGTAGAGTTGCTCGCCGAGCGCCCGCAACGCGTAGTAGCGCTGCGGGGGCAGCGGGCGCAGATACCAGTACACGATGGTGCCGAAGTGCATGTGCTGCTGGACGGTGTCCCGGCCCGAGTACTGGTCCAACGCCCTGATCCTGGTGGCCAGTACCGCGAGCACGGCGTAGGTGACGGCCTGGTCGCGGGTGAGGCCCGCGGTGGTGCCGGTCGTCGCGTACAGGCCGCGCCACAGCGAGGCCACCAGCACCACCTGCACGACGAGGCGCAGCAGCGCGGCGGTCATCCGGGGCGGGGTGTGCAGCTCGCCGAGCGGGGTGACCCGGGCGGCCCGCCAGCCGCCGGGGACGGTCGCGCTCACGCGGCCTCCGCCTGGACGTACGCCGCCCGCATCACGTCCTCCAGGTCCGCCTCGTCGATCGCGAGGTCGGTCACCTCGTACCGCTCGACGACCTGCTTGAGCGCCTGGTGGACCGTCGGGGCGCCGGGCCCGTCCGGTCCGAACACCACCTGGGGGCCCTCGCGTCGCAGCAGTGCGATGCCCGGCGGCGGGGCGATCGCCGCCTGTGGATCGGCGAGCGTGGCCCGCACCTGCCAGGTCGAGCCGAACCTGCGCCTGATCTCGTCCAGGGTGCCGTCGAGGACGAGTCGCCCGTGGTTGATGAGCACGACCCGCTCGGCGAGCCGCTCGACCTCCGTCATGTCGTGCGTGGTCAGCAGCACGGTCCGGCCGCGCTCCTCCACCTGGTGCTTGAGGAAGCCGCGCACCTGTTCCTTGACCACCACGTCCATGCCGATGGTGGGTTCGTCGAGGAACACCACGGGCGGGTCGTGCAGCAGCGCGGCGGCGAGGTCGCAGCGCACCCGCTGGCCGAGGGAGAGATGGCGCACGCGGGTGTCCCAGAAGGAGGAGAGGGCGAGCAGCTCGTCGAACTCGCGGAGGCGGACGCGGTGTTCACGCTCCGGCACCCCGTAGATGTCCCGCAGGATCGCGAAGGACTCACGCACCGGCAGGTCCCACCACAGCTGGGTGCGCTGCCCGAACACCGCCCCGATGTTGCGTGCGTTGCGCTCGCGCTCCCGGTACGGGACGACGCCCGCGACGCGCGCCTCGCCGGAGGTCGGGGTGAGGATGCCGGTGAGCATCTTGATGGTGGTGGACTTGCCGGCGCCGTTCGGGCCGAGCAGCGCGAGCAGTTCGCCGGGCGCCACCTCGAAGGTGACGTCGCAGACGGCCTCCTTCGCGACCCGCTCGGGCTTGACGAGGGACTTGAGCGCGCCCGAGAAGCCCGGGCGGCGCACGGTGGTGTGAAAGGTCCGGGACAGCCCCCGGACCTGGATGCTGCCGCTCATGCGGACGCCTTCCGGGTCAGTGCGATCAGCCACAGGGTGGCCACGAGCGAGGCCGCGGACAGGGCGGTCAGCAGCCAGGGGACGGCGTGGATCCCCGACGCCTCGATGCCCACGCCGAGGAGCGGAGGCGCCGCCACCCCGCCGATCATGGACGCCGCGATCACCCAGGCCCCGGCCCTCTTCGCCCGCGGGAGGGCCCTGTTGAGCCACGGCAGCCCGGTCGGGAAGACGGGCGCGATGAACAGACCCACACCGGCGTACGCCACCGGCGCCGCCCCGGGGATCAGCGCCAGCAGCAGACACATGGTCATCCCGGCCGCGCAGACCGCGAGGATGCGCTCGGGCGCGTACCGCAGGGTGACCGGGACGACGAGGAAGCGGCCCGCGGTCATCATCAGCCAGTAGACGGAGGTGGCGGAGGCGGCGACCGTCGCGCTGTAACCGACGGTCTCCAGGTGGGTGGGTTCCCAGCCGCCGACGCCCGCCTCGACACCGACGTTCAGGATGTAGAGGAGCAGGAAGCCCACCAGGACGCGGGAGAGCAGGCCACCGGAAGCGGCGGGCCGCTCGGCCGGGGAGACGGGCGGCGCCTTGCTGCGGACCCCTCCCGTGCACAGGATCAGCGCCCCCGCGAGCATCGCGCACGCACCGAAGGCGTACGGGTAGTCGCCGGGCCCCAGCCACGCGACCAGCGCCGGGCCGAGGACCGCGCCGATGCCGAAGTGCGCGTTGAGGACGTTCAGCATGGCCGTCGAACGGTCGCCGAAGCCGACCGCGAACAGCTGGTTGAGGCCGTAGTCGATCCCCCCGAAGCCGAGGCCGCCGAGGAAGGCGGCGGCGAGTGCGAGCGGCCAGTTCGCGGCGAGCGCGAAGCCCGCGCCGCCCGCCGCCATCAGCGCGTAACTCGCCGCCAGGAGCGCCCTGTTGGAGATCTTGGAATGGATGGTGTTGAAGGCGAGGACGCCCACGACGCCACCGGTGAAGTGCAGGCTCAGGCCGAGGCCCGCCGCCGAGGGGGAGAGGCCGTACTGCGCGCGCAGGCCCGGGACCGCCGGGCCGTAGAGCGCCTGCAGCATGCCGATGAGGACGAATCCGATACACGACGCGACCGCGGCCGGTCGGCTGAAGAGCCGGCCGGCCGCGGTCCTCGTGAGGGCGTCAGCCATGGATCTCCGAGAAGAGCAGCGTGAATTCGGCGGGCTTGGGCCGCAGTTGGTACTGCGGAAGCGCGCCCGGACCGCACGACTGCGAGCCGATGCCCTGCTGCCCGTGGTCGAGATTGACCCAGACCGTGTCACCGGCCTTCAGATCGGTCTGATGCTCGGCCGCGTCGAGCTGCTCCGACGTCCAGCGGCGCGCGGTGAACCAGAACTCCGGCTCGCCCTCGATCCGAAGCCCACCGATCTCCACCCAGCGGACGTCGGCCCGAGCGCCGTTCTCCTGCGGACGGACGTACGGCGTCTGGAGTGCGTCGATGGTCGACTCCCAACGACCCACCATTGAGGCTGACTTGGTGTCCGGGTAGGCCTCGCCGGGACCGCCGCCGAACCACCTCGCCCCGTGCACCGAGCCCGCGAGCCCCAGCCGGATCCCGAGCCGGGGCAGCGGCAGCCTCCAGTCGCCCTCGGGCGCCACGGACACGGTCAGCCGCAGCCGCGTTCCGTCGGACGTCCACCGGTAGACCGTGCGCAGGGCCACCTCGCGGGCGGCGGGCGCCACCCGGGTCCGTACGGTCAGCGCGTCGTCGCCCAACTCCACCGATTCGAGCCGGTGTTGCATCCGGTGCAGGCCCAGTTCCCGCCAGAGCGGGCCGTAGCGCAGATCCGGCTGCCAGGCCGCCCCGTTGTCGTTGTCGGTCGGCGCACGCCACACGTCGAGTCGCAGTCCCCTGACGTCGATCCCGCCGATGGACCGCAGCGCGCCGGTACGGGCGTCGAAGGCCGCCGGGCCCAGGGTGATCTGCCCCTTGCCGAGGACCGGTCCGTCGCTCTGCGCCACGACGGTCAACGGCCGCGGCGAGAGAGGGAACTGGGCCCAGGCCACCAGGTGGCCCTTCGGCCCCCACGCGGTGTCGGCCGCGAGCGTCGCCCGTACCGTCCACTGGGTCTCCCCGCCCCGTGGGTCGGCCGGCGGGTCCGGCAGCTTCACGTCCGCGGACTCGCCCGGGGCGAGCTCCGGCACCGGCAGGACGCCCGCCTCGACGGTCTCGCCGTCGACCTGGTAGGACCACTCGAAGGTGAGCGCGGAGAGATCCGCGAAGTCGTACGCGTTGGTGACCCGTACGGTCCCGTCCGCCCTGTCGCCGACGATCCGGACCGGCTCGATCACCTTCTTGTACTCGACGAGGCCCGGGGACGGGGTCCGGTCGGGGAAGAGCAGCCCGTCGCAGACGAAGTTCCCGTCGTGCAGCTCCTCGCCGAAGTCGCCGCCGTACGCGAACCCGAACCGCTCGTCCTTGATGCCGTGGTCGATCCACTCCCAGATGAAGCCGCCCTGGATGCGGCCGTACGACTCGAAGAGGTGCTGGTAGTCCGCGAGCCCGCCGGGACCGTTGCCCATCGCGTGCCCGTACTCGCAGAGGATGAAGGGGAGTCCGCGGCGCTTGCGGGTGCCGCCGTCAAGGCCGCGGCCTATCCTGTCGACCTCGGCGTGGTCGGCGTACATCCGCGAGTAGACGTCCGTGTCACGGCAGTCGATGTCACCCTCGTAGTGGATGAGGCGTGAGCCGTCCCGGCCACGGATCCACTCGGCCATCGCGGTCAGCCCGCGCCCGGTGCCGGCCTCGTTGCCGAGGGACCAGATGACGACGGAGGGGTGGTTCTTGTCGCGCTCGACCATGCGGGCCGCGCGGTCGAGCAGGGCCGGGGTCCAGCGGTCGTCGTCGACGGGATTGTCGCGCCAGGCCTGCTCCGTGAATCCGTGCGTCTCGAGGTCGCACTCGTCGACGACCCACAGGCCGTACTCGTCGCACAGGTCGAGGAAGGCGGGGTGCGGCGGGTAGTGCGAGGTGCGCACCGCGTTGATGTTGTGCCGTTTCATCAGCAGCACGTCCTCGCGCATGGTCTCCAGGTCGAGGGCGCGGCCCCGCTCCGGGTGCCACTCGTGCCGGTTGACGCCCTTGAAGAGGAGCGGTGTGCCGTTGACCTTGATCAGGCCGTCCGCCAGGACGACCGTGCGGAAGCCGACGCGCAGCGGGACGCGCTCGCCCTCGGTCGCGAGCACACCGTCGTACAGCTGGGGTGTCTCGGCCGTCCACGGCCGCACCGGGACGGTGACCGACTCGCCGGTCGCGACATCGATGTCGAGGCCGGGCACGGTGACCCGGCCGTCGACATCGGAGTCGACGCGCAGGGTCCCGAGGCCTTCGACATGGTCGTAGGAGGCGTGCACGAAGAAGTCGAGGACGCCGCCCGCCGGGCGGTGCAGGAGCGTGACGTCCCGGAAGATGCCCGGCAGCCACCACTGGTCCTGGTCCTCCAGGTACGAGCCCGCCGACCACTGGTGGACACGGACCGCCAGCACATTGCCGCCCGGCTTGAGCAGATGGCCGACCGCGAACTCGTGCGGCAGCCGCGAGCCCTTGAACTCTCCGATGTCCGTGCCGTTCAGCCAGACCCGGGCACAGGACTCGACCCCGTCGAAGCGCAGCACCGCCCCGCCGTCCGAGGGCCAGTCGGACGGCAGGTCGAAGGTGCGCAGATGATCGCCGGTCGGGTTCCCGGTCGGCACGCGCGGCGGGTCGACCGGGAACGGGTAGAGGTGGTTGGTGTAGATCGGTGAGCCGTGCCCCTGGAGGACCCAGTGGCCGGGGACGGACACCTCGGCCCAGTCCCCGGCGTCGAACCCCTGCGCCGCGAACGAGTCGTCCTCGGCGTCGGCGGTGGGGGACAGACGGAAGCGCCAACTGCCGTTCAGTGACAAGGACCGCGCGTCCGAGGACGCGTACCGGGCGCGTGGCGGGAGCGCCCCACTGCCCGGCGAGACGTCCTCGACGTAGTCAATGGCGGAAGTCGTGCGGAAAGACATCGGTCTCCTAGATCGTCCCTTGGTGCCCGTCGAGCTTGTCGATCAGCCCTTGATGCCGGTCTGCGCGACCCCCTGCACCAGCCAGCGCTGGAGGAAGAGGAACACGAACACCAGGGGCAGGATGGAAATGGCGGTGGCCATGAAGATCAGGTGGTAGTTGACGGTCTGGTTGGTCATGTACGAGGAGAGCGCGATCTGCACCGTCCAGGCGCTCGGGTCCTGGCCGATGACCAGCGGCCACAGGAAGGCGTTCCAGCCGCTGATGAAGGTGATGGTCGCGATCGCGGCGAAGAAGTTCAGGGAGTTCGGTACGACGATGCGCCAGTACGCGCCCCAGTAGCCGAGCCCGTCCACGCGCGCCGCCTCCTCCAGCTCCTTGGGGAACCCCAGGAAGTACTGCCGGAAGAGGAAGCAGGCGAAACCACTGAAGAGCACCGGAATGACGAGGCCCCGATAACTGTCCACCCAGCCCAGCGAGGAGACCAGCACGAAGCTCGGCACGAAGGTGACGGCGGGCGGCACCATCAGGGTCCCCAGGACCATGTAGAAGATCTTGTTCGCGTGCTTGTACGGGATGCGGGCCAGGCCGTAGCCGGCGAGCGAGCAGACCAGGAGGGTGCCCACCGTGATCAGGACGGCGACGACCGCGGAGTTCAGCAGGGAGCGGCCGAAGTCGACCGTCGTGTCGTGGAACAGCTCGGTGAGGTTGCTCCACTGGGGGTTCGTGGGGAAGAACTTCCAGTTCTCGCCAGTGATTTCGGGGTCCGTCGACAGCGCGTTGCGGGCGATCAGATAGAAGGGGACCAGGAAGAGCAGGGCGGCGACGCCGATGGAGACGTACAGGCCGGTGTTGCCGATGACGCTGCCGCGCTTGACACGGCGTGGCTTGTCGACCGGAGTGACTGGAGGCACGGTCGCGGTCACTTGTCGTCACCCCTTCCGAAGCCCAGGAACTTGCCCTGCGCCAGTGTCACGATGAGGATCAGCAGGGTGAGGATCACCGCGCCCGCACTGCCCTCGCCGTAGTCCTGGCTCTCGCCCAGTGCGGTGTAGTACAGCTCGACGAGCGGTGGCCGGCCCCAGGTCGTCTTCGCCAGCAGGTTGAAGAACTCGTCGAAGGCCTGGTAAGCGGCGATGACCAGCAGCAGGATCACCGCGGTCGAGGTGGCCCGCAGCTGCGGCAGGGTGATGTAGCGGAAGGTCTGCCAGCCGGGCTTGGCGCCGTCGATGGCGGCGGCCTCGTACAGCTCGGGCGGGATGTTCTGCAGCGCCGCGAGGAACAGGATCATGTAGAAACCGGCCTGCAGCCACAGTCGCAGCGTCACGATGACCAGCCAGTACCAGGGCGGATCGGGGTTGGCGAGCCAGGCGATGTTCTCGACGCCGAACCAGCCGAGGATCGTGTTCATCAGGCCGAAGCGGACCCCGCTGAACATCGACATCTTCCAGATCAGCGCGGCGGCGACATAACTGCACGCGGTCGGCAGGAAGAAGACGGACCGGAAGAACGCCTTCATGAAGCGCAGCCGGTTCACCAGCAGGGCGAGACCCAGCGACAGCGCCCAGGTGGCGGGCACGATGAAGACGGCGAACACGGTGAAGGTGACGAGCGAACCGGTGAATTTGCTGTCCTGCAGCATCTGCCAGTAGTTGTCGAAGCCGACGAACTTGCTCGGCGTCACCGTGAAGCGCGCCTCGAAGAAGCTCAGCCAGAGGCTCCAGCCGATCGGCACATAGACGAAGACCGTCAGGCCGATGAGGAAAGGGCTCGTGAAGAGCCAGAAGTTGAAGGTGCTGCTGCCCCGCAGCCCCCGCCGCGGCCTGGCCGGTGAGGCCTTGGCCGAGGCGGGGTGCGCGACACCGCGCGTGGTGGTGGTCGACATGTCGCTACCCGTCCGTCTGTCTCCGCCCCGGCCTATCCGAAGAGCTTCTTGAGCTCGCGGTTGACGGTGGTGTCGGCCTTGGAGAGCTCGGCCTCCGGGTCACCGTTCTTGCGGACGCAGTTGGCGAAGACGTCCTCCAGCGCGGTGATCATGGCCTGGGTCCAGCCGATGTTGTCGAAGTGTCCGAAGTCGTTGAAGAGCTTGACGCCCTCGGCGGGCAGGCCCGTCTTGAGCTTGGTGGCGGACGCGGCGATCGAGGCGCGCGGCGGGATGTGGAAGCCGTACGACAGCGCGAAGTCCTCCTGGTACTTCTTCTGGTCGATCCACAGCCACTTCACGTACTCCTTGGCCAGATCGGCGTTCTTGCCCTTGGCGTTGACGAACATCGACCAGCCGCCGTTGACGACCGACTGCTTGCCGGAGTCGGTGACCTTCGGGAAGGGGAAGATCCCGAGGTCGTCGCCGAGTGCCTTCTGCATGACCGGCATGGCCCACATACCGCAGAACTGGATAGGGGTCAGACCCTGCACGATCGCGGAGGGGTCCCAGTAGTCGGTCGGGGCGTCGAGGAGAAGGTGGCCGCTGGTGAACAGCTGGCGCATCTTCTTGATGCCCTCCTTGACGCCCTCCGTGTGGTATGCGATCTGGTTCTTCGCGTCGAGGGTGTCGGCGCCGGACGACCAGATCAGCGGGTTGATGACGGCGTGCAGGTCGTTGCCGATGAACAGGCCCTTGACCTTGCCGGTGGTGAGCTTCGCCGCGGCCTCGATCAACTCGTCGAGGGTGGTCGGCGGCTGGATCTTCGCCTTCTCCAGCACGGACTTGCGGTAGAAGAAGAACTGCGGGTCGTCGATCATCCGGACGCCGTATATCTTCCCGTCCACCGTGTGCGAGGCGATGTCGGCCGGGTTGAAGTCGGACTTGACCGGATCGATGATGTCGCTCAGGTCCGCCACCTGACCGCTCTTGATGAGCTGGATCTGCGGGTGGAACTCGAACACGTCGGGGGCGTTGTCGGTGAGCAGTGCGGAGAAGAGCTTGCTCTCGTAGTCCGCGCTGGTGATCCACTGCGTGTTCACCGCGGCCTTGTCGTAGGCCTTCGCGTACCGCTTGAGGGCGTCCTCGACGCCGGCCTCCCCGTACGCGTGGAAGTACTGCTTGATGGACTTGCCCGAACTCCCGCCCCCGGAACGCCCGTTGTTGCTTCCACACGCGGCCAGCGGCCCCAGCGCGGCCAGCCCCGCTGCGGCCCGCAGGACGGATCGACGGTCCCAGTTGCTGCTCATTGCCGACATGGTGACGTCCTTGTCTCTTGTACGGCTGCGGCTCGAAATCGCTGTGCGGTGCGGGACGCTAACCTTCTGTTAAGGCTTCGGCAAGGGGTTGGACGAAGTCTGTTCGAAGCGTTGTCTGCGGTTCGGTGGATCGAACAGGGGTGTCGGCAGGGCGAGTTGGCGGACCGCCGGTCCGGCGGCCCACCGCCTCCTAGAGAGCGGTGCGGCGCGGGACGGCCCTGCCGCCGGCGGGCTTCTGGCCCACCGGGTTCAGGGCGCCCTCCAGGGCGAAGGTCGCGGCGCCCAGGCAGACCGGGTCGGTGGGGATGGGGGAGAGGACGATCTCGGTGGCGGCCAGCGGTCGCCGCAGCGCGTGCCGGGCGACGGCCTCGCGCACCTCGCGCAGCAGCGGTTCGCCGAGTGCGGCGGCCACCCAGCTGCTGAGCACGACGACTTCGGGGTTGAGGAGGTTGATCAGGTCCGCGATGCTCGCGCCGAGATAGCGGGCGGTGTCCCGGACGACCTGGAGCGCTACCGGGTCGCCGGCGGCGACCCCGCGGGACAGGGCGTCGATGGTGGCGGTCTGGTCGTCGGGGTGCAGCAGCGGGCTCCGCGGGCTCGACTCCCGCAGGTTCCGCATGATCCCGGGCGCCCCGACGTACGTCTCCACGCAGCCGTGGTTGCCGCAGTGGCACGGCCGCCCGTCGAGGACCAGCGTCGTATGGCCCCACTCGCCCGCGCTGTTGCTCACCCCGCGGTGCAGCCCGCCGCCGAGCGCGAGCCCGGCACCGACCCCCGTGCCCAGGTTGACGACGACGGCGTCCCCGCGACCGCGGGCCGCGCCGAACCACAGCTCGGCGATCGCGCAGGCGCGCAGCGGGTTGTCGAGGTGGAGGGGGTAGGCGATGTGCTCGGCCAGCAGGTCGAGCAGCGGCACGTCGTGCCAGTCCCAGTTCGGCGCGTACTCGGAGATGCCGGTGTCGCGGTCCACCTGGCCCGGCACGCTGACCCCGACGCCCAGGACGCGCGCGCCCTCGACCCCGGCCTGCGCGACCACCGAGCCGACGGCCGCGGCGACATGTCCGACGACCTGCTCCGGGCGGCTCTCACCGGGGCGCATGTCCTCGGCGGCGCGGGCGAGCACGTTCAGCGCGAGGTCGAACAGCTCCACGCGGACGTACGTCTCCGCGATGTCGACGCCGATCAACGCGCCCCCCGACGCGTTGACGGCCACGAGTCCCCGGGGGCGGCCCCCCGCGGAGTCCTCGAACCCGACCTCGGTCAGCATGCCGAGGTCGAGCAGTTCACCGACGAGCGTGGCGACCGTGGCCAGGCTCAGCCCGGTGGCCGCCGCCAACTCCTGTCGTGAGGTGGGGGACGCGGCGATGATCTGACGCAGCACCTCGTAGCGGTTCGCGGTGCGGATGTCGCGCGACGTCCGCTTCGCCTGCTTGGCCACCTCGGTCCTCCGTACCGCACAGCGGGGCTCGACGGTCCCGGCGCGGCGCAAGGCTATGGCCTGGCGAGGACGTTCGACAAGGGGTTAGGAAAGGGGGTGAACAAAGTCCCGCACGAAGGCGTTGGTGAACTTGCCCGCCGGGTCCATGGTTTCGGCCAGGGCCCTGAAGTCGTCCAGTCGCGGGTAGCGCCCGCGCAGCACCTCCCCGGGCGTGGTGAACACCTTGCCCCAGTGCGGCCGGGGATCGAACGGCTCCAGCGCCTCCTCGACCCGACGCACCACCGGCAGGACGGCCGCCGTGTCCTCGACCCAGGTGAAGTGCAGGGCCACGGTGTCCCGGCCGTAGGCGGGGCTCAGCCACTGCCGGTCGGCGGCCACGGTGCGCACCTCGCAGATCTGCAGCAGCGGCGCGATGTGCTCGCGGACCGCGTCGAGGGCGCCCAGCGCCGCGCGCGCGTGCGGGCGCGGCAGCAGGTACTCGGACTGCAGCTCGGCCCCGCTGCTCGGGGTGAACTCCGCCCGGAAGTGCGGCAGTCGCTCGTGCCACGGTCCGGGCACTGCGAACTGCTGGGTGCAGTTCTCGGCGGGCATGCCCGGCACGGGGTGCATCGCCTCGGTGGCGGGCGAGGCCCAGGGGAAGTCGGGCAGCGGCTGGTCGGTACGGCGCTTGAGCCACACCTGTCGGAAGCCCGGACGCCCCCAGTCGGTGAAGAGACTCACGCTGTACGCCGTCGCCGCCACCGTCTCGAAGTCGAGCCCGGCGAGGGGAAGTTCGGTGAAGACGTGCTGGCTCACCTCGAAGTCCGGTTCCAGGTCGAGGGTGAGGGCGGTGACGACGCCGAGTGCGCCGAGGGAGGTCACGGCGCCGTCGAAGCGTGCGTCGTCGCGGCCGATCGTGACCGTCGAGCCGTCCGCCGTGACGATCTCGACCTCGCGCACGGTGGAGGCGAGGGAGCCGTTGGTGACGCCCGAGCCGTGGGTGCCGGTCGCCACCGAGCCCGCCACGGAGATGTGCGGGAGGGAGGCCATGTTGTGCAGGGCGAACCCGTGCTCGTGCACCCGGCGGGCCAGTTCGGCGTACCGGACGCCGCCCGCGACCCGTACCGTGCGGGCGGTCGAGTCGACGTCCACGGTCGGGGGCAGCGCGGTGAGCGAGACCAGTACGCCGTCGTCGCCGGGCTCGGCGATCTTGTTGAACGAGTGCCCGCTGCCGAGGACGCGGACGCGTGCGCTCCGCGCGACGAGCGCCGCGAGGGCGTCGTGCGTGTGCGGGCGGTGCAGTTCCTTGGCGGTGTACGTGATGTTGCCGGCCCAGTTGGTCAGGGTTTCTGTCATCCCTGTCGTGCCTCCCCGGGAAGTCGCCGTGCGCGGCCGTGCGGTGGCCACTGCTGGAAACTACCTCGGGGTCGGTCGGTCCGGTGTCCCGGCCCTGTCCCCTGTCGCGCGTGGCGGGCTGCGGTTACGGTGGAGGCGGTAGAGAGCGCTTGCTGTTTGGTGCTGTCCCGTAGCCGCCCTCTTGGGTGGCCGCCCTCTCCCGTAGTCGTGTTTCGTCAGTCACCGAGCCGGAGGGTTGACTCCTTGCCCGAGCGTCCCGTGGCGATGTTCGCCATGTCCGCCGAGAACGTGCCGCAGGTCTTCCCGGCCGAGGTCATGACCCGGCTGCGCGAGGTCGTGGACATCGACCCCGCGCTGGTGGCCGAGGACTTCTCGGAGCCTCGTGTGCGCGAGGCGCTCGCCGGGACCGAGATCCTGATCACCGGCTGGGGCTGCCCGCGGCTGGATGCGGCCACGCTCGACGCGGCGCCGAAGCTGCGTGCCGTGCTGCACTCCGCGGGCTCGGTGAAGGGCTTCACCACACCGGCGGTCTGGGACCGCGGCCTTGTGGTGTCCTCGGCCGCCGTCGCCAACGCGCTGCCCGTCGCCGAATACACCCTCGCCATGATCCTTCTCGCCGGCAAGGACCTCTTCGCCCAGCGCGACCGGCTGCGCGCGCGGCGCTCCGTGCCCGGGTGGGCCCTGGTTCCCGGCATCGGCAACTACGGCCGCCGTGTGGGTGTCGTCGGAGCGTCCCGAATCGGCCGCCGCGTGATCGAACTGCTGCGCCCCTTCGATCTGAGGGTGAGCCTCACCGACCCGTACGCCGACGAGGGCGCGGCGGTCGAACTGGGGGTTCCTCTCCTCCCGCTCGACGACCTGCTCGCCACCAGCGACATCGTCACCGTCCACGCCCCCCAGACCCCCGAGACCCGGCACCTGATCGGTCGCCGTGAACTCGGTCTGATGCCGGCCGGGGCGGTCCTCATCAACACCGCGCGGGGGTCGCTCGTCGACCACGACGCGCTGATCGACGCGCTGCGGGCCGGGCGGTTGAGCGCGATCCTCGACGTGACCGACCCCGAGCCGCTGCCGGCCGACTCGCCCCTCTACGACCTCCCCAACGCCTTCGTCACCCCCCACCTCGCCGGCTCCCAGGGCAACGAACTCACCCGTCTGGGCCTGACGGTTCTCTCGGAGGCGGAGCGGGTCGTTGCGGGGGAGGGGGTGGAGTTCGGGGTGGATGTGGGGGTGTTGGAACGGGGGGCGTGACGCGGCGCCCGGACTTTCCTCGCCCCCGCCGCCCCTACCCATCCCATCCCCGGAGGCTGCGCCCCCGGTCCCCTGCTCGGGGCTGAGTCTTCGGGATCCCCGCTTGGGGCTACGCCCCTGGGACTCCCACTTGGGGTTGCGCTCCGGGTCCCTCACTCGGGGCTGCGCCTCTGGTCCTTCGCTCGGGGGCTGGGCCCCGGAGCGGCTCTTGGGGCGCTGGGCCGTACCAGTCGCGGGACCCGTGCGCGGGGCTCGTCCCGGCGTACCCGCAGGGAACTCGCTGCGACGGTCCTGCTCGTGCTGTCCCTATGGGCGCCCCGGCGCGAGCCTCGGGTTCCGGGCCGGGGCTCTGCCGGTCGCGGCCACCTGGGGCGTGCCCGGGTTCGACCCGGCACCGCGGTCGGACGTGGCTCCTCCCGCGCGCATCGTGCGCCGCGAGGGGACCCGGCACGGCTGACGCACAGGCAGGGGCATACCGTGAGGAGTCGAGCACGGAGACTTGAACGAGTCGGGAACGGGTCGGGAGCGAGGAGAACGGGATGGTCGGCAGCCGCACCGCGTTGGTCGAGGATCTGATGGAGAGGTTCCCGCACGTACCGCGGGAGGCCGTCTTCAAGGAGGACCTGCTCCGCGGAGGTGTGGCCTTCGACGAGACGGCGCTCTCCGACAACGAGGACGGTGACGTCAAGCCGAAGTCGTACTTCATCTTCTCCTTCGACCACGGCACCCTGCCCGAGCTCGGCGAGGCCGCGCTGCGCCGCCCGCCCGAGGAGATCATCCTCACGGGTGGGCCGTACGACCTGCGGCGGACCGTGGTGTCCGTGCGGGTCAATCCCGCCTCGCCCTATCGCGTCGCCGCGGACGACGAAGGCATGCTCGGGCTCTACCTCGACGGGAAGCGCATCGCCGACGTCGGCGTGCCGCCGATGCCCGAGTACTACCGGCACACGCTCTCCAACGGGAAGTCCGTGATGGAGGTCGCCCCCACCATCCAGTGGGGCTATCTGATCTACCTCACCGTCTTCCGGGTCTGCCAGTACTTCGGTGCCAAGGAGGAGTGCCAGTACTGCGACATCAACCACAACTGGCGCCAGCACAAGGCGGCGGGGCGCCCGTACACCGGGGTGAAGGACGTCGAGGAGGTCCTCGAAGCCCTGGAGATCATCGACCGGTACGACACCGCGAAGGCCTCCACCGCGTACACCCTCACCGGCGGCGCGATCACCTCGAAGCTGCAGGGGCGCGACGAGGCCGACTTCTACGGCCACTACGCCAAGGCCATCGAGGAGCGCTTCCCGGGGCGTTGGATCGGCAAGGTCGTCGCGCAGGCGCTGCCGCGCGACGACGTGCAGCGGTTCAAGGACTACGGCGTGCAGATCTACCACCCCAACTACGAGGTGTGGGACCGCCGGCTGTTCGAGCTGTACTGCCCGGGCAAGGAGCGATACGTCGGCCGCGACGAGTGGCACAAGCGCATCCTCGACTCCGCGGAGGTCTTCGGCGCGCGCAACGTGATCCCCAACTTCGTGGCCGGCGTGGAGATGGCGGAGCCGTTCGGCTTCACGACCGTCGACGAGGCCATCGCCTCCACCACCGAGGGGCTGCGCTTCTTCATGTCGCACGGCATCACGCCCCGCTTCACCACCTGGTGCCCGGAGCCCACGACCCCGCTCGGCAAGGCCAACCCCCAGGGCGCGCCGCTGGAGTACCACATCCGGCTGCTGGAGGCCTACCGTTCGACCATGGAGGACTTCGGGCTGTCCTCGCCGCCGGGATACGGCCCGCCCGGACCCGGCCACGCGGTCTTCTCGGTGAGCTCCTTCATGGACAGTCTCCCGGCGCGGGAACCGGCGGTGGCGGAAGCGGCCGGACCGAAGATTCCGTAGAACCTCTCAAAAGTCAGACGGCGATCGAGACGTATCGGCCTCCCTTCCGTATCACCTTCCATACGGCGGGAGGGAGGCTGCGCGCGCTCGGACGTACGGCGCCGCAACCGCTTGCCACGCTAATTGAATACCTCGCTTGTCAGTTGTGTGGAAAGCGTGAAAGGCTCGGGCCCCGTCGTTGAGGCGGCCTCAACTCCCTTGTACAGAGGGTGAGTTGACGATCACGTTCCGACGTTTCTAGACGTTGCACCTGGAAGCAGTTGATGCAGGAGCCCCCCATGCCCGACCTGCCGACCCCCCAGAACGCCGCCGAGGCCGCGCTGCTCTCGGAGTGCTGGGACGCGGTCCTGTCGTACGCCGATCTGTGCACGTCCGGTTCCGCCTCGGCCACGCAGCTGGCGACCGAGGCGTTCACGCACGGCATCGACGAACTGCGCGCCGCCACCGCGGCATCGAAGAGTACCGGTACCGGACGCCGGGCGCTCAGGCTGCCCCGCATTCCGCTGCTGCTCGCCTCGGTCCGTACCGTGGCCGCCGCCTGGGAGACGAGCGGGCTCGGCCATCGGCTCGACCCCGACCTGCGCCTGTGGCTCCACTCCGACATGGCCGCCCGCTACGTCGGACCGCCGCTGCACCGCCCGCTCGCGCTGCGCGGCCTGAGGGACATGCAGGAGCCGGACGCCGTTCTGCTGTGGCTGGCCGAGGTCGAGTCGCTGCCGATGTCCGCGGTGGCCCGGCGGCTCGGTCTCGATCCGGCGGCCGCGTCCTCCGAACTCGCCCAGGTGCGGGCGCTGTTCCGGGACCGCTGCCACCGCAACCACCTCGACACGCCGATGGACGCCTACTGCCGCAGCTATGCGCGGCTCCTCGACGCGGTCACCCGCTCACCCAGCGCCGAGACGCCCGAGGACCTCTCCCGGCACATGGCGCGCTGCGTCGAGTGCGCGGAGGCCGCCGCCTGTCTGCGGCTGCACGGCGGCGGGCTGCCCGCGGCGCTCTCCAGCGGTGTGATCGGCTGGGGCGGCCTCGCGTATCTCGAACGGCGGCGCCGGGCCGCCGAGGCCGGCATGATCGGCGGACGCACGGACGCGGCGGTGGACACGGGGCTGAACGAGGGCAAGCCGGTCCGGCCCCGGATCGGCCGGACCGGGATCCTGGTCACGGCCGTCCTCGTGTCCGCACTGGCGCTCACGGTCTCCCTGATGCCCTTCGGCGGCTCGAAGGGCGGCGACGCGAACGCCGCGCAGGGCGAGTCGACGGACGGGCAGTCCGTGGCGGACCCGGGCCCCACCTTCCCCTCGGGCTCGCAGACGAAGTCGGGGTCGGGATCGAGGACGGGGACGGGGACGACGGGCTCGCCCGCGGTGGCGGACTCGACCTCGCGTCCGGCGGGCAACTCCGATCAGGAGGCCCAGGGCGAGTCCTCGTCGCCCGCCGGGAAGCAGGGCGGGGCGACGGGTTCCACGAAGAGCGCCGCGCCGGACTGCCGGGTCAAGTACGAGATCGTGAGCGAGTGGCCGGACGGCTTCCAGGCCACCGTCACCGTCACCTCCACCAAGGCCCTCGCCACCTGGAGCCTCGGCTGGACCTTCAAGGACGGCCAGCGCGTGGGCCAGATGTGGGACGGCACCTTCACCCAGGACGACTCCCACGTCACGGCCACCGCCGCCGACTACAACAAGACCGTCGCCGCGAACGGCACGTTCACCTTCGGCTTCCTCGGTTCCTGGACCGGCTCCAACTCGGCCGCGCGCAACTTCACCCTCAACAAGGCCAGTTGCCAGGCCGCTGGCTGAGCATCCGGCCGAGCGGTGTGACGCGCGAAGAGCCGGTGTGACGCGCGAAGAACCGGACACCGTCCCCTCACCCCGTCGCCACCTCCTCACCACCCCTCCGGCGGCGGAAACCTGATTTTCCGCCAAGTCCGCCACCCTGGCCGGTTCCCCGTGTCGACGGGGCCGGCCGTTCGGCGCCGGTCCTGACCTCAAGGTCGTCGGTGGGGCGGGAGCGGAGTCGGACGGTCCGGCCGCGGTCACCGGTGGTGGAGGCGTCATGAGGGGACGCCATCCCCGGGCGACCCACCTGGCACTTCGCCCCTTACCGACCAGTACTGCCGATCTGGCGTAATTCACTCGTCTCAATGCTTTGCTCTGCCACCATCAACGCCTCTGAAAAGTCAGGCGGCATGATTGCGGCGGGGGGCGTGGCCATGGGGCTGCTCGGCAATGAGCTGGCTTTCGCGCGCGCTCTGACCCCTCAGGAGCGCGAGAGCGTGATGGCTCTCGGCAGCCGGAAGCATTACGCGGCCGATGCCCACCTTCTGACGGAGGGTGACCGGTCCAGTCACGTCCTGATCATCATTCGGGGCTGGGTGACCGTTTCCGTGGCGACGGACCGGGGTGCCACACGGCTGATACTCGGTCTGCGGGGTCCCGGTGAACTGCTCGGCGAGATGGCCGCCCTGGACCCGCATCCCCGCAGCGCCACGGTGCGCGCGCTGGGTCCGACCGAGACCCAGGTCATATCCGGGGACGCCTTCCGCCGGTTCCTCGCCCTGCACCCCCGCGTCAGCGGTCTGGTGATACGCCAGCTCACCTTCCGGCTGCGCAGCGCCGACCAGGAGCGGTCCGCGCTCGCCTCGCTCACCGTGCTGCAACGGCTGGCCGGCCGGCTCACCGAACTGTCGAGAGCCGAGCCCTCCGGCCCCTACAACCCGGCCGTACCGGGCGGCGCCCTGCACACCGGCACCGTCGTCCAACTGGCCCAGGACGAACTGGCCGCCACCATCGGAGCCACCCGGGAAGCCGTCGCCAAGGCACTGAAGCTGCTGCGCACCCAGCACGTCGTGCGTACCGGCAACCGGATGGTGGAGATCCTCGACCCCGAACTGCTCGCACTCCTCGCGGACGGTCATCAGGAGTAGACCCACGCCTTGCCGTAACCCACGCCTCGTCGTGTGTAAACGGCTACAGACGGCCTTCGTCCCCGGGCCCGACGCTGAGGGGGACGGCAAGTGGAGAGAACAAGGGGGCACGGGGTGGACCACGACGCGATGGATCTCGCCGAAGCACGCTACGAGTTGGTGATCAGCGTCGACGCCCGGCGTTCCGGGGAGTACGACGACGTCGACAAGCAGCGCATGCGCGAACGGATCTACCGGGTGCTGGAGGCGGCCTTCACCCACGCCAAGGTGGCGCGGGACGCCGTACACATGGAGGACCGCGGCGACGGTGTGCTGCTGTCGGTGGCCGGCCGGATCGCGGTGACCCGCCTGCTCGGCCTGTGGATGGTCGAGGTGCACGAGAATCTGCGGGACGAGAACCGCGGCCTGAGTGTTCCCCTCGGGCTTCGGGTGGGCATGCACGTCGGGCCTGTCCGGCACGACGGCCGGGGCATCAGCGGGCGCGCGGTCGACCTCGCCTGCCGGCTGGCCGACTCGCCGCTTGCCCGACGGCTGCTGGACGCCGAGCGGGCCGACCTCGTGCTGGTGACCTCCCGGTCGCTCTACGAGGACGTGGTCAGCAGCGGCGGCAAGTTCATCGAGCCCGCGCACTACTCCTCGGCCCGCCTGGAGCTCAAGGAGGGCGAGGTCACCGCCTGGTTCCACCTTCCCGGCAGGCCCGCTCCCGAGATCCCCACCGCCGCACCGGCAGCACCTGACGCCGACCGTGCCGATGGCGTCGATGACGCCCGTGATGCCAGTGACACCCGTGATGTCCGTGACACCCGTGGTGTCGATGACGCCGGTGGTGTCGATGACGTCCCTGACGTCGATGACGCCCGTCGCATCGACGGAGAGGACCGCGCCGACGGTCCTCGCGCCCACTACACCGTCCACGGCGACATGTCGCAGCACAGCGACAACGTCTACCAGCAGCCCGTGCACATCGGGCGCATCACCGGCGACGCCGGCCGACGGAAGGGCTGATCGCGGTGGCCGACGATCAGCAGGCGGGCGGCGGCGCCGAGCCCGCACCCCGGAAGGGGGCCGACGCCCGTTCGCCCGAGGCCGACGGGAAGGCCAGGAACGACCCGCCCCGTGCCGACGAGGGCAAGGCCGAAGGCGACGAGGGTGCCGCGAGGAACGACGCCCCGGACGAGGGCGACGTCAAGAACGACCAGGGGAAGAAGCAGGAGGAGGAACGCGAGCGCGCCGCGGGGCGGTTCAAGGAACACACCCGCGACCCGCTCGCCGAGGAGCAGGGCGAGGACGGGACCACGGATCTCGCCGCCGCCTCGCGGGCCCGCCGTGCCACCCGGATGCTGTTCGACACCGGCCGGGACCTGAACAGCTTCGACCGCTCCTACTTCCAGAGCGCCCACATCGGCGACATCCACCTGCGGATGGACGCCCGTCACTCCGGTGCGGGGATGCGCAGCGGACCCGTGCCCGACGAGGAACTGCGCAGGCTCCGCCGCGTCCATGTGGAACCGCAGGGATACGTACAACTGCGCAACGCCCTCGGCGCCCGCCGGCTGCTGGTGCTCGGCGCCGCCCCCGGCACCGGACGCACCAGCACCGCGCTCTCGCTCCTCGACGAGGTCACCGGCCCCGCGGCGGACGCCACGGGCACGGAGCCCGGGGCCGGATCCCGGGTGCGCCGGGTCGATCCGGACGGTGGGGTGCGGAAGTTGGCGGGCTCGCTGGCCGGCGAGGGCGAGGAGGCGCGGCGCGGCACCGGTTATCTGCTGGAGCTCTCCCTCACCGGGCCCGGTGCGCTGCCCCCGGACGAGATGGACCTCGACGGGCTCGCCGCGGCGCTGGCCCGGTGCGAGTCGTACGCGGTGGTCGTCGTCGCGGTCGGGTCGGCGGCCAACCCGCTGCTGGCCGGGCGGTACGGCGGACTCTGCCCTCCCGCACCCACCCAGGAACTGCTCACCACCCGGTTACGGGAGCGGCTGGAGGAGCATGTCGCCGCCGCCCCGGACGGTGAGGTCCGGCTGGAGGACCTGCTCACCGGGGCGGAGGAACTGGCGGTTCGCCGGGACGTCAAGGACGCGGTCGGACTGAAGGACCTGCGCCCCGCCGAGGCCGAGTTGCTCGCCTCGCTGCTGGCCGCACACCAACTGGGGGAGGTCTCGCGGGACGAACTGCTGGCCGGTTGCCGGAGCCTCGCCGCCGACCAGGCCCAGGAGTGGTTCGCCGGAGTGGACCGGGCGCTGACGGCGCCTCCCGCCGAGCCTGAGGGCGGCGCGGGCCGGCCCGGTACGGCGGCCCTGTTCCACCCGGTGGCGTTCCGTATCGCTCTCGCCGTACTGGGCGGCGCCTCGCACAGCGCCGTGGCCGCCGCCGCCCACCTGCTGACCTGGGAACTGTCCGTACAGTGCGATCCGGACCACACCCCGGCCCGCCCGCTGTTCTGCGACGACCCGGAAGCCGATCTCGCCCTCTCGCGCGCCGAACTGACCGACGGCCGGCTCGAGGTGGCCGGGACCGAGGTTCCGGCCCGGCTGATCTGGTACCGGGGATCCGCCCTGCCCTCCGCGGTGCTCACCGAGATCTGGGATCGGCACTTCCCCGTCCGGGCACCGATCGTGCGCTGGCTGCGGCTGCTCGCCGACGATCCACGCCCCCAGGTGTGGATGCGCGCCGCGGTGGCCGCCGGGGAGCTGTGCGCACGGGACTTCGACCACGGATACGCGGAGCTGATCCGGCCGCTCGCCGAGGCGGCCACACCCCGCCGGAGGATCTTCGCGGCCACCACCCTCGACCAGGCGGCCGGTCACGCCTCGCACCGCAAGGCGGTGCGCAAGCTGGTCGACGACTGGAGCAGGTACGGGACGAAGGCGCTGCGCTGGACCGCGGCGATGGCACTGGGTTACGGGAACGCCGCGGACACGACGGAGGACGCGCTGGACGCCCTGGCCCGGATCGGGGTCCGCGACGACGGGGAGCAACTTGCGGTCGCCTCCTTCAACGCCGTACGGCTGCTGGCTCTCCCGGACGGTGCCAAGGTGCTGCGGCGGATGGCCGACTGGACCCACCACAAGCGCGCGGAGTACCAGGACCTCGGTCTGGTGACCACCGTCCGGCTCGCCGTGACCTCGGTGGACGAGGTGCTGTCCGACGAGCCCGACTCCCCGCTGGCCGACCGCGCCGACTGGCCGCTGCCGCTCGCCCTCGCCGTCCCCCGTCCCGAACTCGTGCTCCCCATGGCCGACTTGATGTGGAGCGCGCTGAACACGGCGCGCTCGAAGGACGTGGCCCTGGACGCGCTGGAGTCCCTGCTGCGTTCGGCGGTGCGCGGGGACGGCACCGAGGGGACCCGGCCGGGGCTGGCGGCGCTGCTGCCCGCGCTGGCGACCGAGGAGAACGACCGACGGCGGCTGGACTGGCTGCTGCGCCGAATGATGAACGATCCGGAGGATCCGCTTCCCGACGCGCAGGCGCGCACCCTGTGGTGGCTCGCCGTCCCGCCGAAGGAGAGGACGGGCGAGGAGGACAGTCATGGCTGAGGACCAGGACGCGCGGGCGAAGGCGAGGGAGCGGCTGAGGGCGCGGAAGGCGGCCGCGGGACCCGCGGGCCCCTTCCTGCGGGAGTACGCGCCGACGGGCGGATCCCCGCAGGTGAGCGCCCAGAAGGCCTCGGTGCTGTTCTACCGCAACGGCGGCTACAGCGTGGTCACCGTCTCCGGTGTCCGGCACGTCGACAAGCGGGCGCTGGCCCGGCCGTACACCGTCTGCGAGATCGCGCTCGGCACCTATGTGACGACGCTTCAGATGGAGTTGCCGGCCGCCGGAGGCACCACCTTCTTCAAGGCCGAGGTGGACATCCACTGGACGGTGACCGATCCCCATCTGACCGCCACCGAGGTCGTCACCGACGTCGCCCAGCGGCTCACCGCCCCGGTGCTGGAGCGGCTGCGCGAGGTGTCCTCGGCCTACCGGGTGACCCAGGCCGAACAGGCCGACCGCGCCATCACCCTGGAGTGCGCCGGCGGACGCTGGGCCGACCTGGGCACCGAACTCGGCATGCGGGTACGGCTGTACGTGCGCCTGCGGGTGGACGACCGGACGATCGAGCACATGGACGGCATCCGGGACGCGCACGCCTCGGCCGAGGTGACCCGGGTGCACCAGGCCGCGTTCCGCACGATGCTGCAGGGCGGCGAGCTGGAACAGCTCAGCTACATGCTGGCGGCCGAGCCCGAGGCGGCCAAGGACTTCCTGGAGAAGATCCGCCAGGAGGGCCGGCAGGACGAGAAGGAACGGGTCGACCGGCTCTTCGCCATGGTCGCCAGCGGCCAGATCCAGTCCAACGACATGGAGACACAGGCCCTCAACCTCCTCAACCAGGGCCGCCACCCCCTCCAGGGGCCCATCGGCTCGCTGCCCGCCCGCCGCGAGACCCCACAGCTGGCGTCGGCCGCCGACGAGCCGTTCACCCCGGACTGGGTGGCGGACGAGCCGCCCTCCCGGGCGGACCGGGGACCACGCGCGAGAGAGCCCTACTCGGGCGACCTCCAGGACGCCGAACCCGAACCGCCGCGCCGCCGCACACGCTCCCGGGACGACGGATGGTCCTGGGCGGAGGAGGACCGGTGACCGGCGACGGCCCGGCGCGCACCTCCCCCGACCCGGTCGGGCCCGTGCCGGACGGGGGTCCGCACGGGTCCGACCGGGGAGAGCGCATCGCCGAACGGCTGCTGAGCACGGTCAGGGAGGACCTCGGCCGGGCCGACGCGAAGGCGGCCGTACTGCTCTCGGGAACGCTGGCGCTGCCCGCGTTCCTGATCGGACGGCACGGCCCGCCCGACTGGCGCGGGCTCGCCGACGTGACGCTGATCCTCGCGAGCGTGCTCTGGGTGGTCGCGGTGACCGCGCTGGTCGGGGCGCTCATGCCGCGCACCCGCACGGTCCGCGGCCGGGACGGGGTGACGTACTTCGGCGACCTGCTGGCCCCCCGCGACCTCGCGGGGCTGTCCGCCGACGTCACCGAGGCCGGACGCGACACCGCCGGATGGCTGCTCGTCCAGGCCGTGGACGTCAGCTCGATCCTGTCCGCCAAGTACCGGGCCATCCGCTGGGGAGTGGGCTCGCTCGCACCTTCCACGGCGCTGGCCCTGGCCTGGAGCCTGACCGCCCGCTGACACGCGGCACAGCACGTACACGACACAGAGACGAACCAAGGAACCAGGGGGACGGCCGTGGAAAGCATCGCGGGAAGACGGCAGACAGGAAGGGGCCGGGTGCGCCGCCGCGCGGTCGGCGCGCTCGGCGGCATGGCGGTGCTCGTGTCCCTGCTGGCACCCGCCGGTCATGATCCGGTACCGGCGGCGGATTCCGAACCCGCCTTCCCGGCGGTCAACTACTCCATCGCCGTGGACGAGTCCGCCAGCCTCGCGCCCGAGGACATGAAGGCCGAGAAGGCCGCCGCCGCACGCATCGCGCTCGGCGACGTCTCCTCGTCCTCCCACGCCACCGTCTTCGGTTTCGCCGCCGCCGAGTCCGACGCCCAGCGCGCGGTGGACCCGGTCTGCCCGCGCACCACGCTGGACGCGGCGGGCCGCGAGACGGTCGGCACCTGCGTCGACAAGCTGCGCGGCCGCACGAAGAACGAGGGCACCGGCACCGACTTCCCGAGCGCGATACGCCAGGGAGTCCACGACCTCACCACCGGTACCGACCCCTCCCAGCCCCGCGTGCTGTTCCTGCTCACCGACGGAAAGCTGGACGTCCAGGACAGCCCCAAGTACGGCGACCCCGCGCACCGCAAGGACGAGGGCGAACAGCAGCTGACGCAGGAGCTCGAGAACGCCGCCGCCCAGCACGTACAGATCTGGCCGCTCGGCTTCGGACCCGACCCGGACAAGGCGCAACTCGACCGGATCGCCGCCGGCGGATACCAGAAGGGCTGCGTCGAACTGCCCTCCGCCCGCCCGAGCGCGGGCAAGGTCTCCGGGGCCAAGGACGTCGGCCCCATGCTGGAGAAGATCTTCGCCGCCGCCCACTGCCTGCGCCACGAACAGGGCCCCAGCAAGCGGCCGCCCGCCACCCTGGAGATCGGCATCTCGCCGCTGGCGACCGTGGGCAGCATCGTCGTCGACAAGGGCGACCCCCAGGTGAAGATCACCTACCTCGACCCCAACGGCCACCAGGTCCCCACCACGGGGACGTACCGCAAGTCGGGTTTCGAGCTGGCGGGCGGCAGCGGCACGGTCGAGGCGCTGAAGATCGTCGACCCGGTGCCAGGCACCTGGCGCGTGAAGGCCGAGGCGCCGGAGGGCCACCGCTCCCTGCCCGTCGCCGTCAGCGTGCTGTGGCAGGGCGAGTTGCGCGGCGCCATCACCATGGACCCACCGTCCCCGCAGGCCGGCGAAAAGGTCACGGTGACCATGCGCCTGCAGACCCGCGAGGGCTACGAGATCAAGGACGCGCGCGACTACGAGGGGCTGCGCGTCCGCAGTGAACTGACCGGCGACGGCTTCGACCCCCTGGCGCTGCGCCTCACCGACGACGGCCAGGGGCCCGACTCCAAGGCGAGCGACGGCTCCTTCACCGGTTCCGTCGAGATCCCCAAGAGCGCCGACGGGGCACTGAAGGTGAGCGGCACGCTGACGGCCTCGGGGCTGAGCGCCGACACCCGCAGCGAGGGCGGCCAGATCGCACCGGGCGCACTGCCCGTCACCACCGCGCTCGAACTGCCCACCGCGAACACCCACCCCGGCTCCACGGTCACCGGCACGCTGGCCGTCCACAACACCAGCAACACCTCGCACACCCTGCGGCTGTCCGTCGCCGACCTCAAGTCCGGGCTGCTCACGGTCACCCCGGCCGAGATCCAGGTGAAGCCCGGCGAGTCCGGCACCCGGAAGATCACGGTCGAGGTCGCCCCCCGCGACGTCTTCGGCGACCGCCTCGGCGACGGCGGACTGCAACTCGGCGGCACGGTCACCGTCGTGGACACCACCGACCACGACCGGACCCTGGTGCGCACCCCGCTCTCGGTCCGGGTGACACCCGAACCGGGCGTCTGGGCGAAGTACTGGTGGGCGTTCGTGTCCGCCGCCGCACTGATCGCGCTGGCCACCGTGGCGGTCCTCGCCTGGCTGCGCCAACGCCGCACCCGCAGGGACCCGTTCGGTCTGGTGCTGCGGCTGGTCTCCGCGGAGGGCGACGTCCTCGGCGAGCACCTCGCAGGACACGGACACAAGCAGTGGTACGAGTTCGCCGTCGTCGAACCCCACCGCAGCCCGCGCATCGAACGGCGCGCCCACGGCCCGTACGCCGTCCAGCGCAGCCCCGAGGGCGGAGCGGTGCTGCGCAAGCGCGGCGGCGGCCGGACCCCGCTGCCCGCCCGCGGCCAGGTCCAGCTGACCGACACGCTGAGCCTGGCCCTCGGCGAGGACACCCGCGCCTCGAAGGTCCGCCGACCGCGGCCCTCCGCTCGGACGACCGCGGGCTCCACCACCTCCGCGACCGGTACCGGCGAGAGCGGGAGCTCGTACGGGTCGTATCTGTGACGCCTCGGGCGGCCCGACGCCTCACCGGGCCGCCCTCGCGCACCGCACCGCGGCCCGGCCGCCGTGCCGCGCGCACTCCACGGACGTACCGAGCACGAACCGGCCGCCGCGACGGCCGCAAGCGGGGAGGAAACCCATGAAGATCTTCCAGCCGATGCTCTTCGTCGGCCTGGGCGGCACCGGTGGCCTGGTCGGCGCCGAACTCGAACGCAAGCTGCGCGCCGAGCTGTGCGGACCGGACGGCGTCGCGCTCAGCCACCTCAGCGGACACGCCCCCTACCAGCTGCCCGACTGCCTCCAGTTCGTCTACGCGGACTACAGCGAGTCCGACCTCCAGCGGCTGCCCCAGTTCAACGTGGACCCCTCGCTGCGGGCCGCGTACTCCCGTACCTCCCGGGCCACCCACAACCTGCTGCCGAACTTCGACGCGTCACCCGAACTGACCAAGATGCTCCGGGCGAGCCTGCGCGACGAGGTCGCCGACTGGCTGCCGCCGCGCATCGACGAACCGAAGGTCACCCCGCTGCACAACGGCGCGGGCCAACTGCCCACCGTCGGACGCGCCGCCCTGTTCGCCACGCTCCGGCACAGCCTCGCCCCGGTCCTCGAGCCGCTGCTCCAGGCGATCGACGCGATCGCCAAGTCGGCCGGTGAACTGGCCGAGCTCGGCGGCGGCAAGGTCAACGGCTGCGACGTGTTCGTCGCCTTCTCGGTGGCCGGAGGCACCGGCGCCGGGATCTTCCTGGACTATCTGCACCTGATCAACCACGCCTTCCAGCTGCGCCGCTTCGACGGCGTGAAGATCTACCCGCTGGTCGTGATGCCGTCCTCGTTCTCCTCGGCGGGCGGCGGCGGACGGGAGGCGGAGCTCAACGCGGCCCGCGCGCTGGTGGACCTGTTCCGGCTGGTCGACGCGCAGAACGCGCCGAGCGAGGGAACGGAGATCGGCGACCTGGACCTCGACCTCGACTCCGGGCTCGGCATCCGCTACCCGGGCACGACACCGATCCGCCTGCGCACCGGCATCCTGCCCACGGCCTTCCTGTTCAGCCCGACCGCCGGCATCCGCCAGGACGACCTGCGCCGCTCCATCGTCTCCCTGGTGATGTCGCTGATCGGCACCGAACTGGGCGACAGCCGCCCCAGGGGCCGGGCCACGGCGACCGACGACGACTTCCAGACCTTCGCCGCGAGCTTCATCAACCGGGGCGTGCACCGCAGCGCCGTGTCCCCCACCGGCATCGGCCGACAGGGCGTCTCCACCAGCCTGGTGGCCTCCATGACCGCCCCCATGGACCAACTGGCCGACCTGGTGGCGGGCCGCCTGCTGCGGGAGGCGGTCACCGACCTCGTGGAGCGGCCCCGTACCGCACTGCGCGACAACGCGGTGCCGCTGATCCGGCAGCTGTTCGCCGACTCCCACCTCGAAGAGCTGTGGGAACGCGCCCAGTTGGCCGTCCCGGAACCCGATCCGCTGCCGCGCGGCGGCAAGGCCATCGAGCAGGCGCTCGGCGAACGGCTCACGGACATGCAGCGGCTGCTGTCCGACCTCCAGTCCATCGCCGACCGCCAGGCCGCCTCGATGGCCGACCGGTTCGCCCCGCGACCCGCCATCGACAAACTCCTCCAGAGCGTGGACCCCTTCCTCGCCGAACGCATCGTCAGAGGCGTCCAGGACAGCGACGAACCGATCGCCAGGCTCGGCTTCCTCGGCATGCTCGACAGCCGCTCCCGCGCCCCGCAGCGCCCCCCGGGCGTGACCGATCAGCCGCCCAAGACCCCCAGGATCAAGGGCAGACTGGCCGGCATGTCACCGGCCCGCTGGGGTGACGACGACGTGCAGGCCGCGCTCCAGGAGCAGGACCTCTGGTACCAGTGGCGCAGCCGGACCGTGTGGCACGAGGCCTGGCGGGAACAGCAGCAGCAGTGGCAGCCCCCGGCGGCCACCGCCGGGGCCGACCTCGGACGTCTGGTCAACGCCTTCCGCAAACACTCCGACCAGGAGCGCAAGATCTCCGCGCAGAAAGGCCTCGAACTGTACGAGGACCGCACCGGGATCTCGTATCTGCTGCCGCCGCAGCGCACCCTCAACCACTTCTACGAGGACGTGGTCACCCGGCTGATCCGGCGGGAGGGAATGCGCGAGAACGACGACGAGGCCGCGCTCCTGCTCAGGATGATCGACGGGGACACCTGGCGCGAGGTCCACACCCTCAGCCGCCGCAATCCGGACAACGCGGTCGCGGTCGTCAAGGCACAGCTGGAGGGCCGCATCACCCGGCTGTTCGCGGAGAGCGGCGAACACCTGGAGGAACGCCCGCTGCTGCCGGCCATGGGCACCCTGCTGGCCGCCGCGGCGGGCGACGCGGACGCCGCCGACCAGGTCAGCAAGGAGGCGCTCGACCTGTTCGGCCGCAAGCTGACCGGGCTGCTGCCGGTGGGCTTCACCCCGGAGGGCACCGGACCGCTGCGGGTCCTGGTCACCCACCCGCGGGTGCAGGCCGTGGAGGAGGTGCAGGAGTACCTCGGCAAGGCGCTGCGGCTGCCGTCCGACGCCAAGAACTCCGTGGAGTACCGGGGAGTGGAGAGCGACTCCGTCACCGTGGTCCTCTTCCGCAGCGAGATGAGCCTCACCCAGGTCCCCGAGGCCCGCAAGGTGCTGCGCCAGTGGGCCAGGGCGAAGGACTCCGAGCAGGCCCAGGACGTACTGCGCTGGCGGCAGCGGCTCGGCTACCGGGACAGCTGGATGGTCAGCAGCGAGGAGGACCGCCGCGTCATCCTGCACCGGCTGCTGTGCTGCATGTGGAACGGCCAGGTCGACGTGGTGGACGGCGACCCGGCGTCGCCGGAGCGGCTGAGGCTGCGGCTGTTCCCCGAGAAGGGCGCCCATGTGCCCGGCGTCCGGCTGCGGCTGGGGGACTTCCCCGGCGGGGTGTCGAGCTGGGCGGAGCTGCTGCGGTCGTACGAACGCTGGACCGTCCTCGACGACGAACGGACCGTGGAGGACTACTGCCGTGAACTGATGGGGGCTCAGCCGCTCGGTCTCGCCAGGAGCGCGAGCGAACCGCATCCGCTCTTCGTCGAACTCGTCGAGAAGACCGCCCCGCGGCAACTGGAACTGCTGGCCGACCGCCGGGAGCGCGGCGGCGAGCGGGTCGAGGGATGGGTGCGCCCGCTGTGGGAGTTCTGGGCGAAGACACTGCCCGCCGCGCTGGACACCGAGTTCGGGGACCAGCGCGCCGTCCAGCCGACGCTGCGCACGCTGCTGGAGCACGTACGCGGCGGAACTCCCGCGCCGCGCGTCCGCAAGGAGGTCCCCGAACCCCGGCGTGCCGTGCCCGACGAAGACGACTGGGGCACCGCACCGCGCGCCTCCTTCGACAAGTACCCGAGGGGCACGGAGGAACGTCCGCGCCGCGCGTCCGTGGACGACTACGACGACGGGTACGAGGCCGACCGCGGTGATCGGGGTGACCGCGTCAACGGGCGCTCCGGCGGCGCCGACCGGCCCTCGGTGCCCTGGGACGAGCCCGGTGACCACGGCCCGTACGGCGACGACGGCGAGCGTGAACGCTCCCGCCGCAACCCCTGGGACGGTGACCCGGAGTGAAGACGTCCGAAGACCTCGGCACCGTCATCCGGCTGGACCTGCGCAGCGGCGCGGCGGAACTCGACACCGCCAAGGCCCTGCGGGCCAGTGTCGCCCGGCAGTTGGGCCGCGCCGGGCTGCCCGAACCCGACGATCCGCTGTTCCTGGTGGTCGACACCCCGGCCGGGCTGACCGACCACCAGCGGCAGTACGAACTGCTCACCGCCTACCGGGCCGTGGGCGAGGTCAGGATCCTGGTCCTGCTGGTGGGCAGCGCACCCGGTTCGTACGCGGGTGAGGACGAGGCCTTCCAGCCCGACCGGCGCCTCGTGCGGCCCGCGGTGCTGCGGGCCTCGGGCACCGCCCTGCTGTGGGCGGGCGATCTGCGCTCCGCGCGCACGGCGCTGGAACAGCCCGAGCCCGACGCCCCGGAGGCGCTCGCCGTCCTGGTGGACGTGCTGTCGGTCCCGGACGTCTACCGGAAGGTCCTCGACGGCCTCGGGGCGCTGCCCGACGCCGTCGCCGCACCCGGCGTGCGGCTGCTGGAACAGGACCTGCCCCGTGAGGTGCGCGACCGGGCCTGGCGCGACGCGCTCCTCAGGTTCGCGGGCGAGGACACCGAACTCGCCCCCGACCTGCTGGCGACCGCCTCCTCCGGCGCCGATCTGCCGGAGCCGTTGCGGAGTCTGGTGGCGGGCCGGGGCGGCCGCGACCAACGGCACCGGGAGCCGGGCGGCGTGGCGGACAGCACGTACGCCGCCTGCGCACAGGCCCTCGACTACGCCGAGGACGCGCTGGCCGGACTGCGCTCCCTGCCCGGGCTGGTGTGGGCCTCCCGCAGGCAGGCGTTCGAGGCGGACCTCGACCAGGCGCACCAGGCGCTCGGCGAGTACCGGGACCTCGTCGGCACGGCCCTGCGCGGCGGCGGCTCCGGTACGGCGCCGTCCGCCGCCGAGACGGCGGCCCGGCTCGGGGCCCTCGGTCTGCGGGTGCCCTCGGCCGAGGGCATGGGGGAGCGGATCGGCGAGGGCCTGCGGGAGTTCGCCGGAAAGCTGCTGGGACAGGGGCTCGCCCTGCGGTCCGTGGCCCAGCGCTTCACCGGGCTGGCCGGGCGGGTGGAGCCCGTACCGGGTTCGGCATTGGTGCGCAAACTCGCCGACCACTCCACCGAAGCGTTGTCCCGGCGGACCGTCGTGGGGAACGGCCCCGTGGCCACGGGGCGCGGCGCGCTGCCCGCGGCGGCCGTGGCGGGGCTGCTCGGGGGCCTGTGGCGGGGGTCTCTGGCGGCGCTGGCGATCGCCGTCCCGCTGGTCCTCCTCGCGGTGGCGCTGCTCGGCGCGTCCAGGCTGCGGGGCGCGGGTCGCCCGGGCCGCTGGGGCTGGGGTCCCCGGGCCGCGGCACTCGGTGGCGCCGCGGCCGGTGTGACGGTGGCGTACGCGGTCGAGCCCCCGCTCTGGCTGAGCGCGGTCGGTCTCCTGGCGGGCCTCGGTGTCGCGGTGGAGACGGCACGCCGGCTGTGGCGCGCCGCGATCGACTCCTGGGCGGCCTTCCACGCCACCACCGGGCTGCGCAAGGCCCTGGCCGGGCTCGACGCGCTGCTGGCCGAGGCGGTCCGTGAACACTGGGCCGTCGAGGAGCGCCTGCACTGCGCCGACGCCGCCCGGTCCGTCGCCGGCATGCTGCGGGCGACGGCCGCCGCCGCGGCCGCCGAGGCGGTGCCCGAGCCCGAGCGGCCCACCGTCACCGGCGCGCCCGGTCCCGAGCCGCTCGACGCGGACGACTGGCTGACCAGTACCTCGGTCCTGGAGACGGACGCGTTCGCGGTGCCCGACGACGGGGACAGCGACTGGGCGAGCGCGTACGCCTGGCAGGACGGGGCTTCCTGGAGCGAGCCCGGTGAGCCCGGCGCGCGGGGTGGGTTCGCGGAGTCCGCGGGACCCGCCGACCCGTGGGCGGACCGTACCGCGGGAGTTCCGCGCTGGCTGGACCGCGAGAGCGGCGAGGGCGGACCGGAGCTGGTCGCCGTCCTGGCCGGTGATCTGACGGACGCCGCCATGGTGGCGATGGAGCCCTACTGGGGTGCCGTCGAGCGCGGCCAGGCCGGCGCCCTCGCCGTCCGGCGCACCGAGGAACGGGTCCGCGACCTGCTCTCGACGGCCCGCCGCCACCTCCAGCACAACGGAGTACTGGCCCCGCCCCCGTTCGCCGCCGACCACCGCACCCGGGCCGGCTCGGCGAACCTGCTGGGCACCGACCCGCGCCGGGTGGCCGACCTGGTGGGCACGGAGGCGGACCGGCAGGCCGTGGTCCAGCTCTCCTCACCCGAGCAGGGAACGCTGCTCAGCCGGGACCCGGCGGCCGCGGTGTGGATCAGGTTCGCGCCGGAGGCCGTGCGCGACGAGGTCGAGAAGACCTGGCGGACCACCGGCTGCGTACCGCCGGAGCAGACGCTCTGGACCTCCTCGGGGCGTTATGCCGGCCTGGTCCGGCTCACCCCGCTGCGGATGGGCGTGGTGGACACCGTCCGCTCCCGCCAGAACTCCCCGGCCGACGGGTTCGACCCGTACGACCGCGGGGACGCGTACGACCGCGGGGACGCGTACGACCGAGAGGACGCGTACGACCGAGAGGACGGCGACAACTGGTGACCCGCATCCCGTACCCCGGCCCGGCGCACCCGTACGACCGAGAGGACGGCAACCGCTGGTGACCAGCACCTCGCATCCCCACCTGACGGAGCCGGACGGTCCGCGCTGGAAGACGCTCGCGTTCACCGTCCCCTCGGGCCGGCGCCGGGTCGCCCCCGTCCGCTTCGGCCCCGAGTCCCGCCGCGATCCGCTGCTGCCCCAGCTGATCCGCAACGGACTGCTCGACGACGAGGGGCAGCAGTGCGTCCAGGTCCGCCTGAACGCCGCCGACGCGGCCAACCCGGCCGCGCGCGCCCTGCTCGACGCGGAGGCGGGCACCGCCCTGCACCTGCACCGGGCCCTCGACGACACGGAGTACACGGCGCTCTTCCCGAGGATCGTCGGCTACGAACTGGACGCGGCCGAGCCGTTCCTGCTGTACGCCGCGCCGCGCGGCGCCGCCCTCGCGCGTACCCATGTGATGTCCGCGACCGACCAACGGGTCCTCACCCGCGACCTGATGCTCGCCCTGTGCCTGCTGGACAGCCAGGAGCTGGTGCTGCGGGGCATCTCGCCCGCCACCGTGCTCTGGGACGGCGCCTCGGTCCAGCTCTGGGGACTGGAGGGGGCGGCTCGTACCGGACGGCCGAGGACCCGGTGGGGCAGGGCACCCTACTGCTCGCCCGAACAGCGCAGGGGCGAGGGGCTCGTCGACCCCCGGGACGCGGTGTGGAGCGCAGCCCAGGTGCTCTACCAGCTGGTGACCGGCCGGCCCGGCCCCGGTGACCGGGCACCCACCGACCTCGGCGAACACCGCGTGCTCGCCGAGACGTTGCGGGGCGCCTTCGCCCCGCTGGCCGCCGACCGGCCGACCCCCGCCCAACTGCTCGACCTGCTGGCGCCGGGAGCCGCCCGGCGCGTCACGCTCACCGTGCCCGCCGACGAGACCCGCGCGCACCAGGAGGCGTTCGAGCGGGCGCTGCGCCTCAAGCGGCAGGCACCCGTCACCCACCAGGGGCCCGGGACACCGGCCGGGCGCAGCAGCGACGGCCAGGTGCTGTGCCCGTACTGCCTGGAGCACATCCAGCTCGACCTCGCCCAGCTCTTCGTCACCGACAGCAGGATGCAGTACAAGCCGCTGGACGTCTCGACGATCGGCAACGCCCTGCGCCGCCAGGACGTCATGCGCGGTGCCGTCCAGAAGTGCACCGCGGACCGGGACTTCCCCGAGCACTTCATCCCGGTGCCCTACCTCACCTACGGCCGCCCCCTGACCGTCGCGATGGTCGGCCAGTCGTCCACCGGCAAGAGCCATCTGCTGACCCAGATGATCGCGGAGATCACCGACGGCGGCCTGGAGCCGTTCGGCCTGAAGTGGCAGTCCGTCAACCCGGAGCAGCACGCTCGGTTCGTACGGGAACGGGTGCAGCCGCTGCGCAACGGCAAGGTCCTCGACCACACCGGTGCCCTCGGCCTGGACGGCTTCGCGCGCTTCGTGGAGTCCCTCCTCATCACCGACGCCCACGGGCAGGTACGTCCGGTCGCCTTCTTCGACCTCGGCGGCGAGGACCTCGTACGGACCGATGCCGCGCTACGCTTCCTGCTCGGGATCGACGCGCTGATCTTCGTCGTCGATCCGGCGCTGGCTCTTCCGCTGCCCCATCTGGACCACGCCAGGGAACGCTGGGGTGTCGAGGTGAACCGGGACGGCGACCTCGCCTTCGGCACCGTCCTCGACCGGCTGCCGAAGAACGGACCGTATCTGGACGTGGCCGCCGCGATGGTGCTCGGCAAGGCGGACCTCCTGCGGTTCCAGCCGCCCGTCGACCGGTGGCTGGGCCGGGCACCGGCCACCTCGCTCGACCCCGAACGGACGCGTGAGGAGAGCCGGGACGTGTACGGGCTGCTGCGACAGCACGCCGGGCCGGCCTGGCTGCGCCCCTTCGACGCGATCCGCCGGTGCACCCTGCATGTCGCGTCGGCCACCGGCGGCCAGGAGGAACAGGGCCGCTATCCGGCGGGGGCGGGGCCCCGGCGGGTGCTGGAGCCGCTGCTGGCGCTGCTGGCGCTGCACGGGATGGTGGAAGTGCCGGGCGGCGCCGAGGCGTTCGCCGTGGGAGAGGCGCCCGCGTTCGAGGCGGTGCCGTCGGCGAGGGCCGGACGAACCGGGGGAGCGGTGGGAGCCGCGGGATCCGCGCGAGGTGAGGCGAAGTGAGCGACTTCCAGGATCGAGTGAGCGACTACCCGGATCGGAGGAGTCCGGCCGCCCACGGGGAGCAGGCCGGCGCGCACGGGCCGGGCGGTGGCGGCATCGGGGGCTCGGTGCACCAGGTCGTCTTCCGTTGGGACGGCAACCAGGGCCGCCAGGGCACCGGCATGAAGGCCGTCGCGCACTCCTGTCCGGCCGAACGCGCCGAGGAACTGGGCCGGGAACTGGGCCCGCTGCTGTGGGTGTCCGGTACGGCCGCCTCACGGCAGAGCGTCGTACGCACCCTGTCCCGCGACGGCGACGTCATGCTCGTCCAGCGCTGGCCCACCACCGACCGCGGCGGCCGGCCCAGCACGATCAGCCATGTCCTGATCGGTGACCCCGGAACTCTGAAGATCCGCCAGTGCCTCGGCCTCTCCTACGGCGGCTGGGGCAGCCGGGAGTCCGCCGAGAAGGCCTCCGGACGCCTGCGCGTGATCGAGTGCGCCCAGCTCGACGCGCTGGCGCGCAAGCGGCTCCCGGCCATGCTGGAGCTGCTTCCGGCGGTCAAGCACGCGCTGATCCTGGTCGCCGCCGAGTGGCTGCGCGATCCGGCGCAGCGGGTGTCGCTGCTCGCGGACGAGAAGGGGCAGCCCGGCTGGCCGGACCAGGACAGCGTGCCGGTGGCGTATCTGGGGCTGTTCCTGCTCTTCGGGCGCTGGCTGGGGCAGGAGTGGACGTTCGCCACCCACGACACGGTGGACACCCATCAGCTGCGTCTGACGTGCGTCCCGCACTGGGAGCCGGACGCGGGCGGGGCCGGTCCACTGGCCCGGGTCACGGGCCGTCGGGTCACCCCACGGTTCGAGCACAAGGCGGCCGCCCGACTGGTGGACCACCTTCTCGACCGCCTCCGCGCGCATCCCGACGCCGCCGCCGGGGTGCCCCAGCTGGTCGACGAGCTCGCCGGCGGCGCGGGGCTGGAGTGGGCGCGGCGGCGCGTCCTGCTGCACGAGATCCTCAGCACCGACCGCCGGACCGGCACGCGCGCCGACGCGCCCGCACCCGCGCCCCGTTCCGCGGAACCGGGCCCGGTCGGGGAGGGGGACGAGGGAGGCGAGGACCGGGAACGGGCCGAGACGACGCCCCCGCAGCGGCTCCCGAAGCCGTACCCGTACCCCGACCCGCACCTCGACCCGCGCCCGGATGTGTACTCGGACCCGCGCCCGGATGTGTACTCGGACCCGTATCCGGACACCTACGCGCCCCCGGCACCCGAGGATTCTCCCCCATGGCCCCTCCGCGCCCGCTGCGGACGCCGGTCCAGGCGCCGGTCCGGACTCCCGCCGTCGAGGCGTACGGGCTGCACCAGGACCTCCTTGACCATCGGCGCGGGAACCCCATGCAACGCAGTCTCCTGGCGGCGCGTCTGCGCACCCTGCCCGACGAGTTGCTCCTGGGCGAGCTGCGCTCCGCCGACCTGCCGCCGGAGTCCGTGGAACTCCTGCTCGACGAGCTGGGGAACGAGCACCGCCTCCAGGAGCGCCGACCGGAGATGCGGCACGACCTGTGTGCGGAGGTGCTCCACAACGGCCTGTACTTCACGCCGTACGGACAGGGCCCGGAACCCGTGTCCAGGACGGCCATGGTCACCCGGGCCGCCGACCTCTTCACGTGGGCCGTCGCCCCGCTGGCCCGGGAAGAGCGCTATCTGCGCGATCTGCGCGAGCTGCTCCACCGCATGACCCGGGACAGCCACCCCACCGGGGGCAACTGGCTCCGCCAGAGCATCATCGCCCCCGCGAACGGCCAGGTCCCCGACCTGCCGCCGGTCCTGTGGCAGCAGATCCTGCGCGACGTGCTCAGCCGGGGCGAGCGAGCCCCCTCCGCCCAGCCGTCGCCCGCTGCCCCGCAGCCGCCCTCCGCCTCCCACGCGCCCTACACCGTCCCGGACCCCACGACGGCCCCGGAACCCTCCTCCACCCCGCCGAGACCTCCCACCCTCACGTCCCGGCTCTCCGACCTGACGAACAACCCGGGCTGCGTGATGGGAGTCGGCTTCTCCGTCATCGCCGTGCTCATCACCATCGTCCTGATCGTCCTGTGAACCCCAGGTGTGTCCGGGCTACGGAAACGCCATATCGTGCTCACGTGCACACCCGTCGTGCTGGAGGACTCACTTCGGCCGGTTCGAGGTCGAAGGAGAAGCGTGGACGGCGACGGTGCCGTGGAGACCCGCGACACCATGGAGCAGGTCGGCCAGGGCATCGGTGCGGTAGCCGACAACGTCCTGCCACTGCGAAGAGCTGTCCGCGATGCGGCAGGTCGCCCGACCAGTGCCGCTCAGTTCCCGACCGAACCGGAGATCATTCGTCATCCCGTCCCTCCCGTTGATCGTCCCCCGAGACGGCAGCGGAGAGATGCCACCAGTCGCGCTCGTGCCGCCGCCCTCGGCGGTCGGGCGCGTCCCCGGGCGATCATGGGCCACGGGTGGGCCATGGCCGCTCGGGATCACCAGTGCTAGAAAGGTCACATGGCGAAACGATTCGCCGGTTTTCGACGCTTTTCACTCAGGCCGCTGGTCAGCAGGAGCCCACGAAGCGTAGCCGGGCAGGTGTTCGTTCTTCAGGTGGCGCTGGTCGTGCTGCTCGTGGCCTGCGGTGTGTTCGCCCTTGCCCTGCAGACGGAGCGGGACACCACCGCCGAGGCCAAGCGCCGCTCCATAGCCACGGCGGAGACCTTCGCCCACTCTCCCGGGCTCGTGGCGGCACTGCGGACCCCCGACCCGAGCAAGATCCTCCAGCCGCTCACCGAGGCGGCCCGCAAGGCCGCCGGGGTCGACTTCATCGTGGTCATGAACACCAAGGGCATCCGCTACACCCACCCCCTGCCGAGCAGGATCGGAAAGCGTTTCGTGGGCACCATCGGGCCGTCGCTGGCGGGGAAGGTCTACACGGAGAGCGTCCACGGCCCGCTCGGTCACGAGGTGCAGGCCACCGTCCCCGTCGACGACGCCAGGGGCAAGGTGGTGGGCCTGGTGTCGGCCGGTCTGAAGGTCAAGAACGTGACCAGCGAGGTGAACCGGCAACTACCGATCATCCTGGGCGCCGGGGCCGGGGCACTCGTGGTGTCCACCGGGGTGACGGCACTGGTGGGCAGGCGGCTGCGACGGCAGACCCACAGCCTGGCCCCGGACGAGATGACCCGCATGTACGACCACCACGACACGGTGCTGCACTCCGTACGCGAAGGAGTGCTCATCGTCGCCGGCGACGGGCGGCTGCTGCTGGCCAACGACGAGGCCAGACGGCTGCTGGAGCTGCCCCCCGACGCCGAGGGGCGGCTCGTGTCGCAGCTGTCGAGCCTCGAACCCGAGACGGTGGAGTTGCTCGTCTCCGGGCGCGAGGCCACCGACGAGGTGCACTTCGCCGGGGAACGGCTGCTGGCGGTCAACCAGCGGCCCACCGGGCGCGACGGAGGCATCGAGGGAACGGTGGTGACGCTGCGCGACTCCACCGAGCTCCAGGCGGTCACCGGCAGGGCGGAGGTCGCACGGGAGCGGCTCAAGCTGCTGTACGACGCCGGACTCGGCGTCGGCACCACCCTGGACGTGCGGTGCACCGCCGACGAACTGGCGCGGGTCGCCGTCCCCCGCTTCGCCGACTTCGTCACCGTCGACCTGGCCGACGCCGTGCTGCACGGCGAGGAGCCGGCCACCACGGCGACGGACCTGCGACGCATCGCCGTGTGCGGCATCCGCAACGACCATCCGCTCTACGAAAGGGGTCGGCTGATCGACTTCGTGCCCTCCACACCCCAGGCACGCGGCTACGGCAGCGGCCGCTCCGAACTGGTGACGGACCTGTCGACCGCCACGGGCTGGCACGCGCAGGACCCGGAGCGCACCAAGGAGATCATCGACTACGGCATCCACTCCCTCATCGCCGCCCCGATCCAGGCCGGCGGTGTCGTGCTGGGCGTGGCCAACTTCTGGCGCGCCAAGCAGCACGAGCCCTTCGACGAGGAGGAGCTGTCGCTGGCGGAGGAACTGGTGGCCCGGGCCGCGGTCAGCATCGACAACGCCCGCCGCTACACCCGCGAGCACGCGGTGGCGGTCACCCTCCAGCGCAGCCTGCTGCCGCGGGCCCTGCCCGAGCAGAGCGCCCTCGACGTCGGCTACCGCTACCTGCCCGCCCAGTCGGGCGTGAGCGGGGACTGGTTCGACGTGATTCCCCTGCCGGGGAGCCGGGTGGCGCTGGCCGTCGGCGACGTGGTCGGCCACGGCCTGCACGCCGCCGCCACGATGGGGCGGCTGCGGACCGCGGTGCACAACTTCTCCACCCTCGATCTGCCCCCCGACGAGCTGCTGAGCCATCTCGACGACCTGGTCGGCCGCATCGACCAGGACGAGCAGGACACGGACGGTGCCGCGGGCGTCGTGGGCGCCACCTGCCTGTACGCGATCTACGACCCCGTGACGCGCCGCTGCGTCATGGCACGCGCGGGACACCTGGCGCCCGCGCTCGTCCACCCCGACGGAACCGTCACCTTCGTGGACGTGCCGACCGGGCCTCCCCTCGGCCTGGGCGGCCTGCCGTTCCAGACCGCCGAACTGGACATCGCGGAGGGCGCTCAGCTCGTCCTGTACACCGACGGCCTCATCGAGGACCGCAGACGCGACCTGGACGTGGGCATGGAACTGCTGCGCGACGCGCTGGCGGGCCACCCCGACCGGTCGCCCGAGGAGAGCTGCCAGGCCGTGCTGGACGAACTGCTGCCCGGCCGCCCCAAGGACGACGTAGCCCTGCTCATCGCCCGCACCCGGGGGCTGCCGTCCGACCAGATCGCCGACTGGGACGTGCCGCTCGACCCGGCGGCCGTCGCCGGGATGCGCGAGACCGTGTCCCAGAAGCTCGACGAGTGGGGCCTGTCCGAGCTCGGCTTCAGCACGGAACTCGTCCTGAGCGAGCTCATCACCAACGCCATGCGCTACGGCTCCGAGCCGATCCACGTACGGCTGATCCGCGACCGTACGCTCATCTGCGAGGTGTCCGACAGCAGCAGCACCTCGCCGCATCTGCGGTACGCGGCGACCATGGACGAAGGCGGCCGCGGCCTGTTCCTGGTGTCGCAGATGGCCGAGCGCTGGGGCACCCGGTACACCCCCCAGGGCAAGGTGATCTGGGCCGAACAGGCACTGCCGCGGATCAGCGGGCAGCCCGGCCCGGGATCGCGGCCGGGTACGCCGTAATTCGATGGCGCCGCGGGGCGTGTGCCTCTATGGTCGTGGCTGTTCGAGCGGTGACCGAGGGGTGCCGCGGGTGACTCGTGCACGTCTGGTGCATGTCCGGGAGGTGTGACCGATGGCTGTCTTCGAGATGGGCGCTGCCCGCATCCAGAAGTTCATCAAGTCCACCTCCGTGGCCGCCGGCTGACCTTCCTCTTCTCTCCGCGCCCGAGCGCGCGTGCCGGGGCCGCCCTTGTGAAGGGTCTCCCTTGACTTCCGCTTTTCTCGCTTTCCCCTCTTCACCGTTCGCCGCGCTCGTTCCCTACGGCTGGGACGACGTCTGGGCGGACGAGTTCGCCCCCTACGCCACCGAAGGGCTGCTGGCCGGGCGGGTGATCCGGGTCGACCGCGGTCAGTGCGACGTGGTCACCACCGACGGGGTGCTGCGCGCGGACACCGCGTTCGTGACGCCGAACGATCCGATGCGGGTCGTGTGCACCGGGGACTGGGTCGCCGTCGAACCCGCCGGCAACCCGCGCTACGTGCGTACGTATCTGCCGCGCCGTACGGCCTTCGTGCGCTCCACCTCCTCCAAGCGCTCCGAGGGGCAGATCCTCGCGGCCAACGTCGACTACGCCGTCGTCGCCGTGTCCCTCGCCCTGGAACTCGACCTCGGCCGCGTCGAACGATTCCTCGCGCTGGCCTGGGAGTCCGGTGCGCAGCCCCTGGTCGTCCTCACCAAGGCCGACCTCGTGCCCGACGCGGCGACGCTCGGACACCTCGTCCAGGACGTCGAGAAGACGGCGCCCGGGGTCCCGGTGCTGCCGGTCAGCTCCAGCGCCGGGGAGGGTCTTGACGTACTCGCGGCGGTGCTGTCGGGCGGCACGTCCGTCCTCCTCGGACAGTCCGGCGCGGGCAAGTCGACCCTCGCCAACGCACTGATCGGCGAGGACGTGATGGACGTACGGGCCGCGCGTGACGTGGACGGCAAGGGCCGCCACACCACGACGACCCGCAACCTGCTCGCCCTCCCCGGCGGGGGTGTCCTCATCGACACGCCCGGACTGCGCGGGGTCGGCCTCTGGGACGCCGAGACCGGCGTCGGGCAGGTCTTCTCCGAGATCGAGGGCCTGGCCGCCGACTGTCGCTTCCACGACTGCGCACACGAAGCGGAGCCCGGCTGCGCGGTGCTCGCCGCCGTCGACTCCGGCGTCCTTCCCGAACGCCGTCTCGCCAGCTATCGCAAGCTGCTGCGGGAGAACCAGCGGATCGTCGCGAAGACGGATGCGCGGGTGCGGGCGGAGATTCGACGGGACTGGAAGCGGAAGGGGGCGGAGGGGAGGGCGGCGATGGACGCCAAACGGGGTCGTTGGCACTGAGCCCACGCGGAACGGCGTCCCGGGGCTGCGCCCCAGGCCCCCCGGGTGTGTTCTTCGGCTGCGAGCCTGGTGGGGGCTGGTCGCGCAGTTCCTCGCGCCCCTGAGGGTGGGGCTGCGCCCCACGTCCTCCGCCCGTCCGAAGTTCTTCGGCTGCGGGTCCGGTGGGGGCTGGTCGCGCAGTTCCTCGCGCCCCTGAGGCGGGGGCTTCGCCCCGGATCTTCAGCCCGTCCGGCGTTTGAGGACGAGGCCGTTCAGGCCGATGCGGGGGTCCGGGGGGGCGAAGCCCCCGGTGGGGTGGAAGGGGCGGAGCCCCTGGGGATGGGACGGGTAGGGGCGGTGGGGGCGGGATCAGGTTTTGGTTGAGTGTTGTGTCTGAAAGCCGCCAGTCGATGGAGCGGGGGCGGCGCAGACTGGTGGGTGTGATGGACGCGGAGACCAGGTACGAGGCGGTACGGAGCAGGGACGCCCGGTTTGACGGGGAGTTCTTCTTCGCGGTGGAGACGACCCGGATCTACTGCCGGCCCAGCTGCCCGGCGGTGACGCCGAAGCGGCAGAACGTGCGGTACTACACGACGGCCGCCGCGGCGCAGAGCTCGGGATTCCGAGCCTGCCGCAGATGCCGCCCGGACGCCGTTCCCGGCTCCGCGGAGTGGAACGTGCGGGCCGACGTCGTAGGGCGCGCCATGCGCCTCATCGGGGATGGCGTGGTCGACCGGGAGGGCGTCGGAGGGCTCGCCGTCCGGCTCGGATACAGCGCCCGCCAGGTGCAGCGGCAGCTCACCGCCGAGGTCGGCGCGGGCCCCGTAGCCGTCGCCCGCGCCCAGCGCGCCCACACCGCCCGCGTCCTGCTCCAGACCACCGGCCTGCCGATCACGGAGATCGCGTTCGCGGCCGGGTTCGCCAGCGTCCGCCAGTTCAACGACACGATCCGCGCGGTGTACGCCTCGACGCCGAGCGAACTGCGCGCGGCCGCCGCACCACGGAGCGGGACCGGAACCCGGCGCACCGTCACCCCCACCGCCGGGATCCCCCTGCGCCTCGCCCACCGGGGCCCGTACCAGTCCGCCGCCGTCTTCGACCTCCTCGCCCACGAGGCGGTCCCGGGGGTCGAGGACATCGACGGCACCCCCGGCCGCCGTACGTACCGCCGCACCCTCCGCCTCCCGTACGGCACCGGAATCGTCGCGGTGGACGAACGCTCACGCGGCTGGCTCGACGCCCGGCTCCACCTCACCGACCTGCGCGACCTCACCACCGCCGTCCAGCGCCTGCGCCGGCTGTTCGACCTCGACGCCGATCCGTACGCCGTCGACGAGCGGCTGGGCGCCGATCCCCGGCTGGCCCCGCTGGTCGCCGCGCGCCCCGGCCTTCGCTCGCCGGGTGCCGCCGATCCGGACGAGCTGGCCGTGCGCGCACTGGTGGGGCGGGCGGAGGCCGAGCGGCTGGTGCGGCGGTACGGGAAGGCGCTGGACGCCCCGAGCGGCACGCTCACCCATGTGTTCCCGGAGCCGGCCGTCCTCGCGGAGGCCGAGCCGGACGGCCCCCTCGGCGCGCTCACCACCGCCCTCGCCGACGGCACCCTGCGGCTGGACGCGGGCGCGGAGCGCGACGAGGCGCAGGAGGCGCTGCTGGCGTTGCCGGGGCTGGACGGCCGTACCGCCGCCGAAATCCGTACGCGCGCGCTCGGCGACCCCGACGTGGTGCCGCCGGGCGTGGACGTGCCGGACGCGTGGCGCCCGTGGCGCTCGTACGCCGTTCAACACCTCAGGGCGGCTGGGGAGTTGGAGTGAGGCCCCCGGGCGGCCGTCGGGAACGTCAGTGCCGCGGTGCCGGGAGCAGGCGCGGTTCCACGCGCTCCTCGACCGCCCGGTCCCCCTCGCGCCGGACGACGTACGCCCCCTTGCCCGGTGTCTCGCTGACGGTGTCGACGAGTTCGGTGCCGCGGTAGACGAGGCCCACGCCGTCGTCGGTGCAGTGGCTGAGCGGCAGCGTGCCCTCGGCGACGAGCCGGTGGACCAGCGGGCGGCGGCCGGGGTCGGTGTCGTAGTGGACGCCGTTGCCGTACGGCAGGAAGCCGAGACCGTTGGTGAGCGGGCGCAGTTCGGGGCCGAAGGAGTCGGTGGTGCCGCCCTGGAACCAGCAGATCGATCCGGCGCTCACCCCGCTGAGGACGACCCCGGCCTGCCAGGCGCGACGGAGGATCGCGTCCAGTTTGTGCACGCGCCACACGGCGAGCAGGTTCGCCACCGAACCGCCCGTCACCCACACCACGTCCTGCTCCAGCACCGCCGCCTCGATGTCATCGAAGTTGGGCATGGGGAAGAGGCGCAGCGGCGTCAGGTCGAAGCCCGCCACGCGAGCCGCCTCGCTCATCCGGGCGGCGAAGTGCTCGGCGTCGCCGATCGCGGTACCGACATACATGACCCGGGGCCGGCGCCCGTGCACGCCCGACAGTTCGACGGCGTGGTGGACGAGTGCGTCGAAGGTCAGCCAGGTGCGGTCGCCGACGCGGTGACCACCCGACGTGGCCAGGACGGTGGGTTCCGTGGCGGTCATGGTCGGTGACCCTACCAAGCGCCGTCGAGGGCTCCGGTCAGTCCTCCAGGCCCCAGCTGTGGATGCGCCGGGGATGGACACGGATCAGCTCCTCGCTGAAGTGCGGACCCAAGTCGTGCGGGCCGGTGAGGAGTTCGGCCTCGCCCCGGATGTCGATGCCGCGCACCTTCCACGGCTGGTGGCTGACGATGTCGTCGACGACGAGCGCCACCTTCGGGTTCTTCTGCAGGTTGCGCCACTTCTTCGTGGTGCCCATCGCGTAACCGCCGATCAGAATCGTCCCGTCGTCCTGCGGGAAGAAGCCGACGGGGTTCGCCTGCGGCTGCCCGTGGGCGTCGACGGTGGCCAGCCGACCCAGCCGCTGCGTGGTGAGGTAGGCACGTTCCGCCTCGCTGAATTCGGTCATGGACGCAGCCAAACACGCCCGTGCGCGGAGCGCATCGGGTCCTGGTCCTAGGTCTCCCGCCCCAAAGGGGTTCGGACGTCGCTCTGTTCGGGACGATCGAACGATAGGTCCTACGAATCAGTGGTGCGGGTGAGACCGCACGGCCAACGGTGTGACCTTTCGTTGACGGGCCCGGCGGGCAGGGAAGCGATACCGCATGACCCGCGTGATCAAGGCTCGCCATCTCCTCACCGTCCTGGTGACCGTTCTGGCGCTCGTCCCGCCGGCCGCGAGCGCCCATGCGGGGTCCACCCCTCTCACCGCCCACGACGACGACCAGGCCCGCTGGACCGGCACCTGGGAGACCGCCCCCTCCGGAACCGCCCCCGCCCTGCCCGGCGCCTCGATCCGCAACGTCGTACACACCAGCGTCGGCGGCAGCGCCGCCCGCGTCCGCGTCTCCAACCGGCTCGGCAGCGCGCCGCTCCAGCTCGATGCCGTCACGGTCGCGTTGCAGGAGTGGGGCAGTCCCATGAGCCCGAACGCCGCCCCGGGATCGCTGCGCGTCGCCACGTTCGCCGGCCGCCGATCCGTGACGGTCCCCGTGGGGCAGGACATGGTCAGCGACCCCGTCGACCTCCCGGTTCCCGCCGACGCCAACCTCCTGATCTCGGTCCACACCCCCGCCGACTCCGGCCCGGCGACCTACCACCGCTCCGCATTCCAGGCCAACTTCCTGGCCCGCGAAGGGGACCGGACCGCCGACGAGCCCGGCACCGCGTACACCGTCACCCTCGACAACTGGTACTACGTGACCGGCGTCGACGTACTCGGCGCTCCCGCCGCGGGCAGCGTGGTCGCGCTCGGGGACTCCCTCACCGACGGCACCGGCTCGACGTACGGCGCCAACCGCCGCTGGCCCGACCTGCTCGCAGCCCGTCTGCGCACGCTGCCCGCGTACCGCCGGCTCGGTGTCCTCAACGCGGGGATCTCCGGAAACCGCCTCCTGCTGGAGAACGGTGGCCCGAGCGCCCTGACCCGTCTCGACGCCGACGCGCTCTCCCGCGCCGGGGTGCGCGCGGTGATCGTGCTGGAGGGCATCAACGACATCAAGGGCACGCCCGAGCAGAAGGATCCCCTCGCCATCGAGGACGCGTACCGCCGGATCGTGGAGCGCGCCCACGCCCGCGGGATCCGGGTCGTCGGCGCCACGATCACCCCGTACGGCGGGTACAGCGCCTATACGGAGCGCCGTGAGGCGATCCGGCTGACGGTCAACGCCTTCATCCGCAACGCCGATCTCTTCGACGCGGTCGTGGACTTCGACGCCGCCGTCCGCGACCCGGCCGACCCGCACCGCATTCTCCCCGCCTACGACCCCGGCGACCACCTCCACTTCAACGACACGGGGATGCGGGCGCTGGCCGACGACATCGACCTTGACACGCTCCTTCTCTAGGCGGGCAGCCCCCACCGGGGAGCGTCCGCGTTCGGCCGTACCGGCGTGACGGTCAGGTCCGGGCGGTCGCCCTTGGCGGTGATCAGCGCCGACTCGCCACGGCGCAGGGTGACTTGGATCGTCCCCTCGCCCACCGTCTCGTACCGCAGCTGCCGTCCCCGCCCGTCCCGCACGTCGATCGCGCCACCGATGCCGTGCCGTACGACGCAGGGCGCGCCCGCCTCGCTGACCAGCCGGACCCAGCGGGTCGCACCGCCCTTCCGTACCGCGCTGAGCAGAAAGGCGCCCTGGGTGCGGAAGTCGTGGACCGTCAGGTCCGCCCATTCGGCGGGCAGGGCCGGGAAGACCCGGACGACGCCGCCCCAGGACTGGCAGACCATGTCGTGCAGGGACTGGGCGGCCGACAGTGGGGTCTCGATGACCGGGCCCGACTCCTTGTACATGGTGTTGGGCTGGATGAAGCGGGTCATGAGCTGGCCGAGGTACTTGAGAGCGTCCTCGCCCTTGCCGAGCAGCGCGGACATCGAGGCGGCGCCCGTGAAGGTGTAGCCCTGAAGGGCGCCCTCGAAGCCCACCCAGTGCGCCAACGACTTCTCGATCAGGGCCCGTTCGTCGGGGGTGCGGCCGGTCAGCTCGTACAGCGGGTACACCGCGAGCAGATGCGAGTAGTGCCGGTGCGACTTCGCGAAGGGGATGTCCGCGCCGATCATGAAGCCGTTGGCGTCGGTCGGGTACGCCACCCGTTTGGCCAGCACCTCGCGCCAGCGTGGTGCCAACTCGTCGTCGAGTCCGAGGCGTTGGGCCGACTCCAGCAGGGTACGGCACCCCCAGGTCAGCAGCATCAGGTCGTAGTTGCAGTCGCGCGAGTTGCCGCCGTACTCGGGGGAGAAGGTGGCGGGCAGGTGCAACTTCCCGTCCGTGCCCGGCTCCAGGAAGTGCAGGTAGTAGTTGACCGCCTTGCGCAGCAGGGGGAAGAGGACGTCCCGCAGGATCGACTCGTCCATGGTGTGGCGGTAGCTGAGCCACACGTTGTGCAGGGCCCAGGTGAGGTTGCCGACCTCGGGAGTGGGCGGGTCCTGGCCGGGGATGCCGACGCCGTAGCCGGTGAGGGTGCCCGCCGCGCCGTTGACGAGCTGCGGGTCCGTGGTGCGCGGGATGCCGAGCGAGTCGGCGCGGTACCGGTCCGACACCTCCTTCGACAGATTGCCCCGGAACTCGCTCAACGCCCGGGTCACGGCGTCGAGTTCGAGATGGTTCGAGCCGTGGATCAGCCAGTACTCCAGCTGGACGTTGAGGTTCCACCAGGTGTTGGGCCAGGGCGTGGACTCCAGCCAGGGGCCGCTGGTCGCCATCACGGGCGCGTCCCGCCGGGCCGCCGACGCCGCCTTGTAGAGCTGGATCCAGTAGAAGCGCTGGATGCGCGCGTCGGGGAGGGAGAGGAAGCTCTTGCGGTAGTAGGCGTGCCACCAGGCACGGTGGGTTCCGGCCAGCAGGTCGTACGGCAGCGCCGACGCCCCGCGCACGGTGGCGAGCGCCCGGCCCAGCGCCGTGGACTTGGGATACGAGTGCGCGACATGCACGTACAGGGATCGTGTGCTGCCCCGCGTCCGCTCCCGCCACGCCGTCACATGCTGTCCACCCGACAGCAGGGGCTGTACGGCGGCGGAGACGCCGTCGTGCGTGGCGACCTCGGCGGGCGGGTTGCCCTGGTAGCCGTCCGGGAGGGGCTTGAAGTCGGCGCGCGGGCTGATCGCGTCCGCCGGGTGGAAGACCCAGCGGAAGTCGCGCTCGCCCTCGCTGGGGGTCACCTCGACGGCGAGGACCGAGCGGGAGCTGTGCACCAGGGCGCGGAGCGTGAGCGTGCCCTGGTCCGTGGTGAGCGTGCCGGTCAGTTCGGCGTCGCGCAGGCCGAGCCGCCAGTCCAGGCCCGTGATCGCGCCGACCGGCTCCAGCGTGAACCAGCCGATGGGCAGGCGGGCGAGGCCGAAGAGGGAGCCGAACTCGGGGCGGTGGTCCTGCACCTGGGAGTGCTGGACGTTGAAGCGTACGGCCGAGAAGGAACCGGTCTCCGTGCCCGGTTCGGCGTAGATCCCGGAGCCGAGGAAGCCGTTGCCGAGGTAGGGGCCCTCGTACCAGGTCTTCGGCATCCGCTGCCAGACCAGATCGGCGTCGTCGAGGACGGTACGCCAGGGGTCGGAGGTGTCCGCGTGATCGGCCGCCCGTGCCTGGGCGGGCAGGCCTCCGGCGAGCAGGGTGCCGCCGAGGGCGGATCCGGTGGCGAGGACGGTACGTCTGGACGGGCTGGGCATGCGGGTGCCTCCAGGCGGCTCTAGCGACTGCACTTCGGGCAATTCGATCGATTCATCGGAGCTATCCCGCGATGCAACGTAGAGAAGTGGCTGCAGCCCGTCAATATGAAGTGAGAGATCCGATGTGTTGCCCGCGCTGACGAGCGTGGGTCAGCCCCAGATCACCGTGGCCAGCCAGGCGGCCGTGACCAGCAGGCAGGCGATCAGCTCCGTCAGGACGTTCCAGCCGCCCGACCGCATGACCGTCCCCACCGCCGCCTTCGCCCGGCCGTGCCCGCCCAGCCGTGGCCGCTCGTAGAGATAGATCCCGCCGAGGAAGCCCGCGACCGCGCCGACCACCGGCAGCAGAATGAAACCGAGCAGTGCCCCGACCCCGGCGTACACGCCCATGCGGGGAGTGGCCCCGGCCTCCCGGAGCCGTCGGGGCGGCAGCCCCCAGCGGATCGCCTGGGCCAGCACCAGGACCACGGTCGCGCCCACCAGTACGCCCCAGGTGAGGGCCCGTGGGTCGGTGAGGGCCCACCACAGGACCGCGGCCCAGACGAGCCACGACCCCGGCACACCGGGCACCAGTACTCCGCACAGGCCGAGCACGATCACCACGCCGACCAGCAGGAGTTCCCACGCTCCCATCTGCCCAGGGTGACTGAGCGGGCGCGAAAGCGCAGGTCAGTCGCGGGCCACCCAGCCCTTCTCGTAGGCGTGCCAGCCCAGCTGGAGCCGGGTCGTGACGCCCGCCAGCTCCATCAGCCGCTTCACCCGGCGCTGTACGGTCCTGAGGCCCAGGTCGAGCTGTTTCGCGACGCTCGCGTCGGTCAGCCCGGCCAGCAGCAGGGAGAGGATCTCCAGGTCGGTGACGTCGGGGCCGTCCGGCTCCTGCTCACTGACACCCCGGCTGCCGAGCCGCAGCGGCAGCGCGTCCCGCCACACCGACTCGAACAGCCCCGACAGCAGCTCCAGGAGCCCGCTGGCGTGCACGACGAGGGCGGCGGGCTCCGCGGTGTGCGAGGTGAGCGGCACCATCGCGAGCGACCGGTCGGCGATCACCAGCTTGGTCGGCACCTTGTCCACGACCCGTACCTGCTCGTCCCGGCTGAGCGCGGCGGACAGTTCGGTGAGGCCGGTGGGCTGGTCGAGTACGGCGCGTTCGAGCACCACGCGGTAACCGACGCCCCGTCCCGCGGCCTGTTCCTCCGCGTCGTTGTCCATCCCTGAGACCACCATCGGGTTCCCGGTGACCAGCGCGCACACCTCCGTGGCCGCGCCGAGCTGGAGCTGGAGGAACCGCTGGGTGACCGCCGCCGCTCCGATCACCACCTCCACCAGGTCGTGCACGGCGGGTTCGGTGGCCTGGGCGCGGTACTCCTCGGCGAGCAGGGCGGCCGCCAGTTCCGCCTTCTCCAGCTCGTGCCGCTGCTGGGTGAGCAGTGCGCCGAGGGCGACGCCGGGCGGCGCCGCGACCCAACGTCCCGGGCGGCCCGAGGACTGGGCCGCGAGACCGTGCCGCTCCAGTCGGCGCAGGGTGCGCTCGGTGTCGTGCTCGCCGAGTGTGAGCCGCCGCGCGAGGTCGGGCACGTCGGCGGCGCCCACGGACACCAGTGCGCGGTACGCCGACTCGTGCGTCTCGTCCAGACCTATCGCTCCCAGCATGCGGCGATGCCCTCCCCAAATCCCGTTCCGGCCGTGACCTGGCGGAAATCAGCCACGGCGCAAACCCGCCTCGGCACATCATCGCCGCAGCACCCGTAACTCTGCCAAGCTCACGGCACCGCGGCAGCAACAGCCGCCCTTAATGACCGGCTTGGGCCAGACCGGCCTGCGCGGACCGGGCGGCGTGATCTTGGGAGTGGCGCCTTGGGGAGCGCGGCAGCGCGCGTCACAGGGAGAACCTCAGGGAAGCAGGTCACACTCAGGGCGCCGCCGGGCGGTTCTCCCGTGGGGGGTGGAATCGTCCGGCGGCTTCGACGCGGCGTCCATGTCGACGTGGCGTCCGACGTTTCGTCAACCCTCTCCACCCGTATGGCCGTTCGACACATCACCCGATATGCCGTTCGACTACCAGTCCCGTGGCCGGTTTTTCCGGATGCCCCGTTTTCATCCGGCTCTCGCGGTGGACAATTAGGGGCATGAGCCAGCAGGGGGAGAGGCCTACCGGTCACGAGGACGACTGGTGGGGGCAGCTGTACGACGCCACCGGGGACACGGGGCCCACGCCCGCGGCCGATTCCCTCGACGACCGCTTCGCGTCGGCCGCGGGGACGGTGGGATCGGGGTCCGCGCCACCCGAGCCGGACGGGCCTCCCGTCGTCCCCGAGCAACGGGGCGACGGCGCCACCCCGCGCGACGAGGCACTGGGCCGGCGCCCCGCCCGCTGGGACCGTGAGCCCCGGTCCGACCCACCGGACCCCTTCCTCGGCCCGACAGGACCCGCCGAGAACCTGCCCCCCTCGACGAGCGCCGATGCCGCTCCGGACCCCTCGGAGATCGAGGGCGCCGTCCCTTCGGGGAGCGGGGAGAGTGTCGGTCGCCCGGGGAGCGCGGAGGATTCCGGTCCCTTGTGGAGCGGCGGAGGCCGCGGCTCCTCGCGGAGCGGCGGGGACCTGGGCCTCCCGGGGGATGGGGAGGGATCCGGCTTCTCCCGGGGCGGCGGGGACCCGGGCCTTTCGTGGAGCAGCGGGTACCCGGGCCCCTCGGGGAGCGAGGAGGATCCCGGCCTCTCGTCGGCCGATGCGGAGCCCGGCCCGTGGTGGAGCAGGGAGGCGACCGGTTTCTCACGGGGGGGTGTGGATCCCCGCTCCTCGGGGGGTGGTGAAGAGCCCTTGCCTCCTTGGGGACCCCCGCCCGCCGACCCGCCGACCCCCGCGACCTTTCCGCCGGGACCGACGCCGCCCGGGTTCCACGCCGAGTCGCTCCGTGGCCGTACGTCCAATACGTCCAAGGAGTCGCCCGGCGCGGCGGTGCCGCCGCGCCCCACCGGGCCGCCGGATCCCGCCCCGCCCGGCGCGGCCGCCCCCGAGGACGCCCTCCCCGAGCCGGTTCTCACCGCCCCCCACCAGCCACCCCCCGTCGACCACGTCGGTTCGGGCCCGCCCACCTACGACGCCGAGCCCACCGCCCTCCCGCCCGCCGATCCGGACGACCTCGACGACCTGGTCGCCGACACCGTCCTGGACGGGGCGCGCTACGGGGCGAGCACCCTGCGCGCGGCCTCCGTGCGCGGCGACTCCGCCCGCTTCAGGGGCGAGCCCCGCCGGGACTCCCTGCTCACCGCCCGCTTCGGAGCGGGCGAGCACGCGCTGGTACTGGTGGCGATGGCGACCGGCGCCCGGGCGACCCCCGGCGCGCACCGGGCGGCGGCCGAGGCGTGCCGGTGGATCGGGCGCGCCGTGGGCCGCAGCCACGCGCGGCTGGCCGAGGACATAAGGGCGGCCCGTCGCGGCGACCTGAAGTCGGGCCTGCACCGGCTCACCGACCGCAGTCTCGGCAAGCTGCGCGCGAGCGCCGCCGAACAGGGCGTCGAACCCGAGGAGTACACCGCCGGGCTGCGCTGCCTGCTGCTCACCGGGGACCCCGAGTGCCGTACACGCGTCTTCTTCGGGGTCGGCGACGGCGGCCTGTTCCGGCTGCGGGACGGCGAGTGGCAGGACATCGAGCCGCGGGTCGCCGAGACCACCGGTGAGGCCGTGGTCGGCTTCGGATCGCTGCCGCACGAGACCCCCGAGGGCGACCGGCTCACCATGGACCTGGGCATCACCACGCCCCCGAGTCCGTACGAACCGGCCCCCGAACCCCCCCGCGAACCCTTCCGTTTCCGCGCCTCCGTCGCCCGACCGGGTGACACGCTGCTGCTGTGCACCGGCGGCCTCGCGGAGCCCCTGCGCGGGGAGCCACAGTTGTGCGAGCACCTGACGGAACGGTGGTCGGCGGCCGAGCCGCCCGGCCTCGCCGCGTTCCTGGCCGACACCCAGGTACGGGTCAAGGGATACGCCGACGACCGGACCGTCGCGGCCGTTTGGGAGGCGTAACGGCGCACCGTGTGAATTCATGGACCCGACGGACGAATAGGGACCCGCGGGATCCATGGACCACAAAGAGGTGCGTGCAGCATGGCCAAGCAGAACGTCGCCGAGCAGTTCGTCGACATCCTCGTCCGTGCGGGCGTCAAGCGCCTGTACGGCGTCGTCGGCGACAGCCTCAACCCGGTGGTGGACGCGATCCGGCGCAACGCGGCGATCGACTGGATCCACGTCCGGCACGAGGAGACAGCCGCCTTCGCCGCCGGGGCCGAGGCCCAGATCACCGGCAAGCTCGCCGCCTGCGCCGGCTCCTGCGGCCCCGGCAACCTCCACCTCATCAACGGTCTGTACGACGCCCACCGCTCCATGGCCCCGGTTCTCGCCCTCGCCTCGCACATCCCCTCCAGCGAGATCGGCCTCGGCTACTTCCAGGAGACCCACCCGGACCAGGTCTTCCGCGAGTGCAGTCACTACAACGAGATGATCTCCAACCCGAAGCAGATGCCGAGGCTCCTGCAGACCGCCATCCAGCACGCGGTGGGCCAGTCGGGTGTCAGCGTCGTCTCCCTCCCCGGCGACATCGCCTCCGAGCCCGCCCCGGACAAGGCCCTGCAGACCGCCCTCGTCACCTCCCGGCCCACGGTCCGTCCCGGCGACACCGAGATCGACGAGCTCGTCGCGATGATCGACGAGGCCGACAGAATCACGCTCTTCTGCGGCAGCGGCACGGCGGGCGCGCACGCCGAGGTCATGGAGTTCGCGGAGAAGATCAAGTCCCCGGTCGGACACGCGCTGCGAGGCAAGGAGTGGATCCAGTACGACAACCCGTATGACGTCGGTATGAGCGGCTTGCTCGGCTACGGCGCCGCCTACGAGGCCACCCACGAGTGCGACCTGCTGATCCTGCTCGGCACCGACTTTCCGTACAACGCCTTCCTCCCGGACGACGTCAAGATCGCCCAGGTCGACGTCCGGCCCGAGCGCCTGGGCCGCCGCTCCAAGCTGGATCTCGCGGTGTGGGGCGATGTGAAGGAGACCCTGCGCTGTCTGACGCCCCGGGTGAAGCCCAAGGGGAACCGTCGTTTCCTCGACAAGATGCTGAAGAAGCACGCGGACGCGCTCGAGGGTGTCGTCAAGGCGTACACGCGCAAGGTCGAGAAGCACGTGCCGATCCACCCGGAGTACGTGGCCTCCGTCCTCGACGAACTCGCCGACGAGGACGCGGTGTTCACGGTCGACACCGGGATGTGCAACGTGTGGGCGGCCCGCTACATCTCGCCCAACGGCCGCCGCCGGGTCATCGGTTCGTTCTCGCACGGTTCGATGGCGAACGCGCTGCCGATGGCGATCGGCGCCCAGTTCACCGACCGGGGCCGACAGGTCGTCTCGATGTCCGGAGACGGCGGGTTCGCCATGCTGATGGGCGACTTCCTCACCCTCGTCCAGTACGACCTGCCGGTGAAGGTCGTCCTCTTCAACAACTCCGCCCTGAGCATGGTCGAGTTGGAGATGCTGGTCGCCGGGCTGCCCTCGTACGGGACCACGAACAAGAACCCCGACTTCGGGGCCGTCGCGCGTGCGTGCGGGGCGTACGGCGTGCGCGTCGAGAAGCCCAAGGACCTCACCGGCGCCTTGAAGGCCGCCTTCAAGCACAAGGGCCCCGCCCTCGTCGACGTCGTCACCGACCCCAACGCCCTGTCCATCCCGCCGAAGATCAGCGCGGAGATGGTGACCGGGTTCGCCCTGTCGGCGTCGAAGATGGTCCTGGACGGGGGCGTCGGTCGGATGGTGCAGATGGCCCGCTCCAACCTGCGCAACGTGCCGCGTCCTTGACCGTTCCCTCGGCCCGCCACCGAGCTCCGTAAGCGGAGCGGCGACACCACCACCGAGCCCGGGCCGCCGCGCCGATTTTCCGTCGAGTACGGCCATACCCGCAGCCGAGAGTCGGTAGATGGGCCGAGCGCCCGTGGTCAACACGTCGCCCGGGAGGGGGAGGCGCCGGGTGGTGCGGGTCCGCCGGGTGTGCCGCCGCCGTGCGCCGGGGCCGAACCGTGCGCCTCAACAGGCGTTGAGCAGGGCAAGCAGGGCTTTCCACGGGGCGGATGGCCGTCGCGCGGGCCCGGCCCCGGAGAGCCCTGACGTAGGGGCGGCGGCGCCCCACGAGCCACCGTTGCGGCGCGACGCCGTGCTTCCGCTCGGGATTGGCTGGTGGTTGACCATTCGGCATGACTGCCGCGTCCCCGATGGGGCATGGATTCCCGTGAACATGTTCGATCAGGAGGGGAACCCGACATCGGCATGCAGGCGGGGGTCATGAAGAGGCAGGTACGAGGAGGCGGTCCCGTGGCCATCGGGGCCTCCTCGGCACAGGCAGTGGAGGAAGAAGCGACCGACGGTACGAGGGAACCGACCGCCGCGCAGCTCAGGCGGCGGCTGGCCAGGGCCGACCTACGGGCGGTGCCAGAGGCCCGCAGGGCGCTGAGGGAACTCTTACGGCACTGGGGGAAGCCGGAGAAGTCCGAGATAGCCGAGTTGCTGACCAGCGAACTCGTCACCAACGCCCTCATCCACACCGACCATGACGCGGTCCTGACGGCCACCGTCGGACCCCGCGGACTCCGCGTGGAGGTGAGGGACTTCGTGGGACGCAGGCCCAGACTGCGGGTACCGATCGCCGACGACGGTACGCACGGCAGAGGCCTCGTCCTGGTCCAGTCACTCGCGGACGCCTGGGGGGTACGCCCCCACGGCGTGGGCAAGTCGGTCTGGTTCGAACTGGACGGCAGCGCGGTGTAGTCACCGCGCCGCCGTAATTCCTGTCCGGGGTCCGGCCGTTCAACGGCCGGACCGCCCCGGTGTCTCAGCCGAACTGCTGCTCCAGGTCCTTGAGCTTGCGCTCCAGGGAGTCGAGTCGCGGCAGGGCCATGGTGTCGTCCTCCGCGGTGAGATCGACGGTGATCGGGTCACCACTCTTGCGGACGGGCTGAAGGGAGGGCCGTGAGCGTACGGGCAGCTCCGGCGCTATGGCAGGCTCCGCGGTGGCCTGCGCGGGAGCACGCTCCACGGTCGTCTCCAGCTGCTGCCGGCCACCGCCACCACCACGGCCGGGCAGGCCCCGGTGACCGCGGCTGAGCGCCTTGAGGTGCGCCCGCTCGACCCGCTCCTCGTTCCGCCGACGCAGACGGTTCTGCTCCTTCTGGCGCTTGTCCTCGCGGACCTCCTCGACCGCCTCGTCCAGCGTGCGGACGTTCTCCAGGAGCATCAGCGACCAGGCGCTGTACGTCTCACGGGGCGCGCGCAGCCAGCGGACGATACGGATCTGCGGCAGCGGACGCGGGACCAGGCCCTGCTCACGGAGCGCGGCACGGCGGGTCTGCTTCAGCGCCCGGTCGAACAGCACGGCGGCCGACAGGGACATGCCCGCGAAGAACTGGGGAGCGCCCGAGTGATCCACACCCCGCGGAGCGTGCACCCAGTTGAACCAGGCGGCGGCACCGGCGAAGGTCCACACGAGTATCCGGGAGCCGAGCGCCGCGTCACCGTGGCTGGCCTCGCGCACGGCGAGGACGGAGCAGAACATGGCCGCGCCGTCCAGACCGAACGGGACGAGGTACTCCCACCCGTCGGTGAGTCCGAGGTTCTGCTGGCCGAAGCCGACGAGGCCGTGGAAGGAGAGTGCCGCGGCGACCGCGGCACAGCAGAAGAGCAGCACATAGGAGGCCGTGCCGTAGACGGCTTCCTTGCGCCTGCGACGCTCCTCGCTGCGCTCCCACGAGTCGTCGTTGTTGCTGCTCGCGTTCTCCCCGGACCGCTTGCTGCGCGCGAGCACCGCCACCGCCGCCAGCAGTCCCAGGAGCAAAACGGCGCCCGGAAGCAGCCAGTTCAGCGATATGTCGGTCAATCTCATCTGGGGTCCCTTGCATTGGGATAGGGCGTAACGCCCGCCATATTGGCCCACGCCCGTCGACCCTCAGGGGGTTTCGGGGCAAGAGGCCGCCAAGAGAGTGCAAGGGGATGCGCAGGGCGACATTCTGCTCGAACTGCCGCACGAGGGACGGGAGCTGAGTGCGAATAAGATTACCCGTACGGATGGTTCTACGGAAAGTTCCTGCGACAAGTGAGGAATTTGTGAAGTGCCTGTCATCTGTCGGGCACCCGTCGGGAGTCTCAATCGGAGTTGATCTTAGAGCACCCGGGAGGCCCGTCCGTACGGCGGGGCGGGGCTCAATCCGTCGCGGTGGCCGACAACTTGGCGATGCGGTCCGTGTCGCAGGTGCGCGGGCAGTTGACGCAGGTTTCCTCGGGACGCAGGGTGTAGAAGAAGCAGCAGCTCACCCGGTCGCGGGTGGGCAGGGATGCCCCGTTCGGGCCGCTCAGCTCACGGAACGCGGCGGAACCGACGTACGGCAGGGTGGTCCCCGGCAGCAGCAGCTCCAGCTCGCGCCGCGCGCGCCGTTCCTCGCCGAGCAGTCCGGCGACGTACCAGAGCCCCTCGACGACCTCGTCGGTCGCCATGCCCCACAGAGCCCGGCCACGGCGCCGCGTGCGCGGGCCGAAGCCGCCGAGGACCGGCTCCAGGTGTTCGGCCGCCGCCGCCCGCACCTCGGCCCGCAGCGCCTCCTCGTCCGGGACGACCCGGGCGCCGGGCAGCCGGGCCGCCGGGTCGCCCGGCAGGCAGGCGAACTCCTCGACCCGGACCGCCATCCGGCCGAGCGCGCGCTGGAATGTGACGCGCTCCACAGGGAGGCGGGGCACCCGGCGCAGCAGGAACCACGGCACGGTGATCAGCAGACAGGCCGGCCAGGCGTACCGGTGCAGTCCGAGGCTCGCCACCACGTCCGGGCGTGCCCGCTGTCCGTAGTCCCTGATGACCTGCGCCTCGTCCCGGGCGAGGAAGGTGTCGAGGTCCGCCCCGCCCGCCGCGAGCCCGGCGGCGCCGACCCAGCCGTCGCCCTCCGGGGCCGCTTCCCCGCGTCCCAGTTCCCGCACGCTCAGCCCCGGAAAGACCTCGGCCAGCCGGATGTACGCGTCCGTGACGGCCGAGCGGGCGGGGTGGGCGCCGGTGAGGCCCAGGGTGCCGGTGGCCAGGGCGGGAGCGGACATACGGGTACCCCGCTTCACGATCGTTAAAAGGTTAGGCTTACCTTACTCTCAATGTCGGATGTTTGAACTGGGGCCATGTGCGCCTATGGTGCTTGACGGACGGGTAACAACCGCCGCAATGACCCCCAAGTACCACCAAGCCCGGAGGAGGACCCCGTGGAGCAGGCCGGTTCGCTGAGCGCGCGCGGTTCCACCGGGTCGGCGGCCCCGGACATCCGTACGGCGTCCGTCCGGGTGCCCGCACAGGCGCGGGCGGCGGACGTCGAGCGGGAGCGGGGCGTGGCCTCGGACGAGTCCCGGTCCGCCTCCGGGGCCCGTGGCGAGCACACCCACAGCGAGCCGCCCATCCCGCACCCCCGCGTGGAGAGCGCGCGCCCTGTCGAGGCCGCGCGCCCTGTCGAGGCCGCGCGCCCCATGGAGACCGCGCGCCCCGTGGTCCAGCGGGCCTCGGTCCGCGGGCAGATCCTCGACGCCCTGCGCACCGCCCTCGTCGCGGGCGAGCTCGCCCCCGGTCAGGTGTACTCGGCGCCCGTGCTCGGCGAACGCTTCGGGGTGTCCGCCACACCCGTACGCGAGGCGATGCAGCAGCTCGCCCTCGAAGGCGCCGTCGAGGTCGTACCGAACCGGGGCTTCCGGGTCGTCCGGCGCGGGACGCGCGAGCTGGCCGAACTCGCCGAGATCCGCGCCCTCCTCGAAGTGCCGGTGGTGCTGCGCCTCGCCCGCACGGTGCCCGCCGCGCGCTGGGCCGAACTGCGCCCGCTCGCCGAGGCGGCGGCGCGTGCCGCATCCACGGGGTGCCGTGCCACCTACGCCGAGTGCGACCGCGCCTTCCACCACGCGATCCTCGCCCTCGCCGGCAACGACCAGCTCGTGCAGATCGCCGACGACCTGCACCGCCGCGCCCAGTGGCCCCTCGTCGGCGGCCCCGTCCCGCGTGGCCGCGCGGACCTCATGGCCGACGCCGCCGAGCACCTCGCCCTCCTGGACGCCCTGACGGCCCAGGACCTCCCGGCCGTCCAGTCCCTCGTGCGAGAGCACTTCGCCGACCACTAGGTCCGGTACGTCGCCTTCCCCCGGCGGACGTCACGGCTCCGTGCGCGCCGAGCAACAGGACGCGCCGCCGGGAACCCGGACGGCTCCGCACGCGTGTCCCCCGGTACCAGCAGCACACCGGGGGAGAAGACGATGCCCGACCCGTCCTGGCAGGCGATGCAGCAAGCGCAGCAGGCCCAGCGGATCCACCAGAACCACGTACGCCACCACCGCGCGGCGCACGACATGGCCCGGGCCCACGCCCGTCACACCGGGGCGCCCCACACGCACCGCCCCGTGCCGCACACCGGCGCCCGAGGCGGCGGCCTGCGCGGTCTCCTGGTCCTGATCGTCATCGTCGGGGTCGTGGTCTACGTCGCCCACGACCCCGAACTGCGCACCACGGTGGGGAACTTCGCCCGCGACCTCCTGGGACACGTCCAGAGCAACTGACCCGGTCCGGTGAACGCGGAGGAGTGCGGCACCCCTTCAGGGGCGCGGGGCCGTGACACCTGCGGCTCCGCCGCACGGGCGCGACCAGCCACGACGAATCCGCAGTCTCCCCACACCACAACCTCAAGCCGTCGCGGCAGGCGGAGTGAGTTGCCGCGCCAGCCACGTCGGCACACCCCCGAGCAACCGGAACAACCGTCCCGCCTCCGCCCGCAACCGAGTCGCCTCCGGCTCGGTCTCGGCATCCGCGAGCGAGGCCAGTGCCGGAGCCGTGCCCACCAAGTACCCCAACTCCTCCCGGATCCGCAGGGATTCGGCGAACCCGTGCCGCGCCTCGGCCAACTCCCCGTCCCGCAGGGCGAGTCCGGCAAGGTGCCGCCAGGTGAAGGAGAGCAGGAGCGGGTCGGCCTGGGCGACAGCGCCCGCGTGGGCACGCCGGTACGCGGCCCGCGCGGCCTGCGGCGACTGCGCGAGGTTCTCGGCGAGCAGCCCGCGCCGGAAGTCCAGCAGCGCCCGCCCCGGCGCCCCCGGGGCGATCAGCGCGGCGGCCCGCCCGAGCGCGGCCCGCGCCTCGTCCGCCCGGTCGCGCACCCCGAGCAGCGTGGCCGCGTACGCGAGCTGCCCGCGCTCACAGGCCGCCGCCCCGCGCTCGTCGTCGCTCTGGGCCACCGCCTCCGCCGTTCGCAGCGCGTCCTCCGCCTCGGCCCAGCCCTGCTCGGTGTACAGGCACCGCTCCACGAGGAGCGAGGCTCTCTGCAGTGCGGGACCCGCCGTCCCGGGCTGGAGCAGTGCGGCCGCGTCGACCCAGCAGGCGCGCGAGCGCAGCCGCCATACCGCGGTCTGGAGTGGATCGTCCCCTGCGTTCGTTCCGGAACCAGACATGGCGGTATGCGCCACGTTGCCCTCCCCGAGCACGCCATTGAGCTGTTGAGTGGTGGCATCTCAGCACGGATCGCGGCACCCGGCCAAGGGGGTGGGTGAAGGATTTCACAAAGTCGTGGGACTGGTGCGGCACTTGCTGACACGCGCCGCACGGACCCGTGACCTCAGCTCATGCGCAACGCGAGGAAGAAGTCGAGCTTGTCCTCGAGGCGGGAGAGGTCCCGGCCCGTCAACTGTTCGATGCGGCCCACCCGGTAGCGCAGTGTGTTGACGTGCAGGTGGAGCCGCGTGGCGCAGCGCGTCCAGGAGCCGTCGCAGTCGAGGAACGCCTCCAGGGTGGGGATGAGTTCGGCGCGGTGGCGGCGGTCGTAGTCCCGGAGCGGGTCGAGCAGGCGCGCGGTGAAGGCGCGGCGTACGTCGTCCGGCACGAAGGGCAGCAGGAGGACGTGCGAGGCCAGCTCCTGGTGCCCGGCCGCGCAGACCCGGCCGGGGCGGGCGGCGGCGACCCGGCGCGCGTGCCGGGCCTCCTCCAGGGCGCCACGCAGCCCCTCGGCCGAGTGCACGGCGGCGCTGACGCCGAGCGTGAGCCGCCCGTCGTCGTTCAGGCCGGCCGACAGCGGGTCGCGTACGGCCTCCAGAAGGGCGTCCGCGAGGATGCCCGCCTCGGAGCCGTCGTGTTCCGCGGAGACCGCCGGAAGAGGGACGAGCGCGATCGCCTCCTCACCCGTATGGGCGACGGCGATCCGGTCGGAGTGCTCGGGACCGCTGGTCAGCGGGTCGACGAGGATCTCCTCCAGGAGCGACTGGGCGACCGGCCCGCCCTCGATCCCGCCCCCCACTTCGTCCCACTCGACGCGGGCCACCACCACCTGCCAGTGCGGTGCGGCGCCGAGCCCGGGCAGCAGCACCGGCGCGGCGACGCGCAGCCGGGCCGCGATCTCCGCGGGGGCCGCCCCCGTCTGCACCAGTTCGAGGACCTCCTGCGCGAGTCGGCGCCGTACCGTGCGCGCCGCGTCCCGCCGGTCCCGCTCGACCGCGATCAGCTGGGTGACGCCCTGGAGCAGGTCGAGCCGCTCCGCGGGCCAGTCCCCGGCGTCCGCCTCGACCGCGAGCAGCCAGTCGGAGAGCACCGTCTCGCGCACATCGCGGGAGGCGGCCGCGGAGCGCCCGGAGGAGCGGATCGGGAAGAGGGAGTAGGTCGTCGTACCCACGAGCACCCGGTGCGGTCCGCGCCGCCCGGTGCGCGCCGCCGCGAGGTGCTCCGCGGCCAGCTTCGCGGACACGTCCGCGGGCAGCGCGGCCCCGGCGAGCTTCGAACCGGCGATGGGGCGTCCGGTGGGGGAGAGCACCCAGGCCCGCAGGTCCAGGTCGGTGCCGAGCAGGTCGAGGACCACGTCGGGGCCGCCGCCCGCCGGGCCGGACGTCATCATCCGCCGGTGCCGGTCCACCACGGCCGCGAGGTCCCCGGCGCGCTCGCCCGAGACCTGTCGTACGACATGCTCGGTGATCGTCGCGAACGCCACCGACTCGTGCACGGCGAACAGCGGCAGCCGGTGCCGGACGCAGGCCAGGACGAGGTCCTCCGGGACGTCGCCGAGCTCCGCCTCACCGGCGGCGAGGGCCGCGACCCCGGCCGCCGCCAGGATCCGTACGAAGGGCTCGGAGTCCGCGGCGCCGTGCCGCCAGGCGAGCCCGGTGAGGACCAGCTCGCCGCCGGAGAGGTAGCGGCTGGGGTCCTTGAGGTCCGTGGTCATCACACCGCGTACCGTGCGGTCCAGCTCGTCCTCGCCGCCGAGCAGCCGCAGGCCCAGCGCGTCGGTGTCCAGCAGTGCGCGCAGCCGCATTCTCGTCGCCGCCGTTCTTGTCTCGAAATCTACGATGGATCTGAAGGTGAGCAATGGGCGAGCGGGTCCGCGAGCCGTACTCCCTGGTCCCAGCGTGTGCTGGATGTTTCCTGTCGTTTCCATAGGAAAACGAGGAGGTTACTGATGACCTCCGTTCATACGAATCTACAAGATGACCGCCCTGGCCAGCCAACTCCTTCATGGTTTCGGTGACTGACCCCGGTGGAGGACAGCGCGGTGTACTGACCTCACTCCACGTGAACAACTCATGAACGAGCCCGGGCCGCCGCACACGATCTGGCTTGATCAGAACGACCCACGATACGAAGAAGAGAGCCACTCATGGACTTCCTTCGCCCCGCCAGCTGGGAGGAGGCGCTCGCCGCGAAGGCCGAGCACCCCACCGCTGTGCCGATTGCGGGTGGCACCGATGTGATGGTCGAGATCAACTTCGATCACCGCCGGCCCGAGTACCTCCTCGACCTGAACCGCGTCGGCGAGCTGAGCGAGTGGGAGGTCGGCGCCGAGAGCGTGCGCCTGGGCGCCTCCGTCCCGTACACCCGGATCATGGAGAACCTCCGCGGCGAGCTTCCCGGCCTGGCCCTGGCCTCCCACACCGTGGCCTCTCCCCAGATCCGCAACCGCGGCGGCGTCGGCGGCAACCTCGGCACCGCCTCCCCGGCCGGCGACGCCCACCCCGCCCTGCTCGCGGCCGGCGCCGAGGTCGAGGCCGAGTCCGTACGGGGATCGCGTCTGATCCCGATCGACGCGTTCTACACCGGCGTGAAGCGCAACGCGCTCGCGCCCGACGAGCTGATCCGCGCCGTCCACATCAAGAAGGCCGACGGCCCCCAGCAGTACTCCAAGGTCGGCACCCGCAACGCCATGGTGATCGCGGTCTGCGCCTTCGGCCTGGCCCTGCACCCCGAGACGCGTACGGTCCGCACCGGCATCGGCTCCGCCGCGCCGACCCCCGTCCGGGCGAGGGCCGCCGAGGAGTTCCTGAACGCGGCGCTCGACGAGGGCGGGTTCTGGGACAACGGAAAGATCATCACCCCGTCGGTCGCCAAGCAGTTCGCGGACCTCTGCTCCGCCGCCTGCAACCCGATCGACGACGTCCGGGGCACCGCGAGCTACCGCCGCCACGCGGTCGGCATCATGGCCCGCCGCACCCTGACCTGGACCTGGGAGTCGTACCGCGGCACCGCCGCTCACACGGAGGGAGTCGCGTAATGCGTGTCAATTTCACGGTCAACGGCCGTCCCCAGGAAGCCGACGACGTGTGGGAGGGCGAGTCCCTGCTGTACGTGTTGCGCGAGCGCCTGGGCCTGCCCGGCTCCAAGAACGCCTGCGAGCAGGGCGAGTGCGGTTCCTGCACGGTCCGTCTGGACGGCGTGCCGGTGTGCTCGTGTCTGGTCGCGGCCGGCCAGGTCGAGGGCCGCGAGGTCGTCACTGTCGAGGGCCTCGCGGAGTTCGCCAAGCAGCGCGCGGAGCACGGCGGTTGCGCCACCGGCTCCTGCGGCACCTCGCTGGACGAGGCCAGGCGCTGGGAGTCGAAGCCCCAGGACTCCCACACCGGCGAGGGTGGACAACTCTCGCCGATCCAGCAGGCGTTCATCGACGCCGGCGCCGTCCAGTGCGGCTTCTGCACCCCGGGTCTGCTGGTCGCCGCCGACGAGATGCTGGAGCGCAACCCCACGCCGACCGACGCGGACATCCGCGAGGCGCTCTCCGGCAACCTGTGCCGGTGCACCGGCTACGAGAAGATCATGGACGCGGTCCGCCTCGCGGCCGCCCGGCAGTCCGAGGCGGTCTGACCATGGGAACCACGGGTACACCCACCAACCTCACGCAGGGCTCCAGGACCAGGGGCGGCATCGGCGAGTCGACACTGCGCCCGGACGGCATCCTCAAGGTCACCGGCGAGTTCGCGTACTCGTCCGACATGTGGCACGAGGACATGCTCTGGGGCCAGATCCTGCGCTCCACGGTCGCCCACGCCGAGATCGTCTCCATCGACACCGGTGAGGCCCTCGCGACGCCCGGTGTCCACGCCGTCATGACGTACGACGACCTGCCGACCGAGGTGAAGAACTACGGCCTGGAGATCCAGGACACCCCGGTCCTCGCGCACGGCAAGGTCCGCCACCACGGTGAGCCGGTCGCGATCGTCGCCGCCGACCACCCGGAGACCGCGCGCCGCGCCGCCGCCAAGATCAAGGTGGAGTACCGCGAGCTGCCGGTCATCACGGACGAGGCGTCCGCGACCGCGCCGGACGCGATCCTCATCCACGAGAACCGCGACGACCACCACATCGGCCACGTCCCGCACCCCAACATCGTGCACCGCCAGCCGATCGTCCGCGGCAACGTCGAAGAGGCCGCCAAGAAGGCCGACTTCGTCGTCAAGGGCGAGTACACCTTCGGCATGCAGGACCAGGCGTTCCTGGGCCCCGAGTCCGGTCTCGCCGTGCCCGCCGAGGACGGTGGCGTCGACCTCTACATCGCCACCCAGTGGCTGCACTCCGACCTGCGCCAGATCGCGCCCGTCCTGGGCCTGCCCGAGGACAAGGTCCGGATGACGCTCTCGGGCGTCGGCGGCGCGTTCGGCGGACGCGAGGACCTGTCGATGCAGATCCACGCCTGTCTGCTCGCCCTGCGCACCGGCAAGCCCGTCAAGATCGTCTACAACCGTTTCGAGTCCTTCTTCGGGCACGTCCACCGCCACCCCGCGAAGCTCTACTACGAGCACGGGGCGACCAAGGACGGCAAGCTCACCCACCTGAAGGCCCGGATCGTCCTGGACGGCGGCGCCTACGCCTCCGCCTCCCCCGCGGTCGTCGGCAACGCCTCCTCGCTGGGCGCGGGCCCGTACGTCGTCGACGACGTCGACATCGAGGCCATCGCCCTCTACACCAACAACCCGCCCTGCGGCGCGATGCGTGGCTTCGGCGCGGTCCAGGCCTGCTTCGCCTACGAGGCCCAGATGGACAAGCTCGCCGACAAGGTGGGCATGGACCGGGTGGCCTTCCGTCAGCTCAACGCGATGGAGCAGGGGACCGTCATGCCGACCGGGCAGGTCGTCGACTCGCCGGCCCCGGTCGCCGAACTCCTGCGCCGGGTCAAGGCGATGCCGCTGCCGCCGGAGCAGCAGTGGCTCGCCGCCGGCGAGGCGGCCGACGTACGGCAGCTGCCGGGCGGCCTCTCCAACACCACGCACGGCGAGGGCGTCGTACGCGGTGTCGGCTACGCGGTCGGCATCAAGAACGTCGGCTTCTCCGAAGGCTTCGACGACTACTCGACGGCCAAGGTCCGCATGGAGGTCGTCGGCGGCGAGCCGGTCGCGACCGTGCACACCGCGATGGCCGAGGTCGGCCAGGGCGGTGTCACCGTCCACGCGCAGATCGCCCGCACCGAGCTGGGCGTCGCCCGGGTGACCATCCAGCCTGCCGACACCCAGGTGGGCAGCGCCGGTTCGACGTCCGCGTCCCGGCAGACGTACGTCACCGGTGGCGCCGTCAAGAACTCCTGCGAGCTCGTCCGTGAGAAGGTCCTGGAGCTGGGCCGCCGCAAGTTCGGTACGTACCACCCCGCTTGGGCGACCGCGGAGCTGCTCCTGGAGGGCGGCAAGGTCGTCACCGACGGCGGCGAGGTCCTCTCCGACCTGGTGGACGTGCTCGGCGACGAGTCCGTCGAGATCGAGGCCGAGTGGCGGCACCGCCCGACCGAGGCCTTCGACCTCCGTACCGGACAGGGCTTCGGCCACGTCCAGTACACGTTCGCCGCGCACCGCGCGGTGGTCGAGGTCGACACCGAACTCGGGCTGGTCAAGGTCATCGAGCTGGCCTGCGCCCAGGACGTCGGCAAGGCGCTCAACCCGCTGTCCGTCGTCGGCCAGATCCAGGGTGGCACCACCCAGGGCCTGGGCATCGCGGTCATGGAGGAGATCATCGTCGACCCCAAGACCGCGAAGGTGCGCAACCCCTCCTTCACGGACTATCTGATCCCCACGATTCTCGACACGCCGACCATCCCGGTCGACGTGCTCGAACTCGCCGACGACCACGCCCCGTACGGGCTCCGTGGCATCGGCGAGGCCCCGACCCTGTCGTCCACCCCGGCCGTCCTCGCGGCGATCCGGAACGCGACGGGTCTGGAGCTCAACAGGACGCCGGTACGTCCCGAGCACCTGACCGGCAAGTAACCCTCTGTTCGTCTCGGGCCGTCCCCCGGGTCGTGCACATCCCAAATCCCGCAGCGACCACCGTGGTCGCCGGCGCGGGTGCCCCTGTGAACCTTGGGAGATGGCACCATGACCCAGCAGTCAGTGGAGCCCAGGACCGTCGCCGACGACGCGGGTGCGGGTACCCGCGTCCCGGCCGGGCGGTCCTGGCTCGACCGTTACTTCCACATATCCCAGCGGGGATCCACGGTCGCGCGTGAGGTGCGCGGCGGCGTCACCACCTTCATGGCGATGGCGTACATCCTCCTGCTCAACCCCCTGATCCTGTCCGGCAAGGACGCGGCGGGGCATACGCTCGGCCAGAACGCGCTGATCACCGCGACCGCGTTCGCGGCGGCCTTCAGCACGCTCCTGATGGGCTTCTTCGGCAAGGTGCCCCTGGCCCTCGCCGCCGGACTCTCCGTCTCCGGAGTGCTCTCCTCGCAGGTCGCCCCGCAGATGACCTGGCCGCAGGCCATGGGCATGTGTGTGATGTACGGAGCGGTCATCATGCTCCTGGTCGTCACCGGCCTGCGCGAGATGATCATGAACGCGATCCCGCTGGCGCTGAAGCACGCCATCACCATGGGCATCGGCCTGTTCGTCGCGCTGATCGGCTTCTACAAGGCCGGTTTCGTGCACCAGGGGAAGTCCACCCCGGTCACCCTCGGCCCGGCCGGTGAACTCGCCGGCTGGCCGGTCCTGCTCTTCGCCGCCACGCTGCTCGCCATCTTCATGCTCCAGGCACGCGGCATCCCCGGTGCGATCCTGATCGGCATCGTCGGCGGCACCGTACTCGCCGTGGTCCTCAACGCCCTCGGGGTCATCGCCCCCAAGCAGTGGGTGAGCGGTGCCCCCGAACTGCACGGCAGCGCGGTCTCGATGCCGGACTTCTCACTCTTCGGCAAGGTCGAGTTCGGCGGCTGGGGCGACGTCGGAGTGATGACGGTCGGCATGATCGTGTTCACGCTCGTCCTCGCCGGGTTCTTCGACGCGATGGCCACCATCATCGGCGTCGGCACGGAGGCGGGGCTCGCCGACGCGCAGGGCCGGATGCCGGGCCTGTCCAAGGCGCTGTTCATCGACGGCGCGGGCGGAGCGGTCGGCGGGGTCGCGGGAGCGTCGGGCCAGACGGTCTTCGTCGAATCGGCGACCGGGGTCGGCGAGGGTGCCCGTACGGGCCTCTCCTCCGTCGTCACCGGCCTGTTCTTCGCGGCGTGTCTCTTCTTCACCCCGCTGACGGCGATCGTCCCCGGCGAGGTCGCGGCGGCGGCACTGGTCGTCATCGGCGCCATGATGATGATGAACGCCCGCCATGTGGACTGGGCCGACCGCGCCACCGCGATCCCGGTCTTCCTGACCGTCGTCGTCATGCCGTTCACGTACTCCATCACCGCGGGCGTCGCGGCCGGAGTGCTGTCGTACGTCGCGATCAAGATCGCCCAGGGCAAGGCCCGGGAGATCGGGGCGTTCATGTGGGGCCTGGCGGCGATCTTCCTCGTCTTCTTCGCCCTGAATCCGATCGAGAGCTGGATGGGCGTGCACTGACACGCCCCTTCGGGTCGACGACCCTCCACGCACCCCCTGTTAAGGAGACAGAGACATGCTGGACATCGCCGAAGAGCTGCACCGGTGGGTCGAGCAGGGACGCGACTTCGCCGTGGCCACCGTGGTGGCCGTCAGCGGCAGCGCGCCCCGCCGGCCCGGCGCGGCACTCGCCGTCGACTCCGACGGCACGGCGATCGGCTCGGTCTCCGGCGGGTGCGTGGAGGGCGCGGTCTACGACCTGTGCCGGCAGGCGCTCGAGGACGGCGAGAGTGTCCTGGAGCGCTTCGGATACAGCGACGAGGACGCCTTCGCCGTCGGTCTGACCTGCGGCGGCATCATCGACATTCTCGTCACGCCGGTCCGGGTGGCCGACCCCGCCCGGCCGGTGCTCGGCGCCGCGCTGGCCGCCGCCGCGAGGGGGGAGGCGGCGGCGGTCGCGCGGATCGTCGACGGCCCCGCCGAACTGCGGGGCCGGGCGCTGCTCGTCCGCCCCGACGGCTCGTACGAGGGCGGCTTCGGCGCCCATCCCGAGCTGGACCGCACGGTGGCCGGCGAGGCGGGCGCCTTCCTGGACGCGGGCCGCACCGGCACCCTGGAGATCGGAGAGCAGGGCTCTCGTTGCGGAGCACCGCTCACGGTTCTCGTCGAGTCGTCCGTGCCGCCCCCGCGCATGATCGTGTTCGGCGCGATCGACTTCGCGTCAGCACTGGTCCGCATGGGCAAGTTCCTCGGATACCGCGTCACGGTGTGCGACGCCCGCCCGGTCTTCGCGACCGCCACCCGCTTCCCCGACGCCGACGAGATCGTCGTCGAGTGGCCCCACACGTACCTGGAGCGCACGGAGGTGGACGCCCGGACCGTCCTGTGCGTCCTCACCCACGACGCCAAGTTCGACGTACCGCTGCTGCGGCTCGCGCTGCGGCTTCCGGTCGCGTACGTCGGCGCGATGGGCTCCCGGCGCACGCACCTGGACCGCAACGACCGGCTGCGCGAAGTCGGCGTCACCGAGCTGGAGTTGGCGCGTCTCAGGTCCCCCATCGGCCTCGACCTGGGCGCCCGCACCCCGGAGGAGACGGCCCTGTCCATCGCCTCGGAGATCGTGGCCGACCGGCGCGGGGGGAGCGGGGTGTCGCTCACCGGGGCACACACGCCGATCCACCACGACGCGACGTCCGTTCCGGCGCGGCGGATCGGGTCGGTGGCCTGAGCCGGGCCGGTGCCGGGGGAGCGCGGGGGTGATGCGGCCGCCGGTCGGCTACTGGGGGGCAGGGCCCGGCAGTTCCTGGTCCCCGGAGGTGAGCTCGTCGAGGTCTCGGGCGAACTCCTCGGTGTCCAGGAACGGAAGGTCCAGGACGTCGGTGGGCAGGCCTGTCGGGCTCTCCGGGCCGAGCAGTGGCTGCTCGGTCCAGATGCACTTTCCGGTCGCCGTGTAGCGGGTGCCCCAGCGCCGGGAGAGCGCGGTGACGAGTTGCAGTCCGCGTCCGCCTTCGTCGGTCTCCGACGCCCGGCGGATGCGCGGCATGGTCAGACTCCCGTCGAAGACCTCGCAGACCAGCTCGGGGCCGTGCAGGAGGCGTAGCCGCACGGGTCCCTTCGCGTGGCGCACGACGTTGCCGACCAGCTCGCTGGCGAGGAGTTCCGTCGTCGGCGTCAGGTCGTCCAGGCCCCAGGTGTGAAGCTGCTCGCGGATGTGGCAGCGGGCCTGCCCGGCCGCTCGCGGGTCCTCGGGGAGCAGCCAGGAAGCCATGTCGTCGTCGGTCAGCGCGTGGAGGCGGGCGATGAGGAGGGCCGCGTCGTCGGCGGTGGAGTGCTCGGCGGGGAGCAGTCCTGCGGTGACGGTGTCGCAGAGGCGCTCCAGGTCGGCGGCCACCTCACCGGGCCCCTCGTGCGCGGCCCGCAGCAGCCGGGCGAGTTCGGCCATGCCGTCGTCGATCTCGCGGGTGGCCGACTCGACCAGGCCGTCGGTGTAGAGGACGAGCAGGCTCCCGTCCGGCACCATCATCTCGAAGGTCTCGAAGGGTGGCTCCGCCGCGCCGAGCGGCGGATCGGGGGCGACCTCGGGGAAGTACACACTTCCGTCGGGGTGGACCACGGCGGGCGGGGGATGTCCGGCACGGGCGACGGAGCAGATCTGGGTGGTGGAGTCGTACAGCGCGTACAGGCAGGTGGCGTAGGACTCCTCTGCCATGCCGCCGACGATGTCGTTGAGGTGGCTCATGATCTCGTCGGGGGGAAGTTCGAGGTCGGCCAGGGTGTGCACCGCTGTGCGCAGCCGCCCCATGGTGGCCGCCTCGGGCAGCCCGTGGCCCATCACGTCACCGACGACCAGGGCGACCCGACCGCCGGAGAGAGGGATGATGTCGTACCAGTCGCCGCCGACGTCCATGCCCTGGCCGGCGGGGAGATAGCGAGCGGCGGCGGTGCACGCGGGCAGTTCGGGCAGGCCGCTGGGGAGCAGACTGCGCTGGAGTTCCTGGGAACGGGTGTGCTCGGCGTCGTAGAGCCGGGCCCGTTCCAGGGCCTGTGCGACGAGGGCGCTGATCGTGGTCAGCAGCGTGCGCTCCTCGTCGCTGAGACGGCGGGGCCGGTCGAAGGAGACCACGCACACCCCGAACGTGTGCCCGGACGCGGTCAGCGGCATGAACGCCCAGGCCTGTTTGCCCGCCTTGGGCGGCCGGGCGGCGAGTTCGGGGTAGCGGGCCGTGTACTCGGCGCGCGTGGAGAGGAACAGCGGCGTGCCGCTCAGGATCGGGTCCCAGACCGGGTCGCGGGCCGCCCGGGCACGACCGTTGATCGTGTCGAGGAAGGCGGGCGGGTAGCCGACGGCCCCGACGTTGTACGCCCGGTCGTCCTCGATGGCCTGCACCACGAGGCCGGTGGCGCCGAACGGCGGCAGTACGCGCCGTGCGACGGCGGCCACCACGTCCCGGGAGGTCGTCGCCTTGGCGAGGGACGCGGTCAGCTCGGCGATCCGGGCGGCGCGCTCGGCGGCGGCCTGTTCGGCGGCGGACCGTTCGTCCTCGTGCCGCCGGATCTCGGTCACGTCGGTGAAGTAGAGGGTGAGGCCGTCGGGTCCCGGGACCAGCCGCAGGTGGAGGCGGCGCCCGGTGTCCGGAGTGTCCATGTCGAAGCCGGCGGGCTGCTGCGCGGCGGCGGCCTCCCGGCAGCGCTTCTCCAGATCGGGGACCTGCCGGACGGAGGGAAGCTCCCACAGGACGCGGCCGGACAGCTCCTCCTCGGAGGAGCCCAGCATGCGTTCGGCCGCCAGGTTCAGGAAGGTGATCCGCCAGCGGTCGTCCACGGCGAGGAAGCCGTCACTCATATGGCGCAGAGCCCGGCTGAGCGCGTCGCGTGCGGAGCGGGACTCGTTGCTCTCCCATCCCACCCCGATCATCCGTACGGGTTCGCCCTGAGCGTTGTAAGTGGCCCGGGCGCGGGCCTGGGTCCATCCGTAGGTGCCGTCCAGGCGGCGCACCCGGTACTCGGCCTCGAACACCGTATGGTCCCGGAGCGCCTTCTCCGCCGCCCCCAGGGTCGGCGCCAGGTCGTCGGGGTGGACGATCCTCATCCAGTTCTCGATCCGGCCGGTGAACTCGGAGGGCCTGGTGCCGTAGAGCTGAAGGGCGGCCTCGTCCCAGACCAGCTCGCCGGTCTCGATGTTCCAGTCCCACGAGCCGACCCGGACCTCCTCCAGAGCCTGCCGCAGCCGGTCACCGCTCAGATCCTCCCGGGGCGGCCGAGCGGGCGGCGGTGCGTGCTGCATGCGCTCCTCGGTCCAGGCGATCACGGCCTGCAGGAAACCCCACTGCTCGACGGTCGGCTTCCCCTGGGCGCCCATCGCCACGGTGAGCGCGCCGATGCCGCGGTCGCCGCTGAACACCGGAACGGCCGCCAGCCCGGTCCCGGGCCAGGAGACCGCACCGGATCCGGGCTGTTCGCCGGAGCCCGGCGCGATCCACACACCTCGGCCCTGGTGCAGGGCCCGGGCCGGGGCCAGCGGGCCTTCCTGGTCGATGATCTCCCAGGGCCGGGTGAGGACCGCGGGCAGGCCGGCCGCCGACACCAGGCGCAGCGCGGACATGGGGCCCCGCAGATGGATCATTCCTCCCAGGGCACCCAGCTCCCCCATCGCGTGCTGGAGCGTCAGCCGGAAGATCTCACTCTCCGTGACACCTCGGTCCACCGCGCTGAGCAGAGCCAGCCGTGTATTCATGATGTAAAGACTACAATTTTCCCGTTTCCTGCAGAGGTGCGCGACCCGCCGTGGGCACGGAGCGTCACGATCCCGGCCGCAGCAGCCCTTCCACCGCTCGCCCGAACATCCACCGCCCCGCCCACCCCAGCGGCCGGTCGAGGAACCGCGGCAGCCACCGTACGTTCAGATCCTCCCGCCAGAGCACCCGCGACCCCCCGCCCGCCACCGCACGGACCTCGACCTCGGCCCACCCGGTGACGAACGTGCCGCGCTTGACCAGCCGGCACCTTCCCGCGCCCCCGTCCCGGGGTGGCCGCCAGGTGACGACCTCCATCGGGTCGTCGAAGACCAACGGGCCCACCCCCGACCGCGCGACGAACACCGTGCCCTCGCCGGTCGGCGGCGGCGTGCGCACGGTGACCCGGGTCAGCGGGACGACGGCGGCATGCCGGGGCCAGTCGGTGAGGCGACGCCAACTCTCTTCGACGGGAGAAGGGGACACGCGTTCCAGCTGGAAGAGGACCACGCCCCGATCGTAGGCGGCGCGAACGGTCACCCCCCACGACCGGCACGGCTCCGACCCACCCACGACCCCCGGGTCAGCGCGGCGCGGCCGCGTCCGTCTTCCGGCGGTGCCGCTCCACGTCGTAGAGCTGCCCGAAGTACGGCCCCTCCGCATCGGTGGCGTCGAGAGCGGCCAGGATCTCGTCCCCGCGGGGATCGTCCCGCAGGGCCAACTGCACGGCCGCGGTCACCCGTACGTCCTCCGTCTCGTCGGTGAGGCACGCCGCGAGCGCGTCCGAGACCTCGGAATCCGCGGGCGCGGAGACCAGCGCGGCGCAGGCCCCCCGGCGGACCTCGGCCGCCTCGTCCCGGGTGCACGCGAGGACCGTGGCCAGGGCGTCCCGGCGCCCGGCGTCGACTCCGTACCGCAGACCGAAGACCGCCCACCCCCGGACCCCGCTGTCGGCATGCCGGGCGAGGTCGTGCAGGGGGCGCTCGGCACGGGGATCCAGGGCGCCGGACAGTCCCGCGGTCAGGGGCCGCAGCACGCGCGGATCCGGTTCGCGCGCGGCCCACGGCAGGAAGAGATCGACCAGCGGGGCGTCGAACGGTGCCTCGTCGCTGTAGTCGAAGAGGTTGAACAGCCGGAGCACTTCCGCGCCGAAGTACCGCTCCCGCGGGTCCGGCCGGTCCCGCAGTGCGGCGGACATGTCCCACGTGGCGCGATCACGGCGCTGCTGGAGGACATCCGTCGTCACCCACCAGATCTCGTGGTCGACGTCCGGTTCGGCCAGCGCCCTCGACAGCAGCTCGGCGAACGAGGTCCTGATCCCGTACCGGGGCTCCAGCGCCGTCAGGATCGCGCTGTGTCCGTTACGGACCGTCAGGCCCCCCAGCGTCAGCTCCTCGACGCTCACCCCGTGCTCGTCACGAACCGTCTCGCGCCGCACCGTTCCCGCCGAACCGCTCCTGCGACGCAGCTCGGCCACGGCACCCGTCTCGTGCCAGGACCGGACCAGCGCGAGGGCGTCACGCCCTTCATGGTCCTTGTGCCACAGCTGCGCCCCATGGTTGATGAGCGCGTTCACGATGTCGGAGGCGCCGCGGTCGACCGCCCGCAGCAGCGGGGTCTGGCCGTCCACGACCCGGTCCAGCCGGGCGGAGCGCATCAGGACCTCGACCGTGGCCAGGTCGAAGCCGTCCACCGCCAGGCAGAGCGCGGGCGTGCCCCGGTCGTCGACGGCGTCGGGGTCGCCGCCGGCGTCCAGGAGCGCCGTCACCGCCTTCACGTCGCCACTCCGCACCGCCGCCGTCAGCGACTCCCCGCCCATACGCCCCCGCTTCCCTCACCGAAACCCCGCCCGACGGCACGAGGCCGACGGCACGCGATGCCAACCGCGCCGCCCGACCATCCGCCCGTCGATTTCGGCCCGGCCACGGGCAACTTCCGCTCACTCCTGCGCTGTTGACACACCGTCCGTCAGGTACCAGGCTATCCGGGGAGTGCTCCCCATTTGTACCCCACCCCCGTGATCGACCGGTCCAGAGAGCAGGAGTCCACGTGTCGGACCAGCCCCACGTCATCGACCCCGCCGGCGCCGACCTCCACGGCGAGGCGGATCTGCTGCGCGAACGCGGTGCCGCGGCCCTCATCGAACTGCCGGGCGGGATAAGGGCCTGGGCGCCCACCCAGTACGAGATCCTCAAGCGGCTGCTGGCCGACGACCGGGTGTCCAAGGACCCCAACCAGCACTGGCCCGCCTGGATCAGTGGCGAGTACCGCGAGAGCTGGATCACCCTCTGGGTCGGCGTGACCAACATGTTCACCGCGTACGGCGCCGACCACCGCAGGCTGCGCAAGCTCGTCTCGCCGGCGTTCACCAAACGCCGTACGGACGCGCTCAAGCCCCGCATCGAGGAACTCGCCGCCACCCTGCTCGACCGGATGGCCGAGGCCCCCGACGGGCGGGTCGACCTCCGGTCCGCCTACGCGCACCCGCTCCCGATGCAGGTGATCTGCGAGCTGTTCGGCCTGCCCGAGGACCGGCGCGCCGACACCGCGCGCCTCATCGAGGCCAACATGGACACCACCATCACCCCCGAACGGGCCATGGCCACCTACCGGGAGATCCACGAACTGCTCGCCGGACTGGTCGCCGCCAAGCGTGAGCGGCCGGGCGACGACCTGACGACCGCCCTGATCACGGCCCGGGACGAGGAGGGTTCGCAGCTCGCCGAGAGCGAACTGATCGACACCCTCCTCCTCGTCATCGGAGCGGGCCACGAGACCACGGTCAACCTGATCGGCAACGCGGTCCACGCCCTGCTGACCCACCCCGAGCAGCTGCTCCGGGTGCGCAGCGGCGAGATCCCCTGGAGCGAGGTGATCGAGGAGACCCTGCGCTGGGCCCCCTCCATCGCCAACCTCCCGCTGCGGTACGCCGTCGAGGACATCAAGCTGCCCGACGGCACACTGATCGCGCGGGGCGACGCGATCCTGGCGACGTACGCGGCGGCCGGCCGCGACCCCCTGCGGCACGGCGAGAGCGCGGGCCGCTTCGACCTCAGCCGCACGGACAAGGAGCACCTCGCCTTCGGCCACGGCGTCCACTACTGCATCGGCGCCCCGCTGGCCCGCCTGGAGGCGTCCCTCGCGCTCCCCGCGCTCTTCGCCCGCTTCCCCGACCTGAGCCTCGACGACACTCATGGCCCGGCCCGCCTCGCCGAGTCCTTCATCGGCCACGGCTACCGGGTACTGCCGGTGCAACTGGGCTGACGCGCGGCCGTCAGGGGCGGTAGACGGTACCGGGCTTCGCCTTCCCCGGCGCCAGCAGCTGCGGCACGGTCACGAACACGTACCCCCGCTCCTTGAGCGCGTCGATGATCCCGGGCACCGCGGGCACGGTGCCCGGGTAGAGGTCGTGCAGCAGGATGATCCCGTCCCGGCTCGCCTGCTTCAGGACGCGCTGCTGTATGACCTTGGGGTCGAACGTCTTGTAGTCCTTGGCGGTCACGCTCCACAGGACCTCCGAGAGGCCGAGCTCGCGGCTGATCTTGTGCACGGTGTCGTTGGTCCGCCCCTGTGGCGGGCGCATGAGCGTCGGCCGCTTCCCGGTGAGCTTCTCTATCGCGTCGTCGGGCTTCTCCAGCTCCTCGCGGATTTCAGCGGGCTTGATCTCCGTCAGGATCCTGTGGTCCCAGGTGTGACTGGCGACCTCGTGTCCCTCGGCGGCCATCCGCTTGACGAGTTCCGGGTACTTCTCGATGTGCCGCTTGCCGAGCAGGAAGAAGGTCGCCGGGACCTGCTTCTCCTTGAGGATGTCGAGAAGCTTGGCCGAGTTCTCGCTCGGCCCGGCGTCGAAGGTGAGCGCGATGCACTTGGCCTGGCGGCAGTCGACGGTCCCGAACGTCGCCGGGGCGCCGGCGGCGGCCTGCGTGCGGGCGGCGGCCGGCGTGGTGGTGTGGACGGTCGTGCATCCCGTCAGCGGCAGGGCAAGCGAAACGGCCGCCAGAAAGGCGGCCGTCGAACGCAACCAGGTCCCCGGTCTCTTCATCTTCATGGTCAGCGAAGGCATGCGGAGACTGTACAGCTGGTGTATACACCGCATGCATAGGGGCGCGAAACGTTCGCATTCCGGAGAAACCCCTGCTCAGACGTCCAGAAGCGCCTGTGCCCGTACCGGCAGCCCGCTCTCGAGCGACCGGTTCGCGGCCAGGCCCGTCACCAGCGACCGCGCTCCGTCCACCGCGTCCGCCGCCCGCCCGACCGGATCGGCCCCGTCCGTCCGCTCCCCGAACAGATCGGCCAGCATGCGGACGTCCCCGCCGCCGTGGCCCCCCTCGCCCGTCGGCACCTTCACCTCCTGCGGCGGCTCCCAGAAGCGGCGCAGCAGCAACTCCGTGCGCCCGGCCTCGTCACCGACCGCCGCGCCGTGCATCACCGGGCCCGAGGTCCGCGTCCGCACCGGGGGCCGCGACCACGTGGACTCCTCCACGAGGAGTTCGAGCCGCCCCTCGCTGCCGTTGAAGCACACCCGGTAGCCCTCCCAGGGCGCGTACGCGGTCAGGTGGTACGTGAGGGTGGCGCCGGACGCGTACCGGACCAGGACCGCCATGTCGTCCTCGATGGTCACGCCGGGCCCGAACACGTTCTGGTCCCGGTGATAGCCGTCCTCGTGCTCGGCGTCGAGATACAGCGCGCGCAGTGCCGGTGAGTCCGCCAGATGTACGGCGAAGGGGTCGTCCCGCGCCGCCGGGGAACCGTGGGCCCGGGTGTACGGGCGGGCGAGTCCGCGGCGCCCGCCCGCCGTGTCGCCGTAGAAGAAGAGGCCGCCCTGCGCGTAGACGGTTTCGGGGCGGGTGCCCAGCCACCAGTTGACCAGGTCGAAGTGGTGGGTCGACTTGTGGACCAGCAGGCCGCCGGAGTTCGCCTTCTCGCGGTGCCAGCGGCGGAAGTAGTCGGCGCCGTGCCGCAGGTCGAGCAGCCACTCGAAGTGCACCGAGCCGACCTCGCCGATCCCGCCGGACGCGAGGATCTCCCGTACGGCCGCATGCACCGGGTTGTAGCGGTAGTTGAAGGCGACGCGGACCTGGCGGCCGGTGCGCCGCCGGGCGTCCAGGATGCGGTGGGCGCGGTCGGCGTCGGTGGTCATCGGCTTCTCGGTCACCACGTCGCAGCCCGCCTCCAGGGCGCGCACGATGTACGCGTCGTGGGTGCGGTCCACGGTGCACACCACGACCAGGTCCACGCGCTCGCGGCGCAGCATCAGGTCGAAGTCCTCGGCCGCGTACGCCGGTACGGGCGCCCGGCCGGGGTGGGCCGCCGCGATCCACTCGTGGTGCACCGCCATGCGGTGGGCGTTCACGTCGCAGAGGCCGACGAGGTCGACACGGTCGGCGTGCGGGCCGGTCAGCGCCTCGGTGTAGAGCTGGGCGCGGGCGCCGAGGCCCACCACGGCGGCGCGGCGGCGTGGGGAGGCGGGGGTCATACGGTCTCCGTCCGTCCTGGGGATCCGTGCTGCCGATCCGTGTACGGGTCTTGTAGTGACATCCGCACATTACCTAGGGTCGCTCCAGGTGCAAGCGCTTTCTGAATGGGAGGGATGACTCACTCATGCCCGGTGACAGGACAATGAAGTCCCGTACCGCAGCTGTCGTTCTCGCGTTCTGCGCGACGCTGGCGGCGGGCTGCTCGGGCTCGGGAGGATCGAGCGGCACGGGCGGGAAGGTCGTGCTCCGCTACACCTGGTGGGGCAACCCCGACCGGGCGGCCAGAACCGAACAGGCCGTCTCGCTCTTCGAGAAGAAGCACCCGGGGATCCAGGTCCAGACCTCGTTCGCGGGATACGACGCCTACAAGCAGAAGCTCGCCACCCAGGCGGCCGGCGGCGACGCCCCCGACGTGATGCAGCTCGACTACCGGATGATCGACCAGTACGCGTCCGGCGGTGTGCTCCTCGACCTCGGTAAGCGGACGGCGCTGCGCACCGACGACATCGACGCGGGGCTGCTGGCCACCGGAGTCGTGGACGGCAAGCAGTACGCCGTCCCGCAGGGCCGCGGCACCGAGACCGTGGTCTACGACGCGAAGCAGTGGAAGGCGGCCGGGGTCGCTCCGCCCGCCCAGGGCTGGACCTGGGACGAGTGGGCCGACGCCATGCGCGCGCTCACGAAGAAGTCCCACAAGCCCGGCGCCACCGACCCGGGGCAGAGCGAGGACGCCTTCGAGGTGTGGCTGCGCGGCCGGGGCAAGGCCCTCTACACCAAGGACCGGCGGCTCGGCTTCACCGCCGACGACCTGGCCCGCTGGTGGACCTTCACCGACGGACTGCGGCGCGCGGGAGCGGTCTCGCCGGCCGAACAGACCACCCAGCTCGACGGCTCGGTCGAGAACACCCCGCTCGGCCGCGGCAAGGCCGTCTCCGACTTCAACTGGGACGCCCCCTCCAGCGGTTATCTCGCGCTCGTCCCGGGCGGCCCGACCCTCGCGCCCATGCCCTCGGGCGCGGACGGCACCCCGGGCCAGTACTTCAAGCCGTCCATGTTCATGGGCGCCGCCGCCGACACCGGGCACCCCGACCAGGCCGCCCAGCTCATCGACTTCATGCTCAACGACCCGGAGGCCGCCGCCATCCTCGGCGCCACCCGCGGCATCCCGGTCAACGAGTCGATCCGCCAGGACCTCACCCCGGACCTCAAGGACTTCGACAAGACCGTCGCGGACTTCCAGAGCTCACTGGAAGGCAGCCTCAACGCCCCACCACAGGCCCCGCCCTCCGGCGACAACGCGCTCCAGACCACCTTCCAGCGCGACTACGACCAGGTCTCCTTCGAGCGGATGTCGCCCCGCGAGGCGGCCAGGAACTACGTCACCGAGGCGAAGGCGGAGCTGCGGTCATGACCACCACCGACCTCCCCGCCGGCCGGGCGCGCACCCGGACCGCCAGCTCCAAGCGGCCGAAGCGCCAACGCGAGGGCGCCGCCTGGGTGTTCCTCTCACCCTGGGTCCTGGGCGCCGCCGTCCTCACGCTCCTCCCGATGGCGGTCTCGCTCTACCTCTCCTTCACCGACTACGACCTGTTCAACGCCCCGCACTGGGTGGGCCTGCGCAACTACACCCAGATGTTCACCGAGGACCCGCGCTACTGGCGCTCGGTCGGCACGACACTCACGTACGTCGTCATCGCGGTACCGCTGCAACTGGGGCTCGCCCTCGTCGTCGCGCTCGCCCTGAAGAACATGAAGCGCGGCAAGGGCTTCTACCGCTCCGCCTTCTACGCGCCCTCCCTGCTCGGCGCCTCCATGTCCGTGGCCCTGGTGTGGCGGGCGATCTTCAACGACGGCGGCACGGTCGACCACCTCCTCGGCACCGGCGGCTGGGTCAACCGGCCCGGCTGGGCACTGCTCGCCGTCGCCCTGCTCACCGTGTGGCAGTTCGGCGCCCCGATGGTGATCTTCCTGGCCGGACTCCAGCAGATCCCGGGCGAGCTGTACGAGGCGGCCCAGGTCGACGGCGCCTCCCGATGGCGCCAGTTCCTCTCCATCACCGTGCCGATGCTCTCCCCGGTGATCTTCTTCAACCTGGTGCTCCAGACCATCCAGGCCTTCCAGGTCTTCACCCCCGCCTTCGCCGTCAGCGCGGGCAAGGGCGGCCCGGCCGACTCGACGCTCTTCTACACCCTCTACCTCTACGACCGCGGCTTCGTCGCCTCCCACATGGGCTACGCCTCCGCGATGGCCTGGGTGCTGCTCCTGGTCATCGGCGCCGTCACCGCCGTCCTGTTCCGCACCTCGCGCTCCTGGGTCTTCTACGCGTCCGAGGGGGACCGATGACCACGCAGACACGTACACCGACGCGTACGCCGGTGAGCACGTCGACCGCCGGCGCCCGCGAGCCGATCGCCTGGCGGCGCTTCGCCCTGCACGCCGGCTGCCTGGCCGCGCTGCTGGTCATGCTCTACCCGCTGGCCTGGCTGCTCGCGACCTCGCTCAAGCCCGCGAACGAGGTCATCGCCAGCCTCAACCTGCTGCCCAGCCACCTGGAGTGGTCCAACTACACCACCGCCCTCGACGGCGTGAACGACGTCTCCGTGTGGCGGCTGCTCGGCAACTCCCTGCTCATCGCGGGCGGCGCGGTCCTCGGCAACGTCCTGTCCTGCTCGCTCGCCGCCTACGCCTTCGCCCGGCTGCGGTTCCGCTTCCGCGGCCCGCTGTTCGCGTTCATGATCGCCACGATCATGCTGCCGCACCACGCCGTGCTGATCCCGCAGTACATCATCTTCAACAAGCTCGGCATGGTGAACACCTACTGGCCGCTGATCCTGCCGAAGTTCCTCGCCACCGAGGCGTTCTTCGTCTTCCTCATCGTGCAGTTCATGCGGGGGCTGCCGCGTGAACTGGAGGAGGCGGCGCGGATCGACGGCTGCGGGCCCTTCCGGAGCTTCTTCCTGGTCGTCCTCCCGCTCACCCGCCCCGCCCTGATCACCACTGCGATCTTCACCTTCATCTGGACCTGGAACGACTTCTTCACCCAGCTCATCTACCTCTTCTCGCCCGAGAAGTTCACGCTGACGCTGGCCCTCAGGTCGTTCGTCGACGCCTCCAGCCAGTCGGCCTTCGGCCCGATGTTCGCGATGTCCGTCATCGCGCTGCTCCCGATCGTGCTGTTCTTCCTCGCCTTCCAGCGGTTCCTGGTCGAGGGCATGGCGAACTCGGGGATCAAGGGATGAGCGCCGACCGCGCGGCCCGGGAGCCGGGCGAGATCTTCGGCCCGCGCATGACGCTGTTCGCCGACGTACTGCTGGTGGGGCTGGTCACCGCGGTCGCCTGTCTGCCGCTGGTGACCCTCCCCGCCGCGCTGTCGACCTCATGCGCGCTGCTGCGCGCCACCGGCGCGGGCGAACCGGCCACCGCACGGCGGTACGTGGCCCTGCTGCACGAACGGCCGTGGGCGGCGGACCTGGCGGCCGGGCTGGTCTGGATCGCGGGCGCGGGGCTGCTCGTGGCGGACCTCGCGCTCGCGGGCGCGGGGCTGCCGGGCGCGCCGGTCTTCGCGGTCGTCGCCGCCGCGATCGGCGCGTACGCCGCCGTGGTCGCCCTGCGGGCCTGCGCGCGCCCCGAGTCCCGCACCGACTGGCGGGCCGCCGTGCGGGGCGCGGCGGGCGACTCGGTCCGAGACGCGGGCGGCAGCGCGCTGGCGCTGCTCGCCCTGGTGGCGGCCGTACTGTGCGCGTGGATGCTGGTACCGCTGGCGTTCCTGGTGCCGGGCCCCCTGGCGATGGCGCTCACCGCGATCGACGTACGGGACCACGCGAACGCAAGAGTCCCCTCCGCGAAGGACCCCTCAGTGAAAGACCCCACCCTCGACCACAGCGACGTGGAAGACCAGCGCGACCCCTCTCAGGAGCCCCAGTGACAGCCCGCAAGACCTTCCTCGCCGCGCTCGCCGACACCGGTGTCCCCCTCGACACCGCGTTCGTCGAGTTGCTCACCGCGACCGCCGAGACCAGCGCCAAGGCCGTCCTCGACGGGTACGGCGCCGACCTCGTCGAACTCCGTGACGGCGGCGAGGCCCGCGCGGCCACCCGTTCGCTGCGCACCCTCGTCTCGGTGTACGTGCACGAGGGCTCGGCGTACCACCACTCCGCCGCGCTCCTGGGTCCCGCCGCCGAACTCGCCGACGCGCTCGCCGAGGAGCAGTACGACAACGGGCTGTGGGAGCACGGGGCGGACGGCAACCCGGCGGACACCGCCTTCTCGATCGTCGACCTCAGCCTGATCCACCACCTGCTGGAGGAGGACGCCCACGAGCCGACCACCGGACTGCGGGCGACGATCGAGCGGATCCTGCGCCTGGCGGGCCCCTCCCTCGCCACCGGTGGCGTCCACACCGCCAACCACCGCTGGCTGGTCTGCGCGGCCCTCGCCCGCATCCACGCCCGCTGGCCCGACCCCGCCTACCCCGAGCGCATCGAGACCTGGCTCGCCGAGGGCATCGACCAGCTGCCCGGCGGCGAGTACAGCGAACGCAGCCCCAACTACTCGGCCGCGGTGACCAATCCGGCGCTGCTCGTACTGGCCCGCCACTACGGACGTAGGGACCTCTACGCGAACGTACGCGACAACCTGGCCGCCAACCTGTACGTCATCGAGCCCAACGGCGAGGTGGAGACGGTCCATTCGCGCCGCCAGGACCAGACGAGGGTCCGCCACCTGCCCGAGTTCTGGCTCCAGTACCGGGAGATGGCGCTGCGCGACGGAGACGGACGCTTCGCGGCGGTGGCCGCGCTGCTCCAGGAGCGCGGCACCGACCAGACCTTCGGCGAGACCCCCATCGGCGAGCGCCTCGCCCAGGTACTGGACCGGCCGGAGCTGGCCGCCCCGCTGCCCGAAGTGACCTCCCTGCCCGACGACTTCGAGCACCACGACGACAGCTGCCGCCTCGTCCGGGTCCGCCGCGGCACGCACACGGCGAGCGTCTTCGGCGGAACCGACTTCCCGGAACTGCACGCCATCTCGTCCGGCCTGTCCACCAACCCGACCTTCTTCAAGATGCGCAAGGGCGCGGCGATCCTCGACTCGCTCCGGCTGGCCCCGCGGTTCTTCGCGCTCGGCCACTTCCGGGCGGAGGGACTGGAGCGCACGGACGACGGCTGGCGGCTGCACGCCGAGGTCCGCGGCGCCTTCCACCACCCGCTGCCCCCCGAGCACCGCCGCCCCGACGGCGCCTACCCCCTCACCGACGACAGCCGCTTCTGGTCCGCGATGGACTTCCCGCACCGCCCGAAGGAATACCGCACACTCCGCACCGAAGTCCTGGTCCGTGAGGTCGGCGGCGGAGGCTGGGACATCTCCTTCGACCTCTCGGGCGAGGGCTGCGCGAGCCCGCTCGCCCTCGAACTCTGCTTCCGCCCCGGCGGCACCCTGACCGGGGACGGCCTCGAACCCGTCCCCGGCTCCCCGGACACCTTCCAGCTCGTCTCCGGCGAGGCCACCTACACCGTCGGCACCGACCACATCACCTTCGGCCCCGGCAACGGCAAGGGCGGCCGCCGGCCCGCGGTGGTGGACCCGGGCGAACGCTACGCCTGGCTGAACGGCTCCCTGACCCCGGACGGGGTACGGGTGCTGATCACGGGGCGCTCACCGCTGACGTACCGGTTGACGCTGAGGTGACGCTCGGGAAGCACCCTGGCCCCGCGATCGGGGAGCGAGGGAATGCCGAGTGGACTGATCGCGCTGGCACTCGGCGGGTTCGGCACAGGTCTGACCGAGTTCCTGATCGCCGGGCTGCTGCCGCAGGTGGCGTCGAGTTTCGCGGTGTCCGAGGCGGCCGCGGGGCGGCTGATCTCCGGGTACGCCGTGAGTGTCGCGATCGGCGCGATCGCGCTGACCGCGGCGACGGCGCGGCTGCCCCGCAAGGCGATCCTGGTCGGCCTGGTGGCGTTGTTCGTCATCGGCAACCTGTTGTCCGCTCTCGCGCCGAGCTATCCGGTGATGCTGCTCGGGCGGATCGTCGCGGCGTTGTGCCACGGCTCGTTCTTCGGCATCGGCTCCCTGGTCGCCCGCAGTCTGGTCGCGCCGGAGAAGAAGTCCCGCGCGGTGGCGGTCATGTTCGCCGGGCTGACGGTCGCGAACGTGCTGGGTGTGCCGTTCGGTGCGCTGGTCGGCGAGCGCTGGGGCTGGCGAGCGGCCTTCTGGGCGGTCACCGGAATCGGCCTGCTCGCGCTGGCCGGAATCGTCGCCCTCGTCCCCGCCGGCGCGGGAGAGAAACGGCCGCCGACCCGCCGGGCCGGGACGACGGGGCCGTCGGCCGGCGGCCGGTGCTCGGTCGTGCCGTTGTCGTTCATGCGCCGCCTCGTGCGCGTGTCACGGCCGACCCGGCCGGCAGTGCCGCGAGGCGGGCGGCGGCGGAGGCGCTGCCGCCCGCGGCCCGGAAGGACTCCCCGACGGCCTCGGCCGCCTTCCGGTGGCCCTCGGCCGGGTCGAGGACCGTCTCGACCGCCGCGCGGATCCTGGCCGCGTCCGCGCGGCCGAACCGCAGCCGTACACCGGCGCCCGCGTCCACGACCTGCCCGGCGACGATCGGCTGGTCGTCGCGGATCGGCGCCACGACGAGCGGGACACCGTGCCACAGCGCCTCGCACACGGTGTTGTGCCCGGCGTGGCAGACGACCGCGCCGAGCCGGGGGAGGAGGGCGAGTTGGGGTACGTGGGGGCGCAGGAGGATGTTGCCGGGAACCGGGCCCTCGACGAGGCCGCCGGGGTCGACGAGCACCGCCCGCACTCGGCCCGCCAGTCCGCCGAGCGCCAGCGTGGCCGCGTTCAGGAAACGGGCCCCGGCGTCGTTGTTGGCCGTGCCGAGACTGACCAGGACGGTGGGCAGCGGCGACGCGTCCAGCCAGTCCCAGGGGAAGTCGTCGCCGCTCGCGGGGCGGTCGGCGACGGACGGGCCCACCAGCCAGACCCGGTCGGGCAGTTCGACCGGGCCGAGCAGCGCACGGGTGGTGTACGCCAGGACGCCGTGCGGGGAGAAGCGGGGGTCCGCCGAGCCTGCCCCGTCGCAGATCCGGTTCCGCAACCGGGCCAGCAGCCCGTCCAGCCACGCCGCGACCTTCGGCATACCGGCCAGCGGGTCGACGAGTTCGGCGGAGGTGGTGGCCGAGGTCACCCAGACGCGCCCGAGGGGCTCGGCGACCAGCGCACCCGCCACCGCCTGCTGGTCGCAGACGACGACATCGGGGTCGTACGCCTCGATCGCCGCCCGCACCCCGGGCGCCATCGCGTCCGCCAGCGGGACGAGGAAGCTCTCCCAGAGGAACTGGAACGCGGCCGGTCCCTTCAGGTCGGCGGGCCGGGAGAGTCCCTCCTCGGGGAGGGCGCAGGGGAAGACGACGGCGTCGGATCCGACGAGAGCGCGGACGAGTTCCGGGTGGCCCGCCCACGCGACCTCGTGCCCGCGCCCCGCGAGTGCCGCCGCGGTGCCCACGGCCGGGTTGACGTGCCCGACCAGCGGCGGCACCACGAACAGGAACCGGCCCATCTAGCGGGCCTCCCGCAGCGCGTGCGCCTCCTGGCCGAGCAACAGCCAGTCGCGTACGAGGGCGTACGTCTGTTGGGTGGCCTCCACCAGAACCGAGTGGCCGAGGTCCGGCAGAACGACCGTACGGCAGTGGGGGAGCGCGGCCTCCAGCATCCCGGTCTGCGCCGACAGCTTGGACGCGCCGCCGAAGATGGCGAAGACCGGGCAGCGGATCGCGGACAGGTCCTCGTCGAGGAGAGCGCTGAGCGGGATCTCCTGGGCGAGCGCGGTGTCGTCGAGCACCCGGCCCGCCGCCCGGAACGGACGGGCGTTGCGCTCGCCCGGGTTCTCCCGCAGCCACTGGGTGACCTGCTGGACCACCAGTCCGCCCTGTTCGCCGACCAGGCCTTCGTACATGTTCCGTGCCCACGCCCGGGCCGGCGGTTCCGCCTCGATGGCGATCACGCTCGCGACCCGCTCGGGGCGGGTGGCGGCCATGGCGTACGCGACGGCGCCGCCGAAGGAGTTGCCGACGAGGTGCACCGGGCGGTCGATCACCAGCGCGTCCAGCAGTCCGTCGAGGTCGTCGACGAAGTCCTCCATCCGGTAGCCGGTCGGCGGCCGGGAGGTCTTGCCGTGCCCGCGCAGGTCGTACATGACGACGTCCAGGCCCTCCTCGGCGAGCCGCGGCGCGAGGCTGAAGTAGTAGCTGGCGAGGCTGTCGATGAGCAGGCCGTGGATGAGGACCACGACGGGGCGCGGGGAGCCGCTCTCGTGGCCCAGCCGCTGGACGTGTACGTCGATGCCGTTCACCCGCATCGTCGCCATGTCAGCCCACCTCCGCGACGGCCGGTGAGTCCACGACATAGCCGACGAGATCGCCGACGGTGAGCGCGATGATCTCCTCCAGCCCGCGGTCGGCGATGAACGCGGCGAAGTTGACCCGCTCGCCGTAGAACTCGCGCAGTTGGGCGGAGAGGGTGACGAGATCGATGCTCTCCAGCTCCAGGTCGTCGTGGAAGGAGGTGTCGAGGGTGATCTCGGAGTCGTCGAGCCCGTACTCCTCCAGCACGGTGCGCAGGATGGCCGAGATGTCGGCGAGCGCGGTCGCCGCGTCGGGCGCCGACGCCTGTCCCCTGTCCGACTGGCCCACGGGACGGTCGAGTTCAGTGGTCATCTTCGTTCTCCTGATCGTTGACAGCCGTCCAGGCCACGACGTACTCCTTGTCGCGCCCCGCGGACGGCCGGGGGGTGGTCAGCGCACAGTGCCGCACGCGGTACTCCTCGCCCGCGGTGCGGACGGTCAGCCGGTCGCCGTCGACCGAGGTGATCTCGAACCGCTTCGGCTCGCCGCCCAGTCCGGTGCCGCGCGCCTTCGCGACGGCCTCCTTGGCGGCCCAGAAGCGGGTGAACCAGAGCCGTTCGGGGGCTCCCCCGGCCGGTGGACGAGCGACGTGAGCAGCTCGCGTTCGGCGGTGGTGAGGGCCACGGCGAGGGTGCCCTCGGGGCGGTCGGTGACTTCCTCGATGTCGATGCCGCAGGGTCCGTCGACCCTGGCCATCGCCACGGCCGTCTCGCCGCGGTGGGCGATGGAGACGTGCAGTTCGGGCAGGGTCCTGCCGTAGCCGCCGGTCACGAAGGGGCGGCCGGCCGGATCGTTGCCGACCCTGACCTCGGCCGGGTAGACGGGGCCCGCCCCGGCGTCCCACATCACGTTCCGTACGGCGTCCTTGGCGGCGATCCGGCCGAGCAGCCACTGCCGCCGGCCGCGCGGGGCGTGCGCCGCGTACCGTTCGCGTTCCTCGCCCGCCAGGATGTTGCGCATGATCAGCTCGCGGGTGGCCAGATCGGGCCACTCCTCGTGGACCAGCGCCCAGCCGCCTGGCTGCATCCGGGACAGCGTGTACCGCTCGGGCTCCCGGTCCACCTTGCGGATGCGTGGATTACTGTCGAACCGGCGGTCCTGCCAGCCGCTGAACTCCGCCCACACCCGCCCCCGATGGACCAGCTGCATCTCCGCCTCGAGGGTGGCGTCGGTGACGGAGGTGATCCGGATCAGGCACTCCAGGCGCTCGCCGGGAGCGGGGTGCGGCCCGTGGAAGCGGATCTCCTTCATGCCGACCGGGAACACCGTCGTCCGCACCGGCTGCCGGGCCATGATCCAGTAGCCGAGGAGCTGCCCCACGTTGTCCAGCAGGGCGCCCGGAGCGGGCGGGGTGACGAGCACCCCGCGTACGTGCCGGTCGCCGACCGCGGTCAGTTCGGCCAGGCCCTGGAAGCGCGGGCCGTGGAACATCCAGCGGCGCGAGTACAGCTCCGCCGCGGTCAGCTCGGGCTTCTCCTCCCGCTCGGCGGGAAAGGTCCAGGGCTCCGGAGGTGTGAACCGGGGCCGATCCTGGGCGAGTTCGACCGTGGCGCGGGCGTAGGGGCCGAGTGAGGCGGTGACTCTGTCCGGGCCCTCGGGGACGATCCGTACGGGGATGTCGACGGCCGGAGTGGCGGTGATCCACTGGTGCAGCCGTACGTCGTGGACGGCCACCGCGCGCCGGCCCGGCGCGGCCCGCTCGGCGAACTCCATGAGATGGGCGATCACGGTCGTGCCCGGGACCACGGGCCAGCGGTCGGCGGGATCGGCCTGGGCGGGCTGCCGGAAGAAGCAGTGGTCCAGGAGGTACGGCATGGTGTCGACGGAGACGCGGAGGGTTGCTTCGAGGGGCTGGGGCTGGGGTTCGGGGGTGGCCGGCTCGGCCGTACGAAGGTCGGCGCCGTTCTTCGCAGGCGTGCCGCCCGTACGGGGGTGGGGCGGGCGCCCGGCGTCCGTACGGGGGAGGGTCGGGGCCCCGCGTCCGCGTCGCCCCGCCGTCACCACGTCCGAGGCGAGCGCCGTCGCGTCCCGCAGCAGTGCCGACAACTCCGCGCCCAGCGGGCCCTGTGCCGCCAGGTCGTCGGCCTCCTGGGGCGCGGTGTGCCGCGGCCGGGCCAGCGCGGCGCTCAGCCGCTCGCGGGTCTCCGCGTCCAGGGAGACGTTCGCGCCGCCGAGGTCCAGCCGCACGGGACGGCTCGTACGGTGGACCGTACGGGCCGCTGTGACGGTCGAGGCGCCGCCCAGCAGCGGGACGAGGTCCGGTGCGGCCCCGTCCGCCCACAACGCGCCGGCCACACGGTGGAGTTGGGGCAGGCCCGGGCGGTGCGGGGAGTGCGCGGGGACCACGAGGTGGTCGCGGCCGTGCAGGGTGTCGTCGATGAGCGAGCCGAGCTGTCCCGCGCCGAGCTGGACGAACGCCCGGAAGCCCGCCGCGTACATCGTCTCCACCAGGGGCCGGAAGCGGACCGGCTCCAGCAGATGGCGGATGAACAGCTCGCGGATCGCGGCCGGTTCGTCCGGGTAGGGGGCGACGGTCGTCGCGGACCACAGAGGCAGCGCGGCCGGGTGCAGGGTGTAGGCCTCGGCGGCCTTCCTGATCGGGTCGAGGTAGGGCTCCAGCATCGGAGTGTGGAAGCCGGAGCGGAACGGCAGGATCTGCGAGATCACCGCCCGGGCCCTGAACACCTCGACCAGTGCGGCGACGGCGGGCTCGGGGCCGCAGATCATCGACTGGTTGGGCGCGTTGTCGTGGGAGAGGAGCACGTCACCGCGGCCGTCCAGCTCGCTCAGCACCACCTCGGAGGGGGCGCCGATCGCGGCGAAGGCCAGCCCGGGGACGCTCAGCGCGTCGGGGTCGAAGTCGGCGAGGAAGGCGTCGACCTCCTCCGGAGGGTGGATTCCGGCGGCGGCCATCGCGGTCCACTCGCCGAGGCTGTGCCCGGCGAGCGCGTCCGGGACGACGCCCAGGCGGCGCAGCGCGGCGTCGAGGAGCCGGCCGAGCTCGAAGACGCCGGTACCCTGCCGGCCCACGTCACCCACGGTGGCGTCGGTGACGGCGCGCGACCAGGGCAGCCCGAAGTGCCGGGCGACGTCCTCGGAGTTGGGCGCGAACTCGGCCTCGAGGCCGGGGAAGACGAACGCGAGCCTGCCGCCGCCGGGGCCCAGCAGGGGGCGCGGCACGAACCACACGTCGCCCCGACCGCGCCACCCCTTCCCCTTGGCGACCGCCTTGCGGGCCAGCGCAAGGCGCTTGGCCGTCGGCCCGACGACGGCGATCCGCACCGGATCGGTGGCGGGGGCGCGTTCGTCGAGACCGGCGCTGATGATCGCGGAGTCGGAGCGGTCGAGGAGCGCGGCCATCGCCTCGGGCGTCGGCGCGGTCAGCCGCAGCACCGGCTCCGGCTCGTACACCTCGGCCGGCCGCCGCGCGACCGCGACCTCTTCGAGCACGACGTGCGCGTTGATGCCGCCGAACCCGAAGGCGTTGACGGCGGCCCGGCGCACCGGCTGCCGGTCGTCGGTCCGCCAGGGCAGGGCGGCGCCGATGGGGGTGAACCGGGTGCGGGCGAGCGCCGGATGCGGGTCGTCGCAGTGCAGGGTCGGCGGGAGCACCTGGTGGTGGACGGCGAGTGCGGCCTTGATCAGCCCGGCGACGCCCGCCGCGGGCATGGTGTGGCCGATCATCGACTTCACCGAGCCGATGACGGCGTCCGGCGCGTCGCCGGAGGCGTCTGCCGATGGTGGGCCGAACACTTCGGCGAGCGTCGTGAGTTCGGTGCCGTCGCCCGCCGGGGTGGCGGTGCCGTGTGCCTCCAGGAGGCCGATCGAGCCGGGGGCGGACGGGTCGAGCCCGGCGGCCTCCCAGGCCTGGCGGACCGCGCGGACCTGGCCGCCGGAGTCGGGCGCCATCAGACTGGTCGTACGTCCGTCGGAGGCGACGCCGGTGCCGGTGATCGCGGCGTAGATCCGGTCGCCGTCCCGCTCGGCGTCGGCGAGCCGCTTGAGGACGACGACGCCGGTGCCCTCACCGATCAGTACGCCGTCCGCGCCCCGGTCGAACGGCCGGATGCGCTCGCTCGGCGAGAGCGCGCCGAGTTGGCTGAACACGCTCCAGAAGGTGATGTCGTGGCAGTGGTGCACCCCGCCCGCCAGCATCACGTCACAGCGTCCGCTGCCGAGTTCGCGCACGGCGTGGTCGACGGCGATGAGCGAGGAGGCGCAGGCGGCGTCCACGGTGTAGGCGGGCCCGCGCAGGTCGAGCCGGCCCGCCAGCCGGGACGCGGCGAGGTTGGGCACGAGACCGATCGAGGACTCAGGTGCCTCCGGTCCGAGCCGGTCGGTGAACGCCTGCCGCACCGCCTCCAGTCGGTCGGCGCCGAGGTCCGGCAGCAGCTCGCCCAGGGTGCGCACGAGCTGGCTCGCGGTCCGCACCCGCTGGTCGAGCCGGACCAGGCCGGGGGTGAGGTAGCCGCCCCGGCCGAGTACCACACCGACCCGGTGCCGGTCGGCGGGCAGCCGGCCCTGGCCGCCCGCGTCGGCGAGGGCCGCCGCGGCCACCCGCAGCGCGATCAGCTGGTCGGGCTCGGTGGCCGGGACCGCGGCCGGCATGATCCCGAACTCGGTGACGTCCACCTCGGCCAGCTCGTCCACGAAACCGCCGCGCCGGCAGTAGACCCGGTCGGCGCGGGCCTCGGCGCCGGGCGCGTAGTACTCCTCGGCGTCCCAGCGGCCTGGCGGCACCTCGGTGATGGCGTCGACACCGGAGACCAGGTTGTGCCAGTACGTGGCGAGGTCGGGGGCGCCCGGGAAGAGCACCGACATGCCGACGATGGCGATGGGTTCGGCGCGGGGGCCGGTCACCTCGGTCACCAGCCCGACGCGGTGTAGACGACGGCGGTGTCGCCCTCGGGTCCCCAGGCCAGCTCGCGCAGCAGGCTCATGGTGCCCTCGTCGGGGTCGATGAGCTGGATACCGCGGCCCGCGTAGTGCCGCATCAGCTCGGGGGTGACCATGCCGTGGTTGCCGTCGCCGGTCGGCGCCCATGGACCCCAGTGGACGGTCAGTCCGCGGCGGCCGGTACCGGAGCCCGCCCAGCGGGCGCCGAGGGTCTCCAGGGCGTCGTTGGCGGCGGCGTAGTCGGACTGTCCGCGGTTGCCGAGGGCCGCGGCGATGCTGCCGAACAGCACGGCGAACCGGGGGCCTTCCGCGTCCGGCAACTCGCCCAGCGCGGACAGTAGTTCGCGCGCCCCGTCGACCTTCGTACGGAACACCCGGTCGTAGGACCGCGGTCTCTTCTCGGCGATCAGCTTGTCCTCGATCACACCCGCCGCGTACACGACGCCGTCGATCCCCCCGTGCTCGGCGTGGATCTCCTTCACCGCCCGGCGCACGGCGTCGCCGTCCAGCGCGTCCACGGTGCGGTAGCGGACCTCGGAGCCGAGCGCGGCGAGTGTGCGCAGGGTGGCGCGCACCTCGCGTTCGGCCTGGATCCGGCCGACCGCCCGCTCGATCTCGGCGGGGACGCGCAGCCCGCCCGCGATGAGCGCGCTCCGCAACTCACCGGCGGTGCCCGCGGCGGCGAGCGCGGGGTCCTCCGCGCCCTCGGGCAGGGCGGTGCGGCCGAACAGTTCGATCCGGCAGCGGCTCGCGGCGGCCAGCGTCGCGGCGAACCGGGCGGTGATCCCCCGGGCGCCGCCCACCAGCAGGACGACCGAGTCGGCGTCCAGGCCGAGCGCGGCGGCCTCGGCGGCACCGTCCCCGGCCGGCCCCGCGCCCGTGCTGCCGAGCAGACCGAGCCTCTCCTCGGCCATGCGCAGTCCACGCCGTGTGCCGGGGGAGCGCAGGACGACCGGCTCGTGGTCGGGCGCGGTGAGTTCGGCGACCAGCTCCGCGGCGATGTCCTCGGGCGCGGTGCCCGGCGCGTGCTCGACGACCCGGGCGACCGTGTCGGGGTACTCCCGCGCGAGGGACCGGAAGAAGCCGCGCAGCCCGGCGGAGGCGCCCGCGGCCAGCACCCAGCGCGGGTTGCCCGCCAGCACCCGCTGGTAGGCGGGGAAGACGTCCGGCAGGACGGGCGGGGCGTCCGGCGCGACGAGGTGCACGATCCCGTCGAACTCTCCCTCGGCCGGGGGTTCTTCGGCGGTCACCGCATGGGCGCCGTACACGGTCAGGCGGGCCGTCAGCGCCGCGGCGACCGGTCCGGAACCGAGCAGCAGGAAACTGCGACCGATCAGCAGGTCACTGGAGGGCGCCGGATCGGCGGGGGCGAGGTCGAACTCCCGCATCACGAGACGCTTGGGCGCCACGACGACGGGTTCGGGGGCGGCCGGCCCGGCTTCCGGGCCCGCGGGTTCGGCCGCCTCACCCCGGGCGCCCGCCACCAGGGCGGCGATGTTCGCGGCGGTACGGGCCTTGGTCAGTTCTTCGACGTCGGTGTCGCCGGTCGTGGTGAGGCCGAGGCGGGTGGCGAGTTGGCCGGCTATCTCGGCTCTCTTGATGGAGTCGACGCTGAGGTCGGCTTCGAGGTCGAGGTCGGGTTCGATCATGTCGACGGGATAGCCGGTACGTTCGCCGATCACGTCGAGGACGACGGCGAGGACGGATTCGGCGGTCGGGGCGGACCCTGCGGCGGGGGCGGAAACGGGCGCCGGGGTGGCTTTCGAGCCGGTCACGCGCTCGATCAGCGCCGTGATCGCGGCGGCGGTACGGGCCTTGGTCAGTTCTTCGACGTCGGTGTCGCCGGTCGTGGTGAGGCCGAGGCGGGTGGCGAGTTCGCCGGCTATCTCGGCTCTCTTGATGGAGTCGACGCTGAGGTCGGCTTCGAGGTCGAGGTCCGGTTCGATCATGTCGACCGGGTAGCCGGTGCGCTCGCCGATCACCTCGAGCACGACCGACAGCACCGAGCCGCCGGCCGGTACGGCCACCGCAACCGGCGCGGCGGGGGGCAGTGCGGTCACCGTCACCGAGGTGTCGGCGGGCAGCGCGGTCACCGTGACCGGAGCGTCGGTGTACGTGATCGGGGCGGCGACCGCGGGACGTATCCCCGGATCCCCTCCCAGGTACCCCAGCATCACATCCCGCTGCGCCGCGATCATCTCCCGGCTCGTGCGCAGGAACTCGCTGATCAGGGCCTCGGACCCGGTGGCCGCCGCCACCGGTCCGACCGGGCCGCTGTGGGTCACGAGGGCCTCCGGGACACGCTCGGCGGGGTGGAGTGCGGCGGCGGGGATCACGCCGTCCGCTGTACGGATCAGATGGCCGTCGACCGTCCACGCGGCGCGCCTGGGACGCGGGGCGCGGGCGTCGGCGGGGACCGCGTCCCGGCCCTGGAAGAGCCACGCGGTCCTGATGTCCGCACCGGCGACGGCAAGTTGGGCGAGCGCGGCGAGGAACCCGGCGAGACCGGCACGTCGGCCCTCCTCCAGGGCGACCGTGCGGTGCGGCCGGTCGCCGAGGACCGCACCCACCAGCCGGGTCAGCACCGAGCCGGGTCCGGCCTCGACGAAGACGCGGGCCCCGGCCTCGTACATCGCCTCGATCTGGTCGGCGAACCGGACCGGGGAGCCGATCTGCGCGGCGAGTTCGGCCCGGATCTCCTCGGGGAGCCGCGGGTAGCGGGTGGCCGTACGGTTCGACCAGACCGGGAAGTCGGCGGGGGCGAGGGGGACTTCGGCGAGCACCTCGGCGAAGGTCTCGCCGGCCGCCGCGATCAGCGGGCTGTGGAACGCGCAGGCGACCGGGATGCGCTTGGCGCCGAGCCCCTGGGCGCGCAGTCGCTCGACGGCGGTGAGGACGTCCTCGGTGGGACCCGAAATGACCGTCTGACGGGGCGAGTTGTGGTTGGCCGTCACCACCGAGTCGGCCAGGCCGGCGGCGGTGAGGGCCGCCGCGACCTCCGGTTCTCCCGCGGCGACGGCGGCCATGGTGCCGGGGTCGCCCTCGCCGGCGGCGCGCAGGATGGCGGCGGCGCGTTCGCGGCTGATGCGCAGAAGCGCGTCGGGGGTGAGGGCGCCCGCCGCGGCCAGCGCGGCCAGTTCTCCGTAGCTGTGGCCCGCGGCCATCGCCGGGCGCACGCCTGCCCTGGTCAGGAGCTGGAACGCGGCGAGCCCGGTCAGACCGAGCGCGGGCTGCGCGACGGTGGTGTCGGTGATGCGCTCCTGCTGCTCCTTGCGGCCCGTCTCGTCGAAGGCGGCCGGCGGGAAGAGAACTCGGGCCGTCGTCTCGTCGAGCCGCAGGTGGCGCTGGAGTTCGGGGAAGGCGACGAAGAGTTCGGCGAACATCCCGGGGCGCTGGCTGCCCTGCCCGGGAAAGAGCAGTGCCACGTCACCCGTCTCGTCCTCGTCGGCAGCGAACAGGCCTTCCTTCGGGGCGTGTGCACCGGTGATCGCGCGACGCAGCAGCGTCGTCAGCTCCTCGGTGGACCCGGCGACGAAGGCGATCCAGGTCCGGGCGCCACGGGTGCCCGCGGTGCTCGCCGTGCTCGCCGTGCTCTGGGTGGTGGCGGCCTCCGCGCGCCGGGACGCGGCGAGCGCGAAGTCCCGCAGCCGCCACGGCTCGTACGGACCGGGATCCGCCTCCACGAGGGCGAGCAGTTCGCAGGCGGCCCGTACCGCCGCCGCCCGGTCCGCGCCCCGGAACGTGAAGAGCTCGGCGGGCCAGTGCTGGGCCGAGGTGGCCGGCGGCGGCCCATCCCCGTGGGCCCGCAGGACGACGTGGAAGTTGGTGCCGCCGAAGCCGAAGGCGCTGACGCCGGCCACCCGTTCGGCCGGGGCGGCGGACCAGGGGCGGGCCTCGGTGTGGAAGGCGAACGGGCTGCTCTGCGCGTCCCAGGCCGGGTTCGGCTCGGTGAGGTGCAGGGTCGGCGGCTTCACACCGGTGTGCAGGGCGAGCGAGGTCTTGATCAGTCCGGCGAGTCCGGCCGCGCACTTGGTGTGCCCGATCTGCGACTTGACCGAGCCGAGCGCGCACGCGCCGGGTGGAGCCCCGGCCTCCTCGAACACCCGGGTGAGAGAGCCGAGTTCGGTGCGGTCACCGACCACGGTGCCGGTGCCGTGCGCCTCGACGAGCCCGACCTCGGCGGGCGAGATGCCGGCGTTGCGGTAGGCCCGGGTCAGCGCGTTGTACTGGCCCTCGGGCCGGGGCGCGGTCAGCCCGAGCGCCCGGCCGTCACTGGCGCTGCCGACGCCCTTGATCACCGCGTACACCCGGTCGCCGTCCCGCTCGGCGTCGGCGAGCCGCTTGAGGACGACACAACCGACGCCCTCGCCGAGCGCGATGCCGTCGGCCGCGCTGTCGAAGGGCGCGGAGCGGCCGGAGGGCGAGAGGGCGTGGGCGGAGGCGAAGAGCAGGTAGTCGTTGATGCCGTTGTGCAGGTCGGCGCCGCCGCACAGCACCAGGTCGCTCGTCCCGCTCGCCAGCTCCTTGCACGCCACGTCGACGGCGGTGAGGGAGGAGGCGCAGGCGGCGTCCACGGTGTAGTTGGCGCCGCCGAGGTCGAGGCGGTTGGCGATCCGGCCCGCGATGACGTTGGCGAGGATGCCGGGGAAGGAGTCCTCGGTGAGCTTGGGCAGCTGTTCGTCCAGCGCGGGCGGCAGGCTGCCCAGGTAGGCGGGCAGGACGGAGCGCAGGGTCATCGCGTTGGACAGGTCGCTGCCCGCCTCCGCGCCGAACACGACCGACGCGCGGGTCCGGTCGAAGGACCGGCTGTCGTAGCCGGAGTCCTCCAGGGCGCGGCGCGCCGCCTCCAGGGCGAGCAGCTGCACCGGCTCGATGGCGGGCAGCGAGGCGGGCGGGATGCCGTACCGCAGCGGCTCGAAGGGGATCTCGGGTAGGAAGCCGCCCCAGCGGGAGGGGGTCTTCTCCCCGGCGCCCCGCGGATCGTGGTACAGCCCGGCGTCCCAGCGGGTCGCGGGCACCTCGGTGACGGCGTCCTCGCCCGCCAGCACGTTCGCCCAGAAGGTGGCGAGGTCGGGGGCGCCGGGGAACATGCAGGCCATGCCGATGATCGCGATGTCCAGCGGTTCGGGGGAGGGTTCGGCGGCGGGTTCCCCGATGCCGAGGGCCTCCCGCCGCGCCGCGAGGAAGTCGGCCGCGCCGCTGGTGACGGAGGCGTGCAGCTCGGCGACGGTGGTGACGGCGGAGCGCAGCACGGCGACCTCGCCGGCCATGAACATGCCCTCCGCGAGCTGTCTGTCCTCGCCGACCGCGCTCAGCCCGCCGTCGACCCGCTCGATGCCCTTGCTGGCCAGCCGCAGCCGCCCCACGTTGAGCCGCTCCAACTGCTCCCAGGCCTCGCGGCCGAGTGTCCCGCGGGCGGCCAGGTCCTCCTTGACGGCGGCGAACTCGTCGGTGAACGCGCTGTGGACGCAGCGGGTGGCGTGTCCGGGAGCGGTCTCCAGGAGGTCGGTGCGCTCGGCGTCGATCACCTGCCGCTGGAACAGGGGCAGCACCGCGCCCGCGCTCACGGCCTCCTCGGTGAACAGGTACGCCGTGCCCATCAGCACGCCCACGGCGGCACCCCGCGCGCTCAGCGGCGCGGCGAGCGCGGTGACCATGGCGGCGGAGCGCTCGTCGTGCACCCCGCCCGCGAAGAACAGCTGAAGTTCGGTGGCGGTGCCGTTCTTCGCGCCCGCCAGGAAGTCGTCGAGCACGCCGAGCTGCGCCTCCCACAGCGGGAAGCTGTTGCGCGGCCCGACATGGCCGCCGCACTCGGCGCCCTCGAAGACGAACTTGCGCGCGCCCGCTTCCAGGAACTGCTTCAGCAGCCCCGGCGACGGCACGTGCAGGAAGGTGGAGATGCCCACCTCCTCCAGCGCGGCGGCCTGCGCGGGACGCCCGCCCGCGATGATCGCGTGGGACGGGCGGATCTCCCGTACGACCTCCAGCTGGGCGGCTTTGATCTCCTCGGCGGCGAAGCCGAGGACGCCGACGCCCCAGGGCGCGTCGCCGAGCGCCTCCCTGGTCTGTTCCAGTACGGCACGGGTCTGGTCGGCGCCGGACAGCGCGAGCGCGATGAAGGGCAGCCCGCCGTGGCCGCTCACCTCGGCGGCGAACGCGGCCTGGTCGCTCACCCGGGTCATCGGTCCCTGGGCGACGGGCAGTTCGCTCCCGAAGGGGCGCCCGCCCGAGGCGTCGGGGCCGAGCGAGGCACCCGCGTTCTTCGCCGGGTCGAGACCGGGACCCGCGCTCTTCAACGCGTCGAGGACGGCGTCCCGTACGCCCCGCACCGCCGCGTGGACAGTGCCCCAGCGCTCCTGGAAACGGGCGGCGAGGAAGCCGTCCTGACCGACCTCGGGGGCGGGCGTGCCCGCCTGGGCACCCCGGCGCCGTACGACTCGGCGGCCGTCCTGCACGGTCGTCTCGGAGCCGTCGAGACCGGCGAGCAGCGCGGAGGTCCCGGCGGGCAGGTCGGCCTCGGCCTCGGCGAGCAGGGCGAGCTGGGTGTCCAGGACGACACCGGCGCCACCGCCCGCGACGACGGCCGCCGCGGTGTGCGGGCCCGCGCCGCCGCAGGCCCAGACCGGAAGGTCCCACTCGCCGTCGTCGAGGAGCTGTTGGAGCAGTACGAAGGTGCTCAGCTCACCCACGGGACCGCCCGCCTCGTGACCCCGGGCGATCAGCCCGTGTGCCCCGGCCGCGGCGGCCCGTAACGCCTGGGCGCGGCCGGTCACCTCGACGAGTACGCGATGGCTGGGGAAGTCCGCGGGCGTGCAGGAGGCGTCGGCGGTCAGCAGCACGGTGTGGACACAGGCGGGGAGGTCCCGCGCGGGAAAGGCATCGTTGTCGCGGAGCCGTACGCCGAAACCGGCGGCCGACCATTCCTCGGCCGGCGCGAGTTCCGCCGCCGCCCGGCGCCCACCCGCGGTGAGGTCGAGCACCCCGAGGCCGCCCGCCCGTACGGCGGCCGCCGTGACCCGAGCCGAGGGGACGGCGAACGGGTTCAGGGCGATGACGATGTCCTCTACGGCAAACAGGCCGGAAGTATCGAACTTCGACACAGGCACGCGAACGCTCCAAATCGCACGAGGGTGAGGATTGGCGGGGGAGAGCGGAGAGCGCTTGCGCTTCACAACAAGCCGACAGCTGATGTGAAGCACGCTCATGCTTATTGCGCATCCCCGTGAAAGTCAAACTCTCAAGGAGGCTGCCATTACCGGACGTAACACGGTCGACACAGCCGCCGCCGAGCCAGATGCGAGCTCGCAACAGAGGCCTCGTTCCGGGGAGTTGAGGGGGTCGGTGACTGCTGGTCGGTCGGCTCCGCGCCCCCGATTCAGCCTGCGGCAATGCCTGCTGACGCAGTGTCGAACAGGGGGTCCACTTCGATCTTGCGGAAACGAACTGTTTCCCCCGCTGTAAATTGAAACTTTCATTAGTTCCCCTCTTCATAATCAAAATTCACGGTGGGTGGAAGGGTGGGATTTCGGCACTTGAGGGTGAATGGCCACGATTCGTACTCGTCGGTAAGTTGGCTCATTTCAACAGCACGGCCCGGCCGCGGGAGCGGCCGGGCCGTGGCTGGATCCACAGGTGCCTGGGTGGGTCACCCGGCTAGAACGTCGCGTCCTCCCTGGCGGGCGCCGTGTCGGCGGGCTGGGTGTAGAGCGGGTGGTCGAAGTGCCGGAGGTAGCGGCCGGCGCCGCTGTACGACTCGAACGAGACACCGGAGTCCGTGTCGGCGAGGCCGGCTCGCCGGTAGAAGCCGGCGTCGTTCCCGAAGGCGGCGGTGCCGTCGCCCCTCTCCATCCAGACCTCGTTGTTCTTCTGGTGGAGGTAGAAGCCGGGGTGGTTGGCCGATTCGAGGGAGACGGACCCGGTCCCGGCGAGCCCGCTCACCACCCTGGACTGCGAGGCGGCCAGGTTGGTGACGTTCGGCTCGATCTTGGCGCGGAAGTCCCGGGGATGGTCATCCGACCACAGGAAGCCCCGCCGTACCGGCCCGCTCGGGATGGCGTACGCCCACCCGCCAGGGACCGCCCGCGGCCACCACGTCACCACCGGCGTTCAGGCAGAACCGCGAAGTCCCCCCACCGCTGAGTCCAGGTCGTCACCTTCGCGCTCGCCCTGCTCGGGCTCGTCGTGATCGGCCGGACGGTACTGCGGCGCGGGCTGAAGCCCTTCAGCGACATGGCCCACACCGCCCGCGGCATCACCTCGCACAACCTCACCGGCTCGGCGGGGCTGGAGGCGCGGGCCGGGGGCGGGCGTGGTGGACCCGAGGTCGAGGAACTGCGCACCGCGTTCAACACCATGCTGGAGCACATCGACGACGCGCTCGCCGTCCGCACCGAGGCCGAGCAGCGACTGCGCCGGTTCGTCGCGGACGCCTCGCACGAGCTGCGTACGCCCCTGATGTCGGTACGCGGCTACGCGGACCTCTTCCAGTACGCCGCCGCCAACGAGCCCGGGGAACGCGAGAAGCACCTGGCCCGGCTGCGCGCCGAGGCCGCCAGGATGGGCGTACTCCTCGACGACCTGCTCCTCCTCGCCCGCCTGGACGCCGCCGAGGTGGAGACACCGCTGCGGCTGGAGGACGCGGACCTGACGGAGCTGGCGCGGGAGGCCGCGGACGCCTTGCGCGCCGGGCGAGGGGAGCACGTGCTGTCCGTGACGGCCGGTCCGGACCCGGTGCGCCTGCGCCTGGACCCCCTGCGGATCCGGCAGGTCCTCGACAACCTGCTCACCAACGCCGCCATGCACACCCCGGCGGGGACGAAGGTGCGCCTGGAGGTGTCGGCCACGGGGTCGGGGCAGGCGGTGGGCGTCGGCTCGTCCGGCACGGCGGTCGTGCGGGTCTGCGACTCCGGGCCCGGGATCCCTGCCGCCGACCAGGAACGGGTCTTCGACCGGTTCTACCGCGTCGACAAGGCCCGCAGCCGCGACCGCGGCGGCAGCGGGCTGGGCCTCGCGGTCGCCCGCTCACTGGTCCGGGCACACGGCGGCACCATCGAGGTGACCAGCCGCCCCGGTTCGACGACGTTCACGATCCGGCTCCCCCTCCCGCCCGCGCTCCCGTGACCACGGGGGAGTACGTCCACACGGCCGCCGTCGGCTCGCTCGGCCGGTCGTTCAGCCGGTCGCGCGGACCGCGTCGCGGATCAGCTCGGCGACCACCTTCGGCCGGGACACCGCGACGGCGTGCGAGGCGCCCTCGACCTCCAGGATCGTCGCTCCCGCACGCTTCGCGCCGAAGCGCTCGACCTCGGGGTTGATCGCCTGGTCCGCGGCGGCGACCAGGGCCCAGGACGGCCTGGTCTTCCACGCGGCGGCGGTGGCCGTCTCCGTGAACGCCCCGGCGGCGAGCGGACGCTGGGCGACCGCCAGCACCTTGGTGACGTCGGCGGGGACGTCCGCGGCGAAGACGGCCGGGAACGCCTCGGGGACGATGGTGACCTCGACGGCCGGGTCACCGCCCTCGACCGGATACGTGGCCTGCTTCAGGCTGCTGCCCAGCGGCGAGTCGGGGAAGCGCCCCTGCAACTCGCCCAGGCTCTCGCCCTCCTCGAGGACGTACGCCGCGACGAAGACCAGGCCGACCACGTTCTCCGCGGTGCCCGCGACGGTGATGACCGCGCCGCCGTAGGAGTGGCCGACCAGCACGACGGGGCCGTCGATCTGCGCGGCCACCGAGGCGATGTACGCGGCGTCGGAGGCGAGAGAGCGCAGCGGGTTCGGCGGCGCGACGACGGGAATGCCGTGGTTCTGCAGTTCCGCGATGACGCCGGACCAGCTGGCGGCGTCGGCGAAGGCACCGTGCACGAGCAGGGCGGTGGGGGTGGTGTTCCCGGACATGACTGTTTCTCCTTGTCGGTGTGGTGGACCCGGTCAGCCCGCGTGCAGCGCGGTGTGCAGCGTGCGGGTGGCCATCGTCAGCGCGGCCTCGGCGGCGTGGGTGCCGCGCAGGGCGTTGAGCATCACGAAGTCGTGGATGATGCCCTGGAAGCGCACGGCGGTGACGGGCACTCCGGCCGTACGCAGCTTGCCCGCGTAGGCCTCGCCCTCGTCGCGCAGGACGTCGGCCTCGCCGGTGATGACCAGGGCCGGGGGCAGGCCGGTGAGCTGCTCGGTGGTGGCGCGCAGCGGGGAGGCGGTGATCTGGGCGCGGTCGGCCTCGTCGGTCGTGTACTGGTCCCAGAACCACTGCATGCCGTCGCGGCGCAGGAAGTAGCCCTCCGCGAACTGGTGGTAGGAGCCGGTGTCGAAGTTCGCGTCGGTGACCGGGTAGAACAGGACCTGCTGGAGCAGCGGGACATCGCCGCGCTCCTTGGCCATCAGGGTCAGCGCGGCGGTCATGTTGCCGCCGACGGAGTCGCCGGCCACCGCGAGGCGGCTGCCGTCGAGGCCCTTGGACGCGCCCTGCTGCACGACCCACTGGGCGACCGTGTAGTTCTGCTCGATGGCGACCGGGTAGCGGGCCTCGGGCGAGAGGTCGTACTCGGGGAAGACCACCGCGGCCTCGGCGCCCACGGCCAGTTCGCGGACCAGGCGGTCGTGGGTGTGGGCGTTGCCGAACACCCAGCCCGCACCGTGGATGTAGAGGATCACCGGGAGGGTGCCGGTGACGCCGGCGGGCTTGACGATCCGGGCCCGGACGCTGCCCGTCGGACCGCCCGGGACGGTGACCCACTCCTCGTCGATGTCCGGCATCTCGATCTCGCCGGACTGCACCTCGTCGACGGCCTTGCGACCCTCCGCCGGGGCGAGGTCGAACAGGTACGGCGGATTGGCGGTGGCCTCCGCGAAAGCGGCGGCCGCCGGTTCCAGTACGGGCTTGACCGGCTCTATGGCGTCGGACATGGGGATCTCCTGAAGCGTTGTTCCTGGGTACGCCGGGCAGTGCTCCGGCCTCGCAGCCACGCTAGAGGCGCGGTGCGGGCGTGAATGGTCCGTCAGCGCACCGGCGTTGAACTCACAGCGCCCAACGCGTCGACCACCTCAGCGGCGGCCGGCGGGCGCGCCGCGGCCGACGGTGTCCCGCCATTCGCTGGGCGACATGCCGTACGCGGCCCGGAAGACCCGGCTGAAGTGGGTGGCGCTCATGAACCCCCAGCGGTTGGCCACCGCCGCGATGGTCCTACCGCCCCTGGCCCGGATCATCAGGTCCCGGCGGCACTCCTCGAGCCGGCGCCGCTGGATCCACCGGCCGACCGAGGTGCCCTCGTCCTGGAAGAGCCGGTGCAGATAGCGCGCCGAGATGTGATGGGCCTCGGCGATCGTCTCGGGGGACAGGTCCTCGTCGGTCAGATGCAGGTCGATGAACTCCAGGATCCGGGCCCTCAGCGGTGTCCGGGCGTCGGGCGCCGCGGTGGCGCCCCGGCCCAGCCGCTCGGTGGCGAGGGTGGCCAGCACGTTCACGGCGTTCCAGGCGAGCAGCTCGCCGACCGGCGGCCGGGACGAGGAGGCCGTGTCGGCGAGTTCCGACAGGAACGGCGACAGCAGGCTGCCCAGCCGGGACACACGGGGTACCGGTGTCCCCGCGAGCCGGGCCACATCGGCCGCGTCGAGCCCGAGCGACTCGTACGGCACGAGGAACACCTTCATGCGGAAACGCTCGGGGAAGTCGAGCGTCGCCGGACCGTTGGCGTCGTAGAAGCAGATGTCGCCCGGCCCGAGGAAGACGTCCTCGGGCTGCCGCGGAGCGTGCGCGCCGCTCCCGCCTCGTACGCCTGCCGCACCTCGTACGCCCGCCGCGCCCCTTATGCCTACGAAGAGGTACTCGCCGCTGTCCCGGGCGACCAACCGGTGTGCCCGCCGGGTCGGGTAGGGCCGGCCCGCCCCGGGCAGCTCCGCGGGCGCCGTGCCCGAGACGACGATGTCGAGGCCCATGGGCATGCGGCACCTACCGGTCTCACCCGTCTCGTCCGTCTCACCGAGGTCGGTCCGAATGGTGCTGAAACTGGACGTCATCCGCCGTTGCCTCCGAGTCCTGCCGAACTGTCGAGAGGAGCGACGACGCCTCGTGGGACGGTCGTCCACTCCGCTCGGAGCGTAGGTCGGGGCGAGTTCAAAAAGAGTGACGCGGGAGTGACAGGGACTCCGTCGCGGCGGCCTCGGCGGCCTGCGCCAGCTCGGCGGCGAACGCGCGCAGCAGAAGGTGTGCGGTGTAGTGGCCCGGTGCGTCCTCGCGCACGAGATGGGCGTCGGCGAGACGGCCGAGGATCGGCCGGGCCTCGCCGGGCGTCAGACCGGCGAGGCGGGCGGCGGTGTCCGCCGCGATGCCGGGGCCGGGGTGCAGCGCCACGAGGCGGAAGAGCCGGGCGTCGGCGGGCGGCAGCGACCGGTGGGACGCGGCGAACGCGGCGCGGGCGTCGGCCGTCCCGTCGACGCCCGCGAAGGCGTCGAGGCTCCCGTGCGCGGCGCGGAGTTCGGCGGCGAGGGCGGCCAGCGGGAAGTCGGGGCGGCTGATGGCGCGCGCGGCCACGATGGCCAGGGCCAGCGGCAGCCGGCCGCAGCGGTCGACGATCTCCTCGGTCGCCCCGGGCTCGGCGGCCGACCGCCGTCGGCCGACGCGCAGCGCCAGTGCGGCGCGGGCGTCGGCGGCGGACGGCAGTTCCAGAGGCAGCGGCCGGGCCCCGGAGGCGATCAGACCGGGCAGCCGGTCACGGCTGGTGACCACGGCCAGACAGCCCGGGGCGGTGGGCAGCAGCGGACGTACGTGCTCGGTGCGGGCAGCGTCGTCGAGCACGACGAGGACCCGGCGGTCCGCCAGCAGCTCGCGGTAGAGGTACCTGAGCGCGGCCAGGTCGTCCGGGAGGTGCCGGGGCGGCGCTCCGAGTGCCACCACCAACCCGCGCAGCGCCTCCACGGGTTCCGGCGCGGGCCCGGCGGCCGCATCGTGGCCGCGCAGCTCCACGTAGAGCTGACCGTCCGGGAACCGATGCGCGACCTCATGGGCCCAGTGCACGACCGACGCGGTCTTCCCGACGCCCGCCATTCCGCTGACCAGGATCGTCCCGGGCGCCCCGGAGGACGCCGCCGCCCCGGCGAGGGCGGTCAGCTCCGCGAGTTCCTCGCTCCGACCGGCGAAGGCCGTGAGGCCGGGCGGCAACTGGGCGGGTCTGGCGAGGAGTTTCACCGGTTCGGACAGCGCCGTCCCGACCGGTCGGTGCACCGGGGGCGCGGACGCGCGCACCTCCTGACGGAGGACCCGGGTGTGGGCCTGGCTCAGCTCGGCGCCCGGGGCGACCCGCAACTCCGCTGCCAGCCGGCGCCGTACCTCCTCGTACGCCGTCAGGGCCTCGGCCTGCAGTCCGCAGGACGCCAGCACCATCACGAGCCGGGCGTGCAGCGACTCGTCCAGGGGTTCGAGGTCGATGGCCCGGCGCAGGCTCGGCAGCACGAGGCCCGCCGTGCCGCACAGCAGGGCCGCGTCGGCCGCCATCCGGGTGGTGAGCACGAGTTCGTGCTCCACGGCGCGGAACAGGGCGTGCTCGCGAGCCGACGCGGGGAGCCCCATCGCCACCGGCCCGCGCCACTCGCCGAGGGCCCCGACGAACTGCCGTACCGCCACCTCGGGCCGACCGGTGGCGACCGCCCGCTTGCCCCGCAGGGTGAGCTCGCGGAACCGCAGCAGATCGATCTCGTCCGGCTCCGCGTCCAGGAGGTAGGCACCGGTGCGGCGCGGCAGACGACGGCCGGGCGCCCGGGGCGGCAGCCCCGGTTCGAGCAGCCGCCGCAGCGCACCGACGTACCGGCGCACCACGTTCGGGGCGCTGGCCGGCGGACGGCTCGCCCACAGCACATCCACGATCTCGCTCACCTGCACCGGCCGCCCCGCCCGCACCATGAGCAGCCCCAGGAGGGCGCGTTGCTGCGGGAACCCCAGATCGAGTTCCCGCTCGGCCCGCCGGACCCGCAACGGACCCAGCACCTCGAACCGCATCACCTCGTCGAACTCTGCCATTCGCTGGGGGACATGCCGTAGGCGTCCCGGAAGGCGCGGCTGAAGTGCGACGGGCTGCTGAACCCCCAGCGCTGCGCCACGGCGGCCACGCTCGGCCTGCGGTTCGCGCCCCGGCCCAGCTCGCGCCGGCACGCGTCCAGCCTGCGCCGCCGTATCCACTGGCCCACCGTGGTGCCCTCCTGCTGGAAGAGTTTGTGCAGGTAGCGGACGGAGATGTGGTGGGCGAGCGCGATCGACTCCGGTGACAGATCCGGATCGGTCAGATGCTCTTCGATGAAGGCCTGGATCCGCGACACCGTCTCGGTACCGACGTCCGACGCGTCGGGGGTTTCCTCCCCGAGGAGTTGCATGACGAGCACGGCGACGAGGTCGACGGCGGAGCGGGCGAGCCGGTGGCCCGTCCTCGACCTGCGGAAGTCCGTCTCGGCGGCGAGCGCCGAGAGGAAGTGGGACACCAGCGCGCCGACACCCTCGTCGCCCCGCACGCGCAGGCCCATGACCCGGTGCAGGTCCGAGGACGACACCCCCAGGTGACCGCGGGGCACCCGGAAGACCGTCAGCCGGCAAGGGCCGCTGAAACGCAGGTGGTCACGCCGGGCCGGATCGTGGAACACCAGGTCGCCGGGGGCCAGGAACACCTGGGTGCCGCCCCGTGTCACCGAGACCGAGCCCTGGACGTGCAGTCCCAGGTGCAGGAACGCGTCGTCGGTCGTGTCCGGCAGCCGGAAGAGACGACGGACCGGTGCGGTGTCGCGTGACGTCACCGAGTCGATCATGAGGACTCCCGAGGTGAGATGTCGGGCCCAGGGCCCTGACTGAGGAAATTCTCGACGTCCATGCTCGCCCTTGTGGATCGCCGGTGTCCGCGCGGTCCGGGTGTCCGCGCGGTCCGGGCGTTCGCGCGCGTTCATGCGGAGCCGAGTCGCTCGGCGCGTTCACGCAGTCGGGCGCGGACCTGTTCGGCGTCGGGGTGGCCGAGTGCGGTGAACAGGACGAGGGCCGCTCGCCAGGAGTCGCGGGCGCTCGCGTGGTTGCCCATCGCGAGATGGGTGTCGCCGAGGCGGGTGAGGGTCTCGGCCTCCGGATACGGCACCCCGAGCTCCCGGTAGAGGGAGAGCGCGTTGCGGTAGCCGAGCAGGGCGTGCGGATGGCGGCCCAGGTGCTGGTAGGCGTAGGCGATGCTGTCCCAGGTGCCCGCCTGGCCGTAGCGGTCCCCCAGGTCCTGAAGCATGGTCAGGGCCTCGAAACAGTGGCTCAGCGCCTGCCGGTGCTCGCCGAGCAGGGCGTGGTACCAGCCCACGGAGTTGAGGACGCTGGCCTGTGCGGCTCGCAGGCCGGCGCTCCGGAACAGCTCCAGGGCCAGCTGGTTGTGGCGCAGGGCACCGGGCAGGTCGCCCAGCTGCTCGCTCTCCCAGCCCAGACTCCGGTGGGTGTCGGCCCGTCCGACCGCGTCTCCCAGTCCGGTGAAGAGCTCCAGAGCGCGTTCGAGACGCGGGCGCGAGCGGTCGTGCAGGCCCAGCCTGCCCTCCGCGCGGGCCAGTGCCCGCAGGCCGCGGGCCTTCATCGCCGGGTCCCCGAGCCGCTGGGCGGCATCGAGCGCGGTCTGCTCGACGACCGCCCAGTCGTGCCAGGCTCCGCGCCGGTCGAAGAAGGGCTCGAGGGACCAGGCGAGCAGACAGGCGAGCCGGTCGTGACCGGAGCCCGCGGCCGCGTCGACGACGGCGAGCAGCCCCGCGTGTTCGGCCGTGAGCCAGGCCAGCGCGGCGGTGTCGTCGGCGAGCGGCTCGGGGACGCTCTCGGGAGCGGGCGGCTCCAGCGGCATCGGGTCGTCGTGCGGGGCGAGCAGCAGACCGGCCGCGCGGGCGGTGTGCAGACAGTGCTCGAACAGCCGCCGCACGGCCGCGCCGCGGTCCTCCTCGGAGTCCTGGGTGTGGACGAGTTCGGTGGCGTGGGCACGCAGCAGGTCGTGGAAGGCGTACCGGCCGGGAGCGTGTTCGTCGAGGAGGTGGACGCCGGTCAGTTCGCTCAACAGCCGCCGGGTTTCGCGCACCGGACGTCCGGCGAGGGCGGCCGCGGCCGGTACGGAGAGGTCGGGGCCGGGATGCAGGGCGAGCAGCCGGAAGAGCCGGGCGGCCGGGGCAGAGACGGCGGCCAGGGACCAGGAGAAGACCGCGGCGACGTCCGCCGAGGTGTCGGGGCGGGCGAAGGCCTCCAGACTGCCGTGCGCCGCGTGCAGTTCGGCGGCGATCGCCGACAGCGTGAAGTCGGGGTGGGTGGCCGCGCGGGCGGAGACGCAGGCCAGGGCGAGCGGCAGTCCGGCGCACAGAGTGGTGATCTCGGCCACGGCCCAGGGCTCGGCGTCGATGCGCGCGACGCCCAGCCGCCGGGCGAGGAAGGCGCGGGCCTGGTCGGCGTCGAAGGGACGCAGGGTCAGTGAGCGGGCTCCGTGCGCGGCCACCAGCCCGGACAGCTGGTTGCGGCTGGTGACGATGGTGAGACACCCGGGGGTGCCGGGCAGCAGCGGTTTCACCTGGTCGGTGTCGCGGGCGTTGTCCAGCAGGACGAGGAAGCGGCGCCCGGCCAACAGGCTTCGGTAGAGCGCTGCCTGGGCGTCCACGCCGTGCGGGACGCGCTCGGGCGGCACGCCCAGCGTGTCCAGGAACCCGCGCACGGCCTCGGCCGGATTCATGACGGCGCCCGACGGGTCGAACCCCCGCAGATTGACGTAGAGCTGCCCGTCGGGGAACTGGTCGGCGACCTGATGGGCCCAGTGCACGGCCAGCGTGGTCTTCCCGATTCCGGCCATGCCGCCGATGGCGCTGATCACCACCGTCTCCGCGGGCGCCCGCTCACCGGTGAGCGGCCCCAGCACCTCGTCCAGTTCGGGTCCCCGACCGGTGAACGTCGGGAGGTCGTGGGGAAGTTGGGCGGGGGCCGGCATCGGGGGCGTCCGTGGATCGGCGGTACCCGGGCCCGTTTCATCGGCCTCGGAGGTGACCGCGCCCGTCTCGGCCAGGTCCGTCCGGGACACGTCCGTCGCCGCCGTGCCGGGGTCGTTCAGCAGCACCGTCCGGTGGGCTTCGCGCAGCTGAGGGCCCGCGTCGATGCCCAGCTCACCGGCGAGCCGGGCACAGGCCTCCCGGTAGGTGCTCAGCGCCTCGGCACGACGAGTGTCGGCCGCCAGCGTGAGAATCAGCCGTGACAGCAGGGGTTCGTCCAAGGGATGCTCGGCGGCGGCCCTCCGCAATGCGGGCAGGACCGTGCCCGGGAGACCGGCGAGCAGCGCCGCGTCGGCCGCCTCCCGTACGGCGGTGACGTACTCGCGGCTGAGCAGGCCGAACGCCGCGTGCGCCCGTACCTCCGCGCCGATCCCGGTGGCGACCGGCCCCTGCCACAGGGACAGCGCCTCGGCGAAAAGCTTCACGCTGCGTGCGGGCGCCCCCTCCGCGGCGGCCCGCCGGGCCTGGTCCCGCAGTTCACGGAAGCGCAGGAGGTCCAGGGAGCCGCTGTCGGTGAGCAGCCGGTAGCCGCCCGCGTCCCGTACCAGCCAGCGGCCCGTCGCCCGTGCGGGCAGTCCGGGCTCCAGCAGCCGGCGCAGCGCACCGACGAGACGGTGCACCACGTTGACGGCGCTGTGCGGCGGGCGGTGCCCCCACAGCGCGCTCACGATCTCGTCCATGCCGACCGGTTGGTCGGCCCGCACCAGCAGCAGCGCCAGCAGTGCCCTCTCCTGAGGACGCCCCAGGTCCAGTTCGGTTCCCGCCCGCCAGGCACGGACCGGCCCCAGAACCGAGAACCGCACCGGCTCCGGCCCAATTCGCCCCCTCCTCGAAGAATCCCCCAGGGATTCCACCCCAGGAATTCCACCCCAGGGATTGACCCTACGTCACAGAGTGTGTTACCGCGCGTCACAGCCCGCCCGGACCTCACGGACGGCTCCAGGCCGCGTTCTGACCGCCCGGGAACTGAACGGGGTCAGCGTCCGACTCGTGAAGGGGAGCAGGTCTGACCAGGTAGGACGTGGCGGTGGTGCGGATGCGCGGTGAAGGGAAGAGATTCTCCGGCTGCCTGGCGGCATCGGGTGACGTGAACGTGTCCCTGACGGTACGGAGTCCGCGCGCGGCCGTGTTCGCCGTGCTGTGTGTGCTGCTCGCCGCCGGGGGACATGTGCCGGCCATGGGCGCGGCGCCCCCCGTGCGGGTGCAGGTCGTCGGCGCTCTGCCGGTCTTCGTGGTCGGCTGTCTGCTGGGCGGGCGGGAGCGTTCGCTGGTCGGTATCGGCGCTGGGACGCTCGCGGCCCAGGGAGGGCTGCACCTGGCGCTCGACGCCGGTCAGCCGCACGCCGTGATGGCCCTGCACGGGCTGCGCATGTCCCATACGCACCCCCACTCCCCTGCGCTGACACCGCACGCCACCGCCGTCCATGGCGTGGCGGCCCTGGTGCTGGCCTGGTGGCTGCGGCGCGGCGAGGCCGCGCTGTGGTCGCTGCTGCGGGCGGCCGGCTGCCCGACGACACCGACCAGTTGACCTTCAAGACCCTGCGGACGCTGGCCGCGGCGGTGTTCGCGGTCCCGCGCAGCCGCTCCGCGGGATCCCGGGCCGAGTAGGCCGGCCGGGACACCGTCCGCGTCAGCGTTGCCGGTCGTCGTTCGGGTCGGTGCGGGGCCGTGAGCGGAAAGTGCGGCGGTAGGTGTCCGGAGGCACGCCGACCGTCCGGTTGAAGTGGCGCCGCAGCGTTGTGGCGGTTCCCATGCCGGTGGCTGTCGCGATGGCGTCGACGACGTCGTCGGTGGTCTCCAGCAACTCCTGTGCGCGGCGGATCCGTTGTGTCAGCAGCCATTGCAGCGGAGTGGTGCCGGTCACCGCCCTGAAGTGGCGGCCCAGATGGCGCGAACTCATCCGGGCCTGGCGCGCCAGGTCCTCCACGGTGAGCGGCCGGTCGAGGCGTTCGATCACCCAGGGGAGCAGCGCGGCGAGCGGGTGGTCGTCCCGGGTGGGCACCGGGGCGGCGACGAACTGGGCCTGGCCGCCGGCTCGGTGCGGCGGCACGACCAGGCGGCGGGCGACGGCGTTGGCGACGGACGAGCCGTGGTCGAGACGGACGAGGTGCAGGCACAGGTCCATCGCGGCGGCCTTGCCGGCGGAGGTGAGCACGCTGCCGTTGTCCACGTAGAGCACGTCCGGATCGACCTCCACCCGCGGGTAGCGGGCGGCCAGGGCCCCGGTGTGCGCCCAATGGGTGGTCGCGCGCCTTCCGTCCAGCAGTCCGGCGGCGGCCAGCACGAACGCGCCCGTGCACAGGGAGGCCACGCGCGCCCCCGCCTCGTGGGCCGCACGCACCGCGCCGACGAGATCGGCGGGCGGGTCCTCGTCGGCGTCCGCCCAGCCGGGAACGATCACGGTGTCGGCATGCCGGAGCCGGTCGAGCCCCTGGTCGGGCTCCAGCCGGAACCGGCCGAGCCGTACGGCGTCCGACCCGCAGACCTCGACGTCGTACCAGGGGACGGCCACGTCGACCGGAGCGGCGCCGAACACCTCGTACGCCATGGACAGTTCGAACTGCAGCATCCCCTGGGTGACGGCCAGCGCGACGGTAACCATGTCCGGAATTGTATGGGGGACGTCGTTCCGGACACTCACGACGTGGTGCCCGCCCCCGCCAGGATGTTCTCAGCGGATCATTCGAGCACGGGGGAGAACCCATGGGATCGGGACAGACGGTGACGGTGTTCGGCGCGTACGGACACACCGGACGCTTTGTGGTGGCACATCTGCGGGAGCGCGGGTTCGTGCCGGTGCTCTCCGGCCGCGACGCCGGCAAGCTGCGGGCGCTGGCGGCATCCGTCCCCGGACTCGAGGTCCGGCCGGCGTCCGTCGACGACCCTGCCTCGCTCGACCGTGCCCTGGACGGTGCGGACGCCGTGATCAACTGCGCCGGGCCCTTCGCCGTGACCGCTGCTTCCGTGATCGAGGCGGCACTGCGCGCCGGGATCCCGTACGTCGATGTGGCGGCCGAGATCGAGGCCAACCTCGACACGTTCACGGACTTCGCGGACCGCGCCCGCGCGGCGGGAGCGGTGATCGTCCCCGCGATGGCCTTCTACGGCGGCCTCGGCGACCTGCTGGCCACCGCCGCGATGGGGGACTGGACGGTGGCCGACGAAGCGAACATCGCGTACGGACTGAGCAGTTGGCACCCCACCTCCGGGACACGCACCGCGGGCACGGTCTCCCAGGAGCGGCGAGGCGGCCGGCGCGTCCGCCACACGGACGGACGGTTGGAGTACCACGACGACAAGCCGACGCTCCTGAAGTGGCCCTTCCCCGACCCCATGGGCACCAGGGAGGTCGTCGCGGAGTTCACGATGGCCGACGTGGTCACCATCCCCAGCCACCTCTCCATCCCCGAGGTGCGCACCCACATGACGACCGAAGCGGCCAGGGACCTCTTTGCCGCGGACACACCGGCGCCGACCGCGGCCGACGAGGACGGGCGGTCCGACCAGACCTTCGTCGTCGACGTCGTCGTACGCTCCGGTGGCACCGAACGGCGCGCCGTGGCACGCGGCCGGGACATCTACGCCGTCAGCGCGCCGCTCGCGGTGGAGGCGGTCCACCGCATCCTCACCGGCCGGACCCGTACGGTCGGTGTCGCCTCCGCCGGTGAGCTCTTCGACGCGTCCGACTTCCTGCGCGCCCTGTCCCCGCACATCTCGCTCGAACTGCCCGGGTAGGGCGGAAGCCGCAGCGGCGCGACGGCGGCGAGCGGTGGCCGTGCGGGCCTCCGGATCTCCCCCCATGCTGGACATGACGGGGTGAGGCCACGGAGGAGGTGGTGAGGATGCAGACCGTTGTGGATCTCACGCGCTGCCAGGGCTATGCGCAGTGCGTGTTCCTCGCACCGGAGGTGTTCGAGCTGCACGGCGAGGAAGGGTTGCTGTACGCCACGGCCGTCCCGGACGACCAGGTCGAGCACGTGCGCCAGGCCGCGGCGGCGTGCCCGGTCCAGGCCATCATCCTCGGTGAAGGGGTGAGCGCCGGTGCCCGGTGATCTGACCGACGGCCGCATCGTGATCGTCGGCGCGTCGCTGGCCGGGCTCAGGGCCGCGGAGACACTGCGCGAGGAGGGTTTCACCGGCTCACTGACCGTGGTGGGGGACGAGCCCCGTGCGCCTTACGACCGGCCACCGCTGTCCAAGCAGGTGCTGCTCGGCAAGACGCCTGCGGACACCACGGCGTTGCCGATGCGCCGGGACCCGGAGGCCGACTGGCGACTGGGAGTGGCCGCCACCGGCATGGACCCCTTGGAGAAACGGGTGATGCTGGCCGACGGCGAGTCGCTGCCGTACGACCGGCTGCTGATCGCCACCGGGACCCGGTCGCGCCCCTGGCCGAACCCGGACGAGGCCTCCCTGGACGGCGTGTTCACCCTGCGCACCAGTGACGAGGCCGGGAAGCTGGCCGAGCGGCTGGCCGCCGGGCCGGAGCGGGTGCTGGTGATCGGTGCCGGTTTCACCGGTTCGGAGATCGCCTCTGCCTGCCGGGAGCGGGGTATCGAGGTCACGGTCGCAGAACGCGGCCCCGCACCCCTGGTGGGCGCGCTCGGCGGCACCCTGGCGAAACTCGCGGCGGCCATGCACCGCAACCACGGCGTGGACCTGCGCACCGGAGTGACGGTCACCGCTCTGCGCGGGGACGGGAACGGCCGGTTCACCGGCGCGGACCTGTCCGACGGCAGCCGTGTCGAGGCGGATGTGTGCGTGGTGGCGTTGGGGGCGGTCCGCAACGTCGAGTGGCTGGCGGAGTCCGGGCTGGCGGCGGGTCCGCGCGGGATCGCCTGCGACGCCGGGTGCCGGGCCTTCAACATGTACGGGATAGTGACCGACGACGTCTTCGTCGCCGGTGACGTCTCCCGGTTCCCGCACCCGCTGTTCGGGTACCAGATGCTCTCCCTGGAGCACTGGGGCAACGCGGTCGAACAGGCCGAGGTGGCGGCCCACAACATGGTCAGCCCCGGTCCCCTGCGGCGCCCGCACCTCGCCGTCCCGACGTTCTGGTCGACCCAGTTCGGGCTCAACATCAAGTCGGTCGGCGTGCCCACCTACTCCGACCACGTCGTCATCGCCCAGGGCTCTCTGGAGGCGCGCCGTCTGGCGGTGGTCTACGGCTACCAGGGACGGATCACCGCCGCGGTCACCGTCGACATGGCCAAGTCGCTCGACTACTACAAGCACCTGATCGAGACGGCAGCTCCGTTCCCGCCCCCGCCCGGCGCGGCGGACCGCGCGATCGCGGCCGACGTCACGATTCCGTCCGACGTGCCCGACCCGAGCGGGCTGTCGCACGGTCCCACCGTGGCGCTCACCGGTCACCTGCCCGATCGACGACTGACCGTGGTGCAGCCCACGCGCTGACCCACGTCCCGCCCGACGACGAGGAGCCACCATGGCCTCCGAGACCTTGCTGGCACGGATCTCCGACTACGCGAACCGCCCCGACCCCTACCCGCTGTACGCGGAACTCCGCGAGGCCGGTCCCGTGGTGCGGCAGGCCGACGGCAGCTGTCTGGTCGGCACCTACCACGAAATCGCCGCTCTGCTCCACGACCCGCGGATGAGTGCCGAACCGCGCAGCCGCACCGACTCGTCGTCGTCCGAGGAGACGAGACGGCCGCCGTTCCTGCGGCTCGACGACCCCGAGCACCACAGACTGCGCACCCTGGCCATGCGGCCGTTCGGGCCGCCGCACAGCCCTCGCCGGGTCGATGCCATGCGCGGCGAGATCGCCCACATCACCGGCGAACTGATCGAGGCGCTCCGGGACCGCGAGCAGATCGACGTCGTCGACGACTTCGCCTACCCCCTGCCCATCACCGTCATCTGCCGGCTGATGGGCGTCCCGCGCGAGGACGAGACACTGTTCCAGGGATGGACCGACGTGATCGTCGCGTCCGCCGACATCGGGCCCGAAGAGGACACCACCGAACGGGACAAGGCGGGCCTGCAGGCCCGGCAGGAGATGGGCCGGTACCTGGTCGACCTCGCCGAACAGCGCCGCGGCCGTCCCACCGGCGACATGCTCTCCGACTTCATCAACGAACCGGACCCCGCCCTGCGGCTCACCGTCGAGGAACTGGCGGAAACCACCATCCTGTTGTTCATCGCCGGACACGAGACCACGGTCAACCTGATCACCAACGGCGTCCTCACCCTGCTGCGCCGGCCCGAGGAGCTGGACCGGCTGCGCCGCGAACCCGGCCTGCTGCCGCGCGCGGTGGAGGAGCTGCTGCGCTACGAACCCCCGGTCCACATGCGCGAGAGGATCCCACTCGCCGACATCGACGTCGCCGGCACCACGATCCCCGAGGGCACGTCCGTCATCCTGGCGCTGGCCTCGGGCAGCCGCGACCCCAAGCGGTTCCACGAGCCCGACCGGTTCGACCCCACCCGGCCGGACAACGAACACTTCGGCTTCGGCAGCGGGATCCATCTCTGCTACGGCGCACCACTCGCCCGCATCGAAGCCGAGACCGCGCTCGGCGCGCTGCTTCCCCGCCTCGGCACGGCCCGCCTGGTCCAGGATCCGCCCCCCTACCGGCAGAACGCCATGCTCCGCGGACCCCGCCACCTGCCCATCCACCTGTGAGCCCCCCGCCGGCGGTCGACGCCGCCCGCCCGGCGTGCTCCTGACGTACCGCCTATGCGGTGAGGTGGTCGTGCCGCGCGGGACTTCCGGTCACGTAGTGCACGTACTCGCGCTCCAGTCGGAAACCGGCGGTCCAGGCGAGCAGGCGGCCGGGGCGGTTGTCGCGGGAGCAGGACCAGCTCGCGGTGTGGCCGCGGGCCGCGATGTCCGTGCACGGGGCGGTGACGCAGGCGAGGGCGAGGTGCTCGCGTCGGTGCTCGGGGACCGTGAGGCAGGCGATGTCCTCGTGTGTGCTGCTCAGGAGGTGGGCACAGGCGACGGCGAGGATGCGGTCCTTGTGGAGGGCGGCCCAGCCGAGACCGGAGGCCGCGAGCGCGGTCGTCCGCCCCCATGTGCCGTGGCTCCAGGCCGCGTCGGTGCCGAGTCCGGCGAGGGCCGGGGCGTGCCCGGGTGTCAGCCGCCGCACCGTCACGCCCCACGGGAGACGGGGTCTCGAGGAGGGCGGCATGCGGATTCGGGGCGACCCCGGTGTTCGACGGCCGGGTCGCAGAGCCGGGCTGCGACGTCAGGCCCGGGTGGGCGCCCGCGAACATCGCCGGGATGATCGCGAAGTACTTCGCCACGTCGTTCGTGAGGGAGAACGTCGTCAGCGCGCCCCGCGTGATCAGCAGTTGTTTCCCGATCTCGACGATCTTCGTCGGCTCGGAGTCCAGGTCGACCATGTTCCCGGCCTCCTCGGCGGCCGCGGTGCCGGTGTTCATGGCCACGCCGACGTCGGCCCGTGCCAGCGCCGGCGCGTCGTTCGTGCCGTCCCCGGTCATGGCGACGAGCTTGCCGCCTCCCTGCTCCCGTTTGATCAGCGCGAGCTTGTCCTCGGGGCTCGCCTCGGCCAAGTAGTCGTCCACACCCGCCTCTTCGGCGATGGCGCGGGCGGTGAGAGGGTGGTCGCCGGTGATCATCACCGTGCGGATGCCCATGCGGCGCAGCTCGGCGAAGCGCGCGCGGATGCCGTCCTTGACGACGTCGTTCACATGGATCAGGCCCAGTACCCGCGGCCCGTCCCGGTCGTGCACGGCCACCAGGAGCGGAGTGCCGCCCGATCCGGCCACGGAGACCGCCGACGACCGTGCCTCGGGCGGGACGTGGCCGCCGTACGTCCGAACCCACTCGATGACCTCCTGGGCGGCCCCCTTGCGGATCGCGCACACCGCACCGTTGCCCCAGCGCAGATCGACGCCGCTCATCCGCGTCCGGGCAGTGAACCTCACCCACCGGGCATGGCTCAGGTCGCCCTCGGCGGGCGCCCGTAGTCCGTACCGTTCCTTCGCCAGTACGACGACGGAGCGGCCCTCCGGTGTCTCGCCGGCCAGGGACGACAGCTGGGCGGCGTCGGAGAGTTGGCCTTCCGTGACGCCGGGCAGCGGCACGAACGCGGCGGTCTCGCGGTTGCCGAGGCTCTGCGCAGCGACTCGGCCTGTGCTGTGCCGCGGCCCTCGGTGACGGCCTCCGCGAGGTTGGCGAAGAACAGCCCGCTCGGTGCCCGGCGTTTCGCCCCTCCGTCCGGTCCGGGCCGGGCGGTGCGCCGAGGGCGGGACGGCGGGGCTTGCTGAGGAGCGGCGGAGAACAGGGAGACCTTCGTGCCTCGGTGGGGAGCCGGACCCACGCGCACGGAGGCACGTCGGCGACCGGTCGGGCTGACAGAGCGTGTGGTGGCCGCCGGGCTCCGCGGTGCCGGGGTCACGGCACCGCGGAGCTGCGCACGGGCGTCGGTGGCGCGATGACGACGAGAACGCCGCCGCGTGCTCGGCCGCCGGGAGGCCATGCGGATGCCTTCGGGTGAGGAAGGCGGCCGAGGGTGCTTCCGGGGTGAAACCGTCAGTCACCGACGTCCGAGGCCTCTCCGGCGGCCGAGGGGAAATCCAGCCCGGCCACCCCTTCGAACCGCACGGCCGAGCAGGGAATCCGCGCCTCTCTTACGCCCGGTCAAAGGGCGACATCAAGGCCCCGCCAAGGTCACCCGAGAAAGCGTCAGGAGACCATCAACGGACGACGTCGGCGACCGAAACCGGTTCCAGACTGACCGACACGGGGGCACGACGACCGTCCGCGGCGTGACGTCGGAGGGCCCTGTCCGTCTGGCCCCACTCCGCCCGCCCCGAGACCTCCGTCGAACTCCCCCTCGGCGGAGGGCCGACGACGTGGTCGGAGAGCGCCCGAGTGCCGCCCCTCGTTGTCCGGTTCAGGCCGTGGCCAACGCGCACTGACCGCGGTCGGCCTTCATCGGGCCGGCGGCGGTCGGCCGGACGTCGAAGTCGAACATGGCGGTGGGTACGTACAGCGAGCAGCAGGCGTTGGGGATGTCGACGATGCCGCTGATGCGTCCCTCTATCGGAGAGGAGCCGAGCAGCAGGTAGGCCTGCTCTCCGCTGTAGCCGAACCTCTTGAAGTACTCGACGGCGTTGAGGCAGGCCCGGCGGTAGGCCAGCGTCGCGTCCGGGTAGTAGTTCGTGTCCGTGTCGTGGTCGACCGAGATCCCGAACAGCGCCGCGCACACGACGACGCCGAAGGCTCCGAGGGCGAGGGCGATCTCCGCAGTGTGCTTTGAGTAACCGGAAAGCAGCAGCGCCGCGGGAATGACGCCCGTGACCCAGCCCTCGATCGCCGTCACCCGGCCCACGTAGTCGGACAACCCCGTCTTCTTGAGACCGCGCAGCAGGAAGAACAGGAACCACAGGAAGGCCCAGTAGAACCAGATGGCTCCGAACGGGTAATCCTTGAAGAGGTGGAAATTGGCGAACGAATACCCATGGGCCACGATCGCCACGAAGAGGGAGTAATAGCCGACACAGATTTTGTCGATTCCGGCGAGCAGGACAGATAGATTCCGGATGCCGCCAGAATTTCTGCCTTGTCGACCACCGTCCTCAGGGACGCGGCAGCCGCGGGAGTGCGGGGTGCGGGTGCCGTGGCACCCTTCTGCGTGGCGGCACTTGGGAGACTACTGCCGGGGCCTCACGCGCCTGCTCCTCCCGGACATGGAGGGCGGCGACCGTGTTCGGGGTCAGCGAGAGACCGGGCGAGGAATACACACGTCTCGCAGCGCCTGCGCAAACAGGGCAGCCATAAGCCTTGGGCGCCGTCCCGATTTCCAACTTCACATCGAAGGGCCCACAGCGGCTGCATAGATATTCATAGGTTGCCATCAGCAGCCTCCGGATGTCGGTGGACGCTGGCCAACCTGATCGTGTACGGCGTGCCCAAATGGGCCTACGCCACAGCGCTTTTCCTACCTTCAAAGAGACGTCTCGTGACAGACCCACCGCGAGGGCTCGAAGCGCCGTACATCAGGGACTTTTCTGACCTGTCACTTCGCGCGCACATGGACCAACTCGTAACTGAATGTGGAGAACGTTGGTGTGGAGAACGTTGTTATAGGCGTCTCGGAATCCGACGCCGGCCATGGGTGCGGGCTGCTCCGGCAGCCCGAGCAGCCGTGCGCCGGGGCCCAGCACAACGCCCCGCACGCGTGATGATCACCGGACCCACCGGCCGTACCGCTAGGTGCGGCCGTGCCGCGCGGTGAGCCGCACCCGCCGGGCCAGGGCCATCTGCCGATCGCCAGGCCCAGACCGAGGGCGGCCAGGCCGGCGAACAGGCTGCCGAAGACGTTGAACGCGTCAACCAAAACGTCCCCCGGGGTGTGGGAAACGTCAGTCCCAGTACGTAACGGGCCGACCCGCCCAGAACGCCGTCGAGCGCGACCGCCGCGAGGGTCTCGGATTTCCTCTCGGGCCCGGATTCGTTCGCCCGCATCAGAAGTCTCCGTACGGAACACGGATCGGTCCCCGTACAGAACACGGATCGGTGCGCACTGCCGCCCGAACTCCCGCCGCGGACCTCACCGAATATCCGCATCGTTATCCACTGGCCCACCGCGATGATATCCGTGGGGATTGCAGCGTCGACGCGCGCTCAACTAAGATTCAAGATCATCGGTATCCGACCGGTTCGCCGGAGCGGCGGGCCCACCGATGGAGGACGGCCATGGCAAAGATCCTTGCGGTGCTCTATCCCGACCCCGTGGGCGGTTATCCTCCCGACTACGCCCGCGACGAGATTCCGGCCATCACCGGATATCCGGGCGGTCAGACCACGCCGACCCCACAAACCATAGATTTCACCCCGGGGCAGCTCCTCGGCTGCGTCTCGGGAGAGCTCGGACTACGCCGGTTCCTGGAGGAGCGGGGCAACACCTATGTCGTCACCAGCGACAAGGAAGCGCCGGACTCCACCCTGGACCGCGAGCTGCCCGACGCGGACGTGGTGATCTCGCAGCCCTTCTGGCCCGCCTATCTCACCCCCGAGCGGATCGCCTCCGCTCCCCGGCTCAAACTCGCGATCACAGCCGGGATCGGGTCGGACCACGTCGACCTGCCGAGCGCCATCACCCACGGCATGACGGTGGCGGAGGTGACCTACAGCAACAGCATCAGCGTGTCCGAGCACGCCGTCATGCAGATCCTCACTCTGGTGCACAACTACATGCCGGCCCACGACTGGGTGACCGCCAAGAAGGGCTGGAACATCGCCGACAGCGTCTCGCGCGCCTACGACCTCGAAGGCATGGATGTCGGCGTCCTCGGCTCCGGCCGCATCGGCCAGGCGGTACTGCGCCGCCTCAAGCCGTTCGACGTCACACTGCACTACTGCGACGCGCACCGGCTGCCCAAGGAGGTCGAGGGGGAACTGGGGCTGACCTGGCATCCCGACGCTCGTTCGCTGGTCTCCTCGGTCGACGTGCTGTCGATCCACACCCCGCTGCATCCGCAGACACAGAACCTCTTCGACGACGACCTGATCGGGGCCATGAAGCGCGGTTCGTACATCGTCAACACCGCACGTGCGCTCATCGTCAACCGGGATGCCGTGGTGCGGGCCCTCAACAGTGGCCAACTGGCCGGTTACGCCGGTGACGTCTGGTATCCGCAGCCACCACCGCCCGACCACCCCTGGCGCACCATGCCGTACGAGGCGATGACGCCGCACGTGTCCGGCTCGACCCTCTCGGCGCAGGCCCGCTACGCCGCCGGTACCCGGGAGATCCTGGAATGCTGGTTCGACGGGCGCCCCATCCGCCCGGAGTACCTGATCGTCGACGGCGGTGGGCTCGCCGGGACGGGAGCGCGCTCCTACACGGTCGCCGGATAACGCGTATTGAGCCGGAACGGCACGGTTGCCGCCGAGTGAGGCGACACCTCTGGACGGCGCCTTACCGGCAGGCAACCTGATAATTCCCGCTCATTAACAGACGGCGGGCAAGAAATCAGCAGAAGATCAATTGGACGATGCAGCCGAAGATCCACCACATGAGTGGACAATGGACCTTCGGCTATGTCGCGCCTGTGGTGAGCCCATACCCCCGTGATCCGATTCACCCCGAATCTGTTGGCGGGGTGCGGTCGCTACCCTTAGTTTGCTGAATAGGCAGACTTTTTCTCTGCGTAGGCGCGAGCGCCGCGCATACTGTTTCGCAAGATAGCCAAGACGAACGTCGGGAAGGTGGATCAGTGAGCAGCATGGACGCCGTGTGGGTCCGGGGCGTGAACGGCATCCAGTTGCATCACGTGACCGACCTTCAGGATGCCGGCCCGTTTTTGGGCAACGCGGCGATGGCATTGCGGGCCGCCCACGTAAGGACCGGCGCCGACCGGTACTCCAGCATCGCCGCCGAGCTGAAGAGCCTGGTGCGGCGAGTGCGAGAACTGGAGGACGAGGCGCGGTCGAGCATGCACGACCTGCACTCCACCGACCCCGAGCGGTTCGCCCGCTGCCGGGACGGTCACGAGCCCTGGCCTGGTGGGATGCCGGCGGGATTCATCCCGCGCCACACCTGCAAGGACGAGTGCCTCTACCACGATCGTGACGTCCTCGACGCCGTCACGCAGTGCACCTGTGGCCGGCCGCCGTGCCGGGCATGCGAGATCGGCGGGAAGCTCTGAGAACGCTGGTCGGGTGCCACCACGCGGTAGCCGTGCGCGGCCCACGCTGAGATCTACCGGCGCCACGCCGACCTCGTCCGGGGGAAACCGCGTGGCAGCAGTACCGGGCGGCCCTCGGACGGACTCGCGCACTCATCATCCTGACGTGTGACGTGTGACGTGTGACGGCGGGTGCCCCGGGACCCGGTCTGCGCGTCACCGGGACCACGGGCACCTTCGTCGTCGACCACCGGGACGGTCAGGACCGCGCGCTGATGCGCGGTGCGACCCCGCGATCCGAGGGCGACAGCTGGGGTACGAGCCCGAACACCTCTGGGGCCGGGTGCGGCGCGGAGACACCGTCGAGCCCGTCGCCTCGGCTCGCGGCGGGTGGGACCTGTTCCACACCGCCTTCGCCGCCGCGGTCCGCGGCAAGGGGCCCGTTCCCGTCGACCCCTGGGACGCGGTGTCCACCGCCACCGTCCTGGACGCCGCGCGGTCCAGCGCCCGCGATGGCCAGGTGGTCCGACTGCCTTGACCGTGCCTGACCGCAGAATGCGAAGGGGGCCGCTCCAACTGGAGCGGCCCCCTTCGCGGGACAGGGTCCGAAGTGCGTCAGACGCGGCCCGCCTAGGCGGCGTCGCGCACCACCACCGGGTCGAGGACCGTGTCGATGGCCTGCATGAGGTCGGCCTCCAGCTTGACCCCCGCCGCCTTGACGTTCTCGGTGACCTGTTCGGGCCGGGAGGCGCCGATGATGGCGGCGGAGACGTTGGAGTTCTGCAGAACCCAGGCCACGGCCAGCTGGGCCAGGGACAGCCCGGCCTGCTCGGCGAGCGGCTTCAGCTGCTGGACCCGTTCCAGAACGTCGTCCCGCAGGAAGCGGCCGACGAAGGTCGCGCCGCCCTTCTCGTCGGTGGCGCGGCTGCCGGCCGGCAGCGGGGCGCCCGGCGCGTACTTGCCGGTGAGGACACCCTGGGCGATGGGGGACCAGACGATCTGCCCGAGGCCGAGTTCCTCGCAGGTCGGCACGATCTCGTCCTCGATCACCCGCCACAGCATCGAATACTGCGGCTGGCTGGAGACCAGCGGGATGCGCAGCTCCCGGGCGAGCGCGTGGGCGCTGCGGATCTGGTCGGCGGTCCACTCGGACACGCCGATGTAGTGGGCCTTGCCGGAGTGGACCACGTCGGCGAACGCCTCCATGGTTTCCTCCAGCGGCACCGAGGGGTCGTAGCGGTGCGCCTGGTACAGGTCGACGTAGTCGGTCTGCAGCCGCCGCAACGAGTTGTCGATGGACTCCATGATGTGCTTGCGGCCCAGGCCCCGGTCGTTGGGGCCCGGGCCCGTCGGGAAGAAGACCTTGGTGAAGATCTCCAGGCCCTCCCGTCGCTCGTCCTTCAGCGCCCGGCCGAGAACGGACTCGGCCCGGGTCTGCGCATAGACGTCGGCGGTGTCGAAGGTGGTGATCCCCGCGTCGAGAGCGGCGCGCACACAGGCGAGCGCCGCGTCCTCCTCGACCTGGGAACCGTGGGTGAGCCAGTTGCCGTACGCGATCTCACTGATCGTCAGACCGCTGCGGCCGAGCTTGCGGAATTCCATGGTGCGACCTTACTTTCGGTCCGGGCGGGCGGGCTTCAGCGGGATCACGGGGAACAGGTGGCGATGTCACGGGGGACGCTGCGGGGTGCCGCCCTTGGAGGCCGCGATCGCGCGGACGCCGCCGCGTTCGACGCGGACCAGGGAGCTTTGCGCAGCTTTCGCCTCCCGTAACGGGTCAGTTCGGCGGCGGCTGGATGGTCATGGTCTTGGAGACGGTGACCTGGTCGATCCCGGTCACGCGCACCGTGACGTTCACCGTCCAGGTGCCAGGCAACGGAATCCGTAGGCGATCGGCGGCCCAGTAGCCCTTCCGGTCGGCGAGTTCGGCATCGAGCGGGCCGATCTTCGGGGCGCGATGAGTGAGGGTGAGCCGGAGTTCCGGGACGGTGGGGATGCCCGCGTCGGGCCCGTACATCACGCCCTGGCACCGACGCGCCGCGCCACCGGTACGCGCTGAGGTGCGGCCACGGTGGCTTCCGCCTGCTGCGGCCTATGGCTGAGCCGCGCGGTCCAGCGGCGGGAGAAGACCGCCGCAGTCAGGACCAGGACGACAGGACGGGCCACTTCCTCGGCGCGGGCGGCGCCGTGGAGGCGGCCCTCACCGTGCTGACGCTCCAGCACCGACTGGTCCCGCCGACGGCCGACCTGGACACGGGCGACCCGGACTTCTAGCTGGATCTGGTCCACAAGGCCGCGCGCGACCGGGAGGTCGGCCTGGAGCCCGTCCTATGGGTCGTGGTGCGGTCGATGAGTCCCAGGTCAGTGCAGGTCCACCTGGAAGGCGTGACGGTGGTCTGCGGGGCAGGAGAAGATGCGCAGGTCTCCCCACCGGCCGACGACAACCCCTGTCTCGTCGTCGCTGGCCACGGTGAACAGGAGTGTCATGGCGGTGCCACAGGCATCGCAGGGAAAGACCGCGGGGTGCGTGAGGTGCCAGGTTGGCCAGCCGCCGAGTTTCCAGCCGGCGAGGCGGGTGATGACGTCACCGCCGTCGCAGGTCTCGCGGACCAGTTGCTCCAGCCGCGGACGGAGTTCCGCAGGCAGCTCCTCACGGAAGGGGAAATCGGTCACGTGCTCAGCGGTGATGGCGCACGCCTGGGGCAGGTAGCCGTCCTCGTCATACCGCGAGGGTGACGGCGGGGTCGTCGATGGGCTGATCACGTCAGCGGCCCGACGCCATCGCACCTCGAGCACAGGGCTGATGTCGGCCTGCTGGGCCGGAGGATCCCAGTGTTCGTTGGGGCACCAAAGGATCTGCAAGAGGTCGATGCCGGCGGGCCACCAGGGTCCCGGCGCGTCACGCCGGAAGATCTGTGCGACCGGCACCATGGCCGTGGCGGGTACGCCGACAGGGCTGTTCTCGTCGGGCAAGGAGCACTCGGGCCACGGTTCGTCACTCGGCCACAGCAGTGGTCCGCCGATCGAACTGTCCCGGCAGTCCGGCTCCGCCCGCTCGGGATGGAGTACGACCGCGTCGCGCGCGTGGGGAGCGAGTTCCGGAAGCACGGCGAGTATCGCTTCGGTTGGTGGTCTGGAGGTGCGCGTCATCGTGCCTTCCGGTCCGCTGGTCGTAGAGCGCTCGCAGCGTATAGGGCGGCTGTGACAGCGGTTCCCGCTCGCGGATCATGAGGAGGCACCGCCGGATCGCGGCAGCGGTGACCGTGCCGTGAAAGACGTACGCCCGCTTTCCGTACCTGGTCGACACGGCCCGGAAGCCCTCGACCGCCAGGATGGTCCGCTCCACTTCATTTCGATGAACATCTCGTCCGCGGTCGAAGCGGGAAGGTCGGCCGTCGGCACTTCCGCGACGTGAGTACGTCGCCGCACTGGCCCGGTGCGATCAGCCCAGATGATCCCGGCCCTGGACCGTATGCGCGTCCCCTCGATGCAGCGGCGGCCACCCACGTCGACCGTCTTGGCGGGGACAGGGCGTACTCATCCCGCAGGAACCGCCGTTACCTGCACAAGTACCAGATCAAGCACACCATTCCCGAACCGAGGACCCAGCAGGCCAACCGCCGAGCTCAACGCTTGACCTTCGAGTCGGGTGGAAGGTTCACCGTCGCCGGCGTGAAGACCTGTCGCATCTCGCAGTTGGCCGAGGGTTGCGGCGTGGGCCACGACGCTGCGTTACTTTGCGGGGCCTTCCTCTGGGTTGGGGTCAGCCGAGGCCGAACCAGCCCAGGACGGTTTGCACGAGCAGGATGGTGGACATGCCCGCGACACCGACGACGACGGTGGCCGCGGCGACGCGGTGGCGCGGGCTGTTGGCCGCACCGCCGAGCAGGGAGCGGCGGTTGGTGAGGACCAGCAGGTAGACCAGGACGATGGGGCTGATCAGGCCCTGCAGGACCTGCGTGCCGATGAGCAGCTGGATGACGTCGACCGGGGTCATCGCGACGACCGCGCCGAGCACGATCTGGGCGGTGAACAGGCCCAGGAACAGGGGCGCGTCGCGGAAGCTGCGGGAGACGGAGCGTTCCACGCCGGCGGCCTCGCCGATGGCGTAGCTGGCGGACAGCGGGACGACCGCGCCCGCGAGGGCGGACGCGCCGATCAGGCCGAGGGCGAAGAGGAGTTCGGCGTTCTGTCCGGCGACCGGTCTGAGGGCTTCGGCGGCTTGGGCGGCGGAGTTGAGCGGGCCGGTGCCGCCGATGACTGCGGCGGTGGCGATGATGATGGTCAGGCTGATGATGCAGGCGAACACCGCGCCCAGCACCGCGTCCAGTTTGATCAGCCGGTAGTCCTCAGGCTTGGCGCCGCGGTCGACGACGCCTGCAGCGGCGTAGAACTGCATGTACGGGCTGACCGTGGTGCCGATCAGGGCGACCGCGAGCAGGATGAAGTCCTTGCTGGGCTCCATGTGCGGAACGATCAGGTGCTTGCCGACCTCGCCCCAGTGCGGGTGGCCGAGGATCATCGCGACGGGGTAGGCGAAGAACGCCAGCGACATGAGCAGGAAGATGCGTTCGGCCCACCGGTAGGAGCCGAACAGGACGAGAGACCACAGCAGGATCGCGGCCGGCGGGACAACCGCCCACTTCGGCACGCCGAGCAGCTCGAAGGCGGCGCCGATGCCCGCGAACTCCGAGACCACCAGACCGGTGTTGGCCAGCAACAGGCAGAACACGGCGAGCGCGGTCAGCCGCAGGCTGAACTGCTCGCGGATCAGGGCGCCGAGTCCTTTTCCGGTGTGTGCGCCGAGGCGTACGGCCATCTCCTGAACCATGACCAGGGCGATGGTGACCAGCACCATGAAGAACAGCGTGCCGTAGGTGAATTGGGATCCGGCGGAGGCGTAGGTGGCGATGCCGGCGGCGTCGTTGCCCGCGTTCGCGGCGACCAGGCCGGGCCCGGCGACCGCGGCGATCACCGCGAGGCGCCCCAGGCCGCGTCGCCGCGTGAGGGGGACGGCGGACTGGGCCGGAGTGGTGTCCAGCTCGGGGGTCACTGCAGGAACCTCCGAAAGTGCAGGCGCCCGCTCTCGGGCAGCAGCGTGTCCAGGACGTCGTCGGCGAGGATGCGGCCCAATGGGCGGTCCTCGTCGTCGACGACGAGGAGGGAGGAGACGCGGGCGGCGACCAACTGCTCGGCCGCCTCCGTCAGGCGGGTGTCCGGGTGGACGGTCGCCGGCGGCCCGAACTGGGCCAGCCAGCCGGTCAGATCGGCCACCTTGGTGGCGTCCTCGGCCACCGCCAGATCGAACAGGGCGACGTCGGCGACCAGGCGGCCGTCGTCGTCCAGCACGGCGATCGCATCGATCTCCGTGCGGTGCTCGGCCTGCGCGGCCAGTACCGCGCGCACCTCGGCGACGCTCTGCTTGCGACGGGCGGTGACCAGCAGCGTGGTCATCGCACCGCCGGCCGTGTCCTCGGGGTAGGCCAGCAGGCGGCGCAGGTGCCCGGCCCCAGCGGCGGGCATACGCTCCAGCAGGCGCTCCCGCTCGTCCTCGTGCAGGTCGCGCAGCGCGTCCACGGCCTCGTCCGGCTCCATCTCCTCCACCAGCCGGGCGGCATGCTCCGGTTCGGCCTCGCGCAGCAGGTTCTCCAGCTCGGCCGGTTCCATCTCCTCCAGCGCGTCCGCCGCGGCGGCGGGTTCCAGCATGTGGAGCAACTGCTGCCGCTCGGCCCGGCCCAGGTCTTCAAGCAGGTCGGCCAGGTCCGCGGGGCGCAGCCGGTGCAACGCGCCCCGGGAGGCGCGCAGTTGGACCTGGGCGGGTCCGTCGGTGGCGTGCTCGGCGAACGGCGCCATGGCCTGCCAGTCCAGCACCCGCTCCGGGGTCGGCCGGGACTGCCAGCGGCGCGGACCGAGCCGACGCAGCAGGGTCGGCAGCGACACGTCCACCCCGACCAGCACCACGCGGTCGGCGAGCGGGGCCAGATAGAGGTCGGCGGCGCGGGTGACCTGCACTCCATCGACGTCGACGAGTTGGTGGTCGAGTACGTCGCGGGCGAGCAGCACCTCGCCGGGGCGGCGCTCGTACTCGCGCAGGTCCAGGCGCGCGGTGCGCAGCGCGACCCGCCCGGAGTGCACCTTCTCGACGGTGTCGGCGGGCAGGAAGGCGTGACGGCGGCCGACCCGTACGACCAGGCCGGTCACCGGCGGGTAGGGCTCGGTGCCGTAGAGCCGGGCGACGACATCGACGACCCGGCCGACCTCCTCGCCGGCCTGGTTGGTGACCGGTCCACCGATCAGTCCGGCCAGCGAGACCAGGGACGCGCGCACCGACTTGGAAGCGGTGGCGCGGCGTTCCAGCTGGACGCGGCGGCCGCGCAGGCGGGCGCTGGTGGACATGAGCAGAGTGTTGGTGGCCAAGGTGAACACCTCCTTGCCCCGACGAGACGGCGGGGCGCCGGGCGGCACCAGACAGCGCAGGCGCCCCTGGCCAGGGAAATCACGCGAGCGTGCTCGGGAGCGGGCAGGCGTGAGCGGGCGGCCGACGGCGGTGCCGGACGGCGGTCAGGGAGCGATCGGCTGCCTCGTGCCGCGGCAGGACGGCAAGGACGAGGACAACGCGGAAGAGGGCCGACTATGGCCGGGACTACTGTCCATCACTCGCCTCCCTCCGGCCGGGACACCCAAGGCGTCACATCGACTCGGCGAGGAGCGACCAGGACGCGATGCTCCTGGTACACCCCAACTCGTCAGAGCTTTGGCACTCCACGGCGTAATCCCGCCCTCCGGGCGGGAAGCCACTTGGCCTCACCCCTTAGGCCGGGGAGAGGTGTCCTGAACCTGGGCGTCTCTCGACGTCGTCGGGTCAGTGGCCTGTGTCCGTGAAGACGCCTCACCGAACGAGGTGCCTGTTCAAACCGCGCACAGCATACGCCCGCCGCGGTCACCGTGACCAACGCGCCGGTCACCATCGGTAAGAGCGGCCACACAACGAGGAAGAGCGCGAGACCTGTAGAAGGAGCCCAACAGAACGACCACCACAGTGCGGGCACGTCCCGCTGCCACGAGGAGGACAGCCCTCTCATGGCGAGCTCCGGCAGACTGCCCGTCGCTCCCTTTTCTCACGGCAACCGGACACCGGCCCGTCGAGGCGGCCTGCGCCGCCTGCTCCTTGGGCCGGTCGTGCCTACCGCACCGGTGCCGTCGTCATACCGGACTCACACCACGCTCCTACCAGGATCAGGAGCGGCGCACCTGGCTCGGTCCCCATTCTCCGTGCGTGCGCCGCCATCACCGCCGTCGTACGCCACCGCACGCGCCGCGATACGTGCCGCGCGCCCACACACTCGATCCCGCTCCGGCGCAGACAGCGCACCCACACCTCCCCGGCCGCCGACGCGGGCACCGCGCCGGAAGACAGTCACAGCAGCGACGCCGGGCCACGGCCCCCCGTGCACCGCTGCACCGAAAGCCGCGCTGACCCAGTGGCCTCCAACAAGCGAGTCGGCCCCGGGAAGCGGCGGACATCGGCGCGGCTCATGACACAGACGGTGACGCCGTCGAAGGCCTCGGCGAAGTTGTCGTACATCCGCTGCCCGAGTGCGGCAAGGCCATCTATCGGCTCGCGTTGCCGGACCGGTCAGGCTCCGGCCGCCGTGACGACGGCGTCCGTGGCGAAGCCGAGGAGGAGGCCGAGCAGGATGCACCAGGTGGTGAGTGTCTTCAGCCCGGTCCGGCGGGCGACGGCCAGCAGTTCGATGACCACGTAGAGGATCGAACCGGCGGCGAGACCCAGGAAAGCGATCGACAGGGTGTCGTTGACCAGGTGCTGGCCGACGAGCGTGCCCAGGAAGGTGGGGCCGCCGCCGATCAGGCCGAGCCGCAGGAGGGTGAGCCAGGACGGGCGTTCGCCTTCCGCCGCCAGTGGGGCGACGATGCCGAAGCCCTCGGTGGCGTTGTGCAGGCCGAAACCGATGATGAGCAGGACGGCGAGGGAGAGTTCGCCCTGAGCGGCGGAGTTTCCGATGGCCAGGCCCTCGGCGAAGTTGTGCAGGCCGATACCGGTGGCGATCATCAGCGCCAGGGACCCTGCCTGGCTGCGGACCTTCGGGGTCAGCTCGGCGGTGGCGGCGGCGCCGGGGCCCGACGGGCGGTCGGCGGACGCCCGGCGGCGGCTGATCCAGCTGTCGTAATGCACAAGACCGGCCAGACCGATCGTCAGGCCCACGGCCAGGGTGCCGCCCCCGGAAGCGACCGTTCCCCACTCGTGCTTGCTGAGCGCCGCGTCGACCGGCTCCCACGCGTGGGTCAGCACGTCCCACACGAGAAAGACGAGGATGCCGATGGCCACGGCGTTCAGGCCCGCCTTGAGGCGGGGGGTGGGTGAGCGAAGTCGGCCGATCGGGAGGCCGAGGTAGATGGTGAAGCCGGCGATGGCGCCGAGCAGGGTGATGTTCGCGCTGGACATGGGGACTCCGGTCTGACATGCGGGGACGCGGAGTGAGTAAAGGTTAGACAAGGCTTGCCTAACAACCCCTGAAGTGCCATTTCGCGCAAGCTTGGTGAAGTCATTACGCGAGGGCGAAGCCAGCCCCGACGGCCGCTCCTGGGCCGGGCAGTCATCTCGGGGTGGGTGAACGCCGCACCAATCAATCCGTCGAGCGTCGTTACTCGTATGGATGGAGAGGATGCAACTCACATGAAACCGGAGTGAATGAGGAATTTCAGCCGAAAATGGTCGATGTACTGACCCACTGGTCCTGGATCACAGCTCACTGACCACCGCGGCCGCCCTCGGCGACGCCTTGCGCCGCCGTACGTTCGAGGACTTCGGTTTCGAGTCGGAGCACGCCGCGCCCGGCTTGGTGCGGATGCGCAACTGTCCCTTCCACCCCATGACGGCCAAGACTCCGGAACTGGTCTGCAGCGTCAACCAGGCTTTCCTGGCCGGGTGTCTGGAAGGACACCGTCTGAAGCACCTCGGAGGCAGGAGCCACCCGCGGGCGGTGAGTCACATCCTGCTGCGCCTCGCAGGCGTCGGCGACTCCCCGGTGCCGGCCCATCCATACATGAACAGCTGGAGTCACCCTGAACTCCGCCCATGCTGCCGAAGGTCTGCCTGTTCGCGGACCACTCATGCCTACGCTGGAGCCGACGAAGGGCGGCTTGGCCATCGCCGCCGGCCCGTTGCAATGCATCGGGCCCTCGGACCACAACCCCACCCACCATCCGGACACCGGCCCGTTCCCGTGTCATCGCAAGCCGGCCCCGTGCCATCGATGGTTGAGTGAGATCGTGGGCAGTTTCGAGATCAATGAGAACTTGGTGCGCTCTCTGGTGCATGAGCAGCATCCGGACTTTGCAGGACTGGACCTGTGTGTGGTGGCCGACGGTTGGGACAACCAACTGTGGCCTCTCGCGGACGAGTTGGCCGTGCGCATGCCTCGCACGGAGCGTGCGCCGTCCCTCCTGCGCAAAGAGCACCAGTGGCTGCCCGCCCTGACCCCGCGTCTACCACTTCCGGTCCCGACCCCCCTGCGGATCGGTGAACCGTCCGCACGCTTCCCGCGGCCATGGACCATCGCGACATGGGTTCCCGGCGAACCGGCCGACCGCGCTCCAATCAGCAACGACAGCGCGGCCGACACTTTGGCGGACGAGGCCGTTGCGGCTCCCGATGGGGAGGACCCGCCGGTGTGGCTGCACGGCGACCTTCATCCGGCGCATGTCGTCGTCTCGGATGGCGCACTCGCGGGCGTGATCGACTTCGGTGACATGTGCGCCGGTGATCCGGCGGTCGATCTCGCCGCTGCCCGGGTGCTCGTCGGGCCCACCCGCCACCGGTTACGAGGTAGTGACAACCGGAGGCCAACTTCTTGGCGCGCGGACTGCTCTTCTTCGGTGAAACCGCGCCAATGAGGCAGCTACGAACCTTAGTTGGTGCCAAGGGAACGAAGAAATCCAAGGAGACCTGAGCATGAGGCTCGGTATGAAGCGGCTCGCGGTAGTCGGCGCGCTGGGTGTGACCTCAGCGGCACTGGCGGTATCCCCGGCGTTCGCGAAGAGCGACATCTCGATTCAGGCCACCCCCCACACCGCGCATGTTGGCCACGTGGTGAAGGTGCACGGCCAGGGTGACGACGACGCCGAGCGATACACCGTGCTCGTCATACAGGAGCGGTCCGGCAAACCCGGCCACTGGGGCCACTGGCACGCCGTCACGCGGAGCTTCAACGGCGATGCGCGCGCCAACGTCAAGGCCACGCACACGGGCGAGCTGCAGTTCCGTTCAGTGCTGTACTCGACCGACGAACACCACCAGCACGCGAAGACGGACCGCATCTCCACGCCAGTGACGGTCCAGGTCGTCCGCTAGGGTCGTGACCACGAACGTTCACGGAGTTGGCTGCCACGGCGTGGGCTGCTCCGGGCGCACGGCGTTGGCTGCCATCCGCAGCGTGGCCGGTCGCGTACCGGGTTGACAGTGGAGGTGGTGCAGATGCCGGCACGTCTGGTGCGCAGACCGGGGTAGGACGACGTCGATTGCTGCCTGTGCTGTGGAGGGACTGTCACCTTCCTGCGCTCGATCCTCGATGGTGGAGCTACCCCCGGGTGTGCGAGGCCGACGACGCCAAGAACCGCAAGCACTGGTCCGCGACCCCTGGCAGGGGCGCTATGTGCGCCGTTTCGCTGGTTGACCTCGGCCTGCGGCGTGGAGGAACCAGCCAAGTGCGGCTCCGACGGCGTACCAGAACAGGTCGGGCGTATGGAAAGTGGAGCCCAGAACGAGGCGGGCGACGACGCTCCGCCCGGACAGCTCCGCGGGCACCCCGCTGAGCTGGAGGAACTCGACCGCCCAGCTGATCCCCAGGGCGACCCCGGCAGCCGTCAGGGGCTTCGCCCGGGGCGCGGCCAGGACAACAAGGGCGTAGACGAGGGTGGCGTAGAGCGCGTCCCCGGCGTACTTGGCGATGTCTCCTTCCATCCCGGCCCTGGCCCCAAGCCCCACGACAACCGTCAGCACGGCCGCCCCGGCCGCCATGAGGCGGGTGCGCACCGGGCCGCCGCCGGTCACCGGTGGATCTGTCATGCGGACACTTTCTCATCCGGCTGCGTCGGGGCTCAGCCGCTCTAGTCGTGCTCGGGCGAGCGCCGGCGCTGGGGCCGGGGATGGATCGGTGGTAGAGAGCCGGGCAGGACGTGGCCACCATCAGCCCGGGCACGAGGGCCGACGCGGCCCTACCATCCCGGGGGTGGCGGCGTGTTCGGTGAATGACGCCCCGGCATGGCACCACAGCAGCCCATTGCCGAGTCTGTCGGCCCATCGGCGCATCCGCTTCCCCAGCACGAGTCCTAGAAATACGAGAGAGAAGCAGTCGGAGCGCCCATGGCGAAAGAACGAGTGACGGTGTGCCTTCCCGCCTGCGACAGAGGGGAGGTCCACGAGGCCATCGGCGCGGCCCTGGCCCCCTACGACTACAACCGCGAGGACGTACCCGATGACCCTGAGTGGATGGGTGAGTGGGACCACTGGCAGATCGACGGCCGTGGATGTGAGTTCCCCGTGCTCCCCAGATCCGAGGACGACCCGCGCCTCATCAGGGGCGAGCTGGACCTACGAGGCGTACCCCGTGTCTTCCCGCCCGGCACCTGCGACGGCGGCCCGCGAGGGCTCCTGGACTTCGACGCCGCCCGTCGGCCCGTGGCCGCCGAGGCCGCCCGGTTCCACGACTGGCACGACTTCGCAGCCCGCCACCCAGCCGCCCACCCGCTGGAATTCTTCTGGGAGAAGCACCAGGGAGACCCCGCCTGGCCGCCCCGCCGCGTTCACGAGGAGTATCTCGGCCAGGCCGTCCTCAAGGCTCTCCATGACGAACGGCCCGATCTGCGTGATCGGATCGGAAGCTACCCGGTGGGAGGCTTCGGCGACGACCTCGCCGCCTACGTGGAGGAGCGGGCCGTGGCGGTCCTGCCCACCAACGCCCTGCTCACCCTGGACGGCCAATGGCGCGGCATCGCGGGCCTGGAGCTGCGCCGCTATGTCAACGCCTACCTCGATGAGCTGCCGGCCGACGCGATCGTCGTCCGCGTCCTGTACCACGGGTAGTCGGCGCGAAGGTCTACGGTTGCCCACGAGTTGAGACAGGTGCCCCAGTCGGCGTTTCGGTGCTTCACTGTGCAAGCCCGCTACTCTCCGTGCTGGCCTGCGCTCCCAGATTGCGCCACAGCGGCGTGGCTCTCGCAGGTCAACGCCCGCGATCGCAAGAGTCCGCGAGGTCGGTGCGCTGCTGATTCTCCCCGGATTCTCCCCAGCGGCCTCAGCCCCGTCGGCACCTGCGATCGAGGCCGCACCTCCTCACGGCGGCGCCACTCGCGGCGATTGCTCAGAGCCAGTCCTTCCGCTTGAAGATGACGTACAGACTGGTGCATACGACCGCCATCAGGACGATCGCGAAGGGGTATCCGAGCGCCCAGTGCAACTCCGGCATGCTGTCGAAGTTCATGCCGTAGATCGTGCCGACCAGGGTCGGGGCGAACAGGATGGCCGCCCAGGACGAGATCTTCTTGATCTCCTCGTTCTGTTCGAAGCCCGCCTCCGCCAGTGCGCGCATCTCGGCGTTCTGTTGTTGGGTGACGAGGGTGGCGTTGACGGTGAGGATGTCGGTGAGGGCCTGGCGGAAGCCGTCGACGCGTTCGCTGGTGTGGGTGACGTGGTCGGCGACGTCGCGGAGGTAGCGCTGGAGTTCCTCCTCGGTGCCGTACTTGGCGAAACCCGCCATCAGGCCGTGCAGCATGCCGACCAGCGGGCGGGTGGCGCGCTGGAACTCGACCATTTCGCGGGAGAGTTCGTAGATGCGGCGGGACACCTCGGGGTCGCCACGGAAGACCTCGGTCTCGATCTCGTCGATGTCGTTCTGGACGCCGGCGACGACGGGGACGTAGCCGTCGACCACGGAGTCGAGAATCGCGTAGAGGACGGCCTCGGGACCGAGTTTCAGCAGCTCCGGGGTGTCCTCCATGCGTCGGCGCACCGCCGAGAGGTCCGGCGCCGCGCCGTGCCGGACGGTGATCACGAAGTCGGGGCCCACGAAGACGTGCAGTTCGCCGAAATAGACCTCCTCGGCCGCGTCCAGATAGCGGGCCGCGCTCAGGACGACGAAGAGTGTGTCGCCGTAGCGCTCCAGCTTCGGACGCTGGTGTGCCTCCATCGCGTCCTCGACGGCGAGCGGATGCAGGTCGAACTCGGCCGCCAGGGAGAGGAGTTCGGCCTCCGTGGGGCGGGCGAGGCCGATCCATGCCATGCCGGAGGGCTGGTCGCGCAGCTCTCGGAAGGTGTCGGCGAGGGAGGCGGGGGTCGAGACCCGTACGCCGTCGCGGTACAGGGCCGCCTGTACGACGCTGTCAGCGGCGGGTTCCGGCTCCGGAGGGTCGGCGCGCGGCGCCGGGGGCGTCACGCCGGTCGCGGCCGGCGGGTTCAGGGCGCGTCGCCAGACGGGCTTTCTGCCGTTCTTGGCGGTCGGACGGGGGCGTCGCTCGGACATTGCGGCTGCCTCCCAAGTCGCTGGTACATCGCTGTGATCACGGAGAAGGATATACGGGTCAAATGTCACGGGCGGGCAGTGGGCGTACCGTCCGGGCGGGCGTGCCCGTGAAGGGACTCACGGCTTGCGGACAGAAGGTGTCCGCAAGCCCCGTTAGCGTGCACACCATGACGACGAAGCCGAAGACGACGACGAGCGGCGTGGACGGGAGCAGGAAGGGGGGCGGGGGTGGGAACAGGGGGCGCGGCGTCGGCGCCCACTCCGCACCCCTACTCGAACCCCGCGCCCTCAACCGCGCGACCCTCGCCCGCCAGCTCCTCCTGCGCCGCTCCGCCGGTCGTGGCGTCACGGACGCCGTCCGGCACCTCGTGGGTCTTCAGGCGCAGAACGTGAAGCCGCCGTACTACGCCCTCGCCGCCCGACTCGAAGGGTTCCGGCCCGAGGAGTTGTCGACGGCCATGGAGGACCGTGCCGTCGTCCGCATCGTGACCCTGCGCTCCACCATCCACAGCCACACCGCCGACGACGCCCTCACCCTGCGACCTCTCGTGCAGGGCGCCCGCGACCGGGAGCTGAACAACTTCCGCAGGGGGCTCGCGGGTGTCGACCTGGACCGGCTCGCCGTGATCGCTCGGGAGCTGGTGGAAGCCGAGCCGCACACGATGAAACAGCTGCGTGAGGAACTGCTCGTCCACTGGCCGGACGCCGACCCCTTCGCGCTCTCGGTCGCCGCCCGCTGCCGACTGCCGCTCGTCCAGGTCACCCCGCGCGGGCTGTGGGGCCGCAGCGGCCAGGTCGCGCTGACCACCGCCGAACACTGGCTGGGCCGTCCCACCGAGCCCTCCCCGGGCCCCGACGCGGCCGTCCTGCGCTACCTCGCCGCGTTCGGGCCCGCCTCCGTGAAGGACATGCAGACCTGGGCGGGACTGACCCGGCTGCGCGAGGCCTTCGAACGCCTCCGCCCGCGACTGCTCACCTTCCGTGACGAGAACGGCGTCGAACTCTTCGACCTCCCGGACGCGCCCCGCCCCGATGCCGACACCCCGGCCCCGCCCCGTTTCCTGCCCGAGTTCGACAACCTGCTCCTCTCGCACGCCGACCGCTCCCGGGTGGTGCCCGCCGGTCTCAAAGGGCGTACCTGGGCGGGCAACCAGGCGTACTGCACGCTGCTCGTCGACGGCTTCCTGGCGGGCTTGTGGCGACAGGAGGGGGACGTGCTCACCATCGAACCGTTCGTCCGGCTCACGAAGGTCCAGCGGGAGGAGGTGGTGGCGGAGGCCGAGGGGCTGCTCCGGACACTGGCCGGCGCGTCGGCGTCGTACGACATCCGCTTCGGGACCGTGGCCGCGTAAGCCACGTACGTCTCCCGAGCCATGTACGTCTCCCCAGCCATGTACGTCACTTAAGTCGCGTACATCATCCGAGCCACGTACGTAGCCCGATGCACGTACGTCACCCGAACCACATACATCACCCGAGCCACGCACGTCACTGAAGTCGCGTAGCGCCCGTACGACCGTCCGGGGACTCACTCCGCGCGACCCGTCACCGCCACCGTCACCCCGAGCCCGATCAGGGTGCAGCCGCCCGCGCCCCCGATCAGCGACAGCCGACGGTCCGAGCCCGCGAACCAGGAGCGGGCCGCCGACGCCGTCAGCCCCCACAGGGTGTCGGTGACCAGCCCGATGGAGATCGGGATCAGACCGAGCACCAGCATCTGCACGGGCACCCGCCCCGCCGAGTGGTCCACGAACTGCGGCAGCACCGCCGCGAAGAAGACCAGCCCCTTGGGGTTGGTGAGGCCGACGAGGCCGCCGTCCAGGACGGTCCGCAGATCGCCGCGCGCCGCGCCCGCGGGCTCCTGTCGCAACGCCGAGGCCTTCATCTCCTTGCGGTGCCGGAACGCCCGCACCCCCAGCAGGACCAGATACGCGGCACCCGCCAGCTTCACCACCAGGAAGACGGTCAGCGAGCGCTCCACCAGCGAGCCGATCCCGAAGGCGACCGCGGCCACCAGCAGATACGAGCCGACGACATTGCCCAGCGCGGTCATCACCGCCGTGCGCCGGCCGTGCGCGAGCGCCCGACCGATCACGAACAGCACACTCGGCCCGGGAATCACGATCACCAGCAGCGACATCGCCGCGAACGCCAGGAACCGGTCCGTGGACACCATGTCCATCACCCCCAACGGCCGCCATTCAAACAGGGGCCCTACAGTCCCGGACATGGAACTGCGGCAACTCGTCTACTTCGTCACGGTCGCCGAGGAGTTGCACTTCGGGCGGGCGGCGGAGCGTCTGCACATCGTGCAGTCGGCCGTCAGCCAGCAGATACGGCGGCTGGAGCGGGAGCTGGGCGCCGAACTGTTCGACCGTTCACCGCGGCACGTACGGCTGACGGGGGCGGGGGAGCGGCTGCTGCCCGAGGCGCGGACGGTGCTCGCCGCCGTGGACCGGGCCCGCGCTGCGGTCGCCCCGGCCGAGGTGCTGCGTCTGGGCACCAGTACCGGACTCGGCGCTCACCTGGACCGGGTGCTCGCGGGCTTCGCCGAGCGGAAGCCCGCGGTCCAGGTCGAGCTGGTCTCGCTTCCCGCGCAGGAGCGGCTCGCGCGGGTCGTGGACGGTCGCCTCGACGCCGCGTTCGTACGGGGAGCGGAGCCCCTGGCGGGCGTACGTGTGCTGCCGTTGTGGCCCGATCCGCTGGTGGTCGCGCTGCCCGCCGGGCACCCCCTGGCCGCCCGCGACGGGATCGACCTCGCCGAACTGGCCCCACTCCCGCTGAGCATCACCGCGCGCCGGACCAACCCCGACCTGGTCGACCTGGTCGTCGGGGCCTGTCACGACGCCGGCTTCGAACCACTGCCCGGACCGGTGAGCGGCTCCCTGCAGGACACCCTCGCCAGCATCGGGACCCGGCCGCTGTGGACGGTCGTCTACGCCTCGCACGCCCGCGTCCTGCACAGCCCCCGGGTCGCCTTCGTCCCCTTCCGGGCACCGGGACTCGCGCTCACCACGGGACTCGCCGTGCACGGCGCGACGCCGACGCCTCACCTGGACGCCCTGCTCGCGGCCTGCGGCGATCACGAGAACTGATCGCTGCGGTCGCGGTCCGCTTCTTGGTCGACGAGCCCCCGCGCGATGAACTGGACCCGTACCCGGAAAGCGGCCGGAGCCGCCCCAGGAGAGGGAGTTCAGCCATGCCCATCGTCACCATCCAGCAGGGTCCGCGCGACGTCGAGCTCAAGCGGGACCTCGTCAAACGCGTGACCGACGCCTTCGTCGACGCGTACAGGATCCCCGCCGAGAGCGTGCACGTCTGGATCCACGAGGTGCCGGCGGACAGCTGGGGCAGTGCGGGGAAGCTGACCGCCGACAAGTAGAGGGGGAGAGCCGACAAAAGGAGGGGGAAACGGGGGAAGGGGGGAAATGGATAGGGGGCGTTGCGGGCCGCTCGTGGAGGCCCGCAACGCCCCCTGGCTTTCACCTGAGGGGTGCTCAGGAGTCTGGGGGTCCGTCGGCCGCCGGTGACGGACGAACCGTCACCGGCGACTGGTGGCTACGAGTTGATCTGCGTCTTCACCAGGCTCGAGAAGGTCGTCAGACGGGTGTAGACGCCCGGGTAGCCGGCCTCGGCGCAGCCGTTGCCCCAGGAGGTGATGCCCGCGAGGACGCCGCCGATGAGCAGCGGACCGCCGCTGTCGCCCTGGCAGGTGTCGGTACCGCCGTTGGTGTAACCGGCGCAGACCATGTCGCTGGCCACGAATTCGGAGCCGTAGGAGCCGGCGCAGCTGGAGTTGGACACGATCGGGACGGTCGCGGTGCGCAGTTGGTTGGAGGAGCTGCCGCTCTCCGAGGTGGTGCCCCAGCCGATGATGCGGGCGGTGGCGCCGGTGGCGTACACGCCGGTGTCCGTGGAGGCGACGTACGACGCCGGGGTGTACGACATCGACGTCGACAGGGTCAGTACGGCCACGTCGTCGCCGTTGGTGGCGTCGGTGTAGTCGGGGTTGATCCAGATCTTGCTGACCTTGCTGACGGTGCCGTTGGTGCCGTTGAGGTACGTTCTGCCGCCGACGACGCGGACGCTGCTCGTGGTCTCGCCGACCACGCAGTGGGCGGCGGTGACCACCTTGTTCGCCGCGACCAGGGTGCCACCGCAGAACTGGTTCTGCGAGGCGTCCGTGATCTGCATCATGAACGGGTACGCGGTGGTGGTCGTCGTCGTGCCGCCGACGATCGGCTGGGGGGCGGCGACGGCGCCGGGCGCGCCGAGGAGAGCGGTCGCGGCGGCGGCAGCGGTGGCCACGCAGAGAGCGGCGGTCCTCTTGGCACAGTTGAGCCCGAACATGGATCTCCTCAGAAGTTGCCGGTGGGGGGACGCGCGGGTGTGGGGGGTGAGGCACGGCGTCCGTGGGCTGACGCCGTGTGCCCGAGCGAGCGGCACGACGCTCACGCTAGAAGGCGGAAGGTGCCGCATCCAAGAGGGGAACCCCCTAGGCGAGTTGCGGGAGGGAAAACCCTTGCTCGAGAGGCACGGCGTTTAGTCACCGGTCGTTCGGCCGTGGGCTGTTGGGGGTTGCTCGCCCAGGTCCCCGCGCCCGTGAAGGGGCGCGGGGAAATTCACCCGCTCCGGCGCCCCGCAGCCAGCCGAACGATGTCCACCCGCGACCGTATCCCCAGCTTCCGGTACACCCGCGTCAGCGTCGCCTCGACGGTCTTCACGCTGATGAACAGCCGCGCGGCTATCTCCCGGTTGGTGGCGCCCTCCATGACCAGCGCCGCGACCTGACGCTCCGTCGCGGCGAGGCTGTCGAGCGCGGCGGGAGCGAGCGGTGTCGTGGCCGAGGCCGCCGTCGGCCCGGCCGCACTCGCGGACTCCACCTGCCGCAGCCACGGCAGCGCCCGGCAGCGGCGGAACAGCCGCGTCGCCTCGTCGTAGGAGGTCGGCCCCGGCCGGTGGGTGCGCAGTCCGGCGAGGGCGTACGCCGCCCGGGCCTCCTCCAGGCCGTAGCCCAGCTTGCCCAGCCGGTCCTGAGCGGCCGTCAGCTGACGTACCGCGGGCCCCTGTTCACCGCGCGCGGCCCGCACCAGCGCCTCCGCCCGGTCGAGCACGGCGAGCACGCTCTCCCGCCCGAGCCGCAGCGCCTGCGCCCGCGTGGCGTCGATGACGTCCTGCGCCTCGACCGGCTCACCGATCCGCACCAGCGCCTCGGCGAGGTCGCCGTGCCAGCGTCCCCGGGCCGGGTCCGTGACCCCGAGCCGTTCCTCCAGCTCCCGTACGCGCCGCAGGGACTGCACGACCGCGAGCGAGTCCCCGGCCACCAGCTGGGCGTGCCCGAGGGCGCCCAGGGCTCGCGAGAGGTAGACCAGGTCGCCGTCCTCCTCGGCGCGGTCCACGGCCTCCCGGGCCAGCGCCAGCGCCCGGTCGACGTCGCCGCCCGCGGCCTCGGCGAGCGAGGTGAACATGGCGGTGGCCGCCTCGCCGATTCCCGTGTCGCGGGCCAGCCGCAGGCTCTCCCGGGCCAGGTCGAGCGCCCGCCCGCAGTGCCCGGAGCGCAGCTCGGTCTCGGCGAGCCCGCGCAGGAAGTGCACCTCGCTCTCGACCATCCCGCGCCGCCGCACCTCGCGCAGCAGGGCGGTGATCGTGGTGCGGGCCTCGGCGAGCTGGTCGCCCATGATCAGCCAGCGGAAGCGGGCGGCGCCGGCGCCGTTGTGGTCGCACGCCACCCGGGGGTCCTGCGGCTCGCGCATCGCCCGCTGGATGGTGGCGGGTGCGCCCGGGTGGCCCATCAGGGTCTCCATCTGGGCCTGGAAGCCGAGCGCGAGGAGTTCGGTGGGCCGGTCCCCGGCGCGGGCGGCGAGCTGGGCGGCGATCGCGGCCTCCTCGCGGCCCTTGGCCATCTCGCCCTCCACCAGCAGGGCCCGCCAGGCGAGTTGGTAGCGCACGAGCGCGAGCAGCCGGGGATCCTCCCCGGCGTCGGCGAGGGCCTGCGGGAAGACCGCGTCGACCTCGGCCATGGCCTGCCCCGCCGCGTCGATGACGACCATCCAGGCGCGGACGCGGTCCGCCGGCGCCGTGACCCGGCGGAGCGCGTCGCGGGCGATGTCCCGTGCGAGGTCCGACTCCCCGGCGGTCAGCGCGTCCTCGGCGGCCTGCAACCGCCGCTCGTCCGGGCCGGGAACGGTCTCCGGTGGAGTGTGCCGGGCCGCGAGCAGCCCGAGCCCGGCCGCGACCGAGGGCGCGCCCCGGTCCCTGGCCGCGGCCGCCGCCTCCCCGAGCCGGGCGGCGACCTGCGGATCGGTACCGGTGCTGGCCAGGGCGAGGTGCCGGGCCCGTTCGATGGGGTCGGAGGCGGCCGTGGAGAGCGCGGCATGGGCGGCGCGGCGTTCCTGGGCGCTCGCCTCCGCGTACAGGGCGGCCGAGATCATCGGGTGCGCGAACCGGATGCCCGGTGTCTCGCGCTCGGTAGCCAGCAGTCCGAGGGAGGCGGCGTGCGCGGTCTCGGCCTCGGCGTTGTCGCGCCCGGCCGCGTGCAGCAGCGTCAGCGTGGGGCGGGCGCCCGCGCTCGCGACGAGCAGGGTGCGACGGGCTTCGGCCGAGAGCATCTCCAGACGACTGAGGACGAGCGCGCGCAACGAGGTCGGCACGGGCAGGGGTTCGCCGGGGCTCGGCCGGGCGGGATTCTCGGCGAGCGCGCGGCCGAGTTCCAGCGCGAAGAGCGGGTTGCCGCCGCTGGTGCGGTGGATGTCGCGGACGGTCGTGCGGGGCAGCCCGGTGTAGCCGCGGTGGCCGAGGAGTTCGGCGACCTGCGCGCGGGAGAGCGGGTTGAGCCGCACGGCCAGGGTGTCCGGCGGGGACGCGCGTAGATGGCGGTCGTGCTGTTGGTCCCGTGGCTCGGTGTCGGTGCGCACCGCGGACAGCATCCGTACGGGCATCTCGCCGAGCCTGCGGGCGGCGAAGCCGAGCAGTTCTGCGCTGGCCGGATCCAGCCACTGGAGGTCGTCGGCGACGATCAGGACCGGGCCCTGGGCGGCCAGCGCGCGCAGCACGGAGAGGACCGCGAGGCGCAGGGCGAGGCCGTCGCGTTGCAGGGTCGATTCTCCGCGGCCGGTGAGGGCCGATTCGAGGGCGGTGCGCTGCGGGGCGGGCAGCCGGTCGGAGACCTGGTCCACCACCAGGCCGAGGAGGTCGGCCAGGGCGAGGAAGGGCAGATGGGATTCGGACTCGGTCGCCGAGCAGCGCAAGACGGTGCGTGCCGATTCGGCGCATTCCGCGGCCAGCGCACGCAGAACGGTGGACTTTCCTATTCCGGCGGGGCCGTGCACCAGCACGCTGCCTCCGTCGGAGAGCTGCTCGCGCGCGCTCGCGAAGAGCTCCTCCCGTCCGATGACCAGGTCGGGGCGGGGTCTCGCAGGCTCCTTGAAGTCCCCTCGCACGGTCACCGCTCCCCTCGCTGTCGTGTCCGAGCCAATATTAGGCAACGACTCTTTGAATTTCGGAGTCTCGGGGTGGTGAGGGAAATAACAAGAGTGTTGGCATAACGTATTTCAGTGCGTCGCCGTCTGAATGGAGAACGCCAGGAGGAGGCCGCGGAGCGGCTGGTGACGGGGGTCGCGGAGCGGGCATAGGGGGCGGATGGGTCGGAAACCGCCGCGGAGCGACGGGGAAGAGGCCGCGGAGCGACGGGGAAGAGGCCGCGGAGCGGCCAAAGCCGGGGGAGCCGGAAAGCTACGGGAGCAAACCGGCTCGGCGCGCGGCGACCACGGCCTCCCACCGGGTGCGCGCGCCGAGCTTGCGCATGGCCGAGCGCAGATACCCCTTGACCGTCTCGGGCCGCAGCCCCAACCGCTCGGCGGCAACCCCGTTGGTGGCTCCCGCCGCGACGCAGGCGAGAACGTCCACCTCGCGCGGGGCGAGGTCGACGCGGGGCGTCCGGGCGTCGGACACCGCCGCACCCGCCAGCCGCCCGCACGCCTCCAGCAGTTCGGCCCGCAGCGCCGGGTCGACGATGCGCGGCGCCAGTGCCCGCAGCGCCCCGTGCGCCTCGCGGACCTCTTCCCACGCGGGGCTCCCGACCGCCGGTTCGGGCTCCCGGGCGACGGTCAGCAGCCCCTGCGCCTCGTCCCGTACGACCAGCGCCTGCTCCACGTCCCGGGCCGCCGCCACCGCCGCGCCGAGCGTGCGGTCACCCAGGGGCTGGGCCGTGCGCAGGGCGCCGTACAACACCCCGCGCACCCGGCGGCGTACGACGACGGGTACGGCGATCACGGAGCACAGGCCCTCCGTGGCGACCGCCACGTCGTACTCGTGGCTGATCTGCCGGGAGGCGGAGTAGTCCGTCACCGCGCAGGGCCGGGCCAACGCGACCGCCTTGCCGCCCAGGCCGTTGCCCGAGGACACGGCGAGGGCGCTGAGCGCGGGCGTCGCCGTACCGCTGAGTTCGCTGATACGTACCTGGGCGCGACCGGGTTCGACGAGGCCGCCGAAGGCGACCGGCAGCCCCGTGGCGCGCCGCAGTCGTACCAGCGCACCACGCATCTCCACCGCCTCGGCCGTGTCTGCTGCCACGTGTTCGCCCCTTCGTCGCGGCGTACCCCCGTTCGGGGGTGGTGAGACGTCCATCACGGAATACACGATGCTAGGGCCTTTGTCGAAGGCGGCTGTGCGGCAACGAGGAGGACACATGACGGTGACGAACGGTGCGACGGACGAGTTCCGCGCCGCGCGGGACTTCCTGCTGGAGCACCGTGCGGACTACACCACGGCGTACGAGGGCTTCGACTGGCCCCGCCCGGACGCCTTCAACTGGGCGCTCGACTGGTTCGACGTCATCGCACGGGGCAACGACCGCACCGCCCTGCACATCGTCGAGGAGGACGGCGAGCGCGCCGAGTTCTCCTTCGCCGCCCTCTCCGAGCGTTCGAACCGGGTGGCCAACTGGCTGCGCGCGCGGGGCGTACGCGCCGAGGACCGCGTGCTGGTCATGCTCGGCAACCAGGTCGAACTGTGGGAGACGGCCCTCGCCGCGATGAAACTGCGCGCCGTCGTCATCCCCGCGACCACCCTGCTCGGCCCCGCCGACCTGCGCGACCGGGTCGAGCGCGGCCGCGTCCGGCATGTGATCGTGCGCGCCGAGGACGCCGAGAAGTTCGACGAGGTGCCCGGTCGCCACACCCGGATCACGGTGGGGGGAGCGCGGCCCGGCTGGCAGTCGTACGAGGAGGCGTACGCCGCCGACGCGAGCTTCGAGCCCGAGGGCGTCACCCACTCGGACGACCCCCTGATGCTCTACTTCACCTCCGGCACCACCGCCCGCCCCAAGCTCGTCGAACACACCCACGCCTCCTACCCGATCGGTCATCTGTCGACGATGTACTGGATCGGGCTCAAGCCCGGCGACGTGCATCTGAACATCTCCTCGCCCGGCTGGGCCAAGCACGCCTGGTCCAACCTCTTCGCGCCCTGGAACGCGGAGGCGACCGTCTTCATCCACAACTACACGCGCTTCGACCCGGGCCGGCTGATGGCGGAGATGGACCGGGCGGGCGTCACCACCTTCTGCGCCCCGCCCACGGTCTGGCGGATGCTCATCCAGGCCGACCTGACGCAGCTGCGCACCCCGCCACGCGAGGCCGTCGCCGCCGGTGAGCCGCTGAACCCGGAGGTCATCGAGCAGGTGCGGCGCGCCTGGGGCGTCACCATCCGGGACGGCTTCGGGCAGACCGAGACGGCCGTCCAGGTCTCCAACAGCCCCGGGCAGCAGCTCAAGACGGGCTCCATGGGACGGCCGAGTCCCGGCTTCCGTGTCGAACTCCTCGACCCGGTCACGGGTGCGCCCGGGGCGGTGGAGGGGGAGATCGCGCTCGATCTGTCGGCGCGACCGGTGGGCGTGATGACCGGCTACCACGGCGACGCCGACCGCACGGCGGAGGCGATGGCGGGAGGCTACTACCGCACCGGTGACATCGGCGCCCGGGACGAGGACGGATACATCACCTACGTCGGCCGCGCCGACGACGTGTTCAAGGCCTCCGACTACAAGATCTCGCCCTTCGAGCTGGAGAGCGCCCTCCTGGAGCACGAGGCGGTGGCGGAGGCGGCCGTCGTCCCGGCCCCCGACGAACTGCGGCTCGCCGTCCCGAAGGCGTACATCGTCCTCGCCACCGGCCACGCACCGGGCCCCGACCTGGCGAAGGTGCTCTTCGAACACTCGCGGACGGTCCTCGCGCCGTACAAGCGCATCCGCCGTCTGGAGTTCGGCACACTTCCCAAGACCATCTCCGGCAAGATCCGCCGGATCGAGCTGCGCGAGGCCACGGCCGCCGGCTCGGACGCCGAGTACCGCGAGGAGGACTTCCGGTGAGCACACTCTCCTACGCGCACGGGACCAGCGCGACGGCCCTGCTCGGCGACACCATCGGGGCCAACCTGGACCGGGCGGTCGCGGCCTGGCCGGACCGGGAGGCGCTCGTCGACGTGCCGTCCGGGCGGCGCTGGACGTACGCCCAGTTCTCCGCGGGCGTCGACGAGTTGGCGTACGCGCTGCTGGCCACCGGCATCGCCAGGGGCGACCGGGTGGGCATCTGGGCGGTCAACTGCCCGGAGTGGGTGCTCGTCCAGTACGCCACCGCCCGCGTCGGCGCGATCATGGTGAACATCAACCCGGCCTACCGTACCCACGAGGTCGAGTACGTCCTCCAGCAGGCCGGCATCTCGCTGCTCTTCGCCTCCCTCAGCCACAAGACCAGCGACTACCGGGCGATGGTCGAGCAAGTGCGCGGCAGATGCCCGCAGTTGCGGGAGACCGTCTACATCGGCGACCCGAGCTGGGACGCCCTGATCGGGCGTGGGACCCCCGATCTGTACGAGGACTTCCGGGTCCGTGGGAGCGAGCTGTCCTGCGACGACCCCATCAACATCCAGTACACCTCGGGCACGACGGGCTTTCCCAAGGGGGCGACCCTCTCCCACCACAACATCCTCAACAACGGCTATTTCGTGGGCGAGTCGATCGCCTACAGCGAGCAGGACCGGATCTGCATCCCCGTGCCCTTCTACCACTGCTTCGGCATGGTGATGGGCAACCTCGCCGCGACCTCGCACGGCGCCTGCATGGTCATCCCCGCGCCCTCCTTCGATCCGGCGGCGACGCTCTGCGCGGTCCAGGAGGAGCGCTGCACCTCGCTGTACGGCGTACCGACCATGTTCATCGCGGAGTTGAACCTCCCCGGCTTCGCGACGTACGACCTGTCCTCGCTGCGCACCGGCATCATGGCGGGCTCGCCGTGCCCGGTCGAGGTGATGAAGCGCGTGGTCGCCGAGATGCACATGGCGGAGGTCTCCATCTGCTACGGCATGACCGAGACCTCGCCCGTGTCCCTGCAGACCCGCAGGGACGACGATCTGGAGCACCGCACCGGCACCGTCGGCCGGGTGCTCCCGCACCTGGAGGTGAAGGTCGTCGACCCGGCGGACGGGGTGACGCAGCCCCGCGGCACCGCCGGAGAGCTGTGCACCCGCGGCTACAGCGTGATGCTCGGCTACTGGAACGAGCCCGAGAAGACCGCCGAGGCCGTCGACGCGGGGCGCTGGATGCACACGGGCGACCTCGCCGTGATGCGTGAGGACGGGTACGTCGAGATCGTCGGCCGCATCAAGGACATGATCATCCGCGGCGGCGAGAACATCTACCCGCGCGAGATCGAGGAGTTCCTCTACGCCCATCCGAAGATCGCCGACGTCCAGGTGGTCGGGGTGCCCCACGAGCGCTACGGCGAGGAGGTGCTCGCCTGCGTCATCCCGCTGGACCCGGCCGACCCCCTGACGCTGGAGGAACTGCGCGCCTTCTGCGAGGGCCGGTTGGCCCACTACAAGATCCCCAGCCGCCTGCAGGTCCTGGAGTCCTTCCCGATGACGGTGTCGGGGAAGGTCCGCAAGATCGAACTGCGGCAGACCTACGCCGAATAGAGCGCTCCCCGCTGCCGGGGTTCAGGCCCCGGTGGCGAGGAGTTCGTCGGCGTGGGTGTTCACCGGCTGGGGGGTGCCCGTGAGGTCGAGCGCGAAGAGGGGGATCCCGAGGGCGTCGGCGCGGCCGCGGGCGTCGTCCGCGTACCCGGCCAGGGAGAAGTAGACGCATCCCGTGGACTCCGACATGGCCGTCAGCCACAGGCACTCCACGTCGCGCAGTGTGGCCGGACGGACGGTGGGGTCCACCTGTGCCAGCATGCCGCGGGCGGCGAGTCCGATGCCCGAGGGCGGGCGCTGGTCCGCCCTGCGGATGTCGCGGTAGCCGAGCCACCGCAGATACAGCGCGGCCGCCGTGACGGCGTCCCGGGCGGTGCGGATGGTCACCGGCTGGAACACCGGGCGAGGTGTCGGAGTGGTGCGGGGCAGTGGCAGGTGGTCGGGGATGAGGGGGCTTCCCGGCGTGGTGGCTGCCGTACCGGGGGGCGGTGGCTCGGGGGTGTGCGGTGCCGCCTCCGGTTCCGTCTCCAGGTCCGCGGGGGCACCGGTGCCCGGCACGACCTCCGCGCGCAGGGGGCGCCGTACCCCTCGTACCGGAATCCGCAGCATGACCCCGCAGGGGCAGCCCAGTTCCGGATGGGGCCACTGGTCCGCGCGCCCGCAGGTGTCGCAGGGGACCGTGACCCAGTCCTCGTCCCAGGTGCGGTGGGTGACCGGCGCGGGATCGGCGAGGCGGTCGAGCGGAGGCGTGACGGGGGCGCCGCACACGCACGGGTACGACGGCGCGGCAAAGAGATGCTCGCGACGGCAGGCCGGACACCGCACCGGCACGCTCTCGGCCATGGCCCACTCCAGGACGTCACGTCGGGACAGCGTGTCCATCGTCCTCCAAGCGGGGGCCCGCGGCAGCGAAACGCTCCGACAGCCCCCGCCCGTCCCTCCCGCGGATCCAGCCGGGGGTGCGCACCCTTGACGCTCTTCGGCACGCCACCTACATTGTTTCCAGATAGTAGAAGTTAACTTCCGCAATGTGGAATCACCGCATGCGGAATCACCAGGAATCACCAGCTCTCCGAGGGGCGCGACGGGAGCGCGAATCCGACAGCCGAAGCAGGAGTACTCCATGGCTCGTATGACCGCTGCCCGTGCGGCAGTCGAGATCCTCAAGCGTGAGGGCGTCAGCGACGCGTTCGGCGTCCCGGGCGCGGCGATCAACCCCTTCTACGCGGCCCTCAAGGCCGCCGGGGGGATCGGCCACACCCTCGCCCGCCATGTCGAGGGCGCCTCGCACATGGCGGAGGGCTACACCCGCACCCGCCCGGGCAACATCGGCGTCTGCATCGGCACGTCGGGACCCGCGGGCACCGACATGATCACCGGCCTCTACTCCGCCCTCGGTGACTCGATCCCGATCCTGTGCATCACGGGCCAGGCGCCGACCGCCGTGATCCACAAAGAGGACTTCCAGGCCGTCGACATCGCCTCGATCGCGAAGCCGGTGACCAAGATGGCGGTCACCGTGCTGGAGGCGGCCCAGGTTCCCGGCGTCTTCCAGCAGGCCTTCCACCTCATGCGCTCCGGCCGTCCGGGCCCGGTCCTCATCGACCTGCCCATCGACGTCCAGCTCACCGAGATCGAGTTCGACCCGGAGACGTACGAGCCGCTCCAGGCGTACAAGCCCGCCGCCACCCGCGCCCAGATCGAGAAGGCGATCGGGCTGCTGAACGAGTCCGAACGGCCCCTGATCGTCGCCGGCGGCGGTGTCATCAACGCCGACGCTTGCGAACTCCTCGTGGAATTCGCCGAGTTGACGGGCATCCCGGTCGTCCCCACCCTGATGGGCTGGGGCGTCCTGCCCGACGACCACGAGCTGAACGCCGGCATGGTGGGCCTGCAGACCTCGCACCGCTACGGCAACGCGACCTTCCTGGAGTCCGACTTCGTCCTGGGTATCGGCAACCGCTGGGCCAACCGCCACACCGGCAAGCTGGACGTCTACACCGCGGGCCGCACCTTCGTCCACGTCGACATCGAGCCCACCCAGATCGGCAAGATCTTCGCCCCGGACTACGGCATCGCCTCCGACGCGAGGGCCGCGCTCGAACTGTTCGTCCAGGTGGCGCGGGAACTCAGGGCCGAGGGCCGGCTGCCGGACCGCTCCGCGTGGGCCGCCGCCGCCCAGGAGCGCAGGGCGACTCTCCAGCGCCGTACGCACTTCGACGACATCCCGATCAAGCCGCAGCGCGTCTACGAGGAGATGAACAAGGCCTTCGGCCCGGAGACCCGGTACGTCTCCACCATCGGCCTCTCGCAGATCGCCGGCGCCCAGATGCTGCACGTCTACCGGCCCCGGCACTGGATCAACTGCGGCCAGGCGGGACCGCTCGGCTGGACGGTCCCGGCCGCGCTGGGCGTCGCCAAGGCCGATCCCGAGGCCTCCGTCGTCGCCCTCTCCGGCGACTACGACTTCCAGTTCATGATCGAGGAACTGGCCGTCGGCGCCCAGCACCGGATCCCGTACGTCCACGTCCTGGTCAACAACGCCTACCTGGGCCTGATCCGCCAGGCGCAGCGGGCCTTCGACATCGACTTCCAGGTCAAGCTGGAGTTCGAGAACATCAACTCGCCCGAGCTCGGCGTCTACGGCGTCGACCACGTCAAGGTCGTCGAGGGCCTCGGGTGCAAGGCGATCCGCGTCACCGACCCGGCCGAGCTGGGCGCGGCCTTCGAGCAGGCCAAGAAGCTCGCCGCCGAGTACCGGGTGCCGGTCGTCGTCGAGGCGATCCTGGAGCGCGTCACCAACATCTCGATGTCCACGACGAACGACATCGGAAACGTCGTGGAGTTCGAGGAGATCGCGACCGAGCCGGGCCACGCGCCCACGTCCATCAGGACGCTGAAGGTCTGACGTACGCGTTCCTCGCGTACCGGTCGCGCACGTACCAGGGGCGGTTCACCGTGTGGGTGAGCCGCCCCTCGTGTTGTTCCCCCGTGTTCCCCCGTACCCCCGTCGCGAGGCCCGCCGCCCCCGTGCCGGCGGGCCTCGTGTGCCGAGAATGTGCCCATCACGGGGGTGAGTTGAAGCCCCTGGAGTCGTGTTCAGAGCTTGATTTGAGGGTTGCGTAGTCGGCGTACGTCCACTGGAGTACGTGTCCGGGGCATGGTGTCAGTCCTCCGGGAGCTCGAGCTCCTCGAATCCCGGCCAGTGGTCGGGGCCGCCGCCCTGCCAGTCGATGATGTCGCTCTTGTCGACCTCGATCTCGTCCAGGTCGACCTCGGCCCGTCGCAGGATCTCGATGACGTCGTCGAGGTGGTAGGCGACACCGAGCGTCTCGTCCCCCGTGGTGACCCGTCGCGAGCCGTCCAGTGCCGGGGCGTGCACGACGATGCTGGGATAGTCCATGCTTTCAGGCTGCTGCGCTCCGGCCGACTCCGCACCCCGGGAGCGCGCCGGGAGTACCCCCGAGCACCCCGGGAGCACGCCGGGAAGCGCGCCGAGGCGCCGGGTACGGAGTCCGTACCCGGCGCCTCGCTCGGTGTGTGACGGGGACCGCGGCGGCCGCGACGGAACCGGGGCCGCCCTTCCCTCAGGTCGAGAAGGGGGTCCCGGGACCTTCACCACCGCACTGGCTCACATCCGCCGCGGTCCTCGTCGTGCCCGCGTGCCACCGGCGACCACCCCTCATCCGGGTCGCTCAGGTCCTCGCGGGCCGCGCGTCACCGGGCCGACCTCCCGTCTGGCCCGGTGACGCGGTCAGGGGTCAGTCCTCGCGCAGGGCGTGGACCGCTTCCGCCACGCGCCGGCCGTACTCCGGGTCGGCGGCGTGGAAGTGGGCGAGGTTCTTCTCGACGACGTCGTCGCGGGAGACCTGCGCGAGGCCACCGGCGATGTTGGCGATCAGCCGGGACCGCTCGTCGGCCGACATCAGGCGGTAGAGCTCGCCGGCCTGGAAGAAGTCGTCGTCCTTGGTGTGCAGGGGAGCCTCGTGGGCGCCGGTCCAGCCGGCGACGGCCAGCGGGGCCGACAGCGGGCGGCCGGTCTCGGCCGGGCCGCCGTAGGAGTTCGGCTCGTAGTTCTTGGCGGCGCGGCCCTGCGCGTTGGATGCCATGAAGCCGTCGCGGCCGTAGTTGTCCGCGGTCGTGGCCTTCGGAGCGTTCACGGCGAGTTGGGTGTGGTTGACGCCGAGGCGGTAGCGGTGGGCGTCCGCGTAGGCGAACAGCCGGCCCTGGAGCATCTTGTCGGGGGAGGGGCCGATGCCCGGAACGAAGTTGTTCGGGGAGAACGCGGCCTGCTCGACCTCGGCGAAGACGTTGTCGGGGTTGCGGTCCAGGACCAGTCGGCCCACGCGCTGGAGCGGGAAGTCCCGGTGCGGCCACACCTTGGTGAGGTCGAAGGGGTTGAAGCGGTAGTCCGCCGCCTCGGCCGCGGGCATGATCTGGACGTAGAGGGTCCAGGACGGGCGTACGCCCCGCTCGATGGCCTGCAGGAGGTCCGTCTGGTGGGAGTTCGGGTCCTTGCCCGCGATCTCCTGCGCCTGCTCGGTGGAGAGGCTTCGGACGCCCTGGTTCGTCTTGAAGTGGTACTTGACGAAGAAGGCCTCACCCTCGGCGTTCGTCCACTGGTAGGTGTGCGAGCCGTAGCCGTTCATGTGCCGGTACGAGGCGGGGATGCCGCGGTCGCCCATCAGCCAGGTCACCTGGTGCGTGGCCTCGGGGGCGTGCGCCCAGAAGTCCCAGACGTTGTCCGGCTCCTGCTTGCCCGTGAACGGGTCGCGCTTCTGGGAGTGGATGAAGTCGGGGAACTTGAGCGGGTCCTTGATGAAGAAGACCGGGGTGTTGTTCCCGACGAGGTCGTAATTCCCCTCCTCCGTGTAGAACTTGACCGCGAAGCCGCGCGGGTCGCGGACCGCGTCCGCGCCGCCCAGGTTGTCGGCCACGGTGGAGAAGCGGAGGAAAACCTCGGTGCGCTTGCCGACCGTGTTCAGGAAGTCGGCGTGGGTGAAGCCGGTGACGTCGTCCGTGACCTCGAAGTGGCCGTACGCGCCGGAGCCGCGGGCGTGCACCACGCGCTCCGGGATGCGCTCGCGGTTGAACCGGGCGAGCTTCTCCAGGAGGTGCTGGTCCTGGAGGAGGAGCGGGCCGCCTGCGCCGGCGGTGGCTGAGTTCTGGTTGTCGGCGACCGGAGCACCGGACTCGGTCGTAAGCACACGCTTCGACATCGTGGACCTTCCATGCGAGGGGCAGCGGAAACCGACTTCCGCTTTGTGGAGCCTAGGTTTGGGGCGTTCCGAACGTCAACAGGTTGTTGAAGTGGGTCGGGTTCCGGGTGGCGCCACCGCTTGGGCGCGACAGGACAGGTGTCAGCGACGACACCACCCGGAAGTCTCAGAACCACCCCGAGGCCGTCGGGGCTGCGCCGGACACATCGTGGGCTGCGGTCGACGCGGCGGGCCGCGCCGAGGCCTCGGGCCGCGCCCGACGTAAGGACCGCGCCCGCTGCGACCGGGCCGTGCCCATCGTGCGGGGCTGTGCCCGAGGTGCCGGGGCCGCGCCCGGTCCATGCACCGGGGCTGCATCCGAGGCCGTCGGGCCGCGTCCGGTGTGCCGGGGCTGTGCCCGTCGTGTCGGGCTGTGCCCGGGACATCGGGGCCGCGCCCGGTGTGCCGGGGCTGCGCCTGTCGTGTCGGGCTGCGCCCGATGCACCGGTCGCGCCCGACGTACGGGCCTTGACCGCCGTGTCGGGGCCGTGCCCCTCGTGCCGGGGCGGGCTCGTCAGAGTTGTGCGCCCGAGAGGCGTTCCACGGAGCGGAGGAGGGCCGAGTGGTCGAGGCCGCCGTCGCCCTGGGCGCGCAGGGAGGCGACGAGCTGGGCGACCACGGCGCCCACCGGCAGCGCGGCGCCGACCGTGCGGGCGGCGTCCGTGACGATGCCCAGGTCCTTGTGGTGCAGGTCGATGCGGAAGCCCGGCTTGAAGTCGCGGTTCAGGAAGTTGTCCTTCTTCCGCGTCAGTACGGTGGAGCCGGCGAGCCCGCCGCCCAGGACGTCGAGCGCGGCCTTCAGGTCCACGCCGGACTTCTCCAGGAAGACCACGGCCTCGGCGCACGCCTGGATGTTCACGGCGACGATCAGCTGGTTCGCGGCCTTCACGGTCTGGCCGGAGCCGTGCGGACCGCAGAGCACGATGGTCTTGCCGAGCGCCTCGAAGAGCGGCTCGGCCTCGTCGAAGTCGGCCTGCTCGCCGCCGACCATGATCGACAGCACGGCCTCGATCGCCCCGGCCTCGCCGCCGGACACGGGAGCGTCCAGAACCCGGATCCCCTTCGCGGCGGCCGCCTTCGCGAGGTCGATGGAGGTCTGCGGGGTGATCGACGACATGTCGATCAGCAGCGCGCCGGACCTCGCGTTCTCCAGGATGCCGTCGGGGCCGTACGCGATGGCCTCGACCTGCGGGGAGGCGGGCACCATCGTGATCACCACGTCGGCGTCCCGCACGGCCTCGGCGATCGAGCCGGCGGCCGTACCGCCCGCGGCGGCGAGGCGCTCCAGCTTGTCCTGCTCCAACGTGAACCCGGTGACGTCGTACCCGGCCTTGACCAGGTTCTCCGACATGGGGGAGCCCATGATGCCGAGACCGATCCAGGCGACCGCCGGACGGGCCGGGCGGTTCGGGTGGGAAGAATCTGCAAGAGTGCTGCTCATGAGGGTGCCTCTCTGACTGCTGTGATACGTCGATGAGTTGCCGCTCAGCGGGCGGCTCGGGCCTCGGCCGGCAGCCAGTCGAAGGCCGCCGCGCTCGGACGGTCGCCCGGCTTGTACTCCAGGCCGACCCAGCCCTCGTAGCCGGCCTTCCTCAGCCGGCCGAGCAGGTCCTCCAGGGGCAGGGTCCCGGTGCCCGGGGCGCCGCGCCCGGGATTGTCGGCGATCTGCACGTGGCCGGTCTTCGCGGCGTACCGCTCGATCACCGACGGCAGGTCCTCGCCGTTCATGGACAGGTGGTACAGGTCCATGAGGAACCTGGCGTTGCCGAGGCCGGTCGCCTCGTTGACCCTGTCGACGACGGCGACTCCCGCCGGGGCGCTCACCAGGGGATAGAGCGGCGACTCGGGCTGGTTGAGGGTCTCGATCAGGAGGATCGCGCCGATCCGGTCGGCGGCCCGCGCCGCGAGGACCAGGTTCTCCAGCGCGAGCGCGTCCTGCTCGGCCGCCTCCACGCCCTCGACACGGTTGCCGTACAGCGCGTTGAGGGCCTTGCAGCCCAGCGACCGCGCGAAGTCGGCCGCCACGTCGATGTTGGCGCGGAACCTCTCCGACTCGGCGCCGGGGATCGACAGCGCGCCCCGGTCGGGGCCGGGCAGCTGTCCGGCGTAGAAGTTCAGCCCCGTCAGCTGGACGCCCGCGTCCTCGATCGCCTTCTTCAAGGCGTCGAGTTCGGACCGCTCCGGGGTGGGGGAGTCGACCCAGGGCCACCACAGCTCGACCGCGGTGAAGCCCGCCGCGGCGGCGGCCGCGGGGCGCTCCAGGAGCGGGAGTTCGGTGAAGAGGATCGACAGGTTGACGTTGAAGCGTTGCTCGGTGGCTGTGCCCCATTCGGAACCCGGCATGTGGCTCGGCGCTCCCTTCCGTGTCGAGACGTTCGCCTCCGTGTCGAGACGGTCGCCGGCGAGAGTCGAGACGTGAATTCCGTATTGCGGAATTTCGTTTCTGCTTAATGGAAGACTGCCGCCGGGTGTCGAGGCTTGTCAAGAGGGGGGCTGCCGGAAAATCGGCACCGCGCAGTAGGTTGAGCGCGTGCGATTGAGAGTGGAGTTCACGACCGAGCCCTTCGACCTCGACGAGGCGCCCCCGCACGCGCTGGTCGCCCGCGAGGTCATCGAGGCGGCCGAACTGGACGCCGTGGACGTCGGCCCGTTCGGCAACACCGCCGAGGGGGACGCGGACGCGGTGCTCACCGCGGTCGACGCGCTGCTGCGCCGGGCTCTGGCGGCCGGCGCCACCAGGGTCTCGCTGCAGGTGAACGCGGTCGGGGAGGGCGATAAGTGACCGGTATCGGAGACGACCCCTTCGTCGCGGCGGTCAAGCCGCTGGTCGACGCCATGGGGGGCGAGATGGTGGCGCCCGACCGGGCCGGCCCCGATGACGTCGTGCTCTCCTGGGAGGGTGTGGACGTGGTCGCCGTACGGCTGCCGCAGCTGGCCGACTCGCTCGATCACATCCTGGTCGCCCTGGAGCGCAAGCAGGGCAAGCCGCTGGCCGACCTCGACCGCAAGTCCAAGCAGGAGGTCGTTCGGGTGCTCGAGGCCCGCGGAGCCTTCTCGGTGCGGCACGGCGTGGAGACGGTGGCGAGCGCGCTGGGCGTCAGCCGCTTCACCGTCTACAACTACCTGAACCGCGAGAAGGAGGCCTGAGCGCCGGGCGGCGGTTGTCGCCTCGCGCGGGGCGTCGGTTGTTACCTCGATTTTTCAACAAAGTGTTGACGTGGTGTTTCCGAGGGCGTTAGCTAGCCGCAGCCCGTCCAGCACAAGGCCACGGAGGCTTCCCGTGACTTCGAGTACGACACCCGGCGGCCTCGCCCGGTTCAACGCCCTGGAGGAGCACGCGGCCCACGCCGCCCTCCGCGAGGCGTGCGCGTCGACGGCCTGGGTGCGCACCCTGCTCGCCCACCGCCCGTACACCACCCCCGACGACCTCTTCGCCGCGAGCGACGCCGCCATGGCCGAGCTGACCGCCGAGGACCTGGCGGAGGCGATGGCGGGGCACCCGCCGATCGGGCGGCCGAGGCCCGGGGACCCCACCTCCTCCCGGGAGCAGCGCGGCATGACCGGTGCCTCCGCGGAGCTCAAGGAGGAGATGCTCGAATTGAACCTGGCGTACCAGGAGAGGTTCGGCCATGTCTTCCTGATCTGCGCCACCGGCCGGACCGGCGAGCAGATGCGCGACGCGGTCAAGGAACGGATCGGCAACTCGCCCGAGCAGGAGCGCGAGATCGTCCGCTCCGAACTGGGCAAGATCAACCGCATCCGGCTGGCCCGTCTCGTGGAGGAGGAGAACGTATGAGCACCGACACCACCGCATCCGTGTCCACGCACATCCTGGACACCAGCGTCGGACGCCCCGCCGAGGGCGTCGCCGTCCGGCTCGCGGCCCGTTGCGGCCGCACGGCGGACTGGCGGGAGCTCGGCGGCTCCGCGACCGACGCGGACGGGCGGTGCAAGGACCTCCCGGCGCTGCCGGAGGGGACGACCCACGTACGGCTCGACTTCGAGGTCGAGGCGTACTTCGAGAAGAAGCAAGCCGATGCGCAGCAGGACGCCCCCGCGAATCGGGACAGCGGTGCGAGCGGAGTGTTCTTCCCCGAGGTGACCATCACCTTCGCCGTCAGGCCGGGCGAGCACTACCACGTACCGCTGCTGCTCAACCCGTTCGGCTACTCCGTTTACCGAGGGAGCTAGCAGACATGACCGACCATTCCCACCGCGGTCGCCCTGTGATGCTGGGGCAGAACCAGTACGGCAAGGCCGAGAACCGCGTCGTGAAGATCACCCGCGACGGGGCGACGCACCACATCAAGGACCTGAACGTGTCCGTGGCGCTGAGCGGCGACATGGAAGAGGTCCACTACTCGGGCTCCAACGCGAACGTCCTGCCGACGGACACCACCAAGAACACGGTGTACGCCTTCGCCAAGGAGCACGGCATCGAGTCCGCCGAACAGTTCGGCATCCACCTCGCCCGGCACTTCGTGACCTCGCAGGAGCCGATCAAGACGGCGCGCATCCGCATCGAGGAGTACGCCTGGGAGCGCATCGAGACCTCCGACGCCAACTCCAGGTTCATCGGCGCCGACGACGTCAAGCACTCCTTCGTGCGCAAGGGCCAGGAGACCCGGGTCACCCAGATCACCTATGACGGCTCGTCGTGGGAGGTCATCTCGGGGCTGAAGGACCTCGTCGTGATGAACTCGACGAACTCCGAGTTCTGGGGCTACGTCAAGGACAAGTACACGACGCTCCCCGAGGCGTACGACCGCATCCTGGCCACCCAGGTCTCCGGCCGCTGGCGCTTCAACTGGACCGGCGACGAGCAGAAGATGCCCAACTGGGAGAAGTCCTACGACCAGGTCAGGAAGCACATGCTCCAGGCCTTCGCGGAGACCTACTCCCTGTCGCTGCAGCAGACCCTCTATCAGATGGGCTCGCGGATCATCGAGAACCGCAGCGAGATCGACGAGGTCCGCTTCTCCCTTCCCAACAAGCACCATTTCCTCGTTGACCTCAAGCCGTTCGGGCTCGAGAACGACAACGAGGTGTACTTCGCGGCCGACCGGCCTTACGGACTGATCGAGGCCACCATCCTGCGCGAGGGCTGCGAGCCGCACATCCCGGTGGACCTCACCAACCTCTGAGTCAACCTCCGAGGCCTGGCGAAGGCCCCTCCTTCGGCACCCGTGGCGTCGACAGCCGCGGCACTCAAACCTCCTAGGGTCCTGCCGTGCCCACCCCTCGAAACGAAGAAGGACGCACCATGGCAGCATCGGCAGAAGTCCGGCGTATCGTCATCGAGAACTGTGCGATCGCGACGGTGGACGCGGGCGACACCGAGTACGCCTCGGGCCATGTCGTCGTCGCGGACAACCGCATCGAGTCGCTCGGCGCGGGCGGGGCCCCGGAGAGCCTGGAGAACGTCGTACGCCGTATCGACGCCACGGGCCACCTCGTGACCCCCGGCCTGGTCAACACCCATCACCACTTCTACCAGTGGATCACCCGCGGCCTGGCCACCGACCACAACCTGTTCAACTGGCTCGTCGCGCTCTACCCGACCTGGGCGCGCATCGACGAGCGGATGGTGTCCGCCGCCGCGCAGGGCTCCCTCGCCATGATGGCCCGCGGCGGCGTCACCACCGCCATGGACCACCACTACGTCTTCCCGCAGGGCTCCGGCGACCTGTCCGGCGCCATCATCCGGGCCGCCCGCGGGATGGGCGTCCGCTTCACCCTCGCCCGCGGCTCCATGGACCGCAGCGAGAAGGACGGCGGTCTGCCGCCGGACTTCGCCGTCGAGACCCTCGAAGGTGCCCTCGCCGCCACCGAGGCGACCGTCGACGAGCACCACGACCCCTCCTTCGGCGCCATGACCCAGGTGGCCGTCGCGCCCTGCTCGCCCTTCTCCGTCTCCACCGAACTCATGCGTCAGGGCGCCGAGTTGGCCCGCCGCAAGGGCGTACGACTGCACACGCACGGCTCGGAGACCGTGGAGGAGGAGCAGTTCTGCAAGGAACTGTTCGGCATGGGCCCGACCGAGTACTTCGAGTCCACCGGCTGGCTCGGCGAGGACGTGTGGATGGCGCACTGCGTCCACATGAACGACTCCGACATCGCCGCCTTCGCCCGTACGAAGACCGGTGTCGCCCACTGTCCCTCGTCCAACGCCCGTCTCGCGGCCGGCATCGCCCGCGTCCCGGACATGCTCGCGGCCGGCGTCCCGGTCGGCCTCGGCGTCGACGGCACCGCCTCGAACGAGTCCGGCGAACTCCACACCGAACTGCGCAACGCCCTCCTCATCAACCGCCTCGGCGCCCACCGGGAAGCCGCCCTGAACGCCCGTCAGGCGCTGCGCCTTGGCACCTACGGCGGCGCCCAGGTCCTGGGCAGGGCGGCGGAGATCGGTTCCCTGGAGCCGGGCAAGCTCGCCGACCTCGTGCTGTGGAAGCTGGACACCCTCGCGCACGCATCGATCGCCGACCCGGTGACCGCGCTGGTCTTCGGCGCGGCGGCCCCGGTCACGCTCTCGCTCGTGGGCGGCGAGCCGGTGGTGGAGAACGGCCGGCTCCTGCACGTCGACGAGGACGCCATCGCCCGCGCCACGCGGGAGGAGGCGCAGCGCCTCGCGCGGATCGCCGCGCAGGCCTGATCGCCGTACGCAATCTCCTTGGGCCGTAAGGGCACTTGGACCCGTCCGGCACTTGATCTCCGGCTGAGGGGGACGGCCCTCGGCCGGTAGCCGTGGACCCGAGCGGGGTCCATGGCGGCCGTCTCCGGGGCGTGCATGGACGTGCGCGCCCCGGAACGGTCACCCTCGCCCCTTTTGGGGCCTTCCGTCCCCCGGTCCCGCACGACCGCGCACCACCTCCTGAAACCCACGTCAGAGCCGACGTGTTACCCGCCCGGAGGAGCCGCCGTGACCGCCCACCCCGTCGACGAGAAACTGCCCGCACTCAAGATGGCCACCACGGGTCTGCAACACGTGGCCGCCATGTACGCGGGAGTCGTCGCCCCACCCCTGATCGTCGGCGCCGCCGTCGGTCTGTCCCCCACCGAGCTGACCTTCCTCACCGGCGCCTGCCTGTTCACCGCGGGCCTCGCCACCTTTCTCCAGACCCTCGGCTTCTGGAAGATCGGAGCGAGGCTGCCGTTCGTCAACGGCGTCACCTTCGCGGGCGTCGCCCCCATGACCGCCGTCGTCGCCTCCACCAAGGACAGGTCCGACGCCCTGCCGATCATCTTCGGCGCGGTGATGGTCGCGGGCGTCCTGGGCTTCGTGGCGGCCCCCTTCTTCAGCAAGGCCGTCCGCTTCTTCCCGCCCGTCGTCACCGGCACCGTCATCACCCTCATAGGTGTCTCGCTGCTGCCGGTCGCCTTCGGCTGGGCGCAGGGACCCGATCCCGCGGCGCACGACTACGGTTCGCCGACCTACCTGGGCCTCGCGGCGGCCACGCTCGTGCTCGTGCTGCTGCTGCGCCGCTTCACCCGCGGTTTCGTCAAGCAGATCGCCGTGCTGCTCGGCCTGGTCATCGGCACGCTGGTGGCGATCCCGTTCGGCGTCACGGACTTCGGTCCGGTGACCGACGCGGACGTGGTCGGCTTCCCGACCCCGTTCCACTTCGGCGCCCCGCAGTTCCAGCTCGCCGCGATCCTCTCGCTGTGCGTGGTCATGGTGGTCTCGATGACCGAATCGACCGCGGACATGCTGGCGTTGGGGGAGATCGTCGAGCGTCCGGCCGACGAGCGGACCATCGCGGCGGGCCTGCGCGCGGACACTCTCGGCTCGGCCCTCAGCCCGCTCTTCAACGGCTTCATGTGCAGTGCCTTCGCGCAGAACATCGGGCTGGTCGCGATGACACGGATCCGCAGCCGGTACGTCGTCGCCACCGGCGGTGGATTCCTGGTGCTGATGGGCCTGTGCCCGATGGCCGCGTCGCTGATCGCCGTCGTACCGCGCCCGGTCCTCGGCGGGGCGGGCGTCGTCCTGTTCGGCTCGGTCGCGGCCAGCGGCATCCAGACCCTGGTCAGGGCCGGCCTGGAGAAGGACAACAACGTCCTGATCGTCGCCGTGTCGCTGGCCGTCGGGATCATCCCGATCACCGCGCCGCACTTCTATCACGCGTTCCCCCAGACCGCGCGGATCGTCCTGGACTCGGGGATCTCCACGGGGTGCTTGGCGGCCGTCCTGCTCAACCTCGTCTTCAACCACCTGGGCCGACACCGGGACGACGACGAGGTCACGGCCCCGATGGAGCCGGGCGAGGAGATCGTGGACCGGCGCACCGGTCCCGGCCCCGCGGTGGTGGGCGCGTAGCGGTCCGGGTCAGGATCCACGCCCCGGGGCCGGGTGATCCGCGCCCCGGGGGCCGGGTCTCGGTCTCAGCCGATGTGGTAGCTGTCCCCGTACACCTTCCAGTTCAGTGGCGGGTCGAGGTTCAGGTTCCGCTTCTGCAGGAACACCCGCTGTTCGGTGTCGACGCGGGTGGTGTCGGAGTGGGCCTCCTCCTGCTTCATCGCCCAGACGCGCGCGTCGAGGAAGGCGTTCAGATACGTCACCTCGTCGCCGCCCTGGGCCGGCGGCTTGGCCTTGGCCAGGGCACGCCTGCGGATGTTGCTGAAGCTGGTGCTGTCGCCGCCGTCGCCGTGCATCACGATGGCGTCGTAGTACGTGAACTGGCCGAGGACGCCGATGCCGTCGGTCTTGCCCTGGGCGACGGCGGGGTTGAAGTAGACCCGGTCCCGCTCGTCGTTCTGGGCCTGCTGGAACGCGGTGTCCTGGGCGGCCTTGCGCCAGTCGGCGGGGAAGCCGGGGTCCAGGCCCTGGTGGGAGTCGCTGCCGTTCACCTTGCGCAGGGCGGGCAGGTACTTGGCGAGGACGTTGCCGGGCTTGCGCTGGGTGTACAGCTCGACCAGGTCCAGCATGTCGCCGGTGCCCGAACAGAAGCCGATGATGCCGGCCGTGTAGCCGCGCCCGTCACCGATGTCCTCGATGTACTTGTACTGCGCCTTCCAGTCCAGCGAGGAGTTCTCCGCGCTGGAGACCAGCTTCATGGCGATCTCCTTCTTCGCCGGGTCGTCCAGGCCGCCGGAGGCGGCGGCCTGGGACTGGGTCGCGAGGAGGGGGCCTGCCACCAGCGAGGCTCCGATCAGCGTGAGCAGTGTGCGCCGTGAGGTGTGGAGCTGGGGACCTGCGTGGGGGGTGTGCACGGTACCTCCGATTGAGGGGAGTGTTGCGTCCACGTACTGTTAGGAAAGTTTCCTACCAGAGATTCCGGACGGCGTACACCCGCCTGGCGAGGCCGAGTTGGCACTCCTGACATGGCTGCCGGGTGCCCCTGGGGCAGGAGCTGAGCGTGCAGTCCTGGTCAGGACCGGTCGCGAGGGGAAAGGCGCGTCGTCCATCGCTCGGACCGGGCGGGGGAGACATGCGGGGCGTGTGCCCGCCCCGGCCGCAGGATCGCCGCCGCCAGGACCAGGGCCGCCAGCGCGATCCCCGTGGCCACCGTGAACGCCAGCCGGTAACCGTCCGCCAGGGCCGCCACGGCCCCCGCGCCCCCACCGGCCAGCCGCTCCGTACGACTCGCCGCCAGCGTCGTCAGCACGGCCAGGCCCAGCGAACCGCCCACCACCTGCGTGGTGTTGAAGAGCCCGGAGGCCAGTCCCGCGTCCTCCTCCCGGGCGCCCGTCATGGCGAGCCCCGTCACCGCGGGCATCGCGGCCGCGAAACCGGCGGCGAGCAGCAGCATCGCCGGCAGTACGTCGGCGACGTACGAGCCGTCGGCCGGGGCCCGGCTCAGCAGGGCCATGCCTCCGGTGATCAGGACGAGCCCGGCGAGCAGCACCCGGTACGGACCGAACCGGGCGATCGTCCGCGCGGACAGGGTCAGCATCAGCACCCCGATCGCGATCGGCGCGGGGAGGAAGGCGGTGCCGGTGGCCAACTCGCTGCACCCGAGCACGCGTTGGAGGTAGAGCGCACCGATGTACTGAAAGCCGAACATCCCCGCGACCATCAGGATCTGCACCCCGTTGGCGCCGCTCAGGGCGCGGGAGTGGAAGAGCCGCAGCCGCAGCAGCGGACGGGCGGCCCGCGCCTGACGCAGGAAGAAGCCGACGTAGAGGCCGAGTGAGAGCACGGCCAGTGCGAGCGTGGTCCCCGGATTCCGGTCGCCGGCGCCGACGATCGTGTACACCGTCAGCATCAGCGCGCCCGTGACCAGCGTCGCTCCCGGATAGTCTGCGCCCTTGCCGAGCCCGACTCCCCGGTCCGGGGCGAGGATCCGGATCGCGGCGAGCCACGCGACCACTCCGATCGGCAGGTTGATCAGAAAGATCCAGTGCCAGCCGACCGTCTGGGTCAGCGCCCCGCCGAGGAAGGTGCCGAGCGCCCCGCCCGCCGCGCCGACCGCGCTGAACACCGCGATGGCGCGGGCCTGTTCACGCGGTTCGGGGAAGAGTGCGATCAGCATGCCGAGGACGACGGCCGAGGTCATCGCCCCGCCGACACCCTGCAGGGCGCGGGCCGCGACCAGCAGGCCCCGGCCGGTGGCGACCCCGCACAGCACGGACGCCGCCGTGAACACCGTGAGCCCGGCGGCGAACATCCGCCTGCGCCCCACGAGGTCCCCGAGCCGGCCCACGAGCAGCAACAGCCCCCCGAACGGGATCAGATACGCGTTCACCACCCAGGCGAGCCCCGGCCCCGAGAACCCCAGATCACTCTGGATCGCGGGCATCGCGACCGTGACGATGTTCCCGTCCAGGATCGTCATCAGGGTGCCCGCGCACAGAACGGCGAGCGAGGCCCAGCGGGAGTACGGTCGGGGGACCGGCGGTTCGGACGGTGACTCGGTCCGGAACGGCATGACGACGACCTCCATGTGTGCGACCACGTGTGCGCCGCGCTTCCATAGGTGCACGACTTGTAACGGGGTTCATCGTGAGTGACCATGGAGATCGGCATAAGGAGGCACCTCAATGTCCCAAGGGAACACCGGTGTTACCCCGCAGGTCGTGCACACGCAGGCGTGCCCGGTCCGCGAGGTTCTTGACAGGGTCGCCGGGAAATGGAGCGTGCAGATCATCGTGGCCGCCGCACACGGCCCGATCCGCTTCACCGAACTGGAGCGCAGCATCGAGGGCATCAGCCGCCGCATGCTCACCCTGACGCTGCGCAATCTGGAGCGCGACGGACTCCTCACCCGTACCGTCCACCCGATGGTCCCGCCCAAGGTCGAGTACGAACTCACTCCGGTGGCCGAGGAGTTGCACGCCACCCTGCTGTCTCTCACGGACTGGGCGGAGCGGCACCGCGTCACGATCGCCGAGTCGCGCGCGGCTTACGACGCCCAGCACAGCCCGGAGTTGCTGGACGCGTAGACCACGCCACGCGGGGTGGGCTCAGAGGCCGAAGACGCCCGGATCCGCGGCCAGCGCGCGGAAGTACACGCGGGGGTCCGCGACCAACTTGCGCTCCTTGAGGTCCAGCAGCCCACCCACCGCGGTGAACTCGGCGGCCACCGTGCCGTCCGCCTTCCGTATCGTCTGCCCGATCCGGTAGGTCTTGCCCTCACCCCAGGTGAACGCGCAGGTCACCTCGGTCCGGTCCCCCGCACGCAACTCCCGCAGATAGCGGATCGTCGTCTCCAGGGTCACCGGTCCCACACCCTTGGACATCAGATCGGTCTGGCCTATCCCGGCCGCGTCGAGTAAGCACCAGCGGGCGTGTTCGGCGTACTGCAGATACACGCTCTGGTTCAGATGACCCTGGATGTCGGTCTCGTACCCGCGGACGGTCACGGGCACGGAAAACGGCTCAGCCACGACATTCCCTTCTTCGATCGTGTGTACGACGGCTGGAACGGGCGCCACTCTACTGAGGGGTGGCAGGGGGCCGAGGGACCTCACGCCCGCCGGGGTGAGGCCAGCACATACCGCGCCCCCGTACGCGGCTCCGTGTACTCGCCGACCTGCCAGCCCGCCTTCTCCAGCGTGGCCGCGCAGGCCCGCAGCGCCTCGGCGTCCGGCTCGCGCACGGCGACGGCCTCCGGCTGCGGAGTCGCCCGCACCCGATAGCCGGGGCCTTCCCCTGCCGCGGGGCGGTGCCCGGCGGCCTCCAGAGCGAGCGCGGCGGCCTGCACCAGATGCGTACGTTCCCATCCGCACGGGCGGTCCACCGCCCCGTCCGGATGGGTCATCCGCCGCAGCTCCAGCAGCCCCTGCCAGGCACTGTGCACCTCGCGTGTGCGGGAGGGGCCGCCAACGGCGTTCTCCTCGCCGCCGATCCGTGCCGTGAACACGCCCGAGTCGGCGGGGGCGGCGGGAGGCTCAGGGGCCGCCGTCGGCTCCGGCGCCTCCCGTATCCGGTGCCCGGCGGGCGTCAGGAAATGGTCGTGCGGCGGACGCGGGTGCCGGAAGGCGAGCCCCCGCTTCACCAGCGCGGCGAGCTGCGCGTCCGTCCCCTTCAGCCGCCCGGTCACCGGGTCCGCCGCATCGATGACACGCCGCTGCGCGACGGTCGGCGGTCGTGTCATGACGGCACCCCTTTCCCTGCATCGCCGCAGCGCCCCGTCAGGGCGCGGGGAACCGCGCGAACGGCCCCCACCGGCCCGCAGCCGAAGCACGACGTCCCCTGGGCCGACCCCGTCCCCGGCCCGCTGGAACCCACTCGAAGACACTCGAAGACTACGACGGGGGTCTGACATTCCAGCTGGCCACGACATGCCGCCGATGCTCGGTGCTCAGCCGGCTCACCGTCCCGGTGGCGAGCTGGAACAACGCGCCGTCCGAAGCCCGCAGCCCCAGCCGCCGCGCGGTCAGCACCCGCAGAAAGTGCCCGTGGGAGATGAGGACGACGCTGCCCTCCGCCTCGGCGAGCGCCGCGTCGACCTTGGCGAGCACCCGCTCCGCCCGCGCCCCGACCTGCTCCGGGCTTTCCCCGGGATGCTCCGGCGGCCCGGGCGCGACCCCGTCGTCGAACAGGAACCAGTCGGGCCGGGTCCGGTGGATCTCCACGGTCGTGACCCCTTCGTACCCGCCGTAGTCCCACTCGCACAGGTCCGCGTCCACCCGTGCCCCCTCGACCCCGGCCAGCCGCGCCGTCTCCCGCGCCCGTTGCATCGGGCTCACGAAGGCCGCCGCGATGTGGTGCGAGGCGACCAGCGGGGCCAGCCGCTTGGCCTGCTCGCGACCGTTCTCCGTCAGCGGGATGTCGGTCGATCCGGTGTGCCGCCCGGACAGGGACCACTCGGTCTCGCCGTGCCGCACGAGGATCAGGTCACCCATGCCCGACACCCTTCTCCGGTCCTGTCACTCCTTCCGTACGGTGTCATCGCCCCCGGGGGTCCGCAGGCCGGAGTGCGCCATACGGCGGCCCTACTGTCGATACCCGCCCAGGAACCGTCCGATCCGGCTGATCGCCGCGTCCAGGTCGTCGGCGTGCGGGAGGGTGAGGATGCGGAAGTGGTCGGGGCGGGGCCAGTTGAAGCCGGTGCCCTGGACGACCTGGATCTTCTCGCGGAGGAGGAGGTCCAGGACGAACTTCTCGTCGTCGTGGATCTCGTGGACCTCGGGGTCGATGCGGGGGAAGGCGTACAGGGCGCCCTTGGGCTTGACGCAGGAGACGCCCGGGATCTCGTTGAGCTTCTCCCAGACGCGGTTGCGCTGTTCGTGGAGGCGACCGCCGGGCGCGGTCAGTTCGTGGATGGACTGGCGGCCGCCGAGCGCGGCCTGGATGGCGTACTGGGCGGGCGCGTTGGGGCACAGCCGCATGGAGGCCAGCATGGTCAGGCCCTCCAGGTAGTTGCGGGCGTGCTGCTTGGGGCCCGTCACCACCAGCCAGCCCGAGCGGAAGCCCGCCACCCGGTACGTCTTGGACAGGCCGCAGAAGGTGAGGACCACCAGGTCGGGAGCGAGCGCCGCGGCCGAGTGGTGGACCGCGTCGTCGTACAGGATCTGGTCGTAGATCTCGTCCGCGAAGACCATCAGGCCGTGCCGGCGGGCGAGGTCGAGGATGCCCTCGATGATCTCCTGGGGGTAGACCGCGCCGGTCGGGTTGTTGGGGTTGATGATGACGACCGCGCGGGTGCGGTCGGTGATCTTCGACTCCATGTCGGCCAGGTCCGGGTACCAGTCCGACTGTTCGTCGCAGAGGTAGTGGACGGCCTTGCCGCCCGCGAGGGTCGTGACGGCCGTCCAGAGTGGGAAGTCCGGGGCGGGGATGAGGACTTCGTCGCCGTCCTCCACCAGCGCCTGGACCGCCATGGAGACCAGTTCGGAGACGCCGTTGCCGAGGAAGACGTCGTCCACGCCGACATCGAGGCCCCGTTCCTGGTAGCGCTGGGCGACCGCGCGGCGGGCGGAGAGGATGCCGCGCGAGTCGGTGTAGCCGTGCGCCTGCGGCAGCATCCGGATCATGTCCTGGAGGATCTCCTCCGGCGCCTCGAAACCGAAGAGCGCGGGGTTGCCGGTGTTGAGGCGCAGCACGCTGTGGCCTGCCGCCTCCAGTGCGTCGGCCTGCTCGATCACCGGGCCGCGGATCTCGTAACAGACCTCGCTGAGCTTGCTCGACTGCCGGAACTCCATGCGCTGTGTCCTCCGGTTCGTGGTGTTGCTTGGTTTTACCAAGTGAGTGCTTGGAAAGTCCAACAACATGTCTAGACTGCGTCGCATGTCACCTCGCCGAAGCTACGACCAGTACTGTTCCGCGGCCCGCGCGCTCGACGCCGTCGGTGACCGCTGGACCCTCCTGATCGTCCGCGAGCTGCTCGGCGGCCCGCGCCGCTACACCGATCTGCACGCGGATCTGCCGGGCGTGAGCACGGACGTTCTCGCCTCCCGCCTCAAGGACATGGAGCGCGACGGACTGACGACCCGGCGCCGACTGCCGCCGCCGGGCGCCGCGTACGTCTACGAACTCACCGGCCGGGGGCGCGAGTTGCTGCCCGTGCTGCAGGCGCTCGGCGAGTGGGGCGCGCCCTCGCTGGGCGAGCGCGGGGCCACGGACGCCGTACGGGTGCACTGGTTCGCGCTGCCGCTGCTGCGGGGCCTGGCGGGGGAGGGCGGTGAAGGGCTGGTCGAAGTTTGTCTGGAGGAGGGGGAGTTCCATGTGTGGCTGGGCGCCGAGGAGGGGCCCGTGTACGGCGACGGGCCCGCACCTGAGGAGCCGGACGTCCGGCTGAGCCTGGACACCGGAACCTGCACCGATGTGAGCCGCGGGACCTCGACCGTGCTGGACGCGGTGCGCGCGGGACGGATCGAGGTCACGGGGGAGGGCACTCTGGCCAAGGTGCTGCGCGGGGAGTGACACCGGTACGGTTCCCGTAGCCGTCGTGTGCCGCTCGCGCCAGACACTTCCAGCGCGCTCGAAAACATTGCGGGCGGCGGGGCGGCCGCCACAGGGTGACTCGCATGCGTATCAAGAAGCCTCTGGCGGTGCTGTTCAGTGCCGCGGCGCTCGCCGTCGGTCTCGGGACCGCCGCCGCACCTTCCGCGTCCGCCGCGAGCGGCTGTTGGTACGGCGGGAGCCACTGGTGGTGCAACAACCGCTCCGGCGCCCCGGTCTACGGCTCCAAGGACCTGGCCCGGTTCTACCCGGACTCCAGCCGCATCGTCGGCTACATGTACTCCAACCCGAGCTGGTTCCAGTGCCGTTACGACGGCGGCAACCAGGACGAGTACGTGGGCGGCCCGCATCCCTACCGCTGGGAGTGGACCGAGGCCGACAACGGGGAGTACGGCTGGATGAAGGACACCGCCATCGGCAGCGAGACCAACACGCTCCCGGCCTGCTGGTAGCGCACCACTCGCAACGCGCCACCCAGCACCGCACCGGACCGGAACCCGGGCGGGGGACGAGGCCCGCCGTGCCGAGGGGGCACGGCGGGCCTTCGCCGTCACGCAGCCGTCATGGGCGCCTACGTGTGCCTACGCACCCGGCGGCACCCGGGAAGGCCGTCCCGACCCCCGGGTCAACGCGTACCCGCCGATCCCCGCGAGCGCCGCGAGGATGCCGCCGATCGCGGTCCACACCCAGCGGTCGGACCACCAGCCGGAGGCCCAGCCGTCGTCGGGCTCGATGGACGACAGCGCGGCCGTCGACGAACCGGAGCCGGAGTCGGACTTCCCGGCGCTCGTCGCGATGCCCGGCACCAGCGGCTTCGCCAGCGAACCGTCCACCGCCGCCGACCCGCCGACGTCCTTGGAGTCGACCTTGACCTCGGCCGCGACCGGCAGACCCAGGTCGGAGGCCTGCAGCCCGGTGACGGTCAGCCGGACGTAGTAGGTGCCCGGCAGCGGGTCGTTGGCCCAGGTCTCCGACCAGGATCGGACCGTGCGCAGGGTGCAGGCCAGTTCCACGGAGGCCGCGTCCTGTGCCGCCGTCCGTGTCTGTGCCCCGTACTGGCAGGCCTGACGGCGTCGCAGCCCGTCGTAGACGTCGAGCTGCCAGGTCTGGCCGGCGTGCCGCGTGGAGGCCTCCGGGAGCTTCACCGTCGCCTTCACGGTGGGCCGCTGCCCGGAGTCCGCGGGGAACGACCAGTACAGATAGTCGCCCGTGGACCCGCTGGCGGTGGCCTGCCGGCCCTGCTTGATCTCGGTTGCCGTACGGAACGACGTGCCGGCCTGGGTCGGCGCGGCGCTGTCGCCCGAGGGGCTCGCGGAGGGCGAGGAGTCGGCCGCGGCGGGCGCCGCGGCGATCCCGAGCAGCAGCAGGGCGGTGCTCAACACTCTTCTGACACGCATCAGTTGGTCCTCCAGACCGCGATCCGCAGGCGCGAGACCCAGCCCCACAGCACACCCGCAAGGAAGCCGGTGAGCACGAGGGCGCCGAGCAGCCACCAGCCGCGGCCGAGGCCGAAGGAGGCCACGTCGCTTGCCTGGTCCGGCCCGTCCACGACGTCGACCGTCAGTTCCACCGGCATGCCCGGCGTGGTCTTCACGCCGCTCGCCGCCGAGAAGGAGTTGGACACCTGAAGACACACGGTCTCGGCGGGGGCGTTCTCGTCGTCGCTCTTGGCCTTGGGATAGCGCAGACCGGTCGAGATGACGTCGGTACGGCCGTTGCCCGCCGCCTCGCCCCGCACGATCTCACGTCCGTGCACGGTGACGGCGCGCAGCAACACCCCGTAGTCCGGGTTGACCTCGCGGTCGGCCGCGACGCTCACCGAGGCGCGGAGCTCCTGGCCCGGCTTGACGTCCACGCGGTAGTAGCGGTGCTGCCCGAACTCCTCGCGGTCCGTGTACAGCCCGGACTTCAGCGTCGGGGCAGTCGTGCAGGCGGTGGCGCCCTCCACGGCGACCGGCGTCACCACCGGGTCGGCTGCGCGCTTTACCAACTGACCGACACGGTCGGTGAGTTCTTCCTTGTGCTGGACCGAGGTGTACGTGCCCCCCGTCGCGTCCGCGATGCAGCTGAGCTGGTCGCGGGTCTTGGCGTCGGGCACGAGCCCGAGGGTGTCGATGGTGAGCCCGATGCCCTTGGCGGCGATCTCGCGAGCCACCTCGCACGGGTCGAGGGGCTGGCAGGTGTCCTCGCCGTCACTGATGAGCACGATCCGCCGGGTGCCGTTGCCGCCGTCGAGGTCGCCGGCCGCCTTGAGCAGCGCGGGACCGATCGGCGTCCAGCCGGTGGGCGTGAGCGTCGCGACGGCGGTCTTCGCCTCCGTTCGGTTCAGCGTGCCCACCGGGTACAGCTGGGCGGTGTCCTTGCAGCCCGTTTTGCGGTCGTTGCCGCGGTAGTTGGCGCCGAGGGTCCGTATGCCGAGCTGGACCTCCTCGGGTGTCGCGTCGAGCACCTCGTTGAACGCCTGCTTCGCCGCGGACATGCGCGACCCGCCGTCTATGTCGCGCGCCCGCATCGAACCGCTGACGTCCAGCACGAGTTCGACCTTGGGAGCGGCCTGCTCCGCCGTTTCGTCGGCGACCGCTCCGGTCGGGAAGGCGATCCCGGCCGTCAGGGCGGCGAGCAGGGCGCAGACTCCTGCCGCCAGCCGTTGTCTTGTGATCATCGCAGGATCCTATGGAGCAAAGGTGCCGGGCTTCAAAACGATCTACGAACTATTGGGTGGCGAACGGGTTGGGAAGCTGCGCCCAGATGTCCCCCGGAGTCTCGGGAGACAGCCGCATCAGGCTCAACGCCTTGGTCGGCAGCGGCTCGTCGAGCAGGACCGCCAGGTCCGGGGTGCGCGGCAGATCCCGTACGACGGTCTCCAGGACCTCCCGCAGTACGGCCGACGAACAGGCCGTCGCCCCCAGCGTGCCGCCGATCAGCGAGCCGAACATCTTGCGGCGCAGGGTGGTCACGTCGTCCGTGACGATCCGTCCGGAGAGCGCCGGGGCCGGGATGCCGTGCCGGGCCAGCCGGGCCGGGCTCACGCGGATGTCGGCCAGATCGCGGTAGACGAGCCGGACCGGGGCGCCGGTGGCGTCCAGTACGACCAGGAGGTTCTGCCCGTGCGCCTCCAGGGCCACCCCCAGGTCGAGCAGCCGCATACAGACGGTGAGCGCGAGGCGGGTGAAGTCGGCCAGCCAGGCGGCCGATCGGGGCAGCTCGGTGGTGGCGAGGGCGGCCACGGGCAGAACGCGCTCGCCCGGGTGCGCGTACACGTCCGGGGACTCGCGCAGCACCGCCGCCAGGGCGGGGGAGTGGGCCGTGACGGCGCCCAGGGTGCGGGTGACGTGCAGCAGGCCGTCCGTACGGGCCGCCATGCCCTCCGCGAACGCCGACACCGTCGCCGACGTCTCGATCGAGTAGACCGAGATGTCCCGCAGAGAGGAGGTCAGCCGGGCGCTCAGCGCGGTCTTGACGTGCGGTCCGTCGGGCAGGGCGAGGGTGCGCAGCGACATCAACGGGTGTGCGGGGACTGCCTCCTGGGGCGTGGTGCGCAGTACGTGCGCCAGCTGCCAGGGGTGGACGGGGATCAGGAAACGGTCCTCGTCCCGCAGCCACTTGGGCCACTCACCCCGGACCAGACAGTCGTCCGCGCCCACCAGGCCGAGTTCCACGACCGGCCGGTGCTCCGGCCCGTAGGCGAGCTGCTCGGACACCGAGAACCCGGGCCGGGAACGGCAGTTGGGGTGGTACGGATGCCCGTCGACCACTCGCTGCTCCCACTCCCAGCCGGCGAGGGGCTCATGGTCGACAGCGGGCTGGTTCGCGCGCGACAGCGCCAACGAGGCGACACTGTCGTCGAGCTCGACGGCGAAGGCGGTCGCGTGCGGTACGCCGAGGGCCGTCATGAGCCGCGCCGGACGCTCGTACACCGTGTTGTCCAGCCGGACCTCGGTGACGTACGAGGTGGTCGCGTACGGATCCGGGCGCGGGCCGTGCAGCCGGCGTCCGTCGGTGAGGTGGAGCGTGAGCCCGTCGGCCCCCGGTTCGCGGCGCGCGATCCACGGCATCGGCTCATACGCCAGCGCACGCCACAGACGGCTCAGCACGGCCGCCCGGGCACCGGGGAGCCCGGCCGCGTACGACGCCACGAGGGCGGGGCGTACGGCGCTCAGCTCGTCGGCGAGCGCCGCCTCGGCGTCGGGCGTGGGGGGACGGTGCACGGTCGGGCTCCTTGCGTACGGGGACTGCGCGTCGCGGTCGCCCGCGCCGACAGACATACTGATCACCAGTGCACCGTATGGAATGAATGGATCGCGTGGACTCCATGCCCCCCAGGTACCTCAGGGACGACATAGAAGAGGCCGCCGACGAGTACGCCGCCGCTCCGCTGCTCAATTGTCTGCTGCGGGAGGTGGGAGAGCCCGCCGAGGGCTCCGGTGTGTTCCGGCTGCGCTCCAGTGGGCGGCTGCTGCGGGTGCGGGGGACGCGCAGGCCCGTGGCGCCCGAGGTGTACGCCGACGGGGCCTGGCACCGGCTCACCCACGCCGAACTGGTCAAACTCACCGCCGAGGAACTGCGCGGATTCACCGGTCTGTCCAACCCCGAGCTGCCCGCCGAGATGATCGACAGCCGGGACGCGGTGGCCGCGCTGCTCGCCGCCCGCCTGGACGCGACGCCGCCCGCGGACCCGTACATCCGCTCCGAGCAGTCCCTGATCACCGGGCACCCGTACCACCCGGCGCCCAAGGCCCGGGGCGGCGGCCCCGTCGCCGACTGGCTGCCGTACGCGCCCGAGGCGTACGCCCGCTTCCCGCTGGAGCTGCTCGGCGTGCGGGAGGACGCGGTCGTCGAGGAGGGCGACACCTCGGCGCTGGACGACTTCGGGCCGTCCCCGGATGGCTACCGGCTGCTTCCGGCCCATCCCTGGCAGCTCGACCTGGTCGGCGCCCGCCCGGAGATCCGGGCCGCCTTCGCGGACGGTCGGCTGATCCGCCTGGGCCGCACCGCGCGCCCGCTGTGGCCGACGGCCGCGATCCGCACGCTCTACGTCCCCGAGGACGACGTCTTCGTCAAGTTCAGCCTCGACGTGCGCATCACCAACGACATCCGTCGGCTGTGGCGCCACGACCTGCTGAAACTGCGCCGTACGGACGAGGCGACAGCCGCCGCGTTCGCGACCACGACCATGGGGACAAGCACGGGCACGAGGACCGGCGCCGCCTGGCTGAGCGACCGCGGCTACCGCACCGCCGACTTCGCCTTCGAAGAACTCGCGGTCCTCGTCCGCGACGGGCTGCGCGAGCACGTCGTCCCCGGCGCGACCCCGCTCCTCGCCGCCGCCCTTGTCGAGGGCTTCGAGGGCAGCCCCCTCGACGGTCTCGCCGACCCGTCCGCCTGGTGGACGGCGTATCTGCGCCAGGTCGTCCCCCCGGCCCTGGATGCGTTCGCGCGGCACGGAGTCGTCCTGGAGGCGCATCTGCAGAACACGGTGGTGGCCGTGGACGCCGACGGCACCCCCGTGCAGGCGCTGTTCCGCGACGCGGAGGGCGTGAAGCTGCTCACGGACGTGGACCGGGCCGCCGGATGGGAGCGGCTCGTCTACTGTCTGATCGTCAACAACGTGTCAGAATTCGCCGCCCTGCTCGCGGAGGGCCACCCGGGCTGGGACCCGTGGGCCGCCGTACGGGCCGAGCTGGCCCACCACGGCCTGCCCGGGATCGCGTACGAGATCGCGGAGTTGCTCGCCGCCCCCACGCTTCCCGGCAAGACGAACCTGCTGCTTCGCTGGACGGGCGCGGACGGCGCGGACGCCCGTTACCTCCCGCTGCCGAACCCGCTGGTCCGCGCCTAGTACCGGGTTCCTCTTCACGCTCCCTCCCTGGCGGCCGACCAGCTCAACTCCCGTGCCGGCCCCTGGATCCGGGCGGACCTCCACCACCGACCCGCCGACCTGGCGAGGTGCACAACGGGTGACGCCAGGTGAACGTGATGATGGAGCGATTCGACCCGGGCGGTGCCGCGCACACGTCGGCGCCCGCGTCCGGTGAACGACGGTACGATCACCGTCGGATTGGTCCGTTGGGTTGTCACGGGTTCCTCCGCTGTGGGGTCACTCCGTCCGTGCCCTGCTTTCCGGACAGGCCAGGTGCATGGTCCACGTGCGATGTCCGCGCTCTGACGAGCGGCTCGGGTAGGGAAAGGGAGAATCGCTCCGATGGCCAAGGAGGACGCCGTGTCCCAAGAGTCGGGCAGCGAGCGTGTGGTCGCCGGCCGCTACAGTCTGCTGTCACCCCTCGGCGCGGGCGGCATGGGCACCGTGTGGCGCGCCTACGACAAGGTGCTGCACCGCGAGGTTGCCATCAAGGAGGTTCGGGCGCCCGCCGGACTGGCGGCGCCCGACATCGAGCGGATGTACACGCGGCTGGAGCGTGAGGCGTGGGCCGCGGCCCGGGTGGCGCATCCGAACGTGGTGACCGTCTACGACGTGGCCATGGAAGAGGGCCGCCCGTGGATCGTCATGGAGTTGGTCCGCGGTCAGTCGCTGGCCGACCTGCTCAAGACCGAGGGCCGACTCTCCCCGCAACGTGCCGCGTCCATCGGCCTCGAGGTGCTCGCCGCGCTCCACGCCGCCCACGAGACCGGCGTGCTGCACCGAGACGTGAAACCGGCCAACGTGCTGATAGCCAGGGACGGCCGGGTGGTGCTCACCGATTTCGGCATCGCCATGATCGAGGGCGACTCCGCGCTCACCATGACCGGTGAAGTCGTCGGATCGCCCGAGTTCCTGTCTCCGGAGCGGGCGTTGGGCCAGCGGTCCGGGCCCGCGTCGGACCTGTGGTCGCTCGGCGTGCTGCTGTACGCGGCCGTCGAGGCGCGCTCCCCCTTCCGTCAGAACACCCCGCTGAGCACTCTGCGGGCCATCGTGGACGCGGAGTTGCCGCAAGTCCGCCGGGCCGGCGCCCTCACTCCGGTCATCGAGGGACTGCTGCGCAAGGATCCGGGCGAACGTCTCACCGCCGGGCAGGCGGCAGCGGACCTGCGGCTCATCGGCCAGGGCGGCATCCCCGACCCGGGAATCGTGCGGCCGTCCTCCGACTCCCCGACCGTTTCGACACAGCCCACGACACGAACGTCTCCCGCGGATCCTGGGGAACAGCCCACGGTCACGCATTCCTTGGAAGCGCCCACGATCGATGATCCCTCGGCGCAGGCGACGGTCGCGGAACCTTCGGTGCAGGCGACGGTCGCGGAACCTTCGGTGCAGGCGACGGTCGCGGAACCTTCGGTGCAGGCGGCGGACGCGGATCCCGTGACGCAGCCCACGGTCGCCGAGCCCCTGGCGCAGGCTGCGGTCGCGGATCCTTCGGCGCAGCCCACGATCACGCGTTCCCCGGCGCGTTCGGCGGACGCGGATCCTGGGGCACAGCCCGCGGTCGCGGATCCCGCAGGGCTGGGTCCGCGCGCCGCCGGCACACCCGCCTCCTCCGTCCCCCCGGTTGACGCGCGGCGCAGCCGGCGCAGCATCGCGCTCGTCGCCGCGGGCGTGTCCCTGTGCGTGCTGGCGCTGGCCGGGGTGGGCTATGCGCTCATGAACGACGGAAACGGAAGCGGGGATCGGCAGAGCGCCGGCAACACCACCGCAGGGGCGGGCTCGGCCTCGAAAAACGCCGAGAACGCCACCGCCGCCGGCACACAGGGCGACGGCCAAGGCGCCTCCGCCACCCTGGGGGTGCGGGTGACGGTGACGGGTTCGCACACGACGTACTCGGGACCGTGCCCGCCGCCGAGCGAGCAGGCGCCCACCTTTACGGCGACGTTCTCGGTGGACCGGCTCCCGGCCCAATTCTCCTACCGGTGGGTGTCCAAGGACGGCTCGGTGACCGATCCGCACTGGAGGACGCTGGTGTTCTCGGACGACGGAGGGCTCAGCAAGCAGGACACGGTGAGCCTGAGCACGTGGGCGGAAGCCGGGAAGCTCGAGAGCGAAATCGGCGTGGAGCTCAAGGCACCCTTGCAGGGCAAGTCCAACACGGTGCCTCTGTCGCTCACTTGCGAGGCCGGAACGGGCTGAGACAGGTCCTCCGGGCATCGACCGACGGCTCGGACCGCGTTGCCGAGGGCCGCAACAGGCCGCCGCGGAAGGGTTTCCAGCACTCTTCACCGCACGTCGAGTGCGCGGATCGGGGCTGGCATCGGTCCCGGCCTTCCCGTGCCCGGAGTTCTTCCGCGGCGCGGCGAGGTGTCCGGATCGCGGCCCCGCGACGCGGCGCGGAACGAACGTGTCGCAAGAATCGAACTAAACCAGGTCACGTTCACGTTTGAGTGAAGGCTCCGGTCTCGTGTCGGGTCAGCCGCGTCGCGCGGCCTCTCTTCCGCAGTTGGATGTCGTTCATAAGGAGTATGAGTGCCATCGGTCATCCTGGGGCAAACGGGCCCCTTCACTGGTCAAAGCGTGGTCCTGAGCGCTGCTCCACTGACGTTCGGTCGCAAGAGCGACAACGACGTCGTGATCGTCAGCGCCAACGCCTCCCGTCTGCACGCCGAAATCCTCGAGGAGGATGCCGGCTTCGTGCTCTACGACCGCAACAGCCGGAACGGCACCTTCGTCAACGACCAGCGCATCACCCGGCATGTACTGCGCTCCGGCGACCGCATCCGAATAGGTGAGGAGACCTTCCTCTTCGAGTCGGAGGACGCCATCGAGACGATGATGGATCTCTCCCACCTCGACGCACCCCGGGTGAGCGCCTCCGTGGACCCTGGCGTGCTCAGGGTCACCGTCACCGGCGGAGGCCCGGTGGGCCTCGCCTTCGCGCTGACGCTGGAGAACATGCTGCGCGGGCGGGTCTCGATCACGGTCTACGAAGGGCGGTGGACCAAGAACGGCTCCACCGTCGACTGGAAGGACGAGACCCAGGGAAACGTCCGTCGCCAACAGGTCGTGACCGTCCAGAGCCGGCAGTACCTCGCGCTGCCTGAGGACATCCAGTCGGCGCTGTTCGGCGACGTGGGCGACTATTCGGAAATGTGGCCCGTCGGACCGGACTCCGTGGACGGCCTGCCTCCCCGCAACATCCGGATCGCCTACATCGAGGACCGCCTGCTGGAGTTGGCGAACAAGAACGCCGCGATCCGGCTGGTGCCGGAGCGGTTCGACCCTTCGGAGCATCAGGGTCGACTCGCGCAGGAACACGTCCTGGCGATCTGCGAGGGCGGACGATCCCGCACGCGGGAGCACTACGCCGACCGCTTCGGCGCGGCCGACGCCTCGATCTACTCCCTCGACGGCGACCATCTGCAGGACGTGGTGCTGGGGCTTCGGGTGAAGTCCCCGCTCTCGGACCAGATGAGCGTCCTGCTGACCGTGTCGCAGAACAGGTTTCTTCTCAACTCGCTGCGCGGCGAGGGCTTCTTGAACATGCGGCTCACCCGCGAGGAGGCCCGAAACGTGATCGGCATCGACCCGGTCCGTCAGGTCTTCGAGGAGTGCATCGCCGCTCGCCCCTGCGTCATGAGCCGCGAGGAGGACCACGAGTTCCGCTGTCCCACGCACGGGACCCTCTTCCTGCCCGCCCTGCTGCGCAGTTCGCCCTTGTGGAAGCGGATCCGGGAGGGACTGAAGCTGTTCGGCGTGCCGGAGAACGACCTCACCGCGATCACGTCGTTCCGCCTGGACATGGTGCAGCGCCCGCGGTTCACGGCGCAGCTGAGCCGCCCGACCGCGACGGGCCCCGGCACGTACGGCCTCCTGCTGGGCGACGCGGCCAACGCCATCCACTTCTGGCCGGGTCGCGGCCTCAACAGCGGTCTCGCCTCCGCCACTTCGCTCGCTCGCTCCCTCAGCCGCACATGGCGGGGAAAGCCGCTGCGCGACGCCGACTTCATCCGGCACGAGGCGGCCATGTCCATGCTGCAGTACCGGCACAAGAGCCGGGCCTGGAACGCCATGGTCACCACCGACGAACAGGGCGTCACCCGGGCCATCAAGGACATCATCGCCCGCAGCATGGAACCGGAACCCGGCGACGGCTCCGAACCCGGGCACGCGTCCCTCGACGCTCTGCTGGAGCGCATGACCGCGATACGCGAGCGCCTCGCAACCCGTCTCCCCGGTATGCCCACCGACGAGGAACTGCGCAACCACCTCTCGACGCTGGACCCGGCCACGCTCCGCACGCTCCAGGAAAGCGGTGCGTGGGACACGCTGATCGTCGGCGGCGAGGAAGCCGACATCGATCTCTTCTACCAGTCGGACTCCCCCGTCTACGTCCCTCGCCCCACCGACCCGCGAATCGGGCCGCCGGCCCGCACGCCGCAGGATTCCGTGCCCTCCAACCCGCTCTGAGGCCGGACAGGACATTCCGCGGCGAGGAGAACACGGCTCCTCCCTCTTTCCTGGAGAAGAGGAGCCGTGTTCTTCGAAGTCGTACAGGGCATGATCATGATGGAGGCAAGGGGCGCACGTCGATTACGTTGGTTGCATATGTCTGGGGTTGGTCATGGATTGTAAGGTCGAGAAAATGTATGGCCTGAGAAAATGCTGAACGAAGTCACTGCGACCCGCTATATCGCACCCCTGCGGTCCGGTGGCTCCGTACCCGGCGTCGTCGAGGCCGACGACCTGGGGACGTACGTCGTGAAGTTCACGGGCTCCGCGCAGGGACGCAAGGCGCTGGTCGCCGAGGTGATCGTCGGTGAGCTGGCGCGCGCCCTCGGGCTGCGCTTCCCCGAGCTGGTCCTCGTCCACTTCGATCCGGCCGTCGCCGAGCACGAACCGCACCAGGAGGTCCAGGACCTGCTGCGCGTCAGCGCGGGGCTCAACCTCGGCATGGACTATCTGCCGGGTGCGAAGGACTTCACCCCGGAGACGGCCAGGACGTTCCCCGTCGACCCGCTGGAGGCGGGCAGGGTGATCTGGCTGGACGCCCTCACGGTCAACGTGGACCGCACGGTGCACAGCTCGAACCTGATGGTCTGGCCGACGTTCGGCATCGCGCCCCCGCGGCTGTGGCTGATCGACCACGGCGCCGCCCTCGTCTTCCACCACCGCTGGGACGCCTCGGCCCCGGAGAGGGCGTACGACTTCCGCCGCCACGCCCTCGGCGGCTACGCCCCGGACACCCGTGCCGCCGACGCCGAGCTCGCGCCCAGGGTGACGGAGGAGCTGCTGCGCGAGGTCACCGCCGCGGTGCCGGACGCCTGGCTCGCGGAAGAACCCGGTTTCGCGGCCCCGGACGAGGCGCGGGAGGCCTACGTCCGCTATCTCCTCGCCCGCGTGAAGGCCTCGGCGGACTGGCTCCCCACGGACTTCCCGAGCCGTGAACAGCTCGCCGCCGAGGACGCGGACCGCGCGACGAAGACCCAGCAGGGCCGCCCGAACTGGCTCAAGCGGGTCCCCGACCTGCACGGCAAACCGGCGGCGGAACAGGATTGGTCGGTGCACCTCGGATGACAGACGTCCAGCGCGTCCAGATCGAATACTGCACCCAGTGCCGCTGGCTGCCCCGCGCGGCCTGGCTGGCCCAGGAACTGCTCACCACCTTCGAGACGGAACTCACCGAGCTGTCCCTGAAGCCCGGCACCGGCGGCGTGTTCGTCGTCCGCGTGAACGACGAGGTGGTCTGGGACCGGCGCGAGCAGGGTTTCCCGGAACCGACGGCCGTCAAGAAGCTCGTACGCGACCGAGTGGCCCCGGGAAGGTCCCTGGGCCACTCGGACAAGTGAGCCGCCTCGGAGGTCAGCCCTTGAGCTGCTCGTACGCCGGCAGCGTCAGGAAGTCGGCGTAGTTCTCGTCCAGCGCGACCTCCAGGAGCAGGTCGTGAGCCTGCTGCCAGTGGCCGGCCGCGAAGGCCTCCTCGCCGACCTCGGCGCGGATGTTCGCCAGTTCCTCGGCGGCGACCTCGCGGGCCAGCTCCGGGGTGGCCTTCACGGTGTGCCCCGCGTGCTCGAACTCGACGCCCGCGTTGATCCACTGCCAGATCTGCGAGCGGGAGATCTCGGCGGTGGCCGCGTCCTCCATGAGGTTGAAGATGGCGACCGCGCCGAGCCCGCGCAGCCAGGCCTCGATGTAACGGATGCCGACCTGGACGGCGTTGACCAGACCGTCGTACGTCGGCCTGGCGTCGAGGGAGTCGACGGCGATCAGGTCTCCGGCGGCGACCGACACGTCCTCGCGCAACCGGTCCTTCTGGTTCGGCTTCTCGCCGAGGACGGCGTCGAAGGAGGCCATCGCGATCGGGACCAGGTCCGGGTGGGCCACCCACGAGCCGTCGAAGCCGTCGCCCGCCTCGCGGTCCTTGTCGGCCTTGACCTTCTCGAAGGCGACCTTGTTGACCTCTTCGTCGCGCCGGGAGGGGATGAACGCCGCCATGCCGCCGATCGCGTGCGCGCCGCGCTTGTGGCAGGTGCGGACGAGGAGTTCGGTGTAGGCACGCATGAACGGGGCCGTCATCGTCACCGCGTTGCGGTCCGGCAGCACGAACTTCTGGCCGCCGTCACGGAAGTTCTTGACGATGGAGAAGAGGTAGTCCCAGCGACCCGCGTTCAACCCGGAGGCGTGTTCGCGGAGTTCGTAGAGGATCTCCTCCATCTCGTACGCCGCCGTGATCGTCTCGATCAGGACGGTCGCGCGGACGGTGCCCTGCGGGATGCCGACGTAGTCCTGCGCGAAGACGAAGACGTCGTTCCAGAGGCGGGCCTCCAGGTGCGACTCGGTCTTCGGGAGGTAGAAGTACGGGCCCTTGCCGAGGTCGAGCAGCCGCTGCGCGTTGTGGAAGAAGTACAGGCCGAAGTCGACGAGCGCGCCGGGGACGGGGGTGCCGTCCGCGTCGACGAGGTGACGCTCGTTCAGGTGCCAGCCACGTGGCCGCATGACGACCGTCGCGAGCTCGTCGTTCGCCTTCAGGGCGTACGTCTTGCCGGACTTCGGGTCCGTGAAGTCGATGCTGCGGGTGTACGCGTCGATCAGGTTGAGCTGACCGGTGACCACGTTCTCCCAGGTGGGCGCCGAGGCGTCCTCGAAGTCCGCGAGCCAGACCTTCGCGCCCGAGTTGAGGGCGTTGATGGTCATCTTGCGGTCGGTGGGGCCGGTGATCTCGACACGGCGGTCGTTCAGGGCGGCCGGAGCGGGAGCCACCTTCCAGGAGTCGTCCGCGCGGATGGCGGCGGTCTGGGGGAGGAAGTCGAGCGTGGAGGTGCGGGCGATCTCGGCGCGGCGCTCCGCGCGGCGGGCGAGGAGCTCCTCACGCCGGGGCGTGAACAACCGGTGCAGCTCGGCCACGAAGGCGAGGGCCGCGTCGGTGAGGACCTCTTCCTGCCGGGGCAGGGGCTCGGCGTCGACGATGGCCAGCGAGGACGGCGCTGGTGCGGACATGAGCTGTCACTTCCTTCAGCGAGCGTGGCACCGGGTGCCTGGCGACCCGGGTACGGCGATCGGCGCCGGGAGAGCAGCCCGGCGCTTCTGAACAGTGGATAGTAGTTTCCTCATGGTGGAAGTTCAATGGTTTGTTGATGTCGAGATTCTCCAGGTCGAGGCACCGTGGCGCTCAGTGCCACGCCGTTCACTCAAGGTGTCCCAGATCGTCCTCCGTGTCGATGTCGTACGGCTCCGCCACGTCACCGCACTCGACGAGCGTGATCGCGGCCTCGTGCTCCTTCAGATAGGCGCGTGCCCCTCGGTCACCGGTGGCACTCGCCGCGACACCGGCCCAGTGGGCGGCGCCGAAGAGGACGGGATGGCCGCGCACACCGTCGTACGTCGCGGAAACCAGCGAGGTGTCGTCCTGGTGGGCGGCGAGCACCCGGGCGACCGCTCGCGGCCCGATGCCGGGCTGGTCGACCAGCGAGACCAGTGCCGCCCGCGCGCCCGTGCCGGCGAGCGAGCCGAGCCCGGCGCGTAGTGACGAACCCATGCCGTTCTCCCACTCCGGGTTGTCCACGAGCACACACCCGTCGAGCCGCGCCCGCTCCCGTACGGCGTCGGCACGCGCCCCCAGCACCACGTGGACGCGCGTGCAGCCGGCCGCGCGCAGCACCCCCACCGCGTATTCCACGAGGGGGCGCCCCCGATGTTCGAGCAGCGCCTTGGGCCGCCCGCCGAGCCGTCGTCCCCCGCCCGCCGCGAGGAGCAGCCCGGCCACCTGGTCTTCTTCGTGCGTCATACGCCGTCTTCCCTGTGCGTCATACCTCCTGCATACCTGACCCGGCGCCGAGGGCATGGTCTCGCGGGGCTGAATTTCGGTCCGCGCGGTGGCGCCACCGCATCGGGTGGCGTTTACTGGCCCGCGTCCCCCGGCGCCCGACCATCGCCACGGGGTGCGGGAGAGACCGGCGAGGGCGTGCGCACAAGGACGTGCGAGGGGGCGAGCTGTGTTGCGGAGCTTGGGACAGAGGCCAGTGACCGGCAGCGACGAGGATCCGAGGGTGGCGGAACTGCGGACCGCCGTCTCCCGGCTGCGCCGTGAACTCGCCACACATCCGGCCGAGTTCCCCGACCGGGGCATCGCCGAGGACGAGCTCGCCGCGCTCGCGGCGATGGCCCTCAGCGGCATGCCCGAGATACCCCGGCTGCGTCGCTCCCTGCTGCTGATCGCGGGCGCGATCGGCTCGGTCAGCGCGCTGTCGACCGGCCTCGCGGGCGTACGCAGCGCGGTGGAGCTGTTCCGGGAACCGCCCCGGCGCCCTTGAGGGGGCGGGGTCCTTCTCCGGGTGCGTTCCCGGAGGACCTCTCACGCCACCCAGTGCGGGCGGCCCGCCTCCGCTCCGGCCGCGGTGAGCCCGCTGTCCAGGGCGGTCGTGAGCCGGCGTACCGCCTCGTCGAGCACGTCGGACGGCAGGGTGTAGGGGAAACGCAGCCGGTGCTCATGGGTGCCCGGGTCGGCGCCGAAGCGGGAACCGCCCTCGATGCGCAGCCCCTGGGCCAGGGCCGCGCGGGCCAGCGGCGAGGCGATCGGGCGACCCAGGTCGATCCACAGCGTCAGTCCGCCGGGCGGCAACTGCCAGCGCCAGTCGGGGAGATGACGGGCCAGCGAGTCGGCGAGCGCGTCACGCTGGGCACGCAGCCGCGGCAGCCGCTCGCGCAGCACCTCGTCCGTGCGGGCCAGCAGTCCGAGCGCGACCAGCTGGTCCAGGACCGAGCCGCCCATGTCCGTGGGCACCCGCGCGGTCGCCAGCTCCGTGATCAGCCGGGATCCCGCCCGCACCCAACCGAGGCGCAGCCCGCCCCAGTGCGTCTTGCTCAACGACCCCACCGTCACGACCTGTTCGCTCATTCCGCGGGGTGCGAGCGAGGCGAACGGCGCGGCCCCGGGCACATCCAGCGCGATGTCCGTCATCGTCTCGTCGATCACCAGCCAGGTGCCGGTCGTGCGCGCCGACTCCAGTACCGCCAGGCGCTGTTCGAGCGGCATCAGATGACCCGTCGGATTGTGGAAGTCGGGGATCAGATACGCGAGCCGGGGCGCCGCCTGGCGTAGCGCGCAGTCGATCAGCCCCGGGTCCCAGCCCTCCGCCGTGACGGGCACGGGAGTGGTGCGCAGTCCCACGCGGCGCATCGCGTCGAGCGCGTTCGGATACGAGGGGTTCTCGACCAGGATCCGGTCACCGGGCCGCCCGAGCAGCCCGAGCGTCAGCGAGAGGGCCTGCTGCGCGCCGTTCGTGATGAGGATCTGGTCCGGCAGTGTCGGCAGCCCGCGCCGGGTGAACCGCTCGGCGACGGCGGCCCTCAACTCCGGGATTCCGTAGGGGTGATAGCCGGGTGTCGAGGCCCGCCGGGCCAGCAGGACGCCCGCCTCAGCGAAGGCCGCGGCGAGCTCCGCCTCGGGCGCGCCGGGCGCCGCGATGGCCAGGTCGATCACCCCGTCGTCGGCCGGGAAGGAGGCCACATTGGCCGGGCGGTGGCCGGCGGGCAGCTCTGTCCAGGTCCCCGCGCCCCGTCGGCTCCGCGCGAACCCGTCCTCGCGCAGCAGGTCGTACGCCGCCGTCACCGTGGCCCGGCTGACCGTGAGCGCGGAGGCCAGCTCGCGCTCGGCGGGCAGCCGGACGTGCAGCGCGATCCGGCCGTCGAGGAGCAACCTGCGCACGCCGTCGGCCAGCGCCCGATATCCGGGGCGGCCGTCGGCGTGGGGCACGGCGGACAGCAGAGCGGCGAGCTGCCGGCTTCCCAGCGTCCTGTCCATTCCATGGACCACCGGTCCGTTCACCATGCCAACTCCCTTGTATTGGCCCTGTGGGGCAGGCCAATCAGCCTACAGACTTCGGGGACCAGGGGAAATCGTCCCACCGCATTGGCCTGGGAAGGGGAGCGGAGCGATGTCGATCGACGCCGGAAACGTCCGCGAGAAGGGGAGTACGTGCGGCAACGGAGGCGACCACTGCCTCAGCGATCGTGGGGAGCGGGAGATGCAGCGGCGCCAGGAGGCGCGGATGCCGGGGGTGCCGGTGCGGGAGTGGGTGCGCAGGCTGGCCGCGGGGCGCTTCCCCGCCCGTGCCGGTAGGGGGGCTCGGGCTGCCGAGGCCACGCCGGGGTGAGTCCTGATGGCCGCCGCCGGACAGGTCGTCGTCGGCGTCAGCGGCTCGCTCGCCAGCCTCGCCGCGCTGCGGACGGCCGCCCGCGCCGCCCGCTCCAGCGCCCGCGCCGCCCGCTCCAGCGGCCGCGTGCTCGTGGCCGTACTCGCGTGGGAACCGCCCGAGGGTGAGGCCCTCCACGCCCGCAACCCCGACAGCGCCTGGGCCGCCCGCTGCGCCCGCGAGGCCGCCGCCCGGCTCGACCGGGCCTTCGAGGAGGCCTTCGGCGGTACGCCGTCCGAGGTCACCGTCGTCCGCAGGGTGGTCCGTGCCCGTCCCGACCGGGCCCTGTGCCGACTGGCCGCGCGCCCGGACGACCTCCTGGTCATCGGCGCCCGCGCGAGGGCTCGTAGGGCCGCGGTCCGCCGCCAGGTGTCGGCGCGCGCCCGCTGCCCGGTCCTGACGGTGCCCGCCCCGGCCTTCGCACGCCGCGAACGCCGGGCCCTGCGCCGGGCCACGGCGCGGGACTTCGCCGACTTCGCCCCCGGGTGACCCCCGGGTGCTCGGTCAGGCCCCCGGGCCCGAGCTGGCCAGCGCCTCCGACAGCTCCGCCGCGACCTGCTGGAGCATGGGCACGATCTTCTCCGTGGCCACGTCCGTGACCCGGCCCGCGGGACCGGAGATCGAGATGGCGGCGGCCGTGGGGGAGTCGGGGACCGAGACGGCGAGGCAGCGCACGCCGATCTCCTGCTCGTTGTCGTCCACCGCGTAACCGAGCCGGCGCACCTCCTCCAGCGCGGTGAGGAAGCCGTCCGGGGTGGTGATCGTCTTCTCCGTCGCGGCGGGCATGCCGGTACGGGCGAGCAGCGCGCGCACCTCGTCCGCCGGGGTGTTCGCGAGCAGGGCCTTGCCCACGCCCGTGGAGTGCGGCAGCACCCGGCGCCCCACCTCGGTGAACATGCGCATCGAGTGCTTGGAGGGCACCTGGGCCACGTACACGATCTCGTCCCCGTCGAGCAGTGCCATGTTCGCGGTCTCGCCGGTCTCCTCGACCAGACGGGCGAGATAGGGGCGCGCCCAGGTGCCGAGCAGCCGGGAGGCGGACTCGCCCAGGCGGATCAGGCGGGGGCCGAGCGCGTAGCGGCGGTTCGCCTGCTGGCGTACGTAACCGCAGGCCACGAGCGTGCGCATGAGGCGGTGGATGGTGGGCAGCGGCAGCCCGCTGCTCACGGAGAGCTCGCTCAGGCCGACCTCCCCGCCGGCGTCGGCCATGCGCTCGAGCAGGTCGAAGGCGCGCTCGAGGGACTGGACACCACCGCTCGGGGCGGATGACTTGGCGTCGTCGGTGGTGCTGGCGCTGGACGCAGGCACGGCGCGGTCCTTTCAAGGCTGACAGGCAGTGATGCAGCCTACCCGGGACTGGGTTGACTCCTTGGTGGTGCGTAGCTACGTTCTGCTTTGTGGAATTCTAATTCCATTCTGTGGAAATATCCAGAGGGGTGGGTTCGGGGGGCAGGGTGGAGGGGTGAGCCCTTGACGGCGCGAGGGCTTGAGTGAAGACTCCTTCAACAGAACGTTGAATTCCGTTACGTGGAAGTTAACTGCGGCAGCGGGAGTCGACAGCGGCAGAGAGAGGGGTCCGGGTGTCCGACGTCGGATGGGTCGAACTGATGCTGCGCTCGACGCGCGTCATCACTCCCGAAGGGACGCGCGCCGCCACGGTCGCGGTCGCCGCGGGCAGGATCACGGCCGTGCTCGCGTACGACGCCGAGGTGCCGCCCGGCGCCCGCCTGGAGGACTTCGGCGACGACGTCCTCCTGCCGGGCCTGGTCGACACCCACGTGCACGTCAACGACCCCGGCCGCACGGAGTGGGAGGGCTTCTGGACCGCGACGCGCGCCGCCGCGGCCGGCGGCATCACCACGCTGGTCGACATGCCGCTCAACTCCCTCCCGCCGACGACCACGGTCGAGCACCTCCGCACCAAGCAGGACGTCGCCCGCTCCAAGGCGCACATCGACGTCGGCTTCTGGGGCGGTGCCCTCCCCGACAACGTCAAGCACCTGCGCCCGCTGCACGACGCGGGAGTCTTCGGCTTCAAGGCCTTCCTGTCGCCGTCCGGCGTGGACGAGTTCCCCGAGCTGGACCAGGAACAACTGGCCCGGTCCCTGGCCGAGATCGCCGCGTTCGACGGCCTGCTCATCGTGCATGCCGAGGACCCGCACCACCTCGCCGCCGCCCCTCAGAAGGGCGGCCGGAAATACGCCGACTTCCTGGCCTCGCGCCCGCGCGACGCCGAGGACACCGCCATCGGCAACCTCATTGCGCAGGCCGAACGCCTCCACGCGCGTGTGCACGTGCTGCACCTGTCGTCCTCCGACGCGCTGCCCCTGATCGCCGACGCCAAGCGTGCGGGCGTGCGGATCACGGTGGAGACCTGCCCCCACTACCTGACCCTGACGGCGGAGGAAGTCCCGGACGGGGCGAGCGAGTTCAAGTGCTGCCCGCCCATCCGCGAGGCCGCCAACCAGGACCTGCTGTGGCAGGCGCTGGCCGACGGCACGATCGACTGCGTCGTCACCGACCACTCGCCGTCCACGGCCGACCTGAAGACGGACGACTTCGCGACCGCCTGGGGCGGTATCTCCGGGCTCCAGCTGAGCCTGTCGGCGGTCTGGACGGAGGCCCGCAGGCGCGGTCACAGCCTGGAGGACGTGGTCCGCTGGATGTCCACGCGCACCGCCCGGCTGGTCGGCCTGGACTCCCGCAAGGGAGCCATCGCGGTGGGCCGGGACGCCGACTTCGCCGTCCTCGCCCCCGACGAGACCTTCACCGTGGATCCCGCCGCGCTGCAGCACCGCAACCGGGTCACGGCCTACGCCGGCCGAACGCTCAGCGGGGTCGTGAAGTCCACCTGGCTGCGAGGCGAGCGCATCGTGTCCGACGGCGAGTTCGGCGCCCCCGGCGGCGAACTCCTGACGCGCACCCCGTAGTCCTCGAACGCACCCGCACCCGTAGCGGCCGACCTCGAAAGGCAGACCTGATCAACGTGACGGCGATTCCTCACTTCACCGGCGACGCGAACCCCTACGGAGGCGGCGACCCGTACGCGGACCACCGCACCGCCGACTTCCCCTTCACCCAGTACGCCAACCTCGCCGACCGGCAGCTCGGCGCCGGGGTCATCGCCGCCAACGACGAGTTCTTCGCCCAGCGCGAGAACCTCCTGCTGCCCGGGCGGGCCGAGTTCGACCCCGAGAACTTCGGGCACAAGGGCAAGATCATGGACGGCTGGGAGACGCGGCGGCGCCGCGGCGCCTCGGCCGAGCACCCGTGGCCGACGGCCGAGGACCACGACTGGGCGCTCGTCAGGCTCGGCGCACCCGGTGTCGTGCGCGGGGTGGTGGTCGACACGGCCCACTTCCGCGGCAACTACCCCCAGGCGGTGTCGGTCGAGGGCGCCTCGGTGCCCGGCTCCCCGGCACCGGAGGAACTCCTCGGGGACGACGTGAAGTGGACGACGCTGGTACCGCGCACGGCGGTCGGCGGCCACGCCGCCAACGGCTTCGCCGTCTCCGTCGAGCAGCGCTTCACGCACCTCCGCGTCAACCAGCATCCCGACGGCGGCATCGCCCGACTGCGCGTCCACGGCGAGGTCGTGGCCGACCCGCAGTGGCTCTCCGCGCTCGGCACCTTCGACGTTCTCGCCCTGGAGAACGGCGGCCGGGTCGAGGACGCCTCCAACCTCTTCTACTCGCCCGCCACCAACACCATCCAGCCGGGACGCTCCCGCAAGATGGACGACGGCTGGGAGACCCGCCGCCGCCGCGACCAGGGCAACGACTGGATCCGCTACCAGTTGGTCGCCCAGTCCGAGATCCGCGCCCTGGAGATCGACACGGCGTACTTGAAGGGCAACAGTGCCGGCTGGGCGTCGGTGTCGGTGAAGGACGGCGACGACGGCGACTGGGCGGAGGTCCTCCCCCGTACCCGCCTCCAGCCCGACACCAACCACCGCTTCGTCCTCGCCGCGCCCGTGATCGGGACCCACGCGCGCGTGGACATCTTCCCCGACGGCGGCATCTCCCGCCTGCGTCTGTTCGGCTCCCTCACGGAGGAGGGCGCCACGGCCCTGACGGCCAGGTACCAGGAACTCGGCGGCTGAGGCCGCGCCGCCGCGCTGGGCTTCGGCGGACCGCGATCAGGACTGGTCGTCGGCGGCGTCGCGGGTACGGCTGTCGCGCAGCTGGCGCCAGTGCGTGCGGTACAGCACGTAGTAGAGGGCGACGACCACGGCACCCACCTGCAGACCCACGCCGAACTCCAGGAAGGAGTCCTCGCTCATCAGCCGGTTGGTGAGGTAGGCGAAGTTCATGCCGAAGAAACCGGTCAGGAACGACAGCGGCAAGAAGATCATCGAGACGATCGTCAGTCTGTTGATCACGACGTTCTGCTGATCGGCGACGAGTGACGCGTAGCTGGTCGCGGCCCGCCGGGCCGCGTCCCGCAGCGTCTCGATCTCCACGAGGACCAGCTGCACGGTGTGCTCGTGCAGCCGGTTCATCGCCTGCCGCTCCTGCGAGAGGTGGTGATCCGTCATCCTGCGGCGCACCAGGATCTCCTGGGCGACCGCGGCGTACGGCAGGAACGCGCGATGCAGATGGGCCGCGCGCCGTCGCAGCTGGGCCAGCTGTTGGACGTGTCCCGGCTGCCGCCGCTCGAACATCGCCTCCTCCAGGTCCTCGACCTCCAGATGGGCCTGCGTGACGGCCCGGCGGAAGGTCTCCAGGACCCCCTGGAGAAACAGGAACAGCGCTGTCACCGTGTCGGGAGGCAGGTCCTGCGGCAGTTGGTCGAGGAAGGCCTCGATCAGTTCGACGGGCCCGTGGTGCACCGTGATGAAGCGGCGCTGGTCGGCGAGGACATGGATATGGGTGACCTCGTTTCCGCCGACCACCGGAACGACGCCGATGGCAGTCCCGTCGTGATACTCGGCCCGGACGTGCTCGTCCGCTCTGCCGAGCCACTCGCCGGCCGCGTCGTCCAGTCCGAGCCGACGGGAGAGCGGCTCCTCGTCGGGCGGGGGTTCGTCTCCCAGGTCGATGTCCACGATCACGAAGCCGGAGGTCGCCGCGAGGCGCTCCCGGGCCTGTGCCAGACCGGTGCGAGCGACGACGCCCTCCGGCATCGACACCACCGAAACGATCATCGCCCCTCACCGTGGATGGCGTCGTGCGCACACCGCACCGTCCCTCGGCACACTACCGCCGAAGGCCCCGCGAGCAGCTGACCGCGCAGGGCGTCGTGTCGGGCTTCGTTAACTCCCGGAAAACTCATCGGACTTGGCGGGAGAAATCCTCTGCCTTGACATTGACATGCCATGGTCTACGCGCGTCATCCTAGAGTCATGAGATTCCCCCACGAATCACTCGTATCGGCGCCCTGGTCGCCTTCACGTCCGCGCTGCTCATCGGCGGCACCGCCGTGGTCCCCGCCAACGCGGCGGCCACCGCCGTGGGCAGCATCTGCTACAGCAAGCTGCCGTCGCAGGCGTACGACACGCTGGACCTGATCGCGTCCGGCGGTCCCTTCCCGTACTCGCAGGACGGGGCCGTCTTCCAGAACCGGGAGGGTGTCCTGCCCTCCCAGTCCACCGGGTACTACCACGAGTACACCGTCATCACGCCGGGCTCCTCGACGCGTGGCGCCAAGCGCATCGTGACCGGCAAGAAGACGCAGGAGGACTACTACACCGCGGACCACTACGTCACCTTCAAGCTGATCAACTTCGGCTGCTGAGCCGAGGGCTGCGCGTAGTGCTGGTTTGACCCGCTCTGTGGAAGATCCTCGCCCCGCGGTTCCCCCCACGTTCATGGGCCGCGGGGCGAGGTACGTCCGGACGAAAGTATGCGGCGCCGCTACTTTGGTCGACGATCGCCGCCGCGGGGGAGGCGCCCGCGGGGCGGGCCCGTAGTTTGTCGACCGTGAGTGGTGACGATCCGGTGCCGGCGGCACCCGTTCTGCCCGGGCGGCGCTGGCTGCTGCCGTCGGCCGTGGTCGCGGAGCTCGACCCCGAGCGGACGGGTCGGGGCGGGCGCCCCCGGCGTACCGCGCGTGACTGGATGGTCGACTTCGGCTGCTTCGTGCTGGCCGTCGTCATCGGGGCGATGGCCGCGCACACGCTGACCCGCGACCCGGACACCCCGCACGCCCTCGCCGTCGTCGACCAGTGGATCGGCGGCCTCGCCTGCTTCGCCGTGTGGTCGCGCCGCCGGTGGCCGCTGGGGCTGGCCGTGGCGATGATCCCCGTCGGACTGCTCTCGAACACCGCGGGCGGCGCAGGACTGGTCGCCCTCTTCACGCTCGCCGTGCACCGGCCACTCAAGTACGTGGGCTGGGTCGCCGGTCTCCAGCTCGCCCTGCTTCCGGTCTACTTCTGGCTGCGGCCCGATCCCGATCTGTCCTACGCCGCCGCCATCGCCGTCACCACGCTGCTGACCCTGGCGGTCGTCGGCTGGGGCATGTTCGTACGGTCCAAGCGGCAGCTCATGCTGAGTCTGCGGGACCGGGCACGGCGGGCCGAGACGGAGGCCGCGCTGCGGGCCGAGCAGGCGCAGCGGCTGGCGCGCGAGGCGATCGCGCGCGAGATGCACGATGTGCTCGCGCACCGCCTGACGTTGTTGAGCGTGCACGCGGGGGCGTTGGAGTTCCGGCCGGACGCGCCTCGCGAGGAGGTCGCGCGGGCCGCCGGGGTGATCCGGGAGAGCGCGCACGAGGCCCTGCAGGATCTGCGGGAGATCATCGGGGTGCTGCGGGCGGGTGACTCCGACGACGCGGGGCGGCCGCAGCCGACGCTCGGCGCGTTGGACGCGCTGGTCTCCGAGTCGCGTGAGGCGGGGATGAAGGTGGCCCTCGATCTGCGGGTCGCCGATGCCGCGACTGTGCCCGCGTCCGTCGGGCGGACCGTGTATCGCATCGCCCAGGAAGGGCTGACGAACGCCCGTAAGCATGCTCCGGGGGCCGAGGTCACGGTGGGTGTCTCGGGGGCCCCGGGTGACGGTGTGAGTGTGTCCGTGCGCAACCCCGCTCCTCCGGGAGAGGTACCGCATGTGCCGGGTTCCGGGCAGGGGCTGATCGGACTGACCGAGCGGGCCACTCTGGCCGGGGGGCGTCTGGAGCACGGGTCCGACGGGGGTGGGGGCTTCTTGGTGCGGGCGTGGCTGCCGTGGGGTGGGTGAGCGTGGGCGTGTGCCCGCGGTTGCGTGGGGGAGCGTGAGGTGCGCCCGCGGTGCGTGATGTCCGCCCGTGGTTGCGGGGCGGGGCCGTGGCTGCCGGTGTGTCAGGGGGTGCGGGGGATCACTCGGTGGCCCGCGGTGCCGTAGACCCAGCTCGATGTCTCGTTGATGAAGTCTGTCGGGAAGCCTGTGCGGAAGGCCGTGGCCTCCTCCAGGCCGGTCAGTACGTGGTCGGGGAGGGTGAGTTCGCTCGCGCCCAGGTTGTCGGTGAGCTGGGTGACATGGCGGGCGCCGATGATGGGGTGGACGGTGGGGGAGTGGGCCATGGTCCAGGCGATGGCCACCTGGGCCGGGGAGGCGCCGAGTTCGTCGGCCGCCGACCGGACCGCTTCGGCCACCGTCCGTTCGAGTTCCCCGATCGCCTCGGGGGAGAGGCGGGTCGCCGTGCCGGGGGCCACACCGCCCGGACGTGTGTACTTGCCCGACAGGACGCCGTTGTGCAGCGGACTCCACGCGGCCACCGACATGCCGAGGGTCTCCGCCATGGGGAGGAGCTCGCGCTCCGCGTCGCGGCTGAGCAGGCTGTAGGGCACCTGGAGCGCGGCGAAGGGGGACCAACCCCGCCACTCGGCAAGGGTGTTGGCCCGCGAGACCACCCAGGCGGGCGCGTCCGAGATGCCCACGTACAGGACCTTGCCGGACCGTACGGCGTCGTCCAGGGCGCGCATGGTCTCCTCGACCGGCGTGTTCCGGTCCCAGATGTGCACCCAGTAGACGTCGATGTAGTCCGTGTCGAGGCGCCGCAGGCTCGTCTCCAGGGAGAGGGCGAGGTTCTTGCGGTGGTTCCCGGCGGCGTTCGGGTCGGTGCCGTCACGGGAGACGGTGTACTTGGTGGAGAGGACGAAACGGTCGCGTCGGCCTCTGAGTAACTCCCCCACGATCTCCTCGCTGGCGCCGCCGCGGTAGTTGACGGCCGTGTCCACCACGTTGCCGCCCGCCTCCGCGTACGCGTCGAGGATCCGCGCGCACTCCTCCTTCGGCGCCCCCACCCCGCCCTGCTCCCCGAACGTCATGGCACCGAGGAACAGCTCCGAGACGCGCAGGCCGGTCCTGCCCAAGAGCCGATAGCGCACTGAACTCCTCACTCCCGGGAGAGACCCCGTCGAGACTGTCCTGGCGGCCGACGGTAGTCGTTCGTCGCGGTCGAGGCGTGGGTAATGCCCCGGCGGGCACCTACGGTAGGCACCATGAATGCGATCCGGCTGCTTCTCGTCGACGACGATCCGCTGGTCAGGGCCGGCCTGTCCTTCATGATGGGCGGCGCCGACGACATCGAGATCGTCGGCGAGGCCGCGGACGGCGGCGAGGTCGAGGCGCTCGTCGACCGCACCCGCCCGGACGTCGTCCTGATGGACATCCGGATGCCGGTGATCGACGGACTCACGGCCACCGAACGGCTGCGAGGGCGCGAGAACGCGCCGCAGGTCGTGGTCCTCACCACGTTTCACGCCGACGACCAGGTGCTGCGGGCGCTGCGCGCGGGTGCCGCCGGGTTCGTCCTCAAGGACACGCCGCCTGTGCAGATCCTCGACGCGGTACGCCGGGTCGCGGCCGGTGACCCCGTGCTCTCGCCCGCCGTCACCCGCCAGTTGATGGAGCACGCGGCCGGTGGGGCGCCGGGCGGGCGGCGCACCGGCGCTCGGGACCGGATCGGCGCGCTCAACGACCGTGAACGCGAGGTCGCCGTGGCCGTCGGCCAGGGCTCCTCCAACGCCGAGATCGCCGCCGAGCTGTACATGAGCGTCGCCACCGTCAAGACCCATGTCTCACGGATCCTCGCCAAGCTCGGCCTCAACAACCGTGTGCAGATCGCACTGTTGACGTACGACGCGGGACTCCTGGAGGGAGACGACGGGCACTGAGCGTGGCGCCCGCGCGTTGGAAGGACAACGGGAGGGGGACCATGATCGATCTGGGCGAGTACGGCGCGGGGTTCACGCGGGACCCGTATCCGGTGTACGCGGCGCTGCGCGAGCGCGGCCCCGTCCACTGGGTGCGGACACCGCAGCCGGGCGCGTACGAGGGCTGGCTCGTCGTCGGCTACGAGGAGGCGCGGGCCGCTCTAGCCGACCCGAGGCTCTCCAAGGACACGAGGAGAGGGGGGTGGAGTTCGCTCGAAGAAGAGCTGATGGGCCGGTATGTGCTGATCGCCGACCCGCCGGAGCACACCCGGCTGCGCTCCCTCGTCACGGGCGCGTTCACCATGCGGCGGGTGGAGGCGCTGCGCCCGCGCGTCCAGCAGATCACCGACGAACTGCTGGACGAGATGCTGCCGAAGGGGAGAGCCGACCTCGTCGACTCGTTCGCCTATCCGCTGCCGATCACCGTCATCTGCGAGCTGCTCGGCGTCCCGGACATCGACCGGGTGGCGTTCCGCGCGATGTCGAACGAGATCGTGACGCCGACCGATGGAGACTCCGAGCTGGCCGCCGTCCGGCAGCTGGCCGCCTATCTCGATGAGCTGATCGAGGACAAGCGGTGCACGGCACCCGGCGACGACCTGCTCAGCGACCTCATCCGCACCCGGGCCGAGGACGGCGACCGGCTCTCCCGTGCCGAGTTGCGCGGGATGGCGTTCATCCTGCTGGTCGCGGGCCACGAGACCACGGTCAACTTGATCACGAACGGTGTGCACGCCCTGCTCACCCACCCCGACCAGCTCGCCGCGCTGCGGGCCGACATGACGCTCCTCGACGGCGCGGTGGAGGAGGTGCTGCGCTTCGAGGGACCGGTGGAGACCGCGACGTACCGCTATGCGGCGGAGCCGTTGGAGATCGGTGGCAGGGCCATCGCGGCGGGTGACCCGGTGATGATCGGGCTCGACGCCGCGAACCGTGACGCTGCGCGCTGCCCGGATCCGGACCGCTTCGACATCCACCGCGCCCCGCAGGGCCATCTCTCCTTCGGGCACGGCATCCACTACTGCCTGGGTGCGCCGCTGGCCCGTCTCGAAGCCCGGGTCGCGCTGTGCTCCCTGCTGGAGAGATGCCCGGATCTCGCGCTGGACGGGCCCCCTGGTGACTGGCTCTCGGGCATGCTGATGCGCGGTCTGCGCAGCCTGCCGGTGCGCTGGTGAGTGGTGGTGCGTGGGGGGAGTGAGTGGAGGGGTGACGGTGGTGCGGTTTCGGGCGGGGAGCGGCACCGATGCGTTCGCTCAGTCCCGTCTGCCGGGGATCTCCGCCAGATACACCGGGCGTCTCTCCAGCCGCGACAGCTCGCAGGCCTCGGCGATGCGCAGGGCGTGCAGGGCCTCCTGCCCGTCGCAGGGGTTGGCGCGTTCGCCGCGCACGACGTCGACGAAGGCGGCGAGCTCGGCCTCGTAGGCAGGGCCGAAGCGCTCCAGGAAACCGGTCCACGGCTTGTCGGCGGCCGGCGGTCCGGCCGGTTCGGTGGAGGCGATGGGCGTACGGTCGTCCAGGCCGACGCCGATCTGGTCCAGCTCGCCGGCCAGCTCCATGCGTACGTCGTAGCCCGCGCCGTTCAGCCGGGTCGCGGTCGCCGTGGCGAGCGTGCCGTCGTCCAGGGTGAGGACGGCGGCGGCCGTGTCGATGTCGTGCGCCTCACGGAACATCGAGGGCCCGGCGTCGGAGCCCATGGCGTACACCTCGACGACCTCGCGGCCGGTGATCCAGCGCAGCATGTCGAAGTCGTGGACGAGGCAGTCGCGGTACATGCCGCCGGAGATCGGGAGGTACGCGGCCGGGGGCGGCGACTGGTCGGAGGTCATCGCGCGGATGGTGTGCAGCCGTCCGAGCCGCCCCGAGCGCACCGCCTCCCGCGCGGTCGCGTAGCCCGTGTCGAAGCGGCGCTGGAAGCCCAGCTGCAGGACCGTGCCGGCCGCGTCGACCTCGGCGAGCGCGGACAGCGTGCCCGGCAGATCGACGGCGATGGGCTTCTCGCAGAACACCGGGAGCCCCATGCGCGCTGCCCTACCGATCAGTTCGCCGTGCGCCGAGGTGGCCGCCGTGATCACCACGGCGTCCACGCCCCAGGTGAAGATCTCGTCCACGCTGGGTGCCGCCGTGGCGCCCAACCGGTCCGCGACCGCATGTGCCCTCACCGAGTCCGCGTCCGTGACGATGAGGGAGCCGACCTCGCGGTGGCGGTTGAGAACGGTCGCGTTAAATGTACCGATTCGACCCGTTCCGATAAGTCCGATGCGCATGGGAACAAAGTGCGGGCCCACCAGGCACGCTGTCAATGCTTTGTCCGGACAATCGAACTACACAACTTCCCGTCAACATCTCCCGGAGCTACGCTCGGCCCGTGCCGAAACCAGAAGAGGATCCGACCGTGTCGCTCCAGCTCAGCGTCGACCGCAGCAGTCCGGTCCCGCTGTACTTCCAGCTCTCCCAACAGCTGGAGGCGGCGATCGAGCACGGGACCCTGACCCCGGGCAGCCTTCTCGGCAACGAGATCGAGCTCGCGGGGCGTCTCGGGCTGTCCCGACCCACGGTCCGTCAGGCCATCCAGTCCCTCGTCGACAAGGGTCTGCTGGTGCGCCGCCGTGGTGTCGGCACCCAGGTCGTGCACAGCCAGGTCAAGCGGCCCCTGGAGCTCAGCAGTCTGTACGACGACCTGGAGGCGGCCGGGCAGCGTCCCGCGACCCGGGTGCTCGTCAACACCGTCGTACCGGCGTCCGCCGAGGTCGCGGCCGCTCTGGGCGTGGCCGAGGGCAGTGACGTGCACCGGGTGGAGCGGCTGCGGCTCGCCCACGGGGAGCCGATGGCGTACCTCTGCAACTATCTGCCCCCGGAGCTGCTGGAGCTGGACAGCGAGCAGATGGAGGCCACCGGGCTGTACCGGCTGATGCGGGCCGCGGGCATCACGCTGCACAGCGCCCGCCAGTCCGTCGGCGCCCGCGCGGCCACCGCGGAGGAGGGGGAGCGGCTCGGTGAGCCCGAGGGGGCACCGCTGCTCACCATGCAGCGCACCACCTTCGACGACACCGGGCGCGCGGTCGAGTTCGGCAGTCACATGTACCGCGCCTCGCGCTACTCCTTCGAATTCCAGCTCCTCGTACGGCCGTGAAGCGGTCGTGAAGGGGTGGTGAACCGGCTTCGGCGAGGCTGAATTTGAATCGTAAGAATGTTCTAAAAAGTCCATTGACTGGTGTGCGGGCGCAAAGCTAGAACTCCCCTCAGCCGCAAAGGTGCGGCGGAAAAGAGGGTGTTCCGACCATGCGTACAGCCCGAACGGCAGCGGCGGTGATCGCCGTGATCGCGCTCGCGGCCGGCTGCAGCAACTCCGGTGGCAAGGACTCCGAGAACAGGGCGAGCGCCGGCGGGAGCGGCGGCAAGGCCGCGGGTACGCCCCGTCTGAAGATCGCGATGGTGACGCACTCCGGCGAGGGTGACACCTTCTGGGACATCGTGCAGAGCGGCGCCAAGCAGGCGGCGAGCAAGGACAACGTCGACTTCCTGTACTCGAACGACAAGGAAGCGGGCGGGCAGGCCCAGCTCGTTCAGGCCGCCATCGACAAGAAGGTCGACGGGATCGTCGTCACCCTGGCCAAGCCCGATGCCATGAAGGACGTCCTCGCCAAGGCCGAACAGGCGGGTATCCCGGTCGTCACGATCAACTCCGGTGCCGAGTTCTCCAAGCGGTTCGGGGCGCTCGCGCACTTCGGCCAGGACGAGTCGGTCGCCGGTGAGGCCGTCGGCGAGGAGCTGAACAACCGGGGCCTGAAGAAGGCCGTCTGCGTCATCCACGAGCAGGGCAACGTCTCGCTGGAGCAGCGCTGCGCGGGCGTGAAGAAGACCTTCAAGGGCACGCTCGAGAACCTCAACGTCGACGGCACCAACGCCCCCGCCACCCAGTCCTCCGTCGAGGCGAAGCTCCAGGCCACGAAGGGTATCGACGCCGTCGTCACCCTGGGCGCCCCGATCGCCGCCGTCGCGGTGAAGGCCAAGGCCGACGCGGGCAGCAAGGCGGAGATAGACACCTTCGACCTGAACGCGGAGGTGGTCAAGCGCCTCCAGGCCAAGGAGGTCGGCTTCGCGGTCGACCAGCAGCCCTACCTCCAGGGGTACGAGGCCATCGACATGCTGTGGCTCTACAAGACCAACGGCGACATCCTCGGCGGCGGCAAGACGGTCCTGACCGGCCCGGCCATCATCACCGAGAAGGACGCCTCGACCCTCGAGAAGTACACCGCGCGCGGGACCCGCTGATGGGGTGCACGATCCCAGTGTTCGATACTTGGGCGTTTGGGGCCGGCGAGATGTCGGCCCCCGGGGCCTGCGGAATGGCCCGCCGGGCCGCTTCGCGGGCCCCGGCGCACCAAAGAACACAGCAAGAAGGGCACGGCCTCGTGGCACGGACTCGGACCTGGGTAAGCATCGCGCTCGCAGGGGCGCTGGGGGTGTCCCTCGCGGGATGCAGCAGCACCGGCGGGAAGCGGGCCGAGGATGCCCGTAAGGCGGCGTCGGCCCAGGGCAGGGCCGCGGTGAACACGCCCAAGTGGACCTTCGCGATGATCACCCATTCGGGCGATGGCGACACGTTCTGGGACATCGTGCAGAACGGCGCCAAGCAGGCCGCGGTCAAGGACAACATCGACTTCCTGTACTCGCACAACGCCGAGGCGCAGCAGCAGGCGCAGCTCGTCGACGCCGCCGTGGACAAGCGGGTCGACGGCATCATCGTCACGCTGGCCAAGCCGGACGCGATGAAGGCCGCCGTGGCGCGCGCCGAGAAGGCCGGCATCCCCGTGATCACGGTGAACTCCGGCTCCGAGCAGTCCAAGGCGTTCGGCGCGCTCGCCCACATCGGGCAGGACGAGACGATCGCCGGTGAGGCGGTCGGCGAGGAGCTGAACAAGCGGGGCCGCAAGAAGGCCCTGTGCATCCTGCACGAGCAGGGCAACGTCGGCCACGAGCAGCGCTGTGCGGGTGTGAAGAGCACCTTCCACGGCACCGTGCAGAATCTCTACGTCCAGGGCACCAGCATGCCCGACGTGCAGTCCTCCATCGGCGCCAAGCTGCAGGCCGACAGGTCCATCGACACGGTCGTCACGCTCGGCGCCCCGTACGCGGACACCGCGGTGAAGGCGAAGGCCGACGCGGGCAGCAAGGCCGAGATCGACACCTTCGACCTGAACGCGAAGGTGGCCTCGGAGCTCAAGGACGGCACACTCGGCTTCGCGGTCGACCAGCAGCCCTACCTCCAGGGGTACGAGGCCGTGGACCTGCTGTGGCTCTACAAGTACAACGCCGATGTCCTCGGCGGCGGCAAGCCGGTCCTCACCGGTCCGCAGATCATCACCAAGGATCAGGCCGCCGCGCTCGAGGAGTACACCAAGCGGGGGACCCGATGAGCGCCACTGCGCCTGCACCCGCGCCGTCGCCCGACACCAAGGTCGACGAGCGCCTCCTGAAGACCTCGCCCCTGCGCGGACTCATGGGACGGCCCGAGCTCGGCTCCGTGGTCGGCGCGATCGCGGTCTTCCTCTTCTTCGCGATCTTCGCCGACAGCTTCGTACGGGCCGCGAGCCTCAGCACGGTGCTGTACGCCTCCTCGACGATCGGCATCATGGCCGTACCGGTCGCGCTGCTGATGATCGGCGGCGAGTTCGACCTCTCCGCGGGCGTCATGGTGACCAGCTCCGCGCTGATCTCCTCGATGTTCAGCTACCAGATGACCGCGAACGTCTGGGTCGGCGTCCTCGTCTCGCTGGTCGTCACGCTGGCGATCGGCGTCTTCAACGGCGTCATGCTGACCCGCACGGACCCGCCGAGCTTCATCATCACGCTCGGCACCTTCCTGATGCTGACCGGCATGAACCTCGGCTTCACCAAGCTGATCAGTGGCACGGTGTCCACGAAGTCGATCTCCGACATGCAGGGCTTCTCCTCGGCCAGGGACGTCTTCGCCTCGACGTTCACCATCGGCGGCGTCGACTTCAAGATCACCATCCTGTGGTGGCTGGCCCTGGTCGTCGTCGCCACCTGGATCCTGCTGCGCACCCGCTTCGGCAACTGGATCTACGCCGTCGGCGGTGGCGAGGACGCGGCCCGCGCGGTCGGCGTCCCGGTCAACAAGACGAAGATCGGCCTCTACATGGGTGTCGCCTTCGGCGCCTGGATCTCCGGGCAGCACCTGCTGTTCTCGTTCGACGTCGTGCAGTCCGGCGAGGGCGTCGGCAACGAGCTGATCTACATCATCGCGGCCGTCATCGGCGGCTGTCTGATCACCGGCGGCTACGGCTCCGCGGTCGGCGCGGCGGTCGGCGCGCTGATCTTCGGCATGGTGAGCAAGGGCATCGTGTTCGCCGAGTGGAACCCGGACTGGTTCAAGTTCTTCCTGGGAGTGATGCTGCTCCTGGCGACCCTGCTCAACCACTGGGTCCGCAAGCGCGCGGAGGCGACGGCATGACGACGGACGGCGACGGCATGACGACGGACGCGGGAAAGACGACCGGCGCGGCGGCCTCGGAACGCACGGCGCTCGTCGAACTCGACGACGTCAGCAAGTACTACGGCAACATCCGCGCGCTCGAAGGCGTCTCGCTGGAGGTGCACGCGGGGGAGATCTCCTGCGTGCTCGGCGACAACGGCGCGGGCAAGTCCACGCTGATCAAGATCATCGCGGGCCTGCACCAGCACGACGCGGGCACCCTGAGCATCGAGGGCGAGGAGACCCGCCTCACCTCCCCGCGCGAGGCCCTGGACCGGGGCATCGCCACCGTCTACCAGGACCTCGCCGTGGTCCCGCTGATGCCGGTGTGGCGGAACTTCTTCCTCGGTTCCGAGCTGTCGAGGGGCACGGGCCCCTTCAGGCGCATGGACGTCGACCGCATGCGCAGGACCACCCACGCGGAGCTGCTGCGCATGGGCATCGACCTGCGTGACGTCGACCAGCCCATCGGCACCCTCTCCGGCGGTGAGCGTCAGTGCGTGGCGATCGCCCGCGCCGTCCACTTCGGTGCCAAGGTCCTCGTCCTCGACGAGCCCACCGCCGCGCTCGGTGTGAAGCAGTCCGGCGTGGTCCTCAAGTACGTGGCCGCCGCGCGGGACGCCGGCCTCGGCGTGGTCCTCATCACTCACAACCCGCACCACGCGTACCTGGTGGGCGACCGTTTCGTCCTCCTGAAGCGCGGCGCCATGTTCGGCAGCCACACCCGCGACGAGATCAGCCTCGACGAGCTGACCCGCCAGATGGCGGGCGGCAGCGAGCTGGACGACCTCCGACACGAGCTGGAGCGAAGCGCGTCCTGAGGGGCGCGGGGAGCTGTGCGTCCAGTCACATACGGCTCTCCGCTCACATACGGCCCAAGGCTCTCCAGGGCGCTCCGGCGGAGCGCCCCGGAGAGCTCAGGGGGACTCCGCCATGCGCCCCCCCGGCGCGGTGAGGCAGAATCGGCCCGATGAGCACCTACCGCGACCTCGCACACCGCGGCTCCGCGCGGGCCACCGTCCTGCGGACCGTAGGGACGCGTGAACGCCGTTCCCATCTGACGGCTCCCCGCGTCCCCACCGTCGGTATCGACATCGGCGGCACGAAGGTGATGGCGGGCGTCGTCGACGCCGACGGCAACATCCTGGAGAAGCTCCGCGCCGAGACGCCGGACAAGTCCAAGAGCCCCAAGGTCGTCGAGGACACCATCGTGGAGCTGGTCCTGGACCTCTCGGACCGGCACGACGTGCACGCCGTGGGCATCGGTGCGGCCGGCTGGGTCGACGCCGAGCGCAACCGCGTCCTCTTCGCCCCCCACCTGTCCTGGCGCAACGAGCCGCTGCGCGACCGCCTCGCCGGGCGGCTCGCCGTCCCGGTCCTGGTCGACAACGACGCCAACGCCGCCGCCTGGGCGGAGTGGCGGTTCGGCGCGGGGCGTGGCGAGGACAACCTCGTCATGATCACGCTCGGCACCGGCATCGGCGGTGCGCTGCTGGAGGACGGCCAGGTCAAGCGCGGCAAGTTCGGCGTCGCGGGCGAGTTCGGCCACATGCAGGTGGTCCCGGGCGGCCACCGCTGCCCGTGCGGCAACCGCGGCTGCTGGGAGCAGTACAGCTCGGGCAACGCGCTGGTCCGTGAGGCCCGCGAACTCGCCGCCGCGGACTCCCCGGTCGCGTACGGGATCATCGAGCACGTCAAGGGCAACATCGGCGACATCACCGGCCCGATGATCACCGAGCTCGCCCGCGAGGGCGACGCCATGTGCATCGAGCTGCTCCAGGACATCGGTCAGTGGCTCGGCGTCGGCATCGCCAACCTGGCGGCGGCTCTGGACCCCTCCTGCTTCGTCATCGGCGGCGGCGTCAGCGCGGCCGACGACCTCCTCATCGGCCCCGCGCGCGACGCCTTCCGCCGCCACCTGACCGGTCGCGGCTACCGTCCCGAGGCCCGTATCGCCCGCGCCCAGCTCGGCCCCGAGGCCGGCATGGTCGGCGCCGCCGACCTCGCGCGCCTCGTCGCCCGCCGCTTCCGCCGCGCCAAGCGCCGCCGTGTGGAGCGCTACGAGCGGTACGAGCGCTACTCCGAGTCCCGCCGCACGACCCAGGGGATGCTGTGACGGCCTCGCTGCCGCGCCAGGCCTCGCCTCCGGACGAGCCCCGGCGCCCGCCGGAGGACCCGCGCCACAAGTTCCGCCGCCGTGCCCTGACGCTGCTGATCATCGTGCTGCTCATCGGCGTCCCGGCCGGCTACCTGGTGATCTCCGCCAACCAGAGCCGCGACAGCGGCAAGCAGAAGGAGGAGAACTACTCGGCGACCGGCCTCACCGTGGGCTGGCCCTCGCGCGTCCAGCGCCGCCTCTACCAGGTGCCCATCCCGTTGAACGGCGTCTCCGTCGCCTACTACGAGACGAACAACTGGAAGACCAGCCGTCTCTACGTGCAGTTCGCCACCAATGGCGCGGGGCTGGAGCAGTTCCTCACGGAGGTCGGCACCAGCCGGGACACACTGCGCAAGAACAACATCGCCATCGGCACCCGCGACCAGAAGGTCGTCGGCTGGAAGTTCACGGGCCCCGGCTCGTGGTGGGGCCTCACGCACGAACAGAAGGACCCGGCGCCCACCCAGGACATCGTCGTGAACTGGCCCCAGCCCGGGCGCGCCGTGGTCTACGTCGTCTCCCGCACGATCCCCTGAGCCGCCCCGGCCCCGCGCCGGGGCCACCGTCGGGACCGGTTGTCAGAGCCCGCCCGTAGAGTCGAAGACAACTGATTCGACCGAGGGGCGGGAGGTGACCGGACGTATGGGCGACGAGGCCGTGAAGACCGATACGGCTGTGCCGGTGCGGCTTGCCGCCGTCTTCCTGCCCGCACCCGTGCCCCGCCAGGGACGCGTCGCCTTCTGGGACCCGGACGGCGGGCCGCTGCCCTCCGACGACCGCGCCGGGAGCGGGTCGCCCGCCGAGAACACGTCGTCCGCCGAGCCGACCGAGCTGACGGTGGTACGACCGCACGGCTCGGGAGTCCGCCGCGGCACCGTCCCCGCCCTGACCCTGCCGATCGCCGAGGCCCTCCCGCTGCTCGCCGGGGCCCGCCACGACCGCGCCGCGCATCCGGCCACGACCTGCTGGGGCGCTGCCGCGCTGCACGCACTGCGGCTCGTCGCGCGGGGCCGGATGCTGCCCGGACTCACCTCCGAGGGCCACGACGCCTGGCGCGCGGGCCCACTGGACCCGGACGACATCGCCCACCTGCGCGCCGTGGCCGCCGCTCTTCCGTACGAAGGGCATGCCGTCCCGCTCCCCGGCAAGGGCCCCCTCCGGCTGCCCGACCCGGAAGCGCTGATGCGCTCCTTCCTGGACGCGGTCGCCGACACCCTGCCGCGTACCCCCGCCGCTCCCCACACCTCAGGGAAACCCTTCGCGGCCGGAGAGCCGCAGCGGCTGCCCGGAGCCCACGACTGGGCCGCCGAGGTCGCCGCGGGCATGGACGCGGGCGTACGGATCTCGCTCCGCCTGGACCTGTCGGCGTACCAGCTCTTCGAGGACGGCGAGGGCGCGCACCGCGCGGGCGCCGCCGTCGTCCAGGTGCACAGCCTCGCCGACCCCACCCTCGTCGTCGACGCCGCGGCCCTGTGGGAGGACGACGCCGACACGGCCTTCGGCCCCCGCGCGCGCGTGGACGCGGCGCTGGCCGTGCGCCGCGCCGCCCGCGTCTGGCCGCCCCTGGACCGCCTGTCCGAACAGGACGTGCCCGACGTCCTCGCACTCTCCGAAGAGGAGCTCTCCGACCTGCTCGGCATCGCCGCGACCCGCCTCGGCGCGGCCGGCGTCGCCGTCCACTGGCCCCGCGACCTCGCCCACGACCTCAGTGCCGCCGCGGTGGTGCGCCCCGCGCCCGGCTCGGCCACGGACGGCACCGGATTCTTCGAGAGCGAGGAACTGCTCCAGTTCCGCTGGCAGCTGGCCCTCGGCGGCGACCCGCTCACCGAGGCCGAGATGGACGCCCTCGCCGAGGCCCACCGCCCCGTCGTCCGGCTGCGCGACCAGTGGGTCCTCGTCGACCCCGCCCTCGTCCGCAAGGCCCGCAAGCGGGAGCTGGGCCTGCTCGACCCGGTCGACGCCCTGTCCGTGGCGCTCACCGGCACCGCGGAGGTCGACGGCGAGACGGTCGAGGCGGTGCCGGTCGGCGCCCTCGCCACGCTGCGCGACCGTCTGACGGCCGGCATCACCCCCGTGGAGCCGCCCCCGGGCCTCCAGGCCCGGCTGCGGGACTACCAGCTGCGGGGCCTCGCCTGGCTCGACCTCATGACCTCCCTCGGCCTCGGCGGCTGCCTCGCCGACGACATGGGCCTCGGCAAGACCATCACCGTCATCGCCCTGCACCTGCGCCGGGACCGCGGCGAACCCACCCTGGTCGTCTGCCCGGCATCGCTGATGGGCAACTGGCAGCGGGAGATCAACCGTTTCGCGCCCGGCGTCCCGGTCCGCCGCTTCCACGGCCCCGACCGCACCCTGGAGGACCTCGACGGCGGTTTCGTCTTGACCACCTACGGCACGATGCGCTCGGCCGCGCCCCGGCTCGCCCAGCAGACGTGGGGCATGGTCGTCGCCGACGAGGCCCAGCACGTCAAGAACCCCTACTCGGCGACGGCGAAGGCCCTGCGGACCATCCCGTCCCCCGCGCGCGTGGCTCTCACCGGCACGCCCGTGGAGAACAACCTCTCCGAGCTGTGGGCCCTGCTGGACTGGACGACGCCCGGCCTGCTCGGACCTCTCAAGTCCTTCCGCGCCCGACACGCGCGCGCCGTGGAGAACGGCGAGGACGAGGAGGCGATCGCCCGCCTGGCCCGGCTGATCCGCCCCTTCCTGCTCCGTCGCAAGAAGTCCGACCCCGGGATCGTCCCCGAGCTCCCGCCCAAGACGGAGACGGACCACCCGGTCCCCCTGACCCGTGAGCAGGCGTCCCTCTACGAGGCCGTGGTCCGCGAGTCGATGCTCGCCATCGAGACGACCGAGGGCATCGCCCGCCGCGGCCTGGTCCTGAAGCTCCTCACCTCCCTCAAGCAGATCTGCAACCACCCGGCGCTGTTCCTGAAGGAGGACGCCCGGGCCGCCGCGCTCGGACCCTCCGCCCGCTCCGGCAAGCTCGCCCTGCTCGACGAACTGCTGGACACACTGCTCGCCGAGGACGGCTCGGCGCTGGTCTTCACCCAGTACGTGGGGATGGCCCGACTGATCACCGCCCACCTGGCCGCGCGCGCCGTCCCGGTGGAGCTCCTGCACGGCGGCACGCCGGTCGCCGAACGCGAACACATGGTGGACCGCTTCCAGAGCGGGGCCACCCCGATCCTGGTGCTGTCCCTCAAGGCCGCGGGCACCGGCCTGAACCTCACCCGGGCGGGCCACGTCGTCCACTTCGACCGCTGGTGGAACCCGGCCGTCGAGGAACAGGCCACCGACCGCGCCTACCGCATCGGTCAGACCCAGCCCGTCCAGGTGCACCGCCTCATCACCGAGGGCACGGTCGAGGACCGCATCGCCGAGATGCTCGAAGCCAAGCGGGCGCTCGCCGACGCCATCCTGGGCTCCGGCGAGGCCCCCCTGACCGAACTGACCGACCGCGAGCTGTCGGACCTGGTGTCACTGCGGAGGTCGTCGTGAACGGTCCGCAGGAAGAGACGCGGCCGGTGAACGGGGACGCGGACGCGCCGGCCTCCGAACCATCACGCCCGGCAGCCGGGCCGCGCCCCGCCGACGTGGCGCGTCGCGCGCTGCGGGCCGCGCGGGAGCGCGACACCCTGGGCGCGGCGGCGGGGGACGAGCCGGCTTCGCGGTCGGACGGGGTGACCTCCCCGGCGGCCCGACCGGGCGACGCGGCCAGGGAGGCCCTGCGCCGGGCCGCCACGAGGGGGAGCGGTCCGCATCCGGACCCGAGTTCGGGTGCCGACCCCGTCCCGGATCCGGAGACCGCCTCAGGCGCCCAACCCGGTCCGGTACGGCCTTCGGCCCGCGCGGAGACGGCGGACGCTCCGTCCGCCGACGTGCCCCCAGCCGGCACGCGTCCTGGTGACATCGCCCGCGAGGCACTGCGCGCGGCGCGCACGGAGGCCCGGCAGGCGCGGACGGCGGCGGAGACCAAGGGAGCCGGAAGCGCGCACCGGTCGGCAGAGCGTGCGGCGGCCGGTGCGCGGGCCCGGCGCGACCGACGGGACCAGGACCGGGGAGCCCGGGTCCGGGACGTACGAGAGGTGCTCGCGGAGGCCTTCGAGCTGCCCGGCGCCGAAGCGCCCCGCGAGACAACCGACACCGGACGTCCGGCGCACCCCGACACGGACACCAAGACCGACGTCGAGACCGAGACCGACAGCGACATCGACACCGAGACCGCCCTCGACGCCAACAGCGACACCAAGACCGACGCCGAAGCCGACGCCGAGAGGGGGCGCCGCAACTCGGCGCACCCAGCGCACCCGGCGCTCCCGACGCAGCCCCGGCTCAGCGAGGCGAGCACGATCCCGTCGGCCGTCGCCGTGCCGCGCTCCATGGCATCCCCGCGCCGCGACGGCGAGCTGCGCCGCACGTTCGAAGCGCTCCCCGCCCGCACCTCGCACGCGGACACCTTTGCGGAGACGTGGTGGGGCAACGCCTGGGTACGCGCTCTCGAAGAGGGAGCCCTGGACGCGGCGCGGCTGGCGCGCGGAGGGGCGTACGCCGACCGGGGGCACGTCGACGCCATCACCGTCACACCGGGACTCGTGCTGGCCTATGTCCACGGGAGCCGCCCGCGGCCGTACCGCGTCCAGGTCCGACTGCGGACGCTGGACGACGGCGACTGGGACCGTTTCCTCGACGCGGCGGCCGAGCGCCCCGGGCACATCGCGGCCCTCCTCGACAAGGAGATGCCCAAGTCGCTCGCGGACTGCGGAGCCGACCTGCTCCCCGGCCCCGGCGACCTGGCACCCCAGTGCAGCTGCCCCGACCACGGCCACCCCTGTAAACACGCCGCCGCCCTCTGCTACCAGACGGCACGTCTGCTCGACGAGGACCCCTTCGTGCTGCTTCTGCTGCGCGGCAGGGGCGAGCGCGAGCTGCTGGACGCGCTGTCCCGCCGCAACGCCACCCGCGCGGCCCGCGCCGCCCAGGAACAGCAGTCGGCGCCACTGCCCGGCGTACGGGCCCGTGACGCCCTCGCGCGTCGGGCGCTGCCGCCTCTCCCGGCGCCGCTGCCCGCCCCCGCGCACCCCGAGCAGCCGCCGATCTACCCGGGCGCGCCGGGCGGCCCCGACCCGTTCGCGCTGGACCAGCTCGCCACGGACGCGGCCGCCCGCGCGCACGCGCTGCTCACCACGGGCCGCGACCCGGTCGCGGAGCTGACGCTGTGGCAGGACGCGGTACGGCTCGCCGCCGCCCGCCCCGGTTCCGGCCTCACCGCCGGGACCCGCGCCCTGTACGCCTCGCTGGCCTCCGCCGCCGGCCGTACCCCCGCCGACCTGGCGCGCGCGGTCGCCGCCTGGCGGCAGGGCGGCCTCGAAGGACTCACGGTCCTGGAAGAGCCCTGGGACCCGCCCGCGGGCCGTTTCGACCGCGCCCGCCCCCTCCTGCTCGCCGCCGACCTCCCCGCCTTCCGCCCCTGGCGCAACCACCTCACCCACCCCCGCGGCCACGCCCAGCTCCGCCTGGGCCACGACGGCCTCTGGTACGCCTACGAATCGGAACCGGGCCACGAGGACTGGTGGCCCCGGGGCACCCCCGACCTCGACCCGGTCGGCGCCCTGACCGGCCTCGGCGCCCCCGGCGAGCTCTGATCCGCCGGCCCGCGCCGAGCGAGTCACGCGGCATCCCGGGCAGGCACCACAGGCAGGCTGACCATCATCCGAGCCCGTTCCAGCGTCATCGCTGTCCGTGACCGCGTCAGATCCCTCAGATCCCGCATCTCCTGGGCGTCATGCGAGCCAAGCGGACTCCTTCGGACGGGTGTGCGGTGAGCTGTCGGTGCTGCCGTGCGCGGCCGTGCGGCCCAGGTGGCGGTGCACGAAGTGGATGCTCATCGCGCCTTCGCCGACCGCGGAGGCCACCCGTTTCACCGAGCCGCTACGGACGTCCCCTACCGCGAAGACCCCGGGCAGGCTGGTCTCCAGGGTCATGCACGAGCGCCCGCGGCCGTGCCACACCTCGGGGTAGGCGCAGGCTTCCTGGGCCTCCGGGCCGGTGAGGACGAAGCCGCGGGAGTCGAGGGCGATGATGCCGGCGAGCCACTCGGTGTGGGGGTCGGCGCCGGTGAAGACGAACAGGCCCCGTACCGCGAGTCGGCGGTGCCCGCCCGTGCGGTTGTCGACCACGTCGAGTTCCTCCAGCACCTCCTGGCCGATGACCTCGGTGACTTCGGTGTGCAGCATGACCTCCACCCGCGGATGGCGTTCGACCTGGTCGACCAGGTAGCGGGACATGTTGGCCTCAAGGCTGGGTCCTCGGACCAGCAGGTGCACCTTCGGCGCGTACCCGGCGAGGAACAGCACCGCCTGGCCCGCCGAGTTGCCTCCGCCGACGACGGCCACCGGGTCGGTGCGGCACTGCTGGGCCTCGTAGACGGTCGCCGAGTAGTGGACGCTCGTTCCCTCCAGGCGTTCGATGCCGGGCACCTGGAGCCGGCGGTAGCGGGCGCCCGTGGCCAGGACGACGGCGCGGGCGGCGATCTCGCTGCCGTCGGCGAACGCCACCACGTAGTGGTCCTCGTCCTTGGGATGGAGACCGGTCGCCTCCAGCGGAATGCTGATCCTGGCGCCGAACTTGTCGGCTTGGAGCACGGCGCGTTCGGTGAGTTCGGCGCCTGAGATGCCGGCGGGGAAGCCGAGCAGATTCTCGATGCGGGACGACGTGGCGGCCTGGCCGCCGGTGGCCATCGCCTCCACCACGGTGGTGCTCAGGCCCTCGGAGGCGGCGTACACCGCGGCAGCGAGGCCGGCGGGTCCGGAGCCGACGATGAGGACGTCGCCGTGACGGTTTCCGGCGGGCAGTGACGGCAGGCCGATGAGCCGGGCCAGTTCCGCGTTGCTGGGGTTGCGCAACAGGGTGGTGTCCCGCCAGATGACGAGCGGTGTCTCCTCCGGGCCGACGCCGAAGCGGCGCAGCAGGTCCTCGGCCTCCTCGTCGGTCTCCAGGTCGATCCAGCGGTGCGGCAGCCGGTTGCGGATGGCGAACTCGCGCAGCCGCCGGGTGTCGGGCGAGTAGCGCGAGCCGATGATGCGGAAGCCGGCGCCCTGTCCGACGAGCAGCGCGCGACGGCCCAGACAGGCGCGCAGCACGAGGTCCCCGATGGTGGAGTCCTGGGACACCAGGTGGCGCAATGGGGCCAAGGAGACGACGAGGACCTCGCCCGGGTCCCTGGCGACAGCGGTGTAGAAGGCCACCTGTCCGTGCAGCAGCCCGAGTTCGCCGATGAAGCGACCGGGGCCGTGCACGCGCAGCACGTGTTCCTCGGGAGTGCCGTAGCCCTCGACGACGGCGACCGTACCGCTGAGGACGACGAAGAACGTCTCGCAGCGCTCCCCCTCCCGGATCAGCACGTCGTTCGGAGCCATGCTCCGGCGTTGCCCGTGCTCCGCCAGACGTGCTATCTGGTCCTCCGTAAGGCGCGGATACGCGCCGTAGATGTCCGGGGTCTCCCAGAAGGCGGCCTCGTCCGCTTCCTCCGGCACCGGTTCTCCGCCCGGCAGCGGCTGGTCGCCGGACATCAGACGAACGCCTCGTGGACGTAGCACCAGCGCCAATCCTCGCCGGGTTGGAACGACTGCACGATCGGATGGGCGTCGGCAGCGGCGTGCCTGCGCGCGTGCTTGTTCGGCGAGGAGTCACAGCAGCCGACGTGCCCGCAGGTCAGGCAGAGCCTCAGGTGGACCCACGGGGAGCCGAGCAGCAGACACTCCTGACACCCTTCGGGGGTCAGTGGCCGGACCGGCCGGACGAGCGCGAGGTGAGGGTCTGCGTGCAGGGTCATCCGGATCACCCTTCCCGGGCCATGATCGAGTTCTCCACCCACTGGCGCAGGGCAGGGGCAGGTGCGGCCCCCGCCTGCCGGGCGATGGTCTGTCCTTTGTCGAGGACGAGCAGTGTCGGTACCGCCTGGACCTCGAACCGCTGCGACAGCCTCGGGTTCTTGTCGATGTCGACCTTGACGAGTTTGATGCGGCCGGCGAGGTCCTGGGCGACCTGTTCGAGGGCGGGGCTGACCATGCGGCAGGGGCCGCACCAGGTGGCCCACAGGTCGACGACGACGGGCACGGTGGCCTGTTCGACGACCTCGGTGAAGTCGTCGTCGCCCGCGTCCACCATCCACGGTAGGGGCTGCTTGCAGTGGCCGCACTTGGGGCGGCCCTCGGCGGCCACGGGTACCCGGTTGGTGCGCCCGCAGTTCGGACAACTGACGGTTGTCGCCTGCATCGTGCTCATGCCGCCCGCGCTCCCTTCACGTCCTCGGGCTGGTCGTAGGTGACCACCAGCTCTGCGTGCTCGGCGTCGACGCGCACCGTCGCGCCGTCCTGGACGTCGCCGCGCAGCAGGGCGCGCCCGACCAGTGTCTCGACCTCGTGGGAGATGTAACGCCGCAGCGGCCGGGCCCCGTACACCGGGTCGTAGCCTTGGTGGGCGATCACTTCCCGGGCAGCGGCGGTGAGTTCGACGGTGATGCGGCGTTCGGCGAGCCGCTGCCGCAGCTCGTCGAACTGCAGCTCCACGATCCGCTCGATCTGCCGCTCGCCGAGCGGTTTGAACAGCACGATGTCGTCGACGCGGTTGAGGAACTCCGGGCGGAAGTGCCCGCGCAGTTCGCCCATCACCAGGGCACGGGCGTCGGGCTTGATCTCACCTTCGGCGGTGGCGCCGTCGAGGAGGTGCTCGGAGCCGATGTTGGACGTCATGATGATCACGGTGTTGCGGAAGTCGACGGTGCGGCCCTGGGCGTCGGTGATGCGGCCGTCGTCGAGGATCTGCAGCAGGGTGTTGAAGACATCGGTGTGCGCCTTCTCGATCTCGTCGAACAGCACGACCGAGTACGGCTTGCGGCGTACGGCCTCGGTGAGCTGGCCGCCCTCCTCGTAGCCGACGTATCCGGGCGGTGCGCCCATGAGCCGGCTGACGGTGTGCCGCTCCTGGTACTCGCTCATGTCGAGGCGGACCATGTTCTCCTCGGAGTCGAACAGAGTCCGGGCGAGGGTCTTGGCCAGCTCGGTCTTCCCGACGCCGGTGGGGCCGAGGAAGATGAACGAGCCGATGGGGCGGCGAGGGTCGCGGATGCCGGAGCGGGCGCGGATGATGGCGTCGGTGACGAGTTTGACGGCTTCGTCCTGGCCGATGACGCGCTCGCGCAGGATCTCGTCGAGGCGCAGCAGTTTCTCGCGTTCGCCCTCCTGGAGGCGGGCGACGGGGATGCCGGTCCAGGCGGCGACGATCTCGGCGATCTCCTCCTCGGTGACGACCTCGCGCAGCAGCCGGTTCTGCCCTTGTTTGGCGGCCAGTTGCTCCTCTTCTGCGGCGAGTCGGCGCTCCAGGTCCCGGAGTCGGCCGTAGCGGAGTTCGGCGGCGCGGTTGAGGTCGTAGGCGCGTTCGGCCTCCTCCGCCTCGTGGCGGACCTGCTCCAGTTCCTGGCGCAGTTCCTGCACGCGGCGGATCGCCTGCCGTTCGGCCTCCCACTGGGCGTGTTTGGCGTCGGCCTCGCCGCGCAGGTCGGCCAGTTCCCTGCGCAGCTCCTCCAGGCGGGTTCTGCTGGCGGGGTCGCTCTCCTTGGACAGGGCCGCCTCCTCGATCTCCAGGCGGGTGACGCGGCGTGTGATCTCGTCGAGTTCGGCGGGCATCGAGTCGATCTCGGTACGCAGCCGGGCGCACGCCTCGTCGACGAGGTCGATGGCCTTGTCGGGCAGGAATCGGTCGGTGATGTAGCGGTGACTGAGGGTGGCCGCGGAGACCAGCGCGGTGTCCTGGATCTTCACGCCGTGGAAGACCTCGAGGCGTTCGCGCAGTCCGCGCAGGATGGAGATGGCGTCCTCCACGCTCGGCTCGTCGACCAGGACCTGTTGGAAGCGGCGTTCGAGGGCGGCGTCCTTCTCGATGTGCTTGCGGTACTCGTCGAGGGTGGTGGCGCCGATCATGTGGAGTTCGCCGCGGGCGAGCATCGGCTTGAGCATGTTGCCCGCGTCCATGGCTCCTTCGGCGGCGCCTGCGCCGACGACCGTGTGGAGTTCGTCGACGAAGAGCAGGATGCGCCCTTGGGCGGCCTTCACCTCGGACAGCACGGCCTTGAGGCGTTCCTCGAACTCGCCGCGGTACTTGGCGCCGGCGACCAGGGAACCCATGTCGAGGGCGAACACCGTCTTGTCGCGCAGGCCCTCGGGGACATCGCCGCGGACGATGCGCTGGGCGAGGCCCTCGACGATGGCGGTCTTGCCGACGCCGGGGTCGCCGATGAGGACGGGGTTGTTCTTGGTCTTGCGGCTGAGGATCTGGGTGACGCGGCGGATCTCCGCGTCACGGCCGATGACCGGGTCCAGACGCCCGGACCGAGCCTCGAGGACCAGGTCGCGGCCGTACTTCTCCAGAGCCTCGTAGGCCACTTCGGGGTTGGCGGAGGTGACGCGCTGGTTGCCGCGGACCTGGGTGAGCGCGCTCAGGAACGAGTCCCTGGTGATGCCGGCCTGTTTGAGCAGTCGCCCGGCGGCGGTTGAAGAGCTCTCCTCAGCCAGGGCGAGCAGGAGGTGTTCCACGGACACGTACTCGTCCTTGAGACGTTTGGCCTCCCGATCGGCGGCGTCGAGCAGGTGGGCGAGGCGCTGGGTGACGAAGACCTGGCCGGGTGCCGCGCCGGGCCCGGTGACCTTCGGGCGGCGGGAGAGTTCCTCGCGCACGGCCGCGCGCAGTTCCTTCGGTTCGGTGCCGGCCTGTTGCAGCAACCGCGGGATCAGACCGTCCTCCTGATCGAGAAGTGCGAGCAGCAGGTGTTCCCCGTCGACCTCGGTGTGCCCCATGCGGCCGGCCGCGGTCTGGGCCTCCTCGAGGGCTTCCTGGGACTTCTGGGTGAGACGGTTCATGTCCATGGGGGTGTTTCACTCCTCATGCCGCGGCCGCGCAGGGCGGCTTCGAGCAGGCTGATGCGGTCGAGCAGGTCGACCACCAGGCCGATGGATGCGTAGTTGAGGCAGAGTCCGGTGCGCAGCCGCTGGACGCGGGCCAGGACCGCCGGGGCCGCGGGGTCGAACACCAGGCGCCCCGCGGCGTCGCGTTCGGCGTCGACAAGGCCGAGGGCGACGAACCGGCGGATCAGATCGGGGTGGAGGCCCGAGCGACGGGCCACGGCGTCGAGGGAGAGCCTGGGGGCGGCCACGAGCGCGTACCGGACAGCCGTCGAGGCGGTGAGGTCGGCGCCCGTTCGCACCGGACGGGCGCCCCCGCCGGCCCAGCCGATGCCTGCCGCTCCCGCGGGTCGGTCGTTCATCGCGTCCTCCTGGGGTCGAACGAGGAAGTGGCGGCGAGCTCCTCGAACAGTTCGCGCTCCCGGTCGCTGAGCTTGGGCGGCACCATGATCCGGAGCTCGGCGTACAGGTCGCCGTTCGCGCCGCGCGGGTTCGGCATGCCCTCGCCGCGCAGCCGCAGCCGCCGGCCGCTGGACGAGCCCGCGGGCACCGTGACCTTGGCCGTGCCGCCGCCGGGGGTGGGCACCGGCACGGTCGCACCCAGGGCCGCCTCCCAGGGGGCGACCGGGACCTGGACGTGTACGTCGCGGCCGTGCAGCCGGAACCGGGAGTGGGGCTGGATACGCACCCGCAGGTACAGGTCGCCCGCGGCGGCGTCACCACTGCCCCGGCCGCCCTCGCCCGCCAGCCGGATGCGCTGCCCGTCGGTGACGCCCGGCGGCACGTCGACCTCGTACCGCCGCGGCTGCCCGGTGGGACCGGCGAGCGTGACGGTGCGACGGCCGCCTCGGTACGCCTCCTCGACGGTGAGCGGCAGCTCGGCCTCCTGGTCCGCTCCGGGGACGCCGCCTCGGGCGGTGCCGACTCCGAACATGGAGCCGAGCAGGTCCTCGATGTCAACGCCCTCCGCGCCGAAGTCGTCGCCGAAGCCGGTGGTGTACCGGACGCGAGGACCGCCACCGCCTGCGGTCCTCCGACCGCGGAAGCCGCCGCCCGCTCCGGCCGCGACCCGTTCGTCGAAGTCCTCGGGGATCTTGCGGAAGTCCTCGCCGAAGCGGTCGTAGCGGGCCCGGGTCTTGGGATCGGACAGGACGCTGTATGCCTCGTTGAGGTCCTTGAAACGCTCCTCCGCCCCGGGGTCCTTGTTGACGTCGGGGTGGTACCTGCGGGCGAGTTTGCGATACGCCTGCTGGATCTCGTCCTGGCTCGCGCTCCGCGACACGCCCAGCACCTCGTAGAAGTCCCGCGCCATGACCGGTCACTCCCGCTTCGCGACGGTCACCGCGGCCGGCCTGAGCTGCCGCTCGCCGTCCCCGTAGCCGGGGCGCAGCACCTCGACGACCGTGCCCGGTGGGGCGTCGGGGGCCTGGACGACGCCGACCACCTCGTGCCGGGCCGGGTCGAAGGCGACGCCGGTCTCCGCGTGCCGTGGGTAGCCGAGCAGTTCGAGGACGTTCACCGCCTGGTCGCGGACCGCCCGGATGCCCTCCACGATCGCGCCCGGATCGGCGTCGGCATGGGTCAGGGCGAGTTCGAGGTTGTCGAGGACGGGCAGGAAGGCGGCCGCCGTGCGGGACCGCTCGACCACCCGTTCGCGCTCCAGTTCCCTGGCGTGACGCTTGCGAAGGTTGTCGAGGTCGGCGAGTGCGCGCCGCCAGCGGTCCTCCAGTTCCTGGATCGCGGTCGTGTACTCGTCCTCGGCAGGCGCGGGGCCGGCGGCATCGGGTCCCGGTTCGCCGTTCGCCGCTTCCGGCCGGGTCGGCGGGCCCGGTTGCGGCAAATCCCCGCGAGGAGGGCGTACGGCGCCCTCCGGGACCGGTTCGACCGGATCCGACCCGGTCCGGTCGGTTTCCTGGGGGTGGGTGGGCATGGCGCGCCTCAGCCCTTGTCGAACTCGGCGTCGATGACATCATCGCTACCGGCACCGCCACTCGTGGGACCGCCGGTGGCGGCGCTCTGGCCGGGACCGCCCGTGGCAGCGGCGCCCTGATGGGCCGCCAGCCCGGCGAGCACCTGCTGGAGTTCGGAGGTCAGGGGCCGCACGCGCTCCACGCCTGCCTCGTCCTTGACCGCCGCCCGGGCGTCGGACACGAGCATCTCGGCGCGTGCCTTTTCGTGCGCGGGCGCTGCGTCGCCCAGTTCGGCGAGGCGCTTCTCGACCTGGTAGGCGATCGCGTCGAGTTCGTTGCGGGCGTCGACGGCCTCGCGGAGTGCCTGGTCCTGGCCCCGGTTGTGCTCGGCCTCCTCGACCATGCGCTCGACCTCACTGCGGTCCAGGTTGGAGCTCTCGCTGATGGTGATGCCCTGTTCCTTGCCGGTGTCCTTGTCGCGCGCGCTGACGTTGAGGATGCCGTTGGCGTCGATGTCGAAGGTGACCTCGACCTGTGGTTCGCCCCGCGGCGCCGGGCGGATGTCGGTGAGCTGGAACCGGCCCAGCACCCGGTTGTCGGCGGCCCGCTCGCGCTCGCCCTGGAGGACGACGATGTCGACGGCGGGCTGGTTGTCCTCGGCGGTGGAGAAGGTCTCGCTGCGGCGCACGGGGATGGTGGTGTTCCGCTCGACGATCTTCGTCATCACTCCGCCGCGCGTCTCCACGCCCAGCGACAAGGGCGTGACGTCGAGCAGCAGGACGTCCTTGACCTCGCCCTTGAGGACCCCGGCCTGGATCGCGGCGCCCAGCGCCACGACCTCGTCGGGGTTGACGCTCATGTTGGGGTCCTTGCCGCCGGTCAGCCGTCGCACCAGCGCCTGGACGGCGGGGATGCGGGTGGATCCGCCTACGAGGATGACCTCGTCGATGTCGCTCTCGCCGACCTTGGCGTCGGCCATGGCCTGCTGGACCGGTCCCAGGCAGCGCTCCACCAGGTCGCTGGTGATCTGCTCGAACGTGGACCGCATGATCGAGTCGGTGAGGTGCTTGGGGCCCGAGGCATCGGCGGTGATGAACGGCAGGCTGACCTGCGTCTGCGTCACCGAACTCAGCTCGGTCTTGGCCTTCTCCGCCGCCTCGAACAGTCGTTGCAGCGCCTGCGGGTCCTTCCGCAGGTCGATGCCGTTCGCTTTCTGGAAGTCGTCCGCGAGGTAATCCACCAGACGCCGGTCGAAGTCGTCGCCGCCCAGATGACTGTCGCCGGCGGTGGAGCGCACCTCCACCACGCCGTCGCCGACGTCGAGGATGCTCACGTCGAAGGTGCCACCGCCCAGGTCGAAGACGAGGACGGTCTCGTGCTGCTTCTTGTCCATGCCGTACGCGAGGGCGGCCGCCGTCGGCTCGTTGATGATCCGCAGCACCTCCAGTCCCGCGATCCGTCCGGCGTCCTTGGTGGCGGTGCGCTGAGCGTCGTTGAAGTAGGCGGGCACCGTGATGACCGCCTCCGTGACCCGCTCCCCGAGTTGCTTGGAGGCGTCGTCGGCGAGTTTGCGCAGCACCTGTGCGCTGATCTCCTCAGGCGCATAGAGCTTGTCGCGCACCTTGAAGCGGGCCGCCCCGCCGTCGCCCTCGACGACGTCGTACGCCACCGCCCTGGCCTCGTCGGAGATCTCGTCGAAGTGTCGGCCGATGAACCGCTTGGCCGAGTAGATGGTGCCCTTGGGGTTGAGGATCGCCTGGCGCCGGGCCAGCTGGCCCACCAGGCGTTCCCCGGTGTCGGTGAAGGCCACCACGGACGGTGTCGTGCGGTTGCCCTCGCTGTTGGGCACGACGGACGGCTCGCCGCCCTCCCACACGGCGATCACCGAGTTGGTGGTGCCCAGGTCGATGCCCACTGCCTTGGCCATGAGGAGCTCCTCCCGGTACGGCGCCCGCGTCGACTCTCCGGATCACATTCGTTCAGGTAGGGGTGGGACCTCCGCCGGTTTCCCACCCGTGCGCACGGAAGGTCTCGAGCACTCCCCAGGGTGACGAACCGGGTGCCTCCACGCCTGCGCCTGGCGAGTCAGGAATGCACGGGTCCGGTCGCCCCACGAGTACGAGAGCAAGAATCCGGACATCTCGGATGAGCCGGCCTGGGAGCGGGTACCGGGACACGGTCCGGGACGATCGGGGTGAGCGCCCCTTGCGACTCCCTGGACGACATCCCCCACCACTACCAGCAGGCGCAGCGCGCCCTGGAAGTACGCCGCCACTCCCGCGAGCACTACGGCACGACGTTCTTCGACGAGCTCGGCCTGTACCGCATCCTGGGACCCGGCAACGATTACCGGGAACTGGAGACGTTCGTCCACGAGTGGCTCGGGCAGCTCATCGACTACGACTCCCAGCACCACACGGCCATGGTGGAGACCCTGTCCCGGTACTTCGACTGCGGCGGCAACTACGACGAGACCGCCGAATCCCTCGCGATCCACCGCAGCACGCTGCGCTATCGGCTCCAGCGCATCCGCGACATCAGCGGCAACGACCTCGCGAACGTCGAGGACCGGCTCAACCTCCAGGTGGCGACCCGAGTGGGGAAGATCGTGCTGGGCGGCCCCGGCTGATGCCCCGCTAGAACTGTTGTGTGAGCGGTGCCGGCGGCAGTCAGCCTCGAAGGGGCCGGGAAGGTGTCCGACGCCGCCTGTGGACGGCGGCAGCCTGAGCGTCAGCGGATGCTGCGGCAGATGTCGCGGCCGGAGCGAGGCGAACGCAGGGGGCCGGACACCACCGACGGGTGACGCCCGGGCCGCGGCCCGGGCGTCACAGGGCGATGACGTGGAGGTCGACCAGGTCGAGCAGCGCCCGCAGGGCCGAGCTGGGCCGCCGGGTCGACGACGTGCCGAGATGCATGCTCCAGCGGAGCACGGTGCCGTGGACGTCCAGGACGTGCAGGCCGGGGGTGCGGGCGACGGCGAAGGCGGGCAGGAAGGCGATGCCCAGACCGTGCCGGACCAGTGCCGCCCCCATGTCGATGTCGGGCACTTCCAGTGCCACCCGGCGTACGACGCCCGCCACCGCGAACGCCCGGTCGACCACCTCGCGGTTGCCGTAGCCCGGCGGGAAGTCCACGAAGGGCTCCCCCGCGAGGTCCGCAAGTGCCACCTTTCCCCGCTGCGCGAGCGGATGGGCGGCGCTCACCACCAGGACGAGCGGCACGGTGGCCAGCTCCCGTGCGTCGATCCCGGCGGGTTTGTGCTCGGGCAGCGACAGGAAGGCCACGTCCAGGTCCCCGCTGAGCAGTGCGTGCGCCAGTCCCGCCGACCCGGTCGTCGCCAGCCGTAGCCGGACGTCGATCGCCGGATGCCGCGCGTGCAGCTGCCCGAGGAGCGCAGGCAGGTCCACCACCTCGACCGAGGCCATGGCGCCCACGTTCACGGTGCCGCGCAGCGTGTCCTGTGCGGCGCGCACGGCGTCCTGGGCCGCCTGGGCGGCGTGCAGGGTGGCCCGAGCCTCCGGCAGCAGCGCCGCGCCCGCCCCGGTGAGCCGGACCTGCTGCGACGTGCGCTCGAACAGCGCGCAGCCGAGCTCGCGCTCCAGGGAGCGGATCGCGGCGGACACCCCGGACTGCACCACATGCAGCCGACGGGCGGCACGCGTGAAACTCAGCTCCTCGGCGACCGCGATGAAGTGCTCCAGCTGACGTAGCTCCACACGAGAAGTATCACTCGCATTGCTCGAGCCCAGCAAAAACATTCGTTGGCATTGATCCCGGCTGGTGAGGAGGATGGAAAGCGCCATCCACTTCCGCCCGAGGAGGGGTACCCCTGCCTGCCGTTCCGACGCCGCTGAGCCGTTCCACAACCGACGCTCCCGACGACCCGACCCACCGGATCCCAGCACCCGCTCCCGCCGACCTGCCGCCCCGCGCCCCCGCCCGGCGCCGTGCCTCGCACACGACCGGCTTTTGGTTCGTGGCGGTGGCCTTCACCGTGCTGATGGCCTTCGGCACCGCGCCGACCCCACTGTGGCCGCTGTACGAGGCCCGGGACCACTTCGGCGCGACCACGGTCACGGTGGCGTACGCCTCGATGGTCGTGGGCGCAGCGGCCGCCTTCCTCGGACTGGGACACCTGTCGGACCGGCTCGGCCGGCGGCGCATCATCGTCCCGGCGCTGCTGGTCGGCATCGTCGCCTCGGTCGTACTGATCGCGTGGCGGGACCTGCCGGGGCTGATCGCGGGCAGGATCCTGAACGGCGTCGGACTGGGGCTGATGGCCTCGACCGCGACGACGTACCTGCACGACCTCCACCACGAGGCCCGTCCGGAACGGACGGGTTCGGTGCTGCCCGGCATCGTGGCCACCGCCGCCAACCTCGGCGGCCTGGCCTCAGGCCCCCTGGTCGCCGGAGCCGCCGCCGAGTGGCTTCCCGCGCCCCTGATCACCACCCAGGCGATCTTCACGCTCGCCATGGCAGTGTGCCTGGCGCTGGTGTTGTCCACCCCGGAGACCGTGGACCTGGAGCTGCCCGCGGCCGAACCGCCCAGCAGGTTCGTCCTGCGCCCCGGCGGCCGGCGGACGTTCGGCGCGGCCGGCGCGCTGGGCGCCTTCGCCTTCGCGATCCTCGGCCTGATCTCCTCCCTCGGGGCGAGCGTGCTCCACGGCACCCTGCACACCGACTCGCACCTCGTGGTCGGCCTGGCTGCCTTCCTCATGTTCGGTTCCGCGGCGGCCGCCCAGCTGGTGCTGGGCCGCCTCCCACTGCCCAGGGTCCTGACCGTGGGGGCAGTGGTCTTCCCGGTCGGTCTGGTCCTGTGCGCCGTCGCCCTCTACCACCCGGCGCTCTGGCTCTACCTGGTCGCCGTGTCCCTGTCGGGAGCCGGCTCCGGGCTGCTGTTCAAGGGAGGCGTCGAACGTGCCGTTTCAGTGGCCGAGCCCGCCTCACGCGCGGGGGTCCTCGCCGTGTTCTTCGTCGTCGCGTACCTGGGAATGGGCCTGCCCTCCGTCCTGTTCAGCATCGCCCTGCGGCACTTCGCCGTGCAGACCGCGATGATCGGCTTCGCGGCGGTCCTCTCCTGCGGCGCCGTTGTGTCGGTCGCCGTCGCGTTGCGCGGCCGCCCACCCGGTCCCGGCGCGCTCTCGGCGGGGTCCGCTCGCCCCTCCTGACCGCCCTGCGGCGCATGCGACACCGGTTGCGTGGGAGGCGCGGACCTGGGCACTCGGTGCGGGTACGCGTGACACGGATCCGCGGCAGACGGGAGGCACGAGATGTCTGCGGAATCGGCCAGAACGATCGCGCTCCCCTCCGGTGAGGAGATCGCGGCGCTCGGGCAGGGCACCTGGTACCTGGGCGAGGAACCGGCCCGGCGTGAACAGGAGATCGCCGCGCTGCGGCTGGGCGTGGACCTGGGCATGACCGTCGTCGACACGGCGGAGATGTACGGCGACGGCGCAGCTGAGGAGCTCGTCGGGGAGGCCCTCCGGGGACGCCGGGAGGAGGTCTTCCTCGTCAGCAAGGTGCTGCCCGGCCACGCCGACCGGAAGGGCACCGTCGCCGCCTGCGAGGGCAGCCTGCGGCGGCTCCGTGCGGAACGGCTGGACCTCTACCTGCTGCACTGGCGGGGACGGTGGCCACTTGAGGAGACCCTTGCGGGATTCACCGACCTGATGGAGGCGGAGAAGATCCGTTACTGGGGCGTGAGCAATCTGGACGTCGCCGACATGGTCGAGCTGACCACCCTCTCCGGTGGCGACGCCGTGGCCGTCGACCAGGTGCTGTACAACCTCTCCCGGCGCGGCATCGAGTGGGATCTGCTCCCCTGGTGCCGCGAGGCCGGGGTGACGGTCATGGCCTACTCCCCGATCGAGCAGGGGCGACTCCTGAAGGTCGAGGCACTGGGTGCCGTGGCCCGGGCCCTCGGAGCCACGCCGGCCCAGGTGGCACTCGCCTGGGTGCTGGAACAAGGGGTGGCCGCTGTCCCGCGTTCCGGATCACCCGACCATGTTCGGGAGAACCGCGGCGCAGCGGACCTTCACCTTCCCACCGAGGCTCTCGACGCCCTCGACGAGGCGTTCCCGCCACCCAGCGGGCCCACGCCCCTGGAGATGCTCTGAAGGAGTTGACAGGATGGCGAGCCCCCCGCACGTCGTCGGAATGGGGGTTCGCTGCGCACCCCGTCGACCAGCCTCACCGTCCAATCTCGGCGGGGTGCCCCCATACACTCCCGCTTCCCCGAGATGGTCGTGTCGTCCGGTCAGCAATTCTCGTTCGAGGCGTTGCCCGGCCGTGCGGCCTCCTGCGGACGGCCGTACGGCCGTCCGCAGGAGGCCTGGGCACTTCATGCTGCTCTGCCAGGGGAAGAGGGGGTGCCCTTTTTCGGCCTGGGGTGCGGAGGCGCTCAGCAGGGGGCTGTGCGAATCTCGACCGGGTAACAGCCGATGGCGGCGCGGGCGGGAGCGAACGACGTCGTCCGTTCCCGGTGAGGAGGCGAGAGGCATGACCGTGATGGGTGTGTCGAAGTTCGAGAGGTTCTTCCGCGCCGCCGCAAGCCTCGACGTGGACAGGAACGACCTGAAGCGGTACGGCGACTTCGTCGACGCCAAGCTCTACGACCTCCTGGTCGTCGGCCAGGCGTCGGCCAAGGCCAACGACAGGGATACCGTCGAACCGTGGGACCTGCCGATCACCAAGGGCCTCCAGGAGTGCATCCACCGGTTCCGGCGGCTCGACGAGGAGGTCGAGCTGAAGCCGATCCTGGAACAGCTCGCCACGCATCCTCCGCTCGACAGGACACCTACCCAGGGGGCCGAAGAGCGCTACCCCGAGATCATCGGCGGTCTCAGCGTCGCCCTCGCCGAGACGTTCAAAATCATGTATCCGGATGTGAAGAACCCGCAGACCAGTCACTGGGAGGGCGTGACCGCGGTGTTCGACCGGCTGCTGTAGCAGTCGCGCCCCGGTGCATGGCGCCGGACTGAACTGAGATGCCCGTGAAGAATGTCCCCGAACCCTGGCCAGCTGCGCTGGACCGCGACGCGGTGCAGTTCGTCAAGGACTTCATGGCCAGCGGGAAACCGGTCGCATCGATCTGCCACGGCCCGTGGACCCTGGCGGAAGCCGACGCCGTGCGGGACCGTCGCCTGACGTCCTGGCCCGGCATCCGCACCGACCTGCGCACCGCCGGCGCGGAGATCGTCGCCCGATCAGGAGGTGGTCGTCGACGGGCAGCTGGTCACCAGCCGCAGCCCGGCCGACCTGCCCGCCTTCTGCGCCGCCGTCGTGGAGCAGTTCGCCCGGGCGCACCACCCCGTGCCCAGCTGACCCGGCGGAATGGGCCCGGACGGGGCACCTCGCGAGCGATATCCGGCACAAGCTGGAACGCGGCATCGACGCGCGCGACCCCGCGCCCCGAACCCGGCTGACCGGTGCTCAGCCCCTCGCGCCGTCGTCATGAGTGCGCGAGCCGGGCCGCGAGATAGGGCGCGGTGGCGCTGGGGCGGGCCCTCGCCACCTTGGCCGGCGGGCCCGCCGCGACCACCCGCCCGCCCGCGTCGCCGCCGCCCGGCCCGAGGTCGATGACCCAGTCGGCGGTGGCGATCGTGTCCAGGTCGTGCTCGACGAGGACGACCGTGTTGCCGGCGTCGACGAGCCGGTGCAGCTGCCGCAGCAGCAGCGCGATGTCCGAGGGGTGCAGCCCCGCCGTCGGCTCGTCGAGCAGGTAGAGCGCGTGACCGCGGCGGGCTCGCTGGAGTTCGGTGGCCAGTTTGATGCGTTGCGCCTCACCACCGCTGAGTTCCGTCGCGGGCTGCCCCAGCCGCAGGTACCCCAGTCCCACCTCGCGCAACGTCTCCAGACTGCGGAAGGCGGCCGGGACGGCGGACAGGAACGTGGCGGCGGCGTCGACGGACAGCTCCAGCACTTCCGCGATGTTCTTGTCGCGGTAGGTGACTTCCAGGGTTTCGGCGTTGTACCGGGCGCCCTGGCAGGTCGGGCACGGCGCGTAGGTGCCGGGAAGGAACAGCAGTTCGACCGCGACGAATCCTTCGCCCTGGCAGGTCTCGCACCGCCCTTCGGGCACGTTGAAGGAGAACCGCCCGGCCGAGTAGCCGCGCGCCTTGGCCTCGTCCGTCGCCGCGTACAGCTTGCGCACCGCGTCGAACATCCCCGTGTACGTGGCAAGGTTGGACCGGGGAGTTCGGCCGATGGGCCGTTGGTCGACCCGGACCAGCCGGTCGAACGACTCGACCCCCGACGCGTCCTGGACGTCGACCTCCAACTGCGCCTCGTCGGGCTCCTCGGGTACGAGTCCGAGGTGGCCGCGGACGACCTCGGCGAGCACTTGCGTCACCAGCGTCGACTTTCCGGAACCGGACACGCCTGTCACCGCCGTCAGTACGCAGAGCGGTACGTCGACGGACACGTCGCGCAGATTGTGGCGGGAGACGCCGCTCAGGTGCAGCCAGCCGTGCGGTGTGCGCGGGCGGTGATCGAGCGGCTGGGCGCGCCCGAACAGGTACTCGCTCGTGGCCGACTCCCCGACCCGCTCAAGACCGGCGACCGGGCCGCTGTACAGCACGCGCCCGCCGCCCTCACCCGCGCCGGGGCCGATGTCCACCACCCAGTCCGCCCGCCGTACGACGTCCATGTCGTGCTCCACGACGAACAGCGAGTTGCCCGCCGCCTTGAGGCGGTCCAGCACGTCCAGCAGCGGTTCCGCGTCAGCCGGGTGCAGGCCGGCGGAGGGTTCGTCGAGGACGTAGACGACGCCGAACAGCCCCGAGCGCAGCTGGGTGGCGATCCGCAGGCGCTGCGCCTCGCCGGGCGACAGGGTCGTCGAGCGGCGCCCGAGGCTGAGATATCCGAGGCCCAGGTCGAGCAGTACGTCGACCCGCGCGACCAGATCGCCGCAGATCCGGACCGCGACCTCGGTCGTCTCCCCGGATCGGGCGGTCGACGTGGTGGCGTCGGCCTCGGACCGCCCCGCGACGGGCCGCAGCAGCGCCACGACCTCGGTGAGCGGCATCGCGTTGATCTCGGCGATGGAACGTCCGGCGAAGGTCACGGCGAGCGCCTCGGGCCGCAGTCCGCTGCCGTGACACGCGGGGCAGGGCACACTCCTGACGAACCGGAGCGCCCGTTCGCGCATCTTCTCGCTCTTGGAGTCGGCGAGGACGTGCATGACGTGCTTGCGGGCGCTCCAGAACTTGCCCTGGTAGCCGTAGTCGACGCGGTCCTCCTCCGGCTCGATGTACACGGAGGGCTGTTCGTCCGTGTACAGCAGCCAGTCCCGGTCCTTCTTCCTGAGCCTGCGCCACGGTCGGTCGATGTCGATCCCCAGGCCGCTCACGACACTGCGCAGGTTGGCGCCCTGCCAGGCGCCCGGCCAGGCGGCGATCGCCCCCTCGCGGATGCTCAGCGAGGGGTCCGGGACGAGCAGGTCCTCGGCGACGTCGTGCACGACGCCCAGTCCGTGGCACTCCGGGCAGGCCCCGGCCGCGGTGTTGGGTGAGAACGACTCGGCCTCCAGTCGTGCGGCCCGGGGCGGATAGGTGCCGGCGCGGGAGTACAGCATGCGCAGCAGATTGGACAGCGTGGTGATGGTGCCGACCGTCGAGCGCGAGCTGGGCGACCCGCGTCGCTGCTGCAGGGCCACGGCGGGTGGCAGTCCGGTGATTTCCTGCACGTGCGGTGCGCCGACCTGTTGCAACAGCCTTCGGGCGTACGGTGCTACGGACTCGAAGTAGCGCCGCTGGGCCTCCGCGTAGAGCGTGCCGAACGCGAGCGAGGACTTGCCCGAACCGGAGACGCCGGTGAAGGCGACCATCGCGTCCCGCGGAACGTCGACATCGATGTTCCGCAGGTTGTTCTCACTGGCGCCCCGGACATGTACGAAGGGGTCGGTCGCGTCCTTGTTCACCGTTCCTGATTACCTGATCGCACCGGGAACCGCGCGACAGGCGCCGTCACCGGGCCCCGCTCACACGAGCGTCCGGAGTATCCCGGATCCATTTTCGATACCGGGCAACCTGGTCCGCACCGCGGGCCCCGAGGGCCCCGGCCGGTGGCGGGCCGTAGAGAGGCACTCGGCATCGTGCTGGTGTCGGACGAGGGGACGCAACGACTGCGGTGGGAGCAGGAACGCCGCAGTGACACGGACGAGCAGGAACAGCGCGGCGTAGAGGCAGTGATGCCCATGAAGGTGATCACGGTGACGAGGTTGAACACGAGGCGGGCCTGCTGCCGATCCATCTCGTCGTGGTGCACGGGGTGGCGCGGAACTGGTGTTCGCGGTGGCGCACGCAACCGTGGCCCGGTGGTGGAGCAGGCCCTGTGCGGGGAGGGCGAGGCGACCTGACCGTACCGCCTGCACCTGCTGGCAGGGGCCAGCGTGTCACGCGGCGTCGGCGATACCTCGGGGGCATCCTGTGGGCACGGACGATCGCGGGGGCAGCCGACGAGAAGGAGTCATGCGGGTGTCGTCTCAGGGCGTTACGGTCGTGGCTCTCCTGGCGGATCCGGACGCGCCCACGGAGATCGCGCAGCGCATGGCCCGGGTACTTCCTGCTCGGCTCGCCGACAAGTCAGGCCAGGGACGACGGTTCGACGTAGAGGTGGTGAGTGAGCCCTTCACCGCAAGGACCGAGGACCCGCCCACCTTGATGCGCCGGATCATGGACCGTGGAAGAGCGGAGAGTTGGGACATCGTCGTGGCCCTCACCGACCTTCCGCTGCACTCACACGGGCGTAAGCTCGTGGTGGATCTGAGTCACGAACACGGCTTGGCCCTGCTGTCTCTTCCTCCGCTGGGGGGCTTGCGTCTGCAGACGAGAGCCCGGCGGGCCGTGGAAGAAGCCGTGCTCAGCTTGGCGGGCCCGCGGGCCACCGGGGCCGAGGGACCTCCGCGGAGTCAGCCGCTTCTGGGGCCCTTCGTCAGTCGCCTCGCGCCGATTCACCCGGGCCAGGTCGGTGAGGAGGAGACCGCTGATCTTCGGTACGTCGTCAGCGGACCGCGCGGTTACCTGAGGGTGCTCGTCGGTATGGTCCGCGCCAACCGGCCGTGGCGCTTGGTGCCGGGCTTGTCGAAAGCCCTGGCGGCCGCACTCGCCACGGGAGCAGTCGCCACTGTGAACTCCACCATCTGGAACCTGGCCGAGTCGCTGGGCGTGCCACGCCTCGTGATCGCCACGGTCGGGTCCATCGCGCTCATGATCGGCTGGCTGATCGTGGACGCGCAGCTGTGGCATCGATCAGCAGACGTCTCGCGGGAGGCGAGGCAGAGGGCGAGGCTCTACAACGCCTCGACGGTCATGACCGTGGGTATCGGGGTGCTCGTCTGCTACGTGGGTTTGATCGTCATCAACTTGGTGTGGGCCCTGTTCATCCTCAACGACCAAGTGTTCGCCTCCACGACACGAACCCCGCTTCGGGCCGCGGAATACTGGACGTTGTCCTGGTTCGTCGCTTCGGTCGCCACGGTGGGCGGGGCGCTGGGATCAGGCTTGGAGAGCGACGAGGCGATCCGGGCAGCCGCCTACTCCAAGCGCGAACAGGAGCGCCGCCGAATACTCCAAGACGACGACGGCGACTAGCTGGTGACCCGAGTCGGGGATTCGTTGGTGGTCGGTGGTCGTCCGTGTACGAAGATTCCGCTGATCGATCGGTGCGTGGTTGTTTCGCGTCAAGGGCCGACGGGGACTCGGAAGGCACGCCGCCGGAGCGTCGAAGCTCCGCCGGGCAGGCCCACGGCGGCACCGCCGTTCCACCTGAACCGGGTGAACGGCCCACAGAGGCATGCCGGAGCCATGGACCCCGTCGCACCAACTCCCGGGAGTCAGGTCGGTACGCCGTCCCCATCGCACCCGTGCTGCGGTCATGCCGCGGCACCGAAGGAAGCGATCATGAAAGCAGCCGTATATGAAGGACCGCGAACGGTCACGGTGAAGGACGTACCGGACGCGAAGATCGAACACCCCTGCGACATCATCGTCAAGATCACCGCTACCAACATCTGCGGTTCGGACCTGCACATGTACGAGGGCCGCACCTCGTTCGAGTCCGGCCGCACCCTGGGACACGAGAACATGGGCCAGGTCGTGGAGGTCGGCTCGGCCGTCCGCAAGGTCCAGGTCGGCGAGTATGTGGTCCTGCCCTTCAACATCGCCTGCGGGTTCTGCAAGCAGTGCGAGCGGGGTCTGACCAACTACTGCCTGACCATGCAGCCGGAACCGGCTCTCGCCGGAGCCGCCTACGGGTTCGCCGACATGGGCCCCTACCAGGGCGGCCAGGCAGAACTGCTGCGTGTGCCCTACGGCGACTTCAACGCGCTGCGTCTGGGTGAGGACGCCGCCGAGCGGCAGACCGACTACGTGATGCTCGCCGACATCTTCCCCACCGGCTATCACGCCACCGAGATGGCCGACGTCAAACCGGGCGACCAGACGATCGTCTTCGGGGCCGGCCCCGTCGGGCTGATGGCGGCCTACTCCGCCCTCCTCAAGGGCGCCGGGCGCGTCTGGGTGGCCGACCACCAGCCCGACCGGCTGCGCAAGGCGGAGGAGATCGGGGCCATCCCGATCAACACCGCTGAGCAGAAGCCGTCGGAGGTCGTCAAGGAGGCCACCCTCGGTCTGGGCGCCGACAACGGCTGTGAGTGCGTCGGCTACCAGGCACACGACCCCGAGGGACATGAGGACGCCAGCCTCACGCTCAACGGACTGATCGACTCGGTCAGGTTCACGGGCGACATCGGTGTGGTGGGCGTGTTCCTGCCCCAGGACCCCGGCGGCGCGGAGGCCCAGGGGGAACTGGAGGCGCAAGGCAAGGTCCCGATCGACTTCGGCATGATGTGGTTCAAGGGCCAACGCATGGGCACCGGGCAGGCGCCCGTGAAGAGGTACAACCGGGCGCTGCGGGATCTGATCGCCGGCGGGAAGGCGAAGCCGAGCTTCGTCGTCTCCCACGAACTCAGCCTGGACGAGGCCCCCACCGCCTACGAGCACTTCGACGCACGTGACGAGGGCTGGACCAAGGTGGTCCTGCATCCGAACGGACACGGGAACGGCCACAAGCGGTAGGCGACCCGGGGCCGCCGTCCCGTCTGTTTCCCCCGGACCGGTCCGGGGACGGGTGGCGGTCTGCCCGTCCCCCGGCCGGGGCTGGGGGCAGTAGCCCGCGCTCCGGTCGGACCTGAACCAACGGCGATTGCCCGCACTCCGGCCCGGTAGGACGGACGGACGCTCCTCAGCAGCGTCCGCAGTGGCTGCACCCCGTCCAGCGGCTGCGGCCGCCGGCCTGTTCGCGGGGCGTGTGGGAGGCTTCCCTGCCCGACGTTCGCCGCACCTCAACCAGGCCGATGCGACCGGGCAGGGTGTTCCGGCTAGGCTCACACCCGTGACGTGGCTGCGGGCCTTCGGAGAGGTCGTGCGATCCGGGCTCACGATCGAGGAGACGCGGCTGGAGCCCCTGCTCGCGCTGCGCACGGCCGCTGGGGTGGCGATCGTCGTCGGGCCGGCGCTGTGGCTCGTCTCCCCTGCGTATGCCGCGTCCGCCGCCCTCGGTGCCTACTCCGCGGGTGGGGCCACCTTCCAACGCACCTGGCGTCCACGCAAGGTGATCGCGCTCGGCGCGGGCGCGGGTCTGGCGCTCAGCACCTTCGTGGGCTACCTGGCCGCGGGGCGACTCGTGACGTTCCTCCCGTTGCTGGCCGTATGGGCCTTCGCCGCGGGGATGGCGTGGGCCGTCGGATCGACCGCTGGGATCGTCGCAGCGACGACGGTCGGCAGCATGCTGGTGACCATCACCTTGCCCACGAGCGTCGGGCGAGCCCTGGAGCACGCCGGGGTCATCGCGCTCGGGGGCGTGGTGCAAGCCGTGCTGATCCTGCTGTTCCCGATCCGGCGTTGGGGAGCGCATCGTGACGCGCTCGCCGACGCCCTGGCCGCCGTGGCGGACTACGCCCGCCGGTTGCGGCACGACCCGACCGCCCCGTTCGACCCGGAGCCGTTGATGACGGCCCGGGACGCGGCCGCCGTGACGCCGTCACAGGCCCGCACCCGTCCCCCGTCCTGCACGGCCCCCGAGGACTCGCCGAGCGCATTCGGCCGGTCGTCGCCGCGCTCGCCGACCCGGACGTCGGCGCCCCGGCGGAGGGACCCGGGCGGGACCGCGCGCGGGAGTTGCTCGACGCGGCCGCCGACGTCCTGGATGCGGCCGCTCGTTCGATCCGCCGGGGCACTCCCGCCGAGGTGCGGCCCGGGAGCACGGACGTCCTGCGTGTCGACGAGGAGCACGAGGTGCTGGAGGGCCCCGCGCGGCAGGCCGCCGAGCGGCTCGTGGAACTGATCGGCGAGGCGTTGGAGATCGCCGGGAGCGGCAGCGTCTCCGGGAGGACGCACACCCCGCCCGGCTCGACGAGTGCCCAGTTCCTGCTGCGCCCGACAATGTTCCGGCTGGTCCCGGTCGTCGTCCGGGCGGTCCGCCGTGAGCTCCGCCGGGACTCGCCCGTGTTCCGGCACGCCGTCCGGCTGGCGGCGGTGGCCACGCTCGGCTACCTGATCGCCGCCCGGCTACCCCTGGGCCACGGCTACTGGGCGCCCATCACCTCGGTGATGGTGATGCGGCCGGACTTCCACCGGACGTACGCGCGCGCGGTGGCCCGTCTCGCCGGGACCCTGGCGGGGGTCGCGCTCGCCACCGGGATGGTGCGGGCCCTGGGCCCGGACGCCCATGTGTTCGGCGCGCTGGCGGTGGTCTCGGCGGGCCTGTCGTACACGCTGAACCGTACCGGCTACGCCTACTCCCAGTGCTTCACTGCCGCGTACGTCGTCTTCCTGCTCGGCATGGGCGGCCAGGCATGGGAGCAGACGGTCCCGGAGCGGGTGGTGCTCACCCTGCTGGGCGGGGCCTTGGCAATGCTGGCGTACGTGGTGTTCCCCGCATGGGAGACACCCCGGCTGCCGGGCCGGCTTGCGGACTGGCTCGCCGCCACCGGCCGCTACGCGGCCGCGGTGCTCCGCAGCTACGCCGAACCGACCCGGGAGCATCACGCCGACATGCGCAGGGCACTGCTGGCGAGCAGGGAGGCACGTGCCGCCTGGCAGGAGGCATACGACCGGGCAAGGCAGGAACCGGTCCGCCCCAGGGGTCTGACGTCGCGCGAGGCGCAGGAGGCGCAGGAGGCGCTCGAGGGGTTCGGCCGGGCGGCGATGCTCATGGAGAGCCACGTCCCGCGGGCCGACAGCCGTTTCGCCCCCGAGGCGGAGCGGTTCGCCGAGGCCCTGGAGGCGGACACCGCGCAGGCGGCAGTCGACGTGCGCGAGCACAGGGATCCGGACTGGGGGCGCGTGGAGGAGGCGCTCCACGCGTGGGAGGGCGCCGCCGCCGGGGACCGGAGCCCGGTGGTGCGGCGCGGGGCGGAACTGCAGAAGCAAGCCTTGGAGGACCTCGCGACGGCCGTGAGCCGCACACCCCTGGAACGGGACGTCGGCTCCGCTCGCGAGGAGCAGCGGGTGCTGGCTGCCGTGGAGGCGGAAGGTGACGGATCAGGACCCGCGCACCGGGGTGGGTGACGGCTCCGGCGACGGGGAGCGCCGCGCCTCCTGGAGCGGGAAGTAGTCTCCCGGCCGCGTCGAGCGCCGCCACACGTACGCCGCTGTCGCCATCACGAGGATCAGCCCCGCCAGGATGAGCAGTTCGATCCCCTCGACGTTCCGGAGAGAGACCGTCTCCTCGCGGTACGGACCCTGCACCGACCTGATGACGTCGTGAACGACCCCGACGAGGTCTGGTTCCTGATGGTGAGGCGGACGGTGTGGAGCAGCTCGGCCACGATGAACAGCACAAGGCCGTTGTCCAGGTCAGGAGCCCCGCGAGCAGTACGAGGAGCGCCGCGACGACGAGGTGGATGCCGTCCTCGATGAGCTGCAGGAGGCCCTGTACCCGGCCGCCCTCGATCTTCGGGGGAATGGGTCGCACAGTCAGCGTGCCAGGGGTGCCCCGGTCCGCAGGCGCGTCGTGCTGCCGAACGGGTGGACGGGCGGATCCCTCCCAGTGTGTAGGGGCTGAACTTCGGCGCCGTCGTGGGCGCGCTGCCCAGCACGGGCACCGCGACTTCTCCTCGGTGCGGAGTGTGATGCCGAGCCAGGACGAGGTGGTGACGGACGCTAGTGGCCTTCACCGCCACCGGCGAACGGCTGGTGGGCCGGCGTGCCCGCCGCCAGTCGATCCTCAACCCCAAGGGCACCATCACCTCCGCGAAACGATTCGTCGGCCGCCGCTACACCACGAGACGGTCCTCGTCCTCGACCTCGGCGGCGCCACGTTCGACGTGAGCAGGCGGTGACATGCGCGAGGCAATCACCCGATGGAGCAGCCGAGTTGAACTGGACCGGCTCGGACACGTACAACAAGGACACCAGGGCCTCCCCGCACTGCTCGGTCGGATTCGCCTCCCCGAGCTACCGAGAAGCCCTGTCTCCATGCGCGTACAACGGGAAGATCACCTCGGTGGGAACCTGTTGGAACCGCACGTTCCATGATCGGTTGAGATACGGCTTTCCTGTGGGCGCGTGCTAGGAGCCCAGCACTAGGGCCGGGGCCAGTGTCGGGCTCGGGCGATGAGTACGGCGACGTCGTCGTGGTCGTCCGGATCGCGCAGTGTGTCCAGGAGCCGGTCGCAGGTTTCTTCCGAGGATCGGTCGGGTCTGTGGAGCAGTTGGAGGAGGAGGTCCAGGCGCTCGTCGATGGCGTGGTGGCGGGTCTCGACCAAGCCGTCGGTGTAGAGGACCAGTTGGTCGCCGGGGGCCAGGCCGATGGTGGTGACTTCGAAGGCGACACCGCCGACCCCGAGGGGTGCGCCGGTGGGCAGCTCGAGCAGTTCGGGGGGCTCGCCTGTGCGCATCAGCACGGGGGGCAGGTGTCCGGCGACAGCGATGTGGCACAGGGCGCGGTGCGGGTCGTAGATGGCGTAGGCGCAGGTGGCGTACTGCTCCAGGTCAGCGGTGATCTTGTCGAGGTGGTGCAGCAGCTCGGTGGGTGGGAGATTGAGGTCGGCCAGGGTGGAGGTGGCGGTGCGCAGGCGTCCCATGGTGGTGGCGGCGCTGATGCCGCTGCCCATCACATCGCCGACGACCAGCGCGGTCTTGTCTTCCGCGAGGGGGATGACATCGAACCAGTCGCCACCGACTTCGATGGTCGTCCCGGCGGGCCGATATCGGGAGGCGATGTCCAGGCCCGCCTGCTGCGGTGGGAGGTTCGGCAGCAGGCTGCGCTGGAGGGTGACCGCGGTGTTGCGTGCGCCTTGGTACAGACGGGCGTTGTCGATGCAGACTGCGGCTCGGTCGGCCAGTTCACCGGCCAGGAGGAGGTCGTCGTTGTCGAAAGGCAGCGGGTTGCGGGCGCGGGTGAGGCCCAGGGTGCCGAGCACCTCGCCACGGGCGATCAGGGGCGTCAAGAGATAGCTGTGGACGTCGGCGCGGGCCAGGATGGCGGCGGCCTCGGCGTCACGGGCGATACGGGCCAGGTCCCGCTCCCCGACGTGGGGTATCAGAATGGGGCGGCTGGTCCGCACGCACTGAGTGGCCAGGCGCTCCGCGCCGTAGCTGGCGAGGTGGCCGGCAGGGTCGGCGGCGCGGACGGCCTCGGTGGGGTACGCGGCTTTCACGGCGAGGGCGCGGAAGAGTGCCCGGCCTGCGCCGGGTGCCGTCGGGTGGCGGTCGTTCAGGATGGAATCCAGGATGTCCACCGCCGCCACGTCGGCGAGCTCGGGGACGGTGACGTCGGCCAGCTCGCGGGCGGTCTGTTCCACGTCCAAGGTGGTGCCGATACGGGCGGAGCCGTCGGCGATCAGGACCAAGCGCTGCCGGGCGCGGTGCCGATCGGTGACATCCACCAACACGATGGCTACCCCCAGTACCCGCCCGCCGGGACCATCGAGCCGGTAGTAGGAGGCTGACCAGGCGTGATCGTTGTCGGGGTCGGCGGGAGTGCGCCCCACACTGTGCTGGTCGATCAGGGGCTCTCCGGACGTGAGGACATGCCGCAGAGCGGCCTCGATCGCATCGACCTCCAGGAAGGGCAGGGCCTCGCGGACCGGCCGCCCGAGGTGGTCCGCGGCAGGGACGCCGTTGATCTGCGCCAGCGCCGGGTTGACGGCCACGTACCGCAGGTCGGTGTCCAAGACGGCCAGCCCGACCGGGGACTGCGAGACCAGCCGCGTGGACAGGGCCACGTCCCGTTCCACCTGGCGCAGGGCCGCCTCGTCGGTGGCGATGCCCAGGGCATAGAAGTCACCCCGGTCGTCCAGCAGCCGCATGTTGCGGAACTCCACCAGCCGGGTACTGCCGTCCTTGTGCCGGACAGGGAAGGCGCCGGCCCATCCCTGTCCCGTCCGCATGACCTCGCTGAACAGCCTGATCATCAGCTCCACGTGCTGCTCATGGACCAGCAGCCGCGCCGCGTACTGGCCAAGCGCCTCCTGCGAGGTGTAGCCGAACAGCTCCTCGGCCTGCGGGCTCCACAGCACGATCCGTCCCTCGGCATCCAGCAGCACAGCCGCGACACTGAGCAGATCCAGCAACTCACGCGGCTGTCTCGGCCCGGAACCCGGCTGGTCACCCTCGGCACCGAAGGGATCGGCTGTCCTCATCCAAGCACTCCCTCCGCCTGCCAGCGCGACACGCCGCCCTGCGCCGGCTTCACGCTGTGGCCGGTGTCCCCTGCACCTCGCAGTGCTTCCATGGTCCCCCGGATCTGGGCGGCCGCGCGGTCGTCCGGGACCCCCAGGCACCGAGTACGACGGCCTCACCCGGCAGCGGGCACCGTGCCTTCGCCGAAGAGCGCGACATCGGCCACGGTGACGTCCAGGCGCGGCCGGACGAATCGAGCGGGTGCCCCGGGCGCCGCGGTCGAACTCAGGCGTCAACGACGTCGTTGAGCCGTACCCCTGGTGTGGAAGGCTGGCAGTCGGCGGGAACAAGCGAGCACAGAACCGATGGAGCGGGGAGAACGTGATGCGGGACGCTTATCACGAGGAGTTGGACTCGATCAGTGACGGTCTGGTGGAGATGGCGAGGCTGGTCGGCTCGGCGATCGGCCGGGCCACGACCGCCCTCCTCGATGCCGACCTCTCGCTTGCCGAGAGCGTCATCTCGGCCGACTCGAGGGTCGATGACCTGCAGCGCGACCTGGAAGACCGGGCGATTGCGATCCTGGCGCGGCAGCAGCCGGTCGCCACGGACCTGCGGGTCGTCGTCACCTCGCTGCGGATGAGCGCGGACCTGGAGCGTTCGGGCGACCTGGCCGAGCACGTGGCCAAGCTGGCCCGGCTGCGCTTCCCCAAGTTCGCGGTACCCGGCGACCTGCACCGTACGATCCTGGAGATGGGCCAGCTCGCGCAGCGCCTGATGGCGCAGGCCGCAGAAGTGATCACCACCAAGGACGTCGATGCGGCCCTCCGGCTGGAGGAGGACGACGACCGGATGGACGAGCTGCACCGCACGCTTTTCCAGCATCTGATGGACGACCGCTGGAAGCACGGCGTCGAGACGGCCGTCGACGTCACGCTGGTCGGCCGCTACTACGAACGGTTCGCCGACCATGCCGTGTCGGTCGCCCGTCGAGTGGTCTACCTGGTCACCGGCGAGCTGACCACAGACGCGTCCATCACCCCGTGAACCCGGCCTACGACGACTCGGCCCCCTACACGCGGCGAGCCGGCGCGACCTGGGGCATCCTGCCGATGGACTGGTCACCGGCCGTCAGAGGGGCTGGGTGAAGCGCCACAGGCGGCAGGGTACGTCCTCTGCGTCGAAGGTGTGGACCTCGTCGAGTGTCCAGCTGTCCATGCTGACCAGGTCGCGGGGGAAGAAGTGCACCGCGAAGCCGCCGTGCTCAATGATGCCGTCTCCGTGGGCGGCGCCGGTGTCGTAGAAGGTGTCACGGTTGCGGCAGGCGGTGTAGAGGAAGGTCCCGCCAGGACGCAGGACGCGGCGAACCTCACCGACCAGCGTCTGGATCTCCTTCGTGGACAGGGCCATGCACGTACACGCCGATGTTGTCGCGCCGTTGGCGAAGGTGACCGCGGCGACTTCCCATGGCCTCGGGCCGCCTTCATCCACGCGCGTTGCCTCGTACGGCGTGCCGCCGTGTTGGCGCAGGTCGGCGGTGAGCGCCAGCAGGTACTTGCGGGAATGGAACTGGGCCTGCCTGCTCATCCGAACCGCGCCGGCGATGGCGAAGGGCAACTCGGTCTCGGTCATGAACTCGGCGGACAGACCCGTGTCACGTGCGGCTTCGGCCGGCCTGAACATCGACGTTCCCTGGATCCTTTGGGTCGCCGAGATCGCCGGGGCTGGTGACCCTGTGCCCAATGGTTACGGCGGCGTGAGAGTGGGGGGATACGGCCCTCCTCTCATCTTTGTGTGGTCCATGGCCCGAAGCGCCTGCCGTCACGATCACCGCTTGGCGCCTTTCCTGACCGCGTGAGTCGAGCGGAACCGCTGCACGGTGCAAACGAGCAGCTACTCGCGTTCACGCACGGCGTCTGTCGAGGCCGAGCTGGTGCTCCAGCTGGCTGTGAATCTCGGTGGGCAGTCGGCCTGTTCGCGCCCAGTCGACGATCAGTTCGGCCACGTGCCGCAACTTGATGTTGGTGTTCTGGGAGGTGCTCCGCAGCACGTCCCAGCCCTGGTCGGGGGTCAGCTGTCCTACTGCCAGGATGACCCCGATGGCCTGATCGACAACGGCGTGCGAGCGCACTGCCTCTTTGAGTTGGAGGTTTTCGTCCTCCAGTCGCAGCACCGTGTCCATGGAGGTCTCAGGGAGTGCGGGGAGCTGGGGGGGTTGCTGTGTCGTGTCCGCTTCGGACGTCAACGTCGCCTCCGGGGTATCGGGAGTCCGGCGTCAGTTCGATTCATCTCATGCCCGGGAATGCGGCGCCGTCACGGCGGCTGCGCAAGCCGGTCCGGCGCTGCGGTGTGTCAGTCACCCGGGGGTCGTGCCGATGTCGTCACCGGTCACCTTCCGTTGTTCGTCCGTGCGGGGGTGTCGTCTGCAACTGCTGGTTCCGGCTGCCGTGTCCGGCGTCGTGCTGAGCAAGGAGGGCGAGGAGATCCGCCACCGTCGGCCCGGAGTCTGCCGGGTGCCGCAGGTTGGTCCCCTCTTCGATCCGGTACTCGTTGGAGCGTCCTTGGCGGGTGTGGGTGAGATACCCGTCCTCCTCCAAATCCGAAATGATCTTCTGGACGGCCCGCTCGGTGAGCTGGCATCGCGCGGCGATGTCGCGGATGCGGGTGGTGCGGTCCTCGGCGATCGCGGCCAGCACGCGGGCGTGATTGGTCAGGAACGTCCAGCCTGTATGTGACTCGGGTACTCCACGCATCACCTCAGGATAGACGCAGTATTCACGTATACGAAAGAGCGAAAAACTTTTCCGGTATCTCTTGACGGGTGAACGGTGGGGCGTGGACGCTTGCGGGGTCAGAGTCAGGTGGATGCCTAGGGAGCGGCGGCCATGTCAGAGCGTGCGCCTTCTGTGCAGCCCGGCAGCGGTGAGAGGTCACCGCTCGCGTGGGCCACAGGCCACTACCCCCCGCGGGAGGGCACTGCGGCCGGCGAGGCCACGCAGGATGCGCGCACTGAACTCGCGTGCATGGACAACCTGGTGGACACGGTCCACGGAGATCCGCTGCCCGAGCCAGTGCAGCAGCAACTGACCGCCGGCGCTGTCGGCCTCGACACGCCGCTGGCCGAGCCCTGTGGCGTGAAGGGATGACCACGATGGAGCCTCCAAGGCTGTCGGTCACCCGGTTCACCACCGCCGACGGCGTCGCCGTGCTGGCCTTGCGTGGCGAAGTCGACCTCACTACCGGCGCGGAGATCCAGCGCGCGCTCCTGGGTCCCGACGGCGAAGCCACCCGGCACACCGTGATGGACCTGAGTCAGGTGACCTTCATGGACTCCACCGGCATCAATGCCCTGATCGGGGCTCACCAGGCCGCCACTGCCATCCAGGGCTGGGTGCGCGTGGCCGGCCCCACCCCCTACATCCTGCGCGTCCTTCAGCTCGTCGGCCTCGACACTGTGATGCCCTGCTATCCCACGCTCCAACAGGCCCTGAGCGGCTAGAACATCGTTCCAGTCCCGGCGGCCCGAACCCACCGGCGGCCGTCGCTCCCCTCAACATCTGGAGGCCCCGTCGAGGTCGCCCGGACACCCTGGCCGGGCGGCTGCCCGCAGCACCGCCGACGATCAGGGCTGGCCGAGGTTCGCCCTTGGGCCAGGGTGTGGTCGGCCCACCTTGTGCCTCTGGAGCGGCTCCGTGTTCGCTCCGGCTCTCTGTTGCACACCGTGGAGGAATGTCTCGAGTGGGTGGCGCGCGCCCGACGGTCGCCCGGTGGCCGGCCCGACTTCCCGTTTGGCGGGCCGTGAGTGATCGGCGTCGAGGGCTGCGTACCGCCGGCCGCTGCCGTTCACCGGGCGGTCGGCGTGGAGGGGCACGCCCGGCTTTGCCCGACGTGCCCCTCGCCCTGGCAGCGTTGATGAGATCCCGCCGACCCTCGGCCGCCTGGGTGAAGGTATCGAGCGCAACCTTCGTACGCGCGTTCAGACGAACCAGCACGCCTCCTGGAACAGCACAGCGTCCGGTAAGGCACCGCGGGCTACGTCCGGATGCGCGGGGTGTGACTGCGGGCGACGCTTGCCGAATGGCCGAACGTTCCGTGATCGTTTGCCCGCCCACCAAGGGGGAGGGACGCCAAGTGCGCGTGGACGGGCAGCCCGTGGGGGCGGCCTGCAGTCTGAGTGGCTGGGCCGAGATCATGCGGCGGGCTGGCTGGGCTGGTAGGGATGAGATCGATGTGGCGGACTCACCGATCATCGAGTGGCGCGGCGGCGGCCCTGAGGTGTGGTGACGGCACGCTTGAATCTCCAGCGCCAGTTTGCGCCGAGGGCAGTGTTCCGTGAGACCGGCCCCCGATCATCGGGGCGTCCGTGAGAGACGCGGAAGCCCCGCCGTCTCACGCGGCCCCGGAGCAAGCTACGGCCGCCACTCGTGTCCTGGTGTATCGGTTGTCCTGCTGTGCAGTGCCAGGCGGTATGCACCCTGCTCCCCGCTTCCATGCGTCCCGGTACACCTTTTGCATGCCTGGACGGCAGAAGACCATCATTGCGGTATGCAGAAAATCTGTCATGGCTGGAGTAGACATTCAGGATCACGGGGGTTAATGTCTTGCCCGTAGCCAGGAAGTCAGGACGGCGCGGCAGACACGAAACTGCCGCGCACCAGCAGGAATTGGCACGGCAGTAGAGCGGCGGGGCCGGCGGAATCTCGGGGTCCTCTCGCTGACTGCCGGGCTGGGTGGCTCACAGGGGCCGCCAGCGGTACGCAGGTGCAAGGAGATGGATCCGGAAGAGGAGAAGGAGGCAGACGCCATCAGGATCGCCCGGGCAAGGACGTAGTCGGCCCGGGTACCGCAGGCCCCGGAACGGAAGGTGGTCCCACGGTCACGCATACGCGATCCCCGCACGCATCCCCCTCTCTCGGGAGAGCGGGCGGAAACAGAAGGCCGGCACCGCAGTAGGCCGGCAGATGGTGTTCAAATCCCTCGGGGCCCTGGTGCCGTACGGCGCCAGGGCCCCCCGATGCGTTCCCACGACAGAGGTGCGAATGACCGCAGAGAACTCTCTGAGTCGTCTCGATGACGACGACTATCCCGCCTACACCATGGGACGGGCCGCCGAAATGCTCGGCACCACACCCGCCTTCCTGCGAGCGATCGGTGAAGCCCGCCTGATCACGCCTCTGCGCTCGGAGGGCGGCCACCGCCGCTACTCCCGCTACCAGTTGAAGATCGCCGCTCGCGCTCGCGAACTCGTCGACCAGGGCACGCCGGTCGAGGCTGCCTGCCGCATTGTCATCCTCGAAGACCAGCTCGAAGAGGCCCGGCGCATCAACGAGGAACACCGGGCCGGTGTCGAACCGCGCCGCACGGCCGATGCCTGACCCGCAGGCCATGGCAGCTGGCGGCAGGTTTCCCCATGACTTCACACGGCTGTTGACGCCCGCACAGGGCTCCGGCGGCGGCATCGCCGGAGCCCTTCCGCCGTAAGCCACGCCCTCAGCCACGGTTGCCGTCCCGCCGGTTCCCACCATGAACGGTCAGGCGGCCTGGGTGAGTTCGGCGCGGCCGAACAGGAGTGCTATCCGGAGGGGAGCTGGGTCAGGATGCGGTCCAGGAGGCCGGGGCCGGCCAGGCGGCCGAGGACGGCGAGGACGGCGCCGGTGTCCCAGCGCGCGACCGCGGGGGTGGTACCCGTGCGGGTGGCCAGGTCCTTGACGAAGCCCCAGCCGGTGAGTGGTTGAAGGTCGGGGATGTGGCTGGTGAAGACGGGGGCGGCCGCGGAGGGGAGGCGGGCGGCGAGGTCGACGCGTTCGTCGCCGGAGAGCTGACGTGGGTCGCTCGGCTTCCTGGGGTGTGGTGTACTCGCCGCGTTCCGGCACGCTGAACCGCCGGACCGGCACCTGCACCGCCTGCCACCAGCCCCTTTGCTCCCGGACACACACGACACCAAGATCCAGAGCGACCCAACGGAGTCCTACGTGTGCTCTGGCCGGGAAGGTTCGCCGCGGCATGTGTTGTCCAGCGGTTTCAACGGCGGTGCGCGTCGGTTGTCGGCCCGCTCCGTGTTATCGCGTGGGGGGCCGCTGCGGGGAGCGGAGTATGAGCAGGGTGATCTCGCTGGGGGCGAAGACGCGGAACGGCGGGCCCCAGAAGCCGGTGCCGCGGCTGGTGTAGAGGAGGGTGCGGGTGCCGTGGCGGCTGAGGCCGGCGAGGGCGGGCTGGTCGATGCGGACGAGGTGGTGGAAGGGCCAGATCTGGCCGCCGTGGGTGTGGCCCGAGAGTTGGAGGTCGACGCCGCCTGCTGCGGCCCGGTCGACGAACTTGGGCTGGTGGGCCAGGAGCAGGACGGGCAGGTCGGGGTCGACGCCGTTCAGGGCTCCGGCGAGGTGGGCGCGGTGGCCGGCCAGGCCGGAGGATTCGGCGGTGACATCGTCCACGCCGGCGACCACGAGGGTGTCGCCGCCGCGTTCGAGCAGCAGATGGCGGTTGCGCAGCGGCTCCCAGCCCAGCTCGTCCATGAGGTCGACCCAGCCCTGGGCCTCGCTGTAGTACTCGTGGTTTCCGGTGACGTAGACCCGGGCCCGGGTGGCTCGCACGGTGCCGAGCGGAGCGGCTTGGGCGCGCCGGCGTTCGGCCGTGCCGTCCGCGATGTCTCCGGTGTGGCAGACCAGGTCGGCCTCCAGGGTGTTGACCTTCGCGCAGACCCGCGCGGACCAGCGGGCGCGGTCGAGCGGGCCGTAGTGAGTGTCGGTGACGAGGACGACGCGGGTGCCGTCCAATCCGGCTCCCAGGCGCGGGAGTTGTACGTCGAGCTGGCGCACCCGTGGCACCCGGCGGGCCTCGGCGTACCCCCAGGCGAGCAGCACGGCGGCTACGCCGAGGACAGCCCAAGTGACGATCCGGGCCCGGTTCTGACCGTCGCCCACGCCGGCCACGGTCAGGGCGAGGCGCAGCAGGACGCCGAGCAGAACGGACCAAGTGAACAGTACCCAGCTGGCTCCAAGGAGGGTGTCCCCGACGATCGCCGCCCCATCCTGCTGCCGCCGGCCGTGGCCGCGCCCCATCGCGAGCGGCATGGCGATCAGACCGAGGACGAACAGGGCGGTGCCGCCCAGCGCCACGGGGAGCGGCCAGTGCTGGCCGGCGTGCAGCAGCACCCAGCAGGGCACGGTCCACAGCAGGACGGGGGCGATCAAAGGGATGGAGCGCATCAGGCGGTGCAGTCGGCTCTGCCGGGTCGCATGCGCTGCACCGTCCGCGGATCGGGCCTCGCTGGTGGCGGTCACGCTTCCCCTCCTCACGTAGCCAGACTGCCGACGCGCGCACTGTATCCGGTCGTCCCAAGGGGCGTCTTGCCGATCGTTGATGCCCATTCACCATGGCGGCGACCGGCAGGCGAACACGGCCCCGCACCGCATCGTGTTCACCCGGCTGCGCTTCGATTCCCGCGGGCATGTCCAGTTCGACCCTGTCCAGTACCCCGCCTGCTCCGCGGACCCGTCGTCGTCGCCCTGCGGGGGAGGTGGTGCTGGGCGATACGCAATCGGGCCGGGAACGGGGAATCCGTGGGGCGGCCCGCGAGGTCTTCCACCTGGTCACACAGCTACAGCCAGGACCCCGCCGACGCAGCGCGGAGCAGGGCACAGGGCACAGGGCCAACGTTCAGCGGGGACGCAAGAGCCCAGTAGGCAGGGCACGGACCCTCCGCCGGAACGGCACCTCCGGGTCGGCGAGCTGAGGCGCGTGGTAGGTGAAGCGGACCGTCGCCCGGTCGGTCAGCCGCTTGCCGGCCGGCGTGATCGCTCGGGCGGTGAGCTTGTTGTCACCGTCGACGAAGGGCGCCGTCCACGCCACGTAGCCGATGGTGTCGGTCGGTTTGGTGCCCAGCGACCTGCCCTTGTGGAAGAGTTCGACCCTGGCCGCGTTGGAGTCACGGTGACCGTCTGCTCGTATCCGCGGGCGCCGCGGGGACCGATGCCGGGACGGTGGTTCCACTGGGCGGCGGCGACGTGGAGGACGTCCACGCTGTGCCAAGCCGACGGGTTCGCGGATTCTCGAGGCGGAATCGCGGGGAACCGGAGGGAGACTTGGCGCGCGCTGGCGGAGCAACCGACGGGTTCGGGACCAACCTTGGGAGAGCGTTCGTCCGGTCGGCTGTGGGTCAGGTGGGCTGCCGGCCGGGTCGTCGGCCAACTCGATCGCCGCGGTGATGCGCTTGCCCACCGGTTCGCGGTGGACACAGAAGATCTGGCATACCGCCAGGACGATCTCCAAGCCGTGCTGCCCGACGCGGCCGGGATCCATCGCCACGATCGCGGGCAGGGTGGTGCTGCTGTCCCACACGCTCACCTCCATGGCGCCCTCGTTGACCTCCAGAGTCAGCAGACAAGGGCCGAAGCGACTGCACGGACGTCTCTTGCAATAACTAGTTTGTAATGCAAAGCTGACTGCGTGACAGACGCATCGGTGCCCTCGCAAGGCACGCCTCATGAAGTCCTCGCCGGCCTCGGTGACCTGACCCGGCGGGTCCGTGCCGCCCAGCGCGGCGCCTGGTTCCCCCTCCTGCTGTTCGGTGTGCTCACGCTGGGCGCAATCGTGGCGAGTCGTCTCACTTTCAGGATCGAGTCCGTTCCCTGCCCTGCCAGCAACCCCACGACAGGCACCGGATGCACTGCGGTCACACAGGGCTCGCCGGTCTACTGGCCCGTCGGGCTCGCCCTCGCGTACGCCGCGACGGCGTTCTTCTACATTCGCCGCTCCCGCAACCGCGGCGTAGGCACCCCGGTCCGGCCGTACATCCTCACCGGGATCGTCCTCGGCGGCCTGGTGACCGCCACCACGCTCTGGGCCATCCGCCACGGGATGCCGAAGCCCGGCCAGCCGCTCGACCTCTGGGGCCTGCACCTCGACCCCGCCTCAAGGGCGGCAATGCTCCTCCACCGCCTCATCGGGAACGCCACAACCATCGGGCTGCCGCTGCTGGTGCTGTGCTGGGTGGAACGCAGCCGCGCCCTGCTGCTGCTCACCGCCGTGTACCTGGCCATCGATCTGGTGCCGCTCACCGACGGCTGGGCCGGGATCCCCTACACCTCGCCCTGGTCATCCCTGCCCCACTACGCCGTCCAAGGCGTTTTCCTCCTGCTCGGCGCCCTCGGCTTCGGCCTGGCCGAGCTGCCCGCTAAGCGCCCCCGCTCATGAGCGAGCAGACCGACCAGCACCCCGTCAACGGCCTGGACGACGTTGTTCACCAGCGCGTCCGCCTCGGCATTCTCACCGTCGCCCACCAAGCCCGCCGTGTCGAGTTCGGCTTCCTGCGGACAACGCTCGGCCTCACCGCCGGAAACCTCAGCCAGCACCTGGCCACCCTGGAGAAGGCCGGACTGATCGACATCGAGAAGGGCTACGAGGGCAAACGCGCCCGCACCTGGCTCTCCCTCACCCCCGCCGGCGCCCAGGCCCTCCAGGACGAAGTCAGCCAACTCAAGCGGCTCATCCACCAGATCGAACAGGGCAGCTCAGACCCACAGCCCTAGCCGGCATCGCCCGGGAACTCCTCCGTGCGCCGCTACCGGCTCGCGCTGGTCGCGGCGCACGCGTGCAGCATGCCCAACACCATCCAAAAGACTGGGGAAGACCTGTGACCACGACATCGGTCACCACCCGAACGGACATGACGCGCCGCCGCATACTCGCGGCAACGCTCATCACCGGCCTCGGGGCTACCGTGCCGCTCGGCGCCGCATCCGGCGCGTGGGCGGCTCCTACCGCCTCCGGCCCGGCACGACTCACCCTGCCTGCGCCCACCGGACCGTACCCGGTGGGCACAGTGCCACTCCACCTCATCGACACCTCACGCCCGGACCCCGCGGCCGGTCCCGGGCATCACCGCGAGCTGATGGCCGGCGTCTGGTACCCCGCGTGCAACACGGAGAACCTGCCGCGCTCTCCCTGGATGACCGACGGCGCGCTGCGGGCGCTCCTGACGGACGTCGGCTTCCCCCTCGACCCCGCCCTCGGCCCGCTCACCGCCGGGCATATGGGCGCGCCCGTGCACCGTACGAGCCACCCTCTGCCCGTCATCGTGTACTCACATGGCGCGCGCAGCCACCGCAGCGACCACACCATCATGGTCCAGGAACTCGCCAGCCACGGCTACGCCGTGGTCACCGTCGACCACACCTACGACACGTTCACCGAGTTTCCCGACGGCCGGGTGCTCACCCCGGCCGACTTCCCCCCGATGTTCCCAAGGGACTTCGCCGCGGACCTCCGATTCCTGCTCGACTGCGTGGAGCAGCTCGCCGCCGGGCGCAACCCCGACGTCGACGGCAAACCACTGCCCCGGGGCCTGCTCGGCGCCCTCGACCCGCAGCGCATCGGCGCGTTCGGCTGGTCGAAGGGCGGTACGGCCACCGCGCTCACCATGCTCGCCGACCGGCGCGTGCGCGCCGGGCTCAGCATCGACGGCCCGATGCAGCCGACCATCACCGCCGATCTGGACCGGCCGTTCATGATGATGACCGCGGTGTTCACCCGGGCCGCCATGCCGGACGTCGCCGAGTTCTGGACGCACCTTCGCGGTTGGCGGCTCGACATCCAGGCCGACGGCGCCGTCCACAACTCGTACGGCGACGACGCGACGCTGATCCCGCAAGCGGGCAAGATCCTCGGCATGACCGACCAGCAGATCCAGGACTGGATCGGCACCCTCGACCCGGCCCGGGCGGTACGGATCCAACAGGCCTACCCGCTCGCCTTCTTCGACCAGCACCTGCGACACCGCATAAGGCACCTCCTCGACGGCCCGAGCCCGGCCTTCCCAGAGGTGAAGTTCATCCGGTGAAGTGTTGGACCGCGCGGTACGCGGTCCAACCAGGGCCGCCGGAAACGCCGTCCCCGTCCGGCCGTGGCCTTCGCAAGAGCGGCCACCCGCGCACGTAGCCCTTCCCTCGCGTGATCGACCCTTCTACCGCCGGCCGTTGCCGTTGCCCTCCTCGCGGGTCGAGGGTTCGCGCAGCGGCCTGCGGCCGGCCTCCTGCGGGCGGAAGAACGCGTAGCGGCCGAGGAAGTTGATGTGGTCGAACCGGAGTGGTGAAAGGCGGGCAAGGAGGTCGTCGGGCCGGGGACTGCCGATCAGGCTTGGGTGGGCTCCGGCCCGAAGCGGTGTGGGTGGGCTGCTCTGACGTACTTCAGCGCGGTCGTGTCGGAGATTCCGAAGACGCGCATCAGGTGCACGGGGTCGGCAGTTTCGTGTGCCTCATCGAGCATCCGGTCGATGCGGAGCGTCCGGGGCTGGATACCGAGCTTTCTGAAGATCAACCGCAGCCCGTCCTTGGACACCGGAGGGCCGTTGGGGTCGACCGCGGTGACCTGCGTGACGATCAGGTGCGGATTGGTGCTGCGCGGCCAGCGCTCAGCCCGTTCGCGAAGCCAGTCGCTCAGAAACTTCATGGTCAGTTCGTCGAGATAGACGACGTGATCACCAAAGCGGCGGCGGACGACCAAGCGTCCCGCCGGACGGTCGAGGCCGGTCAGGAGCTGATGACGGATCTCCTGGGGCCCCAGCGCGTGGATGGCCACCAAGGCAACGGCGACCTTCGCCATCGCGGTCGGTGCCTTGTCCAGCAGACCCACGAGCCGGTCTGACGGGATGCGCCGGGGTGCGTTGACGGTGGAGGCCACGGAGACACCGCGGGCTGGATCGCGGAAGATCACGCGCTCGCGCTTTAACGCGCGGAAGAGCGATCGCAGGCTAGCGTGGAGGGAACGGGCTTGTTCTCCCATGCGGCTGCCGAGTATGTCCTCGATGTCCTTCTGGGTGATCTCACGGAGACTGCTGACCCGCTGGCCCCACTGCTGCAGGGCCGGGACGTTGAAGTGCGCATAACGTCGGATGGTGACCCAGTTCATCGTGAGGGAGGGCTTGCGGCCTTCTCCGCGGAGCACGCGGACCCAGGCGTCCGCCTCGTCCCGCAGGTGATCGGGGACACCCTGCAGGAGCCGTTCGAGCGCGGCCTGCTCCGGATCGGTCCGCTCCAGGGGAACGAGCAGGCCGCGCTGGTCGAGGAAGGCTGCGACGCGACGTCCTGACCAGTTCGGGCCGAGTCTGGTGACCGCACGAACGTCGGCTTCGAGAAGGGGGGCGTCGATACCGAGCCAGGCGACGAGAAGCCGCAAGACTTTGGCATTGATGTCCCGAGATGGGGTGGTCCAGTGCTGGTCTGCTGTGAACTGCCAGAAATCAGCGACCAGTTGCTCGGCCTCTGGTGTCATCGTGGGCAGCTGGGTGTGCTGGGCTCGCTTCCAGACACGCGCCGGGGGCGGGAACAGCTCCAGCTGGTGTGGGTTGATCAAGTGCGGGGACAGCCGGCGGTCGGCCTGCCGGGTCTGCTTTTCCCGACGCTCCAGTTCCCGCCAGCGGCTCTTGCGGCTGCCCTGGCTGTAGTCGCCGGGTTGCTTCGTGTAGAGGCCGTGACCCAGGCCGGCGCCGAACCAGAGTTGCTCGACCGCCGGGCCGTCTCCGACGTGTTCGTTCAGCACCAGGTGGCAGAACCGGCACTGTCCGTCCTTCAGGGGCCAGGTGCGGCCGCACCGCAGGCAAGGGCCACTCTCCCGGTCCGGTTGACGAGCCCACTCCCGGCACGAGTCACACAGCGGCCTGGCATCCCCGCTCCAGGCCAGGCAGTGCTCGCAGGAGACCATGCGCCGGCGTTCACGCCGGTAGCCGTTCTGGGCGAGTCCGGAGCCGAGTCGACGCCGCAGCAGCCCGGCCTCCCGCAGGACCTCGGCGACGGCAGGCCTCATCCTGGGCAGCTCGGCGACGACGTACTCGTCGACCATCTGCTCGCTGGCCTCCCGGGAGGCCAGCGCCAGCCGCATCATCTGCACCACGCTCTCGCTCCACCCCGCGGACAGATCGCGCCGGACACGGACCCGCTCGACGGCCTGGCGGACGTCCGCCCACTCGGGGAAGTCGCGGGCGGCGATCCGGTAGCCGTGCTGGCGGGTGAACGTCCTGGGCAGGCGGGGCAGCAGCGGCAGCTGGCCGGTAACCTGCGGAGTGCAGACCTGCAGGTCATCGCCCTTCTTGGCCCAGGTCCATGGGCCTGCCGAGCGCCCCGTCCGCAGCCGCTCGCGCACCAGCGGCCGGTCATGGTGGCGCGCAAGGACCACGGGCAGCCGGACACCCTCCAGCAGCAGCGGCAGCTGCAGATCCCGGACGGGCCCCAGCGTCCGCCTGGCTGCCGCGTCGGCCCACTCATGATCGGGGACCATGCGGATCTCCAGCATGCAGAGCCGGCACAGCCCGTCGCGGTTGACCTTGCCCTCGTGCCGGCACCGGTGGCATAGGCCCTTGTAGCCGCCGCGGGGCGTCCAGTTGAGGCAGGTCTGGCAGCTGCCCAGCGGACGGACCGGCCCCCAGCCATGGCAGCGGACGCATTCGCTGATCACCATGGTCTCGCCGTCTCAGTTGGGCGGCAGGCCGCGGCGGGGGCCGCCGCCGCGACGCGGAACCGGCCGTACCGCTCCGCCCCCCGCTGTTCGCCGACGGCCCGCTGCTGCGGCTGCTCGCGCTGGGCCAGGTGCTGCTGGGGCTCGGCCACCATCAAGTCGGCGACCGTGCAGTCCAGGGCCGCGCAGATCTTGTCCAGGTCCTCCAGCCGGACCGTGACCGGCTTGCCTGACCACAGGGCCGCGACCTTGCTCAGGGAGGGGGTGAACCCGACTTCCTTGAAGGCCACCAGCAGCTGCGTTGGCCGCCAGATGTCCCGCTGGGCCGCTACCATGCGCAGGTTCCACTTCACCGTCTCACGCCTCTCCGCTCAGGCGTCGCACCGCTCGGTGTGACGCTGCCAGGCTCGCCTTCTCCGGGTCGGCCTTGACCGATCCCAGGTAGCCGACCGTGGTGGTCGGCCATTCGTGGCCGAGGATCTTCTGCACGTCCCACAACGGCATGCCCGACTCGTAGTTGTGGGTCGCGCACGCGTGTCGTAGAAGATGCGGGTGAAGCATGGTGACCGGCCCGGTCAGATGCCGCTTCGAGGCGGCCTTCAATGCCCGCCGGAACACATCCGAGCCGACCGGCGGGGCGATGGGGACGTTCAGTGAGGCGACCGCCGTCGGAAGCCGTTCCGAGGGCCACAGCGGCGCACACGGGTCGCAGGGATCGTCAGCGAACTCTCCGCGGATCTCCTCGATGTACCACCACAGCAGTTCGCGGCCCTCGGCGAACAGATACGCCTCCCGCTCGCGCGGGCCGGAGCCCCGGGCACCTTTGCCCTGAACGACGAAGCGACCCCACTGGCCGAGTTCCCAGTGGACGTCACCGATTCGCACCGAGCACAGCTCGGTCGCCCGGACGCCCGAGATGTACGCGATCTTCGCCATACCGTAGTCGCGTGCGGCCACCGGGTACTTACGAGCTTGCGGCAGACCCTTGCGCCAGGAGGCGAAGAACTCCGTCGTCGCCCGCTTCGACGGCGGGATCCGCAGGCCGAACTCCCCACGGTGCCGGGGCTGGTTGAACGGGTCGATGGGCGACTCGACGGCCGCTCCGAAACGCCGCAGGATCTCGCCCGCGTACCGCTGCTCCAGGAAGGCGAAGAAGCCGTCGATCCGGACCATCTTCTGCCGGATGGTCCTGTGCGCCCGCTTGCCGGGGCCGGCGAAGTAGCAGTCGACCTGCCGCGAGGTGAGATGCCACGGCACGGTGTCGTAGAAATCGCAGACCTCGATGATCGGCTGCACCACCTGCCGCAACGTGGTCGCCGCAAGCCCAGCCACGTCCCGCGCCCACGTGTACTCGGCCACGGTATCGTGGAAGAACGCCACCTCGTCCGCCTCGCTAGAGATCGCTGATGCTCGCTCCTGCAGCGTCAGCACATCCGCCAGGCCCTCTTCTGCCCGAGGCTGTTGCGGCGCCGGGGCCGCAGGTGGTGGTACCAGCGACAGCCGACGACTTCCTGAATCCGCCATGGACCGGCAAATTACGCGGATCACTCGCAGAATCTGCCAGTTACAGCAGAAATCCCCCACGAACGAGTGAGAGGCCAGAAGGTGCCATCTAGCTGCTGAGATGCAACAGCATCAGCCAAGGACCGCTCGGGGAACCCGCCGGAACTCCACTTGGGTTGGTCGGGTGGCCTTGGGGCCACTTGGGATGGTTGTCGGACTTCGAGGTTCTCGGAGTCAGCGGCGATGCCACGGCAGGGCCGCCGGGTAGGCGTCCTCCTCGCCGGCCTGCTTGAGGGAGGCGAGCACGGTGGCGGTGATGGTGGCGAGCTGCTCCACCTGTTCGAGGCTGAGGGCGTCGAACACCACGCGGCGGACGGCAGTCACAAGGCCGGGGGCGGCCTTGGCCATCAACTCCATGCCGGCCTCGGTGAGTTCGGCCAGCTGTCCGCGTCCGTCGGCCGGATCCTCCCGGCGCCGCACGTAGCCCGACTCCTCCAGGCGGATCACCGCGCGCGTGAGGCGGCTACGGGTGAACTTCAACTGCTCGGCGAGCAAGGACATCCCCAGAGCGCGGTCGGGTGCCACGGACAGGCGGGCCAGGAGGCTGTAGTCCGCGTGCGTCATGGCCGCGTCGCGCCGCAACTGCTGATCGAGGTAGTCGCTCAGCAGCGTCGAGCAGTCGAGGAAGTTGATCCAGGCTCGCAGCTCCTCGGGAGTGAGCCACCGGGGGGACGTCATGGCGACCACTTAAAACCGCCGTTCGCGCGCGGGAACGGCCGTGCACGTCTTCCGTCTGCGTGACGGTTGCCCATCCCATCCATCGCGTGGATAACCCGGATACGGGATTCGGATTGCGCCGGGGATGGCACCGGCGCCTTGGCGCCCCCATAGTCGTCGCTACCGCACGCCGCTGTCCGGATGCCGACGTGCGAGTTCCGCCAGCATGCCGTGCGCCTTCGGTGCCCGTGAGGCATGCCCGCTCCCCTTACGCCGTCCCCTGGAGTCGCCATGCCCGGTTCCGTGTCCCCGCCGCCTCCCGCTGCGATCGATGCCACCGCTCCGTCAGCCGTCGCCGTGTCGGACCCGGCCCATCTGCTGCGGGTGACCCTTCTGATGGCGGGCAGCTGTCTGCCGATCCTGGGGGCGGTGCTGATCGCCCCGGTGCTGCCGAAGATGCAGGACCATTTCGCGTCGGTCCCGGGGGCCAAGGCGCTGGTTCCCCTCGCGCTGACCGTTCCGGCGCTGGCGCTGGCGCTGCTGGCACCGTTCGCCGGCGTGACCGTGGACCGGCTGGGCCGCAAGCGCCTGCTGATCGTGGCGACCCTGCTGTACGCCGCGTTCGGCACGGCCCCGCTCTGGCTGGACTCGCTGGGTGGAATCATCGCCAGCCGCGCCCTGGTCGGCGTCGCCGAGGCCGCGATCATGACCTGCTGCACGACCCTGATCGGCGACTACTACAGCGGTCGGCAGCGGGTGAAGTATCTCGCCCTGCAGACCATGTGCGCCTCGGCGTCGGCCACGGTCTTCTTCGTGCTGGGCGGCGCCGCCGGGTCGGCGGGCTGGCGGGTGCCGTTCTGGGTCTACGCCGTGAGCCTGGTGCTGGCCCCGCTGATGGCAATCGCCCTGCCCAACCCGGCGGCCCGTGCGGACGGCGACGAGACTCCGGCCGAGACGGAGGCCCGCCGCTCGTTCCCCTGGCGGCAGTTGGGCGGCATCTGTGCCCTTACCTTCTTCGGGGCGATGGTCTTCTACACCGTCCCGGTGGAGATGTCGTACCTGCTCGACGACCTCGGGGTGGAGAACCCCGGCGTGATCGGACTGGCCACCGCGATCGCCAGTGCCGCCACCGTGGGCGGAGCGGTCACCTTCGCCCGGCTGAAGCGTTCTCCCGACCCGATGCTGCCCGTCGTTCTCGCGGTCTGCGCGGTCGGCTTCGGGGTGATGTTCCTCGCGGGCAACGCCCCGCTGCTGGTCATCGGGGCGGTCGTCAACTGTGTGGGCACCGGCATGCTGCTGCCCGCCCTTCTCACCAGTGCCATGTCCCGCCTGGCGTTCGAGGACCGGGGCCGCGGCACGGGGCTGTGGACGGCGGCCTTCTTCGGCGGTGAGTTCGTCTGCCCGCTGGTGCTGCTCGCCGGGGAGTCTGCCGTCGGCAGTCTCGCCGGTGCGGTGGGCGTGCTGGGGCTGGCCGCCGCCCTCGTCGCGGCGGGGCTGTGGGCGGCCCGCCGCCGGGTGGGCGCCGTCGATCCCCGGCCGTTGCCGGAGCAGTTGGCCTGAGGGCGCGCAGGACGACCGCCGAGAGCGCGTCGATCACGGGCTGCCGCCGGGCCCGGTCAGAGCCGGCCCGGCGGCAGCCCCGCGCTCCGGTCGACGGGCACAGCCTTCCCGGGGCCCTTGCCGTTGCTGTAGCCGTTGCCCGCCAGCGTCGCGCCCACCTCCGCGGCCTTCTGTCGCAGCCAGATGTGGCCCGCGTCCTGCGCGTGCACCGGGTGCCACCACATCGCCTCCCGCACCGGTACCGCCTCGAACGGGCAGGGCAGGACGCGCACCGCCGCGGATCGGACCGCCTTGCGCGCCAGGCGCTCCTGGATCATCGCGACCCGACGGGTGCCCTCGACCATGGGCGGCAGCAGCTGGAAGGTCTGCACGGACACCTCCACCTGGGGACTGATCCCTATCATGCTGAGCTGGCGGGCGGCCGGGGCGTCGTAGGGACGCTGGTAGACGGCCCAGGGCAGACGCCCCAGCTGGTCCAGGGTGAGTTCGTCACCGATCTCGGGGTGATCATCGGCGACCATGCACAGCCAGCGGTCCTGGTGGAGTTCGACGGCGGGGAAGCCGTCGATCACGCCGTGCGGCATCAGCAGTCCGTCGACGGTGCTCAGCACGGTGGCGGTGTTCTCCACGACGGACGGTGCCGGGTGCTGGAAGGTGAGCCGGATGCCGGGCGCCTCCTGGTGCAGGGCGCGGGCGAGTGCGGCGCCGAAGACGGCCGCTCCGTAGTCGGAGGCGAGCAGGGTGAACTCGCGGGTCTCGGCGGCCGCGTCGAAGTCGGCCTGGCTGGAGAAGACCCGCTCCAGCAGGTCGCACGCGGTGGCGCTGCGGTCCCGCAGGGCGGTGCCGAGCGGGGTCAGCTCGTAGGAGTTACCGGTCCGGGCGAGCAATTCGTCGTCGAAATGGCGGCGCAGCCGGGACAACGCCGCGCTCATGGCGGGCTGGCTCAGCCCGATGCGCTCGCCGGCCCGGGTGACATTGCGCTCTTCCAGCAGCGCGCGCAGGGCGAGGACCAGATTGAGGTCGAGTCGGGACAGGTTCACCGGGCAACCACCTAGCAAGCGAGAGTCATCCATGTCATGGATTCGGCACATCCACAGGATTGATTTCCGTGATTAACCGATCGGGGCCAGAGTAGACCGCAACCCAGCAGGAGGAAATCAGATGGCAATGCTCGCGCAACCTGCCGACCCGTTTGCGCTCGGCACGTTCTCCACTCAGGACGGGGAGCCGTTTCCCGGCCTCCTGGCCAAGGGCCGGGTGCTCGACTTGAGCAGTGTCTTGGCCTGGGCACCGTCCAGCGTGCGCGCCGTGGTGGAGCGGTGGGAGGAGACCCTCCCCCTCCTGCACGCCCTGGCGGACGACGATGCCCTCGGCTGGCGTCCGCTGGAGGGTCTGCGGGTGCACGCCCCCATCGAGCCGCGGCAGATCTTCCAGTCCGGTGCCAACTACCGGCAGCACGTGATCGACCTGGAGGTCGCCCACCGCTCTCCCGACGACCCGCGTACGGTCGAGGAGGCGCGAGCGGAGATCGCCGCGGTCATGGACCGCCGGGCCGCTGAGGACCTGCCGTACGTGTTCATCGGTCTGCCGAGCGCGATCACGGGCCCGTACGACGACGTGGTCCTGCCCTCGTGGGCCGAAAAGCCTGACTGGGAGCTGGAGTTGGCGGCCGTCATCGCCAAGCCCGCCTACCGGGTGACGGTTGAGGAGGCCCTGGAGTACGTCGCCGGGTACACCATCGCCAACGATCTCACCGACCGGGCCACCGTGTTCCGCCGGGACATGAAGGCCATCGGCACCGACTGGCTGCGCTGCAAGAACGCTCCCGGTTTCACGCCGCTCGGCCCGTGGCTCGTACCTGCCGAGTCGATCGCGGACACCGGTGACCTGCGGGTCACGCTCAAGCTGAACGGCGAGACCATGCAGGACGAGTCCACCAAGGACATGCTCTTCGGAGTCGCCCGGTTGGTGTCGTACGCCTCGCAGACGGCTCAACTCCTGTCCGGTGACCTGGTGTTGACCGGCAGCCCGGCCGGCAACGGCATCCACTGGGGACGGCTGCTGCGCGACGGCGACGTCATGGAGGGTTCCATCACCGGTCTGGGCGTGCAGCGCACCCGCTGTGTCGCGGAGGGAACGGCATGAGCCTGGACCGCCGCGACCCGGAGGGCGCGATAGCCGAGGCCGCCAAGGCGTACTCCAACTGGGGGCGTTGGGGTGAGGACGACGTGCTCGGCACGTTGAACTTCCTCGACGAGGGCAAGCGGCGCGAGGGCGCGTCGCTCGTGCGCCGCGGCGTGAGCTTCTCGCTGGCGCAGCGGTTCGACATGAACGGCCCGCAGAAGGGCTGGCGCCGGCGGACCAACCCGGTGCACACCATGCTCGACACGGGCACCGACGCGGCGCTGGGCAACCAGGGCTTCCCGCACGGCATCGGCGGCGCGGACGACGTGATCGCGATGCCGCTGCAGTGCTCCACCCAGTGGGACGGCCTCGGGCACATCTTCGACCACGGCAAGGCGTGGAACGGACGGGCCGCCGAGAAGGTGGTCACCTCCGACGGAGACCTCGTCACCGGCATCGAGCACATGGCACCGTACGTCGCCGGCCGTGGCGTGCTGCTCGACGTGGGCCTGGTCGTCGGCACGGACGGCGAGCTGCCCGACGGGTTCGCCATCACCGAGGAGCACCTCACCCGGGCCGCCGAGGCCCACGGGGTGACCGTCGGCCGCGGCGACATCGTGCTCGTCCGCACCGGACATCTCGCCCGCGCCCGGCGGGCCGGCTGGGGCGACTTCGCGGGCGGCCCCGCGCCCGGCCTGTCGTTCACCACCGCCGGCTGGCTGCACGGCAGCGAGATCGCCGCGATTGCCACCGACACCTGGGGCTTCGAGGTACGGCCCAATGAGTTCGACAACGCCTTCCAGCCGCTGCACCAGGTCGTCATCCCCAACATGGGCCTGCTGATCGGCGAGATGTGGGACCTCGACGCACTCGCCGCCGACTGCGCCGACGACGGCGTGTACGAGTTCTGGCTCACCGCCGCTCCCCTCCCCATCACCGGAGCCGTCGGATCCCCGGTCAACCCGATCGCCGTCAAGTAACCCGCACAACTGCCGGATGCGCCGTTCCCCGGACAGCAGAGGCGCATCCCGCCCGCACCCCCGTCCCCACCTCTGGCCCGCATTCCCAGCGGGCGAGCCGCAGCCCCCGCCGCCCGAAGTCGCGCGGCCCAACCCCGGGAGGAATCCCCGACATGGCTGACAGCCGCACTCTTCCCCAGCCTCCAGCCGGGGGCACACCCACCGTCCTGGTCATCGGCGGGGGCGCCTCAGGCAACGCCGTGACCATCCTGCTGCGCCGCGCCGGCATCGCCGTCGACCTGATCGAGGCCAAGCCGGACTGGAACGCCACCACCGGCTCCGGCATCACCCTCCAGGGCAACGCCCTGCGGGTCCTGCGCGAACTGGGCGTGTGGGAACAGGTGGAAGCCTCCGGATACGCCTTCGGCTCGCTGGGCGTGACCGCCCCCGACGGCTCCGTCCTGTTCGTCGCCGAGGACATCCAGACCGGCGGAAAGGACCTGCCCGCCACCCTCGGCATGCAGCGCCCCCAGCTGCAGCAGATCCTCATCGACGCGGTCCGCGCCTCCGGCGCCGACGTCCGCCTCGGTACCACCGCCGAAGCGCTGGAGCAGGACGCCGACGGCGTGTCGGTGCGCTTCAGCGACGGCAGCGAGGGCCGCTACGACCTGGTGATCGGCGCCGACGGACTCAACTCCGCCACCCGCGCCGCGATCGGCATCACGGACAAACCCGAGCCGACCGGCATGGCCATCTGGCGCATCGCCGCCCCGCGGCCCGAGAGCGTGACGCGCACCGACCTCGCCTACGGCGGCCCCGCCTACATCGCCGGCTACTGCCCCACCAGCGAGAACACCATCTACGCGTACGTCGTCGAAGGGTGCCGCGACCGCGCCTCCATCGACCCGGCCACCTACGCCGACGAGATGCGCCGCCTGGCGCAGAGCTACGGCGGGGTCTGGCCGGAGATCACCGAGCACATCACCGACCCGAAGAAGGTCAACTACACCTGGTTCGACCGCCTGCTGGTCGAGGACTCCTGGCACCGGGGCCGGGTCGTGCTGATCGGCGACGCCACCCACTGCTGCCCGCCCACCATGGCCCAGGGCGCGGCGATGTCGCTGGAGGACGCCCTCGTCCTCGCCGAGCTGCTCACCAGCGGACGGGACTGGGACGACGAGCTGCTCCAGGCCTACCACGACCGCCGCATTCCCCGGGTGCGCACCGTCGTCGCGGCGTCCATGCAGATCGGCCAGTGGCAGCTGGACGGTGTGCGCGACGCCGACATGGCCGGGCTGGTCGGCCGCACCATGAACCTCCTCAAGGAGCGCCCGTGACCACCATCGCATCCTCCGCGCCGACCATCGACGTCCACGCCCACCTCCTGCTCCCGGAGGTCGAGGAGGCCGTCGCCGGTCATCCCGGTCTCGCCGAGGCCCGTGCCCTCGACGCGCGCCGCAACGGCCCGGCGGCCCTGGCAGTGAACGGTCCGATGGTCGGCGCGCGCGTGCCGAAGCTGACGGACGCCGCGGTGCGCCTGGCGGCCATGGACGCGCAGGGCGTGGACATCCAGCTGGTCAGCCCCTCGCCGTCCCACTACCACTACTGGGCCGAGCCCCAACTGGCCGAGAAGGTCTGCCAGCTGGCCAACGAGGGCACCGCCGCACACTGTGCGAAGGCTCCCGACCGCCTGCACGGCCTGGGCCTGGTCCCGCTCCAGCATCCCGACCTCGTGGTCGGCCTGCTCGACCACGCCCTGGACCAGGGGCTGAGGGGTGTGGAGATCTCCTCGCACGCGCCCGGCCACGAGCTGTCGGACCCGGCGTACGAAGCCCTCTGGTCTCGGGTGGAGGAGACGGGCGCCTTCCTCTTCCTGCACCCGTTCGGCTGCACCCTCGACGAGCGCCTGGGCCAGTGGTACCTGTCCAACACCGTCGGCCAGCCCACCGAGAACGCGGTCGCCCTCTCCCACCTGATCTTCTCCGGCGTCCTGGACCGCCACCCGGGTCTGAAGCTGATCGCGGCGCACGGCGGCGGCTACCTGCCCACCCACGTCGGCCGCTCCGACCACGCCTGGCGGGCCCGTCCCGACGCCCGGGGCTGTGAGCGGGAACCGAGCAGCTATCTGAAGCAGCTGTACTTCGACTCCCTCGTCCACGACCCTCAGGTGCTGCGGGAGCTGCTGCGAGCGGTCGGCCAGGAACGGGTCCTGCTCGGCTCCGACTTCCCCTTCGACATGGGCACCGACGACCCGATCGGCGCGCTGCGCGCCGCGGACCTGCCCGACACCGACTTCCATTCCGTCCGCGGCGGAAACGCCGCCGCTCTGCTCAACCTCGTCTGAGGAGGACCCCCCATGAGTAACCGCCTGCTCACCCACCTCCGCCACGTCGACCTCGCCGTGCCGGACTACGACAAGCAACTCGACTTCTACGCCGGCGTCTGGGGCCTGACCAAGGTCGCCGAGGACTCCGGCATCTCCTTCCTCGCCGCCGAAGGCTCCCCCGAGCAGTACGTCGTCCGGCTGCGCAAGGCCGACGAGAAGCGCCTCGACCTCGTCTCCTACGGCGCCGCGAGCCCGGCCGAGGTGGACACGCTCGCCGAGCAACTCCTCGCCGGGGGTGTTGAGCTGGTCACCCAGCCGGGCAAGGTGGACACCCCCGGCGGCGGTTACGGCTTCCGCTTCTTCGACGTCGACGGCCGCACCATCGAGGTCTCCGCCGACGTCGAGGTACGGCAGCACCGCAGGATCGAGGAGAAGGAGTCGATCCCGGTCAAGCTGTCGCACGTCGTCCTCAACTCTCCGGATCTGGACAACACCAAGGCGTGGTACGAGGAGCACCTCGGCTTCCGGCTGTCCGACACGCTCGGTCATCCGTACATCGGCGACGTCATGCACTTCATGCGGATCAGCAACCAGCACCACTCCATGGCCATCGCCAAGGGCCCGCACACCTCGCTGCACCACATCTCCTTCGAGATGCGCGGGATCGACGAGTACATGCGCGGCTCCGGCCGTGTCATCCGCTCCGGCGCCCGCAAGATCTGGGGGCCGGGCCGGCACATGGCGGGCGACAACACCTTCACCTACTTCCTCGACCCGCACGGCAACACCGTCGAGTACACGACGGAGTTGGAGCTGCTGGACGAGGACACCTGGCACCCGCACGTCTACGACTTCTCGAACCCCGAGGTCACCGACCAGTGGGGCACCGCCAACCCCATGAACGAACTGGTCACCAAGGAGTCCTTCAACGACGTCGACCGCGGCGTCTTCGTCGCCCCGCCGGTCTGATCGGCGAAGCCCTGAGTTCCCCGGGGCGCGGTGACCCTGTCACTGCCCTGACTCCCCTGCCGCGCCCCGGCCTTCGTGCCCACCCCTCATGCCGACAGCCGACAGGAAACCGCCATGCGTTTCGCCACGTACGAGTACCGCAACCGACGCCAGGTGGCCGTCGTCGCAGAGGACGGCACGCTCCACCCCCTGCCCGGCGTCAGCTCACTGACCGGCCTGCTCGTCGAGGGCGGCGGTCTGCCCGAACTGCTCGACGCGGGCTCCGCGACCCTCGACGTCCCGGCCGGCCCCCACGTCTGCGACGTACGCCTGCTGGCGCCGCTCCAGCCGCCCACCGTGCGTGACTTCGTCACCTTCGAGGAACACGTCGAGGGCGTACGGCGGTCCCTGGACGGGGCCGCCGGGGTACCGGAGCGGTGGTACGCGGCCCCGACGTTCTACTTCGGCAACCCCTACGCGATGTACGGGCCGCACGACGACATCCCCATGCCGCCGGGGTCGAGCGTGCTCGACTTCGAGCTGGAGGTCGCCGCCGTGATCGGAAAGGAGGGCCGCGACCTCACCCCCGAGCAGGCCCGCGACCACATCGTCGGCTACACCGTCTTCAACGACTGGTCGGCCCGGGACCTGCAGTCCGCCGAGATGAAGGTCGGCCTCGGCCCCTGCAAGGGCAAGGACACCGCCACTACGCTCGGCCCGTACCTCGTCACCGCCGACGAGCTGGGGAAGTACCGCGACGCGGACGGCTTCCTGCGTCTGGCGCTCACCGCCGAGATCAACGGCGAGGTCGTGGGCAAGGATCTGCTGTCCAACATGAGCTGGACCTTCGAGGAGATGGTCGCCTACGCCTCACGCGGCACCGTCGTCCGCCCCGGCGACGTCCTCGGTTCCGGAACCTGCGGCAACGGCGGCTGCCTCGCCGAACTGTGGGGCGTACGGGGTGAGCAGTCCCCGCCTCCCCTGAAGCCCGGCGACACGGTCACCCTCACCGTCGAGGGCATCGGCTCCGTCTCCAACACCGTGGTGGCCGGCCCGGACCCCATGACCGTTCCCGTCGCCCGACGCCGCACGAGGGAGCGGCCGTGACCGATCTCCATCCCGAACGGCTCCTCGGCAGGGTCGTCGTGGTCACGGGCGCGGCCGGGGGCCAGGGCGCCGCGGAGACCGAGGCGCTGACCCGCGAGGGCGCCCGGGTGATCGCCACCGACGTCACGGAGTCACCCGGCTGCCGCCGTCTCGACGTCACGAGCGAGAAGGACTGGGCGGAACTCGCCGCCGACCTGCGTGAGGCGTACGGGCAGGTGCACGGCCTGGTCAACAACGCGGGCATCACCTGGCGGGCCCGGATCGACGACGTACGCCCTGAGGACATGGCCCGGGTCCACGCGGTCAACGTCACCGGCCCGCTGCTGGGCATCCAGCACCTGGCCCCGCTGATGCCGCCTGGCTCCTCGATCGTGAACGTCGGCTCGTCCGCCGCGCTCACCGGCCACTACCCGGTCGCCTACACGGCCAGTAAGTGGGCGCTGCGCGGTCTGTCGAAGACCGCCGCCATGGAGCTGGGACCCCGCGGCATCCGCCTGAACACGATCCATCCCGGCTTCATCGAGACGGACATGACCGCCTCCGCGGCGCCCGCGTTCCGCGACGCGAACATCCGGGAGACGCCACTCGGCCGCACCGGCACGGTCGAGGAGGTCGCCCCGCTCGTGGTCTTCCTCCTGTCCGACGAGTCGTCCTTCATCACCGGCGCCGAGATCCCGGTCGACGGCGGCCTCACGGCGCACGGCGGCGTCAAGTCGATCTCCGACGCCCTTCACCAGTAGCAGCAGAAAGGCCCTCCCCCCATGGACAAGGTCCGCGCGAGCGCGGCCGAGGCGGTCGCCGACATCCCCGACGGTGCGTCACTGGCCGTCGGCGGCTTCGGACTCAGCGGTGTACCCGAGGCCGTGATCCGCGCCCTGCACGAGCAGGGCGCGACCGGCCTCGAAGTCGTGTCGAACAACTGCGGCGTCGACGGGCGCGGGCTGGGCGTGCTGCTGGCCGTCGGACGCATCGCCCGGGTGACCGGGTCCTACGTCGGTGAGAACAAGGAGTTCGCCCGCCAGTACCTGTCCGGCGAGCTGGAGGTGGAGCTGGTGCCGCAGGGCACCCTCGCCGAACGGCTGCGCGCGGGCGGCGCGGGCATCCCCGCCTTCTACACCCCGGCGGGCGTGGGAACGCAGGTGGCGCGGGGCGGTCTGCCCTGGCGGTACGCCCCCGACGGCTCGGTCGCCGTCGCCTCCCCGCCCAAGGAGATCCGCGACTTCCACGGCCGCCCGCACGTCCTGGAGCACGGCATCACCACCGACTTCGCCCTCGTACGGGCCTGGCGCGGCGACCGCCACGGCAACCTGGTCTTCCGCCGCGCCGCCGCCAACTTCAACCCCCTCGCCGCGATGGCCGGACGGACCACCGTCGCCGAGGTCGAAGAGCTGGTCGAGCCCGGTGAGTTGAGCCCCGACGAGGTCCACCTGCCGGGCGTCTTCGTCCAGCGGATCGTGGCCCTCACTCCTGAACAGGCGGCCGACAAGCAGATCGAGAAGAGGACGGTACGACCCTGATGGCCTGGACCCGCGACCAGATGGCCGCCCGCGCAGCCGCCGAACTCACCGACGGCTCCTACATCAACCTCGGCATCGGTCTGCCCACCCTCATCCCCGGCCACCTTCCCCCCGACATCCACGTGGTCCTGCACTCCGAGAACGGCATCCTGGGCACCGGCCCCTACCCGACCGAGGACGAGGTCGACGCGGACCTGATCAACGCCGGCAAAGAGACCGTCACCGTCCTGCCCGGGGCCTCCTTCTTCGACTCGGCCCTGTCCTTCGGCATGATCCGCGGCGGCCACATCGACACCGCCGTACTCGGAGCCATGCAGGTCTCCGCCGCCGGCGACCTGGCCAACTGGATGATCCCCGGCAAGATGGTCAAGGGCATGGGCGGCGCCATGGACCTCGTCCACGGCGCCCGGCGCGTCATCGTCCTGATGGAACACACCGCCAAGGACGGCAGCCCCAAGATCGTCGAGGAGTGCACCCTGCCGCTGACCGGCGAACGGTGCGTCCAGCGGATCATCACCGACCTCGGCGTCCTCGACGTCACACCGGCCGGCCTCGCACTCGTCGAGACCGCACCCGGGGTCACCGCCGAGGACATCGCCGCCCGCACCGAAGCACCTCTGGTCCGGAAGCCATGAACCGAGGAGGCGTCGGGCGGGCAGGGACCACGGTCCCTGCCCGCCCGACGTTCTGCGTCCTGTTCTCACCGTCCGGACAGCAGTGGCGACTCACGTCAGCGCACGAACGGAGACGGATGGGGTTGACCGATGAGTTGCGGCGTGAGGAGCGCGCCGGCGCGGTCGGCGAGGACGGCCATCTCGTAGCCGACGAGACCGATGTCGCAGCCCTCCCCGGCGAGGACGCCGAGGCAGGAGCCGTCTCGCATGTGGTTGACCATCATGAACCCGTCGAGCATTTCGATCACGACGAGCTTCATCCCGCGGAATCCGTAGGTGTCGGCGGCGTTCTGGGTGAGGGACACGATGCCGGACACCAGGGCGGACAGATGGTCGGCGAGATCGCGGCTGAGGCCGCGATGAGGAGGCCGTCGGAGGAGACGGCGACCGCGTGGGTGACGCCGTCGGCGGTGCGGGCGAAGTCGGAGATGAGCCAGGCCAGGTTCTGGTGCGCGGAGGTCACGGGCTGTTCCTGCCTGGCTTCGGCGCGCGCGACGCCCGCCCGGAAGCCGTTGAGCATGGAGGAGACGTGCGTCCGCCGGGCCGGCGGCGGGGCCTCGTCGGGGGCGAGGATCCGAGCGGGGAGGGTGACGAGAGCGGATACGCCCCCGCCGGGGGTGTCCGGAGAGCAGGACCTCGACGCCGAGGCGGCGGGCGAGGCGGCCGACGACGTAATGGCCGAGGTAGCGGGTGGGAGCGACGAGGAAGGCTTCCTCCCCGGAGATGCGGGCGTTGGCGCGGGCCAGGCCCTCGGGGGACATGCCCACGCCGTGGTCGACGGCGGCGACGCCGTAGTCGTCGCCATCCCCCCAGCCGTGGACGTCCACGGGCTGATCGGGCGGGGAGAAGGAGAGGGCGTTCTCGACGAGCTCGGCCAGCAGGTGAGACAGCTCGGCCACGGCGCGGCCGCTGATCCGCCGGGGCTCGATCTCGGCCAGGGCGACCCGTCGGGACTGCTCGACCTCGCCCATGGCGGACTGCACGAGTTCGAGGCTGCTGGCGGTCACGCCGCTGATCTGGGGGCTGCGTTCGTCGACGAGGACGAGCAGGCTCTCGGCGTTGCGGCGCATACGGGTCGCGGGGTGGTCGAGTTCGAAGAGCTCGGCCAGCGCCTCGGGGTCGAGCTCCTGCTGTTCGAGGGCGGTGATGAGGGCCAGTTGAGGGCGCACGAGTCCCTGGCTGCGGCGGCCGAGGCTGGCCAGTGACTCGGCGGTGTTGCGGCGCAGCACGGCCTGCTCGGCGGCCCGGTCGACGGCGGTGCGTCCCGCCTCGCGTCCGCGGGGTACGACGACCGGTGAGGGTACCGACCTGAACTCGGCGCGGCTCGCACTGCTCCCTGGGCTGCGCCTCGGCGGCGGCGGGGGAGCGGCCGTGTCGTTCGAGCTCGACTACCTTCTCACGGGCCATGCGGAAATCTATGTTGGCCAGAGTAGACATTGGGTGGTGGCCTGGTTATGGTTTCTCTCGTAGCCAGGGAGACAGCAGGACCCGGCAGACACGAACTGCCAGGTAGCGGTATGTAGTTGCAGTGCGCAGGACGGTGCGGTGGTGGAGTTCCGAAGCCAGGGTTGTTGCAGGACGGCGACGGGACTGACGACCGGACCGGGTGGCCCGCGGTGATCAGGGGCCGCCGTGAGCAGGACCGCAGTGGCACCACCCGTAAGTGCAGTTCGTGTACCCAGCAGTGAAGTCAGTAAGCAGTACCTCGGTGAAGGCGTCGGCTGCGGGCGCGCGCATCGGGAGGTTCGGCAGTGGGGTTCTAAGCCAGAGCAGTCGCAGGACGGGTGACGGGGCTGGCTGCCGAAGAGTGGCGCTGTGACAGGCCACTGCGCGGTTCGCATCACCAGCAGTACGCAATTCCCGTTTGGTAAGTGATAGATCCCAGAGGGAAAGAACGGAGGAGCCGAGCGCCATCAGGATCGCCCGGGCGGAATTGCTGAGCCCGGGTACCGCAGGACATCGATAGTGAGGTGGTCTCCGGTCGAGCAACCGCGATCCCCGCATTCCCCGTCCTCTCCCGGGCGGGCGTGCGGACAAAGAAGGCCGGCGCAGTACCAGGGTCGGCAGATGGTGTAGAAGTTCCTTCGGGGCCCTGGTGCCAGTACGGCACCAGGGCCCCTCCACGCGTTCCACAGAGAGGTGCAATGACAGCAGACGACTCGTTCGGCCGTCTCGATGACGACGATTACCCCGCCTACACGATGGGCCGGGCCGCCGAGTTGCTCGGCACCACCCAGGGCTTCCTCCGCGCCCTCGGCGAAGCCCGCCTCATCACCCCGCTGCGTTCCGCGGGCGGCCACCGCCGCTACTCCCGCTACCAGCTGCGCATCGCCGCCCGCGCCCGGGAACTCGTCGACCAGGGCACTCCGATTGAGGCCGCCTGCCGCATCGTCATCCTCGAAGACCAGCTCGAAGAAGCCCAGCGCATCAACGCCGCACACCGCCGCGCCGCTGAATCAGCAAACCCGACGGCCGCAGCCTGACGCGCTTTGGACCAGCAACTCCGTCTTCCGGTCCGGTACTCAGCTCGGCCTCGACGGCAGGCCGGCGATCCTTGCGCGTAGGCGGGCCCAATGCCCGTTCGGAAGTCCTGATCGTTCCCATGACCAGCCGATCTACTCGGCTTCGGCGGGCCCAATTGGCGCCAGGATCAACGAGGTCGGAGTTCAAACGGTTGCGGAACACACGCCGGCGACGGGGGCGTGGTGTTCGCGACCGGACTCCTAGAATGCCGTCGGGGTGTCGTCTTCTAGCATGACCCCGTGATCACCGGTGACGTTCAGGAGTCCGAGGGAGGACAAGAAGCTGTGTCCCGCGACGCCGCTGAAGCCGAATACTTTCACGCCGCCTCGGGGCGTGGAGAGGGTCGTGAAGACGGGCTGCTCGTCGGATCACAAGGTGACGAGGCAGGCGAGAACGCTCACCCGGTTGCCGCTCTGGTGGAGCGGGCGGCCGACCTGGCCGAACCGATCAAGCCGTACTGACCCCGCGACACGTGTTGCGGCCCGCGCCGCTCATCGCCCACGCTCCCGCGCGCCGGACCGCGACGGACTGGGCGGTCTCCGAGGCATCGCGCCGCGCGTGCAGGTCGTCCGTCGTCCGGCCTGCAAGTTGGCTGCTCTCCAGGGTGTGACGCGCCGTAGGCAGGTAAGGAGGGAGGAGCGAGAGAGTGACGACAGCGGTCTTCAGCTGACCTGCGACGGAGGGGGCCTCGTGTTCGAGGCGCAAGACATCAGGGAATGGCGAGGCCACGACGTGGTCGACCACGAGCGGCACAAGATTGGCGTCCTGGAGGCGGTCTACGTCGACACGGCCACGGACCAGCCCGTGTTCGCAACGGTCACGGTCGGCCTGCCGACCCGGCACCGGCTGGTGTTCGTCCCCCTGGGCGACGCGACGGTCGGTCCCGGTTATCTGAAGGTCGCCTACGACAAGAAGCAGGTAAAGGAAGCGCCCTCGATCGGCACGGACGGCGAACTGCTCGCGGAGGACGAGAAGTCGGTCTTCGCGCACTACGAGCTCGCCTACCGCATGGGTGAGGGTGGCGAACGTCGCCTCGCCCGCCGCTGATGCCCCCAACAACGTCTCCCACCATGAGGTGACACCAATGGCTCTCTTCCTCCTGCTGGTTATTGTGGCCATCGTGCTCGGCATCATCGGTGTGGTGGCGAAGGGCCTGTTCTATCTGTTGGTCATCGGCGTGTTGGTTCTGGTCGCCGACCTCGTCCTCATCGGCCTGCGCCTGGGCCGCCGCCGCAGGCATCTTCCCCGGTGACGCGGTCGGCCGGTCAAGCGCCCCGGGCCGCCGGCCCGGGGACCGGACGTAGCGCGGTGTCGGAGCAGTCGTCGAGTCAGTGCCCGGGAGTGGTCCGTCCCGCCCTGGACGGTCGTGAGGCGTCGGTGAGGTCGGTGCCGGTGGCGTCGACCCGCTGAGAGTGGTTGGTGCCGTGCCAGTCCAGGCACATGACGGTCGCGTCGTCCTGCAGGTGGCCGTCGTTGGCGTCGACGATCGCCGCGATAAGCGTGCGGGCGGCCTCGCGGGGATGCAGCGCGCGGGCGCGCACGATCAGGTCCGACAGATCGACGCTGTTGGCGTTGCGCTCCAGCATGCCGTCGGTCAGCATCACCAGCCGGTCGCCCGGCCGCAGGTCCAACGACTGGACCCAGTAGGTGTGAGGGGCAGCGAAGCCGAACGGCGTATCGATCTTCGGGGTGATCTCCCGCACCTGTCCGTTCCGCATCCGCAGCGGCCAGGGGTGCCCGGCGTTGATGAACTCGGTCGTGCCGTCGATCAGGCTGATGCGCAGGAGCCGGCCGGTGACGTAGCCCTTGTGACCGTGTTCGCGCATGGCCTGGTCGGCCTGGCGGGGCCTGTTCGGCGAGATCGGCGTCGGCCCGCCGTGCCCGGCGCAGGGCGCCCACCGCGAGGGTGGCCAGCAGCGCGGCGTCGACATCGTGCCCCATGGCATCGGTGACGGAGAGCTGGACGGTGTCCCGGTCGATCACGTAGTCGAAGGTGCCACCCCCGACGTGGTCGGCCGGCTCCAGCGCGCCGGCGACCGCGAGCTGGGCGGCCTCGCACGCCAGCGACGCCGGAAGCAGCCGGTGCTGGATCTCCGCGGCCAGGCTCAGCGGGATGGTGCGCCGTCCCCATTGGTACACGTCGGTGAAGGACCGGTTCGCGATGACGATGTACGCCAGGGCGTACGCGGTCTCGCCGATCTCCCGCATCACCTCCGCGTCCGGCGCCGCGGGCAGGAAAAGTTCGAAAAGCCCGATGGCGTCCCCGCGGTTGGTCACCGGGGCCGCTCTGCACGGCGGCGGACGGCGCCCGTCCCCTCCAGCACAACCGGTTCAAGGTCGAGCTGCTCAAGCGCAGTAGTCCTGTCCGATCCGATCAAGAAACTCCTCCCGAATACGAAGGGGCAGGTCCGCTATCGGTTGTGGTCGATGTAGGGGCCGATCCCGCGACCGGGAAGTGTAAGCAGTTGACCCGTACCTTCGGCACGCTGAGAGGAGCGAAGGTCGAGTACGCCCGCATCACGAACCGTCGCTACGAGGGGACGTTCGTCGAGCCCGACAAGATCACGGTGAACGAATGGCTCGACCAGTGGCTCGACAGGAAGGCGGAGGACCTGGAAGAGAGCACCGTCTACACGATGACCCTGGGGCGTGTCCGGGGGAAGCTCGGGCACATCCGGCTTCAGGAACTGACCGAGGACCACGTCGAGGCGTGGATGAGGGGTGGGGGCTTCGGGAGGGACGCGTCGTGGTGGCAAGGCGGGCGCGGGCTTCGGGGTGACCTCGGTGGAGATGTCCCTGGCGCGGTTGAAGGAGGCGCTGAACCGGGCGGTGGCCCGGCGCCTGGTCGCCGCGAACGTTGCCCAGGAGGTCACGATCCCTCGGAAGGTACGCAAGGCGGAACGCAGGGCCAAGGCGGTGGTGCGGCCCTGGAACGTCGAAGAGGTTCATGCCTTCGTGCGCGCGGTGAAGGACGACCGCCTGTACGCGGCTCTCCTTCTGTCCCTCATGGGCCTGCGGCCGGCGGAGATCTGCGGTATGCGCTGGGCCGATGTCGACCTGGGCAAGGCCGCTCTGACCGTTGCCAACACCCGAACGCTCATGGGGAACAAGACCGTGGTGGAGAAGGGCACGAAGTCTCTCGCCGGTGAGCGGCAGCTTCCTCTGCCCGATCTGGTCAGGGAGGCCCTGAAGTGCTTCGAAAACAATCAGCTGGCCGAGAAGCTGGTGGCGAGGGAAAGGTATGACGACAGCGGGTACGCGGTCGTGGACGAGCTCGGCAGAGCGCTCAACGGGCGGCAGCTGCGTGAGCGGGCGTACAGGGTCATGGACGAGCACGGGCTGCGGAGGGCGCGCTTGTACGGCGCTCGCGCGAGTTGCTTCACGTACCTGGCGAACAACGGGGTGCCGGACCACCTCCTTGCCCGATGGGCCGGGCACACCGGCGTCAGGACCACGAAGCGCTGGTATGTGAAGCCGGATGTGGAGGATCTTCGTCCGGCGGCGGATGCATGGGGAGGTCTGGCGTGCGTCCCCGACCCCGATCCCGCAGAGAATGTGAGATGTGGGAGCGTGAGGGAGTGAGTGAGAAGAACGTCGAAACCCTCCAATACCGCTTTGACGGGCCAGAAGACGCCCCGGTCCTGATCCTCGGTCCCTCACTGGGCACCACCTGGCACATGTCGTAGAACCCGTCCTGGGGCGTCCAGTTGGTCCAGGACGGGCGCGTAAGTCCAGGTCAGAGTGCTGTGATGTGAGGGCGTCCGTGAGGTTCGTGATCGGGACGTGACAGGAATCGCGCTACAGAACCCCGCTGGCTCGACCCGACCGGGGGTTCTGCGTTGTGCTGCATCGGGTCGGCCCGTGCTCGTCGCGGTGCGAAGGCAGGGGGAGGCGCGAGGTCTGGGAGTCCAGCAACACCCGCCTCCCGGGTAACGTCTGCGCGCGTTTCCTGTGAGGTGCGGTTGCGGAATACGGCTGAGGGACCGGGAGAGGCGAAGGGGTGGGGTGTGACCTCCGGAGCGATATGCCCCGGGCCGCCACGTCTTAGCAGCTCGGATTCTGCCACGGTTCCAAGGTCGACGAGGGCCTCAGCCCACCCCCGTTTCGTCCTGGTGCAGTGCTGGCGGATGCCCTACGGAACGCTCACGCCGCCGCTGAACTGCGCCACGCGTGACCAGGCGTATCGCCTTCGACCGCAGCGCCTCCACCCGCGCCGGCACCACGTCCTGCGCGCAGTTGGTGCAGCGTCCGGCGCGGGTGAGCGATCATTTTTCGCCTACCGCTCTCCAGCGCTGGCTGCCGTGGTGGGCCCCGGTGACGCCGGTGAGGCTACGTTAGGTGATCAATCTGAGGAGTGTTACTCAGGTGACACTACTTTGAGTAGCTGATTTCTGCGTCTCCCGGCTTCTTTTGGGTAGAGGCAATTAAGAAACCTTGAGGGATGTATTCGGCCATCCGAGGCTCGCATGGTTGTGCGAGGATCTTCGGAGATGCGACTCTCTTGATCGAAAGAAAAACGGGTGAGGCGCGACAAATTTCGATGCCGCGCTTTCCCGCGGGGGACGGGGGTAGAGCTTGTTGGGTGTCGTGCCATACGTGATACTGTTGAACGGTGTAGTAGTCGACATTCAATGCAGTCAACGCGTCCTTGCTTGCCCGGTGGTGCTCGAATCAAATTTGAGCTCGGCCGGATGTGCAGTCCGCCGTTGATGCGCATCGGCGGGTCGGCCGCAGAGCATCGATGAATTCCGCTTCGATCGCACGCTCTATCACCCGATGGATCGAAGAGGTCGCGTTGTTTGCCGACGAGTGCGACACCGACCCGAGGCTTGCGAAGCGCCACGGGGATATCGCACCTGAGACCGCCTGATATTAGGCTTCAGGAAGGTGTCCTCAAAGCACTATTCCCGTTGCCTGCCCGGTGGCTGCGTTAGTCATTCGTCATCGCAGCGATCCGGATGGCGCGTCCGAGACCAAGACTCCAGTAGCGCCGGTGGATTCAGCGCGATAGAGACGGAGACATGCGGGCGTGGCTGAATCGGAGATCTCTCGGCAGATTTCGGTGTCATCTCGAGATCGATTCCCGGCGCTACATAGCGGGGTCTCCTAAACGTGTGGCGACAGTGCGTGGACTGCGGATCTGCCAGGACGCCCAGCACACGCGTCGTGGAAACAACCTTGGATTCCGGGCGGTCCACGCCCGGTGGCCTCACATGGGGCCCGTATGGAAGGAGAGCGCAGTGGAGAACCAGCAGCAGCGCGAGGAGCCGTCGGTTCAGCGGGGCTACGAGCCGCCCGCGCTGACGGCAGTCGGGGAGTTTTCGGAGGACACGCTCGGCTTCGGCAGCGACCACTCCGACTTCCTCGGCAAGCAAGGCTGGTAAGAGGCCGACCGACGCTGACGGAGTGACATGAACACCGGGTTCGTCGTCCTGCCCGACGGTTGTCCCACCGACCCCACGTGGCTCTTCGAGTCGCCACAGGTCATGACCCACCCCTCGGGCAAGCCCTGGCTGGTCGGCCGGTGGGATGCGGACGAAATAGTTCGGGTCCAGGCGGGCTCGGTATGTGCGGTGGTGATCGGACACTGTCCGGTCACCACCGCACGGCTCATCCGGCTTGTCGAACGTGTGCAGTCGCCGTCCGATGCCAGTGCGCTGGCCCGGGAACTGCCCGGCAGCTACCACCTGATCGTCGCCTCTCCCGAGGGGACGACTGTCCGGGGCACCATCACCGGCCTGCGCCAGATCTTCCACACCCGGGTGAACGGACATCCCGTCGCGTCGGACCGCCCCGACACCTTGGCGCTGCTGACCGGCGCAGGCGTGGACGAAGGCGTACTAGCGGCACGGCTGGCGACCGGCGGCCTCCTCCCTGCTCCACTCGGTACTGCCAGCGTCTGGTCCGGGATCCGCACCGTCTCGGACGATCACTGCCTGCTCATCACGGGCGGCCGCGCGCAGGAAATCCCCTGGTGGCGGCCGCCGGAGCCCGAAGTCCCGCTGGAACAGGGCGCGTCGGCGGTCTACGCCGCACTCGAGGAAGCCGTAAGCGGCCGCACCGTCGGCCACGGGCTGCTGAGCGCCGACCTGTCCGGCGGCATGGATTCCACCGCCCTATGCTTCCTCGGCGCCCGGAGGACCCCCGACCTGCTCACCTTCCGATGGGCCGAGTCGGACTCGGGAAACGACGACGCGGCCTTCGCGGCGCATTCGGCGGCCTTGCTGGAACACGCCTCCCACATGGTCGTGGCACAGCACGAACTGCCCGCCCTGTTCGCGCACCCCGCTGCCCTGGCGGACACCGAACAGCCGTACCTATTCACGCGGACCTTGGCGCGTATGAAACACACGGCTGGTCTTCTCTCCGAACGGGGCTCGCGGGCGCACCTGGCCGGGCACGGCGCGGACGAACTGTTTGGCAGACTCCCCGGATATCTGCACCGGCTGCTGCGCCGGCGCCCCCGGCTCGCGGTGCGCCACCTGCGCGGCTACCAGGCCCTCAATCGCTGGCCCTTGCGCGGGACGCTTGCCGAGCTCGGCCGCGCGAATTCCGTAGGCGACTGGTGGTGCGACCAGGCCGAGTCTCTCACCGACCCGGCTCCGGCGCCCCGGCACCCGCCACTGGGCTGGGGCCTGATGCCGCTGCGTGCTCCGGTCTGGGTGACGGACGCAGCGGTCGACGCCGCCAGGTCGGAGCTGCGGAAGACGGCCGACATCGCCCGCCCCTTCGCTGCTGATCGCGGCCAGCATCAGTTCCTGGTGGCCCTGCGGGCGACGGCGCCGGCGTACCGGCAGTTCGCCGGACTCTTCGGCCAGGCGGGAATCCGGCTTCACCAGCCCTACCTGGACGACCGAGTCGTGGAGGCCGCTCTGGCCGTACGCGTGCACGAGCGTTGCACCCCATGGGAGTACAAGCCCCTGCTGGCCGCGGCCATGCGAGATGTCCTGCCCGAACGCGTCCGCGCCCGAACCACCAAGGGCTCCTTCGACGAGGATCTTCGTGTCGGGCTCAGCCGCAGCCTTGACGAACTCCTGGAACTCTTCGCGGACTCGGAACTCGCCAAGGCCGGCCTGATCTCGGCAGACGCGGTCCGCACCCAGCTGCTCACCCCCCAGGGCAACCTGAGCAGGAACTTCGCCATCGAGCAGCTCCTTGGCTGCGAAACCTGGTTCCGCGCCGCACGCCACCTCGCACGAAACGAAAGGCGGCACAAACGAACGTGAGCGTCACTTTTTCCCTTAATCCGCAGGTATCCCTCGCTGAGACGGACGACGGAGCTGTACTTCTCCATGAACGCACCGGTCGCTACTGGCAGTTGAACACCACCGGGATATCTGTCCTCCGCAGCCTGACCAGTGGTCAGACCTGCGAGCAAGCGGCTCAGACCCTCGCCTCCCAGCATGCTATTTCCGCGATGCACGCTCGCAACGACATTGCGGCTCTCCTGGCGTCCCTGCGCTCGGCGGACCTGCTACGGGAGAGCCGATGAGCATCCCAGTGGCGCTGTCCCGCAGTGATCGGCTGCCGCCGCACCGCCGAGTGGTTCCTCTCTTGGCTGTGTCCGTCGCCGGGATCCTCAGCAGGCTCTCTCCATCCAAGCTGCGCGCGGTACTGGAGTTCGCCCGCCGCCGTGCCGCCCCGGCCACCGCGGACCAGGCTGCGGCGGCACGCACAGCCGTGGTCGCGGTCAGCCTGCGATGCGCAGGACAGGCATGCCTGCAGCGCTCGGTGGCAACCGCCCTCCTGTGTCGGGCGCGCGGTACCTGGCCCACGTGGTGTACGGGCGTCCGTACGAATCCTTTCTCGGCCCATGCTTGGGTCGAAGTCGAGGGAGTCCCTGTCGGAGAACCGTATCCAGCCGGCCACTTCCGGACCCTCCTGACGGTCGGGCCTGCCGAAGGCTCGCCTCCGAAGCGGTCGCAATAAGGTCGGGAGCATTCGGTGGTGTGATCGACTGCGGATAGGCTTGTTGCATGAAGGAGCGGTTGCGGGGCAAATGGGGGAGCCTGCCACGGTGGGCACGATGGGTACTTGTGGTGTACCTGATCGGTTTCGCTGAAGGTACGTGTGCTCACATCAGCGATTTGGTACGTGGTGGAATCCATGCTTATGCAGCGTTTCCACACGCGTTCATGCGGGTGTTTTTCGTAAGCCTTGTCTTCCTCGATCCGCTGGTCGTGGTGCTGGTGGGCCTCGTGAGGCGGAGTGGTATCTGGTGGGGGAGCGGTGTGATGACACTGGACGTCGCCGCGAACTGGATCAGCAACTGGCCGTCTGTGAAGGCGGACCCGACGCAGCTGCTGCAACCGGTGGGGCTGACAGCTATCACCCTGTTCGGCCTGTTTGTACTGGTGTCATGTTTGCCTTTGCTGTGCGCAATGAAGAATGCAGTCGAGTCGGCGTCTCACATGGAGGATCCGAGGAGCAGGCTCGACGCAACGAGAGTCGAATAACCTGATTCGCGTCGATAACGGACGTCCATCAGGCAAGCGTCTTCATTTCGCATATCTCGGGCGACCCATTCGTCCAACCAGAGCCTGTTGCAGAACGCCGTGGGCAGGCCAATTTCCTGCTGTGGCAGGGGTGTTGAGGGCTGAGCGGACCTGGGTGGTTTCTCGGTGAACAGGCCGGATATCGTTGACGCGGACACACGGCTGATGGTGGCCGTGGCGCGGCCAGCGCCCGGATCACCAGGGACGCGCACTGGCGGCGCTCCAGCCTGACCCGTTGACCTGACGCGGCTGGAACTGGTCACCAAGGCTGTCCGCGCCGTGCTGGAGGAAGTGGCCCGCACCGCTTCGCATCTGCTGGCCGGCCTGGTTGATGAGGACTGGGGTCGCCGCTACGGCCGTCCGGTCCGTCTGGGCAGGAACCCCACCCGGCCCAAGACCAGGATCCTCGCCGCCGGCGACGACGCCTGCCGGCTGCTGGAACGTCTTCGCCGGCACGGACCGAGCTACCGGCTCGGCCCGCAGGCCGAGGCGTTGCGGCAGATCGTCGTGCAGAACTACCACCGCGACGCGGCAGGCCGTCTACGGTGGCGCACCGCCGACGACGGCGGCCTGCCGCCCTCCTCCTCGGCGATCGTCTTCCCTTACGACACCACGGCGCGTTACGTCCGTCACGGGCACATCATCAGCTGGAAGGGGTTCGCCGCGCATGTCACCGAGACGTGTGCCTCCGACAGCGCCAACGTGATCACGGACGTGGCCACCACGTCGGCCGCCACGAACGACGGGCAGGCTCTGCCCGGTATCCACACCCGCCTGGCGCGTCGCGAGCTGCTGCCTGCCGAGCACATGGTTGATGGCGGCTACACATCTCTGGTCCACCTGGAACGAGCCGAGCGCGAACACCAGATCACCGTCAGCGGGCGGTTGCCGGGCAATCCCACCCGCCAGCACCGCAAGAATGAAGGCTTCGACCGGGACGACTTCCACATCGATTTCGACCGCCGGCAGGTGATCTGTCCCCAGGGCCAGGTCAGCGCGGGCTGGTACGGCACCTACTCGACGTCCTCGCCCGCCGCCGCCCCGCCGCCCGCGCGGCCGGGCCACCAGTGCCGCGCGCCCGCCGCCCAGCCACTTCGCCACATCCTCGCGAGTCCGACCAGCCACCAAGGCGGCCACCGCCCGAAGTCGAAGTGCCTCCTGCGCCGACGGCGACAACTACCGTGCGTCCTTCACCAGTTCACTCACACACAGATCAACGACCCAGAACACCTATCGTTTCGGATCGATAGATGCTGATGGGAACCGTGCCCGCTCGCATGCACGAACCGTCGTTATCGCGCGGAGTGCACTGGATCGCTGATCAGATTCTCGGCGTACTTGACCAAGGCATTGATCGTGGAGTACTTCCAAGCGGCCATCTCGTCGATCTTTACACCGAGGTGGTCCTCGATTTCGGCGATGATGCTCATGGTGTACACCGAGTCCATCCCGTATTCCGCGAGCTCGAGTTCTGGGTCAATTTTCTCCGTCGGCAGTTCAAGGTAGTATGCCACCCGCTCGATAAGCCACGCTCGGATCTCTTCAGGCGAGCTATCGCGGTGCACCGTTGTCACAACGTAATCCATTCTCTTGGCTGACATGACGGACGGAAGAGTGCAGGAAGTGCGGCTGACCGGTTTTCCTCGGTCAGTCGTTCTTCAGATGGGCGAGAGCGTCGGTCAGCTCCTCGTGCAGGGGCTTCAACGTGGAAGCTACGAAGAGCTGCTTCATCAACGAGCGTTGGATCTTGCCGCTGGTGGTCTTGCGAACGCGGCCCGGTCCGACGAACACGACGCTGGGCAGAGGGATGCTGAACTCGCGCACCAGGGTCCGCTGGATGTTCCTGGCCAATGCACAGTAGTCGTCTTCGACCAGGCCGCGTGGTTTGATCTCCTGGACCACCACGACCGAGCCCTCGGGCGCGTCCAGCGTGAGGACCGCGCCGGCTCCGGTGGCCAGCCGTGGATCGACCGCGCGGACAGCCCGCTCGAGGTCGTGCGGATAGAGGTTGCGTCCACGGATGATCAGCACTTCCTTGAGGCGACCGGTGACATAAAGCTCGCCCTCGTAGATCACGCCGAGATCCCCGGTGCGGAAAAAGCCTGCCTCGCCACCGACGCTCTGGTTGAACACCTCGGCGTTCAAGTCGGCCTGGCCCCAGTACCCCTGGGCCACGCTCTCACCTCGCACCCAGACCTCACCGACTTTCCCGTCCGGTAGCGCCGCACGTGTCTCGGTGTCCACGATCCGCACCCGTGACCGATCCACCGTTCCACTGCCGACGAGCTCGCGCCGTCCTGCCCCGGAGTTCGCAGGAACGAACTCTCCTTGGGCCAGCAGCTCGGCGTCGACCGTTGTGATCACCGGTCTGCTGTCGGCACGTGTCCCAGTGACCAGCAGGGTCGCCTCGGCCAGGCCGTAGCACGGCAGGAACGTCTCGGGCTTGAAGCCGACCGGCCCGAATTTCTCTTCGAACTTGGCCAGGGACTGGGCTTGTACCGGTTCGGCCCCGTTGAAGGTCACCCGCCAGCCTGACAGGTCCAGTCCGCGCACCTTCTCCTCCGAGACGGTTCGCACGCACAGGTCGTAGGCAAAATTCGGTGCCACGGTGAAGTCGATGTTCAGCTCGTTGAGGAGCTCAAGCCAGCGATAGGGGCGCCGGAGAAACTCGGTCGGCGAGGCGAGCACGGTACAACCGCCGAGGTAGATCATCCACAGCACCTGCCCGATCAGCCCCATGTCGTGGATGACCGGCAGCCAGCCGAAGGAGCGACTGTGCGGTCCGCCATCTGCGCACTCGCTGATCAGCTTCATGTTGCTCAGCAGGTTCCGGTGCGTGATCATGACCCCCTTGGGGTCGCTGGTCGAGCCGGAGGTGTACTGCAGCAACGCCAGCGTGTCCGGCGTCAGATCGGGCATAGTCAGGCTTGCAGCGAGGGCGGAATCCATGGTGCGGACCGCACCACAGGGCAGCGCAGTCCCGAGCTGGTCGGCAAGCCATCGCTCAAGCTTCTCAGCGCCGCTCGCATCGGAGAGAGCGATGGCAGTCTGGGCGTCTCGGACGATCTTGCTTACTCGATCCTCCGACGAGCTGAAGCCTTCGGGCATGGGCGCTGGCACGGCGACCATGCCCGCATAGAGGCAGCCAAGGAAGCCGACGATGAAGTCCAGGCCCGGCGGGAAGCACAGCAGTACCCGGTCGCCTGATGCGCCCCCTTGCTTGGTGAGCCAGCCGGCCACGATGCGCGCCTGCGTGTCCAGTTCGCGGAACGAGAGTGCGTCGTTGATCTGGCCGTCACTCATGTCCCGGATGTAGGCGAAAGCCTCCCGATCGCCGTGGGCGTCGGCCTGTTGCTGTACGACGTCCACGAATGTGCTGGCAAACCGCGCTTCCAACGTTGCCTCCAAGCCTTCCTTCGGTGCTGAGTGGCGTGCTAACGGATGATCGAGAGTAATTGGCCGTACTTAAGCGGCACTTAAGCGAGACGGAGTATTCGCAGCATCTGTCTGTCGATCCAGTGACCCGGGGGTTAACTGTGGGTAGCAGGCTGAGGTGCGCACTCCGGCGTTCCCCCAGCCAGTGGGGCGGTCTGCTACCTCAGCCCCGCGCCCTCACTCGGCGACCGAGATGACCGATCCTCCGTTAGAAACCGCACCAGGCCAGCGAATTGATGGTGGGTAGTACCTAAGGGGAGCGTATCCGACGGTGAGGTCTTCGCTGCTGCCGGGGTCACGTGCATCCCCAACCACACTTGGTCGCACCACGCTCCGTGACGGTACGTCAATGGGGTCGGCAGGTAGGTCATTCAGGTCCGCAATGCTGGCAAATCCGGGCACACTGGAGAAGTTTTGCGGGCTTTTTGCAAGGGCGAAATGGGACATTTGTATCGAGAATGCGGTTGACGGGGGTGCAATGCAAGTGTTTGGATGGCACGCGTCAAGTGATCGCTGCGACCGACCGAATGCCAGCGGACATGACGAACTGCACGGGGGATGTGTATTTGCTGTGTCTTTGTATGTCGGATTCTCTCTGACTTCACTCGCGCCTTCATGGCGAAGGGCCCCTTCCTGTACGAGCCCTCGCACAGGTGCGTGAACTCATACCCGCTCTCTGCCCGCTCGAAAATGCTGGATCGACAGGGCAGGTTCTGAGGGATGCGTGATGCTGCGTTGTGCATCTTCCTGATACGGGTGTCGAACCATGCCTTCAAGTCATGGTCCAGGTTGGCTCGTTAGCGCTCTCTCCATCCAATAGCCGCGTTATGACTGTGAGGTATCCCCGATGTCGAACCCCTTTGAGCAGGAAGACGGAAAGTATGTCGTGCTGAGCAACCAGGCTGGACAGCACTCGCTGTGGCCTAGCTTTGCCGAGGTGCCGGCTGGCTGGGTGGTCGCCCACGGTGAGAACTCTCGACAGAGCTGCCTCGATTATGTCGAGCGCAACTGGACTGAGATGAAGCCTCTCACTCCTGCTGAGTGAGCCCTTCCCCTGTAGCCGTTCCTCATGTCGAATGAGTTTCGGTAGTCGTCCCATCAGCGGTCACTCAGCACGCTTCTTTCTGGCATCCAACTCTGACCGCCTCGGGTAGGGGCCTGGCCCGGCATGTGCCGCCCTGCGGTAGACGGTGACTCGGACGATGCATCGTCTCGCCCAGCAAGTGAGGCTTTCTGCGAAGTTGGTCTCTGGGTCAGCCTTACCTCTGTCAAGGTCTTTGGTGCGTTCTGGCGCAGGGCGATTGAGTCCTGGGAGTCTCGCCGTCTGATGCTTTAGTGACCGCAGGGCGGCAATGTAATGGCGCAGGGCGCGCGGTAGGTATGACCCGCCACGTCAACGAGGCGAGTCAAGCAAGGGTTTTTCTGCAGGTGCCAGCGCTGGGTGGGCTTGAAAGAGGCCCATCAGTATCTGACGGTCTGCTAGTGAGACGAAGCACATGATGGGAACCGAAGTGACCGAAGCCTCGAGGACTGCCCTGCCACTGCTTGCTGCGCAGATGGGGGTGTGGGTGGCTCAGAAGCTGGAACCGGCAAGCCTCATGTTCAATGTCAATCAATACGCTGACATTGATGGCTCCATGGACGTGGACGTTTTCGGATCTGCGCTTCGCCAGGTACTGGCCGAGACTGAGGCGCTGCGGATCAAGATCGTGGAGCAGAAGGGCGAGGTTGGGCAGGAACTGACCTCGGATTCCGACTGGACCCTGACTTACCTCGACCTCGCCAGCGAAGCGGATCCTGTCGGGAAGGCGCAGCAGTGGATGCGCGCCGAAATGACGCGTTCCTTCGAGCTGACCACTGGACCGCTGTTCAAATGGGCCTTGCTCAAGATCTCAGACCGTCGGTACTTCTGGTACCAGCGCTGCCACCACATTGTGATGGACGGCTACAGCTGTGGACTGGTGGCCCAGCGGGTAGCTGAGGTCTACACCGCGCTGATCCGCTCCGAACCCTGCCGGGAGACCAGGTTCAAGTCGATCACCCGGTTGCTGGACGAGGAGCGCGAGTATCGCAGTTCGCCGCAACTTGAGCACGATCGTGCTTTCTGGTCCCGCCAGCCCGCTGCCGACGCTGCGCCGCTCCTGCTCGCTGGCCGCTCCGCAGCGCCCGCTGACGTTCCCCTCCGGGAAACGGCGTGCTTGGCCAAGGAGACCGTCACCGACATCTGCACCGCCGCTGGACTTGGCCAATCGGCTTGGCCCGGTGCTGTGCTGGCCCTCAGCGGTGCCTACTTCGCCAAACTCACAGGCCAAGATGCCATCACGCTGGAGTTGCCGGTGACTTCCCGGGCGACTGCGGTCCAGCGATACACCCCGAGTATGCTGTCCAACATTTTGCCCTTGACCGTTCGGGTGCGCCCTGGAGTCGGCATCGCCGAGGTATTGGCCGATGTCTCCAGCTCAGTTCGCGGCCTGCTGCAGCGGCAGCGCTACCGGCAGGAGGATCTGCACAGTGACCTTGGTCGTGCAGGCGGGCAGCGCACGTTCGGTCCGACGATCAACATCATGTCATTCAACTATGAACTTGACTTTGCCGGACAACGCGCGGTTGCGCACCCCCTGACCAACGGCCCGGTCGGGGACCTGGCGATCACGGTCACTCAGGACGCCGATCCACACATGTTGCGCGTCGATTTCGACGCCAACCCTGCTTTGTATACGCGCGAAGAACTCTCTGCACACTTGGCCCGGTTCCAGCGGTTTGTCGAGGCGGTGCGGGTGGATCCGGACCGGCCGGTGGGCCGGGTGGAGGTCCTGGACGAGGCCGAGCGGCGGCTGGTGCTCGAGCAGTGGAATGACACGGGCCGTGAGGTTCCTGATGGTGTGCTGCCGGTTCTGTTTGAGGAGCAGGTGGAGCGGTCGCCGGAGGCGGCTGCGGTGGTGTTCGAGGGTGTGGAGCTGTCGTATGGCGAGCTGAACGCGCGGGCGAACCGGCTCGCGCGGCTGCTGGTGGAACAGGGTGCGGGTCCGGAGCGGTTTGTGGCGGTGGCGTTGCCGCGGTCGCTGGACCTGGTCGTCGCGCTGCTGGCGGTGCTCAAGTCGGGGGCCGCGTATGTGCCGGTCGACCCGGACTATCCCGCGGACCGGATCGCGTTCATACTGAAGGACGCCGCCCCCATTCTGGTGCTGAGCACCTGTGGGACCAGGATCGAGACAGCGGCACCGGTCCTGCTGCTCGACGAGCCGGGGACCGCCGCGGCCCTGGCGGTCCACTCGGACACCGATGTGACAGACGCGGACCGGATCGCCGTGCTCACCGCCCGGCACCCGGTGTACGTGATCTACACCTCGGGTTCCACCGGCGCCCCCAAGGGCGTCGTCGTCACCCACGCCGGCCTCACCAATCAGCTCTGCTGGCTCGCCGCGGAGACCGAGCTGACCTCGCAGGACGTGGTGCTCGCCCGCACCCCGGTCAGCTTCGACGCGGCTGGCGGTGAGCTGTGGGCGCCGTTGGTCTCCGGGGCGGCCGTGGCCATGGCGTCGGCCGAGGCGACCCGCGACCCCGAGCAGCTCCTCGCGTTCATCGGGCACCGGGGCGTCACGGTGGCTCAGTTCGTGCCGTCCCTGCTGGCCGCGATGCCGCTGGACGAACGCGGCCGGGGCATCCGGGCGCTCCTCTCGGGCGGTGAGGCACTCCCGGCGGCGCTGGCCAGGGAAGCCGCCGCGGCCTGGGACGCAAGCGTGATCAATCTGTATGGTCCGACCGAGGCCACCATCCAGGCGACGGCTGGACGGCTGGACGGCCTTGGCGGCGACGCCGCGACCGTCCCGATCGGCCGGCCGGTGTGGAACACCCGGGTCTATGTCCTGGACGGATTGCTCCGTCCGGTGCCGGATGGCGTTGCCGGTGAGGTCTACATCGCGGGCGACCAGCTCGCCCGCGGTTACCTCAACCGCCCCGCCCTGACCGCCGAGCGCTTTGTCGCCGACCCCTTTGGACCGGTCGGCGGCCGGCTCTACCGGACCGGCGACGTGGCGCGCCGTACGGTGGCCGGGCAGCTGGAGTACGTCGGTCGTGTGGATGACCAGGTGAAGGTGCGTGGTTTCCGGATCGAGCTGGGTGAGATCGAGTCGGTTCTGACGGGTCATCCGCGGGTGGGCCAGGCCGCGGTCGTGGTGCGTGAGGACCGGCCGGGTGACAAGCGCCTGGTCGGATACGTCGTCTCTACCGCCGACCCGCTGACACTGCGAACGCAGGTGGCGAAGGTGCTCCCCGAGTACATGGTCCCGTCGGTGATCGTGCCGCTGGATGCCCTGCCCCTGACGCCGAACGGGAAGCTGGACCGACGGGCCCTGCCAGCACCGGAGTTCACGGCGAACACGGAAGGCCGCGCACCGCGCACCCTGCAGGAAGAGGTCCTCTGCCAGATATTCGCGGAAGTGCTCGGCGTCGAGCAGGTCAGCATCGACGACAACTTCTTCGAGCTGGGCGGCGACAGCATTCTGGCGCTCCAGGTGGTGGGCCGAGCGCAGCAGGCCGGTCTGGGCATTACGCCAAAAGATGTGTTCCAGCTGAGAAGTGTTCATGGTCTGGCGTCTGTAGTGACCGTCCTCACCGATGAGGTCTCGGAAGACCCGGACGCAGGGATCGGCGAGCTGCCGCCCACTCCGATGATGCGTTGGCTGTTCGACAAGAACGGACCGATCGACCACTTCCACCAGGCGATGGTGGTCCGGACCCCGGCAGGTCTCACGGTTGATGATGTCCGAGCCGGGTTGGGTGCCGTCGTGGAGCGCCATGACATGCTGCGGCTGCGTACCGTATACGGAGCGGCCGATGCAACGCCGACGCTCGAGGTGCAGCAGCGCGACGCGGTCGATTCCGGTGCCCGGGTTTCTCGGATCGATGTTTGCGGGCTGTCAGAAGAAGAAGTACACGAGCTGACCCGTACCGAACTCGCCGCCGCTGCAGAGCGGTTGGCGCCCGACGCCGGCGTCGCATTCACGGTCACCTGGTTCGATGCCGGACCAACTGAGCATGGCCGACTTCTGTGGGTCATTCACCACCTGGCCGTTGACGGGGTTTCCTGGCGGATCCTGGTATCAGACCTGGCGGCCGCGTGTGCCGCAGCCGCAACTGGTGTGACGCCCTCGCTGAGCGTAACGGGTACGTCCTTCCGTACCTGGGCGGCGCAGTTGCAGCAGCTTGCCATGGACCCGAAGTGCGTGGCCAATCTTCCCACCTGGACCGCGGCCCTCGAGGCCGATGACCAGAGTCTGGGGCCGGTTGCGCTCGACCCCGCTCGGGACACCGAGTCGACGCTTCGGAGCATCACGCTTTCTCTGCCGGAGGCGCAGACTGCTGCTCTCTTGACGACAGTGCCGTCGGCCTTCCACGCCACCGTTCAGGATGCGCTCCTGGCCGGACTGGCCCTCGCGGTGGCGGACTGGCGTCGGCGCCGCAATTTCGGCCAGAGCACGGCTGTGCTGCTGAATGTGGAAGGACACGGCCGCGAGAGCCTGGCCGAGCCGGTCGACTTGTCCGGAACCGTGGGGTGGTTCACCAGCCTCTATCCGATGCTGTTGGACCCCGGCGAGGTCGACTGGCCAGACATCTGGGCCAGCGGGGAGGATCTGGGCCGCGCCTTCAAGTGCGTCAAAGAACAGGTACGCGAATTCTCCGCGAACGGCACAGAATTCGGCCTACTGCGATATCTCAACACAGAAACCGGAGCCAAGCTGGCTGCCCTGCCGACGCCCCAGATCGGCTTCAACTACCTGGGCCGGTTCGACGTCTCCTCAGCCCCAGACGGCGGTGACTGGGGGGCAGTACCGGAGTTCGGACTTGTTGGCGGCGGTAATGCCTCGATGGCTGTGGCCCACGCGATCGAGATCAATGCCGTCACAGAGAATCATGCCGACGGCGCACGCCTCACGGTCCGCTGGACCTGGCCGCAGGCCCTGTTCTCAGACGCGACCGTGCGCGACTTGGCCGAAACCTGGTTCCGAGTGCTCGACGCGCTTGCCGCGCACGGGCATCGCCCCGACGCGGGCGGCCACACGCCGTCCGACCTTACCCTGGTGGATCTGAGCCAGAGCGAAATCGACGCTTTTGAAAGTGAACTTGACTCTGAGTGGGGGACCTGGTGACTGGCCGGCCGCGTATCCAAGACATTCTGCCTCTGACGCCGTTCCAGGAGGGCCTGCTCTTCCACTCTCTTTTCGACCTCACCGAGACGGACGTGTACACGGCCCAGTGGGCGTTCGATCTAAAGGGCGCGCTGGACACCGCTACCCTGCGGGCTGCGGCAGAGACGGTGCTCCGGCGGCACCCCAACCTGCGTGCCTCGTTCCGACAGAGGAAGACCGGCGAACCCGTCCAGGTGATCCCGACCGAGGTGCCGCTCCCATGGCGGGAGATCGACCTCAGCGCACAGGACCGGGCACAGGCGGAACGTGAAGCGGCCCGGCTGCTGATCGAGGACCGGGTGAGCCGCTTCGACCTGGCCCGGCCGCCCTTGCTTCGGTTCACCCTGATCCGGATCGCACCGGACCTGCACCGCTTGGTCTTGAGCAACCATCACCTCATCCTCGACGGATGGTCAATGCCGCTGTTCATGCGGGAGTTCTTCACTCTGTACATGAACCGGTGCGACGAATCGGTTCTTCCGCACGTGACGCCGTATCGCGACTTTCTGTCCTACCTCGCGCATCAGGATGACGAGGCCGGGCGCAAGGCGTGGAGCGCGGAGCTCGCCGACTTGGATGGGGCGACCCTGGTGGCCCAGGGTGAGACCCACCAGGCCTCAGTGGTGCCTGAGCGAGTCCCGGTCGAATTGTCGGCTGAGGAGACTGCTGCCTTGACCCAGCAGGTACGCACCCGCGGCCTGACCTTGAATACCGCGATCCAAGGGGCCTGGGGGATCATCCTCAGCCAGCTCACCGGACGCGACGACGTCACCTTCGGCGCTACGGTCTCCGGCCGTTCCCCGGAACTGACCGGCTCCGCCTCGATGATCGGCATGCTGATCAACACGGTCCCGGTACGCATGCGGGTCGTGCCCTCCGAGTCACTCCTGGCCGGGCTGCAGCACCTGCAGGACAGCCAGGCGCAGCTGATCCAGCACCACCACCTCGGCCTGTCGGAACTGCACCGCATGGCCGGGACGAACGAGCTGTTCGACACGTGTGTCGTCTTCGAAAACTATCCTGTGGACCCGCAATCCCTCGACTTGACGAGCGTCGGGCTGCAGGTGGTGTCTGTCGAGGTCAAGGATGCCGCACACTATCCGCTTCGGCTGGTCGTAGCTCCCGGAGAACGTCTCCGGCTGTGGCTGGACTACCGCCCTGATCTGTTCGACCAGGCGAGCGTCGAACGGATCATGCGCCGGCTGCTGCGTCTGCTCGAGGCGGTGCGGGTGGATCCGGACCGGCCGGTGGGCCGGGTGGAGACCTTGGACGAGGCCGAGCGGCATCTGGTGCTCGAGCAGTGGAACGACACCGCTGCCGTGGTTCCTGACCGCACGTTGCCCGCGTTGTTCGAGGAGCAGGTGGAGCGGTCGCCGGAGGCGACTGCGGTGGTGTTCGAGGGTGTGGAGCTGTCGTATGGCGAGCTGAACACGCGGGTGAACCGGCTCGCGCGGCTGCTGGTGGAACAGGGCGCGGGTCCGGAGCGGTTTGTGGCGGTGGCGCTGCCGCGATCGCTGGACCTGGTCGTCGCGCTGCTGGCGGTGCTCAAGTCGGGGGCCGCGTATGTGCCGGTCGACCCGGACTATCCCGCGGACCGGATCGCGTTCATACTGCAGGACACCGCCCCGATGTGCGTGATCACCGCAGAGGACAGCGGGGTCGCGCTGCCGGTCGGCACCGTCCCGTTCGTCCTCGACGCTCCGGGGGTAGTGGACCGGCAGGCTGATCTCAGCCCCGAGAACCTTTCCGATGCGGAGCGGCTCACGCGCCTGGATGCGTCGGCTCCGGCGTATGTGATTTTCACGTCGGGTTCGACGGGCCGGCCGAAGGGCGTGGTGGTCGAACACCGCGGAATTGTGAACCGGTTGTTGTGGATGCAGGACCGGTTCGCCCTGGCGGCTGATGACCGGGTGCTGCAAAAGACCCCGTCGGGCTTCGATGTGTCGGTGTGGGAGTTCTTCTGGCCGTTGGTCGCGGGTGCGGGGCTGGTGGTGGCGCGGCCCGGTGGTCACCGGGATCCGGCGTATCTGGCCCGGCTGATCGTTGAGGAGCGGGTCACGACGGTGCATTTCGTGCCGTCGATGCTGCAGGTGTTCCTGCAGGAGTCCGCGGCCGGGCAGTGCGGTGGGCTGCGGCGGGTGGTGTGCAGTGGTGAGGCGCTGCCGCCGGAGGTGGTCGATCGCTTCCACCAGGTGCTGGATGTGACGCTGTTCAACCTGTACGGGCCGACGGAAGCGTCGGTGGACGTCTCCTGGTGGCAGTGCCAGACCCCGGCCGGCACGAGCGTGCCGATCGGGCGGCCGGTGTGGAACACGCAGCTGTACGTCCTGGACGCTGGCCTGTCCCCGGTACCGGTCGGTGTGGCCGGTGAGTTGTACATCGCCGGTGTGCAGCTGGCCCGCGGCTACCACCACCGGGCTGGCCTGACTGCCGAGCGCTTCGTCGCCGACCCCTTCGGGACGCCGGGCTCGCGCATGTACCGCACCGGAGACCTGGTCCGGTGGAACGCGGCCGGGGAGATCGAATACCTCGGCCGCATCGACGACCAGGTCAAGGTGCGAGGCTTCCGCATCGAGCTCGGCGAGATCGAATCCGTCCTCGCTGGGTACCCGGACGTCGCCCAGGCCGCGGTGGTCGTCCGCGAGGACCGCCCCGGCGACAAGCGCCTCGTCGGATACGCCGTCCCCACCGCCGGTGCAGCACTCGACCCGCAGGCCCTGCGCGCCCATGCGGCGAAGGCGGTACCGGACTATATGGTCCCCTCCGCAGTTCTCGTTCTTGACGCGCTGCCGTTGACGCCGAACGGAAAGCTGGACCGGCGGGCTCTGCCCGCGCCCGAATTCACCGCTGACAGCACCGGCCGTGCACCACGCACCCCACAGGAGAAGCAGCTGTGTGAGCTGTTTGCGGAAGTGCTCGGTGTCGACGAGGTCAGCATCGATGACAACTTCTTTGAGTTGGGTGGGCATTCGCTGCTGGCGACGCGTCTGGTCAGCCGTGTCCGGTCGGTGCTGGGTGTGGAGCTGGGCATACGTGTGTTGTTCGAGGCTCCGTCGGTGGCGGGGTTGGTGGAGCGGCTTGAGGGTGCTGGTGTGCGGCGTGCGGTGTTGCGGGCGGTGGAGCGTCCGGAGCGGGTGCCGGTGTCGTTCGCCCAGCGGCGGCTGTGGTTCCTGAACCGGTTGGAGGGGCCGAACGCGACCTACAACATCCCGTTGGTCGTGCGGCTGCGGGGTGAGCTGGATGTTGTCGCGTTGAACGCGGCGTTCACCGATGTAGTGGGCCGGCACGAGAGTCTGCGGACGGTGTTCGCGGAGGTGGACGGTCAGCCGTACCAGCGGGTGCTGAGCGTTGAGGAGGCCGCGCCGGCGCTGGTGGTGCGGGAGAGCGACCGTGAGCGGATCTCGGCTGACATCGCGGACGTCTCGGCGTACGCGTTCGACCTGGAGTCCGAGATTCCGGTGCGGGTGTGGGCTTTCCGAGTAGCCGTGGACGAGTGGGTGTTGGCCGCGGTCATGCACCACATCGCGGGTGACGGTTGGTCGTTGGGCCCGTTGGCGCGGGATCTGGCGTCGGCGTACGGGGCGCGGTGTGCGGGTGTGGTTCCGCAGTGGGAGCCGTTGCCGGTGCAGTACGCGGACTACACCTTGTGGCAGCGTGGGTTGCTGGATGACGAGGGCGACGCGGGACAGGTGGAGTTCTGGCGGGGCGAACTCGCCGATGCCTTGGAAGAGTTGGCGCTGCCGTTCGACCGCCCGCGTCCAGCGGTGGCCTCTCATACGGGTGGCGTGGTCGAGCTTGCCCTCGATGCCGCGGTGCACCGGAACGTGGTGGGTCTTGCCCGTGAGCGTGGGGCAAGTGTGTTCATGGTGGTGCAGGCCGCGGTGGCGGGTCTGTTGTCCCGGCTGGGGGCGGGTGCGGACATTCCGATCGGCTCTCCGGTGGCGGGTCGTCTGGATGAAGCGCTGGATGACCTGGTCGGGTTCTTTGTGAACACGCTGGTGTTGCGGGCGGATGTGTCAGGCGATCCCTCGTTCACAGAGCTGGTGGAGCGGGTTCGGGAAACCGATCTCAGGGCGTTCGGGGCGCAGGATGTGCCCTTTGAGCGTCTGGTGGAGGTGCTGAACCCGGTTCGCTCGATGGGCCGTCATCCGTTGTTCCAGGTGGCGTTGGCGTTCCAGAACGCACCGGTGTCGGACCTGGTGATGCCGGGCCTCGACGTCACGGTCGAACCCGGCGGGACGCAGGCGGCGAAGTTCGACCTGTCCTTCAACCTCGCCGAGACGTTCACCGGCGAAGGTGAACCGGCCGGGATTACGGGCGGAATCGAGTTCGCGACGGACCTGTTCGACCGGTCAACGATCGAGCGGATGGCCGGCTGGCTGACCCGGTTCCTGGAGCAGGTGCTGGCGGCCCCGGAGCGGCCGGTCAGCCGAGCACACATCCTCGACGACACCGAACTGAGGCAGGTGCTCCAGGAGTGGAACAACACGGCCCGGGAGATCCCCGGCGGAGTGCTGCCGGTGCTGTTCGAGGGGCAGGTCGCCCGGACGCCGGATGCCACGGCGCTGGTCTTCGAGGGTGTGTCGCTGTCGTATCGCGGGTTGAATGAGCGGGCGAACCGGTTGGCCCGGCTGTTGGTCGAACAGGGCGCGGGCCCGGAGCGGTTCGTCGCGGTCGCTCTGCCTCGTTCCCACGACCTGGTCATCGCGCTGCTGGCAGTGCTGAAGACAGGCGCGGCGTATGTGCCCATCGACCCGGACTACCCGGCCGACCGGATCGCCCGCATCCTCGACGACGCCCACCCCATGTGTGTGATCACGGTCGGGGACAGCGGGGTCGAGCTGCCGGCCGGCACCACCCGGATCCTGCTGAATGATTCCGAGACGGTGGCTCGGCTGGCCGTCCTGAGCCAGGAGAACCTGACCGACGGGGAGCGCCTTAGTTCGTTGGGTGCGGCGTGCCCGGCGTATGTGATCTTCACGTCGGGTTCGACGGGGCGGCCGAAGGGCGTGGTGGTCGAGCACCGGTCGGTGGTGAATCTGCTGGCGTGGGCGGATCGCAGGTTCGACTTTGGGCAGTTGTCCCGGGTGCTGGCCTCCACGTCGCTGAACTTCGACGTTTCCGTGTTCGAGATCTTCGGCCCGCTGGTGGCCGGCGGCAGCATCGAGGTCGTACGGGACCTGCTGTCCCTGGCCGATCTCGAGCCAGGTGCGCTTGCCGGGAGCCTGGTCAGCGGTGTGCCCTCGGCCTTCTCCCATCTGCTGGCCGGCACCCTGGGCGATGCCCGTCCGCGGGCGGTGGCCCTGGCCGGTGAGGCCCTGGCCGCGCACACGGTCCGTGACATCCAGGCGGCGATGCCCGGGGCCCGGGTGGCGAACATCTACGGCCCGACCGAAGCGACCGTCTACACCACGTACTGGCACTCCGATGCCGACACCGGCATCGACACCACCCCGCCGATCGGCCGTCCGATCGACAACGTCTCCACCTACGTCCTCGACGCCGGCCTGTGCCCGGTGCCGGTGGGCGTGGCCGGTGAGCTGTACATCGCCGGTGAAGGTCTGGCACGGGGTTACCTCAACCGTCCGGGTCTGACAGCGGAGCGCTTCGTCGCCGACCCCTTCGGGGCGCCCGGCTCGCGCATGTACCGCACCGGGGACCTGGTGCGGTGGAACGCGAGCGGGGAGATCGAGTACCTCGGTCGCATCGACGACCAGGTCAAGGTGCGCGGTTTCCGGATCGAGCTGGGCGAGATCGAGTCCGTCCTGGCCGCCCACCCCGACGTCGCGCAGATTGCGGTGGTCGTGCGCGAGGACCGGCCCGGTGACAAGCGGCTGGTCGGCTACGTGGTCCTCGCGGCCGGTGCGGTGGTTGAACCGCAGGCGTTGCGTGGGCATGTGGCGAAGGCGGTGCCGGAGTACATGGTGCCCTCGGCCGTGATGGTGCTGGATGCGTTGCCGTTGACGCCGAACGGGAAGCTGGACCGACGGGCCCTGCCCGCGCCCGAGTTCGCCGCCGACGGCATGGGCCGTGCTCCGCGCACGCAACAGGAGGAGGTCCTGTGCGCTGTGTTCGCGGAGATTCTGGGCGTTGAGCGGGTGTCCATCGATGACAACTTCTTTGAGTTGGGTGGGCATTCGCTGCTGGCGACGCGTCTGGTCAGCCGCATCCGGTCGGCGCTGGGTGTGGAGCTGGGCATACGTGTGTTGTTCGAGGCGCCGACGGTCGCGGGGTTGGTGGAGCGACTCCCGGGCGCTGATGCGGGGCGTGCGGTGTTGCGAGCTGCGGAGCGTCCCGAGCGGATGCCGGTGTCGTTCGCCCAGCGGCGGCTGTGGTTCCTGAACCGGTTGGAGGGGCCGAACGCGACCTACAACATTCCGCTGGTGGTACGGCTGCGGGGTGAGCTGGATGTTGTCGCGTTGAACGCGGCGTTCACCGATGTAGTGGGCCGGCACGAGAGTCTGCGGACGGTGTTCGCGGAGGTGGACGGTCAGCCGTATCAGCGGATCCTGTCGCTGGAGGAGGCCGCGCCGGCGCTGGTGGTGCGGGAGAGCGACCGTGAGCGGATCTCGGCTGACATCGCGGACGTCTCGGCGTACGCGTTCGACCTGAGCTCTGAGATTCCGGTGCGCGCGTGGGTCTTCCAAGTGGCCCTGGACGAGTGGGTGTTTGTCGCGGTGGTGCATCACATCGCGGGTGACGGTTGGTCGTTGGGGCCGTTGGCGCGGGATCTTGCGATGGCATACGGGGCGCGGTGCGCGGGTGCGGTTCCGCAGTGGGAGCCGTTGCCGGTGCAGTACGCGGACTACACCTTGTGGCAGCGCGAACTGTTGGGCGACGAGGGTGACGCGGGGCAGGTCGAGTTCTGGCGAGGTGAACTGGCCGGTGTTCCTGAGGAGTTGGAGCTCCCGTTCGATCGCCCGCGTCCACTCGTGACCTCCCACCAAGGTGATGTTGTCGAGGTGGCGCTTGAGGCGGAGCTGCATCGCAGCGTGGTGGGTCTTGCGCGTGAGCGTGGGGCGAGTGTGTTCATGGTGGTGCAGGCGGCGGTGTCGGGTCTGCTGTCCCGGCTGGGGGCGGGTACGGACATTCCGATCGGCTCTCCGGTGGCGGGTCGTCTGGACGAGGCGCTGGATGACCTGGTCGGGTTCTTCGTGAACACGTTGGTCCTTCGGGCGGACGTATCCGGTGATCCGTCGTTCGCGGACCTGGTCGCGCGGATCCGGGAGACCGACCTGAAGGCGTTCGGTGCGCAGGATGTGCCGTTCGAGCGTCTGGTGGAGGTGTTGAATCCGGTTCGCTCGATGGGCCGTCATCCGCTGTTCCAGGTGGCGTTGGCGTTCCAGAACGCGCCGGTGTCGGATCTGGTGATGCCGGGCCTGGACGTAGAAGTCGCGCCGGTCGGGACGCAGGTGGCGAAGTTCGACCTCTCCTTCAATCTCGCCGAGGTGTTCACCGAGGAGGGCGAGCCGGCGGGTATCCGGGGCGGCATCGAGTTCGCGACGGATCTGTTCGACCGGTCGACGGTTGAGCGGATGGCTGGCTGGCTGGCGCGGTTCCTGGAGGAGGTCCTCGCAGCTCCCGAGCAGCCGGTCAGCCGGGCGCGCATCCTCGACGACGCCGAACTGGGTCGGGTCCTGATGGACTGGAACGACACCGCTGCCGTGGTGCCTGACCGTACGTTGCCGGCGTTGTTCGAGGAGCAGGTCGCACGTACTCCGGATGCCATCGCAGTGGTCTTCGAAGGCGTCGAGTTGTCGTACCGCTCGTTGAACGCGCGGGCAAATCGTTTGGCCCGGTTGTTGGTTGAGCGGGGTGCGGGGCCGGAGCGATTCGTGGCGGTCGCGCTGCCACGGTCGGCGGAACTCGTGGTGGCATTGCTCGCGGTGCTGAAGACGGGTGCGGCGTACGTGCCTGTCGACCCCGACTATCCGGCCGACCGCATCGCCTACATCCTCGATGACGCTGCCCCGATGTGTGTGGTCACGAAGGAGATACTGGCCGAGAGCGCACAGGCCGTCGTCGATGAACACGATCTGCCGGTTGTCGTGGATCCGGGTTCGCCTGCGTATGTGATTTACACGTCGGGTTCGACGGGCCGGCCGAAGGGTGTGGTGGTCGAGCATCGAGGCATCGTGAACCGGTTGTTGTGGATGCAGGACCGGTTCGAGCTGGCCGGGGACGACCGGGTGTTGCAGAAGACGCCGTCGGGATTCGACGTGTCGGTGTGGGAGTTTTTCTGGCCGCTGCTGACCGGCGCGGCGTTGGTCGTGGCCCGGCCCGGTGGGCATCGGGATCCGGAATATCTGGCGTCGCTGATCGCCCAGGAGCGGGTGACGACGGTGCACTTCGTGCCGTCCATGCTCCAGGTCTTCCTCCAGGAGCCTGCTGCGGCGCGGTGCGGCGGTGTGCTTCGACGGGTGGTGTGCAGCGGTGAGGCACTGCCGCCGGAGGCGGTCGACCGGTTCCGGCAGGTGCTGGATGTCCCGTTGTTCAATCTCTACGGGCCGACCGAGGCGTCGGTCGACGTGTCATGGTGGAATTGCTCGGCGCCGGCGGATACGACCGTGCCGATCGGGCGGCCGGTGTGGAACACGCAGCTGTACGTCCTGGACGCCGGCCTGTGCCCGGTGCCGGTCGGTGTGGCCGGTGAGTTGTACATCGCCGGTGTTCAGCTGGCCCGGGGCTACCACCAGCGGCCCGGTTTGACGGCGGAACGGTTTGTCGCCGACCCCTACGGGGCACCCGGCACACGCATGTACCGGACCGGGGACCTCGTCCGCTGGAACACCGACGGTGAGATCGAATACCTCGGCCGTACCGACGACCAGGTCAAGATCCGAGGCTTCCGCATCGAACTCGGCGAGATCGAAACCGTCCTCTCCACACACCCTGACGTCACCCAGGCCACCGTCATCGTCCGCGACGAGCGCCTCGTGGGATACGTCGTTCTTGCCGACGGCGTGATGCTCGACCCGCAGGTTCTGCGTGCCCATGTGGCCGCTGCGGTCCCGGAGTACATGGTTCCGTCAGCCATCCTCATCCTCGACGCGCTGCCGCTGACGCCGAACGGAAAGCTGGACCGACGGGCCCTGCCCGCAGTCGAGTTCGCCGCTGATGGCGCGGGTCGTGGTCCGCGTACGCCGCAGGAGGAGGTCCTGTGCGCTGTGTTCGCGGAGGTCCTGGGCGTTGAGCGGGTGTCCATCGATGACAACTTCTTTGAGTTGGGTGGGCATTCGCTGCTGGCGACGCGTCTGGTCAGCCGCATCCGGTCGGCGCTGGGTGTGGAGCTGGGCATACGTGTGTTGTTCGAGGCGCCGACGGTCGCGGGGTTGGTGGAGCGACTCCCGGGCGCTGATGCGGGGCGTGCGGTGTTGCGAGCTGCGGAGCGTCCCGAGCGGATGCCGGTGTCGTTCGCCCAGCGGCGGCTGTGGTTCCTGAACCGGTTGGAGGGGCCGAACGCGACCTACAACATTCCGCTGGTGGTACGGCTGCGGGGTGAGCTGGATGTTGTCGCGTTGAACGCGGCGTTCACCGATGTAGTGGGCCGGCACGAGAGTCTGCGGACGGTGTTCGCGGAGGTGGACGGTCAGCCGTATCAGCGGATCCTGTCGCTGGAGGAGGCCGCGCCGGCGCTGGTGGTGCGGGAGAGCGACCGTGAGCGGATCTCGGCTGACATCGCGGACGTCTCGGCGTACGCGTTCGACCTGAGCTCTGAGATTCCGGTGCGCGCGTGGGTCTTCCAAGTGGCCCTGGACGAGTGGGTGTTTGTCGCGGTGGTGCATCACATCGCGGGTGACGGTTGGTCGTTGGGGCCGTTGGCGCGGGATCTTGCGATGGCATACGGGGCGCGGTGCGCGGGTGCGGTTCCGCAGTGGGAGCCGTTGCCGGTGCAGTACGCGGACTACACCTTGTGGCAGCGCGAACTGTTGGGCGACGAGGGTGACGCGGGGCAGGTCGAGTTCTGGCGAGGTGAACTGGCCGGTGTTCCTGAGGAGTTGGAGCTCCCGTTCGATCGCCCGCGTCCACTCGTGACCTCCCACCAAGGTGATGTTGTCGAGGTGGCGCTTGAGGCGGAGCTGCATCGCAGCGTGGTGGGTCTTGCGCGTGAGCGTGGGGCGAGTGTGTTCATGGTGGTGCAGGCGGCGGTGTCGGGTCTGCTGTCCCGGCTGGGGGCGGGTACGGACATTCCGATCGGCTCTCCGGTGGCGGGTCGTCTGGACGAGGCGCTGGATGACCTGGTCGGGTTCTTCGTGAACACGTTGGTCCTTCGGGCGGACGTATCCGGTGATCCGTCGTTCGCGGACCTGGTCGCGCGGATCCGGGAGACCGACCTGAAGGCGTTCGGTGCGCAGGATGTGCCGTTCGAGCGTCTGGTGGAGGTGTTGAATCCGGTTCGCTCGATGGGCCGTCATCCGCTGTTCCAGGTGGCGTTGGCGTTCCAGAACGCGCCGGTGTCGGATCTGGTGATGCCGGGCCTGGACGTAGAAGTCGCGCCGGTCGGGACGCAGGTGGCGAAGTTCGACCTCTCCTTCAATCTCGCCGAGGTGTTCACCGAGGAGGGCGAGCCGGCGGGTATCCGGGGCGGCATCGAGTTCGCGACGGATCTGTTCGACCGGTCGACGGTTGAGCGGATGGCTGGCTGGCTGGCGCGGTTCCTGGAGGAGGTCCTCGCAGCTCCCGAGCAGCCGGTCAGCCGGGCGCGCATCCTCGACGACGCCGAACTGGGTCGGGTCCTGATGGACTGGAACGACACCGCTGCCGTGGTGCCTGACCGTACGTTGCCGGCGTTGTTCGAGGAGCAGGTCGCACGTACTCCGGATGCCATCGCAGTGGTCTTCGAAGGCGTCGAGTTGTCGTACCGCTCGTTGAACGCGCGGGCAAATCGTTTGGCCCGGTTGTTGGTTGAGCGGGGTGCGGGGCCGGAGCGATTCGTGGCGGTCGCGCTGCCACGGTCGCTGGATCTGGTCGTGGCGTTGCTGGCGGTGCTCAAGTCGGGGGCCGCGTATGTGCCGGTCGATCCGGAGTATCCCGCGGATCGGGTCGCGTTCATGCTGGAGGACGCCGCTCCCATTGTGGTGCTGACTACCAGTGGGAGCGGGATCGAGTCGGCGGCGCCGGTCCTGTTGCTCGATGAGCCGGGGACTGCTGCGGCGCTGGCGGTTCGTTCGGATACCGATGTGACGGACGCGGACCGGATCGCGGTGCTCACTTCGCGGCATCCGGTGTATGTCATCTATACCTCGGGTTCCACCGGTGTCCCCAAGGGTGTTGTTGTCACCCACGCCGGGCTCGTCAACCAGTTGTGCTGGCTGGCCGCGGAGGCCGGGCTGGTGTCGCGGGACGTGGTGCTCGCCCGTACCTCGGTCAGTTTTGACGCGGCCGGTGGTGAGTTGTGGGCGCCGTTGGTCTGCGGGGCGGCTGTGGCGATGGCGTCGGCGGAGGTGACGCGCGACCCCGAGCGGCTGCTCGCGTTCATCGGGCGGCAGGGCGTGACGGTGGCTCAGTTCGTGCCGTCGCTGCTGGCTGCGATGCCGTTGGACGGGCGGGGGCGGGGTATCCGGGTGCTCCTGTCGGGTGGTGAGGCACTTCCGGGGGCGCTGGCCAGGGAGGTGGCTGCGGCCTGGGACGCGAGTGTGATCAATGTGTATGGTCCGACGGAGGCCACGATCCAGACGATGGCTGGTCGGCTGGAGGGTCTTGGTGACGGGGCCGCGAGTGTGCCGATCGGTCGTCCGGTGTGGAATTCCCGGGTCTATGTTCTGGACGGGTTGCTTCGTCCGGTGCCAGATGGCGTTGCTGGTGAGGTTTACATCGCGGGCGACCAGCTCGCCCGTGGTTATCTCAACCGTCCTGCCCTGACGGCTGAGCGTTTTGTCGCTGACCCCTTTGGGCCGGTCGGTGGGCGGCTGTACCGGACCGGTGACGTGGCGCGTCGTACGGCGGGCGGGTTGCTGGAGTACGTGGGTCGTGTGGATGACCAGGTGAAGGTGCGTGGTTTCCGGATCGAGCTGGGTGAGGTCGAGTCGGTCCTCGCCGCACACCCCGACGTCACCCAGGCCACGGTGATCGTGCGTGAGGATCGCCCTGGCGACAAGCGGTTGGTCGGGTACGTCGTCTCCACCACCGACCCGCTGACATTGCGGGCGCATGTCGCGAAGGTGCTGCCCGAGTACATGGTTCCGTCGGTGATCGTGCCGTTGGATGCCCTTCCGTTGACGCCGAACGGGAAGCTGGACCGACGGGCCCTGCCGGCACCGGAGTTCACCGCTGCCGGGGAGGGCAGTGCTCCGCGTACCCCGCAGGAGAAGGTCCTGTGCCAGGTATTCGCGGAAGTGCTCGGCGTCGAGCAGGTCAGCATCGACGACAACTTCTTCGAGCTGGGCGGGCACTCGCTGCTGGCGGTGTCTTTGGTGGAGCGGCTTCGTGAGCGTGGGCTGTCGGTGCCGGTGCGGTCGTTGTTCGTGACGCCGACGGTGGCGGGGCTCGCGGCCGGTCTCGGGACTACGGGCAACGGCGTGGTGGTCCCGGCGAACCGGATTGTCGAGGGTGTTGAGGTGATCACGTCGGAGATGGTGCCGTTGGCGGGGCTGTCGCAGGAGGAGATCGACCGGATCGTGGCCCAGGTTCCGGGCGGCGTGGCCAACGTGGCCGACATCTATCCGCTGGCCCCGCTGCAGGAGGGCATTCTCTTCCATCACCTGATGGGTGCCTCGTCGGGTGAGGACGCGTACGTCCTGCCCATGGTCCTCGAGTTCGACTCCCGGGCTCGGCTGGACGCGTTCGTCGCCGTGCTCCAGAAGGTGGTGGACCGGCACGACATCCTTCGTACGGCTGTGCTGTGGGAGGGACTGCGCGAGCCGGTCCAGGTGGTCCACAAGCACGTCGAGATCCCGGTCCACGATCTGACGTATGACACCGATGTGGAGGGCCTGTTGGCGTCCGCCTCGGTCATGGACATCACCGCAGCGCCGCTGGTCCGGGTCACCACGGCGGGTTCGCAGCGGTCGATGGCACTGGTCCAGGTGCATCACCTGATCCAGGACCACACGGCGGTGGACGTCCTCTTCGCCGAGGTCCAGGCTTTCCTGGAGGGCCGTGAGGCGGAGCTGCCGCCGCCGCTGCCGTTCCGGGAGTTCGTCGGGCAGGCGAGGTTGGGCATCCCGAGGACTGAGTACGAGGCGTTCTTCGCCGGTCAGCTCGGCGACGTCACCGAACCCACCGCGCCCTTCGGCGTCATGGACGTCCGTGGCGACGGCACGGAGATCACCGAGGCCCGTAGACCCCTCGACGCGGCTACTGCCAGAGCCGTACGCGAGATGGCGCGGCGCTTGGGTGTGAGCGCGGCGACGGTGTTGCATGTGATGTTCGCGCGGGTGGTCGCCTCGGCGGCGGGTCGTGAGGATGTCGTCTTCGGTACGGTGTTGTTCGGCCGTATGCAGGCTGGTGCCGGCGCGGACCGGATCCCGGGCTTGTTCATCAACACCCTTCCGGTCCGCCTGGACACCAGCAAGAACCTGGGCGACGCCATCAAGCACATGCAGACCGGCCTGGCGGAACTGCTGGTCCACGAGCACGCCCCGCTTGCCCTGGCCCAGCGCATGAGCGCGGTGCCGGCCGAGGCCCCGCTGTTCACGGCGCTGTTCAACTACCGTCACAGTGCGGCGGACACCGATGTCGACGTCGAGGGGATCAAGGTTCTCTTCGCTCAGGAGCGCACCAACTATCCGCTGACGGTGTCGGTGGACGACACCGGTGACGGGTTCGTCTTCACGGTCCAGTGTGTGGACCCGATCGACCCGGACCTGGTGCTGTCCCTGTTGGACACGACCACCGGCCACCTGATCCAGGCCCTGGACGACACTCCCGTACACACCCTGCCCGTCCTCGACGACGCTCACCTTGACCAACTCCTCTGCAACGACACCGGCCGGGAGGTGCCCGCTGGCACGCTGCCCGAGCTGTTCGAGCAGCAGGTGGCGCGGACGCCGGACGCTACGGCGCTGGTCTTCGACGGCACCGAGCTGTCGTATCGCGAGGTGAACGAGCGGGCGAACCGTTTGGCGCGTGTGTTGGTTGAGCGGGGTGCGGGTCCGGAGCGGTTTGTCGCCGTCGCTCTGCCTCGTTCTGCCGATCTGGTGGTCGCGTTGTTGGCGGTGGTGAAGTCGGGTGCGGCGTATGTGCCGATCGACCCGGACTATCCGGCCGACCGCATCGCCTACATCGTCGAAGATGCCGACCCGATGTGTGTGATCACCGGTCTCGGGGCGGAAGGTGTTCTGCCCGAGGACACTCCCCGGATCTTGGTGAACACACCGGCCCTCGCTGAGCACTCCGCAGCCGACCTCTGCGATGCGGAGCGGTCGCTGCCTCTGACCTCGGATGCGCCTGCGTACGTGATTTATACGTCGGGTTCGACGGGTCGGCCGAAGGGTGTGGTGGTTCCGCACGCGAATGTGGTGCGGTTGTTCTCCGCGACCGATGAGTGGTTCGGGTTCGGATCGGACGACGTGTGGACGCTGTTCCACTCGTATGCGTTCGACTTCTCGGTGTGGGAGTTGTGGGGGCCGCTGTTGTACGGCGGTCGTCTGGTGGTGGTGCCGTTCGAGGTGAGCCGCTCGGCGGGGGAGTTCCTGGCGCTGCTGGCGCGTGAGGGCGTGACGGTGCTGAATCAGACGCCGTCGGCGTTCTATCAGCTGATGCAGGCGGACCGGGATGATCCGGCGACGGGTGATCGGCTTGCTCTGCGGTATGTGGTGTTCGGCGGTGAGGCGTTGGATCTGGGCCGGCTGGCGTCGTGGTATGAGCGGCGTGGCTCGGGTGGTCCGACGTTGGTGAACATGTACGGGATCACCGAGACGACGGTGCACGTCACCTACATGCCCCTGGACCAGGAGATGTGCGTGGCCGGTGGTGGGAGCAGGATCGGTGAGGGGATCCCGGATCTGCGGTTGTATGTGTTGGACGCGGGGTTGTGCCCGGTTCCGGTGGGCGTCGCGGGTGAGTTGTATGTCGCGGGTGCCGGTCTGGCGCGCGGGTATCTGAACCGCCCGGGTCTGACGGCGGAGCGGTTTGTCGCCGACCCGTTCGGGGCCCCTGGTTCACGTATGTACCGGACCGGGGACTTGGTGCGGTGGAGTGCGCTCGGTGAGCTGGAGTATCTGGGGCGCATCGACGACCAGGTCAAGGTGCGGGGCTTCCGTATCGAACTCGGCGAGATCGAGTCGGTCCTGGCCGGCCATCCGGAAGTCGCCCAGGCGGCGGTGGTCGTGCGCGAGGACCGGCCCGGCGACAAGCGACTGGTCGGTTACGCCGTTCCTGCCGCCGACGTGGAGCTCGACCCCCAAGCCCTGCGTGCGCATGTGTCCGCAACGGTGCCGGAGTACATGGTCCCCTCGGCCGTGATGATCCTGGACGCACTGCCCTTGACGCCGAACGGGAAGCTGGACCGGCGGGCGTTGCCGGCTCCGGAGTTCACCGCGAGCACGGAAGGCCGTGCTCCGCGGACCTCGCAGGAGGAGGTCCTGTGTGAGGTGTTCGCGGAGGTGCTCGGGGCTGAGCGCGTGTCCATTGATGACAACTTCTTCGAGTTGGGTGGGCATTCGCTGCTGGCGGTGTCGTTGGTGGAGCGGTTGCGTGAGCGTGGGCTTGCGGTGCCGGTGCGGTCGTTGTTCGTGACGCCGACGGTGGCGGGGCTCGCGTCCAGTCTGGGCGCCGCGGACAACGGTGCGTCCGTGGTGGTTCCGCCGAACGGGATCGTTGAGGGTGTTGAGGTGATCACGCCGGAGATGGTGCCGTTGGCGGGGCTGTCGCAGGAGGAGATCGACCGGGTCGTGGCCCAGGTTCCGGGCGGCGTGGCCAATGTGGCGGACATCTATCCGCTGGCCCCGTTGCAGGAGGGCATTCTCTTCCATCACCTGATGGGTGCCTCGTCGGGTGAGGACGCGTATGTCCTGCCGATGGTGCTCGGGTTCGATTCCCGTGCCCGGCTGGACGCGTTCGTCGCCGTGCTCCAGAGAGTGGTGGACCGGCACGACATCCTCCGTACGGCCGTGCTGTGGGAGGGGTTGCGTGAGCCTGTGCAGGTGGTGGCCCGGCATGCGCAGATCCCGGTCCGCGAGGTCACGTTGGAGCATGACGGTGACGTGGTGGACGGTCTGTTGGCGGCATGCGGGTCGGTGATGGATATCACCGCGGCACCCTTGGTGCAGGTGACAACGGCCGGGATCCCCGGCTCGCAGCGGTGGGTGGCGTTGCTCCAGGTGCATCACCTGGTCCAGGACCACACAGCGGTGGATGTGCTGTTCGCGGAGGTCCAGGCGTTCTTGGAGGGCCGGGAGGCGGAGCTGCCGGTGCCGCTGCCGTTCCGGAACTTCGTCGCACAGGCCAGGTTGGGCATGCCGGTCGCCGAACACGAGGCGTTCTTCGGGCGTCTGCTGGGTGATGTGAGTGAGCCCACCGCACCATTCGACATGACCGACGTACGCGGCGACGGCACCGAGGTCACCGAGGCCCACACATCCCTCGACGGAGCCACCGCCGCAGCCGTACGCGATATGGCGCGGCGCCTGGGTGTGAGCGCGGCGACCGTGCTGCATGTGATGTTCGCGCGGGTGGTCGCCTCGGCCTCGGGCCGCGAGGACGTCGTCTTCGGCACCGTGTTGTTCGGGCGGATGCAGGCCGGTGCCGGCGCGGACCGGGTTCCCGGGTTGTTCATCAACACCCTGCCCGTGCGCCTCGACACCAGCCGCAGCGGCGTACTGGACGCAGTCCGGTCCATGCAGGCCGATCTGGCCGAGTTGCTGGTGCACGAGCATGCCCCGCTGGCGTTGGCACAGCGGATGAGCGGCGTAGCTGCCGAAGCCCCGCTCTTCACCGCCCTGTTCAACTACCGGCACAGCGCGGGTGCGGCGGACGCCGATATGGAAGTGGAGGGGATCGAAGTCCTCTTCGCTCAGGAGCGCACGAACTATCCGCTGACGGTGTCGGTGGACGACACCGGTGACGGGTTCGTCTTCACCGTCCAGTGCGTCGACCCGATCGATCCCGACCTGGTCCTGGCCCTGATGGACACCGCCACCAGCCGCCTGGTCCAAGCCCTGGACCAGGCCCCCGACACCCCCGTACACACCCTGCCTGTCCTCAACGACACCGAGCAGAACCTCGTGCTCAGTCAGTGGAACGACACCGCCGCTGAGGTGACGGATCGCACGTTGCCGGTGTTGTTCGAGGAGCAGGTGGCGCGGACACCGGATGCCACGGCGCTGGTCTTCGACGGCACCGAGCTGTCGTACCGGGAGGTGAACGAGCGGGCGAATCGTCTAGCGCGGCTGCTGGTCGAGCGGGGCGCGGGTCCGGAGCGGTTCGTCGCGGTTGTTCTGCCGCGTTCCCTGGAGTTGGTGGTGGCGCTGCTGGCGGTGGTGAAGTCGGGTGCGGCGTATGTGCCGATCGACCCTGACTACCCGGCGGACCGGATCGCCTGCATCCTCGAAGATGCCGACCCGATGTGTGTGATCACCGGTCTCGGGGCGGAAGGTGTTCTGCCCGAGGACACTCCCCGGATCCTGGTGGATGCCCCGGCCCTCGCTGAGTACTCCGGGACCGACCTCTCCAAGGTGGTGGACCCGGGCACACCGGCGTACGCGATCTTCACGTCGGGTTCGACGGGCCGGCCGAAGGGTGTGGTCATCGAACACAGGGCGCTGGTGAACTTCCTGTCTTCGATGCAGGAGCGCTTCGGCCTGGGCGTGGGTGACCGGCTGCTGGCGGTGACCACGGTCGCGTTCGACATCACGGGTCTGGAGTTGTACGTCCCGCTGCTGAACGGCGCTGCCGTGGTGCTGGCTTCTCCGCAGGACGTACGCGATCCCCTTGCCCTGCGCTCTTTGATCTCCTCGGCGGAGGTGAGCGTGATGCAGGCGACGCCGAGCCTGTGGCACGCGGTGGTGGCCGATGCCGGCGAGGAGTTGGCCGGCGTGCGGGTGCTGGTCGGCGGCGAGGCATTGCCGGGCGAGCTGGCTCGCACCTTGGTGGCCAGAACGGCATCGGTGACGAACCTCTACGGTCCGACCGAGACCACGATCTGGTCCACGGCCGACGAAGTCCGCGGGCATGCCGGCGGGGTGTCCTCGATCGGCCGCCCGATCGCCAACACCCAGGTGTATGTCCTGGACGCGGGCCTGAGCCCGGCACCGGTGGGCGTGGCAGGTGAGCTGTACATCGCCGGTGCGGGTCTGGCTCGGGGGTATTTGAACCGTCCGGGTCTGACGGCGGAGCGCTTCGTGGCCGACCCCTTCAGCACCCCCGGCTCACGCATGTACCGCACGGGAGACCTCGTGCGATGGAACACCAACGGGAAGATCGAGTACCTGGGCCGTGTCGACGACCAGGTCAAGGTGCGCGGTTTCCGGATCGAGCTGGGCGAGATCGAATCCGTCCTCGCCGCACACCCCGACGTCGCCCAGGCCGCAGTGGTCGTACGCGAGGACCACCCCGGCGACAAACGGCTCGTCGGATACGCCGTTCCCAGCGCCGAGGCGATACTCGACCCGCAAGCCCTGCGGGCGCATACGGCGAAAATGGTGCCGGGCTACATGGTCCCCTCCGCGGTCATGGTCCTGGACGTGCTGCCACTGACACCGAACGGGAAACTCAACCGCCGGGCCCTGCCCGCTCCCGAGTTCACCAGCAGCACGACCGGCCGTGCCCCGCGCACCCCGCAGGAAAAGCAGCTGTGTGAGCTGTTCGCAGAAGCGCTCGGCGTCGAGCAGGTCACCATCGACGACAACTTCTTCGAACTCGGCGGCCACTCCCTGCTCGCCACCCGCCTCATCAGCCGCATCCGAACGGCCATGGGGCTGGAACTCGATATCAAACCCCTATTCGAGAACCCCACGGTCGCCGGAGTTGTCGATCAGCTCGGCAGCGTGAAGAAAGCACGACCGGCACTACGCCGCATGGACAGGTCGAAGTACGAGGAGCGCTCATGATTCCGGTGTCGTTCGCCCAGCGGCGGTTGTGGTTCCTGAACCGCCTGGACGGGCCGAGCGCGACGTACAACATTCCGCTGGTGGTACGGCTGCGCGGTGAGCTGGATCTGAAGGCGCTGGAACTGGCGTTGACGGATGTGGTGGACCGGCACGAGAGCCTGCGGACGGTGTTCGTCGAGGTGGACGGGCAGCCCTACCAGCGGATCCTGCCGGTGGAGGAGGTCGCCCCGGCGCTGGTGGTGCGGGAGAGTTCTCGGGAGCGCCTGACCGCCGATGTCACGGATGCCGCGGCGTACGCGTTCGACCTCGAGACCGAGATTCCGGTGCGGGCTACGGTTGTCCGAGCGGCCGTGGACGAGTGGGTGTTGGTCGCGGTGGTGCACCACATCGCGGGTGATGCCTGGTCGTTGGGGCCGTTGGCGCGAGACCTTGCGGCGGCATACGGGGCGCGGTGTGCGGGTGCGGTTCCGGAGTGGGAGCCGTTGCCGGTGCAGTACGCGGACTACACCCTGTGGCAGCGGGAGTTGCTGGGTGACGAGGACGACCCGGAGAGTACGGGCGCGGCGCAGGTGGAGTTCTGGCGGGGTGAACTCGCCGGGGCCCCAGAGGAGTTGGCGCTGCCGTACGACCGGTCGCGTCCGTTGGTGGCCTCGCACCAGGGTGATGTCGTCGAGTTTGAGCTCGATGCTGGGGTGCACCGGAACGTGATGCGTCTCGCCCGTGAGCGTGGGGCGAGTGTGTTCATGGTGGTGCAGGCGGCGGTGTCGGGTCTGCTGTCCCGGCTGGGGGCGGGTACGGACATTCCGATCGGCTCTCCGGTGGCGGGTCGTCTGGACGAGGCGCTGGATGACCTGGTCGGGTTCTTCGTGAACACGTTGGTCCTTCGGGCGGACGTATCCGGTGATCCGTCGTTCGCGGACCTGGTCGCGCGGATCCGGGAGACCGACCTGAAGGCGTTCGGTGCGCAGGATGTGCCGTTCGAGCGTCTGGTGGAGGTGTTGAATCCGGTTCGCTCGATGGGCCGTCATCCGCTGTTCCAGGTGGCGTTGGCGTTCCAGAACGCGCCGGTGTCGGATCTGGTGATGCCGGGCCTGGACGTAGAAGTCGCGCCGGTCGGGACGCAGGTGGCGAAGTTCGACCTCTCCTTCAATCTCGCCGAGGTGTTCACCGAGGAGGGCGAGCCGGCGGGTATCCGGGGCGGCATCGAGTTCGCGACGGATCTGTTCGACCGGTCGACGGTTGAGCGGATGGCTGGCTGGCTGGCGCGGTTCCTGGAGGAGGTCCTCGCAGCTCCCGAGCAGCCGGTCAGCCGGGCGCGCATCCTCGACGACGCCGAAATGGGGCAGGTGCTCCAAGGCTGGGATGACATGGGCCGGGAGGTGCCCGCTGGCACGCTGCCCGAGCTGTTCGAGGAGCAGGTGGCGCGGACGCCGGACGCTACGGCGCTGGTCTTCGACGGCACCGAGCTGTCGTATCGCGAGGTGAACGAGCGGGCGAACCGTTTGGCGCGTGTGTTGGTTGAGCGGGGTGCGGGTCCGGAGCGGTTTGTCGCCGTCGCTCTGCCTCGTTCTGCCGATCTGGTGGTCGCGTTGTTGGCGGTGGTGAAGTCGGGTGCGGCGTATGTGCCGATCGACCCTGACTACCCGGCGGACCGGATCGCCTACATCCTCGAAGATGCCGCCCCGATGTGTGTGATCACCGGCGAGGAAGACAGCAACGACATTCCCCAGATCTTGGTGAACACACCGGCCCTCGCTGAGCACTCCGCAGCCGACCTCTGCGATGCGGAGCGGTCGCTGCCTCTGACCTCGGATGCGCCTGCGTACGTGATTTATACGTCGGGTTCGACGGGTCGGCCGAAGGGTGTGGTGGTTCCGCACGCGAATGTGGTGCGGTTGTTCTCCGCGACCGATGAGTGGTTCGGGTTCGGATCGGACGACGTGTGGACGCTGTTCCACTCGTATGCGTTCGACTTCTCGGTGTGGGAGTTGTGGGGGCCGCTGTTGTACGGCGGTCGTCTGGTGGTGGTGCCGTTCGAGGTGAGCCGCTCGGCGGGGGAGTTCCTGGCGCTGCTGGCGCGTGAGGGCGTGACGGTGCTGAATCAGACGCCGTCGGCGTTCTATCAGCTGATGCAGGCGGACCGGGATGATCCGGCGACGGGTGATCGGCTTGCTCTGCGGTATGTGGTGTTCGGCGGTGAGGCGTTGGATCTGGGCCGGCTGGCGTCGTGGTATGAGCGGCGTGGCTCGGGTGGTCCGACGTTGGTGAACATGTACGGGATCACCGAGACGACGGTGCACGTCACCTACATGCCCCTGGACCAGGAGATGTGCGTGGCCGGTGGTGGGAGCAGGATCGGTGAAGGCATCCCCGACCTGCGGATGTATGTCCTGGATGCGGGGTTGTGCCCGGTCCCGATGGGTGTGGCAGGCGAGTTGTATGTGGCGGGCGCCGGTCTGGCACGCGGCTACCTCAACCGCCCGGGTCTGACGGCGCAACGCTTCGTCGCCGACCCCTTCGGCGCTGCCGGCTCACGCATGTATCGGACGGGAGACCTGGTCCGGTGGAGTGCGCTCGGTGAGCTGGAGTATCTGGGCCGTATCGACGACCAGGTCAAGATCAGAGGCTTCCGCATCGAGTTGGGCGAGGTCGAGTCGGTCCTCGCCTCGCACCCCGACGTCACCCAGGCCACGGTGATCGTGCGTGAGGATCGCCCTGGCGACAAGCGGTTGGTCGGGTACGTCGTCTCCACCGCCGACCCGCAAGCCCTGCGGGCGTACGTGTCCGAATCGGTGCCGGACTACATGGTCCCGTCGGCAATCGTCGCCATCGATGCCTTGCCGTTGACGCCGAACGGGAAGTTGGACCGACGGGCCTTGCCCGCTCCGGAGTTCACCGCGAACACGGAAGGCCGCGCACCCCGTAACGCGCAGGAGAACATCCTGTGTGAGGTGTTCGCGGAGGTCCTCGGCATCGACCGGGTGTCCGTTGACGACAACTTCTTCGAGCTGGGTGGGCATTCGCTGCTGGCGGTGTCGTTGGTGGAGCGGCTTCGTGAGCGTGGGCTTGCGGTGCCGGTGCGGTCGTTGTTCGTGACGCCGACGGTGGCGGGGCTCGCGTCCGGTCTGGGGACCACGGACAAGGGCCTGTTGATCCCGCCGAACGGGATCGTCGACGGCGTCGAAGTCATCACGCCGGAGATGGTGCCGTTGGCGGGGCTGTCGCAGGAGGAGATCGACCGGGTCGTGGCCCAGGTTCCGGGCGGCGTGGCCAATGTGGCGGACATCTATCCGCTGGCCCCGTTGCAGGAGGGCATTCTCTTCCATCACCTGATGGGTGCCTCGTCGGGTGAGGACGCGTATGTCCTGCCGATGGTGCTCGGGTTCGATTCCCGTGCCCGGCTGGACGCGTTCGTCGCCGTGCTCCAGAGAGTGGTGGACCGGCACGACATCCTCCGTACGGCCGTGCTGTGGGACGGGTTGCGCGAGCCGGTCCAGGTGGTCCACAAGCACGTGGAGATCCCGGTCCACGAGGTCGTGTACGACGGTGACGTGCAGGGCTTGATGGCGCTGGCCGACTCGGTCATGGACATCACGGCAGCGCCGCTGGTCCGGGTCACCACGGCGGGTTCGCAGCGGCCGGTGGCACTGGTCCAGGTGCATCACCTGATCCAGGACCACACGGCGGTGGACGTCCTCTTCGCCGAAGTCCAGGCGTTCCTGCAGGGCCGTGAGGCGGAGCTGCCGCCGCCGCTGCCGTTCCGGGAGTTCGTCGCCCAGGCGAGGTTGGGCATCCCGGCGTCCGAGCACGAGGCGTTCTTCGCCGGTCAGCTCGGAGACGTCACCGAACCCACCGCGCCCTTCGGCGTCATGGACGTCCGTGGCGACGGCACCGGGGTGGCCGAGTCCGTTGCGAGGCTTGATGGGCCCACCGCCACGGCCGTACGCGAGATGGCGCGGCGCTTGGGTGTGAGCGCGGCGACGGTGTTGCATGTGATGTTCGCGCGGGTGGTCGCCTCGGCGGCGGGTCGTGAGGATGTCGTCTTCGGTACGGTGTTGTTCGGCCGTATGCAGGCTGGTGCCGGCGCGGACCGGATCCCGGGCTTGTTCATCAACACCCTTCCGGTCCGCCTGGACACCAGCAAGAACCTGGGCGACGCCATCAAGCACATGCAGACCGGCCTGGCGGAACTGCTGGTCCACGAGCACGCCCCGCTTGCCCTGGCCCAGCGCATGAGCGCGGTGCCGGCCGAGGCCCCGCTGTTCACGGCGCTGTTCAACTACCGTCACAGTGCGGCGGACACCGATGTCGACGTCGAGGGGATCAAGGTTCTCTTCGCTCAGGAGCGCACCAACTATCCGCTGACGGTGTCGGTGGACGACACCGGTGACGGGTTCGTCTTCACGGTCCAGTGTGTGAACCCGATCGACCCGGACCTGGTGCTGTCCCTGTTGGACACGACCACCGGCCACCTGATCCAGGCCCTGGACGACACTCCCGTACACACCCTGCCCGTCCTCGACGACGCTCACCTTGACCAACTCCTCTGCAACGACACCGGCCGGGAGGTGCCCGCTGGCACGCTGCCCGAGCTGTTCGAGCAGCAGGTGGCGCGGACGCCGGACGCTACGGCGCTGGTCTTCGACGGCACCGAGCTGTCGTACCGCGAGGTGAACGAGCGGGCGAACCGTTTGGCGCGTGTGTTGGTCGAGCGGGGTGCGGGTCCCGAGCGGTTCGTCGCCGTGGCCCTCCCCCGGTCGGCAGATCTGGTCATCGCACTGTTGGCAGTCCTGAAGACGGGCGCGGCCTACGTGCCTGTCGACCCGGACTATCCGGCCGACCGCATCGCCTACATCCTCGATGACGCCGCCCCCATGTGCGTGGTCACCGCCGAAGGCGGCGGAGTCGAGGTCCCGGACGGCATCACCCGAGTTCTCCTCGACGAATACTCCGAGGCGGAGCTGCCGGTGTCCCTGGACCCGGGCACGCCGGCGTATGTGATCTATACGTCGGGTTCGACGGGTCGGCCGAAGGGTGTGGTGGTTGAGCATCGGTCGGTGGTCGACTACGTGTCCTGGGCGGTGGAGATGTATCCCGGGGTGCGTGGGAACGCGCTGCTGCATTCGCCGGTGTCGTTCGATCTGACGGTGACGGTGTTGTTCGCGCCGCTGGTCAGCGGCGGCTGCGTGGTGGTGGCCGACCTGGAGGAGGAGGATCCGGCGGTCGAAGAGGCGTTGGCAGCTGTGCCGTTGAGCTTCGCGAAGGTCACGCCGAGCCATATCGCGTTGCTGGACGCGTTGCCGGGTGTGTTCTCGCCGTCGGGTCATCTGGTGGTGGGCGGCGAGCAGTTGACGGGTGAGCAGTTGGAGCAGTGGCGGCGCGCCCATCCGACGGCCACCGTGGTCAATGAGTACGGCCCGACCGAGGCGACGGTGGGATGCGTCGCCTACCAGCTCGTGCCCGGTCAGCCGGCCCTGGCGGGTCCGGTGCCGATCGGTCGGCCTTCGTGGAACACCCGGGTGTATGTCCTCGACAGCGGTCTGTTGCCGGTTCCGGTGGGTGTGGCCGGGGACTTGTATGTCGCGGGCGAAGGTGTGGCGCGCGGTTACCTGAACCGTCCGGGTCTGACGGCGGAACGCTTCGTCGCCGACCCGTACGGCTCTCCCGGCTCGCGGATGTACCGCACCGGAGACCTCGTACGGCGGAACAGTGACGGCGAGTTGGAGTACCTGGGCCGCGTCGACGACCAGGTCAAGGTGCGGGGTTTCCGGATCGAGCTGGGCGAGATCGAGTCCGTTCTGGCCGGCCATCCGGACGTCGCCCAGGCCACGGTGATCGTGCGCGAGGACCGGCCTGGCGACAAGCGGCTCGTCGGCTACGCCGTTTCCCCTGCTGATCCGCTCACACTGCGAACGCACGTGGCGAAGGTGCTCCCCGAGTACATGGTCCCGTCGGTGATCGTGCCGTTGGACGCGATGCCGCTGACCCCGAACGGGAAGCTGGACCGCGGGGCGTTGCCGGCTCCGGAGTTCACCGCGCACACGGAAGGCCGTGCCCCACGCACCCCACAGGAGAAGCAGCTGTGTGAGCTGTTTGCGGAAGTGCTCGGTGTCGACGAGGTCAGCATCGATGACAACTTCTTTGAGTTGGGTGGGCATTCGCTGCTGGCGACGCGTCTGGTCAGCCGTGTCCGGTCGGTGCTGGGTGTGGAGCTGGGCATACGTGTGTTGTTCGAGGCTCCGTCGGTGGCGGGGTTGGTGGAGCGGCTTGAGGGTGCTGGTGTGCGGCGTGCGGTGTTGCGGGCGGTGGAGCGTCCGGAGCGGGTGCCGGTGTCGTTCGCCCAGCGGCGGCTGTGGTTCCTGAACCGGTTGGAGGGGCCGAACGCGACCTACAACATCCCGTTGGTCGTGCGGCTGCGGGGTGAGCTGGATGTTGTCGCGTTGAACGCGGCGTTCACCGATGTAGTGGGCCGGCACGAGAGTCTGCGGACGGTGTTCGCGGAGGTGGACGGTCAGCCGTATCAGCGGATCCTGTCGCTGGAGGAGGCCGCGCCGGCGCTGGTGGTGCGGGAGAGCGACCGTGAGCGGATCTCGGCTGACATCGCGGACGTCTCGGCGTACGCGTTCGACCTGAGCTCTGAGATTCCGGTGCGGGTGTGGGCTTTCCGAGTAGCCGTGGACGAGTGGGTGTTGGCCGCGGTCATGCACCACATCGCGGGTGACGGTTGGTCGTTGGGGCCGTTGGCGCGGGATCTTGCGATGGCGTACGGGGCGCGGTGTGCGGGTGTGGTTCCGCAGTGGGAGCCGTTGCCGATGCAGTACGCGGACTACACCTTGTGGCAGCGCGAACTGTTGGGCGATGAGGGTGATGAAGGCCAGACGGAGTTCTGGCGGGGCGAACTCGCCGGGGCCCCAGAGGAGTTGGCGCTGCCGTACGACCGGTCGCGTCCGTTGGTGGCCTCGCACCAGGGTGATGTTGTCGAGGTGGCGCTTGAGGCGGAGCTGCATCGCAGCGTGGTGGGTCTTGCGCGTGAGCGTGGGGCGAGTGTGTTCATGGTGGTGCAGGCGGCGGTGTCGGGTCTGCTGTCCCGGCTGGGGGCGGGTACGGACATTCCGATCGGCTCTCCGGTGGCGGGTCGTCTGGACGAGGCGCTGGATGACCTGGTCGGGTTCTTCGTGAACACGTTGGTCCTTCGGGCGGACGTATCCGGTGATCCGTCGTTCGCGGACCTGGTCGCGCGGATCCGGGAGACCGACCTGAAGGCGTTCGGTGCGCAGGATGTGCCGTTCGAGCGTCTGGTGGAGGTGTTGAATCCGGTTCGCTCGATGGGCCGTCATCCGCTGTTCCAGGTGGCGTTGGCGTTCCAGAACGCGCCGGTGTCGGATCTGGTGATGCCGGGCCTGGACGTAGAAGTCGCGCCGGTCGGGACGCAGGTGGCGAAGTTCGACCTCTCCTTCAATCTCGCCGAGGTGTTCACCGAGGAGGGCGAGCCGGCGGGTATCCGGGGCGGCATCGAGTTCGCGACGGATCTGTTCGACCGGTCGACGGTTGAGCGGATGGCTGGCTGGCTGGCGCGGTTCCTGGAGGAGGTCCTCGCAGCTCCCGAGCAGCCGGTCAGCCGGGCGCGCATCCTCGACGACGCCGAACTGAGCCTGGTACTCCAGGAATGGAACGACACCGGCCATGACATCCCGGGTGCAGTCCTGCCCGAGCTGTTCGAGCAGCAGGTAGCGCGGACGCCGGACGCCACGGCGCTGGTCTTCGACGGCACCGAACTGTCGTACCGCCAGGTGAACGAGCAGGCGAACCGCCTGGCCTGTCTCCTGGCCGCGCGAGGCGCGGGGCCGGAACGGTTCGTCGCCGTCGCCCTGCCCCGCTCGTCGGACCTGATCATCGCGCTGCTCGCGGTGCTCAAGACGGGTGCGGCGTATGTACCCATTGACCTCGGCTACCCGGCGGATCGGATCGCCTACATCCTTCAGGACGCCGCGCCGATGTGTGCGATCACGACCGAGGGCAGCGGAGTTGAGGTGCCGGACGGCATCGCCCGGGTCTTCCTCGATGCCCTCGACAGCGACTCCGAAGCGGATCTGCCGGTGTCGTTGGATCCGCGCACACCGGCGTACGTGATCTATACCTCGGGTTCGACGGGCCGCCCGAAGGGCGTCGTCGTCGAACACCGGTCGGTGGCCAACCTGTTGGCCTGGGCCGATCGCAGGTTCCGCTTCGCGGAGCTGTCCCGGGTCGTGGCCTCCACATCCCTCAACTTCGACGTCTCCGTCTTCGAGATCTTCGCCCCGCTGGTGTCCGGCGGCAGCATCGAGGTCGTACGGGACCTGCTGTCCCTGCCCGACCTCGACCCCGACACACTGTCCGGGAGTCTGGCCAGCGGCGTGCCCTCGGCCTTCTCCCATCTGCTGGCCGGCAGGTTGAGCGGTGCCCGTCCGCGTGCGGTGGCACTGGCCGGTGAGGCGCTGGCCGCGCGCACGGTCCGTGACATCCGTGCGGCGATGCCCGGGGCCCGGGTCGCGAACATCTACGGCCCGACCGAAGCGACCGTCTACACCACCTATTGGCACACCGACACCGACACCGCGACCACCCCGCCGATCGGCCGCCCGATCGACAATGTGTCCACCTACGTCCTCGACGACGGCTTGAGCCCCGTACCGGTGGGCGTAGCAGGGGAGTTGTACATCGCGGGCGCCGGTCTGGCGCGCGGGTACCTCAACCGCCCCGACCTGACAGCGGAACGCTTCGTCGCCGATCCGTACGGCGATCCCGGTTCACGGATGTACCGCACCGGAGACCTCGTCCGATGGAACACCAACGGCGAGATCGAGTACCTCGGCCGCATCGACGACCAGGTCAAGGTGCGAGGTTTCCGTATTGAGCTGGGTGAGATCGAGTCCGTCCTGGCCGCCCACCCCGACGTCACCCAGGCCACGGTGATCGTGCGTGAGGATCGCCCTGGCGACAAGCGGTTGGTCGGGTACGTCGTCTCCACCGCCGACCCGCAAGTCCTGCGGGCCCACGTGGCGAAGGCGGTGCCGGAGTACATGGTCCCGTCGGCGATCGTGCTACTGGACGTGCTGCCTCTGACGCCGAACGGAAAGCTGGACCGACGGGTGCTTCCCGCGCCCGAGTTCAAGGCGAGCACGGAGGGACGTGCGCCGCGCACCTCGCAGGAGGAGATCCTGTGTGAGGTGTTCGCGGAGGTGCTCGGCATTGAGCGGGTGTCCGTTGACGACAACTTCTTCGAGCTGGGTGGGCATTCGCTGCTGGCGGTGTCGTTGGTGGAGCGGCTTCGTGAGCGTGGGCTTGCGGTGCCGGTGCGGTCGTTGTTCGTGACGCCGACGGTGGCGGGGCTCGCGTCCGGTCTGGGCGCCGCGGACAACGGTGCGTCCGTGGTGGTTCCGCCGAACGGGATCGTTGAGGGTGTTGAGGTGATCACGCCGGAGATGGTGCCGTTGGCGGGGCTGTCGCAGGAGGAGATCGACCGGGTCGTGGCCCAGGTTCCGGGCGGCGTGGCCAATGTGGCGGACATCTATCCGCTGGCCCCGCTGCAGGAGGGCATTCTCTTCCATCACCTGATGGGTGCCTCGTCGGGTGAGGACGCGTATGTCCTGCCGATGGTGCTCGGGTTCGATTCCCGTGCCCGGCTGGACGCGTTCGTCGCCGTGCTCCGGAGAGTGGTGGACCGGCACGACATCCTCCGTACGGCCGTGCTGTGGGACGGGTTGCGCGAGCCGGTCCAGGTGGTCCACAAGCACGTGGAGATCCCGGTCCACGAACTGCCGCAAGTCACCGATGTGCAGGGTCTGCTGGCGGCGTCCGGCTCGGCCATGGACATCACCGCGGCACCGCTGGTGCGAGTCACCACGACGGGTTCGATGGCATTGATCCAGGTGCACCACTTGGTCCAGGACCACACGGCGGTGGACGTCCTGTTCACGGAGGTCCAGGCATTCCTCGAAGGCAGGGAGAAGGAACTGCCGCCGCCGCTGCCGTTCCGGAACTTCGTCGCCCAGGCGAGGTTGGGCATCCCGGCGTCCGAGCACGAGGCGTTCTTCGCCGGTCAGCTCGGCGACGTCACCGAACCCACCGCGGCCTTCGGCGTCATGGACGTCCGTGGCGACGGCACGGAGATCACCGAGGCCCGTAAACCCCTCGACGCGGCTACTGCCAGAGCCGTACGCGAGATGGCGCGGCGCTTGGGTGTGAGCGCGGCGACGGTGTTGCATGTGATGTTCGCGCGGGTGGTCGCCTCGGCGGCGGGTCGTGAGGACGTCGTCTTCGGTACGGTGCTGTTCGGCCGTATGCAGGCTGGTGCTGGCGCGGACCGGATCCCGGGTCTGTTCATCAACACGCTGCCGGTACGTCTCGACACCAGCAACAACCTGGTCGACGCCATCAGGCGCACCCAAGCCGATCTCGCGGAACTGCTGGTCCACGAGCACGCCCCGCTTGCCTCGGCCCAGCGCATGAGCGCGGTGCCGACGGAAGCCCCGCTGTTCACCGCCCTGTTCAACTACCGTCACAGCGCCGCGGGCACCGGTGCCGACGTCGAGGGCATCGAGATCCTCTTTGCTCAGGAGCGCACCAACTACCCGCTGACGGTCACGGTGGACGACACCGGCGACGGCTTCGTGTACACCGTCCAGTGCGTGGACCCGATCGACCCGGACCTGGTGCTGTCCCTGTTGGACACGACCACCAGCCACTTGGTCCACGCCTTGGACGACACTCCCGTACACACCCTGCCCGTCCTCGACGACACCGAGCAGAACCTTGTGCTCAAGCAGTGGAACGACACCAGCCGTGACATCCCCGCCGCAGCTCTGCCCAAGCTGTTCGAGCAGCAGGTCGTGCGGACACCGGACGCCACGGCACTCATCTGCGACGGCACGGAACTGACGTATCGCGAGCTGAACGAGCGGGTGAACCGGCTGGCCCGGCTGCTGATCGAACAGGGTGCGGGCCCGGAGCGGTTCGTCGCGGTCGCCTTGCCCCGGTCGACAGACCTGGTGATCGCGCTGCTGGCGGTGCTGAAGACCGGTGCGGCGTATGTGCCCGTCGACCCGGACTACCCCGCCGACCGCATCGCCTGCATCCTCGACGACGCTGATCCGATGTGCGTGATCACGGTCGGGGACAGCGGGGTCGAACTACCGGCCGGCACCACCCGGATCCTGCTGGATGATCCGGCGGTGCAGCAGGCTCTCGATGCGCGGGCGGCCGGCGACCTGTCCGATGCCGAGCGGGTTGCCCCGTTGGGTGCGCGCGTGCCAGCGTATGCGATTTTCACGTCGGGTTCCACGGGTCGGCCAAAGGGCGTGGTGGTCGAGCATCGGGCGTTGGTGAACTTCCTGTGGTCGATGCAGGAGCGGTTCGGTCTGGGTGTGGGTGACCGGTTGCTGGCGGTGACGACGATTGCCTTCGACATCGCGGGTTTGGAGTTGTATCTGCCGTTGCTGAACGGTGCTGCTGTGGTGCTGGCGGCGTCGGAGCAGGTGCGTGATCCGCTGGCGCTGCGATCGCTGGTTTCCTCGGCTGGGGTGAGTGTGGCGCAGGCGACGCCGAGTCTGTGGCATGCGGTGGTGGTCGATGCCGCGGATGAGCTGGCCGGGGTGCGGGCGCTGGTGGGTGGTGAGGCGCTGCCGGGTGAGCTGGCGCGCACGCTGGTGGCGCGGACGGCGTCGGTGACGAATCTGTACGGGCCGACCGAGACGACGATCTGGTCCACGGCCGACGAGGTCCGTGGGGATGCCGACGGGGTGTCCTCGATCGGCGCTCCGATCGCCAACACGCAGGTGTACGTCCTGGATGCGGGCCTGTGCCCGGTACCGGTGGGTGTCGCGGGCGAGTTGTACATCGCCGGTGACGGTCTGGCCCGCGGGTATGTGAACCGTCCGGGTCTGACGGCGGAACGGTTCGTCGCCGACCCGTTCGGTGTGCCCGGCTCGCGCATGTACCGCACGGGGGACCTGGTGCGGTGGAATGCGAGCGGGGCCATCGAGTACCTCGGCCGCATCGACGACCAGGTCAAGGTGCGGGGCTTCCGCATCGAGCTGGGCGAGATCGAGTCCGTCCTTGCCGCCCACCCCGACGTTGCCCAGGCCGCGGTGGTCGTCCGGGAGGACCGGCCCGGCGACAAGCGGCTCGTCGGCTACGCCGTCCCCACCGCCGACGCGGTACCCGACCCGCAAGCCCTGCGGGCGCATGCGGCGAAGATGGTGCCGGACTACATGGTGCCTTCCGCGGTCATGGTGCTGGATGTGCTGCCGTTGACGCCGAACGGGAAGCTGAACCGGCGGGCCCTGCCCGCTCCCGAGTTCACCAGCAGCACGACCGGCCGCGCCACGCGCACCCCGCAGGAAAGGCAAATGTGTGAGCTGTTCGCAGAAACACTTGGCGTCGACCGGGTCACCATCGACGACAACTTCTTCGAACTGGGTGGCCACTCCCTGCTGGCCACCCGTCTCATCAGCCGGATCCGAACGGTCATGGGTGTCGAGTTGGGGATCCGTGCTCTGCTCGATGCTCCGACAGTGGCCGGACTGGTAGAGCGGCTCGACGTGGACAATCCCGAGGACTCCTACGGGGTGCTGCTGCCGCTGAGGACCACTGGCAGCTCGGCACCGCTCTTCTGCGTGCACCCGTTGGGCTCCCTCGCCTGGCCCTACATGGGCTTGGCGGACCGGCTTGGGCCGGACTTTCCGGTCTACGGTCTCCAGGGCCGGGGCTTGCTGCAGCCGGAGCGGCAGCCCGGGAGCGTGACGGAGATGGCCGCCGATTACGTGGCGCGGCTGCGCACGGTGCAGCCGTCCGGGCCTTACCACCTGCTCGGGTGGTCGTTCGGAGGGAACGTCGCGCACGAGATGGCGGTGCAGCTCGAGGAGCAGGGCGAGCAGGTGTCGCTGCTTGCGTTGCTCGACGCGGGCGCTGAATACACAGTCGCAGCCAATGAGTCGATCGTGGAACACGAGACGCTCGAGATGCTGTTGCAGGTGCTCGGGCACAAGCCCGGGGACGTGGTTGGCGCTGAGACCGGCAGGGATGCCACCGCCAGTCAGCTCACTCGGGCGGAGGTGATCGACTTCCTGCGCCGCACCCAGCCTGACTGGCGAGACCGAGACGAAGCACGGATCAACGCGCTGGTCGACACCGCAGAGAACAACGAACGGATCCTGGGTGACTTCAGGCCCCGCCGTCTCTCCTCCCGGGTGTTGTACATCGCTGCGGACCCGGCCAGGACCGGTGATCGCACGGCGGCGGACAAGTGGCTCCCGTACACCGACGGCGGCATCGTGCAGCATTCCGTGCCATACGAGCACGAAGCGATGATGAGCCCGGACTCGCTCTCGCACATCGTGCCCATCATCGCGGCTTCGCTGAGGGGAGCCTGACGGCGCGGAGACAGCGGTTAGGCAGGCTTCCCTTCCTGGGATTCCACATGCCCGGCCTTGGCGATGGGTTCAGCCCCGCCAAGGCCGAATAGCCGGCACGTCCAAGTACACATGCACTATCCACACGGGGAGCAGAAGTATGAAGTTCGGAATCCTGGGGCAGTTGTCGCTGGTCGACAGTGATGGTCGGTCATGCGCACCTGGCGCCCTGAAGTTGAAGATCTTGCTGGCGAATTTCCTGGCGCGGCCCAACCGCATGATGTCCACCCATCAATTGATCGAGGAACTCTGGGACGGGTTCCCGCCCCGGACCGCGACAACGGCACTTCAGGTTTATATCTCCAATCTCCGTAAGATCCTGGGCGAGGGTGGTTCACGCTCCGAGCAGTCCTCCATTCTCACCCGCCCCCCGGGATATGTTTTCAGCCTGGCCGGCCACGACAGCGATCTGCAACAGTTCGAGCAAGAGCGGGACGAGGCTGGCCGACTTGAGGCCCAGGGGGATATGGAAGGCGCCTCGGCACTGCTGCGTCAGGCGTTGAAACTGTGGCGCGGGAGGGCCCTCGCTGACGTCCGTTGCACGCCGCGATTGATGGCGGAGGCGCGGCGCCTTGACGAGCTGTACATAACCTCCTACGAGAAGTCGACAGAACTCGACCTGAACCTCGGTCGGCATGCCGAACTGGTGGGAGGACTCTACGCGTTGGCGGGGGAGTACCCCTCCCGCGAACGAGTCCACGAATATTTGATGGTCGCCCTCTACAACGCTGGACGCCCCAGCGAGGCGTTGCGGGTTTACTCGTCGATTCGCAACTCGCTGAGCGAGCAGTCAGGGCTCGCCCCGAGCCACCGTCTGCGCAGTCTTCAGCAGGCGATCCTGTCGCGGAGTTTCGACGTCCTGTCGATCAGGCCGCAGACCCCGATGCGGTCGATCGCGTGATCCAGCGCACCGGAACCCCAGAAGGGCCGGAGCCGGCCCGCCCAAAGGACTGAAACTTCATGCGCGAACTGTTCCGCATCCGTAACCTGCGTATCTGCATCCTGGGCAATACGGTGACCATGATCGGCGACAATGCCTTCTGGCTCGCCGCTTCCATCTGGGTCAAGGAACTGACCGGGTCGACTGCGCAGGCCGGCGTCGTCATCCTCTGCCTGACTCTGGGGACCATGCTCTCACCCGTCACCGGAGTACTGGTCGACCGGTTCCGACGCAGACGGCTGCTGATGTTCACCGAGGTGGCCACCGCACTGTTGATCTTGCCGCTCGTCACCGTGGACGGCCCGGGCCAGGTCTGGCTGATCTACCTGATGATGTTCCTCTACGGGATCAGCTCTGCGCTCACTTCCGGTGCCTTCGTCGCCTTGCGAGAGCAGCTCATGCCCGCGGAACTCGTGAGTACGGCCATCGGGCTCAGCCAGGCGCTGAATCAGGCCGCTCGGCTGATCACCCCCGGGATCGGGCTGGGTGTCCTGGCGGCCTGGGGCGGGCACACCCTGGCCGTTGTCGACGCGGCCACCTTCGGTGTGTCGGTGCTGTGCTGGTCGCTGGTGCGGATTGACGACCCGAAGCCGGTCCGGGGGGCGGACCGGGAGAGCTGGAGCCAGCAGGTCGTGGTCGGATTCCGATACTTGCTGACCACGCCGCTGCTGCGTCACCTGTCCCTCGCCTTGGCACTCGCCTTCTTCGCGATGGGCTTCTACGAGACGCTCGGCATCGCTGTGGTGACCGTCGGGCTGGGGCGTCCCGCGACCTGGGTAGGCACTTTGGTCACCGTCATGAGCCTGACCGGGCTGATCGGAGGCTTGCTCGCGCCGGCGCTCATCAAACGTGCCGGACCTGGGCGGACGGCGGCGGTCGGCTTGGGATTGTGCGCGGTCGCCGCCGGCTTCGTCGCAGTCCCGAACAGTGCGGTGGTGATCGCCGCTGCTGCGACCGTCGGGCTGTGCCTGGCACCGGTCGTGGTCAGTTCGATGACGGCGTTTCAGCTGTACACCCCGAATGAGCTGCTGGGCCGGGTGACCGGAGCAGCGAGCTTCATCATGACCGGGATGCAAGGCGTCGGCATCTTCGTCGGCGTCATGCTGATTGACGTGCTGCCCTACCGAGATCTGGTTTATCTGAGCGTCGGCATTCTCATCGTCGGCTCGTTGTACCTGGCAACCCGACCCGAGCAGCGTCGGCGTGTACTCCCGAACCAGGCAGGTGTGCTGGAAGGCGACGAGCCGAAAAGTAAGGAGCCGACCGGAACTGCGAAACGATGAGTGCATCAAGCTCATATCAAGCACGCCCCGAACGGTCGCTTTTTGTGGGTGGATATCGATGGATGAAACAGCTCATATTTCTGCGGTGATCTGCGCCGCCTTCCCCGACGCCACGATCAATGTGACGTGATCGTGATCTCACCCCGCAACTCATTGCTGGAGCACACCTGAATGTCTGTGAATGCGTCTGACACCGCGATATGGCTGCGGCGGTTCGGCACGGTCGCCGGGCCCAAGCAGCGTCTGGTCTGTTTCCCCCACGCCGGAGGTTCCGCCAGCGCCTTCAGCAGCTGGCGCCGTCGGTTGCCTGTCGATGTCGAACTGCTGACGATCCGCTATCCGGGCAGGGAGGACCGGATCACGGAACCGTTCGTCGAGGACATGGACGAGATGGCCGACGAAATCGCCGCGGAGCTGGCCCCGTTGCTCGACAGCGGCTTGGTGTTGTTCGGGCACAGCATGGGTGCAGCCCTTGCCTTCGAAGTTGCTTTGCTGCTGGAGGAGAACCATGGCCGGGGCCCATCCATGGTCGTTGTTTCCGGCCGTAGTGGCCCCGGCACTGGGGGGCGCGACCTGCCTGATGACAACGACGAATCGGTCATCGACTTTGCCAAGTCTTTGGGAAGCGTCAACTCGGCGGCGTACGACGACGAGGACCTTCGCCCGCTGCTGCTTCCGGCGCTCCGCGCGGACCTGCGCATGATCAAGAACCACTCTCCTCGGCCCGGCCGGACCATCAAGAGCCCGCTCTCGATCTATGTGGGAGACAGCGACCCGGACGTTACTGTCTCCGAGGCGTATGCGTGGTCGGACGCGTCGATCGGTGAATCAAGCATCAAGGTGTTTCCCGGGGGGCACTTCTACTTGGTCGACTCCGAAGCAGAGGTACTGGACGACTTGTCCGCGCGGCTGCGCAGCGCAAGACTCACCAAGAGTTCCTAACAGAAGCTGTTGATCATGTGACTTTCGGTGCGGATGGTCGTTGGTCTGGTCTTGGGAACACGTCAGTCGCGGCCGTGGGTCGTGTCGGATGAACTGTGGTCGCTGATCGAGCCGTTGCTGCCCGAGCCGGGGCCGAAGCTGGTGGAGGGCCAGCCTCGGGTGCCGGACCGGCAGGCGTTGTGCGGGATCCTGTTCGTGCTGCATACCGGCATCCAGTGGGAGTACCTGCCCCAGGAGCTGGGTTTCGGCTAGGGCATGACCTGCTGGCGGCGCCTGGCCGCGCGGAACGAGGCCGGGGTGTGGGACCAACTGCACCTGGTGCTGTTGAAGAAGCTGCGGACCGAACTGGCCCGGCTCGACAAGGAGATCGCCGGCCGTCTCACCGACGACCCCGGCTACCGCGCGATCCAGAAGATCGGCGGCATCGGCCCGGTGCTGGCCGCGGTGTTCGTCGCCGAGATCGGCGACGTCACTCGGTTCCCCACCCCGAAGCAGCTCAGTTCGTGGGTCGGACTCACGCCCCGGCACCGCGAGTCGGACGTGAAGGTGGTCCGAAGACATCTGACCAAGCAGGGCTCCAAGCTGGTGCGCTGGGCAGCCGTCGAGGCCGTCCAACGCGCTCCCGAAGGCACCCCGATGCGTGTCCACCGCGACCGCATCGAGGCCCGCCGCGGTGCTGAGGCGCGCAGCATCGCCAAGGCCGCCGCGGCCCGCAAGCTGCTCACCCTGGTCTACTACGGGCTGCGCGACGGCGAAGTCCGCTGCCTGGCCCGCCAGGACCCGGTGTGAGCAGCATCCGGGTCCACGACCGACGCGAGATCGGCGGAGTGTATGGCCCCCGCACCGCGGCGCGGCCGGATTCATGATTGATCCCGTCGGCCGTGTGCCGAACCACACCATGCCGCACCGGAATTCGCACGCCCCGGGCGCGGCGGAGGGATGACCGGCGACCGGAGCGTTGCCACTCAGCATCACACCTGGTGAAGAGCCCTGGGCACCAAGTCCTTTCCGGCCACGGCGGTCGGCTACCGTCGGCTGCTCGCCTGGGCCCGCAAGTTAGGCATGGTGCGGCGGGCCGGAGTGGAGGGGACCGGTACCTTCGGCGCGGGTCTGTCGCGCTACCTGCTGGCGCAGCATGTCGTGGTGTTCGAGGTGAACCGGCCCGACCGCTCGGCCCGCCGTCTGCTCGGGAAGTCTGACCCGCTTGATGCACAGGCTGCTGCGCGGGCCGTGCTCAGTGGTCGCGCCCAGGCGCGGGCGAAAACTGGCGACGGTCCGGTGCAGAGTGCTCGGATGTTCAAGCTCGCCAAGGATTCCGCGGTCAAGGCACGCACCCAGGCGATCAACCAGCTCAAGGCCGTCCTGGTCGTAGCCGACCCGGCCCTGCGGGAACGGCTGTCTGGCCTGGGCAACCGCGAACTGTTCCGCACCTGCGCACGCCTCAGCCCGCGCGAGGGCGGAGCGGGCGGGGGCGACGAGGACACCGTAGTTGAGGCCACTCTCATGACGCTGAGCATGCTGGCTCAGCGCATCGAGCAGCTCACCGGGCAGATCGATGAGCTGAATCAGCGACTGACCGGGCTCGTTGAACGCCATGCCCCGCAGCTGCTCGCGCCGGTGGGTATCGGCCCGGACTCCGCTGTCACGCTCCTGATCACCATGGGCGACAATCCCGAGCGGCTGGGCAGCGAGGCGTCTTTCGCCGCTCTGTGCGGAGTCAGCCCCATCGAGTACTCCTCGGGCGGCCGGACCTCGCGTCGGCTCAACCATGGTGGCGACCGCCAGGCGAATGCCGCTCTGCACCGCATCGTGTTCACCCGGCTGCGCCACGACCCGCGCACCCAGGCGTACTACGAACGCCGCACCCAGGAGGGCAAGACTCGGCGTGAGATCATCCGATGCCTCAAGCGATATGCCGCCCGCGAGGTCTTCAACCTGGTCAGGACGGTGTCTACCGACCCCCCGTTATAGGGGCGTCCGTGACACGTGAGGACCCCCGTCGGCTTGCTCCGGCGGGGGTCCTGCGTAGACGGGGACCTGATACGACGACGCCCCGTCGGCTTGCTGCGGCGGGGCGTCGTAGTGCAGTTGGTCACGACGGATTGGGGCTTGCACCGGAGGGTCCGTTGTACTCCGGCTCGCCGCTCTCGAGTACGCGGAGGAGCGAGGCGGTGACGACGCGGGCGGTGCGGCCTATTGGTAGCACGCGGCATGGGAATTCTCCGCGGCGAACGAGGTCGTAGCTCTGCGATCTCGACAAGCCGAACGCCTGGGCGGCGTCCTCGACGCTCGCCGTCCCACTCCAGGTGGCGCGGATGTGCTCGGGGCTGAACTGGCCGTGAGGCGTTTCGCCGCTCTGACTGGGCATTCCTGTCAACAGTGCCTTTCGGGTTAGTTGCTTCCGCGGCAGTGGGGAAGCGGGGAGACGCGGTGGACTGCCAATGGTCCGCGGAATCACCGGTTTCGGTAACCGGCCATTGACGGATACCCTGCTCCGCTCAGGAGGTGAGTCGCATAGGGCCCAATCGGCGCCAAAACGCGTGACGGCGGCTGGGATGCTGTGCCACTCGTGGTCCGGCGCGGTGGGGCCGGTCGCGGAGTGAAGGTCGGCGACGACCGTGACGTGGAGAAGCGCGGTGACCGGGGAGCCCTCCGCCAGGCTACGCGGCGTATCCGTATCGAGACCACGTCGCGCAATGCCGACCAGGGTCTTCTGTGCTCCGGATATCCGGTTGTGAAAGCCATTGTCCCGGCAGGGTTCGGAAGCCTGGATGTAGGCGCTTTTCGACGCGACACCGAGTTTCTTCGTCCCCCCTTTGCGGGAGACAAATATCGCCCCGAAAATCTGGAGAACTACCCGCGGGGTAAGTGACCGTCTCTTGCCCGGTGTTCCTTACTTGAATTTGGATGCCGAGCGGTAGATCATCCGTCGCAGCCCATGTGTGACCTGGTCCTGTGCGCGGGATACGACAGGTCAGGCGCTTAGAAGGCGCCTGCTGTATCCACCCGGCCATGGGCCCTGACCTGCGTAAACCCGGTCTTCTAGCGCCATCCCCCGCAACGCGGGGGACACATGGGGGAACCGTAGATCCCTGGTGACCGGGGGACACAAGCGCCCGGATAGGCCGTACGTAGCTTCTCAGGCCATCTCCACAGGACCGAAGCCCCTCGTGGAAACAATCCAGCCCCGCCCGGCGTTGGTGATCTCCGAGCCGAGGAGGGGAAGGTGTCGGGCCTGAAGCTGTTCCACACGACAAACAGCGGCGTGACCGAGGTCGCGCCGCGTCTTGCTGAGGTCGAGGCGGATGTGCAGGACCTCATTGAGGCGCACATGGAGACCATGCTCGGGGTGCGGTTCCTGGCGAGCGAGTACAGCACCGGCCCCGTCCACGGCGGGCGCATCGATTCGCTGGGCATTGACGAGAACAACGCGCCCGCGATCGTGGAATACAAGCGCGGTACCGACGTAGGCGTGATCCATCAGGGCCTCTTCTATATGGCGTGGCTGATGGACCACAAGGACGCGTTCCGGCACCTGGTCCGCGACCGGCTCGGGGCTGCGGTCGCGGCCCAGGTGCTGTGGAGCGCACCGAGGCTAATCTGCGTGGCCGGCGACTTCACTCGCTATGACGTTCATGCCGTGCGCGAGCACCGCCGCTCGATCGACCTGGTCCGTTACCGGTTCTTCGGCAACGAGCACATCGGCCTTGAGACGGTTGCCTCCGTCACCGGTCAGACCCTGACCTCCAAGGCAGCTCGCCGTGGCCGCAGGGCGGCGGTGCCGCGCAACCGTCGGGCGGACGGGGCGATGGTGGAGATGGCTGCGGCGGTTGACGAGGTACTGCTCGGACTCGGTGACGACATCACCAAGGTCGAGAACACGACCTACCGGGCGTACCAGCGGCTGCGGAACTTCGCCTGCGTCTGCCCGCCGCAGAAGACCAAGCTGCTCGTCTACCTCAAGGCCGACCCCAAGGAGGTCGACCTCGTCCCCGGGTTCACGCGGGACGTGACGGGGCTCGGCCACCACGGAACCGGTGACCTGGAGGTGCAGCTGCGCACGGACCGGGACCTGGAGCGCGCCCAGGACCTGTTCCGCCTCAGTTACGCCGCGGCGTAGCGGGTTCTCGTCCTGGCGGCCGGCCGGGCGAGCTATGTGGTTGTGGGGCTTCGTCGTGGCGCTGCCTTTCGACGTGGTGGTTAGGGGGTGGCGGTGGATTACTTAAGGGTGCGGTGGATCCCCGGTTTTGCAAACCGGGGATCCCGTGCTACGCCACGCTGCGCTCGGTGCTCAGCCGATGCGCGTCGGGAGCAGATGCAGCGAGGGCACGGAGCATCTCACCCACCCCGTCGTGGTCGTCGCGATATCCGGGTTCGGGGCCCTCTGCAAGCTGGCCCGTTGCGTCGTCCCCTACCCGCGCGTCCAAGCACTGTGTTAGCTCCTCCCGGCATCACTGCCGGCGCGTCTTGCGGCTACTCGTCGTCGGCTTCGTCTGCCTGTTCCTCGAGCGGCGCCGATCGCCGGTATTGGGGGTGGTCGAGGTCCAACTGCTTCGCCGCATGGAGCGGTACGGGGTAGCGGGAGCGGTCGGACCAGGCGATGGTCTGGTGACACAAGCGTGCGGTTGCCCGTGCGAGCATCGTCCGGTCGACTCCGTTGGCGATGCCGACTGGGTAGATCTCGGTCGCCGTGACGGCCCACCACGGGGACTTGAGCTCGTTCGTCTCCCGTTCCCCCTCCTCGCCGCCCTTGCCCGGATCGGCGTCCCAGCGGGTGATGGTCTTGCCCAGGTCTCCGCCCTTGGCCTGGTAGTTGCGCGGGATGTTGAAGAGGACCCAGAAGGGGTTTCCGAAATCCACCTGGGCGCGGTGCAGTTTGGCCGAGGCGAACAGGATGGACTCCTTCTCGGTGTCCGGATCGCTCTCGCGAGGGACGGGAACGTACTGGGGCACCTCGTCCGGGGCGACGTTCATCCGAATGATGGCGCTCGGCTTCTTGCGCGGTGCGTTCTTGCCTTTGCCGTATCCGGGCAGCCAGGTGCGCGGATCGGTGATGTCTTCTTCCTGGTAGCTCTGGTTCTCGTTGTGTAGGCCCGTCCACATCCGACGGCAGGCGTGCCCGTCGACCATGACGACATAGCCCATGCCGGGTTCCAGCTCGTCGCTGACGAGGCTGGCGAGTGCGTCTTCGACGTGGGATGCGGCCTCCGCCCAGCGTTCCTTGTCCGTCCCGCCCCTGCCGTCGACATGGAGTGCGTAGTCACTGGCGTGGAAGGCAGCGATCGCCTGCCGGTAGGGCACCCAGCCCCCGACGAGGGGTGTCCACGCTCGCATCGTCCAGGCGCTGCCCTCCTCCTCCGGCGGGAACAGGGCGGTGGCAACGATGATGCGCTTGGTGTGCTTGCCGTCGGCGGTCTTGGCCTGCCGGCGGGCGTGGATACCGCAGTAGACGAGATTCCCCGCCTCGTCCCCCTGCTTGTCCTTCGCGATGGCCCGGGCGAGGCGCTGGTCGATAATGCCGAGCGAGCGGTGCAGGTCGAGAAGCGCCATGTAGGCGGCGTGATCTTTCCCCGGCTTCGGAGGACTGATTTCTGTTGCGGGGTTTCCAAACGACCCCGGCTTCATCCCCTTCGTGAACTGGCAGACGAAGTCCTTCTTTGCCAGGAAGCGGCGGACTTGGAACTTTCCGTCATAGCGCTCCTTGCGGAGAAGGAAGGCGTTTCGCTTCTCTCCGTCCTTCTTCTTCAGGGCCGGGATCTCGGTCTCGCACCAGACGCCAACCATCACTTGCGACTCGCTGCCGGCGAAGTCCTCTTCGAGGGCTTTGAACTCCACAGTCCGGTTGATGTCGTCGCCGTGTGACAGGAAGCGCTCAGCCTGACGGAACACCACGCTGATGCCGGGAGCGAGGAAGACCTCCTCGCCCGGCGAGGGATCGCCGATGGGCGTGCCGTCCGGGAAGGCCAGGGACAGCGCGTTGATCATTCGCAGGCGGGTGTTCCAGCGGTACCACAGGCATACGATCTGCAGGTACTCGAAGCCCTGGGCCTTCACGGAAGCGGTGATCTCTTCGGGCGGGGGAAAGCCGATGCTGTGGAGGAGCTCGCCGGCCTCGATACGGCTTGCACGTTCCTGCGGGGCCATCTTCTGTTTGTCCGTGGGGCGCGGCTCGAAGGTCATCGGTTCCACCGTGAAGTCCACCCAGGTGGCCTTCACGCCCAGCACCTTGGAGACGTGCTCGGCCAGGAGCCGCAGGTGAAGGGTGCCAGGTCCCGTGCCGACAGCGAAGTTGTCGTTCCTCGGCATGAGCGGGCGGATGACGCCGGCGTCAGGGGTAATGAACGAGGGGAATTCCCCCTCCTCGGCGGCCTTCTCCAGCAGGGCCCGCTCTTCGGTGACGCGCGTCTGCAGCGCTTGCAGGACGCTGATGTCCATTTCGTCGCGTGCGAGCAGTTCCAGGGCGCGCTGGTTGACTGCTCGGACGCTGCCGTTGCGTACCAGTTCGGTGTGCAGGATGGGAAGGCCGTCGCTGCCCTGGTAGATGTGCGTGGACTTGGCGTAGACCATGTTGCTGTGGACGCGGGTGACATGGGCGTCCAGGAAGATGACGGGGTGGACGACGTTGGGCTCGGTCTTCATGACCACCGAGAGCCGGGACATCGCGTACTGGGCCTTGGTGGCCTCGTTGACCTCGGTTGCGTCGTCACGGAGGTTGTACTTGCGTCCGAAGGGGTGATCCCAGGCGATGAGGCCGCCCCTGCTGTCGGGGAGGTAGGTGACTTCCCTTTTGTTCGGGTTGGCCTTCCAGCCGATCGTGCGGTTCTTGTAGACCTGTTCGCCGTTGGCGTCGAGCTTGGGGGAGCCGTCCTTCTCTTTGTCGGCGACCTTCTTGGTGATCGGGACGAGGTCGTAGATGGTGAACTTCTCTTGGGCGAGTTTCTTGGAGATCACCCAGGGCACGGCCACGTACATCCAGTCGGGACACTTCGGCTGCCTGCCCGGCACCGGCTTAAGGAGCCGTGCCATGTCGAATTCCTGCTCGGGCGTCTTCGCGATGGCTTCGGCCACCGGCGGTACGTCGAGGAGGACGGCCTGGTCGGTGTTCAGCCCCTTGCTGTAGCCGACGACGCACCGGAAGACGTGGCGCAGGGTCTCGTCGTCAATCTTCTCCAGTGAGACCAGGAAGTTGAGGTACCGGTCGAGGTGGACGTATCCGCCGGTCTTGAACTTCAGGTAGGTCAGGGCGGTTGAGTACGGCAGGTTCTTCTTCTCGTCCGGATGCTGCTGGCTTTTCTGCTCGTCGTCTCCGTCGCCTTTCAGCTTCTCCCATTCATCCCGCACGTTGCGCGGGAAGATCCGTACGTACACCTTCTGGCCCTGGACGAGTTCGGGGGTGCAGCGCAGGGTGAGGGTGCTCGGGAGAGTCGCGGTGGTGTCGCTCAATGCTGTGATCTCTTTCGGGAAGAAGCGCTGGGCTATGCGGAGAGGGCGAGGTCGACGCCCGCGTAGGTCAGGAAGGCGTTGACCGCTTCGCCGTACAGTTCGGCCATCTGCCGGCGTTCTTCCGGCAGCCACCGGGAGGCCATGCGTTCGATGATGCTGGCCAGGTCGGAGCTCCATGTCTCGTCGTGGAAGGCGTAGTCCACGAAGTGCAGTTCCATGTTGGTACCGCCGCGTCGCGCTCGGCCGGCGAGCTGGATGAGGGACACCAGCATTCCGGCGACCATTTGTTCCTGGAGGACGAGGTCCATGGTCGACAGCTGCGGGGAGGAGCGCAGAATGGTGCCCAGGTGGTCTTGTGCTGCGGTGCGAGCCGTCTGCAGAGCCTGGACGGGATCCGACGCACCGGATGCGGGCAACGAGTTGATGCCTGCGGCGTTGACACTGCCGTACATCCAGGTGGGATCGTCGATGATCAGCGGGGGCCTCACGCACAGGTAGATGGAGTGGATGGCTGAGCGGAGATTGACGACGATATTGAGTCCTCTGGCGATGTTAGCCAGGGGGGCGATCAGAATGTCGCCGAATTGGGGGAATTCCTCGACCTCTTCGACGGTGATGCGGCGGACCAGTGATGGGTCGGGGAGGTGGCGGACGTTGCTGAGGCGGTCTTCTTCCCGGACGAGGACGCACACGCGGTGGGAGAGCCCTTTCGCTTTGGCGATGCCGGTGGCGATGTGGCCGCACTGTTCGTAGCTGTTGGCGGTGAGGATCACGCGGGCGCGGGTGCGGGTCGATTCCGATTTGGCCAGGCGCGTGAGTTTCCTCGACAGCTTTGTCTCGTACAGGCGTTCACCGATTTCGCGCAGGGCTTCGGGTTTGTCGGAGGGGAACTGGCCAGCGATCGGGATGCGTTCTCCGGCCTTTCGGTGGCCGTTGCCGTAGGTGACGGCTGAGGACTCGACCAGGATGGATTGTTCCTGGGCGTCGGTCATCCACCACATCACGGGCGCGTGGACGTGTTCCTTGACCGCCTGGGGGAAGTAGGCCGTGGCGGAGAGCCCGAAGATGGGACGCTCCACGCCGGCGGTGATCAGTGAGACGAGTCCGCCGAGTTCCGACACGTAGGTGTGCGGGTCGCCGGCCATCTGCTGCGTGGAGAGCTTGGCGTCCTTCTCCGGATTCTTCATGCCAGTGACCCGGTAGCCGTTGATCGACCTGCCGATTGTTCCGTGCGGAAGTACGTCGGCGATGCCGCCGGAGCGCATCGAGTCGATGATGCGGTTGGCGCTGAGCAGCCCGGAGTGACGCAGGGACTGGGCGGTGTCGCGCAGAACGGCGAGCGACACGTCCAGTTCGCTCATCAGCGTGCGGATGAGGAGGTGGTCGATGGCCCGGTTGCGTGCGCGGCCGTCGCTGAGCATCGGGGCGAGGGCCTCGTGGAGCCTGAGTTTGAGCGCGTCACGCTGGTTGATGCCGCGCGGCGACACGACGGCCCCGAGGACGCTGCTGACCCGTTCCCACTCGGGGTCCAAGAGCATGGGTGCAGGAGCCGTCTCGTCTTCTTCGCCGAGGTCGGGTGCCGGTACCAGGGCGTTGAGCCGGCCGATGGCCTCGGCGGGAAGCGGCTGTCCGTCGCTGACCAGGTATTCGGGGAACAGGAGGCTGATGAGCTCGCGGTCCTTGGAGCGGGGCAGGCGCCACCCCTCGTAGTCATATTCGTGCCTCAGCCTCGGCACTCGGGCGTCGTCGTGGTGGTTGAGACGGAATGCCTTGGTGCACAGGCCGGTCAGCAAGGACTCGGCCATGAGCCGGACGTGGCTGACCGGCTCGATGAGCTGGTCCTCGAAGCGCAGAGGAAGGTGCTTGGCCGCGGTGTCCAGGACCTGCGGTTCTGCGGTCCACGGGCGCCGGGAGTGCAGGTCGACCGTGGTGGCGCAGCGGTCGACGGCGACGGCCTGGAAGGCGTCGATCTCGTCGATGATGACGAAATCGCTGGCGCGGAGCACGAACTCGCGGACGGTGACGGACCGGACCGGGCGGCCGTCGATCTGGATGCCCACCCGCATGGTGCCCTGGATGAAGTTGTGGTGGTTGGTGACGATCACCGTGGCGTCAGCGGCCTGGTAGGCGGGGGCGAATTTGCCGCAGGTCGGGATCCAGGGGCAGGCCAGCATCTCTCCGCCGCCGCGCAGGCTCAGGCAGTTCTCCTTGCCGGGGCGGTAGATGCCGGCGGAGTCGAGCCAGTGCTGCTGTGCGCACCCGTAGGCGAGGTGGTCGACGTCACGGCGGCCTCGCTTGCCCCATTCCCCGGGGGCGTCGGGATCCTCCTTGACGAGGGCCGCGTGCTTGAGGGCGCGCTCGTGCCGCGAAGACGGCGACATCAGCGGAGCACACGTCGCCAGGTGCTCGGTCTTGCCCGCCTCGTGCAGGATCTCGAGGTCATGGCTGATGTCCCAGACGGAGGCGAGTGTGGCCTTGACGTCGGGGACGAGGAGGGTGACGCGGTAGTCGTTGAGCGCGGCCCACGAGCCCAGGAGCCGAACCAGCACGGACTTACCGGTTCCGGTCGGCGCGTGGAAAATCTGGGTCCGGCCGGCCAGGAGATCCAGTACGTCGACGGTGTCGGTGTCGCGGGCCTTCACCCGGTCGAGCAGGCCCGTCAGCACCTTGTACAGCCAGGGGCCCGCCTCTGTGTCCTCGTACTGGGTGTCCAGGAGCTGTGCGATGTCCTTGAGATCTTGGACGTAGACCGGGACCGTGCCGACGTTGGGCCGGGTGGTGAGGGCGGGAAGCGTGTCGTGGCCGAGAGGCTGGGTGAAAGCGGGAAAGCGGGGGATGGTCACGCGCCCGTGGACGATCTCGTTGCCGTCGGTGCGTTCACTCGTCTCGTACGTCTGGCCCGGCGCTGCGAACTCGTGGGGCTTGCGCCGGCTGCTCGGCCGCCGGTAGGGCGCGAGAAGGCTCTTGGCGTAGCCGAGGTAGTCCCCTCCCAACCGGGGGTAGGCCGCAGTGGCGGTGAGAGGATCACCGGCCAGGGTGAACAACTGGAGGGTAGTCTCCTCGTCCTCCTCGTCGGCGCTGTTCATGGCGCCCAGGAGGATCCGCGCGGCAGAGGCAAACCGCTTCTCGTCGGCGAGGTCGGGGTTGCTGAGCTTCATCACCTCAGCGACGAGCAGGCGTTCCTCACCTCCCAACCCAGTCCATCTCTCCCACGCCTGCGGTTTGCAGCTGGCGAAGAACGCCGCGTGGCGGAAAGAGGCCAGCGGCTTGCCGTCGTCATCCTGCTGCGGGAAGTAGTGGGCGGCCAGGGCCAGCGCGGCGCGGACAAAGGCGTCCCTGACAGTCATCTGGCTCATGCCCACACCACCCCGGCGCTTTGGCAGACCATCTTGGCGAAGTCGGTCATGGTCGCGGCCTTCATTCCGTACTTGTGGCAGGTCACGGTCAGCAGGGGGATCTGGTCGGCCCGGTGGTCGGGCACGACGAGCCATTCGGCGCCGCCCTTGTCGCCCTCGTTGCGGTGCAGGCTCTCGGCCAGGACACGGCCGTGGGTGTAGTCCTTCACATCCACGGTGAAGACGTGCGTGCTCCCGTCAGGGCCCTTGACCTCGATGCGATGGTCATAGGCATCACTCATCGGCCAGAGCCTGACGGCCTCGTCCACATCGGCCAGTGCGGCGGCCAGCCGCTCCCGCAGAACGGTGTGCAGACGCAGCTCGTGCAGGCCAGGCACACAGGTGTAGCGCCACACACCGCGCCTGAGGGCCAGATGCCCCTCAACCGGCTTCGCCTCCGGCACGGCACCGGTGGTGCCTAGCGCGAGCGCTGCCTCGTGCGGAGCCGGGGTGTCGGGGCTGTCCGGATGCAGCTGCGGCGCGTCTCCGGACGTGGGCCGGAACATGAAGCTGGCGCCGGTATCGGCGTGACGGCCGTATAGGCAGGCGACGCGGTAGTACTCGCGGCCCGCACTCATCCGCTTGCTGATCTTCATGGGCCACTTGCACACCGTGCAGGGAAACCACCAGGTGCGGTAGCGAGCGTGATAGGGGATCGGCTCGTAGAAGCCGATCGCGTTGAGGGGCAGGCCGCGCTTGTTCAGCTCCGCGGCCGTGCCGGCCGGGCATTCCACCAGCGTGGTGCGGTCCTTGACGTACTGGGCGTCTCCGCGGCCCTTGAGGATCTCGTACATCTGATCCTGGTCGATCTCGTCCTGAAGCTGCTCCTCGGTGAACCGCATCCGGCCGATCCGCCGAAGCCGCTTCAAAATCCGGTGCAGCTGGGAGGTCTCCCACTGCAGATCGAAGGCGTTTCCGGTGACGCAGCCCTCGGCGTCCACGACGGGAAAGTCGAGATCGCCGAAGCCGGACCGGTCCAGCCACGGCGGGAGCAGGCCGTCGATGGGGCCGCGCAGCCTTCGGCGGAACTCGCCGAACGACAGCGGCACTCCGGGGCCGTACGCGGCGAGCAAGTCCCCGTGGTACTGCATCAGTTTCTCGGCCCGGTGCCTCGGGCTCAGATCCGGGGCGGTGATCGTCTGACAGGCTTTGATGAAGGTGAAGTTGATCAGGCGGAACGCCTCGAAATGCGAGAACGTCAGTCCGTCATCATCGACATGGGTCGTCACGGGAGACGACCGTAGAGCACGGGTCTGACAATGCCCCCGGAACGGCCTTGGACCGCCTCAAACGATCATTGCGGCGGAGACGTCGCGGCCGGGTACATCTTCGTGTAGACGTGCAGGTAGGAGGCAATGTGCTGCTGCCCCAAGGCGGTGGCGTGCCACCGGTATTCGAGGACATGCGTATCGCCCGGTGCCATCCGGGGACGTAGTTCTATGAATCCTCTGCTGGGATGCGATTGGCGCTTCGGCCGGTAGCCGACAGCCAAGTAGAACAGGGACTTACCCGTCAGCTCGCTCTCGTGGAGACCTTCCGGGCCGGCCGCGGCAACACGGAGTAGAACGCCCCACAGCCATTCGGACAGCAGATGCGCGGGAGGCGCCGACTCCACGGGCACTCCCAGCCCAGCGCGGGCGCAGGCGCGGCCGCGGCGCGTGATCTCCACGAGAGTCCGGTCTACCTCGCCGACCCCCGGAACCTCCACGCGGTCCTTGGTCACTTTGATCAGTCCCAGCCGCTCCAGGGAGTGGAGCGTGGCCCCGGCCCCTTGATCGTGGACACCAGCGCTCCGCAGGCGCTGCTGAAGGCGCGTGCGGCCGACCACTTCTGCGGGTGCGTCGAGAGCAAACGGCAACTTCCGCCACTGCTTGGCCGGCGGAACACTGACCTGGTTCTGCCGGCGCATCCACATCTCAGTTTCGGTCATCTGGTCATCGCGCAGGATTTCACCCAGATAGACCCGCTGCCGATCATTCAGCCCCTCCCAACCCTCGACCGCTGACGCTGGCGGACCCTGCGGCTCCCGCTCGGGCAGCAGCGGGGGTTCATCTGCCGGCCGAGTACGCATCCAGGCATCCATCACAATCCGGACCGGTACCTCGTACACGGCGGCCAGCTGCTGCACGAGTCGGCCCATGTGCCCCGGCTTCCTCCAGTTCCAGCCGGACACCTGACGGCCCCGCTCCAGGCTGCGGACTTTGTGAGGGTCCACGAACAGATCACGGCCGACGGCAGTAGCGCGAAGGCGGGTGGCGACCTCCTCCGCGGTGAGACCAGCGGCATACCGGAGGTCAACCAGTGTCTCCGACCCGCTGGGCGTACCCGTGAGGTCGGCGGTGGCGCAGCCCAGAGCATCGGCGAGCCGCCGCACGTTCCTGGCTTCAGGCACACACCTGCCCTCCTCCCAGTACACGACGACGCGGTACGTGACCCCCACGCGATCGGCAAGCTCCTGTGGAGTGAGCCCAGCCTGCTCGCGCAGCGCCCGGATCTTGGTGTGCTCAACGGCCAACAGACGCCTCGGCATACCCGTAGGGAACCCCAGTGAAGACTTCATGGCAACTATCTCCGCGCCGGGCGCCCCTGAAGACCTCTGGCGTGGTCGTGGACTACATCGGCTTGGCCGAAGAGGTCCAACGCGCCGTCGTCGACCCCGCCCCTGAGGGGGCTGGCAAGGGCGGCGGGTTTGTAACTGACGTGTCGGAGCTCGTCGCCGAATTCCGCACCGCGTTCGCCCGCATCGAAGACCTTCTCGCGGATGTGGACGGCGTGGATCTCACGCTCCACGGATACGAGTCAGTGCGAGCCATCAACATCTTCCTGGAGGCCGCCCCCGGCGCCGCCGAGGTGTTCGCCAAGGACTACCGGCTCCTGGCCCGCCTGTGCCCGCTCATTAACACCGACAAGCGAGTCGCCAAGTAGCGGGATGGCTTGGGCTGTTCGGGTCGGTGTACACGACCCTGTTCAAGAAGTCCTCCGACGAGGCGAGGAAGGAACGGCTGGGCGAGCTGGGGCCGATGGTTCTGGAGATCATCAATGCTCACCCGCCTGCCCGCGTCCGCGGTGCTCTACGACCTCGCCCCGCCACGCACCGGCAAGCGCGGCCGCCCCGCGCTCAAGGGCGCCCGCCTGGGCACCGCGAAGGAACTGGCCGCTGCCCTCGCCTTCACATCCTTCGAGGTCCACCGCTACCAGCGCACCGAGACCGTGCGCCTGGCCGAGCTCACCTGCCTGTGGTGTGGCTCCTTCCATACCCGCGCCGTCCGCGTGATCCTCCTGCGCGACGAGGCCACCGACAGCGGCTACGACCTCGCGCTGGTCACCACCGACCTGACCACCCCGGCCCCGGCGCTGATCACCCGGTACGCGTGGCGCTGGTCCACCGAGGTCACCTTCGCCGAGGCCCGCGACCTGCTCGGGGCCGGCCAGGCCCACAGCCGGACCCGCCGAGCGGTCGAGCGCACCGTCCCGTTCGGCCTGTACTGCTACACGATCACCGTCGTTTGGTACGCGCTGCACGGCCACCAGCCGAACGATGCCGCCGACCGCCGCGAGCGCCCCCCTGGTACACCACCAAAACCGACCCGTCCGTCTCGGACATGGTCGCCAAGCTCCGCCGGGTCATCATCGCCGCCCGATTTCTGCCCACCCGCTCAGGCCGGCCCACCGATCAGGAAATCCGCGCCGTCCAACAGGCATGGGCCGTAGCCGGCCTCGGCACCGCCGCGGCCTGATCACTCCAAACGAAGGACCAGTGCCACCACTCGGTGGGGTAGTTCACCAACCCCGCAGTGGTGAGCACTGACCCCAGCAGCTTTCGGTTGGCATGAGCCTCCTCGTTGATGTTGAGGGCGTGGGTGTAGCAGGCGCCCTCGCTCTCCTCCGGGTCCGCGTTCATCCGAGTGCCCAGGTCCAGCTCGCGTCCACTAGCGTCGGCCAGGGTGAGGTCGACGGCTGCGCCGGCGCTGTGTGGAGCGATCTCGGGGGGTGACACGTATCGGCTCGCCGCAGAGTGGATCTGCTCCTGCGACCATTCGGTGTGGATGGCTCGCAGCTGGTCGGCGTACTCATCGAAGTACTCCCGCTGCAGTGAGGGCGGCCGGTATCCCTCGACGAACAGCAATCGCAAGCCCTGCGGAAGCATCGTTTGGGCCTTGAGTAGTCGCTCCAGCACGCCTTCCCGCAAGTATGCGAAGGCGTCTGTCAAATCCTGCTTGCGTGTATCGACGAGTAACGAGCCTCCGCGGCGGACGTCGACGAGACGTTCACCGTTTTCCGCAACAGGGATGGCGGTGACGCTTGGATCCGACATCAAGACGATCTCACCCATGATGCGATCCTCTCGCAGAGCTCAACCCGGCAAACCTTCCCAGCACTAGCGGCTGCTGGATCGCCGCGGTCTCCGGGCTCGAGTTTGCCTCCGGGCAGGCAGGCGGATCCGGTGTTGGTGCCGATCAGGACGAGGATGCGTCCGTCGGGCGTGAACAGTCATCCCCAGCTCTGCAGAACAGGCACTCTGGCGGGCACGGAACCCGTGTGCCGGGGCCACCGTTGCGGCATACGCGGGGTTCGCAGTACCTGAAGCCGGTCCAGCGGCGCGGGCGCGGCGGCCATCTCCCGGTTCCATGAGCGCGGTCAGGTCGGCAGGCTCGACGAAGTCGATCTCCAGGACGTCGTCGGGCAGGCAGACCGCGGCGGCCTGCTCGGCGCTCCACGTGCCGCCGTCGTACACGTAGATGATCTCGCCGGGGAAGCGCATGGCGGGATCGAAGCCGGGCGCGGTGGAGGGCACCCAGTCGACCATCAGACCGCGGGACAGCTGGGCTGGACGCTGAGTTGTTCACGCAGTTCCCGGGAGGTGGCCCGGAGGGGGCTTCGTGCGCGTCAACCGCGCCGCCGGGCAGGAGGCGCACGTTGCGGTAGTCGCGCGCTGCACGAGGATCCGGCCGTCGGTCTCCGTGATCAGGGCGGATACACCGGTCCACAGCGTGGCTTGGGAGGCGCCGTAGGCGGCGGCGGTCATCGCGGTGCTGGCCGAGTCGGGGGAGTCGTGGGGTGCGGATGCCGTCCGTTCTTCCATCGTGCGGGGCCGGGCGGGTTGCTCGCCTGCGGTCCGGTGAACAGGTCACTGGGGTGGGCGGGTGGTGCGGGCGTGAGGGCCCGCACCGGATCTGGGTCAGAGCTTCTCGGCGTCCCAGTCGAAGACGAGTCGGCTGTGGCGCTTGTCCAGGACGAGGCCCTCGGACAACTCCCGGATGTCGGTGCCGGCGGGGTGCACGGCCAGCTGCGGGTAGCCGTGGCCGCGTACGCGCAGGTCCCAGGAGCGGACGGCGGCGGCGAGCTGCTCGGCGAGGGGGGTGGCGTCCGGGCCGTAGGCGTGGATGATGAACTCGGTCCGTCGCTCCTCGGCGGTGTCCGCGTCGTTGACGAGGACGTGGGTGAGGTAGGCCAGGGAGCCGTCGCCGAGCACGGTGGCCGCGTGCGCGCCGCGGGGCACGGCGGCGACTCCGGTGTCCTCGTTGCGGTCGAGAGCGAGGCGGCAGAAGCCGGGCAGGGTGGTGGCGAGGTAGAGCTGCAGGGTCTCGAACGACTCGTTGCCCGCGACGGTCACCCCTGTGGGCAGTTCGTGCCGGGTCCCGCGCAGCGCGTCCTCGATCCCGGACACGTCGGCGGGTTCCCCGTCCTCGAACCGCAGTTGCAGCTCCCCGCCGCGGAGATCGGCGACCGGGGTGGTGCGGAAGCCCGTGCCGAGATCGCGTACAAACCCGCAGAACGTGAAGTTGCGGGCGTGCAGCAGGTTGCCGTGCTTCTGGAAGGTGATGGCGCGGGTGTAGCCGTGGATCTCTAGTGGCAACACCAGATACCGGCCCTCGGTGAGCTGCTCCCGCCAGGCGGGGGCAATGTCCCAGCAGTTGTGGGTGATGATGCAGCCGTCGAAGCCGCCGTCGGGCACGTGGCCGGGCGTGCCAAGTCCGCCGTCGCCGAGGAGGGCGGTGACCCGGCCGCTGCCGGCTTCCGCGGTGAACCGTCGGGTGCGCTTCACGACGTGCGGATCGATGTCGACGCTCACCACCCGGCCGGCCGGTCCGACGACGTGGGCGAGCAGTTCGGCGTTGTAGCCGCCGGAACCCACCTCGCACACCGTCATGCCGGGCTCCAGACGGAGGCTTTCGATCATGTCGGCCTGGAGCCAGGCGGCGGACACCGAACTGGTGGCTTGCCCGTCCTGGTCGCGGCGCGTGATGACGGCGAGGTTGTCGTCGTAGGCCGCGGCCAGGGGACTTTCGGGAGTGAAGCGGTGCCGCGGCACCGTCCCAAGGGCCTCCTGGACGGGTGTCGAGGGGGCCCAGCCTCCGCCGATGACCGCTTTCGTCATCTCCTGCCGCAGCCGCACCGCCTCGGCCGGTTCCCCGTCCACGCTCGGGTGGTCGATCGCGTGCGGGTAGGCGCGCGCGGCTTGCAGGCCAGGGATGATGCCGGGCCAGACCGCATCTAGTGCCTGCGCGGACGGGGCGAAGATCCGGTCGAGATGGGCCAGGGTGTGCAGGGAGTGCCACTCCCACCGCGAGAACTTGGCGGGCTCGCGGCATGTCGGGGTGCCAGAGAAGGCGGTGAGGCGGACCACGGCGGTCAGGCGGGGGACGCCGTGGTTGTCGTCCCAGAGCATCGTCAGCACGTGTGCGTCGGCCGGGTCGGCGATCAGGCCGGTCTCCTCAGCCAGTTCACGCACCGCTGTCTGTTCGAATGGTTCCGAGGACTCGGTCTGTCCGCCGGGCAGCTCCCACATGTTGCTGCTGGAACGGCCCAGCAGGACCCGGCCGCTGCCGTCGGTGACCACCGCGCAGGCGCCGGTCACCGCATGAGCGGTGGGCCGTTCCTTCTCCGCCACTTCGGCGTGGTCCTGACGCGGGCCGCGCAGGATCACCACGGCCAGCCCGTCCACATCGAACCGCTGAATCTGTTCCCACCCGGCGGTCAGAAGGCTGATCTCGTCCTCGTCCAGGGCGATGTCCCGCTTCTCCGCGGGGGTGTTCGCGGCGAGCGGGGTGATCACGACGATCGCGCCGCCCTCGCGCAGCCGGCGGCCGAGGTCCTCAAGGACGCGGGTGCGGTCGCCGAGGAACGCGTACATCAGCCGGAGCGTGATCAGGTCGTAGCCGTCCTCGTACAGCGGCTGAAGGTCGCCTTGTTCGATGTCCAGGCGCAGCCACCGCACCCCGGACTCGTGGTCGCTGCGGGCGCGAGCGAGGGCGCTCTCCGACCAGTCCACTGCGTCGACCGTGTAGCCCATCGACGCGAGGTGCACGGCCAGCTCCCCCAGCCCGCAGCCGATGTCCAGGGCGTGGCCGTCCTCGGCGGGGGCGGGCACGTGCTCGGCCAGCAGCGTCTGCTCGGTCTCCCCGAGCTGCTGGAAGCCCTGCCCTCCGGCGTAGTGCTCGTCCCATTCCTTGTGCTCTGTGTAGGCCAACGGGTGTCTCCTTCATGTGGGTAGGTGGCGGGAGGGGTCAGGAACGGGCGAGCTGATGGAGGCGGGCCAGGGTGCGGTGTCCGCGCTCGACGAGTTCGGGGTCGTGGTGGGTCATGCCGAACTGGATGCCGGAGAGCGCATCGAGGCCGGCTTCGCAGGCCCACAGCTCCTCCTCGTCCGCGGTGAGGGCGCGGCCGTAGCCGTTCAGGAAGGCGGCCTGCAGGTCGGGGCGGCCGTGCCACTGGTCACTGAGGCGGACCAGGTCCCGCACCGCGGGCGCGTACTCGGTGCGTTCGAAGTCGAACAGTCCGAGCGCGTCGTCGTCGGCGAGCAGCACGTTCCGCGGCTGCAGATCACCGAGGGTCGGGACCTCGACGATGGGAGCGAGCGCCGGGTGCCGGGCTGCGAGCGCGCGCAGCAGTTCCTCGTCCCCGTCGTTCAGGTGCGGACGTGCGACGGCCAGGTGTCGTTCCAACTTCCTGGCGGGTGAGGGCCGGTCGGTGGGGGGCGTGCGGGGCGGGGCGCTGTGGTGGAACGCGGCGGCCAGCTCGCCGAGCCCGCGGTGCACGCGCACCTCCCTCGCGCGGTCCAGGACGGCGCCATGCAGGCTGCGGCCCGGCAACGCGGTCACCACGATCACCCGCAGCGACGCCTCGCCGGCCACCAGTCGCGGCGCGTGCGCACCCAATGCGTGCGTCCACGAGCGGTAGGCGTTCACCTCCCGTCCGTGGAAGCGGTCGCTCTGGTGGATCTTCACATACCAGATTCCCCCAGATCGGCCGCTGGCCCGCCACACGCGGCTGTTCTCGCGGGCCCACGACGCATCCGCCCAGTCGGCGATCCGCCCCACCGCCTGCTCGGCGAAGTCGCGCACCGCCTCCTGCGGCGCCTGCGCGTGGTTGGGAAGGGGCGCGTCGGTGACGATGTGCAGCCGGTCGACGGCCGGATCGTAAGCGATCGGATCGCCAGGCTGCTGGAAGTGCATGGCCAGGTGCGCGCCGGCGCGGTAGGCGTCGAGGCCGGCCCGGCAGTAGGCCACCATCGACTCCGGCAGCGACTCCCACCCGAACCAGTCCAGCGCGTCGCACCGGTGCGGCTCGGTGATCTCCGGCTCGCCCTGCCAGTCCAGGACGATCAGGAACACCCCGGTGCGGGCGCCGCCTGCCGGGGCGCGGTGATGGACGGTGAGCGCCGCACGGACATCCGCCCGGCCGGCCACGACACCGGTCTCCTCCCGTAGTTCCCTCAGTCCGCCGTCGACGACGTCCTCGTGCGGTCCGTCCAGATGCCCCGACGGCAGATGCCACATCCCGGCCGCATACACGGGCCCGGCCCGCCGGGTCAGCAGCACCTGCTGGCCCTTGGGGCTGTCGCGCAGCAGGATCAGGTGCACGTCGACCGGGGTCGTGTACCGCCCTCCTGCGGCCTGCCCGCTCAAGCTGTTCCTCCTGGGCGGCGTGCCAGCAGCACCGTGAAGTCGACCTGCTCGGTCAACTGTCCGCTGTCATCGGCTAGTCCTTCGAGCAGGTTCAGTGCCTCCGTTTCGAACTCGGCGTGCCGCTCGGCGAACAGGTCGGGGCGGGCGAACGAGGTGGTGCGCAGATAGCCGATCACCTGCTGCGGCGTCCAGGCCCGGGGGAAGGTGAAGAGGTGCTGGCTGACGTCGCTGAAGGGGGAGGCGGCGAGGTCGTCCTCGTAACGGCGGCTCGGCTCGGGGTAGGTGCCGCGGCTGCCGGCACGGCGGCCAGGCCCGAGATAGGACTGGATCAAGCCCTTCAACGCGCCTGTCCAGTCGGCTTCGTGGGTCCACAGGCTGCCGTCGCCCAAGAGCGCGAGTGTCGCGCGCGGGGCTGCGACCCGGTCGGCCATCGCCAGGACGGCGGGACGGTTCATCCAATGGAAGGCCCGGCAACAGGTAATCAAGTCGGCGCGGTAGTTAGGCCGTTGAGTGTCGAAGCGGTCGGCCGGGACTTCGTGGCAGGACAGGGTGCGGTTCCCCATCAGAGGGTGCAGGATGACGACGGCTTCACGGAGCATGGCCCGGCTCGGGTCGACCAGATCCACGTGAGTGATACGGGGAAGCGCTGGGACGAGAGCCGCGGCAACTTGCCCGGTGCCCGCTCCGAGGTCGAGCAGCGTCACGTCGGGCACGCCCTTCAAGGCGTCGGCCAGTAGCCACGCGACCTGCCCGGGCACGCCCGGCCGGAAGCGGGCGTACTCGTCGGCCGCCGCGCCGAACAGCAGGTCCCCTTCACCAGGGCTTGGCGTGGAGGGGTGATCAGCTGGAGGGTTCAACGCCGGTCCCCTTTCACCGGGCGCTCGTCGCGGAGCGTCCAACGCAGCTCGTTACGGCCGGATCCGGCGATGGCCCACTGCTTTCCGTCCGCAGAGAACTCGATCCGGTACGCGTCGGGTTCGCCGGCCGCCCGCCACAGGGCCGCGATCTGTTCGATCTCGTGCCAGATGGCGCGCCGCCCGAATCCCGTGACCGAGCACGTGCCGTCACCATCCGGGCTCACGCGCACCCAGGAGCCGCACTCGGGAGCGCCGATCTGAAGGTGCCCGGCGCCGAAGGTGCGTACCAGTCCGGGCCGAAGGTGATCGAGCGCCAGCCAGAATCCCCGCGCCTCCTCGGGCGGTGGTGGGCGATACCCGCGTACGGTCACACCTTCGGCAGTGGCCATCTCCTCGCGGAACGCGGCGGACAGGAAGAGACGGTCCCAGCCCCACCCAGCGCGGTGCCCGAACTCGACCGCCCGCAGCTCTCCCTCGACGCGTCCCTGTGCTGTTTTGGTGGTCACAGCCAGTCCCGGCCAGGACGGCGAGCTGGTGCCGACGGTAGCCAGCAACAACCCCTGCGGCGCGAGCTGTTCCACCAGCGCCGGAGGCAAACGGGGCACGGCGAAGGAGACGAACATCCGGTCGTACGGCGCCCGGTCGGGCCGGCCCGCTTCGCCATCCCCCGCGACCACAGTGGGCCGGTAGCCCAGGTCGGCGAGGCGGGCGGCGGCGGCCGCGGTGACGTGTTCGTCGAGATCGATAGTGACGACCCCGGCGTCGCCGCTGACGAAGCAGGCCACCGCAGCGGTCACGGCGGCGCCCGTGCCGACATCCAGCACCCGCTGCCCAGGCTCCAGATCCAGCTCCTGCAGGAGCCCGGCGGTCATCCCCATCACGCTCGACATGGACGTCATCGCCCCGCCCGAACGCGTGCCGCGCGCCCGGCCCAGGAGGGGTTCACCGTCATGCTGGACGGCGACGCTGTCCCCGCTGTGGAGCACCCGCAGCAGTTCTTCCCGGTCCTCGGGCACCGACCAGTCCAGCAGCTCCCAGCGCGGCGGGGTTTCATCCGGGACGCTGCGCCGTACGTACGCCTGCGGCATCAGCGTCTGCCGGGGCAGCGCCAGAAGTGCCTCGGACACCGGGCCGGGGGACAGGTCCCCGGCCTCGTGAAGGCGGGCGATCATGGCCGCCCGGCCTGTCGCCGCGTCGGTGTAGTCCGCGGCTGCGGCGGCCAGGGATGCGGGTAGGGCGGGTTCGGGCACGGTGGTGATCTCCCTGAGAAGGCGAGAGGGAAGGGATAATGGTCAGGTCCAGCCGAGTTCGGTGTAGAGGCGTCCGCGCCGGATGCCGTCGATGGCGGCCCGGGTGTAGGCGACGGTTGGCTCCGGCAGGGCGTTGGCGGGCCACCAGCCCCAGCTCACGCACTCGTCCCGTTCCCGGACCTGCGGTTCGCCCTGCCATCGGTGAGCCCGGAAGACCAGCTGCAGTCGGGGCTGGGTGCCGGGAGCATCCAGGACGTGGACGGTGTGCACGAGGTCGACATCCTCAGCCTTGATCACCAGCCCGGCCTCCTCCATCGCCTCCCGGATCAGGCAGGCGACGGCGGACTCTCTCTCGCAGTGACCGGCCAGGAAGTGATGCTCCAGGGGCGCGTAGGCGGAGTCGGCATGCCGCAGCCCGAGCAGGATCTCTCCGTCCCGTTCCAGATACAGGTGGACGCCGATGACGTTCGGGACCGTCTTCGTGCCGGTGTTGCGCATGCGGAGCACGGGCAACTGCCCGGCGGCACCGTCGCCTGTGCGCGTGCCGTCCTGGTGGTGGCGGATGACGGCCGTGGTCTTGGGATCCATGGTCAGATACGGGATCTGCTCGGGATCGGTCCAGCGCAGCATGATGCCCTCGGTGAGGGGCAGCAGCGCGGGGTCGCCGTTCCACGTCCCGGCGTACACCTGGATCCGGCTGGTGGGCCGGGCGTCGGCGTCGGTGTTCTCGATGATGGCGAGCGGGACGAGGCCGGGGATGTGCAGCCCGGCCTCTTCCAGCAGTTCGCGGGCGATCGTGTCGTCGAGACTCTCGCCGGGTTCAGGATGGCCGCCGGGCAGGGACCACTGCCCGGCGCTGCAGATGTTCTTGTTGGCGTCCCGCAGGTGCAGCAGGTAGCGGCCGTCCTGGCTGACGAGCAGCGCCGCTGTGGTCGTGGCTACAGCTGGTGCGGTCACGGAATCCTCCATCTGTACGGCGGGCGAAGGGCGTGGCCGCCGCGCCCCGGGGCCGGGCCGCGGCAACGGGGTGATTGGGTCAGCGGTCGGTGGACAGGGCGAGGAGTTCGGCGAACAGACCGCCACCGTGGGAGAGTTCGTCGTACGTACCGTGTTCGGCGATCCGGCCGTGTTCCATCACGATGATCCGGTCGGCGATCTTCGTGTTCTCTGGGGGTTCCCCGACTGTGGTGTGACGTCTTACCAAGCCCTCTCGTTGGGGAGATGGTGACGGTTCTCAGGGGGTGTGGCTCTGCGGTGGATCGTTGCGATCGACTCGTGGAGTAGGGGTACCAAGTGCGTGCATTCCCTGTACAGATGCCGTCGGGCACCCGGTACTGGACCGTGGTGGACGACGAGTTGGGGGTGGTGGAGGAAGTCGACCGCTTCCTGCGGGAGTTGAGGTTGGCCCGGGGGCAGGCGGAGACGACGACGAAGGCGTACGCCGAGGCCGTGGTGCTGTTCCTGGTGTGGTGCGTGAGCACCGGGCGGGAGTGGCGGACCGCCGCCCGGGACATGGGCCTGTTCATGCTCTGGCTGAAGTGGACCCCGCGGAGCGACGGCCGACTGCGCGTCGTGGTGCCCGGACCGGGCGCGAGGCCGGTCCGGGGCGAGAGCCGGATCAACAAGGTGCTGACGGCAGTGCGGATGTTCCTGGTGCACGCCGTGGTGAACAAGGCCGCGCCAGCCTGGGTGTTGGAGCAGATTTATGAGCTCGGCGACGATCGCGACCTGCCTCAGGAGGCTCGCGGCGACAGCGGTGCCATGCGATACCGGATGCGGGCCCGTCACCGGCTTCAGGAGCCCGAGACTGCCATCGAGCGGGCGAGCGACGAGGAGATCGTCGCCATGTTCCTGCAGTGCCGCTCCGCCCGCGACCGGCTCATTCTCCTGCTGCTGTCGCGGGTCGGACTGCGCCCGGGGCAGGCTGCGGGCCTGCGCCGCTGCGATCCGCACCTGCTGATGGACTCCCGCTCGCTGGGCTGCGACGCCGAGGGCGCCCACGTGCACGTCGTCCGGCGTGAGAACGAGAACCGTGCCTGGTCGAAGTCGAAGAAGTCCTGGGCCATGCCCGTCGACTTCCTCGTGGTGCAGGCTTTCGACCACTACGCGCTGGAGCGCCACGAGCGCCTGGGAGCCGGCGGCAGCGATTTCCTGCTGGTCAACCTGTTCCGGCCGCCCTACGGGGCGCCGATGACGACGGATGCGATCGGCGAACTGTGTGAGTCGCTGTCCCGGCGGGCCGGGCTGGGCCGGAAGGTCGGCCCGCGGATGTGCCGGCATGCGATGGCCAGCAACGTCGCCGATGCCGGCGGCAAACTGGACGAGATCCAGGCCCTGTTGGGCCAGAAGAGCGCGGAATCGCCGCGCCCCTATCTGCACCCCAAGCCCTCGCGGCTTCGCGAGGCGGTTGAGCGGGTGCCTCTTCCGCGTGTGAACGCCAAGGAGGGCGATCGATGACGCTCGCCCCTGTCGAGAATCTGCCAGCAGCGCAGGACGACGTCACCGACGCTCTCATGAGGGCGGTGACAGTGGAATTCCAGCAGTTCATGAGCTGGGATGGCGAGGACCGCCAGCTGGTCTTCCCCCGTGACCATCCTCTGCTCGGTGGCCCGGAGTGCCTGGTGATGGGCTGCGACAAGGTCGTCTTCCATACCAAGGACCATGGGCTGTGCGCGGGCTGCGCGAAGCGACTGAAGGCCAGCGGGCAGAGCTTCGAGGAGTTCGTGTCCACCGTCAAACGGCACTGGCGCTCGATCGGCGTCGCTGACTGCCGCGTTCCGGAGTGCGGGCGCCCGTCAAAGACGTCACGTGTCGGGTTGTGCAGCGCCCACCTGGGCCAGAGGAAGTGCTTGGGCCTGCCGGTGGAGGAGTTCATCTGGCATCCGTCCGTCAAGGCGCTGCCCGGCTTCGGCCCCTGTGAGGTCGCTTCGTGCCCCCGGTCCCGTGACGGGCACAGCCGACGGTACTGCATGGCCCACTACCAGCGCCGACTGCTGGAGATCAGCAAGGGCAGCACCCTCGATGAGGAGACCTGGCGGCTGACCACCCCGGCCATGGCCCAGGCCGGGAGGGTGAGCCTGCTCGGCCTGCCCGACCGGGTCGTGGCCGAGATCCTCTACGGGCTGCAGGAACGCGTCGCCGCCGGCATCCGGCACAAGGACCACCACATCCGCCCGTTCTGCGATCTCTTCCGCACCCGGCAGGTCGGCTCGCTGGCCGAACTCGACCTCTCCGGCCTGGGCAGGATGAACGCCGCGCTGGCGAAGGGGTTCCTCAAGCACGTCATGCGTTGGGGCATGTCGCCGGAGACCGAGCGGCACAAGGACACCTGGGACGGTGCCGCCTTCGGCATGACCGGCTACCTCCACTTCGAGAAGATCAGCCAGCCATGGCTGCGCAGAGCCGCCCAGGACTGGGCGGTCGACGATGCTCCCCGCCGCCGGGGCACCAACCCCCGTGGAGCAATGCAGACGCAGATCAACTGCATCGTCAGGCTCTCCGACAGCCTCCGGCTGAACCGGCCGGACCAGGGCACGGACCCGCGGCGGCTCGGCCGCGACGACATCGTGGCCTTTCTCAACCGGATGCGCTACCTGGTGCAGCGGGGAGAGGTCGCCGCCGCACGCCACGTCGTCGATGTCCGGCACCTGCGGCGCATGCTCAGCCGCATGAGAAGTCTCGGGTTGACGCAGCCCGGACAGCCCCTGCACGGCCTGTCCGAACAGTTCACGCTCCGGCCCGAGGACATCCCGGATGACCCGGAGGACACCGACGCCAGCCGCGACCTCCCGCTGGAGGTGATGCGGCAACTCTGCGACCACCTGGACACGTTGGGAGCTGGTGACCCGCAGTCCCGCACCGCGGTCGAGCTGCTGATGGACACCGGCCGCCGCCCGGACGAGATCTGCAAGCTGCCCTTCGACTGCCTCGAACGGGACGGCGACGGCGAGCCCGTCCTGGTCTACGACAACCACAAGGCGTTCAGGAACGGCAGGCGGCTGCCGATCGCCAAGGCCACCGCGGCCCTCATCGTCGAACAGCAGCAGTACGTCCGGGACCGATTCCCGAAGGCCCCGGCCAAGGACCTCGTCCTCATGCCGTCACCGGTGGCGAACCCGCACGGCACGAAGTCGCTGACCGCCAGCTGGCTCGGGGACCGCCATCGAGGTTGGGTTGATTCCCTGCCGGACTTCCTCGTCCCCACCGTCGTCGAGGTTGCCGGTGCACGCGTCACGAAGATGCTGCCCTTCGACAAGGCGAAGATCTTCCCCTACGCCTACCGCCACACTTATGCGCAGCGTCACGCCGACGCCGGTGTCCCCGTTGACGCCCTCCGGATTTTGATGGATCATCGCCAGCTCGACACTACACAGCGTTACTACCGGGTCAGCGAGAAACGCCAACGCGAAGCAGTCGATCGTGTTACTGCGATGCAGTTCGACCGGCGCGGTAACCGTGTCTGGCGGCAGGCCAAGGCTGTCCTCGACGCCGAGCACGCCCGCCGGGCGGTCGGCGAGACCCAGGTTCCCTACGGTAACTGCACCGAACCGTCGAACGTCGCCGCCGGCGGTCAGGACTGCCCGGTCCGGTTCCGCTGCGTCGGCTGCAGTCACTTCCGCACCGACGTGTCCTATCTGCCCGATCTGGAAGCCTATCTGGCCGATCTCCTGCGCAACCGCGAGCGCCTGGCCGCGTTCACCGACGCCGACGACTGGGCCAAGGGAGAGGCGATGCCCTCGGACGACGAGATCAGCCGAGTGCGCCGCCTGGTCAAACGCGTCCGCGAGGAACTCGGTGACCTCACCGACGAGGACCGGGCCCAGATCCAGCAGGCCGTCACCGTCGTCCGCGGGACGCGGGCGGGCGCCGTCTCGCTCGGCATGCCGACGGTGCGGCAGCCCCGGCCCGACCTGCGCCCCGGGAGGACCGCATGACTTCCAGCATGATCGACGGCAAGCGAGCCGACTCCGCACGGCGCCGACAGCGTGTGATCAAGGCCCTGGATGCGGCTCTGCGCACCGGAGGCGACATCACCGTGTCAGCCCTGGCCCGGGCCGCCCGAGTCGACCGCAGCTTCCTCTACCGTCACCGTGACCTGCTCGAACGCGTTCACGTAGCTGCCAACACGCCAGTCGAGGATGGCCAGCTGGCCGCAGTCAGCCGAGCCTCCCTGCAGACCGACCTGGCCAACGCGCTGCAGCGCAACACCCGCCTCGCCACACGAGTACGCCAGCTGGAAAAGAGGCTCTCCGGGCAGCTTGGCCAGCAGGCATGGAACGAATCCGGACTCGGGACCCCACCGGACATCGACCAATTCCAGCGACGCATCACCATGTTGGAACAGGAAATCGCCGAGACACGCGGTGAGCTTGAGGAAAGGACGGAAGAACTCGAAGCATCTCGGGCCGCCAACAGGGAGCTCACCCGTGCCTTGAACCAGCCTCACTGAGCCGCGTTTCATCTTGAAATTGCGGGTCACGGCGTCGAGATGGGTTGGTCACAGGGGTTCGCTTTCCGGAAACACGCATCACCCATGTCGTCGGCGGCTACGGTCCTCAGGACGAAGAGAGATTGCAGGGTGGGAAGAGAGACACTGGTGGCTGACGTGCCGATGTGCCCGATGCAGCGGCGCAGTTCGCTGTCCTGGCATGTGGCGTAGCAGTGCAAGGAGCTGGCGCGTGTAGGAGACCGGGATGGCCCGGATGTAGTGAAAATGGCCACCAACATGCGAGTGTCACCTTCATCTTATCGGTGACCAGTTGAGGCAGTCACACCGCCCTGGCAGCCGGGGCAAGCCCGGCATGCGCGATCAGATTCGGGGCGTCGAACGCGGCGAACCCCGCACCGGGTTGTGGGAATATTTCACTTACGAGGCGCTTTGCTGGCCCTGATGAAAGCGTGAGAACTCCCACCATTACAGGTAAGCAGACACATCTTCTCATTCCCCCACTCGCAGCCCGGCCATTACGAGGTGGATCGAAGCTCAGGCTTCGCTCTTCGCCGTCATTTCACGGAAGGAGTGGCCGATCCGCTGGTCGATTCCCCGCCTCGCCATCAAAGGTCAAGATTCCGTGTATGCGGCACAGGGGGTGGGCATTCGCCTCGCGATTCGCAAAAACATCCAGAAGTTCGTAACCGGCGACCAGTACTACCTCGTTCCCCTCGTACGACTCCAGGTTAATCACTGCGGCTTCAAGTAGGCCAACCTCGCTGACAAGCAGGGGGATATTGGCACCGCCTTTCGTCAAGATCAATCCAGCTCGCGCATACAGTGATGGGATGAGTGAGGTTCCGCTGGCGCGGGCGATAGTCTCGTCGTCGACATCGCTCAACTCGGCGATTCTATTATAGGCATGCTCAAGAACTCCCACAAGGGCAATTAGCTCCCGAACGGTAATCTGGATAGCATCCGAGGCCGCCGAAGAATTCGAAGGCGGTTGAGGTTCATCACGATGACGGCGGCGTATCAAAAGGTACTCCCGGAAGGGCCTGCGGCGGGGCTCCGAATCCCCGCTGGTATTCCCGGTTTGTCACAGGACAGTTGACGGGATGAGGCTGCGCCCCAGTAGTCGTGGGTCACCTTGGGGCCACCCCTGAAAGGCATCGGAGACCCGCGAAAAACTCGGCCAACAACTTCGAGTCCACATTCCGATACACCTCGGGCTACTGGCCGATATCTGAAGTATAGCGAAAGCCCTTTCCTTGTCGACCCAATCAGTCACGCTTTGCTTCAGCATGCCCTATCTTTACCATCAGTAATACCGGTGCAGGCCCGTCTGTGTGACTCGCCGACTAGATGCCGTATGCCACGCCCGCACTGACCGACACGATACCCACGCGGTGGCGTGCTGCGCTTCTTCCAAGGGACAGCGAGCTGTCGGATACCGGGATTATCTGCTCGCAGTAATCGGCCCCGCCGAGCCGAAGCTCGGCGGGGCCGAGAAGAGCCTGCCTCCGAATTGACCAACAGTGTCAAAGGAGGTTTCTCCGGGAGGCGCCCGTTGCCGTGCGCAATATTCTGCTACATGGCTATCAGGCGGTTTCTAAGGTCTTACCCGGTCACTCCGCTATCTCGTTCTCCGCGGTTTGCGTATCGCGATCGCGATAGCTGCCCCGACGATAATTCCAGGGATGACCAGGATTCCGAGCGACAATTTTGGCATCACGAGGTGAGCCAGATAGATGCTGCTCACGCTGGCGATGGCAGCGATGACGGACCCGATACGGTCGGGTTTACGATCTGGTGAGCGCATTTGTGTCACTTTTTTCAGCCCCATCGGTAACTGCCCATTCCGCCTACACAGCCGAAGCCGCCGGCGAGCCCGGCCATGCCCCAGTCGACTGGCCCACCCCACCAGCCATACGTGATGACCGGCCCAGCTGCGGCTCCGCCCCACCACCCGCACTGTCTGACGTAGTGATTGCGCGACACGCGGCCGCCCCAGTGCCGCAAAGCGTAATAGGTGTGCCGCACAAAGCGGTGGCGTCTCCCCCAGTTTCTGAGATGTTGTCTCACATGCCGCCAATAATGGTGCCCCCACCACCAGCGTCCGTCGAGGTCGTAGTGGTTGATGGGGTCGCCGTTGCAGTAGTCGTAGGCGTTGGCGCTGCCGCCGAGGACGGGGTCGACGGACAGGAAGCGTCCGGTGGTCGGGTCGTAGAGGCGGACGCCCATGACGGTCACGTTGTCGGGGGTTTCGGTGGAGCGTTGTTTGCCGCCGAGCCAGCCGTAGCGGGTGGGGTCGGTGCCGGGTAGCAGGTTGCCGTATTCGTCGTAGGTGTTGACCACCGGGGTGGTGTTGTCCACGAGTGGGATCTGGGTGGTGATGTCGCCGTGGAGGTTGGCGAGTTGCAGGACGACGTCACCGGTCGCGCTGGTGGTGGCGATCAGGCTGCCGGTCAGGTCCTCCAGGCTTCGGCTGATGGCGCCGTTGCCCTCGTCCGTCCAGCCCGCGCTGTCGCCGTCGCCGCCGAAGTGACTGGTCTGGGTGGTGTCCGTGCTCCAGGTACCGTCCTCGGCCTGCTTCTCGGTGGTCCAGGAGGCGAGTCGTCCGGACGCGTCCAGGTTCCAGGTCGTGCGCTTGTCGCTCGCGGTGATCTGGCGGACGAGGTCGTTGGCGTAGTAGGCGTTCTGGGCGCCGCTGGCCTGCGCGGTGGTGCGGCCGAAGGCGTCGTAGACGGTGCCGGAGGCGATCAGCCGGTCGGCGCTGTCGTAGTTGTAGTTGACGGTGTTGGTGGTTGGGGTGCCGCCGTCGACGTCGTCGACCGTCGTGGTCAGGGAGTTGCGATTGGTGTTGTCGTCGAACGCGTAGGCGCGATGGGTGGTGACGCCGGCTTCGGAGTCGTCGACCTTGGTCAGACGACCCGCCGCGTCGTAGCTGTAGTCCTGATAGGCACCGCCGCCGGTGTAGACGGTACGGCTGACGACCTGGTCGTGAATGTTCTGACTGGTGGACTCGCCCTGGACGGTCCAGCCGGATTCCCAGTGCCAGTAGCGGGAGGTCTCATTGCCGGTGGGGTCGAGGTCGAACTCGACGTTCATGTTCCACGGCAGCACCTCCTTGTACAGGCGGCCGTCGGAGTCGTAGGAACCGGTGACGTCACCGATGGTGCCCATCACCGAGTCGTGGATCCGGCTGGGCAGGCCGGCCGGGTTGTCGTAGTCGTAGGTGACCGTCGACGGAGCCGAGTCGGTGACCCGGATCTTGCGGTCGCGGTTGTCGTACTCGGTGCGCGTGACGTTGCCCGCGCCATCGTCGTAGGCGATCTCCCGGCCGAGCACGTCGGTCGTGTGGGTGATGGTGGCGGTGCCGTTGGAGACGGTCGCCACGTCGCCGCTTGCCGAGTCATAGGTGGTGGTCTGGGCCGGAACTGCCGTACCGACACCGCCCGTGACCTGAGTCTGCTTCAAGCGGCCTGCGGCATCGTAGGTGTTGGTCGTGGTGCGGGTGACGCTGTTGGCCGTCTCGGAGACCTTGGCGGGGTTGCCCCAGCGGTCGTACTCCGTGGTCTTGACCGGCAGCTCGGTCGGGTTGGAACCGCCCCCGGTGATCGCACCGGCCGGACCCGTGGAGCACACGAGGTCAGCCCATTCCGGACGTCCATTACACGTGCCGGTTCCGGTGGCTGACCAGTAGCTGGTCACCGTGGCCTCGGCGTCGGTTCCGGTGGACTTGGGCAGCGTGGTCTTGATGACTCGGCCCTGGGCGTCGTAGCCGGTGCCCTTGGTCAGCTTCAGCCCGTTCGGGTCGGTCGTCACGCTGGTGGGCAAGCCCTTGCCCCAGTCGTAAGCGGTGGCCGTGGTCCGCACGTCACCGTCCGTCGGATAACCGTCGATCGTGGCGCCCACCTTGGTGGTGGTCACCTGGTCGGCCACCGTGGCGGTGCCGTCGGTGGGGCGGCCTTCGTCGTAGCTGTTGACGGTGTGCTGACGCGCGGCGACCTGGATACCGGCCGGTAGGTCGGGGCTGTCCGAGTCACCCGCGAGGGCGTGGGTGAGGGTGACCAGGTGCAGCGGCCCGGATTCCTCCAGCTCCCGCTTGCCGTCGTCCGAGTACACCGAGACGGTGCCGAGCTGTCGGGCCCGTTCGGCCGGGGAGTCGGAGAGGATGTCGAGCTGGCTCTGGGTGTTGACCTGGTAGTCCGCGTTGCCCAGCGCCAGTTCGCGGTTGGTTGCGGTCAGCTCGAAGACGGTGTTGCCGAACCGGTCGTACTGCTTGGTGGTCAGGTGGCGGCCGGGCAGGCCGGTGTTGACCGTGCGTCCGGAGGCGTCGGTGTAGGTGACGGTCGCCTTGTCGTAGTCGGCTGCGCCCAGATCGCTTCCGGTGTGGGAGAGGGGAACCTGGTCGGCGGGGAAGATGGCGGCGGCGTCCGTGGGAGCGTCCGTCTGGCCCCACGTCGCGGTGTCGGCGGGCGCGACCTGGTTGGGGGCCTTGTCGCCGGACAGCGGCACGTCGTAGACGACGGAGGTGGTGGCCTTGGCGCCGTCCTGCGTGTCCTTCGTGCCCGCCGTCAGGGTCGGGCGGGAAGCCGACAGCAGCATGCCGTCGCCGGCCACCGAACTGCTGCCCGCCTTGCCGTACTCGAACGTCCACGGCAGTTCACCCGGCGGGGTCAGCGTCGTGACCCGCCCGGCGGAGTCGTAGCCGTAGGCCGTCTTCAGTGCCGGGGAGATGCGCGGGTCCCACTGCTCACGCAGGAGGCCCTGGGTGTCGTAGGCGTACTGGGCGATCGCGGTGGCCGTGGTGGTGCTGTCACCAGGTGTGATGGCCCACAGCTTGATCTGCTTGACCTGTCCGGTGTAGTTACCGAACGCCGAGCTGGTGGCCGTGGTCGACGTGGCGTAGACGAACTGCAGGACCCGGCAGCCGGTGGTGGTGCTGGTGTTGGTGAATGAGTCGTTGCCCGCGGCCGTTGCGGTGTCGATCGCGGTCTGGCACTGGTCGGCGGTGACCGCCGAGGCGGGGGCGATCACGTACTTCGGTCGGGCCAGGGTGTTGCTGCCGGAGGTGACCTTCTCCGAGACGACCTTCGTCTTGGAGTTGTCGGTCGGCAGATAGGTACTGGACACCTGCCAGGTCGTGGCCGCCGAGTCCACCTTCGCGAACGTGGTGGTGGTGCCTTCGGTGTCCTTCAGCGTGAAGGAGCCCGTCAGCGAGCCGGTCAGCGTCAGGTCCTCCGCCCCTGTCTCCGGCTTCCAGCCGCCACTGCTGGCCGCGGTGAAGCCGGTCTCGTCGCCGTCCACGTCCACGACCGCCACGGAAGTGGCCGACGTCTTGCGCACGTATGCCCAGTCGCTGTCGGAGATCTCCGCGGTCGTGCCGGCAGTCCACTGCGGCCCGAAGATCGCCGCCTGCCCCTCCTGCTGGGCGCCGTTGGACGGGCGCCGGGAGGAGAACGTCCGCGAGACGCTCATGTCGAAGACCGAGGTGTCCGTGGCCGACAGACCGTAGTCACCGGTCAGCGTGTTCACACTGCCCGGACCGACCTTCTCGCTGGGCGCCTGGCCGGCGTTGCGGTCCACCGTGATCCGGGTGGCCGGGGAGGCGTCGGTGGTCGTGCCGTCGGTGAACACCGCACGGACGTCCACCGGGCCGTCTTCGCTGAGGGTGTCGGTGACATTCCAGGTCAGTGCCTCGGCGTTGCCGCTGGTGACGGTCGCCGGCCAGGCTGTGAGGGTCGATCCGTCGGCCTTGCGGCGGACGTCCTTTGCGGGGATGTCCTGCCAGGTGTCGGTCTCGCCGCGCCGGTACTGGTAGCGCACTCCGGTGTCACTCGTCTTGCCCTGGCCCGTCAGCTCCGCACGCCGGGCGGGACGGTCCCCGTCGCCGGGGGTGAGCAGGGCGGCGCCGGAACCGGCGTAGAAGGTGTAGCTCGTGGAGGCGGAGACGTTGCCCGCCGCGTCCTTGGTGCGCGCGGTCACGGTGTGCTTGCCCGCGCGGAAGACCGGCTTGGCGGTGACTGCGCTGCCGGTGGTGGCCACCGACTGCCAGGTGCCGCTGTCCAGGTTCCACTGGACTTCCTTCACGTCGCTGGTCGGCGGGGTGAAGGTGAATGAGCCGGTGAAGTCGCCGTTGGCGTCCGGCGTGCCCGACCACTGCCCGGATGGGAAGTCGGTGGAGGAGGCCGTTGTCGTCGCCGGGGCCGTGGTGTCGACCGTGAGGGTGCGGAAGGCCGACCAGGCGCTGTTCGCCGAGCCGTCCCCGGACCGCGTCCGCCACTTGTAGGTGCCCTGTGCCAGCGCCGTCGGCGTCCAGGTGGCCGTCGCGCCGGAGGCGACGCTGCTGCTGGAGCCGGACTGCAGCGCGGAGGTGCCGTTGGAGGCCCAGACCTCGTAGTCCAGCGTGACCTGCGAGCCGTCGCCGTCCAGGGCCTTCGCCGACAGGGTCGGCGTGGTGTCGTTGGTGGCGCCCTTATCAGCCGGAGATATCAGCGTCGGAACGTCCGGGATGGAGTTGTAGCTCACCGACAGATACGGCGTGTTGGAGGCGGCGTTGCCCGAGTTGAACCGCTTCCAGCCATACGGATCGGTCTCGTCCGAGGCTTGCAGCCCCAGGTGGTTGGAGCCGTTGCCGTTGGCGGCCCACGCCTTGGCCAGCGAGGTGACGTCCGCGTTGACCCAGCCGTCGTTGCAGGAGCTGGAGAAACCCTTGGTCAGCGTGCTGGTGGCGTACTTCGTGCCCCAACTCGGCTGGCTCGTCCAACGCGTGCTGGTGCTGGCCGCGCCCGTGCTGTACACGTCCCAACCCTTGGCCGTGCACGACCAGGAGTGGAACTCATACAGGTTCAGCTTCGCCGCGGTGATCTGCTTCCCGGTGATGTTCTTCATCGGGAACGACAGGAACGAACGGGCCACCTGGCTGGATCCGTTGTTGCCGATCTTCAGCTCGGTCGCGGCCGACTCGTCGGTGGTGTAGCCCTGCTCGACGAAGGTGTCGAAGCTGCTGCCGACGTTGATGGACGGGTCGATGGTAACCGGGAACTGCGTCTTCTCATCAGCAAGGAATTCGGCGTCCGGAGTCAGCGTGATGGTGATGGTGTCGCCGTCCTGTGCGACCTTCACCCCCACCTTCGCCTGATGGGTGTGCTCCCCGGAGTTCTTGTCCGTTTGGGCGTCCCACATCACCGGCGACGGCAAAACCCCCGCAGTCTTGCCCTTGGCGTCGGTGAAGGTGACCGACCCGTCGTCGTGGGCCTTCGCGGTCAGCCCCTTGGCCTTCAGGTTGTAGGCGACCTGGCCGGTGGCGTCGACGGCGGAACGGTTCTTCAGCTCCAGGAACTGCTCATAGCCCGTGCGCGTGGACTCGATCAGCAGGTCGGTGGCCGGCAGCGCGTCCTTGTACCGGGCGACTGTGTCATCGGCCCCCTCGATCGTGGGCTCCGGCAGCGCGCCATACCAGCCGAGCTGAAGTTGCCGACCCGTACGATCCTCCACCGTGACCAGCGGCACCGGCGCCGCTGCACTCTTCTCGCCTGCAGCCTTCAGCCCCTTCGGCGCGGCATGCTTGCCGGCGAGGGTCAGCCCGTGGGGATGCCCCTTCGCCCTGATCGAACCGTCACTGGCCTGTTCCAGCGACGGGTCGACGCTGTGCCAGGAGCCGTCGTCGTCCTTGAAGCGAATCGGTCCGGCATACGCCTTCTCCGTGACCGTCCCGTCCGGGTTGACGTAAGTGGTCGAGGTCCCCGTGCGAGCGTCGGTAGCCTCGATGCGGCGGTTCTGGATCTTGGCCTTCAACCGCGCAGCGGCAACAGAGGCCGCAGTGGCGGGGCCGAGCTTCTTGGGATTCTTACCGGAGGCCGTCGCGCTCTTGGCGGGCACTTCCCGTGGCAGGGCGACGGCTTGGCCCGTCGACTCGATGACCACGGCAGCCTCGACGGCCATCAGCAACGTCAGCGCCGCAGCGACCGGGCGTAGACGACGCAGGGGGGATAGTGGCAGATAGGGCTGCTCAGACCCTGCGGCTCTGTGCCGCGTGGGTCTGTGAAACAGAGATGGCATGTGAAGTCCTTATCCGGCGCAGTTGACTCTCTGCACCAGTCGGTGATCTTCACACGCAACTCACAACCTGTCATGACCCCATCTATGGCCAGCACTTGAATAACGACGCCTTCTTGATATGTCCATATGTCCTTTATTTACAAATTAGCGCCATATGCGCTTTACTGCCGTCCGGCAACAGGGCAAGCGCATACTCGATGAAATAGTCCTCAATTAAACTCTTACGCCTTGGGTAAGATTTTTGTCGATCTTGGTCAAGTGTGCAGGTCGCATTTCAGCCACCGAGGCTGATTTGGCGCCACTCTCACATGATCGCGCTGGTCTTGCCTGCCACGGCGCCCGCCAATCGCCACGCCAGTTGATCCGGCAGCGTCTTGACCATCGCGCCCGATCCCGACGAGTCAGGCACTTCGTGGCGGCGTAGCGAAAAGACCGGAGTCGCCGCGAGGACTTCGCCACCGACTTCGTCGCCGACCGGTCACCTTCCCCGAGGGGCAAGACAGGAACCGGTAGGAGCCGCCCGTCGTGACGTCATCCGATCCAGCGATAGCACCACACCTGTTGCGATGCATAAGCTCAAGTACACCGACGCTGAGCTGCATCAAGCCTGAACATCCTGCCATCGCCGCAGCCTGGCCCCCCGGAGAAGTCACAGCACACGAATGGTTGGCCACCAACCGCACCAGCCTCTCGTCCGCAGCTGTTTGGTCCCGCAGGTAGCGAGCCCCGTCGAGCGGATGGAACCCTGTCACGGCCAGTGCCGGCGCGTAGCCGATGTCGTGCAACATCGCCGCGGACCAAAGCAGTTCTGCATCGGCGCACAGGATCTCTGCTAGAACCCCCGCCTTCGCGGCGACGCCCTGGGAGTGAGACCAGCGGCGCGGCAGGGGTTCCGCGAGGAGGGACTTGGCCAGGTCGTGGGCCCAGACAGTGAGATCCATGCTGGAAGACTAGGCCGGAACTCCCGGTGGGCGGCTGGTGTCGGCTGGACGTCCCAGGACGTCTTCGTATCTGTCCCCGGCAGGGACCTCCTGCCCTATGAGTGCCTGGCTCCGATCCCTTCCACCAGAGCAGCGGGCAGCGCTGAGCGCTGAGCGAGGGCCAGCCGGAGCCTTCAGCTCACGGCAGACGAGAAAGAGCCCCAAAGGACTGGAACCCTCCCTCAGGTCCATGTCAACGTACAACGTCCCCGAAAGCACCAGGTCAGAGAGGCAACGCGCGTTCGGGGCGACTGGATCTCCGGCCGTTCCGGAACCCACTTTCTCGGCCACCTTTGTCCCGGTCACCCATCCCCCCACCAAGGAGGCTCACCCTGGACGAGGCCCGCACTTCGATCCATACGCGTCACTGCCCCGATCCTCCTCCTCGCGCTCGGCGCCATTAGCGCCTGGACCGCGCAGGAGACCGGCGATTACGACTCCCTGTCTACGGCCCTGTGCCTCTGCGTCTGCGCTGCCGGCCTGCTTGGCGAGGACTTTCTCCAAAGCGGCTACCGTCGTGACCGCGTAGTTCTTGCGTACGTTGCCGTTCACCCTGGCGCCGCGACTCGCAGCGTTCCCAAAGCGGTCAGCGCACCCGTGCCCGTAGCGGCCCGCAGCCTTAGCCGGCTCACCGGCGACGGCCTCCTGACACTGGTCACGGATGGTGCGACACCCGCCTTCAAGTCCTATCGGCTGGCCTCCTAACCCCTGGGTGCGCGCAATATAGGCCACGATCCCCGGTTACCGAAACCGGGGATCGTGCGGAGCATTAATGGTGTTCGCGCCCGGCTGTGCTTGGCGGTGGAGCCGTAGCGAATAATGCCGCAAGTTTGCCTACCCCGATCGGTAGACGCGGCGTTGTGAAGTTATGTCCGCCTGTTCGAGGAGAGTGAGTATTCTGTCCGATCCCATCAAGAAACTTCCGCCGAACTCGAAGGGGAAGGTTCGATACCGGTTTGTTGTCGACGCAGGAGTCGACCACGAAACTGGGAAGCGTAAGCAGTTGAGGCGCACCTTCGACTCGTTGAAGGAAGCTAGGGCTGAGTACGCGAACATAACTAATCGGCGGCATGATGGGTCGCTTGTACCGCCCAACAAGATCACCGTGAATGAGTGGCTCGACCGATGGCTGGCCATGAAAGCGGAGGACCTCGAAGAAACCACCATCTACAACTACGGGATTACCCTGGACCGGGTTCGGGGGAGGCTCGGCAATATCCGTCTCCAGGACCTTACTGAAGAGCACGTGGAAGATTGGAGGGACTGGGCGCTGGCGCATGGCCGCGTGCGTGGTAAAAGGGTCGGGACGCCACTCAGTGTCACGAGTGTGGATATGAGCCTCGCTCGGCTGAAGGAAGCGCTGGGGAGAGCTGTTACCCGGCGGTTGGTGTACGTCAATGTCGCTGCGCACGTGACCATTCCCCGGAGAGCGCGCAAGGAAGAGCGGAAGACTAAAGAGGAGGTGCCGCCCTGGAACGTCCAGGAGGTTCAGAAATTCATACATGGAATTAGGGGTGAGCGTCTCTATGCTGCGCTTCTTCTTTCGCTGATGGGGCTTCGTCCAGCTGAAGTCTGCGGCCTCCGGTGGGAAGACGTTGACTTGGAGAACGCCACGATCGTCATTGCCAACACGCGCACGATGATGGGCAACCGGTACGTGGTAGAGAAGGACACCAAGTCTCTTGCGGGTGAGCGGGATCTGCCGCTGCCGGCGCTGGTGCTGGGAGCCCTCAAGGCATTCCGGGCTCTCCAATCCGAGGAGAGGCTCGCTCTGGGGGAGGCGTACACGGTGTCGGGCTACGTGCTGGCGCACGAAGGGGGCGGCGCCTTCACGATCAAGCAACTTCGCCGACGCGCGTACCGGCTTATGGAGCTTCTCGGGCTCCGTCGCGTCAGGCTCTACGACGCACGCTCGTCGTGCTTCACCTTCCTGGCCAACAACGGCGTCCCGGACCACATCCTCGCGCGATGGGCCGGACATACGAACGTCAAGACGACCAAGCGGTGGTACGTCAAGCCGGATGTAGAAGATCTTCGCGGAGCCGCCACCACTTGGGATGGCCTGCACGGGGGTGCGGCGGAGGGGCAAGAGTGAGCCACGCGGACTATTAGCCGAGCGACTTGCGAGCCGTATGGCCTGCAGGATTGGGGCGAGGTGGATTCGGAGTCCGCTTGCTGGTTTTGGACCGGTGGCTGTAACTGAGAGCATCCGGCTACGGCCAAGCCTTCTACCAAGCGTTCACCGTGTGGTGTTCAAGCTGCTGTTGGGCGGGATTCCGGAAGGTTTCCAGGTGAGTCACGCTGTGCCTCGTCCGTGCCATCACACTCGATGCTGTAACCCGAACCGCCTGGAGGCCGTGATCAAAGAGGAAAGCGTTGCTCGTAGCGACTGAAGGAGGGCAGGCGCCCGGAGGGCCCACTGCCGACACGGCCACGAGTACGTCCCGGAGAACGTATACCTGGGTTCTCGTCGGCAGGTCCGGCAGTGCCGGAGCGGGGCAAGGCCCGCTAGGTCCACCCCGGCGATGTGACATCTCGTGACAGATGAGAGGGTCAGGCGGGTGAGTGAGACACCGATGAACACCCTGCAATACCGCTTTGACGGGCCAGAAGACGCCCCGGTCCTGATCCTCGGTCCCTCACTGGGTACCACATGGCACATGTGGGACCGGCAGATACCGGAGCTGTCCAAGAACTGGCGGATCTTCCGGTTCGACCTCCCGGGCCACGGCGGCGCCCCCGCCTACCCGGCGGGTTCCGTCACCGAACTCGCGGGGCGGCTGCTCGCCACCCTCGACGGGCTCGGTGTGCAGCGCTTCGGATACGCGGGCTGCGCCTTCGGCGGAGCCATCGGTATCGAGCTGGCCCTGCGTCACCCGGAGCGGATCGCCTCGCTCGCCGTGATCGCCGCCTCACCCCGCTTCGGATCGGCCGACGAGTTCCGGCAGCGCGGGGTGATCGTGCGCAGCAACGGTCTTGACCCGATCGCGCGATCCTCGCCCGAGCGCTGGTTCACGAGCGGCTTCGCCGCCGCGCAGCCCGCGATCACCGAGTGGGCCGTGCAGATGGTGCGCACCACCGACCCCGGCTGCTACATCGCGGCCTGCGAGGCGCTCGCCGCGTTCGACGTACGCGTCGAACTGGGCCGCATCGGCGTCCCCACCCTCGTTCTCGTCGGCTCCGACGACCAGGTCACCGGACCCGCCGAGGCCCGCACGCTGGTCGCCGGGATACCGGACGCCCGCCTCGCCGTCGTACCCGGCGCCTCGCACCTGGTCCCCGTGGAGCAGCCGGCAGCGGTCACCGACCTGCTGGTACGGCACTTCTCCACCGCCTGGCAGCCCGCCTACGACTCGGCCACGGGCCAGATGGCCATCCCGGCGGCCCCGGTCAAGCCGGTGCTCGCGGCACCCCCGCCGGTCGGCCCCGTCGCCGAGATCGCCCCACCCGTCGTCCAGCCCGCGGTTCTGGGCAGGCCGGACCCCTACGACGCCGGGATCAAGGTGCGCCGCGAGGTGCTGGGCGACGCGCATGTGGACCGGGCGCTGGCCTCGGCGGACGAGTTCTCCGGGGACTTCCAGGAGTTCATCACGCGCTACGCGTGGGGCGAGATCTGGGACCGCCCGGGCCTCGACCGGCGTTCGCGCAGCTGCGTGACGCTCACCGCGCTGGTCGCGGGCGGTCACCTCGACGAGCTGGCCTTCCACACCCGCGCCGCCCTCCGCAACGGCCTCACCCCGGACGAGATCAAGGAGGTGCTGCTCCAGGCGGCCGTCTACTGCGGTGTCCCGGCCGCCAACAGCGCCTTCAAGGTGGCGCAGCAGGTCATCCGGGAGGAGACCACCCCCCAGGAGTGATCTTGAGCCTGGTAGTGGGAGCACCTGTCTCGGCAGCCCTCCGCGGCACCGGGAGGGGGAGGATGGACCCATGAAGCTCACGAAGAAGTCGCATGCCTGCATCCGTCTCGAGAAGGACGGGCGTGTGCTCGTCATCGACCCGGGAACCTTCACCGAGGAGGATGCGGCCGTCGGCGCGGAAGCGATCCTGGTCACGCACGAGCACCTCGACCACTTCAACGAGGACCGGCTGCGGGCCGGTCTGGAGTCCAACCCGGCGGCCGAGATCTGGACGCTGAAGTCGGTCGCGGAGAAGATCTCCGCGGCCTTCCCGGGCCGTGTGCACACCGTCGGTCACGGCGACACGTTCACCGCCGCGGGCTTCGACGTCCAGGTGCACGGTGAACTGCACGCCGTGATCCACCCGGACATCCCGCGCATCACGAACGTCGGCTATCTCATCGACGGTGGTCGCGTCTTCCACCCGGGCGACGCCCTCACCGTGCCCGAGCAGCCGGTCGAGACGCTGATGCTCCCGGTCATGGCTCCCTGGAACAAGATCGCCGAGGTCATCGACTACGTCCGCGAGGTGAAGCCGCAGCGCGCGTACGACATCCACGACGCGCTCCTGACGGACCTCGCGCGCCCGATCTACGACCACCAGATCGGCTCCCTGGGCGGCTCCGAGCACCTGCGGCTCGCGCCGGGGGCGTCGGCGGACGTCTGAGCCCCCGAGGGCGGGGGCGTCGGGCGGGCACGGCGACTCGTTGTCGTACCCGCCCGGTAGGTTGTGAGGCATGCGCATCGCGACCTGGAACGTGAACTCGATCACCGCTCGCCTCCCGAGGCTGCTGGCCTGGCTGGAGAGCAGTGGTACGGACGTGCTGTGCCTCCAGGAGGCCAAGGTCGCCGCCGAGCAGTTCCCCGTCGACGAGCTGCGCGAGCTGGGATACGAGGCGGCGGTTCATGCGACCGGGCGGTGGAACGGCGTGGCGGTGCTCTCCCGCGTCGGCCTGGAGGACGTGGTCAAGGGGCTGCCCGGCGACCCCGGTTACGAGGGCGTGGAGGAGCCCCGGGCCGTCTCCGCGACCTGCGGCCCGGTCCGCGTCTGGTCGGTGTACGTGCCGAACGGACGCGAGGTGGACCACCCCCACTACGCCTACAAGATCCAGTGGTTCGAGGCTCTCAAGGCCGCGGTCGCGGGCGATGCGGCGGGCAGCCGACCCTTCGCCGTGCTGGGCGACTACAACGTGGCGCCGACGGACGACGACGTCTGGGACATCTCCCTCTTCGAGGGGGCCACCCACGTCACCCCGGCCGAGCGGGCCGCCCTCGCCGCGCTGCGCGAGTCGGGTCTGTCGGACGTGGTCCCGCGGCCCCTGAAGTACGACCACCCGTTCACGTACTGGGACTACCGTCAGCTCGGCTTCCCCAAGAACCGCGGCATGCGCATCGACCTGGTCTACGGCAACGAGCCGTTCGCCAAAGCGGTCACCGACTCCTATGTGGACCGCGAGGAGCGCAAGGGCAAGGGCGCGTCGGACCACGCGCCGGTCGTGGTGGACCTCGACGTGTGAGTGCCCCCGGGGCGCGCCTGTGGTGCGACCCGGAGTGCGAATGTCACGCTGGGCGTATGAACATCCCTTTCCTGCGCACCTGGCGCAAGAAGCACGGTCCCGCCTTCGGCGTCGCGGTGTTCTCCGACGGTGATGACGACTCCGAGGGCGTCGCCGAACTCCTCTCCGAGTGCGAACTGCTGCGCTCGCAGGCCCATCAGGCGGGCGTCGAACTCGACGACTCCGTCGCCTCGTTGGAAGCGCTGGACCAGCTGCTGCCGCGCTGGCGCGACGACGAGGAGAGCCTGCCATGGCTCGGCAACGACGCGGGGCTCTATCTCGGCTCGGTCATCGTGCGCACGGTGCCCGGCGCCCGCTGGGAGGTGTGGCCCAACGGCCACCCGGCGGTGCGGCTGGCCTCCGGCCGGGAGATCGATGTCGTCGCCTCCGGCCACACCTGGGCGTCCAGCGGCGCCCCCGAACTCTCCCAGCTGTACGCCGAGGTGGCGGAGGGGTAGCCCGTCCCGCCGGGACCGCGTAAACCAGAAACTTCATAAATACGGCTAATGCCCGAAAAGTGCGTGTCGCGTATGAGGGGTCACCCTGCCCGGATAGTTTGCGGCTTCTGCGACACAGCTGAGAGTGGGTAGGGCCGGGCATGGCTGTCGATCCTCTGATCGAACTGCAGGGCGTGAACAAACACTTCGGCGAGTTGCATGTCCTCCAGGACATCAACCTCACCGTCGGCAAGGGGGAGGTGGTCGTGGTCATCGGCCCCTCGGGGTCGGGCAAGTCAACCCTGTGCAGGGCGATCAACCGGCTGGAGACCATCGAGTCCGGCGCCATCAGGCTCGAAGGCCGGCCGCTGCCGGACGAGGGCAAGGCGCTCGCCAGGCTCCGCGCCGAGGTCGGGATGGTCTTCCAGTCCTTCAACCTCTTCGCCCACAAGACGATCCTGCAGAACGTCTCACTGGCCCAGATCAAGGTCCGTGGCCGCAAGAAGGAGGAGGCCGACCGGCGCTCCCTCGAGCTCCTGGACCGCGTGGGCCTCGCCTCCCAGGCCCCGAAGTACCCGGCGCAGCTCTCCGGCGGCCAGCAGCAGCGCGTGGCCATCGCCCGCGCCCTCGCCATGGACCCCAAGGCCCTGCTGTTCGACGAGCCGACCTCGGCACTCGACCCCGAGATGATCAACGAGGTCCTCGAAGTCATGCGGCAGCTCGCGCGCGACGGCATGACCATGGTCGTCGTCACCCACGAGATGGGCTTCGCGCGCTCCGCCGCCAACCGCGTCGTGTTCATGGCCGACGGCCGCGTCGTCGAGGACCGCACCCCCGAGGAGTTCTTCACCAACCCGCGCAGCGACCGCGCCAAGGACTTCCTCTCCAAGATCCTCAAGCACTAGGCGGGGGAGTACGACCATGATCCGTACGACACGTACGCGCCTCGCCGTGGCCGCCCTCGTGTGCATCGCGCTGCTGACCGCCGCCTGCGGCAAGGAGGGCAGTCCGCCCACCAAGGGACCGGCCGCCGGCAAACTGCCCCACTACCAGGTGGCGGAGGGTTTCGAGCTCCCTTCCTCGCCCACCTGGGAGAGGGCCAGAAAGCGCGGCTACCTCAACATCGGCGTCAAGGAGGACCAGCCGTACCTGGGCGAGAAGGACCCGGCGAGCGGCACCTACTCCGGCTTCGACATCGAGATCGCCAGGATGATGTCGGCCTCGCTCGGCTTCGACCCGAGCACCATCCGCTTCAAGACGATCGCCTCGGCCAACCGCGAAACCGCCCTGCAGAACGGTCAGATCGACTTCTACGTCGGCACCTACACCATCAACGACAACCGCAAGAAACTCGTCGGCTTCGCGGGCCCCTACTACATGGCCGGACAGTCGCTGCTCGTACGCAAGAACGAGAACGACATCCACGGTCCCCAGGACCTCGCCGGCAAACGCGTCTGCTCGGCGGCCGGTTCGACGCCGTACCAGCGCATCCAGACCGACTATCCGAGGGCGACGCTCGTCGCCTACGACACCTACTCGGTCTGCGTCGACAATCTGCTCACCTACCAGGTCGACGCCGTCACCACCGACGACGCGATCCTGATCGGCTACGCGGCGAAGGTGCCCGACGAACTCAAGGTCGTCGGCAAGCCGTTCTCGAAGGAGCCGTACGGCATCGGCGTGCCGCGCGACGACAACGCGCTGCGGTTCGCGCTCGACGACGCTTTGGAGGCTCGTGAGAAGAACGGCGACTGGAAGAGGGCGTACGAGGCGACGCTCGGGCTCTCCGGAGTGCCGGCGCCCACCCCGCCCGCCATCGACCGCTACCCGGCGAGCTGAGCGAGGCCGATGTGAACGTACTGATCGACAACTTCCACACCTTCGCCCAGGGATTCCTCGGCACGGTCGAACTCACCGTCTACGCGAGTGTGCTGGCCCTCGTGCTCGGCTTCCTGATGGCGTCGTTCCGGGTCGCGCCGGTCGGCTCCCTGCGGGCCTTCGGCACGGTGTGGGTGACCGTGCTGCGCAACACCCCGCTCACCCTGCTGTTCTTCGCCGTGCTGCTCGGGCTGCCCCGGTTCGGACTCGTGCTGCCCTTCAAGGTGTTCGCGGTTCTGGCGCTCGGCTGTTACACCTCCGCGTTCATCTGCGAGGCGCTGCGCTCGGGCATCAACACCGTGCCCAAGGGACAGGGCGAGGCGGCCCGCAGCCTCGGCATGACCTTCAGTCAGACGCTGTCCGTGGTCGTCCTGCCGCAGGCGTTCCGGTCCGTGATCCCGCCCATCGGCTCCACGCTCATCGCCCTCGCCAAGAACTCGGCGATCGCCGGGGCGTTCAGCGTCAACGAACTGCTCGGGACCTACAAGACGCTGAGCGAACTCGGCTACAACATCGTCTGGACCTTCGTCTGGATCGCCGTCGGCTATCTGATCATCACCCTCACCATCAGCGCGATCTTCAACTACCTCGAACAGCGCTGGGGAGTCGCCCGATGACCGCTACCGCCCCCGAATCCACCGCCCTGTACGACGTTCCCGGACCCAGGACCCGTCAACGACATCGGCTCTACGCGGCCGTCTCCACCGCCCTGATCCTCGCCCTGGTCGGCTGGATCCTCTATCTCCTCTTCGACACCGACCAGTTCACGTACACGAAGTGGATGCCGTTCGAGTACAAGGGCATCCAGGAACTGCTGCTGCGGGGACTGGGCAACACGCTGAAGGCCTTCGCGATGGCCGCGGTGCTCTCGCTGGCGCTGGGCACCGTGCTCGCGACGGGGCGCCTGTCCGACCACCGTCCGGTGCGCTGGGTCTCCGCGCTGGTCGTCGAGTTCTTCCGCGCCATGCCCGTACTGGTGATGATCTTCTTCATCTTCGTGGCACTGAAGGTGCAGCCGCTGCCCGCGCTGGTCGCGGGGCTCACCCTCTACAACGGCTCGGTGCTCGCCGAGGTCTTCCGCTCCGGCGTCAACTCCGTCGAACGCGGCCAGCGGGAGGCCGCGTTCGCGCTCGGCATGCGCAAGACCCAGGTCATGACGTACGTCCTCGTCCCGCAGGCCGTGCGGGCCATGCTGCCCGCCATCATCAGCCAACTCGTGGTGGCCCTGAAGGACACCTCGCTCGGCTATCTCATCACCTACGAGGAGTTTCTCCACGCCGGGAAACTGATCGCCTCGAACCTCGACTACGATTTGCCGTTCATCCCCGTGGTGATGGTGATCTCGCCGATCTACATCGGGATGTGCATGCTGCTCTCCTGGTTCGCCCAGTGGGTGTCCCGGCGGGAGCAGCGCAGTCCCAAGACCGAGGCCGTGCACGTGGCACCGGCCGAACCAGGGACGCTGCTGCCCGGTGGGGGTCCCCCCACAGCCCCGCGACTGTAGGGGGAGCAGCAGCTCACAGGGCCAGACCCGGCCGGCGCCAGCAGCCGGAGATCACTGCTCGCGCAGGGGAACGGACACGTAGGACGGGTCGTTCGCCGGTGAGGAGAAGGTCAGCTGCGCGCCGGACGGGTTGTGCTCGATGTAGAGCGGGTCGACCGTGTCGACGACCAGGGCGAGCCGATGTCCTGCCGGCACGTCGTAGGCCGTGGAGTACAGCTCCAGGTCGACGCCGAACGGCTTTCCGGGCGTCCGCCCGTGGAAGGTGTACGGCGCGTTGCTGACCAGCTTGCCGAGGCCGAGCGGGCCCACGTCGTAGAGATAGGCGACGAGGGTGCCGCTCTCCTCGGTCGGAGTGAGCGTGGTGTGCAGCGTGGTGGTCCCGCGCACTCGCTGGACGCTCGCGTACCGCTCCGACTGCCAGACGGCCGCCCAGCGGCGCGGCAGCAGCGGGATCGACGCCATCGGGGGGACCTGGGCGATCTGGTCGAGGATGCTGGAGAGGAAGATGATCCCGCCGTCCGCGCCCGAGTCGACGTTGGTGTGGATCGTGGTGGTGCCCGCGAGGGCGATCTTCTCGCTGGTCGCGCCGACCGACTTCCAGTCCGGGTAGCCCTCGTAGGCGCCGGTGGTGCGAGGCTTGAGCTGGACGGGCTGCTCCCGGTCGATGCCGTTGTCGACGCCCCTGAGGTAGTGGTCGAACCAGCGGCCGGTGTCCGTCCACACGTCGTTGGGGAGCCCGAACAGACCGGTCGCCTCGGCGGTGGCGTGGTCGCCGGGGCGGAACTCCAGGCGCTTGGGGCCGGTCAACTCCTCGTAGAACCTGGCGTACTGGTTGGGCGGGAAGATCGTGTCGCCCCAGCCGTTGGCCATGAAGACGGCCGCGCCGTTCTTGTTGAGCTGGTCGACGTAGGTCTCGGGGGAACGTTTCTTCCCCCAGGCGATCATCTCCTGCTCCTTCGAAAGGTTCGAGGCGAAGAAGTCCTTGAGCGTCTGCTGGAGTTCGGCGCTCGGGCGCCCGGTGATGGTCCCCGCGACGCCGAGCAGGGCGGTGGCCTGCGAGTGCTGGGTGCGGCCCGAGTAGATCGAGTCGATGAGGTCGGCCCAGCCGCTCATGGCGGAGACCGCCTTGATCCTCTTGTCGTGCGCGGCGGCGAGCAGGCTGATCCCGGCGCCGTAGGAGACGCCCGCCATGCCGACCTTCTGGGCGTCGGCGGGGGTGTTCGCCAGCGCCCAGTCGATCACCTTGGAGGCGTCGGCCACGTCGGGCGGTCCCGCCACTTCTATCTCGCCGCCGGACTGCCAGAAGCCGCGCACGTTGTACGTGAGCACCACATAGCCGGAGTCGGCGAGCTTCTGGGCCTGTGCGAGGTACTCGACCTGCGGCAGGCCCCAGCTCGTCGGCATGACGAGGAGCGGGTACCTGCGGCTGCCGTCGGCGCCCGCGGGGGTGACGACATTGGCCTTGAGGACCGTGCCGCCGTCTCCGGCGATGTCGACGAAGCGGACGGCGGCTGAGGCCGCCTGGGCGGTGGGGGCGAGCCCGAGGGCGGTACCGGCGATCAGGGCTGCGGATACGGCACCGACGGCGGACGTGCGCAGGGCATGACGATGGTGTCCCACGGGCCACTCCTCACTCGTGTCAGTAGAATGTGACCCGACGGTAACCTCGCTGTCTTACCGGAAGTAACCCGTCGGTAAGTTACGCACGGGTAAAGATTGTTCGAGGGCCGTGAAATCTATGAGGCGAGGTGAAATCTACGAGGCGCGGTGGGAGTTGCGAGCCGGCGCAGGCGTGGGCAGCGGGGTCTGGGCGGCCCGGGTCACATCCGCGACGAGCTCGACGACATCGGGCCCGTACGCGTGCGAGTTCACCACCTTCAGCAGCAGCACGAAGGAGTTGCCGCCGTGTTTGCGTGCCAGCCGTTCGTGGTTGCGGGCGAGATAGCGCGTCGCCGCCTGGTTGGTGATCGCGCGCTGCCCGCAGAAGAGGAAGACGGGCCGCGTCCCGCGCTCCTGTCCGGCGATCAGCCGGGCGAGGATCACGTACTCGCCCTTCCCCGGCTCCAGGCGGTAGCGCTCGCTGCCGATCTGGAAGGCGCCGCGGTCCGGGCCCGGTTCGGCGTCGGTGTTCACCTCGATGCCCGGCAGCAGGGAGTGCAGGTGCGCGGCCATCCGCCGGTTGGACGACGGGCCGCCCACGCAGAACTCGGTCCGCTCACCGAACCCCTGCTGCGCGGCGTCGTGCGCGACGACCTGGGCGTGCGCGCCGCAGTCCTTGATCAACGCGGCGAGTTCGAGCAGCGCGAACACGTCGAAGCGCATCACGGTGAGCTCCGGGCCGCCCGCCTCGCGGTTCACCACCAGGAGCGACTCGGAGTTGTCGGGCAGCCCGAAGAACGCCTGCTTGCGCCGGAGTCTGCGCTTCCAGAGGTAGGTGCGGGCGAGCCAGCCGAGCGCGGCGCTGATGGCGGCGGCGACCACGCCGAGAACGATGTTGCGCACGTCGTCATTCATGGGCGCGCATGGTATCGGGAGTGCGGACCGGTGTTCGAGGGGGTCCTGACGGGAGGGGTGCGCTGAAGTTACGCTGCGCGGACGGCTGTTGACTGGAGGTACGGATGCGTCGCCCTGTTGCGCGGAATCTGGCGGTCTTGGCGGTTTCGGCCGCGGTGGTGTCGGTCGGCGCGGCGGCGCCACCCAGCGCCGGGACGGCTTCCTCCCGTGCCACCCCGGCGAAGGTGCCGGTCGCCGTCGGCTACGGCGGTGCCGTGGCCAGCGTCGACGCCGACGCCTCCGCCGCCGGGATCGAGGTCCTGAAGAAGGGCGGCAACGCGGTGGACGCGGCGGTCGCCACCGCGGCGGCCCTGGGCGTCACCGAGCCGTACTCCTCCGGCGTCGGCGGGGGCGGCTACTTCGTCTACTACGACGCCAAGTCCCGTACGGTGCATACGATCGACGGCCGTGAGACCGCGCCGCTGACCGCCGACTCGGGGCTCTTCCTGGAGAACGGCCGGCCGCTCGCCTTCGCGGACGCCGTCACCAGCGGGCTGAGCGTGGGCACGCCGGGCACGCCGGCCACCTGGCAGACGGCGTTGGACAGCTGGGGCAGCAAGCGGCTCGGGAGCGTGCTGAAGCCCGCGGAGCGGATCGCGCGCGACGGGTTCACGGTGGACGCGACCTTCCGCTCGCAGACCGAGTCCAACCAGGCGCGCTTCAAGAACTTCCCCGACACCGCGAAGCTGTTCCTGCCCGGCGGCTCGCTCCCCGTGGTCGGATCGATCTTCACCAACCCCGATCTCGCCAAGACGTATGAGGAGTTGGGCAAGAAGGGCGTCGGCGCGATCTACCACGGCGACCTCGGCGAGGACATCGTCGCCACCGTGAACAAGCCCCCGGTGGACCCGGCTTCGGGCTACAACGCCCGCCCGGGCAAGCTGTCGTCGAAGGACCTGGCGGCCTATCGGGCGAAGCGACAGGCGCCGACGGAGACGTCGTACCGTGGCCGGAAGGTCTACTCGATCGCCCCGTCCTCCTCCGGCGGCACCACGGTCGGCGAGGCCCTCAACATCCTTGAGAAGACGGACCTTTCGAAGGCGAGCGACGTCCAGTACCTGCACCACTACATCGAGGCCAGCCGGATCGCGTTCGCGGACCGGGGGCGCTGGGTGGGCGACCCCGCCTTCGAGGACGTCCCCACGAAGGAACTCCTCTCGCAGAAGTACGCCGACTCGCGCGCCTGCCTGATCAAGGACGACGCGGTCCTGACGAGCCCGCTCGCACCGGGCGACCCGCGCCGTCCGGCGGCCTGCTCCACCGGCGGCACGGCCGCCCCGACGACGTACGAGGGCGAGAACACCACCCACCTCACGGTGGCCGACAAGTGGGGCAACGTCGTCTCCTACACCCTCACCATCGAGCAGACCGGCGGCAGCGGGATCACGGTCCCGGGGCGCGGATTCCTCCTCAACAACGAGCTGACGGACTTCTCCTTCACCCCGGCCAACCCGGCCGTCCACGACCCGAACCTGCCCGGCCCCGGTAAGCGCCCGCGCTCGTCGATCTCCCCGACGATCGTCCTGGACCGGCACAACCAGCCCGTGGTGGCGCTCGGTTCGCCCGGCGGGGCGACCATCATCACCACCGTCCTGCAGACCCTGACGGAGTTCCTGGACCGGGGGCTGCCGCTGGTGGACGCCATCGCAGCCCCGCGCGCCAGCCAGCGCAACGCGGCCCAGACCGAACTCGAACCCGGCCTGTACGACAGCGCCCTGCGGACCAGGCTCGAAGCCCTCGGCCACTCCTTCAAGCTCAACCCCGAGATCGGCGCCGCGACGGGCGTCCAACGCCTCCCCGACGGCCGGTGGCTGGCGGCCGCCGAGAAGGTACGGCGCGGTGGCGGCTCGGCGATGGTGGTGCGACCGGCGTCGTAGCGAGCGGCGCCCTCGCGCTCGTCGACGTCGGTGCGCCTGTGGCGATCAGCGTGCCGTGAGGATGCGTGGGCCCGTCCGGGTGATGGCCACCGTGTGTTCCGTGTGGGCCGCGCGGGAGCCGTCGTCGGTGCGCAGCGTCCAGCCGTCGGGCGCCGCGTGGAAGCCGTCGGTGCCGCCGCCGATGAGCATGGGCTCGATCGCGAGCACCATGCCGTGGCGGAGGGGGAGGCCGCGGCCCGGGCGGCCCTCGTTCGGGACGGACGGGTCCTCGTGCATGCGGCGGCCCACGCCGTGACCTCCGAAGCCGTCCGGGATGCCGTACCCCGCCGCGCGGCACACCGCGCCCACGGCGTGCGCGATGTCCCCGATCCGATTGCCGACGACTGCCGCCTCGATGCCCGCCGCGAGGGCCCGCTCGGCGGTCTCCACGAGCCGTACGTCGGCCACGCGCGGCTCGCCCACGATGAAGCTGATCGCCGAGTCGCCGACCCAGCCGCCCAGTTCGGCCCCGAAGTCTAAGGAGACCAGATCGCCGTCCCGCAACCGGTAACCGGTCGGGATGCCGTGCACGATCGCGTCGTTCACCGAGGCGCAGATGACCGCGGGGAAGGGGGTGGGCGCGAACGAGGGACGGTAGCCGAGGAAGGGGGAGCCGGCTCCCGCGTCGCGCAGCACCTGGTGGGCGACCTCGTCCAGCTCCAGCAACGAGACGCCCACGTCCGCCACCTTGCGCACCGCCGTGAGCGCCCGGCCCACGACCTGCCCCGCTTCGTACATCTCGTCGATCGACGTGTCCGTCTTGAGTTCCACCATGCCAATTACTATACCGGTATTAGAATGGGGTCATGGTGCGTACCCCTCTGACCCCCGAGGAGCGCGAACGCGGTGAGCGTCTCGGGCGGTTGCTGCGCGAGGCCCGCGGTGGCCGCAGCATGGCGGAGGTCGCTGCGACCGCCGGGATCTCGGCCGAGACCCTGCGCAAGATCGAGACGGGACGGGTCCCCACCCCCGCCTTCTTCACCGTGGCGGCGCTGGCGCGGGCGCTCGGACTGTCCATGGACGACATTGATCACAGGACTCTGCGTCCAGTCCGAAAACTCCCTGTAGCCGTTCCGTAACACGAAGGGTGTTTTCTACCGGACCGGAGTACTCCAGTCGGGCGGGGAGTTGTGTGATGGCTGTGGAACAACTCCCGGGGCAAGTACGGGAGTTCGCGAGTTACCTGAGCGGGCTGATGAAACGGCTCGATCAGGACGGCGGCTGGTGCGCGGTGTTCTGGCAGCGCGACCCCGACGGCATGCGGGCCTGCCTGGACGGCTGGGAAGTGCCCCCGTGGGACGTCGTGGAGGCGCTCCTCCAGGACCTCGCCGCGGAGCAGGGCCCCCAGACCGCGGCCCAGGAGGCCCAGCGTGCCCGTGCCCTGCACAGCGCCTCACTCACCGCCTACGACGGCCGGCCCGGCGGCCGGGACGCCCTCGGCGACCGTCTCGACGTCATGCTCCGCGAACAGCGCTACGCCGCGGAGCGCCAGACCGAGCTGAGCCGGCAGCTGCACGCGGCCACCACCCGGGAGGAGGCCGACACCGTCCGGCTCGACCTCGCCTGGGCCCACGACGACCACGAACGGGCCAGCGCCCGATGTGTCGAACTCCGCCACCGGATGGAGAACCTGGACCGCCGCGCCCTGCGTACCCACGTATCGGGCGGGTTCGACTTCGGGGGACGCGGGCGGGGGCGTCGTCCGGGTCGCCGAGCCGGACGACCGGCGCGCGCTCGAGACCCGGCCCGGCGCGCCGGGGACGGCGGCCCCGCACCGCTCGACGATCCCGGAGCGGTCCGGCCCGCGCCCGCGCTTCGCGGACCCGGCGGCGACCGACCACTCCGGACCCGGCCCCCTCCCCGCCCCCGCTCCCATGGCGCCGAGCGACTCGGCGACCCCCGGTTCCGAGCCGTACGACCCGGCGGCCGCCCGTTCCGCCCGAAGCGACTCGGCGGCCGCCCGTATCGGCCCGTACGACCAGGTCGGTAGGAGCACCGGTACCGGTGCTCCTGGTGCCAGTGCCAGTGCCGGCATCACCCCCAGCCCGGACATCACCCCCAGCCCGGGCCCCGCCCCCGTCCCCAAGCAGCGCTCCAAGCGGCGCCCCCGCGGCAGCGCCCGCTTCGCCGGGATGATGGAGGCCGAGGCGGCCCCTGTGGTCGTCCCGGAGACGGCGACGCCGCCCGGGTCCGACCCGGCCGCGCCGAGCGGCCGTAGCCCCCGTGGAGCCCGTTTCGCGGGTGCCGCCGAGGAGCCCGCGCAGCCGCGCGCCGAGGCGTTGGACGAGGACGCGGGGCGGGCCACCGCCGAGACCGTCCAGACCCTGACCCGGCTGCGCCGCGAGGGCCGCAGCGGCGAGGCGCACGCCGTGCTCGTGGAGGCCGCCTACTGGCCCGCCGCCCGCTTCCCGCTGCTCGCGGCCGAACTGCACCGGGCGGGCCTCGACGCGGACTGGGCCACCCTGCTGTGGGAGGCCGCCTCGCTTCCCGCGGACCGGCTGGTCGGCGCCGCGGACGCGCTCGTCGCGGCGGGCCGCAGCGCCGACGGCCGGCAGATGCTCCGCCAGGGCGTCGCCCGCCCCGCTCCCGAGATCGGGACCGCCGTGCTGAGCCTGGCCGACGAGGGGCGGCAGCGCGAGATCCGGGCGCTGCTCGACGCGTACGTGCGCGTCCGCACCCCGGAGGAGGCGGCCCGCAGCGCGGAGACGGACCCGGGGCGCCTCGTGCCGCTGCTGCTGGCGGCCGCCAAGGGTGTCTCGGAGGAGCGCCACTGGGACCTGGTGCACGCGCTGAGGGTGGCCGGTTTCACCGCCTGAGCCATCAGGGAAGGCATGCCTGAGCCCGACGAGGGTCCGTCGGGCCGTCGCCCACCGGATCGACCGCTCACCCACAGGGGTGCGAAACGTGATCGACTCAGCGGGTTAACGGCGATGGTCTTGGCAAGGCTGTCCGCTGGGCTTACTTTCGAGCCTCCACCGCCTTTGTCTACGGGCGTAGAGGCTCTCTGACGTCTCGTCGAAGGAGCAGCTCATGGCCAACGTCGTACGCGCCGCTCTGGTCCAGGCCACCTGGACCGGCGACACCGCATCCATGGTCGCCAAGCACGAGGAGCACGCCCGCGAGGCGGCCCGGCAGGGCGCGAAGGTGATCGGATTCCAGGAAGTTTTCAACGCCCCCTACTTCTGCCAGGTCCAGGAGCCCGAGCACTACGGCTGGGCGGAGCCGGTGCCCGACGGGCCCACCGTCACTCGTATGCGGGAACTCGCGCGCGAGACCGGCATGGTCATCGTCGTGCCCGTGTTCGAGGTCGAGCAGTCCGGCTTCTACTTCAACACCGCGGCGGTGATCGACGCCGACGGCACCTACCTCGGCAAGTACCGCAAGCACCACATCCCGCAGGTGAAGGGCTTCTGGGAGAAGTACTACTTCAAACCGGGCAACCTGGGCTGGCCGGTCTTCGACACCGCGGTGGGCAGGATCGGCGTCTACATCTGCTACGACCGGCACTTCCCCGAGGGCTGGCGGCAGCTCGGCCTGAACGGCGCCCAGCTCGTCTACAACCCCTCCGCCACCTCCCGCGGCCTCTCCGCCTACCTCTGGCAGCTGGAGCAGCCCGCCGCGGCCGTCGCCAACGAGTACTTCATCGCCGCGATCAACCGGGTCGGGCAGGAGGAGTACGGCGACAACGACTTCTACGGGACCTCGTACTTCGTCGACCCGCGCGGACAGTTCGTGGGGGAGACGGCCAGTGACAAGACCGAGGAGCTGATCGTCCGCGACCTCGACTTCGACCTGATCGAGGAGGTCCGGCAGCAGTGGGCGTTCTACCGCGACCGGCGGCCCGACGCCTACGAGGGGCTGGTGAAGCCGTGAGCGACCTGTACGCGCGCCACAAGGCCGTCCTGCCCGACTGGCTGGCCCTCTACTACGAGGACCCGATCGAGATCACCCACGGCGAGGGCCGCCACGTCTGGGACGCCCAGGGCAACAAGTACCTCGACTTCTTCGGCGGCATCCTGACGACGATGACCGCGCACGCCCTGCCCGAGGTGACGAAGGCCGTCAGCGAGCAGGCCGGACGGATCATCCACACCTCCACGCTCTACCTCAACCGGCCGATGGTCGACCTCGCCGAGCGGATCGCCCAGCTGTCCGGCATCCCCGACGCCCGCGTCTTCTTCACCACGTCCGGCACCGAGGCCAACGACACGGCCCTGCTGCTCGCCACCGCCCACCGGCAGAGCAACCAGATCCTGGCGATGCGCAACAGCTACCACGGCCGCTCCTTCAGCGCGGTCGGCATCACCGGCAACAAGGGCTGGTCACCGACCTCCCTCTCGCCCCTCCAGACGCTGTACGTCCACGGCGGCGTCCGCACCCGCGGCCCGTACGCCGATCTCGGCGACGCGGAGTTCATCGCGGCCTGCGTCGACGACCTGAAGGACCTGCTCGGTCACGTCCGCCCGCCCGCCGCCCTCATCGCCGAGCCCATCCAGGGCGTCGGCGGCTTCACCGCGCCGCCCGACGGCCTGTACGCGGCCTTCCGCGAGGTCCTGGACCAGCACGGCATCCTCTGGATCGCCGACGAGGTACAGACCGGCTGGGGCCGCACCGGCGAGCACTTCTGGGGCTGGCAGGCGCACGCCGCCGCAGGCCCGCCGGACATGCTCACCTTCGCCAAGGGCATCGGCAACGGCATGTCCATCGGCGGCGTCGTCGCGCGCGCCGAGATCATGAACTGCCTCGACTCCAACTCCATCTCGACCTTCGGCGGCTCGCCGATCACGATGGCGGCGGGCCTGGCGAACCTCACGTACCTTCTCGAACACGACCTCCAGGGCAACGCCCGGCGCGTCGGCGGTCTCCTCGGCGAGCGGCTGCGGGCGATCTCCGTGCCGCTCGACTACGTACGGGAAGTGCGCGGGCGCGGGTTGATGATCGGCGTCGAGCTGGTCAAGCCCGGCACCGACGAGGCGTACCCCGAAGGTGCCGCGGCCGTGCTCGAAGCGGCCCGCCAGGACGGCCTGTTGATCGGCAAGGGCGGCGGTCACAACACCAGCGTGCTGCGCATCGCACCGCCGCTCTCCCTCACCGTCGCGGAGGCGGAGGAGGGCGCGGCGATTCTCGAGCACGCGCTGAGGTGTATCCAGTAAGAAGTTCTGAGCAAGGGAACGTGCCATGACCACCGCCACCGCCTTGGAACCCGCCCTGTCGGTACGCCAGGTCCTCGCCCTGGACCGGGTGCTCGCCGGAGAGCCCGAGGTGGTGGCCGGCGCGGGCCACCTCGACCGGTCCGTGCGCTGGGTGCACGTCGCCGAGGCCGCCGACGTGGGTGTGATGCTCAGCGGCGGGGAAATGGTGCTCACCACCGGGGTCCTGCTCGCCGGCGACCCGGACGCGCAGGCCGAGTACATCCGTTCGCTGCACCGTGCGGAGGCCGCGGCCGTGGTCCTCGGGCTCGGCCGGGCCTTCCCGACCCCGCCGGACGTGATGCGCCGGGCCGCCGAGCGCTGCGGGCTGCCCATGGTGGTCCTCCACCGGCCCTTCCCGTTCGCCGAGCTGACGGAGGAGGTCCAGTCCCGGCTCGTGCGCAGCAAGTTCGCGGCGGTGAGCCTCTCGGAGGCCGTACGGACCGCGCTCACCGGGCTCATCACCACGGGCGCGCCCCTGCAACGGATGCTCGACGAGATCGCCGTGCACGCCGCGTGCCCGGTCGTCGTCACCAACCTCGCCCACCGCGTCCTCGCCACGGCGGGGGAGCGGTCCGCGGTGGACGACGTGCTGCGCGACTGGGAGCGCATCGCCCGGCAGGCGGGCGGCAGCGAGGGCGACGGCTGGATCCGCGCCGAGCTGGGCGGGCGCGGCGAGAGATGGGGCCGCATCGTGCTGTGCGGCTACCGGGGCGACGCCGCCACCGGGCGGCTGCTCGCCGACCGTGCCGCCGAGGCCCTGGTCCTGCACCGGATGCTGGGTGGCTCCGTGCACACCTGGGAGGAGGAGTCCGCGCAGAGCCTGCTGACCGACCTGGTGAGCGGGGTCGTACCGGCGCGGCAGCTGCTCCCGCGGGCCAGGGCGGCCGGGCTGCCCGTCAACCGCCGGGCCTTCGTGCCGCTGGTGGTACGGGACGGCGACCCGGGCCAGATCGACCGGGTGCTGCGTCTGCTGGGGCTCCCCGGACTGGTCGCCGAGCTCGCCGACGGGGCCACCGCCGTGCTGCTCAGCCTCGCCCGCGACCAGGACGCGGAGGCGCTGGCCGCCCACTTCGCGCTGCGGCTGCGCCATGAGACCGGCGCCCGTACGACCGTGGCGGCGGCCTCGCCCCGTACCGCCTGGGACGACGTCCCCGGCGGCCTGCGCGAGGCCCTGCACGTCGCCGAGGCCGCCGCCGACGCACCCGCCGACCAGGACCAGCCGGTGCTCGTCCGGCTGCGTGACGTCCATCTGCGGGGGCTGATACGGCTGTTGCGCGACGATCCGAACGTCCAGTCCTTCGCCGAACGGGAGTTGGACGGGCTGCTGTGCGGAGCCGATGCCGAGTCGGAGCTGCTGCCCGTGCTGCGGACCTACCTCGCGACCGGCCGCAACAAGTCCCGGACCGCGCAGCTCCACCACGTCAGCAGGCCCGCGCTCTACCGCCGGCTGGAGGCCATCGAGGCCCGGCTCGGCGTCGACCTCGACGACTTCGAGCAGGCCGCCTCCGTACACATCGCACTGCTCGCACACGACGCGCAACAACGGTGAAACACCGGACGGCTCAGGTGAAACATGGGACAACGCGGGGGTGACACCGTGGAACGGCACAGCGCCTCAGACGTGACACGGTGCAACTCAAACCATCCCTCACGGCTTCCTAGGCTCCTCGCACACCGAGCGACCGGAGGTCCCGATGAGCAGAGTGATCCGCGCCGCCGTCTTCCAGACTGCCTGGACCGGCGACAAGGAGTCGATGATCCAGGTCCACGAGCAGGCGGCCCGCGACGCCGCCGCACAGGGCGCACAGGTGCTGTGCTTCCAGGAGCTCTTCTACGGGCCCTACTTCTGCCAGGTCCAGGACAAGGCGTTCTACGAGTACGCCGAGCAGATCCCCGAAGGCCCGATCGTCCGGCGCTTCCAGGCGCTGGCCAAGGAACTGGGCATCGTGCTCGTGCTGCCGATGTACGAGGAGGAGCAGCCCGGCGTCCTGTACAACACGGCCGCCGTGATCGACGCGGACGGCTCGTACCTCGGCAAGTACCGCAAGCACCACATCCCGCAGGTCGAGGGCTTCTGGGAGAAGTTCTACTTCCGTCCCGGCAACGCCGGCTGGCCGGTCTTCGACACCGCGGTGGGCAGGATCGGCGTCTACATCTGCTACGACCGGCACTTCCCGGAGGGCTGGCGTGCGCTGGGCCTCGCGGGCGCCGAGATCGTGTTCAACCCGTCGGCCACCTCGCGCGGACTGTCCTCCTACATCTGGCAGCTGGAGCAGCCGGCGGCGGCCGTCGCCAACGAGTACTTCGTGGGCGCCATCAACCGCGTGGGCGTGGAGGAGTTGGGCGACAACGACTTCTACGGAACGTCGTACTTCGTCGACCCGGAGGCCCAGTTCGTCGGGGAGGTGGCCAGCGACAAGGAGACCGAACTCGTCGTCCGCGACCTCGACATGGCCAAGCTGCGCGAGGTGCGCGACCGCTGGCAGTTCTACCGGGACCGCCGCCCCGACGCGTACGAGCCGCTGACCGCGCCGTAGTCCGGCGGGGCCCTGGAGTCCGCCGGGCTTCCCGCGCCCCCGACGGGGCGCGGGGCTGTGGCATGGCGCGGCTCAGCCGCGTGGGCGCGACCAGCCGCGAGTGACCCGCAGTTTTCAGCGCACCGCATTCAGCGCACGGCAGGAGAGAGGGAGCATGAGCAGCCGTACCGTCATCCGTAATGGCCTCGTCATCACCGCGTCCGACGAGATCCACGCCGACGTCCTGATCGAGGACGGCCGGGTCGTCGCCCTCGCCGCGAGCGGCACCCCGGCGGCCGAGTCGTGGACGGCCGAGAGGACCATCGACGCCACCGGCAAGTACGTCATCCCGGGCGGCGTCGACGCCCACACCCACATGGAGCTGCCCTTCGGCGGCACCTTCGCCTCGGACACCTTCGAGACGGGCACCCGGGCCGCGGCCTGGGGCGGCACCACCACCATCGTCGACTTCGCGGTGCAGAGCGTCGGCCGCTCACTGCGTGAGGGCCTCGACGCCTGGAACGCCAAGGCCGACGGCAACTGCGCCATCGACTACGCCTTCCACATGATCGTCTCCGACGTCAACCAGGAGACGCTCAAGGAGATGGACCTGCTGGTCCAGGAGGGCGTCACCTCCTTCAAGCAGTTCATGGCCTACCCCGGCGTCTTCTACAGCGACGACGGTCAGATCCTGCGCGCCATGCAGCGCTCCGCCGAGAACGGCGGCCTGATCATGATGCACGCGGAGAACGGCATCGCGATCGACGTCCTCGTGGAACAGGCGCTGGCGCGCGGCGAGACCGACCCGCGCTTCCACGGCGAGGTGCGCAAGGCGCTCCTGGAGGCCGAGGCCACTCACCGGGCCATCAAGCTCGCCCAGGTCGCGGGCGCTCCGCTGTACGTCGTGCACGTCTCGGCGCAGGAGGCGGTCGCCGAGATCGCGCGGGCGCGCGACGAGGGACTGAACGTCTTCGGCGAGACCTGCCCGCAGTACCTGTTCCTGTCGACCGACAACCTCGCGGAACCGGACTTCGAGGGCTCGAAGTACGTGTGCAGCACGCCCCTTCGGCCCAAGGAGCACCAGGCCGCCCTGTGGCGGGGTCTGCGCACCAACGACCTCCAGGTCGTGTCGACCGACCACTGCCCCTTCTGCTTCGTGGGCCAGAAGGAGCTGGGCCGGGGCGACTTCTCGAAGATCCCCAACGGCCTCCCGGGCGTCGAGAACCGCATGGACCTGCTCCACCAGGCCGTGGTCGACGGGCACATCTCGCGCCGCCGCTGGATCGAGATCGCCTGCGCCACGCCGGCCCGGATGTTCGGCCTGTACCCGAAGAAGGGCACCATCGCGCCGGGCGCCGACGCCGACATCGTCATCTACGACCCGCACGCCGAGCAGGTCATGTCGGTCGAGACCCACCACATGAACGTCGACTACTCGGCGTACGAGGGCAAGCGCGTCACCGGGCAGGTCGAGACCGTGCTCTCGCGCGGCGAACCGGTCATCACCGAGCGGGAGTTCACCGGACGCGCGGGTCACGGCGTCTACACCCCCCGCTCCACCTGTCAGTACCTTCTCTGAGCGACTAGGAGTGGCGCCATGGACTTCGGACTCGTCCTGCAGACCGACCCCCCGGCCTCCCGCGTCATCGACCTGATGAAGCGCGCCGAGGGCAACGGCTTCACGTACGGCTGGACCTTCGACTCGGCCGTGCTGTGGCAGGAACCCTTCGTGATCTACAGTCAGATCCTCGCGAACACCGAGAAGTTGACGGTCGGCCCGATGGTCACCAACCCGGGCACCCGCACCTGGGAGGTCACCGCCTCCACCTTCGCGACGCTCAACGACATGTACGGCAACCGCACGGTGTGCGGCATCGGGCGCGGCGACTCGGCGATGCGCGTCGCCGGACGCAAGCCCAACACGCTCGCCCGCATCAGCGGCGCGATGAAGGTCATCCGTGCCCTCGGCCGCGGCGAGGAGGCCGACCTCGGCGGCACCGTCGTCAAGTTCCCCTGGGTCAAGCCGGGTGCCGAACTCCCGGTCTGGATGGCCGCGTACGGTCCCAAGGCCCTGAAGATGACCGGCGAGGAGGCCGACGGGTTCATCCTCCAGCTCGCCGACCTCTATCTCACCGAGTACATGGTCAAGGCCGTGAAGGACGCTGCCGTCGAGGCCGGGCGTGACCCCTCCGAGGTGAAGATCTGCGTGGCCGCGCCCGCGTACATCACCGAGGACGACTCGCCGGAGGCCCTCGCCCACGCGCGTGAGCAGTGCCGCTGGTTCGGTGGCATGGTCGGCAACCACGTGGCCGACCTGGTCTCCAAGTACGGCGAGCACTCCGCCGCCGTACCCGAGGAACTCACCGACTACATCAAGGCCCGCGAGGGCTACGACTACTCCCACCACGGGCGCAGCGACAACCCCGACACCAAGTTCGTGCCGGACGAGATCGTCGACCGGTTCTGCCTGATCGGCACGGCCGAGCAGCACATCGAGAAACTGAAGGCGCTGCGCGCGCTGGGCGTGGACCAGTTCGCGGTGTACGACATGCACGACGCGCAGGAGGCCGTGATCGACGCGTACGGGTCGAAGGTCATCCCGGCCGTCAACGGCTGACAACTCCGCTCCGGGCGGCCGGCCTCCGGCCGCCCACCGCACCACCGCCGGCGGTACTCCGGTCACCGCTCCTCCTCCCCATACGTCTCCTTCCCTCCGTCCGGGAAGGGGATCACCGCACCACCGCATCCGCACAACCCCCCACGGCGTCACCCGCACGGCCTCTCCCGTCACTCCTCACTTGATTGGCCTGCCCATGACCGAGACCGTCCCCAGCGAGGGCCCGCCCGTCGCTCAAGTCACGCTCCCCGACGGCCGGGTGGAGATCGCGCCCGACACGCCCGCGCCCAGCGGCCCCTACGCCAACGAGGACCTGCTGCCCGTCCCGGTCGAGAAGCGCACCTGGACCACGTACAACTTCTCGGCGCTGTGGGTCGGCATGGCCCACAACACCGCTTCCTGGACCCTTGCTTCCGGCCTGATAGCCGTCGGCATGGACTGGAAGCAGGCCGTGTTCACCATCGCGCTGGCCAACCTGATCGTGCTGGTCCCGATGCTGCTCACCGGGCACGCAGGACCCAAGTACGGCATACCCTTCCCCGTCTTCGCGCGCGCCTCCTTCGGTGTCCGCGGCGCCAACCTGCCCGCTGTCGTGAGGGCGTTGGTGGCCTGCGGCTGGTTCGGCATCCAGACCTGGATCGGCGGCGAGGCGATCTACTTCCTCGCCGGGAAGCTCTTCGGCGACAGCTGGGCCAACGCCTCGAAGGTCGGCGGCCACGCCTGGACCATGTGGTTGTCGTTCGCGATCTTCTGGGTGCTGCAGGTCGCGATCATCTACCGGGGCATGGAGACGATCCGTCGCTTCGAGAACTGGGCGGCGCCCTTCGTGCTCCTGGGCGCCGGTGTGATGCTGTGGTGGATGAGCAGCAAGGCCGGCGGCTTCGGCCCGCTGCTCGACCAGCCCTCCAAGCTCGGATGGGGCGGCGACTTCTGGAAGCTCTTCTGGCCCTCGCTCATGGGCATGATCGGCTTCTGGTCCACGCTGTCGCTGAACATTCCCGACTTCACCCGGTACGGCAAGAGCCAGAAGGCGCAGACCTGGGGTCAGGCGCTCGGTCTGCCGACCACGATGACGCTCTTCGCCTTCCTGTCCGTCATGGTCACCTCGGGCTCGCAGGCCGTGTACGGCGAGGCCATCTGGGACCCGGTCCAGCTGGCCGCCAAGACGGACAACGTCTTCGGCCTCCTCTACGCGCTGGTCACCGTGCTGGTCGCGACCCTGTCCGTGAACATCGCGGCCAACCTGGTCTCGCCGGCCTTCGACTTCTCCAACCTCGCCCCGCGGAAGATCAACTTCCGTACCGGCGCACTCGCCACCTGTGTCCTCGGCGTGCTGATCTTCCCCTGGAAGCTGTACTCCGACCCGCAGGGCTACATCTTCACCTGGCTCGGCCTCGTCGGCGGTCTGCTCGGCACCGTCGCCGGCATCCTCATCGCCGACTACTGGATCCTGCGCCGCACCAAGCTCGACCTCGCCGACCTGTACCGCACGGGCGGCCGGTACTGGTACGACGGCGGCTGGAACTGGCGGGCCGTCGTCGCCTTCCTCACCGGAGGCGTCCTGGCCGTCGGCGGCGCCGACTTCCATCCGCTCATCGACGGACGGCCCATCCCGGCGCTGAAGTCCCTGGCCGACTACGGCTGGGCGGTCGGACTCGGTACGTCGATGGTGCTGTACCTGGCGCTGATGCTGCTGCGGGGCAAGGAGAAGACCGCTGTCTGACGCGTGAGGGAGAACAGCCCTCGGAGAACGGCTGAGGGACAACAGCTGTCGGATCAGCGCGGCGGTGGGAGAACGGTCAGCCCTTCTGGCCGTTCTCCAGCGTCGCCACCACGTCCTTGGCGGCCTTGATGGCCCCCTTGTTGATCTCGTCCGTGCTGGGCGCCTTCTTCGTCTCGAAGTTGCTGCCGTTGTACGTGACGACCACCAGCGCGTTGGACGCGCGGGCGATCACCACTCCCTCACGGGTCTGCTGCTTGTCCGTGGTGGTGAGGTTCACGACCGAGTAGGCCGAGTCGCCGAGGCCGGGAACCGCCCCGCCGCCGCTCTTGTCCGATACGCGCCCCGTATAGGACTTCTGCGCCGCCTCGGCCGAATCCTTGATCTCGTACGAGACGTCCAGCCAGTGGTAGTCGAAGCCCTTGAGCGCGTTCCAGGAACAGGTGCGACGCACCGACTTGTCGGTCGACGGAATCTCCTGGCCGGCCGTCTTGGCGCCCGGGACAAGCGCCTTGATCGTCTTCTCCGTCACGCCGGTGCAGGGCGCGGGGGCCGCGGTGTACGTCTTCGCGACCGCCGTCGCCGCGGGGCCCGAGGGGGACTGCGTCGTCTGGGGCGACTTGTGGTCGGTGGCGGCCGGAGTCGTCGTCGACGTGCCGGACGACATGACCCAGCCCGTGCAGGCGAGGACCGCGACCGGCAGCAGGCGCGCGGTGAGGGCGAGTGGCAGAGGAAGAGAATGCACGGCGCACTTCTCGTGGGGGACGGTGCGGAGGGGGTCCACACTGCGGACGGAACGCCAGTGTCACATGACTCCCTGTGGGGCGGAAGTGCCAACTCACTCCGTGCCTGTGCGGTGACAGTGACTCACTGGGAATCGTCCGTCCGCCACTTCGCCGTCACCAGCCACACCGCCGCCCGGAGTCGAACACCGCGATCCGTCTCATAAGGGCGCAAGGTGTCCCGCAGGGCCTCGCGCGTGTCGGCGTCGACCGCCCGGCCGGGCGTGCGGGAGAGGATGAAGCCGACCGCGTCCGCGGCGTCGCGCCCCCAGGTCGTCTCCGTCACGACCGGAGTCACCGTCACGTCGTCCCACCCGCGAAGGACCTCGCGGATGTGCGCCGGGTCGGACAGGGAGGCCATGGCGGCCTGGACGGCGACCGTCGCGGCGTCCGGTTCGTCCAGGAGTTCTCCGAAAAGGCTCAGGGCGCGTGACTCCTCCACCTCGGGACCGGCGGGCCGCGGACAGACGAACGCGAGCCGCCCGCCCGGCCGCAGCGAGCGCGCCAGGTTCCGGAACGCCGCCGCGTGGTCCGCGAAGAACATCACCCCGCCCCGGCTGATCAAGACGTCGTATCCGGCGGGCGGGAAGGGATGGATCTGGGCGTCGGCGAGCTCGTACGCGACGTTGGTGACCCCCTCCGCGGCGGTCGCCGCCCGGGCCCGGTCGAGCAGGGGTGCCGAGATGTCCACCCCGACGGCGTGCCCGTGCGCCGCCAGCCGGCCCGCGATCCGGGTCGTCGCACCGGCCCCGCACCCGACGTCGAGGACGCGGTCGCCCGAAGCGATCGCCGCCGCGTCGAAGAGCGCGGTGTTCAGGCCCGACACGAGCGTGTCATAGCGCTCGTGGTGGCTCGCCCAGTGATGGCCGAGGCTGCCGTTCCAGACCCGCGCCTGAGCGGAGTTGGCGATCCGTGTCATGAGGTCTCCTCGGCCGTGCGGACGGGAAGCGCGCTCTCGATCCGGTCGACGGCGGCGAACGCGCCGTACGCCACCAGATGGACCAGACAGTGGTCGGTATGGATGGGTTTACGCCAGGCCGTCACGTCCTCGTCCGTGATCCGGTACGGGGCCAGCGCGGCCAGCAGCGCGAGCCGCGCCCCGGGCCGTGAACGGTCGGGCAGCGCGTCCCACGCGAGCGGCGGGTGCGAGCCGTCCCAGTCCCGGAGCGTCTCCTGTACGAGGATCCGGTCGGCCTCGTCGAGAAGACCCTCCCCCTCGGTGGCGGCGGCCCGCAGTGCGGCGTAGGCCGGGCCGACGGTGGTCCCGCGCGCCCAGTCCGGACCGGGCCCGGAGTCGTCGAGGAGTTCCAGGCCCGCACCCGGCACGGCTCGCCGGCGCACCGTCCGGGCGACGGACCGCCCGGCCAGACTCCGCACCGCCCGGAACCGTTGCGCGTTGCCCGGCAGCAGACTCTCGGTGAGCAGCGCCGACACCACGCGGTTGATGAAGTGGAAGGACAAGGCGGTGCCGATGTAGGCGGGGGCATGCGCGACGGGGAAGGGGTACGGCGCCAACTCGGGCGCCCCCGGGGTCCGGGTCGCCCCGCCCCATGCCAGCACACGCGCGTGCTCCTCGTCGGCGGGGGTGTCCCCGCGCGCCACCGCCTCCGCGAGCCGATGGTCCCCGGTCGCGTGCAGCAACATCGTGTGCGCGTCCACGCAGAACGGGCACCGGTTGGCGACGGACACCCCGAGCGCCGCGAGTTCCTTCCCCGTCCGGCTGCCCTCGCCCGCGATCAGCGACTCGCGCATCAACGCCCAGGCGGAGGCCATGAGACCGGGAGCGGGCGAGAGCACGACGAAGGTCACCGCGCGCTCGATGCCGAAGTCGTCGGCGAGCTGGGCGTAGACGCCCGCGACACGGCCGGTGGCGGACTTGGGCGGAGACGGGGTGGTGTAACGGAAGGGACTGGACATGGGACGCCTCCTGGTAGGGAATGAGCGCGGGGCCGGTGGATGCGCTCGCCGTCGCCACCCTCCTCCAGGGAGCCGTCCCCGGTCGTCGTCCACCCGAAGGCATCCCGAGCCACCTCCACCCGCCCAGCACGCGCCGTGATCTACTCCAGCCGGAGTACGCCAGGCCCCCTCCACAGGTCTGACGCCACTGTGCGAACGGCCGTCTATCGTGCGGAACATGGCGTTGGACCAGGGCACGCGCAGGCACCTGTCCGACGCGGCCCTCGCGGTCGTGGTCGGTGCCCTCGTCATGGCCGCGGCCGCGGCCGACGACGGCGCGACCCCCGCCGACTACGCGCTGATCACCGTGGGCTCCCTCGCCCTCGCGGCCTACCGCCGCGCCCCGCGCCGGGTACTCGCGGTCAGTACGGTCACCACGACGGCGTACGTCCTGCACGCCCACCCCGGCACCCTCGCCGCCCTCCCGGTACTGGGCGCCGTCCACACGGCGGCCCGAGCGGGGCACCGAGGAGTGGCGGCGCTCGCGAGTGCCCTGTTCCTGGCGGCATTCGTGACCACGGACCTCACGGCACGCGCAGGCGCCGAGCGCTCTCTCCTGCTCGCCGGCTGGTTCCTGTGCGCCCTGGTGACAGGCCTCGCCGACCGCAACTGGCAGGCGTATCTGCGCCAGACGGAACAGCGCGCGATGGAAGCCGAACGCACCCGTGAGGAGGCGGCCCTGCGCCGGGCGGGCGAGGAACGGCTGCGGATCGCCCGCGAGTTGCACGACTCGCTCACACACAGCATCTCGATCGTCAAGCTCCAGGCGGGCGTCGCCGTCCACCTCGCCCGCAAACGCGGTGAGGAGGTCCCGCCCGCGCTGCTCGCCATCCAGGAGGCGGGCGGCGAGGCGATGCGCGAACTACGGGCCACGCTGGAGGTGTTGCGCACCGACGAGCCGACCGGCACCCCCGCGCTGCTCGTGGAGCGGGCCCGCGCGGCCGGTCTCGCCGTGGAGCTGACGGTGTGCGGCGAGGAGCGTCCGCTCACGGCGACGGTCGACCGTGCCGCCTACCGCATCGTCCAGGAGGCCCTGACGAACGCCGCGCGCCACGCGGGCCCCGCGAAGGTGGCCGTCCAACTCGACTACAGCACCGACGACCTGACGATATCCGTCGTCGACGACGGCGGCGCCGACCCGTCCCGTCCGCCCACCCCCGGCATCGGCCTCACCGGCATGCGCGAACGCGTCACGGCCCTCGGCGGCACCCTGCACGCCGCACCGCGCACGGAGGGCGGCTTCTCGGTGCGCGCCGAACTGCCGCTGGGGCTACCGGAGGAGGTGCCGTGATCAGGGTCGCGCTCGTCGACGACCAGGCGCTGATGCGCGCCGGCTTCCGCGCCCTGCTCGACGCCGAGGACGGCATCGAGGTCGTGGGCGAGGCCGCCGATGGCAAACAGGGCCTCGCGCTGGTGCGCGCTTCCCTGCCGGACATCGCCCTCGTCGACGTGCAGATGCCGGTGATGTCGGGCATCGAGGCCACCCGCCGTATCGCCGCCGACCCGGAGCTGTCCGCTGTGCGCGTCGTCATGCTCACCAACTACGGCCTGGACGAGTACGTCTTCGAGGCGTTGCGGGCCGGGGCCAGCGGCTTCCTGCTCAAGGACACCGAGCCCGCCGACCTGCTCCAGGCCATCGAGGTCGTCGCGCGGGGGGAGGCACTGCTGTCCCCGTCCGTGACCCGCACCCTGATCGGCGAGTTCGTCGCCCGGCCCCCGGACCGGGCCACCGCGCCCGGCCTGGAGTGCCTCACCCGCCGCGAACGCGAGGTCACGGCACTGGCCGCGCGCGGTCTGACCAACGAGGAGATCGCCGCGCACATGGTCATCAGCCCGTTCACCGCCAAGACCCACATCAGCCGGGCGATGACGAAGCTGGGCGCCCGCGACCGGGCCCAACTGGTGGTGTTCGCCTACGAGTCGGGCTTGGTGACGGCGCGGGGGAGTGCGAACTGAGGGGTGCGTGGGGGCTCCCCGAGCGGGGCATCGCCTCATCTTGCCGGACACCACGGTCCCGCGGCGCACCATCGGGCAGTGCCGCAAGGGGTCAGAGATCAGGCGGCACATGAACAGTCCCGCGGACGACACGGAAATCGCCATCGCCATCGATCCCCGGTTGCTCGTCCTCGTCCCCGCCCCCGGCGACGTCTGACGGTCCGTCTCCTGGTACCGCCGTCGGCCCGACGTGGCTCAAGTTGAACTTCTGACTCACCAAGAGGTATGAGCTACAGTCCGCGAGCCGCGTACTCAGCGGCACAGCACGTCAACGGGAGAGTAATGAATCGGCACATCATGGCCCGCGTCGGCACAGCCGTCACCGCCACCGGGCTGGCACTGGCACTGGGCGCGGGAACCTCCTTCGCCGGCGGCAACTACGTCGGCTCGTTCAAGAAGAACGGCAGGTCCGTCGCGACCGTGGTGTTCGAGCCGCGGAACTCCTCCGGGGGACCTCAGTTCACCGACGTGATCGACTCGGCCAAGGACGGGCACTCGATCCGAGCGGTCACCTATGACGCGACCACGGGCAAGCGGCGGAACACCTGCGAGACCAGTTCCGTCAAGGACTGCGAGATCTCGCCCCGGATCGCCAAGGGCCACAAGGTCCGCGTCAAGGTGTACTGGGTCAAGGGCAGGACGGCGACCTACCTCGGCACGGTGATGACCGACAAGGGCAAGCTGCCGGTCGTCTGACCGAGAGTCTCCGCCCGGTGAGAACCGCGTCGAGGTGCCGTCCCGGACGGCACCTCGACGCGCGGACGGGTGTCAGGGCGTGAGAGCCACATCGAAGCCTCCAGCGGCTCCCAGCTGTTTCGCCGCCACACCGGTGGACGACGGTCGCCGGCCGATGGGCGCCGAAGTGAGAGCGCGCCCGATCGGTAGTCTGCTCCCTGATCAGGGCGACCGGAGCCGAGCCGGAACTCCCCGGATTCCTCCCCCAGCGCGTCCGGAGGACTGATCGGTACCGGCCGACGCGCGCAGACACCGAGGTGAGAGATGTCCTTCACTACTCGACCCACGCTTCAGGGAACCTTCGGCATGGTGTCCTCCACGCACTGGCTCGCCTCGCAGTCGGCGATGGCCGTCCTGGAGGACGGCGGCAACGCGTACGACGCCGCCGTCGCCGCGGGCTTCGTGCTGCACGTGGTCGAGCCGCACCTCAACGGACCCGCCGGCGAGGTCCCGATCATCCTCGCCCCGGCGGGCGGCGAGGTGCGTGTGCTGTGCGGACAGGGCGTCGCGCCCGCCGGGGCGACGATCGCCCACTACAGGGGACTCGGTTTGGATCTCGTACCCGGCACCGGGCCGCTCGCGGCCGCCGTGCCCGGCGCCTTCGACGCGTGGATGCTGCTCCTGCGCGACCACGGCACGAGGTCCCTCGCCGACGTCATGAAGTACGCCATCGGATACGCGGAGGACGGGCACCCGCCCGTGGAGCGGGTCGGCGAGACCGTGGAGTCGGTGCGCGCACTCTTCGAGACGGAGTGGACCTCGTCGGCAGAGGTCTACCTGCCCGGCGGGAAGGCGCCGCGTCCCGGCGAACTGTTCCGCAATCCCGCCCTCGCCGCGACCTGGCGCCGACTGCTCGCCGAGGTCTCAGGGGAGACCGGCCGCGCGGCGCAGATCGAGGCCGCGCGCCGCGTCTGGCGCTCGGGCTTCATCGCCGAGGCCCTGGTACGGCAGGCCCGGCGGCCCACCATGGACACCAGCGGAAACCGCCACACCGGCACCCTGACAGCCACCGACCTCGCCTCCTGGTCCGCGAGCTACGAGGCGCCCGCGACGTACGACTGGCGCGGCTGGACCCTGTGCAAGGCGGGCCCCTGGAGCCAGGGCCCGGTCCTCCTGCAGCAGCTCGCCCTGCTCCCGCCCCAGCTGCCGCGGTACGGCTCCGCGGAGTACGTCCACCTGCTCGTCGAGGGCTGCAAGCTCGCCATGGCCGACCGGGAGGCCTGGTACGGGGACGCGGCCGAGGTGCCCCTCGACGAGCTGTTGTCGCCGGAGTACAACGCCGAGCGGCGTGCCCTCATCGGCCACAAGGCCTCCGGCGAGCTGCGCCCCGGCAGTCCCGGCGCGCGCACCCCGATGATCAGTGGTCACGCGCGCGAGGTCGCCGCCGGGGAGCCGGGCTTCGACGCGCTGGCGGTACCGGGCGCGGGTGAACCCACCGTGGCCAGGGCCGCGGGGGAACCCGAGGTGGCCCAGGACGGCGGCACCCGGGGCGACACCTGCCACCTCGACGTCGTCGACCGCTGGGGCAACATGGTCGCCGCCACCCCCAGCGGCGGCTGGCTTCAGTCCAACCCGGTCGTCCCCGAGCTGGGCTTCCCGCTCGGCACCCGGCTCCAGATGGCCTGGCTGGACGAGGGGCTGCCCAACTCCCTCACGCCCGGCCGCCGCCCCCGTACGACGCTGACACCCTCGCTGGCGCTGCGCGACGGAGTCCCGGTCATGGCGTTCGGAACCCCGGGCGGCGACCAGCAGGACCAGTGGCAGACCCACTTCTTCCTGGCCGTGGCGCTGCGCGCCGAGGTGCGCGGCGGACTCGACCTCCAGGGCGCGATCGACGCCCCGAACTGGCACAACGACAGTTTCCCGAGCTCGTTCTACCCGCGCGGCATGCGCCCCGGCAGCCTCACCGTCGAGTCCCGCACGGACGGGGCGGTCGTCGAGGAGCTGCGCCGTCGCGGCCATGACGTCCAGGTCGCGGAGGCCTGGTCCGAGGGCCGGCTGTGCGCGGTGGCCCGGGATCCGGAGACGGGTGTGCTGTCGGCGGCGGCGAACCCGCGGGGGATGCAGGGGTACGCGGTGGGCCGCTGATCAGCAACTCCGGGAATTCACGGCGATTCCACCCGGAGTGCACCGGAGGGGTGGGGATTGTCAGTGGCGCGTGTTGTCATGGAGCCATGATCGAAGACATCGAAACCATCGACGAGTTTCTCGCGCACCGCACGTCCGACGTCGAAGAAGCGATCCGGCAGGCGGCTGCCGACGAGATCATGCCGCGCTTCAGGCAGCTGACCGCGGACGAGATCGACGAGAAGAGCGGCCCGCACGACCTCGTCACGGACGCCGACCGCAAGGCCGAGGAGTGCCTCACCGAGGCGCTCGCCAAGCTGCTGCCCGGCTCGGTCGTGGTCGGCGAGGAGGCGGTCCACGCCAATCCGGCGACGTACCAGGCGATCCAGGGGCAGGCCCCGGTCTGGATCGTCGACCCGGTCGACGGCACTCGCCAGTTCGTCCACGGCGACACCGGTTTCTGCACGCTCGTCGCGCTCGCCGTGGGCGGGGCCGTCCAGGCGTCCTGGACCTATGCCCCGGCCCGCGACCAGCTCGCCGTCGCCGTGCGCGGCCGGGGTGCCCGCCTCGACGGCGAGCTGCTGCGCCCGGGTGCGCCCACGCCCGGCCGAGACCTCGAGATAGCCACCTCCCACCCCGACTACACCACCGACGCGCAGAAGCGCGCTCTCCTCGGCCTGCGCACCGAGGGCGTGCGGCCGCGTCCCTGCGGTTCGGCGGGGCTGGAGTATCTGGCCGTCGCCCGCGGTGAGCTGGACGCGACGGCCTTCTCCTGGGAGGCGGCCTGGGACCACGCGGCGGGCCTGCTCCTCGTCGAGGAGGCGGGCGGCGTCCACCTGACCCTCACGGGCGAACCCTTCCGCATCACGGGAGGCAACACCCTCCCCTTCACGGCGGCCCGCGACGAGACCACGGCCCGTCGGGTACGGGGCTTGCTGACCGCCGGCCTCTGACCCCACCGACGCGCCGAGGGCATGGCGGCGTCGACAGCCGGCCGCGGCCCCTGGGGCTGAGAGCGGTGGCGAAGGCCGAGGGGTTGCGCTGCGCCGGTCCGGCACCGCACACGCGTCCCGGACGGCGACCGGGAGCGGCTCCGACGCCCGAGGCGCCTGCGGTGACGATCGCGGCCGTGTCCTTGATCTGCGTTTCCGGTCCTTACGACTCGCCGGCCAGGTTGACACCGTGGGCGTCGATCAGGCCGATGACGCGGTGCGGGCCGTCGGCGATGTCGTAGATCTTGCGGATGGCTTTTCGCCCCCCCGGCGGGTCGTGGAGCCCGGCGACCCGAGGTCCGGCGGGCCCTCGATCCAGGCGGCCCCAGACCCCCGTCTGCCGGACGACTCCCCCGTCTCCCACCCCCCCGCGCCATCAAGGCTGTCAGTCCCCCGGCATATCCTGATGTCCAGTGGCCGTCGGCTGACAAAGGAGTCCGAAGGTGCCATCGATGCTCGATGCCGTCGTGGTGGGTGCGGGGCCGAACGGACTGACGGCTGCCGTGGAGCTGGCCCGCCGCGGCTTCTCCGTGGCCGTGTTCGAGGCACGGGACACCGTGGGCGGCGGCGCCCGCACCGAAGAGCTGACACTCCCCGGCTTCCGGCACGACCCCTGTTCCGCGGCCCACCCCCTCGGTATCAACTCACCCGCCTTCCGAGCGATGCCCCTGGAGCGGTACGGCCTGGAGTGGCTGCACGCGAAGCTCCCGATGGCGCACCCGTTCCCCGACGGCACCGCGGCGGTGCTCGCCCGCTCCGTGGCCGAGACGGCGGCCTCGTTCGGCCCGCGCGACGCCGGTGCGTACCGCAGACTGGTCGCCCCCTTCCTCCCCACGTGGGACACGTTGGCCCGCGACTTCATGTCCCTGCCACTGACCGCCCTGCCCCGCGACCCGGTGACGCTCGCCCGTTTCGGCCTGGCCGGGCTGCCGCCCTCGACCTGGCTCATGCGGCGCTTCCGTGACGAGCGGGCCCAGGCCCTGTTCGCCGGTCTCGTCGCACACGTCATGGCCCCGCTCGACGGCATCGCCACCGGCGCCGTCGGCCTGGTCTTCGCGCTGGCCGCGCACGCCCGCGGCTGGCCCGTCGCGCGCGGCGGCTCCCAGTCCATCTCCGACGCGCTCACCGCGTACCTCAAGGACCTCGGCGGCACCGTCCACACCGACTACGAGGTCAAGCGTCTCGACGACCTGCCGCCCGCCCGCGCCTACGTCTTCGACACCTCGCCCGCCGCGCTGTCCCGCATCGCGGGCTTCGGGCGGTACTACGAGGACTATCGCTACGGGGCCTCCGTCTTCAAGATCGACTACGCCCTGGACGGCCCCGTCCCCTGGACGGCCGAGGAGGCACGCACCGCCGGGACGGTGCAGGTGGGCGCGAGCCGCGCCGAGATCGCCACCGCCCTGCGCGCCGCCTCGCGCGAGGGCCGGGCGCCGGACGCCCCCTTCCTGATCACGGTGCAGCCCAGCGTCGTCGATCCCTCCCGGGCCCCGGAGGGCAAGCAGGTCTTCTGGGCGTACGGACACGTTCCGAACGGCTGGACGGGTGACCTCACGGACGCGATCGAGCGGCAGTTGGAGCGGTTCGCACCCGGCTTCCGCGACCGTGTACTGGCCCGCGCCACCGCAGGCCCGCCCGAACTCGCCGCGCGCAACGCCAACTACGTGGGCGGCGACATCGGCTGCGGCGCCGCCGACGGACTCCAGCTCCTGCTGCGTCCCAAGCTCTCCCCGTTCCCGTACAGCACACCGCACCCGGCCGTCTTCATCTGTTCCTCGGCCACCCCGCCGGGCCCCGGTGTGCACGGCATGTCGGGACACAACGCGGCGAAGGCCGTGTGGCGGCGCCTGCGTCAGTCCTGACCGGAGGATGCCGCCGGTCCTGACCAGGGGCGACCACCAGTCCTGACCAGAGGCGGCGCAAGCCGTCACATCCGTGCCTCGTTTCACAGGAAGAAAGCGCTGTCACGCGTCTCGACAACGTCCCGCCCCGGCCCGATCATGCGATGGGGCCGTGGCATGACCGTGACAGGAGACTTCCACATGATCAAGCGCAGATCGGTGCTGGCCGCGGCGGGTGGTGCGCTGCTCGGCAGTGCGCTGGCCACGGGCACCGCTCGGGCCGACGCGACCATCGGGGTCAACCCGGGTACGAAGTACGGCAGTTGGGAGGGCTGGGGCACCTCCCTCGCCTGGTGGGCCAATGTGTTCGGCGCCCGGGACGACTTCGCCGACATCTTCTTCACCACCAAGTCCGTGGCGTACGGCGGCAAGACGCTGCCGGGCCTCGGCCTCAACATCGCCCGCTACAACCTGGGCGCGTGCAGTGGGAACACCGTGAGCGGCGCGAGCATGGTCGCCTCCGCCAACATCCCCGCGTTCAAGCAGATCGAGGGGTACTGGCAGGACTGGAACAACGAGGATCCCACCTCCTCCGCCTGGGACTGGACGGCCGACGCCAACCAGCGGGCGGCCCTGGTCAAGGCGACCCAACGCGGCGCCGTCAGCGAGCTGTTCGCCAACTCGCCGATGTGGTGGATGTGCCTCAACCACAACCCGTCCGGCGCGTCCGACGGCGGTAACAACCTCCAGTCCTGGAACTACCGTCAGCACGCCTCCCATCTGGCCGCGGTGGCGCTCTACGCGAAGAACAACTGGGGTGTGAACTTCAGCTCCGTCGACGCGTTCAACGAGCCCTCCTCCAACTGGTGGACGGCGACGGGCACCCAGGAAGGCTGCCACATGGACGCCACCGTCCAGGCGGCCGTCCTCCCGTATCTGCGCAGCGAACTCGACAAGCGCGGTCTGACCGGCACCCTGGTCTCCGCGTCCGACGAGACGAACTACGACCTGGCCCGCACGACCTGGAACTCCTTCAGCTCGACCACGAAAGCCCAGGTCAACCGGGTCAACGTGCACGGGTACCAGGGCTCCGGCGGTCGCCGTGACCTCCTCTACACCGACGTCGTCACCACGGCGGGCAAGCGGCTGTGGAACTCCGAGACCGGCGACTCCGACGCCACCGGCCTCACCCTGGCGAGCAACCTCTGCCTGGACTTCCGCTGGCTGCACCCGACCGCGTGGGTGTACTGGCAGGTGATGGACCCCAGCACCGGCTGGGCGATGATCGCCTACGACCAGAGCACCCTCCAGCCGACGACCGTCCAGACCAAGTACTACGTGATGGCCCAGTTCAGCCGGCACATCCGCCCGGGCATGACCATCATCGACACCGGTGTCGGATACGCGGCAGCGGCGTACGACGCGAGCGCGAAGCGCCTGGTCATCGTGGCCGTCAACTCCGGCGCCGCGCAGAACCTCACCTTCGACCTGTCCAAGTTCAGCCAGGTCACCGGGGGCAGTGGCGGACTCGTACGACGCTGGAACACCGTCACCTCCGGCAGCGGCGACCTCTACACCGCCCACTCGGACACCTATCTGAGCGGCAAGACGCTGACGGCGGCCTTCTCCGCCGCGTCCGTGCAGACCTTCGAGATCGACGGAGTGGTCGTCTGACAGCCGGTTATCGCGTGGCGGCCTGAGCGCAATGCGGCGAGGATCGAAGTCCGCAGACGAGGAGGCCGAGGCCGTCATGACCGCCATCACCCTGGTCCAGGGAGACATCACCCGTCAGAGCGCCGACGCGGTCGTCAACGCGGCGAACTCGTCGCTGCTCGGCGGGGGAGGCGTGGACGGGGCCATCCACCGACGTGGCGGCCCCGCCATCCTCGCCGACTGCCGCAGGCTCCGCGCCTCGCACTACGGCAAGGGCCTGCCCACGGGCCGGGCGGTCGCCACCACCGCGGGCGAGCTGGACGCGCGGTGGGTGATCCACACGGTCGGCCCGGTCTTCAGCCGTGAGGAGGATCGCTCGGGACTCCTCGCCTCCTGCTACCGGGAGTCGCTGAAGGTGGCCGACGAACTCGGCGCCCGCACGGTCGCCTTCCCGGCCGTCTCCGCCGGTGTCTACGGATGGCCGATGGACGACGCCGCCCGGATCGCGGTGGAGACGGTACGGGCCACGCCGACGGCCGTCGAGGAGGTCACGTTCGTCCTCTTCGACGAGCCGGCGTACGAGGCGTTCGCCGCGCAGGTCCGCTGACGGCGGTCGTGGCCCGTCTACCCGACTTGCTTGAGGCCCCGTGGATTCCGGTGGTCCGGTGGCGGTCCGCGTGCCGGCGCCACTGGGCCGAGGAAAGGCGATCCAGGAGCAAAATTCGCGGAGTGCTGACACACGGACTTTCCGACAGCGGCCTGCCGCGACCCCATCGTTGGTTAGGGTGGCGAGTGGACGACGGGGGGCTCGTTGGTGGGGAGTGGCACCAGTGGCAGCCCGTACATGTGACGATCCCGGCCATGTCGGCGGGTGGCAGCGGGCAGTTCTCGGGGGCGCGGCATCGCGGTAGCGGCGGGTGACATGGCGTCGGCCCCGACGGGAGGGGGAGGTGCATCGCATCTGCCGGTTGGTCTGCGACGGTGTGCGGGCTTTTCCCCGTCTCGGTCATGAGCGGGGTGTTCGGCTCGACCGCCACCAAGCAGGAGGTCGCGGCGCGGGTCCGGACCACCAGGTGGGCGGACAGGTGACCCGTGGTGCGAAGCGCCGCGTCGGCGGGCCCTTGGGGCAGGTCAGGAGCCGGCCCGCGGGAGCCGAGGTACCGACGGGACGCACGGGCCGTGGCGTGCCCGGACCTACGGTCACCGGGGTCCGCAACACCAACCACCGATCACGGCGGAGCACCGCAGGTCGACCGGACGCGGTGGGCGTGTGACCGGCCGGTCGGCGCCCGCGGTGCTGCCCCCGTCGCTGCGCGGGTGGCTCGGGCCGATTGCGGCCCTCGCCGCGCTGGTGGTCGTCGTGCTCGGGGTCCTGTATGCCGACGACAGCAAGCCCGGCATGGTGGACGCGCGGATCTCGGCGGCGGTGGACGGTGTGGGGCCGCCATGGCGGCACATCGCTCTGGCCCTGGACTTCTTGGGGGAGCCCGTGGGAGCGGCGACGCTGGTCGTCGTCATCGTGACGGGCTGCCTGCTGCTGCGGTGTCCTCGCGCGGCGGTACTCCTCGTTGCCGGCGTCGGCATGACCGTGGGGACGGCGACGCTGCTCAAGTCCCTGGTGGGGCGCACCATCCACGACGGGAACCTGTCCTACCCGAGCGGGCACACCGCCTTCCTCACGGCGCTCGCTCTCGTGGTGGCGCTGCCGGCGACCGGCCGGCTCGGCCTCGGCAGGCCGGCCGGCACGCTACTGGTGCTCGCCGCGGCGCTGGTCGCCGGCGCCGCCATGGGCTGGGCGCAGGTCGCCCTGGGCGCGCACTACCCGACCGACGTCCTCGGCGGCTGGTGCACCGCGCTGGCGGTGATACCGGCGACCGCGTGGCTGGTCGACCGGATGGCTGACCGGCCGGTCGACCGGGTGGCCGACGCCGGTCAGCGGGAGCGTCGCTGACGTCACGTCACCTCACGCCAAGCGGCGGAATACGGGCTTCACGGGTCGTCCGGCCAGCCAGGGGGTGGGGTCCCCGGCGTCCAGTGCCTTCCGGTACACCGCACATGCCTGGGCCACCACGTCGACGGTGTGATCGACGTCGGCGTCGTCGAGCGCGCTGCTCACCACGAACGACGGGGCCAGCACCCCGCCCGCGAGGAGCCGACGCAGGAACAGGGTGCGGTACTCCTGCGACGGCTGCAGGTTCTCGTCGAGGGTGGCGAAGACCAGGTTGCTGGCCCGGCCCCGGACGACGACGTGGTCGCCGACGCCCATGCCGGCCGCGGCCTCGCGCACACCGGCGGCCAACCGCTCGCCGAGGGTGTGCAGCCTTGCGGTGACGCCCTCTTCGACGTAGGTGGTCTGCACGGCCATCGCGGCTGCCAGGGAGTGTGTTTCCGCACCGTGCGTGGTGGACAGCAGGAACACCCGGTCGCCGGAGTGACGCAGCCCGCCCCGCTCCATCAGATCGCGGCGCCCCGCCAGCGCGGAGACGGCGAATCCGTTGCCCAGCGCCTTGCCGAACGTGGAGAGGTCGGGGACGACGCCGTACAGGCCCTGGGCGCCCGCCTCGGACCAGCGGAAGCCGGTGATCATCTCGTCGAAGATCAGTACGCAGCCGTGCCGGTCGGCCAGCTCACGCAGCCCGGCGAGGTACCCGGGCGGCGGCTCGGTGTGGGTGGCGGGTTCCAGGATCAGGCAGGCGACCTCGTCCTGGTACCGGGTGAGCAGCTCCTCCGTGGCGGCCAGGTCCCCGTAGGGGAACGCCACGGTGAGCTCGTTGGTCGCCGCCGGAATGCCGGCGGACATCGGCGTGGTGCCGATGAACCAGTCGTCGACGGAGAAGAACGGATGGTCGGCGCAGAGGGCCACCCGCGGGCGCCCGGTGGCGGCGCGGGCGAGGCGCACCGCGGCGGTGGTGGCGTCGGAGCCGTTCTTCGCGAACTTCACCATCTCGGCGGTCGGCACCGTGGCCAGGAAGCGTTCCGCGGCTTCGACCTCCAGGATGGACGGCCGGACGAAGTTGCTGCCGCGGTCGAGTTCCCGCCGCACCGCCTCGATCACGCGTGGGTGGGCGTGGCCGAGGCTGACCGACCGCAGGCCGGAGCCGTACTCGATGTAGCGGTTGCCGTCGATGTCCCACACGTGGGCACCGCGGCCGTGGCTGATGACCGGGGCCAGGTCCTCGGGGTACTGGTCGTCGCCCTTGGCGTAGGTGTGCGCGCCCCCGGGGATCAGGGCGTGCAGTCGCTCGTTGGCCAGCCGCGAGCGGGGCAGGAGGAACTCTTCGGTGTCTTCGGTGTGCACGCCGACCTCAACCTTCTTGGCGCTTGAGGACCTCGGCGAGGCTCGGCGCCTCCCGGTCCCGCTGGGACATCGATGCGACCGGCAGCGGCCAGGGGATGGCGAGCTCGGGGTCGTCGAAGGCGATCGTCACGTCCTCGGCCGGATCGTGCGGGCGGTCGATCCGGTACGAGGTGTCGGCGGTCTCGGTCAGCGCCTGGAAGCCGTGCGCGCACCCCGCCGGGATGTACAAGGTCACCTGTGTCTCGCCGGACAGCTCGAAGAAGGCCCTGTTCCGGTACGTCGGCGAGTCCGGCCGCAGGTCCACGACGACGTCGAAGATCATCCCGTACGAGCACCGCACCAGCTTGGCCTCGCCTGCGCCGGAGCGCAGGTGCAGGCCGCGCAGCACGCCCCGGACCGAGCGGGACAGGCTGTCCTGGACGAAGGCGTTTGGGTCGAGGCCCACCGAGTGGACCACGTCGGCGTCGAAGGTGCGGCAGAAGAAGCCGCGTTCGTCGGCGTACGGCGTCGGCTCGAAGAGGTACGCGCCGGTGATCTCCGGGACTTCGGTCGCTTTCATGGAGACTCCTGCCGAGCGTGAGCGTGGGTGTGGTCGGTCGCGGGGAACACGGCCGCGGTCAAGGAGGTGAACTGGTCCTCCAGTCGCCGGGCCGCGGCCAGGTTCCGCTCGGTGAGGGTCTGTCGCAGCTCGGCCGAACGCTTCTCCAGCGCACGGAACTGCTCGAGCAGGCGGTCGGCGTCGACCTCGCGCGCCGGGTGGCAGTACGCGCCGAGGCCCATCTCCGCCATGAGCGAGTCGCTCTTCGCCGCATAGCAGAGAGCGAGCACCGGTGTACCGGTCTTCAGCGCGCAGATCAGGTTGTGGTACCGGATCGCCACCACGGTGTCGGCAGCCGCCATCTCGTTCATCAGGTCGGCCAGCGAGGACGGTTCGGCAGCGGTGACCAGCGGCGAGTCCACCGCGTCGAGGATCGCGGCGACCACCGACGCGTCGCACTCGTCACCGGTGAGCAGCCGGACAGCCCTGCCCTCCTCGACCAGCGCGCGGACGAACCCGATCGTCCCGTCGAGGTAGCGCCGGTATATCTCCTCGGCCCGGGCGCGATCGTCGTTGCCGCCGTGGAAGTCCATGACGCCGACGCAGACCGGGCCCGGCGGAGCCGACGGGTCCGAGGGCGCGCTCGCCCGCGGCGTCGGCAGGGCGAACGCGAGGTCCGGGTAGACCTCGTCGCGCGCGGTGTCCACGCCCATCGCCCGCATGGCGTCACGGGACTGCGCGTCCCGGTACGACCGGTACGCGGCCAGCCGCCCCGACCAGCGCACCAGGGCCCGGGTCGGCCGGTTGCCGATCGTCGCGGCGCCGACGCCGACCAGCGCCACCCGGGTGCGCAGCAGCCGGCCACTCGCGCAGAGCAGGAACAGCGAGTACGGGAAGCCCCACGGCCGCAGCGGCAGCGTGGCCTCCAGGACGCCCATGCCCGGCACGATCACCACGTCGTGCCGGCGCACCCAGGCAGCCGTGCGGAAGACGTCGACGAGTTTGCCCAGCCCCTTCGCCGCGATCGCGCCCGCACGCGACGCGGTCCGGTACTCCCCGCGGTACCAGTGCAGCCGCGTCGCGGGGATCCCGAACCGGGTCGTCACGGCCTCGGGTCCGCCGCACAGCGCGTCCACGACCGCCTCCGGGTGTTCGGCGCGGAGGTACCCGAGCACGGCCTCGAGCGACCCGTCGTTGCCGAGGTTGCCGGAGCCGAGCAGGCCGAACACCCCGACGCGCACCGGAGTCCGGTTCGCGGGCGTCATGCCTGCCTCCCCTCGCGGCCGGCGACAAGGGCGTCGACGGAGACGGTGAGCAGGGCCGGGTCGACCGGGGCGCGGTCCTCGACCCGCTCACCGGCGCCCGGCCGGACCCGGCTGGTCATCCACGCGACCAGGTGGCGATAGCACGCGCGCCGGTCGGCCGGGGACAACGGCGCCCGCCGGATCGCCGCGACGAAGCCCCACATGTACTCGGCGAGCAGCCGGGGCGTCGGGTGCAGCGGGCCCGCCCGGCGCGGGTCCAGGTTGACGCACCGGGAGCGCTTGGAAGGGTTCGCCCGCTCGGCGCGCGTGGGGTGGTCGCGGCGGAAGTACAGCAGCTCCGGCACCTGGTGGAAGGGCCCGTGCAGGGTGATCTCGGCGACGAACGTGCGGTCCGCGTGGTGGTAGCTGTCGAGCGGCTTCACCCGGCGCAGCATGTCGGCCCGCATCACCCCGTAGAAGTCGTCGCCACCCGGCTCGAACAACAGACTGCGGAAGCGCTCCGGCGCGTGCGGGGAGTCGGTGGCGAGCGTGTACTCGTAGGGGACCTTCACCTGGCCGTCGCCGTCGATGACCGCCTGGCCGGTGTGCGCGAGGATCATGTCAGGCCGCTCGTCCAGCGCCTGAACGCAGCGCCGCAGCAGGTCCCGGCCGTACAGGTCGTCGTGCGAGGCCCACTTGAACAGTTCGCCGCGGGACTCGGTGAACACATGGTTGTGGTTCGGAGTGGCGCCGATGTTCCGGGGCAGCCGGAGATACCGGATGCGCGAGTCCCGCGCGGCGTACTTGCGGCAGATCTCCTGGGTCCCGTCGGTCGAGGCGTTGTCGGAGATGACCAGCTCGAAGTCCTCGTAGGTCTGACCGAGCAGGGCGTCGAGCGACTCGGCCAGGTACTCCTCGCCGTTGTACACGGGCAGGCCGATGCTCAGCCTGGGTCGGTCGGTCATGAGGTCCTCACTTCGGGGAGGGGATCGCGGTGGCGCTCGTGCAGGGCGGACCGCAGGTGCAGCCACCACACGGCCGAGCCGCTGATGGTCGCGGCGGCGACGCCCCAGGCCGAGCCGACCGTGCCGGCCGCGGCCGCCCCGCCGAGCCCGCCGCTGACGTAGCAGGCGGAGGCGAACAGCTGGCAGCGCAGGCTGCGCCGGGCCGCGCCGAGCGCGCGCAGCCCGGCCGCCGCGCCGGTGCCGAGGCCCGCGCCCGCGACGCCGAGGGTGATCGGCACGATGAGCTCCGAGGCGGAGTGCCAGACGCCGCCGAGCACCAGCTCGCCGAACCGGCCGGGCATCAGCAGCAGCGCCGCGCCCCAGAGCAGCGCGCCGACGGCCTGCCCCCCGCCAAGGAGGAGGCAGAACCTGCCCAGTTGATGCGGGGCCTGCCGCAGCACCCGTGCCGCCTCCGGGACGGTGACCAGCGAAAGCCCCATGAGCACCGCCAGGAACGGGCCGAGCAGGAGCTCGGCGCCCCGCACCGCACCCACCGCGCCGACCCCGACGATCGCGCCGAGCCCGTACGCCCGCAGCTGGCTCGCGCCACTGAGGCTGACGTTCTCGACCAGGTACCGGTAGCCGAGATCGCGCTGCTCGCGAAGCCACCCGCGTGCCTCCGTCGTCCGGGGCCGGATGCCGGACTGGAGGTAGCCGTACCCCGCCGCCACCGTGGCGGACGCGCCCCAGGCGAGCACGAAGGCGGCCACGCTGCCCGCACGGGCCGCCACCACCATGGCCGGGACGAGTGCGACACCCCACACGACGTCGTTGACGAACGCCTTCCGCCCTGCGCCGGCGGCGAAGAACGAGAACCGCCAGGCGTCCTGGAGCAGCAGCCCCGGCATCATGACACCAAGGGCGGCGAACGCGGGCCCCACGCGGCCGCCTAGGCCGAGCCCGGCCATCAGACACACCGCGCCGAGGGCGGCACCGACAACGAGTGCGGTACCCGTCGACCGGCTCACCGCCCCGCGCCAGGAGGCGCCCGGCACGCCGCTGAAGCGCACCACGAGCGGATCGGTGGCCAGCCCGCGGGAGACGTTGAGCACCACGCCGTACGTCACCCAGGCGAGGCTGAACACACCGAACGCGGTCACCCCCAGCGAGCGGGCCACGTAGATGCCCACCACGAAGTTGCTCACGCTGGAGGCCGCCTGGTCGGCCAGTCCCCAGGACAGTCGGCCGACCATGGCCCGCTTGGCGGTTTGCCGGGCGGGTCCGGCCGGTGCCGCCGGCGCCGTCGTCTTCTCCCCCTCGGTGGTCATCGGCGTCATGCCTTGATCAGTTCGGCGCCGCACAGGGCGTCGGCCGCGGCGACGACGGTGTCGAACGGCAGCCCGGACCGCTCGGCGACGTCCAGCAGACTGTGCTCGCCGTCGGAGAGGCTGAGCACCCAGAGCATGGCCATCTGGGCCTGCTTCGTGTCGCTGCGGCCGCCGAGCGAGTCGTACAACCCACGCCGGCCCAGCTGTGGTTCGCCGTAGGGGCTGAGGTTGACGTACCGCCGGTTGCGGTCGAGGACGGCGAACGCCTCGCGGCAGACGGCGAGAGTGTCCGCCATCGCCTCCGGGGAGACGAAGTCCAGGTTGTCCGCCGAGGTGTGGTACTCGGGGTAGCCGGCGTACGGGGTCCGGCTGAGCGAGCCCACGCCGAGATCGAACCCGGGCGAGCAGAACTGCCGCTCGTCGTAGCCGTACGGAGTGAACTCGGCGACGTGGTGCGGGCGTTCGGAGGCGGACAGCACATGACGCATCACCCGGTCGATCTCCGCGTCACCGCGTCTGCTCTGTTTGTACGTCAGCCGGCCCGAGTCGCCGGCGCAGGCCAGCACCAGCCCGTGCTTGACCCGTTCGATCCGCTCCGCGTTGCGGGCCAGCCAGGTGATCGCCCCGATGGTGCCGGGGGCGAACAGGAACCGGTAGGTGTAGTACGGCTTCTGCTCCGCCAGCGCTCGGGCCAGGAAGGTGGCCACCGCGATGCCGGCCAGGTTGTCGTTGGCCAGCGACGGGTGGCAGACGTGGCAGGAGACGATCACCTCGTCGGCGACCTGCCCGGGGACCACGTGCTCGGCGTAGGTGAGGTGGCCATCGGCGAGTGTGGAGTCGATGCGCACCTCGTACTCGCCGTCCGGCAGCGCGTCCAAGGTCTCCTGGGCCAGGCAGAACCCCCATTCCGGCCGGTAGTAGCTGGTGCGGTACGGCACCCAGGACGGGTGGTCCGGCAGGGTGTGCAGGTGTCCGCGCAGCTCGGCCAGTGGCATGGTCGCCGACACCGGCACGCTGTAGCCGAGCACGTGCAGGCTGGACGCGGCGAAGTCGACGACCCGGTTGCCGGCGGGATCGGCTACGTACGCGTCCCGGATGTTCCACTCCTGCGGCACCGTCCAGTCGAGGACCTGAGTCCCGGTCGGCACCTCGTGCACCTGCAGCGGGAGGTACGCGCCGACGATCTCCAGGGTGGCGCGCACCCCGTCGCCGGTGATGCTCCGGCACAGCGGGTACAACCGCTCCACCAGCGCGTGCATCTCCTCGCCGGCCGTGGTCATCGGCGCCACCGCAGGGTGTCGTCGACGGCGCCGGCGTCGGTCGCCGCGCGCAGCACGGCAAGGCGGGTGAAGCGCCGCTCGAAGTCCTCCCGGGTCAGCCCGTGTTCGCGGTAGGCGTCGGCGAGTTCGAGCGCGCCCTGCTTCACCGTCCACTCGCAGTCGAAGCCGGGTATCGCGGCGCGGAACCGGGAGAAGTCCACCCGGTACGACCGCGGATCGGCGCCGTTCTCCCCGGTGATCACCACCTTCGCGCCGGACACCGCCTCGGCGACCTGCTCGGCGATCTCGGCGACCGTGACGTTGTTGATCTCGCTGCCGATGTTGAAGGCCAGGTCGTGCACCGACTCCCGCGGCGCCACCAGCGCGGCCGTGAAGGCCCGAGCGATGTCGGCGGCGTGCACCAGCGGCCGCCAGGGGGTGCCGTCGGAGAGCACAAGGACTTCACCGGACAACAGGGCGTGCCCCACCAGGTTGTTCAGCACGATGTCGGCGCGCAGCCGGGGCGAGAAGCCGAAGGCGGTGGCGTTGCGCATGAACACCGGGCTGAAGTCGTCGTCGGCCAGCGCGTGCAGGTCGTCCTCCACCCGCACCTTGGACTCCGCGTAGGGCGTCACCGGCCGCAACGGGGCGTCCTCGGCCACCAGCTCGTCCCCGCCGGCGGCGCCGTAGACCGAACACGTCGACGCGTACAGGAAGCGCCGCACCCCGGCGTCGCGGGCCAGCCGGGCCAGCCGTACGGACGCGTGGTGGTTGATGTCGTAGGTGAGTTCCGGCGCCAGCGATCCCAGCGGGTCGTTGGACAGCGCGGCCAGGTGGATCACGGCGTCCACCCCGGCCACGTGCTCGGCCGTGACGTCGCGCAGGTCCACTCGCACCCCTGGCGGGTCCGCGGGCGTCGGGCCAAGGACGCAGTCGGCGAACAGGCCGGCGTCAAGACCGACGACCTCGTGCCCGGCGGCCGTGAGAACCGGGGCCATGACGGTGCCCAGATAGCCCTGGTGCCCGGTCAACAGTACGCGCAAGGTTCATTCCCCCAGGTCGAGAGTGAGTTTGGTGACGGCGAACGCCTCGGCGTAGCGCGCGTGGCTTTCGATACCGCGGATCCGGGCCAGCCCGAGGAAGGCCTCCCGGTCGTACCAGGGCCGGTGCCGCTGCGAGGGGTAGTGCTCCTGCAGCAGCCGCACCTTTTGTTCGGCGATCTCCGGCGACAGCGGCTGGTACGCCGCCGGACGGCCGAGATCGCCGTCCCACTTGACGATCTCGTAGCCGAGCACCAGGTGGTCGCGGAACGCGGTTGTCATCAGCTTCGCCAGACCGCGGTGATCCTGGTGCGCGTCATCGGTGCGCGGGGCAAGGACGAGATCCGGCTCCGTCCCCGCGCGCAGCTCCTCGACGGCGGCCTTGGCCTCGTCCCAGTGCGCGGGCAGCCGGCCGTCCGGCAGCTTGTGCACGGTCAGCCGCAGGTCGGCGCCCGGGCAGAAGGCGGTGAGCGCGGCCTGCTCCTCCTCCTCCCGCTCGCTGCCACCGCCGGAGAGCACCAGCACGTCGATGCGGACACCCGGCCGTGCGTGGCACAGCGTCAGCAGCGTGCCGCCGGCGCCGATGGCGATGTCGTCGCAGTGCGCGCCCACCGCGACGATCCGGTCCAGCCGCCCGGCTCCGAGCCGGATCACGAGGTCCTCGCCGCGGCGCCGGCCCGGCTTCCGGTCGCGCCCGCCCCGCACCGTCGTGATCCCACACGGCCCACGGACGGTCGCCCCGGGCGTAGGCGTCGTCGAGCGCGGCCCGCTCCTTCACGGTGTCGGTCGGCTTCCAGAAGCCACGGTGCTGGTGCGCCACCAGCCGGCCGCGCTTGGCCAGTTGGGCGCAGCCGTCGGCGACCAGGTCCCCGTTCTCCGGGATGTGGTCGAAGACCTCCTGGCGGAGCACGAAGTAGCCGCCGTTCTCCCACAGCGGCATGTCACTCACCGCGGTGATGCCTCCCACCAGGCCGTCCTCGCCCAGTTCCACGCAGTGGAACGAGGACTGCGGCGGCACCACCATCATCGACGCTCCGGCGTCGCGCCGGGCGAACCGGTCGATCATCTCGGGCAGCGGGGCGTCGGTGAGCACGTCGGCGTAGTTGGCGAGGAACATCTCGTCGCCGTCCAGGTGGTGGCGCACCCGGCGCAGCCGCTCCCCGATCGGTGACTCGATGCCGGTCTGCGCGAACGTGATCGTCCAGTTGGCGATGTCGGTGGACAGCAGCTCGGTCTGTCCGCCCCGCAGCACGAAGTCGTTGGACGTCGTCTCCTCGTAGTTGAGGAAGAAGTCCTTGATGTGGTGGGCCCCGTACCCGAGGCACAGGATGAACTCGGTGTGCCCGAAGTGCGCGTAGTAGCGCATGACGTGCCAGATCAGCGGGCGCGGGCCGACCATGGCCATCGGCTTGGGCACGTCGTCGGAAGCTCCGCTGCGCATACGCAGCCCATAACCGCCGCAGAACAGTACGACCTTCACGGCTTGACCTCGACAATGCTCAGTTCCGGGATGGGAAAGACCAGTCGGCCGCCCCAGTCGTGGACGAAGGACAGCTGCTCGACCAGCTCGGCCCGCAGGTTCCACGGCAGGACGAGGACGTAGTCCGGTCTGTCGGCGGCTATCTGCTCGGGCGGCAGGATCGGGATGCGGGTGCCCGGGGTGAACCTGCCGTGCTTGTAGGGGTTGCGGTCGACCGTGTAGGGGAGCAGGTCGGGCCGGATGCCGCAGTGGTTGAGCAGGGTGTTGCCCTTGCCCGGGGCGCCGTAGCCGACGACCGTCTCGCCGCGTTCGGCCGCCTCGATGAGGAACCGCAGCAGGTCCCGGCGCACCTTGGCCACCCGGGCGGAGAACTCGGTGTACCCGGAGAGCTCCTGCAGTCCGGCGGCCTTCTCCCGGTCCAGCACGTCGGCCACCTGCCGGGTCGGCTCGCCGGCCACCTCGGCCGGCCGGGCCCACAGCCGGATGGAGCCGCCGTGCGTGGGCAGCAGCTCGACGTCCACGAGCGCGAGTCCGCCGCTCGCCAGCGCTCGGGTCGCGGACGCGACCGTGTAGTACTGGAAGTGCTCGTGGTAGATCGTGTCGTACTGGTTCTCCTCGATCAGGGTCAGCAGGTGCTGTACCTCGATGGAGACCCAGCCGTCGTCGGCGACCAGGGCGCGCAGCCCTCGGGTGAACCCGACCACGTCGGGGATGTGCGCGTACACGTTGTTGGCCACGACCAGGTCCGCCGGGCCGTGCTCGGCGCGGACGGCCGAGCCGGTGTCCGGGGACAGGAACTCCGTGAGCGTGGGCACCCCCGCGTCCCGTGCGGCGGCGCCGACGTTCACGGAGGGCTCGATGCCGAGGCAGCGGATCCCGCGGTCCACCACGTGCCTCAGCAGGTACCCGTCGTTGCTCGCGACCTCGACCACGAAGGCGTCGGGGCGGAGCCCCACCCGCTGTACGGCGTCGGCGACGAACGTGCGGGCGTGCTCCACCCAGGAGGTCGAGAAGGAGGAGAAGTACGCGTACTCGCTGAACGTCTCCTCCGGCGTGATCAGCGGAGGGATCTGCGCGAGCCAGCAGTCGGTGCAGACTCGCAGGTGCAGTGGGTACGTCGGCTCCGGCTGGTCCAGTCGGTCCGCGGCGAGAAAGCTCTCGCACGGCGGGGTCGCCCCCAGATCGACGACGCTCGTGAGCGTCGCCGAGCCGCAGAGTCGGCATCGTGTCATCTACTGCCCCCATCCCTGCTCGCGCGGGTCCCCCACCGCGAGCCAGCGTTTCCGTTCCCCATCGGCGACGGGCTGTCCCCGCCGCCGGACCGACCCGCGATCGCGGTGCGGTACCCCTCCACCAGGCGCTCAAGGCCGACGGCCGGGCTGAACCCCTGCTCGTAACGGCGTCGGGCCGCCTGGCCCATCTCCCGGTTCCGGTCCTGTTCGGACGCGATCCGGCGTATACGGGACGCGAGCGACGCGGACTCGCCCGGTCGGTGCAGCAGCCCGGTCACCCCGTCCTCGACGAGTTCGACGAAGGCGCCGTGACCGGCGGCGACGACCGGGACCCCCGCCGCCATCGCCTCCACGACCACCAGGCCGAACGCCTCCAGCCACGTCGAGGGAGCCACCACGGCGACCGACCGCGCGATGGCCTGCCGGCACTCCGCCGTGTCATAGAGGCCGACGTACCGGACGTCGTCCCGGCCCGCCGCCCAGGCGGTCACCTCCGGTTCCAGCGGCCCCGTACCGGCGATCACGAGCGGGACGCCCACACCGCCGCCGGCGGCGATCTCGTCCCACGCGGCCATGAGAAGCCGCACGCCCTTGGCCTCCGCGAGCCGGCCGAGATAGAGCAGATGCTCGCCGGCGCCCGCTCGGTGAGCGCCCGGTTCGGGCACGAAGTTGTGCTTCACCGCCAGTCGCTCGGCCGGCATGCCGGCCCGCACCAGCACGTCGCGCTGCGCCGCGGAGATGCAGAAGAACCGCTCCACGCCGGACCACCACCGCCGTCGGTTGGCCGACATGCTGACCGCGAGCGGCACCGTCGCAAGGCGGGAGCTGCGGTAGCAGCCGTGCCGGACGGCGGGCAGCGGCGCGGACCCGACGCACTCGGTGCACGGCCGACCGTCCCGCTGCAGCGTGCCGGGCGGGCAGATCTGCGTGTAGTTGTGCAACGTGGCGACGGCGGGCACGCCGGCGTCGGCGCAGGCGGCCAGCACCGCCGGCGACAGGAGCGGGAAGACGTTGTGGACGTGCACCACGTCCGGCCGCTCGGTGCGCAGCCGGGCGGCGAGCTCCGCGCGCACCGCCGGGTTCCACGGCACAAGGAGCGGCACCGCGGCCTTGCCCAGGAGGGAGCGGGCGGCGATGTCGTCGCTGCGCCGCTCGAACACCTCGACCCGGTGGCCGGCCGCCCGCAGCAGCTCCACCTCCTGGTCGACGACCTTGTTCTCCCCGCTCGGCTGCGCCGAGGCGTAGCGGTTGTGCACCACGAGGACGTGCATGCTCAGGTCACCTCCGATCTCTGGGCCCAGCGCGGGATGTGTCGCCGAGGGACTTCGGGCGTCGAGAGGGGAGCGGCCTGGGCGCGTGCCGCCAACAGCGAGGCGGCCAGGGCCAGATGCAGCAGATACGGCGAGGCGTCGCCAAGACCGGCCTCGGTGTACGACGCGATCGCGCAGTAGCTGATCAGGAAGATCGCGCAGGCCCTCTGCAGCGACGGTGGCCGCAGCAACGCGACGCCGCCCAACACGATGATGACCGCCGCGACGAGGGTGACGCCGATCAGACCCTGCTCGTTGTAGACGGCCAGCCAGCTGTTGTCGATCGGCAGCCCGCCGAACGACTTGTCGCCCAGGCCCACGCCGAACAACTTCTCCGAGGTCGACCGGGGCGCAGCCAGCAGGGCGTCCCAGACCTTGGCCCGACCGGTGAGGTTGGAGAAGTTCTCCTTGCTCTGTCCGCGCAGGAACCACGCCTGCAGCGCGGAGGCGAACCCCACCGCGGCCACCACGGCGCACAGCACCGCCCAGGTGAAGAACCGGCGGGCTGCGGCGCTGGTCAGGATGAGCGAGCCGATCGCCAACGCCAGCCCGATGAACAGGCCGAGCGTGGCCGTCCGCGTATGGGTCAGCGCGAGCAGCACGAAGGACGGCACGATGACCACCACGGCGCTGGCCCTGTCGGTCCGGCGGCCCAGGACGAGCAGCACGGTGAGCCCGATGATCACCGCTGCGTACTGCCCGATCTGCGGCGGGGTGAGCGGCCACAACGCGCCGACGAGGCGTCCGCCGTAGAGGTCGGGCAGGGCCGCGCCCGGTGAGACGACCAGGCCGGTGGCCACCGATCCGAGCACCGCGAAGTACATCCGGATGTGGTACCGGACGAACGTCAGGCCGCCGTTCCACCAGCGGCTGAGCAGCCACAGCGTGCCGACGAAGAGAGCCAGCCGGAAGCAGCGGAACAGCGCGCCGAACCCGGACTCCAGGTTCGCGCTGGAGATCACGCTCTCCACCAGCAGCAGGGTGAGCAGGAACACGAAGGCGCCGGCTCGGATGCGCAGCCGGAGATTGACCGTGAGCGCCAGCGCGAACGCGGCGACCAGCGCGCCCATGGTGACCATCTGGATGAGGGAGCGGGGCAGCGGGATGATGGTCTTCGCCCCGGCGGAACCGAGCGTGTTGAGGACCAGCAGCCCCCAGACTGTCCCGACGATCTTCGGCGTGTGGTCCGCGCTCATCTCAACCACCGTCCTGTGCGCGGAAGGTGCTGCCCGCGTCCTGCTGGTACGGCGTGCTTTGCCACTGCCCGAAGTCGAGGATTCGGCTCGGGTCGTGGGCGACGAATTTCCATGGTCCGACGTAGACGTTGTCGTGCCAGCGGTTGTGCTGCTTGCCGGTGATGGCCTCGGCCACCCGCTCGCCCTGGTACGGCGACCAGTCCGGATAGGTGCCGTAGTTGGCGAGCACCGCCATGCGGTCGCACTTCACCGTGCAGTCGACGACGGACTTGTCCAGCACGAAGCGGTTGCCGTGGATGTCCACCCGTTGGGTCTTCCATCGGCAGTCGGCGTAGAGCGGCGCGGTGGCGATCGCCGGCTGTGCGCAGCGGTGGGTGTTCTTCACCAGCAACGTGCAGTCACCGGACGAGGTGTTGGCCGGGCTGTTGCAGAACCGGTCGGCGTTTTCCCACAGGGTGATCCCGGACCAGTTGTTCTCCAGCATGTTCCGATAGATCTCGATCTTGTCCGTGCGGGCTCGGATCCGTGGTTCGCCGCCGGACTCGGACAGGTAGATGGTCGCGAACGGGAAGGTGTCGCCGCGGTCGGCGTACCTGCGGCCCTCGACCCAGTTGTTCCGCCGGATCGTGTTCCCCCGGATGACCGCGTTGTAGCTGGTCTCGTAGATCAGCGCGGCACCGTCGTTGGCCTCGAGCACGTTGTCCTCGATGCGGAAGTCGTTGTTGTTGGTGTCCGCCCACAACCCGGCTCCGCGGTTGTCGTGCACCCAGTTGCCGCGTACGTCGGCGCCGTTGACGGCCCAGAACTTGATGCCTCCGGTGCAGCCGCAGCCCTCTTGCCGTCGTTCCCAGTCGTCGGTGTTGTTGCCCACGATCTCGTTGCCCTCGACCACCAGGCCGCTGATACGGCCGGTGGCCTTGTACGCGTTCATGCCGTACTGGCCGTTGTCGCGCAGGCAACTGGCGCGGACCCGCTGGCGGGCACCGGCCATCAGCCCGGCGCCGGAGTTGTTCTGGATCGTCGCGTGCTCGATCACCCACCCGTCGGCCGAGTCATGGTTGACCACGCCCTCGTCGCGTGGCGCGACGAAACCCTGCACGGTCAGGTAACGGATGGTGACGTCGCTGGCGGTGCCGCCGAACGCGTACTGGTTCTTCTTCCGGCCGTCGAGCACCGCGCCCGGCGCACCGAGGTAGCTGTCCCCCTTCTTGGGGATGACCTGGGCGTAGCGGTCCGGATCGAGCCTGTGCTTGCCCGGCCGAAGCCAGAACGTGGTGTTCGGGGGGCTGTTCTTGGTCTTCGCCGCCAGATCACCGACCACCGCGGGGTCGACGCTCACCGCGCCCGCCGGCGCCTTCGCCGGCCCGGCCGCGGGCTTGGCGCACACCCCGGCCACGGGCGTGGATGGCGCAGCGGCCGGCTTTGCCCGGGCGTGCGGCGTGCTCTCACAGCCGGTCGTCGCCAGCAGGGCCAGCGCCAGCGGTGCCGCCGCCAACGCCCAGTGCCGCCTCTTGATCCCCACGCGCCCCCCTAGCCGCGGAACCTGAGTACGGTGGTGAAGCCCTCCGCGCCGTCGGCGAAGCCGGTGCCGACCAGGGTTGTGGTGGGTTCCTTGCGCCCGAAGCCGGCGGAGTACCAGCCCAGCGGCGGGTCGCTCTCGCCGCGATGCGCCCGCCAGCTCAGCTGCCCGGGCAGGTCGAGCACCGCGGAGCGGTCCTCGCCGTCCCGGGTCCAGGTGAGTACGGCCCGGTTGCCCGCCAGGTCCGCGGCGATCGCCGGGCCGAGGTGGAACGCCAGCTGCACGGTCCGGCGCGGGCCGCGCACCTCGTCGACCACTCTCAGCTCCTGGCTCGCGGCCGTCAGCTCCACCCGACGGCGGTGCACGGAGCCCTGGTACCCGTCGTGCTCGGCACACCAGCGAGCCACGCCCTCGCCGGCTGTGTCCGCGGCCAGGACGCGGGTGCGGGCATGCCGGGTCCACAGGAACGGGCCGCCGGAGACGGACTGGTCACCGCCGTCCAGTTGCAGGGTGTTGTGGCCGAGGGTCGACCGGAAGTACTGCCGCCACTCGGGCTGGCCGTGGTAGCAGAACGTCCCCGGGTCGGCGAGCACGTCGACCCCGTCGTGCCGGACCTCCACGGACAGCGCGTCCGCGTGGGCATGCGCGGCGATGGACAGGAACCCGTGCGGACCACCGTCGCAGCGGCACCAGACCTCCGCCGGACCGCGCAGGATGGTCATGCCCGCGTCGGCGAAATGGGCCGGCCGGCTTGCCGGGCGGGTCACGGCCGGCGCCGTTCCGTTCTTCGCGTACGGCCGGATGAGCGCGGCCAGCAGCGGGGTGCGCACATCGGTGCCGGTCACCGGCGGCCACCAGGCGAGCCGGCCGAACACGGCGTCCCCGGTGGCCAGCAGCGAGGCCCAGCGGTCGCTGCCCGCGCCGTCCACGATCAGACCGTGCCCGTCGTCCGCGTCCCCCTGGCGCGGCGGCCGCAGCCGGCCGTCCACGATGGCCGCGAGCGCGTCGGTCATCCGCAGCAGCACCAGCCGGATCGACGCGGGGACCGGCCTGCCCGCGGCATCCGCCTCGGCCACCGCGGCCAGGCCGAGCTCCAGCACGAGTCCGTGATACTCGGTGGCCAGCTCGCGGTTGAGGCCGGAGTCGAAGGTGTTGCCGTGCAGCTGCCGCTCCAGCGACCTCAGCGCGTCGGCTCGCCAACGCTCCGAGGAGGGGAACCATCCGAACGCGCAGGCTGCGGCGAACTGCCCGGCGGCCTCGGCGATGACGTGGTTGTTCGCCGAGGACCCCCGGCTGGGGAAGGCGGCCAGCCAGCGCTGGTGGTGCCAGATCTGGTTCAGCGCCACCGGGTTGCCCTCGAACAGCTCGGCCGCGCCCGGCCAGCCGTCGAGCAGCCTGCGGATCCACACCCAGGACAGCAGCCGGATGCCCAGCTCGATGCCGCTGATCCAGTGCACGCCGCGCAGCGGTGGGTTGGCCGCCCACCACGACCGCAGGTGCTCGGCCACTCGCTCGGCGTACCGCTCGTTCCCGGTGATCGCGTAGGCGGCGGCGAGCACGGTGAGGTACTGATGCCGGGACAGCTCCCAGATCTGCTTGATGTCCCCGACCGCGTCCTCGTTCCGGTACGGCACGTCGAAGGCGTAGCCCCAGGGAGCCCGGCGTCCGGTCTTCGGGTCGTACCACCAGTCCGGGTCGGTCAGGTCGTCGCGGACCACCCCGAAATACTCGACGTGCCCGTACATCAGCCGGTCCGCCTCGGCGATGAGACGTTTCGCGGCGTCCGGAGGTATGGCGGCGATCGTCCCGGCGGGCAGCACCGCGGTGAAGCGGGCGCCGGTCACGCTCGGGCAGTCGGGCCGCGCCGACCGCCACCGTCGCCTGCGCACCGCGTCGCCCGCCCGGCCGCCGACCTCCCGCGGTCCCATCCGGGACAGCCGCCGCAGGTACCAGCCCGCGCTCATGGTCATCGCGCCCTCGCCAGCGTCACCGGCGCGCCGCCGACCAGGCCGGCCTGCACGGCGAGGGTGGCCGACGTGGTGGCGACCAGCGACTCCAGCGGCACCGGCATCGGCCCACCGGTCCGCACGGCCTTGACGAACGCGGCCAGCTCGGCGGACTGGCCCTTGTCCCGGGCCTTGGGCAGCCGCGAACTGGCCCACCGCTTACGGCCGACCCCTCCGTCCACAAACACCGAGGCACGGACGAAGTCGTCGAGCCGCAGCACCTTGCCGTCCGCGATGAGGTCCAGCGTCTCCTTGGGGAAGGCGGCCGCACCGGTGGTGACGTAGCTGATGGTGGCGGTGGACCCGTCCGGGTAGCGCAGCACGACCTGAAGGTCCTCGTTGCCGGACGTGGCGACCGCGTACACCGAGACCGGGTCGGCCTCGAGCAGCCAGCTCGCCGTGTCGATGAAGTGTCCGCCCTCGCCGGCGAACCGCGAGCCCTCGGTGCCCTGTTGGAGGTACCAGCTGCCGTGTCCAAGCCGGCCCGCGTTGACCAGGTAGCGGAGGCTCGCCGGACCGGTCCGGGCGCCGAACCGCTTCCTGGCCTCCCGCAGCAGTGGCGCGAACCGGCGGTTGAAGCCCACCTGCAGCCGGTCGTTGCCGGACTCCTCCACCGCCGCGAGCACGCCGGCCAGCTCGTCCTCGGTGAGCGCCAACGGCTTCTCCACGAACACCGTCTTGCCGGCCAGCAGCGCCTTCCGGGTCAGTTCGGCGTGCGAGCTGTGCCGGGTGACGACGAACACCGCGTCGATGGACTTGTCGCCGAGCACGGCGTCGAGATCGGTGGTCGCCTCGGCGAAGCCGAACTTGCGCTGCGCGTTGGCCGCGGACAGCGCCGTCGTGGTGACGACCGTGGACAACTCGACGCCGTCGCGCTGTGCCAGGTGCGGCAGCAGCATCGACGTCGCGTAGTTTCCCGCGCCGAGGAACGCGAGGCGCACCGGCCCCTTGGCGGACCGGGCCGGGGTGGGCGCTCCGCCGGTGGGTCGCTTCACCGCGGGCACGGCAACGGCCGGGGCCTGCGCTTCCCCCGCTTCCTCTTTCTGCTCGGGGTACCGGAACAGCACGGCCACGGCCTTGAGCTCGCCGTCCTTCAGGCGCTGGTACGTCTCGACGGCGTCATCGAAGTCGGCGATGTGGGAGACCAGGGGCTCCACGTCGACGCTGCCGCGGGCCACGAGGTCGAGGAAGCACGCCAGGTTGCGGCGCTCGGTCCAGCGCACGTAACCGATCGGGTAGTCCCGCCCCTCGAGCTCGTACTCCGGGTCGTAGCGCCCGGGGCCGTACGAGCGCGAGAAGCGGACGTCGAGCTCCTTCTCGTAGTACGCGTTCCACGGCAGGTCCAGGCGGCACTTGCCGATGTCGACGACCCGGCCGCGGTCCCGGCAGAGCCGGGCGGCGAGCTCGACGGGCTGGTTGCTGCCGCCGCCGGCGGCCAGGTACACCTGGTCCACGCCGTGACCGTCGGTGAGTTCGGCGACGGCGGCTTCCACGGCCGCGGACGCCGGATCGCCGCAGGCCGCGGCGCCCAGGCGCTCGGCGAGCTCGCAGCGCACCGGGTCGGGGTCTGCTCCGACCACGCGGACTCCCGCGGCGGCGAGCAGCTGTACCACCAGCTGCCCGATCAGCCCGAGGCCGATGACCAGCGCCACCTCGCCGAGCTGCGGCTCGCCCTGGCGGACGCCCTGCATCGCGATCGACCCGACGGTACCGAAGGCCGCGTGGCGCGGCGCGAGGCCGTCCGGCACCGGGGTGTAGAGGTTCTTCGGCACCCAGTTCAGCTCGGCGTGCAGCGCGTGCTCATTGCCGGCGCAGGCCACGAGGTCGCCGACCTTCACGTCGTCGATCCCGGTGCCGACCTGCTCGACCACCCCGCACAGTGAGTAGCCCAGCGGCGTGTAGGAGTCCAGCTTGCCCATCACCTTGCGGTAGGTGGCGGGCACCCCGTTGGTGGCCACGCTCTGCATGACCTTGGCCACCTGGTCCGGCCGGGAGCGGGCCTTGCCCAGCATCGACATGCCGGCCTCGGACACCTTCATGAGCTCGGTTCCGGTGGATATCAGCGAGTAGGCGCTGCGGACCAGCACACCGCCCGCCTTGCACCCCGGCACCGGCACGTCGAGCACCGCCAGCTCGCCGCTCTTGTAGTTCTGAACAACCTGTTTCACCCGAGCTCCTCATGTTTCAACGCCGTCAAGCCGCTTGGCTCTGGCCGGAGCCAGAGGTCGCGCCGCGATACCAGTACTCGAGGGTCAGCACATGCCACAGATGCTTGGAGAAGTCCCGCTGCCCGGCGGCGTCCTCGGCGACCATGCGCGCCAGGGCGTCGCGGCGCAGGAGCCCTGAACTGACGAGCACGCCGTCGTTGACCACCTCGCGCACCAGCGGTGCCAGATCCCGGCTCATCCAGGCGCGCAGCGGGGCGCTGAACAGGCCCTTCGGCCGGTACACGATCTCCCGGGGCAGGACCGAGGTGGCCGCTTCCTTGAGAACGGCCTTGCCCTGTCGTCCGACGATCTTGCGATCGCCGGGCACGGCGAACGCCGCCTTGACCACCTCGACGTCCACGTACGGCACCCGCACCTCGGTCGAGGCGGCCATGCTCGACCGGTCCGTGTAGGCGAGGTTCAGGCCAGGCAGGAACATCCGGGCGTCGCCCAGGCACATGCGGTTGACGAAGTCGTCGAGGTCGTTGTCCTCGTAGATGTCCGCATGCTCGGTCAGCACGTCCTCGACCGTCCCGGCCAGGTCCGGATCGACCAGGGCGAGCAGCTCGTCCTGGTCGTACATGGTGTAGCTGCGCCGGAACGCGGTCTCCTCCGGCAGATCGGCGAAGGAGAGGAACCGCTTCGCGAACCGCACCGACCGGTACCCCCGGCGGGCCGTGGCGACCGGCAGCCGGTCCACGGCGCTGGACAGGCCGCGCCGCAGAGGCCGCGGGATGCGCTGGTAGCGCAGCGCGATCAGGTTGGCCAGGTGCTTGCGGTAACCGGCGAACAGCTCGTCGGCACCCATCCCCGAGAGCATCACCTTGACCCCGGCCTCCCGGGCGGCCGAGCAGATCAGGAACGTGTTGATCGCGGCCGGGTCGCCGATCGGCTCGTCCAGGGCGTACGTCATCTGCGGCAGCAGGTCGAGCACGTTCGGAGCGATCTCGATCTCGTGCAGGTCGACGCCGAACTGCTCGGCCACCTGCCGGGCGTAGCGCAGGTCGTCCGGCATCGCCTCGAACCGGGCGTCCTCGGCCCGGAACCCGATCGTGTAGGCGGAGATCCCGGGTCGGTCGCGGGCCGCCAGCGCGGTCAGGTAGCTGGAGTCCAGCCCGCCGGAGAGGAAGGTCGCCACGGGTACGTCGGAGAGCAGGTGGCGCCGGGTCGACTCCTCGACGACGGCGGCGATGTCCGGCTGCTCGCCGTCCCGGGCCCGCTCCCGGCCCTCGGCGGCGACGTCCCTCAGGTTCCAGTACCGGCCGCGTTCCACCCGGCCGTCGGGCCGGCACCGGAGCCAGCTCCCCGGCGGCAGCTTCTCCGCCTCGCGGAACGCGCACCGCGAGTCCGGCACCCAGTAGTACAGCAGTGAGGCCACCAGCGCCGCGTGGTCCACCTGCAGCGACCCACCGGTCACGGCGGCGAGCGCCTTGAGCTCGGAGGCGAACACCAGACCCTCGCCGCGCCGGAGCAGGAACAGCGGCTTGATGCCGAGCTGGTCGCGGGCGAGCACCAGTTCACCGGTTCGCTCGTCGAAGATCCCGAACGCGAACATGCCGCGCAGCCGGGGCAGGCAGTCCGTACCCCAGCGCCGCCAGGCTTCCAGCAGCACCTCGGTGTCGGAGGTACCGCGGAAGCGCACCCCGGTGGCCGCCAGTTCGGCACGCAGCTCGGGCGCGTTGTACAGCTCGCCGTTGTACGTCAGGGCGAGGCCGCCCGAGACCATCGGCTGGGCGCCGGTCTCGGACAGGTCGATGATGGCCAGTCGGCGGTGTCCGAGGTGCACTTCGCCGTCACCGACGGGGTGGCTGTAACGGCCCGCCCCGTCCGGACCGCGGTGGGCGAGGACATCGGTGAGCCGGTCGGCCACGACCTTCCCGTCCGGCCATCGGTAAGTGCCTGCGACGCCACACATGTCTACTGCGCCTCCTGGTCGCTGTCCGGGACCCGTCCCGCCCACATCGGCAGCCGCTCGGCCCGCCGCCGGCCCGTCCCGTTCTGTCGGGCCAGCCGTTCGCTCTGGCCGCGCAGCGCGGTGTGCAGCCCGTCCCACAGCGTGCCGTCGGTCCGGTCACGCGGATCGGGGTCGATCAGCACCACACCGATCACCGGAATGCGCTGGTCCGCGAGCTGCCGCGCCACGGTGTGCAGCCATGCGGCGCTGCCGTGCCCGGCCCGCACGACGAGCACGGTCTGTGTGCCGAGGTACTGGAGGTCGGTCCACGCCGTGCCGGGCGCCACCGAGCCGACGCCGAGCCGGCGCTCCTGAGGTGACACGTCCGCGGCACGCTCGCCGCTGACCACGGTCGGGTCTCCCGGTTTCGGGCGGTACTTGGCGAGCTGCGGGCCGGGCAGAGCGTCGATGACGACCACCGGCCCGTCCGCCGCCAGTGCCCTGGCCACGTCCAGGGCGATCAGGCTCGCGCTGCGCGCACAGCCCAGTTCCAGCAGCGAGACCGGGTCCGCGGAGCCGCGCACGGTGCGGGCCAGTGACGTGGTGAGCCGTTCGCGTGCCGCCCGGACCCGTCGGCGCCGCCACAGCCTGGCCGACCGGCGGGGCAGCTCCGTGATGACCGAGGCGCCGAGGTTCGCCGCGATGTCCCGGCGCAGCACGGGGCGGTCCGCCACCACCGTGCCGACCGCGGCCACCGCGAGCCCGAGGACGAGCCCGAGGACGAGTCCTATCGCGGCGTTGGTGGCAGCGGCCCTGGGCAGGGAGTGCCGCACCGCGCGCGGGGCGTCCACGACCTGCGTGCCGGCGATGAGCTTGGGCGTGCCGATGCGCGCCTCCGCCGCGCGCTGACTGAAATCGGTGATCCGCGAGGTGAGTTCGGCCCGGCTGGCGAAGAGCGACTCCAGGTTCGCCGAAGCCTTCGGCCCGCCCTGCGACGATCCGTCTCCGATCGCCTTGTTGACCTGGGCGAGTTCGCCCTGCATCCGGTCACGCTGGTCGAGGAGGGCCTTGGCCTCGGAGTCGGCGGCGTCCTTGATCCGCCGCACATGGTCCGCGACGAACGCGTCGGCCAGCGCCTTGGCGCGGGCCACCGCCTCCGCGTCGCTGTCAGCCGTCACAGTGATCTGCAGCAGGTTGTTGGTCAGGCCGACAGCCCCGTAGTTCTTCATGAAGTCCTCCGGTTTCTCCGAGGACCCGAGGGACTGCAGGGCTTTGCCGGCGATCCGCGTGGTCTGCAGCAGTCCGACGTCGGTGCGGATCAGCGTTCCGGGGTCGTTCGGCTGGTCCTCCTGATGGGCGACCAGCACCTTGGTCACCGCGGTCGGCGGCGGTGGCATCAGGACCGACACCGCCGCGCCGACGAGCAGCCCCAGCAGCGCCATGGAGCACCAGAGGCGGCGCCGCCTCCGCACCGCCACCACCAGCGCCTGCAGGTCCAGCAGCGGAGCGGCGGCCGGCGACTCCGAAGTCGTACTCGTCGTCACCCTGAACTTCCCTTCGCGTTGTCGCCCACCGCGAGCACCGGCGTGACGGCATCCCGAGCACGGCCGGCGGACCGCGTCGAACGGACCCGGACCGTGCCGGCGAGGACGATGCCGACGACCTCGTGCTTGGCGTCCGCACACGCCTCGGCGATGCCGGCGAGCTCAACTGCGGTCCAGACGCCCGCGCTGAGCACGACCAGGGCACCGGACTCGTTGTCCCGGTCCGGCACCAGTGGCTGGGACACCGAGACCCCCACCACCCGTAGCAGCGGATCGCTCTCGGCCTCGGCGACGAGCTGCCCGGCGGCCCGGCGGGCGATCTCGTCGCCGTCCGGGACGACGACCAGCAGCCGCCGGGGGGCCGGCAGTTGGTCCCGGAGGCGGGCGCACACCCGCCGGAAGCGGATCTGTCTGCCGGCCTCGTCGCCCGACGTCTGCGGGGTGGGCAGGTCCCACCGGATGTCGACGCCCAGCAGCCGGCGGATCCGGGCCCGCGGGCCACGGCCTTCCGGCCGGTGCGTGGACCGTTGACCAGGTACGTCGACGGTGCCCAGCAGCGTCGAGCCCAGCGCCGCGATGATCTCCGGTTGGGTGCGCAGTCGGCGGCTCATCCGTGCGGCGGTGAGATGGCCGATGACCGCGAGCAGGAAGAACAGCAGTGCTCCGGCGACGATGAGTTGCATCCTCGTCGGCGGTGTCTCGCCGACCGGCCGGGCCGCCGGCCCCATGACGACCATGTTGGCCTTTTTGGCGGCCGGGTCGGCCTGGTCCAGCTTGTTGATGGCCTCCTGCAGCGTGGTGCGCAGCTTCTCGAGCTCGGTGCGGGACTGCACGCTCTCCACGGTCCGCCCCGGATCGGCCGCGTCGGCCAGGTCGGTGATGCGGCGGTTGGTCTGCACCACCATCTGCCGCAGTGCCTCGAGCTGCGCCGTCGCTTCGGGGTCGGTGTTGTCGTCCACGACCCGCGCGGCGAAGGTGACGAACTGCTGGGCCACCTGGTCGGAGAGTTGCTGTGCGCGTTTCGGGGTGTCGGCCGTGCCCGAGATCTTGATGATGTTCCCGTTGGCGGCCGTGGCGCTCACCTGATCCCGCAGCTCGTTGCCGCTGACCCCGGGCCAGTTGAGCGTGGCGGCCGCGCGGTCGACCACCACCGAACTGGTCGCGACTTCCTGCTGAGTCAGCAGCTCGCGCTCCTCCCACGCCCCCGGCAGCAGCACCGATGCCGACGTCGTGTAGCGCGGCGGGAACAGCAAAGAGGTGCCGTAGCCGACGAGCGCACCCACCACGGCGAGGATGGTGAGAAGCCGCCAGCGCCGACGGATGATCCGCCCGATCGTGACCAGGCGTATCGTGTCATCGTTCAACGGTGCGGCCTCCGCCCTGTGCACGGTCCGGGTCGCCTGCCGACGCCGGAGTGTGGTCGCGGCAGGCGGCGGCGTAGGCGGCGAGCAGCGATCGCTGGGAGTTCCGCCAGGAGAGCGACCCGCTGATCCGCTCCTGGCCGATCTCGCCCATCCGGGCCCGCTTCTCCGGATCGTCCAGCAACAGTGCGATGAGCTTGGCGAACTGGGCCTCGTCGTTGGCGGGCGCGTAGACGGCGGCGTCGCCGGCGGAGACTCGCGCCTCCCGGAGGTCGAACGAGACGATCGGCCGGCCCATCACCATGTACTCCAGGACCTTGTTCATGGTCGACACGTCGTTGAGCGGGTTGTGCGGGTCGGGGGAGAGGCACACGTCCGCGGTGGACAGGTAGCGCACCAGGTCCTCGTCCGGAATGCGCCCGGTGAACTGCACCTGCTCCGAGAGCCCGAGCTGCCGGGACAGCTCCACCATCGCGTCGAAGGTGTCGCCGGCGCCGACGAACACCGCGTGCCAGTCGGTGCGCCCGAGTTCGTCGCGCAGCTTCGCGAGGGCCCGCAAGGCGTAGTCGACGCCGTCCTGCGGGCCCATGACGCCGAGGTAGCAGAGCAGATGAGGCTTGCCGCGCTTGAGCTCCGGCTCGGGCGGTACGGGGTGGAACCGGTCGATGTCGGGCGCGCTGCGTACCACGAAGACGTCCTCCGGCCGCCGGCCGCCACGGCGCACCGCGACGTCCCGGTAGCTCTCGTTCGTGGCGAGCACGACGTCCGCGGCCCGGTAGGTCAGCCGTTCCAGCGCGCACACGGCGCGGTAGAGCAGATCCTCGCCGCGGTCGAACCGGGAGAGGTACAGCTCGGGTACCAGGTCGTGCTGGTCGAAGACGAACCGCGCTCCGCGCCGCTTCATCCATCGTGCCGGCAGGAACAGCAGGTCGGGCGGGTTGCAGGCGTGGACCACGTCGACCGGGCCGACCCTCCGGGCCAGCCGGATCGTATGCCACAACGCCGATCCGTACTCCCGCAGGTAGCCGGCCGGTCCTCCGGTGGCCGCGCGCAACGGGTAGCGGTGGATCCGCACCCCGTCGATCTCCGCCTCCGGCTCCGTGTCCCGCTTGCTCCCCTGCGGACAGATGACGTGCACTTCCCAGCCCGCGTCGCGCAGTGTCGTGCACTCCTGCCACACCCGCCGGTCGAACGGCACCGACAGGTTCTCCACCAGGATCAGCGCGCGCCGGTCCGGCCGGTCGCCACTGGTCGAATCACCAAGCAAGGCCCACGTACCCCGGTTCGGCCCGGCGCGCTTCGGCATCGGGAAGGTGGATGAGGTCGACAATCACCGGGCCGTCGCCGCCTTGGGGCAGCGACGACAGCACGGCCGGATCCCTGGTCCCGACCAGGAGCACCTCGGCGTGCCCGAGCACCTCGTCGACGGAATCCGCGAGCAGTTGCGCGAGGTGCGGCAGCCGGGTCTCGATGTACTCGCGGTTCGCGCCGAGCAGCCGGGAGAGGCTCACGTTGGCGTCGTAGATCCGCAGGTCGTAACCCTTGCCGAAGAGCCTCTCCGCCAGCTCGACGAGCGGGCTCTCGCGGAGGTCGTCGGTGCCGGGTTTGAAGGACAGCCCGAACAGGCCCACCCGGCGCTTGCCGGTGCGCTCGACCAGCTCCACCGCGCGCTGCAGATGATCGGAGTTGGAGGGCAGCACATGGGCGAGGATGGGCACCGAGACGTCGGCCCGCTGTGCCGCGTGGACCAGGCTGCGCAGGTCCTTGGGCAGGCAGGAGCCGCCGAAGGCGAAGCCGGGCCGCAGGTAGGCGGGGCTGATGTTCAGCTTGCGGTCGGCCAGGAACACGTCCATCACCTGGTGCGAGTCCACCCCGAGCGCCTGGCACACCGCGCCCAGCTCGTTCGCGAAGCCGATCTTGAGGCCGTGGAACGCGTTGTCCGCGTATTTGATCGCCTCGGCCGTCGGGATCGGCACCCGGAACACCTCGCCGGGCAAGCCGTCGTACAGCGCCGTCACCGCGTCGCCGCTTGCCGGGTCGAGCTCGCCGATGACGGTCTTGGGCGGGTCGAAGAAGTCCCGCACGCTCGTGCCCTCGCGCAGGAACTCCGGGTTGACCGCGACCCCGATGTCCACCCCGGCCGTGCCGCCGACGTACTTCTCCAGGATCGGTACCAGCAGGTTCAGACAGGTGCCCGGGAGCATGGTGCTGCGGAACACGACGGTGTGCCGCCCACCCCGCTCGGCCAGCGCGGCGCCGATCTGCTCGGTGACCCGCTCCAAGTACGTGGTGCACAGGCTGCCGTTGGGCTCCGACGGCGTGCCCACGCAGACCAGCGACACCTCGCTGTCCATGATCGCCTCGCGGACGTCGCCGGTGGCGCGCAACGATCCGGTCCGCACGACCTCGGCGATGAGCTCGCCGATACGTTCCTCCACCACCGGGGCCTTGCCCTCGTTGACCAGGTCGACCTTCACCTGGTTCACGTCCACCCCGATGACCTCGTGACCCATGCTGGCCAGGCACGCGGCCGACACGCAGCCCACGTACCCGAGCCCGAAAACGCTGACTCTCATGACCCGTTCCTCCCCCCAGGCAGGCCTTCCCGGCCTGCGGTCCGAGCGCCGGCGGGACCGTTGAGCCGCAGCCCCCCGCGCATCAGTAGGCCCCCTGCCCATAGAGCACCGCACGCAGCGTCTTCCACAAGATCACTGTGTCCAGGGCGAGCGACCAGTCCTCCACGTACCGCAGGTCCAGCCGAACCGCCTCCTCCCACGACAGGTCACTGCGTCCGCTGATCTGCCACAGGCCGGTGAGTCCGGGTTTGACCAGCAGTCGCCGCCGGATGTCCGGGTCGTACGCAGCGGACTCCTCCGGCAACGGAGGCCGCGGACCGACGAGCGACATCGATCCGGTGAGCACGTTGAAGAGCTGCGGGAGCTCGTCGATCGAGTACCGGCGCAGCACCGCTCCCACCCGGGTCACCCGCGGATCCCGGCGGAGCTTGAACAGCAGGCCGGCGCCCTCGTTGCGGTCGGCCAGCTCGGCACGTGCCCCTTCAGCCCCGGCGACCATGGTGCGGAACTTGAGAATGGTGAACTCGCGGCCGTCCTTGCCGACCCTGCGCTGGCGGTAGAACGCCCCACCCCGACTGTCCACCAGCACGAGCAGCCCGACGAACACCATCAGCGGCGCGAACAGCATCAGCAGGAGCGCCGCGCCCATCCGGTCGACGACCCCTTTGATCGCCCGGCGGCCCCCGGTGAAGGTAGGCATGCTGACCCGCAGCAGCGGGATCCCGAGCACCGCGTCGATGTGCAGCCGCGGGCCGGCCACCTCCATCAGCACGGGGGCCACGACCATCTCGGCGTCGCTGCCTTCGAGGTTCCAGGCCAGCCGCTGGAGCCGGTCCGGTGACCAGTGCGGGTCCGGTGTGACCGCGACGACACGGTAGCCGTCGTGGCGGACGTGCTTGGCGACGTCCGCCAGTCGGCCGACGACGGGCACTCCGTCCAGTTCGTCACCGTCGAGCCCGCGGCCGTCCGTCGTGCACACCGCCTCCACTCGCCAGCCGATGTGCGGGAACTTGCGGGTTCGGGTGATCAGGTCGCGCACGGTGGCCGGACTTCCGGCAGCGAGCACCGGTCTCAGGCAGCGCCCTTCCTTCCGCTGTTTGTGCAGCCAGAGGCGCAGCAGATACCGCGCGGGCATGGTGACGAGCGCGATCGCGGGGATCGCGACGAAGATCCAGAGCTTGATGTTGCGCGAGGTGAGGGCGATCCCGCCGAGCGCCAGTACGACGGTCGCCGTGAACAGTGAGCGTCCGAGCCGGCGGAATTCCTCCGCGCCCTGGCCGAGCACGGCCGGAGCCCACGACCGGCTCAGCGCAAGCGTCCCCAGCACCAGCAGCTCGGTGCCGAATGCGAGAATCCCCCACTTCTCGTGCCAGTTGGCCGCGTCCCGGGCCCCGAAGAAGTTGCCGATCGCCGCCACCACGAAGGCGGTCGCCACGGTATCGCTGGTGATCACGGCACGGCGGTACCGCTGCTCCCATTCGATCGTGGGCTGTCTGATTGCGTCGTTCGCCAGACGCTCGCGCGCCGACGGAAACAGGCCGACTAGTCCCCCTTGCCGCACAGAACCCCCCAGGTTCCCAGTGGTTCGACGTGTTCGCCTAGCACTGTTGCTCCCCGCAGGAGGCCCCCGCCCCCTGCACCGCGACGCACCGTTCCTCCGCACGGGAAGTCTTGCCCTGAGCATGACATCCCGGTTATTCGGGAGCTACGTGAACAACCCACCCTGCCGACAGCGGACTTGTATGTCCTGCCGGCCTCTCGAGGCGTGGGACCCGTCGAAACCTCTGGTGCTCCCCGCACCCAAGGTCCCGGTCGGGCTCCAAGAATTGATCACCCCCACGTCTGGCGCCGGGGACGAGACTGCCGTCCTTCCGTAGCGCCGGACCTATAGATCATTATTGGTCGCCTCGTGTCCGAACAGCTGAAGCATGGTCAATCTAGACCATCGAGGCCAGTATGAAGAGAGGGATGTATGTAATTTGTGCTCGAGCTGTGAGGACGGATTCACCGATGGATGACCGCCTACGGGTGCTACGGGTGCCTTGAGGTCACCGCGCGCTCCAGCAGCTCGCCCGGCCCCCGGGCGCGGCTCCTGCGCGGTAGTGATCGGCGAGCTGCGGCGGGCCTTCTACGGCGCCCGGTTCGGCAACGGCTTCCCGCCGCTCGTGCACTGCGGCGTGCCGCTGTGGGCGCCCGAGGGGGGTGGGGCGATCGACCCGGACTTGGACATGCCGCCGAACACCGACACGATCAAGTCGTGCGCCTCGTTGCTCGACGCGCGTTCTGATTGGTTGTCAGGCGCGGGAAGGGGACTGCCCATCCGGGTCTGAGCGGGCCGGCAGCACCCCTTCTCGATCACCGCGGTGCCAGATCGAGGGCCGGTCCTGCGGTCGTATGTGGCGCCGATCTGCCGGCGGAACTCTTGGACTCGCTTGGTCGTCCGGGCATCACCCCGAGGCGCATCAGGCGGTTGCGCATCACGAGGATGTCCCGGCAGGCCCGGTCCACTCCCGCGCCCGGCTCGGGCCCGACCGGCACCGCCGCGTCGTCCACCAGCAGCACGAGGCAGGGGGAGAACCGGCGGAGCGCGTGGTGGGACCACCCCGGGCCGAGAACGAGCCCCTGACCGACTTCCCGGCCCAGCTCGTCGGCCTCGGCGACTCTGGGGTCCTCGATGAACTCGGCAGTCGCGGCGAGCCGGACTGGTCACGGTGCGCCATCGACTCCGTCAGCGTCCGGGCGGTCAGCGTCCGGGCGGTCAAAGGGGGCTACTGACCGGACCGAATCCGGCCGATCGCGGCAAGAGCGCATCGAAAATCCACCTCCCCGTCGACCGCCGCCGTCCGGTCGAACTCCTCGCCTCCTGCTGCCGGAGGTCGGTGAAGGTGGCCGACGAACTCGGCGCCCGCACGGTCGCCTTCCCGGCCGTCTCCGCCGGTGTCTACGGATGGCCGATGGACGACGCCGCCCGGATCGCGGTGGAGACGGTACGGGCCACGCCGACGGCCGTCGAGGAGGTCACGTTCGTCCTCTTCGACGGGCCGGCGTACGAGGCGTTCGCCGCGCAGGTCCGCTGAATCCCCCTTTCTCGTGGGCGGGTCCGGCTCGGTTAGGGTGCGGGGATGCGGCGGATCTTGGTGGTGGGCAGTACCGGTGCGGGCAAGTCCACGCTCGCCCGGGGCCTGGGCGGTCGCCTCGGCCTGCCGTACCACGAGATGGACGCGCTGTACTTCACCGGCGCCGGGTGGGCCGTGAACGAGAAGCTGCGCGAGGACGTACTGCGGATCACCGCCGAACCCCGCTGGGTCATCGACTCCCTCGGCTACCCCGAGGTCCGTGACCTGATGTGGGACCGGGCCGACACGGTGATATGGCTGGACTATCCCAAACGGGTCGTCCTGCCCCGCGTCCTGCGCCGTTCCGTCCGCCGCACCGTCACACGCGAGCCGCTGTTCGGCGGCAACAGGGAGACCTGGACCGGCTGGCTGAGCCGGGAGCACCCCCTCTGGTGGGCCTGGTCCCAGCACGCGGACCGGCGCCGCGAGATCACCCGCCGCACCGGCGACCCGCGCTTCGCGCACCTCGACACCCTTCGCTTCGGCCGCCCCGGCGACACCGCGGCCTGGGTGAAGTCCCTGTAGGCGAAGTCCCGGTAAGGGGGCCGGACTACTCGAGCCGTGACACCTGGTAGTGGCTGATGAACCAGGCCTCCCCCACGCGTCGCACCAGTACGCCGAGTTTGACGTTGAGCGTGGGGCGGTCGACGAAGGAGAAGTCGACGCTCAGATAACCGAGTACGAGGTCGTCGGTGAGGCGTCTGGTCTCGAGAATCCGGTACGCGGCGGCCATGCCGACGGGCTGGGAGGCGTAGTAGGCCGCGACGCCCGGCCTTCCGACGCTGTAGGGGTGCAGCCCCTGGAAGATCGCGTCCTCGGTGAACCGGGCGGCGACCTGCTCCGGCTCGTGCCCGTCGACGGCGGCCTTCCACTGGTCGAGGACGCCGCGCAGGATCGCTTCCGTGTCGTCGGCCGTCGTGCTGTTCATCAGGATTCTCCCCTTGTCGTGTTCCGTCAGTGACCGGCGCTCATGCCGCCGTCGACGTGGAGGATCTCGCCGGTGACGAACGGGGCGTTCTCCAGGTAGATCACGGCGTCGACGATGTCGCTCGTCTCGCCCATCCGGCCGACCGGGTGCAGGCCGGCGAGGATCTCGTGGGTCTCCTCGGCGTGCATCGGGGTCTTTATGGTGCCCGGCGAAACGGCGTTGGCGCGGATGCCGCGCGTGGCGTACTCGATGGCGAGGGACTTGGTGGCGGACTGGAGGCCGCCCTTGGTCAACGAGGCGAGTACGGAGGGCACGTTGGAGTCGGCGTTGTCGACCAGGCTGGTGGTGATGTTGACGATGTGGCCGCCGCCCTGGGCGAGCATGTGCTCCACGGCCAGTTGAGTGATGCGGAAGAAGCCGGTGAGGTTCACACCGGTCGCCGCGGCGTAGTCGTCCTGGGTGTACTCGTGGAAGGGCTTGGCGAGGAAGATGCCCGCGTTGTTGACCAGGGTGTCGACACGGCCGAACCGCTCGACCGCGGCGGCGATGACGCGTTCGGCGGTGGCGGGGTCGGCGATGTCACCCTGGACGGTCACGACGCCCGCGTCGTCGGCGGGGGCGATCGTGCGCGAGGTGGCGACGACGGCGTACCCGAGCTTGCGGTAGGCCTCGGCAATGCCCGCGCCGAGGCCCTGCGAGGCTCCGGTGACGACGGCGACCTTCTGGTTCTGAGAGCTCATGCTGATCTTCTCCGGGTTCCGTGATTCCGCGATGAAGCGGGGGCTTCTTGACTGGTCGCCGATCTCGCTGCACTAGCCGACCGGTCGACTATTGGGAAGCTAGGCGGAGTGGTGTGCAGAAGTCAAAGGTCGACAGGGTCCTGGCCAGGACCGAATTCCTCCCTGCTGGTAGGCACAGCCTCCCAGTCCAGGTCAGTGGGCCGGTTCCCCTACCGGTACGGATCCCCGTCCGGCAGCCAGGCGCCCGGGGCGCGGATGCCGAGGTCGCCCACCCCGTCGCAGAGGGCGTCGACGACGGCGAGGACGGCCGGGCGGTCCTCGTTCTCGCGCCAGACCAGCGACCAGGTCCAGTAGATCTCCGGTGCGGTGACCGGGCGCTGGACCAGATCGGGCGGCAGCGGGGTGGTCTGACCCTTGGGGGAGTTGACCACCGGGCGACTGCAGCGACGGACGTGATCGAAGAACGCCGGTCCGGTGATGCCGCCGTTGGAGATGCGTACCGCGCGGGCACCGGTGTCCTCGGCCAGCTCTTCGGCGTAGACGTTCCAGGACGACCAGGAGGTGGTGTCGTCGTCGAGGAGGACGGCGGTGTCCCGGGCGGCCACGTCGCTCGTGTCGTCACCGCCGGCGACGGCGTAGAGCCGGTCGGCGCCGATGAGTCGGGCGCGCAGACCGCGTTCTTCCAGGTCCTCGGTCCGCACCCAGCACACCGCGAGGTCCAGACCGCCCGCGGCGACCCGGGCGGCCTGGGTGTGCGAGGGCGCGACCCATGCGTCGAGGTGGAGTTGGGCCACAGTGGCGGTGCGGGCGGTGAGGTCCGACGGGAGCCAGTTGACGTAGCCGAGTCGTACCGGTTCCGATCCGGACAGCCGACCGGCCCGCCGCTGGAGGTCGTCGGCCCGCTCGAGCAGGGCGCGGGTGTGGGGGAGCAGGGCCGAACCGGCCGCGGTGAGGGACACCGAGCGACGATCGCGATCGAACAAGCGCACGCCCAGGTCGCGTTCGAGCGCCTTGATCTGCTGCGACAGAGAGGGGCCCGCGATCAGCAGGCGCTCGGCGGCCCGGCCGAAGTTCAGCTCCTCGGCGACAGCGACGAAATACCGCAGTTGGCGCAACTCCACGCTGGTCATGCTACGTCGGTGCGAGGCCGTGCCTCTCAGCAGGGAGGAAGCCTGTCGTGGCATCGCCCCGGTGGCGGGCGGACGATGGAGCCCAGGGAAGCCCGACCGAGGGCGGCCCGGCGGGACACCTGACGGCGGACGAGCTCAGCGGTCCTCCGGGCGGCCACCATCACCCCACGCGGCGTTCCGGCGCCTGCCGGACGTCCCATCGAGCGGAGCAGGACCATGCGAGAGTTCCTGGTCGAGATCACCACCACGATCCCCGAGGGCACCACTCAGGACGAGGTCGACCGACGGCGCGCCGCCGAGGCCGTCCGTGCCCGGGAACTGGCCGCCACCGGCAACCTGGCACGGCTGTGGCGCCCGGTCGGCGAGCTGCGCAGCATCGGCATCTGGTGTGCCGGTGACGAGGACGAACTCCACGAGAAGGTGCTCGGCACGCTGCCGCTGCGCCCGTGGATGAGCCTCACCGTCACCGCGCTCGAGTCCCATCCCAACGACCCGGGCCGGACCGACGCCGCGCGGTGACGGCGGGGACCGGTGCGCCATGGACTTCGTCATGAGCGTACGACCCCTGCACGCCTCCCCGGCCGGAAGTGCCGGCGTGCCGCCCTCGCCCTGGCGCCACGTGGCCCAGGCCGCCGCGGCACTCGCCGCGGGCATGGGGGTCGGCCGGTTCGTCTACACCCCGATCCTCCCGCTGATGCACACCGGGGCGGGGCTGTCCGCGGGTGCCGGCGCGAACCTGGCCACCGCCAACTACATCGGCTATCTCCTCGGGGCGCTCGTCGGCATTCTGGCCCCCGCGCTGGTCCGCTCGCGGGCCCTGCTGCGCATCTCCCTCGTCGTGCTGACCGGCACCCTGGCCGCGATGCCCGCCACCCACGACACCGCCGTCTGGTTCGCGCTGCGGCTGCTGGCCGGGGTTGCCAGCGCCCTGATCTTCGTCATCGCGGTCAGCTCGCTCCTCAGCCACCTTCGGGAGTACCCGGCTCATCTGCCCGGATGGGCGTTCGGCGGGGTCGGCGCCGGCATCGCCCTCTCGGGTCTGCTCGTCCTGGTACTGCGCCCCGTCGCCGACTGGCGGGCCGCCTGGTGGTCCTCGGCCGCACTCGCCGCGGTCCTCGCCGTCGCCTCGTGGAACCTCCGCCCCGAAGCGCGTCCCACGACAACGCAGGCCACGCAGGCCATCCAGGCGATCCAGGCCAATGAGGCCACCACGGTCAATGCCGCCGCGGACTCCAGCCGCGCGCCGCGCACGCACCGCTGGTTCACCGCCCTGTTCGCTTCCTACACGCTGGAAGGCGTCGGCTACATCATCGCGGGCACGTTCCTGGTCGCCGCGATCGAGCAGAGCTCCCCGGGACCGCTCGGCGGCGGCGCCTGGGTGCTGGTCGGTCTGGCCGCCGTGCCCTCCTCCGCGCTGTGGGCCCGGCTCGGGCGCCGTTGGTCCCGCCCCGACCTGCTGCTCGCCGCGCTCGTCGTCCAGGCGGTGGGTATCGCCCTGCCCGCGCTGATCGGCGGAGCACCGGCCGCCCTGGTCTCCGCGGTGCTGTTCGGCGCGACGTTCATCGGGGTCAGCACCCTCGCCCTCGCCACCGGGGCCCACCTGGAGTTCCCCCGCTCCGTCGCGCTCCTGACCGCCGGATACTCCGTCGGCCAGATCCTCGGTCCGCTGGTGGTCGCGCCCCTGCTTCACCACGGCTATCAGCGGGCCCTGGTCCTGGCCGCCTCCGTGGTTCTCGTGGCGGCCGTGGCCGCCGCCGTGCTGCGCATCGGCTTCCCGCACCACATGGTGGTAGTGCGAGCCACCGCCCCGGTAGGACAGCCCGCACCGACGGAATCCGCCGCGGACGCGGGCAGCCACCGATGACTCAGACGTGGAGTCCGTCATGACCACACCGCGGGACCTGTTGATGATCGCCATGGACGTCCCGTCCAGCCGGCCCGTCGAGCAGGGCGACCTGTCGCTGGCCCTCGCGGGAGCCGAACTGGTCGACCTCATCGAGGCCCAGGCCATCACGCTGGAGGACGACCGCATCGTGCCCGGCGCGCAGTGGACCATGGGCGACCGTCTGTTGGACGGGGCCGTGGCGTCGCTGGTCCGGCAGAGACCGTACGAGTCCGTGGACGACTGGCTGTGGCGCCGCGGCCGTGGGCTGTCCGCGGCCTATCGCGCGGACCTGGAGGCGGAGGGACGGCTCGCCCGGCCACGCCATCGCTGGATTCCCTTCGGTGGCGGCCGTACGGAAGCGGCCGACTCGCCGGACCGCAGCCACGCGGACGAACGCTGGACCTCGGGCGAGCCCATCCTCACCGTCCTCGCGGCCGCCGTGGGCATCCACGACGAGCCGACGGAGGAGGCCGCGGGTCTCGTCGACGACTCGGTCCTGGCCGTACTGGCCGCCGTCAACGGCGCGGTGACGGAACTGGAGGCGGTACGGCAACGGCGAAGCATCGAAGACGCGGCCTTCGACAACATCTGGCGAGGCGGCGACGGCACCTGACGTCATGCATCACGTCATTCATGACTTGATTCACGAAGTCATCCATGACGTGTCGGCCTCGTCGATTCCCCCACTCTCCACGCACCGGTCAAGGAAGGTGAATGTCATAGACAGGCGCACGTTTTCCCGGATTCTCGGCATCGGAACAGCCGGAGTCTCGCTGCCGACGCTCCCGACGATATCGGCCTCCGCCTCGGCTTCTCCGTCGCCCGGCGCGTCCGGGCCCGGAACGCACACCTCTTTCGGCCCGCTGAAGCAGATCCGTGCCGGCGAGCTGAACATGGGATACGCGGAGGCCGGCCCAGCGCACGGCCCCGCGGTCGTCCTGCTGCACGGCTGGCCCTACGACATTCACAGCTATGTCGACGTGGCTCCCAGGCTCGCCGCGGCGGGCTACCGGGTGATCGTGCCGTACCTGCGCGGTCACGGCACCACACGGTTCCGGTCGGACAAGACGTTCCGCAACGCCCAGCAGTCGGTGATCGCGCTCGACATCATCGCGCTCATGGACGCCCTGAAGATCGAGAGGGCGATCCTCGCCGGCTTCGACTGGGGAGCGCGGACGGCCGACATCATCGCGGTGCTCTGGCCGGAGCGCTGCAAGGCCCTGGTCTCCGTGAGCGGTTATCTCATCACCAACCGTGAAAGCCAAAAGGCGCCGCTGCCGCCAAAGGCCGAATGGGCGTGGTGGTACCAATACTATTTCGCCACCGAAAGGGGGCGACTCGGCCTCGCACAGTACAAGCACGATTTCGCGAAACTCATCTGGAAGAACGTCTCCCCGACATGGCACTTCAATGACGCCACATTCGACCGGACCGCGACCGCCTTCGACAATCCGGACTGGGTTCCCATCGTGATCCACAACTACCGGTGGCGACTGAGTCTGGCCAAGGGCGACCCGCGATTCGATCGCCTGGAAAAGCGACTTGCCCAGAGTCCCGCCATCTCGCAGCCCACGATCACCCTTGACGGCGAACTGGATCCCTTCACGCCGCCGGGGAAGGGCGCCTCCTATCGCAGTCATTTCACGGGCGCGTACGACCACCGGACGCTGAAGGGCATCGGTCACAACGTGCCGCAGGAAGCACCCGAGGCATTCGCTGCGGCGGTCGTCGACGTCAACGCCCTCTGAAACCCTCTGAAACCCTCTGAGCCCTCTGAACGATGTCGCGGTGGGCGTTCAGGCGCCCACCACGGCCTCCTGCGGGGCGCGGGCACCGAGCAGGGCCAGGCAGTTCGCCCACAGGGGGCTGAGCCGACGGGTGTTGTTGTAGAGCTTGGCGAACAGCACCTGGCCCTCCAGCTGAGCGACCACCGCCCGTGCCGCTTCCCGGGTGTCGGGGGTGGTGACCTCCTCGCGCTCACGAGCCTCGGTGATGACCGACTCGACCATCTCGACCTGCGCGTCGAAGATCTCCTGCAGACGGGTGCGGACGGGCTCGGTGTGGTTGCTCATCTCCAGACTGAGGTTCCCGAACAGGCAGCCGGACACGGTGCCGCAGCTCTGCTGGCCGGCGCGCTGGCCGGCCTCCGTCTCCTCGAACAGCCGGTGCAGCCGCCGCAGGGGTTCCTCGTCGCTGTTCAGGACGCGTGCCCAGGCGCTCTTCTGGGCGTCCCACTGTTCGTCGAGCACCGCCAGGGCGAGGGCTTCCTTGGACTCGAAGAAGTAGTAGAAGCTGCCCTTGGGCACGCCGGCCGCCTTGCAGATCTCGGCCACCCCCAGCGCCGAGTAACCGCGCAGCTCGATGAGCGACTGCGCGGTGCTGAGGATCTTTTCCCTGGCGTCGCTGGTTCGTCCCATGACGCAATTGTACGACCGGTCGACTATCTCTGACTGTGGTCGCGTCCGTGCGGTGAAACCGTCTGGTCGGGCGGTGTGGGAGCACGAGCTCCGGCAGCGGGGCGAGGGCGTGCCACCACGGGGCGCGCGCGAGCCGTTCCGGTGGGGTGGCGGGCCTGTTGGGGTGGGTGCATCGCCACGCTACGCAAGCGGGTGACGGGGGAGCCTCCATGACCGAACAGCCCAACGAGGACACCTCACCCGCCGCCGGACCCCGGCCCGAGACGCGTCCCGAGGGCCGGCCCCATACCCGGCGCGGACCCCAGCGTCATGCCAAGCCTCAACCCTTCGGATCCCCACCCGATCCCCCCTCGCCCCGCGTCGAGTTCGCGGAGCTTGTGGAGGCGGAGTTTGTTCGGCGGTGGCCGGGGCGTTCGGTGGGGCTGGATGCCGTGCACCGGTACGCGATGATTCCGCCGGGCAAGCTCCTGCGGCCCTCGCTGGTGCTGCACGCGGCGCTCGCGGTGGGTGGGGAACCGGGCGCGGTACTGCCCGCCGCCGTCGGTGTCGAGAGGGGCGCACATCGGCAGCCTCCTGCATGACGACATCATCGACCGCGACACCCAGTGGACGGACGCGCGGCCGTCCACACGGAGTTCGGACCCGCCCAGGCCGTCGTCGCGGGCAACGCCCTGTTCTTCTCCTGGTTCGCGGCGCTCTCCGAGTACCGTCGCCTGGGGGTGCCCGCCGACCGTGTCGAACGCGCCATGGCCGTGCAGGCCGAGGCCGGGGTGGCGATCTGCCGGGGCGCCTTCGACGAACTCGCGACGCGCGGCGACCAGGAACTGGGTGTGGGCGCGTACGTGGCGATGGCCCGGGCGAAGACCGCCGTGCTGCTGGCGGCCGCCTGCCGCGTGGGCGCCGTTCTCGGCGGTGGTGACGCCCCGGCGACGGAACTGCTCGGCGACTTCGGCGACCACCTCGGCATCTGCTTCCAGATCCGCGACGACGTGCTGCCGTACGGCCCGATCGCCGCACGCACCATGGGCAAGCCCTCCGACAGCGACGTCGCAACCGCCGCCCCACCCTGCCCGTGCTGATCGCCCACCGTCGTGCGGGCCCCAAGAGCCGCGCGGCGCTGCGCCATGCCCTGCTGGACGAGACCGAACCGGACCTCGCCCTGTGCCGGATCCGCGCCGTGCTGGAGCGGACCGGAGCCCTGGACACCGCGCACGCGATGGCCGACGGGTACGCCCGCAGGGCCCGCGCACTCCTCACCCGTCTGCCCGCCACCGCCCAGGTCGCCCACGTCCGCGCCCTGGCGCGCCTCACCCGGCCGGCGCACTGAGCCGTAACGGATCACCCAGGAGCCTGAGAAGGGTGCCTGTGCGGGACGACCTCCCGCAAGCATGAGCGCGCGTTCAGGATGCGTTCAGGCTGTGACCCGCCACGCTGATCGGCCTGGCTCGCAGGCATGCGCAACACTGAGCCAATGGACACGCGCCCTCCTTCGGCCCGTGGCCCTGGGGGGACGTCGATGCACCCCCCAGGAGTGAACGTTGGACAAGACGGAACTCGCCGCCGACCACCGAGTCGCCGACCCCGGCGCCTCCGGGATGAAGAAGCTGCCAGAGGTGACCCTGGCCTTCTGGATCATGAAGATCGCCGCGACGACCCTCGGCGAGACCGCGGGCGACCTCTTCGCGCAGACCCTCAAACTGGGCTACTTCCTCACCACGATCCTGCTGTTCCTGATCTTCGTGGTCACGCTGGTCGTGCAGCTCAGGTCGCGCCGGTACAACCCCTTCTTCTACTGGACGGTGATCCTTTCCACCAGCATGGCGGGCACCACGATGTCCGACTTCATGAACCGTGACGCCAGCTCCAAGTACCTCTCCGACGGGGCCACCTCGCTGGGTTGGGGTCCGCAGGGCCTGGGACTCGGGTACCCCGCGGGCGCCGCGATCCTGATCTCGCTGCTGGTCGTGATCTTCACCGTCTGGAAGTTCACCGGGATGACGTTCGTCATCCGCGACATCGTGACCTTCCGGGCCGAGGTCCTCTTCTGGTCGGCGATCCTCGTGTCGAACACCCTCGGCACCTCGATGGGCGACTTCCTGTCGGACAGCTCCGGGCTCGGTTACGCGGGCGGCGCGCTGCTCGTCACCGGGCTGCTCGCGGTCCTCGTCGCGCTGATGCGCGTCCCCGCGGTGCCGAACGTGGTGCTGTTCTGGATCGCCTTCGTCCTCACCCGTCCGCTCGGCGCGACCGCGGGCGACTTCCTCACCAAGCCGACCGCCAAGGGCGGGCTCGACCTCGGTACGGCGGGTTCGTCGGCCGTGCTGTTCGCGGTGCTCCTCGGACTCATGGGCTATGCCCACCTGCGGGAGCGCAGGACACTCGCCACCTGAGACCGGCGAGCCGGGCCCGATCCGAAAAGCAGGCCCCGACAGCCCCTACCCCGGCAGGCTCTCGCCGAGCAGGCGCAGCAGATCGCCGGTGGCGTCCAGCGCGCCGAAAGCGGGCAGGGCGCCGAGGGCGAGGACGGCCACGCCGATGGACCACAGGTTCGGCGGCGGGGCCGTCTGCAGGGCGGCGATCCGGCGGGTGACCGCGTGTTCGGAGAAGCTCAGGGCGCAGCCCGGCCGGGCGCGTTGGGCCACAAGGGCGGCCCGGGCGAGGGCGCGGGCGGTGGTACGGCGGTCCCCGACGCGTCGCGCGGCCTCCTCGTCGGCCCAGCGCTCCACCAGGAAGGCGACGGTGGTACGCACGGGTGCGAGCACCGGGTTGGCGGCGGCGGCCAGGGTCACCGCGGTCGACAGCACCGAGTGGCGGTGGGTGAGATGGGCGCGCTCATGGGCCAGCAGTACGCGCCGCTCCGCCGGTTCCAGCGCGGCCAGCATGGCGGCCGTGACCAGGATCCGGCCCGGCGAGCCGGGGATCGCGAAGGCCCGGGGCGTCGAGGAGGCGGCGACGATGAGTTCACTGTCGGGAGGATGTCCCTCGCACAGCCGCTCGAGGACGCGGCGGGTCGCGTAGTGGGCGCGCAGGGCGCGAACGAGCCGGAAGCCGATCAGCCACAGGAGCATGATCGCGACGACGGCGATCGCCACCGGGACCGGTTCGGGCAGCCGCCGCCCGTCATCGCCGGCCTCCGTGACCACGTGCGGCGCCTCGTTGACCAGGGTGGCGGCGAGCAGGAGCAGCGCCCAGGTGGAGGCGGTGGCGGCCAGTACGGCGGCGATGGTGAGGACCCGGGCGGCCAGCGCGGGGGAGACCCTGAGGCCCACGTGCGGGGCGACTGCCGTCAGCAGCAGTGGCAGGACAAGGGGGATGTAGACGTCGATCCTCACATCCCGCTCCCCCCGAGGAGAACCCGCAGGGCCTCTTCCTCCTGGGGGCTCAGGCCGGTGACGAACTGCTGGAGGGCCGCGATCGGGTCGGGTCCCCGGTCGAGCGCCTCGTGCATGGCCTCGGCGGTCAGTTCGGCGGCGTTCTTCGCGGGCCGGTACGCGCCGCGCCGGCCGTCGACGTCACGCAGGACCAGACCCTTGTCGTACAGGCGTTTGAGGATGGTGTGAACGGTGTTGTAGGCGAGGTTGCCGCCGATCTCGCCCTGGATGTCGGCGGGGGTGAGGGCCTCGTCGGTGGCCCAGAGGGTGGCGAGGACCTCGCTCTCCAGCTCACCGGCGCTGCGTCGTTCCGCTCTGCCATGGGGGCCTGTGCGAGCCATGTCCGTCACCTTACAGCGTGTAGGGGTGCGGGGGGTGGTGAGGGCGTACGACTGCGCCCAGGGGCGGTCCGAGAATGCGCGCCCGGACTGCGTCCCCGCTCGATCCACGGTAATTTGGCCGTGTTTTGCGCAACTTCCTCCTTCACCCTACGTCTTGTAGGGTGAAGGACCCTACAGAATGTAGGGCGAAGGGTGGATGATGGCCAAGACTGTGAACCTTCCGTCCGTCGGCGCCGATCGCCACAACCCGCCCTCGACGGGGCGCATCTCCAGACGTCGGCACGGTCAGCAGTGGCTGGCCCTGGTCGCCGGCGCCTTCACCCTGGCCCAACTGCTCCTCGTACGGCCCGGCATGGGGCTCGGCTGGGACGAGACCGTCTACGTCAGCCAGGTCGGCTCACACGCCCCCGCCGCCTTCTTCAGCGCCCCGCGCGCCCGCGGAGTGTCCCTGCTGGTGGCACCGATCGCGTCCTGGTCCTCGTCCACCGCCCTGCTGCGCGTCTATCTCGCGGTGCTCTCCGGACTCGGCCTGTTCGTGGCGCTGCGCGTCTGGCGCGGACTGTTCCCCATGCGGGTACTGGCGGTGGCGGGCGCCCTGTTCGCCACGCTCTGGGTGACCCTCTTCTACGGCCCGCAGGCCATGCCCAACTACTGGGTCGCGATCGGCGCCCTGGCCTGCGCCGGATGCTTCCTGCGCGCCCAGGCCGACCGCTTCGACCGGGCGGCGCTGTGGGGCGTGGGCCTGAGCGCCGCGCTGATGGCGTGGATGCGGCCCACCGACGCGGTCTACGTGACCCTGCCGCTGCTCTTCCTTGTCGTGTGCGTACGCCGCTGGAGGCGCCCGAGGCTGCTGGTGGCGCTCGTCGCGGGCCTGGTCGCCGGTGCCGGCGAGTGGGTCGTCGAGGCGTACGTCAGTTACGGCGGTCTCGCCCAGCGGCTCTCCGACGGTTCCAAGATCCAGGGCGGCCTGGGCTGGAACATCGCCGTCGGCGACCAGATGCGCAGCCTCGGCGGGCGCGTCCTGTGCCGCCCCTGTACCGGGGCCATGCCCGCCCCGCCGGTGATGCTGTGGTGGTTCGCGCTGCCCGTCGTGGCCGTTCTCGGAGCGGTGATCGCCGTCAAGGCCCGGCGCGGGGTGAACAGCCTGCTGCTCCTGGCCTGCGCCGCGACGGCGGCCTTCCCGTACCTCTTCATGATCGGATACGCGGCACCGCGCTTCCTGCTGCCCGTGTACATCCTGTTGGCCATCCCGGTCGCCGACGGCCTGATCCACCTGGTGACCGTGCCCCGCGGCGCCTGGCGACCGGTGGCCGTCACCCTGGTGACGCTCGGCCTGGCCGGGCATCTCGCGGTGCAGTTCGTGGTGCTGGAGCGCACCGTGCACGGCAACACGGTCTCCCACCAGGACTGGGCCGACACCGCGACGGAGCTGCACCGGCTGGGGGTGAAACCGCCCTGCATGCTGACCGGCTACGACGGCGTCCCGATCGCCTTCTACGCCGGCTGCTCCTCCGTCGACACCGGCGGCCACAACGCCAACACCACCGCCGGCGCCATAGTGCGGGCCGGACAGCGGATCCCGGTCGGCGTGCTCACCGCACCGGGCGAGAAGCCACCCGCGTACGCCCGCACGTGGGAAACGCACCGCGTCGGTCATCTGATGGTGTACGTCGCCCCCGCCGTCCAGAGAGGCGGGGCCACATGACCCTCCTTCCGCCCGGCACCTCGACGACAGCCGTGACAGCCGTGAGGAGGCGGGTCTCCCTGCATGCCGCGGTGACCCTCGCCGTGGTGGTGGGCGCGGTCTGTCTGGGCCGGCGTCACTGGCCGGTGATCGCGACCGGCGCCGGTCGGCTGGCCGTCGCCGACCGCGGCTGGCTGCTCGTGGCGGCCGTCGCCACCGTGGCGACCTGGGTGTGCTCGGCGCTCGCCCAACAAGGGGCGGTGACCCGGCCGTTGCCCGCCGGGCAGCTGGTGGCCGTCCAGTTCGCTGCCTCCGCCGCCAACCATGTGCTGCCCGCGGGCCTCGGCGCGGGCGCGGTCAACCTCCGCTTCCTGACCCGGTGCGGTCTGCCGGTCGTCCGGTCGGCGACCGCGCTCGGTGTGAAGGCCACCGCCGGGGCCGTCTCGCGCGGCTTCCTGATCGCCGTGCTCGCGCTGACCTGCCCCGGTCTGCTCCGTCTGCCGCACATCTCGGCGACGGCGGTCGCGATCGCGCTCGCCGTGGTGGTCACCGCCGTCCTCCTGCTGCGCGGGCCGTTGCGGCGCGCGCTGCGGGCCGTGCTGGCCGACGTCCGTGCCGTGCACGAGGTCCCGGCGCGCGCGGCCGCGCTGTGGGGCGGCTCGCTGGCCTTCGCCGCGCTGCACGCCACCGTGGTCGTCGCCGTGGCCCAGGCCCTCGAACTGCCGCTGCCCCCGGCCCAGGTGGCGCTGGCCTACCTCGCCGCGAGCAGCGCCGCCGTACTCCTGCCGACCCCCGGTGGGATCGGTTCCCTGGACGCGGCGCTCGCCGTGGCCCTCACGCTGGCCGGAGTCCCGGGCAGCGCGGCGGCGTCGGTGGTCCTCGGCTACCGGCTGCTGACGGTGTGGCTGCCCCTGATCCCCGGGCTGCTGGCACTGGCCGTACTGGCCCGCCGCAAGGTCCTCTGAGCCCGCCGCGGTCCCTCCGGCCCTTCGGTGCCGTCCCGCTGTCGGCGCCCGCCGAACGCCGTGGCACCTCAGGGCGGTTCAAGCCGGTAACCGTGCCCCCGCAGGGTCGTGCTGCGCGGTGTCCGGGACGGACGGGACGGCGTGTCCGTCAGCGCTCGTCCCCGTAGCCCCTGGCCGCCCCCGCCACTCGGTAGTCAGGACGTGTTCAGGGCCCCGCTGGCACGGTCGGGCCTCATGGCTGAGACTTCTGAGACGCCCGGGGCTTGTGTCCGCAGCGGGGCGGCGACCACCTCACCGACCACCTGGGTCTGTCGCTGACGACCTGCACCACCGTGTTCGCCGTTGCCGTCGCCCTCGCCGTCGTCTTCGTCGTCTGGTACCGCCGCCAGGGGACGCTGTCCATCCACACGGGACGACGCGCTCAACCCGCGGGAAGCGTGACCACGAACGTCGCGCCGCGGGTGTGCCGCCCGTCGTGGTCCACCTCCCCGCCGGCGGAGCGCGCCAGGCGCCGCGCCAGTGGCAGCCCGAGGCCCGCTCCGCCGTGCCCGTCCTCGGGGTCGGCGCGCCGGCCGGGCTGGAAGAGCTGCGCCGCGAACGACGCCGGTACGCCGGGACCGTCGTCCCCGACCTCGACACGTACGCTGCCGGGCCGGGCGCGGGCCTGGATCTCGACCCGGGTGCGCGCGTGCCGTAGGGCGTTGTCGAGCAGCGGGCTGACGATGCGCTCCAGAAGGGCGTCCGGCACCCCGGCCGACAACCGTGCGTCGCATGCGGTGACGACGACCTCCACGCCCACCTCCGTGGGGCCGAGGCGGTCCACCAGGCGGTGCAGCACCGGCAGCACGTCGGCCGTACCGGGCGCGGTGGCGGCGCTGTCGCGGGCCTCGTCGAGCAGGGTGTCGCAGATCGTGCGCATGGACTGGGCCGCGTCGGCGATCGCCGCGTGGGTGGCCTTGGTGTCCGCGTCGGAGCGGGGGCGGGCTCCCCACCAGTCGAGCTCGGCGATGATCCGGGCGAGCGGGTTGCGCAGCTCGTGCGACAGCTCCCGGGTGAGCTGCTGCTCGTGCCGCAGCAGCGCGCGGATACGGTCGAGGAGAGCGTCCAGCGAACCGCCCAGCTGGGCGAGTTCGGTGGGACGGGTCACGGCGCCGAAGCGCTCCTGGGAGGCTATCGCGCTCCACTGGGTGGCGTGCTCGGTCATCGAACGCACGGGACGCAGGGCACGGCCCACCGCCAGTCGCGTCAGCGCGTAGGTGCAGGCGAGCATCGCGGCGTCGAGGGCGAGGGACGCGAAGAGCATCGTGTCGGCCGAGCCGCGGTACGGGGAGAGATCCAGTGCGGTGACGACGGCGGCGGCGCCCTTGCCACCGGGCACCGGGCGCGAGCACAGCCGTACCTCGTCGTGACTGTGCACGGTGACGCACGTCCGGGCGCCGCGCGCCACGAGTCGGCCGGCGGCGCGGGTCAGCGGGCTGGTGGCGGTGGCGGACGAGGGCTTCTCGAGCAGCCGGCCGCCCGAGTAGATCCACACGTTCGTGTCGAGGAGCTCCTCGCCCGGGGTCTCCAGGACCCGCACCCGGGAGCCGTCGGTGACGACGGTCGCGGCGACGGCGGCGGCCCGGGTGCGCAGCTCGTCGTCCGCCTGGTGCTGAAGGTGGCGGCGCACGACCGTGTTGAACGCGACCGTGAGGATCACCATCAGGATCGTCGCCGTGGTGAGCGCGACAAGGGAGAGCCGGCCTCGCAGCGTGCGCGGCCACCAGCGGGAGGCGAACGCCCTCATGACAGCCGGTGGCCGATGCCGCGCGCCGTGGTGATGGTCAGCGCGCTGCCGCCGTCCCGGAGCTTGCGGCGCAGCCGGGTCAGATACTGGTCCAGCGTGTTGTCGCTCACCTGGGCGCCTTCCGGCCAGCCGGCCCTGATCAGCTCCCGCCTGCGGACGATGTCCCCGGACCCGGAAATCAGCGCCGCCAGCAGCCGGAACTCCGTCGGGGTGAGGTCGACCCGGGTGCCGTCGACGCTGAGGCTGTGCCCGACCGGGTCCAGGACCAGGTCCCCGGCCGTGGTGGCCGGGAGCGGTCCGCTGCGCTTGAGCGCCGCCCGCAGCCGGGCGGCCAGCTCCGTCAGGTGGAACGGCTTGGGCAGATAGTCGTCGCCGCCGGCCGAGAAGCCCGCCAGCCGGTCCGTGAGGTGGTGATGGGCGGTCAGGAAGATGACGGGCGAGAGGAAGCCATTGGCTCTGATCGCCTGGCACACGTCCCGCCCGTCCGCGTCGGGCAGCCCGACGTCCAGCACGGCAGCGTCGACGTCGTCCCCGGCCAGCCGCAGCGCGGTCGCCCCGTCCGGGGCGGGCACGGTGTCGAAGCCCTCGTCGCGCAGCCCGCGCAGCAGGACGTCACGCAGGGCGTGATCGTCCTCGACGACCAGGATCGTGTGCCGCATGGTCCTCCTTCAGCCGCTCCGGAAGCGCGCTTGCCTGTTCCCTGTGGCTGTGGCTGTGGCTGTGGCTGTGGCCGTAGCCGTGGCCGTGGGCTTACGCCGCGACCAGCAACGGCCGGAGCAGCCGCGAGTCCGTCAGCCGGCCCGCGAGAGAGTCGGAGAGTCTGCGCAGGAGGGTCGTCAGCAGCATCGCGATCAGCGTGCCGACCAGGACACCCGCGATCACGTCGTGCGGGTAGTGCGCGCCGACCCAGACCCGGGAGACGGCCATCAGACAGGCGCCCAGCAGGGCGATGGTGCCGAGCCGGCGGGAGACGTAGAGCAGGGCCACGGCGGCCGCGGCGGCGATGACCGTGTGATTGCTGGGGAAGGACCAGTCGCCCGGCGCGGGACACGCCTCCAGCGTCTTCACATGCAGGCTCTGACAGGGGCGGTCCTCGCGGACGACCATCTTGAGCAGGGAGTTCACCCCGAACGCCACGACGACGATCACCGGCACCGCAAGCGCGACCATCGCCGCCTGGGCGCTGCTGCGACGGGCCTGCCACCAGCCCACGAGCATGAGAACGGCGAACAGCGCCAGCCCGTACGTCGACCAGGCGGACACCAGGCTGTCCAGCCAGGACGGGGAGTCATGGGCGAGATTCACCACGTAGGTGTAGGTGGAGCCGTCGATCGACGACCCGTTGAACGCGAGGATCATCCCTCGGCACCCTTCTGCGCTGTCGTGGCCGCGGCCTTGCGGGAGCGGCGGAACTCGGCGGCCAGCGGGATCAGCGACACGATGACGATCACGGCGATGATCGGGAGCAGATAGCGGTCGACGTTCGGAATCGACGAGCCCAGTGCGTAGCCCGCGAGGGTGAGGCCGATGCTCCAGACGAGACCGCCGACGACCTGCCACACGGTGAACGTGCGGGCGGGGACCTGGAGGGCGCCCGCCATCGGATTCAGCACCGTGCGCACGACCGGGACGAAGCGGGCCAGCACGATCGCCTTCGCGTGGCCGTACCGCTCCAGCAGCTCCTCGGCGCGCTTGGCCCCCTCGTGCAGCCGGGGCGAGCCGCTGCGGGCGAGCAGCGCGCCGCCCGCCTTGCGTCCGATGAGATAGCCGCACTGGGAGCCGGCCAGCGCGCCCACGGCGGCGCAGACCAGGAGCGGCCCCAGGGAGAGCTTCAGCCCGCTGTGACCCGACCCCGTGCACAGCAGGCCCGCCGTGAACAGCAGCGAGTCACCGGGCAGGAAGAAGCCGATCAGCAGCCCTGTCTCCGCGAACATCACCACGCCGACACCCAGCACACCGAAGGCGGCGAGCAGGGACTGGGCACTGAGGATGTTCACCGCCAGCTCCGACCCGAGCTGTGATCCGAGCTGTGACGCTGCGAACAAAGGTGCGGCCATCGCCGGGAGCCCTCTCATACTGGACGGGCGGGCGCAGTCGTGACGGCACCCGAGTGACTACAATGCTGTAGACGGTCTACTGAACTGTAGACGATACCGGGGTGAGGATCGTTCCCATGGCCAGCGCGAAGGACGAACGCCGACCGGCGGGTGAGCTCGAGGCCTCTGTCATGGCCGCCCTCTGGGCCGCCGGCGCCCCGCTGACTCCGGGCCGCGTCCAGACGGAGCTCGGCTCGGGGCTGGCCCGTACGACGGTCACGACGATCCTGTCGAGGCTGCACGAGAAGGGGTTCGTCGGCCGGGAGCGGCAGGGGCGCGGCTTCGCCTACTTCCCCGTCCAGGACCCGCACGGCCTCACCGCCCGCCGCATGCACACCGAGCTGGACCGGGACGAGGACCGGGAGACGGCGCTGGCCCGGTTCGTCGCCCAGCTCAGCCCCGACGACGAGCGCCTCCTGCGTGATCTTCTGGAATCGGGTGAGCAGCTAGAATCGGGTGAGTAATGACCACTCTGCTGATCATTCCGCTGCTCGTCCCGCTTCTGCTGCCTTTCGCGCTGCCGAGGCTGGCCCGCCGCTGTCTCGACCGCCTCGCGCCGGTCGCCGCCCTGTGGGCACTGACCCTCACGGTCCTCGTGCTGGCCGGCGCCTCCGTGGCCGCGCTCGGCGCGCTGCTCCTCACCGGCCTGCTCAAGCTGCCGGTCCTGGCGGGCCTGGGTGACCTCGTCCACCCCCTGCGCACCCCGTCGAACCTGATCGTCCTGCCGCTGGCCGCGGCGGCCACCGGCCTCCTGACCGTCGGCGCCGCGACCCTCGTACGCTCCGCCCTGCGCCAGTTGCGCGCCTTCCGCACCGCCCGCAGCCAGGCGGACCGCCGACCCGCCGCGGGCGACCTGTGCGTGATCGAATCACCCCACCCGGACGCGTACGCGCTGCCGGGCCGTCCGCACCGCATCGTCGTGACCACCGGGATGCTCCGCAGCCTCTGTCCCGAAGAGCGCGAAGTTCTCTTCGCCCACGAGCGGGCCCACAACGCGGGCAACCACCACCGCTTCCTCGTCGCGGCCGAGTTCGCCGCGCACTGCCATCCCGGGCTGCGCGCGGTCCGCGACAGCATCGCGCTCGCCGCCGAGCGCGCCGCGGACGAGGCCGCCGCCACGGCGGTGGGGGACCGGCGCCTGACCGCGCGCGCCATCGCCCGCGCCGCCCTCGCCACCACGGCCGCCCGCTCCACCCGCCCCGACTTCGCCGCCGCCGCGACCACCGGACCCGTACCCCAGCGGGTCGCGGCCCTTCTCGCGGCTCCCGGGCGCCGCCCCCGCGCCGCCTCCTGGATCGCCCTCCTCCTCGTCGCCTGCGCGACCGTCTCGGCCTCCGCGGCGGCGACCGGCGTCCTCACCTTCCACCACGAGGTGGAGATCGCCCAGGGTGAGGAGACCCACTGACCCTTCCGGGTCGGGTCGCCCGGGCGGGGCCGTGACGTCCCCTGTTTCCCCGACGCCCCTCTGTTGGAATCTTCATTTACGCTCAGCGAGAGGGGCCCTGGTGGTCCAGAACCTCCTTGTCGCGGGTACGTTCATCACGGTCCTCGTCCTGTGGGACCTGCTTGGACACCTCCCGCTGCCGCTCGGCGTCGCGGGCCACGAGGGCTCCACGGTGCTGGTCGGGCTGAACGGGCTGCGGCTGCTGCGGGAGTCCGCATGGCGTCGGCCGGACGGAGGCCGACCTCGGGCGCTGTGAGGTTGATGTCGGATTCTCGCCAGCCCCGGCCTCGCCGGTGCCCGATGCTTGAGGCATGCGCAATGGGATGCACACCGACATGGAGCGCTGTGTGCGCGCCGTCCAGTCGAAGGACGCGCGCTTCGACGGATGGTTCTTCACAGCGGTCCTGACCACGCGAATCTACTGCCGGCCGAGCTGCCCCGTGGTTCCGCCGAAACCCGAGAACATGACGTTCTACCCGAGCGCGGCGGCCTGCCAGCAGGCCGGGTTCCGGGCCTGCAAGCGCTGCCGTCCGGACACCAGTCCCGGCTCGCCCGAGTGGAACCTGCGAGCCGACCTCGTCGCCCGCGCGATGCGGCTGATCGGCGACGGGGTCGTGGACCGCGAGGGCGTTCCGGGTCTGGCCGGCCGGCTCGGCTACAGCATCCGCCAGGTCGAGCGGCAGCTGCTGGCCGAGCTGGGCGCGGGACCGCTCGCGCTCGCCCGGGCGCAGCGTGCCCAGACCGCCCGGCTGCTCATCGAGACCACCACGCTCCCGATGGCGGAGATCGCCTTCGCGGCCGGCTTCTCCTCCATCCGCACCTTCAACGACACCGTGCGCGAGGTCTTCGCCCTCGCCCCGAGCGAGCTGCGCGACCGGGTGCCGAAGAAGCGCGCCCCTGCGACACCGGGCGTCCTGAGCCTGCGGCTCCCCTTCCGCGCCCCGCTCAACCCCGACAACCTCTTCGGCCACCTCGCGGCGACCGCCGTACCCGGTGTCGAGGAGTGGCGCGACGGCGCCTACCGGCGCACCCTGCGCCTGCCCTACGGCCACGGGATCGTCGGGCTCACCCCGCACGTCGACCACATCGCCTGCCGCCTCACCCTCAGCGACCTGCGCGACCTGCCCGTCGCGATCAGCCGCTGCCGCCGCATGCTCGACCTGGACGCCGACCCGGTCGCCGTCGACGACCAACTGCGGACGGATCCGGTGCTGGCGCCCCTGGTGGCGAAGGCTCCCGGCCGCCGGGTGCCGCGCACGGTCGACGAGGCCGAGTTCGCCGTACGGGCCGTCCTGGGCCAGCAGGTCTCCACCGCCGCCGCCCGTACCCACGCGGCCCGCCTGGTCACCGCGCACGGCGAACCCGTCGAGGACCCCGAGGGCGGCCTCACCCACCTCTTCCCCTCGCCTCAGGCGCTCGCGGCCCTGGACCCGTCGTCGCTCGCGATGCCGAGCACCCGCCGCACCACGTTCACCACGCTCGTACGCCAACTCGCCGACGGCTCCCTCCACTTGGGAGTGGAGAGCGACTGGGTCGAGGCCCGCGCCCGCCTCCTCGCCCTCCCCGGCTTCGGCCCCTGGACGGTCGACGTCATCGGCATGCGCGCCCTCGGCGACCCGGATGCCTTCCTCCCCACCGACCTCGGAATCCGGCGCGCGGCCCAGGAGCTGGGCCTGCCGTCGACCCCCGCCGCCCTGACGGCGCGCGCGGCGGCGTGGCGCCCGTGGCGGGCGTACGCGGTCCAGTACCTGTGGGCGACGGACAGCCACCCGATCAACTTCCTCCCCGTATAAGCGACTTCAGGCACATGCAGATGGCTTCAAACGACTCGAAGGTACGAACTGTGAAACAGCACACGGTCATCGACAGCCCGTACGGCCCCCTCACCCTCGTCGCCGACGACGGTGTCCTGTGCGGCCTCTACATGGTCGGCCAACGCCACCGCCCGCCGGAGGAGACCTTCGGCGAACGCGACGACACGCCCTTCGGCGAAGTCACCGACCAGCTGAAGGCGTATTTCGAGGGCGAGTTGAAGGAGTTCACCCTCGAACTGCGGATGTCCGGCACCCTCTTCCAGCGCAGCGTCTGGGATCAGCTGCGCCGGATCCCCTACGGCGAGACCCGCTCGTACGGCGAACTGGCCGAAGCCCTGGGCAACGCGGGCGCCTCCCGCGCGGTCGGCCTCGCCAACGGCAAGAACCCCATCGGCATCATCGTGCCCTGCCACCGCGTGGTCGGCGCGAACGGAAGCCTCACCGGATACGGCGGCGGCCTGGACCGCAAGCAGCGCCTGCTCGACTTCGAGAGCGGCACGGCACTCTTCTAGCCCACTTCTCCAGCTCTGTTCGCCGCTGGCTCTCTGTGCCTCCAGCTCTCTGCGCCTCTAACTCTCTTCGCCCAGGGCGTGCAGCAGCTTCGGCAGGGCGATCCCGATCGGCTCCCGTACGACCTCGTCGGCCCGGTCGTCGTACGGCGTCGGCTCGGCGTTGTCGATGATCAGCCGGGCTCCGCGATCGGCGGCGACACCGGCGAGCCCGGCGGCGGGCTGCACCTGCAGACTGCTCCCGACGGCGATGAACACCTGGCACGCTTGGTGATGGCGACCGCCTCGCTGAGGACCACAGGGTCGAGCCGCTCGCCGAACATCACGGTCGCCGGCTTGAGGATGCCACCGCACTCCAGGCACAGCGGATCGTCCTCGCCGCCATATGGGGAGGTGGACGCAGCGATGGCGCCAGATGGCCTAACCGCCCGTCACCCATCGGATCGCTGCGATCACACCCAACAGCACGGCGGGGCCCACCCACCACCAGCCCATGATCCGTCGTACCGACGGCAGCAGCCACAGCACTGCCGCCGCACCGGCAGCCCCGATGGTGAGGACGCACGAGAGAACGATGCCGGCATACGCGTCGTCGTCCCAGGGCCCGGACGGACGGACGGTCAGTGCCGTCCAGCAGAAGTACGCGGCGACAAGGGTGAGCAGGATCAGTGGAACGCCGAGGACCAGGCGCAGGCAGCCGCGGTCGTCGTCCACGGGGGAAGGGCTGGTCATCAGCGCAGTGCGTTCCTTGCCTCGTCCAGATGGTTCGTAAAGCCACGCCCGTAGGCCTGGGCGTCGTCGGTCTGCCAGTACGGGCCACCGTTGTAACGCGCGGCGAGCTCCTGATACTGGGCCGGCGTCATCTCCTCCGCAGGCACGGTGGCGAACTCGCTCTCCGCCTTGAGTTGGGCCAGGTACTCCGAGGCGATGAAGATGTTCTGCGCAGGGTCCTGGAGAGAATCCTCCACCATGCTGCGCTGCTGGTCGGTGAGGTGGTCGGGGTCGTAGCCGAGGACCTCGGCGCCGCGTCGCACCTGGATGGCAATGGGCCCCATGGACGTGTTGTCGGGATCGCCGCCGAGACGCCAGGGGAGGCTCTCGGGGGCGATCGGACTGAGTGGGGAGTCGGCCTGTTCGCGGAGGGTGTCGGTGATGTCGTCCAGGATGCCTGGCTGTCCGCCGATCTCCTGCCAGGCGATACCGGCGACCATGTCCGGCGGGAGCCCCGAGTTCTGTGCCGCCGCCTTGATGATGTCCTTGTTCGCCGCGATCCAGTCGGCGCGCTCCTGGGCGTTGGCGGCGCGGTTGCCGGAGCGGATTCTTGAGCGCCGGGGTCCGCCGCCCCTACGCCGAAGCACCCGGCCGAGCAAGCGGTGCGGCTGGGTCCGGTGGTCGGTTTGGACTGACTTCCCCACCTGCCGCCTGCCTGCGGCCGAACTGTGCCCCTCGCGTCGATACCTTGGGACCGGTGCCCTGGCTGGGCTTCCCACTCTATTTCCTAGCCTAGTGGGTGTCTTCGGTTCGAAGCTTGTGCAAGAGCCCGGGCAGGGCGGTGCCGATCGGTTCGCGGATGACCTCGTCGGCGATCTCGTCGTACGGGGTCGGTTCGGCGTTGACGATGACGAGCCGGGCTCCGTGGTCGGCGGCGACGCCTGCGAGGCCGGCGGCGGGCTGGACCTGAAGGCTGCTGCCGACGGCGATGAAGACCTGGGAGGCCTTGGCGATGGCGGCGGCCTCGCCGAGGACGACGGGGTCGAGGCGTTCACCGAAGAGCACGGTCGCCGATTTCAGGATGCCGCCGCACTTCAGGCACGGCGGGTCCTCCTCGCCGGCTTCGACGCGGGCGAGGGCGTCCCGCATGGGTGTCTTGTCGTGGCATGCGGTGCACACGACGGTCCGCGCGGTGCCGTGGACTTCGAGGACCTTGCGGGCGGGCATTCCGGCGAGCTGGTGCAGGCCGTCGACGTTTTGGGTGATCACGCGCACGGGCACTCCGGACTTCTCGAGCTCGGCCACGGCCAGGTGTGCGGCGTTGGGCTCGGCCTGGAGTGTCCGGTTCTTCCGCCGCATCTGCCACGCCCGGCGTCTGATCTCGGGATCGCCCATGTAGTACTCGTACGTCACGAGCTTCTCGGCCTCGGGATCCCGCCGCCACAGCCCGTTCGGACCGCGATAATCAGGGATTCCTGAATCGGTCGAGATCCCTGCCCCACTGAGGATGGCGACGAGTGGCCTGTTCATGGGCCGAGAGTAGGACGCTTGCCTGCTCGGAGCGAGCGGATATCGGGGCGTGGTCCTCGCCGACCCGTTGTGTTGGTTGGCCGACATCCCCATCGGCTTGCCTGCCACCCGGAGGAGGCGTTCCCTACCGCGGGGACGCGGGACCGAATGACGGGGATCACCAAGCCGCCTTCACAGCCTTTTCCCTGGAGTGGCCCCCGCTGAGCCGCAGGGGCGCTGCTCCAGTGTTCGAGGCAGGATCGGAGGCCCGGCGCGATGCCGGGCCCTCTTCGGCTCTGTGGTTCAGTCGCTGTCGTCGCACCTGGGCTCGGCGCGCCTGTCCTGCTCAGCCGTTCGTGTCGGCAGGGACGGCTGGGTGCCGTCCTCGGCGACCGGCTGGAAGTAGTGGTCCAGCGCCCAGGCGGCCACATGGGTGCCGGCCCGACAGCCGGCTACGTCCGCGGTGCGGGAGTGGACGCCGCCCCACACACGGGCGTCGGCGACGTCCCGGTTGAGGACGTCGGCGGACCCGTAGAACCGCGTGGTGCCGGTGACCTCGGAGGGGACGTAGAGGTCGATGTGGGAGGTGCCGAGGACGCCGGTCAAGGCGCGTGCCACGGCAGCGGCGACGGTCGTATGGCCGGCGACGTAGTCCGGGTGCGGTGGGGTGGGGAGCAGCGGCTCCCAGGCCGGGTCAGCCGTCGTCGCGGGGTTGCCGTCGGTGTCCGCGAGGCGGATGGCGGTGATCGGCCGCCAGGTGCCGTAGTGGAGCTTGGCGTCCCATGCCGTGACGACGGCATCGGTCGCCGACGCGTTCACCGCGGCGAACAGCCGGGCCGTCTCGGCGATGCCGAGCCGGTGCCGGGCGGCGTGGTCTCGTACGGCTGTCTGGACCTGTTCGACCAGGTTGCCGCTGAAGAAGAGGGCGGTCTCGGTCTGCTGCGCGCTCCTGCCCGAGCCGGTCTTCGCGCCCATGGTCTTCACCTCCTGGACATCCTCGGCGTAGCGGGCCGAGGAGAGGGCGGGTGGTCCCTCGGGGCGGAACTGCTGCGGGGAGGCGAGCAGGAGGGGGCGGAGCCTGGCGAGCCAGGTGTCGATGAAGGGCTGGAACGCGGGCGGGGTGGGCCGCCAGACCCCCGGTGCCGGGGAAGCGGTGAAAGGAACGTCCGCGAACCTTCCGTCCCCTTCACGGAGTTCGATGATGCGAGCGGCGGCGCGCTTTCCGTAGTCGACGCCCCGGTCTCTGGCCTGACCGGCCTGAAGAGCGGCGAGCGAGTCCGCGTAGGCGGTGTCGAGCCGCACCTTGAAGGCGGGGAAGTAGGTGAGCAGCACGTCGTGGGCCGCAGTGGCGGCGGCCGCCGCGGAGGATGCCTTGGCCGGACCGCGCTCGCGCCATTTGTACAGGGCGTAGCGGCCTTCGATCCCCACCACGGCGTTGTACACGGCGACGGAGACGAACCCCTCCCAGATCACCGCCTGCCCGGAGGGACGTGGGCCAAGGCTGGTCTTGATCGTGTCGGTGGCGATGGCGTTCCACTCGCGGACCACGGCTGCCGGGTCCGCCGCGGTCCGGGTGTCCGCGTCGGGGGGACTTGTCGCGGCGGTGAGCGTCACGAGGGCGATGGCCGCGACGGCGCAGATGAATCCCCGGACACGTGAACGCGGAGGAACGGGAAGAGGGGGCTCTTGTTGCACAGCGTCCTCCAGAGAGTTGAGTGCCCAAGGCTTAGCAACGGCCCACTGCGCGAGCAAGACAACTCGCCGCGAACCGGACAGGCCCGGGGCGCCCTCGCGCGCACCGGCCCGTGTCCGGTGGGATCCGAGCGTGATCGGCCAACACCCCGCTCGGCCTTCAGGTACGTCTCGAGGCCGCCACCGGTCGGACGGCTTGACCTTGACGCATGATCACCGAGGTCGCTGTTCCCGATCCCGATCGGGGCAGGTGCTGGTCCGCAACCTGTTCCTGTCGCTTGATCCAGGCATGCTCATGCCTATCGCGGGCGAGTCCGGTCTGCCGATGCCCCGCCATGAGGTCGGCGAGGTGATGCACGGCGATGCCATCGGCGAAGTGGTCGCCCCGCGCGGCCAGTCCACCGATCAGCATGCGCGTGGGGGCCGACCGGGTCAGGGGAAGATCGGGCGGGGGCCCAACAGGAGGGCGGCGAGGCGCAGATACGCCTTGTAGGCCTCGGGGGTCAGCCAGGAGAGTTCGACCGTGCTGCCCATGGTGAGGTGGCCGTCGCGGGGGACCATCACGACGCCGCGGCAGCGGGAGCTCAGGCCGCGGATACTGGCGGCGTCGAGCGTCCAGCCGGCCGCGGGGCGGCTGTGGTTGAGGACGACGACGGCCTCGCGGACCAGGTCCGGCAGGTCGAGGGTGACAAGCCGGTCCATGGCCTGCTGCGCCTGGGTCAGACCGGCGGGGTCGGCCCGCGAGACGATGACCACGCGGTCGGCCGCCCTGAGCACCGTGGGCATGAACTTGTCCGAGTCGACCAGGGTGAGGTCGAAGTAGTCCCGGGTGGTGCGGGTCACCCGGTGGAAGTCGTAGTCCGTGAACTGGCCGACCGACGCGATGCGCGAGACGGAGTCGTTGGCGAGAACCTGGAGCCCCGAGCGGTGCGGCGACAGAAACAGCTGGAGATCCTCGAAGTGCCGCACCTCGTGCAGCGACTCGGCCAGGTCCGACAGGCTGGCCAGGGTGTTGCGGAAGACCCGCCCGCCGATCCGGACCTGGCTGCCCGTGTGCCGGTCGGCGTCGATGGCGAGCACCCGCTCCTGCCGCTGGTCGGCCAGTACGGCCCCCAGCACCATCGTGGTCGTGGTGCAGCCGACCCCGTCCTTGACGCCCACGAGCGCGATCCGCAGGGGCTCGGGCAAGGGGGTGCGGATGGTGCGCATCCACTGCTCGTGGTCGTCCTCCTCGTCGCTCGACGTCTCCGGCTCGGCGACGGGGCCGTCGTCGTCCCCGCCCGTGCCGCCCTCCACGTCCTCCCACTCCACCCCGCCCGGCAGCAGCGCCCCGAAGGCGTCCGCCACCTCGCGGGCGGTCGGCCGCCCCGCGGGTTCGGGCTCGACACAGCGCAGCAGCAACTCCGCGATGGTTTCGTCGAGTTGCGCGAGCTGTGGACTTCTGCGCAGCGTGTCGTTCTCGTACCAGCGCCACGCCCGGCCGGTCGCGGCCTGCAACAGGATGGAACCGAGGGCGTACACGTCGCCCGCCGTGATCCGGGACTCGCCCCAGTACGTCACCTCGGGCGCCCGGTAGGGGGAGTTGGCCGGCGTGGACGGCGTCGACGCGCTCCACGCGCCGTCGATGCGCGCCGACGTCCAGCCGATGAGGTGCAGCGTCGACTCGGTGACCAGCACGGTGCCCGGGGTCAGCGCGCCGTGCACGATGCCCTTGTGGTGGCAGCGGGTCAGCGCCCGCGCCAGGTTCCAGCCCAGCCAGGTGAACAGCGGGGTCCCGGGCAGCGCCCCGGCCGCGTCGAGCACGGCACGCAGGGTGGGCGCGGGCGGACCACCGCTCAGCGTGTCCAGACGCAGCGCCAGCCACGGCGTGGGGCCCTCCAGGTCGCTGCGCACCACGGCGGGCGCGTACATCCCGTCCATTCGGCGCAGCGCCCGGCGTTCCACGTCGAGCAACTCCCGCGCCACGGGAGAGTCGAAGGAGTGCGACACCCGTAGCAGCACCCGCTGCCCGTCCTCGTCCTCCCCGATGTACGCGGTGGGCTTGCCGCCCGTGCCGTCGCGTTGCAGCAGCGAGTACGGGCCCAGGGTGTGCAGGTCCTGCAGCCGCAGCGGCAGCCACGACGGGGCCGCCTCCAGGCCCGACGGCAGCCGCACCTCCTCGTACTCGGTGGTGCGCGGCGGCGTCGGCGCCATCGGTTTGGCACCCAGGTGGGTGAGGAGACGGTCCTCCAGCCAGGCGAACGGCCGGGTCCCGGGCAGGAGTTCACCCGTCCCGGCGGGATGGGCGAGCCAGGCGGGGAAGTCGGGGGAGCGGCCCACCAGGGTGCGCAGCCGCGCGGTGACCGCCCGGGTGGTGCGCAGCAGATCGATCGGGGACGCGGTGTCGAGCAGGATCTCCTGGGCCTCCCCGGCGAAACCGAACCGGCGGTGCTGGGGCGGCAGCCGCTCGTCGACCGGCTCCACCTGACGCATCAGACCGCCCAGGAACACCTCGGCCAGATGCGCGGTGTCGGCCCGCCACGGCACGGCCGCCTGCACCAGCCGCATCACGGGCACCGTGAGCGGGGACACCGCCGCGAGATGAGCGGCCAGCCGGTAGGCCCCCGGGGACGCGGCGTCCCGGAACCTGAGCACGGCGTCCGCCGCGCCACCGCCCCGGGTGTCGGCCCCGGCCCGTGGCGCCTTTGCCTGCAGCGGCGCCAGCAGGGGCAGCTCCGCGCTGCCGCCCGGCGAGGCCACCAGCCGCGCCCACGCGGCGACCGCCGGGGGATACGGCTCCAGTACGGGGACGGGGACCCCGGGGAACTCGTCACCGAGCCCCGGCGGCAGCAACGGGTCGGCGACCTCCCAGGTGTCGTTCGCCGCGCCGCGCCGCCGGGTCGTCACCAGCCACGGCTCCGAGCGGATGCCCGACCCGTCCCACATGTGGGAGGGCAGCGCGTGCATGATCGCCGTCGGCCCCTGGTGCGCCCAGCGTTCCAGCGCCGCGTGCAGTCGCCCGTCCCGCCAGCAGGCGCCGACGCCGTCGCTGATCACCAGCACCAGCGTGCCGCCCGAGGGGTCGGCGACCGACGCGGGGGAGAGCAGCGGCGCGTGTGGGTCGAAGGGGCGGGAGCGCAGCAGCGGTGCCCCCGCCGACCGGGTGTCCAGGCCGTGCACACGGATGTCGCGGAAGGCGCCGAGGCGTTCCAGCAGGGCGCGCAGTTCCATCGCCAGCCGCCGCCACAGCAGCATCGAGATGCCGTCGTCGATGAGCAGGGTGAGGTCGAGCCAGCGCTGCCGGGCGGGGCGGGTCACCACATCGGGCAGTCCCGTCTCGGCCATGGCCGCCGCCGTCGCCTCCTCGTCGAACTCCCGCTTCAACGGCCCCGGCTGGGGCTGTTTCAGCAGCCGGAGCGCACGGCTGAGGCGCAGTTCGTCCGACCCGAGCGCCTTCTCCTCGGGGACCCGTACGGGCAGCGCGCCCTCGCCGGGCGCGCCACGCAGCCCCGGCGCGGCGAGGTCCGCGAACTCGGGTGCGCTGCGCGCCGCCGCCGCCGCGTGCAGCGCGCCCAGCAGCTGGGCGGGAGGCGGCGGCTGGGTCGGCGTGGCGGGCGCGGGGGAGTCGAGCTCGGCCGGGGCGGGGCCGGCCGTGGAGCGCTCGGCGTCTCCCGCGCCGGCGCCCGGTGGCGGCACGGCGTCCGCGGTCAGCGCGCTCGCGAGCGGCGCCGTGGCTCCCGGGGGAAGCCGCGTCGCCAGCCACAGGGTGTCGAGCAGTTCATGGATCGACAGCTCGTGACCGGCCAGCCGGCCGAGTTTGCTCAACGGGGGCAGGATCGGCGGGGCACCCGTGACGTGCGAGCCGCCGGATTCGCCACCGGCGTCACGCGGGTTCCTCCCGTCGCCCCCGTCGCCCCCGCGCACGCTAGACCATCCCGCCCAGGCGGTGGAGTACGGCGTCCAGCAGCCCTTCGGCGTCCAGATCGACTCCGCCCTTGCGCAGGAACACGGCGTTGAGCAGCTGGTCGGTGGCGAGTTCGCCCGGTGCCCGGCGGTTGAGGAAGGCGTGCAGCAGGTCGTCCACGTCGGACAGCGCGTCCTCACCGAGATGCGCGGCGACGATGTCCCGCAGCCGGGCCTCGTCCGGGTCCGGCAGATCGAGCCGTACGCAGCGGCGCATGAAGGCGGGCGGGAAGTCCCGTTCGCCGTTGCTGGTGATCACCACGACCGGGAACTCCCGGCAGCGCACCACCCCGCGCGTCACGGTGACCCGCTCGCCGCCCGAGCCATGGGTCAGCACCGGCACCTCGGACTGGGTCTCCGGCAGCCGGGACAGCTCGGGTATCTCGAACTCGCCCTCCTCGAACACGGTCAGCAGATCGTTCGGGAGGTCGACGTCACCCTTGTCGAGCTCGTCCACGAGCAGCAGCCGCGGCCGGTCGCGCGGCACCAGGGCGGTACCGAGCGGTCCGAGCCGCACATAGGTGCCGATGTCGGGCTCGGGGTCCCCGCGCTCCTGGCGCAGATGCGTCTCACGCAGCCTGCCGATCGCGTCGTAGCCGTACAGGGCGTCCTTGAGGACCGAGCGGCTGTTGACGGGCCACTGGAGCACCGGTCCGAGGGACAGCTCGTGCGCGACGGCGTGCGCCAGCGAGGACTTGCCGGTGCCGGGGTGCCCGGTGACGAGCAGCGGGCGACGCAGATGGAGGGCGGCGCTGACCACGTCCGCCTCCGTGCGCCCGATCAGATACGGACGGTGCCGCGGGCGGCCGCCCGGCCCGTCGCCGAACTGCCGCCAGGGCGGCGCCTCGGGGAACTCCACCTCACGGGCCACGCGGTCACCGCGGAACAGTCGCCACCCGTCCGGTGTCTGCTGGGTCATCCTGTCCGCTCCGTTCCTTCCGAGGGGTCGGCGAGCTGGAGTTCGTCGGGCAGCGGCAGCTCGATGTCCTCCCACACCAGGGCGGGACGCGCGGGCACCACCCGGTCCGCGTAGGCGCGGACCCTGAAGTGCCGTACGCGCTCCGGGAGTCCGTCCACGGGACCGTGCGGTGCCAGGGCGTCGAGCGGGGCGCAGTCGTCCGGACCGGGAGCTGCCCGGTCCCAGAGCACGACCGGCACCCCCATCACCAGGCACACGGGCAGCAACTCGCCGCGGTGCTCGGTGCTTCCGTGCACAAGGACGCGCGCGGTGTCCCGATGGGTTGTCTTCAGCAGCCCGATGAGTCCCGCCCTGCCGCCGATCCTGTGGTCCGCGAGGAGGATGTCGCTCTGGTGACGGGAGTTCCAGCGTCGCTTGAGATCGGCGGGTCCGGTGCGCGAGCGCCGCCGGATCTTCGGGCAGCGCAGCACGAGGTGGAAGTCCTCACCGAGTCGCGCGGAGATGTACTCCTCGGCGCCCGCCCCGTCCCACTCGTCGAGCGCGAGCTCCAGCGCGTCCGGCGGCACCGACACGGCGACCAGCGCGACCCCGTCCCCGGCGCCCTCCGCGCCCCAGGCCACCTCCCGGATCAGCCGGGCGATCTCCCGTCCGGTGCGCGGCCGGTCGGACTCCGAGGCGGCACGCGCCGGGGTGCCGTCGGGGCGCAGCCGCCACACCGAGCAGCGGTAGTGGTCCGCCGGGTCCTTGGTGTACCGGTCCAGTTCCACCAGGACCCGTACACCGGCCGGCGCGGACCGCCGGGACCAGCGGTCCGCGTCACCGCGCCGCTCCTGCAGCGCCGAGGGGTGAATGCCCAGGCGGGCGGCGACCCGGGCGCTCCACTCCCGCAGCGCCTGCCGGGCCAGATCGCCGGACGTCTCCGCCGCCACGTACTCGACGACCCGCAGCAGCGCGGGCAGCCGGGGCGACTCGTCGGGCACGGGCGACCCGTCCCCGTACCAGCCCTCCAGTTCGTGGACGACCGCGGGCACGGCCGACGGTGCCAGGCGGGCCGCCTGCAGCGAGCGCGGCAGGTCCACGTAGGGCAGCGCGGCGGTCGCGGCCCGCGGCAGCAGGCCCGGATCGTGCTCGGTGAGATGCTCCAGCTTGACCACCAGCGCCCGGTGTTCGGCCACCGACAGCAGCCGCGCGGCCTCCGTCAGCCGGCCCAGCGCGAGCAGCCGGTCGAGCTCGGCACGTCCGCGCGGATCGTCCGCCACCTTGGGCGCGAGCGACTCGGCGAGCGTGGGCAGCGCCCGCTCCGTGCCGCTGAGCAGATGGGCGAGCTCCTCCACGGTCGGCGCGCTCCCGTCGCCCGGGGCCCGCAGCGTGAGCTGGGCGGCGAGCACGGTGGCGTGGTCGGCGCGCGCCCGCGGGTCGCCCAGTAGGCTGTGCAGCGGGCCGACCATCATGTCGCGCACCGACTCGGCCTCGGCGAGGGTCGCGGCCGACCGCTCCCGGCCGCCGTTCACATGCTCGGGTGCCGCCCCGACCCGGGCCAGCTCCCGCAGGACCGACTGCCAGCCGAGCCCCCAGCTGCGCCGCAGCGTGTGCTGGGCCGAGAACGCCCCGTCGGGCGCGGTGATCCGTCCCACGACCAGGCCGACGGCCGCCCGGTCGGTCACCGACCAGAGGGGCCCGCCGCTGTAGCCCTCGTCGACCGCCGCGCCGGACAACTGTCCGTCGAGATAGCAGATCCGGCCGTCGTACGCCCCCACCCGCGCGTCGGCGTACGAGAACGGCTGCCCGCCGCCGTACCAGGCCCGTACCTGCTGGCCGCGCTCCATCTCCAGCCAGCGCAGCGGGCTCACGGGCGGGGGAGGCGCCTCGTCGAGTTCGAGGACGGCCAGATCGCCGTCCCACTCCAGGGAGCCGTCGGCGACCGGGCCGTACTGCGGGGACCGCGGCGGTATCCAGGCGACCAGCCGGGCCTGGTGCAGATCCGCGGCGGACAGCACCGGGAAGGACACGTCGAGGGTGACCTCCCCCGGGTTGTGCGGGCTGAGGCTGCGCAGCCCGAGCGCCAGGTTGATGACATGTGCGCAGGTCAGCAGCCTGCGGCCGGAGAGGTAGACACCCGCCCCGGCGGTCCGGCCGCGATCGCTGGACAGGACGCGCACCAGCGCGCCGCGGGCGTCGCCGGACGACGGGTCGTCCGGCGATCCGAACCAGGTCACGGCTCCGTCCGGCGGGGCAGCTGCCAGGTCGCCGAAATGGTCATGCTGGCCTGGCCGTTGGCCCCGACGATGCCGATCTTCAGGTCCTGTCCGATCTGGATGCCGAAGTCGACGGAGATCTCGTGCGGTGGGTCGGGTATCCCGCGGATCGCGTCGTGCACCTGCTGCAGTACAGGCCCCAGCGGGCTCAGCACACTGCGCAGACCGTCCGTCGCCAGCGACGCGACCCGCGCGCCACGCCCGACCGGGACCACCCCGGAAATGCCGCCCGGCAGATCGGCGTCGACGGCCGGGGCCGCCGACGCCTCCCCCGCGGCCGCGAGTTCGAGCCGGACGTGGGCCCCGTCGTCGAGGGCGAACTCCATGTAGTCGTAGTGCGGCACACGGGCATTGTGCCGATCAATGCCCCGTGAAGGTAGTGAAGTTGAGGAATCCGCCGTAGCCAATGCGCGACTAGCCCACCCGGTGGCCGTTCTCCAGCTCCGCGGTTCCGCCGCCCTCCGTCAGCACGTCCAGCGCGGCGAGGACCCGGCGGCCGAGTGCGCCCGGCAGGTACTCGGCCAGCTCCCCCCGCGGCACCAGCCGCCACGACAGCAGCTCCTCCTCCTGCAGCCGGATCGTCTTGAGCTCCCGCTCGCCGAGGACTCCGCCGTCGTACAGGTAGGCGACCAGCGGGGGTCGCGCCGTCCCGTGCACCCAGTCGACCGCGAGCAGCGGACCGAGTTCGAGGTCGAGCCCGATCTCCTCGGCTGTCTCGCGGCGCGCGCCCTGGCGCGGAGTCTCCCCGTCGTCCGACTCGACGGTGCCACCCGGAAGGGCCCAGCCCTCACGGTAGTTCGGCTCGACGAGCAGCACCCGGCCGTCACCGTCGCGGAAGAGCGCGGCCGCACCGGCGAGGACACGGGGGAGGCCCGCGATGTACGTGGCGAAGTCTGGAGAGGTCATCCCCGAAGCGTAACGAGCCTGCGCGGCCCCTCCTCGGACGTGCTGTCCGCCTCGGCGAAGCACTGCGCGCCCCCTGGGAGGCCGTCGCCGCGGCGGCGCGAGGCTGGTCCTGCCGACGACGGGGATCACGACGCACGTGTTCGAGACGGCCCCGACATTCGTCGGCTAGGACAGGCCCTGGACGTCGGTCCCGGCACCGGACGGCCCCTCGGCCTCGGCTTCGGCCTCCGTCTCCGCGTCCGTCACCATCAGCGCGAGCGTCCGCGCGGCCAGCTCACTGATCCGTACGCCGTCGAAGCCGAACACCGCGCTGCGTACGGTGTCCTCCAGCGGGTCCTTCCACTGCGCGGGAATGGCCTCGGCCCCGCACAGGACCCCGGCCACCGAGCCCGCCGTCGCGCCGTTCGAGTCGGTGTCCAGGCCGCCGCGGACGGTCAGCGTGATGGTCCGGGTGAAGTCGCCGTCGCCGTAGAGCAGCCCGGCCGTGAGGACGGCGGCGTTCGGGATCGTGTGGATCCAGCCGAGCCCGGCGGTCTCCTCGGACACCGTGGTGAGCGTGTCCTCCCAGGTCATCCGGGTCTCGTGAAGCGTGAGCACCCGGCGTACGGTGCGGGCGAGGCGGCTGCTCGCGGGGATGACGGTCAGCGCCGTGTCCAGTGCGTGGCGGACCGTGGGCGCGGTGAACGCGGCCGAGACGAGCGCCGCCGCCCACATCGCCCCGTACACGCCGTTGCCGGTGTGGGACAGCACGGCGTCCCGACGCGCGAGGGAGGCCGCCCGGCGCGGCGCACCCGGGTTGGTCCAGCCGTGGACATCGGCGCGGATCAGGGCGCCGATCCACTCCTGGTAGGGGTTGTCGTACGTCGCCGTCAGCGGCGGTTTGATGCCGTTGGCGAGGTTGCGGTACGCGGCCCGCTCCGCCGTGAACGTCTGCAGATACGGCAGCCGCAGCAGCCACAGGTCGCCGACCTGTTCGGTGCTGAAACCGAAACCGTGTGTCTCCAGCAGGTGCAGGCCCAGGATCGCGTAGTCGACGTCGTCGTCACGGCAGCTGCCGTGGATACGGCCGCGCACGCATTGCCGCCACTCGGGCCGCAGCTCGAACTCGCCGGCGTCACCGTCGGTGGCGGGCTCGGGAAGATAGTCGGTGAGCGGCAGGGCGGCGGCCTGTCGCAGATAGCGGTCGATACGGTCCCGCGTCCAGTGGTCGCCCTGCTCGACCGGCTTGCCGAGCATGTTGCCCGCGATCCGGCCCAGCCAGCCCCCGAGAACGCGGTCCGCGAGTTCGGTGCCCACAGGGGTCATAGCTCCGGTTTACCCAATTCCGGGCATGAGCGTGCGGTGTTCCACGGGCCGGTCGGGGCATGACGGCGGGGGCGTCCTCCGGTTAAGGTCGCAGCGGCGCGACTGCCTTGACGTGTGCGAGGCCGGAAAGCAAGGGGAATGCAAGGTGGCGGACTCTGCTGTGAAGACGACACGTGCGGGCACCGGGCGTGTTCCGCGGGTGCTGATCGCCGCGGACAAGTTCAAGGGGTCGCTGACCGCCGTGCAGGTCGCGGAGCGCGTCATGGCCGGGCTGCGCCGCGTCGTGCCGGGTGTCGAGGTCGAGGCGCTGCCCGTGGCCGACGGCGGCGACGGGACCGTGGACGCGGCGGTCGCGGCCGGGTTCGAGCGGCGGGAGGTGCGGGTCGCCGGCCCGCTGGGCGACGAGCTCACCGCCGCCTTCGCGCTGCGCGACGACACCGCGGTGGTGGAGATGGCGGAGGCGAGCGGATTGCAGCGGCTGCCCGCCGGGGTGTTCGCGCCGCTGACGTCGTCCACGTACGGGTCCGGGGAGCTGCTGCGGGCCGCGCTGGACGCAGGGGCCCGCACGATCGTGTTCGGCGTGGGCGGGAGCGCGACGACGGACGGCGGGGCGGGGATGCTGTCCGCGCTCGGGGCGCGGTTCGTGGACGCGGAGGGGGAGCCGGTGGCTCCCGGCGGTGCGGCGCTCAGTGACGTGGCGACCGCGGACCTCTCCGGCCTGGACCCCCGCCTGTCCTCCGTGGACTTCGTCCTCGCCAGCGACGTGGACAACCCGCTCACCGGGCCGAAGGGCGCGCCCGCCGTGTACGGCCCCCAGAAGGGGGCGAGCCCCGACGACGTGGAGATCCTGGACGCGGCCCTCGGACACTTCGCCGCGGTTCTGGAGAAGTCGATCGGGTCCAGGGCCACGGAGTACGCCGCGGCGCCGGGGGCGGGAGCCGCGGGTGGCATCGGCTACGGTGCGCTGGTCCTGGGCGCCCGGTTCCGTCCCGGTATCGAGGTGATGCTCGATGTCCTCGGCTTCGCGCCCGCGCTGGAGAGGGCCACCCTGGTGATCACCGGTGAGGGGTCCCTCGACGAACAGACCCTCCACGGCAAGGCTCCGGCGGGGGTGGCCGCGGCCGCCCGTGCCGCGGGCAAGGAGGTCGTCGCGGTGTGCGGGCGCCTGGCACTGCGCCCGGAGGCGCTCGGCAGGGCCGGCTTCCGGCGCGCGTACCCCCTCACGGAGGTCGAGCCCGACATCGCGCGATGCATCTCCGACGCGGGGCCGATCCTGGAGACGGTGGCGCAGCACATCGCCCGCGACTTCCTGACCTGACCCGTCCCGGGGGACGACGAGGTACGAGGTACGAAGAGGTACGACGAAGGGGCCCGAACCGGTTGTCCGGTTCGGGCCCCTTCGTCGTGTACGAGGAAAAGCTACGGCAGCTGCGCCGCCCGTGCCTCACGCCGGTTGTCGCGGAAGTTGTTCACCCGCCGAGCCGTCGCGAACAGCGGAATCACCGCGCCCATGACGAGCTGCAGCGCACAGCCGGTCTGGAGCAGGAGCTGACCGCTGGGTGCGTCGAAGGCCCACGCCGCCAGCAGACCCATGGACAGGACGATCCAGGCGAGCATCGCCACCGCGAGGCGGCCCCGCGGCTTCGGGTACTCCACCCGGCTCACCATCAGCCACGCCGTGCCGAGGATCGCCATCAGCGTCGCCGCGAAGGGCAGCTCCAGGAGCACGATCGAGACCACCGTCAGTGCTCCGAACGGCGACGGCATGCCCTGGAACGTGCCGTCCTTCACCGTGACGCAGGAGAAGCGGGCGAGGCGGAGGACGACCGCGAGCAACACCACGATCGCGCCGAGCGCCGCCACTCTCTGATGCGCGTCGTCCGCGACCATGCCGTAGACGAGGACGAAGTACGCGGGCGCCAGACCGAAGCTGATCAGGTCCGACAGGTTGTCCAGTTCCGCGCCCATGGGGGAGGAGCGCAGCTTGCGGGCGACGAGGCCGTCGAAGAGGTCGAAGACCGCGGCGCAGAGCATCAGGATGACGGCCGTGGCGGCGCTGTGGCGCGCCATGCCCGACTCCTGGCTGCCGGTGAGGTGCGGGATCAGAATGCCCGTGGTGGTGAAGTACACCGCCATGAAGCCGCACGTGGCGTTGCCGAGCGTGAGGGTGTCCGCTATTGAGAGGCGGAGAGAGAGGGGCATTTCCTCCTCGTCGTCCACCTCGTCGGCCTCCGGCACCCAGCCGGCCTGAGTCTCAGGATCAATCACGGTCAATTCGAGTCACCCCAGCCACGGTCTTCTGACCGACTTCCACATCGACCTCGACACCCTCGGGGAGGTAGATGTCGACGCGCGAGCCGAAGCGGATGAGACCGATCCGGTCGCCCTGCTCGACCTTCGTACCCTGCGGGATATAAGGAACGATACGGCGGGCGACCGCGCCGGCGATCTGGATCATCTCGATGTCACCGAGTTCGGTGTCGAAATGCCAGACGACGCGTTCGTTGTTCTCGCTCTCCTTGTTGAACGCCGGAACGAACCCACCGGGGATGTGCTCGACCGAGGTCACCGTGCCGGAGAGCGGCGCGCGGTTGACATGGACGTTCAGAGGGCTCATGAAGATCGCGACGCGGGTGCGTCCGTCCTTCCACGGCATGATGCTCTGCACCACACCGTCGGCGGGCGAGATGACCCGACCCGGGGCGATCTCGCGCTCGGGGTCGCGGAAGAACCACAGCATGCCCGCCGCGAGCGCGGTGGCGGGTACGGCCACGGCCTTGGCGGCGCCGGAGCGGCGTGCCTTGGCCAGACTGAGTACTGCGGTGGCAACGGTCGGGAGAAGCCACGGCGATGCTCCGCGCGCGAGGCGGACCCGGCCGCGAGGTGCAGAGGTTTGGCTGTGGGGCATGGATGACCTTCGTAGCGGATGATGCCGCGCTGGAACGGGGGACGGCGGCTTTCCCGGGATCGTACCGGGAGCGGGGCGCAACTGGGCAAGCCAGGAAGCCGAGTCGGCGGCCGAAGAGTATTGACGGGGTGTGATCTTCTTCTCGAAGAAAACACCCCGAACCGGGACATCCAACCCTGCTTAACCCTGGAGTCGATACTCTTCGAGCAGTCGGCGCCCAATGATCATTTTCTGGATTTCGGCGGTACCTTCGCCGATCAGCAGCATCGGCGCCTCGCGGTAGAGACGCTCGATCTCGTACTCCTTGGAGAAACCGTAGCCGCCGTGGATCCGGAAGGCGTCCTCGACCACTTCCTTGCAGTATTCGGAGGCGAGGTACTTCGCCATCCCTGCCTCGAGGTCGTTTCGTTCCCCGGAGTCCTTTTTGCGGGCCGCGTTCACCATCATTGCATGGGCCGCTTCGACCTTGGTGGCCATCTCGGCCAGTTTGAACTGGATGGCCTGGTGCTGCGCGATCGGCTTGCCGAAAGTGTGACGCTGCTGGGCATAGGAGACACCCAGCTCGAACGCACGCTGTGCGACACCGCAACCACGTGCCGCCACGTTGACGCGGCCGACCTCGACTCCGTCCATCATTTGGTAAAACCCTCGGCCAGTGGTGCCGCCGAGTACCCGATTGGCCGGAACGCGCAGTCCGTCCATGATGAGCTCGGTCGTGTCGACGCCCTTGTAGCCCATCTTGTCGATCTTCCCGGGAATGGTGAGGCCGGGACGGACCTCTCCGAAGCCGGGCTCCTTCTCGACCAGGAAGGTCGTCATCGACTTGTGGGGCGCGGTGCCCTCCGGGAGCCCTTCGTCACTTCGTACGAGCACGGCCACCAGGTTCGACGAGCCGCCGTTCGTCAGCCACATCTTCTGACCGTTCAGGACGTACTCGTCGCCGTCCCTGACCGCCTTCGAGGTGATCGCGGAGACGTCCGAGCCGAGAGCCGGCTCCGACATCGAGAACGCGCCGCGCACCTCGCCCAGGGCCATCCGGGGCAGGAAGTGGTCCTTCTGCTCCTGCGTGCCGTGCTGCTTGAGCATGTACGCCACGATGAAGTGCGTGTTGATGATGCCGGAGACCGACATCCAGCCGCGGGCGATCTCCTCGACGCAGAGCGCGTAGGTGAGGAGGGACTCGCCCAGGCCCCCGTACTCCTCGGGGATCATCAGACCGAACAGGCCCAATTCCTTGAGGCCGTCGACGATCTGCTGGGGGTACTCGTCGCGGTGCTCCAGCTCGGTCGCGACCGGGATGATCTCCTTGTCCACGAAGTCGCGGACGGTGGAGAGGATCTCCTGCTGGACGTCGGTGAGACCGGCGGTCTGGGCGAGTCGCGCCATGGCTACTTCTCCTGCTGCTTGAGTTCCGGACGGCCGGGCTGCTCGCCCCCGCGCTCCTTGATGTACGTCTCGGTCGGCACCATGACCTTGCGGCGGAACACGCACACCAGCGTGCCGTCCTGCTTGTAGCCCTTGGTCTCGACGTGGACGATCCCGCGGTCGCTCTTCGACTTCGAGGGCGTCTTGTCGAGGACCGTGGTCTCGCCGTAGATCGTGTCGCCGTGGAAGGTCGGCGCCACGTGCTTCAGCGACTCGATCTCCAGGTTGGCGATCGCCTTCCCGGAGACGTCCGGCACGGACATGCCGAGCAGCAGCGAGTAGATGTAGTTGCCCACGACGACGTTCCTGCCGAAGTCCGTCGTCCGCTCCGCATAGTTCGTGTCCATGTGGAGGGGGTGGTGGTTCATGGTCAGGAGACAGAAGAGGTGGTCGTCGTACTCCGTGACCGTTTTCCCGGGCCAGTGCTTGTAGACCGCGCCGACCTCGAACTCCTCGTACGTGCGTCCGAACTGCATGGTGCTCAGGCCTCCGGGGCTTCGAACTTGGACGTGCGCTGCATGCCGGCCGCCCGGCCCTTGCCCGAGATGACCAGGGCCATCTTGCGGCTGGCCTCGTCGATCATCTCGTCGCCGAGCATCGCGGAGCCCTTCTTGCCGCCCGCCTCGGACGTGTAGTACTCGTACGCGTCGAGGATGAGCTCGGCGTGGTCGAAGTCCTCCTGGGAGGGCGAGAAGATCTCGTTGGCCGCGGCGACCTGGTCCGGGTGCAGCACCCACTTGCCGTCGAAGCCCAGGGCGGCGGCGCGCCGGGCGACCTCGCGGTACCCCTCCTGGTTGCGGATCTGGAGGTAGGGGCCGTCGATCGCCTGGAGGTCGTGCGTACGGGCGGCCATCAGGATGCGCATCAGGATGTAGTGGTACGCGTCCGCCGGGTAGCCCGGCGGCTGCTCGCCCACGACCAGCGACTTCATGTTGATGGAGGCCATGAAGTCGGCAGGGCCGAAGATGATGGTCTCTACACGCGGTGAGGCGGCCGCGATCTCGTCGACGTTGACGAGCCCCTTCGCGTTCTCGATCTGGGCCTCGATGCCGATCTTGCCGACCTCGAAGCCCATCGTCTTCTCGATCTGCGTGAGCAGCAGGTCGAGCGCGACGACCTGCTGGGCGTCCTGGACCTTCGGCAGCATGATGCAGTCGAGGTTCTGGCCCGCGCCCTCGACGACCGTGACGACATCGCGGTACGTCCAGTGCGTCGTCCAGTCGTTCACCCGTACGACCCGCGTCTTGCCGGTCCAGTCGCCCTCGTTCAGGAACTTCACGATGGTGTGCCGCGCCTCGGGCTTGGCGAGCGGGGCGCAGGCGTCCTCCAGGTCCAGGAAGACCTGGTCCGCGGGGAGGCCCTGGGCCTTCTCCAGGAAGCGGGGGTTCGAGCCGGGCACGGCCAGGCAGGAACGCCGCGGGCGAAGGCGGTTGACGGGCGTGGTCATGCGGGGACCTCCAGGGGGTCGAGCTTGTTCGCTTTCCGGATCTCGTCGACGATACGGCCGATGATTCCGGTGATGTCGAAGTCCTTCGGTGTGAAAACCGCGGCGACTCCCGCGGCGCGCAGCAGTTCGGCGTCGGCGTTCGGGATGATCCCGCCGGCGATCACCGGGATGTCGGCCGCGCCGGCCTCGCGCAGTCGCTCCAGCACGTCGGGCACCAACTGGGCGTGCGAGCCGGACAGGATGGACAGACCGACGCCGTGCACGTCCTCGGCGACGGCCGCGTCCACGATCTGTTCGGGCGTGAGCCGGATGCCCTGGTAGACCACCTCGAACCCGGCGTCGCGGGCGCGCACGGCGATCTGCTCGGCGCCGTTGGAGTGCCCGTCCAGGCCCGGCTTGCCCACCAGGAAGCGGAGCTTGCCGACGCCGAGTTCGCGGGCGGTCTCCTCGACCTTGCGGCGCACCAGCGCCAGCGCGGTGCCCTCTTCGGCGGTGACCGCGACGGGCGCGGACGAGACGCCGGTGGGGGCGCGGAACTCGCCGAACACCTCGCGCAGGGCCTCGGACCACTCGCCGGTCGTGACCCCGGCGCGGGCGCACTCGAGGGTGGCCTCCATGAGGTTGTCGGTGCCCTTGGCCGCTTCCTTCAGCCGCTCCAGCGCCTTGCAGGGGCGCGGGTGGTTGAACGGCGGCTGGTAGCGCGTGTCGCGCCAGTTCTGCAGCGCGGCGACCACGCGGGCCTCGACGGCCGGGTCGACGGTCTGGATCGCCGCGTCCAGGTCGGCGGTGAGCGGGTTCGGCTCGGTCGACTCGTAGATGTTGACGCCGACGATCTTCTCGGTGCCGCCCTCGATCCGGGCCCGGCGCTCGGCGTGCGAGGAGACGAGCTGGGACTTCAGATAGCCCGACTCGACGGCGGCCATCGCCCCGCCCATCTCGTCGATCCGGTCCATCTCGGCGAGTGACTCCTCGACGAGGGCCGCGACCTTCGCCTCGATGACGTGCGAGCCCTCGAAGATGTCCTCGTACTCCAGCAGGTCGCTCTCGTGCGCCAGCACCTGCTGGATGCGCAGCGACCACTGCTGGTCCCAGGGCCGGGGCAGCCCCAGCGCCTCGTTCCAGGCGGGCAGCTGCACGGCGCGCGCGCGTGCGTCCTTCGAGAGCGTCACGGCCAGCATCTCGAGGACGATCCGCTGGACGTTGTTCTCCGGCTGCGCCTCGGTCAGACCGAGCGAGTTGACCTGGACGCCGTAGCGGAAACGCCGCTGTTTGGCGTCCTGGATGCCGTACCGCTCGCGCGTGACCTGGTCCCAGATCCGCCCGAACGCCCGCATCTTGCACATCTCCTCGATGAACCGGACACCCGCGTTCACGAAGAAGGAGATGCGGGCGACGACGTCGCCGAACTTCTCGGCGGGCACCTGCCCCGAGTCGCGGACGGCGTCCAGCACGGCGATGGCCGTCGACATCGCGTACGCGATCTCCTGGACGGGGGTCGCGCCCGCCTCCTGGAGGTGGTACGAGCAGATGTTGATCGGGTTCCACTTGGGCATGTGGGAGACCGTGTACGCGATCATGTCCGTCGTCAGCCGGAGTGAGGGCACCGGCGGAAAGACATGCGTACCCCGCGACAGGTACTCCTTGACGATGTCGTTCTGCGTCGTCCCCTGCAGCTTGGTGATGTCGGCGCCCTGCTCCTCGGCGACGACCTGGTAGAGCGCCAGCAGCCACATGGCGGTGGCGTTGATGGTCATCGAGGTGTTCATCTGCTCCAGGGGGATGTCCTGGAACAGCCGGCGCATGTCACCGAGGTGCGAGACCGGCACCCCGACCCGGCCGACCTCGCCGCGGGCGAGGATGTGGTCGGGGTCGTACCCGGTCTGCGTGGGCAGGTCGAAGGCCACGGAGAGACCCGTCTGCCCCTTGGCGAGGTTGCGCCGGTACAACTCGTTGGACGCCTCGGCGGTGGAGTGACCGGCGTAGGTCCGCATGAGCCACGGCCGGTCCTTCTCCCGCCGTCCAGCGGCGTTCTGACGCTCAGTCATCTGTGGACCTCAGACGTTCCGGAAGCGGTTGATGGCGTCGATGTGCTGGGCGCGCTTCTCCTCGTCGCGCACGCCCAGGCCCTCGCGGGGCGCCAGCGCGAGCACGCCGACCTTGCCCTGGTGGAGGTTGCGGTGGACGTCGTACGCGGCCTGCCCGGTCTCCTCCAGGGAGTACACCTTGGAGAGCGTCGGGTGGATCTTGCCCTTGGCGACCAGCCGGTTGGCCTCCCAGGCCTCGCGGTAGTTGGCGAAGTGCGAGCCGATGATGCGCTTCAGGGACATCCACAGGTAGCGGTTGTCGTACTCGTGGTTGTAGCCCGAGGTCGAGGCGCAGGTGACGATGGTGCCGCCCTTGCGGGTGACGTAGACGGAGGCGCCGAAGGTCTCGCGGCCCGGGTGCTCGAAGACGATGTCGACGTCCTCGCCGCCCGTCAGCTCACGGATGCGCTTCCCGAACCGCTTCCACTCCTTCGGGTCCTGGTTGTGCTCGTCCTTCCAGAACTTGAAGCCCTCGGCGTTGCGGTCGATGATCGCCTCGGCGCCCATCGCCCGGCAGATGTCCGCCTTCTGGTCGCTGCTGACGACGCAGATGGGGTTGGCGCCACCGGCGAGCGCGAACTGTGTGGCGTACGAGCCGAGGCCGCCGCTCGCGCCCCAGATGAGGACGTTGTCGCCCTGCTTCATGCCGGCGCCGTTCCTCGACACGAGCTGCCGGTACGCGGTGGAGTTCACGAGCCCGGGAGCAGCGGCCTCCTCCCACGACAGGTGGTCGGGCTTGGGCATCAGCTGGTTGGACTTGACGAGGGCTATCTCGGCGAGGCCGCCGAAGTTGGTCTCGAAGCCCCAGATGCGCTGCTCGGGGTCGAGCATCGTGTCGTTGTGCCCGTCGCTGGACTCCAGCTCGACGGACAGACAGTGCGCGACGACCTCGTCACCGGGCTTCCAGGCGTTGACGCCGGGGCCGGTGCGCAGGACGACGCCCGCGAGGTCGGAACCGATGATGTGGTACGGCAGGTCGTGGCGCTTGGTGAGCTCGCTGAGCCTGCCGTAGCGCTCCAGGAAGGAGAACGTCGACACCGGCTCGAAGATCGAGGTCCACACGGAGTTGTAGTTGACCGAGGAGGCCATCACGGCCACCAGAGCTTCGCCCGGGCCGAGCTCCGGCAGCGGCACGTCGTCCAGGTGGATCGACTTGCGGGGGTCCTTGTCGCGGGTGGTGAGCCCCGCGAACATCTCCGTCTCGTCCTTGTGCACGGTGATCGCGCGGTACGAGTCGGGGAGCGGAAGAGCGGCGAAGTCGGCGGACGTGGCCGTCTGCGACTGAATCGCGTCCAGGATTTCCTTCACGGTGTTGCCTCCGGCGATGAGCGTCTTGAGGGAAGACACTTGAGGGTTACGTCGGTGCTGCTGCTGGGAGTGAGGGGTGTGCCGTCGGTTCGGCGGAGGGGGTGGTGCGGTGGCAGCGCCGGGTTGGCGCACAAGGTTGCCTGTGACGCAGGCGTCCGGGCGCGCTCGCCATTGGCTTGCGGGGACAGCCGGCGTACGAAAGGTCTCTGCACGCCGGCCGCCCGGACAACAACAACGTATGGCACGCCGTGTCACCGTGCAAGGCACGGAGTGCCATGAGTTTCGCTCAGGTGAAATCTTTACGTAACACGTGAGCGATGATCGATCAGATCGACCGATGATCGATCAAAACAGCCTGGTCAGGGGCGGTGCGGAGGGGCCGGTGCACGGGCCGTAGGGGCGGGTCGGCGGGCCGCTTCGGAGAACACCTGGTGTCGGTGGCACGGCGTGAGGGTTCCGGTGTGGGGGTGCGTGCGGGGTGAGGCGGTGTTACGGAGGGCCGGCGAGGCGTCCCGGGGAGCGCCGGGCGTCGGGAGCACCGGGCGGTCGATGACGGGGGCGCTCGGCGGCGGAGCCGGGGATGCGGGCGACGGGACCAGGGGGCGTACCTGCCTGGAGGCAGCACTTCTCGGCCCAAGACTCGCGGCGCCCGTCCGCCCATCGGCGCCGACTCCGGACCGCTTGCCCCGGCCCCCGGCGGCGACGCTACGGCGCCGGGGCCCCGGGGATGCCGGCGATGCGGGCCGCGTCCACGTTGAACCCGGTGATCCGCCCGATGTCGCGCCCCATGACCACGGACGGCCTCCGCCTGATCGGCCCGCTCCCCGGGCACCCGGGGGTGGTCCTGGTGACCGGCCACAACATGCTCGGGCTGATGCTCGCCCCGGCGACGGGACGCCTGGTGACGGGACTCCTGACGGGAAAGCCGGACGACTCCCCGATCCCCAGATTCGCCCCGGCCGAGCCGTCAGGAGGGGGCTCGGCCCCTCTGCCGGACGCGTGTGAGTCCGGGCGGGACCGCGCCCCGGCGCCGGCAGGCGCCTGCGCCCCGCGTTCTACGACCGCTCCCGCAGCGCCTGCTCGATGGTCCGCATGACCTGGTCCAACGGCGCGTCGACCCGGGCCACGGTCACCAGGACGTCACCCTCGGTGAAGGCGGACGCCGGCGCCGTACGGGGCGTGGTCTCCCGCCCGGCGCCGATCCCCGTCCCGAAGGTCTTGCGGACGATGGAGAAGGCGTGGTCCAGCTGCGCCTCGACGTCTCCTTGTCCCCCGCCCGCAGCCAGCGCCGCAGAACATGGTTGTGGGCCGTGACCACGGCGGACGCGGCGACCTCCGCGAGCAGCGGATCGTCGTTGGCGTCGTCGTCGTGCGCGTGCTCGTCGAAGTGGCCCAGGAGATAGCGGGTGAAGAGCCGCTCGTAGCGGGCCACGGAGGCGATCTCGGCCTCCCGGAGCGTGGGTACCTCGCGGGTCAGCTTGTAGCGCGAGACGGAGATCTCGGGCTGGGCCGCGTACATCGTCATGACTTCCTTGATGCCGCGGCACACCGTGTCGAGCGGGTGCTCGTGCGCCGGAGCCGCGTTGAGGACCGCCTCCGCGCGGATCAGGGTGTCGTCGTGATCGGGGAAGATCGCCTCTTCCTTGGAGCGGAAGTGGCGGAAGAACGTGCGGCGGGCCACCCCGGCCCGGGCCGCGATCTCGTCGACGGTGGTCGCCTCGTACCCCTTGGTCGCGAACAGCTCCATGGCCGCGGCCGCCAGTTCTCGGCGCATCTTGAGCCGTTGGGCGGCGGCGCGACTACCCGCGGCGCTCTCCGGAGCGTCGGGCGTGGCTGGTGTACGTGAGGACTTGGCGGGCTGGGACATGACCCGAACGTACTGCATGTGCGCAGGGGAACGCGCATGTCCGGGGAACCCCCCGCCCTCGACGGGCGGGGGGCTGCCGGCCGGGCCGAGCAGTCCGCCCCAGTGGGCGGTGTCGGGCCGCCGGTCGCCGGGACGCTCAGCGGCGGGCATATTCGCGGAAGCCGCGGCCCGTCTTGCGGCCGAGGCAGCCCGCGGCCACCAGGTGCTCCAGGAGCGGCGCGGGGGCGAGACCCGGGTCGCGGAACTCGCGGTGCAGCACCTTCTCGATGGCGAGCGAGACGTCCAGACCGACGACGTCGAGGAGTTCGAACGGCCCCATCGGGTAGCCGCCGCCCAGCTTCATCGCGGCGTCGATGTCGTCGAGGGTGGCGTAGTGCTCCTGGACCATCTTGATCGCGTTGTTCAGGTACGGGAAGAGCAGCGCGTTCACGATGAAACCGGCCCGGTCCCCGCAGTCCACCGGGTGCTTGCGGATCTTCCCGCACAGCTCGCGGACCGTGGCGTGCACGTCGTCCGCGGTCAGGACGGTCCGGACCACCTCGACCAGCTTCATCGCCGGCGCCGGGTTGAAGAAGTGCATCCCGATCACGTCCTGGGGACGTGAGGTGGCACGGGCGCAGGCGACGACGGGCAGCGAGGACGTGGTCGTGGCGAGGATCGCGCCGGGCTTGCAGACCTTGTCGAACACCCCGAACAGCTGCTGCTTGACCTCCAGGTCCTCGGCCACCGCCTCCAGGGCCAGATCGACGTCGGCGAAGGCGTCGTACGAGCCCGCCGGGACGATCAGGTCCAGGGTGCTCGCGGCGGCCTCGGCGGTCATCCGGCCCTTGTCGACCGAGCGGGCCAGGGACTTGCCGATGCGGGCCTTCGCGGCCTGTGCCTTCTCCTCGGTGCGGGCCGCGAGGACGACCTCGTACCCGGCCTTCGCGAAGACCTCGGCGATGCCGGAGGCCATGGTCCCCGAGCCCGCGACGCCGACCGAGCGGACCGTGCGGCCGGGGACCTCGGGGCCGCCGGAGAGGGGGGTCAGCGCGTCCCGCACGACCGTCGCGCTGCCGGGCGCCTCGTAGGAGTAGAAGCCGCGCCCCGACTTGCGGCCGGTCAGGCCCGCCTCGCTGAGCTGCTTGAGGATGGGCGCGGGGGCGTGCAGCCGGTCGCGGGACTCGGCGTACATGGCCTCCAGGACCGTCCGCGCGGTGTCGACGCCGATCAGGTCGAGCAGCGCGAGCGGGCCCATGGGCAGCCCGCAGCCGAGCTTCATCGCGGCGTCGATGTCCTCGCGGGAGGCGTATTTGGCCTCGTACATCGCGGCGGCCTGGTTGAGGTAGCCGAACAGCAGCCCGTCGGCCACGAAACCGGGGCGGTCGCCGACCGCGACGGGCTCCTTGCCGAGGTCGAGCGCGAGGTTGGTGACCGCGGAGACGGCCGTGGGCGCGGTGAGCACCGAGGAGACGACCTCGACCAGCTTCATCGCGGGGGCCGGGTTGAAGAAGTGCAGGCCGAGGACGCGCTCGGGGCGGGCCGAGTCGGCGGCCAGGCGGGTCACCGAGAGGGCGTTGGTGCCGGTGGCCAGGATGGTGTCCGGACGCACGATGCCGTCCAGCGCCCGGAAGACCTGCTGCTTGATGTCGTACGACTCCGGGGTCACCTCGATGACCAGATCGGCGTCGGCGGCGGCCGCGAGATCGGTGAAGGTGCGGAAGCGGGGCAGGGCGTCGGCGCGCTCCTGCTCGCTGAGACGCTCGCGTCGCACGGCGCGGGCGGTGGAGGCTTCGAGGGCGGCGACGGCCTGGGCGGCCGCGGCCTCGCTGATGTCGATGCCGATGACGTCGCGGCCGGCCCGGACGAGGACCTCGGCGATGCCGGTGCCCATCGTGCCGAGGCCGACGACGGCAACGGTCTTGATGGGGGACAGAGGGGTGTCGGACAGGGGAGTTGCCATCGCGGGACTCCAGGAAGAGGGTGACGACTGAGGAGCGCACGCAGGTACGCCCAGGAGGCGCACGGAGTGCGGAGAGTGCGGGTGTTGCCGGGCTGACGAGCGCACACGCCCGGTGCCGTCCGGATGAGGTGCCCGCGAGGGCGCACCCAGGGAACGGTGAAGCCGACCGGCCCTGTCCCGGAGCCATGTCGTACTGAGGTACCTGAGGTACCGAACCGACTGCTCTCACGGTGGCTGCGTCACCAGGCCACCGCAAGCAAGACACGAGTGGGTAACTCGCTCGTCTGAGCTTAACCCGCCGGTAACGAGCGCGCCAGCCCCCGAGTTTGTGATGTAGGTCCCGGAACGACGGGGGCGGCGCCTAGGCTCGGCTTCATGGACGAAGAGTTGCGATCACTCACGGAGCGTCTACGAAACGAGGCGGGGGCTTCGCCGGCGTACGAGCAACTCGTGGCGACCGAGGATCCGAATGTGCTGGCCGAGGCGCTGACCGCGCCCGGACAGCCTTTGTGGGCCCGGGAGTTGGTCGCCTTCCGGCTCGGACTCGCCGGGGACCGGCGGGCCTTCGAGGCGCTCGTCCTGCTGCTGAACCACCGCGACCCACAGCGCTGCGCGTCCGCGGCGCACGCGCTCGCCCGCCTCGGCGATCCGCGCACGGCCCGCGCGGCGGCCGCGCTCGCCACCAACGAACTGCGCGTCGCCTACGCGCTGCATCCCGTACGGCTCCTGGTCGAGCTGCGCGCCCCCGAGGCCGTGCCGGCGCTGATCAGCACTCTGGGGCGCAGGCTGCGCCCCCACGACCCCTACCGCGGGGTCGCCCTGGCCTGTGTGGAGGGGCTCGGGGCGCTGGGGGACGTACGCGCGCGACCCGTCCTGAACGAGGCACTCGCCCATCCGGCACTCGCCGAGGCGGCGGTGCACGCGCTGGCCCGACTGCCCGGGTGACACGGCGGGCGGCCGACGGGCCGCCTCCCGCAGCGCCTCGTCGACCGTGCTCACCGTGTCGTCGCGCCCCGGACCCGGCCCTTCGAGCGTAGTCCGTGACGTCCGCACGGGAACGGGTCGTAACCGCAAAGATGTTCCCGCGCTACGGGCGCGGCCCGGTGCCGGCGTCCGGGCGCGTGAGGGTGCGGGCGTACCGGACCTCGGGTACCGCGACGCCGTCCACGTCGAAGGGTTCCTCCCTACCGTCGGGACCGAACCCGGCCTGTGCGTAGAACCGACGGGCCCTGGTGTTTCCCTCGAGCACCCACAGCAGCATGCGCTCGTGCCCCGCGGCGGTGCAGCGGGCGATCGATTCCCTGAGAAGCGCGCGGCCCACCCCGGTCCCGACCCGCTCGGGATCGACGTAGATCGCGTACAGCTCGGCCGCCCCGACGCCGTCGGCGCGGGCTTCGTCGTCCCGGTACGGGCCGTGGCAGGCCCAGCCGACCACCTCGCCGTTCCGCTCGGCGACCAGGTTCACGATCGCGCCGCCGCCCCGCCCGAAACGCTCGCGCCGCCGGGCCGCGTCCTCGGCCACGCTGAGCGCCTCGAGGTACGCCTCGGGCATCAGCCCCCGGTACGCGGTCTGCCATCCGCGGATGCGGATCTCGGCCACCCGCTCGCAGTCCGAGAGGACCATCTCCCGGATCCGGACCGGGAATGCGCTCACTCGCCCACCACCGCGTACGCCTCGATCTCCATCAGGAACTCGGGGCGGACCAGCGCGGCGACCTGGACCGCCGACGCGGCCGGGAGGCGGTCCGCGGGTATGTGGGCGTCGCGGGCCGCGCGGACGGCCGGCATGTGGGCCATGTCCGTGACGAAGAAGGTGAGTTTGACGACGTCGTCGAAGGTCGCCCCGGCGGCGGCCAGGCAGCGGCGCAGGTTCTCGAACACCTGGCGGGCCTGCGCCGCCGCGTCGCCCGCGCCGACGAGTTTGCCGTCCTCGTCCAGGGCGAGCTGCCCCGAGACCGCGACGAAGCGGCCCCTACCGAGGACGACATGCGAGTACGCGGCGGCGGGGGCGACCCCGTCGGGGGCGGGAATGCGGGTCAGCTCACTCATGCGTCCATGGTGGACCATGGGTCCGACAACGCCCCCGACGGGCCGTCAGGGCGGCCTCAGCCGCGGTGGCCGAGCAGTCCGTGCAGGGTCGCGCCTGCCGAGGACGCACCGTCCGAGGCGGTGGACAGCGCCGCCTTCGTGCTCTGGGGTTCCGGATCCGGCAGCTTCTTGCACACGGCGTCGGCCACACCGCTGCCGTGCGGCACCTTGCCGTTGGTGAGGTACGTCGCCAGGTACTTGTCCAGGCAGGCGTTCCCGCTCAGCGTGATGCCGTGGTTCCCGCCCCCCTGTTCGACCACCAGGCTGGAGCCGCGCAGTGCGTGGTGGACCGTCACGCCGCCCTGGTAGGGGGTGGCCGCGTCGTTCGTGGCCTGGAAGAGCAGCGTCGGCGGCAGCGCCTTGTTGGCGATGTTCACCGGCCGCAGCGTCTTCGTCGGCCAGAACGCGCACGGCGCGTTGTACCAGGCGTTGTTCCAGGCCATGAACGGCGCCTTGCCGTACACCGCCCAGTTGTCCTTGCGCCACTGGTTCCAGTCGCGCGGCCAGGAGGCGTCACGGCACTGCACCGCGGTGTAGATGCTGTAGCCGTTGTCGCCGGAGGCGTTGACGGCGCCGAGGTTCGCGTAGGCCGCGACGAGCGGGGCCGTGTTCTTGTCGTTCACGTAGGCCGCGAACGCCTTGGCGAGGGAGGGCCAGTAGCCGTTGTAGTAGCCGCCCGGGATGAAGGTGTCCTCCAGTTCGGAGGCGCCCACCTTCTTGCCCGCGGGGTTCTTGGCGAGTGCCCCCCGCATGGCGTACCACTTGGCCTCGACCCCGGCCGGGTCCGTGCCGAGCTTGTAGGTCGCGTCGTGCTTGGCGACCCAGGCCATGAACGCCTGGTGGCGGTCGTTGAAGGCGTAGTCCTGGCCGATGTTGTCCTCGTACCAGACACCGCTGGGGTCGACGATGGAGTCGAGCACCAGACGGCGTACGCGCTGCGGGTAGAGCTTCGCGTACACGGCACCGAGGTAGGTGCCGTACGAGTAACCGAAGTAGTTGATCTTCCTGGCGCCGAGCGCGGCGCGGATCGAGTCCATGTCCCGGACCGCGCTCACCGTGTCGATGTACGGCAGCAGGTCGGCGTACTTCTTGCCGCACGCCCTGGCGAAGGCCTTGGCACGGTCGAGGTTGGCCTTCTCGATCGCGGCGGTACTGGGCACGGAGTCGGGGCGCACCGGGTTGAACGACCCGGGCCTGCAGTCCAGGGCGGGCTTGCCGGCGCCGACGCCGCGCGGGTCGAAGCCGATGACGTCGTACTGCGCCGCCACTGCCTTCGGCAGCGAGGAGGCGACGAATCCGGCCAGCGAGAGCCCGCTGCCGCCGGGACCGCCCGGGTTCACCAGCAGCGGCCCCTGGTACGTCTTCGCGGTGTGCGGGACGCGTGAGAGGGCGAGGGTGATCTGCCGGCCGTGGGGCTTGGCGTGGTCCAGCGGCACCTTCAGGGACGCGCATTGGAGCGTCGGATATCTGCTGGTCCCGCACTTCTTCCAGGTGGGTCTCGCGGTGGTGAGGGTGGTGCGCGGTGCGGTCGCGGAACCGGCGCTCGCGTCGGCGGGGATCGACGTGATCATCCCGGCCAGCACGGCCGCCGCCCCGCACAGAGCAGCTGCGCGTTTCTTCACAGAGCCTCCCAAGGACGGAGGATTTTGAGCCGTGCACGCCACGGCCTTCGCCGCATCGTCCCGGAATGGGACCCCGGAAGAACTCGTTCTGGAAAGTCTTGACCCAATTGAGCCGTGTGATCCGCTCGGATGCCGTCAGGGACGGTCCGGGCAACGGCCGTTCGCCGTGGTCAGAGCAGGGTGAGCTGGGTCGGCTCCGGCGTGGCGGGCGCCACGGGCTCGGCGGGCTCCGCGGGCGCGGCGATCCTGCGGGGCATCCCCGCGCGCGTGGGACCGATGCCGTACTCCTGGGCCAGCTCGTGGACCTGACGGGTGATCCGGCGCTGGTACCACTTCGGGGCGTACGCGCCCTCCGCGTACAGCCGCTCGTAACGCCGTACGAGATACGGGTGGTAGTGCTCCAGCCAGGCCATGAACCACTCCCGGGCGCCGGGCCGCAGATGCAGTACGAGCGGGGTCACCGAGGTGGCCCCGGAGGCGGCTATCGCCCGCACGGTGGCCCGCAGTTGGGCCGGGCTGTCGCCCAGGAAGGGGATCACGGGGGCCATCAGGACCCCGCAGCCGATGCCGTGGTCCGTGAGGGTGCGCACGACGTCCAGGCGGCGTTCCGGGGCCGGGGTGCCCGGCTCGACGGTGCGCCACAGCTGGGAGTCGGTGAATCCCACGGAGACCGAGATCCCGACGTCGGTGACCTCGGAGGCCTGCTTCAGCAGGTCGAGGTCGCGCAGGATCAGCGTGCCCTTCGTCAGGATCGAGAAGGGGTTCGCGTGGTCGCGCAGGGCCGCGATGATGCCGGGCATCAGCCGGTAGCGGCCCTCGGCCCGTTGGTAGCAGTCGACGTTCGTGCCCATCGCGATGTGCTCGCCCTGCCAGCGGCGCGAGCCGAGCTGGCGGCGCAGCAGTTCCGGCGCGTTGACCTTCACCACGATCTGGGAGTCGAAGTCGAGTCCCGTGTCGAGGTCCAGATAGCTGTGGGTCTTGCGCGCGAAGCAGTACACACACGCGTGTGTGCAGCCCCGATAGGGGTTGACCGTCCATTCGAAGGGCATGCGTGAGGCCCCCGGTACCCGGTTCACGATCGAGCGGGCCCGGATCTCGTGGAAGGTGACGCCACGGAACTCCGGGGTGTCGAACGTACGGGTGGTCACCGCGTCCGCGCCGAACAGCGCGGCGTTCCGGGCACGGTCCCCGGCGGGGTCCGCTGTGAGGTTGTCCCAGCGCATGACGCCTCCTCGATAGCACTGGCCACAGAATAGAACACATGTTCCCTTGATCGTGCGACCGCAATTTCGGGGCCCCGATTTGGGGGGTCGGGCCGCCGGGTGGTTGGCTTGCCGCACACCCCGAGTCACCAAGTGCTGGAGGAAGTGCAATGGCGCAGGTCGAGGCCACGACGGAGCGGGTCATCGCGGCGGACGCGGAGGCGGTGTTCGACGCCCTGGCCGACTACAGCGGCACGCGCGCGAAGCTGCTGCCCGAGCACTTCAGCGAGTACGAGGTGCGCGAGGGCGGCGACGGCGAGGGCACCCTCGTCCACTGGAAGCTCCAGGCCACCAGCAAGCGGGTGCGCGACTGCCTGCTCGAGGTCACCGAGCCCACCGACGGTGAGCTCGTCGAGAAGGACCGCAACTCCTCCATGGTCACCACCTGGCGGGTCACCCCGGCCGGCGAGGGCAAGTCCCGTGTCGTCGTCACCACCGTCTGGGACGGCGCGGGCGGCATCGGCGGCTTCTTCGAGAAGACCTTCGCGCCCAAGGGCCTCGGCAGGATCTACGACCTGGTGCTCGACAAGCTCGCCACCGAGACGCAGAAGTAGTCGGCACCTGCGCCTCTTTGACGGCCGCGCGGCTCAAGAGGCAACTCTCCGGGGCGCGTTGCACCCTCACCGGTTCGAGTGGATCGCCTCGCGACGCGGCAGTACGCCGTAACTCGTCGCGCTTGCTCACAGTTGTCGCGATAAGCGGGAATTGTGCGGTGGGCGCGACGAGGGGAGCGGTACGTGGGCGGGATCACTCTGGTGAAGGACGAACCGGCTGCCGCGCCTCCGCGGCACTCCCCTCCACCGGTCCCCGGGACCGCCCGCCTGAGCCCGCACCAGGTGCGGCTGGTCTTCTTCGGGCTCATGCTCGCGCTGCTGCTCGCCGCCCTCGACCAGATGATCGTGGCCACCGCGCTCCCGAAGATCGTCGGTGAGCTGCACGGCCTGGACCGGATGTCCTGGGCGATCACCGCCTACCTGCTGACCTCCACCGTCGGACTCCCCGTCTACGGCAAGCTCGGCGACCTCTTCGGCCGCAAGGGCGTCTTCCAGTTCGCGATCGTCGTCTTCGTGGCCGGTTCGGCGTGCTCGGGACGCGCCCAGAGCATGGACCAGCTGATCGCCTTCCGCGCGATCCAGGGCGTCGGCGCGGGCGGCCTCATGATCGGTGTGCAGGCGATCATCGCGGACATCGTGCCGCCTCGCGAGCGCGGCCGCTTCATGGGCCTGATCGGCGCCGCCTTCGGCCTCGCCTCGGTCGCCGGACCCCTCCTGGGCGGCTATTTCACCGACCACCTCTCCTGGCGCTGGTGCTTCTACATCAACGTGCCCTTCGGCCTGCTCACCCTGGCCGTCGTCACCGTCGTGCTGAAGCTGCCCAGGCCCCCCGCGCGCGGACGCGTCGACGTCCTCGGTGTGCTGCTGCTGGCCGCCGCGTCGACCTGCCTGGTCCTGCTGACCAGCTGGGGCGGAACCGAGTACGCCTGGGGCTCACGGGTCATCATGGGGCTCGGCGCGGGCGCGCTCGTCGCGACCGTCCTCTTCCTCGTCGCCGAGCGTTTCGCCACCGAACCCCTCATCCCGCCGAGGCTGTTCAAGGACGGCGTCTTCAACATCACCGCCCTGGTGGGGCTCGTCGTCGGGGTCGCCCTCTTCGGAGCGGCCAGCTATCTGCCGACCTTCCTGCAGATGGTCGACGGGGCCAGCGCCACCGAGTCCGGACTCCTGATGCTCCCCATGATGGGTGGCATCGTCGGCGCCTCCGTCGTCTGCGGACAGCTCATCAGCCGCACCGGCCGCTACAAGATCTATCCGGTCCTCGGCAGCGCCCTGTCGGTCCTCGGCATGTGGCTGCTGTCCCGCCTCGAAGTCGACACGCCCCGACTGCAGTACAGCGTCTGGATGGCCGTCCTCGGCGCCGGCATCGGCATGGTGATGCCGGTCCTCGTCCTCGCCGTGCAGAACTCCGTGCGCCCCGCCGACCTCGGCACCGCGACCAGCGCCAACAACTACTTCCGGCAGATCGGCGGCAGCGTCGGCGCCGCCATCTTCGGCACGCTGTTCGCCCATCGGCTCTCGGACGCGCTCGCCGACCGCCTGCCCCCGCGCACCGGCCTGCCCGACCCCCAGTCCATCACCCCGCAGCTCGTCCACTCCCTGCCCCGGGCCCTGCGCGACGACTACGTCCGCGCATACGCGAACGCCATGCCCCGGATCTTCCTCTATCTCGTCCCGGTGCTCGTCCTGGGCCTGCTCATCGCCTGCTTCCTCAAGGAGAAACCGCTGGTGTCCCACAACGCCCCCATCGCCGACCCGGACGCCGCACGGGTGAACGCCCCGATCCCGCAGGCCCGTTCGTCCTACGCCGCCGGGATCCCCGTCTGCGGCACCGTGCAGCACCCCGACGGGACAGTCGTGCCGCGCGCCGCGCTCACTCTCATCGACATCGCCGGACAGCAGATCGGGCGGGGCGCCAGCGGCGAGGACGGCCGGTACGCGCTGTCCACGCCCGGATCGGGGTCGTACATCCTGATCGCCGCGGCCGGCGGCCATCAGCCGCAGGCCGTCTCGGTGACCATCGGCGAGCGCCCCGTGGAACTGGACGTCGTCCTCGGCGGCGCGGGACGCCTCGCCGGGAGCGTGCTGACCGCGGACGGCAGTCCCGTACGCGACGCCACCGTCACGCTCACCAACGTCCACGGGGAGGTCGTGGCCACCACCCGCAGCGGACGCGAGGGCGGCTATGTCATCACGGAGCTGGTGGCGGGCGAGTACACCCTCGCCGCCAGCGCGCCCGCGTTCCGCCCGGCCGCCCTCCCCGTCAGCGTGCAGGCCTCGCGCGAGACCCGCCAGGACGTAGAACTCGCGGGCGGCGCCGTGCTGCGCGGCACCGTGCGGGCGGGCGGCGGCCGGCCCGTCGAGGACGCGCGGGTGACGCTCCTGGACGCCGCGGGGAACGTGGTGGACACGCTCACCACCGGTGCGGACGGGGCGTTCCGGTTCGTCGACCTGTCCTCCGGCGAGTACACCGTCATCGCGGCGGGCTACCCGCCGGTGGCCACCGTGCTGCACGTGGCCGGTGGGGGGCGCACGGAGCGGGATCTGCAGCTCGGCCACGAGGACTGAACGGCCTCCGCGGGCCCCTTCGCGGAGGCGGCCGGTGCGCCGGAGCCGCCCCCTGGAAAGGTCAATTCCCTTATTGCCGCACATCGCGACGGGCCGCAGCCGTACGGTAGTGAAGGCGGCACAGATCTTGCGGAGCCGTGGGGAGGAAGGGCCTCGGCCATGGACAGCGGCACAGCAAGTGGCACGGAAAGTGGCACCGCGAGTGGCACCGAAGCGGGCGCACCTCACAGCCGCGGAGCTGGGGACGGCACGGTGGAGCACACCGAGGCCGGCCGCATCCCGCTGGCCGTGGTGGTCGTCGACCGTGACGGACTGGTGTCGCACTGGAGCACCGGCGCCCGCCGCCAGTTCGGCGTGCCCAAGGAGGACGCGGTGGGTCGCCCCGCCGTCGACCTGCTCCCCGTCTCCGGCGCGCTCCCCGAAGAGGACGAGATCGCGCCCTACGGGGCGTACGCGGCGTACGACGGACTCGGCCCCGGCCTGGAGTCCTCCCTCGGCGGACGGTTCTCCTACCCGGCCGCCGGACGCGCCCGGCTCACCGTGCCCGAGCGGGACCGCGTGGACGTCCTGTGGTGGGCGTACCCGCTGGTCGGCCCCGGGCCGGAGCGGCTGCTCGTGCTCGCCGCCGACGCGGACGCGCTGCGCCACGAGGACGAAGAGGTGGCCATCGAGCGCATCGCGCCCGGCTTCGCGCTGCACACCGACTTCCCCGGCGCCGAGGAACTGGCCCGCAGACTGCCCGAGATCCTGCCCAGCATGAGCGTGGGCGAGGGCGCCCGCATCGTCGCCCAGGTCCTCGAACTGGGCTACCCCGTCCTGGAGTTCAGTCAGAACGACCGGGTGCCGGTGACTCCCGACTGGGGTGTGCCCCGGCGCGCCGAACGCAAGGCGCGCCGTGAGTGGGCGGCCCGCGCGGTCGCCACCGGCGAGCTTCTGCCGCAGGAGCTCCAGGACGAGGAGGGCGAGGACCTCGAGTACGTCGCCGTCCGCGAACGCCTGGAGTTCCTCAACGAGGTCAGCGGGCGCATAGGTACCTCGCTCGACCTCGCGCAGACGATCCTCGAGGTCAGCCGGGCCGTGGTGCCGCGCTTCACGGACGTGGCGGGCACCTATCTGCGCGAACAGGTCGTCGCCGGTGAGGGCTTCCCCGACGGTGTGCCCGACACGACCACCATGTGGCACCGCGTCGCCGTCGAACACACCGACGAGCCGGGCCGCTGGGACGACGTCGTGCCGGTCGGCGAGGCCATGCCGTTCCCCGCGCACACACCGTTCTTCCAGTGCATGACCACCGGTGAACCCGTCCTCGTGCCGCGCATCAGCGAGCAGATGGGGCACATGATCGCCGCGCAGTTCGAGAAGCGCGACATCAGGCCGCTGATCACCAACCGCTCCATGCTGGTCGTGCCCCTGAAGGCCCGTAACGTGGTCCTCGGGTTCATGATCCTGCTGCGCCACCCGGAGCGCGTCGAGTTCAACGACATGGACCGGGTCACCGGCGCCGAACTCGCGGCCCGCGCGGGCCTCGTCCTCGACAACGCGCGCATGTACACCTACCAGGAGAGCGTCGCCGAGACCCTCCAGGACAGCATGCTGCCGCACATCGCGCCCCGCATGGCCGGCTGCGACATCGCCACCCGCTATCTGCCCGGCACCCTGTTGGGACGGGTCGGGGGCGACTGGTTCGACTCGGTGAAACTGCCCGGCTCCCGCACCGCCCTCGTCGTCGGCGACGTGATGGGCCACGGCCTCAACTCGGCCGCGATGATGGGCCAGTTGCGTACGGCGGTGCAGACCATGGCGGCGCTCGACCTGCCGCCCGCCCAACTCCTGCGCAACCTCGACGATCTGGCCCAGCGGCTCGGCGAGCACTACCTCGCGACCTGCCTGTACGCGGTCTACGACCCCATCGCCGGCGAGCTGCAGATCGCCAACGCGGGCCACATCCCGCCGGTCCTGGTCCGTGCCGAGGACGGCCGCAGCGAACTGCTCGACCTGCCGACCGGCGCGCCCATCGGGGTCGGCGGTGTGCCCTTCGAGGCGGTACGTGTGCCGGTGGCGCCCGGCGACCGGCTCGTGATGTGCACCGACGGCCTGGTCGAGGTGCGCGGCGAGGACATCGGCGTCGGCCTCGCCACGCTCTGTGAGTCCGCCGCCCACCCGGCCGCGTCCATGGACGACGCCTGCGACATGATCATCCGCGCCCTCAACACCCGTGGCGGACGCAAGGACGACGTGGCGCTGCTGATGGCCCGGCTCAACGGCATCGAACCCGAGGACGTCGCCGAGTGGCGGCTCTCGCTCGACCCGGTCGAGGCCGGCCGGGCCCGCACCGTGGTCCGCGAACAGCTCCACGACTGGGGCCTGGCCCGGCTGGCCGACCCGGCCGAGTCGATGGTCAGCGAACTGGTGACCAACGCCGTACGGCACGCGCACAGCCGCCGGATCGACCTGCGGCTCGTGCGCGGCGACACCCTGCTGTGCGAGGTGGCCGACGACGACCCCACCCTGCCGACGCTGCTCAGCGCGAGCCCCGGCGACGAGTTCGGCCGCGGTCTGCGTATCGTCAGCACGCTGGCCCGTGAGTGGGGCACGAGCCGCACCAGCTCCGGCAAGACCGTGTGGTTCGAACTGACCCTGCCGAGGCGCTGACCCGGGGCGCTGACCCGGGGGGCGCGTACCGGCGTACGCGGATCGAAACGAACCGTGCAGGAATGCGCCGTACGCTTGTCGACGCGCGCCCGGCGCGATAGACCGATCCCGCCCGCCATTCACGGCGGGCCGCGGTGGCGACCTGGGGAGCGGGCATGAGCGTGACACATCGGTACAGGGAGGCCTGGGAGGGTTTCTGGGGCGAGGCCCCCGACGAGCAGGGAGCCGTCTTCTGGGACGCGGACCCCGCACTGACCGCGGGCGTCCATCTCGCCCTCTTCGAGCCGTACCTGTCGGCCCACGATCTGCCGGTCGTGGACGTGGGCTGCGGCAACGGCACCCAGACCCGCTTCCTGGCCGACCGCTTCCGGCATGTGGTCGGCGCCGACCTCTCGGCCGCCGCTCTCGAGCACGCCCGGCTCGCCGATCCGGCGGGCCAGGCGACGTACCGGCTGCTCGACGCGGCCGAGAAGACCGAGGCACAGACCCTGCACGCGGAGCTGGGCGACGCCAACGTCTATATGCGGGGCGTGCTCCACCAGTGCGAGCCGGACGACCGCCAGCCGCTGGTGGACGCCCTCGCCACCCTGGTCGGGGAGCGCGGCCGGGTCTTTCTCGTCGAACTCTCCGAAGCCGCCCGGCCGATCCTGATGGGCCTGGCCCGGAGCTCCGACGGGCCGCCGCCCAAGCTGGCCCCCATCTTCCGGCACGGCATCGCGCCCGGCGAGGTGTCCGACGACGCGGTCCCCGACCACCTTCGCGCGGCGGGCCTCACCGTCCTCGCGAGCGGTGAACTCCCCCTTGTGACCGCAGGGTTCACGCCCGAGGGTGCGCGGATCGAGTTGCCGTCGAAGTGGCTGGTGGCAGGGCGCACGGCCGGCTGAGCCGCACGCACGGGGACGGCGTCACCTGCCGGTCGGTGACGCCGTCCCCCTTCACGGTGGCTGTTGGGTCAGTGGCCGGGCCAGCCGTCCAGGTGACGGTGGACCGCGACGGCGGGCGCGTCCGGGGCCTTCGGCGCGCCTGCCACCGCGTCGTGCAGGACGTCGGTGACCTCCGCGGCCAGCGAGTCGGCCTGTGTCTTGAGGTCGGCCGCCGGGATCTTGGACCGGGTCAGGTCGTCCAGCCTGCGATGGATGTCGGCGAGCTTGCGCTGCGCGGTGGCGTCCAGGGTGAACGGACGGGCGGTGGACACCACGAACTGGTAGGCGCCGGCGAGGGTTTGGCAGCCGTCGCAGTGCTCGTTGGTCGCGTCGCTGAGGTTCACCGCGTTCAGGTGGGTGTTCTGGCCCGCCAGCGTGACGATCTGGAAGGACAGCGCGACCGACCGGCAGTGCGCGTCGACCGAGCAGCCGACGGAGATCGCGCCTGCCTGGTTGCGTACACCCACCGCCTTCGTCGTGCCGAGCTGCCGCACGGTGAAGGAGTCCTTGACCTGGGTCGGGTGTGCCCGGTCGGCGTGACTGAAGGTGTGGTCCTCCGCGACGGCGTGGCGGGCGACCGAGCCCGCCGCCGCGGTGGCGGCCTGGGCCGGGACCGCGGCGGCGATACCGGCCGCGCCGGCCGCGAACAGGCCTATGCGCATGGCTCGTTGGGAGAGACCCCGGCCGGCTGGGCGAGGCTTGCGGTGCGTGTTGGGATGGGTACTCACATGGGTCTCCTGCGGTCGTGGTTCGGCGGGACGACGGCCACCGGGCTGGTGATCGCCGAGGGCGGTCACGGGGTGGCCGGGCTCGGTGCGCCGGTCGCGCTGACGGATTCGGTCGGCGTCGGCGGATCCGTCGAGGGCGCCGGTGCGGACGACGAGACGGACGGCGACGGGCCGGGCGGCTCGGACGGACCAGCGGGCGGACCGGCCGAGACGGAACCCGTCGCGCCCGGACCGCCGGCCGGTGTGGTCGGTTTCGTGGACGGGGAGGCGCCGGGTGACGTGGAGGCGGAGGCGTCCGCGCTGGGCGAGGCCGACGCGCTCGGCGCGGTGGCGGCCGTGGAGCCGGAGGACGCGGCGCCGGACGGCAGGGCCGTCGAGGTGTCGGACGGTGACGTGTGCGGCCGGGGCGCGGTGGCGGGCCAGGCGGGCGGCTCGGCCGTGGACACGCCGGGCTGGAGGATCGGTGCGATCGGCGGACGCTTCGGCAGCGGCTCGGGTGTCACACCGGACACCCATGCGTAGCTCAGCGAGCCGAGGCCCAGCAGTGCCAGCGCGCACAGTGCCACCCGCAGCCGGGGCTTGTCCGCCGTCGACCGCTTCGCGGCCCGGAAGACCCGGCCGCCCATCTTGAGCGACAGATAGACCACGCCGGCCATCGGGCACAGCAGCATGAAACAGCCGATCACGCCCATCAGCGCCGCGGCGATCCGACCGTCCGCGAAGGCGTCCCCGGTACCCACGACCTGGTCGGTGAGCGAGCGGACCATCGTCGCGACGATCCGCGGCAGGTTCCACAGCGCGTACCCGAGCTCGCCGATCAGCAGCGGCACCATGGTGAGGACCCAGGTGGTGATGATGGTCCGGGACGACTTCTTGAGCCCGACGACCTCGGCGCGCGCCGCCTTGCCGCGTCGGCCCGGGACCGTGCTGAGCAGAATCGGTTTGATCTTGCCGTAGAGGTCCGGGACGCCGGCGAGGTCGCCCAGGATGTAGTAGCCGTCCAGCCGGACGGCCGGCATCAGCTGCTCCAGGATCTCGAAGTGCCCGAGATAGACCGTGGCCAGGAAGAACTGTTGGCCGGTGGCGAAGTACGCGCCCGCCATCCCGAGCATGAAGACGACGTTGAAGTACACCCCGCCCAGGTCGGTACGGAGCCGTCCGGCCCGGCCGATCCGGTAGATGTCCGTCACGTCGGTGTACATGGACGGCCAGATGAGGAAGAGCCCGCAGCCGATGCAGCCCGGCCGTGCGCCCCCGTATCTGCACGCCGAGGCGTGGCCGAACTCGTGGAAGACCAGCGAGGCCACGGTGAGCGCGAACACGACGAGCATCAGGACCGGCTGGTCGAGGACCTGGAGCACGGGTTCCACCGCGCCGAAGAAGCCGAACAGCCACACGTCCATGGCCACGGCCGCCGCCAGCATCAGCACGACCACCGTGGGGCGGTGCAGCCAGGCCAGCGAGCGGGCGATCCGGCCCGACCTGCGCTCGTTGAAGATGATCCGGTGCCCCTTGAGGGCGAGGAGCAGGTCGGAGCGCGGCGCCGAGACCTCGTCCTCCTCCTTGCCCTCCGGCACGGTGACGCCGAGCGGGTCGAGTTTCTCCTCGACCAGGAAACGCACGTTGTCGGCGCTGAGCTCGCGGCCGTAGCGGGCGCTGACCCGGTGCGAGATGGTCTCGATGTCGTTCACGCCGTCGATCGCGGAGGCGACCAGGTACAGCAGCCGTGACAGCTGCACGACCTGGCCGTCTCCGCGGCGCGCGATGTACTTCGGCTCGGTGAAGCCCGAACCCTGGTACTCCCCGTGCAGTTTGAGCCCGGAGCTCAGTCGAGGCACCGGCAGCGCCTCGATGCCGGCGCCGACAACCGGCAGGCTTCCCGTGGCGAACTGCTCGTAGGTGACCGGGATTCCCCCCGGCCCCGGCACCGGCGACCCGGTGTCGTACAGCAACGCGGGCCCGTCCCCCAGTGCCGTCATTTCTGGTCCTTCCCCCCCAAGGGCGGACCGCGCCCGCCCCCGGGCGCGGTCCGCCGAACAGCCGTGGTGCGTGGCGGGTGTTACTGCGTGACGTTGATCGCCTGGTTGGCGCTGGACTCCGCCACCGACCAGCTGGAGTGGTCGTTCAGGGCGGCCGACTCGTTGTGGGCGCTGATGTTGGCGACGTGCTTGGTCACGTTGGTGGTGCGGCCGAAGCTGAACTTCAGGCGGCCCAGGGCCTCGCGGCCGGGGAGCAGCTCGGCGGACTCGGACTGCAGCTCGTTCATGTCCATGCTCATGGGATGTCCTTTCGGGACGTGGTTCGTTGATGCGGGTGTGGTGATGGCACAGAGGCGGATGCGGGCGAGCATCCGGTGATGTGGAGGCGGGCGAGCCTCCGATGCCGATTACTGGTGGACGTTGATGGCCTGCGAGGCGCCCGAGGACGCGTCCGACCAGCTGGAGTGGTCGTTCAGGGCGGCCGACTGGTTGGAGGCGTCGATGGTGGCGACGTGCTTGGTCACGTTGACGGTCTTGCCGAAGCTGAACTTCAGTCGACCGAGGGCCTCGCGACCCGGCAGCAGCTCAGCGGTCTCGGTGTCGAGTTCACGGTTGTCCATCATGATCAATTCCCCCTCAGGGATGGGCATTTCCGATCGGACAGAGGCTGGTTCCCCCCAAACTCTGTCCAATCTGGTCGGACGTGCTGTCCAACGAGATTGGACAGTAGTAGCCCCGGAGCTCGCCGCGCAAGCGGTTCGGAAAAAGACTTCTGGGCCGGAGCGAAGCCCCCCGTAGAATCGATCCCGCTTGGAAGAGTTCCGCCCGGCGGCGAGCAGGAAGTGACCATCGGTGGCCAACGCACTGCAGCAGATCATCAGAGATCGCCTCGACCGCGAGGGCTGGTCCTATGGCGAGGTGGCACGTCGGGGCGGCATTCCGCGCTCCACCGTCCATCACTTGGCCACGGCCGAGCGGGTGGTGCGTATGCCCCAGCCCAGCACGCTGGAAGGGCTGTCCAAGGGGCTTGGACTGTCGTTGGACACCGTGCGGCGGGCCGCCGCGGAGGCGTGCGGCATTCATGTCTACGCTGCCGACGCCCCGCCCGCCGAAGGCGCGCCCGGCACGCCGGCCGACCCCGAGGTCGACCTGCTCATCGCCAGCGTCCAGCAACTCTCGGCCGACGACCGCCGCCATGTCGCCGCCCTGGTCGAGTCCTTGCTGGGCCGCGACGCACGACGCGGCTAGCCCTTGCCGGGGCGCGCCGCGCGGGGCGGGTGGTGCGTTGGCAGGCGTCCGCGGCCACGAGGGCCCTCGGTGCCGGAGGGCTGCCCGGTCGGCGGACAGTGGCCGGCCCTGCCCGGGTGGCAGTCGTCTCCGGAGGGGTGTGCGTCCGCGTCCACGAGGGTGGCTCGCATTCGGGTGATGGGGGGGCGGAGCGGCGTCGTAGGGGCGGGTAGACCTGGGGGGCGGTGGTGCTGCGGGGGTCTGCGTCGGATGTCGGAGCCCCGCGTCAAGAGGGCGTTGACCTCGGTTCGGTCCGTACGGTTGCTCCGTCGGAGGCGCCCTGGAGGCTTTGGCCCGGTCAAGGGCCGTACGGCGAAGACGCCCGTCCGAGTGCTCCGGTTCCGCTTCCCGGGGTTCCCGGTAAAAGAATCCAGAACGGCCGAAACCCCCAAGATCCGCAGCTAGTCTCTCATTCTGCTCGGGGCACGTGAGCCGCACGACCCCTGTGTCACCCAGGGGGACATGTGCTGTTCGTGCACGGAGGACCCACCACAGCAGTGGTGCGGGGCAGTACGGGAGAGTCCGTCGTCCTCCTCTCCGGTGAGCTGCCCGACATACTGACCGAGGGCGCACTCACCGAACTCCTCGACCTCGCCGCGGCCGTCCTCGACGAGGAGGAGCTGAAACTCTTCCGGCGCTGCCTGGACGCCCTCGTCCGGGGCGAGGGCGGCACCCCGCGCCGCATCGAACTCGACGGCGTCGTACTGACCGTTTACGAGGACTGATCCGGGCAGGCCCCAGCCCTCTGAGCCGTTGCCGGAGTGCCGGGAGGGGGAGCCGCGGGGGAGAGCGGAGACCCGTCGGGAGAGCCGCACAGTGCCGCGGGAACCCTCGACCTGGGACGGCCCGTCGCCGTCATGATGCTGGGCATCCTCGACTTCGTCCTGGACACCGACGGCGCACATGACATCGTGCGCCGGATCATGGCCGCGCTCCCCTCCGGCAGCTGTCTCGCCCTGACCCACCCCACCACTGACGCCGACCTCGGAGGCGAGGGCGACGTCTCCCGCGCCCAGTGCCCGGCCCGGCCCGGCGCGGTCGCCGTCGCCGTGAAACCCTGAGGGGACCGGTCGGGGCGGTCGGGTCCGGTCGGCCTGGTGACGTCCGTGGAGGGCCTCCTGGCCCGGCCGTGCGGCGCCACGTAACGTGACACGACATGGAGACAGCCGCTGACCTGTGCCGGAAGGGTGTGTCGTGAAGATCCTCATCAGCGCCGACATGGAGGGCGCCACCGGGGTGACCTGGCCCGCCGACGTGTTGCCGGGGACCCCGCAGTGGGAGCGCTGCCGGCCGATGTTCACCTCGGACGTCAACGCCGCCGTCCTCGGCTTCTTCGACGGCGGCGCCGACGAGGTACTGATCAACGAGGCCCACTGGTCCATGCGCAATCTGTTGCTGGAGCAGCTCGACGACCGGGCCGAGATGATCACCGGACGTCACAAGGCGCTGTCCATGGTGGAGGGCGTGCAGCACGGAGACGTCGACGGGATCGCGTTCGTCGGCTACCACACCGGCGCCGGCACGGAGGGCGTCCTCGCCCACACCTACCTCCCCAACTCGATCACCGGCGTGTGGGTGAACGACGTACGGGCCAGCGAGGGACTGCTCAACTCCCACGTCGTCGCCGAGTACGGGGTGCCCGTCGTGCTCGTCACCGGAGACGACCTGACCTGCGAGGACGCGCTCGGCTACGCGCCGGAGGCACTCAAGGTCGCCGTCAAGGACCATGTGTCGCGGTACACGGCGGTCTGCCGCACACCGGCCAGGACCGCCGCCGACATCCGGGCCGCGGCCAAGGCGGCGGCAGCCCTGGCGGTGCGTCAGGAACCGCTGGTGGGTGGCCCGTTCACGGTGGTGCTCGAATTCGACGCCGAGCACCTGTCGATGGCGGCGACCGTCGTGCCGGGCGTGCGGCGCGTCGGGGAGCGCAAGGTGGTGTACACCAGCGACACCATGTACGAGGGGATTCGCACCTTCAAGGCGGTCACCACGATCGTCTCGGCCGCGGTGGAGGAGCAGTATGGCTGAGCAGAGAGCCATGAACGAGTGGGCCGTGGACGCACGGGCCGTGGACGCACGGGTCACGGGCGAACGGGTCACGGGCGAACGGGCGGTGGACGAGCGGGCGTTGGACGAGGTCGTACGGTTCACCTCCGATCTCATCCGCTTCGACACCACCAACCGGGGCGGCGGCGACTGCCAGGAGCGCCCCGCCGCCGAGTACGCCGCCGAGCGCCTCGCCGAAGCGGGCCTCGAACCCACACTGCTGGAGCGCACCGAGGGCCGTACGAACGTCGTCGCCCGTCTCGAAGGCACCGACCCGTCCGCCGACGCGTTGCTCGTCCACGGTCACCTCGACGTGGTGCCCGCGCAGGCCGACGACTGGAGCGTGCACCCGTTCTCCGGGGAGATCCGCGACGGGGTTGTGTGGGGTCGCGGCGCGGTAGACATGAAGAACATGGACGCGATGATCCTTGCGGTCGTACGCCTGTGGGCGCGCCTCGGCGTCAGGCCCCGGCGCGATCTGGTGATCGCGTTCACGGCCGACGAGGAGGCGAGCGCGCAGGACGGCTCCGGGTTCCTCGCCGACCGGCATCCGGAACTGTTCGAGGGCTGTACCGAGGGCGTCAGTGAGTCCGGGGCGTTCACCTTCCACGACGGCGCGGGCCGGGAGCTGTACCCGATCGCGGCGGGGGAGCGGGGCACCGGCTGGCTCAAGCTCACCGCGCGCGGGCGGGCGGGCCACGGCTCCAAGGTGAACCGGGCGAACGCGGTGACCCGGCTGGCCGAGGCGATCGCCCGGATCGGCGCGTACGAGTGGCCCCTCAGGCTCACCCCGACCGTCCGCGCCGCCCTCACCGAACTCGCCACGCTGTACGGAGTCGACGCGGACCTGGACGACGTCGACGGGCTCCTCGACAAGCTCGGGCCCGCCGCCGCGCTCGTCGAGGCGACCGTCCGCAACAGCGCCAACCCGACCATGCTCAGCGCCGGTTACAAGATCAACGTGATTCCGGGGGAGGCCGTCGCCCACGTGGACGGCCGCTATCTGCCGGGCGGCGAGGAGGAGTTCCGCACGACGCTCGACCGGCTCACCGGACCGGACGTGGAGTGGGAGTTCCATCACCGCGAGGTGGCCCTCCAGTCGCCGGTGGACTCGCCGACGTACGCCAAGATGCGTGCCGCCGTCGAGGAGTTCGCGCCGGAGGGGCACGTGGTGCCGTACTGCATGTCGGGCGGTACGGACGCCAAGCAGTTCTCGCGCCTCGGCATCACCGGCTACGGCTTCGCCCCGCTCAAGCTCCCCGAGGGCTTCGACTACCAGGCCCTCTTCCACGGAGTCGACGAACGCGTTCCCGTCGAGGCGCTGCACTTCGGCGTCCGCGTCCTCGACCGCTTCCTGCGCACGGCCTAGAGAGGACAGGATGCAGAACCTGGCGTACGGATCGTGGCCCTCGCCCATCGACGCGGCGCTCGCCGCCGCGCACGACGGGCATCCCGAGTTCGTCGGCTTCGTCGGCGACGAGGTGTGGTGGACCGAGCCCCGGCCCACGGAGGGCGGGCGGCGCACGCTCGTACGCCGACGGGCCGACGGCACGCAGGAGCCGGTACTGCCGGAACCCTGGAACGTGCGCAGCCGGGTCATCGAGTACGGCGGACAGCCCTGGGCCGGCGAGATGCGTCCCGAGGGGCCGTTCGTGGTGTTCGTGAACTTCGCCGACCAGCGGCTCTACGCCTACGAGCCCGACGCCCCGGACGCGCGGCCCCGCCCGTTGACCCCCGTGTCCCCGGTGGGCGGCGGACTGCGCTGGGTGGACCCGCGGTTGCGTCCCGAGCTGGGCGAAGTGTGGTGCGTGCTGGAGGAGTTCACCGGGGACGGACCCACCGACGTACGACGGGTCGTGGCCGCGGTGCCGCTCGACGGGTCGGCGGTGCAGGACCGCGACGCGGTGCGCGAACTCACCGACGGCAGCCACCGGTTCGTCACCGGACCCCGCCTCTCGCCCGACGGCGCGCAGGCGGCCTGGCTCGCCTGGGACCACCCGCGCATGCCCTGGGACGGCACCGAACTGATCCTCGCCGACGTCACCGAGCACGGCACCCTGCGCGGCGCGCGGCCCGTCGCGGGCGGACCGGAGGAGTCGATCGCCCAGGCGGACTGGACCCCCGACGGCACCCTCCTGTACACCAGTGACCGCACCGGCTGGTGGAACCTCTACCGGCTCGGGGAGGACACACCGGTCTGCCCCCGGGAGGAGGAGTTCGGCGGGCCGCTGTGGAAGATCGGGTACCGCTGGTTCGCACCGCTGGAGAGCGGGCTCGTCGCCGTCGTGCACGGCCGGGGCGCCACCGCGCTCGGGATACTGGACCCGGAGACCGGCGAGGTCGTCGACGCGGCCGGTCCCTGGACCGAGTTCACCCCGACACTCGCGGTTCACGGCAGCCGGATCGTGGGCGTCGCCGCCAGCCCCCGCAGCGCGTACGAGGTCGTCGAACTGGACGCCCGCACCGGCCGAGCCCGGGTGATCGGCGCCGGCCACGCCGACCCGGTGGACCCCGCGCACTACCCGGAGCCGCAGATCCGCACCTTCACCGGCCCCGCCGGACGCGAGGTCCACGCCCACATCTACCCGCCGCACCACCCCGACCACGTGGCACCCGGCGACGAACTGCCGCCCTACGTCGTGTGGGCGCACGGCGGACCCACCGGCCGCGCGCCCCTCGTCCTCGACCTGGAGATCGCCTACTTCACCTCGCGCGGCATCGGCGTCGCCGAGGTCAACTACGGGGGATCGGCGGGACACGGGCGGGAGTACCGCAACCGGCTGCGCGAGCAGTGGGGCGTCGTCGACGTCGAGGACTGCGCGGCTGTCGCGCTCGCCCTCGCCGAGGAGGGCACCGCCGACCGGCACCGGCTCGCCATCCGCGGCGGCAGCGCGGGCGGCTGGACCGCCGCCGCCTCCCTGACCAGCACCGACGTCTACGCCTGTGGCACGATCCTGTATCCGGTCCTCGACCTCGGCGAATGGGGCTCGGGGGAGACCCACGACTTCGAGTCGCAGTACCTGGAGACGCTGATCGGGCCGATCGCCGAGGTGCCGGGCCGCTACGTGGAACGCTCGCCCACCGAGCGCGCCGACCGCATCGCCGCGCCCTTCCTCCTCCTCCAGGGCCTGGACGACGTCATCTGTCCGCCCGCGCAGTGCGAACGGTTCCTGGACAGACTGGCCCGGTCGACCGGGCGACGCGTACCGCACGCCTACCTCACCTTCGAGGGAGAGGGGCACGGGTTCCGGCGGGCCGACACCATGGTGCGGGCCCTGGAGGCCGAGCTGTCCCTGTACGCCCAGGTCTTCGGCCTGCGTCCGCCCGGCATCCCCACCCTGCACCTCACCGCCCAGGAAGAGCCCGTCGCGGCGCCGACGGGATCCGTCCCACCGATCGTGGAGTCCACCCAGTGAAAGCCCTGACCCGTCCCGCCCGTCTCGTCCCGGGGGCCCGCGTCGCCGTCGTCGCTCCCAGCGGGCCCGTGGTCGAGGAGCGGCTGGCCGCGGGCCTCGACATCCTGCGCGGCTGGGACCTCGACCCCGTCGTGGCACCACATGTCCTGGACCGGCACCCCGAGTTCACCTACCTCGCGGGCACCGACGCCGACCGGGCCGCCGACTTCCAGGCCGCCTGGTGCGACCCGGACGTGGCCGCGGTGCTCTGCGCCCGCGGCGGCTACGGCGTCCAGCGCATGGTCGACCTCCTCGACTGGGACGCGATACGGGCCGCCGGGCCCAAGGTGCTCCTCGGCTTCAGTGACATCACGGCACTGCACGAGGCGTTCGCGAACCGCGCAGGGCTGGCGACGCTGCACGGGCCGATGGTCGCGGCCGTCGACTTCATCAAGAACGCGCGGGCACAGGAACATCTGCGGGCGACGCTCTTCGAACCGGAGACGGTACGGGTGATCGGGTCCGGCGGGGACGCGGCACCGCTCGTGCCCGGCCTCGCCTCGGGTGTCCTGCTCGGCGGATGCCTGAGCATGCTCGCCGCCGACCTGGGCACCCCGCACGCCCGGACCTCCGCGCGCGGCGGCCTGCTCTGCCTGGAGGACGTGGGTGAGGAGACGTACCGCCTCGACCGGGTGCTCACCCAACTCCTGCGGGCCGGCTGGCTGGACGGGGTCACCGGGATCCTGCTCGGCTCCTGGGTGCGCTGCTCGCCGTACGAGCACGTGCGGACGCTGCTCACCGACCGGCTCGGCGGCCTCGGGGTGCCGGTCGTCGAGGAGTTCGGATTCGGGCACGGCGAGGGCGCGTTGACGATTCCCTTCGGGGTACGGGCCGAACTCGACGCGGACGCGGGGACCCTGAGGCTGGAGGAGCCGGCACTCAGCTAGGACCTGGCGTGCAGGCCGCCGTCGCGTACTGTGTCGGGATGCCTGAGAACGCCTCCGCCTATCTTGCCGAGGGCCCCCGCGTGGGCATCCGGCACTTCACCTACGAGGACGGTGCCGAGTTCACCGCACGGGCCCGGGAGAGCAAGGCGCTGCACCAGCCCTGGCTCTTCCCGCCCCGCAGCGTCGACGCCTACGCCGCCTACGCGGGGCGGCTCATCGAGGACCGTACGAAGGCCGGGTTCCTGGTCTGCGAACGGGACAACGGGGCCATCGCCGGTTTCATCAACATCAACAACATCGTCGAGGGCGGCTTCCTGTGCGGGGCGCTGGGCTACGGCGCCTTCGCACACGCCACGGGGCGCGGGCTGATGGCCGAGGGACTCGGGCTCGTGGTCAGGTACGCCTTCGGGGCGATGGGGCTGCATCGGCTGGAGATCAATGTCCAGCCCCGGAACGCGGCCTCGATCGCCCTCGCCCGGCGCTGCGGCTTCAGGCTCGAGGGGTTCTCGCCGGACTTCATCTACATCGACGGGGCGTGGCGAGACCACGAGCGATGGGCGATCACCTCGGAGATGCTCCCGTCGAGCTGAATCTCTCGTCGACCGGAACCTCCCTTCGACGAGGGCCTCTTGCGGGCGGCTGCCCGGCGGTGAGGACGAGCCGCAGGAAGCTCTTGCCCGAGGTCGACAGCTGAACGAGGTGCGCAGTGTTCTCGGCGGGTGGACACGGTCGAGAGGGCCCGGGCGGCCGCGCGACCGCGGTCGCCCCGGGGCCGGCCTTGGCCGGGAGGCGGCTCAGCCCAGGTAGAAGTCCCTGCGGGCGGCCACGAACGCCTCGATCGTCTGGGCGGGTACGCCCGTGACCCGTTCGACGCCGTCGGCGGTGCGGTCGTAGCGGTTCTCACGGTGGAGTCGGCCCATGACGGCGACGTGCTGTTCGAGGTGCGGCGGCATCCCCAGCTTCGGGAGCTCGGCCTCCCACCTCTCCGGGGGCACGTCCACGTAGGTCACCGGTCGTTCCAGCGCCCGCGAGAACTCCTCGGCCAGCTCCTTCATGTCGACCGAGCGGGGCCCGGTCAGCTCGTAGACCTGCCCGACGTGCGGAGCCGGGTCCCGGAGCACGGTGGCGACCACCCGGGCGATGTCGTCCACGGCGACCGGCGACGTGCGCCCGGTGCCGAACGGCAGCGCGAGCGTGCCGTTCTCCCGGATCGACCGCGCCGCCAGCGAGGTGAACAGCGGAGTGTCCAGGAACGCCGTCGGCCGCATGTGCACCACGGGCAGGCCGGACCAGTTCAGTACCTGCTCCGCCAGCCAGTGCAGCCGCTGCTGGTGCGACTCCTCGGTGCTGGTGGCGGTCATCTGCGACACCGTCATCTGGGACAGCCCGACCAGGCCGTCCAGCTTCCCGTACTCCCTGGCGACGGAGGCCACCACGGTCGCCGCCAGCAGGTGGTCCGGCGACACGGGCATCGCGAAGTACATCCGCCCGACACCCTCCAGCGCGGCGGCGACGGTCTCGGGCCGGGTCAGATCGCCGACGACGACCTCCGCGCCGAGCGCGCGCAGCGCGGCAGCACGGTCGTCGTCGCGGCGGACCATTGCGCGCACCGGCACGCCCTGTGCGCGCAGTTGCCCGAGGACCGTGCGGCCCACGCCACCGGCGCCGGCGATGAGAACAAGGTTGCTCGTGACCATCAGTCGATCTCCTTCGGAGTAAGGGAACATCTGAGTTGGGGTGTGTTGAGGTGTTCAGAGCGTCAGCGGAGCTGTCGGCGAGGCGTTGGCCGCGCGATCTCACCGCTGGTCCGCTCCGGGCTCGCGGAGCGCCGTTCAGCCCCGGGCGGCGAGGCGCCGGGACCGCAGGCCCACCAGCAGCGCCCCGATCACGGCCCACAGCGCGAGGGTGATCAGCGGGCCGGAGACGTGGGCACCCCTGAAGTAGCTGAGGTCGGCGACGGCCCGTATGGCGGCACCGGGCGGGAGCAGACCCGAGACGATGCGGGCAAGACGGGGCAGCAGGACGACGCCGATGGTGGCGCCGCTGGTCGAGTTGCCGACGGTGAGGAGCAGCAGGGTGGCCACCGGGGCGCCGAGCGGGCCCAGCCAGGTACCGAGCAGCGTGGACGCCGCGGGCGTCGAGGACTCGGTGGGGGCGGGTGGCGATGCCACAGGGGTCTCCAGTGCTGTCGGTTCCGCGGGTGCGGGGTGGAGGGACATGAATAGATGTCGCTAGCAATCTAAACAAGGGCTAGGATAGATGGCAAGTGGCATCCATTTGAGGAGAGTGATTCCGTGGGCCGCGTGTCCCAGGCACAAGCACAGGAGAACCGGCAGCGCGTCGTGGCCACCGCCTCCCGGATGTTCCGCGAGAAGGGCACCGCGGTCAGCGTCGCCGACCTGATGAAGGCCGCCGGGCTCACCCACGGCGGTTTCTACAAGCAGTTCGGCTCCAAGGAGGACCTGGTCGACGAGGCCATCGCGCACGCCTTCGACGAGCAGGCGGCACACTCGGCGGTGGCGATCGAGGAGCCCGCCGGGGAGCGCGAGGCCGCCCGCCGGACGCTGATCGAGGACTACCTCTCGGTCTGGCACCGCGATCACCCCGGGGAGGGCTGCCCCGTCTCCGGATTCGCCGCCGACCTGGGACGCGAGCCCGGCCAGGCCGCCCGCGCCCACGACGTCTACATCAACGGGGTGCGCAACCGCGCCGCCCGGCTGGCCACCGGCGACGACGACGGCATGGCCCAGTTCTGCACCATGGTCGGTGCCCTCGTCCTCGCCCGCGCCACCCGGGGCGACCCGATCTCCGAAGAGCTGCTGCAGGCCGCGCGCACGGCTCTCACCGAGAGCGGCACCGGGCCGTCCGAACCGCAGCAGCGCACGGCCTGACCGGGGGGCGGCCGACGAAGTGACCGACTCGTCACTTGTTCCCTGCTGCCGGCACGGCGGGCGCGCTGTCCACCGGTGTGGTCGTCGTCGCCTTTGCGGAATCCTGACGAGCGGACACCCTGGTCAGGTGGTCGATGTCGCTGTTCCATGGTCATCGTGACGACGATCCGACGTGACGTACTGACCCTGCCGGTCGCGGAGTTGGGCCCGGACAACCCGCTGCCACCCCTGCGGCCGCTCGACGAGACACACCGCATCGACGACCGCGAGGGCGCCGACCTGCCGCGCGACATGGTCCGGCAGATCCGCTACGAGCCGTTGCGGAGCGTCCTGCCCGAGCGCATCCGGGACGGATACGACAGACGGCGCGAGCCGCGCGGGATCGACACGATCGTGATCGAGAACGACCGGCTGCGGGCGGTGGTGCTGCCGGGATACGGCGGCCGGGTGGTCTCGCTGTTCCACAAGCCCTCGCAGCGCGAACTCCTCTACCGCAACCCGGTGGTGCAGCCCGCCTGCTTCGCCCTCAACGGGGCCTGGTTCTCCGGCGGCATCGAGTGGAACATCGGCGCGACCGGCCACACCACCCTGTCCTGTGCCCCCGTGCACGCCGCCCGGGTCCCCGCCCCCGACGGTGGCGAGATGCTCCGCCTGTGGGAGTGGGAGCGGCTGCGCGATGTGCCCTTCCAGGTCGACCTGTGGCTCCCGGACGGTTCCGACTTCCTCCATGTCGGCGTCCGCGTCCGCAATCCGCACCAGAGGCCCGCGCCCCTGTACTGGTGGTCCAACATCGCCGTCCCCGAGGAGCGCCGGGTGCTGGCCCCCGCGGACGAGGCCTGGCACTTCGGGTACGAGCGGCGGCTGCGCAGGGTGCCGGTACCGGAGTACGAGGGGGTGGACCGCACGTATCCGCCGCGCAGCGTCTTCCCCGCCGACTACTTCTACGAGGTGCCCGACGGGCAGCGCCGCTGGATCGCCGCGCTCGACGACAAGGGCGACGGGCTCGTGCAGACCTCCACCGACGTGCTGCGCGGGCGCAAGCTGTTCGTCTGGGGGGCCGGTCCGGGCGGGCGGCGCTGGCAGGAATGGCTCACCGAACCCGGCACCGGCGGCTACTGCGAGATCCAGGCCGGACTCGCCCGTACCCAGCTGGAGCATGTCCGGCTGGAGGCGGAGAGCGAGGTGTCCTGGCTGGAGGCGTACGGGCCGCTCGCGACGGACGCGGGAGCGGCGCACGGGGCGGACTGGGTGCTCGCGCGCGCGGAGACGGAACGCCGGCTGTCGGAGGTCCTGCCCCGCGGGGACGTCGACGCGGCGTACGAGGCGTGGCTGCCGTACGCCGACACCGAGCCAGGTGAGGTGCTGGCCGTCGGGTCCGGCTGGGGTGCGCTCGAAGTGCTGCGCGCCTCCCACAAGCTGCCCGGGACGCCGTTCGAGGAGTCCACGCTGCGGGAGCCGCAGGCACCCTGGGTGGAACTCCTGCGGACCGGCGCCTTCCCGGAGCCGCGGCGGGTCGGGCCACCCGGTGAGAGCCTGGTCGCTCCGCACTGGCGGGACATGCTGGAGACCGCGCCCGCCAAACCGCTCACCGAGTATCACCTCGGCGTCGCGCAGTGGCATGCCGGGGACCTGGCGCAGGCCGTGCGCAGCTGGGAGCGGGCGCTCGAACTCGCCCCGTCGCTCTGGCCGTTGCTGCGGTGTCTGGCCGTCGCCGACCAGGAGTCCGGCAACCGGGAACGGGCCGCCGACCGGTACGCCGAGGCCTTCGACGACCTGTGCCAGGAGCGGCGTGACGACGGTCCGGCCTGGACCGCGGCCACGGCCGCGCTCGGGCGGGAGGCGGTGGGGGCGCTGCTCGCTGTGCGGCGTACCGGGGAGGCGCGGCGGGTCTGGGACCGATTGCGGCCCGCCACGCGGGCGCGCGGCCGGTTCCGTCTGCTCGAGGTGGAGCTGCTCCTCGCGGAGGGGGACCGGGACGGGGCGCGAGCCGTCTTCGAAGAGGCGTTCGAGGTCGCCGACCTGCGGGAGGGGGCGGAGACCATCACCGCCCTGTGGACCCGTCTGACGGACGAGCCACTCCCACCCCACTACGACTTCCGCATGCGCCCCCCCTCCGACTAGCCCACGCACCCGCAGTCGAGGAACACACCGGGGTCCGGGGCGAAGCCCCGAGGAGGTCAGGGCGTCGGGGACCCGCGGTCCACGTACTCGTACACCGCACCGTCCGGATGCATGGCGATCAGGTTGCGCCCGGCCGGCGTCCCCACCGGGCCCGCCAGAATCCGCGCGCCCAGCTCACCGAGCACCCGATGCGCGTCCTCGACGTCCTTGACCGCGATGGTCGCGGAGACCTTCCGCAGGACCTCCAGATCGGCCTCGGGTCCACTCATGAGCAGGAAACAGCCCACCGCCGCCACCGACACGCCGCCGCGCTCGAACCGCAGGGCCCGCCCACCCGCAAGTCTTTCGTAGAAGGGGACCGAAGCCTCCAGGTCGTCGACGCAGATCCGCAACGTGGCTCCCAGAATCTCCATGCGGACGAGCTTAGTTGGGCACGCCGGAGGGCGAGATCGATTCGGACGTCTCCTGCCGAGGGCGGAGTGACCCCGGGGGGTGGGGAGGAAACACCGGAGCCGCCGGGTTTGGGCGCCCGGACCACGGGGACGCGGAAAGCCCCGTACGAGGCACGAGCGACACCGCCGGAGGCGAAACCGTGAGTCGACCCCGCAGCGTGATCGCCGGTGCCGGCGTCGCCGGGTACCGAACCGCCCGCACGTCGGAGCGGCCGACCCGGCACGAGGCCGACATCACCCCGCTCCACCCGACCGACTACTTTCTGTATCTGCCCCTGCTTCCCCAGGCCGCCGCCGGAATCCTGGAGCCACTCCGTGTCACCGCGCTGACGTACGATCGTCTCGTGCCGGCCGTCGGCGGCGTGAACAAGCTGCTGCCCGTGCCCGACCCGTATGTGCGGGTGCCGGGCCGTCCTGAAGCGTATGCGTGCGGCGGCGCCGCCGCCCCGCTCGGCATCGGGCGCCGACGTGCCCACCGCCACCGCGACCTGGGCTTCACCATCGGCCTCGGGCGCGCGCAGGCCGCCGCCGACCCCCTGGGTGTCCCGCTGTCCGGCCCCTCGCCGAGGCCGTCACCCGCGGCGCTGGACACCGCCTCGCCGGAACCGGCACGGGCGGCCGGTTCCCCCCGCGACTTCGCGAGCCGTCCGGAAGGAGACTCATGAACACCACCGTGAACGCCATGGACATCCGTCAACTCAAGGAACTCGCACAGCAGTTGCGTGTCGACAGCGTGCGCGCTGCCGCCGCCGCGGGATCCGGGCACCCCACGTCCTCGATGTCGGCGGCCGACCTGATGGCGGTCCTGCTGGCCAAGCACCTGCGCTACGACTTCGAGCGCCCCCAGCACCACGGCAATGACCGTTTCATCCTCTCCAAGGGGCATGCCTCACCGCTCCTGTACGCCGCGTACAGGGCGGCCGGGGCCATCAGCGAGGCCGAACTGCTCACCTTCCGCAGGCTCGGCAGCCGCCTCGAAGGGCATCCGACACCCCGGCGGCTTCCGTGGGTCGAGACCGCCACCGGCTCGCTCGGCCAGGGGCTGCCCGTGGGGGTCGGCGTCGCACTGGCCGGCAAACGGCTCGACCGCACCGGCTACCGGGTGTGGGTGCTGTGCGGCGACAGCGAACTCGCCGAGGGATCCGTCTGGGAGGGCGCCGAGCACGCCGGATACGAGCACCTCGACAACCTCGTCGCGATCATCGACGTCAACCGGCTGGGCCAGCGCGGCCCGACCCGGCACGGCCACGACCTCGACGCGTACGCGCGCCGGTTCCAGGCCTTCGGCTGGCACACCGTGGAGATCGACGGACACGACGTCGACGCCATCGACCGCGCGTACGCCGAGGCCGAGTCCACCGCGGGACAGCCCACCGTGATCATCGCCCGCACGCTCAAGGGCAAGGGCGTCGAGTCCGTCCAGGACCGTGAGGGCCTGCACGGCAAACCGCTGCCGGACGCCGAGGAGGCGATCGCCGAACTCGGCGGAGTGCGCAACCTGCACGTGGAGGTCCAACAGCCGCCCCCGGCAAGGGTGTTGCACGCCGTCCGCTCCGGTCATTTCGAACTGCCCCGCTACGACACCGGGGACAAGGCCGCCACCCGCGACGCCTACGGACAGGCGCTCGCCGCGCTCGGCACCGCCCGTGGTGACGTCGTCGCCCTGGACGGCGAGGTGAGCGACTCCACCCGCACCGAGCTCTTCGCCAAGGAGCACCCCGACCGCTTCTTCGAGTGCTACATCGCCGAGCAACAACTCGTCGCCGCCGCCGTCGGTATGGCCGCGCGCGACTGGGTGCCGTACGCCACCACGTTCGCGGCGTTCCTCACCCGGGCCCACGACTTCATCCGGATGGCGGCGATCAGCGGCTCCGGCATCAACCTCGTCGGCTCGCACGCGGGCGTCGCGATCGGCCAGGACGGCCCCTCGCAGATGGCCCTGGAGGATCTGGCGATGTTCCGGGCGTTGTACGGCACGACCGTCCTCTACCCGTGCGACGCCAACCAGACGGCCAAGCTCGTCGCCACGACGGCGGACCTCGAGGGCATCCGCTATCTGCGCACCTCACGCGGGGAGACCCCGGTGATCTACAGCCCCACCGAGGAGTTCCCCGTCGGCGGCAGCAAGGTACTGCGCGCCAGTGACGAGGACCGGCTGACGCTCGTCGCCGCGGGCGTCACCGTGCACGAGGCGTTGGCCGCCGCCGAGTCGCTCGACCGCGAGGGCATCCAGGTCAGGGTCATCGACCTCTACTCGGTCAAGCCCGTCGACCGCGACACCCTGCGCGAGGCCGCCGAACAGACCGGCTGCCTCGTCACCGTCGAGGACCACCGCGCGGAGGGCGGCATCGGCGACGCGGTCCTCGACGCCTTCCTCGACGGCCGTCCGGTGCCGCGCCTGGTCCGCCTCGCCGTCCGTACGATGCCGGGTTCGGCGACCCCCGCCGAGCAACTGCACGCCGCGGGCATCGACGCGGAGTCGATCGCGGCGGCGGCGCGGCTGCTGGTGGAGACGGCGATCGTGCGCTGAGCCGCACCCGCTGGATCCGGCGCCGAAGACAACCGCGGGCGGATCACGCTTCCTTACGGCAGAGGATCTCTCCGTGCAGGACGGAGAACCAGCCGTCCTCCTGCCGCGCCCACTCCCGCCACGCCTCGGAAACGGCCCGGAGCTGCGCGGTGGTCGCGTGTCCGCCCTCCGTGGCGCGCTCCGCGTACGCCGAGGCCTGGGTGCGATCGGCCCACAGTCCGCCCCACCACTCCCGCTCGTCCTCGGTGGCGAAGGTCCAGGTGTCCGACGTCGCCGTGATGTCCTTGATGCCGGCCGTCAGTGCCCACGACTTGAGACGGCGGCCGGCCGCCGGTTCGCCGCCGTTGGCTCGGGCCACGCGCAGGTACAGGTCCTGCCAGTCGGTCAGGCCCGGCACTTCGGGGTACCAGGCCATCGCCGAGTAGTCCGCGTCGCGGGCGGCGATGAAACCGCCCGGCTTGGTGACCCGGTACATCTCGCGCAGCGCCTGCACCGGGTCACCCACGTGCTGGAGCACCTGATGGGCGTGGACCACGCAGAAGGTGTCGTCGGGGAAGTCCAGGGCGTGCACGTCCGCGACCCCGAAATCGACGTTGTCCAGGCCGCGTTCGGCGGCCACGGCGCGGGCCCGGTCCAGGATTCCCGGGGCGTGGTCGACAGCGGTGACGTGGCCTTCGGGGACCAGTTCCGCCAGGTCGGCGGTGATGGTGCCCGGACCGCAGCCGATGTCCAGGATCTTCATGTGGGGCTTCAGCGAGTCGAGCAGGTAGGCGGCCGAGTTGGCGGCCGTGCGCCAGGTGTGCGAACGCAGTACGGACTCGTGGTGGCCGTGTGTGTAGACGGCGGTCTCCTGCGACTTCGACATGACCGTTTCCCCTTCGCGTCGTCTCGTCGGTTGCGCATCACCGTACGCCCGCATGTCGCATGGTGAGACCACCGTCTTGCTATATGGACGAGTCGCGTGGTGAGGCTCGGGTGTTGACCGGGGAGAGGTGTCCGGACGGGTCACGGTCGGTGGTGGCGTGCGAGAAGGCTTCGTACGGCGTACGCCACCGTCGTGCCCAGCGCCGCGCCCGCGAGGACGTCGCTCGGGAAGTGGGCGCCGGTGTAGACGCGGGACAGGGCCACGGCAGTGGCGAGCGGTACCACCGCGGCGCCCCAGCCGTGCGACTCCAGTGCCACTCCCGTGGCGAAGGCGGCGGCCGACGCGGAGTGGCCCGAGGGGAACGAGGTGGTGATCGGCTGTCGCTTCAGCCGGCGGGCCAGGGGGACCGGGGCGAGGGGAGGACGGGGGCGGCGTACCGAGCGCTTGCCCACGGTGTTGATCGTGGCGGAGGCGAGGGTGAGGGAGGCGAGACCGGTCGCGGCGGCTCGGCGGGCGTGGGGGGAGCGGGTCGCTGTGAGTGCCGCCGCTGTGGCGAACCACAGCAGGCCGTGGTTCGCGCTGCGGCTCAGTTTGGGCAGGAGGGGGTCGCAGCCCGGCCAGTGGCGGGATGCGATGGCTTCGAAGAGGCGGGAGTCGGCCGCGAGGAAGTGGTTGCGGAGGGCGCGGTGGTTCGGGGGGCCGGTGGTGAGGTCGATGTCCGGGGTGACGGTCATGAACTCCCCGTACCCGCCGAACCGCCCTTCCTCGCCCCCGCCGCCCCCGCCCGTCCCATCCCGAACCCGGGGGCTCCGCCCCCAGCCCCCCGGCGGGTTCGTCGGCCGCGGATGGGTGGGGGGCCGGTCGCGCAGTTCCCCGCGCCCCTGAGGCGGGGACTTCGCCCCGCATTCCCCCGCCCACCCGATCGCCCCTGAAGGGGCGCGGCGCGCATCTTCAGCCTGTCCGGCGACTGAGGACGAGGCCGTTCAGGCCGATGGGGGGCCAGGGGGTGCAGCCCCTTGGTGGGGTCGAAGGGGCGGAGCCCCTGGGGATGGGACGGGTAGGGGCGGCGGGGGCGGGGGAGCCGGGGTGTGGGGGCTCGGTGGGGTTATGCGTTTGCTCCGTGGGCCGGGGGGCCGGAGAATGCCTCCCCATGGGACATCTCGAAGCCGCACATCTTGAGTACTACCTTCCCGACGGGAGGGCGCTGCTCGGCGATGTGTCGTTTCGGGTGGGCGAAGGGGCCGTCGTCGCACTGGTGGGCCCCAACGGAGCCGGCAAGACCACGCTGCTGCGGCTGATCTCCGGGGAGCTGAAGCCGCACGGGGGCACCGTCACCGTGACCGGCGGCCTGGGTGTGATGCGTCAGTTCGTGGGGTCCGTGAGAGACGAGACGACCGTTCGGGAGCTGCTCGTCTCCGTGGCGTCGCCCCGCATACAGGAGGCCGCCAGGGCCGTCGACGCGGCCGAGCACGCCATGATGACCGTGGACGACGAGGCCGCCCAGCTCCGCTACGCGCAGGCACTCTCCGACTGGGCCGAGGTACGAGGCTACGAGTCCGAGACGCTCTGGGACATGTGCACGATGGCCGCGCTCGGCGTCCCGTACGAGAAGGCGCAGTGGCGCCTGGTGCGCACCCTCTCCGGAGGAGAGCAGAAGCGGCTGGTGCTGGAGGCCCTGCTGCGCGGCACCGACGAGGTACTGCTCCTCGACGAGCCGGACAACTACCTCGACGTCCCGGGCAAGCGCTGGCTGGAGGAGCGGCTCAAGGAGACCCGCAAGACCGTTCTCTTCGTCTCCCACGACCGGGAGCTGCTGTCCCGCGCCGCCGAGAAGATCGTCAGCGTCGAGCCGAGCCCCACCGGCGCCGACGCATGGGTGCACGGCGGTGGCTTCGCGACGTACCACGAGGCGCGACAGGAGCGGTTCGCCCGCTTCGAGGAGCTGCGCAGGCGCTGGGACGAGAAGCACGCCCAGCTGAAGAAGCTCGTGCTGAATCTGCGGCAGGCGGCCTCCATCAGCCATGAGTTGGCGTCCCGGTACGCGGCGGCGCAGACCCGGCTACGGAAGTTCGAGGAGGCCGGCCCGCCGCCGGAGCCGCCGCGCGAGCAGGACATCAAGATGCGTCTGCACGGCGGGCGTACCGGCGTACGGGCCATCACCTGCAAGGGACTTGAGCTCACCGGGCTGATGCACCCGTTCGACCTGGAGGTCTTCTACGGCGAGCGGGTCGCCGTGCTCGGCTCCAACGGCTCCGGCAAGTCGCACTTCCTGCGCCTGCTCGCCGGTGACACCGTCGCGCACACGGGTGAGTGGAAGCTCGGCGCGCGCGTCGTGCCCGGACACTTCGCCCAGACGCACGCCCACCCGGAGCTCCAGGGCCGCACCCTTCTCGACATCCTGTGGAGCGAGCACTCCCAGGACCGGGGCGCCGCCATGTCCCGGCTGCGCCGCTACGAGCTGACCGCCCAGGCCGAGCAGCGCTTCGAGAGGCTCTCCGGCGGCCAGCAGGCACGCTTCCAGATCCTGCTGCTGGAGCTGGAGGGTTCCACGGCCCTGCTGCTGGACGAGCCCACCGACAACCTCGACCTGGAGTCGGCCGAGGCACTCCAGGAGGGCCTGGAGGCATACGAGGGGACGGTGCTCGCGGTCACCCACGACCGCTGGTTCGCCCGCTCCTTCGACCGCTATCTGGTCTTCGGCTCGGACGGCAGGATCCGGGAGACGGCGGAGCCGGTGTGGGACGAGCGGCGCGTCGAGCGGGCCCGGTAGGACTCGGGGCCGGTACGACTCGGGCCGCCAGGACCCGGTCACGGTCCCGGTCGTCCGGTGCTTCCCGGAGGACCGGGGGCCCGGAAGTTCGTAGAGTGGAGGGAGTACGGCTAGATCCACGGCTCCCTCCCGGACGCCGCTCGGGCGCCGCGCACGGCAGCGCCTGCCCGGACCGCGCCGCAGGACACGACGAGCGGGGTACCACCATGACCGGAGTCGACCCGGAACGGCTGGACGACCAGCAGCTGATGAAAGAGCTGGAGACGATCCACCGCACCCGCCACGACACACTGCTGCACGGTTCGAACGACGCCCTGCGGACCCACAACATGCGCATGGCGCAGCTGGAGGGCGAGTACCTGCGCCGCCATCCGCGCCGGCCCGTCGCCGCGGGCCGTACGCGCGAGGGGGCCCGGGAGCGGGGCCTCACGGCGGAGTGCTGAACGACGGGTCGGGGCGACATGACGGGTCGGGGCGTCACGGAGGGCACGAGTGACGACGTCGGGTCGAACTCGCCCGGCCCGCACACCCGTTGCCACCCGCACCCGTCGCCCTCGGTCCCCGCTGTCGCCGGTGAACCGAGGCGCGCCGGATGGTGCCGGATTCCGCAGGGGCGGACACTCCGTCAGGCGGCCTGCCGCGCGAACGCTGCCAGGAACGCCTCGTCGAACGCCTTGAGGTCACCCGGCTTGCGGCTGGTGATCAGAGTGTTGGGCCCCTGCTCGCACACCTGTACCTGCCGGTCGACCCAGGTGCCGCCCGCGTTGCGGATGTCGGTGCGCAGACTCGGCCAGGACGTGAGGACCCGGCCCGAGACCACGTCCGCCTCGACGAGCGTCCAGGGGGCGTGACAGATCGCGGCGACCGGAAGGCCGCGCTCGAAGAACGCGCGGATGACCGCCACGGCCCGTTCGTCGAGGCGCAGCGCGTCCGGGTTGGCCACGCCGCCCGGCAGCACGAGCCCGTCGAAGGACTCGGCCGACACGTCGGCGACCACCTCGTCGACAGGGAAGGTGTCCGCCTTGTCGAGGTGATGGAAGGCCTGGATCCGGCCGGGCTTCGTGGACACGAGGACCGGCTCGCCACCCGCGTCCAGTACCGCCTGCCAGGGATCGGTCAGCTCGACCTGCTCGACGCCCTCGGGCGCCATCAGGAACGCGATACGCATGATTCCTCCGTTTCCTTGTCCCGGCCCCCGAGCGGTGGTGAACAGCGCCGGGGCGCTGTTCACCGCGTGCGCCGGGCGCCTACGACCGATTCGGCCAGCTCGTGCACCGTGGCGTAGCGCGCCTTGCGGGGGCGCCGCTCCACGGCCTCGATCAGGGGGTCGGGCGCGTGTTTGTCGCGCAGGGTGTCGGCCAGGTCGCGGGGGCCCGCGGGGAAGGCGGTACGGCTCAGGAACCGGGCCAGTTCCAGGCGCACCGTCTCGATGGACTCGGGCGCGCGGTTCGGTGCCACGGGGCCGCGCGCGATCTCCGGGTCGTCGTCGGCAGTCGGCTCCGGGTCGTGCCACTCCTCGGTCCGGGTGGGGTGACCCGACCTGAGCAGGCCCTGCAGTTCGTGTTTCATCTCGTCGTCCCGGTGGACGCTCAACCGGTCGCTGCCTCGCTGCATGACTCCCTCCAGGGGATCGGGGACGGTGATCGCGTACCCATGGACCCGGGGTCGACACGTCCGTGGGAAAACGGCACGACGAGCTCCACCGCAGGGCGGCATGATGACGGCCGGGGAATCGGTTCTCCGAGGTCATGGGGGTGGATGTGACGGGGATGTCGCTCGAGGCGCTGGACGCGGTGCCGTGGGACCGGCTCGAGTCGGCGCTGTCCCGGCACCCGGTCGAGGAGGTGCCTCGCGCGCTGCGGCGGCTGGCGCTCGCGGGCGGGGCCGCGACGGAGGAGTACTGCTACCCGCTGTACTCCTGCCTGATCGCGGGCAACGGTCGGGTGCCCTCCGCGGCGACCGCGGCCCTGCCCTTCGTGGTGGCGCTCGCCGCCGACCCGGAGGCAGGCGCGCGAGTCGACCTCGTAGGACTGCTGGAGGCTTTCGCGCACGCGACCAGGACGGCCCGGCCGGACCTGGTGGACGCGGGGTGGACCGCGGCGTGGAGACGCCACCGGGGCGCGGTCCTGGCACTGCTCGCGGACCCGGACCCCGATGTGCGGCGGGAGGCCATTCCCCTCGCGGACGGTGTCGTACCGCTCCTGGAGCGGTGGCGGGCCGAGACGGACCCGGCGGTGCGTCTGCCGGTGCTGCTGCGGCTGGGCTGGGCGGCCGCCGAGGCGGCACAAGCGGATGCCCGGTCGGTCGAGGAGGTGCGGGCGGTCCTCGACGGCGTCCTGCGTGACGGCGAGCCCGTCATGAAGGTCGCGGCCGTGATCGCCTGGGAACGGCTCGACCCGCGGGAGCCGGTCCGGTGGATCGACCTGCTGGTGGAGACACTCTCCGACCTCGCCGTACGGCCCAGGTTCGAGGAGATCTGGTACGTGGTGGGCGTCGAGGAACCCTGGAGCCGTGAAGCGGTCGTCACCTGGGCCGCCGAGCTGTTCGACCACGACGCCCGGACGGCCGCCTCCTTCGTGGTCCGGCTGGCCGACGCGGCGGCCCGCACCGGGGACACCGAACTGTCCGGGGCGGTGCTGGACGAGGCATGGCGGCTGCTGGTGCTCAGACCGTCCGCGGCGCCCGCGCTGCTGCCGGTGGCGGGCCGACTGCTGGACGACCGGGCCGACCCCGTGCGCCTGCGGGCGGCACACCTGCTGGCGGTGCTCGGCCGGCAGTCGGCCCGGTACGCCGACCGGCTCGCCACGCTGCTCGACGACCCGGGGAAGGACCCCTGTCTGGAGGGGACCGTCGGTGACTACGCGCGCTGGGCGCTCACCCGGATCGGCGACCCGCGCGCGCTGCCGGGGCTCGTCGAGCGGCTCTACGAGCCCTATCGGGAGCACTACGGACGTGGCTACTGCGTCAGTGACCCACGACTTCCGGACGTCGACGCCGTGCTGGTCCCGCTGCGGGCGCATGCCGACGTCCTGCTGCCCGACCTGCGGGAGGTGATGCGGCACCACGCGACGCACAACGGTGGCCACGGCCCGCTGACCGGCGCCTTCCTGAAGGTCCTCAAGGCGTGGGGGCCGGACGCACTGCCCGCGCTGCCGGAGGTCGTGGCGCTTCTGGACGACGCCACGGGCTCGCTCTCGATCGTCGAGGCGCTGGCGGCGATGGGGCCGGGCGCCGCGTCCGCAGAGGCCGCCCTGCGCGCCTGCAAGCCGCTCAACTGGCCGGGGTACCACTGGAACGCGGCGTGGGCCGTCTCACAGATGGGCGGAGACCGTAGGGCGGCGCTGCGCCTCATCGGCGACGCGGTGCTGACCGAGGAGGGTCCCTCCTACGGGCCCGTCCACCTGCTGGCCGAGTTCGGTCCCGCGGCCGCGCCGTACGCCGACCGGGTGCGGCACATCATGGAGAACACCGACGGCTTTCGCCGGATCGAGGCCGCGCTCGCCCTCTGGTCGGGCACGGGCGAGCCCGAGCCGAGCATCTCCGTCCTGGCGGGGTTCGTCCTGCCGATCGCCGACGGCGGCGAAGACTATGGGCTCTTCGGAGAGGCGCTGCGAGCCCTGGCCCGGATCGGCACCCTCACCCCCGCGACGCGCGCCGCACTGCGGACGGTACGGGGCTTCGACGGCCGTCTGGCACAGGCACGGAACTACGAGGCCTTCCTCCAGGACGAGGAACTGCGCGCCGCGATCGACTACCTGCTCGCCCTTCCCTGAGCCCAAGGCGCCGACCGGCGCCGGTGTTTGCCTCGGTGTTTGTCTCGCACAGGCCGGGGCAGGCGGAATTCAAGTGCTTCGGACAGGAGGCACGTCCGTGGGAGCGGGGAAGTCCTCGCCACGGGTGTGCCGTTCGACGCACCCGTGCGCTCCCACGGTGACCGTCCAACCCAAGGCACCTGTAAGGGAGTTGCGACGCACCATGCGAAACCAAGTGAGCGCGAAACGCCATCCGCACGACGACGCCCCCGACACCACGGAGGCATTCCGCAGGCTCGCCTCGCTCCCTCCGGGCCGGCAGCACGACACGCTCCGCGAGCAGATCGTCGAGGCCTGGCTGCCGATGGCCAACCGGCTCGCGGGCCGGTTCCGCAACCGCGGTGAGAGCCTGGAGGACCTGCGCCAGGTCGCGGCGCTCGGCCTGGTCAAGGCCGTCGACCGGTACGACCCCGAGCTCGGCAACGCCTTCGAGAGCTACGCCGTGCCGACCGTCACCGGCGAGATCAAGCGGCACTTCCGCGACCACATGTGGACCCTGCACGTGCCGCGCCGCGTCCAGGACCTGCGCAACCGTGTGCGGTTCGCCGTCCAGGAACTCTCGGGGACCATCTCGGGCCGCAGGCCCACCGTCTCCGAGATCGCCGAGCACGCCGGGATGAGCGAGGAGGACGTCCGGGCCGGCCTGGAGGCCCTGGAGAGCTTCACCGCGCTCTCCCTGGACGCCCAGGTCTCCGGCAGCGACGACGGCTACTCGCTCAGCGACGCCCTCGGCTCGGCCGACCCCGCGCTCGACATCGTCATCGACCGCGAGGCCGTCAAGCCCCGGTTGCAGGCCCTGCCCGAGCGTGAACGCACCATCCTCTACATGCGGTTCTTCGGCGACATGACGCAGAGCCGGATCGCCGACGAACTCGGGATCTCGCAGATGCACGTGTCGCGGCTGATCAGCCGGTGCTGCCACCGGCTGCGCGACCAGGTGATGCGCGACGCGGCGTAGCCCTACCGGGGCGCGCCCATCGCCAGGGCCAGGTGGCGGGACATCATGTCCATCGCCTGGGCCTCCGCCATCGAGAACGCCCGGCGGGCGCCGCAGCGGAACAGGGTCAGCACGCCTCGTACGGGGCCGGGTGCGGTGGTCAGGGGCACGCACAGCAGCGACGTCACGTTCGCGCGTACGAGGATCGGGGCGCCCGAGGCGTCACGGCCGAAGGCGTCCGGATCCTCGGGGCGCACCGGCAGCGCCGTGGATCCGTCACGGGCCGCCTCGACGACGAGCGGACACGCGACGGGATCCTGTGCGGCCACGCCCCGGGCCCCCGCCACGCTGTCGGAGGGAGCCAGCACCGTCGTACGGGACAGCCGCGCCGCTCCCGCCACGTCGGCCACCACCCAGTCGGCGAACCGCCCGTGCAGCACCCCGGCCGCCCGCTCCAGTACCCCGGCCGGATCGCCGACCGGACCGCTGAGCAGCGCCGTGGTCACGGCGTCCACCAGGTCCATCAGCGCCGCGTGCCGGGTCGTCTCGGTCAGGGTCGGTACCGGGCCCGGCACGCTCTCGGGGGACGGCAGCCGGCTGTCCGCGGGCTGCAGGACGACGAGGACGGCGGTGCGGGGTTCGCCGCTGGGCCGCAGCGCGGTGAGTGTCGCCCGTACCGGCACCGCGGGCTGCTGCTGGAGGTGCACGGTGAGACTGCGGTCGCCCTCGCCGCGTGCCACCGCCGCCGCCTGCGAGCGGAACGCGGCACGGTCGGCGTGCGCGAGGAAACCGGTGAGCGGCCGGCCCGTGGCGTAGCCGGCCCGTACGCCGGTGAACGAGGATGCCGCGAAGTTCAGCCTGCGCACCACCGTCTCGCGGTCCACCAGCGCGACAGGCACCGGCACCCGCTGGAAGAGCGCCTTGAGGAGCTGTTGCTCCTGGCGGTCGACCGAGGCGACGCCGGACGGGCCCGTCGAGGACAGACTCTCGTACCGGGGCCACAACTGGCCCGCCACGTGGTCGAGTTCGAAGATCGCCGCGTCGAGCACCGTCGGCAGGTCGTCGACCGGTACCGATCGAGCCGCCTTGAGCTCCGCCACGCGGCGCACGAAATCCGCGAGTTCTTCACCGAATTCGTCCGTCTGCGCCATCCGATGAACGTAACCCGAAGGATTGGTTCCGGGTGTGGCGGGGGTGTAAACCGCCCGGCCTGTTTTCCGCGCAGGTGAGTGGGAAGGCGCGGAGGGAGGAGGGGGTGAACCATGCTGGATGCGGGGCGACTTGAGCAACGCGGTCAAAACGATCGGCGCGGTCAACGCGGTGAAGGCGGTCGAGGCGGTCAACTCGGCGACCTGGGAGCGCGCTCGCCGGAACCCACGCTTCCAGGGAGGCGGCTGTCGGAGCTCGCCGAGCAGGCCGCCCGCTGCACCACCGACTGCTGCGGCGCCAGCTGCATGGTCTCCGAGGGCGGCCCGGAACGCCCCGCCGCGGTCACCCACCCCGACCTCGCCGCACTTGTCTCGGTCCAACTCCGCTCCGGAGACGGTCCGATCCCCGCCGCGCTGGAACGCGGTGAGCCCGTCGACTCGGCGGACCTGCTGCGCGAGGAGCGCTGGCCGGCGTACCGCGCGATGGCCCTCGACTCGGGTGTCCGCTCCAGCGTCACGATTCCCTTCCGGCGTTCCGGGCTGACCGTGACCCTCAGCCTCTACAGTTTCCGGCCCGGCGCCCTGGAGGACGCCCCGCGCGGACCCGCCGGCGCGCTCGGCGACCTCGCCGTCACCTGCCTGGTCCGTGACCGCTCCTACCGGGCCGCGCTCACCGAGCTCGACCAGCTCGGCGCCGCGCTGCGCACCCGGCCCGTCGTCGACCAGGCGTGCGGGATCGTCATGCACGTACTGGGCTGCGACGCGGACGCGGCCTTCGGCGTGCTGCGCCGCGTCTCGCAGGCGACCCAGCGCAAACTGTCCGACGTGGCCTCGGCCGTCGTGGACAAACGTGGACGCGGCCTGGAACGGGAGCTCGTCTCCCTGTCGAACTGACCCGCTCGGCGGAGCCGCCGCTGCCACCCGCGTCACCCGCTCGGCCGTCCGTGTCGCGCGAATGGGGTCCGGCCGCGCGCGCCCCGCGCCCGCGCGGGCTGTGATGGGGTGGGGGGCGCGACGGCCGTGCCCCCTTCAGACAGTGTCTGTCCGAAGGAGCCCTTCCCATGTGCCGTACCGTCCGTGTCCTGTCCGCCACCGCCCTGGCCTGTGCCGCCCTGGGGGCGGCCGCCACGGCCGCGTCCGCGGATCCGGGCGCGGAGGTCGATCCCCGTTCCGTGGGCCCCGGTGGTCTCCTCTCCATCTCCGTCACCTGCGACGCGATCGGCGGCACCGCGCCCGAGTCCATCGACGCGCACTCCCAGGGCTTCGAGGGAGGCAAGGCCCAGCTGCACCGGGTCACCGGCGGCGACGAGAAGACGGGCGGCCACACGTCGTACCGCGGGACGGCCCGTATCCCGGCGGGTGGGACTTCCGACGCTGGATCCGGTGGATCCGGACTGGTCGGTGGTTCCGGAGCGGTTGGTGGTTCCGGAGCGGTCGGTGGTTCCGGAGCGGTCGATGGGTTCGGAGGGGTCGATGGGTCCGAAGTGGTATCCGGGGCCGGCGAGCAGTTCAACGGCGATTCCGTCGCCGGGGACCGTGAGGCCCAATGGGGCGTCAGCGGCGTGTGTCCCGTCGCGCCAGGTGTCCAGGAGCGGCCGTGGAACGCCTCGTACACCGTGTCCCGCGGCGCCGGCACCGGGACCGGCGTCAGCACCGGTACGGGTATCGGCACCGGTACGGGCACAAGTGCCGGGCGTGACACGGCTACGGGACGCGAGACCGGTGCGCCTCGTGACACGGGTGCGCCTCATGGCACCGGTACGACGCACGACACCGGTACGGGGCGTGACACGGGCGCGGGTCATGACACCGGTGCGACGCACGACACGGGTGCGACGCACGACACCGGTACGGGCCGTGACACGAGTACGGGTCGCGACACGGGTGCGGGCCGTGACACGGGTGCGGGCCGTGACACGGGTACGGGTCGCGACACCGGCGCGACGCACGACACCGGCGCGGCTCATGACACGGGCGCCGGGCGCGAGACCGGTGCGGCTCACGACACCGGCACCGGGCGTGACACCGGCACCGGGCACGACACCGAGGAGCGCCCCACCGGTGCCCAGTACGGAGTGCAGGGCGGCGAGGGCGGCACCTTCACCGATTCCGTCCCGGCCCTGATCACCGGCGGCGTCCTGATCGTGGGCGCGCTGGGCGCGGCCGTCCACCGGTTGCGCCAGAAGGGCTCCTCCCACCGCTGACGCGGTGACGGGCGCAACCCGGCCGGGCGCCCATGGCGCGGCGGGAGCCTGGGTAACGACAGGGCACGGCACCACGGACTGCACGGAGGCACGTATGCGGCGGACGGTTCCGGAAGGACATGGTCCGCTCCGCTACGGGCCGCCCCTTCCCGATCAGGGCCTGCCGGTACTGGCCGAGCTGCGCGCCGTGCTCGCCGACGCGGCGGGCCACGCCCACGCCGAGCCCTCCGGCGGCGGCCCCGCGCTTCTCGACGCCGCCTGCGGCTACTGGACCCGGCGGGGCCTGGCCGCCGACCGCGACCGGGTGGTCGCCGCCCCCGGCGCCCCCGCGCTGCTCCTCGCGCTGACCGGCGCACTCGGCGGCGACGTCCTGGTGCCGCGCCCGTGCGCCGCCTGGTGGGCACCGCAGGTCCGCCTCCTGGGCCGGTCCGTGTTCCACGCGGCGACGCCCGCGGAGTGCGGTGGCCTGCCGGATCCGTACGCACTCCTGGAGACCGTCCGCCGGGTCCGCGCCGAGGGCGGCGACCCTCGCCTGCTCGTGCTCTCCGTCGCCGACGACCCCACCGCCACCGTCGCACCGCCCGAGGTGGTGCACGAGACCGTGGAGGCCGCGGTGGGCGAGGGACTGCACGTGGTCAGCGACGAGACCTGGCGCGACACCCTGCACCGGCCGCAGGACACCGTGCTGCTGAGCCCCGCCGAGATGCTCCCCGGCGAGGTCACCGTGCTGACGGACCTCGCGGGAGCCTTCCTGCCGCAGGGCTGGCCGGCCGCCGTCGCCCGCTTCCCGGACACCGACGAGGGCCTTCGGCTGCGCGCCCGCGTCCTCGACGTGCTCACCGTGCTCGGCGCCCGGGTCGCCGAACCGGTCGCGGCGGCGGCCGCGTACGCGCTCGGCGAGCCGGACGCGGTCACCGAGCGGCTGACCGCCGCCGTACGCCTGCACGCGCGCGTGGCTCTCGCCGCGCACCGCGCGGTGATCGGGTCGGGGGCCCTCGCACGGCCGCCGCGGGCCGGCCGACATCTGTACGTGGATCTCGGCCCGTTGAGCTCCGCGCTGACCGCCCTCGGCGTCGGGGACGCACAGGAACTGGAGGACTTCCTCACCGCCCGGCTCGGCATGCCCGCGCCGGGCGGCCACCGCTTCGGGGACGACCTCGAGGCGCTGCGCGTGCGGTTGGAGACCGGACCGCTGCTCGGCGCCACCGACGAGGAGCGGGCGGAATGCCTCAGTTCACCCTCACCGTTGGAACTGCCACAGGTGCAACGCGCGTTGACCCTCCTGGGGTCGGCGTTCGACGATCTCCGTGACGACGCTCAGCGATGGGAGCCTCCTCGATGACGCAGCAGTCCCACTCGACCACGAGCACGAGTACGTCCCCGAGCACGTCCATATCCACGAGCACGTCCGTGTCCACGAACGCGCGGGACGCCGAGGAGCCGGCGTCCCGCATGGCCCCGACGGTGGGGCGTTCCTCACCGGCCGTCCCACTCCGTCCGCTCGTCGAGCCCCCACCTCTCGCCGCACCCCGTCCGCTCGGTGAGCGCCGTGTGTGGCCGCGGTCGTTCGTCGACCGGCTGACCGCGCCGCTGCCGGGACTGCGGGCCTTCGCGCGGTTCGCCCGCGAGGGGGCGCTGCGCCCGGGGCCCGCGGCGCTCGCCGACATTCCACTGCTGCCCTTCGAACCGGGGCCGCTGCCGAGGGTGGGCACCCGGACCGTCGCCGTCTCCTGGGCGGGGCACGCGAGTTGGGTGATCCGCATCGGTGGGCTGACCGTCCTCACCGACCCGGTCTGGTCCCGCAAGATCCTCGGCACCCCGGCCCGGATCACCCCGGTCGGCGTGGCCTGGAGCGCGCTGCCGCGCGTCGACGCGGTCGTCATCAGCCACAACCACTACGACCATCTGGACGCGCCGACGCTGCGCCGACTCCCGCGCGACACACCGGTGTTCGTGCCGGCCGGACTCGGGCGCTGGTTCCGGCGCCGCCGGTTCACCCGGGTCACCGAGCTGGACTGGTGGGAGGCGGTCGAACTCGACGGCGTGCGCTTCGACTTCGTCCCCGCGCACCACTGGTCCAAGCGCGGTCTCACCGACACCTGCCGCACGCTGTGGGGCGGCTGGGTGCTGACGGCGCCCGAAGGACAGCGGGTCTACTTCGCGGGGGACACGGGGTACGGGCACTGGTTCGCGGCCATCGGGCAGCGGTACCCGGGGATAGACCTGGCCCTGCTTCCCATCGGGGCGTACGACCCCCGGTGGTGGTTGAGTGACGTCCACTGCGACCCGGAAGAGGCTGTTCGGGCCGCTGTCGACCTGGGGGCTCGGCGGATGGCGCCGATGCACTGGGGGACGTTCGTGCTGTCCGCGGAGCCCGTGCTGGAGCCGTTGACCCGGGTGAAGGCGGCCTGGGAGCGGGTGGGGTTGGAGCGGGGGAATCTGTGGGATCTGGCGGTGGGGGGTTCTCGGGTCCTGGGGTGATGGCGGTGGTGGGGTGCCTGCGGGTGGGCCGTGGTTGCTCGCGCAGTTCCTCGCGCCCCGTCCCGGGGCGCTGCTTCTATCGCGGCGCGGTTCTGCGGACCCTCCGCCACACCCCCGGCGCCGCACTGATCGCCAGGGTGAGTACGACCGCCGCCACGACGCCCTCCCACGGCTCGTCGAAGAGGGAGCCGCCGAGGATGCCGATGACCTGGTAGGTGGCCGCCCAGGCGAGGCAGGCGGGGATGTCGCCGCGGGCGAAGGTGCGCAGGGGCATCTTCGCCAGCAGGCAGGCGAGCATCACCGGTATGCGGCCCGCCGGGACGAGGCGGGACAGGACGAGGACGGCGACGCCGTGGTCGTCCAGTTTCTCCTGGGCCTGGGTGAGGCGGTCCTCCGGGGCGCGCACCCGGATCGCCTCCAGCCAGCGCGAGCCGTTCTTGGACCCCATGCCACGTCGGCCGAGCCAGTAGAGCGCCACGTCACCGAGGAACGCCGCGAGCGAGCCCACCACGAAGACCAGCAGCAGGGCGAACGGCGCGGTCTCGTGAAAGGCCACCACGGCCGCCGAACTGACCAGCGCACCCGTCGGCACCACCGGGACCAGCGCGCCGATCAGCACCAGCACGAACAGCGACGGATAGCCGATCGCCTGCCGCGTGCTCTCCGGTGACACGGCCGCCCCCGTGGCGGACAGGAGCAGGGCGGGAGCGGTGCTCTTGACGGACAGGAATATGGCGGGGCTCGTGCCCATGGCGGTCAGAGGCGTCACCGCGCGACCTCCGGGCGCACGCTCTCGCCGTGTTCGAGCCGGTGCACCGCCACCTCGGGCGCACGCTCCCCAGCCAGGCGCACGAACTCATCACCCGGCGCATGGAATTCATGGGGGCGCACGCTGTCCATCCCGATGGGCCAGTACGTGCCGTAGTGCACCGGCACCGCGCTCCTCGGCATCAGCCGGGCCAGCGCCTCGGCGGCCCGCCCCGCGTCCAGGTGTCCCTCCCCGAGGAACGGGCCCCACCCGCCGACCGGCAGCAGCGCCACGTCGACCGGCCCGACCTCCTCGGCCATCGACTCGAACAGCCCGGTGTCCCCGGCGAAATACGTCCGCGCCTCGCCCTCCACCACAAAGCCCAGCGCGGGGGAGCGGTGCGGTCCGACCGGCAGTCGCCGCCCGTCGTGCCGCGCCGACACCGTACGTACGACCAGGTCACCGACCTCGGTCAGGTCCCCGGGCGCCACCTCGACGAACCGCAGATGGTCCAGCCTGCGCAGCGCGGGCACCACGCGCGGCGCGCCCTTCGGCACCAGTACCGGCGTGCCCGGCGCGAGCCGCTGCAACGAGGGCAGATGGAGATGGTCGGCGTGCAGATGCGAGACCAGAGCCACGTCCGCGACCGCCGCCTCGGGAGGGGGCGGCGCCCCGCGCCTGCGCCGCAGGTGCGCGAGCCGGCGCGCGAAGAGCGGATCGGTGAGGACGCGTGTGCCGGAGTCCTCCAGCGTGCAAGTGGCGTGCCCCCACCAGGTGATCTCCACCGGCACTTCTTTGCCTCCTCCGTGCGACTCCCCCCGAGCCTACGTGCAGGAGTAGGGTCGGCGGCGAAACCCGGAGGTGAGGGGGGACGCCATGGGACACGCGCGCAGCGCCTCCGCAGTGCCGACCTTGGTCCGCGTCACGGCCATCGCGAGCCTGACGCCCCTGGAGGAGCTCGACGCGGACCCCTTCCTCGTGGACTCCCGCAGCCAGTACGCGATGTGCGCCCGCTGGGCCGCCGAGCGCGGTTACGTCGTCACCCGCGAGCTCCTCGTCCGCGGTCTGCGCCCCGACCACCGCACCCTGTGGGCGGACGTCGAGGCGGGCCTCGTGGACCTGTTCGTCGCACCGAGCCACCGCGTCCTGGAGCGCGCCCTCGCCTCCGTGGACGAGTTCACCGCCGAGTGCGCCCGCCGCGGCGTACGGATCGAGACGGTCGGGTGCGCGGAACCGTCGTACGACGCCCAGATGAAGGCCCGGGTCCACCGCCGCCTGTCGATGCCGACCGCGGGCTACGACGGCCGCTGAGGGGGACACCGGGGGCCGCTCGACCGTTGTGACAGGGTGGGAGCAGGCCTCGCACACCGGGCGGGCCGGGACGTGAGGTGGACAGGGCGTGGGCGGAGGGGGGTGGCGGCGACTTCTCAGCGGAGTGTGGCGGAGCATCGCGGTGTGGGCCGTGTCCACGGTCACCATGCTCGTCCTCGCCGGTGTGCTGCCCGACTTCCAGCTGGAGTCCGGCAACGGCGACAGCGCCACCCGGATCGCCGTCACCGCCGGGGTCGGCGCGGCCGTCTTCGGTCTGCTCTCCTCGCTCGTGTGGCCCCTGCTCGTACGGGCACTGCTCCTGGTGCCCGCCCTCGTGCTCGGTCTGCTCGTCTTCTTCCTGAACGGGTCCTTGCTGCTCATAGCCCTGCGCATCAACCCCTCCGGGCAGGGCGAGGCCGCGCCCGAGACCGCCGTGGTCGTCGCCGCCGTGATGTCCGCGGTCGCCTCGGCCACCGGGGGTGCCCTCGCCGTCCGTGACGACGACGCCTACCGGCGCAGGCTCTACCGGCTCGCCGACCGGCGCCGCGGGCGCGGCGACGGGCGGGCCTGGCCCTCGACCCCCGGCGCCGTCTTCCTCCAGCTCGACGGCGTCGGCCACGACGTGCTGCGGGAAGCGGTCGGCAAGGGGCTGATGCCCACCGTCGCACAGTGGCTCGACGGCTCCGGGGAGGGCGGCTGCCCCACCCACCGGCTCACCCCGTGGCGCACCGACTGGTCCAGCCAGACCGGCGCCAGCCAGCTCGGCATCCTGCACGGCAGCAACCACGACGTGCCGGCCTTCCGCTGGTACGAGAAGGACACGCACGAGGTCATGGTGTGCAACCGGCCCTCCAGCGCCGCCGAACTCCAGCGCCGGGCCATCGAGCACACCGGCGACGGAGGCCTGCTCACCGTCGACGGCGCCAGCCGCGGCAACCTCTTCAGCGGCGGCGCCGACCAGCTGGCTCTGGTGCTGTCCATGGCCGCGCGAAGGGGCCGGGAGAACCGTTCCCGCTCCGGCTACTTCGCCTACTTCAGCGACCCCGCCAACGCCGTCCGTACGGCCATGTCCTTCGTCGCCGAGGTGCTGCGCGAGATGGGCCAGTCCACGGCGGCCCGGATGAAGAAGCGGCGGCCCCGGGTCAAGCGCGGCGGGCTGTACCCCTTCGTGCGCGCCTTCGCGACCGTCGTCGAGCGGGACGTCGTCGTCGCCGCGGTGATCGGCGACATGCTAGCCGGGCGCAACGTGGTCTACGCGGACCTGGTGGCGTACGACGAGGTGGCCCACCACTCCGGTCCGCGCAGCCGGGACGCCGAGAAGGTCCTGGAGCGCCTCGACCGGTCCCTCGCCCTGGTGGCCAAGGTCGCCGAACACGCCCCGCGGCCCTACCGGATCGTGGTGCTGTCGGACCACGGCCAGAGCCCCGGCGAGACCTTCCTGACCCGCTACGGCCTCAGCCTCGGCAACCTGGTCCGGGCCGGCTGCGGCCTGCCCGTGCCGCGCAAGGCGCAGCGCACCCACAGCGGCACCGAGGCGCGGGCGGCGGTGCGGGCCGCGCTGCGCAGACCCGTCGAGGAGCGCGGCGAGCGTCACCGTCCCTCGCGTCGCTCCGAGCCCATCGTGCTGGCCTCCGGCAACCTCGGCCTGGTCTCCTTCCCCGACGTGCCGCACCGGATGAGCCGGGAGGAGATCGACCGCCGTCACCCCGCGCTGCTGTCCACCCTCGCCAACCAACCCGGCGTCGGCTTCGTGCTGGTCCGCAGCGAGGAGTACGGCGGGCTCGTGCTGGGCGCGAACGGCGCGGAGGTGCCGGTCGACAAGCTCGACGACGCACGCCCGGGTCCGCTCGCCGACTTCGGCCCCGGCGCCGCCGACGCCGTACGACGTACGCACTCCTTCCCGCACGTCGCCGACATCATGGTCAACTCCTCGTACGACCCGAAGGAGGGCGAGGTCCTCGCCTTCGAGGAGCAGATCGGCTCGCACGGCGGACTCGGCGGGGCCCAGGCACGCCCCTTCCTGCTGTCGCCGGTGGCGTTGTCCGTGCCGGTCGAGGACGACGCGGATCTCGTGGGCGCCGAGCAGGTGCATCGCGTACTGCGGCGCTGGCTGCGCGAGTGCGACGGCCCCCAGGTGCCGCTGGCGGCCACCGCGGACGAGCGCGCCGCCTGAGCCACGGCCAGGGGGCCGGGCCGGGCGGCGGAAAATGGGCTGCGGTCGGCGAGTCCCGCGCACACACTGTTCGCATGGAGCACCGCGCACCCGCGGGGCACTTGCCGACCCCCGAGGATGCTGCGTGCAGGCAGTCGTGACCGTCACCCCCGCCCGTATACCGGAACTGCTGCTCGGTCTCGCGACCGTGCGGCCGGTCTTCCTCTGGGGCGCCCCCGGCATCGGAAAGTCCTCCCTGGTGAGGGAGTTCGCCGAGTCGCTGGGACTGGAGTGCGTCAGCCTGCTCGGCACCCAGCTCGCACCCGAGGACCTGATCGGTGTCCCGCAGATCCGCGACGGGCGCTCGGTGTTCTGCCCGCCGGAGGCGATCGCCCGGGACGAGCCGTACTGCCTCTTCCTGGACGAGCTGAACGCGGCGACGCCGGATGTGCAGAAGGCGTTCTACTCGCTGATCCTGGACCGCCGCATCGGCAACTACGAGCTGCCCAAGGGCTCGATCGTGATCGGCGCGGGCAACCGCGCCACCGACAACGCGCTGGCCCGCCCGATCGCCTCCGCGCTGATCAACCGCCTCACGCACGTGCACCTGGAGGCCTCCTCCAAGGACTGGCTCGGCTGGGCCGCCGGCAACGGCATTCACCCCTGGGTCGTGGACCACCTCACCGACCGGCCCGACCACCTGTGGTCCAAGCCGCCGAAGACCGAGGAGCCGTTCTCCACGCCGCGCTCCTGGCACATGCTCTCCGACGCGCTGCACTCCTTCGGGCCGGCCCTCGACGAGCCGACCCTGAAGGTGATCGCGCACGGCACCCTGACGCCCGCGCACGCGGTCGCCTTCTGCGGCTATGTGAAGATCGTGCGCAGCCGGTTCGGCATCGAGGCGATCGTCAAGGGCGACGCCCGCTGGCCGCACCGCCCCGAGGACCGCGACCTGCTCTACTACCTCGCCGAGTCCTTCCGCGGCCGGCTCGTCAAGGAGCTGCCCGCCAGCAAGGAGCACCTCTCCGCGAGCGGACAACAGACCGCGTACCGCGCCAAGTCGCTGCTCGTGCAGCTCGCCGAGATCTCCGTGGAGGTCGCGCAGAGCGTCATCGCCCCGGACACCGACGGCAACCCCCTCCTGCCCGCCTGGTTCCTGGTCGAGGCGGCCCGGGACATGCCCCGGCTGGTCGAGGCGCGGCAGTGAGCCGTACGCCGACGCGCCGCAGCAAGGGGCAGCCGAAGAAGGACCTGGCGGCGGAGGCCTTCGCGGAGGGGATGCGGCTGGTGCGGGCCAACCGGGCGCTCGCCGCCATCGGCTTCAGCACCTGCCGCCAGGAGGACTGCCCCGACTCGCCCCGCGACGGGCTCGTCCGCGTCGACTCCAACGGCGTACTGCACGTCCACCCCACCCGCCGCGCCGAGCCCGTCGAGTGGGCCTGGGCGGTCGCGCACGCCGTCATCCACCTGGGCTTCGGCCATGTCCCGGCGGCGCCGAAGACGCGCGAGCAGCCCGACCGCCACGCCCTCGCCGCCCGCTGCGCGGTCGTCAACCGCTTCCTGCTCGGCTTCCCCATCGGCCTCACCCCCGAGGACCTGCCGCCCACCTACCCCGACGGCGACGAGGAGCAACTCGCCGCACGCTGGCGGCGCGAGGGCACTCCGGTCCCGTACGAGCGCTGCGGTACGGCCGGCGGCGAGCCGGACCAGCTGCTGGTGCCGTGGGACACCTGGAAGGGCGGCCAGGCCCCGGACTGGCAGCTCGAGTTCGCGCACGCCCTGACCCGCACCGTGGCCACGGCGATGGACATGGCCGGCGGCCGTCGCGGCTCGATGCGCGGCGGGCCCACCCGGCTGCAGCCCTGGGAGCGGGCGCTGAGCTGGTTCATCTCCTCGTACCCGCTGCTCGGCGGCATCGCGGCCGGCATCACCCTGGTCGCCGACGCCGAACTGGCCCGCGCCCACGACATCTCCGTCGCCGCCGTGAACGCGGAGGCGGGGGAGATCTACATCAACCCGCTGCATCAACTGGAGGACGAGGAATGGCGGTTCGTCCTCGCCCACGAGATGCTGCACGCCGCCCTGCGGCACGGCGACCGCTGCGGCGCCCGCGACCCGTACCTCTTCAACATCGCCGCCGACTACGTCATCAACGGCTGGCTGTGCGAGATGCAGGTCGGCACGATGCCCGAAGGACTCCTGTACGACGCCGAGTTGAAGGACCTCTCGGCGGAGGAGGTGTACGACCGGATCGCGAAGGACCTGCGCCGGATGCGCCGGCTGTCCACGCTGCGCGGCAAGGGGGCGGGTGACATCCTCGGCGCCCCGCTCGGTTCCCCGCGCGACTACGTGGACCTGGACGAGCTCTACCGGCGAGGGCTGAGCCACGGCTTCGACCTGCACCAGCAGCTGGAGCGGGGCTATTTGCCGGGCGGGCTGATCGAGGAGATCCGCGCGCTCGACCATCCGCCGCTGCCCTGGGACGCCCGCCTGGCCCGCTGGTTCGACGAGTTCGTGCCCCGCCCCGAGCCGGTACGGACGTACGCGCGCCCCTCGCGCCGTCAGGCGTCCACCCCCGACATCCCGCGCGCGGGAAGGTACTTCCCGCCCGAGGAGATCGCCCGCTGCACCTTCGGCGTCGTCCTCGACACCTCCGGCTCCATGGACCGCACGCTGCTCGGCAAGGCGCTGGGCGCCATCGCCTCGTACGCCGAGGCCCGGGACGTACCGGCCGCGCGGGTGGTGTTCTGCGACGCGGCGCCGCACGACGCGGGCTATCTTCCGGTCACCGAGATCGCCGGTCGCGTACGGGTGCACGGGCGCGGCGGTACGGTGCTGCAGCCCGGCGTCGATCTGCTGCACCGCGCGGACGACTTCCCGCCGGGCGCGCCGCTGCTGGTCATCACGGACGGCTGGTGCGACGTGCTGCGGGTGCGTCGCGAGCACGCGTATCTGATTCCGCAGGGCGCGCGGCTCCCGTTCACGGCGCGGGGACCCGTCTTCCGGGTGCGGTGATCCGTCTTCGCGGTCTCGGCGAGCCGTCATTCTGGGTGAGTCGGGCGCAGGTGTGATCGGATGGTGCGCACGGACCCCGAAAACGGGACCCCATCGAAGGGAATCATCGTGGCAACCACGCGCACCGCGCACACCGTGTGGGAAGGCAACCTGCTCGAGGGCAGCGGCGTCGTCACCTTCGACTCCTCCGGCATCGGCCAGCAGCCGGTGACGTGGGCGTCGCGGGCGCAGGACGCCAATGGTAAGACCAGCCCCGAGGAGCTGATCGCCGCCGCCCACTCCAGCTGCTTCTCCATGGCGCTGTCGCACGCCCTCGCGGGCGCGGGCACCCCGCCCACCAAGCTCGTCACCAACGCCGACGTCACCTTCCAGCCCGGCGAGGGCATCACCGGCATCCACCTGACCGTGGAGGGCACGGTGCCGGGCCTCGACAACGACGGCTTCGTCGCGGCGGCCGAGGACGCGAAGAAGAACTGCCCGGTCAGCGCGGCGCTGACCGGCACGACGATCACCCTGACGGCCAAGCTGGCCTGACGTCCGGGAGCAGAACGGCGCCGCGGTCCCCGCGCAGGGCCCGCGGCGCTGTCATGTCCGCCCCATTGACAAGAACGCACTCAAGTTTTGTGCTTGAAGGTGGGCAGCACCCTGGCGGAAGGGGACGGACATGGCACGTGCGGTCGGGATCGACCTCGGTACGACGAACTCGGTGGTGGCCCTCCTGGAAGGCGGCGACCCCACCGTCGTGACCAACGCGGAGGGTGCGCGCACCACCCCCTCCGTGGTGGCCTTCGCCAAGAACGGCGAGGTGCTCGTCGGCGAGGTCGCCAAACGGCAGGCGGTGACCAACGTGGAGCGCACCGCGCGCTCGGTCAAGCGCCACATGGGCGACGCGAGCTGGCGCTTCCCGGAGAAGGGCTCCGTCGACGGCACCCGCTACCGCGCCCAGGAACTGTCGGCGCGCGTTCTGCAGAAGCTGAAGCGGGACGCGGAGGCCTACCTCGGTGAGGACGTCACGGACGCCGTGATCACCGTGCCCGCGTACTTCGACGACGCCCAGCGCCAGGCCACCAAGGAAGCGGGCGAGATCGCGGGCCTGAAGGTGCTGCGGATCATCAACGAGCCGACGGCCGCCGCCCTCGCCTACGGCCTCGACCGGGGCGAGGAGCAGACCGTCCTCGTCTTCGACCTGGGCGGCGGCACCTTCGACGTCTCGCTCCTGGAGATCGGCGACGGCGTCATCGAGGTCAAGGCCACCAACGGCGACACCCGGCTCGGCGGCGACGACTGGGACCAGCGGATCGTCGAACACCTCGCACAGCGCTTCAAGGCCTCGTACGGCATCGATCTCGGCCACGACAAGATGGCGATGCAACGGCTGCGCGAGGGCGCCGAGAAGGCCAAGATCGAACTGTCCAGCTCCTCCGAGACCAGCGTCAACCTGCCCTACATCACCGCCACCGCCGACGGCCCCCTGCACCTCGAGGAGAAACTGACCCGCGCCCAGTTCCAGGAGTTGACCGCCGATCTGCTCGACCGCTGCAAGACCCCCTTCCACCAGGCGGTCAAGGACGCGGGCGTCAAGATCGCCGCCGTCGACCACGTCATCCTGGTCGGCGGCTCGACCCGGATGCCCGCCGTCACGGACCTGGTCAGGGAACTCACCGGCAAGGACCCGCACAAGGGCGTCAACCCGGACGAGGTCGTGGCGCTCGGCGCGGCTCTCCAGGCGGGTGTCATCAGGGGGGACGTGAAGGACGTCCTGCTCCTCGACGTCACCCCGCTGTCCCTCGGCATCGAGACCAAGGGCGGCATCATGACCAAACTCATCGAGCGCAACACCACGATCCCGACCCGCCGTTCGGAGATCTTCACCACGGCCGTGGACAACCAGCCCTCGGTCGGTATCCAGGTCTACCAGGGCGAACGCGAGATCGCCGCGTACAACAAGAAGCTCGGCGTCTTCGACCTCACCGGGCTGCCGCCCGCACCACGCGGCGTCCCGCAGATCGAGGTCGCCTTCGACATCGACGCCAACGGGATCATGCACGTCTCGGCGAAGGACCTCGCCACCGGGCGGGAACAGAAGATGACCGTCACGGGCGGCTCCGCGCTCCCCAAGAACGACATCGACCGCATGATGCGCGAGGCCGAGCAGTACGCCGAGGAGGACCGCGCGCGCCGCGAGGCCGCCGAGACCCGCAACCAGGCCGAACAACTCGTCTACCAGACCGAGAAGTTCCTCCGCGAGAACGACGAACGCATCCCCTCCGAGACGAAACCCGAGGTCGAGTCCGCTGTCGCCGACCTCAAGCGCCTCCTGGAGGACTCGGCCACCGACACCACCACCCTGCGTGGCGGCGTCGAGAATCTGGCCTCGGTGAGCCAGAAGATGGGCCAGGCCATGTACGCCCAGGCCCAGCAGACGCCCCGGGAGGAGCCGGCCGCCCAGCACACCACGGCGGCGGAGGAGGAGGGCGTGGTGGACGCCGAGATCGTGGACGACGAGAGGGAGACGAAGGGCGGCGCGGCGTAAAAAGCCTCCCGGTGAGGGGCTCTCGGCGAGCCCCTCCCTGGGAACTCCGCACCAAGAACGCCTCTCCCGGAACTTCTCAGTAGGTGTCCCGGATCTCCCGCAGGATCTCCTTGGTGCGGGGCACGGAGGCGGCGTGGGCGGACATGTGGTCCAGCACTTCCAGATGCATGGCCACCTCGGCGCGGGAGTCGAGGTAGATGGCACCGGTCAGGTACTCGCTGTAGACCATGTCGGGCAGTTCCGGCTCCGCGAAGCGGAACAGCGCGAAGGAGGTGTACGTCCCCGGATGCGGGCCGCTCGCGTACTCGGCGACCTGGACGGAGATGTCGTCGCTCTCCATCTCCCGCAGCAGCCGGTCGATCTGGTCGCGCATGACCTTGCCGCGGATGCTCACCGGACGCCGCAGAGCGGTCTCGTCCATGATCACCCAGAGGTGGGGCCGCTGCTCGCGTCCCAGCAGCAGCTGCTGCCGCGTCATGCGCAGCGTCACATGCCGCTCGATGGCCTCGGGACCCGTCTGGCCCACCGTTCCCGCCTCGAGCACGGCGCGCGCGTACTCCTCGGTCTGCAATAGCCCGGGGACGAAGTGCGGCTCGTACGAGCGGATCAGACGGGCGGCGCCCTCCAGGCTGACGTGCATGCTGAACCAGTCCGGCAGCACATCGTGGAACCGCTGCCACCAGCCCGGCTGGTTCGCCTCCTCGGCGAGCGCGACGAAGGCGGCCACCTCGTCGTCGGCCACGCCGTACGTCGTCAGCAGCACCTGGAGGTACGGGATCTTGAGGGCGACCTCGGCCATCTCCATCCTCCGCACCGTCGCCGGGGCGACACGCAGGACACGCGCGGCTTCTTCCCGCTTCAGCCCGGTGGCCTCCCGCAATTCCTGCAGCCGCCGCCCGAGCACCACTTGCCCCACGGTGGGCGCAGCCCGCCGCTCACTCACGCCACGCCCTCCCCAAGCGCCGAAGCCACCACTCAAACGGATCGGCGACGCTCCGTCAAGACACCAGTGACTGAAGGTATGTGACCGTCGCCGGATCGGCGGGCAGAAACGTCTCGATGGCCAGCTCGGCGACGGTCACGTCCATCGGGGTGTTGAAAGTGGAGATGGAGGAGATGAAGGACAGCACGCGCCCGCCGTGCTCGATCTGGAGGGGGAGCGCGAAATAGGGGACGGGCTCGACGCCACCGTCCAGTTCCCCTTCCCTTTCCCCTTCCCGTTCCTGCTCCGGTACCGGGTAGGCCGCCACCTCCGCGTGGAGCGCACGCAGTGGCTCGGAACGGTCCAGGGCGATCTGCCGTTCCATCTGCGCGAGCAGGTGGTCGCGCCACTCGCGGTGGTTGCGGATCCGTGGCGCCAGGCCCTCCGGGTGGAGGGTCAGCCGCATCGCGTTCAGCGGCGGCGTGAGCAGCGACTCGCAGACGCCCTCCAGGAGCATGGTGATGCCACGGTTGGCGGCGAGCACGGTGTACGTGGCGTCGACCACCAGCGCCGGGTAGGGCTCGTAGCCCTGGATCAGCCGCTCCATGCCCTGGCGCAGGGCGTCCATCGAGGGGTCGTCGAGGGGGGTCTCCGGGTAGTGGGGCGCGTAGCCGGCGGCCAGCAGCAGCGCGTTGCGTTCCCGTACGGGGACGTCGAGGTGCTCGGCCAGCCGCAGCACCATCTCCTCGCTCGGGCGGGAGCGGCCGGTCTCGATGAAGCTGATGTGGCGGGCCGAGGAGTCGGCCCGCAGCGCCAGTTCCAGCTGGCTGACCCGGCGCTGCTCCCGCCAGCCGCGCAGCAGCGGGCCGACGCCTTTGCCGGCAGGGGTGGTTGAGTGCCTGGTCGGGCCTGCGGCGACGATGGACATACGCCGACCGTAACCGAGGAACGCTCCCGACGTGGGCCGGGCCCTCGAACGCCGGACGGGCCGGGTTTCCAGGGGCGCGGGGAACTGCGCGACCGGCCCCCACACACCCGCAGTCGAAGACGGGTGCGCCGGAGAGCCCTGTTCGGGGGACTGTGGCAGGCTGAGAAACAGTCCCCACCGCACCCCACCGCAAGAAGAACGGAGCGAGGCCATGCCCGTCGAACCCCTGTCGCAGAAGGAGATCGAGGATCAGCTCGCGGAGCTGCCCGGCTGGTCGCTGGACGGCGACCACCTCGCCCGCTCCTACCACCTCCCCTCCCACTTCGCCGCGACCGCGATGGTCGTACACATCGCCCAGGTGCAGGAGGAGCTCGACCACCACTCCGACCTCACCCTCGGCTACAACACGATCTCCCTCACCGTGAACACCCACAGCGTCGGCGGCGCCGTCACCGAGCTCGACCTCAAGCTCGCCCGCAGGGTGGAGGCACTCGCTCCGGGACATGGCGCACACTGATCCGCATGCTGGACTACGACAAGGAAGCCGACGCATACGACGCCAGCAGGGGCGGTGAGCCCAGAGCGGCCGCCGCCGCGGACGCCGTACTCGGCCTCGTCCCCGACGATGCGCGGGCCCTGCTCGACGTCGCGTGCGGCACCGGAATCGTCACGCGCCGCCTCGCCGCCGCCCGCCCGACACTCCGGGTGACGGGCGCGGACGCCGCGCAGGGCATGGCCCGGATGGCGGCGGCACGGCTCCCGGGCGCGGTGGTCCGCGCCGACAGCCGCCGACTGCCCTTCCCCGACGCCTCGTTCGACGCCGTCACCAGCGTCTGGCTGCTCCATCTGGTCGACGGCGCCGAGGACGTCCGCGCCATCGTCGCCGAGTGCGCGCGGGTCCTGCGCCCGGGCGGCGTGTACGTCACCACCGTCGACAAGGCCGCCGCGCACGACGTGGGCAGCGACATCGACGCCGTACTCGCCTCCCGCCCGCGCCGCCCCGCCCAGGACCGCACCGAGGACGTCGAGGCGTACGCCGTCGAGCACGGCCTGGCCCCGACCGGTCGGGCTCGTTTCCCGGGCCGCGGCCAGGGCCGCAGCCCGCGCAGCACGGTGGCGGACCTGCGCCGCGGCTGGTTCACCCGGATCGCCCCGGACGACCCGCTGGTCGAGCGTTTCGTCACGCTGCTCGAAGCGTTGCCCGATCAGGAAGTCCCGCGCCCCGACCCGCAGTTCGCTCTCCGCGCGTTCAGGAAGATCCCCGCCGCGCGAACTCCATGACCCAGTTGGTCACCCACGTCTTCTCCCCGTCCACGGAGAAGGCCTGCTCCCAGCGAGCCGTGGTCGGGGAGATCCCCGACCAGACGAACCGCACCCGCACGTCCTTCCCGTCGTGCGTGTCGTCGCCGTGGAACTCGCCGCGCCCGTCGGGCCCGAACCGCCCCACCACCGGCGGAAACAGCTTCCCGCTGCGGCTCGACGACCAGTTCAGCGACCACATCCGCGCCGCCGGGTCGAAGAGCCGCAGGGTGAGCCCCTGCCAGCCCTCACCGGGCACCGTCATCTCGTCGATGTTCGCGGCGCCGTCGAACAGGCTCCAGCAGCGGTTCGTGGCCTCGAACTCCTCCCAGCCGCTGTCGGGGTCGAGGTAGTCGCTCAGACGCCGGTGGTGGACGTCCCACTCGCCGTGGAAGAAGTCGAAGTCGTGCGCGCTGCTCATGAGCGGTCTCCCGTCGTGCCCTCGGGGAGGGAGTCGGCGAGGTAGGCGTCGAGGTCGGGGGCGTCGGGCGCGAGCATGTGCCGCACCCAGGCGTCGCGTTCGTGCAGGATCGGCGGCAGCTCCCAGACGCAGCCGATCCAGGGGAGGTCGGGTGTGATGAAGTGCGTGGGGTCCCGGTCCGGGCAGCCCAGGACCGGCTGGCCCGCCGACGCGCCGCGGAAGTGCAGGACGTTGTCCCACACCCAGCTGTACGCGTTGAGGTAGGCGCCGTCGTCGCCGCCCCGGTGCAGTACGACGAAGGTCGCGGGCGGTGTGCCGTCGGGCTCCGGCAGCAGTTTCGGCAGCATCGCGTACGCCGCCGCCTCGACGTCGGGTGCGATACCGGCCGGGTCCGCGGTGACGTGGTAGCGCTTGATCCGTCGCCCCGCCACCTCGATGGGCGGCGGCACGGTCAGTAGTTTCTCCCTGAAGCCGGAGGAGTTCGGTTCGTTCCGTTCGGTCGAGGAGTTCGAGGAGTTCGGCAAGGTCGTGGAAGCCATGACGCGCACGCTAGGCGGACTTCACTGACATCCTGTGTCAGTGAAGTCCAGCCGACTCGTCTCGATCCTCCTGCTGCTCCAGACCCGCGGCCGGATGACCGCCGCGGACCTCGCCGAGGAACTCGACGTCTCGGTGCGCACGGTCTACCGGGACGTCGAGGCACTGAGCGCGGCGGGCGTTCCGCTGTACGGCGACGCGGGGCACGCCGGCGGCTACCGCCTCCTCGACGGCTACCGCACCCGTCTCACCGGCCTCACGGAGGGGGAGGCCGAAGCCCTCTTCCTCGCCGGCGTCCCCGGCCCCGCCGCCGAGTTGGGCCTCGGTCCGGTCCTGGCCGCCGCCCAGCTGAAGGTACGCGCCGCCCTCCCGCGCGAACTGCGCACGCACGCCGACCGGATCAGCGGCCGCTTCCACCTGGACGCCCCCGGCTGGTACGCGGACGCCGACGACACCCCGCACCTCCCCGCAGTCGCCGACGCCGTCTGGAACGCGCGGGTGCTGCACGTCCTGTACCGCCGCTGGCGCGAGCCCACGGATGTGCGGCGCCGCCTGGAACCGTACGGCCTGGTCCTGAAGGCGGGCCGCTGGTACGTCGTCGCGGGCCCCGGTCCGCGCACCTTCCGCGTCGACCAGATTCTCGAACTCGCCGCGACGGAGGAGGAGTTCAGCCGCCCGGAGACGTTCGACCTGGCCGCGTACTGGACGGCGTACCAACGGGAGTTCCACGACCGGCTGCGCCGCGCCGAGGCCGTGATACGGATCGCGCCGGGAACCGTTCTCACCGGCCCGGCGGCCCGGGCCGTCGAGGTCGACGGCCGTGTGGATCAGGATGGTTGGACGCGCGCCACCGTCCCCATCGAGTCCATCGACCAGGCCCACGACGCATTCCTCGGACTGGGCGCGGCGATCGAGGTGCTGGAGCCCGCCGCACTGCGGGAGCGCATCGCGCGCACGGTGGCGGCACTGGTCCGCCTGTACGCGTAGAGAGCGATTGCGCGCAGGTGTCCCAGGACGGCAACTCCTTTGCCCGCCACGGCACCTGAGGAGACAGAACCAGTCTGTCCTCCCAGGAGGCAACCATCGTGCAGCACCCGCACAGGCAGCACCGCGGACGCGCCATCGGCTCGGCCCTGGTGACCACGGCCGCCCTGATCGCCGCCGGGCTCACCGCCCTCGGCACCGGCACCGCGCAGGCGGCCACCGGCCGCCAGGTGGAGGCCCTCGACCGGGGCGTCGTCAGCGAGTGCCGGCGTCTTCTCGGGGGCGTTCCCCTTGCCGCTGCCCGGCGAAGCGGAAGCTGTCGGCTTGTCTGCCATCTCGTCGCCACCGCCACCGCATGCGGTGAGAGCGGCCAGTAGCAGGGTGGCTGCGGCTGCTGTAGCGCGAACACGCATCTGTCCCGCCACGGTTGAGCTTGCGATGTGGCCCGCCGTTACGGGCAGGTCTCCTCGAACTTGACAGCGTTGAGCGTCACCGACTGCCCTTTGAGTGCAGTACCGGCGGCGGGCGACTGCGCGCACACCTTCCAGTTGCTCTCCACCAGAACCCAGCGACCCGCACCCGAGGCATCCTTGACGGTGAACGACGTACTCGAGTCGAGCGCCGCCCGCGCCGCCTTCACCGACTTCCCCCTGAAGTCCGGCATCTTCCCTCCCGCCGCAGACGGGGCCGCCTCATCCTTCGCCGGGCACTTCTCGGCGAGCTTCACCGCCCCGAAGTCCAGCGTCGTGTCCGTCGACTGCGACGTGCCGGCCTTCACGTTCTGCGAGCAGACCTTCCAGTCGCGGTCGAGGATCTGCGTACGGTCCCGGCCGAGCGCGTCGTGCGACTTCAGCGAGTAGAAGCCCTGCTCCTGCGCTGCATCCTGCGCGGACTGCAGGCCCATGCCGACGAAGTTGGGCACCGTCTTACGCTCGGCCGCGGAGGGCTTGTCATCCTTCGACGCCGACGTGGTGACGCCTGACGCCGGGGTGCCGGTGGCCTTGCTGCTGTCAGTCGGCTGGCAGGCGACGACACCGCCAGCCGCAGTGGCGAGCAGGATGGCGCCGATCATGCGGGTACGCACAGATTCCCCCAGGGTTGAGCTGGTCGGGACACGGTAGGGCAGACGGGGCGGAAGGTGGAGCGAGGTTGCGGAGCTGTGACATCCGGACACGACGACGCCCCCGCTACCCCGCCAACCGGCGGGTGAGCGGGGACGCTTCGTCGTGTAGCGGGGTCCTAGCTCCAGCCGCCGAAGAGGCCGCCGCTGAGCTGCGCGTTGCAGATGTTGTATCCGCCGGACGCGTGCCCCGACTTGGTCTTCCCGTCCACGGTCACCGAGCAGTGGATGTCGCCGCCGCCCTGGAGCTGGGCGGTGACGTTGTAATACATGGCGTCGTCCTTCAATGTGAGCGTCTTCGTCATGGGCAGGCCCCTGCCTTGCAGGTTGTCGGAGTCGCTGCCGTAGGTGATGTCCACACCGGCCGGGGCGGAACCCCACACCTTGAACACGACCTTGTCGGCGGGGGCGGCCGGTTCCGCCTTCTTCGGCGTGGCCTTCGCGGCTGCCGGCTTCGCGGTCTTCGTCACGGTCACGGTCGGGGCGGGCTCGGGCTTCGTCTTGCTTGCGGCGGTCGCGGTGACGGTGACGCGCGGCGCGGGATCCGAAGCGGCGGCCGTCTTCTGGCCGTCGCCGGAGGATCCGATGCCGACTCCGATGAACAGGATGACCAGGGCGGCGGGGATGACGATCCGCTTGCGTGCCCACTTCGGGCGGCCGGTGGGCTGCGGCGGCATCGGGGGCGGCGGCGGTACCTGGCCCCAGCTGGAAGGCCCGGACGGCGGCGGCTGGTTGTGCGACATGTGTCCCCCCAAGGTGATTCGTGGAGGGATGACCGTAACGGCGCAGGTGAGGAATATGTAAGGGCCACGGAGATACGGTGATGAAACCGTAACGAAATGTGAACCTTCAACGAACGCGCCCCGCCTCCCAGGTTGAGGCGGGGCGTCTCGTCACGTCAGGCGAGTTCGCACGCTCGCCTCTCCGCCCGGTCCAGCAACTCGCGCTCGCCGTCGCGAAGGTCGTCGAGCGTGCGGGTGGTCGGTCCGGCGAGGAAGACGATGGCCTGCCCGGAGACGTCACGGATACCGGGCGCCTCGGACAGCATCTGCTGGTCCTGCTCGCTGGTGCAGCGCCTTCGCCTCATGCTTGACGTCTGCCCAACTGGTACGGCCACAGGGAAGCGGGACCGGGTCCTGCTACTCCTCGGCTACTACATGCGCGCCCGCGCATCTGAACTTTCCCCGCTGCGTATCGGCGACCTGGAGTTCGTGAGTGCGGTTCTCCTCGTTGCGACGAAGCGCGTAAGCAAGCATGACAAGTCGGACGAGGGGCGCGAGTACGAGATCGACGATCCATCCTGCCTGTCCGCCACCCGTGACTGGCTGGCCGAACTTGTCGAGGCGGGCCAGGCGGGGCGTCACCTACCGCTGCTCCGCACCGTGGACCAGTGGAGGAACCTCGGGCCCATCAGCCCAAAGGGGTGGGGCCTGACGCGACAGGCCGTGAACGTACTCGTCAAACAGATCGCCGCGAAGGCGGAGCTGGACATCGCTTCGGACGTCACTGCCCACGGGCTGCGCGCCGGCGTACCGACAGACCTGGGGGCGAACGGGGATTGGTCAAGCACGGAGATGGTGGAGAAGTACCGCAAGGACGGCCTGCGGCGGGCAGGGAAGAGGACGGACGACGGAACTCGCGCCCGCGCATTGAGCATGCTGCGCGTTCGAGCGACCGACGAGGAGAACCGTGACTGATCCCTGGGATGGCGTGCCCCTGGCCGACGCGGCGCAGGCCTCATTCCGGACTGGCGGTGGCAGTGCGGTCCCCTGGGGCCGTCCGATCGGCTGCCGCTGCTGGCCTCATGAACCAGCGTTCAGCCTTGCGCCCGCCCCGGATTGGGGCGGGCGCTCGTGCGGGAACGGTCGGCCTACTTGTAGAAGACGGCCACGCCGCCGTGGTGGGAGCAGGCGCCCTGGTGGTGTGCGGCGTAGGAGTAGGTGCCGTCGTTGCACAGGGCGGTAGCGCCGTTTCCGGCAGTGCTGGAGCCGCCGCTCCCGGATGACCCGCCGGATGTTCCGCTGGACGAACTGCCGCCGCTGTTGCTGGATCCGCTGCCTGCCGCGGGGGCAGCCTTAGCGGTGACGGTCACCTTCACCGTGACCGTCTGTGTCGCGGTCACGGTCGGCGCCGGCTTCGCGGTCTCCGTGGCCGTCGCTGTCGCAGTGACGGTCGCGGTCGCGGTCGGCCGCACCGTGTCGGACGCCGACTTCGTGCTGTTGCTGTTCTGTCCGTTGCCGCCTGCGCCGACGCCGAGGAAGAAGGCGAATCCGATCGCGGGAAGGACGTACCGCTTCCGGGCCCACTTCGCCCTGGGCGGCCGATGGGCCGGGGCGGGCGGGAATGGCGGCGGCTGGTTATACGACAAGGTCCCCCCAAGGGCGGTTCGTGGTGAGGTGACCGTAACGGGAGGTGTGAAGAAAGCGTGAGTGTCGTGCGGTGGCGGTGACACAGTTGTGACTGTTCGCGACCGGGCGGATGCGTTCCCATCCGGACATTCCGGCGCACGTCACTGCGGCTGCGGGAGTTCCCCGGGCTTGGTCTCGACGACCTGCGCATGGATGCAGCCTTCGGTCTCGAGCTGGGCCTACCGTCGCTCCGCGCTCGTCTTGTCGCAGCTGACGGCGGCTGCGCGGGGTACGGCGTCGGGGTCTGTCCAGGTGAGGCCAAAGTTCTGCATCGTGATCGCCATGCCTGCATCATCGCTGCTGGCACCGACAGCGGGCCGGGGCGCGGTGGGAGCTATTTCCGGTCACGCCTCTATGCCTGTGGCTGATTGAGGTGCATCGTTGCTTCTGCGGCCTCCACCCCAGGTGGGAGCCCCTTTCGGGCCCTGGCGTTCGCTGCGAGCGGTGGGGCCTGCCGCACCTCCCGGCTCCCCACGGGAGGCTTCGCGGCTGCGCTGTGCCGGCCGAACACGCTCTCGGGGTTCGTCACGTCCGCCGCGGCCACGCTTCGGGCCCTCCGCCGTGCCACTCGATCACCCGTGAGTTGGCTACATCGACCTCGTCCCCTTCCAGCCCGGAGCGCTGGAGGAAGACGGTCAGGTCACGCAGTGAGTGCGCGAAGCCGAGGATCTCTCCGTTGATGCGCACCTGTCGGCCGCCGTCGACCGGGGATGGCGGGTACACGATCACGTGCGGCTCTCCGGGCATGGTTTCAGGCTCGCTCGGCCTGCCCGGATGCGCATCCGGACTGCGGGCCGAGAGCGTCCCGCGCAGCGTGTGCCGGACGGTGCGGACGCTCGTAGGCTGGCCTTCTCGGGGCTCGTCGCGGAGGTCTGGCATGCCCCGAACCATCTGGTCAGGAGCCATCTCGTTCGGGCTGGTCACGGTTCCGATCCACGTCGTGAGCGCCACCGAGGACCACAGCATTCGCTTCCATCAGGTCCACCTCGACGACATGGCCCGCGTCCGCGTCCGGAAATACTGCTCGATCGAGGACCGCGAGGTCGCGCAGGGAGAGATCGGCAAGGGCTACGAGGTCTCGAAGGACACGATCATTGCGGTGTCGGACGAGGAGCTGCAGCAGATGCCACTGCCGACGGCGAAGGCCATCGAGCTGGTCTCGTTCATGCCGGCGGAGAGTATCGACCCGATCCGCGTGGGGGACGGCTACTACCTGCAGCCGGACGGCCAGGTGGCGGCGAAGCCGTACAAGCTCTTGGCCCAGGCCCTCGAGCGGAGCAGCAAGGTGGCGGTCGCCAAGTACGCCTGGTCCGGCCGGGAACGACTCGGCCTCCTGCGGGTCCGCGACGGCGTGATCGTTCTGCACGCCATGCGCTGGGACGACGAGATCCGCGACCCGTCCGAGCTGGCGCCGGACGCGGTGGAGCTCACCGACGAGGAGATCGCCGAGGCGGAACACCTCATCGACCGCCTGACCCGCGACGACCTCGAAGGGCCCGAGTTCACCGACCAGTACACCGAGGCCGTGGAGCAGCTCATCGAGGCGAAGCGGGAGCACAAGGAGCCACCGAAGGCTGAGGAGCCCGAGGCCCCCGCGGGCAAGGTCGTGGACCTGATGGCCGCGCTGCAGGAGTCCGTCGCCAAAGCCCGGATCGCGCGCGGCGAGGACGCCACCGTCCACGAGATGCCGAAGAAGACCGCAGCCAAGAAGACGGCGAAGAAGCAGCCCACCAAGAAGGCGGCGACGAAGAAGACGGCCAAGAAGGCTGGCGGCCGGAAGCCGCGCAGCGCCTAGGGGAGACAGGTCACCCCGGCGCCGTCCACAGTTCGGGGCCGCCGCCGCGCCACTCGATCAGTTCGGGGTCGTCGATCGTCGTATCTACCTTGGGCAGGTTGGCGAGGCGCAGGATTTCGACCAGGTCCAGCAGGTGGTAGGCCGTGCCGGCTGGCTCGCCGCGGATTGTCACCCGCCTGCCGCCGTCCGGCTGTGGCGGGTGTACCACCACCGGCACACTCTCGGGCACGGTTCCAGCGTCCCACTCGGACTGCCCGATTACACGTCTGCGCCGGTCACTCCAGGTATCCCAGCTCCGAGTCCGGCCGACAGTGCGTGCAGGCGGCGACTCCTTCGGCGAGTGCCCGGAGCGCCTGGTCGCGCTCGACGCCGCGGCTGCGCTTGCCCGCCCTATGGCAGCCGCCGACGTGGACGTACAGGATCCAGGGCGGCCGGGTCGATGCCGAGGATGTAGCAGGTCAGCGTGAGGCAGCCCACCCGCCAAATATCGAACATATGAACGACCAGTCCGCCTCCTGGCTCGACCAGCCCCTCTTCCTCAAATGCGTCCAGGACACCAGCACGGCGCGCATCGACGGCGGCCACCGGTGTGCCCGGTGCGGCCAGCCGGCGCGGAGTCTGCCTCCGGCACCCGGAACGGGGCGAGGCGCCCACCGCTGTCGTCGCGGACGCGAGGCTGACCACCCCGGTGTGGCCCCACCGGTCCCAGCCGATCGAGTCCGTGAGCGGGGTCCAGGTCTTCGTCGACTCCTGCCAGCGGTAGGCGCCGCCGATGTCCGTGCGGGCGTAGGCGAGGTTCTTCTCGGAGCGGTTGAACACGATGCCGGGGACGAAGCCGCCGCCGTCGATCCGGGCGTTCTTCCAGGTGTACGTGTCGGCGGCGAGCGTCGTGGTCGGGGGGCTCGAGGCGAGGGCGGACGGACTGCCCGCCGGCAGGCCGGCGGCCAGTGCCAGTAGGGCCGTGAGGATACGGGTTCTTCGCACGGTGGGGTCCTCTCCGCAGGAGGGCATGACGACCGGGCGGCCCCCAGTGCGGGTGGGGGCCGCCCGGCCAGGTGGCCTCGTCGTCAGATGACGAGACCGCGCACGCGGAGCTTCGGGCGCTCTTGGAGGCACGACTGGTCCCGCGCCCCGGGGGGGCGCGGGGAACTGCGCGACCAGCCACAGACGGCCCGCAGCTCAAGTACCGCCTCACCCGCAGAGCGCCCGGCGGGGACTATTCGAGAAGCTCCGCGTACGAGCCCATGGCCAGGGCGATGTCCGCCTGGGCCCAGAACCGGTGGTACGTGAAGGAGGGCGCGGCTCCGCCCGCCAGATAGGCCTCGATCTTCGACCAGTTCGGGTCGTTCTTGTAGAAGGACCTGAGCGAGGTGAAGGTCGAGGTGGAGTTGATCGTGTCGCCGTTCGGCATCTTGCCGCTCCAGCCGCTCGGGACGTAGACCGTGTCGTCGAAGCGGTTGTAGTCGGCGCGGGTCTCCGGGACGGCGATGCCCAGGCTGTCCTGGTAGTTGCTCCACATGCCGTCGAGGAGTGCCTTCGCCGTCGTCTTCGCCTGGGAGTTGCCGGACTTGGCGGCGTAGTACGACAGGGTCTTGGCGTACGCGGCGGCCACACCGACGTCGTTGGTGTAGTCGGCGACGGTCACGTGAAGTCCGGTGTTGGCGCCGGGACTTGAAGCGTTCCAGGTGTCGGGTGCGCCGGACCACTGGAGCGTGGAGGGGATCTGGTAGGTGCCGTCCGGGTTGATCGTGGTCTTGGACAGCGCCCAGGAGACCCACTTGTCGAGGATCGCCTTCGCGCTCGCGTTCCCCGTCTGCTGGTAGTACTCGGCCACCCGCTCCATGGACCAGGCCTGGAAGCCGAACCACTGGTTGGACGGCGGGTCGTGGTACACCGGCTGCTGGTCGTAGTACATGCCGTAGAAGGTCGGCGTCCCGGCCGGCGGGGTCGCGTAACGGCCCGCCCAGCTGTTGGTCGCGCCGCCCGCGATGGCGCCCTCGTTGGACTGCAGCCAGCGGTAGAACTCCAGCTGCCGGGTGAGGGAGGTGCCCCAGTCGGCCGCCCCCGTCGATGACTTGGGCCTCAGATCGGCGTACGAGCTGAGCGCGTACGCGGCCAGCGGGTTCTGGTAGCCGCCGTGGACATGGCTGGAGCCGATGCGCCAGGCCCAGCCCGCCGAGGTGTCGGTCGCACCGCCCCAGGCGTAGTACCAGGAGAGCAGATAGTGCGAGGCGTCCTTTCCGGTGCCGGCCGCGCAGGTCGACGGGCCGACACAGGTGCCGATCTTCTTGAAGTACTTGTCGTACATGGCGTAGCGCAGATAGTCGCCCATCTTCGCCGCCTTGCCGACGGTCGCGGACACGTCGCCGCCCTTGCCCTGCGCCTTGGCCCACACGTCGGCCCAGTACGCTGCCTGCACGGCCCGCGCGTCGGCGTCCGGCGCGTCGGTGTACTTCCACTGCTTGGCGTACGAGGAGTCCCCGGTGAAGAGGTCCAGGTAGCCGTTGGTGGAGCCGTACTTGAAGGCGTCGCAGGTCGGCTGCGGCACGGTCTCCCACACCGACTCCTGCGCGCCGCGCTGGAAGGTGTTGATGTACGACGGTCCGGTCGCGGTCGGTCCGGCCTCGCACTCGCCGGGCTCGTTGCCGTAGCCGTAGACGTTGTCGACGTCCTGGAGCCAGTGCATGCCGTACACGTCGTCCGTGCCGTACGCGCTCTTCAGCTCGGCCGCGATCGGGTCCGGACCGACGGAGACGCCCGTGTCGAGCTTGGCCGGGTACTCGTTCGGGGTGTCGAGCTCCGGCGCGTAGGTCGCGGGCTTCGAGGCGTTGTAGAAGGAGTTCGTCGGCTGGTCGGCGTGGGTGGGGATCATGTACGTCTCCATGGTCGTCCACGCGGCGTTGAACTTGGACCAGTCGCCGGTGACCTTCCCGTACATCGCCTGCAGCCAGATCAGATAGCTGTACGCCTCCGACGTCGTCTCATGACCCTGGTCCGGCGCCTCGACGATCAGCGTCTCCACCGAGTGGTAGGGGATGCCCTCGGGCGAGAAGTAGCCGTTCGCCGGGTTGGTGATCCTGCCGTAGAGGTCCAGGAAGCGTGCGTCGTAGGCCTTCGACGCGGCCAACTCCGTCACGGTGACCGTCGCCTTGGCGTACCCGGTCGCCGAGGCCGTGAAGGTCGCGGCGCCGGTCCCGGAGGCGTCGGCGGTGACGGTCACGTTCTGTGCCGTGTTCCAGTTGGCCGGGGTGAAGGTGAGCGAGGCGCCGCCGGTGACGGACAGTCCGGTATTGCCGTCCGTACGGGCGGTCGTCACCGTCACGTTCGCGGCCGGCTGCTTCGAAAGCTGCACGGCGAACGTTCCCGACTTGCTCTGCTGGACGCCGAGTTGCGTCGGCGAGGCCACCACGGCGGGACCCGAGGCGATCGTGATGCCGACCGGTGTGGACGCCGCGGAGGCGCCCAGGCTGTCGTAGGCCTTGGTCACCAGTGAATGACTGCCCACGGTCAAGCTGGAGGTGGACAACGTGTAGGGGGAGCTGGTGTCCGTGCCCAGCAGGGTCGTGTCGTCGTAGAACTCGACCTTGGCGATCGTCGCGTTGTCGGCTGCCGCCGCGGTCGCGGCCAGCGGTATCGCGTCGCCCTGCGTGTAGACCGCGCCCGCGGCCGGGCTGGTCAGCACGGTGACCGGCGGCTGGTGGGCGCCGGTGCAGGTGGTGCCGTTGATCGCGAACGAGGCGGGCGCCGTGTTGGTGCCGCTGTAGGTGAACTGTGCGCCGGCGGAGACCGCTGCCCCGGCGGCGATCGTCCCGTTCCAGGAGGCGTTCTTCGCGGTGACCGTCCTGCCGGACTGCGACCAGGTCCCGTTCCAGCCGCTGGTCAGCGTCTGGTTGCCCGGGTAGTCGTACGTCAGGGTCCAGCCGTCGATCGGGTCCGTGCCCCGGTTGGTGAGCGTGAGATCCGCGGTGAAGCCGGAGCCCCAGTCATTGGTCTTGTAGTCGACGCTGCACTGAACTCCCACTGCTTGAGCGGAAGTTGAGCCATTCGCGAGCATGGTGAACGGAAGCGCGAGGGCCGCCACCACGGCGGTCCACAGCCGCCGGGTCCGCCGGCGTCTGCTTCTGGAACTTGGGTGCATGTCCTGGTTCCTCCTTGCGGCTCGGAGAAGTGGGGGGGTGGAGCAGCAACAAGCCTTGAACCAGTGGGAGCGCTCCCATATTGGAGAGAGGGGTCGAAGGGGTCAAGGTGCTCGAAGAGTCGAAATTGTTCGATTGATCAACAGTGCGACGCCTCTGTCCTTTACCGGCACTTGGCGCTAACTTCATCCGCACCAGTGGGAGCGGTTCCATCAGTCGACGCGTCCGTCACGACGCGCCCGAGCTGCAAGGAGTCGCTCATGCGACACCCTCCGCGTTCAGGACTTTTAGTGGTCGGCGCCGCGGTCGCCCTCGTGGGCACCGCGATCGCGCCGGTCGTCACGGCGTCAGGAGCCACACCCGCGTGCACGGTGGACTACTCCGTCACGAGCCAGTGGGACACCGGCTTCCAGGGCGCCGTGAAGATCACCAACAACAGAGCCGCGCTCAGTGGTTGGAGTCTCACCTTCGACTTCGCGAACGGTCAGAAGGTCAGTCAGGGCTGGAACGCCAAGTGGTCCCAGTCCGCCACGACGGTCACCGCGGCCAACGAGAGCTGGAACGGTTCGCTGGGCTCAGGGGCCAGTGTCAGCGCCGGGTTCCTCGCCTCGTGGTCGGGGAGCAACGCCGTACCCGCGACGTTCAAGCTCAACGGGACCACGTGCAACGTGGACACGGAGCCGTCGCCGACCCCGACGGATCCGCCGCCCACGACCGGTACGGCACCCAAGCTGCACGTCTCCGGGAACAAGCTCGTCGACGCCGACGGCACGACGCGGCGGCTGCTCGGCGTCAACCGCTCCGGCGGCGAGTTCATGTGCGTCCAGGGACACGGCATCTTCGACGGGCCCGTCGACGACGCCTCGGTCAAGGCGATCGCCGACTGGAAGGCCAACACGGTCCGGATTCCGCTCAACGAGGAGTGCTGGCTCGGCCTGTCCAACATCAAACCGGAGTACGCGGGCGCCCACTACATCTCCGCCGTCAAGGACCTGGTCGCCAAGGTCGAGGCGCACGGGATGACCCCGCTCGTCGAACTGCACTGGAACTACGGGCAGTACACCGGAAACTCGGCGGGCTGCTCGGACGTGCACGCCACCTGCCAGAAGCCGATGCCGGACGCGCAGTACAGCCCGGCGTTCTGGTCTTCGGTCGCCGGCACGTTCAAGGACGACCAGGCCGTCGCCTTCGACCTGTTCAACGAGCCCTACCCGGACCGCGCGACCTCCACCACCGCCCAGGCGTGGGCCTGCTGGAAGGACGGCGGCAGCTGCCCGGGCATCGGCTACGAGGTCGCCGGGATGCAGGACCTGGTCGACGCGGTGCGCGGCACCGGCGCCAGGAACCTGATCCTGGCCGGCGGGCTCGCGTACTCCAACGACCTGAGCCAGTGGCTGACGTACAAGCCGAGCGATCCCACGGGCAACCTCGTCGCCGCCTTCCACACCTACAACTTCAACACGTGCGCCGGCGAGAGCTGCTGGAACTCGACGCTCGCCCCGGTGGCGGCCCAAGTCCCGCTCGTGGCGGGGGAGATCGGCGAGAACACCTGCTCCCACGGCTTCGTCGACACCGCGATGAAGTGGTTCGACGACCGGGGGCTCTCCTACCTCGGCTGGACCTGGAACACCTGGGACTGCTCCTCCGGTCCCTCCCTGATCTCCGACTACGACGGCACTCCCACGTCGTACGGAGTCGGGCTGCGTGATCATCTGCGCGCCCTCAACGGATGACCGGTGCTGCGCGCCCTCAACGGATGACCGGCCGGAATCAGACGCACACCCGCGCCGAAACCCGACGCACACCCGCGCAAGAAGTCAACGGACACCCGCACGAGAAGAGATGGGAACCCGCACTCATGAGTCGTACCAAATCCGCGCTCTTAGGGGCGCTCGTCCTGCTCGCCGGCGCCTCGGGAACCGCCGTGGCGGCCGTTCCCGCGGACCCCGCCGGGATCGCCGCCATCCCCTGCACCGTCGACTACAAGGTGCAGAACCAGTGGGACACCGGCTTCACCGCCGCCGTCACGGTCACCAACAACAGTGCCGCCAAGACCTCCTGGGCGGTGAAGTGGGCGTACGCCGGAAACCAGAAGGTGACCTCGGGCTGGAACGCGAAGATCACCCAGAGCGGCACCGCCGTCACCGCGGCCAACGAGACCTACAACGGGACGCTGGCGACCGGCGGTTCGGTCAGCTTCGGCTTCAACGCCTCCTACAGCGGCACCAACGCGCTGCCCACCTCCTTCACCCTTGACGGGGTGACCTGCAACGTCGACGACGGAAGTGGTGGCGGAGGCGGGGGTGGAGGCAGTGACCCCTCCGGGAGAGTCGACAACCCGTACGCCGGAGCCAAGGTGTACGTGAACCCGGAGTGGTCCGCGAAGGCGGCGGCGGAGACCGGCGGCAGCCGGATCTCCAACCAGCCCACCGGTGTCTGGCTCGACCGGATCGCCGCGATCAACGGGGCGAGCGGCAGCATGGGCCTGCGCGCCCACCTCGACGCGGCGCTCGCGCAGAAGGGCAGCGGTGAAGAGGTCGTCCAGCTGGTCGTCTACGATCTGCCCGGACGTGACTGCGCGGCCCTCGCCTCCAACGGAGAGCTCGGCCCGACGGAGATCGACAAGTACAAGACGCAGTTCATCGACCCGATCGCGGCGATCCTCGCGGACAGCAAGTACGCCTCGCTGCGGATCGTCACGACCATCGAGATCGACTCGCTGCCGAACCTCGTCACCAACACCGGCAGCCGGGCCACCGCCACCCCGCAGTGCGACACCATGCTCGCCAACGGCAACTACGTGAAGGGCGTGGGCTACGCGCTCGCCAAGCTCGGCGCGATCCCGAACGTCTACAACTACCTGGACGCCGGCCACCACGGCTGGATCGGCTGGGACGACAACTTCGCCCCGTCCGCCACTCTGTTCAAGCAGGCGGCCACCAGCGAGGGCGCCACGGTCGACGACGTCGCCGGGTTCATCACCAACACGGCGAACTACAGCGCCCTGAAGGAGAACAACTTCACCATCAACGACACGGTGAACGGCACTTCCGTCCGCCAGTCCAAGTGGGTCGACTGGAACCGCTATGTCGACGAGCTGTCCTTCGCCCAGGCCTTCCGCAACCAGCTCGTGTCGGTCGGCTTCAACTCCGGCATCGGCATGCTGATCGACACCTCCAGGAACGGATGGGGCGGCACCGCACGGCCCGCCGGCCCCGGCGCGACGACCAGCGTCGACACCTACGTCGACGGCGGGCGCTACGACCGCCGTATCCACGTCGGGAACTGGTGCAACCAGGCCGGTGCCGGTCTTGGCGAACGCCCGCAGGCCTCCCCGGCCACCGGGATCGACGCCTATGTGTGGATGAAGCCCCCGGGTGAGTCCGACGGCTCCAGCTCCGCCATCGCCAACGACGAGGGCAAGGGCTTCGACCGGATGTGCGACCCGACCTACACGGGCAACCCCCGGAACAACAACAACATGTCCGGCGCGCTGCCGAACGCCCCGCTGTCGGGGCACTGGTTCTCGGCGCAGTTCCAGCAGTTGATGACGAACGCGTATCCGCCGCTGTAGGGCGTCCGACCTGGTGATCCGTCGGGGGTCAGGCCTCCTGGGCCAGCCCCCGGCGGATCGCGAACTCCACCGCCGAGTAGTCGCCGTCCGCCCGCTCCAATTCGTAGGGCACCGCCGGATACAGCGGCGGCTGAGCCATGAACCGCGGGCGCGTGCCGTGATGCGGCTGGGCCGCGTGCACCAGGAACGGGTGGCAGAGAAATACGTCGCCGGGGCGGCCGGTGGCGTGGGCGAGCGGGCGGTGTGCGGAGGCCTCGGCCACCTTCGGACCGAGTTCGAGGAACGAGGCCCCCGCCTCGCCGTACGGCTCCAGGACCGGCGGCACGTCGAGGTGCGAGCCCACCCGGATACGGGTCGGGGCGTCGGCCTCGGTCACCTCGCTGAACAGGAAGAGCATCAGCAGGGCCCGGCCCCGCGAGCGGAGATTGGAGTGGTAGAGCGCCTCACCGTCGGGGAGGTAACTGCCTTCGATGTGCCAGCCCGCGTCGTCCGGCTCCTCCGTGTGCGGGAACCGCAGCGGGAAGCTGCCCAGCGCGTAGCGCGGCTCCCAGCGTCCCTCGCCGACCAGCAGATCGAAGGCCTGGTGCAGAGCGGGGGAGTTGGCCGCGGCGGCGAACGGGCCCTGCGCCATGCTGCTCACCCAGTGCACGGGGTCCTTCCAGGTGCCGGGGTCGTCCGGGTCGTACCCCGTCTCCTTCCACAGCAGCCGGGCGCAGCTGTCGGCGACGCGCGGCGGGAAGGCGCCCTCGATCTTCACGAACCCGTCCTCGAGGAACCGCGCCACCATCTCGTCGTCCATGGGGCCATGCTCGGGGACGGGCCGCTTCGGGCGCATCAGATTTTCCGACCGCGGTTTTTGCTGTTCGGGCAACTTCGTTGGCCGTTTCCGGGAGCCGAGGAGCACGCTGTGTACGCACCCGGACGAGAGGCGGACCACCATGGCACACGACCACCACGACCACGAGAACGCCCAGCACGCCCATGACCACACCCACATGGACTTCGCCGAGATGATCCCCATGCTGGAGCAGGAGGCGGAGCTGTTCAACCCGCTCTACACCGAGGCGGCGGGCTGGCTGCGGGACCAGCGGTCCGAGACCGGGCTGATCGTGGACGCGGGCAGTGGCCCCGGTGTCATCTCCTGTCTCCTCGCGGACACCTTCCCCGCGGCGCGGGTCGTGGCCGTGGACGAGGTGGAACCCCTGCTGGAGCGGGCCCGCGCCCGCGCCGACCGGCTCGGCGTCGGCGACCGCTTCAGCACTTTGCGGGCCGAACTCGGCGGCGGAATCGATGACTTGGAGTACCCGGCGGACCTGCTGTGGGCGAGCAGGTCCCTGCATCACGTGGGCGACCAGCGCGCCGCGCTCGCCGGTTTCGCGCGCGCTCTCGCGCCCGGCGGCACCCTCGCCCTCATGGAAGGCGGCCTGCCCATGCGCTACTTCCCGCGCGAGATCGGCATCGGCCGCCCCGGCTTTCAGTCCCGTGTCGACGCGGTCCACGACGAATGGTTCGGGCGGATGCGGGACGAGCTTCCCGGAGCGGTGCGAGAGACGGAGGACTGGGCCGCCCTGATGACCGCAGTCGGCCTGCGCCACACGGCGACCCGCACCTTCCTCGTCGACCTCCCCGCCCCGGTCTCGGACGAGACGCGCGCCTTCGTCGTCACCTCCCTCACCCACCGCCGCGACTTCCTCGCCCCCGGCCTCGACGCGGACGACCTCGCCACCCTCAACCGTCTCCTCGACCCGGACGACAAGGCGAGCGTGTACCACCGGCCGGACGTCTTCCTGCTGACCGCGCACACCGTGCACGTCGCGGTGAAGCCGGAGTAGTTCAGGCCGGTCAGCATGTGCCCGGGCGCGCGTACACGGTGACCCGGGCACCCTGGACCCGGCGTGTGCCGCACTTCTCGAAGCACGTGGCCAGGACCCGCCGTTTGACGATCTCCCCCGGGGTCGCGTCGAGCGGCTGCCCCGCGGGATCGCTCACGGCGACGATACGGGTCGCCGTGATCATGCGGGCGCGGACGACCGGCGCCGGAACCTCGGTGCCGTACAGGGTGTGCGAGGCGGCCGGTGCGCGGTCGAGGGCCAGGTCCCGCAGCCCGCGCAGAGCGCCGGGGTCGGGCAGGGACCACACCCGGCGCCGCGCCGGCTGGTAGAGGACCCCGTCACCCGGCGCACCGGCCTCGGCGACGGCCCGGGCGATCGCGCCCACGTCGTCGACCCGGCTCTGCGGTGTACGCAGGTGCAGGGTGACGGGGAGCAGCGCGAGAACGGCGGCGCCCGCGCAGGTCAGCACCGCCGTGCGGGTCCGCCGGGCCCGGGGGAGCCGGGCCAGCGCCGCGCCGGTCAGCAGGGCGGTGCCGCTCTGGCCGTAGAGGACATAGCGGTCCACATACAGGGGTGTGACCAGCGAGACCAGCAGGAGCAGCAGGGCGGGCAGGACGAGGAGCCCGAGCGCGAGGACGGGCAGCCGGACGCCCCGGAGTACGCGCGAAGTGGGGTTCCGGCCTATCGCCGCGCAGGCCAGGGCGAGGACGGCCGTTCCCGCGAACCCCGCGAGCGCTCCGGCGCCCGGTCTGCCGATCCACGACACCTGATCCGACTGCCGCGTGCTCAGCACGGCGAGCGGCGCCACCGTGACGAGGACCACCGCCGCCGCCCCGGCCCAGGCACGGCGGGCCCCGCGCGGCACGGCGACCGCGTGCGCGGTGATCGCCAGTACGGCGAACTCGTGCAGCAGCCCGGCCGCCACCAGCACCGCGGTGTAGGCGACCCAGATGCGACCGTCCCGGCGCGCCACCGCCCGCACCAGCAGATACGTCGCCCACACGACCAGCGCGCACACGATCGCGTACGACCGGCCCTCCTGCGCGTACCGCTGGACCTGCGGCAGCAGTGCGAAGACGGATCCCGCGAGGAGACCCGCGCGGGGTCCGGCCAGCCGGTGTCCGAGGAGGGCCAGCGTTCCGGTCGCCGCGACGGTGGCGAGGACCGACGGGAGCCGGAGCACCAGGAGCGGGTCGAGCCCGCAGGTGACCTCGAACAACAGGTGCATGAGCAGGTAGTACAGACCGTGTACGGCATCGGCGTCGGCGAGAGTCGACCACAGGTCGGGCAGGGACCGCCGCGCCATGGCGCGGCGGCACCCTGCCTCGTCCCGCCGCAGGGTGCCGCCGCGCCGTACGCCCCACAGCCCGAGGGCGAGCGAGAGCAGCGCGGGAGCGTACACCGTCGATGGGGTGTGCGGGGCGGGTGACGGCAACCGTGCGGGGGCGAGCGGCGGTCTGGGAGTGTGTGTGGCGGCGATGGCTGACTCCGGCGCGTGGTCGATGCCTCGCGGTCCCCTCCGACGGGGTCCCGAGGATGTGCACCGTCGAGTCCAGCCGCCGGACGATTGATGGGCAGCCCCGTCGCGGGGCACCTATCAATGCAGGTGGGGAGCGGTGCCGACGGATGGGGCCGCCGCGGACGGGGGGAGTCACCCGTGGGACGCCGAGAGAAGCCGCTGGATCCGGCGCAGGGCGCGGTGGCGCGGTTCGCCTTCGAGCTGCGGGGGCTCCGCGACGAGGCGGGCGCCCCGACCTACCGCGCGATGGCCCGCCGGGCGGACTACTCGGGGCCCACGCTGTCCGCGGCGGCGGCGGGCGAGAGGCTGCCCACGCTGCCGGTGCTCCTGGCGTACGTCAGCGCGTGCGGAGGGGACACCTCCGTGTGGGAGCGGCGCTGGCGCGCGGCGCTCGCGGACGAGGCGGGCACGCCCGCACCGGACGACGCCGAGGGCCCCTACCCCGGACTCGCCCGCTTCGAGCCCGCCGACCGGGACCGCTTCCACGGCCGCGACGACCTGATCGCCGAACTGCTGCGGCTCGTCGACCGCAGGCGGGTGTCGGCCGTCGTCGGCGCCTCGGGCAGCGCGCCGCACCCGCAGGGCTGCCCGGCGGAGCTGGGGAATGCTTCGTCCGGGCCGGTGTTGCCCGTATGACAGCAGTGCAGAAGCGTTTCGGCGAGGCTGGGTTCGGCTGATCGGGTCGGGGTTGTCGGTGGTGGGTGTTAGCGTCCGGATCATGCAGCTTCGGTATGCCTTCCGCCTCGACCCGGGGCCCGGTCAGCGCGTTGCGCTGGCGCGGGCGTTCGGGTGCGCGCGGGTGGTGTACAACGACGCGGTTGCCGCCCGGGAGCGGGCCCGGCGGGAGGGTGCTGCGTTTCCGAGCGCGGGCGCGCTGTCGAGGACGCTGATCACCGAGGCGAAGCGGGGCCCCGGGCGGCAGTGGCTGTCCGAGGTGTCGGCAGTCATCCTGCAGCAGGCGCTGCGGGACGTGGAGCGCGCCTACACCGACTTCTTTTCCTCTCTCAAAGGATCCCGCCAGGGGGCACGGGTGGGGGCGCCGCGCTTCAGGTCGAAGCGGGATGCCCGCCAGTCGATCCGGTTCACCGCGAACGCCCGATGGAAGATCAACGAGGCGGGGCGGCTGCTTCTGCCGAAGATCGGCGAGGTGAAGGTGCGCTGGTCACGCACCCTGCCCTCGGTGCCGCCCAGCGTGACAGTGATCCGGGATGCGGCCGGCCGGTACTTCGCCTCCTTCGTGATCGAGACCGACCCCGACGCCGACCTGGCGCGGATGCCCGAAGCCGACAACCTGCCCAGCGTGGGCATCGATCTGGGTCTCACATACTTCGTGGTCCTCTCCGATGGCCGTGTCATCGACTCCCCGCGCTTCTTGCGCCGGGCGGAGAAGAAGCTGACGAAGGCGCAGCGGGAGTTGTCCCGAAAGCAGAAGGGGTCGAAGAACCGGGAGAAGGCACGCTTGAGGGTGGCCCGCGCACATGCGCAGGTCGCCGATGCCCGCCGCGAGTTCCACCACCAGCTCTCCACCCAGTTGATCCGCGAAAGCCAAGCGGTCGCGGTGGAGGACCTGGCAGTGAAAGCCCTCGCGCGCACCCGGCTCGGCAAATCCGTGCACGACGCCGGCTGGGCGCGGTTCCTCGCGATGCTGGAGTACAAGGCTGGCCGGTACGGGCGCGTCTTTGTGAAGGTCGGCCGGTTCGAGCCCACCAGCCAGGTGTGCTCGGTCTGTGGAGTCAAGGACGGGCCCAAACCCCTGCACGTGCGCACCTGGACGTGCACGCCCTGCGGCACGGTTCACGACCGGGACCACAACGCCGCCAGGAACGTCCAACAGGCCGCCGGACTGGCGGTGACAGCCTGTCGAGCGCAGGTAAGACCGGAACTCGTTCCGGCACAACGCGAAGAAGCAGGAAGCCACGGAATCCACACCGGAACTCGTGCCGCCCAGCGGCACAGCACCCGGTGAGGAAGGCCAGAATCTCCCTGCTTCAGCAGGGAGAGCAAGTCAATTGGCCGCCGCCGACACCCAAGGACGCCTCACCCTGTGGGACGCGGGCGGGCAGCACCGGATCGCCGTCCTGGCAGCCGCCGACTCCACCGTCGCGCGGCCCGCCCTGACCTTCTCGGCCGACGGCTCGCTGCTGGCCGCGAGCCGGGCCGACGGCTCGGTCCGCGTGTGGGAGACGGCGTCCCCGCGACTGGAGGGCGCGACCCTGCCGACCGGCGACGGGCCGGTCCTCGCGATCGGATTCACCCCGGGCGCCGAGGAGTTGTACATCGCGACACCCCATCTGCCCCTGCGCTCAGAGCAGTTGACGCCGGAACGTGCGGCGGGCGAGGTGTGCGTCCGGGCGGGGGGCGGGGCGACCCGGGCCGAGTGGCGCAGATATCTGCCCGACGTGCCCTACCGGCGGACGTGTTGAGGGAGGTCGGCGGCCCCGGCCTTGACTTCGAGAGCGCTTCAAGTGATGTACTCCCGGTCGTTGTCGTACACGTACGGGGGTATCCATGACCGACTCACCTGTCGCACTCATCACCGGTGGCGGAAGCGGTATCGGCGCCGCGGTCGCGCGGCGGCTGCTCGACGCCGGCCACCGGGTCACGGTCACCGGCCGCGGCGAGGAGCGGCTGCGCGCCTTCGCCGAGGAACTCGGACGTCCCCAGGGCTTGTTGACGGTCGTCGGGAACGCGGCCGAGTACGACCAGGTGCGCGCCGCGGTCGAGCTGACGCTCAAGGAGTTCGGCCGCCTCGACACCGTCGTCGCCAACGCGGGATTCGCCACGCACGACACCGTCGCCGGCGGTGACCCGGCCGCCTGGTCCGAGATGGTGCTGACCAATGTGCTCGGTCCCGCGCTGCTGATCAGGGCTTCCATCGACGCCCTGAAGGAGACGCGGGGCCGGATCGTGCTGGTCGGAAGTGTGGCGGGCCACGTCCACACTCCCGGCAACATCTACGGGGCCACCAAGTGGGCCGTGACCGGGCTCGCCGAGAACGCCCGCCGCGAGGTGACCGAGTTCGGTGTCGGCGTGACCCTGATCTCGCCGGGCCGGGTGGAGACCCCGTTCTGGGACAGCTACGGGAGTCTGCCACCCGGTCATCTGCTGACGGCGGACCAGCTCGCCGAGTCGATCGTCTGGGCGATCGGACAGCCTTCGGGCGTCGATGTGAACACCGTGGTGGTACGTCCGATCGGCCAGCCCAACTGACGTCGGACCCGCGGGCGCCTGGGTTGTCGCGTCAACCTCGGTTGTTGCGGAAGCCTCAGTTGTTCTGGAGGAACTGCTTCGCCAACGAGTCCCCGAGCGACACCGCCGCACTGTGACTCTCGATCGGCGACACCTGGGAGTTCTTGAACAGGATGTAGGTCACGCCGGAGTCGGCCCCGCCCGTGGCAGGGTCGGGGTCGATGCCGAGGGCCTTGGCCGTGGCGTACGACGCCTCGCCGATGATCTTCGTGGGCCCGGTGTCGCCGACCACCGCGTACTCGACCTTGTTGTTGTAGATCACGGCGACGACACCGCCGCCCTTGATGCCGTAGCTCGTGTACTTCCAGATGCTGCTGGTGCTGGGCACGACGACATACGGCAGTGACTCGGCGCGCAGCGGCTTCCCGTCGGACTGGTGGAACGCCGTGTCGTCCTGGAACCAGGGGTCGGCGTTGCCGTTGCACTTGCCGGTGACCTGACCGTCGCAGTCGATGTCCATGTCGGCCTTCCAGAACACCGCGCCGTTCTTGCCGCACACGGGGACGGTGGCCGAGGTCTCGTCGTCGGTCTTGTACTTGCCGTTCGAAATCTGCGAACAGGACGTCACCTTGGCGAGCAGGTCGGCCGCGCTGACCGAACCCTCCTGGGCGGACCGGGGGGTGACGGAGCCCGACGCGCTGGCCGGGAGTGCCGCGGTGGCGAGGAGCGCGGCACCGGCGACGGCCGCGAGGGTCAGTGTTCGAGAGCGCACTGTGGGGGACCCTTCTGTTAGGAAAGTTTCCTTACCGGGTTGCGGTACAAGGTGGGCCCTCTTGCATGACCGCGTCAAGCCCTCCGGCGGAGTTGGTCCGGTCCCGGGGTTGAAACCGGCGTGGGGGCGTGTCGACGCGGGTGGGGGAAGTCGATGTGTGTGGGGGCAAGACGCCGCCGGCCCGGACGCGCGGTGCGCGTCCGGGCCGGGGCAGGTCAGTCGATGAGGGCCGGGCTCAGCCCATGTCGAACGTCGCCGGGTCGGGGCCCAGGCGACGGTCCTCGTTCAGTGCGCTGATCGCCGCGATGTCCTCGGTGTCCAGCGAGAAGTCGAAGACGTCGATGTTCTCCTTGATCCGGGACGGGGTCACGGACTTGGGGATCACGACGTTGCCCAGCTGGATGTGCCAGCGCAGCACGATCTGGGCCGGAGTGCGGTTGTGCTTCTGGGCGATGGCGACGATCGCCGGGACCTCCAGCAGGCCCTTGCCCGAGCCGAGCGGGGACCAGGCCTCGGTGGCGATGCCCTGCTGCGCGTGGTACTCGCGGGCCGCGTGCTGCTGGAGGTGCGGGTGCAGCTCGATCTGGTTGACGGCCGGGATGACGGACGTCGCCTCGATCAGCTGCTCCAGGTACTCCGGGTAGAAGTTGGAGACACCGATGGCCTTGATCCGGCCGTCCGTGTAGAGCTTCTCGAAGGCCTTGTACGTGTCGATGTACTTGCCCCGGGACGGCAGCGGCCAGTGGATCAGATACAGGTCGAGGTAGTCCAGGCCGAGCTTGTCCAGGGACGTGTCGAACGCGCGGAGCGTCGAGTCGTACCCCTGGTCGCTGTTCCAGAGCTTGGTGGTGACGAAGAGTTCCTCGCGGGGGATGCCGGAGGTGGCGATGGCCTTGCCCGTGCCCTCCTCGTTGCCGTAGATCGCCGCGGTGTCGATGCTGCGGTATCCGGACTCCAGCGCCGTGGCGACGGCCTGCTCCGCCTCGTCGTCCGGGACCTGCCAGACACCGAAGCCCAGCTGCGGCATCTCGACGCCGTTGTTCAGGATGATCGGGGGGACCTTGCTCACGAGCTCTCGATCCTTAAGTCGTCGAATGGTACTCCCATGGTCAACGATCACCGGCCGTTATGCATTCCTGACCGGCGGATTAGCTGTGGATTCCTGGTGAGGGTCGGAGATTGGCCGGAAATGGATCCGACCTTATCGGTCCGGACCATTGACCGAGTTCCGTCATCCGACCACTCTGTAGGGCGTCACCGAACGGGTTCATGAACCCGGTGCACGCATGTGAACACCAGCACCTGTCTGGGCTCTACACCCCCACCCATCAGGAAAGCAGGTACGCGCACATGAACATGAGCGCCCTCGAAGGCCGCCGCGCGGAGCAGGTCATCCGGGAAACATCGGAGGAAAGCGTCTGGGAGACCCCCGGGTATCTGGTCGTCGAGACCGCCCTGGAGGTCACCGCGTACGCCCTCGGTGACCGCCTTGGCCCGGTTACCGAACGGGCAACCGCCGGGCCACACCTGGCACGCACGGCCTAGCCCCACGGTTGTCGAACCATGACCGCGACACCGGTGCGCGACGACGGTGCCGCGGCCCCTTGGGGAACCGCCGAGTTCACCGAGCGGCTGCGCGCCGTCGCCGAGGACCGCTACCACGACCGCCATCCCTTCAACGTCCGTATGCACCAGGGCGAGTTGACCCCGGCCGAGCTGCGCCGCTGGATCATCAACCGCTTTCACTACCAACGCCACATCCCCGTCAAGGACGCCCTGATCCTCGCCAAGTTCGACGATCCCGCACTGCGACGGGTGTGGGTCCGCAGGATCCAGGACCACGACGGCACGGCCGTCGGGCAGGGCGGCATCGAACGCTGGCTGAGGCTCGGCGAGGCCGCCGGCCTCGAACGGCCGGCGCTGTGGGACACCGCCCGGGTGCTGCCCGGCGTCCGGCTCGCGGTCGAGGGCTACGTCAACTTCTGTCGCCTGCGCCCCGTGTTCGACGCGGTCGCCGCCTCCCTCACGGAGCTGTCCGCACCGGGGCTGATGCGCACGCGGATCGCCGCGTTCGAGCGGTACTACCCCTGGATCGAGGCAGAGGGGCTCGCGTATTTCCGTACCCGCATCGGGCAGGGCGGCCGTGACAGCGAGGAGGCACTCGCCCTGGTCCAGGGCTGGGCGCGCACCCGTGAGCAGCAGGAACGGGCCGTGGCGGCGCTGACGTTCAAGTGCGAGGTGCTGTGGGCGCTCCTGGACGCGGTGGACCGGGTGAGCGACTCCGTTCCGACGGGCACGTCGGAACGGGTGTCGGGAGGTACCCCTCGGGGCGACCCAGCCGCCGCACCGGGCACCCTGCCGCGCGCGTCGGGCCGCGGCCGTCGGGGTGGGTCGGGGAGAGGTTCGGATCAACTGCCGGGTGCCTTGGGCGGGGTGGCGGGGGATGCGTTGCCCGTCGCGGCTGAGGATGCGCCGGGGGATGTCTCGGCCCTCGCGTCCGGGCGCGTGCCGGGCGATGTCTCGGGCCTCGGGTCCGGGCGTGCGCCGGGGGATGTCTCGGGCCTCGGGTGTGAGCGTCCACCGGGGGATGTCTTGTCCTTGGTGTCTGAGGGTGTGTCCAGAGATGCCTCGCCCCGTGTGTCTGAGCATGTGTCGGGGGATGTCTCGGCCCTCGGGACCGAGTCGGCGTCAGGAGACGTCCCGGCCGAAGGCGCTTCGCCGGGTGTGTCGGATTCCGTGGCGACTCCGCGTGGGCGCGAGCCCGCGCAGGGGTGTCCCCGCGCCGCGCGGGACGTGGCCGGCGGCGACGTGGCTTCCGGGGCGTCGGGCGCGACGGCGCAGGCGCGGACCTCGGGTGCGTCGATGCCGACGAAGGTCCCGGGCCGCCACCCCGGCGCACCCGCGCAGACGGGCACCCCGGTGGTTCCGGGCCCCGCAGGGGGCCCGCCATGAGCTGGCGTCCTGTTCTCGCCCACGCCGTGATGCTCCGTCATGATCCCGTCCGCGACACCGACTTGCTGCTCATGCCCGAACGCGTCGTCGTCCTGCGCGGCCACGCCGGGAGCGTCGTCCGGCTCTGTGACGGCAGGCGCGAGGTGCCCGAGATCGTCGCCGCGCTCGCCGAACGGTTCCCCGGCGCGCCGGTGACCGACGAAGTACCTCGATTCCTCTCGGCGTTGCACGAGGAGGGCTGGCTGCGATGACCTCGACCGTCGATCCCCCCTGGGCCCTGCTGGCCGAACTCACCCACGGCTGCCCGCTGCGCTGCGCGTATTGCTCCAACCCCGTCGAACTGATCAGTCGGTCAAGAGAGCTGACCGCCGAACAATGGACCGACGTCTTTCACCAAGCCGCTGAACTGGGCGTTGTCCAGACCCACCTGTCCGGCGGCGAACCCCTCCTCAGGCGCGATCTCGCCCGGATCGTCGCCGCCGCCGACACCGTGGGCCTCTACACCCAGCTCGTCACCAGCGGTGTGGCCCTGCACGAGCGAAGGCTCGCGGAGCTGCTGGACGCGGGACTGCGCAGCGTCCAGCTCTCCGTACAGCACACCGATCCCCAGGCCGCCGAACGCATCGCGGGAGCCCGCGCGTTCACCGCCAAGGAGCGCGCCGCACGACTGGTGCGGGCGACAGGGCTGCCACTCGGTCTGAATGTCGTGCTGCACCGGGCCAACATCGACGCCGTCGACGACCTGATCACGCTCGCCGTCACCTGGGGCGCCGACCGGATCGAGCTCGCCCACACGCAGTACTACGGCTGGGCCGCCCGCAACCGTGCCGCCCTGCTGCCGACCCGGGATCAGGTCGAACAGGCTCGCGTCACCGTGCGCCGCCGACGCGAACAACTCACCGGTTCCCTGGAGTTGGTCTGGGTCGCCCCGGACCTGCTCGACGCCACCGCGAAACCCTGCATGGGCGGCTGGGGCGCCGTTTCCCTCACCGTCGCCCCGGACGGCACCGCCCTCCCGTGCCCCTCCGCCGCGACACTCCCCGCACTCGACGCGCCGAACGTGCGCGCACACCGGCTCGACTGGATCTGGCGCCAGTCGAAGGCCTTCAACGCCTACCGGGGCGAGGCCTGGATGCCGGACCCCTGCCGCGGCTGCGCCCTGCGCGCGACCGACTTCGGCGGCTGCCGCTGCCAGGCGTACGCGCTCACCGGCGACGCCTCCCGCACCGACCCGGCCTGCCGCCACGCACCCGACCACCACCTCGTCCGCGCGCTCGTCGACGAGGCCCCGCTCAGGAACTCCGCCTACGCCTACCGAGAGGGAGGAACATGAGACGACGACTGCGGGCAGCGCTGATGGCGGGCGTGCTCACCACCGCCGTCCTGACCACGGTGGCCGCCACCGCACCCCCGACACCTTTACCCCGAGGGCCTGTGGGGAGGCCCGCCGCCGCCCAGGACTGGTCCGTCGCCCTGATCGACTCGACCATGGCCCGCTACACCCCGAGCACGATCGGCGGCTGGTCGTACCCGGTCGGGCTGTACCTCTACGGCCAGTACCTCACGTACCAGCGCACGCACGACGCCCGCTATCTCACCTACATCAAGAGCTATGTCGACCGCTTCGTGTCGAGCGACGGTTCGATCGGCCAGAGCTTCAACAGTCTCGACAGCATGCAGGCGGGCCGGCTCCTGACGATCCTGCACCACGAGACGGGCCAGGACCGCTACCGCAAGGCGGCCCTGAAGATCCGGAACCGTCTCAACACCTACCCACGCACCTCCGACGGAGGCTTCTGGCACGCCGACACCAGCAGCCGGGCCCACCAGCTCTGGTCGGACGGCGTCTACATGGTGAACCCGTTCCTCGTCGAGTACGGCAAGGAGTTCGGGGACGCGACCTACGCGAACGACGAGGCAGCCAAGCAGCTCTACGTCTACGGCAACCACCTCCAGGTGGCGAGCGGCCTGTTGAAGCACGCCTACGACGAGTCGAAGACGGCGAGCTGGGCCGACCCGGCGACCGGCCTCGCCCCGGAGCACTGGTGCCGGGCGGTCGGCTGGTACGCGATGGCGATCGTCAACGTGCTCGACGCGATCCCGGTCAACCACCCCAGACGGCCCCAACTCATGGGCAGCTTCAGGAGGTTGGCCGCCGGGCTGGAGAAGTACCAGGACCCGGCCACCGGCCGCTGGTTCCAGGTGATCGACAAGGGTGCCCGCAGCGACAACTGGACCGAGACGTCCTGCTCCAGCATGTTCACCTATGCCCTCTCGCGCGGCGCCCAGCAGGGCTACCTCGATCCGCACTTCGCGACCGTCGCCGGACGCGGTTACCAGGGCGTCCTGGCCAGGATGTCGGTCGGCTCCGACGGCCGTACCAACCTCACCGACATCTCCATCGGCACCAATGTCGGCGACTACGCGTACTACGTCGCCCGCGACCGGGCCACGAACGACTTCCACGGCCTCGGCGCCTTTCTGATCATGAACGAACAGCTCACAGCCCACCCACTCAGGACGAGGTGAGTCAGCCATGAGCACCACCAGAAGGACCCTGCTCGGCGCGGCGCTCGGCGGCGCCGCCGGAGCCGCGGTCGGCATCCCGGCCACCGCCGCCCACGCCGCCTCCTGGCAGCTGAAGTGGTCGCCGTCGGCGAGCGGCGACAAGCTCGGCGCCTTCGAGACGATCGAGGACGACCGCGCCGACTCGCACCCCGCGGGCCGGCCGCACATCTTCGCCACCGGCGACAACTGGCGCTTCAACATGCACACCGTCGACCGCGACACCTCCACCGACCGTCAGCGCCAGGAGGTCACCGGGCTGCGTACGAGCGGCAGCAGTTATCTCAAGTGGACAGCCGGGCAGACCTGGCGACTCACGTACTCGATGTACATCCCGAGCTCGCTGAAGGCGACCACGACCTTCACGCACATCATGCAGATGAAGCAGCCGGGTACCGGCACCTCGCCGATCGTCGTGCAGTCACTGCGCCGGGTGAACGGCGTGCAGACCATCGAGCTGAAGCTCGCCATCGACGACATCCTCATCGGCCGCACGGACTTGGATCCGCTGCACGACAAGTGGACGGACGTCGACTTCCAGATCAAGGTCGGTGACGGCACGTCGGGCTCGGTCCGCTGGATCCTCAAGAGCGGCTCGACCACGATCATCGACAAGTCCAGGGCGGGCGTCGACACCTTCCTCGCCGACCGGGTGCGCCCCAAGTGGGGCATCTACCGGTCCCTCGGCGACACCTCCGGGTCCCTGCAGGACTGCTACCTGCTGCTGACCAACCTGCGCGGCTACCAACTGGTATGAGGAGCCGTTCCATGAAACCCCCCATGAGAAAACGGAGTTGGGCGGCGAGCGTCTTCTTCGCCTTCGCCGTCGTACTCGGCCTGACCCACCCCGAGGCCCTCGCGGCCCCCCGAACCGCCACCCCACCCACGTCCACCACGGCGCCCACGTCCACCACCGCACCCCACGCCGCCGTCTTCGACGTCCACGACTACGGAGCCAAGGGCGACGGCTCCACCAACGACACCCCCGCCATCAACAAGGCCATCACCGCCGCCAACGCCGCGGGCGGCGGCACCGTCCGCTTCCCCGCCGGCCAGTACAAGTCCAAGAACACCATCCACATGAAGAGCGAGGTCACTCTTCAAGTGGACAAGGGCGCGACGATCCAGGGCTCCAGCGCGGACACCTACGACCCGCCCGAGGCCAACCCCAACGACGCCTACCAGGACTACGGGCACAGCCACTTCCACAACGCGCTGATCTACGGCGACCGACTGACACACATCGGCTTCGTCGGTGAGGGCGTCATCGACGGCCTCGGCAACCTCATCACCGGCAACCCCAAGTCCGGCGAGGCCGACAAGATCCTCTCGCTGACCCGCTGCGACGGCCTGCGCCTCGGCGACGGCCTCACCCTGCGCCGCGGCGGCCACTTCGCGGCCCTCATCAACGGCTGTACGAACGTCACCTCGGACCACCTGACCATCGACACCGCGAGCGACCGCGACGGCTGGAACATCATCAGCACGACCAACGTCACGGTCACGAACGCCAACATCAAGGCCAACGACGACGCCCTCGTCTTCAAGAGCGACTACGCGCTCGGCGCCAAGCTCCCCAACGGCCACGTGCGGGTGAGTGATTCGTATCTGTCGGCGGTGTGCTGCAACGCCCTGATGTTCGGGTCCGAGACCTGCGGAGACTTCTCCGACTACCAGTTCGCCAAGATCCGCATCGAGGGCTCCAACAAGTCAGGGCTCGGCATGGTCTCCATGGACGGCGCGAAGATCTCCGACGTCCACTACCGCGACATCACCATGACCGGCGTCCACTCGCCGATCATGCAGAAGATCGGTACCAGGAAGCGCTGCGGCAACAGTCCCGGGGTCGGCTCGATCAGCGACGTCACGTACGACAACATCACGGCGACCGGGGTGAGTCCGTCCTTCAGCCCGACGCTGTGGGGCGAGAGCGGCCACCGGATCAACGGGGTCACCTTCACCAACGTCGACATCACCGTCCCCGGCGGCAACGGCACCATGTCCACCGCCGTGCCGAGCAACGACCCGGGCGACTACAACCCGAAGGCCATCGGCACGCGGCCCGCCTACGGCTGGTACGTCCACAACGCCGACAACGTCACCTTCACGGACAGCTCGGTGAAGTACGCGGCCGACGACGGACGCCCGGCCGTCATCGCGAACGCCGCGAACGGGATCAGGTTCACCCGGTTCACGGCCCAGCGGGGGAGCAACTCACCCCACGACGTGGGCTTCCAGAACGTCACCGGCTACTGCCTGACGGACAGCCACAACACCTCGGGCGGCGCGCTGAGGGTTTCCGCCGGCGGCTCCAGTGAGAACTGCGCTACGGCGGCCAGGAGTACGGCGATGGCGACCACGGCCGTGCAGCGGCCGCGCGCAGGTGTGAAACCGCTCGACCTCGAAAACCCCCGCCAGGCCTTCCTGCGCGGTTCCGTCGGCGGACTCTTCCTGCACTGGGGCGAACGCACCGCCCCCGCCCACACCAGCTGCACCGCCTGGGAGAACGACGTCACCAACGGCGGCTGGACTCCGGACTACTGGGTGAACGAGGCCCAGAAACTGCACACCCAGTACCTCGTCCTCGCCACCTTCCACAGCCGCCTCGGCTACGCCCGCCCCTGGCCCTCGAAGATCCCCGGCAGCTGCTCCACCAAGCGGGACTTCCTCGGCGAACTCATCACCGCCGCCAAGGCCAAGGGCCTCAAGGTCATCCTCTACATGACCGACGACCCCCAGTGGCACAACGAGGGCGGCCACGAGTGGCTCGACTCCGCTGCGTACTCCGCCTACAAGGGCACGGACGTCGACCTGACCACCCGTGACGGCTTCGGCCGCTTCAGCTACGACAACTTCTTCGAGGTCATGGACCGCTATCCGGACCTCGGCGGCTTCTGGATCGACAACGACAACGCGTACTGGGAGAGCCACGACCTCTACGCCCAGATCCAGCAGAAGCGCCCCAACTACACGCTCAGCAACAACAACGAAGACACGCCGATCATGGACATGATCAGCAATGAGCAGAAGACGGGCATGACCCCGTCCTACGACTACCCCCAGGCCGTCTACACGGCCCAGCCCCGCCTCACCGAAGCCGACTTCAAGCTGCCGTCGAGCGGAGCGTGGTGGTACGACGGCTCCAACCCCTCCGTCGACAAGATGCTCACCCTCGGCCGACTGATCACCAACGCGGGCTCCTCCGTGAAGGCCCTGATGGCCGAGACCGCGCAGGTCAACGGCAAGTTCCCGACGAACCAGGAGGCCTTCAACAACTTCGCCAACTCCTATCTCGGCCCCATCTGGCAGTCACTGCACGGCACCGAGGGCGGCGGCTACATGTACGGCGGCCTCAAGCCCGGCTTCTGGAACGACGGAGCCCACGGTGTCACCACGGTCAGCAAGACCGACCCCGACCTGCAGTACCTTCACGTGCTGACCCCGCCCAGCACCAGCACCCTGCGCATCCGCGACAACGGCTACCGCATCGCCTCCGTCACCAACCTCCGTACCGGAGCGGCTGTTTCGTGGTCCCAGTCGGGCGGCGTGCTCACTCTGACCGGCCTGGCGAACTGGGACCCCTACGACACCGTCTTCAAGGTCACCACGGCCGGCCGCCAGGGCATCGCGTCCGGCGTCACGATGTCCGCGAGCGCCGCGGCGAGCGGTCACGGCGCGGCGGCCGCGGGCGACGGCGACTACCTCACCTACTGGGACAGCGACAAGACGCTGCCCGTCAGCCTCACCTTCGACCTCGGCAGCGCGAAGAAGGTCCAGTACATCGGCCTCAACCAGCGCGAGGACTCCGTCGCCTACGCGCGCTCCGACACCGAGCAGTCCGCACGTATCAAGGACTACAAGGTGTTCCTCAGCAACGACGGGTCCACCTGGGGCAGCGCGGTCAAGACCGGTCAGCTCGCCGGTCGGCGGGGCATCCAGGGAATCGACCTGACCGCCACCAACGCCCGATACGTACGCCTCGAAGTGGACACCACCTGGGCCGCGTCCACCGACACCACCCGCTACAAGCGGCTGCGGATCGACGAGGCCTGGATCGGCACGTCGTACGCCACCCCGGCGGCCACCGTCAACACGTACTCGGACAACGGCCAGGCCCTCCGACCCGCCATGGGCTGGAGCAGCTGGAGCTTCGTGCGCCGCTGGCCGACCGAGGCGAAGATCAAGGCGCAGGCCGACGCGCTCGTCGCGAGCGGGCTCAAGGACCACGGCTTCGTGTACATCAACCTCGACGACTTCTGGCAGAAGTGCGACGCGAACGGATTCGTCGTCGACTCCTACGGACGCTGGACCGTCGACACCGCCAAATTCCCTGCCGGGATCAAGGCGCTGGCCGACTACATCCACTCCAAGGGGCTCAAGTTCGGCTTCTACGTGACGCCGGGCATCGCCAAGAACGCCGTCACCAGGAACACACCGATCGAGGGGACCTCGTACCACGCGGCCGACATCGCGGACACCTCGAAGACCGAGAAGAACTACAACTGCAAGAACATGTACTACATCGACTACGGGAAGCCGGGCGCCCAGGAGTTCGTGAACTCGTGGGCCAGGCAGTTCGCCTCCTGGGGAGTCGACTACCTGAAGATCGACGGGGTGGGCAGCGCCGACATCCCCGACGTCCAGGCCTGGGACAAGGCGCTGCGCGCCACCGGCCGGCCCCTCACCTTCGCCCTCTCCAACAACCTGCCGATCGCGGGCGCCTCCACCTGGAGGTCACTGGCGAACAGCTGGCGCACCCAGGGCGACGTCGAGTGCTACTGCGGCTCGGGCGCGAACGGCAGCGGCTATCCGCTGACCGACTGGTCGCACGTCTCCGCCCGCTTCACCTCGGCGGCCAACTGGCAGCAGTACGCGGGCCCGGGGGGCTGGAACGACCTGGACTCGCTGGAGATCGGCAACGGCGACCAGGCGGGCCTCACCGCCGACCAGCGCCGCTCGCACTTCACCCTGTGGGCGATGGCGGGCGCGCCCCTGCTTCTCGGCACGGACGTGACGAACCTCGACTCCGTCGACAAACCGATGCTCACGAACGACCGGCTCATCGGTGTCGACCAGGACGGCGTCGCCGCGAAACGGATCGTGAACAGCGGTGTCAAGCAGGTCTGGTCCAAGAAGGAGAGCGACGGCCAGTACGTCGTCGCCCTCTTCAACACCGGCACGTCCGGCAACACCACGGTCGGTGTGAACTGGTCGCAGGTCGGCTTCACCGGCTCCGGTGACGTCACGGACCTGTGGTCGGGCTCCCACAAGGGCACGATCGCCGACTCGTACAGCGCGACCCTGCGCCCCGGGGAGACGCGCCTGATCCGGGTGAACCCGGTGAGCACCGCCCTGAAGACCGCCGCGGCCTCACCCGGCATGGCGGTGGCGCCCTACGAGTACCTCGGCTGGGGCAGCCCGCAGAACCCGACCTCGGTCATGTCGGCCACCGGGGTGAAGTGGTTCACGCTCGCGTTCGTCCTCTCCGACGGCTCCTGCAACCCGAAGTGGGACGGCTCGCGCCCGCTGACCGGCGGCAACGACCAGTCGAAGATCAACGCGATCCGCGCGGCCGGCGGTGACGTCGTCGTCTCCGTCGGCGGCTGGAGCGGCGCCAAACTCGGCGAGAAGTGCTCCAGCGCCTCGGCGCTCGCGGGCGCCTACCAGAAGGTCGTCAACGCCTACGGCCTCAAGGTCATCGACATCGACATCGAGAACACCGAGTGGAGCAACGCCACCGTCAGACAACGGGTGATCGACGCGCTGAAGATCGTGAAGGCCGGCAACCCCGGGCTCAAGACGATCATCACCTTCGGCACGACGACCGGCGGCCCGGACTCCACCGGCGTCGACATGATCAAGCGCGGCGCCGCCTCGGGCCTCGCCAACGACATCTGGTGCATCATGCCGTTCGACTTCGGCGGCGGCACCGCGAACATGGGCACGCTCACCACCCAGGCCATGGAGGGCCTCAAGGCGCGGGTCAAGTCGGCTTATGGATACAGCGACGCGACGGCGTACGCGCACATCGGCCTGTCGTCCATGAACGGCAAGACCGACGACTCCGGTGAGCTGGTCCGCGTCGCCGACTTCAAGACCATGCTCGTCTACGCCCAGCAGCACCACATCGGGCGCCTCACCTACTGGTCCGTGAACCGCGACCGGGCCTGCGGCTCCGGTTCCGACGGTGACTCCTGCAGTGGCGTGTCGCAGCAGCCGTACGACTACCTCAAGGTCTTCGCCCAGTACACGGGCTGAGGGGACGAACCCATGAAACTCAACAGAACGCTGCCCTGGTGCCTCTCGCTCGTCCTGGCCGTGCCGCTCGTCGCGCTGACCGGCACGGCGGCGCAGGCGGCCACCGACTACCAGGCCGAGGACGCCACGATCTCGCAGGGCGCCGTCGCCACCAACCACACCGGCTACACGGGCACCGGCTTCGTCGACTACACCAACATCACCGGCTCGTACGTGGAGTTCACGGTGAGCGCGGCCACGGCCGGCACCTCCTCGCTGGCCCTGCGCTACGCCAACGGCACGACCGTCGACCGCCCGATGGACCTCTCCGTCAACGGTACGGTCGTCGCCTCCGGTGTCTCCTTCCCGGCCACCGCCGACTGGAACACCTGGGCGACGAAGAGTGTGAACGTCCCGCTCGATGCGGGTTCCAACAAGATCCGCGCGACCGCCACCACGGCGAACGGCGGCCCCAACCTCGACCGTGTCGGCGTCGGTACCGCCGCCGACACCCAGGCACCCTCGCGGCCGGGCCAGCCGAGCTGCTCGGCCATCGGCGAGGACGGCCTCACCCTTTCCTGGGGTGCCTCCACGGACAACGTCGGCGTGTCCGCGTACGACCTCTACGAGCACGGCAACAAGCTCGGCGAGGCGGCCGGTGACGCGACCTCCAAGGTGCTCACCGGCCTGAGTCCGAACACCACCTACAACCTCACCGTCATCGCCCGCGACGCCGCCGGCAACGCCTCCCAGGCCAGCCCGGTCGTCGACTGCACGACGCGGCCCAGCTCCGACACCACCCCGCCCGGCAAACCCGGCACCCTCACCTCCTCGAACGTCACGGCCACCAGCGCCGACCTGAGCTGGGGCGCCTCGACCGACGACAAGGCGGTCGTCGGCTACGACGTGCGCAGCGACACGACGGTCTACAAGAGCGTCACCGGTACGTCGACCACGCTCACCGGGCTCGCCTGCAACAGCCCGTACACGCTGAACGTGGTGGCGCGCGACGCGGCCGGCAACGTGTCGCCGCAGAGCAACACGGTCACCTTCACGACCAAGGCCTGTGCCACCGACGGCGGGGTCCCCTCGTCCATCGGGACCGTCTCCAGCGGCTGGACGATCCCCTGGGGCACGTACTGGATGCCCGACGGGCAGACGGCGCTGGTCACCGAGCGGGACGACTTCCGGGTCTGGAGGGTCACCAAGGACGGCACGAGGACCCAGGTCGGAACCGTGCCGAACGCCGTCACCACGAACGGCGAGGGCGGACTGCTGGGTGTGGCCGTCGACCCGAAGTGGGCCACCAACCACTACGTGTACTTCATGCACACGGCCTCGGAGGGCAACCGCGTCGTCCGCATGACCTACGACGGCAACTCCCTCACCAACTACACGATCCTCCTCCAGGGCATCAAGAAGAACCGCTACCACAACGGCGGACGCCTCGCCTTCGGTCCCGACGGCTATCTGTACGTCTCCACCGGCGAGGCCCAGACACCCGAACTGGCCCAGGACAAGACGTCGTTGAACGGCAAGATCCTGCGGATGACGACGGACGGCAAGGCCGCCCCCGGCAACCCGTTCGGCAACTACGTCTACAGCTACGGGCACCGCAACCCGCAGGGCCTCGCCTTCGACCGCAACGGCCGCCTGTGGGAGGCGGAGTTCGGCAACAGCTCCAAGGACGAGCTCAACCTCATCAAACCGGGCGCCAACTACGGCTGGCCGACCTGTGAGGGCAGCTGCAGCGTCTCCGGGATGACCAACCCGAAGGCGACCTGGAACGTCTCCGAGGCGTCACCCAGCGGCATCGCGATCGTCCGCAACGTCGTCTACATGGCGTCCCTGCGCGGCGAACGGCTGTGGCGCATCCCCCTCACCGGCGACACGGAGAACGTCGGCACGCCGACGGCGTACTACGTCGGCACCTACGGCCGGCTGCGTACGGTCACCGAGGTGCCCGGCGCCGACCAGCTCTGGCTCTCCACCACCAACTGCGACAACAACGGAGGAGCGGCGGACGGCTCGGACAAGATCTTCAAGGTGAGCATCAACTAGTCAAGGTGAGCGTCAACTGGCCGGACCGAGGCGTTGCAGCGGGCTCATGCCCGGTACAACGCCTCCACCTCCGTCGCGTACGCGTTCTCGATCGCCTTCCGCTTCAACTTCAGCGACGGCGTCAGCAGCCCGTGCTCCTCGGTGAACTGGTTCGCCAGTATCCGGAACGTACGGATCGACTCGGCCTGCGAGACCAGGGTGTTCGCGGCGACCACCGCCCGCCGCACCTCGGTCTCCAGGTCCGGGTCGCGCACCAGGTCGGACGGGGACAGCCGCGTCTTGCCCCGCATCTGCAGCCAGTGTTCGACGGCCTCGGAGTCGAGGGTGACGAGCGCCGCGATGTACGGCCGGTCGTTGCCGACCACGATGCACTGGGCGACCAGCGGATGGTCACGCACGCGCTCCTCCAGGACGCCCGGCGAGACGCTCTTGCCGCCGGAGGTCACCAGGATCTCCTTCTTGCGCCCGGTGATGGTGAGAAAGCCATCCTCATCGAGGGTGCCGAGGTCGCCGGTGGCGAGCCAGCCGTCGTGCAGTGCGGCGTCGGTGGCCTTGGGGTCGTTCAGATAGCCCTGGAAGATGTTGTCGCCGTGCAGCCAGATCTCGCCGTCGTCCGCGATGTGCACGGTCGTGCCCGGAATGGCCTGGCCGACCGTCCCGTACCGGGTCCGCTCGGGCGGGGTGACGACGGCGGCGGCGGTGGTCTCGGTGAGCCCGTATCCCTCGTAGATCTGGATGCCCGCGCCGGCGAAGAACAGCCCGAGCCGACGGTCCATCGCGGAGCCGCCCGACACCGCGTGTCTGACCCGGCCGCCCATGGCGGCGCGCATCTTGGTGTAGACGACCTTGTCGAAGAACTGGTGCTGCATCCGCAGGCTCGCCGACGGCCCGGCGCCGATCCCCCACGCCTTCGCCTCGATCGCGTCCGCGTAGCGGACCGCGACCTCCACGGCCTTCTCGAAGGCTCCGGACTTTCCGTCCTTCTCGGCCTTGCGGCGGGCCGCGTTGAAGACCTTCTCGAAGATGTACGGCACCGCCAGGATGAACGTCGGCTGGAACGCGGCCAGGTCGGGCAGCAGCACGGCGGCATGCATCTGAGGCTGATGGCCCAGCTTGACCTTCCCGAGGACTCCCGCGACCTGGACCATCCGCCCGAAGACATGCGCGAGCGGCAGGAACAGCAGTGTGGACGCCTGGTTGTCGCGCTTGGAGGTGAAGATCGGTTCCATGAGCCCGATGACCGTGCTCGCCTCGGCCATGAAGTTGGCGTGCGAGATGACGCAGCCCTTGGGGCGGCCCGTGGTGCCCGAGGTGTAGATGATCGTCGCGATCGACTCGGGGGTGACGGCGCGCCGGTGCCGGTGCACCACCTCGTCGTCGATGCCCGCGCCCGCCTCGTAGAGCTCCTGCACCGCGCCGGAGTCCAGTTGCCAGAGTTTGTGCAGCTGGGGCAGTCGGTCGATCACCGTGGCGATGGTCATCGCGTGGTCCTCGTGCTCGACCACCGCGGCCGACACCTGCGCGTCGTGCAGCATCCAGAAGACCTGCTCGGCCGAGGACGTCGAGTACATGGGGACGACGTGGGCGCCGATCGTCCACAATGCGTAGTCGAAGAGTGTCCATTCGTAGCGGGTACGGGACATGATCGCGACCCGGTCCCCGAACCGGATCCCCTGGGCGAGCAGCCCTTTGGCAAGGGCGAGGACCTCGTCACGGAACTCGGCGGCCGTCACATCGCGCCACTGTCCGTTCTCGTCCTTGCGGCCGAACGCGGCCCGCAGCGGGTCCTCCTGGGCATGGTCGAAGACGACGTCGGCCAGGCCGCCCACCGGCGGCGCCGACGCCAACGGAGGGTTGGTGAACTCGCGCAATCCCGCTCCTAGTGGCGCTCCGCACAGCGCCGTGAAAGCTACCCCACCGCGCCGTCGGGCGGGAGGGGGCCGGAGCGGGGGTGTGTGCGGCATATGCACAGGTCAGCCGAGAAAATGCCCGCACAAGGGGAAGGGCCGGACAGAATCCCGTACGGTTCCGTAGGTTTCGGTCCCGTAATCTCCACGGAATCTGTACGACCCTCCTACGGGGTGCGGGGCGCCGAATACCGGACACGGGATCTCCGATTCCGTGCTGTGCGGCGACCGCCGGAGCCGGTCCCGGTGGCTCCGGGACCGGCTCCGCCGGCGTCATGACCGGGCCCTCACCGGTGTCATGCGCGGGACGCCGTCGCCCGCTTCGCCGGTGCCTCGGCCGTGTCCGTCACAGCGCGGCGTCCGCACCAACACCACTACCAGCGCACCGGCGACCATCCCCGTCACGCCCGCCGCCACCGACGCCGAGTCGAGCCCCGAGACGAACGCGGCCCGCAGGGCGTGTTCGAAGAGCGGGCCGCGCAGTGCCCCGGCGCCGCCGCCGGCCAGGGTGTGGGCCGCGTCGTGCGGGAGCGTGTCCTGCATGCGGGCCCTCGCCACCCACGACGAGATCGCCTTCGCCGCGGCGACGGCCGGCCCCTCCAACATCGCGTCACCGCCGTCGCCCGTGACACGGCGGGCCTCTACGCCTACCTGAGCGGCCGCCTCGGCACCCTCGAAGGGGTCCAGCACGTCGAGACGACCCCGTTCCTGCGCCGCATCAAGCAACTCACGTACGCGAGACCGACCCGCTAGCCCCGCCACCCCTGAGCAGCCGGTCCCCGCCGCCCAGGATCGCGGCCGCGAGGGCGTCCGCCGCGCCCTGTGCGGACGTACGCCGCTGTCCGTGCACCAGGACGAAGTCGACCTCGCCCAGTTCCGGCAGGCCCGCGCGGTCCGGGACGCGGACGAGGCCGGGAGGGATCAGTCCGCGCGAGTGGGCCATCACGCCGAGGCCCGCGCGGGCCGCCGCGACGAGGGCGTTCAGGCTGCCGCTGGTGCAGGCGATGCGCCACGCGCGGCCCTGGCGTTCCAGGGCTTCGAAGGCGAGGGCGCGGGTGATGCCCGGGGGCGGGTAGACGATCAGGGGGACCGGGCGGTCGGGGTCGAGCCGCAGGCGTTCCGCGCCGATCCACACCAGGCGGTCGTGCCAGACCAGCTCGCCGCGCGGATCCTCGGGCCGCCGCTTCGCCAGCACCAGGTCCAGCCTGCCCGCCGTGAGCTGTTCGTGCAGCGTGCCGGACAGCTCGACCGTCAGCTCCAGGTCCACCTCCGGATGGTCGTACCGGAAGCCCTCCAGGATCTCGGGGAGCCGGGTCAGTACGAAGTCCTCGGAGGCGCCGAAGCGCAGCCGGCCGCGCAGCCGGGTGCCCGTGAAGAAGGCGGTCGCCTGCTCGTGCACCGCCAGGATGCGGCGCGCGAAGCCGAGCATCGCCTCGCCGTCCTCGGTGAGCTCCACGGAGTGCGTGTCGCGCGAGAACAGCTGCCGTCCCACCGCGTCCTCCAGGCGGCGCACGTGCTGGCTGACGGTGGACTGGCGCAGCCCGAGCCGTCGTGCGGCCTGCGTGAAGCTCAGGGTCTGGGCCACCGCCAGGAAGGTGCGCAGTTGGGAGGGGTCGTACACACCCGCCAGGTTATCGCGATTCGCGATGACAGTCAGAACGGTATGACGGATTCCCGATCGCTGGCCGGAAGAGGACGATGGAGAGGGCACGACCCGCCCCGGGACCACCCTTGCCCGGGCCGCCCCGTACGACGTCTGAGCAGTGGAGCACCGTGAAACGCCTGCAGTGGCCGAGTTGGATGCCGATCGACCCGTACATCCTGCTGTTGCTCGGGACAGTGGGCCTCGCGGCCCTGCTCCCGGCACAGGGCACGGGCGCCGACGTCGCGTCGGGCGCGTCCACGGCCGCCATCGCCTTCCTCTTCTTCCTCTACGGGGCCCGGCTCTCCACCCGTGAGGCGGTCGAGGGCCTCAGGCACTGGCGGCTCCACGGCACCGTCCTGGCCTGCACCTTCGTCGTCTTCCCGCTGCTCGGCCTGGCCGCCCGCGGCCTCGAACCGGTGCTCCTGACGCACAACCTCTACACCGGTCTGCTCTTCCTCACACTCGTCCCCTCGACCATCCAGTCGTCGATCGCCTTCACCTCCATGGCCCGCGGCAACGTGCCCGCCGCGATCTGCGCCGGCTCCTTCTCCTCCCTCGCGGGCATCGTCGTCACCCCGCTGCTCGCCGCGGCACTGCTGGGCGGCAGCGGCGGCGGTTTCTCCGCGGACTCGCTGGTCAAGATCGTGCTCCAACTGCTGGTGCCGTTCCTCGCCGGGCAGGTGCTCCGGCGCTGGATCGGCGGATTCATCACGCGCCACAAGAAGGTCCTCGGGTACGTCGACCGTGGCTCGATCCTGCTCGTCGTCTACACCGCGTTCAGCGAGGGCATGGTGCAGGGCATATGGCACCAGGTGAGCGCGGTGCGACTGGCGGGCCTGCTCGCGGTCGAGGGCGTGCTGCTCGCGGTGATGCTGACCCTCACCTGGTACGGCGCGAAGGCGCTGGGCTTCCACCGCGAGGACCGCATCGCGATCCAGTTCGCCGGGTCGAAGAAGTCCCTCGCCTCGGGACTCCCCATGGCCAGCGTGCTGTTCGGCGCGCACGCCTCGCTCGCCGTGCTGCCGCTGATGCTCTTCCACCAGATGCAGCTGATGGTGTGCGCGGTGATCGCCAAGCGCCGCGCCCACGACCCCGGGGCGGCTACGACCCCGGTTCCCCCAGTCGCAGCGTCACGAATCGCGGTCGGTACAGCGCCACGTTCCGACTGAGGTTCGCCTGCGCCGAGACACCGCCCGTGGTGTCCAGCCAGTTCACGTCATAGCTCAGGACGAGCCGGTCGCCGTCGCTCAGCTCCGCGTGCACCTGCGGGTTGTACGCGGCCACCTGCCCCTGCGGCAGGGCCGGACTGAAGCTCCGGGTGGGCCCGTGCCAGGGGCCGGTCGGCGCGCACGCCCAGTACGAGGTGATCGTCGTCAGGCCCGCGGTGCCCGCCGCCATCGTGAACAGGACGTACGTCCCGCCGGCCCGCACCACTGTGAAAGCGCTGCCGACCCCCGTGCGCCGCTCGTCCCCGAGCACCGGCCCCGGTCGTGCCCGCACCGCCCATCCGCCGCCGTCCCAGTACTCCCAGGCCGCCGGCTGCCCGAGCCGGCCGCGCGGCACCCGCGCCACGTACGCCTGCGAGGCGGGACGCGAGGTGGCCTGGCCGTCGTCGCCGCCGAAGACGTACGTCCACGCGCCCGCGTCGACCGTCGAGGTGCCGAACAGCACCCGCCTGGAGGGATCGGTCACGGAACTCTGGTCCAAGGCCGTGGTGATGCCTTCCAGCCGCAGGTCGGGCAGCGAGAGCGTGGCGATCTCGGTGGACGTGGGCACGCCGTAGATCCAGGGAGCCTGGCCGGCGGTACGCGTCCACAGCAGGACGCGGACGACCTGCTCGGAGGAACCGGGGGAGCGCGGTTCGACACGGGCCGCGACCGGCCACCGCCACCGCCCCGGCCCGAGGTCGGGGAACACCGGCGCCGGCAGTGTCGTCTCCAGCCGCCCGTCCTTCGCCATGACCACAGCCGAGTTCCGCACCAGGGGCGCACTCGTGTCGCGCCACGCGTACGACTCGCCGACCGGGTTCGGAGGCGCGTGCACCTGGCCCAGATACGTGTCCGAGAACAGCCACAGCACCCGCCCGTCCGGCAGCCGCACCGAGTGCGTGCCGTCGCCGCCGGTCCAGTCGTCGACACGGCTCGCGTCGTCCCCGTATCGCGCGAACTCGCCCGTGAGCCGAGCGTCCGCGCTCCAGGACCGCGGCGTACGGGCCGTGCACGCGCCGCCGCCCTCCCGGTCGTGGTCGGGGAGGGCGGAGAGCAGCACGGCCGCGCAGACCAGGGTGAGCAGGACACCGAGGCCGGCCCCGGTCCGCCGTCGTCGTGCTCGTGCGTCGTCGGGCACGGACGGGACGTTAGTGGCCGCCGCGCACCTGGTCCATGGGCAGATACAGGACGGTGTCCCGGGTCACTTCCCGGGAGGGCGGCGCGGACAGTTCGTCGTCGTTCAACACGCGGTCGTAGACGCGTACTTCGTCGATGGCTCCCGTGAAGTACGCCCGACTGTCCATCCGTTGCCCGACATGGACCCCGAACGGCGAGTTGCGGCTGACCGACCCGGGCACGTCCGCGGCGCCGACCGCCGTACCGTCGACGGAGAGCGTGAGCAGTCCGCCGCCCCGGCGCAGGGCCAGATGATGCCACTGGCCGTCGTTGTAGGCGCTCGCGGTGCGCACGGAGGCGGAGGTCGGGGCCGCGGCTCCGCTCCTGGTGGTGATCAGGGCGGTGATCCGGTGGGACGCGGGCTCGGCGCGCATCCACACCTGCGGCTGCGTCGTCCCGATCCCGCCCATCCACAGCAGCGGCTGCTCCCCGCCGGTGGCCGTGTAGCGGAACCACAGCGACACGGTGAAGTCCTTCGTCCCGAGCGGGAGTCGGTCCTGATACGACAGGCGTACGGCGTCGTCGGCGCCGTCGAACTCCAGCGCGCCGCCGCGCACGCCCGCCGTCTCCCGGGCGCCGCCGAGGACCGCGGCCGGTTCGGCGTGCCGGGCGAGGTCGTCGGTCGTCGGGTCGGGGCCGCGGCGCGGGGTGAGCCAGTCCTCGGTGAAGCGGGCGAAGCGGACCTCGTCACGTGCGTCGACCGCGCCGCCCTCGTACAGCAGCCCCACGGCGCCGCCGCCGATCCCCACCAGGTCGGAGTAGCCCGACCAGTCGGTGGTCACGACCGTGCCGCGGTCCACGCTGTCCCAGGTGCGCCCGCCGTCGTACGAGGAGCGGATCATCATGGTCCTGCGGCGGTCGGGGTCGCCGGGACAGGCCAGCAGCATGCGGTCGCCGAGGCGGAGTACGGAGCCCTGGACCTGGGGCGCGTAGAGGCCGGGGAGGTCGCGGAAGGGCGCCGTGAAGCTGTCGCCGCCGTCACGGCTGACGGTCTGGGTGCGGTGGCCGAGGTCGGTGCCGTCCTGCTCGCGCCCGCTGACGAGGAGGGACCCGTCGGCGCGTTCCGTGAGCGTCAGCTCGGACGGCTTCTGACGGAAGGTGCCGTCCTCCGCGATCGGCCAGGAGTCGCTCGCGCCGATCCGCCAGTGGTCGCCACCGTCGTCGCTGGTGATGAGGGCGGCGTTGTTGGCGGTGACCCGACTGCCGTTCCAGGTCTCGGTGTTGACGCCGAAGACGAGCCGCCCGGCGTGCCTGCCACGGGTCAGCTGGATGCCGTGCACAGGGCCGGTCGCGTACCAGGAGTTCCAGTTCGCCGGGAGGATCTCGGCGCTCAGGTCGCGCGGTGCGGACCAGCTGAGGCCGTCGTCGTCGCTGTACTGGAGATGCGGGGTGCGGTCGCAGGGGACGTCGCAGCCGCGCCCGTCCGTGCGGCCCGTGTTGTACGTCTCCGCCAGCACGATGCGACCGGTCTCGCGGTCCACGACCGGAGCGGGGTTGCCGTGGGTGTCGCCCGCCCCCTCGTTGACGACCTGGAGGGGTCCCCAGGTCCGGCCGCCGTCGGTCGACCGTTTGACGACGATGTCGATGTCACCCGCGTCGCCGCAGTCGTGCACGCGCCCCTCGGCGAACGCCAGCAGGGTGCCGCGGGTGCTCCGCACGACGGCCGGGATGCGGAAGCAGGCGTAGCCGGGATCCTGGGAGGCCCTGAAGAGCACCTGTTGTTCGAACGACGCACCGGACGCACCGGACGCACCGGACGCACCGGACGCGTCGGTCGCGGAGGCCCTCGCGGGGCTCGGCAGCGCGAGCACGCACAGTGCGGCGGCCGTGAGGACGGCGGTCAGGGTCGATCTGAGACGTGCGCGCAGACGTGCCGACATGGTGCGACCTGCCCTTCGTGTGGCTGGGCAACCAGGGGGATCCAGACATCCGACATCCGACATCGGATGTCCAATGTGTGTGCCACAGAAGCTACTTGGGCTCTCGGCGGCCCCACAAGAAGCGAGCACAGGTCGTGTTCACGCCCAATCTGAACGCGTCTGTCAGGGGCGCAGCACCACCTTCCCCAGGTTGCTCCGTGACTCGATCGCCGCGTGCGCCTCCGCCGCGTCCTGCAGGGCGAACTCCCCGTGCACGGCGGGCCGCAGGGCTCCCTCCGCGAACAGTCGCCACAGTTCCTCGCGCCACCGCTCGTACCGCCCCGGCTCGTTCCGGGCGATCCGGGCCATCTGGAAGCCGATCACGGACTTGGCGCCCACCAGCAGGTCGTACGCCCGCACGCTCCCGCCGCCCGAGCTGTACGCGACGAGCCGCCCGCCCGGGGCGAGGGCGGCGACGGCCGGGGTGAGCAGGTCGCCGCCGACCGCGTCGAGAACGTAGTCGACGGGCTCGCCCCAGTCCTCGGAGTCGTACGCGATCACCTCGTCCGCGCCGAACCCCCGGACGAACTCCGCCTTGCCGAGGGTGAGCGCGGACACGGCCCCGACGACACGTGACGCGCCCCGCAGCCGGGCGAGTCGGACGGCGAGATGGCCGACGCCGCTCGCCGCGCCGGTGATCAGCGCCGCCTCGCCGGGTGCGGGGCGCGCCGCCTTCAGGGCGCCGAGCGCGACCAGTCCGCTGCGGACGAGGGCGACGGCGTCGACCGCGCTCGCACCCGCCGGGACGGGGGAGGTCATGGTCTCGTTGAGCAGGGCGTAGTCGGCGTACCCGTGTCCGAAGCAGAGTCCGGTGACGCGGTCGCCCGCCGCGAAGCGGGTGACGCCCGCGCCGACGGCGACGACCTCGCCCGCGATCTCGCCGCCCAGCGGGATCGGCTCCGCGGCCTCGGTGACCTTGCGGACGACGGGGAGGGTGACGCCGATCGCCTCGGTGCGCACCAGCAGTTCGCCGGGCCCGGCGGCGGGTACGGGGACGTCCTCCAGGAACAGGGGGCCGCCGGTGTGCTCGTAGCGGACGCGACGCATCGCACCTCCAGGGGAAGAGGGTGAGCCCTCAGGTCGTTGGGATCCCCAACGGTATACCAGATTCATTGGGAAGACCAACGGCTATTCGTTAGGCTGGCCCCATGACCGCCTCCGCGCCCCTGTCCGCCATCCGCTCCCTCCCCAGCTGGCTCCTCGGCCGCACCGCCGCCCGCGGCCGCGCCCTCGTCGCCGAGGCGCTGGCTGCCGAGGGTCTGAAGATGTGGGATCACGTGGTGCTCTCCGCCCTCTCCGATCTCGGCCCCGTCGCCCAGGCCGAACTGGGCCGCAGCATCCAGCTCGACCCCAAGGACCTGGTCGGTGTTCTCAACGACCTCCAGAGCGCGGGCCTGGTCCTGCGTGAACCCGACCCCAGGGACCGGCGCAAGAACGCGGTGTCCCTCACCGAGGAGGGCGCACGCCTCCTCGCGCGCTGCGAGCGGGCGGCGCGTGAGGCCAACGACGCGCTCCTCTCGCCGCTCTCGGAGGCCGAGCGGGAGCAGTTCATGGGTTTGTTGATCCGGATTTCCGGTACGGACGGCTGATGAAGGCTAACGTTCCGTCATGACCGCACCCGAAACCGAACCCCGGCTCGCCCTCGACCCCGCGCGCACCGCCCTGGTGCTCGTGGATCTGATGGAGCGCATCGTCGGACTGCCCGTGGAACCCCGCAAGGGGACCGAAGTCCTCGCCGCCGCCGAGGAGTTGGCGGCCACCTTCCGCAAGGCGGGCGCGCTCGTCGTGCTCGTCCGGGGCGAGCGGCCCGGACTGCACGAACAGCCGCCCGGCAGCGGACTCGTCGCCGGGCTCGCGGTGGAGGGTGACCTCGAGGTCGTGAAGCGGACCATCGGCGGGTTCCAGGGCAGCGGTCTCGACGAGCGGCTGCGGGAGCGCGGCATCTCCACCCTGGTGTTCGGCGGGATCGCCACCAACCTCGGCGTCGAGTCCACCGCCCGCGCCGCCGGCGACCTCGGCTACGACCTCGTGTTCGCCGAGGACGCGATGGCGGCCCTCACCGCGCCCGAACACGAGGCGTCGGTCCGCCTGGACTTCCCCCGCCTGGGCACGGTCGTGACCACCGCGCAGGTGCACTTCAGCGCGGGCTGAGGCGCGGAGCGGGGCAGATTCCGCGACGGAGCGAGGCAGGGGATCGCGCGCGGTCGCACCAGCACCGTGCCGCCGTCCAGGACGACGGTCGAACCGGTGCCGAACCGGCCGCGCATCAGGCAGAGGTACGCCCCTCCGCCACGTCCTCGGGCGCGGGTGAGGGACTCCGTCGCCCCGCACAGGCCGGCCGCCACGGTCGTGCCCGGCATCGGACGCCGGCCCGCGGGGGCCCGTGGTGGGCGCGATGGAACCGCACTTCCTCATCGACGGTGCGCCGTACCTGACCGCCGTCCACGCGCCCCGGGACCGGGTGTCCAGGAAGCGCCACCACATCCGCCCCCCTCCCGTGCGGCGGCCTCGCCACCGCGAGCCGGACGCCCGCCGTCCAGGACCTCCTTCGCCGGTGGCGACACCCTGAAGGCATCGCCACCGTGACGACGGAGGGGGGCCGTGGACCTCGACCTGCGGAAGAATCCGTGGCGGGTGGGGCCGGTATCACGCTCGTACCGGAGTCCGTCGCCGAGCGGTACTCGCGCCCGGACATCACCTGCGTACCGGTGCCGGACGCGGAGCGCGACGAGGTGCCGCTCGTCTGGGAGGCGAGCGGCGCCCTCCCCTGATCACCGCGTTCGCCCCGCTCGCGCCCCTCGCCGACCCGGCGCGGGCCGAGGAGCCGTGAGCCCGGTCGCGACGGGCTGAGGCGGGGCCCTTACGGCGCAGGGGGCGCTCCCCGCCGGTCGGGGCCCCGCCGCCGTGCCGCGGGGAGCCGGTCAGCCCTGGGCGGCCGGGGCCCGCAGGGCGATGCGGTGCTCGCCCGCGTACACGTTCATGGAGGGGCCGCGCAGGAAGCCCACCAGGGTCAGCCCGGTCTCGGCGGCCAGGTCCACCGCCAGCGAGGACGGTGCCGAGACCGCCGCCAGCACGGGGATGCCCGCCATGACCGCCTTCTGAGCCAGCTCGAAGGAGGCCCGGCCCGACACCAGCAGGATCGTGCGGGAGAGCGGCAGGTCGCCGCGTTGCAGGGCGCGCCCGACCAGCTTGTCGACCGCGTTGTGCCGGCCCACGTCCTCCCGTACGTCGAGCATCTCCCCGTCCTCCGTGAACAGGGCCGCGGCGTGCAGACCCCCGGTCCGGTCGAAGACCCGCTGGGCCTCGCGCAGCCGGTCGGGGAGGCCGGCGAGGAGAGCGGGCTCCAGCCGGACCGGGGGAGCGTCGACGCCGTCGTCGATGGCCCAGCGGGCCGTCGTACGGACCGCGTCCAGGCTCGCCTTGCCGCACAGGCCGCAGGACGAGGTCGTGTAGACGTTGCGCTCCAGCGTGATGTCGGGCAGCACGACGCCCGGCGCGGTCCGGACGTCCACGACGTTGTACGTGTTGGAGCCGTCGACAGTGGCGCCCGCGCAGTAGACGATGTTCTGCACTTCGTCGGCCCGGCCGAAGACCCCCTCGCTGACGAGGAAGCCCGCCGCGAGCGCGAAGTCGTCGCCCGGGGTGCGCATGGTGATCGCGAGCGGTTTCCCGTTGAGGCGGATCTCCAGTGGCTCCTCGGCGACGAGCGTGTCGGGGCGCGTGGAGACGGCCCCCTCCCGGATGCGGATCACCTTGCGTCGTTCCGTGACTCGTCCCATGTCCTGATCAGTCCCGGTTCTGTACGTGCTGGTAGCCGAAGCGGCCCTTGATGCAGAGATTGCCGTGGGTCACCGGGTTGTCGTGCGGGGAGGTGACCTTCACGATCTCATTGTCCTGCACGTGCAGGGTGAGGTTGCAGCCCACACCGCAGTACGCGCACACCGTCGTCGTCTCGGTCTGCGCCGACTCGTCCCATGTACCCGCCGCCCGCATGTCGAACTCCGACCTGAACGACAGTGCCCCCGTCGGGCACACCTCGATGCAGTTGCCGCAGTACACGCACGCCGAGTCGGTCAGCGGGGCATCGTGCTCGACGGCGATCCGGGCGTCGAACCCGCGCCCGGAGACCGAGATCGCGAAGGTGTTCTGCCACTGGTCGCCACAGGCGTCGACGCACTTGTAGCAGAGGATGCACTTGTCGTAGTCGCGGACATAGAGGCCGTTGTCGATCTTGGGCTCCTCGTCGAGACGCGCCGCGCCGGGGCCGAAGCGGTCCGGTTTCGCCTCGTACTCCTTGATCCACCCGGCCACCTCCGGAGTGGTCGACAAGTCGACCGAGGAGGCGAGGAGCTCGATGACGACCTTGCGGCTGTGGCGGGCGCGCTCGGTGTCCGTCCGCACCTCCATGCCCGCTTCCGCCTTGCGCGAGCAGGCCGGGACGAGGGTCCGGGCGCCCTCGAGCTCGACGACACAGACCCGGCAGGCGTTCTTGGGGGTGAGCGTGTCGCCCTGGCAGAGGGTGGGGACCTCCTTGCCCGCCGCCCGGCAGGCGTCGAGGATCGTCGAGCCCTCCGGAACCCTGACCTCCTGCCCGTCGAGGGTGAACTCGACGAGCCGACGCGGCACTCCCAGCGGTATCGCGGTCATTCGTAGGCCCCCAAGCGGTCGATCGCGGATTCCACGGCGTTCCACGCGGTCTGCCCGAGACCGCAGATCGAGGCGTCCCGCATCGCGCGGCCGACCTCCCTGAGCAGGGCGACGTCGTCGGCCGCCGCGGCGCCCCTGCGCTCGGCGATCCGGTGCAGCGCCTCCTCCTGCCGTACGGTCCCGACCCGGCACGGCACGCACTGCCCGCACGACTCGTCGCGGAAGAACTCGGCGATGCGCAGCAGGAGGCGGGGGAGCGGGACGGTGTCGTCGAAGGCCATGACCACACCCGAGCCGAGGGTCGTGCCCGCCGCCCGGGTCCCCTCGAAGGTGAGCGGGATGTCGAGTTCGTCGGGCCGTACGAAGCCGCCCGCCGCGCCGCCGAGCAGCACCGCGCGCAGCCCCTCGCGCACGCCCGCCGACTCCAGCAGCTCGCCCAGCGTCGCCCCGAACGGCAGTTCGTAGATTCCGGGCCGGTCCACGCTGCCCGACACGCAGTACAGCTTCGGGCCGGTGGAGCCCGGGGTGCCGATCGCCGCGTACGCCTCGGCCCCCCGCGTCAGGATCGGCAGGACGTTCACCAGGGTCTCGACGTTGTTCTCGGCAGTGGGTTTGCCGAACAAACCCTTCTCCACAGGGAAGGGCGGTTTGGAACGCGGCTCTCCTCTGTACCCCTCGATCGAGTTGAACAGGGCGGTCTCCTCGCCGCAGATGTACGCGCCCGCGCCGCGCCGGATCTCGATGTCGAAGGCGTACCCCTGGCCGAGGACGTCCTCGCCGAGCAGGCCACGCGCGCGTGCCTGCCCGATGGCGTGCTCCATGCGGCGCAGGGCGCGCGGGTACTCGCCGCGCAGATAGAGGTATCCCTTGTGCGCCCCCACGGCGTACGCCGCGATGGTCATCGCCTCGACGAGGGCGTACGGGTCGCCCTCCATGACGACCCGGTCCTTGAAGGTGCCCGGCTCGGACTCGTCGGCGTTGCACACCAGGTAGTGCGGACGGTCGGGCTGGGACGCCGTGGCCTGCCATTTGCGGCCGGTGGGGAAGGCGGCGCCGCCGCGCCCGACCAGGCCCGCGTCGGTGACCTCGCGGATGACCCCGGCCGGCCCGAGTGCGAAGGCCCGCCGCAGCGCGGCGTACCCGCCGTGTGCCCGGTAGTCGTCGAGCGAGGCGGGGTCGACCACACCGACACGGCTCAGCAGCACGAGGGAGGGATCGCCCGCCTGGGGCACCGCGAAGGCCGGGGGCGGCTCCTCGGGCGCCGAGCCGGGGGCGCTCGCCGTCTCCGCCGCCCGCGCGACGGTGGTGGGCGCCGACACGGCCGTACGCACCGGATCGCCCGCCCTGACCGCGAGGACCGCCGGAGCGCGCTCGCACAACCCCAGGCAGGGGCCGCGCTCGACGCCGACGCCGCTGCCGGGCCCGAGGCGGGCCTCGACCCCGGCGCACAGCTCCGCCGCGCCCGCCGCCGCGCACGCGAGGTCCGTGCACACGTGCAGCACGGTCGCGGGGCGCGGTTTCACCGAGAACATCGCGTAGAAGGTCGCGACCCCGTACGCCTCAGCCGGCGGCACGGTCAGCCGGCGGCACAGGTAGTCGAGCGCGCCCTCGCTGATCCAGCCGATCCGGTCGTTGACGGCGTGCAGCCCCGGCAACAGCAGGTCGCGGCGTTCGCGCGCCTCCCGGCCGCCGCGCGCCCACCTGAGGTCGGCGGCCCCCGTCTCATCGCGCGCGGCGCCCTCCCACGAGGACTCCGGAGGACCGAGCAGCCCGTCGATCGCCGCGCGCTCCTCGTCCGTCGGCTTGCTGTCACCGAAGTGCAGATCCACCACATCACCTCACTTGAGTCGTGACCGGCAGCTTCTCGATCCGGATGGCCGACGCCTTGAACTCCGCCGTCCCCGCGATCGGGCAGTTCGCCTCGATCGTCAGCTGGTTGGTGTCCACCTCGTCGGGAAAGTGCATGGTCATGAACGCAAGGCCGGGCCGCAGCGCGGTGTCGATCCACACCGGTGCCACGACGGATCCCCGGCGCGAGGAGACCTGGACCTCCTCGCCCACCACGACCCCGTAGTGCTCGGCGTCCTCCGGACAGAGCTCGACATACTCTCCGCGCCGCAGCGGCGAGGCGAAACCGCCGCTCTGCACCCCGGTGTTGTACGAGTCGAGCCGCCGCCCGGTGGTGAGCCGGATCGGATACTCCTCGTCCGTCAGATCCACGGGCGGGTCGTGCTGGACGATCCCGAACGGCGCGAGCCGGCCGCGCTCGGCGGGGTCCGAGGCCCACAACCGGCCGTGCAGATAGGTGGGTTCGAGCCGCCCGATGTCGGGGCAGGGCCACTGGATGCCCTGGTGCTCCGCCAGACGTTCGTACGTCATCCCGTAGTGGTCCGGCGACACCGACCGCAGCTCGTTCCAGACGGCCTCGGCGTCGGCGTACTTCCAGTCGTGCCCGAGGCGCGCGGCGAGGTCGCAGAGGATGTCGATGTCCCCGCGGGCCTCACCGGGCGGCGTCACCGCCGCGCGCACCCGCTGCACACGCCGCTCGCTGTTGGTGGTGGTGCCCTCCGTCTCCGCCCACCCGGCGGTCGCGGGCAGCACGACATCCGCCAACTGGGCCGTCTTCGTGAGGAAGATGTCCTGCACGACGAGGAAGTCGAGGGCACCGAGCCGCCGTACCGCCTGTTCGCTGTCGGCCTCCGACTGCGCCGGGTTCTCACCGATGCAGTAGACGGCCTTGAGCGTGCCCTCCTCCATGGCCTCGAACATCTCCGTCAGGTTCAGCCCGTGGTGCGGCTGGATGACGGTGTCCCAGGCGGACTCGAACTTCAGCCGCGCCTCGGGGTCGAGGATGTCCTGGAAGCCGGGGAGGCGGTTGGGGATGGCGCCCATGTCGCCGCCGCCCTGCACGTTGTTCTGCCCGCGCAGGGGCTGGAGCCCGGAGCCGTGGCGGCCCACGTGCCCGGTCAGCAGGGACAGGTTGATCAGCGCGCGGACGTTGTCGGTGCCGTTGTGGTGCTCCGTGATGCCGAGGGTCCAGCACAGCTGGGCGCGCTCGGCCCGTGCGTACGCGTGCGCCAACTGCCGTATCGCCGCCGCCGGTACGCCCGTCACCTTCTCGGCGAGCGACAGCGTCCAGGGCTCGACGAGCGCCTTGTACTCCTCGAAGCCGCTGGTGGCCCGCTCGATGAAGGCGTGGTTGGCGAGGCCCGCGTGGATGATCTCGCGGCCGATCGCGTGCGCCATCGGGATGTCGGTGCCGACGTTCAGACCGAGCCAGCTCTCCGCCCACTCGGCCGTGGACGTACGGCGCGGGTCGACCGCGTACATCCGGGCGCCGTTCCTGATCCCCTTCAGCACGTGCTGGAAGAAGATCGGGTGTGCGAACCGGGCGTTGGAGCCCCACATCACGATGAGGTCGGTCTCCTCGACCTCATCGTACGAGGAGGTGCCGCCGCCGGAACCGAAGGCGGCGCTCAGGCCCGCGACGCTCGGGGCGTGGCAGGTGCGGTTGCAGGAGTCGACGTTGTTCGTGCCCATCACGACCCGGGCGAACTTCTGGGCCACGTAGTTCATCTCGTTGGTCGCGCGGGCGCAGGAGAACAGGCCGAAGGCGCCGCGGGCGGCACTCAGTCCCGCCGCCGCCCGGGTCAGGGCCTCGTCCCAGTCGGCCCGCCGGAAGGGCTCGTCGCGCGCGTCACGGACCAGGGGGTGCGTGAGCCGGGCGTAGATCTTCGATTCACGTTTCCTCATGCGGCGCTCCTCAGCGCGAGCAGGTCCGAGATGGCGTGGACGGTGCGCAGGGTGGGCACCTCGACGCCGGTGATGTCCGCCAGCTCGACGACCGCCGCCAGCAGTACGTCCAGTTCGAGCGGCTTGCCGCGCTCCAGGTCCTGGAGAGTGGAGGTGCGGTGGTCGCCGACGCGCTCGGCGCCGGCCAACCGCCGTTCGATGGAGACGCCCACCTCGCAGCCGAGTGCCTCGGCGACCGCGAGCGTCTCGGTCATCATGATCTCGATGACCTTGCGGGTGCCGCCGTGCAGGCACATCTGCCGCATCGTCGCGCGGGCCAGCGCGCTGATCGGGTTGAAGGAGATGTTGCCGAGCAGCTTGAGCCAGATGTCGTTGCGCAGATCCCGTTCGACCGGGCACTTGAGACCGCCGGCCGTCATGGCCTCGCTGAACGCCCCGCACCGCCGGGAGAGGGTGCGGTCGGGCTCGCCGACGGAGAACCGGGTGCCTTCCAAGTGCCGTACGACACCCGGTCCTTCCAGCTGGGTCGCGGCGTAGACGACACACCCGATGGCCCGTTCGGGCGCGAGCACCGCGCTGACCGCGCCGTTCGGGTCCACGCTCTCCACACGGTGGCCGTCGTGCGGGCCGCCGTGCCGGTGGAAGTACCACCAGGGGATGCCGTTCTGGGCGGCGATCACCGCCGTGGTGTCGTGCAGCAAAGGCTCGATCAGCGGCCCGCACGCCGCGTACGAGTTGGCCTTCAGGCCGAGCAGGACGTAGTCGACCGGGCCGACCTCGGCCGGGTCGTCGGTGGCATGGGCGCGCGCGGTGAAGTCGCCACGCGGGCTGAGGACTTGGACTCCGTGCTGCCTCATGGCCGCGAGATGCGGTCCACGGGCGATGAGGTGCACATCGGCGCCGGCGCGGTGCAGCGCGGCGCCGACGTAGGCGCCGATCGCACCGGCGCCGAGAACGGCGACTTTCACTGTGGCTCGCTCCGTTCGGTCGAGGGTACCGAGGAACTGCCGAACTCTGTCGACGAAATATTGTCTACAGTATGGAACTTAGGGCGGCAAGGCTTCGCGCAGCACCTCGACGGACCACCGTGAGGGCCGGCCGACCGTTCGTCGCGCGATGGATACCGCTCACCGCATACCGTCGACGAGTTGGCGTCGAACGGCTTCACAACCGGGCAACCGCTTCCTATCGTCCGGGATCATGAGTCCCCCTGTCGCGCCACCCGGCTGGAGCCGCTGGCTCGTCCCGCCCGCCGCACTGTCCGTCCACCTCTCCATCGGCCAGGCGTACGCCTGGAGCGTCTTCAAGCCGCCGCTCGAATCCGCGCTCGGCCTCAGCGGGACCCAGAGCGCGCTGCCCTTCCAGCTCGGCATCGTCATGCTCGGACTGTCCGCCGCGTTCGGCGGCACCCTCGTCGAGCGCAACGGACCGCGCTGGGCGATGACCGTCGCCCTGGTCTGCTTCTCCACCGGCTTCCTGATCGCCTCGCTCGGCGCCGCCACCGAGCAGTACTGGCTGATCGTGTTCGGCTACGGCTTCGTGGGCGGGATCGGCCTCGGCATCGGCTACATCTCACCCGTGTCGACCCTGATCAAGTGGTTTCCGGATCGGCCCGGCATGGCCACCGGCATCGCGATCATGGGCTTCGGCGGCGGTGCGCTCATCGCCTCGCCGTGGTCCGCGCAGATGCTGAAGTCCTTCGGTTCCGACTCCTCCGGCATCGCGCTCGCCTTCCTCGTGCACGGGCTGTCGTACGCCGTCTTCATGACGCTCGGCGTCCTGCTGGTGCGGGTGCCGCGCGGCGACAAACCGCCGGTCAAGGCCGGACCCGCGCCGCTCGACGGGGTGCAGGTGTCCGCGAACAGCGCCGTGCGCACCCCGCAGTTCTGGTGCCTGTGGGTCGTGCTCTGCATGAACGTGACCGCGGGCATCGGCATCCTGGAGAAGGCCGCCCCGATGATCACGGACTTCTTCGCGAACACCTCGACGCCGGTGTCGGTCTCCGCCGCCGCGGGCTTCGTGGCGCTGCTCTCGGCCGCGAACATGGCGGGCCGGATCGGCTGGTCCTCCACGTCCGACCTGATCGGCCGCAAGAACATCTACCGCCTCTACCTCGGCGTGGGCGCGATCATGTATCTGCTGATATCGCAGTTCGGGGACTCCTCCAAGCCCCTGTTCATCGTCTGTGCCCTGGTGATCCTCTCCTTCTACGGCGGCGGCTTCGCGACGATTCCCGCCTACCTGAAGGACCTCTTCGGCACCTACCAGGTCGGCGCCATCCACGGCCGGCTGCTCACCGCCTGGTCCACGGCCGGCGTCCTCGGGCCGCTGATCGTCAACTGGATCGCGGACCGCCAGAAGGAGGCGGGCAAGCACGGTGCGCAGCTCTACGACACCTCGTTCCTGATCATGATCGGGCTGTTGGTCGTCGGGTTCGTCGCCAATGAGCTGGTGCGACCCGTCCATGCCCGCCACCACATCCCCGCCCCGAGGGAGGCCGCCGATGACGACTCCGTCCAGCCCCAGCAGTCCGCCTGACCGCCGTCCGCTGATCGCCTTCGCCTGGCTGTGGGTGGGGGCGCCGCTCTGCTACGGCCTGTACGAGCTCGTCCTGAAGGCCAAGCAGCTGTTCACGGGGTAACTAACGGCCGGTGTACGGACTGCGAGGCCGGGCGTGCGTGCGGACGTTGTCAGGACGTCCGAAGGTCTGACAGAAGCCGACAAGCCTGACGCCGCTTTCCTGTGGCAACACCTGCCGTCGTACCCGCGAGTCACTGATCAGACTGGAGGATCCCCCTACCCAAGGCAATGAGGGAGACCCCCCAATGAACGGCTCACGCATCGCGGCCGTCGGCCACTACCAGCCCGCCAAGGTACTCACCAACGAGGACCTGGCGGGCCTGGTCGACACCAGTGACGAGTGGATCACGAGCCGGGTGGGCATCCGCACGCGCCACATCGCCGGTCCCGACGAGCCCGTCGACGAGCTGGCCGCGCACGCCGCGGCCAAGGCGCTCGCGGCGGCCGGTCTGACCGCGGGCGACATCGACCTGGTACTGGTCGCGACCTCCACGGCCATCGACCGCTCCCCGAACATGGCCGCCAGGGTCGCCGCCCGACTCGGCGTGCCCTCCCCGGCCGCGATGGACGTCAACGTGGTCTGCGCGGGCTTCACGCACGCGCTCGCCACCGCCGACCACGCCGTGCGCGCGGGGGCGGCGACCCGCGCCCTCGTCATCGGCGCGGACAAGATGTCGGAGGTCACGGACTGGAGCGACCGTACGACCTGTGTCCTGGTCGGGGACGGGGCGGGGGCCGCGGTGGTCGAGGCCGCCGCTCCCGGCACCGAGCCCGGCATCGGGCCGGTGCTGTGGGGATCGGTGCCCGAGATGGGGCACGCCGTACGCATCGAGGGCACGCCCCCGCGGTTCGCGCAGGAGGGGCAGAGCGTCTACCGCTGGGCGACGACACGGCTCCCGGCGATCGCCCGGCAGGCCTGCGAGCGGGCCGGGCTCTCGCCCGAGGAGCTCGCCGCGGTCGTCCTGCACCAGGCGAACCTGCGCATCATCGAACCCCTCGCCGCGAAGATCGGCGCCGTGAACGCCGTCGTCGCGCGCGACGTCGTCGACTCCGGGAACACCTCCGCCGCCAGCATCCCGCTCGCCTTCTCCAAGCTCGTCGAACGCGGCGAGATCAGCACCGGCGACCCGGTGCTCCTCTTCGGCTTCGGCGGCAACCTCTCGTACGCGGGACAGGTCGTCCGCTGCCCCTGACGTGCGTGGACGACCGGGTGTGACGCGTCCGACTCTCCCCGGGCCTGGCCATGGTGCGCCGTAGACTGTAGACGAAAGACAATCGATACTGTCTGTTGACACCTGCTTTCCGGTGACTGGCATCTGCTTTCCGACGACGGTGACGGTGACGGGACGGCTCGGCAGGAGGGGACCCCGATGTTGTCGACAGGACTGCCGCCGGGGGCGGTGCCCAAGCTCGAACGGCCAGGCCCGCTGCGCGACCGTGTCTACGAGGCGCTGCTCGAACTCATCACGACCCGCGCCCTCCAGCCGGGCCAGCACCTGGTCGAGAGCGAGCTCGCCGGGCATCTCGGCGTCTCCCGGCAGCCGGTCCGCGAGGCGCTCCAGCGGCTGAACACGGAGGGGTGGGTCGATCTTCGGCCCGCCCAGGGCGCCTTCGTGCACGAGCCGACCGAGGAGGAGGCCGACCAGCTCCTCACGGTCCGTACGCTGCTGGAGGCCGAGGCCGCCCGGCTCGCCGCCGCCAACGCGGGCACCGCCGGCATCACCGCGCTCGAGGAGCTGTGCGCCGAGGGTGAGCGCGCGGTCGCCGACGACGACGTGGACGGCGCGGTCGCGATGAACGCCCGCTTCCACGCGAAGGTCATGGAGCTCGCAGGCAACGCGGTCCTCGCCGAGCTGGCCGCCCAGGTCGACCGCCGGGTCCGCTGGTACTACACCCCGGTCGCCCGGCAGCGCGGCCACCAGTCCTGGATCGAGCACCGCGACCTCATCGCGGCCATCGCAGCCCGCGACGAACCCCGCGCCACCCAGGTCATGCGCGCCCACACGGAGCACACGCGCAAGACGTACCACGAGCGCGAGAAGTAACCCTCCGAGAAGTAACCCACCTCATTCGTGCGCTCCCCCTGGGACCCGGACGGACCACGTCCGGGTCTCTCTTTGTCCACTCAGTGGAGAAAGTTGGCGGCAATCTCTGCGCAACTTCTTCCCACTCCCGGCAGCCGCTGCTACGTTCCCAACGAAAGCAAGCCACGGTGATGTGGCCAAAACCCGTTGGATACTGGCCGATTGAGGCGGGGAGGGGCTCGTGAGACGCATGACGGCACGACCCGCGAACGCGCACCAGGCGCGACTGTTGCGCCTGCTGCGCGACGGCGGCCCCAACTCCCGGGCCCAGCTCGGCGACCAGATCGACCTCTCCCGGTCGAAACTGGCCGTCGAGGTGGAACGGCTCCTGGAGACCGGGCTCGTGGTCGCCGACGGCCTCGCCGCATCCCGCGGCGGCCGCCGCTCCCACAACATCCGGCTCGCCCCAGCGCTGCGCTTCCTCGGCGTCGACATCGGGGCCACCTCGATCGACGTGGCCGTCACCAACGCGGAACTGGAGGTCCTCGGGCACATCAACCAGCCCATGGACGTCCGCGAGGGGCCGGTCGCCGTCTTCGAGCAAGTCCTGTCCATGGCCGCCAAGTTGAGGTCGTCGGGGCTCGCGGAGGAATTCGACGGCGCAGGGATCGGCGTCCCGGGTCCGGTCCGCTTCCCCGAGGGCGTTCCGGTCGCACCGCCGATCATGCCCGGCTGGGACGGCTTCCCGGTCCGCGAGGCGCTCAGCCAGGACCTGGGCTGCCCCGTCATGGTCGACAACGACGTGAACCTGATGGCGATGGGGGAGCAGCACGCGGGCGTCGCACGCTCCGTGGGCGACTTCCTCTGCGTCAAGATCGGCACCGGCATCGGCTGCGGCATCGTCGTCGGCGGTGAGGTCTACCGCGGTACGACGGGCAGCGCCGGCGACATCGGTCACATCCAGGCCGTGCCCGACGGGCGTCCGTGCGCCTGCGGCAACCGGGGCTGCCTGGAGGCCCACTTCAGCGGGGCCGCGCTCGCCCGGGACGCCACGGAGGCCGCCCAGCAGGGGCTTTCGGCGGAGCTCGCCGCACGGCTGGAGGCGGCGGGAACGCTGAGCGCCGTCGACGTCGCCGCCGCGGCCGCCGCGGGCGACGCCACCGCCCTCGGGCTGATCCGCGAGGGCGGCAACCGCACGGGGCAGGTCATCGCCGGCCTCGTCTCGTTCTTCAACCCCGGCCTGGTGGTGATCGGCGGCGGCGTCACCGGCCTCGGCCACACACTGCTCGCCGCGATCCGCACCCAGGTGTACCGCCAGTCGCTGCCGCTGGCGACCGGCAACCTACCCATCGTGCTCGGGGAGTTGGGGCCGACCGCCGGGGTCATCGGCGCGGCCCGTCTCATCAGCGACCACCTGTTCTCGCCCGCGTAACCGTTCCAGAGCCGCACGAAGCACTCCTTCCAGAGCCGCACGAGCCACTCGTTCCAGAGCCGCACGAAGCACTCCTTCCAGAGCCGCACGAGCCACTCGTTCCAGAGCCGCACGTAGCACTTCCAGAGCCGCACCCAAGGTCACCCCACCCAAGCACCCCACCTGTACAGCGCCCTGCTCTGCCCTGCCCGAAAACGCCCGCTCCGCGAGCGCACCGCCCTGAAACCGGCCCGCACGCCCGCCAAGGGGAACCGTCATGGCACCAGAACCACCGCTCCTCACCATGTCCGGCATCACCAAGTCGTTCCCCGGAGTCCGGGCCCTCGACGGCGTCGACCTCGACGTCCAGGCCGGCGAGGTCCACTGTCTGCTCGGCCAGAACGGGGCCGGGAAGTCCACCCTCATCAAGGTCCTGGCCGGCGCCCACCAGCCCGACGGCGGCACCATCGGCTGGCGCGGCGAACCCGTCACGCTCCGCTCCCCGATCGCCGCCATGCGCCTCGGGATCGCCACCATCTACCAGGAACTGGACCTGGTGGAGGGCCTGTCGGTGGCCGAGAACGTCCACCTCGGCCATGAACCCACCGCCGCCGGTTTCGTCGTACGGGGAAAGGCGGCCAAGGCGTCAACGGCGCAATTGCTACGCCGACTCGGCCACCCGGAGATCGATCCGGCGCGCCTCGTCGGTGAGCTGTCGGCCGCCCAGCAGCAGATCGTCTCCATGGCGCGGGCCCTCTCCCACGACGTACGCCTCATCGTCATGGACGAACCGTCCGCCGCCCTCGACCCCGACGAGGTCGACAACCTCTTCCGTATCGTCGGCGACCTCACCGCGGACGGTGTCGCCGTCGTCTACATCTCGCACCGGCTGGAGGAGATCCGCCGCATCGGCGACCGGGTGACCGTACTGAAGGACGGCCGCGCGGTGGCGGGTGGACTGCCCGCGAAGTCCACCCCGACGCGCGAGGTGGTGGCGCTGATGACGGGCCGCAACGTCGAGTACGTCTTCCCCGAACGGCCCACGCGAGGACCCTCGTCCGAGCCGGTGCTCAGGGTCCAAGGACTGGCACGCGCGGGCGAGTTCGAGCCCCTCGACCTCGAACTGCGCCCCGGTGAGATCGTCGGCCTGGCCGGTCTCGTCGGCTCCGGGCGCTCCGAGATCCTGGAGACGATCTACGGGGCCCGCAAGCCGACGGCCGGTCGAGTCAGTGTGGATGGCCGGCCGCTGCGGACCGGCAGCGTACGCGCCGCCGTCCGCGCCGGACTCGGACTCGCCCCCGAAGAGCGCAAGGCGCAGGCCCTGCTGATGCTGGAGTCCGTCACCCGCAATGTTTCCGTGTCCTCCATGTCCCGTTTCTCACGCGGGGGTTGGATCGACCGGAGCGCCGAGCGAGGCGCCGCCCGCGCAGCGACCCGCGAACTGTCGCTGCGCCCCGACAACCCGTCCGTCCCGATCCGGACGCTGTCCGGCGGCAACCAGCAGAAGGCCGTCCTGGCCCGCTGGCTGCTGCGCGGCTGCCGCGTCCTGTTGCTCGACGAACCCACCCGCGGTGTCGACGTCGGCGCCCGCGCCGAGCTGTACGCGGTCATCCGGCGCCTCGCCGACGAAGGCCTCGCCGTCCTGCTCGTGTCGAGCGAGGTGCCCGAGGTGCTGGGACTCGCCGACCGCGTGCTGGTGCTCAGGGAGGGCCACGTCGTGCACACGGCGCCCGCCCGGGAGCTCGACGAACACCGCGTACTCGACCTTGTCATGGAAGGAAGCCCGGCCTCATGACGCAGCCCGTGTCCCCGCCCCGGGGCAGCACCGACAAAGTGCAGCCGATGAGCGAACTCCCCGCGTGGCGCACCCTCGCGGCCCGCGCCGACGTCCGCACCCTCTCGCTGCTCGGCGTACTCGTCGCCCTGATCGTCATCGGCGGTATCACCAAGCCCGACGAGTTCCTCGACACCCGAAACCTCCAACTCGTCCTCACCCAGGCCTCGGTGATCGGCGTCGTCACCGTCGGCATGACCTTCGTCATCACCTCCGGCGGCATCGACCTGTCCGTCGGCGCGATCGTCGCGCTGTCCTCGGTGTGGGCCACGACGGTCGCCACCCAGGAGTACGGCTTCGCGGGCATCCTCTTCACCGCGGTGCTCGTCGGCGTGGGCTGCGGCCTGGTCAACGGCCTGCTCATCGCGTACGGCGGGATGGTCCCGTTCATCGCGACGCTCGCCATGCTCGCCTCGGCCCGCGGCCTTGCCCTCCAGATCACCGACGGCAAGACCCAGATCGTCACCATCGACGGGATCCTGAAGCTCGGCGAACGCGACTCGTACATCCTCGGCATCCCGCCGCTGGTCCTGGTCTTCGCCGTCGTCACGATCATCGGCTGGCTGATCCTCAACCGCACCACCTTCGGTCGCCGCACGGTCGCCGTCGGCGGCAACGCGGAGGCGGCCCGGCTCGCCGGCATCGACGTACGGCGCCAGCGGCTGTACCTCTACCTGCTCTCCGGACTGTGCTGCGGCATCGCCGCCTTCCTGCTGATCATCCTGTCCGGCTCCGGCCAGAACACCAACGGCAACCTGTACGAACTCGACGCCATCGCCGCCGCGATCATCGGCGGGACCCTGCTCAGCGGGGGCCGCGGCACCATCACCGGCTCGGTGCTCGGTGTCCTGATCTTCACCACGATCACCAACATCTTCGCGCTGAACAACCTGCAGAGCGACGTCCAGCAGATCGCCAAGGGCGCGATCATCGTCGCGGCGGTCCTGGTCCAGCGGCGTACGGCAGCAAGCAGCACCTGACACGGGAGCCAGCAGCACCTGACACGGGAAGGGCCCACCGCCATGCCAGAATCCACGAGCTCCACCAGCTTCACGAGCCGCAGAGGGCTCCTCTTCGGGACCGCCGCAGCCTCGGCCGGCGCCCTCCTGGTCGGCTGCACCAGCAACGACACCAAGAACGAGAAGACGGCCGCGAACAGTCAACCGGCCGCCGACGACAAGCCCGGCAAGCACATCACCATCGGCTTCGCGGGTCCGCAGGCCGACCACGGCTGGCTCAACGCGATCAACGACAACGCCAAGAGCCGGGCCAAGAAGTACTCGGACGTGACACTGGAGATCACCGAGGGCTCCAACGACACGGCCGCGCAGATCGGCCAGATCGAGACTCTGATCAACAAGAAGGTCGACGTCCTGGTGGTGCTGCCCGCCGACGGCAAGGCGCTCACCCAGGTCGGCCTGAAGGCGATGCGCGCGGGCATCCCGGTCGTCAACCTCGACCGGATCTTCAACACCCCGCAGGCATACCGCTGTTGGATCGGCGGTGACAACTACGGCATGGGCCTCAGCGCCGGCCACTACATCGGCGAGAAGCTGAAGGACAAGCAGGACGCCAAGGTCATCGAACTCGCCGGGCTCGACAACCTGGAACTCACCCAGCAGCGCACCCAGGGCTTCGACGCGGCCCTGAAGAACTACCCCAACATCAAGAAGGTGGCCCGCCAGGCCGCCGACTTCACTGTCGAGTCCGGACAGGCCAAGATGGCCCAACTGCTTCAGGCCCAGCCGAAGTTCGACGCGCTGTGGAACCACGACGACGACCAGGGCGTGGGCGCGCTGCGCGCCATCAAGCAGGCCGGACGCGAGGACTTCCTGATGGTCGGCGGCGCGGGCGCGCTCTCCGCCTTCCAGGCCATCCAGGCCGACAACAGCGTCCTGAAGGCCACCGTCCTCTACCCGCCGACCATGGCGGCCTCCGCGATCGACCTCGCTCGCGCGCTCGGCCAGGGCAAGGGCATCGGCGGGCTCGCCGAGTTCGAGATCCCGGTCTCACTCACGCTCTACTCGGCCGTCGTCGACAAGGACAACGTCGGCCAGTACCTGGCCACCGGCTTCAGGTGATCCGCCCCGCTCACACCCCCCACAGCGTCACGACGACGAGGAGGACATCCGTATGGGACAGCCGCACCAGGGCGAGGCAGCCGGGGTGGAGGCGGGGCTCGCTTCCGGGCCCGGGGCCGAGGCGAAGGCGGGCAAGCCGACGCTCGGGGTGGGCATGGTCGGATACGCCTTCATGGGCGCCGCCCACTCCCAGGGCTGGCGCACCGTGGGCCGCGTCTTCGACCTGCCGCGCAGCCCGGTCCTCGCCGCCGTCTGCGGCCGGGACGCGAGCGCGGTGCGGGCCATGGCCGACCGGCACGGCTGGGCGGCGGCCGAGACCGACTGGCGGGCCCTGATCGCCCGGGACGACGTCGACCTCGTCGACATCTGCACCCCCGGCGACAGCCATGCCGAGATCGCCCTCGCCGCCCTGGCCGCCGGCAAACACGTACTGTGCGAGAAGCCCCTCGCGAACACGGTCGAGGAGGCGGAGGCGATGACGGAGGCCGCCGAGGCAGCCTTCGCCCGCGGCCAGATGTCCATGGTCGGCTTCAACTACCGTCGATTGCCCGCGACTTCGCTCGCCCGGAAGATGGTCGCCGAGGGCCGGCTCGGAGCCCTGCGGCACGTACGGGTGACGTACCTTCAGGACTGGCTGGTGGACCCGGAGTTCCCGCTCACCTGGCGGCTGCGCAAGGAGCTCGCGGGTTCGGGCGCGCTCGGCGACCTCGGGGCCCACATCGTCGACCTCGCCCAGTACCTGGCGGGCGAGCCGGTCGTCGGGGTCTCCGCGCTCACCGAGACGTTCGTACGGGAGCGCCCGCTGCCCGGCGGAGTGTCGAGCGGACTGACCGCCGTATCGGCGACGAACCCGCGGGCGGGGGGCGTCGGCACCGTCACCGTCGACGACGCCGCCCTCTTCACCGGCCGCTTCGCCTCCGGCGCCCTCGCCTCCTTCGAGGCGTCCCGCTTCGCGACCGGACGCAAGAACTCCCTGCGCATCGAACTCAACGGCGAGCGCGGCTCGCTCGCCTTCGACCTGGAACGGCTCAACGAGCTCGCGTACCACGACCACACCGAACCCGGCACGCACGCGGGCTTCCGCCGGATCCTCGTCACGGAGCCCGACCACCCCTACCTGGCAGCCTGGTGGCCGCCGGGCCACGGCCTCGGCTACGAGCACACCTTCACCCACCAGGCCCGCGACCTGGTACGGGCCATCGCCGCCGGCCGGCGCCCCGAACCGTCCTTCGCCGACGGGCTGCGGGTGCAGCGCGTCCTCGCGGCGGTGGAGGAGAGCGCCGAGAAGAACTCCGTCTACACACCCATCGCGGTCTGAGGAGGCCCCGGACATGCCGCGCACCTTCACACTCTTCACCGGCCAGTGGGCCGACCTGCCCCTCGAAGAGGTCTGCCGCCTCGCCCGTGACTTCGGCTATGACGGCCTTGAACTCGCCTGCTGGGGCGACCACTTCGAGGTCGACAAGGCGCTCGCGGACCCCTCGTACATCGACTCCCGGCACGCGCTCCTCGACAAGTACGGCCTCAAGTGCTGGGCGATCTCCAACCATCTGGTCGGCCAGGCCGTCTGCGACGCCATCATCGACGAGCGGCACCGGGCGATCCTGCCCGCCCGGATCTGGGGCGACGGCGAACCCGAGGGCGTACGGCAGCGGGCCGCCGCCGAGATCGCCGACACCGCGCGCGCCGCGGCGGCCTTCGGCGTCGACACCGTCGTCGGCTTCACCGGCTCGGCGATCTGGCACCTGGTCGCGATGTTCCCGCCCGCCCCCGAGTCGATGATCGCCCGTGGCTACGAGGACTTCGCGACGCGCTGGAACCCCATCCTGGACGTCTTCGACGAGCAGGGCGTGCGGTTCGCGCACGAGGTCCACCCGAGTGAGATCGCCTACGACTACTGGACGACACAGCTCGCGCTCAAGGCGGTCGACCACCGACCGGCGTTCGGACTGAACTTCGACCCCTCGCACTTCGTCTGGCAGGACCTGGACCCGGTCGGCTTCCTCTACGACTTCCGCGACCGCATCTACCACGTCGACTGCAAGGAAGCCCGCAAGCGGCTCGACGGCCGCAACGGTCGCCTCGGCTCGCACCTGCCCTGGGGCGATCCCCGGCGCGGCTGGGACTTCGTGTCCGCCGGCCACGGCGACGTCCCCTGGGAGGACGTCTTCCGCATGCTCCGCTCCATCGACTACACGGGCCCCGTCTCGGTCGAGTGGGAGGACGCCGGCATGGACCGGCTCCAGGGCGCACCCGAGGCCCTGACCCGTCTCAAGGCGTACGACTTCGAGCCGCCGTCGGGATCCTTCGACGCGGCGTTCGGCAGCAACGACTGACTTCTCCTGTGTCTCCGGGGTGACGGCGCACCCCGGCGCAAGCACCCGCTCGTACAACCAGCCCCTTTCTGGAGGCATTCGTGCACGGGAAAGACCGCGCCACCCACACCGACAGAACCGAGACCCACAGACGACGCCCCGCATTCCGCCGAGCGCTCGCCCTGCTGAGCGGCGCGTTGCTCGCGGCCGCCTCGCTCACCCTCACCGCACCCCCGGCCGGCGCAGCCGTCGCCGCCCCGGGGAACACGGCAGCGGCGGAGGACTTCCAGCAGGTCACCCTCGCCAAGGGCGAGCCCGAGGTCGGCGAGCCCATGTCGCTCGCCGTGCTCCCCGACCGCTCGGTCCTGCACACCTCGCGCGACGGCGAACTCCGCCTCACCGACGCGGCCGGAAACACAAAGATCGCGGGCAAGCTCGACGTCTACACGCACGACGAGGAAGGCCTGCAAGGCGTCGGCATAGACCCGGGCTTCGCCGACAACCGCTTCATCTACCTCTACTACGCGCCGCCCCTGAACACCCCGGCGGGCGACGCCCCCGAGACGGGCACGGCGGCCGACTTCGCGCCCTTCGACGGCGTCAACCGTCTCTCCCGCTTCGTCCTCAGGACGGACGGCACCCTCGACACCGCCAGCGAGAAGAAGATCCTCGACGTCCAGGCCACCCGCGGCATCTGCTGCCACGTCGGCGGCGACATCGACTTCGACGCGGCGGGAAACCTGTACCTGTCGACCGGGGACGACTCCAACCCCTTCCAGTCCGACGGCTTCACGCCCATCGACGAGCGCCCCGACCGCAACCCGGTCTTCGACGCCCAGCGCTCGGCCGGCAACACCAACGACCTGCGCGGCAAGATCCTGCGCATCAAGGTGAACGCCGACGGCTCGTACTCCATCCCCGACGGCAACCTCTTCCCGCCCGGCACGGACAAGACGCGGCCCGAGATCTACGCGATGGGCTTCCGCAACCCGTTCCGCTTCAGCGTCGACAACGCGACGGGCATCGTCTACGTCGGTGACTACGGCCCCGACGCCGGCGCGGCCGATCCGGCACGCGGCCCCGGCGGCCAGGTCGAGTTCGCCCGCGTCACCGGCCCCGGCAACTTCGGCTGGCCGTACTGCACGGGCAAGAACGACGCCTACGTGGACTACGACTTCGCGACGAAGACCTCCGGCGCCGCCTTCGACTGCAACGCCCCGAAGAACACCTCCCCGCACAACACGGGACTGACGGACCTGCCCCCGGCCCAGCCCGCCTGGATCCCCTACGACGGCGCCTCCGTGCCGGAGTTCGGCAGCGGCTCGGAGTCCCCGATGGGCGGCCCGGTCTACCACTACGACGCCTCGCTCGACTCGCCCGTGAAGTTCCCGCAGGCGTACGACGGGAACTTCTTCGCCGGAGAGTTCGGCCGCCGCTGGATCAAGCGGATCGCGAGCGACTCCGCCGGCACGGTGCAGTCCATCAACTCCGTCCCGTGGACCGGCACGCAGGTGATGGACATGGCGTTCGGACCGGACGGCGCCCTGTACGTCCTCGACTACGGCACAGCCTGGTTCGGCGGCGACGAGAACTCGGGCCTCTACCGCATCGAGAACGCCACCGACGGCCACTCGCCCGTCGCGCAGGCCGCGGCCGACCGCACCTCGGGGCAGGCCGCGCTCAAGGTGAGCTTCTCCTCGGCCGGTTCGTCCGACGCGGACGGGGACGCCCTCACCTACAGCTGGGACTTCGGCGACGGCGGTACGTCGACGGCGGCGAACCCCTCGCACAAGTACAGGACGAACGGCACCTACACGGCGACGGTGACCGCCAAGGACGCGACCGGCCGCACCGGCAGCGCGAGCGTGCAGATCGTGGTCGGCAACACCGCACCCAAGGTCGTGATCGAACAACCGCGTGACGGTCAGCTCTTCAGCTTCGGCGACCCCGTGCCCTTCAAGGTGAAGGTCACCGACCCCGAGGACGGCCGAGCCATCGACTGCGCCAAGGTGAAGGTCACCTTCATCCTCGGCCACGACAGCCACGGCCACCCGCTCACCTCGGCCAACGGCTGCTCCGGCACCCTCCAGACCAGTGCCGACGGCGGCCACGACCAGGACGCCAACATCTTCGGAGTCCTCGACGCCGAGTACACCGACGGCGGAGGCGGCGGCCAGGCCCCGCTGACCACCCACGACCAGAACGTGCTCCAGCCCAAGCACCGCCAGGCCGAGCACTACGGCAAGGCCTCCAGCATCACCGTCCAGTCGAAGACCACCGCGCACGGCGGCAAAACCGTCGGCGACATCGACAACGGCGACTGGATCTCCTTCACGCCCTACTCCCTGAGCGACGCCCAGAAGATCACGGCACGTGTGTCCTCCGCCGGCGCGGGCGGCACCCTCGAGATCCGCGCGGGCTCCCCGACCGGCCGCACGCTGGGCCGGGCGACCGTACCGGTGACGGGTGGCTGGGACACCTTCCAGGACGTGAGCGCCGATCTCGCGAACGCCCCGCGCGGCACCACCACGCTCTACCTCGTCTTCAAGGGAAGCGGCACGGGAGCGCTCTACGACGTGGACGACTTCACCTTCACGACGAGCTGACGGGGGGTGACGGTCATGCGCACATCCATACGCATGCTGACCGTGGGTGCCGCTGCCGCCCTGCTCCTCGGCTGCGTGTCGGGACCGGCGGCGTCGAAGGGCGCGGACGGGCCCGACAGGAGCCGGGTGCTGGTCTTCTCCAAGACCGCGGGCTTCCGGCACGACTCGATCCCCGAGGGGATCGCGGCCGTACGGGAGCTCGGGGCCACGGGCGGCTTCACGGTCGACGCCACGGAGGACGCGGGCGCCTTCACCGCACGCAACCTGGCGCGGTACGACGCCGTCGTCTTCCTCTCGACGACCGGTGACGTCCTCGACACCACCCAACAGGCCGCCTTCGAGCGGTACATCAAGCGGGGCGGCGGCTATGTGGGCATCCACGCGGCCGCCGACACCGAGTACGACTGGGCCTTCTACGGCGGCCTCGCGGGCGCGTACTTCCAGTCGCACCCCGCGATCCAGCCCGCGACGGTCACCGTCGAGGACCGCTCCCACCCGGCGACCTCGGGGCTCCCGAGATCCTGGGAGCGCATGGACGAGTGGTACAACTACCGCTCGAATCCGCGCGACCGGGCCCACGTCCTCGCCTCGCTCGACGAGTCCTCGTACACCGGCGGCACGATGAGCGGCGACCATCCGATCGCCTGGTGCCAGGAGTACCGGGGCGGCCGCGCCTTCTACACCGGGGGCGGCCATACCAAGGAGTCCTACGCCGAACCCGCCTTCCGACAGCACCTGCTGGGTGGCATCCGGTACGCCATCGGCGCCGCCCAGGCCGACTGCCGCCCGGAGAACGGCTACCGGCCGCTCTTCGACGGCACGGCCGAGTCGCTGGCGGCGTGGAAACAGGCGGGCCCGGGTTCGTTCTCGCTGAGCGACGACGGCACGCTGACGTCGCACGACGGCCTGGGGATGCTCTGGTACGCCGGTTCCGGGTTCGGCTCGTACTCGCTGAAGCTGGACTGGCGGGTGGCCGGGGACGACAACTCCGGAGTGTTCGTCGGGTTCCCGGAGTCCGACGACCCCTGGTCGGCCGTCAACAACGGCTACGAGATCCAGATCGACGCGACCGACGCCCCCGACCGCACCACCGGGGCCGTGTACAGCTTCCAGTCCGCCGACCTGAAGAAGCGCGACCGCGCGCTGAACCCGCCGGGGGAGTGGAACACGTACGAGATCCGCGTGGAGGGCGAGCGCCTCCGCGTCTGGCTCAACGGCGTGAAGATCAACGATTTCACCAACACCGATCCGGTACGAAGCCTGCGCGACGGACACATCGGCCTCCAGAACCATGGAGCCGACGACCAGGTGTCCTTCCGCGACGTCCGGATCAAGGAACTGCCCACGAAGGGCGACTGACCGGCGGCGGGCGGGGGACGCCGGACCCCCGCCCGCCGTCTCGCCCACCTCGCTTCTTTCTCCTCTCTCCTCTCCCCTGTGTGGCTGACGTACGACAAGGAGGCTGCCCATGTCCCCCATGCCCGCGTCCCTTTCCGAACCTCGGGTGGGGGTGTGGCTGATCGGAGCCCGCGGCTCCGTCGCCACCACCGTCATCGCGGGCTGCGCGGCCCTCACCGCCGGCCTGCACCCCCCGACGGGCATGGTCACCGAGACATCCCTCTTCGCCGAGTGCGGCCTGCCCACGCTGTCCTCCCTCGTCTTCGGCGGCCACGACACCGTGGACTGCCCACTGCCGAAACGGGCCGAGGCCCTGGCCGCCGGTGGTGTGCTCCCACCCGGCCTCCCCTCGGCCATCGCGGCCGAACTGGCGGCCGCCGACGCGGAGATCCGCCCCGGCGGCCCCGCCCCCGGCGACACACGGGACGAGTCCGAGCTCGTGGACGCCTTCGCGACCGATCTGCGCGACTTCGTACGACGACGGGGTCTGACCCGGGCGGTCGTGCTGAACGTGGCCTCCACCGAACCCGCGCCCGTGGGCTCCGCCCTGCCCCCGAGCTCGCTCTACGCGGCGGCGGCGCTGGCGGCCGGCTGCCCCTACGTGAACTTCACCCCGTCCACCGGTCTGCACCACCCGGCGCTGGCCTCGGTGGCACGCGCCGGCCGCCTCCCGTACGCCGGCCGTGACGGCAAGACGGGCCAGACCCTGCTGCGGTCGGTGCTCGGCCCGATGTTCGCGCAGCGCGCACTGGAGGTCCGCGCCTGGTCCGGCACCAACCTGCTCGGCGGCGGCGACGGCGCCTCCCTCGCCGACCCGGCAGCCGCCGCGGCCAAGAACGCCGGCAAGGAACGGGTCCTCGCGGACACCCTGGGCCGGGCCCCGCAGGGCGAGGTCCACATCGACGACGTACCTGCCCTCGGCGACTGGAAGACCGCCTGGGACCACATCGCCTTCGACGGCTTCCTCGGCACCCGGATGATCCTGCAGACCACCTGGCAGGGCTGCGACTCCGCCCTGGCGGCGCCCCTGGTCCTCGACCTCGCGCGCCTGGTCTCCCGCGCGCACGAGGCCGGTCTCTCGGGCCCCTTGAGCGAACTCGGCTTCTACTTCAAGGACCCGGTGGGCGACGGGCCCGCGGCGCTGGGTGAGCAGTACGCGGCCCTGGCGGGGCTCGCGGGGCGGCTCCGCGCACTTCCCGGGGAGACCCGATGACGCCGCGCCCGCTCGGGCCGGACCGACCGACCACGACGAGCCCGCCGCACGGCCCGACCCAGAGCCCGAGCCCGACCCCGACCCTGAGCCCGAGCCCGACCCAGAGCCCGAGCCAGGGCCCGCGAGCGGGTACAACATCCGGGGCCGGGGCCGGGGCCGGGGCGGGGGCGGGGACGGGGGCCAGGGCCTGGGCCGAACTCCTCCGTCTGCCCGCCCTGTTCACCGTCCCGGGCGACGCCCTCGCCGGTGCCGCCACCACCGGCAACCGCCCCAACCCCCGCACCCTGCTCGCCATCGCCTCCTCCCTCTGTCTGTACGAGGCGGGCATGGCCCTCAACGACTGGGCCGACCAGGCCGAGGACGCCCTCGACCGCCCACACCGCCCACTGCCCTCCGGACGCATCCGTCCGCGCGCGGCCCTCGTCGCCGCAGGCGCCCTCACGGCGGCGGGCCTGGCCCTGGCAGCACGCGCCGGACGCCCGGCCCTCGCCGTCGCGGCCCCCCTCGCGGCCACCGTCTGGGCGTACGACCTCGCGCTCAAACGAACCCCCGCCGGGCCGGCGGCGATGGCCACCGCACGGGGCCTGGACCTGCTCCTCGGCGCGACGGCCACCGGTGGCAGCGCCCGCCCCGCCCTGCCCTCCGCCCTGACCCTGGCCACCCACACCCTCGCGGTGACCACGGTGTCCAGCGGCGAGACCCGGGGCGGTTCGCCGCTCGCACCGCTGGCCGCGCTCGCCACGACGGGCACGCTCGCCTGGACCTTGACGAGGACCCCGCAGGCCCCGGGCACGGCCCCCTCCCGATACCCCGCCGCGGCCCCTTCCCGGCACCCCGCCGCGGACACCTTGCGCACCGTCCTCGCCGCCGCCTTCGTCGCCACCTCGGGCCGCCCCCTCCTCCACGCCGCCCTCAACCCCTCACCCCCGCTCACCCAGCGAGCCGTCGGCGGCGGGATCCGCGCGATGATCCCCCTCCAGGCCGCCCTCGCGGCCCGCTCCGGCGCCCTCGCCTCCGCCCTTCTCACGGCCGCCCTCGCCCCGGCGGCCCGCAGATTCGCGAGGAAGGTGAGCGTCACATGACCCCGACACCCCACCGCACGAACCCCCGGCCCCAGGCCACGAACGCCCACCCCCTCCGCTTCGGCTACGGCACCAACGGTCTCGCCGACCTCCGCCTCGACGACGCCCTCGCCCTCCTCGCGGACCTCGGCTACGACGGCGTCGGCCTGACCCTCGACCACATGCACCTGGACCCCCTGGCCCCGGACGTCGCCGCCCGCACCCGGAAGGCGGCCCGCAGGCTGGAGACCCTCGGACTCGGCGTCACCGTCGAGACCGGCGCCCGCTATGTGCTCGATCCGCGCCGCAAGCACGGCCCCTCGCTCCTCGACCCGGACCCGACCGACCGGGCCCGCCGCGTCGACCTCCTCATCCGCGCCGTCCGCATCGCCGCCGACCTCGGCGCCCACGCCGTCCACTGCTTCAGCGGAGTACGCCCGGCCGACCCGACCCACCTGGCCGACCCAGCCCACCTGGCCGACCCAGCCGACCCGGCCGATCCCGCCGCCACGGCCGACCCCGCCGAGGACACCGCCTGGAAGCGCCTCGCCGAGACACTCACCCCCGTGCTGGACGCGGCCACCCACGCCGGTGTCCCGCTCGCCGTCGAACCCGAACCAGGTCATCTCCTCGCCACCCTCGCCGACTTCCACCACCTGCGCCGCATGCTCGGCGACCCGCCCGCCCTCGGCCTCACCCTCGACATCGGCCACTGCCAGTGCCTGGAACCCCTGCCACCCGCCGACTGCGTCCGTGCCGCCGCCCCCTGGCTGCGGCACGTCCAGATCGAGGACATGCGCCGAGGCCACCACGAACACCTCCCGTTCGGGGACGGGGAGATCGACTTCCCGCCCGTACTCGAAGCCCTGGCCGCCACCGGCTATCCGGCGCTGACCGTCGTCGAACTGCCCCGCCACTCCCACGCGGGACCCCACTTCGCCGCACAGTCCCTCCCGTTCCTCCACCGCGCGGCCCGGGCGATCCCCGCAGGCGCCGAAGGGAGCACCCCGTGAACCACCACCCGCACGCACCCCGCGGCAGCACGGCGAACCACCCGGCCGACCCCGCTCTCGCCGCCCTGCACGCCCGCCTGAACACCTCCCTCAACCCGCCCGCCCGCGCCTGGCTGGACCAGGCCCTCGACGAGGCCGCCGACCACCCCGGCACCCACGGACCCATCTCCGTCTGGGAGTTGCGCATCGCCGAGGCGGGCCGCCGCTGTGGCCCCGAGCACGCCGACGCCGCCCGCGTGCTCCTCCTGCACGCCGCCCGCGCCGACCCGGACGCACTCGCCCGCGTGTACCGGCAGGGCACGGCCGCCGAACGCCGAGCCGTCCTGCACGCCCTGCCCCACCTCGTGCCCGGCCCCGACGCGCTGCCCCTCGTCGAGGACGCCCTGCGCACCAACGACACCCGACTCGTCGCCGCCGCCCTCGGCCCGTACGCCGCCCGCCACCTGGACGCCCACACCTGGCGGCACGCCGTCCTCAAATGCCTGTTCACCGGCGTACCCGTGGACGTCGTGGCCGACCTGGCGCGGCGCGCCCACGCGGACGCCGAACTCGCCCGGATGCTCGGCGACTACGCGCGGGAACGCACCGCCGCGGACCGTCCCGTCCCCGAGGACCTGCACCGCGTCCTGGCCCTGACCGAGCCCACCGCCACCCCCGCAGGCCCGTGCGGTACCTCCCGCACATCCGGCAAGGAGTCCTGATGCGCATCTTCGACCCCCACATCCATATGACGTCACGGACCACCGACGACTACGAGGCCATGCACACCGCGGGTGTCCGCGCCCTCGTCGAGCCCTCCTTCTGGCTCGGCCAGCCCCGCACCTCGGTCGCCTCCTTCCTCGACTACTTCGACTCCCTCCTCGGCTGGGAACCCTTCCGCGCCGCCCAGTACGGCATCGCCCACCACTGCGCGCTCGCCCTCAACCCCAAGGAGGCGAACGACCCCCGCTGTGTCCCCGTCCTCGACGAACTGCCCCGCTATCTCGTCAAGGACCAGGTCGTGGCCGTGGGCGAGATCGGCTACGACTCGATGACCCCCGCCGAGGACATCGCCCTCGCCGCACAGCTGCAACTCGCCGCCGACCACGAGCTCCCCGCGCTCGTCCACACCCCGCACCGCGACAAGCAGGCCGGCCTGCGCCGCACCCTCGAGGTCGTCCGGGAGTCCGCCCTGTCCCCGGACCGCGTCCTGGTCGACCACCTCAACGAGAACACCGTCAAGGAGGCCAAGGACAGCGGCTGCTGGCTGGGATTCTCCGTCTATCCCGACACCAAGATGGACGAGGAACGCATGGTCGCCGTCCTGGCGGAGTACGGGCCGGAGCGGGTGCTCGTCAACTCGGCCGCGGACTGGGGCAGAAGCGACCCCCTCAAGACCCGCCGCGTCGCCGATGCCCTGCTGGCCGCCGGGTTCACCGCGGACGACGTCGACCGGGTGCTGTGGCGCAACCCCGTCGCCTTCTACGGCCTCAGCGGCCGGCTGAGCCTCGACGTCACGACCCCCGACGTCACCCACGAAGGCAACTCCGTCCTGCGCGGCGGGGAGTGAGCGATGCGCTTCCGCCATCCCGACGGCTCCACCGTCCACCTCGCCTACTGCACCAACGTCCACCCGGCCGAAACCCTCGACGGCGTCCTCGCCCAACTCCGCGACCACTGCGAACCCGTCCGCCGCCGCCTCGGCCGCGACCGCCTCGGCATCGGCCTGTGGCTGGCCAGGGACGCCGCCCATGCCCTCGTCACCGACCCCTCCGCGCTGCGCGGCCTGCGCACCGAACTCGAACACCGCGGCCTCGAAGTCGTCACCCTCAACGGCTTCCCCTACGAAGGCTTCGGCGCCGAAGAGGTCAAGTACCGCGTCTACCAGCCGGACTGGGCCGACCCCGAACGCCTCGCCCACACCACCGACCTGGCCCGAGTCCTCGCCCAGCTCCTGCCCGACGACGTCACCGAAGGCAGCATCTCCACCCTGCCTCTCGCCTGGCGCACCGCATACGACCAGGAGCGGGCGACGGCCGCGCACACCGCGCTGACCACGCTCGCCGAACGCCTCGACGCCCTCCACGAACTCACCGGCCGCTCCCTGCGCATCGGCCTGGAACCGGAACCCGGCTGCACCGTCGAGACGACCCGTGACGCCCTCGCCCCGCTCACCGCGATCGGTCACGACCGCATCGGCATCTGCGTCGACACCTGCCATCTCGCCACCTCCTTCGAAGACCCGCACACCGCCCTGGACGCGCTCGCACAAGCCCGCGTCCCCATCGTCAAATCCCAGCTCTCAGCCGCCCTGCACGCCGAACACCCCCATCTCCCCGAAGTCCGCGCGGCCCTCGCCGCCTTCGACGAACCCCGCTTCCTGCACCAGACCCGCACCCTCACCGCCGCGGGCCTGCGCGGCACCGACGACCTCGGCGAGGCCCTCGCCGGCGACGCCCTGCCCGACGCCTCCCCGTGGCGCGCCCACTTCCACGTCCCGCTGCACGCGGCCCCCGCCACACCCCTCACCTCCACACTCCCCGTCCTGCGGGCCGCACTGACCCGCCTCGTCGGCGGCCCACACCCCCTCACCCACCACCTGGAGGTCGAGACCTACACCTGGCAGGCCCTCCCGCCGGAGCTGCGCCCCCGAGCCCGCGCCCAGCTCGCCGACGGCATCGCCGCCGAACTCACCCTCGCCCGGGACCTGTTGACAGACCTCGGCCTCAAGGAGCTGCCGTGACCCCACCACCACAGGAGCCGGCCGACCCCACTCCTCTCCTCGTCCTGGACGTCGTCGGCCTCACCCCCCGTCTCCTCGACCACATGCCCCACCTCAAGGCCCTCGGCCAGTCCGGTTTCCGCGCCCCGCTCGGCACCGTCCTGCCCGCCGTCACCTGCGCCGCCCAGTCCACCTTCCTCACCGGCACCCACCCTTCCGAGCACGGCATCGTCGGCAACGGCTGGTACTTCCGCGAGCTCGGCGACGTACTGCTGTGGCGGCAGCACAACGGCCTGGTCTCCGGCGACAAGCTGTGGGACGCCGCCCGGCGCGCGCATCCCGGCTACACGGTCGCCAATATCTGCTGGTGGTACGCCATGGGCGCCGACACCGACATCACCGTCACTCCCCGTCCCGTCTACTACGCCGACGGCCGCAAGGAACCCGACTGCTACACCCGGCCCCCGGCCCTGCACGACGAACTCACCGAGAAATTCGGCACGTTCCCCCTGTTTCACTTCTGGGGTCCCGGCGCCGACCTCGTCTCCAGCCGCTGGATCATCGACGCGACCCGCCACATCAACCGCACCCGCCGGCCGGACCTGACCCTCTGCTACCTCCCTCATCTCGACTACGACCTCCAGCGCTTCGGCCCCGACGACCCGCGCTCCCTCCAGGCGGCCGCGGACCTCGACGCGGCGATGGCTCCCCTCCTCGACGACGCGAAGGCGGAAGGCCGCACCGTCGTCGCGCTCTCCGAGTACGGCATCACCCGCGCGGACCGCCCCGTCGACATCAACCGCGCCCTGCGCCGCGCCGGACTCCTCGAAGTGCACACGCAGGACGGCATGGAGTACCTCGACCCGATGACCTCCCGAGCCTTCGCGGTCGCCGACCACCAGATCGCCCATGTCTACGTGCGCCGCCCTGAGGACCTGGAAGCCACCAAGGCAGCCCTCGCCGACCTGCCCGGCATCGAGCGGCTCCTCGACGACGAGGGCAAGAAGACCCACCACCTCGACCATCCGCGCTCCGGCGAACTCGTCGCCGTCGCGGAGCCGGACGCCTGGTTCACGTACTACTACTGGCTCGACGACGCCCGCGCGCCCGACTTCGCGCAGCTCGTCGAGATCCACCGCAAACCCGGCTACGACCCGGTCGAACTCTTCATGGATCCCCTCGACCCCTACGTCAAGGTGAAGGCGGCCACGGCACTGGCCCGCAAGAAGCTCGGCCTGCGCTACCGCATGGCGGTCGTGCCGCTGGACCCCTCACCTATTCGCGGCAGCCACGGCCGCCTTCCCACGAGCGACGACGAAGGTCCGCTCCTCATCTGCTCCACCCCCCACACCGCTCCCGGCCGCATCGCGGCCACCGAAGTGAAATCCCTGCTGCTCGACCTGGCCGGCCTCACCTGACGAGACCTGACGAAGCGTGACGAGCAACTACGGAAAGTGAAGCACGCGCCACTGACAACGTGTCCGGCGAGCGCTTCGCACGCCTCTGACCTGCGCACGAGCAGCAGACCCGACGGCACCCGTCAAAGCCGTACACCGATCCGAAAGAGAGAAACCGTGACCGCCTTCCACGACGAACCCGCGACCGGCGAAGCCCTGCGCCGCGCTCTCGGCCTCAACCGCCGCCGTTTTCTGAGCACCTGCACCGCCGTCGCGACCGCGGCGATCGCGGCACCCGTCCTCGGTGCCTCGCCCGCCCTGGCCCAGGACCGGGGCAGAGGCCACGACGAGGACCCTGGCCACGGCGGTGACGTCCTCGTCCCCGCGAACAAGCGCGGCATCATCCTCTACACCGTCCGGGACGCCACGGGCCGCGACCCGCTCGCCACCGACCTCCCCTCCGGATTCCGCGAGGTCTTCAAGCAGCTCTCACGCTTCGGCTACCGGCAGGTGGAGTTCGCCGGATACGGCCAGCACGCCAACGCTCCCGGCGGCGCGAGCCTGGAGTCCGTGCAGGGCGCCAAGCTGCTGCGTTCCTGGCTCGACGAGTACGGGCTGCGAGCGCAGGGCAACCACGGCTTCATACCCCCGTCCTGGCCCCTCACCACGGCCGACCTGGACACCTTCAAGAAGCACCTGGAGATCGCCAACATCCTCGGCATGGCGCACATGGGCACCGGTGGCGACCCCACCGGCAGCGCCTACCGCGCCGACTGGGACGTGGCCGCCGACAAGTGGAACGCGCTGGGCGAGATCGCCCGCCGCGAGGGCCTCAAGCTGTACACCCACAACCACGACGCGGCGTACGGCTTCCTGCTCGACGGGGGCCCGCTGGACGCCCAGGGCAACCCGACCCGCAGCTCCGGCATACGCAAGCTGGAGTACTTCCTGAAGATCACCGACCCGAAGGTGGTCTGGCTGGAGATGGACATCTTCTGGGCGCACGTGGCCCAGTACAAGTTCCACACGTACACGGCCCACGACGGCTCCACCCAGGAGAAGGTGTTCGATCCCGCCGGGCTCGTCGTCCGCAACAACAAGCGTTACCCGCTTTTCCACGCCAAGGACGGCGTCGTCAACACGACGAACGGCATGGGCTACGACATGGTGCCCTTCGGCACCGGCGTCATCGACTACACCACGTTCTTCTCGCGCGTCGGTGACCGGAACTACCACAACCCGATGGTCGAGCAGGACAACGCCCCGAGCGCCACGGATCCCGGGCAGTCACTCACGCACGCGAAGATCGGCTACGACAACCTCGCGGCCCTCCGCAAGCGGCGTCACTAGCTTCGCGGCGGTGCACCGGGCGGCCCTCCCCACAACGCGCCACGTGGGGAGGGCCGCCCGATCGGTGCTCGGTGCTCCGTGCCGGTAGGAGAATCTCTCAACCCGTTGACCAGGAGACCTCTCAACCCGTTGACCAGGAGACCTCTCAGCTCGCGGGCTGCGGCTGGGGAGTGCGTACCTCGCTGTCGCGTCCCGGCTGCTTCAGCAGCAACGCGATCGCCGCCGCCAGCATCGAGATACCACCGGCCAGTGCGTACGCGCCGTTGTAGCCCCAGGCCGCGACCACCATCGAGCCGAGACCGCCGCCGAACAGGCCGCTGATCAGTTTGCCGCTGTACACCAGGCCGTAGTTGGTGGCGTTGTAGTTCTCGCCGAAGTAGTCCGGGGTCAGGGCCGCGAACATCGGGTAGAACGCGCCGCCGCCGAACCCGGAGAGGAAGGCGAAGAACAGGAACAGCCACTCGCTCTTGATGTCACCGGCCCAGATCACCCCGAACTGCGCGAGCCCCAGCACGACGATGACGAACACCAGGGTCAGCTTGCGGCCCCAGGTGTCGGACAGCCAGCCCACCACGGCCCGCCCGATGCCGTTGATCACGGCCATGATGCCCATGGAGGACGCCGCCACCAGCGGTCCGAAGCCCACTTCCTTGGCGAAGTCGACCTGGAAGGAGATCCCGAAGATCGACACGCCCGCGGTCATGACCAGCGTGATCCACATCAGGGGCAGCACACCCGTCCTGATGGCCTCCTTGGGCGTGTACTGCTTCACCGCGGGAGGGTTCTTGGCGAGGGCGGCGGAGGTCTTGCTGTTGCCGCCGTACGTCAGCGGGTCGATGTCCGAGGGCCACCAGTTCTTCGGCGGGTCCTTGAAGAAGAACGCGCAGGACAGCACGACGATCATCACGTAACAGCCGATGAGGTCCAGGACACGGTGGTAGTTCCCGGTGTCGAACGCGTAGTTGAAGATGAAGATGAACGGCAGGGAGCCGTACGCGAATCCGCCGTTGACGAATCCGGTCCGCGCGCCCCGGCGCTCGGGGAACCACTTGCCGACCATGTTGATGCAGGTCGCGTACACCAGGCCGGAGCCGAGGCCGCCGATGACGCCGAAGCCCAGGATGGCCAGCAGCACGTTGCTCAGGTGCGAGAGGGCCAGGAAGCCGATCACACACATGAGCGCGCCGATGTACATGGCCCTGCGGGCGGTGAGGATGCCCCGCTCCCGCAGCCAGCCCGCCGGGAAGGCTATGCCGGCCTGGAAGAAGACCCAGACGCTCAATATCCAGAAGGTGTTGCTCTGTGTCCAGCCGTGGGCGTGGGACAGGGTGTCCTCGGCCGAGCCGTACGCGTATTCGAAGACGCTGATGGCCATCATGGCGATCCACGGCAGATACACCATGAACTTGCGGGAGTGGCCGAGGATGTCGCGGTCCGTCTCACCGATCCGGTAGACACGGCCCCGGGCGTCGGTGACTTCGTGGTACGAGCGGTTCGAGCCGTCGGCGGCGGCCGACGCGCCCTGGGTGGCGATGGGTTCTGTCGTCATGTCACGCCATCTCCTCGCCGAGCGGTTGCGGGTTGGGGACGATGCTCCGGGCCTTGGGCCGGCCCGGTGATTTGAGGAACAGCGCCAGCACGGCGGAGGCGAGGCCGATGGAGCCCGCGAGCACGAAGGCCCCGTGGTAGTCCCACGCGCCGACGACGACCGCGCCCATGCCGGAGCCCACCAGGCCCGAGATCAGCTTCGAGCTGTAGACCATTCCGTAGTTGGACGCGTTGTTGTTCTCGCCGAAGTAGTCCGCCGTCATGGCCGCGAACAGCGGGAAGATCGCCCCTCCGCCGAAGCCGGAGACCATGGAGCAGAACAGGAAGAACGGCATGCTGCCCATCTGACCGGAGACCAGCACCCCGAATTGGGCGGAGCCCAGCACCAGACAGACGATGATCAGTGTGTTGCGGCGTCCGAAGCGGTCGGAGATCCAGCCGATCACGCCGCGCCCCGTGCCGTTGACGATCGCCTTCAGGGACATCGCGGTGGCCACGATCCCGCCCGCGAACCCCATGTCCTTGCCGAACGGCACCTGGAAGGCGATGCCGAAGATGTTGATCCCGGCGGTGCACAGCAGACAGAACCACATCATCCAGAGAACGGGCGTACGGGCGGCCTCCTTGGGGGTGTACTGCTTCACCGCCGGCGGGTTCTTCTCCAGCGCCCGGCGGATCCTCGGGTCGTCGGACACCTTCAGCGGGTCCACGTGCGGCGGCCACCACCCCTTGGGCGGGTCCTTGAAGAACCAGCCCGCGAAGGCGACCACGGCACAGCAGACCAGGCCCACCGTCACCAGGACTCCCTGGTAGTTGCCGAGGTCCATGTACGAGGTGAACAGGAAGACGAAGGGTACCGAGCCATAGGCGAAACCGCCGTTGACCAGGCCCGTCTTGCCGCCCTTGCGCTCCGGATACCACTTGCCGACCATGTTCACGCAGGTCGCGTAGACCAGGCCGGCGCCGATACCGCTGAACATGCCGAAGCCGATGTACGCGACGGTGACATGCGGAGCGAACGCGAGCGAGAGGTACCCCAGGACCGTGCCCAGAGCGCCGAGCATCATGGCGTACCGCGCGGGCAGCCGTCCGCTCTCCCGCAGTTGCCCGGCCGGGAAGGCGACGGCGGCCTGGAAGAATATCCAGACGCCCATCAGCCAGAAGATGTGCCCACTGCCCCAGAGATGGGCGTCGTGCAGGGTGTCCTCGGCGGAGGTGAACGCGTACTCCGAGGAGCTGATGCCCAGCATCCCCATCCAGGGGAAGAGCACCATGGTCCAGCGTGGTCGCCCCATGATGTCCCGATCGGTCTCACCGATGCGGTACAGGCGGCCGTTGCGATCCGTCACCTCCCTGTAGGGGACGGAGGTCGATAGGTCGGTGGTTGTCATGTCGGTTCAGCACCCCTCGCGTCGAAAGATCTGGCCAGCGCCCCCTGTCCAAATGCCTTTCGTGTGCGCACGGGTCCTGGGGGCGGCCGACGCGCACCGTCGGCCGTCCCCGCCCTGGTTCACCTCATGAACCGCCCCCCAACAGGCCCGCCGCCCGCGCCCAGCGATATTTCGCGCCGAGCACGGCCACCGGCTTCTCCGTCGTGTACGGGTACGCCACGACCCCCCGCTCGTACAGGTACTGGCAGGCCTCCTCGACCTCGACGTCACCCGCGAGCGACGCCACCACGGGCTTCTCGATGCCGCGCTCGCGGAATTCGGCCACCACGCGCGCGGTGAGCTCGGCGAAGACCATGGGCGGGGTCACGATGGTGTGCCAGTAGCCGAGGACGAGCGCGTGGATGCGCGGGTCCTCCAGGCCCAGCCGGATCGTCGCCTCGTACGTCGACGGCGGCTCGCCCCCGGTGATGTCCACCGGGTTGCCCGCGGCTCCGAAGGGCGGGATGAAGGCCCTGAAGGACGCGTCCAGGTCCGGCGGGATCTCCATCAGGGACAGGCCGTTGTCCGTCACCGCGTCGGACAGGAGCACACCGCTGCCGCCCGCACCCGTGATGATGACGACGTTGCCGCCCCTGGGGGTGGGAAGTACGGGCAACGCGCGCGCGTACTCCAGCATTTCGTTCAGCCCGGGAGCCCGGATGACGCCGGCCTGCTTCAGGATGTCCTCGTACACGGCGTCGTCACCCGCGAGCGCGCCGGTGTGCGAGCCGGCGGCCTTCGCCCCGGCGGCCGTACGCCCCGCCTTCAGGACGACGACCGGCTTCTTCGGAACCGTCGCACGCGCCGCCGCCACGAAGGCGCGGCCGTCCTTCAGGTCCTCCAGGTGCATCGCGATGCACTCGGTGTGCGGGTCCTCGCCGAACCAGGTGAGCAGGTCGTCCTCGTCCAGGTCCGACTTGTTGCCGAGCCCGACGATCGCGGAAACACCCGTCTTCGTAGTGCGCGCGAACCCCAGGATGGCCATTCCTATGCCACCGGACTGCGAGGTGAGCGCGACGCCGCCTTTCACGTCGTACGGTGTGCAGAACGTGGCACACAGGTCCTGCCAGGTCGAGTAGTAGCCGTAGATGTTCGGCCCGAGCAGCCGGATCCCGTACCGCTCGGCGATGGCCACGATCTCGTCCTGGAGCTCGTGCTCGCCGGTCTCCGCGAACCCGGAGGGGATCAGTACGGCGTTGGGGATCCCCTTGCGTCCCACCTCCTCCAGGGCCGAGGCCACGAACCTGGCGGGGATCGCGAAGACCGCCACATCCACCTCACCGGGAACGTCGGTGACACTCTTGTACGCCTTGCGGCCCTGAATGTCATCGGCCTTGGGGTTCACCGGGTGGATCTCGCCGGAGAAGCCCCCGTCGACGAGGTTGCGCATGACCGAATTGCCGATCTTGCCCTGCTCGTTGGAGGCACCGATCACGGCCACGGACGAGGGCTCCATCAGCCGCCGCATCGACGTGAGGATCTCCTCGCGCGTGTACTTGCGCCGCTCCTTGGGGACCGAGTCCGCGAGGATCACGCGGATGTCCGCGGCGACCGCGCCCTCCGGAGTGGCGATCACCGGGTTGAGGTCCACCTCGGCGATCTCGGGGAAGTCCGCGACGAGTTCGGAGACCCGGCGGATCTGCTCGGCGATCGCCCACCGGTCCACCGGCGGCGCGCCACGCACCCCGCGCAGGATCCCGGCCGCCCTGATCGAGTCCAGCATCGACAGCGCCTCGTCGGCGTCCACGGGGGCGAGCCGGAAGGTGACGTCCTTCAGGACCTCCACCAGCACCCCACCGAGCCCGAAGGCGACGACCTTCCCGAAGGTCGGGTCGGTCACCGCCCCGACGATGACCTCCTGCCCTTGGGGGAGCAGCTCTTGGACCTGGACGCCCTCGATACGGGCCTCAGGGTCGTACGCCCGCGCGTTCTCGACGATCCTGTGGAAGGCGGCGCGTACGTCCGCCGCGCCCTCCACACCCACGATGACGCCGCCGGCGTCGGTCTTGTGCAGGATGTCCGGCGAGACGATCTTCATCACGACGGGTCCGCCGAAGCGCGCCGCGTACGCCACCGCCTCGTCGACGTCCGTCGCCAGCTCCTCGCCGGGGACGGCGATCGCGTACGCGTCGGCGATCACCTTTCCCTCGGGCGCGGTGAGCGCGCTCCGCCCCTCGGCCCGCACGGCGTCGAGGAGCGTGCGCACCCGGAGAATCCGGTCTTCGGCCATCACTCAGATCACTCCGTTCGACTTGAGCAGGCGAAGTTCCTCGTCGCCGAGGCCGAGCTCGCCGATGTAGACCTCTTCGTTGTGTTCGCCGAGCAGCGGCGAACTGGTCACGTCCACGGGGGAGTCGGAGAGCTTCAGCGGGCTGCCCACGGTCACGAACTCACCCCGCTCGGGGTGCGGCACCGACACGACCATCTCGTTGGCGACCAGCGACTCGTCCTCGATGATCTCCTTGGTGGACAGGATCGGGCCGCACGGGATGTTGTGGGCGTTGAGCTTCTCCAGCACCTCCCACTTGGGAAGCGTGGTCGACCACTCCTCGATGAGCTGGAACATCTTGGTGAGCTGCGGCAGCCGGGCCTCCGGGGTCGCCCACTCGGGGTCGTCCGCCAGCTCCGGCCGCCCGATGAGCTCGGTGATCGGCTTCCAGCCGACGGGCTGCACGATGACGTACACGTAGTCGTTGGGGCCGCCCGGAGCGCATTTGACCGCCCAGCCCGGCTGACCGCCGCCGGACGCGTTGCCGGAGCGGGGAACCTCGACGCCGAAGTCGTCGTTGGGATATTCGGCGAGCGGGCCATGTGTCAGTCGCTGCTGATCGCGCAACTTCACCCGGCAGAGGTTGAGCACGGCATGCTGCATGGCCACGTTGACCCGCTGCCCGCGCCCGGTGTTCTCCCGCTGGTACAGCGCCGCGAGAATCCCCGCCACGGCGTGCACGCCCGTGCCCGAGTCACCGATCTGGGCTCCCGTCGCCAGCGGCGGCCCGTCCTCGAAACCGGTGGTGGACATCGACCCGCCCATGGCCTGCGCGACGACCTCGTAGGCCTTGAAGTTGGTGTACGGGCCGTCCCCGAACCCCTTGATGGAGGCATAGACGATCCGCGGATTGATCTCCTGGATGCGGTCCCAGGTGAAGCCCATGCGGTCGACCGCGCCCGGTCCGAAGTTCTCGACCATGACGTCGGAGCGCCGGATCAGTTCGGTGAGGATCTCCTTGCCGCGCTCGGTCTTGGTGTTGAGGGTGATGCTCCGCTTGTTGCAGTTGAGCATCGTGAAGTAGAGGGAGTCGACGTCGGGGAGGTCGCGCAGTTGCTTGCGGGTGATGTCACCGGTCGGCGCCTCCAGCTTGACGACGTCCGCGCCCAGCCAGGCCAGCAGCTGCGTGGCGGACGGACCCGACTGGACGTGCGTCATGTCGAGGACACGGACGCCTTCGAGAGCCTTGGTCGACGTTCCTGTGATCGGGGTGATCGGGGTCATCGCGGGCACCTCACTTGTACATCGTCTGGTTCATGGTTCCGGGGGCGTACGCGTCCGGGTCGACCCAGACGTTGATCAGCGAAGGCTTGCCCGACTCCCGGGCACGCCGGAGCGCCGGGCCGATGTCGGCGGGGTCGCGGACCTCCTCGCCGTAACCGCCCAGCATCTGCGCGAACTTGTCGTAGTGGACGTCGCCGAGGGTGTTGCCGACCCGCTCGCGCTCCAGGCCGTACTTCTGGGCCTGGCCGTAACGGATCTGGTTCATGGAGGAGTTGTTGCCGACGATGCCGACGAAGGGGAGGTTGTAGCGGACGAGGGTCTCGAAGTCCCAGCCGGTGAGGGAGAAGGCGCCGTCCCCGAAGAGGGCGACGACCTCCTTGTCGGGCCGTGCCTGCTTGGCCGCGAGCACGAACGGGACGCCGACGCCGAGCGTCCCGAGCGGGCCCGGGTCCATCCAGTGCCCGGGTGACTTGGGCTGGACGACCTGCCCGGAGAAGGTGACGATGTCGCCGCCGTCCCCGATGTAGATCGAGTCCTCGGTGAGGAAGTCGTTGATCTCGCTGACCAGGCGGTACGGGTGGATCGGCGAGGCGTCCGACTTCAGGCTGGGCAGCCGCTTCTCGACGGCCGTCTGCTCGGCCGCCCGCAGCTCGTCCAGCCACTCCTTGCGCTTCGACGCGCCGCCGTTGAGGCGCCCTGAGGCCGCCTCGGTGACCGACTTCAGGATCAGACCCGCGTCGCCGACGATGCCGAGGTCGATGTCCCGGTTCTTGCCGACGGTCCGGTAGTCGAGGTCGATCTGCACGACGGTCGCGTCCGGGGAGAGCCGCTTGCCGTAGCCCATGCGGAAGTCGAAGGGCGTACCCACGATGACGATGACATCGGCGTGGGAGAAGGCGTACCGGCGCGAGAGCTGGAAGTGGTGCGGGTCCCCGGGCGGCAGCGTGCCGCGCCCCGCGCCGTTCATGTACGCCGGGATGTTGAGGGTGCGGACGAGCTCGATGGCGGACGCGGTGCCGCGCGTCGTCCACACCTGGCTGCCCAGCAGGATCGCGGGCTTCTCGGCGTGGACGAGGAGGTCGGCGAGCCTCTCGATCGCCTCGGGGTCACCGGCCGAGCGGGTCGAGGCCCGGTAGTGGCCGGCGGCCGGGATCCGGGCCTTCTCCACCGGCACCCTGGCGTCCAGGACATCGCGCGGGATTTCCAGGAAGGAGGGGCCGGGCGCGCCGTGGAAGCACTCCCGGAACGCCATCGACACCATGTCGGCGGCGCGTGCCGTGTCCGGCACCGTCGCCGCGAACTTGGTGATCGGCGTCATCATGTCGACGTGCGGCAGGTCCTGCAGGGACCCCATCTTGTGCTGGGTGTGCGCCCCCTGGCCGCCGATGAGCAGCATCGGGGACTCGGCGCGGAAGGCGTTGGCGACGCCGGTCACGGCGTCGGTCGTACCGGGACCCGCCGTGACGACGGCGCATCCGGGCTTGCCGGTGATGCGTGCGTAGCCGTCGGCGGCGTGGGCGGCGACCTGCTCGTGACGGACGTCGACGACCTCTATGCCTTCGTCGACGCAGCCGTCGTAGATGTCGATGATGTGGCCGCCGCACAGGGTGTAGATGACCTCCACACCTTCTGCTTTGAGTGCCTTGGCGACCAGATGCCCACCGGAGATGAAGTCCTGGCTGATGTCGTCGGGCATGGCGAAGTCCTGTCCCTTCGTAGGGGGTTGGAACGCTCTCGCGGTACATTGCATACAGTCGACGAATACTGTATGAAGCTTGTTATCCCGCATCCGGTGGGTGGTGTCCAGGGGGCGTGCGGCATTTTCCGGGGGTCTGGGAGTCGCTCCCCGGACAGACACAGCAGTCAGGAGCCGGTGATGGACCTGTACGAACACCAGGCAAGGGAACTCTTCGAGGAACACGGCATCTTGGTGCCGAGGGCCGAGGTCACGGACTCGCCCGAGGAGGCGCGCGCGATCGCCCGCCGACTCGGCGGCCGAGTCGTCGTGAAAGCCCAGGTGAAGACCGGTGGACGCGGCAAGGCGGGCGGCGTCGAACTCGCCGCCGACCCGGCCGCCGCCGAGCTCACCGCACGTCGGATTCTCGGCATGGACATCAAGGGCCACACGGTCGGCAAGGTGATGCTGGCCCAACCGGTCGACATCGAGAGCGAGTTCTACGTCGGCTACGTCCTCGACCGCGCCGCCGGACGCTTCCTCGCGATCGCGTCGGCCGAGGGCGGCATGGACATCGAGGAGGTCGCCGCGAGCCGCCCGGAGTCGGTGGCGCGTGTTCCCGTGGACCCGGCCGTGGGCGTCACCTCGGCGAAGGCGACCGAGATCGCCGAGGCCGCGGGGCTGCCCCCGGAGACCGTCGACGTTCTCGTACGCCTCTGGGGGGTGCTGACCCGCGAGGACGCCGTGCTCGTCGAGGTGAACCCCCTCGTACGCACCGCCCGGGGGCAGATCCTCGCCCTGGACGGCAAGGTCACCCTCGACGACAACGCCCGCTTCCGCCAGACGCGTTGGGGTGAGCAGGAGGCCACGCACGACGACCCCTTGGAGGCGGCGGCCGCGGCCAAGGGTCTCAACTACGTCAAACTGGACGGCGAGGTCGGCATCATCGGCAACGGCGCGGGCCTCGTCATGTCGACGCTCGACGTGGTCGCGGGCTGCGGTGCCCGCCCCGCGAACTTCCTCGACATCGGCGGCGGGGCCTCCGCCCAGACCATGGCCGACGGCCTCTCCGTGATCCTCTCCGACCCGGCCGTGAAATCGGTCTTCGTCAACGTCTTCGGCGGCATCACGGCCTGCGACGCGGTCGCCGACGGCATCGTGCGGGCGCTGGAGACCGTGCGGTTGACCAAACCCCTCGTGGTCCGCCTCGACGGCAACAACGCCGTCCGTGGCCGCGCCATCCTCGACGGCCGCGCGCACCCCCTGGTCCAGCAGGCCACCACCATGGACGACGCCGCACACCGCGCGGCCCGACTCGCCACCGCCGGTTGAAGGAGGAACAGGACATGGCCATCTTTCTCACCAAGGAGAGCAAGGTTCTCGTCCAGGGCATGACCGGCGGCGAGGGCATGAAACACACGCGGCGGATGCTCGCCGCCGGCACGGACGTCGTCGGCGGGGTCAACCCGCGCAAGGCGGGCCGGACCGTCGACTTCGACGACCGGGCGGTGCCCGTCTTCGGCTCGGTGCGCGAGGGGATGGCGGCGACCGGCGCCGACGTCACCGTCGTGTTCGTACCGCCCGCGTTCGCCAAGGCCGCGGTGACCGAGGCCGCCGACGCGGGCATCGGGCTCGCCGTCGTCATCACCGAGGGCATCCCCGTCCACGACTCCGTCGCCTTCCACGCGTACGCCGCCACGAAGGGCACCCGCGTCATCGGCCCCAACTGCCCGGGCCTGATCACTCCGGGGCAGTCGAACGCGGGCATCATCCCCGCCGACATCACCAAGCCGGGGCGCATCGGCCTGGTGTCCAAGTCGGGCACGCTGACGTACCAACTCATGTACGAACTCCGCGACATCGGCTTCTCGACGTGCGTGGGCATCGGCGGCGACCCCGTGGTCGGCACCACCCACATCGACTGCCTGGCCGCCTTCCAGGACGACCCGGACACCGAACTCGTCGTCCTCATCGGCGAGATCGGCGGCGACGCCGAGGAGCGGGCCGCCGCGTACATCCGCGACCACGTCACCAAGCCCGTCGTCGCCTACATCGCCGGCTTCACCGCGCCCGAGGGCAGGACGATGGGCCACGCGGGCGCGATCGTCTCCGGCTCGGCCGGCACCGCGCAGGCGAAGAAGGAGGCCCTCGAAGCGGCCGGAGTACGAGTGGGCGGCACGCCGACCGAGACGGCCCGGCTGGTGCTGACCCGGTTGGAATCGGAGCGTGTCGCCGCACAGGGGTGAGATGAGACGTCACTCATAGTTGATGTGAGGTGACTGTCACGAGCGGAGCCTCCTCAGTACCTTCCTCCGTACGTACGCGACCACCCTGCGCGTACGAACCCTTCGCTCCGTGCGGACGCGACCACCGTCCTCCTCCGCACGGATGCGACCACTCCTCGTCCGGGCCCGTGGACCATGCAGCTCGGCAGGAGCCAGGCACCTCCCGCCCCCGACTGTGCACCGAGAGCGGAGACATCCGAATGGCATCCACCCTCAACAACCCCCTTGCCCTGAAGTCCGGTACGTCCTGGGCCGACGCCTGGCAGCGCTGCCTCGCCGTCGCCCCCGAGGCGTTCCGGGAGGACCGCGTCCTCAATCTCTGGGACGCCGCCTGGCGGGCGGACGGCCGGGCACTGCCCGCCACCAGTCCGGTCGACGGAAGCCCCATCGCGGGCCCGCCCCGTCTGAACGCCACAACCGCCCACCAGGCCGTACGGGCCTCACTCGACCAGCACCGGGCCTGGCGGCATGTCCCGCTCGCCGAACGACGGGCGCGCGTCGCGGCCACCCTCGACGCCCTGACCGAGCACCGCGAGCTGCTCGCCCTCCTCCTCGTCTGGGAGATCGGCAAGCCCTGGCGACTCGCGCAGGCCGACGTGGACCGGGCGATCGACGGGGTGCGCTGGTACGTCGACGGCATCGAGCCCATGGTCGACGGCCGGACGCCGCTCGACGGGCCGGTGTCCAACATCGCGAGCTGGAACTACCCGATGAGCGTGCTCGTTCACGCAATGCTGGTACAGGCATTGGCAGGGAACGCGGTCATCGCCAAGACCCCGACCGACGGCGGCGTCGCCTGCCTCACCCTGGCCGGCGCGCTCGCCGCACGCGAAGGGATTCCCGTCACCCTCGTCAGCGGCAGCGGAGGCGAGCTGTCGGAGGCGCTGGTCCGCGCGCCCGAGATCGGCTGTGTCTCCTTCGTCGGCGGCCGTGACACGGGCGCCGCGGTGGCCACCGCCGTCGCCGACCTCGGCAAGCGGCATGTGCTCGAACAGGAGGGACTCAACACCTGGGGCATCTGGAACCACACGGACTGGGACGCACTGACGGCCGTCATCCCCAAGCTCTTCGACTACGGCAAGCAGCGCTGCACCGCCTACCCGCGCTTCGTCGTCCAGCGCTCGCTGTTCGACGAGTTCCTCGCCGCCTATCTCCCCGCCGTCCGCACCCTGCGGGTCGGTCACCCACTGGCCGTCGAGCACCCCGAAGACCCGTACCCCGCGCTGGACTTCGGGCCCGTCATCAACGCGGCCAAGGCGAAGGAGCTGCACGACCAGGTGGCGGAGGCCATCGACCGCGGCGCCGTCCCGCTGCACCGCGGCAAGCTGACCGACGCACGCTTCCTGCCCGGCCAGGACACGGCGGCGTACGTCCAACCGGTCACGCTCCTGAACCCGCCGCCGTCCTCACCGCTGCACCACGCGGAGCCCTTCGGCCCGGTCGACACCATCGTCCTGGTCGACACCGAGGCGGAGCTGCTCGCCGCGATGAACGCGTCGAACGGCGCGCTCGTCGCCACGCTGTCCACGGACGACGAGGCGACGTACGCCCGACTGGCCCCGCAGATCCGCGCGTTCAAGGTCGGCCGCGGCAAGCCCCGCTCCCGGGGCGACCGCGACGAGCTCTTCGGCGGCCTCGGCGCGTCCTGGCGCGGCGCCTTCGTCGGCGGCGAGCTGCTCGTGCGCGCCGTCACACAGGGGCCAGCGGGGGAGCGGCTGCCGGGCAACTTCCCCGAGTACCAGCTCGTTCCGTGAGGTGAGGGCGGGCGGTACCCGCCTCAGGGCGCCGCCTGCTCTCTCGGCCCCCTGCGGCTCCCTGCGATGATCTCGTCCACCAGCCAGCGGGCGACACCTGGGGGGTAGGGCTGGGGCAGACCGAGCACGACATGGTTCACGCCGATGCCGATGAGGTCGGCGACAGTGGCGCGGGTGGCGGCGGGGTCGTCGTACGAGACGACGACCTGGACGGAGCGCGTGATCTCACGCGGATCCCGTCCGATGTCGGCACAGTGCGCGTCCAGCACCCGAGCGCGCTCGGCGACGAACTCGACGTCGTGGTGCGGCGGCCCGGGGATGTTCCAGATGTCGGCCTGCTCGGCGACGAGCCGCAGCAGCCGGGTCCCCCAGCCGCCGATCAGCAGGGGCGGCCCGGGCCGCTGCACCGGCTTGGGCTCGTTCCGCGTGCCCCGCAGCCGGTAATAACGCCCCTCGAAGTCGAAGGGGTCGTCCCGCGTCCACATCCGCCGCAGGATCTCGACCGTCTCGCCGAGCCGGGCCACCCCCTCGCCCGGCGGGACGAGGGAGAGTCCGTACGCCTCGTACTCGGCGACGGCCGGATTCTCGCCGGAGATCCCGCCCGTGCCGGGCGGCTGGTGGGTGCCGCCGACGCCGATGCCCATGACCAGCCGACCGCCGGAGATCACGTCCACGGTCGAGGCCATCTTCCCGAGGACGGCCGGCGGGCGGATGCGGTTGCTGGTGACGAGGAGCCCGAGCCGCAGCCGCTCGGTCTGCGCGGCCAGGGCGCTGAGCAGCGTCCAACCCTCATGGACCTGGCCGTCCTTGGGGCCGCGGAGCGGAAGCAGATGGTCCCAGAGCCAGGCGTCCTCGATCTCGGGCAGGGCGTCGGCCTCCTGCCAGACGCGGCGGAGGTCGTCGTAGGAGACGTGCATGGGGGTGGTCTTGATACCGAAGCGCACGCGGTGATCGCTCATATCGCTCAGCTTAGACAATCATCAGCGCAGCTGACAATCAGTCTTGGGTACAGTTTCCGGCATGACCGGTGAGCGCCCTCCCGCACCTCCCGCACCTCCCGCGCGTCATGTCCCTCCCGTGCCCCTTGAGTCCCGGCTCGGCTATCTGCTCAAGCACGCCCAGCAGCGGCTGGCGCGGGCGTCCGCGGCGGCGTTGGCGCCCCTCGGGATCGACGGCCACGAGCTCGCGGTGCTGGCGGTGCTCGCCGCCGAGTACCCGTTGTCGCAGGTCGAGGTGGCCGGCCGGCTCGGCGTCGACCGCACCACGATGGTCGCGCTCGTCGACGGCCTGGAGGACCAGGGGCTGGTCGAGCGGCGCCGCAGTCCTGCGGACCGGCGCAAGAACATCGTCGAGCTGACGCCCGAGGGCCGGGACTGCCTCGACCGGGCCGAGCGTGCGCGCCTCGCGATGGAGCGGCGCTTCCTCGACCCGCTGGACGAGGAGACGGCGGCCGCGCTCGTGCGGGCTCTGCGGATCCTGGTGGTGGAGGAGCATGGGATCGCGGAGTGACGGTGCGGGTGCGGGACTGTTCGGATCTCCGCTCCGTAGACCCTTGGTGAGCGTCGCGTTGCCCACGGTAAGTCGCCGGGTGCCCCCTCGTTCGGCCTCGCTCAGCCACTCCCACGGCCCGGATATGCAGGTGAAAGGCACTCCGAAACCTTGGTATTGTTGTCCATGTCGCCGCGGGGAGCCCCCCGGTCAGGCGGCAGACACCTGGTCCGGGTGGCGGAATGGCAGACGCGCTAGCTTGAGGTGCTAGTGCCCTTTATCGGGCGTGGGGGTTCAAGTCCCCCCTCGGACACCAGCTGGGACGTTCACGAGATCGTCCCCAATACGTTCACGAATTACCGGTCGAGTCATATGACTCACCGGTTTTTCGTCGTTCCTGAGGCCTTCGGGTCGCGTGATCGGCTCGGTGAGGGGACGGTGCGGTGGCAGTTCGGGTGCTGCGCCTCTCACCTGCGGAAACAGGACATGCCTGCGCGACGGCTCGTGGCCGTGGCGCAGGCATGTGGGGCTTTCAGGGGATGGAGCACGGCGGGGATGCGTCACTCACGTGGCGGAGCCTTGGCATGCCCGGTCGGGAGCGGTTCCGGCCGGGGTGGGTCGGTGGGCTGGCCGTTTTGGGGTGCGGTACGCGGCGTGCTGATTTTGCGCGGCTGGATGCCTTGGTCGCGGCGGAACCGTTGGATGGCTCTGAGGTTCGCCACGAAGATGATCACGGCGTTGAGCAGTGTCTGCGCGACGCGTCCGTGGGGCAGGCGGAACTGGGGGTTGTCGATGCTGTCGAGGGCGGACTTCTTGAGATTGCCGTTGCCGCCCTCGTTCTGACTGCGCAGTCCGGACCAGGCTTCCTGCCAGGGCGCGGTGAACAAGGCGTACTTTTGCCGCCACTTGGCCAGCACGGTGCCCGGGACGGTGATGCTTTTCCCGGTGCAGATGTCGGGGTAGATGCCGGTGTCCCGCTTGGGCTTGGGGATGGTGGGCAGGGCGGCCGGGGTGCGGACGGTGGAGGCGTCGAGGTCAACGATGGTGGACGGGCGCGGTTGGGGGCGGCGGTAGCAGGTGACTGTGGCATGTGGTCCGAGGGCCGGGCACTGCCGACGCTGGTCGCCTGCGGGCCCGTACTCCTTGACCTTGGTCTGGAAGTCCTTTCGGGACTGGATCAAGTTGAGTGCGTGGGCGCGGTCCTCGTCCGTGCGGCTGTTGATGTAAGTGGTGCCTGCGGTGACGAGCGGGGTGGGCATCATCGGGCAGTAGAACTCGCCGCCGACCAGCTCCATGCCGCGGAACTCCCCTTGCCGGTCGACCTTGTCGTCGTTGTAGTGCTTTACCGCGTTGAGGCCGAGTTTGAGCAGCTGCAGATGCAGGTTGCGGGGCTTGGCCTGGGAGATGCCCCGGTCGGCGCAGAAGAGGTCTTTGACCATGCCTCGTTCGAAGGCCGGTTGGATGGCGCGGAGGGCGGCCGGCCCCGGTTCGGTGCCCGGGGTATGGAGGATCATGCCGAGACAGACCGCAGGGTAGGCGCCGGCGAGGTCGCCGTGGCCGTGGCCGGGGAACGCGGCCATCATGGCGTAGCGGAACTCCTTCTTCTCCGGTGCCTTGGTCTTCTTCTGTGTCGGTTTGATACTGCGAGTCGCTGGCTTGTTGGCTGCGCCGCGTCGGGTGCCGGTGTTCGTGGGGGCCGCAGCTCCGCCGGGATCCAGCGGCCGCTTCGGCGCTCCTCCCTTCACGTACATCCCGGCGGTGATCTCAAGCGAGGCCCGGTCCCTGCGGTAGTCAGGCTCTTTGCCCCAGACCGGAACCGGAGTGTCGTCGACCGCGACGTGACCCTGCCAGCGAGCGAAGTCGCCGCGCTGGTAGGAGGCCATGACCGGGGCGAGAACCAGGTCCTGGGCGATGGCTTCCACGTTGCGCACGGTGTCCCTGTTGGCGCGGGCATTCCACTGCCGCCGGATCTTCTTGGCCTCGCCGAGTGTCAGCCGTTTGCGGCGGTCGTGCGGCGCCGGGTCGAGGCGCTTGGTCATCGACGTCCAGGACCGGTAGACCCGCTTCGACATCGCGTACTGCTTGTGCGCGATGTGGTCGATCTCTTCGCCGGTGGCGCCCTCAGGGATGTCCAGGTCGATGTCGGGAACGTCGAGCAGGGCTTTGGCCCCGGGAGACAGCGCGAAGAAGAGCGTCTCCCAGGCGTCGTCGATGTTTGCGCTCTTGCCCATGTACTGCGACAGGATCAGGCCGATCAATACAGTGCGGAAGGGCATGCCCTTGGGCCCCGGCCTGTGGTCGTCGGAGGGGAGGCGCTCCAGTACGCCGCTGTGCCGCACAAGGTGGAAGACCTGGTTCACAACGCGATCGTTGAGGGTACGGCCGGGGGCTTGCGGTGCGGGGCGTAGGGCGAGGCCGGTGCGCCGGCAGGGTTTGTTCTCCGGGTTCTTCCTGCTCATGCCGCCGCTCCCCGCAACAGATCGGATGCCTCTGCTTCGGGTACGTCGTGGAGGAAGACGAGGTAGCGCGAGAGGCTGTGCAGCGTCGCGAGCCCCGATGCTTTGAGGATCACCTTCAGCGGAATGCCCGCATTCAGCAGATCGACGATCCAGGTCGTGCGCAGCCGCTGGGTCTGCAGCACCGCCCCGTCGCAACGGCCGATGATCCGTGGGTACTTGGCGAGCCAATCCGATGCGATGTGCTTGCTGGTGCGGTCCTGCCAGTCCGGCCGGAACACGTACGCGTCTGCCGGGATGTCTGCAGCCTCCGCCAGGAGCAGTTCCTCGTAGGCGTAACGGCACACGACGGTGCGCGGCCGGCGCCCGTGAACCTTGACCAGTGCTCGCCCGGTGGGGCCCGCCTGGATGTCCCGCCCCTGAACGTACACAAGATCCTCGACGGCGAGGCCGCACCCGATACCGAGGCAGAAGAGCAGACAGGCATTGCGCCGCTGGGCCGCGGTGGGCAGGCTCTGCGCCCAGATCAGCCAGTGGGCGACTTCCGCCTGTGGGTAAGGCGTCATCGGGGTCGCGGCAGCCTTCAGCCGGATCGGCGGATGCTGCCCGAGCTGATCCAGCAGGAGGGCTTCGGATGCCCGGCGCAGCTGGCTGCTGCAGGTACGCCGACTGTTGGCGGCCATGTCGCGGCAGCCGACGAGGATAAAGCGTTCGACGGTGCTCTGGTCAAGGATCACCGAGGGTTCCAGCGGGAGGCCCTGGGCCTCGGCCCAAGCAACCAGTCGCGCGAGCGGCGTCATGATCACATCCGGGCCGTAGGGCCCGGCCGCAACGGCCAGGAATCCCAGCGAGCGGACGACTGGCGCGATGCGGCGCCACTTGGCGGGCGGCACCGTCTCCGGTTTCGGCGCGTACGCCAGCAGGCGATTCGACACAGCGACCTCCAGGCGCAAGGCCCATGACATGTGGCCGGTTAACCGGCCGATGGCGTCAGTGTCGATCACGATCTGAAGGAGCGCATCTTTATGACCGGAGGCCGAGCGCGCACGGCGCCGCCACGGAGTTACGCCGTCGACCCGGACAAGTGGCCGGACGCCCGGATCGTCGGGGAGCCTGCCGCCGCAGTGGTCCAGACGATTGCTCGCCGCCTTGCCGCCGCCCTGGGTGAGCGCCCCGACCTCTCGCTGCGCGCGCTGGCTACCCAGAGCGACGTCGGCAGACAGACCATCGGCGATCTGCTGGCGGGAGCTGGCTGGCCGGATGTCCTGACGGTCTGCCGGCTGGAGCGCGCTCTGGGCCTTGCGCTCTGGCCCGGATCGAATACGACTCAATGTGCCCATGGCTGATCCTCAATTGCCTGTTTGAGGTCAGTCGTGCACGGTCCATCGCATGACGGCACAGATTCTCTCTAGCGCTACCGTCGGCGGCGCTAGAGTGAACGTGCACGACGGACCGGAACCCTGCTAGGAGAAGCGTCCGTTCGTGCGTTTGGGCGGCCTCCCTCGACCGATAATCGAGGGAGGCCTGCTTATTGGGTTGAGGCCGTGCCCAGGTGGATCAAGCAGCCCGGGATGACAGCACGGCCCGGAACATCCCCGGTGCTACGTTTTCCACCTCACCAAGTTGCTTCATACGGTTGAGGGTTTTCCCCACGGATGAGCGGACCGTCGCGTCCGCTCCCGGGCGTACGGCCGCCGCGATATCAGTGATCGACATCGCCTCCTGGGCGGCGCACAGGAGCGTGAGGATCGCATCGCGCATGCTTCCGTTGCGCGGCGGCCCCAGGGTCTGAGTACCAGAGCTCGGAGGCGCCACTTCTGCCGACGGATCCTCGTCGGCGACAGAAACCTCGGACGGGGCCTCCCCGGAGGGCTGGGTGATCGCCGTTTCCTCCTCGGTGGTCGGCCGCTCCTCGCGAACATCGGCGGATTCGACGTCCTGGCACATCATCGCGAGCACCGCCTCCAGCGTGGCTAACTCGCCGCGCAGCGAAGCGATCAGTTCCTCCACGGCATGCCGGGCCAGGCCGACATAGACACCTTTGCTCGACGCAGGCGCGCCTGTCCGGTATCCCGCCATGGTGAACTCCTCAGGGAAGGCCGCTGCCAGTGTAGGGACGGCACACTGTGGCACGCACACAGTTCCTGTGAGGTGCCGCCAAACGGTCAGCAGCACACGCAAGTGCGGTAAGTCCAGTTGGAGTTATCGCAGAAATTGACCTTCCTTGACGAAGAAGTGACTCGTCGGAATTCCGCGAAGCCGTACTGGAGCCGTGAGGCGTGTCACCGCAGAAATCTGACGGTGTGGATTCTGTCAAAGCTCCCGGTCCGCGGGAGCTTGTGGGCGCTACGGTTCCTTCATGGTGGATGCCAATCATCTGTCGGCGACCGAGGCCTTGGCATCGGTGACGAAGGCTCTGGATGTTCTTGTCCTGGCTCATGACCGGGGAGAAATCGGTGTCACCGAGACCGCCCGGGAACTCGGCCTGTCCCGCTCCACCGCACACCGCATCCTGGTCACCCTGAAGCACACGGGTTTCCTGCGCCACGATCCGGGGCAGCGCGGATACTCACTGGGGCCGCAACTCGTACGCATGGGACTGGACGCCATCGCGCAGCTGGACGTCCGGAGGCAGGCCCGTAGGCCCCTTGAAGAACTGTCCGAGAAGCTGCAGGAGACGGTATGCCTGTATACCTTGGACACGGCTGTCGTCCGGCTGCTCGACGGAGTCGAGTGCCGACAGGTCCTGCGCGTCAGCGTTCCGCTCGGCCAGTGTCTTCCCGCGCATGTCACAGCGGCGGGCAAGGCCCTTCTCGCACTCCGCGACCCAGCACAGGTACGCGCAGCTCTCCCGGCCGCACTCGCCGCAACGGCGGCAGCAAGCATCACCGAATGGCCGCTGCTTGAGCTGGAGCTGGAGGAAATCAGAGTCCGGGGATGGGCGGCAGACCTCGAAGAAAGCGCACACGACCTGCACGGCGTAGGGGTGGCCGTCCGGAACCGCATCGGGGAGCCGCTCGCCGCGATCTCCGTGCACGCACCCGCCGTACGTTTGCGCGAACAGGACATGCCCGCAGTCGCTGCAGCCCTGCAAGAAACCGCCACCACAATCGTCAGGGCAACGTGAGCGATCAAGGCCCCAACGTGATCCGCCCGTCTGGGATCCACCCCTCCAGGTAACCCGTCAACAGCACATCCACATCAGGCAGATCACAGCGAGCGCACAACTCCGGCCACTGGTCCGGTCCCGCCCAGCGCACCGGCTCCCTCCTCTCGGGCAGACGCTTCGGCAGGCCGCCAGCCACCATGAGGCGAAAGATGAACACGTGCGCCTCTCGACGGCTCTGGCCGACGGGCACAGGAACTTGAGCCCAACAGCACCCCTCAACGGCGCCCCCGCGCGTCGGCATCGCGCCGACCACATGGCGGAGTACTCGCATCGCCGCATCACGGTAGGTCTCCGCGGCCCGGGCGGATCCTGCAGGAAGCACCCATCGGGCCGGGCATCCAGGAGATTCGTCAGGTACCAGGGCGAGTGTCCGCTCCGAGCTCAGCACCGCGACGAACACCACCCGACGCATCCTGGGAGTCGGCACGGTAGGGCGCCCCCTGCTCTTGGTGGCGTTCAGGAACTCAGACACGTGCCGATCCTGACATGTGGCCGCTTAACCGGCCACTTTGCTCCCGTGCCGACGAGGCTTTATCGCGGGATCGAGCCGGCGAACCAGGATCCGGCGGCCGATCGTCCCGAGGAGAGTGTCCCGATCGGCGCCGGCGGCGATGATGCCCGCGGCCTGGATCACTTGGTCGCGGGCGGCTCGGAGCGCGATGGTGAAACAGCAGCGGTCGGGGTCGGTGCCGGGGAGGGACTCGGCGGCGTCGACCATCACGGTGCGTAGGGCCTGGTAGAGGGCGAGCAGGGATCACATCTCCTGCTCGATGCCTGCCGGGTCGCCCGAGCGCAGGTTGCGGCCGTTCATGATCGTGTGGCGGAGCGCGTAGTACGCCGATCGTGTTCCCGCCGCTGGTGATAGAGACCTACCAGCGCGGTGGCGGGGTGACGGCGGGCGTCGGTCAGGGTGGTGACCAGTCGGTAGGACCCGGTGAAGGATGTGCCGTTCGCGCAAGTTACAGCGATCTGTGCGTCGATGACCCGCACTTTCACGGTGCCGATCACCGACAGGTAGGAGTCGTCAGCGAGGCGTGAGAGGACCGGTGTGCGCCGACTGCTGCGGAGCTGGCCCAGGACTTGGGCGTCGGTGACCACCGAGAGGAAGGCGTTGCTGTCGAATCCCTTGTCCCACAGCACCAGCATGTCCGGCCGCAGCAGATGCAGCAGCCGGCCGGCGTAGCTTGTCTCGCCCCCGGTGGTGGGGCCGAAACGCACCCTCGGCGTGGTCGGCTGGACCCGCAATCCGGCCAGCGCGTCGAACAATGCCCGCACCGGCGCGCTGCCGATCCGCCGGCGCAGGTCACGCAACGCCTTCGCCGACGGTCAGACCACCGGCATCCCGGATAGGCCCGCAGTCAGCTTGTCCCAGACGAGGCGATAGCCGACCTCGGGGAACAGGCACATCGCCAGCAGGAAGTAGACCCCGACCCGCGACGGAAGATCACGCAGACGCTGCTGCACCGTCCTCGTCTCCGCAAGGACCGCGTCCACCAGCTCAGTGCGTTGTGGCAAAGGGAGTCCCTGTTCGATGAGCGGGGGCTTCTTCGTGTGCGGGGCATGATCGCCCTGGTCGTCGCGGGTGCCGTGCACGAGGACGACGAAGTCGTCTGCGTGCACGGCACCCGCGACGACATCGAAACGCTGCGCGAAGACATCGCTCATGTGCTGGAGCCTCTGGGTCTTCGGCTGTCACCGACCAAGACCCGAATCGTGCACATGACCGACGGGTTCGACTTCTTGGGGTTCCGCATCCAGTGGCGCCGCAAGCAGGGAACCAACGACAAGTGGTACGTCTACACCTTCATCGCCGACCGGCCCCTCCGGTCGTTGAAGGCGAAGATCCGTGCCCTGACCCACAGGACGTCGCAACACCCTCCCAGGGACGTGCTGATCCGTCTCAATCAGATCATGCGCGGCTGGGCCAACTACTTCAAGCACGCAGTGGCGAAACACACCTTCAGCATGTTGGAACACTTCGTCTGGTGGCGGGTGGTCCGGTGGCTGAGGGCTCTGCATCGCTGGAGGTGGAAGGACGTCCGCCGGTGGCTCGCCAACCCCCACGGGGGCTGGCGCCGCCCGCACGCGGACGGGATCGAACTGTTCGACCTCCGGACGGTAACGGTCACCCGTTACCGCTATCGGGCGTCGAGGATCCCCAATCCCTGGACCGGTATCAACCACGCCTGACGGCAGAGACCGTGGAGAGCCCGTTGCGCTGAGAGGCGCACGGCGGGTTCGGCGAGAGGTCCGGAGAAACGGACCGGGAGCAATCCCGGCACCGCGCTCCGGGCCTACTCAGCGATCGGGCAGTGCTCTGGGCCCCCGTTCTCGCAGCCGCCGGTGGTGTTCGGCATCATGAGCGGATGTCGAACACCGTAGCCCGCTCCGTTCTTCTCGATCACCTTCGCAAGACGCTGCCGGGTCGCGTCATCGACGAGGTCCCGGGAGTCGATGGGCCCATAGAGGAACGCGTGCCCGGATTTCGGGTGTTCAGAGTTCATCCCGCCCATCCCGGCGATTGGTGGCTGTATGTGACGTCAGGTTGCTGGGAGGCAGCTCAGCATGACGGTCACGGGGTGGAGTTCTTCCTCGCGGCGCCGCGCGACGAGTGGCTCAACCTGGAGAGCCTCACCATGAACGCGTACTACCACTGCGGGCCGGCCCACCAACGACTCGATGTCGGCCACACCGTTCCGATCGGCAGACCATGGCTCGACGACTCGGAATGCGATCACTACTTGGTGAGCCTGCCCTATCCCTTCGGTCCGGAGTTCGAGATCTGCAAGTGGAACGGAGGAGCCCACGCCCAGATCCTGTGGCTGCTGCCGATCACCACAGCCGAGAAGGACTTCCGCCGGGAGAACGGCCTGGAGGAACTTGAGGCTCGATTCGAGGAGCACGCGATCGACCCGGCCGATCCGAAGCGAGCCTCCGTGGCCTGAGCGGCCGTAGCCGGCGACGACACAGAGGGCGACGCGGCCTGCTCAGGTCATCAGAAGGATCCGTTTGCGGAGCAGATCAAGGTTGGCACGGCCATAACCCTTCCGCTTGATCAGCTTGATTCGCGTGACCTGTCCCTCGACCTGGCCAGAGCTCCAGTGCGGCTTTTTTCCGGTCGGCGGCACCTCGCTCGGGTGACCCGGCACCGAGGCCGCGCCTTGTGCCCGACCCCACGGCCCCGTTCCGCTCTCCCCGTACGTCCTTCACCAGGCCTGGTCGGCTGGCGCCTGACGCCGAGGAGTGGCTCGACCCGTCCGAGGTCGCCGGTCTCTGTGACGCTGCCTGGCTCGAGATCGAACAGAACGCTCCGGCCGAGGCTGTCGGACGGCTGGCGGAGCTTGCGCCACGGGTGCGAGCCGAGTGGGGCGTACTCCGACCTGTCGTTGCGCGGGTCTGGCGGATCGCCGCGGAGGGGCTGCGACTGGCCGGGGAGTGCGGGGACGCGGCCAAGCTCTACGACGGGCTGGCCGGGGAACTCGAACCCGGCGACGGCGAAATCCTTGTGGTCGCACGGGCCGTGGCTCGGCTGCGTGCGGCGGAGTGTCGACTCGCCTTCGGGGAGATCGACGCGGCCTTGCGTGTGATCGCGGACTGTCTTTCCCTTGCCGACGAACTGCCTGTGCAACTGGCGGAACGGATCACCGATGTGTGTTCCGAAGTGGCCGTCGACGTCGAGGAACGTTGCGCCGGCCCGGATGCCGGGAAGTCACATCCGGCAACTCCAGCGACTTGGTGTGTGGTTCGCCTCGAGGACGGAGGAGGGTCACACCTCTGCATGCCGTCAGACGGTCAGTCCGCCCCCCGCAAGTCGATCGCTCACGTCGTTCACCAGCCCCTTGCCCAGTCCTTGAGCCTCGGTGAGCAGGGCTTCGAAGACGCTGAGCCGACGGAAGGTTTCGGCGTATCCCGCTTGCTCCTCCAGAGGCAGCTGAAGCACCTGAAGGCGGCGGATGTCGACCCTCGACGAGCTTGATGCGTGAGTGCCTGCCTGGCGGCCGTTGGCGGGCGCGCGCAGACAGCCGGCGAGGAAGTGGGCATCCAGCTTGTCCGGGTCCACCCGCAGGGCGTAGAGCTGGGGGCCCAGGGCCACCGGGGGGCCTTCGTGCACCCACGCCTTGAACGCCCTGACCACACCGGCGACCACGACATCGCCTCCCTCGACGATGGTGTGTGCCGAGTCGGCGGGGAGCAGCCCGCTGGGAGTGCCGTCCATCAGTAGGTCGGGAACGGTGAGGAGTGGGACGGCGGCTTCACGAGAAGGTGCCGCTGTCTCCGATGGTTGTTGTCCGGCGCGGAGCGTGAGGGCACCGGCCTTGACGAGGTCCCCGACAGTCGCCGTGGCCTGCGGCGTCTCGGCCTCGAAACCGAGTTTGGACAGATACTGCACGTGTCCGGCCAGGTCAGCCAGGGAGGCCCCCAACTGCCCCCATGAAGCCGCCAGTTCGATACCGGAAGGTTCTGTGCTCGATGCGGTGTAGCGCCCGGGAGTGACGTCCACCTCGTCGTCCAGTAGGTCAAGCAGGGGGACGCGGACGGCGCTTTCCGGTAGATCGGCGTCCGGGTGGTCGAGGACTTCCAGGGCGGAGAGGACGAAAGCGCCGAGGGCAGCCCAGTCGGGTCCCGGCTCGCGCGAGCCGGGTCGTCCGAAGCCTGTGGCATCCACGAGCAGTGCGTCCTGGCTGGGAGCAGTGGAAACGGGGCTGTCCGGAGTGGCCCTCAGGACCCACAACTGGAGGGACACGCTGTGTGGTTGAGCGCTGCCGGGTGGCAGTGCCACGACCGCTCGGAGCACCCCGGTACGCAGGAGTGAGCCCCGGATCCGACGGCCCGCCTTACGTGACGCGACGGCGGGCGGAAGGACGATGACAGCCGCTCCGCCGGGTTTGAGGTGGGAAAGCAGGTGCTGCACCCAAGCCAGTTCCGGTTCGGTCCGTGGCGGCAGTCCGTGTGTCCAACGCTGGTCGGTGGCGAGTTCCTCGTAGCCCCAATCGCGTTCGTTGAAGGGTGGGTTGCAGAGCGCGATGTCGGCTCGCACCCCGGCGAACGGGTCGTCGCGCAGCGCGTCGGCCGTGGCGACCTCTGTACGGACTTCCCGGTTCTCGGTGACGAATCCGAGTCGGGCGGAGGCCAGCGCCGCGAGTGCCGGATCCCTCTCGCACCCCAGCACCACCAGGCTCGAACCGTCGTATTCCTGCGCGGCCGCGGCGGACAGATGCCCCGTGCCGCAGGCAGGGTCGAAGGCGGTGAGCCCTCCTTCACCCTTGCCCAGGCGTACGGTGAGGGCGATCCGGGTCATCAGAGAGGCGAGCTGCGAAGGAGTGGTGCTGAGTTGTCGCACATGCGTTTCGAGCCACCGCTGTAGCAGGAACTCAAAGGTCTCGCGCGGCCCCTCGCTTCGCCCCAGTCTCGCCGCCTCGCCCACCAACTCCTTTGCCGCGATGGAGAGTTCGGATTGCGAGACCCGAGCGCGAGGAACGCGCATCAGACGGGCCGACTCGGCGATGGCCAAGCCCGACTCGTCCCTGCTGCCGAGCGCCTCGAACCGCGGCCAGAGGAACTCGCGGCCACCGATGTCCTTGAGCTTGCCGTTGTCCTGCAGCCACTGCTCCACCTCCGCCAGCGAGAACTGCGGACTGACGTCAGTGCCGCCGATGCGGGTGGGAAACGAGTCATGGCGGCGGCGCCAGTTGCTCACTGCCGCGCGTCCCACGCCGGCGATCCGGGCGATCTCGGCCAGGCTGACGGGTACGGCTTTGGGTGTACTCATCGAACAGTCTCCGAGGTGCTGGGCCGGCTGGGCTGGTCGGTGTCCCAGCGGCTGTGTTGCGGGGAAGGCTACTACGCTCATTGACTTTGTTCACAGTGTAGAACTACGGGGTCGCTGTGTGGGAAGTGTGGAGGACGGGAGAAATGCAGAAATTCACGTCTGGAACAGTGCTGCGTGACCGCTACCAGCTGAAGTCGGTTCTCGGCCGGGGTGTGATGGGACAGGTGTGGCAAGGGTGCGACCTGTATCTAGAGCGGCCCGTGGCGGTGAAGACGATCGCCGCGGAGCTGCTGGCCGTCGCGCAGAGCCGCAAGGAGGCGCTGGCTCGTTTCAAGAGGGAGGCGCAGGCCGCGGCGCGCCTCGACCACCCCAATGTCACCACGGTCTTCGACGCGTCGATCACGGACGACACCTGCTGTCTGGTGATGGAACTGATCGAGGGAACCACCCTGGAGTACCTCTTCGACCAGCAGGAGGGCGAACGATTCGACGTGCCCTCGGCCGCCGCCGTGGCCGCCCAGCTGTGCGCCGGACTGTCCGCGGCCCACGCCGCCGACCTCGTCCATCGTGACCTCAAGACGCAGAACGTCATGATCCGGCGGGACGGCGTCGTCAAGATCCTGGACTTCGGACTGGTGAAACTGCTCACCGACGCCGACCCGCGCCTGACCATGACCGGCGAAGGCATCGGCAACATCTTCTGCGCGTCCCCCGAACTGCTCTCCGGCCAGGGTCGGCTCGACGGCCGCAGCGATCTCTACGCGGTCGGCTGCCTGCTGCACCACATGCTCACCGGTAGAACACTCTTCGCCACCGATCAGCCGGCGCTCCTTGCCTCCCGCCACCTCAGCTCGCCCCCTCCCGTCATCGCCGATGCGGGGGTGGAGGTCCCCGGCGCCTTGCAGGATCTGGTCACGGCCCTGCTCGCCAAGCGTCCGGACGACCGCCCCTCCTCCGCCACCGAGGTCTACGCGGCTCTCGCCCCCTACCTGCCGGAATCGGACCCCGGGCTGGCCACCCGCCGCGGTCTGCCCGAGGATCCCCGCCGCCCTTTCCTCGTACCGCAAGGGCCGAGGCTCGTGTGAACAGTGAGAGGATGATCCGATTGACCGGGTGCGCCGCGTCGCCCCCGGCCGCAGGGGGTGTGGCAGGCGCCGTGGGCGCCGGGACTGGGGACGGGCGCAATGCGGCGAAGCCTTGGACGGTACGAGCTTACGCACGAACTCGGCCGGGGTGGCATGGGGGTCGTCTGGGCGGCGTACGACCGTGACCACGGCCGGGAAGTGGCCATAAAACTCCTCGCGCCCCGCAGTCGTGGCGCCGAGCTCACCACACTCGAGCGCCGGTTCCTGCGCGAAGCGCGCCTCACCAGCCGTCTGGATCACCCGGGCATCCCGGCCGTCCATGATCACGGCAGCCATGAGGGTGAGCTCTATCTCGTCATGGACCTGGTCCCGGGCCGTGCCCTCGACGCCGTACTCGAGAGCGACGGCCCACTGCCCGTCGAGCACGCCGCAGACGTCGCACGGCGTGCCGCCGACGTGCTTGCCTACGCCCACGGTCAGAGCGTCGTGCATCGCGATCTCAAGCCGTCGAACCTGATGATCACCCCGGACGGTGAGATCAAGGTCCTCGACTTCGGTGTCGCGGCCGCCCTGGAACCCCAGCCCGGTGAAACCCGCTTCACGGCGGCCAACGCCACCCCAGGCACAGTCGTCTACATGGCACCCGAGCAGGCCGTGGGCAAGACCGTGCCCGCCAGTGACCTCTACTCGCTCGGTTGTGTCCTCTACGAACTGCTCACCGGGGCCCCGCCTTTCACCGACGGCAGCCCTTTCATGCTGTACCACCGGCACGCGAACGAGCCCGTACCTCCGCTCGCCGATCGTCGCTCCGGTGTTCCGACCGGGTTGCGGACGCTGGTGGCGGCCCTGTTGGAGAAGAAGCCCGAGGACCGGCCAGCCTCCGCGGCCGAGGTGGCCGCTCTGCTCGCCGCCTGGGCCCCGGTGCGGACCGGTGCGGCCTCGGTGACGGTGGTCGCGCACCCGCGGCTCGCGGAAATCGCCGCCCTGCGCCAGTCCGGGCGCCCCGCCCGCGCCTTGGAGGAGTACGAGGAACTCATGGCCGCCCCCGGCCTCGGGCACGCCGACTTCCTTGCCGCCCGCGCCGGATCTGCCCTGTGCGCGGGCGCGCTCGGCCGCACCCGCGAGGCCCTGGACGAACTGAAGTCGGTCCTCGCCGAGCAGCGCAGCCTCCTCGGGCCGGGAGACCCCGCGGTGCTGGACACGAGGTACGAGATCGCTGTGTTGTTGGTTCGTACGGGAGAGCGTCATGCGGCCGTGGAACTGCTGCGGCGACTCGTCGGGGACGAGGAGAGGGTCCTGCCCGAGGGGGACGTCGGGCAGGGACGCAGCCGGGCCCTGCTGGGCCGACTGCGGCGTATGACCTGAGGCTGAAGCGAACTGCCATCCTGAACTTTGTAATCTCTGTTCACAGTTGACGGATCGTGTTACGCTCCGCTCGCGCCGTTCCGATGGGGAGACAGGCCTCTGTCTACGGACGGCGCAGGAGACACCGAGGGGAACGGCGCCCATGACGTCAGCAGTTCAGCGCGCGACGGAGCGGACGGGAGCGGAACAGCTCCCCGAGGAAGGCAATCTCGTCGAGGTGCGCGGCCAGTCGTGGGTGGTCGCCCGCGTGGAACCGTCCCCGGCTGCCGACGGCGAAGAGGACCGCCGGAGCGCCACCCTGGTCCATCTCCAGTCCGTTGCCGACGGCCGCTTCGGCGACACCCTCTCCGTCATCTGGGAGGTGGAGCCCGGCCGCCGAGTGCTGCCCGCGGGCTCCCTGCCCGACGCCTCCACCGGCGCCTACGACTCCCCGAACCGACTCGCCGCGTTCCTCGACGCCGTGCGCTGGTCCGCCGTCGCCTCAGCCGACGCCAAAACCCTCCAGGCGCCCTTCCGTTCCGGCGTCGCCGTCGAGCCGTACCAGCTGGAGCCGGTGTCGCGTGCGGTCGGCGCACCCCGCGTCAACCTCCTCCTCGCCGACGACGTCGGCCTCGGAAAGACCATCGAGGCCGGTCTCGTCGTACAGGAACTCCTGCTGCGCGGCCGGGCACGCCGCACCATGGTGGTCTGCCCGGCGGGCCTCACCCTCAAGTGGCGCGACGAGATGGCAGAGAAGTTCGGCCTGGAGTTCACCATCGTCGACTCCGAGCACTGCGCCCGCCTGCGCCGCACCCACGGCACGGCCGCGAACCCGTTCCGTGTCCACCCCCTCACCATCGTCTCCCTGCCCTGGCTGCGCGGCCAGAAAGCCCAACGCCTTCTCGACGAGGTCATCGGCGCCCCCGAGGAGAGCCCCGACGGCGAGCACAAGCGCTTCTTCGACCTGCTCGTCCTCGACGAGGCGCACCACGTGGCACCCGCCGCGCCCAAGCAGGTGTACGCGGTCGACTCCCAGCAGACCAAGCTGATCCGGCGTCTCGTCCCGCACTTCGAGCACCGTCTCTTCCTCTCCGCCACCCCGCACAACGGCTACCCCGAGTCGTACACGGCGCTCCTGGAACTCATCGACGACCAGCGCTTCGCGCGCGGCGTGGACCCCGACAAGGAAGCGCTCAGGGACACCGTCGTACGTCGTCTGAAGTCCTCCGTCACGAACCCCGACGGGACGCCCCGCTTCCGTACCCGCAAGACCCTGGAACTCCCGGTCAACTACACGCCGCAGGAGCGTGAGATCCACCAACTGCTCGGATCGTTCGCCGAGCTGCGCCGCAAGAAGCTGTCCCCGAAGGCTCGCGGTGGGCGCCGCGCCGCAGACCTGGTGACGCTGCTATTGAAGAAGCGCTTGTTCTCCTCTCCGGCGGCCTTCCTCCACACCGTCCAGGTCTATCTCTCCCACCTGGAGGACACCGGCCCCGCGCGTGGTCGCGCGGCCGCCGCCGAAGTCCCCGAGTGGCTGGAGGAGTTCGCCGATCTCGTCGCCGACCTCGACGACACCGGCCTCGTCGACGCCGAAGACGACGCCCTCACCCGCTCCACCTCCCTCACTCCCGCCGAGGACGGCCGGGAACTGGACCTGCTCCAGGAGATGGAGCGCTGGGCCTTCACCCACGAGGCCGCGCCCGACTCCAAGGCCGAGACCCTGATCCGCGAACTCAAGGCGATCTGTCGGCCGTCCGACGGCACGTTCTGGACCAACGAGCGGGTCGTCGTCTTCACCGAGTACCGCGATACTCAGGAATGGCTCCACGACCTTCTCCAGCAGGAGGAACTCACCGACGGCGGCCGCGTCGAACGCCTCCACGGCGGCCTGTCCGCCGAGGAACGCGAACGCATCCGCCTCGGCTTCCAGGCCGACCCGTCCCTCCACGAGGGCAAGGTCCGCATCCTGCTCGCCACCGACGCCGCCGGCGAAGGCATCGACCTCCAGAACCACTGCCACCGCCTGATCAACTACGACATACCCTTCAACCCCAACAAGCTCGAGCAGCGAATAGGCCGCATCGACCGTTGGGGTCAGAAGAGGGACCCGGAGATCTACCACTTCATAGGCTCCGGATGGGAGCAGGCCCAGGCGGGCTCGTACGAGGCCGACCTGGAATTCCTCTCCCGCGTCGCCAAGAAGGTTGCGCGCATGGAGCACGACCTCGGCTCCGTCAACGCCGTCCTCGCCGACGCCGTACAGCGCCGCATGACCGGCGACATCGCGCCGGTCGACATCGAGAACGCCAAACCCAAGCCGATCAAGGGCCGCCGCACCGGTGGCGACGTCGCGCCCGAGCAGAACGTCACCGCCCAGACCAAGAGGCTCGCCGACCAGTACGAGGGCACCGTGTCGTCCCTCGGCCTGACCCCGGCCAACGTCAAGCGCGTCGTCGACACCGCCCTCGCCCTCGACAACCAGCCGGCGCTGCTGCCCTCCCCGTTCCGCGCCAAGCAGTTCGAGCCCGGCGACCTCTTCGACGTGCAGCCCCTCTCCGGAAGCTGGGAGCGCGCCACCCGCGGCCTCGCCCACAAACTCCGCGAGGGCGAACAGCGCCCCCTCACCTTCTCCCCGGCGGTCGCCGCACAGGCCCAGGACGACGTGGTCCTCGCCCACCTCAAGCACCCGCTGGTCGCCCTTTCCACGCGCCTGCTCACCGCAGCCGTGTGGAACGCCGACGTGGTTGACCTGAACCGCGTCACCGCGGTCGTCTCCGACGACCCCGGTGTCACCACCACCCTGGTCTCCGCCTACGCGCGCTACGTCCTCGTCGGCACCGACGGCACCCGCCTGCACGAGGAAGTCCTGTACGCGGGTGGCTGGTTCGGCGACACCGGCCGCTTCCGCCGCTGGGAGTCGGTGAACGAACAGGGCCGGGTTCTCTCCCATGCGCTCACCGAGGGCGCTGAGGCCGCCCCGCACCTGCGCAAGCAACTCACCGAGGCTTGGCCCAGGCTCCGCGACCCCCTCTACAACTCGCTGGAGGCCCGCGCCGCCGAACTCGGCCGCCAGCTCGGGAGCAGGCTCGCCGATCGCCGCACCGAGGAGGAGCGCCGCATCACGGCCACCCTCGACCGCTTCGAGGCCACGTTGCGCGCCAAGCTCAAGGAGGAGGGTGACGGCGACGGCGAACAGCTGGCCCTGCTGTCCACCCACGAGCTGTCCGGCCACGAGCGCCGCCAGTTCGAGGACGACCGCCGCCGCTGGCAGGAACGCCTCGAAGGCCTTCCCGCCGAGCGTGAACGCGAACTCGCCGCGATCGCCGCCCGCTACCGCGAGCCCCGCTCGCACCTCTTCCCCGCCGCCGTCGTCTTCGTCGTTCCCGCAAAGGAAGCCCGCCGATGAGCCCCCGCCGCCCCATGAGCAGTGGAGTCGCCGCCGCCAAGGCCAAGGCCGCCGACGGTCGCAGGCAGCACCAGGAGTGGCTGGACCTCACCGAGGTCTCCGGCCCCTTCCTGACCATGCCCGTCCTGCTGAGGGCCTGGCCCCAGCTCGACACCCTGGAGAAGGACGAACGCGCCCGGTTGCGCGCCCGACACGCCGACTGGCAGACCGACACGACGGCGGGCCGCGACGAGTGGGTGGCGTACGTCCTGACCCGGCTCCTGGGCTGGAACGACGCCTTGACGCTGCGCGTGGGCGAGTTGGAGCACCACGGCCTGGACCGCCTCACGCTCCGTGTCGCGGAGCACAACACCGAGGTCCGCCCCGACTTCGCCCTCGTCGACCCGGGGACCGATCTGGCGATGGAGCCCAGCGCCGAGACCGCCGCCAAGCGGGTGCAACTGCTCGGCATGACGGTTCCGGCCGGCACCGCGCCCACCGCCCGCGCGGGAGGCGGCGGCGACTGGGCGGCGGCGCCGGCCGACCGCCTCGCCCGTCTGCTGCGTCACCACGGTGTGCCGCTCGGCCTGGTGACGGACGGCCGCTGGTGGTGCCTGGTCTGGGCGCCACTCGGCGGCGTCACGACCACGGCCGTCTTCGACTCCATCGGCTGGAACGAGGCGGCGGAACGCAACGTCGTCCGCGCGTTCGTGTCGCTGCTGCGGCGCCGCCGCTTCTTCGAATACGACGACTCCGAGACGCTGGTGGGGCTGCTCAAGGAAAGCCTTGCGGCGGGCGAGGACGTCACCGAGGCGCTCGGCGTCCAGGTCCGGCAAGCCGTGGAACTCCTCGTCGACGCCATAGGCCGAGCAGACGTCCGGTCCGTCGAGCACGGCGCACCGGGCCTGCACGCGTCCGGCGTCGGCGCGGGCGAGGTCTACCGGGGCGCGGTCGCGGTGATGATGCGCATCGTCTTCCTCCTGTTCGCGGAGGAACGTGGCATGCTGCCGGCCGACAACGAGGTGTACGCGCGCTCGTACTCCGCCCGCTTCCTGCGCGACGAGCTGAAGGCGCGCGCGGACGAGGAGGGCGAGACCTCGCTGGAGCACACCACGTCGGCGTGGCACCGCCTGATAGCGCTGTTCCACGCGGTGTACGGGGGAGTGGACCACCCGGGCTCCGGCTTCCACCTACCCGCCTACGACGGCTCGATCTTCGACCCCGACACGTACCCCTGGCTGGAGCGCACCACCCCGCTGCTCCCGATAGACGACCGCACGGTGCTCCACATGCTCCAGGCGGTCCAGGAGGTCCGCGTCGGCAAGGGCAAGGACCGCGAGGTCCGCACGCTCAGCTTCCGGGCGCTGGACGTCGAGCAGATCGGCTATGTGTACGAGGGCCTGCTGTCGTTCGACGGGCGCCGGGCGAGCGAGCACATGGTGGGCCTGATCGGCCCCGAGGGCTTGGAGCACGAGGTCCCGCTGCGGGAGCTGGAGTCCCTCGCGGCGAAGGCGGCCACGTCGTCGGCGGGAGCGTCGGTGAAGGCGCTGGCGAAGGCCGTCCACGAGAAGTGGAAGGACCCGAAGCCGCCTGCGACGGCAGGACAGTTGGAGAAGAAGCTCGCCCCGCTGTCGACCGAGGACGCCGTGGAGGCGAGGCGCCGGCTGAACGCGGTGACGAAGGACCCGGCGTTGACGGAGCGGCTGGTGCCGTTCGTAGGCATCCTGCGCGACGACCTACGGGGCCTGCCGACGGTCATCCCGAACGGCGCGCTCTACGTCACGGAGTCCTCGCTCCGCAAGAACACGGGCACGCACTACACGCCCCGCTTCCTGGCGGAGGAGGTCGTACTGCACGCGCTGGAACCGTTGGTGTACGAGCCGGGCCCGCTTCAGACGGCGGACACGGGGGAATGGCGGCTGAAGTCCGCGGAGCAGATCCTGGACCTGAAGGTCGCGGACATCGCGGTGGGATCGGCGGCGTTCCTGGTGGCGGCGTGCCGTTACCTGGGCGATCGGCTGATAGAGGCCTGGGAGAACGAGGGCCGCACGGACGCGATGGTCTATCGGGCCGGGCGCGCGATCGACGCGGTGACGGCGGCGGACGCGGAACAGGACCCGGTGGTTGTCGAGGCCCGCCGCCAGATAATCGAGCACTGCCTGTACGGGGTGGACATCAACCCGATGGCGGTGGAGATGGCCAAACTGTCGCTGTGGCTGGTGTCGATGGACCCGGGGCGTCCGTTCACGTTCCTGGACGACCGACTGGTGGCGGGCGACTCGCTGCTCGGGATCACCGACATGGGCCAGATCACCCGCATCCACCTCGACACGGGCGGCCAGGAGGACTCCTTCGCCCTCGACGCACGCGACCGCGTCGACGCCCTGACCCGCGAACGCCTCGCCATCACCGCCATCAAGGGCGTCGACCTGGTCGCCCTGGCCCAGAAGCGGAAGCGGCTGGCGGTGGTCAACCGGCATTCGGCCCGGCTCCGCCTGGTCGGCGACCTCATCGCCGGCGCGGCCCTGGCCACCTGCTCCTCCGGCCGCGTCCCCTGGTACGAGTCGGCTGGTGGCGAGCCGGTGCGCGATCTGTTCCCGGTGGCCGCGAACATCGTCCGCGAGATCGCATCGGAGGACATCACCGACGACATGGACGTGGTGCGCGAGGCGCGGGCCACGGCGAAGGAGTGGCTGGCAGCGGAGCTGCCGGAGGACGGGCTCAAGCGGGCGCCGGTGCACTGGCCGCTGGTGTTCCCCGAGGTGTTCAGCGGGGGACGGGACGGGTTCGACGCGGTGGTGGGGAATCCGCCGTTCCTGGGCGGGCAGAAGCTCACGGGCGCGATGGGGGAGGCGTACCGGGAGCATCTGGTGCGATACCTCGCCAGGGGCAAGCGAGGCAGTGCCGACCTGGTGGCGTACTTCGAACTGCGGGCGCATGAGCTGCTGAACGGGGCGGGGCAGACCGGGCTGATCGCCACGAACACGCTCGCGCAGGGGGACTCGCGGGAAGTCGGCCTCGATCAGATGGAGGCCCGGGGTGTCTCCATCCGGCGAGCTGTCAAGAGTGCCCCGTGGCCTTCGAGTTCGGCGGTGTTGGAATACTGCGCGGTGTGGACGAGCCGGGCCCGGATAGCGGACGCGGCGGTGCGTGTGCTGAGCGGCATGGCGGTACCGCACGGGATCACGACATCACTGAATCCGGGGACACGAGAGGCGGCTTGGGTAGAGGCGCTGAAGGGGAACGGAGGGGTGGCGTTCCAGGGTTCGAATGTGCTGGGCCTTGGCTTCACGCTGCCCGAGTCCGAGGCCCGATCCTGGATCAGCGCAGACGAACGGTATGCGGAGGTGCTGTTCCCGTATCTCAACGGGCAGGACATCAACAGCCACCCGGAGCACGGGACTGAACGGTGGGTCATCGACTTCGGGGTGCGCAAGCTGAGTGCAGCCGAGGAGTACCCGAAGGCCTACGAGCAGGTGCTGCGCGAGGTGAAGCCGGAGCGGGCCAAGAGTAATGACAAGCGGCGGCGCGAGATCTGGTGGCAATTCACAAGACCTGCCCCGGAAATGCGCACGGCCATCGGGCTGCTGGAGCGATGCATCGTGATCACTCGCGTGAGCAAGGTCGTCATGCCGGTCATGGTGTCGACCGGCCCCGTCTTCAGCGAGGCGACAGTTGTCTTCGCCTCCGACGACCCCGCCCTCCTTGCCACCCTGAGCAGCGCCCCGCACTACTGGTGGGCCATCGACCGCGCGTCGACCATGAAGGGCGACCTCCGCTACACCCCCACCGACGTCTTCGAGACCCTGGTGCGTCCACCGCTGACCGACCGCCTCCGCGCCGCCGGAACCCGCCTGCACACCTATCGCGGTGACCTCTTGAAGGCCCGGAACATGGGCCTCACCGCGACCTACAACCTGTTCCACGACGCCGCCTGCCAGGACCCCGAGATCATCGAACTCCGCGCCATCCACGAGGAGATCGACAAGGCGACTGTGGAGGGGTACGGCTGGCACGATCTGCTGGACGAGTCGGGGCAGACGCCGCCCGCCGACCCGACCCACGCGACGTTTCCGCTGGAGCACGGCTTCCACGACACCGATCAGGGGCCGCGCCACACCGTCGGCCTGCTCGCCCGGACCGAGATCATCGACCGGCTGCGCCGGTTGAACCATCAGACGTACGCCGACGAGGTCTACCTCGGCAAGCACAAGAAGCCGAAGAAGCACCCCGGCATGCCCAGGCCTTCGGCCGCGGCGATCAAGAAGCTCCAGGAGGGGGCGAGCAGCGGGCACCTGTTCTGACCGACCGGGAGTACCCGGCACCCCAGCGGCTGGCTGCCCCTCGGCGGAAGGGTGGCCAGCCACTCTGGCTGTGCGTACGCGCGCTCAGCCGCGTGCGTACGCTACGAACTGCGACCAGCTCCTGTCGGAGACCCGCAGGCCAGGCCGCCAGGTGTCCTTCGAGTCCCGTACGTACACGGCGTCCAGGTCGGCGGCCACCTCCACGCAGTCGCCGCCGCCCGATCCGCTGTAGCTGCTCTTGAACCAGCGCAGTCCGTCCACGCTCTCGGATACCTGCTCCACGCTCATGTCTCTCCCACCAGCCGTTCGATGAGCCGCGCAGACTCGACCCCGTTCAGAGCCTGCGATCGCAGCTTGCCATAGCGCAGCCCGAAGGCGCTGACCTCTGCCGGATCACGGACGACGCACCCGACCTCTTGAGACTCGATATACCCGAGGTGCTGGTGCTCTTTCGATTCCAGTACCACGAAAGGTCCGTCCAGTCCGGCATGGAACCCCGGCGAGGCAGGCATGACCTGAACCTCGACGTTACGCAACGCTCCGACCTCCAACAGCTGTTGCCACTGCCCGCGCATGACCGCCGCATTGCCCACCGGGTTACGCAGCGCCTCCTCACTGACGATGAACGACAGCTCCGCAAGCGGCACCCGAGTCAGCAGCCTCTGCCGACTCAGCCGCGCCTCCGTGTGCTGGTCGACGATCTCCTCGCTCAACGGCGGGCAGTGCCCCGCGAACACCGCCCGCGCGTATGCCTCCGTCTGCAACAACCCTGGTACCAGCAGCGGATCGTAGGAGAACCGGCTCACCACCTCCGCCTCGATCACCGCGAAGTTGCGAAAGAAGCGGGGCAGCTTCGCCCGATCCACCTCATCCTGGAGCACCTCCAGAACCCCGCCCGCCTCTAGCACCCGCTCCGCCGCCGTCGTAAACGCCTCCTTCGCCGGCCGCCGCCCCTGCTCCACCGAGGCCACCTGCTCCAGCGAATAGCCGATCGCGTCCCCGAGCTGCTGCTGGTTCAACCCGGCCCGCTTGCGCAGATGCTGGAGCAGCACACCGTACGCCGACCACACGCCCGGCAGATCGGGTCCCTCCTCCGGCGTCTTCGCCATGCGACCAGCTCGTGTGTCTCGTCCGTCCCGTACCGTCCTCACACGTCACGCCCTTCCATCCCGTTCCGCACCCCGCCGCCCACGGCCGCGCTCGCCACCGGGCCATGTTCAACGCGGCTCGCAGCCGACGGGACACGCCACAGGACCCGTACAACGCCCGTACAGGGCCCGTACAAGCAAACCCCCGGCCAGTCGCCCCCTCCGTACGACTGGGAAGCCGTACGGCCGTCGGACCTGGTCACCTGGCGGTTCATCCCGCCACGCTGACCCCGTGACCCACCCTCAGATCACCGGCGAAGCCAAGCCGCCCCACACGCCCGCCCCTCAACTGGTCCTGCGCTTCAGCGGCACCAGACGCGGCGCCCGCCTCGCCCGCCAACTCGCCACCCAGCAGTTCACCGAGTGGACAGGCCTCCCGCACGACTCCGACCCCGCCCGGACCGTCGCCCTCGTCACGTCCGAACTCGCGGCCAACGCCGTCCGCCACGGCAGCCTCCCCGGCCGGGACTTCCGGCTTGCGCTGCTCCTCCTGCCGAACGCACTCCGCATCGAGGTGACCGACACCCGCCCGGAGCGCCATCCTGAACCTGCCTCCACCGCCCCGCAGTCACTCGACGCCCCGTCGGGACGGGGACTGCTGCTGGTGGAGGCGTACGCCGAATGCTGGGGCTGGGAATGCCGGGACGCTTACACGAAGACCGTGTGGGGCGAGGTGGCGCTCCCGTCCTTGCCAGAGGCGCAGGCGGCGACGAACGCAGCGAAGAATCTCTTGTGAACTCAGTGCATGAAGGAGATACTGTTTCCGTTCCCGTCGTCCGTGCCCCGTTGGGCGAACACTCCTGGGCGTCCCCTGTGAGGATCCATGCTCGACCACCGTCTCGTGCAGACTGCCGTGATCGGTAACGCAAGCTCCGACCACCCGGTGATCCTGCCCATGGAAGCCGCGGAGCTGGAGGTCTGGCGCAGGCGCCACCCGAACTACACCTACTGGTGTGGTTACGAACTCGGTGGATGCGGCGGCAGGTTGATGGATCGCCTCTACCACGACAAGGTATGCCACTTCGCCCACGTGGCCGGCGGCCCCACCTGCGGACGTGCCGCCACTGGCGAGTCCAGCGCCGACCACCTGTTCATCAAGCGGGGCCTACGCAACCTGCTGAGCAAGCACGGGCAGCGGGGCGATGTGCGCACCCATGACCTCGGCTGGGGACCTGGCGGCGCGGTCGACCTGCACCTGCCCGCCGCCCGCCGCAGGCTCCGTTTCCAGCTCTCGAGTCTCGACTACCGAGGGTGGCGCACGGCGAACCTCGCCCTCGGCGGCGACGTGGACGAGGTCGACTGGCTCTTCGGTTCGGACGGCCCGCTCACCGAGGAACTCCTGGCCCGCAACGGCTACGGTCTGCGCTTCCGCCTGGAGACCGCGGGCGGTGAGCGCCGCGTGTACGTCGGTACCCGGACCTACGACGAACAGCCCGTCCGCTGGGACCTCTTGGAGGACTGCCGGATCGAGCGGGCCGGCCTGCTGACGCCCTCCGCAGCGGCCCTGCGCGTACCCGCTCAGCGCCTGGAGCCGTTCGCGTTTCCTCTCGATGGCCCCACGATCTTCACTCTGGACAAGGAAGCGCCTGTCCCCGACGACTCGCCGTTCGCCGCCGAGGGGCGCCGCCTGGTCATGGCTGACGTCAAACCTCTCGGCAGCCCCATCGTAAGAGCGGTGCTCTCCCTGCCTGACGACACCGCGCTGCCTCCAGCACAGTACGTGTACCGAGCAGCCGACGGCGCACGCCTACTGGTTCGCGAAGGAGCCGACGGGTGGGCCGTCCACTTGGACCGTTTCGTGCGTCTCAACGCTCACGAGGCGGCTCGCACGGGCCTGGCCGGGGTGCTTCCCGAGTCGCCCGAAAGGCAGCCGGCTCCGGCGCCTCGGACACGCCAGCCGAATCCTCAGCCGTCCATCGCACCCCTGAGAGTGCAGCCTCCGGCGGCGGACCGGAAACAGAGGGCGAAGAAGGGCGTGCCCCTGACCCGAGACCAGGCCATCGTCCGCGTCCGCGAGACCTTGAGGGCCTCCGCGCCAAGAGGGGGCACACATCACTGGTCCGCCCTCGCCGCGCAACTCGGTGAGCCGCTCACCGGCATGTCCGCGAGCGAGCGCGTCGACTTCCTCGTCGAGGTCGACAGCCCGCTCTGGGACACCAAGGCAGTGCTGTCGGTGCTGCTCCGCGACGATGCGTGCCTCTTGTCGTGCCTGCCCGCCGTACTCGCGAAGCTCGGAGTGCGAGGCGCCGAGGGGCTGTCGGCCGATTCGCCGGCCTTGCACTCCTGGGTGAACCAGGAGACGGAACGGGCCATCGCGCTGTACGCGAATCCGTCACGCGCAGTGCTGAGACGACAGCCTGTCACCAGCCCTGCACGTGCACTGACCGCGCGGCAGGGGAGAGAAATGGGTGCGTTGATCAGGCGCGTCCAACAGCACCAGCCCAAGCAGGACCGGTTCAAGAGCCGGGACTCCACTGCTGCGGAAAGGCAGCAGGTCCGTGAGTTGCTCAACCGGGTAGAGAAGAGGATGTCCGTCTTGGGCGGAGCGTTCAAAACGAGCAAACAGACACGCCGGACGCTTCGCGTCGCCCGCGCGTGGCTCACTCTTGCTGTCCCGGGCTACCTGATCCCTGCCAACCCCTCGCCGTTGGAGAACCAGGCGCTCAGGACGAGCGCTGCCGAGCTTCGGGCCCAACTGAATGAAATTGCTACGGCGTTGGCGGCGACAAAGCTCAAGTATTGGTGATTCGAGCGTGCCGAGACAGGCCCACCACATTCGAAGACCCGGGAACCGGCGGGCAGGACTGTCCACGACCGATGGCCTGAGTGAATGCTCGGTCCCCGCCCACGGTCGCGTGGATCCTCGTCCGCCCTCGATCGCCTGGTCGAGGAAGTCGCGGACCCGCATCACAGAATCGACGTACCCACCCGTACAGCCAACGTTGGCTTGAGACTTGGCCGTACGTCGGCGCCCATCGAGGCGCTCGCCATCTGAGAGGACCAGAAGCCCACATGAGCAAGGCCGATGACGCCAAGAACCTGATCCAGCAGGCTTTCGACAAGGCGTTGGTCGCCCAGCAGCCGCTGGCGAGGAAGAACGTCGAGCGCCTGCGGCGAGTCCACCCCGAGGACACTCCACAGGAGCTGATCCGCCGGTTGGACCGGTACTACCTCACCGGCATCACCGCGTCCGGAGGAGCATCCGGCGCGGCAGGAGTCGTGCCCGGCGCCGGGATACCGGCGGCTCTGGCCGATGCCATGCTCTTCACCGAAGCGTCAGTGCTCTACACGCTGTCGCTGGCCGAGGTTCACGGCCTGCACCCTGAGGATCTTGAACGACGCAGACTCTTGGTCCTGACCGTCCTACTCGGCGACGGAGCGAAGAAGGCCTTGGACAAAACCATCGGGCGCACCGGCCCATATTGGGCGCGGCGCATCGTCAGTGCGATCCCGATGAGCGCTATCAACAAGGCCAACAACGTGTTGGGTCCGCGGTTCATCACCAAGTACGGGACCAAGCAAGGGGTCCTGGTGCTGAGTAAACAGGTGCCACTCGGTATCGGTGCCGCGCTCGGGGCCGGCGGCAACCATGTCTTCGGGCGACTGACGATCAAGTCCGCACGCACCATCTTCGGAGAGCCCCCGTCGAGCTGGGACGGCGATGGTCGTGAGGACGAGATGCCTCTCGGTTCTGGCTCGGGGGATACAACTCTGTAAGCGTCGCCTCGATGTTCAAGCCCGTGGATTTTCGTGATCGGTTGCGCAGGGAACAACCGTGACCACGAAGATCCGCGGGCTGCTTGCGTCTGGATCACCCACACCCCAGATCCCTCCCGCACAGTGACTTGGTGACCTCTTTAGTTGCGACGAGGCAGGGGTCAGGACAGGTGCCTGCCGTGAGAGAACAGCGCGGCCTCGACCTGATCCGGCAGCACTCCTGCCTCTCCCGCAAGGTCATGGGCCAGGGACAGATACCGGCTGTAGCGTGGTGTCGTCCACCCACCCCTGGGCCACTTCACCCCTGCGTCGGCGGCCCGCAGCGCCCGCGCGACGACACTGTCCAGGATCAACGGACGCCATGGACCCACCGGGTGATCGTGACCAGCGAAGTACAGCACCTTGGTGAAGAACGCCGGTCCGAGGAACTTGATCCGGTCGTCGTTGTTGAAGGCGAAGTACGCCCTGACCGCTCCCTCCTGCCGTAGCACGCCGAGGGCAGCAGCCAGGTGCGCGTCGATGTCCGAAACAGAGGACGAGGTGAAGATGCGCGCATGCCGGGCGACGGACCGGGCCTTGGTTCCGCTGCCCCAGACCAGCGCAGTGGTCAGTAGGTGTCGTCGTCCTTCGACGGTGTCCGCACGACGCGAGATGTCGAACACCGTGCTGCGGTCGACTCGCGACCTGCCCGCGACGATCGGGCACGCGTCGAGTTCGCCGGGCCACCAGCCGGAGTCGGGCAGGAGAGACAGCCAGCGTGCCCGGTCGAACGGGATCGCCTGGCCGAGTACCTCGTTCCGTCCGGGAATGGTGCTCCCGGCGGGCAGAATGGCTGTTCCGGATATCTTGCCTGCTTCCATGGCCCGAGTGTTCCGTATCGTGCCACTCGCGCGTTCCTGGAACCGGGACAGAAGCGTGCGGACTTGAGGCCGCGGTACTCGCGGGGACTACGCCCATGGCTGGAGCCGGCAGTGGGCAGGTCTCGTATTCCGAACGGTCCTGGCGGAGGCGACGCCGCCGCCGCGACTCCTTTCCCCGCAGGTCGACATGCGGTGCCCTTGTGGACATGCCGGACCCGCGGGGTCATCGCGACCACCGGGGCGGACGGTGCGGGCCATACTGGAAGGCATGCTCGTTCCCACCGGCGCTCTGTCGCCTCTGCACCACCGCCTGTTGCGGGAATTGGACCTCTGCGACCTGCCGACTCCTGATGCGGACCTTGCGTCCTACGCGGTCAGAGGCCTCGACACGGACGAGGTCCGCGACGCCCTGCCCGCACTGCTGTGGGCCGGGCTGGTGGAGCAGAGGGGCGGCGATCACGGCACGCTCGGACTCACCACGAAAGGCGCCGCCGCCCTGCGCGGGGCGGAGTGCGACGAGTTGGCGGCACGGCTGAGCGCGGTGGCGTCCTTCGCGGACACGGTCGCACGCGGCGCGGCGCCGCGCCCCGCCGGCTACGCGCTGAAGCGGCTGGCGGAGGGGGCGTGGACCTTGGAGCAGGCCGAGGCGCATGTAGCCGGATCCGGTGGAGAGTAGGACCTGTTCATGGCTGCGCCGGATCGTCGAATTCCAGGACGACGCGCCGCCGGCCCCGATTCGCCCGGGGCTGCGGTGGAAGAATCCCCGACGAGGTGAGATCGGCCCTGCTGATCACCGGTGAGTTCACGATCTTCACGGTGACGGCATGTTGCGCCGGGACGAGGTCGACCAGCCGTCGCAGGACTGACAACAGCTCGATCAACTCCTCGGTCCATGTGCTCGGCCATGACGTCACATGGATGTCGTCGAGAGGGCTCGTCCTCCGGCTGGTGGGGGACGCCTTCCGGTAACCGAACCACTTCCTGACGATGCGCATCTCTCCGACCTCGTAGTTCCAGACGCCAGGCGGTACTCCTGTGAAGACACCTGGCCCCACGTGCAGTGCGTTGCGTTCCTCGTCGTACGTCAGGCTTTCGGGTACGTCGGTTCCGATGTGTGTCGCGTACTTCACCTGCCTGGGGTCGCCCGGGGGAAGCGGACACCGTCCTCATCGGACATCTGCGCCCTGCCGGGGATGTCGTGCCCGCCGTAGGACGCCGCCCACAGGAACTCGTGACCGATGCGGACTGCCTCCTGCCACAGTTCCGGGTCGCGGGTGAGCGGCAACCGGACTCCCGCGGTGAGGAGTTCCTCGGCGAAGTGCTCGGTGAACGCAGTGTGTCCGGCGACTGCCACCGCGTAGGCGGCCAGGTCGTGCACGGCCACCTCTGCGAGGCCCAGAGCGCCTGCCAGGTACCGGAGCAGGCCCGTGGGGACGTTGGCGGTGCCGTCCGGATGGAGAACGGGGTGCAGCCTCCCGCCACGGCCGTTGAAGTGGTGGGTGTCCGGCAACAGCGCGGTTGCGACCAGAGCGGGACCGCTGCTGATCTCGTGGCTGCTCTGCTGGTTGAGGAACAACTGGCCTGGTTGCAGGGACTCCCACAGATCGGGTCGTGGGTAGTCGAGTACCCGGTTGTCCGCGATGAGCCACTGACGGTCGAAACTGCGCAGGGCGATCCGCAGGATGCATGGATTTGCCCCGGACGCCTCTTCCATGGGCCGGTCCGGGTGAGGGAAGCCCGGCAGAGCCGCCACCTGCCTGCCGAGTCGACGATCCCGTGTCTCCTTGAACAGGAGCGCCTTCTCAACGGGATCCGACTCTCCCATGAGCCGTGCCCACCGTCGCCGCAGGACCGCGTCCGACGGGGAGGTCACCCAGGACCGGTTGGTCGTGATGCCAAGACTTCCCCAAGGAAACACCTCGTCCAACGCCGGATAGTCGTCCCACCCCGACAACGCCGCCGGCGTGAACGGTCGTGCCCCCTCCGCATGCGCGTCCCGCCAGCCCTCGTCGTCCAGGCTCAGTTCGCCGAGTCGAGCGAGCTTCTCCGCGCGCCTGCCGTGCAGGGCCCGGTAGTGAATGCGTGCGGCTTCGGTGGAGTCGTGATCCACGCGCCGTACGAAGAGGCAGATCGACAGTGGCTGGGCGACGTGCGGGAACACGCGTGTTGCCACCTCTGCCCGCTGCCCCTCCGGCGACAGGTTGATGATCCATCCCTCGTCGCACGTCCTACGCAGATAGGCGCGCATGCCCCGTCCGGCCGGACCGGTGGCGAAGGCGGACGGGGTGATGAAGCAGACGACGCCGTGCCGGTCGTCCCCGTGGGCGTCGAAGACCTTCCAGGTGGCCCAGCGCCAGAAGTAGACGTACATGTTCTTGAGCGCGTGCTCGTACCGGCCGTTTCCTGGATGACGGAAGTCGTCCAGTGGTGGACGGCCCTGCCCCTTGACGCGCTTCTCGATCCAGCCGCCACGGTTCTCGGCCTTGTCGTCGTAGGGAGGATTGGCGATGACCACGGTGACCGGGACGTTCGCCTTGACGTGGTTGGCGCGGGCGCGCGACTCCGAGATCGCCGCGTAGGTGGAGACGAACTGCTCCTCCTGGACGAAGGGATCGTCGAGGGCGTCGGTGACGAAGAGGTTCAGCCCGTGCGGCGGCGGTGTCGCACCGTATTTCCTGAGCAGGTCCGTGGTGCGCATCTCGGCCACGGCGAAGGGACCCATCTGGAGCTCGAAGCCGTAGAGACGTTCGGCGAGGCGGCCGATCGCGTCGGGCGCCATGGCCTCGCCCTGCCGTTCGGCGGCCTGCCGGGCGACGCGGTCGATGACGGTGTGGAGGTAGGTTCCCGTGCCCATGGCGGGGTCGACGATGTGGACGTCCGTGTCGCCGAAGCCGCGTGCCCTGCCCAGGCGGGTGCGGAGCACGTCCTCGGCCAGGCGCACCATCTCCTCCACCACCTCGTGCGGGGTGTAGTACGAGCCGCTGCGCTGTCGCAGACCGTCGTCGTAGACGGAGAGGAACGACTCGTACAGGTGGAGGTAGGCGTCGCGGTCACCGTCCCGGATGGTGCCCCAGTCGACTGCGCCGATGGTCCGGGCCAGGAGGTGGAGGGTCACCTCGAAGCGTTCGTTGACGCTGTCGGTGAGCAGTTGGAGGGCCTTGCCCATGAGGGCGTGACCGGCGTTGAGGCGGCGGCCGATCTCGTGGAAGCTCGTGCCGGTGACGGGGATGCCCTCGGTGTGGGCGAGCAGCACAGCGAAGGTGACGGTCTGGGCGTAGCCGTCCGCGAAGGTGGCGTCGTCGGCAGTGGGGAAGAGCAGTCTGCGCCAGTCGCTCCGCAGGCCGGTGAAGGGGCGGTCGGCGGACGAGGCGTTCGCGGAATCCGAGGCCGGGGCGGTCTGGGCTTCGGCCCGGAGCTGCTCCCGTACAGCCTCGCGTAGCAACCGGCACAGCGGGGCGAGTTGCCGGACCAGGACCGAGACGCGACGGATCGGCGTCGGTTCCCACCAGAGCACCGCCTTGGTGAGCGCGTCGAAGGCGCCGAGGTCGTCGGCCGAAAGTTTCTCCCCGGCACTTGTGAGGGGTCCGGAGAGCACGACCTCCTCGCCGACCTGCACGCCGTACCGGTACAACCGCCAGTGGGTGCCGTTGGTGTAGAGAAGATTGGGGAGATCGCGCAGGCGTTCCCACTGGCGTTTGTTGTGGCCGGTGAAGCGCTCGGGGTCGATGCTTCCGTCCGAGCGCTTCAACTCGACGTATCCGGTGATGTCCCCGCCGACGCGCACGGCCCAGTCGGGACGGACCCCGAGATGCTGAACGCGGGTCTCGGGATACCAGGTGACATCGGGCCGGGCACAGTGCGTGCCCACGGTACGGAACAACTGTTCCAACGGGCCCCGGATCGCGGCCTCGCGGTCCCCTGGCCCGGCCAGGTTGTGTTTGCATTCGGCTCCGAACGCGGACACGGCGTCCCGGAGCCATCGAAGGTGCGCGTCAGACATGGTCCCCCCACCCCTGGGCCCGATGAGGGATCCGGGCCCGCCCCTTGATGGGCAGTATGGGAGGAGCAGTGCCGAATGGGTAGAGAGCATGCGAGAGTTGACGTATGCGCCCATGCGCCCCGCCGTGGTCGCTGATGCTTCGCCGGTCGACGCGTCAGTGACTGGCGTACCGCTCCCGTGTCGCCATTCTTCATCCGCTAAGGTCTTGTGAACTTAGTGCACGGATCGCATACTGGGCTGGCCATTGCTCAACTTCGCGCCGCGCCCAAGGGGGCGGGGGCATGCTCCAGGGGACAGGCGTGACCGGTTCAGACAGCAGGCTCGTACAGACAGCTGTGATCGGGGGCAGGAATTCCGGCCGGGCGATCATCCTGCCCACGGGCGCGGACGAACTCGCCCGCTGGCGACGGCGTCACCCCAACTACACGTACTGGTGTGGTACCCAACTCGGCGGTTGTGGCCATGAACTCTCCGACCGTCTCTACCGTGACAAGGTGTGCCACTTCGCCCACCACCCGCACACCTCCTGCCACCGCACCGCCACCGGGGCGAACAGTGCCGATCACCTCTTCATCAAGGACGACCTGGCCGCGTGGGCCGGCGGGCGCAAGGAGAAGGGGCAGGCCACTTCGCGCAACCTCGGTTCTGGTCCTGGCGATGCCGTCGACTACCGGACCGGGCAGGCGAAACAGCATGTGCGCTTCCAGTTCAGCAGGCTGCCGCACACCGAGTGGAGAGAGGCCCGTGCGCGCTTGAGCCGGGAAACGTCCACCCTCGACTGGGTCTTCGGCCCCGGCTCGGCCCACTCCGAGACGATGGAGGAGCTGTGCGAGGAGATCGGATACCTGCTGCGGTTCCGCTTCGAGACGCAGGGCGCGACTCGGCACATCAGTCTCCGGGCGGAAGGCACCCGGCACAGCACCGAGTGGGTACCGCTGGCCGCCTGCGCCATGACGCCCGACGGTCTGCGCGTCCCGGGGGCCGTGCCGCGTCGTTTGCGCAGCGCTTCCCGTGCAGTGGTCCAGGAGGAGTCGAATCCGGCCGGCGTCCAGGGGCCGCGCTCCCGCGGAGAGCTGGTGCTCGTGCTCAGGGAAGCGCTGGTGAGCGCGGCGCGCAACCGCAGTCGGCCGACCTGGCAGACACTGACCCGCACAGCCGGCGTCGACATGCTGAGAGTTCCCGCAGCTGAGCGTGCCGGGTTGCTGATCGATGTGGAGCGCCGCCGTGCCGACGCAGGGAGCCCTCTGCTGTCGGCCCTGTTGCGGACCGAGGACGGCGACCCACCGCCTTATGTCTCGGAAGTCATCGCCGCGCTCCGTTACGGCGTTCCCGCGACGACTGCGGTCCTCAAGCGATGGTGTCAGCGTGAGACGGAACGCGCCTTCGCCGTCCATGGCGTGCCTCCCCGCACGGCTCCCCTGAGGCTCCTGATCAACGCCGATGGGAAGTTGGCGATGCATGAGGTCGAACGGCGCCAAGTCGTCGCCCGGCGCGTGGACGGACCTGCCCGTCAAGTCGGCAGGCAGAGCAAGCCGAGAGAGGCGAGCGCCGAGATCGCGGCCGCGCTCCGCGCCGTCCGGCGACTGGACACTCCCCGACGGGCCGAGGGATTCCTCCGCCGGGCGGAAGCCGTGCTGGCCCGGATACCGGAGCGGTACCGAGCTGAGCTGCGCGAGGAGATGGAGGCCACTCGCCAGTGGTTGAGAACGCACAAGCCCAGCCCCAGGGCGCAAGCCGGCAAGACACGGCAGGAGAGGGCTCAGGCGACGGCCAAGGCGGGAAGCAAGGCGAAGGCCGCCTCGGGTACCGGGGCGGGAGGCAAGACCCAGGCCAAGTCGGAAGGAGGCAAGGGCCGTTTGAAGGGTGCTCGGCCGCTGCCCGGGCTGGACCGCTCCCAGCCGAAGCGAAGGGCGACGTGATCTGCGCTGTCCGCCCACGCCGCTCCTGGGGCTCGAACCGGTCGATTCGGCTCGACCGCGGCTACGACAACAGCAAGCGTCGAGCATCAATAAGCGTCCCATTGACGATAAGTGGATCGTCGTGCGAGGCTGACGTAGTCGTCACACCGGAGATGTCCTCCACGGGCATCTTGCTGTGACCAGTGCCCTTCTGATCGTTCCGATCAGGACGACCGACCACTCCGCACCGCCTCACGCCACCCGCCGGGCCCGGTCTACGCGGGCCATCGCACCATCTGGAGTCCGCATGGCACGCATTCCCGCACCCAACCCCAAGCTGGACGCGCGGGCTGCCGATCGGGCCGCCGGAGTGCTTCTCGGCGCGGCGGTGGGTGACGCGCTGGGCGTGCCGTACGAGTTCAAGGCGACGCTGAGCGAGGACCAGCAGCCGATGATGATCGGCGGCGGCCTGGGGCCGTACGAGCCCGGTGAGTACTCCGACGACACCCAGATGCAGGTCTGCATCGCCCAGGTGGCGGCGACCGGAACGGATCTGCGCGACCCGGAGGCCCTGGACGCGATCGCCGCCAACTTCCAGGGCTGGCTCGGCGAAGGCGCCAGCGATGTCGGCAACCAGACCAGCCTGATCCTGAGCATCGCCGCCCGCGCACCCGGGTCGGCGGGCACGGCGATGCGGGAGGCGGCCCGCGAGTACACCGCCGGCAACGCGCGCAGCGCGGGGAACGGCTCCCTGATGCGTACCGGGATCGTCGCCCTCGCCCACCTCGGTGACCCCGCCGCGATGGCCGAGGCCGCCATCGCCGTCAGCGCGCTCACCCACCCGGACCCTGACTGCGCCGACGCATGCGTGTTGTGGTGCTCCGGCATTCGTACCGCCGTACTGGACGGGACCTTCGACGGCGTACGTGCCGGCCTGAACTTCCTGCCCGCCGAACGCCGGGACACGTGGGCAGAGCGGCTGGACGAGGCCGAGGCCCACCCACCGCGCCACTTCACCAACAACGGCTGGGTCGTCCACGCACTCCAGGCTGCCTGGTCGGCGATCACCCGTACCGCCGTGCCGGAGTTGAGTCCCGCCGAGGGCAGCTTCCCCGCCCAGCACCTTCAGTTGGCCCTGGAGGCGGCGGTACGTGCCGGAACGGATACCGACACCGTCGCGGCGATCGCCGGTGCCCTGCTCGGCGCGCGCTGGGGCAGTTCCGGTGTCCCGCTGGAGTGGCAGCGGGCCGTCAACGGCTGGCCGGATCTGAACGGGGCCGATCTGGTCCGGCTGGCATTGCTCACCGCCCGCGACGGCAGCGACGACGCCGGCGGCTGGCCCTCGACGCCGCAGCTGCCGTCCTCCCACCCCGGCTTCGCCATACCCCACCCGCACGACCCCGGGGTGGTACTGGGCAACCTGACCACAGCCCAGGGCGTCGAGCCGGTCGATGTCGATGCCGTGGTGTCACTGTGCCGTATGGGCATGGGACCGGTCCTGCCCGGTACCGACGTCGAGCACGTCCGCGTCTGGCTGGTGGACAGCCAAGGAGACAACGCCAACCTCCACTACGTGCTGGACCAGGCCGCACGTGAAGTGCTGCGACTGCGCCAGGAAGGCAAGCGGGTCCTGCTCCACTGCTACGCCGGGCAGAGCCGCACCCCGGCCGTCGCCGCCGTCTACAGCCACCTGGCCGTCGGCACCGACCCCAGGACCGCACTGAAGGACCTGCGTACCGCGCTGGTGAACGGCTGGCATCTGTCGGAGCACCCTGAACTGCACGACGCGGTGTACGAGCTGGCCACCCCGCCGGCCCCTGGAGGGAAGACGGCCAGAGCCGTTTCGCGGAAAAACCAGGCGCACGACGTCTCGGCGGGCACGGGCACGGGCACGGGGACGGCGGACGACAAGACCGGGGGCCCGCGCGACGGCACCTCCGCGGAACAGGATTCGCTGTTCTCCGTGGAGCCTGACGAGCCGGATGCGGCCCGGACACCGCGGGAGTTCCTGAAGGAGAAGCACGCGGTGTCCCGGGTACGCGGGCTGCTGCTCGGCCTGGCCATCGGCGACACGCTCGGCCGCGCCGAGGGCAAGCTGCCGGCCGACGGTCCGTTGCGGGCCGGGGTCAGCACCCAGCTGGCCTGCTTCACCACCGAGGGCATCGTCCGCGCGTGGGTTCGCGGGGACCACAGGAGTCTTCCCTACGCCCCGTCAGGAGGGGTGTGGCACGCCTACTGCCGGTGGGCCGCCATGCAAGGTCTCAAGGCCCACCGCTGGGGATCGGACGGGGAAGTGTGGCCCGACGGCTGGCTCGCCCAGGTGCCCGTCCTGGCCGAACGGCGTGGTTCGGCGCCGGCGACCGTGACCGCGCTCGCCAGGAGCGTGCATGGCCAGGTGGAGACGCCGACGACCAGCCGCGGCTGCCACGCGCTCACCCGTACCCTTCCGGTCGCCGTGCTCGGTGCCGCCTACGGCTCCGAGCCGGCAGTCGACACGGCCCGTGAGATCGCATCCCTCACCCACGGCGACCCCGCCGCGCACACCGCGACCGCCCAGGCGGTGGTATTGGCCCAGCACTGCCTGACCGACCTGACCGAGGCAAAGGCTTCGTCCGGCGGTCGGACACAAGTACAGCAAGCGCTGCAGGAAGGCCTTCGTGCCCTTCGTGGTATCGACCGGGCTTCCGCTCCTGAAGAACTCGACCGGCTCGGCCAAGCACTTGAGATGGCCGTCGCTCACCCGGCCGACGCCGAGCGGCTCGCGAAGCTGGCGCCGGACGCCATCGCGCCGTCGGCCCTGCTCGGCGGCGTGTATGTCGCTGCCTCCTTCCCCGAACGGGACCAGGTTGCCGACGCGCTGAGTTTCGCAGCCGGGGCACCGGACGGTGACTCGGTCGCCTGTGTGGCCGGTGCGCTGCTCGGAGCGGCCCATGGTGCCGAGGCCCTGCCCGTCGGCTTGGTCAGCCGTCACGAACTGGCCTGGGTCCTCGACACGCTGGCCCGCGACCTCGTAGTCCAACTCGCCGACCGCCCCAGCGACACCGAGTACACCTGGGGCTGGGATCCGAACTGGCGGGACCGCTACCCCGGCTGGTGACCCGCTGCCGATGGCCACGCGAACCGCGTGGCCATCGCCTCGTCCCATCCCAGCCGGTCGGTCTCAGTCCTCCAGGCGGACCGGCATCAGGATGGAGAAGGTGTCCGTGTCGTCGGGGCGGCGGATCGCGAGCGGTGCCGTAGGAGCCCCGAGCTCCAGGACCAGTTCGTCCCTGGCCGCTGCGGTCAGCGCGTCCAGCAGGAAGGCGCGGTTGACGGCGACGTCGTGCGGGTCGTCGTCACCGTCGTCGCACACGATTACCGTCCCCTTCTCCGTCACCCTGAGCACACTGAGGTCGAAGGCTTCGCCATCCTGCTTGCGGGTCTCGCTCGGGCGGACCGGACCGGTCTCCAGCGCCTTCCGGAAGGTCGCCGTGTCGACGTGGGCCCGGCGACCGGCCGGGAGGTGGACGAGGCGACGGTAGTCGGGGAACTCGTGGCCGAGGTTCTGGCCGGCCGTCTGACGATCCCCGGTCTCCAGGGTGACGCGGTCACCGTCCACCGTGAGCTGGACAGGTTCCTCGCCGGTCAGCAGCGCCCGCATCGCGTCGGCGAGCGGAAGAGGCACGACGACCTGCGTGCGAAGCCCGCCGTGCCCGGTCGTGCGTGCCTGCGCGACGGCCATCCGGTAGCGGTCGGTGGTCACGAGATGGAGTCCTTCGCCCTCGATGTCGAACAGGATCCCGTTGAGCATCGGCAGCTCCGGGTCGGTACCGGCCGCGAAACGGACCGCGTCGAGCGCGGCGGCGAGTTCCGGTGCGGGGACGGACAGGCGGGCTGTGGCGGTGTTGAGCGAAGTCATGGGGTTCTCCCTGTGGTCGAGTAGAGCTCGGAGCGTGGAGAACTCGCCGCGGGCGTCGGACAGCCCCAGTTCGAGACGGCGCAGGTGCGCCTGAAGGAGACCCCGCACCAGGTCCGTGTCCGCGCCGGACCAGGCGGCCAGGACGAGTCGGATGTCCGCCAACGGCATGCCGGCCCGGCGCAGTCGGGCCAGCAACCGGGCCTCCTCCAACTGCTCGGGCTCGTACCAGCGGTAGCCGCTGATCGGGTCGACCCAGGCGGGGACCAGCACACCGGCACGGTCGTAGAACCGCAGCGCGCTCACGCTCAGTCCGCCGTCCCGGGCCATCTCCCCAATGCTGCGCATCTCGTTCTCCACACCCGGAACTCTCAGCCCTCGACAAGGTCGAGGGTCAACCTCGGCCACGGTCCGGATCTGTCACTCAGGCCGGGCAGTCGGCCTGCGTGGTGGCCGCACCCCAACGGATCATCATGTAGTGGGATCCGCCGATCTCCGCCACGGCATAGCGAGAGTACGGCCAGGAGCTTCCCGCACTCTCCCATTCCCTCACGAGAGCCCGGCACGCCTCACCGGCGGCCATGCCCGCCCAGGAGTCGACCTGCTTCTCATTCCACTGCACGTAGTCCGACCAGACGTACATCACCGCGTTGTCGGGGTCGAACCCAACCTTGATCTGACCGTTGCCGAGCACACGATCGGTGCCGAGTGTCTGACGCATCCCGTTGGTTCCCGCGACGATCTTCCTGGCGGCCCCGTCCGCGACCCGGATCTCCGCGCTGTCGGTACTCGGGATCATCGCCTGACCGAGGCCGTTCTCGTCCGGCTGCCAGTCTTGCGCACCGTCCGTGTCCTGCCCGGTGCCGTTGTCGGCGGCCGACTGGCACTGGGAGTTGGTGACGAAATCGTCCTGCCACGTCACCTGGGGTTCCTGGCCCTGCTCCTCCTTCACCATGACGTACGTGCGGTACGGCAGGTCCGGGTGCAGGCGGAGAACCAGGTCACGCAGCGTCAGACACATCAACTTGGCGATCTCCGTCTCCGCATACATCGCCCCCTGCTCGTCGGAGGTCAGCCGGTACGAAAGGTAGACCTCCCGGCGCGACTCGTGGAACCGCACGGTTTCCGGGGTGAAATCGGCGCCGTCGCTGAGGTCCTGGGCCTCCACACCCTCGTCGTGCAGGACCGCGCGCGCGACGTCGTGCTCGCCCGCGCCCTGTGCCGTTCGTGCCTGGTTCCAGCTCGCCACACTCGCCGAGCTGCCGCTCGCGGCCTGCTGCTTCGCCGCCTCGTCCCCCTTCGCGGTGCTCGCTGAAGGCTGCCCGGATCCGGTCGAGGTCAGCGGTGACGCCGAGGCCGCGGACGAGGGTGCGTGACGGGCGCCCCCGGTGTCGCCGGGCAGCAGCGCCGCCACTCCTCCGGCCAGGCCGCCGATGACCCCTGCCGCGAGGACGACGGCACCGGCGAGTCGTTTCTTCTTCGAACGGCTCCGGTCCGAGGGCAACTGCCAGGCGGGGTCCTCCGCGGTCGGCACCTCCCAGATGGCCGTGATCATGTCCACGGCCGTCGCCGGCACCGCATCGGCGCTCGCCACCTGAGTGACCTGCGAGGCCAGCAGCACCGCACACTCATGGGCGGCATCGGCGGCCGACGGGCGGTCACCCGGTTCCTGGACCAACGCCTTCTCCACGGTCCGGCGCAGTGGTGCGGGGACGCCGTCCAGGTCGGCCTCGCTCGACATCACGCGGAAGGCCACCACATCGGGCGCGCCGGCCCCGAAGGGCAGCCGTCCGGTGGCCGCGTAGGCCACGAGCGCGCCCCACGCGAACACGTCACCCGCCGGACCCGCGGTGCCCTGACGGTACTGCTCGGGGCTGATCCAGCCGGGGGTGCCGGTCATGACCCCGGTACGGGTGACGCTGGTGCCGTCGGCGGCGTGCGCGATGCCGAAGTCCAGCACACGGGGGCCGGCGGGCGTGAGCAGGACGTTCTGCGGTTTCACATCACGGTGCACCACTCCCACGGCGTGAATGGCGGCCAGCGCCTGTGCGGTGGCGGTCGCGAAGGCGTACAGGCTTCCTTCCGCGAGCGGCCCATGAGCAAGTACGTGCTGGTTCAGCGTCGGTCCGGGAACATAGGCGGTGGCCAGCCACGGGGTCTGCGCGTCCGGATCGGCGGCGAGCAGCGGGATCAGGTGCGGTCCGGTGACGCGGGAGGACAGTTCCACCTCGCGCCGGAAGCGAGCCCTGAACTCCGGGTCCTGAGCCTGCTCGGGATGGATCACCTTGACCGCCACGCGCATTCCGTCGGAGGTGACGCCGGCATGGACGGTGCCCATACCGCCCGCGCCGAGACGGCCGACGATGCGGTAGGGGCCTATGTGGGAGGGGTCGCCGGGACGAGCCGACTGGACTCTTCCGCCGGAGCCGATTGCGCTCACGAACACTTCCTTGAACTGAGAGGTGGCCCAGGCAGGCCGGGGTGTGACGGGTGGTCAGGAGGCAGGGGCTTTCCGGCGTCTTGGCATACATCAGCCAAGGCGAACAGCGGGTGCCGCACCGAGCCGCAGCTGAGCCGACCGGGACCGAACAGGTCGGCGCGCGGTGGCGAAGCCGCACGGGGTCGAGCCGGCTCAGGTGTGCCGAGCCAGGAGGCGTTAACGGTCGGCGTATTGCCTCGCCAGATCCCTCAGCTCGCTGACCCACAGCTCTGTGTCATCGCCGGGGCGGTGATACGGGGCTCGGCGGGCCAGCCGGAAGAAGCCCGTCGACGGCCGACCGCTCTCCTTCAGCACCACGAGAGCCGACAGCAGAGGCAGCGATCCGTCCGGGCTTCCCGCAGCGGACGCGTCCTCCAAGAGGTACGGCATCGCGCCCTCATGGGGCGGGACAGCATGACCAAGGCGTTGCAACTCGTCGCTCAGCCGGCCGTACTGGACAGGCGTCGCACCTCGGCGCGCGTGAGCCCGCAGGATCTCGACCACGGCGTCCAACGCCTGCTCGTACTCGACAGTGTCCTTCCGCATCGCGGTCCCCTCCCCGGCTGTCGACTTGTGCGACGCGAGCTTATGCGTCCTGCGAGCCCATGGACAGTCAGATCATCGATCTCTGTGAAGATTTCTTGTGAACTCAGTGCGTGGATCGCATGCTGATGACGTTCGCGTCACCGGTTTCTCGGGCCGGTGATCAGTGTCCCCGGCGTCCCAATCGCGTCAGCCGCCACACGGTCCGCCACCGCATCGGCCGCCGCTCGCCGCCCAACCGCCTCCGTCTGTCATCGCAAGAACGGGCACTGACGCGCTCATGCTTTCCGCCGTCGTTGTCGGGAAGAAGGACGGTCCCGTGCCCTTCTTCCGCGACATCCTCAAAGCCGCGGGCCTGGCTGTCCCGCAGACCGACGAGGCACCGCTGAAGATCTGGCGCCAGGAGCAGGAACGCGCGCACGCCGCCTACGCGAACCCGCCCCGCCCGCTGCCGCCAAGGCTCGTGCTGACGGCGTCCCGGGCCGCATCAACGAAATGACCGTCAGCCCCGCCGCGCCAGATCCAGCGCCGCCACCCCCACGAACCAGTCCAGCACCTCGCAGAACTCGTCACTGTGCTCCGCGAGGACACTCACCGGGAACGAAGGACGCAGCTCCAGCTTTGCCTCCGGCAGCTCGATGCCGTCGATCTTGTTGAGCCGGTGCAGCAGCTCGCGGCGCTGCTCGGTGTCGTCGAAGGGGCTGCGGTCCTTGAGGTACTGGAAGACGACCTCGACCGTCCCGCTCACCGGATAGATCGCGACCGGCCACATCAGGTGGGGCAGTTGGCTCGTCCCGGCGTCGAGCATGGGGAAGCAGCTGGTCTCCTCGTACTGCCCGTAGTTGAGGTAACCGCCTTGTCCACGCCAGAAGTCGAGGGCCGACTGAACCCCCGAGGATGCTTCCGGGTAGTGCTCTTGAAGCTGGTTGCGGAACCGCTCGGCCGCTTCAGGATTCTCACTGTCGGGCAGCGGGTCGCGCGAGACCGGTGGGGACACGTCCTTGCCCAGCAGCGTGGCCAGTTCCGCGGCCGTGAGGCGTTGCGAACGATGAGCCCTGCCGGAGGGATCGAACCTCAGCCCCTCGCCCTTCAGCAGCTCGTGCGGCGGCTGCCTGTCGCTGCCCTCCTCCCAGCGGAAGGCACCAGAGACCTTGCCCTCGGAGGTGAGCACGCGATACGCGCCGATCACAGTCGGGTTGGAGCCCAGATATGCGCCGACGGGTACAGGATGGCTGCCGATGAGTTCGGCGACATCGCCGTACGTTGTCCACGTGCCGCTCGGCATCGCGACCAGGGCTGCCCGCAACTCCGCCCAGCCGGGCCACTCCTCACCCGCGGGCTGCACTCCGCCGATCGGTCCCGGCCACAACTCCGTCGCGCGCGCGGAGAGTCGGTCGGCGCGGTCCATGATCTCCGCCTTGCCCCAGCGGTCCGAGGAGGCGATCTCCAGATTCATGCGCAGAGCGCTCGACTCGAGGATCTGCTGCTTGCGTTGGAAGGGATGGTTGGACAACTTGGAATTGTCGCCGGTCAGTGTCAAGTTGCCGAGCGTGTGTACGAGCAGGTCGTGCAGCTCCTGCGGCGACTGGTTCTCCTCAGTCTCGTCGGCGAGAAGGTCGAACCAGGCCTGAGCCGGGCGCTGGGGGAGGACGTGCTCCACGCTGAGGGACGCCTTGTCGAAGTCGACGGGCTCGGTGGAGCGGTAGCTCTCTTCGAGACGACGCAGAATGTAGCCGCGCTGTGTGGGGCGGCCGCTCCAGTAGAAGGGCTTGCTGCGGATCGCCTGGCGCAGCTCCTCGTCGCTCGGCCACCGACGACGTCGGCCCGAAAGGAATCGCCGCACGGCTTCGGCTGCCGGTCGGTCGGTCTCCAGCTCCTTCGGGGCTTCCATGAAGATTCGGTTGAGATTGGTCGTCGGTGTCTGGCAGATGAGGCGCCTCACCAGATACGACTCGACATAGAGCAGGGCTTCCGCCGCGTCTTCGGGAGTCGTGCTGCCCGCCTCGACGAGGTCCAGCAGATGGAGTGCCAGAGGGTAGTGGGTCTGACCGCCCCAGGCCGCGAGGCGTTCCAACACCGTACGGAGAGCTGCTGAGGGCTCGCGGGCGGGTTCGACGATCCGGAGGAACCGTCGCCCGCGCTCGGCGAGTTGGGCGACCTCCCGCTGGAGGGCATCCTCGTCGCCCGTAAGCGGTTGGAGCCGTTTCTGCTGTTCCCGATAGATCTCGCTCTGCTTCGTCTTGTGGTGGCCGCGCACGACCAGGTCCAGCCAGACGAGGAGTTCGAGATTCTTCGGTCCGAGGGTCTGCTGCATGGGCAACCACAGTTCTTGGTAGACCCGCTCACCGCGCTTGGGAAGGAGCATGAACACGTAGTTGCGCAGCAGGTCACTCTGACTGAGCCCGACACCCGTGTTGTTGATCGATTCGAAGATGCGGTACACGTTGTCGCCCGGCTCGGCGGTGATCTCCACGATCGAGAGCAGGTCCTTGAGGACGGTCTCGACGGTCTCCACCCATCGCTGTGCATCCGTTTCCTGTCCCTCGGCGAGTGCACCGCGGAAGAAGCGGTAGGCCGCGCCGATGTTGTCGCCCCCGCCGGCCTCGGCCCGGGACTGGACACACGCGGTGTACGCCTCTCGGTCGGCCTGGGTGGGTAGCAACCGGTAGTGATCGAAACCCTCGTGGAACTCGTTGACAAGAACCTGCCGGTGCACCCTGTCGGCGGCTCGCGAGTCACCGCTCTCCTTGAGGTGATCACGCAGGGCATTGAAGGCCAGCATCAGTGTGGTCAGGCGTTGTTGACCGTCCACGACCAGCCATCTCTGTACGCCGCCGGCTTGAATCTGGCCCGGAGCCAGTACCACTGAGCCGAGGAAGTGGGGCGCCGTGGATTCTCCGGACAGGTGCTGATCGACGAGCTCGCCGACGTCCTCCCAGAGGCGCTTCAGCTGTTCCCGGCCCCAGCTGTACGTCCGCTGATAGAGGGGTACTTGGAACTGCTTGTCCCCCTGGACGAGCTTGAGGAAGGTGATCTCCTGAGCGCGCATGCGCTTCCTTTCCCTGTCGGGTGCACAGGTCTGGCCCATGTCCGACGGTGCGTGCTGGGGGACAGCGGTTACCTGAATCTAGCGTGAACTCAGTCAACGATGGCAGGATTCCGGCATCCTGAGAAAGCCAATGCGGTCAGGCCTGGCCTGGCCTGGCCTCCTGCTCTGCGGGTCGCGAGGTCGCCCGTTATGCGTTCCTGTCCCCAAGTGCGGTGACCGACTGGTGGGAAATCCTGGGCATCGTCTCGTTGGGGGACCGGCGTAGAAGCTTGATCGTGCGGCCCTCGACCCAGGCGTTCCATGACTTGAGGTAGTAGAGCAGGTGCTCGCGTGAGTCGTCGCGGCGGCGGTGGGTCCTGCCCGAGGCCAGGCTGAGCATGGTGTTCCGCAGGGTGAGGCGAGGATCGCCCGATTCCAGTCGGGCGCCGGTGATGACTCCGTCCTTCCAGGAGGACTGGTCGATGTCGGGCCGGGCCTCTGTGGTGACATACCAGCCGATGGTCGCCGCCGTGACAGTGATACGGCATGCGCGGTTGAGTGTGATGCCGTGAAAGAGGGCGTCGCGAATGCCGGGGTGCTTCTCCAGGATGACCAGGAGCTGATCGTTGCTGGTGATGGATGAGCTCCCGCTCCATGCGGAGTTCGGTGCGTGCAGGTACAGGTGGAGCCCGCGCAGGGCTGCAGCCAGATGCGTTGCGTTGGCCTCGCCCGCGAGTGCGAGGGCGTCCCGGCCGGTGCGCTTGCGACCCGTGTCCATCACGGTGAAGGCGGTGCGGGGCACGCCGTGTGTGACGGTCAGCGGCACTGTGAGCCCGGCTCTGACGATCGCCGCCAGCCGGTGCTGACCGTCGATGAGTAGATCGTCCTCGTCGAACGCGATGCCCTGGTGCGTCAACTGCCATTCTCCGCGCTCGATCTGGTCGGCCAGTTGCTGCACGGTGTTCTTGCTGAGGGGGCGATTGTTGATGTTTCGAGTGAGCCAATTCGCAGCCAACTCGGGCGAGACGTGCAGCACTTCCATACGCATGGCGCGTGTGCCTTTCCCTGGGTGTGGGTCGAACTGGTGACGCAAGAGTCATCTTGCAGTGATGATGTGAACTCAGTCAATGGAAATCTAGCCTTGGCGGTGCGTTCCTCTGAGGGGTGCGTGAGTTCCGCCCTGTCGGAACAAGGCTCGATGGCGCCTCCCGTCTGACGTCTTCTCGGCGCTGCGGCGACGGGATGCGCCTGTGGGACTCCGTAACGGGGTTGCCCGGGCGGCGCTCCTGGTACCCTCGGTCCGTGTGCTCAGTTCACACTCGAGATGGCGCGCCGGGGGGCGCGTTGCGTTCGTATCTCGGGTGGCCGGGGCGGGATTTCACAAGGCGGGTCACCATGTGGCCCTCAGGAGCAGTGGGGTGGCGCGTGAGCCAGGGTAAGAGTGGGCTGAGCGACGGTATGCGGCAGGTCGGCTCCGTCTACCAGTATGACGATGGTCTGTACGTTCGAGTCGACGACGTCGTGTCGTATGAGCTCGTCGACCCTGATGACTCCTACGGGTACCGGCAGGGCGACGATGTGGTCCGGTGCACCCTGCATCTGAGCAATGGCACCGGACAACCGATCGACGTCGACGGAATCAGCCTGCTCGTCCGAAGCGGGCCGTACGGCAAGACGGGCCGTCAGGTACAGGATTACAAGACCGAAGTACTCGACGACGAACTCGAAGGTACGTTGCGCAAGGGCCGCAGGATCTCGGCCACCTGGGCCTACAGCATTCCCGCCGGCACTGCCGCGGAGCTGGACATCGAGGTGCGGTTCCCGAGTGGACACGACCGCGAGAGCGTCACCTTCACCACGGCGTTGCCGCCGGTTCATGTCGTCACTCCCGCGGCGGCCGGGCGAGCCACGCCGACGCCGCTCCCCGACCAAGCGGCGCTGTTCGGCGAACAGCAGCAGTCTCTCTTTGCGGACGCGGAACCGGATTCCGCGAGGGACGACCACGTTGCCGGCGGGCATGACCCCCGGGTTCCGGCCCGGGCAGTGCTCGGGGGTGTGCCGTCACAGCCAACCGGTCCTGGACGGCAGGCCCTGCCCACCAGCGCGGCGGAGTTGTCCGCCGACGAGACCGACGCCGCGCGAGTCCGTCAGATCTTTCGTTTCCTCGCCGAGGCAGAGGAATCGAAGGCCCGCCCTGTCCGCACGCTCGACGGCGCGGCCGGCACCGTGTGGTTCGAGGAGCTGCCCGACGAGCCTGGCGTCGAGATGATGCTCGACGGGGTGCTCGCGACAGACGACCCGGCCTGGCTGACCGTAGTGCGCCCTGAGCGAGAGGATGCTCCTCACCCCAAGACGCTGCTCGCGCCGTGGGTGGACGAGACGCGCATCCGGGACTTCAAGCAGACCCGCGCTCCGCATCTGCGTCGGCGGATCGAGCCGGAGTTCCCGGACTGGTCCCAGGGGATACCGCTCGAAAAGGCCTATCACGAGCTCGACGAACACCCGAAGCGGGAGAAGATCGAGAAGCTGTACGCCACCTGGGAACAGGAATGGCTCGCGTGGGCGGAGCGGCGGCGCGCGATCGATCCCCTCGTGAAGCTGTACGACCGGCTTCACAAGATGCACGAGGACGCCGCCAACCTGGGCGAAGCATACGAACTCGTGCTTGGGCTCGGCCGACTGACCTGGCAGACGTCGAGTGGCCAGCGTGTGGAGCGGCACCTGGTCACCCACCGGGCCACCATCCAGCTCGACCCGTCCACCGGCACGCTCACTGCCGCTCCCGACCCGACCGGCGTCGGTCTGGAACTGGAAGAGGGCATGCTCGAAGGGGCCCAGCATGTCCCGGGGCCCGTGCGGGAGGGAATCGTCCAGGTACTCGAAGACGCCTCCGATGTGACCGATCCCGAACATCTGGAAGCTCTGCACACTGCCCTGCGCAGCTGGGTCAACGCCGCACACAGCGCCGGAAGCTACCTGCCGACCGTGGAGCGCGCCAAACCGCGGACCCTCGATGTGCCGCAGGTGGGGCTCACCCCTGCACTCGTCCTGCGTGAACGGAACCGTCGTTCCACGATGGACGCTCTCAAGGCCATCGCCCGCCAGATCGACGGTGGCACCCCTCCCACCGAGTTGCTCGGCTACATCGCGGGCCGCGACGGGGCGTTGACCGCCGCCGACCTGGCGGCAGCCGAGGACGACGGGACGGAGACCGACACCGGCGAGATGTATTTCGCGCTCCCCGCCAACGAGGAGCAGCGCACGATCGCCGAACGTCTGCGTGCCAACCGCCTCGTCGTGGTACAGGGGCCGCCTGGCACCGGCAAGACGCACACCATCGCCAACCTGGTGACGGACCTGCTTGCGCAGGGCAAGCGTGTCCTCATCACCAGCCATACTCCGCGTGCCCTGCGCGTGCTGCGCGACAAGCTGCCGGAGTCCATCCGTGACCTGTGCGTGAGCCGCACCGAGGACGGCGCGGCCGCCCAGCGCGAGCTGGAGGCCTCGGTGCAGAAGATCCTCAGCGAGTACGCCGGCTACGACCAGAAGGCCTCGCAGCGTGAGATCCGTACCCTGCAGACACGACTCGCCGCAGCCCGGTCCGCCCAGCAGACCATGCTGCGCGACCTTGCCGTGCTGCGTGAGCAGGAGACCCATGGCTTCGAAGTGGAGATCGGCGACTACAGCGGCAGCCTTCAGGAGATTGCAGAACGCCTCACCGCCGAGGCCGAGAAGTACGAGTGGCTCGGCCAGGTCCCGCAGGAGCAACCCACGCTGAGCGCCGACGACGTTCTTGGCCTCCTCCGGACCACGCGGGCGTTCACCCCGCACCACCAGGCCCTGGCGGCCGAGGTCCCGGGCCCCTCCGAACTGCCGAGTCCCGGTGACTTCGAGGAAGCTGTCTCTGTTGCGCGGTCCGCGCAGGAAGCGCACGCGGCGGTGCGGCAGGATCCGCTGAGTGAGGAGTACGACACTGCTGTGCGCGGTCTCGCAAAGGCCGAACAGCAGCGGCTCTCGACGGCTCTCGACGCCTTCACCGCCGCCCGTGCCCGTGCCGCGTCGCTGGCCGCCGCGGCCGGAGAGTGGGCCGTGGCGCTTCTGAAGGAAGTGAACGCGGGGCAGGACTGGCAGGCTCGCAGCCGACAGGCGGCTGTCACCGAGACTCTCGCGGCGGTCGATGCTTCGCTTTCCGCACTGGGTACCGCGATGGTCAGCGGCCTTGAGCAGTACGACCCTGCTGTGGCGCTCGGCCAGGCCACCACCCTGCACGACGGGCTCGGCCAGGGGCAGAAGCTGCGCGGCCCGCTCGGTATCCGCTCGAAACTGGCCAAGGCTGCCGGCCCGTTCGTGGAGGCCGTCCGGGTCGACGGGCGGGCCCCGGAAGACGCCGAAACGGCGGCTGTCGTCCTTGCACGCGTGCAGCTCGAACTGCGCCTGGCTCAGGTCGAATCCGAGTGGGGAAGCCCCACCGGCGCCTGGCAGGGGCACGGTCCGCGACTCGCTCGCCTGCGGCAGCAGGCCGAGGTCCTGGAGGCGCTTCTCGCAGTTGCCGCCGCCCGCACCGACGTGCTCACCGCCGCCGCGACGTCGCCGGTACTGACCGTCGCCACCTGGCACGACCAGTCCGTCGAGAACGCAGTACGAGCCCTCCTGCGCGCGGCCACCACACTGCGCGCCGCAGAACAATCGCGCCGGGTCATCGCGGACACCGAGGAACTGCTGCGCGCCTGGAGCGACCGGCCGGGTGTCTCGCCCGCCGTCACGCGCGCGCTCGACGCCGTGCGCGCCCAGAACCCCGACGGCTACCGAGAGTTCAGCCACGAGATCGCCGAAGTCCGCGAGGCCGCCCGGCTCCGGGCCGAACAGCACGCGGCACGCAACCGTGTGCAGGAAGCGTTTCCCTCACTCGCCGAGCGGATCACGGACACCCCGGACGATGGTGTGTGGGACGCACGGCTGCCTCTCCTCGCCGAGTCCTGGGCCTGGTCCGCGTGGCGCGACCGCATGGAGCGGCTCACCGATCCTGAGGCAGAGCGCTCCCTGCGCAAGCGGCTGACGGAGGCCGATGACGACGCACGCATCATGCTCGCGAGACTCGCCGCCGCCCGTGCCTGGCACCGCTGCCTCGGACTGCTCACCGGTGACCAGTCGCGAGCGCTCAGTGCGTACCAGCAGGCCGCCCGCCGGATCAAAGGCAAGTACCAGCACCGCTATCGGCGTGACGCACAGGCCGCACTGCGGAAGGCACAGACAGCGGTGCCGGCCTGGATCATGCCGCTGCACCAGGTCGCGGAGACCGTGCCCATGGACCGCCCCGGCATGTTCGACGTAGTCATCGTCGATGAAGCCAGCCAGTCCGGCTTGGAGGCCATGCTGCTGAGCTGGCTCGCCGACCGGATGGTCGTCGTCGGCGACAGCAAGCAGGTCAGCCCCTCCAATGTCGGCCTCAAGCAGGACGAGTACTTCCATCTGAGGGACCGGCTGCTCACCTCACTCGAGCCGGATGTCCGCAGCCTCTTCGGGCCCGAGTCCAGCTTCTTCGATCTCACGGAGGCGCTTTCCGCGGGCCGCGGCACGTTGATGCTCAAGGAGCACTTCCGGTGCATGCCGGAGATCATCTCCTTCTCCAACGAGCTTTGCTACAACGGCCGACTGCAGCCGCTGCGGCAGTACGGTGCCGATCGGCTGGCCCCGGTCCGTACCGTGTATGTCGAGGACGGCGAAGCCTTCGGGAGCAATGCCCGACTGGCCAACACCGCCGAGGCCGAAGCGCTCGTCGACGCGATCGTGCGCTGCTGCGCCGACCCCGCGTACGACGGGAAGACCATGGGTGTCATCAGCCTCCGTGCCAGCAAGGGGCACTTGGCGGAACTGGAGAACCTGCTCGCCGAACGTCTTGATTACGAGCAGCGTGAGGAACGGCGCATCCGGGTCGGCGACGCAGAGGACTTCCAGGGCGACGAACGCCACGTCATGTTCATCTCCTGCGTCAACTCGGCCACCACCGCCGCCGGTACAGTGCCGGGAGGCTTCAACGGCAAGACGTACGAGCAACGGCTCAACGTCGCCGCCTCCCGCGCCCAGGACCAGGTATGGGTCTTCCACAGCGCGCGTACCGAACAGTTCCACGAGAACGACCTGCGCCGACAGTGGCTCGACCACCTCACACGGCCCGCGGAGGAGGACTCCGTTGCGGTCAACGGCGAAGTGCTCGCGGACGTACGGCACGAAGCGTTCGACAGCCTCTTCCAGCAGCAGGTGTACCTGGAACTGACCGCGCGCGACTACCGTGTGCGGCCCGGGTACCGGGTCGGCCGGCACTCCATCGATCTGGTGGTCGAGGGCGGCACACGCAGACTCGCCGTCGCTTGCGACGGCGACGCCTTCGCGGAGGGCGAGGACGCATCGACTGCGGCCGCCAGACAGCGTGATCTGGAGCGCGTCGACTGGACCTTCGTCCGCATCCGCGGAAGCCGATTCCACCTCGACCGCGAACAGGCGCTCGCGCCGCTCTGGGCTGAGCTTGAACGGCTGGGAATCGAGCCGGTCCGTGAAGAGACGGAGGAGCTGACCCCTCCGTCCCAGGATGCGCAGACCGAGGCCTCGCCGGTCGGCGATCCGCCTGGGGACAACCGAGGGAGCGAGATCCGGGCGTACGAGGTCGCGGAGGGCATCAGCCCGCGGGCTGATGCCCAGGCGGCTGCGGTCGTGTCGACCCGGTCGGAGGATTCAATCTTCGAGCCCAGGGATCCGCGTGAATCCGCGCCGGCTCCTGCACGGGAGGCGGCGCCCTCCGCGGCGGCTCCGGTAGAGGGGAGAGCCCGGACCTCGGCGCCCGTGCGGACATCGGCACCGGCAGCCGGCCCCGCCTCACGGCCCGTGGCATCCATGCCGCCGCAGCGAGGACAGGCGCCACTCCGAGCCGCACAGAGTTCTCTCCCCGTTCAGGAGATTCCCGCCGCTGCCTTTCAGCGGCTGGTCCGTGAGATGCAGGAGCTGCAGGCCGCTGTGGATGCTCCGGACGAGACTCCCGACGGCATGGACGCGGCCAACCTCGTCTTCCTCAGGAAGACGCAGGCCGATCAGCGTGATCGTCGTACGAAGCGTCTTGGTTTCCTGCGGACATTCCTCGACGCCGTCCGTGTCGGGCGGGAGTCGGACATCCCGAAGGTGGTGATTCCTGGTGCGCTGCTCGTCCTCGAGTTCGACGGGCAGGTCGATGGCGACACCCTGTACACAGTCGCGGAACTGTCCACGGACGAGGCGGACATCGTTTCACCGTCGTCTCCGTTGGGCCACGCGCTGATGTGGCAGCCGCCGGGACGTGAAATCTCGTACGACGCCTCTCAAGACAAGACGCACACGATCGTCGTCCGGGAGATCCGGATCTGAGGACCTGGGCCAAGGCTGGACGAGGACCCGGAGTATCTGCGTCTACCCACAAGCCCCGCTGTCCGAACCGCATGGCGGTTCGGACAGCGGGGCTTGTGCTTCTCAGCCGGCGACCGGGTCCAGCATGCGACTCCGCTCACCGCTCCACGTGATGGCCAGCGCATCGCGAGCCCGGGTGCACGCCACGAACAGCAGACAGTGTTCGGCCAACAGATCCGACTGGTGCTGTACGGGATCCACGTCGGCCGGCGTCATGTGCGGGGCGAAAGGCAGCACACTCGACGTCACGCCCACTACAGCCACGCAGCGGAACTCCAACCCCTTCATCGCGTGCATCGTGGCTACTCGTACGCCCGACACCCCCGGTCCCGGGTCGTCCTTGACCGCGACCGCCGGGATGCCCTCCCGCCGCAAGCGTGCGATGACCGCGTCGACCAGCGTGTTGAACCGTGCGCACACCGCCACCTCGGACGGCTTCACGCCGTCCTGTTCGATCCAGGTCCGGATCTGCTCGATCAGCGCCCGAAGCTCCTGGTCCTGGCTACCGTATCCGTGAGCTGCCGGGGTTCGGCCGTGCAGCTGGGAACGGTAGCCCCGGAGCGAATCCCGACCACCGTCATCGTCGTCGTCCTCACCGAGACGTCCCACGGGCTGACCGTCGAGCAGGGACGCGGACCAACGCAGGATCTCTTCTGTGCTGCGATAGTTGAGGCGAAGCCGGGACGTGCGTCCTCGCACATTGATCCCCAGCGAGCGCAGCGAGACGCGGGAGTCGTAGATCCGCTGATGGGGGTCGCCGACAAGGAACATGTCGTCCGATTGAGGGGCCACGCAGGCACGAAGGACCCGCCACTGGGCCGGGTGGAGGTCCTGGGCCTCATCCACGACGACGTGGCGGTAGCGAGGTCCGTCGTCGGCCAGGATTCTCGCGGCCTGGTCGCACAGCTGGGTATACGTCGCCGAGTCGCGGGAGGCGAGATCTGCGGTGAACCGTTCCATCACGCGCCACAGCCGGGCTCTTTGTACCCGTCCCACCTGAGTACCGCGCCCCCGTCGTACACAGCGCAGGTACTCCTCGGGCGTACGCAGGCCCTGGGCCAGGACGACGTTGCGGAACTCCTGGGATAGGAACTGCTCAGGCCAAGGGAGTTCCTCACGTGCGGTGGCACGTGTCCAGGCGCTCTTCTCCGCGGTGACCGAAAGAGGTTTCGGTGAACTACCCCGCGCCTCTCGGATGACCCGGGCGGCGAGGGAGTCCACCGTCGTGACGTCGACGCGTTCCAGAAGGTGGGCGTCCGCGTCGCCGAGCAGGAGCGCCAGGCTGTCCCGCAGAGCAGCCGCCATGGCGTTCGTGAAGGTGGTCAGCAGGATCCGGTCGCCCTCACGGCCGGTACGCAGGAGATGCCGAACGCGGTGCAGGGCGACGACCGTCTTGCCGGTGCCCGGGCCGCCGGTGACCTGAGCGGGTCCGTTGAAGCCTGGGTGATAGGCGTATCTGCGCTGAGCCGGGTGGAGGAAGATCCGCCAGCGGGTGAGGTCCTCGGTGAGGATGCGTTCCAGCTCCCCGGGGCCCGTCACTTCCACAATGCGGTTCGGCGTGTTGAGAATTGCTTCGGTGAGGGTGACCGTCGGCCGGTCCTCCGCCGTGCGCACGGTCTGTCCGCGCGGAGCGATCAGCTGCTCCCACACATCTTCGGGTGAGTACTTGGCGGCCAGGTACTCCAGGACTTCGTACTGATCGGCCGGCATCATGGGCGGTGCCATGACCGTCAGGTCGTCGGCCGTGACACAGACACGTGCCAGGCGCAGGACCTGGTCGTCGATGCCGAGGTCGCGCAGCACGGTGTCGGAGTACTCCTCGAAGAGACGGGCAGGGGTGGCGACCGCCTTCGTCTCGAAGTAGGTCTCCATTTGCTCGAGGGCTTCGACGTTGCGCACCTCGAGGCCTCCGGTGGCGCCGTTGACCGAGTAGGCGCGCTTGCAGGCCCAGTTGATCGCCTCGTCGTGAGGGGCGACCCGAAGAAGTGTGAAGAGTTCGCTTCCGTCGTCGGGAGCGAGGAGAACACCCCGGTAGAACTTGGTGATGCGTATCGTGCGGATCCGGGGATCGCGTGCCCGCTCGAGCTTCTCCAGGTGCATGCCCTTGCTGGCGTGGAGCTGGGGGACGGTCATGCTCCGGAACATCTGGATGGCGTCGTTGACTTCCTTCTGGACGGGCCTCTGGAGCGAGATGAGGTCCGCGACGAAGTCGTCGGAGAGGGCGAGTCGGGGCATGGGCGTCCTCGGGTCGCGAGTGGGCGGTGGTCGGAGCCCAGCCTAGAGACTTGTTCCGCCGGGAGCGACGGAGCGTCACATAATCATTGTGTGAACTGAGTCAACGGTCTATATTGCTGATGTTGTCGTACGATCGATCCACGCTCGTGACCCATCGGACCTGTCCGAAAGGACCCACCGAATGCCGGCCCAGCCTGCCCAGGCCGCTGTCCCGCACCCGCTCGACGAAGTGCCTCAGACTTTTCGTGCCGGAGACTCGTACGCTGTGCGAGACGGACTTGTCACCTATGTCCGCCGTGATCTCCAAGGGCCTTGGGACGGAGAGATCGAGACCCTGACGAGTGCTTCCTCCGGGCCGCGCGACCGTTACCTCGTCGGCATGATCGGGCCGCAGCCCCAGGCCGTCACCGGAGAGGAGATCGCCGTCGCGGCCGCCCAGAGCGCTGACGGTGACTCGGGCGACGAACAGGAGGGCGACGACGGGGGGCCCGGGGACCGGCTGACCCCGCAGGCGGCCGGCCATATCTGGGCATCCTCCATGGGGTTGTCCTTCACGGTTCCCGCTTCCGTCGGCACGCTCAGCGCCCATGTCCGTTGGGGCCGTTACACGCAGTCCGAAGAAGTCACTGATCGGGGGACGACCCGCAGGGTCTGGTCGCGCGAGCCGATCGAGCATCCCGTGGACATCGATGTGACCAGCATGGCGGGCCGGATCGTCGAACTGGAACGCGAAGCCGTTGTTCTCGACGTACAAGTACGGCAGCATGTCGGACGCGCCGGCGCCGAAGAGCTGCGTGTCGTCGAACTGACCTTGGTGAACAGGCAGCAGGACAGTCGTGAGGCGCGCGATGCCCACTGGCTCTTCCAGACCGAGATCGACATCACTGCCTTTCCGGACGATCAGGCCGCGATCTTCCTTCCGGTGGACGACCCTCTCGATCTCGCGAACCGGGGTGATGCCCCCGAGGATTCCGAGGACCGGCGGCTCCGTCTCCTGTATCGGGACAGCCTCAGCCATGCAAAGGGCCGAAATGTCGCCGTGCACGCACATGTGCGTGACGGCGAGCGCAACGCGCATCGGCTCACCACCACCTGGCTCCCGGAATACGATGTCCGGGCCACCACCGCGCCGACTCTCGAAGAGCAGGATCTTCTTCGCGGGCTCGAGCTCGGTATGGACGAACTCGCCGCACTCGCAGTGCCGGCCCGCCGGAACGAACTCAGCGCCGCACTCGCACCGCTGGCCGACGGCTACGGCACATGGCTCGAACAGCAGCGTCGCGAGGCCCGCTCGCTCCCGGAGGACCTGCGTGAATCGGCAGGCGTCGCCATCGAGCAGGCGTTGGAGATCTGCGACCGCATAACGCTGGGGATCGACAGACTCGTTGCCGACGACGTCGCCCTGGACGCCTTCCGGTTCGCCAACCGTGCCATGGCACTCCAGCGGCGCAACACGGCCATCGCCGCCGTGCGCGCCGGTCGTGAAGACGACAACAGCTCCTATCAGGAGGCGTACGACGAGGTCTACGCCAAGGGCAAGGAGGCTGCCAGCTGGCGTCCGTTCCAGCTCGCCTTCGTCCTGCTGAATCTCGACTCCCTCACCCAGCCCGGACACGCCCACCGCGGGACCGGCCGTGAAGCCCTCGTCGACCTGCTGTTCTTTCCGACCGGTGGTGGCAAGACCGAGGCTTACCTCGGCCTGGCCGCCTACACGTTCGCGCTGCGACGCCTGCAAGGCATTCTCGGCTGGGGAATCGACGCACGCAGCGGCGAGGCCGGCGTCGGGGTTCTGATGCGCTACACCCTGCGTCTCCTGACCGCCCAACAGTTCCAACGTGCCGCTGCGCTGGTGAGTGCCTGCGAGGTGCTGCGTCGCGAGGAGTTCGCACGGGACGTCCGCTGGGGCGCGACTCCGTTCCGTATCGGGCTCTGGGTCGGAACATCGGTCTCGCCCAACTGGTTCGACGAGGCCAAGGAGCAGATCGCCGACGCGAGAGAGAGCGCGAGCGACAAACACGCCCGGGTTCTGCAAGTCCTCACGTGCCCCTGGTGCGGGAGCGGGCTGACGGCCCGTTCCCACATGGAGTACGACGAGGGACGGCGTCGAGTGCTGCTCTACTGTCCGCGTGCCGAAGGCGAGGACCGCTGCCCCTTCTCGCGGCGCGAATCGCCCGGTGAAGGCATCCCCGTCCTCACCGTCGACGAGGAGATCTACCGGCTCGCCCCCGCACTGCTGATCGCCACCGTGGACAAGTTCGCCCAGCTCCCGTGGAACGGTTACGCCGGGCTGCTGTTCGGCAGGGTCACCGAGCTCTGCCCACGGCATGGCTATCGCCACGACGACCTCGACGCCAAAACAGGCTGCGGAAGCCGTCACAACGCGAAGGGCGACCTCCCTGGCGTCACCGCACAGCCGGTCAACCGTCTGCGGCCCCCGGACCTGATCATCCAGGACGAGCTGCACCTGATCTCCGGCGCGCTCGGCACCATGGTCGGCCTCTTCGAGTCCGCCGTCGATCAGCTCTGCACCTGGAGCGTCACCGATGTCCGCGGTCATCACCGCGAGGTCGGTCCCAAGATCGTCGCATCCACGGCGACCACCAAACGGGCCGCGGATCAGGTGCTCGGCGTCTTCGGCCGCAAGGTCGCCGTCTTCCCACCGCAGGTCCTCGACGTCGGCGACACCTTCTTCTCCCGGCAGGTCGAACTGAGCCGTGAGAACCCCGGCCGACGCTACCTGGGCGTTTGCGCGCACGGAACCCGGCTCAAGGCGGCCGAGATCCGGGTCGCCGAGATCCTGCTCCTCGCCGGACAACAGCTCTTCGACGACTACGGCAAGCCGGCAGACCCTTATATGACTCTCGTCGGCTACTTCAACGCCACCCGCGAACTCGCGGGCATGCGCCGGTACATGGACGACGACATCACCACCCGAGTGCGCTCCAACGGCAGTCGCCGAGGCCAGGACACACTGTCCGATCGCATCGTCAGCCGAGCGGGCATGCTCAGCATCCAGGAGCTGACCTCGCGCATCTCCTCGTCCGACATCGGCGCTGCCCTCAAACGCCTGGAAATCGGCTTCGATCCGGAGCGCGACACCTCGGACCGGCGACGCGCCTTCCTGCGCGAGTACGCGACCGCCATGAAGGAGAAACGAGAACCACGCGCCGCCATGACGCCGACCGCCAGGCAAGCAGTCGATGTCGTCCTGGCCACTTCCATGCTGCAGGTCGGTGTCGACGTCTCCCGGTTCGGCCTGATGCTCGTCGTCGGTCAGCCGAAGAACACCGCTGAATACATCCAGGCGTCCTCGCGCGTCGGCCGCGATGCCAAACGCCCAGGCCTCGTCGTGACCCTGTACAACTGGTCACGTCCCCGAGACCTCGCGCACTACGAGGACTTCGAGCACTACCACGCCACGTTCTACCGTCAGGTCGAGGCACTCTCCGTCACGCCGTTCACTCGCCGGGCCCTGGACCGGGGCGTGGCCGCCACCTATGTGGCCGCGCTGCGCCAGGCGTCGTTCGAAACGTCTCGCAACCTGGATGCTCACAGTGTCGACCTTGACGGACCTATTGCCCAAGAGGTGGAACGTCGTCTGTTGGAACGCGCCGAACGCGTGGGGGGTGAGCGCCCTCGCCAGTACCTGAGTGAACGCCTGGACCGACTCAAGGACGAATGGCGCCGCAAGCGCGATGAGAACAGCTCAGCCCTCGGCTACCGCAAGGAGAAGCGCAAGACGACGATCGTGAGCGGGCTGCTGAGGAGGGCGGACGGCACCCAGTGGACCGAGCTCACCGTCGGAATGTCGATGCGCGAGACGGAGAACGAGATCAACCTTCTCCTTCCTGGCGGCGGAGCCTTTCTCGAAGAATCCTCCGGTGGAGGACCGGACTGGAATTTCGGGGCGTCCGACACCGACTCCGATGGCGACCAGGACATGGCAGCCACCGTGGACAGCGACGAGTTCGGACCCGCCACTGCCGATGCGGCCAAGAAAGGACAGCGATGAGCACCAACGGCAACCGCAGGGTCGGCGCCGTCCGTCCCAGCCACCTCATGTTCACCGCCGGTATCGGCTCCCTCGTAGATCTGCCGAACTTCTCGGTTCTCGTCAAGGGGCTCGACTCCTGGAGCTACTCCGGCATCACCGACTACGACATCGACGAACCTCGGCTGCGAGCCGCCGTCAACCGATCCCTCCAGCGCTACGGGCGTGGACAGGTCGAACAGTTGCGGGCCGCCCCTTGGCTGGAGGGCGGGGACACGGACCCCAAGGGATGGGCCGCGCAGGGGGTGGGGGTGCCCGTCACGCCGTTTCCCCAATGGCTGCGTTGCACGGCCTGCAATGTGCTGGCCGCGGTCGACTCGGCCGAGTTCACCTTCATCAACTCCAATCCGCGAACGCCGCACGAGGCGAAGTTCGTCCACGACTGCAAGCGGGGGAAGCCTCTCGCGGTGGCTGCTCGATTCACCCTGGTCTGCACCAGGGGTCATCTCGATGAGTTTCCCTACACGGCATACGTCCACCACGGGCAGTCCTGTACCAAGACGCCCCGCCCCAAGTTGCGAATGAAGGACCATGGCGGCAACCAGGCCGCCAACGTGACCATCGAATGCGTAGCCTGCGGTGCGAAGCGCAATATCCGTGAGGCGATGGGCGAGCGTGGCCGGCACAACCTGCCCCGGTGCCGAGGACGTCACCCGCACTTGGGTACGTACGCGACGAACGGTTGCGATCAGGATTCGGTTTTGATGGTCGCCGGCGCGTCCAATCAGTGGTTCCCGCTCACTCTCAGCGCCCTGGCCTTGCCCAAGGGGCAGGGCGGGGACATCGACAAGCTGCTCGACGAACACTGGCCCGACCTGCAAGTCATTGGCGATCGCAACCAGTTTGACTTCATGGCCAGTATGCCCAAATTCGGGTTTCTCAAGGAGTTCGACGCTGACGCGGTTGTCGCGGCGATCGTGTCGCGTAAGCAGGGAGTCGATGCTCCGGCTCCCTCCGCGCCCGATGTCCAGGCCGACCTGTTCGGCCCTGAATGGGACGCGTTGTCCGGTCCTGTTCCACTGCCCAGTGATGACTTTGCCTTGAGGCAGGTTTCCGTGCGGACCCCTCTGGACGACCTCTTCTCCGACATCCGCCAGGTCGAGCGGTTGCGTGAGGCGCGTGCGCTGATCGGATTCACCCGGCTCGATGCCCCCGACCCCGAGTCGCCGGAGATCGCCGACCGAGTGGACCTGTCACGTGGCGTGCTGAACTGGGTTCCGGCCAGCGAGGTGCGCGGTGAAGGCATCTTTGTGCGCGTGCGGGACGACCTCATGGCCGACTGGGTGGCGCGTGTGGAGAAGTCGCCGCAGATGGAGGCGCACAGGGAGGCTTTCGGCCGCTTCCGCGCTAACCGGAAGTCGGACCGCAAGACGAGCGACTTCAACCCCTACTACGGCTGGCCCGGGGCGAGGTACATCGCACTGCACACCCTTTCTCACCTGTTGATCCGTACGATCGCCCTCGAATGTGGATACAACTCGGCCTCACTCGCCGAGCGGATCTATGCGGGAGATGAACAGAACCCGAAGACGGGTCTCCTCATCTACACGGCTGTTCCGGACTCGGAAGGCACGCTGGGTGGTCTTGTTTCCCTTGCCGAGGAGCGTGAGTTCGACCGGATCTTCCGACGTGCCCTGGCTGATGCCGCGCATTGCTCGGCAGACCCACTCTGCTCCGAGCGGCTGCCGCACGACCCGAGCGACTATCTGCACGGTGCCGCGTGCCATGTCTGCCTCTTCGTGTCCGAGACGACATGCGAACGCGGTAACCGGTTCCTGGACCGTCGTTTCCTGGTCCCGCTCTCCGGAGACAAGGATCAGGTACTGACACCGGTCTCCCTGCTGCCGTGAGCAGAAAGGAGTTCGAGGCCGCCGCCGAAGCTGTCGTTCTGGCCCTGGGGATTTCCCGGGCCAAGGATCTCGCCGGACTGCTGGCTCGAGGGCGCAGCAGGGAATGGGCACTGACCGAACTGGCAACGCCGGGAATCGGTGAGGCCGTCGAGAAGCTGTACGACGTACTGCAGACGGAGTCGATTCCTGCCGCAGAGGCCGCCGCATATGTTCGGGGCTATGCGGCAGCCATGCTGCGTACCCGGAACGCGGTTCAGATCCGGACGGTGTGGAGCGGCCCCTCGACGCCTGCAGTGCCAGTGCGGGCGACTGCGCAGGTACTTGTCGAAGTCATCAATGAGGCTCGTGACGAACTTCTCGCCATGACGTACGCCGCCCGTCCGTATCCAGCGTTGACGCGGGCCCTGACCGAGGCTGCGACCAGGGGGGTGAAAACTCACGTCGTGGTCGAGACCCTGGCAGGCGCCCGTGGTCTTCTCTCGGGCCGGGAGCCCGCCGATGCGTTCGCGTCCGTACCGGGGATGCGTCTTTGGCACTGGGAACGTGACTCAGCCGGGCATGCGCACTCGCGCCAGCACGCCAAACTCGCCGTAGCCGACAGGCGCGTGCTCTTCCTGGGCAGCGCCAACCTGACCGAGTCGGCGGCGCGGCGCAATATCGAGGCGGGAGTACTGGTGAACGGTGGCGAAGCGCCACGGCGTGCAGCAGAACACATCGTCGAGCTGCAACGCCTGGGTGTGCTCCGTCCCTTTCGGCCCTGAGCGGCGAACCAACTGGTTTTCGAGCGGACACCGGTCGGCCGAGACTGGGCAGAGGCGGGAGCCCCCGAACTGGGTGCCAGGCCTCTGGCGGCTCATGAAGTCTATGATCACTGAGCCGTTTTCATCCTGAGTAGGTGCAGGTCAGTAAGGTGTGGACAGCTTGGACTGCCCTGCCGATGCGGGGGTGGAACACCGTTCACTCGCCGGTATTTCGTCGCTCTTGGGGTGTTCGGGCACCGGATCGGCAGGGGCAGGGCGGGCCTTGGGGCAAGGCCCAGAGGCGCCCAGAAGCAGACGCTGAACACAGCCGGCAGAGCGTTGAAGGCTGGTGCGGGCGATCAGTGCTTTTCCGATGGGCTTCTGTGCCTGACTGTTCCAGACGGGAGGCGAGGACCGCGGCCTGGACCCGGCGCCGCACGCCCAGCTTGGCCAGCAGTCGCGAGATACGGTACTTGACGGTCTTCTCCGACAGGTAGGGTTTCTGGCCGATCTTGCGATTGGTTCGCCTATCAGGGACAGGATCTCCCTCTCGTGCGGTGACAGGCTCGCAATCTCGGTCGGCACGGCAGGGTTGTCCGTGGGTTCTGCCCGCAGCGAGCGCATCAGGCGGGCCGTGGTCGTGGGGGCGAGCATCGACTGGCCCGAGGCCACCGTCCGTACAGAGGGAGGCTGGTGGGCCGTCCAGCCCTCGGACCGGGGCCGGGGGGCCCGCCTACAGACCCTCTCCGGCACTCCCCGCTGTTCCTTCGGGCGACCAGCATGCGAAGTGCACGGCAGCTACGAACCGAGGAGAGGTACGACGATGACCGCAACCGTGACAGTCGATGACCGGACCACCGTGGTCGCGGTGGTGCTGCACGACTGAGAAGCAGAAATGCTTCGACAGGCGAGGAACCGCGATGCTCATGGGGAATGACCGCTGGGGTCGACCGACCGGAAGGCCTATGACGCCAGGGCGTCATCGCGCGACGCCGGAGACGACGGGAAGGAAGGCGCGGACCGAGGGGTCACCGGCCGCGCACACGGTGCGTCGGACCATGCACGTTTCCCCGAGTCGCCTGGCGGATTGCATGCATGCGCAACTACTCGGGGAGTGATCTTGACGCTGACGGGAAGCGCATGATCGACCGGCCGCATCGCCGATGGTCAGCGGAATTCGTGAACGACCCACCAGCTACGGGACGTTCACGAGATCGTCCCCCAGCTACCAGCTGAGACCCCTGTTCATCAGGGGTTTTCTGCTTTTCCGGGCTGTGGCGTGACCGACCACGTGACTAACAGCCTGGAGTTTCCCCAGGTCGGACCAGGGATGACAGGCCGAGTCGGCCCGCACCGGAGGCGGCGAGCTTCCGCACTCCGTCCTTACGAGAGTGGCCGTACCGGGCCATGGTGCAGCCCGACGAGTGGTGCCGGACGTTGGCGGAGACCTCTACGGGGTTCTCTCTGGCCTCCAGATCGCTCGTGACCTTGCTGTGCCTCCAGTAGTGAATCCGGAACTCCTCGGGGAGCTTCAGTCGCGTCCGCGGGGTCCGCCAGCGGGCGGAGACCTTCTCTGGGTCCTGCGGGCCTCCGGCCTCGCCCCGGTAGAGCTTGAAGCCGTCACGGGCGAACACAAGGTGATGATCGACCCAGGCGGAGCCGAGACGTGCACGCTCGGCGTCGTGCCGTTCCTTCTGCCACTTCAGGACGTTCATCACAGACTGATCCACGTAGATCAGTGCGTTGTCGTCGCCCTCCTTGGTCAGCTTCCGAAGTCGATACGTGTTCCCCTCCTCAACCACGACCCAGCCCAGTGCGATGGCCCCCTCTTCCCAGTGGACGAGAGACCACCTCATCCCCAGCGCCTCACTGCGCCGGACATCGGTTGCGGCATAGACGGTCCACAACGGTGCGTCTCTGAGGCAGTGGTGAGTCAGACCGCCGTCACAGGCCCGGTTCCCGCAGGGCTCGATACGGCTGCCAGGAAGCGGGCCGTCTGGCCGTCGTCCACGGTGGGGTACTTCTGTTCCCGTGCCCGTATCTCTCGGGCCGTGGGCGGGTGAGCCGTTGCCGTCGGGTTGGCGGGGATCAGCTTGGGCACAGCAGTCCCGGTTCTCCAGGCTGATACGTGTCTCACGAGACACACCAATACCCACCGCGGGGGTGTCCTCGGCCTCGGGGAACCATCGAAGATGAGCCCCACCTCGAACTCATACGGCCCCGGCTGTCCGGGCGGCCCACCCGCTACCTTCCTCACATGGAACGGGCCACCATCCTGAGCAGCCTCGCCGCGAGCGGAACCGACACCGCCCCGCAGCAACTCACCGAACTTGCCGCCGAACTGGACATACCGGCCGTCGACCTTCTCGTTGTCGCGGGCCACCCGGTACCGGCGGAACTCCTTCCCCCGGAGCGCGACGCCAAGGTCATGAAGCAGTTCGCCTACCGCGTCAGTCACTGCGACCACTCGCAACTGGCCGCGCTGGAGGATTTCGCCTGCTCGCTGCCACGCGTCGCCGCCCCAGGACCCATCGAGCAGCCGACCTCGCCATCCCACAGCCCCGCCAGGACCGGATTCGCCGCCGCGCTCAACGGGTTGATCCGCAATCGCGGCTTCGCAATCCTCGACCTGCCGTTCATGGGACTGTCCCTCAGCACGCTGTACGGAATGGTGTCGCGCTGGGAGCCGAGTCCGCACCGGCGGCAGCAGCTCCGCGCCGTGGCCGGGCCGCTGGGCTGGACCCTGCCTGATCTGTTCGCGGTCGCCGATGAGCCGTACTCGAAGGAAATCCGCCCGGTTCTGCACTGCCGCCATCTCGGGCGAGTTTTCGCGGCCGCCGTCCCCTTGGCCACCGCTCAGCTGATCGAGACCGCCGAGCAAGCGGACCTGCTGAGCGCGCGCGAGGACCACGGCGTGTGGCAGCCCGTCTCGCAGGGCTTCGCCACGGAGTGCCCGGACTTCTCCTGACTGATCACTCAGCGGGAGTCCATTTGGACTCGGCCGCGAATAGGGGTCCCGATAGTTCTCGCCGAAAGAACAACGCCAAGGAATGACCTGCAGGTCACCCACCTCAGCGTCACCACCGGCGGTGTTCGGACTGCGCGGCGGGCGCGGACCCAGGGGTGCGTTGGCCACCTTCGGTCGTCCGGGCAGATCGGATCAGTTGTCCGTTCTCGTGGGTGCCTGTGGCAAGGTGGTGAACCTCCGCCAGACCGGGGCATGGTGGTCGACGCCGAGGAAGTTCTGGAAGTCCCCGTAGACGCCTCCTTCAAGGCGGCCGTACCCATCGCCCGGGCGGGGCTGTTGCGAGGGTCGTGCTCGTTCTCCCAGTCGATGTCCTCGTACGCGGGGTCGTCGATGCTGTAATGGGTCAGGTAGGCGCGGGCATGCTCGATGTCCAGGTCCAGAGCCGGGAATTGGGCCAGCAGGAGGTCGGGGCGCCCCTGGCACGGAAGATCGCCGAAGAACGAGCCGATGCTGTCGGTCTCCTGCTGGAACTGGTCGATCACCGTACCGTGGTGGACCAGCTCGCAGCCCCAGAAGTCGTCGTCGTAGATGAAGAGCAGCAGCCCAGGGCAGTCGTGGGCGCGCGGATCCGAGTCGTCGCCAGGCCCCGAAAATCCGGGGTTCATTGGACGCCCGCCGAACCTGTCGCCATTCGATCGTTTGCCGACAGAGAGGGCGGTCCGGGGCGAGGGTGCGGCTGTTCGGGCAGCGGTCTGTCCTGGACGACGTTCTTCATGACCCGGTGGAATCAGGTGTTGGACGCCGGGGAGTCGGACGAGCTGCTGGTCGTAGAGCTGCTGTGCCGATCCGATCCCTCAGCCCGAACCGGCGACCAGTGCCTCGCCGAGCGGGGTGCGCCGGTAGAGCACCGACCGTCCGGACCGGGCGCGGACGAGCAGTCCCGCGCCTCGCAGGATGGCGAGGTGGTCTCCTACCGCGCCGGGTGCCATGGCGAGGCTTCGGGCGAGGTGGCTGGTACTGGCCGGGGCGTCCAGCGCCACCAGCAGCCGGGCTCGGGACCGGCCGACCAGAGCGGTCAGCGCGTCCGGTCGGGGGACGCTCTCCTGTTCGCCCCACAGGGCGGCGGTGCCGCGGGCACGATAGACCAAGGTCCTGGGCCAGGGGTCTTCCACCTGGGCGGCGATATGCCCGACGAAGACCGAAGGAATCAGCAGGAGCCCGTCACCGGCGAGGCGGACTGTTCCGCCTCGGAAGAAGCCGATCTCGATACCGCCGGCGCGCCAGGCGACGCCCGGGTACAGGCTCTCGATGGTCGCGGCCCATCCGTGTTCGCCGATCACACCCACCCGGTGCACGACATCGCGCTCACAGATCGCGCGCAGTTGCGGCCAGTCCGCGGCGAGCAGCTCGTGCCACGCCTGGTCCATCGCCTCGGCGATCCTGGAGACGGCGTCCGCCGAGTCCAGCACGGCGCGGACGCGGGGATCACGGGCGGACGGGCCGGTCGCGGTGGCGGCGATTTCGTGGCGGGCCGCTTCCAGCGGTGTGGCCCGGATCATGGCCAGGTCGTCAGCCCAGGTCTGGTTGAGGCCGCGCGGGGGCGGGGCGACGAAGTTCGGTCCGCCTTGCGGGGCCTGCAGCGCGAGGGCGGCGTCCAGTTCGCTCTCGCGGCGAAGCCGTTCAAAGGCCGGAAGGAGCCGGGCGGCCCAGGCTCGCGGCAGCGGCCGGCCTTGGCCGGCGAGCGAACGTAGCAGGAAGCACAGGTCCATAGCGGGCGACAGTGCGAAGCGGCTGCGCAGCAGGTACTCGACGGAGACTTCGAAGCGCAGCACCCTGCCATGCTACCGCCGGACGTCTGTTCCGATTCGTCCAGCGACGAATCATTGGTGAGCGGCGTGGGCGCACGGCGAGGCTGCGCGTCATGACTCCAACCGCCGAGCCCGCGCAGGGCAACCACTGTGCCACCTACCGGGAGGTGCTGGCCGAGCCGCGATTCCGGCTGCTCTTCTCGACCCGCACCGTCGCGATCACTGCGGACGCGCTGCGGATCACCACGTTCTCGGTGCTGGTCTTCTCGGCCACCGGCTCCGCGCTGCTGAGCGCACTGGCCTTCGGTATCGGCTTCATCCCGCAGCTGTTCGGCTCGCTGCTGCTGGGCTCACTGGCCGACCGGCTGCCGGCCCGCGCGCTCATCACCGGCGGCTACGCCTTGACGTGCGCCGCCGCCCTGCTGCTCGCCCTGGTGCGGATGCCGGTCGCGGCAAGCCTTGGTGTCGTGGCGCTGGTCGCCCTCGCCACACCGGTGTTTCACGGCGCGTCGAGTCGGCTGGTCGCGCAGTCGCTGGAGGGCGACGCCTATGTCCTGGGCCGTTCACTGAACAACATCGCTTCCTCCGGCGCGCAATTGTTCGGTCTGGCGCTGGGAGGTGCTGCCGTCGCGGTACTCGGCCCGCGCCGGGCGCTCGCGGTCAGCGCCGCCCTCTACCTCGGCTGCGCGTTCGCTGTCCGCATCGGGCTACCCCGGCTGCAGCTGGGAGAGTTCGGCGGCACACCCGGCAGCGCTCGGGGCGATGGCGGCACCGTCCGGGCAAGCCTGCACGGTGCCGGCCTGCTGCTGCGCAAACACACGGTGCGACGACTGATGCTGGCCCAGTGGCTACCGTCCGCGTTCGTAGCGGGCGCGGAAGGCCTGATCGTCGCCTACGCGGGAGGACGCCACTTCGCGCCCGGCTGGTATGCGGTGCTGATGGGCTGTCTGCCGGTCGGCATGCTGGTCGGCGACCTGCTGGTGGGCCGACTCCTACGGCCACTCACCCGGGAGCGACTGGTAGTCCCGTTGATCGCGCTGATGGGACTGCCGCTGGTCGGTTTCGCCGCCGAGCCCGGAGTGGGCGTCTCGTCCTGTCTGCTGCTGCTCTGCGGCTTCGGATTCGCCTACGGCCTCGGCCTGCAACGGCCGTTCCTGGACGCCCTGCCGCAGGACGGCCAGGGCCAGGCCTTCGGTCTGCTCGGCTCCGGCAACATGACGCTGCAGGGCGTCGGGCCGGCCTGTTTCGGCTCGGTGGCCGCAGGCATCGGAACAGGCAGCGCAATCGCCCTGGCAGGCGGCGCGGCGGCGCTGACCGCCGGCTGGATCCTCACCTGGCACCCGCCCACCTCCCCGGTCCCCGTCCCGAACGACTCAACGGGATCAGAGAACGGCACCGAACAGCATGCGCGTAGTTCACCTGCGCAGTAACCGTCGCAGGTCGGGTCGGCCACGAGCCGTCACGCACCCCACCCCCACCCCGAGGTATCTCTGACAGACAGCCATTCCCGGTAGCTCATGCGGAGGCCGCCGAAGTGTGCTCCACTGCCTTCGAAGCAGTCTGGGAGCGAGCGATCCCGCACCACCTGTACAAGATCTGACGAAAGCCAGCTCCATGCCCCCACACCCCTCCTCCCGCGTTCAGAAGGCCCGTGAAGAGCTGGCCGGCCGTCTGCGCGAGATCCGGAAGGACGCGGGGATCAGCGGGCGGGACCTGGCCCGCCGATGCTCATGTGCAGTGGAGACGACTCCAACAGAGAGGTCTCCGTCGCCTGCAAGAGTCCACAGGTGACCTGTACCAACAAACAAAGATGTTCAGGGTCTACGTCTCCGACGTGATCCCCGGATTCCTCCAGACACCCGGCTACGCCGCTGCCCAGCTGTCATCCCTCGCCGGCTTCCGAGGAACACCGGACGACGTGAGTGATGCGGTGGCGGCCCGCATGACGCGTCACGCGGTGCTGAGCAACGGCGCACGCCGGTTTTCATTCGTACTGGAGGAGTCGGTGTTGCGGTACCGGCTGTGCACCGTCGAGACGATGGCAGCCCAGCTCGGCCATCTGCTCGGGGTCATGGATCTCCAGAACGTTGCCGTGGGGATCGTCCCGTCCTCGGCGCAACGGACCATGTGGCCCATGCCCACCTTCACGATCTTCGACGACAGCCGGGTGCACGCGGACACGCTGGACGCTGCTGCCACCCTCACGCAGCCCAGCCAGGTCGAGCTGTACACCCGAGCCTTTGAGCGGCTGTCGCACGGGGCCGCCCGGGGAGCCGCGGCACGCTCCCTGACAGCGGGTGCGTTGGCATCTCTGGACTGATGGGTGCGGTTCGTAAACGGTTGGCCACGTGACCAAAGCATGACCAACAGCGGCCAGGAACGGGCAGAAACAGCAGGTGAGCATGACCGATCCGCACAGCCTCGAAGGGCGCCGAGAGGGTGCATCCTTCTTCCGGGTGACCGACTTTGATGCCCAGGGCTGCGAGTTCACCGTGGATCCGGCGATACCCCCACGAGCTGCTTCCGCGGGCGAGGCGCAGGACCAGGATGCGGACTGACCGGACGGTGGGTGGGCGTCCGCGTCGCCTCGGGACGCAGGTCGCGGCTTGGTGGCGCTTGAGCAGGTTGCGGTGCCAGCGCAGGAGCGTGTCTGGGCGTACCGACAGAAGGAGCTGCCGCAGCTTCACCAGGGGGAGGTGGTGGAGCAGGCTGGCGAGGACAGCGCGGTCGGTGTCTTCGAATCTGGGCTTGCCGACCTGGCGCTGCAGGATCAGCAGTTGGTGCCTCAGCGCCCATATCTCGATGTGTTTCTCCCTGTCGCTCATCGGCAGCAGACGCAGGAAGCCGATGCTGTTGGTCGCAGCAAGATAGGCCAGGCGCAGCAGCACGACAGATCATGATGCCCCCCGGTGCCCTGTATAGGTGAAGACGTCGGAGCGATCGTCGAGTAAAGCCGACGTCAGCGATCAAGGCCGACACCTGCATGGATGATGTATCGGCACCCGCAGACGGCTCACGGCGTGAGCAGCCACGCGGCCGAGTTGCCGGCGAGCTCCCCTTGGCGCAGTGGGGCGCTGTAGAGCACGATCGACCCCCATTCGGCCAGTGGCCGGAGCGGCGTGTCACCGAACACCATGACGCAGGTGACGCTGCCGCGGCGGAAGGCGAGTACGTCGTCCCGGCCGGGGACGTCGATCCAGGTCACCGCCCGGTCGTCCGTGGGGAACAGGTCCCGGTGGACGCGCAGCGCCCTGCGGTGCAGTGCGAGGGTGGAGTCGGCGTCCTTGAGCTGTTCGGACGCGGCGTACTTGACGAACCACTGCGGTTGCGGGAGCCAGGGTTTGGCGGTGGCCTGCGTCGGCGAAAAGCCGAAGCTCGGCGCCTGCGTGGTCCACGGCAGCGGCACGCGCGAGCCGTCACGGCCGGGATCGAGGCCCTCGGAGCGGAACCAGGTCGGGTCCTGACGGTCTTGGTCCGGCAGATCGAGCACCTCGGGCAGCCCCAACTCCTCACCCTGGTAGAGGTAGTGCGAGCCGGGCAAGGCGAGGAGGAGCATGCTCGCGGCACGGGAGCGCCGCTGACCGAGGACGGTGTCCACCTCGCCGCGCGGCCGGATGAGAACCAGGTCGCGGTCGAGCGACTCGTGCGGCTCGTCGGCGCGGACGATTCCGTAGCGCGTCACGGTGCGGTGCACGTCGTGGTTGGCCAGGGTCCAGGTGATGGTGGCACCGGTCGGCCCGATGCCGGTGAGGGCCCGGTCGATCGAGTCGCGGAACTGCTGGGCGTTCCAGGGCTGCTTGAGCAGGTCGAAGTAGAAGGCCTGGTGGAGCTCGTCCGGGCGAAGGTAGGCGGCGAGGTCGGCGGTGTCGGGGACCCAGATCTCGCCCACGAAGGTGAGCTCTCGCTGGGGCGCATAGGAATCGACGATGCGGCGCCAACGGCGGTAGACCTCGTGAACCTGTGGACGGTTGTGCGTGTACTCGTTGTAGTGGCCGCCGTTCCAGTCCGGCAGCCCGGGCTGCTTGTGCAGTCCGGCTGCCACGTCGATGCGGAATCCGTCGACGCCCCGGTCGAACCAGAATCGCAGCACGTCGTCGAACATGTCGATGACGTCCGGGTGTGTCCAGTCGAAGTCCGGCTGGGCGGTGTCGAAGAGGTGCAGGTACCACTGGCCGGGTGTGCCGTCGGGCTCCATGACCCGGGTCCACGCCGGCCCGCCGAAGTTGGACAGCCAGTTGTTCGGCGGCACGGTGCCGTCGTCGCCGATGCCGTCGCGGAAGATGAAGCGCGCGCGTTCCGGCGAGCCGGGGCCCGCGGCCACGGCCGCGCGGAACCACGGATGCTCGCTGGAGCAGTGGTTGGGCACCAGGTCCATGAGCACCTTCAGACCCCGGTCGTGCGCGTCGGCCGTCAGGGAGTCGAACGTCGCCAGGTCGCCGTACTCCGGGGCGATGTCCATGTAGTCGGCCACGTCGTAGCCGTGGTCCTTCTGCGGTGAGGGATAGCACGGGTTGAGCCAGATGGCGTCTATGCCGAGTTCGACGAGGTAGTCCAGATGCTGGCGCAGTCCGGCCAGATCGCCGATCCCGTCCCCGTTGGCGTCGGCGAACGAGCGCAGGTAGACCTGGTAGACAGCTGCGTCGCGCCACCAAGCTCGCTCGGTGGAGGGACCGGAGGACGAAGCCAGGGCCACGGTTGTGTGCCTTTCTGTAAGAGTGGTCGTCGAAGGACCAGGGCCTCGCGCCAACTACTTGACGGCGCCCGCGGTCAGGCCGGAGATGATGCGCCGCTGGAAGAGCAGCACCACGATGATCAGCGGGATGGTGACGACGGTCCCGGCGGCCATCACGGCGGTGTAGGGCTCCTGGTGGGGCTGGGACCCGGTGAAGCCGGCGATCGCGACGGTGACCGGCGCGACTGCGGCGTTGCCGTTGGACAGGAGGCTGGACAGGAGGTATTCGTTCCAGGCCGAGATGAAGACCAGGATCGCGGTGGTGAACAGGGCCGGTGCGGCCAGCGGCAGGATGACGAGCCGGAACGCCTGGGCAGGGGTGCAGCCGTCGATGCGAGCCGCCTGCTCCAGTTCCCAGGGCATCTCGGCGAAGAAACTGGTCAGGATCCACACGGTGAGCGGCAGGGCGAAGGAGATGTCGGGGATGATGAGGGCCTGGTAGGTGCCCAGCCAGTGGATCCTGGTGAACAGTTGGAACAGCGGGGTGACGAGGGCGACCCCGGGGAACATGGCCGCGCTCAGCACCAGGCCGAGGACCAGGAACTTGCCGCGGAAGTGCAAGCGCGCCACGGCGTAGGCGGCGAAGGTGCCGACCAGCATGGCGATCGCTGTGGTGGCCGCCCCGATGATGGTGCTGTTGAGGAGCGCCTGGCCGAAATGGTTGCCGCGGCTGGTGTCGAATGCGGTGCGGAAGTCGTCCAAGGTGACATGGGTCGGCCACGGGGTGGTGTCGAAGGTGAATCCCACCTGGCGGAACGCGGTGACGACCATCCAGTAGAAGGGCCCCAGACACCATACGATGATCGCCGCGATCCCCGTGTACAGGCCGAGGCGACCGGCCGTCCGGCGGAGCACCGTCGATCGGCGGGAGGGCACTGCGGGGGTGGTTGTCGTGGTGCTGGCCATGTCACTTCACCGCCGACTGCTGGGTGCGGATCACGCTCGCGTTGAAAAGCTTCACCATGAGGAAGGCCACCGCGAAGATGAACAGGAAAGTGATGGTGGACAGGGCGGACGCGCCCCCGTAACCCTGTTCGAGCTGGGCGATGACCAGGATCGACAAGGTGGTGGTGGCGTGGCCGGTGCCGCCACCGCCGTGGGTGAGGATGGCGGGCAGATCGTAGATGCGCAGCACGTCCAGGATCCGGAACAGGGTCGCGACCAGCAGGGCCGGGCGCACCAGGGGTGCCGTGACGTATCGGAAGCGCTGCCAGGCGCTCGCGCCGTCGACCCTCGCCGCTTCGTACAGCTCGGTGGGGATGATCTGCAGTCCGGCCAGGACGAGCAGGGCGACGAACGGGGTGGTCTTCCAGACATCGCCGACGATCACGGCGAACCGCGATGCCCACTGCCCGTCGGTCCACAGGATGTGCGTCCCGAGGAGCCTGTTGACGATGCCGTCGTAGGCGAACATGAAATACCACAGCTTCGCGGTGACCGCGGTGGGGATCGCCCAGGGCACCAGCACGCTGGCCCGCAGGAGCGAGCGGCCCTTGAAGCTGCGTTGCATCACCAGCGCCATCAGCGTGCCGAGGAACATCTCGAGCGCGACGGTGATGACGGTGAAGAGCACGGTGACGGTCACAGCGTCCCAGAACTCGCTTCCCAGGGTGCCGGGCGCACAGGCGGCGGTGCCGCAGCGCTGGAGCAGCCAGTGGATGTAGTTACTGGAACCCGCGAACCCGCCGCCCCGGGTGAAGAACCCGTTCTGGAGTGACTGGTCCTTCCGGAACGAGGTGATCAGAGCGGTCACCACCGGGTAGGCGATGACCAGGGCGAGCAACAGCAGAGTGGGGCTGATCAGCAGCAGTGCGGCACGGCCCTCATGGGTGATGCGACGCCGCCGGCGCGTAAGTCGCCGTTTCGACTCGGCCGGCTCCGCTGCCGGTCTGTCGGTGATAACGGTCATCTGTGTCCCTGTCTTGAGCCCGGCGCCGGGGCGGGTGGGTACGGGATGTGCAGGCTCGTGTCGGGGGTGGACCGGGCCGGCACCGCCTCACGGCCCCGGTCCACCGCTCCTGATGTCAGCCGCTCGTGGCGGAGTTGATCGCCGCCTGCATGTCCTTCAAGGCCTGGGAGACCGACTTGCTGCCCTTGATCGCGGCATAGGCGTTCTCCTCGATGGCCGCGGTGACACCGGGGTAAAACGGCGTGACCGGGCGGCTCTTGGCGCTCGCGAGGCTCTCTCCAAGCGTCTTGAGGTAGCCGAGCTTGGGATTGGCCAGCAACGCCGGATCCGTGTAGAGGCTCTTGAGGACCGGGGCGTTGGACTCCTTGATCAGCAGCTCGTGCTGGATATCGCTGCTTTCGTAGAACTTCATGAAGTCCAGTGCGGTCGCCTTGTGCTTGGAGTAGACGCTCATGCCCAGGGAGTGCCCGCCCAGGGTGCTCGCGCCGATGCCGTTCGGCCCGGGCTCGGGGGCCACCGCGAACTTGCTCTTGACCACCGAACTTCCGTCGGTGCCGGCCAGGTTGTAAACGTAGGACCAGTTGCGCAGGAACAGCAGCTTTCCGGCTTCGAACGCCTGGCGACCCTGCTCCTCCTGGTAGGTGATGGCCTCCTTGGGGATGTCGCCGTTCTTGTAGGCGTCCGCAAGGAACGACAGGCCCTTGACGGCCTGCGGCGTGTCGACGTCCGCGGTCTTGCCGTCGGTCTTGACGATCTCACCGCCCGCCGCGTTGATCGCCTCGGAGGCGTTGACGGTCAGACCCTCGTACTTGGCGAACTGGCCCGCGTAGCAGCCCATGTGGTGAGCCTGAGCGATCTTGCAGTCAGCCAACAGCTCGCTCCAGGTGGACGGTGGCTTGGGGACCAGATCCTTGCGGTAGTACAGCATCCCCCCGTCGGAGGTCATCGGCGCCGCGTACAGCTTCCCCTGGTAGGTCGCTGCGTCCACCGCCACCTTCAGCAGCGGTGCGGTGTCGATGGCGAATTTGCCGGCCAGCGGCTGCACCCAGCCCTGCGCGGCGAACTCCGGTGTCCACACGACGTCGACCGACACCACGTCGTAGCTAGGGTCTTGGGCCTTGAAGTGCTGCACCAGGTCGTCATGTTGCTGGTCCGCCTGGTCGCTCTGCTCCTTGAGGGTGACTTTCTGGTCCGGATGCAGAGCGTTCCACTTCGCGATGATGTTCTTGACGTCGCCGGTGTTGTCCTTGCCCTGCACATAGGTGATGGGGCCGCGGCCCGACTCGTTCTTCGAGGCGCTGCCCCCGCCGTCACCGGACGACCCGCACGCCGCCAGCGCCAACGCGAGCGCAAGGGCGCCTGCGACTGCCGCCAGTGGCCGCCTTGCTCTGTTCTCCACCTGGTTCTCCTGTTGCCTTTGTAGGACAAGGAAGCACTCGCGAGCAGCCGGGAGAGTTCGGTTCGCCGCCTCCTGCCCGGGCGTCACAGCGTCCCGTGGCGCAGCACCTGGCGTAGCCCAGGACCCGAGACCGACGTACCAATTGACCCGAAAAGCTCCGCCCGCCCTTTTGGAGCGTTCAAATATTGCCTGGAAGTTTCCTGGCTGGAATCCGCCGCGTCAACCCCTTGAATCGACGAAGAACCGCCCGCACGCGGGAACTTCGTCGCGGGCGGCACCGCGGGTGGGAGCATGCCGGACCTCGGGGACGGCACCGGGAGAGGCAGCCCGCGGTTCGCGGCAGACCGCGGCGACCCGAAGCCGGCGCGGGGGCTGCACGGATTTACGACGGGTGCGGTCGCGGCCCTGACGACGGCGGGTTCGGGACGGTCTCGGGCGCGCGGGCCCCGGGCTGCGTTGTCGCCCTCGACGTCCCACCCCCGCAGGCCAAGATGTTGATGTTCGTCAGGTCACCGGGTGCTGCGCAGGCCGTCCTCCGGCGGGGTGGTGCGGCGGGCATCCACTCCGTAGGACGCCCGCCCCTCGAGGTAGCCGGCGATGGCGACCGCACCGGCGGCCGCCCATGCCTGCGGACGACACGCCGTGGGGTAGGCAAGCAGGAGTCCTCCGTCGCCGCCGGGGACGCCGTAGAGCTCCGGCAAGCGGTACTCGAAGTGCTCCGCCGCGGCCACGACACCCTGGGCGAGGGAGCAGGCCACCGTGTGGTGCCCCTCGGCGGCCAGTCCGAGGACCGCAATGGCGGTGTCGTGCGGCCACACGCTGCCGCAGTGGTAGCTCAGGGGATTGAACGCCCGGCTGGTCTCCGACAGCGTCCGCAGCCCGTACCCGCAGTCCAGGTCGGGCTGGGCCAGCCTATTGGCCACCAGCGCGGATTCCTCGCTCGTCAGAAGGCCGGTGCCCAGCACATGAGCCATGTTCGAAGTGGCGCCGTCCACCGGCCGCTTGCCTGCGTCGAGCGCGATCGCCGGGTAGGGTCCGTACGCGTCACTGAGCCAGTACGACCGCCGGAAGCGTTCGCGCAGCCGTGCGGCCCACTCGCGCCAGTGGTCCGCGATACTCAGCCCGAACGCGTCGAGGATGTCGGCCCCCTGGACGGCGGCGGCGTAGGCATAGGCCTGGACCTCACACAGCGCCAGCGGCGCCTCGGCGAACCGTCCGTCAGCCCAGCGCACCCCCTCGGCCGAGTCCTTCCAGCCCTGGTTGGCAAGTCCGTCGTGCGCGGACGGACGGTACTCCAGCAACCCGTCGCCGTCGGCGTCACCGCACTCGGCGATCCAGCGCAGGGCCGCCCGGAGATGGGGCAGCAGTGCCGCCACCTCGTCCGCGGGCATGCCCGCACGCCATGCGTCGTGCAGCAGGCGTACCCAGAGCGCAGTCGCGTCGATCGTGCCGTAGTACACCGGCGGGATGACCACGTCCGCCACCCGCAGCGTCTCCCGCCGCACCTCGTGGAGTATCTTCCCGGGTTGCTCGTCGCGCTGCGGTCGCAGCCGGGTCCCCTGGCGACGGGCCAGGGTCCGCAGGGTACCGGCGGCCAGGCGGGTGCCCAGCGGGAGCAGCAGGGCCGCCGACCACAGGGCGTCGCGGCCGAAGAGGGTGAAGTACCAGGGGCTGCCGGCCGCCAGGAACAGGTCGGCGGGGTCGAAGGGGTCGGTCAGCAGCATGCCGTCCAGGTCCTCCAGGCTGTGCCCGACCAGCTTGGCCAGCACCGGATCCCGCGGCTGCGCGGAGGCCCGGAAGACCGGCGGCCCGCCCGTCGGCGCCTGCCCGAAAAGCGCCGATCTGTCCGCACCGGCCCGCTCGGTACCGGAGGGCGACGCGGACAGCGTCACCGACCAGGTGCTCTCGGCGCTGATGACCACCCGGAACGCCACGACCGCGCCGCCGTCCTCGCACCGGATCTCCTCGGGCTCGCGGTCTGCCGTCAGCACGACCTCCTGGCCGCCGTCCGACCAGCGCACCCATGAACCGTCCGCCTCCGAGGCGACCGGGACGTAATCCGCGCCGGCGCGTACCCGGCCCATCGGGGCCAAATCGCTGCCGCAACGTACCAACAGCCGCACGCCGACCGGTCCGGTGCCGCGGTTCACGAACTCGAGCCGTTCCGTGAGCCCACCCGGCCGAACCGTACGACGCCGGTGCAGGCTCACCGAGGCGTCCGAGGAGGCGTCACCGTCAGGCCACACCTGGGAGCTGAAGACCGCCTCGCCGCCACCGTGCGATCTGCCCACCGGAATTACCGTCGCGTCGGCCACCTCCACCTGAAGGCGCGACAGGATCCTGCGGTCGCTGTCGTAGAACCCCTGCGCCCCACCGGCGGATATCTGCCCGTCGCCTCCGCTCAGACACACCGACGGTGCCCGCACCACAGTGACCAGCTCGTGCAGTCCCACGGCGGGTGTGAAGTGCTGGTGGCTCACAGATCCTCCATCGACACGGCGTGCTGCTGGGCGGCAGCGCATCCTCTCTGTATATTTGAACGTGCAAAATGCATGTTACCCAATTGATGCCGAGCTCACTAGGCTTGCTGCCGGCTGGGAAGGCACCAGCGCACGAGAGGAGAGCGAGGAAGCGTGGCAGAGCAGGCCCGGCCGCCAACCAAAGCCACGGCCCCGACACTTGTGGACGTCGCCAGGGCGGCCGGTGTGTCCCGGCAGACCGTCTCCAACGTCATCAACGCGCCAGAGCGGGTACGTCCCGAAACCCGGGAACGCGTCGAGCTGTTCATCGCCCGACTCGGCTATCAGCCCAACCGGCTGGCGCAGGCCCTGCGGGCCAACACCTCACGGATGGTCGGCTACCGCATCGAGCCGCCGACGGCCGACGCGCTGGACCCGTTTCACGACCGTCTGCTGCATTCTCTGTCCGAGGCCGGCCGCGCCGCGGACCGCCATCTGCTGCTGTTCCCCGCCGACGACGACGCCGCTGAGATCGAGGTGTGCCAGCGGCTGCACCGGGGCGCGGGAGTGGAGGCCTTCGTACTCTACGGCGTCGAGGCGCAGGACCCGCGGCCGCGCGCCTTGATCGACCTGGGCGTCCCTTTCGTCGCCTTCGGGCGGACGGCGCAGGGCAGCGAGGAGTACGCCTGGGTCGATGTCGACAACTTCTTCGGCATCGCCGCCGCGGTCGACCACCTCGTGCGCCGCGGCCACCGGCGCATCGGGTACGTGGGGTTGAAGCCCGAGGAGAACGTGGGCGGACAGCGGGCGCGCGGCTGGCATGCGGCGATCGACCGCCAGGGGCTGCCTTCCGACTGTCACGCACTGGTTCTGTGCGGGCAGGACACCGTTCCCGCCGGCATGCAGATGGCCTTCGCGCTGCTGGAGCGGTCCGACCCGCCCACCGCGATCGTCACCGCTTCCGACACCCTCGCTGTCGGGGTCATGCGAGCGGCCCAGCAATGGGGGGTGGAGGTGGGCCGGGATCTCGCCGTCGTCGGCTTCGACGACTCTCCCACCGCCGCCGCTCTGGAACTCAGCAGCATCCGCCAGCCCATGGCGGAGATCGGGCAGCAGATCATGGCCACCCTGCTCGGCCTCGCTCCGGCCGCGGAAGGGGGCCCGGGCACCGCTCTAGGATCCGGCGGCAAACTGCTGATGCCGACGCTGATCGTCCGTTCCTCCAGCGCAAGTCCCGCGCCGCGCACCACTTGAACGCCCGACTGCGCGGCAGCCGCACCCGGCAACCGACGGCACCAGCCACGTCGCAGACCCTGCTCTTGCCGAATACGCGCGGCTTTGGGCACACGGTCAACCGCAAGCGCGTCGAGTGCCTGATGTGCGTTAACCGGCTCAAGGGCCCCTACCTGTGGCGTCGCAAGGGCACCACGGTGCCCGGTCGGCTGGCACCGCCCGTTCCGGACCTCATCCCACGCGTTTTTTCGCCGCCCAGTTGGATGAGAAGTGGTGCGGCAACATCGCATACGTGCAGGTCGGTGGTTCGTGGCTGTATCGCGCCTGCGTCCTGGGCATCTGTTCACGTCGGCGCGGCACCCGGCCGCGGCCTCCGCGAAGGCGCGTGCCAGCCCCGGGGAACTCGGGCGCATGTCGTGCCCGGTCACGATCGCGTCCGCGCTGGTCGTCTCGACGAAGGCGGTGCCGAACAGCCGGGCGAGGCCCTCGTCGAGCTGATCGGGAACAATGCCACGGATGTCGTAGGCCTTCACCAGGCCGGAGAGGTCAACTCTGGGCCTGTCACTCACTGTCGTACTCCGTGTGGGTCATCCATACGGCCGTGTCCTGCGGGATGCTGCGGCCATCGAGCGGTGCGCTGGACAGCAGGACGTCGGCGTCGTGGTCCAGAGGTAGCGGCCGCGCGCCGAAGTTGACCACGCACCGCAGGCCCGACCCGCGTTCGAAGCCGAACCATTCGCCGCTGTCGGGACCGTCCAGCTTCAGCGCCCCGTCCGAGGCCGGGTGGCCGCGTCGCAGTCGCAGCGCCCTGCGGTACAGCGTCAGCATGGAGTCCCCGTCGCTCTCTTGCGCCATGGCGGACAATCCCGCCCAGTCCGCGGGCTGGGGGAACCAGCAGTCTTCGGGGGCGGCGGTGCTGAAGCCGTACGGGGCGGCGTCGCCCTCCCAGGGCAGTGGCACCCGGCATCCGTCCCGGCCGCGCTCCTGGTGTCCGGAGCGCTCCCACAGAGGGTCACGCAGCCGGTCGTCGGCGAGTTCGACCTGCGGAAGGCCGAGTTCCTCGCCCTGGTAGACGTAGGCCGCGCCGGGCAGCGCGAGCATCAGCAGCGCCGCGGCCCGGGCCCGGCGCTCACCGACCTGGCCGCCGCCGTAGCGGGTGACTGGCCGGACCGCGTCATGACTGGAGAGCACCCAGGTGACCGGGGCTCCCACTGCCTCCATGCCGGCTACGGACTGCTCGACCACCTCCCGCATCGCCCTCCCGTCCCAACAGGACTCCAGGAAAGCGAAGTTGAAGGTCTGCTGCATCTCGCCGGGGCTGACGTAGCGGGCCAGCCGCTCGCGGTCGAAGATGCCGGCCTCGGCCACCATCACCCGTTCGCCCGGGGGCACCGCGCCGGCAGGCGCGGGGTGGCTGTCCAGCAGCACACGCCAATCGCGGAACAGGGGGTGCAGTTCCTCCTGGTCGTAGTAGGGCATCAGGTGGTTGCGGTGGATGTCCTGGTGCTGGCCCGCGCCGGCGTCGGGCAGGCCTTGCGCTTTGAACAGGGTGTGGGCGACATCGATGCGGAAGCCGTCGACGCCGCGGTCCAGCCAGTGCTTCAGAATCCGCTCGAAGTCGGCGACGACCTCGTGGTCGCGCCAGTTCAGGTCCGGCTGCTGCGGCGCGTGCAAGTGCAGGTACCACTCGCCGGGGCTGCCGTCCGACTCCTGCACCCTGGTCCAGGCAGGGCCGCCGAACGCGGACTGCCAGTCGTTGGGGGGCAGTTCGCCGTTCTCGCCGCGGCCCGGCCGGAAGATGTAGCGCTCCCTTGCCCGTGAGCCGGGCCTGGCGGCGACCGCCTCGCGGAACCAGGGGTGCTGATCGGAGGTGTGGTTGGGGACCAGGTCCACCAGGATCTTGACGCCCAGGGCGTGGGCCCGCTGCACCAGGGCGTCGAAGTCGGCCTGGGTTCCGAGGTCGGGCGCCACTGCGGTGTGGTCGGTGATGTCGTAGCCGCCGTCGGCCAGCGGCGAGGGGTAGAACGGGGTGATCCACACTGCGTCGACGCCCAGTTCCTGCAGATGCTCCAGCCGCGCCGTGGCACCGGGCAGGTCCCCGACGCCGTCCCCGTTGCTGTCGGCGAAGGAGCGGGGGTAGATCTCGTAGCAGACGGTCTCCCGCCACCACGGGACGGCGCTGTCCGGTCCGCCGGAACCGCCCGTCCCGTGCCCGGCGGCGGCTGGGCCCGGGACGCTGCTGACGTCGTCCGGAGTTCCGGACATGGTCATCCCGATGCTCCTTTGGCCGAGGGGGATGGGAGGGTGACGGGCAGCGTGCGACCACTCTCCGCCGACCGGGTCGCCGCCTGCGCCACCGCAACGGCGGCGAGCCCGGCGGAGGCGTCGGCCACCGGGGTGCCGCCGTGCGCCGCACAGTGCAGCAGGTCGGACATGGCCGCCCGCACGCTCTCGGCGTAGACGTACTGCTTGCGCGCCTCGCCGCCCAGATCGATCACGCAGTCGACCCGGTGCGGGACGACGCGCCTGACCCCGCGGCCGGAGGCCGGACGGTCCGAGCCGGCACCACGGGTCACCGACACCGTGATCCGCTCCTGCCCGTGCGGGCGCGCCCCGGGGACCGCGAGGAGCTCGCCGGCCCGTTCGGGCAGCCGCTCCCAACGGGGGGCGCCCGCCTCGTCGGTCCACGCGGTGAGGGTCGCGCCGGTGGGGATCCAGCCGGTGACGCGGGCTTCGGCGAAGCCGTAGTCCAGGCGCATCAACTGCCGCTCGGCGCGGTGGGCGTGGGTGAAGGAGTGGGTGTGGGTCGCCACGGCACCGCCGGGATGGGTGGCGGTGGCCACCACGATGTCCACGGGGCCGCCGGGTCGCCGCACCGCGGTGCCCTGGACCTCGACCGGGTCGCTGCCCATCAGGGCGCTCGCCGCGTCGAAGAAGTGCACGCCGTGCTCGATGTGGATGCCGCCGCTGCGCGCCGGGTCCCAGAACCAGTGGTCCGGGCCCAGGTCCTCGTCGGAGGCGTCGTTCTCGAAGGCGAACCGCCGCAGCGGGTCCAGCAGCCCTTCCCCGCCGAGCCGCTGGAGCAGCCGCAGGATCGGGTTGTAGCGCAGCACATGGTCGACGACGAACACGCCGGGCGCACGGTCCGCCTCCTCCGCGACGCGCGCGGCGGCCTCGAGGGTGACGGCGATCGGCTTCTCGCAGAAGACGTGCTTGCCCGCGCGCAGCGCGGTCACGGCGGCATCCGCGTGGGCGACCGGCGGGGTGGCCAGGAGCACCACGTCGACACCCGGGAGCGTCACCGCCTCCTCGACGGTCGTGCAGACCGCCGCGTCGTGCCGTTCGGCCAGGGCGCGGGCGCGGGCGCGGTCGGGGTCGGCGCACACGACGACCCGCAGTCCGGGGACGTCGCGCACCGAGTCCAGCACGTAGGCGCCGAAGCCGCCGCAGCCGATCAGCGCCAGCCCGAACTCCCCGTCGGGTGTGGCGATCATTCGGCGCGGTCCAGGCGGGCCACGCCGATGTGTGCGTCGGCCATGCCGTAGAAGACGTAGCGCACGCCGTCGACCTCCTCGATGGCGGTCGGGAAGACGACGTTCGGCACGGTGCCGGAGCGCTCCTCGTCGGTCTCCGGGGCCATGAGCGGCTCGGCGGTTCGGGCGAGGACCTTGGCAGGGTCGGCGGGGTCGAGGATCATCGCGCCGGCCGCGTAGTGGACCGTCTGTACCTGGGCGAAGGGCTCCTCGATGGTGCCGGAGACACCGTGGTGGATGAGCAGCCAGCCCTCTTCGACGCGGATCGGGGCCGGGCCGGCGCCGATCTTGAGCTCCTCCCAAGGGTGCTCGGACAGCGCGACCAGGCGGTGCTGGCGTGGCCGGGTCAGGGCGCGGAGGTCCTGCTTGACCTCGTCGACGGGGACGTAGGAGATCCAGATGCCGGGGCGCTCGTCGATCACGCCGGCGGGCAGGTGCACGCCCTCGCCGGGGCGGAACCAACCCAGGTCCCACATCGGGCGGTGCAGCATGGCGAAGTACATCTCGCCGTCCGGGCCCGGCACGGGCTCGGGGAAGTGCACGACGTCCTTGTTGGGGAAGAGGTTGAGGTCGGTGTCCAGGTCGGGCTGGTACTCGAACTGGATCGGGCCGAGACGCTCCCAGTTCACCAGGTCCTCGGAGACGGCGAGGGCCGGCTTGGGGCCGAGCGGGCCGTAGGCCACGTAGGACATCACGTGCCGGCCCAGGTCTTCGATCCAGGTGGTGCGGGGGTCTTCCACGCCGGCGTTGTTCTTGCCGCGCTCCCAGCCCGCGTCGGGGGCGAGGACCACGCCGCGGCGTTCGACGCCGGTGGGCACGCCGTTCTCGACCGTCACCTCGGCGAGCCCGACGCGGGAGACGTTGCCCTCCGCGACCAGGCGAGGAAGCAGGTGGAGCCTCCCGTCGGGGGTGCGGCCGGAGGCGGGGTTGAGTACACCCTCGACCTCGTTGGCCTCGCCGGGAAGCGGGGACATGACGACGCCGACCCGGGTGAGGCGGTAGGGGATGGGGGTGGTGGTGCTGTGGTTCACGGGGGTTCAGCCCTTCGTGGCGGAATCGATGTCGGTGGAGGTGAAGCGGTGCTGGAAGGCGATGTAGAGCGCCACCGCGGGTGCTGCCAGCACACACGCCCCGGCGAGGATGGCGCCGAACGGGTTGGCGGCGGCCGAGGAGACGGTGCTGATGTAGTTGGCCAGGGAGACGGCCAGCGGTTGCATGTCCTGCCGCTTGGTGACCAGGAACGGCCAGAGGAACTCGTTCCAGGGCCCGGTGAAGCTGAGCAGCACCACCGAGACGAGGGCGGGCCTGCACAGCGGCACCGCGATGCGGAACAGGATCTGCAGCTCCGAGGCCCCGTCCATGCGGGCCGCCTCGAACATGGCCGGCGGCAGTTGCAGGAAGAACTGCCGGAAGATGAATACGGCGCTGGTGTTGATCGCGAACGGCAGGATCATGCCCAGGTAGGAGTCGGCCAGACCGTAGTTGCGGACGATCAGCACATACAGCGGGATCATCAGCAGTTGGAACGGGACGACCTGGACCAGCAGGACCAGGGCGAAGGTGGAGCTCCGGCCCCGGAACTGCAGACGCGCCAGCGCGTATCCGGCGAGGAGTCCGAAGACCGTGGTGCAGATGATGACACCACCGGTGAAGATCCCCGAATTGATGAGCGAACGCCCCAACGAGATCGCCGAGTTGATCGCGGCGTAGTTGTGAAGGCTCAAATTCCCCGGATCCGGAAACGCGCCGGCCGGGCTGGAGTCGGGCTCTTTCTGCAGGGAGCCGACGATCATGTAGTAGAAGGGGAAGAGGAAAGCGAACGCCCCGATGAGCAGCGCGACCTTCGACCAGATCGACCTCGACGCCGGTCCCGTGGCGTGAGCCGTGCGCCGGCGCTTCGGCCCGGACGAGGCTGTGACGTTGGCGTTCATCTCAGTCCCTCTCCAAGAAGCGGCGGTAGACGAGTGATACGGCGGTGATCAGCACGACGAGGATCACGCCGATGGCGGCGGCCTGATCGGGGTGCCCCTGCTGCAGACCTCGCTGGTACATCAGCAGCACGGGCGAGGTCGTCGCGCCGTCGGGGCCGCCGCCGCTGGTGAGCAGGTAGGGCTCGGTGAACAGGTTGGCTCCCGTGACGGTGGCCAGGATCAGGACCAGGAGCGTGGCGGGTCGCACCGCGGGAATCGTGATCGACCGGAACATGCGGAACTTCCCCGCTCCGTCGATGGCCGCCGACTCGTACAGCTCCTGAGGCACGTTCTGCAGTGCCGAGAGATACAGCACCACGAAGAAGCCCAGCTGCTTCCAGGCGACGAAGACCGCGACGGTCGGCATTGCCAGATGGGAGTTCACCAGCCACGAGGGGTCCGGTGCGAGCGGTCCGAGGGCCTGGTTCACCAGGCCGTTGGAGTTGAACAGGAAGATCCACACGCCCACGACCGCGACGCTGGCCGTGACGTAGGGGATGTAGTAGGCCGTCCGGAAGAAGGAGCGGTACCGCAGTTTCTGGTTGAGCGCGCTGGCAAGAACCAACGAGGCGACCACCGTCAGCGGCACGTTGATGACGAGGAAGACGGCGATGTTGAGGAAGGACCGCCACACGTCGGGGTCGGTAAGGACCGCGGTGTAGTTGTCCAGACCCACGAAGGGCCGGTCGACCTTTACACCGGGGGCGGTGAAGAAGTACTGGTGGAAGGACATCCACACGGCGAAGCCGAGCGGATACACGAAGATCGCGGCCAGGTAGAGCAGGTACGGCGAGACGAAGAGCATGCCGACGGGCTGGTGTCCGCCGAGCCGCAGCTGCCAGAGCTGTCTCCGAGCCGTTGTGCTCCTCCCGGCCCCGCGCTTGCCGCGCGCGGGGCCGTGGGTGTCAGAGTGCGTAGAGGACATGGCCGCGGATCACTGGCCCTCGGCCAGCTTGTCGACCTTGCCGGCGGCGCCCTTCAAGGTGGCGGGGAGGTCGCCCTTGCCGAAGATGACGGCCTTGGTGTAGGCGTCGCGGAAGGTCTGCCAGATCTCGACCGAGTTCGGCACGTTCGGCGCTTCGATGGTGTGCTCGGCCTGCTGCGCGAAGGCCTCGTAGTCCTTGTGGGACGCGAAGTAGGACGGGTAGGCGGACGTCAGGTCCGTACGCATCGGCATCTGGCCGGTCGCCTCCAGGAGCTTGCCGTCCTGCTCCTTGCCGGTGGCGAACTTCATGACGTCCCAGGCGGTCGCCCGGTTCTTGCAGGAGGTGTACATGCCGATGGACTTCTCGTCGCTGAAGGTGCCCTTGCCGGCCGTACCGTCGGCGGTCGGCACCGGCACGGCGCCCCACTTGACCTTGTCGCCGTAGACGGAGACCGCCCAGGGACCGACGGTGGACATCGCGGCCTTGCCCTCGGCGAAGGAGTCGCCGTTGAAACTCTCCTTGGGAGCCAGGCCCTCGTCGTACATGGTCTTCCACAGTTCGGCGGCCTTGATGCCCTCGGGCGAGGCGAACTGGGCCTTGCCGTCCTCGACGAGCTGCTTGCCTGTCTGCGCGGCGAACAGCGGGTAGAAGTCGAACCAGGACTGGTAGAACTCGGACGTCGGCGCGGGCCAGATGGCAGCCTTGGCCACCCCGCTCTTGACCAGCTTGCGCGAGGTGTTCAGGAAGTCCTGGTAGCTCGCCAGCTTGGGGTGCTCCGCGTCCAGCCCGGCCTTCTTGAAGAGTTCCTTGTTGTAGAAGATCATCACCGGGTTGCTCTTCCACGGCATCTGGTAGTACTTCCCGTCCGGGGACGCGTACTGGCTGAGCCGGTCGCCGACACGGGACTGCAGGTACTGCTTTCCGTCGGGGAAGTCGTCCAGCGCGACCAGGCCACCCTGCTTCTGGAAGCCGGGCACGGCCGCCGGAGCGGTGTTGAGGACCAGACACGGCGCGTTACCGGCGGTGATCGCCGCGCCGATGACCTCCTCGGAGCTCTTTCCGGCGGGAATCTCCTGCGCGGTCACCTTCTCCTTGGGGTGGGTGGCGTTCCAGGTCGCCACCATGCTCTTGCCCCACGCGACTTCCTGCGCGTTGTTGGAGTACCAGACCGTGATGGGACCACGGGCGTCGTTGCTGGCGCCACCGGAGTCCGATCCACCGCCGCTGCCGCACGCGGACAGCGTCAGGGCGGCCACCGGCAGCATGACGAGGAGAGCCTTCTTCATTGGAGGTTCCGTTCCTTACTGGGTGAATCAGGCGGCGGGTACGACGTCGCTGAGCTGTCGCCGGCCGCCTTCCTGGAGGAGGGGAAAGAGGGTGTGGGGACCGCCGTCACCGGCGGTCATCGACCCCCGCGCACGGGGGCGGGGCCGGTCGAGCCGCGTATCACCAGCGTGGCCGGGGCCAGTTCGACGTCAGCTGTGGTGCCTTGCTCGATGATCTCCACCAGCGCCTGGGCGGCGGCCCGGCCCCAGGAGGCCGGGTTGGCACGGCAGGTCGTCAGCGGAGGGCTGGTCCAGGACGCCAAGGGGACATCGTCGAAGCCGACCACCGAGAGGTCCTCGGGCAGCCGCAGGCCCGCTTCCTGGGCGACCGCCATACCGGCCGTGGCCGACAAGTCGTTGGCGTACACGATGGCGGTGGGGACTACTGCGGGCCAGCAGCGCCCGGGTCGCCTGGGCCCCTCCCTCGGCGGTGAACCCTCCGGGCAGTGACGTCCCGGAGGGCAGGCCCGCCTCGGCGAGCGCGTCCGCCCATGCCTGGCGGCGGCGCCGTGCGTGCACGAAGTCCTCGGGACCGGCTACATGGGCGATGTCGCGATGTCCCAGTTCGATCAGATGGCGCACGGCGCTGCGGACGGCGGGACGGTCGTCCAGGTTCACCGTCGGCAGGTCGGTGTCCGCTTCGACCGCGCCGACAGCGACTGCGGGCAGGCCGAGCTCTGTCACCAGTGCCGGCCGCGGATCGTCCTGGCGGAGGTCGGTGAGGAAGACACCGTCGACCCTCTGGTCGGCCGCGAGCCTGCGGTAGGTCTCCACTTCGTCGCCGGGGCGGCTCATCTGCAGCATCAGACCGTCGCCGGTCTCGGAGATCACCGCCTCGATGCCCGCCATGAACGCCGGGTAGAAGGGATCGGTGCCGATCAGTTCGGGTTCGCGGGTGAGGACGAGGCCAACAGCACGTGCTCGGCCCGTGGACAGTGCCCGCGCGCTGCGGCTCGGGGTCCACCCCAGTTCCTCGGCCGCCGAGCGCACGCGCTGCCGAGTGGCGAGCGCCACACCAGGGCGATTGTTGAGGACGAAGGAAACCGTCGCGCGAGACACCCCGGCCAACTGCGCCACATCCGCGATCGTGGGACGACGGGCCATGTGCGAACTCCAGTTTCTGCCGCTCGGGACACTTACGACTTCTGCCGGCTTCGCCTCCGCCGCCCCGATACCTCGGGCCGCGCCTGGACGGCGCCGTCCCAAGGACCGGGAACAGGTGTGCTCCAGGTCTCAGCGCCAGCGGTGGCGAAGAGACAGCCGGGGACTTGAACCGGTTTAAATGACGGTTCGTAGCTTCAACTCCATCCCTGTTCAAGTCAAGAGCCCGGGATGATTGTCCCTTTTGTTACATATCGCACAGAACTGTGCAGTTCCATCGCTCTGGCCGCCGTCGGCCGCCGACACCCAGGACGCCTCCGTCGGCACCACGCCCATTCGGACACTGGGACTACGCCACTGCCGTACGGACCGTCGCCCATCCAGCACCCGAAATCGCGTGGACCTCGCGCCTGAAGACTCGCCGCCTCTGAATGACACGAGAAGCGCTGCAGGCCAGTGAAAAGCGGAGAGTGACCGGACCGTATTTCGCAGGAAGAGGCGCGACGGTGGGAACAGTGGCGGAAAAATTCAAAATCGCCGCCCAGGTAAGGGAATTACGGAGTCTTGGAACCGCTGGACCGATCGGCGTCGCCTGCCTGCCCATTGCGGCCTGAGCGTAGGGCCGGATTGCGTTTGTGCCGCAGATGCGTTGCGCACCCTTCGAGACATTTCACCCGGGAGAATCTGCGTGAAATCGACGCCTCCACAGCCTTGTCCCTGTCGGCGATCCCGGCACGGCCACCGCGCCTTCTTCCTCTGCGACTGACTCGACACGGGTTTCCGCACCTGTCCGGACAGCAGCCTGGAAGGCATCACGCCGCCAGTGTTACTGAGGTGACGGGAACAAGCCCGCTTGCGGTGGGGGAGGTTGTGGGAGACGACGGTGGAAACGTCTGCTGTATCCCAGCGGACGGGGCCGGTTCGCCATGTCGGCCGGGTCTTCGCCGCCCCCGCCGCGATCCTGAAGGGGGCAGCCGGGAACGCCCTCGCCGCCTGTCGGACGGACCGCAGGATGCGCCGTGGAGGAAGTCGCATGATGGACGGCGCCGCGTATGACCTGTGGCCTCGGGTGATCGTGAACACCGTGCTGTTCGCGCTGTTCGCGTTCAGCTTCTTCCGGCCCAGTAGCAAGCGGGACTGGCGGGCGATGGGCGCACAGTACTGGTGTCGAACAGCCCCCGGTCCGCCGACGGCGGTCGTCTGTTGGGCGACGTGACGCAACGGCGGTCCCGCACGCGGCAAGGCTGCTCGAGCGTCCTGACGCCGCAGGCGGCGGGCGACACCGTGTCGCCCGCCGCCTGACGGAAGCGATTCAGGTTCAGATGCTTGGGGAGTGACGTGGCGTCAGCCGGTCGCGCTGCCCGCGACCCACGCGCTCCACGGCATGTTCCAGTCGCTGAGGCCGTTGTCGGGGGCCAACATGGTCTTGTCTTCGGAGTTCTTGACGATCACGACGTCACCGATCATCGAGTTGTCGAAGAACCACGCGGCGGGCTGCCTGCCATCGCCGCCGCCCTTGACGTCCTTCAGGCCCACGCACCCGTGGCTGGTGTTGACCTTGCCGAAGACCGCGTCGGCACCCCAGTAGTTGCCGTGGATGAAGGTGCCCGAGGCGGTCAGGCGCATGGCGTGCGGTACGGCCTCGATGTCGTAGGAGGGCTTGCCGCCCTTCTCCGTGAGGCCGACGGTCGCACCGTTCATGTGGATCTGCCTGAACTTCTCGGAGATGACCATCTGACCGTTGTACGTAGGGTGCTCGGTGCTGCCGGACGAGATCGGGATGGTCTTGATCGTCTTGCCGTCCCGTACGACGGTCATCTGCTTCGTCTTGGCGTCGACCGTGCTGATCTGGCTCCGGCCGATCTTGAACGTGACCGTCTTCTGGATGCCGTGGAGATTGAGCGTGACGGTGACGGTGGAGCCGGGCTTCCAGTAGTGGTTGGGACGGAAGTCCAGGCGGTCGTCGTTGAACCAGTGGCCGACGACCTGCTGGCCGCTGCTGGAGCTGACCTGGATCTTCGACTCCATGGCGGCCTTGTTGCTGATCGCCTTGTCGAAGTTGACGGTCACCGGCATGCCCACGCCGACGGTCGAGCCGTCCTCGGGGGAGAGGTGCCCGATGAAGTCGTTCGCCGGGGAGACCGTGGTGATCGTGGCGTTCCCGGTGGCGGAGCGGCCCTTGGCGTCCTTGGCCTCCGCGGCGACCTGATACTTGGTGGACCGCTCCAGGTGGCTGTTCGGCTTCCAGGACGTGCCGTCGGCGGACAGGGTGCCCGGAACCTCGGCACCGGTCGCGACGGCGATCATGGTCACGTTGGTGAGCCTGCCGTTGCTGACGGTGACCTTGACGGAGTCGTTGATCCCGACGTCGTAGGCGCCTTCCTTGGGCGTGATCCTTATTCGGGCGTCGGAAGCCTCCTGGGTGGCCGCCCGATCCGCCCACGCCTGCGGTTTCGGGTGATTCCCGGCGTTGTTACCGCTGGTCGCAGCGTTGCTGGTACCGCCGAGGGCCGTGAGCGAGAGCACACCGCCGAGTACACCGACCGCAGCCACCAGCCGGGTGCGTCCTTTACGTGCCGTGATCAAGCGCTTCTCCCGTGTCACTGGTCGTTGAATCCCTGGAGCTGGATGCCGAGGGAGTGCAGCTAGTTATAAAACTCTTTATATGGGTTCATCCGTCCTTAAATGAGCAAATTGTGGTGAAGGCCACGCGCCGTCGAGCTCGTCGCCGAGGCCCTGCTCGACTGACGGACGGTGCGTAGTCGATCCGCTCTCGCCGCCCGGAGCCGGTCATGACGGGCGCCCGGTTCAGGCGGAGCGCCCGGCCGATGTTCTGCACGATCTCGACCTGGGAGCCGCGGGTGTCGGCGAAGCAGATGGCCTCCACTCCGCGCTCGCCGGTGATGTCGACGCCTTCCCCGAGGACCCGCCCGGAGGCGAGGAAGGCCCTGTGTACGCGCTGGCCCGCGGCGTCGATGCCGTGGGCGAACTGCCGAAGCACTTGACATCCTCGGCCTGTCCGAGGTCGAGGCGGGGAAGATGGATATCAGCCCCGAGCGCTTCCGGCTGCGTCAGCTGCTGGACTACCTGGAGTCCGCCTTCCGCCCCCTGAGCTCCCACAAAGGACCGGAGTTCCGGGTCGTCACGGCCCCTGGGGCCCCGTCCGAACCGGTCACCGACGAGTCCCGGCTGCGCCAGGTACTCCGAACCTGCTCTCCAACGCGGTGAAGTTCACCGAGGCAGGCATGTCGAGCTGCGGATCGAACCCGTCGACAGGGCCGCCGCCGACCTGCCCGACTTCGTCCGCCGCGGCAGCCCCGCCCCGGCCTTCCGGGTCAGCGACACCGGCATCGGCATCTCGGACCAGCACCTGGAGAACATCTTCGGTGCCTTTCAGCAGGCCTATGGCACCACCAGCCGCGAGCCGGAGGAACGGCCTGGGCCTGTCCATCTGCCGCGAGATCGCCTACCTGCTCGGTGGCTCCATCCACGCCCGGAGCACCCAAGACGAGGGCAGCTGTTTCACCCTGTACCTGCCGACCGTGCACCCGCCGTCCAGGACACGGCGGCCCCACCGGCAGCCGCCGCAGCCCCTGCGCGGCAGGGCCCGGCGCCGAGCCGCGCGCCGCGGCACCGCACCCGGCAGCCTGGGACGCCACGGCGAAGCCGGCCTCGCCGCGGACACCCATGGCGCGCCACCCGCAGGGCGCCGCGTGCTGGTCGTCGAGGCCAGCCCACGAGGGCCGGCCGCTGTCCCTGCGGACCGAGCGTGCCGTCGCCGACCTGCCCGTGCCCCCCACGCCCGTCCGGGTGGACACCGCCGCCGATCCCGGGGAGGCGGCTGCCTCCACGCCTTCACGGCCGTTCTCGGCGTACAGGACGCGCATGCCTGACCGAGCCAGCGTTTGGCCGGCGTCGAGACTTTGTCTCACCTGGCTATGTGCCTCACCTGTCGGTGATCTCGGAGAGCCAGGCCGTGTCCTCCGGGCCCGACGCCTCGGGGCCGGGCTCGGGCAGCCGGCGGACCTCTCCCGTACGCAGGGCGACCGTGGCCCGTGGCCGCATCGGCCCGTCGCCCCTGCGTGAGAGCAGGACGAGGTCCCAGACTGTCGCCGTCATGGCGTCGAACCGGGTGACGCAGTCGGCGGTGACGCGCCGCGGATCCCGGGTCCGGCCCAGGGACAGATGTGGGGTGAAGTTCTCGGAGGGCCCACGACAACGCGGGAACCGCTGCCGCAGCACGCGGTGCAGGTCCGCCCACGGCGCCTTGCCGGCCGCCGTCGGGTCGAGCCACACGGTGAAGTACGCCCTGTGCCGGAAGGTGCGCACCCCGTCCAGTCGGGCGGTGAAGACCGGCGTCTCGGCCGTCGCCGCGGCGAGCAGCGGGGCCGCCCGCTCGAAGTCGGACTCCGGCACGAAGCCGAAGAGCACATTGACGTGCGGCGGCCAGCGGTGGATCTGCGGATCGTAGTCCCGGCGGATGTCCTGGATCGGCGGCCACAGCTCCGCGGGCGGGATCCAGGCCACCGCAGTGCGGGCCGTCGGGGACACGTCGAGGACGCCGGCGGGCTCGAGCCTGTCGGAGCTCGTGCCGAAAGTCAGGTCCGCTTGCGGGTCCCGCACCCGGCCGGCGCCCGACGCGTCGACGCGGTCCACACCCGTGGCCCGGTCCCAGACCACCTCGCCGTCCGCCTCGATGAACACCACCCGGTGCCACGGGATGTCGCCCCCGGGCACGAAGGAAGACAGCGGGATGCGTTTGAGGGCATCCCCGCGCTGGCTGATCCCCAGCACGAACCGGCCCGGGTCGAACCGCGGGTCCCAGCGGACCCGGTGATAGATCTCGTCGCTGGTCCGCATCACGCCTCCTCGCCCGCCTTCACACCTTCTCTTCCTCCAGGGTGCCGCCCACCCTGCCTTCGACGGTTGTTCCGCTCGCACCGCGACGCATCAGGTGCGGTGCGCCACGGGGGACGGCAAGGAGAGCCGGTGCGCGTGTGCGGTGAGCACCCGCGGCAGCGTGGCCGTACCTCTTCTCGGCGTCCTGTCGGTTCTGGGACCGGCTTGTTCGTCGCGGCCGGTAGCGTGGCAACGAGACAGAGCCCTGCGAAAGACAAGAGCGGGAAACCATGCGGATGATCTTCAATCCCGCGGAGGAGAACGAGTACCAGGCGGTGTGTGGTCTTCTTGTCCACCGGTTCGAACAGTGGGCCCGGGAGAAGGGGATCGACGCCGATCCGTTCGTCGTCGAAGCCGCGCTGGACTACCGCCATCTCGGTACGCCGGACGGCAGGCTGGGACTGTGGGACCGGCCGCGCATCGAGGAGTTCCTGCTGGACTGGGTTCCGCGGACGGTGACCGTACTTCCCGACGAGGAGCCCGCCGATGCGCCAGGCACTTTGCGGTGCCTGCTGCGGTATCTGGACGACGTCCATCTTGCCGATCCCCGAGGGGCGTCCCTGCCCGAGGTGCTGGAGGCCGTCGACGCGGCGGCGCCCCGCTACGCGGAGGCGATGGCCGACCGCAGCCTCTGGGGCCTGGCGAAGTTCTGGATCACCACCGCCGCGGAGCAGGGCGTCGACGTCCACGACGAGCAGGCGTTGCAGGACTTCGTGGGGCGGGCACGGGGCGGCGAGGTGCCCTACGACCCGGAGGTGCTTCAGACCATCGTCGAGCGGCACACGCGGAGTTCCGGGCCGGTACGGTCCGAGCCTCAGCTCCCGGTCGCGCTCCCGGGCGACGATGTCCTGCGGGAGCAGGCCGGCCGGTCACCGGTCCTGCGGCAGCTGCGCGAGCTGGCCGAGTGGGCCGGGAGCGACCGCAGAACGCTCACCGGTTCCGGCAGGCTGCGTCTGTCGGATGCCCGGGACCTCGTAGAGCGGCTGAACACCGGAGATGACACGGACTCGGTCCGCTCGTCCGCGGACCTGCCGCGCCTCGACCTCCTTGTGGAGTGGGCGAAGACAGCCAGGCTGATACGAGTCGCCAAGGGGAGGCTGTACGCGGTGGCCGAGGCTGAGCCTGTACTGAACGACCCGCTTGCACTGTGGCGGCGCGCGTTCGACGCGTTCCGCGAGCTGCCCAGCCCAGTGAGGCGCGGGCGCGGCGGCAGGTACGGAGAATCCGTGCTGTTCGTCGAGTACGCCCTGTGCGACGTCGTCCTGCCCGACGTACTGGCAACCCTCTACAGCCTGCCGTACCCCATGCCCTGGCCCGGGCTGCGGGACAGCGTCCACCTCGCCCACCGCTCGAGTTGCCCGCTCGAGGTCTTCGCGACGGACTCCATCGGGTTCGAACAGGCCGATGACGATCTACGCACCGTGCTGGGTGTTTTGGAGGACCTGGGGGCGATCGAGTGCCACCAGGGGATGGCCGACCCCGTGTTTGCGGGTCTGGCGACGAGCGAGAACGGCCTCGAGGGGTGGGCCGGAATACCGACCGAGGGCGATGACGACCTCGAGACGCCGTCCGGCATACTGCCAGGGACGCCGACCGGACTTGCCGGGCTGCTGAACGACGCCCTGCCGGACGAGACCCTGTCGGGTGACGCCCTGTCGAGGGACGCTCAGCTGGATGACGAGGACACCCAGCGGGTCCGGAAACTGACGTCCGAACTGAGCTCGGGCCCGGTCGAGTTGATCCGTCTCACTGACCTCGGAACGGACTCCGTGCGCCGTCGGCTGCTGGCCGAAGGCCGGGATGCCCCCCTGATCGGCGAGCTTGCCCAGGCCTCGCCGGCCGGTTTGCTGGGCGTCCTCGCCGATCACTACGACCCAGAGTCCGCCCGGGCGGAGCTCGCCGCGTGGATCGCCGTCCACGGCGACCGGTCCGCGGCGCTGGAGCAGCTCGTCCACGCGGTGCGGACCATGCCGTTCCGTACCCGGGCCGAGGCCATGCTGGACGTCCTCGTCTCATCGCTCGACGACGGGGAGCTCCTGCTGCGAAGCCTGCGTTCGGATTCCTGGCTGGCTCCCACCGCGCTGAGCCTCCTGGCACGCCGGGAGATTCTCACCCCCGAGGACCTCACGGAGCCGGAAAGCCTGCTCATGGTCGCTGAGAGCCTGTTGCAGCTCTGTGAGGCGACCGGCGCCGACGGGGTGAGGGAAGTACTACGCCAACAAGGTCGCGAGGCCGAAGAGGCCCTCCGGGCGGCTCTGGCCTCCGGTCACCCGGACCGGGAGGGCCTCGCGGACCTTCAGGCCCTCGCCGAGCGTGTGCCCCGGGAGCGCAAGGCCCACGTCGGCCTTGTTCAGCAGCGCGGCCACCGAGAGAACGGCAGACGGGGCGGCAGGCGGCGCCGCTGAGGACGAGCAGACCGGGCCGCAGCGAGCCCTCGCCCGGCCGACTCTCGGTCGGCACCATCCGTGTTTCGTGCTCCACGGTGAGGTCATGGAGGGGCACCCCGGCAAGGGCGGACCCAGGTGGCCCCGGCAGTGCCTCGGTCGGCTCGTCGAGGGATGTCTCAGCGCCGCAGGTGCTCCAGGACGGATCGCACCGCTCGCTCCAAGGCATGGCGCGCCTGCTCGGTGTGGTCGATGGTCTCGAAACCGTGGTGGCCGAGCGGAACGTCGATCACCTCGACATCGGCGTCGCATTGCTCGGCGGCGGCCAGGAATTCCTCGACCGTGACCGCGATCTCCGCGCGCTCCAGCTCCACCCGGGTCAGGACGATCGGCAACCGTCCCGCGGTACGCACCGCGTCCGCCGGGCGGAACCGGGAATCGACAAGCCCCCAGTTCGGCAGTGGCGCGAGTATGGGATAGTTCGCCGCCACGCACCGCAACCACGGCGGAGGCGCCGCGAGCCAGTCCGCCGACAACAGCCCGCCACTGGAGAAGCACCACAGCCCCACGCGATCCCCGTCGACGCGCGGATCGGCCCGTACGAGGTCGACCGCTTCGGCTATGTCCTCGGCGGCCCGACCGTAGTCGGCTAGATCGTGCAGTCGATGGTCGAGCGTCACGCCGACGGCCCCCAAACCCGCCACGTACTGGCCGTAGCCGACGAAGCCCGGCCAGTCTCGCGGAGTCGGCCGCACATCGGGGTGGACCGGGCCACCGTGCACGAACACCACGGCCGGCCGCGGGTGGTCGGCTTCAGCGAGGTCGTCGGGGAGGTGGAGTTCGACCCGTCCGACCCGCTCGCGAGGCCGCTCCGGTACCTCCATCAGGAAGGGGCGAAGGTGAGCCGGCTGTTCGTTCACCTTCGCGGTCACCCGGTGCCCTTCTCCCGCGGCGGCCCGCATCAGTGTCTCGGCCACCTCGTCGGGGCGGGAGAGCATCGGCCAGTGCCCGGTGTCGAGTTCGAAGAAGCTCACCCGGGGGTCGGTGAGCACCTGGAAGCGCGGGTCCCCCAGTCCCACCAGGGCCTCGACCATGGCGATGCTCGAACCGTTGGCGGTGCACAGGACGCCGGTCTTCGGCACCTCGGAGACCGCTTTCGACAGGCGGAGCGGCTGGGTGAGCGTGCCCACCGGCTGCGGTACGGCGCGTGTCGCCAGCCGAGCCAGCACGGCGGGCGAGAGGCCGGCGACGCTGCCCCAGCGCTGCCACTCCTCAAGCGGCGGCGGGGGAATCCGCCAGTCGTCATCGGCCGGCCCGGCGCGGTGCAGCAGCCGGTCGCGGACCGCATGGTCGGGCACCAGGGTGAGGGCCTGATCGCCGTCCTGAGGCAGGCCGGCATCCAGGTGGACGATCCGGGCGATCCGTTCCGGGCGCCGGTCGGCGGCGCCGAGCACCGGGTAGATGCCGTAACAGTGACCGACCAACACCACCTCTGCCGCGTCCGTCCGGTCGATCACCCGCAGCAGATCGTGGATGTGCGTCTCCAGGTCCGTGTCAGCTCCCGCCGCATGGCCGCGGTCACCCATGCCGGTGAGCGTCACCGCATACGCCCGTGCCCCCGACTCCCGCAGCCGATCGGCTACCGTCTGCCATATCCAGCTGCCGGTGTGGGCGCCCGCCACCAGGATGAATGCCGTCATCGATGTCTCCTCGCACGCCGTGGTCGCAGGGCCGTCCGTACCGGCCGTCCGCGCTCGTCGGTACGGTAGGAACTCCCCCTGAGGGAGGTTCAAGTCGTGCGCCCTGAAAGCACATGGAGCATCGGAGAGCTCGCCGAGCACGCGGGCGTCACCGTCAAGACCGTCCGCTTCTACTCGGACCGCGGTCTGCTGCCCGAGGCCGCCCGCAGCACAGGCGGCCACCGCAGGTACGGCCCCGAGGCACTCGACCGGCTCCACCTGATCCGCTCCCTGCGCACCCTCGACCTGCCGGTCCCCGAAGTAGGCCGGATCCTCGATCAGGAGGACACCCTGGAGGACGTCGTCGCGGGGCAGCTGCGGCAGATCGGCTCGCGGCTGGCTGCCCTGCGCTGGCAGGAGGCAGCCCTCCAACTGCTCCAGGACTGTGCCCCCGAGGAACGCGCCGAGCGACTGCGGCTGATCGGCGCCGTGTCCGTCCCGCCCAGCACAGCCGCACTGGCACGCTTCTGGCGGCGCTGGCTGCCGCCGCGGCTCCCGGCCCGGCTGGTCTCCGCCGTCGTCGAACACGCAGTTCCACAGCTCCCCGAAGGCCCGACACCGTCCCAGGTGCTGGCCTTCACCCGGCTGCACGCCCTCGTCTCCGCCCCCTGCCCCGGTACCGGTCACGGTCAGCCCGCGGCGCACGGGTCCGACGGGGGCCGCCCGGCCGTGCTCTACGACGGCCTTGTCGAGGCGTATGCGCTGGCATCGCCACAACTGCGGGCGCAGCGGCCACCGCACGAGGGCGAGGCACTCGACTGCTTCGTCTCCGCCTATGCCCGCTCACGCGGCACGCGGGACACTCCCGCCTTCCGCCGGGGACTCAGCCGGGTGCTGGCCGCGGATCCCCGTATCGACCGCTACTGGGAACTCACCGCCGAGCTGTCCAGCCCGTCGGAACCGACCGCCGGAGCCGCGCACGACTGGCTCTGCGCCGCGCTGGACACCCAGACCGCCGGGCCGGCGGTCTGAACCGGGTGCCTTCCCCGGCGGTCTGAACCCGGTGCCCTCCCCGGCGGCCGGAGACCAGGGCCTTGCCCGTCCCCGGCAACGGTCGGCACGGGCGCCCTGCGGGGCTCGCCGCCCAGGACGCACAATCCACCGACTCAAGGGCGACATCTCACTCGCGGACGCGTTCGTCGGCGGTGCACGGCGGCCACCGCAGGGGGTTCGGGGCCGTCCAGGCCCTGCCCATGCGCCTGCGGGACGAGACCGTCGGTGCCCTGAACCTCTTCCGTGCGACCCCCGGCCCCTTCGACCTGGCCGCTACCCCGCTCGCCCAGGCCCTGGCCGACGTCGCCACCATCAGCCTGCTGCGACAACGTGCCGGCCGGCGCAGCACCGTCCTCAACGAACAGCTGCAGACCGCGCTGAACAGCCGCGTACTGATCGAACAGGCCAAGGGAAGACACTCCGAACGCCAGAGCATCGACATCGAACAGGCCTTCCGCCCTGCGCGGCTGTGCCCGTTCCCACAACCGGCGCCTGTCCGACATGGCCCCCGCCTTCATCGACGACTCCGAACCCCTCCCCGGCCTGGGCGCCTGACCACCCGGCCCCGTTACCGTTCCGCGCGGTCCTCGATCAAACGGCTGTGGAGTTCCGTGGTCATGGCATGGATCGCACGGGTCAGCTCGGTGTTGGTCTTGAGCTCCAACTCCTGCTCGACGAAATCGTGATCGGCCTTGATCTGCTGGAAGGCAGCCTGCCGGTTCTGGCCGATCATGACGAACGCCGACAGGAAGATCGCCTCCAGAGACACCACGAGCGTCAACGTGGGCCAGGGGTTGGCCTCGAAGAACAGCATCCACAACGCGAAAGCGACCGCGTGGGCGTAGACGAACGGCATGGAACCGGCGAACTTGGTGATGGCATCGGCGATACGCAGTTGGACGTCCTCGGCACGGCTCTGGTGGTGCGCGACCACTGCGGGATGGTGCGTGGCCTGGTTGTCCTGCTCGCTCATCGCGGCGTGCCTCTCGGAGAATAGGAGTGCCCTCGGAGTCAACCGACGGCAACAGTGGCCTCGTAGGGCCCCGTCAGCCCGATTGTCGCCCGTGCAGCCGGGACGTCGTCACGATGCCCTCCTGGGATCGTGGACGTCGGCCGTCACCTGGTCGCGCAGGCGTGCACAGGTGCGGGTGATCAGACGGGAGACGTGCATCTGAGAGACACCGAGCTGTAGGCCGATGCGGGCCTGTGTCATCTCGCAGAAGAACCTCATGTACAGGATCTGCCGCTCGCGTTCGGGCAGCGCCCGCAGCAGGGGTCGGAGCGCCTCACGGTCCACGACCCGGTCGAAGCCGGGTTCCATGCCACCGAGGGTGTCGGCCAGAGGGTGGCCCTCGGAGCGGCCGGGCACGGCGTCCAAGGACCGGGCGGTGAAGGGCTCCGGCGCCTCCTGGCCCAGCCGCACCTCTGCCTCGGTCAGCCCGGTGTGTGCGGCGATCTCGTGGACCGCGGGTGTACCTCCGCCCAGCGAAGAGCACAGCTCATGGTCGGCGGAGCGGACCTGGCCGCGCAGCTCCTGTACGCGCCGCGGCACATGCACGACCCAGAGTTCGTCACGGAAGTGCCGCCTCACCTCGCCGAGGATCGTCGGTATGGCAAAGCCCTGGAAGGCGGTGCCGAGACTCGGGTCGAAGCGGGACACCGCCTTGACCAGGCCCAGTTGGGCGACCTGCTTGAGGTCTTCGAAGGTCTCACCGCGATGGCGGAAGCGCCGGGCCAGCCGTACGGCCATCGGCATCCAGGCGCACACCACCTCCTGCCGCAGCGCGGACCTCTCCGGACCGTCCGGCAGGGCGGCGATACGGCGGAACGCGGCGTCGGTGTCCGGTGCGTCGTCGTAGGGACGGCTGCTTCCCGGGCTCTGCGTGCGTCGGTACGTCATGGTGCCTCCCTGATCAGTGGCATCACTCACCGTGGGAGCCGGTCGACCGCAGCGCACTGGGGAGCAGCCAAAGCTGCTCCCACGGCGTGCCTCCGGTCTGAAGCACACCGGACGGCTCCCCGGACAGCCCACTTTCAAACAGGGTTTCGGCCATGCAGGGCTACCTACGGGGCGCGGGCAGAGAGCATGCTGGGCGCGGCCTGGACTCGGTCGAACGGGAGAACCTGACGGATGGCCGTACGGAACCTGGCCGTCCGGGCACGTGGCCGCCGTCGCCGCTTTCACGACCGCCGCCACGCCGGAGTCGTCCCGACCGGGAGCCGCCGCGCTCCGTAGAAGTCTTCCCTGGTCGACAGCTGCGGGAGCACGGGAGAGACGGGCCGGTGTTTGAGAGCCACGAGACGGGTTACACAGGAGGAGCGTCCGACGGCCGGCCTGGACGAAGGCGCCGGAGGGTTGAGCCCGCAGCTCCCGGTGCCGTCCACCGGGCGTGCCCGGTGTCACCGCCGGTCTGCGGCGTGAGCACGCCGCAGCGCTCGGCGCAGCTCCCGCTGCAGCTGCTCCGGGAGCGCCTCGCCCTTCGCCGTGGCGACCAGGGCCGCGGCCACGTCCCTGAGTTTGACGTTGCAGTGCTGCGACACGTCCACCAGCAGATCCCAGGCCCGCGCGCTGGAGCACGGCGTCAGGGCCATCACCATGCCACGCGCCTGGTCGATCACCGCACGGCTCGCCAACGCCCGCCTTAACTGTTCAGTTGTGGCCCGCAGTTCAAGGACTTCGGCCGCCAAAGCCGTATCCCCCGCCGAGGCCGCAACCGTCAACAACAACTGATCTTCATGGGGCGTGGTCACCTGGTGCATGACGCGTGCCTCACCACGCAGAGCTTGAAGATCGCTTCCTCCTGGTCGGCGGCCGACACGTCGTCGGGCAGCAGGTCGTCGAGGTCGCGCCACTCGCGGACATCGTCACCATCGACTGCGTGAATCATGGCCTTCTCCTTCTCGACGGCTCGTCTGCTGGTGGTGAGTCGCGCCTCCGGCTGGGCTGAACCTGTCCCGGAACCCCTGGATGTCGGGAGATGGGGCGGAGGAAGCCGAAGCCGAACAGGGCCATGAGGAGAATGAGAAGCGAGACGAACACGGCGGGCCTTCCCGGAGCGGAACAACGCATCACTGCCGGGGGCCGGGGCCTGTTCGAACAGCGTGTCCCTGCCCGGAGGTTGCGGACAGCACCCCACGTCAGCGCCTTCCACCGAAGCAGGATGGCCACGTGACACCTGTTCAGGGAGTGCGGCGAGGGCTAGCGTGCCTGGTGCGGCCCATGACCCCGGCAGCGTCGATCACCTCTCGCGCCCCATCGAGGGCGCACCTCGCGCATCAGTGCCGGAACCTGCTCCGCCACCAACGGGCCGCTCCCGCACTCGCCGTCGCTACGCGATCCCGGCGCAGCCTCGATGCGCCCCATGCGGGCAACGATCTACCGCCCGCCGCGTCGCACGCATCCCACCGCAGGCGGTACGCATGTACGCGCTGATCGTTCCGGCTTCGACTCCCTTCGTCCTGCTCGCCGCCGTCATGGGCCTGTCCTGGTGGGAGGACCATGTGCTGCCGTCGGCCGAACCGGTCGAAGCCCCCGCCGAAGCTCTGTCCACCCCAACGGCCTCTACCCAGCACCCGGAACTCACCCGTGTCGACATGACGTTGACAAAGGAAGTTGCCAGGCGTTGACTGACAGCAGGTGTGGGGCTGCATCGCTCCGGATATCTCCGGGCAAGGCCTTCCACCTTCCGCTTCGCCCGGCCCCCGCGGAACGCAGGATCTGTCCCTGTGACCGTGTGGAGGCCCGGCGATGCCGCTCTGGATCCCTTTCCTTCCGCCGGTCTTCGGGATCGTCGGCTTCGTCGGTGTGGGCGCAGCCGTGGCGGCCACCGGCACCACCGCACGTCATCCATGTTCGGGGCCCGATCCCACCCCGCGGGGCGCGTGGGAGCCACCCGGCAGGCAGCGACGCTCAATGAACCGACGGGAATTGACGGCAATGGAGCACACCGACCTGCGAACCGAGAGCCGAGGAAGACAGTCATGATCGCCGTCGTAGTCATCGCCGTGCTCGTCATTGTCCTGGTCACTCTCCGCTACACCGGACGTGGGCGAGCCCGGGGCAGCGGCGGGCGCGGGCTGAAGCGGCGGTTCGGGCCCGAGTACGAGCGTGCCGTCGCCCTTCACGGTGATGTCCGGGCTGCGCAGCGGGAACTCGGCGAGCGCGTGCGGCGCCACGGCTCCCTCCAGGAACAGCCGCTGTCGCCCGCGGTCCGCGAGCAGTACGTGGCCCGTTGGGACGCAGTTCAAGAGCAGTTCGTCGACTCACCGCAGAAGGCCGTCACCGAGGCGGATGCGCTGTTGACGCGCTTGGCAAGGGATCGTGGTTTCCCGGACGGCGAGCAGTTCGAGGAGCAGCTGGCTGCCCTCTCCGTCCACCACGCCTACTTCGTTCAGGGCTACCGCGGCATGCACGCGGCAGCCCGCGACCAGAGCGGCACCGAGGAAATGCGGGAGGCCATGGTCGAAGCCCGAAGCCTGTTCGAGGCACTTGTCGCCGAACGGCAGGTCGACGCGGCCCGGCGCCGCCCGCCGTCCCCCGACGGCCAGGGCCACGCGCCGTGGCCACTGACGACCCGCCGTCACGCGAAGGGAGGCAGCACCTGATGTCGCACAAGGCCGAACACGCACCGCGCGAGCCCGGCATCAGCGCCGACCGTCCCGATCACCCGTCAGCCGCGGAACTGGTAGGCGCTGCTCGCGTATGACTGGGGAGTGAACTCTTATGAGTGACTCGTCGAAGCAACTCGAAACCAGTCGAAGAAACTCGAATCCCCACGTAAGCCCCATATACCCCCTGTCCGTGCGACACACATCCGCTTTCAGCCATGCCGTTCGCATCCATCGTCCAAGAGGCGCAGCCCAAGACCCCGGCCGCACTGTCGTCACCGAGGTCAAGGACCGCCCATGTCTTTCCAGTCCCTCCGTTCCCCGTCCGCCGCCGCGCCGGAAAGCACCCTGCCGCCCCCGGAGTACGACGGGACGGCACCCTTCCCGCGAGACGGAACGGCCCCCGAGCGCACCGGCAGCGAGCGGCTGTCGCTGACGATCACGGCATTGATCGTCTTTCTGCCGTTCCTGGCTCTCGGCCTGGCCGGCTGGTTGCTGTGGGGGCGCCTGATCCAACCCGTCGATGTCCTGCTCGCCGTGGTGCTCTACACGGTCACGGGCCTCGGCGTCACGGTCGGCTTCCACCGGGGCCTGACCCACAACAGCTACCGAGCCGTACGGCCGCTGCGCATCGCGCTCGCGGTGGCCGGGTCGATGAGCTTCCAGGGCGACGTGATCGGCTGGGTCGCCATCCACCGTCGCCACCACGCCTTCACCGACCGGCCGGGCGATCCGCACTCCCCGTACCGCTACGGCACGTCTGTGCGGGGCCAGTTGCGGGGTCTGGTGGACGCCCATGTCGGCTGGCTGTTCCGCAACGCCCCCACCTCCACGGCGCGTTACGCTCCCGATCTCGTCGCCGACCGCGACATCCGGGCCGTGTCCCGGGCCTTCCCGGCTCTGTGTGTGCTCACTGTCGCCCTGCCCTTCGTCGCGGGCCGACTGATCGGCGGCACCTGGACGTCTGCCCTGACCGCCCTGCTCTGGGCGGGACTTGTCCGCATCGCCCTGCTCCACCATGTCACCTGGAGCGTGAACTCCCTCTGCCATGTGATCGGCGAGCGCCCGTTCCGCACCCGTCGCCACGACCGCGCCACCAACCTGTGGCCCCTGGCTCTGCTCTCCTTCGGCGAGAGCTGGCACAACCTCCACCACGCCGACCCCACCAGCGCCCGGCACGGCGTCGACCGCGGCCAGCTCGACCCGTCCGCCGCCGTCATCCGCCTCTTCGAACGCCTCGGCTGGGTCAGGGACGTGCGCTGGCCCACCCCGGACCGTATCGCCGCCCGCCGCGCGTCAACCCGATCGACCGCGTCCCCTTCAGGAGTTCTCATGACACTCGCGCCGCCGCCCCCGCTCTGCGCATCGTCGGCCGTGCGCCTGCGCCTGGTGGCCCAGCCGGCACAGGGTCACATGCCCCGGCGTATCGACGGCGCCTGGTGGCCCCGTTCGCCCGACCTGACGTCCGAACTCCCCCGGCTGCTGGGTGGACTGCCGCAGTCCTGGGGGCAGATCAGCAGCGTTCTGGTGGATGGGGCCGTATGGTCGCCGTTCCCGGCGCGGCTGCTCGTCGCGGACCAGGTGGTACGCCTGAGCCGGACGATCACCCGGCACACCCCGTCCACCGTCTGTCTGCTGGCGCCCGGCCGCGGCCGATGGGACCTGCTGGTGGTCCCGCCCACGGCCACGGAGGCGGAGGCCATGCGGCTCATGGACAGTGTGGACACCGTCGTGAAGGACAGCGTGGGGTTGGGAACCGCTGCCCGTTGACGGCGTCTGTCGGACCAGCTCCAGGCGGCGATGAGCAGCCCGCCGGTCGGCGCGAGGGCGGCCATGCGGACACATGTGTCCACCGTGGTGAGGCGCCGGTGAAACAACCAGGTAGCGGTTGTCCAGGGTGCGCGGCTCCCACGTGAAGCGCGCCCCCCTTCACCCCCGCGACAAGGCACCACAGAGACCTGGCCTCGACACATGGACCCGCGACATATGGACCCTCGACACATGGGCACGGACAAGGACCCCGCCGCCGAGAACGCGCTGGGAGGATTCCTCCGCGCACGGCGTGCCCAACTGCGCCCCGAAGCCACAGGACTCGACACCTGGAGCGACACGCCCGCCTTCGTCCTGGGCCACGCCCTGGACGTTCTCGCCCGCAACCGGCTCGCAGGCGCCCTGTACGCAGGCTTCACCCAGCCCGACAACCTGCTGCGCATGACGTTCCTGGACCCGGCCGCGCACCACTTCCACCGTGACGGGGACCGGGCCGCCGCATTGACTGTGGCGACCCTGCGCCGGGCGGCCGGCATCGACCCCGAGGACCCGCGGTTGCGGGAGCTAGTCGGTGAACTGTCCATGAAGAGCGCCGACTTCCGCGTTCTGTGGGGTCGCCACGACGTACGCGGCAAGTCCCGCGAGCCAAGTTCTTCCACCACGCTGAGGTCGGTGACCTGGAACTGCACTACGAGGCGTTCACCGTCAACAGTGCCCCCACCCAGCAGCTCATCGTCTACCAGGCCGAACCGGGCAGCACGTCCGCCGACGCTCTCGCCCTGCTCGGCTCGCTGAGCGCCGGCCCCGTGCCCGCGCAGGACACCACGAAGGGCACCGACTGAGACCGGGAGACCTGGTAGGAGCCGGCCCGGTGCTTCCTGGGTGTGCCAGGACCAGGATCACGACGCCGCACCCGGGCGGACGCGAGGGAGAATGACGCCATGACCCGGATCATGACGAGGTGGGGTTCATGAGCGACGGCACTCCTCTGGGAGAGTTCCTCAGAGCACGCCGTGAAGGGGCATCGCCGCGAACGCCTGGCTTCCGTGGACGGCGTTGACCGCGCGCATCCGCTGGATGGCGAGCTCTCGCGCTGCTCCCGTTCGTGGCAGCCGTCGCGGCAGCGGCACCCGCCGTCGTCGAGACCATCAACGCCGCCGCCCCGCACGCCCGCGGCGCGGCCGTCGCCCTCTACGGATGCAGCATGTTCATCGGCGCCGGCCTGGGCCCGCAGCTCACCGGAGCTCTGACCGGCCTCGGCTTCGGCGGCATCCCGCGTGTCGTCGCCGCCGCGCTCGTCCTGGGCATCCTCCTGGCCCTTCCGGCCCTCCGCCACCACCGCACCCAATGACCCGCACGTGCCCCCTTCGCATGGAACAGGGCTTCTGCCAACTCCTGTCTGCCCACGAGGAGATGGCCCCGCGCGACGAGCTAGTGTCCTGGCTTGTGACTGAACCCTCCTCGCATCTCGGTGCGACAGCGGATGCCTACGACGCCGTCGCAGTCCGTTACGCCGAACTCTTCCGTAATGATCTCGACGCTCTTCCGCTGGATCGCGCGATGCTCGCCGCGTTCGCCGACCTCGTACGGACCCCCGGCGCCGGGCCCGTCGCGGAGCTGGGATGCGGCCCGGGACGCATCACCGCGCACCTGCGGGACCTGGGGCTGGACGTCTTCGGCGTCGACCTGTCGCCGGTGATGATCGGTCTCGCCCGCGAGGCATACCCGGACCTGCGGTTCGAGGTCGGCTCCATGGACGCCCTGGACCTGGCCGACGGCAAGCTGAACGGCATCGTGTCCTACTACTCGGTCATCCACACCCCACCGCAGGAGGTGCCCTCGTACTTCGCCGAGTTCCGGCGGATACTCGCGCCTGACGGCCACCTCTCGCTCGCCTTCTTCGAGTCGGAGGGTGATCCGGTCACGGCGTTCGACCACAAAGTGGTGACGGCGTACCGATGGCCGATCGACGACCTCGCGGGGCTGGCCGGCGAAGCCGGGTTCGTCGAGGTCGGCCGGATGCTGCGTGCGCCGCGCGAGGAGGAACGCCAGTTCCGCCATGGCCATCTGCTGATGCGCGCAGCCAAGTAGCTCAGCTGTCGGACGGGCGACCATGGCCCTGGGGCCAGGGGAGTTGGGACGGAATGATCGGGACCGTGTTCCGCAGCGAGGACGTGCCTGCGGAGGACAGATTCGAGTACTGGCGGGAAGTGGTCGGCCGGACGCGCTCGAGCGACCTGATCAGTGCCCACACCGCCGACTACTGGGCGGAGTACCGGCTGATGGAGCTGGGGCCGGTGACCGTATGGCCGTCGTCGTTCCTGCCGACCCGCTACCGGCGGAGCGGAAGAATGGTGCGTCGGTCCGACCCCGAGTTGTACCACCTGACGCTGCTGCTCGATGGAGACCTGGCGCTCGAGCACGCCGGACGGACCGACACGTTCGGCCCACGTGACCTGCACATGGTCGACGGCTCGCGGCCGTACGACCTCCGACCGGCGGACGACCGGGATCCCCGAGCCGTCAAGGGGGTCGGCGTGGACTTCCCCAAGGCGTTGCTGCCCCTGCCGCCGCACCGCGTCCGGGAGTTGCTGGGACGGGGGCTGTCGGGGCGGGAGGGTACCGGCGCTCTGCTGACGGAATTCCTCGTCGGCCTGGACCGGCAGGCCGAAGCCCTTCAGCCCTCCGACGCTCACCGCCTGGGTACGGTCGTACTCGACCTGGTGTCGGCCTGGTTCGCCCAGGTACTGGACGCGGAGGCCGCCCTTCCGCAGGAGACCCACCAACGGGTCACAGCACAACGCATCCAGGCGTTCATCCGGCAGAATCTCCACGACCCGGAGCTGACGCCGCCCGCGATCGCCGCCGCGCACCACATCTCCCGCAGCTACCTGTACCGGATCTTTCAGCAGCAGTCGCAGGGCGAAACGGTCGGGGCCTGGATCCGCGGCCGGCGGCTGGAGAACGTCCGCCGCGACCTGGCCGACTCCTCGCTGCGCACCACGCCGATCCACGCCGTCGCCGCCCGCTGGGGCTTCCCCCGCGCCTCCGAGTTCACCCGCGCCTTTCGCACCGCGTACGGGATCTCCCCGAAGGAGTACCGGCTCCAGGCACTGTCCGAGCGGGAGCAGACGCTCGGCCGGTCCCCGACGGACTGACCGCCTCCCTGCTCAACTGACGGGCGGGCGGCGATCGATCCAGGGATGCGCGAGCTCGAGGGTGCGAGACACCTGGAGCAGGAGGTCTTCGCGCCACGGTGCGGCGACGATCTGGACGCCGACGGGCAAGCCGGTGGCGTCGTCGTGGGGGATGGGGATCGAGATCGCCGGTTGGCCTGTCACGTTGAACACCGACGTGAACACCGCCATCGGGTAGCTGTTCAGCAGTGGCATCAGGGGATCGTCGGCGGCGCCTGCCCGCCAGGCACCGACGAGCGGCGGGAGGCACGCCATCGTGGGCGTGACCAGGAGGTCGAAGCCGGCGAGGAAGCCCTCGACGATGCGCCGCGACAGCTGTTGGGTCTTCCTCACCCCTTCCGCGTAGGACCACGAGTCGATCGCTCGTGCCGCGTCACGCAGGGCACGACTGTGGGGCTCGACACGGTCCGGGTCCGCGAGCACGATCCCGCTGCCGCCGACGTTCCAGATGGTCGTGAACGCCGCCACCAACTCGTCGGTCGGGGGGAGCGGAAGACGGGTGTCGACGATGTCGTGACCGGCCGCTTCGAGCGCCCGAAGAGTGACGGTGACGGCTTCCGTACACGCCGGGTGCACGTGTATTCCGTCGATCGGGGAGTCCGTGAGCACACCGATCCGCAGCCCGGTCGGCAGGTCCGTCCGCATCGCGGTGGCGAAGGACCTGTGCGGGGTCGGGGGCGACCACCACGCGGCCGGATCATGGCGCGCCAGCACATCGAGGGCGGCCGCGGTGTCGGCCACCGTGCGGGTGAGCACGCCGCTGGTGCCGAGACCTTCCACGCTGACGGTCGCGTCGGTGACCAGGCCGGGGTGGGTTTGAGCCCGAGGAGACCGTTGCACGACGCGAGGATGCGGATCGACCCGCCGCCGTCTTCGGCGTGCGCGATCGGTGCCATCCCGGCGGCGACGGCAGCGCCCGCTCCGCTCGACGATCCGCCCGGCGTGCGATCCGGGTCCCACGGGTTGCGCGAGATGCCGAGGGCGTCGTTCTCGGTGAAGGGCAGGGCACCGAACTCGGAGGTGGTGGTCTTGCCGAGCAGGATGAGCCCCGCGTCCACGAACCGTTGCACGACCGGGTCCGATGCCGCGGCCGGCGCCCGCCCGGCACCGGCGGATCCGCGCTCAGCCGGGGGTCGAGTTGGTCCTCCATCCGCTCGAGACAGCAGTCGGCCACCTCGACCGGGCTCACCTCCTTTCGGCGTATGGCTGCGGCGAGATCGACGGCCGACGTGAACGGGTCGAACCGGTCGAACGGTTCGAACGGGTTGAACGGGTCAATCGGTGAGCGCATCACGAGCGGTCCCTTCTGGTCCGCGGTGCTTGCGGAAGCCGTCAGTGTCGTCGCGTCCACGACTTCGCGGAGGCGGCGTTCGTTCGACGACACGAGGCAGGCCGAAGGATCGATCCTGAGGTCGCCTTCGTGTGGCGGCAGATGGTGACGAACCTGGGAGGGGTTCGGGTCGAGCGGCTGGCGGGGGAGGTCGGCTGGAGCCGTAAGCGACTGTGGTCCCGGTTCCGAGCCCAGGTCGGTCTCCACCCCAAACGCGCTGCTCAGCTTGTCCGTTTCGACCACGCGGCCCACCGGCTGGCCGCGGGGCACAGCGCCGCACGGGTGGCGGCGGAGATCGGCTACGCCGACCAGTCCCACCTCCATCGGGATGTCATGGCCTTCGCCGGTGCGACACCCACGGCCGTCGCGGTCGCGCCGTGGCTTGCGGTCGACGACGTGGCGTGGGCCGCCCCCGCATACCTGTCCAAGCCCTGACTCGGCGGTCTGCACCTGACACTTCCGGTGGCGCGCCGGCCACGGGGGAACATTTCTACAAGCCGCCCGGCAGTTGAGCTTGTGACACTGCGCCTATGTCCAAGAACCGGGATGACTCCCCACTGCCGCGCTTTCAACGGCCGCGCTACGGCGTAGACGCTCCAGCGTTCCCCGCGACACTCGGCGCCGTCGGTGCGGCCTGCTGCCTGGCCGCCGGCCGGAGGCGGCCGGGACGGAACGCGATGGCGGCTGCCGGGACGGTACTGCTTGCCAACACCGGCATCTACCTGCACACCACACTGCACGGCAAGCTGCGCATCTGGGGGCGGGAGCTGGAGCAGGCCGGCCTGAAGGGCGATGAGCGGCTGCTGGACCTGGGGTGCGGTCGCGGCGCGGTGCTGATCGAGGCGGCCAGGCGGCTGCCGACGGGACACGCCGTGGGCGTGGACCTGTGGTCCGGGAAGGACCAGAGCGGCAACCGGCCCGAAGTCACGCTCGCCAACGCCGCCGCGGCAGGGGTCGCCGACCGGGTGGAAGTACGTACGGCCGACATGACCGCGTTGCCGTTCGCGGACGGCTCCTTCGACGTCGTGACGAGCGCGCTGGCGATCCACAACATCCCGTCGCCCGAGGCGCGATACCGCGCGGTGGACGAGGCCATGCGGGTGCTGCGCCCGGGCGGGCGGTTGATCGTCGCCGACTTCTGGCCCATGGCCAGGAAGTACGCGGCGCACCTCGGTCAGGGCACACTGCGCGGACTCGGCCCCGGGTACTGGTACGGCGGCCCATGGCTCGGCGTCACATTGCTGCATGCCGTCAAGGGCCGCTGAGCACGCCGCCCACGGAAATGCGCCACGTCAGCCGTCTACTATGCGCTACGTATTCGGTGGTGTGAGGGAGCCGGGCCATGCGGCGGCTGGGGGATCTCGAGGCGGAGATCATGGACCGCCTCTGGACGTGGGACCGTCCGGCGACCGTGCGCGAGGTCGTCGACGACATCAACAGGACCCGCCCCATCGCGTACACCACGGTGATGACCGTCACCGACATCCTGTACACGAAGGGCTGGCTGCTGCGGGGCAAGCAGGGTCACGCCTGGCTGTACGCACCGGTCCGCAGCCGTGAGGCCTACGCCGCCGCACTCAGGGAGGACGGCCTGGGGGAGAGCAAGGACCGCTCGACCGCGCTGCGCCACTTCGTGGAGAACATGTCGCGGGAAGAAGTGGCCGCTCCGCGCAGAGTTCTGCGAAACATGGACCGACAGACGAAGCGGTGAACGCCGCCCCCGTTCTGGTCGGCTACACGGTGGCTGTGGGCCTCCCTGGCCGCCGCGCCCGGACAGTGATCAGCGAGGCGGCCTTTCGCGAGCTCACGCCGGAACAGTTCGGCGCCGTACCGGAAACACGGGCAGGCCTCTGATCGCCTGCCCGGCCGGAGTCGGCCGGCCGCCAACTGAGTTCCCTGAGTTCTCCGTCGCAGTCGGTCAAGCCTTCGCCATGTGCCACCGGTGGCTGAGCGGGCGGGAGTTACCCCACGTACCAAGGGAGTAAGTAGAACGACCGCCGAAGGGAATCTCCGTGATCCAGCGACGCATCGTCCTCCTCTCGGCCGCAGGGCTCGCCTCGGCGTTCCTTCTGGCGGCGTGCGGCAACTCGATGGACAAGGCCTCCACGGGTACGAGCCCCGGCAACGCCGTTCCGGTCGCCACGGCCGCCTCGGAGTCCGCGACCTCAGCTCCGACCGCTTCGGAATCCACGCCCTCCGCCCCGGCCGCCGGCGGCCACCCGGCGACAACCACCATGGTGATGGCCAAGACGGTGGGCGGCATCGGCAACGTGGTGACCGACGACAAGGGGATGACCCTCTACCGCTACGACAGGGACGAGGCGAACCCGTCCAAGTGGACGTGCGCGGGCGAGTGCACGAAGACGTGGATCCCCGTCATTGTCCAGGACTCCGTACACACCATGGGCATCGAGAAGAGCCTGCTCGGCACGGTCCACCGGAACGGCAGGAAACAGCTCACCCTCGGCGGCTGGCCCCTGTACCGATACGTGGGTGACACACAGGCCGGACAGACGAACGGCCAGGCCAAGAACAAGACGTGGTACGCCGTCACCCCGTCCGGCACGAAGTCCACCGTGACGGGCTGAGCCCCTGCGCACGGCCGTGGGGTTGCCGTCGCGCCCGCGCCCGTCGCCTCCCCCGCATCCGGGAACCCGAGGGAGGCGACGGGGACGGCGGTCAGTTCCCGGTGAGCGCGAAGCCGGTCTCGGTGCGGCTGCCGCTGTGCAGCCGTACCGTGCGGGACCGCCCAGTAGCCGTTCGCGTCCGTCGCCGGGCCGAAGTCCGTGTTCATCCACAGCCGGTAGTGGCCGTGGACGTCGGTGACTCAAGATCCAGTGTCGAGGTGTCCACGATCAAGGTGGAGGGCTCCACCACGTGCTTGCGCACCACGTGCTTGCGCACTTGACGACGTCCGCCTGTGCTAGTGCGCAACCACGCCGAGATGGAACCTGCGCACAGCCCGATACGGCGGCCGCCCCGGCCGTGCGCAGAGGGCCGTTGTCTTCGGCGAGGCCGCCCTGCCTCTGTTCGGACGTGCCGGGGTGGCCGCTGCGAGCGTTACTACCAGCCGGCCCCGACCAAACCACCGACCACAGGCCCCCGACCATGATGACGAAGTAGAGACGAAAGTCCTGGTCGGGGTCGTGGTCACCCGACCACGGGCCCGACCAGGCCCGAGGCACCGGGTGACTCGTAGTGCCGTGCGTCTCGCGGACATCCCGTGCGCAGAACGGCGGCGAGCTCAGTCGCGCGCACTACTACGAGGCCATCGATAGTCATGGAGGGATGCGCAGTGCAGCCCAAGGAGGAGGTTGCGGACGCTGCCTGGCGAACGAATCGTGCGCTGCGCAACTGCGCAGTCGTCTCTGGCGTCCAGTGCGCAGGCCCTTCTGTCATCGAGTGCGCAGCGTTCGTCTGTTGGTGCGCAGCACGGCGTGCCCCAACCAGCCGGTGTGGTGGGGCTCATTGGTTTGCCTGCGCCGGGGGGCCGCAAGGAGCGAGGGAAAAGAGCGCGCAGGATGCGCACCTGCGTGGCTTGCTACCGCCGTGTGGCACAACCAGGAGGTGACGAGGGCGTCTGGTCGGCCCCGACCACAGGGCCGACCACGGCAGCCTGCGGTCCAGGTTCTGGGATCTTGATACGTCGTCGAGCTCTCGGCCGCACCCGCCCGGGCCATGTCAGTGCGCGAGTAGCCTCGATGAGCCCTACACCGGGCTCAACACTCGCCTCCACCGGCTGACTCGTCGGTGCGTGCGCCCCGAGTCCTGCCGGGTGGAACGATGCCGTGGATCATTTCACGTAGATCGCCAACGCCTCTTCCGGGACCCGTGGGGATCCTTTTCGCAGCGCCGCGGCCATCCTGCGGGTGTGTCGCTCTGCGTTCCTGGGTTGGTCTTGCGGATCTGTTCAACGCCACCAAGGCGGCCGGCTGCGGGAGCGTCGGCGACGGCTGAAGCAGGTTTCGCTGGTGCGTCCGATCCGCTCGGGTTCGTCGCCACGAAGCACGGTCAACGCTCCTCTGTATCCCGCCGACCGGGGGCGGGCTGGGACACGGCGGCGAGTTGGTCATCTTTTGTGAGCGGCAGGCGTTGAGACACCAACTGTTGGAACCATCTACTGCGGCCACTGTTGCACCTGACTGTTGCATCAAGGGTTCCCTACCTCCTGCCAGCGCCTGTGCGTAGGCCCAGGTCAGCCCCCAATTTCCGCGTGGTCGAGGGCCTGACATCCCCTCTGCTGCCGCTGCTCCCATGCCCGGTGGAGAAGAAAGAAGGGTGGTGGGCGGGCTGGGTCGACGCGACGGCCTCGGGGATCGGGGCCGGCTCAGCATGGTTGCGCGTCGGCAGGCCTCCGCGCCGGCCGCTGACGCGGCGTGAGAAGGGTGAGCGGCGAGGTGCTGGAGAGTGGACGCGATGCGCGTGCCGGCAGACAGTCGCACGGGTGTTTGAAAGGCGCCCTTTCTGGTACGGCCGGTCAGCAGGACTGCGTCGGTTCGGGGCTCTGACTGCGATTGCGTGATGTCCGAAAGCACGGACGTAAGGCTGTATGCCAGAGTGAGAAGCATGACCCGTCCCGAGTTTGATGACGAGCTGATGCCAACTCTTCAGGAGTCTACTTCGGCATCATGGTCTGTTAGAGCGGCCTCAGGCCGGCGTCTGGCTGTCGTCGCTGATGTTCCCGAAGTAGCTGAGGTCCTGCCCCGGCTGTTGCTGGATGGCCGCGACACTTTCGTCACTCAAGAGACGGCGGAGGCTCTGCTCGGACGCTGGGACGTGCTTGGCCTGCGCATGGTGCTGGCCGCGCTCGCCAGCGCGGACGACGACACTGCCGATCACCTTGATGCCGCAATCCTCAATGTCTGCGGTCAGTCCGGGGTTGACGGGGAACGGCTCGCGGCACTGTGCTCAGTGTTGACATCGGATGCGGATGCCGCCGTGAGCGGGGAAGCCCGCAGGATTCTCGAACCACTGAGGTGATCTGCCCGCTACTTACCCTGAGTGAGGATTCGGGTCCGGAGGAGCGCGAAGGAGGCCCGTCCGTACATCGCTCTCTCGAGCATTTTGACCCGGTTGACATGGCCTTCGACGACGCCTGAGCGCTCGCGCGAGGTCGCAGACCCGAGTGATGTCCGGACAGGCGAACCGGACTTCGAGAAGCCGTTCTTCCTGCTGGCCCGTGACTGCCTCACGGGGTTTCATGATCCAGTCGGTGATCTTCCGGGGACTGGGAATGTGCGCTCCGGACAGCATTGATTCGCCACCAACTGGGGCTGCTCGGCGACGTCCTGTCGGGGCTACTGAACAACTTCACAGCCACTGCGGGCGAGCCCCTCACGGACGACGACTTCGCCCGGTGCGTCCACCACGCCTACCGCGTGCTGATGGCCCGCGCGAGTCGCGCCACCGTGCTCTACTCCACGGACAAAGAAACGCGCACGTACCTGCGGGATCTCGTGGGTGAGGTCCAGATCCACGGACTGCGCCCCACGTGGGAGAACCTTCCGCCCGAGGCGCGCGTTCCTCATCTTTCTCGTCCCCGGCGCGGCGGCCGGAACCGCTCACACAGGAAGAGGGGCAAGGCGCATCCCGGCCAGAGCCCCTCTTCTGAAGGCCGCCGATCCGAAAGCGACGTACGGGATGAGAAGGGGAGCGGCGGGCTCACCGGGCCCGCCAGGTGCCCGCCTCAGACGAGCAGGGGCGCTGCCGCCGCCAGCGCCGCCAACACAAGGTTGGAGACGACTCCGGCGGCGGCGCCGACAAGAACCTCACGAATCCAGCTCCGACGCGCAGGCTTGTACTCGACAGGGTTCATGAGAGCCACTCCTCGGTGGTGGATTTCGGAATGGCGGGGTCGCCCTTCCGCGCATCCGCCCTCACACAAGGTGAGGTCCACTTGGTGGCTCAGCCGTCCGTCATCCACGACCAGCGAACCGGCTCGCGAACTCCGCGCTCGTACCCTCCGGGGAGGTGCGCAGCGTGAACTCACGCTAACGCACGAGGAAGTTGGGGGATGACCAGCTCGAGGCGGCTTCGCTCGGTGGGTTCGCGCTGCTTCGGGGCACGAAGGAGAAGCTCGGCCCGGACCGTCCTGCCGCAGGGAAGGCGCGGTTCGACATCCTGCCGGAAGGCGAGTGCAGGCGTGATCGGAACGGCGGAGGCCGAGATGTCGTGGCATATATGGTCCGCCGCGCGCCGCGCCGCCTGGAGCTGCGTCCCGCCCTGAATGTGCGTATAGCGAAGGCTGGTTGGACGTCGTCCGTGCTCACGGCGACCGAGCTGTCCACGGCGTCCGCAGACGAGATCGCGCCCCTGGGCTCCCAGTTGTGGCGAGCCGGCGGACACTCCTTCGCGCCGTCGCTGCGGGGACCGACATCGACAGCCTAGGCTTCGGCCCGGCACCGGACCCGATCCCAGGAGCGCACACCGTGTTCGACCCCGCACCGGAGTATCCGTACCCCGACGTCCACCGTTCGGATGAAGCGCCCACCCCGCACGCGCTTCTCGCACCAGTGATCGGACTCCTGGGTACCTGGCACGGGCGCGGTCACGGCGGGTATCCCACGCTCGCTGGGGAGTTCGCGTACGCGCAGGAGGTCACCTTCAGCCATGACGGCCGCCCCTTCCTCCGGTACGAGGCCCGGGCCTGGCTGCTGGACGCCGACGGCACACCGCTGCGCCCGTCGGCTCGGGAGAGCGGCTGGTGGCGGCTCCAGTCCGACGGCCGGGTGGAGGCCCTGATCACCCAGCCCACTGGCATCGCCGAGATCGCGGTCGGCCGAGCGGCCGACAACGCGGTCGACCTCTCCACCTACGAGGTGGCCCTCGCGCCCACGGCCAAGGAGGTCAACGCAACCCGCCGGACCTACGCCCTGATCGACGACGACACGCTCACGTTCGTCCACGAGCTCGCGGCGGTGGGGCAGCCGTTGCAGCACCACCTCTCGGCGACGCTGCGGCGCAGGGGATAGACTCGCAACCGCAGTCACGTGTATGGGGGGAGTGTCTGGTCAGGAAGCAGCGGGCAGGGACTCGTCGGCTGATCCGAATCGTTCTTCGTCGGCCCCCGCACGTATGCGGTGGACGTGCGTCGGCCTGCGGCCAGTACCCCGACGCGTCCTCCCGCTGTTCCATCGGGACACGCGTCTGCGGGAGCCGTGTGCGCAGGTTCGAATCCTGCCGGGGGCACCCTGTATGAGGCGCCCAAAGACCCCGGCACCAGCGGAAACGCTGAGGCCGGGGTCTTCGCGTATGTGCAGGCAGATGCCGCCGAAAGCAGCCGTTTGCCAGTGATCACGTAATGACGGCGTAATGATCTTGATGGGCTTCACGGCAGGTCAAAAGGCGTTTCGCAAGGTTCTGACCGTAACCGTGTGGACCACCTGTGGACAGGCCGGAGTCCCGGACCGCTCGCAGCCCGGGGCTCCAGCATTCGATCTGTCATGTCGGAGACGTCGTTCGAGATCAGATCGACGAGTTGTTGATCTGCTCACGGGTCAGTCGCACCGGCTCACCGGTGGTGTTGTCAAACCGGCGCCTCACCAGGATGCTGAACCCGAGATCATGCAGAGCCATCTCGGCGACGTTGGTGTTCGCCGGGTCCCGACCCTTCAGCGCGTTCCGCACGAGCACGAGTGCGGGAACGTTCTTCCCGCTGACCACCGCGAGCACGTCGTACTTCTCGTCTTCGGGCGTATGCAGGGCAGCGACAGCGACGTCGGCGAGTGTAAGGACGGCTTCGCTAGCGTCCTTCAGGCGAACACGGGTCTCTGTAGGCGTACTCATGGGCTCGGGTGCCATGGTGTCTCCTCAATCGGACCTGGCCGGATCGTTCTCCGGCTGTACAGCCCAGGAGGGTACACACCGCGACAGGCCGAAGCTCCGGACCGCTGTCAGTCCAGGGCTCCCGTATTTGATCAGGTCGTTGTGTCAGTCCGCTGAGTCCTCCCGGAGCCCTTGCATGATCCGGTCGTTCATCTCCTGTTCCTGGCCGTCGATGCACTTGGCGTAAATCTTCAACAGGACGTCCACCGAGTGGCCGGCGCGAGCCGCGATCTCTGGCGCAGGCACTCCGGAGTTGAGCCACTGAGAGACACCCGCGTGACGTAGGTCGTACGGCCGGAAGGCCAGGACCGAGGCCGCCTGATCCGGGACGAGCGCCAGTTCACGAGCCTGCTTCCACGCCCGCGAGTACGACGAGGCAGCGATCACGTTGCCCCGCTCACTGGAGAACAGCCGCCCGTCCTCCGCCGTGCCGAACTCGGCCAGGTCACCGACGCGCTCGCCGCGCTCCAGGGCGTGCTGAACGTCGTACGGGCCGTCGACAGCGACGTGAGCGAGGAAGCCGTGGAGCTACGGCACAACATCGGAATACTGCTGCTCGCCCAGGGCCGGGCCGTCGAAGCCCGGCAGGTCCTCGAACCGCTCCACGAGGACATGCGCATGGTGTCCGGCCCCGACGACGAGATGACCGTCGAGATCGCCGAGGCCCTCGCCGTGATCCGCCTCGGCCTCGACGGTTCGGCTTCCTGACCCGGGTCCTCCAGGAGCGGCATCGGCCAAAACCCGTCCGGCGGCCTTTTGTCGGCAGCCTGTGGCAGCATCTCGGCGCATGGGTGGGAGAGAGAACAGCGACGAGGCGTACGTGCTCGATCTGTGTGACGAGGTCCTCGGCGAGCAGGGTCTTCGGCAGCACAGGTTCGATTGGCTGCTCGGCGATGCAGGAGCCGCAGGGCGGCGGACCAGGCTACCGGTCGACAGCTACTGGCCTGGGCGCAAGCTCGTCGTGGAGTACCGCGAGATGCAGCACGACCAGCCCACGCCGTTCTTCGACAAGCCTGGGCGCCTGACGGTGAGTGGCATAGAGCGAGGCGAGCAGCGGGCTCTATACGACGCACGACGCGACGCGGAGATCCCCGCTCACGGCCTGCACCTGCTGGTGATCCGGCCCGCCGACCTGGACGCCAACAGCCGGGGCAGACTGCACCGGAAGGACCGCACCGGCGACCTAAAGGCGGTGCGCAGCCTTCTCGCCGCAGCACGGGGAACGGACCCGTCACCGCGGACCAGTTGGGCGAACGACGAGGACAGGGTCGTCGACGCCTTCCGGCGATGGCTGATGGTGGAAGGTTGGACCCCAATCGCACCCACAGACCCCCACACCGACATCGAGGCCGTACGAGGCGATCAGCGACTGGTCGGCGAGGCGAAGGGCCGCACCACGGGACCCGGCACCGATGCAGACATCGCCTACGGACAACTTCTGCGCCGTATGACCGATCCGTCCCCAGATACTCGCTACGCCCTTGTCGTGCCGTCCTCCTCCGTGTCCCAAGCCTTGCGGGTGCCGCCCCCAGTGCGAAGCCTGCTCAGGATCAGCGTCTACGAGGTGACCGACGACGGCTCGGTGCGGATGCGCGAGCGTATCCCAGCGCAATCCGAGACCTCGACGCCGCTTGGCGGCAGCCCTCAGGCTAGGAGATCGCGAGGCTGGCGTCCCTGCCCAACGTGAGCGTTCAGGTACTGCCCCAGACGCTGCGCGGATACCTCTCCGTGCACGACTTCACGATCCTGCACCTGGACGACGGAATGCCGACCTCGGTGCAGGTGGACAACGCGTGGAGCGCCACGTCGGTATCCGACAAGCCACGCGAGGTTGGACGGTTCACCCGCAAGTTCAACGCCCTCACGGCGTCCGCGCTGCCGCCGGAGGACACGCCAGCGTTCCTGCAGCAACTCACGCGAGAGATCACCTGATGACCCACACCCGTACCCACATGGCCCCCGAGTTCACCGCCGCCGGAGCGCGATGGTTCAAGTCGTCGTACTCCGACGGCGCCGGGAACAACTGCGTCGAGATCGCCGACCTCACCGACACGGCGTACGCCGGCGTCGCCATCCGCGACAGCAAGGACCCCCAGGGGCCTGCGCTGCTCGTGGGCCGGGCGTCGTTCGCCATATTCGTCCGGGGCGTCCGCCCAGGTCGGTAGGAAGGACAGCCGCACACAGGTCGAGTCGAAGCACAAGGAACCACCGCACGGTGGGGTGCCTGGTGCCACTCGCCCACTGGGCCCCACGACTGAGGGTGGCTCTCCCCAGGAGACCGGGGACAGCCACCCGGCGGCACGGACATCGACGGGGACGGCGGCCTGAGGCAGGACAACGAGGCGGCGCGGGCCGTCGTCGCGCGCTGCGCCGCGACCGATCCTCGGCTGGCGGACGCCCGGGTCGTGGAGCCTCGGGTGGGCCCTCGGCCGACGCGGTCGGAGGTGAGGGTCGAGACCGACTCCCGTGGCGGTGCGACCCCCGTGGTCCGCAACTATGGGCATGGAGGTGCTGGGGTGACGCTGTCTTGGGGGTACGCGCGGGAGGCCGCGGGACTGGTGGCCGCATCGTTTCCGGAGAAGTCTGAACGGCCGCTCGCCTCGTCAGTCGCGTAGACGGTGCGTGATGATGCCCTGGATGTCGGTGAGCCACTGGCGCAGGGAGACGCCCTCGGGTGGGTAGACCATGAGACCCAGGATCTGTGTGGCGCGGTCGAGCTCGCTGTCCGATTCGATCAGGGACAGGAAGGAATCGATCTCCCTGGCAGTCGCGGCGAACATTTCTCGGGGGTTCCCGGTGAAGTAGTCGTCGAGGGCTTCCCTGTGCGACGCGTAGAACCGCGAGTAGTCCTGGTGGAAGTATCCAGCCAGGAGATGACCGAGCTCGGGGAACTGCTTTCGCCATTCCCAGTCCGTCTGCGGAAGGGCGGACTGTTTGTAGGCGCCGCCCTTGTTGATCCGCACGAGATGCGCACGGATGACTGTGAGGCATTGCTCAACCGTGACGCCTGCCGGAGGCTCGATCTGCGGCAGGACGTCCACATCGTCGGCGATTTCGTCGCTGAACAGGCCGACCTGCAGCAGATCGTCGATCTCGTCGATCACGACGTCCAGCAGACCGGGTGTCCCGATCCCTTGACGTACGTACGCCTGCAGGGCTGGCCCCGCCGCCTCGGAGGTGTCGGTGAAGGTCCAGCCTGCGGAGGCGTACGAGTCGAGCAGCTCATGAAGCTCCGGGAAGCGCTCGTCCCTCAGCAGGTAGTCATCGGGCAGGTTCATGGACTGACTCTTGCTCTCAGGTCTTCGGATAGGCGGTGTGGATACGAAAGCCGCTGGGCATGTCGGGGTCGCGGCGCACGAGGACGAAGACTTGGTGCACGTTGTGAGGACCCGTACCCCGGATGAAATCCTCTCGGGACATGCTACGGCCGGTGACCTCTTGGCCGAAGTCGACCTGGAGTTCCAGCTCCCTCTTGGTGGTCTTCTCCAGCCAGCGCTTCACTTGCTGCTGTCTGATTAGCAGAGCCCGGTCCGTGAGCTGCTGGGCGGAGCTCTCACTGAGGAAGCTCGAGCTTCCGGTGATGCCCTTGTCAGCGCGCATCCGGGTCCGTAGCTCGCGGTCTGTCTTCTCGACGTGCCGCTCTATCGTGTGGGCGCCCTTCTGGCCTTCGTCCCCAGCCAGGTCCGCCCGGTATTTCGGCTTAACCGGCCCCTTGCGCTTACTGCGAGGCCAGGCACTGGGTTCCCCGTCACCATCGCGAAGCAGCATGCCGAGGTCGTCGGCGCCTGCGGTCAGGCCGCCGGGCATGGCCAGCTGAGGGCTCAGGCCGGGTATGCGGACGCCGCCCAGAAGTTCCGTCCAGCCGCCCGCGTTCTGGGCGGCCCGGAAGGTGGCACCGGCTCCGCCGAGGAGGCCGCCGGTGAGGGCGCCGTACACACCGGCCTGTTGTGCCTCGTCGAGGTTGAGGCCGCCACTCTGCTCGCCCGTCGCGATCGCGATCGGTTGGGCGACGGCGAGATCGACGGTGATGGACTCGATGCCCGCGATGGCGGTGGTGGCCAGGGTGGTGCCCGCGATGGACGCGACCTCGGCAGTGACCGCGACACCCAGAGTGCTGGCGAGTTCGGTGACCGTTGTCGCGGCGGCGAGGGCGGCGCCCTCGGAGAGGCCCCCGGTGAAGAGGGCCAGACCGGTGCCCACGAGGATGGTCCCGCCGACGATCTCCAGCTCGTGTTCGAGCTTCTTCTTCGCCCCGTGCACGGCGTCCGCGTACGCGTCCAGCGCCTTGGCCATGTCGCGGGCGGCGTCGGACAGGTCCTTGAGCCAGCCGTGCTTGTCGTAGTAGTAGCGGCGCCAGAACGGGTCGTCGAAGGCGGAGATCGCCTCGCCCTTGTTGTTCTCGATCAACGATCGGGCGGCCTTGTTCGCGGCGGCGGTGACGTCCTCGACGTCGTCGGCGAAGATCCGCCACGCCTTCGCGGCGTCCCGCAGCCCGCCCTCGTCGGCGTCCGGCCACCACATGCCGGTGACGTCCTGGAGGATCTTTCGGGCCTTGTCCGCGACGCTCACTTGTCGTGGCCGGTCGAGTCGGCGCCTGTGGAGTCGTGTTCGACGCTGATCCTGGTGAACATGGCGCGGATCAGTTCTTCGTTGTCGATGTGGCCGTCGGCCATGTCCGACATGGCCTCGTGGATGCTGGCCAGGCCCTCCACCAGAATCTTGGTGGACTGCTTGATCTGCGTGAAGTGGGGCCCGTACGCCTTGTGGAAGTCCGTGCCCTGGTCATCGTCGCCCCACGGGGCGCCGGCCTCGGACAGCGCGGTCTTCAGCTTGGTGAGTGCGTGAGCGAGGTCGCCGCTCTGATGGTGGAAGTGGGGTGCGGTCGCCTTGATGTCGGCGATCTTGATGTCGAGTATCTCGCCCTTGTCGCCCATGACTTGGCGTCTGCCCCTCCGTCGGCTGCCCGGTCATACGACGTTAGTCGCCGACCGCGATTCGCGAATGTGTGCGATGCAAAGGCGAGGCAAAGATCCTTTCGAGGGAGGTGAGTTCTCTCACTGGCCGCCCTTCGAACGCGCGCGAGTAGGCTCCGCCGGTGACGACACCACATCGCTTCCAGATGACCTTCGATGGCCGTGCCTACGCCGTCGCCGTGAACGGACGTGACGTGAGCGACCAGGTCGCTGCTGTCGATGTGCACGCCAACCCGCATGATCTGCCGCGTGTCGTGCTGCATCTCCGGCCCACCGGGACGTGGCCGGCCGAACTGGACGTGCTGGCACGGGTGGAGGTCGGCGTGCCCGCCGAGCCGGGCGCGGCGGCTGCCGCGTTCCTCGACGCGTTGGATCCGCTTGAGGTGGAACGTGCCGCGCTCGCGCGGCCGGACCTGGAGAACGTACCGGGCGGCGGGACAGCCGCCGTGCTGCGGCAGTTGACGGAGTGGGCTCGTGGCGCTTGATCTCTCCGGTGTGCGCCGGGTCGTGGAGGGGATGCTCGACGACGAGCTGGAGGTGTGGCGGGACCCCAGTGGCCGTACGGACGATGTTCTCGACGAGAACACGGGTGAGCTGAAGTCCGCTGAGGCGGATGGCGCCCTCGTATGGGCGGGGGCCGGTGCCATCGTGCCCCTCGGGCAGCCCGCGAACACGGCCCCGCTGGACGGCTCGGTCGCTGCGCTTTCCGCAACCACCGCGTATCAAGCCCTGCTGCCGCTCGACGCTCCGCAGACCCGGGAAGATGACGTGATCGCGGTGCACGGTTCGACCCGGGATGCCCAGCTCGTCGGGCGTCGCTTCCGGGTGGCGGACGCCAATGTCGGGACCTTCGCCGTGGTGCGGGTCGTGCGGCTCCAGGTGGTGGACTGATGGCAGCGAATCCGCATCCGAACGCCCACCCGGACGCCGCGGCCTTCCGAGACCCGATCGAACTCGCCGCCGCGCTCGCGCGGACGGGTCCGGCGGTAAGGGCCCGGACGCGGGCAATCACGCGGCACCACGCCATGTTGCTGCGAGTCCGTATTCAGAAGAACGCCTCGGGGTGACCCACGCCGAACGTGATCACCGGGCGGTACCGGGCGTCGTGGGATGTGAAGGTAACCGTCGCCGGGGGCCAGGCGACAGCGGTGGTGTTCACCGACGCACCACAGCAGCGGCGGCTGGAGTACGGGTTCGTGGGCGTGGACCGGCTGGGGCGGCAGTACCGGCAGCCGCCGTATCCGCACATCGAGCCCGCGTTCCAGCGGACCCGGCCCGACTATCTGGAGGCGCTGCGTACGGGGGCGTTGCCGCGATGACGATTCCTCGGCTGCCGCTCACCCGCGCCATCGTGGCCGTGCTCGCCGAGGGAACGGGGCGGCCGTGTGGGCTTGGGGTGCTGCCGCGGGCGGTGGGCGGGGAACCGGCGGACTTTCCATCCTCGACAGCCTGCCCGGGGAGTTCTCGGGCCCGTCGTTCGCCGACTGGCATGCGGACGGCGCCTGGACGTACCAGGTGACCAGCGTGGGGGAGCGGGCCGATCAGGTGCAATGGCTCGCCGACAGGGTCCGTGCGGTGCTCTTCGACCGTACGGCGAACGGCTGGCGTACGGAGGTCGAAGTCCCCAGAATGCGGGTGATCGACCGGGAGTTGACCGTCGACCCCGGTGGAGATCCGGTTGACGGTTCGCAGGGCGATATCGTTTCCTACGTGCAGCGGTTCACGGTCACCGTGACACCTGCCTGATCTTCCTCTCACCGCGGAGCCACGCGGACGCCCGGCCGATGAGCCCGGCGCGGTTCTCTCCTTCGGAGTGCCCGTGGCTCAGCAGCGCTTCATGCGGCGCGGCATCACCAAGATTCTCTGGTTGAAGAACGTCGCTGCCGCGACCAGGATCCCCACCCGTGCGGAGCTCTCCGCCCCGAACTCCACCGACCTGACCGAGGCGATGAGCGATGTCGACGGCTGGTCGCTGACGAACGAGTCGATCGAGACGCCCGACATGGTGTCGACGTTCTCCTCCTCCATCCCCGGCAACGACAAGGCCGACAACTCCTCGATCACCTTCTACGAGGACCAGCTCAGCGACGCCGTCGAGACGCTGCTGCCCAAGGGCGCCGTCGGCTATGTGGTGTTCCTGCGCAGGGGCGACATCACCGGCTCGAAGTCCCTGGACAGTAGGTGGCCTCGCGCACCCCGCAATACAACGCGGGCAACGAGGCCGCGAAGTTCCAGGCGGTCTTCTCGATCACCTCACCGCCGACACTCGATGCCGCCGTGCCCGCCGCCTCCGGAGGGGGCGGCTGATGGCCAGCAGGCCGCCCGCTTTCCTTGGCGTTGTGGCCCGGGTGGCTGCCGGGTCCGCCGGTGCCCCGGCTTTCACCGGTCGACCCTGTCCGGCGCCGGTCGCACTGGCACGGGGCGTCGGCGTCAGTTGTCGGGCACCCGCGGCGGCGTCGGGCGCAGGCCGTCCAGGGTGAGGTCGAGGAGGCGTTCCGCCTGTGCGCGTTGGTCGGGGCCGGTCGAGGTGAGGGCGATGCCGGCGAGGGCGGCGAACATGTCGGTCGGGCTGATGTCGGTGCGGATCGCGCCGGCGGCGGTGCCGGCGTTCATGAGGGAGGTGCGGGCGGCCTGAATCAGCTCGTGGCTCTCGGCGTAGGGGTCTGGAGCTGCTGCCGTTGGAGTGCACTGATGCACCTTCTGGTGAGCAGGAGCGGGCGCCGGTGGTAGGTGTCGCGCCACGTGCCTGGAGGGAACTGGTGTTCTTGTGTCGAATGCGTGACCTTTTCAGGTGGTGCTCGTTGGAGGTGGTGACGGGATCTTCGGGTGCGACCGGGCGGGGGTGGGCGGGCTGAGGAACGTGGCGGAGCGGTTCGTCGCGTCCGGTCCGACCGGTGTGGCGGTCCGTACCCGGCTCAAGCACCTGACAGTTGGGGATGAGGAGGTGCTGCGGCTGGTCGGTGCACACCTGGGTGCGCTGGCCTCGAAGGACCTCGCGGCGCGGTGCCGTGACGGTCTGGAGCATTCCGCCGAAACCTGGGCGGCCCGCAAGCGCGAGTTGACCCCCCTTTCGTCGTCTCGCTGGGCGGGCAGCATTACCAAGGCGTCGCACGACCAGTGGGCGCTGGCCCGCCGTGGCCAGCTCACCCATGTCCAGAACCTGGAAGCGGGCATCAATACCATCGCGCACCGGCTGTCTCTGCCCGTCGGGCAGAAGGGCTCCAAAAAGGCGCCCGGGGGTTACCGGTCGCGGCAGGAGTGGCATGCCAAGGCGCGTCGCCTGCACGTGCTGGAGGACCGGCTGGAGCAAAAGCGGGCCGACCGTGAAGCGGGGCGCGTGCGTGTCGTGCGCGGCGGCAAGCACCTGGCCCGGACCCGGCACCACCTGGATGCCGCCCGGCTGACCGAGGCGGACTGGCGTCAGCGGTGGGAGGCCGAACGCTGGTTCTGCCAGGCGGATGGCGAGTCCGGGAAGCGGTACGGCAACGAGACGATCCGCGTCAGCCCCGCGGGCGAGGTGAGCATCAAGCTGCCCGCGCCGCTCGCGCATCTGGCGAACGCCGGGCACGGCCGGTACTTCCTCGCCTGCCGCGTGACATTCCCGCACCGGGGCAGCGAGTGGGCCGACCGGGTTGAGGTGAACCGGGCGGTTGCCTACCGCATCCATCTGGATGTGGGCCGGGACCGCTGGTACCTGACCGCCTCCTGGCAGATCCCGCCCACCCCGACCATCCCCATCCGTGCCGCGCTCGCCGAGGGTGTGATCGGGGTGGACATGAACGCCGATCACCTCGCCGCCTGGCGTCTGGATGTCCACGGCAACCCGACCGGTGCCCCGCGCGGCTTCTTCTACGACCTGTCCGGCACGCGAGCACACCGCGATGCCCAGGTCCGCCACGCCCTCACCCGGCTGCTGCACTGGGCCCGGGCATGCGGCGTGAAGGCGATCGCCGTCGAGGACCTGGACTTCGGCGCGGACAAGACCCGCGAGAAGCACGGCCGCAGGAAGGGGTTCCGGCAGGTCATCTCCGGCATGCCCACTGGCAGGCTCCGCACCCGGCTGACTTCGATGGCCGACCAGACGGGCATCGCCATCATCGCCGTGGACCCCGCCTACACCAGCCGCTGGGGCGCCCAGCACTGGCAAAAGCCCCTCACCAGCAGCAACCGTAAGACGACTCGCCACGACGCGGCAGCGGTGGCGATCGGAAGGCGCGCCCAGGGACACCCGATCCGGCGACGGACGGCACCGCCCCCGCACGACCAGAGCGATCGTGCGGGGCATCGGACCGTCCAGGCCCGACCGGAGGCCTCTGGGCGTGAGGGAACCCGCCCCCGCATCCCCGGACCACGGACACGATCCGTCGACGCCGGATGCGGAACGAACGCGGGGGACCAGTGTGCCCAACACCGTCCGGGGCACGCGGCTGAGCACGGGTCCTGGCAACAGGACTCACTCCCGCTCAGTCTTTAGGAACGGTTGGTTCCCGAGGCGACGACGGCAGGGCGTCGGCCATGCCGAGTTTGGCGGTGGCGTAGTCGATGAAGCGACGTGTCCAGGCGCGTAGGGCCTCGCGGGGCGGCATGGTCGCCAGGAGCCCGGGGACGGCCTCGCACAGCCGGGCCACCTCGTTGCGGTACGCGGCCTCGATCAGGGACTCCCGGGTCGGGAAGTTTCCGGCCTGCCGATTGCGGATAGCGACGCCGCTGTGGTGCCGTAGGGGTGGCGATCACACACCTCCGGCGAAATGCGGGACGCGTTCACGTGATCCGAGTCACGTCAGGTTCCCGTCAGTGAAGTGGCCCGTAGCCGTCAGTCCGCTCCGATCTCATAGGCCCCAGAGCCCCTCTGAGACACCGCTCCCCGTTCCTGGGGAGCCCCCCACCGAGGAGTGACATGGCTGAGACACTGACCGGAAACGCGAGCGGCGCCGCCGAAGAGTTCCCCGAGTTCGTGCCGCCCAGGGCGGCCGCCTGCCCCAGTTCGCGCCGCCGCTGGTCCTCGCGGAGATCCGCGAGGAGAAGCCGGTCAGCAAGGTGCGGATCTGGGACGGCAGCACCCCCTGGCTCATCACCCGCCACGAGGACCTGCGGGCCGTCCTCGGTGACCCCCGCGTCAGCGTCGACGACAAGCGGTCCGGCTTTCCGTTCCCGAAGAAGGCCATGGCGGAGAACGCGCACCACCACCCCGACACGCTCTTCAACACGGACGCCCCCGTCCACACCCGGCTCCGCCGGATGCTGACCTCCTCCTTCACCGCCAAGCGGATGGCGGCCCTGCGCCCCGCCATCCAGAAGGTCACCGACGAGCACATCGACGCGATGCTGGCCGGGCCGAAACCTGCCGACCTGGTCCAGGCGCTGGGTCTGCCCATTCCCACACTGATGATCTGCGAACTGCTCGGAGTCCCTTACGAGGACCACGAGTTCTTCCAGCACCACGCCACCGTCGAGGTCAGCCAGACGTCGTCGGCCGAACAGGACCGTGAGTCGAGCGTCGCGCTCGGCGAGTACCTGGCCCGGCAGATCCACGCCAAGACGGACAACCCCGCCGAGGACACGCTGTCCGACCTGGCGGCCCTGGTCAAGGCCGGTGAACTGACCATGGGGGAGGCGTCCCTCATGGCCGTCATCCTGCTCATCGCCGGGCACGAGACCGGCGCGAACATGATCGCGCTGGGCACCCTCGCGCTGCTGGAGCACCCGGAGCAGCTCGCCCTGCTGCGCGAGACGGACGATCCCAAGGTCGTGGCCGGAGCGGTCGAGGAACTGCTGCGCTATCTGACCATCGCCCACACCGGGCAGTGCCGGATCGCCCTGGAGGACATCGAGATCGGCGGCGAGGTCATCCACGGCGGGGACGGAATCATCGTCTCCCTCCCCGCCGCCAACTGGGACCCGGAGGCCTTCCCGGAGCCCGACCGCCTCGACCTGCTCCGCGACGCCCGCCAGCACAACGCGTTCGCCTTCGGCGTTCACCAGTGCCTGGGCCAGCAACTTGCCCGCGTGGAACTCCAGGTCGTCTACGGCACGCTCTACCGGCGCGTGCCCACGCTGCGACTGGCCACCACGCTGGAGGAGATCGACTTCAAGGAAGACGCGATGGCGTACGGCGTCGCCGCGCTGCCGGGCACCTGGTAGCCCGCACCCCCTAGCCCCTAGGTCGCGTAGGCCCCTGGCCCGTAGCCCTTCGACACCAGCAGGACGTAGGAAGGGACGTACCAAGGGAGATACGGAGCTTCAGCCGGTGCTCTCCTTCCAGCGGGAAGCCTCCCGGTAGGCCTCGAAGACACGGTGGTGATCGGGGCCGAGCAGGCGCGCGCAGTCCTGCCCCAGGCGCTGGCAGAGCGCGGCGGCGCCCCGGGAGTCGCCCGACTCGCCGGTGAGCCTGGCGTGCCGGGCGCGTGCGTCGAGGACGTCCGTGTCCATGGCCCGGGGGCCGTCGGCGTGCAGCTGGATGAACCGTTCCAGGTTCTGGATCTCGGCGATGTGGCGCGTGTCGACGTGTGGGTCCGCGGAGTCGTCCGAGACGTACTCGATCTGCTGGACGGCCCGGGCCACGGCTCGGGCGTCGGGCGGCCGGTTCCCGGGTGACTTCTCCAGCAGTCTCAGTACGAGGGAGTCGAGGGCCCTGGGGATGCCAGGACGCAGCGCGCCCGGCGGGGCGGGCGTCTTCTCCATGTGGTGCCACATGACGGCGTAGGGATCCGAGATGTGGCCGAAGGGAGACCAGCCGGTGAGCATCTCGTACACGACGCAGCCGAGTGAGTAGAGGTCGCTGAGAGCGCTGCCGGACTAGTTCGGCCTCCAGCTCGTCGGCCAGGGCTTTCCCGTCGATCGCCGCGGCGGGGTCGGTCGGCAGCCGAGCGTGCCAACCCTCGATCGCGATACGGATGTTCTGAGGCCGGTGGCTCACGGATGCGGCCACCAGTTCCCCGGCGGCGGTGCACAGGTTGGGCAGCATCTGCATGAGCGCGAGGCGGCGCGCGTCGTCGCCGAGGGCGATCTGACTCGGTTTGAAAACGGCGTTGTCGAGGAGCGTCGTGAAGTCCATGACCTCGGCGTCCGCCTCTTGACGCAGTTCGTGCTCCTCCTGTGCCGCCTTCTCGTTGCCCCGGTGCTCGATGAACCGGCGCAGCGCTTCCTTCTTGGTGTGCAGGGCAGCCTCATCGGGTTCGAGATGGCCGATGAGGCGGTCGATGGCCGTCTCGGCGTAGCGGACACGTCCGGGGGAGGACGCCGTGCGGTCCGGGGGTGGGAACTCCTTGCGGAGGTGGGCGAGGGTGCCTGTGGTGACGGTGGCCAGCCGCCAGTGTTCGAGGAGTGCCGGCCAGTCCCCGTCGTACGCCTGGCCCAGAGACTCGAACCGGTCGCCGGGTGAGGCGAGGAGTCTGCGCAGCTGGGGTGTCCACCGCCGCACACTCGCCCTGGCCGCCGTCCCGCCCGCCGCCGCCTCGGTGCCCCAGCGCACCATCACCTGCCGGGCGTAGCTGTGTGCGAGGTCGCCGAGTTCGCGGCTGGCGACGGCGTCGAGGACCACGAGGAAGTCCCTGCCGAGTCGGTCCGGGTCGACGGCGTGCTGAAGGTAGCCGTCCATCCAGTTCCCCGCCCGTTCGTGCTCGCCCGTCCTGGCGGCGGCGAGCGAGAAGAACAGGTTGGCCTTGCCGAGGTCGAGCCCCTGCGCCTGCCCCATCGCGGTGAGCCGGATCTCGTCGTCCCCGTCCAGGCGGGCGGCGACCGCCAGGGTCGCGTGGGCGAGCCAGAAGTCGGGGTCGTGGACGAGGTGTTCCTCCACGAAGAGCCGAAGATTTTCGGTTCTCAGCGCCCCGCTCCTCACGAGCTGCGGGGTCAGCTGTTTGACCAGGCCACGAGCGAGAGAACGCACCCTCTCCCGGTTGCCGAACCTGCGCTGCCACTCCTCGGTGATCCGGTCGAGCTCGAACTGAGCGGCAAGGACGGCCTGGTCGCGTTCGTACTGGGACCGGAAGTCCGTGAGTTCGGCCTTGACCTGGCCGAGCTCGGACCGGGTCAGGGACAACCCCTCCCGCAGCTCTTCGGTGGCGGAGTTCACCGATTCGACCTGAAGGGCGAGTTCGTTGGCTCTGCCGCGCAGGGCCTCCAGGCCCCCGGACAGCGTGCCGAACCGGTCGTGCAGGGTCTTCAGGTCGCCTTCGCGGCGCTGCTGCGCCTCGCGTATCTCCTTGAGGCCGTCCCTCAACTCGTTGAGGCTGGCCTCGGCCTCGGGCTGCTCACTCACACCGCTCCCCGTTCGTCCCGCCGTGCGGTTTCGGTCCTCGGAACAGGTACCTTCTGGCGACGCACCGGAGGAGCGCAAGGGCGCGTAGCGGTGCGCGCGGCGCATGTGTGTCTTCGGACGGGCGCCGGTGCGCGGAGACGGCAGCCTCGGCTTCCTCCCGTGCGTGGACGGCTCCGGCCGACACGCGAACTCGGCCGGGAGGAACAGTCGCCGTACCGCGCGTCCGCCATCCTCCGGCCGGCGGGCGCGCGGCGGCGACCGCCGCCGATGACTGCCCGGTCTTCCTGGGTACGCGGCAACCCAGGCGGTGTCATGCACCGCTCCGGCTGCGCTATGATTGATCTTGAGCGGCCCGCCGGAAGGCTTCGGTGGTCGGCCTCGCGTTGGTGGTCCAAGGAAAGACGCCCCGCTTCCTGCGGGGAGATGCAGGTGCAAGGCCTGCCCGGCGCTCCACAGCCCCGCCTCCTGTATTCCGGAGGCGGGGCTTGTTTCATGTCGCCCCGAGCCTCCGTGCCGCCCCCCTGCCGCTCCCTGCCTCCCCCCACCCCTGCCTCCGGCCCCTTGCTCCAGCCCCCGGGAATGCGTCGACCAGGTCCGCTGTTACAGCACACGTAGCTGACATGCGCGAGTCAAGATCGCGTGATGTGGGCGGAAGGAGGACCTCATGGCACGCAACAGCGCGCGACCCGTCGTCACGCTGAGGTCGACAGCCGGGACCGGCGTCACCTACGTGACGCGGAAGAACCGCGGAAACGACCCCGACCGGCTCGTCCTGCGCAAGTACGACCCGGTGGTCGGTGAGCACGTCCCGTTCCGGGAGGAGCGCTGAGCCGAGCCCGGCGCCACCGGGCGGACCGTCACAGGACCGTCGACCGTCACAGGACCGTCGACGGTCACGGAACCGTCGACCGTTACCAGGGAGGCAACCTCATGAAGCCCCGCATCCACCCCGAATCCCGCCCCGTCGTCTTCCGTGACCGGGCCGCGGACATCGCGTTTCTGACCCGTTCGACCGCGCACTCGTCGAAGACGATCGAGTGGGAGGACGGGGGCACCTACCCGCTGATCGATGTCGAGATCTCGTCGGCGAGTCATCCGTTCTACACCGGGACCTCGCGGGTCCTGGACACCGCAGGCCGCGTCGAGCGCTTCGAGCGTCGTTACGGCCGCACGGCCTCGCCGCGGCACTGACGGCGGGTCTGACAGTTCACAGCACGAGGAGGGCAGATCCATGAAGGTGCGCAAGTCCTTGCGTTCCATGAAGTCCAAGCCGGGGGCTCAGGTGGTCCGTCGACGGGGCGTGGTCTTCGTCGTCAACAAGAAGAACCCGCGTTTCAAGGCCCGCCAGGGCTGACGGCACACCCCCGGAGGCAGGCGGCGACGAGGAGCGGTGGCGAGGGCGGAAGGGCGCTCCCAGGTCTTCCGTGACCAGGGTGGGACGCCCGCCGCCTGGGCACGTCTCCCGATTGGCCCCTGTCGGTGCCTGTGCTCCGTCCCGGCGACGGTCTGACGTTCGTACGGGCCACGGCGTCGCGGCTCAGTCCGCGTCCGTCGGGATGTGGAGCGTCACGCGGTAGCCGCCGTCGGGGGTGGGCCCGGACTCGAAGGCCCCGCCCAGGAGTTCGGCGCGCTCCCGGAGCCCGACGAGGCCCTGCTGGGAGCCGGGCAGGGGCAGGGAGGGACGGGTGGGGGCGTTGTTGGTCACCGTGACGCCGAAGCGGTCGTCGCAGTGCCACAGGCGGACGGTGGCGGCCGCGCCGGGCGCGTGTTTGCGTACGTTGGTCAGGGATTCCTGCACGGTGCGGTAGAGGGCGCGTTGCGCCGGGGTGGCGATGGCGGAGGGGAGTTCACCCGTCAGGGTCGCCTCGATGCCGCTGGTCGACACGAGCTTGTGCAGGTCGGCGAGTGTGGGCTGCGGGGTGAGTTCGCCGACACGGCCCCCGGAGGCCCGCAACAGCGCGACCATGTGACGCAGTTCGTCGAGCGTGTCGACGCTCAGCGAACGGATGGTGCGGGCGCCCTCCTTGAAATGCGGATCCTTGGCGGCGACCTGAAGGGCACCCGCCTGTACGGCGATCAGGCTCACCTGGTGGGAGACGACGTCGTGCATCTCGCGGGCCAGTTGGGCACGTTCCCGGGCCAGGACGGCCTGGGAGTGCAGCAGCCGCTCGTGTTCGCGGGCCGTCTCGATCTCCGTGAGCCGGTCGGCCAAGTCCCGCCGGGCCTGGACGAGTTGGCCGAGCAGCACCGGGGCGGCGGCCGTGGCCAGGGTGTAGAAGAAGTAGATCAGCGTCCAGGCGCGTTCGTGTGAGCCGACGTTGCCCAGGGGCCAGGGCACGGCTGAGGCGCCGGCGAACAGAAAGGCGCTGGCGACCAGGAGCCGACGGTCGCGGGAGCGCTCGGCGAGGGTGAACAGCGCGGCGAGCGAGGCGAAGACGATGTCCACCATCAGGCTGGCCGGGAGCGTGAGCAGGAACACCGTGAGCGGAAAACGGCGACGCAGGGCGAGCGCGGCACAGGCGACGGCTGTCGCCGCCGTCGCGAGGCGGCTCGAGTCCCCCAGGTTGATCAGGACGTCCACGGCGGCCACGGCGACGACCACGGCATCGACGACCGGATCCGGGATCCGCGCCCACCACGGCCTGCCCCCGTTCATCGCCGGTCCTCCGACCGGTTCCGCCCGTCCAGCAGGCCCGCCCGCTGGGCGAGCAGCGCGGCCCGCACCCGGCTGTTCACACGCAGCTTGGTCAGGATCGCGCTGACATGGTCCTTGACGGTGCCCGCGCTGAGGTGGACGCGGCTGCCGATGTCGGCGTTGGACAGCCCCTCCGCGATGAGCACCAGCACTTCACGCTCCCGCTCGGTGAGCCGTCCGACGCGGGCGGCCTCCTCGTCGTCCGCGGCGGTCGCGCCCGGGTGGCTCTGCCACACGGCACGGGACGCCTTCGGTGACATCACGACACCGCCCGCGCACAAGGTCCGTACCAATTGGGCGAGTTGGTCCGGCTCGGTGTCCTTGAGCAGAAAGCCGGCCGCCCCCGAGCGCAGGGCGGTGAGGATGTACTCGTCGGCGTCGAACGTCGTCAGCATCGCCACCACGGGCGCGTCCGGCAGCGCCCGCAGGTGCCGCAGTACGGTCAGACCGTCGACGTCCGGCATCCGGATGTCCAGCAGTACGACGTCCGGTCCCTCCCGCCGTACCGCGTCCACCGCCTCCGCGCCCGTCGTGGTCGCCACGACCTCGATGTCGTCGGCCGCGCCGAGGATGAGCTCGAAGCCGGACCGCACCAGGGCCTCGTCGTCCACCACCACTACCCGGATCACGTACGTTCCGCCTCGTCCTCGATGTCGATTGTCGTCACTGTGACCGTAGAACGGGAAAGGCCCGGTGCGGCGCTCCGGCGGAACGGCCCGGTCACCCGGCGGGTCGGTTCCAGTCGTCCGGGGGGTGCGAAGCGGACGTCTGCCGGATACTGCGCGATCGGCGATTCTCCCGAGCCTGTGATCCATGACGCAGAACGCACACGCCACGACGCTCGTGGCCCCGCCCCGACCGAAGGCGTGCGCAACCACGCAACTCCCCGACACCCGGCCCTCGGCGGGGCGTCTGATCGGAGTGGACCTCGCCCGGGGGCTCGCGGTCTTCGGGATGTACGCGGCCCACGTCGGCCCCGATCCCTCCGAGGGTGGATCGACCGGCTTCTTCATGGAACTGGCTCACGGCCGGGCCTCCGCGCTCTTCGCCTTCCTGGCCGGCTTCTCGATCGCGCTGATCACCGGCCGCCGTACCCCCAAGACCGGCCGGGCGGGCCGCCAGGCGGTCGCCAAGGTGGTGATCCGAGCCCTCATCCTGCTGGTCCTGGGCACCGCGCTCACCCTGACCGGCACCCCGGTCGAGGTGATCCTCGCCTTCTACGGCCTGTACTTCCTGCTGGTCCTGCCGCTGTACCGGCTCGGCGCCCGACCGCTGGCGGTCATCGCCGTGAGCGGTGCGCTGCTCCTGCCTCAGATCCTGTACGTGGTGCAGCAGGCCCTCAACCCGGGCGGCGGCGACGGCGGTGGTCCGGGCGGGATCTGGGTCTGGCCCACCGACGCGGACGGCATCGTCTCGCTGCTCTTCACCGGCGGTTACCCGGCCCTGGCCTGGATCCCGTTCGTCGTCGCCGGCATGGCCGTGGCCCGGCTGGACCTGGCCTCCACCGTCGTCCGCGCACGCCTCGCGATCACCGGTGTCTCGCTGGCCGTCCTCGGCTACGGCGGCTCCTACCTGGCCCTGCACCTCGTCCCCGGCGCCGCCTCCGCACTGCGCGCCTCCGGCTGGGGCGAGGGAGGTTCGGTCATGTCGGCCTGGTGGTCCGACACCGCGGGCTACCCGACCGGCACCACCCCGGCCTGGCTGCTGGCGGCCTCGCCGCACAGCGAGACGACCCTGTCGGTCGTGGCCAACACCGGCGTGGCCATCGTGGTCCTGGCCGCCTGCCTCGCTGCCACCGACACCCTCCCGCGCTTTCGCCGACTGGCCGCTCCGGTCATCGCGGTGGGCACGATGTCCCTGACCGCGTACGTCTTCCACATCGTCGCCATCCGCGCCCTGGGCATGGAGGAACTGCCAGGTTTCCCGCTGCACGTGCTGCTCGGCTTCCTCGTGGCCGTGACCGTGTTCGCGACCCTCTGGTCCCGCCACTTCGCGCGTGGCCCGCTGGAGTGGCTGCTCGGCCGGGCCACCAGGATCGCGGAGCGTGTCCGATGAAGGGCCCGTCGAGCGGCCGCTGGGAGCCCTGGCTCCTGACGGCGACCGCGGCGGCGGCCGTCCTGGGCGTCCTGCGCCCGGACCTGTACGCCGACGCCGTCGACCACGTCGTCACGACCCTGGTCGGACACTTCTGACGGGAGGCCGACGACTCGGGCCGCCGCCGTGGGCGAGGCTTTCAGCCCGTGGACGTCACTTCTTCAGTGATACCGCGTCCCCGGCCGAGACGAACTCGCGGTCGTCGTCGTGCCGGGGAAGTACCAGCGCCAACTGCCCGCCGCGGTGACGGTCACTTTGGTACTGAGGTTCCCGTGGGTTCCCGACGTCACGGTCTTGACGCTGTAGTGGGCGGCCCCGGCCTTCTTGAACTGGAGCTTGACCTGCTGCCCGGCGAAACCGTGGTAGGCGAGGTCCTCCCAGTTGGCAGGGGACAGCTTGCCGGTGGCGGTGAGTTTGGCGCCCTTGGCGACCGTTTCGGGCGACGCGTCGGTGGCCAGCTTCGAGGCGCGCTTCACCTTGTACTCGGCGATGTGGTCGGAAATCCAGTAGTCGCCGTCGTTGGCCCTGACGGTGGCGTCGACCTGCCAGACGCCGGCGATCGTGTTGGCATCGGTGTCACTGGTGTCCGGGATCCAGGCTGGATCGACGGTCATCGTGGCCGTGCACACCGACGTGGTGGAGCTCTTCTTCACGCACGAGGACCCGGTCCAGTCGAAGAAACCATGGACGCTGTAAGCCGTGGAGGTGTTGACGTTCGCGAGCCCCTTCACGCCCGAGTTGCCCTTGACGGTGATGGCGATCGGGAACGTGACGGTCTTCGACGTGCCCACGGTGGCGTTGCCGCCGCCGTTGACGATCATTCCTCGATGTGGATCGCCAGCGCGGGACAGACGCCCGCCGCCCGAGTCCACCTTTTAATGTACCGTTTGGTCTAGCAAACTGAAGCGGCGTCCCGGAGTCCGCTTCCCCCTCAGGTGCCCCGACGGCCGTCTGGAGCGGACGTCGGGTCGGTCTCGGTCGAGACACGTCGTCACATCAGGCGGGGAGTGAATCAATGCCACGACCACCGGGTCATGGGCCGGGCTTCGAAGGCAGACGCCAGAAGATCATCGACGTCGCGGCCTCCCTGTTCGCCGAACAGGGCTACGCGGCGACCTCCATCAACGACCTGGGCCGCGCGGTCGGGCTCGCCAAGGGAGCGCTGTACTACTACATCGTCTCCAAGGAGAACCTGCTCATCGAGATCCAGTCGCGGGTGATGCGACCACTGTTGTCGCGTGCGCGGCAGATCGCGAAACTCGACGAGGATCCCCTGCTGCGGCTGCGGCTGCTGTCCGAGTCGCTGCTGACGATCATCTTCCGCAGGCTCGACCACGTCTGGGTCTACGAGCACGACTACCGCAGTCTCAGCGGCGACGAGCTGGAGGCCCTGCTGGGCCAGCGCTCCGACTTCGAGCACCTGGTCTCCGGCCTGCTCGCGGAAGCCGTCGACCAGGGCATCTTCCGTGCGCTCCCACCGCGCCTGGCGACCCTGCAGTTCCTCAACCTGCACCACCACACCTACCAATGGGTGCGCCCCGAGGGGCAGTGGGACGCAGCGTTCCTTTCGCGCGAGTACTGCGCGACCCTGTTCCGCGGCTTCGGCGCGTCCGACAACGCGCTGCCGGACGTGGAGGAGCGGGCGGCCGCGTTCAAGCGTGACCGTCCCGACCTGCCGCTCGACCCCGAGGCGGAGTGGCAGCCGGCCGCTGTCGGCGACTGACCCGGACCCGCGGTGCGCTCCGGCACACCGCGGGACCCGACCGTTCCTCATGGCTGGCTCACGACGGCCGGGTCACGCCTGCTTCACCAGCGCTCTGGCGATGACGTTGCGCTGGATCTCGTTCGTGCCCTCGCCGATCTCCAGGATCTTCGCGGCGGCGTGGAAACGGGAGATCTCCGACTCCCGTACGTAGCTGTAGCCGCCGTGGATCTGCACCGACGCGGAGGCCGCGCGATTGGCGACCTCGGAGGGTTACAGCGTCGCCATGGCGGCCTCCTTACTGTGCGGACGGCCCTGGTCGGGGAGCCAGGCGGCGCTGACCATCCAACGGGTGGCCTCGATTCGGTGCAGATGTCAGCGACCTCGTCGGGGCCGCGCTGCTGGCCGAGACGCGCCGCACGGAAGGAGGCCGTACGCCTCGGACCGGTGGGAGCCCGGGCGTGCTCCCTCTCGCCGGGCATCATCGACACCCCGCAAGGCCGGCAGGAGGCGTCGACCCGCGCCTCGGCATCGACATCCTGGGGGACGGCGGTGTGTTCGCCGCCGTGCGCGGCGACTGACGCGGACGCGAGCACGTCCGTTCGGCGCTTACGCCGCACGGTTCCCCGGGAGGCGGGCATGCTGGTGTTCGTCGGGATACGGGCAGACGGGCGGAGGCGCGCGATGCGGTGGTGGGCCGGTTGGACGGCGGTCGCCGGAGTGGTGCTGCTCGCGGCGTGCGGTGGATCGGGAGGCGCAGGCCGGGGGCCGTCGTCCGGACGCCCGAGTGCGTCCACGAATGCGTCCACGAGTGCCTCCGCGAGTGCTTCCACGGGTGGGACGGCGGAGCCGGGGCGAGGGGCACCGTCCGCGTCGGGCCCCGGATCCGCCGCGCCGGTGGCCAGTTGCCTCGCCGGGCGGGTGGAGGTCACCGTGTCGCCCGGGGACGCGGTCGAACGGCGGTTGTGCGTGCGGACCGGGGCGGTGGTCTCGGTCACCCTGCGGCCGCGTGCGGACGACCGGCGCTGGACGGCCGTCCGGAGTGCGGCACCCGCAGTGGTGCTGGTCTCCGGATGGCGCGTCGACGCCGACGGGACCGGCCGTGCCACCTTGCGCTGCGCGAGCGTACGGGGCGGGGCGGCCGGGATCACGGTGACGGCGAAGGCTCCGGACGTGGCGGGCGCCGCGCGCACCGCGTTCACGCTCCGGGTGAGTGTGGTCCCGTACGCGAAGGAGGGGTGAACCGGCCGCTTCTGGCGGCGAGTTCACCCCTCCTGCGTGCGTACGGGTCAGCCGCAGTCGCGCACCTTGATCGTGTAGATGCCGCGGCCGTGCGTGGCCGCGTACAGCGTGCCGCCGTCAGGGCTCAGCTTCAGCTGGAGCACAGCGACCGCGGGGAGTCGGCCGACGCGCTGCCATGTCGTACGGCCCGGGGCGCGGTAGACCACACCGAGGTCGGTGGCGACGGCGAGGCCGCCATTGGCCGTGACGACCGCGGAGTCCGTCGGCACGTCGGGCAGGTTCGCGGAGATGTCGGTCCAGGTGGTGCCGCCGTCCTTGGACTCGAAGACATGGCCCACGCCCGCGCCGGGTCCCTCGGTCCAGTGCCGGGAGAAGCCGTTGACCTCCAGGTACACATGGTCGGCGTTCTTCGGGTCGACGGCGAAGCCGCTGAGGTAGCGGTTGGGCACGTTCGCGTCCACCGGCAGGGCCACGTCGTGCCAGCCCGTGCCGTCCTCGTTGCCGACGGAGATTCCGCGCGCGAAGCCCTGGTTGTTGCAGGGGCCGCACCAGGCCGCGTACACCTTGCCGCCCGACGCGGCGACGGCGGTCGCGGTGCGGCCCGCGCCGAGGTCGTACAGGCTGGTCCACTCGGAGCCGCTGCGGATGGCGTAGCCGTGCGTCTGCACCCACACGTGCCGGCCGCCCGCGATCCAGGTCGAGCTGTTCTTCATGTCGGCGGCGAGCGGGGCGATGAAGCGGGCCTCGCTGGTGGCGTTGTCGGCCGGGGCGACGTTGTACGAGGTGACCTTGCTCGCGTCGTTGACCCAGGAGCCGTCGTTGATGGCGCAGTTCTGGGTGATCTGGACGGCGAGGTAGACGTACTCCTCGGCGATGTCACAGCCGTTGGCCGGGTCGGTGAGCGTGTCGCCGCCGTCGCCGCCGAAGTCGGAGCCCATCACCTTGTCGTCGCTGCGCAGGATGGACTGGCCGTTGTCCTGCAGGCCGCCGGTGACCGAGACGCCGCCGTGGGCGAGGTCCTTGCCGATGCCCACCGAGTAGTACTGGAGCGTGTCGATCGTGCCGTCGTTCAGGGACGTCCAGTCGGTGGCGTGGCCGGAGGAGTCCTGGGAGCCGTCGAGCGGCCGGCGGTAGGCTCCGCCGTCGTTGCCGACGTAGACGTAACTCCTGCCGTGGTAGCTGCCGATGGCGACCCCGTGCTGGTCGGAGTGGGTCGTCGCGTTGCAGTCGCCGGTCTGCTTGGCGGGGTCGATGCTCCAGCAGGGGAAACCGAAGTTCCAGTACGGGCCGACGGTGGACCAGGTGCCGCCGCCGTCCCTGGTCTCGTAGACCTCCTCCAGACCCGCGTACACATGCTGCGCGTTCGCCGGGTCGACGGTCAGGAACTGGTTGTACCAGGCCTGTACGCCGGGCATGTAGCCGCTGGAGGTGAGGGCCGAGCCGTCGGCGGCGAGCTGCTTGTAGTCGGCGATCTTCGTCCAAGGGCCGAAGGGAGAGCCGGACTTGGCGACGTAGATTCCCTCGAGGCCGCTGTCGGGGTTGCTGTTCAGCTGTTTCGGCGACTGGTCGATGGCGTAGTAGCGCGAGCCGTCGGCGGACCGGGCGAAGGTGACGTTGCCGACGTTGTCCGCGTCGGACGGCAGGTCGCCCAGACCGCTGGTGATCCGTGTCCAGGCGCCCCGCACCTGGGTGTAGAAGCCGTTGTAGTCGTCACCGCTGCGCCACCCGACCGCGAGAACCACCTTGGAGGGGTCCTTCGGGTCGATCGCGATGTCGTTGGCGAGGTTCTTGTACGGGGCGGAAGGGTCCTTCGCCAGTGAACCACCGGGGAGGTAGGCGGGGTTGGGGGCGAACTCCCGCTTCCAGGCGCCGCCGAGTGTCTTGGTGGAGTGGCTCCAGACGCCCTCGCTGGTCGCCGCCCACACCTTTCCGCCGCCGAAGCGCAGCTGGTGGATGGTGGTGCTCTCCAGCTCGTCGCCGCCGACCCGGCTGCGCGCGGAGAACGTGCCGTGGTGTGCGTCGGTCAGCACATACACCCCGCTGCCGAGGTAGGCGTCCGCGTTGGTGTTCGCCTCGCCGGTGCCCAGCCACAGGCGCCCGGACCCGTCCAGGGCCAGCGCACCGGTGGACTGCGAGGACAGCCGGTCGCTGATGGGCTCCCAGTGTCCGCCACCGGACCGGGAGCGCCATACGCCGCCGCCCGCGCTGCCCGCGTACACGTACCCGCCGTCGTCGGCGGCCATCGCCGCGAGGCGGCCGGTGACATTGCCCGAACCGCCGCTGGAGTTGGAGTCGAAGTCGCGGTAGCGCGGGTCGTCCGAGTTGTACGGCAGGTCGGTGACGTTGCGCCAACTCCCGTCGGCGGAGGGCAGTTTGTTCAGGCTGCTCCAGGCGGCGCCGTAGGCCCCCGGCGCGACGACGCCCGGTGAGGTGCGGGCCTCGGCGTACTGGTCGGCCCCCTCGGCTATCTCGCCGGACTCGTTGCCGCCGTCGGAGTCCTGCGCTGTCACCTTCGGGGTGATGCCGCCCGTCGACTGCGCGCGGCCTGCGGCGAGTTGGGCGAGCGCGCGGGCCCCGAAGGGACGGCCCGTGTCCGGGCCGGGCGCGGCGCCGGCGGGCAGCGCGACGAGCGCGGCCGACGCGGTGACGGCACAGATGGTGAGCCATCGTCTCTTGCGGGTGGGTATTGGCACGTGGGTCCTCCCGAACGGCGTTGAGACAGCGTTGGGACAGACAGGACCACGAGGGACGGGTGAGCGTCCCTGGGCTTAGCCAATTCTTGTCCAGAACCTGCCACGAATGAGGTGTTGTGCGGCGCGCACCGGGAACCGGTGCACCCCCGCTCGGGGGCGCGTCGGGCCTGGGCGAACCGGAGCGGTCCGCGCCGTTCGCTCCCGTTGCCCAAGAGCGCCGCACCGTGGGCCTGTTGGCCGCCGAGGGCCGGGTGGGGTCGTGACCCTGATCAGACAGTGCCGCCGGAGAAGGGGTCACGCGTGTTCGACAACCTGAAGAACCTCAAGGACAAGGCCGAGGAACTCGCCGAGGCCCACGGCGACACGATCTCCGACGGACTGGAGAAGGCCGGCGACATCGTCGACGACAAGACGGACGGCAAATACACCGACAAGATCGAGACCGGTGTGGACAAGGCGCAGGAGTACGTCGAGAAACTGGGCGAGAAGGAGGCCTGACCCGCGGGGCGTACGCGGGTCCCGGGGCGCCCCGGGGGCGCCCCTTCCCGGCGGGGTCGCTCAGAAGGGTTCCGGGAGAGGCACCCGGCCCGACCTGCTGCGCACCTGTTCGATGAGCGCGGCGTACGCGGCGATCATCCGGGTGCGGCTGAACCGTTCGCGGCTGAGCGCCAGGGCCGGTGCGAACTCGGCGCCCCGCGCCACCGCCTCGGACCAGGCCAGGGCGATCGCTTCGGGGTCGGGCGGGGTGAGGAAGCCGTGCCCGGTGACGATCGAGGCGCTGTCGCCGACATCGGTGGCGACCGGCACGGCCCCGCACATCATGCCCTCGATCAGGCACAGCGGCGCCGCCTCGCCGCTGGCGGAGGTCAGCGACACCACGTCGGCGGCCGCGTAGACGGTCTCCATGTCATGCCGTACGCCGAGCAGCGAGAGGCGGTCGGCGAGCGGGGCGTCCTCGCCGAAGGCGGTGGCGATGTCCTCACGCAGGCAGCCGTTGGCCCGCGTCATGCCCGCGCCGCACATCAGGACGTGACCGTCGGGCTGTCGGCGCAGCCAGGCCCGGGCGGCCCGAAGGAACAGCGGAACGTTTTTCATCGTGGCGTAGCGTGCCGCGAAGACGATCACGGGCGCGCGCTCCGGGATGCCCAGCGACGTCCGCAGCAGAGCGCGTCTGAACGGGTCGGGGCGGAATCGCAGCAGATCCACGCCGTTCGGGATGACGTGCAGCAGGCCGGCCGGGATCCCGGCCGCGGCGTACGCGGCGCGCGTCGATTCGGCGCAACAGATCCCGGCGGCGATCCGGCCGTCGGCGACCGCCGTCCGCAGCTCGTCCAGGGCCGCCCCCTGGTTCTCGGGGTCGGAGCGGTGCAGACAGACCAGGACGGGCCGCCGGGGCAGGCCGGCCTGGTTGAGCAGGCCGAGCGGCTGCTCCTTGAGGGACAGGAGGACGTCCGCGGCGGCCACCGCCCGGGTGGTGGCGGCCAGCTCCGGTCCGGTGAAGGTCTCGGGGCCGCCGGGTGTCCCGGGGGTGCGGCCCAGCGAGGTGACCGGCACGCCCGCCGCTGTCAGCGACCGGTAGCAGACGTCGTCCTCCATCCGCTGCCGGGTCTCCTCCCGATACATTTCGCCATTCACACTCAGCACCGCATGGCGCTGGCCACCCTCATGGAGCCCCAGCACCACATCACTGTGCACGATCCGGGCCCCGCCCGAGAAGAATCCTTCATAGATCGACAGCACACGCAGTTCGTCCATCACGCGCACCTCTTGGCCCGTCTCGCAGAAAGGGAGGAAACCTTTTCAACCCCTGTGATCTGCGGGTTCTCCGCTATGGACACAGGAGAAACTTGCGAGCCTGTGAACTCGTCGTTTCAAATTCGGACACGATTGGTTACGGCGTACTGTTCGGTTGATCAGCCGAATGAAGACGCGGAGGTCGCGGGCCTGACGGTCGCTCTCACACCCACCGCATGGTAAAAAACAGGCCAGAAATTTCCTGGCCCGGGGACGCGCGACACGTACAATCCGCGCCGCGGCCGAGACGGGTGCGCGACCGCTCGGTTGGCCTCCGGGCGCGGCGGCGCTTCGACCAGCCGCACCCGGGCGTGGGCGTCGGATTCGCGTACCGCGGCGGTCAGGGCGTGCACCAGGATGTCGGACACATCGGCGATCACATCGGCACTGTCCACCGCGACCACCCCCCGCGTCTGCCCGGGGCTTCGCCTGCCGCCGCGGCAGATCACCTGCGAGGCGAGGGCCGCGCCGCACCCCGACTCTTCGGGGAAATCCCTGGGTCCCTCCCTAGGAGGAGCGGGGCAGCAAGGGGAACGGCTCGGCCGCGGCGTCCCGTTCGGGGGTCAGGAAGTCCGGTCGTCCCCGGCGACGAACAGGCGCGAGAGCAGGCCTTCGAGGGTGGACCGCTCGGCGTCGCTGAGGGAGTCGAGGGCCTGGTGGGTGCCGCGCATGCCGTCGCGGATGCTCGACACGGCGGCCGCCCCGTCCTCCGAGAGGACGACGTTCTTGACCCGCCGGTCGGTGGGGCTGGGCTCGCGGTAGACGAGGCCGCGGGCCTCCAGCCGGTCGACGATCCCGGTCATGTTCGAGGCGTCGCAGCGCAGTGTGCCCGCCAGGGCCCGCATCGGAGCCGGGCCCTGGCGCAGCACGTTGAGCGCCTTGGCCTGGCTGTAGGTGAGGCCGTGCGAGGCGGCGGCAGTGGTGAGATCCGCGTAGAGGCTGACCATCGACGCCCACAGGGTGTCGAGAAGCATGCCGTTGGAGACGGTGAGGGATCCGCTGTCGGACGCCTCGGTGGAGCGGTTCGTTCCAGATGTCGCGGACATGGATCCAGCGTAACCCGAAACTTGACTACCTCAACCTTCGATGCTTACCTCTATCGAGTTACTTGAGGACCTCAAACTTCCAGGCTCTACAGCTTTGTGGTCCTCAAGTTTCGCGGCATCACGCTCCGTGATTGCTCGACGTCCTGACCAAACGGAAGAACACCGTGACACCCACAGATCGCGTGGCGTCCAAGCGCCCCACCGGCGACCTCTCACTCGTCCTGGTCCTCGGCCTCGCGGCCATGATCGTCTCGATGATGCAGACCCTCGTCGTACCGATCCTGAGCATCATCCAGAGCGACCTCGGCACCACCACCGCGAACGTCAGCTGGGTCACCACCGCGACCCTGTTGTCCGCCGCGGTCTTCACCCCGCTGCTCGGCCGGTTCGGCGACATGCACGGCAAGAAGCCCACGCTGATCGGGGTTCTGCTGCTGATGATCGCCGGTTCGGTGCTGGCGGCGACCACCACCTCGCTGCTGTGGCTGATCGTCGGCCGGGTGCTCCAGGGCGCGGCCACCGCGATCTTCCCGCTCGCCCTGTCGGTCCTGCGCGAGGAGATACCCCCGGCGAAGCTGCACGGCGCGATGGCGCTGGTGAGCGGCACGCTCGCGGTCGGCAGCGGACTCGCCCTGGTGGCGGCCGGACTGCTCACGCGGGGCTCGGACCCCGACTACCACCGGGTGTTCTGGCTCGCCGTGGGGCTCACGGCCCTCGCCCTGGTCGGCGTCGTCCTGCGCGTCCCCTCCTCGCGCTCGACGACCGGCGGCCGTACCGACTGGCTCGGCGCGGGAACGCTCGCCGCGCTGCTCGTCCTGCTCCTGCTGCCGATCTCGCAGGGACACGAGTGGGGCTGGTCCTCCGCCCGCACCATCGGCCTGTCCGTCGCCGCGGTCGTCATGGCCGGCGTCTGGGTCCTGGTCGAACGCAAGGTCCGCGCGCCGATGGTGGACATGGGGATGTTCGCCCACCGCCCGGTGCTCTTCACGAACCTCGCCGGCCTCTTCCTCGGCTTCGCGATGTTCTCCCAGTTCATCGGCGTCGCCTACCTGGCGCAGATGCCGAAGGAACTCACCGGGTACGGATTCGGCGCCTCGGTGCTGCGCGCCTCGGTCGAGTACCTGCTGCCGACCACGCTGATCTCGCTGCTCGCCGCACAGTTCGGCGGGATCCTCGTCGGGCGGATCGGGGCGCGGTTCACCCTCGCCGTGGGCGCGGTCTTCGGAGTCGCCGGCTTCGCGTGGCTCACCCTGGCGCACGACACCTCCGCGTCGATCATCCTGGCGGGCCTGCTGATCGGTGTCGCGATCAGCTTCGGCTACGCGGCCATGCCCGCGCTCATCGTGGCGAGCGTGCCGCACCACCAGACCGGCATCGCCAACGGCCTCAACTCCATCTCCCGATCCGTCGGCAGCGCGATCGCCAGCGCCGTGATCACCTCGCTGCTGGCGTCCAAGACCATCCAGCACCTGCCGGCCGGCGCGCCCGCGCTGCCCGCCGAGAGTCAGTTCACGCTGAGCTTCGCGATCGCCGGGGTCGCGTTCGTGCTGATCGTGGCCGTGGCGCTGGTCGGTCTGACCAGGGGTGCGGCCCAGGCGTACACGGTCGAGAAGAAGGCCGCCGCCACCGACGGTGCCGTGGCGGACGAGGCCGTCGCGGAGACGGCGGGCGTCACGTCCTGATCCGGACACGGTCAACGGCTCGCCCCGTCCATCGGGGCGAGCCGTTTTCGTGCCCGCTCCTTGCCCCCTCTTTGCCCTGCTCCTCACCCCCCGCCTTGCCCTTAGAAACCGATCGGTTTACTCTTCCGGCAACGGGAAACCGATCGGTTTCCTCATGGCTTCGGGAGTTCTCATGACATCCATCGAAGGTTCGGTCGTCCTGGTCACCGGCGGCAGCCGCGGCATCGGCCGCGCGCTCGTGCAGGCCCTCTACGAGCGCGGCGCGTCGAAGGTGTACGCCACCGCACGCGACCCGCGGACCGTCACGCACCCCGACGCGGTGCCGCTGGCGCTGGAAGTGAGCGACCCCGCGTCCGTCGCCGCCGCCGCCGAGCGCGCGCAGGACGTCACCGTCCTGATCAACAACGCGGGCGCGTCCGTGAACGCGAACTTCCTGGACTCGCCCGTCGAGGACGTCCGCCGCGAGTTCGAGACGAACTTCTTCGGCCCTCTCCTCGTCACGCGCGCCTTCGTGCCGATCATCGAGCGCAACGGCGGCGGCCACATCCTCAACGTCCACTCGGTGCTGTCGTGGGTGGGGCTCCTGGGTTCCTACAGCGCCTCCAAGGCGGCCTTCTGGTCGCAGACCAACTCCCTGCGCCTCGACCTGAAGCCGCGCGGCATCGACGTCACGGGACTCCATGTCGGTTACGTCGACACCGACATGGCCGCGCACGTGGACGCGCCGAAGTCCTCGCCCGAGGGCGTCGCGGCACAGGCCCTCGACGGCATCGCGTCCGGCGCCTTCGAGGTGCTGGCGGACGACCTCACCCGGCAGGTCAAGGCCCAGCTGGCCGAGGACCTGGGCGTGATGTACCCGCAGCTGGTCGCGTAACGGAGGCAGGGCGAGGGGGCGGCCGGTCCCGTTCTCCGTCCCCCGGCGGTCAGACCGGCAGCAGTCGGCCGATCAGCCCGCTGAGCTGCCGTACGTTGCGGCACTCGTGCATCTCGACGAGCTCGGCGTACTCCGGCGCCGCCGAGTCGCCCGTACCCCACTGGGAGAGCGGCTCGGGGTTCAACCAGTAGACGCGGCGGGCCCGTTCGGAGAACCGCCGGACGGCCGGCAGATTCGGGTCGCCCATGTTCGTCCGGGCGTCGCCGAGGACGAACACGGTCGTACGCGGTCCCACCGCGTCGACGTACCGCTCGGCGAACTCGCCGAACGCGACGCCGTAGTCGCTGCTGCCGTGCCAGCCCGTCAGCGTCGCCTCGGAGCGGATCCGGGCGCCCAGCCCCTCCGGATCGGCCGTGCCGTGCACGAGCAGGCCGGTCACCTCGTCGATCCGGTTGACGAAGGCGAACACCCGCACCTTGCTGAACTGGTCGTGCAGCGCCTGCACCAGCAGCATCGTGAAGTCCGAGAAGCCCGCCACCGAGCCCGACACATCGCACAGCAGCACCAGTTCGGGCCGGACGGGGCGGCGCCTGCGCAGCACCGGCTTCATCGGCACCCCGCCGGTGGACAGTGAACCGCGCAGGGTCCGCCGCAGGTCGATGGTGCCGCGCGCGGCCCGGCGGCGGCGTGCGGCGAGCCGGGTGGCCAGCTTGCGCGCCAGCGGCTGCACCGTCCTGCGCAGCTCGGCGAGCCGGTCCCGCCCCGCGAACAGGAAGTCGACCCGGTCGACGGTCGGGGCCACCGCCCGCCGCGCCAACTCGTCCCGGCCGCGCCGCTCGGCGACCCGGCGCCGCGCCTCCGTGGCGACCAGCGCGCGGAACACCTCGATACGCCGCCGGATCTCGTCCTCCAGCAGTCGGTCGGCGAACCCCGCCGCACCCTCCTGCCGTGCCCGGACGCTGTCACGGACGCGCGCCATCAGCGTCTGCGGGCGGAGCCGGTCGAGCGTCTGGTACGACGACCAGCCGTCCGACCCCGGCGACGAACCGTAGCCCCCGAAGCCGTCCACCGCCTCGATCGCCAGCCGCTCCAGTGTCTCCCGGTCGCCCGCGGCGAGCGCGGCCGCGAGCCGGTCGCGCAGCTCCTCCCGGTCGGCGGCGGGAGCGTCGCTCTCCCGCCCCTCGGGCATCGGCGCCCCGACGAGACGCGGGAAGTACAGGTCGAAGACGGGGTCGAACACCCGGCGCTGCCCCGTGCTGTGCAACAGGGTGGCGGCGAGGCCCTCACGCAGCAGTTCCCGGTCGGTCAGGCCGAGCGCCGCCACCGCCTGCGCGGCGTCCACCGTCTCGCCGGTGCCGATCCGCACGCCGTGCGCGCGCAACGCGCCGACCAGCCCCGTCAGCCGCTCGGCGACGCCCGTCGGCGCGTTCACACGGCGTCCAGGTCGAGCTTGGCGGACGCCTTGAGGATGTCGTCCTGGTGCTTGAGGAGCACGCCGAGACTGTCACGTACGACGGTCCCGTCGAGGGTGTCGGCGCCGAGCGCGAGCAGGGTGCGCGCCCAGTCGATCGTCTCGGCGACCGAGGGGACCTTCCGCAGGTCCATCTCGCGCAGTGCGCCGACCACCCGGACCACCGACTCCGTCAGCGCCGTGTCCAGACCCGGCACCTTCAGCCGGACGATACGACGCTCCAACTCCTCCTCCGGGAAGCCGATGTGGAGGAAGAGGCAACGGCGGCGCAGCGCCTCCGACAGCTCACGGCTCGCGTTCGAGGTGAGGACCACGAAGGGCCGGCTGGTGGCGGTGATCGTGCCGAGCTCCGGGACGGTGACCTGGAAGTCGCTGAGCACTTCCAGCAGCAGCCCCTCCACCTCGACGTCGGCCTTGTCGGTCTCGTCGATCAGCAGCACCTTGGGATCGTCGCCGCGGATGGCGGTCAACAGGGGGCGCGCCAGCAGGAACTCCTCGCTGAAGATGTCCGTGCGCGCCTCGTCCCACGTCTCGTCGCGGCCCGCGCTGATGCGCAGCAGCTGCTTGGCGTGGTTCCACTCGTACAGCGCGCGGGACTCGTCGACGCCCTCGTAGCACTGAAGCCGGACCAGTCGCGCCCCGGCCACCTGGGCGACGGCCTTGGCGAGTTCGGTCTTGCCGACCCCGGCGGGGCCCTCCACCAGCAGGGGCTTGCCCAGGCGGTCGGCCAGGAAGACCGTGGTCGCGACCGCGGGCGAGGCCAGATAGCCGGTCTCGGCGAGACGCGCGGAGACATCGTCGACGGATGTGAACAGCAACGGGGCCTCCAGCGCGGCACGGCGGGGTGGGACACACGGTCCGATCGTCACTATCCAAGCGCTTGTTCAGTCGCTGTGTCACGTGTGATTGCGCCCACGCGACCTGGGGAGACCGATCGGTTTCCTTGTCTGGTCCCGCGCGGTAACCTGCCCTTATGGCCACTACAGACAAGGCGTCCACGAGGGACCGGTTGCTGGACGCGGCGGCCGACCTCGTCTACCGCGAGGGCGTATCCGTCGGCATCGAGGCGCTGTGCCGGTCGGCCGGTGTCTCGAAGCGGTCGATGTACCAGCTCTTCGAGAGCAAGGACGACGTCCTCGCGGCGAGCCTGGAACGGCGGATTCCGCTGTACGAGAAGCAGCTCGCGCCGGATCCTGAGGATGCCGGGACACCGCGCGAGCGCATCCTGGGCATCTTCGAGCGGATGGAGGCGGCCTCGGTGCGGCCGGAGTACCGCGGCTGCCCGTTCCTCGCCGCGCTCGTCGAACTCAAGGACCCCGGGCACCCGGCGTCGGTGGTCGCGGGCGATGCGAAGGGGCGTATGAAAGAGGTGCTCCGTGGGCAGGCCGAGCTGGGTGGTGCGCGTGATCCCGAGCTGCTCGCCCGGCAGTTGATGCTGGTCTTCGACGGCGCGAGCGCCCGGGCCGGTGCCGGGATCGAGACGCTGGAAGGGCTGACCACGACGACGGTGACGGCCCTGCTGGATGCGGGCGGGGTCACGTAGGCGGGACCTTCAGGCGCTGGGTGCGGTGCCGGGGAACGGCCGGCGGAGCCTGTGGACGACGTGGCCCATGAAGGCGGCGTTCGCGAGGGCGGCGAAGGCGATCCCCGCGAGGTGGAGGGCGGTGAACACACCGGTGCTCGTGCCGGAGAGGGTGCCGTCGGGCAGGAGGGTGTACAGCAGGCTCAGCGGGGCGGTCAGCAGCCAGGGCACCACGGCGGCCATGGAGGCGTCGGGGTGGTCGACGAAGAGGGCGTCGAAGAGGACGTAGCCGGTCGCCGCGGTGACGGCGGCCAGGTAGACACGGGAGAGCCAGTTGTCCGTGGCCTGGGTGAGCGCGGTACGGGTGCGGCGCGAGATGGTCATGATGTTCTCCGTCGGACGAAGCCGGTGACGCGGTCCCCCGCTCCGCGTGGGTGCCGGAGGGGCGTGGACATCACGATGGCGGCTGCCGCGCCGGAGCCGGGACCATGGCCGGCCGGCGCGCGGCGGGGACCGGGAGCGGCCGGTGGACCGGTACCGCGGCCGGCCATGACAGGGCGATGGAACCCCAGGTCAAGCCCCCGCCGAAGGCGGTGAGCAGGCTCCGCTCGCCGGGCCGTACGAGTCCCCGTGCGGCGGTGTCCGCGAGGGCGAGGGGGATGGAGGCGGCGGCGGTGTTGCCGACCTCCGCGATGTTCCCGAAGCGGTGCGGGGCGCCGATGCCGAGTCGGTCGCCCACGGCGTCGAGGATCCGCTGGTTGGCCTGATGGCCGACGAAGGCACGCACCGACATCGGCGACCAGCCGGCCCGCTCCAGCACGAGCCGCGAGGAGGCGGTCATCCGGTGCACCGCGTGCCGGTACACCGTACGGCCCTGCATCCGGAAGTACCGTTGCGAGCGCGGGAGTTCGCCGTCGACGCGGGGGCGGCGGGAGCCGCCCGCGGCCACCGTGATCAGTTCGCCGCCCGAGCCGTCACTGCCGAGGTCGACGGCGCGCAGCGCTCCCGACTCCGTGGCCCCGCCCTCGCGCAGCACGACCGCCCCGGCCCCGTCGCCGAAGATCACCGCGGTGTCCCGGTCGAGCGGGTCGATGATCGACGTGTACACCTCGGCGCCGATCACGAGCGGGCGGGCGCAGGTCCCGGACGCCACCAGGGATCTCGCCACCGTGACCGCGTACACGAATCCCGAGCAGACCGCCGAGACGTCCATCGCCGGTACCTCGCCGAGCCCCAGGCGATGCGCCACCTCGGGCGCCGTCGCGGGGCACGGACGGTCCGGGGTCGTCGTCGCCAGCAGGACGAAGTCGGCGCCGTGCCCCGCGGAGTCCAGCGCGGCCCGTCCCGCGGCCACCGCGAGATCACCGGTACTGGTGCCCGGCTCCACGATCCGGCGCCGTGCGATGCCGGTACGGGAACGGATCCAGGCGTCCGAGGTGTCCAGCCGGGCCGCCAGGTCGTCATTGCTGACGACCCGCTCCGGCAGGCACGTGCCGATCCCACAGACCACAGCAGCTGACATCACAACCACCTCTCCCCGCGTCGCTGCCGGTCAGCAGCATGGTGCTTACCCAACCCGTTGTGGATCAGCAGGGACAAGTGCGCTCAGGGGGCGTGCACTTCGGCACAGAAGCACTCCACCGTCGTGCCGCGCATCCGATGGACGGAATACGGAATGGCCAACTCCAGGCGCCCGTCGAACACCACACCCGCCCACCGGACGAGGTGTTTGGCGTGGGTGTGCGGCGACCGCCGGGCGATGTCAGTGCCCCGGTCCATACTCGGTCCCGCGCAGCACCTGGGCTGCGCGCCGACGGAGGGGGCCGACATGGCTGAAGTACTGCTGTTCCACCACGCGCACGGGCTGACGTCCGGCGTGCACGCGTTCGCCGAGTCGCTCCGGGGCGCCGGACACGCCGTCCACGTGCCGGATCTGTACCAAGGGCGGGTCTTCGAGAACCTGGAAGAGGGCGCCGCGCACGCCCAGGGCATCGGGTTCGGCACCCTTGTCGAGCGCGGCCGGGCCGCCGCGGCCGAGCTGCCCGCCGAGCTGGTGTACGCCGGTTTCTCGCTGGGCGTCCTGCCGGCGCAGTACCTCGCCCAGACCCGGACCGGCGCGAAGGGCGCGCTGCTGTTCCACTCCTGCGTCCCGGCCTCGGAGTTCGGCGGCGACTGGCCCCGGCAGGTCCCGGTCCAGATCCACGGCATGGAGGCGGACGAGTACTTCGTCGACGAGGGCGACCTCGACGCGGCCCGCGCCCTCGTCGAATCGGCCCCCGACGCCGCCGAACTCTTCCTCTACCCCGGCAAGCAGCACCTGTTCGCCGACAACAGCCTGCCGTCGTACGACGAGCACGCCGCCACCCTGCTCACCCGACGCGCGCTCGCCCTCCTCGACGGCATCGAGTAGGGGCCCGCCCATGGCGCCGGCACCGTGCGTGACCTGGTGGCGCTGGAGGCGGCGGGGCGGGGTCTGCCCCGACCGGCCGACGAGCGGGGCGGGGCCGGCTCACGCGTCCAGCCCGCCCCGCTCGACGAGCTGGCGCACGATCACGTTCCGCTGGATCTCGTTGGTGCCCTCGCCGACGATCATCAGCGGGGCGTCCCGGAAGTAGCGCTCGACGTCGAACTCGGTCGAGTAGCCGTAACCGCCGTGGATGCGCACGGCGTTGAGGGCGATCTGCATGGCGGTCTCGGAGGCGAACAGCTTGGCCATGCCCGCCTCCATGTCCACGCGCCGGCCGGCGTCGGCCTCGCGTGCGGCGTACAGGGTGAGGTGGCGCGCGGCGGAGAGGGACGTGGCCATCTCCGCGAGGTAGTTGCCGATCGACTGGTGCTGCCAGATGGGCTTGCCGAAGGACTCCCGTTCCTGTGCGTACGCGAGCGAGTCCTCCAGGGCCGCCCGGCCGACGCCGAGGGCGCGGGCGGCGACCTGGAGCCGCCCGGTCTCCAGCCCCTTCATCATCTGGACGAACCCCTGGCCCTCGACTCCGCCCAGGACGGCGTCGGCCGGCGCGTGGTGGTCCTCGAAGGACAACTCGCAGCTCTCGACGCCCTTGTAGCCGAGCTTCGGAAGATCGCGGGAGACGGTGAGCCCGGGGCCGTGCTCGACGAGGAGGACGGAGATGCCCCGGTGGGCGGGGGTGGCGTCCGGATCGGTCTTGCACAGCAGGGCGATCAGCCCGGACCGCCGCGAGTTGGTGATCCACGTCTTCGAGCCGTTGACCACATAGCCGTCCGCCGTCCTGCGGGCGAGAGTTCGCATCGCCTGGAGGTCGGACCCGCCGCCGGGTTCGGTCAGAGCCATCGTCGCCCGGACCTCGCCGGTGGCCAGCCGCGGCAGCCAGCGGCGCTTCTGCTCCTCGGTGCCGAACCGCAGCAGCAGCTTGGCCACCACGGTGTGGCCGCCCATCGCTCCCGCCAGGCTCATCCAGCCGCGGGCGAGCTCCTCCGTGACGAGCACATAACAGGAGGTGGAGACCTGTGTGCCGCCGTACTCCTCGGGGACGGCGAGCCCGAAGATCCCGAGCCTCTTCATCCGCTCGATCAGGGCTTCGGGATAGGTGTTGGCGTGTTCGAGTTCCCGGACGACCGGCTTGACGTCCTTGTCGACGAACTCGCGCACGGCGGCGACGACGAGCCGCTCGTCCTCGGACAGGACGTCGAGAGTGCTCATGCTGTGCCGCTCCTTCGGGGGACGGGCGCGGAAGGGGAGAGGAAGCTCAGGGCCGGGGATTCACACGACGCCGTCGGCCCGGAGTGCGGCGATGTCGGCCGCGCTGTGTCCCAGCGCGGCCAGGATCGTGTCGGTGTGCTCGCCGACGGCGGGCACGGCGTCCATACGGGGAGTGACCCCGGACAGGTCGACGGGCGGCAGCAGCGCGGGCACGGGCCCCGCGCCCCCGGGCAGTCGGACGTCCTGCCAGCGGTGGCGCTCCTCGAGTACGGGGTGGGTGAGGAACTCCTCGACCGTGTTCACACCGGAGTTGGCGATCCCCACCGCGTCCAGCAGCTTCATCGCCTCCTGACTGTCCATCGCGCGGAACCGCGCGGCCACGATCGCGTTCAGCTCCTCCCGGTGGGACACACGGTCCGAGCCGGTGGCGAAACGCGGGTCGTCGACGAGGTCGGGGCGTCCCAGGAACCGCTCGCACAGCGCGGCCCATTCGCGCTCGTTCTGGATCGAGAAGAGCACGTCCTTGCCGTCGGCCGCGGGGTAGGCGCCGTACGGGGCGATGGTGGCGTGCTGGGTGCCGAGCCGTGGCGGCTGGGTGCCGCCGTGGCGCGTGTAGTACGCCGGCTGCCCCATCCACTCCGCCAGCGCCTCGAACAGCGAGACCTCCACCGCGCGGGCGACTCCCGTGGTGGCGCGCGTGAACAGGGCGGTGAGGACGCCCGAGTAGGCGTACATCCCGGCCGCGATGTCGGCGATCGACACCCCGGTCCGGGCGGACCCGTGGTCGTTCCCGGTCAGGGAGACCAGCCCGGTCTGGCACTGCACGAGCAGGTCGTACGCCTTGCGATCGGCCCAGGGCCCGCTGGTCCCGTATCCGGAGATGGTGCACGGGATCAGAGACGGGTACCGCTCCCGCAACGCCGGGGCGTCCAGCCCGAGCCGGGTGGCCGCGCCCGGCGCCAGGTTCTGTACGAAGACGTCGGCACCGGCGAGCAGTCGCTCCAGGACGTCCCGCCCCCGGGCCGACTTCAGGTCCAGGGTCAGGGACTCCTTGGAGCGGTTGAGCCATACGAAGTAGCTGGACTCGCCGTGCACGGTGGTGTCGTAGCGACGGGCGAAGTCGCCGCCTCCCGGGCGCTCCACCTTGATCACCCGGGCGCCGAGGTCGGCCAGCTGACGGGTGGCGTAGGGCGCCGCCACCGCCTGCTCGACGCTGACGACGGTGATGCCGGAGAGCGGAAGCGCTTCGGAGAGCTCGGTCATGGGGCGACCTCCAGAGGCTGGCCGGGAGACCGCGGCGCCGCGGCCGTGATGCCATCATCGTCGCTCATGGAGACCTCGGTGAAATAGCAATCCCTGATGTCCCCGTACCGGATGCGAATTCGGATACGGATGCAGACGCCGATACGGATACGGATACCGACCCGCCCCTGCTGTTCCGGTTCAGCGCGCTCACCGCGAACGCCCACCGCATCCACTACGACACGCCGTACGCCAGGGACGTCGAGGGCTACCCCGGGCTCGCCGTGCACGGCCCGCCCCTGGCCCTCCTGATGCTGGAACTGGTCCGCCGCGACGCCCCCTCCCGACAGGTCCTCTCCCTGTCCTACCGGCTACGCAGCCCCGTCTTCGCCGGCGAACACCTGCTGGCCCGCGGGACGCCCCGCGACGACCGCGCCGACCTCTCCGTCGCCACCCACCGGGATCCCGCGCACGCCACGGCCGAGGTGACTTCACGGAGCGCTGAGCCCTCGGGTATCCCGATCAGGGTGTGGTTGGCCCTCACGGAGGAGCCCAATACTCGGCGCATGGACGGAAAACGACAGCTGGGTGAGTTCCTGCGGGCGCGCCGCTCGCAGCTGCGGCCCGAGGACCTCGGCGTGGTGACGTACGGCGAACGCCGTCGCGTGCCGGGGCTGCGGCGCGAGGAACTGGCCCGGCTCGCCGGGGTGAGCGAGTCGTACTACGCACGGCTGGAGCAGGGGCAGTCCCAGGCCTCCCCGGACGTCCTGGACGCGATCGCCCAGGCACTGCGGCTGAGCGAGGCCGAACGACGGCACCTGCGGGAGCTGTCCGCCGCTGCCCGGCGCCGGCCCCGGGCGCGCCGCCCGGCGCCGGAACGGGTCTCACCCGCGGTCGCCCAACTCCTGGGCGTGCTCTCGGAGGTGCCCGTGGTGGTGACGGGCCGGTACAGCGACGTACTGGCGTGGAACCGTACCGGGCACGCGCTGTACGCCGGACACCTCGACCCGGACGGCCCGGACCGGCCGGGTGACCGTCCCAACATGGCCCGGCTGGTGTTCCTCGACGCCCACACCCGCGATCTGTACGCGGACTGGCCGGCCAAGGCCAGGGCCGTCGTGGGCACGTTGCGCCTGGCGTCCGGGCAGTACCCCGACGACCCGGCACTCGCCTCACTCGTCGGCGAACTGACCCTCAACAGCCCCGAGTTCGCGGCGATGTGGGCCGACCACCGGGTCAAGACCAGCGACGTGGCGGTCTACACGATGCGGCATCCGCTGGTCGGCGCCATGGACGTCACCCAGCAGACGCTGCACACCGAACAGGGGCAGTACGTCGTCGTCGCGACCACCGAGGCCGACTCGCCGTCCCGGGCCGCCATGACCCTCCTCACCCACAGCACGGCGGCGGCCGGTCCGTCCGCCGTGCGCCCGAAAACCATCGCGAAGGAAGCAGCGAAAGAAGCATGGGAAAGAAACTGACCGCACGGAAACTGACCGCACTCGCCTACACGGTGACGGCCGCCGGAATGACCGCCGTGACGGCCCTCACCGCGTCCCCCGCGGGGGCCTCCACCGGGCCGCTCGCGAAGCCCCGTATCGCCGCGCACTTCGACCTGGCACGAGGGCAGATGCCCGAGAACATCGCGCTGGAGCCCGACGGCACGGCCGACGTCACCTTCGCTGCCGCCCGACAGGTGGCCGCCGTCAGCACGGCGGGCACGACCCGCGTGCTGGCCACCCTGCCGGCCCCCGCCGACGGCGGAGTGCACACCCCGGTCCTCGGCTTCGCCCTGACCGCCGGCATCGTGCGGGCCCACGACGGAACGCTGTACTTCCTGTACGCCACCGGCACTTCGGACCTGACCGGCCTGTGGCGACTGCGCCCGGGCGGCACCCCGCAGCGCATCGCCGCCCTCCCCGCGGACGGCCTGCCCAACGGGCTGGCCCTGGACGAACACCGCGGCAGGCTCTACGTCGCCGACTCCGTACTGGGGAAGATCTACACCGTCCCCACGCAGGGCTCGACCGGCGGCGAACCGGCCACCTGGTCCGCCGCCCCCGAACTCACCGCGACCGGCTTCCTCGGCGTCAACGGTCTGAAGATCCACGACAACGCGCTGTGGGCGACCAACCTCGACCGCGGCACCGTGCTGCGCATCCCGTTCGGCCCGGGCGGCGGGCCCGGAGCCGTCCGGATCCGGGCGACGGATCTCACCGGCATAGACGACTTCGCCTTCACGGGCCGCGGCGACGAGATCCTGGCCGCGCTCAACGGCCCCAACACGGTCGTCCGCATCCGCCGCGACGGCAGCTCGTCGCCCGTGCTCACCGCCGCCGACGGCCTGCAGAACCCGACCTCCGTCGCGCTGCGCCACGGCACGCTCTACGTGCTCAGCGCCGCCTACACCACGTCCACCGACCCCAACCTCCTGCTGGGCCCCGCCTCGATCGGAAGGAGCCGGAAGTAGCCCGTCCCACCCGACAAGCTCCCCGGCACTACCGCTCGTCGTCGAAGGTCACGACGACCTTCTCCGCCGCACCCGGCGTCAGCGCGAGCGCGAAGGCGTGCTCGGCGTCACCGAAGGGAACGCGGTGGCTGATGAGCTTGGCGAAGCGTTCGTGGTGCTCGACGAGTTCGGGGGTGACCTCGAAGATCTCGGTGGGGTAGCCCTGCGAGGCGATGAGCGTCAGCTCACTGCGGAGCATCCCGCCGAGATCGACCGCGTCGGACTTCTTCTGCACGGCCACCATGACCAGCTTGGCTCCCCACTTCGCCGACTCGACCGTGGTGTTGATGACGGCGGCGACACCGGCCGCGTCGATGTAGATGTCGGTGTCGGGACGGGGCTGCCCGAGCGCGTTCGCGGCCTGGCCGTGCAGTGCGGTCAGCCGCTCGGTCACGTTCTCCTCGGCGGAGTCGATGACGGCGTCGCAGGTGCAGCAGCTCGGGAAGGCCGGTCTCGTGACCCGGGTTCCGGACCCCGACGACCGTCGGGCGCAGCGCATTCGGATCACCCCGGCCGGTGAGGAGGCGGTCCACCGCATCCGCGAGGCGAGCACGCGGGGTATGCAGATGGCTCTGGCGGACTGGTCACCGCAGGAGTCGGAGCAGCTCGCCACCCTGTTCCACCGGATGGTGGACGACTTCCTCTCCTACGCCATCGAGGACGAGGAGACCCCCGGGAGCCGGCCGGGGCTGCCCGCCCGGCCTGATCCGACGGCCCGCTCGGCGGTTCCCCGGCACGACCTCAGTACGATCCCGGCGCGACCGCACCGCCCCGACGCGACCAACAGCCCAGCCCCACGACACCCCGCCTCCGACGACCGCCCGGCAGCGCCCCGCCCGCTTCGACCGCTCGGCGCCACGCGCCGGTCGGCCCGCTCAGCGGCACCGCTCAGCCCGCCGCACCGTTCGACAACGACCCGCGCACCCCGCCGAACCGCCCATGGCGACCGCACCCCCGCCCGCGGCGACCCGCACCACCCCCGGCCCGACCACGCAGAAGTGCCGCCCCTGGAGCCCGCTGCGCCGCAGCGCACTCCACGGTGGCGGACGTCCCTTCGGAGACCCGCGGAGGAGTCCCCGTGAGTGCACCGTTTCCCTCACTCGTACGCGTCCGAAGCACCGCCTCCGCCGCACGGCGGACCCGGCGGAGACCTCCGACCGCACCCCTCTCGTCGCTCGGTGCCGCTCCCGCGTGACGTCCGGCCCTACACGAATGGTCTTTCCATGTACGGATACGTGAGTGAGCGGCGGTCGCCGGTGCGTGGGCAGGGTCAGCATGTCCTCGTGGTCGCCGACGGCCCCGAAATCACCGAACTGCTCTCGACCACACGGGAACGAGGCGAAGGAACTCCGCGAGGGTGCCTGCCACACCGAGACCGGCGACTACCTCATCACGACGTTCCCCGAAGAGCGCTACAAGGTGACCTGGCTGGACAGCGCCGCGATCTACGGCGGCACCTGTCTCGTCGGCCCGCGCTGGGCGATCAGCGCGGGCCCCAGGGTCCTCGAACCGCTGCGCGCGAAGGTCGGTGGAACCGTCCGGCGACTGCGGGATTCCAGCGCCACGACCGCGCCTTGACGAGGATCCGCCCCCATGGTGTGACCTCCCGTCCCGCGTTACGTCTTCTGCGCGACAAGTCGGGAGGGTTGAGGCGTGAGGCGGTCGAGGCCCTTGCGGTCGTAGTAGCGGGTCATGGCGAGGCCGAAGAGGAGGGCGAGGGCGGCGCCGACGGCGATCATGATCCAGGAGCGGGTGAGGCCGGCGTCGGCGCGGGCGTCGAAGAAGAGGATGGCGCGGACGCCGACGCTGAGTTGGCGCATGGGCTCGAAGAGGCTCAGGAAACGGTAGAAGCCCGGGACGGCTTCGAGGGGGACGGTGGAACCGGAGGAGGGCAGGCCCAGAACGATGAACACGAACATGGAGACGAGCTGGCCGATGCCCCCGAAGGCGGCGTTGATGGCCTGCACCCCCAGGCCGACGGCCAGTGACGCGCAGTAGGAGTAGATCCACAGCAGGGGCAGGTGCGAGGCGTCCATGCCGAGGATCCCGACGGTGGCGATCATGACCAGCGTGGTGGTCAGAACGGTGATCCCCGCGGTCATGGCCATCTTCAGCAGCAGCGTCTGGGTGCGGCTGATGGGCACGGTGGGACGGCGGGCGTGCCAGGGGCCGATCTCGTTGTCGGCGTAGCCGAGGGCGGTGTCGACGCCGTTGCTGATGACGTTGCCGCCGAGGAACCCGGCGAGGACGAGGAGCAGGGTGTAGTAGAACGCGCTCAGTCCCAGACCGCTGTGGTCGCCGATCGGGTGGCCGACCTGGGTGGCGACGGCGACGGGGTCGGCCAGTACGAGGCGGGTGGTGGCGTCGGCCCCCGCGGTGGCGGGGGAGTCCATGAGCTGCATGCCGATGGTCAGGGAGGCCTGCTGCGCGGCCTGTTGGGTGATCCGGCTCGCGAGGGAGGAGCCGAGACTGCCCATGCCGGGGTTGGTGAGCACGGTCAGGGTGGGCCGGGTGGTGGCGTTCGCGGTGGTGAGGGCGGCGGCGGCGGTCGTGAAGTCGGCGGGGACGACCAGGGCGCCGTAGATCTTGCCGGAGGCCAGTCTGTCCTGGGCCTGGGCGCGGGTGAGAGGTTGCCAGTCGGCCTTGCCGGAGGTGTCGGAGGTGCCGGCGGTGAGGGAGCGGGTGACCTGTGTGCCGAGGTTCGTGGTCTGCCCGGGCAGTGGTCTGCCCTGGTCGGCGTTGACGATGCCGATGGGCAGGTGGCGCAGCTCCCCGTTCGGGTTCACGATGCCACCCATGTAGAGCAGTGACAGCAGGAACGCCAGCAGCCCGCACAGCACGGTCGGCACCAGCCACAGCTTCGGCCGGCGCACAAGCGCGGCGGCGCGTGCCCGGACGCGGGTGTCGTCGGCGGGGGGCGTGCTGTCGGCGGCCATGGCTCTCCGTGGGTGGGTGCGGCGCGGGACCTGCGTGGGCGGGTACGGGCGCCCGCACCAGGCCAGGATGGAGGCTGCGGCGGCGCGGCGGTCAGCGACGCGCCGCGCACGGAACGCCACGGGTGCACCGCGCCTCCACCTCGGCGCCGCGCGGACCGGCGGTCACGCGTCGGCCCCCTCCGGTCGCGCCCCGCGCGGGATGCCCAGCGCGCACACCGCGCCCACGAGGACGACCGCGACGCCGACCCACACCGCCGGGTGCAGACCGTCGATGAACCGCCGGGGCGTGCCCATGCCGCCGTGGGCGACGAAGACCGAGCTGAGGACCGCGATACCGAGGGCGCCGCCGATCTCGCGGACGGTGGTGTTGGCGCCGGAGGCCTTGCCGGCGTGCTCCTTGCTGACCGAGCCGAGGACGACCGCGGCCGTCGGGGCGAACACGAGGCCCATGCCGACACCGGCGACGATCATCGGGGCGACGAGGGACGAGTACGGGGTGTCGATGTCCGCGACCACGTTGATCCAGCCGAGACCCACGCCCTGCAGGAAGAGCCCGAGGGCCATCAGCCTGCCGCCGCCCACCCGGTCGGAGAGCAGTCCGGCGACGGGGGCGACGAACATGGGCATCAGGGTCCAGGCCAGGGTGCGCACTCCGGCCTCGAACGGCGTGCGCCGCGGCACGATCTGGAGGTACTGGGCGAGCAGGAACAGCGAACCGAAGACGCCGAAGTACATGGCCGCGGAGACGACGTTGGTCAGGGTGAAGGCCCGTACCCGGTAGAAGGAGAGCGGCAGCATCGGCTCGGGAACCCGCGCCTCCCAGGCCACGAAGACGGCGAGCAGCACCGCGCCCCCCAGGAACGCCCCCAGCACCTTCGCCGAGATCCAGCCGTCCGTGTCGCCGTGCACGATGCCCCACACCACGGCGCACAGTCCGGCGGCGGCCAGCACCATCCCGGCCAGGTCGAGGCGGACGCCCGGAAGCGTGCTCTCGCGCAGGGTGAGCAGGATGAGCGGTACGGCCACGACACCCACCGGCAGGTTGATCCAGAAGATCCACCGCCAGTCCAGCCCGTCGACCACCGCGCCGCCGACCACCGGGCCCATCGCCACCGCCAGCCCGCTGATGCCCGACCACAGACCGAGGGCGAGGCCGCGCAGCCGCTCCGGCACGGCCTGGGAGAGCAGGGTCAGCGACAGCGGCATCACCGCTGCGGCGCCGAAGCCCTGGACGGCGCGACAGCCGATCAACTGCGCGCTGCTGTCGGCCAGTCCGCAGCCGGCGGAGGCCAGGGTGAAGACGATGATGCCGATCACGAACACCCGCCGGCGCCCGAACCGGTCGCCCAGGGCGGCACCCGTCATCAGCAGACAGGCGAAGCTGAGCACGTACGCGTTGACGAACCACTGGAGCTGCTGGGTGGACGCCTCCAGGTCCACGGCCAGGGTGCGCAGCGCCGTGGAGACGACGAGGTTGTCCAGCGCGACCATGAACATGGGCACGCTGCACGCGACGATCGCGAGCCACAGCGACACCCTTCGTCGCTCGCGCGCCGGGTCGACCGAAGGGTCGCCCAGGGCCGGGCTTCGCTCGGACAGCGTCATGGCGGGATGTCTCCTTGGGCGATGAAGAGGGGGTCCGGGAGAGGGGCGGGGAGGGACGGATGGGGGCGGAGAGTCTCAGGCGGGGCGGTGTCCGGTGCCGGAAGGTCCGCGCTCGCCGGTGGCGTCGGCGCGCTCCTGCTCGGCCAGCCGTCGCCGGGCGTCCGCCCAGTCGAGGGGGAGTTCCGAGGCCGGAAGCTCCCAGAACGTGAAGACCGAGCCGCTCGTCGTGGACCGCAGTCCGGTCATGATCGAGCGGTGCGGTTCGGTCTTCGCGTAGGTGGAGAGGGCCCGCTTGTCCTCCCAGGCCGACAGCGTCCAGAAGGTGCGCTTGAGCGGCTGGGCGACGAGCGTGGCGCCGTACGCGCCGGGCGCGCCCTTCACCTGCTTCCACGCGGCCAGGGACCGCAGGAAGAAGCGCGGTACGTCACGGAAGGAACGCACGTCGAAGCGTGAGGCCATGACGAACGCCCGGGAGTCCGGTGCGGGCACGTTGACGGTGGTCCAGGGGAGTGTGGGCACGGTGGCGCCTTCTTCCACAGAGGCAGGACGACGGGAGAGGCAGGACGACGGACGGAGGCCCCAGGGAAGCGCTCGACGGACGGAGACCCGGGGGAGCGTCCATTGGATACCCTCGCTATCCATCTTAGACAGTAGAAGTATCCAATGACCAGAGCGGAGCCGACCCGATGCGTATGTCCGAGCTGAGCCGCCTCAGTGGCGTCTCCGTCACGACGATCAAGTACTACCTCCGCGAGGGGCTGCTCCCGCCCGGCCGGCAACTGTCGGCGACCCAGGCCGAGTACGACGGGAACCATCTGCGCAGGCTGCGCCTGATCCGCGCGCTGACCGGCGTCCGGGGGCTGTCCGTCAGCACCGCCCGGGAGGTCCTGGGGGCTCTGGCGGAGCACACCGGCGACACCCATCGCCTGCTCGGTCTCACCCTCGGTTCGATCGGGCCCGTCGAGGACTCCGCGGAGGACTCCGCTGAACGGGCCGAAGTCGAGGCGCTCATAGGGGAGTTGGGCTGGGATGTCCACACGTCGGCGCCCGCGCGGGCGACTCTGGCCGAGACTCTGGGCTCGCTGCGCGGCCTGGGCGTGCCGCTCGACCAGGGTGCGCTCGTGCCGTACGCCCGGCTGGCCGAACGCACCGCGGCGCTCGACCTCGACCAGCTGGACGGAATCGACGACCCGCTGGAACTGGCCGAGCGCGCGCTGCTGCTCACGGTCCTGCTCGAACCCGCGCTGATGGCGCTGCGGCGCATGGCTCAGGAGAACGAGTCGGCGCGGCGTCACGGGGATGGTCGCCGATGACGGACGGTTGTAGTCGAGCGGACGGTCGCCGTTGGACGGACCGTGTGGTTCGGGTGGCCCTGACCGGGGGCGTCGATCAGGCGGTGGTCGCGATCAACGCGGGTCTTCCGGGAGACAGTTGAGCAGGGCGTTCAGGCCGTCGTGGTCGAGGACGGTGACGCCCAGGGCCACGGTCATCACGGCCGGCAGATGCACGGCCCCCGGGAGGTCCACGTCGGCGGCGCGGGTCAGGGCCTCCGTGTCGCCCGCCGCCCAGGCCCGGACCGCCTGCCCGAAGGCGAACTCGTCGTGCGGGGGAGCCGCCGTGGCCGCCTGTTCGGCGGCCCGGCCCACGTCACGGGCCGTCAAAGTTGAATGTTCAAGTTAATACCCTGAACCCGCAAGCCGGAGCACCCTCACCCACGTAAGGACCGGCGTGAATTCCCTCCTTGACCCCGAGGTGCCGGCCGGAGCGTACGACCGGTTCCTGGTCGACGCGCTGCCGCGAGCCCGGTCCCAGCGTGCGTGGACGCCCGAGGACGGGCCGCTTCCCGCGCTGTACCTGAGCCACGGCGCGCCCCCGCTGTTCGACGACGGACCATGGCTGCGGGAACTGTTCGAGTGGGCCCAGTCCCTGCCGAAGCCCAAGAGCGTCCTGATCGTCTCCGCACACGGGGAGGCGGCGCCGCTGTGCCTGTCCGCCCCGGCGGCGCACACCCCGCTCGTCCACGACTTCGGCGGCTTCCACCCGCGCTCCTACACGATGAGGTACGACACTCCCGACGCGACCTCCCTCGCGCACCGCGTGGCCGGGGCCATGCCGGACGGCGAGTCGCTGTACCAGCACCCCTCCCGCGGCCTCGACCACGGAGCCTGGGTGCCGCTGATGGCCATGTACCCCTTGGGTGACATCCCGGTGCTCCAGCTCAGCCTGCCCACCCACGACCCCGGCCGGCTCCTCGAACTCGGCGCCCGGCTCGGCCCGTTGCGGGAGGAGGGCGTCCTCGTGATCGGCTCGGGGTTCATGACGCACGGGCTGCCCCACCTCACCCGCGAGATGCTGACACGGGGCGAAGTGCCGCGCTGGTCCTCGGACTTCGACACCTGGGTCGCCGACGCGCTCGCCCGCGGCGACGGCGACGTACTCGCGGCCTTCCGGACCGGGGCGCCCGGAATGCCGTACGCCCATCCGACGGTCGACCACTACATCCCGCTGTTCGTCACGCTGGGCGCCGCCCCGAGGGCCGACCGGGCGGTGCGCACCACCGTCGAGGGTTTCATGATGGGCTTCTCCAAGCGGTCCTTCCAGACCGCGGTGTGAACCCTTGAACCCTCCGTACCGACACAAACCGCCTTCACCTCAACGGAGTTGAGACATGAACGACCATGCCGACCAGACCATCGACGCCCTGCGCGGCGGACACGACTACCTGACCGCCGTGGTGCACGGGCTCGCCACCGCCGACCTCACCCGGCCGTCGGGGGCGTCGGAGTGGGACGTGTCCCAGGTCCTCAGCCACCTGGGCAGCGGCGCGGAGATCGGCCTCGCGTCCCTGGAGGGCGCGCTGAACGGCACCGGGCCCAAGGGCGGCGACTTCAACAAGTCGGTGTGGGCGCGCTGGGACGCGATGTCCCCGGTCGAGCGAGCCGAGGGCTTCGTGACCGCCAACGAGGCGCTGGTGCGCGGGTACGAGGCTCTCGACCCGCGGGCCCGTGCCGAACTCCGGGTCGACCTCGGCTTCCTGCCCGCGCCCGTGGACGTCGCGACGGTGGCGGGTCTGCGGCTCGGCGAGTTCACCCACCACACCTGGGACGTGGAGGTGGCCTTCGACCGTACGGCGGTCCTGGCGCCCGCCGCGGTCGAGCCGCTCCTCGACCAGTCCGGACTGCTCATCGGCTTCCTCGGCAAGGTCGAGGCCCTCGGTGGACGGCAGGTTCGCCTCGCTGTCCACACCACCGCTCCCCGGCGCGCGTTCGGGCTCGACCTGGTCGACGCGGTCGCGCTCACCGACGAGCCGGCCGAGCCCGACGCCGTCCTGAGCGCACCGGCCGAGTGGTGGCTGCGGCTCGTCACCGGCCGCCATGCCGCCGCCCACACCCCGGCCGAGGTGACCCTCAAGGGCGACACCCTCACCCTGGACGACCTGCGACGCGTCTTCCCCGGGTTCTGATCCTCCGGTCCATCCCCTGAGGGGTTACTTCCCCGGCCCCCCGGGGGCCGTGTCGCCGCCCTCGACCTGCCTGGAGTCCGCACCGGGATGCGGCGAGGGCGGCAACAGGTCGTGCAGTGCCTCGTACCGCTGCGCGCAGGCCGTCTGCGCGATGGCCTGCGAGACGGCGTCGGCCAGCGGGCCCGTGGACTCGCGCAGCAGCCGACGCGCCTTGTCCGTGAGGGCCACCTCGATACCGCGCCGGTCGCCGCACGCCGAGCGCCGTGTGATCAGTCCCGCGTGCTGCAGACACGCCACCTGATAGGTCAGCCGCGTCTTGGGGCGCCCCAGCAGTTCCGCGATCTGGGTCATCCGCAGGCCGGAGCCGGGCTGGTCGGCCAGCAGGCACAGCACCAGGAACTCGTCGTGCGAGACGTCGAGGGTGTCCTTGACTCGGGAGCGCAGTTGCTGCTCGATCGCCCCGGCCGCCGCCAGGAGACGCATCCAGGCCCGCAGCGGGGCGGGCAGCAGCTCACCGTCGCCCGACGGCTCGCGTTCGGGCAGGTCAGCGGGGGCGGAAGGGTCGGCCATAGTGTCACAGTCTACCGGTTGTCCAAATTTGAAGAACCGGCTAGCGTGGAGTCATCCAAATTTGGATGACCGCATGGCCCCCCACAGTCCCCGTGTGCCGCGCGCCCCGTGTGCCGCGCACCCCTGCGCACTGCCCGTAACCGTCTGGAGAACTCTTATGACCGTCGCCGTCGAAACCGGCCTGTGGCAGCTCGACCCCGCCCGTACCACCGTCGCCATCAAGCACAAGACGATGTGGGGCATGGTCACCGTGAAGGGCACCTTCACCGGAGTCGCCGGAGAGGGCGAGGTCCAGCCCGACGGGACCGCCCGCGGCACCATCACCCTGGATGTCGCGTCCCTGGACACGAAGAACGCCAAGCGGGACAAGCACCTCCGCTCCGCCGACCTCTTCGACGCCGACCGCCACCCGACGATCACCTTCGCCGTCCGTGACGCCGTCCTAGGTCAGGACGACACCGTGGAGATCAACGGGCAGCTGACCGTGCGCGGCATCAGCCGGCCGCAGCCCGTCACGGGTCGGGTGACCGGGGCGAGCGCCGACACCGTCACGCTCACCGCGGAGTTCACCGTGGACCGCGACCAGTTCGACATGGGCTGGAACCAGATGGGCATGATCCGCGGCCTGACGAGCGTCACCGGCACGCTCGTCTTCACCCGCGCCAAGGGCTGAGCCGACCCGGCGCCGGGGCCCGGGCCCTACCGGCCCCGGCGACGTTGGCGTACGCGGTCAGCGCACCTTGCCGTGGAAGGCCGGGTGGGCGTCGAGCCGACGTACGTAGTCGCGGAGGCGGCCGTACGGCGAGAGAGACTCCGTCGGGCCGAGTTGGGTCAGGGCCACCCAGAGGTCGACGTCCGCGGCCGTCAGCTCGTCGCCCAACGCGTGGACGTGCGAGGCGAGTTGCCGGTCCAGTGACTGGAGTGTTGTCGTGCGCGCGAGCGGCGCCGCGGTAGGGGTGACGTCCCGGTCGAGGAGTTCGCGCAAGGCGTCGATGTCCGCGGTGAGGGCCGGTGGGTTCAGCCGGGGGAGGCGGGCGTCGCCCTGGCAGACCGGCAGTCCGGCGAGGTCACGCAGGATGTCCGGCGTGTGGTTGCTGACGATCCGTCCGCTCCAACGGTCGCACAGGGCGGGCGCCGTGAGCGGACCGTCGTAGTGGTGCCAGGTGGCCTCGTACGCGCCGCGCAGCGCGGCGAACGCGTCGGGTGTCTCGGCGGGAAGCGTCAGCAACGTGGTGGCGACCGAGTCGTGGAGGCCGAGCAGTTCCAGGGTGACCGAGATGCGCAGCGAACGCGGACAGCCCTCGGCGAGGTACAGCTGATAGCGGTGCGGCGCCGGGTAGAAACCGCCGGCCAGGCCGACGCCGATGCGGCTGCGGATGCGGTGAGGGGCGGCGAGCGAGACTGTCTCGGGCATGACTCTCCAGGGAACGTCGAAGCCCCCGCGGCCCGTTGGGCGGCGGTGGCGGAACGGAGTGACCGCGCTGACGTACGGGCCGGTCCGGATCGTGGGACGTACCCGACCGGACGGACCGCGTGGACCAGTGCGCGCAGGACGGACCGCAGGGACCAGTACGCGCTGGACGGACCGCAGGGACCAGTACGGACGGACCGCCTGGACTAGTACGCGCTGGAGACCCGCTGCAGATCGATGTGCAGGCGCCTGGTCAGACCGTTCGTGCTCCTCCTGGCCATTCCCATCGCTCCCGTGTCCGGGGCTCGCGAGAGGCGAGACCACGCTTGCCCCGCCGCACCGGCGGGACCCGGTCGTCACCCGGGGCACCCCGTCGCGGTGGAAGGGTTGCCTGTCAGCGGGCCGGGGCCGATAACCGCGTCGAACGGGAGAACCCGCACGACGGGCGCTGACAATCGTGACCGTCCCCGTCAGTCTCGGTGCGGTCCGCGGAGCCGTCAAGAAGGCATATGCGCGGTCTCACCACGTGGTCATTCCGGCCGGTGCGCGTTGACATTCGTTTGGGGCCATGCCTAACTTACGCCGCATCGGACCGGATCGATTCCGGTGCGTTCGAGGCCCAACGGGGCGGAACGGTGACGGTGAACGCGATGTACGCAGCTGACGGGACGACCGCTTCGCGGCGCCACGGCTGCTCCGCCGCCGCACGGTGTTGTAGCTCCCGCGGCGCCCGCTGTCTCTGTCAGGGCTGACCGCTTCCGCCTTCCGCGGCGTTGAACGTCCGCACGGCTCGACCTCCTTCGCCCGCCGTCCTGTCGGCGTGGTGTCGGTGAGCCTCTCCTCCCTCCGTACCCCCTGACATCCGTCTGTCCCCGCGCGCACCGCCGTACGGGCCGCGGCGGTGTGTCCGCATTCGTTGGAGCCCTCCATGAGTGAATCCCTGGGCTCCGCCGTGCCGTTGAGCACGACGGAGCCCCGCCCGGCCGCGGCACAGCGCGTGCTGCCCCTGCGCCACCCCGGCCGCTGGATCGCCTCGGCGATCGTGCTCGTCGTGGTCGCCCAGATCGTCCACGGGCTGGCGACCAACCCCTTCTTCCAGTGGGACCGGTTCCCGTACTGGTTCCTGCGTCCCACGATCCTCGACGGCTTGCTCATCACCCTCGAAGTGACGTTCTACAGCGCTGTGTTGGGCCTGCTGGGCGGCATCCTGCTCGCCCTGGCCCGACTCTCCAAGAGCCCCGTGCTGCGCGCGGTGAGCTGGGTCTACATCTGGCTGTTCCGCTCGGTGCCGCTCATCGTCGTCCTGCTCTTCCTCTACAACTTCAGCGCGCTCTACAAGACGCTGAGCCTAGGCGTCCCCTTCGGCCCCGCCTTCCTCACCTTCGACGAGTCCCGGCTCGCCACCGACATGGTCGTCGCGGTCGTCGGACTGAGCCTCAACGAGGCGGCGTACGCGGCGGAGGTGGTCCGCGGTGGCATCCTCTCCGTCGACCAGGGCCAGCACGAGGCGGCCTCCGCACTCGGTCTGCCCAAGGGCTACCAGTTCACGAGGATCGTCTTCCCGCAGGCACTGCGCTCCATCACCCCGAACTACGTCAACCAGCTGATCGGCCTGATCAAGGGCACCTCGCTGGTCTTCTACGTCTCGCTGCTCGACCTCTTCGGCTCGGTGCAGAGCATGGGCTCCACCTACCCCGGCGACATCGTGCCGCTGCTGCTGGTCGCCACCGCCTGGTACCTGATCCTCACGAGCGTCGTGTCCGTCGTCCAGTTCTATGTCGAGCGGTACTACTCGCGGGGCGCGCTGCGCTCCCTCCCGCCGACCCCGTTGCAGAAGGCCCGCACCGGGCTGCGTGACCTGCGGGCCCGGGTCCGCAAGGAGGCGGCGATATGACCGGCGAGACACACGCGATCCGACCGGCCGCCGTCGAGGTGCGCGATGTGCACAAGTGGTACGGCGCCCAACGCGTGCTGAACGGAGTGGAGTTGACGGTGCGGCCCGGAGAGGTCACCGTGATCCTCGGCCCGTCCGGCTCCGGCAAGTCCACCCTCCTCAGGGTGATCAACCACCTGGAGAAGCCCGAGATCGGCCATGTCAGCCTGAACGGCGAGCTGATCGGCGTACGCCGACACGGCGAGCGCAGCGAGACGGGGGTCCCCCCGGCCGAAGGCCGGGGAGGCTCAAGGAGCTGACCGAGCGGGCGATCCTGGCCCAGCGCGGCCGGATCGGGTTCGTCTTCCAGAACTTCAACCTGTTCCCGCATCTGACGGTGCTGGACAACGTGGCGGCCGCGCCGGTGGCGACCCGAGGGCTGAAGCGGCCCGAGGCCAGGGAACTCGCGCGCACCCTCCTCGACCGCGTGGGTCTGGCCGACAAGGCCGACGCCTATCCACGGCAGTTGTCGGGCGGCCAGCAGCAGCGGGTCGCCATCGCCCGCGCCCTCGCGCTGCGGCCCGGAGTCATCCTCTTCGACGAGCCGACCTCCGCCCTCGACCCCGAGCTGGTCGGCGAGGTACTCGCCGTCATCAAGGACCTGGCCACCAGCGGCACCACGCTCGTCATCGTGACCCACGAGATCGGCTTCGCCCGCGAGGTGGCCGACCGGATCGTCTTCCTCGACGAGGGCCGCGTCGTCGAACAGGGTTCGCCCACCGAGGTGCTGGACCACCCGACGCACGAGCGGACCAGGGACTTCCTGAGCAAGGTCCTCTGACGTCCACGCCCTCACCGCACCTTCATCCACCGCACCTTCACCCAATCACGCCTTCCCCCACCGTGCCTTCCCCACCACACGGTTCACTCACGAGCATCGGACAAGGACAGCCATGCACACCCTCATCCTCCGCAGCAGACTCCTCCGTGGCCTCACCGCCTCCACCGCCGTCGCCGCCCTCGCCGCCGGGCTCGCCGCCTGCGGGGGCGAGAGCGACGCGGCCACCACCTCCGACAGCGCGGCCGCCGGCACCGTCACCGTGGGCGCGCTCTCCAACGGCGCCGCGCGGCAGACCGACCTCAAGGTGTCCGAGGTCAAAGCCGTCAGCGCCGAGCTACCCAAGTCCGTCGCCAAGAACGGCAAGCTGGTCATCGGCATCGGCGCGCTGCCCGCCGGGTTCCCGCCGCTGGCGTACGTCGGCCAGGACCAGAAGACCCTCACCGGTGCCGAACCCGACCTCGGCCGACTGGTCGCCGCGGTCCTCGGACTGAAGGCGGAGGTGAAGAACTCGACCTGGGAGAACCTGTTCGTCGGCATCGACAGCGGCAAGGTCGACGTCGCCTTCTCGAACGTCACCGACACCGAGGAACGCAAGAAGAAGTACGAGTTCGCCTCCTACCGGCAGGACAACCTCGCCTTCGAGGTGCCGAAGCAGAGCACCTGGAACTTCGCGGGCGACTACGAGAACCTGGCCGGCAGGACCGTCTCCGTGGGCGCCGGAACCAACCAGGAGAAGATCCTCCTGGAGTGGAAGGCGAAGCTCGCGAAGGAGGGCAAGAAGCTCACCGTCAAGTACTTCCAGGACAACAACAGCGTCTATCTGGCGCTGTCCAGTGGGAAGATCGACGCCTACTTCGGGCCCAACCCCGGTATCTCGTACCACATCACCCAGACGGCGAAGACGCCCAACCCGACCCGCAACGCGGGCAAGTTCTCCGGCGCGGGCGCGACGCTCCAGGGCCTGATCGCGGCCACCGCGAAGAAGGACAGCGGGCTGGCCAAGCCGGTCGCCGACGCGATCAACCACCTCATCAAGGACGGTCAGTACGCCAAGTGGCTCGCCGCCTGGAACCTCTCCAACGAGGCCGTCAGCACCGCGCGGATCAACCCGCCCGGCCTGCCGCTCGACAACTCCTGACCGCTTCCCGGAGGTCCGACACCACCATGTCCACCGTCGCCCGACCGACCCCGCAGCAGAGCCCGGCGACCCCCCACATCCTGGACAACGCCGCCTGGGCAGCGCTGACCGGCCCGCACGCCCCCTTCGCCGAGCGCGTAGGACGTGCCGCCCGCTACCCCCTGGACGTCTCCCCGTTCACCGCCCTCGCCGACCCGGCCGACCCACGCGCCTGGGACGACCTCGCCGCGCTCGTCGGCCCCGGCACCGTCACCCCCGTGACCGGGGCGAAGTCGGCGCCCCAGGGCTGGGAAACGGTCCAGCACGGCCAGGGCGTACAACTGGTCGACACCGCGCTGCGCGCCGAGCCCGCCCCCGAAGCGGTCCGGCTCGGGCCCGACGACGTCCCCGAGATCCTGGACCTGATCGCCCTGACCGAGCCGGGGCCCTTCCTGCCCCGCACGGTCGAACTCGGCACCTACCTCGGTATCCGGCACCGCGGCCGGCTCATCGCCCTGGCGGGCGAACGGCTGCGACCGCCCGGCTGGACGGAGATCAGCGCGGTCTGCACCGCCCCGGACCACCGCGGCAAGGGCCTGGCCACGCGACTGGTCCGCGCGATCGCGGCCGGCATCAGGGAGCGCGGAGACACGCCCTTCCTGCATGCCTCCGCGACCAACACCGGCGCGATCCGGCTCTACGAGTCGATCGGCTTCACCCTGCGCCGCCGCTCGGAGTTCCTCCTCGTCCGAACTCCGGGCGCCCAGCAGGAACAGACGGCGTAGGCGGACCGTTGTGTTGAAGGGATTCACGATGCCGGCGCGGCCACGGGCCCGCCGGGACACGGAAGCGGAGGTGAGGGACGTGCGAGTCGGGTCCGCTCTCCGCGTCATGGCGCTCGTCCCGCGCCGCCGTGTGCACCTGCACTCCCGGCCGCACATCGATCTCCAGCGCGTGGCCGGCGCGCTCTGTCGTCCCTGACCTGTCACCCCGCCGCCGCGCCCTCCGCGCAGAGGGCCGCGCTCTCGTACGGTCGACCAGGAAGGCACCCCCTCCGTGTCCGCATCATCTTCGCTGCCCGATTCCTCCCCCTCGTCCCCCACCTGCACCTCGCCGTCGCGCTCGACGGCGCCGGCTGGCACCCCGCCGCCTGGCGCGAGCCGGTGGCCCGCCCCCGTGAGCTGCTCACCGCCGGGTACTGGACGGACCTGGTCACCGAGGCCGAGCGCGGTCTCCTCGACTTCGTGACCATCGAGGACGCCCTCGGACTCCAGTCCTCCCGCCTCACCGAGCCCGACAGCCGCACCGACCAGGTCCGCGGGCGCCTGGACGCCGTCCTGATCGCCGCCCGCGTCGCCCCGCTGACCAGCCACATAGGACTGGTCCCGACCGCCGTCGTCACCCACACCGAGCCCTTCCACATCTCCAAGGCGATCGCCACCCTCGACTACGTCAGCACGGGCCGTGCGGGCGTACGGGTGCAGGTGTCGGCCCGCGCGCACGAAGCCGGGCACTTCGGCCGCCGTACGCTCCCGCCGCTGCGCATCGAGGATCTGGACGGCCCGGCCCTGCGCGAGCTGACGACCGACCTCTTCGACGAGGCCGCGGACTACGTCGAAGCGGTGCGCCGGCTCTGGGACAGCTGGGATGACGACGCGGAGATCCGGGACGTCGCCACCGGACGCTTCGTCGACCGCGACAAACTGCACTACATCGACTTCGAGGGCAAGCACTTCAGCGTCAAGGGCCCCTCGATCACCCCCCGCCCGCCGCAGGGCCAGCCGATCGTCAGCGCCCTGGCCCACGCGACCGTCCCCTACCGACTGGTGGCCCGGGCCGCCGACATCGGTTACGTCACCCCGCACGACGCCGGCCAGGCCCGCGCCGTCGTCGCGGAGATCCGCGCCGAGCGGACGGCGGCCGGCCGCGCCGACGAACCCCTGCACCTCTTCGGTGACCTCGTGGTGTTCCTGGACGACGACCCGGCCGCCGCAGCGGCCCGCCGCGAGCGACTCGACGCCCTGGCCGGATACCCGTACACCAGCGATGCCCGGATCTTCACCGGCACGCCCGCCCAACTGGCGGATCTGCTGCAGGAGTTGGGGGAGGCAGGACTGTCCGGCTTCCGACTGCGTCCCGCCGTCCTCGGCCACGACCTCCCCGCCGTCACCCGGGGCCTCGTGCCCGAACTCCAGCGCCGGGGCGTCTTCCGGCAGTCGTACGAGTCCGACACCCTGCGCGGGCTGCTCGGCCTCTCCCGCCCCGCCAACCGCTACGCCGCCACCGCCTGAGCCGGAGGGACCCACTCATGAGCAGCACGTCACAGGACAAGCCCCGCAAGCAGGTCCACCTCGCGGCGCACTTCCCCGGCGTCAACAACACCACCGTGTGGAGCGACCCCGAGGCCGGCAGCCACATCGAGTTCAGCTCCTTCGCCCACTTCGCGCGCACCGCCGAGCGCGCCAAGTTCGACTTCCTGTTCCTCGCCGAGGGGCTGCGACTGCGCGAACAGGGCGGGAAGATCTACGACTTGGACGTCGTCGGCCGCCCCGACACCTTCACGATCCTCACCGCGCTCGCCGCCGTCACCGAACACCTCGGCCTGACCGGCACCATCAACTCCACCTTCAACGAGCCCTACGAGGTGGCCCGCCAGTTCGCCAGCCTCGACCACCTCTCCGACGGCCGCGCGGCCTGGAACGTGGTCACCTCCTGGGACGCCTTCACCGGCGAGAACTTCCGCCGCGGCGGCTTCCTCCCCCAGGAGGAGCGCTACTCCCGGGCCAAGGAGTTCCTGACCACGGCGAACGAGCTCTTCGACTCCTGGCACGGGGACGAGGTCCTCGCCGACCAGCAGACCGGCACGTTCCTGCGCGACGCGAAGGCCGGAGCCTTTGTGCACCAAGGCCAACACTTCGACATCCAGGGGCAGTTCAACGTGCCGCGCAGCCCGCAGGGACGCCCGGTGATCTTCCAGGCGGGCGACTCCGACGAGGGGCGCGAGTTCGCCGCCTCCAGCGCCGACGCGATCTTCAGCCGGTACGCCACCCTCAAGGAGGGCCAGGCGTTCTACACGGACGTCAAGGGACGCCTCGCCCGCTACGGCCGTGAGCGCGACCAGCTGCTGATCCTGCCCGCCGCGACCTTCGTCCTCGGCGACACGGACGCCGAGGCGGAGGAGATCTCCCGCGAGGTGCGCCGCCGGCAGGTCAGCGGCGCCACCGCGATCAAGCACCTGGAGTTCGTCTGGAACCGCGACCTGTCCGCGTACGACCCGGAAGGACCCCTGCCCGACATCGACCCGGACCTCGGCGAACACACCATCGCCCGGGGCCGCGCCCAGGTCCGGATGTACCGCGACCCGCTCGCCACGGCCCGCGAGTGGCGGGAGCTCGCGGCCGCCAACAAGTGGTCCATCCGCGATCTGGTCATCGAGACCGGCAACCGGCAGGCCTTCGTCGGCTCCCCGGCCACCGTCGCCGAGACCATCGACTCCTTCGTGCAGGCCGACGCCAGTGACGGCTTCATCCTCGTCCCGCACCTCACCCCCGGCGGCCTCGACACCTTCGCCGACACCGTGGTCCCGCTGCTCCAGGAGCGCGGCGTGTACCGCACCGCATACGAGGGCACGACCCTGCGCGACCACCTCGGCCTCGCCCACCCGGACCACGTGCGCGACGAGCGTGTGGCGTCATGAGATTCCTGGCCATCACCGGTCGGCGGACGGCGTCGAGGCACATGTCGTCCCGGGCGAGGGTGCGGACGTGCAGGTGTGGATCCTGGGCAGCAGCGGCGGGGAGAGCGCCACGGTCGCCGGCCGCAACGGGCTGCGCTTCGCGGCGAACTACCACGTCAGTCCGGCCACGGTGCTGGAGGCGGCGGAGGGCTACCGCGCCGCCTTCCAGCCGTCCGACGTCCTCGACAAGCCGTACGTCAGCGTGTCCGCGGACGTGGTCGTCGCCGAGGACGACGGGACCGCGCGCGAACTCGCCACCGGATACGGCCTCTGGGTCCGCAGCATCCGTACCGCCGAGGGCGCCATCGAGTTCCCGACGCCGAAGGAGGCCCGCGCCCACGTGTGGAGCGACCCGGACCGGGCGCTGGTCGCGGATCGCGTCGAGACCCGGTTCGTGGGCTCCCCGGGACACGTCGCCGACCAGGTGGAACAGCTCCAGGAGGCCACCGGGGCCGACGAGTTGCTGATCACGACCATCACCCACGGCCATGCGGACCGGGTGCGCTCGTACGAACTGCTGGCCGAGGAGTGGCGACGCAGATAGCGGTCATGACTCGGACGACACGTGGACCCGGCTTCCTCTTGCCGACGCCGTCGACGAAGGCGCGTCAGTGGTGGTGGCCGTGCCGGCCGAGGGTCTCCACGGGGGTCGCGCCGGGGCGGGTCCACTGCGGCACGGGCCGGCTGGTCGGTCCCCAGGTGGCGTTCCCGTCCGCGTCGGTGCGCCAGTACCAACAGGCCTGGCGGCCCTCGGACGGGTGCCCCTCGCGGACGTCGCCGATCACGGGCCGGCCCTCGGGGTTGTCCTCCCACGCCTCGCCGCGGCCGTAGGGCGTCATGTCGAGCAGGGCGAGGGACCCGTTGACCGGCTCGTTGCCACGACCCGTCGTGGAGTAGGTGAGGAACACGCGATCGCCGTCGCGCAGGAAACAGACGACGTGCCCCATTCCTCCGCCGATCGGCGCGTCCACACCGCGCACCGAGTACCAGGGCTGGGTGTAGCCCATGAACTCGACATAGGAGGCCACCTCGTCCCACGGGCCCGAGGTCACGACGGCGAACGAGACGCCGCGGGCGTTGAGATAGACGGCGTCCTTCACATGCCAGGCCGTGGTGGTGCAGCCCTCGCACTGCCCCTGGTGCGGCGCGCCGTCGTACCACATGTGCTGGTAGACCACGAGCTCGTCGCGGCCCTGGAACAGGTCCAGGAACGGGACCGGGCCGTCGGGTCCGACGACCTCGACCGTCCCGTCGAGCTCCACCATCGGCAGCCGGCGGCGGGCCGCGGCGAGGGCGTCGCCCTCGCGGGTGTGGGCCTTCTCGCGGACCAGGAGCGCGTCACGGGCGGCCTGCCAGGTGGCCGGGTCGACGACGGGTGGACGACCGGGCAGCGCGGCGGTCGGGTCACTCGGCGTGGTCGTCATGATGTCCTCCGTGATGTCTGGTGCCGGGCGGCGTCGCACGACGTCCCACGACGCTCACCAGAACAGACTCGCGCGCCGACCGGAACTCATCGCGGCGGGGGACACCTTCGACCGGGCCCGCGTGGAGGGGACTGCTCGGCGAGCGTACGAGGCTTTCCACAGGCGCCGGTACGCCTCCACACGCTCTGTCCGGCAAGGCCCGTGGGATGGAACGATTTCCGTGCTGGTACCCGCGTGGGGCACTACGAGCGGCAAGGGGGCTGGACATGGCTGTGGTGATGTCGATGCATTGGGCAGGGGTCACGCCGGAGCAGTACGACATGGTGCGGGATGTGGTGGGTTGGGAGGAGGTCCCGGCGACCGGTGGCCAGGTGCACGTGGCCTGGTTCGACGCCCAGGGGTTCCACGTGACCGATGTGTGGGAATCCCAGCAGGCGTTCGAGACCTTCTTCACCGAACGGCTCGCACCCGCGATCCAGAAGGCCGGCATCACCGGTACACCCGAGACAGGCGTCAGCCCGCTCCACCGGCGCTTCATCGCCGCCGGCATCAGCGGTGCGGCATAGGGACAGCGCAAACGCCGTTTCTGGCGCCGCGGAACTCGGTGAGCGACCGCTGCGAAGCCGTGCCTGCCGCGCGCCGGGCTTGGGGCTGCGGCACGCGGCAGGCAGGGGGCGGGACGGGCCGGGACGAGACGGGCCGGGGTACGGGACGGTCAGGCCGTAGCGTCGGGCTTGACGATCGTGCTGACGAAGTCGCCGATGGCTCCGAGGGTGCGTCCCATCTGCTCGATCTGCGGGAAGTGCCCGGCGTCGGGGATCGGGGCGAAGTGCCCGTCGGGGAACGAGTCGGCGTAGCCGCGCCCGTACTTCAGGGGCGCTATGCCGTCCTCCTCGCCCCAGACGACCAGCACCGGCACGGTCACCCGGTGCAGTCGGCCGCGCAGCTTCGGGTCGTACGTGAACCCCTCGCCCCCGTACACGGCGAGGGTCTTCTGGTTGGCGACCGCCGCGGCCCGCTGCGCATCGCTGAACGAGGCGAAGTCGGGGCGGAACCGCGCGTTGGCGAAGGACAACTGGCCCACCTCGGCCGGGGCCAGGGTGCGCGGGTCGACGACCCGGTTCTCCTTCATGTGGGCGTGGATGCCGACCGCGTTCAGCAGGGTCAGCGCGCCGATCCGGCCGTGGTTGTCGCGCAGGGCCATCTCGGCGGCGATCCAGCCGCCGATGGAGTTGCCGACCACCATGACGCCCTTCAGGTCCAGGGTGTCGAGCAGATCCAGGTACGCGACGGCCAGGTCGGCGACGGTGTCGAACCGCTCCGGGCGGGGGGTGCCGTCGAAGCCGGGGTGGGTCGGCGTGACGACGTACACGTGCTCGGACAGTGCGGACGAGATCCCGGCCACCGTGCGCGGGCCGGCACCGCCGTGCAGCATCAGCACGCCGGTGCCCTCGGTGTTCTCGCCGTACTCCTCGACAGTGACGGACAGTCCGCCGGTCAGCTCGACGGTGCGGGAGGCGGGGGTGGAGGTGGGGGTGGGCATGGTGAGGTCCTTGTCATCGCGTGGTGAGAGTCGACTCTCATGAAGTTAGAGGGTCGACTCTCTTCATGCAAGTGAACTCTCACGACGAGACTCGCCCATTCATGGGAGGACTCCGACGGTGGGTCTCGGCGTGTGACCGCGGCCTGCTGCATTGGCAGCACCGACGTCACCGGGTCGAGGTACTGCACCTCTGGCCGGCGGGCGGGACATACCGGATAAATGCGATCATCGCACCGGGGTGACATGGCGACTCCGAGCCGTCACCACATCTGGCAGGAGGAGCAATCGATGAACCTCACTCTGAAGCGCCTGCTCGGCGTTACCGCGGCGGTGGTCACGGGCGCGTCGGCCCTGCTCGGCACCGGCGTCGGCATCGCCGACGCCTCCGGTCGCGCGCACTGCGACCGCGCCGAACAGGACATGTGGAGCAGCGGCGGGCCCAGCCGCAACCTGACCGGCCACCACTGCAGCGTCCCGAACAACAAGAGACGCTGGTACACCATCGAGATCGACACCCTCGTACGGACCTACTACAAGAGGGACACTCTGGACGGAGGGGTCGACCGGACCGAGACCCTGCACCACAGAACCATCAGCTGCATGGGCTACACCTCCGGCGACGGCAAACTGAACTGGTTCGGATGCCCGCCCGCCTGACACACCGCCGATGGGTCGGCCCGGGAGGAAACCCCTCCTGAGCCGGCCGTCTCTCGGTGCCCCCCGTCGGCGTGCCTCCGACCGGCCCTTCTCTCTCTGCTCCCGGCGGGATTCGACCCCGCGGCACCCGCTGCAGGCGTGAGGGGGTATCAGCTGACGTCGAGGTAGTCCCGTAGGGCCTGGGAGCGGGAGGGGTGGCGCAGTTTGGACATCGTCTTGGACTCGATCTGACGGATGCGCTCACGTGTCACCCCGTACACCTGCCCGATCTCCTCCAGGGTCCGGGCCTGCCCGTCGATGAGGCCGTAGCGCAGGGAGATGATCCCCGCCTCGCGTGCGGTCATGTTCGCGAGGACGGCCTGGATGGCGTCCTTGAGGAGGAGGAAGGTGACCATGTCCGCGGGGGAGATGGTCTCGCTGTCCTCCAGGATGTCACCCAGTTCCGTGCCGCCGTCCTCGCCGAGCGGGGTGTGGAGTGAGACCGGCTGCTTGCTGTAGCCCTCTATCTCGGTGATCTTCTCGACGGGGACGTCCAGCTTGTCCGCGAGTTGTTCCGGTGTGGGTTCGGCCCCGGTGTCCTGGAGTATTTCCCGGCGCACCTTGGCCATGCGATTGATGACCTCGACCATGTGGACGGGAATGCGGATCGTCCGACTCTGGTCGGCCAGGGCGCGTGAAATCGCCTGCCGGATCCACCAGGTCGCATAGGTCGAGAACTTGAACCCTTTGGTGTAGTCGAATTTCTCCACCGCGCGGATCAGTCCCGTGTTCCCCTCCTGGATCAGATCCAGGAACAGCATTCCCCGCCTGCTGTACCGCTTGGCGATGGAGACGACCAGGCGCAGGTTCGCCTCGACGAGATGAGACTTCGCCACTTGTCCGTCCGCGGCGAGAATCTCCAGTTCGCGTTGGAATTCCGGGCTGATGTGCGGCTCCTCCGTCAGCCTTCGCTCGGCGAACAGACCCGCCTCGATCCGCTTCGCCAGCTCCACCTCCTTCTCGGCGTCGAGGAGGGAGACTCGGGCGATCTGCTTGAGGTAGTCGCGCACCTGATCGATCGTGGCGCCGCCGGAGGTGAGCCGGGGAGTGGGCGCGTCGTCGTCCTCGTCCGCATACGCGGCGGGATTGGGCGACTCCAGTTCCCATGCCTGAGTGTCCGTTTCCATGGCGCTCAACTCCTCTCCAGAAGCGGTCGGAGGAACTGCCCGGTGTAGGACCGAGGCTGGGCCGCCACCTGTTCGGGGGTGCCCTCGGCGATCACTGTGCCGCCGCGGTGGCCGCCTTCGGGACCCATGTCGACGATCCAGTAGGCGGTCTTGATCACGTCGAGGTCGTGCTCGATGACCACGACCGTGTTGCCTTGGTCGACGAGTCGGTGGAGCACGGCCAGCAGGTGGCGGACGTCCTCGACACGCAGGCCGGTGGTCGGCTCGTCGAGGACGTAGAGCGTTTCACAGGGCCCAGACCCACGTCATGGAGCGTCCTGAGGTACCGGGGGGTGATCGCGTGTTCCGCGAAGAAACCCCGGCCGGCCTCGATGGTCATGCCCAGTACGTCGGCGATGGACCTGCCTTTGAAGTGTACGTCCAGGGTCTCCCGGTTGTACTGCGCTCCGTGACACACCTCACACGGCACGTAGATGTCCGGGAGGAAGCGCATCTCGACCTCGAGGGTGCCGTCGCCGTAGCGGTGCTGCCGCAACCGGTCGAAGACTCCTGTGTACGTCGCCGGGTTCGACCGGGGGCTGCGGCCGATCGGGGACGGGTCGACCCGGACCACCTTGTCGATCTCCTCGACGCCGCTGATCGCGCCCCTCGCCGGACACGCCCGTGACGGCGACGAACTGCCCGAGCGGGAAGGAGACCGACACCTCGCGCCTTCACGGTCTTCTCGTCGTGCTCGACGACGCTCACGGTGTTGCCACCGTCCCGCAGCCGCGGCGGTGTCTCGACGAGCCGTCGGTTGTCGCGCTGGTGCGGCCCGATGCTCGGTTCGTCCAGCACGTACAGCACGCCGACCGGACCGGCGCCGATCCGGGTGGCCGGCCGGATCCGCTGTGCCTCGCCGCCGGACGGACGGGCGGCGGGCCGGTTCAGTGACAGATGGTCCAGGCCGACGTCGAGAAGGAACGGCAGTCGCCCGCCGATCTCCGCGACGACGGCGTCGGCGACTCGCCGCTCCCAGCCCGCCGGCTCCAGGTGCTGTACACATCGCGCGAGTTGATCGATGGGCAGTGCCGTCGGCTCGGCGATGGCGTGTCCGGCCACGGTGACGGCGAGCACGGCCGGTCTCAGCCGGGCGCCGCCGCAGGCCGGGCAGGGCAGCTCGTCGACAGGTGAGGTGGACCTGCTCCCGGAACCCGTGCAGCACCACCTTCTTCGCGGTGGCGGACAGATGACGCCAGGGGGCGGCGGTGCTGAACCCGGCCGCCGCGGCCACCGCTTCGAGCCGTCGGGTGAAGTACTCGGCACCGCTGGTGTTCGTCCACGGCGCGACGGCGCCCTCGGACAGCGACTTCTCCTCGTCCGGTACGACGAGTTCGGGGTCGACCTCCCTCCGTGAGTCCAGGCCGGTGCACTCGGGGCAGGCACCCCACGGCCCGTCGAAGGAGAACAGCCGCGGTTCCAGCGCCTCGAGGCCGATGTCCACGAGTCGACGCGGACGACGCCTCCGGCGAGCCCGAGCGCGGTCTCCACGGACTCGGTCAGCCGCTGTCGCGCACAAGCGTTCACCGCGAGCCGGTCCACGACCACGTCGATCGAGTGCTTCCTGCGCTTGTCCAGCGGTGGTGGCCCGGTGAGCGGCTGGACCTCCCCGCGACCCGCACCGGGCTGAACCCGTCGGCCCGCAACAGCTGGAACACGTCCGCATACAACGGTCGGATGTAGACGGAAAGCGATTCGCCGTAACACCGTCGGCCCTCGGCGAACATCGTGTCGAAAGCCAGGCGGGATTTACCCGAGCCCGATATTCCGGTGAAAACGATGAGCGCATTCCCGGGCAACTCCACGGAGATGTCACGCAGGTTGTGCCGACGGGCGCCCTTGACGACGAGCCGGTCTTTCACATGTCCGAACCCTACGACGCGGTAGAGCGTGCGGTTGCCGAATCGTTATCGACCGATTCCGCCCTCGGCGACGCTCCGCCCACGCCGCGACCTCACGCTTCGACGAGCTCGCGGACGCCGTCCCGCACCTGCTGCTCCTGCTCATGCTCCTGCTCCAGCACCCGTTCCTGCTCCAGCACCCGCTCGGTCTCCTGCGTCCGCTCCGTCTCCTGCGCCCGCTCCTGCGCCTGCTTCTGCTCACCGACCGGGTGGCGGTGGCGGTACAGCCAGGTGATGTCGCGGCCGAACGACCAGATGAGCGAGGCGAGCGCGAGGAGTACCAGGGCGGCGTTGCCCTCCAGGGGCATGATCCCGGCGCCCGCGACGAGCAGCACGATCCCCTGAAGGGCTGCCACGGTCTTGCGCGCCATGCTGTGCGGCAGGGCCGCGTTCAGCCAGGGCAGCCCCCGGGCCGCCGCCACGAACGCGTACCGCATGGTGCCGATCAGCAGCACCCAGGGGCCCAGCGACATCGAGACGTACACGCTCAGCACCAGGATGAGGAACGCGTCCACCTCCATGTCGAAGCGGGCGCCCAGCGCGGTCGAGGTGCCGGTGTGACGGGCGACCTTGCCGTCCACCCCGTCGAGGATCAGGGCGACCGCCGTGAGACCGACGAGCAGGCTGACCGGGGGCGAGCTCTCGAAGGAGTCCGCGACCAGGGCGGTGACCCCGCCGACCAGGATGGCCCGGCCGAGCGTCACCCGATTGGCCGGTCCGAAGGAACGGGGCCGTGAGCGACGCAGGGCACGGGTCAGAACCGCCCAGGTGGCGAGCGCGAAGGCCAGACCGGTCAGCCAGCCCGCGGGCCCCATCCCGATCGCCGTGCCCAGCAGAGCCAGCACCAGGAGCTGCAGACCCGCTCCCACCGTGGTCTCCTGCGCCAAGAGCCTCGCGTCGTACGTGTTGTTCAGGGCCACCGCAACATCCTCCGGCCGTATGACAGAGTCGATCAACGCCGCGTACAGTGCGCGGCTTGTCACCGCTCCGTACGTGAAGATCTGCTGAATCGTTCAGGGGGACGCTCATGGAACTCACAGCTCGTGCCTTCTGGCTGAGCTCGCCCGGCCACGCCGAGATACGCGAGGTCGCCCTGCCGGCCCCCGGCGAGGGGGAGGTGCTGGTGCGCACGCTCTACTCGGGAGTGAGCCGGGGCACCGAGACCCTCGTCTTCCGCGGCGGCGTTCCGGAAAGTCAGCATGCTTCGATGCGTGCACCGTTCCAGGACGGGGATTTCCCCGCACCGGTCAAGTACGGCTATTTGAGCGTCGGCCAGGTGGAAGAAGGCCCGGCGGGTCTGCGCGGCCGGACCGTCTTCTGCCTGTATCCGCACCAGACGCGCTACGTCGTGCCGCTGAGCGCCGTGACCGTCGTACCGGACTCCGTCCCCGCCCCGCGCGCCGTGCTCGCCGGGACCGTGGAGACCGCGGTCAACGCCCTGTGGGACGCGGCACCGCTGGTCGGCGACCGGATCGCCGTGGTGGGCGGCGGCATGGTCGGCTGCTCCATCGCCGCGCTCCTCGCCCGCTTCCCGGGTGTACGCGTCCAGCTGGTCGACGCCGACCCCGCGCGCGCCGACATCGCCCGCGCCCTGGGCGTCGACTTCGCGCTCCCCGCGGACGCCGCCGACGAGTGTGACCTCGTCGTGCACGCCAGCGCCACCGAGGCCGGGCTCACCCGGTCGCTGGAGCTGCTCGCCCAGGAGGGCACCGTCCTGGAGATGAGCTGGTACGGCGACCGGCGGGTCAGCCTGCCGCTGGGCGAGGCCTTCCACTCCCGGCGCCTGGTCGTGCGCAGCAGCCAGGTGGGTTCCGTTTCCCCGGCGCGGCGCGCCAGTCGGACGTACGCCGATCGGCTGGCACTCGCCCTGGAACTGCTCGCCGAGCCCGCCTTCGACGCGCTCGTCACCGGTGAGTGCGGCTTCGACGAACTGCCCGACGTGATGCCGAAGTTGGCCTCCGGATCGATACCCGGCCTGTGCCATCGCGTCGTCTACGAAGGCGTTTGAGCACTGAACAACCTGCCTGACCTCCAAAAACTGCAAAGAAAGGGGAACAGGCAGCTGAACAAGGAGAACGGGGCAGCCGTACTACACGGCATGGTCCCGGCAGGGGATCAGACGTGCCGCACCTGGAGGGTCGTCCGTTGTTCAGCATCACCGTCCGCGATCACCTGATGATCGCCCACAGCTTCCGTGGCGAGGTCTTCGGGCCCGCGCAGCGCCTGCACGGGGCGACGTTCCTGGTGGACGCCACGTTTCGCCGGGCCGAGCTGGACGACGACAACATCGTCGTCGACATCGGTCTGGCCACGCAGGAACTCGGCGCCGTCGTAAGCGCGCTGAACTACCGCAACCTCGACAACGAACCGGACTTCAAGGACACCAACACCTCGACGGAGTTCCTGGCCAAGGTCATCGCCGACCGCCTCGCCGAGCGCGTGCACGCCGGGGCCCTCGGCGAGGGCGCCCAAGGCCTCGCGGGTATCACGGTCACCCTGCACGAGTCGCACATCGCCTGGGCGAGTTACGAGCGTGCGCTGTGACCGACACGACCATGGACCAGGCGTCCCCCAAGTCCGGTCCGGTGTCCCCGAAGACCGGCGAGGCGTCTGCGAAGACCGGCCCGGCGGCCGCGAACGGCGACCAGGCTTCCCTGAACTACGTGCCCGTGCAGCACACGGCTCTCAAGAACGCCGAGATCATCCCCATGTCCCTGCGCTCCGTGCACTTCGTGATGCCGGGCGGTGTCGACGACGCGTCCGCGCCCAGCGGCGGCAACGCCTACGACCGGCGGCTCTGCCTCGACCTGCCCGGCTTCGGCTGGCAGGTCCACAAACACGCCGTCGCGGGCAGCTGGCCCCGGCCGTCGGCCTCCGCCCGTACGGAGCTGGCCCGCACGCTCAGTGAGTTCCCGGACGACTCGGTCGTCCTCCTCGACGGGCTCGTCGCCTGCGGCGTCCCCGAGATCATCGCCCCCGAGGCCGAACGGCTGCGTCTCGCCGTCCTGGTGCACCTGCCCCTCGGCGACGAGACCGGGCTCGCGGCCGCCGTGGCCGCCGAGCTGGACGCGAAGGAACGGGCGACGCTGCGGGCCGTGTCCGCCGTCGTCGCCACCAGCGACTGGGCCGTCCGCCGGCTGGTCGCCCACCACGGGCTCGCCCCGGAACGGGTCCATGTCGCCGCCCCGGGCGCCGACATCGCGCCCCTCGCCTCCGGCACCGACGGCGTCTCCCGGCTGCTGTGCGTCGCCGCGGTCACCCCGCGCAAGGGCCAGCACCGGCTGATCGAGGCCCTCGCCACCGTCACCGACCTGCCCTGGAGCTGCGTCTGCGTCGGCGGACTCACCCAGGACCCGACGTACGTCGCCCAGCTGCGCGGCCTGATCGAGAAGTACGGGCTCGGCGACCGGCTGCACCTCGCGGGACCGCAGGCGGGCGCGGAACTCGACGCGAGCTACGCGGCGGCCGACCTCATGGTCCTCACCTCCTACGCCGAGACGTACGGCATGGCCGTCACCGAGGCGCTCGCGCGCGGGATCCCGGTGCTGGCGACCGACGTGGGCGGTCTCCCCGAGGCGGTCGGGCGCGCGCCCGACGGCGGGGTCCCCGGCATCCTCGTACCCCCGGAGAACCCGGCGGCGCTCGCCGCGGAACTGCGCGGCTGGTTCGGCGAGGCCGATGTGCGCCGCCGGCTCAAGGCCGCCGCGCGCGGTCGCCGGGCCGCACTGGACGGCTGGGCGACCACCGCCCGCAGCCTGGCCGGTGTGCTGGGACGTCTTCCGCAGCAGCCTCGGAGGGCGGCATGAGTATGACTGCGACTCCGTCGGGAGTTCCGGAACAGGGCGTGTCGGAGGTGGACGTGCAGGGTGGTGTGTCCGGGGTTCCGGGGCAGCGCGTGAGCGCGCCCGACGACGACGTGCCCCGCTACGCCCCCCAGTGGCTCCAGCTGCGGGAGCCGGCGGACGCCGCCGCACGGGCGCCCGAACTGCTCGACCCGCTGCGCGTCCGGCTGGCCAACCGGCCGGGCCGCGGCGGCGATCTGGTGGTCCACGACCTCGGCTGCGGCACCGGCTCCATGGGCCGCTGGCTCGCCCCCCGGCTCGACGGCGCCCAGCACTGGATCCTGCACGACCGGGACCCCTATCTGCTGCACTTCGCGACCGTGGGCGCACCGCACGCGGCCGCCGACGGCAGCCGGGTCACGGTCACCACCCAGCGCGGTGACATCGGCCGGCTGACCGCGGACGCGCTGGCCGGGGCGTCGCTGGTGACGGCGTCCGCCCTCCTCGACGTGCTGACCCGTGAGGAGATCGACCGGCTCGCGGCGGCCTGCGCGGGCGCCGGGGTGCCGGCCCTGCTCACGCTCTCCGTCGTGGGGCGCGTCGAGTTCACACCGGCCGATCCGCTGGACGCCGAGTTCGCCGAGGCGTTCAACGCCCACCAGCGGCGCGGGGAACTGCTCGGCCCCGACGCGATCACGGCGGCCTGCGAGGCCTTCGACCGGCACGGCGCGACGGTACGGGTGCATCCGAGCCCCTGGCGGCTCGGCGCCGACGAGGCCGACCTCACGGCGGAGTGGCTGCGCGGCTGGGTCGGCGCGGCCGTCGAGGAGCGGCCCGCGCTGGCCGCCCGTGCAGAGTCATATCTGCAGTCCCGCCTCGCCGCCTGTGCCGCGGGTGAGCTGCGCGTACGGGTCCACCACAGCGACGTCCTGGCGCTGCCGCGGCCGACCGGCGGTGCGGCGTGAGCGCCGGGGCGGGGACGGCGGAAGCGGTCGGCGTGGACGCGGGCACCTCCCGCCCGCGCGGCGCGGCGACCGCGGTCCGGGTCCACGCCGACGCGGACCTGGTTCCGGTGCGCGGCGACGTGAGTCCGGCGGACACGGCACCGACCGGTGGCGAGGTGGGTGAACCGCGCTCCGAGGGTGAGCCGAACGTGGCGCCGGCCCTCCAGGAAGCCGACCCGACCCCCGCCCACCGCAAGGGGGGCTCCCTGCGCACGCACATCGGTTCCGTCGCCGGCGTCCTCATCCTCGGTGTGCTGCTCTGGCGGCTCGGTACCGGTGTCTTCCTGGACGGCCTGCGACGGGTCGACGGGCCGACCCTGCTGGCAGGGCTGGGGCTCGGCCTGCTGACCACCGTGTTCAGCGCCTGGCGCTGGTGCCTGGTGGCACGTGGGCTGCGGATCCGGCTGTCGCTGGGCGGCGCCGTCGCGGACTACTACCGCGCGCTGTTCCTGAACGCGGCGCTGCCCGGCGGAGTCCTCGGCGATGTGCACCGTGCCGTACGACACGGCCAGAGCACCGGGGACGTCGGCCGCGGCGTACGCGCCGTGGTCCTCGAACGGACCGCGGGCCAGGCGGTCCTGGTGGCCGTCGGCGCGGTGGTCCTGCTCACCTTCCCGTCACCGGTCCTCGCGGACGCCCGCCAACTCGCCCTGATCCTGGCGATCGTCTCGGTGTGCGGAGTCGTCACGGCGGGCGCGGTCCGCAGGGGCAGCGCCCAGTCCGGCCCGTCCCGGCGCCACCGAGCCGTCCGCGCCACGCTCACCGAGGCGCGCGGCGCGCTGCTCGCCCGCGGCAACTGGCCGGGCGTGCTCATCTCGTCGGTCGTGGTGCTGGCGGGACATCTGGCGATGTTCCTGCTTGCCGCCCGCGTCGCCGGATCCCACGCCTCCGCCGCCGTACTGCTGCCGCTCGCCCTGCTGGCCCTGCTCGCCATGGGCCTGCCGCTGAACATCGGCGGCTGGGGCCCCAGGGAGGGCGTCATGGCCTGGGCCTTCGGCGCCGCCGGGCTGGGCGCCGGCCTGGGCCTGAGCGTCGCGGTGATCTACGGAGTGCTCAGCTTCGCCGCCGCCCTGCCAGGCGTCGCGGTCCTGGTCGTCCGGTGGTTCGCGGCGCTGCGGCGCCCCCGGCAGGAGAACGCAGGAGGGCACGATCAATGCCGAGCGTCAGAGACCGCCGAAGTTCACACTCCGGAAGTCCCCTTGGCCGGGGCCGCGTCGGAGGCAGTGGGCAGCGTCTTCGCCGTCACCAAGGAGAAGTACGCCCCGAAGGCCTCGGTCAGCCCCGCCAGGAGCTCCTTCCCCTTCTCGGCGGACGCCTTCGAGGGACGGCCGATGACGCCGGACTCGGTATAGCCGGCCATTCCGAGGGTGAGCAGATGACGCCGGTCGTCCGCGACGAAATCGGAGGTCTCGTAACCGGGCCGGACCAATTCAGGATGCGTGTGCAGAAGAATGGAGGTCTCGATTTCACCGGCATGCATATCGGTGAGCAACGAGGTCTCCACACCTGCCCGTTCCAGCGCGGCCTCCCAGTCCTCCATGGCCGGGAAGAGTGCCATACGCGTACCGGTGCCGACGGATTCCTGAACCACGTTGCCCAGCACGTAATTCCCGCCGTGCCCGTTGACCAGCACCAGGGTGTCGACGCCGGAGTGGCGCAGCGATGCGGCTATGTCCCGCACCACCGCGTGCAGCGTGACGGCGGAAATGCTGACGGTACCCGGCCAGGCCGCGTGCTCGTGCGAGCAGGAGATCGTCACCGGAGGAAGGAGATGGACCGGATGAGCGGCGGCGATCCGTTCCGCGACGGCGCACGCGACCAGGGTGTCCGTCGCCAACGGAAGGTAGGCACCGTGCTGTTCGAAACTCCCGACGGGAAGCACGGCGACCTCACGGGCGACACCGGCCCCCCGCTCGCGTACATCCTCCGTGGTGTCCGTAGGCAACAGACCGGATACCGCCGAGCGCGTTCCCGAACCACTCATGTTTCACGGCCTTTCGACGCTGCTTTCGACTCTGCTTAGGAACCAGATCATGACAGATAACTTTGGAGTACTCGCCGGGACCGCACGCCTCACAGGTGTCGAACGAGTTGTGAATGCCCCTTTGCCCACCGTGTACGGCGACTTCCAGGCGGTCGGCTTCCTGGACCACGATCGCGGAGAGGAGCAAGTGGCCCTGGTTTACGGGGAGGTCGGCGACCTCAGCAAGAGCGGGGAAGGCGCCACGAAGGAGGGCGTCCTCACCCGGCTCCATTCGGAGTGCCTCACCGGGGACGCCTTCGGCTCCACCCACTGCGAGTGCGGTGACCAGCTCGCCGCCGCGCTGCGCGCCATCGTGGCGGAGGGCCGTGGCGTCCTCGTCTACCTCCGCGGTCACGAGGGCCGCGGCATCGGCCTGCTCGCCAAGCTGCAGGCGATGAAGCTCCAGTCGGAGGGTCTCGACACCGTCGAGGCGAACGTCGCCCTCGGCCTCCCGGTCGACGCCCGTGACTACCGCGTCGCGGCGGACATCCTGCACGACCTCGGCGTCCGCTCCGTACGCCTGCTCTCGAACAACCCGCGCAAGCGGGAGTCGCTCCAGCGCAACGGCATCAAGGTCGCCGAGCAGGTCCCGCTGCTCATACCGCCGTGCCCGCAGAACATCACCTATCTGCGCACCAAGCGGGAGCGCCTCGACCACTTCCTGCCCCACCTGGACGTGGTGGTCTCCCACTCCTCCTGAGCGCGGGCGCCCGAGGGCGTCACCCGGAGGCGTCGGCTGTGGTGAGAGAGGTGCGCGCGGGGAAAGGTACAAGGAATGACCGACGACGTCCTGTACCTCTCCCGGGACCGGGTGACGGAGCTGTTGGACACCGATGCGGCGATCGCCTCGCAGCGCGCGGCGTTCACCGCGCTCGGTGACGGCACCGCCGAGCTCCCCGGCAAGATCATGCACCCCAGCCGATTCGACGACAGCGTCGTCTTCGCCTACCTCGCCCGGCTGTCCGCCGACACCGGGGCCGTCGCCAAGTTCGGCAGTGTCAACCCGGCCAACACGGCGGCCGGGCTGCCGACGGTGCACGCCGTGATCAACGCGCTCGATCCGGTGACCGGGCAACTCGCCGCCGTCATGGACGGTACGGCGGTCACGACCCTGCGCACCGCCGCGGCGAGCGCCGTCGCCCTCGACGCGCTGGCCACCGCCGACAGCGCGGAGCTGGGCCTCCTCGGCTCCGGCACCCAGGCCCTCGCCCACGCGCGGGCCGTCGCCCGGGTGCGGGACCTCAGGTCCGTACGGGTGTGGAGTCCGAACCCGGCCCGACGGGCGCGGGCGGCGCGGCGCCTCGCGACGGAACTCGGGGTCGCGACCAGGGCCGTCGACACGGCGGAGGAAGCCGTCGCGGGCCTGCCCATGGTCGCCGCCTGCACGCTCAGCAGCACACCCGTCGTACGGGGCGCGTGGCTGGCTCCCGGGTGCGCGGTCGTCAGCGTCGGCTCCTTCGAGCCCACCCGCAGCGAGGTCGACACGGACGTCGTGCGGCGGGCGGCGGCGGTCGTGGTCGACGACCCGGAGACGGCGGCGGAGCACGCCGGACCGATCGTGGACGCGCTGCGGGAGGGAGGACTCACGCGCGCCGACCTGATCCCGCTCGGCGGCGTCCTCACCGGCAGCCACCCGGCCCGCACCCACCCCGACGACATCGTCTTCTACAACAGCGTCGGGCTCGGCATCCAGGACGCCGCCGCGGCCTGGGCCGTGATCGAGGCCGCTCGTGCCCGGGAGGCGCGCCGATGACCGGGAGCGCGCGGGTCGTCGTCATCGGCGGCGGGGTGATGGGCACGAGCATCGCCTACCACCTGGCCCGGGCCGGTGTACCGGACGTGGTGCTCGTCGAGCGCGACGAACTCGCCTCCGGGTCCACCTCGCGGGCCGCGGGCGGGGTCCGGGCGCAGTTCTCCGACGAGCTGAACATCCAGCTGGGTGCCCGGAGTCTCGAGGCGTTCGCCCGTTTCGGTGAGGAACCGGGCCAGGACATCGGACTGCGCCGCGTCGGCTATCTGTTCCTGCTCTCCACGCCCGAGGAGGTCGCCGCCTTCGAGGACGGCGTACGGCGGCAGAACGCGCTCGGGGTGCCCAGCCGTCTGATCGACCCGGCCGAGGCCCAGCGGCTGTCCCCGCTGATCAGCACCGACGGGTTGCTGGCGGCGGCCTTCTCCCCGGACGACGGGCACTGCACGCCCGAGTCCGTCGTGCAGGGCTACGCGGCCGGGGCCCGCCGGTACGGCGCGACCGTGTTACGGCACCGCGAGGTCACCGGCATCGAGACCCGCGGCGACGAGATCACCGCGGTCGTCACCAGCCAGGGGCGGATCGCCACCGACACGGTCGTCTGCGCGGCCGGTGCCTGGTCGCGGGCGGTCGGCGCGATGGTGGGCGTGGATCTGCCGGTGGAACCGCTGCGCCGCCAGATCGCCGTCACCGAGGCCGTCCCGGGCCTGCCGCCCGACCTCCCCATGACCATCGACTTCACCACCAGCCTCTACTTCCACTCCGAGGGCCCCGGCCTCCTCCTCGGCATGTCCGACCCCGACGAGGTCCCCGGTTTCGCCACCACTCCCCACGACCGCTGGATCCCCCGCCTGTCCGAGGCGATGGAGCGCCGCGCCCCGGCCCTGCTCGACCTGCGCCGGACGGGCGGCTGGGCGGGCCTGTACGAGATCACTCCGGACCACAACGCCCTGATCGGCGAGGCGCGTTCGTGCGCGCGCTTCCTGTACGCGACGGGGTTCTCGGGCCACGGCTTCCTCCAGGGACCGGCGGTCGGCGAGGTGATCCGTGATCTGTACCTGGGCCGCGTACCCTTCGTCGACATCAGCCCCCTGAGCGTCGAGCGCTTCACCGCCGACGCCCCGCGCCCGGAGGTCAACCTCGTATGACCGAGCTCCACTTGTGGCTGCGCCACGAGATCCGTACGACCGAACGGCGTACCCCGATCGTGCCCGCGGACGCCCGACGGCTCGTCGAGAGCGGCGTGACGCTCACGGTCGAGGAGTCGCCGCAGCGGGTCTTCCCCATCGAGGCGTACGAGGAGGCCGGCTGCCGGGTCGCGAAGGCGGGCTCCTGGGTGTCGGCGCCCCCCGAAGCCGTCATCGTGGGACTGAAGGAACTCCCCGACGGACCACCCGCACTGACACATCGCCATGTCTTCTTCGGGCACGCCTACAAGCGGCAGCCGGGGGCGGCGGCGCTCCTCCGCAGGTTCCTCGCCGGGGGCGGGGCCCTGCTGGACATCGAGTACCTGGTGCACGACGACGGGCGCAGGCTCGCCGCGTTCGGCTACTGGGCCGGATACCTGGGCGCCGCCCTGGCGGTGCTGCACCACCGGGGCAGCCTCAAGGCCCCGTTGCGACCCACCTCGAAGGAGGACCTGGACGCCGAACTCGCCTCCGAGAAGGGCGAGTTGCCAGCTCTCGTCATCGGCGCGCTCGGCCGCAGCGGCCGGGGTGCCCGGGTGGCGCTGGGCGTGGCCGGGGTCGAGCCCACCAGCTGGGACCTCGCCGAGACCCGGGAGCTGGACCGACCCGCGCTGCTGGCACACGAGTTGATGGTCAACACCGTGCTCACCACCCGGCCGATCCCGCCCTTCCTCACGGACGAGGACCTCGACGAGCCCGGCCGCCGGCTGCGCACCCTGTGCGACGTCACCTGCGACGTCGGGTCCCCCCTGAACGTGCTGCCGATCTACGACACCACGACGGACTGGACGCACCCCGCCCGCCGCATCCGCGAGCGGCCCGCCCTCGACCTGATCGCCATCGACAACCTGCCGTCGCTGCTGCCGCTGGAGGCGAGCGTCGACTTCTCGGCGGCGCTGCTGCCCCAGCTGCTGGAGTTCGGGCTCGGCGGACCGTGGGGGCGCTGCCTGGACAGCTTCCACGAGGCGTGCCGCGCCCTCGAAGCCGAGGAAGCCGCGGATGCCGGGGTGGCTGACGAAGCCGAGAAGGCAGAGCAAGCCGAGAAGACAGAAGATGGGGAGCCGCGTGATGTCTGAGGTGACGGCCGCGAGCGGCACCGTCCACTGGATCGGGGCGGGCCTGTCCACCGGCAGCGGTCTCGCCGCGACCTGCGACGCCGCCGACCGCGTACGCCTGTGGCACCGCACCGAGGAGCGTGCCGCGCGCAGCCTGGAGGCGCTGGGCCTGACCGGGCGGGCCCAGCCCGGTGCCTACACACGGGAGGCGCTCGCCGCCGAACTCGCCCCCGGAGACGTCGTCGTCTCCATGCTGCCCGCGCCCGAACACGCCCCGCTGCTCGCCGTCTGCGTCGAGCGCGGCGCCCACTTCGCCTGCTCCAGCTATGTGTCGGACGCGGTCCTCGACCAGGTGCCCGCGGCCGAGGCGGCGGGAGTGGTGGTGCTCACCGAGTGCGGGCTCGACCCGGGCATCGACCACCTCTTCGCACACAGTCTGATCGCCCGGGCCGAGGCCGAGATCGGCGCCGACTCGGCCGCCTCGTACCGCCTCACCTCGTACTGCGGCGGCATCCCCGCCGTGCCCAACGACTTCAAGTACCGCTTCAGCTGGGCACCCGCGGGCGTGCTCAACGCTCTCCGTTCGCCCGCCCGATACGTCGAGGACGGCACCGAGACCACCGCCGACCGCCCCTGGGAGGCCACCCGCCCGCACCTGATCGACGGCGAGGCCTTCGAGGTCTACCCCAACCGCGACAGCGTGCCCTTCGTCGAGCAGTACGGGCTTCCCGGCACCTGGACGCCGGAGACCTTCGTGCGCGGCACCCTGCGCCTCGACGGCTGGCTGCGGGCCTGGGACACGGTCTTCGAGGAGTTGAAGGCGGGCGACGACCGGCGGATCACCGCCCTCGCCCAGGAGCTGGCCAGGACCTATCCGACCACCGACGCGGACCGTGACCGGGTCGTCCTCGCCGTCTCCCTCGACGTGCGCGGCGGCGCCGGCGCGACCTGGTCGGGGCGCTACCTCCTCGACCTCGTGGGCACCGCCGAGGAGAGCGCCATGGCCCGCTGTGTCTCCCGCACGCTCGCCCTCGGGGTCCGCCACATCCTGGACGGTTCGCTCCCGCCGGGCCTCGGCCGCGCCGCGGAGACGGCGGAGCGCTCCGAGGAGTGGCTGGCCGAACTCGCCGGGGAGGGAGTGCCCTTCACCCTGCGCGTGGGGTAGCCGGGCTCAGCCGAGCACCGCCTCGTGCACGAGCCGCTTGAGCTCGGGATAGATCGAGTGCGACGAGGTCGGGCGGACCTGGGTGTAGAACTGCACGGTCAGGTCGTGGCGCGGGTCGACCCAGAAGGTCGTACTGGCGACCCCGCTCCAGCCGAACGCGCCCTCGCTGGACGGCGACCTGGTGATCTCGGGGTCCACCACGACGGAGACCCCGAGTCCGAAGCCGAGTCCCGCGTTGCCGGGTTCGCGATGCAGCGCGCTGCCGAAGGTGCGGCGGTCGACGCCGCCCGGGAGGTGGTTGGCGGCCATCGTGGCCACGGTCTCCGGCTTCAGCAGCCGGGCCCCGTCGAGTTGGCCGCGACGGCGGAGCATCTCCATGAAGCGGTGGTAGTCGTACGCGGAGACCACCATGCCGCCGCTGCCGGAGAGGAAGCGCGGGCGGCCGTGCAGAGGGAGTCCGGCGATCGGGGTGATGCGGCCCTCGGCGTCCTCGCCGTAGAGCTCGGCGAGCCGCCCGGCCTGCTCGTCGGTGACGCAGAACCCGGCGTCCGTCATCCCCAGCGGCCCGAAGATCCGCTCGGCGAGGAACACGTCGAGATCCTGCCCCGACACCACTTCGATGAGGCGGCCGAGCACATTGGTGGAGACGGAGTAGTTCCACTCGGTGCCCGGCTCGAACTGAAGGGGCAGGCCCGCGTACACGTCGCAGGTCCCGGCCAGGTCCGCGCCGGGCGCCACCGACGACTCCAGACCGGCGTCGCGGTAGAGCGCGTCGACGGGGTGGGAGTGGTAGAAGCCGAAGGTCAGACCCGAGGTGTGGGTCAACAGGTGCCGGATCAGGAGGGGTTGTTCGGCCGGACGGGTCTTCATGTCGGCGCCCGACCCGCTGACGTACACCCGGGGGTCGGCGAAGGCGGGCAGGAAACGGGCGACGGGGTCGTCGAGCCGGAGGCGTCCCTCCTCCAGGAGCATCAGCGCGGCGACCGAGGTGACCGGCTTCGTCATCGAGTAGATCCGCCACAAGGTGTCGGTCTCGACGGGGAGTCGGGCCTCGACGTCGCGATGGCCGTACGTGGTGAGGTGCGCCACCCGGCCGTGCCGGGACACGGACACGAGGTAGCCGGGCAGCCGGAGGTCGTCGACCAGGTGGGAGAAGTGCTGGTCCAGACGGGCCAGCGCCTTCGGATCAAGGCCGGCCTCGCGCGGCTCGACCTCTTGTCGCAGATGTCCCATGGTTCTCCTCCGGACTGCGGCTCTCGGACTCGCTCGTCCTCATCGTCTCGTACGGACTTCGCGAGCGGCGTCGCCGGGTGGGTGACCGGCGGGTCGCCGCTCGGTGACCGGCGCGTCGCCGCGGCCCGGGAGCCGCAGCGCCGACAGCGCGCCGATCGCCGTGAGGGCCGCGAGGACGGTCAGCGCGGGGCCCATGTCGACGCCGGCCAGGCCGACCAGCGTGGTCGCCACGGCCACCCCCACCGTCGGTCCGATGTTCATCGCGGTCTGCTGGAGCCCGCCCGCCACCCCGGCCGACCCGGCGGACGCGCAGCGCACGACGACGGACGTCGCGCTCACCATCACCGCGACGAACCCCGCGCCCAGGAGCAGGAATCCGGCGCCGATCGCCGGGTCCGTCGAGGCGCGGTCGAGCCTGGACAGCAGCAGGACGCCGAGGAGGAGCAGCGGCATCGCGGTCCCGGTCGTGCGGCGCGGGCCGTGGCGGCGCAGCAGTACGGCGGAGACCGGCGCGCCCAGCACCATCATCACGGCCAGCGGGAGCGCGCGCAGACTGCTCTGGAGCGGGTCGAGGCCGAGCACGTCCTGAAGGTAGTAGGTGCTGACGAAGAGCGTGCCGAACAGCGCCGCGGAGGCGCACACGAGGGTGCCGAGCGCCGCGCCGACCGCGGGGGAGCCGAGCAGCCCGGACGGCACCAGCGGGCTCGCCGCGCGCCGTTCGTGCCGTACGAACGCGGCTGTCGCGGCCGTCGCCACGACCGGCCCGAGCACGGTCGCCGTGGTCCAGCCGGTCGCCGGCAGCACGACGAGCGTGCGCACCAGGGCGACCAGGGCCACCGCGAGCAGCGCCGCGCCGGGCAGGTCGAGTCCGGCCGCCGAGCCTCTGGCCCGGGGCGCGTCCCGGACGGTCAGGGCCAGGGCGGCCATGACGAGCGCGGGTACGACGTTCAGGAAGTAGACGGGCCGCCAGCCCAGCTGGGTGACCAGCGCCCCGCCGATGAGGGGACCCGCGGCCGCCGCGAGACCGATGGCGCTGGTGCGCAGCGCGATGGGCATGCCGAGCCGGTCGGGCGGGTAGGCCGCGCGCAGCATCCCGAGCGTGGCGGGCTGCGACAGCGCGCCGAAGATCCCCTGGGCGACCCGCAGTCCGATCACCCAGCCGATGTCGGGCGCCAGACCGATCCCCGCCGACGCCGTCCCGAAGCCCACCATCCCCACGGCGAAGACCTGTTGGTGGCCGTACCGGTCGCCGAGTCGCCCCGCGAACACCAACAGACTGGCCACCGCGATGAGATAGCCGGTGCTGGTCCACTGCACCTGTGCGAACGAGGCGTCCAGGTCGCGCCGCAGCGTGGGCTGAGCGACGGTGAGGACGGTTCCGTCCAGCGCGACGACGACGGCCCCGACGACGCTGTTGGCCAGCGTGATGCGGCGCCGCGCCGAGGGGTTCACCGCTCCTCCGGCCCGAGGTGCGCGTCCAGCGCGGCATCCAGCAGGGGTACGAAGTCGGTGGCTCCCGTGGCGAGTGGGAGGCTGCCCCAGCCCCACAGCTGGGCGATCCCGTGCAGGTTCGCCCAGAGGGCGCCCGCGACGAGCGCGGCGTCGGCCTCGGGACGTGCCCGGCCGACCAGGTCCACCAGGACACCGAACAGCGGCAGACTGGTTTCCCGGAGCCCCGGTTTCCCGCTCTCCAAGAGATCGTGGCGGAACATCAGCTCGTACATTCCGGGCTGAGTGAAGGCGAAGTCGAGATAGACCCTCCCCAGCGTCGTGAGCCGGTCGCGGGGACTCGCCGCTGCGTCGCCCAGCGCCTCCGTCGCCCGGGCCCCCAGGTCGGCGAAGCCCCGGCGCGCGATGGCGGAGAGCAGTTCCAGATGGGTCGGGAAGTAGCGGCGCGGAGCACCGTGGGAGACGCCCGCGCGACGGGCGATCTCCCGCAGGGTCAGAACCTGCGCGCCCTCCGTGGACACCAGGTCCACGCCCACCTCGATCAACCGGGCTCGCAGCCCCGTGTCCGCTTCACTCATAGACACTGTCTACCAGTCTCCGTAGACGCTGTCTACCAATCTGGTAGACGGTGTCTACGTGACGGGAATGGCCATGCGTTCCCCGGGGTTGAGCGATACATGACTCAGGACGCGACGCAGGACGCGCTGCTCAAGCTGCTCTCCGAGTACGACGGCGGAGTGCTGGTCACCCTCAAGAAGGACGGCCGGCCTCAGCTGTCCAACGTGAACCACGCCTACGATCCCGACGAGCGGATCGTCCGGGTCTCGGTCACGGACGACCGCGCCAAGACCCGCAATCTGCGCCGGGACCCGCGGGCCTCCTATCACGTCACGGCCGAGGACCGTTGGGCGTACACGGTCGCCGAGGGCACCGCCGAGCTCACTCCCGTCGCCCGGGACCCCCACGACGAGACGGTCGAGGAACTGGTGCGGCTCTACCGGGCCGTCCGGGGCGAGCACCCCGACTGGGACGAATACCGGGCCGCGATGGTCAGCGACGGCCGGCTCGTCCTACGGCTCCACGTGGAGCGCGCGTACGGCGTCCCCCGGGAACGCTGAGCTCGCTCGCTCGTCGCTGCGGGCCTCGATCGCGCGGAGCACGGCCACCATGTCGGACCCGCCGTGGCCCTGTGCCACGGTCTCGTCGAAGAGGGCGTGGCAGACGTCGAGCAGGGGTGAGGCCAGCCCCGCTCGGCGGGCGGCCCCGGCGATCAGCTCGTTGTTCATCAGGACGTCACGGGCCGCGGCCTGCACGGCGAAGTCGCGCTCCCGCAGTTTCGGGGCCTTCATCCGGGAGACGCCGCTGGCCATCGGGCCGGCGTCCAGCACGTCCAGGAAGAGCTTGCGGTCCAGGCCCTGCCGTTCGGCGAAGTGGAACGCCTCGCTGAGGCCGGTCACCAAGGTGATCAGGAACAGGTTCACGGACAACTTCATCAACAGGGCGTTGGGCACCGGCCCGCAGTCGAAGCTCTCGTGACACATGGGGCCGAGCAGTGGCCGTACGTCCTCGACGGCCGCGGGATCCCCGGCGAGCATCGCCACCAGCCGCCCGGCCTCCGCCGGGACCCGCGACCCGGAGACCGGGACCTCGACGTACCGTCCGCCCGCCGCGCGCACCTCGGCCTGCAGGCCGCGTGAGTACTCGGGGGACGTCGTGCCCATGGGGACGACGGTGCGCCCCTCGACGCGCGCGGCGAAGTCCGGGGTGCCGCGGCCCAGGACGGCGTCCGTCACGGAACCGTCCGCCGGCATCAGGAGGACGACGCGGCAGCGCGCGAAGACCTCCGCCGGGTCCGCGGCCACCTCGGCTCCCGCGGCACGCAACGGCTCGGTCCTCGCGGCGGTGCGGTTCCAGACGACCAGCGGGGTGCCCGCCCTCGCGAGGTTGAGCGCCATGGGCTGTCCCATGACACCGAGGCCGATGAATCCCACGTACACGACGCACCACCGCCTCTGCCGGCACCCCCGTCGGGCCGCCGTCGCCTCCTATGACCGCTGTCATGATAGCCAGCTCTATGACAGCGGTCATAGTGGGTAGTGTGCCTACGTCAGTCCTGGTGGGAGGTCGATGATGGCGGTTTCCGAGCGGGGGCCGCGCGAACGGATGGTGTTCAGCGCGGCACAGCTCATCCGGCGCGACGGGGTCACCGCGACGGGGATGCGCGAGGTCGCCGCGCATGCGGGGGCGCCGCGCGGATCGCTCCAGCACTACTTCCCGGGCGGCAAGGAGCAGTTGGTCAACGAGGCCGTGGACTGGGCGGGCGGCTACGCGGGCAAGCGCGTCGCCCGCTTCCTCGCGGCGCTGAACGAACCGACGCCGAGCGGTCTGTTCGCGGCGATGGTGCGGCAGTGGACCGACGAGTTCCAGGAGGCCGGATTCGCCTCCGGCTGCCCCGTCGCGGCGGCGACCGTGGACTGCGCGGAGTCCACCGAGTCCACCAGGACCGCTGCCGCCGCCGCGTTCGCCCGCTGGAACCGTCCGGTGGCCGAGGCCCTGACGGACATGGGCGTACCGGCCGAACGGGCCGAACCGCTGGCCACGGTGATGATCAGCGCCCTGGAGGGGGCGCTCCTCATCGCCAGGACCGAACGGGACGTACGGGCGCTGACTGCCGTGGCCCACGAACTCGGTCCCTTCCTGGACGGGGCCCGGACGGTGAGCCGAGGGGCGACAGGATCTCCGCGCACACCGGCCGCCCCTGAACCCGGCCGGGGTGCGCGGAGTGGCTCTGTGTAACCGCGCTGTTTCTTTCCGCTTGTCCCGGGCGATGTTCATGCCGAAAACGCCGGCTGTCAACCGTGCCCCCCCGTCGGACGGTCAGGCGGTCACGGCCTCGCGCTTCGCGGCGTCCTGGGACGCCCGCTCGCCCAGCTCCTCCGTCGGCACCGTGTGCGTCTCGCGGGCGGTGAGCGCGGCGAGCACCGGCGGGACGCACAGCGCCGCGGTGAACAGGGCCACGGACGACCAGTCGTCGCCGCCCGGGCCCGCGATCTGCGCGGCGAAGGTGACCGCGAACCCGGCGACGGCGAAGCCGATCTGCGTGCCGATCGCCATACCGGAGAGCCGGACGCGGGTGGAGAACATCTCGCCGTAGAAGGACGGCCAGACACCGTTGGCCGCGCTGTACACGACGCCGAAGGCGAGGATGCCGAAGAGGAGGACGAGGGGGTACGAGCCGGTCGAGATGGCCCACAGGTAGGCGAACATCAGCACGGCGCTGCCCGCGGCGCCGATCAGGAAGACCGGACGGCGGCCGATGCGGTCGAAGAGCGTGGCCCAGGCGGGGATCGCGCCGAGGGCGACGATGTTGGCGAGCGCGCCCACCCACAGCATCTGCGTGCGCGACAGCCCGACCGAGTCGCTCGTGCCGTACGCCAGCGCCCAGACCGTGAAGATCGTGCTGACCGAGGCGATCAGGGCGCCCGCGACGACCCGCAGGACGTCCGCCCAGTGCTCGCGGAGGAGCACGAGGAGCGGCAGTTCGGGAACGCCCTCGCTCGCGGCCTGCTGGGTGAAGGCGGGCGTCTCCTGGAGGGTGCGGCGGATGACATAGCCGACCACGGCGACCGCGACGCTCGCCCAGAACGGCACGCGCCAGCCCCAGGAGAGCAGTTGGTCCTCGGGCAGTGCGGCGACCGGCAGGAACACCAGGGTCGCCAGGAGCTGGCCGCCCTGGGTGCCGCTGAGGGTGAAGCTGGTGAAGAAGCCCCGGCGGTGGGGCGGCGCGTGTTCCAGCGTCATGGAGTTGGCGCTCGCCTGCTCACCGGCCGCGGAGATGCCCTGGAGGACGCGGCAGAGCACCAGCAGGACCGGGGCGAGGCCGCCGACCTGGGCGCGGGTGGGCAGACAGCCGATGAGGAAGGTCGACAGGCCCATCAGGATCAGCGTGAAGACCATGATCTTCTTGCGGCCGACCCGGTCGCCGAAGTGGCCGAGGAAGAGCGCGCCGACCGGGCGGGCCGCGTACGCGACGCCGAACGTGGCCAGTGAGAGGAGGGTCGCGGTGGCCGGGTCCGACTCGTCGAAGAAGACCTTCGGGAAGATCAGCGCCGCGGCGCTGCCGTAGATGAAGAAGTCGTAGTACTCCAGGGCGCTGCCGATCCAGGCGGCCATGGCGGCCTTCCGGGGCTGGCCGGGTGGCGCGTCGAGCGGGACGGCGGGGACAGACACGGCGTGCTCCTTCGAGGGAACTCCGGGGACGGGAGTGACGGAGGGGTGAGATGCCGGGGCCCTGGGGGTGTACGGGTCGGCCGTGCCGGATGCGACGAGTCTGCTCGACGGTGGGAGGTCTGCTCAACGTTGCGCGTCCGGCTAATTAACCCACTGGATAGTTAGTAGCGGATGGCTACGGATGTTGCGCCCACGTTTCCCGGGTGTCAAGAGGTCGTACTGAAGGATCTCTCCCGGCCGTGCCCCGCCCTGGCCCCGGAGCGGGGCCCGGAGCGGGGGACGGGAGGGGGCGACGGTCCTGCCGTTCTCAGTCCTCCGTGCGGTCCGCCGTCAGATAGGCGATGACCATGTCGCCGAGCATGGTCCGGTAGTGCTCCCGCTGGTCGGGGGCGACCAGGTCACGGCCGAAGAGGGCGCCGAAGGTATGCCGGTTGGAGACCCGGAAGAAGCAGAACGAGCTGATCATCGCGTGCAGGTCCACGGCGTCGACGTCGGCCGTGAACAGCCCCGACTTCCGGCCGCTCTCCAGGATGCGGCGGATCACCTCCAGCGCGGGTGAACCGATCTTCCCGAGTTCCTCGGACGCGACTATGTGCTCCGCCTCGTGGATGTTCTCGATGCTGACCAGCCGGATGAAGTCCGGATGCGCCTCATGGTGGTCGAAGGTCAGCTCGGCGAGCCTGCGGATGGCCGCGACCGGGTCCAAGTGCTCGACGTCCAGCTCCTGTTCGGCCATCCGGATCACGGAGTACGCGCGCTCCAGGACGGCCGTGAACAGCTGCTCCTTGCCGCCGAAGTAGTAATAGATCATCCGCTTGGTGGTGCGGGTGCGGGCGGCGATCTCGTCGACGCGGGCACCGGCGAAGCCGGCGCGCGAGAACTCCTGGGTCGCCACGTCGAGAATCTCGGCCTTGGTCCGGGCGGCGTCGCGGATGCGCCCGACGGGCCGTGCAGGTTCTTCGACGCTGGTCATCGGCTTCCTTCGGGCGAGGGGGTCAGTGCCCGCGATTGTAGAAGCAGCGTCTGCCGCCGTCGTCCCGAGTTCCGGGGCGGGCCTTCCCGCGAGCTCGGGATGCTGATATAGCTAACGTACTAGTTCGTACATTAGTGAGCGCTCAGGAGGTCCGCCGTGACCATGGACACGTATCTCGTCGGCCTCATCGGTTCCGGCATCGGCCCCTCGCTCAGCCCCGCGCTGCACGAGCGGGAGGCCGACCGGCAGGGACTGCGCTATCTGTACCGGCTGATCGACATCGACGTGCTCGGCGTCGGGCCGGAGGCGGTGGGCGATCTCGTACGGGCCGCGCGGGACCTCGGCTTCGACGGGCTGAACATCACGCACCCCTGCAAGCAACTGGTCATCGACCACCTCGACGAGCTCGCTCCCCAGGCGGCGGCCCTCGGCGCGGTCAACACCGTCGTCTTCGAGGGCGGTCGTGCGATCGGGCACAACACCGACGTCACCGGGTTCGCGGCGTCCTTCGCGCGCGGGCTGCCCGATGTCCCGCTGGAGCGGGTCGTGCAGCTGGGCGCCGGCGGGGCGGGGGCGGCGGTCGCCCACGCCGTGCTGACGCTGGGCGCGGGGCACGTCACCGTCGTGGACGCGATGCCGGACCGGGCGGCGGATCTTGCCGCCGGGCTGAACCGGCACTTCGGCGCGGGGCGGGCGGCGGCCGCGACGCCGGACGCGCTCGAGGGGCTGCTCGCTCGTGCCGACGGGGTGGTGCACGCGACGCCCACCGGGATGGCGGCCCATCCCGGGCTGGCGTTCCCGGCCGAGCTGCTGCATCCCGGACTGTGGGTCGCCGAGGTGGTGTACCGGCCGCTGGAGACCGAGTTGCTGCGCACGGCCCGGGGGGTGGGGTGCGCGACGCTGGACGGCGGGGGCATGGCCGTGTTCCAGGCGGTGGACGCGTTTCGGCTGTTCACGGGGCGGGAGCCGGATGCCGTTCGGATGCTGGCGGACATTTCTGAGCTGGCGGGTGTGCCAGGTGCGGGTGTTGGTGGCTGAGGGCGCCTTTTGGGCGGGCGGCCCGGGTTGTGTGGCGGGATCCGGGGTGGTGGGGGCTGGTCGCGCAGTTCCCCGCGCTCCCTGCGGGGCGGGTGGTCCGGGTCGAGTCGCGGGTGCGGGGCGCGTCCACGCGGCGGAGCCGCAGATGTCACAGCCCCGCGCCCCTTGCGGGGCTCGTCCGAGCCGACGGCTCTCGTGGCCGTGCCTCGATGTGAAGCGACAGCTAAGGAGTATCGACGTGCGTACGTCCATTGCCACTGTCTCGCTCAGTGGGTCCCTGACCGAGAAGCTCACGGCCGCGGGGCGGGCGGGGTTCGACGGGGTGGAGATCTTCGAGAACGATCTGCTCGCGAGCCCCCTCACCCCCGAGGAGATCCGGGCCCGCACGGCGGACCTCGGTCTGAGCATCGACCTGTACCAGCCGATGCGGGACGTCGAAGCGGTGCCCGAAGAGGAGTTCGCCCGCAATCTGCGCCGCGCCCGGCACAAGTTCGAACTCATGCGCCGCCTCGGCACCGACACGGTCCTGGTCTGTTCCAGCGTCTCCCCGCTCGCCGTGGACGACGACGCGCTCGCGGCCGACCAGCTGCACCGGCTCGCGGACCTCGCGCAGGACTTCGGTGTGCGCGTCGCCTACGAGGCGCTCGCGTGGGGTCGCCATGTGGATACGTACGACCACGCCTGGAGCATCGTCGAAGCCGCGGACCACCCCGCCCTCGGCACCTGCCTGGACAGCTTCCACATCCTCGCCCGCGGCGGCGACCCCAAGGGCATCGAGGACATCCCCGGCGAGAAGATCTTCTTCCTGCAACTGGCCGACGCCCCCCTGATGGCGATGGACGTCCTGCAGTGGAGCCGCCACTACCGTTGCTTCCCGGGCCAGGGCGGCTTCGACATCGCGGGGTTCCTCGGACACGTCCTGCGGGCCGGATACCGCGGACCGCTCTCCCTCGAGGTCTTCAACGACGTCTTCCGGCAGGCCGAGGCCGGGCCGACCGCCGTGGACGCGCGTCGCTCCCTCCTCGTCCTCCAGGAGGCGACGGGACTCGCGGCCCCGCCCGCGCCCGTGGTGCCGACCGGTGTCGCCTTCGCCGAGCTCGTCACCCCCGACGTCGAACCCGTCACCGCGCTCCTCGGTGCCCTCGGCTTCACCCGCAGGGCAAGGCACCGCAGCAAGCCCGTCGATCTCTGGCAGCAGGGCGAGGCCCGTGTCCTCGTGAACACCGGACCGGCAGCCCGGCGCGACGGCACCTCCCTCGCCGCCGTCGGCCTGGAGTCCCCGGACCCGGCCGCCGCGGCCCGGCGCGCCGAATCCCTCCTCGCCCCGGTCCTGCCCCGCCGCCGCGCCCCCGAGGACGCACCGCTGGACGCGGTGGCCGCCCCCGACGGCACCGAACTCTTCTTCTGTGTCACGGATCGCTCCGGGCACCCCGAACTCGCGGGGTGGACAGGTGACTTCGTGCCGGTCCCGCACGAACGACTCCCGCAGCACGTGGTCCGCATCGACCACCTGGCCCTCACCCAGCCCTGGCACCAGTTCGACGAGGCGGCCCTCTTCCACCGCAGTGTGCTCGGGCTGAGCGCACAGGACAGCGTCGATGTCGCCGACCCGTACGGACTGCACCGCAGTCGCGCGGTCACCAACGCCGACGGCAGCGTCCGTATCGCCCTCGGCGTCGGGCCCGCCCCCACCGACGAGGGCGCCCGCGCCCAGCACATCGCCCTCGCCACGGACGACGTGGTCACCGCGGCCCGCCGCTTCCGCGAGGCCGGCGGCCGACTGCTGGCGATGCCCGCGAACTACTACGACGACCTCGCCGCACGGTATGAGTTCGCCGACGGCGAGCCGGAGACGTACCGCGAACTCGGCATCCTCTACGACCGTGACGCGGAGGGTGAGTTCCGCCACTGCTACACGGAGACGGTCGGTCGTGTCTTCTTCGAACTCGTCCAGCGTGACGGCGGTTACCGGGGCTACGGAGCGCAGAACGCCCCTGTGCGGCTGGCCGCGCAGCACCTGCCGCGCCGACCGGGGCGCTGACCCCTCGGCCGCGGCACGGCGCCACTCGCGTCACGACGCCGCCAGTCCGAGCCCCAGGCGGCGCCATATTACCCGTCAGTTGACATTGAAACATCAATGACCACCGCTATCATCACACCACCCGCGGAACACCTCTGCGGAGCGACCGTCGGCCGATGACAGCGGCAGCACGGTATCGCCCCCAGTCTGCTGCCCAGGACGTGGAGCAATCGGCCTCCGGCTCCGAGGCCGGTTTCAGTGCTTCACGTTCTGAGAGGGAGCCCATGCCGGGAGACCGCTTCACCCCCGACTTCGACCCCGACTACGGGGACGCGCCCCTCACCACCGCACGCAAGGACATCGCCAACGGGCGCTGGCAGGGTCTGCGGGATCTGCTGCGGGTGACCGGCCCCGCGTGGTCCGTGCGCGCCCACCGGATCCGGCTGCTCGCGCCCGCGTGCGCGGGCAACTCGTCGGTCGAGTCCTGGCTCGCCGAGGAGCCGCGCAGCCCCGACGCCCTGGTACTGCGAGCCGCGACCGAGGTGGCCAGGGCCTTCACCCTCGCCACCGCCGCGGGCGGGCGCGTACCCGTCGAACAGCGGCGCGTCGACCGGGCGGTGATGGCCTGTCTGCAGGGCGCCGAGGCCTACCCCGAGGACCCCACACCCTGGATCTGCCTCATCTCCGTCGCCCGGCTCTACGCCGCCGGGGTACGCCGCCAGGAACTCGGCCGCTGGTGGGACGAGTTGCACGCCCGCGATCCCTACACGATCGAGGGGCACCTCCATGTGCTGCGCTACTACTCGGCGCGCTGGCACGGCACCCACGGCCTGATGTACGACTTCGCCCGCGACGCGGCGGCCGTCGCCCCGCCGGGCTGCGCGCTGCCGGTCCTGGTGCAGTTCGCCCGCGTGGAGGAGTACCGCTTTCTCCAGGAGGAGGCGAACGGGCGGCCGGACGTGTCCGTCGACCTCGACGGGTACTGGAACAACGAGGGGGCCGTCGACGACGTACGGCGTACCTGGCAGCGCTGGATCACCGCGCGCCCGGACGGCCAGCCCGCGCCGGAGGAGGTGCGCGACCTCAACTACCTGGCGCACGCCGCCAGCTACGCGGGCCTGCCGGACCTCGCGGCCCCGCTCTTCAAGACCCTGGGGGTGCGCGCCAGCCGGATGCCGTGGTCCCGCACCGGCGACCCGGAGGCGGAGTACGTGAAGTGGCGCAGGCGTGCCACGCGCGGCGCCTGAGCCACCTCACGTGTCCCGGCCGTCGAGCTGGCACGGCCGGGGCCGGTGGGGAACCACAGGTCGAACTCGTGCGGCGGCAGGTCGAGCGGGAGCACGCCTCGCGCACGACGGCCTGCTCGGTCTTGTCGACGTCGCCGTCGGTGCCGCCGATGACGATGCCGATCTGGATGACGGCGCGCGCCTCGGCCGGCTTCTTCTTCGCCTTGGCGATCTCCTGGAGGACGCAGACCTTGCCGAAGGTGAAGTCGGCGGTCAGCTTGTCCAGGTGGTCGCCGAAACGGCGGCGCAGGTCGTCGGCGTCGAAGTTCCGCAACACCTCGTTCGTGGCGATGAGTTGCGACGCTCCGGCGCTCGGAGGGATCGACCGTCCCTCCCTCACTGCCTGGAGGGCGTGGGAGGTGCCCCCAGCCGCGGCGACGAGAGCTCCATACGTTGGGGAGAGGTCACGGCCCGCGCCGGAGGGCGGGCCGTGACCTCTCGATTTCTACAGCAATGTAGAAACTAGCGAACCGCCGCAGGAGTTCCGGTGGCGTTCCACTCGGCGATCACAGGATGCCCGTGCTCGGTGGACAGCCGGCTGACGGTGCCCGTCGCGAGCTGGAACAGCCGCCCGTCCGCGGGGGACAGCCCCAGCCGACGGGCCGTCAGCACGCGCAGGAAGTGGGCGTGTGCCACGAGAATCACGTCGCCGTCGGCGAGCGCCGGCCCGACGCGGGACAGCACGCGGTCGGCGCGCTCTCCCACCTCCGCGGGTGACTCGCCGGGATGGCCGTCGGGGCCGGGCGGCACGCCGTCGTTCCACAGGAACCAGTCGGGCCGGGTGCGGTGTATCTCGACGGTCGTGATGCCCTCGTACGCGCCGTAGTCCCACTCGTGCAGATCGGCATCGGCCACGGCCCCGTACACGCCCGCGAGTTCCGCCGTGCGTACCGCGCGGCCGAGCGGGCTGGTCAGGGCCAGGGCGAAGGTCCGGCCGGCGAGCAGCGGGGCGAGGGACTTGGCCTGTTCCTCGCCGTGCTGGGTGAGGGGCAGGTCGGTCCAGCTGGTGTGCTGACCCGACACGCTCCACTCGGTCTCACCGTGGCGGACCAGCAGGAGGTCGCCCATGGTCGTTACTTCGCCGACTCGACGGCGTGGCCGCCGAACTGGTTGCGCAGCGCCGCGATCATCTTCATCTGCGGGGAGTCGTCCTGGCGGGAGGCGAACCGGGCGAAGAGGGAGGCGGTGATGGCGGGCAGCGGGACGGCGTTGTCGATGGCCGCCTCGACGGTCCAGCGGCCCTCGCCGGAGTCGTCCGCGTAGCCGCGCAGCTTCTCCAGGTGCTCGTCGTCGTCCAGCGCGTTGACGGCGAGGTCGAGCAGCCAGGAGCGGATGACGGTGCCTTCCTGCCAGGAGCGGAAGACCTCGCGCACGTCCGTGACGGAGTGGACCTTCTCCAGGAGCTCCCAGCCCTCGGCGTAGGCCTGCATCATGGCGTACTCGATGCCGTTGTGGACCATCTTGGAGAAGTGGCCCGCGCCGACCTTGCCGGCGTGCACGAAACCGGCGTCGCCCTCGGGCTTGAGGGCGTCGAAGATCGGCTGCACCTTGGCGATGTGCTCGGCGTCGCCGCCGACCATCAGCGCGTAGCCGTTCTTGAGGCCCCAGACGCCGCCGGAGACGCCCGCGTCTACGAACCCGATGCCCTTGGCGGCCAGTTCCTCCGCGTGCTTCTCGTCGTCCGTCCAGCGGGAGTTGCCGCCGTCGACGACGGTGTCCCCGGGCTCCAGGAGCTCGCCGAGCTGGTCGACGGTGGACTGCGTGGCGGCGCCGGCGGGGACCATCACCCAGACCACGCGCGGGCCTTCGAGCGCGCTCACGAGTTCGGTGAGGCTGCTCACGTCCGAGACCTCGGGGTTGCGGTCGTAGCCGACGACCGTGTGGCCCGCGCGGCGGATCCGCTCGCGCATGTTGCCGCCCATCTTGCCGAGGCCGATGAGTCCGAGCTGCATGACAGTCACTTCTTTCGGAGAGTGCGGTACGCGGCCACGAGGGCGGCGGTGGAGGGGTCGAGGCCGGGCACGTCGGCGCCTTCGGTGAGCGCGGGTTCGACGCGCTTGGCGAGGACCTTGCCGAGCTCGACGCCCCACTGGTCGAAGGAGTCGATGTTCCAGATCGCGCCCTGGACGAACACCTTGTGCTCGTAGAGGGCGATGAGCTGGCCGAGGACCGACGGTGTCAGCTCGCTCGCGAGGATCGTCGTCGTCGGGTGGTTGCCGTTGAACGTCTTGTGCGGGACCAGTTCCTCGGGCACGCCCTCGGCGCGCACCTCGTCGGGCGTCTTGCCGAAGGCGAGGGCCTGGGTCTGCGCGAAGAAGTTCGCCATCAACAGGTCGTGCTGGGCCGCGAGTTCGGGCTCCAGCTCGTCCACCGGGTTGGCGAAGCCGATGAAGTCGGCCGGGATCAGCTTCGTGCCCTGGTGGATGAGCTGGTAGTAGGCGTGCTGCCCGTTCGTGCCGGGCGTGCCCCACACCACCGGACCGGTCTGCCACTCCACCGGGTGGCCGTCGCGGTCCACCGACTTGCCGTTGGACTCCATGTCCAACTGCTGGAGGTAGGCGGTGAACTTGGACAGGTAGTGCGAGTACGGCAGTACGGCGTGCGACTGGGCGTCGAAGAAGTTGCCGTACCAGACCCCCAGCAGACCGAGCAGCAAAGGCGCGTTGGCCTCGGCGGGCGCCGTACGGAAGTGCTCGTCGACGAGCCTGAACCCGTCGAGCAGCTCCCGGAACCGGTCCGGGCCGATCGCGATCATCAACGACAGGCCGATCGCCGAGTCGAAGGAGTAGCGTCCGCCGACCCAGTCCCAGAACCCGAACATGTTGGCCGTGTCGATACCGAAGTCCGACACCTTCCCGGCGTTCGTCGACAGCGCCACGAAGTGCTTGGCGACCGCCTTCTCTCCCCCACTCTCGACTTCGCCCGAGCGGGAGGTGCCCCCATCGCCCAGCGCGCCGAGCAGCCAGGTTCGCGCCGAGGTGGCGTTGGTGATGGTCTCGATCGTGGTGAACGTCTTCGAGGCGACGATGAACAGCGTCTCGGCCGGGTCCAGGTCGCGGACGGCCTCGTGCAGGTCGGCGCCGTCCACGTTCGACACGAACCGCACGGTCAGCGAACGGTCGGTGAAGGCCCGCAGCGCCTCGTACGCCATCGCCGGGCCGAGATCGGAGCCGCCGATACCGATGTTGACGACGTTCTTGATGCGCTTGCCGGTGTGGCCGGTCCACTCGCCGGAGCGGACCCGCTCGGCGAAGTCGGCCATCTTGTCGAGCACGGCGTGCACTCCGGGGACGACGTTCTCCCCGGCGACCTCGATCACCGCGTTCCGCGGGGCCCGCAGGGCGGTGTGCAGCACCGCCCTGTCCTCGGTGACGTTGATCCTCTCGCCGCGGAACATCGCGTCCCGCAGTCCGAACACGTCCGTGACGGTGGCCAGTTCCTGGAGGAGGGCGAGGGTCTCGTCCGTGATCAGGTGCTTGGAGTAGTCGATCCGCAGATCGCCGACCCGCACGACATAGCGCTCCGCGCGGGCGGGATCGGCGGCGAACAGCTCACGCAGCCGCGGGTGGAGCAGAGCGTCCGCGCGGTGGTCCTCCAGGGCCACCCACTCCGGACGCCGCGTGAGCTTGGGGGAGTCAGACATGACGGGGGGTCTCCTTGGTGCCGTTCTCGCCCCGCAGGGCGACGGCGTACATCTCGTCCGCGTCGAGGCGGCGCAGCTCCTCGGCGATCAGCTCGGAAGTGCTGCGCACCTTCAGCGCGAGGGTGCGGGAGGGCTGCCCGGGCAGCGACAGCGTGGCCAGCGGTCCCTCGGGCCGGTCGATCACGATCTCGCCGTCCTTCGTGCCGAGCCGCACCGCGGTCACCACCGGACCGGCGGTGACGACCCGCTCGACCGGCACGTCGAGCCGGGCGCCCAGCCAGCGGGCGAGCAGCTCGGCGCTGGGGTTGTCGGCCTCGCTCTCGACGGCGGCCGAGATCACCTTCGTACGGGCCTGGTCGAGCGCGGCGGCCAGCATCGAGCGCCAGGGCGTCAGCCGGGTCCACGCCAGGTCGGTGTCGCCCGGCGCGTACGAGTTGACGCGGGCCTCCAGGGCCGTGAGCGGCGCCTCGACGGCGTACATGTCGGTGATCCTGCGCTGAGCGAGGGCGCCCAGCGGGTCCTTGGCGGGCACCTCGGGGGCGTCCACCGGCCACCAGACGACGACGGGCGCGTCCGGCAGCAGCAGCGGCAGGACCACGGAGTCGGCGTGGTCGGACACCTCGCCGTAGGTCCGCAGCACGACGGTCTCACCGGCACCGGAGTCGGCGCCCACCCGGACCTCGGCGTCGAGGCGCGAGTTGGTGCGGTCGCGCGGGGTGCGGGCGTGCCGCTTGATGACGACCAGGGTGCGTGAGGGGTGCTCGCGCGAGGCCTCCTCGGCGGCCTTGATCGAGTCGTACGCGTTCTCCTCGTCGGTGACGATGACCATCGTCAGGACCATGCCCACGGCGGGGGTGCCGATGGCGCGGCGCCCCTGCACGAGCGCCTTGTTGATCTTGCTTGCCGTGGTGTCGGTCAGGTCGATCTTCATGGCCTGCGCCAGCTCCGTCCGTCTCGTGCGAGCATCTCGTCGGCTTCCTTCGGACCCCAGCTGCCCGAGGGGTACTGCGCGGGCTTGCCATGGGTCTCCCAGTACTCCTCGATCGGGTCGAGGACCTTCCAGGACTCTTCCACCTCCTGGTGACGGGGGAAGAGATTGGCATCGCCGAGCAGGACATCCAGAATCAGCCGTTCGTACGCCTCCGGGCTGGACTCGGTGAACGACTCGCCGTAGGCGAAGTCCATCGTGACGTCCCGGATCTCCATCGACGTACCCGGGACCTTCGATCCGAAGCGCACCGTCATGCCCTCGTCGGGCTGGACACGGATGACGATCGCGTTCTGGCCGAGCTCCTCGGTGGCGGTCGAGTCGAACGGTGAGTGCGGGGCGCGCTGGAAGACGACCGCGATCTCCGTCACCCGCCGGCCGAGGCGCTTGCCGGTGCGCAGATAGAAGGGGACGCCCGCCCAGCGGCGGTTGTCGACCTCCAGTTTGACGGCCGCGTAGGTGTCGGTCGTCGACTGGGGGTCGATGCCCTCCTCCTGCAGATAGCCGCGCACCTTCTCGCCGCCCTGCCAGGCCGCCGCGTACTGGCCGCGCACGGTGTGCTCGCCCAGGTTCTCCGGCAGCTTCACCGACTTGAGGACCTTGAGCTTCTCGGTCAGCAGCGACTCGGCGTCGAAGGCGATCGGCTCCTCCATGGCGGTCAGCGCCATCAGCTGGAGCAGGTGGTTCTGGATCACGTCACGGGCCGAACCGATGCCGTCGTAGTAGCCGGCCCGGCCGCCGATGCCGATGTCCTCGGCCATGGTGATCTGCACGTGGTCGACGTACGACCGGTTCCAGATCGGCTCGTACATCTGGTTGGCGAAGCGGAGCGCCAGGATGTTCTGGACGGTCTCCTTGCCGAGGTAGTGGTCGATGCGGAAGACCTGCTCCGGGTCGAACACGTCGTGCACGAGCGCGTTCAGCTCGCGCGCGCTCTCGAGGTCGTGGCCGAAAGGCTTCTCGATGACCGCGCGCCGCCAGGAACCCTCCGGCGGGCTGGCGAGCCCGTGCTTCTTGAGCTGCTGGACGACCTTCGGGAAGAACTTCGGGGGCACGGAGAGGTAGAACGCGTAGTTGCCGCTGGTGCCCCGGGCCGCGTCCAGCTCCTCGATGGCGGAGCGCAGCTGCTTGAACGCCGTGTCGTCGTCGAAGGTGCCCGGGATGAACCGCATGCCCTCGGCGAGTTGCTGCCAGACCTCCTCCCGGAAGGGGGTGCGCGCGTGTTCCTTCACCGAGTCGTGCACGATCTGCGCGAAGTCCTCGTCCTCCCAGTCGCGGCGGGCGAACCCGACGAGCGAGAAGCCCGGCGGCAGCAGACCGCGGTTGGCGAGGTCGTAGACGGCCGGCATCAGCTTCTTGCGGGACAGGTCGCCGGTGACACCGAAGATGACGAGGCCCGAGGGGCCCGCGATACGGGGGAGGCGGCGGTCACGGGGGTCACGCAGCGGGTTCTCCCATTCCGCCACCGGAACGGGGCCGTTGCTCTTGGCCTCGGCCTTCACATCGACCGGCTTCACACCGACCGGGTCCACGGTCGTGTCACCAGGTCCCTCCGGCGTGGCGGCCGCATCCTGCGGGGTACCGTCGGGAATCGCTTCACGCTTGGTCATTCCCCCTCAACTCCCTTGCTGCTCAGCGAGGTCGCGACCGCGTCGAGCAGATCCTCCCAGGCCGCCTCGAACTTCGAGACGCCCTCGTCCTCCAGCTGGTCGACCACCTCGTCGTAGGAGATCCCGAGACCTTCCACGGCGGCAAGGTCGGCGCGCGCCTGGGCGTAGCCGCCGGTCACCGCGTCGCCGTGGATGTCACCGTGGTCGGCCGTGGCGTTGAGCGTCGCCTCCGGCATGGTGTTGACCGTGCCCGGCGCGACCAGCTCGTCGACGTACAGCGTGTCCTTGTACGAGGGGTCCTTGACGCCCGTCGAGGCCCACAGCGGGCGCTGCTTGTTGGCGCCGGCCGGGGCGAGCGCGGTCCAGCGGGCGGAGGCGAACACCTCTTCGTACGCCTCGTAGGCGAGCCGCGCGTTGGCGAGCGCCGCCCTGCCCTTGAGGGCGAGGGCCTCGTCGGTCCCGACCTTCGTCAGCCGCTTGTCGATCTCGCTGTCGACGCGGGAGACGAAGAAGGAGGCGACGGAGTGGATGGTGGCGAGGTCGATGCCCGCCGCCTTGGCCTTCTCCAGCCCCGCCAGGTAGGCGTCCATCACCGCGCGGTAGCGCTCCAGGGAGAAGATCAGCGTGACGTTGACGCTGATGCCGAGGCCGATGACCTCGGTGATCGCCGGGAGGCCGGCCTTCGTCGCCGGGATCTTGATCATCACGTTCGGGCGGTCGACGAGCCAGGAGAGCTGCTTGGCCTCGGCGACGGTCGCCCCGGTGTTGTGGGCGAGGCGCGGGTCGACCTCGATGGAGACCCGGCCGTCACGGCCGGCGGTCGCGTCGTACACCGGGCGCAGGATGTCGGCGGCGGCGCGGACGTCGGCCGTCGTCATCATCCGGACGGCCTCGTCGACCGTCACGCCGCGCTCGGCCAGGTCGTCGAGCTGCTCCTCGTACCCCTCACCGGAGCCGATGGCGGCCTGGAAGATGGAGGGGTTGGTGGTGACGCCCACCACATGCCTGGTCGCGACGAGTTCGGCGAGGTTGCCGGAGGCGACGCGCTTGCGGGAGAGGTCGTCCAGCCAGATGGAGACGCCTTCGTCGGAGAGGCGCTTCAGGGTTACCGCGGTCGCGGTTGCTTCGGTCACAGTGATCATCTTCCTTCGTGCGATCGGATCAACCGCGGGCGGCGGCGAGGGATTCCCGGGCGGCGGCGGCGACGTTCTCGGCGGTGAAGCCGAACTCGGCGAACAGGGTGTTGGCGTCGGCGGAGGCACCGAAGTGCTCCAGCGAGACAATGCGTCCGTGGTCACCGACGTAGCGGTACCAGGTCAGGCCGATGCCCGCCTCGACCGCCACGCGGGCCTTCACGGACGGGGGCAGAACACGGTCGCGGTACTCGCGCGGCTGCTCCTCGAACCACTCCACGGACGGCATCGACACGACCCGGGTGCCGATTCCCTCGGCCTCCAGCAGCTCACGCGCCCCGACGGCGAGGTGCACCTCGGAGCCGGTGGCGATCAGGACCAGTTCGGGCGTTCCGGTGGAGGAGTCACGCAGCACGTAACCACCCTTGGCGGCGTCGGAGTTGGCCTCGTAGGTGGGTACGCCCTGGCGGGTCAGGGCCAGGCCGTGCGGGGCGGGGTGGGTGGCGTGCCGCTTGAGGATCTCGGCCCAGGCGATCGCGGTCTCGTTGGCGTCGGCCGGGCGGACGATGTTCAGGCCCGGGATGGCGCGCAGCGAGGCGAGGTGTTCGACCGGCTGGTGGGTGGGGCCGTCCTCGCCCAGGCCGATGGAGTCGTGCGTCCACACGTAGGTGACGGGGAGCTGCATCAGCGCGGACAGACGTACGGCGTTGCGCATGTAGTCGGAGAACACCAGGAAGGTGCCCCCGTAGATGCGGGTGTTGCCGTGCAGCGCGATGCCGTTCATCTCCGCGGCCATGGAGTGCTCGCGGATGCCGAAGTGGACCGTACGGCCGTACGGATCGGCCTCCGGCAGCGGGTTGCCCTTCGGCAGGAAGGAGGACGTCTTGTCGATGGTGGTGTTGTTCGAGCCGGCCAGGTCGGCCGAGCCGCCCCACAGCTCGGGGATCACCGAGCCGAGCGCCTGCAGGACCTTGCCGGAGGCGGCGCGGGTGGCGACGGACGTGCCCGCCTCGAACGCCGGGAGCTTGTCCTGCCAGCCCTCGGGAAGCTGGCCGGCGACGATCCGGTCGAACAGCCTGGCCCGCTCGGGCTGCGCGGTGCGCCACTCGGCGATCCGCTTGTCCCAGGCGGCGTGTGCCTCGGCACCGCGGTCCAGGGCCTGACGGGCGTGGGCGAGGACCTCGTCGGCGACCTCGAAGGACTTCTCCGCGTCGAAGCCCAGCAGACGCTTGGTGGCGGCGACCTCGTCCGCGCCGAGCGCGGAGCCGTGCGAGGCCTCGGTGTTCCGGGCGTGGGGCGCGGGCCAGGCGATGATGGTGCGCATCGCGATGATCGAAGGCCGTCCGGTCTCGGCCTGCGCCGCCTTCAGCGCCGTGTACAGCGCGCGGACGTCGATGTCGCCGTCGGTCGAGGGCTCGATGCGCTGCACGTGCCAGCCGTAGGCCTCGTAGCGCTTCAGTACGTCCTCGGAGAAGGCGGTGGCGGTGTCGCCCTCGATGGAGATGTGGTTGTCGTCGTAGACGAAGACCAGGTTGCCCAGCTTCTGGTGGCCCGCGAGGGAGGAGGCCTCGGCGGAGATGCCCTCCTCCAGGTCGCCGTCCGAGACGATGCCCCAGATGGTGTGGTCGAAGGGCGACTCGCCCTCCGGCGTCTCGGGGTCGAACAGACCACGCTCGTAGCGGGCGGCCATCGCCATGCCCACCGCGTTCGCGACACCCTGCCCGAGCGGACCGGTGGTGGTCTCCACGCCCGCGGTGTGCCCGTACTCGGGGTGACCCGGCGTCTTCGAACCGTGCGTGCGGAACGCCTTCAGGTCGTCCAGCCCCAGTTCGTAGCCGGAGAGGAAGAGCTGCGTGTAAAGGGTCAGCGAGGTGTGTCCGGGGGACAGGACGAACCGGTCGCGGCCGGTCCACTCCGGGTCCGCGGGGTCGTGTCGCATCACCTTCTGAAAGATCGTGTACGCGGCCGGGGCCAGGCTCATCGCCGTGCCCGGGTGGCCGTTTCCGACCTTCTGAACGGCGTCAGCGGCCAGGATGCGGGCGGTGTCGACCGCCCGGCGGTCCAGCTCGGTCCATTCGAAGCCGTCGGGGCTCTGCGTACTCATCTTCAAGAAGTCCTCACTGGATCGGGAATCGCTGGTGGAACGCCTTCAAAACTAAAAGTCTGACTTTTGCCGGGGAAGGTGCCCGTGTGTCAGCCTTCGGTGAAAATGGGACACGGAGTGCTGGAGCGAGTCGACGCGAGAGGGACATGGCAGACAGAACCACCCAAGGCGGTGCCGGGGGCGAAGGCGGGACCCGGGACGGGATCAGGACCTTCCCCTTCCCGGTCGATCTGAGCCTGTCCGGCGTCGGCATGCAGGTCGGCGCGATGGGGACCGGGCGCGTCTGGCACGTGGACGCCCCGCTGGACCGCGTGCACCGCATCGACTTCCACGTCGTGATGCTCTTTCACGAGGGCCCGGTCAGACACATGATCGACTTCGCCGAGTACGAGGCGTCCCCGGGCGACATCCTGTGGATCCGCCCCGGTCAGGTGCACCGCTTCTCCCGCACCGACCGCTACCGCGGCACCGTCCTGATCATGCAGCCCGGTTTCCTGCCGCGCGCGACGGTCGAGGCGACCGGTCTCTACCGCTACGACCAGCCCCCGCTGCTACGCCCCGGCGCCGCCCAGCTGGCCGCTCTTGAGCACTCGCTCACCCAGCTGGAACGTGAGTACGTCGACACCACCACGCTGCCGCTCAGTCTGCACACCTCGGTGCTGCGGCACTCCCTCACCGCGTTCCTGCTGCGCCTCGCCCATCTCGCGGCCAGCTCCGCCGAAGCGGCCCGCGAGCAGAGCGACACCACCTTCACGCGCTTCCGGGACGCGGTCGAGAAGGACTTCGCCACCAACCACAGCGTCAGCGCGTACGCCGACGCGCTCGGCTACTCCCGCCGCACCCTGGTCCGCGCGGTGCGCGCGGCCACCGGTGAGACCCCGAAGGGATTCATCGACAAGCGGGTGGTCCTGGAGGCCAAGCGGCTGCTGGCCCACACGGAGATGCCCATCGGCCGCATCGGCGTCGCCGTGGGCTTCCCCGACTCGGCGAACTTCTCCAAGTTCTTCCACCAGCACACGGGCACGAGTCCCGTGGTGTTCCGGGCGGAGCTGCGCTGAGTCCGTGCCGAAGGAGAGCCGGGGCTGTACGGAAGAAAGGGGCGGGCCCGCGGGCCCGCCCCTTCACTGCGCGTGCCGCTCGGCGAGGAACCTCCTCGTCAGTGGCCGAAGTCGAACCAGTTGACGTTCACGAAGTCGGCCGGCTGGCCGCTGGTGAAGGTCAGATAGACGTCGTGGGTGCCGGTGACACCGGTGATGTTGGCCGGGACCGTCCGCCAGCTCTGCCAGCCGCCGGTGTTGCCCACCGCGAAACTGCCGATGGGGGTGCTCGTACGGCTGTCGAGGCGCACCTCGACCAGACCGCTGACCCCGCTCGCCGCACCGCTCGCGACCCGCCCGTAGAACTGCGTGGCCGCCGTGGAGCCGAAGTCGACGCCTTTGTAGAGCGCCCAGTCGCCGCCTGCGAGCGAGCCGATGTCCTGGCCGCCGCCGGTGTCCGTGGTGGTCTCGGTGCTGGTGCCCGACTGACTGTCGTACGACTCGGCCTGGATGGCGCTGTAGGCGTCACGGTTGCCGGTCGGAGGCGGTGTGGTACCGCTCCCACTGGCCTGCAGCACCTGGACGTAGTCCACGACCAGCGGGTGGCCGGGCTCGGTGCCGCTGTCCGGACCGCCGCCGAACGCGTCGGGGAAACCGCCGCCCATCGCCACGTTCAGGATGACGAAGTAGCCGTGGTTGGTGGCGTTCGCCCAGGTGGTCGCGTCGACCTGGTTCGCCTTGACCGTGTGGAAGTTGACGCCGTCGAGGTAGAAGCGGATCTCCTCGGGGCTCGTCGAGCGGTCCCACTCCATGGCGTACGTGTGGAAGCCGGCCTGACACGTGGTGCCGGCGCACGGGGTGTTGCCGCCGATGCCGCTGGTCTCGTTGCACGGGCCACCCGGGTTGGTGCCGCAGTGCATGGTGGCCCACTCGGTGTTGAGGCCCTGGACGTTCTCCATGATGTCCAGCTCGCCGACGCTCGGCCAGTTCTGGTAGTTGCCGCGGTAGGGCGCGCCGAGCGTCCAGAAGGCCGGCCAGTAGCCCTTGGCGGCGGCGCCGGTCACGTTCGGCATCTGCAGGCGCGCCTCGACGCGGAGTTTGCCGCCCGCGGGTGGCTGGAAGTCGGTGCGGGTGGTCTCGATACGGCCCGAGGTCCAGTTGCCGGAGGCGTCCCGGCGCGGGGTGATCAGTAGGTTGCCGTTGCCGTCGAGCGCCACGTTGTTGGTGCTGGAGGTCATTGTCTCGACCTCGCCGGTGCCCCAGTTGGCGGCGCCGCCCGGGTAACTGGTGCCGGTGTCGTACTGCCAGTTGGAGGTGTTGACGCCGGAGCCGGCCGCCCCGTTGAAGTCGTCGACGAAGACCTGGGACCAGCCGGCCGGGGGAGTGGGCGCGGACGCGTTCGCGGGGAGGACCGCGGCCACGGCCAGGGTCAGTGTGCCGACCGCGGCCAGAATGATGCGCCGCAGGGGGCCGCGTCTGACAGGTGTGCCGGAGGGTTCACTCATGGATGCCTCTTCGGTACGGAGTGGGGGTGCGCGGGTGCTGCTGAGAGCGCTCTCAAGCAGGGTGCGCGGCCAATGTGCTCTCTGTCACTGCGACCGTCAAGAGGTAAAGCCGAGAAACTCCTTTCCCTGTGCGGGAGTTCATGCAATGAAGAGTGGGATGCACACGGGGCCTCGCCTAGAGGGCGCTGCCCGTCTTCCAGTCCGACCAGGACAGGTTCCAGCCGTTGAGGCCGTTGGACGCCTCGACGGTCTTCTCGCCCGAGTTCTTGACGACGACGACATCCCCGAGCATCGAACTGGCGTAGAACGTGTAGCCCGGCACGGAACTGTCGTTCGCGCCCTTGGCGTCGTGCAGGCCGATACATCCGTGGCTGGTGTTGGTGGAGCCGAAGACCGAGGTCGAGGCCCAGTAGTTGCCGTGGATGAAGGTGCCGGAGGTGGTCAGACGCTGGGCGTGGGGGACGTCCGAGATGTCGTACTCGTCGCCGAGCCCCACGGTCGAGGACTCCATCCGGGTCTGCTGGAACCGCTCGCTGATCACCATGATCCCCGACCAGGTGGTGTGGTCGGCGTCGCCACCGCTCACCGGGTAGGTGGCGAGGGTGGAGCCGTCGCGCTCGACGGTCATGGTCTTCTTCGCCAGGTCGACGGTGCTGATCTGGCGGCGGCCGATGTGGAAGGTGACGTCCTTGGACTGGGTGCCGTAGACGCCGGTCGTGCCCTCGACGTCCTTCAGGCGCAGGCTCAGCGTGATCTTCGTGCCCGCGGCCCAGTACTCCTCGGGTCGGAAGTCGAGGCGAGTGTCGCTGAACCAGTGGCCGACCACCTCGACCGCGGGCTCCGCCGTGACCGTGATCGCCTTTTCCACGGCGGCCCGGTCCCTCATGGCCTCGGTGAAGTTGATCGACACGGGCATGCCGACACCGGAGGTCGAATTCGCCTCGGGCGTGAAATAACCCACGAACGTTTCCGGGGGCTGCTTCGTGACGAAGCTCGCGCTCTGCGCGGGGGCGCCCTTCGGCGTGGCCGTGACCGTGTATGTGGTGCCCGAGTAAGGGTTTTTCGTGGACGTCCATTTCGTACGGGCGTCATTGAAGGATCCGGCCAGGGTGGAGCCGTCGTTTCCGCTGATCTCGACGCTCGCGAGCGTGCCGTCGCTGACGGTGACCTCGACCGGGCTCGTGAAACCGGCCTTCTTCGTGCCGTCGGCCGGGGTGACGGTCACGATCGGGGTCTTGACCTCGGCTTTCGTGCTTGCGTCCGCCGTCGAGCCCACCTTGGCGTCCGTTCCCTCCGAGGCGTCCGCCGAGCCGCCGCAGCCCGCGAGGATGCCCGCGGCCGGTACGGCGCCGAGGGCGGCCAGCACCCCGCGCCGCGACCAGGCCTGCCGCTCGGACCGGTTCGCCGTCCGCCGCTCGGACCGGTTCGAATTATTCGCGAAGCCCACGGCACGCCTTTCCTGGATGACCACCACGACTGCTGGTGCATCCTGCGCCGCCTTCCTGGGGCGATTCTTTGAAACCCGGGGCTGCCGCCTGAGATGTGCGTGAGGAGGGCCTGAGAATCGTCCTGAAGGAACGGCGCACGGCAATGTGTGAAGCGCCGTTGGAGGGAACGGCGAGGGTCGTGGACAGGGGCGAGGAGGCGTGGCTCGAACATTCGGCCGACGTGACCCGTGTATCGCGGCTCCAGGGAGCCTCAGGTGCCCGGCTCGGGCCGGGTCTGCGGCTGCCACCCCAGGGCGCGGGAGATACCCCGCGCCGCCAGCCGTACCGCCGGGATCAACGCCGGTACCTGGGCGTCGTGTTCGGGGACCACGACAGAGACCGCCGCGACCACCGCGCCGCCCGCGCCGCGCACCGGAGCGGCGACCGACAGGGCGTCGTCGGTGACCTGACGGCTGCTCACCGCCACGCCGGTGCGGTGGACCTCGGCGAGCGCGCGGCGCAGGCGGGCCCCGTCGGTGAGGGTGTGCGGGGTGAACGCGGCCAACGGCCCTGAGCAGTAGGCCTCTTGGAACGCCGAGTCGCCGTGCGCCAGCAGTGCGAGGCCCACGCCCGTCGCGTGCAGTGGCCAGCGGGCGCCGACCTGGATGCGTACACCGACCGCGGAGCGTCCGGAGATCCACTCGATGTAGACGACCTCGGCGCCGTCGCGGACCGCCATCTGCACGTTCTCGTGCGTGGCTTCGTACAGGTCCTCCAGGTACGGCAGCGCGATCTGGCGGAGGGCCAGGCCGCGGGGTGCGAGGGCCGCGATCTCCCAGAGGCGCAGGCCCACGTGGTAGACGCCGTCCGCGTCCCGCTCCAGCGCGCCCCAGTCGGTGAGGGCGCCGACCAGCCGGTGCGCGGTGGTGAGGGTCAGCCCGGACCGGCGGCTGATTCCCGTCAGGGAGAGTGCCGGGTGCTGGTGGTCGAAGGCGGCGAGCACGGCGAGCAGACGGTCGGGCGCGGACAGTGCGGTCATGAGTCCAGTTCGGCTTCCGCGACCCGTTGCAGGAGCGTGTGCAGGGTGTCCCGCTCGGCGGGGGCGAGCGGCTGGAGCAGGTCGTTCGTGACGCGCAGGCCCGCCTCGTCCGTGTCGCGCAGGAACGCCCGGCCGTCGTCCGTGAGCACGACGATCCGGCTGCGGCGGTCGTCCGGCGACGGGCGGCGCTCGGCGAAACCGAGCTTCTCCAGGTCGTCGACGAGTCCGACGATCGCGCTCGGGTCGTAGCCGAGCCGCGCGCTCAGCTCCCGCTGGAGCGCGCCCTCGGAGGTGGCCAGCAAGCGCAGCAGGGCGTAGTGGCGCAGCCGCAGCCCCGACTCCTGGAGGAAGGTGTTGAACAACTGCCCCGAGCGAAGGCCCAGCCGGTACAGCAGATAGCCGGTGTCGGCGTGCAGTCCGCGCATCCACGGCTCCTGGGCGTCGATGGGGACGGGGCCGGTGGCCGGGCTGGTGGCGTGCTGCTGGCCTGTGATGACGGGCTCCCTGGGCCGGGCCCCGGGCGGGGCGGTTCATTCGTGCCGGGTACGGCATGCCGTACTGCGTACAGCATCGCGCCGTACTCCGCACAGCATGCCGCACGGATGAGTCGCCAACAACTATTGACGTCAACAATTATTGTCCTTAGCTTCGATCCCGTAGCCGCAGCTCGGCATCGCACGCCGCGCTTTGGACCCTCAGCGTCGAAGGGACCCCCTCGTGCCCAGCATCGATCTCACCGGCAAGGTGGCCGTCGTCACCGGCAGCGGACGTGGCCTCGGCCTGGCCTACGCGCACGCCCTGGCGGCAGTCGGCGCCCGCGTGGTCGTCAACGACGTCGACGAGGCCGTGGCCGAGCAGGCCGTGAAGTCCATCACCGCCGCGGGCGGCAAGGCCGTGGCCGAGGTGGTCCCGGTCGGCACCACCGAGGCGGCCGACCGGCTCGTCGCCCGTGCGGTGCAGGAGTTCGGACGGCTCGACATCCTGGTCACCAACGCGGGCATCCTGCGCGACAAGGTGCTGTGGAAGATGACCGACGAGGACTTCGACGCGGTGATCACCACGCATCTGAAGGGCACCTTCACCTGCGCCCGCGCCGCCGCCGTGCGCATGCGCGAGCAGGGCGAGGGCGGGTCGCTGATCCTGGTCGGCTCGCCGGCCGGGCAGCGCGGGAACTTCGGCCAGACGAACTACGCCGCCGCGAAGGCGGGCATCGCCGCCATGGCCCGTACCTGGTCGATGGAGCTGGGCCGCGCGGGCATCACCGTCAACGCGATCGTGCCGGTCGCCGCCACCGCGATGACCGAGACCATCCCCGCGTTCGCCCCGTACGTCGAGGCGATGAGGAACGGCGAGCCGCTGCCCGACTTCCTCCGCAAGGGCGAGGGCTTCGGCACCCCCGAGGACTGCGCCGCCCTCGTCCCGTTCCTCGCCTCCGACGCCGCTCGCGGGGTCACCGGCCAGGCCATCGGCATCGGCGGTGACAAGGTGGCACTCTGGTCGCACCCGCAGGAGGTCAGGACGGCGTACGCGGACGGCGGCTGGACCCCCGACACCCTGGCCGACGCCTGGGCCACGTCGGTCGGCGCCGAGCCGCAGACCGTCGGGATCCCCGCGCCGAAGCTTCCGGAGGCGTGATGGACCTGAACGAACTCGTCGCGATCGACGTCCACACCCACGCGGAGGTGTCCTCGAAGGGCCACTCCTCGCTCGACGACGATCTGCACGAAGCCTCCAGCGCCTACTTCAAGGTCGAGGGCAAGCGGAAGCCCACCCTGGAGGAGACGGCCGCCTACTACCGCGAGCGGAGGATGGCCGCCGTGATCTTCACGGTGGACGCCGAGTCCGCCACCGGCACCGCGCCCGTCCCGAACGAGGAGGTCGCCGAGGCCGCCGCCGCGAACGCGGACGTGCTGATCCCCTTCGCCTCCATCGACCCCTTCCGCGGCAGGGCGGGCGTCAAGCAGGCCCGCCGGCTCGTCGAGGAGTACGGGGTGAAGGGATTCAAGTTCCACCCCAGTATCCAGGGCTTCTTCCCCAACGACAGGTCGGTGGCGTACGACCTGTACGAGGTGATCGAGGAGACCGGGACCATCGCCCTCTTCCACACCGGCCAGACGGGGATCGGGGCCGGGGTTCCGGGAGGCGGCGGCATCCGGCTGAAGTACTCCAACCCCCTGCACGTGGACGACGTGGCCGCCGACTTCCCGCACCTCAAGATCATCCTGGCGCACCCCTCCTTCCCCTGGCAGGACGAGGCGCTGGCCGTCGCCACCCACAAGCCGGGTGTGCACATCGACCTGTCCGGCTGGTCGCCCAAGTACTTCCCGCCGCAGCTCGTGCAGTACGCCAACACGCTGCTCAAGGACAAGGTGCTCTTCGGCTCCGACTACCCCGTCCTCACCCCCGACCGCTGGCTCGCCGACTTCGACAAGCTGACGATCAAGGACGAGGTCAAGCCGAAGATCCTCAAGGAGAACGCCGCCCGGCTGCTCGGGCTGACACCGTAAGGGGCCACAGATGCGCAATGAGGGACTGGGGTCGTGGCCCGCACGCCGGGCCCGCAAGACCCCGCACCGCACCGCCCTGATCCACGGCGACACCACCGTCAGCTATGCCGAGCTGTACGCCCGCACCACCCGCCTCGCCCACGCCCTGCGCGCGCTCGGCCTGCGCCGCGGCGACCGCATCGCCTATCTCGGCCCCAACCACCCCTCCTACCTCGAAACCCTCTTCGCGGCGGGCACGCTCGGCGCGGTCTTCGTGCCGCTCAACCCCCGCCTCGCCGGACCCGAGATCGCCCACCAGCTCGGCGACTCGGGCGCCAAGGTCCTCGTGTACGCGCCCTCGCTGGCCGGACTCGTCGCGGGGTTGCCGGGCAACGTGCACGTCCGGACGTTCGTCGAAGTCGGCTCCCGGTACGAGGAGTTGATCGGCCAGGCCGCCGAGGAACCGATCGACCAGCCCGTCGCCGCCGAGGACATGTGCATCATCATGTACACCTCGGGCACGACGGGCCGCCCCAAGGGCGCGATGCTCACCCACGGCAATCTGACCTGGAACGCGGTCAACGTCCTTGTCGACCACGACCTGACCGCCGACGAACGCGCCCTGGTCTCCGCCCCGTTGTTCCACACGGCCGGGCTGAACATGCTGACCCTGCCGGTGCTGCTCAAGGGCGGCACCTGTGTCCTGGTCGAGTCCTTCGACCCGGCGGCCACCCTCGACCTGATCGAACGGCACCGGATCACTTTCATGTTCGGGGTGCCGACCATGTTCGACCAGGTGGCCCGGCATCCCCGGTGGGCCGACGCCGACCTGTCCTCGCTGCGCATCCTCACCTGCGGCGGCTCACCCGTACCGACCCCGCTCATCGCCGCCTACCAGGAGCGCGGGCTCACCTTCCTGCAGGGCTACGGCATGACCGAGGCCTCGCCCGGCACCCTCTTCCTGGACGCGGAACACGCGGTCGGCAAGGCGGGCTCGGCGGGGGTGCCGCACTTCTTCAGCGATGTGCGGGTCGTACGGCCCGACTTCACGCCCGTCGACATCGGGGAGACGGGCGAGGTGGTCGTCCGCGGGCCGCATGTCATGCCCGGCTACTGGGGGCTGCCCGACGAGACGGCCGCGGTGTTCGCCGACGGCTGGTTCCGCAGCGGGGACGCCGCCCGGGTCGACGAGGACGGCTATGTCTTCATCGTCGACCGCATCAAGGACATGATCATCTCGGGCGGCGAGAACATCTACCCCGCCGAGATCGAGGACCTGCTGCTCGGCCACCCCGGCATCGTCGAGTGCGCCGTCATCGGTGTCGCCGACGACAAGTGGGGCGAGGTGCCGCGCGCGGTCGTCGTCCCCCGCGAGGGCGTCCAGCTCGACCCGGACGAGGTGCTCGCCTCGCTCGCCGGACACCTCGCCAAGTACAAGATCCCGAAGTCGGTGGTCGTCGTGGACGAGCTCCCGCGCACCGCCTCCGGAAAGCTCCTCAAGGCCCGTGTCCGTACGCGGTACGGCACCACCGACTCGTCAGCAAGGAAGCGCACATGAGCATCACCGTGAACGGTCTCGACGAACTCAAGAAGCTCGCCGGCGGCGACCTCGGCACCAGTGAGTGGATCGAGGTCACCCAGGAGCGGATCAACACCTTCGCCGACGCCACCGGCGACCACCAGTGGATCCACGTCGACCCGCAGCGGGCGGCCGAGGGCCCCTTCGGCGCGCCCATCGCGCACGGCTATCTGACCCTTTCCCTCTTCATCCCGCTCTTCACGGGGCTGCTGGAGGTCGAGGGCGTGTCGACGAAGGTCAACTACGGTCTGAACAAGGTGCGTTTCCCCGCCCCGGTGAAGGCCGGCTCGCGCATCCGGCTGGTCGCGAGGCTCGCCTCGGTCGAGGAGGTGCCGGGCGGGGTGCAGATCGCCGTCGACGGGACGATAGAGATCGACGGCGGCGGGAAGCCCGCCGCCGTCCTTCAGAGCCTGTCGCGCTTCTACGCCTGACGGTCCACGTCAGGCGGCTGTGGTCGCTACCGGCCACCGACCACGTCGACGAACACGGGGTTCGCGTAGAACCACGTGTCGACCCACGGGTCACCGTTTCCGGGCACGTGCGGAATCGGGCCGTGCGGGTCGATCGAGGCGCCCAGGTAGCCCGTGCCGTTGCGGTTGCCGTCACTGCCGCGCAGCCGGACGTAGAAGGACTCGTCGCCGGCGACCAGCGGGATGCGCAGGGTGTACGTGCCCTTGCGGCCGCTCACGTCCACCGTGCGGACGACCTTGGTGTCGGGCGCGCGCCAGTCGTCGCGGTCGGCGGCAGGTCCGCGCACCGCGCCACGGATCACGTCGACGTGCGCCAACTCCGGCAGGATCCCCTGGGGGTTGGCGCGCGAGGCGGTCGTCACGGTGACCGACAGCGTGAGCTTCTCGCCCGTGCGGACACGGATCCGGCCACCCATGGTGACACCCGGACCGTGGTCGCAGTCCCGCGTCACCCGGACGTCGAGCCCGTCGAGCAGGTGCCCGTGGTCGAGCCAGACGCGACCCGCGCGCAGGCCCGCCATCACGGCGCGGTAGCCGTAGCGGGTCACGCCCACGTGGGTGCGGCTGAACTGGCCGGGCCAGAAGTCGCCGCCCGGCTGCTGGGAGTCGGTGTTCACCGGGTCGGGAACGTGCCCGGTGTTGTCGAAGTTCTGCCCGGGCGCCCAGTCGCCGTTCTTCCAGGTGTCGAAGACGACGCGGTGCACGTCGGAGTTGGTGGTGACGGTGAACAGCCTGCCCTCGGCGAGCATCGCGTCCCACATGCCGCCGACGGTCGCCGTCATCCAGTCGAAGCCGCCGTACAGCACGTACGCGTTCTCCGGGTACCCGGCGAAGGAGTTCTCGGACGGCTTGTTGGTGTACTCGCCGCGCTGTTGGCCCGAGCCGACCCAGCCGGGGATGCCGCCGCCCTGGGCGCCGGGGGCGCCCTCCATGCCGATCATGATCTCGGGCGCCGCGTCCCGCCAGCCCCGTATCTCGTGCGGGGAGTCGATGCCCAGGCGCGTGGGGTGGTTGGCGAGGACGAGCACGTCGTCGACGTAACCGGTGCGGCGCTGCTCCGCGAGCCACTTGATGGCCTTGACCGCGTGGGCCTCGTTGCGGGCCGTGTCGGGGCTGGTGGGCGAGCCCGCCGTGTAGCCCAGCAGCTTGCCGTCGTAGGCGAGTTCGAACTTGGTGAGCAGATCCACCTCGTGCCGGCCGGGCGCCGCGAAGACCGTGGCGTGCTCGGCGCCCGGTATGTACCACTCCAGACCCTGGAAGATCAGCTGACGCGGGTTCTCGGCGCGCGCCTTCAGGATCTCCTGGTGCTCCAACTGGGCGCCGTAGTTGGCGTGCCCGAAGTTGGAGTGCTCGTTGAAGACCATCCAGTCCAGGCCGTACTCGGCGCTCGCCCGGGCGAGCTGGGAGAACGTGTACTTCGCGTCGTGGCTGTACACCGAGTGGATGTGGTGGTCGCCGACGAGATAGGCGAGGTGCGGGTCGTCGCCGCCGAGGCGTCGTGAGTCGGCCGCCGCGGGGGTGGCGAGCGAGCCCACCGCGAAGGCAGCCCCGAACAGGCCGGCGCTGCGCAGCAGCCCGCGTCGTGACACGCCCTGCGGGTCCAGCACGGCGGGGGAGACGGATGGATCGGCCCAGGCGGGCAGTTGCTGCTCGGACATGCGGAACTTCTCCCTCGGGGAGTCAGAAGGTCTTCGGGTTCACCGGTGGCCGGGACGGCTCAGTGGTTCATGAACTGCGCGACGGAAAGCGCCCGCTCGACGATCCGTACGTCGCCGAGTCGCCCGTACAGGATCTGGTCGATCCTGCCCGCGTACTCGTAGCCGCCGAGCAGCCAGGGCAGCCCGAGCGAGGTGAGACCGACCGCGACGGTGTGCGGGTTGCGGGCGACCGGGCAGCCCTGGACGTACATCGTGGTGTGCGAGCCGTCGTTGACGACGGCGACGTGCCACCACTGCTCGCGGGCCGTCTCGTCGCCCCAGTTGGTGACGATGCCCTGCTGGTTGAGCGGCCGGACGGCCCACTGCGGGCCGGGCCCGTCGGAGAGGGAGAGGGTGGCGAGCGGCTCGTCCGGGTCGTCGGCGGTCTTGCCCGCGCCACCGCCCGTGCCGGTACGGCTGATCAGCGAGGCCCAGGCGTTGTGCGAGGCGTTCCAGTCGGCGGGGAGCTGGTAGAAGGCCTCGATGGTGTAACCGCGCTGGAAGGTGGCCGAGTTGAGGGGCGCCCCGTCGACCGTGCGCAGATACGCGCCCTTCAGCGGGGGCTTGCCGCCCTGGAGGAAGAGGCTGCCGTGACCCGGCTGGTCGGGGTGGTGGGCGGAGGACCAGGTGAGGGCGCCGTCGCCTACCTTGACCACGGTCAGGTCGTTGCCGTGCCCGGACCGGTCGCGCACCGTGCCCTCGGCCGCCGTACCGTCCGCGTGCCCGTCGAAGCGCCAGTAGGCGAGTGTGCCCCGGACCAGCATCTCGGACACCGGCCGCGCCGAGCGGGCGGGCACCGGCGCGAAGCCCGCGAAGCGGGACTCGAAGTCGACGGCGACCGAGAACCGGTCGGCGTCACCGCTGAGTTCGATCTCCTGCCGCTCCAGCTCGTTGAGCCCCTTGGCCGCGCGGCCAAGGATCCACGGCGAGATGGTCTCGACGTCGATGGTGTTGCGGTCGAGGTCGAAGCGGTAGAGGCGGATCATCGCCGCCCCGCCGTAGTAACGGTTCTGATAGTTCGTCAGGTGGAGATGGACGTCGTGCCCGGCCGCGTTGGTGCGGGTGGCGCGGGCGGCGGGCCAGTAGTGCCCGTTCAGGGTCAGGAAGATCTGGTCGTGGTCGTGGATCAGCTGGTCCCAGAGCTGCTGCCCGTACGAGGACAGGGTGTCGTCGTCCACGACCAGCTCGTGCGTGGTGAGGATGACCGGCGTCTTCGGGTGCTGGGCGATGACGTCCTTCGCCCACGCGTAGCCCTGCGCCGACAGCCGCCAGTCCAGGGCGAGGACGAGCCACTCCATGCCCGCCGCCCGGAACAGGTGGAAGGTGTTGTAGCCGTCCGGAGAGGCGCCGCCGAAGGTGCGCCTGCCCCGGAAGCGCTGCGGGCCGAAGACGTCCAGGTAGGGGGTCGCGCCCCGCTGGTCGTTCGTGGACGACCTGATGTCGTGGTTGCCCGCGAGCACGCTGTAGCCGACGCCGCACCGGTCGAGCAGCTCGAATGCCTTGCCCGCGGCGGCGAACTCGGGCTGCGCCCCGTTCTCGGTGAGGTCGCCCAGGTGCGAGAGGAAGACGATGTTCTCGTCCTTGCCGTGCTCCAGGAGATAGCGCAGCGAGGCCTCGATCGGCGCCGGGTTGATGCTCGCCCCGTCGAAGAGGTACTGCGTGTCGGGCATGACGGCGAGCGTGAAGCGGCGGCTGTCGGCGTCGGGCCGCCAGTTCGCCTCACGCGTCGCCGCCTGTGCCGTCACCGCGGGCAGGGCCACCGAGGTGGTGGCAGCCGCGCCGATCAGGGCCGTGGCCCGCAGGAAGTTGCGTCTGCCGGCGCCGGCCTGCTCGGCCTCCGTCGCCTGGTCATGCGAAGTGCACACGTCTGCTCCATGAAGGTGCGAAAAGGTCAGTGAGGAGTTCGAGTCAGGTCGGGCGTCGAGTCACGTCGAACGGGTCGAGCCGGTGGGACGGGCGGCGCGCCGCGCGCGGGTCAGAGCACGCGCAGCGTCCAGGACCAGCGGTGGGTGCCGGCCGGGACGAGATGGCCGGGCGAGGTGTCGGGTCCGCACGAGGCCGTGCCCACCCCCCGGTGCGCGGCGTCGAGGTGCACCACGCAGCCGGGCCGCGGCACCAGCTCGTCGTGATGGGTGGCGGCCGCCAGATCCGCGGCGCGGTAGCGGGTCACGGTCACCTGGCGCGGTTCGTCGAGCGCGACCGCGAAGCCCGTGGCGTCCGGCGCCGAGAGCGTGAAGCGGCGTACACCGTGCCGCCCGCCGCTCTCCTGCGGACGCAGATAGGGGGTGAACAACTCGTCCACGGGGAGGGAGTGGTGGCCCACCGGCGCGCCTGTGCTCCGGTCCGGGTAGGACTCCCAGGGGCCCTGCCCGTACCACTCCAGGACATCGAGCCCGGCGACCGTCTCGAAGACCGAGCCCACCCGCGGTACGTCGTCGAGCGCGGCCGGCAACTGCGCCGTCTCCTCGATCCGCACCCCGCCCTCGACACGGGTGAACATCTGCTCGTGACGTACGGCGCCCGCCAGGGTCGCGTACTCGGCGACCACGGTGACGCCTCCGTCCTCGCGGCGCACGTCGACGAGTTTGCGCGCCGGCGCGTCGAGTCCCCAGGCCCGCCAGCGCACCGCCATGCCGCCGAGCTCGTCGTTGTCGGTCGGCGTCCGCCACAGCGACAGCACGGGGGCCGCGGTGAGCAGCGGATGAACGAGCAGCCCGTCCTCGTCGACCTCGACGGCGGAGTCCGGCAGTGCGGCGGAGCCCACGGGGGTGGCCGCCCTGAGCCGCACCTGCGGCACACACACCTCCGTGCCGCGCGGTGCCCACGCCTCCTCGTCCGCTGTCGTCACCCGCAGTGTCAGCCAGGCCTCGCCGCCGTCCTCCGGCAGCGCGAACGGCATCGGCACGGCCACCGATTCGCCCGCCCGTACGTCGGGCAGCTCGGCCGCGGCCGTCAGCGTGCCGCCCTCCGCGAGGGACAGCTCCCACTCGGCGGTCAGCCACTCGAGGCCCCGGAAGTGCTGGTGGTTGGTGAGCCGCAGCTCGCCCCCGACGTACGCGAGGCGCACCGGCGCCGCGATCTCCCGGTGCTCGTACATCACCGGCTTGGGCGTGCGGTCGGGGAAGACGACCCCGTCGGCGACGAAGGCGCCGTCGTGGATCGTCTCGCCGAAGTCGCCGCCGTAGGCCCAGCGGTGGCCCGGCGCGGCGACACCGTTGTCATACAGCCCGGTGCCACCGCGCCCGGCCGGTCTTCCGTCGTTCACGCGTTGAAGAATGCCGTGGTCCCAGAACTCCCAGATGAAACCGCCCTGAAGCCCTGGGGTTGACTCGATGGCGGCCCAGTGGTCGGCCAGCGTGCCGTTGCTGTTGCCCATGGCGTGCGAGTACTCGCACTGGATGAGCGGCTTGGTCTGCTTCCCGGAGAGGGCGTGCGCGACACAGTCCTCGAGCGGCGCGTACATGGGGCAGGCGATGTCGGAGGCGACCTTCGGGTCGGCCCAGCCGAGCTTCGCCGCGCCCTCGTACTGGAGGGGCCGGCTCGGGTCGTGGCGGCGCAGCCAGCCCGCGGCGGCGTCGTGGTTGGCGCCGTAGTCGGACTCGTTGCCCAGCGACCAGATGATCACCGAGGGGTGGTTCTTGTCGCGCAGGACCATACGGGAGACGCGGTCCACGAAGGCGCCGAGGTAGCGGGGGTCGTCGGCGATCTCGTGCGCGTGGTCGTGCGCCTCGATGTTCGCCTCGTCCACGACGTAGAAGCCCAGCTCGTCCGCGAGGTCGAGCAGGGTCGGGTCGTTCGGGTAGTGGGCGGCACGGATCGCGTTGAACCCGAAGCGCTTCAGCGTCACCAGATCGGCGCGCATGTCGTCGTACGACACCGTCCGGCCCGTCAGCGGGTGGAAGTCGTGCCGGTTGACGCCCCGGATGTAGACCCGCTCGCCGTTGAGGAGCAGGTCCCGGCCGCGGATCTCGACCTCGCGGAAGCCCACGCGATGGTGCGAGGTGTCGGCGACCGAGCCGTCGGCGCGGTGCAGCCGTACGATCAGGGCGTACAGTTCGGGCGTCTCCGCGGTCCAGGTGCGGACGCCCGCGACGACCGTGGTGAGACGGGCCTCGCCGAGGAAGTCGGAGACCCGGCCGTCCTCCTCCTTGAACCGCTCGTACGCGGCGTCCTGGGTGAGCGGCTGGCCGTCCAGCTCCCCGGTGACGTACCAGCCCTCCGGCAGCGCGCCCCCGGCGTCCCGCACGTGGCAGTCGACCCGCAGGCCGCCGTCGCACCGCGTCCGTACGGTCACGTCGGCCAGCCACAGCGGATCGGTCGCGTACAGCAGCACCGAGCGGGTGATCCCGGCGTGCCACCACTGATCCTGGTCCTCGAGGTGCGAGGCGTCCGACCACTTGACGACGGTGAGCCGCAGCGAGGCGCGCTCTCCGGGTCGTACGACGTCGGAGAGGTCGAACTCGGCCGCGAGGTGCGAGTCCTTGGACACGCCGACGGGCCGCCCGTCCACATGGACCAGCAGCACGCTCTCGGCGGCGCCGACCTGGAGCACGATCCGGCGGCCGGCCCACTCGGCGGGGACGTCCACCTCACGCTCGTACACACCCGTCGGATTCGCGTCCGGCGAGGTGGGCGGGAACTCGCCCCAGGGCATCGTGAAGTTGGTGTACTGCGGCAGGTCGTCGGTGTCCTGGGTGGTCCAGGAGCCGGGCACCCGGAGCGAGGACCAGGCGAGACCGGGGGCCGAGGTGGGCGTGGGCAGCAATTGGAAGCGCCAGGAGCCGTCCAGGGAGAGGGCACCGGCCCGGCGGTCGACGGCGTTCATGGGCAACCGCCCCCAGGAGGTCACCTCAGGTGCTTCCCAGGGGCGGAGCGCGAGCAGCGGGTCCGTCATCAGCGGATGGCTCCCTTGCCGAGGTCCGCGATGATCTGCTTGGCGCCGATCGCGAAGACGATCAGCAGGGGGACGAGGGCGAGAAGCGCGCCGGTCATGACCATTCCGTAGTCGGTGGTGCCGTGGACACCGTTCAGCTGGGAGAGCGCGACCTGGAGGGTCACGTTGTCCGGGTTGGTGAGGGCGATCAGCGGCCAGGCGTAGTCGTTCCACTGGCCCATGAAGGTGAAGATGCCGAGGAAGGCGAGGCCCGGCCGGACCACCGGGAGCGCCACGTGCCAGTACTGGCGCAGGAAGCCCGCCCCGTCCAGCTTGGAGGCGTCGATCAGCTCGTCGTGGATCGCGCTCTTCATGTACTGGCGCATCCAGAAGATGCCGAACGCGTTGGCCGCCGCCGGGACGATCAGCGCGGTCATCGAGCCGATCCAGCCCAGCTTCGCCATGATCACGAACTGGGGGATCGCCTGGAGCTGCGCCGGGACCATGAAGATGACCATCATCAGCGCGAACAGCACCCGGCGGCCCGGGAACTGGAACTTGGCGAACACGAACGCGGCCAGCGAGTCGAAGAACAGGACCAGGACGGTCACCGAGCACGCGACCAGCAGCGAGTTGAACATCGACCCGAAGAAGTCGACGTTGTCGAAGAGGTTGCGGACGTTCTCGAGGAAGTGCGAGCCGGGCAGCAGCTTCGGCGGGTAGGAGAAGATCTCCGTCGACGAGTGCGTCGACATGATCACGGCCCAGTAGAACGGGAAGACCGAGAGCAGCAGACCGATGATCAGGGAGAGGTGGAGGGCGATGCCCCGGCGCCGTGACCCCTTGATGGTCGACGTGTGCCCCGCCCCCTTCATGGAGGCCGATGAACCCTTGAGGATTGCCATGGTGGGGCCTCCCTAGTCTTCGCCCCGGCGCTGCACCAGGCGCCAGTTGATGATCGAGAAGATGATGACGACGAGGAAGATGCCCCAGGCCACGGCGGCGCCGTAACCGAAGTCGTTGTTGTCGAAGGTCTGCTGGAAGAAGTAGAGGACCATCGTCTGGCCCGAGTGGCCGGGGCCGCCCGCGAACGACGAGTTGTTGTCCGTGGTCTGCAGCAGCACCTGCGGTTCGGAGAAGGTCTGCAGGCCCGTGACCGTCGAGATGATGAGCACGAACAGCAGCACCGGACGCATCAGCGGCAGCGTGATCCGGAAGAAGGTCTGGACGGGCCCGGCGCCGTCCATCCGCGCCGCCTCGTACAGCTCGCCGGGGATCGTCTGGAGCCCCGCGAGGAAGATGATCGCGTTGTAGCCGGTCCACTGCCAGGTCATCAGCACGGCGATGGCGACCTTGATGCCCCACGGAGTGTTCAGCCAGGCCACCTGGTCGAGGCCGACCGCCTGGAGCAGGGCGTTCGCCAGACCGAAGTTGGTGGAGAAGACCGAGCCGAAGATGATCGCGACCGCGACGATCGAGGTGACGTTCGGCAGGAAGTAGGCGAAGCGATAGAGGTTCTTGAAGCGGACGGCCGAGTTGAGCATCACGGCCGTGACCATCGCCAGGAAGATCATCGGGAAGGTGGCCAGCGCCCAGATGATGAGCGTGTTCCCGATCGAGGTCCAGAACTGGGTGTCCGACAGCAGATAGCGGTACTGCGAGAGCCCCGCGAACTCCATCGTGCCGAGGCCGTCCCAACGGTGGAACGACAGATAGAGCGAGAAGCCGACCGGGATCAGACCGAAGGCGAGGAACAACAGATAGAAGGGGGAGATCGCGGCGTACAGCCGCCAGTAGCTGAGGATGCCCTTCTTGGGGTGGGTGACGGGGGTCTCGGCGAGGGCCGCGGGAGGTGTGTCGACCACGGGTGCGGTAGCCATCAGTAACTCACCCCCAGGTGGTCCGCGATGCGCCGGCACTTGCTCATGGCGTCCCTCCAGGCCTTGTCCGGGTCCTTGCCGAGGACGGAGAAGTTCCGCAGCTCGTCGTTGATCGGGGTGCTCAGCGCGATGTCGTACGGGCTGTTGAAGGCGACCGGGATGTTCTGCGCCGCCGGACCGAAGACGTCCATGGTGACCTGGTCGCCGAAGAAGGCGTCGGGTTCGCGCAGCTTCTGCATCGCGTAGGACGCAGGGGTCGAGGGGAAGAGCACCGAGTCGACGAAGCCCTGGGCCTGGTTGCTCGCGTCGAGCATCCAGGTGATCATCTCGAAGGCCTTCTCGGGCTCCCGGCACGCCTTGGTGATCGCGAGGAACGAGCCGCCGATGTTCGAGGGACCGCCCGGACACGCGGCCACCCGCCACTTGCCCTTGGTCTTCGGTACGTTGAGCTTGATGTCGCCGGCCGCCCAGGAGGCGTTCAGCTGGCTGGGCAGCAGACCCCGCTCGGTGGCCGAGGTGTTGTCGGCCGTACCGTTGATGATCTTCGAGACCAGTCCGCGACGGGTGGCCTCGACGGAACGGTCCCAGGCGGTGCGTACGTGCTCCTGGTCGCCGATGAAGTGCCGGTCCTTGTCGACGAACCGCTTCGTCGTCTGGTTGACCGAGATGCCGAAGACACTGAGCGCGTCGGTCAGGATGAACGTGCCGGGGAGGCGCTTCTTCAGCTGCTCGCCGGCCGCGAAGAACTGGTCCCAGGTGGCCAGCTCCCTGGAGACGTCCGCGGGCTCGTAGGCCAGTCCGGCCTTCTGGAAGACGGCGGGCTGGTAGTAGTGCGCGACCGGACCGCAGTCGATCGGGAAGCCCACCATCGAACCGTCCGGGGCGATGCCCTGATCCCACTTCCAGGGCAGGTACTGATCCTTCAGTTTCTCGGCACCGAGCGTGCGCAGGTCCACGAACTGGTCGGAGTTGGGCAGATACGAGGCCATGTCCTCGCCCTTGAGCCCGGCTATGTCCGGAATGTGGGCGCGTCCGGTCATCGTGGTCATCAGCTTCGAGCGGTAGTAGCCGCCGATCTGGATGGCCTGCAGATTCACCGCGCTGTCGTAGCGGGCCTTGGCGTCCTGGACGACTTTCGGGCTCAGCCCGCCGCTCCAGTACCACAGGACCATGTTGCGTCCGGTCGAGCCGGTCGGAACGCCGCAGCCGGTCGCCAGGCCGCCCAGCGCCGTGGCGGCCGTACCGGCCAGGCCGGCGCGCAGCAGGCCCCTTCGTGAGAGCCGCACAGCTCCCACCGCCTTTCGGATCTTTTCGGTCTTCGCGTACGTGGGGTCTTGCAAGGGATCGTGCGTGGGGTGTTTCGCGTTGCGATGCGTGGGGTCATGCGTGTCATGCGGGGGGTCTTACGGGGTGTTGCGCGTGGGGTCATCGGGGTGTGCCCGGCCGACGCGTGGCGTCGGGCGGGGTCACGGGGGCGGGACGGACGGGCGGGCCCGGGTCCGCCGGGACGCGGTCGGCCAGGAAGCCGTACGCACGCCGCAGTTCACGGTCTTCGAGCGTCTGCCACCAGCGGTGGACGCCGTACCAGCCGGGCGCGGCCAGCGCACCGCCGTGCCGCTGTACGGACAGACCCGCGGCCAGCACCGCGAAGCGCAGCCGTTCCTCCAGCGGCCAGCCGCCGAGCGAGGCGGCGACGAAGCTCGCGCCGAAGACGTCCCCGGCACCCGTCGCGTCCAGGACGTCGACGGGGAGGGCCGGCACCTCCGCGTACTCGCCCGTCGTCTGGTCCACCGCGACCGCGCCGTCGCCGCCCCGGGTGACCACGGCGACCGGCACCAGCTCGGTCAGCGTGCCCAGGGCCGCGACCGCGCTCTCGGTGCGCGTGTACGCCATCGCCTCCGTCTCGTTCGGGAGGAAGGCGTGACACAGGGAGAGCTGGTCGAGGAGGTCCCGGGACCACTGTTGTGTGGGGTCCCAGCCGACGTCCGCGTAGATCCGGGTGCCGGCCGCCGCGGCCTTGGCGAGCCAGGCGCGCGGTTCGGCCTCGATGTGCACGAGGGCGGTGCGCGCCTCGGGCGGGTCGCCCATCAGCTCGTCCTGCGAGTACGGCGGTTCCTGGCCGTGGGTGACCAGGGCCCGGTCGTTGCCGTGGGCCAGCGAGACGGTGACGGGAGTGTGCCAGCCGTCCGCGGTGCGGGACAGGGAGAGGTCGATGCCCTCCTGGTCGGCGAGGACCTCACGGCAGTACGCGCCGTAGGAGTCGTCGCCGAAGACCGTGGCCAAAGAGGTGCGCAGGCCGAACCGGGAGGCCGCGACCGCCAGGTTGGCGATGCCGCCGGGGCTCACGCCCATTCCCTCGGTCCAGATCTCCTCGCCGGCCGTCGGCGGCTTCCCCAGTCCGGTGAGAACGAGGTCGTAGAAGAGCAGCCCGGTCAGCATCACATCGGGCCGTTCGTCACCCACGAGCACATCCTCTCGTCAAAACTCTGCAAGCGGTGCACAGGATCGTGCGCGCCTCTGGCCAATTTTGCAAGAGTCGAGCAGAACTGAGCATAGAAATGATTGGGAATGACGAGTACTGTTCACAGGGTGCTGGCAGAGCGACGACATCAACTCATCCTGCGGGCCCTGCGCTCCGGCGGGCCCGCAGCCGTGACCGATCTCTCCGAACAGCTGGGCGTGAGCCCCGCCACGGTCCGCCGTGACCTGCTGAAACTGGAGGAGGAAGGCCTGCTCACGCGGGTGCACGGCGGGGCGGTCGTGGAGGAGGGCGACCAGCCCTTCGCCGAGGTCGCCGAGGTCCGTGTGGCCGAGAAGGACGCCATCGCGGAGCGCGCCGCCTCGATGGTCCAGGACGGCCAGTCCGTCCTGCTGGACATCGGCACCACCGCCTACCGGTTGGCCCGGCAGCTGCACGGCCGCCGGATCACCGTGATCACCAGCAACCTGGTGGTCTACGAGGAGCTGGTGGACGACGAGGACATAGAGCTGGTGCTGCTCGGCGGAATGGTCCGCCGTGAGTACCGCTCCCTGGTCGGCTTCCTCACCGAGGACAACCTGCGACAACTGCACGCCGACTGGCTGTTCCTCGGTACCAGCGGGGTACGGCCCGGCGGGCAGGTGATGGACACCACCGTCGTCGAGGTGCCGGTCAAGCGGGCCATGATCGAGGCGGGCGACAAGGTCGTCCTGCTCGCCGACCGCGCGAAGTTCCCGGGTACGGGGATGGCGCGGGTCTGCGGCCCCGAGGAACTGGACGTGGTGGTGACGAACGGCCCGCTGGACCCGGCGACGCGGTCGTCGTTGGAAGAGGCGGGCGTGCAAGTGGTCGTGACAGGAAAGGCGGAAACGGCGTGAAGCTGACGATTCTGGGTGGCGGCGGATTCCGGGTGCCGCTCGTGTACGGGGCACTCCTCGGGGACCGCGCCGAGGGCCGCGTCACCCATGTCGTGCTGCACGACGTGGACGCCGGACGGCTCACGGCCGTCGCCCGGGTGCTGGCCGAGCAGGCGAAGGACCTGCCGGACGCCCCCGAGGTGTCCTTCACCACCGACCTCGACGACGCCCTGCGCGGCGCCGACTTCATCTTCTCCGCGATTCGCGTCGGCGGCCTGGAGGGACGTGCCGACGACGAGCGGGTGGCACTCGCTGAGGGCGTCCTCGGCCAGGAGACGGTCGGCGCCGGCGGCATCGCGTACGGCCTGCGCACGGTCCCCGTGGCCGTGGACATCGCCCAGCGGGTGGCCCGGCTCGCCCCCGACGCCTGGGTCATCAACTTCACCAACCCGGCCGGACTGGTCACCGAGGCCATGTCCCGTCACCTCGGCGACCGCGTCATCGGCATCTGCGACTCGCCGGTCGGCCTCGGCCGCCGCATCGCCACCGTCCTGGGCGCCAACCCCCGCGAGGCCTGGATCGACTACGTCGGCCTCAACCACCTCGGCTGGGTGCGCGGGCTGCGCGTCGCGGGCCGCGACGAGCTGCCGCGGCTGCTCGCCGACCCCGAGCTGCTCGGCTCCTTCGAGGAGGGCAAGCTCTTCGGCGTCGAGTGGCTGCAGTCCCTGGGCGCCGTTCCGAACGAGTACCTGCACTACTACTACTTCAACCGGGAGGCCGTCCGGGCCTACCAGCAGGCGGAGAAGACCCGCGGCGCGTTCCTGCGCGACCAGCAGGAACAGTTCTACGCCGAGATGAAGCGCCCGAACACCGCCGCGCTGAGTGCCTGGGACCGTACGCGGGCCGAGCGCGAGGCCACCTACATGGCGGAGAACAGGGATGCGGCTGGCGCGGGCGAACGCGACGCCGACGACCTCTCCGGCGGCTACGAGAAGGTGGCGCTGGCACTGATGCGGGCCATCGCCCGCGACGAGCGCACCACGCTCATCCTCAACGTCCGCAACCGCGGCACGCTGGGCGTGCTCGACACGGAGGCCGTCATCGAGGTGCCCTGCCTCGTCGACGCCAACGGCGCCCACCCGGTCGCCGTCGACCCGCTGCCCGACCACGCCAGCGGACTGGTCTGCGCGGTCAAGGCGGTGGAGCGCGAGGTCCTGTCCGCCGCCGAGTCCGGCTCACGCACGACCGCCGTCAAGGCCTTCGCCCTGCACCCGCTCGTCGACTCCGTGAACGTGGCCCGCCGTCTGGTCGAGGGGTACACGTCGGTCCATCCCGGCCTGGCGTACCTTGAGTAAGCGCTTTCCCCTTTCTTGGCTTCTTGGCTCCTGGAGACCCCACATGCACGACGAACGCCGCCGGATCGAGGAGCGCGTCGCACGCGTCCACGACCAGCGCATCAAGCCCGCGATCTACGCCGCCTCGGTGCCCTTCGAGGTCGAGGCCTGGCAGGCGCCCGGCGAGCCGGTCCCCTTCGAGGAGGCCGCCGCGGCGCCGTACAAGCCCTTCGCGATGGACACCCCCTGGGGGCCGCCGTGGGGCACCACCTGGTTCCGGATGCGCGGCTCGGTTCCCGCCAACTGGACGGGCCAGCGCGTCGAGGCCGTCTTCGACCTCGGCTTCGTGGGCGACTGGCCCGGCAACCAGGCCGAGGCACTCGTCCACCTCCCGGACGGGGTCCCGCTGAAGGCGGTCAACCCGCAGAACCAGTACGTGCCGATCGCCCACCCGGCCACGGGCGGCGAGGAGATCCACTACCTGGTCGAGGCGGCCTCCAACCCCGACATCCTGGCGAACGACTTCGCCGGCCCGACCCCGCTCGGCGACCGCCTCACGGCCGGTGACAAGCCGCTCTACACCTTCAAGCGCGCCGACATCGCCATCCTCGACGAGAACGTCTGGCACCTCGACCTCGACGTCCAGGTGCTGCGCGAACTCATGCTGGAGCTGGGCGAGCTCGACCCGCGCCGCCACGAGATCATGATCGCGCTGGACCAGGCGATGGACGCCCTCGACCTGGACGACATCTCCGGGACGGCCGCCGCCGCCCGCGCGGTGCTGGCCCCCACCCTGGCCAAGCCCGCGCACGCCAGCGCCCACACCCTCTCCGCGGCCGGGCACGCGCACATCGACTCCGCCTGGCTGTGGCCGATCCGCGAGACCAAGCGCAAGACCTCCCGCACCTTCTCGAACGTCACCGCGCTCGCCGAGGAGTACGAGGAGCTGGTCTTCGCCTGCTCGCAGGCCCAGCAGTACGAGTGGGTGCGCGACAACTACCCGCACGTGTGGGCGCGCATCAAGAAGGCGGTCGCCGACGGGAACTGGGCGCCGGTCGGCGGCATGTGGGTGGAGGCCGACGGCAACCTGCCCGGCGGCGAGGCGCTGGCCCGCCAGCTCATCCACGGCAAGCGGTTCTTCATCGAGCACTTCGGCATCGAGACCAAGGGCGTCTGGCTGCCGGACTCCTTCGGCTACAACGCGGCCTACCCGCAGCTCGCCAAGCTCGCAGGCAACGACTGGTTCCTGACCCAGAAGCTCTCCTGGAACCAGACCAACAAGCTGCCCCACCACAGCTTCTGGTGGGAAGGCCTCGACGGCACCCGCATCTTCACCCACTTCCCGCCCGTCGACACCTACAACGCCGAGTTCTCCGGCAAGGAGATGGCGCACGCCGTCCGCAACTACCAGGACAAGGGCCGCGGTACGACGTCCCTGGCCCCCTTCGGCCACGGTGACGGCGGTGGCGGCCCCACCCGCGAGATGATGGAGCGCGCCCGGCGGCTGGCGAGCCTGGAGGGTTCGGCGAAGGTCCGGGTCGAGCACCCGGACGCCTTCTTCGCCACCGCCCGCGAGGAGATCCCGGGGGACCAGGTCTGGTCCGGTGAGCTGTACTTGGAGCTGCACCGCGCCACCTACACCTCCCAGGCCCGCACCAAGCAGGGCAACCGGCGCAGTGAACACCGCATGCGCGAGGCCGAGTTGTGGGCGACCACCGCCGCACTGAACGCGCCGGGCTACTCCTACCCGTACGAGCAGCTCGACCGGCTCTGGAAGACGGTCCTGCTCCACCAGTTCCACGACATCCTGCCCGGCTCGTCCATCGCCTGGGTGCACCGGGAGGCCGAGGCGGAGTACGCGAGGGTGGCGAAGGAGGTCGAGGCGATCACGGCCGAGGCCGTGGCCGCGCTGGGCACGGGCGAGACCCGGGTGTTCAACACCAGCCCGGTCGACCGTGCCGAGGTGGTCCGCACCTCCGTCGGCATCCCGATGTACGCCGAAGTCCCCGCGAACGGCAGCGCGTTGCTCGACGCGGGTGAGCCCCCGCAGCCGGTGAGCGTCGACGGCCGCGTCCTCGACAACGGCCTGGTCCGCGTCGAGCTGGCCGAGGACGGCACGCTGGCCTCCGTACGCGACCTGACGGCCGACCGTGAGGTCCTGGCCGACAAGGGCAACCTGCTCCGTCTGCACAGCGACCTCCCGAACTACTGGGACGCCTGGGACATCGACAAGCACTACAAGAACCGCTACACGGACCTGCTCGACGCCGAGTCCGTCACGGTCGTCGAGGACGGCCCGCTGCTCGGCGCGCTGAAGGTGGAGCGCGCCTTCGGCAAGGGCTCCCGGATCGTCCAGACGATCACCGTGCGGGCCGGCAGCCGCCGGATCGACGTCGAGACCGAGATCGACTGGCACGAGGCGGAGAAGATCCTCAAGGCGGCCTTCCCGGTGGACATCCGGGCCCCGCATTCCTCAGCGGAGATCCAGTTCGGCCATGTCCAGCGGCCCACGCACACCAACACCAGCTGGGAGTCGGCCCGCTTCGAGGTCTATGGCCACCGCTGGGTGCACATCGCCGAGCCCGGCTACGGTGTCGCGGTCATCAACGACTCGACGTACGGCCACGACGTCTCCCGCACGGTCCGCGAGGACGGCGGCACGACCACGACCGTACGCCTGTCCCTCGTGCGCGCCCCGCGCGTGCCGGACCCCGAGGCCGACCAGGGCAAGCACCGCTTCACCTACGCGCTGCTGCCGGGCGCGAGCATCGAGGACGCGATCGCGGAGGGGTACGCGCTCAACCTGCCGCTGCGGGTGGCGGATTCGGCCGGTCCGGCCGAGCCCGTCGTCTCCGTGGACGGCGAGGGCGTGACCATCGAGGCGGTCAAGCTCGCCGACGACGCCTCGGGCGATGTCGTCGTACGCCTCTACGAGTCCCGCGGAGGTCGCGGCTCCGGCACCCTGCGCACCGGCTTCCCGCTGGCGGGGGCCCAGGAGACCGACCTCCTGGAGCGCCCGCTGACGACGGTGGACACGGACGGGAACGCGGTCGCGGTCGCACTGCGCCCCTTCGAGGTGCGGACGCTGCGGCTGGCGGTGGCGAAGGCGTGACCCTGCTTTCCCGGGGGAAGTGGCTGTGCTTTTCCCGGGGAAGTGGCTGTACTTCCCATGAAGAATGAAGGAAAGGGCGAAAGCCGTGGTCACGGCGGCCTTCGCGCCCGCCGTGACCACGGCGCTTCGTTCGCCGGGGGAGGCTGATGGGGGGCGGTGCGCCCGCGGCGGCGAACCCTCGAGGGGTGCCGTCGCCCCGGAGTCCCGAGGTCGCCGGCGGCCTGCCGTACATCGCCCCGCCCGCCCCGGGGCGGGCGGCTGGAGCGACACGTGGGGGTATCCGACCGCCTGACGGCCGGATACCCCCACGCCGGGAGCGTCAGCCGGTGAACCCGGCCGTGATGGAGGTGAACTGCCAGTTGTTCTGGCTGATGCCGGAGCAGTTGCTCACCACGCCGCCGCCGGGGCAGGGCCGGTCACGGTTGACCGCCCAGTAGGCGAGACGGGCGATGTGGTGCGAGTTCGCCCAGTCGCGGATCTGGGTCCAGATCGCCGGGGTGGTGTTCTCCTGCTGGTCGGACAGACCGTTCATGCCGGAGATGCCGATGTGGGAGTAGGCCGTGGCGTCGTCCCAGCCGAAGGTGGACTTCAGCTTGGCCTTCAGCCCCTCGGCGGCGTTGACGGTGTTGCCGTACATGTCGGAGCCGCCGCCGAAGTCGAACGGCATGATCGTGAAGACGTCGATGCCCGCGTTCAGCGACTGCGCCTGCTCGATGAGCCGGTTGCCGTAGTAGGTCGGTCCGGTCGTCGAGGTGCCGAAGGTGACGATCGTCCTCAGGCCCGGGTTGTTGGCCTTGACGGTCTTCAGCGCGGTCAGGATCTTGGCCTGGACGGCCTCGTTCTCGAACTCGTCCGTGTTCTCGATGTCCATGTCGATCGCCTTGAGCCCGTAGGCGTCGATGACCTTCTGGAGCGCACCGGCGAGCGCGCTCGCCGAGGAGCAGTTGGCCCCGAGCTTGCTGCCCTGCCAGCCGCCGAACGACGGGACGACGTCACCGCCGGCGGAGCGGATCTGGTTGATGACGGTCTGGTCGGTGCCGCCGGTGAGGGCCCTGCTGCCGTCCCAGGCGGGGTTGCAGCCGCCCGAGTCCAGCATGAACGCCATCGTGAACCACTTGACGCCGGTCGAGCTCATCACCGAGGTCGCGCTCGGCGGGTCGCCCCAGCCGAGGTAGAGGTACGGTGCCGCCTGCTTGAAGCCGGTGCCGCCGCCACCGCCCGCGTCCGTGGTCACGGACACGGAGTTGGAGGCCCCGGAGGTGTTCCCGGCCGCGTCCCGCGCCTTCACCGTGAACGTGTAGGCGGTGCTCGACGCGAGACCGCTGACCGTCGCGCTCGTCCCCGACACGCTCAGCACCTGGTTCGAGCCGCTGTAGATGTCGTACGCGGTGACGCCCACGTTGTCGCTCGACGCGCCCCACGACAGGGACACGCTGGAGGAGGTCTTGCCGGTGGAGGTCAGGTTCGTCGGCGCGGTCGGCGCCTGGGTGTCGGAGCCGCCTCCGCCGCCCGGACCGTCCAGGCTGATGTCGTCGGCGTAGTAGGTGCCCTGCGCGTACCAGCCGTGGACGTAGATCTTGGCGCTGGTCTGCGAGGCGCCGGTCGTGAAGGAGACGCTGAGCTGGCTGTACGCCGACGGGGACGTCGTCCACGTCGACGCACCGCCGTCCACGCCCAGGTAGACGTAACTGCCGCGCACCCAGCCCGAGAGGCTGTACGTGGTGTTCGGCTGGACCGAGACGGTCTGGCTGCACTGGGCGTTGTCACTCGAACTCACCGCCCCGGCCAGGGCCTTGGAGCCGCCGTGCACGGGGCTGGAGACGACCGAGCCGAGGTTCCCGGTGCACGACCAGGGGGAGAGGCCGCCCGACTCGAAGCCGGGGTTGGACAGGATGTTGGCCGCCTGGGCCGTGGTGGGCAGCGCGACCGCCCCGGCCAGCGCCAGGGCGGCGGTGCCGAGCAGCGCGAGGACACGATGTCTGGAGCGCCTGAGGTCTGTTCTGAGGTTGATGCGCACGCGATCTCCCTTGAGGCATGGGGGTGTTCGGGAGTGCTTCGGGAGTGCTGAGAGGTGCGCAACCAAGTTGGTATGGACCAATCCCGCTGTCAAGGCGTTGCGCGGAATTGGTCCAGACCGGTGAGCGGGTGGGGAAGGTGAGATGCGAGGGGGTGAGGGGTGGGCAGGGGGCGCGTAAGGCTCAGGCGGGGGCGATGGCCGCCGTGGTCGCGGTGGAGGCCTTGGACGCATGGGCGGGTGCGGGCTCCGGTGTCGGAGCGGACTCCGTGGCCTGGGCCGGGGCGGGCACGGCGGGCAGGGTGGACGCGGGCGCGTCGGTGCGCTGCTGCGGCAGCGAGACCGGACGCACCGGACGGGGACCCGCGAGCACGGTGTAGTCCTGCCCGAGCAGCGGCGGCACCATCTCGCCCGGCTCCTCGCCGAGCGCCAACCGCACCGCGGCCCAGGGGGCGTTGATGCCGCACTGCGAGAGCTGGTGCAGACCGCCCGCCGGGCGGGTGTTGACGTCCATGAGAACCGGGTCGTCACCGAGCATCCGGAACTGAATGTTCGTCAGGTAGTGCAGTCCGAACGCCTCCGCGAGCAGCCGCGCGGGCTCGATGAACGAAGGGTGCAGCGTGAAACCGCGACGCCGTCCGTTCTTCGTGCGGCCCACCGCCATCCTGACCCGGCCGTCCGGCGCCGTGAGGCAGTCGACGGACACCTCCGGCTGCCCCAGGAGCGGCATGACCAGCCAGTCGACGGGCTCCTCCGCCGACCGCAGTGCCTCCACGACCAGGTCGAGCGGCACGTACGGGCTCGGAAACCCATTGAGGTGCGCGAGCGAGAAGGGGGCGCGGGTGATGACGCGGAAGCCCACTCCGCCCGCCCCCGCGGCCGGCTTGAAGCAGGCCTTGTGACCCTCGGCCTCCAGGGTCTCGACCGCGGCGACGAACTCCTCCTCGGTGCGCACCCGCCACCACGGCGGCACCGGCACACCCACCGCCTGCACGGCCTGATACGCGGTGGCCTTGTCCAGGAAGACGGCCACGGCCTCGGAGGGCGGCGCCAGCAGGGCCGTGCCGAGCGCCGCGAACTCGGCGCGGTGCGCCACGATCGCCGCCTGGTGCAGGACCGGCACGAACACGTCGATGGAGTGGCGCGCGCACTGGTCGAGGGCGTACTCGACGTAGGCGGCGGGGGAGAGGCCCTCCGGCTCCATGGCGGCGGTGTCGGCGGCGGCGAGCACGGGGGAGTCGGGGTCGCCGTGGGTGGCATGGATCTCGACCGGGCGGAGCTGCGGATTACTTCGCAGCTGGTCCATGAAGAACACGTTCTCCGCGTACGTGCGGTTGAGCCAGACGCGTACGCGAGAACCCATGCAGGCCGCCTTTCAGGGTTCCGGGCACGGCGGAGCAGGCCGTGCCCGGCCAGGGGAGAGGGAGGAACAGCAAACCGCCATACGCCGAGAAGGGTTCGTGGCGGTTGTGTTGGGGCGATCATAAGGGGCGCGAGCCCGGTGTGACGCTACGGGCGTGTTACGGATTTCCCGCGACCCCGGAATCAGGCTCGACGCGCCGGGGCGCGAGGCCCGGCGCGCGGGCCGTCCTTGTCCCGCGGGGGCGAATGTGTTCTTGTGTTTCCAGTCCTTTTCTCGGAGGTGGCAAGGGTGCGGTCGACGGCCGGCGGACACGGAAACCTGCTGGCCATCAGCGACCTGCACATCGGGTACGCGGAGAACCGCGCCCTGGTCGAGAAGATGCGCCCGTACACCGACGACGACTGGCTCCTCGTGGCCGGTGACGTCTCGGAGACCGTGGCCGACATCCGCTGGGCCCTCGAAACCCTCAGCGGACGCTTCCGCAAGGTCGTCTGGGTGCCCGGCAACCACGAGCTGTGGACCCACCCCAAGGACGCCGTGCAGCTGCGCGGTGTCGCCCGCTACGAGCATCTCGTCACCATGTGCCGGGAGTTGGGTGTCACGACCCCCGAAGACCCCTACCCCGTCTGGGACGGGCCGGGCGGCCCCGCGGTCGTCGCACCGCTCTTCCTGCTCTACGACTACTCGTTCCTGCCGCCGGGCTGCGCGACCAAGGACGAGGGCATGGCGTACGCCGAGGGGACCGGGGTGATCTGCACCGACGAGCACATCCTGCACCCCGACCCCTACCCGAGCCGCGAGGCCTGGTGCCGGGCCCGGGTCTCCGACACCGAGCGCAGGCTCGCCGAGTTGCCCGAGGACCTGCCCACCGTCCTGGTCAACCACTACCCGCTGGACCGTCACCCGACCGACATCCTGCGCTACCCCGAGTTCGCCATGTGGTGCGGCACCCGGCTGACCGCCGACTGGCACCGCCGCTTCCGCGCCCAGGTCATGGTCTACGGTCATCTGCACATCCCGCGGACCACCCACCACGAGGGCGTCCGCTTCGAAGAGGTCTCGGTGGGATACCCCCGGGAGTGGCGGCCCCGCCCCGGCCCGCCGGACACCCTGCGCCACGTACTGCCGATGGAGGTCGGAACCGGTGATCGAGGAGCTGCTCCCGGAATCGGTCGTGACCGTGGAGACACACGGTGACGACCAGGACTGGGGCGCGCCGCTGTACCCCGGGGAGCAGCAGCTCGTGGCGCGGTCCGTGGAGAAGCGGCGCCGTGAGTTCGCCGCCGTGCGCGCCTGCGCCCGCCGGGCCATGGAGAAGCTCGGCGTGCCCGCGCAGGCCGTCCTGCGCGGCGAACACGGGGCGCCCGTCTGGCCCGCAGGGCTGATCGGCAGCATGACGCACTGCGAGGGCTACTGCGCGGCCTCCCTCGTCCGGGCCACCGACCTGGCCTCGCTGGGCATCGACGCCGAACCCCACGAGGAACTCCCCGACGACGTCATCGGTTCCGTGGCCCTGCCCAGGGAGAACGACCGGCTGCGCGAGCTGGCGTCGCAGGACGCCTCCGTGCACTGGGACCGACTGCTGTTCAGCGCCAAGGAGTCCGTCTACAAGGCGTGGTACCCCCTCACCGGAAAGTGGCTGGACTTCTTCGAGGCGGACATCGAGCTCTTCGCGGACGACGGCCCCGCACGTTCCGGCGGCCTGCGCGCCGAACTCCTCGTGCCGGGACCGCTGGTGAACGGGCGACGCATACAGGCCTTCGAAGGGCGCTGGACCGTGCGCCGGGGCCTGCTGGCCACGGCCGTCACCGTCCCGCACACCGGGGCCGACGCCTAGCCAAGGTGGCCTCCGGGCTCCGGGCACCAGCTGTGCAGCAGCCGGAAGAACTCCTCCTCGTTGCCCGCGAGTCCGGCCGCCGCCAGCGCCTGCTCCGCCTCGGCGAGCGCGGCGGGCGGCACCACGGGTGGTCGACGTCCGTCCGGCGGACCGTCGAACGCCGCTCGTACGGTCTGAAGGAGACGCAGATAGGCCTGCACGGCGGCGCGTTCGTGGTCGGTCAGTACGGCGGTCGGCATCGGACGGCTCTCCCCGGGTCGGCTGGTCGAAGCGGTACATGGCGGTACGTGCCTCCAGCTTGCCAACCGCCACTGACAATGCGGTTTCGATGCGTGCGGGTTCGCCCGCTTAGCGGAGGCGAAACATCACCGAAATCCCTTGTGGGACAGGGGCCCTAGGGTGGTGAGAAGAGCCGGGAAGCGCCTTCCCGGCAGCGGGGAAGCCGCCTTCACGGCGGCCCGTAACAGGAGGTGAGCCCGTGGTCGACGTACCGCCTCGGCGTCCGCGGCGCAACCCGCGGCTGCGTTCCGTGCACGACGCGGAGCTGCGTCTGCAGCACCGCGTCGTACACGGCTACCGTCGTGCCTACCGCGTGGCCGGTGAGGGCCCCACGCTCGTCCTGATCCACGGCATCGGTGACTCCTCGGCGACCTGGGCGGACCTGATCCCCGACCTCGCGCGCTCCCACACGGTGATCGCGCCCGACCTGCTCGGCCACGGCTCCTCCGACAAGCCGCGCGCCGACTACTCCGTGGCCGCGTACGCCAACGGGGTCCGCGATCTGCTCACCACGCTCGACATCGAGTCCGCCACCCTGGTCGGGCACTCCCTCGGCGGCGGTGTCGCCATGCAGTTCGCCTACCAGTTCCCGGAGCGGACCGAACGGCTGATCCTGGTCAGCGCGGGCGGCGTCGGCGGCGAGGTCAACCCCGTACTGCGGGCCGTCTCGCTGCCGGGCGCCCACCTCATGCTCTCCGCCCTGCGGCTGCCCGGCATGCGGCTCCAAGTCGGCATCTTCCTGCGTCTGATGAGGCTCCTGGACACCGATCTGGGCCAGGACGCGCCGGAGTTGCTCAACCTCGTCGACGCGCTGCCCGACGCGACCTCCCGCAGCGCGTTCATCCGCACCCTGCGGGCGGTCGTCGACTGGCGCGGGCAGGCGGTGACCATGCTCGACCGCTGCTATCTGACCGAGGGCATGCCCACGATGCTGCTCTGGGGCGACCGGGACAGCGTGGTACCGGTGCGGCACGCGTACGGCGCGCACCAGGCCATGCCGGGTAGCAGACTGGAGATCTTCGAGGGCGCGGGCCACTTCCCCTTCCACAGCGACCCGGCCCGTTTCCTCGCCCTGGTCGAGGAGTTCACCAGCACCACCAGCCCGGCCGACTGGAGCCGCGAGCACTGGCGCGAACTGCTGCGCGCGGGCCGCCCCGGCACGACGGCCGGCCCGACACCGCCCACAACCGGGCGGTGGAGCGCGACCTGCGCGAGGCGAGCGAACGCAGCGCGACCTGACACCCATGGCCGACGAGGCGGTCGCCGCCGACCGCCCGCCGCCGAGCCGTTCCCCACCGCCGAAGGTGCCCGGCGCCGCTGGACGCCTGCCCTCCGCTCAGCCCACTGCCGGCGTTCCCGACGGCTCCGGGACGCTCAGCACCGCTTCCCACTCCTCGGCCGTGAGGGGCGGGTCGGTCAGAGGAGGGCGGCGCGGGCCACGCAGTACGGCGACGGCGACCTCCGGTCTGACCAGCGCGGACAGGGGCGCGGAGAGGGTGGACACGGCCAGGAACGCCTGGGCGACCAGGGGGCGTCCCGCCGCCGTCCGCAGGAGCCGTTCGACATAGCGCCCCAGCAACTTCCGCGTGGCCCCGGGCTGCTCGCCGATCGCGCCCGGGTAGCGGATGTCCGTGCCCGTGGCCAGCTCCCAGGCGATCGTCACCGGAAGGGCCACCGCCCGCTGCACCCGCCGCGCGAGCCCCGGCGCCGCGATCCCGTGCTCGGCGAGCCGGTCGCGCAGCGCCAGCGCGCCCTGTGCGGCCACCGTCATGCCGTGCCCGTAGACCGGGTTGTACGTGGCGACGGCGTCGCCGAGCGCGACGAACCCCTCCGGCCAGCCCTTGACCTTCTCGAAGAAGCGCCGCCGGTTGATCGTGCTGCGGCTGACGGCGACGTCCGTCAGCGGCTGCGCGTGCGCGATCAGCTCGCCCACCACGGGGTGCCGCAGGCCGCGCGCGAACGGCTCGAACTCCTCGACGGAGTCCGTCGGCTGTCCGTCGCGGGTGCCCGACAGCGTCACCAGCCAGCGTCCGCCCTCGACGGGCACGATCGTCGCGGAGCGGCCCGGCACGGGCTGCGCCGGGTCGGGCTGCACAGCGACCACGGGGTAGTCCTCGGTGCCCGCCGGTGCCCGGAAGATCCGGCTGGCGTAGGTGAGTCCGGAGTCGACCTCGTCCAGCCGCGCCGGCGCGACACCCAGCGCGTCGAGCCAGAGGGTGGAGCGTGAGCCGCGCCCCGAGGCGTCCACCACCAGGTCGGCCGGGAGCACCCGTTGCCCGCCGTCGCGCATCCGTACGCGCACGCCCGTCACCCGGGAGGCGTCACCCTCCAGACCGAGCAGCCCCGTGCCGTCCACGACGGTCACCCGGTCCTTCGTGGCGACCCGGTCGCGCAGTACCGAGTCGAGCAGATCACGGCTGCACGAGATCATGAACTCCATCTCGGGCCAGCGCCGCAGCCAGCCCTGCGCCGTCAGGGAGACGAATCCGGTGGGCAGCGGGATCCGGCGGGCGCCCGCGGCGAGCCAGGCGGCGGTCACCCCCGGCAGCAACTCCTCCATCGCGTGGGCGCCACCGGACAACAGCAGATGGGCGTGCCGGGCCTGCGGGAGGCCCTTGCGCGGCGCGGGCCCGTCCGGCAGGACGTCGCGCTCGACGACGGTGACCTCGGCGTACGGGTCCAGGGCGGCGGCGGCCAGCAGACCGGCCGTCCCCGCGCCGATGACGACGGCCCGACGGGGGGCCGTACCTCTGTCGCCTGCTGCCGCGCTAGCGGGATTGCTCATGGAAGTCGCTCTCTGACCTGGTCGCGGCCCGTCCTCGGACGGCCGCGACGACGGGTGACTGACGCAGGGCCATCGACATCCGTACGAGGTCGCGTGGACCCTCGGCGGAAGCGGCGGGGGCGGTGGCGGCCTCCGCCGCGCTGATGACCCTGCCCTCCGGGTCGGCGGCCCTGGCCCGCACCGCCGCCGTCACCATCGCCGCGTCGGCCTCGGCCTGAGCCTGGGCGGGCTCGGAGCCCGCCGTCACGGCCGCGTCGTAGGCGAGGGAGCGTACCGCGGAGTCGAAGTAGGGGTACAGGCTGAGCATGCCGTCGTGGATGTCGGACTCCCGCTGGGTGACCTGGAGTTCGGCGGAGGACCACCAGGAGATCCGCACCGCGTGGTCCGCGTGCGCCGAGACCGTCCGCAGCTCGCGCCACAGCGGTCCGAGCCGGCGGTACGTCGACCAGGTGGTCCAGCTGTCCCCGATGCGCTGGCAGGCCAGCGGGAGCAGGAAGCCGACCGCGCTGACCTGGGCTCCGACGGAAGCCAGCACAGGGGCCACGTCGGTGCTCAGACCGTCCAGGTTCGCGCCGTTCCAGCGGGCCACGACGGCGATGAACTTGGTCGCCGAGTAGGGGACGTTGAAGAGGAAGCCGACCGCGATCGTCAGGAGTCCGGCGCGCAGCCAGCCGTCCACCTGAAGGGCCCAGCGCCAGCACATGACGTTCATCGCGACGCCCGCGACGGTCAGCGCCACGAGGTAGAGGACGATCATCTCGCGGATGAACGGGGTGTTCGCGTAGTAGGTGTCGAGGTCGCGCAGGCGTTCCTCGGGGCAGTCCCCGAGCAGGTAGAGCACGACCAGCGCCACGCTCACGACGCCGTACCCGGTGATCCAGCGGCGGGAGAGCCGGCGGGTGACCTCGGGGGGTCCGCCGCGCCAGTGGATGATCAGCACCAGACAGGACGCGCTGAAGACGCTCAGCAGGCAGTAGACCAGGGGCGCCGAGATGTTGGGGATACCGGTGAGGTCATTGACCTCGGCGATGGTCGGCGGGGCTGCGAAGAGGAACACCAGGCAGGCGAGCGCCAGCAGGATGCCCACCGACCGCAGCAGCGGGTCGCGCCAGCCGCGGATCAGGGTGGGTGCCTTGACGGCGAGGGCGGCGCCCATGGCGACGGCCGGGACGTAGTAGCTGGATCCGTCCATGTCCGGGAAGGCGCCTCAGCCCTGCGGTCCGCGGTACCCCAGGGACGCCTCGATGCGGCCGGCCAGCCCGTCCCGGCTCATCGGCCCGCGCAGTTGCGAACCGGCCAGCCAGGTACGGCACTTGCTGGCGAGCAGCAGACCGAAGCTCTCGGCCTCCTTCTCGTCCGCGAGGTCGAAGCGGGTGCGCGCGGCGACCCTCAGGACGGTCGCCTGCAGATCGGCGGTGTCGCTGAGTAAGCGGGCCGCGACGGCGGCGCCCTCGACGTGGTGACTGCAGTGCCCGGCCTTCATGTGCCACAGTTCGTGGCCGAGGATCACCAACTGGTGGTCGGGGGCGGTGCGTTCCTCGATGACGACGAGGTCCTGGTCGGCCATGTCGAGCCACAGCCCGCTGGCGGTGCCGGGCGGGAACGCGGCCGTACGGAACTGGACGGGACGGCCGCGGCGTCTGCTCATGGCGTCGCACAGGGCGGCGTACAGGTCGCCGGGTTCCGCCGGTGCAGGGAGCGAGAGCTCCGCGACCAACTCGCCGCACAGGCGGCGCATGTCCCTTCCGATGCCCACAGTTCTCCCCGGATCACGACTCGGGCCGCTTGACGCTCTCCAAGAGCATGTCCAGCCATTCGGCGACCTTGTCGCGGTGCTGGTCGGTGGGCAACTGCGCGGCCCGCCAGGCGATTCCGCGGACGCCGTGGTCCTGGAGCAGCCGCTCCAGCGGGTCGTCGGCGGCCGCGGCCGCCTCGCGCTCGGCCAGCTGTTGCAGCAGCTCCTGCTCCGAGCGCTGCAGGGCGCCCACGAGCGCCTCGGAGTCCTCGGCCGTCAGGAACCCCGCGTGCACCCGGAAGAAGCGCTGGATGGCGTCGCAGTGCTCCATGGTGGGGCGCCGGTCGCCGTTGATGAGGGCGCCCGCCTGTTGACGCGACATTCCGGCGCCGTCGGCGATCTCCTGTTGAGTGTATTTGCGCCCATTGGGCTTGATCCGGGTGCGGCGCAACAGGTCCAGGCGCTGGAGGAAGCGGGCCTGGAGATCGGGTTCCCCGGCGGGGCGACCGCCCAGCAGGGCCCGCACCACGGGTTGGGGCACGCCGGACTCGGCCGACAGGCGCTGGACGTCGAAAACCTCGGAGTGCTGCACATCGAGCCGGTCGGCGAGTGCGGTGACCCGGGCCACGACGGCCGGCAGCAGAACCGTCGCCGTGGCGCCCGGAACTTCGAAGCCATCCGTCACCGACTGATCTCCTACGTCTCTCTCAGTCTCGCTCAGGTCTCTCAGGTGTCTCTCACAAGGGTCAGGGACCAACGGGAGACTAGCCGTTCGCTCGAACTCACATCCAGCGGTCGCCACAACTGTGGCGCGAATCAGCCGTCAACAAGCGCTAAATGCCACGATAGTTGACATGGCTGAGCTCCGGGCAGCAGGATCGGGGCGCCGCGTGAAGGCCGCAGAGGCAAGAGGGGTGACCTCCCGATGGCGTACCAGGCAGGATGGCAGCGGTCCCAACCGCGACCTGTCCCCGAGAGTCTCGAGGCTCAGGCGTATCTCCAGGACTACGCCGCTCTCCTGGATGCCGTGGCGTTCCCGTCCGTCGTCTTCGACCACCGCTGGGACGTCGTGTTGTCCAACGCCGCGTTCGAGACACTTTTCGGCGGCGTGGGCCCCCATCCGACCGCCATGCCGGGTGACAACTTCCTCCGGTTCGTCCTGTTCCACCCGGACGCGGCCACGGTCCTCGGCGAACACGAGTCGAGCTGGTGCCTGCCGATGCTGGCCCACTTCGCCGCGGCGGTGGAGCGCCACGGCCAGGACCGCGGACTCCAGTCGATCCGCCGGGACATCGCCCAGGACCCGATCATGGAGGCCGCCTACCGGCAGGGCCTGCCGCACTGGATCCGCGCCGTCGGCCCGGACGCCGTCGAGCACGACGGCGCCGTACGGCCGCTGGTGCACCCCGATCCCCGCTGGGGCCGCACGGACTGCCGGATCGTCGGTGAGACCCCCAAGGCCCTTCAGGACATGGGATATACGCGGATGACCCTGGTCCTGCGCGAGGCGCGGCACATGACGGCCGGACCGCGCAGGACACGCAACGGCGCGGCGGAGCTGCGCGTGGTGTGAGCCCGCTCGGCGGTCCGGGGTGTGGGCCCGCTCAGGGGTCCAGTACAACGAGCACAAGGGGCACTCCGTCGCACGGGATCAGCCGCATCCCGTCGTGGCGCGTGGTCCGCGCCCCTGCCAGTACGGCCCCGAAGTCCGGGCCCTTGGTGAGCGATCCGGCCAGATGCGCCGGATCGGCGGACGCGGCCACCCGACCGCGCCCGTTCACCAAGTGGGCGGCCCCGGGCAGCTGTTGGAGCAGCGGCACGACCGCCGCCTCGAAGTGCCGCAGATACACGTCGGCCGCGGCGACCCCCACGAACCGACCCTCCACCTGCACGGGTGCGGACAGGGTCAGGCTGTACTCGTCGGAACAGAGGTAGTCCACATAGGGGCCGGCGACCGCCCGCTGCCCAGTGTCGCGGGGGAGGGCGAACCAGTCCCAGTGCGTGTAGTCGGAGTACGCGCAGTGCGCGGGGTCGAGGTCGAGCAGCAGCGGCCGCACGTCTCCGCCGGAGCCGGTCTGCCACCACTCCAGCCACGCCGGTACGTCGCTCAGCAGTCCCGGCGCGGCGACGAACCCTACGCCCGACACCAACTCCTGCCGGGTGAGCCGGAGGTGAAGCCCCGGGCGCAGCGCGGCCAGGTCGACGGTCGCGGGGCGACGGCCCTGCGCGGCGACCCCGGTGAGCCGGGCCGTGGTGTCGGCGCGGGTCTCGGCAACCGCCTCGAACACGGCCTCGAGGGTGGAGCGGACCTGGGCGGCGACGGCCGCCTCCGGTGTCGCGTCAAGCGTCGCCGTGGCGCCGGCCGGACCGGGGCTCCTGCTCATGGGTGCCCTCCAGTGGACGGGGACCGGACGCGGCGCGCGGCATCGCGAGGCGGAGGGCGATGAGCCGTGCCGTCGAGGCCTGGACGCACCGCTCGGCCAGCGCTCTGGCCGATGCGTGGGCCCCATCTTGCACGGCCGAGATTACGGAGCGGTGACGGTCTGCGACTTCTTCACGATATGTGTCGTCCCCGAGCACGAGACACAACAGTGCCCCCACCTCCGTCTGGAGCGCGACCTGCTCGCGGGTCAGCCGGGCGGACTGGGCCGCCGCGGCGAGCTCGACATGAAACCGGCCGTAGACCCGGCTGCGCGCCGCGGCGTCCTCGGCGGACGCCAACTCGTCCAGTGTGCGCCGCAATTGCCGCAGGTCGCCCGGCTCCGTGCGCTCCGCGGCCAGCTGGGCGGCCGCGCCCGACAGGGCGGCCCAGTGGTCACCCAGATCGCGCAGCTCCTCCGTGCTCCAGCCGGCCAGCCGCACTCTGAGCCGCTCCTCGCCGGGGACCTCGGGGAGGGAGACGAAGCTGCCGCCGCCGCGCCCCCTGCGGGTGGTGACCAGCCCTTGCTGGCGCAGCGCCATCAGCGCCTCGCGCAGCGTGACCGTGGACACGCCGAGCTGGCCGGCCAGCTCCATCTCGCCGGGCAGCTGCTCCCCGTCGGCGAGCAGGCCGAGCTCGATGGCGTCGCTGAGCCTGCGGATGACCGCGTCCACCCGGGCGCGGTTGTCCACGGGGGCGAAGACGGCCCTACGGGCACCCTCGGCGCTGTTGTTCACGTACTGCTTCACGGCCACCACCTTGTGCGTTGACTCAACCTTTACTCTAAGGGGGTCTTGAGCTTTGAACTATGACTTCATATCTTTCCGGTCAACGCGCCAGTGCACCAGAAAGGTTCCCGCCCATGGAGGCAACAGCGATCCGGCTCCAGGGCCTGCGGAAGGCGTTCGGAGAGACGACCGCCGTGGCCGGAGTGGACCTGGACATCGCCGACGGTGAGTTCTTCTCGATGCTCGGCCCGTCCGGCTCGGGCAAGACGACCGTCCTGCGGATGATCGCCGGCTTCGAGAGCCCGACCGCGGGCCGGATCGAGCTGGCGGGCCAGGAGGTCACCGGGCTGGCCCCCTTCGAGCGGGATGTGCACACCGTCTTCCAGGACTACGCGCTGTTCCCGCACATGACCGTCGAGCAGAACGTCGCGTACGGCCTCAAGGTCCGCAAGGTGCCCAAGGCCGAGCGGCTCCAACAGGCCCGCGAAGCGCTCGCGGACGTACGCCTCGAAGGCTTCGGGGCCCGCCGCCCCTCCCAGCTCTCCGGCGGCCAGCGTCAGCGCGTCGCACTCGCCCGCGCCCTCGTCGGGCGCCCCCGGGTGCTGCTGCTCGACGAGCCGCTCGGCGCCCTCGACCTCAAGCTGCGCGAGCAGATGCAGGTCGAACTCAAGGCGATCCAGCGAGAGGTCGGCATCACCTTCGTCTTCGTCACCCACGACCAGGAGGAGGCCCTGACGATGAGCGACCGCATCGCCGTCTTCAACCAGGGCCGCATCGAACAGGTCGGCACCCCGGCCGAGATCTACGAACGCCCCGCCACCCCCTTCGTCGCGGGCTTCGTCGGCACCTCCAACCTGCTCGAAGGCGAATCCGCGCAGCAGGTGGTGGGCGCCTCGGGCACGTACAGCATCAGGCCCGAGAAGATCCGGGTCCTCAAGGAGTCCGCCGAGGCCGACGAGCCGGAGCACTCCACCGCCACGGGAACCGTCGTCGAGGTCGTCTATCTGGGCGACGCCACCCGTTTCCTGGTGGACCTCGACGCGGGCGGACGGCTGACCGCGCTCCAGCAGAACCTGGAGACCTCCTCCGAGGACGTCGCCGCCTATCGCGGCACCCGGGTCCGGCTCCGGTGGCACCGCCGTCACACCTTCAAGGTCCCCGCCCCCCGCTGACGACCCCCACGCTCAGTCCCCCCTCACGTATGGAGTACGTCGTGCGTCCCAACCGAACCCTCCGCACCTCTCTTCTCGCGTTCACCGCCGTCGCGCTGCTCCTCGCCACGGCCGCCTGCGGGTCGTCCGACTCGGGCGCCTCCTCGGCCACCGGCCTCAACCCCCCCGACCTCAAGGCGCAGTCGAAGCTGGGCAAGACCGAGGGTCAGGTCAACCTGGTCGCCTGGGCCGGGTACGTCGAGGACGGCTCCAACGACCCCAAGGTCGACTGGGTGAGCGACTTCGAGAAGCAGACCGGCTGTCAGGTCAACTCCAAGGTCGCCGCCAGCTCCGACGAGATGGTCAAGCTGATGAAGACCGGCCAGTACGACGCCGTCTCCGCGTCCGGTGACGCGTCCCTGCGCCTCATAGCCTCCGGCGACGCGGCCCCGGTCAACACCAGCCTCGTGCCGAACTACAAGGACGTCTTCAGCGGCCTGAAGAACGGTCCCTGGAACTCCGTCGACGGCAAGATGTACGGCATCCCGCACGGCCGCGGCGCCAACCTGCTGATGTACAACACGCAGAAGGTCACGCCCGCCCCCACCTCCTGGTCCGCGGTCTTCGACGACGCCCCGAAGCACAAGGGGCACGTGACGGCGTACGACTCGCCGATCTACATCGCCGACGCGGCGCTGTATCTGAAGGCGACCAAGCCGGAGTTGAAGATCAAGAACCCCTACGCGCTGGACCAGAAGCAGTTCGACGCGGCCGTCGCGCTGCTGAAGAAGCAGAGCGGGAACGTGGGGGAGTACTGGAGCGACTACCTCAAGGAGATCTCCGCCTTCAAGAGTGGTGACTCCGTGGTCGGCACCACCTGGCAGGTCATCGCCAACCTCGCGCAGGACGAGGGCGCCAAGGTGAAGGCCTTCGTGCCCAAGGAAGGCTCCACCGGATGGTCGGACACCTGGATGATCTCCGCCAAGGCCAAGCACCCCAACTGCGCCTACAAATGGATGGACTGGATCATCTCGCCGAAGGTGAACGCCCAGGTCGCCGAGTACTTCGGTGAGGCCCCGGCCAACTCCAAGGCGTGCACCGAGACCAGCGACAAGTCCTTCTGCGACACCTTCCACGCCGCCGACGAGAGCTATTGGAAGAACATCGCCTTCTGGAACACGCCCATCGAGCAGTGCCTGGACGGCCGCACCGACGTGAAGTGCGTGCCGTACGCGAAGTGGGTCCAGGCCTGGACCGAGATCAAGGGCTGAGAGACAACCGATGACCTCCACCGCGCAGGCCGCCGGACGGTCCCCCGTCCGGCGGCTCGCCGGGACCCTGCACCGCCGGCCGCGGCTCAGGCTGTCCCTGCTGCTCATCGCGCCGCTGCTGTGGCTGGCCGTGCTCTACCTCGGCTCGCTGGCCGTGCTGTTCGTCTCGGCGTTCTGGACGACCAACTCCTTCACCTCCGAGGTCGTGAAGGTCTGGTCGACCGACAACTTCCATGCCCTGTTCACGACGCCTGTCTTCCGTCAGGTGATCCTGCGCAGCATCGGTGTGGCGCTCGCCGTCACCGCTCTGTCCGCCGTGATCGCCTTCCCGGTCGCCTTCTACACGGCCCGCGTCGCCAAGCCCAGGTGGCGGCCGTTGCTCGTGGTCGCCATTCTCACGCCGCTGTGGGCGAGTTACCTCGTCAAGGTGTACGCCTGGCGGCTGATCCTCTCCCAGGGAGGGTTCGCCGACTGGATGTTGAAGCCCTTCGGGCTCAGTGGGCCGGGATTCGGCCTGTTCGCGACGATCATCGCGCTGACCTACCTCTGGCTGCCGTACATGATCCTGCCGATCCACACGGCACTGGAGCAGCTGCCCGCCAACCTGCTCGACGCCTCGGCGGACCTGGGCGCCCGCGCCGGACGCACCTTCCGCTCGGTCGTGGTCCCGATGGTGCTGCCGTCCGTGGCGGCCGGCTCGGTCTTCACCTTCTCGCTCAGCCTCGGGGACTACATCACCGTGCAGATCGTCGGCGGCAAGACCCAGCTGATCGGCAACCTCGTCTACTCCAACATCGAACTGAACCTGCCCATGGCCGCCGCGCTCGGCACGGTCCCCGTCGTCGTCATCGTGCTCTACCTGCTCGCGATGCGGCGCACGGGCGCCTTGAGCAGTCTCTGAGGAGCCCGCCGTGCAACTCTCCCGTTCCGCGCGCATCGCGCTCCGCGTCGCCGCCGGGGTCGGCTTCGCGTTCATCTACGTCCCGCTCGCGCTGGTCCTGGTCAACTCCTTCAACCCGGACCGCAGCGCGAGCTGGCCGCCGTCCGGACTCACCTTCCGCTGGTGGTCGGTCGCCTGGGAGAACGAGGGTGCCCGCGCGGCGCTCTGGGTCTCGGTGAAGGCGGGCCTCGGCGCCACGGCCATCGCCCTGGTGCTGGGCACGCTGATCGCCTTCGCCGTGGCCCGGCACCGGTTCTTCGGCCGCGACGCCATCTCGTTCGTGGTCGTCCTGCCGATCGCGTTGCCCGGCATCGTCACGGGTATCGCGCTCAACTCGGCGTTCAGTACGGTACTCGAGCCACTCGGCGTCGGTCTCGGTCTGTTCACCGTGATCGTCGGTCACGCCACCTTCTGCATCGTGGTCGTCTTCAACAACGTCGTCGCGAGGCTTCGTCGTACCTCGGGCTCGTACGAGGAAGCGGCGATGGATCTGGGCGCGGACACCTTCCGGGCCTTCGCCGACGTCACCTTTCCGCTGGTGCGCTCGGCCCTGCTGGCGGGGGGACTGCTCGCCTTCGCGCTCTCCTTCGACGAGATCGTGGTGACGACGTTCACGGCCGGGCCCGGCATCGAGACCCTGCCGATCTGGATCTTCAACAACATGACGCGGCCTCAGCAGGCCCCGGTCGTGAACGTCGTGGCGGCGGTGCTCGTCCTGCTCTCCGTGCTCCCGATCTACGCGGCCCAGCGGCTGTCCGCCGACACGGCGTCCGGGAGCCGGGTGTGAACGGGAGCGGGAGGTGGTGCGGGCCGGCTACCCGGTGAACTCCCGCATCCGACGCGCGCCGCCGTGGACTGTTCCGGCCGTGCTTCCCGACCAGAGAAGCATGTGACATAGTACTGGCGTGAGCGAGCGACCGACCTGTGATGTCGTGGTCGTCGGAGCCGGAATGGTCGGCGCGGCCTGCGCGCTGTACGCGGCCCGGGCGGGCCTCGACGTCGCTCTGGTGGACCGCGGCCCGGTGGCCGGCGGGACCACTGGCGCCGGTGAGGGCAATCTGCTCGTCTCCGACAAGGAACCCGGGCCCGAACTCGACCTCGCGCTGCTGTCGGGGCGTCTGTGGGCCGACCTCGGGGAGGAGCTGGGCGAGGCCTTCGAGTACGAGGCCAAGGGGGGCGTCGTCGTGGCCGCCACGCCCGAGGGGCTCACCGCGCTGGAGACGTTCGCGGCGGGACAACGAGCCGCCGGCGTCGCGGCGGTGCCGGTCGCCGCCGACCAACTGCACGCCTTGGAACCCCACTTGGCACCCGGCCTCACGGGCGCCGTGCACTACCCCCAGGACACCCAGGTGATGCCGGCGCTCGCCGCGGCGCACCTCGTACGGGCCTCGGGAGCACGGCTGCTGACGGGGCGGACGGTGACCGAGGTGCTGCGCACGGCGGACGGGGCGGTACGCGGCGTGCGGACCGACCGTGGTGACCTCCACGCCCCGGTGGTCGTCAACGCGGCCGGCACCTGGGGTGCCGAAGTGGCCGCGCTCGCGGGCGTCTTCCTGCCCGTTCTGCCCCGACGCGGCTTCGTGCTGGTGACCGAACCACTGCCGCGCCGGGTGCGGCACAAGGTGTATGCCGCGGACTACGTCGCCGACGTGGCCAGCGACTCGGCCGCGCTGGGTACCTCACCCGTCGTGGAGGGCACCGCGGCGGGGCCCATCCTGATCGGCGCGAGTCGTGAACGGGTCGGCTTCGACCGGTCGTTCTCGCTGCCGGCCGTACGGGCGCTGGCGGCCGGGGCGACCAGACTGTTCCCGTTCCTCGCCGACGTACGGGCCCTGCGGACGTATCTGGGCTTCCGGCCGTACATGCCCGACCACCTGCCCGCGATCGGCCCCGATCCACGGGTGCCGGGGCTCTTCCACGCCTGCGGGCACGAGGGCGCGGGAATCGGCCTCGCCACCGGCACCGGGCGGCTGATCGCGCAGGCCGTCGCGGGCGGGACGCCCGACCTGGACCTCACGCCGTTCCGGCCCGACCGCTTCCCGGAGGAGGGCGGGTGAATCCCCTGGAGCTGGTCGGGGCCGAGCCGGGCCCCGCGTTCACCCTCACCCTGGACGGCCGCGAGATCACGGCCCTGCCCGGGCAGACCGTCGCCGCCGCGCTGTGGGCGGCGGGCGTCACCTCCTGGCGCGTCACCCGCGGCGCGGGACGCCCGCGCGGCGTCTTCTGCGGCATCGGCGTCTGCTTCGACTGCCTGGTGACCGTCAACGACCGCCCCAACCAGCGGGCCTGCCTGGTGCCGGTCCGAGCGGGCGACACGATCCGTACACAGGAGGGGACGGGCCATGGCGACTGAGCGACCGCACCTCGCGGTGATCGGCGCGGGACCGGCCGGGCTGGCCGCGTCCCTGGCCGCCGCGGCGCGCGGTGTCCGGGTCACGCTGATCGACTCGGCGGCCGGAGCGGGCGGCCAGTTCTACCGCCGGCCCCCGGCGGGACTCGGGGCCCGGCGCCCGGAGGCGCTGCACCACCGGTGGCGGACCTGGCGGCGCCTCGGGGACGCGCTGGCCGCGCGGGTCGAGGCGGGCACGATCAGGCATCTGGCGGACCATCATGTGTGGTGCGTCGAAGCCGTGGAACCTGGGGAACTCTTCGAGCCCGCCGTCCCCGAGGCGCCGCCGGACACCGCGCCGCTCCCTGCCCGGCCCGGCTCGGCCGGCTTCGTCGTGCACGCGCTGCTCGGCCCCCTCCAGGAGGAGCCCGTCACCGTCCGCGCGGACGCCGTGCTTCTCGCCACCGGTGGGTACGAGAAGGTGCTGCCGTTCCCGGGCTGGACCCTCCCCGGGGTCGTCACCGCCGGTGGTGCGCAGGCCATGCTGAAGGGCGGCCTCGTCGTCCCCGGACAGCGGGCGGTCGTGGCGGGGACCGGGCCCCTGCTGCTGCCCGTGGCGACCGGGCTCGCCGCGGCGGGGGTCGAGGTCGCCGCCCTCGTCGAGTCCGCCGACCCGAAGGCGTTCCTGCGGCGGGCCGTGGCACTGGCCGCACAGCCCGGGAAGGTCGCCGAAGGAGTGCGGTACGGCGCCCAACTCCTGCGGCACCACGTCAGGTTGCTCCCACGACACACCGTCGTCGCGGCACACGGCGAGCGGCGGCTCGACGCCGTGACCGTCGCCGCGCTCGACACCCACGGACGGGTCGGCCCCGGCACCCGGCGGCGCATCGCGTGTGACACGGTCGCCGTCGGTCACGGCATGCTGGCGCACATCGACCTCGCCGAGTCGCTCGGCTGCCGTATCGACGGCCTGAACGTCGCCGTGGACGAGGAGCAGCGCACCGACGTGCCCGGCGTATGGGCCGCGGGCGAGACCACCGGCATCGGTGGCGCGGCACTGGCGCTCGCCGAGGGGCACATCGCGGGAGGCTCGGCCGCGGCCCGGCTGACGGGGACGCGGCCCGACCCGCACACATGGGCGCGCGCCGCCAGGTCCCGCAGGAGAGCGCGGGAGTTCTTCGCCGCGCTCGACACCGTCTACGCGCCGCCCGCGCACTGGACGGATCAGGTCACCGACGAGACCGTCGTGTGCCGCTGCGAGGAGGTCACCGCCGGTGCGGTCAGGAACGCCGTCGACGAGCTCGGCGCGGGCGACGTAAGGACCGTGAAGCTGCTCACCCGCGCGGGGATGGGCTGGTGCCAGGGCCGGATGTGCGAGCCCGCCGTCGCCGGACTCGCCGGATGCGAACAGGCACCCGCGCGGCGGTTGTTGGCACGCCCGGTACCGCTCGGGGTGCTGGCGAGGGCCGGGGATCCCGAGGACGACTGACCACCTTCGTACCGCCCCGCCCCGCCCCACCGCGACCGATCGTCAGTGAAATGTCACACACCACGGAGGGAACCGCTCATGACCGCCACCGAGAACCGTCCCTGGCGCGGCGTCCTCGTCGCCACCGCGCTCCCGCTGAACGACGACCTCTCCGTCGACTACGACCGCTATGCGCGGCACTGCGCCTGGCTCGTCGAGAACGGCTGTGACGGGGTCGTGCCCAACGGCTCGCTCGGCGAGTACCAGGTGCTCACGCCCGAGGAGCGCGCGAAGGTCGTCGAGACGGCGGTGTCGGCGATCGGCGGCTCCCGCGTGATGCCCGGCGTCGCCGCCTACGGCTCCGCCGAGGCCCGCCGCTGGGCCGAGCAGGCCCGCGACGCCGGCTGCCGGTCCGTGATGCTGCTGCCGCCGAACGCCTACCGCGCCGACGAGCGTTCCGTCCTCGCCCACTACGAGGCGGTCGCCGAGGTGGGCGTCCCGGTCGTCGCGTACAACAACCCCATCGACACCAAGGTCGACCTGGTGCCCGAACTGCTCGCGAAGCTGCACGCGGAGGGGTACATCCACGGCGTCAAGGAGTTCTCCGGCGATGTCCGCCGCGCCTACCGGATCGCCGAACTCGCCCCCGAACTCGACCTGTTGGTCGGAGCCGACGACGTCCTGCTGGAGCTGGCCGTCGCGGGCGCCAAGGGCTGGGTGGCCGGCTACCCGAACGCGCTGCCCGCCGCGAGCGTCGAGCTGTACCACGCGGCCGTCGAGGGCGACCTCGACACGGCACGGCTGCTCTACCGCCGGCTGCACCCGCTGCTGCGCTGGGACTCCCAGGTCGAGTTCGTCCAGGCCATCAAGCTGTCCATGGACATCGTGGGCCGACACGGCGGGCGGGTGCGCCCACCGCGCGTCCCACTGCTGCCCGAGCAGGAGGCCATGGTCCGCGCCGCCACCGAGAAGGCCCTCGCCGCCGGTCTCGCCTGAGCGGCGCTCCTCGAGTGCGCCAAGTTCCCAGCGATCAGCAGGAGTTAGGGAGATCCCATGCGCAGCAGACTCGTCCTGCACGCCGTCGACTCGCACACCGAGGGCATGCCCACCCGGGTGATCACCGGCGGCATCGGGACCATCCCCGGCGCGACCATGAACGAGCGGCGGCTGTACTTCCGCGAGCACCGCGACGACATCAAGCGGCTTCTGATGAACGAGCCGCGCGGCCACTCCGCGATGAGCGGCGCCATCCTCCAGCCGCCCACCCGCCCGGACTGCGATTACGGCGTCCTCTACATCGAGGTATCGGGCTACCTCCCGATGTGCGGGCACGGCACCATCGGCGTGGCGACCGTCCTGGTGGAGACGGGCATGGTCGAGGTCGTCGAGCCCATCACCACGATCCGGCTCGACACCCCGGCCGGCCTCGTCGTCGCCGAGGTCGCGGTCGAGGACGGCGCCGCCCGCGCGGTCACGCTCAAGAACGTGCCGTCCTTCTCGGCGGGCCTCGACCGCAAGGCCACCCTGCCCGACGGCCGGACGGTGACGTACGACCTCGCGTACGGCGGCAACTTCTACGCCATCCTGCCGCTGGAGCGGTTCGGCCTGCCCTTCGACCGGTCGAGAAAGGAGGAGATCCTCGCCGCCGGACTGTCGCTGATGGCGGCCGTCAACGCCGAGGACGAGCCGGTCCACCCCGAGGACCCGTCCATCCGCGGCTGCCACCACGTCCACCTGTACGCGCCCGGCGCCACCGCCCGTCACTCGCGCCACGCCATGGCGATCCACCCCGGCTGGTTCGACCGCTCGCCCTGCGGTACGGGCACCAGCGCGCGCATGGCGCAACTGCACGCCCGCGGTGAACTCCCCCTGCACACGGAGTTCGTGAACGAGTCCTTCATCGGGACGCAGTTCACGGGACGACTGCTCGGCACGACCGAGGTCGCCGGAATCCCGGCGGTGCTGCCCAGCTTCGCCGGCCGCGCCTGGATCACCGGCACCGCCCAGTACCTCCTGGACCCGACCGACCCCTTCCCGGCGGGCTTCGTGCTCTAGAGATACTGATGTCACGTGACATTGCACAAACCCGCCATGCCGTACGAGGAGTCGACCCATGCCCGCCACGCGCAGCAGCGCACCCTCCGCCGCTCCCGCCGCCCTGCCCGTCCTCGGCGGCAAGAAGAGCAGCTATCGCGAGCGCGTCGCCGACGCCCTGCGGGCCGCGCTGATCGCGGGCGAACTGCGGGCCGGCGAGGTGTACTCCGCGCCGACGCTCGCCGCCCGCTTCGGCGTCTCGGCGACACCGGTGCGCGAGGCCATGCTCGACCTCGCCAAGGAGGGACTGGTCGACACGGTGCCCAACAAGGGCTTCCGGGTCACCGCGGTCTCCGAGAAGCAGCTCGACGAGTACACCCACATCCGCGCGCTGATCGAGATCCCCACCACCGTGCAGCTGGCCACCACCGCGGATCCGGTCTCCCTGGAGGCGCTGCGCCCGGCCGCCCGGGAGATCGTGACCGCGGCGGCGGCCGGTGACCTCATCGCCTACGTCGAGGCGGACATCCGCTTCCACCTCGGTCTGCTCGCCCTCGCGGGCAACGCCCACCTGGTCGAGGTCGTCGGCGACCTGCGCAAGCGCTCACGCCTGTACGGCCTCAACGCCCTGGCCGAGGCGGGCCGCCTCCAGGATTCCGCCGAGGAGCACCTCGAACTCCTCGACGCCCTTGTGGACCGCGACCCCGAGGCCGTACGGAGGGTCATGACCCGGCACCTGGGCCATGTCCGCGGCCTGTGGGCGGCCCACTAGGTTCGACTGGGCCAAGTGAGTGTTACGCAAGCAGTTTGCATTTCTTGCGCTATTCTTGCGCTCATGACGCGACGACTTGCTCAGGTGGCGAAGAAGGTCGGGGTCAGCGAGGCCACGGTCAGCCGGGTGCTCAACGGGAAGCCCGGTGTCTCCGACTCCACCCGACAGGCGGTGCTCTCTGCGCTGGACGTGCTCGGCTACGAGCGGCCCACCCAGCTGCGCGGTGAGCGAGCGCGGCTCGTGGGGCTCGTCCTGCCCGAGCTGCAGAACCCGATCTTCCCGGCGTTCGCCGAAGTGATCGGCGGGGCGCTCGCCCAGCTCGGGCTGACGCCGGTGCTCTGCACCCAGACCAAGGGCGGCGTCTCCGAGGCGGACTATGTGGAGCTGCTGCTCCAACAGCAGGTCTCCGGAGTGGTGTTCGCGGGCGGACTGTACGCGCAGGCCGACGCCCCGCACGAGCACTACCGGCAGCTCGCGGACCGCAACATTCCGGTGGTGCTGGTCAACGCGGCCATCGAGCACCTCGGCTTCCCGTGCGTCTCCTGCGACGACGCCGTGGCGGTCGACCAGGCCTGGCGCCACCTCGTCTCGCTCGGCCACGAGCGCATCGGTCTGGTGCTCGGGCCCGCCGACCACATGCCCTCGGCGCGGAAGCTGGCGGCGGCCCGCGCGATCGCGCCCGAGCTGCCCGACGCGCACATCGCGCGGGCCATGTTCTCGATCGAGGGCGGCCACGCGGCGGCCGCCCGGCTCATCGACCGCGGGGTCACCGGTTTCATCTGCGCCAGCGACCCGCTCGCCCTCGGTGTCGTGCGCGCCGCCCGTCGCAAGGGACTCGGCGTGCCCTCACAGGTGTCCGTCGTCGGCTACGACGACTCCGCGCTGATGAACTGCACCGAGCCGCCCCTGACCACCGTCCGCCAGCCCATCGAGTCGATGGGCCGGGCGGCCGTCGAGCTGCTCAACGCGCAGATCGGGGGAGCAGCGTGACCGCCGAAGAGCTTTTGTTCGAGCCGGAGTTGGTGGTCCGGGGGTCCACCGCGCAAGCGCCCCGCCTCTGAGATCCATTCTGCTGTCAAATAATTCCAGATTCTGCGCGACATCTTGCGGACCCTTGTCGGCGGTGCTTGAGTGTGCGGCGCCAGCACACGGCGGTGCGCCAGATCAAGGTGGCGTGCCCCCGTGGGCCTTCCTCGCTCCTGCCCAAAGGGGTCCACCGATGAGAAGTACCGGGTTCCGCCGTACCTTCGTCGTACTCACGGCGTCCGCCCTCGCGCTCACCGCCACCGCCTGCGGAGGCAGCAGCGACGGCTCCGCGGGTGGCAAGACCCGCATCGCGGTCAACTGCATGCCTCCGAAGAGCGCCAAGGTCGACCGCTCGTTCTTCGAGGCCGACATCAAGGCGTTCGAGAAGCAGAACCCGGACATCGACGTCGTCGCGCACGACGCGTTCCCCTGCCAGGACCCCAAGACGTTCGACGCCAAGCTCGCCGGCGGCCAGATGGAGGACGTCTTCTACACGTACTTCACCGATTCCAAGCACGTCGTCGACATCAACCAGGCCGCCGACATCACGTCGTACGTCAAGGACCTCAAGAGCTACGGCACCATCCAGCAGCAACTGCGCGACATCTACACCGTCGACGCTAAGATCTACGGGGTGCCGCGCACCGGCTACTCGATGGGACTCATCTACAACCGCAAGCTCTTCCAGAAGGCCGGTCTCGACCCCGACAAGCCCCCGGCGACCTGGGAAGAAGTGCGCGCGGACGCCAAGAAGATAGCCGCGCTCGGCGGCGGCACCGTCGGCTACGCCGACTACAGCGCCCAGAACCAGGGCGGCTGGCACTTCACCGCCGAGATGTACTCGCAGGGCGGCGACGTCGTCACGCCGGACGGCAAGAAGGCCAGTGTCGACACCCCGGAGGGCAAGGCCGTCCTGCAGAACCTGCACGACATGCGCTGGAGCGACAACTCCATGGGCAGCAAGCAGCTCCTCGTCATCAACGACGTCCAGCAGCTGATGGGCTCCGGCAAGCTCGGCATGTACCTCTCCGCGCCCGACAACATCCCGATCCTCGTCAAGGAGAAGGGCGGCAACTACGACGACCTCGCCCTCGCGCCCATGCCCGGCGGCAAGGGCACGCTCATCGGCGGCGACGGCTACATGTTCAACAAGAAGGACAGCCCCGAGCAGATCAAGGCCGGCCTGAAGTGGCTCGACCACATGTTCCTCACCCCCGGAAAGGGCTTCCTCGGCGACTACGCCCGCGCCAAGCAGAACAACGCCCCCGTCGGCCTCCCCGAGCCCCGGCTCTTCACCGGCGCCGCCGATGCGAAGGACCAGCAGGTCAAGAAGGCCAACGCCAATGTGCCCGTGAAGAACTACCAGGCCTTCCTGGACGGCAACCAGAGCCTGCAGATGAAGATCGAGCCGCCTCAGGCCCAGCAGATCTACTCGGTTCTCGACGGAGCCGTCTCCGCGGTCCTCACCAAGAAGGACGCGAACGTCGACCAGCTCCTGAAGGACGCCTCCGGGAAGATCGACTCCATCCTGGCCCGGGGCTGACCAGGCGTATGAAGACCGCATCGAAGCCCGTGGTGCTCCCTCCGGCCGCCGTCGGCGCGCCGGAGGTGCCGCGGTCGGCCGGGCGCCGGGCAGGGGGCCCATGGCGCCGGCGCCTGGCCGACCAGTCCCGCGCGTACGCCTTCCTCGTCGGCGGCCTGCTCTGCTTCGCGCTGTTCTCCTGGTACCCCGCGATCCGCGCGGTCGTGATCGCCTTCCAGAAGTACACGCCGGGCTCACCGCCCCAGTGGGTCGGCACCGCCAACTTCACCCGTGTCTTCCACGACCCGGAGTTCACCGCGGCCTGGCGCAACACGTTCACCTTCACGCTCCTCGCCCTGCTCATCGGCTTCGCGGTCCCGTTCGTGATGGCCCTGGTCCTCAACGAACTCCGCCACGCGAAGGCCTTCTTCAGGGTCGTGGTGTACCTGCCGGTGATGATCCCGCCGGTGGTCAGCGCCCTGCTGTGGAAGTGGTTCTACGATCCCGGAGCGGGCCTCGCCAACGAGGCACTGCGCTTTCTGCACCTGCCCACCTCGAACTGGTCCAACGGCGCCGACACCGCGCTCGTCTCCCTGGTCATCGTGGCGACCTGGGCCAACATGGGCGGCACGGTCCTGATCTACCTGGCCGCGCTCCAGGGCATCCCGGGGGAGCTGTACGAGGCGGCGGAACTGGACGGCGCGAACATCCTCCAGCGCATCCGGCACGTGACGATCCCACAGACCCGGTTCATCGTCCTCATGCTGATGCTGCTTCAGATCATCGCCACGATGCAGGTCTTCACCGAGCCGTTCGTCATCACCGGCGGCGGCCCCGAGAACGCCACGGTCACCGTCCTCTACCTCATCTACAAGTACGCGTTCCTCTACAACGACTTCGGCGGCGCGTGCGCGCTGAGCGTCATGCTCCTCGTGCTGCTCGGCCTCTTCTCCGCGGTCTATCTGCGGCTGACCCGCTCGTCGGGAGAGGAGTACTCATGAGCAGCGGCACCCGCACCCTGGTCTCCCCGCTCACCCTCGCCCGCCCCCGCGGCAAGGCCCTCTACTGGACCGTCTTCACGGCCGTCGTCCTGCTCTTCGCGCTCGCCTTCCTCTTCCCGGTCTACTGGATGGTCACCGGCGCGATGAAGTCCCCGGACGAGGTGACGCGGACCCCGCCGACCCTCGTGCCCCAGGCATGGCATCTCAGCGGCTACACCGACGCCTGGGACCTGATGGACCTGCCCACCCACCTGTGGAACACGGTGGTGCAGGCGGCCGGCGCCTGGCTGCTCCAGCTCGTGTTCTGCACGGCCGCCGCGTACGCCCTCTCCAAGCTGAAGCCGGCCTTCGGCAAGGTGATCCTCGGCGGCATCCTCGCCACCCTGATGGTCCCGGCGCAGGCGCTCGTCGTACCGAAGTACCTGACCGTCGCCGACCTCCCGCTGATCCACACCAGCCTGCTCAACGACCCGCTCGGCATCTGGCTGCCCGCCGTGGCCAACGCCTTCAACCTCTATCTCCTCAAGCGCTTCTTCGACCAGATCCCGCGCGATGTCCTGGAGGCCGCCGAGATCGACGGCGCCGGACGGCTGCGCACCCTCTGGTCCATCGTGCTGCCCATGTCCCGCCCCGTCCTGGGCGTCGTGTCGATCTTCGCCCTGGTCGCCGTCTGGCAGGACTTCCTCTGGCCGTTGATGGTCTTCTCCGACACCGACAAGCAGCCGATCAGCGTGGCCCTCGTCCAGCTGTCACAGAACATCCAGCTGACCGTGCTCATCGCCGCGATGGTGATCGCCAGCATCCCCATGGTCCTGATGTTCCTGGTGTTCCAGCGGCACATCATCGCCGGGATCAGCGCGGGCAGCACGAAGGGCTGACACCGACCCCGCAACAGAAAGGCAGGCACCGTGGGACAGCCCACCCATGCCCAGAACTGGTGGCGCTCCGCCGTCATCTACCAGGTGTACGTCCGCAGCTTCGCGGACGGCGACGGCGACGGCACCGGCGACCTCGCGGGGGTCCGCGCCAAACTCCCGTATCTCGCCGAACTCGGCGTGGACGCGCTGTGGTTCAACCCCTGGTACCTGTCCCCGATGAAGGACGGAGGCTACGACGTCGCCGACTACCGGGTCATCGACCCGGCCTTCGGGACGCTCGCCGAGGCGGAGAAACTCATCGCCGAGGCGAAGGAGCTGGGCATCCGCACGCTCGTCGACATCGTGCCCAACCACGTCTCCGACCAACACCCCTGGTTCCGGGCCGCCCTGGCCGGGGGACCCGAACGCGAACTCTTCCACTTCCGTCCCGGACGCGGCGAACACGGTGAACTCCCGCCCAACGACTGGCCGTCCCAGTTCGCGGGCTCCGCCGAGCCCGTCTGGACCCGGCTGCCCGACGGCACCTGGTACCTCCACCTGTTCACTCCCGAGCAGCCCGACCTCAACTGGGCGCACCCCGCCGTCCGCCAGGAACACGAGGAGATCCTGAGGTTCTGGTTCGAGCGCGGCGTGGCGGGCGTCCGCATCGACTCGGCCGCCCTGCTCGCCAAGGACCCGGACCTCCCCGACTTCGTCGAGGGCCGCGATCCGCATCCGTACGTCGACCGTGACGAGCTCCACGACATCTACCGCTCCTGGCGGACGATCGCCGACGCCTACGACGGCATCTTCGTCGGCGAGGTCTGGCTCCCCGACACCGAGCGCTTCGCCCGCTATCTGCGCCCCGACGAGCTGCACACCGCCTTCAACTTCTCCTTCCTGTCCTGCCCCTGGGACGCAGGGCGCCTGCGGACGTCCATCGACGAGACCCTCGCCGAACACGCGCCGGTCGGCGCGCCCGCCACCTGGGTGCTGTGCAACCACGACGTGACCCGCACGGTCACCCGCTACGGCCGCGCCGACAGCGGCTTCGACTTCGCCACCAAGGCCTTCGGCATCCCGACCGACCTCGCTCTGGGCACCCGCCGGGCCCGCGCCGGGGCCCTGCTCTCCCTCGCTCTGCCAGGCGCCGTCTACCTCTACCAGGGCGAGGAGCTGGGCCTGCCCGAGGCCGAGATACCCCGCGACCGCATCCAGGACCCGATGCACTTCCGCTCCGGCGGCACCGACCCGGGCCGGGACGGCTGCCGGGTCCCGCTCCCGTGGACGGCCGACGCGCCGTACGCGGGCTTCGGCGGCGAGCCCTGGCTGCCGCAGCCGAGCGGCTGGTCCGCGTACGCCGCCGACCTCCAGGCCGCCGACCCCGGCTCGATGCTCTCCCTCTACCGCGCGGCCCTGACGATCAGGCCGGAGTTCGGCGACGGCCCGCTCACCTGGCTGCACACGCCCGAGGGGGTACTCGCCTTCGCCCGGCCCGGGCAGGAGGGACGGCTGCTGTGCGTCGTGAACCTCGCGGACGCACCCGCCGACCTCCCCGCCCACTCCCGACTCCTCCTCGGCAGCGGTCCCCTGGACCCACAGGGGCGACTGCCGAAGGACACGGCGGTCTGGCTGCGCGGCTGAGACCGCGTCGGCTCATTACACCCAGGGCACCCTCGCTCGACTGAGGTGGAGGCGTAACTCAGGTGAGCGTCTTTTCGGGGGGACCGGTATCGCTCCCCCGCGCTTCGCCGCCTGGATCTGCTCGTAGACACGGGTCCGCAGCTCGGCGAAGCGCGGGGCGACCCGGGTGTGCAACTGGTCCCGCTCGTCCGGCAGATCGACCTTCGGCTGCTCCTGTACGACGGTGGGTGAGGCGGAGAGGATCAGGACCCGTTCGCCGAGGTACACGGCCTCGTCGATGTCGTGGGTGACGAACACGACGGTGATGCCGCCCTCGTACGGCGGGGTCAATGTTTTGGCCAACAATATTGTTGACAGTTGCGTCGAGCCCGCGCGGAGGCGGGCCTCCAGGGCCCCGCGGCTCACAAGTCCAGCACGAGCCGCTTCCCGAGACACCGGGAGACACAGATCAGCATGGTCTCGCCCGCCTCCCGCTCCTCGTCCGTGAGCACCGAGTCCCGGTGGTCCGGGGTCCCTTCGAGGACATCCGTCTCGCAGGTCCCGCAGGTGCCCTCGGTGCAGGAGAAGAGCACCTCGACGCCCGCGCCGCGCACGGTGTCGAGCACGGAGACATCCGCGGGGACGGTCAGCGTACGCCCGCTGCGCGCGAGCTCCACCTCGAACTCGCCGTCCCCGCCCGTCTCCTGAACCTTCGGCCGGAAACGCTCGACGCGGAGCAGCCCGGCGGGGCAGCGCGCCTCCACGGCGTCCAGCAGCGGGCCGGGACCGCAGCAGTAGACGAGCGTGCCCTCGGGGACCCCGGTCAGGACGGAGTCGAGGTCCAGCAGTCCGCACTCGTCCTGCGGAGCGACGGTCACCCGGTCCCCGTACCGCTCCAACTCCCCGGTGAACGCCATGGAGCCGCGTGTCCGCCCGCCGTACAGCAGAGTCCACTCGGCGCCCGCCGCCTGCGCCGCGGCGAGCATCGGCAGGATCGGGGTGATGCCGATGCCGCCCGCGACGAAGCGGTAGCGGGCGGCGGGCGCGAGCGCGAAGTGGTTGCGCGGGCCGCGGACCCGGACCTTGTCGCCCGCGCCCAACTGCTCGTGGACATACGAGGATCCGCCGCGCCCGTCCGGTTCCCGCAGCACCGCGATCCGCCACGCCCGACGGTCCGCGGGATCCCCGCACAGCGAGTACTGTCGCTCGAGGCCGGCCCCGAGCACGACGTCGACGTGGGCGCCGGGCTCCCATCCGGGGAGTTCCTCGCCGAGCGGGTGGCGCAGGGTGAGGGAGAGCACGCCATCGGCCACGAACTCCCTCTCCCCCAGGACGAGTTCGATATCGTAGGAGCTCATGATCCAAGCCCCCGTGACTCCTGCGGCCGATGTCCATCGGGGTGGCCGAGCATCCACTCCCACATCTCGATCGGGTCCTGGGCGCTGTGCTCGGCACCGCAGTGGCAGGTGCCGTGCAGCACGTCGGTGCCCGGGATCCAGTCGATGCGGTAGATCTCGCGGGTCGCGAGGCGGGGAGGCGTGGTCACAGGACCTTCTCCATCGGCTTGTCGCCCTCCTCGACCAGGCGGGCGAGGATGCGCCGGGCCGCGAGACCGCCGGTGTCGATGTTGATGCTCAGCTCCTGGTAGCCCGTCCGCTCGGTGCCGAGGGTCTTCTGCAGCAGGTTGAGCGCGTCGACGTCCTGCATCACCACGGTGTGGTTGAAGTCCCGCAGGAACGTGGTGACTTCCTCGTCGTCCCTCGCGAAGTCCCGGGAGACCGCCCAGAAGTCGTAGACATGGCCGTCGCTCGACGGAGTGATCGCGTAGGTGATCTCGGTGTGGAAGCCGTTCGGATCGCCGCCGTCAGCCTCGGGCAGCACCCCGACCGGGGCGATCCGGCTGTGCAGCAGATACAGGCACGGCGCGTGGTACTCGATGTCCTGCCACCGGGTGATCCGGCCCTCGATGCCGGTCGAACGGGCGTAGAACGGCGGACACTCGGCGTCGTCCATGTGCCGGCTGACCCGTACGATGCCCGCGCCCTCGTCGACCTCGGTGGTGATCGGCGTCTCGGCGACCTCGGGGGTGCCGATGTAGCCGCCGTGCAGATACGTCTCGTGCGAGAGGTCGAGCAGATTGTCGACCAGCAGCCCGTAGTCGGCGTCGATGGGCTCCATGCCGCACACGGTGGTCCAGTCCGGCGAGTCCATGTGCCGGGCGCGCGGGACGTTCACCGGGTCGGCGAGCGCCGGGTCGCCGATCCAGACCCAGACGAACGAGTCCTGCTCGACGACGGGGTACGAGGCGACCCGGGCCGTGCGCGGTATGCGCTTCTGCCCCGGCACGTACACACAGCTGCCGGTCGTGTCGTACGTGAACCCGTGGTAACCGCACACGATCCTGTCGCCGTCGAGCCGGCTCTCCGAGAGCGGGAAGCGGCGGTGCACACACCGGTCCGCCAGCGCGACGGCCGTCCCGTCGTCCTCCGTCCGGTAGAAGACGAGCGGTTCACCGAGGATCGTCCGACCGAGCAACTCCCGCCCGACCTCGTGCGAGTAGGCGGCGACGTACCACTGGTTCCTGGCGAAGGCGGTCATGTGAGGCATCTGGGTCCCGTCCCTGTCGGCGGGGCGCCGTCGCCCCGCGTGCCGTGGTTGGGAACAGGGTCGTGAGGTGCGCGGTGGCTCGGCAAGGCGGCTTCTGCCAGGCGGAAGAGCTTCCGTGAAGAGGCTGCCTTGCGAACTCGGCGCCCGCGTTTGGGCTGTGCAACCGCAAGGCGGCGTGGGAAGGCTCCCGCTAGGCGCTCTGTTCGCCGCCGGCGGCCGCGGTGTCCCCTTGGCCGTCCTGGTCGAGGGTGGCGGCCCAGCTGGCGAGGAGCTTGAGGCTGTCGTGGGACGGGCTGCCGGGTTCGGCGCTGAGCGCGGTGAGGGTGAGGCCGGGGTCGGTCGGGATGGGCATGGTCTCGAAGGGGAGGGAGAGTGCGCCGACCGCGGGGTGGTGGAAGTGCTTGACGCCGGTCTGGTGCAGGCGCACATCGTGGGCGGCCCACAGGGTGCGGAACTTCTCGCTGCGGGTGGAGAGTTCGCCGATGAGGTCGGTGAGGTCCCGGTTGTACGGGTCGCGTCCCGCCTCGGTGCGCAGCAGCGCCACCGCTCCGGCCGCCTGGGCCTCCAACTGGGGCAGGAAGTCGGCCGCACCGGCGTTGAGGAACTCGTACCGGGCGAGGTTCACGGGCCGGGCCGGGTCGGCGAACACCGGGTCGTACAGGGCGCGGCCGAGCCGGTTGGTGGCGAGGATGTCGAGGCGGCCGTTGCGGATGAAGACCGGTGCCTCGGTCATCGCGTCGAGCAGGTGCTGAAGGCTGGGACGGATGGGCTGCGAGAGCCGGCGGCGCGGTGCGCGGCGGGTGGTGTTGGCGGTGCGGGACAGGTCGTCGAGGTGGGCGCGCTCGGCCTCGTCGAGCCGGAGGGCGCGGACGAGTGAGTCGAGGACGGTTTCCGAGACGCCGGAGAGGTTGCCGCGCTCCAGGCGGGCGTAGTACTCGGCGCTGACGCCGGCGAGCAGCGCGACTTCTTCCCTGCGTAGCCCCTTGACGCGCCGGTTGCCGGTGTGGACGGGCAGCCCCGCCTGCAGTGGCGTGATCTTGGCATGGCGGCTGGTCAGGAACTCGCGTACCTCGCTCCGGTTGTCCATGGCTTCGAGGCTACGTCGGCTTCCTCGGCGGTGTCTCCGGCGGCGGGGTGTACTGCCAGTACACGTATCAACGAGTTCTTCCACGCGCTTGTGACCTGCGGTTCCATCGGTTGTGGCGCAGGCTGCGCCGGCGCCGCCCCGCCGTTCGGCGGGCCGGTGAACGCCACCGGGACGCGTGGACATGTGGACATGCGGACACGTGGAAAGGACACGAACCATGACGGAGAAGACGCCCCGGCCGGGTCCGCGGGAGCTGTTCGGGGACATCGCGCCCGCGCTGGCCGGCTACAGCGAGGACGTGCTGTTCGGGCAGGCCTGGAAGAGCCCGGAGCTGTCACCGAGGGACCGCAGCCTGGTGACCGTGGCCGGCCTCATCACCGGCGGCAACAGCGAGCAGCTCACCTTCCACCTCCCCCTGGCCCGGCAGAACGGCGTCACCGAGGCGGAGCTCATCGAGACGATCACCCACATGGCGTTCTACGCCGGCTGGCCCAAGGCGATGTCCGCCCTGACCGTGGCCCGGGAAGTGTTCCGCGCGGCCTGACCCCGGCCCGCCTGCCGAACCTGAGCATCCGTACCTCGCGCTGATCACAGCTGAGTGGGCCTGCCCGAACGGGCCGCCTCCCACGCCTCCAAGCACGGCGTGATCGGCCTGACCAGGAGCGTCGCCGTCGAGTATGCCTCCAAGGGCATCCGGACCAACGCGGTGTGCGGCGGGAGTGATCGACACTCCCATGGTCGCGGACATGCTCGAAGGGCAGGCCGAGGCCATGGCGGAGATCACGAGGCAGCAGGCGATCGGACGGCTGGGGCGGGCCGATGAGATCGCCGCGGCCGTCCTGTGGCCCTGCAGCCGCGCCGCGAGCCTCGTCGTCGGCGTGGCGCTGCCCGCCGACGGCGGATACACCACGCACTGAACGACCCGTACACCTCGATCGGCGGCGGGCGGACGGCACACGGTCGCAGGCCCTTCCCGTCGGGTCGCCACCCACCGCACACGGAGAACCCACGACGGTGGCTCGGCGAGGCGGCTTCTGCCGGGCGGAAGGCCTTCCGTAGATCGGTGGTTCGGGTCAGCTCGGTCGGTGGGGGAGCAGGGTCGCCCTCAGGTCGTTCGCGGTGATCTGGTCGGCGGGGCGGTGGAGTGTCCAGCGATGGGCCTCGCCGTCCATCGGCACCACGGCGACGACGGTCTCCAGCGGTGGGCGGCCGGGTTCGCTGCGGGTGAGTTGGCGGATGACGACGGCGGTGTCGTTGTCCAGGCCGAGCAGGTCCCGCACGGCGTCCTTCAGTGCGCGGAGGTGCGGGCTCGGCCCGGCGGTTCCTGGGCGTGGTTCCAGGTACATGGGGATACTCCTTGGTTCTGGGCCATCCTGAGCGGCTTGGCCGTGGTGGTTCAGGTGATGGTTCAGTTGGCGGCCCGCTCCCGGACGGGTGTCCTGACGGGTGTTCGGGCAGCGCGATGTTGCCTCGTCACGGTCATCTGCCAGACCGAGAGGAGCAGCAGTGTGCCGATTTCGGTGAGGAGACTGAGGAGGGCCTGTGGGGCGGGCTGCAGGCCGTGTTCGGTGAATCCGAAGACGCCGACCGTGCGTGAGGCGGTGAAGCCGGCGAGGGCGCCGAGCGTGACGCCGGCCGCGGCGGCCCTCAGGAGCAGGGGTGGTGTGCCCGTCAGCAGCAGGACGGCGAGGGCGAAGGAGGCGCTCGCCTGGAGCAGGAACAGGGGGCCGATGATGTGGATGAAGCGGTACTCGTCGACGTAGAGCTGGGCGTGTATGTATCCGCCGGCGGCGAGGGTGACGGCGCTCGCCGATCGCAGGGTGGGGGCGAGGAGCCTTCGGGCGTTCATGCCAGCCTCTGATCCTTGACGGCCAGCTCGCGGTCGCCCTGGCGGTAGCCGACGGTGCGGATGCCGAGTGCGTCCTTGAGCTGCCGGGCGGGGACGACCTGCGGAGTGGGGGCGGGGGCACGGCCCGGTTTGGGCAGGGGGTAGGCGGTGGTGGTGGCGGAGTGGAAGGTGATGTTGCCGTCTGTCTTGGTGAACAGCTGGTGGACGTGCCCGTTGAGACAGGTGACGGAGGAGAAGCGGCGCAGGAGGGCGATGACCTTGAGGGCGTCGTCGGTGCTCCAGCCCCACTGCGGGTACATGGCGAACAGCGGGATGTGGCTGAAGACCACGATGGGGGTGTCCGACGACAGTCCGGCGATGTCCCTGCGGACGAAGTCGATCTGGTCGTTGCCGAGATGGCCGAGTTTCTCCAGGCTCAGGGTGTTGACCAGGGCGATGAAGTGCACGCCGTGGGTGTCGAAGCTGTACCAGCCATCGCCGAGCGTGCCCATGCCGAAGGTCTGCCGGTAGGCGCGGCCCGCGTCGCCGATGGAGTCGTGCTCGCCCGGTACGGTGAAGACACGGTCTGTCTGCATACCGGTCAGCATCTGCTTGACCTGGTCGAACTGGCCGGCCGTGGACAGGTGGGTCAGGTCGCCGCTGTGCATGACGAAGTCAGGCCTGAATCCGAGCGAGTTGACCTGGTTGATCGCTTCGGTGAATGAGCCGACCACGTCCGTGTTCGCCGGGCCCCGGAACCCGATGTGGCTGTCGGAGACCTGCACGAACCGCAGCGAGCTGTTCGCCGCCGCGGTGGCGCCGGCGGCGGTCATGGAGTCGGGTTCCCGGGAGTCGGCGATGTGGCTGATCACATCTCCACTGGCCACGGTCAGCACCACGGCGCCGCCGAACCACCCCGCGTGGCGGAGGAGTTGGCGCCGGGACATGCCGTGCTCCGTGGCGGGCTGCTCGGCATCGCCGGCCGACGCGCCGTCGTGACTGTCGTAGTAGCCGGTCATCGGGTCACCTCCACGGTGGCGGTCATGAACGGATGGATGGTGCAGAGGTAGGAGTAGGTGCCGGGCTTGGTGAACGTGTAGCTGTAGGTCGCGTGGGTGTTCAGGGCCGCCGAATGCAACGCGCCGCCCGATCCCGCGCTGGTGACCGTGTGGGCGTCGGTGTCCTGATTGGTCCAGGTCACCGTCGTGCCCACCTTGACCTTGAGCGTGGCCGGGGAGAACGCGAAGTTCTTGATCGCCACGGCGTCCCCGGCCACCGGCGCGGCCGACGCGCTCGTGCTCGGGGGGCTCATGGGCATGCTCATGCTGGGCATGGGCGTGGTGCCGGGAGCGGAACCCGCCGTGTTCCCCGGTCCGGCGGCACCGGGCATCCCGGCCGTCTGGTGCTGACCTGCTCCGGGTGTGATGGCGCCGGTTCCGGTGGACGAGGCATGCGACGACTGGCCGCATGAGCTGAGGAGTCCCAACGCGACGGCGGTGGCGACGGCCGGCCCGGCCGCGGCGCGTGATCGCCGGCCTGGCGTACGAAGGTTCAGGTGCATGGTGTTCGTTCCTCACTGATCAAGGCAGGGATGGGGCAGGTGCCGACTGAGCATCCGCAGTGATGTGTGGTGGATGCCGTGTCACGGCCGCGCGCCCCTGACGGAACCTGTGAGCGCTGGTGCTGCCCTTGTGCCGGCCGGCCGCCTCGGCATGCCCCGCGCCGTGCATCCGCACGTGCGTGCCGTGAAGTCGCGGGAGGCAGGCGGCAGTTCCGCATCCGGGGCCGCGAGCGGCGCGTCGTACGCGTCGAGCACTCCGTAGGACCGTTGTCGTGGTGTGCGCGGGGCGAGTGCGGCCGGCGCCCTGGGTGAGCGCGCCGCGTCGTGTCTCTCGGTCACCTCTGATCCGTCCTTGCCGTGTGGGGAATGGTGGAGGAGTGCCGCGTAAGTCGGCTCTTGTATGGCTCCACGGGCGGCGAGGGCGCTCGGTTCGGTAGATATGCACTTTTTATGACGCTTCTTGGTGATCGCCGTGGAACGGTCGCCCCCGGTGCTCCGCTCGCGGAGCGTCACCTTTGCCGCGCCGTGCGTTACACGACAAAGCGATACATGTGCGCGATGATCGACTTATGCCCTGGAGTTCCCGAAAACGTGATCAAAAGACCGATCCGGATGACTCCGCGCACCGTGTCTCTGGTAAAGGGACCCTTTCGACCGCAGACGAGGAACTGCTGCGCACTCTGTACGCGGAGCACGCGGGACCCCTGTTCCACTACGTGCTGCGACTGACCTCAGGAGACTGGCAATGGGCGGAGGATGTCGTGCAGGAGACGCTGCTGCGGGCGTGGCAGCATCCCGCCGCGTTCGACCCGGCACGCGGCCCGGCCCGGGCATGGCTGTGTACGGTGGCCCGGCACCTGGTCATCGACGCCCACCGGGCCCGGCGGGCCAGACCGGCCGAGGTCGGCGGGGAGGCGCTGGAGCGAGCCGCCGAGCAGGCGCCGGGCGAGGACGAGATCGAGCAGGCACTGCAGAGCTGGGCGGTGGCCGATGCCATCCGGACGCTCACCCCGGACCATCGCGCGATCCTGCTGGAGACCTACTACCGGGGCCGGACCATGACGGAGGCCGCCCGGGTGCTGGGGATCCCGCTGGGCACCGTGAAGTCGCGGACGTACTACGCCCTGCACGCCCTGCGGCTGGCGCTGCTGGAACGGGGCATCGAGCCATGACCGTGGCATGCAGGAGGTGGCGACCATGAGCATGAGCGCGGAGCACGACGCTCTCCGGCAGGCGCTGGGGGGATACGTCCTGGGCACGCTGCCCCCGGCGGAAATGGAACAAGCGCGCGCCCACCTCGCGGAATGCGCCGAGTGTCAGGCGGAACACGCCCAGCTCGCGGGACTGCCCGCGCTGCTGGCGACGGTGACCGCGGCCGAAGCTGCGGGCCGGACCGCGCCGGTGGCCGACGAAGACCTGGCCGACCGGCTGGTGGCGCGGGCGGCCGAGAGCGCTCAAGGCTCCGCGCCAGTACGGCCCGCCGTGTCCGCGGTGTCGCAGACGCCGGAGGCGGGTGTGCTGGAGAGGCTGCTCCAGCAGGCCGCGGCCCGGCGTCGCAGGACCTGGCGTCTGCAACTGGCCGGTGCCGCCGCCTCCCTGACGTTCATCGCGGCAGCGGCCGGCGGCACATGGCTGGCGACCACCGGATCGGTGGGCAGTCTGGCGACGCGGCCCGGGCCGACCGCGCCGACCGCCTGGCGCACCTTCTCCGGAAGCGATCCCGCCACCGGCGTCACCGCCTCGGTCAGGGTCTCGCCCTCTGCCTGGGGCAGTGTCCTGCAGGTCTCCGCCAAGGGGGCGCCTGCCGGAATCACCTGCCGCCTGCAGGCGGTCGGGCCCGGCGGGGTCAGGGCGGACGGCGCTACCTGGCGGGCGGGCGAGTACCCTCCCGGCACCACGATCCCAGGGGCGGTTGCCATGTCTCCGGGAGCCATCGAGCACTTTGAGATCGTCGCAGGCAACGGTCAGAAGCTGGTCACGATGCAGGCGTGAGGGGCAGGGAGCCCGCCCGACGATGCGTGGGGCGGGCTCCCGGCGTATCCGGCCGACTCCTCACGGTGCGCCTGGAGGAAAGGCGTGCCGGCTGCGTGTGCGGGTGGGCACGGCTGTGCGGGGGCCTGTGGCGTTCACCTCGACCCCCGCCGGGAGGAGGCCGAAGGCGGCGCCCCGGTCCCCCTCGGGACGCGCCCGACGGCCGAGGTGCTGCCCGTGCCCTGCTCGTCGGGTTCGGCATCGAGCTCCTGCGGAGGCGAGTGAACTCGGCCCGGCCAACGGCATCGACCTGACCCGCAAGAAATCGAGCAAAAGGCGTGAACAACCCGAACCGTTCGGCATGTGTCGCCCGTGGAACTGAATGAGCGCTCCCCTGCAGGATCCGGCCCACCGATCGCCCCCCCGAAGTCCTTGGCGGTCCTCCACTTTCCGGTCTCCGCACATCCACGGAAGAGCCAGATGACCATGTTTGTCACCGATTCCCCCCGTCCGAGCTCGCCGCTCACCCGGCACTGCAATCACCAGGCGCTGCTCACCCTGCCGGCGCAGGAGGCGCACGTCTCCGCCGTTCGTCACTTCGCGGCCGATCTGCTGGAGACCTGGAGTGTTCCCGCGAGCGAACGGGACTCCGCCGTTCTCATCGTCGACGAACTCGCCGCCAACGCCGCCCAGTACGGACGCGAGCGCATGACCCTGCTGCTCGTCCTCGACCACGGCACCTTGCACATAGTGGTCAGTGACTCCGGAATGGTCGTGGAGCACCTTCGCCCCGACATCGCCTCGGACGAACACGGCCGCGGCACCGGCATCGTCCAGCACCTCGCACAGTCCACCGAGGTCCACCAGACGGGCAACGGCCGCGAAGTCCGCGCCTGTCTGAGGTGCTCGGCATGACCGATCCCGGATCACCCGATGCCTCTACCGACGGGGCCTTCGCGACCCACAAGCCGTGCCCCATCGACCGCTGTCCGGGCCCGGCGCAGGTACTCGTGCCCTCCCCGGCGAACCTGTCGGTCCTCGACCACGGCGACCCCGACCATGACACGGTGCTCTGCAAACGCTGCGGCCTCGGTGTAGCGGCGGAGGTGTGAGCATGAGGGTCATCCCGAATACGGCCGAGGCCATCGACGCGCCGCCCGCGCACGTGGCGTACGCGAACGCCCCCGACCTGCGCCGCGAGATGCATCAGGTGCTCGCCCTCGGAGCCGAACGCGACGGCCGCCGAGTCCGGACCGTCACCGGCCCGCCGGTCGACGCGACGGCCGCCGAACGCGCCTGGCTGCTGCGCAGGGCTGCTCTCATGGACCGGATGGCCCTGGACGGCCCCGGCCCCGGCCCGGACGGCGCCGCCGCACAGACCGCCGAACAGCTCGTGCTGTACGACCGCCGCCATCCCGGCCTGGTGGCCGGCCCGCACCACCCCGATGCGATCACGCTCGACCCCGGCCGCCGCCCCTACGTGCGTCAGGAGTACGCCGCATGGACGGCCGCCGGGCGCCCCGGCACGTACCAGGAGGAGCGGCGCGTGCCCGACCTCCAGTACCGGGCGGGCGTGTGAGTACGACATCGCTCCGGGAGCCCGGCCACACCTTCGGCCACGGAGAATCCTCCCGCGTGCTTCAGGCCCGCTACGCCTACGGCCCCACATGGATGTACGGCGCCCACAGGCTCGGGTTCAGGCGGTAGCCCTCGTCGGCGTCGCGGAGGGCGCGTACCGCGGTGTGCAGGGCGTGTGCCGTCCGGCCGGGGAAGGGGTGTCGGGGCGCGAAGGCCGAGTAGAAGTGGTCGGCCAGTTCTCGGGAAGTGTCGTCGTCGACGGCCCAGAGGGTGCCGACGACGTGGGTGAAGCCGGCCATGTGGAAGGCGCCGGTGATGTGCAGCGCCTCGTCGGCGTACTCGCCGCGGCCCCGGGTGGTCTCGCACGCCGAGAGGTACGCCAGCTCCGCGGCCGGGAGCCGGAGCCGGGCGATGTCGGTGAGGGTGAGCGGGGCCGTGTCGTGGTCGTGCAGCAGGACCTGGCCGGTCGCGGCCACGCCGTCGGCGGCGACGGCGTGGCAGGCGAAGTGCACCCAGGGGTGGTGGGGGAGCGCGTCGAGCACGGTCCGGCGTACCGCCTGCTCGTCCAGGAGCAGACGGGCGCCCGGTCGCGCGGCCAGCAGGGCGGCCTCCGCCCGCGCGCCCTCCAGCGGCACGAGCCCCGCGCCCGGCGGCGCCGGCACGGCGACCACCAGCGGGGCCGTGGGGACGGTCGGCCGCCGGTCCGGTCGTGCGGTCTGGCGGCGCCGGGCGTGAACGAGGCTGTTGACGGTCGGGGCGTACGAGCTGACGGCACGGTCGAGCAGGTTGTCCCGGTCGTTCTCGTGGAGCCCGGCCGCGTGCAGGGGCAGGGCGGTCAGGGGGCCGGTGGGGATCCACCACATCCGTCCCGGGGACTCCGCGCCGGGCCGGCCGGCGGCGCGGAAACCGAGCGCGTCCAGGACCGGTTCGGCCACCGCCGTCCACAGCCAGGCGAGCGTCCCCCGGATGTCGGACTGGGCGTCGCGCTGGTGGGACAACGGCCGGCCGGCGTCGCCCGCCGTACGGACGGCGACGAGGAAGGCGTCGGCCCGTCGGACCACCTCCGCGTGGCTGAGCCCCGTCAGCGGCACGCACCGCACGCGTCCCTCGCGCAGGACGAGCGCGTCGCAGCGCAGCGGGCTGATGTTGACCATCACCACCGGGCCCTCGTCACCGAGTCCGGCGAGCATCTCGGCGGTGCGGGGGAGCCGCAGGAAGTCCCCGAAGCCCGGCTCGCGTCGGATCGCCGCCACGAGCCGGTCCCACCGTTCGGCCAGGGCGTGCCGGTCCTCGCCCGCGAGCGGGGTGCCGGGGCCCGAGTGGCCGGCGCCGGTCCCGGCCGGTCCGGACGCGATGAAGGCGGCGGCTTCGGGGCGGTCCAGCTGGGGGATCAACCGGGCGTATTCGGCGCCGAGTTCGTCCGGTAGACGGCTCAGCAGGTCCGTGGTGTCCGTGCGGGCGTCGAGGGTTTGGGCGAGCAGCACGCCACGGCCCTGCTCCAGGAGCCGCAGCGCGAGTTCGGGGTCGGCCAGCTCCAGCGCGCAGGCCGCCGCGTCCTGCGCGAGACCCGCGAACTTGCCCAACCGGCGTGCGCGGTCCATACGTCCGATGCGGTACGACGCCGTACGAGGCAGCAGTTCGACCGCGAGCCGGAACGGCTCCATGGCCGCCGCGTGGTCGTCGGGCGAGCGGCTCTCGCCGCCGCCTACGAGGCTCAGCGCCCACAGGTGCGCGCAGCCCACCCGGACGCTGACGTCCATGGTCGGGTCGGACGCGGCCTTCCGGTACAGGTCGATCGCCGCCGCGAGGGCGTGCGGATCGCCCTCGGTCACCGCCCGCGTGCCCAGGGCGGAACCGTGGTTCAGCAGGGCGAGCCCGCGCAGCGCGTGCCCTTCGGGAGTGGTGGCGTACGCCTCGGCGGTCGCCCGGACCCATGCGCGCACGGCCCGCCGTTCGCGGCGCGTCGAACGCCGTCCGCCGCCACCGTCGAGAACCCCGGGTGCGGGCGCGGCGACATGTGCCACGCCGATCAGTTCCAGACGCCGTACGCTCGCCAGCACCGCGTGGCGCTGCACCAGGTTGGGATGCCCCGCCGGGGTCGCGGCGACCGCCCGGCGGGCGGCCCGGGCGGCCTCGCGCAGGTCGGCCGGGTCCGCCCGGACCTGATGGCGCTCGGCCAGGATCGAGGCGAGGCTCGACAGGAACCGCGGATACAGCCGATGGCGCCGTGGGACTGCGGTGAGGACCTCCCGCGCCAGCACAGCCGCCTCGTCGAGCGCCTCCGGGGCGCCGTCGGGGGACTGGTGGTGATGCAGACGCAGCGCCTCGGCGAGGTTGGAGCGGGCCCAGGTCTGCTCCTCCGTGCCCGGCTCGGCGCAGGCCACGGCCGCCCGGAAGGTTCCGACGGCCTCCGCGAGCGCGGCGGAGTCGCCGTGCAGGTGGTGGAGGCTCAGCAGCGCGTCGCCCAGGCTGTCCAGACGGTTGGAGCGTCGCGCGCCCCCGGGCGGCGTCGAGTCGAGGGCTGTGCGGATCGCGTCGACGGAGGCGGTCAGATCCCGGGCGTCGTGCGTACGCAGCCACCGCAGCCGCAGCGCACCGGAGAGGTTCGTCCAATAGGAGGGCGTGACGACGGTGACCTCCGTCCCGTACGGGGCCAGGGCCTCGCGGAACAGGGTGATGGCCCCGTCCAGGTCGGCCGGTTCGCCGAACCGTTCGTAGCGGGACCACAGGACCGTGCCGACCCCGTTCATGGCGGCGCCGCGGAGATCGATGTTCTGCGTCCTGTCGAGCACGGCGTCGAAGAGGACCAGGGCCCGTTCCAGGTCAGGGAGCCGGCCGGCGCGCTCGTACCGGGTGTGCGACTCCTCGGCGGCGCCGAGCACCGCGAGCAACTGCTCGTACCCGGGTGTGCCGAACAGGCCGTACGGGGCGGACATCAGGAACCGTGCTGCCCAGGAGTTCCCGGAGCGTCACGCTCGTCGCGCTTCTCGCGGATGCGTCGGGCCATCAGCGCGCCCATGGGCCCGTTCCGGTCGAACCACGCGGCGGCCTCGTCGTCGCGCCCCAGCGAGAGCAGGGTCAGGGCGAGATTGGCGGTGGCGTCCTGACTGCCCTGTTCCGCCGCCTCCGTGAGTACTTCGACGGCCTCCTCGAGGCGCCCGTCGAGCCGCAGCTTGACGCCGTACCGGTTCAGCGCCTGCGGAGTGCCCGTCTCGGCCGCCCGGCGCAGCTCGGCCTCCGACGGCATCGCCCGGAACGTGAACCGCGATCCGTCCGATCCGTCCTGCTCCGCTCTCCGTGCCCGCGTGCGTCGACGCCAGAACATCGGCATCACCCCCCGTGACCGTCGGTGATCGCCCAGTATCCTCTCAACTCGATTGTCATGTAAGGAGGTTGCAAGGATGGCGGATATCCGCACCGGCGACGGCGACGGCGACGGGGACGGCGGGTCGAGGGCGGTGCGGTCGGACATCTGCGCCCGGCTGGACGAGATCAGCGGCGTGGTACCGGCCGAGCGCCGGCCGGAGTTGGAGGAGATCCTCGAGGCGCTGCGGGGGAGCGGCGACCCGGCCGGCCCGCAGGCCGCGCTCCACCGACTCCTGCGCCGCTGCGGGGTGGCGGCCGGGTTGCGCGCGTTCACCCGGGGCGCGGGCATCGGCGGGCTCCCGGCGGCCGTGGAAGGGCACCCGGTGGTGGAGGCGTACGTCTGCCCGGGGGACCGCTGCGACCGCCGGACCCCGGCCCGGAACCAACCGGTGCCGGAGACCTGCCGTCTGTACGGCGAGCCGATGCGCCGCCGCAGGCTGTCATGAACGCCGTGCTCGCGGAGTTGGGCAAGAACCTGGCCGCGCGCTGGCTCACCCACCTCGTCCCCTCGGGGCTGCTGTTCCTCGCGGTCGCCGGGGCGGGGCGGCTGCTGGGCCAGGCGCACTGGTACGACGTCGGCCGGGTCACCCGCGCCCTCGACGAGCTGGCCGGGCATCCGGCGAGCCGGTCGACCGGCGGTGTGGTGCTGGCGGCCTCCGCGACGGTGATCGCCTCGGCCGGACTCGGCCTCCTCGCCCAGGCGCTCGGCGGGGCGGTGGAGCGGCTCTGGACGGGGGACTGGCCCCCACCGGTACGGCCGCTCGGCGGGCGGATGACGGAGCGTCGGCGAGTGGGGTGGCGGGCGGCCGAGGACGCCTACGCGCGGGTGGACGCGCGAGCCGTGGAGCAGGGGCCGCCCCTCGACCCCGGCACGGTCCGCGAACTCGCCCGACTCGCCGCGGTACGCAACCGGATCTCCCTGGTCGAGCCCGCCCACCCCTGCTGGACCGGCGATCGCGTCCGCGCCCTCGACCTGCGCGTCCACCAGGCCTACCGGCTCGACCTCGACTCGGCCTGGTCCCGGCTCTGGCTCGTCCTGTCCGCCGACACCCGCACCGAACTGCGCACCGCGCGGGAGGCCTACGACGCCGCGGTCCGCCTCACCGCGTGGAGCCTGCCGTACCTGCTGGTCGCCGTCTGGTGGTGGCCGTCCGCCGTGATCGCGCTGGGCCTGGCGATGCTCGGAGCGCGCCGGGGCCGGTCGGCGATGGACGCCTTCGCCGAGCTGGTCGAGTCCGCGGTGGACCTCCACGGCCGCGACCTGGCCCTCGCGCTGGGCGTGGACTGCCCGGGCAGGCTGGACCGGGAAACCGGCCTGGAGATCACCGCTCTGCTCCGCAAGGGTGCGTGAATCCGTGACTCGGTGCCGTCGTGGACCGCAGGGGCGCCTGAATCGGTGACCCGGGCCGCGCTGCTCCGCAAGGGCGCCTGAGACCGCGCATCGGCGCGGACGGCACGCGCGCTGGTGTTCGCATCGCAGACCCCTGTGCGTCACACCAGCGTCACGGGGTCTTCCCCGACGTTCGTTCCTCTTGGAACACTCCCCCCGCGCAGGTCCCATCCACAGCACCACGTCAGGACAAGAGGTCACCCAGTCATGCCTCAAGCGAACCGACGCCGCTTCCTCCAACTCGCCGGTGGCACCGCGGCGTTCACCGCGCTGTCGAACAGCATCGAGCGCGCCGCCGCCCTGCCCGCGCACCACGGGTCCGGCACGATCGACGACGTCGAGCACATCGTCGTGCTGATGCAGGAGAACCGGTCCTTCGACCACTACTTCGGCTCGCTCAGAGGCGTCCGCGGTTTCGGGGACCCCCGCCCGTCCACGCTGCCCAGCGGCAAGTCGGTCTGGCACCAGTCGGACGGCACCAAGGAGGTGCTGCCCTTCCGGCCCGCCGCCGACAACCTGGGCCTGCAGTTCATCCAGGACCTCCCGCACGGCTGGAGCGACGGCCACACCGCGTTCAACGCGGGCAAGTACGACAAGTGGGTGCCCGCCAAGTCGTCGACGACGATGGCGTACCTGACGCGCGAGGACATACCGTTCCACTACGCGCTCGCCGACGCGTTCACGATCTGCGACGCGTACCACTGCTCGTTCATCGGTTCCACCGACCCGAACCGCTACTACATGTGGACGGGTTACACGGGCAACGACGGCAAGGGCGGCGGCCCGGTCCTCGGCAACGACGAGGCGGGCTACGACTGGACGACGTACCCGGAGCGGCTGGAGGCCGCCGGGGTCTCCTGGAAGATCTACCAGGACGTCGGTGACGGCCTCGACGCGAACGGCTCCTGGGGCTGGATCCCGGACGCCTACCGGGGCAACTACGGCGACAACTCGCTGCTGTACTTCAACCAGTACCGCAACGCCAAGCCCGGCGACCCGCTCTACGACAAGGCCCGCACCGGCACCGACGCCCGCAAGGGCGAGGGCTTCTTCGACCAGCTGAAGGCCGACGTCAAGGGCAAGAAGCTGCCCAAGATCTCGTGGGTCGTCGCGCCCGAGGCCTTCACCGAGCACCCCAACTGGCCCGCGAACTACGGTGCTTGGTACATCGCCCAGGTCCTGGACGCACTGACCTCCAACCCCGAGGTGTGGGCGAAGACGGCCCTGTTCATCACCTACGACGAGAACGACGGCTTCTTCGACCACCTCGTGCCGCCGTTCCCGCCCCAGTCGGACGCGCAGGGCAAGTCCACGGTCGACGTCGGCCCGGACCTCTACAAGGGTGACGCCGGCCGTGCCGCCGGACCGTACGGACTCGGCCAGCGGGTGCCGATGCTCGTCGTCTCACCCTGGAGCAAGGGCGGTTTCGTCTGCTCCGAGACCCTCGACCACACCTCGATCATCCGGTTCATGGAGCGTCGCTTCGGCGTGCACGAGCCCAACATCTCGCCCTGGCGGCGTGCGATCAGCGGTGACCTCACCGCCGCCTTCGACTTCTCGCGCAAGGACACCAAGCCGGTCGCGCTGCCGGACACCGACGGCTACCAGCCGCCGGACCACGACCGGCACCCCGACTATGTGCCGACCCCGCCCGCGAACCCCGTGCTGCCCCGGCAGGAGCGCGGCTCGCGCCCGGCCCGCCCGCTCAAGTACGCGCCCCTCGTGGACGGTTCGGCGGACGCGGCGGCCGGGAAGTTCACGCTCACCTTCGGTTCGGGTGCCAAGGCCGGTGCCGCCTTCTTCATCACCTCGGGCAACCGCACCGACGGCCCCTGGACGTACACGACCGAGGCCGGCAAGACCGTCTCGGACACCTGGAACTCGGCGTACTCCGGCGGCTCGTACGACCTGACGGTGCACGGTCCCAACGGCTTCCTGCGCGTCTTCAAGGGCCCCGGCAGGACCGCGGGACCCGAGGTCACCGCGCGCCACGTCGGCGCGAACGTGGAGCTGACCTTCACCAACAAGGGGTCCGGCACGGTCGAGCTCAAGCTCACCAACGGCTACGGAGGGCGGCCGAGTTCGTTCAAGGTGCGGGCGGGCGCGACCGTGCGGCACACGGTGGACCTGCGGGCGAGCCGACGCTGGTACGACCTGACCGTCGTGTCCACGGCGGACGCGGGGTTCCTGCGGCGGTTCGCCGGACATGTCGAGAACGGTCACGCGGGTGTGAGCGACCCGGCGATCGTCACCTTCTGATGGATATCTCGGCTCTGGTCAATTTCCGGCCAACTCACGGTAGTGTGCCCCGGTGACCACGCATTCGAACACTCCTGCAGGTTGGTACCCGGATCCGCACGGGGCGCCCCAGACGTTGCGTTACTGGGACGGCTCGCAGTGGACCGAGCACACCAATGCGGACCAGGCGGCCCCGGCGGGGCAGACGGTTCCGCAGCAGGCCCAGCAGCCGTACGGACAGCCGGCGGCCGGTGCCGACCCTCGCGTGCAGCAGCAGGTGCAGCGGCAGGCGGGTGTCGCGGGTGGTGGTGCCGGCGGTGGCACCCTGTTCACCGAGCCGGTCCTGGTGGTGAACCAGAAGGCCAAGCTGATCGAGCTGACCAACGAGTACAAGGTCATGGACCAGCAGGGCAACCAGCTCGGCGCGGTCGTCGAGGTCGGTCAGAGCGGTCTGAAGAAGGCGCTCCGCTTCGTCTCCAGCCTCGACCAGTACATGACGCACAAGTTGGAGATCCGCGACGCCTACGGGCAGCCGGTGCTGCGGCTCACGCGTCCCGCGAAGTTCATCAAGTCGCGGGTGGTCGTGGAGCGTCCGGACGGACAGCCCGTCGGCGAGATCGTGCAGCAGAACATGATCGGGAAGATCAACTTCGCGATCAACGTCAACGGCCAGCAGGTCGGCGCGATCAAGGCGGAGAACTGGCGCGCCTGGAACTTCGCCATCGTCGACCACACGGACAACGAGGTCGCCCGGATCACCAAGACCTGGGAAGGCCTCGCCAAGACGATGTTCACCACGGCGGACAACTACGTCCTCCAGATCCACTACCAGCTTCCCGAGCCTCTGCTGAGCCTCGTCGTCGCGACGGCGCTCACCGTCGACACGGCGCTCAAGCAGGACGCCCGCGGGCTGGGCTGAACCGGCGCGCAACAAGAAGGGTGGCCGCGGAACTCTCCGCGGCCACCCTTCTTGTTGTGCGTGCTGCTGGAAATCTTTGTTGTGCGTGCTCCTGGAGCCTTCCAAGAGCCCTGCGGGAGCCCCTAGAGGGGCGTCAGCTGACCCGAGCCGGGCTGCTTCGGCAGCAACGAGGGTTCGTACGCCGCCGATCCGGGCTCCAGTGCCAGCACCGCGGCGACGGGGTGCTCGTCTTCGGCGTCCACCAGAGGTTCGGGCAGCGCCGGCTCCGGTACCGAGCGGGACAGCGTCACCACACCCCACGCCGCCACGCCCGCGCCCATGGCCGCCAGCAGCACCCCGGCCGGGCCGCCCTGCAACTGCTCGCCGAGCAGGAAGAGGCCTATCGCCGCGGCGGCGACCGGGTTGGCGAGCGTCACGACGGCGAGCGGGGCGCCGAGGCCACCCCGGTAGGCGGTCTGCGACAGGAGCAGTCCGCCCGCGGCGAAGGCGGCGACGAGCAGGGCCACCACGATCACCTGGGCGCTGAGCAGCGGGCCGGAGCGGTCCGTCACGGCCACGGTCACCGTCTGCGTGAGAGCGGAGGCGACACCCGAGGCGAACCCGGAGGCGGTCGCGTGCCGCAGCCCCGGTCGAGTGCCGGGCCGCGACAGGATGCCGATCAGGGCGGCCGTCGTGGCGGCCACGCCCAGCGCCTGCGGCACGCTCAGAACGTCGTCGGGCGCGGGCCCGGACGCCGTGACCAGCAGCGCGGACAGTCCGATCAGGGTGAGCGCGGTACCGCGCCACTCGACCGGGCTGACCCGCCGTCCGGCGACCCGTGCGCCGAGCGGCACCGCGGCCACCAGCGTGAGCGCGCCGAGCGGCTGTACCAGCGTGAGCGTGCCGTACTTCAGCGCGGCGACGTGCAGCAGCGCGGCGGAGGCGTTCAGTACGACGGTCCACCACCAGGCCCCGCTGCCCAGCAGCCGCAGCATGCCCGAGTCGGTCGTCCGGGAGGCCAGCCGCTCCTGGGCCACGGCCGCGGCGGCGTACGCCACGGCCGAGAAGAGCGAGAGGACCACGGCGGCGAGTGTGGCGTTCATCGTCTTGCCCCCACGAGCTCCGGTACGGATTCCTTTTCGCCAGCACCGCCGGCCCCGCCGGAATTCCCGGCTGCTCCGTCGGCTTCGTCAGATGCCTCGTCGGCGACAAGGCCGTGCGCCTCGGTCGCCCCGGCCCCGCGCGGCAGACGGATCACGGCCAGCGCGATGCCGAGCAGGGCGGTCGCCACGACCGCGTCGAGCCAGTAGTGGTTCGCCGTACCGACGATCACCAGCAGGGTGAGCAGCGGATGCAGCAGCCACAGCCAGCGCAGGCGGGAGCGGGTCGCGGCGATCAGGCCGATCGCCACCATCAGGGCCCAGCCGAAGTGCAGCGAGGGCATCGCCGCGAACTGGTTCGCCATCTCGTCGGTCGCTGGATGCGCCCCGTAGACGGTGGGTCCGTACACCTGTCCGGTGTCCACCAGGCCCGCGGCGGCCAGCAGCCGGGGCGGGGCGAGCGGGAAGGTGAGGTGCAGCGCCAGGGCGGCGGCGGTGACCGCGGCCAGGACCCGGCGGGACCACACGTAGTGGACCGGCCGCCGCAGGTACATCCAGACCAGGAAGGCCACGGTGGCCGGGAAGTGCACGGTCGCGTAGTAGGTGTTCGCGAGGTGCACCACGATGTCGCTGTGCAGCAGCGCGCCCTGTACGGAGCCTTCGCCCGGCAGGTGGAGCGTCCGCTCCCAGTCCCACACGCGGTTCGCGTTGCGGAAGGCCTCGGCGGTGTGGCCGTCGGCCAGCTGCCTGCCGACCTTGTAGACGACGAAGAGCCCTACGACGAGCAGGAGCTCACGCCCGAGAGGCGGCCGTGCCGCGGTGCTCCGCGGCGACGGCCGCCGTATCGCCGCGGCCGGCTCTGGTTCTGCTTCCGCAGGCTCGGTTCGGGATTCCATCCCCCGGCCCCTTTGCTGACGGTGTTGCTTGGGGTGGTGCGCGGTGAGCCCAGGACAGAATCCACTCGATCACTCGAGATTCACTCGACAGCGAAGTGGGTCCTGTCCAAGGCTCATCGATACGGAAGTGTACCGATACGAAGGTGTACCGATACGCCACTGTACCGATACGGGCACGTACCGGTACAGTGGCGTATCGATATAGACTGTGTGAAGCAGAACACCGGGCGAGCCACCCACACGAGCGAGGAGATGAGCCATGACGTCGCAGGCCGCGGACGGACCGGAGACGGTCGTCGCCTCGCGCCGCTCCAAGATCACGCCCGAGCGTGAGCAGGAGTTCTACGACGCCGTGCTCGAGCAGATCCGCGAGTGCGGCTATGACTCGCTCACCATGGAGGGCGTGGCCGCGAGCACCCGGTGCAGCAAGTCCACGCTCTATCGCCAGTGGAAGACGAAGCCGCAGTTCGTGGCCGCCGCCCTGCGCGCCAACAGCTGTCCGCGCTTCTCCGGCATCGACACCGGCACGCTCGCCGGGGACCTGCGCGCGATGGCGCAGGCCGCGGGGAACTGGTCGGGCCGCGACAGCCAGCTGCACCAGGCGCTGGGCCACGCCGTGTTCCAGGACAAGGAACTGCAGGAGGCGTTGCGCGACGCGCTCGTCGAGCCCGAGGTCGGCGCGGTCAAGGAGATCCTCGCCCGCGGGGTCGCCCGGGGCGAGGTCGCCGCGGACCACCCGGCGCTGGAGTTCATCCCGGCGCAGCTCTTCGGTGTGGTGCGGGTTCGTCCCGTGCTGGAAGGGCGGAACGCCGATGCGGCGTATCTCACACAATTCGTCGAGGCCGTCGTGATTCCGGCCCTCGGCCTGACCTGAGACTCAGGTCGCCGTCCGCGGGATGACCGGACGTCGGCCTGCACGCGCCGCACCGTGGGGACGGGGGCGGCGCGCACCCCGGCCGGGTGGGGTTCCTCTTGAGCGGAGGGGCACCCCACCCGGCCGATCCATGTCCGGGGGACGGAGCTACGGGCTAGACGTTCTGCCCGTTGCCGCTCACTCCCGACGCCACCTTGATGCCCTTGGTGATCGTGTCGATCACGGACTCCTTGGGCGCCTGGGAGCTGACGTCGATGCCGAAGCGGACGACGATCAGTGACTTGGAGCCGACGGGGGACGGGAAGACGAGCGACTCGACGTAACCGTCGTCACCCTTGCTGGTGACGACCTTCCAGCGGACGAGGTAGCCCTTCTCGCCGGCCACGGTGACCGCCTTGGAGGCGAGCTCCGTGTGCGAGGTGATCGTGCCGTAGCCCTTGCCGTACGACTCGGTGGCGTTCTTGGAGATGTCCTCCTTGGCCGCCGCCTCCGCCGTGGTGGACTTCAGGCCCTGCGTCGCGGCGGTTGCCGAGTAGGCACCGCCCCGCTGGCACTCCTGCGAGGTGTCGCCGGGGCACTTGTAGGTGTCCTTGGTCGACAGCACGGCACCCTTCGTGGTGCTCCCGCCGGTCCAGTCGTCGGGCACGGGGATGCTGATGCCGCTGATCAGATCGGTGGCGTAGCCGTCCTCGAGCTGCGGCTGCCCGGACTGGCCCGGTGCCGGGGTCTGGCCCCCGGAGCCGCCCGAGCCCCCGGAGCCGCCGCCCGGTCCGCCCTCGAGGCCCCCGTTGCCGCCGCCCTGGCCGCCGAACCCGCCCTGGCCGCCGTTCTGTCCGCCGGGGCCCTGGGAACCGGCACTGTTCCCGCCGTTGCCGTCGCTCTTGGTCAGGGCGTACACCCCGCCTCCGATGCCCGCGAGGACCGCGATGGCGGCGGCGACGGCTATGCCGGTACGCAGTCCGCGCCGCGGGGCGCCCGGAGCGAGCGCCGGATACGGTCCGGCCGCCGGCGGGTGCGTCGGGGGACCCCATGCGGCGGCGGACCCGACGGGGCGGGTCTGGTCCGTCCATGTCTTGCCGTCCCACCAGCGTTCGGTGGCGGGACTGTCACTTGTCTGCCCCGGGTCGGGATACCAACCGGGAGGAGTCACCTGCGTCATGGACCCACCGTATGAGCCGTGGGTGAAAGGCGGATGAGAGGGATCCGGAAGATTCGTTTCAAGAACGCCTCGGAAGCGCCGCCGGGTGCCTCGTCACGGCCGCCGGGTGTCACACCACCGCCGGCGGGTGTCATGCCAGAACCAGCGGGTGTCATGCCAGAACCAGCGGGTGTCATGCCAGGACCAGTCGCACCGGCGCCGCTCCCGCCCTCGGCGGCAACCGCAGCCCGCCGCGCCCCGGCGTGATCGAGCCGAGCACACTCGGATGCCGGGCCCCGGTGCTCACCGGATCGGTGCCCGAGAGCCCGTGCAGGGTCAGGAAGCCCAGCACGGCGAAGGCGTACGCCTCCTTGGCTGCCGCCGGCAGGCCCAGGGCGTCGGACGTGCGCACGGGCACTCCCGGCAACTCCGCGTCCAGCATCGCCATCAGCGCCGGATTGCGGGTGCCGCCGCCGGACGCGATGACCTCCGTGGCACCCACCGAGCGCACCGCGTCGGCGACCGTACGGGCGGTGAGCCGGGTGAGGGTCGCGATGACGTCCTCGGCGGTGAGCGTGCCGAAACCGGTCAGCGCGTCGCGCAGATGGCCGAGGTGGAAGAGCTCCTTGCCGGTGGTCTTCGGCGCGGGCAGCGCGTAGTACGGCTCCGTGAGCAGCCGGTCCAGCAACGGTTCGTGCACGGTGCCGCGGGCGGCGAGGGCGCCGTCCATGTCGTAGTTCAGCCGTCCCCCGGTCAACCCCCGCACGGCCACGTCGACGAGGGCGCACCCGGGCCCGGAGTCGAAGGCGGTGCCGTCCGGCGCGGTGAGGTTGGCGATGCCGCCGAGGTTCAGCGCCACCGGAGTCCCCGCCCTGCCGCGCAGCCACAGCAGGTCGACCAGGCTCACCAGGGGCGCTCCCTGACCGCCGGCGGCGATGTCCCGGGGGCGGAAGTCGGCGACCACCGGCAGTCCGGTCGCCTCGGCGATCCAGGCCGGCTGACCGAGCTGGAGCGTCCCATGCGCCCGCCCGTCCTCGACCCAGTGGTAGACGGTCTGCCCGTGCGAGGCGACCAACTCGGATGCACCGCCGCACAGTTCACGGTCGGCCCGGACCGCCGCCGCGGCGAACGCCTGCCCGATCAGGGTGTCCAGGCGGCACACCTCGGCCAGCGTGGTCGCCGCCGGGGGCAGCGCCGCCGCGAGCGCCTCGCGCAGTGCGCCGTCGTACGCCTCACCGACCATCCCGAGCGGCCGCAGAGTGAGGTCCTCACCTTCGAGGGTCAGTTCGGCCGCCGCCGCGTCGATCGCGTCGTACGACGTCCCGGACATCAGGCCGATCACCCGCACGTGCTCAACTCCCTCGGTTGTCGGGGAGCGTGGCCAGGGCGAGCGCACTGACGGCGCACGTCGCCGCCGCGTAGTACGCGGGGATGTCCACGCTTCCGGTCCGCTTCATCGTCTCGGTGATGATGAGGCCCGCGCAGCCCGAGAACACGGCATTGGACAGGGCGTAGGCGAGTCCCAGGCCGGTGTGGCGGACGTTCGTGGGGAACATCTCGGAGAGCATGGCGGGCCCCGGCCCGGCCATCAACCCGACGACGGCACCCGCCCCGCACAGGGCGAGACCCTTCACGGCGTGCGAAGTCTCCGTGTCCTGAAGGAGGTTGAGCAGCGGGACGGACAGGACCACGACCAGGCCGGCGCCGGTGAGCAGCACGGGTCGCCGCCCGATCCGGTCGCTGAGCAGACCCGCCGGGACGATCGTGGCCGCGAAGCCCAGGTTGGCGAGGACCGTGGCGAGCAGCGCCTGCCGGAAGCCGGTGTGGAGGGTGTTCTGGAGGTACGAGGGGAGCACGACCAGGAAGGTGTATCCGGCCGCCGACCAGCCCATCACGCGCCCCGCTCCGAGGACGACGGCCCGCGCGACCTCGCGCCCGGGCGGACGCTCCCGGCTTCCCCCGTGCCGGAAGGCCGGCGTCTCCTCCAGCCGTAGCCGCAGCCCCAGCGCGACCAGCCCCAGCGGAAGCGTCAGCAGGAACGGCACCCGCCAGCCCCAGTCGCTCAACTGCCCCTCGGTCAGCACCGTCGCCAGCAGCGCCGCCACACCCGCACCACCGAGCAGCCCCAGAGCCACCGTGAACGACTGCCACGACCCGTACAGCCCCCGCCTGCGCGGCGGCGCGAACTCCGTCATGACCGAGACCGCGCCCCCGAACTCCCCGCCCGCGGACAGCCCTTGGACCACCCGGAGGAAGGTCAGCAGCCATGGCGCGAGGGCACCGACCGTGGCGTGGGTCGGCAGCACGCCGATGAGCGTCGTGGCGCCCGTCATCAGTGCGATCATCAGGATCAGTACCGGGCGGCGCCCGATCCGGTCGCCGAGCCGTCCGAACAGCGCCGCGCCCACCGGCCGGAAGAAGAACGACAGCGCGAAGGACGCGTACGTCCTCACCAGCCCCTCGGTCTCGCTGCCGCCCACCGGGGTGAAGAACCGGGCCGCGATGACGGTCGCGAAGTAGCCGTAGACCCCGAACTCGTACCACTCGACGAAGTTGCCGACCGAGCCCGCCAGCAGGGCCCCGCGGCGTGGGCGCGGGGGACGGGCGGTGTGCGGGACGGAGTCGTGCACGCGGGCGCCGCTCATGGGTCCCTCCTCCTCGCTGTTCCTTGGAAAATTAGCGCCATTTTCAGGTCTTTTGACTGTCGACAACTTTCACCACGGCTGGTCGGCGCGCCGTCGCGTCGCCTGCGGACACCTCCCGTCACCCGTCCCGGCAACTGGTGCGCCGACGGGCCGCCACATCGGCTTCCGGACGGCTAGGCTCGACATCTGTACGTCGTACGGGCGACCTGGGGAGGTAGCGGCATGACGGAGGCACGGCCGGGACCGGCCGCCTCGTCACCCCTGTGGGAGCGCGAGGCGGAGATCGCCGACGTGGTGGAGGCCGTCAAGGCCCTTCGCGCGGACGCCTCGTCCTCCGGCAGTCTGCTGGTGTTCAGCGGCGAGGCGGGCATCGGCAAGACCGCGCTGCTCGCCGAGGCGCGCCGGATCGCGGAGGCCCACGGCTGCACGGTGTGGTCGGCCCGCGGCGGCGAGACCGTCACCTCCGTTCCCTTCAACGTCATACGGCAACTCCTCCAGCCCGCCATCGTCTCGCTGATGCCCGAAGAGGCCCGCGAATACCTGGGCGACTGGTACGACATCGCCGGACCCGCGCTCGGCATCGCCGAACCGGGCGACCGCCAGGCCGATCCGCAGGGCGTGTGCGACGGACTGGTCGCGGCGGCGCGGCGGCTGGCCAAGCGCGAGTGGCCCCTCGTCCTGATCCTCGACGACGCGCACTGGGCCGACCAGGAGACCCTGCAGTGGCTGGTCGCGTTCGCCGAGCGCCTCGACGACCTGCCCGTCCTCGTCGTGGTCGCCCGCAGGCCCGGTGACGTCAGCGGTGAGCGGGCCCGCCAGCTGGAGGCCGTCGCCGCCGCGGCCCGACCGGTCCGCACGCTCAGCGCGCTGACTCCCGACGCCACCGCCGGACTGACCCGCGCCACGCTCGGGGAGCACGCGGACGCCCCGTTCTGCCGCGAGGTGTGGGCGGTCACCGGCGGCAACCCGTACGAGACCGTCGAACTGCTCGCCAAGGTGCAGGACAGCGAGCTGGAACCGGTCGAGGCCTCGGCCGCCGAACTGCGCGCCCTGAACCGCTCGGCACGCGGTCGCGGACTCGTCGCCCGCCTCGAAGGACTCGGCATCGACGCCACCCGCTTCGCCTGGGCGGCCGCGATCCTCGGCACCGGGATCTCCCTCGACCTCGCCGCCCAGCTCGCCGGGATGCAGCGCGACGAGGCCGTGCGCTGCGCCGAACTGCTCGGCGCGGCCCGCATCCTCACCCCGACCGAACCCGCGAGCCGTGAACTGACCGGCGGTGAGCTGGAGTTCGTACACCCTCTCATCGCCAGCGCCGTCTACCGCTCGATCCCCGACGCGCTGCGCACCGCGATGCACGGTCAGGCCGCCTGGGCGGTCACCGAATCGGGCCGCGGAGCCGCTGCCGCCTCCCGCCACCTCCTCGAAGTGCACCCGGACGACGACCCCGAACTCGTCGAGCAGATGCGCGAGGCCGCCCGCGAACACCTCGCGGTCGGCGCGCCCGAAGCGGCCAGGCGCTGCCTGGAGCGCGCCCTGGCGGAACCCCCGCTTCCGGAGGTTCATGCGCGCGTGCTCTACGAACTGGGCTGCGCCACCCTCCTGACCGCTCCCGCCACCACGATCAGCCATCTGCGCACCGCGCTCGACCAGTCCGGCCTCGAGGGCGATCTGCGGGTGGACGCCGTCTTCCGCCTCTCCCAGGCCCTGGTCCACAACGACCAGCTGGACGAAGCCGTCCGCACGGTCGACGCGGAGGCCGCCCGGCTCGACGCGGGCCCCGCCCGGATGCGGCTTCAGGCCGTCCACTACATGTGGGAGGGCATCCACGCGGGTGAGGACCACCTTCCGGGACGCTCCCGAAGCCTCGCCGAACTCGTCAAGACCTGCACCGGACGCGACAACTCCGAGCGAGCCCTGCTGATACTGCGCGGCTTCGACGCGATGACCCGCGGCGAGAGCGCGGAGGAGGTCGTGGAACTCTGCGACCGCGCCCTCGTCAACGGCCGCCTCGCGCCCGGACTCGGCTGGACCGACACCGAGTGGGGCATCGAACTCCTCATGATGCTGGGCAGTTCGTACGCCTACGCGGACCGGCTCGACCGGGCCGAGAGCCTCTTCTCCGAGGCGCTGCGCTCCTACACGAGCGCCGGATGGAGCGGCGGCCACCTCGCCCTGGCGCACGCCTTCCTCGGTCTCGCCCACCGCAGGCGGGGCCGGCTCAGGGACGCCGAGACCACCCTGCGCGAGTCGCTGCGCATCGCCGAGCGGGTCGGGCGCGGGCTGCCCCTGTACTGGTCCGCCACCTGCGGCCTCGTCGACACACTGCTCGCCCGCGGCGACGTCCGGGAGGCCTGGGCGATCGCCGAGCAGTACGGCTTCGCACCGCCGTACCCGTCCACCATCGTGCTGCCCGACACCCGTTCCGTACGCGGACGGCTGCTGCTCGCCGTCGGCCGCGTCAAGGACGGCATCAACGAACTCGAGGCCGCCGAGAAGGCCGCCGCGGCGCGCGGCCACCACAACACGGTGATGGCGCCCTGGGCGCTCGACCTCGCCCGCGCGCTCGCCTCGGACGACCCGGCCCGCGCCGCCGCACTGGCCACTGACGCCCGCCGCCAGGCCGAGCGCTTCGGCACGGACACCGCGATCGGTGAGGCACTGCGCTGCGCGGCGGCCCTCGAATCAGGTCAGCGTGCGGTACGCCTGGCCGCCCAGGCCGTCACCTACCTGGAGGCCTCGCCCTGCCAGTACGAACACGCGGCGGCCCGCGTCGAGTACGGCATCGCGGCGCGCTCGGTCTCGGAGCTCGGCAAGGGTCTGACGCTGGCGCGCTCGTGCGGGGCGGACGGGCTGGTGGCGAGGGCGGAGGAGGTCCTGGCGACAGGGAGAGGGCTGAGGTAGCCGCCAGGCCGTGCGCGAGGACGAGGTGTCCGGAGCGGACGGGCAAGGTCACCCTGTGGCGCCGTCGTCGCCCTCTTCCTCGGCGAGCACCCGCTGAGCCGTAGCGAACGCCGAGTTCGCCGCCGGGACACCGCAGTACACGGCCGTCTGCAGCAGTACGGCGCCGATCTCCTCCGGGGTCAGCCCGTTGCGGCGCGCCGCCCGGACGTGCATGGCCAGCTCGTCGTAGTGGCCGTGTGCGACCAGCGCGGTCAGGGTGATCATGCTGCGTTCGCGGCGCGAGAGGGTCGGGTCGGTCCAGATCTCGCCCCAGGCGTAGCGCGAGATGAAGTCCTGGAAGCGGGCGGTGAAGGGGGTCTGCCGGGCCTGTGCCCGGTCCACATGGGCGTCGCCCAGCACCTCACGCCGCACCTCCATGCCCCGCTCGGCGCCTCCGTCGAAGTGGGCCCGCAGCGCCGTCAGGACCGCCGCCGGACACTGCGCGGGCGCCAGGTGCGAGGCTCCCGGGAGCTCGACGAGCGTGGCGCTCGCCACCGCGTCGGCGATCTCCCGCAGGTGGGCGGGCGGCGTCGCCGGGTCCTGGCGGCCCGCGATCAGCAGGGTGGGCACGGAGATCTCGGGGAGCCGGTCGCGCAGGTCGAAGGCGGCCAGCGCGTCACAGCAGGCGGCGTACGCCTCCGGGTCCGCGTTCCGGTGGTCCTCGATCAACCGCGGCACGGTGAAACCGGGGGTGAACCAACGCGAGTTCGCGTTCTCGGCGAGCGCGGCCAGCCCCTCCCGGCGTACCAGCTCCGCACGCTCCTCCCACGGCTTGGAGCCGTTGAAGTGCGCCGAGGAGCAGATGACGGCGAGGGACGTCACACGCTCCGGGTGGTGGACGGCGAGGTGCAGACCGACCGCGCCGCCGAGCGAGACACCCGCGTAGGCGAAGCGTGCGATGCCGAGCGAGTCGGCGAGGCCGAGGACCAGGGCGGCGAGGTCGCCGACGCTGGCTCCCGGTCCGATCAGGTCCGGCGCCGACCCTCCGTGTCCCGGCAGATCCCAGCGAACCACCCGGTGGGTGGCGGACAGCTCGGGCGCGACCTTGTCCCACAGGGCGTGGGAGGTACCGAGCGAGGGCCCGAGGAGCAAGGGGGAGCGGTCTCGGGGCCCTCGGCGCGGTGGTCGAGCAGGGTGCTGGTCACGTTCGCTCCAGAGCACGGTCGGTGAGGGCTCCCGCGGAGCCCGTGTAGCGGGTGGGGTCGGTGAGTTCCACGAGGTCGAGCTCCTTGAGCTCCGGCTCCTCGTCGAGTACGTCCACGAGGGGCCGTCTCTCGGCGACGGCCCGCTCGGCGGCCCGGGTCAGCAGCGCCTTGGCGCGGGCCCGCCCGAGCACCGGAGCGAGTTCGACGGCCAGGCGCTCGGAGACGATCAACCCATGGGTGAGGGCGAGGTGATCGCGCATGGCGTCCGCGTTCACCCGGAGCCTCTCGACCAGCTCGGCGGCGTTCCGGGCGATGCCCGCGACCAGCCTCAGCAGCTCGCGCAACGGCTCCCACTCGGCGTGCCAGGCACCGGCCGGCCGCTCGTCCTCGGCCACCATCGACCCGTAGAGCGTGGCGGCGAGCCCCGGCGCTCGGCGCGCGGAGGCGGCGATCATGGTGGCCGCCACCGGGTTGGCCTTGTGCGGCATCGCGGACGACCCGCCACCGCTCCCCTCCGCGACCTCGGCGATCTCCGTGCGGGAGAGGGTGAGCACATCGGCTGCCATCTTCGCGAGGGCCCCGGCCGTGAAGGCCAGGCCGCCGGCCAGGTCGCCGATCGGTGTCCGCAGGGTGTGCCAGGGCAACGCCGGTTCCTCGAGCCCGAGTTCACCGGCGTACGCCGCCACGAGCGCGCCCGGATCCTCGGCGCCGAAGGCCGCGAAGGCGGCCAACGTGCCGGCGGCACCGCCCAGTTGGGCCGGGAGCCGGAGCACCGAGAGCCGGTCCCGCGCGTCCAGCACGAGCGACCGCCACCCCGCCGCCTTCAGCCCGAAGGTCGTCGGTACGGCGTGCTGCGTGAGGGTCCGCCCCGGCATCACCGTGTCCCGGTGCGCGGCGGCGAGTCGGGTCAGGGCCCGCGCCGTCCGCTCAAGATCCGCCAGGACCAGGTCCAGCGTGCGACGGGCGACCAGCATCAGCGCCGTGTCCAGGATGTCCTGGCTGGTCGCGCCCCGGTGGACGTAGGGCCCGTACTCCTTGCCGACCGCCGCTGTCAGATCCGCGACCAGCGGAATCACCGGATTGCCGCCGCCTCGCGCGCGCAGCGCGATCGACCTGACGTCGAGGTCCGCCGCCGCCACGGCGGACACCGCAGACGCCGCCGCGTCCGGCGCGAGCCCGAGTCCCGCCTGAGCGCGGGTCAGGGCCGCCTCCGCGTCGAGGAGCGCCGCCAGAAGCGCGCCGTCCGAGGTCGCGGACGCTGCCGGGGAGCCCGCCCACCCGGGGGCGAGCAGCCCGGCATCGGACTCGGCATCGGACTCGGAACGGACCGGGTCGGCAGCTGTCACTGGAACTCCAGGAAGACCGTTTCGCCTTCGCCCTGAAGGCGGATGTCGAAACGGTACGTCCGGTTCGCGCCCTCGGCCGCGATCAGCGTGGCGCGCCGGTCGGCAGGGAGCGAGTCGAGCAGCGGGTCGGCGCCGTCGGCGAGGTACGCGCGGGTGAAGAGGTGGTGCACCAGACCGCGCGCGAACACACACACGCTGATGTACGGAAGCCCGGCGTTGCCCGGCGGCAGGGTGTGCAGCGCGTACCGACCGTCGGCGTCCGTGGCGACCCGGCCGAAGCCCGTGAAGTCGAGGCCGTTGCGGCCGAGGAAGCCGCCCGTCGACGGGTCGCGGCGCAGGGAACCGGGGGCACCCTCGAGGGAGCCGTCGGGCGCCGCCTGCCAGAAGTCCAGGAGGGCGTCCGGGATCACCTCGCCGGCGCCGTCGAACACGTACCCGTGCAGGGTGATCGCCTCGGGGTGGCCCTGCGACGCGACCTGACCGCCGTCGGGAAAGGGCAGCGCGTGCCCGTAGAAGGGGCCGATGGTCTGGGACGGGGTGGGGAGCAACCGCTCGGTCATGTTCAACGGCCTTCCTCGATCCAGGTGGCGGAGGGACCGTCGAGGACGATGTCCCACTCGTAGCCCATGGAGAACTCGGGCCGGGAGAGATCGTGCTGGTAGGTGGCGATCAGGCGGTCGCGGGCCGCCCGGTCCGTCACGGACTGCAGGATCGGGTCGTAGCGGAACAGCGGGTCGCTCGGGAAGTACATCTGGGTGATCAGCCGCTGGGTGAACGCCGTACCGAAGACCGAGAAGTGGATGTGCGCGGGCCGCCACGCGTTCGTGTGGTTGCCCCACGGGTAGGGGCCCGGCTTGATCGTGGTGAACCTGTAGCGGCCCTGATCATCCGTCAGGGTCCGCCCGACACCGGTGAAGTTGGGGTCGAGCGGCGCCGGGTGCTGCTCGCGCAGATGGGCGTAACGACCGGCGGCGTTGGCCTGCCAGATCTCGATGAGCTGACCGCGCACGGGACGCCCGTCGCGGTCGAGCAGCCGGCCCGAGACGGTCATGCGTTCGCCGAGCGGCTCGCCCCGGTGCTGGATGGTCAGGTCGCTGTCGTGCTCGGTGATGTCGGTGACGCCGAACACCGGACCCGACAGCTCGACCGTCTCCGGGTCACCGCCGTCGACGGCGACCAGCGGCTGCTTGGGGTGGCGCAGCAGGGAGCTGCGGTACGGGGGGTAGTCGCGCGACGGGTGGTGGCGAACCGGCGCTCCGCCGGCGACCGCCTTGTCGTACGCGTCCTGGAGATCCTTGATCTCGACGTCGATGTCCGACTGGGTGAGGGCCATGGTCGACTTCCTATCGTTCGAGGACGAGGGCGAGGCCCTGGCCGACGCCGATGCAGAGGGTGGCGACGCCGGTGCCGGAGCCCTTGCGGGCGAGTTGGTGGGCGACGGTGCCGGCGAGGCGGGCGCCGGAGGCGCCGAGGGGGTGGCCGAGGGCGATCGCGCCGCCCTGGGGGTTGAGGACCTGGGGGTCGAACTGGGGCCATTCGGCGAGGCAGCCGAGGACCTGGGCGGCGAAGGCCTCGTTCAGTTCGAGGACGGACAGGTCCGCGAAGGTCTTGCCGGCTTTGGCCAGGGCCCGGTTGACGGCTTCGACGGGGGCGAGGCCGAAGTACTGGGGGTCGGTCGCGGAGACGCCGGTGGCTCGGATGCGGGCCAGCGGTTCGCGGCCGGTGGCCTTCAGCCCTTCCTCGTCGGTCAGGAGGAGGGCGGCGGCGCCGTCGTTGAGGGGGGAGGCGTTGCCCGCGGTGACGGTGCCGTCGGTGGTGCGGAAGGACGGTTTGAGCCTGGCCATGGCGGTGGGGGAGGCGTCGGGGCGGACGGACTCGTCGGCGGCGAAGATGACCGGGTCGCCCTTGTGCTGGGGGATCGGCACGGGGGTGAGTTCGGGCTCGAACAGATCCCCGGCCTGTGCCTTCGCGGCCTTGCGGTGGCTGCTGAGGGCGTATTCGTCCTGCTGCTCGCGGCTGATCTTGTGTTTGTCGGCGATGAGTTCGGCGGACTCGCCGAGCGGGATGGTCCACTGGGGGTCCATCCTCGGGTTGACCATGCGCCAGCCGAGGGTGGTGGAGTACAGCTCGGTGTGTCCGGCGGGGAAGGGCCGGTCGTTCTTGGGCAGGACGTAGGGGGCGCGGGTCATGGACTCCACGCCGCCGGCCAGGGCGATGTGGGCGTCTCCGACGGCGATGGCGCGGGCGGCCTGGATGACGGCTTCGAGTCCGGAGGCGCACAGCCGGTTGACACTCACGCCGGGCACGGAGGTGGGCAGCCCGGCGAGCAGGGCGGCCATGCGGGCGACGTTGCGGTTCTCCTCGCCGGCGCCGTTGGCGTTGCCGAGGTAGACGTCCTCGATCCGGGCGGGGTCCAGGTCCGGGGTGCGGGCCAGGAGTTCCCGGATGGCGTGGGCGGCCAGGTCGTCCGGGCGGACGGACGCCAGGGCGCCGTTGTAGCGGCCGATCGGGGTCCGTACGGCGTCGACGATGTAGACGTCCTTCACGGTTGGGTCTCCTCGTTGAGTTCGGCTGCGACACGGACCTTCGCGGCGGTCTTGGCCACGATCTCTCCGGCCGTGACGCCGGGCGCGGTCTCGATGAGCACCAGCCCGTCGTCGGTGACGTCGAGGACGCCGAGGTCGGTGATGATCCGGTTGACGCACGCCTTGCCGGTGAGCGGCAGCGCGCACTCCTGAAGGATCTTCGCGGTGCCGTCCTTGGCGGTGTGGGTCATGACGACGATGACGGTGCGGGCGCCGTGGACGAGGTCCATCGCCCCGCCGATCCCGGTGATCATCTTCCCGGGGATGGCCCAGTTCGCCAGGTCACCGCCCGCGGACACCTGCATCGCGCCGAGCACGGCCACGTCGATGTGCCCGCCCCGGATCATCGAGAAGGACAGCGCCGAGTCGAAGAAGGAGGCGCCCGGCAGGACCGTCACGGTCTCCTTGCCGGCGTTGATGAGGTCCGGGTCGACCTGGTCCTCGGTGGGGTAGGGGCCGGTGCCGAGGATCCCGTTCTCCGACTCCAGGATCACCTCGACGCCGGCCGGGAGGTGGTTGGGGATCAGTGTCGGCAGCCCGATGCCGAGATTGACGTACTGCCCGTCCTGGAGTTCGCGTGCCGCACGGGCCGCCATCTCCTCGCGACTCCACGCCATCAGCCGCTCACCGTCCGCTTCTCGATCATCTTCGCGGCGGCCTGTTCGGGGGTGAGGGCCACCACCCGCTGGACGAAGATCCCCGGCAGATGCACCGCGTCCGGGTCGATCCCGCCGGGCTCGACCAGCTCCTCCACCTCGGCGATCGTCACCCTGCCCGCCATCGCCGCGAGGGGGTTGAAGTTCCGGGTGGACCTGCTGAAGACGAGGTTGCCGTGCCGGTCGCCCTTCGCGGCCCGGACCAGCGCGAAGTCGGTGCGGATGCCGCGCTCCAGCACGTACTCGGTGCCCTCGAACTCGCGCACCTCCTTGGCGGGCGAGGCCAGCGCCACCCCGCCCGAGCCGTCATAGCGCCAGGGCAGCCCGCCGTCCGCGACCTGCGTGCCCACCCCGGCGGGGGTGTAGAAGGCGGGGATCCCCGCACCGCCGGCCCGCAACCGCTCCGCCAGCGTGCCCTGCGGGATCAGCTCCACCTCCAGCTCCCCGGCCAGATACTGCCGCGCGAACTCCTTGTTCGCCCCGACGTACGAGCCCATCACCCGCCCGATCCGGCCCGCCGCCAGCAGCACCGCCAGGCCCGACTCCATCGCCCCGCAGTTGTTCGAGACGACCGACAGCCCTGACACCCCCCGCTCGTACAGCGCCTCGATCAGCACGTTCGGCACACCGCTCAACCCGAACCCGCCCACCGCCAACGACGCACCCTCCGGCACATCCGCCACCGCCTCCAGGGCCGTGGCGACCACCTTGTCCATCCGTGAGGCCCCATCTCTTCCAAGCGTCCAGACCCTCAATTACTCAGGGCACTGATTATTTCTGCGAGGTTTCACTCACGCTGCCACCAGTAGCCCGTGTCGTCAAGAGTTCCATGAAATCGGCGGGTGTACGGCCGTGGTCGCGCTGGTACGCATCCCGGAGATGCACGGTATCGTTCAGTGCACCAACGAAATGACGGACTCACCCAGGGGGAGCGCACATGGCCGCGGTGGACCTCACCACCCACCCCGGGCACCTCGCCCGGCGACTCCAGCAGGCCCACTATCTGCTGTGGAACACGATGGTCTCCGAGGAGATCACCTCACCGCAGTTCGCGGTCCTGAACGCGCTGATCGCGGAGCCGGGACTGGATCAGCGCACGGTGGGGGAGCGGGTGGGCCTGGACCGGTCGACCATCGCCGAGGTGATCAGCCGGCTCAGTCGACGGGGCCTGCTCGACAAGGTGCGCGATCCGCAGGACGGCCGCCGCTTCCTGCTGCGCCTCACCGACGAGGGGACGCGTACGCACCGCAAGCTGACCGTGCGCACGGCGCGTATGAACCAGGTCTTCCTGGCCCCGCTCTCCGCCGAGGAGCAGACCGTCTTCTTCGACCTCATCCAGCGTGTCTCGGACGCCGCGGAGGGGCTGCGCAACCCGACGGAACCCCTCACCACGCAACGCCAGGCGGTCCTTCACCGGGCGACGCCAGGCGAAAACATCTGACAGATCACGGTCAGGAGCGCTACGCTCCCCGCGATGATGACTCACTCTGTCGGCAGAATGGGGGTCCCGTCCGCGCAAGGTGAGTGCTGATGCTCACTCAGACCGCGAAGGGGCATTCCCGCCTTTCCTTCTGGCTGCCCGTGCGAGAGTTCGCCGTGCCGCCCGCCATGATCGAGACTGCGACCGCCCGCCGCCGTGCCGGGGACTGGGCGGGGGCATGCGCCGCCGCAGGCATCGATGTCGATCTCAACCTGCGGTCCGTGGCGCGTACTTACGGCCACGACCTCGCCGCTCGGGTCCGGGCCGATCTCCGCCATCTGGCTCCCGACCTGCTGCGCTGGCACATGCCGAGGATCGCCCCGCACGGGCTGCTGCGCCCGGGACTGACCATCGCCCTGGCCCGGTACGACACCCAAGGGCGTGACGGCGTCGGTCCGGTACACCTCGTCGTGCGGACTCCACCGGCCTGGGCGGACGGCGGTCAGCGGATCAGCCTCGCCGTGTGGTCCGCACCGCACGGCGGACCCCGCGTCGGGCCCCGCGACAGACCGCACGACGGATCTCACGACCGATCCCACGTCGAGGCCGGTGTCCGCCGGCATCCGCACCCCCGTCCCAGCCGCCGCTTCCGCCTCGACCTGCACCGCCATCTGTGGGACGCGCGCAGGGCCGATGAGCTGCGCGTGCGGTCCGGGGCCGACCTGGTGCCCGTCGGCGGCCGCCCCGAGAACCCGGATCCGCCGGGAATCGTGCCGCGGGAGCACCGGCGCGTTATCCCCGCGATGACCAATCACACGGCACAGGTTCTGGACCGTGACGCAGGTGCAGTGCGTGCGGGCGTTCATGCCGGGACTCTCTGCACCGGTGACCGATGCGGGGATGACCGTGTGAAGGCGCATGATCAGGCGCAGGTCGCACTCGCAGGACTACGACCGGGCCGCAGAGAAGTTGGGCTGCAAGCCGCGATTTCTGCAGGACAACATCAGCCGCCTGCCACACCAGAAGCTCGGCGAAGCCCGGGTGTCTCGTCGGGGTGGCCGCAGTCGTTGACCCAGCGGTCGCACACGAGGGGCGTGCCGTCCTTCACGAAGTGGTGCGCGGTCAGCGGGCCGCGAGGGCCGCCGCAGCGCTGGCACTTGGAGGAGATCTCTACCGTCGTGATCCGCACGCCTTCGTAGCCGCGCTGCGTCTCGTAGTTGGGCACGCGCACGGTCAGCGTCTGTGGCATCGGCGTGATGTCCGGGACGCCGTCGCGCCAACGGAGAGAACGGGGGCGACGCGTGAAGAACAACCGTCCCTGTCCGCGACCACGTCCAGGACCAGCGCATTCAGCAGCATGACGACGAGGGGAAGTTCGCCCGCGTCGTCTACTGCATCACCGACATGCCCGCGCACCTCTACGATCTGTTCGGCGAGGACGCCCCGCAGCTTCCGAGCCGCTCCAAGGCACGTAGCGCCTGCTCAGCACCGATGTCGGGAAATCCGGCGGCGGACAAACCGGCAGCGGGGAATCCGCACCCTAAGAAGACCACCACCAAGAACACCAAGACTGAAGAACAACAGAGAGACGATGCGCCTTCGGCGCGTAGCGCTGGTGACGCCCGTAGGGCATCTACCGGTAGTGGCGCGGGCGCTCGAGGCGGCTCCGCCGCGACGGAAAAGCGAGCGCCCTCGAGGAAGAAGACCCGGCTGACCCGGGACGAGGCTGCTGCCGTCGCTGTCGTCGAACGCGCGATCCCCGAATCGCTGCTGGAGCTGCTCGACGGCAAGCAGGTGCCGCGCAACTTCCGGATAGCCGTTGCCCGCGAACTGGCGAACCGCACCGCGGAACAGCTCGCGGACCGGATGGACCGCCGCTGGGTGCGTCACCGCTTCCAGAGCGACCTCCTCGCCGGTAAGGGCGTCGGGAACCCGTACGCCGTCCTCCAGGTCCTCGTACGGCCTGGTGAGTGCCCGGACGCCGGGTGCGAGGACGGCGAGTTGGTCGACACCGGCGCGGACTGCCGGAGGTGCGAGGAGCGCAGAGCGAACCGGCGCGGCCGGAATGGCTCGGTGCCATCGCAGCGGACCGGACGGTCGTGGTGGGAGTGCCGCATCTGCCGGGATCCGAAGCCGCACGAGCCGGAGCCGGAAGACCGCGAGTGCCAGGACTGCAAGCGGGAGGCGGCCGTGGTCTGCGAGGCCCTTGCCGCCCGCTGGAACGCCCCCACGACGGAGGACGTGAACGACCGATGACGAACCAGACCACCGAGCTGGGGAGCGCACTGCGCGCCCTGGGCGAGCACGGGGACCGGGTGACGGTATTCGCCGCGTCGCCCGAGCAGCTCGACGAGATCGGGCAGGACCTCGACCGCGCTCACCGCCTCCTCGGCGATGTCCGGGCCGAGCTGAACCCGTCCGGCTGCCCCCAGCACCCGACGGCCCCGCGTGACCCGGCGTCGGGGGAGGCGTGCCTGTTCTGCGCGACGAACCGGCGTCGGGGCCAGGTCCCGGGCCAGGCCCCTAGTCACTGCGGCGGTGCCGCTGGAGCAGATCTGTCAGGCGGTCGCCGAGCTGGGCCAGGACGAGGCGATGCGCCGGTACGGCGCCCGCACCGTGACCCGCGCCCTGCTCCGCTGCCGCTTCGACCCGATGCTGACCGAGGAGTCCGCGTGACCGACGACCTGACGCCCGGCGAGCAGGCGGCCCGCGCGGTCGTCGATTTCGACCAGGCGGTGAACGACCCGGCCCGCCGTTACGACGCAGTGGGCGCACTGTTCGCCGGCCTGGCTGCCGCAACCGCGCAGCACGCGGCAGAGGCGCGGGCGGCCCGTACCCGGTGGCGGAACCGGCCGGAGGCGAAGGCCCGCCGGTCGGCCGCCGCGAAGAAGGCCGCCGCGACCCGTGCGGCGAACAAGGCCGCCGAGCGGGCCGCCGAGCTCGCCGAGTGGGAGCGCGACGCCCGGGTGTCCCGGCCGTCCACTGCCCGCACTTCGACTACGTCCGGGACGTCGTGGAGACCCCCTGCATCGGCGAGCCCAGCCACCGCGGCGACCACGAGGACCTCGACGGCCACACCTGGCCGAACGAGTGCGACGGAACCTGTGAGGACTTCTGTGACTGCTGAGCCTTCGCCCCTGCCGCCGTGGATCGTCGAAGAGGCCCTGAACCAGGCCGTGAACGGCAACCCCATCGGTGGCGGGCTGCTCCTCGTCCCGCTGATCGAGGAGAGCCGTGCCGAGTGCTTCGCGCTGTGCGTGATGCTCGCGACGGCCGCCCTGACTGGCACGTAGCCGAAGCCCGCTAACGGCATGTTCGTCCTGGAGGTCGAGGACACCTGGACCGGCCAGCCCGGCCGACCGGAGAACCTGCCGCCCGAGCTGGCGTTCGCAGCCCAGTTCGCCACGGCGTGGGGCAACGAGGACCGGACCGCCGCGCAAGCCCTGTTCGACGCGCTCGCCGACCAAGCCCACACCGAGGCCGGGATGGAGCGGCTCGTCGACGGCGTGCTCGTCCTCTACGGCATGGCCATCGCCACCACCCGCGCGCTCATCCAGGAGCAGCGCAGCAATCCCAACCATCGAAAGGACTAACCCCGTTGAAGCTCGACACTGAGAACTGCGCCTGTGCCTCGACCCTGGACACGGCATCAAGCGGACCCCGGCCAAGCTCGCGGGGATCATGCCCGGGCCGCTGGAGGAAGCCCTGATGCGGTTCGCGCCGCACCTCGGCGCTCTCCAGACCGAGGCGGACCGCCAGGAGGCAGAGGCCTGCAAGGCCCGCACGGCGTACACCGAGGCCCTCGCCGCGTGGATCACCGGCGAACCGGCCGACGTGCCAGGCCTGTGCCCGCAGAACCGCCGTGGCGACAAGGCCGTACCGGAAGGGCACTGCCACAAGCCGGACGACGACGGTGTGCTGCGCTGCGTGTTCTGTTCTACGCCCGCCCACTGGGGCGGCGAACCGGCGGACGCCTACGGCACTCCGGACGGCCGCGTGTGGACCCTCGCCGCCGAGGTGAACGAGCACGGCGTGTCGCTGTACGAGGCCCCGTTCGTCGGCACCCGGTACACCGCCCATCCCTCCACGGCGAGATCGCCCCGGTCGGGGGCGTCCCGGCGCCGCCGTACGTCTTCAACTCGCGGTCGGTGAACCGGACGGCGAAGCACATCCCGGACGGCCAGGGCCGCACGATCTGCCCCGGCAACTTCCAGGCCAGCAAGCCCATGCCGGAAGAGGAAGCCGCCCGCCTCAAGCTGTGCGGCGGCTGCCGCAAAGCGCTCCTGGCGTCTATCGAGGACACAGGACCGAGGTGCCCGGGTGCGGCGATCGACCACGACGAGACCGGCATCTGCGCCCACGCGTGACCCGCACGAACGGGGCGCCCCTGCGGGAGACAGGGGCGCCCGGCCCTCAGCCAAACAGGAGCCACCCTTGAGCACCAGCCTGACGCTCCACTGCAACACGGTGCGCGGCCATTCCGCCTGTGCGGCGACGCTGATCACCGACGGCCTCACCATCGGCGAGGCCCGCACGATCGGCGCCGCGCACGGCTGGCGTCACACCGGCGGCCGCGACTACTGCCCCGGCTGCTCCGGAAGCCGAATCCGACCCCGCGTGATCGTCGCGGTGAACCCGGACACGGTGGACGCGGCCCGCCTGGACATCCGCCTGCAAGACGCCGAGGCCCTGCTGACCGCCCGCCTCGACAGCGCAACGTCCGGCACCTGGACATGCCGCCGCACCCCGACCACGATCCGCAGCCTGCCCGGCGTCGAGTTCGTCACCGGCGGCCCGCACGGCTCCGAATGCGTCGCCCGCACCGGACCGGCAGGGAACCCGCAGGCCGCCGCCGACGCTGCGTACATCGCCACCGTCGACCCGGACGTAGGCCGCGCCGTGACGGCCGTCCTGCACGAGGCGTTCGAGACCGTCCACGAAGAGCACGGCCTCGTCGAGACCTCGCTGACCCGGGCCGCCGTCGACCTCGCCGACGCCATCCTCCGCCCGAAGGGGGACCAACGATGACCCCGGACAACGCTCTGCAGGTGAGCGATCAGACGGCATTCGCGCTCGTCGGCCTGCTGTTCACTCCGATCCTCTGCCCCGCCGTCTACTGGTGGACGCGGTTCTGCATCCGCCGCTACCGGAGGTGGGCGCGATGACGCGCACCAGCAAGGTCCTCCTGGTTGTCTTCGGAGCGCCGTTCGTCTTGAGCATCTCCGTGGGCGGCCGGCTCATCGGCGAAGCCCGCTGGTGGCACGCCACTGCCGCGTACGCGGCGGCCGGACTGTGCTTGATCGGTCTGCTCCGCGAGATGTCCCGTGCCACCCTGCTCGGCGACTACACGGACGACATCGACGAGCCCCCCGCGGTCTCGAAGCCAGGCCTTCGTACCCGCGTCAAGGCCGCCTGCCAGTTCCGCCAGGTGACCCGCGGCATGCCGTGCGGCTGCCACCGCTACTGGTCGTCGGTCGGTGCCGAACACGACGACTGGTGGCCGCAGTTCCAGCGGAGCAGTGCATGAGCGGCCTCGCCGGAGTCCTCCACGAATGCCCGCCGCCGGGCGGCGCCTTCACGTCGTGCTGCCTGCGCATGACCACCGAGCTGCCGCGCGTCGACCTGTTCACCACCGACCCGGCGCGCGTCACCTGCACCCTGCGCCAGGGCGCCGAACTCGTCGTCGACAGCGACGGCGGCGAATCGCCGGACGGCTGGCGCCAACTGATCTGACTCGGGCAGCCGGAACGACCAGCCGCCCACCACCTCCGAAAGCCCCGCATGCGCATCACCCGCCTCGCCCCCGAACAGGCCGCAACCGTCGGCCAGGCCCTCGCGCGCCATGCGCTTCGTCCGGCAGATTGTCGACGCCTTCCGCGAAATGGCCCGTCAGGCGGTACGCGCCCTCTCCGCCGTGGTCGACGTGGCCCGCCGCCAGGTCGCCCACCCGCCCGCCGCCACCCCCGAGCCCGCCCCCGCCAGCGCGAAGGAGCCCACGTCATGACGATCGCCGCCGAACTCCTCGAAGAGATGGAGACCGTCAGCAAGCGGTTCCGTCTGTCCACCGATCAGCTCGCCGAGCTCGAAGCCGACCCGAAGGCCGAAGAGATCACCGTCACCTGGCAGCGGATCACGCCGGCTGATGAGCGAGGTCATCGCCGAGACGACCGGAGCACGGCCCGACCGGATCGCCGTGCTGTCCGGGCCCAATCTGGCCGCCGAGATCGTCGCCCGCAAACCGGCAGCCAGTGTCGTCGCCTGCCCCGACGAGAGCACCGCCGCACTCATCCAGACGGCCTGTCACACGCCGTACTTCAGGCCGTACACGAATACCGACGTCATCGGCTGCGAGCTGGGCGGCGCCATTAAGAACGTCATCGCCCTGGCCGTCGGCATCACGGACGGCATGCAGCTCGGTGATAACGCGAAGGCGGCCCTGGTGACTCGAGGGCTGGCCGAGGCCACCCGGCTTGGTGTCGCGATGGGCGCGGACCCGCTCACGCTCGCCGGGCTCGCCGGCATGGGCGACCTGGTCGCTACCTGCTCATCCACGCTGTCCCGGAACCACACCTTTGGCGCGCACCTGGGCCGGGGCCTCAGCGTCGCCGAGGCGCAGGCCGCCACCACCCAGACCGCCGAAGGTGTCGCCTCCTGCAAGGCGATCCAGGGACTGGCCGAGCGTCACGGCGTGGAGATGCCGATCACGAGGGCCGTCGTCGACATCATCCACGGCGGCCGGGAAGCGGTGCAGGCCGTGCAGGAACTAATGGGCCGCACCCCCAAGTCCGAGTCCGGCCACCTGCGGAAGTGAGGGGCGTCCGGGGCATGCGCTTCTCCTGGGACCTGATTGAGCCCGTGTGCCTGTCCCGTACGTGCCCACCCTCGGCCCTGTTCGCCGGGACGAACCGCTGCACGACCTCTTCGAGGCGGTTCGTCCAGAACGCTGGCACCGACCGCTTCCTGCCATGGGACAAAGACCAGCGATGGTTCGACACGAAGACTGAGCACGTCATGGCCGACGTCATCGAGCACGACCGTGGCCTGACGCTGATCCCTACGCTCGCCGAGCGGGCCGGGGGCGTGGTGAAGGTCCACGTGTACGGGACGGCCACCGAGGGCCTGTCTGCCGGTGCTGACCTGGCGCGGAAGCTCGCCGCGGCCCACGGCGGGCGGAAGGCCCGCATCGTGTGGTTCCTCGGCCAGGGAAAGCCTGACGCGTACGCGCACGGCGTGGGAACCCGGGTCCAGCTCAAGGAGTTCACCGACGGGCCTGGTGCGGAGCCGAACGCCCGGATGGTCGAGTACAAGCAGCTCGACGTGCCCGAGCGGTTCGCGGACTTCGCGGTACAGATGGCCGACGACGGGTTCGCGTTCCTCTACGAGCAGATGCGGGCGGGGACCGTCGGCTCGGTCCTTACTGTCCTTGACCAGGGGACCGTGGCCGGTGCCATCGGCCCGATGGAGACGATGAGTGACGCCGCTGGGCGGGCGCGGCTGCTGCCCCAGTACTGCGGCGTCCTGCCGCAGTACCGCGGCGTCGGCCATGGGCGAGCCCTGTGGCGGGCGGCGATGCACTGGGGCCACCAGCACGGCGCCGCGTACCAGCTTCTCCAGACGGAGGTGAGGGGCGCATCTGACCGCTTGTGCACGGCCGAGGGCTTGACGTCGCTCGGATTCGTCAACCAGCGCGACGTGTGAAGCTGCGCCCCCAGCGGTGGGCCTCGCCTGCACGCGAGAGCCCGATGGGCCGTGATGGTGGCCGGGGGCCTCAACTACCCTTGAAAGGTACGGACTTAGGCGCCTCGTTCGGCGGGTTGGACGGGAGTAGACCGCACCCCCGCAGAGGGCTGCCCTTCGCAGCCACCTGGTGGTCCTTCATCTTCCCCCTCGGAGCGTGCGTCACCGGCACCAGCGCGCTCGCTGCTCGTACCGGCTCGCAGCTGTTCGTCTGGATCGCCGTCGTCCTGTACGCCCTGTTCGTCGCAGCCTGGGCGGTCGTCGCCCGTCACTCCCTGCGCCATGCTGTCCGGCAGCGTGAGCGCGCCCGCCGCTGACAGGGCCCGTGTACCGCTCCGCATGACACGGACGCGTCGCGCGAACCCGGCTGTCTGCCGACGGGCAGCCGGGTTCGCGCCGCATCGCAACACGTGCCTATGGCAGCGCCCCGGGCGCCGTCGAGGCCGTGCTCTGCGGGCGGGCCGTCTGCCCCGCACCGGCGGATCCGTGCGCGGTCGTGGGGTGGGCCCGGAGTCTGGCTGCCACCATGGCGGCGAACACGACAGCCCAGAACACCACGGCGATCCAAACCTCCCAGCGGCCCACGCTCGTCATCCACGAGGTCGCGGTCGCGCGTCCCAGCTCATGCGTGGTGACCGCATACATGCCGACCGGGAAGACGAGGTTCCACCAGCCGAGCTCGTAGCGCAGCGGGATACGGCGCAGCGCGTGCCGCCAAACGCCCAGAGCCAGCAGGAGCGGAATCAGCCAGCTTGAGAACGCCCACAGGACAACGGACGTCCCGATGACGAGCGGGCGCGACAACATCGTGGTGCCTGGATGGAGTGCGATCAGGCGGACTCCGGCGAGCACGGCGATCGCCGCCGCCCCCATGAATATCCATACGGACGTCATGAGGCCTTCCGGCTGCACCGGCCGGGCCAGTAGCCGGGCCAGGACCAGCGCGGCGGTCAGCAGGTACTGCATCAGGCCGACGGCCCAGCACACCACTGCCAGGACGGCCAGTGCGTGTCCCGGGGTCACCCGGGCCAGCGATGCCGCCGCGACCGCCACCGACTCCGTTCCCACCGACCACAGGAACCAGGTGCCGTTCACCTGGTCGAGCGAGGGGCCCCGCTTCAGCGTGGTGATGAGCGCGAGCGGGATGCCGTAGTCCAGCACCACCCACCCCAGCGTCCCGAACGCCAGGAACGCCCCGGCGACCGCGGTGTGTCCGGCCGGCACAAAGCGAGCAGCCAGCACGTTCGAGGAGATCGCGAGGGTGAGGAACGCGAAGGCACGCGGCCCGAGGAGATCCGCGACGAACCGCTCGCGCCGGCGCAGCAGCCGCCAGCCGTAGGCGGGCACCAGTACGGCATAACCGGCCAGGGCCACCCACAGCAGTACGGCGGAGGCGGTGTCGGCGCCGTTGACGTACAGGGCCGTGGAGACGATGCCGGTGCCCATCACGAACGCGAGTGCGCCCGCGTTGAGATTGGCCACCGCGGCGGAGACCGCCGCGCGGTGTCCGGGCGGCCGGGAACTGGGAGCGGTACGTCCGGGCTCGGGAAGGGCGGCATCCGGGCGCCGCTCATCGCGAGAGCCGGGTTCGGTAAGCCATTCGGCCAGGACCGCGGTATGGCTGTGGTCCATGTCCTGGGTGGAGGTCAGCAGGGTGAGACTGCGGTGTTGGGCCAGGTCCCGAAGCCGGGCAGCTGCGTATTTGTGCCGTTGATCGCCCAGTTCGGTGAGATAGCGGCGGCGGAACTCACCGAACCGCTGGGGGTGGTGGCCGTACCAGCGCTGCAGCTCGATGGAGGGTGCGACCTCCCGCAGCCACTCGTCGAGCGGTGCGTCTTGCCGGCGCAGACCTTCCGGCCAGACCCGGTCGACCAGCACGCGCTCGCCGACCTCGCCGACCTCGCCGTCCTTGCTTGGCGTCTGCTCGTCGATTCTGCGACAAATGATCTCGGACATGACGCATCCTCCGGCCGCTTTCGCAGTAGAAGCATTTTACTGGTATGTGAAATTCATTGCCTTTTGGGTGCAGGGATGGTGCGGGGACCGGTGGGTACCGCGGTGACGGCCGCGCGGGCCAGGGTCTGGGTGACGGTGTGTGCGATCGCCTGAGCGGTCAGGCCTGCTTCCGCGAGGATCTCGGCCCGGGTGGCTTGCCGGGGAAACCCGTCCGCCACGCCCACGGCACTTACCGGGGTGCGGATGCCGGCCTCCTGCAGGCCCTGGACCACCGCTGTGCTCACTCCTCCGGCGCGCAGGCCGTCCTCGACCGTGACGACCAGGGCGTGCTCGGCGGCGAGCGCGGGCAGATCGCCGGGGAGCGGCTTGACCCACAGTAGGTCCACTACCGTGACCTCCACCCCCTGCTGCTCGGCGTAGAGCTCCGCCGCTTCGAGAGCGACCGAGGCCGTCGTTCCGACAGCGACCAGCAGGACGCCGCCGCCGGGGGCCTCGCGCAGGACGTCGACCGCACCGGCGCGGCCGACCGCCGGGATCGCCGGGCCGACCGTGCCTCTCGGGTAGCGCAGTACCGTCGGCGCGTCGGTGATCGACACGGCCTCCCGCAACTGCCGCCGCAGGGTGCGCGCATCGCGGGAGCCCCGACACGCAGGCCGGGGACACCTTGGAGCATCGCAAGGTCCCACAGCCCGTTGTGGCTGGGGCCGTCGTCACCGGTGACTCCGGACCGGTCGAGGACCAGGGTCGCACCGAGCCGGTGCAGCGCGAGGTCCATCAGCACCTGGTCGAGGGCGCGGTTCAGGAACGTGCCGTACAGGGCGATCACTGGATGCAGGCCCGCCATGGCCATCCCGGCGGACGAGGCGACTGCATGCTGCTCGGCGATCCCGACGTCGAAGAACCGTGACGGGTAGCGTGCGGCGAAGTCGTTGAGACCGACGGAGCCGGGCATGGCCGCGGTGATCGCGACGACGTCCGGGTGCGCGTCGGCCAGTTCGACCAGTTCCCGGCCGAACACTGCCGTCCAGGTCAGACCAGCGGGCCGCAGAGGGCGCCCGGTCTGCGGGTCGATGATGCCGATGCCGTGCAGGTGGTCCTCCTCGTTCTGCTCGGCCGGCGCGTATCCGAGCCCCTTGCGCGTGATGCAGTGGACGACGACCGGCGCGCCATGGGCCTTGGCCCGTTCCAGGGCGGTGATGTCGTGGCCGTCCACGGGCCCGAGGTAGTGCAGTCCCAGCTCGCAGAAGAGCGAGTACGGCATCACGGCCTCCCCGCTGCCCCCTGCGAGGCCCGCTTTCACGCCCTCCTTGATGCCTTCCTTGGCCGCGTGCAGGATGCGGTGCAGCGCCCGGCCCGGCGCTCCGGCACCGTCGAGCGGCTGTCTGCCCCAGCCGGTCAGACGCTCGTAGCCGGCGTGGGTACGCAGGGCCGCCAGGTGCCGGGCGAGTCCGCCCACGGTTGGTGCGTATGAGCGTCCGTTGTCGTTGACGACGATCGCCACCGGCCGGTCCGGTGCCGCCGCGATGTTGTTGAGAGCCTCCCAGGCCAGCCCTCCGGTGAGTGCTCCGTCGCCGACGGCGACGATGTGCCGGTCCGACTCTCTTGCGAGCTGTGCGGCCTTGGCCATGCCATCGGCGTACGACAGGGCTACCGATGCGTGGGAGTGCTCGATGTGGTCGTGCGTGGACTCCTCCCGGCTCGGGTATCCGGAAAGCCCGCCACGCTGCCGCAGGCCGGAGAACTCACCGGCCCGCCCCGTCACGATCTTGTGGACGTACGCATGGTGCCCGACGTCCCACAGCAGCCGGTCGCGCGGGGAGTCGAAGACCCGGTGCAGCGCCAGGGTCAGTTCCACGACGCCGAGGTTGGGCCCCAGATGGCCTCCCGTGGCCGCGACGTGGCGGACCAGGAAGTCGCGGATCTCCCCGGCCCGGACCAGCTCTGGATGGCTCAGACCTCTCAAGTCCGCGGGCTGGTTGATGCGCGCCAGCAGGCTCATGCCGCTGCTCCTCCTCGATGCCGCCGTGGTGTCGACGGATACGCGCTGTGGGCAGCCGATGCGCACCGCGCGAGCCGCTGATCACTGGAAGGCCGATGTCACGAGAGTCTTCTGCTCCACGCCGTGCCGGCGGGCCGAGCCGGCCGCGGGCGCGGGCGCCTCGGGCCGGCTCACGCAGTCCACAGCGCGCCGGGTCAGCCGGTGCAGACGCGGAGCGACGAACGACCACGCACCTCTCCGGCTCCTCCTGCACCCACCGCACGTCCGCGGCCGCGGGGAAGCGGGCGAGTTCCGCCGCGAGTTCCTCGTCGGGGAACGGGTAGAGGCGCTCCACGCGGACGATCGCCGTGTCGGTCGAGCCCGCGGCGTGCCGGTGGGCGTCGAGGTCGTAGAAGACCTTGCCCGAGCACAGCAGCACGCGCGAGACACGGGCCGGGTCCGTCGTGTCGTCCGGCAGGACCGGGCGGAAGCCGCCCTGGGTGAACTCGGCCAGGGCGGAGACGGCCGCCTTCGACCGCAGCATCGACTTCGGGGTGAAGACCACCAGTGGCCTGCGGCCGTCCAGCGCCTGCTGCCTGAGCAGATGGAAGTAGTTGCCCGGCAGGGAGGGCGTGGCCACGGTCATGTTGTCCTGCGCGCACAGTTGCAGGAAGCGTTCGATCCGGGCGGACGAGTGGTCGGGGCCCTGGCCCTCCAGTCCGTGGGGCAGCAGCATGGTCACTGCGGAGCGCTGGCCCCACTTCTGCTCGGACGAGGCGATGTACTCGTCGACGACCGTCTGCGCGCCGTTGGCGAAGTCACCGAACTGGGCCTCCCACAGCACCAGGGCTTCCGGACGGGCCTGCGCATAGCCGTACTCGAAGGCCAGTGCCGCCAGTTCGGACAGCATCGAGTCGTACGGTGCGAAGCTCGTGGCCTGCGGGCTGAGGGAGTTCAGCGGCGTGTGCTCCGCGCCGGTGCGCCGGTCGGTCAGTACGGCGTGGCGCTGGCCGAAAGTGCCGCGCCGGGAGTCCTGTCCGGCCAGCCGTACCGGGACGCCGTCCAGCAGCAGCGAACCGATCGCCAGTGTCTCCGCGGTGGCCCAGTCGACGGTGCCGGTGTCGAGCGTCGCCGTGCGCCGGTGGAGCTGCGGCAGGACACGCGGGTGCACGGTGAAGCCCTGCGGCAGGTGGGTCTGCGATGCGATGACCTGACGGGCTGTCGCCTCGTCGATCGCGGTCGCCGTGCGCTGGGCGGCCGCCTGTCCGGCGTCGGCGCAAGGAAGGCCTTCGGCCGGTGCGGGAGCGGGCAGCGCCCGGGTCTCGGCGAAGGCCCGTTCCAGGTGATCCTGGTAGTTGCGGCGGGCACTGTCCACCTGCCGCTCGCCGATGTCCCCGCGGCGTATGAGGGCCGCAGCGTACAGCGTGCGCACCGAATCCTTCGCGTCGATGCGTTCGTACATCATCGGCTGCGTGATGGACGGGTCGTCGACCTCGCTGTGCCGGTGGCGCCGGTAGCAGACCAGATCGACCACGACGTCCTTGTGGAACGTCTGGCGGTAGTCGAAGGCCATCCGTGCGACGCGGTCGACGGCTTCCGGGTCGTCGCCGTTAACGTGGAAGATCGGGGCCTCCACCATCCGTGCCACATGGGTGGCGTACGTGCTCGAACGGCCGTTGGCGGGCAGGGTGGTGAAGCCGACCTGGTTGTTGACGACCACGTGGACCGTCCCGCCCGTGCGGTAGCCCGGCAGTTGCGACATGTTCAGGGTCTCGGCGACCACGCCCTGGCCGGCGAAGGCCGCGTCGCCGTGGAGGACGACCGGCAGTACGGGGAAGAGCTCGCCCTGGTCCCCGGCCAGGTCCTGCTTAGCGCGCACCACGCCCTGGGCCACCGGCCCCACGATCTCCAGGTGCGAGGGGTTCGCCACGACCGAGACGGCGATGGCGCCGCCGTCCAGGGCACGGTAGGTGCCCTCCGCGCCGAGGTGGTACTTCACGTCCCCCGAGCCCTGGACCGACCGGATGTCCACCGCGTCCTCGAACTCGTCGAAGATCTGGCCGTAGGACTTGCCGATGATGCTGGCCAGGACGTTGAGCCGGCCGCGGTGCGCCATCCCGATGACGGCTTCTTGGACACCGTCTTCGATGGCGCGGAGCAACAGGGCGTCGAGCAGCACGATGGCCGACTCGCCGCCCTCGAGCGAGTACCGCTTCTGGCCCACGTACTTGGTCTGCAGGAACGTCTCGAAGGCCTCCGCGGCCCCCAACCGGTAGAGGATCCGCAGCTGTCCGGCACGGTCCGGGCGGCGCCGCAGGTCCTCGACGCGCTGCTGGATCCAGCGGCGTTCCCCGGCGTCCTGGATGTGCATGTACTCGAACCCGGCGGTGCTGCAGTAGAACTCCCGCAATGCGCCCAGCACTTCGTCGAGTGTCATCGTGGTGTGCCCGGCGAACCCGTCCACGGCGAAGTCCTCCGCCCGGTCCGCGTCGTTGAGTCCGAACGCGGCGATGTCGAGTTCCGGATGTGCGAAGGCGGGCCGCGCCATGAGCGGGTCCGTGCCTGCCATCAGGTGCCCGCGCACGCGATAGGCGTGGATGAGCGCCGCGACCCGTACCGCCTTGAGCGCCGCCTCGTCGGTGCCCTTGTGGTGTTGGGCTGAGGCGGGCAGGGAGGCCGCGGCGGCCGGGGACACCAGAGTGGCGAAGAAGTTCCTCCACGTCTCATCGACCGAGCCGGGGTCGTGGAGGTGACGCCGTCGCTGCTCGTCCACGACCCATTCGTTGAGCCCGAAGTCCAGCCCGTGAGCCGCTGCTCGAGCGGTGTCTGATTGCGACGCCATGGCGCGAACGCCTTCTTTCCTCTGCGAAGCCTTGGGATGGCGGACGCGGCTACGGCGGTCGTCCGCCTGCGTGTCAGGTGTTCGAGGACTTCGCAACCGTTGCGGAGCCCGACCCGTTCGACCGCATCGCACTGACGACGCTAGGACGCCGGGAGTGCGGAGACGGATGGCCGGGCGCGCCACGACGGCCTCACATCAGGACATCGGACGGGTGACGGCCTGCTGCCTGCCGTCGTGGCATATTCGGAGTGCGGGCGGGTGACGCCGTCCTGATCCGAGGGCTTCGTGTCCGTCCGGCCCGGGATCGGCGTCGTATGGAATCTGGTTGTGATGCTGCGGCCGCGGGCTTGCGGCCGGAGGAACCGACCCCTGGGAAGGAATATGATCGACTACGATTGGTCGGAGATCACGCGGTGGCAGTTTCCAGGGGTCCTGCGGACCTTGAGTCTCGTGCACGGTGAGTTGCGGGTGCGGCACGGACTGTCGCTCCATGACTACCTCATTCTCGGCGCGCTCGCCGAGGCCGCGAGCGGATCTATGCCCGTTGCCAAGCTGGCGGCGTTCCTCCAGGAATCCGGGGACCGGATGTCCTACCTCCTCAGGGGTCTGCAGGCAGCCGGACTGATTGATCGCCATCGTCGTGCCGGAGACCGCAGGACGGTCGAGGCCACCCTGACCGACGCAGGACGCTCCAGGTTCGCCGCCGCCGAGACGACCGCGCAGGCGCTGATGCGCCAGCACCTCGGTCCGGGACTGGACACCCAGGAGCCGTCCGGCCGATCGTGTGACGTCACTTGATCTGCTCGTTTCCCACGCCACCGGCTGTGGTCGGCGGACGGCACCTGGGCGCGGCTTCTGCGGCGAATCCAGCCCGTGGCCTACAGCGGGCGAGATCGACTGCGACGTCCTTGATCAGCGTTTCCCATTCCATTCACCGGCATCTGCTGGCTCCGTGTCAGGCTCCACGAACGGGCATGGAACCGCCCATCTGCTCATGCCGGGCATTGAGGGAGCCGGCGGTTGCTTCGATGCCCTGTCCCTGTCCGGCGCCGGTACCGCGCGGGTGATCGGCGAAGTCGCCGGACAGGGCATCCACGCTTACGCCTCCCAGGGCATCCGCGTCAACACCGTGGCGCTCGGTGTCATCCCCACCCCGATGCACCCGGTCGAATCCCACGAAGCCCTGGCCAGCATGCACCCGCTCGGGCGCATGGGCGAGATCGACGACGTCGTCAAAGCGATCGTCTATCTCGAGCAGGCCCCTTTGGTCACCGGCGAGATCCTGCATGTCGACGGCAGTCAGAGCGCCGGACACTGAACACCGCTGCCGCCGTGCGCCGCCTGTGCCGGACAAGAGGTTCCGCAACACGCCCACCGGCGACGGCGCGGTCTACGGCAGCTGGGTGTGACACCTGGTGCGTTCCGGGCCAGTTTCCGCACGACCGGCGTGGGCACTTCCGAGGCGGGCTCGGCGTAGTCCGTGACCGTTGTGCTGGTCGCCGGTGGAAGACCGCGGAGGCGGGAGGGCCCTGATCGACGGCGGCCCGGAGGGAGGAAACCCATACCTGAGAAGAACTACGCCGCGGTCGCGGTCACCGGAGTGACACCATCGGCCTGCGGGCCCAGGGCTTCGCACCCTACGACTCGACTCCTGATGCCTAGGCTGTGGCTGCGGTGCGGTAGAACTCGGCCGCGGTGACGGTGGCAGGGACGCCGAGTTCGGCGGCGACCGCGGTGATCGCCTTGTCGCCGACAGCGAGGTCGGCCTGGCCGTCCGTGGTGAAGTACGGCGCGATGAACGTGTCGTAGTGGGCTCGGGCCTCTTCCGCGGTCTGTCCGCCGAGGAACGTCTGCATGTGGCGCACCGTGGTGTCGGGGTCGTCGTGGATCACCCGCAGGGCGCGCCGGTGGGCTCGTACGACGGCTTGGACCGCAGGGTCGTCCGGTGAGATGTAGGTGGGGTCGACGGCCACGCCCACGGTGGGGATCTGGAAGTGGTCGCCGACCCAGGCCAGCACCTGCCAGCCGTGCTCGGCGGCCACCGCCTCCGGTGCCATGGTGCTGCCGACGTAGGCGGCGTCGATGCTGCCGTCGTTGAGCCGGCGCAGATCCATGCCGTAGTCGCCGGGCGAGCGGACGATGGTCTTCACGTCACGGTCCGGGTCAAGGCCGGCCTTTCGCAGCACGATCCGGGCGAATGCGCCGGGCGGGGTGTGCGGGGCGTGGACCGCCAGCCGTCGCCCGGCCAGGTCGGCCAGGGAGGTGGGGCCGGGGCGGGCGAGGAACCAGAACAGCGGGCGGTGGGTGTTGACACTGAGTGCGACCCACGGGGTGCCGTCGGTCAGTCGTGACAGCAGTGCCCGGCCGAGCCCGATGGTGGCGCAGCGGCGCAGCCGTTCCACGTCCCAGGTGCAGCCGTCGCGCAGCGCGACGTGGACACCCTCCTCGGCGTAGTAGTCCTGCTGGTCGGCGATGTAGGCGGCCAGCTCCTCGTGCAGGCCTCGTCCGACGTAGGCCAGGTCGATCGTGTGCATGAACGTCTTTCCTTGATCGTTTAAGGGCTCGGCCGCGTGTGCGGAGGTCAGCGGGGCGTCAGTACATGGCCATGCCGCCGTTGACCGCGGCCGTGGTACCGGTCATGAAGGAGTTGTCCTCGGCGGCGTAGAAGGCGACCGCCTGGGCGACATCGGCCGGGTGGGCCAGGCGGCCCAAGGGGGTGGCGGCCACCTGCCGCTGCCTCGTCGCGTCGTCGAGCACGGCATCGGCGGTTCGGGACTCCACCGGGCCGGGCGAGACGACGTTGACCGTGATGCCCTGCGGGCCGAGTTCCTGGGCGAGATACCGGGCGAACTGCTCGAGTGCGGCCTTGGAAACGCCCAGCGCGATCATGCCCGCCCGAGGCAGGCGGCTGAGTCCGGTGCCGATGTAGATGAGGCGTCCCCACCCTCGTTCGGTCATCGTGGGCAGTACGGCTTTGGTGACCGTGAACGCTGTGTGCATCTCGGCGTCGATCTTGCCGCCCAGTTCTTCCCACGTCATGTCCTGGAACGACTTGACCGCGTACGGGATGAGCGCGTTGTGCACGAGCACGTCGATGCCGCCCCAGGCCGCCCGGACCTGCTCGACCATGCCCTCGATCGCCGACACCTCCCGCACGTCCGCCTGTACGGCCATGGCCCGGCCGCCCGCGGCCTCGATGCCGGCCACGACCTCCTCGGCCGCCTTGCTGCTGCGGAGGTAGTTGACCACCACGGACATCCCTCGTTCGCCGAGGAGCCGCGCGGTGGCGGCGCCGATTCCGCTGCTGGCGCCTGTCACCAGTGCCACCCTGCCGGTCTTCCCGGTCATGGGCCCACCTCCTGATCGTCGTTGCGGGCCGTCGGAATGGCCGCCCGGGGTTGTTCGCCGTCGACGCCCTGGTCTGCCGGGCGGATCGCCCCATAGAGCACGGTATCGACGGTCGCCCGCAGCAGATCGGCCCCGGTCCAGTCCATTTCGTGCGGCAACTGCGAGGTGAGCAGGCGCTCCAGCGCACCGCGGGTGATCTCGCTCAGCAGCTCGGGCGGCGCCGGCAGCAAGCCCTGCCGGTGTCCCTCCCGGAACAGCTCGTCGAGCCGCCGGTAGACCACCGCGTCCACACGCTGCTCCACGTACTGGCGCAGCATCGCCTCGCCCCGCCCGGTCGCGAGCTGAGGCGCGCCGATCCGTCCGAGTTCACTGCCGGCCGCGATCAGGAACCGCTGTACCCGGACACCGAACGGCTGGCCTTCCGTGTCCTCGGCCGCGGCCACCAGCGTGCGCTCCACCGCGGCGAACTGGCGGTCCAGCACTGCGACCAGCAGGCTGCGCTTGTCCGGGAAATGACGGTAGATCGTCTTCTTGCTCATCCCGAGCTCACGGGCGAGATCGTCCATGCTCACCCGTGCGAAACCCGCTCCGAAGAACAGCCGGCCGGCCGCCTCCACGATCGCGTCCGCACGCTGCTCGTCACCTGATGAGGAAACTCGAGAAACGAAATTGGTTTCCATGGTTTTCATCGTTACTCTCCGTCCCTGCGCTGTCAAGGCATGCCGTGCGGCCACGGTGAGGTCCGGCCGGGGCGCGTAATTCGGCGGTGGCCAGCCCGATGAGCAGCAGGGCGATGTCGTCCGTCCGGGGCGCGGTCTGCCGTGCATGGTCGATCAGCGTCGTGGCGAGCCGGTCCATGGGCTGGGCCGAGGCCCGGGCGAGCTGGGTGGCGAGCCCGGACATGGCGTCGTCCATGTCGACCCCGGGAGTCTCGACAAGGCCGTCGGTGTACAGCGCGAGGACGGTGCCGGGCGCCAGCGGGATCTCGGTGGCGGGATAATCCGCGTCGGGGTCGATACCGAGCAGCAGCCCCGGTCGGAGCGGAAGGACCTCGGCGCGGCCGTCCGGGTAGCGGAGGACGGGTGGGGGATGGCCGGCGGTGGAGAGGACGGCTCGTCGGCGTGCGAGGTCGAGATGGGCGTACAGGCAGCTGACGAAGCGGCCCGGGTCCATGGCGACCAGCAGGCGGTTGGCCTGCGCGAGGGCCTGTGGGGGCGTGGCCCCCGAGACGGCGTGGGAGCGGATGGCGGGGCGGACTCGGCCCATGAGCGCGGCGGCGTTGGCGTTGTGGCCCTGGACGTCGCCGATGACCGCGGCCGCGGTGGTGTCGTCGACCCGGACCAGGTCGTAGAAGTCGCCGCCGATGTCCATGCCGCGGACGCTGGGCAGATAGCGGGCCGCCACGTCCAGTCCGGGAAGACGGGGCAGTGAGTCGGGGAGCAGGGCCGCCTGCAGGGTCTTGGCGAGTTCGTTGCTAGTGTCGTACAGGCGGGCCCGTTCCAGCGCCTGCGCGATCAGTCCCGCGAGCGCGATGAAGACGACCCGCTGCTGGTCGGGAAAGGGGTGGGGCCGGTCGAAGGCGAACACGCACGAGCCCACCGGACGCCCGGAGGCGATCAGCGGCAGAAACGCCCAGGCGTGCAGACCCTTCTGGTGCGGGGCGGGCGGGTAGGCCCGGGACAGCTCGTCGAAGGACGCGAAGAAGCTGGGCACGCCGGTGGCGAGGACCCGGACCGCGGGTGCCGGGTGGGTCAGCGGCACGCCGTCGAAGTGTTCGAGCAGCGAGGGGTTGTAGCCGCTGCGGCCGATGACACGCATTCTGCCGTCCTCGGCCGCGAGCAGAGCGACGGTCCGGGCTCCGAACGCCGGAAGCATCTCCCCGGTGACCAGATCGACCACGTCTGAGACGCCCACGGTTTCCGACAGGGCGGCGGCCAGGTGCAGCACCCGGTACACCTCGCCCAAGCGGATCGGCTCGCCCTGGAACGTCTCCGTCATGGTGGGCCCCGGCTGCGAGTCCCCACCCGGACCGGTCGGCGCTATGCGGACGCTCACCCCCGAGCCGTCGGGATAGAGCTCGAACGCGAGCCACTGGTCCGGCGGGTGCATGGCGGTGTAGTAGCCGGGCTTCCGGCTGACCACGGTGGCGCGGAAGTAGTCCTCGAAGGCCAGGTCAGCGCACCAGGGCAAGGACTGCCAGGGACGCGTGCCGATCAGATCGCCGGGGCTGCTCGCGCCCAGTAGGGCGGCGGCGGTGGCGCTGACGTAGGTGAACCTGCCCTCGAGGTCGAGGGAGCAACTGCCCCAGGGCAGCCGCTCGACGAGGTCGGCCGCGGCGAGTGCCTCGGCCGGCCCCCGCTTGCCGGCGGGCGGCTGGACCAGGGTGCGGGGTGTGGGTCCCGGGCCGACGGCGTGGCCGGTGCCTGCGGCGTCCCGCAGGAACCGGCCCAGGCGCCGACCGGCGGCACGGACCCGTTCAGGGCTCGGGCCGTCGGCACGGGTGGAGCCGGCGCCGGGCCAGAACAGAAGCAGCGCGCCCCAGACCGTGGTGCCGGTGAGGAGCGGTGCCGCGGCCACCGCATGATGGTAGGGCAGGGCGATCGCCGTGCGGGGATAGCGACGGGCGAGTTCCTCCGGGTCGCCGAGCCAGACGAGCCGCCGCTCGCGCACCGCATCGGCCACGGGAAAGCGGCTCGACAGCGGGACCCCGAACCAGGGCGCGAGATACTCCGCCGGAATGCCTGCGGTCACCTCCAGCCGCAGGGTCTGGCCGTCGGATGCCAGCAGGAAGACCGCTCCCGCGTGCATGCCCGTGTCGCGCACGGCGAACTCCAGCAGCCGGTCCAGCTCGGCACGGCGCAGCGACCCGGCGGTGGGTGAAGGGGAGCGGGACCCGTGGGGCTGCGCCGCGCCGCCTTCCCGCATGGCGCACATATCAGTACCGTACGTCCGCACCCGCCGACCTCGCGCGGAGGCCGCTGCCGATTCCCGGCCCGGACGTTGTTCCCCACGACGGTCTGCTCGCCCCGTTCGTGTCAGCGTTCGAGGACGAGGGCGAGGCCCTGGCCCACGCCGATGCAGAGGGTGGCGACGCCCGTGCCGGAGCCGCGGCGGGCGAGCTGGTGGGCGACGGTGCCGACGAGGCGGGCGCCGGAGGCGCCGAGGGGGTGGCCGAGCGCGATGGCGCCGCCCTGCGGGTTGAGGATCGCCGGGTCGAACTCTGGCCATTCGGCGAGACAGCCGAGGACCTGGGCGGCGAAGGCCTCGTTCAGCTCCAGTACGTCGACATCGGCCAAGGTCCGGGCGACCTTGGCCAGGGCCCGGTCGACGGCCTCGACGGGGGCGAGGCCGAAGTAGTCGGGGTCGATCGCGGAGACTCCGGTCGCGCAGACGCGTGCCAGCGGCTCGCGGCCGATGGCCTTCACACCCTCCTCGTCGGCCAGCAGCAGGGCGGCGGCGCCGTCGTTGAGGGGGAGGCGTTGCCGGCGGTGACCGTGCCCTGCTTGGTACGGAAGGACGGCTTGAGCCTTGTCATCGCCGCGAGGGAGGCGTTTGGGCGTACGCACTCGTCGGCCGCGAACAGCTGGGGGCCGCCGTTGCGCTGCGGGACCGGGACGGGCACCAACTCGGCGTCGAACAGGCCCTGTTCCTGGGCGGCTGCGGCCTTCTGGTGGCTGTGCAGGGCGAACTCGTCCTGCTGCTCACGGCCGATCTTGTGCTTCTCGGCGATCAGCTCGGCCGACTCCCCGAGAGGGATGGTCCATTGCGGGTTCATCGCCGGGTTCACCATGCGCCAGCCCAGCGTGGTGGAGTACAGCTCGGCGTGGGCAGCCGGGAACGACCTGTCGTTCTTGGGCAGCACGTAGGGGGCGCGGGTCATGGACTCCACGCCGCCGGCGATGGCGACGGAGGCGTCGCCGACAGCGATGGCGCGGGCGGCCTGGATGACGGCTTCGAGTCCGGAGGCGCACAGCCGGTTGACCGTCGCCCCGGGCACGCTGGTGGGCAGGACGGCGAGCAGGGCGGCCATGCGGGCCACGTTGCGGTTCTCCTCGCCGGCGCCGTTGGCGTTGCCGAGGTACACGTCCTCGATGCGCGCAGGGTCCAACTGGGGTATGCCGGAGAGGAGTTCGCGGATGGCGTGGGCAGCCAGGTCGTCGGGGCGCACCGAGGCCAGGCCGCCGCTGTAGCGCCCGATCGGCGTGCGCACGGCGTCGACGATGTAGACGGGGTTCACAGCAGGCCCTCCGTGACGGTCAGCTTGGCGTCGGTCTTGGCGATGATCTCCTCGACGTCGACGGAAGGTGCGCACTCGACCAGCACAAGCCCCTCGTCGGTGACGTCGAGGACACCGAGATCGGTGATGATCCGGTTCACGCAGTGCTTCCCGGTCAGCGGCAGCGTGCACTCGGTGCGGATCTTCGGCGAGCCGTCCTTGGCTGTGTGCGTCATGACGACGATGACCGTGCGGGCGCCGTGGACCAGGTCCATCGCACCGCCGATCCCCGTGATCATCTTTCCGGGGATCGCCCAGTTCGCCAGGTCCCCCTGCTCGGAGACCTGCATGGCACCCAGCACCGCGACGTCGATGTGCCCGCCGCGGATCATTGCGAAGGACAGTGCGGAGTCGAAGAAGGAGGCGCCGGGCAGGACGGTGGCGGTCTCCTTGCCGGCGTTGATCAGGTCCGGGTCGACCTCGTCCGCACCCGGGTAGGGGCCGGTGCCCAGGATGCCGTTCTCCGACTCGAGGATCACCTCCGCCCCTGGCGGCAGGTAGGTGGGGATCAGCGTGGGCAGGCCGATGCCGAGATTGACGTACTGGCCGTCGCGCAGCTCACGCGCGGAGCGGGCGGCCATCTCCTCACGAGTCCAGGCCATCAGCTGGTCACCGTCCGCCGCTCGATCTTCTTGTCCGCCGCCTGCTGCGGGGTGAGGGCCAGCACCCGCTGGACGAAGATGCCGGGCAGGTGCACCGCGTCCGGATCGATCTCGCCGGGCTCGACCAGCTCCTCCACCTCCGCGATCGTGACCCTGCCAGCCATGGCCGCGAGGGGGTTGAAGTTGCGGGCGGACTTGCTGAACACCAGGTTTCCGTGCCGGTCGCCCTGCGCCGCCCGGACCAGCGCGAAGTCCGTGCGGATGCCGCGTTCGAGCACGTACTCGGTGCCGTCGAAGACCCGTACCTCCTTGGCCGGCGAGGCCAGTGCGACCCCGCCGGAGCCGTTGTAGCGCCAGGGCAGCCCGCCTTCGCGACCTGCGTCCCCACCCCGGCCGGGGTGTAAAAGGCGGGGATGCCCGCGCCGCCGGCGCGCAGCCGTTCGGCGAGCGTGCCCTGCGGGATCAGCTCCACCTCCAGCTCACCGGACAGGTACTGCCGCGCGAACTCCTTGTTCGCCCCGACATACGATCCCGTCACCCGTCCGATCCGGCCCGCCGAGAGCAGTACCGCCAGGCCCGAATCCATTGCCCCGCAGTTGTTCGAGACGACCGACAGCCCGCCGACGCCCCGCTCGAACAGGGCCTGGATCAGCACGTTCGGCGCACCACTCAATCCGAACCCGCCCACGGCCAACGACGCTCCATCCGGCACATCCGCCACGCCCTCCAGGGCCGTATTGACCAATTTCCCCATATCTTTCGGATCTCCAGATGCTCGCGTGAATTCTGTGTCCATCGCGGAGTGTTTTACGCCGCCGACATGTCCGCCCGATGTGCATTCAGCCTGCCGGGGCCGTCCGCCAAGGGTTGTGCTGTCGGCCGCTCTCGCACGAATCGGGTATTTCACATTCCTGCGAGAACGAGATGCTGACGTGACAGGCGGGCGACCCCGTACGCCACCAGCGCGAGCCCGAACACCTGGAGGGTCAGCCACCAGCCACCACGCAGTCTTTCCCCGTAGAGGGTGACGCCGAGCGCCAGGCTCACCAGTGTGTCCCCGAGGGTCAGGGCAGGCTGGGAGGCGACCAGCGGTCCGGACTGCATGGCGTTCTCCAGCAGGAACAGGGCGCACACGCCGAGGGCTGCAAAAGCATAGGTCTGCCATGCGGTGAAGAAGGCACCCATACCCTGGCGGGCGAGGGCGGCGGTCGAGGACTTCATGAGCGCGGCGGTGAGGGAGTAGGAGACGGCGGCGGCCAGGCCCATGCACGCGGCGCGCGCCGCGCCGTTGGGCAGCCTGACCGCGACGCTGCACAGCACCACCACCGCGAGCAGGCAGCAGGTCAGCACCGCTGTCCACCGAGCCGCGGGGATCCCGAGAGTGCCACCGGTCGGCGCGGCCGCGAACAACGCCAGGCACAGGCCGCCCCCGATACTGGCGACGGGCACCCAGCCGGCCCGGGGCAACGGGCGCCCGAGGACGATGCTCGCGAGCAGCAGCACGAACGGCAACTCCAGCATGAAGAGCGGCTGTACGACCGCCAGGGCGCCGGTGGCCAGCGCGGCGCCCTGGAACATCGCCGAGAGGGCGACCCCACCTATGCCGAGCAGCCAGGCCGGTGTGCGCAGCAGGTCCCACATCAGGCCGATGCGCAGACCGCTGGACTGCGGGACGACGGTGGCGGCCCGGCGCTGCATCACGGTTCCCAGTGCGTTGGTTGCCGCTGCGAGCAGAGCGAAGATCGGCGACAGCACGGTCAACATCGTGGTCTCCTGTCCCGAGGTCGCATTGATCGATGATCGATCGATCGTGCTTGTGGGTCAGTGCTCTGCGAGAATAAGCATCAGTTGGGCGTCCAGGTCGACATGCACGTGCTCGGTGCCCGGTGACACCACCGCATCGGTGCGTTGCAGGAACTCCGTCACCACCGGCCAGGGGAACATGAGGTCCGCCCGTCCTGCGGGCGGCGTGAGGACGATCTGCACCATGTGCTGTCCCTGGTGCCAAGCAGGGCGCAGGCGGACGTCGCCGATACCGACTGGCTGGAGCAGCCCCTCTCTCAGGAGCTCACGGGCGAAGAACCACTCGGCCGCCCGGTCACCGCCGAGGCGGAAGGTCGCACGGACCGCGTAGGGATCGTCGGGACGATAGCCCAGTCGCGTGGACACGAGTACCGTCGAGCCGTCCGGCATGACGAGGAGTGCACATACCTCGGCATCGACGGCACCGGTGCTGGGTCTCGGCATCTCTTCCTCACTCATTCGGTACGGGAGTCGAGCCCTCCGGCCCGGGGCTGTCCCGGACACCGGGCCGGAGGGCTGTCAAGGGTGTTCCATGCGCTCTTGGAACACCGCTGCCCCCTGCATGCATCCCGCCTTCCGCCGCCGTCCCGGGTGACCTCGCTCACCAGCCCGTGGTGCGGACCCACTGCCTCGAACGTGGCCCGCCGGGACGAGACAGTGCTCCTGGGCATAGCCCTCCAGCAGCGAGCGCAGCCGTCGGTGACCTCGGTGCAGTCGGGACAGCACGGTGCCGACGGGAGTCTGCATGATGTCGGCGATCTCACGGGTGGTGAAGCCCTCGACGTCGAAGAGGTACACCGCCGTTCGGAAGTATTCCGGGACGGCTTGCAGCGCCGCCTTGACGTCCGAGTCGGGCAGGTGGTCGAGCGCCTCGGCCTCGGCGGAGCGCAGTCCCGACGAGGTGTGCGAGGCCGCGCGGGCGATCTGCCAGTCCTCGATCGCCGTCGTGTCGTCGCGTTGCGGTCGCCTGCGTTGACTGCGGCGGTAGTTGAGGAACGTGGTGGTGAGGATGCGGTACAGCCAGGCCCTGAGATTCGTGCCCTCGCGGAACTGGTGGAACGAGGCGTAGGCCCGGGCGTACGTCTCCTGGAGCAGGTCCTCGGCGTCGGTCGGACTGCCGGTCATCCGCACGGCGGCCGCGAAAAGCCGGTCACGGTGTACCAGTGCCGGTTCGAAGCGGGCCTGCATGTCGTGGTCCGCCACGGCCTTCGCGTCCTCATCGGTCTTCCCCGTCGCCGCCGGACTCAGCGGGATGTCGGGGTCGGGCTCGCAGTCGGGTCCGGTTCCGGTCATGGTGCCTCCTGGGGTGGGGACGACGGCCGGATCTCAGCCGTCGATCAGGTGCGCGCCGGACCGGTCCGCATCTGGTCCGGGAGACGCACGGACAGCGGCCGTATTCCTGGGTTCGGCACCCCCCGACCTGAACCCTCGTCGCTCGTGAATGCGGACCCGTCGGACGCCGTTCCGGTGACCTCGACCGGCATATCCGCCTGAGAGAGGTCCGGATCCACGATCCAGCCCATGGACACCCACCGCATCGCGCAGACGAGTGATGTCCGTCGAGAGCCGGAGGCCCCGGGCGCGGAGCCTGTCGCACGAACAAGGTATTTCAACGCCGGTGCCCGTTATCCCTCGCAGATTACGTTGACCCCCCGTCATTCAGGCATCGAAAGTCTTGGTTCCAAGCAGACGGCGGGACTGGGGAATTCTCATGAAGACATTCGTGCATCGGGGACAGATCACCAAAGTGGTCTTCGGCAGTGGTACGCGCAGCCGTATCCCTGAAGAGGCGGATGCCCTCGGATGCCGTCGGGTGCTCATCCTGTGCACACCTGGTCAAGCGGGCCAGGCAGTGGAGGTACACGACGTACTGGGTACGACGGCGGTGGGAACTTTCACGGAAGCGGCTCCGCACACCCCCGTCGAGGTCACGGAGAAGGCGGTCGCGTATGCCAGAACCGTGGGAGCGGACTCGGTGCTCGCCATCGGCGGTGGCTCGACGATCGGCCTCGGCAAGGCGATCGCCCTGCGGACCGGGCTGCCACAGCTGGCGTTGCCCACCACCTACGCCGGCTCGGAGATGACGCCGATCCTCGGAGAGACCGAAGGGCGCCGGAAGACGACCCGCCGGCTGCCGGAAGTGCTGCCGAAGACCGTGGTGTACGACGTCGACCTGACGTTCACGTTTCCCGCGGCGGCATCGGTGGTCAGCGGCATCAACGCGATGGCGCACGCGGTGGAGGCCCTCTACGCACAGGACCGGGACCCGCTCGCCTTCCTGATGGCCGGTGAAGCGCTCGAATCCCTCATCCGCTCCCTCCCGGTCGTCGCACAGCGTCCGGACGACCGCGAGGCGCGGGCCGACGTCCTGTACGGGGCGTGGCTGGCCGGCACGTGCCTGGGCACGGTGGGCATGGCCTTGCATCACAAGGTGTGCCATGTGCTGGGTGGCACGTTCGGGCTTCCGCACGCCGAAACCCACGCGGTCGTCCTGCCGCACGTGGTCGCCTACAACGCACCGGCGGCGCCCGAGGCCATGGCACGCATCGCAAGGGCGCTGTCGGCGGCCGACGCCGCGAAGGGACTCTTCGACTTCGCGGGACGGCTCGCCGCCCCCAGGGCGCTGCGGGACCTCGGCATGCCGGAATCGGGCATCGAGCAGGCGGCCGAACTCATCGTGCGGGACGGCTACTGGAACCCGCGACCAGTCGAACGGACGGCGGTACGCGCCCTCTTGGCCCGCGCCTGGGCCGGACAGCCGCCGCGCACGTCACCCGGCGACGGACATCCCCGGACAGAGTCCGCAACCCACCACCCAACCACCACGGGAGCGCGTCATGCGTGATCTGACCAGCGACACCATCACCGAGGTCGTGATCTCGATCATGCGGGACACCAAGGACTCCCGCGTCGCCGAGATCCTGGAATCACTGGTGCGACACCTGCACGCCTTCGTCCGCGACGTCGAACTGACGCAGGACGAATGGGCCCGGGGAGTCGACTTCCTGACGCGCACCGGGCAGACGTGCACCCCGACGCGTCAGGAGTTCATCCTGCTGTCCGACGTGCTCGGCGTCACCATGCTGGTCGACGCCCTGACCAACCGACGCCCCAGCCAGGCCACGCAGAACAGCGTGCTGGGCCCGTACTTCAGGGAGGACAGGCCGCAGCAGGCCGACGCCGCCGACATCTCCGGGGGTCTGTCCGGTACCCCGCTGTTCTTCGAGGGACGGGTCGTGGACCACGAGGGAGCGCCGGTGGCCGACGCGGCGGTGGACGTCTGGCACAGCGACTCGGAAGGCCACTACGACATGGAGGTGCCCGGCCTGGACGAGCCGGCCATGCGCGCGCTGTTCCGCACCGACGAGACGGCGCACTTCGGTTTCCGTTCCATTCGCCCGTCCAGCTACCCGATACCCGGTGACGGCCCGGTCGGTGAACTCATGAGCGCGACCAGCAGGTCGCTCATGCGTCCCGCCCATGTGCACCTGTTGATCGAGGCTCCGGGATTCCAGCGCGTGACCACCATGCTCTTCCCCTCGGACGACCCGCACCTGGACACCGATCCGGTGTTCGGCGTCAGGCAGTCGCTGATCGAGCACTACGACACGTACGCGGCCGACGCCGGGCCCTACCGGGGAAGGACCGAGGTGCCGTACACCCTGCTGCGTCACACCTTCGTCCTCGAACCCCTCGTCACGGACTGACCCCCACGGCGCCCCCACGACGAGAGCCGGTCATCCACGAGGACGGCCGACGTCGAACACTCCATCACACCGCGGGGCTCAGCCCCGAATTCACGGAGGTCCTCAGATGAGTGAAACCCTTGATGTCGTCTTCGGGTTCCGAGCCACGATGAGCCGACTCGCCACGGGCGTCAGCGTGATCACCACACGCTCGGGCAGCACGGCCATCGGCATGACGGCGAGCGCCGTCTCCGCGCTGTCCCTCGAGCCGCTCCAACTGCTCGTGTGCATCGGCAACCAGCTGTACACGCGAACCGTAATCGCCGAGCACGGCCGCTTCGCCGTCAACGTCCTCGGCGAGGACAGCGAGCACCTCGCGCGGAACTTCGCCGTCTCCAAGCCGGACAAGTTCGCGGACGTGGAAACCATCGACGACCACGGCGTGCCGGTGCTGAAGGACGCCATCGCGGCTGTCGTGTGCGACGTCGCCGCGGCACTGCCCGGCGGCGATCACACCATATTCGTGGGCGACGTCCGCCACTTCGAACACCGGATGGAAGGCCGGCCGCTGCTCCACTTCGGCGGAGACTTCGGCACGCTCAGGCCCCCCTGCTAGCGCTGGTGACAGCGGCCCGACGGAGGCTGCCGTACCCCTGACCCGGACCACTACGGCCCCCGGCATCCGGCTTCTGCAGGCGAGCCAAGGACGCCGGGGGCTCCGCTCGTCCCGACGACTCCACCGAAGGTGCCATGACCAGCTCCGTGCCGACCTTCAAGCTGCGTCCTGCGGACCAGCCCCCGCACCTCCTGACCCGCCCCCGGCTGCTGCGCCGGCTGGACGCGTCGACCGAGCCCGTGGTGGTGGTCTCCGCGCCCGCCGGTGCCGGAAAGACGGTGCTCCTGACCGAGTGGTCGCGAAGCCTCGCAACTCGTGGCGCGTGCGCCTGGCTCAGCCTGGACGCGTACGACAACGCCCCGGGCCGGCTCTGGGCCGGCATCCTGCGGGCGTTGCAGCACGTACGGCCGGAACTGCCCGTCCGCCCCCACAGCGGCGAGTGGACACTCGACGCGTGGCTCGAGGAGATCCTGCCGAGCCTCGTGAGCGGACTGGAGGGACAGGGACCGCTCGCGCTGATGCTCGACGGAGTGGAATCGATCGCGGACGTCGATGCGGTCCGCAGCCTTTCGGATTTCCTGACAAGGCTTCCGCAGGGCTTTCGCGTCGTTCTGTCGACCCGTCACGTTCCGGGTGGACCCGTACCGACCCTGCGCGCCCGGGGCGCGATCGCTGAACTCGACCGGCACGACCTGGCCTTCACCCCCGAGGAGGCACAGGCCGTGCTCACCGATCTGCTCGGGTCCGCTCCGGCCCCGGACACGTTGAGCGCGGTGTACGAGACCACCGAGGGGTGGGCGGCGGCGCTGTGCATCATGGGCCGTACCCTCGCGCGCTCGTCGGACGACGCCGACACGGCGGCCGACCTGGCCCGCGGCAGGCGAGCGGTCACCGAGTACCTGGCCACCGAGGTGCTCCACCGGCTCACCACCGAACAGCGCGAGTTCCTGCTCCGCACCAGTGTGCTCGACGAGTTGAGTGCCGGGCCGTGCCGGGCCCTGGCCGGGGACCGGGCGGGCGTACTGCTGCGCGAGCTCGCACGGACCGTCCAACTGCTCGTGCCGGTAGCGGCCGATCCCTCGGCATACCGGCGTCACCGCGCACTGTCCGCGCTGCTCTGCGACCTCCTCGGATCCGAAGGACGGGAGACCGCCGTGTCGTTGCACCGAACGGCGGCTCGGTGGTACTCACGGCAGGGCGAGACGACCGCGGCCGTACAGCAGTGGGTGCGCGGCGGTGACGAGGCCGCCGCCGTCGCGTCGATACTCCACGACTGGGAACAGGCGATCTCGGCAGGCCGCGGTCGGGAGGTCAGGCAATGGCTGGAGCTCTTGCCGCTCCGCACGGTCGCCGCCGACGCAAGACTGTGCGTCGTGGCGGCGATGGCGGCCCTGTCGGGGGGTGCTCCGGAAACGGCCCGGCGCTGGCTGGACGTGGTCCGGCTCAGGGGGCCGGGAGCGGAGACGGTCGGCGAAGGCAGCACGGTGTCCGATGCGGCGGCCGTCGCCCAGGCCGTAGCCTGCTGGCTGCAGGGGGAGGTCCTGACCGGCGACCGTCTCGCCGAAACCGTCTTCGCCGGCACCGTCCCGTTGACTTCCTGGCGTGCCCTGGCCTGTACGGCCCGCGGTACCGCTCTGCTGTGGACCTCGCGGTACGAGGAGGCAGTCGAACATCAGGACGTTCGGCTTGTAGATGCCGCCGGGAGTGAAGAAGCCTTCGTCCTCCGAGGCGATCACATGCGCCTTGAGCGTCTGGTGGAAGCCGGCGAACCGGGCGATCCGCGCCTGGACGGGCGGCAGTTGGTAGGTGCCGATGTGCTCGGTGATCAGCAGGGCCAGGCCGAGCATCAGCTCGGCCTTGACCATGGCACGCACCAGCGAGTGGTAGTGCAACCAGTCGAAGACGCGCTGCGGGTACAGCGACGCGTGCTGGGGGTTGCCGATGTGGAAGACACGGTTCCAGGGGATGAGCACGTCCTCGAACACAATGATGCTGTCCAGCTCGTCACCCTGCGAGGCGAGCGGGTGCTCCACCTCCTCGCCGTCGCGGACGTTGCTCTCGCGGCAGATGATGGTGACCCCGGGGGTGTTGGGCTTCACCGCCCCGTAGATGATCTGCTCCGACACGATGCCGGGGCGGTAGAAGACGCCGATGTGGATCCAGTCCCCGAAGGCCGCGCCGGTGCTGATCGCCTTCACACCCCGCACGGTGATGCCCTCGTCCGAGGTGGCGACCACCCGCAGTGCGGGGGAGATGACCTGTGCCGAATCGCGCGAGCGGTCCGCCTGCGGGTCGACGAAGGCCGGCGTCGCGTTGAGGTCGCCGTCCCGCATCACGTTCCAGAAGTCGAGGATCCCCTCGGGGGAGGTCCCGCCCGTCGGTCCCGACGGACTGGCTGCTCCAGGGCTCGGGGTCGTCGATGTAGGTCAGCAGGACGTAGTTGTTGACGTCCGGTGTGCGCGGGATCGCCCCGCCGCCCAGTTCCCGCTGCACCGTCTCCAGGTAGCGCCGCTTGCTCAGCAGCTCCTCCTTGGAGCGGTGCTGGAACCATGTCATGGACCGCCGGACACCGTCCTCGTCCAGGAACGTCATGACGTCCTGGAGGTCGGGACGGTGGTGCAGGTCGTAGAAGGCCGCGAGGCTCTGGGCGTACGCCCTGGTCTTCGGGTGCGTGGCCACGTTGTCGACGAGTGCGTCACCCACCCACACCGTGCGGCCGTCGTTCAGTGCCGCGAGGTATTCCTTGCCTGTACGCACGTCGTGCTCCTCTCGGGGGGGCAAGAGATCTGGACGCCTCGAAGGATGTGTCGTGGCGGGGTGAGCGGACGGCGCGGAACCGGCAATCACCCGGGTGAAAGCGCCGGGCACACAGGAACCGGCGTTGAGGGCGATGTGGCCGTGCGGCATGCTGGCCCTATGCGCAGCACAGACCCCGTGGGTGACCGGCCCGGTGGGCGTGGGCACCGGGCCGTGAACGGCCTGCGCCTCAGGGGACGGGGCCGCGAGATGGCGGCCGTCCGTGAGGCCCTGGACGCGGTGCGTGGCGGGCAGGGTGCCTGCGTCGTCGTGGAAGGCGCACCCGGCGTCGGCAAGAGCCGGCTGCTGGCGGAGCTGGACGAGATGGCACGGCGGTCCGGGTTCGACGTGGTGTCCGTACGGGCCGACGAGCTCGACCAGTACGCCGCCGGAGCCGCCCTGCAGTCCGCCCTGCAGTCCTCCGACGGTTCCGAACGAGCGGCCGCGGCCACCGACGATCAGCGGCTGTGGCTGCTGGACAGCATCACGGACGCTCTCGAGGAGCGTGCCCAGCGCGCCCCGGTGGCCGTGCTGGTGGACGATGCGCAGTGGGCGGATCCGGCCACGCTCCTGGTACTGCGCACCCTGCCCCGGCGACTGGCGGCTTCGCGGATCCTGTGGGCGCTGGCGGTACGGTCGGAGACCGAGCGGCCGACCGTCGCCAGGGTGCGGGAGGACCTCGAACGCCTCGGAGCCCGGTGGCTGACCCTCGGTCCCCTGCCGCAGCAGGAGCTGCAGCACATCGCGGCGGACGTCCTCGGGGCGAGGCCGTCACCCGGTCTGGCCCGGCTCCTGCGGGGCGTCGGGGGCAATCCGTTCCTGGCGATCGAACTGGTGCGCGCCTTCGCCGACACGGACGCCGCCAAAATGGAGGCGGGCGTGGCCAGCCTGCTGCACGACGGCATCCCCGTCGGTTTCCGGCGGAGCGTCGCCGCGCGTCTGGACCGGCTCCCGGAGGATGCCGTGCGCCTCCTCCAGATCGGGTCCGTCCTCGGCCGGGAGTTCGACCTCGGTACGGCCGCCCGCATGCTCGGCAGGCAGGTCGGCAGCCTGCTGTCGGGCGTCGAGGCGGCCCTGAACGCCGGTCTGCTCTCCGGCGACGGGCCGCGACTGGCGTTCCGCCACGACCTCATGCGGCAGGTCATCCACGAGAATCTGGCGCCGGCCGTACGGACCGCTCTGCACCGGGAGGCCGCCGACATTCTGCGGGGCATCGGGGCACGATCGGCCGAGGTGGCCTGGCACGTCGTCATGTCGGGCGGCCCGGTCGACGACGACGCCGTGACCACATTGACCACCGCGGTACGGGAACTGTCCTCGTCGGCCCCTGACGCGGCCGCGGACCTGGCTCAGCAGATCGCCGGACTGCTGCCCCTGCACGACCGGCGGCGCATCGCCCTGCTGACCGACGCCGCGGAGTACCTCGGCCGGACCCGCCGGGTGCACCAGGCGCTCGACCTGGTCGACGCGACCCTGTCGGACCGGCTGGAGCCGGTGCAGGAGGCGCGTCTGCGCCTGGTGGCCGCCGAGATCCACCAGGCCGCGGGCGACGATGCCGCAGCGATGACACACCTCCAGCAGGCTCTGGTCCTTCCCGGGCTGCCGACTGACCTGCGAATCAGGCTGCTGAAGACCAAGGCGACGGGCCACGTGTACCTCGGGGACATCACCGCTGCCGAGCAGACCGACATCGGACTGGTCGAGGCCTCCTACCGCAGCGAGGACCCGGCCGTCGTCGTCAGCGCCATGGTGTTCCAGTCGCAGACGTTCTTCTACCGTGGGCGCCTGGCCCGCGCCCTTGAGCTCGCCGAGGAGGCCACGGCACGCGCCGCCGGCACGGAGTCCGGCGTACTCTACCTGCGGCCTCCGCGGATTCCCGCGCTGTGGCTGGCCACGGTGCTGACCGCCACCGACCGGCTCGCGGACACCGAGCGGGTGCTGCGGGAGGGGCAGCGCGAAGCGGAGGCGCTGGGCCTGGGCTGGTCACTTCCCCACTGGCATGCCAGCCGTGCCTGCGCGCTGTTCGAACAGGGGGCGCTTGACGACGCGGCCGTGGAGGCCGAGTCCAGTCTGATGGTGGCCGACGAACTCGAGATCACCCAGCCGAATCCCCAGGCCCTCTCTGCGCTGGCGTTGGTGGAGATCAGACGCGGTGACCTCGCCAAAGCCAGGGACCATCTCCGCGCCGCCGAAGCCGGGTCCGGCACGAGCACCCAGCGGTTCGGCCTGTGGGTGTCGCTCGCAGGCGCCTGCCTGGCCGACGCGGAGGGCCGGGACGCCGCAGCGGCAGCGGCGCTGGGCGGCAGCTTCGCGGACGCCGAGCCGGCACGCCTGCTTGCGGTGCCGCCGTCCCACTGGCCCGGGATCGCGTGCATGGCGCTCCGCGGCGAGGACCCCTCGCTCGCGCAGGCCGTGTCCGGCGCATTGCGCACCCTCGCCGAACAGGACGACAGCCAGCAGATCATCGGGACCGTCCGTGCCCATGTGGACGGCCTGCTCCACCACGACCGGGGCGCACTGGCGTCCGCCGTCACCGGTTACCGGAGCACCGGCAGGCGGCTGGCCCTGGCCGCGGCCTGCGAGGACCTCGGGGACCTCGTGGCCGCGTCGGGCGACACCACGTCGGCGATCCCCTACTTCGCAGAGGCGGGTGAGCTGGCGTCGGGTTCCGGAGCCCTGCGCGATCACGAACGGATCATGCGGCGCCTCAGACAGTTCGGCGTGCGCACAGCCGCCCCACGGCACCACACGACCGGCGCACCGGGATGGGAGAGCCTGACCGAATCCGAACGGAAGCTCATCCCGCTCGTCGTGGAGGGCCTCACCAACCGGGCCATAGCCGACCGGCTCTACGTGTCCGTGCACACCGTCAACACGCATATGAGGCACATCTTCACCAAGCTCGGCATCAACACACGAGTCGAACTGACCCGGCTGGCGATCGAACGGGGGGCATCTCCGACGGGGCGGACTGAGCGACGCCTGCGGCGGCGGTGCGCGGCGGCGAGGATCCCGTGAATGGGCGATGCCGACGCCCGACGTACGGGTGATGCTGGTCGCGACGGCGCCACAGGCACGGCGCCGTCAGCGATCCGATCACAAGCGGACGGCTGAGCCCGGAGGCCGACCGAGTCGTTCCCCTGGCGCTGACCGGGCCGCGTACCAGGCGCTCGAGAAGGAGTACCGGCGTGGCAGGACTTTCCCCCGTGTCGCGGACGGATGGTCAACCGCGGCACGGGTCGGTCGGCACCGGCGCGGTCGCCGAACGCGGACACCGTGGCCAGCTCCGTGCAGCCGTGGCCGCGAGCGCGGCCCCGCACGGATACACCCTGGCGCTGTGGACCGCCACCGCGGTGACGTCGTCCGATCGGGGCGCCCCAGGGGCGGCCGAAGTCCTGGCACTCCTCGCCGGTGCGACGCTCGCCTTTGTCGGGCTGGGTGCCGTCGCGTACGGCGGCGCCCCCATGAAGCCGGACAGGTCCGCCCCGGCCGGCACGTGGATATGGGCCGCCTTCCTTCTGCCCATGGCGGCTCTCGCTGCGCTGGTCAGCCTGTTGTTCGCGCGGTGCTGTTCCGGTCCCCTCCTGTGGGGGCTCGTCGGGACGACCACGACGGCTGTCTATCTGCTCGCTGTCAGCGCCCAGTTCCTCTGCTTCTCAGTTCGCCGAATCACCTAGATGCCAAAGCCGCACACCCGTAAGAGGTTCACCATGTCACTCGCACTCGACCCCGCAGCCCAGGACCTTCTGTTCCGGGCGGCTCGTACCGCCAACACCTTCACCGACGACCCGGTGACGGACGACCAGGTGAAGGCCATCTACGAACTGGTCAAGTACGGTCCCACCAGCATGAACCAGCAGCCGCTGCGGATCGTGCTGGTTCATTCCGCCGAGGCGCGTGAACGCCTGACCGGACACCTGTCTGAGGGTAACCGTAAGAGGACCGCGGCCGCCCCTCTCGTCGCCATCCTCGCCGCGGACAATGAGTTCCACGAGGAACTGCCGAGCCAGTTCCCCCACTTCCCGCAGGCAAGGGAGCTCTTCGCCGAGCGTGCGGTGCGTGAGTGTTCCGCAAGGCTCAATGCGCTCCTCCAGGTCGGCTACTTCATCATCGGCGTCCGCGCAGCCGGCCTGGCCGCGGGACCGATGACCGGGTTCGACGCCGAGGGCATCGACAAGGAGTTCTTCAGCGACGGCGAGCATTCTGTTCTCGCCGTCGTCAACATCGGCAGGCCGGGCGAGAATGCCTGGTTCCCGCGCTCCCCACGCCTGACGTACGCCCAAGTGGTCACGACCGTCTGATCCACTGCCAGGCATCTGCGCTCCGGAATCCCTCCGGTCAACCACGCGTCCGCAGACCCGGGGGGAGGGTCTCCCCCTCCGTGACCGGTTCCGTCCGGCTCCCGGCGGTGTCGCCGATGGCGGTGTGCGCGGGCGGCCATGGCAGCAGGGCGATCAGGGAGTGTGCCCGATGGATGAGGAAGGCGGCGAGCGGCAGTTCGGTGGCCAGGGCAAGGCCCCCCGCCATCCAGACGTCCTCAGTTCCGACATCGAGCGAGATGTCGAACCAGGTGTCGCAGATCAGCAGGACCGCTGTGGCATGCGCGTACAGAATGACCGAACGGCTGCGGCGCCAGGCCAGGAACGCCGTGGACGCCAACGCCATGATGAGCAGCACGTCGAATCCGACCCAGGTCAGGCGCCACTCGTGCACGTGGTGGGACGACGGCAGCGTCAGACCCAGCATCACGGTCCACGGTATGAGACAGGCGGCGCACGTGGCGAGCAGCTCAGCGGTGTGCCTCCTGCGGCGGTCCGGCGCGAGGTCGCGGTGGCCGGTATGTTCCTTGGTCACTTGCGGTCCGTCCTCGCGCACTTCCTCCGACACCGGCAGGTTTCCCGGATTCCACATGGGCGCAGCCGTAACGTCGTTCCGGATATTCCCGCGGTATGCAACCGAACTTCCCGGGCCGCGGGCGATGCCGGTGTCACCCGCTACGGGCGTGCCAACCCGAACGTCTTCAGCTGCTCCCAGATCCACGGGTAGAAGCGGTCGTACGTGGAACAGTCCCAGACGTGTCCGCGATGTCCGTCGTGGTGCCCACCGACGGTTCCCCTCTCGGCCACCGCACCCGCTCGGGCGGGGACGCGTGCGTCGGCCGGAAGAGCAGCCGCGTTCGCGGAACCCTCGGCGACGAGGAGGGTGCCTCCGGCGAATGCCAGAGCGGCGGCGGTGGTCGCTATACGCCGTACTAGCTTGTTCTTGGTGCGCAAAAAAATCACTCCCTGGTTTCCGGAGAGCAGAAACTGCCAACACGGCCAGTTTCGATCAGGAAGGTGCGTAGTGCATCGCATGATCTGGTGATTGACTGCTGCCCAGGTGGGGCCGTGCTGCAGGTATGTATTGTGGGCTTGAGGCGAGACTTGGTAGTCACATGAATCGCTAGATTGTGCGATGTTCTCAGTTCCTTTCCGGTCTACTCTGCCCAGAGAGCTGATATCGCTCGAGTTTTCTTGACTCGGCGGTCGTCTGCCGAAGAAAAGTGGCACACGAAACCAGATCGGGGTCGGGGGCGTGGAGGGCCGGGATGTCCAGGCGCAGTAGCAAAATCGAGTTCGTAGGCTCGCTGGGCGTCCCGCTCGTGGCGCGCCTGGACCTGCCGGAGGGGCGCCTTGGGCGTACGCCGTATTCGCCCCCTGCTTCACATGCGGCAAGGACTGGTTGGCGGCCGCTCGGATCTGCCGGGAGTTGGCCGAACGCGGAATCGCGGTCCTCAGTGTGGACTTCACCGGCATCGGTGAGTCCGGGGGTGACTTCGCCGACAGTACATTCAGCTCCGATGTGGACGATCTCGTGCGCGCCGCCGACCACTTGCGTGAGAACTTCACGGCGCCGTCGCTCCTCATCGGGCATTCGCTGGGCGGCGCAGCCGTGCTGGCCGCCGCGCACCGGATACCCGAGACGGCAGCGGTGGCCACGATCGGTGCGCCTGCGGAGCCGGAGCACGTCGTGCACACTTTCGGCGGCAGGCGGGAGGAGATCGAGCGGAACGGGGAGGCCGAGGTGAGTCTCGGAGGCCGCGTGTTCCACATCCGTCGGGAGTTCCTCGACGACATCTCCGCGCAGCCTCAGGCCGAGCGCATCCGCCGACTGCGTCACGCGCTCCTGGTGCTGCACTCGCCGATCGACGAGACGGTAGGTGTGGAGAACGCCCAGCAGATCCTCGACGCAGCACGGCACCCCAAGTCCTTTGTCGCGATCGACGGTGCCGACCATCTCCTCACCGATCGTGCCGACGCCCGCTATGTCGCGACGCTGCTGGCCGCATGGGCCGGCCGTTACGCGCGCGGTTCGGTCCAGGCCGGGCCGGCGTGACGGAATTCGCATACCCCGAGCCGATAGGACTTCCGTGCGCCGAATGTGCCGTATATCGCATCATTCAGACATTGTGACGCTACTGGGACAGGAGTAGGTTTCGCACGTGATTAGAATTGCATCGATCGCATTTATTGGAGTCCTCGCAGTCGCAGTCGGATCCTTCGCGGCGACCGTGTCTCCCTGGTGGTGGCCAGCCGCCGTGCTGTGCGCGGCGTTGGCGGGCGTGGGTACCTACGATCTCCTCCAAAAGCGCCACTCGGTGCTGCGCAACTACCCTGTGCTGGGACATGTGCGCTTCATGCTGGAGTCGATCCGGCCGGAGTTGCAGCAGTATTTCATTGAGCGCAATTACGACGGCCGTCCCTACGACCGGGATGTGCGCAGTCTCGTCTATCAGCGCGCCAAGGGCTTGGAAGCGGAGCAAGCATTCGGGACCGAACGGAACGTCTATGCCGAAGGCTACGAGTACTTCGAGTCGTCCATGAGGCCACGCCCGGCGCCGGCGGAGCAGCCGAGGGTCCGCATCGGTGGTCCGGACTGCACCAAGCCCTACGACATGGCCCTGTTCAATGTCTCGGCGATGAGTTTCGGCTCGCTGTCCGCCAACGCCATCCTCGCCCTGAACCAGGGCGCCGCCCTCGGGGGCTTCGCACACGACACGGGTGAGGGCGGCCTGTCGGAATACCATCTGCGGCACGGTGGCGACCTGGTGTGGGAGATCGGTACCGGATACTTCGGCTGCCGCACCGAGGACGGCCGTTTCGACCGGGCGCGGTTCGCGGAAAAGGCTGCTCACGACAGCGTGAAGTGCGTGTCGCTGAAGCTGTCCCAGGGAGCCAAACCCGGCATCGGAGGAGTGCTGCCCGGGGAGAAGGTCACCGCCGAGATAGCCCGGGTACGCGAAGTCCCCGAGGGGCGGACCGTCATCTCGCCCCCGTACCACGAGGTTTTCAGTACCCCACGGGAACTGATCCGGTTCATCGCCGAGATGCGCGAGCTGTCCGGGGGCAAGCCGGTCGGCTTCAAGTTCTGTGTGGGCTCCCGGCGTGAGTTCCTGGCGGTGTGCAAGGCCATGATCGAGGAGGGCACCGCGCCCGATTTCATCATCGTCGACGGAGCGGAGGGCGGCACCGGAGCAGCCCCGCTGGAGTTCGCCGACCATCTGGGCAGCCCCCTCACCGAGGGCCTCATCACGGTCCACAACGCTCTGGTCGGCGCCGGCCTGCGGGACCGGATCAGGATCGGCGCCAGCGGCAAGGTGGCCACCGGAGCCGACATCGTCAAGCGCATGGTGCAGGGCGCCGACTTCACCAATGCGGCTCGCGCCATGATGTTCGCGATCGGCTGCATCCAGGCGCAGAGCTGCCACACCAACACCTGCCCCGCCGGAGTCGCCACACAAGACCCGCGCCGCGCCCGCGCGTTGCACGTCGACGACAAGTCGGTCCGGGTCCAGCGCTTCCAGTCCGCCACCGTGAACAGCTCTCTGAAGATCATCGCCTCGCTGGGCGTGAACGGACCGGCCGAGCTGCGCCCGCACATGCTGCGTCGGCGCGTGGATCCGGTCACGGTCCGCTCCTACGCGGAGCTCTATGAATGGCTGGACCCGGGGCAGTTGCTGATCGAGCCGCCGGAGTCCTGGGCGGTGGACTGGAAGGCCGCCGATCCTGATCGTTTCGCCGCTTGACTGGTCTCGCCGCGGTGAGCGGGCGGGGTGCGCCATCGACGCCGGCACCCCGCCGCTCTTCGCCGTGCTCAAGTCGCAGCCCGTGCACGGCCCGCGCATCGACCACGTCCTCGCCCAGGCCCCGTCCGAGGCATGGCAGCATCTGTCGGCGGGTGCGGGAGCCAAGGGCGAACGGTTCTACGACTGGGCAGCCGCACGCTTGCCCGCAGTGTGGGAGTTCGACGGCGACGAGCCGACCCGGCAGCAGCGGATGCTGGCCCGCCGCAGCATGAGCAAGCCCGACGAAATCGCGTACTACCTCGCCTGCGCCCCGCTGGCGGCCACTGTCGTAGAAGTACGAGGTCCACGGCTACATGGGATGGTGCCGGCACATCACGCTCACCATGCTCGCCCACGCGTTCCTCACGGTGAGGGCCGTCCAGAAGTGAGAAAATGGGGTGACCCGGCCGACGCACCCGACCTCGTGGACCTCACACCAGCTGAAATCCGTCGTCTGCTGGCAGCTGAAGCCCGCCACCCTCCTGCATGCCGCGACCACGCGGTGAACTGGTCCCGGTGGCGGCGTCGCCACCAAGTACGCGCCCGCCGCTGTCGCCAGATGCGGCGCGGACACACGTTGGTGGGACAGCCCGTCCAAGACCGTCCCCCATGCCAAACCCTCGCTACGCTCCCCAGCTCTGACTGACTCACCGCTACTACACCATGCCCGGTTTGGCGCTGCCAGGCTGGGCCGTGGCGGACGACGTTCAGCGGGAATCCTCCGCGAGCTCAAATTTCCATTTGCCGATGGAGTCACAGTGCAGGCACCGTATTTCGGTCCAAGCCTGGTCAAGAATGAGGTGCTTGGGTCGTCCACGTTCGGCGGGTGTCTCCGCCCGTTCGGCGGCGATCCGCCGAGCCTGTTGCTGGTCCCTGGTGTTGTCGACCAGGTAGAAGCACCGAATTATACGATCGGGGGCAACGTGGTAGCGGAATCCGATCAACCAGATGACGGTGTCAATCATTGTCGGCTCATCAGCTTCAACGAGGGGATGGGTGAATGGCATTTTATGTCAGTGATTCTCCTGGCCGACTGCCAGCCACGCTGAAAGCCAGGGCTCCAGTCTCTCTGTGAATGTTTGGCCTGGCTCGCACTTCGGAGAGTCGAGATCGGTGGTGGCGCACTCCGGGATGCGCGTGTGACAAGACGAGGAAGGTTGGGACTCAGCTGGCGTAGAGCTCAGGGCACTGTCAATACCGCTCATCGTGCAAAACACCCCGGCTTCTATCAGGAACTAAATATCAACACCATCAGTGTTCGCTGTGCATCGCATAATCTAGTGAGCGGTCCTTGCGCAGTCAGCACTCCTGGCGCGGAGCTCTTTGTGGGCATCGCGACAGATCTAATGACGCAGGGTGATGCTCTCACTAATTAGTCGTCAAGTCCGTGTGCCGAGGGTAATCAAGTCGTGAGCTGGGCTTTCTCCGTGGTGTGCCGCGTCGAGTTCGCGGAGCACGCAGTAGGCGTGGATGAGGAGCTTGCGGCCTCACCGCAAGCTGGTGGCGCTCCTCCAGCCTCAATGACGGGGGCGAGGTTCTGGCCACGATGAGACTCCCTCTCCTCCGCATGGGACTGGGCAGTGACCAGGTCTACACGCCGGCGCAGCGTGCGCTGGCACAATCAGCGGGTTCACATGCCGGCCGGCGAAGCGATGATCTTGCGCCGTGGCGGACTGGAAGCGGTGGACTCGAGCCGATGTTTCGCGGACGTTCGATGCGCTGGCGCGGCGCGGGTCCTTGGTGGCGAGGCCGACGGGGCAGGTGTTGGTGTGGCAGATATGCGCTGGATGCGTTCGACGGCGAGGGGTGGAGGGCTGGGCGGCTTTTGGCGCTGCCGGTTGCTCGGGCTGTGATGCTGGGGCGGGGAGTTCGCGTTGACGGACACCCCGGGTCAGTTGACGTGTCCGAGCTCCGTGAGCTGGTCCCAGACCCAGGGGTAGAAGCGGTCGAAGCGGTCGTAGGCGCAGCGGCCGCAGTGCCCGTCCGAGGGCTTCCCGTGGTGGCGGTAGCCCTCACTCCTGACTCCGCCGTACCCGCCGTGGTTCCAGGCGGTGGCTCCCGTCCCCGCAACCACCCCTGATTGGGCGGGGGTGGGCGTGTCCGCCGTAAAAGCGGCCGCACTCGCGGAACCGCCGGCAGTGAATAGAGCACCTGTGGCGACTGCAAGAGAGGCAGTCGCGATCCCGATGCGATGTGCGAGCTTTCCCATAGTCGTTTCTCCTTGTCTTATCGATCGCTAACAGGAATCACTATGGATCGGAAAAGGGCGGGGGGCATCGCACGATCGAGTGATTGGTCGGCGTATGACCCGCCATCCTTCTTCGAGGCGTCCCTTTCGGGCTTGACCGCAGAAAGATCGACTCAGGGCGATCTCTGTGTGCGCCGTCGAGTATCTCGTCGCCATCGCACGGTCACCAGTAAAGAGTTACTCGCGACAGGGGAGGGAATGGTCGGACCGATCACCAGATCATGTGATGCGCCTCAGTTCCTTGCCGTGCCATTCTGACCAGGCAGAAAACCAGTAGCCACGTTCCCCTCGCCCGCGCGGATGTCTGGTGTGTCCGGCAGCTCTTGCGGGCCTGCAGCGCGGGCGACGGCCAGCTCGCTGTCCGGGCCGTCAAGGACTTCGAGTCGCCGGTAGGAACCGAGCCCTCCGCACGAATGAACGGCTGCAGATGAGCGATCAGACGAAAGTGATGGTCCTGGGAGTGATCGCACTCGTCCTCGGTGTCAGCCTTGTTCTCGTACTGCAGCATGCCTGCACGCACTGATGGACAGCGCTCCCGAGGCTCGCCTGGGCCTTCCTGAGGGGACGCCTTGGGCGTACGCCGTATTCGCCCCTGCTTTTTACGTGCGGCAGGGACTGTTTGGCGGCCGCCCGGATCCGCCGGGAGCTGGCCGGACACGGAATCGCGGTCCTCAATGCGAATCTCGCCGGCACCGGGGAGCCCGGGGCGACTTCGCCGGCAGCAGGTTCAGCTCCGACGATCTCGTGCGCGCCGTCGACCACGTGCGTGAGCACTTCGCGGCACCGTCGATTGTCGTGCGTCCCGCCACCCTGAGGCCGCACCTTCGACCCCGGCATCAGCGGCTTTGCGATCCCCAAAAGACCGTCCGGCACAACCCAACTCACCCCGCTCCATGCACAGCCCAACGACCGCCTCACCACACAGGGCACCGCCTTAGCTTCGCTTCCGCCTCAACTCAGCGGTACCCCGGGCGGTGTTCGGCGTGGGCCACCAGGCTGCGTTCGAGATCGGGGTCGCCGCTGAGCCGGTGAGTCGAGGGACCACGTCGGTGACCACGGAAACCTCGCCCTTCTCGATCGCCTGATACCACGAGATCCAGGTCTCGATCTGTTCTCCGCTCATGCCCAGTCGCCATCGCCGTGCGAAGGCTTCCTCGAGGGTCTCGGGTTCGTAGCGGTAGGGCCGACCGGTGGCCGCGGCGATGCGGGTGACAGCTTCGTCGAGAGTCAGGGCCTCGGGCCCGGTGATCTCCAGGGTCGCGCCGTCGTGCTCCGAGCGGGGACCGTCGTCGAGGGCGACGGCCGTGATCACGTCGGCGATGTCCTCGTGGGTGACGAAGGCGGCCCGGCCTGTCGGCGCAGGGCCCCTCACGACGAATTGCTCGTTGGCGAGGGCGGCAGGCGTCGACGCGTAGAAGCCCGCCCGGAGCACTGTGTGGCGGATCCCGGTCCCTGCAAGGAACTGTTCGGTCAGCCACTGGTCGCGGGCGTTGAGGTAGGTGGCGGTGGGCGTCGCGCCGACGAGGGACACATACAAGACCCGGCCTGTGCCGACTGCGATCGCGGCCTCAACCGCGGTGGCGTGTTCTTCCAGCCGGCGACCCGTACGGTGTCCGGAGACCAGGATGAGGGTCGACGCGCCCTCGAGCGCCCTGCGCATGTCCGGGGCGTCAGCGTAGGCGGCCGGGCCGCGTCTCTGGGCGCCTGGCAGTTCGGGCATGCGGTCGGGACTACGTCCGACGAGGAGTTGCGGGACGCCGTGGCCGGCGAGGAGGGCCGCGATCCGGCTGCCTAGCGCTCCGGTCACCCCGGTGACCGCCACGGTGGCGTGATTCTTGTCAGACATGTGTTTCCCTCCAGCCCGGGCCGCCGCCGATCCCGGCGTTCTTGTTTTCCGCTCATGTCCAGCAAAGAGCGCGATGGTTTCGGCCGCAACCTCCGGCTGTGCGATGGCCCCGGGAAGCCACCACGCAGGCGCGGCGCCTTCCCGGGAGACCAAGATCGTCGTGGTGTGTGTCGAGCAGAACGCGTCAACCTCGTCGACGCCTGCCATCGCCGTCCAGGGGGTCTCACGGTCCCTGTCTCGCGTGTCCGAGAGCGAGGGGGTGAGCGCCCGCGCGGACTGATGTGCCGTTGCGCCGGTCGTGCAGGGTGAAGTCGGCCCGGACGGCCACACCGGACTGCAGCAGCTTCTGGTGGATCAGGGGGTCTCGGCCGGGGTGCGAGGCGACGACGCTGATGTATCCCTCGGGCAGTCCGGTCACGGCGTACTCGCCGCGCGCGTTCGTCGTGGTCCGCACCAGCTGGCGGCCGCCGGGGTCCATGACGGTCACCGCGGCATGTCGGATCGGCTGCAGTTCAGCGTCGCTGACAGTGCCCTCCAGCATCGGCAACAGCTCGCCGAAGTGATGCGGGTGGACCGGAAGCGCGGTAGGCGCGGGCACCTCCACGGAGGGGTCCTCCACCGGCGGTTCCGGAATGTCGCCCTGCTCGTCCTCCCCTCCTCGTCGTGCGGCCATGCGGTGGTGTCGCCACGCGTCAAGGCCCAGCAGCGCCACACCCGCCGCGATCCACGCGCACAGCACGAGGACCGGCTTCAGCACCCCGACACCGTCGAAGTACAGGACTCCTCTCAGGGCGTCGACCGCGTTGCCCAGCGGCATGACGGCGTGCAGGGCTTGGAAGAACCCCGGCAGCAGCTGCACGGGGACCAGGCCGCTGGAGGGAACGCTCAGCACGATGTACAGGCCCAGACCCGCCAGGGGGAAGAAGTGTTTGACGAAGGGCGCCATGCCGAGGGAGAACGTGGCCACGGCCGCGGTGAGCAGGAAGGCGATCGCCAGGGCCGCGGGGTCGTTGGGGAAGAGCCCCAGTCCCGTGCCGACGAGGAAACCCACGGCGCTGAAGAGGCCGGCGACGCCCGCTATCGTGATCAGCTTCTTGCGCCGGTTGAAGGTCACCGCCCGCAGCAGGGTCGTGGCGAGTATATAGCCGGGGACGTTCCAGGCGATCCCGAAATAGACCAGGGTCGCGCCGGATCCGTCCTTGCTGACCGTGGGGGCTACGTCCGTGACGGTGAGCTTCTGGTGGTTGTGCGCCGCAAGCTGGGTGAAGCCCTTGGTCAGCGCCTGCTCGAGGGACGCGCCGTTGGCCTTGGCCACGTAGAGCACGGCATGTCTGCCCGTGGCGGCGAAGCCTGCCGCGGCGTCCCGGTCCAGCACCGCCCGGCGGGCTGCCCGGGCGTCCGGGACGGCGGTGACGTCGAACCCGCCGGGATGCTGCCGCTGCAGTGCGGTCTCGACCCTGTATTGCACCGTGGGATCGGCGATCACGAGCTTGGCGTGGTGGGGCTGAGGCTGGTGGAAGGCCATGGGGAAGCTGAACAGCAGGCCGAGGAAGAGCACTGCCGGGATCGTGAGGGTCTCGACGAGGACTCTGGCCACGGATATGCCCCGGGGACGCGCGATCCGGTGTTTCACAGGACCACCCCCTGGCCGCCACGGCGGGCCATGCCGCAGAGACCGCGGCACACTCGGCCGACCGGATCCCCGGTCACCACTTGGCCGCCTCTCCGGTACCGGTGGTCCCCCGCTGTTCGCGAGCCAACCAGTTTCACGGCGCCTCCCTCGGCTGTGCCGCGCCTGACCGTCGCCATGGCGCCATCTCGATTAACGTACCGATCGGCACATTTACGTCTGCTGGACCTTACGCGTACCGGTCGGTACAGTCAAAGCGTGCCTCGCCCCGTCAACGCCGAGAAGCGCGCCGAGCTGCTGAAGCAGGTGGTGAACCACCTCCAGCACCACGGCGTCGCGCAGATGTCGCTGAGTCCGCTCGCCGGGTCGATCGGCACCACCAAGCGCATGCTTCTGTACTACTTCGGCAGCCGTGAGAACCTGCTGGCCCAGGCGCTGGCCGCTTGCCGTCCCGACGCGCACGCGATGTTCGACGACGTCCGCGACAGCGCGGGGCTGCGCAAGGCGGCTCATACCCTGTGGGAGGCGATGACCGTCGGGGAGCAGTCCGGGCCGGTCCGCATGCTGCTGCAGCTGCTCAGCCTGGCCGCCACCGATCCCGAGCAGTACGGCGACATCGCGGCCGAGACCGTCGAGGTCATGATCGGCCCCATCGCCGCGGCTTACGTCCGGCTGGGTCACCCGCCACAGGAGGCGCAGACAGCGGCCACGCTCCTCGTCTCCGGCCTGCGCGGTGTGTGCCAGGACGGCTTGGTGACCCATGACGTCGTCCGTACCGACGCGGCCGCCCGCCGCCTCATCAGGGACGCGGTCGCGACGGCCGACTGAGCCTGCGCCCCCGACCACTTCGGGGTCTCGGTATCACCCCGGCACTCGGGAAGCAGGGCTGGTAGTCCGGTCCTGCGGGTTAGTCCATGGATGGCGCCCCGCTTGGTGGCGCAGCCGATCGAGACCAGGGTGTACGACCCTTGGCTGACCTGAGTTAAGGGAATTCGACAAGCCCCAGCCACCCCGCCTCCTCTGCAACCCTCTCCCTGGCCGGCTTGCTCATCCTGTCCGCGGGGCCGGCGCCCACGCTGCCAGCAGCCAAATGCAGGCGAGTGACCTGTACGTGGCTACTACTGACCTTTTCGGATTGGCTTCGGGACATCTGGGGTGAGGGTCAGTCCGGTTTCGGTGAGGTAGCCGTCGATGAGCTCGGGGTGACGCTGGATGTGGGCGAGCCCTCGGCGGAGGGTGCGGGTGAGGTGGTCGGGATCGGCGAATGCAGTGTTGGCCAACGGCCCGCGCCGTAACCACGACCAGATGCCTTCCACGGGATTCAAGTCCGGGCTGTAGGAGGGCAGCTGGATGATCGTGAGCCACGCGTGGCCAGCGGCGTACTCCCGCATTCCGGCGGCACGGTGGGTGTTCAAAGTGAGGTAGGCCGCCGGCGAGGTGCCCGTGGATCGGGTCCTTTTCCGTCGACCCCCTCCCGAACCGTGCAGGCGGCGTTAACCGCACACGGCTCTCCAGTGACTACTTCCGGGGAAGAGCTGAGCCTCGTCCTGCATGGATGTTGTGGTGGCAGGCAGAGCAGACCACCAGGGTCTTGCGTCGCCGCGCTGCCATCAGGGTCATCCACGGCGGCCGATCCGGCCGACCGGGCCTGTTGAGATCGGCGAGTTTCCGCAGGTGGTGGACTTGAAGTCCCTTTCCCGCGCCGCAGATCTCGCATTTCCCGGCCAGGAGCCGATGAATCAGCTCGTTGCCCGGGCTGGCCATGGTCGGTCGTCGGTCGGTCAGGACGGCGGTGCGTTTGCGGATGAGTGGGACCCCGCCGAAGCGGGCGACCAGTGGTTTCCTTCCCGCGTCGCGCTGCACCACGGCCTCGAAGCAGATCCGGGGTCCGACCGGAGTGCTGACGGTCGCCTTGAAAGCGCGGGCCATCGCCGGGACGGTGGATCGGTGCTTCGCGGCCAGGGTCTTGAGCATCGATGTCTCCATGACCCAGTGCAGCGTGTTCAGGCGAAATACATCCTGGGCGAGCAGATAGTACTGGACGAACCCTCGGTATTCGGCTCCGTACTTCCCGACGATGGTGAAATCGCTGTCGTGGAAGAGCTGGCCGCGTGCCGCTGGGCTCCCGTTTCTCATGTAGCGGGCGCATCGTTCACGGATCACCGCGTTGGGCACATACAGACCCATGACTCCGTTGACCGCACGGCGTCCGCGAGTGAGTTTCGTGTCCTCGTGCTGGACCCGTAGCTCATAGCCAAGAAAACGTGCCGCCTGGCTGGCGGCGTGGGTGATCAGTGTCTTGGACTCCGATAGTTCCAGCTTGAGTTCATCGTGCAGGAACTGCTGAATCCGCGACTTGATCTCCTTGGCCTCGTGTTTGGGTCCAGCGAAGCCGAGCAGCCAGTCGTCGCAATACCGCACGTACTTCAGGCGTCGAAGCCCCGGGTCGCTCGGGTCGCCGCTCGGCAGCCTGCGGCGCTGCTGCTTCAGCATCTTCACCGATTCCAGGTCACCACGGCGTTCGGCCTTCTCGATCTGGGATTTGTTGGCCACGTAGGCCGGGTTCTTGCGACGGGGGCCGCCCCGGTTGTATTCGGGCAGCAGATCTTGTTCAACAAACCGGTCGAGCCGGTCCAGGTAGATGTTCGACAAGATCGGGGACGCCGTGCCGCCCTGTGGGGCGCCGCTGAGCGTGGCGTTCCATTTCCAGTCCTCCAAGTACCCGGCTTGAAGCATGCGCTCGATCAGCTGCAGGAACCGACCATCGTGGATCTTCTCCGCAAGCACCCCGACCGTGATCTTGTGGTCAAGGGATCCGAAGCAGTCGGAGATGTCACCTTCGATGAACCAGTGCGTTCCGGTCCAGGACGTAGCCACCTCGCGCAGCGCGGTGTGGCAGCCCCGGTCCGGCCGGAACCCGTGTGACCGGTCGGAGAACTGGACGTCGTAGTACGCCTCAAGCAACAGGCGGACCACCTCGGCGACCAGCTTGTCCGACCAGTTCGTCACGCCCAGCGGGCGCAACTTCCCGTTCTTCTTCGGGATATAGACACGTCTGGCCGGTGACCACCGATACGATTCCGAACGCAATGCGCTGATGATCGTCTCGATTTTGGCCAAGGACATGCCGTCCACGGTTTCCCCTGTGGTCCCGGGCGTCATCGCACCCTTGTTGGCGTAGATGCGACCGTAGGCCACCAGAAATAACTGCGAGTTGAACAGCTGTCGGTACAACCTCTCCAGCGGCAGACAACGCCTGCCGCGTTCCCGGATGACGCCCAGGACTGTTTCAGCGTCCTGCATTTCGCAGACCTCCCAGCACGGACATCACAATCAGCCTGTGCCCCTTCGCCCTGCGGTCCGGCTTTCCCGGCCTCCTCGGCAGGTCGCTACTCCTGCGACTACTATGGGCACTCCGTCACCTTGGGGCTCGCGCCCTTTAGGCGATCCCGTGGTACGTCTTCGCTGTACGTATCGAGCGCGACGTAGGCCGCCCACTCATCTCCTTGACCGTCCTCGCTGGGCGGTGTCCGTCACCGTGGAGGCTGCCCGGCCGGGACAATCAAGGTCGGGCACGGTGTGGCGTCGGTATCAGGCGTCATTCCAACGGGTGGGTCTTTACACCACAGGAGATTGGGCTTCAGGCAATCCAGCTTTGGCCATATCGCGCGGGCCTTGCGACGCACCGTCTCGGACGCCTCCGGGCGGTCACCGCTTTCCGGACATGCTGTTGTCCCCTTCGGATTTCACCTCCAGGTAAGCCCGGTGGCCCAGAAATGTTCCTCCAAATTCCTCCCGAGTGAGTCGGGGATACAACGAAGCGCCTCACGGCGCACTTGTCCCAGACGACAACGATCGGGGCGCCGAGCTGCCGGTGCGCACGGACCAGGAGGTCGCGGTAGCCCTGCCAGGCAAAACTCTTGCGTGCTCCTCTGAGGAGCAGGTGGAAGCGGGGCCGGTAGATCAGCCGGGACCTTTCGCCGGGCCGGTAGCAGCACAGTGCGGCGATCGAGATGCGTCGCCTGGACCGTCCGCGCACTCTGACCACGGGAGTCTGCCCGCGCCGGCCCCAGGTGCGGGCGTGTGGCGGCGTGATCGCGAACCCGGCCTCGTCCTCGAAGACGATGTAGGCCCCGAGCGCCGCCGCGGTCCTTCCACCTGCGGCCACACGTCCCTCTTCCAGAGCTCGACAGCATGCTCGTCGCGTTCCAGCGCGCGACGGGCCGGGCTCTGCCACGACCAGCCGTGGCGGTGCAGCAGCCGCCACACACCCGCGATCGAGCAACTGACCTTGAACTGGCGGCCGATCAGCGTTCTGACGCGTTCCAATGTCCAGCGCTGGTCTTCCCAGCCATGCGCAGCCGGCCCTTTGGCCAGTTCCTTCTCCAGCAGGGCGAACCGATCGTCCGACAGCTTCGGCAGCTTCGCGGGTCCCTTCGACTTCAGCCCCTGCATGCCGCCTTCACGCCAGTTGCGGCGCCATTGCTCCACCGAACGCTCGCTCACCCGCAGGTCCTTGGCGATGTCCGAAGTCCTGTCACCTCGTGCGAACCTCACCCCGGCCTCCAGCCGGATCCCTTCACGCGCAGCCCGCCGCTCAGCAGTCAGGCCCCCACCATCCATACCGCATAACACCGGCATACCGCAGGGATCACCCAACGTCACCACCCGAAGGCAACCCGAAAAAGTCAGTAACGGGCAGTGACAGCAACGCGGGAACCCTGACAGCGTCGCTGAAGACGATCCAGCGCGCTGTGGACCTGGCTCAGCCGGGTACCACGATCCAGACCCGGGGCGTACGCGCTGGACGGGGACCAGAACCCGCTGATCCCGTTCCGGCCGGACGCCGTCTGATCTGCGGCTCCCTTGCCGATTTATTGACCCCATCCACCGGGATAAAGAGGTTACCCCGGTGGATGGGGTCAAGGATGAATGCACGACACACCACTCCCACCCGAAGGGACGGACCGCATGCCCTACATCTCCACCACCACCCGCGCGATGGCCTCAGCCTCCAGCGGCGCCCAGACCTACGCCCGCCGCCGGCGAGCGAAGGCGTACAAGCACGACGGCACCGAACTCCGTAATGGATTGGTTCGAGGGAGTCGGAGGCAGCACCCAGGGCGCGGACGCCGTCCCGGGCGTCAAGGTCACCGGGGCCGCCAACCACTGGAAGCAGGCGATCGCCAGTCACGAGCGGAACTTCCCCGGCGTCGCCCACTACATCGGCGACATCCGCAAGGCCCCGGTCTGGGCCTGGCCGATCACAGACATCCACTGGGGCTCGCCCGAGTGCTTCCCGGCCGGGACGATGATCCTGACCCGACGCGGCATGGTCCCCATCGAGGACGTCGCGGTCGGCGACCTGCGTCGCCGAGGTGACGTCGGCGATCTCCGTCATCTCGATGTACCGCTCGTGCAAGCCGTAGTGCGGATCGGTACCGCCGTGCAACCGCACTCTTTCGTGAGGTTGCACGGTGGCTGGCGATGACGTGGACGTTCGTGAGCGCCGCCAGCTCCGACCCGCCATGCCCCGAGTTGAGTGCCCCAAGTTCGGCTTCTGACCCGGCCGGGCGGCCGGCCGCCCCCGTGTGCCTGATGCGGGGATGGTCCTCCAGCCTGGTCCGGGTGGACACGCTGTTGTGCGAGGACAGAATGTCGGTGATCACATAGATGTCCCCGACAGGGTTGGCGTCTTCTACCAGCTGAAGGAACTGCTGTTAGAAGACGCTGTTGCGGGAGGTGGCGGTCATCGTGAGCTCATGGCCGTCGCGGATGCGTAAGGCGCCGTAGACACAGGTTTTCTCCGGTCCGCGGGAGTAGTCGATCTCGTTCTTGATGCGGTGTCCGTCCGGTGACCAGCCCGGTGCCGGTGGGAAGGTGCGAGGGATAGCTGTTCGGGTGAGGCCGGGGGATCCTGGGGAGAGACGGGGTGGTTACGGTCCGGCCGGGCGGGGCCGCCGCCGGGACCGCCGGCCGGCGGCTCGGTGCCGCGTGCCGGGAGCGGCTCGTCCCATTGCATGCCCAGGGTGTGGAACCGCAGCTCACCGTGAACCCTCCGGCAGAGGGATCTTGCTCGGTCGGACATGGTCGTCTGCTTCGGGGGTGAGAGAGGCATCCCGCGCCTGCTGTGGCACGCGCGGGATGCTTCGCAGGGGTGGGGGAGAGGCGGGGAGGGCGCCCGGGCCCCTCCCGGTGGACGCCGTCGCTCACCGCGGACGGCGACGGTGTCACCGGTTGCGGGTGATCGTCTTGTGCTCGACGTAGCCGGTCAGGCCGACCTTGCCGTACTCACGACCCAGACCGCTGGCCTTGAAGCCACCGAACGGACCGTCGAAGCTCATGGACGAGCCGTTGATGGTGACGGTGCCCGTGTGCAGGCGGCGGGCGACGGCGAGGGCGTGCTCCGGGTCGGCGCTCCAGACACCGCCGGAAAGGCCGTACTCCGAGTCGTTGGCGATACTGACGGCGTCGTCCTCGTCCTCGTAGGCGATGACCGCGAGGACCGGGCCGAAGATCTCCTCCTGCGCGATGCGCATGGAGTTGTCGACGTCGGCGAAGACGGTCGGGGTGACGTAGTTGCCCTTCTCCAGGCCCTCGGGGATCTGCGGGCCGCCGGTGACCAGGCGGGCGCCCTCGGCGATGCCGACGTTGATGTAGTCGATGACGCGCTGCTGCTGGTCGCGGCGGATCATCGGGCCGATGAAGGTGTCCGGGGCGGCCGGGTCGCCGACCTTGAGGGACTCCACCATCGTCTTGACGGCCTCGACGACTTCTTCGTAGCGGCTGCGCGGGGCGAGGATGCGGGTCTGCAGGATGCAGGCCTCGCCGTTGTTGCCGAGCGAGCCGAAGCGCAGGCCTCCCGTGACCTTGTCCAGGTCGGCGTCCTCGAGGATGACGGCGGCGGACTTGCCGCCCAGTTCCAGGCCGACCCGCTTGAGGTGGTCGCCGGCGATGGAGCCGATGCGGCGACCGGCGCCGGTGGAGCCGGTGAAGGAGATCTTGTCGATGCCGGGGTGGGAGACGAGGTACTCGCTGGTCTCGCGGTCGGCGGGCAGGACGGACAGGACGCCCTCGGGCAGGCCGGCCTCGTGCCACAGGTCGGCGAGCAGGGCCATGCTGAGGGAGTTCTCCGGGGAGACCTTCAGCACGACGGAGTTGCCGGCGAGCAGGGCCGGGACCAGCTTGGCGGTGGCGGCGGAGAACGGCGAGTTCCACGGTATGACCGCGGCGACCACGCCGATCGCCTCGCGGCGCACGATGGTGTCGAAGGCGACGGAGTCGTCGGACGGTTCGATGATCTCCTCCCAGCCGAATTCCTCGGCGGCCTTCAGGTAGGCCTTGACCTGGCGGGTCAGGAAGGGCTGGCCGACGGCGGTGAACCAGGCGGCGGAACCGTTCTCCACCGAGATGGCGAGGGCGACCTCGTCGGCGCGGGCGGCGCGCAGCTCGTCGTAGCGGCGGACGATCGTCTGGCGCTCCTCAGGGGTGGTGTGCGGCCAGGGGCCGTGGTCGAAGGACTGGCGGGCGGCGGCGACGGCCGCGTCGACGTCGGCGGGCGCGGCCTGGGCCACGCTGCCCAGCACGGACTGGTCGTGCGGGGAGTGGATGTCGAGCAGCATGTCGGGGTTGCTAGGGGCGACCCAGGCGCCGCCGATGTAGAGCTTGTCGCGAACAGGCATGTCTTTGCGGTTCCTTCGTGTGAAACGTGGGGGTGCGAGGGCGGAGGGGGTATGGGGGGCGCGCACCCCTTGAAATACGCGCCCCGGGTCTCACCGGCTGGAGGGGGGTCCGCCGGTGCGACCGGGTGTCTGCGCCGCGGTCCGGGTCCGTGGTGGCACGCGCTGAGGAGCACGCCCGGACGCACGCAGAAGTCCGGAAGGGGCGGGCGGGCGTCCGCCGTGCGGCGTGACCGGCTCACCCGTGAGGGGCGGGGCTCAGTCACCAGCGGGGCGGACCATCCGAGCGACCTCGGTGTCGGCGAAGTCGCCGAGACCGTCCAGGTCGGTGGAGGCGCTGACCTTGCGCCAGGCCGCGTCCTCCGCGGCCCGCGCCTCGGTGATCTGCGGGGCGATCCAGGCGGCGTCGGAGCCGAGCAGGAGCCGCACCGGCGGCTTGGGCTCCTCGGTGAGCCGCAGGATGACGGCGGCCATCTTCGCCGGGTCGCCGCGCTGCACGTCTGGGTTGTTGCTGTAGGTACGGGCGAACCTGCCGACCGTCTCCTCGTACTCCGCGTGGATGTCCGGCACCGGCATCGGCGCGGCCGCCCACGGGGTCCGGATGCCTCCGGGCTCGACCAGGGTGGCACGGATGCCGATGGGAGCCACCTCGCGGGCGAGGATCTCGGTGAAGCCGCCCAGCGCCCACTTGGCCGACTGGTAGGCGCCGAGCCCGGGCTGGTTGCGGCGGCCGCCGATGGTGGAGACGTTCACGATGCTGCCGGAGCGGCGAGGCCGCATCACCGGGAGCACCGCCCGTACGGTGTTCACTGCGCCGAAGAAGTTGACCTCGATGTTGCGGCGGAACTCATCCTCGGACATGTCCTCGATCGAGCCGACGCCGCGGGTGCCGGCGCTGTTCACCAGCACGTCGATCTTGCCGAACTTCGCGACCGCGTGGGCGACCGCGTCACCTACGGCTGCCGGGTCGGTCACGTCCATGGCCCGCACCAGCAGTCGGTCGCGGTGCTCGGTGGGAACGGTGACGGCGTCCGGCGCCAGGTCCGTCGCCACCACGTTGCGGCCCGCTGCCAGGGCCGCTTCCACGACTCGGCCGCCGAGGCCGCCGGCCGCGCCGGATATCAGAAAGGTCTTGGTCACTGTTCCTGTCCTCAGCAGTCAGGGGCCCCGGTCGCCCGCGAGCCGTGGGCTGCGGGCCTGGCGCCGGCCGGTCCGGCGGGCGTTCCGGCCAGCGACGGGTGTGTCGGCCTTCGGGAAGTCCGTGGAACGGCTGACCTCGGCCCACTTGTTGGCCTCGGCGAGACGGCCTTCCTCGGAGGTGATGGCGATGCCCAGGGCGTCGCTGCCGAGCAGCAGGCGGCGCGCCGAGGGGGAGCCACCTCGTTGGCCAGCACCTCGGAGAAGCCCTCCACCGCGAACTTCGCGGTCTGGTACGCGCTGAGGCCCGGCGTGCCGTGACGCGGCCGCCGACGGAGGAGATCTGCACGATGTGGCCGGAGCGCTGGCCGCGCATCACCGGCAGCACGGCGCGGGTCACGTTGATCACGCCCCACATGTTGGCGTCGATCTGGGCGCGGAACTCGTCCTCGGGGAAGTCCTCGATGGAGCCGCTGGCGGCGTAGCCGGCGTTGTTGACCACCACGTCGATCGAGCCGAAGCGCTCGACCGCGGCGGCCACCACGTCTCTGGCCTGGGCCGGGGAAGTGACGTCCAGGGCGACGGCCGATAGTCACTCGGGGTACTCGGCCTGGAGGTCGGCCAGGGAGCCGGGCTTGCGGGAGGTCACCACGACCCGGTCGCCGGCCTCGAGGGCGCGAGAACCAGAGCCTTGCCCAGCCCGTGCGAGCCACCGGTGATCAGCCAAGTCCGTGACATTGAGTGTTCCTCGTTTCGTCTCTCGTGCGCCGCTCCGCGATACGGCAACTCCACTGTAGACAAAGTCTCTGAAACTGCAACACTTATGTTGCACTAATGCGGCGTACTCCATCTCGCAGAGCTGGATAGTGGTTTTGTAAGTGCTGCATGCGCATAGACTTTTGGGATCATGAGAGTTGACGCCGCGCGCAACCTGACCGCAGTCCTGCACACCGGGGCCCGCCTCCTGGCCGAGGACCCGGGCACGTCCATGGCGGCCATCGCCCTTGCCGCCGGAGTGGACCGCACCACAGTGCACCGCCGCTTCGCGAACCGCGAGGCACTGCTCAGCGCCGTCTTCCAGGCCAAGCTCGACTCGGCCGAGCGCGTGCTGGACGAGGCGCGGCTCACCGAGGCCCCCGTGCTGGTCGCCCTCCACCGCTACCTGGAGGGGATCATCCCGGTCAGCCGCGAGTGGCCCGTCAACACCCGCCGCATGATGCAGAAGGACCCGGAGGCCAGCGCCCGCCGCCAGGAGCAGAGCGCACGCGTCGACGCCTTTGTGCGGCGCGCCATCGACGAGGGCCACCTGCGCGCCGACGTCGACGCCGCCTGGGCACGGGCCGTCCTCGACGAACTCGTCGACGCCATGGCCCACGAGTTCCCCGGCATGGAGCCCCCGCAGGCCGCCGACCTCGTGGCCGGCACCTTTCTGAACGGGCTCGGTCCGGCCTGACACCCGGTCTGCCGTGCACCGTACCGGGAACGGCCCGGCGCGGCGGACCGCCGGATGCGTGCTCTGGATCAGGCCGGAGGGGGCAGGTACCAACCGGATCCCGCGGCCGCCTGTCTCGCCGCCGAGTACCGGACCGCGCCCCGTCAGAAAGAGACTCCCCGACGCCGCGTCGCCCACCCTGGCAGCCCGCTGGCCTGCTACAACGAAAGCCTGCGCGGACGCCCATCCCAGGCCTGTGCAACGCCCAGGAACTGGTTGTGCTGAGAGGACCCTGTGTCCAGGGAAGAGGTTCGCACCAGCGACGCGCCTGCACCGGGGCCATCGTCGCCAATGGCTTTTTCTACACCGCGGGAACGGGACCTCACGACCCCACCACCGGCGAGGTCGTGGGGAAAATGTCACGGAGCAGACACGGCAGGTGCTGCGGAACCTCAGGGCGCTCCTGGCAACCCGGGGGCTCGACTTCTCTGACGTCGTCAAAGTCATGACTCACCTGGCCGACTTGAGCCGTGACTACGAGGCGTACGACGCCGTCTACGAGCAGGTGTTTCCCCAGCCCTTTCCCGTGCGGACGACCCACGTTGGACCGCAAGCTCGTCGAGATCGACCTGGTGGCCGTTCTCCGGCACGCGTAAGAGCACACCTGCGACTGCGGCACTCCCTGGCCCTCGGCCGCGCATCGGTGTGCCGCGCTCCAGGCTCGCGATCGCGTCATGGCCTACGTCCTAGACGCGGTTCAGATCGACAATGGGCGATGGCCGCCAGCATCCACAGCCAGGCCCTCCTGACGGCCTCGGCCCCGTCAGCCCGACCGGGCCGGCCCCTGCAGGCACGAGCTTCGGACGGGAACGGCGCTATCGCCCGGACGGTGGATCCCGGGGCCCTCGACGAGAATGGCCGCGACCGCGTGCAGGACATCGCGGCTATCGGTCAACGCGACTCTGTCGTCCGCTGAGAGCCCGCCCCCGGTGGGCAGTGGGCGCCGGCGCGGTCGGACCCTCGGCGGCGGCCCGCGATCCTGCCAGGAGGGTGATGCCGTGAATGATCGGCAGCTGCGCAGGGCACGCTAGACCAACGCTGAATGCCGATGGTGGCAACGCCGCCGCCTGCAGCCCTTGTCGTAAACGGGGTAGGGGCCTACGTGTGCAGGTACCAGATGGCCGAGCTCCCACCACCGCCAGAAGGAATTGTGCTGGCCCACTTCATCGTCTCGGACGATGTCGAGCGGTCTCGACGCTTCTACACCGAAGTACTCGGCGGCCGGGTGGCCTACACCGGCCCCGGAGGGCTGACCTATGTCGCACTGGCCAACAGCTGGATCATCATCAATGTCGGCGGAGGCCCGACCGACGACAAGCCGTCGGTCACCCTTGACACGCCGCGCGATCCGGACCGGGTCAGCAGTTTCCTCAACATCCAAGTCAAGGACATCCACGCCTTGTACGCGGAGTGGAGCGCCCGGGGTGCCCAGTTCCTGACGCCACCGAAACAGCACCAATACGAGATCCGCTGCTACATCCGCGATCCTGACGGCCATCAGATCGAAGTGGGGCAGACCCCGACCCAGAGGGAGACTGGTCGCCCGCTCACTGGCCGTCAAGTACGCGCGCCGGCGATTCGGAGTGAACGCCGAGATCCCGGCCGCACTCGGCGCGTCCACCCGCCCAGGACGAGGTGCCGTGGCGGTGGCCTCGAGGATCTGCGCGAGGGCCTGGCCGAGGACGCGATGTGGCGGTGGCGGTGTCGGCGTTGCCCGGCCGCAGCAAGCCGGGCAGGGCGGCACCGGTGCTGTCCAGGCAATCAGGCATCAGTCGCGCCGTGAGGGCGGCCTTGTGGTCCGGGTCGTCGGGGCAGCCGGATCGTGCTCGGTGTCGTTGTCCTGGCTGGCGGCCCAGGAGGCGAGCAGGGTCAGGTTGTCGTGGGAGACCGTTCCCGGCTCGGCGGTGTAGGTGATCATGGTGAGGCCGGGTTCGGCGTTCGGTTGGAGGAGGTCGTAGCGCAGGTCGAGCACGCCCACGACCGGGTGCTGGAACCTTTTCGTGCCTCTGACGCAGGCACGCACGTCGTGTCGGGCCCACAGCCGGCGGAAGGCGTCGCTGCGGGTGGACAGCTCGCCCACGAGATGGGTGAGCGGCTGTTCATACGGAGTGGGACCGGCGGCGGCGCGCAAGTGGGCGATGAAGTCGTCGGCGACCTCGTCCCAGTCGCGCCAGAACTGGCGAGCCTGAGGGTTGAGGAACGTGAACCGGGCGATGTTCGGCGCCTGGCGCGCGTCGGTGTAGAGCACGCTGTACAGGGCCCGGCCGAGGGGGTTGGTGGCGATCACATCGAGGGTGGGGCTGCGCACCAGCGCTGCGACGCCGACGAGGGAGTCGAGGACGGTCTGCAGCTGCGGGGCGATCGCTGCAGGCGTGGTGCGACGGGAACGGGGTGCGGGGGACGACCGGCTGGCGCGTGCCAGGTCGATGAGATGGGCCTGCTCGGCGGCATCCAGACGCAGCGCGCTGGCGATGGCCTGCAGGACGCTGTCGGAGGCACGGGTGAGCGCGCCGCGCTCCAGGCGGATGTAGTAGTCGATGCTGAGCCCGGCCAAGGCGGCGACCTCCTCGCGGCGCAGCCCGGGTACCCGCCGCTTCCTTCCGGCGACGGGCAGGCCGACTGACCTGGGGCTGATCCGTGCCCGGCGGGAGACCAGGAACTCCTGAATGTCACGGCGATGGTCCATGCACTCGACAATAGGTACGAGTAATGCGAATAGGGAGGGTTTGTCAGTACCCCCTATGGGAGGTCCTCCCGCAACGGCGTCCGCGGCGGCAACCTCGAAGCAGTGATCGGCAGGCCACCGCAGCCCCTGACGACATCGAGCTCCTGGGCACCGATTTCGCAGGTAACTCGCGCGACGCGTCAAAGAGAGTCGACGCCCAGGACCGCTGCAAAGTGCGGTGGTAGAACTCCAACCCCACCAAGAAAAGGATTGTCATGACCCTCGGAACCGCAGTGATCGTCGGCGTCGGCCCAGGCATCGGCCTTGAGCTGACCCGGGCATTCGCCAATGCCGGACACCCGGTCGCCATGCTCGCGCGCAACAAGACGAAGCTGGACACCTACGCCGCCGAGCTTGCCTCCACCGGCCAGGACGTTCGCGGCTACGCCGCGGATGTCGCGGACCCCGGCAACCTGCGCTCCGCGATCCACTCCGCGATCACGGACTTGGGCGCGCCCGACGTGCTCATCTACAGCGTGGCGGTGCTCGACAGCGACTCGCCCCTCGGCGGTGACGACCAGAAGTAGGTCACCAATATGGCCATCGATGTCCTGGGCGCCAGGGTCGCGGCCGACGCCGTGCTGCCGGAACTGCGCGACGGCCGCGGCACCCTGCTGTTCGCGGGCGGCGGGTACGCTCTGCATCCCTCGAAGAAGTATTCGTCCTTGTCCGTCGGTAAGGCCGCGCTGCGCACGTACGTGCAGTTGCTCCATGAGGAGCTGGCCGGGACGGGCGTGCACGCAACCAGTATCACGATCATGAAGACGATCGGCAGCGAACCGCGCTTTGAGCCGGCGACGCTGGCGCAGGCCTATCTCGGGCTGACCAAGCAGCCCGAGAGCGAATGGCAGCACGAACTGGTCTACTGAGCCGTCCCAAGCCCCGCGACGGCGAGGTCGAGTTGTCTGGTCAGGATGATGTCGCACCCGAACGCCGGCGAGACCGGGAACGGCGTACCTGGCTCCAACCCGATCTTGCGCAACCACTCCAGGTGACCGTCCGTGGCCACGCGCCCGGCGGCGCGGTCGGCGATCTCCAGAGTGGTGTCGGAGACCAGGCGCACCCGCCCGTACCAGGCCCTGATGCGTTCCGTTTCTTTGCCGGAGCGGAAGTGGGGGCGCCAGTGGCCTCACCGGCTGATCTGGGCCAGGCGGACAGGCCACGACGTGTGGGCATGCGCTCCTCAAGGCTGAGCTGGGAAAGATGGGAGATCACCTTATGGCCTACAACTCTCGTAACACCCAGGCCGGTTGGCCGGACAAGAGCTGGTGAATCCGGAGCAGCCAAGGCGGAAGCGAAGAAGCGCCGCAGCGGGACCGCGAACACTCCGCCGCACCGGCCCGGCTACCGGCCGCGCCGCTGACCCGGCGAGCCGGGGTTCGCGAACTTGCTGACGGCCTTCGGGACCGTGAGGAGTCTCCGTATGGGCTGAGTAGGTCCAATATAGGAGTTGTCGGCGTTCGCCAGCCCCCCTTGCCGAGCCGACTCCGCCGCAGGTCAAGCGACGGGTGCGCGCCCCGTCGACGAAGAGGCTGAGGCAACCTCAGAGGCAACCCCAGGGACAACCCGAGAAGCAACCCCAGAAGCAACCTCTGGTGAGGCTATGGCGCGCTGCGCAGCGGCCGGTCCGGCCGGCACACCTGGCACGCCGCGGCGTCGGCGCGCTCGAGGACGGCGCGGGCTTGTTCGGTGGTGGCGGGTCGGGCGTGGTCGCGGTTGGCGTGGCAGTGTCCGCGGTGCACGACGCGGGCGGCGCCGACGTCGTCGGTGAAGTAGACCCGTTCCTCGATCTTCCATGCCGGGGCGACGCCGACGCGCTCGGTGGGCACTTGGTCGTACGCCTCGCCCTCGATCGCGGTGCGCGGAAGTCGACGGGTGCGGGCTCGTCTCGCAGCGTGCCCCAGGTCGGCTGTTCCGGGGTCACGGCCTGGCGCCGACTTCGGGACTGGACCGAGGCTGGCGTCTGGCCGCGTCTGCACGCAGCCTTGCTGGCCGAGCTGCGCCGAACTGCTGGATCTTGAGCACTGTGCTGTAGACGGCTCGCATGTCCGGGCTATGAAAGGGGGGATCACGTCGGCCCTTCACCAGTCGACCGCGCCCGCCCAGGTTCCAAGCACCACTTGATAGTCGACCGGCATGGAACCCCGCTCGCCGTCACGCTCACTGGCGGTAACCGCCATGATGTCACCCAGTTGCTGCCGCTTCTCGACGCGGTCCCACCAATTCGGGGTCTGCGAGGGTGGCCTCGCCGCAAGCCGCGGCACCTGTATGCCGACCGGGGCTACGACTTCTACAAGTACCGCCACCTGCTCTGGAAGCGCGGCATCAAAGCGATGATCGCCCGACGAGGCGCGGCCCACGGCTCAGGGCTCGGCAAAGCCGCTGGGTGGTGGAACGAGCCTTACCCAACTGCCTGGTTTCACCAGTTCAAACGCCTGCGGACCCGCTACGAAGTACGTGCTGATCTCCATCTCGGTCTCCTCCAACTCGCTTGCAGCATCATCTGCCTACGCCGACTCCGAACGTTGCTCTGAGAGGGCGGTACGTGAGTTGATGTCCTTATTGCCCTGTCGGTTGGGATGGGTGGGCTGGTCGGGGTCCACCGGGCGGCTACGGCCGTGGTTGGGTGAACAATCCCTGCTCGGTCTCGACCGGGATGCCGCGCTCGGTCAGCCGCCTGAGTTGCAGGCGGGTGTCGTTGATGTTGTTGGGCGCGATTTCCATGTCTATCGCCTCACACAGCGTCTGTGTGCTGTACGTCAGGACAGGGGGGGCACGAACATGCCTGCCGCTGCCGCTGAGGTGTGCCCGTCGGTGCTTCTGCGCACACCTCTGCGTTACTCCAATGGGCTTAAAGCGGCGAGCCATCCGTGTACAGCTGCCCGCGAATCTTCCTGGAGGGCGAGCCGGTGAAATTGCCGGCCACTTCGAAGGGGGAACCTACCGTCAATGCAGTTCATCAATGGAGCATGAGACCGACAAGTGGAGGCACCAGATGGCCGATCTCCCGCCACCGCCAGAGGGAATTGTCCTGGCCCACTTCATCGTCTCGGACGATGTCGAACGCTCTCGACGCTTCTACACCGAAGTGCTCGGCGGCCGGCTGGCCTACTCCGGACCTGGAGGCCTGACCTATGTCGCACTGGCCAACAGCTGGATCATCATCAACGGCGGCGGAGGCCCGACGGACGACAAGCCCTCAGTCACCCTGGAGGCGCCGCGCGATTCCAGCCGGGTCAGCAGCTTCCTCAATATCCGCGTCAAGGACATCTACCCCTTGTACGAGGAGTGGAGCGCCCGAGGTGCCCAGTTCCTGACGCCGCCAAAACAACACGCGTACGAGATCCGCTGCTACATCCGCGACCCTGACGGCCATCTGATCGAAGTCGGCCAGACCACTGACCCGGAGGGAGACTGGACACCGGCTCACTGGCCCCCGAGTTCCCGCACCGGCGATTCCGAGTGAGCCTGGCTCGGCGCACGAGAGCACTACTGGACAACAGACCCCTGCGCCTGGCGCAGAGCGGGCGGTGAACTCTGCGCCGTCTCGATCGGCCGGAGCGGGCCGGTCCTCCTAGGTGGTCAATCTGGAGGACGCGGGGAAACGGCAGGCTGGCGGCACGGTTGGAGCGGCCCTTTCTCGCAGCGAGGAGGCTGATTCCGCCAAGGACCATCCGCATCTCCCGGGCGTCGGATGCCCCGCGTGTTTGCGGACCGCGAGGCTCAAGGGCACGGCCTCGGCACAAACCGCGATTCATGAGGAGGGCAAATGTCCGACACAGGTACCACTGCTTCCGTCCGGCACGAACCGGAGCTGCTCGGACAGACCGTCGTCGTGATCGGCGGCAGCTCGGGTATGGGCCTCGAGACCGCTCGACGCGCCCGCGCCGAGGGTGCGGACGTCATCCTCACCGGCCGCAACCCCGACCGGCTCGAGCAGGCGGCGCAAGAACTCGGCGCGCAACGCACAGCGGCCTTCGACGCCACCGACGCAGCGGCCCTGAAGCGGTTCTTCCAGGATCTGCCGACACCGATCGACCATGTGATGGTCACAGCCGGCGGCCCACACTACGGGCCACTGCTCGAGATGGACTCGGCTCAGGTAAGCGAATCCCTCAGTAATCGTGTGGCGCTGGGACTCGAGGTCGCGCGGAACGCGGTCGGCAAGATGAGGCCTGGTGGCACGCTGCTGTTCATGGGCGACGCCGGAGGGCGGCGCGTCGCCCCGGGCATCGGCATCGCCTCTGCCGCCAGCGCCGCGTTGCCTCGGTTCGCCGCGGCGCTCGCGCTCGAGATCGCACCCGTTCGCGCGAACGTCATCGCCCCAGGCTTCGTCGACACCCCCTTGTCGGCATTGGTACTCGAAAATCACATCGAGGAGCGACGGGAAGAACTGCGCGCGAAGCTCCCCATCGGCCGGGTCGTCGGCCCCGCCGACGTCGCCGCGCTCGCCGTCCACATCATGACCAACACGGCACTCACCGGAGCGACCTATGACATCGACGGGGGGCAGCAGCTCGCCTTCTGATGAACGCGCGGCCCCGCACATCGCCCACCCGCTCGGGCTCTCAGCTCCCGCGAGCGCCGCACCCACGCACGCGCATCACGGAAGCATTCCCCCGTCGATCCACGCGCGAAGCAGGGCGACCTGCTCCTCAGACCACGTCGCGTTCTCATCCGGCGGCGGCATACGCTTCGTCGCAACTGTGTTGTAGACGCGCTCGGCGTTCTCCCGGACCGACATGTACACATACTGGTCCAGCTGGACACCGCCCTTCGCCATGTGCTCGATGTCGATAGACCGGAACAGGGGGAGGATGTCGTGCGCGAATCCGGGCGCCGCGGTTGATTCCGCCATGAGTCGTCCTCTTGATTAGTGGTCTCTGGGCCAGGTGACGGGCAAAACCATACCTGTCCGCGGAATATCGAGCTGCTCCGGAATCGAGCGATACCCGAACATCTCCACGTCGTCGGCGTGGAAGCCTTGACGCCCAGGGCCCTGGGGAACTGGCTATTTAGCTCAGGCCCTGGCGATATTCCTGCCAGGCATCGGCCCCGCGAGTGCCTCCGCCATTCAGGCCCGCCGAAGGCACGCGAAGTGCCGGTCGGGCCCATCGACTCAGGGATCGAGTCTTTCCAAAACTGCGGCGGTCACCACCCCGTAAGCCAGATGGGGCACGATGTCGGCAATCCGGTCCTTGGCAGACCACGTGCGCGGGTCGGTCACTTTGAGCACGGTCATGGGGGCGTCGGTGCCCAGACGGGCGCCGAATCCAGCGGTCGCGTAAGCGATCAACCTGGTCGGACGCCAGCCCTTGGCCCGCACCAGGCCCAGAAGGGCACCCAGACCGATCCCCGCAGCGATGCCGGTCAGTGGCGCGAGGCCCGCGACTCGATTTTCCTTCTCAGCGCCGTCACCGGGAATGGTCAGGTGCATCGCCTGCGACAGCTTCTCGACGGTGGCTCGCGGAGTGCCACTCGCGGGCCGCGCCCGCCATGCCATGTCCAGATAGCCGACAGTGTTGAGAGCAGTGGTACCGGCGGCACCGGCAGCGGCTCCGTACAGCAGTCCGGTGACGGGTCTGGTCATTGTGTATCCCTCGGTCCTCTGGCGTGCAGTGCGCCCCGGGCCAGTCAACGCCGGAGCCGGTTCGCCCGCCACCGTAAGTTGCGTTGTGTCACCGGCGAACACGTTCCGATGGGCTGGTCATTCAACCTTGCCCCTGCCGGAATGATCATCCACCCAGGTCACGCACCACATTGGTGCTCCTGGAGGATGCCGCCGAGTCGTTGGCGTCGTCGTAGGTGCAGGCGGCGGGACATGGACGGTCATCCGTCCCTGCACCGACGCCACGTTCTTCCGCCCGGGTAACTGGGTCCCGCCGATCTCCGGGGTGGCTTCCGTCGGCTGGGGCAGTTCAGTCATGAACTCAGCGTCGCTTCGGTTGACCGACCCCGCACGCCAGGCAGAGCCGCTGTACGCCCGCCTGACGGCTTTGTGACAGCAGCCGGACCCGGGGTTTGGTCATCCTGTGTCAGCCAGGCGTCCACGGCCGCACACAAGTCCCCAACGGGAGCCCCGGGCCGGCCCTTCGCCACGCGGCTCTACCAGCGCATGCCGAGCGCGTCCAGCGGCGTACGCCGCTGCGGGCTCAGCTTCCCGGCCCTGCGCCGGGTGTTGTCGAGCCACGCTCCGAGCTTCACGGCCGCCTGCCCGCTGTCGCCGTCGCCATCGCCGGTGATCTCATTGTGCTGCCGGGGTACCTGGAGATGACCCTCCCGCGTGTGGAACTGTCGGGCGGCAGTGAGGTTCGCGGCCCACCGGGCGTCCTGCGACCGGGGCGCACCCGCAACCGGCTCGCCCTCGGCGGCGGGCTCGATCCCCACTGACTCCAGGAGCCACTGCTGCGCGGGCATGAGCCGTTCCCACCCCACCCGCTGGCCGGTGACCCACACCCGAGGTCTCCGCCTTGGACGATGAGTTCACCGGGCCCGGCCGGAGGCATGCCGCTGGCCTTCACATGAGCGAGCACGAGCCGATAGCGGCCACGATGTGGCCGCATGAATGACGGGCCTGGCAGGCTCCGGGCGTGTCGGTCCACGAGGACAAGCAGATTTCCGAGGAGGCCGTTTTTGCTGTCTTCGCTGAGCTGATGGCGGCTGACGGGTTCGCGTTCCTGCATGAGCAGATGCGCGCCGGGACCGTTGGCCCTGTCCTCACGGTCCTGCACGACGGACGCGTGGCCGGCGCCATCGGCCCGATGGAGACCATGGCTGATCCAGACGGAGGTGGGGCCCATCCGACCGCTTGTGCACGCCCGAGGGCTTGACGTCGCTCGGATTCGTCAACCAGCGCGACGTGTGAAGCTGCGCCCCCAGCGGTCGGCCTCGCCTGCACGCGAGAGCCCCATGGGCCGTGATGGTGGCCGGGGGCCTCAACTACCCTTGAAAGGTACGGACTTAGCGTGACTTCGTCGGCGGGTCGGCCGGGAGTAGACCGCACCCTGCGATCCGGACGATCCACTTCATCTTAGTGATGTATGAACTTTACGCGAGTAACACGATCATCTGCGTAGTTTGGTAGCAAGCCCTTTCGATCACGGTTGTTCAAGGTCAAACTGGTCTCTCCGCGTACAGAACCGTCCATGATCGGGTGGCTACAGAAGACTTCGTCGGGGGTTCCCTGGCGGTGAGGCGCGGTTCCGGCTCCTTGCTCCGCAAAGCTGGGGGACTGGAACCGCAGGTGGGCCCGGCAGCCTTGTTGCCGGGCCCACCCCCTTTTTTACGTGGCCAGACGCGTTTCGGATGCGCGCGTTCCCAGTGTGTTCCCACGGGAACACCGACACGCGGCAATCCGGGTTGATCCGGGAAGATCCGTGAGGATGCGGGGAGATTCGCCGAGGCCAAGGCATCGCCGCAGGTCAGATGGGGTCGCAGGGCGGGACGCGGTCCGGTTCCGGGTGGCGCAGGGCATCACCGCCCGTCCGGGAGACACCCCGAACGGGTGGCGGCGGTGGGCGGACGAAGCGTTCCACCCGCCGCAGCCCTGGCGGGAGTTGCTGGGCGCGGCGGTCCGCTCGGCGGCCTCCAGCGCCGGCGTGGGCGAGGACTACACGTACGGCCGGCCGTCGCGGCGCCAGGCCAGGGTGCCCGGAGCCGTGCTGCCGAGCCTGCGACGCAGGCCGCCACGGGTCTGCGTCGTCATCGACACCTCCGGGTCGGTCAGTGACGCCGAACTGGGCAGCGCGCTCCTCGAGGTCACCGCCATCTTCCGCGCCGTGGGCGGCCGCCGCGACCTGGTCACCGTGGTGCCCTGCGACGCGGCGGCCCCGATCGCGCACGCGTTGTGCCGTGCCGAGGGAATACCGCTGGTGGGCGGCGGGGGTACGGACCTGCGCACGGGCTTCGCCAAGGCGCTCCGGGCGCGGCCCCGACCGGACGTCGTCGTGGTCCTGACGGACGGGCAGACGCCGTGGCCGGACCGGCCACCGTGCCGGACGGTGGTGGGTCTGTTCCCCCGGGAGCCGGCAGCCGGGTCGGGGGACGAGGACGATCCCGACTACGCACCGGACGCACCGCCCGCGTGGGCACGGGTGGTGGTCATCGGGTAGCCCCGCCGCCCGACGAGCCCGACGAGCCCGACAAGCTCGGCGAGCCCGGCGAGCCCGACGAGCCCGACAAGTCCCGTCGCCCGTCGCCCGCCGCTGTCACGGCTTCGTCGTCATGGGTTCGTCGTCATGCCTTGGCGAAGACCACCCACACCTGCCCCTTCGCGAAGTTCATCGGCGCGCCGTCGGCGGTCGTGAAGTCGGTGCCGTCGCCGGCGGTCGGGCGTTTCCAGTCGACGTCGAAGACCTTGCCGTCGCGCAGCACCTTCGCCGTCCCCGAGCCCACCGTCTCCGTGTACGGCGTGTTGTTGCCGAGGAAGTCGTGGTACTTGGAGTTGCGCACCTTCACGTACTGCACGACCACGGTCGCGGGCGACACCCGCTTCCCGTCCGTCGTCACCGTCGGTGTCCCGTCCATCGACACCAGCCAGCGGTGCTTGCTCGCCGACCAGGCGAAGGTGAAGCGGGCCGCGGGGAAGCGCACCGTGCGCGAGGTCTCCGGGCTGCCGCCCGCCGGGGCGGCACCGAAGTGGAACCCGGTGGTGAGGGCGGCGGCCCCCGGCGCGGAACGCATGAGCTGCTTCGGGTGCAGAAAGAGGTTGTGGGGGGCCACCTTGGAGGCACTGCGGTAATACGCGCTGGAACCCTCATCGGCCGACACCGCATGCACGGGTGCCTTGGCGATGACCGGCAGCAACTTGTGCTGGGCACCCGAGAAGGCGAGCGTCGGCCGGTCGAACTGGCGCAGCAGCTCCAGGTCCGACTCGCGCGCACTGCGCACCGGCCCGACGGCCTCGGGCAGCTTGCTCGCGTAGATGCCCATCAGCCGGCTCAGACCGCCCTCGACCTGCTCCGCGTAGACGACGTCCGCCGCGTCGAGACCCGTCTGAGGGCGCGCCGCGCTCACATTGTCGATCTTCACGGCGAGTACGGGACCGGCGGTACTGGAGGGGCTCTGGGTCGGCGCCGTCTCCTGCCCTTGGCTGCGGCTCGGCGCCGGGGCGCGTCCGTCGTCGGTGGCGCTGCTGCCCGAGGAACAGCCCGTCACCAGAGAGCCCGCCGCGGCGACGGTCAGCAGCGCCGCCGTCATCGCGCCGCACCGCGTCCGCGCCATCTGTCGCATGCTCAACGTGCCACCCTGTCCCGTGCCATCGATTGTGCGCTCATAGGTTCATCGGTGGCCATACCCGCTCACTTCTGTTCGCGTGCGCCGAGTAGGGCCGATCAGCCCACTTGTTGGACCGATCGGGCCGCAGGTCGGTTGTGCGGGTGACCGCGTCAGTTCCGCGGGCCGAGGATCTCCGTGAGGTCGTACCCGACGGGCTCGTCCAACTGGCTGTACGTACAGCTCTCCGCGGTCCGGTCCGGGCGCCAGCGGCGGAAGCGGGCCGTGTGACGGAATCGCACGCCGTTCTCCATGTGGTCGTACGCCACCTCCGCCACCCGCTCGGGCCGCAGCGGCACCCAGGAGAAGTCCTTCTTCGTCGACCACCGGCTGGGCGCGCCCGGCAGCCGCGCGGACTCGTGCGCCGACTCCTGCGACCAGGCCGCCCAGGGATGCCGCTCGACGTCCTCCATGCGCAGCGGCTCCAGCTCCTCCACCAGCTGTGCCCGCTGTTTCATCGGGAAGGCGGCGCTCACCCCCACGTGCTGGAGGGCGCCCCCGTCGTCGTACAGACCGAGCAGCAGGGAACCGACGACGGGCCCGCTCTTGTGGAGGCGGTACCCCGCGACGACGACGTCCGCCGTGCGCTCGTGCTTGATCTTGAACATGGCCCGCTCGTCCTGCCGGTAGAGCAGGTTGAGCGGTTTGGCGATGACCCCGTCGAGGCCCGCGCCCTCGTACTGCTCGAACCACCGCTCCGCCACCTCGCGGTCCGTGGTCGCCGGTGCCACGTGAACCGGGGGCGTCACCCCGGACAGCGCCATCGTCAGCAGGGCCCGCCGGTCGCCGAGGGCCACGTCGAGCAGCGACTCGTCGGCCAGTGCCAGCAGATCGAAGGCCACGAAGGAGGCGGGAGTCTTCTCCGCCAGCATCCGCACCCGGGAGTCCGCGGGATGGATGCGCTCGGTGAGCGCGTCGAAGTCGAGCCGGCCCTCCCTGGCGATCACGATCTCGCCGTCCATCACACAGCGCTCCGGCAGCCGCTCCCGCAACGCCGCCACCAGCTCGGGGAAGTACCTGGTCAGCGTCTTGCCGGTACGACTGCCGAGCTCGACCTCGTCGCCGTCGCGGAACACGATCGCGCGGAACCCGTCCCACTTCGCCTCGTACTGCATGTCCGGCGGGATCTTCGCCACGGACTTGGCGAGCATCGGCTTCACGGGCGGCATCACCGGCAGATCCATGCTTCGACTCTACGAGTGGTCCATGGTGTCCGCACGCTGCGCCGTTTGACCCCGGGGTCCCGCTGGCCTGGTCTTTTGTCGCCGCCTGGCAGCAGGACCGTGAGATGAATGTGAGACGGCTGCCCCGCCCGTCAGGGCTCGGTGGCCGTCTCGGTCCCGCCGGCGAGCACGATGCGACGCACCTGCGGCGGGTGTAGCCGATGGCCTCGCGGATGTCCTTCTGCCGGCCAGTGCCACGGAGGTGCTGCGCGTCGAAGAGGCCGCATCAGCCCTGGGCGCGGACGCCAAGCCCCGCGAGATCGCCGACCGACTGCGCGAGCAGCGGCGCCCGCTCGTCGCCGAGCCGTACATCCGCACCGCACTCTCGCGGGCCGCAAGGAAGCCCCAGGACGAGGCCCCGACCCCGATGGAGCTCGCCTCGGCCGTGGCCCTCAACTACGCCCCTTTCGCCTCCAGTTCGCCGCATTCTGCCTGATGCGCGGCGGGCTCTCCGCCATCGGCTGGTCCGACGAGGCGCAGACCCTCGACCATGGCACGCCGCCCCTGCGCATCACCATGGACTCCCAGCAGCTCGACGACCGTCCTGCGCGCCACCGGCCTGCTCAAGCAGGGCAGGGGTGACGACGACGGACCCAAGGTCACCTGTGTGACGGGCCCGCTCCGAGAAGGGAACAGCCGGGCGGTCGTGTTCGACCTGCCTCGAGGGCAAGCTCACTCCCGAGGTCGTCACGCGCTACAAGATGCCGTTCATCCTGTTCACCGTCGACGAGTCGCGGGAAGCGTTCCTCGCCGTCGACGACCAGGAGCCCAAGGAGCCGACATGACCGTCAACGCCCGGCAGAGGGGGAGGACTCTACAACCCCCGCTACGCGACCCCCTTCTCCTGGCCGCCCCTGCCCAGCGAGTGGATCTAGAGGCGGTCTCTAAGGCCATGGACCCCCCTGAAAGAGTCTTCTGACGCCCGCCACAGCCCCACTCACTTAGTGGTGGCAGTACTGCCGTTCGGCCCGGGAAAACCCGTCGCCGAAGCCATCGCTGTAGCCGCGGTAGTAGTCGCCGTTGGAGCGGCCGTGTCCATACCCGCCGCGGTCCTTGTGGCAGTCGTGTCTGGCGTCGTTATAGCCATCCCGGAAGCCGTCCCTGTAGCCCCGGCGGTACTCACTTTGATTTGAAACGGCTGTAGGCGCACTCGCGTGGGTCTCGCTCGGCGTGGCCGCCGAAGCCTGCTGCAGGCCAACCGGAGCGAGGGCGAGAATGAGGGTCGAGCTCAAGACGACGGATCGCTTCCAATGACTGGCGTTCACGGCCTTACCCCTCAGTCATATAGGCCAAATGCGGTATTACTACTCTAATCACCCTGATAGACCTTGCAACTTGCCGCACGCCGGCGTCAGCAGTACCGTCCAGCACCTCGACTCGCCCAACGGGTCCCTGCCGCATCGTGGAGGGCGTGGAGCCGCAGATCACCCGCCACCGCGACCTCACCGCCCAGCAGGTCGCCCGGCAGTCGGCGTCACCCCCCGAGGGTGTGCGCCTCCTCGTCCGCCGCGGCGGACATTCCCCCACGTGTCACGTGACAGCCACACCGCGTACACGCGGCCCCGGCACGGCGCATGATGCCCCCTCAGCAACAGCACGTCCTTGGGGGGCATGCACGCCCGGAGAGCCGCCGTAACTGCCCTGCTCGTCGCGGCAACCGTCACCGCCTGCAGCAGCAACAGCGCCGACGACAAGCCGCAGAGATGGAGGGGACGTACGTGGCCGGTACACGCGTGGGCGCCCCTACCGCCGCAATGCTCTGAGCCGGCCGGCGCGCGGGACGTACTGGCAGCACTCGTCGCCGGCCCGGTGGGATGTGAGCAATTGTCATTCCTGAAGGGGTGGGTTCCGTCAAGGGCGGTATATCTGCTGGTTGTTAATGGTTCTGGGCAGCGTTGACCGGCTCGCGGGCAACGGGTGAGGTCGGCGAGTGTGTATGTGTGCTGTGGGGTTGTGGGTGTCGCTCGTCTCCGCTGTGTGATGCAGGAGGGCAGGGCCAGGGCTCGGCTGCCGGTCATTTTTTCGCGGCGTGAGGCCGCATGGAGCGGTGCGACGTGCGGCAGGCGGGGTCAATCAAAACCGCGACCGCGCCGGGTGGGGGTCAGACAATTGCCCGACCGCGCGCCTGCCGCCACCGAGCTGCTCACGCGGCCTGACGGGCCAGGGCGCGGATGTGCCCGTCGCGCAGCCCGTAGTAGACCAGGGTGTGCAGTTTGCGGGCCGCGGCGGTCTTCGCGATGTTCTTGCCGCGGCGGGCCTCGATCCGGGCCCGATCCTCCTTGATCTTGGGGGTGGTCTTGCGCTGGATAGCCTCCCCACGACCGCCGAGCGGACCAGCTTGCTGCCCTGTTTGGTGACGTGTCCCGGGCTGAAGGCTCAGGTACATGCCGTGCTGGCGAAGGCCGGCGTGCTCATCGCGGTGTCCGACCTGTTCGGGGTCGATGGCCGTGCCCAGCTCGAGCAGACCGCTCTGTCCGGCGCCTATGTTCGGCGGTTGAAGAGGTCTTCCTCCGCGTCGAGGATGTCGATCAGCTTCAGCAGGGACGCCACGCGCTGGGCCGTGCGACGGTGTCGGACTCGTAGTGGCGCGGGGTCAGTCCGGACCAGGAACACAATCGGTCGGCGGAGGAGAAGCGGTGCACGTCGCCGATCTCGGCGACCAGCACAGCGGAACGCGACCAGCTTGGCCCGGTAACGCACGAGTTCGCGCAGTTCCCGGGTCTCGGCCGGGGCGATCCATGACTCCGGCAGCCGCCTGATGCGCAGTAGGTCGGCCAGGTCCGCGGCATCGCGGACATCGTTCTTGACACGCCGATGGGCGAAGCCCTTCACGCCCAGCGGGTGCGCCAGGTGAACCTGTGCTCCGGCCGCCTGGAGCACGTCGGCCGCCCAGTACCAGCCGTAAGTGGCCTCCAGGACCACGTCCGGGCGGGGTCCCGGCCTGCTCGATCTGCAGGCCCAGGGCCACCGGGTCGTTGACGATTCGTACCGCGCTCAACTGCTCGCCCTGATCGGTCTGCCGCACGATGACGGAACGCCTGCGGTGCAGGTCGATGCCGACGTATTGGTGTCCGTCATACTCGCTCACCAGGGGCCTCCTTCGCCGTGACGAACGTGAGGACCCGGGACCTACCCAGGCAGCCCACGGGGGGCGGAGGCCCCGCCCCTTCATCGCATCAAGACGTGGGGATGGGAGCCGCGCCGACCCAGCGGTGGTAGGCGTCTACGTCGACGTTGCTGCCGCACACGATGGTGACGACGTGTCGGCCGGCGAAGCGGTCGCGGTCTTCGAGGATCGCCGCGATGCCGAGCGCGGCCGAAGGTTCGACGACGAGGCCGGCGTGGTCGAGGAGCAACCGCATACCGGCGATGATCGATGCCTCCCGGACCAGGACGGCGTCGTCGGCGACAAGGAGGAGGTCGTCCAGGACGGCCGGGACGGGATGCCGCCCCGCGACGCCGTCAGCGATGGTGTCGGTCGAATCGGTGGTGACGACACGTCGCCTGCGCCACGAGTGTGTCATCGCCGGTGCGCCCAGCGGCTGGACGCAGATCACCTCGACTTCGGGTGCCAGTGCCTTCACCACATGACCCACGCCGGTGGCCAGCGCCCCACCGCCGAGAGCAATCAGGACGGTGTCGAACGACGTCGCGGTGCCCACCAGTTCCAGGCCGATGGTCGCCGCGCCCTCGCAGGTCTCGATGTCCAGGCTGTCTTCGACCAGCCGGATGCCGTCACACCGTGCGATGGCCGCCGCCCGCTCGCGAGCCATCTCGTGGTCGCCGTCCACCAGCTCCAACCCGGCCCCCAACGCGCGGATGCGATCAAGCTTGGCCCGGGTCGCAGATCGGGATGCCACGACGGTGACGTCGAGCCCCCGGCCGCGACCGGACCACGCGAGGGCCTGGCCAAGGTTGCCCGCACTCGCACACACCACGGCCCGCGAGGCATGGTCGGTCAGCAGGCTCGCGACTACCTCGGTGCCGCGGGCCTTGAAGCTGCGGACCGGGTTCGCCGTTTCGAGCTTGATGCTCACCGTGCACCCGAGGCCGGGCTCCAGCGCCTCGCAGCGGTACAGCGGAGTGTCGAGAAAGACCGGGTCGATCACCCGGCGGGCCGCCCGGATCCGGGCCGTGTCGAGACGCGTCTCCTGCACGGCACAGCAGCGTAGCGCCACCGGCGCTGGTTCCATGAGCAACTCTCGGGAGTCGCGGGTCGGTTGAGGTGCGTCACGCTGCGACGGGTTCCTCGGGGCGTTCGACGGGGCCCCTTGGTCGTTGCAGTCGTGCACCGGCTCACGCGCCCCTGTCTCTCACGGCCGTGCCTGATCAGCCACAGCGTCGGCAGGACAGTACGTCGCAGGCCCCGCGGCCACCGTGTCGGTCTCGGTCACGGACGACGTCAGCAGGCGGGACCGACCGCGAGCTGCACCGCTTCGCGCGAGGCCGCGGAGCGCCTTGTCCTCGCGCTTCGCGTACGCCTCCAGGTGCTTGATCGTCGCCTCGGGCGACTTCACCCACCGGTTGGAGACGCACTTCGACCCCTTGAGGTCCGCGACCTCGCCGTAGGGCTGGATGAGGAGCGTTTCGATTCTGCGGCGACACGACGCCTTTCGCCCGGTGTGCGAGCTGCGCGGGCTGGGCCTACCGTGGCTCGCATGGCCGATGCGGTGGAACTCGACGCAGCCGGGAGGACCGTACGTCTGTCCAGCCCGGGCAGGATCTTCTTCCCGGAGCGCGGCTTCACGAAGCTGGACCTCGCCCAGTACTACCTGTCCGTCGGCGAGGGCATCCTGCGCGCCCTGCGCAACCGCCCCACCACCCTGGAGCGGTACCCGGAGGGCGTCACGGGTGAGAGCTTCTTCCAGAAGCGGGCGCCCAAGAACATGCCCGAGTGGATCCCGACCGCGCACATCACCTTCCCCAGCGGGCGCACCGCCGACGAGATGTGTCCCACCGAGGTCGCGGCCGTGGTGTGGGCCGCGCAGTACGGCACCCTCACCTTCCACCCGTGGCCGGTGCGCCGCGACGACGTCGACCACCCCGACGAGCTCCGCATCGACCTCGACCCACAGCCCGGCACGGACTACGACGACGCCGTGCGCGCCGCCCATGAGCTGCGCGAGGTCCTGCACGAGTACGGCGACCTGCGCGGCTGGCCCAAGACGTCCGGCGGCCGAGGGCTGCATGTCTTCGTCCCGATCGCGCCGCGCTGGACCTTCACCCAGGTTCGCCGGGCCGCGATCGCCGCCGGGCGCGAACTCGAACGCCGCATGCCTGACCAGGTGACCACCGCCTGGTGGAAGGAGGAACGCGGCGAGAAGATCTTCGTCGACTACAACCAGACCGCGCGGGACCGCACGATCGCCTCCGCCTATTCGGTACGGCCCAGCCCGCACGCCCCCGTCTCCGCGCCCCTGCGCTGGGACGAGGTGGCCGAAGCGCGTCCTCGGGACTTCGACCTGGCGACCATGCCCAAGCGCTTCGCCGAACTCGGCGATGTGCACGCCGACATGGACGACCACGCCTTCTCCCTCGAAGCGCTCCTGGAGCTGGCCAGCCGCGACGAACACGACCACGGTCTCGGGGACCTGCCGTATCCCCCGAGTACCCGAAGATGCCGGGCGAGCCCAAACGGGTACAACCGAGCCGGGCCAAGCGCGAGGACGGCTAGGGCCTGTCCGGCGGCTCAAGTCGGCGGTCCCGCAGCGGCGCGGTGGATGTCGGTAGCATTCCCGCGGTGCCTCGGTGGACGTCGGTAGGGGAGCGCTCTCCACGTGTGCTGCCCGGGGCTATCCTTCTTGGCAACCGCCGAGGAGGAGCCCTGAGGTGACCGAGACAGCGTCGCGCCCCACGCTGGAGGCCGTGGCCGCGCGAGCCGGGGTCTCACGGGCCACCGCCTCGCGTGTCGTCAACGGCGGCGACGGAGTGCGCGAACCGCTCGTCGAGCGGGTCAGGCGGGCCGTCGAGGAACTCGGTTACGTCCCCAACCAGGCCGCCCGAAGCCTGGTCACCCGGCGCCACGACGCCGTCGCCGTCGTCATCGCCGAACCGGAGACCAGGGTCTTCGCCGACCCCTTCTTCGCCCTCCAGCTCCGCGGCATCAGCAAGGAGCTGACCGCGCACGACTCGCAGCTCGTCCTGCTGCTCACCGAGGGCCGCGACGACCACGCGCGTGTCGGCCGGTATCTCGCCGGCGGCCATGTCGACGGCGCGCTCGTCTTCTCCCTGCACCTCGACGACCCGCTGCCGGAGCTGATCCACGGCGCGGGCGTGCCGACCGTGTTCGGTGGGCGACCCGGCTGGGGCGACGGCGCGCGGCGGGCCGTCTACGTCGACAGCGACAACCGGGGCGGCGCCCGCGAGGCCGTACGCCATCTCGTCGGACTCGGCCGCACCCGCGTCGCGCACATCACCGGCGCCCTCGACCAGACCTCCGCCGTCGACCGGCTCGACGGCTTCCGGGACGTCAGGGGCGACGCCGATCCGGGCCTCGTCGTCGAGGGCGACTTCACGCCCGCGGGCGGCGAGCGTGCGATGCGCGAGCTGCTGGAGCGCTGCCCGGACGTCGACGCGGTGTTCGCGGCGAACGACCTGACGGCCTCGGGAGCCCTGCGGGTGCTGCGCGAGCGGGGGCGGCGGGTACCGGACGACGTCGCCGTGATCGGGTTCGACGACATGCTGCCGGTCGCCGAACAGACGGACCCACCGCTCACGACGGTCCGTCAGGACATAGAGGAAATGGGACGGTTGATGGCCCGACTGCTGCTGCGGGACCTCGATCGCCGGGCGGGCAAGCAGAGGGCGGACGGTGGCCCGGCCGGCGTGGTGCTGCCGACGACGTTGGTGCGGCGGGTTTCCGCGTAGGACCGTCTCCGTGGTGCGTCCGCCCGCTCCGGTTCCGTTCCCTCCTGTTCCCTTCCTTCAGTCCCGGTGCGGCCCCAAGTTGCCGAGGAACGTGCCGAGCTGGGTCGAGGTGAGCGACGGCTCGGGCAGCGGGGCGGCGGTGGGGGAGGCGCGCAGTCCGTCGAGGAGGAGGGCGAGGGGGCGGCGCCAGGCGTCCGGGGCGGTGCTCGTGAGGGCCGGGACGGCGCGGCCGAGTACGGCCAGCGCGACGAGGAGGTCCTCGGCGGTGAGATCGTCGCGGACCGTGCCCTGTTCGCGGCCGCGGCGCAGGAGCACCTCCACGGTCTCCCGGTTGTGAGCGTGCACGGAGTCGAGGGAGCGGACGCCCTCCAGATGGGTGGTCATCAGATCGTTGGCACCGCGGTCGGCGGCGAGGCCCTCGAAGACCTCTTCGACGTATCCCAGCAGACCCGCCCAGGCGTCCTCGGCGATCCGGGCCCGGTCTCCGGCGTCCATGGTCTGCGAGAGCGAGTCGCGGAAGACCGCGTCGACCAGCGCGGCGCGGCTGGGGAAATGCCGGTACAGCGTGGCGTTTCCGACACCGGCCCGGCGTGCGATCACATCCAGCGGCGCGTCCAGGCCCTGCGCGGCGAACACCTCACGAGCCGCCTCGACCAGCAGCTCGCGGTTGCGCCGTGCGTCGCGCCGCCGCACCGGATCGGGCCCGTTGACGTCGACCTTCATCATGTCGCCTCCCGGAAGTTCCGGGGAGTACTCCCCGGAACTGATGGTAGCGTCCAATCGAGAACTGGGGAGTGATCCCCGTATTCCGGGCAGGGCGAGGCGGGGCGGAAATTTCCGGGCGGGGCAGGACTGAAGAGGGGGCCGGTGGGACGCACGTGTCAGGAGTCCCACCGGCCTCGCTCGTACGCTCAGCTCTCTCGCGTCGCGCTCTTGATGACCGCGAAGCGCGCCCCGTACGGGTCGGCGAGCTTCGCCATGCGGCCGACGCCCTCCAGGTCCGTGGCGGGCATGCGGACCGTGCCGCCCAGCTCCTGGGCCTTGCTGACGGTGGCGTCCGTGTCGGTGACCTCGAAGTACGGCAGCCAGTACGCGCCCGACTGGGCCTCGGTCGGGTCGTCGGCCAGCGGAACGACGCCGCCGAACATGTCCGACTCCTGCGCCCCGGCGGGGTTGATGCAGGTGTAGGTGCCGCCGGGGAAGGGAGTGGCCGAGGTCTCCCAGCCGAACACGGAGTTGTAGAACGCGGCGGCCGCCGGCTCGTCCGGGGTGTAGAGCTCGACCCAGCACAGCGAACCCGGCTCACCCGCCACGTCGATGCCCTTGGTCAGGGCCGGCTGCCAGATGCCGAAGGGCACACCCGCCTCGTCCCCGAGAATCGCCATGTGGCCCTGGCCCATGACATCCATGGGCTGGACGATCACGCTGCCGCCGGCCTGCTCGGCCGCCTTGGCCGTGGCCTGCGCGTCGGGACTCTGGAAGTACACCGTCCAGGAGGGCGGGCCCTGTTCCTCGGTGGTCTGCATACCGCCCGCGGCGGTCTTTCCGCCGAGCTGGAAGAAACCGTAGCCGCCGGCGTCGGGCCCTGCCGACTGGAACTGCCAGCCGAAGAGGCCGCCATAGAAGGATGAGGCGCCTTCGATGTCGGGGGTGCCGACATCGAGCCAGTTCGGAGCGCCCGTGACAAAGCGGGTGGTGAGCATGTTGTGCCCTCCTCTGAGGGGTCCCGTTGCCTGTACCGCCGAGTCTGGCACCGCCCACTGACAATCGGGGCCAGGACTCCCGCCGCGGGCAGGAGAGACCATGGTGATTACCCTGGGTGATCGGTTATGTTTGTTTTGTTTTCATACTTTGCGGCGAGCCGCCTGGTATCCCGCAACATGGCGTTGATCCCACGTTGATCGAACGTTTTTCGCCGCGCGGCACGATCCTCGTCATGCACACCGACACCATGACCCCGGCCGACTCCGCCTGGCAGGAGCAGGCGTTGTGCGCGCAGACCGGGGCCGACTTCTTCTTTCCCGAGCCGGGCAGCTCGGTGCGTGAGGCAAAGCGCATCTGCGGGATGTGCGAGATGCGCTCCGCCTGCCTCGAGTACGCGCTGAACAACGACGAACGCTTCGGCGTCTGGGGCGGCCTGTCCGAGAAGGAACGGCTCAGCCTCCGGCGCGCGGACCAGAACTGACCCCAACGACGCCGAAACCGGCCCCTGCGACGCCGGGCCCCGCGCCGGACGCCGTGAACAGCCGCGTCCGGGCCGCGTCCTGCCCCGGGCCGCGTCCTGCCCTGCACCGGACCGACGCCCTGCCCGGTCCGGCGCCCTGCCCGGTCCGGCGCCCTGCCCGGTCCGGCGCCCTGCCCGGTCCGGCGCCCTGCCGTAATTCGGTGGGGCGATCCGGCGGCGCTGGCTAGGATCGGCGTGGCGCACCCGGGCGTAGAGCAGAGGCAGACTCGCCGCCTTGGCAAGGCGGATACGCCGGTTCGAATCCGGTCGTCCGGGCTGCGTCCGGCCGGGTGGACCTCACGGCCGGGGACAGCGGGGTCCTGTAGAGCAGAGGCAGACTCGCCGCCCTCTCAAGGCGGATACGCCGGTTCGAATCCGGTCAGGACCACGGCGGCGCACACGCGGGGCGGGGACAGATGGGTGACGGCGGCGCGATCACACAGGACGAACTGGCGGCGTTCCACCGTACGGTCGGCAAGCTGCGGGCTCTGCCCGTCGACGACCCGGTGAGGCTGCGTGCCGAACAGGTCGCCGCGTCCTTCGCGAGAGACGGGCGGGTGCGCAGGCGCAAGGTGCGCGGCGCCGAACTCTCCGCCGCCGACGCGGCCGTGATGGCCGCGACCGCGACGGGAGCGCTCGACCGGCGGGAGGACGCGCCGCTCGCCCGTCCCGGGGGCGGCGGCGTCTTCGTGAAGCCCCGCTCCTGCTATGTCTGCAAGACGCCCTATCGACAGGTCGACGCCTTCTACCACCGACTGTGCCCGGACTGCGCCGCCGACAACACCGCCCGGCGTGGGCTCACCACCGACCTGAGCGGCCGGCGCGCGCTGCTCACCGGAGGCCGGGTCAAGATCGGCTTCCAGCTGGCCCTGATGATGCTGCGCGACGGCGCCGAACTCCTCGTCACCAGCCGCTTTCCGCACGACACCATGCGTCGCTTCCGCGCCGAACCGGGCAGCGCGAAGTGGTGGGACCGGCTGACGGTGCTGGCGGTGGATCTCCGTGATCCGCGCCAGGTGCTCGGGATCTGCGAGCAGTTGAGGCAGGAGGGCGAGCCCCTCGACATCCTGGTCAACAACGCCGCGCAGACGGTACGGCGGCCCGCCGCCTCGTATGCGCTGCTGGCCGCCGGGGAGCGCGCCGGACTGCCCGAAGGGGCCCGGGAGGCACCGGGGTTCACGCCGATGCGGGCGCTGGCGAGTGGTCCCGCGGCGCTCCCCGCGGCGCTGCGGGAGGCCGACGAGGCAGGGCTGCTGCCCGACCCCTCCCCGGAGAACTCCTGGTCGGCCCGGCTGGGCGCACTCGACCCGGCCGAGGTCCTGGAGACCCAGTTGGTCAACGCGCTCGCCCCGGCACTGCTCTGCGACCGACTGCTGCCCCTGCTGCTCGCCTCGCCCCACCCGCGGCGATATGTCGTCAACGTGACCGCCGTCGAGGGCCGCTTCGCCGTACGCAACAAGATGGCCGGCCATCCGCACACCAACATGGCCAAGGCCGCCCTCAACATGCTCACGCGCACCAGCGCCGCCGAACTCGCCGAACAGGGCGTGCACATGTGCGCCGTCGACACCGGCTGGATCACCGACGAGAACCCCGCTCCCAAGAAGGAGCGGATGGTGGGCGCGGGGTTCCGCACCCCCCTCGACATCGTGGACGGAGCGGCCCGGGTGTACGACCCGATCGTGCGGGGCGAGTCGGGCGCACCCGTGTCCGGGGTGTTCCTCAAGGACTACCGGGAGGCGGAATGGTGACCGAGCCGCAGCGCAAGCCGGACCCGCGGTTCGCGGGCGTACCGGCGGTCGTACCGCGCCCTCTGACCGAACTCGCCCCGCTGCTCGACTGGTTGCGCGACGGCCGTCCGGCCGGCGAGCGGCTGGACTTCACGGCCGGTACGGCGCTGCCCGACGGGCGCCTCGACCTGTGCAAGCGGGGACTCGGAGCGCGGGGCGCGGCGCTGGTCGCCGAAGCCCTCTCCGAGATGTCCGGCGTCTCGGACAGGCCCTCTCCCGTACGGCATTTGCTGCTCGGCACCGACGGGCTCGGCGACGAGGGTGCGGTCGCGGTCGCCGCGCGTGCCGAGGTCGAGACGCTGTACCTCGGCTGCAACGGGATCACCGCGGGCGGCGCCTGCCGCATCGCCGACCACCTGCGCGCCTCGCCGCGGGTCGTCACGGGCGTCTGGCTCAAACGCAACCCGCTGGGCAGCGGGGAGGGCGGGCCGGCGCCGAACTCGTCGAGGCCGCACGGTCGTTGCGCACGCTGGACCTCGTGCAGACCGGGCTCGACGCGACGGGAGCCGTCGTCCTCGTCGACGCCCTCCTCGCCGCGACGGAGAACGGCCGCCGCGTCGAGCGGCTGTTCGTGGGCGGCAATCCGCTCGGCGCGGCGGGCGCGGTGCCGCTGTCCGCGCTCATCGCCGAAGGCGCGGTCGACGAACTCTACGCATCCGCGGCAGGGTTGGGCGACGCGGGCGCGCTGCGTCTCGCCGACGCGCTGGCGCGGGCGCCGCACGGACGGCTCACCCGGCTCTCCGTCGCCAGCAACGGCATCGGGCCGGGCGCCGCCGCCCGGCTGGTGGCGGCGGCGACCGAGGCGGGGGTCACCCTGCTCGACCTCGGCCGGGTGCGGGCGGCCGCGGTGCTCGGCGCCGCCGACAACCGCGTCGACCTCGCGGCGGCCACCGACATCGCACACACCCTCGCGAGCGCCGAACACCGCCTCACCCACCTCGTCCTCGCGCACACCGGCATGCGCAGCCGCGAGGCCCACCGTCTCCTGGACACCGCCCCGCGCGCCGCGACCGCGACCCGGTTCGTGCTGGGGCAGTCCATCGCTACCAGTGTGAAGCGGCGCCTGGACGCGCTCAGCGCGCACCTCCCGATGCCGTCGGTCCCGGCCGATGTCGCCGCCGTACGCAGCGTCCACCGCACGGCGCCGCTACGCTCGGACTCAAGGGCGGGGCCGTAGCGCAGAGGCAGGCGCACCTGGTCTCCAAAACCGGAACACGCTGGTTCGAATCCAGCCGCCCCGCCCCCCTTCCCCACAGGGTTTCCGACGATGGCCCCGGCCCGCCGCCGTGCGCCGGGAAATCCGTACGCCGCGCGCGCTTCAGCTGTTTCTGGCGAGGGACCCCGGGCCTTCAGGCCCGGGAGGAATCGCCTCCTCAACCACGGCGCCGCGCAGCGGCGCCGTTTCGCTGCGCGCCTAGCCAAGCGGCCGGCAGGGCGGTTATTGCTGATCTCGGGAGATGTTGCACATTGGCAACTGCAGGACAGACTAGCCCTGTTGTCGGTGTCGAGGAGTACGGTTCGTCGCGTGAAGATCGTCGTGCAGGCAAAGCTGCTGCCGGCCGCCGGGCAGGCGGTCGCGCTGCGGTCGACCCTGCTCGAGTGCAACGCCGCCGCGAACTGGGTGTCTCAGGTGGCATTCGTTCGCGGCATTCCGCGCGAATACGAGCTTCGGAAGCACACGTACGCCGAACTCAAGGTCCGCGGGTTAGGGGCCCAGGCGGCGCAGCATGTCATAAAGAAGGTCCGTGACGCGTACACGACGCTGCACGTGAACATCAAAGCCGGCAACCTCGGGAAGCCGCGCTCGAAGCGCCGGGTACAGGCCGAGTCCAAGCCGATCGCGTTCCGGGCCGGCGCCGCGCAGCCGTATGACGATCGGTGTCTGAGCTGGCAGCATGATGCAGGGACCGTTTCCATATGGACGACGGCCGGTCGGCTCAAAGGCGTCCGGTTCACCGGGTCCACCGACCAGCTGAAGACGCTGCGCGAGTACCGCAAAGGCGAGTCGGACCTCGTCGAACGCGACGGCGAGTTCTACCTCCTCGCAACCTGTGAGGTTCCCGAAGCCGAGCTCAACGAGAATCCGGACGGATTCCTCGGCGTCGACCTCGGTATCGTCAACATCGCAACAACGTCTGACGGCGAGGTTCTTGCAGGCCGGAGACTGAACCGGTATCGGGCCCGGCAGTTGCGCCTGCGCGCGACGCTGCAGAAGAAGGGTACGAAGTCCGCGAAGCGCCGACTGAAGGAACGCTCGCGGCGCGAACGGCGGTTCGCCGCCAACACCAATCACGTCATTTCGAAGCGCATCGTGGCAGAGGCTGAACGCACCTCCCGCGGCATCGCCCTGGAAGATCTGGGCGGCATCCGTGGGAGGGTACGGCTCAGAAGGCCCCAACGGGCCGCGGTGCACTCCTGGGCATTCGCCCAGCTCGGGCAGTTCCTGGCCTACAAGGCCCGCCGTGCCGGCGTGCCCCTGGTGTACGTCGACCCCGCATACACCAGCCAGACCTGCTCCGAATGCAACCACGTAGACAAGCGGAACCGGGCCTCGCAGGCCCGGTTCCAATGCAGGTCGTGCGGCGTCGTTGCGCACGCCGACCTGAACGCTTCCCGCAACATCGCCCGCAAAGGCGAGACCGCGTGGAAAGCGGGGCGTGAGTCACGCGTCCCAGCCGCCTCACCGTAGGCGGCTCAGATGCGGGAGGTTACGCGGCAGCCAGTCACGCCCTACCTGCAAGCCCGGTCCTTCAGGACCGGGTCAAGTTGACCAGGCACAATCCCCGCATGGATCGCACCCCGCAGCGGCACGCCGAAAGTCTGCTCAACGCCCTCGACCCGCTGCCCTTCCCCCAGCGCATGCGCGAACTCGCCCTGCGGGTGAAGGAGCAGGCCCCGCTGCGGCCCGTGCTGGAAGAACTCGAATCCCGCGGACCGTACGAACGGGGGATCGCCGTCGTCGCGGCCGCCGTCGGCCGCGACGCCGAGTGGATCGCGGACCGCATCGCCGACCCGGACACCTTCGTGCGCGGACACGCCCTCCGGGTCGCGGACAGCCTCCAAGTGCCCGACTCCGCCTACGAGTCGGCGCTCGACGACGCCCCGGAGGCGGTCCGCAGGGAGCTGTTGCGCGCGATCGTCGCGGGACGGCGCACGGCACTGGCCGACCGGCTGCTGCCGGGGCTGCGGCGGGACTGGGGCGACGCGGAGGCGGCCCGTCTGCTGCCGGGCTGCGCGCCGGAGACGGTCGCCCGGCTGCTGCCCGAACTCTTCCACGCCGTCACCGGCTGGAAGACCCTCGCCAAGCGGCATCCCGGCACCCTCCTCGACGTCGCCGAAGGCGAGCTGGCGGCGCTCCCCGAGACCCTTCGGGACACCTGGTGGGGCCGGTACGCCCCGGGCGTGGCCGCCACGGTCGAGGCACAGCCCCTGCGCGTGCTCGACCTTCTCGAACGCTTCGGGCCCGCCACCCTGCCCCTCCCGCTGCACGACCACTTCCCGCGGTTCGCGGCGGCCGACCCGAGCCGGCTGCTGCGGCTGCTGCTCACCCCCACCGGATTCGCCGCGCGCCGCTACCGGTCCCTGAGCCCCGCCGTGCTGCGCAGACTGGCCCGTTCCGACGCGCCCGAACTCCCTGCATTCAGCAGGGCCTTGGCCGACTGGGGTGATCTCGCGCCGCTCGTGAAGGCGCTGCCGCCGGCGCGACGCCACGCCTTCTACCGGGCCGCGCAGGAAGGCCGAGGAGCCGGACACGTCACCATCGACGCGATCATTCTCGCGGTGCTGCCACGCAGCTGCGTCGCCGAGGAGGCCCGACGCATGGCGGCCGTCGCACGCGAGCACGGCGCCCTCTGGAGCTCCCTGTTGCTCGCCGAGTCCTTCCTGCCGGTCGAGGAAGCACGCGCACAGCTCGTCGAGGCCACCCGCCGCCCGGCCGCCGAAGACCGCGCCGAGGCCTGGCCGTTGCTCATCCGCAACGCCGCCCGCTCCGGCGACCACGCGGCCGTCACCTCCGTCCTGGAGGAGATGGTCCGGCTGCGCAACGAACAGGACCCGGTGCGCTCGGCCGCGCTCGACGCGCTGTCCAGGGTGCGGCCCGCGCTGTTCACCGAGGACGCCGAGCCGCACCTCGACCGCATCACCGCGGACGCCGTCGAGGCCCGCGACTCCTCGCCCGCCACCCGGCACAACCTCAGCGACCTCGCCCTGTCCGTACTGCGCGAGCACGCGGCGGGCGGCCGGCGCGAGCTGGTGAACTGGGCCTTGCGCACCCTGGTCCGGATCTCCGGCAACACCGGTGGCGCCGACCTCGGCCGTCTCGACACGACCTTGCGGCGCGGCCAGGAGCACCAGGTGTACGAGGCCCTGCGCCCCTGGATCGAGGCGGGCGCCGAAAAGGCCGACTACAGCCTCGCCTTCACGCTCGCCCGCGCGGTCGGGCGGCGCGCCGCCGGCATGTCCGAACTGCAGGAACTCCTCTGGCAGGCCATCCGGTACGGCAATGACGCGACCCTGCGCCACGCGGTCGAACTGTGGCTCGAGCCGCCCGCGACCCGCGACGAGCGGGTGGCTCGCGTCCTCGCGTTCGAACCGTCCGCGGGCGCGCTGTGGCCGGTCCTGGGGATCGTCACCCGGCGCCGCACCGACCTGCTCGACCCGCTGCTCGCCGAGACCCCTCCGTACGGCCGCTTTCTGACCAAGGGCACCCCCTGGACCGTGCCGGTGGACCGCGACATACGGCGCTGGGTGCCACGCCAACAGCGCGCGTTGGCACGACAGTTGGCGGACCAGGCCGAGGACGTCGCGCTGCCGCTCTTCGAGCGGGCCGCCGCCGTCGCGCAGCACGCCCTCGTCCCGGGCAGCGGCACCGATCTCGTACGCCGCTGGACCGGGTCCCCGGACGTGCTGCTCGCCGAGGCGGCGCTCGCCGCACTCGCCCGTACGGACCGGCCCGCCGACGCGCTGCCCGAACTCCTGGCGCACGCGGACGGCGAGCGGGCGCGGGTCGCCGTCTACGCGGCCACCCAGGCGTCCCGGTACGCGGCGCCCTCGCTCCTGGCCGCGCAGCTGCGCACGGTGCTCTTCGCGCCGCGCGCCAAGGTGACCAGCCGCAAGGAGGCCGCCCGGCTCGCCGCCGTACGGCTCCCGATGCCACGGGCGGCTGCGCTGCTGACCGAGGCGTACGAGGCGCCGGGCACCCACGTCGACGTCCGCGCCGCCATCGTGGCCTTCGCGGGCGGCCTGCTCGCCGAGGAACCGGTCTGGGGACTGTTGCGGGATGCCGCGGGCGCCGAGCCGGTGCTGCGCACCGCGATCCTGCGGGTCACCCCGCTGGACCTGCCCGAGCCCCACCGCGAGCGGTACGCCGGACTGGTCCGCGAGGTGTCGTCCACCGACGATCCCGAGACCGCCACCCTGGCCTTCGACGCCCTGGCCCGCTGGGCGCCCTGGTCCCCCGAGTCGCCGACGGTCCTCGCCGACGCCGTCACCGATCTGACGAGGCGCATCAGCTGGCGCGCGGCGGCCGATGGTCTGGTGACCGCGGCTGCGGGCTCACCACGCGGCGGCCGGGGCCTTCAACAGGCGCTGCGGGCGTTGGCGGAGGCGGAGACGGCAGCGGCGACGGAGGAGAGCGGCCGCGCCGATGCCGACGAGCGGCGCGACCGACCGGCCAGGCGGCGTGTCGACCACCTTGTCGTGCGCCTCGCCCAGCAGGCCAGGACGGCCCCGGGACCCGTCCGTCCCGCGGCCCTCGCCGCCGGCGAGCTGCTCGCCGGGTACGACGCCTTCGTACCGCAGGCGGCCGCGATCACGGCGTTCCACCTGGATCTGGACGGGGAACCGGGGGACCTGGAGCGCCTGGCCGCCCTCACCGAGGGACGTCCGGCGCTGGCCGCACGGACGGCCCGGGAGTTCGGGGAGCGACTGCGACGGCAGGCGCAGGAGGGGGATCCCGGCGTCCTGCTGGAGGTGGTGCGGCGGCTGGGCGCGCACGGCGGACACGGCGAGGGGCTGCTCGCGGCGGCCGTCACGGGGGCGATCGGCGCCCGCACGGGCTGGGCCGCCCCCTGGCGGGAGCGGCTGAGAGCACTGCGCCGCCACCCGGTGGCCGACGTGCGGGACGCGGCGCTGGACCAGGTGACGGCGTACGAGTGAGGCGGTTTCGACCGGAGAGGGTCAGCCGGCGGCGCGCGCGGCCATCCGGGCCTTGCGGGCCGCGAGCTTCTCGTCGAACTTCGAGGCCTCCGCGTCCAGGCCACCCATGAAGAACCCGAGCTCCTCCTGGGCCTGCAGGCCCTCGGGGCCGAGGCCGTCCATCTCCAGGACCTTCAGGTGGCGCAGCACCGGCTGCAGCACGTCGTCGTGGTGGATGCGCATGTTGTAGACCTCGCCGATGGCCATCTGCGCGGCGGCGCGCTCGAAGCCGGGCATGCCGTGTCCGGGCATCCGGAAGTTGACGATGACGTCGCGGACGGACTGCATGGTCAGGTCGGGGGCCAGCTCGAACGCGGCCTTGAGCAGGTTCCGGTAGAAGACCATGTGCAGGTTCTCGTCGGTCGCGATGCGCGCCAGCATGCGGTCGCAGACCGGGTCGCCCGACTGGTGACCGGTGTTGCGGTGCGAGACGCGGGTCGCGAGCTCCTGGAAGGCGACGTACGCGACCGTGTGCAGCATCGAGTGGCGGTTGTCCGACTCGAAGCCCTCGTTCATGTGCGCCATACGGGACGCCTCGAGCTTGTCGGGGTCCACGGCGCGCGAGGCGAGCAGGTAGTCGCGCATCACGATGCCGTGTCGGCCCTCCTCGGCGGTCCAGCGGTGCACCCAGGTGCCCCAGGCGCCGTCACGGCCGAAGAGCGCGGCGATCTCGTGGTGGTAGCTCGGCAGGTTGTCCTCGGTGAGCAGATTGACGACCAGCGCGATCCGGCCGATCTCCGTGACCTTGGACTGCTTCTTGTCCCAGGCCTCGCCGTCCTCGAAGAAGCCGGGGAAGTTCCGGGCGTCGCCGAACGGCACGTACTCGTGCGGCATCCAGTCCTTGGCCACCTTGAGGTGGCGGTTGAGCTCGGTCTCGACCACTTCTTCCAACGCGTAGAGCAGCCGAGCGTCGGTCCAGTCGGTGGACGGGCTGCCAAGGTGGGGAGAAGTGATCGTCACGGGTGCTCCAGGGGGACGTGAAATTACTGAGCGAGTTACTGAGCGTGTTGCCGGGCGTGCAGCCGAGCGAGTTGCTCGGCGGGTCACCGAGCGGAGACGAAACCTACGGCATCGTAGGCTACGTATCCGTAGGTTACGAAACCGTAGGTTAAGTTTGCTGTAAAGAGTGCCTGATCAGTGGGGGTCCCAGCGGGGGAGCGGGCGTGCTCAGACGTACAGCTCCCGAAGCCGTACCGAAAGGCATGTCACACACCCCTCGAGCTTCTCGAACTCGCTGATGTCCACGAGAACCGGTACGTGACCGAGGCTCGCGAGCAGCTCCGCCGTCTTCGGGGCACTCGCCGCCATCAGCAGCTTCCCGCCGCCGAGCAGCACGACATGCGCCCCGGACTCCTCCGGCACCGGCAGGAAGCGCGGGAACAGCGAAGGCATGTCCACCAGGGGCTCATGGCCGATCACCGTCCCGTCGGGCAGCGCGGTGACCGCCGACTTCAGATGCAGCACCTTGTTCACGGGTACGGCCACGACCCGCGCCCCGAGCGGTTCGAGGGCCGCCCGCAGCTGCTGGACCCCGGCCGCGTTGGTGCGCCCGCCGCGGCCCACGTACACCGTGTCGCCGACCTTCAGGACGTCGCCGCCGTCCAGGGTGCCCGGCTCCCAGATCCAGTTCACCGAGCAGCCCAGCCGGGCCACGGCCTCCTCGACCCCGGCGGTCTCGGCGCGGCGGGACTCGGCGCCGGGGCGGGAGATCAGGGCGACATTGCGGAAGACGACCACGGCGTCCTCGACGAACACCGAGTCGGGGCAGTCGTCGGCCGGATCGACCTCGACGGTCTCCCAGCCGTGCGTGCGCAGCGCCTCGGCGTACGCCTCCCACTGCTCGACGGCCAGGTCGACGTCCACCTTCTCGCGCTCGATGTGCGTCACCAGTCCCTCGGCGAGACGGGGACTGGGCCTGCGGATGAGGGCTTTCTGGCTGGGCACGAGCGGTCTCCGAATCGGCAGGGTGCATCGGCGCACATCATGCAGCGCCGTTCGCGCGCACAACAGCCCCCGACTCGGCACCCCCGGACCGGACGGCGGGCGGACCCGCGTCCGAACATGACGCGGGGCGGTGCCCGGAAGCGACGTTAGTCAGCCTCCGGGCCCGGCGCTATGTCGGATACCCGACAGCTTCCGCTGTGGTTTCTTTCAGTTCTCCTCCTTCCAGCAGCAGCCGGCGTGTGATTCCGATCGACTCCAGGAACGGCAGGTCATGGCTGGCGACGATCAGCGCGCCCTCGTAGGACTCGAGCGCCGTGGTGAGCTGGCGGACGCTCGCCAGGTCGAGGTTGTTGGTCGGCTCGTCGAGCATCAGGAGCTGCGGCGCGGGTTCGGCGAGCATCAGCGCCGCGAGCGTCGCCCGGAAGCGTTCGCCGCCGGACAGCGTCGCCGCCCGCTGGTCGGCCTTCGCCCCCTTGAACAGGAAGCGGGCGAGCCGCGCCCGGACCCGGTTGTTGGTGGCGGCGGGCGCGAAGCGGGCCACGTTCTCGGCCACGGTCAGCTCCCCGTCGAGCACATCGAGCCGCTGAGGCAGGAACCGAAGCGGCACATGGGCCAGCGCCTGGCCGGACACCGCCTCCAGCTCCCCGGCGATCGTCCGCAGCAGCGTCGTCTTGCCCGCGCCGTTGCGCCCGATCAGCGCGATCCGCTCGGGTCCGCGCAGATCGAACACGCCGTCCACGCGTGCGCCGTACCTCAGCTCCAGGTTCTCCAGCGTGAGCACGGTGCGGCCCGGCGGTACGGCTGTGTACGGCAGGTCGACACGGATCTCGTCGTCGTCCCGTACGGCCTCCACCGCGTCGTCGAGCCGGTCCTTCGCCTCGGCGAGCTTCTCCTCGTGCATGATGCGGTGCTTGCCCGCCGACTCCTGGGCGGCCCGTTTGCGCGCACCCATGACGATCTTCGGCTCGCGCTTCTGCTCGAACATCTTCTGCCCGTAGCGTTTACGACGGGCGAGCTTGACCTGCGCGTCGACCAGCTCGCGCTTCTGCTTCTTCAGATCGGCCTCGGCGACGCGCACCATGCGCTCCGCCGCCTCCCGCTCGCCGGCGAGGACCTCCTCGTACGCGGAGAAGTTGCCCCCGTACCAGGTGAGCTCGCCCGCGTGCAGATCGGCGATCTGGTCGACCAGGTCCAGCAGTTCGCGGTCGTGGCTGACCACGACCATGACCCCGGACCAGGCCTCGACGGCCGCGTACAGCCGCCTGCGCGCGTACAGGTCGAGGTTGTTGGTGGGCTCGTCCAGCAGCAGGATGTCCGGCCGGCGCAGCAGCAGCGCGGCCAGGCGCAGCAGTACCGACTCGCCGCCCGAGACCTCGCCGATGGTGCGGTCCAGCTCGACGTGCCCGAGTCCGAGTTCGCCGAGCATGGCGAGCGCCCGCTCCTCGACGTCCCAGTCGTCGCCGACGACGTCGAAGTGCTCCTCGGCCGCGTCGCCCGCCTCGATGGCGTGCAGCGCGGCACGCGTGGCGGCGATGCCGAGCGCCTCGTCGACCCGCAGGGCGGTGTCGAGCGTGACGTTCTGCGGCAGATAACCGACCTCGCCGGTGACGCGGATCGTGCCGTCGGCCGGGGTCAGTTCGCCCGCGATCAGCTTCAACAGGGTGGACTTGCCTGATCCGTTGACGCCGACGAGCCCGGTCCTGCCGGGGCCGAAGGCGACCTGAAGGTCGTCGAAGACGGTGGTTCCGTCCGGCCAGGCGAAGGAGAGGGAGGTGCAGCTGAGGGAGGTGGGGAAAGAAGACATGAGGGCCTCGCGATTACTGGGTGCGGTCAGGGGCACGCGTTCGGGACACCGCGAGGTGACGACGATCCAGTCAGGAGGGCGGAAAGAAGGCCCCGTAAACCGGAGGACGGCTCATACGCCGAGGTCGCACGCTGCGCACACGGGGGCGACGAAAGCCCACTGTGTGGCGCGGTGTCTCAGACCTCAGACGAGCAACGTCCTTCTCCGATCGACGACAACAGGACCGCTGTACACCGTAGGAACGGCCCTGAACGCTGTCAACGCATTAGGGCCTGTCCGGCGGATCAGGTCGCAGGAAACGGGCGGTGCCTCAACGCCGCGGATGGGCGTGCCAAGCCCCGCGTCTGCGGCATGATCCGCCGGACAGGCCCTGACGTGGCCCCGACCTCGACCCCGAAGGAGACGCCGTGCCCAACGGCTCGCTGTCGCTGCCCGCCCGGCTCTATCTGCTGGCCTGGGACACCACGAGGCTCAAGGTCACGGGGGCGACCCACCTCCACCATCTGGTGCGCGCCGGCGCCCTCACGGAACTCGCCCAGCGTGGACTGCTCGCCGACGTGGACGGCATCGCCACACCGGTCGACGCCGACGCCCTTACGGGGGATCTCGTCCTCGACGGACTCCTGGAACTGGTGGAGGAGTCCCGGCCCCGGAAGTGGAAGACGTGGGTGACCTTGCGGGCGCGTGTCACCCTCGACGCGGTCCGCGCGCAGCTCGCCGCCGAGGGATACCTGCGGGCCGAGAAGAAACGGGTGCTCGGGCTCTTCCCGTCCGTGGAGTACGAGCTGGAGCGGGTGTCCGCGGTGGAGGCGCTGCGGGAGGAGGCACGGACCGTGTTGCGGGGGCCCCTGCCCGTCGAGGAGGTCTCCGACCGCGACGCGGCCCTCGTCGCCCTCGCCGCCGCGGCCGAACTGCGCACGCTGGCGTCCGGCAAGGACCGCAAGCTGTACAAGCAGCGCATCGAGGAGCTGACCGACCGCAGCGGAGCGGCGGCCCCGGCGCTGAAGAAGGTCATCCAGGAGGTGCGCACCGCGATCGTCGTGGCGGCCACGGCGGCATCGACCTCGGGCGCGGCAACGGGGGGCTGAGACACCCGGGAAGGGGCGCGGGGGACCGCGCGAGCAACCCCCGGCCGCACCCGCCCATGCTTCCCGCCCCCACGCACATGTCGCATTCCTGCCAGCCCCCGCCCCGCCCCCGGTGATGGGATCGTCCCCATGACGAACCAGAACCCCGCCCATGAAACCGCCCTCGCCTTCCGCGCCCTGCACATCCCCGGCCGCCCACTCGTCCTCCCGAACGCCTGGGACACGGCGAGCGCGCGCCTGGTCGAGGAGGCGGGCGCCGCCGCCGTGGCGACGACCAGCGCGGGGCTCGCCTGGGACCTGGGAACGGCCGACGGGGACCGGCTGGACAGGGACCGGGCCCTCGGCGCGGTCGCGCGCGTCGCCGCCGCGGTCCGGGTTCCGGTGAGCGCGGACATCGAGAGCGGCTACGCGAAGGACGCCGCGGGCGTCGGGGACACGATCCGTGCGGTGCTCGCGGCCGGCGCCGTGGGCGTGAACATCGAGGACGCGCTCTACGGCGGCGAGGGTACCGGCGACGGCGGCCGTGGCCCGCTGCGTCCGGTCGCCGAGCAGGCGGAGCGTATCGCCGCGGCCCGTGCCGCAGCCGATGCGGCGGGTGTCCCGCTGTTCATCAACGCGCGCATCGACACCGTTCTGAGGGGCGCGGGAGGCGTCGAGGAGACCTTGGAGCGAGCCGCCGCCTTCCTCGCCGCCGGAGCCGACGGGATCTTCGTTCCCGGGGCCGTCGACCCGGGGACGGTGAAGTCGCTCGTGGCGGGTGTCGAGGGCCCGCTCAATGTGCTGGTCGGTCCCGGCGCACCGTCCGTCGCCGAGCTGGCCGCGCTCGGGGTCGCCCGGATCAGCACGGGCTCGAGCATCGCGCAGGCCGCGCACGCCGTGGTCCGCCGTGCCGCGCGGGAGCTGCTGAGCGCGGGGACCTACGACTCGCTGACCGGTGGCCTCGACTACATCGAGCTCAACACCCTGCTGGGCGGGGCTCGTTGAGGGCGGGGGTGCCGCTCAGCAGGTGCCCCGCATCAGCTCCTCCAGGTCGTGGTCCAGGTCGACCTGGAGATGCTCGAGTCCGACGGGCACCAGTTCGGTCGTGAGCTGGAGGAACTTCCGCACCTCGCCCGAGCGCACGTGCACCACGGCGGTGCCCTCGGGGGCGTGGAACTCCAGGACGGTCCGGTCGTAGCCGTACGGCCGCACCCGTACGTCGCCGTACCCCACGGAGTCCTCCATGCCGGACGTGAGCAGCTCGCGCGCGAACGTCCAGCAGACCTCCACGCCCTCCAGCGTGGCCGGGGCGGGGAAGGTCATACGGACGGCGAAGGGGTCGCTCCGGTCGTAGTGGAGCGTTGCGGGAATGCTCGGCATCCGCGGGGCGGCGGCGACGAGGCGGGCCTCTACGGGCTGCTCGATGACGGTGGACAACGCCTTGCTCCCTTGTGACGGCTGGACGAACTCCGGGCGGATGAGGCCGGGCAATGTATGAGACGACGGAATGAGCCATTCAGTGCACCTGAAACGCAAGTGACCTCTGTCACCGAGTTCATTCACCTCGGTGACACGTAGTGATCCATTTCTCGTTCCGACATGCCCGCGATACCGGAGAGGACACCAACCGGAGCCGCCGGGTTCCCACCGAGGGCATCTGGACGGCGCCCGGGGAGTGGGCTAGCTTCGCCCGCCATGAGGGGCTTGGGGAAGTCGAGACGTACGAGTCGGGCGGTCACCGTGGGACTGTGCGCGGCGGCGTTCGCCGCCGCGCTGACGGCGGCGCCCGCGCAGGCACACGAGGCGGGGAAGGCGGCCCACTGGGCGCTCAAGGACAGCGGCAGCGACGTTCGTTTCCGCGGACTGTCGGCCGTCAGCCGGGACACCGCCTGGGTGGCCGGCGCCAAGGGCACTGTCCTGCGCACCACCGACGGCGGCGCGAGCTGGCGGAACGTCTCGCCGCCCGGCGCCGCCGACCTGGAGTTCCGCGACATCGAGGCGTTCGACGCGCGGCGCGCGGTGGTCCTCGCCATCGGTGAGGGCGAGGCCTCCCGGGTCTTCAGGACCGACGACGGCGGCGCGACCTGGACCGAGTCCTTCCGCAACACCGACGCGAAGGCCTTCTACGACTGTCTGACCTTCTTCGACCGACGCCACGGCCTGGCGATGAGCGACCCCGTGGACGGCAGGTTCCGCATCCTGTCCACCAGCGACGGCGGACGGTCCTGGAAGGTGCTGCCCAGCGACGGCATGCCCGCCGCGCAGGACGGCGAGGCGGGCTTCGCCGCCAGTGGACAGTGCCTCGTGAGCGCGGGATCGCACGATGCCTGGCTGGCCACCGGCGGGGGTGCACACGCGCGTGTGCTGCATTCCACCGACCGGGGACTGACCTGGAAGGCGGCCGATACGCCGATCCCGGCGGGCGACCCGGCGCGTGGCGTCTTCGCCCTCGCCTTCCGGGACCGCGCCCACGGTCTCGCGGTCGGCGGCGACTACCGTGCCGACCAGGCATCGCCCCTGGCGGCTGCCCTCACCCCAGACGGCGGCCGCACCTGGACCCCCGCCGCCCAGCCGCCGCCCGCCTACCGTTCCGGTGTCGCCTGGCTCCCGCACAGCCGCACCTCCGCGCTCGCGGTCGGCCCGACCGGTACCGACCTCACGACCGACGGCGGCCGCACCTGGCGCACCCTGGACACCGGCTCGTACGACACCGTGGACTGCACCCCCGACCTGGGCTGCTGGGCGTCCGGGGAGAAGGGCCGGGTGGCACGTCTGGAGCGCTGACCGCCGCGTGCCCCGTGGCGAGCTGGGTACCCGTGTCGCCGACGCGCAAGCAAGCGAACGGCGACACGGAAGGAAGTGAGCCGCCATGCCCCGTGGCTCCAGCCCCAAGCGCGAACGCCAGTACGAGCACATCAAGGAGAGCGCTCTCGACCGGGGAGAGGGCAGGGAACGTGCCGAGGAGATCGCCGCGCGCACCGTCAACAAGGAGCGCGCCCGGGCCGGCGAGTCGAAGACCGCGAGCCGCACGTCCACCCAGGACATCTCCTCCGGCAGGCGCGGCGGCCTGCGCTCCCACCAGGGCGCCCAGGGACCCACGTACGACCAGCTGTACGAGGAGGCCAAGCGGCGCGACATCCACGGCCGGTCGGACATGAACAAGGAGGAGCTGAGGCGGGCGCTGGGCGACAAGTGACCGCCCCACGGCCTCGTCCGGTGCTGTGGGCTTAGGCTCGTCGGCACCATGAACACCTCGTTGAACACCGTACCGATTCCCGCGGGTTGGCCCGCGACCGAGGAGCAGGCCCGCGCCGTGCAGGACGAACTGCGGGGACGCGTGGTGCTCGACGAGCCCGGGCCGCCGCCCGGCACCGGCAGAGTGACGGGCGTCGACGTGGCGTACGACGACGAGCGGGATGTCGTCGTGGCCGCGGCCGTCGTGCTCGACACGGCGAGCCTCACCGTCGTCGCCGAGGCCACCGCCGTCGGACAGGTCTCCTTCCCCTACGTCCCCGGGTTGCTCGCCTTCCGCGAGATCCCGACCGTGCTGGCCGTGCTCGACGTGCTGCCGTGTCCGCCGGGTCTCGTGGTCTGCGACGGCTACGGTCTCGCCCACCCCCGCCGTTTCGGCCTCGCCAGCCACCTCGGCGTCCTCACCGGGCTCCCCACGATCGGGGTGGCCAAGAACCCGTTCACCTTCTCCTACGAGGAGCCCGGCGCCCGGCGCGGCAGCGCCTCCCCGCTGCTCGCGGGCGAACCGACGGGCCCGGAGGAGGTCGGTCGCGCACTGCGCACCCAGGACGGCGTCAAGCCGGTCTTCGTCTCGGTCGGCCACCGGGTGAGCCTCGACAACGCCTGCGCGCACACCCTCGCGCTCACCCCGCGATACCGCCTCCCGGAGACCACCCGAAGGGCGGACTCCCTGTGCCGACGGGCCCTGAAGGAGACAACTCCCTCAGGAGCCTCACCCGTTGACTGAGTACGTGTTCTGAGTACCTGTACGGATGCGGCGGCGCCGTCATGATCGGCAGGCTGTTGCGCATGACGACGCACCGTTCCCCGAAGCCCGCCACCGGCGCCACCCAGCCCGTCGAGCGCACCGTGATGGCCGCGCTCGTCCTCTCCGTCCTCGCCGGGGTCGGCTGGATCGGCGGGATGATCTACACGGTGCTGGGCTGGCCGCTCTAGGGATCACCTTCCGGACGGTCCTACCGGGACGCGGCGACCCTGAAGGTGATCCCCGCCCCGCGCAGCCGCTCGATGAGCGCGTCGCCCATCGCCACCGCCGTCGTGACCTGTCCGGCCGTTTCCGGCAGGTCGTCGAAGGCGAGCGACAGCGCGGACTGCGCGAACATCTTGGCGGTCTCGCCGTAGCCGGGGTCACCGCCCGCGACCTCCGTGAACACGCGCCGCCCGCCGCCCTCGCCCACGAACCGCACCGAGAACCAGCTCTTCGCCCGCCGCGAGGCACTGGGCCCCTCGCCCGGCTTGATCCGGGCGGACAGCCAGCGCCGCGCGGGCGGCACCTGGGCCGCCGCGAACACCGCGCCGACGGCCGTGACCCCGCCCAGTGCGACCGGCAGCCGTTCGACGGCCGCGTAGTGGCGGTAGCGGAAGTCGGGCCCGTAGCGCTCCAGCACCCGCGCCGAACGCTGCACGATCTGGGCGTCGATGGTGGGCAGCGGCAGCGCCCACGCCCCGACCTCCTTGGCGAACCGCGGTGTGCTCAGGGGCGCGTGTGCCCGCCGTCCGACCAGCCGTGGTTCGTGCCGCCCACGATCCCGCGCCGCGGCTAGGATCTGCCGCCCGCGCGCGAACTGGGTGAGCGCGGAGGCGAACGTGCCGCCCGAGAACATCGCCTGTGCGCGGACGAAGCCGTCGACCCGCAGCGGCACGTCCTCGGGCAGCTGCCGCACCGTGAAATAGGCGCCCAGGTCGTGCGGAATCGAGTCGAAACCGCAGGCGTGCACCAGGCGGGCCCCCGTCTCCCGCGCGCGGGCGTCGTGCCGGACGTACATCAGATCCACGAACTCGGGCTCGCCGGTGAGGTCCACATAGTCGGTGCCCGCGTCGGCGCAGGCTGCGACCAGCTCCTCGCCGTGCAGTATGTAGGGCCCGACGGTCGTCGCCACCACGCGCGCGCCGCGGGCGAGTTCGCGCAGCGACGCCGGATCGGCGACATCCGCCACCAGCACGTCGGGGGCGCCGGACAGCCGCTCCCGCAGCCGTGCCAGCTTCTCCTCGTCGCGGCCCGCGATCGCCCAGCGCAGCCCCTCGGGCGCGTGGGCGGCGAGGTACTCCGCGGTGAGGGCCCCGACGAACCCGGTGGCTCCGAAGAGCACGATGTCGTACGTGCGAGCCGTTCCGTTCAGCCTGCTCATGACACCCCATCTGTCGTGCGCGAAGCGCCGTTGTCGGTGGCTGAGGCTAGCGTGAGGTACGAGCAGCCGAACGATGAGGTCGACACAGAGGTCGGAGGTGGCCGTGGCCGTGCAGGGGAACGCGCGCCGGCCGTGCGGCGGCATACGCCGCTGACATGCCCTGTTTCATGACCTTTCGGCATGATCCGCCACTAGGGATTTAACTAAGCGCTTGCTCGCTGGGGGCTTGCCCGGCGTGGAACACGTTCTTAACATCTCTGATGTCACATCAGTGGTGTCACAGTGCTGGGGGCTCGATGGCAGTGGCAGGGACGCCGGCGTACGGCCCGCTGGCGGGAGTGCGCGTGGTGGAGCTGGCGGGCATCGGCCCCGGCCCGTTCGCCGCCATGCTCCTGGCCGACCTCGGCGCGGACGTCGTCCGCGTGGACCGGCCCGGCGGCACGGGGCTCGCCGTCAACCCGGAGTACGACATCACCAACCGCAACAAGCGGTCGGTCGTGATCGACCTCAAGGCCGAGGACGGCCCCGTCCGCGTCCTCGATCTGGTCGAACGCGCGGACATCCTCGTCGAGGGCTACCGCCCCGGCGTCGCCGAGCGCCTCGGCGTCGGCCCCGAGACCTGCCACGCCCGCAACCCGCGGCTCGTCTACGGCCGGATGACCGGCTGGGGCCAGCAGGGCCCGCTCGCCCCGCGTGCCGGGCACGACATCGCGTACATCGCCCTCACCGGCACCCTCGGCATGATCGGCAGGCCGGACGAGCCGCCCACGGTCCCCGCGAACCTCGTCGGCGACTACGCGGGCGGCTCGCTCTACCTCGTCGTCGGCGTCCTCGCCGCGCTCCACCACGCGCGCGCCACCGGCGTCGGGCAGGTCGTGGACACGGCGATCGTCGACGGCGCCGCGCACCTCGCCTCGATGATCCACGGCATGCTCGCCGCGGGCGGCTGGCAGGACCGGCGCGGCGCCAACCTCCTGGACGGCGGCTGCCCGTACTACGGCACCTACGAGACGGCCGACGGGAAGTACATGGCGGTGGGCGCCCTGGAGCAGCAGTTCTACGCCGAGTTCGTGGAACTGCTCGGCATCGAGGAGTACGCCGACGCCCGCAAGGACCTGGCCCGCTGGGGCGAGCTGCGGGAGGCGGTCGCGGCCCGCTTCAAGACCCGCACCAGGGACGAGTGGACCGCGGTCTTCGAGGGCTCCGACGCCTGCGTGGCCCCCGTCCTGTCGCTGCGGGAGGCCCCGGCCCATCCCCACCTCGCCGCCCGCGGCACCTTCACCGACCACGGCGGCATCACCCAGCCCGCCCCCGCACCCCGCTTCTCCCTGACCCGCACCTCCGTCCGCACCGGCCCCGCCCTGCCCGGCGCCGACACCGCGGACGTGGCCCGCGACTGGGACGTACCGCGGCTGACGGGGCACGGCCTCGTGAAGGACGACTCGATGAAGGACGGCGACTGATGGAGCTCTCCCTCCCGCTCGACTACGCCGGCGACCCCCGGCAGGCCGCCGGCGAGGTCGCCGCCCTGGAGTCCGCGGGTCTGGACGCCGTCTGGGTCGCGGAGGCCTACGGCTTCGACGCGCCCACGATCATGGGCTATCTGGCCGCCCGCACCGAGCGCATGAAGATCGGCTCCGGGATCCTCAACGTCTACTCGCGCACCCCGGCGCTCCTCGCGCAGACCGCCGCCGGACTCGACGCGCTCTCGGGCGGCCGCGCCATGCTGGGGCTCGGTGCCTCAGGCCCGCAGGTCGTCGAGGGCTGGCACGGGAAGGCGTACGACAAGCCACTGGGCCGCACCCGCGAGGCCATCGAACTGACCCGCCGCATCCTGCGCCGCGAGGTCATCGACCACCACGGCATCACCGACATGCCCCGCCCCGGCGGCCCGGGCAAGCCCCTGAAGCTCCTCACCAAGCCGGTGCGCCCCGACATCCCGCTGTACGTGGCGTCCCTGGGCCCCGCCAACGTCCGGATGACCGCCGAAGTCGCCGACGGCTGGCTGCCCACCCTCTTCATCCCGGAGAAGGCCCACCAGGTGTGGGGCGGCCCCCTCGCGGAGGGCGCCGCACTGCGGGACCCGGCGCTCGGCCCGCTGCGGACCGTCGCGGGCGGCCTGCTCGCCATCGGCGAGGACGCGGCGGCCGTACGGGAACTCGCGCGACCCAAAATCGCCCTCTACGTAGGCGGCATGGGCGCCCCCGGCAAGAACTTCTACAACGACCTCGCGGTGGCCTACGGCTACGAGAAGGAGGCCCGGCTCATCCAGGAGCTGTATCTCGCCGGCCGGAAGAAGGAGGCCGAGGCCGCCGTACCTGCCGAGTTCTGCGAGCTGATCTCGCTGTGCGGGCCGGAGAGCTATGTCCGCGAGCGTGTCGAGGCCTTCCGGGAGGCCGGGGTCGACATGCTCAACATCACTCCCGTGGGGCCGGAGCCGGCCCGCCTGGTCGAGACCGTCAAGAGCTGGCTCTAGGAGGGCATTCACGCATGAAGCGGCAGATTTTCGGCGCCGAGCACGACGCGTTCCGGGAGACGGTGCGCACCTTCCTCGCGAAGGAGGTGACGCCGTACTACGAACAGTGGGAGACGGACGGCATCGTCTCGCGCGAGGCCTGGCGCGCCGCCGGGAGACAGGGGCTGCTCGGCCTCGCCGTACCGGAGGAGTACGGAGGCGGCGGCAACGCCGACTTCCGCTACAGCGCCGTACTCGCCGAGGAGTTCACGCGCGCGGGGGCCGCCGGTCTCGCCCTCGGGCTGCACAACGACATCATCGGGCCGTATCTGACGGACCTGGCCACCGAGGAGCAGAAACGGCGCTGGCTGCCCGGGTTCTGCGACGGTTCGCTCATCACGGCGATCGCGATGACCGAGCCCGGCGCCGGATCCGACCTCCAGGGCATCAGGACGCACGCCGAGGACCGGGGCGACCACTGGCTGCTCAACGGCTCCAAGACCTTCATCTCGAACGGGATCCTCGCCGACCTGGTGATCGTCGTCGCGAAGACGACCCCGGAGGGCGGCGCCCACGGTCTGTCTCTGCTCGTCGTCGAGCGCGGCATGGCAGGCTTCGAGCGTGGCCGCAATCTCGACAAGATCGGGCAGAAGGCGCAGGACACGGCCGAGCTGTTCTTCCACGACGTACGCGTCCCCAAGGAGAACCTGCTCGGGGAGCTCAACGGCGCCTTCGTGCACCTCATGACGAACCTCGCGCAGGAACGCATGGGCATCGCCGTCGCCGGGATCGCGGCGGCCGAGCACCTGCTGGAGATCACCACCCAGTACGTCAAGGAGCGCGAGGCCTTCGGACGGCCGCTGTCCAAGCTCCAGCACATCCGCTTCGAGATAGCCGAGATGGCGACCGAGTGCGCCGTCACCCGTACGTTCCTCGACCGCTGCGTCGTCGACCACACGAACGGCGAACTCGACGCCGTGCACGCCTCGATGGCCAAGTGGTGGGCCACCGAACTGCAAAAACGCGTCGCGGACCGCTGCCTCCAGCTGCACGGCGGCTACGGCTACATGACGGAGTACCGCGTCGCCAGGGCCTTCACCGACGGCCGCATCCAGACCATCTACGGCGGGACCACAGAGATCATGAAGGAGATCATCGGCCGCTCCCTGCTCGGCTGATCCTCCGCACCCTCCCCGAAAGGCTTATCAGTGAGCACCGAAGCGTACGTGTACGACGCGATCCGCACCCCGCGCGGGCGCGGCAAGGCGAACGGCGCCCTGCACGGCACCAAGCCCATCGACCTGGTCGTCGGCCTCATCCACGAGATCCAGCACCGCTTGCCGGGCCTGGACCCGGCCGCGATCGACGACATCGTGCTCGGTGTCGTGGGCCCGGTCGGCGACCAGGGCTCCGACATCGCGCGGATCGCCGCGATCGCCGCCGGACTGCCCGACACGGTCGCCGGCGTCCAGGAGAACCGCTTCTGTGCCTCGGGCCTGGAAGCCGTCAACCTGGCCGCGATGAAGGTCCGCTCCGGCTGGGAGGACCTGGTGCTCGCGGGCGGCGTCGAGTCGATGTCGCGTGTGCCCATGGCCTCGGACGGCGGCGCCTGGTTCGCCGACCCGATGACCAACATCGCCACCAACTTCGTGCCGCAGGGCATCGGCGCCGACCTCATCGCCACCATCGAGGGCTTCTCACGGCGGGACGTCGACGAGTACGCGGCCCTCTCCCAGGAGCGCGCGGCCGCCGCCTGGAAGGACGGCCGCTTCGACCGGTCCGTCGTCCCCGTGAAGGACCGCAGCGGGCTCGTCGTCCTCGACCACGACGAGCACATGCGCCCCGGCACCACCGCCGACTCGCTCGGCAAGCTGAAGCCCTCGTTCGCGGACATCGGCGAGCTGGGCGGTTTCGACGCCGTGGCGCTGCAGAAGTACCACTGGGTCGAGGAGATCGACCACGTCCACCACGCGGGCAACTCCTCCGGCATCGTCGACGGAGCCTCCCTGGTCGCCATCGGCTCCAAGGAGGTCGGCGAGCGCCACGGCCTCACCCCCCGCGCGCGGATCGTCGCCGCCGCCGTCTCCGGCTCCGAGCCCACCATCATGCTCACCGGCCCCGCGCCCGCGACCCGCAAGGCGCTCGCCAAGGCCGGTCTGACCATCGACGACATCGACCTCGTGGAGATCAACGAGGCCTTCGCCGCCGTCGTCCTGCGCTTCGTGAAGGACATGGGCCTGTCCCTCGACAAGGTCAACGTCAACGGCGGCGCGATCGCGCTCGGCCACCCGCTCGGCGCCACCGGCGCGATGATCCTCGGCAGCCTCGTCGACGAACTCGAGCGCCAGGACAAGCGCTACGGCCTGGCCACGTTGTGCGTGGGCGGCGGCATGGGCATCGCGACCATCGTCGAGCGCCTGTAACCCCCGGCGGGACCCCCAGACTTCCACGGCTTAAACGGCTTCTACGGAGACCCTCCTCATGACCGAGAGCACCACCATCCGCTGGGAACAGGACGAGACCGGTGTCGTCACCCTCGTCCTCGACGACCCCAACCAGTCCGCCAACACCATGAACCAGGCCTTCAAGGACTCGATCGCGGCGATCGCCGAACGCGCCGAGGCCGAGAAGGACTCCATCCGGGGCATCATCTACACCTCCGCCAAGAAAACCTTCTTCGCGGGCGGCGACCTCAAGGACATGATCAAGGCAGGCCCGGAGAACGCCCAGGAGGCCTTCGACACCGGCACGGCCATCAAGTCCTCCCTGCGCCGCATCGAGACCCTGGGCAAGCCGGTCGTCGCCGCCATCAACGGCGCGGCCCTCGGCGGCGGCTACGAGATCGCCCTCGCCTCCCACCACCGCGTCGCCCTCGACGCCCCCGGCTCCAAGATCGGCCTGCCCGAGGTGACCCTCGGCCTGCTGCCCGCGGGCGGCGGCGTCACCCGCACCGTCCGCCTCATGGGCATCACCGACGCGCTGCTGAAGGTGCTCCTCCAGGGCACCCAGTACTCCCCGCAGCGGGCCCTGGAGAACGGGCTCGTCCACGAAGTGGCGGCCAATCCCGAGGAGATGCTCGCCAAGGCGCGCGCCTTCATCGACGCCAACCCCGAGTCGCACCAGCCCTGGGACAAGCCCGGCTACAAGATCCCGGGCGGCACGCCGTCGAACCCGAAGTTCGCCGCCAACCTGCCCGCCTTCCCGGCCAACCTGAGGAAGCAGCTCAACGGCGCCCCCTACCCGGCACCGCGCAACATCATGGCGGCCGCCGTCGAGGGCTCCCAGGTCGACTTCGAGACCGCGCTGGTCATCGAGGCCCGCTACTTCACCGAGCTGGTCACCGGGCAGACCTCGAAGAACATGATCCAGGCGTTCTTCTTCGACCTCCAGGCGGTCAACTCCGGCGCCAACCGTCCCCAGGGCATCGCGCCGCGCCAGGTCCGCAGGGTCGCCGTCCTGGGCGCCGGGATGATGGGCGCCGGCATCGCCTACTCGTGCGCCCGCGCGGGCATCGACGTCGTCCTGAAGGACGTGTCGGCGGACGCGGCGGCCAAGGGCAAGGCCTACTCCGAGAAGCTCTGCGCGAAGGCCGTCTCCCGGGGCCGTACGACCCAGGAGAAGGCCGACGAGCTGCTCGCCCGCATCACGCCCACCGCCGACCCGAACGACCTGGCCGGCTGCGACGCCGTCATCGAGGCCGTCTTCGAGGACACGGCTCTCAAGCACAAGGTGTTCCAGGAGATCCAGAACGTCGTCGAGCCCGACGCGCTGCTGTGCTCCAACACCTCGACCTTGCCGATCACCGTGCTCGCCGAGGGCGTGGATCGGCAGGACGACTTCATCGGACTGCACTTCTTCTCGCCCGTCGACAAGATGCCCCTCGTCGAGATCATCAAGGGCGAGCGGACCGGCGACGAGGCACTGGCGCGCGCCTTCGACCTCGTACGGCAGATCAAGAAGACCCCGATCGTCGTCAACGACTCGCGCGGCTTCTTCACCTCCCGCGTCATCGGCCACTTCATCAACGAGGGCGTCGCGATGGTCGGCGAGGGCATCGAGCCCGCCTCCGTCGAGCAGGCGGCGGCCCAGGCGGGCTACCCGGCCAAGGTCCTCTCCCTGATGGACGAGCTGACGCTCACCCTGCCGCGCAAGATCCGCAAGGAGTCCAGGCAGGCCGTCGAGGAGGCGGGCGGCACCTGGCGGACGCACCCGGCGGAGGCGGTCATCGACCGCATGGTCGACGAGTTCGGCCGCACCGGGCGCAGCGGCGGCGCGGGCTTCTACGAGTACGGCGCGGACGGCAAGCGCGGCAAGCTCTGGCCCGGCCTGCGGGAGCACTACACCAAGCCCGGTCACGAGATCCCGTTCAAGGACATGCAGGAGCGCATGCTCTTCTCCGAGGCGCTGGACACCGTCCGGCTCCTGGAGGAGGGCGTGCTCACGTCCGTCGCGGACGCCAACATCGGGTCCATCTTCGGGATCGGCTTCCCGGGCTGGACCGGCGGCGTGCTCCAGTACATCAACGGCTACGACGGAGGTCCGGCCGGATTCGTGGCCCGCGCGCGTGAACTCGCCGAGCGCTACGGGGAGCGGTTCACGCCGCCCGCGCTGCTCGTCGAGAAGGCGGAGACGGGCGAGAGGTTCAGCGACAGCTGACGGATCGCCGAGCAGGAGGCGCGCGGGTGTGGGTCAGGAGTCCTCAGTGGCTCAGGACTCCTTGAGCCACTCCCGCAGCTCCGCCTTCAGGGAGCGCTGGAACGTGGTCAGCAGCGCCTGCACCACCAGCGGCTGCATGTGGGCCGACAGGGACTTCACCGCCGCCACCGACTCGTGCTCGCCCACCGCCTCGCGCAGCAACGCGGACAGCTCGCGTGCCGCGGCGCGGGAGTGCTCCAGCAGGACGCCGCGCGCGGCGAGGATCGACTCGTGCGCGAGCGGTACGTCGAGGAGCTGGACGCCGAGCGCCAGCAGCGCCGGGTCCACGCGGAAGGAGTCCGGGGCGGCCGGGGAGCCCGAGGAGTGCGCGGTGCCGGTGGTGCCCTCGGCCCGCTCGATGATGTTCATCGCGACCAGCCGCTCCAGGTCCTCCTCGCCCAGGGGGCGGCCGGCCCGCCGTTCCAGTTCCTCGCGCGTCACGTCCTCCGCCGCGTCCGGCGCCCAGGAGGCGACCACGGCACGGTGAAGGGCGAGATCCTGGGCGCTCAGGTCGGCCGGCAGCTGCTGAAGATGGCGCTCGATCGCGGCGAGCGTCATGCCCTGGCGCTGCAGCTCCTCGATGAGCGCGAGCCGGGCCAGGTGCTCCTGGCTGTAGTGCCCCACCCGCCGGGGTCCGATCACGGGCGGCGGGAGCAGTCCCTTGGAGCTGTAGAAGCGGATCGTACGGACCGTGACGCCCGCGCGTGCGGCCAGCTCGTCGACCGTGAGCGTCGGCTCCTCGGTGTCCGTCGTCATGGCAGGTCCTCGCCTCTTCGATGGTGCAGCGATCAGGTGCAACAGTATTGCTGTCTCACCGGTCCTGTGAAAGCGCTGTCGACGAGTTCTGCACCCCTTGATCACCATGTGAGATGTTCCGCGGTGTGAGCTGTGCCATCGCATCCGGGGGGATGCCTCGGGGAAGGTTGCTCCTTGGTCTGCGCCGCGTCAGGGGTGGTGCGGGCCGAGGCACATCCGGAAACCCGCGTACTCGGTGCGTGGGCGCACCAGAGAGTAGATCCACGCGTGAGCAAGGACGCCGTAGACACGGCCAAGGCCGCACCCCGCACCGACGCGGCCCGCACGCCCGCGGACGCGGGCGACGCCGGTTACAGCAAGGACCTCAAGGCCCGCCACGTCAACATGATCGCCATCGGGGGCGCGATCGGCACCGGACTCTTCCTCGGCGCCGGCGGCCGACTCCACACCGCGGGACCCGCGCTGGCGATCGCCTACCTCGTCTGCGGAGTCTTCGCCTTCTTCGTCGTGCGCGCGCTCGGCGAGCTGGTCCTCTACCGGCCGTCCTCCGGGTCCTTCGTGTCGTACGCGCGCGAGTTCCTCGGCGAGAAGGGCGCGTACGTCGCCGGGTGGATGTACTTCCTCAACTGGTCGACGACCGGCATCGCCGACATCACCGCGATCGCGCTCTACACGCACTACTGGAGCTTCTTCACCGACATCCCGCAGTGGGTGCTGGCGCTGATCGCCCTCGCGGTGGTCCTGGCCGTCAACCTGATCTCGGTGAAGATCTTCGGCGAGATGGAGTTCTGGTTCGCGATCGTCAAGGTCGCCACCCTCGTCTCCTTCATGCTGGTCGGCATCTTCCTGCTGGCCACGCACCACGACGTGGGCGGTCAGAAGCCCGGCCTGGGCGTCATCACGGACCACGGCGGTCTGCTCCCGCACGGGATCATGCCGGTCGTCCTGGTGATGCAGGGCGTGATCTTCGCTTACGCGGCCCTGGAGCTGGTCGGTGTCGCCGCGGGCGAGACCGCCGAGCCGGAGAAGGTCGTCCCGCGCGCGGTGAACTCGATCATGTGGCGCGTGGGCCTGTTCTACGTGGGCTCGGTCGTGCTGCTCGCGCTGCTGCTGCCCGGTTCGGTCTACTCGGCCGACGAGAGCCCCTTCGTCACCGTCCTGTCGAAGATCGGCGTCCAGGGTGCCGGTGACGTCATGAACCTGGTCGTCCTCACCGCGGCCATGTCGTCCCTGAACTCCGGCCTGTACTCCACCGGCCGCATCCTGCGCTCCATGGCGATGGCGGGCTCCGCGCCCCGGTTCACCGCGAAGATGAACCGCAGCCAGGTCCCGTACGGCGGCATCCTGCTCACCTGCGCGGTGTGCGTGCTCGGCGTCGGCCTGAACTACCTCATGCCCAGCCAGGCCTTCGAGATCGTCCTGAACGTGGCGTCCCTGGGCATCATCAGCACCTGGGTGATCATCATGGTCTGTCACCTGGTGTTCGTCCGCCGCGCCAAGGACGGTCTGGTCACCCGCCCGTCCTTCCGGCTCCCCGGCAGCCCCGTGACCGAGATCGTCACCATCGCCTTCCTGCTGGCCGTGCTCGGCCTGATGGGGAACGACCCCGAGGTCGGACGCAAGACCCTGCTCCTCATCCCGGTGATCGCGGCCCTGCTGGTCGGCGGCTGGTTCGCGATCCGCCACCGGGTCTCGAAGACCACGGACCAGGAACTGAGCGAGCTGACGAAGTAGCAGGTCGTGCGCCGCTGTCAGTGGCGGCGCCTACGGTGGCGTCATGTCGGAGATCGCATATGTCCGGGGTGACGCCACCACTCCATCGGTCAAGGGCGTCAAGCTGATCGCCCATGTCTGCAATGACATCGGGGGCTGGGGGAAGGGCTTCGTCCTGGCCCTGTCGCGCCGCTGGCCCGAGCCGGAGGCGGCGTACCGGGCGTGGCACCGGGACCGGGCGCACAACGACTTCGGGCTGGGTGCGACCCAGTTCGTCCAGGTCGAGAAGTACGTGTGGGTGGCGAACCTGATAGGCCAGCGGGGCATTCGGACCGGCAGCAAGGGCGTCCCCGTTCGCTACGAGGCGATCGACACAGGCCTCGCCCACGTGGCGATCAAGGCCGCCGAACTCGACGCGTCCGTCCACATGCCCCGTATCGGCTGCGGTCTGGCCGGCGGCGACTGGTCCCGGGTGGAACCGCTCATCTTGCGACGGCTGGTGGAGCGGGGGGTGGCGGTGACGGTGTACGACCACGGGGAGTGAGCGGGGTCCGAAGGCTGGGCGCGTGGTTGCTCGCGCCGACGACGGGCCACCGGGGTCGGCCGGAAGGGCTGTTTTCGGTCAACTCTGGCGCAGATGCGCGTTGGTTCGCACGCATGAGCGGGTAAGTCACGGCCATGGAACTCATCCCCTACCCGATAGGTCCACTCAACCCGAAGGTTCAGGACCTGGGCTACGCCCTGGCGCTGTTCGCCTTCATCTACGTGTTCGTCGCCCGCGTGCTCCCGCGGATGAACCGGGCGCTCGAACTGCGGGACGACGCGATCAACGGCGCCAAGGAGCGCGCCGAAGCCGTGCGCGCCCGCGCCGAGAGTGAGCGTCTGGGAACCGAGGCCCTGTTGGCCGAGGCCCGCCACGAAGCCGCCCGCATCCGCCAGCAGGCCCTCGAACAGGGCTACGCCCTGATCGCCGAAGCCCGCGCGGACGGGCAGCGCGAACGTGACGCCGTGGTGGCCGACGGTCGCGCCCGCATCGAGTCCGAGTGCGCGGCGGCCGACGCCGAACTCCGCATGTCCGTATCGGAGTTGGCCTCGGAGCTGGCGAGCCGCATCGTGGGCGAGCGGATCGCGGCCCCGGTGGAGCAGGGCAACTGACGCCCGTACGTGAACGGCCCCCACTCGCCCGCCCTGAGAGACGGAAGGGCGGGCGAGTGGGCGAAGCCCCGCTGACGGGACGGCGGTGCCGGTTCAGCCGGAGTGGACGGAGTCGGTCGCCGCGATCTTCTTCCACGACCTGGGTTGCGCCGGGGCCCCCGCCGTGGCCGGGGCCACCGCGATCGACGCACCCCTCGCCGCGGGCGCCGCCGGCTTCGACGGCTCGAACAGCCAGGTGTCGAAGAGCGTGGCGAGCGACTTGCCCGACACCTTCTCCGCGTACTTCCGGAAGTCCCCGACGGACGCGTTCCCGTACGCGTGCTCCCGCGGCCACCCCTTCAGGATGGCGAAGAACGTGTCGTCCCCGACCTCGTTGCGCAGCGCCTGCACCGCCACCGCCCCCCGGTCGTAGACCGCGGTGTCGAACTGGTTGTCCGGACCGGGGTCACCCGGCGCGACCTTCCAGAAGGCGTCGTCCGCCGGATGCGAGGCGTACACGTAGTCCGCGAGCTCCTGCGCCGTCCCCTCCCCCTCGTGCTCGGACCACAGCCACTGCGCGTACCGCGCGAAGCCCTCGTTGATCCAGATGTCCTTCCAGCCCTTCAGGGACACGTCGTCGCCGTACCACTGGTGCGCCAGCTCATGGACGACCACGGAGGTGTTGGAGCCGTTCGCGAACTGCCGGGGGCTGTAGTAGACGCGGGTCTGGGTCTCCAGCGCGTACCCGGTGGTGGTGTTCGGCACGTATCCGCCCACCGAGCTGAAGGGGTACGGGCCGAAGTAGCCGGTCAGCCAGTCGACGATCTCCCCGGTCCGCTCGACGCTCGCCCGCGCGGCCCCGTCGTTGTCGCCGAGGTCCTTGCTGTACGCGTTGACGACCGGGACGCCGGCGGCCGTCGTGCCCGTCGTGATGTCGAATTTTCCGATGGCGAGCGTCGCGAGATAGGTCGCCTGCGGCTTGTTGGACCGCCAGCTGTAGCGGGTCCAGCCGAGCCGTGAACTCGTCGACTGGAGCGTGCCGTTGGAAATCGCCTGCGTACCGTCCGGCACCGCCACCGAGACGTCGTACGTGGCCTTGTCGCTCGGATGGTCGTTGCTGGGGAACCACCACCAGGCCGACTCGGGCTCGTCCGCCGCGACGGCCCCGTCCGGAGTGCGGTGCCAGGTCGAGAAGCCGTACGCGCTCTTCGTCGAGGGCACCCCGCTGTAACGGACGACGACCGTGACGGGCGTGCCCTTCGGCAGCGGAGTCGCCGGGGTGATCTCCAGCTCGTGCTGGCCCGAGGTGGTGAACGAGGCCTTCGCCCCGTTGACCCGCACCTCGCTCACGTCGAGCAGGAAGTCGAGGTCGAAGCGTGAGAGGTCCTGCGTGGTGGTGGCCAGGAGGGTCGCCGTTCCCTGCAACTCGTCGGTGGCCGGCTGGTACTGGAGCCGCAGGTCGTAGTGCGAGACGTCGTATCCGCCGTTGCCGTAGGCCGGGTAGTAGGGGTCGCCGATACCGGGCGCCCCGGGGGTGTAGTCCGCCGCCGATGCCGGGATCGCCAGCAGCAGGGAGGCGGCGAGCGCGCCCGGGGCGATGAGTCTGCGGTGCACGGAGAGCTCCAAGTCATGGGGGAACGAGGACGGTTCGGAGCCTATTGACTCCCTGTCCCGTCACCCTGTCCATCGCCCCTCCTGTCACACGATCGCCATTCGGCCGTCATGACCGATTCGGGCCCTGCTGCCTCCAGGGACCCTCTTTTGTACCGGAGTTGACCGGGGTACCTTCCGCGCATGCCGAAACCAGCGCGCCGTATGCGCTTCACGACCTGGAGATCGCTCGCGACGGCGGCCACCGCCGCCCTGATGGCCGTCTTCCTCGCCCCCGCCGCCGCACACGGCGCGCCCCGGGAGAGCACCCCGGTCTACTCGTACGAGAACGCGATCCGCGAATCCGTCTGGGTGGACACCGGCCTCGACGGCGACGGGGACGGGAAGACCGACCGCGTCGCCGTCGACATCGTCCGGCCCCGTGAACTCGCCCAGCAGGGCCGCAAGGTTCCCGTGATCATGGACGCCAGCCCGTACTACGCCTGCTGCGGGCGCGGAAACGAGAGCCAGCTCAAGACGTACGACGCGAACGGCGACGTCGTCCAGATGCCGCTGTTCTACGACAACTACTTCGTACCGCGCGGCTACGCCTTCGTCGGCGTCGACCTGGCCGGAACCAATCGCTCCGACGGCTGTGTGGACGTCGGCGGCCGCTCCGACATCCAGTCCGCGAAAGCCGTGGTCGACTGGCTCAACGGTCGGGCCAAGGGCTACACGACGCGTACCGGCGCCGACCGGGCCAAGGCGACCTGGACCAACGGCAGAACCGGCATGATCGGCAAGAGCTGGGACGGCACCATCGCCAACGGTGTCGCCGCGACCGGCGTCAAGGGCCTGAAGACCATCGTGCCGATCAGCGCCATCTCCTCCTGGTACGACTACTACTTCGCCAAGGGCGCCCCGCTGTACGACTCGGGCCCGGACTGGCTCTCCGGCTACGTCGACAGCCCCGAGGCCACCGCCAAGTGCGCCGCCGTGCAGCAGAAGCTCGTCGACGGGGCGCCGCGCACCGGTGACTGGACCAAGTTCTGGTCCGAGCGCGACTACGTGAAGGACGCCGGCAAGGTCAGGGCGAGCGTCTTCCTGGTGCACGGCATGCAGGACCTCAACGTCCGTACCAAGAACTTCGGCCAGTGGTGGAGCGCCCTCGCCAAGAACGGCGTCGAGCGCAAGATCTGGCTCTCGCAGACCGGCCATGTCGACCCCTTCGACTTCCGCCGCGGCGCCTGGGTCGACACCCTGCACCGCTGGTTCGACCACGAACTCCTCGGCTACGACAACGGCATCGACCACGAGCCCATGGCAGACATCGAGCGCCACCCCGACCAGTGGGCCACCTCCAGCGTCTGGCCGCCCCGCGGGACGCAGACGACGACACTCCGCCCCGGCACGGGCACCCAGGCGGGCGTCGGCACCCTCGGTCTGCGTACGGGCTCCGGGAGCGAGACCTTCACCGACGACCCGAAGCTCGGCGAGACCGACTGGGCCGCCCACATCGACCGGTCCAGCCCCGAGAAGGCCGGATTCGTCACCAAGCCGCTGACCCGGGACCTGCGGCTGTCCGGCTCCTCCACGGTGACCGTCACCGCCACGCCGACCACCTCGACCGCTCACCTCTCCGCGGTCCTGGTCGACCTGGGCCCGGACACCATCCGTGACTACGCCGACGGCGGCGAGGGCATCACCACCGTCACCGACCGCACCTGCTGGGGTCCGAGCACGACCGGCGACAGCTCCTGCTACAAGGTCACCCAGGCGAAGAAGACCGATGTGGCCGCCACGGTCTTCAGCCGCGGCTGGGCCGACCTCGGCAACTACGCCTCCGACCTCAAGGGCGTCCCGCTCACCCCGGGCAAGGCGTACACGATCACGCTCGACCTGGCCGCCACCGACCACGTCGTCCCGGCGGGCCACCGGCTCGCTCTGATCGTCGCGGGCACCGACAAGGACCTCATCGACCCGCCGTCGACCACTCCGACCCTCACGCTGGACCTGTCCCGTACGTCGGCCCGCGTGCCGTTCGTCGGCGGCGCCGAGGCCTTCGCCAAGGCGACGTCGGGATCCACCGCCGCCGCGACGAGCACGGCCGGCCTCGACGGCGTACGCCATCCGAGCAGTGCCCTCCGGGTCCCGGGGGAGACCCGCTGATCCGCTGACCCCCTCAAGGGCGCACGGCGGCCGGTTCCTCGCCCAGCGCGAGCCCGGCCGCCTCCCGCGCACAGCCCCAGGCCACCGTGACGCCCGCGCCGCCGTGACCGTAGTGGTGCACCAACACCCGTCCGTCGGGCAGTACTTCACGCTCCAGCCGGACCGTGTCACGCACCGGCCGCAGCCCCACCCGATGGCCCAGCATGCGAGCCCCGGCGATCTCCGGCCGCAGCGCCACACACCGTTCGACGATCGCTTCGGCCGCCGCCGGATCCGGCACGAGCGACCAGTCATCGTCGTCGGTCGTGCCCCCCAGCACGAGGCGGTCCGGGTGCGGGAAGACATAGGTGGTCGTCCCGGCGTCCCTGTCCGTCGACACGAGCCAGGTACGGACCCCGGGGTTCTCCACGATCACGAGCTGCCCGCGCACGGGCCGTACGGCCGGATCCGGTACGAGCGTGTGGGCGCCAAGCCCCGTGCAGTTGACGACGACCGGCGCCTCGACCTCCGCGAGATCGGTCACCGTCCGTGTCTCGATCATCCCGCCCGCCCGCAGGAACCGCTCGCGCAGCCACCGCAGATGCACCGGCATGTCGATCAGCGGCAGCCGCGCCCACAGCCCCGTACCCGGGTACTCCTCGGCCGTCGTCGCCCGCAGCCCCGGCACCCGGGCAGCCCACGGCTCCAGCTCGTCCAGTCGCGTCTCGCCCTGTACACCCTCGACCACGCGTACGCCCGTCTCATCCGGCAGGGCCGCCAACTCCTCGTACACGGAGAGTGATCGCAGGGCCCATTCACCCGCGAGCGCCTTCGGCCGGATGCGATACGGCCACCACAGCGCGCCGGCAACGGCCGAGGTGGTCAGCTCGCCGGACTCCCGCGCCCACACCCGTACCCGCCGGCCGCGCTCGGCCAGGACGATCGCCGTCGTCAACCCGACCACACCACTTCCGACCACGATCACGTCACCGCTGGGTGCGTTGTCCATGGCGGGACGTTAGCGGAATATGTCATGCCGTGCTCACATCACTCCCAGTCTGGGGATACTCACAGCATGTCTGCCGAGTACGCGACCTTCGGCCTGGCACCGGCGATGCGTGCCGGTGGAGTCCTCGCCAACGGTGACTACCAAGTGCACCGGGACTTCGTCGACTTCATCGTCGACGGCCGCCCGCTGCTGTACCAGCTCTCCGACCTCGACGCGGTGTCCCCGCTCGCCTCCGACGTACCACCCGCCATCTTCACCGCACAGGTCCGAAGCCTCCTCCTGGAGGCCGAGGCCCCGCTCGAAGACGGCCGTTACGTGATCTACGGCTGTCCCGAGTGCGAGGGCATCGAATGCGGTGCCGTGACCGCCGTCATCGAGAAGGACGACTCCCGCGACGACTACGTGTGGCGCGACTTCGCCTGGCAGACCGGCGAACACGCCGATCTGGAGCTCAACGGCTACCACGGGATAGGGCCGTTCCGCTTCCAGGGCGCCGAGTACCGCAGCGCCCTGAACTCGCTGCTCCTCGGCGACCCCGGGGCGCGCCGCAGGGTCCTGCTCATCGGCGCCCGGGTCGCCGTGCTCGCCAAGCTCGCCGCCGCCCTGCGCACCATCGGCATCGGCGCCGACATCACCCGCGACGCCACCGACGTCCCGGCCGAGGAACTCCGCGAGTACGGCGCGGTGGCCTTCGGGCGCGCCATCGGCGAACAGGAGCGCGCGGCCGTACGGGGGTCCTTCGAGCGGGCCGGGGTCGAGGTCGCCTATGTCGACGGCCTGGCCCCCGTCGTCCCGCTCCTCGTCGCTCAGATCGAGCACGCCCTGGACCGCAGTCCCCACGAGCTGCGCCGCCTCACCCGCCTGGTCGCCGCCGACGGCGAGGCGGGCATCGAGGTCACCTCCACCTGCCGGGTCCAGATCACCGCGTACCGCCTCGACCGGCTGTACCGCACGCACACGCAGGAGGTCTTCGACGGGATTCTGGAGGCGGGCAGACACCGGATCGCCCTGGACGCCAAGGCCGTGAAGGGGGAGTCCTTCCTCGTGGCGCGGACCTCGGGGAGCGTGCTGGTGGAGGCGATGGCCCACTGAGCGGGCCGTACGGACACGGGGGTGCGGCCCCGCGCGGAAACCGGGACGTGGCCCCCCACGGAAACGGAGACGCAGCCGGGGCGGCCGGGCCGTTAGGATCGGCCCCCTGATGACTGCCACTCTCGTCGCCAAGAACCTCGCCGCCGGGCACGGCGACCGCTCGCTCTTCTCCGGGCTCGACCTCGTGGTCGCGCCCGGCGATGTGATCGGACTCGTCGGTGCCAACGGCGCGGGCAAGTCCACCCTGCTGCGGATGCTCGCCGGACTGCTCACGCCCGAGGAGGGGGAGCTGCGGCTGTCCCCGCCGTCGGCGAGCGTCGGCCATCTGCCGCAGGAGCCGGAGCGGCGGGAGGGCGAGAGCGTCCGGGAGTTCCTGGCCCGGCGCACCGGCGTGGCCGAGGCCCAGCGCGTGATGGACGAGGCGACGCAGGCACTCGTCGACGGCGCGCCGGGCGCGGACGACGCGTACGCGGAGAGCCTGGAGCGCTGGCTCGACCTGGGCGGCGCCGACCTCGACGAGCGCGCCGAGGAGGTCGCCGACACCCTCGGGCTCGGCGTCGACCTCGACCAGCCGATGACGTCCCTGTCCGGCGGCCAGGCGGCCCGCGCCGGACTCGCCTCCCTGCTCCTGTCCCGCTACGACGTCTTCCTCCTCGACGAGCCCACCAACGACCTGGACCTGGAGGGCCTGGAGCGGCTCGAACGCTTCGTCTCCGGGCTGCGCGCGGGCACCGTCGTCGTCAGCCACGACCGCGAGTTCCTGACCCGCACGGTCACCAAGGTGCTCGAACTCGACCTCGCCCAGCAGCAGATCACGCTCTACGGCGGCGGCTACGAGGCCTACCTGGAGGAGCGCGACACCGCCCGCCGGCACGCCCGCGACGACTACGAGGAGTACGCCGACAAGCGCTCCGCCCTCGAAGGCCGCGCCCAGATGCAGCGCTCCTGGATGGACAAGGGCGTGAAGAACGCCCGGCGCAAGGCGAACAACGACAACGACAAGATCGGCCGCAAGTTCCGGAGCGAGGCCAGCGAGAAGCAGGCGTCCAAGGCCCGGCAGACCCAGCGCATGATCGAGCGCCTGGACGTCGTCGACGAGCCGCGCAAGGAGTGGGAGCTGCGGATGGAGATCGCGGCCGCACCGCGCTCCGGCGCCGTCGTCGCCACCCTGCGCGACGCCGAGGTGCGACGCGGCGACTTCACCTTCGGCCCCGCGACCCTCCAGATCGACTGGGCGGACCGGGTCGCCGTCACGGGCGCCAACGGCGCGGGCAAGTCGACCCTGCTCGGCGCCCTGCTCGGGCGGGTCCCGCTGGACGCCGGTCACGCGACCCTCGGCTCCGGCGTCGTCGTCGGCGAGGTCGACCAGGCCCGCAAACTCTTCCACGGCTCCGAGTCCCTGCTCGACGCGTTCAGCGCCGCCGTCCCCGACACCGAACCGGCCGAGGTCCGCACCCTGCTGGCCAAGTTCGGCCTCAAGGCGGAACACGTCCTGCGCCCGGCGGCCACCCTCTCTCCCGGCGAGCGCACCCGCTCGGCCCTCGCCCTCCTCCAGGGCCGTGGCGTCAACCTCCTCGTCCTCGACGAGCCGACCAACCACCTCGACCTCCCCGCGATCGAACAGCTGGAGGCGGCGCTCGACACGTACGAGGGCACGCTGCTGCTCGTGACCCACGACCGCCGCATGCTCGACGCGGTCCACACCACGCGCCGGCTGGAAGTGGCGGCGGGCAAGGTGACGGAGCGCTGATCTAGGCCGTGGCCAGCCGCCGCGCCATCGTGGGGTAGTCCACGACGTACCCCTCCGCGTCGAACTCCAGATCGCTGCGGTAGTCACCGGACGAGAAACGCGCGCGCCCGCCGTCCCCGGCGCGCCCGAGATGCGTGTACGTCTGCTGCGACGCCCGCACGGCCAGGTCCGGCACCGACACCCAGGCCATCAGGAACTCCCGCTCACCGGGCCGGAGATGCAGCCCGTGGCGCAGCACCGGCATCGTGTTGGTGAGCGGGCACAGGCCCAGGTCGCAGTCGAGGGCGCCACCGAGGTCGGGCAGCCAGTCCCCGTCGGCCGTCCAGTGCCCCTCACCGTCGTGCCGCAGGTCCAGCGAGCGGGTACCCCAGGCCGTCTCGGCGCTCACACACAGCCGCCGGGTCACGAACCCGTCGACGGTGTCGAGCTCGTAAGAGATCCAGTACGGCTCGGGAACCGTCCCGACAGCACGCCCGCGCGCCCGCAGAGAGCGGGCACCGGACATGATCCAAGAGGTCTCGAACCCTTTGCTCTCCGTGACTTCCCAGGTAATGACACGCGAGTCGGCCATACGGTCACTGTAAGGAGCGGGGCTCGTGCAAGCGCCGCCCCGTCAGGGGCGCGGGGAACGGCGCGCTCAGCCACTGATCACCCGCAGTCACCCCTGCACCCTCAGTGGCTCAGCGCCTGCCCTTCTTGGGATCGACAAGCCCCGCGCGCCGCAACGCGTCGGCCATCGCACTGTTGGCCGGCGGCGGAGCGGCCTGCCGCGAACCGCCACCGCCTCCGCCCGCCCCGCCCCGCGGCTGACGCTGCTGCTGGCGCTGCTGCGGAGGCCGCCCGCCGCGCTGCGGACGGCCACCCCCACCCTGCTGATCCGACGGAGTCGCCTCGTCGTCGAGCCGCAGCGTGAGAGAGATCCGCTTGCGCGGGATGTCGATCTCGAGCACCTTCACCTTGACGATGTCACCCGGCTTCACCACATCGCGCGGGTCCTTCACGAACGTCTTCGACATCGCCGAGACATGCACCAGACCGTCCTGGTGGACGCCGATGTCCACGAAGGCCCCGAACGCGGCCACGTTGGTGACGACCCCTTCGAGCACCATCCCGGAGGCCAGGTCGGAGATCTTCTCGACACCCTCCTTGAAGGTGGCCGTTTTGAAGGCGGGCCGCGGGTCGCGCCCGGGCTTCTCCAGCTCCTTCAGGATGTCCGTGACGGTCGGCAGACCGAACGTCTCGTCCACGAAGTCGGTCGGCCTGAGCGAGCGCAGCACACCGGTGTTGCCGATCAGGGAGGCGACCTCGCTGCCCGCCGTCTTCACCATCCGCCGCACCACGGGGTACGCCTCCGGGTGCACGCTGGACGCGTCCAGCGGGTCGTCCCCGCCCCGGATGCGCAGGAAGCCCGCGCACTGCTCGTACGCCTTCGGGCCGAGTCTGGCCACGTTCTTGAGGGTGGTACGGGACGTGAAGGGGCCGTTGGCGTCGCGGTGCGCCACGATGTTCTCCGCGAGCCCGGAGGTGATGCCGGAGACGCGGGCGAGCAGCGGCGCGGAAGCCGTGTTCACGTCCACGCCCACGCCGTTCACACAGTCCTCGACCACCGCGTCCAGGGACCGGGAGAGCTTCACCTCGGACAGGTCGTGCTGGTACTGCCCGACGCCGATGGACTTCGGGTCGATCTTCACCAGCTCGGCCAGCGGGTCCTGGAGGCGGCGCGCGATGGAGACGGCGCCGCGCAGCGACACGTCCATGTCGGGCAGCTCCTGCGAGGCGAACGCGGACGCCGAGTACACCGAAGCCCCCGCCTCGGACACCATCACCTTGGTGAGGTCCAACTCCGGGTGCTTGGTGATGAGTTCACCGGCGAGCTTGTCGGTCTCGCGGGACGCCGTGCCGTTGCCGATCGCGATCAGCTCGACCGCGTGCTCCTTGGCGAGGCGGGCGAGCTTGGCGATGGCCTCGTCCCACTTGTTGGCCGGGACGTGCGGGTAGATGACGTCCGTCGCCACGACCTTGCCGGTCGCGTCGACCACGGCGACCTTGACACCCGTACGGAAACCGGGGTCGAGACCCAGCGTCGCGCGGGTGCCCGCCGGGGCGGCGAGCAGCAGGTCCCGCAGGTTCGCCGCGAAGACGTTCACCGCCTCGTCCTCGGCGGCCGTGCGCAGGCGAAGGCGCAGGTCGATGCCGAGGTGCACGAGGATGCGGGTGCGCCAGGCCCAGCGGACGGTGTCCGTGAGCCACTTGTCGCCGGGGCGGCCGCGGTCGGCGATCTGGAAGTGGTGGGCGACGATTCCCTCGTACGAGGAGGGACCGGGCTGCTCGGAGGGCTCCTCGGGCTCCAGGACGAGGTCGAGGACCTCCTCCTTCTCACCGCGCAGCATGGCGAGGACGCGGTGCGAGGGCAGGTCTTTGAAGGGCTCGGCGAAGTCGAAGTAGTCGGCGAACTTGGCGCCCGCCTCCTCCTTGCCCTCCCGCACCTTGGCGGCCAGACGCCCGCGCACCCACATGCGTTCGCGCAGCTCGCCGATCAGGTCGGCGTCCTCCGAGAACCGCTCCGTGAGGATCGACCGGGCGCCGTCCAGCGCGGCCTGCGGGTCGGCGACGCCCTTGTCCGCGTCGACGAACGCCGTCGCCGCGGCGAGCGGGTCGACCGACGGGTCGCCGAGCAGGCCCTCGGCCAGCGGCTCCAGGCCCGCCTCGCGCGCGATCTGCGCCTTCGTGCGCCGCTTCGGCTTGAACGGCAGATAGATGTCCTCGAGCCGCGCCTTCGTCTCGGCGCCCCGGATCTGCGCCTCGACCTCCTCGGTGAGCTTGCCCTGCTCGCGCACCGATTCGAGGATCGCCGTGCGCCGCTCCTCCAGCTCCCGCAGATAGCGCAGCCGCTCCTCGAGGGTGCGCAGCTGCGCATCGTCGAGCATCTCGGTCGCTTCCTTGCGGTAGCGGGCGATGAAGGGCACCGTCGACCCGCCGTCGAGCAAGTCGACGGCGGCCTTGACCTGCCGCTCCCGTACGCCGAGCTCCTCGGCGATCCTGCCTTCGATGGACCCTACGAGGGGTGTCGTCACGATCCCGTACCGCCTTCTCCACTGAGGTTGCGCGGCAATTGTGGCAGGTGACACCGACAACGGGGGATCAGGGCGCCGATCGGCGCTGTCAGCCCTTGCCGGTCATACCTTCGGGGAACGCGCCGGCCGCCAGCGCCCGCATCAGGATGCCCCGTGCCAGCTCGGTGAGGCGCTCCACGCCCGCGGCGCCCAGATGCTCGTACGGGGCACGGTCCAGCCGGTCCGTGCGGTCCTCGATCTCCTTGCGCAGGGCCACCCCCGCCTCGGTCAACTCGCCCCCCGAGTCGAGCAGTCCGCGCTCGCGCAGCCGTTCGACCGCCGCGTCCCAGTGCGCCCGCGACCAGCCGCGCGTGCCCAGTGCCCACTTCGGAGCCATGCCCTTGCCGGTGGCGGTGTGGCTCACCAGGGCCTCGACCGGGTCGAGTTCCGCGTCGAGCAGCGCCGCGAGGTGACCGTCGCCCCGGTGCTCGCGCAGGAGCGTGGCGCCGTGCCAGAGGGCGAGGTGCGGCGCGTCGGGCACGGGCAGGTCGGCGTGCGCCGCGTACAGCGGACGCGCGGTCCTGGTGCAGCCCTCCGCGGCCCGCAGGGCGAGCTCCGCCGCCTCGGCGACCTCCTTGGAGGTGAGGACGTCCTCGCCGAGGAGCCGGCGCCAGGTCGCGTCGACGGCACGCGCGCGTGCCGCGAGGACGGTCTGTGGGGAGGCCTTCTCCCACACCGCGGGCACATGCCGGGCCACCAGCTCGTGGCGGAAGTTGTAGAACGTCGCCGTCACCGTGCCGGGACCCACCGCCCCCATGGCGGCGGCACGCACGGCGAAGTACGCGCCGTTGCTGTCCTCGATCCCGACGTCGGCAAGCTCCCGTCCCAGATCCGGCGAGAAGTAGTGCGTCGAGTGCAGCGGGTTGAGGACGTTGTGGCAGCGCCGCCCGGCGCGCTCCGGCAGAGGTGTGGTCATGCCCGAAGGTTACCGACTGGTCGGTACGCGGGGAAGGCGGGAGGGGCGATGGCAGGAAAGGTGGGGTACTCGTCCTTGCGGCCATCGCCCCGCCCGCCAAGAATCGAGACCATGCGAACAGTCCTGGTGGTCCTCTTCGACGATGTGCAGAGCCTCGACGTCACGGGCCCCGTGGAGGTCTTCGCGGGCGCCGAGGCCTTCCGCGCCGGCTCGTACCGCATCCACACCGCCTCCCTGGACGGCGCACCCGTGCGGACCACCAGCGGCCTCACCCTCGTCCCGGACCACACCCTCGCCGACGCGCCCGCCCCGCACACCCTGCTGGTCCCGGGCGGCCGGGGCACCCGGCGCCCCGACCCCCGGCTGACCGACTGGCTGCGCGCGCACGGGCCGCGCGCCGAGCGCCTGGTCTCCGTCTGCACCGGGGCCATCCCGCTCGCCGAGGCGGGCCTCCTGGACGGTCGGCGCGCGACGACCCACTGGGCGTACTGCGACAAGCTCGCCCGTGACCACCCGGCCGTCGAGGTCGACCCCGACCCCATCTACGTGCGGGACGGACAGGTGTCCACCTCGGCCGGCGTCACCTCCGGCATCGACCTCGCCCTCGCGCTCGTGGAGGAGGACCTCGGCAGGGAGGCCGCCCTGACGGTCGCCCGTCACCTCGTCGTCTTCCTGCGGCGCCCGGGCAATCAGGCCCAGTTCAGCGCCCAGCTGGCCGCGCAGACGGCGCGGCGCGAACCGCTCCGCGAGGTCCAGCAGTGGATCACCGAGCACCCGGGCGACGACCTGTCCGTCGAGTCGCTCGCCCTCCGCGCCCGGCTCTCGCCCCGGCACTTCGCCCGCGCCTTCCAGACCGAGACGGGCATGACCCCGGGGCGGTACGTCGACCGCGTGCGCCTCGAACACGCCCGGCGCCTCCTGGAGGACACCGCCGACGGAGTCGAGGGGATCTCCCGCGCCTGCGGCTACGGCACCCCCGAGGCGATGCGCCGTGCCTTCGTGAAGACGCTCGGCACGGCACCGGCGGAGTACCGGCGCCGCTTCCGCCCCGCCCCCACCCGTTGACCGGCCCTCACCTGACGACCCCGGCCCACTCACCCGTGGAAAGGAACCCGATGCAGATCGCCATCGTCCTCTTCGACCGCTTCACCGCCCTGGACGCGGTGGGACCCTACGAGACCCTCGGCCGCCTGCCCGACGCGGAGACCGTCTTCGTCGCCGAGCACACCGGCGCCGTCCGCAACGAGAGCGGCAACCTGGCCCTGACCGCCGACAGGACCCTGGCCGAGGTGCCGCGCCCGGACATCGTCGTGGTCCCCGGCGGACCGGGCCAGACCCCGCAGATGGACAACCGGGTCCTGCTGGACTGGCTGCGCGCCGCCGACGCCACGAGCACCTGGACGACCTCCGTGTGCACCGGCTCCCTGCTGCTGGCCGCCGCGGGGCTGCTCGAGGGCCGCCGGGCCACCTCGCACTGGCTGGCCCTCGACCACCTCAAGCGGTTCGGTGCCGAGCCGACCGGAGAGCGGGTGGTGTTCGACGGGAAGTACGTCACCGCGGCCGGCGTGTCGTCCGGCATCGACATGGGGCTCGCCCTGCTCGGACGGATCGCGGGCGACGAACACGCACAGGCCGTACAGCTGCTGACGGAGTACGACCCGCAGCCGCCCTACGACGCCGGGTCGCCCCGGAAGGCTCCCGCACATCTGGTGGCGGAGTTCCGGGCGAAGAGCCGCTTCATCCTGGAGTAGTCGCGGTGGACGGCGGAGCGGTCGCGGTGGACGCCTCAGTGGTCGCGGTGGTGAACACCGGCGTGGTCCAGGTGAAGCGCGGCGGCCGGCGCTCCAGGAACGCGGCGACGCCCTCCGCGGTCTCGTCGCTCCCGCGCGCCTGCTCGGCCCAGTACGCGTCCCGGTCGGTCCGCCCCTGGGCGAATTCCTTGGCGGACGCCTGCGTCAGCAGCGACCGCGCGGCCAGGACGCGGGTGAACTCCCCGACCCGCTTGTCGAGTTCGCCCTCGGGCAGCACCTCGTCCACCAGACCCGTGCGCAGCGCCCGTTCGGTGTCGATCAGCTCGCCCGAGAACAGCAGGTACTTGGCGGTCGCCGGACCCACCAGCGACACCAGCCGCCGGGTGGCCGAGGCCGCGTAGACGATCCCCAGCTTCGCCGGCGTCACTCCGAACCGCGCGCCCTCCTCCGCGAACCGCAGATCGCAGGCCGCCGCGAGCTGGGACCCGCCGCCGACGCAGTACCCGCGGATCGCCGCGAGCGTCGGTTTGGGGAACACGGCGAGCGCCTCCTCGGCGTGCACGGCGAGCCCCTGCGCCTCGTCCGAGGAGCCCCGCAGCGTGGAGATGTCGGCCCCCGCGCAGAAGGTGCCGCCCTCGCCGGTGAGCACGAGGACGCGGACGTCCGGGTCGGCGGCGAGCCCGTCGAGCAGGGGCGGCAGCGCCCTCCACATGTCGGCCGTCATGGCGTTGCGCTTGGCCGGGTGGTGAATGACGACGGTGGCGACCCCGTCGCCCACGCTGTGCAGCAGCTGCGGCTCCATACGCCGGATGCTATCCGCAACCCTCGAACGTACGATCAAGAAGGGGCCGGGCGCGAGGAGGCGTTGATGGTCAGGACCAAGGACAGGGCGCCGAGCGACGCGACCACGAAACTGACCCGCGGCTTCAGCTGGACCGCCGCGTTCGGCGTGATCCTGGTGATCGCGGGGCTCGTCGGGCTCGTCTACACCGGCGTGGCGACCCTGACCTCGATGATCCTGTTCGGCTGGCTGCTGCTGATCGGCGGCGCGGTCGGACTGCTGCACGCCGTCCAGGCCCGTGGCACCAACTTCTTCTGGCTCGGGGTGGTGGTCGCGGCCCTGAACATCGCGGCCGGAGTGGTGGTGATCCGCCGCCCGGACGCGGCGGCCGAGGCGCTCACCATGTTCGCGGCCCTGCTGTTCCTGACCGGCGGGGTGTTCCGGGTGGTCGGCAGCCTCGTGGTGCGCGGTGCGCAGTTCGGCTGGACGCTCCTGCAGGGCGTCTTCGACCTGCTCCTCGGCATCCTGGTGCTGGACAACTGGCCGAGCAGCAGCAAGTACGTCATCGGCTGCTTCTTCTCGCTCGCGCTGCTCTTCGACGGGCTGGGCCTGATCGCCACCGGCTTCGGCGGGCGGCGCATCGTACATCTGGTCTCGGGGCGCGACCGGTGACGGACGAAACGGGCGAGCCCGGCGCCCAACCCGTACAACCCGAATAGTTCTCGAAGCAGACACCACACGGACAGGAGTGGTCGCACGGCCGACGGTGCCGTGCATCAACGGTCGGAAGCCGTCGATAGTCGCTGACTTCTGTTCAGGGATGCGGTCCGGACCAGCGCGTTACCAACACTCGACGTGTGGTGACAATCGAGCGCAAGGGTGGCGACCGGACGATGGAGAACCACGGGCGGGGGTTCGACTCCCGCCCTGAAGGCGCCGGGGATGTGCCTCCTGATCGGAGACCGCCGGGTCCGCTGCCGTACGAGGGGGTGTGGCGGTTCACCGCTCCCGCCATCGACGCCTCGGTTCCGCAGGCACGACACGCCGTTCGTGACCTGCTCTTCCGTCAACAAGTGCCCGTCTCGGACGACCTCGTCCACGGGCTTTTGCTGATCGTCTCCGAACTGGTCACGAACGCGGTGCGGCACGCGGCACTGCTGTCCCCGATGCTCGCCGTGGAGGTGGCCGTGGGAGCCGAGTGGGTGCGGGTGTCGGTGGAGGACAACCACCCCTACCGCCCCACCGCCCTGGAGGCCGACCACGGCCAGACCGGTGGCCGTGGGCTGCTGCTGGTGCGGGAGGTCGCCCGGGAGTCGGGCGGGGTGTGCGACGTCGAGCACACGACGAGTGGCGGCAAGGTGATCTGGGCCGCCCTGCCGCTCACTCCGAGCATCGTCTAGGGCCTGGCGCTCTCGGGGCGTTTTCGCGAGGACGGGTCCGTCACCAGCCGGCGGACGGGCCCGTCAGCTCTCTGATCGCCGGACGGGCCGCGTCCAGGACCGTCAGGAACCACGCCGAGAAGGGGTCCTTCGCATGCCGCTCCATGAGCTCGGCGGCGGTCACGAACGCGGTGTCCCCGACCTCCTCCGGATCGGGGTGCAGCGACGACTGCACCATGCCGACGAAGAGGTGGTTGTACTCCTGCTCCACCAGGCCCGACTCCGGGTCCGGGTGGTTGTAGCGGACCGTGCCCGCCTCCGCGAGCAGCGAGGGCGAGACGCCTAGCTCCTCGTACGTCCGCCGGGCCGCCGCCGCGAAGGGCGCCTCGGCGGGGTAGGGGTGGCCGCAGCAGGTGTTGGACCAGACACCGGGGGAGTGGTACTTGCCCAGGGCGCGCTGCTGGAGGAGCAGCCTGCCGTGCTCGTCGAAGAGGAACACGGAGAAGGCCCGGTGCAGCTGTCCCGGTGGTTGATGGGCGGCGAGCTTCTCCGCCGTGCCGATCGTGTTGCCGTCCTCGTCGACCAGCTCGAGCAAGATCGCTTCAACGGTGCCGTTCGACGAACTGTGCGTCGCGGTGGCAGGTGTGATCGGCATACCCATCCTTCGCATCGGTCTTCGAGCCCCAAGTCTGCCGTACGAAACCGGCACTCCCGGCACTTCGCGGCTCCCCGCATGTCCCGCTCCGGGAGCCCGGAGCGGGACATGCGGCCGACGTCCGTCGGTCACCGAAAGCGGCCGGACACTTGATCGTGCCCGGTGCCACGGACGGGGAACCGTCCAGGACAGGGGCCATCAGATGTTCTCCCGGCCCCCTGGAGTTGGTGCTCGTCCTGCCCGTCGGACCCGGGCCGGATGCCGTAGTCCGCGGCGGGTTCACCCCGGTGCGCGGCGCACCCTCCGTACGGCGACGGACGCAGGCGCCGGCCCGGGCACCGGGCGGGACGGGACGCGTCAGGCGCCGACGGTGACCGGACGCAGGACATAGCCCACGTAGCCGTACTCGCTCCCGTGCTCGCGGCGCATGGCGATCTCCGCCCGGGCGCCCGCCACCGCCTCGGCCATGCCGGGCCTGGAGACATCGGCCACGTCGGCGTGGACGCCGAGGGCGTCGTAGTACTCGTCCCAGTCGGACTCCGGCTGGAGGTACACCCCCAGTACGGAGTACCCGGCGTCGCGCGCGACCCGGGTGTCCTGGTCGGTCGTGCGCAGCGAGTCGTCCTCCCAGAACGCGCGAGCCTGGTCGGACGGCGTGTCGGTGGTCCACACACAGTGGGTGAGGACCAGCGTGCCGCCGGGGGCGAGCAGTCGCCGCCAGTGGCGCAGGGCGGTGTCGAAACCGATCAGATAGGCCGAGCCCTCGGCCCAGACCAGGTCGAACGAGCCGTCGGGGTGGGTGAGATCTCCCATGTCCCCGTTGACGGTGTCGATCGAGGCGGTGAGCCCTCGGGCCTCGGCGGCCGTCCGCAGTTCGTCGAGGAACGGTTCGTGCAGGTCGACGGCCGTCACCTCGGCCGCGGCCTCGGCGGCCAGGAGCAGCGCCGAGCGGCCGGGGCCGCAGCCCAGGTCGAGGACGCGGGGACGGGCGGGCAGCGGGCCCGCGAGGGAGAGGAGGTGACGGGTGGTGGCGTCGGAGCCGGGGCCCTGCCGGGGCAGTCGGTGGCGCAGGGTGAAGAAGGCCTGGTGGCGGGCGTCGCGGTCGGACGAGTCGTGATGCTCGGACAACGTGGGAAACCTTTGGTTGCGGGGGCCCGGGCCGCCGCGCACGCCGCTCGGCGTGGGTCAGCCGTGGACCCGGAGGATGGGGACGCACCTGTCGCCGCGCGCAGCGGCACCGAACGCGACAGTCATCAACCCACCTCTTCCTCGAATCCGCGGCCACGCTAGCACCGCAGGCGCCGACCGCACCCGCGAATTAAGAGCCCGCTGGATCAGGTGCCTCTTGAGAGCCCGCTGGATCAAGAGCGTCCCGATGGAGCCTCTCAGTGGCAGAGCTTCGCCTCGTGCTCCGCGTGCCCGCTCGGTTCCAGTTGGAAGGTGCAGTGCTCCACGTCGAAGTGGTGGCCCAGACAGCCCTGGAGCTCGTGGAGCATCTTCTCGTGGCCGATGGCGTTCAGGACGTCGGAGCTGACGACCACGTGGGCGGAGAGGACCGGCATGCCCGACGTGATGGTCCAGGCGTGCAGGTCGTGCACGTCCTCGACGCCGGGCAGGGCCAGGATGTGGGCGCGCACCTCCGCCATGTCGACGTTCTTGGGCGCGGCCTCCAGGAGCACGTCGAGCGTCTCGTGGAGCAGCTTCCAGGTGCGCGGGACGATCATGATGCTGATGAGGATCGAGGCGATCGGGTCGGCCGCCTGCCAGCCGGTGGACATGATCACCACGGCGGAGATGATCACCGCCACCGAACCCAGTGCGTCCGCGACGACCTCCAGGAAGGCGCCGCGCACGTTCAGGCTGTCCTTCTGGCCGCGCAGCAGCAGCGTGAGCGAGATCGTGTTCGCGACCAGACCGATCAGACCGAAGACGATGGTCAGACCGCCCTCGGTGTCCGCGGGTGTCACGAAGCGGTGGATCGCCTCGTACAGGACGTAGCCGCCGACACCGAGCAGCAGCAGACAGTTGGCGAGCGCGGCGAGGATCTCGGCCCGCGCGTAGCCGAACGTGCGGTTGCCGCTGGGCGGCCGGTTGGCGAAGTGGATCGCGAGGAGCGCCATGCCCAGCCCCACCGCGTCCGTCGCCATGTGCGCCGCGTCGGCGACGAGCGCGAGGGAATCGGCCATGAGTCCGCCGACGAACTCGACCACCATCACGGTGAGCGTGATCGACAGCGCGACCCGCAGCCTCCCGCGGTACGCGGCTGCGGCCGTGCCGGTGGTGGGCGCGCCGTGGGCGTGCCCGTGATCGTGTCCAGCCCCCATGGAAGCCGCCTCCTGTGCTCTGCCCGGGATCACAGTGAACTACGGGTGGGGGGTATCGGGCAACGCGGCACTGAACACCGTTGTCATATGCTCTGACCTGCGGAAACGATCCGCAGGTCAGAGCATGGTCAAGATCGTTGATCCAGTGCCCCGGGGTGATGCAGCACCCACCCCTGCCACGCCGACTCCACCATCTCCCGGACCCCGCGCCGCGCACTCCAGTCGAGTTCCCGCGCGGCCAGGTCGGCCGAGGCGACCGCGCGCGGCGCGTCCCGGGCCGGCGCGGCTCGACGACCGGTCGCCGGGTGTCCCCGCTGACCTCGCCGATCAGCGTGAGCAGTTCACGTACCGAGACCCCTTCGCCGCGGCCGATGTTCGCCGTGAGGTCCCCCGTCGCGCCGTCGGCCAGCCGCCGGGCCGCCGCGAGGTGCGCCTCGGCGAGGTCGGCGACGTGGATGTAGTCGCGGACGCAGGTGCCGTCCGGCGTCGGGTAGTCGTCGCCGAAGATCCGCGGGGCCTCGTCGCGGGTGAGGCGGTCGAAGACCATCGGGATCACGTTGAACACGCCGGTGTCGGCCAGCTCGGGCGTGGCCGCACCCGCCACGTTGAAGTAGCGCAGGCACACGGTCGCGATGCCGTGGGCCCGGCCCGCCGCGCGGACCAGCCACTCCCCGGCGAGCTTCGTCTCGCCGTACGGGCTCATCGGCGCGCAGGGGGTGTCCTCCGTGATGAGGTCCTCATCCGGGTTGCCGTAGACGGCGGCGGACGAGGAGAAGACGAAGCGCTCGACGCCGGCCCCGGCGACCGCCTCCAGGAGCGTCGCGAGCCCGCCCACGTTCTCCTGGTAGTAACGCGTCGGCTGGGCCACGGACTCGCCGACCTGCTTGCGCGCGGCGAGATGCACCACACCCGTGACCGCGTGCTCCGCGAGGACCCGCTTGAGCAGGTCCCCGTCCAGCGACGAGCCCTGCACCAGAGGAATGCTCTCCGGAAGCCGGTTCGGAACCCCGGCCGAGAGGTCGTCGAGGGCGACGACGCGCTCCCCGGCCTCCGCCATCGCGCGCGCCACGTGTGCCCCGATGTATCCGGCCCCGCCTGTGATCAGCCATGTCATGGACGACCACCCTATGTCGTCCGCCGCCGGTGGCTCCGGTCCCGGCCACCGATCCGACCCTCCTGCCCCTCTACGGAACGGTCCGGAGGGATTCGTGATCAATGACGCGAATAATGCGTTCCGCGAGTGCGGGTTTGTGACACGGCCCCCGGATCACCGATGATGATCGCGGCGGAGGCGGTACGCAGATGTGGTTGATCGCGCAGTGAACGGGCGATGAACGCCTGCTTCTCATCATCCGATAGCCTCTGCCGACATGCCGCCCAGCGGCCTGAGCCCCCTCGGGCCTGGGGCCGGGGCCTTCCCACCACGTACACGCCCGGCGCAAGGCCGCGTCGGCACCCAGGGAGTGAGTTCGCTGTCGACCGCCATCCTCACCGGCCAGCCGGTCCCCGGATCGTCGCTCGAGAGCGATCTGCGGTCGCTCGGCTTCGACGTGCGGCTCGCCGGCGAAGCCGGTGACGCCGAGACACTGCTGGCCGCCGTACCGGCGGACCATCGGGTCGCCGTCGTCGACGCCCGCTTCGTGGGGCACCTGCACGCACTGCGCCTCGGCCTCACGGACCCACGGTTCGCGGCCTCCGCACTGCCCGGCGCCGTATCGGTACAGCCCGAGGCCCGCCGGGCGCTGACCCGTGCCGTGGCCCGTGAGAGCTCTGCCTCCGGCGGCCTCGCCGTCGCCACCGACAACCTCGCCGAGCGGCTCACCGCGGCCCTCGACGCGGACGGCGTCGCCGTGTTCCGCCCCGAACTCGGCACGCTCGTCGCCGCGGTCCCCGCCGACCCGCAGGAGCGCAACGAGGCCCGGCAGGCCGTGTCCGCCGTGGACGACGAGGCCGTACGCCTGCGCAGCGCCGTCAAGGCCCGCGACGGCTTCTTCACCACGTACTGCATCAGCCCGTACTCGCGCTACATCGCCCGCTGGTGCGCCCGTCGCGGCCTGACCCCGAACCAGGTCACCACCGCCTCCCTGCTCACCGCGCTGATCGCCGCGGGCTGCGCCGCCACCGGCACCCGCGCCGGATTCGTCGCGGCCGGGCTGCTGCTCCTGTTCTCCTTCGTCCTGGACTGCACGGACGGGCAACTCGCCCGCTACTCGCTCCAGTACTCGACGCTCGGCGCCTGGCTGGACGCGACCTTCGACCGCGCCAAGGAGTACGCCTACTACGCGGGCCTCGCCCTCGGAGCCGCCCGCGGGGGCGACGACGTATGGGCCCTTGCGCTCGGCGCGATGATCCTCCAGACCTGTCGGCACGTCGTGGACTTCTCCTTCAACGAGGCGAACCACGACGCCACCGCCAACACCAGCCCCACCGCCGCACTCTCGGACAAGCTCGACAGCGTCGGCTGGACGGTCTGGGTGCGCCGGATGATAGTCCTGCCCATCGGCGAACGATGGGCGATGATCGCCGTCCTCACGGCGCTGACGACCCCCCGCATCACCTTCTACGTGCTGCTCGTCGGCTGCGCGTTCGCCGCGACGTACACCACGGCGGGCCGCGTACTGCGCTCGCTCACCCGCAAGGCCCGGCGCACGGACCGGGCGGCGCAGGCGCTGGCGGATCTCGCGGACAGCGGACCGCTCGTCGAACTGCTGGCGCGCCTCGCACGCGGCACGGTCCGTGTCGCGGCGCCCGTCAGTGCCGCCGTCGGCGGCGTCCTCGTGGTGACCTCGGCCCTGCTCTGGGGCGCGGGCTGGCAGACCGTCCTGTGCGCCGTCGGCTACGTGCTCCTGTCCGCCCTCGCCGTCGTCCGCCCCCTCAAGGGCGCCCTCGACTGGCTGGTGCCCCCCTTCTTCCGCGCCGCCGAATACCTCACCGTTCTGGTCCTGGCGGCCAAAGCCGATGTGAACGGAGTGCTACCCGCGGCTTTCGGCCTGGTGGCCGCCGTCGCCTACCATCACTACGACACGGTGTACCGCATCCGCGGCAACGCCGGAGCCCCCCGCACTGGCTGGTGCGGGCCATCGGCGGGCACGAAGGCAGGACGCTGCTGGTCACCGTCCTGGCCGCGCTGCTCACCGCCGCACAGTTCAAGGTCGCGCTCACGGCGCTCGCCGTGGCCGTGGCGCTGCTGGTGCTCGTGGAGAGCATCCGCTTCTGGGTGTCCTCCGGGGCCCCCGCCGTACACGATGAAGGAGAACCCGCATGATCGGCCTCGTGCTGGCGGCCGGCGCCGGACGGCGTCTGCGTCCCTACACCGACAGCCTCCCAAAGGCTCTCGTACCGGTGGGACCCGAGGGCATGGAGGACAGCATCACGGTCCTGGACCTGACCCTCGGCAACTTCGCCGAGATCGGTCTGACCGAGGTCGGGATCATCGTCGGCTACCGCAAGGAAGCCGTGTACGACCGCAAGGACGCCCTGGAGGCCAAGTACGGCCTCAAGATCACCCTCATCGACAACGACAAGGCCGAGGAGTGGAACAACGCCTACTCCCTGTGGTGTGGCCGTGACGCCCTCAAGGACGGTGTGATCCTCGCCAACGGCGACACCGTGCACCCGGTCTCCGTCGAGAAGACGCTGCTGGCCGCCCGCGGCGACGGCAAGCGGATCATCCTCGCCCTCGACACGGTGAAGAAGCTCGCCGACGAGGAGATGAAGGTCGTCGTGGACCCCGACAAGGGCGTCCGGAAGATCACCAAGCTGATGGAGCCCGCCGAGGCCACCGGCGAGTACATCGGCGTCACCCTCATCGAGGGCGACGCCGCGGCCGACCTGGCCGACGCCCTGAAGACGGTGTGGGAGACGGACCCGCAGCAGTTCTACGAGCACGGCTACCAGGAGCTGGTCAACCGCGGCTTCACGATCGACGTGGCGCCGATCGGTGACGTCAAGTGGGTCGAGATCGACAACCACGACGACCTCGCCAAGGGACGGGAGATCGCGTGCCAGTACTGACAAGGCTCATCCCCTCCCCGGTCGTCGTCGACATCCGCCCGGGTGCCCTGGACGACCTGGCGAGCGTGCTCTCCGACCAGCGGATCTCGCACTCCGGCAAGCTGGCCGTCGCCGTGAGCAACGGCTCCGGCGCGAAGCTGCGCGAGCGGATCGCCCCGGCCCTGCCCGGCGCCACCTGGTACGAGGTCGGCGGCGGCGCCCTCGACGACGCGATCCGGCTGGCCGGTGCCATCAAGGCCGGCCACTACGACGCGGTCGTGGGCCTGGGCGGCGGCAAGATCATCGACTGTGCGAAGTTCGCCGCGGCGCGCGTCGGTCTCCCGCTGGTCGCCGTGCCCACCAACCTCGCGCACGACGGCCTGTGCTCGCCCGTCGCGACCCTCGACAACGACGCGGGCCGCGGCTCCTACGGTGTGCCGAACCCGATCGCGGTCGTCATCGACCTCGATGTGATCCGCGAGGCACCGGCGCGCTTCGTGCGAGCCGGCATCGGCGACGCGATCTCCAACATCAACTCGATCGCGGACTGGGAACTCTCCCACCGCGTCAACGGCGAGAAGATCGACGGCCTCGCCTCCGCGATGGCCCGTCAGGCCGGCGAGGCGGTGCTGCGGCACCCGGGCGGCATCGGGGACAACGACTTCCTCCAGGTGTTGGCCGAGGCGCTGGTCCTCACCGGCGTCGCGATGTCGATCTCGGGCGACTCACGGCCCGCCTCGGGCTCCTGCCACGAGATCAACCACGCCTTCGACCTCCTCTTCCCCAAGCGCGCGGCGAGCCACGGCGAGCAGTGCGGCCTGGGCGCGGCCTTCGCGATGTACCTGCGGGGGGCGCACGAGGAGTCGGCGTACACGGCCGAGGTGCTGCGCCGGCACGGGCTGCCGGTACTGCCCGAGGAGATCGGGTTCACCGTGGACGAGTTCGTGCAGGTCGTGGAGTTCGCTCCGCAGACCCGGCCGGGCCGCTACACGATCCTCGAACACCTCGACCTGAAACCCAACCAGATCAAGGACATCTACTCCGACTATGCCAAGGCCATCAGTAGCTGAGCTCCGCCCCGTCGTTCATCCCGCAGGGGTGAAGGACCGGCGCAGCGGTGAGCATTGGGCGGGACGCCTGTACATGCGAGAGATCTCGCTGCGCTGCGACCGCTACCTGGTGAACACCAGGATCACGCCCAACCAGCTCACGTACCTGATGACTGTCTTCGGCGTGCTCGCCGCCCCGGCCCTGCTGGTGCCGGGGATCCCGGGCGCCGTGCTCGGCGTGCTCATGGTCCAGCTCTACCTGCTGCTCGACTGTGTCGACGGTGAGATAGCGCGCTGGAAGAAGCAGTTCTCGCTCGGCGGGGTCTACCTGGACCGGGTCGGTGCCTATCTGACCGACGCCGCGGTGCTCGTGGGCTTCGGCCTGCGCGCCGCCGATCCCTGGGGGTCCGGGCGGATCGACTGGCTCTGGGCCTTCCTCGGCACCCTGGCGGCCCTCGGCGCGATCCTGATCAAGGCCGAGACCGACCTCGTCGGCGTCGCCCGCCACCAGGGCGGCCTGCCGCCGGTCAAGGAGTCGGCGTCCGAGCCGCGCTCGTCCGGCATGGCACTGGCCCGCAGGGCCGCCGCCGCGCTGAAGTTCCACCGGCTGGTGCTCGGCATCGAGGCGTCCCTGCTGATCCTGGTGCTGGCCATCGTGGACTCGGTGCGCGGAGACCTGTTCTTCACCCGCCTCGGCGTCGCGGTCCTGGCCGGCATCGCCCTCCTCCAGACCGTGCTGCACCTCGTGTCCATCCTCGTCTCCAGCAGGCTGAAGTGAGTACGGCGATGAAGGTCGGCGCGGTCGTCATCACCATGGGCAACCGCCCCGACGAGCTCCGAGCCCTGCTGGACTCCGTCGCCAAGCAGGACGGCGACCGGGTCGAGGTGGTCGTGGTCGGCAACGGCTCGCCCGTCCCGGACGTCCCCGACGGCGTACGCACCGTAGAGCTGCCCGAGAACCTCGGCATTCCCGGCGGCCGCAACGTGGGCATCGAGGCGTTCGGCCCCGGTGGCACGGACGTCGACATCCTGCTCTTCCTCGACGACGACGGCCTCCTCGCCACCCACGACACCGCCGAGCTGTGCCGCCGGGCCTTCGCCGCCGACCCCGAGCTGGGCATCATCAGCTTCCGGATCGCGGATCCCGAGACCAAGGAGACCCAGCGCCGCCACGTACCGCGGCTGCGCGCCTCCGACCCGATGCGCTCCTCGCGCGTCACCACCTTCCTCGGTGGCGCCAACGCGGTCCGTACGAAGGTCTTCGCCGAGGTCGGCGGACTACCGGACGAGTTCTTCTACGCCCACGAGGAAACCGACCTGGCATGGCGGGCCCTCGACGCGGGCTGGATGATCGACTACCGGTCCGACATGGTCCTGTACCACCCCACGACCGCCCCTTCGCGGCACGCGGTGTACCACCGCATGGTGGCCCGCAACCGTGTCTGGCTCGCGCGCCGAAACCTTCCCGCGCCGCTCGTCCCCGTCTACCTCGGGGTCTGGATGCTCCTGACCCTGGCCCGTCGCCCCTCGGGACCAGCCCTGAAGGCGTGGTTCGGCGGTTTCAAGGAGGGCTGGACCAGTCCCTGCGGGCCCCGGCGTCCCATGAAGTGGCGTACGGTGTGGCGGCTGAGCCGCCTAGGTCGTCCTCCTGTCATCTGACAAGCGGCTACGCCATCTGACAAGCTCGTTCCCGGGAGCACGTTCGCCGTACTCCGGTGTCCCGTGCCCTCAGCCCCTGCCCGACCAGGCCGTGCGCATCATGAAGACGAAAGTTTCCATTTGTGAGTGAGACAACGCATGACGGAGCTGTCGCAGTGAGCGACCGGCCGTCCCCCGATGACGGGCTCTCCGCGGCCGACATCGCCGCCAAGTACGGGCTCGCGGTCAGCGGCGCGCGGCCCGGACTCGTCGAGTACGTGCGTCAGCTGTGGGGGCGTCGGCACTTCATCCTCGCCTTCTCGCAGGCGAAACTCACCGCGCAGTACAGCCAGGCCAAACTCGGCCAGCTGTGGCAGGTGGCGACGCCGCTGCTGAACGCGGCCGTGTACTACTTCATCTTCGGCGTGATCCTCAAGGCCAGCCGGGGCATGTCGCACGACACCTACATCCCGTTCCTGGTGACCGGTGTGTTCGTCTTCACGTTCACGCAGAGCTCGATCATGGCGGGCGTCCGAGCGATCTCGGGCAACCTGGGGCTGGTGCGCGCGCTGCACTTCCCGCGCGCCTCGCTGCCCATCTCCTTCGCGCTCCAGCAGCTCCAGCAGCTGCTGTTCTCGATGATCGTGCTCTTCGTCGTGGTGATCGGTTTCGGCAGCGCGCCGGGTCTGTCCTGGCTGCTGATCGTCCCGGTGCTGGTGCTGCAGTTCCTCTTCAACACCGGCCTCGCGCTGATCGTGGCGCGCATGGGCGCCAAGACGCCGGACCTCGCCCAGCTGATGCCGTTCATCCTGCGCACCTGGATGTACACCTCGGGCGTCATGTTCTCCATCAGCAACATGCTCGTCGGACGGCCCGAGTGGTTCATCCGCGCGCTCCAGGTGAACCCGGCCGCCATCTACATGGACCTGATGCGCTACGCCCTCATCGACGGCTACGGCGCCTCGCACCTGCCGCCCCATGTGTGGGCCATCGCCACCTTCTGGGCCGTGGTCGTCGCCGCCGGCGGGTTCGTGTACTTCTGGAAGGCGGAAGAGAGGTACGGCCGTGGCTGAGCAGACATCCCACATCCCGACCGTGATCGCGGACGAGCTGCACATCGTCTACCGCGTGAACGGCGCCAAGACCGGCAAGGGCAGCGCCACCGCCGCCCTCAGCCGCATCATCAAGCGCGGCGAGGAGCGGGGCGTACGCAAGGTGCACGCCGTCAAGGGCGTCTCCTTCACGGCCTACCGCGGCGAGGCCATCGGCCTGATCGGCTCCAACGGATCCGGCAAGTCCACGCTCCTGCGTGCCATCGCCGGTCTGCTGCCCGCAGAGAAGGGCAAGGTCTACACCGACGGCCAGCCCTCGCTGCTCGGCGTGAACGCGGCCCTGATGAACGACCTCACGGGCGAACGCAACGTCATATTGGGCGGGCTCGCGATGGGCATGTCCCGCGAGCAGATCAGGGAGCGCTACCAGGAGATCGTCGACTTCTCGGGGATCAACGAGAAGGGCGACTTCATCACCCTGCCGATGCGCACCTACTCCTCCGGCATGGCGGCGCGGCTGCGCTTCTCCATCGCGGCCGCCAAGGACCACGACGTCCTCATGATCGACGAGGCCCTCGCCACCGGAGACCGCTCCTTCCAGAAGCGCTCCGAGGAGCGGATCCGGGAGCTGCGCAAGAGCGCGGGCACGGTGTTTCTGGTCAGCCACAACAACAAGTCGATCCGGGACACCTGCGACCGCGTGCTCTGGCTGGAGCGCGGTGAGCTGCGGATGGACGGTCCGACCGAAGAGGTCCTCAAGGAGTACGAGAAGTTCACGGGCAAGTAGCTCGTAGTACGCAGGGCCCCGCCGCAACGATTCGGCGGGGCCCTGCGTCTGCAAAGGAAACGCCAACTCCTGCTGGCCTTAGGAATCTTGACACCAATCGGTGTGTTGTTGTGATGTGCAGGACACCCCGACGAACCTTGCTGCGTTGTACAACGTAAGCTGTACCGGTGCTGAATCGCGGCAAGTGGGGCGATACTGCGCGACACCCGGCACCGGCGCGCCGCGCGGAGTCCCGGGCGGCGTGTCCGAAAAGGGCACTATTGGGTCGGCAGTGTAGAACGGGAGATGTGACGGCAATGGCTACGGAAACTCTCCAGCTCCGCGACGCGTGTGCCGTCCCCGCGCCGGGCGGCGAGCGGTGACCCAAGCCGGTACGGCGCGCACTGGTGAGACAGAGCGCGGAACGCTCGACAAGGCCGCGGGCGAGAACTTCCCCGTGGCACCCTTTTTCCTGCCCCAGGCCTGGCGCGACGACCTGATGGCCGTCTACGGCTTCGCCCGCCTCGTCGACGACATCGGCGACGGCGATCTCGCCCCGGGCGGCGGGGACGCCAGGCTGCTCGGCGTGTCGCCCGACGAGGCCGAGGACCGTCTCGTACTCCTGGACGCCTTCGAGGCCGACCTGCACCGCGTGTTCGACTCGACGCCGCACCACCCGCTGCTGCGCCGCCTGCAGCCCACGGTCCGCCGCACGGACCTCACCCCCGAACCCTTCCTCGGGCTGATCGCGGCCAACCGCCAGGACCAGCTGATCAAGCGCTACGAGACCTATGACGACCTCGTGGCCTACTGCGAGCTGTCCGCCAATCCTGTCGGCCGCCTGGTGCTGTCCGTCACCGGCACCTCCACGCCCGAGCGGATCCGCCGCTCGGATTCGGTGTGCACGGCGCTGCAGATCGTCGAGCACCTCCAGGACGTCGCCGAGGACCTCAGCCGCGACCGCATCTACCTGCCGGCCGAGGACATGAAGCGCTTCCATGTCCAGGAGGCGGATCTCGCCACGGCCACAGCGGGCGCATCGGTGCGCGCGCTGGTTGCATACGAAGCAGAACGCGCGCTCCACCTCCTGAATGAAGGCACCCCCCTCGTGGGTAGCGTCCACGGCAGGTTGAAGCTGCTGCTCGCGGGGTTCGTGGCAGGGGGAAGGGCGGCGATCCGCGCGATCGCCGCCGCCGAATACGACGTACTTCCCGGCCCGCCCAAGCCCGGCAAGCTCCAGTTGCTGCGCGAGGTGGGAGTGACTCTGCGAGGAGAGGGGTGATCCGGACCGTGGAGTCGGAACAACACGTGTCCGCACCGGTACTCGCCGCTTACAGCTACTGCGAGGCAGTGACCGGTCAGCAGGCTCGTAATTTCGCCTATGGCATCAGACTTCTGCCGACGCCCAAGCGTCGTGCGATGTCGGCGCTCTACGCGTTCTCACGGCGTGTCGACGACATCGGCGACGGCGCGCTGGCAACGGATGTGAAGGCGGCGCGGCTCGAGGACACCCGGGCTCTGCTCGCCCGGATCCGCGAGGGCCGGGTCGACGAGGACGACACCGACCCGGTCGCGGTCGCCCTCAGCCACACCGCCGCGTATTTCCCGGTGCCGCTGGGCGGCCTCGACGAACTCATCGACGGCGTCCTGATGGACGTACGCGGTGAGACGTACGAGACCTGGGACGACCTGAAGGTGTACTGCCGGTGCGTGGCCGGGGCGATCGGGCGGCTCTCGCTCGGCGTGTTCGGTACGGAACCGGGGGCGCGCGGCGCCGAGCGCGCGCCGGAGTATGCGGACACGCTCGGGCTCGCGCTCCAGCTCACCAACATCCTTAGGGACGTACGGGAGGACGCCGCGGGCGGGCGTACCTATCTGCCCGCCGACGACCTCGCGAAGTTCGGCTGCTCGGCCGGATTCAACGGCCCGACCCCGCCCGAGGGCTCCGACTTCGCGGGCCTCGTCCACTTCGAAGTGCGACGGGCCCGCACCCTTTTCGCCGAGGGCTACCGGCTGCTGCCCATGCTCGACCGGCGCAGCGGCGCCTGTGTCGCGGCCATGGCCGGCATCTACCGGCGGCTTCTCGACCGCATCGAGCGCGAGCCGGAGGCCGTGCTGCGCGGCCGCGTCTCGCTGCCGGGGCGCGAGAAGGCGTACGTCGCCGTGCGCGGCCTCTCCGGTCTGGACGCCCGGCATGTCTCCCGGCGTACCGTCAGGAGGCGTACCTGATGGACAATATGGGCCAAGGTGATTCCACCGGCGAAAAGCGGCACGCAACCCTCCGGCGCCGGGTGGCGTCCCTGACTGCGATGGCCTGCCGTGCACCGTTCAATCACCGCGGCACGGCCGCTGGGGAGGGTGCACGATGAGCGAGGACACGCAGCCCACGGGGGCTTCGGGCCGCCCGGAAGGGGCTGGCGCCGCCGTAGTGGTCGGCGGCGGCCTGGCCGGAATCACCGCCGCGCTCGCACTGGCCGACGCCGGGGTGCGTGTCACCCTGCTCGAAGGCCGGCCGCGGCTCGGCGGGCTCGCCTTCTCCTTCCAGCGCGGCGAACTCACCGTGGACAACGGACAGCATGTGTATCTGCGCTGCTGCACCGCCTACCGGTGGTTCCTCGACCGCATCGAGGGGGCCTCGCTCGCGCCCCTGCAGGATCGTCTCGACGTGCCCGTTCTCGACGCCGAGGCGAAACCCGGGCGGCGGCTCGGCAGAATCGGCCGCAGCGCGCTGCCCGTACCACTGCATCTCGCGCGCAGCCTGGCGACCTATCAGCATCTGTCTCTCGCAGAGCGCGCCAAGGTCGGCCGCGCCGCACTGGCGCTCAAAGCGCTCGATCTCGACGATCCCGCCCTCGACGACCAGAACTTCGGCCAATGGCTCGCCGAGCACGGTCAGTCGGAGCGTGCCGTCGAGGCACTGTGGGACCTGGTGGGGGTCGCCACCCTCAACGCGGTGGCCGGCGACTCCTCGCTCGGGCTCGCCGCGATGGTGTTCAAGACCGGTCTGCTGTCCGACCCGGGTGCGGCCGACATCGGCTGGGCACGTGTCCCGCTGGGCGAACTGCACGACACCCTGGCCCGCAAGGCGCTCGACTCCGCGGGCGTGCGTACCGAAGTCCGTACACGCGTCACCTCCATCTCCCTTAACGAGAACGGGCGTTGGAGCGTTCAGGTTCCCGGCGAGACGCTCGACGCCGACACCGTCGTCCTCGCCGTACCCCAGCGCGAGGCCCACGATCTGCTGCCCGCGGGAGCGCTCGACGCCCCCGAACGGCTGCTGGAGATCGGCACCGCGCCGATCCTCAACGTCCACGTCGTCTACGACCGGAAGGTGCTCGCGCGACCGTTCTTCGCCGCCCTCGGCTCCCCGGTGCAGTGGGTCTTCGACCGTACCGACGCGTCCGGACTGCGGCAGGGGCAGTACCTCGCCCTGTCGCAGTCGGCCGCCCAGGACGAGATCGACGAACCCGTCGCCGTGCTGCGCGAGCGCTATCTGCCGGAGCTGGAGCGGCTGCTGCCCCCCGCGCGCGGCGCGGAGGTGACGGACTTCTTCGTGACCAGGGAGCGCACCGCGACGTTCGCCCCCACCCCAGGCGTCGGGCGGCTGCGACCCGGCGCTCGCACCAGAGCCCCCGGCCTCTATCTGGCCGGCGCGTGGACCGCCACCGGGTGGCCCGCGACCATGGAGAGTGCGGTCCGCAGCGGCGCCGGTGCGGCGCGAGCCGCCCTGGGCGCCCTGGGCCGGCCCCGCGACCACCTCCTCGCGTTCGAGGAGGCGGCCTGATGCTCGACGAGCGCGCGGCAGACCCCCGCACCCCCGGTACCGCAACAAGAGGAGAGACTGTGCCCACTGTGCCCCCGGCCGACAAGGCTGCCGACGCGGTGGACGTGACCGCGCTCCTGGAGCGCGGCCGGACCCTGGCCACACCGGTGCTGAAGGCGGCCGTCGACCGCCTGGCGTCGCCCATGGACACCGTCGCCGCCTACCACTTCGGCTGGATCGACGCCCAGGGCAATCCCGCGGACGGCGACGGCGGCAAAGCCGTACGCCCGGCGCTGGCCGTGCTGTCCGCGCAGGCCGCCGGTGCCGCCCCCGAGGTGGGCGTGCCCGGCGCGGTAGCGGTCGAGCTCGTGCACAACTTCTCCCTGCTCCACGACGACCTGATGGACGGCGACGAACAGCGCCGCCACCGCGACACCGTCTGGAAGGTGCACGGCCCCGCCCAGGCGATCCTTGTCGGCGACGCCCTGTTCGCGCTGGCCAACGAGATCCTCCTCGAACTCGGCACCGTCGAGGCCGGCCGCGCCACCCGCCGGCTGACCAGCGCCACCCGCGCCCTCATCGACGGCCAGGCCCAGGACATCTCCTACGAGCACCGCGACCGCGTCAGCGTCGAGGAGTGCCTGGAGATGGAGGGCAACAAGACGGGCGCCCTGCTCGCCTGCGCCTGCTCCATCGGCGCGGTCCTCGGCGGCGCGGACGACCGCACCGCGGACACGCTGGAGAAGTACGGCTACCACCTCGGCCTGGCCTTCCAGGCCGTCGACGACCTCCTCGGCATCTGGGGCGACCCGGAGGCCACCGGCAAGCAGACCTGGAGCGATCTGCGCCAACGCAAGAAGTCCCTGCCGGTCGTGGCGGCCCTCGCCGCGGGCGGGCCCGCCTCCGAGCGGCTCGGCGAACTGCTCGCCGAGGACGCCAAGGCCAGCGACTTCGAGAACTTCTCCGAGGAGGAGTTCGCCGTGCGCGCCGCGCTCATCGAGGAGGCGGGCGGCCGCGAGTGGACCGCCCAGGAGGCACGCCGCCAGCACACCATCGCCATCGAAGCCCTGGACGCCGTGGAGATGCCCGACCAGGTGCGGGCCCAGCTCGTGGCGCTCGCCGACTTCGTCGTCGTACGGAAGAGATGATCACTATCGGTCGAATAAACCTCGCGTAGTCGCCGGCCGGTGCCTCCCCCAAGCTCTCAACTCCGTTCGAGCAGGGTGGGACCCCCATGAGACAGACGCACCGGCCGACGGCGGACCCAGCAGAGTCGTACCACTGCACGAAGGGGAAGCCATGACAGCGACGACCGACGGAAGCACCGGGGCACTGCCGCCCCGCGCTGCCGCGGCCAGCGAAATCCACCCAGAGACGACTCCCGTGGCGGCCGGGGCAGTCGAGACCCGAGACGTCGCCACGCACGCCATACAGCGCGCCACCGATTTCCTGCTCTCACGGCAGGACGCGGAGGGCTGGTGGAAGGGCGACCTCGAGACGAACGTCACGATGGACGCCGAGGACCTGCTCCTCCGTCAGTTCCTGGGAATCCGCGACGAGACGACCACACGCGCCGCCGGGCTGTTCATCCGCGGCGAGCAGCGCGAGGACGGCACCTGGGCCACCTTCTACGGCGGCCCCGGAGAACTGTCCGCCACCATCGAGGCGTACGTCGCCCTGCGGCTGGCCGGGGACGCCCCGGACGAGCCGCACATGGCGAGGGCGGCCGCCTGGATCCGCGAGCGGGGCGGCATCGCCTCGGCCCGCGTCTTCACCCGGATCTGGCTCGCCCTGTTCGGCTGGTGGAAGTGGGACGACCTGCCCGAACTCCCGCCGGAGCTCATCTACTTCCCGAAGTGGATGCCGCTCAACATCTACGACTTCGGCTGCTGGGCGCGGCAGACGATCGTGCCGCTGACCATCGTCTCGGCGAAGCGCCCGGTGCGGCCCGCGCCGTTCCCGCTCGACGAGCTGCACACCGACGCGGGCGACCCCAACCCGGTCAAACCGCTCGCCCCCGCTGCGAGTTGGGACGGGGTCTTCCAGCGCCTCGACAAGGCCCTGCACCAGTACCGCAAGGTCGTTCCGCGCAGGCTGCGCCGGGCCGCGATGAACACGGCGGCGCGCTGGATCATCGAACGGCAGGAGAACGACGGCTGTTGGGGCGGCATCCAGCCACCCGCGGTGTACTCGGTCATCGCGCTCCACCTGCTCGGCTACGACCTCCGACACCCCGTGATGCGTGAGGGGTTGGCGTCGCTGGACCGGTTCGCCGTCTGGCGCGAGGACGGCGCCCGGATGATCGAGGCCTGTCAGTCACCGGTCTGGGACACCTGCCTCGCCACCATCGCGCTCGCCGACGCGGGCCTGCCCGCCGACCATCCACAGCTGGTGAAGGCCGCGGACTGGATGCTCGGTGAGGAGATCGTGCGGCCCGGGGACTGGGCGGTGAAGCGGCCCCACCTTCCGCCCGGGGGTTGGGCCTTCGAGTTCCACAACGACAACTACCCCGACATCGACGACACCGCCGAGGTCGCCCTCGCGCTGCGCCGCGTCCGCCACCACGACCCGGAGCGCGTCGAGCACGCCATCGGGCGCGGCGTGCGCTGGAACCTCGGTATGCAGTCCAAGGACGGCGGCTGGGGCGCCTTCGACGTCGACAACACCAGCGCCTTCCCCAACCGGCTCCCGTTCTGCGACTTCGGGGAGGTCATCGACCCGCCGTCCGCCGACGTCACCGCCCATGTGGTGGAGATGCTCGCGGTCGAGGGGCTCTCGCACGACCCGCGCACCCGCCGGGGCATCGAGTGGCTGCTCGCCCACCAGGAGCCGGACGGCTCGTGGTTCGGGCGCTGGGGCGTCAACTACGTCTACGGAACGGGGTCGGTGCTCCCGGCGCTCGTGGCCGCCGGACTGCCCGCCTCGCATCCGGCGATCCGCCGGGCCGTCGCCTGGCTGGAGACCGTCCAGAACGACGACGGCGGCTGGGGCGAGGACCTGCGCTCCTACCACGAGGTCGCCGAGTGGAGCGGACGCGGCGCCTCGACCGCCTCCCAGACCGGCTGGGCGCTGCTCGCCCTGCTGGCCGCGGGGGAGCGGAGCTCCAAGGCGGTGGAACGCGGGATCGCCTGGCTCGCGGAGACCCAGCTGGCGGACGGCTCCTGGGACGAGCCGTACTTCACCGGCACCGGGTTCCCGTGGGACTTCTCGATCAACTACCACCTCTACCGGCAGGTCTTCCCGCTCACCGCGCTCGGCCGCTATGTCCACGGCGAACCGAGCTTCGTCCACGGCGAGTCGTTCGCCGAGGTCAAGGGGGGTTGATGAGCACAAAGCCCGATCCGGCCCCGCTGCTGATCGCCTGCGCGCTCGGCATCGAGCACCTCGCCCTGCGCAGCGGCGACCGTACCGGGGCCGACGGGCCCGTCACCGTGCTGCGCACCGGCATGGGGCCCAAGGCCGCCGAACGCTCGGTCACCCGGATCCTGGCCGACCCGGCGCTGAGCGAGGCCGCCGTCCTGGCCACGGGCTTCTGCGCGGGGCTCGCCCCGGGCATGCACCCCGGTGACCTGGTGGTCGCCGAGGAGACCCGGGACCCACGCGGCAGCACCCCGTGCGTGGGCACCGAACTACTCGTCAAGGAACTCGTGCGCACCGTGCCCGGGCGCACCGTCCACACCGGGCCACTCACCGGCTCCGATCACGTCGTCCGAGGTCACGAGCGGTCGGAGCTGCTCGCGACCGGCGCGATCGCGGTCGACATGGAATCCGCGGCAACGCTCCACAGCGCCGTGCGTGCGGGCGTACGCCCGGTTGCGGCCGTACGGGTGGTCGTGGACGCTCCAGAACATGAACTCGTCCGAATCGGCACAGTACGCGGTGGAATATCAGCTTTCCGTGTTCTTCGTGCCGTCCTTCCCGCTTTCTTTGAATGGCACCGTTCTTTGTTGCTCCCCCGGAGGTGAGCCAGATGGCCATGCCGCTTCGGCAGTCCATGAAGGTCGCTGCGTACCTGTTTGAACAGAAGCTCAGGAAGCGGGACAAGTTCGCGCTGCTGGTCGAGTTGGAACCCCTCTTCGCCTGCAACCTCAAATGCGAGGGCTGCGGCAAGATCCAGCACCCGGCGGGGGTGCTCAAGCAGCGCATGCCCGTTGCCCAAGCCGTGGGAGCGGTCCTCGAATCCGGCGCGCCGATGGTCTCCATCGCCGGGGGCGAGCCGCTGATGCACCCGCAGATCGACGAGATCGTGCGGCAGCTGGTGGCCAAGAAGAAATTCGTCTTCCTGTGCACGAACGCGCTGTTGATGCGCAAGAAGATGGACAAGTTCAAGCCCTCGCCGTATTTCGCCTGGGCCGTGCACATCGACGGGCTGCGCGAGCGGCACGACGAGTCGGTGGCCAAGGAGGGCACCTTCGACGAGGCGGTCGCGGCCATCAAGGAGGCCAAGCGGCGCGGCTTCCGGGTCACCACCAACTCGACCTTCTTCAACACCGACACCCCGCAGACCGTCATCGAGGTCCTCAACTTCCTCAACGACGACCTGAAGGTGGACGAGATGATGCTCTCGCCCGCCTACGCCTACGAGAAGGCGCCCGACCAGGAGCACTTCCTGGGCGTCCAGCAGACCCGGGAGCTGTTCAAGAAGGCCTTCGCTGGCGGCAACCGGCGCCGCTGGCGGCTCAACCAGAGCCCGCTCTTCCTGGACTTCCTGGAAGGCAAGGTCGACTTCCCGTGCACCGCGTGGGCGATCCCCAGCTACTCGCTCTTCGGCTGGCAGCGGCCCTGCTACCTGATGAGCGACGGGTACGTGCAGACGTACAAGCAGCTCCTGGAGGAAACCGACTGGGACTCCTACGGGCGCGGCAAGGACGAGCGGTGCGCGAACTGCATGGCGCACTGCGGCTACGAGCCGACCGCCGTCCTCGCCACGATGGGCTCCCTCAAGGAGTCGCTGCGCGCCGCCCGCGAGACCTTCACGGAAAGCCGCGGGTGACGACATGACCGCCGTTTCCTTGGGCCTCCCCGAGGTGCCGGTCCGGCCGATCGCCGAACGCCGTGTGTCGCGGCGGATCCAGGTCGGAGCGGTGGCGGTCGGGGGCGGAGCACCCGTTTCGGTGCAGTCGATGACGACGACGCGTACGTCGGACATCGGTGCCACCCTGCAGCAGATCGCGGAACTCACCGCGTCCGGCTGCCAGATCGTGCGCGTCGCCTGCCCCACGCAGGACGACGCGGACGCCCTCGCGACCATCGCCCGCAAGTCCCAGATCCCGGTGATCGCGGACATCCACTTCCAGCCCAAGTACGTGTTCGCGGCCATCGACGCGGGCTGTGCGGCGGTGCGGGTGAACCCGGGCAACATCAAGCAGTTCGACGACAAGGTCCGCGAGATCGCGCGGGCCGCCTCGGACGCCGGGACGCCGATCCGGATCGGGGTCAACGCCGGGTCGCTCGACCGGCGGCTGCTGCAGAAGTACGGCAGGGCGACCCCCGAGGCGCTGGTCGAGTCGGCGCTGTGGGAGGCGTCCCTCTTCGAGGAGCACGGGTTCCGGGACATCAAGATCTCGGTGAAGCACAACGACCCGGTGGTGATGGTCAACGCCTACCGGCAGCTCGCCGCCCAGTGCGACTATCCGCTGCACCTCGGTGTGACGGAGGCCGGCCCGGCGTTCCAGGGCACGATCAAGTCCGCCGTGGCCTTCGGGGCGCTGCTCGGTGAGGGCATCGGGGACACCATCCGGGTCTCCCTGAGCGCCCCGCCCGCCGAGGAGGTCAAGGTCGGCCTCCAGATCCTGGAGTCGCTGAACCTGAAGCAGCGCCGCCTGGAGATCGTCTCGTGTCCGTCCTGCGGACGCGCCCAGGTGGACGTCTACAAGCTGGCCGACGAGGTCACGGCCGGTCTGGAGGGGATGGAGGTCCCGTTGCGCGTCGCGGTCATGGGCTGCGTCGTCAACGGCCCCGGCGAGGCGCGGGAGGCGGACCTGGGGGTCGCCTCCGGCAACGGCAAGGGGCAGATCTTCGTCAAGGGCGAGGTCATCAAGACCGTGCCCGAGTCGAAGATCGTCGAGACCCTCATCGAGGAAGCGATGAAGATCGCCGAGCAGATGGAGAAGGACGGCGTCGCCTCCGGCGAACCCGCCGTCACCGTGAGCTGATCAGCACGGACCGAGAGGGGGCCCGAGCGTGACGATTCTGGAGAGCATCCGGGGACCACGCGACCTGAAGGCGCTGTCCGAGGCGGACGTCGGTGAACTGGCGGAAGAGATCAGGGAGTTCCTGGTGCACGCGGTGGCCAGGACCGGCGGTCATCTCGGACCCAATCTGGGGGTGGTGGAACTCTCCATCGCGCTCCACCGGGTCTTCGAGTCACCCGTCGACCGCCTCCTGTGGGACACCGGCCACCAGAGCTACGTACACAAGCTGCTGACGGGACGCCAGGACTTCTCCAAGCTGCGCGGAAAGGGTGGCCTGTCCGGCTATCCCTCGCGTGAGGAGTCCGAGCACGACATCATCGAGAACAGCCACGCCTCCACGGCGCTCGGCTGGGCGGACGGGCTCGCCAAGGCCCGTCAGGTGCAGGGCGAGAAGGGCCATGTCGTCGCGGTCATCGGCGACGGCGCGCTGACCGGCGGCATGGCGTGGGAGGCGCTGAACAACATCGCCGCCGCCAAGGACCGCCCGCTGATCATCGTCGTCAACGACAACGAACGCTCGTACGCGCCGACCATCGGTGGTCTCGCCAACCACCTCGCGACCCTGCGGACGACCGACAGTTACGAGAAGGTCCTCGCCTGGGGCAAGGACGTACTGCTGCGCACCCCCGTCGTCGGACACACCCTCTACGAGTCGCTGCACGGCGCGAAGAAGGGGTTCAAGGACGCCTTCGCGCCGCAGGGCATGTTCGAGGACCTGGGGCTCAAGTACGTCGGGCCGATCGACGGGCACGACGTCGGGGCCGTGGAGTCCGCGCTGCGCCGGGCGAAACGGTTCCACGGGCCGGTGCTGGTGCACTGCCTGACCGAGAAGGGGCGCGGTTACGAGCCCGCGCTCGCGCACGAGGAGGACCACTTCCACACGGTCGGTGTGATGGATCCGCTGACGTGCGAGCCGCTCGCGCCCTCGGGCGGGCCGTCCTGGACCTCGGTGTTCGGGGACGAGATCCTCCGGATCGGCGAGGAGCGGGACGACGTCGTGGCGATCACGGCGGCCATGCTGCACCCGGTGGGGCTCGGGAAGTTCGCCGAACGGTTCCCCGACCGGGTGTGGGACGTCGGGATCGCCGAACAGCACGCCACGGTGTCGGCGGCCGGGCTCGCCACCGGCGGTCTCCATCCGGTCGTCGCCGTCTACGCGACCTTCCTCAACCGGGCCTTCGACCAGCTCCTCATGGACGTCGCGCTGCACCGCTGCGGAGTGACCTTCGTGCTCGACCGGGCGGGGGTCACCGGCGTCGACGGGGCCTCGCACAACGGCATGTGGGACATGTCGATCCTCCAGGTCGTGCCGGGCCTGAGGATCGCCGCGCCGCGCGACGCCGACCAGCTGCGGGCCCAGCTGCGGGAGGCGGTCGCCGTCGACGACGCGCCGACGCTGATCCGCTTCCCGAAGGAGTCGGTGGGCCCCGCGATCCCGGCGGTCGACCATCTGGGCGGGCTCGACGTCCTGCACCGCTCCGACGACACCCCGCAGGTCCTCCTGGTCGCCGTCGGCGTGATGGCGCCGGTCTGCCTCCAGGCGGCCGAGCTGCTGGAGGCCCGTGGGGTCGGCTGCACGGTCGTCGACCCGCGCTGGGTCAAACCCGTCGACCCGGCGTTGCCCGGCCTCGCCGCCGAGCACCGGCTCGTCGCGGTCGTCGAGGACAACAGCCGGGCGGCCGGCGTCGGCGCGGCGGTCGCGCTGGCGCTCGGGGACGCCGAGGTCGACGTGCCCGTGCGGCGCTTCGGCATCCCCGAGCAGTTCCTCGCGCACGCCAAGCGCGGGGAGGTGCTGGCCGACATAGGTCTCACGCCCGTCGAGATCGCCGGGCGGATCAGCGCCGGTCTGGCCGTCAAGGACGCGCTGTCGAAGGACACGCCGTTCGAGGATGAGTTGTCCAAGGAGAAACAGGAATGACCGACCCTGCGGAGAAGGGGGAGTTCGACCTCGGCGCGCTCCTCGCCGAGCGCGGAGCCGAGCGCTACGAGCTGCACACCAAGTACCTGAACCACCAGCTCCCGCGCATGCTGCACACCATCGGCTTCGACAAGGTCTACGAGCGGGCCGAGGGCGCGCACTTCTGGGACGCGGACGGCAACGACTACCTGGACATGCTCGCCGGGTTCGGGGTGATGGGCCTGGGCCGTCACCACCCCGTCGTCCGCAAGGCGCTGCACGACGTCCTGGACGCCTCGCTCGCCGACCTCACCCGCTTCGACTGCCAGCCGCTGCCCGGGCTCCTCGGCGAGAGTCTGCTCGCGCACAGTCCCCACCTGGAGCGGGTGTTCTTCGGCAACAGCGGTACGGAGGCGGTGGAGACCGCGCTCAAGTTCGCCCGGTACGCCACCGGGAGGACGAGGATCCTCTACTGTTCCCACGCCTTCCACGGACTGACCACCGGCTCACTGTCCGTCAACGGAGAGGACGGCTTCCGCGACGGCTTCGCCCCGCTGCTGCCCGACACCGCCGTTCCGCTCGGTGACCTGGACGCTCTGGCCCGGGAGCTGAAGAAGGGGGATGTCGCCGGGCTGATCGTCGAGCCCATCCAGGGCAAGGGCGTGCACGAGGCCCCACCCGGATATCTGCGTGCCGCGCAGGAGCTGCTGCACCGGCACAAGGCGCTGCTCATCGCGGACGAGGTGCAGACGGGCCTCGGGCGGACCGGGGACTTCTACGCCTACCAGCACGAGGAGGGCGTCGAACCGGACCTGGTGTGCGTGGCGAAGGCGCTGTCCGGCGGCTATGTGCCGGTCGGCGCGACGCTCGGCAGGGACTGGATCTTCAAGAAGGTCTACTCGTCCATGGACCGGGTCCTCGTGCACTCCGCGAGCTTCGGCTCGAACGCGCAGGCCATGGCGGCGGGCCTCGCCGTGCTCTCCGTGATGGAGAACGAACAGATCGTCGCGAACGCCCGGGCCACGGGAGAACAACTCAGGTCCCGGCTCGCGGCGCTCATCGACAAGTACGAGCTGCTGAGCGACGTACGCGGCCGGGGCCTGATGATCGGCATCGAGTTCGGTCGGCCCAAGTCGCTCAAGCTGCGCAGTCGTTGGACCATGCTGCAGGCCGCGCGCAAGGGCTTGTTCGCGCAGATGGTCGTCGTCCCGCTGCTCCAGCGGCACCGCATCCTCACCCAGGTCTCCGGCGACCACCTGGAGGTGATCAAGCTGATCCCGCCGCTGATCATCGGCGAACGGGACGTGGACCGGTTCGTGGAGGCCTTCACCGCGGTGATGGACGACGCGCACAGCGGCGGCGGCCTGATGTGGGACTTCGGAAAAACCCTGGTCAAGCAGGCGGTCGCGAACCGCTAGCCCTGCGGCACGAAGAGGCGGCGCGGGCTCGGAGCAGGAGCCCTCCCTGGATCGGGACGGGCTCGGAGGACGAGCCCGCCTCGGCCAGGGCTGGGGGGTTTGCCTCAGAGGCAAGAAATTTGCCCGAGAGGCAAGAGTGCGGCTCAATGGAGGACATGAGCCCTGTCGAGTGGGGGGCGGCCGCCACGCCGCCCGAGTCCGCAGCAGCCGAGACGCTGCCCGCCGTCGCACCGCAGCTGCGTGCGCTGCGCCGCCGGGCCTCGCTGACCCTGGAGGCCGCGGCACGCGCCGCCGGCCTTTCGGCCGCCCACCTCTCCCGACTGGAGACGGGACAGCGCCAGCCCTCGCTGCCGATGCTGCTCGCACTCGCTCGTATCTACGGTACGACGGTCTCGGAGCTGCTGGGCGAGACGGTCGCCGAACGGGACGCGATCGTCCGGGCCGCCGACATGGAGCCGACCAAGGCGGGCGGCTGGACCTACTGGCAGGCCGGTGCCCCGGGCCGCGGAATGCAGGCCCTGCGGGTGCACGTCCCCTTCGGCTCGCAGGGCGACATCGTGCGCGTCCACCCCGGCGAGGAGTGGCTCCACGTCCTCCAGGGGCGGTTGCGGCTGCGCCTCGGGGACACCGCCCAGGTGCTCGCGCCCGGGGACAGCGCGCACTTCGACTCGCTGACCCCGCACCGCATCGCGGCCGCCGATCAGTCGGGGGCCGAACTCCTCTTCGTACACACCCTGCTGCAGAGCCCCACCGCCGCGCTGTGCCTCGGCCCGGCGGCAGGACACCCGACCATGGGAGAGCTGTCATGACGGAATCCACGCAACCCCCGGAGCCGACGGAATCCGCCGACCCCGCCACTCGGCGGCGCATGGTCGAGAAGTTCCCGCGCGCCCTGTGGGTACGCCTCTTCATCTACATCGCCGTCGGCCACCTCTTCGCGGCCTTCATCTATCTGCTGTTCGAGCTGGGCGGGCAGAACCAGTAGCCCACAGGGTTCAGGAGCCCAGGCTTCGGGCAGCCAGGGTTCAGTCCAGCAGGCGCTCGCGCAGCCGCTCCCGATGCTCGGGCGTGACTCCCAGTCCCCGCTCCAAATAGGCGTCGATGCCGCCCCAGGTCTCCTCGATCGTCTCGAAGGCCGCGGTCAGATACTCGGCGCGGGCGTCGAACAGAGGGCTGAGCAGCTCCATGACCTCGGGGGAGCGGGCCGCTTCCGAGGAGCCGTTGCGGCGCACCTTGTAGCGGCGGTGGGTCGCGTTCGACTCCAGGTAGTCGGCCACGATCGCGTCGCGCTCGACATCGAGGGCGAGGAGCGTCACGGCTATGGAGAGGCCCGCGCGGTCCTTGCCCGCCGCGCAGTGCATCAGCGCGGGCACGCTGTCCTCGGCCAGGGCGTGCAGCACGTGCGAGTGCTCGGCGGTGCGGTCCTTGACGATCGTGCGGTAGGAACCGATCATCCGGTTCGCCGCCTTGCCGTCGCCGAGGTGCCCACGCAGCTGTTCGACGTCGCCGTCGCGGACCATCTGCCAGAACTCGCTGCCGTCGGCGGGGTCGGTGAGCGGAAGGTTCACGTTCCGTACACCCGGGAGCTCGACGTCCGGCCCCTCCAGCTTCTGGTCCGCGGCATTGCGGAAGTCGAAGATCGTGTGCAGTCCGAGAGAGGAGAGGAACGCGGCGTCCTCCTCAGTGGCGTGCGCGAGATGGCCACTGCGGAACAGCCGTCCGTAGCGCACTCGCCGGCCGTCCACGGTGGGCAGGCCGCCCACGTCTCGGAAGTTGCGCACTCCGGCCAGCTCCGGCTCGGTCGACGGGACCTGCTGCGTCACGGGGGCTCCTCCCATTGGACCGCCGGCGCTGCTCGGCGACGCTCGCCGACGGGAATCGCGCTTTCGACGATACGACATGGGTTCCTCAGGCAATGAAGTTGTCCACAGCCGTTGCCTCCCGGGTGAGACGCCGTTGATGATGTTGGCGATTGAGTGCGGATGTTCGAATCTGTGAGGGTTTGATGATCGAAATCGGCGAAGACGGTCGTACGTGGCTTCTTTCGGGTCCCACGAGCAGCTACGCACTACGGCTGACCGACCTCGACGAACTGCTCCATCTCCACTGGGGGCCACGGATCACCCTCGCGGACGCAGAATCGCTGGCCGCCCTGCCCGGGCCGCCGTACCGACCCTTCGAGTCCCGGCTCGACGGGCGCGAGGAGTATCCCGTCGAGGGCGGCCCCCGCTTCGTACGCCCGGCGCTGTCCGTGCGGACGCAGGAGCGGCGCGGCACCGAATGGCGTTTCGGGGCGTACGAGGCCGACGGCGACGAACTGCGGCTGCGCTTCGCGGACGACGGGCTCGGCATCACCCTGCACTACCGGATGCGCGGCGACGTCGTCGAGCGCTGGGTGACCCTGGCCAACGAAGGACCGTCCCTGGAGCTGCTGCGGGCGGACTCCGCGACCTGGACGCTGCCCGAGCGCGACGGATGGCGCCTCTCCCAGCTGCACGGGCGGTGGGCGGCCGAGTCCCGGCTCGCGCGCTCCCCCTCACCTACGGTGAGAAGGTCATCGGCAGCCGCCGCGGGCACACCGGTCACCAGCACCTGCCGTGGGTCGCGCTGGACAGCGGGGCGAGTGAGGAGCGCGGAGAGGTCTACGCGTGCGCGCTCGGCTGGTCGGGCTCGTGGCGCATCTGCGTGGCCCAACTCCCCGACGCGCGCGTGCAGATCTCCGGCGGCGCGGGGTACGACGACTCCGGACTGTTGCGTCTGGAGCCGGGGGAGTCGTTCACCACCCCCGTCTTCGCGGGGCTGTGGAGCGACGGCGGCTTCGGCGCGGCGAGCCGGACCTGGCACGCGTACCAGAGGGCGTTCGTGATCCCGGACGCGGACCAGGACCGGCCGGTGCTCTTCAACTCCTGGGAGGCCACCCACTTCGACATCTCCGAGGAACGGCAGCGGGAGCTGGCCCGGCGGGCCGCGGAGATGGGCGTCGAGCTCTTCGTCGTCGACGACGGCTGGTTCGGGGCACGGACGAGCGACCGCGCCGGGCTCGGCGACTGGACGCCCAACCCGGACCGCTTCCCGCAGGGGCTGAAGCCGCTCGCCGACGACGTGCACGCGCTCGGCATGCAGTTCGGGATCTGGGTCGAGCCGGAGATGGTGAATCCGGACAGTGAGCTGTACCGCGCGCACCCCGACTGGGTGCAGTTCCAGCCGGGGCGGACCAGGACGGAGTTCCGCAACCAGCTCGTACTCAACCTCGCCCGCCCGGATGTCCAGGAGTACCTGTGGGAGCAGCTCGACGGTCTGCTCTCGAGCGCCCCGATCGACTATGTGAAGTGGGACTTCAACCGCTGCTTCACGGACGCCGGTTGGCCCGGTGAGCCGTACCCGCAGAAGCTGTGGGTCGAGCACGTGGAGGCTCTGTACGGGCTCCTGGGCCGGCTGCGCGCGGAGCATCCCGGGGTCGCCTTCGAGTCCTGCTCGGGCGGTGGCGGCCGGATCGACCTCGGCGTCATGGCGCGCACGGACCAGGTGTGGACCTCCGACAACACCGACCCGCTCGACCGGCTCGCCATCCAGCACGGCTTCAGCCAGATCCACCCGGCCCGGATCATGGCCGCCTGGGTCACGGACAGTCCGAACGCGCAGCTCAACGGTCGGATCAGCTCGCTGCGCTTCCGGTTCGTGAGCGCCATGGCCGGGGTACTCGGGGTCGGCGGTGACCTGGCCGACTGGAGCGAGGCGGAGCTCGTCGAGGCGCGGGAGTGGGTGGACCTCTACAAGGAGATCCGGCCGGTCGTGCAGCGCGGGGACCTCTACCGGCTGCGGCCTCCGGAGGGCGGGCTGAGTGCGGTGCAGTACGTCCACGGCGACGAGACCGTCGTCCTCGCCCTGCTCCAGGCCCAGCGTCACGGCGAGCCGGTCGCCCCGCTCCGGTTGCGCGGGCTCGATCCGAGCGCCGCGTACGAATGCCGTGAAACGGGTGAAGTGCACCGAGGTGCGGTGCTGTTGCATCACGGGTTGCGGACGGGGCTGCGCGGGGACTTCGATGCGGCAGTTATCCGACTGCGTCGCATGTGAGCGTTCTGTCCTTTTTTGATGCCTTGATTCCAACTGGATCTGGGATAAGGGACCGTGGTGTGGCGCGGGTGAGCAGCGTCATATTCGTGACGATGCGTTGCGGGCCCGCTTTCTCGATCCGCCTGAATTTCCAGGCGGGTTGAGAGGCGGGGGAGATCATTGTCCACGGAGGGTGACCGGAATTCCGGCATGGATCAAGAAAGGCACCCGCACAGAAAAGCCACATGGTTGGCGATGCGCCCCCATCTCGCTTACGTTCGCCCTCAATCCGGACGGACGCCCAATCCTGCCGCCGCCCGGTATCCGCACACCCACCGGTAACCGGCAGGAGCGGGGGACCCACAGGTACCACGCCTGTTCCGGTCTCCGGAACGGCTAGGGGTATAGCCGCGCAGCCGCGTGGCCGGGCATCTCCAGCCCGCACCCGACAGCTCACCTCGCAGGCGCCGGAGAGGAATTCGTCATGCCTGCGAAGGGTAAGCACCGCCGACCCAAGTCCCAGCGTTTCTCCCGCTCGATCGCCGTGGCCGGAACCGGTGGCGCCGCGCTCGCGCTGCCGCTGATGGGGGCCGCCGGCGCCCATGCCATGACGCCTACGGCCGCGGTTTCGTCCACTCCGGAAAAGGCCGCGACGATTTCCTCCGCGACGGTTCCTCAAAAGTCCGCGACGGTTTCGGAAAAGTCCGCGACAACCTCCACGGCCTCGGTGAAGACCTATTCGGTGAAGGTCGGCGACTGGCTCGCCAAGATCGCCGAGCGGCAGCATCTCAGCGGCGGCTGGCAGAAGCTCTACTCCGACAACCGCCAGGCCATCGGCAGTGACCCCTCGCTGATCCACCCCGGCCTGAAGCTCACGATCGGCGAGAGGGCCGTGTCGACCGACGACGCCAAGCCGTCGACCAAGTCGTTCACGCAGTCGTCCGCCACGACGTCCACGCGATCGTCGGCGCGGTCGGCCACCGGGTCGTCCGGCGCGGCGGACGCGACCAAGGCCCAGGCCGCCGCACCCCGGGCCACCGGCGCCGCCACCAACACCGGTTACACCCTGCCGGTAGAGGGCGCCACCATCGGCACCGGCTACAAGGTCGCCGGCAGCATGTGGTCCAGCGGTTACCACACCGGTGTGGACTTCGTGGTCCCGACCGGCACCACCGTCAAGGCCATCGCCGCCGGCACCGTCGTATCGGCCGGCTGGGGCGGTGCGTACGGCAACCAGGTCGTCGTCCAGCACGCCGACGGCCGGTACTCGCAGTACGCCCACCTGTCCGCCCTGTCCGTCTCGACCGGCCAGACCGTGACCGAGAGCCAGCAGATCGGCCTCTCCGGCGCGACCGGCAACGTCACCGGTCCGCACCTGCACTTCGAGATCCGCACCACCCCGAACTACGGCTCGGACGTGGACCCGGTCGCGTACCTGCGCGCGCACGGTGTCGCCGTCGGCTGACGCCCGCCGCGCCTCTCACGTCTTCGAGGGCCGGACCCCGCGATCGCGGAGTCCGGCCCTCGGTTCGCCGCGCCACCGTCGCGGGCGGCTCATCGCTCACGACGGCTTCCGCCGAGGCCTCGGCCAGTGGGTCGCCGAACTGCAGGACGGCGGCACGGTCACCGCCTCGCACGGCGTCCTGGAGATCGACGTACCGAGCGGTGCGACGGTCTGGTTCAAGCAGCGGCTCGAAGGGCCCTACGCCATCGAGTACACCGCCACACCGGTCTCCGAGGGCGGCGTCAACGACCGGGTCTCCGACCTCGACAACTTCTGGAACGCCGTCGACGTCCGCTCCCCGGACGACCTCTTCGCCACGCCCCGGGGCGGCGCCCTGGCCGAATACGACTACCTGAAGACGTACTACGTCGGATACGGCTCCGGACCACATGGAGCCACTTCCGGATCGAGGGCTTCCAGGCGTGGCGGCTGTTCAACCACTCCTGAAAGAGCCTTATTCCGGGTTCGGTCACACTTTACGAGTGGCTTATCTCACCACCCGTCAACCCCTTCCTACGGTCGCGTAGCTCACATCGAAAGGTGAATCATGGGCCGATGTGGCAGACGATTCGAAGAGTGACAACAGATCAGTGATCGGGTCGTACGTGGCGGTGGGGGACAGCTTCACCGAAGGCGTCGGCGACCCCGGCCCCGACGGAGCCTTCGTCGGGTGGGCCGACCGGTTCGCGGTGCTCCTCGCCGACCGGCGGCCCGAAGGCTCCTTCACCTACACCAATCTCGCCGTACGCGGAAAGCTGCTCGACCAGATCGTCGAGGACCAGCTCCGGGACGCCAAGGAACTCGCCCCCGACCTGGTCTCCTTCTGCGCGGGCGGCAACGACATCATCCGGCCGGGCACCGACCCCGACGAGGTCGCCGAGCGCTTCGAGCGCGCGGTCGCCGACCTCACCTCCGCCGTCGGCACCGTCATGGTGACGACCGGCTTCGACACCCGTACCGTCCCCGTGCTGAAGCATCTGCGCGGCAAGATCGCCACGTACAACGGGCACGTAAGGGCCATCGCGGACCGGTACGGCTGTCCGGTCCTCGACCTGTGGTCCCTGAAGACGATCCAGGACCGCCGCGCCTGGGACGGTGACCGCCTGCACCTCTCGCCCGAGGGCCACACCCGGGTCGCGCTGCGTGCCGGTCAGGTCCTCGGCCTCGAAGTGCCCGCGGATCCCGACCAGCCCTGGCCTCCGCTGCCGCCCCGCGGCACGCTCGAGGTCCGGCGCGACGACATCCACTGGGCGCGCGAGTACCTCGTCCCGTGGATCGGGCGCCGACTGCGCGGGGAGTCCTCCGGTGACCACGTGGCCGCCAAGGGCAGCCTCTCGCCGGTCGACATCAAGATGCGGATCGAGTCCGTGGCCTGAACGACGGGTCTCCGACGTGCCGGTGGTTTGGACGCCTCCGCCTCGACGGGGTGCCCGTCAGGCGGGCCCGGGCCGAACTCGCCGCCGCGCCTGCGGCCGTTGCGGCGCGGCGGCTGTCGCCGGGTCGGACGTGCCCCGTACACGCCTCCCCGGTGGTTCGGCGGTGGGCGGAGCCGACTCGGGTGGCAGTGAGCCGACGGCCGACGAGATGGACGGCCCGGCGGCGGGTCGGCAGCAGCCGCACCGACCCGCTGGGTGGGCGGTGGGGCGGCGACGGCCGAACCGAGCCGTCCGGGCGTGTGCCCCGGCGCGCCCCTCAGCGCACCGCGGCCGTCAACGCCTCCCGCGCGAGCCCCAGTTCCCGGGCGAGCGCTTCGTCCACCCACTCCTGGGCCCGCGCCCGCGACACCGCTCCCGTGTAGGCGGTCATCTGCACCGCGAGCCCGTCGAGCAGCGCCGTCAGCCGCAGGGCGGAACCCGTGGGATCCGGGCACGCGAACTCGCCGGCCGCCACTCCCTCCGCGATCACCTCGGTAATCGCGGCCTTCCACTGCTTGTCGAGATCACGCGTGACCTCCTGAAGCGCGGGCTCGCGCAGGGCGGCCGCCCAGCCCTCGATCCACAGTCGCCAGCCCTTGGCCTGGCCGGTCGGCGCGTACCAGCGCACGGCGGCGCGCAGCCTGCGCAGCGCCGACGTACGACGGCCGAGCAGCTTGCGCAGATGGGCGAGGTCGTCCTCGGCCGCGTAGGTGAACGCGGCGGCGACCAGCTTCTCCTTGGTGGAGAAGTGGTACAGCACCAACGCGTTGCTCACCCCGAGCACCGAGGCCACGTCGGCGATCCGCACCGCCGCCACGCCCCGCGCCTCGATCTGCTCGATGGCGGCGCGCAGCAACTCCTCGCGCCGTTCCGCCACGCTCAACCGCACCCTCGCCACGCGGTAACCCTAATGCTCGGCGGGGTCAGTCGACGAACTGGTAGTCAAACCGGATGCGGCCGTCCTCGTCGAGGACCAGGAACTCCCGGCCACCGCCGGTGGCCCGTCCCTCCCCGGTGTGGAAGGACTCCCAGCGGAACGTGAGGACGTCCCGCAGCTGTTGGGCGGGTTCCTGGATCCGGAAGACGTAGGTCCCCGGGGCGACGAATTCGTCGTGGGCGCGGGTCACGCGCGTGTGCAGTTCGTCGTGGCCACGGGCCTCCAGGACGGCGGTGGTGAAGCCGAGGCCCACCGCGGTGTCCCGCATCTGCTGGGGTGGCCGGAGGACGTGCAGACCGTCCTGAGCCCAGAGTTCGTCCACGGTCTTGCGGCGGATCTCGGGATCGGGCTCGTTCCAGACGCCGATGTAGCGCTCGATCAGGTCCTGCGGGTCGATGCTGGGCATGGATACTCCCGTTACGAGTCGGTCTTCGTGTGGGGAGGGGCGGTCACTCGCGCTCGCGCGCCCTCGCTCCACCGACTCTGCTGTCACCGGCCCCGCGCCTCAATTCCCCAGGGGGAATGACGGCAGGGCCCCCGTCAGCGGTACCAGCCGAACCGCTCCGCGATCACCGGCAGCCGGTCGGCGACGATGGCGTGCGCCGCGGCCCGCGGTGTCGTCCCGTCGGCCTCCGCGCGGGCCAGCATCCGGCCGATGAGGTCGCGCATGGAACGCCGGGTGTACGCGAACGCCTCGTCCGCGTCCGCGCCGATGTCGCCGAAGAGCGTCCACCACCACCAGGCGTTCGTCCCGGAGTTGACCACGACGTCCGGCAGCACGACGACCCCGCGCGCGGCGAGCAGCTCCTCCGCCTCGGGCAGTACGGGCATGTTGGCCGCCTCGACGATCCAGCGGGCGCCGATCTGCCGCTGGTTCTCGGTGTCGATGGCGTACGAGACCGCCGCGGGAACGAGTACCTCCGCGTCCATGGACAGCCAGGCGTCGCCGGGGAGTTCCTGGTCGGCCGGGCGCAGCGCGCCACGGTCGACCGTCCCGTAGGCGTCCCGCGCCGCGAGCAGCGCGTCGATGTCCAGCCCGTGCGGGTTCGCGATCGTGCCCTTGACGTCCGCGACGGCGACGATGTCGAGGCCCGCGCGGGAGAGGAAGCGGGCCGTGGCTCCGCCCATGGTGCCCAGGCCCTGCACGGCCACACGCGTCCCCGCGTGTGTCACCCCGGCCCGGTCCAGGGCCGCGAGCACCGACTCGGCGACACCGCAGCCGCCGACCAGTTCGTCGAGCCCGATCCCGTCCACATCGACCGCGAAGGCGTCCGCGAGCCGCCGACGGGCCGCCGTCTCGTCGTCGAGCAGCGGGTACACGGCCTGGATGGACGAGACGAGCCCCGCCTCCTCGGCGGCCCGGTCGACCAGGTCCTGGGTGAGCCCGAGGTCCTCACCCGTGGTCCAGAAGCTCTCGATGTAGGGGCGCATGGCCCGCAGGTAACGCACCAGCAGGCCGTACGCCGCCGGATCCTGGGGATCGCAGTCGATGCCGCCCTTGGCGCCGCCCAGCGGGATGTAGCGGCCCTCGGGGTTGTAGTGCAGGGCCTCCTTCATCGTCATCCCGCGGGCGAGCCCCGCGACCTCGTCCAGGGTGCAGCCCGCGCGCATCCGCAGGCCGCCGCTGGAGACGCCCCGGACGAGCCGGTCGACCACGAGATAGCCCGGTCTGCCCGTGACGTGGTCGGTCCAGGTGAGCGTGATCAGAGGCGCGGTCGAAGGCGGGGTGAGCGGCGCGGCCGACGGTGCGGTCGGGGGCGTGGTCATGGGGTCTCCTCGGGGACGGCGATCAGGGTGGGAGCAGGCGTGCGCAGCGCCTCGGTGAGGGCGAGGGCCAGCTCGTCGGGGTGGCACACGCGTGTGCCCTGTCCTCCGTAGGCGCGGGCCAGGGCGGGCAGATCGACCGGAGCGAGGTCCACCGCGGTCGGGCGGTCGCCACGGGCGGCCATCTCGTCGCGGATCTCTCCGTAGCCACCGTTGTCGAACACCACGACGGGCAGCGGGAGTCGCAACTGAGCGGCGGTCGCCAGCTCCTGCACCGTGAACTGGAGGCCGCCGTCCCCGCTCAGCGCCACCACCTGGCGCTCCGGGCACGCCACCTTGGCGCCGAGCGCCGCGGGCAGCGCGTAGCCGAGCGTGCCGAAGCCGGTCGGGTGAAGATAGCGTCCTGACGGGCCCAGCGGGAGGTGCGGGAGCGCGCCGTAGTAGCAGCACTGGGCACTGTCCGAGGTGATGACCGCGTCGTCGGCCAGGACGGCGCGGATCGCCCGTAGGTACGGGAGCCAGCGCGCGTCGCGCGCGGCACTCCCGGAGAACCGCGCGTCCCGCACCACGGCGACCTCGTCGACGTCGATGCCGCCTCGTGGGTCGGGGATGTCGTGTCGCACGCGCGTGTGGAGGCCCATTTCCGACAACAGCCCCTCCAGGGAGGCCCGCGCGTCGCCGACGAGCGCGATGTCCGTGGGCAGCCCGGAGTGCATCTGGTCCGGGTCGAGGTCGGCCCGCACGAGCGTGCCCCCGAGGGCGGTCGGCGGCGACCAGAAATCGGACTCGGCCAGCTCCGTGCCCACGGCGAGGACGACATCGCGACCCGCCAGCCACTTCTGCACCGACTCAGTGTGCAGCGAGACGCCGAGCGAGAGCGGATGCCGCTCGGGTACGACGCCCTTGCCGTTGGCGGTCGTCACGACGGGCGCGCCGCACGCCTCCGCGAGAGCGAGACAGACGGTCGCGGCGCCGCGCGCGCCACCGCCGAGCACCAGTGCGGGCCGCCGCGCCTCCCGCAGGGCGCGTGCGGCGCGTCGTACGGCCTCGGCGTCCGGCAGGGTCGGCGCGGAGGCCGGGGCGAGCCGCACCGGCCCGGCGGCCTCGGCCGCCGTCAGCAGGTCCAGCGGCACCTCGATGTGCACCGGCCGCGGTCGCCGCGTACGGAAGAGGGTGAACGCGCGTGCCACGGCGGCGCCGATCTCGGTCACCGAGGAGACCCGGTGGCTGAACGCGGCGACGCCCCGCAGCGCCTCGGTCTGGCTGCGCATCTCGTGCAGCAGTCCGGTCGACAGCCGGGGGTGGCGCAGCGGCATACCGGGGGAGACGACCAGCAGGGGCACGCTGTCCGCGTAGGCCTGCCCGACGGCGGCCGTGACGTTGAGGAGCGCGGGACCGGTGGTCGTGATCACGACACCGGGGCGCCCCGTCACGCGCGCGTACCCGTCGGCGGCGTACCCGGCGCCCTGTTCGTGGCGCGGGGTCGCGTGCCGGACGCCGTACGCCGTCAGGTGCCGGTAGATCTCCAGGTTGTGCGTGCCGGGAATGCCGAACGCCTGCGTCACGTCATGCGCGGCGAGCGCCCGGACGAGCGCCTCGCCACCGGTGAGCACACCGCTGCGCGGGTCGGCCTCCATGGTGCCTCCAGGTGCGGGACGAGCGGCGCGACCGAAGACCCACCGGTGTCTTTACTGAATCGCCATTCAGTATCGGGAGTGACTCCGAAATCTGTCAATTTACTGAACGGATCATCAGTAGTGGGTCTGAGGCGCACCGCCCGGCGAAGGCCGGACCGGACCGCGGGACGCGTGGCGGAAGAAGACCGTGCGCCGCGGGGTTGGGGAGACGCGGGCCATCGGGGCCACCTCATGTGATGTCGGGCCCCGGGTGTGTCCCCGGGCGGGTCGCACCAGGGTCCGGACCTCGCGGTGTGTACCGGGGACATCGCGCTGTGACACCGTCGACCCGGCGCTGTCAGAGGGGCCGACCATAATGGGAGGCCTGACCGACTCCACTGGGAGGTACCGTGACCGGTTTCCGTACGTTGAGCTCCGGGCTCCGCGCGTTGCAGCCCGCCGCCTTCGGCGCGGACCCCGGCGGTGAGCGCATGGAGCGCATCCGTAGATCGCCGAATTTCGCGGACGGTGTCTTCCAGAACCCGGTGAGTGCCCGGACCCGCCCCGACGGCTCCATGCTCGAGTTCGCGAAGGTCTTCTTCCGCAAGGAGGAGCGCGCCCACCGCGCCCCGGCGGGCACGGTGCCGGTGTACCCCACCACGCTCGCCGACCTCGCCAAGCCCGCGGCGAGCGGGTTGCGGATCACCTGGATGGGGCACTCCAGTGTGCTCGCCGAGATAGACGGGCACCGGGTGCTGTTCGACCCCGTATGGGGCGAGCGCTGTTCCCCCTTCAACTTCGTCGGGCCCAAGCGGCTGCACCCGGTGCCCCTGCCGCTGGCCGCGCTCGGCCCGGTCGACGTCGTCGTCATCTCGCACGACCACTACGACCACCTCGACCTGCCCACCATCAAGGCCCTGGCCGACACGGACACGGTCTTCGCGGTGCCGCTCGGCGTCGGCGCCCACCTGGAGCACTGGGGCGTCTCGTCCGACCGCGTGCGCGAGCTGGACTGGAACGAGAGCACCAAGGTCGGCGGCATCTCCCTGACCGCGACACCCGCCCGGCACTTCTGCGGCCGCGGCCTGCGCAACACCCAGCACACGCTCTGGGCCTCCTGGGTGGTGACGGGTGACGAGCACCGGATCTACCACAGCGGGGACACCGGCTACTTCGAGGGCTTCAAGGACATCGGCGCCGAGCACGGCCCGTTCGACATCACGATGATCCAGATCGGGGCGTACAGCGAGTTCTGGCCCGACATCCACATGACGCCCGAGGAGGGCATGCGCACCCACCTGGACCTCCAGGGCGGGCGCCCCACCGGCGTGATGCTGCCCATCCACTGGGCCACGTTCAACCTGGCGACCCACCCGTGGGTGGAGCCCGGCGAGGGCACGATGGCAGCCGCGCACGCGGTGGGCGCCCGTGTCGCGCTGCCCCGCCCGGGCCAGCCCTTCGAGCCCACCGCCGAGACCGTCCCGGCCGAGCCCTGGTGGCGTGGTGTGGCCATGCCGCCGAGGGGTGGCTGGCCCGCCGTCGAGAAGTCTGGAGCGGATACCTCCGTTTCCGACACTCCGGGTGATGTCGTGGGCCAGGCTTCCGAAGGCACCGGAGAACCGGAGACGGTGCCCGCGAGCTGAATTTCCTGAATGTCCGATTGGCGGCGAGGGTCGGGGAGCGAGCTGCTCCCCGACCCTCGCCGTTTGTTCGCGACCGGTTCTGACCAGCTCTGATCGGATCCGTGACGCAAGGGAACGTGCGTCCGAAGGGGATATCGGTCTGCCGTGCGAGGCCTCATACCAGAGCGGGACGCCTTCCGGGGGAGTTTGTCAACTGCCCACCGCACATGATGGCTTGGCGACTACTGTCAGTTGCCGTCGGGCGACGCGGGGCCGAATTTTTCGGCTCTCTCGACCGGCATCGCGATGGCGCACGCCCGAGCCGCGCAGACCCGCGGGAGCCCCCGTGGCCCCCGACGCACCAGTACGAGGACGCCGATGTCTCACCTCCGCGCACCGGCCGCACGCGCAGACCGCCGTGAGGGCGGGCGGCACGGGCGGCCGGTCGCCCGCACGGTCCACCCGCAGCCCGAGACCCGCCTACGGCCCCAGTTACTGCGCCTGGCGGTCCTGCCGCCGATCGCGGTGGCGCTCAGCGGCTGTGCGGCCGTGCTGTTCACGGTCCGCTCCACCGGCGCACGCCCCGGCGTAGTCCTGTGGGCGGTGCTCGCAGGCGCCGGGTCCGTGGCCCTCGCGGGCATCCTGATCGCCGCCGTGGGCGCCGACCGGGCCGCCACGTCCGTGCGGGAACGCATCGGCGCCCTGCGCCGCGGCAGCGCCCGTACCGAGGCCGACCTGCGCGCCGTCGTCGAGGGCCTGCGCCGGGGCGAGAGCCCTCCCACGCCCAAGCCGCGCCAACGGCCCAAGCCGGACGCCGACGAGTTCGAGCTGCTCGCCGCCGACCTCTCCCGCGCGCACGACGGCGCCGTCACCGCCGTCGTGCAGGCGGCCCAACTCTCCAGCCAGGCGGGCAGCGAGCAGAAGGTCGAGGTCTTCGTCAATCTCGCGCGGCGGCTTCAGTCCCTCGTGCACCGCGAGATCTCGATCCTCGACGAGCTGGAGAACGAGATCGAGGACCCGGACCTGCTGAAGGGCCTCTTCCACGTCGACCACCTCGCCACCCGCATCCGCCGGCACGCCGAGAACCTCGCCGTGCTCGGCGGCGCCGTCTCGCGCCGTCAGTGGAGCAACCCCGTCTCCATGACCGAGGTGCTGCGGTCCGCGATCGCCGAGGTCGAGCAGTACTCGCGGGTCAAACTGGTGCCCCCGATCGACGGCACCCTGCGCGGGCACGCCGTCGCCGACGTCATCCACCTGCTGGCCGAACTCGTCGAGAACGCCACGGTGTTCTCCGCCCCGCACACCCAAGTCCTGTTGCGCGTCAACCTCGTCACCTCCGGCCTCGCGGTCGAGGTCGAGGACCGGGGCCTGGGCATGCCCCTGGGCGAACAGAACAAGATGAACGCGCTGCTCACCGACCCCGATCAGGTGAATGTAGCCAGTCTCCTCCAGGACGGCCGGATCGGTCTGTTCGTGGTGTCCCAGCTCGCCCGGCGGCACGGCATCCACGTACGGCTCCAGACCAACATCTACGGCGGTGTCCAGGCCGTACTCGTCGTACCGCAGGCGCTGTTGGGCGCGCCGCCGGGCGCCATCGGCGACGTATCGCAAGCACAGTCCCAGCAGACACAGCAGACACAGCAGTCCCAGCAGACGCAGCAGCTCAAGGCCGGCGGCCCGCGTCCGCCCGCCGGGCCACAGACAGGGCCGACCGCGCCCGTGTCGTCCGCCGGCGCGACGGTGGCCTCCGTGCCGCGACAGGGACAGCGGGACCAGACGCAGCCCGCCGCGCCCGGCACGGGCGGCAGTGGCCCGGCGCCGCTCCCCGTGCGCGGCGCCCGCGCGGAGCGGCCCAACCCGGCCGAGGCCCTGCCCGGCATCCGGCCCGACGACCGGCCCGTGGTCGCGGAGAACGCGGCCATGCCGCCCACCCCTCGCAACGGCGCGGTGCGCGGCACCATGGGCAAGCCCCAGCTGCCCAAGCGGCGCGCCCAGGAGCACATCGCACCCCAACTGCGCGACGGGCCCTTGCCCCGCCAGGATCCGGAGCAGGTCGTCGGCCACGACCCCGGTCTGATGGCGGCGTTCCAGCGGGGGATCGGGCTCGCGGAGGCCCAGCACGCCGAGGAACGGCGCACGGAGGCACCGCACAGCGGAGCAGCGCACCTGGAGCGGCCGCACCCCGATCTGCCGCACTCCGACCTGCTGCATCCGGACCCGCTGCACCGGGACCCGCCGCACCCGGATCCGCGGCACCTGGCCCCGTTGCCGCCGCTGGATGTGATCCGCGTCGACCGGACGTCCACGGGCGGCGCGCCCCGCATATCCGAGACCCACACGGCGCACGCCCCCGCCCAGCACGAGGCACACGGGACCCGCGACAACGCACCCGCGCCCGGACACGACCACACGGCCCGGCACGACGGGAGCACAACGGCCGGATGACCACCCCCCTGACGACCCCCACCCGCACGCCCTCCCACACCCCCACACCCTCCGCTCCGGCAGACCTTCGTACTTCAAGGAGTCGATCCACCATGGCGAGCGACGCGCCGACCGCCCACGCCCATGTATCCGATCTCGACTGGCTGATGAGCGGCCTCGTACAGCGCGTACCGCACACGAACAGCGCGGTACTCCTCTCCTGCGACGGACTCGTGAAGTCGGTCCACGGACTCGACCCGGACAGCGCCGACCACATGGCGGCGCTCGCCTCCGGCCTCTACTCGCTCGGCCGCAGCGCGGGCGTGCGCTTCGGCGACGGCGGTGACGTACGCCAGGTCGTCGTCGAACTCGACTCGACCCTGCTGTTCGTCTCCACCGCGGGCTCCGGCACCTGTCTCGCCGTGCTCGCCGGCCGCGAGGCCGACGCGGCGGTGCTCGGCTACGAGATGGCGATGCTGGTCAAGAGCGTCCGTCCGTATCTGATGACCGCGCCCCGGCAGGCCGCCGTGGAACCGCCTGCGATGAGGCCTTGAGCGTGGCCGCGGCCGGCGACGGGCCCTGGCTCGACGACGCGGCCGGACGGCTGGTGCGCCCCTACACGGTCAGCAACGGCCGGACCCGGCCGACCACCGCCCTCGACCTGTTGTCGCAGGTGATGGCCACCGGGGCAACACCTCTGGGCTACCTGGGCCCCGAGCACACCCAGGCACTCGAACTGTGCCGGGCGCCCGTCTCGGTCGCGGAGATCGCCGCACACCTGAAGCTGCCCGCAGCGGTCACCAAGGTGCTGCTCTCCGACCTCGTCGACTGCGGGGCACTGACCACCAAGCCGCCCGAGTTCCACCACAACCCCACTGACCGGTCTCTTCTGGAGGCAGTGCTCGATGGACTACGACGACAGCTCTGATCCCTTCCCCACCGCGCTGAAGATCCTGGTGGCCGGAGGGTTCGGGGTCGGCAAGACGACCTTCGTGGGCGCGGTGAGCGAGATCGCGCCGCTCAGCACGGAGGAGCTGCTCACCACGGTCAGCGCCGCGACCGACAATCTCGACGGCGTCGAGAACAAGGTCGAGACCACCGTGGCGATGGACTTCGGCCGCATCACCCTCGATCCGGAACACGTCCTGTACCTGTTCGGCACCCCCGGGCAGCAGCGGTTCTGGTTCATGTGGGACGAGCTGTCCGAGGGCGCGCTCGGCGCGGTGATCCTCGCCGACACCCGTCGCCTGGAGGACTGTTTCGCGGCCGTCGACTTCTTCGAGCAGCGCGGTCTCGGCTTCATCGTCGCCGTCAACGAGTTCGACGGTGCCTACCGCTACGACCCCGAGGAGGTGCGCGCGGCCATCGACCTCGACCCCGAGATCCCCATCGTGCGCTGCGACGCCCGGATCTCCAGTTCGGGTGTGCAGACCCTGCTCACGCTGGTCCGCCACCTCCTCGCCCACGCACCGACGCACGCACCCATCCGCTGAGCCCGCACCCGGCGTACTCCTTCGACCGCTGAGCCCGCACCCGACCCACGTCCCCCGCCACGGAGCCCACACCATGACGCCCGCCCCACACCAGGGAGCCCGTAGATGAGTTACGACCCGCCGCGCCCGGCCGGTCGTCTGCTGCTGACCCCGGAGGACAAGGACGCCCCCGCCCGGGTCGGCCGGCTGCGCCGGCTGGGCCTGGGAGAGCACACGGAACCCGCCTTCGACGCCTTCGCGGACCGGCTCGCCGAGGTCGCCGCGGTGCCGTACTCGATGGTCAACTTCATCGACGAGAACCGGCAGTTCTTCGCGGGCCTGCACACCCCGGACGGAAACGTCTCGGTCACCCGGCCGCTCCCGGCCGCCCCGGACGGCACCGTGAAGGTCGTCGGACGCTACATGACCCGCGACTACGGGTTCTGCCCCCACGTGGTGGTCCGCCGCAGGGCGCTGGTCCTGGAAGACGTCTGCGACTACCCGCGTTTCGCCGGCAATCCGGTCGTCGACGAGATCGGCGTCCGTTCCTACCTGGGGGCCCCGCTCATCGACCGCACCGGCATCGCCCTCGGCACGATCTGCGTCGTCGACCTCGAACCGCGCCCGTGGGGGAAGGCCGGCCTGGAGACCATCAAGTCGATGGCGGCGGAACTGGTCGAGCGGATCGAGCGCAGGGCGGACACCGGGGGGATCTGACACGCGCGGCCGGAGGCGTGAAGGAAAGCTGCGGCCGCGCTTAAGAAATCCTCGATGGACCAACGGCGCACCCGTGCGGCAGATTTCTCCGGGAAATCACCCCTCTCCCCGGTACGGGCGCCTTCGGTGTGCCCTGCTCCGGGATCTCACCACGGGAGCCACACCTTGAAGGCGCTGGTCAAGGAGAAGGCGGAGCCCGGGCTCTGGCTGACGGACGTCCCGGAACCGGAGATCGGCCCGGGCGACGTACTGATCAAGGTCCTCAGGACCGGGATCTGCGGCACCGACCTGCACATCCGCAACTGGGACGGCTGGGCGCAGCAGGCCGTCCGCACGCCGCTCGTCCTCGGCCACGAGTTCGTCGGAGAGGTGGTCGAGACCGGCCGCGACGTCGCCGAGATCAAGGCGGGCGACCGGGTGAGCGGCGAGGGGCACCTCGTGTGCGGCAAGTGCCGGAACTGCCTGGCCGGGCGCCGCCACCTGTGCCGTGCCACGGTCGGCCTGGGCGTCGGCCGCGACGGCGCGTTCGCCGAGTACGTGGCGCTGCCCGCCGCGAACGTGTGGGTGCACCGCGTCCCCGTCGACCTCGACGTCGCCGCGATCTTCGACCCGTTCGGCAACGCCGTGCACACGGCGCTGTCCTTCCCCCTGGTCGGCGAGGACGTCCTCATCACGGGCGCGGGCCCGATCGGTCTGATGGCCGCGGCCGTGGCCCGGCACGCGGGTGCCCGCAACGTCGTCATCACCGACGTCAGCGAGGAGCGCCTCGACCTCGCCCGCAAGATCGGCGTCAGCCTCGCGCTGAACGTCGCGGAGTCGACCATCGCCGACGGGCAGCGCGCCCTCGGCCTGCGCGAGGGCTTCGACATCGGCCTGGAGATGTCCGGCCGTCCCGAGGCGATGCGCGACATGATCGCCAACATGACGCACGGCGGCCGGATCGCGATGCTCGGCCTGCCCGCCGAGGAGTTCCCGGTCGACTGGTCCCGGATCGTCACCTCCATGATCACGATCAAGGGCATCTACGGCCGTGAGATGTTCGAGACCTGGTACGCGATGTCCGTCCTCCTCGAAGGCGGCCTCGACCTCGCGCCGGTCATCACCGGCCGCTACGGCTACCGCGACTACGAGGCGGCCTTCGCGGACGCCGCGAGCGGCCGCGGCGGCAAGGTCATCCTCGACTGGAGCGCGTGAGCGTCCGCAAGAGCCCCTCCGAACCGCGTGACCCCCTAGGAGCCCCTCCATGTTCGACTCCGTGCGCGACGACCTCCGCGCCACCCTCGACGAGATCCGCGCCGCCGGTCTGCACAAGCCCGAGCGCGTCATCGGCACCCCGCAGTCCGCGACCGTGAGCGTCACCGCGGGCGGCCGGCCCGGCGAGGTCCTCAACTTCTGCGCGAACAACTACCTCGGCCTCGCCGACCACCCCGAGGTCGTCGCCGCCGCCCACGCGGCCCTCGACCGCTGGGGCTACGGCATGGCGTCCGTCCGCTTCATCTGCGGTACGCAGGAGGTGCACAAGGAGCTGGAGGCGCGTCTGTCCGCGTTCCTCGGCCAGGAGGACACGATCCTCTACTCCTCCTGCTTCGACGCCAACGGCGGCGTCTTCGAGACCCTCCTCGGTGCCGAGGACGCGGTCATCTCCGACGCCCTCAACCACGCCTCGATCATCGACGGCATCCGCCTCTCCAAGGCGCGCCGCTTCCGGTACGCCAACCGTGACATGGCCGACCTGGAGGCCCAGCTCAAGGAGGCGTCCGACGCGCGCCGGCGGCTGATCGTCACCGACGGCGTCTTCTCGATGGACGGCTATGTCGCGCCCCTGAGGGAGATCTGCGACCTCGCCGACCGCTACGACGCCATGGTCATGGTCGACGACTCGCACGCCGTCGGCTTCGTCGGCCCCGGCGGCCGCGGCACCCCCGAGCTGCACGGTGTCATGGACCGCGTCGACATCATCACCGGCACCCTCGGCAAGGCACTCGGCGGCGCCTCCGGCGGCTATGTCGCCGCCCGCGCCGAGATCGTGGCGCTGCTGCGCCAGCGCTCCCGCCCGTACCTCTTCTCGAACACCCTCGCCCCGGTGATCGCGGCGGCCTCCCTGAAGGTGCTCGACCTGCTGGAGTCGGCCGACGACCTGCGCATCCGCCTCGCCGAGAACACCGCGCTGTTCCGTTCCCGGATGACCGCGGAAGGCTTCGACATCCTCCCCGGCGACCACGCGATCGCCCCCGTCATGATCGGCGACGCGTCCGTCGCCGGACGCATGGCCGAGCTCCTCCTGGAGCGCGGCGTCTACGTGATCGGCTTCTCCTACCCGGTCGTCCCGCAGGGCCAGGCCCGGATCCGGGTCCAGCTCTCGGCCGCGCACTCGACGCAGGACGTGAACCGGGCGGTCGACGCGTTCGTGTCCGCCCGCGCGGAGCTCGAGGGCTGGAAGACGCCTGTGACCTGAGAGAATCGGTCGCATGATCGAAGCGCGGCGGCTCCACATCCTCCGTGCGGTGGCCGACCACCGCACGGTCACGGCGGCGGCCGCCGCGCTCTATCTCACCCCCTCGGCCGTCTCCCAGCAGCTGACCGCGCTGGAGCAGGAGACCGGCCACCGGCTCGTCGAGCGCGGCGCCAAGGGCGTACGGCTGACTCCGGCCGGCGAGATCCTGCTCAGCCACACCAACGAGGTGCTGGCCCAACTGGAGCGTGCCGAGGCGGAGTTGGCCGCATACAGCGCGGGCTCGGCGGGCACGGTCACGGTCGCCTCCTTCGCGACCGGCATCGGCCTGGTGGTGGCCCCCGCGCTGGCCCGGCTCGCCCGCACGGCACCCGGCATCCACGTCCGCGTCCAGGACGCCGAGGGCGACGCCAGTCTGCCGATGGTGCTCGACCGGCAGGTCGACATCGCGGTCGCCGTCGAGTACCGGGGTGCCCCGGACGCGGACGATCCGCGCCTGACCCCCGTAGCCCTGTACGCCGAGCCCTTCGACGCGGTCGTCCCGCTCGGCCACCGGCTCGCCGACGCCGCCGAGGTCCCGCTCGCCGAGCTGGCCAAGGACCCGTGGATCGGCCCGTACCCCGGCAACCCCTGCCATGACGTGGTCGTCCTGGCCTGCGAGAACGCCGGATTCCAACCCCGTCTCGAACACTCCTCCGACGACTTCCGGGCCGTTGTCTCCCTCGCCTCGGCCGACGCGGGTGTGGCCCTGGTGCCCCGCTCAGCCCTGCGCGGCATGGATCTCACGGGCGTGCAGGTCCGACCGGTCGACGGCGTCGCGCCCACGCGCCGGGTCTTCGCGGCCGTACGCCGGGGCGCGGAGGGACATCCGCTGATCCGTCCGGTGCTGGATGCGCTGGCGGAGGCCGCGACGGTGGACTGAGGGGAGTGGGCGGACGGGAGTGGCCGGCGGGACCCCCTGTTTTCATATCTGGGATAATATCCCGAATATGGGAAACGATGGGGAGCTCGATGTCGTCGATGTCCGGCTCGGGGCCCGGCTGGCCGAGCTGCGCTCCGAACGTGGCTGGTCCCTGGGGGAGTTGGCGGAGCGCAGCGGGGTCAGCCGCTCCACGCTGTCCCGTGCCGAGCGGGCCGAGATCAGCCCCACGGCCTCCCTCCTGAACCGGCTGTGCGCCGTGTACGGACGCACCATGTCGCAGCTGCTCAGCGAGGTCGAGGCGGAGCCCGTTCCGGTGGTGCGGGCGGCCGACCAGACGGTCTGGGCCGACGAGGCCTCCGGATTCGTACGACGATCGGTGTCACCGCCGCACGCCGGGCTGCGCGGCGAACTGGTCGAGGGGCGGCTCGGGGCCGGCGCCGACCTCGCCTACGACCGGCCGCCCGTGCCCGGCCTGGAGCAGCACATCTGGGTCCTCGACGGAACGCTGGAGGTGACCGCGCAGGACGTCGAACACCGGCTCGACGCCGGGGACTGTCTGCGGCTGCGGGTGTGGGGGCCCACCCGCTTCCGGTGTCCCGGCCCCGAGGACGTACGGTACGCGCTGGCGGTGGTGCTGCCGTGACCACCGTCTCCCGGCTGGACGCCCAGTGCCTTCGCGCCTCGGTGGGCGAGCTGGCCGAGTTGCTGATCGACACCGTGGAGGGCGGGGCCTCGATCGGCTTCCTCGCCCCGTTGGAGCGGGCGACGGCCGTCGCCTGGTGGGAGGAGCGCGTGGACGCGGTGTCGGCCGGACGCCTCGCCGTGTGGGTGGCGCACACCGCGGGCCGGATCGTGGGCACCGTCAGCCTCGTCTTCCCCGACAAACCCAACAGCCGGCACCGCGCCGAGCTGGTGAAACTGATGGTGCACCGCGACGGCCGCGGACAGGGCCTCGGCCGGGGCCTTTTGACCACCGCCGAGCACGCGGCCGCCACCGCCGGAATCACCCTCCTGCACCTGGACACCGAGACCGACAGCCCCGCCGAGTCCCTCTACCGCTCCGCCGGCTGGACCCGGCTCGGGGCGATACCCGACTACGCGGCGACGCCGTCGGGCGAGCTGCGCCCGACGACGATCTTCTACAAGCGGGTGGGAGCGACGGTCCCCGGCGCGTGAGGAGTCGCCGCTCCCGGCCGCGGTCACAGCAGGGAGGTCAGGTGGCGCAACTCCTTCACGAGAGGCGGCCGGGGGAGCGGGACGATGCCGATCTCCGGGTGGTGCGGGCGGGCGATGTGCGGGTGGACGTGGTCGATGAACGCAGGATTGACCAACGGCGCGGTGACGCGGTCGCCGCACATGTAGGTGGGTTCGAAGTGCTCGCGCACCAGTTGGGTGCGCCAGTGGTCGGCGTCGTGGTACTCACCGCTGTGGGCGTGTTCGAGGAACAGGCAGTACTCGGCGACCTGGTGGCCGACCCCGGCCGCGAAACGCCACCAGAAGCGCGCCCCGCTGCTGTCGCCCGCCACGTGCAGCAGACATGCGAAGACCAGGGCGCCGGTCTTGTCCGCGTACTGGCTGTCGATGAACTCGCTCAGATGCCGGTCGGCATCCGGCCCGAACAACACCAGCAGGCTCACGGCGTTCAGGTCCCACCAGGCGCGGTCCGCGTCCGGGGTGCGGTCGTCCTCGGGGGTGGTCCACACGGCTCGCACGAGCGCGGCCTCGGGGTTGCGCGGGCGGTGCCGGGCCGCCTGACGGCTGCGCAGACGGGCTTCGGCGGCCGCGAGGTCGTAGCCGGCGTAACGATCCTGCGTACGCGCTTTGGCCAACAGTTCGTCGATGGTGCGGCGGTCGGACGGCAGGGTGCTCATCAGGGGTTCTTCCCGTCGGAGTGCTCCGGGCAGCGGAGTTTGAGCAGGGTGGCGAGGCGCCGTCGACCGGTACGGAGCTGGGAGCGGACGGTGGCCTCCTCGTTGCCCATGAGTACGGCGGCTTCGGCGGCCGTGAAACCTATGCCGTAGTAGTGAAACCTATGCCGTAGTAGAGGAGGATCGCGTCCCGCTGCCGCTCGCTCAGGGAGCCGACCGCGACGTACAGGGCGATGGCGTCGGTGAGCGTGTCGTACGGATCCTCGGCCGGATCGGCGAGCGCCGCCTCGAAGGCGGCGATCTCCATCAGCTCCGGGCGCCGCCGGCGCTTGCGGTGCATGTCGATGATGCGGCGCTTGAGGATCGTCCAGGCGTAGCCCTCCAGGTTCTCCATCCGCAGCATCCGCGGCCAGCGGTCCATGACCTGGTCGAAGGTCAGGTCCACGGCCTCCTCCGCGTCGGCGTCGGAGCCGAGCTGGAGATAGGCGTAGCGCATGTAGTCCTGGCGGCGCTGATGGTGGAAACCCCAGTACGCCATCTGCACGGTGGGGTCCCACTGATCGATGGGTACCGCCCGCGGTGCGCCGACGGCCCCGCCGGTCTCCTCCGGCCCGCCGTCGCCGTTCACGGGACGTCCCGGGTCGACTCGGCGGAGCGGGACGGGGCGCGGGTGCCGGTCAGTCCGGTGATGCCGATCCGTACGCCGGCCGTCAGGAGCCGACGGCAGCCACGGACGACGTCCGGGCCGAACACCCTCATGCCAAGCGCGATCTCGAACAACCACGCGGCAGCGCTCTGCTGCACGGGGCCCTCCCCTGTACCTGTGCTGATCGAAGGTGCCGTGTCCCCACCCCGGCACCAGAGGCACCGTCCGCCTCCACCCATGAAGCGTCCGGAGCGACCCGAACGTGCAGCCGGTGCTCGAAAAATATTACGGTCAGTATCGATCCGATTGCAGCTGGTTCAATCATCGACCATCTCGGGCGGGGAGCCGGGAGCGACGGAACCCGCCGACCCCTGTCGATGTCAGTGCCTTTGGCTACCGTGCCTTCCATGCCGGATGCCGACGACGTACGCCGTACCGCCCTCTCCCTGCCGGACACCACGGAGAAGATCGCCTGGAGCATGCCCACCTTCCGGGTCGCGGGGAAGATGTTCGCCACGCTGCCCGAGGAGGAGACATCCATCGCGGTGCGCTGCCCGAAGGAGGAGCGCGACGAACTCGTCCTGGCGGAGCCCGGCAAGTTCTGGATCGCCGACCACGAGGCGGGTTTCGCCTGGGTCAGGGTCCGGCTCGCCGCCCTGGAGGACGGCGACGAACTCCGCGACATCCTGGCCGACTCCTGGCGCCAGGCGGCTCCGCCCCGGTTGCTCGACGCCTACCCGGAGCTGGGCCGTCCGAAGGCCGACTGACACGCGGGACCGCACGGGCGGGGGCGGACTCAGGGGCGCGGTCGGTCCGAGGCACTCAGGAAGCCGCCGATCCGCTCCCGCAGGGATCCCGCGTCGAGGCCGTGCGCGGTCAGGTGCTCGTCGACGCTTCCGTACCGGCGCAGCTCACGCCGACGGACGCCGAGGCCGAGGACACGGTGGGGTACGTCGGCGAGCGCGTCGCCCGCGACGGTCGTGGACGTACCGGCCAGATACGGCTCGACGAGGACGACGTCGGTGCCCGCCGCCTCCGTGGCGCGGCGCAGGGTCTGCCCGTCGAAGGGCCTCACGGTGGCCGCGTACAGGACGGTGACGTCGAGTCCCTCCGTGGCGGCGAGTACGGCGCCGAGCATCGGCCCGACGGCGACGACGACCCCTGCGTGCCCCTCCCGGACGGTACGCAAGCGGGCCCCGTCGACCGGCAGGCCCCGTGCGTTGGACTGCACGGACAACCGCAGGTACACCTTGTCGTCCCCGGCGGCGACCGCCTGTCGCAGCAGCTGCTCGGCCTCGTCCGGATGGCCGGGAACGTGCACGGTCCAGCCGTCCAGCGTGTCGAGCAGGGCCACGTCGCCGGGTGCCATGTGAGTGAAGCCTCCGGCGGGCCAGTCGAAGGACGCGGCCGCGCTCACCAGCACCGCGCCCACGTCCTGGTGTCCGAGGTCCAGCTTGACCTGTTCGAACGGCCGCTCGACGAGGAAGCTGGCGAAGGTGTGCACGACGGGTCGCAGACCGGTCAGCGCCAGGCCCGCGCCCGCCCCGACCAGGAGCTGTTCGCGGATACCGACGTTGATCACCCGATCGGGATGCCTGCGTCGGGCTTCCGTGAAACCGTCCTTGCCGATCTCGGCGAGGACGACCGCGACCCGAGGGTCCTCGTCGAGCAGCCGCGTCATGACGGGGGCGAAACGATCACGCATGGTGTCCATGGAAGGGGCCCTTTCGGGGGGTACGGGATGAGGAGAGGGGAGGGTCCGGAGCCGCGGGTGCCTCGGGTGTCTTGGACGCCTCTGGTGTCTCAGGCGGACTTGGGCTCGACCCGGGCGACCACCACGTGCGGGCGACCCGGGTGGGGCGCGGTGAAGGCGGCGTACAGCGCCTCGTGGTCACGGCCGTCGACCGTCAGGGCGGACCAGCCCGCGGCCTCGAACCGGGCGGCGATACCGCCGGGCCGGGCATGGCTGGCGGAGGAGTTGTCGATCACCACGGTGTGCAGCCGGTCGAGACCGGCCGGCCCGGCGTACGCGATCGCCTCGTGGTTGCTGCCCTCGTCCAGCTCCGCGTCGCCGATCAGCACCCACACACGGGGCTCGCCCAGCCCCTGCGCGCGCAGGCCCAGCGCGGTGCCGACAGCGATCGGCAGCCCGTGCCCCAGCGACCCGCTGCCGATCTCGGCGCCGGGTACCAGCACCCGGTCCGGGTGGTGTCCGAGCGGTGAGTCGTACGCGCCGAAGTCCGGCAGCCAGTCCACGGGCACGAAGCCCTTGGCCGCGAGCACCGCGTAGTACGCCATGGGCCCGTGCCCCTTGGAGAGCAGGAACCGGTCCCGCTCCGGATCGTCCATCCGCTCGGGCCCGACCCGCAGCACCCGGTCGTAGAGCACCCACAGCGCGTCCAGCGTGGACGTCGCCGCGGGTCCGTGCTTCTCGTCGCCGGTCATCAGCCCCATCAGGCGGGGCAGGTCCTGGTACTGGTGCCGGCGTTCTGCCTCGATGATCGTCATGCCGACGATCGTGCAACCTCAATCAAACTTCAGGTCAAGCACCGTCTCGAAGTCTTTTCCCGCCTGGCCCTGTCGCCCCGCGCCCCGGTCGGCCCCGTATAACGCGCCCCGGTCGGCCCCGAATAAACGGATGCGCGACCATCGCCCCGAGTGCGGTATTGTTTCCGTGCGCGTTCGGCCAGGGGAAACCCCAGGTCAGGCGGGCAACGGGACGTGGCGCAGCTTGGTAGCGCACTTGACTGGGGGTCAAGGGGTCGCAGGTTCAAATCCTGTCGTCCCGACCAGCTTCACAGCAGGTCGGAGGCCGTCTTCTCGGCGATGAGGAGACGGCCTTGTCGTATCCGCTGCTTCACGGACCTCCAGGAGCTCCCAGGTGACGGGCAGCTCGTAGATGCCGTACGCCTGTGAGTCCTCCTTGAACTTCAGCTCCGAGACGTCGACCGCGAGCCGCAGGGTCGGCACCCGACGGAACAGCGTGCTGAACACGATGTGGAGTTCGATACGGGCCAGCTGTTGCCCGATGCACTGGTGCGGGCCCCGGCTGAACGCGACATGGTGCGCCGCCCGACGGGCGAGGTCGAGCTTCTCGGGCTCGGGGAACGCCAGCGGATCCCAGTTGGCGGCCGGCAGGGCCGCGATGAAGCCCTCGCCGGCGCGGATGGTCTCGCCGTCGATCTCGATGTCCTCGACAACGGCCCGTCGTGCGAGCAGCTTGTCGATGAGGTCGTCGGTGATCTGCTGGATCGCCGGGCGGAGCTTCTCCATGCGGTGGCGGGTGAACGAGCTCGTCAGCATCCGGCGCCACCGGGAGTGTTCGGCGCCGTCGGTGGGATCTTGGGCATCAGCACCAGCATCTGCATCACCACGCCCACGGCGCTGAGTGAGCCGGCTGCCACGGAGGTGGCCAGCAGGACGGTCCACACCGGACGACGCCGTGTCATGGACGGCGGGAACAGGGGGTCGGCGACCCGGCGCTCGACGAGTACGAAGGCGGCCAGTGTGATCAGCGCCCCGGCGATGTAGGCGGCGAACTCGGCGCTGCCCCAGCCCCACTGCGATCCCTCGCCGACGGCGTAGACGATCGCCGTGATCCCTCCGCCGAGAAGGAGCCCGCCGATCCAGGCCATCCGCCCGCCCGCCTCACGGACCGGACTCTCCGGCACGAAGGCGGCCACCAGCACGAAGCTCGCGGCGGTACTGATGGCCGTGAACCACAGCACGCCGCGGAATCCGTAACCGTCCAGGAGCCAGCCGGCCAGGAACGGCCCGCCGAAGGCGACGAGGCCGACCCCGCCGGCCAGGAGCCCGCTGGCGAGTCCCACCCAGCGGCGGGGGAACACGTCCCGGGTGATCGCGTAGGCGATCGGGGCGGTGGCCGCGTAGACGCCCGCGATGCCGCGCCCGATCAGCAGCGTGCGGTAGTCGGTGGCGAAGGCGGCGACCAGGTCGCCGACGAAGCCGAGACCGGTGGCGACGAGCAGGACGCGCTTCTTGCCGAAGAGGGCCGCGGCCTTGACCGCGAAGGGCAGGAAGAAGGTCCCGGTCAGCAGGGTCATCAGGGTGAACCAGGCGATGTCCGTGATCCGGAAGTGGATCGCGATGTCGGCCTGTGCGACGCCGGACAACGCGGCGACGCGCGCGACCAGTTGGACGATCCACACGAGCGCGACGACGACGAGCACGTTGCGCGCGGTGGAGCGGGCTCTCTCGTGGGCCTGCGGGGGAGAGGTTCGGGTCTGGGACATCTGCGGCCTTCCAGGGGTGAGCGGAGATCCAGAGAGTGGCTCTGGGCCGGGCGGCGTGGGGGACGTCCAGTGCGAGAGCGGCGACCGGTAAAATAGACCTAACGGTCGGTAAAATTAATGAGCTGCGCGGAAAAGACCGCGTGGAAGAGACGTCCGGGCCCATCGAGGCAGGGGTGATCGGGCCGCCTCGACTCAGGGGCACACTCCTGTTCGGCCGGGTCGCGCAGGCGTGCGACGTGCGCCGTTGGCCGATAAAAACGCTTGGACTGCGCGGGAGCCCTCGCGGGACACTGCGATTCCTGGCCCGTCGAACTCGCACGTGGGTGTCGCCGCGGGCCCGTCGTCGTACCCCGCCCATCGGAGGACGACCCGAGCGAACGTGCTCACTCGGAACCGAAGCTCCACAACGGCCACTGAGGCAACGGAATCTCCCCGGAGAAGCACGCGGCAGGCTGCCGCACGACCACACAGGGTTGGGATGGGATCGCCTGAATCGCGCGAGGGTCCACCGAGCAAAGGCTCGGTGCTCCTCGCCCTTCGCTATTACGGACGGGAGTTGGCCCGGCTCCGACGGCTGACCGCCCCCGCGATGCTGCTGCCGGCGCTCGGCAACATCGGCATCAACTACATCGCGCCTCTGATCGTCGCGAAGCTCGTCGGTCGGATCGCCGGCGACGCCGGTATCTCCATCGGCTCGACGCTGCCGTACGTCCTCGGCTTCGCCGGCGTCCTGCTCCTCGCGGAGATGCTGTGGCGTCTCGGCCTGCACTGCCTGAACCGTCTCGACGCCCTCGGCATCGAGCAGTTGTACGTCATCGGCATGGACGAGCTGTTCGCCAAGGACGCCGCGTTCTTCCACGACAACTTCGCCGGGTCACTGACCAAGCGGGTGCTGAGCTTCGCCTCCCGCTTCGAGGAGTTCGTCGACACGATGACGTTCCAGGTCGTGGGCAGCTTCGTGCCGCTGGTGTTCGGGGCGGTGGTGCTGTGGCGCTACGAACCGCTGCTCGTCGTCGGGCTCCTGGCGATGATCGCGCTGACGGCGCTGTGCGTGTTGCCCCTCATCCGCCGCCGTCAGGCGCTCGTCGATCAGCGCGAGGAGGCGATCGCCCGGGTGTCGGGCCATGTCGCCGACAGTCTGATGAACATGGACACGGTCCGGGCGTTCGCCGCCGAGGAGCGTGAGGCCGCCGAGCACCGGTCCCGTGTCGCGGCCTCGCGGCGGCTCATGCTGAGGTCGTGGGACTACGGCAACCTGCGCATCGACACACTGGTCGCGCCGATGTCCGTGCTGACCAACGCGCTGGGCCTGCTGCTCGCGGTCGCGCTCGGCGGAGGCAGTCACGGCGTGGAGGCGGTCGTGGTCGCCTTCACGTACTACAGCAACGCGACGCGGATCATGTTCGAGTTCAACCAGATCTACCGCCGCCTGGAGAGCTCGATGACGGAGGCGGCGCAGTTCACCGAACTGCTGCTGAAGCCGCCGACCGTGCTCGACCCGAAGACGCCGGAAGCGCTGCTGTCCCGGGCCGCCGACGTCCGCTTCGAGCAGGTGACCTTCGCCCACGCGGGCGCGCAGCCGCTCTTCGAGGGACTCGACCTGGCGGTGCCCAGCGGGGCGAAGATCGGTCTTGTCGGCCGGTCCGGCGGGGGCAAGACCACGCTGGCCCGGCTGCTGCTGAGGATGACGGACATCGACTCCGGCCGCATCCTGATCGGAGGGCAGGACATCAGCAGGCTGCGCCAGGCAGACCTGCGCGGACTGATGGCCTACGTGCCGCAGGACCCGGCGATGTTCCACCGCACACTGCGGGACAACATCGCCTTCGCCCGGCCGGACGCCACCGAGGCCGAGATCCGTCGCGCGGCCGAGGCGGCGCATGTCACGGAGTTCGCCGACGCGCTGCCGGACGGCTTCGACACCATGGTGGGCGAGCGCGGGGTCAAGCTGTCCGGCGGGCAGCGCCAGCGGGTCGCGCTCGCCAGGGCGATCCTGCGCGACGCACCGATCCTGCTGCTCGACGAGGCGACCAGCGCGCTGGACTCCGAGAGCGAGATCCTCGTACAAGAAGCGCTGTGGCGGCTCATGGAGGGCCGGACGGCGCTCGTCGTGGCGCACCGACTGAGCACGGTCGCCACCATGGACCGGCTCGTCGTCCTCGACCGCGGGCGAATCATCGAGCAGGGCACGCATCAGGAACTGCTCGCGTCGGAAGGCGCCTACGCGAAGCTGTGGCAGCACCAGTCGGGCGGTTTCCTCGACGACAGTCAGGAGCCGGCCGACCTGCACTGAACGCGAACCCGGCGGGCGTCGGGTCCCCCCGCGCCCGCTCCGCGGGACCCGCTCCCCGATGTCCACTCCGGGCACCGATTGACGAAAGCCGCAGAGCCCCCTTTTCGGATGTCGTTGAGGATCTGACTACTCATCAATGTTCGCAAGTGCTCCTCATATTGACGGTCCGTCATGAGTTGGGGCGATGATACGATCGCCGCACTTGCCGAGCGGGCTATGGGCACAAAACGACTCTTCTGGCCAAACGACTCTTCTGGCCAACTGTGCGGCCCGGACGGTAAACCCTGCGCAGTGGGCTGCCGGCCCGCCGCGCTGACGGAATTCAGTAGCTGGCTGTCAGTCGCTTGAAGAGAGTCTTATGACGCAATACATGCAGGACCCGGCTCTCTGGGCTCTTATCGCTGGTACTCCGCTTGCAGCTACCGCCATTATTCGCGGAAAGCGGTCTGCGCGGAGTTTAAGGCAGGGAAATCAAGAACTCAGGGATCACTACGCTGAGCTTGAGAATCAATATTCGGCCTCGGTGAAGAAGGCTCAGGAGCAAGCCGAAGAAGCAACGAGAACCGCGCTCAAATCGGCGATGCGGACGCTTCAGGGTCTCGCCGCCGAACAGCAGTTGGCCATTTCCAAACTGCAGAGCAAGTATGGCGAGTCGGTGATTCTCCAGGACCTCCTGGAAATCGACCACATGAACTCGCAGTTCGGGCGGCGCGCCCAGTCCATCGCGGTGCTCTGCGAAGGCTGGCTGGGACGGCAGCGTGACGTCGCGTCGGTGTACGACGTGGTCCGCAGCGCGCAGGGCAGGATCCGGCACTTCCAGCGGGTCGAAATTCTTTCGCAGGTCGATTTCGCGGTCACCAACCGGGCTGTCGAACCGGTGGCGCTGGCCCTTGCCGAACTGCTCGACAACGCCACGAGCTACTCGGCACCGGAAACCAGTGTCGAGATCAATGTCCGTGCCGTACCCAAGGGCATCTGCATCGTCGTGGACGACGCCGGTGTCGGCATGAACGAGGAGGAGAAGGCCCGAGCGGCGAAACTCCTTTCGAGTGAGCGGGCCTCGGGTGTCTCCGGGCTCGGCAATCCTCCGCAGTTCGGATTCGCCGTGATCGGTGTGCTCTGTGAGCGCTACGGCTTCACGGTGTCCGTCGACTCGACCTCTCCCTACGGGGGTGTGCGAGCGGTGGTCCTGCTGCCGGACGAGCTGCTCACCAGCATGCCGCAACCAAAGGAGCGAGCACAGACTGTGAGCACTGTTCCCTCGCTGAACCCGAGCGGCCCGGAACCCGCCGCGGCCGTGTCCACGACCGCCGACGGTCTTCCCAAGCGCCGCCGCAGGCGGGCCATGGCCATCGTGCCGCCGACCGAAACCACGGGTGCCCCCATGACCACGGGCACCCCGATCCGCTCCGAAGAGGAGACCGCCTCGATCATGGGTGCCTTCCAGCGCGGCACGCAGTCCGGTCGAGCCGCGCTCCCGGAGCCTGCGGGCCGCACGAGCAACGCACATGACGCAAGCAGCGAAGGGCATGAGGTTTCGTGAACAACGATCTGTCATGGATGCTTGACGGCGTCCTGGAGATTCCCGGGGCTCTGCACGCGGTCCTGGTCTCCGCCGACGGGCTCTTGATGGCGTCCTCGAAGGGCGTCGGAAGGGACCACGCGGACACCGTCGCCGCCGCGATGAGCGGTGTGCAGTCACTGAGCCGCTCGATCGGGTTCTTCTGCGACGGGTCCGATCTGAAGTGGCGGCAGACGCTCGTCGAGTTCGACGGTGGCTGGGTCTTCCTGATCTCCGCCGGTGACGGCGCGTACCTCGCGGTCTCGGCCTCTCCCGACGTCGAGATGGGGGAGATCACCTTCCGCATGCAGCAGCTCGTCGGCCAGCTGGGCAAGGCGCTGACGACTCCGCCGCGCGAGAACATCGGCGCACGCCAGTGACCGATTCCGAGCGGCAGGAGCCCGAGGCCGCGGAGTTAGTGCGGCCGTACGTCATCACCAATGGCCGGGACCTCCCCGACGGCGACCAGTTCTCCCTGATCACGCTGGTCACGGCGGCCGCCGACCATCAGCAGCGGCCGGCCCGGCTCTCCCCGGAGGAGCAGAGCCTGCTGGAGATGTGCTCCGGCGGCTACCTCTCGGTCGCCGAGATCGCGGGACACCTGCGCCTGCCCATGGGCGTGGTGAAGATCCTTCTCAATGCCCTCGCCGAAGGCGGTTACCTCATCACGCGCGCGCCGGTGGCGCGCGCCCGCCTGGTCGACGAGCAGATTCTTCAGGAGGTGCTGGATGGTCTCCGGGCCCGTTTTGGATGAGAAGGCGTACGTCCGCGGTGGAGCGGCTCAGACCGCCGTGAAGATCCTGATCGTCGGGCACTTCGCGGTGGGCAAGACCACCTTCGTCGGGACGATGTCGGAGATTCCTCCGCTGTCCACGGAGGAGACGATGACACAGGCCGGCGAGGAGATCGACGACCTCAAGGGCGTCCGCGGCAAGACCACCACCACGGTGGCCATGGACTTCGGACGCCTCACGATCAGTGATCACGTCGTGCTGTACCTGTTCGGTACGCCGGGCCAGCAGCGGTTCGTGCAGATGTGGGAGGACATGGCGCGTGGCGCTCTCGGGGCGCTCGTGCTGGTCGACCCCGAGCGGCTGGCGGACTCCTTCGCCGTCATCGACCTGATCGAGCAGTACGGACTCGCCTACGCCATTGCCGTGAACCACTTCGACGGCACGCCCCTTCGCGGCGAAGAGGCGCTGCGTGAGGCGCTGGACCTGCTCCCCGACACCCCGGTCGTCACCTGCGACGCTCGCGACGAGAACTCATCAGCAAGCGCCCTGATCACCCTCGTTCACTATTTGCAGGACCGTGCCCGCTAGGAGCAAGCATGAACACTGAATCCACCGCCCCCGTGCCACCACCCGGCTGCCCGGCTCATGCCACGGGTGAGCCGGTGCCGTTGCACGGGGCGGAGTTCGCGGCCGATCCGCAAGCCTATTACGAGTACATGCGTCACTACGGGCCGACCGCTCCGGTCGAACTCGCCCCCGGTGTCGAGGCGACCCTGGTCACGGATTACTCGGCTGCGCTCCAACTGCTCCAGAACGCGGGTGCCTTCCGTAAGGACTCGCGCCGCTGGCGGGATTTCAACGAAGGTGAGATCAGTCCGGACAGTCCGGTGCTTCCGCTTCTGGTGTACCGGCCCAACGCCATGTTCAGTGACGGGGCCGACCACATGCGGCTGCGGCAGGCCATCACGGACAGCTTCGCGCGTGTCGATTCGCATTGGCTGAGCCAGAGCGCCGAGCGGGTCTCCAATTACCTCATCGCCCAGTTCCACACCCGTGGCTCGGCCGATCTGCTCAACGACTACGCCAAGCTGCTGCCGCTGTTCGTGTTCAACGAACTCTTCGGCTGCCCCGCGGAGATCGGCGACCGGGTCCTCTTCGGTATATCCGGCATTTTCGACGGTGTGAATGCCGAGAAGGCGAACGAGGTACTGGGTCAGGCCGTGGGCGAGCTGGTGGCCCTCAAGCGGTCCCGGCCCGGCGACGACGTCACCTCCTGGCTGATGCAGCATCAGGCGCGCCTGACCAACGAGGAGATGGCCCACCAGCTCGTCCTGCTGCTGGGCGCCGGCGCGGAGCCGCTTCGCAACCTCATCTCCAACACCCTGCACCTGCTGCTGACCAACGACCGTTACGCGGCAGGTGGGTTGATCGAAGAGGCCATCGACACCACGCTGTGGAAGAACCCGCCCATGGCGAACTACGCGCCGCACTACCCGGCGGCCGACATGGAATTCGGGGGACAGAAGCTGGCGGCGGGCGACCTCGTGCTGGTCAGCTTCGCGGCCGCCAACACCGACCCGGCGCTCACGGCGTCCCGGCACGCCTCGAGCAACCGCTCCCACCTGGCGTGGAGCGCGGGACCGCACGCCTGCCCGGCCAAGGACCCCGCCCGGCTCATCACCGTGACGGCCATCGAGAACCTCTTCAACCGGCTGCCCGACGTCGAACTGGCCGTCCCCGAGGACAGTCTGACCTGGCGTCCGGGTCCCTTCAACCGGGCGCTGGCCGCGCTTCCGGCCCGTTTCACCCCCGTACGGGCCGCCCGGCAGCCCGACCCGCAGCACCGCCCGGAGACCACGGCGCGCAGCGACCAGGGAGGTGCGCAGGGCCGGCAGGAGCGCGGCGGGCTGTGGAGTTCGTTCCTGTCCTGGTGGAAGGCGTGAGATACGCAACAGCCGCCAACATCCTCGCACTGCATCAATATTCAACCGGAGGGGTAGGGAAGAGCGCGGCAATCGTGTTGATCACAAGTTAAGGAGGTGTCGTGGAGCCCTCGACCACCGACGCCACTTCAGCACAGCACTCCGCAGCCATGCTCCGCCCCCGACGACAGACCTCCCAAGGGAGCTTCGACCCCCGCGCCATACCCGTCGCACCACACGCGCCGGATGGCGAGATACCCGCCCCCTCAGGCGGGTATCTTTTTGCCCTCCTTCCCGGGCCCACTCGCCGGGAGGGCCGATGATCACCTCCCGTACAGGGGGTGGACCGGTCACGGCCACGCAACCGCTCGGCGGTTACGTCGCCGACCAGTTACTCCGACTGTGCCAAGCCACGGGTCTCGAACCGTCCGACGGCGAGATCTACGCGCGTGTCCTGACCGACTGTCTCGGTCCTGTCGCGGAGCGCCCGTTGGACAAACCGCCGTCCTACCCGAGCTTCCTGTCCGACGACCACACGCCGGTGGAGTACTCACTCGCCTTCGTGCCGGACGCGCCCCCGACCCTGCGCGTGCTGCTGGAACCGGGGTACGGCGCCGAAGGCCTGGCGGAGAACGGGCGCGTCGGACTACGTGTGGTGCGGGCCATGGCCGAGCGCTGGGGCTTCGCCACCGACCAACTCGACCGGCTGGAGGACCTGTTCTTCCCGCCGGACCCCGAGGGCCCGCTGGCGCTGTGGCTGGCCCTGGAGTTGCGGCCCGGCGGAGTCCCCAAGGTCAAGGTCTATCTGAACCCGGCGGCGTCCGGGGCGGACCGGGCCGCCGAGACGGTGCGTGAGGCACTGGACAGGCTCGGCCACCGGCAGGCGTTCGCCGCGCTGCCCCGGGCCGACGGCTATCCGTTCTTCGCCCTCGACCTCGGGGACTGGGAGACACCCCGGGTGAAGGTCTACGTCACCCATCGGAACCTGGCCGCCGCCGACGCGGGTGAACTGCCCCGCACGGACCCCGGGCCACGGCCCGAGACCGTACGGGAGTTCCTGCGGGTCGTGGCGGGTCTCGACAGCTCGCCGCGGCACTCCGGCGCCGGGAACGGCGTACGGCTGGAGGGGCGCCCCGTGCTCTCCTGCCACTCCTTCACGGAGTCCGGGACCGGCCTGCCGAGCGGCTTCACCCTCCACGTACCGGTCAGGGACTACGTCCGGCACGACGGGGAGGCCTATGCGCGAGCGGTGGCCGTGCTGCGCCGACACGGCATGGACACCGCGGTGCTCGACCGGTCGCTGGCCACCGTCACCTCACGGCTGCTGCACGACGGCGTGGGGCTCATCGCCTATCTGGCGCTGGTGTACGAGCGGGGCAGACCGCCCCGTGTGACCGCGTACATCTCCTCGGAGGCGTACGCGGTACGGCCCCCGCTGCCGGCCCAGCCGCCCCATCAGACGTTCTCCCCGTCGCACGGCGCGTACCGAGCCGCGCGAGACCCTCCACTCAGTAGGAAACGGAAAGGCAGGAGCAGAAATCAGGATGGAGCCGTACCGGATCAAGGTCGTCGAACCTATCCCGCTCACGACCCCCCAGCAGCGCAAGGCGGCACTCGAACGAGTGCACTACAACCTGTTCGATCTGCGCGCGGAAGAGGTGACCATCGATCTGCTGAGCGACTCGGGGACCGGTGCGCTGTCCTCGGCGCAGCTCGCCGTGGGCATGGCCGGTGACGAGTCCTACGCGGGCTCGCGATCCTTCTACCGTTTCCGGGACGCGGTGGCGGAACTGACCGGCTTCAGCCACATCCTGCCGGCCCACCAGGGACGTGCGGCGGAACGACTCCTGTTCTCCAACCTCCTCAAGCCCGGCGACACCGTCCTGTCCAACACGCACTTCGACACCACCCGCGCCAATGTGGAGCTGGCGGGCTGTGTGGCCCGCGACCTGCCCTGCGCCGAGGCGCGGAACCTGGACAGCTCGGAGCCCTTCAAGGGGAACATCGACCTCGAGGCCCTGGAGCGGGGGCTGACCGAGACGACCGGCTCGCGTGTCGCCGCGGTGGTCATGACCATCACCAACAACGGCGGTGGCGGTCAGCCCGTCTCCATGGAGAATCTGCGGCGGACCTCCGAACTCTGCCGCCGGCACGGTGTCCCCCTGATCCTGGACGCCGCCCGGTTCGCCGAGAACGCGTGGCTGGTCACCCGGCACGAGGCGGCCTACAAGGACCGCACCCCTCGCCAGGTCGCCGAAGAAGCGTTCCGTCTGGCCGACGGCTGTGTGATGAGCGCGAAGAAGGACGGCATCGTCCACATCGGCGGCTTCATCGGACTGAACGATCCGGAACTCGCCCAGAAGTGCGAGCTCCTCCTCATCGCCACCGAGGGGTTCCCCACCTACGGGGGTCTGGCCGGACGCGACCTCGACATGATCGCCCAGGGTCTCCAGGAGGTGACCGAACCTTCCTACCTCGCGGAGCGGGCGGAGAGCGCCGACCACCTGGCCCAGCGGGTTCGCGCCGCCGGCGTGGACATACTGGAGCCACCCGGTCTGCACGCCATCTATCTCAACGCGGGCCGGCTGCTGCCCCACATACCGCCCCACCAGTACCCCGGCCACGCTCTCGCCTGCCGGCTCTACCTGGAGGGCGGCATCCGGTCGGCCGAACTGGGGTCGCTGTACCTCGGCGAGGAGGACGAGGACGGAAACCCGGTCAAGAGCCCGCCGTACGAGCTGGTGAGGCTGGCGTTGCCGCGGCGCGTCTACACGCGCAGTCACTACGACCACGTCGGCAGAACCCTGGAGACCATCGCCAAGAACGCGGAGTCCGTGCACGGCTACCGGATCGTGGAACAGTCCCCGATCCTGCGGCACTTCCGCGCCAAGCTCCAGCCGGTGACCGTCTAGCGGGCGGGGGAAACGCCGTCCTGAGGCCGCTGCCCGGTCACGTCGTCAACGACGTGACCGGGCAGCGGTTCGCCGGCGCTCGGCCGCTCCTACCCGAAGTGGCTGTCGGTGATCTTCCCGTCCTCCGTGTCCGCGTGGGCGACACAGCGGAAGGCGCGGAGTCCGTCGGACCACTGCTGGGCGGTCGGCGGCAGGATGTCCGTGCTCCACCGGCCGGTGACGGCTCGCCCGGTGGCGGTCCTGGATTTCAGCATGACCTCCCGCGAGCACAGCGCCTTGACGGTGGGGTGTTTGATCAGGTCCCGGGCGTTGTTCGTCATCCCGTCCTCGGGCAGCGGAGCGATGGCGAAGGTCTCCACACGTGCTTCACCCGGCAGTCCGCGAGGCTGACGGTGATCGTCCCCGAGATGTCGGTGATGCCGCTCCAGCACTCGGGGGTCGTGACGCACCGGCCGCCCGCGCCGTCGACCGCGGCGGCTGGGCAGTCCCGGGCGGTGGTCGACACCCCACCGAACCCCGTGTTCGCGGCGGACGTGGTGACGGACGGCCGGGACGAGGTCGAGGGGGACGTGGGGGTGTCGGAACCCCCACCCCGGTAGCTGATCACGGTGACCGAGACGCTCACCGAGACCGCCACCGCCGCCACCGCGGCGATCACTTGGGAGCGCCGCCTCGTCTTCTGCCGGTCCTGCGGCGCCGGGGCGGTGGTCGTGCCCGGCCGACCGGGTTCGGGCGGCGGGGTGGTGTCCCGCCGCGCGGGGACGGTGGTGGTCCGGCTGCCGGGTACGGGACCGAAGCCGGCCCGGTCGCCGCCGTCCATGTCGACGGCGGCGAGCGCGTCCCGCAGGGCCCCGGCGTCGGACAGCCGGCGCGCCGGGTCCGCCACCAGGGCCCGCCCGAGCACCTCGTTGAGCGCCGTCGGCACTCCCGGCAGGTCGGGGTAGGGCCAGGTGTGCCGCACGATGAGTTCCGGGAGGCTGAGCTCGGTGCCGTCCTCGGGGAAGTGCGGCGGGCGGCCCCGCAGCAGTGCGTAGACCGTGGCGGCGAGCGAGTAGACATCGCCGGCCGGGGTCGGTTCGGCCAGGTGGAACGCCTCGGGCGGAGCGTACGCGGGGGTCAACGCCTCCCGGGTGACCGACAGTTCCCGGTCCGGCCGGGGCATGGCCGCCAGGCCGAAGTCGGCGAGTGCGACACCGCCGTACCGGTTGATCAGGATGTTGCCGGGTTTGACCGCATCGTGCCCGTCATCCCCCAGCGCAGGACCACCCCCGCGGCAGCACGTCTGACCGGGGACCGCGCCGACTCTAGCGGAGGCGTACGTCAGGACAGCCGGCCCACATGGGCCAGGGCCTGCTTGAGGAGGGCTCCGTGGCCGCCCGGCATCTCGCCCAGGACCGCGGGCGACGAGGCCTCCTCAGGGCTGAACCAGACCAGGTCGAGGGCGTCCTGCCGGGGGCGGCAGTCGCCGGTCACCGGGACGATGTAGGCGAGCGACACCGCGTGCTGGCGGGGGTCGTGGAACGGCGTGACGCCCACCGTGGGGAAGTACTCGGCGACGGTGAAGGGCTGGAGCGAGGTCGGGATGCGAGGGAGCGCCACGGGGCCGAGGTCCTTCTCCAGGTGGCGCAGGAGGGCGTCCCTGACCCGCTCGTGGTGCAGCACCCGGCCCGAGACGACGGTGCGGCTGACCGTCCCGTCCGGCCCTATGCGCAGCAGCAGTCCGATGCTGGTGACTTCGCCGTTGTCGTCGACGCGGACCGGCACGGCCTCGACGTACAGGATCGGCATGCGTGCGCGCGCGCTCTCGAGTTCGTCGGACGTCAGCCAGCCCGGCGTGGTCTCGGTCATGTCAGACATTGGGTGATCATACTTTCAACCCTTCCGGATCCGCGCGCAGTGCTCGCCATGGTGTCTGGTGGCCATTGTCATCACCCACAACGTGCGCGCGGTGCAACGGATACGCCGACCGTCCGGATCGTTAGGGAAAGCCGCCGGATGGGCAGGGCGGCCGTCGGGTCAGGAGGCCGGCCGTCGCGTCAGTAGGGCAGCAGGCGACCCGACGGTGTCCTGCGGTCGATCGTCACCTCGCGCCCGGTGGCGGGGCGACGGCTGGGGCGAATGCGGATCTGGCGGTTCATGGCGGCCTCCTCGGACTCGTACAACCAGCTTCCACGCCGCCACGCTCACGCGCGTCGTGCTCACGGGTCACCCGTACCTCTCCCTGAGGAGCAGACGCGCGACCCGGTCGTACTACCAAGGAGGGATGCCGACCCTGGGGCACGGTCCGGCGCGAGCCGTGCTCTCCGGGCTTATCCCCATTCCGCCTTCGCGTACTCCGTCGCCGTGCCACCGGCGAAGTCGCGGCCGCTGAGGTGGACGTGCCCGAGGCGGCCGCGACTTCGCCGGGCGCCGCCATTTGAGTGAAGACGGACTCCCGTGCGCCCCGGCTGAACCTCGTCCGTGCGCCCCACGTGAACGTCGTCGAGGGTTAACCCTCGTTTGCTCCCGACCTGCATGACATGTATCTGTCAAGCTGTCATTCTTCTTCCTCACCTGCCGGACAGGCCTCACACGGTCCGCGTAGGGGCCCCGCACTGCTCAGCTCGTCCCGGCCAGCACATCCCGTCTGCCCGGGTCTGTCACCGGCCGTCGACGCGCGGCCGCAGCAGTAGGAGTACGAGTGAGACGAATCCCCCGTCAGGCGGTCGCGGCCGGAGCGCTGGCGGCCACCGCCGCGTTCCTGGCCGTCGGCATACAGACGGTCCCCGCGGCCGCCAAGCCTGCCGCCCCCCACCCCAGTCCGCTGCGCACCGGAGGCCTGGAGGCCAAGCTCACCCCTGCCCAGCACTCGGCACTGCTGAAGAGCGCGGCACAGAAGACCACGACGACCGCCGGCACCCTGGGCCTCGGAGCCAAGGAGAAGCTGGTCGTCAAGGACGTCGTCAAGGACCAGGACGGCACGCTCCACACCCGCTACGAGCGCACCTACGCCGGCCTGCCGGTGCTGGGCGGCGACGTGATCGTCCACACTCCGCCGGCCTCCCTCGCCGCCGGCACGGTGAGCAGCACCTTCAACAACAAGCGGACCATCAAGGTCGCCTCCACCACCGCGACCTTCACCAAGTCCGCCGCCGCGAGCAAGGCGCTGAAGGCCGCCAAGTCCCTGGCCGCCGAGAAGCCCACCACCGACAGTGCCCGCAAGGTGATCTGGGCCGGCAGCGGCACCCCGAAGCTTGCCTGGGAGACCGTGATCGGCGGCCTCCAGGACGACGGCACCCCGAGCCAGCTGCACGTCATCACCGACGCCACCACCGGCCAGGAGCTCTACCGCTACCAGGGCATCAAGACCGGCACGGGCAACACGCAGTACAGCGGCACGGTCACGCTGAACACCACGCTGTCCGGATCGACGTACCAGCTGTACGACACCACACGCGGCGGCCACAAGACCTACAGCCTCAACAACGGCACGTCGGGTACGGGCACGTTGATGACCGACTCCGACGACACGTGGGGCACCGGAGCCGGCTCGAACACCCAGACCGCCGGCGCGGACGCCGCCTATGGCGCCCAGGAGACCTGGGACTTCTACAAGAACACCTTCGGCCGCAGCGGCATCAAGAACGACGGGGTCGCGGCCTACTCGCGCGTCCACTACAGCTCGGCGTACGTCAACGCCTTCTGGGACGACAGCTGCTTCTGCATGACCTACGGCGACGGCTCGGGCGGCACCCACGCGCTCACCTCGCTCGACGTGGCCGGGCACGAGATGAGCCACGGCGTCACCTCCAACACGGCGGGCCTGGACTACAGCGGTGAGTCCGGCGGCCTCAACGAGGCGACCTCCGACATCTTCGGCACCGGCGTGGAGTTCTACGCCAACAACTCCAGCGACGTCGGCGACTACCTCATCGGCGAGAAGATCGACATCAACGGCGACGGCACGCCGCTGCGTTACATGGACAAGCCGAGCAAGGACGGCGGCTCCGCGGACAGTTGGTACTCCGGCGTCGGCAACCTGGACGTCCACTACTCCTCGGGCCCGGCGAACCACATGTTCTACCTGCTCTCCGAGGGCAGCGGCACCAAGGTCATCAACGGCGTCACGTACAACAGCACGACCTCCGACGGAGTCGCCGTCGCGGGCATCGGCCGGGCCGCGGCCCTGCAGATCTGGTACAAGGCGCTGACGTCGTACATGACGTCCAGCACCGACTACGCGGGCGCCCGCACCGCCGCCCTGAACGCGGCCACCGCCCTGTACGGCGCCGGCTCCACCCAGTACGCGGGGGTGGCGAACGCCTTCGCGGGCATCAACGTCGGCAGCCATGTCACGCCGCCGTCGAGCGGGGTGACCGTCACGAACCCGGGCAGCCAGTCCTCCACCGTCGGCACCGCGGTGAGCCTGCAGATCTCGGCCAGCAGCACCAACACCGGCTCGCTGAGCTACGCCGCGACCGGGCTGCCCACCGGCCTGTCGATCAACAGCTCCACCGGAGCGATCACCGGGACGCCGACCACCGCCGGGACGTACAGCACCACGGTCACCGTCACCGACAGCACCGGAGCCACCGGAACGGCGTCCTTCACCTGGACCGTCAGCTCCTCCGGGGGTGGCGGCACCTGCACCTCGACCCAGCTGCTCGGCAACCCGGGCTTCGAGTCGGGCAACACCACCTGGACCGCGAGCAGCGGCGTGATCACCAACTCCAGCAGCCAGGCGGCGCACGCCGGTTCGTACAAGGCGTGGCTGGACGGCTACGGCTCGACGCACACCGACACGCTCTCCCAGTCGGTGACGATCCCGTCCGGCTGCAAGGCCAGCTTCACGTTCTACCTGCACATCGACAGCGCGGAGACGACCACCAGCACCGCGTACGACAAGCTGACGGTCACCGCGGGCACCACCACCCTGGCGACGTACTCCAACCTCAACAAGGCCACGGGGTACACACAGAAGACCTTCGACCTGTCCTCGTTCGCCGGTACCACCGTCGCCCTGAAGTTCAGCGGGGTCGAGGACTCCTCGCTCCAGACCAGCTTCGTCGTCGACGACACCGCCGTCACGACCAGCTGATCGATCCGATCGACACCGTCTGACGCCTCCCCGGCAACAGCCGCGACGTGGGTCACCCGCCAGGGTGGCCCACGTCGCGTCGGTGTGTCGTCGTTCCCGTGATGTCCGTGTTCCCGTGATGTCCGTGGTTCCCGGGAAGTCGTCGTTCCCGTGCCGGCTCAGGCGAGGGCGAGGAAGAGCTTCTCGAGTTCGGCCTCGGACATCGGGGGCGTCTCGTCGTCGGCCGCGGTCATGCACTGGCGCATCCCGCTGGCGACGATCTTGAATCCGGCGCGGTCGAGGGCGCGGGAGACGGCGGCGAGTTGGGTGACCACGTCCTTGCAGTCGCGGCCGGCCTCGATCATGGCGATGACGCCGGCGAGCTGCCCCTGGGCGCGGCGCAGGCGGTTGAGGATCGCGGTACCGGCTTCCTCGTCGACGGACATGGCCATGGGGTGGGTCCTCCTCGGGGTGGTGCTGTTCAGTTTACCCCCTGGGGTATCAGTGGAGCGGCCCTCCGATCGCCTCCACCGGTCCGCCCGTCCGGTCCGATGACCTTCTTTATCGCGGGATCGTCCGCCGGCCGGTTCGGCCGGGCGACCGCTGGGCGGAGGACGCCGAGGAGGTGAGGGAGCCGAGCCCGGCGGCGAGAACGAGCCAGGCGGCCGCGACGGCTTTCGGGATGGCGGTGGCCCCTCGCGGCGGCCCGGCCCGTTCCCTGGCCCTCACCATGGTCCGAGGCCGGTCCCCGGGTGCCCGTCCGCCGTCGAGGAATTTGGCGCGATCGCCTCACGCGCCGCTGAGGCGGATGTGATTTCGGCCCCCTTTTGGGGCGGCCCCGCTCATGGCGTGACGTTTCCGCAGACGTGAGGCGCCGCAAGTGCATGCATGAAATGTGTAGCACGGTATGGGGTGCGCCGGAACGCGGTCCTCCGTTTTCCATGCGGATGAGTGGTCCGTATTCCCCCTGGTTTGTTGGTGCGTTGACTCGGAAAAGAACCTTCGCGACGGGTGGGGATAGGCTGTGCGAATATTCCGATTCGCACCAGGGAATCAAGCTCGGGGCCATGAATCACAGGGAATTGCTAGACCACTTAGATGAGTGCGGAATCGCCGGTCGAGGGACTGATCGAAGCCGCGAATCCCAGGAAGAGGTGCGGCGCGAGTTCTCCTGGGATGTGATCGCCAGCCACCGGGAGCGACTGATGAGACTGGTCCGCCGCCGGTTGCCGAATGCCCAGGACGCGGAGGACTGCGTTCAGGAAGCGATGCTCAGAGCGGCGGCCCACGGCAATCTCGACCAGGACCGGATCGGTCCCTTTCTGACCTCGGTCGCCCTGCGTCTTTGTGTGGACCACTACCGCGAACTGGAGCGGAGACGACGGCTGTTGCGCCGCGCGGCGGACGTGGGCGGGCCCGAGCTGCCGGACGAAGGCGTGTGCGACCAGGACTTCGGACGCTGGCTGCTCGGTCAGGTGCACCTGCTGCGGGGCCGGGAGCGGCAGGTGGTCCTCGCCCGTGCCCATGGGATCTCCACGCTGGAATTCGCCCGCATGCACCAGATCTCGGTCAAGGCGGCCGAAGGCGCGTTCACCCGGGGCGGGCTCGGCTGCGGCTGCTCTGCGCCAGGGCCCTCGACGGCGCCGCGGCATAACGGACTTCCGCCTTCCTTCCGCGTCCGGCGCAGACCGGGGGTGGGGAAGAAAACGGCTCCCGAATTCCGGGAGTGCGGATGAGATGGAAAGGGTAGTGACCGTGAGCAAGAATAACACCCAGGACACCATCAAGGATTTCATCGGCGATATCGCCGACAGCACCAAGAAGGCATTCGATGAAATCCTCGACCGGAAGGGCGATGATTCGCATTCCGCGGATTGGCTCACCCCGGGGAATCCGTATCAGGCGCTGAACGGGCTTCCCGGCGATGTGCTGCGGACGGTCAGCGCGTTGTCCGCCCTCGGCGGCGTGGCCAACCCCGTGGCCGCACTCGCCAACGCCGCCAACGCCGCGGCCGGCCTCGGCGCCGCCAACCCGCTGGCCGCTCTCGCCGGCGCGGCCCCCAACCCGCTGGCCGCACTGGGCGGTGGGGCGCCCCATCCACTCGCTGCCCTCACGGGCGGCGGCGCGAACCCGCTCGGCGCCCTCGGCGGTGCCAATCCGCTGGGCGCGCTCGGACAGGTCGCCGGCGGGGCGGCCTCGGCCGTCTCGGGCGCGGCCGACATGGCGGAGGGCCTGGCCGCGCTGCCCCGGCAGATCGCCCAGCTGTCCGAGCTCGTCGCCTCCCTGGTGAACGTGCTGGAGGGCGTCCAGGGGGTGGCCGGCGCCATGGCGGGCGCCGGGCGGGCACCGGCGGCGAGGAAGAGCGGCTGATCCGCCGCTGATCCGGGGCTCACCGGGCGCGTACCGCCGCACCTCGGGTGAGCGATCGCGCCGCATGACCCACGTGCGTGGGCGATCGCACGGATGACCGACGGAACTCGTCAGGCACAGGAGGTTGTGACACATGGGTGCCATGCTCGGCAGTCGGCTCCGGCTGGTTGTGAAGGTGCTGGGAAGCCTCGTCGCCGACGAGGTCGGCCAGGTGACGCGGGAGCGCCGGCGGTCCCGGCAGGACCCGAACTCCTCGGCGGAAGGCGAGGCCTCCGCCGGGGACGGGACCAACTCCGTGGACGGGGCACGCCGTGCGAAGGCGGTGCGGCACGCCTTGGAGAGCCTCGGCCCGTTCTATGTGAAGCTCGGCCAGATCCTCTCCACCCGGCCCGACATGGTGCCCGCCTCCATGATCGGCGAACTGCAGAACCTCCACGACCAGGTCGACGTCCAGCCCTTCGCCCTCTTCGAGCCCGTGCTCCAGGAGGAGCTGGGACTGGACTGGAAGCGCCGCTTCGACGACATCGAGACGGTCGGCCCGCTCGGGGCGGCCTCACTGGCCCAGGTCTACCGGGTGACCCTGCCCGGCGGCCGGCCCGCCGTGGTGAAGATCCAGCGGCCCGGGATCCGGGACACCGTCCGCGCGGACATGGCCCTGATGCGCAAGGCGTCCCGGATCGTCGCCCGTACCGCACCCCGCTTCAACGAGGTCATCGACGTCGAGGCGATGCTCGGCTCCATCTTCGACGCGATGGAACCCGAGCTGGACTTCACCGGCGAGGCCCGCAACATGGACGAGGCCCGCGAGAACATCCGCCGCTACCCGTCGCTCTCCGTGCCCCGGGTCGTCCACGCCACCCCCAAGGTGCTGATCCAGTCACTGGCACCCGGCGCCTCCGTACGCCATCTCGACCGCCGCACGTTCAGCGACCGGGAGCGCACGGACATCGGCAAGGACCTGCTGCGCTTCATGTACCGCGGGTACTTCGTCGACCGGATGTTCCACGCCGACCCGCACGCGGGCAACGTCTTCGCACTGCCCGGCGGCCCGGCCACCCTCATCGACTGGGGCATGGTCGGCCGCCTCGACCGGCGCACCAGCCTCCAGCTGCTGCCCCTGCTCATGGCCATCGCGCAGAACGACGGCCACGGTCTCGCCCACGCGTGGGCCGACATGGGCCGGGTCACCGCCTGGTCGAACCTGCCCGCGTTCGCCGCCGACATGGCCGCGCTGGTCCCCAAGGTCGCCACCGCGTCCCTGGAGGACATCAACTTCGGGGTGTCCCTGACCACCGTCCTGGAGAAGGCGACCCGGCGGGGCATCGGCTCGGCGCCCGCCATCTCCCTGCTCGGCAAGTCCTTCGCGAACCTGGAGGGTTCGGTGCGCTGTCTCGCGCCGGACATCGCCCTCGCGGAGGTCTTCAAGGCGGAGGCGCGCGGGATCATCCTGGCCCTGATCCGCGAGTACTTCTCCGTGGACCAGGTCGCCCGCAACACGATGGACCTCCTCTCGGCCGCCGCGTCCGCCCCCGAACAGTGGCGCGGGCTGCTCTCCGACGCGGCCAACCGTCAGTTCGCGCTCCAGCTCCACGAGCCGCACACGCCCTCGTCCATGGGCGGACAGCGGCCCTGGTCACCCTCGCGCGGGCTCATGGCGCTGGGCGCCGCGGCCCTGTTCCTCGACCGCCGCCGCACGCCCCGCTGACCCACCCCGCCATCCGATCCACCCTCAACAACGGCCCCATCCACCGCCCATGTCAACCGCACGCACGAAGGAATGACCCATGCCCATGCAGCAACACGACGCTCAGCGCGAAGCGGCCCCCCGCGCCCTGGACGGGGTCTCGGAGACGGCCCTGTGGACCGTCCGCATGCGGGCCCATGAATCCGCGCGGGCGGACGCCCTCTTCGACGACCGGCTCGCGGGCGAGTTCCTGAACGCCGCCGGGGTGGCCGGCGCCCCGCCGGGAGCCGGCGTCCTGCAGAAGGTGCTGCCCGACTGGCTGGCCGTCCGCACCCGTTTCTTCGACGACCACCTGCTCGCCACGACGCGGGAGGGACGCACGCAGGTCGTCCTGCTGGGAGCGGGACTCGACACCCGTGCCTTCCGGCTCGACTGGCCCGCCGGAACCCATGTCTTCGAGGTCGACCTGCCGGCCGTACACACCTTCAAGGCGCGGGTCGTCGACGGACGTACACCGGACACCGCCCGGCGCACCACGGTCGCCGCCGACCTGCTGGGCGACTGGCGCGGCGCGCTGCTCGCCGCCGGGTTCGACGCCGGCCGGCCCACCGCCTGGCTGTGCGAGGGGTTGCTCTTCTATCTGGCACCCGAGGCGGTGGAGCGTCTGATCGGCACGGTGAGCACGCTCTCCGCACCGGGCAGCAGCCTCGGTGCCGAGTGCCTCAACGCCGACACCGCCGACTCGCCCTTCGTGAAGCCCTGGCTGGAGGCCCTGTCCGGCTCGGGGACGCCGTGGGTGTGGCACCTCGCGGACGCGGAGCGCTGGTGGGGCGGCTACGGCTGGCAGGCGCGCGTCGCGGACCTGCTGGCGCTGCCGTACGCCGTCGAGCGGTTCGCCCCGCATCTGGCCGCGTTCTCGGGGGTCGAGAAGGACAGCATGATCCTGGTCACCGCGACGACCCCGGACGGCGGGACGAGCCCGGACGACGGGACGAGCCCGGTCGGCGGGCGGTGACCGTGGACGGCCACAATCTCTGCCAGACCCCCACCACCTACCGGCTGCTGCGCCTCGAATACCTGCTCGGGCTCCTGGTGGCCGCGGGGTTCTTCCTCGCGCACCTGGCCGAGGTGCGCTGGTGGGTCGCCGTCGTCCTGTTCGTCTACGTCGACGTCATCGGCTATCTGCCGGGCGCGCTCGCCTACCACCGCAGTCCCGACCAGCAGGTCTCCCGCGTCTACTACGTGCTGTACAACACCATGCACAGCCTGAGCGTGCAGGGCGCGGTCCTCGGCGCCTGGGTCCTGGCCCACGGCTGGGAGTGGGCGCTGCTGGTCCTGCCCATCCATCTCTTCGGGGACCGGGCGCTGTTCGGCAACTTCGCCAAGTCGTTCACCGTGTCCTTCGAGCCGGTTCCGCACCCCGCCGTGCAGGGACCGCTGCGGGACTTCGCCACCGTCCCCTGGCACGAGGCGGCGGTGCGGTGAACGCCGCACAGGCGCCGGCCGACACGGAGGCGTACGAGATGCTGCGCCGGTACGGCAGCCACAGCAGCGCCTTCCTCGCGATGAACAGCGGGAACCGCCGCTTCCACACGGACGGTGTCGACGGCTTCGTCCCGTACCGGGAGGCCGGCCGACGACACCTGTTCCAACTGGGCGGACCCGTATGCGCGGTGGAGGACGGCCCGAGCCTGCTGACCGCGCTGCTCGCACGGGCCGGCAGTGAGCGACGCCGGGTCGCCGCCGTCCAGCTCTCCCGCCCGCAGGCCGAACTGCACGCCGGACACGGCTTCGTCGTCAACCAGTTCGGCGCCTCCTTCAGCATCGCGCTCGACGGGTACCGCCTCGGCGGACAACGCATGGTCAAGGTGCGCAACATGGTCAACCGGGCCCGCAGAGAAGGGGTCTCGGTCGCCGAGGTGCCCGCCGAGGAGCGGGACGGCGCGAAGGTCACCGCGGCCCTCGACGCCGTGGACGCCGCGTGGCTGCGCGCCAAGGGCCGGCACGTCAAGGAACTCGAGTTCCTGATCGGCGAACGCGGCGGCCCCGGCGCACCGCACCGGCGCCTGTTCACGGCCGTCCACGCGGGACGGACCGTCGGCTACGTGTCGTACTCACCGGTCTTCGGTGAACACGCCGGCTGGCTGTACGACCTCACACGGAGGCTCCCGGACGCACCGCCCGGCACGGTGGAACTGCTGTTCGCCACCGCCCTGCGCCAGTTCCAGGACGAGGGCTGCGGCTGGCTGCACCTCGGCTTCACCCCGTTCGTCCAGCTCGGCCCGGACACGGCTGCCCCCGGCCCGACCAGCACCTTCCTGCACCGCTGCGTGGAGGTGCTGGCGGCCAAGGGGCGCGCCATCTATCCGGCGGCCGCCCAGGAGTCCTTCAAGCTCAAATGGCGCCCACAGCTGATCGAACCGGAGTACCTGGCCTTCCAGGGCCGGGTGAGCCCCGGCGCCGTCTGGCAGCTGATGCGCCTCACCAAGTCGGTCTGACCCGCTCCAGGGTCCCGGCCGTCCCCATGACTCAGAAAGGCTGAAATGACCACATCCATCGAGAAGTTCCCTGTGGAGGCCGACCGCCACCGCGCCCCGGGTCTCCTGGAAGGCGCGCTGCGCACCGAACTGACACCGGAGGGCTGCGACCTCGGCTACTGGTTCCGGGCCGTGCCGGAAGGCACCCTCGGCGGCGATCCCCTGGGCCGCTCCCCGGACGTGCCGGTGCCGGACCACATGATGGTGGACGGGCCGCTGCGCCAGGCCGTCATGCAGGAGCTCGCCTTCCGCTCGATGGCGGAGGAGAAGGCGGCCCGCGCCATCTCCTTCCTCGTCGCGTACGCCCCCGACCTCGCCGGGATGGACTTCTACAGCTCCCAGTTGATGGACGAGGCCCGCCACGCCTACGCCTTCCGCGGTCACCTGCTCGAACTGGGCGTATCGCAGGGTGAGTTGGCAGCCACCATGGAGTCGCTCGCCGGGGTCGACCGGGACGCCGTCCTGAACCCCCTGGAGGAGTTCGGGCTCGCCGTCATGGAGAAGGAACGCGACTACATCGGCGGCGTGATCACCCTCACCGTCCTGGTGGAGGGGGTCCTCGCGCCCACCGCCGAGCTGAGCGAGCGCAAATGGCGGCCCTTCGACGCGCCCGCCGCCGAGATCGAACGCGCCGCGGGCATCGACGAGATCCGGCATCTGTCCGTGGGCACCACGATCGTGCGCCGCCATGTCCGGCAACACCCCGAGGACCTGGAGCGGATCGGCGAACTCGTCGCGCGCGGGATGCGGTTGTGGTCCGAACTCCCGGTGCAGCAGATGACCTTCCGCCGCGAACAGCTCTATCAGCAAGGGCTGGACCAGCACCGCGACCTCGTCGGCGACTACGAGGTGTGGCCGGGCCGCCGCCTGGTCGACACCACCGCCGAGGAACGGATGCTCGCCGCCGCGGAATGGTCGCGCGTCACCCAGGAAGCGCGCCTCACCGACATGGGCCTGACCTCGTGAACAGGCCGCGCACACCCGCCCGCATCGCGGGCGTCCAACAACGGAAGGGTCGGGGGCACACCGATGACCGACAGCCCGGCAGTCAACTCCTCACCGTATGAACCGGCCGCGCAGGACGAGGACTTCCGCGAACTGACCCGGCGCGTCCAGGCCGCCGGGCTCATGCGGCCCCGCACGGGCCAGTACGTGACCGGGATCGCGGTGGTCTGGTTGATGAACGCCCTCGGCTGGGCCGCGCTGGCCTTCTCCGGCGGCACCTGGTGGAAGGTGGTCCTGGCGGCGGTCTGGCTCGCCGTCTGGCACGAGCAGCTCGCCTTCATCGTGCACGACGCGGGACACCGTCAGATCACCCGGTCCCGCAGGTTCATCCAGGCCCTCGGCCTGGTCCACGGGAACCTGATGCTCGGCGTCTGCTTCGGCTGGTGGGTGCAGCACCACAACCGGCACCACAATCACCCCAACCACCTGGAGCTCGACCCCGACATCCTGCGCCGCGTGGCCGTCTTCGCGCCCGAACAGGCCCAGGACCGCAAGGGATTCGCCCGCTTCCTCGCCGCCAACCAGCGTTATCTGTTCTTCCCGCTGCTGGGCCTCGAAGCCCTGGTGCTGCGTATCGCCGGCGTCATCGCGCTGCGCCGCCGGGCGCTGCGCAAGCCCCTTCTGGAGGGCGGCCTGATGGTGCTGCACGCGGTGCTGTTCTTCGGTGCGCTCTTCGTGCTCCTGCCCTGGCCGTCCGTCCTGCTCTTCCTCGCCGTCCACCAGGTCCTCCTCGGGTATCTGCTCGGCCTCGGTTTCGCCGTCAATCACAAGGGCCTGCCGACCCGCGTGGGCAAGGAGTGGAGCTGGCTGGAGCGCCAGGTCCTCACCGCGCGCACCCTGCCCACCGGCTACATCGGCGACTTCTTCTTCGGCGGCCTCAACTACCAGATCGAGCACCACCTCTTCCCCGGCATGCCCAGGGCGGCGCTGCGCCGCGCCTATCCGCTCGTCAAGCAGTTCTGCGTCGAGCGGGATATCCCGTACGTCGAGACGGGCGTCCTGGAGTCGTACCGCGACCTCGCCGAGCATCTGGGCTCCGCGAGCGAGGTTCTCCGTGGCACCACGACCACGGCGTGAAGGAAAGGAATCAGACGCAGTGACGTTCTCGGTGAAGGCGAAAGCGAAGATGTCCCCGCTGTCCCGCCTCGGCCGGAGGCCGGTGCTGGCCGCCGCGCTCCTCGCGGGGACAGCCCTGGCCGCCCCCGCGGCCCAGGCCGAACCGGCCGGGGTACGGGCCGCACCGGTGCCCGACCTCGTGTGCCGCCTCGACGCCGAGGTGAACTTCAGTCCGCCGCTCGGTGTGCGGGTCGAGGAGGCCGAGGTGACCGGGCACATCGGGTACCTGGACTGCCGCTCGCCCAGCGGAGCGGCGCCGGAGCTGACCGACATCGTCTTCGGTGTCGACGGCACCGGAAGATTCGGTGTGTTCCCGCCGACCTTCTCCGTGGAGGGCAACGGCGTGGGCACCTGGAACACGGGTGAGGTCGGCAGTCTCTACTTCAAGGGTGACCTCAAGCAGGGCAGCCCCGTGCCCGAGCGCACCGTGACGAGCGGCCCGCTCGCCGGCGACGGAATCAACGGCCTGCAGATCCCCACCCCCCGGTTCGACAAGATCACCCCGGACGGGGTCGCGGGCTTCGACGTCATCGGCCAGGTCTGCTTCTGGCCGGGTGAGAAGGGCCGCTGCACGGCGTTCTGAGCCGACCGCGCGAAGGAGGGGGTGGTGTGGGCCGACCGGGCCCGCACCACCCCCTTTCTTTCGTGCTCTCCGTCGTCGTACGGGTGCTTCGCCGCCGTACGGGACTCAGTCGGCCAGCGCCTTGAGCGTCTCCCGCACCACGATCGGGTCGTACGGCATGGCCAGGTGGGTGGTCCGGTTCTTCGGGGCGAGGAGCTGAAGGCAGGTGTTGGTGACCGGGTGTTCCGGCCGGGCGGGCTTCAGCTGCTGGGCCTCCGGAGGCTGGACCAGCTCGTCCCGGGTCGACCAGATGACGGTGTAGTCGACCCCGTCCACCGTGTCGCCCGGTGCCACCAGCTCACCCACGAACTCCGAGTCGTGCAGCAGCTGGGTGAAGGCCGGGCTGATCCGGAAGAGCACCTTGTCCTCCACGACCGCCTGGACGCCCGGGACCTGGCGGACCAGCTTCGTCAGGCCCGCCACCTCGACCCCGTGGTTGCTGGGCGCGATCCCGACGACACGGCGCACCTTCCGGGTCCCGCCGAGGTACTTGAGGTAGTAGTGCGGGAGCATCCCGCCCTGCGAGTGGCCCACGAGGTCCACCTTCGACGCCTTGGTGTCCACCAGCACCCGGTCCACGAAGTCCGCGAGCTCCTGGGAGGACTTCCGCATGTCGCCGAGACCGTACAGGCGGGGGAGCGTGGGCAGTTCACCGTAGTTGAGGCGGAAGATGCGGTGTCCGGCCGTTCGGAGCGCGGGCGCCAGTTTCCGCCAGACGGACTCCCGGTCGCCGAGCGTGCCGTGCACGAGGACGACCGGGTGAGGACGCTCCGGCGTCGGGGGCAGGCCCCAGTCGTCCGTCTCGGGGTCGCCGTCGAGTCCGGCGACCAGCCGGTGCGCAGTGGACTGGGTGTTGCCGGCCAGCCGCTCGGGCGTGCTGAGCAGTTCGGCCGCGGCGCTCTCGGAGTTCACGCCGGGAATGCGGGGCAGGGACATGGGGCCTCCTTGGCCTCGGTTGTGCGTACGGAGTGGTCGTGGATACGAGGGAGGCCCGGCCGGGGCGAACCCCGGCCGGGCCTCCGTCCTGACTTCTGGTGGGTTCAGTCGGTGGTCGCCGCGGGCAGCGCGTGGAACGCCCGGTCGTGCCAGAGCAGCGGCCGTCCGCCGTTCACCTCCACCGCCATCACCCGTCCGACGACGGCGTGGTGATCCCCGTACGGTCGTACGTCCTCGACGAGACACACCGACCACGCGAGCGCGTCGGCGAGCACCGGCAGGCCGAGCACCCGGCGCACCGGGCTGCCCTCGAACCGCCTGGCGGGCGGCACGGAGGCGTCGGCGAAGAGTTCCGCGACCGGTCTCTGATGCTCCGTCAACAGACTGACGGCAAAGGCGCCTTGCTCGCGCAGAGCGGTGAGCGTGCGTGAACTGCCGCGCAGACACGCAAGGATCAGCGGCGGCCGCGCCGACAGGGAGGTCAGCGCGGAGACCGTCATCCCGGTCGGGCCCGCCCCGTCCAGCGCCGTGACGACCGTGACGCCGGCCGTCAGCTTGGCGTAGAGACCGAGACAGCGGACCGTGTCGGGGCCGGGCTCGTCCCGCAGGGTGTCCCAGCCCGCGGCGGCCGGGCCGTCGGGACGGGCCCGGCGGGGCACGAGGGTGAGGTCAGCCATGCGCGGGGGCGACGCTGTCGGCGAGCTGGGCCGGGGCGGGCGTGACCCTGCCGAGCAGCCCGCGCAGGATGCGTTCGATATTGCTGCGCAGCGTCGAGTCGGCGACGGGGTCGAGGAGTTCCGCCAGCGTGGGGATCCCCAGGTCGAAGACGGCGTCGAAGGTGACCGCCGTACCGTCCTCGCCGGACGCGCACCGCCAGGTGCCCTCGAACAGCTCGAAGTCGCCCGTGAGCTGGGTGAAACCGATGGTCCGCGTCGTCGGGAAGAACGCGTCCCGCTCCGACCAGCGCATCAGACCGTTCCTGAAGCGCACGGTCCAGTCCGACACCACCGTGCCGTCGTCATGGGGTGGATGGACCACGACCTCGCGGACGGTCTCGGTGACTTCGGGATACCGGCGGAAATCACGGATCCGCTGGTAGGCGGTCTCGGGGTCGACGTCGTGGGCGGTCAGCCGTACGGTCACGTGACGCATGGGAGGTGTTGCCTTTCCACGGGAGGGACGGGTCGGCGGTAGCTGGACGGGTCAGCCGATATGGGTCGCGACCACGCGCAGTGCCTCGGTCAGCGCGGTGAGGAACAGCCGTACCTCCTCCTCGCCGACGATCGCGGGCGGTGTCAGCCGCAGCACCCGGGTGGCGTTGAGGGAGTGGTTCACGAGGACGCCGCGCCCGACCAGCTCGAGGATCAGTTCACCCACGGCCTGCTCCTCGGTGAACTCCAGGCCGATCAGCAGCCCCCGCCCGCGGACCTCGCGCACGAGGCCGCCGGTGTAGGGGGCGCAGGCGGCCCGGACGCCCGCGAGCAGCCGCTCGCCCAGGGCCTTGGCACGCGGGACGACGCCCTCCCGGTCCAGGGCCTCGACCGCGGCGAGCGCGGCGGCGCAGGCGATCGGGGAGGCCGCGAAGGTGGAGGTGTGCAGATAGGGGTCGCGGGAGAACGGCCCGTAGGCCGCCGCGGTCGCGACCATCGCCGCGACGGGCACGACACCGCCGCTCAGTCCCTTTCCGACGAGCAGTACGTCGGCCTGTGGGGGCAGGCCGCTCGCGGCGTCGGCGTCCATGCCCCACCACGCGCCCAGTCGGCCCAGGCCCGTCTGGATCTCGTCGACGATCAGGAAGGCCCCGTACGTCCGGCACAGTCGGCTCACCTCCGCCAGATGGCCCGGCGGTGGAATGCGTACACCTCCCTCGCCCTGCACCGGCTCGACGATCACGCAGGCCCGGCGGCCGAGTTCGGCGAGCGTCGCTTCCAGCGCGGCCGTGTCCCCGTACGGGATCGCCGTGCTGTCCGGCAGCAGCGGCTGGAAGGGCTGTTGGTACTTGGGGTTGGCGGTGGCGGTCAGCGCGCCCAGGGTCTTGCCGTGGTAGCCGCCGATGGTGGAGACGAGGGCGGTGTGGCCGTGCGCCCGGGCCAGTTTCATACCGGCCTCGGTGGCCTCGGCGCCGGAGTTCACGAAGTGGACGTGGTCGAGGCCCGGTGGGGTCCGTGCGGCCAGTGCCTCGGCGGCGAGGGCCGCGACGGGCTCCAGGAAGACCCGCCCGGCCAGCGGATGGGTGTCGACCTGGCGGTGCACGGCCGCGGTCACGTGGGGATGCCGGTGACCGAGGATGAAGACCCCGTAACCGCCGAAGTCGAGGTAGCGGCGGCCGTCCTCGGTGAACACCCACGCGCCGTCGGACGCCGTCTCCAGCATGCCGCCGAGCACCGTGCCGAGGACGGAGCGGCCGGAGGAGAGGTGCTCGCGGTAGAGCCGGGCGATGTGCGCACGGTCCGTGGCGGGGTCGGCGACCGATGTCACGCATCCGGTGGCGGGCGCCGAGGATCCCTCGGCCGGTTTCACGGTTCCGGTGTCCGGCGCCTCGACGGGGGCGGGGGCCGCGGTCATGAGGCCAGTTCCCGGGTGTGGGTGGCCTGCGAGGGCTGGGACCTCGCCGCCGTGTCCTGCGCGGGCCCCGTACGCAGGCGGGTGCGCATACCGCCGCGCCCGGTGGACCAGGCGGCCAGGTTGCGGACGAGCGCCCGCCGGAGGTCGTCCTTCGAGAGGGCCGTGCCGCAGTGCGACGACCCGAGGGACGATTCGAAGGGGAGGGCCCGTTGGAAGACCAGCAGCAGTTCCGCGTACGTCTGGAAGCGGCGGCGCAGCGACTCCGGGAACGTGGGGCCCTCGATCAGCGGCAGCAGCAGCCGGTGCACCGACTCCAGCGGGATGAGCCGGGGCGGATGCGGCCTCGGTCCCCACTGGTCGGCGAACTCCAGGCAGGTGTCCACCACTTCACGCTGGAGCAGCGCCTCGGTGCCGGCCGTCAGCCAGTACTCGCCGCTTGTGACACCGGCCCGCACCAGGTCACCCACCGCGCGCGCGACGATGTCCTGGGGAACCATGTCGATCCGTGCGTCCGGCGCTCCCGGCAGCACCGGCACCTGCCCCTTCACGATGGCGCCCAGTGCCCGCGTCAGCCCCTGCATCCCGGCGATCCGGCCGGTGACGGAGTCACCCATCACCACCGACGGGCGCATGATCACGCCCGGCACCGGGGCGTCGCGCACGACCAGTTCGGCCGCCGTCTTGGAGGCGAGGTACGCGGCGGCACCCGGGAAGCGCTCCTGCTCCTCCGGCGCCAGCGGGTTGGCGACGAAGGCGGTGCTCATGTGGAAGAACGGAGCCTCGGCACGAGCGGCGAGGTCGAGCATCGCGATCGTGCCGTCGAGGTTGGCCCGCTGGATCCGGTCCGGCTCCGCCTTCCAGTTGGTGGCGGCGGCGGAGTGCACCACCAGGTCCACTTCGGCGACGAGTTGGGTGAAGTCCGCCTGGGTCAAGCCGAGTCCGGGTTCCAGCAGATCGGCGCGGACCTCACGGACCCGGTGGTCGTTCACCGGCGTGCGATGGCGCAGGCAGACGATTCCGAAATCGGGCGACAGTTCCTCGATCAGGGCTCTGCCGAGTACCCCGGCGCCGCCGGTGAGCAGAATCGTGGGGCGTTTCGCGGGCGGTTGCGGGCTGGTCGGAGCGCTGGGCCGGGGCCGGGACAGAGGCATGGCGGTGATCCCCTCGGTCGAGTGAGCGTAGGTCCTGCCGGACGGGCGGGCGGGTGTCCGGGCGGGTGGGTGTTCGGGTGCTGGGGTATTGCGCGCGCCGGGCGCCTATGAGCTCGGTTCTTGTTGTTCGACGGCGACTGCGGGGTGTTCGCGACTGGTCGCGCCGTTCCTCGCGCCCCCGTCGGGGCGCTCGGGCCGGCCGGGGTCACGCGATGGTCAGTGGCTCGTCGGCGAGGTACGCGGACAGCGGGCCGGTCATCCGTGAGCGCGACGGCGGGTGCAGGGAGAGGCCGTTGGCGCAGGCGGCGAGGTATCCGACCTCGTCCGAGGTCATGAAGTTGAGGCCGCCGAGCAGTTCGACGGACCGGGGCACGAGCCGGGCGAGGGCGTCCTGCACGGTGTACCGCGCGTAGAGCGAGTCGGCGAGCGCGGACTCGTCGGGCGCGCCCTCGTCCACGCGGCGGGCGAGGCCCTCGACCGCCGCCGTCGCGCCCTCGATCTCCACCAGTAGCCGGACCCGTTCGGCGTCGGGCACCCGGTCGTTGAGCAGCACCCGCTCGACGAGGGCGCTCGCGGCGCCCAGGTAGCTGCCGGTCATCAGCAGCTCGAACCAGACCAGACCGGCGGTCTGCACCTCGTCGAGGCGGGCCCCGGCCGGCGAGGCCGTGCGCACCAGGAGTTCCTTCGGGACCAGTACGTTGTCCAACGTCACCTGGTCGCTCTCGGCGCCCGCCAGGAAGGTGCTCGACCAGAAGCCGCTGACGCTCAGCCCCGCGCTCTCGGCGGGCACCAGCGCCACGGCCAGTTCCTCCCCTTCGCCCTCCTCGCACGGCACCATCACGCTGGCGGTGAGCAGATCCATGGAACGGGCGAGGCTGCACGGCCGTTTCACGCCGGTGATCCGCACCCCTTCGGGCGTCACCGTGGCGGACATGGAGGGCGACAGGATGCCGGTGCCGCTGCGCCCCTCGGCGAAGCCGGACGCCATCAGCCGGTTCTCGGACGCGACGCCCTGCACGAGCATCCACTCCAGCCCCTCGCCGGAGTCGCTCAGTCCGACCAGCGTGGCCATCGAGAAGTGGTGCATCGTCGTCGCCACCGCGAGCGAGGGCGAACGACTGCCCAGCGCGCGCTGCACCCGCAGGGTCTCCAACGCGGTGGCACCCCGGCCCTGGAAGGCGGTCGGGGCCAGCAGACCCGGCCCGCCCGCCTCCCGGAACAACCCGATGCCGGGGCTCTTCGGTCCCTCCAGTGTCATCAGCGGTACGGCCCTCAGACTCTCGTCGAGACCGGGCAGCAGTTTGGCGAGGGCCGCGCGCTCACGCTCCAGGAATCTCATGTCGTCCCCTGCTCCTTGATCCTCGGGTGTCGCCGGCAGCGTCGTTTCTGTTTACGCGCGAACCGGCGGAACCCCTCGGGGCAAAAGGGATGTTGGAACGATCGACGGTCAGCGGTTCGGCTGCCGGACCGAGTCCCGTACGACGACAAGGCGGGTGGGTCTGGCCTGGGTCAGTTCCACCCAGCGGGCGAGCTCCTGCTCGTGCGAACCGCTGCGCGTCGCCCGCGCCACGACGGTCGCCGCCGCGTCGTCGGGGTGGCCGTCGCGGGTCAGGAGACTGAGCGGCCAGGCGGGTTCGGAGGGCTCCTGACCGTCGAACGGATGCCAGTCCCACGGCGCGTCGAACCGCCAGGCGCGCCCCGCGGCGTCCGCGACCTCGTCACCCGCCACGAGGCAGGCGTACGGGCGGAACAGCAGGTCGAGGGCGATCGGGATCCCGTCGTCGGGGTCGATCCCGTAGCCCTGCCACTCCAGGTCGGGATCGTGCGACTGCCCCGTGCGCAGCACCATCACCTGCGTCCCCGGACGAGGGAGACGTCCTGTCTCCAGCGGTGGATCCATCCGTTCGACGCTCATCACATGCACCACCGTGGGAGGGATGCCGACCTTGCACACCGCGCCGACCTCGAGGTGCCGGGGCGGCGGCTCGGTGCGGAACAGCTCCAGGTCCCAGTCGTACGAGGCAGGATCGCCGGCCAGGGCCACCTGGCCGTTCCACTCGATCCAGTCGCACTCCGGGTCCACCTCCCACCACGGCCACTCGACGACCACTTCCCGTCGGGTGAGACGGGTGACCCGTGCGTCGGTGTACGGGCACGAGACCAACAGGACATCCCCCACACGGTGATCCGCTCCCACAGCCCGCCTCCCGCTTCCCCGGTCGCCACCGCCCGCACGGTACAAGCTCAAGGTCATCGGCGGTCTACCGGGATGGGCGGAGCCGGCGGTGACGTGTCACTGCCGGGCACAACTGGCGAAGGGCGGTCCCCTCACCGGCGATCTGCCGGCGCACGGTCTCGCGCTCGTCCTCGGTGAACTCCTGCCCACGCAGCTGCGGGACCAGGCGGCCGAGCGTGGCCACAAAGCTGTGGCAGGAACCGACCAGGTCGAGGTACTCGATGGTGTGCTGGATCGCGCGGACGGCTGGGGTGCGTTCCCGGATCCGGTCCCGGGTCTCGGCGGAGTTGTCGAACTGGGCGCGGTTGACGAGCATCCGGGTGGTGTCTCTGTTGACCGGACTACCAGACGACACACCGAGGCATTGGAGGGGTCGGGCAGGGGCTGACCGGTAGATCTCAGGCAGCAAATATAGGAGGAGAGCTGCGTGAGGTCGTTGGATGACGTGGAACGGGATCTCGGTTCGATCCGGCTGCCGCGGTGGGGCAAGGTCGTGCCGTCGGACGGCGTGGTGCCCTGGCTCGTGGTCGATCCGGAGGGTGTGCCGATCGAGCCCGTGCAGCGGTACCTGCGAGACTTTGTCGCCCGGAACCGGCCCGGCTCCGTCCGCAGTTACGCGTACGCGTTGTTGCGGTGGTGGCGGTGGCTGCGCGTTGTTCAGGTCGAGTGGGACAGGGCCACGTCGGCGGAAGTGCGGGATCTGGTGCTCTGGCTGAAGCAGACGACCAAGCCACGCAACTCGCCCCGGACGAAGTCAGCGTCCACCGCGGGGACGGTCAACCCGATCACCCGCAAGCGGAACCCCGGAGATCAGTACCAGCCCCGGACGATCCGGCACAGCAACGCGGTCGTCCGCAGCTTCTACGAGTTCTGGATCGAGACCGGGCACGGCCCGCTGGTCAACCCGGTGCCGCTCGATCGCAGGGGCAACCGCCCGCACGCTCACCACAATCCGCTGGACCCCTTCGGGCCCGAAGGCCGGATCCGCTACAACCCCAAGATTCCCAAGGCCAGACCGCGCGAGATCCCCGACGAGCGGTGGAACGACCTCTTCGGCGCCCTGCGCTCCAACCGGGACCGCGCGATCCTCTCCCTGGACATCAGCAACGCGACCCGGGCCAGCGAGGTACTCGGCATCCGGGGCGTCGACCTAGACTGGGGCGACCAACTGGTACAAGTCAGCCGCAAGGGCAGCGACGATGCGCAATGGCTGCCGGCCAGCCCGGACTCCTTCGTCTGGCTCCGCCTCTACCTGGCGGAACTTGCCCCGCTGGAGCCGAGCGACCCGATCTGGTGGACGCTTCGACGCCGTGACCGCGGAGCTGGACTGCGGCTTCAGCCGATGAACTATGAGGCCCTGCGGGCCGTGTTCCGCCGGATCAACGCTGTCCTGGGCACCAACTACACGATGCACGATCTCAGACATACCGCCGCCCTGCGCATGAGCCGGGACAAGAACCTGACGCTGCTCGACGTGCAGACCATCCTCGGTCACGCACACCTGAGCACCACCGCGGACGTCTACCTCCTGGAAGACGAAGCAGCGGTGATCCGCCGCGTCGCCGAGCACCTGGCCGAGCGTGAACTCCGAGCTCAGCAGGCCCCGCCACCGGTTGCCGTCGGTTACGAGGCCGACGACCTGGCTGTGCTGTTCGGAGGTCTTCCGAGATGACCGTGACCAGCATCAGACAAGCGGATTCCACTCCCTCGCCACGAGATTCCCTCGATCACCAGCGGATGCTCACTGCCGACCGCGGTCCGTTCGATGGTCTCCCGGTCGAGGGTGTTCTGGAGCTGTTGCCGTCGCTGACGACCTTCCCGCCGGCAACGAGCAGGCGCAGCAGGAGCAAGCGCGCGGATCGATCGCGCGGGACCGCCCGAATCCTCCACTGGCTGCTGTCCTTCCCCGGGGACGGCTGGCAGGAACGGTGGCTCGTCTCCGGTGTTGACAGCGGCCTTGACTGGGGCTGGATCGACCTCGTCACGGCCGAATACGGGTCCGCCGAGGCGCCCCGGCGGGCAATGACGACGGAGGGCCTGGGCTGTGTGCTCCTTGCCAGGGTGGTGCGGCCGAGCTACGAATTCCTGCAGGGCTACCGGACCTCGGGGCTCTACCGCCACGCCAAGCAGGAGTTCGGTGCCGAGCAGTTCGACATGATCCGGCAGGCCGGCCTGGCCCGGGGAATGATCCCCAGCCAGCTGAGCACGGCCGAGAACAGCCTGGTGAAGGTCGCCTTCCGGACCGGCCGCGATCTCGGCCGGCTCACTGCCGAGGACCTGATCGCCTACCACGAGTGGAGCAGGGAAACCTTCGCCAGGGCGCCCACAGGGCTTCACGCCGCCTGGGACCTGATGTGCGACGCCGGTCTGCTGTCCGCCGTGTTGCCGTTGCGCCGGACAGTGGCGCGGGGACAGCTTTCCACGGCGGCCATGGTGGACCGGTACAGCATCCAGTGCCGACCGGTGCGCGATGTCCTGGTCCGCTATCTGGAGGAACGCCGCCCGAGCCTCGACTACACCTCGCTTCAGCACCTGGCGAGCCGGCTGGTGGGCGCTTTCTGGGCCGACATCGAGAAGCACCACCCGGGCATCGACACCCTGGACCTGCCCACGGAGGTCGCCGAGGCGTGGAAGGAACGGATCAGATTCATCACCCGGGACGGCAAGGACCCCATTCCCCGCCAGACCCGGACTGCTGTGCTGACCGGAGTCCGGGCCTTCTACCTGGATATCCAGCAATGGGCACTGGAGGAGTCGAGCTGGGCGGCCTGGGCGGTCCCCAGTCCTGTCCGCAAGGCCGACACCGGCGGGTTCACCAAGGTCAAGAAGAAGGTCCGGGCCAGGATGCACCAGCGGGTGCGCGAACGGCTGCCCCGGCTCCCCGAGTTGGTGGACACCACCGAGGCACATCACAGCACGCAGAACAAACTGCTGGCCGCAGCTCAGGCCACCTCGGTCGGAGAGATCTTCGATCACGGAGGCCGGCGATATCGCCGCATCAGCCGCCGGGAGGACCGAACCAAAAAGCGCTTTCAGTACCGGTCTGAGATGGTGTTGATCGAAGACATGGCCACGGCGGAGCAGTTCGACGTCACCCGCGACGAGGACGAGGCGTTCTGGGCCTGGGCCATCATCGAAACGCTCTGGCACACAGGCGTGCGGCTGGAGGAGCTGCTGGAGATCACGCACCTCGCGCTGGTGTCCTATCAGCTCCCCGATACCGGTGAGATCGTGCCCCTGCTGCAGATCATCCCGTCGAAGGGAAACGAGGAGCGGCTCCTGCTGGTCGGCCCCGAGCTTGCCAGCGTCCTCGCCACCGTGATCACCCGACTCCGCGGGGACAACGCCGGCACGATCCCTCTCGTCGCGCGCTACGACTACCACGAGCTGGTCACCGGGCCGCCGCTCCCGCACCTCTTCCAGCGCCGGATCGGCTGGAAACGCGACGTTATCAGCACGAACACGCTCTACCAGTTGCTCAACGACACCCTGGCCCGAGCCGCCCTCACCAGCCAGTCGGGCGAGCCCCTGCACTTCACGCCGCACGACTTCCGCAGGATCTTCGCCACCGAGGCTGTCGCCGGCGGACTGCCCGTCCATATCGCCGCCCGTTTGCTCGGCCATACCAGTACGAGTACCACGGAGGCGTACCTGGCCGTTTTCCAGGAGGACCTCATCCGCTCCTACCGGGCCTTCCTCGACCAGCGGCGGGCAACACGGCCCGCCGAGGAATACCGCGAACCCACGACCGACGAATGGCGCGAGTTCCAGGAACACTTCCACACCCGCAAGCTGGAGCTCGGTGACTGCGCACGGCCCTACGGAACCCCATGCCAGCATGAGCACTCATGCCTGCGCTGCCCGATGCTGCGGGTTTCTCCCAGGCAGCGGCCCCGGCTCATCGAGATCATCCGCAACCTCGCCGAACGCATCGCGGAGGCGCGGACAAACGGCTGGCTCGGCGAAGTCCAAGGACTCCAAGTAAGCCTCACCAAGGCCAAGGAGAAACTCGTCGCTCTCGACCGCAGTTTGGAGCGGACACACAACAACGGTCGGGGCGGTCCAACCGAGCTCGGCATGCCCGTCATTACCAGGCCACGGCCGGGTCCTGCCTGAGGAGGTGGGCGAAACCTACCGTGCGTGCTTAGCCGTCCTCGAAGCCGCAGTACGTGTCCGATTCGTTGGTGGCGTCGGCGAACTCGGAGAAGTCCATGTTGCCGATGGTCAGGTTGTTGGAGACATCGGCGTACCAACGGGGTGGAACCCGGAATGTCCGGCCGGGTTCGTCATACAGGTCGACGGCCAGGAGTGGATGCTCCTCGCCGGTCATGGTGGTCGCGTCAGCGAGGAACACGTAGCACAGCTTGTCGTCGTCATCAGCGGCGGCATCCGCGTCGACCAGCGCTTGAACACTGACATCGGTGAAGGAGGAGTCACTGACGAAGGTCGCATTGCGGTAGCCCGAGCCATCAATCGCTGCTTGCACCGTTTCCCATGCCGCCTCGCTGCTGAAGTCGGTGCGAAGGACCAGCGAGGTCAGATCATCAGGTTGAGGCAAGTGCATGCACGTCATCCTTCCACCCGAGACCAGGCGCTTCTCAGGCGGCTCCAGAAGTGACAGGTCCAAGGCCGGAGGGCAGATGGCGCACGGCTGTCGACACGGCGTCCGCCACCGTGGTCGTATCGACAAGGACCTCACCCATGAAGCTGGCACTGAGGGTGTAGCGGCTGTCCCGATGCGCGTCCAAGCAGAGCGGAATGACCGTGAGGCGAGGGCGGGTACTGGTGGAGAATCGCAGGGTCCAGTGGCTCGTGAACGGGTAGAGCTTCCGCAGTGCCGGCTCGGCGTATGCCGCCTCCACGAGCGCGCGGTACTCGGGCCAGTCCACCTCGTCCGCCTCCGTGAGCAGGTGCTGCCACTCGGACTCGGCAAGTCGCCCCGGATCGTGGTCGGCCACCTCGAAGCGGCCAGTGAGGTGCACGAACGGCGCGGCTCCGGAGATGTCGGTCAGCGCTGCCCCGTCATGCCAGGCTTGCGCCGCCCGGGCGAGCTGGGCCAGGTCCTGCGTGGTTCCGTCGATCAGTGCCATGCCTTGGAATGACTCGCAGCCGCGGATTGACCACCGCCGTTCGGCTACCCACGCGGTGATCTCCAAGGTCGTCCGTTGCGGAACGGTGCTTGCGACGGCGGCATGGCGCAGCGGGTCGGATTCCGAGGCGGTGAGCGGGACCGAGAAGCCGTCCTTGAGCGCGGCGGCTCGGAGCGCCGCAGCGAGGCTCCCTTCCGTAGCAACGTCGGGATACAGAGCAGCGGGATCAGTTGACGTGGCCATGGATCTGATTCTGCCCCAGCGATCATCTCGTGGGCGTTGCGACCAGGCACACGCTCCACTCTTTGACCCGGGACACGACCCGGTGAGGCAGTCATCACGAGTAGCCCGTCTGCAGAACGACCCATCCAGGCGTACCGCTGCGGACCTGGCCTCATTGAGATCAGGCAGCAGCCAACCCGTAGTCCGGATAATCGTCCCGCATCGTCTTGCGGGCGACGGCCGGACGGCGCAGCAGGTCGGTGGTCACCTGCTGGGCGACGGGGTCGTCCCTGGTCAGCTCCGTGACGACCCGCACCCTCTCGGCCGAGGTGACGTGCTCGGTGACCGTCGGACGCTTCAGCAGGTCGGTGGCGACCTGCGCTGCGACCTCATCGTCCCGGGTCAGGTCAGCGACGGCCTGGACCTTCTCATCCACTGTGACCGGCCGGTCGACCCGCTGGCCGACGACCCGCTTCGCGCCGTCCGGCGTCCACTGCCGAGCCCCGGTGCGCGGGTTGAACGGCGCGTCCTCAATCGCCGCCCACCGCTCGTCCTCGTCCGCGACCGACGCCAGGATGCGGTGAACAGTGAACGACACACCCTCCTTGCGGCGCCCCTCGGCGCGCGGAACGGGCGCGACTCGGGAGCTACTTCCGCATGCGCGGGGAGGACAAGGTATCGGGCCTCGTTCGAGCTCCTCCGGATCCGGATCCTCACCCAGGATGGCGCCGAGGTCAGGACGACGTCTCGTCCTCGTAGGTCCACGAACGAATTGACCACGGCTCGTCTCGAGAGACCCGCTCAGCAATATGGCTAGGCGGCAGGCTGGCCAAAGCCGCGACAGATGGGTCGAGGCTGAGTACATGATCTAGATGCAATGCCGTTGCGTTACGGGCTTGCGGGTTGGGGTCTTGTGATGAGGACCGCTTGAGGGCCGGTGCGGGTCGGCTGTGGCCAGGAACGGTGTTCAGTTTGCTTGAGGTGGTAGTTGGACATCTTGCGTTTCACCACGCGGGGCCGGCTGCGGAGGCGTCTGACGGGCAGGAGCCGTTCCAGGAGGTCCTGCTCGAGCATCGCCAGTGCTCTGACCAGGAGGTCAGGGGAAAATCTGCCCGGCGTGACGGTCACGCTGCGCCGGGCAGAGCGCAGGGTTTCGGTGAAGGATGACCCGGTCAGGGTCCAGGCCACGGGTGGCAGCCGTTCTCAGCATGAGTTCCCGCAGAGCGTGGTGGACCAGCAGGTGTGCCCAGATCTGCTGGTGAATACCGTCGGGTGTTTTGCTGCTGAGGACGACGCGTGCGCCACGCTGATGGGTCTTGATCTCGGCGAAGACGGACTCGATCTCCCAGCGTTCGCGGTAGAGCGCGGCCAGCTGTCGGGCAGGATACCGTCGGGCGTCCAGCAGGCTGGTGACCAGGCGATAGCCGTCGGTCTCACCCTCACCGGCCCGGTCCTTGAGCCGGTAGGCCAGGACACGGATTACAACCGGCTCCTTGCGGGCCGGGCCGCTGCTCGCTCTGATGTGTGAGAGCCATGACCCGTCGCGGAACTGTTTGGTGACGGGCAGGACGCGGTTGGCGGGCACCCGCCACAGCAGGTCGGCGCCGGTGGCTGTGAACGCCTGCCACAACGGGACGCCAAGGAACTCACGGTCGGCCAGGACCAGCTGACCTGGGCTGGTCGAACGCGGCAGGCGGCCTACCAGAGTGACTTCCCCGGTGCGGCAGCCGGCCAGTTCCGCGTCCAGCACCGCATGGCTGCCGATCTCCACCAGAGCTGCCATTCGCACTTGCGGAAACGCGCTCCTGCCCGACCCGCGGCCGCTGCCCGGACGTCCGAAGGCAGTCTCGTTGGTTTCACTGTCCGCGACGTCCCAGCAGGTGCCGTCGACGGCGAGCAGCCGCAAGCCCCGCCAGAACGCGCCGGGCGTCGCTTCGGTCGCCATGGGCTTCGCGGTCGTGGCGAACAGCACTCGCAGCGGCTCGGAGCCCAGCCGCTGCCGGGCCCTGAACAGTGAGGACTTCGCCGGAACACGCCAGTTGCCCAGCAGCCCCGAGCCCCGCAAGCCCTCGACGAGGTGGCGCATCACTTCCAGATACGGGGCAGGTGAGAACAGGGCCAACGCCAGCACGAAGTACACCACCAGCCGCGCGGGAAGCAGCCGCTGACGTCGCTCGGCACGGCCGCACGCCGCCACCACCCGGTCCACCAAGCCTGGTGGATACACCCAGGTCAACAGGCCGAGACCCGATAAGTCAGACACACTCGCAGCCATCCGAACCACCCCCGGGACGAACTGCCAAGCACAGTACGCCTACAGCAAAGACAACGGCATTGGATCTAGATGGCAGACGATCGACGCTCCGTCCGCGTTCGGATTATGAAGCCCGTCAGCGAGAAGCCAGTCCTGTTCATCATCATGGACCACCATCAGCGCTGGGTGGCTACCGTCGGCCACCGTCCGCTGCACGATGGCCAGCACGTCATGAGGACAGGTGCCGTCGGTGAACGGCCACGTCACATCCGGTTGCATCGAGCCCATGGGCTGATCATTCATGACGCGGCGTAGAGCACAACGGCCGGGCCGTCCACGGCGATGGGATTCACGGAACTGCGGACAGAGCCCTGAAAGGTTCAGGCAAGATTTTCGTGGAGCGTGACGGAGCGTCATCAAGGGACCCCCTTCGCCGCACCGGGCACAGACCCAAGTACGTCCAGTACGAGGGCCTGTACCCGGCACGCCGAGAGCACCCACCTGACGCCGCAGGGCCCGCCCTCCGGGCGGTCGACGGGAATCTGACGACAGGACCTAGAAGGGTTCGGCGGCGCGCAGGAGACCCTGCGGAAGGTATGGGGATTCGACGCGGATGTCCCAGCTGCGGCGGCGAGCGTGGCAGGCCAGGGCGAGGACGTCGAGGTTGACGGAAGCATCCGGATCGTCGGCGCGGTCGGCGACCTGGTAGTAGTTGCGGTGGGCTTCGAGCGCATCGGCCAGGGCCAGGTTGAAGCTCTCCTCGTCGCCTTCCACGAGCTGCGACAGCAGTACGGCCGGCGGCATGGCGAAGCCCCAGTCCTTGGCGCTCTCTGCCTGCTGCAAGGCCCGCTGCGCGGCCGGTTCGGGATCGGTGCCCTTCAGGTAGGCGTGGAGGGCTTCGCGGTACGCGGTGAAGGCGGAGCCGTCCGGGCGGGCGAAGGCAGGGCCGGTGAGGACCAGGGGGGCGAGGTCTTCGCGTGCGCCGGTGATGAGGGCGAAGGTCGTGGCCGTCTGCCAGTTGCCAGCTCCGGCTTCCTCGTCCCGCTGGGCCGGGTAGCGCAGTTTGCGGCCGTCGATGGTCACCTCAACCTCGGTGCCCGGCTCCGCCAGTGCGATGCGGAAAAGGGCCGCCCCCATTTGGGAGGCCAGCCGAAGGTTCGCGAGCTGGGCGTCCGTGACGCCGCCGGGGTTCCCCGCTCGCCACTTGAAGAGGCGCTCCTGGTCGCTCATGACGCTGCCGAGCTGCCAGACAGCGAGGGGTTTGCCGTCGACGGGGGTGAACGCCTCCCGAGCGTGTTCCTCATGGATGGCCTCGATCTGCGGGCCCACCGTCCAGTCGAGGGCCGGCCGCTCCACCACCAGTGGGCCTGCGGTGAGCGCGGCCACCGCGTCCGGCCGCCGGTTCCGGCCGAACCCCGCGACCCGCGGGCCTCGGCTCTCGAAGCCGGTGATCAGTGCGTGCGGGAGGTAGTCGGTGTGGATGGCAGGCGCCCAGCCCAGGGTCCGGTACGCGAGCGCGGCGAGGGCCATGGGGACGAGTGGGAGAAGGGTGCTCGGGGAGGCTGCGGGGCCGTGCAGGGTGGTGTGCCTGACCAGGAGGTCGGCCAGCGCGGCATCGAAGGCCTCCCGGTCCTCGGCGGCCAGGGCGCGCAGCGTGTGCAGCGCTACGCTGTCCGGCCGGTTTTGGAGGGGCTCGCCCGTCTCCCCGGCGCGGGTACGGATGCGGTCCAGGGCTGCGTCAATGGCGGCGAGCTTGGCCTGCGCGCTCGGCGGGTACTCCTCGTCGCCACCGGTGTCGTCCAGGACCACGGCCATCAGTCCTGTGGCGAGCTCGCCGGCGGGCGTTCCCTGCGCCTGCGCGGCGAACTTCTTCCGGGCGAAGTGGAAGGCCTCGCCGTGCCACTTGGCTTTGTCCCTGAGGACCGACAGGCAGAGCGCGTCGATCCACTCCCCGGGCGTGACGCTCTCCTCGGGGGCATCCTCACCCGGGTCGTAGCTCATGCCGAAGTTCACGTACTCCAGGAAGACTTGGAAGCTGCAGTGTGGGTGGTACGCCGCGTAGGCGACGGCGCCGGCCGCGGCCTCGGAGGCGTCCTTGAGGGCGGCCTTGGCCTCCGAGGTGTCGAGGTCAGGAGTCTCGACGGAGAGGGCGCCCAGGTAGTCGAGGAACTCGTCGGCGATCGACTGCCACTCGTAGGTGGCCATCCGGCCGGCCCGCGACATGGACCGCACCTGACCCCCGATGCGGTTCGTGAAATCTTCGCGTGCTGTCGACACGACGGACCCGCCCACCTGGTGACGCTCTATTCGCACCGCTGCTCCTTGATCGAATCTCTGCGGACAGCCTAGGCACGGGATCTGACAGGCCAGCTGCTGCCGGGTACGGGGCTCCAGCCGGGCCGCGCCGAGAGATTCGTGGCGGGTGGCGGTGCGACTGCCGCGCCGCGCCGAGGGCTCGCGGGCCCTAGGGCGGATCGGGAAGAACGGAGAGGTCGGCGACCTGTCGTGGCGGCTCTGGACGCGCCGCTGGATGGTCACGTGGCTGGTTCCTTTCGGGCTGGTACGTCTACTCCCTGCCTGTTGTCAGTGCCGCGTCCTACCGTGGATCTGACCCGCATTTAGGACTCCTAACACAATGAGCTACTGGGAATGACTGTCCGTCAGCTTGTGTTTTCCTCGTATCTGTATCGGCGGGGTGCGGGGGTGTGCGACGGCTTCTGGGGCGGTGAAGCGCAAGCCGTGGGAGGTCGAGGACGGGCTGTGGGAGCGGATTGAACCGCTGCTCCCGGTAGTGGAGCGGCGCTACCGCCATCCCGGACGCAAACGGCTTGACCAGCGCAGAGCCATGTGCGGGATCCTGTTCGTGCTGTACACGGGGATCCGGTGGGAGTTCCTGCCACAGGAGCTGGGCTTCGGCTCCGGGATGACCTGCTGGCGGCGGCTGCGCGACTGGAAGGAGGCCGGCGTGTGGCAGCAGTTGCACGAACTCCTGCTCGCCGAACTCCGAGCTGGCGACGCCTTGGGCCTGTCCCGCGCCTCCGTCGACGGCTCCCACCTGCGGCCCCTGAAGGGCGGAGACGCCACTGGGCCCTCGCCAGTCGACCGGGGCAAGACGGGCAGCAAGCACCACGTCATTGTCGACGCCCACGGCATACCCCTGGCCGCCACCGTGACCGGTGGCAACCGCAACGACGTCACCCAACTCCTGCCCCTGATCCACGCCGTACCGCCCGTCCGCGGCAAGCGCGGACGTCCCCGTCGGCGCCCCGACGTCCTCTACGCCGACCGCGGTTACGACCACAACATCTACCGCCGCCAGGTCCGTGACTGGGCATCCGCCCGCTCATTGCCCGGCGCGGCACCGAGCACGGAAGCGGCCTGGGCAAGAACCGTTGGGTCGTCGAAGCGGCCTTCGCGCTTCTGCGCTGGTTCCGCCGGCTGCGTATCCGCTGGGAGATCCGCTCCGACATCCACCAGGCCTTCCTCACCCTCGGCTGCGCAATCATCTGCTGGCGGCGCCTCAGAAAACAGTGCTGATCTGAGCCCTCAGCCCGAACCGCCGACCAGTGCCTCGCCGAGCGGGGTGCGCCGGTAGAGCACCGACCGTCCGGACCGGGCGCGGACGAGCAGTCCCGCGCCTCGCAGGATGGCGAGGTGGTCTCCTACCGCGCCGGGTGCCATGGCGAGGCTTCGGGCGAGGTGGCTGGTACTGGCCGGGGCGTCCAGCGCCACCAGCAGCCGGGCTCGGGCCCGGCCGACCAGAGCGGTCAGGGCGTCCGGTCGGGGGACGGTCTCCTGTTCGCCCCACAGGGCGGCGGTGCCGCGGGCACGATAGACCAAGGTCCTGGGCCAGGGGTCTTCCACCTGGGCGGCGATATGCCCGACGAAGACCGAAGGAATCAGCAGGAGCCCGTCACCGGCGAGGCGGACTGTTCCGCCTCGGAAGAAGCCGATCTCGATACCGCCGGCGCGCCAGGCGACGCCCGGGTGCAGGCTCTCGATGGTCGCGGCCCATCCGTGTTCGCCGATCACACCCACCCGGTGCACGACATCGCGCTCACAGATCGCGCGCAGTTGCGGCCAGTCCGCGGCGAGCAGCTCGTGCCAGGCCTGGTCCATCGTCTCGGCGATCCTGGAGACGGCGTCCGCCGAGTCCAGCACTGCGCGGACGCGGGGATCACGGGCGGACGGGCCGGTCGCGGTGGTGGCGAATTCGTGGCGGGCCGCTTCCAGCGGTGTGGCCCGGATCATGGCCAGGTCGTCTGCCCAGGTCTGGCTGAGGCCGCGCGGGGGCGGGGCGACGAAGTTCGGTCCGGATTGCGGGGCCTGCAGCGCGAGGGCGGCGTTCAGTTCGCTCTCGCGGCGAAGCCGTTCAAAGGCCGGCAGGAGCCGGGCGGCCCAGGCTCGCGGCAGCCGCTGGCCTTGGCCGGCGAGCGAACGTAGCAGGAAGCACAGGTCCAGTGCGGGCGACAGTGCGAAGCGGCTGCGCAGCAGGTCCTCGACGGAGACTTCGAAGCGCAGCACCGCGCCATGCTACCGCCGGACGTCTGTTCCGATTCGTCCAGCGACGAATCATTGGTGAGCGGCGTGGGCGCACGGCGAGGCTGCGCGTCATGACTCCAACCGCCGAGCCCGCGCAGGGCAACCACCGTGCCACCTACCGGGAGGTGCTGGCCGAGCCGCGATTCCGGCTGCTCTTCTCGACCCGCACCGTCGCGATCACTGCGGACGCGCTGCGGATCGGCGGCGGCCGTGGCGCTGGCTACTGATTCCTGGCGACCGGTGCTGGCTACGAACCGCCCTCTGGGGACTTCGTGGAGTCGTTTTCCGGCAGTCCCTGAGTGGCTTTAGCGCGGCGGCCGGCGTTGGCGGCGGCGATGGCGCGCTCGGTGTCGAAGGCGACGATGGGGTCGTTGCTGCTGCTCCAGGGGGTGGCGCCGCACCAGGGGCCGATGCGTCGGAACTGATCGAGAGCCTGGTCGAACATTCCCGAGTGGCTGAGCCGGTGGGCGAGAAGGTGGCGCAGCGAAGGCAGGTACGGGTTGTCCTCGGGGACCTGGACCGATGAAGATACGGCCAACAACCTTGAGTGCATTCGGATTTGGGTGCAGTTCCTTTGAAGGGAAGGGTTGAGTAGGTCGCTGTGCGTGGGGCGGGCCAGGGTCACCAGCCCTTGATCATCGAGCTGCCCTCTCGCGTTGCTCAAGCCACTCGAGGTACCAGCTGCGGAAGGTGTGACGGTTTCCGTTTGCGTCGACGTACGGCTCGAAGGGCGGGTTGACCGCGCAGTTCCGGTCGCGGAGTTCCCCGCGGTGCGGGCCGACAACGATGAGCCAGCCGGTCATCCCGCATCCGTTGTCGCTGATGGGGATCGCACCCCGCCCGCGTTCCAGGAACCAGACATCGTCGCCGGCGTCGCCGAAGAGCTTGCGGTAGTCGTCCAGGTAGTCGTCGTCTTCGTCACGTGTGGTGGGTTCGTACCGGGCGGCGCGAAGGGTCGCCATCTGCTGGGCGGCCCAGTCTTCCGTCTCGACGAACGGCCCACTCGGATCCAGCAGCCAGGGATGGTCCTCGTCGTTCTCCCAGACCCATCCCCACTGCCCGTCGATTCGGCGCAATGACGTGAGCTCGAACGCCGGTCCGGGGCCGCCGGCACCGACATCCGCCAGAAACGTGCGGTACTCGTCGGGGAGCGCGACACCGAACTGTGCTTCGACCTCAGCGATCTCGGCGGGAGTCAGGACAGGTTCGAACGTCGGGTATCGAGACGGACCACGGCCACGGGCTCGACGCTCGGTCTCCTCCACTGCGATGACGCGTTCTCGAACTCCCGGCCAGTGCGCGTGCGTGTTCACGGCTCTCCTATCGACGGCGAGCACGGACATTAGTCCCTGCCGCCGACAACCGACCTCCGTCTGGGCTGTGTTCGCGGCCGCTCGTCTCTACCGTGGTGGTGGAGGAGGGGTGGCAGATGGGCTCGCTGTTCGAGGAGTTGGAAGCCCGCGAGGCAGCGGCTCGGGTTCAGGTGGAAGAGCTGGAAGCCGAGCTTGCTGAGCTGTCCGGGAAGCTGGAGCGGGCCCGTGAGAGCCTGAAGCGCCTGCGGATCACACGGGAAACGGTCACCGAGGTTCTCGCGGAGATGGAGACTGAGATGCCCGTGGGGGCAGATGCCGGACCGTCGCGATCGGGTGAGCGGATGGCGTCGGCGTATGCGGGGGCCGAGCGGCAGGTTATCGGGGTGCTGACGGTGCCGAACTGGCAACCCGGCATGATGTCAGACGTGCTGCCGTCGGTATATCGCGACATCGTGGAAGTGGTTGCCGACGCACCGGGGCCGATCCGCGCCAAGCAGATCGTGCCGAGGATCGGGTTGCCGGCCGAGACCGGGAAGATCGAGGGCACCCGGTCGAAGCTGAAGCGGCTGGTGGAGCGAGGCTGGCTCGACGAAGAGGCCCCCGGGTTGTTCACCCCGGCCCGCCGCCCGACGGCTGCTCCACCCAACTCCCGCTGACAGCAGGGCTCTTCCGCCTACATTCGAAGGTGCGACCCATATCGGATGCAGGATCAGGAAGAGCCCCGGAGATGACACCGTACGACACTCATGCCACCACTGGCCCCTTTGCCCGCTCCATAAGCGCCTTCGAATCGCTGATGCACACCCTGTCGGGCGGCGATGCGAGCGAGTGGACCCACGCCGAGCTGGAAGAACACCTCGACGCGGGCGGGCGGGAACTGTTACGGCAACTGCTGCAGGACCACCTTGACCTACGTGCCCGGCGGGAAGAGGAACAGATCCGTGCCAGTGGCAGACCTGTGGTGATGGGTCCGGAAGGACAGCTGCGGCCCCGGCGGGAGACGGGGCACTCACGCTGGCTGGCCAGCGTGTTCGGGCTGGTCCGCGTCACCCGGGTCGCCCACCGAGGCCCCGGCGTCTGCAACATCCACCCCACCGACGCGGCGCTGTCGCTGCCGGCGGGCCGACACTCGATGGGCCTGCGCCGACTCGCGGTCACCGAATCAGTGCGCGGGTCGTTCGACCAAGCCCAGCAGGCAGTCGAGCGTCGCTGCGGGAAGGTGCTGGGCAAACGCCGACTCGAAGAACTGGTGGTCGCGGCCGCGGTCGACGCCGACGACTTCTACCGCGCCAGGATCCCGGTCCCCTGCAGCAGACAGATGCCGCTGGTGGTCCAGGTCGACGGCAAGGGCGTGGTCATGCGTCCGGAAGCCCTGCGCGATGCCACCCGCCGGGCCGCCGCGAAAGCCGCAGGCGGCAACGCCGCCTTGGATATCACGCGCCAACCAGCAAAAAAGCCGCCAGCACAGTCGTCGATCGCGGTGAACTGGACTCAACTTGCGTTCTGCGAGAACCACTTACGGATGGTTCCGTTCGTCCGCGCTGCTGCCGACCGGCCTGACGCATTCGGTGCCGCCCGGCAGCGGGCGGTCCGGGCAGCCCTCTTCGTACCGGCGCTTCATCCGAGATCCTGTTCGTCGTCCACACTCTGAAGACGCTGTGGCAGCAGGGTTACGTCCCACCCGGAGAAGTAGAAATCCCGCCGCCTCAGGCGACCTTCCCTTCGGCGACGTGGGCGTCGGGCCTGAATAGCCAGGGTCTGCTGAAGTGAAGGTCGTGGATCAGGCGGTCAGTCTGCATGTGGCCTGGTCAGGGGTGGGGTAGAGCCGTTCGTGTTCGTGGGCGGTGTGATAGGTGAAATGGGCGTTGTGTGTCCGTTGCTGGTGACGGCGCGGAGTTTGAGGACGGCTTCGGCGCGACCTCCAGAATGTCCTGGTAGATCTGCGGCAGCGCACTCGTCTCCATGCCCGGCTGCCACTTCGGCACCGACAACACCCTTGCAACCCGACGCTCCGCCCCCTCAAACGGCGACCCGTCACCCACCGACGGCGTCTGCCGCACCGGCTCGTCCACGGCACTGTCGTCCGTCATCCTCGCCAGGAGTTCACCGACCGTCTCAGGGGTGATCACCGGCCGCGAGAGTCTCTCGCGCTCAGCCTCCAGCCCCTCGGTCAACTCGGCCAGCCGGGCTTCAAGCTGTTCCACTCGCTCCGGGACCTCCGCCTCTTCGGCCTCGATCGCCTCGAACAACGACCCCACCGACACCGTCTCCTCCCCTCAAGAAGAGGACCTGCCCGTCCAGACGCCATTCAACGTCTCCCCAGGTCAGCCCATCCCTCGAAACGGGACGAGCCGTACCCAGTTGGGTTGTAATCCTGTCGGCTTCTGACCGGGCCTCTCCTGGGTCCACTTCCGAAATTTCGGAGGTGGACCCCTTTCTGACATCCAGATCTGACATCAACGGCGACGGGTCACTGACGACCGGGACGCCTCCTGAGCAGCCGGTCCATGTGGCTCATGGCCTCGCGCTGCGTGTCCTGCACGACGTCCGTGTACACGTTCATGGTGATGCTGATCTGTGAGTGACCGAGGATCTCCATCACGACGCGGGGCGCGACTCCGGCCGCCGTGAGGAGGGGAGGCATGGTGGGCGGGGTCACCGGGCGGTCACACGTCCCGTGGTCGGCTTGCCGTGAGAGGCTGTTGACGGATTCGGCCGGGGGTTCAGGTCCCATGCCTCCACGGCGAAGTCGCTGCTGCCGGTGCCGATCGTGCGGGCCTGCAGGCGCCAGGGCGCGTCGCCGAGCGGATAGAACCTGATCGTGAGGACCTGGCCGGTGGCGAGGTAGATCTCGGCGATCGAGCCGTCCATGATCACGCGGAGTTCGACGGGTGAGCCGGGGACCTTCGCCGCCGGGCAGGGGACGGCGTAGGTGCCCGTCCGTGCGCGCGGGTCCCATGAGGCGTGGCTTCGGTCGACGGTGAGCTGACCGGCGGTGGGGTCGAGGCCGATGTCGAGGTATTCGGTGCCGTCCGCGGAGGTGACCAGGCGCAGACCACACAAGCCGGTGGGGTCGGGGATCAGTACGGCGGTGAGGTCGAAGGTGCGGCTGACCTGCCCCAGGTCGACCGGCCCGGATCGGGTGACGTGTCCGGTGCGGTGCAGGACGCGTTCGCCGCGCAGGGCGAGCAGCTCGCGGGCGGGGCGCTGGCCGACCGTGCCGTCGTCGGCCAAAGTCAGTTCGCGCGGGAGGGTGAGGACTCCCGCCCAGCCCGCTTCGTGCGCCCAGGTGTCGTCGCGGGCCTCCCACGCCCAGCCCCACAACAGCCAACGGTCTTCTTCGGGGGCCTTGAGCAGGGCGGGGGCGTAGAAGTCCGGGCCGTGGTCCAGCCGTACAGGTGGCGCAGTTGCGGTGAAACGGGCTGACTCCTCGCGGCCGGTGTGCACCGTCACGTGGCTGGGGCCGCCCTCCGGCGTCCAGTCGCTGACGATCAGGACACCGCGGTCGCCGAAGGTCGCGTACTGGGGGCATTCCCAGCCCGCCGGGCCGTCGGCGGTGGTGGCTGGGCTGCTGGTGTGGAAGGGGGCGCGGTAATCCCAGTGCTCCAGGTCGTCCGATTCATAGAGCAGTGCCGCGCCGCGGCCGTCGGCGAGGGCCGCGCCGACGAGCATCCGCCAGTGGCCGTCCTGCCGCCAGACGTAGGGGTCCCGGTACATGGTGGTGTCGGCGGGTGGCCCCGGGATGAGGAGTTGAGGCCGCTTGGCCCAGGTGTGCCCGCCGTCGTGGGACTCGGCGGTGGTGACCGGCTGCCACCAGCGGCCCGTGCGGTTGGCGGAATAGAAGGCCACCAGCCGGCCCTCGACGGAGATGGCGTTGCCGGAGTAGCAGCCGTCCGCGTCGTCACCACCGGAGGTGGGGGCGAGCGCGATCGGAAGCTCTTCCCAGGTGATCAGATCCGGGCTGCGGAAGTGACCCCAGTGCATGTTCGCGTGCTGCGGACCGTACGGGTTGTACTGGCAGAACACGTGGTACTGGCCGTCGTGGAAGACCAGCCCGTTGGGATCGTTGATCCAGTTGCGGGGCGGTCGCAGGTGTACGGCGGGCAGGTGGGAATCGATGGGCGGCGTAGGCACACGAAGCCTTTCTAAGGGTGCGCTGAAGCACAGCGTGGGGGCAGAGAAGAGAGTGGGAGGGCCGGCGGGGCAGGCGTGCGCGCCTGCGGTCAGCCTTGACTCCGCTGGAGGCGATGCTGTTGACGAAGGCCCGCTGGAACGCCACGAACAGCGTGAGCACCGGCACGGTGATCATCGAGGCGTAGGCCATGATCTGGCCCCAGGAGGGGTTGAGCTGGAAGAAGTACTGGATGCCGACCATCACGGGCCGCAGGTTCTCGCTCTGGACGACCATCAGCGGCCACAGGTAGGAGTTCCAGGCCGGCAGGAAGGTCAGGATCGCCGCCGTGGCGATCGCCGGACTCGACAGCGGCATGACGATGCGCCGGTAGATCCCGAACCAGCCGGCCTCGTCGATGATGGCTGCTTCGTCGAGCTCCTTGGGGATGCTCTGGAAGTACTGGTGGAACAGGAAGACGGAGAAGGCGTTGGCCACGAAGGGCAGGACCTGCACCCGGTAGGTGTCCAGCCAGCCTTCCGTCAGGGCGAGGTGGAAACCGTTCACCTGAAGCCAGGGCAGCTGGTTGACCCACCAGACCAACGGCAGCGCGAAGGTCTCGAACGGCACGATCAGCGTCGCGATGATCGCGGCGAGCACGACCTTCTTGCCGCGCCGGCGCATCCGGGACAGGGCGAACGCCGCGAGGCTGTTGACGAAGATGCCCAGCACCACGGTCACCGCGGAGATCCCGATGGAGGTAATCAGGAACCGGGCAGCGGGAACCCGGTCGAATACCCCGGTGTAGTTGTCCAGGGACAGGTGGCCGACCGGCAGGAACGCCTTGATGCTGTCCAGGTCGCTGAAGATCTGCTGGTCCGGCTTGAGCGACGACACCAGCATGAACACGATCGGGAAGGCCAAGAACAGCGCGAGCACGATGCGCGCCGCCTGCAGGACGAGCGAGCGCAGCAACGGCATCCGGCGGCGGTCCGGGCGCGGAGGATGCGGAGGCCATGTCAGTCCTTCTCCCGGGTGAGGAAGCGCTGGATCAGGGAGACCGCCAGCACCAGAACGAAGAAGACGAGGGAGATCGCGGACGCGTACCCGGTCTGCTGCTGCCCGTATCCGGTCTGAACGGCCTGGTAGACAACCGTGGTGGTGGAGTCCAGCGGCCCGCCTTGCGTCATCACGTTGATCTGCGCGGACAGGCTGAACGCGGCGATGGTGATGGTGATGAGCACGAAGTGCGCGTGGAGCGCAGGCCGGGCCAGGTCACGTAGCGGAAGCGGACCCAGCGGGTGGCGCCGTCGATGTCGGCGGCCTCGTACAGGTCCTGCGGGGATGGTCTGCCGACATGCTCGATGGACACAGCAAGATCCGCGACGTGAGGTGCCAGTCGCTGCCGCAGGTCCTGGAACCGATCGGGCCAGCGGGGGTCGTAGTCACTGACCATGATCACGTGTGTCATGTCGGCAGTCTTGTAGGGTCACAAGGGCCTTTGGCAGTCATGGCGCGGGAACGGGCATGTGCGTTCAGACGTGGAACAGGAGCCGTTCGACGCCGGCTTTCAGCGCCGCTTCGTCCGCCCAGGGCGGGTTTGCGCCGGGGACGGAGCAGGTCTGGGCGGCGACGCAGGCAGCGAAGGCGCAGGCTTGGGTGACGTCTTCGAGGCTCAGCGCTTCGAGCCGGCCGCCGAGGTGGCCGAGGGCGGTGAGACGGTGCAGCAGACCTGCGGTGAAGGAGTCCCCGGCGCCGACAGTGTCGGCGACGTCGACGGCCGGGGCCGGGACGGTGACGCGGAGGCCGTCGAGGGAGGCGAGAGCGCCGCGTGAGCCGAGGGTGATGACGACGAGGCGCGCGCCGGCGGCGTGCCAGGTGTCGCACGCCTCTTCGGGGCCGACGCCGGGGAGGAGCAAGCCGAGGTCGTCCTCGCTGAGGCGGAGGATGTCGGCGAGGGCGCACCAGCGTGGGAGCCGTTCCCGGTAGGCGGAGGGCGGTACGAGCAGGGGGCGGACGTTGGGGTCGATGGACACGGTGACGTGTTCGCGTGCCTTGGCGAGGTGGTCCTCGATGCGGCTGCCGCCGGGTTGGCGTATCAGTGCCAGGGAGCCGGTGTGCAGGCAGACGGTGCCGTCGTGCGAGGTGTCGGCGAGTTCGTCGGCGGTCCACTGCCAGTCGGCGGCGCTGTCGGCGTAGAACGTGTAGGTGGCCTGGCCGGTCTCGTCGAGGGCGGCGACGGCGAGGGTGCTGGGCTCGGGGGCGGTGACGCTGCCGCTCAGGTCGACACCGGAGTCGCTGAGGCGGTTACGGAAGAGCGTGCCGAAGACGTCATGGGAGAGCCGCGCGAGGAAGCGGGTGGGGGTGCCGAGCCGGGCGAGGGCGACGGCGGTGTTGGCGGGGCCGCCTCCCGGCAGGACGCGCAGGGCGAGTTCCCCCGGGCCGGACAGGGCGGGGGCGGTGAAGGCGTCCGCGACGCACTCACCGAGAACGGTGACACCGCTGGGTGACTCGAGTCGAGCCATGGTGACGGTCTGCCTCTCTGGGAAAGCGCGCGGAGCTGCCGCGATCCGCGCGTGGGTTTCGGCCGGTGCCCGGCGGGCCGGGCGTACGTACGGGCGAAGGACACCGGGCGGTGGCCTGATACAGCCCATGTCTAGGCATTGACATGCGGTGCGAAACGCCCGTAACTTCCTCGCAACCTAGCACTAACGCGCGTTATTAAAGCGCGAAACTGGAGGCATTGTCACGCCTCCGCCGGCCGAAGGGGACGGGAAGTGGCCACGGTAGGGACAAGCCGTGTGGCCATGAGCGAGGTGCGGGTGCCTTGCTGACCACGGTCTCCTTCGTCCTCAGAAAGGGACACCGAACATGGACTATCGCCATCTGGGCGGCAGCGGCATGCTGGTCAGCGCCATCGCCTACGGGAACTGGGTCACCCACGGCTCGCAGGTCGACCAGGACGCGGCCACGGCCTGTGTACGCGCCGCTCTCGACGCCGGCATCACCACCTTCGACACCGCTGACGTGTACGCGGAGACCCGGGCGGAGGAGGCACTGGGCGCCGCCCTCAAGGGCGTGCGCCGTGAGGGTGTCGAGATCTGCACCAAGGTGTACTTCCCGACCGGGCCGGGGAAGAACGACCGCGGTCTGTCCCGCAAGCACATCATGGAGTCGATCAACGGCTCGCTGCGCCGCCTGGGCACGGACTACGTGGACCTGTACCAGGCTCACCGCTACGACTACGCCACTCCGCTCGAGGAGACGATGGAGGCCCTCGCCGATGTCGTCCACGCGGGCAAGGCGCACTACATCGGCGTCTCGGAGTGGAAGCCGCAGGAGATCAGGGCCGCGGCGCAGCTGGCGCGGGAACTGAAGATCCGCCTGGTGTCCAACCAGCCGCAGTACTCCCTGCTGTGGCGCGTGATCGAGCCGGAGATCGTCCCGCTCTGCCAGGAGCTGGGCATCGGACAGATCGTGTGGTCCCCGCTCGCCCAGGGTGTGCTGACGGGCAAGTACAAGCCGGGGCAGCAACCGCCGTCCGGTTCCCGCGCCACCGACACGAACGGCGGCAGCGACGCGGTGGCCGGATGGATGCGCGACGAGGTCCTGACCAGGGTCCAGGAGCTGGTTCCTCTTGCTGCTGAAGCAGGCATGTCCCTGACGACGCTGAGCCTGGCGTGGGTGCTGCGCAACACGAATGTCTCGGCGGCCATCGTCGGAGCGTCCCGGCCCGAGCAGGTCGTCGAGAACGCCAAGGCTGCGGACGTCACGCTGGACGACGAATTGGTCAGGCGCGTGGACAAGATCCTCGATCCGGTCGTCGAGCGGGACCCCGAGCGCATCGACGTGTTCGTCGAGCGGCCGTGAGCCCGCAGCCGCCGGGGACACGGCGGCGAGTCCACAGCCATGCCGTTGCCCTGCGGGCCGCCCTCCCGAGGCGTCACCCAGCCTCCAGCGACGGCACCGAGAAGGCGTCTCATTCCCATCCTTCTTCGTTACCCGGCGATGTATTGACATGGCGCATAAGGCGGCCGTAACTTCCCAGCAATGCAGTAGTAACGCGCGTTATTAAAGCGCGAAACCGGAGGGGTCTCGGCGCACCTCCACCGACCGAAGGGGACTGAAAGTGGCCACCAACAAGACGCAGCGCGTGACCATGAGCGATGTGGCTCGCCGCGCGGGTGTCTCGCGGACCACGGTCTCCTTCGTCCTCAACGACAAGCCCGGCGCAACCATCCCTGACGAGACCCGTCGGCGGATCCTGGAGGCGATCGACGAGCTCGGCTACCGGCCCAACGCCGGGGCGCGGGCGCTGGCCGCCAACCGCAGCGGCTGGTTCGGTCTGATCACCGAGATCGTGACCGGCCCCTTCGCGGCGGAGGTGATCACGGGCGCGCAGAGCCGCGCCTGGGGTGACCGGAGGTTCCTGCTGATCGCCGCGAGCGAGGGCGATCCCGTGCAGGAGGCCGCCGCGCTCGACCAGATGCTGGAGCACCGCGTGGAAGGGCTGCTGTACGCCACGACCTGGCACCGGGCCGTCAGCCTGCCGAAGGCCGCCCGCGAGGTGCCGACGGTGCTCGTCAACTGCTACGACGCGGAAGGGGAGCTGCCGTGCATCCTGCCCGACGAGGTGTCCGGCGGATACAAGGCGACCCGCCGGCTCCTGGACGCCGGTCACACCCGCATCGGGTTCATCAACCTCGATCCGGCGATCCCGGCCGCCATCGGCAGGCGCGAAGGGTACGAGCGTGCTCTGCGCGAGTCCGGGATCACCCCCGCCCCCTCCCTCGTCATCCCCGGCTGGGCCACCGCCGACGGCGCCTACACCGCCGCCTGCGAACTGCTGGACCGCCCGGCAGCCGACCGGCCGACCGCGCTGTTCTGCGGAAACGACCGGATGGCGATGGGCGCGTACGACGCGATCAAGGAACGTGGGCTGCGCATCCCGCACGACGTGGCCGTGGTGGGGTTCGACAACCAGGAACTCATCGCCGCCTATCTGCGGCCGAAGCTGACGACGCTCGCCCTGCCCTTCGAAGCCATGGGCACCAAGGGCGTCGACATGCTCGCCGCTCTCGCAGCGGGGCAGCCGCTCGACACCCACCGGGTGACGATCGACTGCCCGCTGCTCGAACGCTCGTCGGTCTGACTGCGAATCAGTCCGCCGAGGAATCCCATCCCGTCTTCGTCCTGTGTGTTGAAGAGAGGAAAAGAGTCTCCATTATGGCACCCTCCATCGCCCCGCGGCGGCTTCGGCCCGCCCTGAGAGCGGTCACCGCGACCGCCGCCGCAGCCCTGGTCCTGTCCGCCTGCACGGGTGGCTCGGGCGCCGCCGGCGCCGGTGACACCTCCGGCAACCAGCTGCTCACCATCCCGCGCGAGGATCTGGCGACGTTCACGCGCAACTTCAACCCGCTCTCCCCGCAGGCCGCCCCCATGACCCTCCAGGCGGTCTACGAGCCGCTGGCGGTACACAGCATGGCCGACGCCAAGGACACGCCGTGGCTGGCCACCAAGTGGGAGCAGGCCAAGGACGGCAAGTCCCTCACCTTCACGCTGCGCGACGGCGTGAAGTGGTCGGACGGCCAGGCGCTCACCGCCGACGACGTCGTCTACACCTTCGAGCTCCAGAAGAAGGTGCTCGGTGGCTTCGACTACCTCGACAAGGTCACCGCGGTCGACGCCCACACGGTGAAGTTCTCTTTCAACAAGGCGTTCTCAACCGCCTTCTACGAGATCAGCGGCCACTACATCCTGCCGAAGCACATCTGGTCCAAGGTGAAGGACCCGGCGAAGTTCACCAACCCGAACCCGGTCGGCACCGGCCCGTACACCAAGATCGAGAAGTTCCAGAGCCAGTCGTACGAGCTGCGCAAGAACCCCGACTACTGGCAGCCGGACAAGCAGCAGATCGCCGGCATCCAGATGCTCGCCTTCTCCGGCAACGACAGCGCCAACGTCGCCTTCACCAACGGCGAGGTGGACTGGACGCAGTCGTTCATCCCGGACATCGAGAAGTCCTTCGTCGCCAAGGACAAGAAGCACAACCACTACTGGTTCCCGGCCACCGGCGCCATGATCAACTGGCAGTTGAACACCACCAAGGCGCCGTTCAACGACCCGGCCGCGCGCAAGGCGCTCAGCATGGCGGTAGACCGCGACCAGATCACCAAGGTCGCGATGAACGGCTACGCCGAACCCGCCGACTGCACGGGCCTGGCCCACACCTACGACAAGTGGCGTGACACGTCGCTGGCCGCCTCCTGCACCTGGACGAAGTACGACACCGACGCGGCAGCCAAGGCCCTGGATGCGGCCGGCTATAAGGAGAGCGGCGGCAAGCGGAAGCTGAAGAACGGCAAGGACTTCACCCTCGACATCTCCGTCGGCTCCGCCTCCTCCGACTGGATCTCGGTCGCCAACATCATCAAGCAGGACCTCGCGAAGGTCGGCATCACCGCCACCGTGAAGACGCCCGACTGGTCGGCGGTCTCGTCCTCGTACAACACCGGCACCTTCGACACCGGCATCGTGTGGAGCAACAACGGCGCGACCCCGTACGAGTACTACCGCGGCGTGATGTCGACCAAGATGGTGCAGCCGGTCGGCAAGCAGGCCACGGAGGACTACCACCGCTTCGGCGACAAGAAGGCCGACAAGCTCATCGACGCCTTCGCCGCCGCCACGGACGAGAGGACGCAGCGCGAGCAGACGAACGGCCTGCAGGAGCTGTACAACAAGGACGCGCCCGTCGTCCCGCTGTTCACCGGCCCCGAGTGGGGCGCGTACACGGACGCCCGCTTCACCGGCTGGCCCACCGAAGAGAACCCGTACGCCACCCTCGGCAACCGCAACGGCAGCACGATCCTCGTGCTCACGTCGCTGAAGCCCGTCAAGAGCTGACGCACGGATCGGCGGCCGTCCTCCTCCCCGGACGGCCGCTCCCCACCGCACCCCCGCACCCCCTACGACAGGAGCACGACCCGTGCGTCTCATCCTGCGCAACCTGGGGTTCTATCTGCTCGCCTTCTGGGCCTCCCTCACCCTGAACTTCGTGCTCCCGCGCTTCATGCCGGGCGACCCGGTCTCCCGGATGTTCGCGCAGGCCCAGGGCACGATGCAGCCCGACCAGATAGCCCAGTTGCGGAAACTCTTCGGCCTCGACCACCGCCCCCTGTGGGAGCAGTACCTCAGCTACATCAAGAGCGTCTTCACCGGCGACCTCGGCATCTCCATCACCCGCTTCCCCACCCCGGTCACCGACGTGATCGGCTCGCAGATCGGCTGGACCCTGCTCCTCGGTGGCGTCGCGCTCGTCATCGCGGCCGTGCTCGGCAACCTGCTCGGCATCGTCGCCGCCTGGCGACGCGGCGGCGTCCTCGACTCCGCCTTCCCGCCCCTGCTGATCTTCGTCGGCTCGTTCCCCTACTTCTGGCTGGCCATGGGCGCGCTGTACCTGTTCGGGGTGAGCCTCGGCTGGTTCCCCATGCGGCACGCCTACGACGTCGGACTGACCCCCGGCTTCAACGGCGAATTCCTCTCCAACGTCGCCACCCACCTGGTGCTGCCCGCGCTGACCATCGTGCTGGTCTCCATCGGCGGCTGGATGCTCGGCATGCGCAACACCATGATCGCCACTGCGGCCGAGGACTACATCACCATGGCCGAGGCGAAGGGGCTCAGCCCCTCGCGGATCATGTTCCGCTACGCCGCCCGCAACGCGCTGCTCCCCTCCGTCACCAACTTCGGCATGGCGCTCGGCTTCGTCGTCGGCGGCGCGCTGCTCACCGAGGTCGTGTTCGCCTACCCCGGCATCGGCTACCAGCTGCTGATGGCCGTCCAGGGCCTGGACTACCCGCTGATGCAGGGCATCTTCCTGACGATCACGGCGGCGGTGCTGATCGCGAACTTCCTCGTCGACCTCGTCTACGTCCGCCTCGACCCGCGCGTCCGCGTCCGCTGAAGGGGGCTGCCGACATGACCGCCATCGAGATCGCGACGGCCACCACGCCGACCGCCCCCGCACGCACGTCCCGCCGGCGCGGACTGGTGCGCCAGCTCATCGACAGCAAGAAGGCGCTGACCGGGCTGATCCTGCTCGCCGTCTTCGCGCTGCTGGCCCTGCTCGCTCCCGTTCTCGCACCGGGCGACCCGTCGCTCATCAACTCCACGGGCAGCCAGGCCCCCTCGACCGCACACTGGCTCGGTACGACCGCCAAGGGACAGGACGTGCTCGCCCTCACCCTGTGGGGCGCGCGCAGCTCCCTCTTCGTCGGGTTCACCGTGGGCCTCGTGGCGACCGCGGTCGCCATCCTCGTCGGCCTGGCGTCCGCGTACTTCGGCCGCATCGTGGACGACGCGCTGACCCTGGTCACCAACATCTTCCTGCTGCTGCCTGGCCTGCCGCTGCTCATCATCCTGGCCGCGTTCCTGCCGCCCGGGACCTCCACCGTGATCCTGGTGCTCGTCGTCACCGGCTGGGCGGGCTCGGCCCGGGTCCTGCGGGCGCAGGCCAAGTCGATCCGCGGCAAGGACTTCGTGGCCGCGGCCGTCGTCACCGGGGAGCGCCCGCTGCGGATCATGTTCCGCGAGATCCTGCCGAACATGGCGTCCGTGGTGATGACCACGCTGCTCGGCTGCGTGATCTTCGGCATCGGCGCCCAGGCCGGCCTGGAGTTCCTCGGCCTCGGCGACAGCAGCGTCGTCAGCTGGGGCACCAACCTGTACTGGGCCAGCAACGACGGCGCGCTGATGACCGGCACGTGGTGGGCCTTCATCCCCTCCGGACTGTGCATCGCCTTCGTCGCCTTCGCGCTCGCGCTGGTCAACTACGCGGTCGACGAGATCACCAACCCGAGGCTGCGCAACCGCCGTGCCCGACGTGAGAGGAGGGGCTGAGCCATGGAACCCGTACTTGAGGTGAACGGCCTGCACGTCGAATACCGCAGCGACGGACGCACCGTCGTGGGCGCCGACGACGTCTCCTTCTCCATCGGCGCCGGAGAGATCTTCGGCCTCGCCGGGGAGTCCGGCTGCGGCAAGTCGACCATCGCCAACGCCGTGATGCGGCTGCTGAAGCCCCCGGCGGAGATCACCGCCGGCAGCATCCGCTTCCAGGGCGGAGACGTCCTCGCCCTGGACCCACGGGAGCTGCGCGCCTTCCGGTGGCGGGAGATCGCCATGGTCTTCCAGTCGGCGATGAACTCCCTCAACCCCGTCCTGACCATCGGCGAGCAGATCGTCGACATCTTCACCACCCACGAGAAGCTCAAGAAGCGGCTCGCGCGGGAGCGGGCCGGCGAGCTGCTTCAGCTGGTCGGCATCGACCCGGGAAGGCTGAAGGCGTACCCGCACCAGCTCTCCGGCGGCATGCGCCAGCGCGTGGTCATCGCCATGGCCGTCGCACTCCACCCCCGGCTGCTGATCATGGACGAGCCGACCACCGCGCTCGACGTGGTCGTGCAGCAGGAGATCATGGCGCAGATCCGCGACCTCCAGCGGGAGCTGGGCTTCTCCATCCTCTTCATCACCCACGACATGTCCCTGATGATCGAGCTGTCGGACCGCATGGGCGTGATGTACGGCGGACGGATCGTCGAACTCGCCAACGCCAAGGACCTGTTCGCGGGGCCGCTCCACCCCTACACCGAGGCGCTGATGAACGCCTTCCCGCCGCTGACCGGCCCGCGCCAAGAGCTCACCGGCCTCTTCGACGCCCCGCGCACCGCCGACAGTTGCGGCTTCCACGTCCGCTGTCCCGAGGACCGCTCGGACTGCTCCATGAACATCCCCGACCTACGCGAGATCGCCCCCGGCCGGTGGGTGGCCCAGAGTGCCCAGGGAGCCCCGCGATGACCCAGCCCCTGCTGTCCGTACGCGGTCTGACCAAGGACTTCCAGGTCGGCACCGTCTTCTCCCGGCGCCGCGTCCGAGCCGTCAACGACGTCTCCTTCGACCTGCCGGCCGGACGGATCACCGCCCTGGTCGGCGAGTCCGGCAGCGGCAAGTCCACCATCGCCCGCTGCCTCGCCCGCCTCGAACAGCCCTCCGCCGGACAGGTACTGCTCGACGGCCAGGACATCCTGCGCACCGAGCCGCGCCGGGCATCACGGGTGTACCGCCGCAAGGTCCAGATGGTCTTCCAGGACCCCTTCGGCTCACTCAACCCCGTGCACCGCATCGAGCACTTCCTCACCCGCGCCCTCGTCCTGCACGGCCGCCACGCCACCCCCGAGGCGCTGCGCGAGCTGATGACGACGGTCGGCCTGACCGAGGACATGCTCCAGTCCTACCCGCACGAGCTCTCCGGCGGCCAGCGTCAGCGCGTCTCCATCGCGCGCGCGTTGGCGGTGGAACCGCGCCTCATCCTGGCCGACGAACCGACGTCGATGCTGGACGTCTCCGTGCGTGTCGGCGTGCTCAACCTGATGCGGCGCCTGCGCGACGAGCGGAACATCGCCATGCTCTACATCACCCACGACCTGGGCTCCGCCCGCTACCTCGCGGACACCACCATGGTCATGTTCGCCGGCGAACTCGTCGAGGGCGGCGACGCACTGGCCGTCATGGACGCCCCCGCCCACCCCTACACCCGCCTACTGCTGTCCGCCGTACCCGACCCCGAACGGGCCGGCAGCTACGACCCCGTCGAACGAGCCAAGCTCCGCGAGGCGATCCTCCACCCCACGTCCTGCCCCTACGGCGACGACGGCGCGTGCAGTCGCACCGAGCCCGTCCGCCACATCGTCGGCGAGAACGACGGACAGCCCCACTGGGTGCGCTGCCATCTGCGCGCACCCGCCTCCGACATCGCCCGCCGCGTCCTGAAGGCCACCGACCGGCCGGACGGCGAGGCCACCGAGGAAGCGGAGACCACCGCCGCATGACCCACGACCTCACCCTCCCCTCCGGCACTCCCGTCGCCGAGGGGCTGGCCGAACGCGCCCTGCGCGACCCCCACCGCCCCCGCTTCCACTTCACCTCGCCCGGCGGCTGGCTCAACGACCCCAACGGGCTGAGCCACTGGAACGGCGTCTACCACCTCTTCTACCAGTACAACCCGCTCGCCGCCGCCCACCACCGCATCCACTGGGGCCACGCCACCAGTACCGACCTCGTGCACTGGGCCGATGAGCCGGTCGCCCTGGTGCCAGGCTCGGACGGCCCGGACCGCGATGGCTGTTGGTCCGGTGTCCTGGTGGACGACGCGGGAGTGCCCACGCTCGTCTACTCGGGCAGGCACGGCGAGCATGAACTCCCGTGCGTGGCCAGGGGATCGGCGGATCTGAGGTACTGGACCAAGGACCCGGCCAACCCGGTCATCACCGCCCCGCCCGAGGGCGTCGACATCACGGCTTTCCGCGACCACTGCGTCTGGCGGGAGGGCCAGGTGTGGCGCCAGCTGGTGGGCTCGGGCATCCGGGGCGTCGGCGGAACGGCCTTCCTGTACGAATCCGACGACCTGCGCAGTTGGCGCTACGTCGGCCCCCTGCTGACCGGCGACGCCTCGCAGAATCAGGGCGAGCTCGACTGGACCGGCACGATGTGGGAGTGCGTCGACCTCTTCCGGCTCGGCGAGGACGAGGAGGCCGGCAGCACCGACGTGCTGGTCTTCTCCGCCTGGGACGAGGGCACCACCCACCACCCCCTGTACTGGACCGGCCGCTACCAGGGCGACACCTTCAACCCGACCGCCCTCCACCGCCTCGACTACGGCGGACGCTACTTCTACGCCCCCCAGTCCACTCGCGACGAGCACGGCCGCCGCATCATGTTCGGCTGGCTCCAGGAGGGACGAACGGACGAGGCGAACGCGCAGGCCGGCTGGTGCGGCGTGATGTCCCTGCCGAGGGTCGTCACGCTCGCCACGGACGGCGGCCTGCATCAGGCCCCGGCGCCGGAGCTGACCGAGCTGCGGCGGGAGCGCGTAGAGGTGGCTCCGGGCCGGCAGGCCGACCGGTACACCCGGCTGCCCGCCGTGCGCGGGGACCAGCTGGACATCGAGACGACCCTGCGTCTCGCTCCCGGAGCGACCGCCCGGCTCGTGGTCCGCGAGACACCGGACGGCGCGGAACGCACGGTCGTGGAGGTGAGCAGGGCGCAGGACGGAACGGGCGGCACCCTCCTCCTGCGCCGCGAGACCAGCAGCCTCGACCCGACGGTCGACACCGAACCCCGTTACGGCGAACTGCCGTTGGGCACCAACGGGCGGGTCGACCTGCGCGTCCTCGTCGACCACTCCGCACTGGAGGTCTTCGCCAACGGGCGTGCCCTCACCGCCCGCATCTACCCCACCCGCCCGGACGAGGCCGTCGGCGTCGGTATCGGCGCCGACGGCGACGTGGCGCTGGAGCGGTTCGACGCCTGGCAGATGGCGTCGGGCTTCACCAACGGACCCCGGCCGCTCTGGCCGTGACGGTCTTACACACGGCCACGGCCCGCGGGGTGGACGTCCCCCCGGGCCGTGGCCCACCCTCCCCTGCTCTCCTCAGGAGCTGCCATGAGCGTGTCCCGCCGTACCCTCCTGCTCGCCGGAGGAACCGCCGCCACCCTGCTGCCTCTCGGAGGCATCCTCCCCGCAGCACAGGCCGCCACCCCGAGCGCCGCCGGAGCGACCCCCGCCGCCACCCCGATTCCCGACCCCATCCCCGTCACCGGCACCTGGACCCTCACCTCCGACGGCGGCCAGAAGGCGACCGCCGGCCGTCGCGGGCCCGCCCTCGCCCTGTCCGAGCAGCAACTCGCGGCCAAGGGCACCTACGCGGCCCGCGTCACGCCCCAATCCTCTTCCGCCGTAGGCGCGTTGGTGTTCCGGGCAGCCCTGGACGGCTCGACCGGATACGCGGTCGCCCTCGACCCCGGCCGCGCCCGCATACGGCTCTACGACCTGACCGGCGGCGACACACTCGCCACCGCTCCACTTCCGGGCGCGCGGACCGCAAGACCCTATGACCTCGAAGTGGCGGTCGACGGACCCGAGCTGACGGTGCATGTCGACGGCAAGCGGCTCCTCCACACCGAGGACCACCGCCACGACACCGGCTCGGTGGGCCTGCTCGCCCAGGGCGGCACCGTCACCTTCGGCCCGCCCTCCGTCTCCGCCGTCACCACCAACCTCACCGGCTGGACCACAAGCGGCGGCACCTGGACGGCGACCCCGCTGGGCTGGCGCGCGGACCCGTCCCAGGGAACCACCACCCGCGCCGTCACCACGACCCAGGCATACGACACCGCGCTGCAGGCCGACCTGCTCCTGCACGACACCTCCGCGGTCGCCGAACTGCTGGTGCGTACCGACGAGGCGGCCACCCGCGGCTACGGCGTCCAAGTAGACCCGGGTCACAGCAGGCTGAGGCTCTACCGCATCGACGGGAACGTCACCCTCGGCACGTACGCGACCGCCATCGAGGCCGACGCGGTCTACCGCCTGCGCGTCGAAGCCGAGGGCACCGAACTGCGCGTGCACTGGCAGACCAACTTCCTCTCTCCCGACGGCTACAGCCCCGTCATCACCGCCCAGGACTCGACCCACACGACGGGCCGACTCGCCGTCAGGGCGTCGGCCGGCGCGGTGTCCTTCGAGAACATCGCCGCCGCGGACCTCGTCACCAGCGTCCAAGGCTGGACGGCCCGCTCCGGCACCTGGACCCCCGACCTGCGCGGCATCCGCGGCGAGAACGGCCTGCGGACGGCTCCCTTCACCGACGGCGACCTGGTGGCGAGAGCCGACATCACCCCGGCCGGCACCTCGTCCTCGGCCGGTCTCGTCCTGCGCGCGTCCGCGAACGGCTCCGGCGGCTACGAGGCCCGCCTGGAAGCCGACCGGAACGCCGTCGTCCTGCTGGACCGCTCATCCGGCGCCCGCCTCGCCTCCGCTTCCGGCCCGGTCCGGCGCATCGCGTCCGGCGGCACGTACCGCGTCGAGGCCCGCGCGACGGGCAGGACGATCGAGGTGTACGTGGACGGCGTACGGGCGCTGAAAACCCGCGTGTCCCGCACCAGGGCCGCCACCGTCGGCACCACGGCCGCGCACGGGGCGTCGTACTTCCAGAACGTCGAGGTCCGCGGCACCGCCGACTACTTCACCGAGCCGTACCGCCCCACGTACCACTACTCCCAGCTCAGCGGCTCCACCAGCGACCCCAACGGCCTGGTCCACTACGACGGCGAATACCACCTCTTCCACCAGGACCAGGGCCGCTGGGCACACGCGGTCAGCATCGACCTCGTCCACTGGCAGGCCCTGCCGATCGCCCTGCCCTGGAACGAGTACGGCAACTGCTGGTCGGGCTCGGCGATCGTCGACGCCGACGACACCTCCGGCCTCTTCGACGGCGGCTCGGGCCTGATCGCGTACTACACCAGCTACCACCCGGACAAGCCGGGCGGAAACGCCAGCGTGCGCATCGCCTACAGCAAGGACAAGGGCCGCTCCTGGCAGTGGCACGGCGGATCGGCCCCGACCATTCAGAACCCGGGCGGCCCCGACGCCGGCTGGACGTTCCGCGACCCGAAGGTCATCCGCGACGAGGCCCACGACCAGTGGCTGATGGTGGTCTCCGGCGGCGACCACGTCCGCTTCTTCACCTCAACCGACCTGCTCACCTGGACCCAGGTCAGCTCCTTCGGTTACGGCGACTGGGTCACGCCGGGCGTCTGGGAGTGCCCCGACTTCTTCCCGCTCCGGGTCGACGGCGACGAGAACCGCGTCAAGTGGGTCCTCACCCTGAGCACGGGCGCCGTACGCGCCACGAACGGCTCGGCCGCCCAGTACTTCACCGGCGACTGGAACGGCATCAGCTTCCGCCCTGACCAGAGCGCCGGCGCGACCTTGCGCGCGGACTCCGGCCGCGACTACTACGCCGCCATGTCCTACTACGGCCTGGTCGACGGCCGCCGCGTCTGGCTCGGCTGGATGAGCAACTGGGACTACCCCTTCAGCGCCCCGACCGGCGCGTGGAACGGCCAGCTCAGCATCCCGCGGGAACTGACCCTCACGGACACCGCCGACGGCGTACGCCTGGCGCAGCGCCCGATTCCGGAGCTGTCCGCTCTGCGCACGTCCACCACGACCCGCAAGGACCTCTCCGTCAGCCCCGAATCCGCGAACCCGCTCGCGGGTGTGACGGGCATCGCCTACGAAATCGAGGCCGAGATCACCCTCGGCACCGCCACGGAGATCGGCTTCAAGCTCCGCGCCGACGACGACCAGCACACGACGGTCGGATACGACGCCGAGGCGAACCAACTCTTCGTGGACCGGTCGGAAGCGGGCCTGAGCGACTTCACCCAGTACTTCGCGGGCCGCACGACCGCAGCGATGAAGCCGGCCAGCGGCCGGGTGACCCTGCGCGTGTACGTCGATTCGTCATCGGTCGAGGCATTCGGCGCAGACGGCCAGGCCGCCGTGACAAGCCTGATCTTCCCCTCCCCGGCCGCCGACAGCATGGCCTTCTACACCAAGGGCGGCACCGCGCACATCGAGTCGCTCACGGTGCACCGGCTGGAGGGCACCTACCGCCTCGTGGACCAGGTGAAGCCGCTGGTGGCCACCTCGACCGGCGGTGAATTCCGCTCGGACCTCGGCAACTTGACGATCACCCCCGCCGGTCGTTGGTCGACGGACAGCGCAGGCCGCACCGGAACCTTCGACCAGGACTCCAACGCGATCTCAGCGCGCACGGCGACGGACCTGGACCTCACCACCCTGGTCCGGCTCGGCGGCCCCGCCCCGGACACAGGCGGCGCCCTCTCCCTCCTCTGGCGCGCCTCCTCCGACGGCACCAACGCCTACTGCCTCAACATCGACCCCGACCTACGGGTGATCCGCCTGGTCGCCAAGGCCAACGGCTTCTTCGACGACGGCGCCGCCCTCGCGCGCGTCCCGGCCCTGGTCCGCCGCGGCACCACGTATCCGGTCCGCATCCTGGCCCAAGGCGACCGCATCCAGGTGTTCCTCAACGGCGAGCAGATCATCAACGTGACGGACACGACGTACACCAACGGACACATCGGCCTCAACGTGTTCGGAGGGAGGGCGGCGTACCAGGACGCGTACGCGAAGGAGCTCTGATCTCTGGTCAGGGCGACCAGCGACAATGACCGCGGAGGCTCCATCCCCGGTACCGGGCGTGGAGCCTCCGCGAGCTGGACGGGCAATCCGCTGCGGGCATGCGGGCCCTCTCCCCGAGCTGCGAGATCGCCCTTCAATGCCCTACTTGATGGACTGAGTGGATGAAGATTCTGTCGCCTCGCGCGCTGCGGGCTCTTGAACAGTTCAATGCCGCCTACCCCTGGGATCACAACGCCCACTACCACCGCTGGATCCTGCGGCAGCTGCCGAGACGCTTCAACCGGGCCCTGGACATCGGCTCTGGAAGCGGTGACCTCGCAAGGCTTCTGGTCGGCCGTGCTGCCGCCGTGAAGGGAATCGATTCCGATCCGGCGATCACCGCTCAGGCCCAGAAGCTGACTCCAGCTGCGCTCGCAGTGACTTTCACCGTCGCGGATGCGATGGCCGAGTTCCCCGCCGACTCGTACGACGTCATCACGTGCGTCGCCACAATCCACCACCTGCCGTTCACACAGGTGCTCACCTGTTTCCGCCGCCATCTGGCGCCGGGAGGAACCTTGGTGATCGTCGGACTGTCCCACGCTCAGACCCCTGTAGACCACCTGCTCGGCGCGCTCGCCATCCCGGCCAACGCCGCCATGGGCTGGCTGAAGAACAAGGGCCGTCCCTCGCCCCGGCCCGTCTCCATGACGGCCCCTACTCGCCCAGCGGACATGACCTTCGACGACATCGTCCGTGAAACCAGAAACGTACTTCCCGGCGCACGGCTGCGACGACGGCTGTTCTGGCGCTACACGCTCGTATGGCATCACCGCTGAGCGGTCCGCACCGATTCAGAGGGCGGGCGGGCAACTGGACGCGGGTGAGGCCGATCAGCGCGACACTGTGGATGCCCTCGCATGCAGCTACGCCCTCTGGACAAGGGCTGCGTGCGTGCGCGATGCGTGAGCGGACTGTCCGGCACGGGCCGTCATACGCTGGATGGGCGCCAAGCCGCATGGCGCTGACCAGGCGAAGCAGCACCACGAGGCAGTGTCGAGCACCACCCGGCGGGGATTCGATCCCACTCCTAAAGCGGGTGTCGCAGGTTCGAATCCTGCCGGGGCACAAGGGGAAAGGCCCCGGGCCGATCATGGTCCGGGGCCTTTGGCTGCACCAATTAACGGCAGTGGCCGGTCCAGGCTCACAACCCCACGTTTGGCGGTAGTACCCACGTGAACCTCGGTGGGTCCAAATGGCCAACTGGGGCATTGGTCGTCGATTACGTCAGTAACAGGCAACAGCGTGGCCCGCGCCGCTCGGCTGTATCAGCAGTTCGCGCTATAGCGGATGCACCCGGCTGGCGGGGCATGATCGTGATCCCACTGCTGCTGCACGTGCCCGAGCACCCCGGCGGCCAGGAGAGCCACCAGCAGGTGCGCGATCACCGTCCCGGGGGCACGGAAGAGTCCCGCGAGAACTGCCAGAATAAGTACGGTGACTAGCAGTACCCGCACCCTGCCCATGTACGCGAGGCTGGCCGTGTCGACTTGCGCTTGGTTGCCCTGCGCCGCCCATACCTCCATGCCGAGACCAAGCACCGAGTCCACCACCAGCCACGCGGTCTCCACCAGGAACAGCGGGATCGCGAGAGCAAGGTCCGGGCCCAGGGGTGTTCGGCGCGACCAGGGGCGTCGGCGTTCCGGCGCTAAAGCGGTCTTCGTCATGGCTGCATGGTGCCGAGACCGGTGGTGATGCGCATGAGTATGCGTACTCACCTCTTGCGGGGCGGAAAGGCGGCCAGGCAGGTGCAGTGCCGGGAAGGCTCCCGGCCCGACGTCGGCCGGCGGGCAATGCTGACCGAGGAGGACGCACCCCGGGCCCTGTCGAATGCGTGTCGAGGTATGGCCAACGGGGCGTCGCGGTGGGGGAGCGGTGCAGGTCAGAGGGAGTGCTCGGGGCGACGTACCGGGCGCCTTCTAAGCGCCTGGTCTCACAGCGCATGCCACAGCAGTGCCAGATAGAGCGGTCAACCACGGTCAACAGCGGCTCGCAACAGCTGAGATGTGCCGGTGACCTGCGAGCTCTTCAGAGCTAGGGTGACCTGCGCACCAGGGTCCTCCCTTGTCCCCGCCCTTACAAAGCAGCGATCCAGCCCTCAAAGGTCGGAGCCGTGCGGTCAGTACGGCCGCAGGATCTGGTGGGCATCCAGCGCGGCGGTGTACCGCGCCAGCAACTCGTCGAAGTCAGCCAGCAGAAGGCCGGCGGTTTCCCGTGCCCCGGCGAGGTCGCCCTGGTCGCAGGCTTCAAGGACTTCGGCAACTTCGCTGCGGATGACGGAGAGGGAGTCACCCTGGATCAAGACGCCGGGGAACCGGCGCGGAGGCAGGCGCACCACAGCGTTGTTCCCACCGTCCGTGAACAGCTCTGCCTCAACACGTTCCATCGCACCATCCAACCTGACATCACTAGCTGACATCAACGACGGCGTACACAGGCAGCCTTGAGCAACCGAACGCGCCCGACGAACGAGGACCTAAGAGCTCCAGGGCGGCTGTTGGATCGAACTTACAAGGCGGTTGTCCTCCCCCGTGGCCTATCCGTGGACAAGTAGCCGTTGAGCGGGTATGCGCAGCCCCGTGACCAGCACGTTGCGTATGAGGCGAAGGGGCCTTCGAAGCCGTGTGCGCAGGGCTGTTGGATCGGTGCAGGGTTCTTGCTGGCGCCGTAGTTGAGGGTCGTACGATCTGCTCACGCTCGTGATGGCACGGCGTGAAGCGGAGGATTCATGAGGCTTTTCAGGTGGGGACTCGCAGCCGTGGCCGCAGGGGTGAGCGTGCTGACCATGCCTCCCGGCACAGTCCAGACAGCAGCGGCGGCTTCCGTCAGTTCCAAACCGACCTGCGCATACGGCGAGATCACCGGTTCCGGCAACCTGTCGAAGATGCCAACCTCCACGAAGGCCGGACAGAACCTGGTCACGTACACCACCGTGCGCAACGCCAAATCGGCACCGCTTTCCGGGGTGTTCTTCGATTACCAGATGGTGCCGCCGAGTAACCGCAAGGGCGCGGCGCCCACCGTCTGGTGGAAGTTCAATGGTGGGTCGTGGCATCACTTGATCATGACTTGGCACCCGGCTACCCAGTCGTCCACCGCCCAGTGGGTCAGCGGTGACGCTGTCCTCGGGAACCTCCCCGGCTTTACCACCCACACGTTGGAGATGACCGTCGACTACCCCTCCGGCGCGACGCATGGGTTCTACGCCGGCACCCTCCTGGCGGGAGCGAAGACGTGCGGATACCAGCTCCTAGGAGTGATCACGGTAAGCACGGACTACCTGCCGCGGTAGACCACTTGCTGGTGCCCGATACAGCAGAGAAGTACAGCAACCTCCCCGACTGCAGCTGACCCGAGGCGCCCGTCAGCGGCCGAGTGACAACCTGTATGACCGCGAATGACCGTTCCCTCTAGAGCTACGGATCAGAAGGTGCCCGTGCCCGATCGTGCGGGGACCTCGGGGAATCACGGTGCCGAGCGGGCAACACTCAACGCGACGGCCCCCGACCCTTTTCACCTGTGCACAATTGCAGTGTGACCGACATCGTTGAAGCTGCCTGGCCCAAGATCCTGGCAACCGCCGGGGAGCACACCCGGCCGGAGGGTTTGCCGCTCCTGGGGCCGTTCACCAAGATGGTGCAGGTGGCCTACGCCGAGCCGCAGCTTCGTCAGCTCTGCCCGTGGGCGGGTATGTGGGAGCTGCACTTCAGCAGGTGCACGGGGTTCCGTCCCACCTGGGACATCCCCTACATCGGCACTCTGACGGACGGCCGGTACTACGTCGAGGGACCGCATCGCAACAGCCCGCGGATCGCCGAAACGGACAGCGCGCAGGCCGCCGTAGCCATGGTCATCGAGCGACTACCACCAGGCTGCGGTCCGGCCTTTGCGGGAACCGCCGAGGAGCTGGCGGCTTACGAGAGGAAGGCGGACCCGAGTGGGAGCAAGAGTCGATGAGTGCTCCGTGAGGCCGTCTCTGGGCCGATCCGACAGCAGCAGGTCGCAAAAGCCCGGAGATCACGCAGTTGTCAAGGTCGTCGCTCGGGGCTGACACCAACGCCTGACACCAACAGTGGCGAACGGCAGCGGTCCGCCAAGGATGGCAGCGGACAGCGGGTCGAGGTACGCAGCGGGTTGACCTCAGCCGCAGATCCTGCATGATCGACCTGATAAGGATGAGGACAGAGTAAAAAGTCTTGGCCTCGAACGGGCGCCGTCCGTAGTGTCGGCCGGCGCCCGTCGCCTTGACTCGGTCATTGACCGGCTAATGAAATCGTGAAGCCTCAGACGTGCATCTGTTCGTCGGTGGCCGAGCGTCGGCCTCCGTACGAGGTGACCAACGCGTCAGCGACGGCCCCCGCGTCTGCGTCGGCTACGTCCGCCGGGTACTCCGGCAGAAGGTCGTCCCAGACGGGCATCCACGACCCATAAAGCTGGGCCTGGCCCTCGGGCCGGGCGAAGAACCAGATGTGCAAGTGTGCAGCTCCGTCCCCGATCCGATAGACGTGGGCTCGGGAGATATGCGGTAGTGCCTGCACATGGCGGACGATGTGAGTGGTGAGCACCCCGAGTTCGGCGGCCATTTCGTCGGACAGTTCCGCCATGTCGTAGTGGTCTCGGGAGTACAGCATCAGTACCAGAGGCACACCGACGCCTGTGACCCGGGCCAGTCGCCATCGTTCGTTGAACCAAATTCCTTCGTCTCGGGCGTGGCACACGTCGCAGTTCGCCGGGTCCTCACCGTGCCGTTTTGGCTCGGGCAGAACGGGCGGGCGCAGCGGCGCGACGCGAAGTCCATCAGGCTCGAACGGGCTTATGTCCCAGCTGGTCATCCGTGCCAACGGAAGTCGAAGCTCACCATCCGCGGCCGCACGTGCGTGGTCGTAGAACTCATCAGGTCGCAAAGCCATGATCGGAGACTAACGTGACCCATAGGCACCCTGACCCGTGCCAGACGCGTGCCAGATCGTGCGGGGAGCCACGGGAACAGCGGATACTCAACTCCGCAGATGGAACGCGCCTGCACCGCTGTAGTGCGGGTCAGTTCCACCACAACTGGTAGAGGCGTCGTCAACTTGGCTGAGATCTGGGATGATCTTGGGGTTGTGAATCGCGGGGAGGGCAGTCTTGGACGCGGGGTCGCCGTCGTATAAGGGGTTCCGGTACCCGGCGGAGATCATTGCCCACTGCGTGTGGCTGTATCACCGCTTCCCGCTGAGCTTCCGCGAGGTTGAGGAGCTCATGCTCGCCCGCGGCGTGATCGTCTCCTACGAGACGATCCGCCAGTGGTGCGCCAAGTTCGGACCCGCGTACGCGGCCGGGCTGCGCCGCCGAAAGCCCCGGGCCGGTGACAAGTGGCACCTGGACAATGTGTTCGTAAAGATCAACGGCGAGCGGCGGTACCTGTGGCGCGCGGTCGACCAGGACGGCAACGTGCTGGACGTCCTTGTCCAGAGCAGGCGCGACGCCAAGGCCGCCAGGCGGTTCATGGCCAAGCTGATGAAGAAGCAGTGCCGGATACCGCGGGCTCTGGTCACCGACAAGCTCCGCAGCTACGGCGTCGCCCACCGCGAGCTGATGCGCTCCGTCGAGCACCGGCAGTCCAAGTACCTGAACAACCGGGCGGAGAACTCCCACCAGCCGACCCGCCAGCGCGAACGCGCCATGAAGGGCTTCCGCTCACCCACCAACGCCCAGAAATTCCTCTCGGTGTTCAGCGCCGTCTCGCCACACTTCCGGCCCCGCCGCCACCTTCTGACCGCCCCCGACTACCGCGCCGAGATGACCATCCGCTTCACGATCTGGAACAAGATCACAGGCGTACCTGCGGCACCCTGACCGCAGCACCGGCCGACGGCTCCATTCGCCCCGTCAAGCCCAACACACTTCGAACCCCACCAAGTTGACAAGACCGGCATTAAGAATGAAAGCGATCTCTCAGGCGGTGGGGTGCGACTGCGGCAGTGATGCGTTGGTCCAACTGGCGAGGAGGTTCAAGGCCTGTTCGGAGGTGCTGCCGGGTTCGGCGGTGTAGACGCCGAGGATCTGATCCGGGTCGCCGGTGACGGCCAGCGCTTCGTAGTCCAGGGTGAGGTCGCCGACCAGCGGATGGTGGAAGTGCTTGGTGCCATAGGTGCGGCGCTTGATGTCGTGCTCGGCCCACCAGGTCCGAAAGTCGGCATCTCGCAGGGACAGCTCCCCGACGAGTTCGGCGAGCTGCGGGTCGTGGGGGTGCTGGCCCGCGTAGAGGTGCAGGGCAGCCACACTGGAGCGGGCGATGCCTTCCCAGTCGCCGTAGAGGCTGCGGGCGGCTTCGTCAAGGAAGATGAAGCGCGCCATGTTCCGTTCCCGCCAGGGCAGCGCGTCGAAGTCCGCGTACAGGGCCCGAAAGAGGCGATTGCTAGCCAGAACATCGGTGCGGCGGCCGATGACCAGCGCCGGCACCTCGGTCAGCTTGTCTAGCAGCCGGTACAGCCCGGGGCGTACGCGTTGGGGCGGCAGCGGGCGGGGGCGGCGCCGGTTCGGCCGGGCAAGGGCGAACAGATGACCGCGTTCGTCGCTGGTCAGTTGCAGCGCGCGGGCGAGGGCGTCAAGCACGACATCGGAGACGTTGACGCTACGGCCGCGTTCCAGACGTACGTAGTAGTCGACGCTGACGCCTGCGAGCTGGGCGACCTCCTCGCGGCGCAGCCCCGGCACCCGGCGCACCGTGGGGGCGGGCGTCAGCCCGGCCTGCTCCAAGGAGATCTTCGCCCGTCGGGCGCGAAGGAACTCCCCGAACTCACTGGCTCGGCCGTCGGCCGCGGCATCGTGGACATTCATGCCTGCCACGCTACGCCGGGGCGCCTGCCGGACGACCGTGCAAAAGGGGTACTGCCGGTCCCCCGGTCGAAGCGGGCCCCTTCGGGCCCGGTGACGGGCATTGTCGGCTGTTTGCATGGAGTCACCGGAAGGATTCCGGGCCCCGCAGCCCACCGCCGGCACCACCCAAGAGCGACACCATCCGAATCCGAAAAGGAGACGAGGCGTGCGATTCATGAACCAGCATTTCGAAGGCACCACGGCGTTGGTCACCGGCGGTGGAACCGGCATCGGCCGTGCCTGTGCTCTGGCCCTGGCCGGGGCCGGCTGCACTGTGACGGTCGCCGGGCGCACGGTCACAACCCTCGAAGAGACCGTTGGCATGATCACCGAAGCCGGCGGTGACGCCCGTCACGTGGAGTGCGACGTCAGCGACGAGCGGGCGGTCGCCCATGCGGTGCAGGTGGCGGTCGGTGACGGGGGGCGTCTGGACTTCGGTGTCAACAGCGCCGGTATCAGTGGCGGCGATGATCTGCGGGGGGTGGCGGACTATTCCACCGAGACCTTCGACCGCATGATCGCCACAGACCTGCGGGGGACGTTCCTGTCGATGAAGTACGAACTGCGCCCGATGCTGGCGCAGGGCTTCGGCTCCATCGTCAATATCGGCTCGGGAGCGAGCGTCGTCGGCGTGGCCGGCTTCGCCGGATACACCGCGGCCAAGCACGGCGTCATCGGACTGACCCGGACGGCCGCACTCGACTACGGGCCCCACGGCATCCGCGTCAACGCCATCGTCGCCGGCCTGGTCAAGACGCCGCTGATCGCCGAAGGACGCTCACCGCACGTGATGGCCACCCGGGTGGCCGCACACCCCATCGGCAGGATCGCCGAACCCCAGGAGATCGCCGACGCCGTCGTGTGGCTGTGCTCGGCCCAATCCAGTTTCGTCACCGGCACGGCCCTCCCGGTCGACGGCGGATACACGGCCCGCTGAGCGGAAAGGGAGGCACAACAGACCATGTCCACGGTCCTTTTCGATCACATCGGGCTTTCGGTCGACGACCTCGAGCGGCAGCTCCGCTTCTACATCGAGGCCTTCGGCTTCCGCGACCAGCACCGCAGCGAGATCCCAGCCGCCGGCATCCGGATGGCGGTCCTCAGTAATCCCGCAGGCGGTGCGATCGAACTCACCGAGCGCGTCGGCTCGGCCCCGCAGCACTTCGCAGACCCCTTCGAGGGCGCAGGCGTCCAGGGCTACTTTCACTGGGCCCTGACGGTGGACGACCTGGACACGACCATCGCCACCGCAGTCGCCTGCGGTGCCCGCGCCATCTCCCCGCCGGCACCAGCCCGGCGGCCCGGGATCCGCTTCGCCTACGTCGCTGACCCCGAAGACAACCTGATCGAACTGCTGCAGCACACCCACTGAATCGGCACCACACCCACACCCCCCGCACGCCCAACGGCGACGACACAGTACCTGGGGCCACCCTGCGCGCCCAGGCCGCCCAGCACGGGTGGAGATCCGACGGGCCCAGGGGGAAGCGCTTCCCGCTGCACGCGGCGCGGAGGAAACAGGGGCCCTCGATGGGCCCTGCTCAACGGTCTGTCGACCGCAGGCCCGCTACAACCCGCGGCCTCTCAAGGCCGCGACCATCACATATGGAGGATCAACATGACCGGACGACTGCAGAACACGGTGGCGCTGGTGACCGGCGCCAGCAGCGGCATCGGCGAGGCGACCGCGCGCAGCCTCTCCGCGGAGGGCGCAGCCGTCGCCGTCCTCGGAAGGCGACGCGGCAGGCTCGAGGAGCTCGCGGACAAGGTCCGAGCCGATGGCGGGACCGCCTTCGTCGTCGAGGCCGACATAACCGACCAGCAGCAGGCCGCAGCGGCCGTGGAGAGCGTGGTGGCCGAGCTCGGCCGCCTGGACACGCTCGTCAACAACGCCGGCTTCATGGGCGTCGGGCAGGCCGTGGACTCCCCTCTCGAGGAGTGGGAGCGCATGCTTGAGGTCAACGTCCAGGGCCTGCTGTACATCACCCACGCCGCGCTGCCGCACCTCCTGCGCGCCGCGGAGGACTCCCCGCGGCGGGTGGCGGACCTGGTCAACATCAGTTCAACCGCGGGCCGGGTCGCCCGGCCAGGGACGGCCGTCTACAACCTGACGAAGTTCGGCGTCAACGGATTCACCGAAGCCCTGCGACAGGAGGTCATGCAGAAGCGAGTCCGGGTGAGCGTGGTCGAGCCCGGCACGGTGGACACCGAGCTGAGCACGCACCTCCGCGACGGTGTGCGGCAGGCGATCGAGCGCCAGATCGAGGGCATGGAACTGCTGCGCCCCGAGGACATCGCCGACGCGGTGACCTACATCGTCACCCGGGACCGCCGGGTGGCCGTCAATGAGATCCTCGTGCGCGCCGGCGAGCAGACCTGGTAGCAGACTGCGGACGAACTTGCTGGAGGGGCGCTCCCTCCAGCAACACCACTGCACAGACCCCGTGCCGGCGCCGCGGATCCGGCGCCGGCACGGGGGACGCGTGGCACGCCGACCGTCCCGCAGCCACGCAGCTGACGCGGAACCAGCACAGCCAATGCCGGCACCTTTCGGTTGCCGATGGTGTACAGAAAGTGATGCAATCATGGAATATGTGAAGCTCGGCAATACTGGCCTCGACATTTCCCCCATCTGCCTGGGCTGCATGACCTTCGGCGAACCGGAACGCGGCTACCCCTCGTGGAGCATGCCCGAGGAAGAGGGCCGGTCGATCTCAAGCAGGCGATCGACGCGGGCATCAACTTCTTCGACACCGCGAACGTCTACTCGGCCGGCTCCAGCGAGGAGATCCTTGGGCGCGCCGTCAAGGATTTCGCCCGCCGCGACGAGGTCGTCATCGCGACCAAGGTCCACGGCGTCATGCGCCCCGGGCCGAACGGCAGCGGACTGTCCCAGAAAACGATCTTCGCTGAGGTCGACGCCAGCCTCACCCGCCTCGGTACCGACTACATCGACCTCTACCAGATCCACCGTCTGGACCCGAAGGTCCCTGTGGAAGAGACTCTGGAGGCTGGCTTCGTCGGTGTCGATCGACTCCATCTATAGGGCTGTTCTGACTCCACCCAGCGGCTGGGGAGGTCAGTTTGGTAGGTGAGATCTGACTCCACCTGGTGGGGCCCCGAGGCGGAGCTGTTGGTTCTGGCTGTGCCGTAGGTCGGTGTGCCCTCGGAAGCGCAACTGCGCCTGCCACGCGGAAAGCGGACGGAGGGTGGATAGCCTGATCTTGTGACGGATGACGCAGGTGGGTGGCAGCAACTGGCTGACCTTCTGCCGCCGGTGGATGCCCAAGAGGTCATGGACTGCTGGGCAATCGGCGAGCAGGAGGCTGGACTCGACATCCTCGTCGCGAGCTTGCTGAGACGGGAGACGCCGATCAGCGATCGGTCGCGCGCCCAGTTGGCGGTGACCGCGGAGGTCTGGGGTCAGCGAGAGGCACTCGAACCGAAGATCATCCAGTGCCGTCGTCATGCAGACGGCGATGGCGATGTGCGGGTGATCGCTCCCGCTGATGCCGTTTCCGTGCCAGGGCCGGTGATCGGTAGCCAAAGGGAGCTGGCCGAGCAACTCGTGGTCCCCTGGATCGCATGCACCAGTTGCCAGCAGGTCCTCGGCCGGGCCCATACCCGTGAGCCCTGGGGCGACCTCTCCTACCTGGCGACGCATTACGTCCTGTTCAGCCCGGGAGCGGTGGCACGGACCCGCCTTTTCGGCCCGTCGGCGGCCAACGAGGCCTTCGCCGCCCTGATCTCCTGCACGATCTGCCAGTAGTCGGAATGCCACGCATGACCGCTTTCAGCCGGCGGCTAGGCGCTCCGCCTGCTGTTCGGCGCGGGCCCGGGTCAGCTGGAGGCGGTAGGAGTCGGTGCCGGTCTCGATGATGTTGCCGCCGAAGGTGAGCCGGTCCACGATCGCCGCGCAGAGCCGGGGGTCGGTGAAGGTCTTCGTCCACCCTCCGAACGATTCGTTCGATGCGATCGCCACGGAGTTCTTTTCCTCACGCTCCGTCAAAACCTGGAACAGCAGCTCCGCTCCCCGACGATCAAGCTCCATATGTCCAAGTTCATCGATACAAAGGAGATCGACACGGCCGTAGCGGGCGATGGTCTTGGCCAGCATCTTCTCGTCCGCGGCCTCCACCAGCTCGTTGACGAGCTTGGTCGCCAGCACGTACTTGACCCGGTACTCGTACATCGCCGCCTCGGTGCCCAGTGCGATGAGCAGGTGCGACTTACCGGTCCCGCTGTCGCCGATCAAGCACAGCGGCAGACCCTTCTTGACCCACTCGCACTTCGCCAGCGTGTTGATCGTGGCCGGGTCGATGGCAGGGTTGGCCTCGAAATCGAACTGCCGCAACGACTTGTCGTGCGGAAAGCCAGCCGCCTTGATCCGGCGCTCGGAACGCCGCCGGGCCCGGTCATCGCACTCCGACAGCAGCAGCTCGGCGAGGAATCCGCGGTAGGTCATCTGGTCGCGAAGCGCGGCTTCGGCCAGCTCGGGGTACTGGGTGCGGATGGTCGGCAGCCGGAGCATCCGGCACGAGGGCGCTGTCACGTTGACTGGCTGGGTGGGATGATCTTCTGGTTGGTCGTGGTGGAGGGGGATCGTCCGTGGAGAGCGCGTCGCCGTCGTATAGGGGGCACCGTTACCCGGTCGAGGTCATATCCCACTGCGTGTGGCTGTACCACCGATTCCCGCTCAGCTTCCGCGAGGTCGAGGAGCTGCTGCTCCAGCGCGGCGTGATCGTCTCCTACGAGACCATCCGCCGCTGGTGCGCCAAGTTCGGCCAGGCCTACGCGAACGGACTGCGCCGCCGTCGGCCACGGCCCGGCGACAAGTGGCACCTGGACGAGGTCTTCATCAAGATCAACGGGGAGCACAAGTACCTGTGGCGGGCCGTCGACCAGGACGGCAACGTGCTCGACATCCTCGTGCAGAACCGGCGGGACAAGGCCGCCGCCAGGCGCTTCTTCCGCCGCCTGATGAAGAAGACCGGCACGGTGCCGCGGGTGGTCGTCACCGACAAGCTCCGCTCCTACGGCGCCGCCCACCGCGAGGTCATGCCCTCCGTCGAGCACCGCTCACACAAGGGACTGAACAACCGGGCCGAGAACTCCCACCAGCCCACCCGGCAGCGCGAACGCGCGATGAAGGGCTTCCGCAGCATCGGTGGAGCACAGCGGTTCCTGTCCGCGTTCAGCGGCATCTCACCCCACTTCCCACCCCACCGCCACCTGATGACCGCCCCCGACCACCGAGCCGAGATGACCATCCGCTTCGCCATCTGGGACCAGATCACCGACGCTGTCGGCCGACCCACCACGGTCTGACCAAAGGCCCGGAACCCAGCAACACCACACCCTGACACGCCGCCAGATCTCCACACACCCGACAACGTGACAGTGCCCTTTCGACTTCTGCGTAGGCGAAGACGGGCAATGGTGGTTCCTGGAGTGCAACCCCTCCGGTCAGTGGTACTGGCTGGAGTCTGAGACCGGTCTGCCGATGTGCGCAGCCCTGGCAGACCTTTTGGAGAGGACGTCGTGACCGACCAAGCGCAGCTCCACCAGCAACTCATCGACTCCATGACGGCGAACGGCAGTCTGCGCACGGAGCCGTGGAAGCGTGCCGTCGAAACCGTCGCCCGACACGAGTTCCTGCGGACCGGGTTCTTCCACCGCGTGGACGGCGCTGTGCCCTCGGCATGGGCACCCGTCCTGGAAGGCGACGCCAGTTGGCTCGAAGCCTGCTACGAGGACGGTCCCTGGTGACTCAGATCGCCGGCACGATCATGCCCGCGGACATCCGCGGCCAGATCATGCGGGACCCGACCAGTTCCAGCACGCTGCCGTCTCTCGTGGTGCGCATGCTGGAGGACCTCCAGGTCGAGCCGGAGTCGAAGGTGCTGGAGATCGGGACCGGCACCGGGTACTCCACCGCGGTGCTCTGCGCGCGGCTGGGCGAGGAGTACGTCACCTCGATCGAGTACGACGAGGAAGTGGCCTCGCGTGCACGGACAGCCCTGGGCCGACGGGGGATGTACCCCACGCTCGTCAGCAGCGACGGCCTCCTCGGCTACGCCGAAGGGGCACCGTACGACCGGGTGATCGCCACCTGCGGCGTGTGCACCGTTCCTGCGGCCTGGATCGAGCAGACCCGGCCCGGTGGCCTGATCCTGACAACCATCGGTGGCTGGCTCGGCTCGTCGGAACTCGCACGCCTGACCGTCCACAACGACGGCACGGCAACCGGGCTGCTACTGAGCGGTCAGGTCAGCTTCATGCTCGCGCGCCCGCACACGCCGCCCGCGCTGGGCCTGCTCCCCGACCTCAGCGAGGGCAAGGAGCGCGAGGCCATCATCGGAACCGACGCACTGAACGACTGGACATCCCGCTTCGTCATGCAGCTCGCAGCTCCCCACGCACAGCACCTGACGATGGAACGCGACGGTCATACCGAGCACGTTCTCGTCGACGTCGAGTCCGGCTCGTGGGCTGCCCTCTATGAGAAGGACGGCCGCTGGATCGTGCGGCAGGACGGGCCCAACGCCCCCTGGGATGCTGTCGAGGAGCAGCTCGGCCGCTGGCACGCGGCCGGCACTCCGGCACTGGAGGAGTTCACCGTCAGCGTCACCCCGCAGGGCCAGACCATCACCTGGTAGGCCCCATGCCAGCCCCGCTCGTCCGCTCCCCCCGTGGCGGACGGGCGGGGACTGGCGTCGGTGCTCAGGACATCGCCGACGTCCGGAGTGGCGCAACTCGGTGGTTTCGCCAATTCCCTGATGCTTCGCACCGGGGGATGCGCCGGCTGTCAGCTCTCTGCCACCTGCCAGGTGTGCAGGCCGATGGCCAAGGTTGTCCAGGAGGCGATGGCACCACTGAAGAACTACTGCCAACACGGAAGTAGGTGACCCCATGACCGCGGTGATGGTCGAGATCACGCAGACGCGCATCCACGCCAAGGACGAGGACCCAAAGGAGGGCGGAGCTGTGCTCGTTGAGACGTTGATGACCTGGACTCTGCCGGGATGCAACGACGACAACCCGTACAACTAGCCAGCGCCATGCGGGTGGAGTCGCGGACGGCGCGGCTCCACCCGTCCACCTGGCCTACGCCGTTTTTCTGGAGCACACATTGGCAACACACCGCCTGTCCAGCGTGCCTGCGGACGCGCTCGCCGTGATCGAGGCCACCACCGGCCCGGTCGAGAGAGCCGAGATGGTATCGGCTGGACTCAACAGCGAGATCGCGGCTCGTGTACAACTCCGCGACGGCCGAAGGATCTTCGTCAAGGGTATGCGCTCCGACCACCGGTGGGTGTGGACACAGCGGCGCGAGGCCGACATCAACGCACACACCCGCGGTCTCGCCCCCGAACTGAAGTGGCACGCCACAGGCAAGGGCTGGAACCTGCTGGCTTTCGAAGACCTCGGCGGCAAACATGCCGATTACATGCCAGGCTCCCCGGACCTGGAACTCGTCATCCAGGCCATGTGGACCCTGTCAACCGCGACCGCCCCCGCCTCCGTCGACCTCAAGACGATGCCGTCGCGGCTGAGTGCTCACGTCGAGGAGCCAGACGACCTTCAAGCATTCGCAGGAACACATCTGCTCCACACCGACTGGAAGCCCGACAACGTCCTGATCACCGGCGGCCGAGCCCGCCTCGTCGACTGGGATGGGCCTCCCTCGGTGCAGCCTGGATCGACCCCGCCCTGTGGGTGATCTGGCTCATCGCCTCCGGCCACACCCCTGAAGAGGCCGAAGCGCTGGCACACCGACACCCGGCATGGGACCGCGCACCCGTATCACGCACTTACCGGTAGTTCGTTAAATCCGGCAGTAGAGATCAAGACCGTGTCCGGTGGTGACCGCGTCGATCAGGGCCTGGAGCTCGGAAGGCGGGTCCTTGTCCGTCCAGGCTCGCCACCACCGGTTGAGGGTGACGGCGGGGGTGAGCCAGGAACGGATGGCGCGTAAGACCCTGGGCCAGCAAGGCTGTTGGGGCTGGTGGGGTGTGCCTGGGCCCCCTCTCTGGCCCGTTGTTGGGGCGCGGATCCGGCGCGCTGGTATCCAGGGGTCCGGGTGGGGCGAACCACTGGTCCCAGCAGAAAGAGAAGGCGCAGTTGACCAGGGTCTGGTGGCGGCGGATGGCGCGGTCGGAGCGGACTTGGAAGTCGGCCCAGCCGAGTTCGTCCTTGATCTGCTTGTAGCTCTGCTCGATCCAGGGCCGCAGGCCGTAGAGACGGACGACCTCGGCCAGGTCGGCCGGCGGATGCGGGCTGGTGGCGGTGTGGCCTGCGTCAGGGTGGGGCAGGTTGGTGGCCAGGTACCAGGTGGCCTTCTCCAGCAGCCGGGCTGGGTCGGTGGTGGCCACGATCAGGCGGCAGGGCGAGTTGGGGCCGTAGCCGCCCAGGCGGGCATCGGCGGCCCACCAGGTCTCGGTGTGCCCGTCGCGGAAGTGACGCTCAACGGGCGTCCAGTCGCCGGAATGGTCGGCATCTTGCCAGGCCAGGGTGTGTGCGGCCTCAATGGGGGTGTGCGGCTGGTCGACCGGGGCCCAGACACCGTTACGCGGCTTGAGCGCCACCACGTAGGCAGGCCGGCCTCGCGCAGTGCGAGATACCAGTCGTCACTGACCGAGTAGGCGCAGTCGGCGACCACTGCCCGGCAGCCGATGCCCGCCCCTTTCCCACGGGCCGCGAGGGCAGCGGCCAGCTGCGGTTTCGTGCGGAAGGCCGGATCGGACCGGCCGCGGGCGAAGTGATGGGCAGGGGTGTAGGGAGTCGCATGCAGCGGGTAGTACACGCGGCCGTCGGTCCACACCGTGGTCACCGTGACGATGCCGTTGTCCGTCTTGCCCAACCGGCCCAGCCACTGCCGGCCCACGTGCGCGGTCGCCGTGCCGTCCTTGCGGTCCCCGGAGTCGTCGATCACGATGACCCCGCCGTCGTGCGGAGCCGTCGCCGACAGCGCAGCAGCTCGAGCCGCCGGTCGTTGACCTGTTCGGCCTCCCAAGGAGACTCGGACAGGAAGAACTGCAATCGCTGCACCCCCGGCATCCCCGCCCCCGCCACCGGCTCCGCCCCTGCCAGACAGGTGATCGTCTTGTTCCGCTCCCGCGGCGCCAGCGGCCCCGTCAGACACTCACGAAACCCCCGCCGCTGTGCCAGGCTGAAGAAGAGGTCGTCGAACCGGGCCGCGTACTCCTCCAACGGCCCCGGCGCAGGCGGACACGGACGGCGAGCAGTCATTGTCAGCCCCCAGCACCGCAGTTGACTCCTACCACCGGCCTACGACCAACCCGACCTGCCGTCAACCCACACCACCGCCGGACTTAACGAACTACCGTAACAACGTGACAGCGCCTCGCGGTGACCTGGTGGAGCGGCCCGATCGACCAGGCCGTAGGCGGCGGCGGATCCGACTCCTCGGACCCCTTCTTCCCTCGGATCGACCCGATGGTGTTCAGCGCGCGCGGTGTCGTCCCCATCGGCTATGCCGCCCTCGCCTTCGCCCTCGACGTCCTCTTCCGCCGCACCCTGCCGGCGATGGCCACCACTCTCGCCGTCTTCACCGCGGTCCAGATCGCCATGCCCCTGTGGATCCGGCCCCACCTGGGCGAGGTCCGCGGCCTCCGTCGTCAGCGTCGTCGGCGGCGCGGGGTACTGCGGTGCCAGCGCCGGTGGGGACCTCCGTGCCAACAAGGCCCCTCGGATAGCTGTTGCCGTCTTCTCGGTGCGGCTCGCGTTTACCGGGAGTGTGGCGGTATCGCTCTCCGCTTCCGTCTCGTGACGTGCATCACCTGGTGGCGGGTGCGGAAAGTTGCCGGAGGCTTCGGCCGCCCTTCCGCTTCACATGAATCACACAGGTCCCGCGTGGGATGTGCACGTGAACGACGTATTCCGGAACGGTTCTCGTCTCCCCGGAGCGGTGTATGCGTGTGCCTTGCGGCCCTGAACTTTCCCTGTTCTGTTCACGTGTTCTGTGTCTATGGTGAGCGCCGCGTGCGGTGGATCTTGACCAGTCCGGACACACGCGTCTGTCATTCGGCGACCGGGGGAACACCGTCGCCCACGGGGAGGGGCTGCTTCGTCATGCCGTCATACCGGCTGTCTGCGCACGCTGGTCCAGCCCGCGCTGTGCGCCCCTGACTCCGGCTCAGGACCGCTGTTCTCCCCTTGTCTTCGACCAGGCCTGACCGGGCCCGCCACCTTTGGACGAAGAAAGAGATGCTCTGTTGCGCCCCAGACCGTGGTTGCGTATGCCCGGATCACGAAGATCCGGATTCTTCACTCCCGTCGTCACGTCCGTGGCCGCCCTGGCCGTCCTCGGCGGGCTGGCCGTCCAGCCCGACCTGCTCGGCCGTGGAGCGGACGCCGACCCGGCAAGTGACTCCTACGACTGGAATGTGGACACGGCTGCCGAGCAACTGCGGCAGGACCAGTGCCTCATGGCCGATGTACTGCGGCTGGGCGGCCCGTCCATGGCCACGACCGCGCAGGACGGCCTGAACCAGCCCGCGGACAAGCTTCATACGCTGGCCGACCGGAAGAGTTGGGAGAAGACTCCGCTCGCCGCCGCGTACCAGACGGACCGGGACGCGGCGGGCAAGGAACTGGATGCCCTCCATGCTCTGCGGGCCGGATGGCGGAAGCCGCTCGAGGGTCTGACGAACCCGGCCGGTTTCACCGAGACCGACTTCCACTGGCCTCCGGGGTCGCCGGGGGACGGCAAGGAGGACTTCTACGGCCAGACCGGTCTGACGAAGTGGACCGCGGACCGGTTCTGGAAGAACGACGGCGACTTCTATGCCGACTCCACGCCCAGGGCGGACGCGGCGACCCTCAAGGCCGTCGACGACCTGGGCAGCCCTCTCTACGGCAAGGACCCCGACCCCGCCGGGCTGCCGGCCGACGAGTGGAACCGCGCCCTCGCCGAGCGGGACGCGTTCAAGTGGCTGCACGGGGCTCCCGGGGAGAACGCGGGCGCGGACAACGCCCGAATGTTCCTGGCGTCCGGAGGCTTCCCCCGGACAGCCCCGCAGCCGGGCACGGCCGAGTACCGCATCGCGGTCGAGGACCTGAAATCCCGGTTCGCCGCATGCGCTTGGCGAGACCCGATCGATCCCGACCACGTTCTGGGCGACGTCTCCGGCACGGCCGCCACGGAGTGGCAGCAGGAGATCGCCTCTCAGACAACGCAGCGCAACCAGATCCTGAACGCCAGCAAGGACGCCACCAAGTCCCTGGCGGCCGGCGCCAAAGCGCTGGGTGACCTGCTGGGGTACTCGTGGACCGCCGACCACCTCGCGCGCTGGCAGGACTACTGGTCCGCGGGCGGGGCCGGCTGGGTCGGCGACGCCCCGGCGGTGATCGAGGTGCACGCCGCGCAGGGCAAGTGCCTCGACGTCGAGGGCGCGAAGAAGGACAACGGCACCCCCGTCCAGCTGTACACGTGCAACGGTTCAGCGGCACAGGAGTGGAAGGTCTACGGCGACGACCGGGGACTGCACCTGCAGAACGTCAACTCCCTGAAGTGCCTGGACGTTTCGAACAACAACCCGGCCAACGGCACGAAGATCCAGATCTGGACGTGCAGCGGCTCCCCGGCGCAGACGTGGGAGTTCAACCTCCGCGCCACCGGCAGCCTGCGCAACGTCGGCACCGACAAGTGCCTTGACCTCCACGAGTACACCAACGGCTACAACTCGTGGCTGTACACGTGCAACGGCAGCGGGCCGCAGCAGTTCGACGTCACGCCCTCCGGGCACACCGGCACCGTGCCGCCCAAGGCCCAGTTCGACAAGGCCAAGGCCGGCATCACGGCCGCCCAGACGGCGGCGAAGAAGCAGCTCGACGTCCTCAAGACCCAGCTCGCCGCCGTGAAGAAGGCCGCCACCGCCTCGGACACCGCCGAGCTGGCCTCCTACACCGTTGCCGACACCAGCGGCGCGCCGCGGGGGCGCGGTCTGCTGGTCGGGCAGCAGAAGGCACAGGTCACCCAGGGTGCGGCGGCCGCGCTTGAGGCGATGGTGAAGGCCGGCGAGACCGCCGAGGCCGCCACCCGCGCCTCCGGCGGAGACAGCCAGACCATCGCGGAGCGCGCGCTCGCCCAGGCCGCGCAGGTGAAGGCGGAGTTCCGCAAGAAGGCCGCGGAGAAGGCCGAGTTGCAGGCCAAGGCCGCGGCCGACGCCGCGAAGGTGCACCGGGACAACGCCAAGAAGGACAAGGAGACCGCGGAGGCCAAGCTCACCGAAGCGGTGAAGGCGGAGGCGGATGCGAAGGCGGCCGCCGCCGACGCGCACGCCAAGCGGCTCGCGGCGGAGGCCGAGGAGAAGACGGCCAAGGCGGAGAAGGAGACCGCCGCCGCCAAACGGGCCGAGGCAGCCGAGCACAAGAAGAACGCCGAATCCGAGGCGACCAAGGCGAAGGACGCCAAGGGCAAGGCCGAGGCCGCAGAGAAGACCGCCGGGGACCGGCGGGACGACGCGGTCAAGGCAAGCGGCCACGCCAAGGCCATGCGCGACGACGCCTGGGACGCCGAACAGAAGGCCAACGCGGCCCGCGCCAAGGCCGACGCGAAGGACGCCTACGCCGACTCCCTCGACTCCGGGGACGCAGCCGACGCAGCCCGCGCCGCCGCGAACGACGCGGACAAGGCGGCCGACACCGCCGAAGGCGCCGCGACCAGGGCCCGCTCCGAGGCCGACGCCGCCACCCAGGCGGCCGCCGACGCGGATGCCGCAGCCACCCGCGCCGAAGCGGCCGCCAAGCGGGCCCGCTCGGACGCGGACGCCGCCCAGGCCGACAAGCTGAAGGCCGACGCGGCGGTCAGGACCGCCACCAGCGCGGTCGCGGACGCCATCAAAGCCTCCCAGGACGCCTCCGCCGAGGCTAAGACAGCCGTCAAGCTGGCCAACGAGGCCCAACAGCACGCCAAGGACTCCAAGACCCAGGCAAACGCGGCGAACACAGAAGCCGGCAAGGCCCTCGCCGCCTCCGCGAAAGCGGCCGGCTACGCCCACGTCACCGCCCAGGCGGCCGTGGACGCCGGCCAGGCAGCGCAGCAGGTCGCCAACCCGGCCAACGACGCCATCCAGCTCGGCTCCGCCTACGTCGACACCGACTCCACCGCCGGCCTGGTCGTACTGACCGGACAGGCATCGAAGTCGATCGCCGGCCAGCAGCAGGCCGTCGCCGACGCCCACGCCAAGAACGCCGCCGCCGAGGCACAGGCCGCCAAGAACCTCGCCGACCAGGCAAAGGGCGATGCCAAGGAGGCGTACCAGCACGCGGCCAACGCCGCCCAGTACGCGGCCAACGCCCGCACCTACTCCAAGGAGGCCCTCGGCTACGCGGCCGACGCCGCCACCGCCGCGTCCAAGGCCGCCGCATCACTGACCCGCACCGTCGCCTACGACCAGCAGGCCACCGACGACGCGGCAGCCGCCGACAAGGCGGCCGGCAACGCCGAGGGCTACGCCAAGGACGCCCGCGACTCCGCCGACGCAGCCGAACTCGACGCCGCAGCAGCCCGCTCCGCCGCCAGCCAGGCCGAACAGGACGCCAAAGACGCCCGCTCGGCAGCCAACCGCGCCGACGCCGCCGCCACCGAGGCCGAGCAGGCAGCCAAAGACGCCGACAAGTACGCCAAAGAAGCCCAAGACGCAGCCGACCGCACCGAACGGGAGAAGAACGGCAAGCGGATCTCGGACGGCGCCGCCTCCGGCATCGGCAGCGTGTTCTGGGACGAAAAAGGGAACCTATCGGCGAACCGGAGATACTCGACAAGAAGAACTGCAATCCGATCGTGCACTTCGGGGACTGCGTCATCACGGCGAAGATCCACTTCAATGTGAAGCTGGACATCTACCTGTGCACAATGGCGGAAATCCCCGTCACCGGATGCCCTCACTCGGAAGCGCTGTTCTTGAAGACGCAGGTCATCCCGAACCAGTACGACTCGGTCACCCGCACCATCTCAGAGGTCGAATTCAACAAGGGAATCGACCCCGTCGACATCCTCCTCGGTGACTTCATCGGGTGCGGCGAGAAGCTGACCGGCAACGGGGGCAGCTTGGGCGACTGCGACTGGGCCGCTTTCGACATCGCCACCCTCTTCGACCGCAAGATCATCAAGGTGGCGGCCGACGCGGTAAAGGCTCTCGACGCCGCCGTGAAAACCCGCATCGGAGTCCTCGACGCCTGGCGCGGGCTGAAGGTCGCGGAACTCGAGGCGGACGCGGTCGCCGGTGTCAGCAGAGCGGAACTCAACAAACTGGATCCGGGATGCCCGACCAACAGTTTCCCACCGGGAACGCCCGTACTGCTGGCGAACGGAACCTCCAAGCCGATCAGCTCGATCAGTGAGGGCGACGAACTGCTCGCCACTGACCCGAACGCGGATATCACCCGCTCGGCACAGGTCACAGCAACGTTCTCCCACCGCGCAGACCGGCTCGTTCAGATCACCCTCGCCGGCGGCGGACGGGTCCTCACCACGCCGGGACACCAGTTGTACGTGGCGGGCCGCGGCTGGGTTCCGGCATCCGACCTGCATGCGAAGGACCGGCTCCGTGCTGCGACCGGCGCCATGGTTGCCGTGGTGGGCATCCGCGCGGTGGCCGCACCCCGGAAGGTGTTCGACCTGACCGTCTCCGGCCTTCACACCTTCTACGTGAAAGCCGGTGCCACCTCGGTCCTGGTCCACAACTGCGGTGACAGGTGGACAAGCCACGGGAGCCTCAGGGACCACTTCATCGACCACGGCGCAGAAGTGGGCGCGCAGTCGGAACGGGAATGCGAAGCAGGCGCAGCTTTCCTCGCCTGCGACTGCGATCCGGCCGATCCGTCTATTCTCCGCAGGTTCGATTCAGTGACCCAAACGGCAACCTATTTCGATAATGCGACCGGGGAGATCGCAGTGAAGAGCAAGAAGGGTCTCGTCACCTACTTCAAGCCGGACCGAGGCGTAGACTATTTCAACGACCCCACCCGAGTGCAGGGTACCGTCGTTCCGCCGGGCACTCCCATCCCCTGGAAATGAGCAACATGTATCCCTGCCCGTGTTGCGGATACCTCGTCCTTGAGGACGGGCCCGGCCAGTATGAGATCTGCCGGATCTGCCGCTGGGAGGACGATCCGGGGCAGCTTCGTTCGCCCTGGCTTCCCGACGGACCGAATCGGCCGTCACTCATGGATGCCCAGCGCTCGTTCGCAGAGATCGGCGTGAGTGATCCGCGTCGGCGCGACCGGGCCACTGCTCCTCAGCCGTCCGACAGGCGGGAAGCGGGCTGGAAGCCGTTCGACGCAGCGCGCGACGGCGGTCCGGATCAGCAAACAGAATCCGGGTACTGGCCCCCCGACAGAACCACCCTGTACTGGTGGCGGCCAACGTACTGGCGCGCGACCGAGATCTAGCAGATAAGTCCAAGTACAGTGTGGGCGGCGTCCGGGCAACGGACCCGCCCACACTGCCGGGCAGTGTGGCGCTTACAGCGTCATCAACCGCACCCACCCGGCGGTTCGGCGCGACACGCCCCACCGCCTCGTTCAAGCTCCGTCAACGGCACTGTCACGTTGTCGGGTGTGTGGAGATCTGGCGGCGTGTCAGGGTGTGGTGTTGCTGGGTTCCGGGCCTTTGGTCAGACCGTGGTGGGTCGGCCGACAGCGTCGGTGATCTGGTCCCAGATGGCGAAGCGGATGGTCATCTCGGCTCGGTGGTCGGGGGCGGTCATCAGGTGGCGGTGGGGTGGGAAGTGGGGTGAGATGCCGCTGAACGCGGACAGGAACCGCTGTGCTCCACCGATGCTGCGGAAGCCCTTCATCGCGCGTTCGCGCTGCCGGGTGGGCTGGTGGGAGTTCTCGGCCCGGTTGTTCAGTCCCTTGTGTGAGCGGTGCTCGACGGAGGGCATGACCTCGCGGTGGGCGGCGCCGTAGGAGCGGAGCTTGTCGGTGACGACCACCCGCGGCACCGTGCCGGTCTTCTTCATCAGGCGGCGGAAGAAGCGCCTGGCGGCGGCCTTGTCCCGCCGGTTCTGCACGAGGATGTCGAGCACGTTGCCGTCCTGGTCGACGGCCCGCCACAGGTACTTGTGCTCCCCGTTGATCTTGATGAAGACCTCGTCCAGGTGCCACTTGTCGCCGGGCCGTGGCCGACGGCGGCGCAGTCCGTTCGCGTAGGCCTGGCCGAACTTGGCGCACCAGCGGCGGATGGTCTCGTAGGAGACGATCACGCCGCGCTGGAGCAGCAGCTCCTCGACCTCGCGGAAGCTGAGCGGGAATCGGTGGTACAGCCACACGCAGTGGGATATGACCTCGACCGGGTAACGGTGCCCCCTATACGACGGCGACGCGCTCTCCACGGACGATCCCCCTCCACCACGACCAACCAGAAGATCATCCCACCCACCCAGTCAACGTGACAGCGCCGTTCGCGGTGTACTGCCGGGCCGGAACCTCAGTGCCGGCGGCCAGGTCCGTACCACCGGTGCCCGCGGCGAGCGTCGAGGTGAGGGTCACCTGGTGCAACGGGCCGTACTCGTCGGTCTCGCGCAGCCCGTCGCTGGAGTACACCGAGCGAGTGGACAGCAGGTCCGCGCGGTCGGGGGACGTCATCTGGTCGATGCTCAGCGCGACTTGCTCGGCCTTGCCGTCGCCGCTTGTGGCGAGTGCCACCTCGCGGTGGGGCTGGCTCGCCTGGACCGTTCCCGGTGACGGCACCCCGCCCGAGCACCCCCATCAGATCGGGGTTCTCACCCCCACCGCGAGCCGTATGCAACACCTGTCCCTGCGCTGGCTGACCAGGAACCCCGCCCACCGCATCGCCCTGGCCCCCACCATCCCCGGGTCCCTGCGGCTCTCCGCCGCTGCCGTTGCCCTCATCAGCCTGCTCGCCGGCCTGTTCGCGATGGGCCACGGCGTTCCCGTCGACGTCTCGCTGCCGGGAATGGTGCTCGCTCCGATACTCGCCGAGCACCTGCCGGGCCAGCTGGACGCCCGGGCCCGCGAACACGTCCGCAGCGTCGAAGGCGACGGCGCCTGCCGCTACCTGCAGCGCCTCGCCGCCCTGCACACCTCCCTCGTCCAGGCCGCCGCCGGCAGCGACCGCTACGAGCTGCGCCGCGCGGCCGAGATCGGTCAGCACACGCTGTGGGACGCCGCCGGCCTGCTCCAGACCCAGGACACCCGCTCAGCCTCGGCCGACCTCATCGCCCGCGAACGGCTGATGGTCCAGCTCGCCGACCAGGCCGCCCAGAGCCTGAAGCGCACCCACACCGAGGACGGCCCAGCCGACGCGGATCAGCCCGGCTGGCACGAGCGGCCGTTGGGTCCACACCCGCCCGGCTTCGAACAGACGGCACGGCCAGCATCTCGACGCACACCCAGCTTGTCACCACTGAAGGGATTCCAGCCCATGCCCCAGACTCAGCCCGATCACACAGGCCGCGCTGCGGACGTCTACCTGCTCTTCGCGCACGAGCCGTACTACCCCGGACCTGGCGCCCAGGAGATCAACACCACCCTGGTGGCTGCTGCCTCTCTGCTCCACCCCCGGGTGCGGCAGCCCGACGGGGCCCAGATCCACGACCGCCTCACCCAAGGACGCCATCCGGGAGAGATCGTCCCGCTGGCCACCCTCACTCACGAACTGGATGGCGGCGCCGACTGGCCGACGGTCGGCGACTGGGAGAGCGTCACCACCGACCTGCTGCAGCTCGTCAGCGAAGGGGAGTGCGACGCCCTCAGCCTCGGCCTGCCCGAGATCGCACGTGCCCTCGTCTGCACCGGACCTCACAGCCACGTGCGCGCCTTCGACGCCGCGGCTGACGAGTTCATCGCCCACGGACCGGCGGAGCGTGCCGCCGTCCTGGCCGAGGTAGACGTGTTCCTCGCCTGCCTGGTGGCCGAGCAGGAGTTCTGGCCCGGCGAGGGCCTACTGGCCCCGCTCTGCCGGCGCGTGTGAGAGCGCGATGAACCGCAGGCGGACTGGGCCCGACCGGCCCCGAAAGAAAAGGGAGTGCAGACGGTGTGCGGATATGAACCACGGGCGGTGTGTGCGGACCTCCGGCGACTGCTCCACCGGCTGACACACCGGGCAAAGGGCAGAATGCCCTCTGCCTGAACATCGCTCCCTAGTGGTTCAAGGTCGCCCGCGAACGGACGGAGCGGCCCGGCGCTGGGCCGAGCCGCTCCTGTCATCGCTCCGTTCCCCGGGGGGAGTCGAGGGGCCGTCGGCGTCCACGCCCCCTACCGGGGCGTGCACACCTGAAGAAGGCGCCTGGGCCGGTCGCGGCTATGATCCGCATCTTCGAGCGATTGGGGACCTGGTGGGGATATTTCGGCGCGGAGAGCGTCGTGATGGGGTGGACCTGCCGCGCGACGGGGAGTTCGCGTTCCTGTCCGAGGCGGAGGCTGCCCGGTTGCGTACCTTCGTCCGCGAGGCCTTCGCGGAGCGCGGCATCGAGGTAACGGTCGAACCGGGACGCGTGACCACGGACTCGGGTTGGCGCTTCGGCCTCTCCAATCTCGCGGCCGTGTGCCACCACGACAGCCGCGGCCCCCGGCGCTGGCGGACGCTGGTGGACGAACATGTTGACCGGGTCATCCGTTCGATGGATGGACCGCAGGCTCTCAGGGCCCTGCCGCACGAACGGCTCCTGACCCAGCTCTACCCTCGCTTTATTCCCAGCGATCCCGCGCTCCTGAAGGCCTTCGGGTACGGTCCCCAATCGGTCCCGGGCCTGCTGGAGGTGCTGGCGCTCGACCTCCCGGAAACCGTCGACATGCTGACCGCGGACTCCCTCTCCAATCTGGGTGACATCACGGCCCTTCGGGACCGCGCGTTCCAGAACCTACGGGCCGTCCGCGTTGACAGGCACAAGGTGGTCAGGGACAAGGACGGCTCCCACTTCGACGTGCTGATGGGAGGCTCGTACTTCATCGCGAGCCTCGCCCTGGTCCTCGACGAGGTCGTACGTCGCTACACCAAGGACGCACCCGCGCCGGACGGAATCCTGGTCACGCTGCCGCACCGGCACCAACTCGCCTTCCACGTCATCCGCGACAGGAGCGTGGCCCCCTCGCTGCACGCCATGGCCCGGTTCGCCGCCGTGGGCTTCGAGCAGTCACCGGGCGCGCTGAGCCCTTCGGTGTTCTGGTGGCACGAGGGCAGCTTTGCCCAGGTCGCGACGCAGGACAACGCGGGCCTGCACATCAGACTCACCCAGGAGGCCATGGACCTGGCGGCACGTTTCGCGGGCGGATAGCCAGGCCTGGCTCACCACGCAGCCTTGCAGTCACTTCGAATCGCCACCGGCGGACCGCATCGATTGAGACGACGGGCACCATCCGCGGGCGACGGCCCAGATCACATGAGATTCGAGGGAGCTCACCGTCTCAAGTGATCTGGTCCTCGCAGGTCCCAGCCCTGACTCCGAACCAGATCAATCGAGACGGGACATCTCTTCTTGACGTACAGAACCGGCCCGCAGGCCTGGGTGTCCGGGGAACGGCGGCTCTACCGTGCGGTCGGCGACATAGCACCGTGGCAAGGATTAGGCAGGTTTTTGGAACGTTTGGACGAGGCGGCCGTGCCCCATCGGATGGGATAGTCGGGGCCGCCGGGTGCGGCCGAAGTCGGATGAGGCAGGGTGAACGGCATGGTGACCTTGGCCAGCCCGTCGGTGGGCACGTCGGTACGCGCTGCCTCTGCGGCCCTGCTGGATCCTGCCGCGCTGTCTGTTTCGCTCCAGCTGATGGGCAGCCAGGCGCTGCTGTTCTACCGGCTTGACGAGGAAGAATGCGCGCGCCGCGCCCGCGTTTCAGCGGCCCGTCTGGACAGTCTTGATGCGCTGCAGACTCTTCTGGAGCTGCCCGTCGACGAGCCCGTCGCACTCGCGTCGCTGCCAGCACGTCTACGTTCGGCGGTACGGCGGCTTCCGGCCGGCGCCGCCGAGGTCGACCGCCGTGAGGTCACCCGGCGCGCGGTGCGGCCGGTCACCATTGATCTCGCTGTGGTCCGGGCGAGCGCCGTGGGCTGGCGCGGAGGGCTGGAGCAAGCCGGCCGTTTCGCCCCCTTCTGTCGGCGCGCACTCCTGCTGGACAGCGCTCCATCGGCGGCTGAGGAGATGCTGATGGACGCCGCCTTCTACGGCATCGGCATTCTGGTGGCCGACGGCGAGAGCGTGGACATGCTGCTGGAACCCCGGCCTTACACCCCGCGCCGTCATACCCCCGCAGCGTGGTGCTTCACCGAGGAGTTCCACCACCGCGTCGGCTAGTCACGGCTCGCTGCGGTCTGCGCCCGCCACCGGCCGTGCCACAGATGGCGACTGCTGCGCCACGGGAGCCTGCGCCCACTGCAGCAACTGCTGGGGCACCTTGAAGGCGCTGAACCCGGGATGGTCGAGTTCAGCGTTGAGCACCGGGTAGCGGTCCACTGCGCGCCGGCAGAGCTTCTGCCACCAGACGGGCCGCCCGTCCGGTTCGACGGCGTCCATGGTGCGCAGCCACTCCATCAGCACCGCCGCGTTGTGGGCGGCGGCCGGCACCTGCCAGTGATTGCTGACGAAGGTGTCCAGCACGAGCCCGTCGCAGGCCGCACACCGGCACACCGGCGCCAGGCCTGCGGCGAACCTCTTCGCCAGCGTCTCGCCGAGGAAGAAGTCCATCAGCTCCGGCAGCAGCACGGAGGGCGAGTTCGGTCCGCCCGGGGACCGCTTGGCCGCCTGGCCGGGCGGCACGATGTGCCGCACGCTGCTGGTGGCGCCGAAGGCGGTGAATGCCGCCCCGTGGGCAAGGGCCCCGAACGCCGCGAGGTCGGCACGCAGCAGTGCCGTGCCGGGCACCTCCGCCAGTAGCCGCTTGAGGTTGCCCACTGCCTGGGAGAAGCCGGCCAGCGGGTCCATCTGTCCGCCGAGCATGATTGCTTTGGGGTTCGGCACGAGATTGAGCCAGGCGATCAGCTGTCCGACTGCGTCGTCGCGCAGCCACCCCACGTCCACGGGAACACTGAAGAAGACGTGGGGGTCCTCCAGCTTGAGGACCTGGTGGACGGCGGCCTTGAGCGCGTCGGAGTCTTCCGCGTGCAGATATCCGGTGGGCGTCATGGCCGCCGTCGCGCCCGCGCGGTGGCCCACCTGCTCCTCGATTGAGAGCCTCAGCGGGTCGCCAAAGGCCAGCTGGCCTTGCGAGATGTCGGGGAAAGGATCATCCTCACTGGCCGCTGCCACGGTGTAGACGGCGGGATCCGCGAGCAGCGGTCCCGTGAACCCCTCCTCGCGCAGCTTGCGGACCTTTGCTGCCGCCCCGGGACCGCTGACGACGAGCCCGCTGCGCACTGGATCGAGGTGCTCGCGGATGTAACCGACCCGGCTCACTCCGGCCTGCAGGAGCATCCGGCCCCGCAACTGCATGGGTACAGCGGGCGGTTGGGTGAGAGGAGGGTCGGGAGGTTCCGCGGGATCGGAACCGGCGCCCGGGTGTGGGGAGGGGAACGGCTCAGTCATGGCCTCACCTTCGAAGCAAGATGCACCGCCGCGCCTTCGCGCGGGGCATACAGCAGCTGGAAATCCTCGGGCAGCAGCCGGGCACAGCGGGCCAGCTCCTCCTCGCTCATCCCCGCGGCCAGAGCCGAGTGGATCAGCCCAGGCACGTACCGGGGCCGCTCCCGGTCCACCTCGACCGGTTCGGCCGTGCGGTAGCCCAGCGCGGACATCTCCACCATCACGCTGCGGTACTGCCAATCCGTGACGATGTTCAGGCTCTGCGCCCGGCGCAGCAGCGCGGCCATCGACACCTTCCACTCCCGCTTCAGCCGGGCCAGCAGTTCCAGGTCCACGCGAGGCTGGAAGGCGGAGCGGATGTCACGCGCGGGCATGAGGAACTCGGAAGCGAATTCGTCGGCCTGCCGCTCCTGAGTGCCGCTGTCGCCGGGGGACTGGTGCAGGACCAGGTGCCCCAGCTCGTGCGCCAGGCTGAAGCGGTAGCGGTCTGCGGGCGCGTGCTGGTTGGCCAGGATGAGCGGCGGCTGCATTCCGTCCCACTGGCTGACCGCATCGAGCCGGCCGCTGCCCAGATCACGCGCGACCACCAGCGTTCCGGCCGCCTCCAGCGATGCGGTGATGTCAGTCGCCGGGCCCGGCAGCATGCCCCAGGCCTTGCGAACCTGCCGGGCTGCGTCCTTGGCCGTGGTCAGGGCATCGAGTACGACAGTGGGAATGGCCGCAGCCCGCACCCCGAGACCGGGGCGGCACGCGGCGATGCCCTGCAACTGTACGCGCGTCAGAGCGAGATGGGCATGCTGGCGCCGCAGGGCGGAGACGGTCAACGACGCACGCTTGCGGTGGTGGACGAGCCCCACGCCGATCCCGTGCACCTGCGGATTCAGACATAGCAGATCCGCCGGATACCCCAGCGCCGCCGCATACAGCTCCAGCCGCTCGCCCGAGACCGCCAGGCGGCCGCTCTCGGCGCGGCTCACATACCCCTGCGACACCACTGCATCACCGCCGGAGGCTTTCACCATCGCCTCAGCCACGTCGGCTTGCGTCATGCCGCGGAACTCCCGGGCCACCACCAGCATTGCCGGCTGCGCCGGACGTACGTCACTCACGTCGTACCACCTCAGATCAGACCTCAAAAGATTAGCTTCAAATATTCCTCCGCGTATCGAAGTTGACAACATTGACAGAACGTCAAGGAGAGCGGGTCGGGTGGTGGCTGGTGACGTGACGCTGTTGGTTCACGCGGTGACGCTGCAGTAGTTGCCCTGCCAAACCCCAACAGGCCCGATAGTCTCCCTTTCTTGGGGAGATAAGGGGTGGAAGTTGTATCTGGGGCGGGTCAGAGCCAAGGGTTTCAAGTCGCTGCTGGACATGGATGTTCCGTTGCGGCAGGGCGTGACGGTGGTGGTGGGGGAGAACAACTTCCACTTCCTGACAGTCGCTGTGCCGCCACGTCATGCGACCGTTCGCAGGGCGTTGCCGACGACCTTCGCCAACTCGTCGGCGGACTCGGGGGTCAGACGGTAGAACCCCTGGAGACTGACCGATCGTTCGAGACGGCCGTCCACCACGTATTTCAGACTGCGGGTCTGGCCTCGGCGGTTACGCCAGGTAAGCCCCGCCAGAAGATCGCCGGGGATCGGTGTATCGAAGCGTACGGGCGTCGCGTCCACGTGTACTGCCGCAGCGCCGCAGCCGCCGGCGCCGAGCATCGACCAGTCACCGTGCCCGGGAAACGCCGGGTCCTGCCACGTCTCGGGGGTGGTGCCGCAGCAGTCGCGCCGCTCCCTGTCGATCACTCGCATCCGACTCACCACGAACACGGCGCACCGGTTGACGTGCAGCGCGTACACCTCGTCCCCGACACGGGCACCCGACCAGGCGGGCAGGGAGGAATGGACGCCGCTGAAGGCGACCGGCGGCCGCTCGCCCACGCGGCCTGTCTTGCGCAGGGCACGGCAGGTGTCATGGGTCCACAAGACGGTGAAGGCATCAGACATGCCGTGATCCTATGAACGAGCACTGACAACCTTGAGTGGGACAACGCTCGTGGGGCTGGCTCACCCCTGCCGGCGCGGGGAGGACGAAGCCATCCCCACCGCCTACCGCGGAACCACCGGCTCACCCCCGCCTGCGCGGGGATGGTCCTGGTCGGGTTGGTGCCGGCCCTGGTCCTCCAGTCCCGGGGCCTCGAATGTCGGGCAACCCGAGGTCGGCGGCGCGTATGCTCCTACCGTCGCCGACCTCGGGATTTTGAGTGGTGACGAACGCAGCCTGCGAGGCCCACTCCGTGTTCCGGTGGCCCGAGTCTCACCGGCCGGTGTAGCGTCGTGATCAGCAGTCGTGGTTCCGAAGTCCCGTTCGCCCGTGATCGCATTCACGGGCGTTTTTGCTGTTCAACGCCTCTCCGGACCAGGGCGATCACCTCCGGATCCCGCACGGTGCGGGGCCCGATACGAGTCCCCTCGAAGGAGACAGGCACATGGCTACAGGCACCGTGAAGTGGTTCAACGCGGAAAAGGGCTTCGGCTTCATCGAGCAGGACGGCGGCGGCCCCGACGTCTTCGCCCACTACTCCAACATCGCCAGCTCCGGCTTCCGTGAGCTCCAGGAAGGCCAGAAGGTGAAGTTCGACATCACGCAGGGCCAGAAGGGCCCGCAGGCGGAGAACATCACCCCCGCGTAACGACGCACGAAGAAGACCCGGTCAATACATCCACCGGCCGGGTATGCGTCGGCCGTCGCCCCGCCTCCAGACCTGTACGGTCCGGACGGCGGGGCGTCGTGCATTGTCGAGGCTGCGGTAGTCACCGAGGTGCCGAACCCGTCGTCACGTTCCGGCAACAACTGCCCGCGCTCCGTGATCGGCTGCCACTGTGGCCGCACATCATCTCCACCAGGGGGCACCTGTGACCGTTCCGCCACCACCTCCCGCCGCGCCGCCGAAGAAGCGGAGCCTGGCAAAAGGCTGCGGGATCTTCGCTGCCGCGATCGTCGGCCTGTTCGTACTCTCTTCCGTCGTCGCAGGGATCACCAGCGCAGGGAAGAGCGGCACGAACAAGCACGACGCGAAGGCGCCAGCGTCCTCGTCGCCGAAGCCGTCGCCCAGCGAACGCCAAGCCCCCAAGCCGTCGACGGCCCCGAACGCCCGGGCCACCATCGTGACCGCGCTGCCGCCGGCCGAGGCCCGGAAGAAGGCCGCGGCGATCCTCCGAGCCAACGATGCCTACTACCAAGATGAGTTCAACACGGGGTGCCCGTCGTCCTCAACCGCGGCAACGCCGACAGCTATCCCGCCTTCCACTCCTGGTACGAGAAGGCCGCAACCGACGTGAAGCCGGGCATGGACGCGTTCAAGAAGGGCGACGCGTACTTCACCGCGGACGACGAACCGGCCTCGATCAGCGACTGGCAGGGCGACAACGGCACCCTCTCCGCTGACATCGCCCAGCTTGCCAGTGACGGCCTCGACGTCAGGGGCCCCGACGACGCGACGGCCCGGCAGAAGGTCCAGGAGGACGTGAGGAAGTTCCCCCACGACTTCCAAACCGCAGAGGCGGACGCGGACAAGGTCGCTGCGGGCAAGTAGGTCGCCGGGTCCGGGTACCTTGACGCTGTCGCGCCGTTGAGGGCGCTCGGGACTTGCTGGGGCCTCCGATAGGCCCCGGCACCGCCGTGGCCGGGCCTTGACCTCAGCTACGCGAAGCCGAGACGACGCGGTCACGGGTAGTACATGCGCCGGGCCACCCAGGGCAGCAGGAACCACAGGCCAGCGTAGATCGCTGTGGTCACAGCCGTGATGACGAAGGCTTCCACGCGGCCGAGTACGACGTCCATCAGCAGGAAGACGGCGCAGTTCAGCGACAGCATCAGCAGGACCAGGCCGATTTGCGCGAACCGGGCAGACATGGCAACGATGCGCGGCTTCAGGCCGCGGTGGAAAAGGCCGCGGTGCAGGGCGACAGGGGTAGCGAGAACTGCGGCGGTGACAACGGTCAGCAGCAGCGTGACGACGTAGGTATCGCTCTGGAAATCGTCGAGCTGCGGAAAACGGCTGGTGAACGCCAGCCCCAGGAGGAAGGCAAAGAGGATCTGCACGCCGGTCTGGACGACGCGCAGCTCTTGAAGGAGCTCGGCAAGGTTACGGTCGGCTCGCGTCTCGGGTTTCCTCACGATGCGCCCGCGGCTGCTGTCCTGGCTCATTCGACACGATCGTCACTGTCCTCTCGGCTTCAGGTGAATGCCACCAGCAGCGGGGCACGTGTCGCCCTGCGAATGACGACGAGCTGACCGACCGTGCGTCCGCCGACCCCAACCGTGCTCATATCGACATGGTTGCCAGGGTCACGGCCCCCTCATAAACGACAGACGATCACCCTGGGTTTGTGACGGACAGTCCGTCCGTCGCAAGCGGCAGGGGTTCCGACGAGACGTCTGTGGGGGGAGCCTCTATGTCTTTGGTCAAGCGATGCGTGGGGTTCGGGGTTCGTAGAAGGTGCCGTCGCGGAGCATGGCGAACAGGACGCTGATTCGGTGGCGGGCCAGGCGGAGGAGGGCCTGGGTGTGGGTCTTCCCGCGGGCTCGGCATCGGTCGTAGTAGGTGCGGGAGGCGGGATCGTGCAGGGCGGCGAACGCGGACAGGAACATCGCTCGCTTGAGCTGCCGGTTGCCGCCTCTGGGGGCGTGTTCGCTGTGGATCGAGGTCCCGGACGACTTCGTCGTGGGGGCGAGGCCGGCGTAGGAGGCGAGATGGGCGGCGGTGGGGAAGCTGGTGCCGTCGCCGACGGTGACCAGCAAGGTGGCGGCGGTCCTGACCGCGACCCCCGGAATCGAGGTCAGGACCGGGGAAAGAGGGTGAGCCTCCAGCAGCTGCCCGATCTGCGCTTCCAGAGCTCGTCGCTGTTCGTGGACGGCCGCGAGCGAGCGGGCCAGGGACGGGATCACGAGGTCGAGGGTGCCGGTGCCCGGGACCACGACGGTCTGCTCGTCGAGCGCGTCGAAGACCTCGTCGATCAGCCGGGTGGCCATGCGCGGGGCCTTGGGCCGGATCACCTCAACGAGCCTGCGGCGACCGGCCTTTCGCAGCGCGGCCGGGGAACCATAGCGTTCCAGCAGCCAGGTCACGGCGCTGTGGTCCAGGCGCGGTCCGAGGACGCGTTCCAGGCTGGGGTGGAACTGGGTGAGCATGCCGCGTATCCGGTTGGAGGTGCGGGTCGCCTCGGCCGCGAGGTCTTGGTCGAAGCCCACCAGCACGGTCAGCTCGGCGGTGATCTCGTCGGTCAGCTGAAGCGAGCGCAGGGTGTGCGGCATGGTCCGTGCGGCGTCCGCAATCACCGCGGCGTCCTTCTCGTCGGTCTTTGCCTCACCCGGATAGAGATCGGCGATCCGGCGCATGGACAGACCGGGCAGGTAGGCGACCTTGCAGCCCGCGTCCCGGGCGACCGTGAGCGGGAGGGCTCCGATGGAGGCGGGCTGGTCCACGATCACCAGAACAGTGCCGAACTTCGCCGCGAGCTTGTCGAACACGGCCCGCAGCTTCGGTTCGCTGTTGGGCAGGGGCTTGTCGAAGACCTTCTTGCCGGCCGGGGTGAGCCCGTGCCCGTGATGGGCGCTCTTGCCGACATCCAGGCCGAGGAAGACGCCCACGTCGTCGATGTCGTACAACCCGTCCTCCCGAACAGGACTCGTGCGGTGCTGGCCAGGGCGATGGCGCCGTACGCGCGCATCCACGTTATACAGACCTGCCGCCCACAAGATGCCGGGCATTGCGCCAGGCCAGGCGGTAGTCAGACCTCTCATCAGCGTCTCCAACGGCACCCCTCGGGCCCGGTGACACCACCCCCCAGGTCATCCGTTCCAATGCCGTTGCTTTTGGTGGTTACTGCCATCTGTGGTTCACCGTGATGACGGCTGATGGGCGGCGGTGGCTAGCAGGTTCGTCGGGGGCCTTGCTGCTGAACGGGGTGATCGACGACTTCAGTTTGCGGGGGCAGTCGCGTGAGCGTCGTCGTGGCAGGAGAGACCAGCGGATCTCGGCAAGGCCGAGCAGACGGTCATGATTTCGGGCTGAGGGGGGAAGAGCCGCACGGCGCGATCACCGAGCGGCGGACCACATGCAGGGCCCGGGTAAACGATGTCCGATCGGCGGAAGTCTGCGCGATCCGGGCCACCTCGTTGAGCAGGTCGCGGGTCGCGTGGTGGACGATCAGGTGGGCATAGATCTCCTGCCTGACCCCGTCCGGAGTCTGCGATCGCAGGACCGGTCTGCCGCGCTGGTGAGTCTTGATGTCGTCGAAGACGATCTCGATCTCCCAGCGCCGGGCATACAGGGTGGCGAGTTCGGCGGCCGGATACTCCTCATGGTCCGTCAGGCTGGTGACAAGCCGGATCACGTCCGCCTGGCCGTCGACGCGGTACTCAATCACTCTCACCAGAGCTGGTGGAGCTTTGACGGTTCCGGCAGCCTTGGCGTGCTTGTTCGCCTGGATCCGGGCCAGGTAACTTCCGTCCGGCAGGACGTCCTGGACCCTGCGGGCGGCCCGCCGCTCGATCCTCCACAGCAGGTGGGCGCCCCGGTCGCGAAAGCGGTGCCAGCGGGCCAGGCCCCAAAGTCCGCGGTCGGCCAAGACCAGTGTCCCGGCCCCGATATGGGCTTCCAGTTCGTCGGACACGATCCGCTCGGAGTCCTTCCAGCCGCCGATCACCGCGTCCAGTACCGCGTGCGACGAGCACTCCGACACCGCGACCACCCGGGCCTGCGGATAGCCCATCGGACTGCGTTGCGAGCCGGACTTGCCGAACGTTTCCCGGTTGCCGGGCGAGTCGGGGACGGCCAGCAGCATTCCGTCCAGGGCCAGGACCCGTAGCCCGTGGAAGAGTTCCGTCCTGTGGCCCAACGGTCGGGCCACGGCCCGGAACAGCTCTCGCATGACCGGCCAGCCCAGCCTCTGCCTCGCACGCGTCAGAGATGACTTGTTCACCCCCGCCCAAGGCCGAAGCGTCGGCTCGCCGGCCTTCACCAGCCGCAGGACCTCCAGGTAGTCGGCCTGCGGAAACAGGCACAGTGCGAGCACGAAGTACACCGTGAACCGGGCCGACAGCACACGTCGGCGTTTCTCCGCACACCCAGCCTCGGCAACGACCCGGTCCACCAGCTCAGCAGGACACGACCGAGTCAGGATGCCCAACCCCAGCCGCTCCAGACGCGACACCAACACGCATGGCTCAACACCACGCACACCCCAAAAGCAACGGCATTGTCATCCGTTCGACAGGGGGAACAGTCATGCCGGGCCCGGAGGCCAGCGGCCCTCTTGCAGGACCGCGAAGAACATAACGGGGGTGGCCGAGTGCCTCAGGAACGGGGGACTTGAAGCCGACCGCGCCGAACAGCGGGACGGGCGCGTCGCCGATCTCGTCCTCGTCCAGCGCGAGCTCGGGATGCCACTTCGACACCGACACCACCCCGGGGTCGACGAGGTCGAGTCCCCGGAAGAAGCGGCTGACCTCGGTGTGCGAGCGGGCCACGAGGGTCACGCCGCCCGCCGCGTACGCCTCGATCCCGGTCGCGACCGTCACGGGGTCGTATGCGCCGGTCAACGCGGACAGGACCAGACAACTGCCCGGCGCCAGCGCGTCGACCAGGGTGTCCACCAGGTCGTACGCGCCGTCCTCCTCGGCGATGAAGTGCATCAGCGCGATCAGCGACAGCGCGACGGGCCGGTCGAAGTCGAGGACCTGGGCGGCCTGTTCGAGTATCTTCCCCGGTTGCCGCGCGTCGGCCTGGATGTACTCCGTCACACCCTCGGGGGTGCCGCGCAGCAGGGCCTCGGCGTGGGCGAGGACGATCGGGTCGTTGTCCACGTAGACGACCCGCGCGTCCGGGGCGGCGGCCTGGGCGATCTGGTGGAGGTTCGGCTCCGTGGGGATGCCGGTGCCGATGTCGAGGAACTGGCGGATGCCGGTCTCCCGGACCAGCCAGCGGGTGGCACGCTGCATGAACCAGCGGTTGCTACGGGCCGAGCGGGGGGCGCTCGGGTCCGTGGACATGATCCGTCGCCCGAGTTCCTCGTCGACCGGGTAGTTGTCCTTGCCGCCGAGGAACCAGTCGTACATCCGCGCCGGGTGCGGCCTGCTGGTGTCGATCCGCTGGGCGGAAGGCCCGGTCGCGGTCATGCGGCACTCCTCTGCTCACGCTCGTGTTGATGTTCGAGCAGTCTGCCACGGGAGTGGGACCGGGTGGGGGCGTTCTCCGGGGCCCCGACCCACGGGTCACCCGCCGCCGCAGGGGTCACCTGGCGAGACGGTCCTTACGCCGGGACATGCGTGCGCCTAGCATCGGTTCCCGCATGAACACGATGACGCTCTGGCACATATCCATCGGGGAGTTCGCCGCGCTCGCCGCCGCGGCCCTGCTCGTCGGCTTCTCGAAGACCGCCGTGAGCGGCGCCAACACGGTCAGCCTGGCGATTTTCGCCGCCGTGCTGCCCGCCCGCGCCTCGACCGGCGTGCTCCTGCCCCTCCTCATCGTCGGGGACGTGCTCGCCGTGCTCACCTACCGGCGGCACGCCCACTGGCCCACGCTGTGGCGGCTGTTCCCGGCGGTCGCCGCGGGCGTCGTGTTCGGCACGCTGTTCCTGGTGTGGGCCGACGACGGGATCGTACGGACCTCGATCGGCGCGATCCTGCTGCTGATGGCGGCGGTGACGATGTGGCGCCGCCGCGCCGCCGCCCAGGACGAGGAACCCGACTCGGTCTCGACCCGGGCCGGCCGGGTCAAGGCTCGCTCGTACGGCGTCCTCGGCGGCTTCACCACGATGGTCGCCAACGCGGGCGGCCCGGTGATGTCGATGTACCTCCTGTCGGCCGGCTTCCGCAAACTCGGCTTCCTGGGCACCTCGGCCTTCTTCTTCCTGATCGTGAACGTCTCCAAGGTGCCCTTCAGCGTGGGCCTCGGGCTCATCGACTGGCATTCGCTGCTCCTGGACGCGGCGCTAGCGATCTTCGTCGTACCGGGGGCGCTCCTCGGGAAATGGGCCGTGCACCGCATCAACCAGATCCTGTTCGAGCGGCTGGTCATCGCGGCGACGGTGGTGGGCGGGGTGCAGCTCCTGCTGCGCTGACCACCTCGTAGGCTCGACCCCGTGTCCCCCCACGTCCTGGTCCTCGGCGGCACCACCGAGGCACGCCGACTCGCCGCCGAACTGGCGGCGCGCCCCGGTGTCCGCGTGACGACCTCCCTGGCGGGACGCGTCTCCCGGCCGGGGGCGCTCGACGGGGACGTCCGCGTCGGGGGCTTCGGCGGGGCGGACGGGCTGGCGCGGTGGCTGCGCGAGCACCGGGTGGACGCCGTGGTCGACGCCACCCACCCCTTCGCCGCCGCCATCACGGCGAACGCGGCGCGCGCCGCCGCGGCCGCGGGAATCCCGGCCGTGGTGCTGCGCCGCCCCGGCTGGGCCTCCGGCCCCGACGACCGCTGGCACTGGGCCGGTTCCCTCCCCGAGGCCGCCGCGCTCCTCCCGTCCCTGGGCCGCCGTGTCTTCCTCACCACGGGCCGCCTGGGCCTCGCGGCCTTCGCCCACCTCTCCGAACTCCACTTCCTCGTCCGTACGGTGGAGCCCCCCGAGCCGCCGATGCCCCAGGACATGGAAGTGCTGCTCGCCCGGGGACCCTTCACACCGGACGAAGAGCGGACCCTGCTGCGCGCACACCGGGTCGACGTGCTGGTGACCAAGGACAGCGGAGGAGAGGCGACGGCCGCCAAACTGACCGCCGCACGCGACCTCGCCCTCCCCGTGGTCGTCGTACGCCGCCCCCCGCTCCCGGCGGACGTGACCACCGCGCCGGACGTGCCGTCGGCCCTGGCCCTGCTGGATCTCGGACCTCGCTGACGACAGGGCCTAGCCGCGCGGATGCCTGCGCAGCAGATATGTGTCCATGATCCAGCCCTTGCGATCCCGTGCCTCGGCCCGCAGCCGCTCGATGCGCGGGGCCGTCTCGGCGATCGGACCGGAGGCCAGGATCTCGTCGGGCGTACCGATGTAGGCGCCCCAGTAGATGTCGATGTCCTCGTCGGCGTACCGCCGGAACGTCTGATGGGCGTCGAGCATCACGACCACGTCGTCGACACCCTCGGGGAAGCCCTCCGCGAGCCGCCGCCCCGTGGTGATCTGGACGGGACGGGCCACCCGGTTCAGTCCGGTCCGATGGCGGGCGACCAGCGCGGAGACGCTGCTGATGCCGGGCACGACCTCGTACGTGAACGCCACCGCGCCCCGCTCCAGGATCTCCTCCAGGATCCCGAGCGTGCTGTCGTACAGCGCGGGATCCCCCCAGACCAGGAACGCGCCGCTCTCGTCCTCGCCCAACTCCTGCGCGATCAGCCGCTGGTAGATGTCGGCGCGGGCACTGCGCCAGTCGCCGACGGCGGGGGAGTACGCGGTGCCACCGGCGGCCCGGTCGCGGTCCGGGTCGCGCGCCTCGACCAGGCGGTAGGACCCCTCCGGTATGTGCGCGTCGAGGATGTCACGGCGGAGCTGGACGAGGTCCGACTTCACCTCGCCCTTGTCCAGGATGAAGAACACGTCCGTGCTCCTCAGCGCCTTGACCGCCTGCAAGGTGAGTTGGTCGGGGTCGCCCGCGCCGATGCCGATGACATGAATCTTTCGCACACCCCGAGTCTGCCGCACGCCACTGACGGCGGACGCACCGCACCCGCGTGACGCCGCACGCACCGCGCGCCGAACGGCTGCCGCCCCCGTAGATCCAGCGCTCCCGCACTCACCGGTCCCGGCGGCTCCGCACCCGTCAGCCCCGGCGCCCCCGCAGCCGGGGCGCCCACGTCACCGCGCTGATCGCGGCGCCCTCACGCTCCACGACCGTCGCCAGCTCGCGTGCCCAGGAGGCGAGTTCGGCGAGGTCCAGCTCATGCGGACGGGCCCGGCCGGCCGCCCCCGCCGCCCACTCCTCGACCGCCCCGGCCCCGCGCCGCAGCAGCCGGGCGCCGCCCGTCGTGTTCCCACGGGCCGCGTGGGTGAGCCCCACCGCGAGCTGTGCCAGCCCACGCCAGAGCGTGCGCTCTCCCTCGGGGCCCGACTTCCAGGCGTCCTCGAAGACCTCGTGCGCGTGGAACGGCTTCCCCGCGTCCAACAGCGCCTGCGCCTCGGTGACCGTCTCCTCGGGGCTGCGGACGACGCCCTCCGGTTGCCGCTCCACGCCGTCGGCGCCGTACGGCAGCGGCCGTCCCAGTCCGTCCCGGGGCCGGGCGTTCCGCGCCCGCCCCGTCGTGTCCCGATCCCGCCCGTTGCTCCGCCGACCTCCGGATGTTGCGTTCATGCCCCGATTGTCGCGCGCCCCGCGCCCCCTTCGGAGCAGCCCCCGACGTGGGGTAAAGTTCTGTTCGCGCGATCACGCGGAACACTGCGGGTGAACGCACCGGGACGTGGCGCAGCTTGGTAGCGCACTTGACTGGGGGTCAAGGGGTCGCAGGTTCAAATCCTGTCGTCCCGACTTTTCGAAGTCGCAGGTCAGGGGCCGTTTCAGAGAGATCTGAAACGGCCTTTTGATCATTCTTGGGGACCAGCTGGGAACCGGCCCACCTGCGCAGGCCGGAAGCGCAGCTGGACTCCGTCAAGGTGCGCCATGCGGCCCGTCCACGGACGAGCCGGGAACACCTCGGCTCGCGCGGAGACGACCGGTACGCCCAGCAGTTCACCGTCGCCGCGGCCACGCCGCGGTGCTCAGATCGGCGATCAAGGCCTCGACCTGGGCTGTCCACCGCGGTCATCGGTAGCAGCCGTGTGAAGGCGAACGCGCTCGACGCGGCGAGGTAGGGCGATCGCAACAGCACGGTCCACCAGCCAGAGCCGCCCACCCCGCGATCACCGGCCGTTCGCGACCTTCTGCGGGTGCGGACCGTGGACGGGAATTTCTGCAGCGGCAAGGTGCCGAGGGGACGCGCCACTCTCCATCCGGGATTTGCGGATTTTGACAAGAAACTTGCAGTGATTTACATGATTCATTCTTTGCTTCGTCAGAATCTAGCGGGGGGATGGGGGCTCTGTACGGTCGGGGCGCCGGTTTCCCGCACTCCTTGCGGGAGGATCACATGCCGACGATCCCCAGAGGCCCTGCGCGGCATCCGCCGCGCCGGGCGCCGACGGGCGGTGGCCGCCGTCGCCGCGATCGGCGCGATGTGCGTGTCCGTCTTACCGGCCGCCGCCACACAGGGGCGCCGCCGTCCCATGCGCTCCGGGCCGGCGCGACGGCCCCCGCTCCCCGGCAGGCGCAGGCGGCGGCGAGCGGGGCGGTGGGTGCGGGGCTCCTACGGGGAGAGCGCCCACAACACGTTTCCGCAGGGGGCCCAGGTCGACCTGGGCTCGGCCCGGAGTGCCTCCCGCGTGGTCCCGCAACTGTCCGCCGGCTGGGGCGCCCGCACCCAGACCCTGACCCTCGGCGACAGCACCGACGGCACCACCTTCACCACCCTGAAGTCCTCGGCCGCCCACACCTTCGACCCGAGCACCAGGAACACCGTCACGCTCACCTTCCCCGCCGCCACCCAGCGCTACTTCCGCGTCACCGTCACCGCGAACAGCGGCTGGCCCGCGGGCCAGGTGTCCGAGTTCCAGATCTGGACCTCCTGACCCCACCCTCCCCTCGGTGCCGCCGGACACTCCGTCCGGCGGCACCGCCGTGTGCGCGGCCCGCTGCTGGGCGCAGCCTCAGGACGGCACATTAGATCTTGCGGGCTGAATTTTTATTGTTGCAATGTTCTGTCTGGTTCTTGCGTGTCCATGTCGACGATATTACGGTCCCCCACGCGTCGTTACCGCCCCCTGCCTCCCCCCTCTCCCTTTGAGCCCCGTCCCTCCCTCATGGGCGGCGTCGGCGGCACAGTTCCGGCATTTCGTGATGAAAGGAGTAGCAAGTGTTCCATTCCATCCGAGATCTGAGACGCGCCCTCGTCTGGGCGGTCAGCACCGCGATGCTGGCTGCGGTCGGCGTCGTCGCGCTGGCCGTCCAACCCGCCTGGGCGGCGTCCACCGCCACTGGCGGCAGCGGCGCGAGCCTGCCGTACGTCGAGGTGCAGGCGGAGAACTCCGCCACCAACGGCACGTCCATCGGCCCGAGTTACACCCAGGGCCAGTTGGCCGACGAGGCGTCGTACCGCAAGGCGACGACGCTGCAGGGCACCGGCAAGTACGTCACGTTCACCACACCGGTGGCGACCAACTCGATCAACTTCCGGTACAGCATCCCCGACACCTCGAGCGGCTCGGTCTACACCGCCCCGCTGTCCCTGTACGTCAACGGCGTCAAGCAGCCGAACTTCACCCTGACCAACGCCTACAGCTGGTACTACGGCAGCTACCCCTTCACCAACTCGCCGGGCAACAACCCGCACCACTTCTACGACGAGGCCCACCGCCTGTTCTCCACCACCTATCCGGCGGGTACGACCTTCAAGCTGCAGGTCGACGCGGAGGACACCGCCTCCTCGTACACGATCGACTTCGCCGACTTCGAGCAGGTCGGCGCCGCCCTGACCGCACCCTCGGGGTCGGTGTCGGTGACCAGCAAGGGCGCAGACTCGACCGGTGTGGCCGACGCGACCAGCGCGTTCAACGCCGCGATCAGCGCGGCGGGCCCCGGCGGCACCGTGTGGATCCCGCCGGGCACCTACAACATCCCCGGCCACGTCAGCGTCGACAACGTCACGATCGCCGGCGCCGGCATGTGGTACTCCACCGTCACCGGCACGGCACCCGGCTTCTACGGCAACTCCGCGCCCTCGGCCAGCACCCACGTGCGTCTCCAGAACTTCGCGATCTTCGGCAATGTGCAGGAACGCGACGACAGCGCCCAGGTCAACGGCATCGGCGGCGCGATGAGCGACTCGACCGTCTCCCATCTGTGGATCGACCACATGAAGGTCGGCGCCTGGATGGACGGGCCGATGGACGGGCTGACGTTCACCGGCATGCGCATCCGTGACACCACCGCGGACGGCATCAACTTCCACGGCGGCGTCACCAACTCCAAGGTGAACAACAGCGACATCCGCAACACCGGCGACGACGGCATCGCCACCTGGGCGGACTCGGGTATCGGCGCCGACTCCAACGACACGATCTCCAGCAACACCGTGTCGCTGCAGATCCTCGCCAACGCCATCGCGATCTACGGCGGCCACGACAACACCGTCAGCGGCAACCGCGTCGTGGACACCGGCCTCGCCCAGGGCGGTGGCATCCACGTGGGGCAGCGCTTCACGTCGACGCCGGTCGGCACCACCACGATCTCCGACAACACCATGATCCGGGCCGGCAGTCTCGACCCCAACTGGCAGTTCGGCGTGGGCGCGTTGTGGTTCGACGGCAGCCAGGGCGCGATCACCGGCCCCATCAACGTGACCAACGCACTGATCCAGCAGAGTCCGTACGAGGCCGTCCAGTGGGTCGAGGGAACCATCAGCGGGGTCAACCTCAACAACGTCACCATCGCCGGCACCGGAACCTTCGCCCTGCAGGAACAGACCGGCGGCGCGGCCAAGTTCACCGACGTCACGGCGACCGGCGTCGGATACTCGTCCCCGGTGTACAACTGCTCGGGCGGCAACTTCGTCGTCACCGACGGCGGCGGCAACTCCGGCATCAGCGGCACGCCGTACTGCGGCGGTTGGCCGGCTCCGGTCTACCCGCCCTACCCGTCCGAAGGCGTGACGGCCACCCCCGGCGCGCTGAACTTCGGTGCGGTCGCGACCGGTTCGACGAGCGCCGCGCAGACCGTGACGGTCTCCAACCCGACCAACAGCGCCGCGTCCGTCGCGTCGATCTCCACCAGCGGCGACTACTCCCAGACCAACACGTGCGGTTCGTCCATCGCGGCGAACGGCTCGTGCACCGTCAGCGTGAAGTTCGCGCCGACCGCGACCGGCGGCCGTAACGGATCCCTGACCGTCAACGCGGGCGGGACCACCCACACGGTCAGCCTCTCCGGTACCGGCACCGCGCCCGGCCCGGTGCTGAACACCGACCCGGCGAGCCTGTCCTTCGCCGCCACGGTGGTCGGCTCGTCGGCCACCGTGCAGACGGTGACGGTGACGAACTCGGGCACCGCGTCGGCGACCGTCTCGGGCGTCGCGGCGACCGGTGACTTCAGCCAGACCAACAACTGCTCCACCCTCGCGGTCGGCGCGTCCTGCACGGTGACCGTCGGCTTCAAGCCCACCACGGGCGGATCCCGGGCCGGCAACCTGACCGTCACCAGCAACGCCAACAACGGCCCGACCGTCGTCTCCCTGACCGGCAGCGGCATCGACAGCACCACCAATGTCGCCGCCGGGCGCCCGGCGACGGCGAGTTCGAGCAGCAGCCCGTACGTCGCCTCGAACCTCACCGACCCGGACGCGTCGACGTACTGGGAGGGCACGAACGGTTCGTTCCCGCAGTGGGCCCAGGTCGACCTCGGCCAGAACTACGGCGTCGGCAAGGTCGTGCTCAAGCTTCCGCCGGCGACGGCGTGGTCGGCTCGTACGCAGACCCTGTCGGTGCAGGGATCCACGGACGGTTCGAGCTTCTCGACGATCAAGGCATCGGCCGGGTACACCTTCGACCCGAACGCCAACAACAACACGGTGACCCTCACGTTCAGCGCCGCCACGGCGAGATACGTACGGGTGAACATCATCGCCAACACCGGCTGGAACGCGGCCCAGTTGTCGGACTTCGGGGTGTTCCCCAGCGACGGCGGCTCCTCGAACGCCACCTTGTCGACCAGCCCGACGTCGCTGTCGTATCCCACCCAGGCGCTCAACACCACCAGCAGCGCGGAGCCGGTCACGGTCACCAACACCGGTACCGCGGCCGCGACCGTCTCCGGTATCAGTGTCACGGGCGACTTCTCGCAGACCAACACCTGCGGGACGTCGATCGCGGCGAACGCCTCCTGCACGGTGAACGTCACGTTCAGGCCCACCGCGTCCGGCACCCGCACCGGCGATCTCAGCATCGCCAGCAACGCGTCGAACGGCACGACCACGGTCGCGCTGACCGGCACCGGAGCCGGCACGGTGAGCAGGAACCTGGCAGCGGGCGCGGCCACCACCGAGTCCAGCCACACCGACGTGTACCCGTCGTCCAACGTGACCGACGGCAACCAGGGCACCTACTGGGAGAGCGCCGACAACGCCTTCCCCCAGTGGGTCCAGGTGGACCTCGGCTCCGCGCAGCGTGCGAGCAGCGTCGTCCTCCAGCTCCCCGCGGGCTGGGGCGCCCGCAACCAGACGCTGTCCCTGTCGGGCAGCACCGACGGCTCCTCCTTCACCACGATCAAGCCGTCGGCCACGTACACCTTCGACCCCACCACCAACAACACGGTGACCATCACGTTCACCGCGACCACCCAGCGGTACGTCCGGGTGAACATCACGGCGAACAACGGCTGGCCGGCCGGTCAGATCTCCGAGTTCCAGGTCTGGAACACCTGACCTGACCCGATGGTGCCGCCGAGCGCGGGGACGCTCGGCGGCACCGACCACCGAAAGGAGTCGAGATGGGTGTCACACGCAGAGTCTTCTTGAGGGCCGCGATCGCGGCCACCGCGGTGGAAACCGTGGGAGCGACCGGGACCGTACTCGCCCCGACCGCTTCAGCGGCGAGCTCGCCGGGCGACGTGGTCGGCAGGATCAGTGTCGGCTACCAGGGCTGGTTCGCGTGCGTCGGCGACGGCGCTCCCATCAACGGCTGGTGGCACTGGAGTCAGGACTGGGGACGGACGCCGTCCCCGAACAACACCAACATCACATGCTGGCCCGATGTGCGTGAGTACACCAACACGTACCAGACGTCGTACGCCACCCTCGGCAACGGCCGGCCCGCCACGCTGTTCTCCTCGTACGACCAGCAGACGGTGAACACCCACTTCCTGTGGATGCAGCAGAACAGCATCGACACGGCGGCCCTGCAACGCTTCAACCCCACGGGCGGAGAGGGGCCCACCCGCGACGCCATGGCGACCAAGGTGCGCAGCGCCGCCGAGTCGTACGGCCGGAAGTTCTACCTCATGTACGACGTCTCCAACTGGACGAACATGCAGTCCGAGATCAAGACGGACTGGACGGCCAAGATGTCCGCGCACACCGCGTCCTCGGCGTACGCGAAACAGAACGGCAGGCCGGTCGTCTGCATCTGGGGCTTCGGCTTCAACGACCCCAACCACCCCTTCACCGCCGACGCCTGCCTCGACGTCGTCAACTGGTTCAAGGGACAGGGCTGTTACGTCATCGGCGGCGTCCCGCGTGAATGGCGGACGGGCACCGGGGGCTCACGGCCCGGCTTTCTGGGCGTCTACCACGCCTTCAACATGATCTCGCCGTGGATGGTCGGTGCCATCAGGAATGTGACCGAGGCCGACAACGCCTACACCACGTACACCGTCGGCGACCAGGCCGACTGCAACGCCAATGGCATCGACCGCTCCGCCGACTACTACCTGCGCCTGACCGGCGACGGCGGCCGCATGCTCAAGGGCCAGATCGCGCTGACCGCAACTCGCCCCACCCCGCCGACCGTCCCCACCGGCGGTGACACCACACCGCCCGCCGCGCCGGGTGCCCTGACCGTCACCGGGCACACCAGCGACTCCGTCTCGCTGGCCTGGAACCCGTCGACCGACAACGTCGGCGTGACCGGTTACCGCGTCCTGCGGGTGTCCGGCTCGACCAGCACGCAGGTGGGCACCACCAGCGCCGCCTCCTTCACCGTCGCCGGACTCGGCGCGTCCACCGCGTACACCTTCGACGTCGTCGCCCTCGACGCGGCGGGAAACGTGTCGCAGCCCTCCAACCAGGTCACCGTCACCACCGATCCCCTTCCGGCACCACCGACCTCGCCCTCCACCGCCCCACTTCGGAGAGCAGCCACACCCAGATCTACGCCTCCGGCAACGCGACCGACGGCGACACCAACACCTACTGGGAGTCCGCCAACAACGCCTTCCCCCAGTGGCTCCAGGTCGATCTGGGCGCCGCCACAGGCATCAAACGGATTGTCCTCGACCTCCCCCCGGCGACCGCCTGGGCCACCCGTACCCAGACCATCTCCGTCCAGGGAAGCGCCGACGGCAGCACCTTCACCCAGCTGCTCGCCTCCGCGGGCTACACCTTCGACCCGGCGACCGGCAACACCGCGACCCTCACGCTCCCCTCCATCGTCACCACGCGCCACGTGCGACTCACCTTCACCGCCAACAGCGGCTGGCCGGCCGGGCAGGTCTCGGAGTTCCAGGTCTTCGGCGTCTGATGTGCCCCGGGCGGGGGAGAAGCCGAGTTCGCGGGCGTGGCTGTTGACGCCTGTCAGGACGCGTGCGCGGTTCATGGTGCCGTTGGCCGCCACGGCATGGCCGGTCAGCTCGTCGTCCTCGACCAACTCGGGCGGCGGTGGCGCTGTTGTCGGCGAAGTTCCGTCGATCATCACCCCATTGCGTACCAGTCCGTCGCGGCCGGACGTTTCGAGCGTCGTCGAAAGCAGTTCCGCCCCCGGGCGTCGACCCGGCAGGGTGGGCTCGGGCGTGACCGGGTGGGCCGCACGACCCGGCCCGGGAACACGCCCGGACTCCACCACGGGGAAGGACCGTATGACCATGAGGATGAGGACCAAGGCGTTCGCCACGGCGGGGGTCGGCGCGCTGGCCACCGGACTGCTGCTGACCGGCGCGGCCGGGGCGCAGGCCGCGGCGGCGGGACTGCCGTACGCCGTCACGCCGTATGTGAACGTCAACGTCCGCTCCGGGCCCTCGACCACCACCGACATCACCGGGCACGTCGCCGCCGGGCAGCCGCGCGGCGCCTCCTGCTGGACCCACGGCGAGACCATCCGCGACAACGGCTACGTCAACGACGTCTGGGTGCGACTGGCCGAAGGCTATGTGAGCGCCGTCTACCTCAAGGGCGACCAGTACGGTGGCCTGCCGGCCTCCGCCACCTGCTGACCGACCCAGACGCGGTGCCCGACCCCGACCCGGGGTCGGGCACCGCGCCGCGTTCAGGTACACCGCCGACCGCTCGAGGTGCCGAAGGATCTCCCACCGGGTAGAGATCGTGTGGGGCCTCGGGTATGGAGTCGCGGATCAGCATGATGGTGGGATGCCACAGGGCGCGGGCCCTGCGAGCGGAGGCGTCGGCGTGCGGGAGCACGGCGCCGCCGGTCTCCCGGTTCCCGGCCGCAGAGCCGAACCGGACGCCCGGCCCCGTCGATTTCGGCGGCTGCCGTGGCACGTGTCATGTCCCCGACCGCCTGCGTCCGGCGGGCCGTCACTCCGGTCCCCGTCCGCCGCCTTCGTCGCGTGCCGACGGTATCCTGCGCCACACGACCCGGAGTGCCCCATGAACACACCCTCACTCGCGGTGCGCGACCGCATCCTGACCCTGCCGCCCACGGAACTTCCCGCTTATGTGTACGACTTGGCGGCACTGCGCGCACACGCCGCGTCGGTGCGGGCCGCGCTGCCCGAGCGTGTCGCGCTGTACTACGCGACCCAGGCCAACCAGGAGCCGGAGATCCTGACCGCGCTCGCCCCGTACGTCGACGGCTACAAGGTCTCCATCGACAGCGAACTGGACCACGTCACCCGGGCGGCGCCGGACCACCCTCTGGCCTTCGGCGGCCGGGACAAGACCCCGACGGAGCTCCTGGACGCGCTGGAGCGGGGCGTGACACGCTTCCTCGTGGAGAGCGAGTACGAGCTGTACATGCTGGCCGGGCTGGCCCAGCGGCACGCTCCGGACGGCCGGGTGGCGGTCCTGCCGCGCTTCGACCTCCCGGTGGCCGACCACCTGCTCACCGACGGCGGCCGTGGCCGCAGGACCTCCGGCCTCGACCCGGCACAGGCGGACACGATCGTCGGCCTGCTCACCGACGGCAGCTACCCGAACCTCGAACTGCGCGGCGTCTACGCCCACTTGGCCAACGGCCTGCACGCCCCCGAACACCTCGCGGTGGCCGAGAGCGTCGTCGCCTGGACGGCGGAACTCGCCGCACGCCACGGCCTGCGCCTCACCGAGGTGAACGTCGGGGGCGGCATGGCGGTGGACTACGAGCACCCCGAACGCCGTTTCGACTGGCAGTCGTACGGCGAGGGACTCGCCCGACTCGTCGCCGCGCACCCGGAACTGACCCTGAGTATCGAGCCCGGTCGGGCGCTGACCGCGTACTGCGGCTGGTACGCGAGCGAGGTGCTGGACGTCGAGCACGGCGCGAGCGAGGACTTCGCCGTCGTCCGCGGTGGCGGGGTGAACCTGCGCACCTCGGAGTCCAGGAGGTCCGACCAGCCGTGGCCCGACCAGCCCTGGTCCGTACTCGAGGTGGACGTGTGGCCCTACTCCTGGCCGCGGCCCGTGGTGCGCCGCGAACGGGTCACGCTCACCGGCCAGTTGAGCACCTCCAGGGACATCCTGGTCCGGGACGTCCGGGCGCCCGGGCTGCGGGCCGGTGACCGTGTGGTGTTCTCCCTCGCGGGTGCCTACACCTCGTCCGTGCCCCACCGGGCGTTCGCCAGGTTCCCCGAGCCCGGCTTCCACTTCGTGGACCCGGGCACCGACGGCGGCCAGTCCCGATAACACCACGAGGAGCGGCATGACAGACGAACCGAACCGTTCGACGGCGACCGAGGCCACGACCGATGCCACGACCGACTTCGCGCACGGCATCACCGACGCCGTCGTCGACAGCCTGCGGGGCACGGCCGATCGGCGGCTGCGTGAACTGCTCGGCGCGCTCACCCGTCATCTGCACGACTTCGTGCGCGAGACAGAGCCGACGATGGCGGAATGGGAACGCGCGATCGGATTCCTGACCGCGACCGGGCAACAGTGCACCGACACCCGTCAGGAGTTCATCCTGCTGTCGGACGTGCTCGGCGTCTCCATGCTCGTGGAGACGCTGGGCGGCCACCGCGACCCGGGTGCCACCGAGTCGACGGTCCTCGGCCCGTTCCACCTGACCGGATCGCCCATCCGCGCACTCGGCGCGAACATCGACCTGGTGGGCAGGGGCGAGCCGTGCGTGGTCAGCGGCCGGGTACGGGGCAAGGGCGGCACCCCGCTGCCGGGCGCGGTCCTCGACGTGTGGCAGGCCGACTCCGAGGGCTACTACGACGTACAGCAGCCGGACGTCCAGCCGCCCGGCAACGGGCGGGGACTGTTCACGGCCGACGACGAGGGCCGCTTCTGGTTCCGCAGCTGCGTACCGAGCCCGTACCCGATCCCCACCGACGGCCCGGTCGGCGAACTGCTGCGCGCCACGGCCCGGCACCCCTACCGCCCCGCCCACATCCACTTCATCGCCTCGGCCGAGGGCCACGCCCCGGTCACCACACACATCTTCGTCGCGGGCAGCGACCACCTGGACTCCGACGCGGTGTTCGCGGTCAAGAAAAGCCTGGTCCAGGAGTTCAAGGAGACCGACGACCCGTCCCTGGCACGGGAGTTCGGCGTCCCGGACCCCTTCCGCCACGCCCGCTTCGACCTCGTACTGGAACCGGAATGAGCACCATGACCGACAGGAACACCCCGCTCGACTTCTCGTACGAGACCCAGCCCGCGCGGATCGTCTTCCGGCCCGGCGCCGCCGTCTCCGCGACCCCCGACGAGGCCGCCAGGCTCGGGCTGCGCAGGGTGCTGGTGGTCTGCGGCAGCAGGGGCGAGGGCACGGCACGCGCGGTCGCGGACGCCCTGGGCGAGGCCTGCGCGGGGCTGTACGCCGAGGCCCGGATGCACGTACCCGTCGAGGTCGCCGACCGGGCCGTCGAGGCGGCGCGCGCGGCCGGCGCCGACGGGTGTGTCGCGGTCGGCGGCGGCTCGGCGATCGGCCTGGGCAAGGCGATCGCGCTGCGCACCGGCCTGCCCCTGATCGCCGTGCCCTCCACCTACTCCGGCTCCGAGATGACCCCGGTCTGGGGACTCACCGAGCACGGCGCCAAGCGCACCGGACGCGACCCCGCCGTCCAGCCCCGCAGCGTCGTCTACGACCCCGCACTCACCCTCTCGCTCCCCGTCCCCCTCACCGTCACCAGCGGCGTCAACGCGCTCGCCCACGCCGTCGAAGCCCTCTACGCGCCCGACGCCTCGCCCCTCGTCTGGCTCATGGCCGAGGAGGGCGTACGGGCGATGACGCAGGCCCTGCCGCTGGTGGCCGCCGCCCCCGGCGACCTCGACGCGCGCGGCCGGGCCCTGTACGGCGCCTGGCTCTGCGGCGCCTGTCTCGGCGCCACCACCATGGGCCTGCACCACAAGCTGTGCCACGTCCTCGGCGGAACCTTCGGCCTGCCGCACGCCGAGACGCACACGGTGGTCCTCCCGTACGCCCTCGCCTACAACGCCCCCGCCGCGCCCCGGGCTGTCAGAGCGCTCTCGCGCGCCCTGGGCGGCGCCGACGACGTTCCCCATGCCCTGTGGGCCCTGGCCGGAAGCCTCGGTGCCCCTCGGGGCCTCGCCGAACTCGGCCTCAAGAAGACCGACCTGGCGGTGGCCGCCGAGCAGGCCGCCGGGCAGCCGTATCCGAACCCGCGCGAGGTCACCGTGGACGGTGTACTGGCCCTGCTGACGGCGGCGTACGAGGGCCGGGAACCGAGCGTCGACGCGTAGCCACGGGGCCGTACGGCCCGCGCGGACCCCCTCCCCCTGGGGCAGACCGCGCTCGCCGGGCTATCCTGACCGCCGAACCGGACACGGGGTGCCCCGCACGAGGGCTGAGATCACACCCGTCGAACCTGAACCAGTTAGGACTGGCGGAGGGATGTCTCATGTCGTTGCCGTATGCCCATAACACTCGCGGTGAGGTGGCCGTCGGAGGCCCGCAGGGCGTGTTCGACGGGCGGATGCCCACCGCCCCGGGGGACCTGCACGTCGAGGCGCGCGGAATCGCCCCGGTCCCGGAGGACCACCGCTACGGCGGCCCCGGCCGCCTGTTCACCGTGTGGTTCGCCCCCAATCTGACCATGACCGGCGTGTTCACCGGCACCGTCGGCATCGCGCTCGGCCTGGACTTCTCCACCGCGCTCGTCGCCGTCGTGCTGGGCACCCTCCTGGGGGCGGTACCGACCGCGTACCTCGGCACCTGGGGGAGCCAGACCGGCGCCGGACAGCTACCGCTCGCCCGCCTCGCGTTCGGCCGGGCGGTGGTCGTCCCCGGCGCCCTGCAGTGGCTGTCGTCCATCGCCTGGGACGCGCTGATCGGCCTCTTCGGCGGAGACGCGCTGGCCCAGCTGTGCGGCTGGCCGTTCTGGCTGGGAGTGCTCGTCATGATGGCGGCGCAGGGGGCGCTCGGCGTCCTCGGCTACGAGGTGATCCACCGGCTCCAGACCGTGATGACCTTCGCTCTCGCCGCCGCGTTCGTGGCCCTGACCGTCAAGCTCCTGAGCGGCGCCCACACCACCCCCGCCGCCACCGCGCACGGCGCCGACCGGGCCGGGGCCTTCGTCCTGACCTGCACGATCGCGCTCAGCCTCGCGCTGTCCTGGGCGCCGTACGCGAGCGACTTCAGCCGCTATCTGCCGCGTACGGCGTCCCGACCGCGCATGTTCTGGTACACCCTGGCCGGCATCGGCGTGTCCTTCGTGGCCGTCCAGGCCCTCGGACTGTGGGGCGCGGCCGTCTTCACCGACCAGACCGCCCGCGGCGTCGACACCCTGCTCGGCGGCGGCGCCCTCGGCGCGTTCGGCCTGCTCGCCGTGGCGCTCGCCGCGCTGAGCAGCAACGCCATGAACGACTACAGCGGCTCGCTCGCCCTGCAGACCATGGGCGTACGGCTGCCGCGCCCGGCCGCCGCCGCGCTGGCCGCCGTCCTCGGCTTCCCGCTCGTGCTGTGGATGCACGCCGCCGACACCACGGCCCGCTTCCAGAACGTCCTGCTGTTCGTCGGCTACTGGATTCCCGGGTTCGTCGCGATCGTCGCCGTCGACTGGCTCGCCCGGGCCAGGGCCCGCGGCGGCGCACCCGTCGACCTGGCCGTCGAGAGCGCCCGCCCGCGTCCGTGGTGGCCCGCGCTCGTGGCGTTCGCCGCCGCCTTCGCCGCCGCGGTGCCGTTCATGAGCACCAGCCTCTACGTCGGCCCGGTCGCCCACGCCCTGCACGGCGCCGACACCGCCTACGGCGTGGCGTTCCTCGCGGCCCTGCTGGTCTACACCCCGCTGCGTCTGCGCCGCTGACCCCGCCCCCTCTCACCCCCGTCGTACGGAGTGACACACCATGTCCGCGAACACGCCGACCACCCCGCCCCGTGTCCTGACCATCGCCGGATCGGACTCCGGGGGCGGCGCCGGCATCCAGGCCGACCTGAAGACCATGCTCGCGCTGGGCGCGCACGGGATGAGCGTGCTCACCGCCGTCACCGCGCAGAACTCCCTGGGCGTGCAGGGAGCCTGGGAGCTTCCCGCCGAGGCGGTGCGCGCGCAGTACCGCAGTGTCGTGGACGACATCGGTGTGCAGGCCGTGAAGACCGGCATGCTCGCCTCGCCCCTGCTCGTCGAGACCGTCGCCGAACTGCTCTCGGACGTCGGCGCGCCCGTGGTGGTGGACCCGGTGAGCGTCTCCAAGCACGGCGACCGGCTGCTGGCGGACGACGCGCTGGACGCCGTACGGACCGCCCTGCTGCCGCTCGCGACGGTCGCCACCCCGAATCTCGACGAGACCGCCGAGCTGACCGGGATCGAGGCCACCGGTGAGCGTGACATGTGCCGGGCCGCGGAACAGTTGCTGTCGTACGGGCCCCGCTGGGTCCTGGTGAAGGGCGGCCACCTGCCCGGCGAGGCCGTCGACCTGCTGACCGACGGCATCGAACAACACTGGTTCCGGGCCCCGCGCCACGACAACCGCCATACGCACGGCACCGGTTGCACCCTGGCCTCGGCCATCGCGGTGGGGCTGGCGCAGGGGCGGCCGGTGCCGGAGGCGGTGCGGCTGGCGAAGGAGTACGTCACCGGCGCGATCGCCGCGGGATTCGCCCTGGGCGCGGGCCTCGGACCGGTCGACCACGGCTGGCGGACGCGCGCCTGAAGGTCCGACGTCAGCCGGTCGGCGTAATCGTTGTCTTCAGGAATTCCGCCAGAGCGGTGGTGGGTCGTCCGAGCAGGCGGCCCAGCGTGGGGTCGACCGGCGTGAACTGTCCCTGCCGCATCGCGGCGAACAGGCCGAGGAGCAGGTCGGCGCCGGCCGCGGGCAGACCGCGGGCGAGCAGGCTCGCGCGGTAGTCGGCGTCGGAGACGACCACCCGGCGGATTTCGCGGCCCGTGAGCCGCGTGGCGATCGCCGCGATGTCGGCCAGGTCGAGCGCCTCGGGGCCGGTGAGCGCCGGTGTCGTCCCGTCGAGGCCCTCGCCGGTGAGCGCGAGCGCCGCCGCCTCGGCGAGGTCGGCGTGGGCCGTCCAGGCGACCGGTCCGTCCTCCGGCGCGGCCAGTTCGCCCGTCTCGAGCGCGTGGCCCAGCAGCATCGCGGCTGAGGAGGCGTAGAAGCCGTTGCGCAGTGAGGTGAAGGGGACCCCGGACTCCCGGAGCGCCGCCTCGGTCGCGGCGTGGTCGCGCATCGGAGCGAAGGGAGAGGACGGGTTCGAGCCCATGTGGCTGGTGTACAGGATGCGCTCGGCTCCGGCTGCCGCCGCGGCCTCGACGGCGGTGCGGTGATGGTGCACGGCGTCCGCGCCGGTGCTGTCCGTCGACACGACGAGGACCTGCCGGGCGCCCTCGAAGGCGTCCGCGAGGGTCGCGGGGTCCCCGAAGTCGCCCTGGCGGACGCGCACGCCCCGGTCTTCGAGCTCTCGCGCCTTCTCCGGGTCGCGCACACTGACGCCGATCCGCTCGGAGGGGACGCGCTCCAGCAGCCGCTCGGTGATCAGCCGGCCGAGTCCGCCGTTGGCTCCGGTGACGATGATCATGACAACCTCTTTCTGTTTCCGTCGATAACGCAATGACGGTATCACTGGAAATTCTCATCGGTAACAGCATTCTGTTATCGTCGGAATCATGGAGAGCGAGGACGTCACCGCGGCGGACGGGCACCGTGAACGCATCGTCGCGGCCGCCGCCCGCCTGCTGGCCGAAGGCGGGCCGGACGCGGTCTCGACCCGGGCGGTGAGCGCCGCGGCGGGCGTGCAGCCGCCGACCATCTACCGGCTCTTCGGCGACAAAGAGGGCCTGCTCGACGCGGTCGTCGCCGACGGCTTCACCGCGTACCTGACCAGCAAGACCGCCCGGAAGCCCACCGATGACCCGGTCGAGGACCTTCGAGCCGGCTGGGATCTGCACGTAGGCCTCGGCCTGGCCAACCCGGCGCTGTACACGCTGATGTACGGCCGGTACCGCCCCGGTGCGCCCTCGCCCGCGGCGCTCGCCGCCTTCGAGGTCCTCGCCGAGCACATCCGGCGCATCGCCGAGGCGGGCCGGCTGCGCGTCCCCGAGGTCCGCGCCGCGGACCTCGTCCACGCGGCCGGCTGCGGTACGACGCTCACGCTCATCGCCACCCCCGAGGACCGCCGGGACCCGGAGCTGTCCCGCACCGCCCGCGAGGCGGTCGTCGCGGCGATCGCCACGGAGGCCCCTGTCGCGCCCGCACCCGGGCCCGTCGCGGCCGCCGTCACCCTCCGGGCCGTACTCCCGCAGACCGACGTCCTGACGGCGCCGGAACGCGGCCTCATGGAGGAATGGCTCAACCGAATCGCCGACGCCGGCTGAGGGCGGCTCGGGCTGAGAGCGGATCGAGCCGGATCGACGTGCGGCCGTGCGGCCGGTTCGGCCTGCGGCCGGTTCGGCCTGAGGCCGGTTCGGCCTGAGGGTGGCTCGGCTGGGTGGGGTCGGCCGCCTTCCCCGTGCCCACGCGGAATCGGGTACGACGGCCCACCGCATCCGAGTACGCGTACTCATGATCGATTTCCTTGTCTCGCGCAGGCTGGTCCCACAAGCCGTCCAGAGGGAGCCATCGTGCGTATGACAAGCCGAGTTCACCGACCGTCGTCCGTGATCAGCCGGGGCCCTGCGCGGTCCGCCCTGGTCCTCGCGCTGGCCTGCGTGACCCTCGCGATGCTGACCGGCTGCTCCACCGAGGACGCGAGCTGCGGCGGTGGCGAGTACCCGGTCATGACGGTGGGCAGCACCGGCAGTGCCTGCGTGTCCAACGGCGACGAGCCGCCGAAGGGGTACCTCCGCTATCCCGAAGGGAAGGTCCCGCAGCACGTCGGCGACAAGTGGGACACCTACTGGAGCACCCACACCGTCGACGAGAACGGCAAGATCATCAAGGCTCCCGACGCCGGGGTGTGACCGCCGGCCGCTCAGCGCTGCCTGGCCATGGTCGCGGTGGACGACCGGTGCCGAGCACGGCCGTCTGTCCCTGAACGTCACACGAGTGACGAGCGGCCGTGCGCTGGAAATCGAACACGTGCTTGAATTCGGGTATGACGTACCCACATTTCCAGGGCCGGGATGCAGGCCGGGACCGGAGAGGCGAGGCTGGATCCATGTCCGAACCGTTGCCTGTCATCGTGGCTCCGCCGAGTGACACCGGTGGCCGCCGAGTCCGAGTGCACGGCGAGAACCTCGGGTTGGCCTACAACCTGGAGGACCTGTCCGAATTCCTGCGACGCGCGGGTCTCGACGTGGACCCCGTGAACGCGGCGGTGTCCCCCTCATCGACTGGCGCGGTGTGGGCCCGGAGTACTGGGGGCCCGAGACCCGCGGATGAGGGTGCCCCTGCGGCCGTCCCCTGTGGCCGCGCCGCGCGGACGGCCGCTCGTACCACCGTCGTGCGTCCGCCCGACGGCGCTCGGGGGTGCGGCTGATCGTGCGCTTTGTCGTGCCGATCGGTGACCGGTGCAACGGCGGCGTGACCGATCCGTTCGCGCCACCCCCGGAGGCGGGGTCCACCACCGTCACGTCGGCGCGGCGGCGGTGGACCAAGGAGTCGGCCGGGGGCCTTTTCGCGGTCGCCGCCGCCTTCGTGGTCGTGCAGGTCCTGGTCTTCGAACCCGTCAGCCGGTTGTTTCCCGAGCCCGTCAGCCGGTTGTTTCCCGAGTGCGCGCACCGTGTCGCCGCCCCGGCGGGAATCCCGGGCGCGACGCTCGCCCACCCACTCGCCACCCGGTGGCTCAAACGCCTGCCCTCGCCGGCTCCGCCGAAGTGACCGGGGCGTAGCCGTACCCTCGCGGCGCCATCGAGGAGGACGTGCTGGGTGGGGCCGACGTGGTGCGGGTCGGTCGGAGCAGCGCTCGACCGCGAGTACTCACCGGGCCCAGGTCCCGTGCGGCAGTCGCCGTGCGCCTGCCGCGCTGCCGTCGGGTGGCCTCGTCGTGTGCGTCGTACGCGCCCTGTGCGCCGCACTCGCAACACCGCCTCCTCACGCCCGTCCCATGTCCCGGCTGCCGGGTGGGAGCCGTCGCCCAACTCTGCCTCCGTTTCCGTTGGTTGGTCCTTCATCATTCATCACTCAGACACCCCCTGACGCTTGCGTTGTCGACGAGAGGGGGAATGGTGATCTGGGCATGCCAACTCGACCGGGTGTGCCCGGCCCACCCCCACATCGCGGTCGATCAGGAGGACGCAGTGAAGAGAAGCTCGCGCATCCGCAAGGTCTCGTTCATCCTCGGCAGTGCGGTCGCCCTGGTCGTCGCCTTCCCCGGCAGCGCCCTCGCCGCCCCGCCCCAGGCACTGCCCGCCAACGCGGACGGACTGGAGCAGACGTTCCAGCCTGCCTTCGACTACGACACGGACGGCTGCTACCCCACCCCCGCCATCGGCCCCGACGGGACGATCAACCCGGGCCTCAACCCGTCCGGCGCCCTCAACGGCCAGTGCCACGACGCCTCGGACCTCGACAACACCAACGGCTACTCGCGCGAGAAGTGCAACAACGGCTGGTGCGCCATCATGTACGGCCTCTACTTCGAGAAGGACCAGGCCGTGCTCGGCAGCGGCCTCGGCGGGCACCGCAACGACTGGGAACACGTCGTGGTGTGGGTGCAGAACAACGAGGCCCAGTACGTCTCCACCTCCGCCCACGGCAACTTCAACATCTACGGCCGAGACCAGATCCGTTGGGACGGGACGCACCCCAAGGTCGTCTATCACAAGGACGGTCTGAGCACCCACTGCTTCCGTCCCGCGAACTCGAACGACGAACCGCCGGAGAACCACTACCACGCCTGGCAGTTCCCCGACCTGGTCGGCTGGAACGGCTACCCCGCCGGTCTGCGCGACAAGCTGAGCGCCTACGACTTCGGCAGTGCCGTCTTCGGCCTCAAGGACGGCAACTTCAACTACCACCTGGAGAAGGCGAAGCCGGCCGGCATCCCGTTCGACCCCAATGCGTGATGCACCGTCAAATGACATGACATGCGGGTGAGTTGGTGAGGTTATCGGCGGCTCTCGATGCGTGATCGTGGCGTACATCACCCTGGAGGGGGTGGAAACGTGAAGCAGGGCTTCACGTCTTCATGGCATGCTCACATCTAGTTACTCGCTGGTAATCGCATGCCACCCCCACCCCCCTCAGGACTGATCTTGCGCATCCGCAAGCGGCCCTCGCGCGCCCTCGTGCCCGCGCTCGCCGCCTCCGCCCTCTTCCTCGCCGCCGGCTGCTCCGCGGAACCCGGCCAGAGCTCCGCCGCCGCACGGACCCCGGACGCCGGCGCATCCGCGACCACGACCGCGAACAGCGACCAACCGCTCGCCGTCGCCGCCGCCCCCGCGGTGGCGGCCACCTCGACCGCCGTCGCGCGCCCCGGTACGGCCGGCGGGAAGGCTCGCAAGACCTCGCTCAAGGTGAAGTCGTACGACAGCCACACCCGACGAGCCGTCATATCCACTGTCGCCAAGGGGACTTCATTGCCGTCCCCGACCGGGACCCCGACCCCCGCAGGCACCGCGACGCCGGGCCGCACCGCCGTCGGCGACGTCATCGCCAGCGCCCCCGCGCCCGGCGCCCCGGGCGGACTCCTCGCCAAGGTCACCAAGGTGATCGGTGAGACGGCCGACGGCACCGAGGTCCAGACCGCTCCGACGACCCTGGACACGCTGCTGGGCGACGACGACGCGAAGGGCACCGTCCCGGTCGACCCGGCCTCCTTCGATGTCGAGCGGCTGCTGCCCGACGTGAAGGTCTCCTGGGCGAAGACGGGAGACATCCACTCCGGTCCCGAGGGGACGAAGGTCCCGCTCGGCAGCCTGCGGGTCGATGTCGCGACGAAGGTCGCCACGGCCGAGGGGGCACCGGCCTCGGCGGACGCATCCGTGTCCGGCTTCGTCCAGGTCAAGCCCGAGGTGGACTTCTCCTACGGAGGCGGCGCCTCGACCGCCGCGACCGCCTCCGACGGTTCCACCGCTTCCGGACCGGGGGCGGCCTACCTCGGCGTCTCCGGCGACTGGACCTCGCAGTGGGCGCTCAAGGGGCGCGCCGGCGCCACCGCCAAGCCGGTCCGGCTGCCGTTCGCGAGGCTGCACGCCGACCCGGTTCTCCAGGTCGGCCCCATCCCCGTCGTCGTGAACCTCGACCTGACCTGCTACTTCGAGATCAGCGGCGACGGCCGCGTCACCGTCGACGTCGCACAGGACCTCAAGGGCGACTTCAAGGCGGGCGGCACCTTCGGCACGGCGGCCGGCTGGACACCGGTCAACGAGTCCCACATGGACAGCTCTCCGATCCGTACGTCCGTCACGACCGCCGGAAGCGTGAAGGCGGCCCTCGGCGCACAGGCCACCGTCGGCCTGTACGGCGCCGTGGGCGTCACCGCCGACCTCGCCCCGTACCTCCGCGGTGAGGCGGCGGGCACGGTCACCGCGACCACCCCGGCCGGCTCCGGCACCAAGTCCGACGTCGCGGCGAGTGGTTCCTGGGCCCTCTACGGCGGCCTCGATCTGAGCGGCACCCTCCAGATCCAGCTGGCCGTCTTCGGCACCCCCGTCATCCAGCACGCCATCCCCCTGGGCACACTGCATCGGGAGTGGAAGCTCGCCGACGGCAAGAGGTAGGTCCGGCTGACGCGGCTCGCGCCGCGCCGTGACCAGCGCCCCCGCACCCGCCGTACCTCCGCGTGTGCGGGGCCGCCCCCTCACGTGCGGTAGGGTTCACCTGCAGGATCACGCGGAACACCGCGGTGAACGCACCGGGACGTGGCGCAGCTTGGTAGCGCACTTGACTGGGGGTCAAGGGGTCGCAGGTTCAAATCCTGTCGTCCCGACGGTGCGAAGGGTCTTCGCAGGCGAGAGCCTGCGGGGGCCCTTTTCGCGCGGAATGTTCCGGCTTCGGGGTCGAGCATGCCGCTCCGAAGACCGCTTTTCGCCACCGTCGTCTGTCACACGAGCCCGCCCCGCCCTGTCTATGTGGTGTCGACCAACAGGCAGAGGGAATCATGCGTGAGATTGTGATCATCGGCGGCGGCTACGCAGGCTTCTACGCGGCATGGGGCCTGGAGAAGAGGCTGCGCGCGGGTGAGGCGCGGGTGACGGTTGTCGATCCCCGTCCCTACATGACCTATCAGCCCTTTCTGCCGGAGGTGACGGCCGGATCGGTCGAAGCGCGTCATGCCGCGGTGTCCTTGCGGCGGCATCTGCGCCGCACCCGGCTGGTAGCGGGGAGCGCGGTCGAGATCCGTGACGCAGACCGGAGGGTCGTCGTCCGCCCGGTGAACGGAGCCGACTACGAACTGAGTTACGACATCCTCGTGGTCACCGCCGGCGCCGTGACCCGCACCTTCCCCATCCCCGGGCTTGCACAGCAGGCGATCGGCCTGAAGCACGTGGAAGAGGCGGTGGCCATCCGCGATCGCCTCATGACGGCATTCGATCAAGCGGCGTCACTGCCGCCCGGCGCCGAGCGACGGAGGCTGCTCACCGTCACGTTCGTGGGCGGCGGGTTCTCCGGCGTCGAAGGCTTCGGTGAACTGCTGTCCCTGGCGACCGCGATGCTCAGGTCATATCCGGAGCTGAGCATCGACGACCTGTCCTTCCACTTGGTCGAGGCTCGTGGCCGCATCCTCCCCGAAGTGGGCGACAAGCCCGGTGCTTGGGTGGTGCGCTCCCTGGAACGCCGTGGCGCGCACGTCCACCTGAACACACAACTCCTCTCCGCCACGGACGGGCACGTCGTGCTGTCCAACGGAGAGGAGTTCGACTCGGCGCTGATCGTCTGGGCTGCCGGCAACGCCTCGAACCCCACCGTGCACAACCACACCGATCTCCCGGTCGACGAGCGGGGCCTGCTCGTGGTCCGGCCCGACCTGCGAGTCGGCACCGACAGCGAGCCTGTGCCGGACGTGTGGGCGGCCGGTGACGACGCGGCCGTTCCCGATCTGGCTTCGCCCGTGCCGCGGGCTCGCACGGTACCGAACGCGCAGCATGCCGTGCGGCAGGGCAGGCTCCTCGCCAAGAACATCGCGGCCGACCTGCGCGGGGGAAGGATCCGGAACTACCGCCACAGCAGTCTCGGAGTGGTGGCGACCCTGGGGCTGGGGCAGGGCGTCTTCCAGTACAAGAGCCTTGTCGTCAAGGGACTTCCCGCCTGGCTGATGCACCGGGGTTATCACGTCCTGGCCGTGCCTTCCTGGGAGCGCAAGGTCCGGGTTCTCATGGTCTGGCTCACGGCTGCCGTGTTCGGCCGTGATCTTGTCTCCCTCGCCTCCGTGCAGCACCCCCGGGACGCGTTCGTCACGAGCGCGGATCCGGAGCGTTCCGGCGAGAGCCGGGCGAGTGACAACGCGGCCGCATGAGCGACAACAGGCCGGCGGCTTCACCGAACGCCGTCGGCTCCCGACGGCGGATGTCACAGACGGACGAGTGGTCCCGTCCATAGGAGGGGCCGCCGCCACAGAGGACCAGATCATCCGGGCCACCTGTCCGACTCGGTATCGCGGTGACTGGTCCTCTCAACGCTCTCTGGAGGTACACCATGGATGCGAGCAAGGAGGCCGCACGCGGCCTGAACGACATCGAAGACTTCCTGTACCGGGAGTCGCATCTCGAAGCGGCACATCGGCGCGTGGCGGATTTCACCGCGCGGACGGCGGGGCTGACCGATGGGCAGAAGAGGGATATCGAGCGGTGGTATCTCGAAGAGCAGAACTACGTTGCCGGCATGGTGACTGATCACATCGCCGCTCGCATCAGCCTGGTGGAAGGGCAACATCACCTCCGCTTCGGCCGATGGCTGCGGGGAACGCTGATAGCGATGATCCTGATCACCGCGGCGATGATCACGGTGTGCGTCGCCGTGATCTTCGGGACGTCGGGCTGACCCACCGTGTGCTCAATGTGCTCGGCATGCGACTCGACCCGACGAGCCACCGCCCCCTGCGCTCCGACTCGTGGGATACCGCTCAGGAACGCGGAGCGCGGGAGAGGCCTCGGCCGGTTCGCTGGACGCGGTGCGTGCCGACGAGGCGATCGAGCGTGCCGCGGACCGCTTTGATGCTCCCGCTGTCGGTGTCACGGCCGAGAGCCGCGGCGACATCGCGGGCCCGCACGTCGCGGTCGCCGACTTCGGCGAAGTACTCCATGATCTGTTCGGTGAGCTTGCCGTACCGCTTCGGTCCCTCCGTGTCCGTGCCGGTATCGGCGGAAACGGGACATTCCGTGGTCTTGCCGCTCCTGGCCTTGCGAGCTGTGGGCGCCGCGGAGGGGGTGGCGGCGTCCGTGGATTCGGGGGAGGAGACGCCTGCCCGCGGGGCGGCCGGGGGCGCGACCTGACCGTGCTCCGCAACCGCCGATCCGCTCGATCCCGTCGACGCTGCGGCCGCCGGGGCACGCAACAGCGGCTCAAAGGCACTGAGGGTTCGCCGCAGCGCGGCTCGTGTTCCGGTGCTGGGCCGTGCCCGCGTGGCCGATCTGGCGACCGCGTATCCGCGGTTCTGCGGGAGCGTGGGGGTCGAGTTCGTCGCTAGCCCGGACGCGCAAGCCGGGATCGTGACCTGTGGCCGAAGAAAAGAGGTGGCCCCCGCCTGCTGACAGGGGCCACCCGCGGGACCTACTGCTGTGCGAGCCAGTCGGCGAACCTGGTCTCGGCGATGTGCGCGTCCGGACCCGGCAGGAGCGTGGCATCCTGCAGCTCGGCACCCCAGTACGTGGCCTTCGGGTCAGTGACGATCTTGCGGGTGTCGTTCTTGGCGGCGAGTCCCATGCGGATGAACTCCTCGAGCTCGAACGTCTCCGGGCCCGCGACCTCCACCACGCCGTTGACCGGGGAGCCGACCGCGGTGCGGCCGACGGCCGCGGCCACGTCGTCGGAGACGATGGGCCGGATCTTCCCGGCGGGCAGACGCACGGTGTCGCCGTCGGTGACCCCGTCGGCGAGCCCCTTTGCGAACTCGAAGAACTGCGTGGCGTGGACGATGGAGTACGGCATGCCGGACGCCTTGATCAGTTCTTCCTGGGCCTGCTTGGCACGGAAGTAACCGCTCCCCTGGAGACGCTCGGTGCCGACCACGGACAGCGCCACGTGGTGCTGCACGCCGGCGTCGGCCTCCGCCTTCAGGAGGTTGGCCGTGGAGGCGCGGAAGAAGTCCATGACGGCCTCGTCCTCGAAAGAGGGGGAGTTGGACACGTCGACGACGACCGAGGCGCCCTCCAGGACCTCGGCCAGACCCTCGCCCGTCAGGGTGTTGACGCCGGTGCTGGGCGCGGCAGCGACCGCGTCGTGCCCGTGCGCGTCGAGCTTGCCGACCAGCTGAGAGCCGATGAGCCCGGTTCCACCGATCACTACCACCTTCATGACGGATCCTTTCGGAAGTTTTCCTGGACAAATTTCGTCTGCATCAGAAGAGACAGGGCAGTGGCTCTCTTTGTGACAGCCGGTTCGGAGGAATCGAGAAGATTCCTCCCATCGGCCCTCGACGGCCCGGTCGGACGTGGCAGGTCATTCGGCAAGTTTCCCGTCGGTCGAGACCTCCTCCATCAGCGCGGAAATCTCGTCCGGGACGGCCGGAATGCTTTCGCGAGTGATGCCCGTCGTCGGGGACCACACGAGATTGACCCGCAGGGCGGGATCCGGTTCGGGGTAGTCGCTGCGGTTGTGACAGCCACGCGTCTCACGACGTTCCAGGGCCGACTCGAGAGTGACCCGGGCGGCCAGGGCGGCGGATTTGAGATCAAAGGTGTGCGCGAGGTCCTGATAGCCGGCGATGTCCGGGTGGACTCCGATGTCCGCCATCCTCTTCTCGATCACCGAGAGTTCCGCCAGCCCGGCGCGCAGGCCCTCCTCGTCGCGTACGACTCCGGCGTGCTCGGTCATGGTGTTGCGGATGGCGCGCTGCAGGGCACGGACGTTCTCCGGCCCGTCGGCGACGAGAAGGTCGTCGATCTCCGCGCGGGCCTCCGCGATGGCCGACGCCGACCGCGGTTGCGCGGTCAGCGACTGCGAGTAGGCGGCCGCCGCCCGGCCCGTGATGCGGCCGAAGACCAGCAGCTCGATGAGACTGTTCCCGCCGAGGCGATTGGCGCCGTGCAGGCCGCTCGACGCCTCACCGATGGCGTACAGGCCACGCACATCGGTGCTGTGGTCCTCGGGACGCACCCACACCCCGCCCATCGAGTAGTGCGCGGTGGGCGCGATCTCGATCGGTTCGCGGGTGATGTCCAGCATCTGCAGGTCCAGGAGTGTCTGGTAGACCCGGGGCAGCCGCGTCATGATCGTGTGCCGTGGCAGGTGCGAGACGTCGAGCCACACGCCTCCCTTGGGCGTGCCGCGCCCTTCCTTGATCTCCGTGTAGGAGGCCAGCGCCACGCGGTCGCGGGTGGACAGCTCCATCCGGACGGGGTCGTAACGGCTCATGAACCGTTCCCCCAGGGCGTTGCGCAGGATCCCGCCCTCACCCCGGGCGGCCTCGCTGACCAGGGTTCCGGCCGCGTTCTCCGGCTCGATGATCCCGGAAGGATGGAACTGCACCAGCTCGGCGTCGCGCAGACGGGCCCCGGCCTCCACCGCCAGGCGGAAGGAATCGCCCGTGTTCTCGTCGCGCCGCGAGGAGGTACGCCGCCAGATACGCGTATGGCCGCCCGCGGCAAGAATGACCGCGTCCGCGTGGATCAGGTAGCGCTTCCCGTTCGTGAGGTCGAACCCGTAGGCGCCGAAGACGGCGCCGTCGTGTACCAGGAGCCGGGTGATGTAGACGCCGTCGAGCACCGGAATGTCGAGCTGGCCCGCCCGTCTGATCAGCGTGCGCTGGATCTCCAGACCGGTGTAGTCACCGGCGAAGGCGGTCCGCCGATACTTGTGCGCGCCGAAGAAGCGCTGGGAGATCCGGCCGTCCTCCTCCCGGGCGAAGGCCATGCCGTAGCGGTCCAGGTCGTCGATGCCCCGGGCGGCGCCCTGGGTGACGATCTCGACGGTGCGAGGGTCGGCCAGCAGATAACTCTCCTTGAGAGTGTCGGCGGCGTGCTGCTGCCAGCTGTCCTCGGGATCCATGGTGGCCAGGGCGGCGTTGATTCCCCCAGCGGCGAGCGCGGTATGGGCGTCCTCCTTGGGACGCTTGCCGACCGCCAGGACGTCGACGCCGGCCTCGGCCAGCTCGATCGCCGCTCGCAGCCCGGCCCCTCCGGTGCCGATCACCAGCACCATGGTGGAAATGCGTTGTTCGGTGATAGCCACGGTTTACTCCGATCGCCGAGGGATTGTCACTCACTACGACCGGGCCGCCGAAGTATCTGTGACACGCTCGGCGCCATCGGGGTGTCATGGCAGGACGTCGTCCAGGGGTACGTCCCAGTCGCATCGAAAGGGTCGCCCATCGGACCGCGCGGCGGCTGTCACAACACCGCGGGTCTCTTGGTCGTATCTCCGGGACTGCATCAAGAAGCCAGCGGGATGGTGGTCGGCGTTCCCTGCCGTGCCATCCTCGGGTAGGGGCCTCCGTCGTCCGAGCGGGCCCTCCCGGAGGCTCGGCCATGAGCCGCTGTCCCACCGCTCACCGTCACCGTCGTGGTGGAGATGGGCGCAAAGAATCGCCGTCGAAGTCCTTGTCGGTGGACAGACCGGGCAACCGGAACTGGTCGTTCACCGCGCGACTCCGTCAGTGCTCCAGGACACGGACGAACGGGTAGAAGCAACTGAGAAAGGCGTCATGTCTGTGATCTACCGTCGCGTCTCAGAGAATCCGAGCTTCCGGACAACGAGTTGACCGACAAGTCACCGCTCTTGTGACGCCGGCGGGTGGCTCCGGCGCAGCACCGATCGCCGAGTTGCCTCAGCTGTCCAGCGAGGCCACGTAGGGTGCCAGTTTCGCCGGATTCAGGACCCACATGATGCGTTCGATGCCTCGCTCCGACACATCGACGGACAACAGGGCCACGCTGTTTCCATCGGCCGAGACAAGGACGGCCGGCCTGCCGTTGGCCTCCACCCAGCGAACCTCCGTCTGGGGCCAGAAACGTGGGGCGAAGGCGGCGAGGTACTTGGAGACATGAGAACGTCCGACGACCGGAATCCTGGATGCTCCGCGCATCCCTCCACCGTCGCTGTAGCTGACCACGTCCGCAGTGAGAACGTCCTCGAGGACCGACAGGTTGCCGGTCTGCGCCGCGGAGAGGAACACCTCCAGCAGCCGCCGGTGGGCGGCAGGACTCACGGGCTCCCTGCGTTCCGCCGACAGACGTTTCCGGGCACGGCTCACCAACTGGCGTGTATTGGCTTCGCTCGTCTCCAACATGTCCGCGATCCGCTTGTACGGGTAGTCGAAGGCCTCCCGCAGAACGTAGGCCGCCCGTTCCACAGGGTTCAATTTCTCCATGAGGTGAAGAACCGCCATGTCGAGCGCCTCCGCTCGTTCCGCACCGAGCTGCGGATCCACGCGTGTGTCGACCGGCTCCGGCAGCCACGGCCCGATGTACGACTCACGTCGCTTCGGTGCCGACTGGGCCAGGTTGATCGCCAGACGGGACGTGATCGTGGCCAGAAACGCGGTCGGCTCCACGATGTCGGCACGGTTGGTGTTCTGCCAGCGCAGCCACGCATCCTGGACGATGTCCTCGGCTTCCACGACACTGCCCAGCACGCGGTAGGCGATGCCGAAGAGGTGGGGACGCGCCGCCATGAATTCCCTCGTTGCCTGGTCGAGAGAGTCTGCGTCATCCCTGGCGCGCATAGATGTCCTCCAGAAGTGCAGCACCATGCTACAAGCTGCCTCAGCGGGGCGCGCCTCCTCTGGAGGATCTTGAGCGATGGGGGAGAGGCTGCCGACCTCGGGCGATGGTCACCGCTGTCGCGTATCGGCGCCCGAGCAGACGGCAACGCGCCGGCCGACGCGCGGACCCGGTTCGTCGTGACCATGATGTGTGCGCCGGGCAGGCCCATGCTCGAAGTGGTCGATGAGGAGGAACCGGAGCAGCGCGACCGAGGCGACCACCTTCTGCACACCGTCATGGCCCTGGCCATGGCGGTGAAGCCGTGGAACGGGGGCGGCATGCTGCCGGAGGCGCCGACGACCTTCTTCACAGCCGCCGCACTGTGGTTCCCGCTGACCGCCGTCAGCCGTCAACGGCAGTTCGAACTGACCGACGTCGCACGGAGGTTGCCGTACGCGGCCGGCATGGCCGCGATGGCCTGGATGACGCACCTCGGTCACTCCAAGGGGCCGAAGGCCGGCGGCGTGGTCACCGGAGTGCTGGCGCTGTACCTCCTCGCGTGCGCTCTGCGGTCGTTGACCCGGGACATGCCCATGCTGCGCGGAGCTCCGGGCACCGCGGACAGCTCCACCGGTACCAGGGCGCCGTACACCCACTTCTGGCACGGATCGATGGCCCTGGGCACGGTCAACATGCTGCTCATGCACCACTGACGGCCGAGTGACCCCCGGCCTCTTCTGCCGCAGGGAGGGACACCTGTCCGCGATCACCGAGGTCGCCTCGGTCAGTCACTGAACCCGGACCACGGCCGTCGCGCCACGCTCAGCGGCTGAACAATTCGCAGACGACGGCCGGCTTCCCGCCGAACCGCGCACTGTGCTCGCCGGTGCTGTCCCTCAGGAAGCGGCGCGTGTAGGTCTCGGGGTCCTCGTCGCCAACACCTCGATGTACGTGCGATGTTGAAGCAGCGACTGCACCGCCCGTTCGAGGCCCCGGTCCGCACGTACCGCGTGGGTGGGGTTCGGGGAGTTGGCGACGGCGACCCATCGCACGCCGTTCCAGGGGCGCAGCTCCTGCTCGGCCAGTTCAAAGAAGATCCAGCGGTTGCCCGCGTCCGCCGCCGCGTCGAGGGCGGCGCGCCCGACGGCCACGTGATCCGGGGTGTTCCAGACACCCGAACCCCAGGTCTCATGATGGTTCAGAGTGATCAGCAGCTCGGGCCGGTGACGGCGGATGGCAGCGGCGATGTCGCGGCGCAGGGAGATGCGGTACTCGACCGTGCCGTCCCGGTGGTCGAGGAACTCCACCGCGGGGACCCCGACGGCGGCGGCACTGGCACGCTGCTCCCTTTCCCTCAGCGGTCCGGCCTCGGCCGGTGCCAGCGTGTCGATGCCCGCTTCGCCGCGGGTGGCGAGGACGTAGGCGATCTCACGGCCGTCCTGGATCCAGGCCGCGACAGCGGCCGAGCACCCGTACTCGAGATCCTCAGGATGGGCCACCACGGCCAGTGCACGTTGCCAGTCGGTCGGCATCGGCCGCAGTTGCGCGAGAGGCGAATCGGTCACAGCGCCTGCTTTCAGGGATCGTTCCCGTCGTTCCCGCCGCGCATGAGAGGTGCCCACAGTGAGTGGGGCGCGGGGGGATGCCGGACTGCGTTGAGATCGGACGAGCTCTAGACACGAGATGGCTCGGCCGATGCCCGACCCCGCCCTGAGACGATTGCGACACGGTCCACGAAGCGTGCGGCGGTAGTGCGGGGCATGGTCCCTCTCGGCTCGTGAAGTCCGGGTCCGCCGATGGCGCCCCGGGCTGCGGGGTGGCGAAGTCCTCCGCACGGCCCGCCCGCCGTCGTGGGTGGTGGCGGTCCGTCTCCGCGCCATGGGTCGGGCGCGCGGCGGCGGACTGTGCGGGCCGGGCGGGGGGTCGGTCAGCCGAACTGGCCGGGCTGGTAGTCGCCGGCCGGCTGCTGAACGATGACGTTCACGCGGTTGTAGGCGTTGATGACTGCGATGAGGGAGACCAGCGCGGCGAGCTGGTCCTCGTCGTAGTGCTTGGCGGCGTTCGCCCAGGCCTCGTCCGTGACCCCGCCGGCCGCGTCGGCGATGCGGGTGCCCTGCTCGGTCAGCTCCAGGGCGGCGCGCTCGGCGTCGGTGAAGACCGTGGCCTCCCGCCAGGCCGCGACCAGGTGGAGGCACTGCGCGGTCTCCCCGGCGTGCGCGGCGTCCTTGGTGTGCATGTCGGTGCAGAAACCGCAGCCGTTGATCTGGCTGGAGCGGATCTTCACCAGCTCCTGGGTCGCGGCCGGGAGCGTCGAGTCCGCGATCACCTTGTTGGCGGAGTTGATGTGCTTGAGCACCTTCCCCGCGAGCGGGTTGCCGAAGAAGTTGAGACGCGATTCCACGGTGATCTCCTTGCAGTGTTGTGGATACCCTTCGTGCCAGGTGAAGCCCGGGAGGTGGGTGTCGGCGGCCACGCCGCCGCGGTGCACATGCCACTCTTGCGGGCGGCAGCACACCCTTGTTGTGGCGCGGTGCGCAGGGGCGACGCAGCCTCAGTGACTCCGGTCGTGCCAACTCCCCGACGACGGACGGCAGCTGCGGAGTGGGAACCTGGCGGACATGTCCGCGCCCCATGGTGCTCCGGGGAGCGGCGCCGGGTGACGGGTCGCGCTTCCGCGCGCCTGGTGACGTGGGTCTCCGCGCTCTGACGCCACCGCCGCGGGCGCCCGCACACTGCTGTTCATGGAACTGCATCGTTATCGGTTCAGAAGCGTGTGGGACTTCGCTCGACCGCCGGACGAGGTGTTCGCGGTGCTGCGCGTGGTCGACGACTGGCCCCTGTGGTGGCCCGGAGTGCGGCGGGCGCGCCGCGTCGATGACCAGTCGGGGGCGTTCCTGTTGCGCTCGCTGCTGCCGTTCGACCTCGACCTCACCATCACCGGCGCGTTCGAGGACACGGAGTCGAGGGTGTTGCGCGGGGTGGTCGGCGGGGACCTGGAGGGTGTGTCGGGGTGGAGCGTGCGCCCGTACGGCGCCGGCAGCCGGGCGGTCCTCGAGCAGGACATGGTGGCCCGCAAGGCACTCATCCGCCGACTCGAGGTCCCGTTTCGCCCGCTGTTCCGCGCCAACCACCATCTCCTGACGTACCGGGGACACCGTGGTCTGAAGGCATGGCTGGACGGCGGCCAGGAGGCTCGCCGCGCACGCGAGGAGGAGCGGCGGTCGGGTACCCGTTCCGGGTGAGACCCTCGGGCTCACCCGGAACGGGTACCGGCGCGCTACGCCGACGCGGACGTCGACATCACGGTGTCAACGGAGCCGTCAGCCCCGGTCCAGGATCGCGGTGAGGGCCTCCCGCAGTGCCGTCTCGGGGCTCGCCGACGGGCCCTCGGAGCGCCAGGCGACGAATCCGTCGGGGCGGACCAGCACCGCTCCGTCCTCGGTGACGCCGTGCACCTCCGCCCAGTCCGCGTCGCTCGCGGGGGAGAGCTCCGCGTCGGCGCCGCTGCCGATCCGGTACGCGTCGAGCGGGACGGACAGCCGCTGGGCGACGTCCTTCGCAGCGCTGTGCCACTTGTCCGACGAGGTCAGGAGCACCATGGACCGCTCGTACAGGTCGAGGGTGGAGACCCGGGTGCCGGCGCGGTCCAGCCACATGTGCGGTGCCCGGCTGCCGGGTTCGCCGGTCAGGCGCAGGCCGTCGGGGACGATCGGCGCCGACTGGTCGGCGCCCAGGACCGCGCCGCGCGGATAGCGGTAGGCCAGCGCCACGTTGAGGATGCCGCCCTTCTTGCCGCCGGGGCCGGCGGCTCCCGGGGCGGGGATGTACCCGGGGTGGCTGTGCTCGACCGAACGCGACGAGGCGCGGGCGCTGGTCGCCTCCGCGACCGGGCGGCGCTCGGCGTCGTAGGACTTCAGCAGTCCGGGGCCCGCCCAGCCGCCCAGCACCGCGGCCAGTTTCCAGGCGAGGTTGTGCCCGTCCTGGATTCCGGTGTTGGAGCCGAACGCACCGGTGGGGGACATCTCGTGGGCCGAGTCGCCGGCCAGGAACACCCTGCCGTCCGAGTAGCGCTCGGCGACCCGCTCGGCGGCGTGCCAGGCGGCCCTGCCGGTGATCCGCACATCGAGATCGGGCACGCCCACGGCGCGTCGGATGTGGTCCGCGCACCGCTCGTCGGTGAACTCCTCCAGGGTCTCGCCGTGTTCGGGGTGCCAGGGCGCGTGGAAGACCCAGTGCTCCTCGTTGTCGACCGGCAGGAGCGCCCCGTCGGCCTCCGGGTTGGTCAGGTAGCAGACGATGAAGCGCCGGTCGCCGACGACGTCCGCGAGGCCCCGGGAGGTGAATGTGACGCTCACGTTGTGGAAGAGGTCACCCGGTCCGTTCTGCCCGATGGCGAGCCGCTCGCGGATCGGGCTGCGCGGGCCGTCCGCCGCGACCAGGTAGTCCGCGCGGACGGTGCTGTGCTCGCCCGTCTCCCGGCTCTTGAGCTGCGCGGTGATCCCGTGCGCGTCCTGCTCGAACGACAGCATCTCGGTGGAGAAGCGCAGGTCCCCGCCCAGTTCCCGGGCGCTCTTCAGCAGCACCGGCTCCAGGTCGTTCTGGCTGCACAGGCACCACGCGCCGGGGCTGAAGCGGGCGAGCCCGCCGCCCGGGTCGATCTCCTTGAACAGCCACTCACCGGCGTCGCCCACCAGTGTCGGCGTCTGCATGATGCCGTGGTTCTCCGCCAGGACCGACGCCGCCTCCTCGATGCGCCGCTGCACCCCGGCCACCCGGAACAGCTCCATCGTGCGCACGTTGTTGCCGCGTCCGCGCGGATGGATCGAGGTGCCCGAATGGCGTTCGACCAGCAGGTGGGGCACACCAAGCCGGCCCAGGAACAGCGAGGTGGACAGGCCCACCAGGGAGCCGCCGACGATGAGGACCGGCGTGTGCTGACCGACCACGCCGGCCTCTTCCAATCGGTTCATTGATTGCCTCCAGCGTCACCCGCGAGGTGAGTCAGGGATGGGATGCCGGCCGCTTTGAACGGCCATCAGTTTCCATGCCCTGTGCGGAGAGGATCGCGCGCTCCGGGCACCCGGATGGCACACAGTTCACTCGTCCGCACCGGCGGGCTCGCGCGCCTCGGGGGCCGCGTCAACGATCGGCACATGGCGACCCCGGTCTTTGGGACACGGCGGTCGTTCCTGACCTTCCGTGAAGAAGAGAAGAGGTGTGCCGGATGACTACTTCGGGACGTATATCGCAATCGGCGTTCGACGGCTCCAGGCTTCGGGTGATCCTGCTGCTCGACCTGTACGAAGGAGCCCAGGAGCAGTTCCTCGATGCGTACGAGCACATGCGCAATCAGGTCGCGTCCGTTCCCGGACATCTCAGCGACCAGCTCTGCCAGTCGATCGAGAACCCCTCGCAGTGGCTCATCACCAGCGAATGGGAGAGCGCCCCGCCCTTCCTCGCCTGGGTGAACAGCGAGGAGCACGTCGAGACGGTCCGGCCGATGCACAACTGCGTCCGGGACACCCGCTCGATGCGCTACAGCATCCTTCGGGAGACCAGCCCCGCCCAGCCGCACGGCCAGAAGTCGGCCAAGGCGGGTATGCAGGTCGAGGCCCGGGTGGGCGAAGGTGTGGCACGCCATGCCCTCACCTTCACCGTCAAGCCGGGTACCGAGTCGAAGGTCGCGGAGATCCTCGCCGGGTACGAGTCGCCCCAGGCCCAGGTCGACGACACCACACGGCTGCGGCGCACCTCCCTCTTCATGCACGGCAACCGTGTCGTGCGTGCGGTGGAGGTGGAGGGCGACCTCATGGCGGCACTGCGTCACGTCGCCCGTCAGCCCGAGGTACGGGCGGTCGAGGAGGCCATCAACCCGTACCTGGAGCAGGACCGGGATCTGAGGGACCCCGACTCGGCGCGGGTCTTCTTCACCCGGGCCGCGCTGCCGTCCGTGCACCACGTGACGGCCGGCCGCAAGGCGCCCGAGGACGTGCGCCGTCACGCGCTCTACTACCCGGCCAAGCCAGGCTGCGGGATGGAGCTGGCCAGGTTGCTCGCCCACCAGGACGAAGCCGCGGCGGAGGACCCGAAGAGCCCGGTGTACCGGAGCACGGTCTTCCAGCGCGACGACATCGTGGTGCGTCTCATCGACGTGACGGGCGAGCTGGACGCGGACCCCGTCGCCGCGCTCGGTGTCAAGGGCGCGAAGAAGGCCGCGGAGCTGGAGCGTCTCCTCGACGGTGCCGCGATCGGCGTCGAGGGCTCCCTGGAGACGGAACGCAACATCAACCGCCTCCTGTCGCACGTCGACATGATGCCCGTCACCGACCGCTCGGCGGATTCCTGACAGAGGGCCGCGGCTCCGTCCGCGGCCCTCCCTCCCCGGACGTCACTGCCCCACCCGGAGGTATCAAGCATGTTCAAGAAGCATCCACGCATCGTGGACCTGAGCGAGACGGAACCCAACCGCAGGCGCGGAGGCGACATCCGGGCCATGCTCACGCCCGCCACGGCGGGGTCCACCAGCGGCTTCATGGGCCTGGCCCTCATCCAGCCCGGCGAGCGTATCGGTGAGCACTACCACCCGTACTCCGAGGAGTTCGTGTACGTCGTCAACGGCGCCCTCGAAGTGGACCTGGACGGCGACACCTTCGCCCTGCGGCCCGATCAGGGTCTGCTGATCCCGATCAACATGCGGCACCGCTTCCGCAACGTCGGCGACACGGAAGCCCGCATGGTCTTCCACCTGGGCCCGCTCGCTCCGCGTCCGAGCCTCGGCCACGTCGACACGGAGGTGACCGACGACACCGCGCCCGGCCCCGAGTTCGCCACCGCCGGGGCGGACCTGTCCGCGCCGGACCACGGACAGCCGTCCGAGCGAAGTGGGGCCATAAAGTGACCCGGCGGGTGGCCGTCACCGGTGTCGGTGTGGTCGCTCCGGGCGGCACCGGGGCGACGGCGTTCTGGGACCTCCTGTCCAACGGCCGCACCGCGACCCGCGGCATCTCGCTGTTCGACCCGGCGGGCCTGCGGTCCCGCATAGCCGCCGAATGCGACTTCGACCCGCTCGCGCACGGCCTCGACCCGGAGCTGAGTGAACACGCCGACCGGTACATCCAGTTCGCCGTGGTCGCGGCCGGGGAAGCCGTCCGCGACTCCGGACTCGACACCGGCAAGGAGGACCCCTGGCGGGTCGCGGTCTCCCTGGGCAGCGCCGTCGGCGGCACCACCCGCCTGGAACACGACTACGTCCAGGTCAGCGAACGGGGCCGGCGGTGGGACGTGGACCACCGCGCGGCCGACCCGCAGCTGCACCTGGCGTTCTCGCCCAGCACGCTGGCCTCGGTCGTCGCCGAGGAGTTCGGTGCCCAGGGACCGGTGCAGACCGTCTCCACCGGCTGCACCTCCGGACTCGACGCGGTCGGCTACGCCTTCCACACCATCGAGGAGGGCCGGGCGGACGTCTGCATAGCCGGAGCGTCGGACTCTCCGATATCCCCGATCACCATGGCGTGCTTCGACGCCATCAAGGCCACCTCACCCGACAACGACGACCCCGAGCACGCCTCCCGGCCCTTCGACGCCCACCGCAACGGCTTCGTCATGGGTGAGGGCGGCGCGGTACTGGTCCTGGAGGAGTACGAGCACGCCCGAGCCCGCGGCGCGCACATCTACTGCGAGATAAGCGGCTACGCCACCTACGGCAACGCCTACCACATGACCGGTCTGACCAGCGAGGGGCTGGAGATGGCCCGGGCGATCGACACCACGCTCGACCAGGCCCGCCTCGACCCCACCCTGATCGACTACGTCAACGCGCACGGCTCGGGCACCCGACAGAACGACCGGCACGAGACCGCCGCGGTCAAGCGGTCCCTGGGCGAGCACGCCTACAAGACGCCCATGAGCTCCATCAAGTCCATGGTGGGGCACTCGCTGGGCGCGATCGGCGCGATAGAGGTCGTCGCCTGCGTCCTCGCCCTGAAGCACCAAGTGGTGCCGCCCACGGCGAACTACGAAACTCCCGACCCCGAGTGCGACCTGGACTACGTGCCGCGCACCGCACGCCCGCGGAAGCTGAGCAACGTGCTCTCCGTGGGCAGCGGATTCGGCGGATTCCAGTCCGCGGTGCTCCTGACCGGGCCGGGTGGGAGGAACCGATGACCACTCTGCGCACTCAGCGCCCCCGGCGCGCGGCCATCACCGGCATCGGTGTGATCGCGCCCAACGGACTGCGCGCCGACGCGTACTGGAAGTCCGTCAGAGAAGGCCTCGTCGTCCTGGACCGGATCACCCGCGAGGGATGCGAGCACCTGCCGCTCCGTATCGCGGGCGAGGTCCGGGCCTTCGACGCCGCGGCCCTCATCGAGGAGCGGTTCCTCGTCCAGACGGACCGTTTCAGCCACTTCGCGATGGCGGCGACCGTGCTCGCCCTCGACGACGCCGGCCTTGGTCAGGGTGACCCCGCGGACCCGTACGACATCGGCGTGATCACCGCCGCCGGATCAGGTGGCGGCGAGTTCGGACAGCGCGAGCTCCAGAAGCTGTGGGGCCAGGGATCCCGGTACGTGGGCCCGTACCAGTCCATCGCCTGGTTCTACGCCGCCAGCACCGGCCAGATCTCCATCCGGGGCGGCTTCAAGGGACCGTGTGGAGTGGTCGCGAGCGACGAGGCGGGTGGCCTGGACTCCATCGCGCTCGCCGCCCGGGGTGTACGGCGCGGCACCGGCGCGGTGGTCGTCGGATCCGCGGAGGCCCCCCTCGCCCCGTACTCGATGGTGTGCCAGCTCGGATACCCCGAGATCAGCACCGCCGAGGATCCCGGTCAGGCCTATCGGCCCTTCACCGCGGGAGCGCGCGGCTTCGCTCCCGCGGAGGGGGGAGCCATGCTCGTCGTGGAGGACGAGACCCGCGCCCGTGAGCGCGGGGCGGCCGTCCGGGCCATCGTGGCCGGCCATGGGGCCACGTTCACCGGAGCCTCCCGTTGGGAGCGGTCCAGAGAGGGTCTCGCCCACGCGATCCGTGGCGCCCTCGACGAGGCCGGCTGCGCTCCGGAGGAGATCGACGTCGTGTTCGCCGACGCCCTGGGCGTTCCGGAGGCGGACCGCGCCGAAGCCCTGGCCATTGCCGACGCCCTCGGTAAGCACGGCACCCGGGTCCCCGTCACGGCGCCCAAGACGGGCATCGGGCGGGCCTACTGCGGGGCACCCGTGCTGGACACCGCGGCCGCGGTGCTCGCCATGGAGAACGGCCAGGTACCCCCCACCCCCAACGTGTTCGACATCTGCCACGACCTCGACCTGGTGATGTCGAGCGCTCGTCCCACCGAGCTGCACACGGCCCTGGTCCTCAGCAGGGGACTGATGGGCTCCAACGCGGCGCTGGTAGTGCGCCGTGGCGGCGACTCCGCCCGATAGGACCGGGCGGGAAGGAGAACAGACTCATGATCACCACCGAAGTGACCCTCATCGAACTGGCCTCGCTGATGAAGAAGGCGGCCGGTGTCTCCGTCGACCCCGAGGACCTCGAGAAGTCGTCCGACTCCCCGTTCGGCACCCTCGGCCTCGACTCCCTCGGCCTGCTCGGCATCGTCGGTGAGCTGGAGAACCGGTACAGCCAGCCGCTGCCCCCCGACGCCGAGCGCTGCAAGACCCCCCGTGAGTTCCTCGACCTCGTCAACAACACCCTCAAGGCTGGAGCCTGAAAGTGGCAGGACACACCGAGAACAGCATCACCATCGACGCCCCTCTCGACCTCGTCTGGGACATCACCAACGACATCGAGAACTGGCCGCAGCTCTTCAGCGAGTACGCGTCCCTGGAAGTGCTCTCCCGCGACGGCGACACGACGAAGTTCCGCCTGACCATGCACCCGGACGAGAACGGCAAGGTCTGGAGCTGGGTCTCGGAGCGGACCGTGGACCGCGCCAGGCGGACGGTCCGCGCCCGCCGCGTCGAGACGGGCCCCTTCGACCACATGAACATCCGGTGGGAGTACGAGGAGACCCCCGAGGGCACCCACATGCACTGGGTGCAGGACTTCGCGATGAAGCCCGAGGCCCCGGTCGACGACGCCTGGATGACGGACAACATCAACCGCAACTCCCGCGTCCAGATGGAGCTCATCCGGGACCGGATCGAGAAGGTCGCCCGCGACCGTCAGAACGCGCCGATGCCCGGCTGACAGCCGGAGCTCAGGAAGGACAACCGATGCACCACGCCCTCATCGTCGCGCGCATGGCGCCCGACTCGGCCCCGGCGATCGCCGATGTGTTCGCCGCCTCCGACCGCGGTGAACTCCCGCACCTGATCGGCGTCAAGCGGCGCAGCCTCTTCCAGTTCGGTGATGTGTACATGCACCTCATCGAAGCCGACAAGGACCCGGCGCCCGCCATCGCGAAGGTGGTCGGGCACCCCGAGTTCCGGAGCGTCAGCGAGCAGCTGTCGGCGTACGTCAGCGCGTACGACCCGCAGACGTGGCGCAGCCCCAAGGACGCCATGGCCCAGTGCTTCTACCGCTGGGAGCGGGACGCCGTCTCCTGAGGCGAACGCCCGGACACAACCCGAGGCCGCCGACCCCGCGATGGACGCGGAGCCGGCGGCCTCGGGTTTTTCCCGGTGCGTCGGGAAGGCCGGATCAGCTGGGGATCGTGCACTCGAAGGCGTGCAGATACGCGTTGACCGGACGGAACTCGTTGATGACGAGCCCCGCGTCCGTCAGCCGGTCGACCATGCTCTGCCGGGTGTGCTTCGCACCACCGACATTGAGGAGCAGCAGCAGGTCCATGGCCGTGGTGAACCGCATCGACGGGGTGTCGTCCACGAGGTTCTCGATGACGACGACGCGGGCACCGGGCCGCGCCGCCTTGCGGATGTTGGCCAGCGCCCTGCGGGTGCTGTCGTCGTCCCACTCCAGGATGTTCTTGATGATGTAGAGGTCCGCCTGGACGGGGATGTCCTCCCGGCAGTCACCGGCCACGACGCGCACCCGCTCGGCCAGCGAACCGCCGCCGCGCAGTCGGGGATCGGCGTTCTCCACCACTCCCGGCAGGTCGAGCAGCGTGCCGTGCATCCCGGGGTGCTTCTCCAGCAGGCTGACCAGGACCTGGCCCTGACCGCCGCCGATGTCCGCGACCGAGGACACGCCTCGCAGATCGAGAAGGTTCGCCACGTCCCGCGCCGACTGCTCGCTGGACGTCGTCATGGCCCGGTTGAACACGTACGCCGACTCCGGGGCCTCTTCGTTGAGGTAGTCGAAGAACTCCCGCTCGTACACATCCTCGAAGACGTTCCGGCCGGAGCGCACCGCCTCGTCGAGCTTCGGCCAGACGTTCCACGTCCACGGCTCGGTGCACCACAGCGCGATGTAGCGGAGGCTGTGCGGGTCGTCCTCGCGCAGCAGCCGGGACATCTCCGTGTGCGCGAAGGTGCCGTCCGGGAGTTCGGTGAAGACCCCCTGGCAGGACAGCGCGCGCAGCAGCCGCCGCAGGGTCTTCGGCTGGGCCCTCACCGTCGCCGCCAGGTCCTCCACGCGCATGGGCGTGTCGCCCAGGGCGTCCGCCACGCCGAGGCGGGCGGCCGCCCGTACGGCGGCGGCGCACGCCGCTCCGAAGGCGAGCTCCCGCAGCCGCATGGACGGTGGTGGGGGAGCCGGGTCGACCGTGCTCGGGGGAGCCGGATCAACAGTGGTCATCGTGGTGCCTCGCTTCTGGGGTCGTGCTGGTGGGGGGAGGGGTCAGCACAGTCCGGCGGGCTCGGAGTGCGCGCAGGTGTTGTCGTGGAAGGTGTTGCGCTTGCCCTTGGCGCGGTCGCGGTTGGCGAGGTCGGCCTTGCCGTTGCGCTGCGCCAGGTTGTTGCGGATCTCGTTGTGTTCGTTGATGGCGCCTACGAAGCTCTTGTACAGCACGATGCCGCCGGACAGCGGGGAGGTGCCCACGTTGTCCTCGACCCTGTTCTCCGCCACCAGTGTCCTCTCGGCGCCGGTGAGGACGATCCCGGAGCCCTGCAGGAAGGGCAGACGGGGGGTCTTGGGGCAGTACTTGTTGTTGGCGTGGACGTAGTTGCGGACCACGCTCAGCGCCCCGACGTGCGGCTTGTTCTCGTCGCCCACGACGAACACCGCGGCGCAGTTGCCGGTCGCCTCGTTGTGATCGACGGTCAGGTTCCGCAGCCGCCGGACCGTGACGCCGATCCGGTTGCCGGTCAGAAGGTTGTGACTGACGACCGTCCCCAGGGTGTCCCGGGCGCCCTCCTCGGTGCTGACCGTGTTGGACAGGAACAGTCCGGCGTCGCCGTTGTTCCGGGCGAGGTTGTAGCGGAACACCCCGCGCACGGAGCGCTCCTGGGCGATGCCCCACTGGCCGTTCTTCTCGGCGACCACTCCCTGGACCGTCAGCCGGTCGGTGCCCGACGCCCACAGGCCGTGCTTGGCGAAGCCTCTGAGGGTCAGTGAGCTGATGGTGACGCCATTGACGCGCTTTTTGTCCGTTCCGGTGACACAGATCCCGTCGCCGGCCTTGGCGCAGCTGCCGGATGCCTTGCCCGGCACGATGACGGTGGAGCGCGCACCGTAGCCGCGCAGCGTCAGGTTCGACACCGTGACGCGGACACTCTCGTGGTAGGTGCCGGGGGAGAGGACGACGGTGTCCCCCGGGTGTGCGGAATTCACGGCCTTCTGGATCGACCCGCCGGGTTTGACCCAGTGCACCGTCGGGTGCTCGGTCGACGGGGCGGCACCCAGCACCGACGCCGTGACGGCTGCGGTGCAGGCGAGGTAGGCCATCTGTCGTTTCGTCATAGGCCGAAGCTAAGAGCGGGAGTTCCGGCCCGCCACCGCTGATCACCCAGGTGGACCGCCGATGTCACCTGCCTGCGCGCGTAAGGGTGGGCCGTCGGAGGCAGCGGCGTCGGCGGACACGCGACCGCCCCGGCCGGAGAACCCGGCCGGGGCGGTGCGGTGGTGACGCGTGGGCGCCGACGGTGTGTCAGGCGAGGGTCGCGAGCGTCGCGTTCCAGGTGGCCGAGGGGCGCATGACGGTCGCGGCCTTGGCCGGGTCGGGCTGGTAGTAGCCGCCGATGTCGGCGGGCTTGCCCTGGACCGCGAGCAGCTCGTCGACGATCGTCCGCTCCTGCGCGGTCAGCGTCTCGGCGAGCGGGGCGAACGCCTTGGCGAGGTCCGCGTCGTCGGTCTGCTTGGCCAACTCCTGCGCCCAGTACAGGCCCAGGTAGAAGTGGCTGCCGCGGTTGTCGATGCCGCCGACGCGACGGGTCGGCGACTTGTCCTCGTTGAGGAAGGTCGCCGTCGCACGGTCGAGGGTGTCGGCGAGCACCTGGGCGCGCGCGTTGCCCGTGCTCTGCGCGAGGTGCTCGAAGCTGGCCGCGAGGGCGAAGAACTCGCCCAGGCTGTCCCAGCGCAGGTAGTTCTCCTTGACCAGCTGCTGGACGTGCTTCGGGGCGGAGCCGCCGGCACCCGTCTCGAAGAGGCCGCCCCCCGCCATCAGCGGAACGACGGAGAGCATCTTGGCGCTGGTGCCCAGCTCCAGGATCGGGAACAGGTCGGTCAGGTAGTCACGCAGGACGTTGCCGGTGACCGAGATGGTGTTCAGGCCCTTGCGGATGCGCTCCAGGGAGAACTTCGTCGCCTCGACCGGGGACAGAATCTTGATCTCCAGGCCCTCGGTGTCGTGCTCCGGCAGGTACGCGTTGACCTTCTCGATCAGCTGCGTGTCGTGGGCGCGGGTCTCGTCCAGCCAGAACACCGCCGGGTCGCCGGTGGCGCGGGCGCGGGTGACGGCCAGCTTCACCCAGTCCTTGATCGGGTCGTCCTTGGTCTGGCAGGCGCGGAAGATGTCGCCCGCGCCGACGGCCTGCTCCAGGACCACGTTGCCGGCCTGGTCGACGAGGCGGACCGTGCCGGTGGTGGGGATCTCGAAGGTCTTGTCGTGGCTGCCGTACTCCTCGGCCTTCTGGGCCATCAGACCGACGTTCGGCACCGAGCCCATGGTGGACGGGTCGAAGGCGCCGTGGGCGCGGCAGTCGTCGATGACGACCTGGTAGACGCCGGAGTAGCTGCTGTCCGGGAGGACGGCGAGGGTGTCGGCCTCCTGGCCGTCCGGGCCCCACATGTGGCCGGAGGTGCGGATCATCGCCGGCATGGAGGCGTCGACGATCACGTCGGAGGGGACGTGCAGGTTGGTGATGCCCTTGTCCGAGTCGACCATCGCGAGGGCCGGGCCCTCGGCGAGCTCGGCGTCGAAGGACGCCTTGATCTCGGCGCCCTCGGGCAGCGCCTCCAGGCCCTTGAAGATGCCGCCCAGACCGTCGTTCGGGGTCAGACCGGCAGCGGCGAAGGTCTCGCCGTACTTCGCGAACGTCTTGGGGAAGAAGGCGCGTACGACGTGGCCGAAGACGATCGGGTCGGAGACCTTCATCATCGTGGCCTTGAGGTGCACGGAGAACAGCACGTCCTCGGCCTTGGCACGGGCGATCTGCGCCGTGAGGAACTCGCGCAGCGGCGCGACGTGCATGACGGACGCGTCGACGACCTCGCCCGCGAGGACGGGTACCGACTCGCGCAGCACGGTGGTGGAGCCGTCGTCGCCCGCCAGCTCGATGCGGAGCGAGCCCGCCTCGGAGATCACCGTGGACTTCTCGGTGGAGCGGAAGTCGTCGGCGCCCATGGTGGCGACGTTGGTCTTGGACTCGGGGGTCCAGGCGCCCATGCGGTGCGGGTGGGTCTTGGCGTAGTTCTTGACCGACGCGGGGGCGCGGCGGTCGGAATTGCCCTCGCGCAGGACCGGGTTCACGGCGGAGCCCTTGACCTTGTCGTAACGGGCGCGGATGTCGCGCTCCTCGTCCGACTTCGGGTCGTCCGGGTAGGCCGGGAGCGCGTAGCCCTGCTCCTGGAGCTCGGCGACCGCGGCCTTCAGCTGCGGGATCGAGGCCGAGACGTTCGGCAGCTTGATGATGTTGGCCTCGGGCGTCTTGGCCAGGTCACCGAGCTCGGCGAGGGCGTCGGGAACGCGCTGCCCCTCCTCGAGGAACTCGGGGAAGAGCGCGAGGATGCGCCCGGCCAGCGAGATGTCACGGGTCTCCACAGTGACACCCGCCTGCGAGGCGTACGCCTGGACCACCGGCAGGAACGAATACGTCGCCAGGGCCGGGGCCTCGTCAGTGTGCGTGTAAATGATGGTCGAGTCAGTCACCGGGTGCTCCGCTCCACGTCTGCAACATTGCTCGACATCAAGATATCTCGTGAGCGACCCCGACTCGACAGGGGTCCGCCCGCCATCGCCGTGAACGGGAGGTGGCGCGCCGCAGGCACCCGCCCTCGACGCCCTCACGCTCCTGCGGGACGAACGCCCACGTGTACCGGCTCGTCCTTCCGAACGCCAGCGAACCATGAGATATCGCACGAGAGTGACGGCCCCCACGGCCCCGCCGGTCGGCGCCACCGCGATCCGCACATGGGCGAAAAGTCACGGGTCGCCCCGGCGCGCCCACCGCCGGAACACGCCGGGGTGACCGTCCGTGTCGAGTGCTCCGCCGAGTGTCACCGGGGCTCCTTCGCGAGCACCGAGGACCGCATCGCCATCGCCTCCGAGGCGTCGGGGGCGCGACCGGCCCGGCCTCCCGGGCTCTACCTCCCCGACGTGGCCTCGCGCTGGTGCGGTATGCCCGCCTCGAGCAGCTCCGCCCCGCCCGGCTGCAGCGCCACCGTCCGCGCGGGCGCCGGAATCCGGATGCCCTCCTGCCGGTACCGCTTGTGCAGGCGCTTGATGAACTCGTGCTTGATCCGGTACTGGTCGCTGAACTCCCCGACGCCGAGGATGACGCTGAAGCTGATGCGGGAGTCGCCGAAGGTGTGGAAGCGGACGGCGGGCTCGTGGTCCGGGACGGCGCCGGTGATCTCGGTCATCGTCTCGGTGACGACCTCGGTGGTCACGCGTTCGACATGCTCCAGGTCGCTGTCGTAGCCGACGCCGACCTGGACGATGAGGGTCATCTGCTGCTCGGGGCGGTTGAAGTTGGTCATGTTGGTGCCCGCGAGCTGGGCGTTGGGGATGATGACCAGGTTGTTGGAGAGCTGACGGACCGTCGTGTTGCGCCAGTTGATGTCGACGACGTAGCCCTCCTCGCCGCTGCTGAGCCGTATGTAGTCGCCGGGCTGGACCGTCTTCGAGGCGAGGATGTGGACGCCCGCGAAGAGGTTGGCGAGGGTGTCCTGCAGGGCGAGCGCCACCGCGAGACCGCCCACACCCAGGGCCGTGAGCAGCGGGGCTATGGAGATGCCCAGCGTCTGCAGCATGACGAGGAAGCCCATCGCCAGCACCACGACCCGGGTGATGTTGACGAAGATGGTGGCCGAACCCGCGACACCCGAGCGGGACTGGGCCAGCGACCTGACGAGACCGGTGATGACCCGGGCCGCGGTCAGGGTCGCGACGAAGATGAGGACGACGGTCAGGACCTTGTTGACGTTGCGTCCGACCGGAGCCGTCAGCGGAAGCACCGCGCCCGCCGCCGAGACACCCGCGGCGATCGCTCCCCAGGGGACGAGCGTACGCAGCGCGTCGACGATGAAGTCGTCACCGCTCCACCGGGTGCGCGAGGCGTGCTTGCCGAGCCAGCGCAGCAGTATGCGCAGCAGGAACGCGGCCAGCAGTCCCGCCACCACGGGTATCCCGGCCATCAACAGGTCGTCCAGTGTGAGGGAGTGTTTCACCGGCCGCCTCCCGTGCGACGGAGGGGAAGGCCCGTGGGCCGGATGTGCTGTGTCGTCACTTGCCACCTGCTCGAATCCGGGAATGCACGATCACGCCCGGACGCGTGTTCGCCGTCCGGGGCGACCTCTCATCCTGCCGTACTCACGGGTACGTCCGTTACCGGGCCCACATGCTTCCGGCACACCTGCCGACCACGCCTGCCGATGTCCCTGCCGACCACTCCTGTCGGTCCGTCACCAGGGTCTCGGCCGGGGCCGATCCGGTCGAGACCGACCCGACCGGGCCGAGGAGCGCGACACGGCACCGGCCCCGGCCCGCTACCGCGCCGTGAACGAGCCGTGCCGCCCGGCTCCCGACGCGAAGCGGGCGGCGCCCTCCATGCCCTCGGCCAACACGTCCATGCCGTAACGGAGTTCGACGCGCATGGCCGCCTCCTCGACCAGGCCCTCCTGGTCGAGGACCGACGCGCGGTCGCTGCGCAGGCAGGACTGGGGGAAGTCGGCGATGGCCGCGGCGAGTTCCTCGGCCTCGGCCCGGGCGCGGCCGGTCGGGACGAGCCGGTTGGCGAGGCCCATCTCGTACGCCTCGGCGGCCGGGACCGCGCGGCCGGTGAGGATCATGTCCATCGCACGGCTTGCGCCGATGAGGCGGGGGAGCCGTACGGTGCCGCCGTCGATGAGCGGGACGCCCCAACGGCGGCAGAAGACGCCGAAGACGGCGTCCTGCTCGGCGACCCGCAGATCGCACCAGAGTGCCAGTTCCAGGCCGCCCGCCACGGCATGCCCGGCGACCGCCGCGATGACCGGCTTGGACAGCCGCAGCCGGGTGGGACCCATCGGCCCGTCACCGTCCTCCGCGACCCTGTTGCCGTACTCGGTGCCGATCGCCTTGAGGTCCGCGCCGGCGCAGAACGTGCCGCCCTCGCCCCAGAGCACCGCCACCCGGGCCGTCTCGTCCGCCTCGAACTCCCGAAAGGCGTCGGCGAGTTCGGCGGCGGTCGGCCCGTCCACGGCGTTGCGGGCGGCGGGGCGGGAGAGGATGACCGTGGTGACGTACCCCTGGCGTTCGATCCGGACCGACATCGTGCTGTCCCCTTCTCCCGGCCAAGTACGCCTTCTCCTGAGCGGCGTACGGGGAGGTTACTCCGGAGCTTCCGGTGGCGCAGAGCCGTGCCGCTCAGATCACCTTCAGACGGACCAGCGCCCCCAGCGTCAGCGCCCCGGGCAGCAGCGGCACCCACACCGTGATGATCCGGTACGCCAGCACGACCGCCGTCGCCACGGCCACCGGGCCGCCCGCCGCCACCAGTGCGACGATCAGCGCCGCCTCCACCGAACCGATGCCGCCTGGCGTGGGCACCATCGCGACGGCCGCCGTCGCGGCCAGATACGCGAGAGCCATGTGCAGGGGCGGCACCGCCAGGTTCATCGCCTGACCGACCGCGGCCAGCCCGGCGGCCTGCAGCAGCGGGAAGGCGAGCGATCCGCCCCACAGGGCGAGCGCGCGGGCCGGACGGGTGTGCACGGAGCGGGCCTCGCCGAGCGCGGTGCGCAGGAACGACCACACGGCCCCGCGCAGCCGTCGTACGAGAAGAAGCGTGGCCACCGCGGCCAGGAGGACCACTCCCGCGGCGAGCAGCAAGGGGCCGATCGCGCCGGAGGGGAGGAGGGACCCGATGTGCAGGGCTCCCGGGAACGCGATGAGCAGGCCCACCAGGAGGGTCAGCCGGGCGATCGACTCCGCGAGCATGTAGAGCGCGAGCGCGGCGGAGGAGCGGGCGAGCGGCACGCCGCACACGGTCATGAAGCGCAGATTGACCGCGCCGGCGCCGAGACCGGTCGGCAGCAGGTGGTTGGCCGCGCCCGCGGCGAACTGGGTGGCGAGCAGCCGACGCGCGGGCAGCCGCTGCATGACCGCGCCCTGCCGGGCGGAGGCCGCGGCGACCCAGGTCAGGCAGGTCGCGACGGCGGCCGCCAGCAGCCACGGCCACTCGGCCGAGCGCAGATGGCCGAAGCCCTCCATGAGGACGGACCGATGCCGCACCGCGACCACCAGGACGAGGGCGAGCGGGATCACGCACAGGACCGACCTGAGCGGGAAGCGTCGGGATCCTTGGGAGAACCCCTGGGGAAGCTTCTGGGGAAGTCGAACCGCTGTCACATCGGGAGAGGTTCTCCACGCCGCGCCAACGGGGGGTTGCGGGCGCGCGTCCGGCGGCTGACGTGCCGGGCAAGGTGCGGGAGGGGTCGTCGCCGTCGTGGATGCCGTCATGGATTCCTTACTGTCTTCTTCACTGGACTTCCTGTGTTCTTCACTGGACTTCGTCCGGGAATCATTGACCTCAAGGTTGCTTGAGGTCCTACGGTCACTCCCATGAGCATGGAGAGCACAGCCTGGACCCAGCTGTACAGCGTCATGAACGCGCAGCAGGAGCGTCGTCCCTTCGCCCGCGCGACCCTGCGTCGCATCGCCGCCTTCGCCCGTCCGCATCGCCGCCGCATCGGTCAGTTCGTGGTCCTCAGCGTGCTGACCGCGCTGCTGGCCGTCGCGACGCCGGTGCTCGCGGGGCGCGTCGTGGACGCCATCGTGTCCGGCGGTGAGGAAAGCACCGTCATCCGCCTTGCCGTGCTCATCGCACTCATCGCGCTCGCCGAGGCGGCGCTCGGGCTCCTCGGCCGCTGGCTGTCGGCGACGCTCGGTGAGGGGCTCATCCTCGATCTGCGCACGGCTGTGTTCGATCATGTGCAGCGCATGCCGGTCGCGTTCTTCACACGTACCCGTACGGGCGCGCTGGTCAGTCGACTCAACAACGACGTGATCGGCGCCCAGCGCGCCTTCAGCAACACGCTGTCCGGAGTCGTCAGCAATCTCGTCACGCTGCTGCTCACCCTCGCCGTCATGCTCACCCTGTCCTGGCAGATCACCCTGCTCGCGCTGGTGCTGCTGCCGCTGTTCGTGGTGCCCGCACGGCGGACGGGCAGCCGGATGGCACGCCTGCAACGGGAGGCGGCGAACCTGAACGCGTCGATGGGCACCCGGATGACCGAGCGGTTCTCCGCGCCCGGCGCCACGCTCATCAAGCTCTTCGGGCGGCCCGAGGACGAGTCCGCGGAGTTCGCGGCGCGGGCCCGGCGGGTGCGGGACATCGGGGTGCGTACGGCGATGGCGCAGTCGGCGTTCATCACGGCCCTCACGCTGGTCTCCGCCCTGGCCCTGGCGCTCGTGTACGGGCTCGGCGGCTGGTTCGCCCTGCGCGGCAGCCTGGAGCCGGGCGCCGTCGTCTCACTGGCGTTGCTGCTGACCCGCCTGTACGCGCCGCTCACCTCGCTCGCCGGGGCGCGCGTCGAGGTCATGAGCGCCCTGGTGAGCTTCGAGCGCGTCTTCGAGGTGCTCGACCTTAAGCCGCTCATCGAGGAGAAACCGGACGCCCGTACGGTCCCGGAAGGTCCGGCGGCCGTGGAGTTCCAGGACGTCCGCTTCGCCTACCCCTCCGCCGACAAGGTCTCCCTAGCCTCCCTCGAGGAGGTCGCCGCCCTCGACACCCGGGGTGGCGCCGAGGTCCTGCACGGTGTGTCCTTCCGCGCCGAGCCCGGCCAGACCGTCGCCCTCGTCGGCTCCTCCGGCGCCGGCAAGTCCACCATCGCGCAACTGCTGCCGCGCCTGTACGACACCGACGAGGGCTCCGTCCGCATCGGCGGCGTCGACGTCCGCGACCTGAGCGCCGAGTCGATGCGCGAGACTCTCGGCATGGTCACCCAGGACGGTCACCTCTTCCACGACTCGGTACGCGACAACCTGCTCCTGGCCCGCCCCTCCGCGACGGAGGACGACCTGTGGGACGTACTGCGCAGGTCCCGCCTCGAAGACCTCGTACGCTCGCTGCCCGACGGCCTCGACACCGTGGTCGGCGAGCGCGGTTACCGTCTCTCCGGCGGCGAGCGCCAGCGCATGACCATCGCCCGGCTGCTGCTCGCCCGCCAGCGTGTCGTCATCCTCGACGAGGCCACCGCCCATCTGGACAACACCTCGGAGGCGGCGGTCCAGGAGGCGCTCACCGAGGCGCTGGAAGGACGCACGGCCGTGGTGATCGCACACCGGCTGTCCACCGTGCGGACCGCGGACGTGATCCTCGTCGTGGAGGCCGGGCGGATCGTGGAGCGGGGCACGCACGAGGAGTTGCTCACGGCGGAGGGCCGGTACGCGGAGCTGTACCGGACCCAGTTCAAGAAGGATCGGGAAGTCGGCAAGGACCGGGAAGTCGGCAAGGACCGGGAAGTCGGCACGGACCGGGACGGCGTGGCGGAGGTCGCCGTCGCGGCGGAGGCGATCCCGTAGGACCGCCGGCCGACGCCCCGCCCCGCCGGATCACCCGATCCGGGGGAGCGGGGCGGCAGCGAGGTGCCGTCAGTCGGCCGTCGACGGGGTGAGGGCCACGGACTCTGGTACGACGTGGGCGGGGCTGAGCCGGTCGCCCTCGATGTCGAGGTCGGGCAGGCGCCGCTCCAGCCACGTCGGCAGCCACCAGGCGGCGTGCCGGGTCAGTGCCAGGACGGCCGGGACGAAGGTCATCCGGATGACGAACGCGTCGAGCAGGACACCGGCGGCGAGTGCGAAGGCGATCTGTTTGAGCATCGTGCTGTCGGAGGTGAGGAAGGCGGCGAAGACCGAGGTCATGATGAGGGCCGCGGCCGTCACGACCCGCCCGCTGTGCCGCGCGCCGCTGTGCACGGCGCCCAGCGGATTCCCGGTGTGGAGGTAGGACTCCCGCATCCTCGAGACGAGGAAGACCTCGTAGTCCATCGCGAGGCCGAACAGCACGGCCAGCAGGATGATCGGCAGGAAGCTGCTGACCGGTCCGGTGGTGTCCACACCGATCAGGCTGCCGAGGTGGCCCAGTTGGAAGACGCCGACCACGGCGCCGAGGGTCGCCGCGATCGAGAGAAGAAAGCCCGCCGCAGCCTTGAGAGGCACCACCAGCGAGCGGAAGACCAGGAGCAGCAGGAGCAGCGAAAGCCCGATCACGACGGCGGCGAAGGGGATCAGCGCCGAGTTGAGCTTCCCGGCGACGTCGACGCTCACGGCGGTGCTGCCGGTGACCTGGACGGTGGCGCCGGTGTCCCGCAGGATCGCGGCCCGGTCGTCGCGGATGGAGTTGACCAGCGTCTTGGTGGCCGGGTCGCTGGGGGCACTGTCCGGTATCACCTGGATGAGCGCGGTGTGGGTGGCCGGGTTGGCCACGGGTTTGCCGACGGTGGCCACGTCGGGCAGCGCGCCGATGGTGGCGGCGACCCGCTGGGCGGCCGTGGTGGGGTCGGAGCTGTGGCTGGTGTCGGCCAGCACGAGGAGCGGGCCGTTGAACCCGGGCCCGAGCTTCTCGCCGACTCTGTCGAAGGCGATGCGCTGAGAGGAGGATTCGGGCGCGGTGCCGTTGTCGGGCAGGGCGAGGCGCATGTCGTGGGCGGGCCAGGCGAGCGCGCCGAGGGAGGCCACCACCGCGACCAGGGTCAGCAGGGGGCGGCGGGTGACGAGCCGGAACCAGCGCTCGGCGGCGTTGGCGGCCGCGCCCGCGACGTGTTCGCCGGCACGGCTCACGACGTGTTCGCCGGTACCGCCGGCGACGCTCTCCCCGGTACCGCCGGCGACGTTGTCGCCGGTACCGCTCAGGACGTTCTCCCCGGTGGCGCTCGCGAGGCTGTCGCCGGTGGCGCCGACGGCGTCCTCGCCCGCACCGCCGACGGCCTGCTCACGGCACATCGCGCGGGAGCCCGGCCCGGGCGTCAGGCGGGTACCGGCGAAGCCGAGGATCGCGGGCAGCAGGGTGGTCGCGACCAGTACGGCGATCAGCACCGCGCCGGCGGCGGCCAGTCCCATGGCCGTCAGATAGGGGATGCCGACCACGGTGAGGCCGGTCATCGCGATGACCACGGTGAGTCCGGCGAACACCACGGCGCTGCCCGCCGTGCCCACCGCCAGCGCGGCCGACTCCTCCGGCTCCATGCCGTGGGCGAGGTGGAACCGGTGACGGCTGACGATGAACAGGGCGTAGTCGATGCCGACCGCGAGCCCGATCATCAGCGCCAGGCTCTGCGCGGTCGAGGAGATCGAGACGGTCCCGGTGAGCGACAGCGCACCGAAGATGGCCGTGGCGACACCGAAGAGCGCCGTGACGACGGGGATTCCGGCGGTCAGCAGGGAGCCGAAGGTCAGAGTGAGGATGACCAGGGCGACGCCGACGCCGATGATGTCGCTTCGGTGGGACTCCGACGGGGCGTTGCCGAACGCGGAGCCGCCGATGTCGACCCGCATGCCCTGCTGGTTCGCTCCGGCCACGGCGGACGTGAGTTCGTCCAGCGCGTTCGGCTCCAACGCGCTCTGCGGGACCTCGTAGCGCACCTGCGCGACGGCGGTGGTGCCGTCGGTGGAGACGGTGTGAGCGTCGAACGGGCTCACCACCGTGGCGACTTGGGGCGCGGACGCGGCCGCGTCCAGGGCGGCCCGGATACGGGCGCTGTCGGCCGGGTCGGTCACCTTCTGGCCGTCCGTCGCGGTGAACACGATCTGCGCGCTCGTGCCGGAGAAGGTGGGGAAGTCGGTCTTCATCCGGTCCAGGGCCCGCTGGGACTCGGAGCCGGGGATCGAGAAGGTGTTGTCGAGCTTGCCGGTGCCGCCGAAGGCCGTCATGCAGACCACGGCGGCCGCGACCAGCGCCAGCCACAGGGCCAGCATGCGTCGTCGGCGGCGGAAGGCGAGGCGCCCGAGGCGGTGAAGGAAGGCGGGCATGGCGCTCCATGGTGAGAAAGCGGTCCCAGAAACTGGCAGTCCTGCCACAATAACAAAATGGCAGGACTGCCAAATTTTCTCGGGACTGGGATACTCGGGGTGTGGAGAGCGCGACAGAACCGGGACGCAGGGAACAGAACAAGCGGCGCACGCATGAGGCGCTGATCCACGCGGCGGCGCGGCTGTTCCAGGACAACGGCTACGAGGCGACGACCGTGCGGGACATCGCCGCCGCCGCGGGCGTCGGGGAGCGGACCTTCTTCCGCTACTTCCCCTCCAAGGAGAGCCTGATCCTGCAGCACGTCCGGGACTTCATCCCGCTGCTGGAGGAGGCGATCCGGGCCCGCCCACAGGGTGAAACTCCCCTTGCGGCCCTGCGCAACGCCGTCCTGGAGCTCGCCGGTCGCGACGACTGGGCCGCCGGGATCCTCCTCGCCGGACCGCAGCCCCTGTCGACCGCTCCGTCCGGGCGCGGCGAACGCTTCCTCCTGTTCGACCTGGAGGAAGCCGTCGCATCGGCGTTCCTGGACCGCATGACGCTGGACGGTGCCGACCCGGCCGCGCCGGAAAGCGTGCTGCGGGCGTCCGTTCTGGCCCGCGCGGGAGTGGGCGTACTGCGTGCCCTGCGACTCACCTACGCCCGCCTGCCGGAGGCGACGCGCGACGAGATCGGCGTCCTCGACTTCGCCCACGCGGCCTTCGCGACGCTGACGGATGCGGAGGGGGGCACCTCGTAGGGGGCGACGCCGACGGCTCGGCACCGTTCATGAGCGAAGAGTCAGGGTTGATGCCTCCGCCTGGGCAGTGCTTCTGTGTCGTGGGCTGTTCAGCGGGAGGAGCGCGAGGGAACGTGTCCGGGTACGAGGGCACTCGTCGTGCTGAACGCCGGCGTGAGCATGGGCGTCCTCGCCGGAACGGCCTTCACCGTGCTGGTGATCACGGCTCTCGTCACGACGGCCATGGCCGGGTCGCTGCTGTCCGCACGCGCGGCCGATTCCCCTGCCAGGCCGGCTCAGTTCGCCGGAGTGGTGACCGGCAGCCGGGTCGCGGCGGACATGAGCGCCGCACGCGGCACCCACGTCCCGGAGGCCAGCGCCCGGCCCACCGGGTAGGCGAGGGCCGCCGCCGGGAGCACTCCGGGCCGGCCACTGAGCTGTACATCGACGGCACCTACGGCCTGCCCGGCCCCCTTGGCCAGCTCCGCCTCCACGGCCCCCACGGCCCTGGGGATCGCGCAAGGGGGAGTTGTACCTGCGCGGTCTGCTGTTGGCCGAGAGACGCAAGACGATCCGCACCATCGGTGCCCACGTCGGCGGGGCGGCCATGGAGCACAGCCTGCACCACTTGTCCAGCAGCTCCACCTGGGACTGGATGCCGGTGCGGCGGGCCTTGGCCGGACACCTTCAGCAGGTCAGCGTCCCGCACGTGGGGGTGGTGCGGCCGATGCCGATACCGAAGGTCGGCGATCGGTCCGTGGGCGTCCACGAGGGTCTGGACCCGGGCACGGACCAGACGTTCCACGGTCAGCGCGGCTTCGGTCTCTGGCACGTGTCCGACACTCTGGATGTGCCGGTCAACCGGCGGCTGTTCCTGCCGAGCAGTGGCTGCGGGACCGTACGAGGCGCGTCAGGCCGAGATGACGGAAGCGGTCGCGCAGGAGACCTGGGAGCAGTGCGCCGCCGCCACGGTCCTGGAGCCCGTGGCCGACTGGCGGTTGGCTCGGCCGGTTCCCCCGCCGCCCGCCGTGCCTCGTGGGCGGTCGCCGTACGGGTCGACACCGCGGGCAGGCGGATTCCGCACCCTGAAGTCCGTCCTGCGGGACGCCTATGGCAAAGGGGCCATGGCGGACGACCCTGTGAAGGGCGTCCAGGAACCGGGGTATGTCCGCGAGAAGGTGGTCGTCCCCTCCCTCGCCTATGTGAAGAAGGCGCTGACAGTCGCCGGCGAAAATCTCGCGCTTGAGATCGTCATGATGGTGGGCTGCGGTCTACGAAACGGGGAAGCCCGCGCGGTGCACATCAACAACGTCCTACCGTGCACGAGCTCGTCAGCGGACGACGTCTACCGGGTGCACGAGCAGATCCACTCCCATACGCACCAGCCGGCGAAGCTGAGGCACCGCAAGACAGGGGGGTTCCGAGGGGTCCCTCTGCCCCGTTGGGTGCGGGAAGCGGTGGAGCGCATGGCGATCCTTCGTCAAGGGATGGGCCGTCGTCACCCGCACATGGTTTCAGGTGACGCTGCTCACAGGGCTCGGACAGACGAGCCATCTGGGCGATCCACGCCGCGCGGTGGACGCACGCCGCCGACGTGGCCGTGGTGCGGGACGCAGGTCAGGACAGCTTGGCTACCGTCAGCAGGACGGCGGAGTCCTCGAGCGCCTCGAGGCTGTGGCGGGAGTCAGGGACGATGAGCAGGTCCCCCGTGCGGCCCTCCCATGACAGCTCACCTGCCGACAGTCGCACGCGCCCGTGCAAGACCTGCACCGTCGCCTCGCCCGGGTTCTCGTGCTCGGCGAGACTGGCGCCTTCGGTCATGCCGATGACTGTCTGACGCAGAACCCTCTCGCGGCCGCCATAGACGGTGTTCGCACTGTGACCAGCACCCGCGGCGGCTGCCAACTCCAGCTGTTGACGGGCCAGCACTTCCAGGGAGGCTCTCTGCACCCCACCAGTCTCCCGCTTCGATGAGCCAGGGCAACTCGGGGTGGCCCGGGCGGGCCACGTGACGACGGGCCTCACCGGTGTGGTCCCGCGTCTCCCCGGGGCGGGAGGCTTCCTCGTAGGCCGGTCCGGACCTGCTCGGTGCCTGCGGGCCACAGCCCGCAGCGGACTACCGCGGCTCGCCGACGAGCTGCTCGCCATCGCCGACAGTGTCACGCGCCGACCGAGTGGCCGGACGTTACAGGGACTGCCGGTAGCCGAAGAATTCGTGGTCCTGGTTGTATCCGCCAAAGCCGCTGCCGATGTCGGAGAAGTCGGCGACGAACTCGATCTCCTTGATCCATTTGACCTGTTTGAAGCCGAGTTCGAGCTCGTTGCGCAACCGTAGCGGCGCGCCGTGGCCGAATGGCAGCGGTTGGTCGTTCATGTCGTAGGCGAGCATGGCGAGCTTGCTGCGCATGTGTTCGATGGGGTGGGCGTCGTAATAGGTACCGCCGTCGGAGCCTTCTCCCAGGGAGTAGAACACCACCCATTTGGCCTGCGGGTCGGGGTGGACCAGGTCGAGGATCGTGGCCATGGACACGCCACCCCATTTCGCGACACCGGACCAGCCCTGGATGCAGAAGTGCTGGGTGATCTGCTCGTGCGCGGACCGTTTCCTCAGGTCGTCGAGGGACAGCTCGACCGGGTGGGCGACCAGGCCGCCGATGCGCAGCCGGTAGTCGGCGAAACCGCCGGACTGCAGGGCCTTGTACTCGGCAGAGTCGGGGTAGCGGCCGTTGTGCCAGAAGTAGGGGGAGATGTCTTTCTCGGTGTACTCGCCGGGGGAGACATCGACGTGTTCGAACAGGCGCTGAGCGGGGCCGATGAGGGCGTATCCGACGCGCTGCACGACCCGGGGGTGACGCAGGGTCAGCGGTGTGGCCGCGACCCAGGCGGCGACGACCACCGCCATCCAGCCGAGGAAGATCCACAATCCGAGCCAGCTGCTGTCGTTGCGGCCGCTGTCGATGTGGTTGAGGTTGGTGAGCAGGCCGGTGGTGAAGACCAGGCTCACGTGGATCACGATGAACAGCACGAACCAGGTGAAGACCAGGAAGTGCACAGACCGGGCGGTCTGGATGCTCAGCACCCGGCTGAGCCGCTTGAAGCGGGTGGACAGCGCCGGTGACATACCCAGCCCGGTGATCAACGCAAGGGGAGCCGCGACGAAGACCGTGACGAAGTAGGCGAGCAGTTGGAGCCCGTTGTACGCCACCCAGCCGTTCTCCCGCGGCCAGTTGAGCGACAAGTACTGGATGGCCGCAGAAGCGGCGTTGGGCAAGACGCTCCAGCTGGTGGGGACCAGGCGTTTCCACTGGGGGGTGGCGAACAGCATCACGTAGAAGACGAGACCGTTGAGCAGCCACAGCGTGTTCACCCCCAGGTGCCACCACCGGGCCAGACCGATCGAGTGCCGGATCCCGGGGAGGCCGACCCCGCGGGGCAGGCCGATCGAGTCCTGCTTCGCGGTCCACAGCGGGTCGGCGGAGACGGGCTCTTGCATCCGGAACCATTCCCGCCCCGGGGTGCTGTGCCGGGTCCAGTACAGGCGCGGATGATCGGCCAGGATCTGCAGGCCCGACCGCAGGGTGAACAGCATGAAGAACAGGTTGAAAAAGTGCGACCATCGTGCCCATGACGGAACGCCCAGGTAGGCGCCGTCGCGATCCGCGCGCGGGTCGATGCCGGGATACTCGGCGATGAACCGCTGCACCGACGGCATGCCCCGCAGTCCCTTCGCCGCGGCGACGCACCCCAGCAAACCCACGAAGCCGATCGGCAGCAGCCACAGCAGGTTGAACCACCTGCTGCCCAAGCGCACCCGCGGAGCGACCCCGCTGGAAGCCGGAATGGAGCCCGCCCAGGTCGCCACGTCGACGACGTCGTCACCTCGCGTCAGGTTCGAGCGGAAACCTCCGGGGGGCTGGGAGGAGGCACCCGACGCGTGCGGCAGCGCACCGTCACCCGTCACGTGCTCGTCATCGGACATGCCATCGACCTCCCGTGCCGGACCCCACGCCTTTGCACCGGCCGCAAGGCTGCAGTGACCGAGCCCACCGCAAGGGTGGGCGGACCGATCCATCTGACCACCTGAGGCAGAGACCCGCACGTGCAACGATCAGGGCAACGCAGCACAACCTGGTCGCGACGATGGGGTGGCTCGCGCGGTTGCACGTCCAGTCGCCTCTCATCGAGCTCCGACCCCGTACCCCCGTCGCGGTGGGGAGTGAACGACCGGACCTGCTGGGCCTGTTGGAGCATCGCCGCCCGCGCATGGCCCAGGACGACGTCAGGCCCTCGTCCTGCTGTTCCGGTCGGTCGTGGGCGCGGCGGCCATGCACGGAGCGCACGCGGCACCGATGGAGGGTTTCGTAACGCGGTTGCCTCGTGGGTCGTCCGTGCGATCCCATGGGCCGTCACAGGCGCCATGCTCACGCCATGACTGACATCCCCCACCACAACACCGCAGAACCGCAGCGCGGCCTCGAGCCGTCGGACGTTCCCGCAGGTGCCACCCGCAGGTCCGTCATAGCCACCCTGGGCGGCGCCACCCTCGGGGTGGCCGCGCTGGGTCTCGCCGCCACGCAGGCGACCGCCGCCACGGAGCACCAGGCCGCGGCCCGGCCGGCTGCCGCCTGTGTCCTCACGCCCGAGCAGACCGAGGGGCCGTACTACCTGGACCTGGAGACGGTCCGCAAGGACATCACGGAGGGGAAGGCGGGTGTTGCGCTGACTCTCCGCGTGACGGTGGTCGACGCAGCGACCTGCGCCCCGCTGCCCCAGGCGGCGGTCGACATCTGGCACTGCGACGCCCTCGGTGTCTACTCCGGCTATGTCGCTGGTGGTTCCACCCCGGACACCACCTTCCTGCGCGGCGTGCAGCTGACCGACCCCGCCGGTGTTGCGGAGTTCACCACCGTCTATCCCGGCTGGTACGTCGGCCGGGCCCTCCACATCCACGTCAAGACGCATGTGGGAGGCAGCGTGTCCAACGGGACGTACCACGGCGGCCACGTGTCCCATACGGGCCAGCTCTACTTCCCGGAGGCGTACAACACCAGGATCGCCGCCCTGTCCCCGTACCGGAACAACACGGTCACCCGCACCCTCAACGCGCGGGACGGCATCTACCGGAACGGGGGATCCTCGACCCTGCTGACCCTCTCCCAGGCAGGCAGCGATCTCGGCAAGGGAGTGACCGGAACCGTCGTACTCGGCATCGACCCCGCCACCACCCCCTGACGCATCTGGATGCCTGCGGTGGCCGGCCCTGCCACGGGGTCGGACATCGCACGCGCGACTGCGGCCGCACTGCTCCTGCCGAAGCCGACCCGCGCAGTCTTCGTAGAGACACGTGGCTGAAGGCGATGGTTTCGTTCCGGGGCGGTACGGCCAGGAAACGGGGATGAGCCGGAGTCGAACGTGTGATGTGTGCGGTGCGACGTTGATCGTGAGCCCGCACGGGGGTCGGCCGGCTCGATACTGCTCCAGCGCCTGCCGGCAGCTGGCGTTTCGGCGACGGGCGGCTTCGGGTGTCACGCCTGCGGTCTCGACGGCCGGGGGGAGCGTCCTGCCGCCGGCGCTCGACTCCTTCGTCGGTCGCCAGCACGAGTTGTCGGCCCTGCGTACCCTCCTGAGGAGCTCGCGCCTCCTCACGCTGACCGGTGCGGGCGGTGTGGGCAAGACCCGGCTGGCGCTGGAGTTCGCCAAGGGATTACCGAAGCGCTTCGCACGAGTCGACCTCGTGGAACTCGCCTCACTCCAAGACAGCACGCTGGTGACGCAGTCCGTGGCCGCCGCGCTGGGGGTGGGCGAACGAGCGGGCCGGACCGGCGTCGACGTGCTGGTCCGGGCGATCGGTGACGCCTCCCGGGTGCTGATTCTGGACAACTGCGAGCATCTGGCCGAGCCGTGCGCCCGGCTGGCGGCGATCCTGCTGGGCCGCTGCCCCCGTCTGCGGATCCTGGCCACCAGCCGGGAGGCCCTGAGGGTGCCCGGAGAGACCGTGTTCCGGGTCGGCGAGCTGTACCTGCCGCCGGCTGACGCCGGAGACGATGTGACGGCCCTCATGCAGTCCGATGCCGTACGGCTCTTCGTCGACCGCGCCGCGAGCAACTCCCCGGGGTTCACGCTCCATCGCGGCAACGGCCACCTGGTGGCCGAGATCTGCCGGCGTCTGGACGGCCTGGCGCTCGCCGTCGAACTCGCCGCCCGCCACGTCGGTGCGCTCGCGCTGAGCGACATCCTGGCAGGGCTGGACGACCAGTTCTCCCAGCTGGACCTTCTGACCGGGGGAAGCAGAACCGGACCCGCACGCCACAGCGGGTTCGCCGCGGCGGTCGACTGGAGCCATCGGCTGCTGGATCCGGCCGAGCAGGCGGTCTTCCGGCGCCTTTCGGTCCTGGTCGGCGGGTTCGACGCGACCGCTGCGCAAGCAGTCTGCGCCGGTGACGGCATAGGCCGGCGGCAGGTCTTCCGCATCCTGTGCGCCCTGGAAGCGAAGTCGCTCGTCGTACGTCTGCCGGGAGAGACGGCGCCCACACGTTTCAGGCAGTCGAGTGCCATCCGTGTCTGCGCCCTGGACCGTCTGCGTGCATCCGGCGAGCTGCACGCCACCCTGCGCCGGGCGCTCGCGTGGCTGACCGAGTTGGCCGGGCGGAGCCGCGGGGAGGTGTTCGCCGACCAGGCCGGCAGCCCGCTCGCGGCGGAACGGGACACTCTCGTCTCGGTACTGGCCTGCGGCGCCGGCCACGGCGATGCCGTACTGGTGCGGCTGACACTGGAACTGGCGCGTGTGCACTACCAGCAGGAGCAGCCGTCGGCCGCCCGTGCGCTGCTCACCGGACTACTGCGGGGAGCGGGGGGCCGGGCGCTGGGTGGGCAGGTGCCGGCGCTCGCCGCACGTGTGGCCTGCCAGCAGGCCGATCTGGACGAGGCACTGCGCCTGGGGGAGCAGGCGGTGCAGAGCGAGCGGATGCGTCGTGACGCCGCCGGACTGGCCAATGCCCTGGACGCCCGGGCGGCGGCGCGACTGTGCCGGGGTGAGTTCGCCGAGGCCGTCGCGGATCTGAGGGAGTGCCTGGAGGTCGTCGCTTCCCCCAGCAGGCCACAGGACACTGCTTGGTGCACCCATCACCTGGCCTGGGCGCTGCTTCAGGCCGGCGGGGAGCTGGAGGCCGACGAACTGATGTCACGGTGTCTACCCGTGCTGAGGCAGCAAGCGCCATGGCCTCGGACCGCGGCCGCGCTGCACACCGCGGGGGCCGTACGGCTGGCCTTGGGGCGTCTGCGCAGCGCGGAGACCTTGTTCGCCGAGGTGCTGCGGATCGCTCCAGGGGCCAGTTTCCACGCCCTGTACCCCGTGGAGGGCCTGGCCCTCGTGGCCGCGGAGAGCGGCGACATGCAGCGTGCGCTGCGGCTGTACGAGGCGAGCGTGCGGGCGCGGCGCCGCCTGGACACGGAGCCCGAGGCTCCCTGGTGGCACAGGATGGAACAGGCGGCGGCGCGTGCCCGGACACGGCTGTCGGCAGCGGCGCAGGACGCTGCCGTCGCCGGTGCCCGTGGGCTGCGCGGAGAGCGGCTGGTCGCGTACGCGCTCGGCGCAGGGAGTGGCGAGGACCGAACGAGGCGCGATGTCCGCGCCACCGACGAGCGGCTCCGGCTCACCGTAAGGGAGTCCACGGTGGCCGAACTGGTCGCCGAAGGGCTGACCAACCGGCAGATCGCGGACCGGCTCGGCCTTTCGATCCACACGGTCGCCACGCACCTGGACAAGGTCCGCGACAAGCTGGGCCTGCGCTCTCGCACCCAGATCGCACTGTGGGCAGCCGCACGGACCGAGGGTGGGTGCGCAGCCCGGCGGTGAGCACCTGGAACAGGGGAAGCTCGGCCTCTCGATGCGGCTCTGCCGCACATTGGTGGGCGTCAGGTGGAGAGCGAGCCACAGTACGCCGGAAGAACGCCCTTGACCTGCGAAAAGCAGGCAGGGAGCTCAATTCAGGGAGTTCTGAATGCTTCGTACCGTATTCAAGTCCAAGATCTAGCATTTGGACGTTTGCGCAGGTCAGGGGCATGACGGTGCCCGTTCGGGCCAGCAAGAGGTCGGCATGCGTCGCAGCGGTGTCCCCGCTTGCTTTCGACAGACGGCCCGACAGCCCGTCCGCGGCATGGCGTCCTTCTTCAAGGACTGCGGCTGTGCCAGCCTGCTCTCTCACGTGCCCCAGAGGGTGACGTACACCGGGGGCCGGAACCCGGAGGGCGGGACGCCGGCGCCGGGCGCGCGCATCAGGCGGGTCGCTGCGGGCGTGTGCAGGAAGCGCAGGAACGCGTCGGTGGCCGGGGAACGATGCTCGGGCTGCAGGACCGTGGCGTGCCACGTGGCGTCCGACGGCGTGGCAGGGGTCTCCAGTATGCGCAACTCGTCACGCCGGATGCGGGGCGACACCAGATGGGCCAACGCCGGTGCCACCCCCGCGCCCTCGGCGGCGGCCGCCCAGGTCGCGGCCTGGTTGGGGAACACCCGCACGTGTCCCTCGGCCACTCCGAGCCGACGCAGCAGCCGCCCGGAGTCCGCGTCGGGATCGGTCCCGGAGGAATCGACCAGCCACGACCACTGCGGCGGCGGACCGGGCGGCCGCGGCGACCCGGCGCCGATCACCACGACCAACCGGGTGCGGAACAGCGGCTCGCTGACCAGTTCGCCCCTGCGGGCGGCGCCAAGACACGGCCCGAGCGCGACGTCAGCCAGCCGGTTCTCCACCAGCACGCGTATCTCGTTGCCGGCGGCCACCCCGAACGAGGTCTCGGTCCTGCGCCCCGAGCGACATGCGAAGGCCTCCACGAGCGACGGGAGCACGAACTCGGCCAGCGTGCTCGTGGCGACGACCCGCAGTTCGTCGGGCGCACCCCGGGCCGCCCGCACCGCCGCCTCGGCGTCCGCGCTCAGCGCGACCATCCGCGACGCGACCGGTAGCAGCCGCGCCCCGGCGGGCGTCAGACGCATCCCCCCACCGCCGGTGCGCCGGATGAGTGGATCGCCGAAGTGGCTGCGCAGCGCGGCGAGCGCCTGTGACACCGCGGACTCGCTCACGTTCAGAGTCCGCGCCGCGGCGCCCACGGAACCGAGCCGGGCAACCAGCACGAAGGTGCTGAGCTGCGTAACGGTCACTTTCCGATTTTCTCTCATGTAGGGCGATAAGTGAATGCTTATACACCCATTGCGGGACCAGTGTGGAAGAGCGCAGCATCAATGCAGCAACGGGCACAGCGTCCGAGGAGGGCCCGATGCAGGTTCCGGCTGCATTCCAGTACGAGAGGGCCACCAGCCTCGAGCAGGCGATCGAGCTGCTCACACGGTACGGCCCCGAGGCCCGGGTAGTGGCGGGCGGACACAGCCTGCTGCCGATGATGAAGCTGCGGCTGGCCCAGCCCGAAGCCCTGATCGACATCAACGGCCTCGGCGAGCTGGCGATGATCCGGGTGGACGGGCACGACCTGGCCGTCGGAGCGATGGTCCGCCACGCGGAGCTGCTCGCCTCGCCGGTCGTCGGCGAACACTTCCCCATCCTGAGGGACGCGGAACGGGTCATCGCCGATCCGCTCGTCCGCAACCGGGGCACCGTGGGCGGCTCGCTGTGCCAGGCCGATCCGTCGGAGGACCTGTCCGCGGCGTTCTCGGCACTGCGGGCGACCCTGGTCGCCCAGGGCCCGGGAGGCAGGCGCACCATCGGGATCAGGGAGTTCTTCCTCGGGCCGTACGAGACCGCGCTGAACGAAGCGGAGCTCTTGGTGGAGATCCGGGTGCCCATCCGTTCGCACGCCAGCGCCTACCGCAAGGTCGAGCGCAGGGTGGGTGACTGGGCGGTCGTCGCCGCGGGAGCGGTGCTGGAGATCTCCGACGGGGTCATCACCGAGGCAGGGATCGGACTGACCGCGGTGGGTGCTCGACGGTTCGTGGCCGAGCAGGCGGAGGACTTCCTGCGCGGCGGACGGCCGGACGACGAGGGTTTCACCGAGGCGGGCCGGATCGCCGCGCAGGAGTGCAGGCCGACGGCCGATCAGCGCGGCCCGGTCGACTACAAGCGGCATCTGGCCGGGGAGCTCACCACGCGGGCGCTGCGTGCCGCCGCCGCGCGTGCCCAGGGGCAGGAGGCGTGACATGCGGATCACGGTGACCGTGAACGGCGAGCAGTACACGAGGGACGTGGAACCCAGGCTGCTGCTCGTGCACTTCCTGCGCGACGAACTCGGACTCACCGGCACCCACTGGGGCTGCGACACCTCCAACTGCGGGGTGTGCACCGTCTGGCTGGACGGGACGCCGGTCAAGTCCTGCACCGTACTCGCGGTGATGGCCGACGGCCACGAGGTGCGGACCGTCGAGGGCCTGGCGCACGGGGCCGAACTCGACCCGGTGCAACAGGGATTCATCGCCTGCCACGGCCTGCAGTGCGGCTTCTGCACGCCGGGGATGATGATGACGGCACGCTGGCTGCTCGACCACGACGCGGATCCGTCGGAGGAGGACATCCGCGAGGCCATCTCCGGACAGATGTGCCGCTGCACCGGTTACGAGAACATCGTGCGCTCCATCCGCTGGGCCGCCGAGCACGGCGGTGGGGCGCGGACTGCGGACGCAGACGCGGACACCGAGCCGGCGCCCGGCCGCGAGGAGGTGCGGGCATGACGACCACCGAGGAACGGCCGGTCGGCTTCGGACGGATGCCCCGCAAGGAGGACGCGCGGTTCGTCCGCGGCCACGGGACCTACGTCGACGACGTACGGCTGCCCGGGATGCTGTACGGCGCGATCCTGCGCAGCCCACTGGCCCACGCCCGGATCGTGTCCCTCGACACCGGCGCCGCCGAGGCGCACCCGAAGGTCAAGGCAGTGATCACCGGGGAGACCCTGGCCGGTCTCGGGCTGGCCTGGATGCCCACGCTCTCGTACGACACGCAGGCGGTGCTCGCCACCGACAAGGTGCGCTTCCAGGGCCAGGAGGTCGCCTTCGTCGTCGCCGAGGACCGGTACGCCGCCCGGGACGCCCTCGAGCTGATCGACGTGGAATACGAACCGCTGCCGCCGGTCGTCGACGCCCGCCGGGCGCTCGACCCGGACGCGCCGGTGATCCGCGACGACAAGGAGCATCAGAGCGACAACCACATCTTCGACTGGTCGGCGGGCGACAAGGAGCGAACCGACGAGGTCTTCGCGGCCGCCGACGTCGTGGTGGAGCAGGACATGCTCTACCCGCGGGTGCACCCGGCGCCGTTGGAGACCTGCGGCACCGTGGCCGACATGGACGCCATCACCGGGAAGCTGACGGTGTGGTCCACCACCCAGGCCCCGCACGCCCACCGCACGATCTACGCGATGGTGTCCGGCATCCCGGAGCACAAGATCCGGATCATCTCCCCGGACATCGGGGGCGGCTTCGGCAACAAGGTCGGCATCTACCCCGGTTACGTGTGCGCGGTCGTCGGCTCGATCGTCACCGGCAAGCCGGTGAAGTGGGTGGAGGACCGCTCGGAGAACCTGATGAGCACCTCCTTCGCCCGCGACTACCACATGCACGGCGAGATCGCGGCGACGAAGGACGGGAGGATCCTGGGCCTGCGCGTCCATGTCATCGCCGATCACGGCGCGTTCAACGCCACCGCACAGCCGACGCAGTTCCCGGCCGGCTTCTTCGGCGTCTTCACCGGCTCGTACGACCTGGCCGCCGCACACTGCACCGTGACGGGCGTCTACACCAACAAAGCGCCCGGCGGCGTCGCCTACGCCTGCTCGTTCCGCGTCACCGAGGCCGTGTACCTGGTCGAGCGGATGGTCGACGTGCTCGCGGACAGACTCGGCACGGACCCGGCCGCGCTGCGGATGCGCAACCTGCTGCGGCCGGGGCAGTTCCCGTACAAGACGCAGACGGGGTGGGAGTACGACTCCGGCGACTACCCGCGCGCCCTGCGGCTGGCCATGGACATCGCGCACTACGAGGACCTGCGCCGGGAGCAGGCCGAAAAGCGCGAGCGCGGCGAGCTGATGGGCATCGGGGTCAGCTTCTTCACCGAGGCCGTCGGCGCCGGCCCGCGGAGGCACATGGACATCCTCGGTCTTGGCATGGCCGACGGCGCCGAGCTGCGCGTGCATCCGACCGGCAAGGCCGTCCTGCGGATCTCCGTACAGACCCAGGGGCAGGGCCACGAGACGACGTTCGCCCAGATCGTCGCCGAGGAACTGGGCATCCCGCCCGAGGACGTCGAGGTGGTGCACGGGGACACCGACCAGACCCCGTTCGGGCTCGGCACCTACGGATCCCGCTCGACGCCGGTGTCCGGAGCCGCGGCCGCGATGGTCGCCCGCAAGGTGCGCGAACGCGCGAAGATCGTCGCCTCCGCGATGCTCGAAGTGAGCCCGGACGACCTGGAGTGGGAGAAGGGCCGCTGGTATGTCACGGGCGACCCCGACCAAGGACGGACCATGACCGAGATCGCGCTCGCCGCACACTCCAACCTGGAGCTGCCCGAGGGCGTCGAGGGCCACCTGGACGCGACGTGCGTCTACAACCCGCCGAACCTCACCTTCCCCTTCGGCGCCTACATCTGCGTCGTCGACGTGGACGCGGACACCGGCCAGGTGAAGGTCCGCAGGTTCATCGCCGTGGACGACTGCGGCAACCGGATCAACCCCATGATCGTCGAGGGTCAGGTGCATGGCGGACTCGCCGACGGCCTCGGCATGGCGCTCATGCAGGTGATCGCCTTCGACGAGGACGGCAACTGTCTCGGCGGGTCGTTCATGGACTACCTCCTGCCCACCTCGGTCGAATGCCCGTCCTGGGAGCTCGGCGAGACCGTCACCCCTTCCCCCATCACCCCATCGGAGCCAAGGGTGTCGGCGAGTCCGCCACGGTGGGCTCACCAGCCGCGGTGGTCAACGCCGTGGTCGACGCGCTGAAGCCGCTCGGCGTACGCCATGTCGACATGCCGCTGACGCCCGCCGCGGTGTGGCGGGCCGCCCAGGGTCGGCCGCTGCGCACCGACCTGGCGATCACCTGAGGTACCGGCGATGACGAACACCGAACTGCTGAACCGCGCGGACGTGCTCCGGCACGGCCGTACCCCGTTCGTCCTGGCCACCGTCGTCCACGCGGAACGGCCCACGAGCGCCAGGCCCGGGGACAGCGCGCTGGTGCTGCCCGACGGCACCGTCGAGGGCTTCGTGGGCGGCACCTGCGCCGAGACGACGGTGCAACTGCAGGGCCTGCGGGTGCTGGAGACCGGAGAGTCGCTGCTGCTGAGGATCACGCCCGCCGCGAACACCGGCGGCGAAGGCGCGCGGGATCCCGTCGAAGGTCTGGTCACGGTGGCCAACCCCTGCCTGTCGGGCGGCACGCTCGACATCTTCCTGGAGGCCAACCTCCCCCCGGCGTTGGCCTACGTCTACGGTCACGCCCCCATCGCCCGCGCCCTGCTCGACGTCGGTCGTGTGCTCGGCCTCGACGCCCGGCCGGCCTCGCCCGGGGAGCCGCTTCCGCCCGATCTGGACGTCGTCGTCGTCGCCACCCACGGGCGCGACGAGGAGAAGGTACTGATCGAGGCCGCACGATCCGGGGTCCCGTACATCGGGCTGGTGGCCAGTCCCAAGCGTGGCGCGGCGGTGCTCGCCGGGTTGGACATCACCGACGAACGACGCGCGCGCATCCACACCCCGGCCGGCCTGGACATCGGCGCGCGGACCCCGGCGGAGATCGCGCTGTCGGTGTACGCCGAGATCATCGCACTGCGGCCGGAGGTGGCCCGAGCCGCACGCCCCGCGGCCGGATCCGCCGCGCCGCAGGCCGTGGCCGAGAACGTGGATCCCGTGTGCGGCATGCCCGTGGCGATCACGCCCGCCACCCTCTCACTCGACCTGGCCGCCGGCAGGGTGTACTTCTGCGGGCCGGGGTGCCAGCACGCCTTCGCCGACGACCCCTCCCGGTACGCGCATGCCTGACCTCGACGCCCTCGTACCCGATGTCGCCGCCCTGCGCTCGCGTCTGGACGCCGTCGGCTACCTGGCCGACGACGCCTTGGCCACGGCGCTGCTGCTGGCCGTGCGCATGCGGCAGCCGATCCTCCTGGAGGGCGAGCCCGGCGTCGGCAAGACCGAGGCGGCCCGCGCGCTCGCCGCCGTGCTCGACACCCCGCTGATCCGGCTGCAGTGCTATGAGGGACTGTCCTCGGCCGAGGCCCTCTACGAGTGGAACTATCCACGGCAACTACTGGCCATCCGGCTGGCCGAGTCCCGCGGAGAGCCCCTGCGCGACGCCGACCTGTTCACCGAGGACTATCTCCTGCCACGTCCGCTGCTCGCCGCGCTATGCCACCCGGGGCCGCGCCCGGCGGTGTTGCTCATCGACGAGGTGGATCGCGCCGACGACGAGTTCGAGGCGTTCCTGCTGGAACTGCTCGCCGATGCCGCGGTCACCATCCCCGAGCTCGGCACCCGGACGGCCGTGGTGCCGCCGGTGGCCGTACTGACCTCCAACCGCACCCGGGACCTGCACGACGCCCTCAAACGCCGCTGCCTCTACCACTGGATCGACTACCCGGACACCGCACGAGTCGCCGCGATCATCCGCAGACGGCTACCGGAGTCGGCCCGGTGGCTGGCCGCCCAGGTGGCGCGCGGGGTGGCGCGCCTGCGTGCCCGGCAGGAGCTCACCAAGCCGCCCGGCATCGCCGAGGCGATCGACTGGGCCGGCGCGCTGCACGCGCTGGGGCTCTCCGTTCTCGACGCCGACGCCGCCGACCGCACCCTCGGAGTGGTCCTCAAGTACGCCGAGGACCTGCAGGCCGTGCGCCGGGCCGGATTGGCGGAGCTGGTCGACGCCGAGGCCGGATCCGGGTCCGATGCCTGACCTGCCGGAACTGGCCGCCTCGTTCACCGCCGCCCTGCACGGTGCGGGGATCGCGGTGGGCCCCGACCGTACCCGGAGTTTCGCTCGGGCGCTCACCCTGCTGGCACCGTCGACGACGCGCGAGCTGCGGCACTGCGCGCTCGCCACCCTGGTGTCCGACCCCGAGCAGATCGAACCGTTCGACGCGGTCTTCCGCGAGGTCTTCGGCGGCCCGGTCGACCGCGAAGCACAACGCGGGCAACCGGGCGACCCGGCCCGATCGCTCAGGGGCACCGTTCCCGGCCGCGTCCCCGGCACTCGGAAGGCCACCGGGGACGGACGCGGCCGGGAGGCCGACGCACAGCCGCGGGAGGCGCCCGTACCCCTCGCGGCCAGTCCGCTCGACCGTCTCGCCGGCCGCGACTTCGCGGAGTTGTCCGCCGAGGAACTGGCGCGGCTCTCCGAAGTGATGCGCACCATGGTGCTTCGCACCCCGACCCGGCCGTCCCGCCGGCGCCGCACCGCACACCACGGTGCGCGCATCGACGTGCGCCGCACCCTCTCCGCCAGCCGGCGCACCGGCGGATACCCGCTGCGGCTACGCCGCTTCGTGCCTCGCGCCCGCCCCCGCGACCTCATCGTGCTCTGCGACATCTCCGGATCGATGGAGCCCTATGCCCGCGCGATGCTGCAACTGCTCTACTGTGCCGCCCGCGCCACTCACGCCGAGGTCTTCACCTTCGCCACCCGCCTCACACGCCTCACGCCCGTCCTCCGGCGGGCCGGGCCGGACGACGCCCTGGCACGGGCGGGCCGGGCGGCCCCGGACTGGTCCGGGGGCACCCGGATAGCGGAGTGCCTGGCGGAGTTCAACGAGCGGTTCGGCCGGCCCGGCATGGCGCACGGAGCCGTGGTCGCCATCATCTCCGACGGCTGGGACACCGGAACGGCCGCCGAACTCGCCACCCAGATGGCACGGCTGTCCCGGGTCGCCTACCGCGTCGTATGGGTCAACCCGCGCACGGCGAGCCCGCGCTACCGTCCGCTCGTGGCCGGCATGGCCGCGGCGCTGCCCTACTGCGACGCCGTCGTCAGCGCCCACAACCTCGCGGCCCTGGGCGACTTCACCGCTGCGCTGTCCGCCCCCCGCCGCCGCCGGTGACGCTGCCCGTCGATGCCGGGCCCTCGAAGGCGGCGCCGCCCTCTGAACCTTCGTCAGTTCATGCTCAGTGACGGGGCTCTCAGTGCGGGCCGGAGTGCCGTTCCGTACCCTGGTTCCGCCTGTCGACCCCGAGGGCGGAGCGGATGTACCGGGACGCCTCCACGCCTGCCTTGCATTGGACTGCCTCGCATGGGATCAGGAAACTCAGCAATCGGTCGGTGCCGATATCCGAACAGCAGGCGGGAAATCAGTGGGAAGCCGGCCATTGTAGAGTGAAACCGCCCTTGACCTGCACAAGCAGGCAGGGAGCCGAACAGCAGGAGCACCCAAATGCTGCGCACCATGTTCAAGTCCAAGATCCACCGTGCCACCGTCACCCAGGCCGACCTGCACTACGTCGGATCCGTCACGATCGACGCCGACCTGCTCGACGCCGCGGATCTGCTGCCGGGTGAGCTCGTGCACATCGTCGACATCACCAACGGCGCCCGCCTGGAGACGTACGTCATCGAGGGCGAGCGCGGTTCGGGGGTCGTCGGGATCAACGGAGCGGCGGCCCATCTCGTGCATCCCGGAGATCTGGTGATCATCATCAGTTACGCTCAGGTCTCCGACGCCGAGGCGCGGGCACTGCGGCCGAGGGTCGTGCACGTGGACCACGACAACCGGATCGTGGCCCTCGGTGCCGATCCGTCCGAACCGGTGCCGGGCTCGGACCAGGAGCGCAGCCCGCAGGCGGTCACCGTCTGAACCCCGGGCCCGGGGCAGCGGCTGAGCAAGCAGATGACCTGAGGACGCGAGGAGTTGCCCATGAGCGACACAGAGATCCGCGACGACCGTGCGGGTGGCCGCCTCGAGGCGATCGCCGGGGGCGAAGTGGTCGGCCACATCGAGTACTTCGTCCTCGAGGCCCCCGCACGCGCCCTCGTCCCCGTGCACACCATCGTGGAACCCGAGCACGAGGGGAAGGGCATCGCGGGCTCCCTCACCCGTGAGCTGTACGGCATCGCCGCGCGCGAGGGCATCGTGGTCGCGCCCCTGTGCCCGTACGTCGTGAAGTGGGCGGCGCGTCACCCCGAGGAGGCTCCGGCGGCCGACCCGGAGCTGCTGGGAGCGGCGATGGCGTGGCTCGAGGCGCACCCCGGGCGCTTCTGATGAACCGGCCGGGTCCGCTCGCCCTGCTGCACACCTCGCCCCTGCACATCCCCGTCTTCGACGCGCTGCGCGACGAGGACCACCAGGGGCTGGAACTGCGGCACATGGTGGCCGAGGAACTGTTGGCCCGGGCCCGGCGCGAGGGCCCGGCCGCGGTGGCCGGCGAGGTGCGGGCGGCCCTCGACCGGGCCGTCGCCGACGGGGCGCGTGCCGTGCTGTGCACCTGCTCGACCATCGGCGCGGTCGCCGAGGAGGCGGGCGCCGGGGTACCCGTGCTCCGGGTGGACCGTCCGATGGCCGCCGCCGCGGTCGCCACGGGCCCCCGTGTGGTGGTCGTCGCGACCTCGGAGAGCACCTTGGAGCCGACGGTCGCCCTCGTCGAGGAGGAGGCCCGCGCCGCCGGGCGCTCCGTACAGGTCCGTACGCTGCTGGTCGACGGGGCCTGGGCCCGTTTCGAGGCGGGCGACACCGACGGGTACGTCCGCAGCGTGGCGACGGCCGCCGACTCGGTCACCGACGCCGACGCGATCGTCCTCGCCCAGGCGTCCATGACCCCGGCCGAGCGGCTGACCACGACCGCGGTCCCGGTACTGTCCAGCCCCCGCCCGGGGCTCGCGGCCGGCGCGGACGCGGTGCGCCTCGGGTAGACGCTCCAGGGGTGGATGCGCCATGGGTGGGCGCGCCACCGGTGGACCGGCCGGGTCCGTCTGGTCCAACTGGTCCGCACGCCCTGCGCGACGGGGTGACTGGGGGAGCGGTGGCCGGGTACGCGTGGGACAAGTCCAGGGCCGACGTATCGACTGGCTGGAGGACGCCATGACGCATCCGAACCCCGATCCGGTGCAACCGGGTCCCACGCCCGGGCCGGGCCCCGACCACCCGCAGCCCTTCCCGGACCCCCACCCCTTCCCGGACCCGACCCCGGATCCGGGCCCTCACCCCCCACCGAAGCCCACCCCTCCGCCGACCCCGGTGCCGCAGCCGCCGGGGCCCGAGCCGACCCCGCCGGGCCCCGGCCCGACCCCGCCGAGCCCCGGCCCGGTGCCGCCCGGCCCGGTGCCGCCGAGCCCCGGCCCGGTGCCGCCCGGCCCGGTGCCGCCGGGCCCCGAGCCGGTACCGAACCCCGAACCGGGACCCCCGCTCACGTGAACAGCGGGGTGAACGGGTGAACGGCAGAGGCCGTCACGCCCCGGGTTCCAGGGATGTGACGGCCTCGGTGGCGCAGAATACGCGTACGCCGTGTACCCGTACGTCTGGTACCCCTACGTCTGCCTACGCCTCGACCTCCGACCGGTCGCCGCCCCACAGCGTGTGGAACGAGCCCTCCCGGTCGACGCGCCGGTAGGTGTGCGCCCCGAAGAAGTCCCGCTGCCCCTGCGTCAGGGCGGCGGGCAGCCGGTCGGCGCGCAGCGCGTCGTAGTAGGCGAGGGCCGCGGAGAAACCGGGTGCGGGCACGCCCTGGCGGGTGGCGGCCACCAGGACCTCACGCCAGTCGTCCTGCGCCGCCGCGATCTCCTGCGCGAACGTCTCGTCGGACAGCAGGCTCGGCAGATCGGGCCGGGCGTCGTACGCGGCGCGGATCCGGTCCAGGAACGCCGCCCGGATGATGCAGCCACCGCGCCAGATCGCGGAGACGGCGCCGAGGTCGATGTCCCAGTCGTACTGGTCGCTGCCCGCGCTGATCTCGTGGAAGCCCTGCGTGTAGGACACGATCTTCGAGGCGTACAGCGCCTGCTCCACCCGGTCCGCGAAGGCCGCCGCCTCGGAGTCCCCGAGCGGCTTCGCCTTGGGGCCCGCGAGCTCCCGGGAGGCGGCGCGCAGATCGGCGTGCCCGGACAGCGAGCGGGCGAAGACCGCCTCCGCGATGCCGGACACCGGAACGCCCAGGTCCAGCGCGATCTGCACGGTCCAGCGGCCCGTGCCCTTCTGCTCCGCGCGGTCCTGGACCACGTCAACGAACGGCTTGCCCGTCGCCGCGTCCACGTGCGACAGGACCTCCGCCGTGATCTCGATCAGGTAGGAGTCGAGCCGGCCGGTGTTCCAGGTGCGGAAGATGTCGGCGATCTGCGCGGGGGAGTACCCGGCGACTTCGCGCAGCAGCTGGTAGGCCTCGCCGATCAGCTGCATGTCGGCGTACTCGATGCCGTTGTGCACCATCTTCACGAAGTGCCCGGCGCCGTCGGGACCGCAGTGGGTCACGCAGGGAGAGCCGTCCGGCGCCTTCGCGGAGATCTTCTCCAGCATCGGACCGAGCGACGCGTACGACTCCTTCGAGCCGCCCGGCATGATGCTCGGCCCGTTCAGCGCGCCCTCCTCGCCACCGGACACGCCCGTGCCGACGAAGTGGATGCCCTGGCCCCGCAGGTCGCGCTCCCGGCGCCGGGTGTCCTCGAAGTGCGCGTTGCCACCGTCGATGATCATGTCACCGGGCTCAAGGAGCGGAGCGAACTCCTGGATCACCGCGTCGGTCGGCTCACCGGCCTTCACCATGATCATCAGGCGGCGCGGCCGCTCCAGCGCCTCGACGAACTCCTTCGCGGTCTCCGTCGCCACGAAGTCGCCCTCGTGGCCGAATTCCTCCACCAGCGCGTGCGTCCGGGCCGCGGTCCTGTTGTGCAGGGCGACCGTGTAGCCGTTGCGGGCGAAGTTACGGGCGAGATTGCGCCCCATGACCGCGAGACCCGTGACGCCGATCTGGGCTGAGTTGCTCATACGGTTGGCTCCTAAGAGATCCGGTGAGAGGTCCTGGTATTCGTCGGTATGAGTCGGTATCGCCGCTGCCGGTGATCCTGTCGTTCCCGTTCATCAGTACTCCTCCGGCCATCCTGACGTGTCGGAGACGTGTACGCAGAAGAACGACCCGCTGCCTTCCCGAGGGAGGGAGCGGCGCCCGGGGCGCACAGCACGGCCGATTGCGCTCTTGTCATGGCCTGTTCGCAGCGCTTACTTTTGCCGCTCCTGACGCATGTCGAGGGGGCTCCCACATGGCCGTACGCGGCCGGCACCGCCGGTATCAGCCGAACAGGATCAACCGCGCCTCACTCACCGTCACGGCGGGCGGCGCCGGAATGGCACTCCCGCTGATCGGCACCGGCGTCGCACACGCGGCCAACGCGGACACCTGGAACAAGGTCGCCGCCTGCGAGTCCACCGACAACTGGAGCATCAACACCGGCAACGGCTACTACGGCGGACTGCAGTTCACCCAGTCCACCTGGGAGGCGTACGGGGGGCAGGTCTACGCCCCGCGCGCGGATCAGGCCACCAAGGACCAGCAGATCGCCATCGCCGAGAAGGTGCTCAAGGGCCAGGGACCCGGTGCCTGGCCGGTCTGCTCGGTGCGCGCCGGTCTCACCCGGGGCGGGGACACCCCCGACATCACCCCGGCCGCCGAGCGGACCGGCACCAGGTCCGGTACCTCGCCCCAGACCACCAAGCGCTCCGTGCGCGACGTCCAGCCGCAGACCACACCCCAGTCGCGGGCCGGCACCGCCGAGATGTACACCGTCGTCCACGGCGACACGCTCTCCGGCATCGCGGGATCCCGCCACGTCCAGGGCGGTTGGCAGCGGTTGTACGACGCGAACCGCAGCACCGTCGGCTCCGACCCGGACCTGATCCTCCCGGGCCAGCGGCTGAACCTGCGGGGCAAGGGCCAGACCCCGGCGCACACCGAGAGCCCCTCGTCCGCGTCGAAGAAGCGGAAGACCCCCGACAAGCCGTCCCCGCACAAGACGTCCCCGCACCAGCCGTCCTCGCACAAGACGTCCTCGGACACCGCCAAGAGGACCGACACGCTCGTCGCCCCCGTGCACGCCGCGACCGGCACGCCGTACCGCGCCGCCGGTGCCTCCTGGTCGAAGGGCTATCACACGGGCGTCGACTTCCCGGTGCCCACCGGCACCTCCGTGAAGGCGGTCGCCGCGGGGCAGGTCGTCAGCGCGGGCTGGGGCGGCTCGTTCGGCTACCAAGTGGTGATCCGGCACGCCGACGGCCGCTACACCCAGTACGCCCATCTCTCGGCGATCTCGGTGAAGGACGGGCAGAGCGTGGTGGGCGGCCAGCGCATCGGCCGCTCCGGTTCCACGGGCAACAGCACGGGCCCGCATCTGCACTTCGAGGTGCGGACGGGGCCCGGTTTCGGCACGGACGTCGACCCGGTCGCCTACCTGAGGGCGGGCGGCGTCAGGATGTGACGCGCGTGCGGTGGTGGTGGTCCAGCAGAGGCGTCGCCACTACGTAGGGCCCGCACAGGGGGCCGAATAGGCCGGCACGGGCGGCGCGTCCTCCTCGGACGACTCGGGCGAGTCGGCCGGGTCGGGCGCGCTCTCCGCGGCCCCCACCATCGCCGGAGCCGGTACGAAGACGTCCTCGCCGCGATCCCCGCCGAGTCCGTTCCCGAGCCCGGCTCCGAATCCGTTGGCGAGCCCGGCGTCGAACGCCTCCCCGAGCCCGGCTCCGAGTCCGCTTCCGAGCCCGTTTCCGAGCCCGGCGTCGAGTGCGTTCTCGAGCCCCGCGTCGAATTCTTCTCCGAGCTTGGCGTCGAACGACTCCGCGAGCCCCGCGTCGAACCCCTCCCCGAACCCCGCGCCGAACGCCTCTCGGTGGCCCGTGGTCGGCTCGTGCTCGGGGTCCGGTCCCGTGGACTGCTCGGGCAGCGCCGCGAGCAGCAGCGCCTCCAACGCGGAGTCCGGCGTGGCCGCTTCCGGCGCGGGCTCGGTCTCCGCGGCGGCGGATGCGGCGACCTCCGCGGTGTTCCGGGCACTGCCGATCTGCTCGGTCGTGAGCAGGATCAGACCGCCCGCCGCCACGACCCCGCAGGCCAGCGCCAGCACGGTGCCCGTCTCGCCGTAGCGGAAGGTCTCGCCGAACATCGTGATGCCGACGGCGGCCGCCACGACGGGGTTGACGACCGTCAGCGTGGCCAGCGGCGCCGCGAGACCGCCGCCCCGGTACGAGGCCTGCGACAGCAGCATCCCGGCCGTCGCGAAGACGCCTATGAGGACGAGGCTCGGCAGGTCGGCGAGCGAGACCTGGTGCGACCAGTCCACCGCGACGGTCTTGGTGAACACCGAGGACATGCTGAAGGCTATGCCGGACCCCACCGCGAGCATCACGCTGCGCACGGCCGGGTGCCGGTGCGCGGCGCGGCCCGCCACCATGAAGGCCGCCACCGCGCCGCCCGACACCACGGCCAGCACGGTGATCTGGGTGTCACTCAGGGACTGCGAGTCGGCCGAGCCGACCAGGGCGAGCAGGACCGCGAGGCCCACCGTGGCCATGATCGCGCCACGCCAGGCGGTCGCCCCGGCCTCGCGGCCGACGAAGACGGCCGCCATGGGGAGCGCGAACACGATGGTCAGCGCGCCCAGCGGCTGCACCAGGCTCAGCGGGCCGTAGGCGAGCGCCACCACGTGCAGCACCCCGCCCACGCCGCTCAGGGCGACCGCCGCCCACCAGCCGGGGCGGCGCAACGGCGCGTACGTCTGGTCGGGAGAGGTCAGCGCGACCTGCTCCTGGACGATCGCGCCGCCCGCGTACGCAACGGCGGAGACGAACGAGAGCAGGACGGACAGCGCGAGCGCGCTCATGAGTCCCTCCTCTGCGTGCGGCGGGGACGCTGTGCCCGGCGCGGCGAACGATCGGCCTTCATACCCACTACGATGCCTCGCGCATTCGTTCACGTCGTCGTACCTGAGCAGGCAATGAGTAGTACTGCCGATGGAGTACGACTCGCCCCATGTCCTCCCCTGGGTGGGCGACATGAGGGGGAGACCCTCCGGTGAGAACCCCTAGGGGGCTTGGTACTACTGCTGTTCGTGGAACTCGATCCGGAACTCGCGGCGCTCGGCTCGCTCGGCGGCTTCTTCGTACTACGCACCGGCGTACCGCCGCGTGCCCCGCTGCCGACGCTCGCACAGGCGTACGCGTCTCCCCGAGACGATGATCCCAGAGATGTCTGGTCGGATCCTCTGAATTTTCGGGTCCGGAAAGTCGCGGCGAGTCTGCGGGCGCCCGAGCCCCGGATCGCGGTCTCGGTGGCCCAGCAGGGCCTCGCGGCCCGTCTGTGGTCGGTCTCGCTCGGTGCCGCCGCGCTGTACGGGCAGCTGCCGGACCTCGACCCGGGGCTGCTGCGGTGGGATCCGGACGGCAGCGCTCCGGACGACCTGTGGCTGTCCGAGGTACGCGCCCTGCCGGTGGCGGCGATCGGAGAGGTCGTACGGGACGGCCACCTCGCCCCGCTGGCGGCGGCTCTGCGCACCCGACACCGCATGTCGAAGGGCCTGTTGTGGGGGAACGCGGGCTCGGCGCTCGCGGGTGCCTGGCGCCAGCTGCACCGCTGGGCCGAGGCCAACGGCCGTACGGACGTGGCCGATCGGGCCCGCTTCCTCGCCGCCGACCTGTTCACGCATCCCGACCTGTCCGCGACCGTCGACCCCCGTACCCTGCGTCGCCGCAGCTGCTGCCTCTACTACCGGCTCCCCGGCGGCGGCCTCTGCGGCGACTGCTGCTTCGACCGCCCGCCGGGCCGGACGCGTGGCGGGACTCCGGGCCGCCGCTGAGCATCGCGGTCTTCCCCGAGCGTCCCTTCTGGGTGACCATGAAAGGCACCAGCCGGTATCCGGTACGACGGGGGGGCTCTGCGTGCGAGTGGGACTGCTGACCCGGGAGTACCCGCCGGACGTGTACGGCGGCGCGGGCGTCCATGTCGAGTTCCTCGCCCGGGAGTTGCGGACCCTCACGGACCTGGACGTGCACTGCTGGGGCGAGGGCGCCGCGGGCGGCGTCGTGCGCCACCGGTCGTGGACCTCGCTCGACGGCGCCAACGACGCGCTGCGCACCTTCTCCGTGGACCTCGCCATGGCCGCCGCCCTCGAAGGCCGCGAACTCGTCCACTCGCACACCTGGTACGCCAACCTCGCCGGCCACTTCGGCAAGCTCCTGTACGGCATCCCGCACGTCATGACCGCCCACTCCCTGGAGCCGCTGCGCCCCTGGAAGGCCGAGCAGCTCGGCGGCGGCTACGCCCTGTCCAGCTGGGCCGAGCGCACCGCCGTCGAGGCCGCCGACGCCGTCATCGCCGTCTCCGGCGCCATGCGCGAGGACATCCTCACCTGCTACCCCGCCCTGGACCCGGCCAAGGTGCGTGTCGTACACAACGGCATCGACACCGCCCTCTACCGGCCGGACCACGGCACGGACGTTCTGGAGCGCATCGGCATCGACGCCGCCCGCCCCTACGTGCTGTTCGTCGGCCGCATCACCCGCCAGAAGGGCGTGCCCCACCTGCTGCGCGCGGTACGGGACATCGACCCGGCCGTGCAGGTGGTGCTGTGCGCGGGCGCCCCCGACACCCCCGAGATCGACCGGGAGTTCCGTGACCTCTTCCAGGAACTGAGTGCCGTACGCCAGGGCCTGCACTGGATCCCGCAGATGCTGCCCCGCCCGGACGTCGTCCAACTCCTCACGCACGCGGCCGTCTTCGTCTGTCCCTCGGTGTACGAGCCGCTCGGCATCGTCAACCTGGAGGCGATGGCCTGCGGAACGGCCGTGGTGGCGTCGCGGGTCGGAGGGATACCCGAGGTGGTCGAGGACGGCGTGACGGGTGTCCTGGTGCCGATCGAGGAGAACTTCGAGGCGGGTCTGGCGCTCGCCCTCGACTCCGTGCTCGCCGACCCCCGGGCCGCCCGGCGGATGGGTGAGGCCGGACGGGAGCGCGCGGTGCGGGAGTTCGGATGGGACACGGTGGCCCGGCGGACCGTCCAGCTTTACGAGGAAGTCCTCAAACCGGGGTAACCATCGGACAGGTGCAGTTCAAGCAACGGGGCCGGCCCGGCACAGCGGGAGCGGCTCAACCGGGCTCAGAGGGGCGGCGGCATGCGGCGCGGTGGACCTTCGGTACTGGGAATCGTACTTGCGGGTGGAGAGGGCAAACGGCTCATGCCCCTCACCGCGGACCGCGCGAAACCCGCGGTCACCTTCGGCGGGACGTACCGCCTGGTGGACTTCGTACTCTCCAATCTCGTCAACGCCGACATCCTGCGCATCTGCGTCCTGACGCAGTACAAGTCGCACTCCCTGGACCGCCATGTGACGACGACCTGGCGGATGTCGAGCCTGCTCGGCAACTACGTCACACCGGTCCCGGCACAGCAGCGGCTCGGCCCGCGCTGGTACCTGGGCAGCGCGGACGCGATCCTGCAGTCCCTCAACCTCGTGCACGACGAACGGCCCGACTACATCGCGGTGTTCGGCGCCGACCACGTCTACCGCATGGACCCCCGGCAGATGCTCGCCCAGCACATCGAGGGCGGCGCGGGTGTGACCGTCGCCGGGATACGGGTGCCGCGCGCCGAGTCGTCCTCCTTCGGGGTCATCAGCCCCGGCTCCGACGGGCAGACCGTGGAGGGCTTCCTTGAGAAGCCCGCCGACCCGCCGGGCCTGGCCGACGACCCCGAGTGCGTCTTCGCCTCGATGGGCAACTACATCTTCACCACCAAGGCTCTGGTGGAGGCGCTCCAGAGGGACGCCGAGGACGTGCACTCGGTGCACGACATGGGCGGATCGATTCTGCCCATGCTCACCGACCGCGGCGAGGCGCAGCTCTACGACTTCAGCGACAACCACGTGCCCGGCGAGACCACCCGCGACCAGGGCTACTGGCGTGACGTGGGCACCCTCGACGCCTACTACGACGCCCACATGGACCTGATCGCCGAACGCCCCGCCTTCAATCTCTACAACCGCAGCTGGCCCATCTACACCAGTTCCGGACAGCTCTCCCCGGCGAGATTCAACGCCGGGGGAATCGCGAGCGAGTCGATCGTCAGCGCGGGCTCTCTGATCCGGGGCCAGGTCACGCGGTCCGTGCTCTCGCCGGGTGTCGTGGTCGACCCGGGAGCCGTCGTCCAGGGCTCGATCCTGCACGACAACGTCCACATAGGGCGGGGCGCGGTGGTGCGCGGCGCGGTTCTCGACAAGAACGTCGAGGTGCCGCCGGGCGCGACGATCGGCGTCAACCCGGAGCGGGACGCGGATCTCTACACGGTCTCCAAGGGCGGGGTGATCGCGCTGGGCAAGGGCCGGATCGTGCCGTAGTCGCCGCCCATGACGATGACGGCCCCGGTGCGTCCGTGCCCACCGGGGCCTTTGTCATGTCCCTGGACAGAAAGTGGAACCCCGTGTTGTCATGCCAACTGCCGTTGGTGACAACGTTGTTCCGTCCGAGCAAGAGCCGCGCCACCCGCCCCACACCCATCCCGGGCCCGTCCGGCAACCGTCCTCACCACCGTCCCCCCACCCGTCCTCACAGAGGAGGATCCGTGCGTTTCGGACGACTCAGAGACCGACTCGCGTTACTGCTCGCCGCGGCCCTCGGCGCCGCGGGACTCGCCTCCGTGCCCGCCGCGGCCGACGATCCCGTCGCGGTCCACGGACTGAAGGGCGACTACTACACCCAGTCCGCCCCCGGCGCCTTCGACTTCCACGAACTCAAGGCCACCGGCTTCGACCCGCGACTCGACTTCGACGACCTGGAACCCCGGCTGCGCTTCGCGACGGGCCAGGACAACGATGTCAGTGTCCGCTGGACCGGCAAACTCGTACCGGAGAAGAGCGGAGCCACCACCTTCTCGATCATCGGCGACAACGGTTTCCGCCTCTGGATCGACGGCAGACCCGTCATCGACCACTGGGTGGACGACTGGGATCGCGAACAGACCTCCGAGCCCATCGATCTGACGGCGGGCCACGCCTATGACTTCAAGCTCGAGTACTTCGAGCACTACGGCGGCTCCAACCTCCATCTGCGCTGGACCGAACCCGGCGGCGCCAAGGTGACGATCCCGCAGTCGGCGTTCCTGCTGCCCGACGGCTACGACTACGACGGCGCCCTCGCGACCACCGTCCAGCCGGACGGCCGCACCCTCAGGCTCGACTTCGCACGGGAACTGGCCGCGCCCCCGGCCGCCGTCGTCGACCACCTCCAGGCCGTGATAGGCGGCGCCAAGTGGCCGCTGGGAGCGGCCGCGTTGGACCCCGCCGACCCCAGATCCCTCCTCGTCACGCTCAAGGAACCCGTCGTCGGCGACAAGACCGGCACCGCACGCGGCAACGCCGACCTGCGCTACGACGGCACGGGCGGCCTCGCCGCCGCCGGGGACGGCAAGGCGATCGGCGCCTTCTGGAGCAGCGGCCCCAACCACTCCACGTACGAACTGCGCACGAAGTGGGCCGACGAGGTCGGGCCGGACAACGCCCTGCCGGAGTACCCCCGCCCCCAGCTCACGCGTGACGCCTGGCGCAACCTGAACGGGCGCTGGCAGTTCGCCGCCGCCACCGCGGGGGAGCAACCCCCGGTCGGGAAGACGCTCGGCGAGCACATCCTCGTCCCGTACCCCGTGGAGTCCCAGCTGTCCGGCGTCGAACGCCACGAGGACCGCATGTGGTACCGCCGCACCTTCACCGTCCCGGCCGACTGGCACATCGGCTCGGGCCGACGGCTCCTGCTCAACTTCGGTGCCGTCGACTGGCAGTCCGAGGTGTACGTCAACGGGGTCAGGGTCGCCGAACACCGGGGCGGCTACGACAAGTTCGGCGTCGACGTGACCGACGCGCTGAAGCCCGGCCGCAGCCAGGAACTGATCGTCGGCGTGTACGACCCGACCGACGCCGCGTCCGGCGAGAACCCGCCGCTCGGCAAGCAGCGCCTCGACCCCAGCGGGATCTGGTACACCCCGACCTCCGGCATCTGGCAGACGGTGTGGATGGAGCCGGTCGCCCCGGACCACGTCGACTCGCTCAAGCTCACTCCGGACGTCGACGGCGGCCGGCTCACCGTGGAACCGAAGGGCGTGCGCGACGGGCTGCCGGTCACGGCGACGGCGTACGAGGGAGGGCGGAAGGTCGCCACCGTCACCGGCCGCACCGGACGGCCGCTGACCCTGAAGATCGCCCATCCGCACCTCTGGTCGCCGGACGACCCGTTCCTCTACGACCTCAGGGTGAGCGTCGGGCGCGACCGCGTCGGCAGTTACTTCGGGATGCGCTCGATCTCCGTCGAGAAGGTCGACGGCACCCCGCGCACCGTCCTCAACGGCAAGCCCGTCTTCATGATGGCCACGCTCGACCAGGGGTTCTGGCCCGACGGCCTGTACACGGCGCCGACGGACGAGGCCCTCGCGTACGACCTGCGCATGCACAAGGCGATGGGCTTCAACGCGGTGCGCAAGCACATCAAGGTGGAGCCCGACCGCTGGTTCTACTGGGCGGACCGGCTCGGCCTGCTGGTCTGGCAGGACATGCCCGCCATGACCGCCGGGGTGAACCCGAGCGCCGCGGCCCGCGCCGAGTACGAGCGCGAGATGAAACTGATGATCGACCAGCACATCAGCAGTCCGTCGGTCGTGATGTGGGTGACCTTCAACGAGGGCTGGGGCCAGTACGACGAGGGTCGCATCGCCGACCAGGCCAAGGCCTGGGATCCGACCCGGCTCGTCAACGGCATGTCGGGGCTGAACCTGGGGGCCGACGGCGGCACCGGCGACATCATGGACGAACACGGCTATCCGAGCCCCGCGCTGCCACCGGCTCCCGACGGCGGACGCGCGCTCGTCAGCGGCGAGTACGGGGGCCTGGGGCTCGCCGTCCCCGGGCACGCCTGGTCGGTTCAGCAGTCGTACGTGGACGTGGACCCGTCGGCGTACACCGACGACTACCTCGCCCGCCTCGCCGAGGTACGGGCACTCGCGTGCCGGGGGAGCAACGGCGCCGTCTACACCCAGATCTCGGACGTGGAGGGCGAGCTGAACGGGCTCCTCACCTACGACCGCAAGGTCGTGAAGCCGGACGTGGGGAGGTTGAGAGCGGCGCACGAGGCGCTGATCGCCGACGCGTCCCGGGCGACCCCCACGGGCTGCCCGGCAACCTGACGCCTCCGGTCCTTCGAGGGCGCTCGCGGTCCTTCGGGCGACCCGGCGCTTCCGGTCCTTCGCGTGGCCGCGCGTCGGCGCGCGTGCCGCGTTCGGGACGCCTATCCTGATCCGACCTCACGTGCCCCTTGTGTCCCGCCCCTTTCGCGGGGGCGGGACTTAATCTGCTGTTAACTGAGCGTAGCTTGATCGTACTTGACCGTAATCGCCTGTCGGGGTTTGACTGCTTGCTCACCCTGTCGTCGAAGCGAGAGCAAGCCTTTGACTCCTGATCTCCTCGCACCACTCGACCTGGCGTTCTGGAACATCGAGTCCGCCCAGCACCCGATGCACCTCGGCGCCCTCGGTGTCTTCTCCGCGCACTCGCCGACCGCGGGCGCGCACGCCGCCGAACTGCTCGCGGTCCGCGCCGCCGGGGTGCCCGGGCTGCGCATGCGGATCCGCGACGTCTGGCAGCCCCTCGCCTTCCCGCCCCACTTCGGGAGCGCGGCCCGGGAACCCGCGCCCGACTTCGAGCCCCTCGACCACGTCCGGCTGCACGCGCCGACCGCGGACTTCCCCGCCGCCGCGGGCCGGCTCATGGAACGCCCGCTCCAGCGCGGCCGGCCCCCGTGGGAGGCGCACGTCCTGCCCGGCGAGGACGGCACCTCGTTCGCCGTGTTCTTCAAGTTCCACCACGCGCTGGCCGACGGTCTGCGGGCACTGATGCTCGCCGCCGCCCTGATGGACCCACTGGACCTGCCCGAGCCCCGCCCGCGCCCCGCGGAGCCGCCCCGCGGACTGCTCCCGGACGTCCGCAAACTGCCCGACCTGGTCCGCGGAACCCTCTCCGACCTGGGCCGCGCCCTCGACATCGGCAGCTCCGTCGCCCGCGCCACCCTCGGTGCCCGCTCCTCGCCCGCCCTCACCTCGCAGCCCACCGGCACCCGCCGGATCGCGGGCGTCGTCCTAGACCTGGACGATGTGCACCGCGTCCGCAAGACCGTCGGCGGCACCGTCAACGACGTCCTGATCGCCGTCGTCGCCGGCGCCCTGCGCAACTGGCTCGACGAACGCGGTGACAGCAGCGCGGGAGTCGCGCCCCGCGCCCTGATCCCCGTCTCCAGGCGCCGCCCGCGCACCGCGCACCCGCAGGGCAACCGGCTCTCCGGTTACCTGATACGGCTTCCCGTCGACGACCCGGACCCGCTCGGCCGACTCCGTTCGGTGCGTACGGCGATGGACGCCAACAAGGACGCGGGTCCCAACCGGGGAGCGGGCGCCGTCGCGCTGCTCGCCGACCATGTGCCGCCGCTCGGCCACCGCCTCGGTGGTCCCGTCGTCGGCCAGGCGGCCCGGCTGCTCTTCGACATCCTGGTCACCAGCGTGCCGCTGCCCAGCCTCGGTCTGAAGCTCGGCGGCTGCCCGCTCACCGAGGTCTATCCGCTCGCCCCGCTGGCCCGCGGCCAGGCGCTGGCGGTGGCCGTGTCGACGTACCGCGGACGGGTCCACTACGGGCTCGTCGCCGACGCACAGGCCGTGCCGGACCTGCACCGGCTGGCTCGCGCGCTGACCGAGGAGGTGGAGACGCTGATCATCGCCTGCGGCCCCTGAAACGGCCCGCGGGGACCGGTGATCATCTCGGGTTTGGCGCCTTGCCCCCTTGCTCCGTAAAATTCCGCCTTCGAAAGCGAGCGCGGTTCGAGCGCGGCGCGAGACCCGAGGAACGGCACACGCGATGACGGTGACAGAGGACGGCCAGGCGGCTCTCGCCGTGGACACGGCTGAGGACGACCGGGCGGCTTCCGCCGTGGACGGGGAGGCGGTCTCCTACGGGCCGGGCATCGACCCGGAGCGGCTGGCCGTCTGCCTCAGCGTGCTCGACGAGCTCGACAAGATCGAGGTCGACCACCCGGACGCCATCGCCGTGCGCCGCGCCACCGCGGGCGTCTACCGCACGGTCAAGCAGCGCCGCCGCCAGGAGCGCAGGGCCGCCAAGACCGCCCACGACAAGGCCGTCACCGAGTCCACCGCGACCGGTTCCGCTCAGCGCATCGACGACGAGACCGAGGGCATCCTGCCCTCCTCCGTCACCGACGCCGGCGAGATCGCGGGGATACTCCAGCGCCCGCGCTCCTGCTACATCTGCAAGAAGCGGTACGTCGAGGTCGACTACTTCTACCACCAGCTCTGCCAGGACTGCGCCGCGGAGAACCGCGCCCGCCGCGACGCCCGCGCCGACCTCACCGGCAAGCGCGCGCTGCTCACCGGCGGCCGCGCCAAGATCGGCATGTACATCGCGCTGCGGCTGCTGCGCGACGGCGCGCACACCACCATCACCACGCGCTTCCCGAACGACGCGATCCGGCGCTTCAAGGCCATGCCCGACAGCGACGAGTGGATCGGCCGACTGAAGATCGTCGGCATCGACCTGCGCGACCCGGCGCAGGTCGTGGCCCTGGCCGACTCGGTCGCCGCCGAGGGCCCGCTGGACATCCTGATCAACAACGCGGCCCAGACCGTTCGCCGTTCCCCGGGCGCCTACAGCGAGCTCCTCGCCGCCGAGTCCGGCCCGCTGCCCGCCGGTGAGCTGCCGCCCGCCGAGGTCATCGGCACCTTCGGCTCCGGCGCGGTCGCCGCGCTCCCGGTCGCCGGGGGTGGCGCGCTGACCGCGCAGGACGTCACGGACCTGGCCCTGGTGTCCGGCTCGGCCTCCCTGGAGAGGATCGCGGCCGGTACGGCCATCGACGCGGGCGGCCTCGTGCCCGACCTGCACGACACCAACAGCTGGATCCAGTCGGTCGAGGAGGTCACGCCGGTCGAGCTCCTCGAGGTGCAGCTCTGCAACTCGACGGCCCCCTTCATCCTGATCAGCCGGCTGCGCGCGGCGATGGCGGCCTCCGGGGCCGACCGCACGTACATCGTGAACGTCTCCGCCATGGAGGGCGTCTTCAACCGCGGCTACAAGGGCGCGGGCCACCCGCACACCAACATGGCCAAGGCCGCCCTGAACATGCTCACGCGCACCAGCGCCCAGGAGATGTTCGAGAAGGACCGCATCCTGATGACCGCCGTCGACACCGGCTGGATCACCGACGAGCGCCCGCACCCCGACAAGATGCGTCTCGCCGACGCGGGCTTCCACGCCCCGCTCGACCTGATCGACGGCGCGGCCCGGGTGTACGACCCGATCGTGCGCGGTGAGCAGGGCGAGGACCTGTACGGCGTCTTCATGAAGGACTACGCGCCCGGCAAGTGGTGACCGCGTCCTCAGCGACGGGTGAAGGTGCCCAGGCCGTCGTGGTCGAAGGCCTCGACGGTCACCCGCGACGCCTTCGACCCGCCGGACCCCGGTGAACCCGGACCGACCTCGAAGGTCACCCCCGAGAGCCCGGTCGCGTTCTCGCCGACGGTCCGAAAAGCGAAGGTGTCGCCGTCGTAGTGGGTGAGCCGGAAGGTGGTGTGCTTCGGGCCCAGGCTCATGCTGAGCTCGCCGTGCGCGGCCGTGACGGTCAGCGGACCGTAGTAGGCGTTGTCGTAGGTGCCCGTGTACCTGTCGGCGGCGCGGGCCACGGCCCCGTTCCGCGGGGGTCTGGCGTAGTCGGTGGGGGAGCGGCCCTGCTGCTCCTGCTGCCGGTAGACCCGGTCGACCAGAGGCAGCCAGTCCGTCGTGGGCTTCCCGTGCTGGGCAATGTCGAAGAAGTTCAGCGCGACCGAGTCGGCGAGGCCCACCGGCGCCCCGTTGGTCAGGACGGTGATGCCGAGCTGCTCGCCGGGCAGCATCGTCACATTGGTGTTGGCGCCGAGTTCGAAGGCACCGGAGTGGCTGAGGCGCAGCCGGCCCTGGTCGTCGTAGCCGACGTTCCAGCCGAGGCCGTAGAAGCCCGCGCGGCCGGCCGGGGCCTGCGGGGGCTGAGCGACGATCTCGGGCAGGTGAGTGCGCTCCAGCGGGGCGGCGGGGATGATCTGTCTGCCGTCCAGCTTCCCGTTCGCGAGTTGCAGTCGCATCCAGGTGGCCATGTCACGGGCCGTGGAGCTCGCGCCGCCCGCGGGCGACTGGGCGTCGGCGTCCCGGACGTACTTCGGCTGCCAGGTGCCGTCCGTGTTCTTCACATGGGTGACGGCCTTGTCCCTGGCCCGGTCGTAGTCGGAGAAGCGGGAGCTGGTGTTCTTCATGCCTGCGGGGCCGTACAGCGTGTCCTGGGAGAGCTTGTCCCAGGACGTGTCCTTCGCGTTCGCGACCGCCTGGGCCGCGGCGGTGACCCCGTAGTTGGTGTAGGCGTAACTGGCGCGGAACGGGCCGAGCGGCTCGTACTTCAGGTGGTCCAGGATGTAGGTCCGGTCGTAGCCGAGGTCCTCGAGGAGGTCACCGGAGTGGTCGGGCAGTCCGCTGCGGTGGGAGAAGAGGTCGGCGTACGTGACGTGCGTCGTGACCCAGGGGTCCTTGAGGGCGAAGCCGGGCAGATGCGCCGCGACGGGGTCGTCCCAGGCGAGCGTCCTGCCGCCGACGACCCCCGCGACCACGGTCGAGGCCAGCGGCTTGGACAAGGACGCGAGCTGGAAGACGGTGTCCGGGTCGACGGCCCCGGACCGTCCGACCCGACGCTCGCCGAAGCCCTTGAGATGGACCACGCGGCCCTTGTGGACGACGGCCACGGCGACGCCGGGGACGCCGGTCCTCTTCATGGCGTCCCGCACGATGCCGTCGAGCTTGCCGACGGCATCGTCCACCTTGGCCTGGGTGAGCTGCGGGGGCGGCTGGGGAGGCGGGGCCGCCGCGACGGCGGAAGGGGTGTGGCCCGCGCCGAGCAGGGAGGCCGCGGCGGCTGCGATCAGCACCGCGCATCGGTGGTGTCCCGCCCGTCGCCGCACACCCATGGTCACCATTGAACGCGCGCTGTCAGGGTTTGTCCTGCGGAGACCCGCGGAGACCCGCGGAGGTCGGGCGGGAGCCGGGCCCGAGCTGGTCGGAGCCGGTGGGAGCCGGTGGGAGCCGACACGGCCGTTATGCGTCGGGCGCGCGCGTCCGCAGGCGTTCGTGGACGGTGTCGGCGGGGGAGTGCGCGGACCGGACCCGGGTCCCTCCGTCGACCAGCAGATCGGCGCCCGTGATCCACCCGGCCGCGTCCGAGGCCAGCCAGACCACCGCCCGCGCGATGTCCTCGGGCCGGCCGATCCGGCCCAGCGGGAGCCCCGCGCCGATCTCGTCCTCGGCGTTCTCCCAGACGAACCGGGCCATCTCGGTGCGGACGAGTCCCGGGGAGACGGAGTTCACCCGCACCTTCGGGGCGAGTTCGCCGGCGAGCTGCTGGGTGAGGTGGAGGAGGGCCGCCTTGCTGGTGCCGTACGCCCCCACGTTCGGCCCCACATGCCCGGCGCCCTCCGTGCACACGTTCACGACCGCGCCGCCGTGCTCGCTCATCCAGGCCCGCCAGGCACACTGCACCAACCGCAGCGGGGCCTCCACGTTGACGGTGAACGCCTCGCGCCAGCGGTCCGGATCGGCGTCCATGAGCGGGCCGTACGGCTGGTTGGTCGCGGCGTTGTTCACCACGACGTCGATGCGCCCGAACTCCCGCAGCGCCAGCTCGGTCAGCTTCCGCAGATGCGCCGGATCGGCCACCGAGCCCGCGAGTCCGACGCCGCCGAGCCGTTCGGCGGCCCGGCCCACCGCGTCCGGGTCCCGGGCCGTCACACACACCCGCGCCCCCGCTCGGGAGAGCTCCTCGGCGACGGCGAGACCGATCCCGCGCGAGGCCCCGGTGACGATGGCGCTCCTGCCCTCAAGCCCGTACGGCGTCGTCATCCGCGTACCGTCTCATGACGGACCGTCAGTCAACAGCCCCGAGCCGCGAGTGCTGCGCCGCCACCAGCTCCAGCACCGTGCGCCAGTCCTCCAGAACCCCGGCGTGGAGACCGGGGACCCTGCCCGACTCGTCCGCGTGGCGCAGGCTCAGCACGTCGTCGGCGTCCGCGTCGTCGGCCCATCCGCCGGCGTGCAGACCGACGAGCCGGGAGACCCGCTCGCCGAGCAGCGGCCGGACCAGGTCCGCCGCCAGGTCGGTGTGTCCGGCCGTGTCGCCGGGCCGCAGCAGTTGCCCTACGGCGTGGACCAGGCCCGCCACCTGTAGTTCCTTGTCCGCGGGACGACTTCGGCGCAGGAGCGCGGCGGTCTGTAGGGCGTGGTCGTGCAGATCCACTCGGCCGCCACAGCGGCCCGGGGTGTCCCGGGCGCCCCGGCAGGCGTGCAGCAGATCCATCAGCTCCTCGACGCTGCGCAGCTCCATGCGTCAGTCCTCCCGAGTCCTCCCGCGGGAAAAAGCCGTTTCCGGACGCCAGCAGATCATGGCTGCCTTGCGAATCGGCCAACGGGACCTGAACTGCGCGCCGTGTTCAGTGGTGGCCGTGGCCTTCGGCCCCCGGAGTCCCGTGGCCGTGGCCTTCGGCCCCCGGAGTCCCGTGCCCGTGGCCTTCGGCCCCCGGAGTCCCGTGCCCGTGGCCCCCCGGCGCGGGTGCGCCGTGGTGGTGGCCTTCCGCCCCGGCAGTCCCGTGCCCGTGGCCGTCCGGCTCCGGTGCCCCGCCCATCATCCGCAGCATCGCCGGGCCGCCCGTGCGCAGGAACCGCCACACCAGGGCCGCCGCCAGCAGCAGGAAGGCGATGTTGAGCCAGGTCGTGTAGTTCCAGGAGACGCCCTCCATGGGGATCGTCGCGTCGGCCTGGTCGGGGATGAGCCCGAGGCCGCCGAAGAGGAACTCCACGACGTATCCGGCGAGCACCATGGCGGCGTAGAAGGTGACCAGGAGGAAGCCGGTCATCCGGAGTCCGTAGTACTTCCGGTAGATGTTCAGGATCGGCAGGATCAGCAGGTCGGCGAAGATGAACGCGACCACACCGCCGAAGCTGATCCCGCCCTTCCACAGCACGACGGCCAGCGGCACGTTGCCGATGGAGCAGACGAACGAGGCGATCGCCACGAGCGGGCCGACCAGGGGGCCGATCAGCTTCGCGGCGAGCGGATGGCCGTCCAGGAAGAGGGACTGCCAGAACGCGTCGGGCACCCAGGCCGCGATCGCGCCCGCGATCAGCAGACCGATCACCAGGTCGCGCAGGATCGCCGCCCACTCCATGACGAACACGTGTGCGACAGAGGTGTAGCCCTCACGCGAGAGCAGCCGCCGCACGAACGAGCCCTCCGTCTGGATCGACATGTCCATCGCGGCATGCCCTTCCATCGACCCGGCGAGCCCGCGCTCCGCCTGCTCCCGGGCCTCGCGCAACAGCCGTTCGCGCAGAAAGATCCGGAAGAGCACGGCCAGTGCCACGATCATGATCGGGCCGCCGACGAACTCGGCGACCGTGAACTGCCAGCCCATCAACAGGGCGAGGATCACGCCGAGTTCGACGACCAGATTGGTGGAGGCGATCTCGAACGCCATCGCCGCGGTGAAGTTCGCGCCCTTGCGGAACAGCGAGCGCGCCAGCGCGACGGCCGCGTACGAACAGGACGAGGAAGCCGCGCCGAGCCCCGCGGCCAGCGTGAGGGTCCGCGGCCGGTCGTCACCGAGTATCCGCACGATCGTCGCGCGACGCACCACGGCCTGGACGACGGCGGAGAGGCCGAACCCCAGGATCAGCGCCCAGGTGATCTCCCAGGTCATCGACCCGGTGATGGACAGTGCGTGCAGGATCGCGTGCATCGGCCTCACTCTTTCCCGTCCGGCTTCCCCGATTCACACGGGACTATACCCCCTAGGGGTATCAGATGCCGTGTGGCGGCCGGGCGGGTCACGCCGGTTCAAGGTTCCGCAAAGACTTCGGAGGGTCGTCCCAACGGGAGGTCAAGGCTCCGCGGGTCGGCCCATCACCCCTGTTCGGGCCTCGGGTTGAGCCTTCCCGCCCTGGTCACGGGAGGTGTGCCGCTACGCCGAACGGGTGGTGCGCGAGGGGGGATACATCATCAAATAAGCCCAGATCGAGGGCCGATGGACACTGATCGACCCAAGACAGTTACCTCGTGTTTTCAGCCCCATCGAGCGGGCACCCGCTCATTTGGTTACCCTGTACCGGACGGACAGCCTGCAGGGGTTCCACCCACACCCACGGTCCGTCCCGGGACAGCCGGTCACCACGGACTGCTCTCACACGAGTTACCGGCGCCACCGCGTCCTTAACTGCCTTCGACTCAGACCCGAGGGGATGTCAGGCGACCGGAAGCAGTCTGGCCCTGTACGTCCCGAGGGTGACCCGACACATAAGGAGTGCGCGGTGACACCGGAGAAGACGAATCGCGATCAGCGCCCCAAGGAACGCACGGAGCGCGGAGGCCGGCCCGAGAAGAAGCTCGGCAGCCTCGACGTGTGGGCCAGGTCCGCCCCGATCCGCCTGGCGGGGTACGAGGACGACCTCGCCGAGCCCCACATCCTGCCCAGCGTGGACTGACCGCTCGCGGCGGGAGTCATCGCGAACGCTGACGGCATGGGCGTGCCAGACTCACGTCCATGCTGATCAGAGAAGCCGCGGCCGACGACTGGCCGCGGATCTGGCCTTTCTGGCACCGGATCGTCGCCGCGGGTGAGACCTACACCTGGGACCCGGGCACCTCGGAGGAGGCGGCCCGGGCCCTGTGGATGGCACCGGGCAAGCGTGTGTACGTCGCCGAGGACACCACCGGAGCGGTCGTCGGCTCGGCCTACGTCACCCCCAACTACGGCGGCCCCGCCGCCCGCGTCGCCAACGCCGGATTCATGGTCGACCCCGACCGCGCCGGGCTCGGCATCGGGCGCGCGCTCGCCGAGCACATCCTCGCCGCGGCGAAGGCCGACGGCTATCGGGGCATGGTCTTCAACGCCGTCGTGGAGACCAATCCGGCCGTGAAGCTGTGGACCGCGCTCGGCTTCACGGTCCTCGGCACCGTGCCGGACGCCTACGAGCACCCCCGGCACGGGTGGGTGGGGCTGCACATCATGTACAAGGCGCTGTGAAGCCCCGTGCTCCTAGGGACCGCGCCGCTCAGTCCAGTGGCGCCGTCCGTCGCCACGGCCGCAGTTCCTCCAACTGGCCTGCCAGCTCCAGGAGTTCGAGTTCGGATCCAGGGCGTCCGACCAGTTGTACGGCCGCCGGGGCCCCGCTCGGCAGGGTCCCGAACGGCACCGCCATCGCGGGCCACCCCGTGAGGTTCCACGGCGGTGTCAGGGGCGAGTAGTTGGTGTTGACCAGCACATTGCGCAGCCAGCCCCGCTTGTGCCACGGTGCGGCGGCCGGCCCCCGCCGAGCCAGTGCCGGGGTGAGCAGCACGTCGTGCTCCGTGAAGAACGGCTCCAGGCGCCCGCGCAGTTGCTCGCGACGCTCACCCGTGCGTACCCCGGCCACGAAGCGGCGCCCCACGGTGGCGTGCACCCGAGTCCGCCGGGCCAGCCGGCGCGGGTCGAGGTCCTCGGCGTCGACCGCCGTGCCCGCCGTCCAGTGCATCAGCGCGGCGGTGCCCAGCCAGTAGGGGTACGGCGGGTCGGCGGGCCGCACCTCGTGGCCCGCCCCGGCCAGCAACTCCGCGGCCTCCCGGGCCGCGTTCGCGTAAGGGCGGCCGACACCCACGCCGACCAGCGGACTGCGCACGGAGACGGCCACCTTGCGGACGAGGTTCCCCGAGGGGCGTATCGCCTCGGTGTCCGACAGGACCGCGAACATCAAACGGGCGTCCTCGACCGTGGTGGCGAGCGGCCCGTTCTCCGACATGCCGAACCAGTCGCCGTGACCGATGCCCGCCGGGATCGTGCCATGCCCCGGCTTGAGGCCGAGGATGCCGCAGTTCGCGGCCGGGATGCGCAGCGAACCCATCCCGTCGTTGCCCAGCGCGATCGGGACCATCCCGGCGGCGACCGCGGCCGCGCTGCCGCCCGAGGAGCCGCCCGCCGTGCGCGAGGTGTCCCAGGGGTTGCGGGCCGTGCCGTGCACACCCTCGGAGGTGCCGAAGACGCAGAGCTCGGGCACGTTGGTGAGGCCCACGACCACGGCGCCCGCCGCGCGCAGTCGCGCCACCGTCGGATGGTCGTGATCGGCGGGGGTGTCCGCGGTCGCGGCGGAGCCGATGCGGTTCGCCTCGCCGCGCACCGCGAGGTTGTCCTTGACGGCCACGGGCACCCCCGCGAGGGGGAGTTCGGCCAGGTCCGCGCGGTCGGCCAGCTCGTCGGCCTCCGCGAGGGCCGCCTCGGACCGTACGACACGGAAGGCACCCACGCGCGCGTCGAGCCGGTCGATCCGCGCGAGGTGGTCGGCCACCACCTCGTGGGGCGTGGCCCGCTTCTCGCGTACGGCTGCGGCGATCTCGGTAGCGGTCCGGCCGACCCAGCTGGTCACGGGTGCTCCTCGGGGACAGGGGATTACTGGCGAGTACGAGGAGCACTGTGCCCGGCGGCGGGGTGCCGCGTCGAGAGCCGTCGCCCTTGGACATTCGGATCGGTCTTCTTGGACTTTCGCGCTCACGCTTGTCCGGTATCTCCGCAGAGTCGCAGATCATCCGATCACTTGCTCAACTTTCGCACCTACCCGCCCCATTGACAGGATCTGGTGGCGCCTCAATCATCAAACATCCGATGAATTGGAGCCGCTATGAGCACGTATCCAAGACGTCAGGTTCTGGGCGCCGCGGCCGGAGTGGCCGTCGCGGCCACTCTGCCCCTCGCGGCCACGGCCGAAGCGCGACCGGCGGTCGAGCAGCACGGCCAGTGGGTTCCCGTCCCCGACCAGATCCCCGTGCCGCTCGACGCGTACAGCGACAACGACGGCATCGACACGGCGACCGCCCCCGGCGGCAGCTTCGACGGCTCGGGGTACACGTTCCCCGGCGAGGAGCTCCCGGCGGGCCCCGTCGAGGTGGACGGCATCGCGTTCGTCTTCCCCTCCGCCGCCGCGGGCGCCCGGAACAACGTGGTGGCCCTCGGCCAGCGCATCGACCTGCCGAGCGGACGCTATCTCTCCGCCCACTTCCTCACCGCGGGCAGCTACGGCGACGCCTCGGGCCGCGCCACCGTGCACTACGCCGACGGCTCGACGACCACCGCCGGGCTCGGCGGCGCGGACTGGTACGCGACCGGCGGGTCGCTGTCGGCCCCGTACCGCTACCGGCCGGACGGCACGAAGGACGAGCACGGCGTGGGGATCGGCACGGCCGAGGTCTGGATCGACCCCCAGCGCGAGGCGGTCGCCCTCACCCTGCCGACCACCCACCCCGCCGAGGCCGGCAAGGCCTCCCTCCACCTCTTCGCGCTCTCCCTCCAACCGGCCGCACGGGGCCGGGCGTTGGCTCTGCGGGACGCGCACTCCACCTTCTCCCTGCTCGAGTCGAGCGGCGCGCAGAGCGTGGAGGCCACGGTCGTCAACGCGGGCACGGTCGCCGTCCTCGCCGGCGACCGGGTGTCGGTCGGCGTCGACGTGCCGGGCGCCCGCACCGTCGAGCCCGCGCACGTCGTCCGCCTCGACCCCGGCGAGCAGGCGCGCGTCCGGGTCGGCATCCGCAACCGCGTGGGCACGGCACCGGGCACCGCGCGGCCCGGAAAGGTGACCGTCACCGGACGCGGGCAGCAAGTAACCTCCGCCGGGCGCGAGCTGACCCTCGGCGTGCCCGACTACCGGCCCACCGAGAGCTCTCTCGCCGGGCACCAGGCCCCGTACTGGTTCCACCGCGCCAAGTTCGGCATCTTCATCCACTGGGGCGTCTACTCGGTACCCGCCTGGTCTCCGGTCGGCAAGCAGTACGCCGAGTGGTACTGGAATCACCTGCAGAGCCCGGACAACGCGGTGTACGCCTACCACCGGGACACATACGGCGAGAACTTCGCCTACGACGACTTCATCCCGATGTTCACGGCGGAGAGGTTCGACCCCCGGGCCTGGGTGGAGCTCTTCCGTGACGCGGGAGCCCAGTACCACGTGCTCACCTCCAAGCACCACGAGGGCTTCGCCCTGTGGGACACCAAGGTCTCCGACCGCAACGCCGTGAAGATGGGCCCGAAGCGGGATCTGATCCGTGAACTCTTCGACGCCTCGAAGAAGTTCACGCCCGAGTTGCACCGCGGCCTGTACTTCTCCATGCCCGAGTGGTTCAACCCCGACAACCCGTGGATGGGCCACGCCCCGCGCAACCCGTACACCCTGGAGCCGCTCCCGTACACCGGATACACCGCGGGCAAGGACTTCGTGAAGGACTATCAGGCCCCGCAGATGCTGGAACTGATCCACGGCTACGACCCGTCGCTCATCTGGTGCGACATCGGCGGCGCGAACGACAGCCTCCATGTCCTCGCCGAGTACTTCAACCACGGCAAGAACAGACCCAAGCCGTACGAGGTGACCGTCAACAACCGCTCGGGCATCGGTTTCCACGACTTCACCACCCCCGAGTACACGACGTACGAGAACACGGTCGTCGCGAAGTGGGAGTCGAGCCGGGGACTCGACCCCTTCAGCTACGGCTACAACAAGGCGACGCCCGACGCCGCCTACATGACCGCCGAGGAGGTCGTCCACAGCCTGGTCGACATCGTGTCGAAGAACGGCAACTTCCTGCTGGACATCGGCCCCCGCGCGGACGGCACCATCCCGGAGATCATGCAGACCCGGCTGCGCGAGACCGGCCGTTGGCTCAGGACCAACGGCGAGGCGATCTACGACACCACGTACTGGTCACGGATGGCGCAGCTCGGCGAGGACCTGCGGTTCACGGTCCGCCAGAACGAGGCGTTCTACATCCACTCGCTGACCGAGCCCGGCGCCACACTGACCGTCGAGGCACCGGTACCGATCCGCGGTGGGGACAAGGTGACGATGCTCGGTCATGACCGGCCGCTGACCTGGACGGTGAGCGGCGGGTCGCTGGTCGTCGACGTGCCGGAAGCGGCCCGCAAGGCGGGGCAGTACGTGTGGGTGTTCAAGGTGGAATGGGATGGCTGACCGACGCGCCGCACGGTCCGTACGGAGCCGGTGGACGCGGAGGGTCGTCGGATGCGTGGTGGCGCTGCTGCTGACGCTCGCGACGCCGGCCCCCGCGCTGGCGCGAACGGTGCAGGCGGGGACGGCCGCGGTGCCTCCCGTCACGGTTCCCGCCCTCCCCAACTGGACCCCGGAACATGGCAGTTACTCCATCCGCCCCGGATCGCGCATCGTCGCGCGCGACCCCGCGGCACGCCGGGTCGCGGACACTCTCGCCGACGATCTGCGCGTGGCCGGCCACGGCACCGTTCCCGTCGTAGGGCAGGGCGCGCACACGGGTGACATCGTGATCGGCGTCGACCCCTCCGCGTCGCGGCTCGGCGCGGAGGGCTACGAACTGCGCGCGGGCAACAGCCTGTTGGTGACCGCGGCCGCCGAGACCGGTGCTTTCTACGGCACCCGCACTCTTCTCCAACTCCTCGCCCAGAGCGACCGCGTGCCCGCCGGGAGCACGGTCGACGTGCCGCAGTACAAGGAACGCGGTGTCGGCGTCTGCGCCTGCTACGTCCACATCTCCACGGCCTGGCTGGAGAACCTGGTACGCGACATGGCGTATCACAAGCTCAACCAGCTGCTGCTCGAACTGAAGGTGAAGAGCGACGCCCACCCCGAGGCCAACGCCTGGGGCTACTACACCAAGGACGAGATACGCCGGCTCGTGGCCCTCGGCGAGAAGTACCACGTCGAGATCGTCCCGGAGATCAACTCGCCCGGGCACATGGACCCCTGGATCCAGAACCGCCCGGACCTCCAGCTCACCGACGCCGACGGTGTGAAGCAGCCCGCCCGGCTCGACATCACACAGGACGCGGCCTTCACGTACTACACGGGCCTGATCGACGAGTACGCGCAGGTGTTCACGTCCGGGTCCTGGCACATGGGCGCCGACGAGTACATGCTCGGCTCCGACTTCGCCAAGTACCCGCAGATCCTCGCCTACGCACGGGCCAGGTACGGCGCGAACGCCACCCCGCAGGACGCGTTCATCGACTTCGTCAACCGTGTCCAGGCCTACGCGGCGGCCAAGGGCAAGAAGCTGCGCATCTGGAACGACGGTCTCACCGGCGCCAACACGGTGCCCGTCACGGCCGGTACGACGGTCGAGCACTGGCTGAACGTGACGACCAAGCCCAGCCGACTCATCGCGCAGGGCTATCCGTTGATGAACGCCGCCTACTCCCTCTACCTCGTCCGCGGCGGCTTCCACACCGACACGAAGGCGCTGTACGACCAGAGCTGGGACCCGCGCAGTTTCGAGGGCGAGAAGCTCGCCTCACGCGCGGGCGTCACCGGGGCGAAGATCAGCCTCTGGCCGGACAACGGGCGCGGGGAGACGGAGAACGAGGTCGCGACCGCCATGGACCCGGCCCTGCGGCACATCGCCCAGGTCACCTGGGGCTCGGCGCACCCCGACCCGACGTACGCCGAGTTCACCGCGCGCGGTGCGGCCGTGGGGCACGCGCCCGGGTGGCGGGACCTGACCCGCGTGCCGGTGCCCGAGGGGACGTACACCTTCCGCGGTGGGGCCGCGACCGCCGCTCTCCAGGTCCGGCGGACGGCGGACGGCTATGTGATCCTGCGGTCCACGACGAGCGGCGGCTGTCTGGAGGTGAGCGGCGGAAAGCTCACGCTGAACGTGCCCCTGGACCCCGGTGTCGAGGTGACCGAAGCACCGTGCGTCGCCGCGGACACCTTGCAGCGCTGGGAGCTGGAGCCGGTGCGCGGCGGCGGACACCGGCTCGTCAACGCGATCACACGGATGGCGGTGCACGTGACGGACGAAGGGCGGCTCCTCCAGTACCCATCGGACCAAGTAACGCCGTCCGTCTGGCGGTTGACCGTCCATTGATGTGAGGAGACCCCGCCCCATGGCCCTCTCCAGACGCCTCTTCGTCCTGGCATCCACCGCCCTCGTCGCGTCCACCGGCACATACGTCGCCCTCGCGGCCCCCGGCGAAGCTCCCTCCCGCATCCCCGTCAGCCCCTCCGACACCGAGGAGGACCTGGTCCGCAAGGCCTCCCAGGTCCGGCCCACCGCACGGCAGATCGCCTGGCAGAACCTCGGACGCACCGCCTTCCTGCACTTCGGTGTGAACACCTTCACCGGCCTGGAGTGGGGGACGGGTGACGAGGACCCGGACGTCTTCCAGCCCGTCGGTCTCGACACCGACCAGTGGGCCCGCGCCCTGCGCGACGGCGGCTTCGAGCTCGCCATCCTCACCGTCAAGCACCACGACGGGTTCGTCCTCCACCCGTCGCGCTACACCGACCACTCGGTGGCGTCGAGCAGTTGGCGCGGCGGGCGGGGCGACGTGCTGCGCTCCTTCGCCGACTCGATGCGCCGCCACGGGATCAAGGTCGGCGTCTACATCTCACCGGCTGACGAGAACCAGTACCTGCACGGCGTCTACGCCAACGGCAGCGCGCGCACGGAGCGCACCATCCCGACGCTCGTCGACGGCGACGACCGTACCGACCCGAGGACGTTCACGCTGGACGCCACCGACTACGGCGCCCATATGCTCAACCAGCTCTACGAAGTGCTCACCGAGTACGGACCCGTCGACGAGGTGTGGTTCGACGGAGCACAGGGCCGCATTCCGCCCGACAAGGTGGAGAAGTACGACTGGGACAGCTGGTACGCGCTGGTCCGGGCCCTCGCCCCCGACGCCTCGATCGCCGTGTCCGGGCCCGATGTGCGCTGGGTCGGCAACGAGGGCGGGCTCGCCCGCGAGGACGAGTGGAGCGTCGTACCGGTCACGCGGAAGGACAACGGCCGCACGGACTACGCGCTCGCCTACGACGCACCCGACGAGGGCAGCCGGGCCGCACTCGTGGCGGCCCGACCGGTGGCCGACTACCTGCAGTGGTGGCCGGCCGAGTGCGATGTGTCCCTCCGCGACGGCTGGTTCTACCACGCCGACCAGCGGCCCAAGAGCGTGGACGAGTTGACCGACATCTACTTCCGCTCGGTCGGCCGCAACTCGGTGCTGCTGCTCAACATCCCGCCCGACACGCAGGGCTTGCTGCCGGCCGCCGACGTGGTGCGGCTGCGCGAGTTCCGCGAACGCGTGGACCGGGAGCTGCCGGAGGACCTGGCGCGTGGCACCGTGGTCCGCTCCTCCCCGGGGGTCTTCACCGTCGATCTCGGTACGGAACGCGAGGTGGACCGGATCCGGCTCGCCGAGGACATCCGGCACGGCCAGCAGGTGGAGAGCTTCGTGGTCGAGGCGTACGGAGCGGGCGCCTGGAGCCGGGTGGCCGGGGCCGGCACGATCGGAGCGAGCCGGATCCTGCTGCTCTCCGCGCCGGTACGGGCCCGGCGCTGGCGCCTTCGGGTGACGCGGTCGCGGCGGACCGCGCGGATCGCGGAGTTCGCCCTGCATCGCTCACGGATCTGACGCATACCGAGGGGTGGACGCCCCGCACGGCGTCCACCCCTCAGCGTCTGCGGCTCCGGGTCCTTTCCTCGGCGTCTTCGGCCGCGCGTCCGCCCCGCCCCTCACCCTCTCAAGCCTCGCGGGGCCCCGTACTCTCCCGTTCGATCAGCCGCGGCACCGGTACCTGCACCGTCCGGGCCGGACCGCCGTCCAGTAGTGCGGTGAGTTCCTGGGCGGCCGTGCGGCCGAACTGGACGGTGTCGCGGGAGAGGGCGGACAGCCAGGGTTTGACCATGCGGCACAGGGGCGAGTCCTCCCAGGCGACGACCGAGACGTCGCCCGGTACCAGGAAGCCCAGTTCCGTGGCGGCGGCGACGCCGGCGACGGCCATCACGTCGTTGTCGTAGACCAGCGCGGTCGGCGGGGTGCCGCTCTCCAGGACGCGGCGGGTGACGGCGGCGCCCTCCGCGTCCGAGTAGTCCGTGGGGACCGAGCGCACCTCCGTCAGCCCCCGCCGCTCGGCCTCCGCGCGCAGGGTGCGGATCCGGCGCTCGGTGTGGGCGAGCCCCGGCAGGCCCGCGATGTGCACGATCCGGCGGTGGCCGAGCGCGTACAGCTCGTCCACCACCGCGGCCATCGCGCCCGCGTCGTCCGCCCAGACGGTGGAGATCCCCGGGTGCCCCGCGTCCGGTACGCCGCCGATCACCACGGCGGGCAGACCCAGCTCCTCCAGGAGGTCCGGACGCGGATCGTCGGTCCGCGGGTCGACGACCATGACGCCGTCCACGCGGTGCTCGGCCCACCAGCGTCGATAGACCGCGCACTCGTCGGCCACGTCCTCCACCACCTGGAAGAGCAGGCCGAGATGACGCTCGGCCAGCACCTCCTGGATGCCGGAGATCAGCTGCAGGAAGAACGAGTCCACGCCCAGGGTGTCGGCGGGACGGGCCACCACGAGACCCACCGTCGCCGCGCCCTCGCCGGACAGCTGGCGCGCCGCCGTACTCGGCCGCCAGCCCAGCTGTTCGGCCACGCGACGGACCCGGTCGCGGGTGATCTCGGAGACTCCGGGCCGGTCGTTGAGCGCGAAGGAGACCGCGCTCTCGGAGACCCCGGCGCGCTGTGCGATGTCCTTCATCGTCGGTCGGCGCGCGGGTGACCGCTTGGCTGGCAACCCTGTTCCCCGTTCTGCTGAGCTGGTGTACTAATGCGCTTGAGCTGAGGCAATCTAAAGCGCATTAGTGATCGATTGCAAGGGGCTGGGGGAACGTCTGTGACCAGCCATGTTGTGGCACTAATGAATTTAGCTGAGCCAAATCCATTGACTTGCCCGGCGAGTTGGCTGCAAGGTCTGCCCCGGCACCGTTACCCCTGTTGCAAGAGGAGCCCCATCCGTGCGCATCTCCCGCAGAGCTCTCGCCGCCGCTGCCACCGTCGCCGTTCTCCTGCCGCTGAGCGCCTGCGGCTCCGGGAGTGACGGCAGTGGTTCGACGGACGCCTCCGGCAAGGTCGAGGGCGACATCACCTTCCAGACCTGGAACCTGAGGGCCAACTTCAAGCCGTACTTCGAGGGCGTGATCGCCGACTTCGAGAAGAAGTACCCCGGCACCCATGTGAAGTGGGTCGACCAGCCCGCCGAGGGCTACGCCGACAAGATCAGCGCGGACGCGGCCGGCGGCACCCTGCCCGACGTCGTCAACGTCTCGCCGGACCTCGTCGCCCCGCTCGCCAAGGCGGGCCTCGCCCTCGACCTCGACAAGTCCGCCGCGCAGTACAAGAAGGAGTACCTGGACGGCGCCTGGGCCAGCCACCAGATACCGGGCATGACCGGCACGTACGCCTTCCCCTGGTACCTCAACACCGGCCCGCTCTTCTACAACAAGTCCCTGTTCGAGGAGGCCGGCCTCGACGCCTCCAAGCCGCCGACGACGTACGACGAACTCTTCGCCGACGCCCTGCAGCTGGCGAAGAAGAGCGACGGCAAGGTCGCCACACTCGCCAACGTGCCCACCATCGAGGACTTCGGCCGCTACGGCGTCGAGCTGATGAACAAGGAAGGCACCGCCTTCGCCTTCAACGACGCCAAGGGAGTCGAACTCCTCACCAAGTACAAGGAGTTGTACGACGCGAAGGCGCTCGACCCGCAGGCGCTGACCGCGACCCCGGAGTCCTCGGGCAAGAAGTTCCTCACCGAGGCCGTCGCCATGAACCCCGGCAGCGCCCTGGACCTCGGCAACTTCAAGAAGCAGGCCCCGAACCTCTACAAGAACATCGGCATCACGGACCAGATCACCAGCACCAGCAAGGTGAACATGTACGTGATGGGCGTGATGGTCAACTCGCGCACCAAGCACACTCCCGCCTCGGTCGCCTTCGCGCACTTCGTCACCGACGCGCAGAACCAGATGTCCTTCGCCAAGAAGGTCGCGATCTTCCCGAGCACCGCGGGCTCGCTCGACGACCCGTACTTCACCAAGGAGGACGGCACCGACGAGACCCGCGTGCGGATCGCCGCCGCCAAGTCCCTGAAGAACGCGGTCAACTACACGCCGGTCCTCTTCAGCGAGCAGATGAAGACCGCGCTGCGCAACGAGGTCGCGAAGGCCCTGCAGGGCAAGGAGAGCCCCAAGACGGCTCTTGACAACGCTGTCAAGGCCTGTGACACGCTGCTCAAGCAGCAGGGCTGAGCGGGGCCATGGCGAGTTCGTCCAGCACCGCCCGGGTACGGCGCCAACTGCCGACCAGCCCCTGGCTGTTCGCCGCTCCCGGCCTCCTGGTCGTGGGCGTGTTCATCCTCTATCCCTTCGTCTCGACCGTGGTCAACGCCTTCACCGACCGCCGCACCCTGATCCCGGGCACGTTCGTGGGCCTCGCCAACTTCCGCGAGCTGCTGCACGACGACATGTTCTGGATCGGGCTGCGCAACAGCACGCTGTACGTCCTCGGGGTCGTCCCCGCGCTCGTCCTGCTGCCGTTGCTGCTCGCGCTGCTGGTCCAGAAGAACATCCCCGGCATCACCTTCTTCCGGTCGGCCTTCTACACTCCGGTGGTCGCGTCCATCGTCGTGGTCGGCCTGATCTGGGTGTGGCTCCTGGATGAACGCGGCCTGGTGAACTCGCTGTTGGAGTCGATCGGCGTCGGCAGGGTCGGCTTCCTCAGCGACCAGTGGCTGCTCCTGCTGAGCGCCATGGCCGTCACGGTCTGGAAGGGCCTCGGCTACTACATGATCATCTATCTGGCCGCGCTCGCGAATGTGCCACGCGAGCTGCACGAGGCCGCTTCGGTCGACGGCGCGGGCGCGGTCCGGCGCTTCCTCACGGTCACCGTGCCCGCCGTCCGCTCCACCATGGTGCTGGTCGCCGCGCTCTCCTCGGTCGCCGCCTTCAAGGTGTTCTCCGAGGTGTACCTGATGGCGGGCCCCGACGGCGGCCCGGCGGGCGAGGACACCACCCTCGTCATGCTCGTCCAGCGCACCGGCACCGGACTGACCGGCCGGGTCGGCTACGCCTCCGCCATCTCGGTCGTCGTCTTCGTCGTCACCGTCGGGCTGATGCTCCTCGTGCTGCGCGCCGACCGCAAGGAGGACGCGTGAGCGCGCCGGACGGAGGACGTGTGAGCGTGCGGGAAGGAGGACGCGTGAGCGTGCTGGCGAACGAGCGCGACGTCGAGCGGCGTCCGCCGGCCGGGCGCGGGCCCCGTCGCCGCCGTGTCACCGACGAGCACGGCCGCCGTGTCCGCGGCTGGGAACTGGCCCTGCGCTACCTACTGCTGCTCGCCGTCCTCGCCCTGACCGTCGGCCCGTTCCTGTGGCAGCTGTCCACCTCGCTCAAGGGTCCGACCGAGGACATCTTCAGCTCACCGCCGAAGTTCCTGCCGGGCGATCCCACGCTGCACAACTACAAGCGGGTGGCCGACACCATCCCCGTCTGGGACTACGCCTTCAACTCCCTGAAGGTCGCCGGCGCCAACGTCGTCACCAACTGCGTCGGCTCGGCCCTCGCGGGCTACGCCCTGGCCCGTCTGCGCTACCGGGGCAGGCGCGTGGCGACCCTCGTGTTCATCCTCGCGATGCTGGTCCCCGTCGAGGGCATCATCATCGCCCAGTTCACCACCATGCGTGAGCTCGGCCTGAACAACACGCTCATCGGGGTCGTCCTGCCCGGTTGCGTCGGCGCGATGAACGTCCTGCTGATGCGCAACGCCTTCCTGAACCTGCCGTACGAGATCGAGGACGCGGCCTTCGTGGACGGCGCGAACACCTGGCAGCGGTTCCTGCGGATCGCGCTGCCCTCGGTGAAGGGCACGCTCGCCGTCGTCGCGATCTTCGCCTTCATGGGCGCCTGGGACGACTTCCTGTGGCCGCTCATCGTGCTCAGCGACCCCTCGAAGTTCACCCTCACCATCGGCCTCAACTATCTGCACGGCACCTTCGCCAACGACGAACGGCTCGTCGCCGCGGGCACGGTCATCGCCGTGGCGCCGCTCATCGCCCTCTTCGCCTGCCTGCAGCGGTACTTCTTCCGCGGGGTGGGGGAGGGCGCCGTCAAGGGCTGACCTCCCGCTGTCCCGATTCGCTTCGCAAGGATCCCGCATGCCTTCTGCCGTGCGCTTCGGCGTCAACTACACGCCCAGCGAAGGGTGGTTCCACCACTGGCTCGACTTCGACCTCGACTCCGTACGCGCCGACCTCGACTCCATCGCCGCGCTGGGCCTCCACCACATCCGGGTCTTCCCGCTGTGGCCCTACTTCCAGCCCAACCGCGCGCTGATCCGCCCGCGCGCCGTCGAGCAGCTGCTCCAGCTCGTCGACGCGGCCGGAGAGCGGGGGCTCGACGTCAACGTGGACGGTCTGCAGGGGCACCTGTCGAGCTTCGACTTCCTGCCCGCGTGGACGCGGACCTGGCACCGGCGCAACCTGTTCACCGACCCGGAGGTCCTCGACGGCCAGGCGGCCTATCTGCGTACGCTCGCCGCGGCCCTCGCCGACCGCCCGCACTTCATCGGCATGACGCTCGGCAACGAGGTCAACCAGTTCTCGGCGGGCCCGCCCCATCCGGACCCCGACCGGGCGAGCAGCGCCCAGATCGACGCCTGGCTGGAGCGGATGCTCGCCGCCTGCGAGGAGGGCGCCCCCGGCAGGCTGCATCTGCACGCCGAGTACGACGCCACCTGGTACCAGGACGACATGCCGTTCACCCCGGGCCAGGCCGCCCGCCGCGGCGCCGTCACGGCCGTACATTCCTGGGTCTTCAACGGCACCGCCCAGCGACACGGCCGTACCTCCGTGCCGACCGAACACCACGCCGCGTATCTGATCGAGCTGAGCAAGGCCTGGGCCGACGACCCGCACCGGCCGGTCTGGCTCCAGGAGGTCGGCGCACCCGCCCCCCTGATCCCGCCCGAGCACGCCGCGGCCTTCACCGAGGCCACCGTCGCGGCGGCGCTGGACTGCCCCGACCTGTGGGGCATCACCTGGTGGTGTTCCCACGACGTCTCCCGCGACCTCGCCGACTTCCCCGAACTCGAATACGGGCTGGGCCTGTTGACCAACGGCCGGCGTCCCAAGGACAGCGCGCGGACGCTGGCCCGCGCCGCCCACGAGCACCACCACGCGCCCGCCCCCCGGACCACGGCGCTGATCGTCCCCGCCGACCCCGCCGTCCGCTCGCTGTGCGCCCCGGGCGGCCCCGTCTTCGAGGCGTTCTTCCGGCTCACCGCCGACGGCGCCCGCCCCACCACCGTCCTCGACGCGCGCGCGGACGACAAGGAACACCTCGCCGCGCGCGGCATCACCGAAGTCGTCAGTCCCGATCAGGTACTCCCCATCCCACAAGGAGAAACCCGCTCGTGAACCCCACCAGACGCACCGTCCTGCTCGCCGGCGCCGCCGCCGCGCTGCTGCCCGCCCTGCCCGGTCTGCCCGCGGTCGCGGCGACCGAGGCCGCCGCGACCGCGGCACCGCCGTACGCCTCCTACTGGTACCCCGACTCGCTGCCCTCGGGCACCCCCGGCACCGGGATCACCTGGCGCAGTCTCAAGGCATGGAGCGCCGCGACCGACGCCGACCTGGCGTTCAACGCGTCGACCGTGCCGCTCGCCGCGCGCTTCACTCCGACCCCGGCCAACACGACCGCCCGCAGCGGCCAGGCCCGTATCCAGTCCCTCGTCTCCTTCGGCCCCACGTCGAGCAACCCCGCGCAGGGCGCCGCCACCGCCGACTACTACGCCCTCACCCACTGGGCGTATCTGGACGAACTCGTCTTCTGGGGCGGCTCGGCGGGGGAGGGCCTGATCCTCGCGCCGAACGCCCCGATCGTCGACGCGGCCCACCGGCACGGTGTGCCCGTCCTCGGCAATGTCTTCCTGCCGCCCGTCGCCTACGGCGGACAGCTCCAGTGGACCCGCGACCTGGTGCAGAAGGATTCCGCCGGGCACTACCCGCTCGCCGCGCGGCTCGTCGCGGTGGCGGCGGCGTACGGCTTCGACGGATGGTTCATCAACGCGGAGACCAGCGGCGGGAACACCGCGCTCGCCACCGCCATGCTCGGCTTCATGAACGAACTGAAGTCGCTCGGGACGGCTCAGGGGCAGCGCGTCACCTGGTACGACGCGATGACCGTGAGCGGCTCGGTGAGCTGGCAGGGCGCCCTGAACAACCAGAACAAGACGTTCTTCCAGGCCGCCGACTCCATGTTCGTCGACTTCCGCTGGTCGCAGAGCAGCCTGGCCTCCTCCGCGACGACGGCCCAGCAACTCGGGCGCAGTCCCTACGAGTTGTGGGCGGGCCTCGACGTCGAGGCCAACGGGACCGGCGCCTCCGTCAATTGGGACGCCATCGTGCCGAGCGCCAAGGCCCACGTCACCTCGCTCGGCTTCTACCGGCCCGAGTGGACCCGCAACCACCTGCCCGCGAGCCGGACCCCCGGCGACTTCCACGCCGCCGACGACCTGTTCTGGACCGGCTCCTCCCTCGACCCCTCCAAGCCCGACACGAGCGCGAGCTGGCGCGCCCCGGCCGTCTCCGTCGCCGACCGCTCGACGGTCGCCTCACTCCCGTTCGCGACCGTCTTCAACACCGGCCACGGGCTGAAGTGGTGCGAGGACGGCGAGGTCACCTCGGACCAGGCCTGGAACCACCTCGGTCTCCAGGACCGGCTGCCCTCCCGCCGCTGGGTCGTGCGGACGGACGGACAGCGCCCCGCCGTCACCTTCGACTTCGCGGACGCCTGGCGGGGCGGAAGCAGCCTGCTCGTCGCCGGCGCCCTCGACGCGCCCACCACGCTGGACCTGTACGCGACGAGGCTGCCGCTCACCGCGGAGACGGTGGTCGAGCTCACCTACCGCACGGACGCGGGCGCCGCCGCCGTGGAGCTGGCCGTCGCCACCGCCGAGCCGAGCGCGGCGGGCGGGGCGCCCCCGTACACGTACTTCCCGCTCACGTCCTCGGGCGACGGCTGGGAGACCGCCACCGTGCCGCTGACCGGACTGAGCGGGACCGCGCACGCGCTGGGCGTGCGGCTGACGGCGAGCAGTGGTCCGGTGCGCTGGCGCCTGGGCGGGCTCGCGGTCCGCGATGCCGTGCTCACCCCCGCCGCACCCACCGACCTGCGCGTCACCGGCGCCGACGGCGGCAACCTGCGCTTCGCCTGGCAGGGCGCCCCCGGCGAAGTACGCCATTACGAGCTGTACCGGACGCTCCCCGACGGCACGCGCCGCTTCCTCGGCGGCACCTGCCAGAGCGCGTTCTACGTCGGCGGTCTCACCGCCGAGCAGGGCGAGTCGTCCGGGGGGTTCGAAGTGCGCGCGGTGGGGGAGCTGTTCACCGTCTCGACCGCCGCCACGACCACCCACACCTGGTAGCAGGACCACCTTCCCGCACCATCTTCACCCCACGGAGCACCCCATGCATGACGACCGCACCCTGGTCGAAGCCCGCCTCAAGCGCGTCCTCGACGAGCGTATCCGACCCGCCGTGTACCCCGAGTCCGTGCCGCTGGACGTCGCGGTGTGGCACGCTCCCGGTGAGCCGGTGCCGGTCGCCGAGGGGCTCGCGGCCACACCCGAGCCGATCGAGGTGGGTGCGCGCTGGGGCGCTCCGTGGGGCACCAGCTGGTTCCGGGTCACCGGGACCGTCCCGGAGGCGTGGGCAGGGAAGACCGTCGAGGCCCTGCTGGACCTCGGCTTCGACGAGAACATGCCCGGCTTCCAGTGCGAGGGGCTCGTCTACCGGCCCGACGGCTCTCCGGTGAAGGGACTCAACCCGCGCAACCAGTGGGTGCGCATCGGCGCCCCGGTCGAGGGCGGCGAGGAGGTCCGGCTGCACGTCGAGGCCGCGTCCAACCCGGTGATCCTCGACTACCATCCCTTCCTGCCCACCCAGTTGGGCGACAAGGAGACCGCGGGCAGCGAGCCGCAGTACACCCTCACCCGGATGGACCTCGCCGTCCTCGACGAGACCGTGTGGGAGCTGGTGCTCGACCTGGAGGTCCTCGGCGAGCTGATGGCGGAGCTGCCGGTGGAGTCGGCGCGGCGCTGGGACATCCTGCGCGCGGTGGACAAGGCGCTCGACGCGGTCGACCTGCAGGACGTGGGTGCGACCGCCGCCGCGGCCCGCGAACGGCTGGCCGGGGTGCTCGCCGAGCCCGCCGTCCCGTCCGCGCACCGCATCAGCGCCGTCGGGCACGCGCACATCGACTCGGCGTGGCTGTGGCCGCTGCGCGAGACCGTCCGCAAGGTGGCGCGGACCACCTCCAACATGACCGCGCTCATCGAGGACGAGCCCGAGTTCGTCTTCGCGATGTCCCAGGCCCAGCAGTGGGCCTGGGTGAAGGAGCACCGGCCCGAGGTGTGGGCGCGGGTGAAGAAGGCGGTCGCGGAGGGTCGGTTCGTGCCCGCGGGCGGTATGTGGGTCGAGTCGGACACCAACATGCCGGGCTCGGAGGCGATGGCCCGTCAGTTCGTGCACGGCAAGCGGTTCTTCCTCGACGAGTTCGGCATCGAGAACGACGAGGCCTGGCTGCCGGACACCTTCGGCTTCGCCGCGGGACTTCCGCAGATCATCAAGGCGGCGGGCTCCAAATGGCTGCTCACCCAGAAGATCTCGTGGTCGCAGACCAACAAGTTCCCGCACCACACCTTCCAGTGGGAGGGCATCGACGGCACCCGCATCTTCACGCACTTCCCGCCCGTCGACACCTACAACTGCTCCATGCGGGGCAGCGAACTCGCGCACGCGGCAAAGAACTTCAAGGACAAGGGCTCCGCCCGGCACTCCCTCGCCCCCACCGGCTGGGGTGACGGAGGCGGCGGTACCACCCGCGAGATGGTGGCCAAGGCGGCCAGGGTCCGTGACCTCGAAGGCTCCGCCACCGTGGTGTGGGAGACCCCGACGGAGTTCTTCAAGAAGGCCGAGGCCGAGTACCCGAACGCCCCTGTCTGGGTCGGCGAGTTGTACCTCGAACTGCACCGCGCCACGCTCACCAGCCAGTCGAGGACCAAGCAGGGCAACCGGCGCAGCGAACACCTCCTGCGTGAGGCCGAACTCTGGGCCGCGACCGCCGCCGTACGGACCGGATTCCCCTACCCGTATGAGGAGTTGGACCGCATCTGGAAGACGGTCCTGCTCCACCAGTTCCACGACATCCTGCCCGGCTCGTCCATCGCCTGGGTGCACCGGGAGGCGCGCAGGACGTACGAGCGGGTCGCCGAGGAGCTGACCGGCATCATCGACGCGGCGCAGCGGGCGCTGGCGGGTGAAGGCGGGACGGAGCTCGTGTTCAACTCCGCCCCGCACCGCAGGGACGGGGTCCCGGCGGGCGGGGCCCTGCCCGCCGCCGCGACGGGCGAGGTGGCGCTCGCGTCGCGCGTAGGCGGCGGCCACGTCCTCGACAACGGCCTGCTGAGGGTCGAGATCGACGCCCGGGGCCTGGTCGTCTCCGCGTACGACATCGACGCCGACCGCGAGACGATCGCCCCGGGACGCGCCGCGAATCTGCTCCAGATCCACCCCGACTTCCCGAACATGTGGGACGCCTGGGACGTCGACGAGTTCTACCGCAACACGGTCACCGACCTGGTCGACGCGGACGAGGTCGTGCCGGGCGAGGACGGTGTGTCGGTGCGGATCGTACGGTCCTTCGGCGCGTCGCGGGTCACCCAGGTGCTGTCGCTCGCGCCGGGGGAGCGGCGGCTCGGCATCGACACCGAGGTCGACTGGCACGAGACGGAGAAGTTCCTGAAGCTCGCCTTCCCGCTCGACGTGCACGCGGAGCGGTACGCCTCCGAGACGCAGTTCGGGCACTTCTACCGGCCGACGCACACCAACACGTCCTGGGAGGCGGCCAAGTTCGAGGCGTGCAACCACCGGTTCGTGCACATGGAGGAGCCGGGCTGGGGTGTCGCGCTCGTCAACGACTCGACCTACGGCCATGACGTGACCCGTACGGTCCGCGACAGCGACTCCGGTACGACCACGACCGTGCGCGTCTCGTTGCTGCGTGCCCCGCGCTTCCCCGACCCCGAGACCGACCAGGGCGTCCACCGCTTCCGGCACGCGCTGGTGCCGGGGGCCGGCATCGGGGACGCGGTGCGTGAGGGGTGGCGGATCAATCTGCCGGAGCGGCGGGTGAGCGGCGAGCGTGAGGTCGCGCCCCTGGTGGAGGTGGCGCAGGACGCGGTCGTGGTGACCGCGGTCAAGCTCGCCGACGACGGCAGTGGGGATGTGGTCGTACGCTTCCACGAGTCCCGGGGCGGGCGCACCGGGGCCACGCTGACGGCCGGGTTCGAGATCGGGGACGTCACCGTCACCGACCTGCTGGAGCGTCCCCTCGTGGACGCCGTCGCGCCGCGGCGCGACGGTGACCGGGTCACCCTGTCGCTGCGCCCCTTCGAGCTGGTCACTCTGCGGCTGACACGCGCCTGAGCGGGCGCGTCCCCGGCCCCTTCCCGGGCTGCGGATCCGGCTACTGCGTGAGCTGGGTCCGCAGCCACTGCTCCACTTCGCCCACGTGCGCGGCGGCGGCAGCCCTGGCGGCCTCCGGGTCGTGAGCCACCAGCGCGCGGTGGATCGCCGCGTGCTCGCGGCGTGTGCGCTCGAAGGCGCCCTCCTCCTCGTAGCCCCGCCAGACCCGGGCACGGAACGTGCGCGAGGACAGGCCCTCCAGGATGGCGGCCATGGTCTCGTTGCCCGCGGCGGCCGCGATCTCGCGGTGGAAGGCCAGATCGTGGGCGAGGATCTCCTCCGGGTCGTCCGTCGCGTTCATCGCCAGCAGGTGTTTCTCGACCTCGGCGAGCTGGTCCGCCGTGATCCGCGCGGCGGCCAGCGCGGTCGCCGTCGACTCCAGGATCCGCCGCACCTCCAGCAGCTCGACCAGCCGCGGCCCGCGCGAGAGGTCGGCCACCACGCCGAAGGTCTCCAGCAGGTCCCCGGCCTCCAGCTGGGTGACGTAGATGCCCGAGCCGTGCCGGGCCTCCAGCACGCCGAGGACCGTGAGCGCGCGGATCGCCTCGCGCATCGAGCTGCGGGACATGCCCAGCTGGGCGGCGAGATCACGCTCGGTCGGCAGCCGCTGCCCGGGCTCCAGCCGGCCCTCGCCGATCATCGCCTTGATCCGCTCGATGGCGCGCTGCGTCACGGTGCCCTTCTGCGGGGCCGACTCGTCCACGCCGTCTCCTCCTGTTGCCGGGTGCGCCGCAGTCTAACCACCGGAGTGGTCGGACCACTACGGCTGATAACGCGGAAATTTTGGCGCACAGGGGTGTTGTGGAGGCGAAGTGGTCTGATAAATATTCGTCCCGGTTGAGCGGGACGCTCGGCCACGCACCGTCACCCCCGATCGATCTCGCTCAACGAGGAGCCGTCAGATGGCCGGCAGAAACGTGCGGAACACGCGAATTGCGTCGCGGGCAGTGCGTGCGGCGGCTGCGGCCGCCTGCGCGACCCTCGTGCTCGCGGCATGCGGCAGCACCAAGGACTCCGTGTCGTCGGGCGGCGGAGGCACCGGCAAGGTCGGGGTCATCCTGCCCCTGCTGACCTCGCCGTTCTGGCAGTCCTACAACGACTACGTGCCGAAGATGGCGAAGTCCGAAGGGGTCGACGCCCTCAAGACCGTCAACTCCAACAGCGACCCGTCCCAGCAGATCACCGACATCAACAACCAGCTCAACCAGGGCGTGAAGGGCCTCGTCGTGGCCCCCCTGGACAGCGCCGCGATCGCCGCCGGGCTCGACCAGGCCGAGCGCAAGGGCGTTCCCGTGGTCGCCGTCGACGTGGCGCCCGAGAAGGGCAAGGTCGCCATGGTCGTACGCGCCAACAACGTCGCGTACGGCGAGAAGGCCTGCGAGTACCTCGGCAAGCAGATCCCCTCCGGCAAGGTCGTGCAGATCATGGGCGACCTGGCCTCGGTCAACGGCCGGGACCGCTCCGAGGCATTCCGCACCTGCGTGCAGAAGAACTACCCGAAGCTGAAGGTCCTGGAGATCCCGGCCAAGTGGGAGTCCGACACCGCGGCCTCCAAGCTCGACACCCTGCTGAACGCCAACCCCGACATCAAGGGCATCTACATGCAGGCGGGCGGCGTCTACCTCGCGCCGACCCTCCAAACGCTCAAGTCCAAGGGCATGCTGAAGAAGGCCGGCCAGGCGGGCCACATCACGATCGTCTCGAACGACGGCATCCCGCAGGAGTTCGACGCCATCCGCAAGGGCGAGATCGACGCCACCGTCTCCCAGCCGGCCGACGCGTACGCCAAGTACGGCATGTACTACATCAAGGCCGCGATGCAGGGGAAGACGTTCAAGACCGGCCCGACCGACCACGACTCCGAGATCGTCAAGCTGCCCAGCGGCATCCTGGAGGACCAGCTGCCCGCGCCGCTGGTGACCAAGGACAACGTCGACGACCCCAAGCTCTGGGGCAACACGGTCAAATGAGCACCCCACTGGTGGAGGCGCGGGGGGTGGCCAAGCGGTACGGCCCCACCGTCGCCCTCCAAGACGGCCGGCTCACCGTTCTCCCCGGTGAGTCCCACGCCCTCGTCGGGCGCAACGGCGCGGGCAAGTCCACCCTCGTCACCGTCCTCACCGGCCTCCAGGCCCCCGACGAGGGCGAGGTCCGCTTCGACGGTGAGCCCGCGCCCGCGCTCACCGACCGCGACGCCTGGCGCCGCAAGGTGGCCTGCGTCTACCAGAAGCCCACCGTCGTACCGGAGCTGACGGTCGCGGAGAACCTCTTCATCAACCGGCAGCCGGTCGGGCGCGGCGGCTTCATCAGCTGGCGCAGGCTGCGGGCCGAGGCGGCGCAGGTCCTGGACACCTGGGACGTGCACGTCGACCCGGAGGCCCGCACCGCCGACCTCAAGGTCGAGGACCGCCAGATGGTCGAGATCGCCCGGGCGCTCAGCTTCGGCGCCCGGTTCATCGTCCTCGACGAGCCGACCGCGCAGCTCGACAACCGGGAGATCGAACGGCTCTTCACCCGGATGCGCGCGCTCCAGGAGTCCGGTGTCACCTTCCTGTTCATCTCGCACCACCTCCAGGAGGTGTACGAGGTGTGCCAGACGGTCACCGTGCTGCGCGACGCCCGCTGGATCACCACCGCGCCGGTCGCCGAACTCCCCCGCACGGCCCTGGTGGAGGCCATGGCGGGGGAGTCGATCGCCGAGCGGACCGTCACGCACCAGTCCGTCGCCGCGGACACCCCGGTGCTGCTCGACGCCCGGGGGCTCACCTCGGACGCGTACGAGGACATCGACCTCACCGTCCGCCGCGGGGAGGTCCTCGGCCTCGCCGGCTCCAGCGGCAGCGGCAAGATCGAGCTTGCCGAGTCGTTCGCCGGACTGCACACCCCGACCGGCGGCACGGCTCAACTCGAAGGTGAAAGGCTGCCGTTCGGTGACGTGCAGGCCGCGCTCAAGGCGGGCGTCGCCTGTGTCCCGCGCGACCGGCACGAGCAGGGTCTCGTCTCCGGCATGACCATCGGCGACAACACCACCATGAGCGTCCTGAACCGGCTCGGCCGCTACGGCTTCATCTCCGCCGCCCGCAAGCGGGGCTTCGCCACCGAGCTGATCGAACGCCTCGACATCCACACCGAGGGCCCCGAACAGCCCGTCTCCGACCTCTCCGGCGGCAACGCCCAGAAGGTCGTCATGGCGCGCGCCCTCGCCTCCGACCCCCGCCTCCTCGTCCTCATCAACCCCACCGCGGGCGTCGACGTGAAGTCCAAGGAGTCACTGCTGTCCCGGATGGACAGCGCCAGCGAGGACGGCACCGCCGTGCTCGTCGTCTCCGACGAACTCGACGACCTGCGCCGCTGCGACCGCGTCCTCGTCCTCTTCCACGGCCGTGTCGTCGCCGAGCACCCGGCGGGCTGGCACGACCACGAGCTGATCGCCTCCATCGAAGGAGTGGACCATGGCTGACACGAAGGCCCCGTCGGCCTCGTCGCCCACCACCGCGCGCGTCCCCGACGCACGGGCCGCCAAGACCGTACTGCTCCGCAGGGCCCGTGAACTCGCCCTGGTGCCCGCTTTGTTGGTGCTGCTGGTGCTCGGCGCGATCGTCAACGACTCGTTCCTCACGGAACGGAACCTGATCTCCATCCTGGGCGCCTCGGCGGCCCTCGCGATGGTGGTCCTCGCCGAGTCCCTGGTGCTGATCACCGGCAAGATCGATCTGTCGCTGGAGTCGGTGGTCGGCATCGCGCCCGCCGTCGGCGCCCTGCTGGTGCTGCCGTCCGCGCAGTCCGGCTGGGGCACGGAGTGGTCGGTCGCGCTCGCCCTCGTCGCGATCCTCGTCGTGGGCGGAGTCATCGGCGCCTTCAACGGCATCCTGGTGGTGAAGTTCAAGCTCAACGCCTTCATCGTCACCCTCGCGATGCTGATCGTCCTGCGTGGCCTGTTGGTCGGCGCCACCAAGGGCAAGACACTGTTCGGCATGCCCGACGCGTTCTTCCAGCTGGCGACCTCCACCTTCCTGCGCGTCCCGCTGTCGGTGTGGCTGGCCGCGGTCGCCTTCGGAGTCGCCGGACTGATCCTCAAATACCACCGCGTCGGGCGCGCCCTGTACGCCATCGGCGGCAACACGGAGGCGGCCCGCGCCGCCGGTATCCGCGTCGACCGGATGCTGCTCGGCGTCTCCGTCGTCGCCGGCGTCCTCGCCTCGGTCGGCGGAATCATGCAGACCGGGTACGTCGGCGCGATCAGCGCCAACCAGGGCAACAACATGATCTTCACGGTGATGGCGGCGGCGGTCATCGGCGGCATCAGCCTGGACGGCGGCAAGGGCACCATGTTCGGCGCCCTGACCGGCGTACTCCTCCTCGGCGTGGTGCAGAACCTGCTCACGCTCGCCCAGGTGCCGTCCTTCTGGATCCAGGCCATCTACGGCGGAATCATCCTGGTCGCCCTGATGATCGCCCGCGTGACCACCGGCCGCGCCCAGGACTGACCTCCCTTCGTCTTCGTACGGATCCAAGGACCCACGGATCCACGGAACCCCTCCGTACGCCCCTGTCCCGGACCGAAAGGCCTCCCGTGTCCCCAACTGCCGCCCGTATCACCGCGGTCGACACCTACGACATCCGTTTCCCCACCTCGCGCGAGCTCGACGGCTCCGACGCGATGAACCCGGACCCCGACTACTCGGCGGCGTACGTCGTGCTGCGCGGCGACGCGGCCGACTGTCCCGAGGGGCACGGCTTCACCTTCACCATCGGGCGGGGCAACGACGTCCAGGTCGCCGCGATCGAGGCGCTGCGCGGGCATGTGGTCGGACGCTCGGTCGACGAGCTGTGCGCGGACCCGGGCTCCCTCGCCCGGGACCTGATCGGGGACAGTCAGCTGCGCTGGCTCGGGCCCGAGAAGGGCGTGATGCACATGGCGATCGGCGCCGTCGTCAACGCCGTGTGGGACCTGGCCGCCAAGCGTGCCGGGAAGCCCCTGTGGCAGCTGCTCGCCGACGCCGAACCGGAGTGGCTGGTCCGCCAGGTCGACTTCCGCTACCTCACGGACGCCCTCACCCCCGAGGAGGCGCTCGAACTGCTGCGTCGTGGCCGGGAGGGCGCCGCCGAGCGCGCCGCGACCCTCCGGGAGAAGGGCTTCCCCGCCTACACCACCTCGCCCGGCTGGCTCGGCTACAGCGACGAGAAGCTCACCCGCCTCGCCGCCGAGGCCGTCGCCGACGGGTTCCGGCAGATCAAGCTGAAGGTGGGTGCCGACCTCGCGGACGACGTACGCCGCTGCCGGGTCGCCCGCTCGGTGGTCGGCCCCGACATCCGGATCGCCATCGACGCCAACCAGCGCTGGAACGTGGACGAGGCGATCACCTGGACCAAGGCCCTCGCCGAGTTCGAGCCCTACTGGATCGAGGAGCCCACCAGCCCCGACGACGTCCTCGGCCACGCCGCCGTCCGCGAGGCCGTCGCCCCCGTCAAGGTCGCCACCGGCGAACACGTCCAGAACCGTGTCGTCTTCAAACAGCTCCTCCAGGCCGGCGCCATCGACGTCCTGCAGATCGACGCCGCCCGCGTCGCCGGCGTCAACGAGAACCTCGCCATCCTGCTCCTCGCGGCCAAGTTCGGCGTGCCGGTCTGCCCGCACGCGGGCGGGGTCGGCCTGTGCGAACTCGTCCAGCACCTGTCGATGTTCGACTTCGTGGCGCTCTCCGGCACCACCGACGACCGGGTCATCGAATACGTCGACCATCTGCACGACCACTTCCTCGCCCCGGTGGTGATCAGGCAGGGTCACTACACGGCACCCACCGCGCCGGGCTTCTCCGCGACCATGCGGCCGCAGTCCATCGCGGAGTTCACCTACCCCGGCGGCACCTTCTGGGCCGCCGACCTCGCCCACCAGAAGTCCGACAGCCAGCCGAGCGACAAGCAGAAGGGGGAAGCCGCGTGAGTGCCGACTTCGAAGGACTCAAGGCGCTGGTGACCGGTGGCGCCTCCGGCATCGGCCGTGCCACCGCCGAGCTGCTCGCCGCCCGTGGGGCGCGGGTCGCCGTCCTCGACCTGGACCCTTCGACGGTCGAGAAGCCCCTGCTCGGTCACCGCGCCGACGTCACCGACGACGCCTCCGTACGCGAGGCCGTGGCCGCGGCCGTCGCGGACCTCGGGGGACTCGACGTGCTGATCAACAACGCCGGGATCGGCGCCCAGGGCACCGTCGAGGACAACGCCGACGACGAGTGGCACCGGGTCCTGGACGTCAATGTCGTCGGCATGGTCCGTACCGCCCGCGCCGCCCTGCCCCACCTGCGGGAATCCGCGCACGCCGCGATCGTGAACACCTGCTCCATCGCCGCCACCGCCGGGCTCCCGCAGCGCGCCCTGTACTCCGCCACCAAGGGCGCCGTCCTCTCCCTCACCCTGGCGATGGCCGCCGACCACCTCCGCGAGGGCGTCCGCGTCAACTGTGTGAACCCCGGCACCGCCGACACCCCCTGGGTCGGCCGCCTCCTCGACGCCGCCACCGACCCGGCCGCCGAACGGGCCGCCCTGGAGGCCCGCCAGCCCTCCGGGCGGCTCGTCTCGGCGGACGAGGTCGCCGGCGCCATCGCCTACCTGGCGAGCCCGCTGTCCGGCGCCACCACCGGTACCGCGCTCGCCGTGGACGGCGGCATGCAGGGACTGCGACTGCGGCCGGTGGGCCAGTGAGCACGCTCGGAACGGGCACGCTCGGGAACAGCGGTGTCGAGGTCAGTGCCCTGTCCTTCGGCGCCGCGGGCATCGGCAACCTGTTCACCGCCGTCAGCGACGAACAGGCGTACGAGACCGTGGACGCCGCCTGGTCCGGGGGCATCCGCTCCTACGACACCGCCCCGCACTACGGCATCGGCCTCTCCGAACGCCGTCTCGGCGCGGCCCTGGGCGATCGCCCCCGCTCCGAGTACACCCTCTCCACCAAGGTGGGTCGCCTCCTGGAACCCACGGGCGCGGACGCGGACGGCGACGACCTGGCCGACGGCTTCGCGGTGCCCGCCACGCACCGCCGCGTCTGGGACTTCAGCGCCGAGGGCGTACGACGCGGCATCGAGGCCAGCCTCGAACGCCTGGGCCTGGAGCGCGTGGACATCGTCTACCTCCACGACCCGGACGACCACGCCGAGCAGGCCTTCCACGAGGGCTATCCGGCCCTGGAGCGGCTGCGCTCTGAAGGCGTGGTCGGCGCGATCGGCGCGGGCATGAACCAGGCCGAGATGCTCACCCGCTTCGTCCGCGACACGGACGTGGACGTGGTGCTGTGCGCGGGCCGCTACACCCTGCTCGACCACGCCGCGCTGACCGAGCTGCTGCCGGCCGCCCAGGAGCGCGGTACCTCGGTGGTCATCGGCGGCGCCTTCAACTCGGGCCTGCTGGCCGACCCGAGGCCCGGAGCGACCTACAACTACACGACCGCACCGGCGGAGTTGCTGGACCGTGCCCTGCGACTGAAGGAGATCGCGGAGCGGCACGGCACCACCCTGCGCGCCGCCGCGCTGGCGTTTCCCGCCGCCCACCCGGCCGTCGCGAGCGTCCTGGCCGGTGCCCGCTCGGCGCACGAAGTCCGCGACTGTGTCGAGCAGTTCACGACCCCGGTGCCGGAGGACTTCTGGCGGGAGCTGCGCGAGGCGAAGCTGCTGCCCGAGGACGCCCCCGTACCCGTACCCCCACAGGACCCGTCATGAGAGTCGCTCTGCACACCAAGGTCCGCGCGGACCGCGTCGCCGCGTACGAGGCCGCCCACCGGGAGGTTCCCGAAGAGCTCACCGCGGCCGTCCGCGCCGCCGGAGCCACCTCCTGGACGATCTGGCGCAGCGGCACCGACCTCTTCCACGTCCTGGAGTGCGAGGACTACGGGCACCTGCTCGCCGAACTGGAGAAACTGCCGGTCAACATCGCCTGGCAGGCACGCATGGCCGAACTCCTCGACGTCGTCCACGACTACTCGAGCGAGGGCGCGGAGGCAGGGCTGCCCGTCGTGTGGGAGCTGCCGTGAGGGTGGACGCGCACCACCACGTGTGGGACCTCTCGGTCCGCGACCAGGACTGGATCACCGGGCCCGAACTCCGGCCACTGCGACGTGATTTCGGCGTGTCGGACCTCGCACCGCAGGCACGCGCCGCCGGCGTCGACCGCACGGTCCTCGTACAGACGATCACCGTGCCCGAGGAGACCCCTGAGTTCCTCGCCCTCGCGGAGCAGGGCGAGCTGATCGCGGGTGTGGTCGGCTGGACCGACCTGACCCGGCCGGACGTCGCCGACGAGCTGGCCCGGCTGCGGGGGCTGCCGGGCGGCCGCCACCTCAAGGGCATCCGCCACCAGGTACAGGGCGAGCCCGACCCGGAGTGGCTGCTGCGTCCGGACGTACGGGACGGACTCGCCGCCGTCGCCGAGGCGGGACTCGTCTACGACCTGGTCGTGCTACCGCACCAGCTGCCGGCCTGTGTCCGGGCCGCCGCCGGCCACACCGGACTCACCTTCGTCCTCGACCACTTGGGCAAGCCACCGATCGTCACCGGCACGCTGCGACCGTGGGCGACGGCCGTCCGGGCGCTGGCCGCGCTCCCCAACACCGTGTGCAAACTCTCCGGCATGGTCACCGAGGCGGACCACGCGACGTGGACGGTCGACGGGCTGCGCCCCTACGCGGACACGGTCCTGGACGCCTTCGGACCCGGCCGGCTGATGTTCGGCTCCGACTGGCCGGTGTGCACGCTGGCGGCGTCGTACGGCCAAGTGGTCGATGTGGCCGAGGAGTTGACCGGGGGACTTGGCGCGGAGGAACGCGCCGAGGTCTTCGGCGGCACCGCCACCCGTGTCTACCGGCTCTGATCAACCGGTCCGCTCCGCAGAGTCCGATCTACCGGCTCTGATCCACCCACTCCAGCCGCATCGGCGGCAGGAACTCCCGCACATACGTGCGGTGCCAGCACGCGCCCGTCTCCCGCAGCTCATGCCAGGTCGTGTAGCGGTAGCGGTAGAGGCGGGCGCGGACGTACCGGGGTGGGGCGTCCGCCGGGAATGGACAGCGGCGCAACAGCCGTAGTGTGTCCCGGTCGTTCTCCAGAAGCCGTTCGACCAGGCCCGTGAACCAGGAGGCGGCGTACGCGGGGGAGAGCGCCGCGAACCACATCAGCCAGTCGAGCCGCAGATGGTACGGCGCGTACTGGCGCGGCCAGTGGCGGGGATCGCCCGGTTTGCCCTTGAACTCGTACTCCTTCCACTCCGAGTCCTCCCGCGGCACGGGGTCCGCCGTGCCCTCGACGACCACCTCGTGGCGCACCCGGCTGACGCTGCCGAACGCGCCGTAGGTGTTGACCAGGTGCAGCGGGTCGAAGGAGCGGTTCATGACCTGGCGCCGGGAGACCAGGTTGCGGGCGGGGCGGTAGCTGAGGGCCGCCAGGCCCGCCGCGACCGCGAGGACCACGATCTCGTACCAGAGGGGCGGCCCTGCCACGTGCGGGGGAGTGGTGGGGAACTCGATCGCGGAGAGGGCCAGCACGATCGTGGTCCAGTTCAGCCAGGCGAAGTTGCCGGACAGGACCAGCCAGAGCTGGGTGAGGACCATCAGCGACGCTGCCGCCGTCGCGATCGGCTGCGGGGTGAAGAGGAGGACGGGCACGACGAGCTGGGTGAAGTGGTTCGCCGCCACCTCGACCCGGTGGAAGGGCTTGGGGAGGCGGTGGAAGAACCAGCTCAGCGGTCCCGGCATCGGCTGGGTCTCGTGGTGGTAGTCGAGGCAGGTCAGCTCCCGCCAGCAGGAGTCCCCGCGCATCTTGATCAGCCCGGCGCCGAACTCCACGCGAAACAGCACCCAGCGCAGCAGGAAGAGGACGACGACCGGCGGGGCCACCTCGTCGTTGCCGAGGAACACGGCGAGGAAACCGACTTCCAGGAGCAGGGACTCCCAGCCGAACGCGTACCAGGTCTGGCCCACATTGACGATCGACAGGTACATCGCCCAGGGCACCAGCCAGAGCGCCATGGCCCCGCAGAGCGGGAGCCGCTGGTCCAGGCCGGCGATCAGCGCCACCGACACCGCGCAGCCCGCCCAGGCCCAGGCCGCGAAGAGGCGGTCCGAGTAGCGCAGGTGGAACACGCTCGGCGCGTCGCGGAACGCGACCCGCGCCAGGAACCGGGGCACGGGAAGCATGCCCCGCTCCCCGATCAGCGCACGGAACTGGAGCGCCGCGCCCAGGAAGGCGACGAGGTACACCGCGGCCAGGGCCCGCTGGAAGACCAGCCGGCTCAGCCAGTAGTCGGGGGCGACGAACCACTGCACGCGAGCCACTCCTCTTCGCTTGTCTTCCATTGTGACGCTCGGTGACCGTCTCCGCTTGCGTGTGCCAACTGGGCGACGCAGACAATAGTGGACGAAACGCCCTGAGTGACCGGGAGGTCGCGGTGCAGCGGGAGGAAGCAGTGCAACGGGAGAACGTGGTGCGACAGGAGAACAGCGTGGTGCACATACCCACCCGAGCCTTCGTCATGGCCTGCGCGCTCTCGGCGGCGCTCCTCGTCGCCGGGTGTGGCGGCCGAGGCGGCGAGAGGGCCGCGTCCGGGGCCGACGGCGGTGAGGTCTTCCTGCAGTCGGTCGCCGGCGGCGGCCGCGACCCGTTCACCGCGTCCACCGCCGCCGACTCGCCGTTCATCACCCGAATGCCGTACCCGGCGACACCCGCGAACCGTGGCTCCGCCGCGCAGGGCGTGCGCTCCTTCCCCGGCTCCACACCCGGCCTCTACGGCGGCACCAGGGCCGTCGGTAGCTGTGACGTCGGGAAGCAGATCGGCTTCCTCTCCTCGGACCCCGGCAAGGCGCGCTCCTTCGCGCAGGCGGCAGGCGTCCCGCAAGCGGCCGTCCCGGACTTTCTGCGCGGTCTGACCTCGGTCGTGCTGCGCGCCGACACACAGGTCACCGACCACGGCTTCCGGGACGGCCGGGCGACCAGCTTCCAGTCGGTGCTCCAGCGGGGCACCGCGGTCCTCGTCGACGACCGGGGCGTGCCGCGTGTGCGCTGCGCCGGCGGCAACCCGCTGAACCCGCCCGTCGTGTCCAGGACGACCCCGGGGATCCAGGGGCAGCCCTGGTCCGGTTTCCGTCCTGGCAACGTTGTCGTCGTGACCCCGGCGTCCACCGCGATCAGGAACATCACGATCATCGACATCGTCGACAACAGGTGGATCGCGCGGCGGATCGGGGACGACGGCCACCGGGACGTCGTCCTGCGGCCGCCCGTCTCGGCCGCGAGCCCAGGCCGTCGCACCGACGCAAGCCCCGGCACAAGTCCCGGTACGAGTCCCGGTACCAGCCCGAGCACGGCCCCGGAGCAGAGCCCGCGGACGGGCCCCTTCGCGGACGAGCGGCCGTCCGACTGTGTGGCGCCCACCCTGACCGTCACCCCGGAGGGAACCCCGGGCATGCCGGACCGCGGCGCGCCGGCGGAGGCTCCGGTGGCCGCGGTGTCGGACTGTCTCCCGCCCACCACGACCGCCCCGCCGACCGCCTCTCCGACGGTCTCGCCGACCGCCTCTCCGACCCCACGGCCCGACATCTCCCTGCCGCCCCTGGCGCCGCGGACCCCCGCCCCCACCTCCACGGAGAGCGACCGGAACGCCCCGCAGGACCCCCTCGCCCCGCTGGACCCCTCGGAGGAGGAGATCGGCCCCGACACCGTTCCGGAGATCCCCGACCTGCCCGACGGCGGTGGTCTCATCCCCGACGAGTCGCCCGACGCGGACACCGTCTTCGACGCCCCGACGGACGTCTTCGACGGCTGAGCGCCGAGTGGTCGGGAGAGCCCGGATCCGGACTCTCCCGAAGTCGCATTCCGGACGTCCCAGAAGTCGAATAATCGGCCGAATACTGGCAAGGTGGGCGCATGGTTGATCGGGGAGCGAGCGCCCTGTCACTCCCGGACGACTGGCCCGCCCACCCGGATCCGATCCTGGCGCTCAACCGCATGGGCAGTTTCGAATGGGACCTGGACTCCGGTCTGATGCAGATGGACGCCCAGGCCCACGAAGTCTTCGACGTGCGTCCCGAGGAGTACGACGGCCGCCCCGAGACCCTGTCCCTGCGGGTGCCCGCGACCGAGGGGATCCGTCTCGACACGCTGGTCTCGCACGCCCTCAAGGACGGCAGCGAGAACTACGGCGCCTACTTCCGCATCCGCTGCCGCGACGGCTCGCTGCGCTGGACCCACACCCAGGGCTACATCCGCCGCGACGGGACGGGCCGGCCGCGCCGGATCATCGGTATCGTCCGCGACGCCACGCAGGAGCTCGGCGAGAGCGCGGCGCGCCGCGAACAGGCGGCCCAGGACGAGGCGCGGCGCCAGCAGACGAACGTCGTGCAGATCACCACGGCCGCCCTCGCCCACGCCCGTACCGTCCAGGACGTCATCGACGTCCTCAAGGACTCCCACGGCCTCACCCACCTCGGCGCGACGAGCCTGGTCATGGGCCTGGTCGAGGCCGGACGCATACGGCTGGTCGCCGAGGGCCCCGAGGGCAGCTTCGTCCCCGGCACCATGGTCACCCGCATCGACGAGCAGTACCCGATGAGCGAGGCCGTACGCACCCTCGCCCCGCGCTTCATCGAGTCGCCCGAGGACTTCGCCGACTCGTATCCGCTCCTGTGGCCGCACATCACCGACCTCAAGATCACCTCGGCCGCCTACCTGCCGCTCATCGCGCAGGCCCGCCCCATCGGCGCGATGGGACTGCTCTACAACGACCGGCGCGGCTTCTCGTCGGAGGAGCGCAACGTCCTCGTCGCGCTCGGCAGCAGCATCGCCCAGAGCCTCCAGCGGGCCATGTTCTACGAGCAGGAGAAGGATCTCGCGCAGGGCCTCCAGCAGGCCATGCTGCCGCGCTCCATACCCAGCGTGCCCGGCGCCGACATCGCCGTCCGCTACCGTTCCGCCTCCCTCGGCAGGGACATAGGCGGCGACTGGTACGACGTGATCCCGCTGCCCGGCGGTCGCGTCGGCGCCGTCATCGGGGACGTCCAGGGCCACGACACCCACGCCGCCGCCGTCATGGGCCAGTTGCGGATCGTGCTGCGGGCCTACGCCGCCGAGGGACACACCCCCGCCACCGTGATGGCCCGCGCCTCGGTCTTCCTGCACGAACTCGACACCGACCGCTTCGCGACCTGCCTGTACGCGGAGGCCGACCTGTCCACCGGAGTCGTCCAGCTGGTGCGGGCCGGCCACATCGACCCGGTGATCCGGCAGAACGACGGCACCTGCCGCAGGCAGTCCGTCGCGGGGGGCCTGCCGCTGGGTCTGTCCGCCTTGTTCGGGCGCCTCGAATACCCCGTCGACACGGTCGAACTGGACCCCGGACAGACCCTGGTGCTGTGCACCGACGGCCTGGTCGAGCAGCCCGGCGTCGACCTCGACGAGGGCATGCACACCCTCATGGAGCTGATCTGCTCGGGCCCGGACGACGTACGCGACCTCGCCGACCGGCTCATCGACGTGGCCGAGGAACGCGGCGGCGACGACGACGTGGCCCTGCTGGCGCTGCGCCGCCGGGGCCCCGGGCCCCAGCAGTCCGGCGGGCGGCTCCAGCACCATGTCGCCCCCGGCGACCCCGAGGCGCTCACCGAGGCCCGGCACATGATCCGGGCCGCGGTCCGCGCCTGGGGCGGGGAGAGCGCGCCGACGAGGTCGAACTGGTCGCCGACGAGCTGATCACCAACGCCCTCATGCACACCGAAGGCGCCGCGATCGTCACCCTGCGGGTCCTGAGCGGCCCGGGCCGTCGGCTGCGCGCCGAGGTCGAGGACTCCTCCAGCGCCCTGCCGCGCCGCCGTGAGGCGGGTGTGTCCGGCGTCTCCGGCCGCGGACTCCTCCTGGTCGACCGCCTCGCCGACGTGTGGGGCGTGGAGGCGCGCGGCGGCGGCAAGTGCGTGTGGTGCGAGTTCCTGGTCCCGGAACGGGGCTGACCGGGTGTCGCGGGGGACCGGCCGCCGTTACCTCAGAAGGCGGGCGGTTCGGCTGGTGTTGTCGGTGGGGGGTGGCACTCTGGAGCCATGCCGGAACTGCCAGAGGTCGAAGCGCTCAAGGACTTCCTGGCCGACCATCTCGTCGGCCGCGAGGTCGTGCGCGTGCTGCCCGTCGCCATCAGTGTCCTGAAGACCTACGACCCGCCCGTCTCCGCCTTCGAGGGCCGTGAGGTGACCGCCGTGCGCCGGCACGGCAAGTTCCTCGACATCGAGGCCGACGGGCTGCACTTCGTGACCCACCTGGCCCGCGCGGGCTGGCTGCACTGGAGGGACACGCTGCCCGACGGCCCGCCCCGGCCCGGCAAGGGCCCGCTCGCGCTGCGTGTCGCCCTGGAGACCGGCGAGGGCTTCGACCTCACCGAGGCCGGCACACAGAAGAGACTCGCGGTGTACGTCGTCCGGGACCCGGCGGAGATCCCCGGCGTGGCGCGCCTCGGCCCCGACCCGCTCGCCGCCGACTTCGACGAGGCACGGTTCGCCCGGCTGCTCGCGGGTGAGCGCCGCCAGCTCAAGGGCGCACTCCGGGACCAGAGCCTGATCGCCGGTGTGGGAAACGCGTACAGCGACGAGATCCTGCACGCCGCCAGGATGTCCCCCTTCAAGCTGGCCGCCTCACTGACCCCCGAGGAGACGACCCGTCTCTACGAGGCGCTGCGCTCCACGCTCACCGAGGCCGTGGAGCGCTCCCACGGTCTGGCCGCGGGGCGCCTCAAGGCGGAGAAGAAGAGCGGGCTGCGGGTGCACGGCAGAGCGGGCGAGCCCTGTCCGGTGTGCGGCGACACCATCCGCGAGGTCTCCTTCAGCGACTCCTCGCTGCAGTACTGCCCGACCTGCCAGACGGGAGGCAGGCCACTCGCGGACCGCCGGTTGTCCCGGCTGCTCAAATAGCCCGGGAGCAGCGGGGAACGGCCCGGGATCAGTGGGGCGTGACGGTCACCAGGTGCTTGCCGTCCGTCGTACGCACCTCGAACCGGCTGATCTCGTCGGACTTGAGCGCGGCGCCGCCCTGCAGGGTGGTCGCCTCGCCGTTGTGCGCGGGCACCATCCAACTCGTCACCGTCTGCTGCGAACCGTCCTTGCCGATGGCGACGAGCTGACAGGGGCGCGGGCCCCCGGTGTCCTTGACCTCGACCTCGACCTGGCTGCCCCAGATGCGGTCCGCGGTGGTGACCTTGGCCCACACGCCGGTCTGCGCGTCCGTCGACGCGACCGCGGCCGTCTGTGACCCGGAACCGTGCGACGTGACCATCGCGAGCGACGGACCGCCCACCGCGAGCACCACGGCGGCGGCCACCGCGTACAACCAGCGCCTGCGCCCGGCCCGGTGCCGGGTCGCCACCTCACTGAGGAGTTTGTCCATCAGGCGCGGCCCGGGGGCGGCGAAGGGGTGCACGGAGCGTGGGGTGGCATGCCGGTACAGCATCAGCTGTCGCGTGGCGGGCCTGAACTCACTCACGTGCGCCGCGCACTGGGGGCACTCCATGAGGTGATCCTCGAAGCGGAACGCCTCCGCCTCGTCCAGCACGCCGAGCGCGTAGGCGCCGACGTCGCGATGCCGTTCCAGGGACCTCATACCGAATACCGAATCCTCGTGGCGATGGTGCGGGGTGGGAGTGGTGTTGCTGTTGCCCACGGGTACGCACCAGACCGTCGAATCACTCAAGACTCGTTCGGAATCGCGGCCAAGACATTCGGAGCGGGTGGGCTCGCGGATTGGTGCGAGCCCGAAAAAAGTTGTGCGGAAAACTTGTTTGGCGGAGTGCGGAGCCCTGAACAGGGGTTACCGGCGGTCCGCCCGGTCGTGGCGATCAGAAGAGATGGATCGCCAGATGTCCCAGGGGCAGACCCAGTCGCCAGGCCGGTGTCCACACCTTCGGACCGTCGTCCTCGCCCGGGATCGGCCCGCCTCCGGGCACGGCGTCCAGGTCCGGCGCGAGCAGTTCGGTCTCCTCCAGCCAGCGCCAGGCCGCCGTCGCCAGTTCCAGGTCCGGGGCGGGGCCGCCGGACTCGACCGCCTCGGCCGCGCGCCGCGCCATGTGCTCGCGCACCCAGTCCTGCCACGGCTGGTCGTACGCCGTCAGCGAGAGCCAGGTCTCCAACTGCGAGACGACCCGGATGCCCGAGAGCTCGCCGTCGGTGTCCGAGAGGAAGATGGTCAGTGCCAGGGCGTCACGCCCGGCGCGGAACTCGAAGGACGTGGGCGGCATCAGGTCGCCGGTCCGCAGCAGCTCGTCGGCGATGTACTCGGCGTACAACCACGCCATGGGGACGGTGAGTTCCCCACCGCCGGTGCCGTCCGTGCTCTCTTGGCCTCTGTGCAGCATCCCTTCCTGCCTTCCTCCGGTTTGCGTGCGCGTCGCCCGATCCCGAGCCCTTGGGGGTTTCCCCCGATCCGGAACACGGATGAGGACAGCTGATTGCTCAACCATGGTCCTCAGCAAGGCGCTTTACGGAGGTTTGACTCGGCCTTCGGTTTCACCGCAGGTCGGCCGCGTATCCCGGAAGAACCCGGCGCAGGGCGCGCAGCGCGTAGTACGCACGAGACTTCACGGTACCGGGCGGAATTCCGAGCGCTGCGGCGGCCTCCGCCACACTCGCCCCCTGGAAGTACACCAGCACCAGGACTTCACGATGCTCGGGAGTGAGTGTCTTCACAGCCTCCCGCACATCGAGCGTCGCCGCCGACCTTTCGGCGTGATCCGCGCAGACCCGCGCGCTTTCCAGCACCGCGTCCCCGACCTCCGGCGGACGCGCCTGGCGGGCCCGCCGCGCATCGATCGCGAGCCGCCGTCCCACGGTGAGCAGCCAGGGACGTACGGAGTCGAAGTCGTCGGCGCGCAGCGCCTCGGGGTGCTGCCAGGCGCGGACGAGCGTCTCCTGCAGCAGATCCTCGGCGCGTTGGCGGTCGCCGTCGGAGAGCCGCAGGAGCAGGGCGAAGAGGGCCGGCCGTGCTCGCGCTGCAGCGCGGCCAACTCGTGTTCGGCGGTCGTCTTGGTGGTGGTTCCGGCCGTCATGGCGTGTATGCCAGCGGGTGCCGCTCTGCTGGGACAGGCCCGGGGCACGGGTCTGCGGTGGGCGGTCGATGCCGTCGGTGAACGGCGCGGTGAACGGTTCAGCGGGGCCCGGTGGCGCCCCGACGGGCGGTTCCCCGAGGGCCGGACGGGCTACGGATGCGCGTCGCTCCTTGACTCCCTTCTTTCGATTGGATGGATTTGATCCACTTCCTACTTAAATATGACCGTATCGAGGCTGGGCATGATCACACGTAGTCGACTGGCCGCCATCGCTCTCGCGGCCGTACTTGTCGTGGGTGCCGGCTGCCGGGCCGACCAGGAGCCGTCGGCCCGGAGCACGGGGCACCCCGGCGCGCCCCTCACCCCCCACGGCTTCACCCTCGTCGCGTCCGGCGACGTGCTGGCGCACACCTCGGTCACCGAGCGGGCGAACGCCGACGCGGGCGGCACCGGTTACGACTTCCTGCCGATGTTCGAAGGGGTGAAACCCCTGGTCTCCAGTGCCGACCTGGCGATCTGTCACATGGAGACCGTGTACGGATCCGACGGCGACCACACCGGCAACCCGGCCTTCAAGATTCCACCGCAGGTGGCCGACGGGCTCGCCGCGACCGGGTACGACGCCTGCTCCACCGCCTCCAACCACTCCCTGGACGACGGCGCCGCGGGCGTACGGCGCACCCTGGACGCCCTCGACCTCGCCGGCGTACGGCACGCGGGATCAGCGCGCACGGCGCAGGAGGCGTATGTGCCCACCCTCCTGCGCGCGGGCAGCGCGATGGTCGCCCACCTCGCCTACACCTACGGCACGGACGGCTTCCCGATGCCCCAGGGGCAGCCCTGGAGCGTCAACCTCATCGACCGCGACCGGATCCTCGCGGACGCCCGGGCCGCCAGGAAGGCGGGCGCCGACGTGGTCGTCGTGTCCCTGCACTGGGGCACCGAATGGCAGGAACAGCCCAACACCCAGCAGATGACGCTGAGCCGGGAGCTCACCGCCTCGCGCACGAACGGGCGGCCCGACATCGACCTGATCCTCGGCACGCACGCGCGTGTCCCGCAGGCCTACGAGAAGGTCAACGGCACGTGGGTCGTCTACGGGATGGGCGACCAGGTCGCGGGGGAGATGTTCAACCGCCAAGGCCTCCAGGACTCCCGGGGCAACGAGAGCACCCTCGCCCGCTTCACCTTCGCCCCGCCCGCGCGCCAGGGAGACCGCTGGGAGGTCACGAAGGCGGAGTTCGTACCGCAGCTGTTCGACATCGACGCCGGGCGGGTCGTCGACATCAACGCGGCTCTGGCCCAGGGCGCCGACCTGGCCGGCGTACGCGACCGCATCCGTGACGTGGTGCTCAGCCGCGGCGCGGCCCACGACGGCCTGATGATGGCGCAGTAGGACCCACGGAGTTCACGGAGCCATGGGGCCCAAGGAACCCACGGGGCCTATGCGGTCCGTGGGATCTAGGGGACGACCGTGACCGGCCAGCGGCCCGCCTTCACCAGCCGGATCGCCACCGACCCGATGATCCGGTGCCCCGCCTGCTCGGAGGCACCGACCACCACGGCGTCCGCCTTGAGCTCGTCCGCGGCCGTCACCAGACCGTTGTAGGGATCGCCGCGGAAGGTGTGGAACTCCCAGCGCACCGCGAATATGTCCTTGACCCGCTCGGTGGCGTCCCGGATCTGCGCGACGAGGTCCTCGGCGATCTGGTCGGTCGTCTCGGCGACCGGCGCCCCGAGTGCCGCTCCGGCGGCCATGACGGGCTGCACGTACACGAGGGCGAGCAGCGAGTGCTGCCGCCTGGCCAGCCCGCCGGCGTAGGACGCAGCGCGCAGCGACGAGTCGGAGCCGTCCACGCCGACGACAATGACCTTGGGACCGTCCGTGCCACGCTCGAACCGGTGCGAGGGTTGCTGTTCCGCCACACCACCGAGGCTATCGGAAGCCGCAGGTCGGGAGCAGGGCGGCCCTGCTGCGTCCCGCATGCGACGGAACGGGTGAAGTGTCCGCCGCCACGGCCCGCCAGGACCCGCCGCGACCGCCGTCCGCGTCGGCGACGAGCGGCCCGGCGCTCGACGGGCGCCTGCGGCCGGGGCTTCCTAGAGTCGACATCATGAGCGCCACCGTGGAGGCCCGCGGACCGAGGGATGCCACGGGTCCCGTACCGCCGTCCCGGGTCGGCTTCCTCAGCAAGGTGCCCGAAGGCTTCGCGGCCTTCTTCGGCGCCCTCTCGCTGCTGTGCGTCCTGCTGGCCTTCTTCGCTCCCGTGCGCCGTCTGCTGTACCCCGTCGTTGCCTTCCTCGACCTGTTGATCGTCCCGGTCAGCGCCAACCTCGCGTACGCCGTCTTCCTCTTCCTGCTCGCCGCCGCGACCGCCGCCCGCAAGAAGGTCGCCTGGTGGCTGGTCGTCGTCTACCTCGGCGTGCTGGTCTTCTTCGACGTCGCCGGCCTGGCGATGGGCCTGTACGCCGAGTCGCTGCCGTCCTTCATCGCCTGCGGACTGCTGCTGGTGCTCCTGATCGTGGCGCGCCGCGAGTTCTACGCCGACTCCCGGCGCGGCGCCGTATGGCGCGCCCTGGCCGTGCTGCTCGTCGGACTCGCCGTGGCGATCCTGATCGGCTGGGGCCTGGTCGAGTGGTTCCCCGGCACGCTGGCCTCGGAAGAACGGCTGGTGTGGGCGGCCAGCCGGGTGTGCGGCGGGCTGGTCCCCAGCAGTTCGTTCAGCGGGCGCCCGCCCCGCAAGCTCTTCTTCGTCCTCGGCCTCCTCGGTGCCCTCGCCCAGCTCAACGCCGTCGCCACCCTCTTCCGCTCCCAGCGCCTGGAGGCGGCCCTGCGCGGCGACGAGGAGGCCCGCATCCGCGCCCTCCTGCGGGCGTACGGCGCCGACGACTCCCTCGGCTACTTCGCCACCCGCCGCGACAAGGCCGTCGTCTTCTCACCCAGCGGCAAGGCCGCCGTCACCTACCGCGTCGAGGCCGGCGTCTGCCTGGCCAGCGGCGACCCCGTCGGCGACCGCGAGGCCTGGCCGCACGCCATCGAGGCCTGGCTCGGCCTGGCCCGCCGCTACGCCTGGGCGCCCGCCGTCATGGGCACCTCGGAGGACGGGGCCAAGGCCTTCGCGCGCGCCGGGCTCGGCGCGCTCGAACTCGGCGACGAGGCGATCCTGCACGTCGCCGGCTTCGACCTGGACGGCCGCGACATGCGTGTCACCCGCCAGGCGGTGAACCGCGTACGGCGCACCGGCGCCACCTGCCGGGTACGCCGCCACTCCAGCCTCACCGACGAGGAGATGGAGGAGATCATCGACAAGGCGGACGCCTGGCGCGACACCGAGACCGAGCGCGGCTTCTCCATGGCGCTGGACCGGCTCGGCGACCCCGCGGACGGCGACTGCCTGCTCGTCGAGGCCCTGACGCCCGAGGGCAAGCTCCTCGCGCTGCTGTCCTTCGTGCCCTGGGGCAAGGACGGCATCTCGCTCGACCTCATGCGCCGCGACCGCAGCGCCCCGAACGGCGTCATGGAGTTCATGGTCGCCGAGGTGTGCGCGGCGGCCGGGACGTTCGGCGTACGGCGCATCTCCCTCAACTTCGCGGTGTTCCGGTCGGTCTTCGAGGAGGGCGCCCGGATCGGTGCGGGTCCGGTGCTCCGGCTCTGGCGCGGACTGCTGCTGTTCTTCTCCCGGTGGTGGCAGCTGGAGGCCCTCTACCGGTCCAACGCCAAGTTCCAGCCCGAGTGGTACCCCCGCTTCATCTGTTACGGCGACACCGGCTCCCTCGCCCGCATCGGCCTGGCGTCCGGCATCGCCGAGGGCTTCGTCTCCGTGCCCTCGCTGCGCAAGCTCTGGGGCAAGGGGCACCCGAGGACCGGACCCCACCCCGCGAGCACCGCGGGCCTGCCCTCGCTGTCGGCCCTCGGCCTCGACGAGGGCGAGGAGGCGGCGGCCACCGATCCGACCGCGGGCCTGCCCGAACAGATCCGCCTCCGCCACCGTTCGCTCGACCGGCTGCTCGCCGACGGAGTCGACCCCTATCCGGTGGGCGTCCCGTCCCGCACCCACACCCTCGCCGAGGTCCGCGCGGGGCCGGCGGGACACCACGTGACCGTCGCCGGGCGCGTCCTCCTCGTACGGGACTTCGGCGGGATCGTGTTCGCCGTCCTGCGCGACTGGTCCGGCGATCTTCAGCTCGCCCTCACCCGGCTGGAGTCCGGACCCGAACTCAGGCGCTTCCGCCAGGACGTCGACATCGGCGACCTCATCACCGCCGAGGGCCTGGTCGGCGTCAGCGACCTGGGCGAACCGACCGTCTTCGTCTCCTCCTGGCAGCTCTCCGGCAAATGCCTGCGCCCGCTGCCCGACAAGCGCCGGGGCCTCGCCGACCCCGAGGCGAAGGTGCGCCGCCGCTATCTCGACCTGGTGTCCAGCCCCGACGCCCGCGAGGTCCTGCGGGCCCGCTCCACCGCCGTGCAGGCGCTGCGCCAGGGCCTGCTGGACCGGGGCTATCTCGAGGTCGAGACGCCGATGCTCCAGCAGATCCACGGTGGCGCCAACGCCCGTCCGTTCACCACCCACATCAACGCCTACGACCTGAACATGTACCTGCGCATCGCCCCCGAGCTCTACCTCAAGCGGCTGTGCGTGGGCGGCCTGGAGAAGGTCTTCGAGATGGGGCGCACCTTCCGCAACGAGGGCGTCTCCTACAAGCACAACCCCGAGTTCACCATGCTGGAGGCCTACCAGGCGTTCGCCGACTACGACGTGATGCTCGGCCTCACCCGCGAACTGATCCAGGGCGCCGCGACCGCCGCCTTCGGCGCGCCCGTCGCCCGCAGGGACGGCACCGAGTACGACATCTCCGGCCCGTGGCCGGTCAAGACGGTGTACGGCGCGATCTCGGAGGCCCTGGGGGAGGAGGTGGACCCCGGCGCGTCCGTGGCGGACCTGCACCAGCTGTGCGACCGTGCGGGAGTGCCGTATCGGCCGGACGACGGACCGGGTGACGTCGTACTGGAGATGTACGAACGACTGGTCGAGGAGAAGACCCTGCTGCCCACGTTCTACAAGGACTTCCCGACCGATGTCTCCCCGCTCGCCCGGCAGCACCGCACCGACCCGCGCCTCGCCGAACGCTGGGACCTCGTCGCCTTCGGCACCGAACTGGGCACCGCGTACTCGGAGTTGACCGACCCCGTGGAGCAGCGGCGGCGGCTGACCGCGCAGTCGCTGCGGGCCGCCGGGGGAGATCCCGAGGCGATGGAACTCGACGAGGACTTCCTCGACGCGCTGGAGTACGCGATGCCGCCGACCGGCGGGCTCGGCATCGGGGTGGACCGGCTGGTCATGTTCCTCACGGGGCTGACGATTCGGGAGACATTGCCGTTCCCCCTGGTGCGTCGGCGCTGAGCTGGTCCCAACGGGCGCTTTCGTGAGTCCGCACCGGTGTTGCTCAGCCGCGATGTGCCTCCATTGGGCGTCTGATTAATCATGAAAAAGTATCAGCTGATTACGCGGCGCCGACTGCTGATCGCCGGCACCGCCGTCCTGGGGGTGGCGGGCACGGCCCGCGTCCTCACCGCAGATCCGCCCGGGAGCCCGGTGCGGGGCGCACCCGTGGCCGGGGGCCCGCAAGCGCGCCAGGCACTCAAGCCCTCCGCGTACCGCCTCGAGCCGATGACCGGATCCGCTCCGTCGCGCCGGACGCCCGGCAAGCCCGCTGTCCGGCGTGAGCCGATCCTGCGGGTGAGCGGGCGCGGCCGCACGATGGTACTGACCTTCGACGACGGACCCGATCCGCGCTACACCCCGAGCATTCTGCGCACCCTGCGCAAGCACGACGTGCGGGCGATGTTCTTCGTCTGCGGGGAGATGGCCGTCGACAACAAGGACCTGCTGGCGGAGATGGCCGACGACGGGCACGTCGTCGGCAACCACACCTGGACGCACCCGTTGCTGACCGAGCTCCGGCGCTCCGAGATCCGCTCCGAGATCGCGCGCACCAGCGACGTCATCGAGGACGCCTACGGCGAACGGCCCGTCTGGTTCCGCGCGCCCTATGGGGCCTGGAACCGGGCGACCTTCCAGATCGGCGCCGACCTCGGCATGGAACCGATGGCCTGGACGGTCGACAGCCTCGACTGGACCACCCCGGGCACCGCCACCATCGTCGACCGGGTGGAGGAGGGCGCCGCCCCCGGCGTCGTCGTCCTCTCCCACGACGCGGGCGGCGACCGCTCCCAGTCCGTCAGCGCCCTGCGCGACTACCTGCCCGTACTCCTCGACTCCGGCTACCACCTCACGGTGCCGCACCGCGAGGACCTCTGAGCGGGAGCGGGGAGCGGTCGCGGTCGCCCCCGACTCCGCCGACGGGCCCGGGAACAGCGCCCGGGCCCGTCGGCGGGGAGTCTCAGCGGACCTCGACCAGGCGGGCGAACACGACGACGTTCCCGTCGTAGCCGTGCTGCTTGGAGAAACCGCCTCCGCAGGTGATGACCCGCAATTCCGGGGTGCCCTTGCTGCCGTACACCCGGTCACCGGGGAAGTTGTTCTTCGCGAATACGTCGACGCCGTAGATCTCGAAAGTGGCGGTCTTCCCGTCCTTTCGCTGAACCTCGACCCGGTTTCCCTTCTTGAGGGCACCGAGCCCGTAGAAGACGGCCGGTCCCCGCATGTTGTCCACATGGCCCACGATCACGGCCGTGCCCTTCTCGCCGGGCGACACCGCACCGGTGAACCAGCCCGCGAGATTGGCATTGTCGGGCGGCGGCGCGTCGACCCAGCCGGCCGAGTCGAGACCCACCGGCACGACCGGGGCATCCACCTGGATCGCCGGGATCCTGACCCGGTCCACCACGGAGTACGGCAACGCGGCGGGCCCGTTGGAGAAGGTGGCGACGGGCGTCCTGCTGTCCGCTGCCGCCGCCGTCGCGGGCTGCGGAGGGCCCACGTCGAACTCACCGGAACCATTCCGAATGAGTGCGAGGCCGGTCAGCAGAACAAGCGCTATCACGCCCCACGGGGCGCGCTTCTTCTGCCGCTCCTCCTCTTCGACCACCTCGGACGCAAACATTCGCAATCCCCTCTCGACGCGACCGTCGCCGCGTCCGTCGCGCATACCAGAACGCTAAGTGGAGCATGCCCGGCAGGCGACGGGGCGCGGGCGAACGGGTGTCGGGGCATCCGTGTGGTGAGCCATCCGAGTTGCCGAGGGCAGGAAATTTCTGACGGTCCGTGACCTGCGGCAATATCCGATTGTGTGGAAATCCTTCGGCGTGTCTTCTCACCAGGACGGACCATTCTCGAAATGCGCCCCCGTGCACCGCATCTGAGGGTCTGTATGGGAGGCGCTTTCTCGCCGATCGACCGGGGACGGTTCCCGGGGCGTCTTCCGCGGAGGATCACATGCGTACAACTCGTGCCCTGGCGGTTTCTGCCGCCGTGGTCGCCGCGGTGGGGCTCGCCGCCCCGGTGGCGACGGCATCGAACGAACCGGGCAGCAATGAGTCGGGCAACAACGAGCCGAGCAACAACGAGTCGAGCGGCAACGAGCGACTGGGCAACCCCGGTGGACCGGGCAACGGCACCGGGCTGGAGAGCGGCGGTGGTGTGGTAGGCGGTGGCGGGGTGGTCGGCGGCGGTGGCGTGGTCGGCGGCGGTGGCGTGGTCGGTGGCGGGGTGGTCGGCGGCGGTGGCGTGGTGATCGGCGGCGGTGGCGTGGTCGGTGGCGGCCGCCTGGGTGACAACGGCCGGTTCAACGACAATGGCCGCTTCAACGACAATGGCCGCTTCAACGACAACGGCCGGTTCAACGACAATGGCCGCTTCGATGACAACCGCCGCTTCGAGGTACGGAACATCCTCGTCCGGCCCAGTGTCATCGCGCGGGGCGGCCAGCTGTCGATCACCGTGGACGGCGAAGCGTGCCTGAGGCCCGGCAGTACGGTCTCCTCGCGGGTCTTCCCCACTACGCTGCTGCGCCGGGTGGGCGGCGACACGTCCATCGCGACGGTCATCGTCGACCGTGACGCGCGCCGGGGGTCGTACGACGTCACGGTCCACTGCGACGGCCGAAGGCTGACCCGGCCCGCGGCCTTCGCCGTCATCGGCGGTGTCAGAGCTGGTCTGGGTGGCAGCGTCGGCGGAGCGGCGCCCGCCGACGTGGCGATCGGCGGCGGACTGATGACCGCCGGTGTCGTCGGCGGTGGGGTGTTCTGGCTGCGTCGCAGGTCCGAACGGCGGAACTGAGCGGTGCCGGCACCCTTGGCAGAGCCCCGCGGAGCGTGTGTGTGACAGGCCTTCGCCCCGGCCCTTCTCGCCGAGATCCGGGGCGAGAAGGGCCCCGAGCGGCGAGTGATCAGGACTCCTCGTCCGTGACGCGGCGGCGCGTCATGGACCACGCTGTGCCGACACAGCCGGCGATGAGCGCGGTTCCCAGGCCGATCTCCTTGAGGTCGAAGCCACCGCCGGAGCTCCCGCCGACACCGGCCTTGACGCCTCGCTGCACGGAGGCCGGGACCTGGACCTGGGTCGGGTCGGAGTAGGTGGTACCGGAGCGGCCGGGGGCGATGGTCAGCTCGGTGTGGCCGCTCTCGTTGCCGCACTGGAACGTCACCTGGTACACCGAGCCCGCTCTGGCGTCCGCGTCGATCAGGGCCGTCGCCGACGACTGGCCCCTGGGGATCGTGACCGTGTCGAAGACTTCCGAGGAGACCCTGGCGACGGAGTCGCAGCTCTCCGCGGTCAGCCGGAGCCGGCCGCCCGCCGCGATGCTCTGCGGCTGCACGTTGAAGCCGAACGAGGTGATGTTGTTGTTGCCCCGACCACTGTCACGGCCACTGCTACGGCCGCCGTCACTGTTTCCGTCGCCGTTTCCGGCGAGAGCGGCGGTTGCCGAAAGGGTGAGGGCGGTCGCGCCCAGCAGTGCGGCCGAAGCCACGCGTATCGCGTGCATGGTGAGCCTCCGGGTCCCCGAGGAGCCTTGCTGCGGACCTTCCGCCTGCGTCTGAAATGCGCCTCGATGTTCGAAACGCTAGGAAGGCGTGCACGTCGGCGCGATCGCAGTAGCGCGAACGGGGTAACCGGGTGGGCCGTACGGGGGAATGCGGGTGCGCGAGCGGGGGACGGACGCGGTGTGGCGTCCGTCCCCCGATCCGCCGGCCGTTAAGGGAGGCCGGTCACTTCGGAAGGTGCGGGAACAGTGCCGTGAACGGTTCCGCCGAGGCTGTGATCCCCCGGCTGTAGGGCGCGTCGAAGTCCCAGATCAGGAAGAGCAGGAACGCGATCAGGGCGGAGAAGAGCCCGGCGAGGATCAGTTCCCGCTTGGTGCGCCGGATCTGGAGCGCGAACACCATTCCGATGGTGACCACGGCTCCGGTGATCAGCCCGAACCACACCACGCCCGGCATGGTCGCGTCCGTCGAGTCGGCGCGGGCGTTGCGTGCCGCGTCGGCCGCGGTCACCTGGTCGACCAGCGGCTGGTAGGTCTGGGCCTCGAAGTCCGACCTCGGCCGGTATTCGCTGACGTCCTGGCGCACGACCTCGAAGAGCCGGCCGCCCTTGGCGGTGACATGATCGTGGTCGGCCATGGTCTTCCACTCGGTTTTGACGACGTATCCGACGTACGCGTCGACGTCGCCGCGAATACGGTCGCGCACGTCCGGCGGGTAGACGCGGACCCGCTCCGAGATCTCGTGCAGGGCCTGCGCCTCCGCCTGCACATGGTCCTGGGCGGCGCTGCGGGCCTCCCAGACTCCGGCGATGGCCAGTCCCAGGACGATGGCGTAGACCACGCCGATCATCATGGTCATGTATTCGATCACGTCCGGGGTCTCGGACGGATCCTCGTCGTCGGGGGCCCGGCGGGTGCGTACGAGGGACACGACGAGGACGACGACACACGCCGCCGCCATCGCGAGGACGAGAACAAGCCATTCCGACAAGGGTGCCTCCAGGGGTCAGCGCGGACGCAGCGCCGCGACGGCGAGCAACGCGGGCACGGTGACGAGCAGGGTGAGCGAGACCAGGGACGGTCCGCTGCGGGGCGAGTGCTTGCGCGTCGGGGCGCGGTAGGCCGGATATCTCACCGGGGTCGCCGACGGTTTGGGCCGCGCCTTGCGCGTGGGCGTAGGCGTCGGTGTGGGCTTCGGCGCCGGTCTCGGCGGGGGCGCCACGGTGGGGGGCCGCGGGGTCGGCGAGGCGGGTGGAGGCGGTGGCGGAGGAGCCGGCGGCGGGGGTTTCGGCCTGGGTTTGGGCGGAGGCGCCGGGGGTGGTGGGGGCGGCGGTTTCGGAATGGGTGGGGGCGTGGGCGACGGGGGCGGCGGGCTGATGGTGCAGAGGTCGCCGCCGGCCACCGCCACCGCGTCCGTGCCCTCCGGGCCGATGGAGGCGTACGCGCAGGAGTCGGCGACCGCCGCCGAGGCCGGCGCGCCGCCGATGATCCAGGTCAGCGTCAGCAGCGCCAACACCCGTATGACGAGGGCGGACCGGGTCCGCTGTGGTCCATGCACGACCGAGATCATGAGCCGTACAGCGCCCGTGCACGCCGGAGCCGACGGGTATTGCCCCCGAACGAAGGACGTCCGGCTCGGACCGGTTTGACGCCCTCTCGGGACACGGCCACCGGGGTGGGAACAGATGCGCGAGATACATGCCGGGGTGGGGTGTGTCACAGCGTTCCGAAAGTTTTTTGTGCGGCCGTTGAACACATCCGCCACTCCCGCCCGTACCTAGGGCCATGCGCGGCGCAGCAGGGCGCTGCAACCCTTAACGCGAACAGTGGGAGTTACCCAATGAAGACCTCCTGGCGGAGCGCCTCACTCGTAGCGACAGCTGCGGCCGTGCTGGCGCTCACGACGGCGTGCGGTCAGGAATCGGGCACCCAGTCGACGGGGAGCCAGAACGTGGGCGCCGCCGCGGCAGCCAACGGTTACGGTCAGGCCACCAGTAGCAGCACCACCTCTCCCAATGGCTACGGCGCCGACCAGCAGAGTGCCGCCCCCAAGGCGGAATCCGCAGGTCAGCTGGCCGTCGCGGAAAGCACGACGCTCGGCAAGGTGCTGACCGACAGCGCCGGATTCACCCTGTACCGCTTCGAGAAGGACACCGCCGAGCCGCCGAAGTCGAACTGTGACGGCGACTGCGCGACCGCTTGGCCGCCCGTTCCCGCCGACGGCGCCGTGGCCGCCACTGGTGTGGACAAGGCCCTGCTCGGCGAGGTCACCCGCCCGGACGGCACCAAGCAGCTGACGATCGGCGGCTGGCCGATGTACCGGTACGCCAAGGACACCAAGGCCGGTGACACCAACGGCCAAGGCGTCGGCGGCACTTGGTACGCCTCCGCCCCCGACGGCAAGAAGGCCACCCTGGCCTCCCTGCCGGGCCTGTCGACCCGCAACGACCCCAAGCTCGGCGAGATCATCGTCGACAAGAACGGCCGGACGGTCTACCGCTTCCTGAAGGACCAGGCCTGGCCCGTCCCGAAGTCCGCCTGCACCGGTGCCTGCCTGGAGAAGTGGCCCGTCGTGGCCCCGGTCTCCGCCAGTGACACCAAGGGCGTGAAGAAGAAGGGCCTGATGGGCTTCACCCGCCCGGACGGCGCCAAGCAGATGACCGTCAACTGCTGGCCCATCTACACCTTCTCCGGTGACAAGGCGGCCGGGGACACCAACGGTCAGGGCGTGGGCGGCACTTGGTACGCCGTCGCCCCCGACGGAAAGCCGGTCGGCGCGCCGAAGTAGAGGATCACCTCCCCAGGGTTGATCGATCTCGCCCGGAACAACGCGTACGACCTGGGTCCGCCCCCTCCGCACCGCACGGAGGGGGCGGACCTCTTGGCGTACCCGGAACGGGCGGGGCGCGCGGATCGGACGACGTGAGGCGGGTGGATCACCGCGCGGTTCACTTGCCGAACGAACGCCCGGGAGTTTTCCACACCAGGGGTGCCCGACGCCCCGATACCGTCGCGACGCTTCGTAACTCCCACGAACTTTTTGGAATGCTTCGCATCGATTTCGCGGTGACAGGGATCGGCGTGTTCGACTGACCTGCACCGGGCGCCAATTCGGCACATGCCCGAGGCAGTGACGGTGAACGGACGGTCAATTTCCGTTTTGACTCGCTCCTTTGACGGACGATCAGTAGCCTCAGCTCGAACACCGGATCGCCTACGTCGTCGACTACGCCTTGGAGAGATAGATGGAGCGTCCCGCCTGGGCCCCCCGCAGCATTGACATCTCGGTGCCGAGCGTGTCCCGTATCTATGACTACTACCTGGGCGGTTCGCACAACTTCGAGGTCGACCGGGAAGCCGCGCGCAAGGCGATGGAGTTCATGCCGGGACTGCCCAAGGTCATGCAGGCGAACAGGGCGTTCATGCGCCGTGCCGTGCGTTTCGCGGCCGACCAGGGCATCGACCAGTTCCTCGACATCGGCTCCGGCATCCCGACCTTCGGCAATGTCCACGAGATCGCCCAGACGGCCAAGCCCGGCGCGCACGTCGTGTACGTGGACCACGACCCGGTGGCCGTCGCGCACAGCCAGGCCGTCCTGCGGGACAACGAGGACGCGGACGTGGTCGCGGCCGATCTGCTCAAGCCCCAGGAGATCCTGGCGACTCCCCAGGTGCAGCGGTTGATCGACCTGAACCGTCCGGTGGCCCTCCTCCTCGTTGCCATACTGCACTTCGTGGAGGACGCGGACGACCCGTACGGTGCGGTGGCCGAGCTGCGCGACGCGCTGGCGCCGGGCAGTCTGCTCGTGCTCACGCATGCGTCGTACGAGGGAATCCCGCTCCCGCCGGAGCGGGCCGAGGGCGCGGTCGACGTGTACAAGGACATCCGCAACCCGCTGATCATGCGCTCGCGCGAGGAGATCGCGCGGTTCTTCGAGGGGTACGACATGGTGGAACCCGGTCTGGTGCCGATGCCGATCTGGCGGCCCGACACGGCACCCGAGGATGAGGATCCCTACTCCTTCTCGGGGTTCGCAGGTGTGGGGCGCACGGCGTGACGGGCGAACCGGACGGGCCGGAGGACAGACTGCGCAGGTTCGCGACGATCTGGAGCCGGGCGGTCTTCCCGGTCACCTCCACGTCGCTGACCCGGCCGGAGCTCGAGCAGCAACTCGTACCGCTCGCCCGGCGGTTGAGTGACGCGCTGAAGGCGAGGACCTTCGACGCGGCCGCGGGCCAGGCGGTCGGCGCCGCGCTGGTCGCCGCGCACTGCACCGACCCCGAGGCGCTCAGCCGCAGCCTCGACTGCGTCGACGCCTATCTGGTGCTCTACTGCGGCGAGGACGGCCCCCAGGAGGCCCTGCGGACCCGCTCGGCGCGTCTGCAGCACGCCATGGCGGCGGGCTTCGCGGGGGCACTGCGGGAGCGGACGCTCGCCGAGCAGGAGGCCATCTCCCAGGCGGCGTTGAACGCGCGCAGCACGGTGGCCGAGGCGCTGCACGCGAGCGAGGCCCGGTTCCGCGCCGTCTTCGAGGGGGCGGCCATAGGAATCGGCATCGCCGACCTCGAAGGCAACATACTGCAGGTCAATGGAGCCCTGCTGCGTATGTTCGGTGGTTCCGAGCAGGGCGTGCGCGGCCGCAAGGTCCCCGAGTGGACGCATCCCGAGGACGCACCCCAAGTCTGGCGGTTGTACGAGGAGTTGGTACGCGGCGAGCGCGAGCACTACCACGTCGAAAAAGCCTTCTACCGGCCCGACGGCACCGCCCTGTGGACCAACCTGACGGTGTCCCTGCTGCGCGACGCGGACGGCCGGCCGCAGTACCAGCTCGCGCTGATGGAGGACACCACCGAGCGTCGGCTGCTCAATCTGCGGCTGCGCTACGAGGCCACCCACGACGCGCTCACCGGCCTGCCCAACCGGACCCTCTTCTTCGAACGCCTGGAGAAGGCGGTGTCCGCGGGCAACGACCAGCGCTTCGGCCTGTGCTACCTCGACCTCGACGGCTTCAAGACCATCAACGACAGCCTGGGGCACGCGGCGGGCGACCGGCTGCTCGTCGAGGTCGCCGACCGGTTGCAGTCCTGTGCGACCGCACCCGGCGAGATGGTCGCTCGGCTCGGCGGCGACGAGTTCGTGGCCCTCACCACCGGGCCCGACACCGAGCGCGAGGTGGACGCGCTCGCCGACCGCATCATGAACGCCCTCGTCACCCCGGTCCGCATCGACGGCCGGGAGCTGACGGTCCGCGGCAGCATCGGCATCGTCGAGGGCCCGGCGGGTGAGCGCGGCCCGGCGGAGGTGCTGCGCAGCGCCGACATCACGATGTACCGCGCCAAGTCCGCGGGCGGCAACCGCTTCGAGCTCGCCGATCCCGAGGCCGACGCCCGCGCCATCACCCGTCACGGGCTCACCACGGCGCTGCCCGCGGCCCTGGACCGGGGCGAGTTCTTCATCGAGTACCAGCCGCTCGTGCACCTCGGCGACGGCAGCGTGCACGGCGCGGAGGCGCTGGTGCGCTGGCTGCATCCGCAACACGGCGTCCTCGGCCCCGACCGGTTCATTCCGCTGGCCGAGCACACCGGGCTGATCGTGCCGCTGGGCCGGTGGGTCCTGGAGCAGTCGGTCCGCCAGGCCCGCCAGTGGCAGGAACGACACGCCGATTCGGGCCCGCTGCGGATCAACGTCAACCTGTCGCCCTGCCAGCTGACCCACCCGGGTCTGGTCCAGGACACGGTCGACATCCTGGAGCGTGAAGGTCTCGACGCCGAGGCGCTGTGTCTGGAGGTCACCGAGTCCGCGCTGATCGGCGCCGACGACGATCTGCTGAAGCCGCTGCGGCGCCTGGCCGAGATGGGCGTCGACATCGCCCTCGACGACTTCGGCACCGGTTACTCCAACCTCGCCAATCTCCGCCGCCTGCCCGTGAGCATCCTCAAGCTGGACCGCTCCTTCACCCAGGGCATGCAGCAGTTCCCGGCGGACCCCGTCGACCTCAAGATCGTCGAGGGGATCGTTTCGCTCGCCCACAGCCTCGACCTCGCGGTCACGGTGGAGGGCGTCGAAACGGGCGCACAGGCCGAGCAGTTGCGGATACTGGGCTGCGACACGGCCCAGGGCTGGTACTACGCCCGCCCGGGCCCACCGGAGCGGCTGCACGAACTGGCCCTGGTGGACGCCACAGGCTGAGGCTTCGGGTGCGGCGTGGTCTCCTGGAACGGAGGGCGTGCCGCTGTGTGCCCAGTGGATCAACTGAAGGAGCTGCGAAGGATGGGCACGGAACTCCAGGGCAGGACCGCCGTCGTCACCGGCGCGAGCAAGGGCATCGGACTGGCCGTCGCCGAGGCGCTGGCCGGCGCGGGGGCGACGGTGATCGCCGGGTCGCGCACCACGACGCCGGGTCTCGACGCGCTGGTCAAGCAGGGCGGTGTCTCCTGGGTGCCGGTGGACCTGGCCGAACCCGGTGCCGCCGAGCGCCTCGTGGCGACGGCGGACGGCCGACTGGACATCCTGGTCAACAACGTCGGCGCGGCCCCCGCCCGCATGGGCGGATTCCTGTCGGTGACCGACGAGGACTGGCAGCGCACGGTCGATCTGAACCTCCTCACGGCCGTACGGGTCACCCGCGCCGCCCTGCCCCTGATGCTGTCCGCCGGGCAGGGCTCGGTCGTGACGGTCGCCTCGGTCAACGCCACCCTGCCCGACCCGATGGTGATCGACTACAGCGCGGGCAAGGCCGCGCTGGTCGCCTTCTCCAAGGCGCTCTCCAAGGAGGTCGGCCCCCAGGGCATCCGGGTCAACACCGTCAGCCCCGGTCCGGTGGAGACCGAGCTGTGGCTCGGCGGCGACGGGGTGGCGGCCACGGTCTCGGCAGCCGCCGGGATCACCCCGGACGACGTGGTCGCCCAGGCGTCCGGTGCCACGGTCACCGGCCGCTTCTCCCAGCCGTCCGAGGTCGCCGACCTGGTCCTCTTCCTCGCCGGCGACCAGTCCCGCAACATCACCGGCAGCGACTTCGTCATCGACGGCGGTTTCATCCCGACCTGGTGACGTACCGACCGGCCCCCTGCGCCGGTCAGCGTTCCAGCAGCATCCGCTGGAGTTCGCGGGCCGCGCGTGGCGGGGCCACATCGCTGCGGTGGGCCAGGGCGATGACGCGGTGGAGTCCGGGGCGTGCGAGCGGTGTCACCCGCAGGCCGCGCCCCGACCGCGTCGCGACCATGCGCGGGACGACGGCCACGCCGAGCCCCGCCCTGACGAATCCCAGCACCGCGTCCATCTCGCCGCCCTCGACGGCGAAGTCCGGCTCGAAGCCCTCGGCGCGGCAGGCGGCGACGGTCAGTTCCCGCAGGTCGTAGCCGTGCCGGAACATCACAAGGCGTTCGCCCTCCAGGTCGGGGATGCGCACGGTGCGACCGGTCCCCGGCGCGGGCGCATCCGGTGACGACACCACGACCAGGTCCTCACGCAGCAGCTCCACCGTCGTCAGCGCGGGGGAGGGGGTGGGCAGCGGGAGGACGACCAGGGCGAGATCCAACGCGCCGCGCGCGAGTTCCCGTACGAGATCGTGGGAGCCGCCCTCCTCGATCAGCAGCCGGATACCCGGATAGCGGTCGTGGAAGGCGCGCAGGACATCCGGAAGGAGGCCGGTGCACACGCTCGGTGTCGCGCCCAGGCGGACCCGGCCGCTGCGCAGCTGGGCCAGTTCCTGCACCTCGTGCCGGGCCGTGTCCGCGTCGGCCAGGATGCGCCGGGCCAGTGGCAGCAGCGCCTCGCCCGCGTCCGTCAGGGTGATGTTGCCCCGCGCGCGGAGAAAGAGGTCCGCCCCCAACTCCCGTTCCAGTGCCTTGATCTGCTGGGAGAGGGACGGCTGGGCGACATGGACCAGATCGGCGGCCCGCGTGAAGTGCCGGGTCTCGGCGACCGCCACGAAGTACTGGAGCTGCTGGAACTGCATCCACCCATCATAGGCTCCAGCTATGGAAACGAGCTGGACCATGTCTTGGACCGATCGGCACCCACGGCCCTACGTTCTGAGACATGGCTCTGGCAACGCGGACGGACCGACGACCGTCGATGACGCGCACCGTGTGGGACAGCTCCGTCGGGAAGAAGACCGTGATGGCGGTCAGCGGCCTGATCATGCTGATGTACCTGGTCGTACACATGTTCGGCAACCTGAAGATCTTCTTCGGTTCGGGCGACTTCAACCACTACGCCCACTGGCTGCGCACCCTGGGTGAGCCCTTCCTGCACTACGAGTGGGCCCTGTGGATCATCCGCGTGGTCCTGGTCGTCGCCGTCGTCGCCCACGCCACCGCCGCGTACCAGCTCAGCCGCCGCGACATCAGGGCGCGCCCGAACAAGTACGTCCACCAGAAGCCCAGGTCCAGCTACGCGACCCGCACGATGCGCTGGGGCGGGATCATCCTCGGCCTGTTCATCGTCTGGCACATCCTCGACCTGACGACCGGCACCGCGCACCCCGGCGGCTTCCAGCCCGGACACCCCTACCAGAACGTGATCGACACCTTCTCGACCTGGTACGGCGACGTGATCTACATCGTCGCGATGCTCGCGCTCGGCCTGCACATCCGGCACGGCTTCTGGAGCGCCGCACAGACCCTGGGCGCCGGCAGCCGCACCCGGGACCGCGCCCTCAAGACCGTCGCCGACGTCCTCGCACTGGTGCTGACGGTGGGCTTCATCTCCGTACCCGTCGGTGTCATGACCGGATTGGTGAGCTGACATGACCGCAGCCTCTGAATACGCCGCGTACACGACCGGTTCGCCCGTCGTCGACAGCAAGGCCCCCGAGGGGCCGGTCAACGAGCGCTGGGACACCCGTCGCTTCGAGGCCAAGCTCGTCAACCCCGCCAACCGTCGCAAGCACACGGTGATCGTGGTCGGTACCGGCCTCGCGGGCGGCTCGGCGGGCGCCACGCTCGCCGAGCAGGGCTACCACGTCGTCCAGTTCTGCTACCAGGACTCGCCCCGCCGCGCCCACTCGATCGCCGCGCAGGGCGGCATCAACGCGGCGAAGAACTACCGCAACGACGGCGACTCCGTCCACCGGCTGTTCTACGACACCGTCAAGGGCGGCGACTTCCGGGCCCGCGAGTCCAACGTCCACCGTCTCGCGCAGATCTCGGTCGAGATCATCGACCAGTGCGTCGCCCAGGGCGTGCCCTTCGCGCGGGAGTACGGGGGTCTGCTCGACACCCGTTCCTTCGGCGGCGTCCAGGTGTCCCGCACCTTCTACGCCCGCGGCCAGACCGGCCAGCAGCTCCTGCTCGGCGCCTACCAGGCCCTGTCGCGGCAGATCGCGGCCGGCAACATCGAGATGCATCCGCGCACCGAGATGCTCGACCTGATCGTGGTCGACGGACGGGCGCGCGGCATCGTGGCACGCGATCTCATCACCGGCCGGGTCGACACGTACTACGCGGACGCCGTCGTCCTGGCCAGCGGTGGCTACGGCAACGTCTTCTACCTCTCGACGAACGCCATGAACTCCAACGCCACCGCCGTCTGGCGGGCGCACCGGCGCGGCGCCTACTTCGCCAACCCCTGCTTCACCCAGATCCACCCCACCTGCATCCCGCGCACCGGCGAGCACCAGTCCAAGCTCACCCTGATGAGCGAGTCGCTGCGCAACGACGGCCGTATCTGGGTCCCGAAGGCCCAGGGCGACACCCGCCCGCCGAACGAGATCCCCGAGGACGAGCGCGACTACTACCTGGAGCGCATCTACCCCTCCTTCGGCAACCTGGTCCCGCGCGACATCGCCTCCCGCGCCGCGAAGAACGTCTGCGACGAGGGCCGCGGGGTCGGCCCGGGCGGACAGGGCGTCTACCTGGACTTCGCCGACGCCATCCGGCGTATGGGCAGGGCGAAGGTCGAGGAGAAGTACGGCAACCTCTTCGACATGTACGCCCGGATCACCGCCGAGGACCCGTACACCGTGCCGATGCGGATCTACCCGGCCGTGCACTACACGATGGGCGGACTGTGGGTCGACTACGACCTCCAGACCACCATCCCCGGCCTGTTCGCGATCGGCGAGGCCAACTTCTCCGACCACGGCGCCAACCGCCTGGGTGCCTCGGCCCTCATGCAGGGCCTCGCCGACGGCTACTTCGTGCTGCCGTCGACCATCAACGACTACCTCGCCCGCAACCCGCACCACGCCGAGGTCACGGACGAACACCCCGCCGTCCAGGAGGTGCTGGCCGAGACCGAGGACCGGCTGCGGCTGCTGCTGGCCGTCGACGGCGACCGCACCCCCGACTCCTTTCACCGCGAACTCGGCGAACTCATGTGGGAGTTCTGCGGCATGGCCCGCACCGAGACGGGTCTGCGCAAGGCCCTGGAGCGCATCCCGGAGATCCGCGAGGAGTTCTGGCGGCGCATCAAGGTCCCCGGCACCGGCGAGGAGTTCAACCAGTCCCTGGAGAAGGCCAACCGCGTCGTCGACTACCTGGAGCTCGCCGAGCTGATGTGCCTCGACGCGCTGCACCGGTCCGAGTCCTGCGGCGGCCACTTCCGCGAGGAGTCCCAGACCCCGGACGGCGAGGCCGCCCGCAAGGACGAGGACTTCTCGTACGCCGCCGCCTGGGAGTTCACCGACACCGGCGCCGCGCCCGTCCTGCACAAGGAAGACCTGGTCTTCGAGTACGTCCACCCCACCCAGCGGAGCTACGCATGAAGCTCACCCTGCGCGTCTGGCGCCAGAAGAACGCCGACGCCGACGGAGCGATGTCCACGTACGAGGTGGACGACATCTCGGCCGACATGTCCTTCCTGGAGATGCTCGACACCCTCAACGAGGAACTCATCCTCAAGGGCGAGGACCCCGTCGCCTTCGACCACGACTGCCGCGAGGGCATCTGCGGCGCCTGCAGCCTGGTCATCAACGGCGACGCCCACGGACCCGAGCGCACCACCACCTGCCAGCTGCACATGCGGTCCTTCCAGGACGGCGACACCATCGACGTCGAGCCCTGGCGCGCCTCCGCCTTCCCGGTCGTCAAGGACCTCGTGGTGGACCGCTCGGCCTTCGACCGGATCATCCAGGCCGGCGGGTACATCACCGCCCCCACCGGCGCCGCGCCCGAGGCCCACGCGACGCCGGTGCCGAAGCCGGACGCCGACTTCGCGTTCGAGCACGCCGAGTGCATCGGCTGCGGCGCGTGTGTGGCCGCCTGTCCCAACGGGGCCGCGATGCTCTTCACCTCGGCGAAGGTCAACCATCTGAACGTGCTGCCACAGGGGGCGCCCGAGCGGGAGACGCGGGTGCTGGACATGGTGGCGCAGATGGACGAGGAGGGGTTCGGGGGGTGCACGCTGGCCGGGGAGTGCGCCACCGCTTGCCCCAAGGGGATTCCGTTGGTTTCCATCACCGGGATGAACAAGGAGTGGCTGCGGGCCGCTCGTAAGTCAGGGCGTCGCTGAGGCGGTGGTTCGACTGCGGGTCGGTGGGGCTGATCGCGCAGTTCCCCGCGCCCCTCGAGGGGCGTTCTTGCCGGCCCCGATTGTTAGGTAGACGTTCGCCGGATCTGTGCGGACGGGCGGGGCCGGGAGTGGTGCTCATCCCCGGTCCCGTCTCGCATTCGGGGGAATCTCCTGGCATTCAACATCCCCACATCCTGGCTCCTGGCACACGTCACGCGCAGGCCAACCGGCATCGGAAGAACAGGAGCGCGCGGGCCGTACCGAACCGGTCTGCCGCCGCTGTGCCGAACCGGCCCGTGACCAGGAGAGTGCCATGACCGGCGTTTCCACCCTCGACAGCCCCCCGCAGCCCCTGGCCCCCACCCGCTACACCGTCTCCCTCGCCCGTTCCGAGGCCGACGTCCGGGCCGCGCAGCGGCTGCGGCACGACGTCTTCGCCGGGGAGATGGGCGCCCTGCTGACCACGCCGCAGCCGGGGCTCGACATCGACGCCTTCGACGCCTACTGCGATCACCTGCTGGTCCGTGACACGCTGACCGACCAGGTCGTCGGCACCTACCGTCTGCTGCCCCCGGAGCGCGCCGCGATCGCCGGCCGGCTCTACTCGGAGGGTGAGTTCGACGTGACCCCGCTCGACGCGATCCGCCCGGGACTCGTCGAGGTCGGGCGCTCCTGCGTGCACCCTGACCACCGCGACGGCGCCGTCATCGGCCTCATCTGGGCCGGGATTGCCCGTTACATGGTCGAGGGCGGCCACGAGTGGCTCGCGGGCTGCTGCTCGATCCCGCTCGCCGACGGCGGCGAGCTCGCGGCCGGAACCTGGGACCGGGTGCAGGCCAAGCACCTGGCACCCGAGGAGTACCGGGTACGACCGCTGCTGCCGTGGACCGCGGAGGGTGTCACCCGCCGACCCCACACCGAACTCCCCCCGCTCCTGCGCGGCTATCTCCGGCTCGGCGCCTGGGTCTGCGCCGCACCCGCGCACGACCCGGACTTCGGGGTCGCGGACCTGTTCGTGCTGCTGTCGATGCGCCGGGTCAACCCGCGCTATCTGAGGCACTTCCTCTCGCTCGTCCCGGCCTGATGAGCGTCTGGCTGCCCAGCGCGCCCTGCACCCCCAGGGCGTGCGTCGAGGCGACGGGGTCCGCCACGGCCGTACCGCGTGCCGTGCTGCGGCTCGCGGCGGTCCTGGTCGTGGTCGCCACCGGGGTCGTGCTGTTGCCGCTCGGCGGGCGGATCCCCGCCGAGCCGGTACGGCGCTGGTGCCGGGCGATCGTGCGGGCCGCGGGCGTCCGCGTCCGGATCACCGGCCCCGCCGTCCCCACCGGTGGGCTGCTGATCGTCGCCAACCACATCTCGTGGCTGGACATCCCGCTCCTCGCCGCCGTCCGGCCGGCCAGGATGCTCGCCAAGTCCGAGATCCGGCAGTGGCCGGTGGCGGGACCGCTGGCCGCGCGCGGCGGCGTCCTGTTCATCGAACGCGACCGGCTGCGCGCGCTGCCGGACACGGTGGCGCGGATCGCCGGGCTGCTGCGCGACGGGGTGGCCGTCGTGGCCTTCCCGGAGGGCAGCACCTGGTGCGGCAGGGCGCAGGGCCACTTCCGGCGGGCCGTCTTCCAGGCCGCGCTCGACGCGGGGGTGCCGGTCCAGCCGGTGCACATCCACTACCGGCTCGCCGGGGGAGTGGCGAGCACCGCGCCCGCCTTCGTCGGGAACGACTCGCTGCTCGCCTCCCTGTGGCGGGTGGCCTCGGCCCGCGGGCTGGTGGCGGAGGTCGAGGTACGGCCCACGCTCGCCCCGGGCAGCCACCCGGATCGACGGGCGCTGGCCCGCGCGGCGCAAGGGGGGTTGCATTCCCAGGGCGCACGCGCGTCGGCCCTCGCCCATCGCTGACGTATCAGGACGAGGCGACCCGAAGGGACAGGGGCCGGTGGCCGGCGGTAGGGGGCTATCGGCCCCGAGCGAGCGCCCGGGTGAGGTACGGAGCCGTCGTGCTGCCCTCCGCCCGCGCCACCTCGGCCGGGGGACCCGCCGCCACGATCCGGCCGCCCGCGTCCCCGCCGCCGGGACCCAGGTCGATCACCCAGTCCGCGCCCGCGACCACCGCCATGTCGTGCTCGACGACCACGACGGTGTGTCCCGCGTCGACCAGGCCGTGCAACTGGCGCATCAGCACCTCGACATCGGCGGGGTGCAGCCCGGTCGTCGGCTCGTCGAGGACGTAGAGGGTGTGCCCCCGGCGGACCCGCTGCAACTCGCCTGCCAATTTGATGCGTTGGGCCTCGCCGCCGGACAACTCCGTGGCGGGCTGGCCGAGTCGTAGATAGCCAAGACCCACGTCGAGGAGCGTGGCGAGGCTGCGGGCGACGGGCGCGGTGTCGGCGAAGAACTCCGCCGCGGCCTCCACCGTCATGTCCAGGACCTGCGCGATGTTCCTTCCGCGGTACGTCACCTCGAGCGTCTCGGGGTTGTAGCGTGCCCCGTCGCAGTCCGGACAGGGAGCGTAGGTGCTCGGCAGGAACAGCAGCTCCACGCTCACGAACCCCTCGCCCTGGCAGGTCTCGCAGCGCCCGCCCGCGACGTTGAAGGAGAAGCGCCCCACCCCGTAGCCGCGCCTTCGCGCCTCCTCCGCCCCGGCGAAGACCTTGCGCACCACGTCGAAGAGGCCCGTGTAGGTGGCGAGATTCGAGCGCGGGGTACGGCCGATGGGCCTCTGGTCCACGGAGACGAGCCGTCCCACCCCCTCCAGCTCCTCGGTCACCTCGCCGATGAGGGTGGACTTGCCCGAGCCGGAGACACCCGTGACGGCGGTGAGCACACGGAGCGGGAACGCGGCGCTCACCCCGCGCAGGTTGTGGCGGCTCACCGGCCCCACCTTCAACTGCCCTCGCGGAGAACGGACTTCGCGTTCCGGCGCGGGGGAGCGGTCGAAGAGGAAGCGGGCCGTGGCCGACTCCGCCACTCCGGCCAGCTCCGCCACCGGACCGCTGTGCAGCACCCGCCCGCCGTGCTCACCCGCCCGCGGACCGACGTCGACGAGCCAGTCGGCGCCCCGCACGACATCCAGATGGTGCTCGACCACGAACACCGAGTTGCCCGCCGCCTTCAGTCGGTCCAGGACCGTGAGCAGGGCCTCCGTGTCCGCCGGGTGCAGGCCCGCGGACGGTTCGTCGAGGACGTACACGACACCGAACAGACCGGAGCGCAACTGCGTGGCCAGCCGCAGTCGTTGCAGCTCGCCCGCGGAGAGCGTCGGGGTGGCCCGGTCGAGGCTGAGGTAACCGAGGCCGAGTTCCACGACGGGGGCGATCCGTGCCCTCAGGTCGTCGGTGAGGACGCGGGCCGCCTCTCCCCGGGGCTCCAGGGTCCCGGCCAGCTCGGACAGCGGCAGCGCGGCCAGTTCGGCGATCGTGCGGCCCGCGAAGGTCACCGCCAGCGCCTCGGGACGCAGCCGGCTGCCGCCGCACACCGGGCACGGGGCGCTGGTCAGGAACCGCTCGGCCCTGGCCCGCAGCGTCGGGCTCTTGGAATCGGAGAAGGTCTTCATGACATAGCGCCGGGCGCTCATGTACGTGCCCTGGTAGGGGCGTTGGATCCGGTCCGCGTCCCGCACCGGATGCACGGTGACGACCGGCTGCTTGTCCGTGAACAGGATCCACTCCCGCTGCTCGGCCGGCAGCTCGCGCCACGGCCGGTCCACGTCGTACCCCAGCGCGTCGAGGACGTCGCGCAGGTTCTTGCCCTGCCAGGCGCCGGGCCACGCGGCGATCGCGCCCGCGCGGATCGACAGCGACGGGTCCGGGACCAGCGACTTCTCGGTCGTACGGTGGACCTGGCCGAGACCGTGACACTCCGGGCAGGCCCCGGCGGCCGTGTTCGGCGAGAAGGCGTCCGAGTCGAGGCGTTCGGCGCCCTGCGGATAGTCGCCCGCGCGTGAGAACAGCATCCGCAGGGAGTTGGAGAGGTTGGTGACCGTGCCCACGGACGAGCGCGAAGTGGGCGCCGAGCGGCGCTGCTGGAGCGAGACCGCGGGCGGCAGCCCGGTGATGTCCCCGACCTTCGGCGCCCCGACCTGGTGGATCAGCCGTCGCGCGTACGGCGCCACCGACTCGAAGTAGCGGCGCTGGGCCTCCGCGTAGATCGTGCCGAACGCCAGCGAGGACTTGCCCGAGCCCGAGACCCCGGTGAAGACCACGAGGACATCGCGCGGGATGTCGACGTCCACACCCTGGAGATTGTGCTCGCGGGCGCCCCGCACACGGACGTACCCGTCGTGGCGGCGGTGCGGGTCGGACATCGACGGGACTCCTGGCGGGGGGCTCGGGGCAAACCCCACGATTCTAGGGCCTGGTCAGTCCCGCGACCCGGCCGAGCCTCCGGAAGGAGTCCAGCAGGGCCCCGCGGTCGTACGTACTGGTCGTGACCAGCACCTCCTGCGCGCCGGTCTCCTCGATCACCCTCTCCAGCTCGTGCTCGACCTGCTTCTCGGTGCCCGCGATCTGCCCCGCGAGCGCCGACTCGTAGAAGTGCCGCTCCTTGCCGTTCATCGGGAGATCCTCGACCCGCTCGGCGGGCGGCAGCGGCGGGAAGGTACCGTGCGTGCGGGCGTACGCCATCGACCAGGCCTCGGGGCGGAGCAGCCGCATCGCCTCGTCCGGGGTCTCGGCGACCGCGACGGCGCCGGAGACGACGACGTACGGCTCCGCCGCCCACACCGAGGGACGGAACGTCGCGCGGTAGTGGTCGATCCCGCGTCGCATCTTCTCCCGGTTCCTGATGTCCCCGATGACCAGGGGCAGACCCGCGCGCGCCGCGATCGTGGCGCCCTCGTTCAGGGCGAGTACGAAGGGCGGCACGGTCAGCCCCTCCGAGGGGCGCGCGTGCACCCCCGCCGGCGACGGGCCCCGGAACCAGCCGAGCAGCTCGTCGAGCTGCCCCGCGAAGTCGTCGGCGACGTCCTTGTCCCGCCCCAGCGCCCTGCGCACCCCGTCCGTGAAGCCGACCGAACGCCCGAGCCCCATGTCGATCCGCCCGGGGAACAGGGACTCCAGTACACCGAACTGCTCGGCCACGACCAGGGGCTGGTGGTTGGGCAGCATCACCCCGCCGGTACCGACCCGGATCGTCCGGGTGGCGGCGGCGACCGCGGCGGCCAGCACGGTGGGCGCGGACCCGGCGACCCCGGGCACGCCATGGTGCTCCGAGACCCAGATCCGGTGGTACCCGAGCCCTTCCAGCTCCTGGGCCAGACGCACGGTGTCCCGCAGGGCCTCGGCGGCGTCGTGCCCCTCACGGGTGCGCGAGCGGTCAAGGACGGAGAAACGCGTCACGCTTCGGATGATACGGACCTCGCCCCACCTGCGGTCACAGGGCCTGGTGGGAAACGGTCAGCAGATAGGTGCCGTAGAAGAGGGAGAAACCGGCCAGGCCGATGAGCAGGACGACGACCGTGCGCCGCTGGGCGTGGGCCAGGGAGAGGGCGAACGGCAGCAGCAGGGGGAAGGCGGGCAGCAGCAGTCGGGGTCTGCTCGTGAAGAAGTGGGCGTCGCCGAGGGCGATGACGAGGAGAAGCCCCGAGTACACGAGCAGCGGCAGCGGCTGTCGGTCCAGGACGCCGAGGACGAACAGCAGGACGCAGCCGAGGACGATTCCGGCGGAGAGGTAGACGACCAGGGTTTCGTGCCCGACGATCAGGTGCTTGAACATGTGCGCGGTGTAGTGACCGAAGTCGAACCGTGAGCCCCACAGACGCTGCACCCGGAAGTATCCGGTCAGGTCGTGTGTGCGCAGCCCCACCCAGGCGACGTACCCGAGCCACCCGACGGGCGCCAGGAGCATGGCCACCCAGGCGCGCGGGGCGGTGGTGGGTCTCCCTTCGCGGCGGCGCTGCCAGAGGTGGGCGGCGGCGGCCGTGATGACGGCGGCGGCCACGGTGAAACCGTTGGGGCGGCACAGCCCGGCCAGCGCGGCCAGCGTCCCGGCGGTCAGCCAGCGGTGGGTCAGCGCCGCGTAGAGCGCCCAGGCGGCGAAGGCCGTCATGAGGGACTCGGTGTACGCCATGGTCAGCACGACGGCATGCGGCAGCAGCGCCCACAGTGCCGCGAGCGCCAGCCCGACCCGCCGTCCGTGCAGCAGCTCGCCGACCGCGTACACGCCCCAGGCGGCGACGGCGGCGGCGATCCAGGAGATGACGAGCGCCGCGTTGACCGGGCCGATCGGCAGGACCGTGTTCAGGCCGTGGATCAGTCCGGGGAAGAGCGGGAAGAACGCCAGGTCGTTGTAGACGACCCCGTGGCCGGACTTGGCGGCGACGACCGTGCCGTAGCCGTACCGGGCGATGTGCCAGTACCAGCCGCCGTCCCATTCCAGGCCGAGCACGTTGCGCGGGTGCCGGCCCAGGTGCAGCGACCAGGCGGTCACCATGAGCACGCCCGCCAGTCGCGCGGCGGCGAACAGCCACAGCGCCGGCAGCGCCCGCTTCAGCTCGCCCCGCCATCGCCATACCCCGGCCGAGACGGCAGGCGTCGCGGGCACGAACCGCCGCGTGGGTCTGCCGCTCACCGTCTGGGGGCCGTCTTCCATGCCGACCTCCTCGTCGCCCTGCTAGAGGGAATGGCCGGGGACGGGGTTCCACCGGTGGGAAGGTCCTGACTTCATGGGACACGACCTTCCGGGGCGGCGCATTCCGGGCCGGGACGGAAGGGTGACGAGGTCGCCGGGTTCGAACCGCTCGAACGGCTCGCTCAGTCGTTGAAGTAGTGGCCTGCTTCGAGATCGGGGACGAGTGCGGGGTGCCCGGGACGCCATCCGAGCAGGTTCCGGGTCAAGGTGCTCGAGGTCGGGTTGTCGAGGGACACGGCGGCGCCGAGAAAGCCGAAGTGCCCGCTCGCCTCCTCGGTGGTGATCCCGGCGACCGGCAGCTTCAGCCGGCGGCCGATGAGCTCGGCGATGTCACGCAACGGCACGCCCTCTTCGGCGGCCCCGTGCAGGATCGAGCCGGCCGGGGCGGCTTCCACCGCCAGCCTGAACAGGTGCGCCGCATCGAGCCGGTGCACGGCGGGCCAGCGGTTCGATCCGTCGCCGACGAAGGCCGACACGCCGGTCTGGCGGGCGATGTCGATCAAGCTCGGGACGAAGCCCTTGTCGCCCTCGCCGTGCACGGTCGGTGAAAGCCGGACGACCGAGGCGCGCACCCCGCGCGCGGCCAGCGCCATGGCCGCGCTCTCCGATGCGATCCGGGGTGCCTCCGACCCGGGAGCGGGCCCGATCTCCTCGGTCCCGAGGCGACCCGGCGCCATCATGGTGAGCATCAAGGTCCCCGAGGTCACCACGAGGGGCCTGCCGGTTCCTTCGAGCGCCGCTCCGAGAGCCTCGACGGCACGCAGGTCCAGCTTGCCGTTGGCGACGTAGTCCGAGAAGTCGTGGTTGAAGGCCAGATGGATGACGCCGTCCGCCGCTGCGGCGCCCTCGTGCAGGCGGTCCGGCTCGTCGAGGGAGCCGCGGTGCGCCTCGGCGCCGACCGCCGTGAGCGCCGCGGCGGCGGTGTCCGAGCGGGCGAGGCCGAGGACCTGATGCCCCGCTTCGAGGAGTTCACGGACGACGGCGGAACCGATGAATCCGGTCGCGCCGGTGACGAATACGCGCATGGTGCATTCCTTCGACAGGACGAGCAGGGTCCGCCCCGGTGCGGCACCGGAGCGGTGATTCCACCCTGCGCGCGGGAGGTGCTCCGGGTCCAAGGCCTGTTTCGCATCCGACGATACGTCTGAGGCATCACCACAGCTCAGACCGTTGCACACACCCCTGCCGCCACGCAGTCCACCCGCGCCCGCCGGCCGTCGTACGAACTCCTCGCCGGCAAGTACTGCGCCGCGCCCCCGCGACTAAGCGAACGGCGATCGGGAATGGCTTTCCCGGAGCTCTTCTCGGCGGCTCGCCGTGGCCGGGTCGGCGGGAGCCCTTCCACCCCACGGAAAGCAGGAGTGAGCATGCAGTACGTGAAGCTCGGTTCGACGGGCCTGGACGTGTCCCGGATCTGCCTGGGCTGCATGAGTTTCGGGCTGCCCGACCGAGGGCCACACGAGTGGACGCTCGACGCCGAGGGTGCCCGCCCCCTGATCCGCCGCGCACTGGACGCCGGGATCACCTTCTTCGACACGGCGAACGTGTACTCCGACGGCACGAGCGAGGAGATCGTCGGCCGCGCGCTGGCGGAGTTCGCGCGCCGCGACGAGATCGTCATCGCCACCAAGGTGAACGGCGCGATGCACGACGGCCCCAACGGGCGTGGCCTGTCCCGCAAGGCCGTCATGACGGAGATCGACAACAGCCTGCGCCGTCTGGGCACCGACTACGTGGACCTGTACCAGATCCACCGCTACGACCCCGCCACTCCCGTCGAGGAGACGATGGAGGCCCTCCACGACGTGGTGAAGGCGGGCAAGGCCCGTTACATCGGGGCGAGTTCGATGTACGCGTGGCAGTTCTCCAAGGCCCAGTACACGGCCCGGCTGAACGGCTGGACGCGGTTCGTGTCCATGCAGAACCACTACAACCTCCTCTATCGCGAGGAGGAGCGCGAGATGCTGCCGCTCTGCGCGGACCAGGGCGTCGGCGTACTGCCCTGGAGCCCGCTCGCCCGCGGTCGGCTCACCCGTGACTGGGACGTCAGCACCGAGCGCAGCCGCACCGACGAGTACGGCAAGAGGCTCTACCGGCCGGGCGACCGCGAGATCGTCGACGCCGTCGCCCGGATCGCCGCCGAGCGCGACATCCCGCGTGCCCGGATCGCCCTCGCCTGGCTGCTGCGCCGGAGCACCGTGACCGCTCCCATCATCGGTGCCACCAAGGTGGGGCACGTCGACGACGCGGTGGCCGCCCTCGACGTGGAGCTCTCGGAGAAGGAGATCGAGCAGTTGGAGGAGCCGTACACGCCTCGCGCGATCAGCGGGCACTGACGCGCGGCGCCCACCGAACCCGTGGTGAGCGCCCGCACGCCCGGCACGTCCGAGCCGAAGAGGGCCTCCGACTCGGCTTCCGCGTCCGCCGGTGGCGGGCGGGGAGCGCGGTCAGCCGAGGCGTCCAGGGAGGACGCCCGCGCAGTCGTCCTCGGCCGCGTAGGCGGCCAGCCACGCCAGCGGCGCGTTCCAGTTGATGGCCACCTCGTTCGTCGAGTACGAGCCGATGTCGTCGATGTAGCAGGCCTGGGGCGCGCAGCCGGGCAGGTGCTCCTGTGCGACCGGGTCCTGCAGCCCGCTGTTGGGACCGCCCGCGAGGGAGCCCGCCGGCGGGTGCGGCAGCGAGGGGTCGTACTGGTGCGCCCAGAAGCGGTGGTGCTGGTTGTCGGAGTACCGCTCCCCGTATCCGGTCACGTACGACCGGCCCAGGGCGTTGCGGCCCAGCAGGTAGTCCATCGACTCCAGCACTCCGGCGCGGTAGCGCGGGTCCCCGGTCAGTTCCTGGGCGGTGGCCATGACGATCGCGTTGTCGGTGACCGCGCTGTTGGAGCCCCAGACGTACCCGGTGGCGGGGATCGGGACGGCGTATCCCTGCCCGGCCATGGTGGACAGATAGCCGTCCGCCGCGACGGTCACCGAGGCGCGCACCCGCCGGAGGTCGGCCGCGGGCAGCCCGGTGCGTACGGTCGCCAGCGTCAACCTGCCCAGCGCGGCGGTGTCGGCCCAGCTGAAGCCGCCGGACGTGAAGGCGTTCGCGGCGGTGTGCCAGGGCGAGGAGGTCACCGCGTCCCGGTAGGCGCGCTCGCCGGTCGTGGCGTACAACTCGGCGGCTGCCCAGTAGAACTCGTCGGTGACCCGGGTGTCGCCGTAGGCCCCGCCGCCGGTGCTGTCCGAATCCGGCGCGTACATCGCAGGGTTGGCCCGCGCCGCCGTCCAGGCCTTGCGGGCGGCGGTCAGGCAACGGTTCGCGAACGCCGTGTCGTAGGGCCGGAAGACACGGGCGCACTGGGCCGCCGTCGCCGCCAGGTTGAGGGTGGCGGCGGTGGACGGCGGGTGGAGCTCACGGGGCTGGGCGTCCTGCTCGGGCCGGGTCGGCAGCCCGGTCCAGGCGGCGTCGTGGACTTTGTGGAACGCCATACCCGCGTACGGTCTGCCGTCCGGGACCTGCATCCGCATCAGGAAGTCGAGCTCCCAGCGCGCCTCGTCCAGGACGTCGGGCACGCCGTTGCCGCGCTCGGGAACGCGCAGCGTCGAGTCGCCGAGTGCGGACGCGGTGCCCGCTCTCTTCGCCCGTTCGAAGGAATTGACGAGCAGCCAGGTGGAAATGCCGCCGTTCACGACGTATTTGCCCTGGTCGCCCGCGTCGTACCAGCCGCCCCTGACATCCTGCGTGTAGTCGCACACCCCGGACTGACAGGGCACGTTCGTGTCGCCCTGATTGGGTGCGACTCCCAGATGCCCGGCGGGCCGCGCATAGGCGGAACCCACCAGGGAGGCTTCGATCGGAATACCGCTGCGCTGGTGATAGAAGAAGGCCAGCGCGTCGGAGCGCAGCCCGTCGTAGAGATCCGCGCGAATGTCGAAGGGATCGCTGACCGTTCCGTCGACCGTCAGGACGTAACCCGAACCGGTCCGTCCGTACGAGGAGAAGTCGGCGACCTGGGTCGGCTGCCCGGAGGCCGCGTCCGTGCCCCGGCCGACGGTCGACCCCGAGGCGACCACCCTGCCCGAGGCGGTGCGCAGTCGCCAGGTGAGCGGCCCCGTGGCGGAGGTGACCACGGTCGCGCGCTTGGGGCCGTCCGGCAGATAGCCGACTTGGTTGACCCGTACGGCGGTTGTCGCCGTGGCGGCGGTGGCAAGCCCCGTCGCGGAGGGGGCGGTCGCGAGGCCGCCGACGAGTAATGCCCCCGCCAGCAAGGCGGTCGTCAGGTGCCTTCGGCGGCGGCGGGGCAACGGGAAAGCGGACATGAGCGGCTCCCAGCGGTGAGGTGAATCCTGTGCCGCGGCCACGCGAGGTGGACGACGGGAAATGGGAGCGCTCCCAATGGGGAGCATTGCATGGGCATGCCAGGCCGTCAACGGGTCGGTGCGGGCCTTGCCGCTCTTCGGGAGCCTGGTCGGAGGCTTGCGTATGACCGCTCGCCGATGGCTGTAGGGGATTCCGAATTCCTTTTGTGGAGACCTCGGCTGACGTTTGGTCAAACCGTCCGCGCGTGACGGAAAAGGGAAGGTGACGAGATCTCTTGTTTCGGCTCGGCGCACTGTGCAAAGGTGTGCCTTGTTGGCGTGCAGACAATTCGCTTCCTTCTGTACGCGCACGGTGTGCCCGCGCGCCCCTCGCTTCAAAAGAGCTGTCGGAGGGGGCGATTGCGGTAACAACCCCCCATGGGTAGTCCCTCCGCTTCGGCGGGCGGGCTACATACCCATTGGTATGGACTAATTCCTGCGTTACCTTTGGGAGGAAAGCGGACGTGAATGACGCAGCGGTGTCTCATTCCCCCATGCCCGGTCGCTTGTTCGAGGTTTCGGATGAGCGGCTCGCGGCGGACCTGAAGAAGAGCTCGGGGAACACGCCCGCGCACCATCCCGTCGGGGAACTCCTCGACCGCCACTGGGAAGCGGTCTTCGCCTACGCGCGCCTGTGCACCAACGGTGTGCGTCCCGCCGGAATGCTCACCACGGCCGCTTTCACCCGGCTGTTCGGCGAATCGCTGCGGCAGACCGGGCCGACGGCCGCCTGGCGGCCGCAGTTGCTGGTCACCGTACGGCGTATGACCGCCGAATGGCTCGGGGACCAACGGCGGGAGATGCTTCATCCCGAATTGCTGGCCGATTCCGACAGCCGTGACCGGGTCATGGCGCGGCTTCTGCCGCCGGAGAACAGGCGGCAGTTGTCCCGCGCGTTCCAGCGGCTTCCCGAGCCCGCCCGCTGTCTGCTGTGGCACACCGAGGTCGAGGCCGAGCAACTCGCCGCACCCGCTGGGCTGTTGGGCATCAGCGACGACGACGCCCTGGTGGAACTGCGGCGGGCCCGGGAACGCCTGCGCGAGGGCTGCCTGGAAATCCACCGCGAACTGGCACCGGAGGAGGAGTGCCGCCGCTTCCACCGGATGCTCGACGTGTCCCTGCGCCGCGGCGGCCTCGACCTCGACGCCGACCTGAGCAGGCACATGGGCCGCTGCCGGCACTGCCGTCACACAGCCGACCAGCTGAGCCGGTTCAACGGCGACCTCGCGCTGCCCCTGGCCGAGGCTCTGCTCGGCTGGGGCGCCGCGGCCTACCTCGACTCCCGCCCCGGACGCGTCGACGCGATCGTGGAAGTGACGGACGTCCCGGGCGCCGTTCCGGCCGCGTACAGAATCCCTCCCCTTCCCAGCCACGCGCCCCTCGTTCCGGGCGAGCCCTCGCGCCCCGCCCCGCGCAGCCGCGCTTCCGGTGACTCCCGCCCGCCGACGCACAAGGCGCCCCGGCGCTCCTCCCGCCGCGCCCCGCGTCGCAACAACATCGCGCTCGCCGCGCTGACCGTGAGCGGAATGATCCTGGTCCCGCTGGTCCTGTGGGTCACCCAGAGCTCGGACGGCGCGCCCGGCATGGCCGACGGCGCCGGACCCTCGGGCTCGCCCAGTTCGGGTACGGCCAAGGCGCCGGGATCGAAGCCGTCCTGGATAGGCACCGGCGACACGTCGAAGGGCGGCGTGCGCGGCCGGCTGCGCAACACCGAGACCGGGCTGTGCATCGGCATCGTGGGCAAGAAGCCGGCGAAGGGCGTGGAGACCGCGCTCACGCCCTGCTCCTCGGCGGCGAGCCAGGAATGGTCGTACGAGGACGACGGACTGCTGCGCGACCTGGCCGCCCCCGACCTCTGCCTCGACTCCCACCTCGGCTACTCGGTCCAACTCGGGCCCTGCACCGGCGAGTCGCAACCGGGCACCAAGAACGTGCGCTACGACTTCACCCTCCAGGGCACGGTGGTGCCCCGCTGGAACCAGGACCTGGCCCTCACCCCCGCCTCCACCAAGGGCGAGGCGTCCGTGGTCCTCAAGGTCCGGGCGGAGGAGTCCGACCAGCACTGGACGATGGACACCTCGTCGCCCTCGCTCCAGATGGAGGCGGTCAACTGGGACTCCGCCGGGCAGCCGAAGACATCGTCGGGTCGGGCCTCTCCCCAGCCGTCGAAGTCACCGTCGCCGACCGGGCCCAAGGCGTCGCCCCGGCCCTCGGTCGAGCCCTCGACGCCCGCGCCCTCGACACCCGACCACAGCTGCTCCCCGTACTACTACTGCGCGCCTCCGAGCGGACAGTACGGCGCACCCGGGTACGGGTACGGCTACGGAGATGGCTACGGCGGCTACGGCGGCTATGGGTACGGCGGTTACGGGGGATACGGCGGTTACGGACACGGCGGCCATCGCTGACCCGTCCTGTACGTCACACCGACCGCGGCCGGGCCACGCGCGCCTGGCCGCGGTCGTGTTCGTGGTGGTCGTCGGTGTCGGAGTCGTCAGGAACTCGCCGTGGCCGACTGCGAGGCCGCCGTGCCCAGGAACTCCGACCAGCCGCCGAGGGGCGACTGTCCCGGATTGAGGGTGCGCAGCTTGCGCAGTACGGCCGGGTCCTGGGCCTCCAGCCACTGGACGAGCTGGCGGAAGGAGACCAGGCGTACGTCGTCGTGCCCGGCGATCTGCTCGATGGCCTGCTCGACCGCGTCCATGTATATCCCCCCGTTCCAGCGTTCGAAGTGGTTGCCGATGAAGAAGGGGGCGCGGTTGCTCTCGTAGGCGCGGCGGAAGCCGGCGAGGTAGCTGTCTCGGGCCTGGGCGCGCCAGGCGTCGTACATGGACTTGTCCCCGAGCGGGTTGGCGTGGGACTGGTTGGCCATCAGGTTGTAGTCCATCGACAGGACCTGGAAGGAGTGACCGGGGAAGGGTATGGACTGCAGCGGGAAGTCCCAGATCCTGCCGCCCTGGACCTTGCCGGGCCACATCTGCAGGCCGCCGGGGCTGCTGGCGTCGTACTTCCAGCCGAGGGCGGCGGCGGTCGGCAGCAGGTTGGACTGGCCCTCAAGACACGGGGCTCGGCCACCGATCAGCTCCTTCTCGTAGTCGAAGGGGAACGGTTCGAGGTCGGTGAAGCCGGTGTTGGTCTTCCACTCGGTGACGAACTTCTTCGCCTGCGCGATCTCGCTGCGCCACTCGGCGGGGGACCAGCGCCGCACCCCGTCCGCGCCACAGAAGTGGCCGTTGAAGTGGGTGCCGATCTCGTGGCCCTCCAGCCAGGCGGACCGGATCTGCTGGATCGTGGAGTGGATGTGCCGGTCGGAGAGGTAGCCGATCGCGGAGGCGCCCACGGGGTGCTGAGGCGGGCTGTAGAGGTGCTTCTTCGACTCGGGCAGTGTGTAGATGCCGCTGAGGAAGAACGTCATCGAGGCGCCGTGGTCGGCGGCGACCTTGCGGAAGCGGGAGAACAGCTTGTTGCTGAGCTCGCCCGCGCCGTCCCAGGAGAAGACCACGAACTGCGGCGGGCGCTCGCCCGGCTTCAGCCGTTCGGCCTTCGGCTGCTTGGGCTGGGCCCCGGTGTCGGCGGTGGAGCCGTCGCCGATCAGTTTCGGCTTGGGGGACTTGCCGCTCGTGTCCCCCTTGGCGCTGCTGCCCACGGACCAGTCGTTCGCCGAGCAGGCGGTGAGCGCGCCCAGGCCGCCCAGCGCGCCCGCGGTTGCCGTCGCGGTCAGCAGACGCCTGCGTGAGATGCCGGTCATGATGAACCCCCGAAGTTTCTCGATCCGGCTCCCGCCCACGGGCGGGAGCTTCCGTTCCTGTGACGCGCCGCTCCGCGGGGTGCGTCACACGGTGTGATGCGTGGATCGTCGAGAAAGGTCGCCGGGATCGGCACGTGTTGCTGTTCCGTGACAAACCCCGCCGATCCGCGGGGCGGACGGCGGGGCGGGGGAGCGACGTGGGTCGCGGGGTCGGTGACGCGGACCGGGGTCAGGCGCCGTTGCCGGCGCGGACGACGGTCAGGGATACGGAAGAGGCGTTCCCCGACACGGGTACCTCGCCGCCCTTCCACGTGACCTTGAGCGGGTCCCGCTCGTCGGGCGGCGTGACGATCAGCGAGGCGGGCGTCGCCGTCTTCGCCCCGCTGATGCCCGGATTGGAGAACGTCAGCCCCGCCCACGCGCTCCGCCCCGGCGTCAGCGTGACCGTGGTCGGCGTATCGGCGGAGCGCCTCGGGTCGGGCCCGAGCTGCTTGCCCGACGCGTCGACGAACGCCGCCCCGGGGAAGCCACGCAGGGTGCAGGTGCGGTGGGAGGTGTTGGTGAGGACGACGGGGAAGTTCTCCTGACCGGCGCCCGGATTGTTGGCGCCGACCGTCGCGCGCAGCTCCGAGGTGTGGCATCGGGTACTGCCGGACGAGCCGCTCCCGGTCGAGGACGAGTTCGAGCTCGACGACGAGTTCGAGGCAGCTGCCGATGGTGTGAGGGAGCCGGTCGGGGCGGCGCCCGTTCCGGTGGTGTCCGTGGTCTTGTCGCCGGAGGCCGGCTCGGCCGTGCCGGAGAGCTTCTGCGGAGGACTGGCGGTGCCGTGGTCGGTGCCGCAGGCCGTGAGCAGGCCGAGCAGCGCGACCCCCGCGACCAGCGCTGCCCTGTGGGTGGGGGAGGACGGGCGGCGGACGGGAACCGCGTCGCCGGGCCGGAAGGTCGCCATGTCAACACTCCTTGGAATTCACCGCACGCGCCCTGACTCGGCGTGCGAAACGGCGCTCTGTGCTCCGTCACCAGTGTCCGATGCTCGGGCACGCGAAAAAGTTCGCGGAGCGGACCCGCGATTTCCGCGGGTCCCGGAACGGGGATCGTGATCCGGGGCCCGCGGACCCCGGCGCCGCTCGTCAGTTTCCCGCGGGTCAGCCTCCGGCTCGTCAGTTTCCCGCTCGTCAGCCTGCGGCCCGTATGGAGCCGAGTACGTGGTCGGTCGTCGCGGCGTTGCCGGCGGCCTGACGGATCTGGACGTACAGCTGTGGCTGCTGGTTCCCGCCCGCCGCGGTGAGCCCCGCCTCCGTGAGTGAGCCATGGCTGCCCGGACAGGCGTTCCAGGTGCGGATCAGCCCGTGCCAGCGCGTGCCCGTGTAGGTGCGGCTGCCCTCGTAGTGGCAGTCGATGTGGGCGATGGTCGCGACCCTGGCGCGCACGTCGCCGTGTGCGCTCAGGCCGACGAACACCCCGTCCACGCCCGAGCTCAGGTTCTGCCACCTCGCCAGGTCGTCCGCGACGGCGAGACCCGGTTCGTGCGTGTCCGGCAGGCCCACGGTCCGCGGATTCCACCCGGAGTCGCGCAGTTGGCGGCCCCACCCGCCCGGGACCTCGACCGAGACCTGCCCTGAGGCGTCCTCGACCGTCACGGACGGGGCGTCGGACCCTCGGGTCACGAGCGCGGTGGTCACACCGGCCGCGCCGATCACGACCGCGGCGGCCACGGCCACCAGCACGGTCCGCCGACGGCGCCGGGGCACGCGGACCGCCCCCATCGACACCTGTTCGGCCAACCGTTCCAACTCCACGGCCAGGCTCAGCGCCGTGGGCCAGCGCCGCTCGCGGTCGGGTTCCATGGCGCGCAGCAGCGCCCGCCGCACGTCCGGGGCCAGATCCGTACGCAGCCGTTCGGGTCGTACGACCTTGCCGGGCGGCCCGGGGACCGACCCCGTGACCAGGTGGTAGCCCAGAGCACCGAGGCTGTACACGTCGGCCCGCGCGTCGATGCCCGAACCGGGCTGGGCCTGCTCGGGCGGGGTGTAGCCCGCGGAACCGGCCGCCATCGTCAGCCCGGAGGCCTGCGCCAGGCTCTTGGCGAGCCCGAGGTCGGCGAGCAGGACGCGATCGGCGCCGCCGGTGGAGGTGCGCAGCAGTACGTTGGACGGTTTGATGTCGCGGTGCACGATCCCGGCCTCGTGCAGCGCGGCCGCGGCCCGTGCCGCGAGGGCCGTCAGGCGCAGTGCCTCGGCGATGGGCAGCGGCCCGGCCTCGATCCGGTCGTCGAGGGTGCCTCCGTCGGCGTACTCCATGACGAAGTAGGGCCTGCCGTCGGGTAGTTCACCGATGTCGTAGACCTGGACGACCCGGTTCGAGTCGGCCTTGCGCAGCAGCCGGGCCTCGGAGAGGAAACGTTCGCGGACGTCGAGGTGGTCGGCCCAGTTGTCGGACAGTACCTTCAGGGCGACGACGGCCTCGAGCACCTCGTCGTGGGCCAGCCACACCACGCCGAAGCCACCCGCGCCGAGACGCCGGTCCAGACGGTAGCGACCGATCCGATCGAGGGGACCCCTCACCATGGACAACCCGTCGCAAAGCCTGTGAGCCGGTGGGTTCGACCACGGTCGAGATGGCCTGGCATCTGTTCACCAGCGGGCATTTGCTCTCCAGGGCGGGGCGGATGCCACGAGCGCGGCGCTGTGGCCGCTGTCCCTAGAGGGGTTGCTGCTCCTGGCAACGGTCGGGCTGTTGAAGCCTACCGGTCACGTCGGCCGCCGAGCACGCGGCACCATGCGGAGGGCGTTCTTCCTCGGTATCCCCTGTGTCGTCGCAGATGGAGGCTTTATGGGGGACTTCGTAAGCACCCGGCGCAGGCTGCCAGGAGGAGCCCGACGGAGAACGCCCAGGCCCCGAGGAAGCATGCCGACGGCGGTGTCCATCTCCTTTCACCCCGCCTCCCCGGCGGAACCGGGTAGGGGCGCGACCTCCGGGCTGTCCGACGGAGCGGGACGGAGAGAGCCCCAGCCAACTGGGGCGCGCCGAACGACGCCGGGTGCGTGCAACTATGATGCGTGGCCTCTGATCGACACCGAGGGGAGCACCCCGTGCAGGACGCGGCGGCGACCGAGGAGCTCGCGCTGCGCGCGGCCTCGGGTGATCCGGCGGCCCTTGATCTGCTGCTCCAGGGGATCCGACCGGAGGTCGTGCGGCGCTGCGGGCGCTTCCTGCCCTGCCGCGAGGACGCCGAGGAGGCTGCGCAGGACGTCCTCCTCCAGGTGGCGCGGAAGATCACCTCATTCGAGGGGCGAAGCCGATTCAGTACCTGGCTCTACACCGTCGTCGCCAACTGCGCCCGTCAGAAGTACCGCGAGCTGAAGCGGCGGGCCGCCGAGCAGCCGGACGCGATCGACGCCTCGCAGCACGTCGACCCGCGTACCACGAGCGTGATCGCCGGATCCCGCATCGACCTCCTGGAGGCGCTGGAGCGCCTGGAGCGCGAACACCCGCATCTGGTGGCGCCGTTGGTCTACCGGGACATCTGCCAGCTGGAGTACGCCGAGGTCGCCGAGCGCGTCGGCATTCCGCTCGGCACGCTCAAGTCCCGGCTGCACGAGGCGCGCAGGCAGGTCAGGCCCTGGCTGGTCGACGCGTCCTGACGGATCGGCGCCCACCTGCCGCGGTCGACCACCGCGCGAGCCGTCAACCGGCCCGAATCCCAAGTCGGTTGTGGCGCCAGGTAAGAGGTTGATGATAAGTCGCGGCAGGGTCTGCCGGCGGCCTTGATCATGTCGGTACTGTCCACCGTTGTGTCGAACGGCAGTCGTTCAACGGCCGTTCTACGCGCGCAGATCGGCGCCCCGCACCGCCTCTTCCCCCGCCCCCACCCATGGAGGAATGCCGGATGCTCACCCCCACAAGGCCCCGCCACAGACTCGCCGTCGCCCTCACCGCGCTCGGCGTGCTGCTCACGGGAGCCGCGCTCCAGACGACCACCGCCGCCCCCGCGCACGCGGCCACCACCCATCACGTCCTGTTCGACAACGGACACGCCGAGACGGCGGGCAACGCCGACTGGATCGTCTCCACCAGCCAGCCGAACCCGCTGGGCGAGGACTCCTCGCCGTCCTCCGAGACCGACTGGACCGGCGCGCTCTCCTCATGGGGCGTGGCTCTGCAGAAGACCGGCGGCTACAGCCTGGACACGCTGCCTTCGGGCTCCAAGCTGACGTACGGCGGTACCTCGGCCACCGACCTGTCGAACTTCGACACGCTGGTGCTGCCCGAGCCCAACACGCTCTTCACGACGGCCGAGAAGACCGCGATCATGACGTTCGTGAAGAACGGCGGCGGTCTGTTCATGATCTCCGACCACACCGGCGCCGACCGCAACAACGACGGCTACGACGCGGTGAAGATCCTCAACGACCTGATGACCAACAACAGCGTCGACTCCACCGACCCGTTCGGCTTCTCCATCGACTCGCTGAACATCAGCTCGGGCTACCCGGCGGCGATCAGCGACAGCACCGACGCCGTCCTGCACGGCTCGTTCGGTACCGTCACCAAGAGCCTCATCGCCAACGGTACGACGGCCACGCTGAAGCCCGCCGACAACTCGTCGGTCAAGGGCCTGCTCTACCGCTCCGGTTACTCGGGCAACACCGGGGCCTTCTTCGCCACCAGCACCTTCGGCAGCGGCAAGGTCGCCTTCTGGGGCGACAGTTCGCCGATCGACGACGGCACCGGCCAGTCCGGCAACACGCTCTACGACGGCTGGAACGACACCGGCGCCACCAACGCCGCCCTCGCGCTGAACGCCACCGAGTGGCTTTCCTCGTAGGCGAGCCGAGCCTCTGAACGAGCCGAGCCTCTGAACGAGGCGAGCCTCTGAACGAGTCGAGCCTCGTGGAGGAGTCGAGCAAGTGAGCCCGTGGCCCCTGGTGTGCGCACACCAGGGGCCACGGGCTCGGTCGTGTCCGGTCAGCGCTGGGTGTAGATGAAGCCGAGCTTGTCGACCTCGTCGCCCGTGCGCCCGTGGAACCCGGCGATCTGCCAGCCCGACGGCGCCGTGCGCGTCACACAGTCCGAGGTCGTCGTACCACCCGCCAGGCTGTTGCCGAGGTTGGTGGTGAACTTGGCAGAGAAGATACGGGTGTTGCCGTCCTTCACGCCCTGGCACAGCTGCGCCGAGGTGACGTACTCGCCGCTGCCGAGGGTGAGCGACGAGGCGGTGCCGCCCGTGCCGCCGTGGGTCAGCGTCGTGCCGTTGCTCAGCGTCAGGCCCATCTGGTCGACGCGCGAGCCGCTGCGCAGGGTGAGGGTGGTCGCCCTGGCGCCTGCCGGCACGCTGTCGATGTCGTTGAAGTAGTCCCCGTGCGGGCCGCCGAACTGGTCGCTCAGCTGGAAGGAGGGGTTGCGCGACCAGGTGAACTTGGCGGTGATCGGGTCGTGGTCGGAGAGCATCAGCCCGTCCGAGGTCAGGAAGCTCGCGTGCTCGTTGTTGTAGCTCGTGGCGTTGAGCGTGACCAGCTTGCTGCCGCGATACAGGATCTTGTCCACGACCTCGCAGGTGTTGGGCACGGTGGCGCCGGTCTGGTCGCAGACCAGCGCCTCGCTGCCCTTGGCGGGCGGGGTGCCGCCGCGGATGAGCTTGACCCAGGCGTCGGTCAGGCCGTTGGCCGCGCCGAACTCGGCGATCGTGTCGCCGGTGCGCGTGTAGCGGGTGTTGGTGTCACCCATGACCACCACGGCGTTGCCCTTGGAGTGGCTCTGGATGAAGGCCGTGAGCTGGTCGAGGTTGTCGGCCCGCGAGGCCAGGTCGCCGTCGTTCGTGCCCGCGTTGGTGTGCAGGTTGTAGAAGTCGACGTAGACGCCCTCGGCCAGCCGTTCCCGCATGAACGTGAAGCCCTTGGGGGTCAGGCAGTCGCCCGAGTCGATCTGGCAGGAGTTCCAGTGCACCCGCTCGAAGTCGTCGGTGTCGTAGGAGATCTTCGACAGGGTGTTGAGCCCGCTGCCGATCCCGGCGCCACCGCTGGTGGGTGTGCGGTAGGCGTGCGTGGTGTCGCCCGCGTAGAGATAGGCGTGGTAGTTGAAGTCCTCCTCCACGTGGACGATGTCGTACGGGCCGAGCCGCTGGCCTATCGCCGTGGTGCTGGTGTCGCGCGGGGTCGAGGCGCTGGAGAGGGCCTCGGGGAGTCCGGCCACGTTGTAGCTGAGCACGTTGAAGGTGCCCGAGTCGGCGGCTGCCGCGGCGGGGGCGGTTGCCGTAAGCCCACCGAGGGCCGCGGCTGCCGCGGCCAGTGTGGCGAGGACTCTTCGGAAAGGTGACATGGGGGTGTCTCCTGGGGACTCGGTACTGAGGGATGACGGAGCGTCAGTAGCCGACCGAGAACGTGGCGTCGGCCTTTTCTGTGCTGGTGGAGATGGGGTCGATGCGCAGGACGTAGTTTGCGTGGCGGATGTGACGGTCCGGATAGTTGAAGGAGCGGAAAGATGACCAGGAGGTGTCGGCCAGGCCCGCGGTCCGGTAGAACGTGGCGTCCTGCGCGAACGTCGTCGTGCTGTCGTTGACGTCCAGTTGCAGCTGGTAGTTGTAGTGCCTCAGATAGCGCGTGGGATAGCTGACGGACTGGAAGGACACCCCGGAGCTGTCGGCGAGCCCCGGCACGAGCTTCCACTCCGCGTCGGTGTACGGGTCGAACGGGTAGGCGTCGATCCGGCCGACGTAGTTGACGTGACGGACGTAACGGTCCGGGTAGTTGTAGGACTTGATGCGATTCCAGCTCGGCTTGCCGTACGCCGCCAGGAGGTTGTCGTACTCGGTGGTGCTGATCGGCTGGATGGTGCCGTGCTTGGAGTTGACCGGCTGGGTGTAGAGCCGTTGGTCGACCGCGGTCCAGGTGCCCGCGGCCAGGTCGCCGGTCTGCCAGGCGTAGAAGACACCGTTGGGGGTGTAGGTGTCTCCCCAGAGGTACCAGGGGCTGGACGTCTGGGACTTGACGAGGATGGGGGCCTCGGTGCCGCCGTGCGCGACCGGTGTGCTGAACACGGTGAAGCTGCCCGGTTCCAGGGAGGTCGACTTGGCGCCGACCAGCGTCTGGTCCTTCTTGAAGTAGAGGTAGTTGACCCCGCCGACGCCCACGGCCAGGTCGCCGTCGATGACGTCGTAGCCGGGGTCGAAGAAGACCTGGGCCGTCGACGCGGTCGCGAAGTCGGTGGTGTAGTTCACCATGATGACGTTGTGGCCCGTGGAGTTGACGGCCGAGTAGATGATCCCGTACTGGCCGCGTCTCGCGTCCCAGTACGCCTCCGGAGCCCAGCTGTGGGTGGCCATGTCGTGCAGCTTCAGCCGCCGGTAGCCGGTGAATGAGCGCAGGTCGACGGAGTCCCAGACATGAATGTATTGGCTCTGCAGGCTCCAGTCGGTGCCCTTGAGGTCGGTGGCGAGCACGACGAACGTGCCGTCCTGCTTACGGAGGATGAACGGGTCGCGCAGGCCGCCGGTGCCCCCGGTCGGGGTCACGACCGGGTTGTTCTGGTTCAGCGGCATCCACTGGAGCGAGTCGGTGCTGACGGCGAGATGGAGGCCGTAGTCGTCACCGAGGCCGTTCGGGGACTCGGTGAAGTAGCCCATCACGTAAGCGGATCCGGTCGCGGCGCGGGCGGACGGGGTGCCGATCGCGAAGGAGGTGGTGAGGGCGGCCATCGCCCCCAGCACGGTGCGGCGGGACGGCTGAAGGGGGCTGGGGCTGTCGCTCATCAGGTTCATCTCCCTCTCTTCCTCGGCTGAGGCTGAGGCCGTGGATGTGGCTGTGGATGTTGATGCGGCTGCGGCGGTCATGCCCAGGCCGTCACGGGTACGAAGGAGCTGTCCTGGCGGAAGAGGTCGGTGCCCTCCGGCACGTCCACACGAAGCTGGTAGTTGTAGTGGCGCAGGTAGTAGCCCGGGTAGTTGTACGACTCGAAGCGGACGGCGCCGTCGGGGGTGCTGGTGCGGATGACGAACGTGGCGTCCTTGGCGAACGCCGACGTACCGTCGTCGGCGTCGAAGCGGCCACGGAAGTCCCAGTGGCGCAGGTAGGTGCCGGCCGCGTCCCGGAAGGAGTACGCGTTCGCGTCGGCGAGGCCCGGCACTACGGTGAAGGTGGACGCCTGCTTCTCGGCGGTGGTGCTGGAACTGCTGACCACGGGCAGGTCGAGCAGCGCGGACTGTTCCTGCCAGTAGCGGGTGGAGTAGTTGCCCGACCGGAAGGAACGGGTCACGCCCGTGGCCAGGTCGCCACCGCCGGACACCGTCTCCTTGATCACGGTGAAGTGGCGGGCCGTTCCGGAGATGCCCGGCAGCTTCTTCGGGGCGGTCCAGGTCGCGAAGGTGTCGTAGCTGTCGCTGTAGTAGTAACTGCCGTCGCCGTAGCCGTCGAAGAAGATCCGCCAGGCGCCGTTGTCGAGCTGGATCACCGAGGGACCCTCACGGGTGCCGCCCCAGCCGGCCCAGTCGCCGGTGCGGGTGACGGTGTACGGCCCGGTCAGGCTGGAGGCGGTCGCGTACTCGATGTACTTCGTCGTCTCGTTCTTCGGGAACGCGTGGTAGGTGGAGCCGATCTTCACGATGAACGTGTCGATGTGGTTGGCGCCGATGCCGGACAGAGCGACGGGTGAACTCCAGCCGGTGAGCGCGGAGTTGGTGGCCTTCATCACATACGGCGTGAAGATCCACTCGTTGTCGGTGGTCGAGCAGGACACGATGACGTTCACGCTGCCGTCGCTGTCGACGAACCACTCGGGCGCCCACGCGCGGGACAGATTGGTGAGCGGGACCGTGTAGTCGTACAGGAAGGTCCAGTTGGCCCGGTCGGAGCTGCGGGCGAAGCCGATGGTGGTGCTGACGTCCTGCCACGTGTGTGTGGTGTAGGTGAGGTAGTAGTAGCCGTCGGTGTGCTTGAACACGCTGGCGTCGCGGATGCGGTTGCTGGGCGGGGTGTAGGCGGAGGACTTGACGAGCCGGAAGTCGGTCGCGTCGTCGGACTGGTACACGTTCACGGTGCCGTCGTCGCTGTTGAGGAAGGGCACGATGGTGTAGCGGGTGGCCGAGCCGTGGACGGGGGCGGCCGCGGCGGCCGAGCCGAGCAGGCCGGGCAGTTCGCCCAGCACGAGTGCGGTCGCGGGTATCGCGACCATCGCGCGCAGCAGACTGCGGCGGGACGGGTCGAGCGGCGTCGAGGACGGCTTCCGGTCGGGGGCGATCATTTCTGCGGCTCTCCTTGTTTCTGTTGATCCGGATGGGGCGCGGCGGGTCCGCGTCCCCACCCGTCCTGCGCACACGTCGAGGTGCCGTCGCCTAGGCCTGGGCCAGGGCGGCGACCTCCTCGGCCGTGAGGGTCTCGCCGTACACACGGAAGTCGTCGACCGCACCCCTCAGGTAGGGGTCGGCGTACTGCGACCTGCCGAGGTACCCGGCACGGAGGTGATGGCCGAAGTAGCGCGGATCCACCGTGACCTGGGCGTTCCGTCCGACCTCCTGCCCGTCGACGTACAGGACGGCGGTCCCGCCGCCGTACGTCACCGCCACGTGCACCCAGCGGTCGGTGGGCAGCGGCGCGGCGTCGACGCGTTGCTCGGCGCCCGCGCCCCCGGCGGTGATGGCGTAGCGGAGGGTGCCGTCGCCGCTGAGCGGGGTGAGGAACATGTTGGCCGTGACGCCGGTGCCGAGGTCGAACACCCGGCTCCAGACGCCGGGTTGGCCGTCCAGCCGCACCCAGGTGGCCAGCGTGTAGACGGCGGCGCCCGCGAGGAGGTCGTCGGCCAGGCGTACGTACCCGTCCGTGCCGTCGAGCGCCACCGCGCCACCGTCGGCGCCGGCCGCCGTCCAGGCGGCACCGCCGACGAGCCGGGCGGCCTTCCCGTTCCCGGTGGCGTCGGCGGCCGTGCTCCCGGAGGTCTCGTCGAAACGGTGCCAGGCGGCGAACTCCGGTGGCGGGGGCGGTGGTTCACCGGTCTGCCAGTACACGGAGTAGTGCTGGTGGTGCACCCGGGAGATCGGCAGCAGTGACACGTCCTGGCCGTCGGCGCGGGCGGTGAACCGCAGCGGCTCCTGCGACTCCTTCCGTACGGATCCGGTGTCCAGGCGCGGCAGCCACGGCGTCGCCCGGTCTCCGTACGCCCCTGCCAGGACCACCGGGCCGTGCAGTACCGCCTGTACGTCGGGGTCGTCGGGCGTGGGCTCCATGACCGTGCGCATGGGCAGCGACACCTCGACCCGGTCCCCGGCGCGCCACTCCCGGTCGAGGGTCAGCCAGCTGCCGGGCTCCGGACGGTCGGGCAGAGCACGGCCGTTGAGTGTCGCGCGGGCGTCCGCGGCCCAGGACGGGATACGGACGAGCAGCTGGTGTGCGGCCCGTCCGGCGGTGACGGTCAACACGGTCGACGACCGATCGGGGAAGGAGGTGGTCTGCCGCCAAGTAATGTTCCTGTCACGCCAGTTGACCTGCGACGGGATGAACAGGTTCACCAGCAGCCGGTGCCGGTCGTGCGAGTAGACCGTGTCGGCGAACTTCGCCTGTGTCTCCATGCCGGTGCCGTGGTCGCAGGAGAAGTTGTCGTAGTCGGTCGAGTACGCGTCCGGGTCGGTGCCCATGAAGGACGGCTGCTGCTTGAAGGCGTCGGGGCCCAGACCCGTGTAGTAGATGTTGAAGCCGTGCGCCGAGTCCGGGTCCTGCTCACCGAGCATCTGGTTGAACAGGGTGCGCTCGTAGTAGTCGAGCAGATCGGTGCGCCGAGGTGTGCGGAAGTGCAGCAGCCGGGTCAGCTTCAGCATGTTGTAGCTGTTGCAGTTCTCGCAGGTGTTGTTGGACAACTGGCCCGCGATGACATCCGGTTCGTGAAAACCCTCGCCGTTGCTGTTCCCGCCGATCACGTAGGTGTGGTGGTCGGTGACGATCTGCCAGAAGTTCTCGGCGATCGTGCGGTAACGGTCGGGCAGACCCTCCTCCCACAGGCGCAGGGCGCCGACCATCTTGGGGATCTGGGTGTTGGCGTGCAGCCCCGCGAGCTTGTCCTCGTTCCTGGCCAGCGGGTCGAAGACGCGGGCGTGTGTGAAGCGTTCGGCGACGGCGAGCCACTTGGCGGCGCCGGTGAGGGCGTGCAGATCGGCGAACACGTCGTTCATGCCGCCGAACTCCGTCTCCAGCACCCGCTGCATCTGCTCGTACGACAACGGCTCGGTGCGCCGGTCGACCCACTCGGCCTGGCGCAGCACGACGTCGAGGGCCTGACCGCTGCCGGTCAGCCGGTGTTGTTCGACCAGCCCGGCCATGATCTTGTGGATCGTGTAGTACGGCGCCCATACGCCGGTCCCGGCTTCGAGGCGGTCGAAGAAGCTCTCGGGGAACGCGGACAGGTAGCCCGCGCCGAAGCCCGCGGCGGGGGAGGCGGCCTGGCACTCGGCGAGCGCCGCGACGAGCCGGTGGCCCTTGTCGCGCAGGGCCCGCTCCCCGGTGTCGGCGAAGGCGAGGGCGAGCCCGGAGAGCAGATGGCCGGTCGAGTGGCCGCGCAACTCGACGCTCGGGCCCTCCCAGCCACCGCACGGCTGGGCGGTGCTGGGCAGGCCGACGTTCGTACGGAAGGTGTGGAGCAGCCGGTCGATGTCCACGAAGCGCAGATAGGCGGAGTTGCGCTGCTGGTTGTCCCGGAAGGCGCTGTCCAGGAGGGTCACCGAGCCGAGAGGGAACGGCCGGACGGGTGTGGCGGCGTCGTGGGCGACCGGGGCGCCCGGGGCGTTGGTCCCGGTCGAGACGTGGGCCGTGCCGCCGCCGGTCGCGGCCAGGGTCATCGCGGCCGTGGACGTGCCGGTGACGGCGAGGAAGTGACGTCTGTCGAGTGGGGGGTTCACGAAGACCTCCGCATGCCGAAGAACCGGGCGGTGGTGTCCCGTCACCACCCTGCTCTCGTTCGAAATACCGAATGTTGTGCGACATGCTGTGCAACATGCAGTGCGAGGCATCACGGTAAGGGCTTGCTGGGTGATGTGAATAGTGCTTGTGGTGAAGGAAGTTGGCGGGAGAGGACCGGGGGTTCACAGGGGCGGACGGCGGCTGTGGTGTGCCGGGTGTCGGCGGCGCTGTTTAGGGTGGTCCGCGTGACGGAGAAGACCAGCAGACCACTCGCCGTGTTCGACCTCGACGGCACGCTCGCGGACAGCGCGCACCGGCAGCGGTTCCTGGAGCGCAAGCCGCGGGACTGGGACGCGTTCTTCGCTGCCGCGCCGCAGGATCCGCCGCTCGCGGAGGGGGTGACCCTGGCGTTGCGCAGCATGGAGGAGTGCGAGGTGGTCTATCTGACCGGCCGTCCCGAGCGCTGCCGCCGCGACACCGTCGAGTGGCTGGCCGCGCAGGGGTTGCCCGCAGGGCGCGTCTGGATGCGACGAGACGACGACCGCAGGCCCGCCCGTCACACCAAACTGGACGTCCTGCGCCGGCTCGCGCGCGACCGTGAGATCCACGTCCTGGTCGACGACGACGAACTCGTCTGCGACGAGGCGGAACGGGCCGGCTTCAGGGTCGTCCGAGCCCGCTGGGCCACGGCGTCCGCGGCACTGAAGGACGCACAGGAGCGGGAGGGACGGACCTAGACGGACCTAGGGGTCCGTCGGGGGAGTTGGGGGGGCGGCTCAGGTCCGCCCGAGATGTCGCTTCCCCAGGGGCCGCCCTGCCCAGGCCCTGTCGTCACATCCCTGTCCGCCCGGTGACGCCCATTCGACGACAGGACCCAGGGCCCCGTTTCCGAGGGGCCCGGGGCGAGGCGGCCATGGGTCTCCCGGGCTTCGGAAGGCCCCGGGGCTCAGGCGCCGTCCTCCAGGCGGAAGCCGACCTTCAGGCCGACCTGGTAGTGCTCGACCTCCCCGTCCACGATCTGCCCCCTGACCTGGGTGATCTCGAACCAGTCCAGGTTGCGCAGGGTCTGCGAGGCCCGGGAGATCCCGTTGCGAATGGCCTGGTCGACGCCCTCGTGGGAGGTGCCGACGATCTCGGTGACCCGATACGTGTGGTCGGACATGCGGGTGCTCCTCTCCGCCGTGGCGGGTGCGCCACGCGTCACTCCACGGTGCCTCACGGCGCGGCGGTGCGCGAGACGTCGGGGCACCGTGGGTGACCCGGGTGTATGTGGGGGCGGGCGTAAGTCCATTCGTCGAGCAGGGCGCGGTTGGGCGTTCGACCTTGCCATTGGTCTGCGGCCGGTGAGGCCGGGTGCGCTTGTGTGAGATCCCGGGCAGAACCGTCGAGGCGGGCAAGAATTCGGTACGGACCTCGGGGAGGCATTCCCGCTTTTCCTGCGGACTTCGTCGCCCCCGCGTGCGAGACGCCTCGCCTGCTTCGACGCCTCAGGCTGCGTCCCGCCATTGGGTCCGTGCGGCGGCAAGGAACAGCAGACCGGCCGCAGCCATGGCGACGCCGACCCAGGCGGGGGATGCCCAGCCGCCGCCGAGGTCGATCGCGACGCCGCCGAGCCAGGCGCCGAGTGCGTTGGCCAGGTTGCCGGCGGCGTGGTTGCCGGCGGCGGCGAGCGTCTGGGCGTCGGCCGCCACATCCATGAGCCGGCTCTGCAGGCAAGGGACGATCGCGAAGCTCGTGCCGATCGTGAACACTCCCACGACCGCGCCGACGGGGGACGTGGAGACCACGGCGAACACGGCGAGGAAGGCGGCGAAGACGGTGAGGATGACGAACGGGGCGCTGTCGGGAAAGCGGTCGGCGAGGTATCCGCCGGCGAGGTTGCCGACGACCATCCCCAGGCCCCAGACGGCCAGTACCGCGGGCACGGCACCGGAGGGAAGGCCTGCGCGGTGTGTGAGGGTGGGGGTGATGTAGCTGTAGACGGCGAACATGCCGCCGAGGCCCACCGCCGCCGCGCCCAGCAACAGGAGGACGCCGGGCCGCAGCAGGGCCCGCAGGGCCCGGGCGCCCGTTGTCGGTTCCGGCTGGGCGGACTGGGGGACGCACAGCCGGATCAGCGTGAAGGTCACACCCGTCACGACGGCCACCAGGCCGAATGAACTGCGCCAGCCCAGGGTCTGGCCCAGCCAGGTCGCCAAGGGCACTCCGCCGACGTTGGCGATGGCCAGGCCGAGCAGGATGCGTGCGACGGCGCGGGCCCTTCGGTCCGGCGGGGACAGTTCCGCGGCCACCAGTGACGCGACACCGAAGAAGGCACCGTGCGGCAGGCCGGCGAAGAAGCGGGCGGCAAGGAGCGTCGGGAAGCCGAAGGCCAGGGCGCTCAGCAGGTTGCCGACGGTGAAGACCGCCATGAGACCGAGCAGCAGTCTGCGCCGTGGAATGCCGCCGCCGAAGACCGCGATCAGCGGTGCTCCCACGACCACTCCGAGTGCGTAGGCGCTGATCAGCCATCCGGCACGGGGAATCGACACGTCCACGCCCTGGGCGATCGTGGGCAGCAGGCCCATCGGGGTGAACTCTCCGATGCCGATGCCCAGACCACCCAGAGCCAGGGCGAAGAGTGCCCAGCCGAGTCCGAAGGGTGTCTGCGGCGCCGTCTCCTGGTCGGTGGGCAGGTAGCTCTGTGTCGAACTCATGTGCACAGCATCAGGACCCGATCGATATGAGTCAAAGTGATGGCCGGCATGGATGGCATAGCATTTGTTCATGGGAACACTCAGGCAGATGGAGTACCTCCTCGCAGTTGTCGAAGAGGAGTCGTTCACCCGTGCCGCCCATCGCCTCTCGGTGTCCCAGGCAACGTTGTCTCACCAGCTCAAGGCCTTGGAGGAGGCGGTCGGACAGCCCCTGGTGGAACGTCTGCCGGGTCGCGTTCTGCCGACCCAGATGGGCCGCGAATACCTTCCTCACGCGATCACCGCACTACGGTCCGCGGCGGCCGCGCGCCGCGCCGTCATGACGGGCCACGACGGCGAGCCGGTCTCCCTGCGGCTGGCGGTGCTCCCCTCGCTGGCCTCCGGCGTCCTGCCCGGTGCCATCCGCGCCTGGCGGGACGCCCACCCCGACGCCGAGGTGTCCATGCTGGAATTCCTTGACGGTGACCGGCTGCCCAGGGAGATGTTGCGGGGTGTCGCCGACCTCGCCGTCGGCCCGGTCCCGGACGGCTGGCCGGGCGAGGTGTACCCCCTGTACCGGGAGGAACTGGTGGTGGTGCTCCCCGCCGACGACATGTGTGCCGACGCCACCGGTACCCCCCTGGACCTCGCGCTGCTGGCGGATCGGGACTGGGTCCTGCACTCCGAGAGCAACCCGTTGGCATCCCTGGTTCTGCAAGCGTGCGCACGCGCGGGGTTCACCCCACGGGCGGCCGTCTCGACCCACCACCCGGCCGCCGCGGTTCGGCTCGCCGCCGCCGGGCTGGGGCCGGCACTGGTTCCCCGCGCGTCCGTGAGCGATGACGTCGCCGTCACCTGGCGCGTGCCACGACCCGAGGTCGGCTGCGACCTGGTGGCCTACACACGCGGACCTGCTGCGCCGCACGTCATGGCATTCGTACGGGCTCTCGGCGGCACGGAGCTGGGACGTTAGAGCGTGCCGTGCTCGGCGAGCACCTCGATGAAGGCCAGCGCCGCCGGTGACGGATCTGGGCGGGTGAAGGCCGCGAGTTCCCGCAGCACGGGTGGATCGGGACGACGCGCATGTCCCGCGAACCGCTGCGGGATCATGTTCCCGGGAACAAGCGCGGGCCCGAGCCCCGCGACGGCGAGTTCCACCGCCGTGTCGGTGTAGTGGATGCGGGCCGCCACCCGGGGAGTGAACCCCGCCATCGCGCACGCTTCGTCCACCACCAGGCTCAGGCCGACCTCCCGTGCGTAGAGCACCCAGGGCCGGTCGGCGAGTTCTCCCAGCGCGACGACGTCCGAGTCGCGCGAGAGCAGCGGGTCGTCACTGGGCAGCACGATCAGGAATTCCTCGTGCCCGAGGGTCCGCACCGGCCCCCTCCAGGTACGGGCCGGAGGTCCGACAGCCACGTCCGCACCACCTCGGTTCATCGCCTCGGCGAGCAGCTCGGCGTGCGTGTACTCCTCAAGTCGTACCGGCACCAGAGGGTGCGCTCGGCGCCAGACCGTGATGGCTGCGGGAACGATGCCGAGCGTGACGGACTGGAGCGTCGCGAGGCGCAACTCGCCTCCTGTCAGGAGCCCGGCGGCCCGTGCCGCCGAGTTCGCCTGCCGCGCACTTGCCACCGCCGCCGCTGCGTGGCCCAGGAAAGCTGCCCCCGCGGCTGTCAGCCCCGCTCCTCCCGCGCCGCGCTCGAACAGCACCGCCCGCAAGCTTTGTTCGAGATCCCGGATCTGGTGCGACAAGGCGGGCTGTGTCACCCCGAGGCGCCTGGCCGCCTCGGTGAAGGATCCCTCTTCCGCGACAGCGATCACGTACTCGAATTGGCGCAGCGTCACGCCCCAAGCTTAGAGTCCCGCCCTCGCCGGGCTGACCGGCGAACACCCGGGGCAGGTCGACGACGGCAGGACAGACCAGGGTGTCACCGGGTTCGTCGACCGGGTCGGCGGCGTACCGGGCGAGCCAGGCGCCCACGGCGTCGTCCAGGGCTTCGCCGTCCAAGCGGGCCAGAAGCCGTCCCAGTGTGGAGGCGTTCGGCGTGCTGGAGGTCAGTCCGAGTTGTTCGCGCAGGTCGGAGAGGGCGGAGCTGTGACGGTTCCGGGCAGGTGGAATCGGTGTCCGCGCAGTGGCGTTGCAGGACACCGACTGGGGGGATGGCACGCGAACGCGACCCCTGTTCGTGATCAAAGGCTTCGAGAAGCTTGATCATCAGGGGTCGCGTCTCTCGTTGCCGAACTGGACGAACCGGCCACGGCGGCGCGTACGCAGGCGATCAGCTCATCTCGCCGAATCAGAACGCATCAGCTCCGTCCCTCGACCGTTGCCATGCGGGTCGTCTGTAGGAAGATTGGCACAGTGCACACATGAGCCGTGGTGACGTCCTGCGGAACACGAGTACCACAGGATGGCGTTGAAGCAATGACGGTGAGGGGATCAGAGAGTCATGCACAGTTCTGGAGCGGGGGTCGACGGCGCGCGTGGGGTGCTCGCAGTGGACTCGACCGCCCCGGGCGCCGCACCGCGGGGACTCGACGCCTTCCGGCGCGGGTGGGAGACGCAGATCGGCGACGATGTCTTCCAACTGCCGGCCTTCAGCCCGGACACGATCGGTGACTTCCGGGTCAAGGGCAACGTGGCCAAGGTGCATGGCGCGGCGATCGCCGATCTTCACGCCGCGTCGGCAACCCGGACCGCGGACGCCCCCGGCGGCGATCAGGATCTGGTGGCCATGTACGTGGTGCAGCGCGGCGCATGGACTCTGGGCGGCCCGCCCGGTCGCGGCGAGCAGACCGTACCGGCCGGGCAGTTCCTCGTCCGGCACGTCGGGCGCCTGACGGCCTTCGAGACGACGGCGCACCTCAAGGCGAAGTTCTTGGTCCTGCCCCCCGGCGAGCTCAAACCCCTGCTCGGGAACCGGGTCATCACCGGGCCGGCGGACTCGGCCGAGATACGCCTGCTGACGGCCCTCACGGACATGATCCACACAACTGTGGCCGACCTAGGCCCAGCCGGTGTGGAAGCCACCCACGGCGCCCTGATCGAGCTGGCCAAGGCGGTGGCGAAGGGCCGGTTCGACGACGTGGAACCCCGGCTGGCTCCCGCTCTCACCCAGGCAGCCAAGGACCTCGCGGACCGCCGGCTCGCTGATCCCGAACTTTCTCCTGCGATGCTTGCACGTGAACTCAACGTCTCCGTCCGTACGCTGCACCGGGCATTCGCCGCGGTGGGCGGACAGGTGGCCACCTACATCCGCCACCGGCGACTGCAAGAGGCCCGGCTCGCCCTCACCGCGCCGTCAGGTCGCCTGAGTATCTCGGAGCTCGCCGCACACTGGCAGTTCGCGGACAGCAGCCACTTCACCCGGACCTTCAAGAAGCACTACGGTCAGACTCCCACCGAGTACGCCCGCTCGACCGGAGCAGCCTCGCCCTCGCCGAACAGGCACCTGCCGGGCCACGGGCCGGCCGAAAGCGCGTGACAAAGGTACGACCGCAGTTCAGCGGATGCCCCCAACTCGTGTCCCGAGCAGGGCAGGGCGGCGCTGTGGGCGTCCTGGGCATGTGACCGCGGCGGGACGTTGCCGATGAGGGCGCGGATCCGGGTGACCTCGCCGCCGGCGCCCGCGGGGCCCTCGGCCTTTAGGAACGCGGCGCTTCCCGGCGAACTGAGAGGTGATCCACCGCCCCGCGGCTCACCATGGGGTGGTGCTTGCTGGCCGCCTTCCGCTGGCCGACCGACGACGGACCGGCGTCAGCTCCCCCGCTTTCGCGTGTATGGGTCAGCCGTCCACACCGGCCTTGGACCCGTCGAGCTCGCAGGCCGCGTTGAGTTCGGCAAGCAGGATGCCGACAGCCGGTCGAGACTCCGACCAGCTGCCGGCGGTCCAGGCGTCGGGGGATGAGCGCGTTGCGGAAGCGCCGTGGGCGCTGATGAAGGCTCAGTCGAGCAGTTCGGCGGCCCGTTCGGCGATGGCGTAGACGGTCGCGTTGGTGTTGGCCGAGGGGATGGACGGCATCACCGAGGCATCGGCGACCCGCAGTCCGGCTATTCCGTGCACGCGAAGGTTCGCAGGGTCGACGACGGCATCGGCGTCGGTTCCCATGCGGCAGGTGCCGGTGAAGTGGAAGTAGGGGCCGGTGGCCTTGCGGATGAACTCGTCCACGGATTCGCCGCTCGTCCCGGAGCCCGGCACCGCTTCCTGCTTGCGCCAGTCGGCGAACGCCTCGGCCTCCCCGATGCGGCGTGCCAGGGCCAGGCCCTTGCGCATGATCTCCAGATCACGGTCGTCGCTCAGGTAGCCGGGGTCGACGACGGGAGCGCTGCCGGGATGGGCGTCCGCCAGGCGCACGGTGCCGCTGCTATGCGGAGCCATCGCGGAGAAAGCAATGGAGTAGCCGTTGGCCGGCGGCTGGCCCCATGCCGACGGGAGCGGTGCGGCGACGACGTAGACCTGAAGGTCCGGCCGCGCCGCGGCGGGGTCGCTGTACAGCAGACCCATCATTTCGGCCGGCGGGTTGGCAGGAACGAACGGGACGGGCTGGATGGCCTCGTACACCACGCCCGCCATCGGATGGTCCTGCAGATGGGAGCCCACTCCCGGCAGGTCGGCGACGACGTCGATACCGTGTTCCTCAAGGTGTTGTGCCGGGCCGATCCCTGACAGCATCAGGAGGTGTGCGGAACCGATGGCTCCCGCGGTCAGTATCACCTCGGCGCCATCGACGGACAGGTGCTCCCCACCGATGGTGTACTCGACGCCGGTGCAGCGGCCCGCGGTGGTGCGCAGCCGCTGCACGGTCGCGTCCGTGACGACGTCCAGGTTCGGCCGGTCGAGGAACGGACGGATGTAGGCGTCGGCCGCGCTCTGGCGGGCGCCGCCGGGCAGATTCATGTCACTCCATCCGAACCCGGTCTCCAGCCCGCTGCCGATGTCATCGGCGCATGCGAACCCAGCCTCCACCGCGGCGTCGACGCCCGCCGTGGCCAGGGGATGGGGTTCCGGGACCGGGGCGACCACGACCGGCCCGTCCGTGCCCCGCACGGAGGCATCACGGCTGCGCGTGCTCTCGCTGCGGCGGAAATAGGGCAGCAGATCGTCGAAACCCCACCCTGGAGCACCGAGGCCGGGCCATTCGTCGTAACCGGAGCGGTGCCCCCGCAGGTGGTAGAGGCCGTTGATGCTCGACGATCCGCCGAGCGCTTTGCCGCGCAGCACGTCAGCGACCCTGCCTGTACCGGCCTGCACGGTCGAGGCGCCCAGCCAGAGGGACGACGGGTCGAACCCCAGGAAGCCCCAAGGAGATGCCATCGTCTCGGTTGCGTCCCGGGCTCCGGCCTCCAGCAGCAACACCCGCACGCCGGGGCGTTCCGAAAGCCGGGAGGCAATCACGCATCCCGCTGTCCCCGCTCCCACCACGACATAGTCATAAGGACTCTTGCCCATCATGTCTCCGCTTTCCACGGCAGCCTTGTCCGACCACCGGATTTCAGGAAATCAGCTCCTCGACGATCAAGGAGCTGATTATGCTTATGTGCTAAAGGGGTCCAAAAGTGAGGAGGGCTGTCTTCGCGTCAGCCCTATGGGTCGCCCAGCCGCGTCCGCGCCCGGTGCGCAGAAGGCGTGGAACCGGCTGATCAGCAGCGAGCGGGCTCCAGCGGAGCACGGCTGTCCGGATGGACGCCCGTCACGCGCCCCTGCCGGTGCGGGCGTTGCCGGTGCTGACGGACACCGAGGTGACCCGGTGACCAACGATCACCTTGATCCGGCGGTCCTGGGCGCGCCCGACCCGCACACGGCCGATCACCCCGTTGCTGATGTACATGCCAGCGCCGGTACCTGATGACGGCCGCGCGGCCGGAATTCTCTTGGTTCACGAGTTTCTCGTCTTTGGTGGTGTACCCGTCCAGGAACAGCCCGGGTGTTCCCTCTGCCGTCGAAGCTTAGGAAAACCGACACAGCACGCACTTGAACCACCGCGACGTCCGTTCGGAACCTGAGCGCCATAAGACAACGTTGGGCACATGCTTCGAGGCCGAACCTGACGCCCCATCGGAACGATGCCAAGCAGGTGCCGCATCTCCGCCTCGGCCCCCTCGTCCGAGGGGCCGAGGCGACCGGCCTGTTCGTGATCAAAGGCTTCGAGAAGCAGGCGGTGTGCGCCTCCGCCACCAACCGGCGTGCCCGGGGACCGGGCCTGCACCACGTCCTCGACGGTCGCACCGGCCTCCCGACCAACGACATCCTCGCCACCTGGGTCGTCGCCGACGTGCCGGCGACCGCCCTGTTCTTCGCCGCACCCGATCAACTCGCCGCCATCCACCGCTTCGCCTACGTCCGCGTCGGATCGGACGGCCGTGTCGACGCGTCCCCCGACTTCGACGGCGAATTCTTCACCTGACCGACGGACCACACCCAACGGCGGCTCAGCAGTGCGTTCGGACAGGAAGTTTCATGATCAAAACGGCGAATAGAGCGCCACCGGCTGGTACGGGAGCATGCCGAATCACCTCACGGTCTCCCTCATGCTGACCGACGCCGTCATCACCGACGTCACCGTCACACCCCTCGCCAACGGGGCTTCATCTCACGCTGGTACCACAGCCAGGGCCTCCGCTCCGCCCATGACATGCGGAGCGCGGTGGCGGCTCTGACCACCGTCTGTCGAAGGTTCTGTATGCGCGAACAGATGGCTCCCCCTCACCGAAGGGTGAGGGGGAGACCAGCCTTTTCCGGCGGCTCACATACGCTGCTCAATCAGTTGCGCACCTTCACCCGTCTTGGCGCTGCCCGACTCCGTTGCTGCGCCGCGATCGTGGTGACATCAAGCCTCGGTAGGTGACAACTATCCCCGGTAGGCACAGTCGGCCACCCGGGCAGGTGTCAGCGGACCACGCTCAGCGACAGGGCGAAACGGCCCTCCCGGTCCGTCCACCAATGGGCCAGGTCGAGCCCGGCGGCGGCGAGTTCGCGACGTATCCCCTCCTCGCGGAACTTCGCCGAGATCTCGGTGCGCAGTTCCTCGCCGTCGGCGAATTCGACCGCGAGGTCGAGCGCGGGGATCTTCACCGTCTGGTCGGTCAGCGACCGCAGCCGCATCTCGATCCACTCGTGCTCGTCGTCCCAGAGGGCGACATGGGCGAACGCGTCGGGGTCGAAATCGGCGCCGAGCTCGCGGTTGACGACGTGCAGCACGTTCTTGTTGAACTCCGCCGTCACCCCCGCCGCGTCGTCGTACGCGGCGACCAGCACCGACTCGTCCTTGACGAGGTCCGTACCGAGCAGCAGCGTGTCGCCGGGGGAGAGCAGCGCCCGTACGGACGCCAGGAACGTCGCCCGCTCCTCGGGCAGCAGATTGCCGATGGTGCCGCCGAGGAACGCCACCAGCCGCGGCCCCGGTGTTCCCGGCAGCGCGAGGCCGCCCGTGAAGTCGGCGATCAACGCGTGCACGCCGAGCCCCGGATGCTCGGCGATCAGCGCCTGCCCGGCCTGGGTGAGGGCACTCTCGCTGACGTCGACCGGCACGTACGTGTGCAGCCCCGGCAGCGCGTCGAGCAGATGGCGGGTTTTCTCGGACGAACCGGACCCCAGCTCGACGAGGGTGCGCGCACCGGTCGTCGCGGCGATCTCGGGGGCCCGGGCGATGAGGATCTCGCGCTCCGCCCGGGTGGGGTAGTACTCGGGCAGTTCGGTGATCCGGTCGAACAGCTCACTGCCGTGGGCGTCGTAGAACCACTTCGGCGGCAGCGTCTTGGGGGTGTGGGTGAGGCCGTGCAGGACGTCGGCGCGCAGCGCGGCGTCCGTGGCGTCCTCGGGCAGGGTGCGGGTGAGAAGGAACGGGCTCACGTGCTGGGCTCCTTGGTGCGTGCGGATGCCAAGGGGTCGTGCGCGCCTTCCTGCGCGTGCGGGTCCTTGAGCGGGGTGAGCAGGACGTCGGTGCGGCTCGCCGCGAGCAGCGTGCGGTCCGGCACCTCCTGCCAGTGGGGGTCGTCGTCGTACGGCTCGGACGCCACGACGGTGCGGCGGCCGGGCTCGGCGAGGTACCAGAGGGTGTCGCCCCAGGCCGTCGCGGTGATCGTGTCGCCGTTGCTGAGAAGGAGGTTCAACCGGGACCCGGGGGCCGCCTCGGCGACCTCCAGAACGGTGTCGGCCAGCGCCTGGCCCTCGCTGTCACCGGCGCGCAGCCGGTGCAGGAGCAGCGCCCAGACGAACGCGGAGTCGCAGCGGGCCTCCAGGGACAGCAGTTCGGCCGGGGCAGGCTGGTCACCAGCGGGGCGAGGGAGCCCGGCCAGCCCCGTACGGCGCCGTTGTGGCTGAACAGCCAGCGGTCCGCGGCGAACGGCGCCGCCGCGGCCTCCCCGTCCGCCCCCGCCACGGTGGCGTCCCGTACGGCGCCGAGCAGGGCCGTGCTCCTGACGACCCGGGCCAGGTCCGCGAACGACTGGTCGCCCCAGATCGGCCCGGGACGCCGGTACCGCGCGGGCTCCGGATCCCCTTCGGCGTACCAACCCACTCCGAAGCCATCGGCGTTGACCGTCCCGTGCCGCTGTCGGCGCGGCGCCCACGATTGCCGGAACAGACTGTGCGGCGGTTCCACGAGGAGTCGCCCGAGCGGCTCCGGCGGTCCCAGGTAGGCCAGGTGACGGCACATCAGGCGTCCCCGTCGCGGGCCGTGCGGAATCCGGAGAAGATCTGCCGCCGGATCGGATAGTCCCAGTTGCGGAACGTCCCCCGGCAGGCCACCTGGTCCACGGCGAACGAACCGCCGCGCAGCACCTTGTACTCCGGGCCGAAGAACACCTCCGAGTACTCCTTGTACGGGAACGCCGCGAACCCGGGATAGGGATGCAGGTCGCTCGACGTCCACTCCCACACGTCACCGATCAACTGCCGTACGCCGAGCGGTGACGCCCCCGCCGGATAGCTGCCCGCCGGGGCCGGACGCAGATGGCGCTGGCCGAGATTGGCGTGCGCGGGGGTGGGGTCGGCGTCGCCCCACGGGTAGCGCGTGGAGCGGTCGGCCGCCGGGTCGTGGCGGGCCGCCTTCTCCCACTCGGCCTCGGTGGGCAGCCGGCGCCCCGCCCAGCGGGCGTACGCGTCGGCCTCGTACCAGCTGACGTGCAGCACGGGTTCGTCGGGCGGTACGACCTCGGTGACACCGAAGTGACGCCGCAGCCACTGTCCGCCCTCGCGGCGCCAGAACAGCGGCGCCTCGATGCCGTGCGAGCGGATGTGGGACCAGCCCTCCGGGCTCCACCAGCGTTCGGTGTCGTAGCCGCCGTCCTCGATGAAGGCCTGGTGGGCGGCGTTCGTCACCGGAGTGGTGTCGATGAAGTAGGGCGGGATCTCGCGTCGGTGGGCGGGGCGCTCGTTGTCCAGGGCCCACGGTTCGGTGGACGTGCCCATCGTGAACGGCCCGCCGGGGACCAGGGCTTCGGTGGGTCCCGTGAACGGTGGCGCGGGAGCGGGGCTCGGCGCCGTGAGGGCCGCGGGCCCCTTGCGGAGCTGATGGGTGATCAGCATGGTCTCGTCGTGCTGCTGTTCATGCTGCGCGATCATCCCGAACGCGAAGCCGGCCTCGGTCAGCGGCGTGCCCCGGAACGCGGTGCTCTCCAGGACGTCCAGCGCCCGTCCGCGTACCTCTGCGGCGTACCGACGGGCCTCGGCGGGCGGCAGCAGCGGCAGCGAGGGCCGCTCGGCGCGCGGATGCTCGAACGCGTCGTACAGCCCGTCTATCTCGGGCCGCATCGCGTCCCGCCCGGCGACCGCGCGCAGCAGCCACAGCTCCTCCTGGTTGCCGATGTGTGCCAGGTCCCAGACCAGTGGGGACATCAACGGCGAGTGCTGCGCGGTGAGTTCGGGCTCCTCCACGCAGGAGGTCAGGAGCGCCGTCCGGTCGCGGGCCGTGGTCAGCGCGTCGAGCGCGCGCTTGCGGAGCGACTCCGGATCCGTGGGTGAAGCGGGGGCGGTCATGTGCGGATGTCCTTCCCGTCGAGCTGACCGTGGGACCGGCCGTGGTGGCCCTCGGCCTGATCACGGTCCTGCTCGTCATCGGCCTGATCATGGGTCTGACCATGGAAGCGGCTGTGGAAGCGGTTCAGCAGATCGTCGGCGGGGCAGCGGCCCCGGGCCACATAGCGGTCCGTGAACTCCGCGACGGCCTCCCGCACCTCGGCGGTGGCGCCCAGGCGGGGCAACGCCTCGGCGGCGGCCGCGAAACAGATGACGGCGGCCTCACGCAACTCGGGGTCGGTCAGGCCGTACCGCGCGGCGTCGTTCCACAGCGGGTTGCACGGAGCGGGTCGTGCCTCGGCGCGTTCCGCGAGGGGTTTGACGGTCCGGTAGGCGACCTCCGCGGCCTCCGGGTCGTCGAACAGCGCCGCTGTCACCGCCAGCGGCACGATCCACCCGTCGTCGCCGGGCTGCGCGTCGATCATGCGCAGTTCCAGATGTCCGCGCGGGCGGACCGGCGGGAACAGCGTCGTCAGGTGGTAGTCGAGATCCGCCCGGTCGGGTGGTGTCTCGGACCTCGTCCACGCCCGGAAGGTCAGGCCCTCCGGTACCTCCCAGGGGCCGTCCGGCGCCCGGACGCACATCACCGGCGCGTCCAGGACGTGCCGGGCCCAGGCGGCGCGCGGATCGCCGCCCAGCGGGGGCGCGGCGGACCGTCCCGGGTCCATGGCCGCCCACAGGGACTGCCGCGTGGAGCGCCAGCCCGTGTACCGGCCACCGGCCACAGGCGAGTGCGCGAACGCGGCCACCAGGACCGCGCCCAGCTGGTGTGCCAGCCACCAGCGGCGCCCGTGCCCCAGGGGGCCGGGCTCCTCGTAGCCGGCGTCCAGGCACACCTGGACGGAGGCGGAGGAGCACATCATGGCCCGCCCCTCCGGACCCGCCCGGTCGAGGTACCGCTCCATGGCGTCGTAGCGCGGCTCACGGAGAAAGCGGCTCGGGGGGTTCCAGGGATCGTGGCCGTACCCGCTGAGGCCGAGATCCGCCTCGCGCAGTACCGCGCGTACCGCGTCGAGGTCGGCAGAGACGGACCCGATGCACTCCATCAGGGAGGCGGCGGGAAGGGAGCTCAGCTCCAGCTGTCCGCCGGGTTCGACGGTGAGCGCCGAACGCAGGGGCAGGGTCCGCAGTGCGGCGTACGCCGCTTGGAGTCGTTCGGGTGATGCCGGGAGCTGCGGCTGCCGCAGCTCGTGGACGAGCCATTCCACTTCGACACCGAGGGTACGAGGCGGTCCGGTCTTGAAGCAGATGCCTCGGACCAGCGCCTCCACCTCGGCCTCGGTGACGGCGGAGCGGCGCTCCGTACAGTCACTCACCGAATCGGACATGTCGGGATCCTCCTGAGATTCCACCATGCCGCCGGCCCGACGTCTGTGGTGCCGGACCGGCATCGCTCGTCCCACCCAAGACCCTCTTGGCGGTTCGCACAAGGGTGCACATCATCGCTCGCGGGTTCCGGAGGCGCTGTTTGCCGGGCCGCGAGGCGCTGTTTACGAGGCTGGGAAATTCCGTTGCGCCGTAGGACCAGCATCGCTCACGATGCGTTCATGGGCACGACGGGGGAATCGGCCGGGGTATCCGCCCGGGTAATGCCGGGGGGAGCGACGGGGGAGATCGCGAGGGGCGTCCTCGTGGCGCGTACGGGGGTCGCGCCATGAGTGCGCGCCTGCGCGCCCTCGCGCAGCAGACGCAGGAGATCGTCGCGGCGGGCGGGTACCGCGCGTCCGACGGACGCGCGGTGTCGATCGCCGCGTCCGTCGAGGCCGCGGAGGCGGGAACGCGCGTGTACGGTCCCGGACCGGTCGGGGCACCGGCCGCCGGCCCCGCGAGCGCACCGCGCGCGAGCACGCTGTTCGAGGTGACGGGCGAGAGCAGTCTGGAGGCCGCCCGACGGCTCGTGAGCGAGGAAGCGGGGCGCTCGGCCGACCCGGTGGCCGTACTGGACTTCGCCTCGGCGCGCAACCCGGGCGGCGGCTTCCTGAACGGCGCGCAGGCCCAGGAGGAGGCCCTGTGCCGGGCCTCCGCGCTGTACTCGTGCCTGCTGCGGGCCCGGGAGTTCTACGACCACCACCGCGCCCACCGCGATCCGTTCTACACGGACCGTGTCATCCACTCACCCGCCGTGCCGGTCTTCCGCGACGACCGCGGAGGTCTGCTCGACGAGCCGTACGCGGTCGGATTCCTGACCGCCGCGGCCCCCAACGCCGGAGTCGTCCTGCGCACGGCCCCGGAGCGCGCGCCCGAACTCGGACCCGCCCTCGCCGTGCGCGCCGAGCGCGTCCTGGAGACCGCGGCGGCCCACGGCTACCGCCGGCTGGTGCTGGGCGCGTGGGGCTGCGGCGTCTTCCGGAACGATCCGGCGCAGGTGGCGGGCGCGTTCCACGACCTGCTGGTCGAAGGCCGCTTCGAGGGTGCTTTCGACCATGTCGTGTTCGGCGTCCTGGACCGCACGAGGGATCAGGCGACGCGAGGGTCCTTCGAGCAGGCGTTCGCCCACGTACGAGCCCTCAACGCCAGCCGTACCGTTCCTGCAAGCGGCGTACGACCGAATTGAACCGCATCCGATCCAGCGCACAGGCCTCCCGGCGCATCCCGTCCTCGTGCAGCCGCAGCACCCGGTCCACATCCACCCACGAGTCCCGCCCCGACCGGTCCCAGGGCCCGCTCCCGATCGGCACCCACTCCCGGTCCCCGTCGTGCCGCTTGCTCGACAACTGGACGGCGAGCAGCGTGCCGGCGTCCTCGCGGGCGACGACGAGTACGGGACGGTCCTTGCCCCGCCCGTCGTTCTCCTCGAACGGCACCCATGTCCAGACGATCTCGCCGGGATCGGGGTCGCCGTCGTGCGCGGGCGCGTACTGCGTCCGCACCCGGCCCACCTCGCGGGGTTCGGCCTCGGTGGTCGCGGAAGGGCCGTAACGGCCGGGAACGTCTTCGGCGGTGTCATCGGTAAAGGCAGTCACGCGGCTCACGTTAGAGCCTGCCCCGTCCAACCCGCCGAGCGGGTGGCCGAGATGGTGGACTACCAGGTCCGGGCCGCGTGTTGGAGGCGGTCGCGGACCCGTACGACGTCCGGGTTGGCGTCGGAGCCGGGCCGCTGGACGAGGAAGAGGGTGTTGAGGGGCGGTTCGACCGGCTCGTGGAGCAGCGCGAGGCGTCCGTCGGCGAGGTGTTCCTCGCACAGGGAGCGGGGCAGCACGCTGTAGCCGGCACCCGCGGTGAGCGCCGAGACGACGGCGTACAGGTTGGGCACGGTGACCGCGGCCCGGGCCGCGAGCCGTTTGCCGAAGACGGTGCGCCAGTACCGGCGCACGATGGGCAGATCCTCGGCGTAGGTGACCAGGGGGACGTCCCGGACCGCGGTGCAGAGGTCCTCGGCCGACGGGTGCTCCTCGACGTGCCGCGCCCAGCTCGGAGCGGCGACCAGGAGGTACTCCTCGGCCGCCAGCGGCAGTGCCGCGAGGCGCCCGCGCGGCCGCCTGGTCGCGATCAGCAGGTCGTGGTGGCCCGCGCGCAGATCGTCGGAGGGCCGAACCGCCCACGCAGAGCGGGCGACGAGGGAGTGGAACACCCTCGTCGCCCCGCCGGGATCAGGCCCCGGCGTTCTCCTTCGGCATCACGCCGTGCCGTCCCCCTCCACCGGCACCTTCTCCGTGCGCGGCGGCACGGCCCCGTTGAGCCCGGCGGCGCCGTTGCTCCCCGTACCGTTGCCGGCCGTCCCGTCCTGGTTCATCGACGAGAGCAGCTGACGGGCGAGGCCGAGTCCCGTGCCGCCCATGGTGAGCGCCTTGGCGAACAGGTCCGACATACCGTCGGCGCCGTTGAGCAGCACCATGTGGTCGACGTTCCCGAACGCGCTGGCGCCCGCCTGGACGATCTCCGGCCAGTTCTCGGCGAGCTGCTGGGCGACCACCGCCTCCTGGTTCTCGGCGAGGGCCGCGGCCCTCGCCTTGATGGTCTCCGCCTCCGCGAGACCCTGCGCCCGAGTCGCCTCGGCCGCCGCGAGACCCTTGGCCTGAGCCGCCGCGGCCTCGGCCTCACCCGTGGCCCTGGTCGCCGTCGCGGCGGCCGCACCCCGGGCCTTCGTCGCCTCGGCCTCCGCGTTGGCGGCCGTCTTGACCCGGTTCGCCTCCGCCGCGGCCGCGAGCTCGGTCTCCTTGGCCTTGGCCTCGGCCGCCGAGATACGCGCGTCACGCTCGGCCTCGGCACGGGCCCGCGTCTCGTACGCCTGGGCGTCCGCCGGCTTGCGGACGTCCGCCTGGAGCTGCTGCTCACGACGGAGGGCGTCGAGCTCGGCGATCCGGGTCTCCTGCACGACGACGTCCTGCCGGGCCGCGGCGTCCGCGAGCGGTCCTGCCTGCCGCGCCTTCGCCGCCGCCTTGTCGCGCTCGGCCTGGTAGCCGGCCTGGAGGATCTCGCTGTCCCGGGTCGCCTCCGACATCCGGGCCGCGGCCTTCTGTTCGGCCTCGGTGGCGAGACGATTCGCCTCCGCCTGCGCGATGCGCGCGTCCCGCTGTACGGCGGCGGCGTGCGGCATCGCGAGGTTCTTGATGTACCCGGTCGGGTCCTCGATCTCGTGGATCTGCAGCGAGTCGACGATCAGACCGAGCTTCTCCATCTCCGTACCGCACGCGGCCCGGGTCTGGCCGGTCAGCTTCTCCCGGTCGCGGATCATGTCCTCGACGGTCAACCCGCCGACGATGGACCGCAGATGACCGGCGAACACGTTGTGCACCCGCTCCGACATCATCTTCTGCTGGTCGAGGAAACGACGCCCCGCGTTGGCGATCGACACGAAGTCGTCGCCCACCTTGAAGATGACCACGCCCCGCACCTTCAGCGGAATGCCCTGGGTGGTCACGCAGTCCACGTGCAGCTCGGTCTCGTTGAGGTCGAGCGAGATCTTCCGTACCGCCTGCACACCCGGCAGGACCAGCGTGCCGCGCCCCGTCACGATGCGGAATCCCATGCCCTCTTCAAGGCCTTCGGTCCGATGCTTCGAACCGGAGATGATCAGTGCTTCGTTGGGCTCCGCGACACGCCACATGAGCTTGAAGACCACAACGATGAAGATCAGTGCGAGGACAACCGCCCCCGCTACGACGCCGACAACCATCGGCATACGCCCCCTTTGGATGGTGCCCTATCGGCACCGAACGAAGGGAGTGTGCTCCTGTGCAAGACCGCGGTACAGACGCTGGCGGATCCTTGTTGCAATCTTGACGCACACCGCTCTCACCTGGGGCGGAGCGTGCACAGACGAGCCGTCAACTGTCGTACGCGGCCGATACGTACACCGTGCGCGGCGGCAGGTACTCGACCACCATCACCACCGTGCCGCGCTCGATCCGCTCCTTCGAGGCTGCCGGGTACGCGAGAAAATGCTCGGCGCCGCCGCGGACCCGGACGATCACCTCACCGACGAGCCCGGGTCCGACCGTGCCGGTGACCCGCCCCATCAACCCGACCATCGACGCATCGTCCATGGGCCCAGCGTACGGCCGGAATCCCCTGGTCAGTGCCTTCGCGGCGAACTCGCTCACCGGCACGAGCCCCGAACCCGCCCACCGGCACGTGCGGTCAACTCGTCTACACCGCGGGGGAGTCCGCGGGCGCCCCGTGCGGCGGCCAGTGTTCGTGCCAGCGCTGGTCGGCCTCCAACTGGGCGGCAAGGGAGACGAGCAGCGGTTCGCTGTTCGCCGGACCGAGGAGCTGGGCGCCGACCGGCAGGCCGCCGTCGACGAACCCCGCGGGGACGTTCACCCCCGGCCAGCCCAGGATGTTCCACGGCCAGGCGTAGGGGCAGGCGGCGATCATGGCCCGGTCGGTGCCGAAGCCGTTCAGGTTCATCATCGAACCGATGCGCGGCGGGGGAGCGGCCGTGGTCGGCGCGAGCAGGACGTCGTACGTGTCGAAGAGCGCGCCGATCCGTCGGTGCAGGGTCGCTTCGGCGCGCCTGGCCACGCGCAGGGGCGCGCCGCCGAGCAGTCGGCCGAGCCGGGCCGCGCCCAGGGTCCGCCGGTCGAGGAGGTGCGGGTGCGGCAGGTCGCGCACCCGCTCGGCGATCCCGGCCGTCGCGCGCGGAACGAAGGTGAGCCCGATCTGCCCGTACCGCGGCTCGGCCTCCTCCACCGTGTGGCCGAGCGCCGCGAGCCGCTCCGCGAGCGCGACCACCCGCGCCCGTACGACGGGGTCCAGGCGCGCGGGCAGCGCCGTGAACGGCGGCTTCAGCGACAGCGCGATCCGCAGCCGGCCCGGCTCGCGGCCCGCCGCCTCGGACACCCGCAGCGCGGGCGGGCGGTGCAGATCGCCGTCGTGGTTGCCGCTCGCCGCGTCCAGGAGCAGGGCCGCGTCCGCGACCGTACGGGCGAGGGTGCCGTTGACCGTGATGCCCTGGAAGGACTCCGCGCGCGGCCAGGTCGAGATCCGGCCGCGCTGCGGCTTGATGCCGATGAGGTGGGTCCAGGAGGCCGGGATGCGGACCGAGCCCGCGCCGTCCGAGCCCAGCGCCGCCGGGACAAGGCCCGCCGCGACCGCCGCCGCCGAGCCGCCGGACGAGCCGCCCGGAGTGTGCTCGGCGTGCCAGGGGTTGCGGGTGGCGCCGAAGGCGGGCCCCTCGGTGAACGGCCACTGGCCGAGCTCGCAGGTGTTGGTCTTGCCGATGACGATCGCGCCGGCCGCGCGCAGCCGCCGTACCGCCTCCCCGTCCTCGGCCTCGGGCGGGAACACACCCCGGCAGCCGAACGCGGTCGGCTCGCCCGCCACGTCCATGTCGTCCTTCACCGCCACCGGTACCCCGAGCAGCGGCCTGCGCACTCCGGCGGCGAGTTCCCTGTCCGCCGCGTCGGCCTCGGCGAGCGCCGCTTCGGCGCGCACCACCCGGAAGGCGTTCAGGGAGTGCTGCGTCGCCTCGATACGGGCCAGCGCACGCTCGACCAGCTCGCGTGCGCTCACCTCCCCGTGGGCGAGGGCGCGCGCACACTCCGCCAGACCTGCGGCACGGTCGTGAGTCATACGTGACCACCTCCGGAGCACGTCGTCTACCGCACGGTAACCGCACCATGGGCCATCCCGCACGAGATGCGGAAGTTCCCTCGCGGAAGCGGGTGTTCCGGCATGTCGGGCCCACGAGGTTCCCCCGGCGCGAAGGAATGCCCGGGGTTTCTGCAAGGATGCGGGACGTCATGGTGCAGATACCGAAGCAGCCCGTCCCGCCGACGCCCGCACAACGCCCCGTGCCGACGAGTGCCGATGTGGCGCGCCTGGCGGGCGTCTCCCGGGCCACCGTCTCGTACGTACTGAACAACACCAGCGCCGTCCGGATCAGCGAGCCCACCCGCCGCCGCGTCCACGAGGCGGCCAAGGAACTCGGGTACGTTCCGCACGCCGCCGCCCGTTCCCTGCGCGCCGGACACAGCCGTATGGTCCTGATGCCCACGCCGAGCGTGCCCGTGGGACCGCTCTACAGCCAGTTCCTCAACGAACTTCAGTGGGCGCTGGGCCGTCTGGATTACACGGTCGTGCAGTACGGCAGTGTCGGCCTGCACGGCGACGAGGCCGCCCGCGCCTGGGCGGAGCTGCGGCCGGTCGCCGTGCTGGTGCCCGGCAGCGACCTCGGCCCGCAGGGTGTGGCCGTCCTCAAGCGCTCCGGCGCCCGGGCCGTCGTCACGCTCGGCCCCGAGCGCGTCGAGGGCGCCCACGCGCTGCTCATGGACCACGACAAGGTCGGCCACGGCGCGGGCGTCCACCTGCTGGCCCGCGGTCGCCGCCGGATCGGCGTCGTGGTGCCCGAGGAACCCGGCCTGGAGATCTTCTCCAAGTCCCGGCTCGACGGCGTACGCCGGTCCCTGACCGGCACCGACGCCACGGCGACCGCGCTGCCGCTCGCGTACGAGGAGGGGGCCGCCGCCCGGCTGGCGGCGCGCTGGCGCTCGCTCGGCCTGGACGCCGTGTTCGCCTACAACGACGAGTACGCCATGCTGCTGATGCGCGCCCTCCAGGAGGAGGGCGTCGGCATCCCGGACGAGACGGCCGTCATCGGCGCCGACGACCTCATGCTCGGGCGACTGCTGCGGCCCCGCCTCAGCACCGTCCACATCGAACTGCCGTCCGGGCGCGACCTCGCGGAACTGGTCGACCGGGTGGTGCGCGAACCGGGCGCGGCGCCCGAGAGCCACGAGGTACTGGGCGCGCGGGTGGTGCACCGCGACTCGACCTGAGAGAGGCTGTAGCTGGTCCCCGGCCGCATCCGACCCGTTCGGACCGGATGTGGCCCGATCAGGTACGGGAGGCGCGCCATGCGGACCACGGTCGGCATCATCGGCGGTGGCCCCGCCGGGCTCCTGCTGGCCCGGCTGCTGCACCGCGCGGGCATCGACTGCGCCGTGCTGGAGAGCAGGTCGCGCGTCTACGTCGAGCACCGCCAGCGCGCCGGGATGCTGGAGCAGGGCTCGGTCGACGCCCTGCGCGCGTGCGGAGCCGCCGACCGGCTGGACGCCGAGGGCCTGGTCCACCACGGCATCGAGCTGCGCTTCGACCGCGAGCGCCATCACATCGACTTTCCCGCCCTCACCGGTGGCCGTACCGTCACGATCTATGCCCAGACGGAGATCGTGCGAGATCTGATCTCCCTCCAACTCGCCGCCGGGCCACCGCTGTTGTTCGAGGCCGAGGCCCTCGCGGTCGAGCGCCCGGAGAGCGACGCGCCGGTCGTGCGCTTTGTGCACGAGGGTCGTGAACAGGCCCTGAGCTGTGCCTACGTGGTGGGCTGCGACGGCTACCACGGCATCTCCCGGAACGCCTTTCCCGCCGACGGGAGCCGCACGTACGCGCACGACTACCCGTACTCCTGGCTCGGGATCCTCGCCGATGTGCCGCCCTCGGGCGAGGAGTTGATCTACGCGCGCGGTGTCGGCGGCTTCGCTCTGCACAGCATGCGCTCGCCGACCGTGTCCCGGCTGTACTTCCAGGTCCCGAACGGTACCGACGTCGCCGACTGGCCCGACGAGCGCATCTGGGACGAACTCGCCGCGCGCTTCGCGGTCGACGGCGACTGGCGCCTGGGGCGCGGACCCATCACCTCCAAGTCGGTCACCTCGATGCGGAGTTACGTCCACGAGCCGATGAGTCACGGCCGGCTCTTCCTCGCGGGGGACGCCGCGCACATCGTGCCGCCGACCGGGGCCAAGGGGCTCAACCTCGCCGTCTCCGACGTACGGGTGCTGGCCCGCGGGCTCATCGAGTCGCATCGCACGGGATCGACCCAACTTCTCGACCAGTACTCGGACTTGTGTCTCGAGCGGGTATGGCAGGCCACCCGCTTCTCGTACGACATGACTAGAATGTTGCACGCTCAACCAAATGGGGATGTCTTCGACCACCGGATCCAGCTCGCCCGGCTGCGCCGGATCACGACATCCCGCCACGCGGCCGCCGAACTGGCCGCGAACTACACGGGACTGCCGCTGGGACCGTGAGTCCCGGTGGTCAACAGTGAACGATCGGAGAGCCGACATGCCGCTGCTCGACCCCAAGACCTGGCAGCCCCGCACCCTGGCGGGCGGTGAGTACGCCGTCACCGAACCCGCCACCGGAGAGACGCTGGCCACGGTCACGCTCGCCGCCGCCGAGGACATCGGCACGGCCGCGCGGGACGCCCGTGCCGCCCAGGCGGAGTGGGCGAAGGCACCGCACTTCGTGCGCGCCGCCGTACTGCGCAGGGCCGGCGACCTGTTCGCCGCCCACGCCGACGAGCTGCGCGACTGGATCGTGCGCGAGTCCGGCTCGATCCCGGGCAAGGCCGACTTCGAACTGCACGTCGCGGCCCAGGAGTGCTACGAGGCCGCCGCCCTCGCCTCCCGCCCCAGCGGCCAGATCCTTCCCTCCGAGGCACCGCGTCTGTCCTACACCCGACGCGTCCCGGTCGGTGTGGTGGGCGTGATCTCCCCCTTCAACGCCCCGCTGATCCTCTCGATCCGCTCGGTGGCCCCGGCACTCGCGCTCGGCAACGCCGTCGTCCTGAAGCCGGACCCGCGCACCGCCGTCTGCGGCGGACTCGCGCTCGCCGCCGTCTTCGCCGAGGCGGGGCTCCCGGAGGGTCTGCTGCACGTTCTGCCCGGCGGTCCGGAGGCGGGCCAGGCGCTGGTCGCCGACCCGAACGTGCCGGTGATCTCCTTCACCGGATCGACCGCCGCCGGCCGCGCGGTGGGCGAGGCGGCGGGCCGCCTCCTCAAGCGCGCCCACCTGGAGTTGGGCGGCAACTCGGCGCTGATCGTCCTTGAGGACGCCGACATCGACGCGGTGATCTCCACGGCCGCGTGGGGCTCGTTCTTCCACCAGGGCCAGATCTGCATGACGACGGGCCGTCACCTCGTCCACGCCTCCCTCTACGAGGAGTACGTCGAGCGGCTCGCCGCCAAGGCCGACTCGCTCGCCGTCGGCGACCCGCACCGTGAGCAGGTGCACCTCGGGCCCATCATCGACAGCGCCCAACTCGCCAAGGTCCAGGGGCTGGTGGAGTCCAGCACGGCGCGCGGCGCGAAGCTCGCGGCCGGTGGCACGCATGAGAGGCTCTTCTACCGTCCGACGGTCCTCGCGGGAGTCGACGACGCGACGCCCGCGTACGCCGAGGAGGTCTTCGGCCCGGTGGCGCCCGTACGATCGTTCGCGGACGCCGACGAGGCCGCGGCCCTCGCCGCCGCCGGACCCTACGGCCTCTCACTGGGCATCGTCACCCGGGACACCGCGCGCGGCCTGGACCTGGCCGAGCGCATCCCGACCGGGATCGCCCACATCAACGACCAGACCGTCAACGACGAGGCCGTGGCCCCCTTCGGCGGGATCGCCGCCTCCGGCACCGGTGCCCGCTTCGGCGGTGAGGCCAACCTGGAGGCCTTCACCGACGTACGCTGGACGACGGTGCGCGGAGATGTGGCGCCGTACCCGTTCTGACGGAAGGGTGGTGCGGGACTTGCCCGCCCGCGGCCCGCTGGACCTGTTCGCCCTGCGGCCCGGTGGACCTACTCGCCCTGCGGAGCCTGCTTGGCCTGCTGCTCCGCGATGGACTTGCGGACCTCGTCCATGTCCAGCTTCCGGGCCTGTCCGATGACGTCCGTCAGGGCGGCCTCGGGCAGTGCCCCGGGCTGGGCGAAGATCGCGACCTGGTCGCGGACGATCATCAGCGTCGGGATCGACTGGATGTCGAAGGCGGCGGCCAGCTCGGGCTGCGCCTCCGTGTCGACCTTCGCGAACACCAGGTCCGGGTTGGCCTCCGCGGCCTTCTCGTAGACCGGGGCGAACTGACGGCACGGCCCGCACCAGGAGGCCCAGAAGTCGATCAGGACGAACTCGTTGTCCGTGACCGTCTGGTCGAAGTTCTCCTTGGTCAGCTCCATCGTGCTGCTCATGGCGTGACTACCTCTTCCTGATGTCGGGCCTCGGGCCTCGGGGCGAAGCCGGTGTGCACAACGCCACCCCTGGGCGGCGTATTCCGCGCACGTACCCGTGTGGCCTCCGAGCACACCAACAACCAGACTGGGCCCATGACGGAAACGGAATCCATCGCGTACGACGTCGTGGTGCTCGGGGCCGGGCCCGTGGGGGAGAACGTCGCCGACCGCGCCCGCGCGGCCGGCCTCTCCACCGCGGTCGTGGAGAGCGAACTGGTCGGCGGCGAGTGCTCGTACTGGGCCTGCATGCCCAGCAAGGCTCTCCTGCGCCCGGTCATCGCCCGCGCCGACGCCCGCCACGTGCCCGGCCTCAGCCAGGCGGTGCAGGGCCCCCTCGACGTCCCCGCGGTCCTCGCCCACCGCGACTACTACACCTCCCAATGGAAGGACGACGGACAGGTCGGCTGGCTGGACGGCATCGGCGCCGTCCTGTATCGCGGACACGGGCGCCTCGCCGGGCCGCGCAAGGTGGCCGTCGACGGGCCCGACGGCGAGCGGCAGGTGCTCACGGCCCGGCACGCGGTCGCCGTCTGCACCGGCACCCGCGCCCTGCTCCCCGACCTGCCGGGGCTCGACCAGGTCCGGCCCTGGACCAGCCGTGAGGCCACCAGCGCGCACGAGGTGCCGGGTCGGCTCATCGTGGTGGGGGGCGGTGTCGTCGCCGTCGAGATGGCCACGGCCTGGCAGGCGTTCGGTTCCCAGGTCACCGTCCTCGTCCGCGGCAAGGGACTGCTGCCCCGCATGGAGCCCTTCGCCGGTGAGCTGGTCGCCGAGTCGCTGAAGGAGGCGGGCGCGGACGTCCGCACCGGCACCTCGGTGACCGCGGTGACGCGCGAGGGCTCCACCGTGGTGGCCCTCACCGACACCGGCGACCGCATCGAGGCCGACGAGATCCTCTTCGCCACCGGCCGTGTGCCCCACACCGACGACCTCGGCCTCGACACGATCGGCCTCGAGCCCGGCTCCTGGCTCGACGTCGACGACAGCCTGCGAGTCACCGGCAGCGACTGGCTGTACGCGGTCGGCGACGTGAACCACCGCGCGCTCCTCACCCACCAGGGCAAGTACCAGGCGCGGATCGCCGGCGCCGCCATCGCCGCCCGTGCCGCCGGAGTGCCCCTCCTGGAGACCGACCCCTGGGGCGCGCACTCGGCGACCGCCGACCACGGAGCCGTCCCCCAGGTCGTCTTCACCGACCCGGAGGCCGCGGCCGTCGGCCTCTCCCTCGCCGAGGCCGAGCGCGCGGGCCTGCGCGTCCGCGCCGTCGACGTCGACATGTCCTCCGTGGCGGGCGCGGGCCTGTACGCGGACGGCTACCGTGGCAGGGCCCGCATGGTCGTCGACATCAACCGCGAGATCCTGGTGGGCCTCACCCTGGTCGGCCCCGGCGTGGGGGAACTGATCCACTCGGCGACCATCGCCATCGCCGGCGAGGTTCCGATCAGCCGCCTGTGGCACGCGGTCCCGTCGTACCCGACGGTGAGCGAAGTGTGGCTGCGGCTGCTGGAGATGTACCGGGACGCGTAGCCGAAGCCGGTCGCCGGGGTACGGCCGTCTGTGATCGACGGGCCAGGACCGGCCGCTCGGACGCCGGCGGCCTGAGCGCCGAGGGCGCGGATTCCGGCCCTCCGGAACTGGACGGCCGGGTTCACCCGTTCGGCGTCCGCTGTTCGGGTCCCGGTGGCCTTGGGGTTCGGCCGTCCGGGATCGACGGGCTGGGCCCTGTCGTTGGGTGGCGGGGATTGGCGGGGTCTGGCTCCCCGGCGGGTTCGGGTTCGGGTTCGACCGGCTCGGTTGGGCCGGCTCGGTTCGACCGGCAGGGGCCGGTCGTTCGGGCGTCGACGGCTTCCCCCCCGGGGGGTCTCGGACCCGGGAATTGATGGGCCGTCGGCGGTCGTCCGGACTTCGGTGGGTCCGGGCCGGGCCGTCCGAGGCGGCGCGGCCGAGCCCGACGGGTCCGGCGGTTCGGGCTCGACGTCGGTTGGGACCGTGGCTTTCCGGGGCCGCCCGTACCCGGCCCCGACCCCGTCGGCGGGTTCGGCCGGGTCCGGCCACCGGTCCCACCGTCGGGTTCAGCCGGGCGCGGCCCCTGGTCCTGCCGGCTGGTTGAGCCGGGTCCGGCCCCCCGGCGCCGGGCCCGGAGAGCGTCCCGTTCTCAGCCGGCTCGGTCGTGACCGGACCGCCGGGCCCCCCGCAGGGCGCGGCATCGCGCCGCCTTCGTTGCCGCACAGCCGTCGCCGGAGGCGCCCGCGGCGCGCACCCTCAGTCGGGCAGGGCGAAACCCAGAGCGGCGGCGGCCTCCGCAGGAGTCGGCTGCGCCCAGCGCTCCGCCATCGCCTGGGTGGAAGACAGCGAACGCAACTCGGCACGGTCGAGGTAGAGCACGCCGTCCAGGTGATCCGTCTCGTGCTGGACGATCCGCGCGGGCCACCCCGTGAACACCTCGTCGATCGCCCGGCCCCGCTCGTCCAGAGCGGTCAGCCGCACCTCGGCGTGCCGGGCCACCACGGCCTGCCACCCCGGCACGCTCAGACACCCCTCGAAGAACACGGGCCGCCCCGCGCCCACCCCCTCGTACGACGGATTCACCAGCGCCCGGAACGGCTGCGGCACCCGCCCGCGCACCACCCGCACCTCCTCGGAGACCGGCGCCGGATCCTCGATGACCGCGATCCGCAGGGGCACGCCGACCTGCGGTGCCGCGAGGCCGACGCCCGGCGCCGCGTGCATGGTGGCGCGCAGGGCGGCGACGAAGCGGGTCAGGAGCCCCGGGTCGAGCTGGCCGGCGAAGGGCTCGGCGGGGCGGCGCAGCACCGGGTCCCCGGCGGCGACGATGGGCAACGGGCCTTCATGGTCGAGGAGTTCCTCGACCAGCTCGCTCAGGGGGCGGGAGGCGCTGGGGTCACGTTCGGATGCCATCGCGCCAGGATGCCAAGACCGATCGCGCCAAGCGAGGCGGCGCCAGGGGCGTCTGCCGGGTCCCCACACGCCTGTACGTGTGACTCGGACCACAGGGCGGCCCGGGAACTCGACGCCCCTGCGCCCCGACTTCTGGACCACCACGGACCACTCCGGGCCGAGAGTCCAACTCCCCGGCCCACGGCCCGAGTCCATCCCTGTCCCGTCCGCGTACCCGTCCCGTCCCCGTCCGCGTCCCTGCCCCGTCCTTGTCCCACTCCTGTCCCCGCTTCTGTCCGCATTCCCCTCACCGTCCGACCGGAGAAGCCCGCCCATGTCCACCGCTCCCACGACCACGACGGACGAGTCCCCCAAACCCGTCGCCCCGGCCCCCACCAGAAAGGCGGCCCTGCGCCCCCTGATCCTGCGCCTGCACTTCTACGCGGGCATACTCGTCGCCCCGTTCCTGCTGGTCGCGGCCCTGACCGGCTTCCTGTACGCCGCCTCGTACCAGGCCGAGAAGATCGTGTACGCGCATGAGCTGACCGTCCCGGTCGGCGACGACAAGCTGCCGCTGTCCGAGCAGGTGGCCGCCGCCCGCAAGGCCCACCCGCAGGGCGCGGTCTCCGCCGTACGACCGTCGCCTGAAGCGGACGCGACGACCAGGGTGCTGCTCTCCGGCGTCCCCGGCGTCGGCGAGGGGCACACACTCGCGGTGTTCGTGGACCCGTACACGGCGAAGGTGCGCGGATCGCTGGAGCAGTACGGCGCCACCGGCGCGCTCCCGCTGCGCACCTGGATCGACGAGCTCCACCGTGACCTGCATCTCGGTGAGAACGGCCGGCTCTACAGCGAACTCGCCGCGAGCTGGCTGTGGGTCATCGCGGCCGGCGGGCTGGTGCTGTGGTTCGGCCGGCGGCGAGCCCAGCGCAAGGTGCGGGGCATGTCCGGGCGCCGTCGCACCCTCGGGCTGCACGGCACCGTCGGTGTGTGGGCGGCAGCCGGGTTCTTCTTCCTGTCGGCGACCGGACTCACCTGGTCGACCTACGCCGGCGCCGACATCGACGAACTCAGGACCTCGCTCGGCCAGGCGACCCCCTCGGTGTCCGCGTCGGTGGCGGCCGGCGGCGAGCACGCGGGCCACACCGGCACGGGGTCCGGCGGCACCACGGCCTCGACCACGCCCCGGGACCTCGACAGGATCCTCGCGGCCGCCCGCGCCGAGAGCCTCGGCGACCCCGTCGAGATCGTCGTACCCGCCGACGCCTCCACGGCGTACGTGGTCAAGCAGGTCCAGCGCAGCTGGCCCGAGAAGCAGGACTCCGTCGCCGTGGACCCGACGACGGGCAAGGTCACCGACGAACTCCACTTCGCCGACTACCCGCTGCTCGCCAAACTGACGCGCTGGGGCATCGACGCCCACAGCGGCGTCCTCTTCGGCCTCGTCAACCAGATCGCCCTGATGGCCCTCGCGCTCTGCCTCGTCCTGCTGATCGTGTGGGGCTACCGCATGTGGTGGCAGCGCGGCCGTGCCTCCGCGTTCGGCCGCCCCATCCCGCGCGGCGCCTGGCAGCAGGTCCCGCCGCAGATCCTCGTCCCGCTCATGGCGGCCGTCGCCGTGCTCGGCTACTTCGTCCCGCTGCTCGGCATCCCGCTCGCGGTGTTCGTCGCCGTGGACGTCGTCCTCGGCGCGATCGCGTACCGCCGTGGCAAGCGCAACCAGGGAGGCCAGGTAGCGTGATCGGGTAGGGGAACGCCGGAGGGAGACGGACATGGCGCAGCGCGACCGAGAGGACCCGCACCGGCCTCCCAGGCGCCGCGGGCAGGGCGAGTTGGAGAGCCAGGTGCTCGGCGCGCTGCGCGAGGCGGAGGCCCCGGTGACCGCCGCCTGGGTGCAGGAACGGCTCGGCGGCGACCTCGCCTACACCACCGTCGTCACCATCCTGACCCGGCTGCTCGCCAAGGACGCGGTGGCCCGCGAACGACGCGGACGCTCCTTCGTGTGGCGGCCCACCGCCGACGTCGCGGGCCTGGCCGCGCTCAAGATGCGCCGGCTTCTCGACGGCGAGAGCGACCGCGAGGCCGTCCTCGCCAGCTTCGTCACCGCGCTGCCGCCGGACGACGAACAGGTCCTGCGCGCGCTCCTGGAGACGGCCCACGCGACGGGCGGGGCCGAGGCGACGGACGGGGCCGATGTGGTGGGCGGGGCCGACGGGGTGCCCGACGGTACGGAAGACTGACGTCTCATGCGGGTCTTCGTCTTTCTGCCGCTCGTCCTGCCACTCAGTGCCTGGCCGGTGGCACGCCTCGCCGAACTGCATCTGCATCCGCGTACGGCCACCCGGCTGCTGACGGCGGTCGCCACCGTCATGGCCCTGTGCAGCACACTCTGCCTGGCCCTGCTCATGGTCGTCGGGACCGCGCAGCTGCCCGGCAACCCCCTCCCGGACGGCTGGTCCGACGCGGAGGTCCGTGCGGCGGTCCCGCACGACGAGATCGCGGGCAAGGCGGCGATCCCGGCCCTGGTCCTGGTCCTCGCGGTCTGCGCACGCACCCTGTGGCGCCACCGCCGGGTCGCCCAGCGCGCGCGGCGGGCGCTCGCCGCGCTGCCCAGCCGCTCCGTGGTCGTACTGCCCGAGGAGAAGCCCTACGCCTACGCTCTCCCCGGCGGACGCCGCGACCGCGTGGTGGTCACCACGGCCCTGCTGCGTGGCCTCACCTCACCCGAGCGCCGTGCCCTGTTCGCGCACGAGCGGGCCCACCTGACGGCCGCTCACCACCGCCACCTGCTCGCCGTACGACTCGCGGCGCGCGCCAATCCGTTCCTGCGGCCGCTGCGTACGACCGTCGTCTACACCACGGAGCGGTGGGCGGACGAGGACGCGGCCCGGTCGGTCGGCAACCGCACGGTGGTGGCGCGGGCGATCGGCAAGGCGGCCCTGCTGTCGGGCGGGGGCCCGGTGCCGGCGTTCGCCACGTTCACCGGCTTCGCCGGATTCGCGTCCGCGGGTTCTGTGTCGCGCCGGGTCGCCGCCCTGCTGCGCCCCGCGCCGGCGGCCCGCAGCTGGCCGTCCGTGTTCACGTCCGTGGGGCTGGCCGCCTGGGGTGCCGCGGTCGGCACGCTCGTCTCCGCGATGTCGTCGGCGAACTCGGCCGTGACGATGGTCCTGATCCTGCACGCGGCCACGCCGCTGCCGCCGCTGTAGCTCGGCCATTACGCCGCTGCAGCTCGGCCGCCACTCCTCTGTTGCTCCGCCACCACTCCTCGTGGTTCCTACAGCCGTGTAGAAAGAACGTCGGCGGCTGGGAACTCGTTTGCGAACAGAATCGTTTCCCAGGGACACGCCGACTCCGGAGGAGCGCTTCCTTGTCCGCCAGACCGACGGACCCCCCGGGACACAGTCCCGAACCACCCCGCCTGATCTCTCTTGAGCGCGGCACACAGTGGGGTGGTGTTCGATGAGTGCCGCACTCGGCCTGCTGGCCGTCCTCGTCCTGACCGCCGGCACCGGCTATTTCGTCGCCCAGGAGTTCGCGTACGTCGCCGCCGACCGCCTCGCGCTCGCGCGGGAAGCGGCAGCGGGCGACCGACGCGCCACCCGCGCCCTGAAGGTGCTGGAGCGGCTGTCCTTCATGCTGTCGGGCGCCCAGCTCGGGATCACCGTGACCGGTCTGGTCGTCGGCTTCCTCGCCGAGCCGTCCGTGTCCGCCCTGCTCAAGCCCGTCCTCACCGGGACCGGCATCCCGGACGGCGCCGTCACCGGCATCTCGGTGGTGCTGGCCTTCGTGTTCGCGACCGTGCTCCAGATGGTGCTGGGCGAACTGGCCCCCAAGAACCTGGCCCTGGCCGTCCCGGAGCGCCTCGCGAAGGCCCTGGCGAGCTCCACGCTCGCGTATCTGAAGGTCGTCGGCCCGGTCGTACGGCTTTTCGACGGCGCCGCCAACAAGCTGCTGCGCAAGGTCGGCATCGAGCCCGTCGAGGAACTCCACCACGGCGCGACCCTCGAGGAACTCGGCCACCTCATCGGCGAGTCGCACGAGCACGGGCAGCTGCCGCGCGAGACCGCCGACCTCCTCGACCACGCCCTGGAGTTCTCCGACCGCACCCTCGACGAGGTGATGGTGCCGCGCGCCGACGCCGTCTTCGTCCGCAGGGGCGCGACGGCCACGGAAGCCGTCCAGCTGATCGCCAAGCACGGACACTCGAACTACCCCGTCCTCGGCGACCACCCGGACGACATCACCGCCGTCCTGGGCGTACGCGAGCTCATGCGGCTGCCCGCCGACCGGTTCACCCGCACGACGGCCGGCGCGCTCGGCCGCGGACCGCTGCTGCTGCCCGACACCCTGCCGCTGCCCGAGGCCGTGGCACAGATGCGGGCCTACGACGACGAGTTCGCCGTCGTCCTCGACGAGCACGGGGGCGTGGCGGGCGTCGTCACCTACGAGGACATCGCCGAGGAACTCGTCGGCGACATCGCGGACGAGACCGACACCGTCAAGGAGATCGCGGTCGCCGACGGGGAGGGGTGGCTCGTCGACGCCGGCCGCCGACTGGACGAGGTCGCCGAGGCGACCGGCATCGGCCTGCCCGAGGAGGACGACTACGACACGGTGGCGGGGTTGATCGTCGACCGCCTAGGTCGCTTCCCGGCCATCGAGGACCGCGTCGTCGTCGAACTGTCCGACGGGGGCCGCGTCTCGATCGACGTACAGGCCCTGGACCGCCACGTACCGGAACGGGTCCGTCTGGAACGTCTGCCGGCGACGGAGAGTACGGAGAGTACGGAGAGTACGGAGAGTACGGAGAGTACGGACCGTACGGATGGCGTGGGCGGCACGGACCGCGTCCACCGTACGCACCGTGGGGACAGTGCGGAGAAGCAGGCATGAGTTTCTCGATGGCGCTCTTCGTGACCGTGCTGCTCCTGATCGGCAGCGGGTTCTTCGTGGCCGCCGAGTTCGCGTTGGTCGCCGCCAAGCGGCACCGGCTGGAACAGGCCGCGGCGGCCGGGCAACGCGGCGCCAGGGCCGCGCTGGCCGGAATGCGCGAGCTGTCACTGATGCTGGCGGGCGCCCAACTGGGCATCACCGTCTGCACGCTGGGCCTGGGCTCGGTGTCCAAGCCCGCGATCTCGCACGAACTCGACCCACTGCTCCACAAGGCTGGCCTGCCCAGTGGCCTGAGCTACGGAGTGTCCTTCGCGCTCGCGATGTTCGTCGTGGTCTTCCTGCACATGGTGGTCGGCGAGATGGCCCCCAAGTCCTGGGCCATCGCGCACCCCGAGCGTTCCGCCATGCTGCTCACGCCGCCGTTCCGGGCCCTGACCCGGACGGTGCGTCCGTTGATCGTGGGGCTGAACAAGGTGAGCAACGCGCTGGTCCGGCTCTGCCGAGTCACTCCGCGCGACGAACTGGCCTCGGTCCACAACCGCGAGCAACTCACCCACCTCGTCGAGGAGTCGGAGCGGCTCGGGCTGATCAGCAAGGAGGACTCCGAGCTGATCACCAGCTCACTGACCGAACCGCAGCACCCGGTCGGCGACCTCCGGATCCCGGCCGACCGGATCACCTCGGTCCCCGCCGACGCCACGATCGACGCCGTACTGGGCGTCGCCGGGGACAGTGACCGCACCCGCCTCCTGGTCCGCGACGGCGTCACGGTCCTCGGCTCGGTGCACGCCCGTGACGCCCTGGTCGCCCGCGCGCAGGGCCGGCCCGCGGTCGCCCGCGACCTGGCCCGCCCCGTCCCGGAGCTGGCACCGCACGACACGGTCGCCCACGCCGTCGAACAGCTCCGCCTGCACCGCGCCTCCCTCGCCGTCGTACGCGACGACACGGGGCGGCTGACCGGTCTGGTCAGCCTGGACGACCTGCTGGCACGGCTGATGGAGCCGCGCGCGGCGTGACACGGCAGAGGCCGGGTGCCGTGGCTGTGGCCGGTCACCTCGATGACCGGCCACGGCGCTCCGGCACCCGGCCTCTTCGTCCTGCTCTCGGAGACGTTCACGCCCTCGACGCTCATGCCCTCGGGAGACGTTCACGTCCTCAGCGGGCCTGCGCGCTCCCAGGTGCGGTCGCACCCGCAAGGGCGGTCACGCCTGCTCGAAGTCACCCGCGAGCGCGGAGGCGATCCGCAGGTGCGACTCGGCCTCGTCGTGACGCCCCTGGCGCTGGAGCGTGCGCCCCAGCATCAGCCGGGCGTAGTGCTCCACCGGGTCACGCTCGACGAGCGCGCGCAACTCGGTCTCAGCACGGCGCAGTTGGGCCGAGTGGTAGTACGCGCGGGCCAGCAGCAGCCGCGGTCCGGTCTGCTCCGGCACCTCGTCCACAAGGCCGCCCAGAACGCGCGCCGCGCCGGCGTAGTCCTTGGCGTCGAAGAACAGCTGCGCCCGCTCCCAGCGCTCCGCGGCCGTCCCCTGGTCGTAGTACTTCGTGTCCACTGCTGACCTCCTTCGAGTGCCAGAACCTCACCCGATGGTTGAATATTCCACCACCTCGCTCGTGGGCGTCATCCGCCGGCCAGCACCGCGTTGGCCCGCTCCGTCACCAGGGTCAGCACGCGCCCCACCGTCGCCAGGTCCTCGGCCGGGATGCCCGCGTACAGCCGGGCCGCGATCTCGTTCCCGGCCGTGCGGATCTCCTCGAACACCTCACGGCCGTGCTCGGTGAGCGACACCAGCGAGGCATCCGTCTCCGTCAGCAGCTTGAGGGCCGTCATTTCCGCGACGGTCTCCTCGGCCGCCGACTCCTCGACCTTCAGTGCCCCGGTCAGCCGCCCCACGAGCCGGTCGCGCTCGACGGTGCCGCCCTGGTCCGCGACGGCCCGCAGGGCCACCGACTGGTTGAAGGTGCTTCCGATGCGGACCAGCACGGCCTCCAGGGCCGCGCGGCTCGCGTAGTGGGCCAGCCCCAGGACCTGGCCGCCGACCGGGGGAGTGGGAATGCTCATGGCTACTCCTCAGGATGTGAATCGAGATGTGTGTCGAGAGATGCATCGCTCGGCGAGTCGCTCGGCGTATCGAGCGATACGTCGAGCAGGGTCGCCAGCTCGCGGCTGAACGCCTTCGTGCGCTCGCCGCCGAGCCCGCCGAGCGGTTCCAGGAGCTGTTCGAGCAGCCCCTGGACCACCCCGATCGCGCGCCGTGCGACCTCGCGTCCGTCCTCCGTGAGCGACAGTCGGATCGCACGTGGATCGGCGGGATCGCGCGTCCGGTCGACGACACCGGCCGCCTCCAGGACACGGGCCAGCTTCGATACGTAGAGCGGTTCGAGTCCGGTGTGATCGGCGAGTTGACGCTGGCTGGGCCGCCGCCCGGCCCTGTGCATCCCGTACAGCGACGCGACCAGCGAGTACTGGGCGTGGGTCAGACCCAGCGGCGCGACCGCCCGATCGACGGCCACGCGCCACTTCGTGGACAGGCGCCAGACGAGAAAGCCGGGGGTCGCGTGCTCGGATGTCGAACTCATGAGAAAAACCATACATGGCTACTATATCCATGGCTACTATTTTGCGCCGTCCCCGACCAACGCCCCACCGACCTCCGCCCGTGGTCCTAGGACCGCACCGACTCCGGCCCAAGTACCCCCGTCCGGGGGAGTCCGGAGGGGTCCGGGGGAGCCCAGGGGAGGGAGGACGGCCTGACGGACGGTCCCCGACGGGTCTAGGTTGTGGCCCATGAGCAATCTTGATCGCGAGGCAGTTCCCGCGCTGTGCGGTGGCCGCGGTTTCGTGGTGGCCGAGCCGGTGCGTGAACTCCTCAGTCCCCGTCGGGTCAAGCTCGGCGAGTCCACCGAAGTCCGCCGCCTGCTGCCCAACTTGGGCCGCCGCATGATCGGCGCGTGGTGCTTCGTCGATCACTACGGGCCCGACGACATCGCCGACGAGCCCGGTATGCAGGTCCCGCCGCACCCGCACATGGGACTCCAGACCGTCAGCTGGCTCCACGAGGGCGAGGTGCTGCACCGCGACTCCACGGGCGGCCTGCAGACGATCCGCCCGCGCGAACTGGGCCTCATGACGTCCGGAAGGGCCATCAGCCACTCCGAGGAGAGTCCCAAGTCGCACGCCCGCTTCCTGCACGGCGCGCAACTGTGGGTCGCCCTCCCCGACGGCCACCGCCACACCGACCCGCACTTCGAGCACCACGCCGAGCTGCCCCTCGTCACGGCCGCCGGCCTCAAGGCCACGCTCATCCTGGGCACCGTCGACGGCACGACCTCGCCCGGCACGACGTACACCCCGATCGTCGGCGCCGACCTGTCCCTCGCGAGCGGCGCCGAGGTACGACTGCCGCTGGAGCCCGACTTCGAGTACGCCGTCCTGTCCATGTCCGGCGAGGCGCACGTCGACGGCGTACCGATGCTCCCGGGCTCCATGCTCTACCTCGGCTGCGGTCGCACCGAACTCCCCCTGCGTGCCGAGTCGGAGGCGTCCCTCATGCTCCTGGGCGGCGAGCCGTTCGAGGAGGAGCTGGTCATGTGGTGGAACTTCATCGGCCGTTCCCAGCAGGAAATCGAAGAGGGCCGCAAGGACTGGATGGAGGGCACCCGCTTCGGCGAGGTACATGGCTACGACGGCGCCCCCCTGCCCGCTCCCGAACTCCCGCCAGTACCGCTGAAGCCACGGGGCCGGGTGCGTTGACCTGCGGTTATGCGCATGGGTCGGGTGTCCGTGTGGCGTGGTGGGCGTCCTCCTGGGCAGGAACGGCCCGGGGGGAGGGCCGCGTCTCGTGGTGATCGACTCGGGTCGGGGCGCGACGTGCAGGTGATGGCGTCTGTGTGACCAGGTCGGCTCACAGAAGCCCTCCGGGATTCGGTGGGTGCGTGGTGACGGCTGGTTCGGGTGACGAAGAGATCTTCTTGAAGTTGTCTACCGAGATGCCCTGACCTGCGGTGATGAGTTCGGCACCGACTCTGACCTGCCTGGATAACCCTTTCAGGCTCTTTCGGGATCCTGCCGCGTCACGCAGCCCATTCTCCCCACGCGCTCCCCACGGCGGCTCATGCTCCCCAGATTCTCCCCAGGAGGGTTGCCGGGTGGTGATCGTTGGGCGTGTTCTGGAAGGCCCGCCGACCATGTGCTCCGGTCACGCTTCGTGGCCGATGGCGGCACGGAAGATGCTGCAGTACTGCCGCAGGGACTGCGCCAGTACATCGCGGGCGCGCCCACATGGTGAGTTGTCCCGGAAGAGACCGGACGACCCCGTGACCTGGAATGCGGGGCGGCTTCGTGTTACTGACGTGCGTAGATGGCCTTTCGGCTGTCTCACGCTCGTGCTCGTTGACGCGGCCGGAAGTCCCAGAAAAGTCCCACAGAGTTCCCGCTGCTCTTGGACGTCATGCCCGGATACCCAGTGGCGGGCACAGGCCGGGAGACGCCAACGGGACGGAGAGCAGCGGATCACCCCCGCGTCCGCGGGAGTGATCCGCACTTCGCCGGCGGAAGACTGCCGTCAGCTCTCACGCCGTCTTGAGGGAGATCTCCTCGCCGCCGGCGAGCGGATCGTGCGCGTCCCGCCCCAGCTCATGGCTCACTGCCATACCGCCGCCTGCACCTACGCAAGTCCGACCCCATCGACGCCCTGGTCGCAGCCAAAGCGGCACTGCGGGAACCGGACCTGCCGACCGCGCACCTCGACGACGCGAGCAGAGAGGTGCGCCTGCTCATGGACCACCGCGACAACCTGGTCGCCGAACGCACCCGCGTGATCAACCGGTTGCGCTGGCACGTGCACGAACTCGGCCCCGCACTCGACCCTCCGGCTCGGAGTCTCACCAAAGCGGACGTGACCTTACTCGACTTCATGGATCCTGATCGCTTCGGGGGCGCCGCATCGAAACGTGCAGATGCGTTTGCGGGATGGCACCCTTGCTCTGACCTTTGATGCATAAGGGCTCGCCGTTGAAGTGGCTCAGGGCCGGTACACCATCCCGGGTTGGGGCTTGGCGGGGGCGAGCAACTGTGACACCGTGACGATGGTGTAGCCGCGCTGCTTGAGCGCCTTGATGATTCCCGGGACCGCGGGAACGGTCCCCTTGTGCAGGTCGTGCAGCAGGATGATGCCGTCGCGGTGGGTCTGGTCGAGCACCCGCTTGGTGATCAGGGCCGAGTCGGTCGTCTCGTAGTCCTTGGCCGTGACGCTCCACAGCACCTGCGCCAGCCCCAAGTCCCGGCAGATCTTGGCCACCTTGCGGTTGGTGCGGCCCTCCGGCGGACGCATCAGGATGGGCCTGGTGCCGGTGATCTTCTCGATGGCGTCCTGTGTCCGGGCCAGCTCCTGACGGGCGTCGTTCTCGTTGATATCCGTCAAAACCTCGTGATACCACGTGTGATTGCCGATTTCGTGCCCCTCGTCCGAGATGCGACGCAGGATCGCGGGGTACTTCGCGATGTGGCCCTGGCCCTGGACGAAGAACGTCGCGTGCAGATCATCCTGCTTCAGGATGTCCAGCAGCTTGGGGGTCGTCAGGCTGGGGCCGCCGTCGAAGGTGAGGGCCACGCACTTCGCCTTGCGGCAGTCGACGTTCCCGGCCACCGATCCCGATGCCTTGCCCCGGGCGGCGCGCGGCGAGGTGTGATCGTAGGTCGTCACCGTCATGGCCAGAGTCACGGCGACGGCCAGGACGACGGCCGCCGCTGCCGCGACGGCGATGAGTATGCGTGACCGTCTTGTACGTGCGTTGAAGAACATACGAGCCCTTTCTTCGGTGGGGTGGGGTTGCGGGGTTACCGCGTGCGGGTGAGAGCGGGTTGCGCGGCAAGGTCCCGCGGCCGCATGTCGAGTGTCAGGCGATACCTCAGACGGCGTCCGAGCCGACGCTCCACCAGGGTGTGGACCAGCAGGGACAGCCCCAGCATGCAGATGACGGACAGTGCCATCGAGGGCAGCGGCCCCAGCCTCGGGAACGCCCGGATCAAGCCCTTGGCCAATGGGATTCCGAGGCTCTGGTGGACGAGGTAGAAGGGGTAGGTGAGCGCCCCCGCGGTGACCGGCCAACGCCATCGCAGTCCGGCGAGCGGGCCGATTCCGGCGAGGGCCAGCAGCCCGAGGCAGAGGGTGAGAACGACCGCGCAGACGGCCCAAGAGGGCCGGCCCTCGCCAGGGGGTACGGCGGCGTGGTCGGCCACCCGCAGTTCGAGCACGGTGAGCTGGTAGCACCAGGCGAAACCGAGCAGCAGCCAGAGCAGCAGGCTCTGTCCGAACCTGTGCATGAGGTAGAGCACGATCCCGGCGACGAACAGGCCGGTGTACCGGGGCAGTACGAAGTCGTCGAGTAGGGGCGAGTGGAGTTCAAGGGCGATGACACCGGCCAGGAGCCAGGCTCCGCAGAAGGCCACCACCCGCCGGTAGGACAGGCCGAAGACGAGCAGTGCGGCCATCAGCAGGTAGAAGCGTGCCTCCACCCAGAGGGTCCAGCTGACTCCGTCGACCGGATCGAGCCCCAGCGGCCCTGGGGCCATGGTCAGGTTCCCCAGAATCGTACGGGGGTCGATGTGCGTGGTGGCGGGCCGATGGCCCAGCCGCGAGGCCAGGACGAGCAGGACGACCAGGAGTACCGCGCACCAGTAGGCCGGGAAGAGCCGTGAGATTCGGGAGACGGCGAACTGTGCGGGAGTTCTTCCCCAGCAGCTCATGCAGATCACGAAGCCGCTGATGAGGAAGAAGAACTCGACGCCGAGCCACCCGTAGCCGCCGATGTCGTGCAGGAACGGGGCGAGATCCCGGAGCTCGGTTCTGCCCCAGAAGTGCGGGGTGGGCGTTCCCAGGAAGTGGTACGCGGCCACCATCAGCGCTGCCACCAGACGTAGCCCGTCTATCGTGGTCAGGCGCGACTGCTCATTGCGAGGTTCGGGGGACGGCACGTCGGGGCCGTGTCAGCAGACAGTGGGTAGGGGCGAGTGGCTGACGCGTATCTTCGACGGGCCGTGCGGGCGCTGCTCCCAGCCCTCGAAGCCGTAGTAGTTGCCGGTGTGGAGGTGGCCGATGAAGTGCCAGCCGCCGCGCAGGTTGCCGCGGCCGATGTCGAGCATGCGGTGCTCGGGGCGCAGGCCGTGTTCGACGAGGTGGTCGAACTGCATCTGCCCGAGCGCCAGCCACCGGTCGTGGGTCTGGCTGCCGACTGCGGCCTCCGGGTTGCGGCGGGTGTCCGAAGCCATCACGGCCCGGTAGTAGCCGACGTGGTCGGGGTGCTTGAGACACAGCCACGCGTCCCGGCCGGCCCGGCGAAGGTACGGGACGACGCGGCCGGGGTGGCGCAGGGCGTAACCGGTCTTGTGGGTGAGGGCGGCGCGGTTGTGGCGCAGTTTCTTCGGCGACTTGGCGTCGGCGGGCATGGCGAAGCGACCTCCGTACAGACAAAGGGGGGATCCGGGTGAGGGGTGAGGGAGACGGTACGGCGACGACGTCAGACGCGGCGGCGCAGGAGCAGCACGGTGACGACCGTGAGCAGCACGGCCAGGCCGCCGAGGACTGCGGTGTCGGTCCACTGGAAAGTCCAGTAGTCACCGGCCGGGTTGGCCTCGTAGAAGCGGGCCACGTACCCGTGCGCCGTCATGCACTCCTTGAGCTGGGCACCTGACGGGAAGGGGCAGTTGAACACGGAGTCGTGGCGGCCGGAGGCTGTGATCAGGCCGTAGTTACCGGTCGACCACTTATCGCCCATCGGCGCTTTGGGGGCGCCGCCGGCGCTGACGTAGGTGCGCGGCGGGACCAGTAGCCGGGTCCAGTGTGTCCACTCCAGCAGGAGTGTCATCATCCCCGTCACCAGCAGAGTCAGGCCCATCGCTGCCAGGACCCGGCGGGCCAGCAGGCCCAGCAGCGTGCCGGCTGTCAGGCCGAACAGGGCGGCCGCGGCGACGCGCGGGCCCGAGCCGCTCAGGGCCGTGTTGTCGTACCAGAACAGGCCGTAGCTGCGGTCGGCGGCCGGTCGCCACCACCATGCGAACGCTCCCGCGAGCAGGCCGGACAGGACGGTCGTGGTCGCCGCGGCCAGGGCGAACCGGGAGGCGAACCACTGACCGCGGCTCAGACCCTGGGCGAGGACCAGGCGGTGTGTGCCCAGTTCCCGGTCGCGGCCCAGCAACGGGGCGCCCCAGAAGACGCCGATGACGACGGGCAGGGCGATGTTCAGCGCCCCGAGGTACTTCAGCGGTTCGACATCCAGCAGGAGCGGCAGGCCGGTGTCGGACCGTGTGCAGTACAGCGGCCCGGTGGCGCAGTGGTTGAACAGCCCGCTGCGCAGTGCGTCCAGCATGCCCGAGCGGTAGTACGCGGCGATCGCCGCGGTGAGGACCAGGGCGGCCGCGCCGATGCCTGCTGGTACGCGCTGCTGGCGCCAGGCGAGCCAGAAGGAGCCCTTCACGCCGCCGCCTCCGTCCGCTCGCCCGCGGCGGGATGCCCCGGTGTCTCGCCGGCCTGGAGATAGCCGATCAGGATGTCCTCCAGCCTGGGCCGTGCTACGTGCCAGTCACCGCGCAGTGGTCCGCCTTGCCGTATCAGGGCGGTCAGCTGCCTGCCGGCGGTACGGCGCTGTACGACAGTGTGCTGTCCGACCAGGGCGTCGGCCCGGTCGGCGGGTCCGGTCAGTAGGGCGTGGCTCTCGCGCAGTGCCTCGGCGTCCTCGCTCAGCTCGGCGCGGCCGTCGCGCAGCACCAGCACCCAGTCGCAGGTCTCCTCCAGTTCCGGCAGGACGTGCGAGGACAGCACGATGCTCGTGCCGCGCTCGGCGGCCTCGGCCATGAGTTCCGCCATGATCTCGCCTCGTGCCACGGGGTCGAGGTCGGCCAACGGCTCGTCGAGCAGCAGGAGTTCGGGCCGCTTGCCCAGGGCCAGGGCAAGCGCGACGCGGGTGCGCCGCCCGGGGGACAGGTCGCCGACGCGGGCGTCGAGCGGGATGCCGCCCTCGTGGACGATCCGCTCGGCGGCCGTCCGGTCCCACGAGGAGTTCAGCTTCTCGCCCATCAGCAGGGTGTCCGCCACGGTGAAACGGGGGTAGAGCGGCTTGTCCTGGGTGAGCAGGGCGACCCGGGCGCGAGCCTCGGACGTGCCGGGCGCGGTACCCAGCACACGCAGTTCCCCGAGCCGGCTTGCAGGAGGCCGCCGGCCAGGTGCAGCAGGGTGCTCTTGCCGGCGCCGTTGCGTCCTACGAGGGCGGCGATACGACCGCCGGGTACGGTGAACTCGCATTCCCGCAGGGCCCAGCCGCTCCGCCGCCGGTACCGGAATCCGAGTCCCGTGGCGCGCAACGCGGCCGGCGCGTCAGGCCTGGTCATGCGTCCTCCTTCTTCCCTTCCCGGTCGCCCGGGTGTGGCTGTCGTGTTCGTTGCCGTAGGCGTCCAGAACTGCTGTGACCATGGCGAGTACATCGGCCCGTTCCAGGCCTCCGGCCCGGGCGCGTGCCACCCAGTCGGTGACCTCCCGGCGCAGCGGCGAGTCGTCCTCTGTGCCGGGCCGGACGAGTGATCGCGTCACGAAGGTTCCGAGACCGCGGCGCAGTTCGACCAGGCCGGCCTGCTCCAAGTCACGGTAGGCCCGGAGTACCGTGTTGGGGTTGATGGCGGTCGCCGCCACCACCTCCTTTGCCGTGGGCAGCTTGTCCCCGACCTTGAGGAAGCCCATCCGGAGCGCTCGCTCGGTCTGCTCGATGATCTGCACGTAGGCCGGTACGCCGCTGCCACGGTCGATCCGGTAGTCGATCACGTCGCCTTCCTCGGTTCCACCATGCTTGTGCTAATGAATTAATGGAAGCATGGTGGATGTCCGGGGCACTGTCAAACGCCTATGAGCGCGCAAGCACGGATGGGGCACCGTTGGTGGGTCATGCCTCATGTGTGAGACACAGGGAGCCCCGCGCCGTCTGGCTGCGCTCGGTGAATGGCTTCTCCAGTGCCGTCCGGCTCGGCGGGTGCGGCCTCGTGATGCTGACGGCGGGGCCGTCGCGGAGCCACCGTGCTCCCGATCCGCATCTTCGGTCCGGTCGGAGCTCCGCTGGCGTCGATCTTCATGCTGGTCATGGGGAACGCCACCAGCGGTGGCGTGCTGCCACCCGAATTTCTGCCCGGTTGGTGACGCCGCTCGCTTCGGTCATGCCCGCCGGCGGCGGCGTCCGCGCGGTGGACGGCATCGCCTACTTCCACCACGACGGACTGACCAGCGGCATTGTGGTGCTGTCGGTATGGATCGCCCTCTGTGTGGCGGGGCTGTTCCTGCTGACCGGATCGCCGCGTCGGCGGGATCCTGCATGTCGCGAGGTCGTGTGATCGGCGGTTGCAACAGGCCCCGGACCACGTACGACTCGATGCGCCCTGTGTCCAACCCGCTCACGAGTCGTTGCTCGCCCTCGTGGAGGCGGAGGGGCGGCAGCGAGCCTTCACCGCGCACGCCGCCTGACTGTCCGGCCTCCGGCGGACCCTTCTGCTCATCAGGGGATCCGGCAAAGGCGGATAAGCCCAGGCCCTGCAAGGCTCTGCCTCGTTGATGATGCCCGCCTCAGAGCACCGGCAAATTGCGGCACGGCCAGTGCCTGTGCTGTCACATGAGTGCGGGATCCCACTGCCACAAGCTGTGTCACACCGTCTGGCCCTGTCTTGTCTAAGAGGTGTCGAACAACAAACAGAGGGTCTGATGCGTGAAATTGTGATTGTCGGTGGCGGCTATGCAGGCTTCTACGCTGCATGGGGCCTCGAAAAGAGGCTTGGTACAGCAGAGGCGCGGATCACGGTTGTCGACCCCCGCCCTTACATGACATACCAACCGTTTCTGCCGGAGGTGACGGCCGGATCGGTCGAGGCTCGTCACGCCGCCGTGTCGCTGCGGCGGCACCTGCGCCGTGCCCGGTTGATCGCAGGGACCGTGACCGCGATCCGCCATGCAGACCGGACGATCACGGTACGGCCTGCCAAGGGAGCTGACTACGAACTGCGTTATGACACCCTCGTCGTCACCGCCGGCGCCGTGACCCGCACCTTCCCCATCCCGGGGCTTGCGCAGCACGCGATCGGACTGAAGCACGTCGAAGAGGCGGTGGCCATCCGCGACCGGCTGATGACCGCGTTCGACCAGGCGGCGTCCTTGCCTCCCGGCGCCGAGCGGCGAAGGCTGCTGACCGTGACGTGCGTGGGTGGCGGGTTCTCCGGAGTCGAGGGCTTCGGAGAACTGCTGTCGCTCGCGACGGCGATGCTGAAGTCGTATCCGGAGCTGAACAGCGACGAGCTGTCCTTCCACATGGTCGAGGCTCGGGGCCGCATTCTGCCCGAGGTGGGGGACAAGCCGGGCGCCTGGGTGGTGCGCTCTTTGGAACGCCGTGGCGCGCACGTTCACCTCAACACGCAGATCCACTCCCTCGCCGACGGCCATGTAGTGCTTTCCAACGGGGAGGAGTTCGATTCCGCGTTGGTCGTATGGACCGCCGGCAATGCCTCCAATCCGGTCGTGCACAACCACTCGGATCTTCCGATCGACGAGCGAGGTCTGCTTGTGGTCCGGCCCGATCTGCGCGTGGGTACCGACAGCGAACTCGTTTCGGATGCATGGGCGGCCGGGGACGACGCGGCCGTTCCCGACCTGGCTTCAACGGTGCCGGGGGCTCACACGGTGCCGAACGCCCAGCACGCCGTACGGCAGGGCAGACTCCTCGCGAAGAACATCGTGGCCGACCTGCGCGGGGGGCGGATCAAAAACTACCGCCACAGCAGTTTGGGGGTGGTGGCGACCTTGGGGCTGGGACGGGGCATCTTCCAGTACAAGAGGATCGTCATCAAGGGGCTTCCTGCCTGGCTGATGCACCGGGGCTATCACGTCCTGGCCGTGCCCTCGTGGGAACGTAAGATCCGCGTCCTCACGGTCTGGCTCACGGCTGCGGTCTTCGGCCGAGATCTCGTCTCCCTCGCCTCCGTCCAGCATCCACGGGACGCGTTCGTCACGAGCGGCGATCCGCAGCGCCCTGGGGAGAGCCCGACGAGTGGCCGCAGGGCCGCATGAGCACGCGGGAAAGGCCGTGAGGCTGCCGACGCCAGGCGGCAGCAGCCTGCCGGAGGGGGCGGTGAGCGGAGGCATGCCGCTCGGCTGGAGACGGAGCACGGCAACTGGGCCTGGGCTCGTGGCGCGGCGCGGCAGGTGTTTCCGACCGATCGGACGATCCGAGCTGCCACAGACTGACTCGTCGTCGGCTCACGGGAACGTCGCCGCGCACGATGCGGCCACGCGTGCTGCATCGTGGGCTTCCCTTCATCCGGCAGCCGCAGGACGCCTGTCACAGGTGGATGAGCTGCTCGGTCCATTTGTTGTGAAGGCCGCACCACAACGGTGCGATGGACGGTGTCCTTACGGCTCTCCCGTGGGAAGCCGTCATGCAAGGGAAGGATTCCCCATGAGGGCCGTTGCGATCGACGACGGGGGGCGCATGGATACCGAGAACGCTGCGAGCGTCAGATCTCACGGACATGAGGCGGTTGTGGTTCCGGCCGTCAGCGGAGGCTACGTACTCACGGACGAAGGTCTGTCCGAGGACTTGGGCTTGGTGATCGATGACGAGGCCGTCACGGAGACGTTGTGCCGCACCATGGCGAACCTCCTTTCGACAGAGGTAGTCGCCGGTGTACGGCACCATGTCGCTCTGCCCGTCAGGCAGTCGCGAATGCCCTTCTCGACCATCCGTTCCACCCAGCCCTTCGAGTCCGCTGGCGACATGGCCGACGCCTCCACCGAAGACACGGCCGTCTGGGCCGCACCCGCCGACATTCGGCCGGTGTCGTACGACGAGGTTGCCACGTCTGTCGCCCCTACCGCTTGCTTCAGCCCTCTACACGGCGTCCGGCTTCGGTCCCTGCCTTCGTCCACCTACCAAGCGCCGAGGGCGTTTCCGCCTTCACGCACCCGGGCCTACTGCCTTTCCTGCGGAGCACACCATGAACACCAGTAAGGAGGCCGCACGCGGCCTGACCGACATCGAGACCTTCCTGTACAGGCACGCTCATCTGGAAGCAGCACGGCAGCGCGTGAGGGTTTTCACCACGCGGGTGCCGGGGCTCACCGAGGAGCAGAAGGTGGATATCGCGAGCTGGTACCTCAAGGAACAGACATACGTCGCACGCATGGTGACGGACCACCTCGCTGCAAACATCAGCGAGGTGCAGCAGCAGCACCGTGTCCGCTTCATGCGATGGCTACGAGGAACGCTCACCGCGATGATCCTGATCACTGTGGCCATGACCTTGTGCTTCGCTGTGCTCCTGGGGTCGTTGGGCTGAACTGCCGGGCGCCGCTCACTATCACCCGGAGTGCGGGCCCCCTCGGCCCGCTGCGAGCGAAGCAGCAGTTCAGGGCAGTGGACCGCGGCCCGACGCTCGCCTCGTCATCGATGAGTGGCCTTGGTCGACTCGGCGGACCCGACCCCCTTGTTTGTCGCCGACCCATGGCGTTCGAGTGTGCTGCGAACACCATTGATGCTTCCGCTATCGGAGTCACGGCCCAGAGCGGCGGCTATATCAAGGCCCGTACATCGACGTCGTCGGCTGCGGCGAAGTGCTCCATGATCTGCTCGGTGAGCTGGTCGTACCCGGGTCGTCCCCGGCCGGAGCAGGACGGTCCGCGTCCTCGCTCCTGCTCGGCGGCTTCTGCGCCCGAGGTGCAGGTGGAGGCAATCTCCGTTTGCAGGACGACGGGCTTCGGAATCTGGGCCTGCTTCGCGGCAGCTGGGGCACGCATCAAGGACTCGAAGGTGCTGAGAGCCCGTCGCACCGAGCCGAGGTTGCGCCACGATCGCAGCAAGTTCCCTTTCCAGCGCCTGCTTCTGGATCCGCAGGCAGGCCGAATCCTCTTGGAGGCGTTCGGCAGTGACCTCGATGTCGTGCGTCGGATGGGTTACAGAGACCATGCGTTCCTCTCATCCTGTACCCCCAGCCACGTCTCGTTATAGCTGCGTGCCGCTCGGCCCGGACGCGGAAATGGGTACCCCGCCGACATGACATGCATCAGCCCACAAGGGCGCCGTGACGTCTGACCAGGCTCCATCGTGCTCGGCGGAAGATCCACCACGACTGCCGTCGCGCGATGCCGCGTTCGACCGGTGCCCGTACTGAAAAGCCTCACTGCCCCCAACGGTGCGTTTGCGCGATTGCGGGCCCGTCGGCCGGCGGTCGAGTCGAATCACTAGATCATGCGATGCGTCTCAGGGGCGAGCGGGGTCACTCTGGCTGTTCGGGGCTGTCCGGACGCGGTGCCCACCGCATGAGCGCCTGTGTGAGGAGCGTCCGTGTGTGACTGCCGCTCATGGTGTGTCGGGCTCCGTGTCACATTTTTCGATCCTCGCCGGTCAATGGTTCGACAGGTCGAGCGGATGAGGGAGGCGGGTGGTCTTGGACGTCCATGAGGCGGGCGGGCCCTCGCCGCCGAACTGCTCAGCCGCGCATGAGCAGCCGGGCGGTGCGCGGATTCACCGACCGGCATGTCCCGAAGGAGGTGCTGGAGCGCGTGCTGTCCGCCGCTGCCTGGGCCGTCCGGATCGAACCGCCATCCGTGGCACGTCTACGTGCCGGTCGGCTGGTCGTGGGCCGAGAGCAAGAAGCGTGTCGGCGAGCAGCGCTACGGCGCAGTCGGTATTCCGCGCTAGGACATGGAGGCGCGACAGAGGGCCGGTGCCGCGAATGGGGGCTGTTTCGGCGCTCCCACCGTCCTCGGTTCGAGGACGCCATTGTCACATTCCCTGTGGCTAGGCTGCGAAATTCATTGCCCGTCCCAGCGCGGGGTCGATGGCCAACCGTTGGCTGTGCCGAAGGCCATGTTCGGAAGAGACCGCATGCCGACACCCTGAGGCAGGCTCTGCCGCTCTGCCGGCCAGCGGAATCACTCGATTATGCGATGCGCCTACACGCCAATGTGACTCATTATGGCCTGGTTGGCGAAGAATGCATTCCATTACCTGAAGAAAAGTGCAGCTGTTGCTCAGAGTCCTGGTGTGAGCCAAGGGGTGGGCCGCGAGACCACGATGTCTCTGCCTGACCGCCGTTGTTCTGACAACAGCCTGCGACATTCCTATGTGCCGGTTCGGTCGGAGGAGCGGGACCGATTCGGATCTCTGGTTCAGATGCGATGGAACCAGTCGTGACTTTTGGTGGCCGCATTTCCCGCAGCACCCGAACAAGCCAAGCGGAGCCTCATGCCCGGCGCGAGTCGGCCGTGAGGAGCGCGTCGCAGGGACGGCTTGTCGAATCAGCCTGCTTGCACGCGGTAGGGAAGTGATCCCGCCACGCGAAAGCCGTATCCGGAAAAACGAGGACCACAGAATCATGTATCTCAAGTCGTCCCCTACGACGAGTGACCTTGACGAGGCTGTTTCTGCCTTTGTGCAGCACCGGGCGCGCCTCTTCGGGATTGCCTACCGTGTGCTTGGCAGCGTGGTCGAGGCTGAGGACGTGGTCCAGGAGGTGTGGCTGCGTTGGCAGAAGACCGACCGCTCCGTTGTGGTGAGCCCGGTGGCCTTCCTGTCGAGCGCGACGACCCGCTTGGCCATCAATGTGGCGCAGTCGGCGAGGGTGCGTCGGGAGACCTACATCGGGCCCTGGTTGCCCGAGCCTGTCGACACCAGTTTGGACCCGGAGGTGGGCGCGCAGCGGGCGGAGGCACTGGAGTTGGCCCTGTTGCTGGTACTGGAGAAGCTGAGTCCCACTGAACGGGCCGCGTACGTCCTGCGCGAGGCGTTCGACTACTCCTATCCGGAGATTGCTGGGATCCTGCAGCTCAGCGTCGTCAACGTGCGCCAGATCGTGAGTCGTTCCCGCAAGCGTCTGTGGGGCGAGCCGCGGGCGAGTGTGGACGCGGTGGAGCATCGACGCCTGCTGGATGCCTTCGTCTCAGCGGCTCGCACCGGGGATGTGGCCTCGTTGGAAGCCGTCCTCACCCCTGACACCGTCAGCCTGTCCGACGGCAATGGTCTCCGAGGCGCCGCCCGTGTACCTGTGGTGGGCCGTGCGCGTGTGGCCAACCTGGCGACCGCCACTCCGCGGTTCTGGCGGGAGGCGGACCTGGGGCTGGTCCAGGCCAATGGCCGGACGAGCGTGATGATGTACCGCGACGGTTCTCCCACCGCGATCCTGACGATCGCCGCTTCGAGGGAAGGCATACACAAGGTGATGTGGGTGTTCAACCCGAGCAAGATCGCCGCATTTCTGGACTCCCGCGCCCGCTGCGCAACTGTTCCCGGTCTTGCGTCGGCTCATGGGTGAGCCACGCTCCCCAGTTTCCTCAACTGGGCGCTGGCTGCTGGGAATTCACCACCAGAGGCCGGGTCCGGCGCGCCACGGAGGCGTTCCGATCACGCCTCCGTCGACCGGTTTGACGGGTGGTAATCGGCAGTCAGCGGGCGTGTACAAGTTGGGGTGAGAGGCCCGTGGGGCCCAACGTCCGCCATGCTGTGGGACCGTGGCGAGCGGTAGCGACAAGGTCGTGGCCTGGACGGATGTGTGGCCGACGGCCCTGTCCCGGACGGACGGCGTGGCCGGTGTCGGCGGCGTCGCGCAGGAACCGCCCCAGGCGGCGACAGGCGGCAGCAGCGCGATCGGGCCCCGGACCGGCGGCCCCGGCGGTGTCGGAGCCGGGCCACAAAAGCAGCAACGTACCCCAGGCTCTGGTGCCGGTGACGAACGGTGCCGTGGCCGCCGCGCAGTGGTACGGAAGTGCGATCGCCGTACGCGGATGGCGCCGGGCGAACTCCTCGAAAGGTCGCTCAGTCAGACCAGCCGTCGTTGACGCAGCGCCTCCCGCACCGGAACAGGACTGGACAGCGCCACTCGGGACCAGGGCGTCAGATATTCCGCCGGCAGCCCCGCGGCCACCTCCAACCGCAGCGCCAGCCCGTCGGGCGCCAGCAGGAAGACCGCACCCGCGAGCCCCCCCGTGTCGCGCACGGCGAACTCCAGCAGCCGGTCCAGCTCGCCCGGCGAATCGACCCGGAGGCGGGGGAGGACGGACGAGGCCCATAGGGCTGTACCGCGCCGTCTTCCCGCATGGCGCACATACCAGCACCGTACGTCCGCGCGCGGGAGGACCGGCCGTGCCGACCATCGCGGCAGCATCCCTTGGGGGGTGACTGGTTCGATGTGATCCCGCTGTCCGGCGCGCGGGTGGCCCTTGTCGTCGGTGATGTGGTCGGACACGGGATCGACGCCGCCGCGACCATGGGCCGGCTCCGTACCGCCGTGCGCACGCTCGCCGACATGGAGCTGCCCCCCGACGAACTGTTGGCCCACCTCGACGACACGGTCCAGCGGCTGGCCGAGGAGGATGCCGACGCCCCGGAGCAGTACCCCCGGGCTGTGGGGCCCACCTGTCTGTACGCGGTCTACGACCCGGTCACCCGCCGGTGCACCATGGCCCGGGCCGGGCACCCCCCCGCCCGCGATCATCGACCCGCAGGGGTGGGTTGCCTTCCCCGACCTGCCCAGCGGAACCCCACTGGGTATCGGGCTGGGAGTCCCCTTCGAGGCCGTAGAGCTGGAACTGCCCGAGGGAAGTCTCCTCGGCCTGTACACCGACGGCCTCATCGAGACCCGCGACCACGACATCGACGTGGGAATGCAACGCCTCGACACCGCTCTGGCGCAACCGAGCCGCTCCCTGGAAGAACTCTGCAGTCGCGCGATGGAGACCTTCCCGGGGCAGGCACCCTCCGACGACGCCACGCTGCTCCTCGTCCGGACCCGTACGCTCAGCCCCACCCAGGTAGCCTCCTGGGTGCTGCCCAGCGGCCAGACCGCTGCCCGCATTGCCCGGCACATGGCAGCCCGTGAGCTGACCGAATGGGGCCTGGGAGGTCTTGAGGACGCCACGAGGCTGATCGTCAGCGAACTGGTCACCAACGCCGTCCGCCACGGCAGCGGCCAGATCACTCTGCGCCTGATCCGGCACCAGGTCCTGACCTGCGAGGTGTTCGACACGAGCGCCTGCCCCCCACGTCTGCTCAGCGCACGCACCCATGACGAGAATGGCCGCGGCCTCTGCCTGGTCGCCCAGTTGTCCCGCAGATGGGGTTTCCGCACCGTATCGGGTGGCAAGGTGGTCTGGGCCGAAGAAGATCTGGCCCCCGCATCAGCACACGCACAGGCCCTTGGGATACCACCCATGGCCAAGGAGCGACCCGTCCTCGGCTCCGCGTGGCCCGCGACACCCACAGACCCCGGCGTCGTCCCGGGACGCGGTTCCGCGCCCTGGTAATGCGCTCGCCGGTGTCCACCCGTGTCCAGGAGAGACGAGGTGGCAGATCGCCTTCCGTGCGATGTGTGTTCTCCATGCCGCGGGTTCTTGGTTTGTGAAGGCCGCCGACAGGGGGCAGGGTGATCTTGGAGCTCTGCGCGTGGCAGCAGGCGCACGGCCCGCCGCAGATGCGGTACACCAGCCCGCGAGCGGTGCCGGACCGCCCGTTCCGGGCAGGCCTACGGAGGTGTAGCAGTGTCGGCAGAGGACCCAGCGAACGAGACCGCCGAACGGGACATCGAGTCGACGTTCGGCCCCAGGATGCTGGCGGACGTCAAGCCACCCTTCATTCCCGAGGGAGCATCGGGGATGACCGTCTTCGTCGAGTGGCCGCCTGGCCACCCCGGGACTCCTCCGCACCGCCACTCGGGGTCGTGTTTCGGCTACGTCCTCGAAGGAGCGGTCCGGTGAGAGCTTGAGGGTGAGCCGGAACACGTGATCAAGGCCGGCGAGACGTTGTGGGAGCCGGGCGGTGAGGTGATCCACTACCAGAACGGCAACGCCTCGTCGGACGCGCCGGCCAAGTACATCGTGTTCATGATGTGCGCCCGGGGTCAGCCGATGCTCACCCTGGTCGAGGAGCAGGAGCTGACGGAGCGGGCCCATTTGCGCACCTCGCGCCCCACCGACTGACCGGCCACCTCACGCAAGCCGATTCCGAAGGAGCCCGTCGACTCCCTGGCAGGGCGCGATAAGGCAGGAGCGCCGCCGATGTCCTGTACGACACACTGACAGCGCTATTCGCGGCGGCAGTCATGCACACACTGCGACATGGTGCCGTGTCACGAAGTCCGCGACGGCACGGCCAGGGCGATCATCTGTTGTACGGCACCATGGCCCTGGCCAGGGCCATGGTGCCGTACAACAGGGGACGCGTGCTGCGCTGTGCGCCGCTTCCAGATGTCGAGACCGACCGCAAACGCACCGTGGCTGCCGTACGCAGCCGGCATGGCACTGATGGCCTGGACGATGCACTCCCCGGCGGGCCCGTCGCGCGAGATCCTGGCCGCAGGTCTCCGGGCAGCGCCTCAAGCCGCGCTCTGCGGTCATTTCGCACCGGAATCGAAGGCCGGCGGTGCGGTCCACGGAAGTGCTGGCGTTGCCCTCTTTGTATGCGCCCTCCGGTCCGCTGACACGTGGCTCATCGAGCTCCGCGCGTCGCCGCCACTCGGATCGCTAGGTTCGCGAGATCGCTTTTGGCGAAGGCCTCATCGCCCTGAGTACGGCGACGCCGATGTGCCTGCCGCGGATCAGCGAGGAGGACAAGGCGGAGTCGAAGAAGGAGGCTCCGGGCAGGACCGTCACGGCCTCCATCCGGGCGTTGACCAGATCCGAATCGACCTGGTCCTCGGTGGGATACAGGTGTCCAAGGCCATCAGTTACTCACCGTCCGCTGCTCGATCGATCCCACCCGGCTCCACGAGTTCCTCCACCTGGGCGACGATGATCCGCTCGGCCGTCGCGGCCAGGGGGAAGCTGCGGGTCGACTTGCTGAACACCGGATTCCCGTGCCGGTCTCCCTCAGCGGCGCGCACCAGCGCGAAGTCTGTGCTGGATCCCCCGCTCCAGCAGGTACTCGGTGCCGTCGAAGTCCCGGCCCTCCATGGCCGGCGAGGTCAAAGCGACCCCGCCGGACCAGAGTTCGTCCCCCGCAACTTGCGGCCGTCGTTCGGCGCCGCCAGGTACGTCTTGCCCGTACGTACGGCGTGCTCCTCTCCGGCGAAGAGATCTGGTCGGCGCGCAACCTGCGTCGGGCTGGGAGGAGGGGACGGCGCGCAACCGACAGTCCCCCGAGTGCGAGCGCCCGTCACAGGGGGACCGGCGTTGAGGGCACGCATGGCCTGCGGCATGCTTGCCCCATGCGCAGCACAGACCCCACGGGCGACCTGGACCCCGGGCGCGGGAACCAGGCTGGGACGGGGCTGCGCCTCAGGGGACGGGACCGTGAGATCGCGGCTGTCCGCGCGGCTCTGGTGACGGTGCGTGCTGGACGGGGCGCCTGCGTCGTCGTGGAAGGCGCGCCCGGCGTCGGCAAGAGCCGGCTGCTCGCGGAGCTGGACGAGCGGGCGCAGCGGTGCGGGTTCGACGTGGTCTCCGTACGGGCCGACGAGTTCGATCAGTATGCGGCAGGAGCCGCCCTGCAGTCCGTCCTGCAGGCCTCCGACGGTTCCGCCCGAGCTGCCGCAGCCGTGAACGACCAGCGGCTCTGGCTGCTGGACAGCATCGCGGACGCTCTGGAGGAACGGGCTCAGCGCGCGCCGGTGCTTGTGCTCGTGGACGACGCGCAATGGGCGGATCCGGCCACGCTCTTCGCGCTGCGTACGCTGCCCGGACGACTGGCAGCCTCGCGGATCCTGTGGGTGCTGGCGGTACGGTCGGAGGCCGAGCGGCCGACCGTGGCCAGGGTGCGGGAGGACCTCGAACGGCTCGGGGCCCGATGGCTGACCCTCGGCCCTCTGCCACAGCAGGAACTGGAGAACATCGCGGCCGACATGCTCGGGGCGAAGCCTTCCCCACATCTGGCCAGGATGTTGCGAGGCGTCGCGGGCAATCCGTTCTTGGCGATCGAACTGGTGCGCTCTTTTCCTGACACGGATGCGGTCAAAGTGGAGGCGAGCGCGGCCGGCCGGCTGTACCGCGACATCCCCGTCGGCTTCCGCCAGAGTGTCGCCGCCCGGCTGGAGCAGCTCCCGGAGGATGCCGTGCGCCTGCTCCAGATCGGCTCCGTCCTCGGCCGCGAATTCGACTTCGGCACGGTCGCCCGCATGCTAGGCAGGCAGGTCGGCAGCCTGCTGTCAGGCGTGGAGGCCGCCCTGAACGCCGGTCTGCTCGCGGCGGAAGGCCCGCGACTCGCCTTCCGCCACGATCTCCTGCGGCAGGCCGTCCACGAGAACCTACCGCCGGCCGTACGGACCGCTCTGCACCGGGAGGCCGCCGAGAGTCTGCGCGCCACCGGGGCACGATCGGCGGAGGTGGCCTGGCATGTCGTCATGGCGGGCGGCCCGGTCGACGACGACGCCGTGGCCTCGCTGCACACCGCCGTACGGGAACTGTCCTCGACGGCACCCGACGCGGCCGCCGACTTCGCTCAGCGGATCGCCGGCCTGCTGCCCCCGCGCGACCGGCGTCGCGTCAGTCTGTTGACCGACGCTGCCGAGTACCTCGGCAGGACCCGCCGGGTTCACGAGGCGCTCGATCTGGTCGACGCCGCCCTCTCGGACGGCCTGGAGCCGCTACCGGAGGCAAACCTGCGCCTGGTGGCTGCCGAAATACACCAGGCCGCGGGAGACGACGCCGCCGCCATGACACACCTGCAGGAGGCTCTGGACCTCCCCGCGCTGCCGTCAGACCTACGTGCCCTGCTGCTGAAGACCCAAGCGACGGGCCACGTGTACCTCGGGAACATCACCGCTGCCGAGCAGACGGACACCGGCCTGGTCGCGACCTCCTACCGGAGCCACGATCCGGCAGTCGTCGTCAGCGGCATGGTGTTCCAGTCGCAGACGTTCTTCTACCGTGGGCGCTTGGCCCGAGCTCTGGAGCTTGCCGAGGCAGCCACCGCACGCGCCTACACCGAGCCCACCGTGCCCTACCTGCGGCCCCCGAGAATTCCGGCGCTGTGGCTGGCCATTGTGCTGACCACCACTGACCGGCTTGCGGACACCGAGCGGGTGCTGCGCGAGGGACAGCACGAAGCGGAGGCGCTGGGCCTCGGCTGGTCACTTCCCCACTGGCACGCTCGCCGTGCCTGCGCCCTGCTCGAACAGGGCGCGCTGGACGACGCGGCCGTGGAGGCCGAGGCCGGTCTGGCGGTGGCGGACGAACTTGAGATCACCCAGCCGAATCCGCTGGCTCGCTCCGTGCTGGCACTGGTGGAGATCAGGCGCGGTGACCTTGCCAGGGCGAGGGACCATCTCCGCGCCGCCGAAGCCGGCTCCGGCACGAACGCGCAGCGGTACGGCCTGTGGGTGGCTCTCGCGCGCGCCTGCCTGGCGGACGCGGAGGGCCGGGACAAGGCAGCGGCAGCGGCACTCACAGGCAGCTTCGAAGACAACGAGCCGACGCGGCTGCTCGCCCTTCCGCCGTCCCACTGGCCTGGAATCGTGCGTATCGCGCTGCGCGGCGAGGAGCCGTCGGTCGCGCAGGCTGTGTCCGGCGTACTACGCACCCTGACCGCCCGGGACGACAGTCAGGAGATCATCGCGGCCGTCCGTGCCCATGTGGACGGTCTGCTCCACAGCGACCGCCGTGCACTCACGTCCGCCATCACCAGCTACCGGAGCACCGGCAGGCGACTGGCTCTGGCCGCGGCATGCGAGGACCTCGGCGAGCTCATGTCCACATCAGTCGATACGGCGCAGGCGATCCGGTGCCTCGAAGAAGCGGGTCAGCTGGCGTTGGCCTCGGGAGCCCTGCGCGATCACGAACGGATCCGGCGGCGCCTACGGCAGCTCGGCGTGCGCGCGGGCGCCGCGCGGCACGACACGGTCAGCTCCCCGGGGTGGGGGAGTCTGACCCAATCCGAGCGGAAGCTGATCCCGCTCGTCGTGGACGGCCTCACCAATCGGGCGATCGCCGACCGGCTCCACGTTTCCGTGCACACCGTCAACACCCACATGAGGCACATCTTCACCAAACTCGGCATCAACACCCGCGTCGAACTGACCCGCTTGGCCGTCGAACGGGGCGATATCGCCGACGGGGCCGAGTGAGCGGTGCCCCGGCCCGGGAGGTGCGGCCTGCAACGCTGAGGGTGAAGCCGATGAGCATGCGCCTACGACGAGCACCGACGGGTTCGGCGCCATGCCCGAAAACGGGCCTTCGACCCCCGCGAGGGTCTGTGCGGGCCGGCCGGCATCGCGCTTTGTCGTGAGGACACGTGCACACAGCCGGCCTCTGCGGCCGCAACAGGTTGGACTCCCGACTCTGCGGCCTTCGCGCTCCTGCTCCGCGTCTGCGAACCGGATCTGCGACCTGTGTATCCCGGCGAACGCCGACTAGTTGTGGCGCAAGTGGCAGCCGAGGTGATGACTGCCGTCGCGAGTTGAACACTGACGCAAGCCTGGTTCCCCCAGGGGCTGCTTACTTCCTCGGAGAGTGCAGCACGGCTCACACGAAGGCGCTCTGCCCGGTGATGGACTTGCCGACTATGAGGGTTTGCATCTGGCGGGTGCCCTCGTAGGAGTAGAGGGCCTCGGCGTCGGCGAAGAACCGTGCGATGTCGTAGTCGAGGACGATGCCGTTGCCGCCGAAGATCTCGCGGCTGAACGCGACGACCTCCCGCATCCGGGACGTGGTGAACCCCTTGGCCAGCGCCGAGTGGTCATCGCGGAAGATGCCCTGGTCCTGCAGTCGAGCGAGCTGTACCAGCATGCCCCAGGAGGCGGTGATGTCGCCCAGGCTCTTCACCAGGAGGTCCTGCACCATCTGGAACCCGGCGATAGGACGCCCGAACTGCTGACGCTCCTTGGCGTAGGCGAGTGCGAGCTCATAGGCACCGATCATGACACCCAGAGCCTGCCAGGCGACACCGCTGCGCGTGAAGCGCAGGATCTCCGCGACGTCCCTGAAGGAGTTGATGTTCTGGAGGCGGTTCGCCTCCGGCACCCGTACGTCGTTCAGGGCGATCTCGGCGTTCTGTACGATCCGCAGCGCAATCTTGCCCTCGATCTTCACCGGCACGAAGCCGGGGGTGTCTTTCTCGACGACGAAGCCCTTGACCTGGTTGTCGTCTACGTCCCGCGCCCACACCACGACGTGGTCGGCGAAGGTGGCGTTGCCGATCCACCGCTTCGCGCCGTTGAGGACCCAGGTGTCGCCCTGGAGCTTGGCGGTGGTGCGCATGCCACCGGAGACGTCGGAGCCACCCAGCGGCTCGGTCATGGCGAAAGCGCCGATCTTCTCCATCGAGGCCATGGCGGGCAGCCACCTCTGACGCTGCTCCTGGTCGCCGCCGGTGTAGATGGAGTAGAAGCTGAGCCCATTGTGAACGCCGAAGAAGGTGGCGACCGAGGCGTCGACGCGACTCATCTCCATCGCGAGCATGCCGCCGAGCAGATGGCTGACTGCAGGCAGGTGCTCACCGTAACCCTCGTAAGACAGGGCGGTCAGCCCGCTCCCGCGGAACTTCTCGATCAGTTCCATGGGGAACTCGCCCTTGTCCCAGTACCTGTTGACCATCGGCTTCACTTCGTCACGCAGGAAGGCGCGGGCCTTGCGCAGCATCTTGCGCTCGTCGTCCGGGAGGAGCGCCTCGTAGAGGTAGAAGTCGGCGCCCAGCAGGTCGTCCGGCGGTGCAGGGGGAGTGGTGGTCATGTCAGTTCTCCTTTTGGTGTCGGACATGGCAGAGGCGGTCCAGGGCGAACGAGCTGGCGAGGTATCCGTGGCCGCGGGCCTCGCTGTCCTGACCAGGGGTGTCCTCAAAGGTCAGCGTGATGTTGTCGGCGTTCGCTGCCAGGCCGTCTTCGCGTAAGGGTGTGGCGCGTCGGCCTTCTGCAGGAGCGGGTCAGTGACGGCCGGATCGATGGCCGGCCAGTTCGGCAGGCGTGCGCAGGTCGAGGTCCAGCATGGCGACGGACCACGGAGGGCACGGCTCGACGGCGGGAAGCCGGCGTCCGTTCCCGTTGCCGTCTCACCATGACAGACGCTGCCAGACGGCCCGGTTTCTGGCTGAGCCCATCCAACAAGTCGTGTCCAACTCCATATTCTGCGCACCTTCGCGTCTTGGAGGCTCTTCGATTCCAGACCACCAGTTGACCGACGAGCCACCCCGTTTGTGACGGCTGCCGACACGTGGTTCGTCCGACTGAGAGGGGTGAGAGTGCGAGGAGTCAATGGGGCATCAGAAGCATGACCACCGTGCCCATGGCGGTCGCACCGTCCCAGAAGCGGTTGCAAGCACTCTTGACGCTGGTCGAGTTGTCGGCCGTTTCGGTGGTTGCGCGCAGTGCAGGCATGCCACGGGTCAGCGAGCGAAGAGAACATGTGAGGAGGTACAGCGCGAGCACTCCTGTGACGACGCTGTCGGCCTTCGACTCACCCATGGAGTGGCTGAGATGCATGGCCTGGTGCGCTGTCGGAACGCCCTCGGCCATGGTCTGGTGCGAATGGCCCGCCGCGCGGTACGACATCCAGGTCATCGCCGCCATGCCGACCGCGTAGGGCAGCCTCCTCGCGGTTGCCGACAGCTGTCGCTCCTGGCCACTGTTGACAGCGGTCAGCGGGAACCACAGTGCGGCGGCGGCGAAGAAGACCGACTGCGGCAGCTCCGGCAGAGCGCGGCCCCAGCTCCACGGCATCACGGCCATGGCCAGGGCCATGGCGGCGTGCAGCAGATGGTCGACGCGGCTGCGGCAAGCGCGAGTCCGTGTCAGGACACCCTGCCGGAGCGCGCGGACAGCGGCCGCTGTGAACAGGGCGGTCAGCATGTAGTCGACAACTTCAGTGGCACTCATGCCGAATCGCACCCTCCCATGGAGCGGGCAGAATCCGTGTCGGAACTGCATTGTGTGAGTGGGTGGTTGGTCAGTCTGTGGGGCGTGGGGCGCGCAGCTGGGCCAGTTCGGCCAGTTCCCTCTCACTGACCAGTTCGAGCATGGGCTTGCCCGGTGCGCACATCATGGTCACGACGAACCGAGTCCGCGTATCCCCAAGCGCGTTGCCGTCCTGGTAATGGATCACATCACCACCCGGCTCCCAGAACGTCCCGCCGGCTTCGATCACGCGCTCGGGCTCGCCCTCAAGCTCGAAGGGACCGCTCCTTCGACCCCCAGTAGTTCTCCGAGTCGTGTCGTGGAGTGCTCTGCGCTGCGATGCAGGACAGTGGCCATTCCCAGTGCCCCGGCGGGCGGCAGGTTCACCGCGTTGTCGTCGATGAAGACGCATTCCTCGCCGGGTACTTCGAGCATCTTGAGGATGAGCTCGTACACAGCCGGCTCCGGTTTCCGCAGTCCGTGCTGCCCGGAAATGAGCGCCACGTCGAAGGCCGCGTCGATGTCGAAGCCTCGATACATGTTCCATGGCGCCAAGCCCATGCTGTTGGACAGCAGACCAATCCTCAGTCCGCAGTCGCGGGCCCTGGCCAGCACCGACACCATGGATTCGTCGAGACGGGAATCCGCGAAGATCCGTCCCAGAAGGTTGGTGCTGTCGATGCCCAGTGCCTGGCCCATGCGACGGTTCCAATCGAACTGAGTGGCCCTGCCGCGTTCGAGGTCGTGAGTGAGCGAGACCATTGCCGGGTTCCGATACCAGGAGTGCTCCACCGCTCCTTCGGAAAGGCCTTCACGGGCTTCGAAGCCACGCACCGCATCATCGAGCGATGTCGTGAGCACTCCCCCGTAGTCGACTATGAGACATGTTCTCGGCACAGTGTTCCGAACCTCTCTTCCACGCCGTCTGGTTGACTCATGTTGTCGCAGGGCGCCTACCAGATCAGCGCCGCGTCCTATGACATCCTGCAGGCGGAGCGTGACAGGGCACGGGTACGGCGACGGTATGCCGGTGATGTCAAGCAAGCCCGTGTCGGTGTGCTGGATGTCGGTGCCGGAATTGGCCGTGTCACGCTGACGAGCCTCACCGAGTCGCAGGTACCGGTAGGTGCTGTCGAGCCGACACATGCCATGCGTTCGCCGTTGATGTCTCGGCTCGCGTCGAACAGACCGGCCTTCGCAAGGTGGCCTGCGTTGCGATATGCCACAACACGGTCGTCTGCCATCCCCCGACAGCCCGGCGTGCACTGTGGCCGGTCGTCGCCGACGTACCCGTGCCTGGAGGCACCTTGCTCCGTCAGCTTTCGCTGACCCGTCTCCCCCTTCGCGACACCGCATATGACCTGCCGATCCAGCGAGTTGGCGAGCACGAGTACGGGGGGACGCCTGATGACGCCGGCCGAGGCGGGCCGGATCCGGATTCGTTTCGCCTACTGGGTACGGGACGAGGGGGGCGTACTGAGTGAGCACAATGAGACCTTCGGGATGTGGTCGGCCTCCCCCGAGAAGGTGATCGAGGAATTGAGGCAGTGCGGTTTCGCACCGTCGACCTATGGCCGCTCCGTTCAGCGCAGGTGCTCATTGGCGATCTCCTGGTACTCCTGCAAGGTCGGCTTGGGGATCTGCGAGCCCTCGCCGTAGAAGGCGCGGCTGAACTTGACACGCAGGCGCCGAGAAAGGCGGGCGTCGGCACCTGGACTCTCCGCTTTGCCGTTCGGGCCGGGTGCGATCGGCGTGTATTGCTCATGCTGTGTACGAAGGTGGAGTTCCGCCTGGCTCAGAGGCGCGTGCACCTCGACGAACTCGCCGTGCGGCAAGCGCTTGATGACACCGGTCTCGCGACCGTGCAGCACCTTGTCCCGATCTCTGCGTTGCAGACCGAGGGCACACCGCTTCGTCACGGCGTAGGCTGCGACAGGCGCGACGAAGAGGCCGATGCGGACCGTCCACGTCACTGATTCGACCGAGAGATGGAACCGGGTGGCGATGATGTCGTTCGCGGCGCCGATGAGCGACACCAGGTAGAAGCTGATCCAGGCGGCACCGAGTGCCGTTCGCACAGGGCGGTTGCGTGGTCTGTCAAGAAGGTGCTGCTCACGATCGTCCCCGGTCACCCATGCCTCGATGAACGGATATGCGCCCATGGCCAGGAAGAGGCCGACGCCTGCCACCAGCGGAATCAGGTTGTCCAGTGCCAGGGTGTGGCCCCAGAAGGCGATTTCCCAGCCGGGCATGACTCGCAGCAGTCCGTCCGCCACGCCCATGTACCAGTCGGGCTGCGATCCGGCCGAGACCTGGTCGACGCGGTAGGGGCCGTACAGCCAGATGGGATTGATCTGCGCGAGTGCCGCGATCGCGAAGATGACACCGGCGACCAGGAAGAAGAAGCCCGCGGACTTCACCGCCCGCACCTTGAGCGGCAGGCCCACCGCATTCTTGTTGCTCCGTCCAGGGCCTGGATACTGCGTGTGCTTGTGGTGGAGCAGCAGGATCAGATGGACCACGAGCAGTCCCACCATGATGGCTGGGATGATCAGAACATGGATTGTGTTGAAGCGCGCCACCAGTTCACTGCCCGGGAACTCGCCCCCGAAGAGAAACATCGAAAGGTAGGTTCCGACGATCGGTATGGAAAGGATCGTCCCGTTCACGACGGCGAGCCCGGTTCCGGAGAGGAGGTCATCCGGAAGGTCGTATCCGGTCAACCCTCCGAACATTCCGAGGATCAGCAACAGGAATCCGAACAGCCACTGGAATTCACGGGGCTTGCGGAAGGCGCCGGTGAAGAATACGCGCAGCATGTGGACGAGCATGGACCCGATGAACACCAGCGCTGCCCAGTGATGGGCCTGTCGGATCAACAGGCCGCCCCGGACGTCGAAGGAGAGGTGCATGGTCGAGTCGAACGCCTCCGACACCGTCTGCCCCCGCAACGGCATGTAGCTGCCGTTGTACTGCACCTCTTTCATTGACGGATGGAAGTACAGGGTCAGATAGACCCCTGTCACGATAATGACGATGAAACTGTAGAGACAGATCTCTCCCAGCAAGAAGGACCAGTGGTCCGGGAAGACCTTACGTGCTTTAGCGCGGATCAGGCCGTAGGGGCCCAGGCGTCCGTCCGCCCAGCGGGCAATCCGATCGCCACCGCCTCCTTCGCCTGCTTCTTCTTTCTGGCTCTGATCATCCATGCCCCTGCAACCATTCCTCATCCGGACCGAAAGGGACGCTCTTGATGTCATGAGCCTGTTTTGTAGCCGACAGGAAATGGATACGGCAGGTTAGTCGCCTGTCGTGGGCAGAGCTGAGACAGGCGGGGCATCAAATCTGTTTCCATCCGTGTTCCGTGTGTGCGTACGACCGAAGGTCGGACTTTCCGACGTGCTGCGCATAGCTGGGCAGCCCTGCCACGCCGCGTCGACTCAGCCCCCGCGCCGAATCCGGGATCACGGACGGTCTTCATGGTGGCTGCACTCCTTGGGCGAGCAGGCTCATGACTGCTTCCACCCATATGACCGGGCATGAGGCTTGGATGTGACACGTGTGGCCCCGAGATGGTGCTCAGCGCTGTCACGCCGCCTCATCAGGCGGCGTTCGCCCTCCGTCCTTCCACCCCAGATGCCTTCCACCTGCTCGACCCGCATGGCCCAGCTGAGGCACTGATCCATGACAGGGCAACGACAGCAGACGGCCTTGGCCTCGGCGATCTGAACATGCGTCAGGACGCCGTTACCTATGGGGAAGAACAGTTCGGGGTCGATGCGCACGCAGGCTCCCCGTTCGCGCCAGTGCATTGCGTGGTTGCCTTGTTCTGCTGCGGTCACGGTCTTTCTCGTCTCCGGGAAGGATTCCAGGGGTTGTCATGTGAGACCGGGCACCTGACACATGTGTGACACGGCAGCGGACACCGGGTATGTCAATTCAACTGCTGATCTTGGTTGTTGCGTGGGGTCAGGCGACTCTCGAAGGCGACCTGGAACGTGTTCAGGAATGCCTTCCAGTGGCATGGTCCACCTCTCGTATCTCGACCTCGAGGGAGAGGGAGGAGCCGCTGCCCGAACTGCCTGGCGCTGGAGAACTTGGCACTTCCGGCACGCCAGTGCTTCGGACCGCCGGGCTTGAAGGGCCAGGAGGACAGCGGCCTCGGTGAACTGGTCGGCGGGCAGGCGCAGCGGGCGGCCCTCCGTTTGTACGCCGGTCGTGGACCCCGAGGTCGCCTGGCCGAGGGCGGGCCGGTGTCCGACACCCACCACGCAGCCGGTATGCATCACACGCGGACGTGTGTGATCCATACCGGTGCGCGGCGTGGCCGTGCCGATGCCCGAGTGCCGGTCACGCGCGCGGGCCATCGTCCGCCGTGCTCAGACCACGATCTTGCGCGGATTGAAGTTGCCGCCAGGGTCGGCAGCGCCGAAGAGGCCCGACATGATTGCGACACCCTCCGTCGAGATGTCCTCCTCCAGCCAAGGCGCGTGCTCCAGGCCCACCCCGTGGTGGTGCGAGATCGTGCCGCCGGCGTCGACGAACGCCTGCTGGATCCCGCGCTTGACGATGTCGTACTCGCCGAGCGGGTCGTCACCGAACACGAAGGCGAAAGTGAAATAGAGGCAGGCTCCAGAGTGGTATGAGTGCGACAAGTGCGACATGGTCCAGCCTGCGCGGCCGATCTTCTCGTAGGCGTGGTCGGCCGCGTCGTAGACCGCCGCGTGGATGCCACGAAGCTTCGACCATGGACCGGCGGTCTCGCTCACGTCGCCGGCGGCACCGTGGTCGAGGAGGAAGTCGCGGATGTACGGCGTGTCGAACTTCTTCTGGTCGTAGAGCGCACCGGGGCCCCTGCCGACGCCGATGCCGTGATGCTTGCGCACGATCCGGTCGACGAGCGACTTCTGCCGTTTCACGTGTGCCCCGTCGCCCTCGAAGCCGATGAAGGAGAGGCACATCTCGTCGAGGCTCCAGCCACGCCTCTTGAGATACGCCATGAGGCCTGTCTGTGCCTTCTTCTGAATGCCCTTCGACTCCTTGCTCGTCGCCAGGGAGAAGGCCGTCTCGTGCGCGTCCGAGATACGGGTGACCGAGGGCGAGACGTCGCTCTCGGCGATCTTCTGCATCGCAGCGAGGCCGTGGTCGAGATTCTTGAAGAAGTAGGCGTGGATGGCCCGCTTCTCGGGGAGTCGGTGCACCTGCACCGTGACCTCGGTGATGACGCCGAGCCGCCCCTCGGAGCCCACCACCATCTCCCGGACGCTCGGCCCGGTCGACGCGCTCGGAACGGCACGGATCACGAGGACCCCGCCGGCCCGCACGACACGCAGCCCCTTGACGATGTCCGCTATGTCGCCGTATTTGTCCGACTGCATGCCGGACGAGCGCGTGGCGACCCACCCGCCGAGCGTCGAGTGGGTGAACGAGTCGGGGAAGTGCCCCATCGTCCAGCCGTCCCGGTTGAGTTGAGCCTCAAGATCAGGGCCCAGCGCCCCGGCCTGGACGCGCGCCAGCCCGGAGTCGGGGTCGATCTCCAGCACCCGGTTGAGGCGGCCGAGGTCGAGTGAGACGACCACCCGGGACTCGTCCATGTGCGGCTCAAGGCTGCCCGCGATATTGCTGCCGCCCCCAAAGGGGATGATCACGGCGTCCGCCTCGACGGACGCGTGGATGACGCTTTGCACCTCTGCCTCGTCGGCCGGGTAGACGATCACATCGGGACTGCGTGCTATCTCGCCGGCTCTGATGCGGACCAGGTCACGCAGGCTCTTGCCGTACGTGTGGACGACCCGGGACAGGTCATCGACAACGGTGTTCCCGGCTCCGACGATGCCGCCCAGAACCGCGACGAACTCCTCGGACGCCGTCGAGGCCGACACCCTCAACCGCGAGAAGTCGGGCCGTTCGGTGCGTTCGCCCGCCCAGAGATCGAGGCCGATGGCCTCTTGTACGAACGGCGCGAAACCAGGCTTGTCCTCGTGTCGGAAGCCGACACCTTCCACGCCCCAGCCCCACCACTTCATGTGTTTCACATCATCGGTGCGCATCGCGTCGGTGCGGTCGGTGGGTTCAGTCACGAACGGTCTCCTTCAGGTATACGACGTGAGTTCGCACTCACGCCGAGGATGCGGTCGGAGTTCTCCTCGGTCAGGGTGAGGATTGCCGAGCGGATGCGTTCGGTGAACTCGCTCCTCAACTCCCCGGGAAAAGCAGTCAGCGGTTCGCCGAAGACAACCCCGACCGGCAGACGGCCCGGTTTCGGCCAATTCGATCCGCGAGGATGCGCCGCATGCGCGCCGATGACCGCGACGGGGAGCACCGGCACCTCGGCCGACGAGGCGAGCGCCGCCGCCCCCGGCTTGAACGCCCCGAGCGATCCGTCGCGCGAGCGGGTCCCCTCGGGAAAGATCAGGAGCGGCACTCCCCGACTCAGCAAAGCCTTGGCGCTCGCTCCGCGCGCGTTCATTCCGGTGCGGTCGACCGGGAAGGCGTTGAAGAAGAGGGCCGTGAGGCCGCGCCGCCGCCACACGTCGAAGAAGTAGTCGGCGGCGGCTCCCACCGCGAGGTAGCGCGCCAGTCGGCGAGGCAGCGCGCCCATGATGAGTGGCGTGTCGAGGTGCGAGGAGTGATTGGCGACGACGACATACGAGTCCTCGACGTCAGCCAAGCGCTCGCGCCCGAGTATCGTGACGCTGGTCACGCTCCAGACGAGGGGCTTCAGCAGCCCCCGTTGCGCGATGAAACGCGCCGCGGCGTGTGAGCGTGAGGTGAAACGGTCGCGTATCGTCGCGGGCATCCGTTTCCTTCCCGTGCGGGTTCGCCCGCACTGATTCCTTCAGTGAGTGAGACTGTCGTTGCGGCTGGAGGAGATCCGTCGCGAGATCCACCGCACTGTGCGGCGTGGAAGATGACGTGTGAACCAGATGAGCAACTGGTACCGGAAGCTCGGCACGGAGATCACCCGTCCGCGGCGCACGTCGCGCAGACTCGTCTCGACGAGTCGCCGGGCGTCGAGCCAGAGGAAGTTCGGAATGCTCGACGACCGGATTCCGGCCCGCGTGTGAAATTCCGTGCGGACCCAGCCCGGACAGAGTGCCGTCACGGTGACGCCCGTTCCATGGAGCTCGTTCGCCAGTCCCTCTGAGAGCGAGGTCACGAAGGCCTTGACGGCCGAATAGCTCCCCATGGTGACGAACCCAGCCGTGCTCGACACATTGACGATCGCACCGTGCCCGCGTTCGCGCATGGCCCGCCCAGCGACGCCGGCGAGCACCAGCACCACGCGCCCCATGACCTCGATCGCCCGGTCGTGCGGAGTGGTGTCGGCCGAGGTCATCGGTGCGTGCACGCCGAAACCGGCGTTGTTCACGAGCATGTCCACCGGACGGGCGGGATCCTCCAGCCGGGCGGCGACACGCTCGACGTCGGCACGATCGGACAGGTCTGCGGGCAGCACCTCGACAGCACAGCCCCGGGACTCGAGCTCGGCCGCCATCCGGCCGAGCCGCTCCCTGTCGCGCGCCACCAGGACAAGGTCCCATCCGCGGTCTGCCAGAGCGCGCGCGAACGCCGCTCCGATACCCGACGTGGCACCGGTGACAAGTGCGACCCGCGTGCGGCTCAGCACAGTCTCATCTGCCATCTGCGCGACATCCGAGCTCCCCGCTCGTATCCATTTCGTGGGGCGGCGAGCGGGTCCACGCCGTCGATCCCGACACCGGCCTTCCGAGCCACCTGGTCAACAACCCGCTTCTGCATGGGAACTTGAAGATCCGCAAGATTTCCATGTTCGACGTCCGACGAGCCGGCCCAGGTGAATGGCCACGGTCGTACAACAGCAGATGACTGAGTCCTCGCGCATGACACACCTTTCGTTTCTGGGCTCATGGCGTTAGACCGGGCATGCATCCGTGTTGTGACACGAGCTTCCGCACATGACCGAGGAGAGCGATGCCCAGCAAGGTCCGGCGCACGCCGCCTGCGCCGAGACACCACACCGATCCGCGGGATCTCTCGCTCTTCCCAGCACAGGCCGTAAACGCAGGCCCCCATACGGAACCAACTCACATGTCACACATGCGCCGGTTGCCTGGTCTAACGTGACGGCCCCCGACGGCTTCTCGCATGCTCCGGGGCTTCTGCAGAGTTTCCCCTGCTCCCGCCCCAGAAAGCCCGTGTATGAACTCGAACAACGAGACGACGACCGCGCCGCCCGAGACAGCGGGATTCGACGTGCGTGAGTTCGCCCGTACGGCACACGGCAGCCACCGCGGAACGCTCGACCTCGGGTCGCTCGCCAAAGAGCCGCTCGACACCGAATCCGTCCGGCTCGTTCGCGCGCTGCGCGACATGGAACGTGCGACGCTGCACCGCGTGCGTGACCTCCTCGTCACGGCGACACATAAGGACGCCCGTGTCACCGCGTTCCTCACCACGTGGATGTTCGAGAGGTTCTGGATAGCCGATGCCCTCGACGCCGTCCTGGATGTGTCTCCCGCCGCCCGCGACCTCCCGTCGAGCGCCGGTCCGGCACGGTGGGTACTGTCGGAGCGCCGCGAACGCCGTGGCCCGATCCGTCGTTCCCTCATCGCCAACATCACCGGTACACAGATCGTCGCCGAACACGTGACGACGGGCCTCGTGGACGAATGGATCACGCACGCGGCCTATCGGCGTCTGGCCGGCGTGTCCTCCGCCATGGCGGCGATCATCAACCCTGTGGTGGAGATCAAGCATCGCCACATCCGCTTCCTCGCGGAGGAGGCGGAGCGCCGACTCCAGCGCTCGGCCCGCGCCCAGCGCATCACCCGCCGAGCCCTCCGGCACGCCGCCTGGCCGCTCGGCTCGGTCGACCGCTCCGGGCACGAGCGCATCTTCTTCGAACGCCATGTCTTCGGCGACCAGAGCGGGCGAGCCGAGGCGCGCCGTATCCGCGGGATGGTCGCCGCGCTCCCCGGCATCCGTCCCGGTGTCGCATCCACCGTGGAATCGAGGCTCCTTCCGTGATATCGCACAACGCGAAGACCGAACTCGGCAACGCGCACGTCCTGCTGACCGGCGCGACCGGTTTCGTCGGGCAGGCGGTGCTTGAGCGGCTGCTCACCGACCACCCCGCCACCCACATCTCACTTCTCGTGCGCCGGAAGGGCAGTCAGACCGGGCAGGACCGGCTCCGACAGCTTCTGCGCAAACCCGTGTTCGAGCGCTGGCGAGATGCTGTGGGCGCCGAAGAGGCCGAGCGCATCGTCCGCACACGGATCACAGTGCTCGACGGCAGTATGACCAGCATCCCCGAGCTGCCCTCCCACCTTGATGTCGTCATCCACTCGGCGTCGACCGTCTCGTTCGACCCGCCCATCCACGAGGCGTTCGACACGAACGTCAAAGGCGCCGTAAGCCTCTACGAGGCCCTGCTCGCGTCCGGATTCGACCCGCACGTCGTCCATGTGTCGACCTGTTACGTCGGAGGGCTCCGTCGCGGTGTGGTGCCCGAGGCCAAGCTCGAACACGATGTCCTCTGGCACACCGAGTGGACCTTGGCGACACGAACCCATGAGCAGACCGAACTCACCTCGCGGGAGCCGGCGATGCTTGAGCAGTTCATGTCCCGCGCCCGCGGCAACCACGGGAAGGAGGGCCCGATCGCGGCGGCCCGCGCGAGCGAGAACGCGCGCCGCGAGTGGGTGCGTTCCCAGCTCGTCGCCGCTGGCCGGCGGCGCGCGCAGAGTCTGGGGTGGACCGACGTCTACACCCTGACGAAGGCACTCGCCGAACGTGCCGCGGAAGACCTCTGGGGCGAGGCCGGACACCGGCTTTCGGTGGTTCGGCCCGCGATCATCGAGAGCGCGTTCCAGCATCCGTTCCCCGGTTGGATCGACGGCTTCAAGGTCGCCGATCCGCTGATCTTCGCCTACGGCCGGGGCCAGCTGCCCGACTTCCCGGGGCTCCCCGACTCGATCCTCGATGTCATCCCCGTCGACTTCGTCGTCAACGCCATCCTGGCCGTGGCGGCCAACCCGACCTCTGTCGACGAGCCGAGGTACTTCCACATCGCCTCGGGCGCGTCGAATCCACTGCCTTTCCACCGCATGTACGAGAACGTACGCGACTACTACACGCAGCACCCGATTCCCAAGGACGACGGATTCGTCAAAGTGCCGGCCTGGAAGTTCTCGGGCGAGCGCAAGTTCAACCGGGGCCTTCGGCTGGCGAAGAAGAAGGCCGACCTGTGGGACGCCGCTCTGCGGCTGATGCCGAACGACGAGCGCAAGCGCGCTCTCGCAACCCAGAACGCCAAGCTGCGCGCCGGTATCGCCACCCTCCGCAACTTTATCGACCTCTACCGCGCGTATGCGCAGACCGAGATCGTCTTCGACGACCGCAACGCCCGCGCGCTGAACAACGCCCTTCCGGCTGAGGTGCGCGAGGACCGTGGCTTCGATGTGGAGCGGATCGACTGGGAGGAGTACCTGCAGAAGGTGCACCTCCCCGCCCTCAGTGAGATGACAGCGTCCTACCGTCGCCGGAAGGCCGCGGCCGCCCGGCCGGCGAACGCCAGGCCGCAAGGCGAACTGCCGCTGCGTACCGACGTAGTCGCCGTCTTCGACCTCGAACGGACCGTCGTCGACTCCAACATCGTCGAGCAGTACCTCTGGGTGCGCACCGCGGGCTTCCACAAGGCGGCCTGGCCGAAGGAGGTGGCGGACCTGCTCGCCTCACTGCCTGGCTACCTCCGCGCCGAAAGACGTGACCGCGGCGAGTTCATCCGCGCGTTCCTGCGCCGTTACCGCGGCATGCCCATCGCCCGCCTTGAGGAGGTCGTGCAGCGCGGGTACGCCGATACGATGCTGCGGCACACGAGCGCGGACGCCCTGGCGCGTATCCGCGAGCACCGTGCGGCAGGTCACCGGACCGTCCTGGTCACCGGCTCCATCGGCCTTCTCGCCGCTCCGCTCGCCGACCTGTTCGACGAGGTCGTCGGGAGCTCGATGCACGTGAGGGACGGTGTGCTCACCGGCTACCTGGCGAAGCCTCCGCTTGTGGACGAAGCGAGGGCCGCGTGGCTTCAGCGGTACTCCGAGGAGGGCGGCTATGACCTCGCCGCCTCCTACGGTTACGGCGACAGCCACTCCGACCTGCCATGGCTGTCTCTGCTGGGAAAGCCCTCGGCGATCAACCCCGACGCCGTACTGGCGCGCGAGTCGCACAAGAGGAACTGGAACATCTACCGCTGGAAGAGCGGCGGTTCGGGTGTGCGCCGCGACGTCATCGCGGCACGGACGACGCTTCCGACGCGCACCGACGAGAAGAGCGACTGATGGCTTTCGACATAGACAAGTACACGAAGAACTCCACCGGCGTGCAGTGGGCCGACCTCGACTTCGAGGAGTTCGAGCGCAACCCGCTGCCCGAGGAGACGCTGCGTACGCTGCGCTATATGTGTGACATCGAATACCACACAGTGTGCTACCTGCGTGATCTGCTGACGACCCCGTCTCACGACGAGCCCGCGGTGGGCGCTTTCATGACGATGTGGAACCGCGAGGAGTTCTGGCACGGCGAAGCGCTCGCGGCCGTGCTGGAGCGCCACGGCCACCGAGTCGACTTCGACGAGCTCAAGGCGACCCGTCTGAAACTCGGCTGGAAGGACCGCCTGGGGACGGTGAAGCAGACGGTGATTGGCCGGCTGGTCGGAAACGACTTCGTCGCCGTGCACATGGCGTGGGGCGCGGCGAACGAGTGGTCGGCGACAGCGGCGTATCACCGACTTGCTGCGCTGGAGAGCCACCCAGTGCTGGTACCGCTGCTGAAGCGGATCGCACAGCAGGAGACGAAGCACGTCGCGTTCTACGCATCGCAGGCACGTGACCGGCTCGCGGCCAGCAAGAAAGCCCGCGTGGTCGCTCGGCTGGCGCTCGAAAACGCCTGGGGCCCGGTCGGCTCGGGCGTCATGCCCGAGACCGAGGTCACGCACGTCATGACTCACCTCTTCGCCGGCTCCGAGGGCCGCAAATTCATCCGCGACATCGACTCGCACATCGCGAAGCTGCCGGGCATGGACGGGCTGCGCATTGTCGAGGACGCCATGGACAAGCGCGGGATCGCTTCCTGATGTTGATGTCAAACGGCTGGTACAACAGCTGACGTAATGAGCCGAGTTGTCGGTGGGTGATGAGGCAGCAGGTGAGTTTGAGGAACGCTTCATGGATGTTGGAACGGCGTTCTCAGCGGATGCGAAGGCGGTGGAAGCCGTGCGCTTTCCCCGTTGTTCCCCGCAGTGTCTGGCGCGGCTCCGGGGCAACGTCACAGGCTGCGTCGTGAGATGCAGTCCTGCTGCCACATCACCCGCCCACCTGTAACGCGCAAAAAGTACCGCTGACTAATCATCGACGAACGTGACCGTCTCGTCGAGCAGTGCTCGGCCTGTGCGGTTGTAGGGCACTGCGCTGTCTTCGAATCCGATCGACATACCGCAGAAGAGGATGAGGTCGTCCGGGGGTGACAGGACCTCCGCTACGGTCTTGCGATAAACCGACCACGCCATCTGCGGGCAGCTGTGCAGGCCTTCGGCACGGAGCAGCAGCATCACGGTCTGCAGATACATGCCCAAGTCGGACCACTGGGGCCGGCCCAGACCTCGGTCGATGTAGCAGAACAGCGCGGCGGGCGCGCCGAAGCATGTCCAGTTCGCGGAAGCGGCCCTCTGGCGGGCCTCCCAGTCCTCGTGCGCGATGCCGAGTGCGCTGTAGCGCTCCTCACCGAAGGCGGATCGGCGCTCCCGGTACGGGGACTTCAGTGTCGGCGGGTACATCTCGTATTCCCGCTCGTCCCAGGGATCGCACGCGGTCACACGCCCGTCGGCGAGCTCCTTGAGTTCGCCCAGCGGTCGGCCGGTCAGCACGTAGACGTGCCAGGGCTGGAGGTTGGACCCGGATGGCGCCCAAGCGGCAGCGGAGAGCACCCGCTCCAGTACCTCCCTCGGGACGGGCCGGTCGATGAATCCACGTACGGCTCGTCGGCTCGTGACTGCCTCGTAGACGTCCAAGATCACCAGTCTCCCTCATCTGCTCTACATGCCTTCCACCTTGCCAGTCGGAGGACTCTAGAACGTAACAATATGCGCAAAATGCTATATACGGCACTAGTGCCGAGACGCGTCCCGCACAGCCGACCACGAGGAAGGCACTGCTCCGCGCTGCGATCGCCGTGAGCTCCCGCTCGCCTCGTGAACAGAGACGCAGCGGTGGCGGTGAGGCAGGAAAGTCATGACGGAGCCGGAGGCCGGCTGCACAGCGGTGTTCCGGGCCCTCCTCGGGGCGGTGGCGTGGGATACCCCGAAGCCCCTGGCGCTCTACACCGACGGCCTCATCGAACGTCGGCACGAAGATATCGACACCGGTCCGTCCCGGCTCGCCGACTCCCTGGTCCGCAACCAGGTAGACGACTCCGAGACCTGCGCCGACGCCGTGCTCACCGACCTGCTCCCACCCGGCGACGCCACCGACGACACGGCCCTGGTCATGGTGCGCCTGAGAACCCAGCCCACTACTTCCGTGTGCTCGGTCAGATCCCGCGGAGGACAGCGAAGTCACCGTCGTTCCTCGCCCTGCGGCAGTCGAGAACAGCGCCCCCTCCATCCCGGTGTCGGTCGATTCCCCGCCTGAGGCATGTGCCCGGCTCCAGCTCTTCCGGCCGGTGCGGAAAGGGAGGTCAGTGACCTGACGCGGCCGGTTGATCTGGTGGTGAGCTGCTCGCTGGAAGGTGATCTTCCGCCCACAGGAACAGAACGGCCAGGGGGATGAGGGAGGTCTTGCCGTGCGGGGAGAGTGCGTAACGGGTTCGCGATGACGGCCCGGGCCGGACGTCCTGGGCGACCAGATCGATCACGGTCAGTTCCTGGAGCCGCTGGGCGAGCATGCGGTTGCTGATGCCGGGGAGGCGCTCGCGAATCTGAGCGAAGTCGGCCGGGCCTTTGGCCAGAGCCATGAGGATCAGGCCGTTCCAACGACTGCTGAGCAGGGCGAAGGCCCGAGTGATGGCCGGAGAGGCATCGGTCGACTGTGGATGCTCGGTCCGGCGGGCCGGCTGAGGGTGTTGTGGGACAGGCATGGTGTGTATCCGTTCCGGTACGGCGCGAGCCATCGCGGTTCAACACTCGCGCGGTACTCGGTGGTCGTAGTCGTACTCGTGTCGGGAGTCAGCCCGTGTGTCTGCCGGGCCGCGCCCTCGGTGTGTTGCTAGCGCGCGTTGACAGCCAGGACCGCGCCCCGGCCAGGAACATGGCGCCAGAGGCGACGAAGGCCAGGGAGCAGCCGCGCGTCAGCGCCTCATTCGCCTTCGACACTGGACCGAAGTTGCCGGCGACCCGGGCCTGATTGCACACATGTAGCGATCGGCATCAGTCGTCGCCGTCATGGCGACGGGCGTGGGCGTGACGTCGAACCGACAAAGCGTTGCCGGACCCCGGCAAGGCCGGGAGCAATTCCCCGGAAGCCGGCGCACCGGTCTTCTTGCTGCGGGGTTCCCTGATGACCCAGTGGCCGTACATGACTGCCGTGAGCCCGCAGACGCTCCACAGGGCGAGGACGGCCAGGTGGCCGGCGTCGGCGTTGCCGTCGAAGTATGTGGTGTCGCGAAGCAGACTGGCTCCGGCGCCCGGGGGCAGCCACTGGCCGACGTAGTCCACACCCTTGGGAAGCATCTCAGGAGCGGAGGTGGCGCCGGAGAAGGCGTTTCCGACGAAGACCATGAGCGCGGCGCTGAGCCCGAGGCCCGCCGGCCCGAGGAGTCGGATCACGCCGGCAGTGGTGGCGCTGATGGAGAGCAGGTCGAGCGCCAGGATCGCCCACGTGGCCACGTGATTGTGGGGCAGTGCCCCGAGGAAACCCTGGGCCACGAGATAGACGCCGAGGGCCGCGACGGCGCATGCGACGAGGAGTGTCAGCACTCGATGCCGCGGGCGTGCCAGGCCGCGAGCCATCGTGACAAACGCCCCGATCAGGATGCCGCAGATCGTGAGCGGGAAGACCGATGAGCTGAACACCACGCCCCGGGGGTCATCTGTGGCGACGGGCACCACGTCCATCGCCTTCACGAGGACCTTCACCGAGGAATCAGCACCGGCGGCTCCCTGCGGGGCGGCCTTCGGGCGGGCATCACCCTGCTGGGCGGCTGTCTGCTTGTGGGCCTTCGCCGGGGAATGTGCACCGTCGGTCTTCTGTTCGGCAGCCTTCTGCCGGGCGGTCATCTGCTGGGTGGCCTTGTCGGCCAACTGCTGTCCGACATCGGTCAGAAGCTGGGCCACGGAGGGGCTGGCGGCGGTGGCCTTCAGCACGGTGACGCTGTGGTCGGAGATGGCGAAGGCGCCGTAGACGTCCCTGTTCTTGATCGCCCACCGCGCGGCCTGCTGGTCGGGATAGAGGCGGAAGTCGAACGCGCCGGGCTTCTCACGGGTCAGCCCCTCCACCGCGTGCTGGCTGGCCGGCCCCGTGCCCACGATTCCGACCGAGACGTCGCGCGGCGAGATCCGCCCCGCCGGCCAGGCGAACGCCAACACCGCCAGGGTGATCGCTATGGGCAGCGCCACGGCGGCGATGGCTACTTCCCGCCATGCCTGGTGTCCTGACAAGGGGTTTCTCACAGTACGGCCTCACGAAAAAGAATGGTCGTTTTATTAGGTCCTCAGCTTGGCCTGTCGTACCGGGACGCGTCAACAGGAATGTTCATTTTCTTTGGTAGGCTGGTCATATGCCCAAGGTCACCCAGCAGCACATGGACGCCCGTCGCGAGCAGATCCTGGACGCAGCGCGCCGTTGTTTCCTCCGCGACGGGTTCCACTCCACGTCCATGCAGGACCTGTTCGCGGAGGCCGGGCTGTCCTCGGGTGCGGTGTACCGGCACTTCACCAGCAAGGACGAGATGATCCTCGCGATCGCCGAGGAGAACATGCGGGATGTCCTCGACATCACGCTCGCTGTCGCCACGAACCGGCAAGGTCAATCCATGGGGGCGATCCTGGCGGAACTGCTCGACGTGATTCGCGCCAAGTCCGTCGAGGGGCAAGACGTGGCCGGCCTCGCGGTTCTGGTCTGGGGAGAGGCTATGCGCAACCGCTCGCTGGCGCGCAAGCTCGACCATCTCTTGGGTCGCATACGTGCCAATCTGATCACCCTGGTCCATGACCACCAGGAAAGCGGTGTTTTGCCCACGAACGCGACAGCCGAGGGGATCGCGTCAACGATGCTCTCCATCCTCCCCGGCTATATCCTCCAAGTGGCTCTGCTCAATCCGGCTGTTGTGGCCGAGGTGCCTGACGCGGTGCGGGCGTTGTGGCCGGGGCCGGCCGGTGAGCGCTGAGCGTCCTCACCACTTACAGCGCTGCATGCGCTGGTCTCTGGTGGATGTCCGTGGGCAGAGAGATGTCCAGGGCTTGCCGGGAGCGGCCGCGGACCGACTCGGATCAGCAAGCTGTTTGAGCGTTGCCGCTTCAGGGTGCGGACGGCAGTGGAGGCTGACGACATTCGACGCGGGCTGCATCGTGCTCTGCGGAGGAACGGCAGGACTTCAGTCGTGCGGCGCCGCCTTCGCCGGGCGACTCTGCTGCGGGCAGTGCGTGGTTGACGGTTTGCTCGGTGGGTGTGAGGTCGCGGCCCGGCGGAGGGTTTCGTCATCCACGAGTCGGCTCCCAGGTACGCGCGGGCGGCGAGGATCAGGGCGTCTTGCCGTTCGCAGATCTGCATGTCTCTGTGGGCGGGGCGTGGTCAGGCTGTGTGTGGCCCGGCAGTGCGGGCCAGATCCACGGGCAGCCGGCCGTCCGGAGCGGTCACCAGTTGCACGATCGCGCTGTGTCTGCAGTGGTTGCGGCCTCGTGCGTTGTGTTTCTCGTCGGCGGCACTCGATCAGGACTCGTGCCGAAAGCTTCACTCTTCAGCAGCCGAGTAACTGATCATTTCAGAATGAGATCCGTGTGGTGGCTTGGTAGTTGGGTGTTGTGTCGGCAGGATCTGTCGGGTGTCTGCTGATCTTGTGCCTGATGACCTCTGGGAGCGCATAGCCCCGCTGTTGCCGGTTCGGCCGGCCAGACGGCTCGGTATCCCGGGCGTCTGCCGGTGGATGACCGGGCTGCGTTGCGGGGCATCGTTTACGTGCTGTGCAAGAGTGTGAGCTGGCGGGACGTTCCCGCAGAACAGGTCGGGTGCAGTGGGGTGACGGCCTGGCGGCGTCTGCGGGACTGGACCGAAGCGGGCGTCTGGCCGCGGCTGCACGAGGTCCTGTTGGCGGAACTGCGTCAAGAGGGCCTGGTGGAGATGGACGACGCCGCCATCGACGGCTCGCACGTCAGGGCGCTCAAGGGGGCTCACACCGGACCTTCGCCGGTCGACCGTGCCCGCCCGGGCAGCAAGCACCACCTCATCGCCGACCGGCATGGAACCCCACTCGCTGTCTCTCTGACCGGCGGAAACCGTCACGACGTCACCCAGCTCATGCCGCTGCTGGACGCCATCCCACCCATCCGCGGGTTACGGGCCGGCCACGCAGCCGGCCCCGGCGGCTGTTCGCCGACCGCGGCTACGACTTCGACAAGTACCGCCGCCTCGTCCGGGCTCGGGGGATCACACCGAAGATCGCCCGCCGCGGCACCCCGCACGGTTCCGGGCTGGGCAGGACCAGATGGGTCGTCGAGCGGACCTTCGCCTGGCTGCATCAGTTCAAACGACTGCGCATCCGTTACGAGATACGCGCCGACCTCCACCTCGTACTGCTCCAACTCGCCTGCAGCATCATCTTGAGACGACTCCGAACCTCATTCTGAAACGATCAGTAAGCCACGCTCGGACGAGAACAACGCGTTACCTACTTCAATAAGCTTTGCCACCTGGGGAGTTGTGAGACGGGCGACCCATGACCGGAGGTAATGTACTGGTCGGTCGCTGGTACACCACCCGGCCGTACACCGTCTTCGGCCGACCACGACCGGTCGGCGCCACAAGCCAGGGTGTGTCAATTTAACGGCTGATCTTGGTTGTTGATGGTCAGTTGTTGCTCGGGGTCAGGCGGCCCTCGAAGGCGATCTGGAACGCGTTGAGGGGTGCTTTCCAGCGCATGGTCCACCTCTTGCGGCCCTTCCCGGTCGGGTCCAGGCTCATCAGTGCCATGTAGATGCACTTGAGGGCGGCGGCCTCATTGGGGAAGTGCCCGCGGGCGCGGACGGCCCTGCGGATGCGGGCGTTGACACTCTCGATCGCGTTCGTGTTGCAGATGACCTTGCGGATCTCGACGTCGAAGGAGAGGAAGGGCACGAACTCGGCCCAGGCGTCCGACCACAGCTTCACGATCGCTGGATACTTCTTCCCCCACGCCTCCTGGAAGTCCAGGAAACGTTCCGTCGCCGCGTCCTCGCTGGGCGCGGTGTAGACGGGCTTGAGGGCCTTGGCCACCTTGTCCCAGTCCTGACGGGCGGCGTATCGGAACGAGTTCCGCAGCAGGTGAACCACGCACGTCTGGACGATCGTGCGAGGCCAGACGGTCTCCACGGCCTCGGGCAGGCCCTTGAGCCCGTCGCAGACCAGCATCAGCACGTCGTCCAGGCCGCGGTTCTTCAGCTCGGTGAACACGTGCAGCCAGTACTTGGCGCCCTCGCCGCCGTCGCCGGCCCAGATGCCGAGGATGTCGCGGGTGCCGTCCACGGTCACCGCCATCACCACGTAGACGGGACGGTTGGCGACCTGCCCGTCCCTGATCTTGACGTTGATCGCGTCCACGAACAGGACGGGGTAGACACGGTCGAGGGGCCGGTTCTGCCACTCGGCCATGCCCTCGATCACTTTGTCGGTAATGGTGGAGATGGTCTGCTTGGACACCTCGGCGCCGTAGACCTCGGCCAGGTGGGCGGATATCTCGCCGTGCGTGAGCCCCTTCGCGGACAGCGACAGCACCATCTCGTCGACCCCGGTTAGCCGCCGCTGCCGCTTCTTGACGATCTGCGGCTCGAACGTGCCCGAGGTGTCACGCGGGACTTTGACCTCGACCGGTCCGACGTCGGTCAGCACGGTTTTGGCCCGGCCCCCGTTGCGGGAGTTGCCGCTGCCCCGGCCGGCGGCATCGTGCTTCTCGTAGCCGAGGTGATCGGCGATCTCACCTTCCAGCGCAGACTCCAGGACCCGCTTGGTCAGCTGCTGCAGTAGCCCACCTTGCCCGGTCAGCTGCAGCCCCTCCCACCGGGCCCGCTCCACCAGCATCGCGACTAGTTGCTCGTCGGACACGGGCGCAGGCTGCCCCAACTGGGCACTCTCGGCAAGCTTCACGGTCTCCAACTCCACGGCGGTGTCAGTCACTTGACGTCTCTCCCATGATCGTCGGATCCGCCGTTAGATTTACACTCCCACAAGCCAAGCCGGACTACGACTCGATGCCCGGCTGGGGTTGGCCGAGTGCCGGACGACTGCGGTCCGTTCGACTGCTCAACGGGACGGAGGCCGCTGCAGAGCGGCGAAGATGGCTTTCATCCGCTCGTTGAGCGCCATGAGTTCTTCGCGCAGCGCGTTGATTCGGGGTTGAAGTTCGGCGGCTTCGGCGGTCGGTGTTACGACTGTGGCCGCCGGGTCGATGCCGTTCTCCCCGGCTTGGGTCATCGTGTGTCCTTCTGCTGGATACGCCGGCAGGCCTCTCGCGGCCTATGCGCCCTGTGTCTGGTCCAGCCGCACGGCACGGATGTCGAGAGTCAGCTTCACCTTGTCGCTGATCAGAACTCCGCCCGTGGCCAGGGCCCTGTTGCCGCCAAGCCCCCAGTCGGAACGCCGCAAGGTGGCCGTGCCCGTGAAGCCGACACGGTTCTGACGGTGAGCGTCCCGGCTCGCTCCGCCGAACCCAAGGTCGACGTGAACGGGCAGTTCGATGTCCTTGAGCAGGAGGTATCCCGCCATGCGGAAGTGATCGTGACCGGCATGCAGGATTCCGCCCGAGCGGAAGCTCATGAGGGGGAACGTCGTGGCATCGAGGAAATCAGGGCCGGTGACATGCACGTCCCGTTCCGGATAGCCTGTGTCAACACTGCAGGTTTGGACACTGAGGTAGGCCTCGGACCGAGCGGGACATTTCCCGTCAAGCTTGAGAATCCCCTCGAAGGTGGTGAATTTTCCGCGTACGTTCGTGACCATGCCGTACCGGACGGAAAAACCGATCGTGCTGTGGACCGGGTCGATAGCGTAGACGCCGGTCAGCCCTGCAAAGGGGGCGCTGCGAAAAATAGTGGTTTCCGTGCGGTTGAACATGGCGAGCCGGTTCCTTCGGGCGTGGATCTCAGATAGGGGCGCATTCTGCGGTGAATCTGCGACCGGACCGGCCCCTGACTGCCGCCAGGGGCCACTCGCAGGGCCTACCGCTTCTGCCCAAGCCAGTCGGAGAACCGGGTCTCGGTGATATGCGCGTCAGGACCTGGCACGAGCGTGGTTTCCTTCAGCTCGGCACCGGAGTACGGGGCGCTCGGGTCCGTGACGACCGTGCGGGTGTCGTCCTTGTCGGCGAGTATCTGACGGATGAGTTCGTCGAGCTGGAACACGTCCGGGCCGGCGACCTCCACCACGCCGTTGACCGGGGCACCGACCGCAGTGCGGCCGACGGCAGCGGCCACGTCGTCGGAGTAGATGGGCTGGAACTTGACGGGGGCCAGACGCACGGTGTCGCCCTCGGTCGAGATGTCCGCGATCCCGTTCACGAACTCGAAGAACTGAGTGGCGTGGACGATGGAGTACGGGATGTCGGAGGCCTTGATCAGCTCTTCCTGCGCCTGCTTGGCACGGAAGTAGCCGCTCTCCTGAAGGCGGTCGGTACCGACCACGGACAGCGCCACGTGGTGCGTCACACCAGCGTCCGCCTCGGCCCGCAGGAGATTGGTGGTCGAGGTGCGGAAGAAGTTCATGACGTCTTCGTCGTCCCAGGACGGGGAGTTGGACACATCGACCACGACCGACGCGTCCTGCAGTGTCTCGGCAAGCCCTTCGCCGGTCAGTGTGTTGACGCCGGTGTTGGGTGAGGCTGCGACCGCCTCGTGCCCGTACTCGTTGAGCTTGCCTATCAGCTTCGAGCCGATGAGCCCGGTTCCGCCGATCACTACGACCTTCATAGCGGTGTCCTTTCATAGGTATTCATGCTGCGGCGCGCAGCTGCGACGAGTTCCTCGTCGGCGCCGAAAGAATTTTGGTCTGCGTTGGGAGAGACCGGACAGCAGATCCATTTGTGACAGGGATTCGTAAGAATCGGGAAAATCCCTGGAACGGACCCTCAATGAGACTGTTCAGCCAGTCGTGGAGGGGCGTTATTCGGCGAGCTTTCCGTCGGTCGAGACCTCTGTCATCAGCGCGGAAATCTCGTCGGGAATGGCAGGAATGCTCTCGCGGGTGATACCGGTCGTGGGTGACCACACGAGGTTGACCTGCTGGGCGGGGTCCTGGTGGGGGTGGTCGCTGCGGTTGTGGCAGCCACGGGTCTCGCGTCGCTCAAGTGCTGCTTCGAGGGTCGCCCGGGCCGACAGTGCCGCGGACTTGAGATCAAAGGCGTGGGCGAGATCCTGGAAGCCGGCGATGTCCGGGTGGACGCCGATGTCCGCCATCCTCTTCTCGATCGCCGCGAGTTCCGCGAGCCCGGTGCGCAGGCCTTGTTCGTCGCGTACGACTCCGGCGTGCTCGGTCATGGTGTTGCGGATGGCGCGCTGCAGGGCGCGGACGTTCTCCGGCCCGTCGGCGACGAGAAGGTCGTCGATCTCCGCGCGGGCCTCTGCGATGGCCGACGCCGACCGGGGCTGGGCGGTCAGGGACTGCGAGTAGGCGGCGGCCGCCCGGCCCGTGATGCGGCCGAAGACCAGCAGTTCGATGAGACTGTTCCCGCCGAGGCGATTGGCACCGTGCAGGCCGCTCGACGCCTCACCGATGGCGTACAGACCGCGCACGTCGGTGCGGTGGTCCTCGGGACGTACCCACACCCCACCCATCGAATAGTGCGCGGTGGGCGCGATCTCGATCGGATCGCGGGTGATGTCCAGCATCTGCAGATCGAGCAGGGTCTGGTAGACCCGGGGGAGACGCGTCATGATCGTCTGCCGTGGCAGATGGGAGACGTCGAGCCATACTCCGCCCTTGGGCGTCCCCCGCCCTTCCTTGATCTCCGTGTAGGACGCCAAGGCCACGCGGTCGCGGGTCGACAACTCCATGCGTGCAGGGTCGTAGCGGTTCATGAACCGCTCGCCGAGCGCGTTGCGCAGGATGCCGCCCTCACCTCGGGCGGCCTCGCTGACCAGGGTTCCGGCCGCGTTCTCCGGCTCGATGATCCCGGAAGGATGGAACTGCACCAGCTCGGCGTCGCGCAGACGGGCTCCGGCCTCCACCGCCAGGCGGAAGGAATCGCCTGTGTTCTCGTCGCGCCGGGAGGACGTTCGCCGCCAGATGCGGGTGTGACCACCAGCGGCAAGGATGACGGCGTCGGCGTGGATCAGGTACCGCGTTCCATGGGTGAGATCGAAGCCGTAGGCACCGAAGACGGCGCCGTCGTGGACCAGAAGCCGGGTGATGTAGACACCGTCGAGCACCGGAACGTTCAGCTGCTCCGCGCGCCGGATAAGCGTGCGCTGGATCTCCAGACCGGTGTAGTCGCCGGCAAACGCGGTCCGCCGATACTTGTGCGCGCCGAAGAAGCGCTGGGAGATCCGGCCGTCCTCCTCCCGGGCGAAGGCCATGCCATAGCGTTCCAGGTCGCCGATGCCCTGAGCGGCGCCCTGGGTGACGATCTCCACGGTGCGGGGATCGGCCAGCAGATAACTCTCCTTGAGAGTGTCGGCGGCGTGCTGCTGCCAGCTGTCCTCGGGATCCATGGTGGCCAGGGCCGCATTGATTCCTCCAGCAGCAAGCGCCGTATGCGCGTCCTCCTTGGGACGCTTGCCGACCGCGAGGACGTCGACACCGGCCTCGGCCAGCTCGATCGCCGCTCGCAGCCCAGCACCTCCGGTTCCGATCACCAGCACCATGGTGGAAATACGTTGTTCGGTGATAGCCACGATCTACTCCGATCGCCGAGGGATTGTCACTCAGTAGGACCAGGACGTCCTGGAATGTGTGACACCGTTCGTGGACGCTCTCGTGGCAGGTGACGTCCACTGACATCGATCCCATCGACGACCTCGGCGGGCGGGCGTCGGCTGTCACAACCTCGTGGGCTTCATGGTCATACCTTCAGTCGAACATTGCCTCGGCGAGCTGACTGACCATTGATCATGTCCGTCGGGCAAAGGAGCGGAAGATGCCGTACGTCATTGCACAGCCTTGCGCCGACGTCGATCGATGACGGAGCTTGCCTCATCGAGCGCCCAGCTGGGCGCAGTAGACGACCAATGCCGAGTACTCCCAGGTGTCCCGAGGCGAACGCGGTGGCGTGCTTGCCCCACTTGGTCGTGTCGAAACTTTGCACCGTGCTCGATGTCACCTACATGGCGAAGCACACGTGCAGTGGCTCTCAGCATGCAAGCTGCGGGGCCATGGGTGGTTGGTGGGGATGGCGTCCCCGGTGAGGGAATGAGGCAGTGCGTGGGAAGGACCGTTCACTCCGGAGGCCGGGCCTTCCGGCCGAACTCCGCTTCCGGCGGTACGCAACGCCTCGACCTCCGCTTGCGTCATGAGCGGGTGGCGTTCGCCAGGATGCGCACGTCCCAGGACCGGTTCGCAGACGCGATCACCGCCTTCGCGGGCACGATGGGCTTCGTGTACGTCCATGCAGTCTGGTTCGCGGTGTGGATCGCCCTCAACCTCAGACTGTTCGGCTCCGTCGCAGTCTTCGACCCCTACCCGTTCGGGCTGCTCACCATGATCGTGAGCCTGGAGGCCATCTTCCTGTCCACATTCGTGATGGTGAGCCAAAATCGCCAGGCCGCACGTGAAAACATCCGGGCCGATCTGGACTTTGAGACCAATCTTCGCGCCGAGGTCTGGGCGGTGCACATAGGCAAGGCGCTCGGCCTGAATCCGCAGGAGATCGAGCTTCACGTCCAGGAGATCATCCAGCAGAGCAAGAGCGCGATGGAACCCGGGTCCGGGGTTCCGCCGGTGGCCCCGGATGCGCTGTGAACGTGCGGTGGCGGGCACGATGCTTCGGGTGCGGACCAGCTTGTGGTAACGGGTGTAGCCGAGGTCTGCGTAGAGCGTGACGGGTCTGCGGTGCGGTCGGCCGACCTGGCCGCGGAAGGCTTTGCGGCGTCCACCAGTGCCGGCAACTGGGTGAGCCGTCGCGGTTGCTGCCGGTCAGGAAGACCGGCAGCCGCGTGCCGTTCCCGTCGGTGATCAGGTAGTGGCCTGCTCCCTGCCGACCGGCGACGGGCCGGCTGGACTCCCCTGTCCGTAGTCGTTGTGTGCCGGCATGAGGCACACAACGACTACGGAAACGACGTACAGCTGGACGGGCGGCCTTCGCCGTTGGCTATGAGACCAGCCTGATACTTGAAGGTGTTCCCCGCAGGGCCATCTTCGTGTAAGGGCACAGCGAATCGGCCTTCTCCACGAGTGGGGCGGCGACGGCGAGGTCGATGTCCGGCCACTTGACCTCAAGGTCGACGTGCAACAAGTAGCCGCCGTCTTCCGGGTCCCGTCCAAAAGCCACGCTCGCCTCCACGGAGATCGCTGCGGGGTCGAGCGCGGCCTGCCGTGTGACCAGACTCAGCGCCCCGTGGAAACAGGCTGCAATTCCGGCGGCGAACAACTGCTCGGGATTCGTCCCCTGGCCGTCTCCTCCCAGTTCTGCGGGCATGCGCAGGTTGAGATCCAGGACTCCGTCGCCCGAGCGTGCCCTTCCCGAGGCCCGCCCGTGACTCGCCATCCCCCCGCTCACCGTCACGGTCGTGGTGTAGATCGGGGCGAAGGTCTCTCCTTCGAAGTCTTTGTCGGTGGACAGATTGGGCGACTGGGGCCACTCGGTCATGGCATGACTCCGTCAGCAGTGCAGTACACGGTCGGGCGCTGAGCCGAAATCGGCATGGGAAAGGTCGCCGCCTTCGGCCTTTTTGCGTCATGCGGCCTCTTTATGCCGAGACGCCATGCGATACCAGATTCCGGGCCATGGGCAAAGCCCCACGGACTGGCAATGTCGTATGCCATATTTGGTGCACCTTCGCGTATGGAGGGTTTCCAGATGCGGACAGTTAGTTGACCGACACGTCCGCGCTGTTGTGACAGTCGGAGGTGCGCAGCTCGATTGGCGAGTGCCACAGCACCGGCCAAGCCAACGGGCTTGTGTCGGGCGTCTTCGGCGGCCGCACCCCGGAGCCGGACCGCCCCTGTTCGCCCACGGCGAGGGCACTGCGTCATCAGGCGTTCCGCGCCGACGGATCTCCGTGCAGGTGACCGCCTGGTCGGGCCGTCGACCGCTTCGGTCAAGGCGATCGCGGCGGGCCGAGCGAGTGTGGTCGTCACCCGTCCCTGCTCTGGACCGAGTGCGCGAACCTGGCCCCGACAGTCGGGCGGCATGTGTCCAGGCCGGACCCATACTGCACACATGTCGTCACCGATCCCACCGCCGGTATGTTCGCCGTGGTCAAGGGCGACGTCCTCACCGACAAGAACGCCCATCTCGCCCCCACCCGCTACACCGACTGGCTCTCCTGAGGAACTCGCACACACAGGCGAACAGACCGCAGCTCACTGGCCACTCTGGAGATGCCGACTTCGTTTGTGGACGAGGGACAGAATCCCCTTCGGTTCACGGCCGTTCAGAGCGGTGACCGGGATGGTCCGGCCTCATCGCCGGGCACGCGAGCCGGCATCGCGCAGAGCACGGTTTCCTGGGGTAGAGGCCGGGCGTCGCGACGGGGCGCCCGATGAGTTGGTGGCGTTCGAAGCGGACTCGGGTGAGGACGAGGGCGGCGAAGTGAATCCTCTGCCGAACCTGGCGCCGGCCGCATCCTGCGGGGACCGGGCACTGGCGGCGGGCGAGAGCGTATGGGCCATGCTGATCGTTCCCAGAGTCGTCGTCAGTCCGCACCAGCCGCAAGCCCCCTCGCGCTGGTGCGCGAAGGGTGCCGTACGGGGCCGGCGTAGCCGCGATTGCGGGGATGAAGCTCTCCACGACGGGCCCGTCACACGAGACCCTGGCGCCATGAGGAGGTTGCGCTCAGTCTTGACCGTCGGCAGCAGCCGGCAGTGGTCAGCGGGACCCAAAAGTAGCGGCTGAGAAGAAGGCCGTCTGCCACAGTCTCGGCAGCCAGGGGCCGCGGTTCCACGGCAGCACCGCCATGACCCTGGCCATGGCGGTGCCATCCAAGACTCCGTGACACGACGGCATGCCGCAGTGCGCTGTTCGCGGCCGCGAACAGCGCACTGCGGCATGCAGTACACGCGCAGTTCGGAACCGGCCTGTGCCCAGGCGGGAGGTCAGCCGGTGGGCCGCGGGGCGCGCAGGTGGGCCCGCTTCTCCAGCTCCTCGTCGTCGACCAGCGTGAGCATCGGCTGGTCCGGCGCACACATCATGAACACGATGTATTTGGCTGGCACGTCCGACGAGGCGTTGCCGTTCTGGTAGTGGATCACCTCACCGCCCGGCTCCCAGAACGTCTCACCGGCCTTGATCACGTGCTCCGGCTCGCCCTCAAGCTCCCAGCGGACCGCTCCTTCGAGGACGTAGCCGAAACACGGCCCCGAGTGGCGGTGCGGAGGAGTCCCGGGGTCACCGGGAGCCCACTCGACGAGGACAGTCATCCCCGAAGCACCCTCGGGAATGAAAGGCGGTTTGATGTCCGCCAACATCTTGGGTCCGAAGCCGTCCTCTGAGTGCATTTCGTGCATTGCGTTACACCTCCGTAGACAGGCCCGGAACGGACGATCTCGCGTCGGCAATCCCAGGCCCACAACAACTTGCTTTACAGCGAAGACAGGGCGTGGCCCGCATCTGTGACACGCCGCGAGCCGTCTGCTTTACGCACAGTGAGTCGGCGGTCGCCACAAATCGGCCAGCTGCAACATTGAGAGCGCCGCCCGGCGCGCCGTGGACATGTGTCCACGCCGTGCCGGGCCCCGAAGGAACCGGCTCAGCCGAACATGCCGACCTTGTAGCTGCCGGCTGGCTGCTGGGTGATGATGTTGATGCGGTTGTAGGCGTTGATGATGGCGATGAGGGTCGTCAGCGCGGCGAGTTGGTCCTCATCGAAGTGCTTGGCGGCGTCCGCCCAAGCCTCGTCGGTGACACCACCGGCCGCGTCCGCGACGCGGGTGCCCTGCTCGGCCAGCTCCAGCGCGGCGCGCTCGGCCTCGGTGAAGACCGTCGCCTCCCGCCAAGCGGCGATCAGGTTGAGCCGCACCGAGGTTTCCCCGGCGTGGGTGGCCTCCTTGGTGTGCATGTCGGTACAGAAACCGCAGCCGTTGATCTGGCTGGCGCGGACCTCCACCAGATGCTGAATGGTGGCCGGCAGCGTCGAGTCCGACAGCGCCTTGCTGGCCGAGAAGAAATGCTTAAGCGCCTTGCCCGCGAGGGGATTGCCGTAGTAGTTAAGGCGTGCGTCCATTGGCCCTCCTAGCAGAATTGCTGGTACGCACTACTGACCGGACAGCCCGGCAAGGTGTGACACCAGAGCGCAGCGTGATGCATGTCTCAGCGGCCATGTCGTCGCCGTACAGCTGCCAGTTCGAGGGCTTCTGCGTGCTGTGCGCCCACCTCTGGATCCCATCCGGTGTCGAGGGGTTCGGGCGGTCAGAGCCCGATGCAGGTCATTCGGTGCACAGCGCTGATTTCGTGACGTTGAGCGCCAACCGGGTCGTGCCATGTCTTTCCTGCCTGCGGGACGCGCAGGAGTGGGCGGAGAGGGCCACACGGTGCCCGGCCTGCGAGCCCGGAGCGCGCTCCGGGCTCGCAGCGGACACATCGGCACAGTGTTGAGGCCCGTCACAAAAGTGGCACGAGTGCGGTCCTAGGTGTTGTGAAGGGCTGACTTCACCTCATCGACGCACATTTCTGACCGGTCGACACCGGAGTACCTCTGTGTCGGTCGTCGGTCTCTCCCCTGCCCACGATGTGACAGAAAGGCTGCCATGAGTGATCCGTCCCGGCCCACTGAGTTCTCTGCGACGAGCGAGCTCGACCAGCTACCCGACTGGGACACCGAGGAGACCGCCGAATGGCAGGCATCACTCGACGCTGTCGTGCGGAACGCAGGGCCGGATCGGGCGGTCTACCTGCTGCGACGCGTGCACGAGTACGCGGCCAGGTCCGGACTCGCTCTGCCAAGGCTCTTGTCCTCGGACTACATCAACACGATCCCGGCGTCCGCGCAGCCCGTCTTTCCCGGTGACGTCGCCATGGAGTCCAGGATCACCGCCGTGAACCGCTGGAATGCGGCAGCGATGGTGACACGCGGCTCCCGCCTGGGGCTCGGCGGCCACATAGCCACCTACGCTTCGGCGGCATGGCTGTACGAGGTCGGGTTCAATCACTTCTTCCAGGGCAAGGACGGGGAGGGCTCGGGCGATCAGCTGTACGTGCAGGGGCATGCCTCGCCCGGCATCTACGCCCGCGTGTTCCTGGAAGGGCGCCTCGACGAGAGGCAGTTGGACAACTTCCGGCGCGAGGCCGGCGGCCACGGACTGCCGTCCTACCCCCACCCCCGCCGCCTGCCGTGGCTGTGGGAGTTTCCGACCGTCTCCATGGGACTTGGTCCGCTCGCCGCCATCTACCAGGCTCGGTTCAACCGCTACCTGCACGCGCGCGGCATCAAGGACACATCCGGGTCCCGCGTATGGGCATTCCTTGGGGACGGGGAAATGGACGAGCCCGAAGCGATGGCCGCACTGGCGCTCGCCGCCCGCGAGCGGCTCGACAACCTCACCTTCGTCATCAACTGCAACCTCCAGCGCCTGGACGGCCCAGTGCGGTCGAATTCCAAGATCGTTCAGGAACTTGAGGGCCGGTTCCGCGGAGCGGGCTGGAACGTCGTGAAGTCCCTCTGGGGCGAGGCTTGGGACCACGTACTGCGACAGGACACCACAGGGGCCCTCGTTCACCGCCTCGGCGAGGCCCCCGACGCCCAGATGCAGACGTACGCCGCGCGGGACGCCGCCTACATACGCACGCATTTCTTCACCGGCGACGCGCTCTCCGGCATCGCCGCCCGGCTCAGCGATGCCCAGCTCACCGATCTGTTCGAGAACTCGCGCGGCGGGCACGAACCGCTCAAGGTCCATGCCGCCTATCGCGCCGCAGTCGAGCACCACGGAGCACCGACCGTCATCCTCGCCCAGACGGTGAAGGGGCACACGCTGGGCGCGGGCTTCGAGTCCCGCAACGCCAATCATCAGATGAAGAAGCTGACCATGGCGCAGTTCCGTGACATGCGGGACGTGCTTGAGCTTCCCATTCCCGACAGCGCGCTGAGCGGCGACCTGGTGCCGTACTGGCACCCCGGTGAGAATTCGGAAGAGGTGCAGTACCTGCGCGATCGGCGTACGGCTCTGGGAGGTCCCGCCCCGGTACGCAAGGTGGTCGTCAAGCCGATGCAGCTGTCCCCGGCCGCGCCTTTCGAGACCCTGACGAAGGGCTTCGGCAAACAGGAGGTGGCCACCACCATGGCTCTTGTCCGGCTGGTCAAGGACCTGATGCGCGTTGAGGAGACGGGGCGGCGCTGGGTGCCGATCATCCCCGACGAGGCCCGCACGTTCGGCATGGAATCCATGTTCCCGACAGCCGGCATCTACTCACCGCACGGCCAGACCTACGAACCGGTCGACGCGGATCAGCTGCTCTACTACCGCGAAGCCAAGAACGGCCAGCTCATCGACGAGGGCATCACCGAGGCTGGTTCCATGGCCGAGTTCACCGCTGCGGCGACCTCGTACGCCACGCACGGCGAGCCCATGATCCCCTTCTACATGTTCTACGCCATGTTCGGTTTCCAGCGAACCGGTGACCAGTTCTGGGCCCTGGCAGACCAGATGGGGCGCGGGTTCGTCATCGGGGCGACGGCCGGTCGTACGACCATGACCGGCGAGGGACTACAGCACGCCGACGGACACTCCCACCTGCTGGCATCCGCGAATCCGGCCACTGTGAGCTACGACCCTGCCTTCGCGTACGAGATCGCGGTGGTCGTCAGGGAAGGGCTGCGACGGATGTACGGCGACCAGCCCGAAGACGTCTTCTACTACCTGACGGTCTACAACGAGCCCAAGCAGCAGCCGGCCATGCCAACCGGGCCGGAGGTCGAGGAGGGGATCCTACGGGGCATATACCGGTTCCGGCAGGCGGAGCCACTTGGCGCGGGACCACGGATCCAGTTGCTGGCTTCCGGCACGGCCATCCACTGGGTGCTCGAGGCCCAGGAACTGCTCGCGTCCCAGTGGGGCGTCCAGGCTGACGTGTGGTCGGTGACCTCCTGGACGGAGCTGCGCCGCGATGCCTTGGGTGCTGACAGGGCCCGGCTTCGGGGTGAGGAGCGCGTTCCGTACGTGACGGCTGCGCTGTCGGGCACTCCAGGGCCCGTTCTGGCGGTCAGTGACTGGATGCGGCAGGTGCCCGACCAGATCAGCCAGTGGGTAGAGCAGGACTACACGTCGCTGGGAACGGACGGCTTCGGGCTGTCGGACACCCGTGATGCCGTACGCCGCTATTTTCACGTCGACGCCGAGTCGATCGTCGTTGCCGCCCTGGACCAGTTGGCGCGGGCGGACGCTATCGCCCCGGAGACGCTTGTCCAGGCTCGCGATCGCTACGGCCGCCCGGGACGCCCTGCGATTGCATGAGGAGTAACCGAGAGCACGGTCGGCCGCCGGCTGACGCAGGTCGGCGAGACAGCGCAGGTCGCGGAGCGTCTCCGGATCCGACGCCGACCGTGCTGCCGCCCTGCAGCCGGAACCCAACATCCGACCTGGCGTCTTCCCTCTTGGACCGCTCACGCGCAGCGTCAGGTCCTCGAATTCAAGAGAGGCCAGCGGCTCCACCGCGAGGACATAGCGCAGTATGGCGAGGCCGACCAGGTGTGCGGATACCAGAGACGTGAACGTCGGTGTCCGCTCGGTCTCCTCGGAGGTGATCCGGCCCAAGTACGACACGAAGGCCGCATCGAACTCGTTGCCGAACGTTTTGGCCGTCGCCTCGTCCGACAGGCTGGCCCGGTAGACGGCGACCAGCGCCGGGCGGGTCGACTCGTCCTCCCAATGGGAGAGGAACGTCCGGGCAATCCGCTTCCCGCGGCTCAACCCCCGGACCTCCCCCTCCTCCTCCGTCTTCTCCGGCAGGGATTCGAAAAGGGCGGACATGTCGATCCGGGAGGAAACGGCCTCTCGGAAGAGGCCGTCCTTGTTGCCGAAGAAGTGGTGGATCAGAGCAGGATCCACTTCCGCCCGCTGGGCGATTCCGCGCATCGTCGTGCCCGAATAGCCCTGGACGGCGAAGAGATCGAGGGCAGCCGTGAGGATCTGGTCTCTGGTAGTGCTCTGTCCCGGGCGGCGGCCTGCGCCCAGTGAGGGCCGCTTCCTGCGGGCGCCCGTCATGGCGACCAGCCATCGACATCTGTCGCTGCGGTCGCACCGTAGCGGTCACCGATGAGGGCGCCGGTGTTGGGGCTGCGGTCCAGGTAGCTGCGCTCATGGGACAGATGCGCCGTCGGGCTGATGCAGTTGCGCGGCCCGACGTGGGTGGCCGGGTCGAGCCGATGTACGGGGGATCTTCCCGGCGCGAAGGCCCCGAGTCCATTGGCTACGGCGGAACAACCGTCGGCGCTGAGGGAATGTCCAGGTGCCGACCCACTCGATCCGACCGTTCGCGCTGGTGAGCTGATGCACGTGCTCGGCGTGGGGAGAGCGATGGCACCGTTGCGGAATCCGCCGAGCACGATCAGCAGGAGCAGAGAGCGCAGCCGGGCGTGCAATGCGCCCATCCCGCTGGCGACGATCTGGGGGCACACGTGGTGCGGCCGCGGCGCGGCCCTGCCTGGGTGGGCGGCCGTGATGGCTTCGTCGAGAGCACTCACCGCGCTTCCGATGATCACGTCCGGGGCCAATCTGCGCTGGTCCAGTGCGTACCGGACACCGACATACGCCGCTGCGAGTACGCCACCGGCGCCCACCACCACGGCCACCGGACGCGGACGGGAGCGCAAGCCCGTCGACGGCGGATCCCCGGGCGGGCGGCTCGACGAGGTTGGTCTTTGCGACAAGTAAACCCTCCGCCTTTCGGACCATGGCGTCGGATCGGAACGGTTTCCCAAGTAGGACCGGGCGACCCTCAGGTCTGTGACACCGGACGCGCCGGCGAAGCGCTGGGCCATGAAGCGGACCCGCGGACGGCAATCCAGAAATTAGGGGGAAACACCAGGAGGAATCGACCTGTCAGAAAGAGGGAGCTGTCCGCGGCGATCGGCCCAGGGCTTGTTCGGCCCAGATGGTCTTGCCCGCTGAGGTGTAGCGGGTGCCCCAGCGCTGAGTGAGCTCGGCAACGAGGAACAGTCCCCGGCCGCCCTCGTCGCTGACCCGGGCCCGGCGCAGGTGAGGTGCGGTGCTGCTGCTGTCGGAGACCTCGCAGATGAGAGACCGCTCCTTGATCAGCCGCAGGCGGATCGGTTCGGTGCCGTATCGGATCGCGTTGGTGACCAGTTCGCTGACCACCAGTTCCGTGGTGAACGCGGCTTCCTCCAGCCTCCACGCGGTGAGCCGCTCGTCCACCATCTTGCGTGTCTCCGCCACCGCGGCCGCGTCTGCGGGCACGTCCCACTCGGCGACCTGTTCCTTGCGGAGGAGGCGGGTGCGGGCGACCAGCAGGGCGATGTCGTCGGTCCGCGTCTCGGTATGCAAGGACTCCAGGACTGTGTCGCACAGCTCTTCCAGAGAGGGCACGGACCGGGCCAGGGCGTCGCGCAACTCGTCGATTCGCTCATCGATGTCGTGGCCGCGGGTTGCGACGAGTCCGTCTGTGAACAGGGCCAGCAGGCTGCCCTCGGGAATGGTCAGCTCCGTCGCCTCGAACGGCAGGCTGCCCAGCCCGAGCGGAGGCCCGGCGGGCACGTCGACGACCTGCGTGGTGCCGTCCGGACACACCAGAATCGGGGGCGGATGACCTGCTCGGGCCAGCGTGCAGGTACCGGACACGGGGTCGTAGACGGCGTACAGACAGCTGGCGCCGATGTCGCCGGGGATCGCGTTGTAGTCGACGACATCGCCATCGGACTCGTCGCCCATTTCTTCCGCCGGGTGGGTCACCATGTCGTCGAGGTGGGTGAGGAGTTCGTCGGGCTGCAGATCGATGTCCGCGAGAGTACGTACCGCCGTCCGGAGCCGGCCCATGGTGACCGAGGCGCCGATGCCGTGGCCGACGACGTCCCCGACGACCAGGCCGACGCGCGTACCGGGCAGGGGGATCACGTCGAACCAGTCCCCACCTGCCTCGGTGGCGCGGGCGGCGGGCAGGTAGCGGGTCGCGGTCTCCGCGCCCGGATGCACGATCGGGCCACGAGGCAGCAGGGTGCTCTGCAGGAACAGCGCGATGCCGCGTTCGCGGGTGAACCGGCGGGCATTGTCCAGGCAGATCGCAGCACGGGCGACCACGTCCTCGGCGAGGGTCAGATCGTCCGCGGAGAAAGACTCATGCGAGGCGCCATGGCGGAGGAAAGAGGCAGCTCCGAGAGTTGTGTCGCGGGCTCGGATCGGCACCGTGATCAGCGAGTGCGCTCCACAGGCGCGCAGCTCTGCCGCTGTCGCGGGGGCGTCGGCGAACCAACGGGTCCCCTGTGGATCGGTGACGTCGTGCAGTTCTGCCCTTCCGGTCACCACGCACCTGCTGACCGGTGAGGTAGCCGGGTGCCACTGCGTCTCGCCCAGGGCGGGACGCGCCCCTTCCGCGAAGCATGCAGGCCGTTGCGCGGCTCTGCGCAGCAGAACGGGCCCGGAGGGAACAGACGCGGGCAGATCGCCGCCGAAGACGGCCTCGAACAGGTCGACGCTGACGACATCCGCGAAACGGGGCACGAGGAGCTCGGCGAGCTCGTCAGCTGTTCCCTCCAGTTCCAGGCTGGCGCCGATGCGTGTGCGGGCCTCGCCGAGTAGGGCCAGCCGCTCTCGTGACTCGTACTGCCGGGAGTAGTCGTACGCGGACATCGCCACTGCGCGCACCCGGCCGACCGGGTCCTTGAGCGGGAAGTAGTCCACGGTCCAGGCGTGCGCCTTCGGTTCGCCGGGGACCTTGAGGAAGGCCTCTCTCTGTGCCGGCTCGCCCGTCGCGGCCACCCGCCGGATCCATCGGTCGTTCTCGATCAGTGAGGCATCCGGGATCAGCTCGCTGACGCGCCGATCGTGGAGTTCGTCCTCGCGCAGACCGGTAGCCCGGGCCATCGTGTGGTTCTGCTTCAGGCTCCGGGCTTCGCAGTCGAATACTCCGAGGTGAGCTGGATACTGCTCGAACACCCACCGCATCAATGTCTCGTCTCCGGGCTCCTGCGCACCCGATCGAGCCTCCGCAGCCACCTGGGGCTCCGCGGTCAGTAGAAACCCGCCCGGCAGTTCAGGGGCCACCAATGGCGACAAACACACCCTCGCCTCGACGGCGCGGCCGTCACGGTGCAACAGCGCTGCCCCGTCGGTGGTGAAGAGACGGGTGAGAGAGGTGCCGATGACTTCTTCGGGTGCGTAACCCCACAGTGCCTGTGCAGCGCTGCTCCAGAGGAATATCCGCCCAGAAGGGTCCGAGACGGCGATGGCTGTGTCGACGTGGAGCCGTGCCGATCCTGGAGGCAGCGGGCCCGGCCACGCGTGGGAGTGTGCCATGGTGCCTACCTGGTGTGCTGTGCCAGATGACCGCCGGATTGCCCTCGCCATCGGCTCTCTTCACGATCGTTCCGCAACCGCCCGCCGTCAACACGAGGGTCCAGCACCCTGGTGTGATCCCGCACAGGTGTTGGGGGCGCAGCGGAGGCAGGCATAGCCGCATTTCGTTTCAAACGATACCGTATTGGATGAATTGATGGCTGGTAACCTGGAGCTGTGATTGACGACGCTCCTCCCCCTTCGGCCGGCTCGCGTGCGACCGACCGTCCCGGGGACGCTTCGCCCTTCGCTCTGGGCTTGCTGCTGCGGCGGGCGCACTGGCGGGTGGCCGGGGTGATGACGGAGGCACTGCGCCCGCTCGGTATCGAGCTGCGGCATTTCGCGGTGCTGCTTGTTCTGGTCGACCGGGGGCCCACGGTGCAGCGGGACCTGGGGCCGGCGACGGGGTCGGACAAGGCGGGGATCATGCGGGTCGTGGACGACCTGGAGCGCATGGGTCTGGCCGTGCGCAAGGCGGTTCCCGGGGACCGGCGGGTGCGGGCGGTGGAGATCACACCTCGGGGTGTCGAGCTTTTCGATGCGGCGCACGTGGCGGCGGAGCCGCTGGCCGAGCGCCTGGTTGCCGATCTGGGACCGGGTGAGCGCGAGCAGTTGACGGGGCTGCTGACCCGGTTCGCCCATCCCGTGGAGGGTCAGGCGTAAGCGCGCCCACGCGGGGGTGGCCCAAGGCGTGACCGGTTCCGGGCGGTACGTCCTTTACAGCGAAGGCGGCCCTGAGGACTACGGCCGCCCTTGCCGCACGCCGACCCTGCTGCAGGCGGGACTTTGTCGCCATTGTTCCGAGGCGCACCCTACTGGCGGGCCGAACACGTGGGCCAACCCGGAGTCGGGACACTGCACCGTCCTTCCGGGGGAGCGCGCCGCCGTCTCGGTCAGGGTGCAGACGACGCAGACTCCGTGTGACGTCCTACGTCGAGGCGTCACACGGTGTCCGTTGCGGGGTGTTCTACGCGGCGAGGAGTTCCGCGAGTTCCTCGGCCCTGGCGGCTGCGTCCTCCAAGGCACGCTTGCGGGAGGCCTCGTAGAGGGGGACCAGTTCGGACATGGCCGGATTGCGGGGGGCCATGGTGAGTTCGGGGACGATGAAGTCGAGGTCCAGGCCGAGGGTGTTCTTGAGGACGGCCTCCAGGTAGTTCTGTACGAACTCGTAGTCCTCGCGCGGGGTGCCCGGTGCGTAGGAGCCGCCGCGGCTGGCGACGACGATGGCCGGGGTGCCCTGGGCGGAGGGGGTCTCGCCCGCGGTGCGGCCGAGCAGGAGCACGTTGTCCAGCCACGCCTTGAGGGTCGACGGGATCGAGTAGTTGTACATGGGGGCGCCGATCAGGACGGCGTCCGCCTGCTCCAGCTCCTCGATGAGCTTCACGCGCGCGGCGAACGCGGCGGACTGCTCCGGGCTGCGCTCGGCGGGGGCGGTGTAACCAGCGGACCAGGCGTCGGCGGTGATGTGCGGGACAGGGGCGGCGGCGAGGTCGCGGTAGATGACGGTGCCCTCCGGGTGCTGCTCCTCCCAGACCTTGCGGAAAGTAGCAGTGACAGAACGGGACGAGGACGCCTCGCCGGGGAACACGGACGAGTCGATGTGCAGCAACGTGGCCATGGACATTCTCCCAAGAGAGGATTGGCGCTCAGCGATAGTCAAACACGAGATGGTATTGAATGAGACTATCACGGGTGAGATGGACGCCTGGATCTGGCGAGGAGACGGGCGAGCGCGGACCTCTATGGAGTGATGCAGGATCCGTCAACGGGCACGGAGCAGCCACATGGGACCGTCGGCAAACCGTCCTCGCTGTCCGACTCCTGGACACTGCTTCGCCTGACCCGGGCCACGAGCAGCGAGTCCGCGGCGGCTATGGCCTCGTGCACGTTTTGGGTTCCCATCGTGATGCACAGCGTGTAACTCACGTCCTCAAGCTCACGCGCACTTTCCCGCCCCTCGCCCTCGGCGGGCGCGATCTGCAGGGACGCGTAGCGGGTCAGCAGCCTTCTGACGACCTTCGGATCCGGAACAATGAGCACAGTCAGGGTCCTCTCTCTCAACGTTCGAGTCACCTCATGCCAACATCACGCTTGGCGACAACAGCGTTCGGTTGCTGTCGTGGGCCACACCGCTGCCCTGAGTGAAGACCGGATGCCCCCGACTTCTGTGACGAGATTGGCTTCAACGCTCTATCGCCGTGGCCGTGTTGCACTGCCCTGGCTCGACTGGTCTGTCTGGTGTCGAAAAATAACCGTCGCTCCCGTTCGACCCGCGCGTACTTGCCGTCCTTGCTGGTCGTGCCGGCTCGGGGTGTGTCGGTGTGCAACTGACGATCACCGATTACGCCTGGGTCGTGGTCTTCTGCTTGAGGCGTTCGTAGGGGGTCTGGCCGCCGAGGCCGCCGTGGGGGCGATGGTAGTTGTAGTAGTCCTCCCACTCGCGCAGCTTGTCGTTGAAGACCTCGGCGTCGTCGATGATGACGCCGTCGAGGAGCCGGTAGAACTCCTCGGCGTCGATGCGGTGGGAGCGTTCTACTTTGCCGTTCAGCCGCGGGATGCGGGGCTTGATGTAGGTGTGGGCGATGCCCTTGTCGAGGACGTGCCAGTGGAAGGCGGACTGGAACTCGGCGCCGTTGTCGGTCTGGAGGACCTCGACCTGGAACGGCAGGCGCTGGATGACATAGTCGAGGAACTGGATCGCGGTGGCCTGGTTGAGCGTCGGGTAGATCCGCAGGACGCGCAGGCGGGTGCAGTCGTCGATCGCGGTGAACTGGTAGTACTTGTTGCGGCCGCCGCGGCGCCCCTGGGGCATCGAGGCGAGCGGTTCGATGAACTTCACCTCGATCTGGACGCGGTGGCCGGGCAGCTGCTTCTCGTACCGCTTCCATCTGCGGTCGTGCCTCTTGTAGCGCTGCGAGGCCGGCAGGCGGCCCATGTCGAGGCGGTTGAGGATGCGCCAGACGCCGGACTTGCTGATGGGGACGTCGTGGTACCGCTTGAGGTACATGGCGACCTTCTCGGGCCCGAAGTGGTCGTTCTGCCGGAGATAGATGATCTTCCCGACCACCTCGACATGGGTCGCGTTCGGGCAGGTCTTCGGCGCCTTGGACCGAGTGCGCAAGCCCTCGACGCCTTCGGCCTGGTAGCGGCGGTACCAGGTGTAGTACGCCTGCCGCGAGATGCCGAAATAGCGGCAGGACATCGCGACGTTTCCGCTGACCTCTTCGACGTGGCGTATGACGGCCAGGCGCCGCTTGGCCTCACGGTCAAGCGGCGGGGTGGTGGGGGTGGACTTCGACATGGCGATCTCCGTACTGATCAGAGACCCAGGTGTCAACGACGATCGGCAGTTTTAGATCGACAGGGGTGCTCGAGGGGTGCCGCCGTTCGAAACGGGCTCCGGAGCGGATGAGGGCGACTAAGTGGGGTGCGTTGACGGCTGGCCATCGCCGCTCGGCGGATTCGACGAGCTTGAAGACCGTGGACAGAGCCGCGATGGGAGAGTCGGCGCCGCGGTGACTTTGGGCCGCGGCCCAGGGCGGAGAGGGTCGACTCGACAGGGTTCGTGGGCCGCGGGTGGAGCCCAGCGTTCGGCGGGGAAGTCGTAGGACGTCGGCAGTTGGTCTTGATCGTCGGTGATCTTCTTGAAGCCCTCGGGGAACTTCGCGCCGCAGAGCTGGGTGAAGGTCTTGATCGCCGCCTCGCGTGCTGCTTGTCCTCGGCGTGGAAGCCATGCGGGACAGCTGATGTCACACGACACGTGCACGCCCGGTCAAAGGATTGAGCCGAGGAATGAAGGAGGTGTGTCGTGTGTGAGGACTCGGACACTGGAGCCCCTTTGCCGGGCGCGGGGCTGCATGTTGGCAACCTGCCATCGACACGCAGAATTCTCTGAAGCCCTCGTGAAGGTTGACGGGATTAGTGTTTGCGGCCGTGTAGCGCCGTGCCTTGTGAGGGGGGAGGATGCCGTATGAACCACGATGACTCGGTGTCGGTCGCGGAGTTGCTCGATGAGCGTCGGCACCTGCTGGAAGTCACCTACTGGATGTTGGGCAACTCCCGTGAGGCGGAGAGCGTCGTGGGTGAGACCTACCGTCGGTGGTACGGGCTGTCCGAGGTGGAGCGTGGGGAAATCTCAGCTCCCCGATACTGGCTCGCGAAGACCGCTGGCGGGATCTGTCTGGGCCTGCTTGCTCACCCCCGACGGGGTGCGACCGGTCAGAGGGACCAGAGAGAAGAGCACCACACGACGACGGGAGGCGCCGAGGAAGTTCAGGCGAGCCTGGCAAAGGAGGTCAGCCGGGTTCTGCTGAACGCGCTGGACTCCCTGTCGCCGGCCGAGCGGGCGGCGTTCGTGCTCAATGACGTCTTCGGGATGGCCTCGGGTACGGTAGCCGACATCGTGGGACGCCCAGAGTCCGAGTGCGTCGGGCTCGCCGACCGTGCCCGCCACAGTCTTCGGATGCAGCGCTCACGCTCCACCCCGCCGGACGAGCACGATCTCCTCGCCCGCACCGTCCGCGAGGCCTGCGTGAACGAGGATGCCGAACTGCTTGAGTCGTTGCTGTGTCCGGACGCCACGGCGTTCTTCGACGGCGGCGGCAAGGTCCGAGCACTGAGCAGGCCCGTGCACGGCAGCCGTCAGGTCGCTCACAGTCTGCTGGTACTCCTGGCCCGCCATCCTCGCACCACCCTGACCACCCACTCCGTCAACGGGCGTACCGGCCTCATCGTCCGCTACGACCACCAGGTCGCTGCCGTCATCAGCCTCGACATCGCCGAACACCATGTTGCAGAGGTCTGGGTCGTCCTCAATCCCGACAAGCTACGCTCCTGGAACCAGCCCCCCATTTAGGGCGACCCCGGCTCGCACGGACGCCCGTCACAGCGAGGCGATGACCGGCTCTGGTCGCCTCTGTGCGTAGCCGTGTGGCCCTTCCACGCGACCTGCGATCGCCGTTGCTGTCGGCCTACCGTTGCGCATGGTGCTGTGAGGACCTTCTTCATCGTGGTCGCTGAAACAGCTCGATCTCGGGTCCCGCGGTGCAGGCCACCCTGGTGACCCATGTCGTGTGTCGCCGATGCCTTCGTACAGGAAAGCGCTGGCTCCACCGTTATGAGACACGGGACGACGAAGCCCTCTTCATGCTGGAGCAGCGGGTGGCCCGCGGTCTTCGGGACGAAGAGGGCCGCGTCCATGCCGCCCGGGGGCTTGATGAAGCCGAACGGGATGTTGACGCAGTGGCGGACGTGGCCTGACGGTGATCCGTGCTCCACGCCGTTTCTCGATCGCGGATGTCGTTCCGATGTCGCCTCCGCTCAGGCCCTTCGTGCTTGCATCGGTGCGTGGCTGGCCACGCTGCGAGCCTGAGCGTCCAGACGGGCTAGAGTGCGCCACCCACGGAGGTCGACGGTGTCAGCAACCGTCGACGAACGTCACTGTCTCCTCAAGCGGCGCCCGGCCGATGCGGGGTTCACCTGCCGTGACGGCCTCGTGCCCGATCGACATGCCGCAGAAGAGGAGGAGCTCATCCGGGGGTGACAGGACCTCCGCGACGGTCTTGTGATATTTGGCCCAGGCCATCTGTGTGCAACTGTGCAGCCCTTCGGCGCGGAGCAGCAGCATGACGGACTGCAGGTATATGCCCACGTCGGACCACTGGGGTCGGCCCATGCAACGGTCGATGTAGCAGAACAGGGCGGCGGGTGCCCCGAAGCAGTCCCAGTTCGCGGCAGCGGCCCTCTGTCGCGCCTCCAGGTCCGCGCGCGATATGCCGAGTGCGCCGTAGCGCTGCGCGCCGAAGGCGGATCGGCGCTCCTGATAGGGACTCTTGAGTACCGGGGGGTACTGCTCGTACTCCGGCTCGTCCCAGGGGTCTCCTGTGGCTATGCGCTCACCGGCGCGCTTTTTGAGCTCAGCCAGTGGTCGGCCGGTCAGCACGTAGGCGTGCCACGGTTGGAGGTTCGATGCGGACGGCGCCCAGGCCGCGGCGGACAGCACGCGCTCCAGCACCTCCCGCGGGACCTGCTGGTCGGTGAACTCCCGCACAGCACGCCGACTCGCGACCGCTTCATAGACATTCATGATCGCCTGAACCCCTTTTCTGTTCGGCACATCTGAAATCGTCACGTTCTTAACGGTATCATCCAATACTATCTAGCGCCAGCTGTGCACTTGGGGAAGGGTTGTCGTCCAGGGGTGGTTCGCCGGCGTCGTCTGCTGGCTTTCTGAGGGAATGATCTTCGCGTCGGCCGACGGGGTGTGCTCCGCGCCGCGGGCTTGCTGCGGGTCGAGGTGTCGGCTTGGGTGTTCGGCCCATTCGGCTATGTCGGGGCCCGATCCGAGGCGGTCAGGACCGCCTTGTCCAGCCTCTATCGGCGCTGCCGCAGTGTCCCCAACTCGGCCACTGCTTCACAGGGTTTGTGATGCTGTCGGCTCCAGGGGTAGGCGGCCGGTCATCCCGAAGCCGTCCTGCGTGGCTAGCGCACCGGTGCGGTGGTTCGGTTCCCACCGGCGATGACGCCCCTGGCTGTGCTGCCTGCAGCAGGGTCGGCGTGTGGCAAGGGCGGCCGTAGTCCTCAGGGCCGCCTTCGCTGTAAAGGACGTACCGCCCGGAACCGGTCACGCCTTGGGCCACCCCCGCGTGGGCGCGCTTACGCCTGACCCTCCACGGGATGGGCGAACCGGGTCAGCAGCCCCGTCAACTGCTCGCGCTCACCCGGTCCCAGATCGGCAACCAGGCGCTCGGCCAGCGGCTCCGCCGCCACGTGCGCCGCATCGAAAAGCTCGACACCCCGAGGTGTGATCTCCACCGCCCGCACCCGCCGGTCCCCGGGAACCGCCTTGCGCACGGCCAGACCCATGCGCTCCAGGTCGTCCACGACCCGCATGATCCCCGCCTTGTCCGACCCCGTCGCCGGCCCCAGGTCCCGCTGCACCGTGGGCCCCCGGTCGACCAGAACAAGCAGCACCGCGAAATGCCGCAGCTCGATACCGAGCGGGCGCAGTGCCTCCGTCATCACCCCGGCCACCCGCCAGTGCGCCCGCCGCAGCAGCAAGGCGAGAGCGAAGGGCGAGGTGTCCCCGGGATGGTCGGTCGCACGCGAGCCGGCCGAAGGGGTGGCTCTGTGAGGGATGTCGATGGTCACGGGGTCACATTACAGCCATATGTACATTCGATACGGTTTCACTTGAAACTGAGTGTGCGCCGCAGAAGGGTCTCTCTCAGGCATCTGCCCTGGTCAGCAGGTCAGCTTCCGGTGTCTGTAAGGAGGCCGGGCATCAGCCGCGATCGCGATGTATGGAGGAATGTGGCCCGAAGGTGACGCTTCCGGCGGCCTGGACGTCTGCCAGTCGAAGCTTTGGCGCGTCCGCGGTGTTTGGCGATGCTGCGGTAGCAGGCGCCGAGGAAGGTGTCGGTGTGGGCGGTCGACGGTGCCCGGCAGTACCCGTACCAGCCGTGCGTGTCCTCGAACTGTCCGGTCAGGGCCTCGGTGAGGGCGGGCTTCTTCTTGACCAGGTTCCCTTTGGCGCGGTCGGCGAGGCTTCGCGGGTTGCGTTCGCCGGCGAGTACCGCGTCGAGCGTGGCACGTCCGGTCGCACACAAGCCGGACTCCCGCAGCGACACCGACACCCTCCCCAGGTGCACTGTCGGTCATCGCCACCCGCAACCGCGGAGATGAAGGCCGACGTCATGAGTCGGGATTGGACTACTTAGCAGTAGGTCCTGCAGGCCCCCGCGAGGTGGGCCAGCCGCCGATGCAGACGGCAGACAGAGCGTTGAGGTGATCGGGCTCGGTCCCCGACGGGCGGATCATCCACCGGGCGGTCGTGTAGCGACCCGGCACTGTCGCTCGGCTGATGCGCCGCGCCAGAGTCGTGGTCTGACCTGGCTCGTCCGCCAACAGTCACTTGACTGATGGATCAGATCTCAGTCGGCCCCAGGCTCGTGGTAACCCGATCTGCCGGAACAGGTGAGGACCTTCCGAACCAGCTGTTGCCCAATTCACGGCTCTATAGGCGCCGATCAGTAGCCGTCGTGGCGGCAAGACGAGAGAGGACGGATCATGGGTGGCAAGGTCTCCGACACCGATGATGAGCCCGAGTGTGTTCACAAAGATCGCAGACACCGGCAAGATGGCCACGCAGAGTCGGACATCTGGCCCGAGCCAGTGACATGTCGGACGGTTGTGGCTCTACTCGAAGAGGAGGTGCCTCTGCCGGTCATAACAGATCTCCGATATGACAGCGCAGAGCCATATTCAATAGTCATAGCGTTTAATGCCGGAACCGATATGGCCATTGAGTGGGAACTTGGTCGCGAACTTCTGCATTCCGGTCGGCGGCGGCTCGATGGTTTCGGCGATATTCAAATTTGGCCCGCTGAAATCCGCGGTCATGGCTTGGTGTACATGTCGTTCCGGTCGGGCTGGGAATCATTTGTTGTGGCCGCATCGGCGGTAGTACTCGACGAATTCCTAAAGTACACCTTCGAGGTTGTGCCCCTAGGAGAGGAAAGAAATTATCTGGCGGTCGAAAGTTTCGTCAGTCAGTTGTCGGATGAAACATGAGATCTTCGATCTTGATCGAGTAATGTCCGGCTACTACTGGGACGCATACAGGCTGGGGCCGGTGATCCGATGACGCACGGTGCCCATAGGGAACAGGTGTAGCGACGCGGTTGAGGATGACATGGGAGCGATTGCGGATTGAGTTCAGTGGGAGTCCTCCCGCTTAGAACGCAACTAATTTTCCTGCGCCGTACAGGAGCAGAACCACCAGCCGACCAGCATTCGGACCGGAGTGGCGCCCACCGCTGATCAAGCCTGAGGCGAGCGGGGCGCTACGCTCGCCGGTATGCCATCCCAGACAGGCGAGAGCGGCGACGAGGTATCTCTCCCCACGCTGCCGAAATCCCCGCTGTTGAGGCGAGTCGTGATTGTCGCCGCGCCACGCAACTTCAACAACGCTGCGACCTCCAGTGGGGTGCTCCGCCCGTCCTCAGAGAACCTCGTCGTAGGTTCGAGACGATCACCGACGGCGGAGTCTCCCCTATACGCTCGATCCGGGCCGGACTGTGTCGGCCGGGCAACGAGTGGCCATTCCCAACGAGTCGACCGGACCTTCAGCCGACGGTGCCGTGAATCCGTAGACGGCCGGCCGGGCGTAGGGCTGCTCGCCGATGCTTTTTCGACCTGAGGTTGGCTGAGCTCTCAGCGCGGCCATTGAGCGGAACGGCAACGGCGTCAGTAAGGCACAAAGCTCCCGGGCCGCGAGAGGGATGTTCGACGGGCCACGATACTCATAGTCACCGGTGAGGGTGATCGCTGCTGCAAGCCCCCACCGCCCCAGCGTGGCCTGGTCGGCCTGGTTTACCCCACGCCGACCGGACACCCCGCCCAGATCGAGGCCGGCTTCGGCATCTCCGTCCGCACCGTCTGCACCCACGACGTCTGTCATCTACCTGCTCGCCGACCACGCCCCGGTCTGCTGCGCGCCCGGCGCGCAGCTAAGCCCGACTACGTGCTGCTCGATGGCACCGTCGTGGAGTGCTACCGCATAGGCGACAGCTGGGCCGTCCGCCGGGCGGATTCGCGACACCGTCGGCATGGGGCGAACGTACAGGTGCTGATGGATCCGATCAGGCAGGGCGGCTGCTGTGGATCTCCCCCGTTCTGCCCGGGCGAGCCGAAGCCCTGACCGCTGTCCATACCCACCGGGTCATCCGGATCTGCGGCCGCCAGGGCATCCGGTCCTCGCTGCCGCGCCTAACTGGGCGCCAGCCCCGCGTGACAACATCAGTCCGACGCCCGCCCGTCGCCAACCCAACGCACAGTCAACCTTGCTCTCTCGGCGGTGCAGGGCACCCGTGGAGCCGGGCGTGGCCCGCTTGAAGTCCGGGCCCACCTTTCGCAAGGCCAGGCTTCAGCCCGCATCGCATGTCGTCCATCACTGCCGCCGCCCTCACCCTGAAGTGGCAACGCTGAAAGAGCTCACTAAACCTGCTGGTCATGGGCCTGATCCTGCTCTTGGGCAATGGATCGCGCCCATGGGTGCTTCAGCTGTGCGCCTCCACGGCTTCTACGCCCCCGTCGGGATCATGCTCGACAAGTCGCGGGTCCGCCCGGAATCGGCCGAGACTCGCCGCTCGCTGTGTTGTTCGAGAGTCGTTTGACTGATGGTTCAACCTCACCGATAAGGGAGACCGCGCCTGACGAGTACCATGGTGGCCGGAACGATCCCTTGATGGAGAGAAGCTTCACGTGCTGTGCCCCATGCCTGCTGTGCCGATGAGTGAACGTCCGGCCCTGCCTGAGCATCCCGTCGCCACGGTCAACGGAAGCACCGCAGGCGGTCACCGCCGGACGGCAGAGGGCTTCGTCTTCCTGCGGTCTGTTCAGGTCCGCATGCTCACGGTCACAGCGGGCGTACGTGTCGGGACGGGGCTGTGGGGAACCCCGCAGAAGGCGGGATCTGCGCGGGTCCGATGATCGGGCGGGACAAGGAGCTGCGCACCCTGCGCCGGCTGCTCGCCGACGCTGCGGCTGGGCACGGCAGTGCGCTGCTGATCCACGGCGCTGCCGGTGTCGGCAAGTCGGCTCTGCTGCGCACGGTCGGGGCCGAGGCCATCGAAAGTGGCTTCAAGGTGCTACGCACATCCGGGGTGGAGCCCGAGCAGTGGCTGCCGTTCGCCGCGCTGCAGATGCTGCTGCAACCGGTCGCTCATGGCATGAAAGACCTGTTCGCTCCGCACCGGTCGGCGCTGAGCGGCGCGTTCAGTGTCAGGGACACCGAGCCCGAGATATACCGGGTCGGACTGGCAGTGCTTGAACTGCTCGCCGACGAGGCCAACCAGCACCCTGTCCTGCTGCTGGTGGACGACCTGCAATGGATCGATTCCTCAAGCCGGGACGTGCTCAAGTTCGTTGCCCGGCGTACCAACGACCTCGCCATACAGGTGATCGCTGCCGCCCGGATCCAGTACTCCGAATCGTATGTGCTCCAGGACATCCCGCTGGAATCGCTCAGCCGACCCGCCGCCGCCGAATTGCTCGACGTCCGCGCGCCTGACCTGCCGGCGCCGTTGCGGGCGCTCATTCTGGAGCGTGCCGCGGGTAATCCGCTGGCCCTGGTGGAGCTGCCCAAGGCGGTGCAGGGCGTGACCGCGCAGATGGACGACCTGCCGCTGACCCAGCGGCTGGAGGACGCGTTCTCCGCGCGTACCGATTCGGTGAGCCGGGGGTGTCGTACGTTGCTCCTGGTCCTTGCCGCCGAGCCGACCGCGCCCCTGAACCTCCTGCTGGATCTGTCGAGTCGCATCTCTGGCTCGGCGGTCTCCGTCGACGCGGTGCAGGAGGCGGTCGACGCGGATCTGGTCACCTTGGTCGGTTATACCGCCGAGTTTCGCCATCCGCTGATGCGCACGGCGATCTACACCCACGCTACGCTCGCCGATCGGCTGGCCACTCACCGTGCCCTCGCATCGGTGATGGGCGACACACCCGAGCGCCAACTCGCCCACGAGGCAGCGGCCACGATAGGGCCGGACGAGGAGCTGGCCGCCCGGCTTGAGCGTTTCGCCGATGTGTCGCAGGCTCGGGGGAAGGCGGCGGCTGCCGTCCCGGCGCTGCGTCAGGCGGCCGACCTTGTCCTCGATACACAGCGCCGGACCGGCATCCTGGTCCGGGCGGCCGAGTTGTCCAGCGAGATCAACCACCGCATCAGCGTCCAGATGCTGCTGGACCGCATGGACATGAGCATGCTGGGCCCGGTGGAGCGGGCTCGCCTCATGGTGGTGTCCGACAGTTATGCATTTGAACCGGGCGAGCCGCAGCGACGGATCCAGGAAATGGTCACCGCGGCGGCCGGAGCGTTCGACGCGGGAGCCGGAGACGTCGCGGAGAACCTGTTGTGGCGAGCCAGCGCGCGGTGTTTCTTCGAGGACGGCGAAGCGCAGGTGCGTGCCCAGGCCGCAGCAGAACTGGATCGATGGAACCCTGATCCGAATGCCCCCCACGTTCTGGCGGTGCGGGCGTACACCGAGCCGTTCCGGCACGGGGCCGACGTGATCGCGCGGCTCGGCGGAATCAGAGCAGACCATCAAGACGGCCGGATGCTGCATTTTCTCGGTAGCGGTGCAATGGTCATAGGCGACATCGGTCGCGCCACCCAGTACCTCGCGCTGGCGACCGCGGCGTGGCGGTCGCAGGGCCGACTCGGACTGCTCGCCCGTTCGCTGGCCGCCAGCTGGCCGCAGGTGTACCTCGGTCAGCTTGAGCGAGCTCGTGAGGAGTCTGCCGAGGGGCTGACCCTGGCCGAGGAGACCGGGGAATGGATCGTCTGGCTAGGACTGAAGGCTACGGCCGGCCTGGTGGCGGCGCTGCGCGGAGAAACCGAGCAAGCAGCGCGGATGATCGGCGAACTACGCCTGCACAGTCTGTTCCTGGGTATGCCGTTCGTCACGGTGATGGCGCAGCAGACCGACGGCCTGCTCGCTCTCTTTGACGGTCGCGCCATGGAGGCATACGACGTTCTTGCGCGCGCCTTCGATCCCGTTGATCCGCACTACCATTCGGTGAGCCGTTGGCTGTTGGCGCCGGACTTGGCGGACGCCGCAGTCGCTGCGGGCACCGTGAAGCAAGCTCGGGAACTGCTGGCCGATCTTCCGGACCTGACCAGACGGCTGCCTTCGGAAATGATGGTGGTGGCTCACGCTTACACCGACGCGGTGCTGGCTCCGGACGACACCGCGGAGGAGCGTTACGCCGCGGCCCTTGCTGCCCTGCCGGCCGACTGGACGCTGTCACGTGCCCGATTGCATCTGCACCACGGCCGCTGGTTGCGCCGCCAACGCCGTAACGTGGACGCCCGGCACCCGCTTCGACTCGCCCGTGCCGAGTTCGACCGTGTCGGCGCGCAGCCCTGGGCCGAGATGGCCCGCGAGCAGCTACGTGCTACCGGTGAGTCGAACGGTCGACGGCACGCGAACACGGGTGAGCAGCTGTCTGCCCAGGAAATGCAGATAGCCGTGCTGGCGTCACAGGGGCTGAGCAACCGGGAAATCGGTCAGCGCCTGTTCATCTCGCACCGCACCGTCGGAGCGCACCTGTACCGCATCTATCCACGTCTTGGCATCACCGGCCGGGGCAAGCTCGCCGCCGCCCTAGCAGCGCTTCACGATGAACAGCCCACGTCTGACGTCTCCAGCGCCCCAGAGTGACCTTCTGACTCGGAGGGCCGGGACGGTCATGACGGTTTCGGATTCCTTGGGGGCAGCCGACCGTGCGAAGCGAGCAGAGCAGGTGAGGGTTGAAGGCCCGGTGGGACGAAGTACAGCCACGGCGCGTCGGTATGACTGCTGCACGGTTTCCGGGCGAGCCGACGGGCTGCGCGCGGCAGGCTGGGCTCTGGTGGAGGTGTTGCGGCCGGGCGGGCTCGTCCTCGTCGCCCGCCACCGGACATCGCTGACCTGGGACCTCGGCGAGACCCACGGCACGGTCGCGTGGTTGTCGCCGCATCCTTGTGGCTGCGGCTTTTCCCCCAGGCGCCGCTTGAGCTGGTGTGGAAGGCGGCGGTCGACGGGCCCTTCCGTAGTCGCGACCGTAGGCGCGTGAGCGAAGGGGACCAGTAGTGGCAGGAACGGCCCGACCGACCAGAGCCGCCGTCGCGGCAGGAGAGCAACGCCCCCACGGGGGCACCATAGCGGAGCCCAAATGCCTCATCAGTCCGACAGCACCCTCGGAGTATCCCGCCCGTCGCACGACGGTGGCAGGACTGGCAGCCGTGGCGGCCGTGATCGGCCAGATCAGCCCGATCACCTACGAACAGCGATCAACCACGCTGACCGCCGCCGCATGACAACCGGTGTCCACGATCACGGGGAAGCCCCCAGCCGTTCCTGCCCCAGGAACGCCTACCCGTCGGGCACCTAAAACTGGATGCTCCGCGAGTTCAGCAAGACCGTGAAGATCACCGACAGCAAGGGCAAACCGGTCAGCCTGAGCCACACCCACCGCTTCCGTCACACCCAGCTGGCCAGGTTCGCCGAACTCGGCCTGCCCGTCCATGTGTTGATGCGCTATGCCGGACACGCCACCCCCGGAGACGGCCAACTGCGCATCACCGGCCTGGTCGAAAAGCCCGAGCCCGCTGCCGCCCCGTCGTCATACGCGGCCATCGGCGGCTATGTCGTCACCCCCGGCATCATCGACGAACTGCGCGCGCAGACCCGCCACTGGTACGAGCACAAGACCGGCGAGGTCTACCTGACCGACGCCATCAACGCCTACGCCGCCACCCGCGCGGTGTACGGGCAGGTCATCAAGGGCCGCTGGTACGACACCGGCAACCCGGCCGACTACCTCGTCGCCCAGATGGCCCACGCTCTCGCCCACCCCGAGTACGGCCCCATCCTGCGCGGCCTGGTCGCCGGACTCGAAGTCGACCGTGCTGCCGCCCTCCAGGCGGAAACCAATACCTGACCCGCCGCTTTCTGTCCTGGGCCGCCCGCCCACAGCGAGCGCGCCCAAGGCTGGGAGCACCTCGTGGTACCCCAACGCGTCGTCGAACCCGTCATCGATCAGCACGACACGTGTCCTGGTGGAAGAGCGGCCTTGGCGTGCGCGGCTACGCACCGATCGGGTAGCACCACACGGAACGCTCCTCGTCCTGCTCGTTGACCGGGCATCCCAAGGTTCACTCTGGTCTGCCCTGGGTCTGATGGAGTCGGGTTGCTGGACAATTGACGATCCAGCAGCCTTCGGAGGCCGTGATGCCCCGCAGTTATCCGCCCGAATTCCGCCGTAAGGTCCTCGATCTCGTCGCATCCGGAAGGAAGGTCACCGAGGTTGCCCGGCTCCTGGGCATCAGCGACCAGACGATCTATGTCAGGCATCGCCAGCACCTCATCGATACAGAGCAGTTGCCCGGCACGAACAGCAGCGACCTGTCCGAACTCGCTGCGGCCCGCAAGCGCATCGCCGAGCTGGAGGCCGAGTTGGCCATCCACCGTCGCGCTGCCGAGCTGCTGGGTGAGGTGACGTCCCCAAAAGGCGGTGCGAAGCCATCCGCGTGATGGCTCGTGAGCACCTGCCGGTGCAGCTGGCCTGCCGGGTGCTGCATGTCGCCGAGTCCGGGCACTCCGCACTGGGCATGCTCAGTCCCGTGGAGTACGAACTCCGCACCCCGCCAGTAGAGTGCAGCCAAGCGACTCGACTCCACTCAACTCGGGACAGTCCGCTCCCTCCACAAAAGCTGGGGATGTCGGCAGGGAACGAGTCGGATTCGTTCCCTACTCGCCACTGGGTCGCGGATTCCTCACCGACGTGATGAAGCCTGCCGCCGAATACCCCGCCGACCCCATGCCCCGTTGGCCACTCCGTCGGCGGGCTCGCCGCCCCACGCAACGCGGGTTGCCCGCCGGCCGACCAAACAGGGCGGGGAGAACGCTGTGGCGCCGTGGCCTGTAGAGCAGTGGACCCCTGGTCAGCGAAACCGAAGATCCTGCGCACCACAAATAGGCCACCGTTCCGCGCGAAGATGCACCTCAACGTCGCCCGTCCCGTGGTGGCCGAGCCCGGTCAACGTCCCGGGTGACCCGAGATCGAGGTCGACTCCCTTGCGGTCCGCCGAGAGGTAGATGAGCAGCGGTCTGCAGCGGCGGACAGACACATGCGAAGTTGTGCAGCCGCTGGTAGGGACAGTAGGCCTTGCGCTGGGCCCGGGCGATGCCGTCTGCCACGCCGAGCAGGACCTCGTCGAGCGCGTCCCGCAGCTTCGCCGGCGTCCCACCCTGCCCACGGGCGGGCGGGAGCCGCGGCCACGCGCCGACGGCCACTGAAGGTCGTGGTACCGGGCGGATTGGGCGAGGAGATCACCCTCGTCGACGCAACAGCCGGCGACGCCGCGGCGGAGGCGCCCGGCAAGGCCGACTTCGTGCCAAGGGTTCCGGACCCTGCGCTGCGCGCTCTGGTCGAGGACTCATGGCGACGGATCGTCTGTCGCCGCGGTCGCGCTGTGGCGGGCGCGGATGAGCGCGATCACGGTGTCGGTGGTGCGGTCGAGGTAGCTACGGCCGTCGGGCGGCTGAGGCGTCGGGCTGATGTAGCTGCGCGGCCCGAGGTGGGTGGCCGGGTCGAGCCGATGCACGGTGATCTTCCCGGCGTGGCGGGCCCGGTTCCATCCGCTACCACGGCACAGCCGCCAGCGCTGAGGGAAGATCCAGGTCCCGAACCGCTCAATTCCGTCGCTCGCGCTGGTGAGCCGATGCACGTGCTCGGCATGGGTGAGGTCGTTGGCGCCGTTGTGGAACCCACCGAGCGTGATCAGCAGGAGCGGGGAACGTAGCTGGGTGTGCAGTTCGTCAACCGCGCCGGTGGCGACCTGGGCGCCGCCGCTGTAGCTGAGCAGCACCACGGGGATACCGCTGTCGGCCTGATAGCCGGCGAGCCGGAGCTGAGTGGCGATCTGGGAGCCGACAGCCCGGTTGTACAAGGGGCGGTACCGGTGGTCGGCGGCTACGAAGATCTGCATGACATTGTGCAGGAACAACAGCAGCCCGATGCGGCGACGCAGCCACGCCCACACCGGCCGATCAGCAAGCGGGTCGGCCAGCGGCGAGTAGGGCTGCACCTGACCCAGTACCCGCAACTCCGGAGCCCCGGCGATCACGGCCTTGACCAGCTGGCCGCCGTCCCGGGTGTCGCGGACGCGGCGTTTACCGATGCCGTCCAGGTAGACCACATAGGCATCCGGGGGACCGTCAGCGTCCGCACCTCGGGCGTAGGGCACGCCCTCTGGGAGCTCGGTGGTAGGGGCCCGCCAGCCGGCGCTGTAGGCCAGCACCTCATAGCGGGCCAGCAGAGCTTCGACGAGGAGGAGCGGACCAAGGACCAGGACAATGAGCGGGAACCAGGTCACGTCAGCAACTCCTGCGCCCCGCTGGCACTAATCTTCACGAGCAGGTTCCGAACAACTTCGACGGCGGCGGCCAGCCCGACTCCTGCTACGGCCACGCAGCCCGCCGCAGCCCACCAGCCCAGATCCGTCATCTCGGACAGCGGGGCGACGAGGCCGACTCCGACCCCCACGATGAGCAGCAGGTGCAACAGGGGCCCGAGCAGCGGGAATGCGAGGACAGCGGCGAGAACCAGGGGGGCAACGAGGCCAGGTGTCCAGGTCAGCGCGGCGTGTGATGATGGAGCGGACACCACCAGCTCGGCAAGGGCCGATGTGGTCCGTGGCCACAGTGCGATCACAGCGGACTCGACCATGGCACCGGTCAGCAGTAGCCCGATGGCCACAATGGGCCGGGACGCGCTGTACCGGGTGGCTACCAGGGGCAGGATCCGCCCGGCGGATTCGGACAGCCCGGCGAGCAGCAGCAGGACGACAACAACGGACGACATCGGTCAGCGCTCCTGTGGGGAATCCGGCGGTGTCGGTCGGCCGACCCGGCCGACCCGGTGCAGGTAGCGCTCGAGTTCGTCGGCGGCGCGCACATAGCCGCCGGCCTCGCGCTGGGCGAGCTGCATGGTGGCGGCCGCGTCCCGAAAGCCTGGTTCGTCGAGCAGGCGTCGGGCCAGGACGTTCACGGGTCCCGGGGCGGCGTCCTGGGTACGGATCGACAGGCCTGCGCCGAGCTCGACAACCCGCCGGGCCACCAGCGGTTGATCTGCGCCCTGTGGGACCACCAGCATCGGCACCCCGGCGTGCATGGCCTCGTTGACGCTGTTCATCCCGCCATGAGTGACGAACAGCGCGGCGCGGGCCAGCACCTCCGGTTGCGGCACGAAGCGGCGGGCGAGCACGTTGGCCGGCAACGGACCCAGGGCGGCGGGATCGGTCTGCCCGGTGGCGACGACCACGGTACCGCCCAGCGGGGCGAGCGCGGTGGCGAAGCTGCGCAGTAGCTTTGGGTGAGCGTTGAACACCGTGCCCAACGAGGCGTACAGCACCGGGGCTTGCAGGCGATCGATCGGGAACGACGGGTCGAGTGGACGGGCGCCAAGGCTTGGGCCTACGAACTGGTATGACTGGTCGAAGGCGTCGACGCCGAGTTGGAACGCGCGCGAGGTGAAGACCAGGTTGAGGGGCTGGCGTACGTTGGCCAAGTCGAGCAGTGGCAACCCACGGGTGTTGTAGCGGCGGTACAACCCCCACCGCGACCGCACGTAGCTCTGGACATTGCGGGGCCGGGTCGCCGCCGCGGCCAGCAGTTCCCACGAGACGCGGCTGGGGCTGGGCACCTGCCGGTTGAACGCAAAGGTGGTGAACGCCGCTGCCGTCGGCACCTCGAGCTCGCGGGCGGCGACTGCGCCCCAGGGGCAGGCGGCGCCATGGACGATCAGGTCGGGCCGGACGCGACGCAGATCGGAAAGCACAGCGGGCAGCAGACCCACGGCGGTGCGCGCAAGCCCGTCCAGCATCGTGAGTGGCATCGGCGGATCGGGGAGCGGTCGGTCGCCCCCGGGGTAGAGGCACACCGTCGCGCCGGTGGCCTCGATCTCCTGCGAGAACGCGGGCGAGGTGTGATACGTGACGGAGTGGCCACGACGAACAAGCTCGGCTATGACCGGCAGCGTCGGATTGATGTGCCCGTGCATGGCGATATTGAGGAACGCGATGGTACTCACCGGCCGACCTCCGATACGGAGGTGTTCCGCGCCTTGTGCAAGACGGCCGGTGTCGCCGGAGGATCGTCGCCCCGATACAGGCCCGGCCCACTGATGCGCAGCCCGTCGAGAAAGCGCCCCGCCGTGCGGGACGCGGTGCTGATCAGCCGCTGGGAATGTCCGAAGTCCCACGGGGCGGGCCAGGCCTCGATGCCGGTCGGCAGCACGACGGTCGGGATGTGCTGGGACACCTCGTGCAGGTCACGCTCGATCTGATGGCGCATCAGCAGCAGTCCGGCCCTGGCGGCGATTGCGCTGGCGCGTCGGCGCGGGATAGTTGGGCTCAACGGCGAGCTCTCCGGCCCGGTCGACAGCACCACCATGCTGGCCGCCCCGGCCTGGAGGGCCGCCAGTACCGGGACATAGGCGATCACCCCGCCGTCGACGAGCGTCCGACCCTCACGATCCACCGGGGGCAGGATCCCGGGAATGGCTGCGCTGGCCAGCAGCGCGGACTCGAGGTCTCCGTGGTTGAGCAGCGCCGGAGCGCCGGAGCCCAGGTCCATGGCCACCGCGGTGAACGGGACCGCCAACTGCTCGATCCGCGACGGCAGTCCAGCCCGGGCGATCAGCCGACGCAGGCCGCGATCGGTGAAGAGGCTGGCCCGTGAGGACAGGTAGCCGAGCGGATACACCTCACGGCGACGCAACTGGGTCCAGACGTGGTCCAGCCATGGTGCGGCCCCGTCGGGGTGGGCGGCTCCGATTGCCCCGATGAGGGCGCCCACCGACGTTCCGATGATCATGTCCGGGACGAATCCGCGCTGCTCCAGCGCGTACCCGACACCAACATGCGCCGCTCCGAGCACGCCACCGGCGCCCACCACCACGGCGACGGGACGGGGCAGGGTGCGCAAGGCCGCCGGCGCCGGGCCCCCGGGTGGCTCGCTCGATGACAGCGGACGCGGTCCCTTGCCGCCCGTCATGGTTCGGCGCCTCTTATGGCCGCGACCGCTTGCCAAGTCGCCCCAGTTGAAGGCAAATTGTCCCAATGGGACTGGTCTCCGGCGACAAGTAACCCTCATGATCCACCTTTCTCCCCACGGCACCGAATCGGATCGGTATCCCCAACAAGGACCGGGAGGCCACCACATCTGTGACACCGCCAGCCAGGCGTCTCTGGTGAGCCGTCTCTGAAACCGGTGGCTACGCACCGCATCCGCCGACCGGGAGGTGCATGACGCCTCGCGAGATCTGTGGCTCTGGTGTCCGATCCGGGGAGCGAGCTCATCAACGTGGTACTCCGGCACGGTGAACCCGACCGAACGACGGTCGCCATCCGATACGGCCCTATGTCCCGGCGAGAATGTCGTCGTTGATCCGTCGGGAATGCCGGCGAACAGTAGCGCACGGCTCAGCGCTGGAGCGCGGGAGTAGTCGATCTTCCGCCCATCGGCGGACTGCGAGGCGTGCCTCACCGGCCCCGTTCCACCGCTTGCGTCCGTGGAGCGTCTCGCGCTTCATGGTCGCGTTCAGACTTTCCGCGGCGGCGTTGTCCGCGCTTGTGCCGACCGTGCCGCGCGATCTGGTCACGCCGAGCTCGTCACAGACCTGGGCGAACTTCTTCGACACATATTGCGCCCCGTTGTCGCTGTGAAATATTGCCCCGCGCGGACCGTTCCGGCCGCGGGCCTTCGCTGCGGCCCTGAGCGCGTCGGTGACCAGCGAGATCCTCATGTGGTCGGCGGTCGGCCGGCCCGTCAGGCGTTTCGAGCACAGGTCCAACACCGTGGCCAGGCAAAGGAATTGTCCGTCTCCGATGGGGAGGTAGGTGATGTCTCCCACGTACTTGGTGTTCGGCTCCTGGGCAGCAAAGTCCCGCTGGAGCAGGTCCGGCACCAATGTCGCCCACGGCTCGGGGATGATAGTGCGGACCTTCTTGCGCAGGTGCAGCCCGACGATGTGGAACATGCGCATGACGCGCTCGACCCGCTTGTGATTGACCGGCCTCCCGGCCTCCTTCAGCTCGGCGGTGACGCGCGGAACCCCATAGGTGCCGTCCGATTCCTGATGAATCCGATTGATGTGCTCGGCGAGTTCGGCATCCGCCCTCGCCCGGCCGGCCCGCGCGGATGCGCCGGCCAGCCACCGGTAGAAGCCGGCACGCGAGACCGTGAGTATCCGGCACGGCCGCTTGACGCCGAAGGCGCCACGGTGATCCTCGACGAACTGGAAGCGGCTGCTTACCAACTGGTCTCCGCCGCAGAATACTTCGCGGCCCTCCGCAGGATCTCCCGCTCGAGCTCGAGTTCCTTCACTCGCGCCCGCAGCTGCCGGTTCTCCTTCTCCATCGCGGTGGCCTCCACCGCCCCGGGCCGGACGGCCTGCTCGGCATCCCGCACCCACGTGCGGAGCGTCTCGTGATTGACGCCCAGGTCCCTGGCCACTGGCGCGTACGTCCCACTCGGGCTCGAGTGGTACAGCGCGACGGCATCGGCCCGGAACTCAGGAGAGTACTTCGACGTCCCCAACGGGAACTCCCGTCCTATGGATCATCACGATCCAATGATCAGGGTGTCCACGCACAAGGGGAAATGCCCCACGGCTGTCCTCGGGTGCCGGAATGCCGGGGGAGGCGGGCACGGAGCCGACCTCCCCCCGTGCGGTCAGGGGCGAGGTGCGCGACGGTCCCGCCGCTGCTCGAGCTCCTCCGCGCTGACCGGGATGAGCATCGGCTGGCCGGGTGCGCAGAACATCGTCACGACGAATGCGGATTCGGCGTCGGCGAGGTTGTTGCCGTCCTGGTAGTGGATGACGTCGCCGCCCGGCTCCCAGAAGGTCTCGCCGGCCTTGAGGACGCGCGCCGGCTCGCCCTCCAGCTCGAAGATCATCTCACCCTTGAGGACATAGCCGTAGGCAGGGCCGGAGTGGCGGTGTGGCGGGGCGCCCTCGCAGCCCGGCGGGAGGGTGACCAGGAGTGTCATCGCCTCGGCGCCCTCGGGTATCTGCCGTGCGCCGGGTACGGAGCCGATCACGTCGATCTTGGGCGGCGGTGTGGTCGCGTTGGGGTTCTCGATGTGGTGCGAATGTTCGGCGCTCATGGGTTTCCTCATCATTTGTGGTCGGTTGGATCTTCTTACGTCAGTTAAGACAGGGTGGAGTCGCGAAGTGTGACAGCCCTCGCCGCCGTCGGATGGCGACGACGATGGGGCGGCCAGAACGAGCCTGATCGGCCTGGGGCGTGTGTCACACCGGCAGCAGGTGCCCTGTCATAGGGGTGGAAGCAGGAAGAGCCTGCCGACCCAAGGAGTGCAGTGATGACCAAGTCCGTTCTTGAGCCTGGTGCGCAGGAGCTCGCGGACGCGACGGCCAACCCGCCACTTTTGTACGAGCTCGGCCCAGAGGGTGCCCGGAAGGTCCTGGACGAGCTACAGGCGGCGCCGGTGGACAAGCTGGACGTGGAGGAGAAGTGGATCACGGTGCCCGCCGAGGTGGGCGATGTGCAGGTACGCATTGTCAAGCCCGTCGGTACTCAAGGCATGCTGCCGGTCGTCCTCTACGTGCACGGCGGCGGCTGGGTCACCGGCAACGCCGGCACTCATGACCGTCTGGTGCGCGAGCTGGCTGTCGGGACGCATGCCGCCGTCGTGTTCGTCGAGTACGACCGTTCGCCGGAGGCCAGGTACCCGGTCGCCATCGAGCAGGCATACGCGACTGCCCACTGGATCACCGCGAAGGGCGCAGAGGAAGGCCTGGACGCTGCCCGTCTGGCTGTGGCCGGTGACTCCGTCGGCGGCAACATGACCGCGGCACTCACCCTCATGGCCAAGCAGCGCGGTGACGTGACCTTCGTGCACCAGTCGCTGTACTACCCCGTCACGGACGCGGCCCAGGACACCGAAAGCTACCGGGAATTCGCAGACGGCCCTTACCTCACAGCGAAGGCCATGGCCTGGTTCTGGGACTGCTACACCACCGACCCCGCCCAGCGGGCGGAGATCACCGCCTCGCCGCTCCGGGCGAGCTTGCAGGAGCTGCAGGGGCTGCCGCCGGCGCTCGTCATCGTCGACGACAGCGACGTGCTGCGGGACGAGGGCGAGGCGTACGCACGCAGGCTGACCCAGGCTGACGTTCCCACTACGAGCATCCGTATCAACGGCACCCTGCACGACTTCATGATGCTCAACCCGCTACGGTCCACGCAGGCCACAACAGCCGCGGTGGAGACGGCCATTCACACCTTGCGCACCGCCCTGCGCGGCAACTGACAGTTCTCCGCAGCTCAACCGCAGCATCTGAAGGACCAGCAGCGACGAAGCTGCTGCCCACCCTCGGCGCTCGTGCGCCGTGAACCCATCGGCGCAGGACAGTGACCATCCCTGTCCTCAGTGTTCACCGGCCCCACGGTCACGATGAGCAATGTGGGCGAGCCGATCCGCACGGTCGCTGTGGCACCCTGTCAAACCGTGCACGGGGAGCCCGGCCGATTCATCGAGCCGAGCCAATCCTCGGCCGCAGCACCTCCAGGTACGCCCCGGAGCTCCTACCCGCTCGCCGACTCCGGCCTGCCTCTCCATGACGCGCGGCAGCGTCCTGTCGCAACCGCGGCCATGTCCGTGGGTCCGGACACGGTCGAATTCTCTGCCTCGAAAGGGCCTCTCATGAACAACCGTTCGCTTTACCGACGTGCCCGCACTCCTCTCTCCCTCCTGGCTACCGCCACCGTCGCCGCCGCACTCTTCGCTGCATCGGTCGTCCCGGCGAGCGCCGGAAAAGCCACTTCCTCGCGGCACCGCAAGCCGACCGTCGTCCTCGTCCACGGCGCGTTCGCCGACTCCACCAGCTGGAACGACGTCGTCAAGAAGCTGAAGCGGGACGGCTATCCGGTGATCGCCGCGGCCGATCCGCTGCGCGGGCTGAGCAGCGACACCGCTTACATCAAGGACTTCCTGGCCAGCATTGACGGTCCGGTTGTGCTTGCCGGCCAATCCTACGGGGGTTCGGTCATCAGCGACACCGCCTACGGCGCCTACAACGTCAAGGCGCTCGTGTACATCGCTGCCTTCCTCCCTGAGAAGGGCGAGAGCGCGTTCGAGCTGTCGGGCAAGTTCCCGGGCAGCAGCTGAGCCACGCCACCCCGCATGGAAAGATCCGCCATGACGCCAGACGAACACCACCCAGCGCCCCCGACGGGAGACGCCATGCAGCACCACAACGGCGACCTCGCCGACACCCAGCAGGAACACTGGCAGCGCACCTACGGCGCCCACCCCGGCATGTACGGCCAGGAGCCTTCCGGCGCCGCCCAGTCCCAGGGCCTGGCCACGCGCGTAACCACCGCTGTTCACGACGTGCGCGAGCCGCTGCCGCTTCCCGACGCCTCCGTGGACGCCATCTACGCCCACATGCTGCTGTGCATGGCCCTGTCCACCCAGGAGATCCATGCCCTGGTCCGCGACGTCCGGCGCGTCCTCCGTAGGGGAGGCGTGTTCATCCGGCTACCGTTCCTCGCTGTCGCCGTACTTTTCCGGATCCTTCGCGCGATCCGAAGCCTGTGCGCAAGCCGCCGTCAGGTCACCTGCGTCAAGGCACGTGGCCCGCTACGGCATCGGTCCGCACGGCGCCCTGTTCCAGACGATGACCGGGACCCTGGTGGCCACCTCGGACTACTCGTCTTCCTACCCGTGACCACCCCAGGAAACCCGTCCCGTGCTCAGGCCCACACTGCTCGTCCGCGCGTAGGTTCTCTCCACGCGGACCGTGCTCAACTGCTGTGCGCCATCAGGTAATTGACGTGGCGGTCGGGGGGCTGCTTCACTGGAGCAGTGGCTGAGCCACTAGACCAAGAAGTCGCTGAACCAGTGGGCCACTAGACCAGTGAGCCGCTGAACCATTGACCGAAGCCTGGGAGATCCTCCGTGGCCGTCGAAAGCATTCCGCGCCGAACCGTGGTCGACCTGCTTGAAGCACGGCTGCGTGGCGACATTCTGAGCGGTACGCACGAACCCGGATCCCTGCTGCCCCCCGAGAGGGAGCTGGCCGCCGGGTACGGGGTCACCCGTACGACCTTGAAGCACGCGCTGACCCGGTTGGAGCAGGCGGGACTGCTGAGCACCCGGCACGGCATCGGCACGCGCATCCTGGATTACCTGCGGGTCGGCGGCGCCGACCTGCTTCCGATGCTGGCCGCACAGGACCCCACGTGGCTGCGGGAGGTCTTCGAGGTGCGGCGGCAGATCGGCACCCTGATCGCCGGCCGCGCGGCCGACCGGCGCACGGAACGACAGGCCCGGCGGCTGGAACACCTGCTGCGCCAGGTCGCGGACGGCCCGGACGCCGACGCCGTCCAGCTCGCCGACGTGGAAGTGCATCGCGAACTGGCGCGGGCCACGGGGAACCGGGTCTATGTGCTCCTCACGAACACGCTGTTCAACGCCTACCTTCCGGTACGGGCTTCGCTGCGGGCGCCGTTCGAGGACGCGGCGCGGGCGGCGGACCGGCTCGCGCCGGTGGTACGGGCCGTGGTCGACCGGGACGGCGAGGAGGCGCGGCGCGCGGCGGAGACGTATCTGGCCGTCACCGAGAAGATCATGCTCGGTTCGCTGAGCAGTTCTCACGGGCGTCCGACCGCCGACGGTCCCCGGTAGCCGCGCTTCCCGGCGGAGACTCCGGGCCCGCCGGCTCCCGTCGAGGCGAGGTGTGTGCGGCGAAGCGGCCCGACCTCGGGATGGCCCCGATCATGCACGGATGCCCGTTCATCTCACGTTTCGTCCATTGTCATGCATAGGTCAACGTTGACGTCCTGGTGAACGCCCGGCGGGGTGGGACCAGGTGCGCGGCTGCGACCCCCCAGGTGCCCGAGGCAATCCGGGCCCATCACCCCCAGGACGGCCGCCCGTTCACCGTGGGCGCGGCGGCGACCAACAACACAAGGAGCATGGTGAGCAGATCAAGCAAGAGACGCGGCGTCCTCATCGGCGTGATGCTGTCCGCGGCCATCGGCGGCACCGTCCAGCCGGCGATCGCCGCGCCGGTGCGGGACGCGGGAGACCAGGCCACGTCGTTCCGGAAGTCTCCGATGCGGTCGACCGAGCAGGAGATCGCGCGGGCGCTGTCCGCCTCGCTGCGCAACCCGCAGTGGCGCGAGCAGGTCCGTGCGGCCGCGCTCGGCACCGAGGACGTGGACCTCCAGGCACTGGCGGGCAGGACCGCCGCTCCGGAGGGCAAGAACCTGTTCGCTTCCGTCTCTGCCGCGGACCGTCGCATCGCGGGCCTGAAGGGCCTGCCCGCGTCGACCGGGTCGCTGTTGCGCGTTCGGCTGGGCGCGCCGTCCATGCGGTCGCACCTGAACGCCGAAGCCACCCCCTGGATCGCCGTCGCCGCGGCCGACGACGACGCCAAGACCATCACGGCGTACGACAGTCAGGGCCACACCCACGCCGTCGACACCGCGCGCGTCCCCGACCGCCCGCTGTACGTCCTGGACATCGACGTCACCAAGGCTCACCGGGCCGGCCTGAAGGTGCTGCAGAAGGCCTTCGCCGACAAGGGGCTGACCTCCCTCCCGTCGAAGCCGGCGAACAGCGCCGACGCCGCGAGCGCGGCGGGCTGGTGGGCGACCAAGGTCACGGCCGTCGAGGTGAACGACGACCAGGAGCCCTGGTTCAAGGGCGCCGCCGAGATGTTCTCGCTGGTGACCGGCTTCGGCCAGGACGGCACGGCACGCGTCGACTCGGTGGACATGCCCTACCTGGACTACGACGGCACCGTCTACTACCCGAACCAGATCCTGGTCAACTGGTCGAACTACAAGTACAACCTGGCCGACGTCGTCATGATGGAGGACGACGACGGCACCAACTACCGTGCGCTGGCACAGGCGATCACCACGGCGCTGCTCACCGTGACGGACCAGGGCACCTACATCCCGTTGGTGAACGCGGTCCTGAGCGCGATCCCCGACAGCTGGTTCACCGACGATCCCGACTACGTGGAGTCCTGGTACACCCTCGCCCAGAATTCCTCGGGCCGACTGAACGGCGCCTCGGGCAACGGCTGGATGACCGTCGAGCCCTACTTCGTCGAGGAGTTCTAGACCTCGCGCGCAAGCGCGGACCGGCCGCCGCACCTCGGTGAACGCGCCGGTCCGCGCCGAGCACACGGCCGTCGTGCCGGAGGCCGCATGCTCCCGACACCGCGGCGCAGCCGTGCCCGGCACTGACCAAGAAGGGCGCCTGCCGGACATCTGACCTGGTCAGGCACCCCTTTTCTGCGACGGGAAGAAGCCCAGCCGCATCGCCGAGGAGGACACCAGGAGGTGCTTCGGCTGCTGGTGATATATCGTCTGCGCGCCTCTGAGCAGCACGAATGCGGTTGAGGGAGCGGTGTGTCGGCCCTGGCCCGAGCATGGCCCGGATCTTGATCGCAGCCTGTGTCAGCGATTGCGGAGGCCGGTCCCGACGAGGTGAGCCGAAGCGAAGGGACTTGGCGACCGGTCGCTTCATGACCTGCCGCAATTGGTGCGACTGACCATCTTGGAGCGGGCTGGAGGCCGTGGAGCGAGAACCGCAGAGTGTTGAGCGAGGTCGGTTCACAGAGGTGGAGCGGGTAGAGGAGTACGGTGCTCAGCGGTGGTTCGGCGTGTGGTACTCGTCGTCCGGCTTCAGGACCGGACACGGAACGGAACGGGGCGGGCAGGGCGTAGGACGACGTCACGGGGTATCTACTTCACGGCCGGTGTTCTGGTCGTGAGCCAGGGCGTGGGTGACCGCGGTGGTGCTCTCGTACAGGACCCGGTACTGGGTGAACCGGCGGTCGTGGACACTCGCGGTGGCGGGCTCGGGCCGGACCACCGATTCCGCCGGATTCCAGGCCGCGATGTCCGGTCGGCCGATCAGCCCGGCGGCGAGGAAGGCGGCACCATAGCTGGCACCGATGGTCGTGCGGGCGACGATCTGTTCGAGACCGGTGACATCGCTGACGATCTGAGGCCACAGTCCGCCCCGGGTGCCGCCGCCGACCGCAACGATCCGCCGGATGTCGGCACCGGCCGCGAGCATCGTCTCGACGTTGTGCCGGACACCGTAGGCGGTGGCCTCCAGCGCCGCCCGCATCAGGTCGGCCCGGGTGTGACCCAGCGTCAGGCCCGCGATCACGCCCCGGGCGTCGGGGTCCATGACGGGTGTCCTTTCCCCGGCGAAGTACGGCAGCATCACCAGGCCGTTCGCACCCGGGGGCGAGGCGGCCGCCTCGTCGAACAGCACGCCGAGGTCGACGTCGCCGAAGAGGTGCCCGAGCCAGTCGGTGACGGCGCCGGAGGTGGCCATACCGCCGGCCAGGCTACGGGTGCCGGGCAGGGCGCCAACCGTGGACCACATCGACGGGCTGGTCACGAGCCGGTCGACGGTGTTCACCAGGAACATGGTGGTGCCGTACATCAACATGAGGTCGCCGACGCCGTGGCCGCCGACGCTGATGGCCTCGCTCCAGGCGTCGATCGTCCCCACGATGACCGGCGTCCCGGCCGGGACGCCCGCGACGGGCGTGCTCACCCGACCGGCCTCCTCGCCCGGCCAGCGCAGCGGGGGGAGTTCGATGCCGGGTGCGATGTGCTCGGCCCACTCGGGAATCCAGCGCTGCTCGTGGATGTCGAACAGCGGGGTGCACTGGCTGGCCGAATGCAGGTCCAGCACGTAGGCGCCGGTCAGCCGGTGGGCGAGCCACGAGGCAGGCATGAGGAGGCGGCGGGCGCGTGCCCACACCCCGGGCTCCCGCTCGCTGATCCAGGCGAGTTTCGGCCCGACGGCCTGGGACGACAGCGCCGAACCGCACCTGCGAAAGACGGTGTCCGACCCCAACTCGCGGTTCAGCCGGGCGATCTGTTCCTCGGCGCGGGTGTCCACCCCGTACAGCACCGCCGGACGCACCGGCTCTCCCGCGTCATCGACCAGAAGGGTGCACGGGCCCATGCCGCTGACTCCGACGGCGCGGACGGTGACGTCGTCGCGATCGAGCAACTCGGCCGCGAGCGAGACGAACTCGTCCCACCACACATGTGCGTCCATCTCGACGTGCCCCGGCCGGGGACGGTCGACCACGTGACTGCGTACGGCCTCACCCAGGATGCGGCCGACAGGGTCGACCACCACGCCCTTGGTGCTGGAGGTGCCAACGTCAACTCCAAAGACGACGTCGATCATGTACTGCCTCCCTTGGCGCGGGGTGCGCCACCGTAGGTTGTCGCTCGGTCCGGCTCCCGCGGTTCAGCCGGACGGCAGCCGGAGATGTCGTCACATCTGTACCTCGGACGAGCGCGGCTGCGTCCCCCCGGGTCTCCACGGCAGAACCCAAATACCGGATCCACGCCCAGTACACGGATTTCTCGGTCTGCTGGTGGCACAGAGGTAGCGCATTGCTGACCAGCGCAAAAAGCGCCCGTCGAGACTTTGGCAGGACCGCCGGCCCGGAAATGGTCCGGATCTCGACCGATGCGGTCCCTCGGACCGGGTGGCTGCCCGCGGCGCCACGCAGCGGTCGGAGCCGGAAAAAATGGGGGGTGCCCCCTACTGCATCCGCTCGCGCTCTGGTGTGACATGGCCATCGGCCGACACAGCCCTGTACGCCGAAAGCCGCACGCTGCTGGCGTAGAGCGATAACCCGCTCGCCGTGGCCGCGTGCGGTGGTGTCCATCCGTCGTGAGCTATGACGGTCCCCCATGGCACAGGTCGTGACGACTGTCCGTGGGCGTCCAGGACGGCCGCGTAATGCCAGCTCAGGGCATCCCAGCACGGGGGAGTCGGCACATTTGGTGAGAGCTGTGTGAGAGCGCGCGTGAGACGACGAAGCCCCACCGGAGTGCTCGGGTGGGGCTCCTGCGTGAGGTCGGCTCCGCACGGTTCGGTCGGTGCCCATGCGCTCCGCCCTTCCTGTGATGCTTTCGGGGGTGCTCTTCTTCCGGGATCGCACCCCTCCTGCAAGGGAACCGCTCCCTCACGGCACGCCTGGGCCACGCGTGTGCGGTGGAGCCGGCAGCGCAAATGGCCGAATCCCCTAGCGTAGCTAGTGCCGTGACCGGATAGGTTCACCGAGGTCTCGTGGTCTGCGGGTGCGTGAGTCACCGCTGCTCCCCGGCTTCGGCTGGTCGCAGGGCTGAGCGACCTCGTTCGCATGGTTGTAATCAACTTGCTGTCCGCCCCGGCGGGCGGGCAGGGTCTGGATCATGCTTGAACTACGCACTTTGGAATCAGACGACTGGCCCCTTTGGCGGGAGTTGCGACTGGCCGCGCTTGCTGAGGCGCCCTACGCGTTCGGATCGACGCTGGCCCAGTGGCAGGGCTCCGGCGACCGAGAGGAACGCTGGCGTGCCCGTCTGTCGATTCCTGGCGCGCACGATCTCGTCGCGCTCCTCGACGGCCTTCCAGTGGGCATGGCCAGCGGAGTGCCGGGCGAGGGAGCAGAGAACGTGGAGTTGATCTCGATGTGGGTCAACCCAACGGCTCGGGGCAAGGGCGTGGGCGACTACCTGATCCAGGCGGTCGAGCGGTGGGGGGCGGAGCGCGGCGCCACGACCTTGCGGTTGTCCGTCATGCCGGACAACCGCAAGGCGACCGCGCTCTATGAGCGGCACGGTTTCACGGACACGGGTGAGCCCGGCGATCTTCTGCCCGATGGCGTCGGCAGGGAGCGGGTCATGGCGAAGAGCCTGGCCGCTGTCTGATCTCCACATCCGGGCACGGCCGGATCCCTCACTTGGTCAGGCTGCGGGCGAGGGGGCGTCCGCCCCAGCGAATGCCCTTCTTGCTGCGGATGCGGGCGCGTTCGCGACGCTGTGCCGCCAGGACGCCGGGATGGCGTGCGTTCTGGTTGCGCCAGTGCAAGTAGTGATGCAGCGCGCGGGTCTGGACTGTGTGGTGGGGGTGGTTCGAGTGGGCGAGGGTGAACTGCCGCAGCGGCCCGAAGTGCGCCTCGCGGTGATAGCTCGCCGGCAAGCGGTTGGGCTTGCCCTGCTTCGCCCCGCACAGGTCGGCGGTGGGGCGGATGCCGAGCGGGCCGAACGCGTCGAAGGCGAAGGTGCGCTCGGGCCGCTCGGTGAGCGCGTACTCGGGCGACGTTGCGCCGCAGGTGCTCGGAGAGCTTCTGGACCGACCAACGGGTGAAGGGCTGACCAAGCGTGACCGGCCGGGTGGTGGCCGTCCGGATGACGAAGCCCTCGTCGTCATCGCTGAGCGCGGCTTCCTGCTCTGCGGGCTCGGGCGCGCCGCCGAGGCGATCACGGCCTTCGGCCGCGCGCTGGAAGCCGATCCGGTCTTCTGGCGTCAGGGACAGGCACCACGAGATGATCACCCTATGGCGGATGTGATCTTCTTCGATCTGGACGGCACCCTGGTCGATCATCGAAGCGCGGTCTTGGAAACGATCGGCCAGATCGTCCAGTCTGCGCCGAACGCGGCGGCTCCACCGGAGGAGCTGGTGCCGTTGTGGTGGACGCTGGAGGCGCGCCACATGCGGGAATACCTGGCCGGTCAGTGCTCCTTCGCTGAGCACCACCGACGCAGGCTCCGTTCCTTCCTGCCGATGCTCGGTGAGCCGGTTCCGGAAAGTCCCGGCCTTCTGGACGCCTGGATCGCCGAGCGCTACCTCACCGTGTTCGAGGAGTCCTGGCGGTGTTATCCCGATGTCCAGCCCTGCCTGGAGACCCTGAAACGGCTTTCCCGAGGGCCGCGTCTGGCTGTTCTCACCAACGGGGACCCCGAGCAGCAGCGCGCCAAGCTCGCCCGCTTCGGCCTCCTGGAATACTTCGAAGCCGTCCTGACCCCGGCCGAGCTCGGTGTGGCCAAGCCCGTCGCCTACGCCGCCGCCTGCCGGTGGATGCGGACGGACCCCGCGCAGGCGGTCAACGTGGGCGACATGCTGGAAAGCGATGTGCACGCAGCCGCCCGCGCCGGGCTCACCGGCATCTGGCTGGACCGCGGCATCGACTTCGTCACCGGTGGACCATCGCCGACGGCAGACGAGACGGTGCTCCGCATCGAACGGCTCACCGACCTCCCGGACCACCTGTCACGCACGAACGTCTGACCGGCTCTCACGGCCGTCGTAAGTGAGCGGCCCGGGCCAACGCCTTCCCCGGGGCGCGCATCAGCTGCTTCCACTCCGGCCGTGGTTCATTGACCCTGGCCTGCAACCATCACGTACGTCCGCGTTCACCGTCCCGGACCGGGTGGGCACCTCGGTCACCGTCACCGCGTCGAGGCGGAGGAGGGGGCGGCGCCCTCGCGAGCCGCACCCTCTCCGGACTGAGCACGGGCCAGACGCTCACCATCACCGTGGCGAAAGGCGGCGAAGCCGGCGCAGGCGCCGGGAAACGAGGCCGTCGTGGACCTCGGTTCCCCGTGGGGCCAGTACGAATACGTCACCGCTATCGGTATCGCGGCCTGACCCGCAGGTCCACTGGGCCGCCTGTCGGCCGGGTGATGGATTCGGGGCGGTGGCGCATTCCCGCGTCGAAGGATAAGAAACCCATAAACTTCGGGTGCATGGCGGGGTGTTGCCGGGGAACTCGCTGCTTCGGAGGTTGATAACTATGGTTCCCCTGCTTCTCGTTCTTCTGCTGGCCCTGGTTCTCTTCGGTGCGGGTTTCGCGCTGAAGGCTCTGTGGATCGTGGCGGTGATCGTGCTGGCCGTGTGGCTGCTCGGTTTCGTCATGCGTTCCGCCGGAACCGGCGGCAGCCGTGGCCGTTGGTACCGCTGGTAGCGCACGGCAGTCCCACCCCCTGATGCGGGGCGGCCCCGGACGCAGGCGTCCGGGGCCGCCCCGCACGCATGTGACTCTTGGGTGAAGATGCCGGCGCCGACGCGCGGGCGGTGGGGGAGCGGGGCAGGAGAGCGGTGTGGCCGGGAGGCCCGCTGTGCGCGCCCGGAACCGCGCACCTCCAACACGGCGGACTTCCCGGGCACACCCGGCCGCACGCCTCGGGCAGACCGTGGAAGCAGTACCGCGCTGTCGCCACTTGGTAGCGGATGCCGGCCCTTCCGAGGAACGCGTCATGGTGTCCTCGAGAAGGCGTTTTCGGCCCAGCCGGCGAACGACGTCCAGCGCACACCGGGATGGGCGGCGCGCAGCGCCGGCAGGTCGACGCGGTAGCCGGGGCCACGCAGGAACGCCCACATCGCCCGCATGTCGGCGTTGCCGATCTCATCGAGCTGCACCTCGTGGTGGCGAACGGTCCCACCGACTGCCGTGCTCAACGCGGCCGCCATGTCCTCGGGCGTGGGGGCGTCGCCGGCCAGCTCGATGCGCTGCCCGGCGAACGCGTCGGGCGCGGCGAAGACCGCGGCGGTGAACTCGCCCAGATCGGGGCGTGCCAGTTGCTGCAGCGGACGGTCCGGTGGCAGGGGAAGATCGAGCACCCCCTGGCGGATCCGGTCCTCTCCGCCGAGGGCGTTGTCGAAGAAGTAGGTGGGCCCCAGGATCGTGTAGGGCACCTCGCCCGCGGCCAGCTCCCGCTCGATGACGGCCTTGGTCTCGAAGTGCGGCACGCCCGTGTCCTGGTCGGCACCTGCCACGGAACTGAAGACCAGGTGGGGCACACGAGCATGACGGGCGGCGGCGAGAATGGTCCGACCCTGTGCGATCTCGGCGGCCGGTCCTGACTCGAAGGGCGTGGTCATCGCGAACACACCGGCTACGCCTCGCATGGCTGAGGCCAGGGACTCGCGGTCCATGAGATCCCCGCCCACCACCTCGACGCCGCGCGCGGCCAGGCCCCGGGCCGCAGCGGATCGAGGGTTGCGGACCAGGCCACGGACGACGGCGCCGCGGGACAGCAACGCGCTGACGACGGCGCCGCCCTGGCCCCCGGTCGCCCCGAGAACCAGTACCGACTGGTCGACATTCATGAGGAAAGCTCCTTCCGGTCGATCGGCCCCGGAGGGCCTCGCCGCGGGTGGGACCGAACCGCTGGATCACCCCTTGCGGTGCGGGCGCACGGCTGCTCGTGGAGCATGCAAGCGTCGCGGCCCGATGGCCGGTGAGGCGCGCCGGGGACCTGCCGACCTACCTGCCGGGTTGCCTGATTCCCCGGCTGAGGGCAGCGTGGTCGGTGTCGGCCGGTTGTCCTGGGAGGAGTGTGCTGTGGCCGTGATCTCCGATGGGGCGTCGCGGACGGCGTGGCCGCGGCTGCGCGTCGCCGACTGGACCGAGACCCGGGACACACTGCACATGTGGACCCAGATCGTCGGCAAGATCCGGCTGGCCCACGCGCCCCTGGTCAATCACTGGTGGCAGGTCACCTTCTATGTCAGCCCGCGCGGCCTCACCACGTCGGCGATCCCCTACCGCTCAGGGGTCTTCGACATCGAGTTCGACTTCCTCGACCATCAGCTGCGTATCCGCGGCAGCGACGGCGCCCACCGCGGCGTGGCCCTGGAGCCGAGGCCGGTGGCCGACTTCTACCGCGAGACGATGCGGGCCCTGAGCGAGCTGGGAATCGAGACAAAGATCCAGGCGTCTCCCAACGAGGTGGACCCGGCGATCCCGTTCGACGAAGACGACCGGCACACTTCCTACGACCCGAGGGCCGCGCAGCTCTTCTGGCGCCAGTTGCTGCAGGCCAACCGGGTGCTGGGGGAGTTCCGCTCGTACTTCGTCGGCAAGGTGAGCCCGGTGCACTTCTTCTGGGGCGCCATGGACCTGGCCTGCACGAGGTTCTCGGGACGGGCGGCGCCGCCGCATCCCGGCGGGGCCCCGAACTGCGGTGACTGGGTGATGGTGGAGGGCTACTCCCGCGAGTTGAGCAGCTGTGGATTCTGGCCCGGCGGTGGTGAAGAGGGAGCCTTCTACTCGTACGCCTATCCCGAACCGGATGGCTTCGCCGACCACCCGGTCACCCCGGCCGACGCGTCCTACAACCCTGACTTCGGTCAGTTCCTTCTGCCGTACGAGGCGGTGCGCACTGCGGCCGACCCTGACCGGGCACTGGCCGGTTTCCTGCACACGACCTACGAGGCCGCCGCGGAACACGGCGACTGGGACCGGGCGGCCCTGGAAGAGGACCCGAACCGGTGGCGACAGCGCCGGTAGACGGGTGCGGCCGAACGGTTCGTACCCGCCACTGCATTGCTGCCGCCGGCGGTCACGTCCGGTGCCCACGTCGGCGCCGGCGCCTCGCTTCGGCGATCTCGCCCGCGATGGGAAGCCAGAAGCAGAGGATGAAGGCGGCGTCGCCCCTCCTCCCGGTCCGTCCGGTCCGTCCGGTCCATGAACAGGTTCTGTCATCGCCCCAGCCTCCGGCACCGCACGCTCCCACACGCGCAACCAGGGAGTGTTTCCCCTGAAGACGGCCAAGGCCGCGCCCGGCACGGGGATCACGCTTCCATCAGGATCGAAGTGATCGACCTGGGCCGCCCGCGCTCGGCATAGTGGCCGCAGCACACCGTGCCTCGACGCACCTTGATCCGGTCACCGCTGGGTGACACGACAACGCGGGGGAATACATGCGTGCTCACAGGAAGATCGGCGCGATGTTGGCGACAGCGGCGCTGGCCGTCGGGTTCGGCGCGGTGGCGGCTCCGTCCGCCGATGCCGCCGCGGGCTGCTGGACCAACGACGACGGCATCAAGTGGTACTGCAACAACGTGTCGGGCGCGCCCGTCTACGGCATCATCGGCAACAACCACTCCTACCCCGACCCCGGCAAGATCGTCGGCTACATGTACTCCAACCCGAGCTGGTTCTACTGCAAGGAGGACGGCCAGGCCTGGGTCGGCGGACCGCACCCGACCCGCTGGCTGATGACCGTCGCCGACAACGGCCAGCTGGGATTCATGAAGGACACCGCGATCTACAGCGAGACCGACCCGGTGCTGGACTGCTACCGCTAACCGGTCACCGCGTGGAGCTCAGGCCCTGACGGGACACCTGGCAGGGCCTGCCTGATCATGTCGTGCCTGATCATGTCGTCTCCTCCGCGGGAGGGCGGGGCGAGTTCAGGCGTCCGGGCGGGCCGGTCGCCTGCTGCTGCCGGCGGCGGTCTTGGCGGTGGGCCACTGCGCCAGCGAGAGCATCCCCGTCACCCGGCGGATGGGGTAGAAGGCCGGCGGCAGTTCGACACACGCCGCGAGCACCGCCGACAGCCGCACCCCCGCGAGGCGTCGAACCCACGTCACACGCCACCGGCGGACCTCGTACACGGACGGCAGCGTCATCGCCGGCAGGACCGTCCACGGGACAAGACCGAGGACGCCGCGCCGACCACCTCGACGTGCCTGAGGGATGCCCGCCGCTGTTCCCCAGACGCGGGAGTTGCACCGCTACCTGCGCCGGCGCAACCGGAACGCTCGGCACCCCGACGTCCCGGCCGCCCAGCGGTGCGAGAGCGCCCGCGTCCGCAGCGAGAAATGCGTCCGCTGGGGCGGACGACCACTCGCCGCCCGAACGTACGACCCGGTGTTCGCGCCCGATCACACCAGGAGCACGGCAAGGCGGTGACGTAGTTCACAAGGAAAGGGTGACAGGGCGTTGTCGCGGGCAGCTGCCACTGTCGACGGCATGACGATCACAGATGAGGACTGTCTCCCCGAGACCCTGGCGTTCAACGAGCACTTTGAGGCTGCCGCCGCGAGCCGCCCAGCTCGAGGGGAGGCGCCGAACCCAGCCATGCTGGCGCTCCTTCGGCGCAACCGGCTCGGCGGTGACACGCCACCGGTGAGACTGCCCTACGGCCGGGACCGCGTTGTTGAGGGCGGAGTGAAGGTACGGGTCTTCGTGCCGGACCACGCCGACGGCGTGTACCTGCACCTCCACGGTGGTGGCTGGGCGTTCGGGTCCGCGGACGGACAGGACGAGCGCCTCTGGCGGCTCGCCGAGCAGGCACGGCTGGCCGTGGTGAGCGTGGAGTACCGCCTCGCGCCGGAACACCCCTTCCCCGCCGGGCCCGACGACTGCGAAGCGGCTGCCCGATGGCTGGTGAAACACGCCGTGGCCGAGTTCGGTACCGAACGGCTGCTGATCGGCGGTGAATCGGCCGGTGCCCACCTCAGCGTCGTGACGCTGCTGCGCCTTCGCGACCGGCACGGCATCACGGGCGCGTTCCGGGCGGCCCACCTGCTCTTCGGCCCCTACGACCTGTCGATGACACCAAGCCAGCGGTCGTTTGGCTCCCGACAACTGCTGAGCAACACCGACGCGATCCGGGGCAGCTATGAGCTGTTCACGCCAGGGATGGGGCAGGAGCAGCGCCGCGCTCCCGAGGTGTCGCCCCTGTTCGCGAACTTGACCGGGTTGCCGCCTGCCCGGATCGTCGTCGGCACCGAGGATCCGCTGCTGGACGACTCGCTGTTCCTGGCCCAACGGTGGCAGGCGGCGGGCGCGCCTGTGCAGCTCGGCGTCGTCGCCGGCGCGATGCACGGCTTCACTCTGTTCCCCCTGACCATCACCGAGCGGGAACTGCGGCGCGAGCGGGACTTCCTGGCCACTGCGTGACGGTAGCGTCGGCGGCATGAACCGAACTGCCCGGCTGTACGCGCTGGTGGAGGACTTGCGCGCGGTGGCGCCGCGGCCGCTGACGGTCGCGGTGCTCGCCACGCGGTTCGAGATCAGCACACGCACGGTGCAGCGTGACCTGCAAACCCTGTTGGAGACCGGTGTCCCGGTGCGCTCCATACCCGGGCGGGGCGGCGGCTGGTCGATCGACCCGGAGATGACCCTGCCCCCGGTCCGCCTCACCGCCGACGAAGCCTCGGCACTGATTACCGCGCTCGCCGCGGCCGACGCCTCCACCCCCTACGTCGGCGCGGCCCGCACGGCGGCCCAGAAGATTGCGGCCTCGATGACCGGCCCCGCCTCGGCGGCGGCGCGGGAACTCGCCGCACGGATCGTTACCCTGCCGACGCGCAGCGACTGCGAGGTCCGTACCGCGGTGGAGCAGGCCCTCGCCAACAACCTGGTGCTGCGGCTGTCCTACACCGACGCGGCCGGACACGAAAGCGACCGCGTCGTGGAACCGGCCGGATTGCTCACCGCCGACGGCCGCTGGTACCTCATCGCCTGGTGCCGCACACGCCGGGCCGGCCGGGGTTTCCGGCTGGACCGGATCGCAGCAGCGGCTCCGACCAGTGAACCGGCACAGCCGCATAACCTGACCGAACTACTGCTCGGCTCGGCCGCCGTCGGCGCAGTACAACCCACTGCACTGACCTCACTGAGACCCTCGCCATGAGGATCCGATCAGTGGATCATGATGCTGGCGAACGCTTCCAGTAGACCTATGTCGACGCCGTCAGCTTTGGTGCGGGCAAGTACGGTGTCGAACGCGGCGGGAGTGTTGTCGACCAGTTTGCGTTGCAGCGGAAGGCCCTCGTGAACCGGACAGAAGAAGTCGTTCCAGTGGGTGGGGATGACAATGGCAGGCTGAACGGTGCCGATGGTCGCGTCGAGGAAGTCCTTGCTGAAACGTCGTTCGGCGCGTCCGAGACCGCCGATGCCGAGGAACAGGGCGTCAGCGTGGACTCCGGCGAGCGCGCCGGGGATCCAGTTGGCTGAACCTTTGAACAGCATGCTCGTCTCTGGTGCCGCCACGAGGAAGTCATAGGTGCCCCCCTCCTTGTATGCGCTGATGGGGGCGGGCTGCAGGAGCGGCTTGTCAATGGTCGCACCCTCACCGCCCATCGGGTTGGGGGAGTGTTTGGAGGCGATGGTGCGCACCGTGAAGCTGCCCACCGTGACGGATTTCTCCGGGTCCAGAAGTGCCAAGCGGTCCTCGGGGACGTTGCCACCCCTGGCGATGTTCAACGTGGACGGTGAGCCGTAGACGGTGGCTTCCGTGCGGTTGGCGATGTAGGCGACGTCCAGCGCGTGGTCGTGGTGGGAGTGAGAGATGAAGATGGCGCGTACGCGGTCCGCGCCCACCTTGTCGAGTGCGGTGTCCACGGCGTCGGGGTCGGTGGAGACCGGTCGACCGAGCGCGGCATCGAGAAGGCCGGCCGGGGTGATGAAAGCGTCGATGAGGATCTGGGTGGTGCCGTCGTCGACGAGCATCATGGTGGTGCCCAATGAGGTCACCTTGACCGTGGCTCCACCTGGTCCGCCGGGGTCGTCCACGAGAAGGTCGCGGTAGTCGTTGAGGTCTCCGGAGTGACGGATCTTGGTTTGCCACACAGCACCCAGCGCCACGGCTGTGGTCAGTTTGAGTGCGAGGGCGATCGAGAGGGCGGGGTGTTGCCGGACCGCTCCCGCCAGCCGTGCTCGTAGACCCGGGGCGAACCTGCTGATCTCTGGCATGAAGTCTCCTCGCTCATTCTCGCAGCGCTGCTAGTGACCTTGGCGTCATGGCGACTGGATCTTTTGTCGGACCTGGTGGCAGGGTCCGTCTTGGCTGGTGGCCCGGAAGTATGCGGTATCCGGACGAGGGCGGCCTGACCGCCGAGCAGCGCAAGCGCCGCGAAGAGGTGTGCATGCGGGCCGCTGACCTCTTCGAGGAGGACGTAAAAGTCCCGTGCGTCACGCGGACGGGTGAGCGAGAAGTCGGTCGACCAGTGGCGTGCCTGGGCGTCCGGCGGGCGGGAGGCGCTGCGCTCCCGGGGGCCCGCCCCGCCGGCAGCGTCTGGGGTGCGGCCCGGTGTGGGCAGTCAGGAATCGTCGCCGGTCGTCTCCTCCGCGGGGAGGCGGGGCGAGTTCAGGCGTCCGGGCGGGCCGGTTGCCTGCTGCCGTCGGCGGCGGTCCTGGCGGTGGGCCACTGCGCCAGCCAGAGCATCCCCGTCACCCGGCGGATGAGGTAGAAGGCCAGCGGCAGTTCGACACACGCCGCGAGCACCGCTGACAGCCACACCCCCGCGGTGCCGAAAGCGAGTGACACGTCGAACCACGCGTCGCAGATCAGCAGCACCGCCGTCGCGGTCGCCGACACGATCACAGCGCGGTGCCGCAGCCACCCGAGCAGTGCCGTGGCCGCCATCGCGACCATGAGCAGGGCGTCGAATCCGACCCATGTCACACGCCACTGGCGGACCTCATACACGGACGGCAGCGTCATCGCCAGCAGGACCGTCCACGGGACAAGACCGAGGGCGCAGACGGTGAGCAGCTCCAGCGTCTGGCGCCGGTGCCGGCGTATGCGCTCGAGCAGATCGGCCGCCGGTGCCACGGCTCCTTCCTGGGTGCTGGCTTGGGTGTCGCTCACGTCGGCTGCTCCGTTCTCTTCCGGCCCGGGTGGACAGCGGCGGGGTACTCCGCCGGCATCGGGCGGTCAGGTGCCGGTGATGATCCAGCCCGGAACTGCCAGGCTAGCCCGCACCCGTTCCGCTCCGGCTCCGGGCCCCTTGATGTGCCGCTGATGTGCCGCGCGTCCCCAGTGGAGCTGCCGTCGTCCGTCAACTCCCGAGTTCTCCCGCCACGCATTCCAGGGGCATGACTCCTTTCGTCCGCCCGTGCCCAATGGAGATGCGGGCCCGTTCAACAGGAGCTGGCCCTCATCGAACGGCCGCGAATTGTCAGAACTGTTCGGAAACCCCGATTATTTCTCACGGGGGAGAATTCCCATGACCCGCACTTCCCGTACTCAGCGCCTTGTGATGCTTGCCGCCTCGACCGTCCTGGCGGCAGGAGGCGCGCTGAGACCCTCCAACGCTTTCGCCGCCCCGGCGACGCCGCGCCCCGCCCCCTCCGGACGGCAGAGATGTTGCGCGAAGTCTTGACGCGCCCCGCCCCGTTGCGTAGATATGACAGCGCAGTCATGACAGCGCAGTCATACAGCGGATCTGGACTAGGATCCGACTGCCGAAGATCGGGAGACACCATGACACCAGTGGCAGGACGCGGCGCGGGAGCCGCGCCGCGCAGTGTGGACGTGGCGCGCCTGGCGGGTGTGTCGCAGAAGACGGTGTCCCGGGTCATGAACGACGAGCCGTACGTCTCGGCTGACGTGCGCCGCCGCGTCCTGGCGGCGGCCGAGGAACTCGGTTACCGCTCGAACAACGCGGCCCGCGCCCTGGCCTCCGGACGCACCCGGTCCATCGGTGTGGTGACGCTCGGCACCGCCCTGTACGGTCCGGCCTCGCTGCTCATGGGTGTCGAGCGTGCCGTGCGGGACACCGGCTACGCACTCCGTGTGGTCAACACGATGGAAGGCGAGAGGGCGGGCATCGCCGGGGCCGTGGACTCGCTCCTGGACCAGGGCGTCGACGGCATCGTCATCTCCGAGCCGATCGACGAGGCGGACGGCGCGGATCTCTCCGCACGGGTCGACGTGCCGGTCCTCGTCCTCGGCGCACCCCCGCCCTTCGCCGCCCCCCATGTGGTGACGGCCGGCATCGTCTCCAGCCAGATGGCGCGGGCGGCCACCGAGCACCTGCTGGAGCTGGGCCACGCCACCGTCCACCACCTGGCGGGTCCACAGCGCTGGTACTCCGCCCGGGACCGTCTCGACGGATGGCGCGAGGCGCTCGCCGCGCACGGCCGGGCCGAGCCGCCGGTCGCCGAGGGTGACTGGTCGGCCGCCTCCGGCTACGCGGCGGGCCGTGAACTTCTCGCCGACCCCGGTGTGACCGCGGTGTTCGCCGCCAACGACGACATGGCCATCGGCCTGATCCGCGCGCTGACGGAAGCCGGGCGGCGCGTGCCGGAGGACGTCAGTGTGGTCGGCTTCGACGACATCCCGGTCGCCGCCTACGTGACCCCGCCGCTGACCACGGTGCGTCAGCCGTTCGACGCCATGGCGCAGGACGGCCTGAAGCTCCTCGTGCACGCCATCGAGAACCCGCAGGCCGACCCGCTGCCGATGACCGACCCACCGGTCGAACTCGTCGTCCGCGCCTCGTCAGCACCCCCGCCGCCCCGCTAGCCCCCGGGGCACCGCAGTCCCCCTCACCGACGGAGGTCCGCCCCACCAGAGCCATCCACCGCTTCCCACGCTTCCGGCGTTGCCCCAGCCCCATCCCGCCCAACTCAGCCCAAGCCCAACTCAGCTCAGCCCAGCCCCCGCCCAACTCAGCTCAGCCCAAGCCAGCCCAGCCCAGTCCAGTTCCTCAGCAGCACCCACCGCCGCTCCCCGGGCCTCGATCAGGCCCCGCACCGGCCGCCGTTTCCTCTCGCGCCCTCCCCGGCGCAACCTCTGACAGGCCCGCCCTCCCGGCCCCGCCCGTCACGCCACACCGCGCCTGACACCACCGCATCCAGCTTCAGCACGCCGTCGCCCGGTGTGCCGGTCCTCAACACCCTTCCGCGGGAGTTCACCATGTCCGGACCCTTCCCCAGCCCCTTCCCCAGCCCCTCCTCCAGCCCGTCACCCCTGAGCCGCCGGGGCTTCCTCGCCGCCACGGGCGCGCTGTCGCTGGCCGCCACCCTGTCCGCCTGCGGCGGCGACGGCGGCCCCCCCGCCGGTTCCTCCGCCAAGCCGGTCGGTCGGGCCGACATCGACAAGGCCATGAAGACCCCGACCCAGCTGACGTTTTGGACCTGGGTCCCGAACATCGACAAGGAGGTCGCGCTCTTCGAGAAGAAGTACCCGGCCGTCAAGATCAAGGTCGTCAACGCCGGTCAGGGCACACCGGAGTACACCAAGCTGCGCACCGCGCTGAAGGCCGGCAGCGGCGCCCCGGACATGGTGCAGATCGAGTACCAGGCCATCCCGACGTTCACCATCACCGGCAGCCTGCTGGACCTGCGCCCGTACGGCGCCTCCGCGCTCAAGTCCACCTTCGTCGACTGGACCTGGGGGCAGGTCTCCGGCAGCGGCGGCGAGATCTGGGCGATCCCCCAGGACACCGGCCCGATGGGCATGCTCTACCGCAAGGACATCTTCGACCGGCACGGCATCCAAGTCCCCACCACCTGGGACGAGTTCGCCGCCGCAGCCCGCACACTCCACAAGGCCGACCCCGACGTCTACCTCACCAACCTCGCCGCCAACCAGGTCGCCGCCTGGCACGGCCTGCTCTGGCAGGCGGGCGCCAAGCCGTACGTGACCTCCGGCAAGAGTGACATCACCATCAGCGTCGACGACACGGTCTCGAAGAAACTCGGCCAGTACTGGGGCGCCCTCGCCAAGGAAGGCGTGATCGGCGTCGAACCGGACTTCACCGACTCCTGGTACGCCGCCCTCAACAAGGGCAAGTACGCCACCTGGCTCACCGGCGCCTGGGGCCCGGCCTTCCTGTCCGGCTCCGCCAAGGCCACCGCGGGCAAGTGGCGCGCGGCCCCGCTGCCGCAGTGGGACGCCGCCAAGCCCAGCGCGGGCAACTGGGGCGGCTCGACCACCGCGGTCATCCGCTCCACCAAGAACCCCATCCAGGCGGCGGTGTTCGCCCAGTTCCTCAACAGCGACCCCGCAAGCGCCAGGAGGTTCACCACCGAACAGTTCTTCTTCCCGGCGACCAAGACCCTGCTCGCGGAGGCGAGTTTCCTCGGGGACACGCCCGCCTTCTACGGCGGCCAGAAGGTCAACCAGGTCTTCGCGGACATCAGCACCCAGGTCAACCCCGCCTTCCAGTGGCCGCCGTTCCTCGACCGGGTCGCCACGGACTGGACCGAGACCGTCGGCAAGTCCCTCGCGGACAAGACCGACACCGTCCGCGCCCTCGGCTCGTGGCAGTCGCGCATCACGACCTTCGCCAAGGGCCAGGGCTTCACGGTCGAGGGAGGCTGACGATGGCCACCACAGCGGCCACCCCCGTGGCGCCCGCCCGCACGAACCGCACGAAGCCCACGCCCCGCCGACGCCACGGCACCGCAGGAGCCCTGTTCATCGCCCCGTTCATGGCGCTGTTCCTGCTCCTCTTCCTCGCCCCGCTCGGCTACGCCGCCTACCTGAGCCTCTTCCAGGAGAAACTCATCGGCGGCTCGACCTTCGTCGGCCTCGACAACTACATCACCGCCCTCAAAGACCCCCTCCTCCTCAAGGGCATCGGCCGCGTCGCCCTGTTCTTCGTCATCCAGGTCCCCGTGATGCTGCTGCTGGCCCTGTGCTTCGCACTGGCCCTGGACAGCGGCCTGCTGCGTCTCGCCCGCGTGATCCGCCTCGGCATCTTCGTCCCGTACGCCGTCCCCAGCGTGATCGCCACCCTCATGTGGGGCTACCTCTACGGCCCCGACTTCGGCCCCTTCGCCCAGATCAGCCACGACCTCCACCTGCCGGCCCCGCACTTCCTCAGCGACAGCTGGATGCTCGGCAGCCTCGCGAACATCGTGACCTGGGAGTTCGTCGGCTACAACATGATCATCCTGTACGCCGCCCTGCGCACCATCCCCGCCGAGCTGTACGAGGCGGCCGCCATGGACGGCGCAGGCGCCTGGCGCATCGCCTGGTCCATCAAACTCCCCGCGCTGCGCCCGGCGCTGACCCTCACCCTGCTGTTCTCGGTGATCGGCAGCTTCCAGCTCTTCAACGAACCGAACCTGCTGATGAAGGTCGCACCGGACGTCATCACCAGCTCGTACACCGCCAACCTCTACGCCTACTCGGTCGCCTTCATCAGCCAGCAGACCAACTACGCGGCCACAGTGTCCTTCATCCTCGGCCTGGTCATCGTGATCGTGTCGTACGCCTTCCTGCTCACCGCGAACCGCAGGAGGACCGCATGACCACCGTGACGCCCCCCGCCGCCACCACGTCGACGGCGAAACGGCTGCCCGCCGAGACCCGCTCGCCGCGCCGTTCATCGGTGCACCGCCGCAGCACCCCGCTCACCATCGCCATGCTGGCCGTCCTGGCCTACTTCCTGCTCCCGCTGTTCTGGCTGCTCATCGCCTCCACCAAGAGCACCCAGGACCTGTTCAACAGCTTCGGCCTGTGGTTCTCGCACGCCCCGCGGCTGCTGTCGAACATCAAGGCCACCTTCACCCAGGACGACGGCGTCTTCGGGCGCTGGCTGCTCAACACGGCCCTGTACGCCGGGGCCAGCGCACTCGGCGCCGCGCTGCTCGCGGCGGCGGCCGGATACGGGTTCGCCAAGTACCGCTTCCGCGGCCACGGCGCGGCCTTCAACCTGGTCCTCGGCGCCATCATGATCCCGACCACCGCACTGGCGATCCCCACCTACCTCCTCTTCGCCAAGGCAGGCCTGGTCAACACCCCCTGGGCGGTCATCCTGCCCTCCCTCATCAGCCCCTTCGGCCTCTACCTCATGCGGATCTACGCCGAGGACGCCGTCCCCGACAGCCTCGTCGAGGCCGCTCGCATGGACGGCGCCGGAGAGCTCCGCATCTTCCTCACCATCGGGCTGCGGCTGCTGGCTCCCGGCCTGGTGACCGTCATCCTCTTCACGCTCGTCGCCACCTGGAACAACTACTTCCTGCCGCTGATCATGCTCAACGACCCGGACCTGTACCCCATCACCGTCGGGCTGTCCCGCTGGGCCGACCAGGCGCAGAACGGGGGCGCCGGAGCCAGCAGCGACATGCTCGCCCTCGTCGTGACCGGCTCCCTCATCTCGATCGTCCCGCTCGTCCTGGCCTTCCTGATGCTCCAGCGGTACTGGCAGAGCGGCCTGGCCACCGGCGGCGTCAAGCAGTAGCACCCCCAACACCCCCTGCTCCCTGGAGGTTTGTCCATGGCGGACCTGCCCGCCCGCGTGCTGTTCGGCGCTGCCTACTACCACGAGTACCACCCCGCCTACGGCCCGGACGTACGGCCCGACGAACAGCTCAAGACCGACCTCGACCTGATGGCCGACGCGCACTTCACCGTCATCCGGGTCGGCGAGTCGGTCTGGTCGACCTGGGAACCCGAGAACGGCCGCTTCGCACTCGACTGGCTCCAGCCGGTGCTGGACGGCGCCCACGAACGCGGCATCTCCGTCATCCTCGGCACCCCCACGTACGCCGTACCGCCGTGGCTGGCCCGCCAGTACCCGGAGATCACCGGCGAGCGGCGCACCGGCGAACGCATCGGCTGGGGCGCCCGCCAGGAAGTGGACTTCACCCACCCCGCCTTCCGCTTCCACGCCGAGCGGATCATCCGCGAGATCGTCGCCCGGTACGCCGGCCACCCGGCCGTCATCGGCTTCCAGGTCGACAACGAACCGGGCCTGGAGCTCTTCCACAACCACGGCGTCTTCCAGCGCTTCACCGACCACCTGCGCGCCAAGTACGGCGACGTCGAGACCCTCAACCGCGAATGGGGCCTGGTCTACTGGTCCCACCGCCTGTCCACCTGGGCCGACCTGTGGACGCCCGACGGCAACGTGCAGCCCCAATACGACGTCGCCTGGCGGGAGTTCCAGGCCCGCCAGTGCACCGAGTTCATCGGCTGGCAGGCCGACCTCGTCCGCGAGTACGCCCGCCCCGGGCAGTTCGTCACCACCTGCATCTCCTACACCCGCCCCGCCGTGGAGGACGACGAGCTCACCGACCGCCTCGACATCGCCACCGGCAACCCCTACTACGCCATGCAGGACGGCCTGCTCCTGCCCGATGCGACACCGGACGACCACGAGCAGAAGTGGCAGAGCACCGGCGTCTGGTCGCTGTACCAGACCGCCGACTGGATGTTCTCCTCCCGCCAGGAACCGTTCCTGGTCACCGAGACCAACGCCTCCTCCATCGGCTACGCGTGGGACAACCGCCCCGCCTACGACGGCCAGTGGCGCCAGGCCGCCTGGGCCCTCGTCGGCCGCGGGGCCCGGATGATCGAGTACTGGCAGTGGCAGACCCTGCGCTTCGGCGCGGAGACCTACTGGGGCGGCGTTCTGCCGCACAGCGGCCGACCGGGCCGCACGTACGCCGAACTGGCCCGGCTGGGCGAGGAGTTCGAGGCCGTAGGGCCGCTCGTCGCGGGGCTCGAACCCGATGCCGACGTCACGATCGTCTACTCCACCCCCAGCAAGTGGCTGATGCAGAAGCACCCGCCCCTCGCGACCCCCGACGGCGCACCGGACCCGACCGCCTACCACCGCATCCTCGACCCCTTCTACCGCGGTGCCTTCGACGCCGGACGGCAGGTCCGCATCGTCCACGCCCGCCAGCTGCACGACCCGCGCGGCCGGCGGGAAGGCATGGCCCCCCACGAGGCCGCCCACCGCCACCCCGTCCTCGTCGTCCCCGCCCTGTACCTCGCCGACGACACCACCCTCGACTGGCTCGCCGCCTACGCCCACGCCGGCGGCCACCTGGTCCTGGGCCCCCGCACGGGCTACGCCGACCACGAGGCCCGGGCCCGGCACGAGGCGGCCCCCGCCCGCCTCACCGGCGCCGCGGGAGTGACGTACGACGAATTCAGCAACCTCACCCACGCCCTCCCGGTCCGCGCCGCACCCGACAGCCCCCTCCCACTGCCCGAGACCGCGACGGCGACGCACTGGGCCGACGGCCTCACCGTCACCGACGCCGACGTCCTCGCCACCTACGAGCACCCGCACTTCGGCCGCTTTCCCGCCATCACCACCCGCCGCCACGGCGAAGGCCGCGTCACCTGCGTCGGCACCGTGCCCGGCCGCGACCTCGCCCGCGCGCTGGCCGCCTGGATGGCACCGGCCTCCCGCAGCGCGTGGCGTGACCTGCCGGCGTCCGTCACCGCGACGACCGGCACAGCGCCCGACGGCCGCCGCGTCCACATCGTCCACAACTGGAGCTGGCAGCCCACGAGCGTCCCCGCTCCGGTGAACCTCGCCGACGCCCTGACCGGCACACCCCTGCCCGCGGGCACCGTGCTGGACCTCGGCCCGTGGGACGTACGCGTACTCGTCTCCCCGAAGGAGTAGCCGTGCAAGCTGTGCAGGGAAGAAGAGCGGCAAAGGCACTGGGCACGGTCATCGCGGCAGCCGCGATACTGGCCATACCCATGACCACCGGTGCGCAGGCCTACAACCCGACGGGCGGGATCCTCTACCAGCTCGGCAGCGAACCGTGCCTGAAGGGGCGCGGCAACTGCGCCGTCTACCCGAAGTCGGCGCAACTGCCGAGCGGACGCCTGGTCGCGTCGTTCGAGAAGTCCACCGTCGTAGCGGCGACGGGCAGTGCCGACAGGCAGACCCTCCCGGTCTACAAGAGCGACGACCACGGAACGACCTGGCAGCCGCTGTCGGAGGTCAAGGCTCCCGCGTACCTCTCCAGCGACCCCCAGTACGCGAAGTACACCAGCAACTGGACGAACCCGTACCTCTACACGCTCCCGCAGGACGTCGGGAACCTGAAGCAGGGCACGCTGCTCCTGGCGAGTGTCGTGTCGGGCGACGACCAGTACTACCGTGAGCACAAGGCGGCCGACCCCAACTGGACACCCTCCAACGACGGCGACCGCGACGACCTCGCCATCGCGCTGTACTCCAGCACCGACGAGGGCGCGTCCTGGAAGGTCGTCAACGTCATCGCGACCGGCGGCTGGCAGGGCGGCAGCGCGGGCGCGATCGGCCAGAACATCGCCGCCGCCAACACACACCAGCAGGTGGACCCCGTCTGGGAGCCGTACCTGATGGTCTATCAGGGCCAACTCGTCTGCTACTACTCGGACGAGAACGACTACACCGGCTTCAACGCGATCACCGGCGTCCCGACCCTCGACCCCGCCAACACCACCGCCACCGACTCGCACGGCCAGATCCTCGCCCACAAGACCTGGGACGGCCGCAGTGCGCAGTGGAGCGCCCCCGTCGTCGACATCGCGGGCCTGACCCAGAGCGTGGGAGGCGGCAGGACGCAGATCGGCGGCGGGCGGCCGGGCATGGCGAACGTCGTCCGCACCGCGGACGGCAAGTGGCTCCTCACCTTCGAGTACTGGGGCGGCGGAGCCAACACCAGGTACGTGGTCGCCGACAACCCGCTGCAGTTCCACCGCGGTTCCCCGACCGGCGAAGCCGTCACCTCACTGCCGGTCGACACCGGCTCCCGGCCGCTCGCGACGGGGGGCAGCCCGGTCGTCATCAGGCTTCCCGGGGGACGCCTGGTCTACAACGCGGCCGGCAGCGGCAATGTGTGGGTCAACGAGAGCGGACGCAGCGACGGTACGTGGAAGGAGTACCAGACCACCTCGAAGGCCGGTTACAGCCGTAGCCTGCAGTACGTCGACGACACGGGCCGTATCGCGGTCCTCAACAACCAGGGCACCTCGACGCTGGCCTACGCCGAGGTCGACCTCGGCCGATCGGGCGGCGCCTACCACCAGTTGGTGAACCGCAGGACCGGCCAGGTGATCGGCACCGGGAACAAGACCAACGACGCGAACATCGGCAACGCGGACGTCCCCGACGTCGCCCTGGAGGCCCCCGGCTCCGCGGCGAACCCGGACACCCAGTACTGGCACGTGGTGACCGAGCCGAACGGCGGCGTGACCCTGCTGAACAAGTCCGGCGGCCGCGCGGCGGCCGTCTGGACCGGCAACGCGACGGCCGGGCAGCGGATCGGCCAGTGGGTCGACAACAGCGCCACCGGCAGCTGGAACCTCGTCAAGACCACCGACGGGTTCTACAGGTTCCAGTCGGTCAGGGACACGAACCTGTACCTGACCGGCCCGCCCAACAGCGCACCGCTCACCTTGCAGAACGCGCTCACGGACGGCTCGCAGGACTGGGAACTCGTCCAGTAGCCCCCTCAACCAGGCCACCGAGAGGCTCCGCCCCTGCCTGCGGAGCCTCAGGGGGTCCCCGGTGTCGGTTGGCGGGTACAGGGAGCCGTAGATGAAGGGCACACCGGCGGCGGCCTTGACAAGGTCGGCGTCGAGCAGGAGAGGCCGGGTGGAGGAGCGGCCTGGTGGTGAGCCACCGACGATGGTGAAGTGGTTCGGTCGGGCTGAGGACGTCCCCTGGGCCCCAGGGAATGCCGCTCGTATCGAGGGCTGAGTCCGCGGTAGCCGGACAGCCAGGAGATCGTGCGTTGACGACAGCAGGCGCCGGGCGGCTCCGGCGGACCCGGGCGGGTTGTCCTCCCGGAACAACTCGGTCTCGGAGCGGTTCGGCTGGTTCGGGAGTTCTGGCGCCCGCTGTCAGTCGCCGATGCGATGATCCCCGCACACGACAGCGAAGGAGGCCCCTCTTGGGCGGCGGGGGGCATCGAGCCCTTCGGCAACGACGTCAGGGCAATCGGGCTCGTGTGCAGACCGGGGCCACCGCAATGAGCTACAGCCTGGGCGTCTACCGGTTCTTGGACGGTGAGCCGGCCGAGCCGGACGCATCACTGTGAGTCCCGCGAGAACCGACACTGGCGGTCCCGCGAGAGCCGACGGACATGTGGCAGCCGCCCAGCCGACTGACCACCGAGTCGGCCCGCCGGGCCCTCGCACTCGCCACCGAGTTCACCTGCCGTCAGCGGACCGGTCGGCCGCCGCGGTTTCGTCGACGCTCACGCTCAACGGTCAGGGTGCTGCGGAAGCGGGCCTTGAAGTTCGGGGCGTCCGTCCGGCCGGCCCAGCGGTTTTTCCACGCCTGGCAATACGTCCTCAACACCGCCTGCGCGGCCTGCGCGAGAGGGACGGCGAGGAAGTCGACGTCCCTGCGGGCCCGGCGGATCGCGGGGTCCGCGTTCGCGTTCGCCAGGGTCCGCTTCTCCTTCGGCACCATCTGCCACCAGGCGTGCGGGAGATTGCACACCGTGCGGGCCGCGTGTGCCTGATCGTCAGCCTTGACCGCCAGGGCAGGGGACAGCGCAAGCCGGGCGCGGTGCCCGAACTGCCGCGTCTCCAAGCCGCGATCACTCGCGGACGACATACTGTGCGACGCGGTCCTCCCAGAGGGTGCGCACACCGCGGCCGAGCATTTTGCGCAGGATCGGCCAATGCGCGATCAGTTGGGTGGCGTCGAGGTGGCAGGTGTAGCCCTCGCATCTGCCCTTGAGCAAGACGATCCGGTACATCCGCAGCAGCCGTTCCTCGTCACCGAGATCGCATGTGCGCAGCCCCGACCATGCCAGGCGAAGGAGGGAGGACGACCGCGCCCTGGGTGGGACCGGTGGCGGCGAAAGAATGGCCCCGCAGATGCCAGCCCAAAAGTGCTGTCCCGTAGTCGGAGGTGGCTCGGTTCAGGTGGTGGCAGTCAGGGGGGCGGTGGCTTCCCAGACGAACCCGTCCGGGTCGCTGAACGGGCTGGCGGCGCCGGAGAGCACGAGCCGGTGCGATCCGCTGCCGTCGGCGGGGACACCCGCGTCCTTGGCGAGAGCGCGGCGCTTGTACAGGGCCAGTTTGACGGGGCCCGACCCGGTGGCGAACTCGACGTACTTGCCACCGAAGCTCTTGCCCACGGTGAGGCCCTGCTCGACGTAGAACTGCTTGCTGGCTTTCACGTCCTCGACGCCCAGCAGGAGCACGAGCTCGTCGAAGTCCCGGGTGACCGGGCCCGTGTCCTTCTTCGTCGACGTCGCGATCTTCCAGATCGTGCCGTCCGGGGCCTGAACGACGCCGCCGTAGCCCCACAGCGACTTCGAGGTGGGCTTGAGGACGGTGGCGCCGGCGTCGAGGGCCGTGCCGACGAGGGCGTCGACGTTGCCCGGCTGGGACACCACGAGCGACAGGGTGAAACCGCGGAAGCCGGTCGTGGGGACTTCGCAGGCGCGCAGGCGCATGCGCGAGGAGTCCAGTCCGAAGGCGGTGGAGTAGAAGCGGGCGGCGGCCGTGGTGTCGGCCACTTCAAGGGTGACGGAGTCGATGGAGTTCATGTCTTCGACGGTAGGGGCAGCCGGGTCGCCGATGCTTCTCCAAAACTGCTCAGTCTGGCCGCGGCCCGGCGCCATGGACCCGAGCGGCCCTCCGACCGCCGCCCCGCCCCCCCGAGCCGTGGTCGGCGTCGAGCAGCCGGGTTGTGCGGCGCGCACCGGCCACGAGGAGGCTGCCCGCAAGGTGATGCAGCGTGAGGGCAGCCTGATCCTGGTGATCCTGGTGATCCTGGTGATCCTGGTGATCCTGGTGATCCTGGTGATCCTGGTGATCCGGGGGAGGGCGGGTACGGCCCGATTCGCTCCGGGACCGGTGAAGTCTGCGGACTGTCCCGGGTCGGGCGGACGTCGGACGACGACAAGACGTCGCTGTTCGGCCGCGACGGGAAGTCGGCCAGGAGCGAGGCCGCCGAGCACGACCACGGCCCGCTGCACATGTACGAACTCGACGTCCACGCCCCCCCGGAGCGCGAAGAGACGACAGCGTCGCGGCATACCCCTTCCCCCCGTCCACTCCTGGATCGTTGCTACGGTTCACCGGTGTCTGACTCTTCACGCGATACCGCCGAAGGCGCCGGCTGGGGCACCCTGGAACACGGCGAATACAAGCACCTGATGCCGCACCAGGTCGACAAGCTCTCATGGCTCAACCCGAAGACCCTGTGGGCCGCACGCAACGGCGTGCTGGCTTCCTGGTTCGGGGACCCCACGGGCCGCACCCGCAGCCGCTGGGTGGCACAGCGGACGGCCGCCGGAGCTCCCGCCGCCAAGGTGATCCGGCGCGACGACCCGGACCACTTCTCCTTCATGGTCATCGGAGACACCGGCGAGGGCGACGATCCCCAATACGCCGTCGTCCCCGGCTTCCTGAAGGTCAGTCAGGGAACGAAATTCGCCGTCATCGCCAGCGACGTGATCTACCCCGTCGGCCGGACGGACGACTACGGCACGAAGTTCTTCCGCCCGTACCAGGACTACCAGGCACCCATATACGCGATACCCGGCAACCACGACTGGTACGAAGACCTCGGCGGCTTCATGCGCGTCTTCTGCGACGACGCCCCGCCACTCGCCCCACAGCCCGCGCCGCGCCCCCTCTCACGGGCTTGGCTGCGGTCGCTGCTGTGGCACCGGCCGCACCCGGCCGACGGACAACACCTCACCGAGGCGCGCAAGTTGCGCTCCTCGCCAGCCCAACAGGCCGTCCAGCCGGGCCCGTACTGGGCCATCGACGCCGGTCCGGTGCGGATCATAGGCATCGACACGGGACTGCTGGGAACCATCGACGCCGAGCAGGGCGCGTGGCTGCGCGAGGTGTCCAAGGGACCTCTCCCCAAGATCCTCGTCACCGGCTCGCCCCTGTACGTGGACGGCGAACACCACCCTTGCCCCATCGAAGGCGGCGGCACCGTCGACGACCTCGTCCGCGACCCGGACCACCGCTACCTCGCGGCCATAGGCGGCGACATCCACAACTACCAGCGCTACCCGGTGCAGGTCGACGGCCGCACCATCCAGTACGTGGTGTCGGGCGGCGGCGGAGCCTTCATGCACGCCACCCACACCATCCCCCGCGTCTCCGTCGCGAACGTCACCGAGCAGGAGTTCCGCTGCTACCCGCTGCGCGGCGACTCCCTCGCCTTCTACAGCAGGCTCTACGGACACCGGCTCCGCCTGCGCCGCCTGTTCACCCTCAGCGAGGCCGAGGCGACAGCCGTCGTCGCCGAGCGCCTCGGCATCCCGCCGACCCGTACCCAGGGCCCGCCCGCCCGCGTCACCCGGCGCACCCGCCTGATCGCGACCCTGCTGGGCGCGGGCGGCCGCCCCGAACGCACCTCGCGCTTCCGCCTGCCCGTGCGGAAGATCTACACCCAGCTCTTCTCACCGAGCTCGGCGACCTACAGCCCGCCGTTCTTCAAGTGCTTCCTGCGCCTGGACGTCACCCCGGAGGCGGTCCGGCTGCGCTGCTTCGCGGCCACCGGGAACCGCGCGCAGGAACTCGACCCGCCGGTCGAGGACGAAGTCGTCATTCCGCTGACCTGAACGCCTGGGGACCCGGACGCTGTCCCGCACGGCAGCCGGTCCGGTTCCTGCGCCGCCGCGTGATCCGGGACACTGGGACTGCGCTACCATTGATCTTGAGCAAGCCGCCGAACTTCCGGCAGTCGGCCTCGCGTTGGTGGTCCAAGGAAAGACGCCCCGCTTCCTGCGGGGAGATGCAGGTGCAAGGCCTGCCCGGCGCTCCGCACAGCCCCGCCTCCGGTCTCCCGGAGGCGGGGCTGCTTTTTGATCGCCGGGGGACCGCGGCGCCGCGCCAGGAGACCTCCCGGGCAGCCGGACGACAGTGCCGCCGACGAGTCCTGACCCGCTGACCGGCTGACCGGCTGACCGGCTGACCGGCTGACCGGCTGACGGCCGACGGCCGACGACGGGACGCTGAGGGCCTGCCGCTCGCGGGCAGGCCCCAGGAAAGGTGGCGGGGCCTGCCCGGCCCGCGTGAGCGGGGTTCGGCTGGAGGGCCCGCGCGAGCCGGGCGGACGGCCGGGCACAACTGCCGGCTCTGGAAGGGCGGCCCGTGCGAGGGGCGGCCCGTGCCAGGGGCGGCCGCTTCACGCTGTACGGCCACGACCCTCCTGCCTACGGCTGCTCCCGCCCCCCGGGCCGCGCCCCGGCGTGTGGCAGGACCGGACCGGACCCGGGGCTGGCGGAGCCGATTCCCCCCAGACGGCAGCGTTACGCGTGTTCGTCGGCCTCGTCGAACGGCTCCGGGCGTCTCCGACCGCAGCGGCCACGCAGAGGCCCGAGGGAGGGCAGGGCACCGGGGGAGAGGGAGGAGGGGGCAGAGGTCGAGCCGGCCGGGACAACGCACGCGAGCCGTTCTTCCGACGGCGCACCCCGCCTCGCACCGCAGCGAGGGAAGCCAAACGTGCGGCGAACAGAATGCGGCGTTCAGCTACCTGCCACCACATGGCCACGGCCGCTCAGGACCGTGCCTTGCGAACCCAACGTTCCTCATCTGGAGGGCACATGAGCACAGCAGGGCACCACATCCGGCTGGACAGACGCGCACTGCTGCGGGCCGCTGTCACGGTACCCGCGGCCGGCGTGGTGGCGACCGTACTCGAGGCGACCGCGGCACACGCCGACACGGCAGCCCACAGCGGCGGCCGGTCCCACTTCGACACCGAGAGCCCCCGCTTCGCGCTGGCCGTCCTGCCCGACACGCAGTACCTCTTCGACGCCGACAGCTCCGACCCGGCACCCCCCGCGCGCCACGTTCCGCTACCTCGCCGCCGAGCGGGTGGAGGCGAACATCGCCTTCATGACGCACCTCGGTGACGTCACGGAACACGGCACGGAGCAGGAGATCGCACTCGCCGCCGACACCTTCAGGACGCCTTCTGAAGGGCGAACAGGTACGGGAAGAGCTTGCCGTCAAACGCCCCCTTGATATCAGCGAGGCACACGCCCGCCAACGGGCCCAGACCCAGGGCACCCGGGCTGAACGCGAGCACCAGGTGGTCGAACGAACCGATCCGCTCGAAGAACTCCATGACGGCACTCTCGGAGGCACCATCGACCTGCTCCGATACGCGTTGTACTGGTGGGATCGGTACCAGGAACGCACTGCTCGGCAGTCCCACCCGACGCCGAAGTCCTGCCGCCGGAACAGGGCAGCCGAGTGGTTCCTCCCGGACCACGCTTGATCAGCACCCCTCCACGGACCAACTCGGAGCAGCACTCCTTCCAGCGTGCCGACGATTCCCTGGAACGGACCAGCACTGGGAGACCGGTGGCTCCTGCGGACTCAGGCGCCCACTGTCCCGTCGACACCCTCACGCAGAAGGTCCGCGTGCCCGTTGTGGCGGCCGTACTCCAGGAGCACATGCACCATCACCATCCGCAGCGATACCTCCTCGCCCCATCTCGGCTGATACCCGGCCCGGTCCAGGGACGCGGCCTCCCGCTCGATACGGCGCGAGTTCTCCACCTCGGCCTCCCAGGCCACGAACGCCTCGTCCCTGGTCGACGCGCTCGCGTCGTAGGCCGCCTGAAAGTCGATCTTGTCGGACCAGACCATGGGAGCGTCGTTGTCCTCGAACACTCGACGGAACCAAGCACGCTCCACCTCCGCCATGTGCCGCACCAGACCGAGCAGCGAAAGCGTGGACGGCGGCATCGACTGCTGCCGCAGCTCCTCGTCGGTAAGCCCTTCGCACTTCATGGCGAGGGTCGCGCGGTGGTAGTCGAGAAAAGCCCGCAGCATGTCGCGTTCGCTTCCAAAACTGGGCGGTCCTATGCGATTGTCACTGGTCACTGGCCTTGCTCCTCATCCGCGCCTGTATTGAGGGCCAGAATCTACTCCCGTCGGCCGTCCTCAATCGAGGTCCGTCGACCGGACCTGACTGTCACCACGAAGGGCGCCGGTCACAGGAATCAGCAAGGCTCATCGGTCACCCGCGGCCGCAACTACCCGGCGTAGGGCCCGACTCGTCTGCCGCTCCCTGCGGCTTTGCCTTGGAAAGGGCCTCTGATCTGCGACGGAGGCTCCGACGGAGGCTCTTTCCGATCCTTCAGGGGCTTGCCGCATTGGGTGGCGATAAGTCCCTCGGACAGCGCTGAAAGTCCCTGAAGAAAGGGCAAACCCCGGATCAGGGTGAACCCGTACACCATCTCCATGGACGCAACCCGGCGGCCTTCCGGCGGTCGCTGCACTTGACGTCCGACGGCGCCTCGGCGGCCCTCGACTGGCGTTTGTTCCTGCCGGAGAGCTGGGATCCCGCTTCGCCTGGGCCTGGAAGAACGCCGGCTCACCTACGTGGTCGGCATCTCCACCACGACCACCGCCCTGTCGGAAGCGGCACGGCCCGCATACCCCGCCTCACGGCGGTCGCGGTCCCCGGCCTCAGCCCGTCTGCCCCGAGTCGGCCAGGACGGTGAAGAAGCCGGTCATTGAGACCGGCAAACGGGCCGCGAAGCCGTTGAAGTGGTGGGAAGGGGCCCGGCCCGGCAGCGGCCGCAGGGGCTTCAGACGCATGTACTCGCGGTTCGTGATCCTGCAGATCAGGCCCGCAGGCCGGGAGATCCGCAGAGCCGTCGGCAGTCCCGAACTTCCCGTGCGCCGGCTGCCGGCCGAATGGGCCGCCACCGAGGCCGAACCCGTGCAGTTCCGGCTGCCCAGCCTCCCCTCCGACACTCCGCTGGCCACCCTCGTGCGCACCGCGAAACCGCGCTGGCGCATCGCGTACGACTACGGCGAGATGAGGTGGATGGGCCGCGCGGTAGGGGGAGCCGCGGCGGGGCCTTGGCTCGTCTTCCCCGTCCTCAGCTCTTCGCGTCGCGGAAGGCGCCGGGGGTCTGGCCGGTCGCGCGGGTGAAGAACTTGCTGAAGTTGGTGGGCTCTGTGAAGCCGAGGCGGTGGCTGATGGCGGCAACAGGGATGTCGGTATGGGTCAGCAGGCGTTTGGCTTCCAGGGTGACGCGCGCGTCGATGAGGTGCTTGGCAGTGTGACCGGTGGCGCGTTGGCAGGAGCGGTTGAGGGTCTTGAGGGAGTAGCCGAGCCGGTCGGCGTAGTCGTGGGCCTGGCGCAGGGCGGCGAAGGAGCGTTCGAGTTCCCGCTGGAAGAGGCGGTACGGCTGCAGAGCGGCGAAGGCCGGCGCGTGGCCGTCGGGGGCGGGGAGGCGGGCGATGCGCAGCAGTACCCCGGCCAGCAGCTGGCGCAGGAGCTCTCTGGTGATCTCGGGTTCCTGGTCCGCGAGTCCGGCGTACTCGGTGGCGAGTTCGGCCAGTGCGCGGTGGAAGCGGCCGTAGTCGTCGGGGACGAGCTGCCAGGAGGCGGGGCCGAACGGGTCGTCGGTCACCCGCGCGGTCGCGGGGAGCCGGGGCGGGACGTCCGGCGTGAACAGCACCACTGTGGCGTCCAGGTCGGCGGGGTCACCGTCGAGCGCCGTGGGCAACCGCTGCACCTGCCCGGGGCGGATGTGCAGCAGAGTCCCCGGTCGGCAAGGGCGGTCGATGAAATCGACCATGCCGAGGCCTTCGCCGCGGTGGACCAGAGTGAGGTGATGGAAGTCCAGCCGGTGCACTCGCTTGAACTCCGTGCCCGGAAGACGGTGGACCAGATCGGCGAAGGTGAGGACCTCCAGTCTCAGATCTGGGCGCACGGGGTTGCGATAACCCCGCTCGACCACCGGAGTCTGTCCCCTTTCGACCATCACCATGCCTGACTCTACCGTGTGCCCAGGCTGGTGTGCCGCGAGAGTGGGCTGCAGGCCGGTGAGTAAGGCGTCACCGGAACACGCAGATCGGAGTCGTGCTGTGAGTAGCAAGGAAATCGTCCTCAAGGCCGCTGGCGAAATGTTCGGTGACAAGGACCCCGGCGCAGTGGATCGCTGGGTGGCCGCTGACTACCGTCAGCACAGCAGCCTCGCCGCGGACGGGCCGGAGGCGCTGCGCCAGCTGGTGGAGGGTCTGTCGGCGAGCTTCCGTTACGAGGGCGCCCGGATGATCGCCGACGGTGATTTGGTGGCTCTGCACGGCACGTATCACGGATTCGGACCGGAGCCGCTGGTGGCCTTCGACCTGTTCCGGGTCGATGAGGACGGCAGGCTGGCGGAGCACTGGGACGCGCTGACCCCGGTCGTCTCGGACACCGCCTCCGGCCGGTCACAGACCGACGGCCCCGCTGCGTCCTCCGACCCGGACCGGACGGAGGCCAACCGGAGGCTGGTGGCAGAGTTCGCGGAGAAGGTTCTCAAGGGCGCCGACTACTCGGTGCTGACCGACTTCATCTCCACCGAGACTTACCTCCAGCACAACCCGGAGGCCGCCGACGGACTCGACGGCTTCGGGGCCGCGGCCGCCAAGTGGGCCGAGCAGGGCAAGAACCTGGTCTACAAGACCATCCACAAGGTCGTCGCCGAGGGAGACCTCGTGCTGCTGCAGTCCGAGGGCGAGTTCGGCGTGCCGGTTGCCTATTGGGACCTGTTCCGCGTCGCCGACGGAAAGATCGTCGAGCACTGGGACGTCATCGCGCCCGTCCCGGCAGAATTGCCGCACGGGAACGGCCTGTTCTGAGGGTCTGGCACCGTGAGCGATCCGACCTGCACCGAGAAGACCTTCCGGATGACCGTCCAGGACGGCGTCGCCTTCCACAACTCCGGCGCGCCCGGCGGGGCCACTGCACCATGAGACCGCCGCAGGAGGAACGAACGGCGCGGTCGCGGACGTCGACCTGCACGCCGCAGAGATCAGCCGCGGTGCCTTCCTTCCGTGCCGGCCGGACAGGCCGGGCACGGCCACCGCCCACGCCGTGAACCCCGACTCCAAGACGGTTCACGCCCGTTCCTCGCCCTTGCGGGCAGTCCTGACGGGGCCGCCGCAGCACACCGGCACCATCGCCGATGCGGGAGGCGAGCATCGGTGCCCGCCGCTCCCGGTGCCCCCTCCGCAGGCCCTGCTGTGGCCGGACTGCACTTGTCGATGGGCGACTTGCCGCTGTCCTACGTCATCCAACGGCTGATCGCCCGTCAACTTGACGCCGACGAAGGCATCGAGGTCGATCCGGAGGCGGTTGTTGTCACCACCGGCAGCCAGGAGGCGCTCTTCCCCCTGGGGGTGCAGCGCCGCCGCGCCCGGGACGTGCCGCCGGCTGTCACACCCGCCGGCGCCGGCGTGACTGGCGCGGCGTGCCTGCTGGGCCCGCCGGTCCACCTCGTCGCCAAGGCGCCGGACGGAGGCGACCTGGCGGACCAACGGTGGCGCGTCCACCAGGTCCGCGCCGCCGGACTGGGACCCCGGGCCCTGTATGTCGTGACCGACCACGCCAACTCCTACGGCTTCCACATAGCGCCGTCAGTGCGCCGCGCTTCGCGGTCGGGAACCGAACACGGCGCAGCAGCACCAGGGAAAGTGCCGCACCGGCAGCGGTCAAGGCAAAGACGACACGCCAGTGCAACCAGGCGGCCAGGCCACCCGCTGCCAGTGTCGCCGCCGTCGTGCCCAGGGCGGTGAAGGTCTGGAGGCTGGATATCTCACGGGCCCTGGCCGCACCGGTGTAGGAATCGCCGACAATGGTCAGCACGCTCGGGAACAGTGAGCCGACGAACAACCCGGTCATGGCTCGGATCACCAGGAGCGCGGCAGAGCCGGGGGCGGCGACACTGGCCGCACTGCCGAGAAGGGTGCCGACCAGAGCGAGCCGCAAGACACTCAGCCGACCCAGGCGATCAGCGAGCAGGCCCCATACCGGCTGGCCCAGCGCGTACGACAGTACGTAGGAGGTCACCAGTTGCACGGCGCCGTCGAGTGACACCCCCTCCTCTTCGGCGAGCAGCACCAGCATGGGTGCGGTCGCGAACCGGTCGTAAAAGGAGAGGAAGCCGATAGCGCGCATGAGAGACGCGGTGAGGAGCACAGCCGCCCGAGGCTGAGGCACGGTGGAACGGGCGACGGACCTGATGGTCCTGTCCGCGCCGGAGCCCGGGGAATCCGGTTTCCAGGGTGACCGTGCGGCGGAACGACGTTCGACATGATTCACACGACCTCTCGAAGCAGCGCGGCGCGGGGCGAGGCCTCCGGGTTCGGTTCCGTGCGAGTGCGTGCCGTTCGCCCGGTCCTCCCCCGGTGGGAGGGCCGCGCACGTGACACCGCGGACTTCAGGTCGGCGACGCTGGTCAGAAAGGACACAGTCATCACGGGACGCCGGTGAGATCAAGCTGATCCGGGCTGGACCAGCCAAGTAGTCCGTGCGTGCACTCCTTTGTTCCCCTACGTGCCAGCTGCGGAACGCGACCGTGACCGACTGGGCACCCCTGCGGTGGCAGACGTCTATTCGGGAGGTTGACCGGTGCCGGGGAAAAGGAGGTCCCGCAGCTGGTGCCGGCTGCTGATGCCGAGCTTGGGGAAGATCTTGTGCAGGTGGTAGCCGACGGTCCGGGGCGACACGTAGAGCCGGGCGGCGATGTCGCGGTTGGTCAGGCCCTGCGCGGCCAGTTCCGCGATCTGCCGCTCCTGCGGCGTGAGTTCGACCTCAGGGCCCGCGGCCGGTAGGGACACCGGGGCACCGGCGGCCCGGAGTTCCGCCGCCGCGCGCTCGGCCCAGGGCTGAGCGCCCAAGCGCTGGAAGATCTCCAGCGCCCCGCTCAGCATCGGGCGTGCCTCCGTGGCACGTCGGCGGCGGCGCAGCCACTCGCCGAAGTCCAGCCGGGTGAGGGCGAGTTCGAAGGGCCAGCGGGCGCATGCCGGATCGGCGAGAGCGGCGAGGAAGTGCTGCTCAGCGTCCTCGGAGTCGCCGAGCAGGGCGGCGGCACGCCGGACGACGGCGTGGACGCGGGAGGACCGCGTGGCGCCGAGGCTTTGCTCGGCGGCTTCGAGCACGGAGCGGGCATCGTCCGTCCGGTCGGCCCGGACGGCCGCGGCGGCGAGGTCGCCCAGGCAGTACACGGACGCGTGGTAGTGAACGGGCAGCGGCTTGAAGTCGCGGGTGAAAGTGCCCCGCAGCAGGTCATAGGCGTTGTCGTGGTCGCCTGCCACGACGGCGGCAAGGCCCAGAGCGTGTCGGTAACGCACATGCAGGCTGCGGGACTGGCGCAGGTCGATGCCACGGACCGCCTCCTGCGCCTGGGCGCGAGCGGCCTCGTGGTCGCCGCACACGGCGTGCAGGGTGGCCTGGAGCAGAGGCGAGCCGACGGTGACGTTGTCGGCCCCCGCTTCCGCGGCCGCTCGGTAGGCGTCCTCGGCGGCGGTCAGGGCGGCCGTCCAGGAGCCGGTCTCGAAGAGGCCGAGTGCGAGGGCCTGTCCGACGGTCGCGTTCGTGCCGGCGGTCGCGGCCCGCCGCAACTGGTCCATGGCCTGACCGAGCACGCGGACCGCGAGTTCGCTCTCGTCCAGGACCCACGCGGCGGCGCCCAGGGCGGCGAGGACGCCGACCGAGTCGTCCGGCTTGCCGGCCAGCGCACGTTCGAGCCGGTGGAGCGCGTCCGTTCGCCGGGTGTGCGGGTGGAGCGCGGCATGAATCCATGCCTGTGCGACGGGGTCGTCCGCGTGGTCGACCAGCGTGCAGAGGCGGTCGAACTCGCCCTGGTAGAAAGGGTCTCCGGAGTTGTAGGCGGAGGTGGCTGCGGTGCTCAGGGCGCCGAGGGCCAGCGCCGGCGCCGGGCCGGCCATGGACTCGGCCACGGGGAGCAGGACCGCCAGCGCGTCGTCGTGGCGCAGGGTGACACCCAGGGCCCAGCCGCCCAGGAGCGCGGCCCTGGCGCGGAGGGCGGGGTCCTCGGTAAGCCCGGGGACGCGGTCGGTGAGCTCACCGACCCATTGCGGATGCCCTGCGTACATGGCGGATTCCGCCGCCGCCAGCAGACGCTCGGTGTGCTGTGCCGGATCGGGGGTCAGCTCGGCGGCGCGTTCCAGGGCCGCCGCCGCGGCGGCGTGTCCGCCCCGGGCGCGGGAGCGCTCGGCGGTCTCGGCCAGAGCGTCGGCCACCTCCTGGTCCGGTCCGAGCGCGGCGGCGGCCAGGTGCCAGGCCCGGCGGTCGGGTTCGTGTGCCAGCGCAGCGGCCAGCGCCAGGTGCGCCTCGCGTCGTTCGGCGAACGCGGCGGCCTGGAGGACGGCGGAGCGCACCAGCGGGTGACGGAGCGTCACCTGCCCGCCCTCGACCCGTACCAGACCTGCCTCCTCGGCCGGGAGCAGCGCCTTCGCCGCGTCTAGGTCGGGAGCGGCGAGCAGGATGTCCGACAGCCGGGCGGTGCCCGCCGTGGCGACGAGCAGCAGGGCACGCCGTGCCTCCAGGGGAAGCGTGGGCAGGTCGGCGGCGAAAAGGTTTTCCAGACGGCTGGTGAGCGGAAGGGGCCGAACGTGGGCGGTGGTGCTGCCGTCCCGGGCGAGAGCGCGGCTCAGCTCGATCAGGGCCAGCGGGTTGCCCGCGGCCTGCTGGAGGATCTCGGAGCGCGCCCGGCCCTGTGGCGGGGACGGCTGGGCGTCCAGCAGTCGGACGGCGGCCATGGGTTCCAGGGGGCCGACCACCAGATGGGGGAAGTCGCGGTCGAAACGGGCCGGAACCGCCTCCTCCCGCGAGGCGAGCAGCAGCACGGCCCGCTCGGGGTCGAGGCGGCGCGCGAGGAAGGCCAGGAGGTCGAGCGAGCCGAGGTCCAGCCACTGGGCGTCGTCCACGAGCAGCAGCAGCGGCTGCCGGGCGGCGGCATCGGAGAGCAGGGTCAGTGCGCCCAGGCGCAGCAGCAGCGGATCCACTGGCTCTTCGCCGTCCGCGTCGCCGAGACCGAACGCGGCGGACAGCGCGTCGCGCTGCCGCTCCGGCAGCTCGTCCACGGCCCCCAGCAACGGTCGCAGCAGCTGGTGCACCCCCGCGAGGCACAGGCCGGACTCGCCCTCGCTGCCCCGTACGCGAAACGTCCGCAGGCGGCGCGACCCGGCTTGGGCGGCGGCCCACTCGACCAGAGTGCTCTTGCCCGAGCCCGGCTCGCCGGTGAGCACCAGGACCTTCGGGCCCGCGCCGTCCGCGGCATCGAGGAGCCGGGCCAGACCGGACAGCTCCCGATCCCTGCCCATGATCTCCGGGCCGGACGGGGGTCGGTCAGGGGGGTGCACGGTGGTCCTCGTCTCGGTCGCCTGATCCTGCAGGGGGGATTCTGCCAGCCGCACGGTGCCACGCCCGGCGACTGCCACTGGTCACGTGACAGATGCGTACCGCCCCCGGAGCCCCGAAGATCATTCCATCGGAGTCGGTGGCCGAACAGACGTGCAGTGCGATGTCCGGGGTACACGAATGACGATCGAGACAGTAGGCAGGACAACCTCTGGTGCGACTGCCGGCTCACATCACCGGGAGCCCGCGGGTACCGGGCTGTTCGGCCGAGAGGCCGAACTCGGGCGGATCCTCCAGAGCGCCGGGCCGGGGCAGAGCACCTCGTCCCGGGGTCTACTGCTGCTCGGAGAGGAAGGCATAGGCAGGAGCCGGCTGTTGCGCGCCGCCGGGGAGCAGGCCGCCCACGACGGCGCGCTGGTGTTGTGGGCGCACGGCTGGGCCGTGGAGCGAGACCGCCCCTACGCCTGCCTACGCCAGTTGCTCACCCTGGTTCTGGACGAGACCGGCGGTCTGCCCGAGCCCCAGCGTCGGGTTCTGGTGACAATGGTCGCCGCGAGGCCCGGGCCGCCCCCGGTCGATGCCCGGCCGGTTCAGATGGCGGTGCTGGTGCTGCTTCAGCACCTTGCCGCCTCAGCACCGGTGCTGCTGACGGTGGACGACATCCAGGACTGCGACCAGGCCTCAATGGACGTGATCGGCTCGGTCATCCGCCACCTGCCCGGCCGCGGTGTGTCGGTGCTCCTCGCAGCGCGCGGCGAGGCCGTCCCGACGGGGCTGCCGACGGAATTGGGCCTGATGCACCTGGCGCCACTGACGCCGAGGGCTGCCGCCGCGCTCCTGGACGAACAGCCTGGTGCACCCCGGGGTCGCCGTAGGCTGGAACTGCTGGAGGAGGCAAGAGGAAACCCGCAGGCGTTGCTGGAGCTGTGCCGACGGGGACGGTCGGTTGCAGACCGGGCCGTCCCCGGCGGGAAGCTGCCCCCCTTCGTTTCGCGCAGGACGAGTTCGAGTCCCGGCTCGCCGCCCTGCCTGCCGCTACGCAGCACGCGCTGCTCTACGCGGCGCTCGCGGATCCCGGCGAGGACCTGTGGACAGTCATGACCGCCCTGGACACGCCGGACCTCGATGTCTGGGCCCCGGCGGAGGCGGCCGGCATCGTCACCGTGGCCGACGGAGGGATCTCGTTCCGGCACGCACTGGTACGCCGTTCCGCGGGAGCGCGGCACCCCGCCCAGCTCCGCCGCACGGCCTACCTGGCCCTGGCTGAGGCAGCCGGCCCGCACGCGTCCCGCGCCCGCTACCGGGCGGCGGCCGCACTCGGACCCGATGAGTCGATCGCCGCCGCACTCGAAGGAGCCGCCTGGGACGCGCAGGACGCCTTCACCGCGGCGGCCGCCCTGCAACAGGCTGCCCGGCTCAGCCCCGGCGTGCGCGACCGCGCCCGACGGCTGGCCGAGGCACTGGCCGCCGCCCACCTCGTCGGGGACCCGGACTGGGTGGGGGACCTGTACCAGGAGTTCACCAGGATCGATGCGGACGCCGAGACGACCTTTCTGGCCGCCACCGCCATGAGCACCGCCCTCTCGCTGTCCTCCTTCCAGGAAGAAGCCTTCGACCTGTTGCTGGACGTCTCCGAGCGCACCCTGCCCGGCGACGGCTCCCTCACGCTCGCCCTGGCCTCGCTGGCCGCAGCCGTCGCCGACCAGTCCGCACTGCCGCAGCACCGCAACCGATTGGCGGCACTGCTCGCGCGGACCGAGGGCAGGACCCGGGCCGGCTCGGAGTCCATCGGGTCGCTGGCACGGCTCGACGACCCCGAGGTGCGGTCGGCCCTGCGCGCCGTCGTGTCCCTGGTGGCGACGCCCCCGGGCTCCGCCGCCCGGCTCCTGCGCGGGCTCGAACAGCCGCGCCTCGGGGCCCTTCCGGACAGTCCGGGCATGCTGGTCCAGCGGCTCGCCGTAGCCTGGGTCGCCTACCAGGCGGACGAAGCCGACGCCTGCCTGCGGCAGTACCGCAAGGCCGACGCACAGCTGTGCACCCGCAAGGCGCTCGGTCTGCGGGCCTGGTCACTGGCGCCGATGGCGGACACGCTCCTGGCGACAGGCCGGTGGACGGAGGCGGAGGCGCTGCTCGAGGAAAGCAGCGAGGGTTCCGCTGTCCTCGGGCAGTCCCGCGTTCAGGCAGATCTCGACGCGCTCGCCCTGATCCTGTCCGCGCTGCGCGGCGGGACCGTCCCGGATCCGTCTGCGGCCGAGGCGCGTTGGCGTGCCCTTGACCTTGAGGGAAACCGCGCGACCCAGGCGCGCATCCTGCGGGCCCGTGCCCTGGCGGCAACCGCCCAGGGTGACTGGGCCCGGGCCTTCCGCCAGTGGCGGGCGCTGTTCGACGCGGACGGTTCGCCGCTGCACCCGTTCCTGTCGCCGCGTGCCATCGCCGAACTCGCCGTCGCCGCCAAGCGGACGGGGCGGGAGGAGGAGACGGCGCGAATTCTGGCCCGGGTCCGCTCGCAGCAGGGCGAGCGGCCCACCACGCGGATGACGCTGCTGCTCCACCACGCGGCCGCACTGGTGGACTTCGAGGGTGACCCCGAGCAGCACTTCCAGCTGGCGGTGGTCAACCCCGAGAGTGAGCAATGGCCGTGGGAGCGAGCCCAGGCCCGGCTCAGCTACGCGGTCTGGCTCCGGCGTGGCCGCCGGCCGCTGGAGGCACGGGAGCAGCTGACCGCGGCCCTGGAGATGGCCGAACAGCTCGGCGCGGATCCGCTGGCCGCGGCCGCCCGGGCCGAGCTGCGCGCCAGCGGAGCGGCCTGCGCCGCCGATCCTGATGTCGCGCTGGTCGAACTGACCGCTCAGCAGCGGCAGATCGTCCGGCTGGCGGCCAGTGGCCTGTCGAATCGTGAGATCGGTGAGCAGCTGTTTCTGTCACCGCGTACGGTGGGCACACATCTGTACAACGTCTATCCCAAACTCGGTGTGAGTCGGCGCCACCAACTGCGCGATCTGTTGTCCGCGGCGGAGACCGACATCGCCTGACGAAGTATTTCAGCGGTGCGATGCGGGTGCCGGTGTTTCTTCGTCTCCCGGCTGCTGGGGCGTCGGAGAGAGCCTTCAGGGGCCGAGCGAGAGGTGAGAGTGGAATGCAGTCGGACTCCAGCGACGGCGCAGCCGGGTTCCTGCCGCCCGTCGTTGTGCTCGACCAGGCGGTGGAACGGCTGGTGGCAGCCTCGGCCACACCGCCCTACCTGGACGAACTGGGCCCGGTGCTCGGTCGTCAGGCGCTGCGCGAGTCGCAGGCGGACCGAGTCGACGACTTTGAGATGGACGCCGTCTTCCGGGTGGCCCCGGTCGGTCCTTCGGGGCTCGTCGGCTTCTGGTCCTTCCGTCCCGTCGGTGTGACCGGGCCGCTGCCGACGCTGTTCTACGTCCACGGTGGCCGCTGGATGCTCGGGGACGCCCAGACGCATGCCCGCCTGATCAGCGAGTTCGTCCGGGACCTGGGAGTCACCGCCATCGTTCCCGAGTACAGCCGCGCTCCCGAGGCTCGGTATCCCGTGGCGCTGGAGGAGTGCTACGACCTGCTGGCCTGGACCGTCGAACACGCCGGGGAACTGGACCTGGACCCCGGCCGGCTGGCCGTGGCCGGGGACTGCGCCGGGGCCACCCTCGCCACCGCGCTCACCATGCTGGCCCGAGCGCGCGGCGGGTCGGCGATCCGGGCTCAACTGCTCTACTACCCGCTCACCGACTCCCGCTGCGACAGTGACTCCCAGCAGCGTTTCGCCACTGGCTACCTGCTCACCCGACAAGCCCTCCACAGGTACTGGCAGCAATATGCGCCGGACCCGGGGCAGCTGGCCGAGCCCACCGCGTCCCCGCTGCGGGCGACCCGTGCGGACCTGACGGGACTCCCGCCCGCGTTGGTGGTCACCGCGGAGGCGGACGTGGCCAGGGACGAAGGGGAGCAGTACGCACGACGGCTGCGCGACGCAGATGTCGAGGTGACGGCCGTACGAGTCCTCGGAACCGTCCACGACTTCGTCTCGCTGAACGCCCTGCGCGACAGCCCGCCCACCCGTGCCGCGGTGCGGCAGGGATGCGATTTCCTGCGGGCGAAGCTGAGCTGAACCCGGCCCGTTCGACGCGAGTCGGCCGGGGACTGGGACGCCAACCAGTCGGCTGACGTATTCAGTCGCGTTCCGACCTCGGAGCAGACTGCTCCCATGTCAGCATTGATCAGCCCCATCGACGAGGGAACCGGGCGACGCGGGCTCACCGCGAGGCCGCCGGCCCAGGTGCTGTCGACCCGCTCGGTTCCGCCGCACGAGAGCCTGGAGTTCTGGCACGACGCCGTGCTCGCCACCCTGGTCGGCATGGACATCAGCACCGACGGGCGGACCTATGACGCCACCATGCGCACGGATCGCCTCGCCGAGCTGCGGATCACCACGGTCGAGTGTGATCCCGGCGAGGTGCACCGGTCCCCGAGATTCATAGCCGCCGGCGACGGCCGCCAGGTCTTCGTGGCGGTACAGGCCAGGGGCGTCGCGCAGGTGGAACAGGACGGCCGGATGACGGAGCTGCGACCGGGCGACATCGCGTTCTTCGAGACGATCCGCCCGTTCCGCACCCGCTTCCCCGAGCGGTTCCAGCTGAAGATCTTCGCGGTTCCTCGGACCCTGCTCTGTCAGGAGGAGGCGGAGCTGCACGACATCACCGCGCGTGCGTGGCGCCCCACCGGGGGACTCCCGGCGCTGCTCTCCCCATTCCTGTCCCGGCTCGCCGACGCGTCCGACTCCTACAGCGCCCCCGTCGGCGAACGGCTCGCGGCCAACGTCGTAGACCTGATGGCGGCCACCGCGGCCCAGTGCGCGGGACGGGAGACCGGTGAGCTTCCCGGCGCGGGGCGTGTGTTGCTGCTGCGCGTGCAGAACTTCATCCGCTGGCACCTGTCCGACCCCGACCTGACCCCGCAGGTCGTGGCCCGTGCCCACGGCATCTCGGTCCGCTACCTGCACCGGCTGTTCGAGGGCGAGGGCACCACCGTCTGCCAGTGGATCCGCGACCTACGACTTCAGGAATGCTGCGTCGACCTCGCCACGGCGGCCGCGGGAACCGCCGACCTGGGGAGAGTCGCCCGCCGCTGGGGATTCAACGGCTCCGCCCACCTGGGACGGGTCTTCCGCTCCTCCCTCGGCCTCTCCCCGACGGACTGGCTCCGACGCGAGCACGCCCGGCGCGGACGTGGGGAGCAGCCGTGGCCGAACCCCAACTGACCACAAACGCCGATGCGCTCGTGTTCTCGACCCGGAAGCTGGCCCCCGAGGACAGGACGGCCGCCTGGCAGGAGGCGCTCTCCCGCGTCCTCGTCGAGGTCGAGGTGTCGCCGGTGCCCGGCACCGACCCCTGGACGGGGACACTGCGCGCCGAGCGGTTCGGAGCCCTTCAGATCGCCACCGAGGAGACCGGCGCCCCGGTGACGATCGTGCGCACCTCGGCCGCCGTGGCCGCCGACAGCCGCTCGCATGTGCTGCTTCGCCAGCAGCTGCACGGCTCCGTCCTGTTGTTGCAGGACGGGCGGGCCACGCGGCTGGACCCGGGTGGCCTGGCGTTCCACGACGCGAGCCGACCGTTCAAGCTCGTCATCACCTCCGACCAGCGCGCCCGGATCCTGATGCTGCCGCGGGCGCTGCTCCGGCTGGAGGAAGCGCAGCTGCGCCGCCTCACCGCGACGGTCCTGGACGACGCCGAGGATGCCCCGGCCGGCCTGTTGCTGCCGCTGCTGTCCGGTCTGGCCGAGGAGTCCCTCGCCGCCGCGCCGGCCCTGCGTGAGCGGCTCGCCCGCGCCACGGCGGACCTGGTCGCGGTCCTGGCGCTGCACCAGGCGGGGGCTCAGGAGGCGGAGCAGCGGCGGCCCGGGGCAGAACTTCTGGACCGGATCAAGGCCCATATGGAGACCCGCCTGGGCGAGCCGGGACTCTCCCCGCAGGACATCGCCGACCGCAACGGCGTCTCCCTGCGCTACCTGCACCGGCTCTTCCAGCGGGAGGGGACCACCGTCAACTCCTGGGTGCGTGCCCGCCGCCTGGAGGCTGCGAGCGAGGAACTGGCCCGGCCCGACGCGGCCCGGCGCACGATCGCCGTCGTAGCGGCGCGCTGGGGCTTCGCCAGCTCCGCGCACTTCAGCCGGGTCTTCCGCGAGGCCTACGACATGTCGCCGGTCGAGTGGCGACGAGCGTCCTGGGCGGCGCGGTGCACTGGCGGTCCGGAAGCCGTGCACGGGCGGACAAGCCTCCACGCCGCCGATTCCTAGCCTGGATACCGATGTCAGTCACAACATCCAGGGAGCAGAAAATGTCTGACGACACGTCAGTAGTCGCCCCCTTGCTGGAGCCGGAGGCGCAGGCCTTCGTGGAGGCCACCGCCAATCCGCCGTACCTGTTCGACCTCGCCCCGGCGGAGGGTCGCAAGGCCGTCGACGAGGTGCAGTCCGGCGAGATCGAGATGCCGGACATCGACGAGGAGTGGGTCACCGTCCCGGGCGGTCCGACGGGCAGCGTCCGGGCCCGGATCGTCAAGCCCGCCGGCGTCACCGGCACCCTCCCGGTGATCCTCTACATCCACGGTGCGGGCTGGGTGTTCGGCAACGCCCACACCCACGACCGCCTGGTCCGCGAACTGGCCGTGGGCGCCGAGGCCGCGGTGGTCTTCCCCGAGTACGACCTCTCGCCCGAGGCCCGCTACCCGGTCGCCATCGAGCAGAACTACACGGTCGCCCAGTGGGTCGTGCAGCAGGGCGCGTCCAAGGGCCTGGACGGCAGCCGCCTCGCGGTGGCCGGCGACTCCGTCGGCGGCAACATGACCGCCGCGCTGACCCTGATGGCCAAGGAGCGCGGCGATGTCCCGCTGCTCCAGCAGGTCCTGTTCTACCCGGTCACCGACGCGAACTTCGACACCGGCTCCTACCACCAGTTCGCGGAGGGCTACTTCCTGCGCCGCGACGGCATGCAGTGGTTCTGGGACCAGTACACGACCGACGAGGCCGACCGCGCCCAGATCACCGCCTCCCCGCTGCGCGCCACCACCGAGCAGCTCACCGGCCTGCCCCCGGCCCTGGTCATCACCGGCGAGGCCGACGTCCTGCGCGACGAGGGCGAGGCCTACGCGGGCAAGCTGCGTACGGCCGGAGTGCCCGTCACCGCCGTGCGCTTCCAGGGCATCATCCACGACTTCGTGATGCTCAACGCCCTGCGCGGCACCCACGCCGCCGAGGCCGCGCTGACGATGGCCACCCGCACGCTGCACACCGCGCTGCACGCGGGCTGACGATCCGGATCGAGGTCCCCACGCGGGGCTACGCGCCACCGTCCGCCCTCCCGTGGCCTCGTCCCCACCCCTGTTCCGTAGGAAGGCAGGGGCGGGACCGACGTCTCCGTCGGCACCACCTGGTTCCGGGCGACTTGCGTGGCCGGCGTCGAGGGACGAGGCCGGCTTCTCGCATCTGCCAGCACAGGAGAACATCCTCGCCGACGCCCGCGACGCGACCGCCCGCATGAATGAGTTGGGGGACGACGGGACGCAGGACCTGCCCGTCGCGCAGGTCATTCGCACCGGCGAGTTCCCAAACCGGTTCCTGGCGGAGCAGTTGGCGGTCACCACTTTTGTCCACAGCTGAGCGAAGGGGCAGTGCGATGAAGCCACTTGGCGCGAAGCCCCTCCTCGACGAGTGGGACTGGCAGAGTGCGGCGTCCTGCCGCGGCATGGACAGCTCCGTCTTCTTCTCCTCGTCCCACGAACGCGGCAGCAAGCGACGGCAGCGCGAACTGCGCGCCCAGGCCATCTGCCGCTACTGCCCGGTCCGACGGCCCTGCGCCGACTTCGCGCTGCGGACCGCCCAGACCTACGGAGTGTGGGGAGGCCTCACCGAGGCCGACCGCAACGCCGGTTGAAGGTCCCAACTCCACCTATTGGTCCACCTCTTCACCCCGCCCCGTGCGGGGTCCCAGTACAGGAGACCTCATGCGTATCCTCCCCTCGGCCCGCCGGGCACTCGTCCTCACCTGCACGGCAGCCGCCGCCGGTGCCCTGGCCTTCTCGGCGCCCGTCACGGCAGCGACCTCGCAGACCGCAGCGGCCCAGACCGCCACCGAGCACAGCGAGGCGCAGACCAAGCCCACGATCGTGCTCGTGCACGGCGCCTGGGCCGACGCGTCGAGCTGGAACGCCGTCATGTCCCGCCTGCTGCACGCGGGCTACACGGTCTACGCGCCGCCGAACCCGCTGCGCGGAGTGAGCGCCGACGCGGAGACGATCCGTGACTTCGTCGCCTCGATCCCGGGCCCGGTCGTGCTGGTGGGCCACTCCTACGGTGGGATGGTCATCACCAACGCGGCCGCCGGCAGCTCGAACGTGCGCGCTCTGGTCTACGACGACGCCTACATCCCCGACGAGGGCGAGACCGTGTTCCAGATCAACGCCGCCCAGCCCGGGTCGTGCGTCACCGCGGACCCGGCGACCTTCCTCAATCTCGTGCCGTACCCGGGCGCCCCGGCCGGCGATGCCGACGCCTACCTCAAGTACGCCCCCAACGGCAGCTACCGGGGCTTCACCGGCTGCTTCGCCAACGGCGTCCCGGCCGCGCGGGCCAGACTGCTGGCCGCAGGACAGCGGCCCTTCGCCGTCAGCGCGGGCTCGCAGCCCTCGGGGACGCCCGCATGGAAGTCGCTCCCGTCCTGGGCGGTCGTCGGCACCGAGGACCACGTCATCCCGCCGGCTGAGCAGCTCTTCATGGCGAAGCGGGCCGGCGCGCACGTCGTCGAGGTCGCCGCGGGCCACCTGTCCCTGATCACCCGTGCCGACACCGTCGCCGACACGATCATCACGGCGGCCCGGTCCGCCGGCTGAGACCTGGCCGTTCGGCAAGGGTCAGGGGTCGCCACCGAGGTGGCGACCCCTGACCCGGACGCGTTCAGTCGAAGCGCAGATCGGAGAGCCGCTTCCTGGACGAGGCGGGGTCGTCTTCGGAGAGCGGCCCATCTGCTCTGGTGACCAGGATTGAGGCCATCTCCCGGCCGGCCCGCTGTATACGTGCCCGCAGCCCCTCCGTGTGTGCGCTGCCGCCGGTTCCCCAGTCCTCGGACGCGGCGTAGACACCGGTCGGGACGACCACGGCACGCACGTGGGCGAAGAGCGGACGCAGTGCGTGATCCAGGACCAGCGAGTGGCGGGGAGTGCCTCCCGTCGCCGCGATCAGGACCGGTTTGCCCGTGAGAGCGTCCGGATCGATCAGATCGAAGAAGGACTTGAACAGCCCGCTGTACGAGGCGCTGAACACCGGTGTCACGGCGACCAGGCTGTCTGCGTCCGTCACCGCTGCGATCGCAGTGGCCAGTTGCGCTGCGGGGAAACCGGTCACGAGGCTGTTGGCGATGGCGACAGCCAGGGCACGCAACTCGATGACATCCACGTCCCCCTTGTGGCCTTGATCGGCGAGTTCATCGCAGACCGCGTCAGCGAGGCGGTCTGCGAGCAGGCGTGTGGAGGACGGGACGCTCAGCCCCGCCGAGACGACTACGACCTTCATACAACGGTCACCGCTTTCGAAGAGGCTTCTGCGGCGGAAGCGAGCAGGGACTGGTGGGTCGGTGCCTCCGGAACGTTCGCAGGGCGGCCGTTCGCGAACTCCTTGCGCAGTACGGGTACGACCTCCTCGCCGAGCAGGTCGAGCTGCTCGAGGACCGTCTTCAGCGGCAGCCCGGCGTGGTCCACCAGGAACAGCTGGCGCTGGTAGTCACCGGCGTACTCGCGGAAGGCCAGGGTCTTCTCGATGACCTCCTGCGGGGAGCCGACGGTCAGCGGGGTCTGGTCGGTGAACTCCTCCAGGGAGGGTCCGTGCCCGTAGACCGGCGCGTTGTCGAAGTACGGCCGGAACTCGCGCACGGCGTCCTGGGAGTTCTTCCGCATGAACACCTGCCCGCCGAGACCGACGATCGCCTGCTCGGGCGTGCCGTGCCCGTAGTGCGCGTACCGCTCCCGGTACAACTCGACCATCCGCTGGGTGTGGTCGGCCGGCCAGAAGATGTTGTTGTGGAAGAAGCCGTCGCCGTAGTAGGCGGCCTGTTCGGCGATCTCCGTGGAGCGGATGGAGCCGTGCCAGACGAACGGCGCCACACCGTCCAGCGGACGCGGGGTGGAGGTGAAGCCCTGCAGCGGGCTGCGGAACTTGCCCTCCCAGTTGACGACGTCCTCGCGCCACAGCCGGCGCAGCAGGGCGTAGTTCTCGATGGCGAGGTTGATGCCTTGGCGGATGTCCTGGCCGAACCAGGGGTAGACCGGCCCGGTGTTGCCGCGGCCCATCATCAGGTCCACCCGGCCGTCGGCCAGGTGCTGGAGCATGGCGAAGTCCTCGGCGATCTTCACCGGGTCGTTGGTGGTGATCAGGGTGGTCGAGGTGGAGAGGATCAGCTTCTCCGTCTGCGCGGCTATGTGGCCGAGCATCGTCGTCGGCGACGAGGGCACGAACGGCGGGTTGTGGTGCTCGCCGGTCGCGAAGACGTCCAGGCCGACCTCCTCGGCCTTCAGCGCGATGGCGACCATGGCCTTGATGCGCTCGCGTTCGGTCGGCGTCCGGCCCGTGGTGGGGTCCGGTGTGACGTCGCCGACGCTGAAGATCCCGAACTGCACGATTCCTCCGTTTATCAGGTGATTGAATGGTTCTCGAAACGGCAGGAGTCCACTGCTCGGTCGGGAGGACGGTGCGTGCACGGTAAGTGGTCCCACGGCGTTGTCCTCCGCTGCCCCGTCGCACCGGGGGTCCGCGCCTTGCTCGCGTGGAACCCCCGGCCGACGTCAGGTGATGTGCCGCAACAGCGCGGTGACCGCCGGAGGTCTCTCGCCAGGAGGTCGTGCCACCATGATCTTCCAGCTCGTCGCCGTTCGGCGTCGCCCCGGCGAGCGCCCGCCAGGGTTATGTCAACAGCATCATGTTCCAGCGCCGGGTCGGCGGCCCGGCGTGCCGCACGTGCGGCCGTGACGAACGCGCACCGGCGAGCAGCGGCGGTCCGAGACCAGTGTTCAGGCGCGGACCAGCGGTGTGTCGACCAGGTGCTCGGCCAGGAACCACGCCTGCCGTTCACCGGTCCTGATCACCTGGGACACCAGCAGGTCGTTGGTGCCGTCGTCGCCCAGCTCGGCGGTCCGTGAGGCGGCGTCGTGGGCGTCGACGAGAATGGTCTCGTGGGCCTCCAGCAGCCGTGACAGCATGGCCGGCACCTCCTCCACCCCGTCCGGGGGCCGCGGAATCGACGTGATCTCCGCGACGTGCCTGGGGTCGCCCACCGCGACTCCGCCCAGGGACTGGACGCGTTCGGCGATGGTGTCGATGATCTCAAGCTGTTCGCCCGCGTGCTTGTCCAGGACCAGGTGCAGCTGGTAGAAGGTCGCGCCGCGCATCAGCCAGTGGTGCTTCTTGTAGAGGCCGTAGAGGATCTGCGTGTCCGCGAGGGCCTTGTTCAGTCGCTGGCAGGAGTACATCCGTGCCTCGTAGGACAGAGCGACCGGGAACTGCTTGACGGTTCCGAACTCCTGGATCACCTCGCCCTTCTGGTGCAGCCATGGCTGGCTGCCGTTCACGGGCGTGGAATTGGTGGTCATGGTGCGCCTCCCGCGGTGCTGTGCTGTGTATACCCCGATGACGCTAGGTGCCCGTTCGAGGGGCGGCTTGACCGGCAGTGCACGCGGTGGTGCCCGCCAGCGCACTGTGGCCGGTGCCCGTCCTCGGCGTTCGCTCTCGGGCAGGTATTCGTGCGCTGGCGGACCAGGGCCGTTGTCGGGCCGCTCTAGCCTCACCGGGACAGTCCAGGTCCGGAGAGCCGGTGGAGCGAGGAGAGACATGAGCGCGAACGAGCAGGTGGATGTGGTGGTCGTCGGGCTGGGGCCGGGCGGCGAATACGTCGCCGGCACGCTGGCCGAAGCGGGACTGGACGTCGTGGGGATCGAGGCGGAACTTGTCGGGGGCGAATGTCCGTACTGGGCTTGTGTGCCCAGCAAGATGATGATCCGGGCCGGGAACCTGCTCGCCGAGGCGGGCCGGGTTCCCGCCCTCGCCGGTGAGGCGGTGGTGAGCCCGGACTGGACCAGGGTCGCAGGACGTATCCGCGACGAGGCCACCGACGACTGGAACGACCAGGTGGCCGCGGACCGCTTCGCGGCGAAGGGCGGGCGGCTCGTGCGGGGGAGGGGGCGTCTCGTCGGGCCGCGCCGGGTGATGGTCGGGGACCGCACGTTCGAGGCCCGGCGCGGTGTCGTCCTGGCCACCGGCACCCGCCCACGGATCCCCGCAGTCCCGGGTCTGGAAGGAACGCCGTACTGGACCAACCGGGACGCCGTGGCTGCCAAGAAGCTGCCCGCGTCGATGCTGGTTCTGGGTGGGGGCGCCATCGGCGCCGAACTCGCCCAGGTCTTCGCCCGCTTCAAGTGCGCGGTCACCGTGATCGAGGGGCAGGACGGGCTGCTGGCGCAGGAGGAGCCGGAAGCGGGGGAGTTGGCCGCGGAGGTGCTGCGGGCGGACGGCGTCACCGTCTTCACGGGCGCACGGGCGAGGCAAGTCAGCCATGACGGCACCTCGTTCACCGTCCACCTTGACGGTGATGAGCAACTGCTCAGTGCCGAACGGCTTCTGGTCGCCGCCGGACGCCACGCCGACCTGACCCCACTGGGGGTCGACACGGTGGGGCTCGATCCGACGGCGGGAGCTGTGCCCACGGACGGGCAGATGCGGGCCGGCGAGGGGTTGTGGGCGATCGGCGACATCACCGGCCGTGGAGCCTTCACACACATGTCGATGTACCAGGCGGAGATCGCCGTCCGGGACATCCTCGGGCAGCCGGGTCCCGGCGCCGACTACCGCGCGTTGCCTCGTGTCACCTTCACCGATCCGGAGATCGGGGCGGTGGGGCTGACGGAACGTCAGGCGCGGGAGCGGGGGCTGCGCGTGCGCACCAGCTTGGTGACCATCGCCTCATCCACCCGCGGCTGGATCCACGGGCCGGGCAACGAGGGGTTCATCAAGCTTGTCGAGGACGCCGACCGGGGCGTCCTGATCGGCGCGACCTCGGCGGGGCCGGCGGGAGGCGAGGTGCTCTACGGGCTGAACGTGGCCGTCCATGCCGAGGTGCCCGTCGACCGGCTTCAGCACATGATCTACACCTATCCCACCTTCCACCGGACGATCGAGGCGGCCCTGGGAGCCCTCCGCTGAACCGCGCCCCGACCATGGAGGCGGACCCGGGTGCCAGGCGGTGGCGCACCATGGTGGGCCGCAACCCGGGCGAGCCGCACAGGTCCGCCACCTCGCTGGAGCTCTTCTCCGACCTGTGTTTCGTCGTCGCGGTGGCGCAGGCGTCCACGAGCCTGCACGGGGCACTGACGGAGGGGGACTACGCCACCGGCGTCCTGCGCTTCGCGCTGGTCTTCTTCACCATCTGGTGGGCGTGGATGAACTTCACCTGATTCGCCTCCGCCTACGACCCGGACGACGTCCCGTACCGGGTGACAGTGCTGGCCCAGATCACCGGCTCCCTGGTCCTCGCCGCCGGCGTGCGCCGCGCGTTCGAGGACGGGGATCTGCACGTCATCACCCTCGGCTACGTTCTGATGCGCACGGCGCCGGCCGCACTCTGGTTGCGCGCCGCGCTGTCCGACCCTGCCCGCCGAAGGACCACGCTGCGCTTCGCCGCCGGGGTCACGGCGTGTCAGTTCGGCTGGGTGGGGCTGCTCCTCCTCCCGGCGCCGGTGCGGCTGCCCGGCGTCGTGGTGATGATCGCGGCCGAGTTGTCCGTTCCGTATGGGCGCAGTCCGCCGGGATGACGCCCTGGCACCCGCACCACATCGCCGAGCGCTACGAACTGTTCACCCTCATCGTCCTCGGCGAGTCTGTCGCGGCCGCCGCCGTCGCCGTCCGGAGCGCCTTCGACCGGCACCACGGCACCGGTTCGCTGTACGCGCTGGCGGCCGGTGGCCTGCTCATGGCCTACGCCATGTGGTGGCTGTACTTCGCCAGACCCGCGCACACCCTGCTGGCCACGACGCACCAGGCCCGCCGCAGGAGATTCCCCTGGGCCTACGGTCACTACCTGATCTTCGCCTCGGCGACCGCCGAGGGCGCCGGCCTGGCCGCGTACGCCGATCACGTCACGCGGCACACCGGGGCCTCGCCGATGGCCGCCGGAGCCGCGGTCACTGTTCCGGCAGCGGTCTTCCTGATCACGGTCTGGGCGGTGCACCTCCGGCCACACCAAAGGAACATGGCCGAGCGGGCACCGTTTCCCGTCGCCGCGGCAGGTGTCCTGTCGGCCACCTGGTCCCCGGCACCCGCGCTACCTGCCGGTGCGCTACTGGCGGTCCTGGCCGTCGTGATCACGTTGCCACGTCGGTGACCAGGCCCGCGGTGGTACCGCGTAGTTCGTCGTCCACGTTGCACATCCGATTCCCCACGACCCGCGAACGGCCGGAGCAGAGGCGGTGGAAATTGTCCACGAGCGCACCGGACTCGGCCTCACGGTGCACGGAGAGGCAGTGCACTGTCCGGACGCAGCCAGTGCACTGCCGGAATACTCGGGCACTTCGGCTCGAAATAGCCTGGAGGCGAAGCAGTCGCCGGGCGCAAGGCGTCCGGACCTTTGCATCGCACAGAAGTCCCACCCGTAATTCGGATCGGTTCATCGGTCCGGCGTGGGCGCAGTAACGCGCATCCCTGGTTCTCTCCCACCCGCCGCTGTCGCTCACATGGAAGTCGATCCGATGAAATCGACGCCGTTCATTCCGCAGGAGGTTGTCGAAAGGTGTCCACGATGCCGGTCGGTGGGCTGGTTCCCCGCGCCACCGACAACGCCGCGGACCTGGTCGTCCGCAATGCGAAGATCCACACCGGAGACCCGGTCCGCCCACAGGCCGAAGCGATCGCCGTCCGCGATGGTGTCATCACGGTTGTCGGCGACGACAACGACGTCGCCCCCCAGGTCGGCTCGGCCACAAAGGTGGTCGACGCCCTGGGCCGCCGACTGATACCCGGTCTCAACGACGCGCACCTGCATGTCATCCGAGGCGGGCTCAACTACGTACTGGAGTTGCGCTGGGACGGTGTCCCCACGCTGCGGCAGGGCCTGGCGATGCTGCGTGAGCAGGCCGCACGCACGCCCAAGGGCCAGTGGGTGCGGGTGGTGGGCGGATGGTCGGCCGAGCAGTTTGCCGAACGGCGGCTGCCGACCGTCGCCGAGCTGAACGCCGCCGCGCCGGACACCCCGGTGTTCGTCCTGCACCTGTACCAGGCGGCGGTCCTCAACCGGGCGGCGCTCAAGGCCGCCGGATTCACCCGGGACACCCCAGACCCCAGAGGCGGTCAGATAGTAAGGGGCAGGGACGGTGAACCCACGGGCATGCTGCTGGCCGCACCCAGCGCCCTGATCCTCTACTCGACCCTGGCCAAGGCCCCGGTGCTGGAGGGTGAGGACAAGAAGACCTCCACCCGTCACTTCCTGCGGGAACTGAACAGGTTCGGACTCACGTCGGCGATCGACGCGGCCGGGGGATTCCAGAACTTCCCCGACAACTACAGCACCGTCGTCGAACTGGCGAAGACGGGTCAACTGTCGCTGCGCATCGCCTACCACCTCTTCCCGCAGACCGCCGGTCAGGAAATCGACGACCTCACCCGCTGGATCGAAATGGCCCGCCCCGAGGACGGGGACGAATGGCTGCGCCTCAATGGTGCCGGAGAGAATCTCACCTGGGCGGCGGCGGATTTCGAGAACTTCGCCCAGCCGCGCCCGGAACACGCCGACTACGAGGCGGAATTCGAGAAGGCCGTGCGCCTCCTCATGGAGAACGGCTGGGGTTTCCGGCTGCATGCCACCTATGACGAGACCATCCGCCGGGACCTCGCGGTGTTCGAGAAGCTCGCCGCGGAGGGGCTCTTCCCGGCCGGAAACAGGTGGCTGTTCGACCATGCGGAGACCGTCTCCGTGGACAGCCTGGACCGCATCGCCGCCCTCGGCGGCGCCATGTCCGTGCAGAACCGGCTGTCCTTCCAGGGCGAGGCGTTCGTGCGCCGCTACGGTCCCGGTGCTGCCGCGGACGCCCCGCCGATCCGGGCCATGCTGGAGCGCGGCCTGACCGTCGGCGCCGGCACCGACGCCACCCGGGTCTCCACCTACAACCCCTGGGTCGCCCTGCACTGGCTGGTCACCGGCCGCACCGTCGGAGACCTGGTCGTCCGCCCGCCGCACAACCGGGTGGACCGCCGCACCGCGCTGGCGATGTTCACCGAAGCGGGTGCCGCGCTGAGCGGCGAGGAGGGACTCAAGGGCATCCTGCGACCGGGCTGCTTCGGAGACCTGGCGGTCCTGTCCGAGGACTACTTCACCGTCCCCGAGCCGGACATCGCGCACATCGAGTCCCTGCTGACGGTAGTCGGCGGCCGGATCGTCTATGCCACTGCCGAATACGAGGGCCTGGACGAGGAGCTGCCGCCGGTCAGCCCGGAGTGGAGCCCGGTGGCGCACTTCGGCGGCTACCAGGCCACGCCCGGCACGGGCCTGTCGGGCGCTCGCCAGGCCGAACTACTCGGCCAGGCCGTCGCCGAGTCGGAGCAGCAACGCCAGTGGCGCGCCCGACGCGGGCTCACCCCCGAATCCGCGAGCTCGTTCTTCGACCCCTGCTTCTCGCTCTGATCTCCCGGGAGGGGCCGGTCACGAGCCGCCCCTCCCGGGACGCCACCCCAACTCGCGCCGTCCACCGGGCGGTTGCTCTCACCAGCGGACGTCCGTCCGTGATCGCGTCGCACATGGAAAGGCTCACTCTCATGGTCAACATCGCCGAGGTCACCGCCGCCCCCAGCCCGGACCTGCTCACCCCGGACAACTGCGCGGTGTTGTTCGTGGACCATCAGCCGCAGATGTTCTTCGGCACGGGCAGCGGCGACCGCACCGCCATCATCAACTCCACCGTGGGCCTGGCGAAGTCCGCGAAGGTGTTCGACGTGCCCGTCGTGCTGAGCACGGTGGCCGCCGAGTCCTTCTCCGGTCCGATCATGCCGCAGCTGGAGGACGTCTTCCCCGAGAAGAAGATCATCGACCGCACCACGATGAACGCCTGGGAGGACCTCGCCTTCGTCGAGGCGGTCAAGGCGACCGGCCGCAAGAAGCTCGTCATCGCCGGCCTGTGGACCGAGGTATGCGTCGTCCTGCCGGCGCTCTCCGCCATCGCCCAGGGCTACGAGGTCTACGTGGTCACCGACGCGTCCGGCGGTGTCAGCCCGCAGGCCCACGAGCACGCGATCCAGCGCATGGTGCAGGGCGGCGCGGTCCCGGTGACCTGGGTGCAGGTACTGCTGGAGCTGCAGCGCGACTGGGCTCGCACCGAGACGTACGCCGCCGTGGGCGACGTGGTCAAGGAGCACGGCGGCGCCTACGGCCTCGGCCTCGTCTACGCCCAGGCGGTCATCGGCGCCCACGCGGCTGGCTGACCTCTTCACTCAGGCCATTGACGGAACGTCAGGAACGGGCAGGAACGTAGTGGATACCGGACTGTTGGTGCTCCGGCTGGTGGCGGGTCTTCTCATCGCCGGGCATGGAGTGCAGAAGGTCAGTTTCCGGCTGGGGGGCAACGGCTTGACGGGCGGAACAGAGGAGTTCAGGCACGACGGCTTCCGCGGCGGCCGGCTCACCGCGCTCGCCGCGGGCGGCAGCCAGGTCGGCGCCGGCCTGTTCCTGGCGGCCGGTCTACTCACTCTCGCGGCGGCGACGGCCGCCATGGGGGTGATGACGGTCGCGGGCACCGTCAAGTGGCACAACGGGCTCTGGGTGCAGAACGACGGCTACGAGTACCCGATGGTCCTCGTCGTCGTCTCCGCGGTGCTGGCGCTCACCGGTCCCGGACGCTGGTCGGTCGACCACGTCCTCGGCTTGACCCCCTGGCCGCTGTGGGTCTCCGTCGTGGCGATCGTGATCGGCCCGGCCAGCGGACTGCTCACCCGGGCGGTACTGCACCGCCCGCCCGCTCCCGGCAGGAGGACCCCGCATGTACAAGCTGCTGACTGACGCGGCCCGCACTCTGGCCCCGCCCCGGGGAGACCGGCACGGCCCGCTGCCCCCTCTCATGCTGACGCTGACCGCGGTGACCGGTCTCGTCGACGCCGTGAGCTATCTGGCGCTCGGGCACGTCTTCGTCGCCAACATGACCGGCAACGTGGTCTTCCTCGGGTTCGCGCTGGCGGGGGCCAAGGGTCTGTCCGCGCCCGCCTCCGTCGTCGCGATGGGCGCGTTCCTCGCCGGCGCGCTGGCGGGTGGACGGCTCGGCACGCGGTTCGCGGCACACCGCGGGCGGCTGCTGACCATGGCCACGGCGCTGCAGGTCGTGCTCGTCGCCGCTGCCGTCGTCACGGCCGCGGTGACCCACGGCAGAGTGAGCACCACGGTCCAGTACACCCTGATCGTGCTCCTCGGCCTCGCCATGGGACAACAGAACGCGGTCGCCCGGCGCCTCGGCGTCCCCGACCTGACCACGACCGTCCTGACCCTCACCCTGACGGGGCTGGCCGCGGACTCCGCCCCGGCCGGCGGGACGGCACCGCGGCCCGGCCGACGGATCCTGTCTGTGCTGGCCATGTTCCTCGGAGCCCTCGCCGGTGCCGCGCTCTTGTTGCACGCCGAACTCGCCCTCACCTTGGGCCTGGCGCTGGTGCTGCTCTCGGTGACCTCCCTGGTCACCCAACGCCTTTCGGCCTCGGACGCCGCCTGGATCAGGCCACAGTCATGAACGCGGCATCGGCCCCTCGTCCGAATCACGGACGAGGGGCCGACGCGTACATCAGCACTGGCCGCGTCGTCCCGCGTGGTCAGAAAGGGATCTTCCTTCGCCGAGAAGGGCGAAGCGGCAGTCGAGATGGACAGGCGCCGGCACCCGGCCCGGCCCCGGCTGGTCCGCGGGCGGGCTGTTCCGGTGTGGGCCCGTACACCTCTCCGGCCCGCACCAGCGTGATGGTGCAGTTCCCCGGCGGCTACGTGGCCGAACTCCACCAGGGCGACGACCGCTGATCCTCGGTAGCAGCCGCCGCCCTGGGCGATGACTGTCACAGTCCTCGCCCAGGGCGGCACATCGCTCTCCGCCCCGACTACTCGACGGTTGCTGCCTGAGAAGTGGGCTTCAGCCGCAGGATGCGGGTGGCGGCAAAGGGCATCAGGTCGTGGTGCCGGTCCGGCAGGGCGATCACCAGGGCGCTGTCCGGCAGGGCGAGGCGGACACCCGTCAGCATCCGTACCGCCGTTCGGACGTCGAGGCCGGCCGTCGGTTCGTCGAGCAGGAGGACCGCGGGTGCCCGCAGGACCGCTCTCGCGATCACCAGTCGGCGTCGCTGGCCCTGAGAGAGAGCACTGCCCAGCGGGCCCGTCGGGGTGTGGAGGGGGAGCTGCTCCAGGGCCGCGGCCGCCAGCGCGGCCCGGAGCGTGTCGTCGTCCGCGCCGGGGGCGGCCTGTCGCAGGTTCTCGGCGATGGTCGCTTCGGCGATCCAGTCTTCCGCCTCGACGAGGGTGAGCGTATCGGCGATCGCGCCGGCGGGCAGGGACTCGATGGGCACGCCACCGAGGAGCACCGCGCCGGGGGCGGCAGGGGTGATGCGTCCCGCCAGAGTCTCCAACACGGTGCTCTTCCCACTGCCGTTGGGCCCGGTGACCACAACGACGCTGCGGGGCGCGATCACGGCGGACCACAGGGTGCGGTCTTCGCCTACGCCCACGGGCACCTCGTGGGCCACCAGGGCACTTTTCGGCCCGGCGAGCTGCGGCGTCGCAGGGGATGCGGTCCTCGGCCCCTCTGGGAGCGTGCGGCCGGCCAGATCCGTCAGCCGTAGGGCGGAGTCGGTTGCCAGGCCCTGGTCGCGGAGTACCTGAGGGAGCGTCTCCATCAGTTCGTAGGCTGCCGCGACCAGCAGCACCTCGCCGATGGAGTCGGCGGCCGGCTGGGTGGACACAGGACCGGACAGGGCCAGGAGCAGCACCGCCGTCTGGCCGGCCATGGCGAGCAGCCGCAGCCGGAGCCGGGTCCGGCGCATCACCGACGCGGCCGCGGCCTCGGCCCGCCGGGCCCGGCCGAGCGCTTGCGCGACCTGATCGCGGACCAGATCGACCGCGTCCAGGCAGCGCAGTTCCGGAAGTGCGGAGCGCCCACTGAGCAGCGCGGTGCGTGCACTGGCCCACGCATCCGCGGCCGTCTGCTGATGGCCGCGGGTCCGCCGCTCGGCGGCCACTGCCGTGGCTGCGGACAGCGCGAGCAGCAGCAGTTCGGCCGCGCCTGCCGGCGGACTCGCCACCAGGAGCAGAGTGACGACGACGGTGGCGGTCAGGCCGATGCCGGCCAGCGGCGGGACGACCTGGCCGGCCATCCCGCCCACCGCGCCGACGTCGCTGGTGAGCCGGGTCATCAGGGCGCCGTCACGTTGGTTGCGCAGTTCGCGCGCCGGCACGGTGGTCGCGGTGCGGACCAGTCGTGAGCGCAGCGAGACGGTCGCGCCGAGCAGGGCGCCATGGCTGACCAGGCGCTCCGAGTAGCGCAGACCGGTGCGGCCCAGGGCGAGCGCGCGGACCGTCCCCGAGGGGTACATCCACGACCAGGTGGTGTTCGCCTGTGCGGTGACCACCGCGCAGGAGGTGAGGAACCAGCCGGACACGCCCAACAGGCCGGCGGCGCAGAGTTCGGCGGTCCCGGCGAGCACCGCCGCGAACAGCAGGTCGCGCCGTACCCCGCGGTCCGCCGCCGTCCACAGCAGTCTGAACGCGGTCACACTGTCTCCCTGATCCGGGACACCCGTCCCTGGTTCAACCGAACGATGTCGTCGGCGATTTCGAGCAGTGCCGGGCTGTGTGTCGTGAGCAGCACGGTGCGGCTGCGCGAAAGTGTCCGAATGGCGGCGATGACGCGGGCCTCGCCGTCCGGGTCCAGATGGGCCGTGGGTTCGTCCAGGCACAGCAGTGGCGTGTCGCGGAGCAGCGCGCGGACCAGTACCAGCTGCTGCATCTGTCCGGAGGACAGTCCCCAGCCGCGCTCCCCGACTCGGGTCGCCAGGCCCTGGGGGAGTGCGGCCAGTAGGTCCTCGAAGCCCAGTGCCGCGAATGCCGCGGTCAGTTGCTCGTCGTCGGCGTAACGGCGGGCCAGCAGCAAGTTGTCGCGGAGCGTTCCCGGGAGGAGGTAGGAGGGCTGGCCGGCCCACGCTGTCAGAGCGGGTGAGGCGGGCAGGACTTCGGAACCGGTGGTGTGCAGGCACCGCCCGTGGTCCGGTTCGCGCAGGCCTGCCGCAACGGAGAGCAGGGTGGTCTTGCCGGCGCCGCTGGGCCCGCCGATGGCCACGATCGAACCCGGCCGAACAGTCAGGGTGACGCTGTCCAGGGCCGCTTCGTCGCGACCCGGGTATCGAACCCCGACGTCGTCCAGGATCACACCGGCCGGACCCGGCCGACTCGGACGGTGCGAGGCGGGTACTCGCGCCGGGGGACCGTCGACCGCCGCGGCCGGAGCGTGGTCGACGATCTCCGAGAGCAGCTCGGCCGCCGCGGCCGCCTCGGCACGGGCGTGGTAGCCGCGGGCGAGTTCCCGGGCGGGGGCGAAGTACGGCGGTGTCAGGACGAGCACGAACAGCGCGGTGCCCAGACTCATGCTGGACGGGACCACCGGCAGGTCGAGGTAGCCGAGCAGGGCGAGCCCGCAGTACGTCGCGACGACAGCCATGGCCACCGTGATGAGGAGCTCGATCCAGGCGGTCGAAAGGAAGGCCACCCGCAGTACGGTCTGGGTGCGCCCGGCCAGTTCCCTGTCGGCTGCTTCGGTTGCCCGTACCGCTTCCTCGCCGGCCCCGAGGCCGACAAGTGTGGGCAGTCCGCGCAGTTGGTCCAGCAGGTGGGTGCTCAGCGTCCGGGTTGCGGTGAGCTGGGCGTGCACGGCGGCGCGGGTGCCCAGGCCGATCACCTTCAGGTTGAACGGCAAAAGCGGGGTCGCCAGCACCAGCATCAGCGCCACGGCCCAACTGCCGGCCGTGACGGCGGCCAGGACGATGCCGCTGCCCAGCAGCATCGCCCGCCGGGCGGGGACGTACGTCGTCAACCACTGGTTCAGCCTGCCCACCTCGCTGTCGAGCGCCTCACCGAGAGCGGCGTCGGACATCTCCGCGCCGGGCACGCCGACTGCCGGAAGGGCGCCCAGGAGAAGGCGGGCACGCAGGTGGTCCTGGACGGCGGCCGCTCCCTCGTCGGCGACCCGGTCGGCCGCCGCCAGCAGGACCGCGCGCAGCAGCAGACCCGCGGCGACCAGCGCCGTACCGGAGAGCACCGGAGCCAGGGCAACGCCCCCGTGCGGGGCGCGCAGGGCGGCCTGGGCCGCCCTGCCCAGCCCAGCGGCCCACAGGACATGGCCCGCGGCCGCGAGTCCCCGCAGTGTGCCGGCTCGCCGGAACGCCGGTTCGCCGGCTGCTGCCCATGCGGTCAGCAGCCCGGCTGTCCGCTGCTGACCTTCGTCGTCCCGGCCGAGCCGGGCGAGCTGGTCGGGGATGTCGGTCACTTCTCGGCTGCCTGGAGGTTGAAATCACCTGCGGCTGCGGAGCGGCGGTCGGACCGGATCCAGAGGGCGAGTGCGGTGACGGAGAAGACGGCGACACCGGCTGGGTCGATCCAGGCGCGCACGCCACCGAAGATGTCCTGGGAGACGGCGGCCACCGCGACGGCCAGGAGGGTCAGAAGCACGCGCCGGACGACGACGGCCGCCCACGGACCGTCTTCCGTGGCCGACGCCACCGCCGTGGGCCGCTCCGCGGCAGTCGTGCTGTCGGACGGGACCGCCGCTTCGGTGCCGGCCGTTGGCTGGGCGAACTTCCCGCGGAAGACCCACCACGCGTAGATGTTGTAGGTGAGGACGACCGGCATGCACCCGCCCACCCCGATGAGCAGGAACAGCTGTGAACCGTGCGGGCTGGCCGCGGCGTGCACGGTCAGGCCGGGCGGGACGACGACGGGTGCGGTGGCGGCGACGATCGCGAGCAGCCCTGCGGCCTCCGTACCGGCCACGGCGACGAACGGACGCCAGTCCGGCCGGCGGCCGAAGCCGTACCAGGCGATCGAGGCACAGACCACCGCCACCGCCACCGCGAGCCCGAACAGGGTCGCGCGGAGCGGCTGGTCGAAGCGCAGATGCTGCGGGTCGGCGACGCGGAGCCCGAATCCCAGGACCAGGCCGGCCGCCGCGACCGCCACGAGCAGCGGCCGGCCCAGGCGGCCCGCGCGGTCGTGGGCGGTGCCCGTGGTCTTGTCCTGCAGCCATGCGGCACCTGCCAGCAGGTAGACGGCCACCAGCCCCAGGGCGCACAGCATGCTGTAGGGCGTCAGCCAGTCCCGGGTGCCCCCGGTGAACACCCCGCCGCGGTGGGGCAGTCCAGACAGGACGCCTCCGGCCACGAGGCCCTGGCACACAGTGGCCACCAGGGACGAGATTCCGAAGACGAGGCCCCAGCCGCGCCGATAGTCGGGGGCGGCGCTCTGCAGCTCTATGGCCGTGCCGCGCAGCACGATCGCCAGCAGCATGACCACGAGCGGCAGGTAGACGCCCGGCAGCACGGTGGCGTAGACACCGGGCAGGCCCGCCCACAGAGCCACGCCCGCCAGGATGATCCAGCTCTCGTTGGCGTCCCAGGCGGTCGCGATCAGTTCGTTGTACTCCTTGCGCCGCTGGTCGCTGCGGTCGAACAGGCTCAGGATGCCGATGCCCAGGTCGTAACCGTCGAGCAGCACATAGGCGCCGAGTGCGAGCAGGACCAAGCCGTATGACGCGTACTCAAGCATGGCTGACCTCCGGGGGGTGGACAGTGGTGTCGGCGTCGGTCACCAGGTGCTCGGGGCCGGTCCGCACCGTGCGGACGATGGAGCGGATCCACAGCCCGAGCAGGAGCGCGTAGACGGTGACGAAGCCGATGAGGCTCGCGAGCGCCGCGCCGAGGGAGAGGTGCGAAACGGCTTCACTGGTCCGGATCAGGCCGTAGACGACCCAGGGCTGCCGGCCCGTCTCCGCGGTGATCCAGCCGCCGCTGATGGCCACGACACCGGCGGGGGCCATCCAGACCATCAGCCGGAGAAACCGCCGGGCCGTGTACAGCCTGCCGCGCAGCCGCAACACCAGCCCGGCGAAGGCCATGCCGAACATCGCCAGCGCGGTGAAGTACATCGCCCGGAAGCCGTAGAAGGCGGACCACATGTTGGGGCGGTCGTCCTTCGGTGTCTGCAGCAGTCCGGGGACTTCCGCCTTTCCGGACAGGTCCTTGCCGATGACGGCGCCCAGGTGCGGTATCTCGACATGGACCTTGTTCTCGCCCTTGTCCGTGTCGGGCACCACGAGCAGGTTGTAGCCGTTGTTGTCGGTCTTCCAGTTGCCCTCGAAGGCTTCGAGTTTCGCGGGCTGGTGTGCACCCATGAACGCGGCGGTGGCATCGCCCACGTACAGCTGTACGGGCATCAGGACCGCCAGCACCCCGAGAGCGATCGACAGCGTGCGACGCGCGAAGGGCAGCGCTCGCCGCTTGACCAGGTACCAGGCGGCGATCCCGCCGATGAACCAACCGGCACTGATCAGTACCGCCAACAGAATGTGCGGGTACCGGTAGGAGAACGCCGGGTTGAACAACACATGCCACCAGTTGCTCGCCCGGAACTGGCCGTTGACCTCGGTGAACCCCACGGGGTCCTGCATCCAGCTGTTGGCGGAGAGGATCCACGTCGTGGACAGCAGCGTGCCGACGACGAGCATCCAGCAGGCCAACGCCATGGTCCGGGGACGCACCCGGCCGTCGCCGTACAGCATGATGCCGATGAACCCGGCCTCCAGGAAGAAGGCCGTGATGACCTCCATTCCGATCGTGACACCGAGGATCGGGCCGACCGCGTGAGCGTAGCTTCCCCAGTTGAGACCGAATTCGAAGGTCATGACGGTTCCGGCGACTACTCCGAGGCCGAATCCGACGGCGAATATCTTCTTCCAGAAGCGGAATATCTGAAGGTACAGCGGATTTCCGGTCTTGAGGTGGGCCGTGTACATCACGGCCAGAAAGACGGAGAGTCCGACAGTCAGCGCGGGAAAGCTCATGTGAAAGACCGCGGTGATGGCGAACTGCCATCGCGAGATCTCCACCACTGCGGGCGAGGCCACGGGGTCTCCTCTGGTCGATTCGGGTCGGTCCGGCAGCCCTGGCGGAATTGCCTACGAGGTTGGGCCCTCCGGCGGTGACACCACGACAGGCGCGAGGCCCCGTGGGCGTGAACGACGACCGAACTCCTCCGCTAGTAGCGGCTTGTAGCGGTCGGCATTTCGTCCCGGCGTTTCCCCGGCTTCCGAGGCCACCGTAGGGCCGGCCGGTGGACACCCTTTGCCCCTGTGCGCATCGCTCGTGTCCCCGCAGCGCACTTCGCGGGACGCAGCGCGGCCGCAGTTCGCTTCCGGACCGAAGACAGTGCACCGCCGGGCAACAGGGGTACGCCGGAGCGCCCTACGGTGAGCACCGGCTATGCCCCCACGGCGCCTGAGACATTGCCGGATGCGAGGCGCCCGCGTCCTCGATCCGGTATGGACCAGCATGAGTACTGCACCGTCACCGAAAGACCGTCCTGAGCCGGATTCTCCCTGGGCCCCGCTCGCGGCGCGCGTCTTCCGCGCGCTGTGGATAGCGCAACTGGTTTCCAACATCGGCAGTTGGATGCAGACGGTGGGCGCCCAGTGGCTGCTGGTCGGGCACGGCGCTGCGCTGGTAACGCTCGTCCAGACCGCCTCCAGTCTCCCCGTTGTGCTGCTGGCCCTGCCCTCGGGCGTGCTGGCAGACCGCTACGACCGTCGTACGGTGCTGCTGGTCGCCCAGTTCGCCATGCTCGCCGTCTCCACCGCGCTGACCGTCCTGGCGTTCGCGGACGCGCTCACCCCGGAGCTGCTGCTCGGCCTCACCTTCCTGTTGGGATGCGGCACCGCGCTGATGGGCCCGGCCTGGCAGGCGATCCAGCCGGAGCTCGTGGAGCGCCGCCAGTTGGGACAGGCGGCCGCGCTCGGCGCCGTGAACATGAATCTGGCACGCGCCGTCGGTCCGGCACTCGGCGGAGCGGTGGTCGCGGCGGCGGGCGCGGGCTGGGTATTCGCCTTCAACGCCGCGTCCTACCTCGGTATCGCAGCCGTTCTCACGCTGTGGCGGCGGCCCCGGACCCTAGTGCCCACGGCTCAGGGCGAGAAGCTCCTGACGGCTCTGCACGCGGGCCGTCGCTACGTGTGGTACGCGCCCGGAGTCCGCCGAGTCCTGCTGCGTACGCTGCTGTTCATACCCGGCGGCGCCGCGCTGTGGTCACTGCTTCCCCTGGTCGCGAGCCGTTCCCTGGGCCTGGGCTCGGGAGGGTACGGGCTGCTGCTCGGCGCGGTCGGTGCCGGAGCCGTCGGCGGGGCCTTCGTACTGCCTGCCGTCCGCCGCGCTCTCGGCGCCAACGGCACTCTGGCCGCGGGGGCCCTCGTCTTCGCCGCCGTGCTCGCGGTGCTGGCCACCACCCGGCTCCCCTGGCTCGCGGTGGGCGCGCTACTGCCCGCCGGACTGGCCTGGATCGGCGTACTGTCCACCCTCAACACGGCCCTCCAGACGCGGCTGCCCGGCTGGGTCAGGGCCCGGGGACTCGCCGTCTACCTCCTGGTCTTCCAGGGCGGGCAGGCACTGGCGGCACCCCTGTGGGGCGCGCTGGCCGATGGGCTGGGCCTGACCGTCTCGCTCCTGGTCGGCAGCGGGCTGCTCGTGGCCGGCGCGGTGACCGTGCGCCGCTGGCCGCTGCACGGCACGGACGCCATCGATCCGACTCCGTCCGACCACTGGCCGGTTCCGCCCCTGCTGTTCGAGCCCGGACCCGCCGACGGCCCCGTGCTGGTCTCCGTCGCCTACCGGGTCGGCCCCGGGAACAGAGCCGCCTTCACCGACTGCATGGACAATGTGGCCCGCTCGCGCCGCCGCACGGGAGCCCTCACCTGGGGCCTCTACCAGGACGGCAACGATCCGGAGCGATTCATCGAGAACTACCTGGTCGCCTCATGGGCGGAGCACCTCGCCCAGCACCACAGCCGGATCACGGCCACCGACCGCCGTCACGAAGAACGGGCCCGCCGCCTGCTCGTACCGGGCACCGTCCCGGAGGTGACCCATGCCTTCGATGCCGCCGAGGGTCCTGTCGTGCCCGAGACAGAGACTGGCGCCACCGCCGCCGACCAGGTCAAGCCCGACGCCCCGCTCGGCAACACGCCATAGTGAACACCGGCGGTCTCAGAGGCCGAGCTCCAGGCGCATCTCAGTCCTGCCTGTCGGTGAGCTCGTCGAGGACACGGTCCAAGTCGACGTGAAGGCTCTCGGCCCCCGGGGGCACGAGTGAGACCGTCCGTCGCAGGAACGCGGCGACCGCGGACGCCGCGATGTCGACCTGCGCCACACCGGCGCCCGACCTCAACACAATGCGTACGGAGACGGGATGGCAGCGATGCGGGGGAATCACCAGCACGTCTCCGGTGCCGGTGGGCCGGTGCAGGCCTTCCGTGAGCAGCGAGCGGGCGAACACCCAGTCCACGGGTCTGGCCGCGGGCGCGCCGATGGAGAGTCGGACGGCGTAGGGGTCGCTCATGTCGTAGTGCAGCTCCGCGGGCAGCGGCGTCGACAGCTCGTTCGGAACGCTCACGAGTACCGTCACCATGCACATGACCGACGGAATGTCGAAATCGCCCGCCACGGCGGCGGCGCCGAAGCTGGCGGTCACCGCGTATGAACGGTCTCCAGCCACATCAGGACTTCTGGGGTCACGGGGTCGGCCAGGTCGGCGAACTCGCCGTGCTTCTTGAGGAACTTCGCCACGTAGGGGCAGACCGGCACGATGCGTTTCCCGGCGGCGCGTGTGTCGGTCAGCGCCTGCTGGACGAGCAGCGAGGCCAGGCCCTGACCGGCGAAGGCGTCGTCGATCTCGGTGTGGTAGAAGACGCGCTGGTCATCGCGGTCAAGGTAGGCGGTGAGGCCGGCGGTTTCGCCGGCGACCAGGATTTCGTAGTGGTGTTTGGCGTCCACTCGCCGGACGGTCGGAGCGGCGGCGTGCTGTGTCATCTGGGGCCCTTCAGCGGCGCATCGGGTTCCTGCGCGACGAGTTGGTGGCATACGGAGGGGCAGGCGCGAGAAATCGGTCGCTGACGAGAGGCTAGCCGTGCAGATTCGGTGGCTCCTTCTCGAGGCCGAGATCACGGTCCACGTCGTAGCCGACCGGCCCCTCGGTCGGCGTGGGGTGCCCGATGTCGGAACCCAGGTCGAAGGCGGCCGTGCCGATGGCGTCGGCCAGCTCCTCTTCCTCGCGTCGGCTTTCGACCTGCTCGTGATGCCTGGCCAGCCGCTCCGCCAGATTCCGGATGTGCCCGTGCTGCGGATCCGAGTTCGATTCGTCCTTGCTCATGGCAAGCTCCTCCTGCTGGTGCCCTGGCTCGGGACGGTTGCCGCTGCCCCTGCCGGACACACCTTCGTCGGTCAGGGGCGCGGAAGGTTCCGCAGGTTTGTCCGTGCCAGATGGATCATCCGCCCCACTCCTCCGCTGAGGACGGTCCGGCTGGCGGACAGGGCGAAGCCGGTCACCTGTTCAGAGGTGATCTTGGGGGGTACTGCAAGGGCGTTGGGGTCGGTGACCACATCGACCAGTGCCGGCCCTTCGTGAGCGAAGGCCTCGCGCAGGGCGTCGCGCACGTCCCCGGGCTTGTCGACCCGGATGCCGCGTGCGCCGGCGGCGGTGGCGATGGCCGCGTAGTCGGTGTGCGGGTAACCGGTGCCGTACGGAGGGAGACCGTCGACCATCATCTCCAGGTCGACCATGCCCAGGGACGAGTTGTTGAAGACGACCACCTTCACCGGCAGGCCGTACTGGACGAGGGTCAGGAAGTCGCCCATCAGCATGGAGAACCCGCCGTCGCCCGAGAGGGAGACCACCTGTCGGCCGCGGTCGAGGAACTGCGCGCCGATGGCCTGGGGCAGTGCGTTGGCCATCGAGCCGTGGACGAACGACCCGAGGATACGGCGGCGTCCGTTCGGCGTCAGATACCGGGCGGCCCAGACGCAGCACATGCCGGTGTCCACGGTGAACACCGCGTCGTCGGCGGCCTCCTCGTCCAGCACGGACGCCACGTACTCGGGGTGGATCGGAATGTGCTTCTCGACCTTGCGCGTGTAGGCGCTCACGGCGCCTTCGAGCGCGTGCAGGTGACGGTCCAGCATGCGGTCGAGGAACCGGCGGGACGGCTTCTCCCGAACCTCCGGGGTCAGGCACTTGAGCGTCTCGCGGACGTCCCCCCACACCGCGAGGTCCAAGTGCGTTCGCCGGCCCAGCCGTTCGGGCTGGATGTCGACCTGGACGGTCCGCACGTCGCGGGGCAGGAACTCCGTGTAGGGGAAGTCGGTGCCCAGGAGCAGCAGCAGGTCGCACTCGTGCATCGCCTGGTAGGCGGCGCCGTATCCCAGGAGTCCGGACATCCCGACGTCGTACGGATTGTCGTACTGGATGTGCTCCTTGCCGCGCAGCGCGTGGCCCACCGGGGCCTTGACCTTCTCGGCGAAGGCCATCACCTCCGCATGGGCACCCTCGACGCCCCGGCCGCAGAAGACCGTCACCTTCTTCGCGGCGTCCACGAGCTGGACCAGACGCGCCAGTTCCTCGTCGCCGGGACGGACGGCGGGCCGATCCAGCGGAATCGCGAGTTCGGCGCCGGTGTCCGGGGATTCCTGGGAGGCGATGTCCCCGGGCATGGCCACGACCGACACGCCTCGCCTGCCGACCGCGTGCTGGATCGCCGTCTGCACCACACGGGGCATCTGGTGGCGCGAGGAAACCAGTTCCGAGTAGTGACTGCACTCTTCGAACAACCGGTCCGGATGTGTCTCCTGGAAGTACCCGGTGCCGATCTCGCTGCTGGGGATCTGCGCGGCCAGCGCGAGCACCGGTGCCATCGAACGGTGTGCGTCGAACAGGCCGTTGACCAGGTGTAGATTGCCCGGGCCGCAGGATCCCGCGCACGCGGCCAGCCGGCCGGTGAGCTGTGCCTCGGCGCCGGCGGCGAAGGCGGCGACCTCCTCGTGCCGGACCTGGACCCATTCGAGGGCGTCGTGCCGCCTGACCGCGTCGACGACCGGGTTCAGGCTGTCGCCGACGACGCCGTACAGCCGGCGCACCCCGGCGCGGGCCAGGAGGTCGACGTACTGCTCGGCAACGGTCTGCTGGGGCATGACTCTCCTCGAAGTGCTCTGTCCTGAGTCCCCCGTCAGGCTAGGAGGCGCCGCTCCGGCGGCTTGCCCGCCAGCGCACGGCTCGGTGCCCGACAGCGCACTCGTCCCGGCTCTCCGGTCGCCGGGTTCCTTGGCGGACCTTGGCCCGTGCGCTCCCGGACAAGCCGCTCCGCGACTGGGTCCTAGGTTCCAGTGCAGGGATCCGCCGCCCCTGCGGCCTGAGGTGACGGCAGGGCCGCGCCCTGCGCTCCGCCCGTCCCCTTCGACTTCACGAGCGAGTACCCATGACGGAACTGACAGGCATCACTCACCACACCGCCGAACTCGACGGAATCAAGCAGCACTGGGTCAGCGCGGGGCAGGGGCCGCCGGTCTACCTGCTCCACGGCTTCCCCGAGACCTGGTACGGCTTGGCGGAAACAGATTCCCGTACTGGCCGGGCAGTTCATCGTGATCGCACCGGACCTTCGCGGCTACGGCGACACGGACAAGCCGGCGTCCGGCTCTGACAAGCGGACCATGGCCAACGATCTCGTCGCGTTGATGGACCACCTGGGGCATGAGCGGATCGTGCTGATCGGCCACGACCGCGGGGCCCATGTCGGCACCAGGTTCGCCAAGGACCATCGCGACCGGATCGACCGGTTCGTGGCCATGGACAACATCCCTACCCGGATCGTGGCGGACACGTACGACGCGACGCTCGCCCGGCAGGGCTACTGGTTCTTCACCTTCCTCGGTGTGCCCGACCTGCCTGAGGCGTTGATCGCGGGCCGCGAGGAGATCTGGCTGACCCACTTCTACCGCAGGCTCAGCTTCGGCTGGCGGGAGGGGCCGTAGATGCCCGGTACGAGCGCGTCGGGGTCGCTGCCCCAGGCGCAGGCCGACGTCGAACCGTCCAGGGCGGCGGGCGTCTCCTCGCCGGCCGGAAGGGTGCAGCGCCCCAGTTGTGCGTCGGTGAGGTGCGGGACGGCCGAGGAGTCGGCGGTGGCCGTGGTCGGTGACGACGATTGTGAGCGTCCAGTCCTCCTGCGGGTGCGTGACTAGCTCGCGCACCGCCGCGAGCAGGCGGCCGGGGCGGGCGTCGGCGCGTGTGGCCGCGACCTACCTGGTACTCCGCGTCGCGGCCCAGGACCTGGCCGCTCGCGTCGACCGCACCGAGGCAGACGTCCTCAGACGGTTGCGGACTGGTACCGGCAGGCACCACCGTGCTCTTCCATGCTCGTCCACTCCGGCAGGCACATGCGGCCGGACGCCGGGGGCAGTGCCGGACCGGCCGCCTTCGGCGCCGTCGCCACGTCCGCGCAGCGCGCCGCGGGCGGCCGTTGCGCTCGCCGGCAGCGCACCGAAGCGTGGGCCGTGGTACTTCGTGTGGACCCGGTGCCTTTTGAGGTTGCCCAACTCTGGCTCGATGCTGGCCATTTTGTGCACCCGGACTTGCCGACGCCTTGACGATCCGTTTCCTGGACGTTCAGCCAGCCGCCTGTGTCTGCGTTGTGTGCCGTCCCTAAGGTCCCTGAGTGTTTCGGAGGAAGGGGCTCATGGACACACCTCTCGCAGTTCAGGCTCGCGGGATCACCAAGTGTTTCGGTGACGTCGTGGCACTCGACGGCGTCGATCTGGACGTGGCACAGGGCCAGATCCACGGCCTGGTCGGACCGAACGGCGCCGGCAAGACGACGCTGCTCGGTCTCCTGCTGGGCCTGGCCGTCGCCGACAGCGGCCACCTCGAGATCCTGGGCACACCGCTCAGGCGCGCGCTCGCCGCCCCCGACGGCGTCGCCGGCTTCGTGGACGGACCCGGCCTCTACCCCTCGCTCACCGCCCGGCAGAACCTCGCCGCACTGGCTGCTCTGCGAGGCCACGACGCACGGACGGCGGGAGTCGACGACGTGCTCGACCAGGTCGGGCTCACCGATGTCGCCGACGACCAGGCCCGCGGTTTCTCCCTCGGCATGCGCCAGCGGCTCGGACTCGCGGCCGCCCTGCTCACCAAGCCCCGGCTGCTCGTGCTCGACGAACCCTCCAACGGCCTCGACCCGGCCGGCAAAAGACACGTACACGGTGTCCTCACCCGGCTCGCCGCGGACGGGACCAGCGTCGTGCTCTCCAGCCACCGCATGGACGACCTCCAGGCGCTGTGCTCCGAGGCCACCATCCTCGCCACCGGACGGGTCGTCTTCTCCGGCCCGCTGAGCAAGCTGGCCGCCGAGAACCGTGAACTCGACTACCGGCTGCTCACCTCCGACCCGCAGGCCGCCCGCCGGCTGGCCCTCGATGCGGCCGCAATCCGCGTCGTCGACGACACCGGGACACGCCACGACGCCGAGGCACTCGTCGTACGCGCACCGGTGGCCGCCCTCGACGAACTGGTGGTGCGGCTCGTACAGGCGGGCATCGCGCTGCGCGAGCTCGCCCCCCTGGTGTCGCCGCTCGAGGCGGCGTTCCTCGCCCTCACCGAGCAGAAGGAGACCGGCCGGTGACCGCGACCCTCACCCACGACAACGTTGCCGCGGCCCGCCGCGTCTCCGTTCCGCGCGCCTACCGCTTCGAGCTGGTCAAACTCGTCTCGCAATGGCGGATCCGGCTGCTGGTCCTCGCCTGCTGGATCGCGCCGGCGCTCTTCGTCGCCGCGGTGAGCCAGCAGAGCACACTCCCCTCCGACACCCTCTTCGGCCGCTGGATGCACGCCACCGGGTGGGCCGGCACGCTGGTGATGCTCGGCTTCGCGGGCACCTGGGCGCTCCCGCTGCTGACCTCGGTGGTCGCCGGCGACGTGTTCGCCTCCGAGGACCGGCTCGGCACCTGGCGCCACCTGCTCGTGGCGGTCCGCTCACCCCGGCGGATCTTCGCGGCGAAGGCACTGGCCAGCCTCACCGTCATCCTGCTGCTCGTGGCCGGACTGGCCGCATCCAGCACGGCCGGCGGGATCGTCGCGGTCGGCAACCGGCCGCTGGCAGGCCTCGACGGCCACCTGCTGAGCCCGGCGGACGCCGCAGGCAAGGTCCTGCTCGCCTGGATCTGCGTCCTCGCCCCGACGCTGGCCCTCGCCGCGATCGGACTGCTCGGGTCCGTCACTTTGGGGCGCTCCCCGATGGGACTGCTGCTGCCCGCGCTCGTCGCGCTCGCGATGCAGCTCGCCCAGATGATGCCGCTGCCCGTCGCCGTACGCCTCGCCCTGCCCAGCTACGCCTTCATCGCCTGGAACGGCCTGTTCACCAGCCCCATGCAGCTCGGCCCGCTCCTGATCGGCATCGGGGTCAGCCTGCTGTGGACTGTGACCGCGACCGCGCTGGCCTACGTGCTTTTCCTGCGGCGCGACTTCACCAACCCGACCTACGACGGCTCGGGGCGCCGCGCGGTCACCGCCGCAGGCCTGCCGCTCGCCGCTCTGGTCTCCGTCACGGTCGCGGTGCTCGCCTCGGCGAGCGGGGCCTCGGGCTCCGGGATCGAGCAGGACAAAGTGCAGCGCTCGGTTGCCACGGCGTTCGCCCACCTCTATCGCCTGCAGACCGAGCAGCTCAACCGCCCCGCCGTCACAGAAGCGCAGTTGAAAGCCACGGCGACGTGCGACAAGGGCAGCGTCAAGGTCGCCGCCGAGGGGCCGGGCAACGACTGGCGCTGCGTCGTGTCCTGGCATCTGCCCGGCATCGACGTCGTGGGGACGGCGATCTACCAGCTCGACCTCACACCTGACGGTCGTTTCATGGCCGACGGCGACGGACCGAAGGAAGTCAACGGCTACTTCCTGGTCCGCACCCCGACCGGGGACGCACCCAACCCGCTGTGGCAGTTCGACGGCAACGTCGACCTGCTCGCCACCCCGAAGGGATAACTCCATGCAGGTAGCACGGCAGCGTCGGAGCAACGAGAAGGAACAGATCAACCTCTTTGGCAGACGCTTCGGCCGCCGGAGCACTCTGGTAGCGGCGGGCATCGCTGTGGCCCTCGCTGTCACGGGCACCGCCGTTGCCTCGACGAGCCAGTTCGCCACCCAGCAGGTCGGCCAGGTCACCGCCAACGGCCAGGTCATCTCGAGCGACCAGTACATCGCCCCGTACGGCAGCCGCACCGTCATCAACAACGGCAAGATCATGTCGTCCGCGGTCAGCCCGGACGGGAGCCATCTCGCGGCCTCGGTCACCGACGGCGATGCGTCGCTGGTCGTCATGGACCTCAAGACCGGGCAGGTGCAGCAGCGCGTGGGCACCGCCTCGACGGACGACCTGCGCATCACGAGCGGCGCCGTCGGCCAGGAGGGCCCGACGTACTCGCCGGACGGTTCGCAGCTGTGGCTGGGCCAGAGCGACGGCTACACCAAGTTCACCGTGAACCCGGACGGCACCCTCTCCGGCCCGACGACCATCTCGATCCCGGCCGACGGCTCCAAGCACGCACTCGTGGGTGCCGCGGTGTTCTCGGCGGACGGCTCCACCGTGTACGGCGCGGTCAACGGCCAGAACCGGGTGGCCGCCATCGACGCGGCGACCGGGACCATCAAGCAGAGCTGGGCCGTTGGCAACGCACCCCGTGGCATCGCCATGGTCGGCAACAAGCTCTACGTCAGCAACGAGGGCGGGCGCCCGGCCAAGGCCGGCGACACCACGATCAACTCCTACGGCACCCAGGTTCCGGCCAACCCGCAGACCGGTGCCACCACCACCGGCACGGTCAGCGTCATCGACCTGGCGGACCCGACCGCAACCGTCGGGAGCATCGACGTCGGTCTGCACCCGACGGCTCTGTACGCCAAGAACGGGGCGGTGTTCGTCACCAACACCGCCGACAACAACGTGTCGGTCATCGACACCCGCAAGAACAAGGTCGTGCAGACCATCGCCACCCAGCCGTGGCCGGAGGCGTCGGTGGGCTACGAGCCCAACGCGGTGACGCTCACCGACGACGGCCGTCTGCTGGTGACGCTCGGCCGCGCCAACGCCGTCGCCGTCTACCGCTACAAGTCCCCGCAGGAGCCCGCCAGTTACGTCGGCCTGCTCCCGACGGACTACTTCCCCGCGGAGATCACCACCGTGGGCAAGAAGGTGATCGTCTCCAACACCCGCGGTATCGACGCCCGCCGCCCCACCAGCAAGGCCGGGCACGGCACCCACGACACCACGTCGAGCCTGACGCAGTTCACGCTGCCGGACGACAGCGTCATCAGGTCCCAGACGGGCAAGGTCTTCCAACAGAACGGCTGGACGCGGGGCTCGGTCTCGCTGGCCCATGGCAAGGGCGACCAGAAGCAGGTGCCGGTCCCGGCGCGGCTCGGCGCCCCCTCGACGATCAAGCACGTCTTCATGATCGTCAAGGAGAACCGGACCTACGACCAGGTCTTCGGTGACATGCCGCAGGGCAACGGCGACCCGTCGGTGACGCAGTTCGGCGAGAACGTGACGCCGAACCAGCACGCGCTGGCCTCGCAGTTCGGGCTGTACGACAACACCTACGACATCGGCACGAACTCCGCCGAGGGTCACAACTGGCTGATGCAGGCCGACGACCCGGAGTACACCGAGTCCTCGGCCGGTGAGTACACGCGCAGCTACGACACCGAGGACGACGTTCTGGGCCACCAGAAGTCCGGCTTCATCTGGACCGGTGCGCAGGCGGCCGGGAAGTCCGTCAAGGACTTCGGCGAGTTCCAGTCGTTCGAGAGCAAGCCGGCCGGCGCGTCCTGGCAGAACCTGTACTGCGACACCAAGAACATGGAGGCGACCGGGCAGAACACCGCCTACCCCATCCAAACGGGTTCGGCGATCCCGTCGCTCAACAAGGTGTCGGTGCCCGGCTTCCCGCTGTTCGACACCAGCGTCCCGGACGTCTACAAGGAGCAGATCTGGAAGCAGGACTTCGAGAAGAACGGTCCGGCGAACCTGAACATGTTCTGGCTCTCCAACGACCACACCGGTGGCCCGGCGAACGCGGCCGCCCAGGTCGCGGACAACGACCTCGCGGTCGGCCGGATGGTCGATGAGATCTCGCACAGCAAGTACTGGAAGGACTCGGCGATCTTCGTCGTCGAGGACGACTCCCAGGCCGGCCTGGACCACGTCGACGGGCACCGTGCCCCCATCCAGATCATCAGCCCCTGGGCCCAGCACGCCACCGTCGACAGCCACTACTACTCGCAGATCACGATGATCCGGACCATCGAGCAGATTCTCGGGATCCACCCGATGAACCAGAAGGACAGCGCGGCCAGCCCGATGCGCGGGGCGTTCACCCGGCACCCCGACTTCACGCCGTTCAAGGCACTGCCCAACCGGACCTCGCTGACCGACGGCCTGAAGACCCCGCCCGCCTGCGGCGTGGACACCCCGGCACCGCAGGACCCCAGCGCGGCGCCCGTGCCCTCGGCCAAGGTGCCGGCGGCCAAGCGGGCACTCGCGGCGACGTGGGAGGAGTGGAAGACGCACCAGCGGCTGACCGGACCGGGCGCCATTCCCGACTTCGCGAACCCCGCACAGATGAACCACTTCACCTGGTACCAGACCCACGGATGGACCAAGCCCTACCCCGGCGAGAGCAAGATCTTCGCGCCCAAGGACGTCCCGGGCGCCTACATCCCCTCCTCGGAGTCCGACGGCTGACGCAGACTCACCGCGTCAAGGGGCCCTTGGCCGGCGTCACCGCCGGCCAGGGGCCCTTTCCGTCCCCTGTACGGCCCATACAGGAGCGCCGCCTCGGAACGCGAGCCGCCTCTCCTGCCGCGGCCAGGAGAGCGCCGTGACGGATGCCGGATTCCGGACGACGATCCGCCGGCAACCCCAACGGCCCCTCGTCCAGGTTGCGTCGGTACGAGCCGTACACACCTCCCGCCCCCACCCGGCAGCTCGGGCACAGGCCCCGCCCACCAGGGCGCGGCGCCGGCCGCGCCGAGGCCCGCAACAGCAGGGGGGCAACAAGACATTGCGCCTCCGCCGCCCGGTTCCAGGGCGCTGAAACCATCGTGAAACCGTGCTGAATGCGCCGTGCCGCAACCTCCTCGGCATGACGACAACGACCTCGCACTCACTCGCCATCGCGGCCCAGGGGCTGCGCAAGGCCTACGGCGACAAGACGGTCCTCGACGGCATCGACCTGGCGGTGCCGGCCGGCACGGTCTTCTCCCTGCTCGGCCCGAACGGCGCCGGCAAGACCACCGCCGTGAAGATCCTCTCCACCCTCATCACCGCCGACGCCGGCGAGCTGCGGGTCGGCGGCCACGACCTCGCCGCCGACCCCCAGGCCGTACGGGCCGCGATCGGCGTCACCGGACAGTTCTCCGCCGTCGACGGCCTGATCACCGGAGAGGAGAACATGCTCCTCATGGCGGACCTGCACCATCTCTCCCGCAGCGAGGGCCGCCGCACCGCCGCCGAACTACTGGAGCGCTTCGACCTCACCGAGGCCGCGAAGAAGCCCGCCTCCACCTACTCCGGCGGCATGAAGCGCCGCCTCGACCTCGCCATGACGCTGGTCGGCGACCCGAGGATCATCTTCCTCGACGAGCCGACCACCGGCCTCGACCCGCGCAGCCGCCACAACATGTGGCAGATCATCCGCGAGCTCGTCTCCGACGGCGTCACCGTCTTCCTCACCACCCAGTACCTGGACGAGGCCGACGAACTAGCCGACCGCATCGCGGTGTTGAACGACGGCAAGATCGCCGCCGAAGGCAGTGCCGAGGAGCTGAAGCGGCTCATCCCCGGCGGCCACGTCCGGCTCCGCTTCACCGACCCCGCCGCCTACCAGTCCGCCGCCGTCGCCCTGCGCGAGGTCACCCGCGACGACGAGGCACTGGCGCTGCAGATCCCCAGCGACGGCAGCCAGCGCGAACTGCGCGCCATCCTCGACTGGCTCGACTCCACCGGCATCGAGGCGGACGAGCTGACCGTGCACACCCCCGACCTCGACGACGTGTTCTTCGCCCTGACCGGCCCCACCACCGGCCCCACCACCATCCCCACCCAGCCCACGCAGCCGAACCAGTCCAAGGAGAACGTCCGATGAGCGCCCTCTCCGTCGCCGTCCGCGACTCGAACACCATGCTGCGCCGCAACCTCCTGCACGCGCGCCGCTACCCGTCCCTCACCCTGAACCTGCTGCTCACCCCGATCATGCTGCTGCTGCTCTTCGTCTACATCTTCGGCGACGTGATGAGCACGGGCATCGGCGGCGCCGACCGCTCCGACTACATCGCCTACATCGTCCCGGGCATCCTGATGATGACCATCGGCGGCACCGTCATCGGGACCGCGGTGTCCGTCGCCACCGACATGAACGAGGGCATCATCGCCCGCTTCCGCACGATGGCCATCCACCGCGGGTCCGTGCTCGTCGGGCACGTCGTCGGCAGCGTGCTGCAGTGCATCGCCAGCGTGGTCCTCGTCGGCGCCGTCGCCGTCGCCATCGGCTTCCGGTCCACGGGCGCAACCGCCCTGGAATGGCTGGCGGCGTTCGGCCTGCTCGCGCTGTTCGCCCTGGCACTCACCTGGATCGCCGTCGGGATGGGCATGGCCAGCCCGAACGCCGAGGCGGCCAGCAACAGCGCACAGCCGCTGATCCTCCTGCCGCTCATCTCCAGCGCCTTCATCCCGGCCGACACGATGCCGGGCTGGTTCCAGCCGATCGCCGAGTACCAGCCGTTCACCCCGGCCATCGAGACCCTGCGCGGCCTGCTGCTCGGCACCGAGATCGGCAACAACGGGTGGATCGCCATCGCCTGGTGCGTCGGCCTGACCGTGCTCGGCTACCGCTGGTCGACGGCGTCCTTCAACCGCGACCCGAAGTAGCCGCCATGACAGCGCGGGCCGCTTCCCGCAACTCGTCCCGCTCCAGGGCGGCGTACTCCGACAGCGCGTCGGTGTACGCCGCCCTGTCGGCGTCTTCCGCCGCCTTCCGGGCGCGGTCCGCCGACATCGTCGGCTGGAACTCGCGCATCACCCCCAGCCGTTCGGCCAGCGCGATCATCCGTACGGCACTCGTGTCGCCGGACGCGAGCCCGGCCATGCCAAGGGCGTGCAACACCGTGCCGAGCAAGGGGAGTTCGGAGGGCGAGCCGACCGGATCGCGCAGCAGCGTCCACAGCCGCTGCCGCAGCCGGTCGACCACCTGCGCGACCAGCCCGAGCCGGCCGGCGTGCGCGTGCGCCGTCACCGCCACCGACTGGATCAGGAACGCCCACGGGTCGAGCCGGGCGTCGCCGCCGCGCAGCGAGCCGGCCGCGAGCATCCGCTCCACAGCACCGCGCCACAGGCCCAGCCCGACCTCCGTCAGCCCGCGGGCGAGCGCGATCTCGGCGCGCCCGCCGAGGTCGGGCCGGTAGAAGTCGTCCTCCTGCGCGGTGTTGTCACTCTCCGCCTGCCGCAGCCAGTCCTCCGCCTCGTCGGTCTCGCCGCGCTGCAGACAGGCGAGAACCAGGAGCGAGCGGATGCTGATGTAGTCCTGCCCGTCCCCGAGCCGCGGCAGCACCTTGAGCGCCGCCAGGAGATGCTCGTACGCCTCCTCGCCCCGCGCCGTCCGCAGACACAGCTCGCTCAGCCGGGAATGCACCATCAGCTGCACGGACGGATTGTCGACCGCCGCCAGTCCGGCGACCGCCCGCCGTGCCGAGACGAGCGCGCGGTCGATGTCGTGCTCGAACTCCCAGACGTAGCAGGCGACGCACTCGGCGATGCCGGAGAGCAACGGCTGCGCGCTGCCGCCGTCGCCCTCGCCCTCGCCCTCGCCCTCGCCCTCGCCCTCGCAGAGCCTCCGCAGCACGTCGTAGCCGGGAGGCCGTATCTCGGGGACCGCGCTCAGGACGATCGCGGTGGCACGCATCAGCGTGTCCGGCGGGGCCGGAGGCAGCCGCCGCAGGGTGACGAGCTGGCGCACGGCGCGCGGGCCGGGGCCCATGAACACGGTCGCCGTGCCCAACACCGCGGCGGTGCGGGCGACTTCGACGTACTCGGGCTCGGGACGGTAGTGCGACAGCGGCGGCCCGGTGTCCGCGGCGAGGGCGGCGAGGCGGGGAAAACTGGTCCCGGTGGACCACAGACTGGCGAGGACGGCGGTGACGGCGGCAATGGCGGGGTGGTCCGTACGGGCCAGGGCATGGCGCAGCGCCAGCACGAGGTTGTCCTGCTCGGCCTTGATCCGCTCCCAGGCGGCCTGCGCATCCGAGCCGAAGAGCGCGTCGTGGTACGCGACCCCGAAGTCCCGCGCCCACGCGAGGAACCGGCCCACGGCCTCCTCGTCCCCGCCCGCCTCCGCACGCCGGGCCGCGCTGAACTCCCGTACGGTCTCCAGCATCCGGAACCGCACCCCGGCCGGAGTCTCGGCGACGGTGAGCAGCGACTGACCGGCCAACTGTTCAAGGAGCAACAGCGCATCCTCGCCGAGGACCCGCTCCGCCGCGTCACCGCCGAAACCGCCGGGGAACACGGACAGCGTGCGCAGCGCCGCCCGGGCGTCCTGCGCAAGCAGGTTCCAGCTCCACTCCACGACCGCGTGCAGCGTGCGGTGACGCTCCGGCATGCCCCGCACCCCGCCGCGCAGCAGCGCGAACCGGTCACCGAGGCGGCGGGCGATCTCCGGCACCGACAGCACCCGTACCCGAGCCGCGGCCAGCTCCACGGCGAGCGGCAGCCCGTCGAGGTGACGGCACAGCCCGGCCACCGCGTCCGGCGGCAGCTCCACGCCGGGCCGCGCCGCCCGGGCCCGCTGCGTGAACAGCTCGACGGAGATGCCGAGACCCAGCTCCGGCAGCGCGTACACCGCCTCCGACGTCAGGCCCAGCGGGGCCCGACTGGTGGCCAGCACCCGCAGGTCCTTCGAGGACGAGACCAGCGCCTGTACGAGGCCGGCGGCACCGGCGATGACCTGCTCACAGTTGTCGAGGACCAGCAGCGCGGACCCGGAGCCGAGCACACCGAGGATGCCGGACACCGGGTCGTGACCGCGCACGGCGCCGGGCCGCCCCTCGCCGGCGCCGAGCGCTGACGCCACCTCCGCGGCCACGTCCTCGTCCGCCGTGACACCGGCGAGCGGCACGAAATACACCACGCGCTGCTCGGCGCGGCGGCTGACGGCGTGCGCGAGCCGGGTCTTGCCGAGGCCGCCGGGGCCGACGACGGTGACGGCGCGGGAGGTCCGCAGCAGCCGCTCCACCGCCGCGACGTCCTCGTCCCGGCCCAGCAGCGGGTTCGGCTCGTGCGGCACACCATGCCGGACCACGGGCGACTCGCCGCGCAGCAGCTCCTGCTGTACGGCCTTGAGCCCGGCGCCCGGATCCGTGCCCAGCGTCTCGCGCAGCTCACGCCGGTACGCCTCGTACCGCATCAGGGCGGCGGACGGCCCCGCCGTCGCCGCCTCACCGCGCAGCAGCTCGGCGAGCACTTCCTCGTCCCGCGGATGCTCCGCGGCGGCCACGGCCAGCGGCCCGGCCGCCTCCGCGTGCCGCCCCAGCCGGGCGAGCGCGAGCGCCCGCGCGCGTACGAGCGCGCCGCGGACCGGGGCGCGCTCGGCGCGCAGCGCGGCCACGGGGTCGTCGGGGCTGCCGGTCCCGTCAGGAGTGCCCTCCCACAGCGCGAGCCCGGCCTCGGCCGCGGCCAGCGATCCCGCGTGGTCCCCGGCCCTGGCCCGCTCCGCGCCGGCGGCGGCGTGCAGCAGCAGGGCGGAGCTGTCGACCTGGTCCTCGGCGAGCGCGAGCCGGTATCCGGCCGGTGTGCTCGCGAGGACGCCGGCGCCCAGCTGCGCCCGCGCCCTGGACACGAGGACCTGCACCGCCTTTCCCGGCCGCTCCGGCAGCTCGTCCGGCCACAGCCCGGCCACCAGCCGCTCGGTGCTGCAGCCCGTGCGCAAGTCGCCCGCGAGCAGCGCGAGGAGACCGCGGAGCCGGGGCGCGGTGACCTCCTGCCCGCGATAGGCGACACGTGGCAGCAGGGTCAGGTCGGTGGTCACCCGTGCAGATTAGCCAAGGCGCCGGCCGCGGGAACGCCCACCTCGGGCCGAACTCCCGCCGCCCGTGCGGCCCTGCCCCCCGCGCGCCCCCGCCGGGGCGGCTGCCGCAGCCGCGCCGACCGTTCCCGCCCCCCCGCGCCGACCGTTCCTGCCTCCGCGCGCCGACCGTTCCCGCGCCCGTGGGCCGCTGCTCCTGCCCCTGCGGGCCGACTGATCCCGGTCGTGGCGGCCGGCCGTCCTGCTCGGCCTTCGCGCCGGCCGAGTTCGATGAGCGACTCTTCTCCGCTTCCGCGACCTCCGTCTCGGCGACCACGTCGTAGCGGGCGGCGACGATCTGGCTGCGGGAGGCGAAGCCGCGGCGGCCTCCGGTGAACGCGTGGCCGGCGAAGCCGAAGAGCGCACCGAAGATCGCGCCGTAGAACAGGCCGCTGATCGTCAGCACCAGGACGTGGGGGTTGCCCGCGGCGAACAGCGACAGGAGCAGGCCGATGAGCACGTCTTCCCGCCTGCCAGGCAGCCCGCCCACCCGACCCCATCAAGCCCCGCCGCTGAGAAGGCTCACACTCCGTGGGACCGACGCCCGCAGTTCCCTCACCAAGGCGCGCACGACAGCGGATCCGGCCAGTTCGGAAGTGGTGACATAGCCGACCTGGCGGGTCGGGCGCTCGGGGCCGAGATCAGTGATCCCGACCGAATCCGGTGCCCCGACCAGGGACAGCGCCGGCATGATCGCCATTCCGTGGCCCGCGCTCACCAAGGAGAGCACCGCTCCGTCGTCCTCGGCCTCGACGGTTGCCTTCGGGATCCAGTCCTGTGCAGCCCACCAGCCGCGGGTGTACGAGCCACAGTTCTCGGCCCAGTCGACCAGCGGCAGCGAGCGCGGGGCAGCATGACCCGTCGCGTGCACCAGCGCATACGGCTCTTCAAGGAGCCCGCTCGCGACCAGACCAGGCGGAAGCGGCACGGAGCCGCCCAGCGTGGCGATGGCGATGTCGGCCTTCCCGTCGGCCACTTCGCCCGCGGTGCCGCGCCCCACCTCGCGCACGATCCGCACCTGCGGCTCGATCCCGGGGTACCGGGCGCGCAGCCGCTCCAGGACGGCCGGCAGCAGGTGGAGAGCCGCGCTGCGAAAAGCCGCGATCCGCAGCGGCCCCTGCGCAGCACCGGGCCGGGCCGCGCCGCGCGCCTCGGCGGTCAGGACGTCCAGGAGGCGCAGGACGCGGCGGGCATACGCGACGGCCTGCTCTCCGGCAGGGGTGGGGCGGGCGCCGGTGCGGCCGCGTTCGAAGAGAACCGCACCGATCCTGCGCTCGCTGCCGCGCACCGAGTGGGAGACCGCCGACTGGGTCAGACCGAGTGTGCCGGCCGCGGCCGAGAAGCCGCCGCTGTCCGCGACCGCCACCAGGACGCGCAGTTCCTGCGGGGTGAGATCGGAGTCGGTCGTGCGGGTCACGGGGGCGCTCACCTCGACGTATGAGAACTGCTCATGGAACGGTGTGTCGCATGAGCCCAACCGGCTGCCCGGGGGGCGCATTCCCGCCCTACGGTCCGGGCATGAACGAGACCGCGCTCACCGTCCACCAGACCGCCCGCCCCCACGGCCTTCCCACCGCCGGGCACTTCGCCTTCGTCGAGTCCGCACTTCCCGGCCCCGCGGCCGGCAGCGCGCTCGTGGAAAACCTCTACTGGTCCGTCGACCCCTACCACCGCGAGATGATGGACGACGTGCCCGGCGGCTTCGCGCTCGGCGCACCGCTGGAGGGCCGCACCATCGGGCGGGTCATCGCCTCGCGCGCGCCCCGGCTGACCGAGGGCGAGATCGTGTTCCACCGGCAGGGCTGGCGCACGCACGCGGTGGTCACGCCCGAGGAGATCCGGCAGCTGCCCCGCTTCGACAAGGTGCCCCTGACCGCGTACTTGAGCGCACTCGGCGGCACCGGCCTGACCGCCTATGTGGGCCTGACCCGGATCGCCCGGCTCCGGGAGGGGGAGGACCTGTTCGTGTCGGCCGCCGCGGGCGGGGTCGGCACGGCGACCGGGCGGTTCGCCAGACTGCTGGGCGCCGGACGGCTCGTGGGCAGCGCGGGCTCGGCGGCGAAGGCCGCCCACCTCACGCGGGAGGTGGGCTATGACGCCGTCTTCGACTACCACGACGGGCCCGCCGCCGACCTGCTCGGCAAGGCCGCGCCGGGCGGCATCGACGTGTTCGTCGACAACGTCGGCGGCGCCCAGCTGGCCGCGGCGGTGGGAGCGCTGCGGGAGTTCGGGCGTATCGTCCGCGTCGGCACGATCAGCCAGTACAACGCCCCCGACGCGCCGCCACCGCGCTTCAACTACGCGGACATCGTGGAGAAGAGCCTGCGCATGGAGGGCTTCCTGGTCAGCAACTACCGTGACACGCAGGAGGAGTTGTACGAGTTCGCGGTGCCGCATCTGCAGAGCGGCCGGCTCGCTCTGGACGAGACGGTGGTTGACGGCTTCGAACACATCGTGGACGCGTTCCTGGGCATGCTGCGCGGCGAGAACACCGGAAAGATCATCGTACGAGACCGCACGCAAGCCCACCCGTAAACCGACACCCAAACTCCGGTGTCATGACGTGAATCCGTACCCCCAGTTCACGCGGAGCCGCGCCGCTTCCAGGACTTCGGCACTGCTGCCCCGCGACCGGCCTCAGGAACTGGATGGCGCCGGCGATCTCCGGGTCGATCAGCCGCTGCGCCCCGACCGTGGGGTGGCCGAACACGCCGGTGAGTTCGAGGCTCACGATCCCGTGGACCCGCGTCCAGACCAGGATGGCGGCACAAGCCACGCCCGGTGTGGTGTCCCTCCGCTCCTGCGAGCGGGGCCGCCGTGGCGATCACCGGGGCCGTGCCGGGTTCGGCGGCGGCACCGCGGAGAACCGACATCAGAGCGCGTGGCACCGCCGCTGTCCCGGCCGCTCTTATTGACGCCGTGTCATCAACAGTGGTTCAGTGGCTGAGCCACTGAACCACTGAATCATTGGGGGCCGGGGTGGAGGCACTGCCACGCGAGACGATCGTCGACGTGCTGGAGAAGCGGCTGCGCGAGGACATCCTCGCCGGGCGTCATCCCGCCGGGAGATACCTGCCTCCCGAACGTGAACTCGCCGACGGATTCGGGGTCACCCGCACCTCCCTCAAGCACGCCTTCGGCCGACTGGCGCACGCCGGGCTGCTGGAGACGCGCCACGGAGTGGGTACCCGGGTACGGGATTTCCTGCGCCTGGGCGGAGCGGACCTCCTGCCGATGCTCGTGCGCCACAGCCCCGACTGGATCGGTGAGATCTTCGAAGTCCGGCGCAGCATCGGTGAGCTGATCGTGGAACGCGCAGCGACCCGTGCCACGGCGGCCCAGGTCGCCGAACTGCGTCTGCTGCTTGCGGCCGTCGGGGATGCGGCGGGGGGCGAGCCCGTGCAGCTGGCGGACGTGGAGGTGCACCGAGCGCTGGCCCGTGCCACGGGCAACCGGGTGTACGTCCTGCTGACCAACACCCTGTTCAACGCGTACCTGCCGGTGCGCGGGGCACTGGTCGGGCCCTTCGAGGATCCCTGGGCCGCCCATGACCGTCTGGCACCGGTCGTCGAGGCGGTGGCCGCCGGCGACCAGGAGGCGGCACGCACCGCCGCGGGCGACTATCTGTCGGCAACGGAACGCATCATGCTCAAGGGGCTGGCACGCTCCGGCGGACGCGGGGAAGGTGCCCTGTGAGCGCACACGGGACGGTGTTCAAGGAGACCATGCTGGGCCGTGTACGCCTGGCCGACGAGGACGGCGACCGCCCCGTGCGGCTGGACCTGCTGGCCAGCGCCGACGCCGTGCTGCTGCCCCACCGTACGACGCGGGCGCACGTGAGCGGACGGGTACGCATAGCGGGGCGGGCCGACGACGCCGAAGCCGAGGGCGAGCTGGAGATAGCACCCCTGTCGCGCCGCAGGATCCGCTACCGGATCACCTTCGTGATGGAAGGTCGGCGCCTCACTCTGGACGGCTGGAAGTCGGTGTCGCCCAAGCGTCCGCTCGCCTCGCTGACCGTACTGCCGTACACCCTGTACGAGGACGGTGACCGCGTGGGCGAGGGCACGCTGCGCTTCCCCCTCGCCACCGGCCTGCTGCCCTTCCTCGCGAGCTTCCGGTTCCCTCGTGCGGCCGCTTCCCCTGCCGACCGGCATCTGACGTCGCGCTGGGACGGCACACCGGGGCGGACCGAGGTCTGGTACACGACCCTGACCGATCCGGCCACCGACAGCGGGATCTGGCTGCACCACGAACTGGTGGCGCCCTCCGACGGTTCCGCCGCCTACGCGCACGGCTGGATCGCCGTCTTCCCCAAGGACGGCCCCGCCCAACACACACGGTTCGGCCCCGTACCGTGGACGGCGCATCCGGAGGGCTTCACCGCCGAGGGCATCTGCGTCCGACCCGGCCGGCTCACCGGCTCCGCCGGGACGTTCACCTGGGCACTCACCGAGAGACCCGAAGGTCCGCCGCTTCACACCTTCCCCCGCTGGTCCTGGCGACGTCCCTGGCTGCCGGCCTCGCACATGCTCCCCGCCGCCCGCGCCCGCTACAGCGGAACCATCCGGTACGGCACCGGTGAGCTGCGGCTCGACGACGCTCCGGGAGCCGGCGCCCGCATCTACGGCCACGGCAACGCCCGCCGCTGGGCCTGGCTCCACGCCGACCTGGGTGGAGGCGACGTCCTGGAAATCATCGCCGCGGTATCCATGCGACGCGGACTCGACAGGCTGCCGCCCCTGGTCTTCCTGCGCCTGCACCGAAACGGCCGTACCTGGCCTCGACGCGCGGAACGCTCTGCCGTGGGCTGGGCGGGCATCGGCCGGTTCCGCGCGGACATCCGCCTGCCCGAGTGGCGGGTCGAGGGCAGGGCGGGCCTGAGCCGCGTACAGGTGACGGTCACCCAGCCGCCGCAACAGACACTGACGCTCGGCTACACCGACCCCGACGGCTCCACCGCGGTCTGCCGCAACAGCGAGAGGGCGGACGCGGTGGTCAGCCTGGAACGCTGGTGGGGCACATGGCGGCGGGAGGCTGTATGGCGGCTGTCGGGCACCGCGCACGCGGAGGTCGGCGACCGATGAACTCCCGACGTCCCACCGCCTTGGCGGGACTCGCGGCCGCCCTGCTCGCGGACGACGGCACCTCCGCGTGGACGCGGGCCGTGCCCCGCAGGGCCGAGATGCTGCTCGACACCATGCCCGCTGCGGTACGGACGGCCGTGCGCGCCGCGGCCGCGGCGATCGACGCCTACACCGTGGCCCGAACGGGCAGGCGGCTGTCCGCGCTGAGCGCGGCGCAACGGGAGCAGGTCATGGGCTCGCTCGGTTCCCACCGGGCCCTGCTGCCGCTCCTGGACGCGGTCAAAGTACCGCTGCTGCTGGCGGCCGGTACCGAACGGACGCTGCATCAGCACCGACCGGCGCCCCCGGCGTCCGGCCCCGACGACCCGCCGCTCGACTGTACTCCGTCCCGCGACTGGCCCACGCGTTCAAGTGCCGACGCCGTCGTTGTCGGCTCGGGCGCCGGCGGAGCCATGGCTGCCCGGACACTCGCCCGCGTCGGGATGCGTGTCGTCGTCCTCGAGGAGGGGGAGCACCACACCAGTGCGTCGTTCGGGCGCCGGGCCCCGCTCGACCGCTTCACCGACCTGTACCGGGACGGCGGCGCGACGATCGTCCTCGGCAACCCCCCGCTGGTCCTGCCCGTGGGCCGCGCGGTCGGCGGCACCACTGTCGTCAACTCCGGAACGTGCTATCGCACACCGAACCACGTCCTCACCCGCTGGCTGGACCATCACGGCTTCGCGGCGGCCGAAGGCTTCGACGTCCACCTCGACGAGGTGGAACGCACCCTGCAAGTAGCACCCCAGCCGCTGCAGGTGCTGGGCAACAACGGGCTGCTCGCACTGGCCGGAGCGAAGGCACTCGGCTGGGCCGCGGCACCCTTGCGTCGCAACGCCCCGGGTTGCAGGGGCTCTTGCCAGTGTGTCGTCGGCTGCCCCACCGGTGCCAAACAGAGCGTCCAGCTGTCCGTGCTTCCCGAGGCCTGCGCGTTCGGCGCCCGCATCGTGACGGGCGCTCGCGTCCGGCGGATCCTCGTCGACGGCGACCGGCCGGGCGGCCCACGCGCTGCCGGGGTGCTGGTTCGCCGCCCGGACGGCAGCGAACTGGAGATCCTCAGCCCCTTGGTCGTGGTCGCCGCGGGGGCCCTGCAGACCCCGCCGCTCCTGCGCCGCTCCGGCCTCGGGGGACACCCGCGGCTCGGCCGCAACCTCAGCGTGCACCCGGCGATCAGCGTCGCGGGACGCTTCGGCCGCCCGGTCACCGGCTGGAAGGGCGTCCTGCAGAGCGTCGGCGTGGAGCACCTGCGCGACGACGGCATCCTGATCGAAGCCACCGCGGCGCCGGCAGGCATGAGTTCGTTCGTGCTGCCCGGCATCGGACGCGAGCTGCGCCGCGAACTGGAAGGGACGGATCAGCTCGCGACACTCGGTGCCATGATCGCCGACCGGCCCTCGGGGCGCATCCTCGGCAGGGACCGCACAGTGCTGCGCTACGACCTGACGCCGCGCGACGCCGGCCGCCTGCTCCGGGCCCAACGAGCCATGGGCCGCCTGCTGTTCGCGGCGGGCGCCGAGGAGGTGCTGACCGGTGTACCGCAGGTGCCGCGAGCCCGCACCCCGGCCCAGCTCGAGGCGCTGCTGGACACGGTGACCGCGCGCCATCTGCATGTGTCCGCGTTTCACCCCACGGGCACGGCGGCTGCCGGTGCCGACCCCGAGCTGTCACCCGCCGACCCGGACGGGCGCCTGCGCGGCGTCGACGGCGTGTTGATCTCGGACGGCTCCGTGCTGCCCAGTTGCCCGGAGGTGAATCCGCAACTGAGCATCATGGCGGCCGCCCTGGCCGTCGCCGAACGCTTCGTGACGAAGGCGTCGTGACCAGCCGTCGCCCTTGGTCTCACCGCCCCCGCCCGACCGGAGCGTTGCTGTGATCCCGGCTCAGAGGACGCGGACGGACAGGGACCTGCGGGCCGTGGTCGTCGGAGCGGGGTGGTCCGGGGTCGGCGCCGCCGTCCGGCTTCGCGGAGCAGGGTTCAACGATGTGCTTGTTCTGGAGAAGGGCTCGCAACTCGGCGGCACGGCTTGATGACATGCTGCGCTGCGGTGTTCAGGTGCTGGGGGCCCGGTGGGACGGGGCGGCCGGCCGCTGGCTGCTGGAGACCAGCGACGGGCCCTACATCGCGGCGGTACTGGTCCTGGCGAGGTCGGATCCGGGCGTGGATCCTGGCGACGTTGCGGCCTGCCTTCTCCCGGTTCGCGGAGCCCTTCTCAACCCCAGACAGCCCCGGCGACCACTGGGGCCGCGTGCTTCCCGGAGGAGCCGGTGCCGGCCTACGAACCCTCCCCCAGTCAGCCGACCGCAGCCCTTCCCAGCTGTTCCCGGTGTGCCCGGGCCGCGGGCGCCAGTGGCGACCCGCGGCACAGGGATCAACCGCGGGGCATCGCCCCCCTGACCGGGAGCGAGCACCTGCGGAGTGCTGACGGACCCGACAGGAGGTGGAGCCGAGTCATGTGACCCATTGGACCGGCCCTAGGGTGTGGTGGCTGCGGTGCGGTAGAACTCGGCTGCGGTGACGGTGGCGGGGACGCCGAGTTCGGTGGCGACCGCGGTGATCGCGTCGGCGCCGATGGCGGGGTCGGCCTGGCCGTCGGTGGTGAAATACGGTGCGATGAACGTCTCGTAGTGGGCCCGGACTTCGTCCGGGGTGTGCCGGCCCAGGAATGTCCGCATGTGCCGCACCGTGGTGTCGGGGTCGTCGTGGATCACCCGCAGGGCGCGCCGGTGGGCTCGTAGGACGGCCTGGACCGCGGGGTCGTCCGGGTCGGTGTAGGTGGGGTCGACGGCCACGCCGACGGTGGGGATCCGGAAGTGGTCGCCGACCCAGGCCAGTACCTGCCAGCCGTGCTCTGCGGCTATCGCCTCCGGTGCCATGGTGCTGCCGATCAGGGCGGCGTCGATGCTGCCGTCGTGCAGCCGGCGCAGGTCCATGCCGTAGTCGCCGGGCGGGCGGACGACGGTGTGGATGTCGCGGTCCGGGTCGAGGCCGGCCCGGCGCAGCACGATCCGGGTGAAGCACCCGGGTGCGGTGTGGGGGGCGTGTACCGCCAGCCGTCGGCCGGCCAGGTCGGCCAGGGAGGTCGGGCCGGGGCGGGCGAGGAACCAGAACAGCGGGCGGGTGGTGTTGACCTGGAGCGCGACCCAGGGGGTGCCGTCGGTCAGCCGGGACAGCAGTGCCCGGCCGAGCCCGATGGTGGCGCCGCGGCGCAGTCGCTCCTCGTCCCAGGAGCAGCCGTCGCGCAGCGCGACGTGGACGCCCTCGTCGGCGTAGTAGTCCTGCTGGTCGGCGATGTGGGCGACCAGTTCCTCGTGCAGGCCCCGCCCGACGTAGGCGAGATCGATCGTGTGCATGAATGTCTTTCCTTGATCGTGTCGCCGCCCTGTGCCCGCGCGGGCCGCAGGCGCAGGGCGCTGCGGCCCATGGTGCTGAGGTGACGGTGTGCCGGGAGCGGTGCGGCCGACGGCCGGACCCGGACGGTGTGGCCCCGTGCGCAAAGGACGCCGGGGCGTCAGTACATGAGCATGCCGCCGTTGACCGCGGCCGTGGTGCCGGTCATGAAGGCGTTGTCGTCGCCTGCGTAGAAGGCGACCGCCTGGGCGACGTCCTCCGGGTGTGCCAGACGGCCCAGCGGGGTGGCGGCCACCTGCCGCTTCTTGTGGGCGTCGTCGAACACATCCGTCATGCGGGCCATGCGGGTGTCCTCCACCGGGCCGGGCGCGACGACGTTGACCGTGATTCCCTGCGGGCCCAGTTCCTGGGCGAGGTAGCGGGCGAACTGCTCCAGTGCGGCCTTGGAGGTGCCCAGTGCGATCATGTGCTCCCGGGGCAGGCGGCTGAGGCCGGTACCGATGTAGATGATGCGTCCCCAGCCCTGTTCGGTCATGGCGGGCAGGACGGCTTTGGTGACCGCGAACGCCGCACGCATCTCGCCGTCGAGCTTGCCGCCCAGTTCTTCCCACGTCATGTCCTGGAACGACTTGACCGCGTACGGGATGAGCGCGTTGTGCACGAGCACGTCGACGCCGCCCCATGCCGCCTGGACCTGCCCGACCATGTTCTCGACCGCCGCCGCCTCGCGCACGTCGGCCTGCACGGCCATGGCCTGGCCGCCGGCGGCTTCGATGCCGGCCACGATCTCGCCGGCTGCCGTGCTGTTGCGGAGGTAGTTGACCACCACGCGCATCCCCCGGGCGGCCAGAAGGCGTGCGGTGGCCGCACCGATTCCGCTGCTGGCCCCTGTCACCAAGACCACCCTGCCGGTTGTCCCTGTCATGGGCCCACCTCCTCATCGCGGGCCGTCGGAATGACCGCCTCGAGTTGTTCATCGTCGGTGCCGGGGTGCCCGGAGTGTGCCGGGCGGATCGCGCCGTAGAGCACGGTGTCGACGGTCGCCCGCAGCAGATCGGCAGCGGTCCGGTCGAGTTCGCGCGGCAGTTGCGAGGTGAGCAGCCGCTCCAGCGCGCCGCGGGTGATCTCACTCAGCAGCTCGGGCGGCGCGGGCAGTAGTCCTTGCCGGTGCCCGTCCCGGAACAGTTCGTCGAGCCGCCGGTAGACCACCGTGTCCACGCGCTGCTCCACGTACTGGCGCAGCATCGCCCCGCCCCGCCCCGCCGCGAGCTGGGCCGCGCCGATCCGCCCGAGCTCACTGCCTGCCGCGAGCAGAAACCGCTGGACCCGCACACCGAACGGCTGCCCCTGCGCGTCCTGGGCCGCCGCCAGCGTGCGCTCCACCGCCGCGAACTGCCGGTCCAGCACCGCGGCCAGCAGACTGCGCTTGTCCGGGAAATGACGGTAGATCGTCTTCTTGCTCATACCGAGTTCACGGGCGAGATCGTCCATGCTCACCCGCACGGGACCCGGCGCGAAGAACAGCCGTCCGGCCGCCTCCACGATCACGTCAGCACGCCGCTCGCCATGCTCGGAAACTTTCGAAACTGAATTAGTTTCCATAGTTTCCATGCTGGCTTCCTGCCCCTCCGCTGTCAAGGCGTGCCGGGTGTGCGGAACTGCGTGGCCGAAGCTTGGAGCTCGGTGCCCGCCGGGCCGACATCGGCCAGACCGGGGACGAGCGGCGGCGTGTCCTGGCCGACCCCGAGGGCCATGAGTTCTGCCCGCTCAAGGCCCGCATCAAGCCGCTCTGACGAACCGACGCCGATGCGGGCGAATTCGTGTCAGCGTTCGAGGACGAGGGCGAGGCCCTGGCCGACGCCGATGCAGAGGGTGGCGACGCCGGTGCCGGAGCCCTTGCGGGCGAGTTGGTGGGCGACGGTGCCGGCGAGGCGGGCGCCGGAGGCGCCGAGGGGGTGGCCGAGGGCGATCGCGCCGCCCTGGGGGTTGAGGACCTGGGGGTCGAACTGGGGCCATTCGGCGAGGCAGCCGAGGACCTGGGCGGCGAAGGCCTCGTTCAGTTCGAGGACGGACAGGTCCGCGAAGGTCTTGCCGGCTTTGGCCAGGGCCCGGTTGACGGCTTCGACGGGGGCGAGGCCGAAGTACTGGGGGTCGGTCGCGGAGACGCCGGTGGCTCGGATGCGGGCCAGCGGTTCGCGGCCGGTGGCCTTCAGCCCTTCCTCGTCGGTCAGGAGGAGGGCGGCGGCGCCGTCGTTGAGGGGGGAGGCGTTGCCCGCGGTGACGGTGCCGTCGGTGGTGCGGAAGGACGGTTTGAGCCTGGCCATGGCGGTGGGGGAGGCGTCGGGGCGGACGGACTCGTCGGCGGCGAAGATGACCGGGTCGCCCTTGTGCTGGGGGATCGGCACGGGGGTGAGTTCGGGCTCGAACAGATCCCCGGCCTGTGCCTTCGCGGCCTTGCGGTGGCTGCTGAGGGCGTATTCGTCCTGCTGCTCGCGGCTGATCTTGTGTTTGTCGGCGATGAGTTCGGCGGACTCGCCGAGCGGGATGGTCCACTGGGGGTCCATCCTCGGGTTGACCATGCGCCAGCCGAGGGTGGTGGAGTACAGCTCGGTGTGTCCGGCGGGGAAGGGCCGGTCGTTCTTGGGCAGGACGTAGGGGGCGCGGGTCATGGACTCCACGCCGCCGGCCAGGGCGATGTGGGCGTCTCCGACGGCGATGGCGCGGGCGGCCTGGATGACGGCTTCGAGTCCGGAGGCGCACAGCCGGTTGACACTCACGCCGGGCACGGAGGTGGGCAGCCCGGCGAGCAGGGCGGCCATGCGGGCGACGTTGCGGTTCTCCTCGCCGGCGCCGTTGGCGTTGCCGAGGTAGACGTCCTCGATCCGGGCGGGGTCCAGGTCCGGGGTGCGGGCCAGGAGTTCCCGGATGGCGTGGGCGGCCAGGTCGTCCGGGCGGACGGACGCCAGGGCGCCGTTGTAGCGGCCGATCGGGGTCCGTACGGCGTCGACGATGTAGACGTCCTTCACGGTTGGGTCTCCTCGTTGAGTTCGGCTGCGACACGGACCTTCGCGGCGGTCTTGGCCACGATCTCTCCGGCCGTGACGCCGGGCGCGGTCTCGATGAGCACCAGCCCGTCGTCGGTGACGTCGAGGACGCCGAGGTCGGTGATGATCCGGTTGACGCACGCCTTGCCGGTGAGCGGCAGCGCGCACTCCTGAAGGATCTTCGCGGTGCCGTCCTTGGCGGTGTGGGTCATGACGACGATGACGGTGCGGGCGCCGTGGACGAGGTCCATCGCCCCGCCGATCCCGGTGATCATCTTCCCGGGGATGGCCCAGTTCGCCAGGTCACCGCCCGCGGACACCTGCATCGCGCCGAGCACGGCCACGTCGATGTGCCCGCCCCGGATCATCGAGAAGGACAGCGCCGAGTCGAAGAAGGAGGCGCCCGGCAGGACCGTCACGGTCTCCTTGCCGGCGTTGATGAGGTCCGGGTCGACCTGGTCCTCGGTGGGGTAGGGGCCGGTGCCGAGGATCCCGTTCTCCGACTCCAGGATCACCTCGACGCCGGCCGGGAGGTGGTTGGGGATCAGTGTCGGCAGCCCGATGCCGAGATTGACGTACTGCCCGTCCTGGAGTTCGCGTGCCGCACGGGCCGCCATCTCCTCGCGACTCCACGCCATCAGCCGCTCACCGTCCGCTTCTCGATCATCTTCGCGGCGGCCTGTTCGGGGGTGAGGGCCACCACCCGCTGGACGAAGATCCCCGGCAGATGCACCGCGTCCGGGTCGATCCCGCCGGGCTCGACCAGCTCCTCCACCTCGGCGATCGTCACCCTGCCCGCCATCGCCGCGAGGGGGTTGAAGTTCCGGGTGGACCTGCTGAAGACGAGGTTGCCGTGCCGGTCGCCCTTCGCGGCCCGGACCAGCGCGAAGTCGGTGCGGATGCCGCGCTCCAGCACGTACTCGGTGCCCTCGAACTCGCGCACCTCCTTGGCGGGCGAGGCCAGCGCCACCCCGCCCGAGCCGTCATAGCGCCAGGGCAGCCCGCCGTCCGCGACCTGCGTGCCCACCCCGGCGGGGGTGTAGAAGGCGGGGATCCCCGCACCGCCGGCCCGCAACCGCTCCGCCAGCGTGCCCTGCGGGATCAGCTCCACCTCCAGCTCCCCGGCCAGATACTGCCGCGCGAACTCCTTGTTCGCCCCGATGTAGGAGCCGGTCACCCGCGCGATCCGCCCGGCGGACAGCAGCACCGCGAGCCCGGACTCCATCGCCCCGCAGTTGTTGGACACCACGCCCAGACCGCCGACCCCCCGCTCGTACAGCGCCTCGATCAGCACGTTCGGCACACCGCTCAACCCGAACCCGCCCACCGCCAACGACGCACCCTCCGGCACATCCGCCACCGCCTCCAGGGCCGTGGCGACCACTTTATCCATCTTTTTTCACTCTGCCTCTCGCCGATGTGGACCCATCAGAAGCTGTTTCCGTGCAATGTCAAGAATTCGGCCGGGTTCTGTAATATTTCTGCGAGCGTCACGGAAATTGCGGGAGCGGATCCGCCGCAGACATGTCCGTCTCATGCGCATCTCACCTGACCGACACCTGCCCCCACGGTCCAGCGCCCTGGCATTCGCCGACATCCCACAGATGAGTGATATCGCCCGTGATCCCCAGGCCGCACTGTCGGTGAGCGTCGCGCGAACAAGGTATTCCCTCACCGATTCCCGTTATCACTCACGGATTCCGTTGACTCGCATCATCCGAGTGCCGACGCTTTCTCCATGAACAGAGGATCGGCAGGACCGAGGAAATTCTCATGAAGACATTCGTGCATCGGGGACAGATCACCAAGGTGGTCTTCGGCAGCGGTACACGCAGCCGTATTCCCGAAGAGGCCGATGCTCTCGGATGCCGTCGTGTGCTCATCCTGTGCACACCTGGTCAAGTGGACCAGGCAGCGGAGGTGCGCGACCTGCTGGGTGCGGCAGCCGTGGGAACGTTCGCCGAAGCTGCCCCGCACACCCCCATCGAGGTCACGCACCAGGCGGTCGCGTACGCCAGATCCGTGGAAGCGGACTCCGTGCTCGCCATCGGCGGCGGATCGACCATCGGCCTGGGCAAGGCGATCGCCGTGCGGACCGGTCTTCCGCAGCTGGCGCTGCCCACCACCTATGCGGGCTCGGAGATGACGCCGATCCTCGGAGAGACCGAAGGCCGCAGGAAGACGACCCGGCGGCTGCCGGAAGCGCTGCTCAGGACGGTGGTCTACGACGTCGACCTGACGCTCACGCTTCCGGCGGCGATATCGGTGGTCAGCGGCATCAACGCGATGGCGCACGCCGTGGAGGCCCTCTACGCACAGGACCGGGACCCGGTCGCCTTCCTGATGGCCGGTGAAGCGCTCGACTCCCTCACCCGATCCCTTCCGGTCATCGCGCGACGTCCGGACGACGGCGAGGCACGGGCGGATGCGCTGTACGGGGCGTGGCTGGCGGGCACGTGCCTCGGCACGGTGGGCATGGCCCTGCACCACAAGGTGTGCCACGTGCTGGGCGGCACATTCGGCCTTCCGCACGCCGAAACCCACACAGTCGTCCTGCCGCACGTGGCCGCCTACAACGGGCCGGCGGCCCCCGAAGCCATGGCACGCGTCACGCAGGCGCTGCCGGCGGACGACGCCGCGAGCGGTCTCTTCGACTTCGCCGGGAGGCTCGGTGCCCCCAGGGCACTGCGAGACCTCGGCATGCCCGAATCGGGGATCGAGCAGGCGGCCGAACTCATCGTGCGGGACGGCTACTGGAATCCGCGCCCAGTCGACCGGGCAGCTGTCCGCGCCTTCCTGACCCGCGCCTGGGCCGGGGAGATGCCGCGGACGCCGCCGGGCAACGACCATCCCCAGACCGACTCCGTCATCGAACCCTCGACCACCACGGGAGCACGCCATGCGTGATCTGACCAGCGACACCATCACCGAGGCCGTGATCGCGACCATGCGGGACACCAAGGACTCCCGCCTCGCGGAGATCCTGGAATCACTGGTGCGGCACCTCCACTCCTTCATCCGTGACGTCGAACTCACGGAGGAGGAGTGGGCCCGGGGAGTGGACTTCCTGACACGCACCGGGCAGATGTGCACACCGACGCGCCAGGAATTCATCCTGCTGTCCGACGTGTTGGGCATCACCATGCTGGTCGACGCCCTGGGTAACCGACGCCCCGCCGAAGCCACCCAGAACAGCGTCCTGGGCCCCTTCTTCAGGGAAGACAGGCCGCAGCACACCGACGCCGCCGACATCTCCGCAGGCCTGCCCGGCACCCCGCTGTTCTTCGAGGGACGGGTCGTCAACCGTGAGGGAGCGCCGGTGACCGGCGCCGCGGTGGATGTCTGGCACAGCGACTCCGAGGGCCATTACGACGTGGATGTGCCCGGCCAGGTCGACACGGCCATGCGCGCGCTGTTCCGGACCGACGAGAGAGGACACTTCAGCTTCCGTTCCATCCGCCCGTCCAGCTACCCGATACCCGCTGACGGCCCGGTCGGCGAACTCTTGAGCGCGACCAGCAGGTCGCCCATGCGTCCCGCCCATGTGCACCTGCTGATCAATGCTCCGGGATTCCAGCGCGTGACCAGCATGCTGTTCCCTTCGGACGATCCGTACCTGGACACCGATCCGGTGTTCGGAGTCAAGGAGTCGCTGGTCGGGTCCTACGACACTTACGCGGCCGACGCCGGGCCCTGCCGCGGGCTGACCGACGTGCCCTACACCCTGCTGCGCCACACCTTCGTCCTCGAACCCCTGCCCGCGGACTGAGAGCGAAGGAGCCCGGAGTGCCGCCGCCCGCGGACTTCCGACGCCTGGCCGACCGGCTGCGCCGATGAGCCGGCAGCCCGTGACAACCCCCGGTACCGGGCCGGCCCGCAACTCTGCCCCGAACTCGGCGAAGCGCGATCCGTCCACCACGTGCGCGACGACCTCGCGTACGTCATGGGGCAGCCGCCCGCCTTCCTGCCCCGCTCGAACGACATGCCCGCCAACCCACCCGTCGGGGCGGTGAGTTCACCCCGTGACCTGCGCAACAGGCCGACGCTCTTCCCGACTTTCACGGAGGTCCTCCGATGACCGAAACCCTTGACATGACAGTCGATTTCCGAGCCACGATGAGCCGGCTCGTCACGGGTGTCAGCGTGATCACCACGTGCTCCGGAAGCACACCCATCGGCATGACGGCGAGCGCCGTGTCCGCCCTCTCCCTCGACCCGCTCCAGCTGCTCGTATGCATCGGCAACCACCTGTACACGCGGACCGCGATCGCGGCGTACGGCCGCTTCGCCGTCAATGTGCTCGGCGAGGACAGCGAGCACCTGGCGCGGAACTTCGCCGCGTCCAAAGCGGACAAGTTCGCGGGCGTCGAGACCTTCGACGACCACGGCGTGCCGGTGTTGAAGGACGCCATCGCGGCTGTCGTGTGCGACGTCGCCGAGGCGCTCCCCGGCGGCGATCACACCATCTTCGTGGGCGACGTCCGCCAATGGGCACACAAGGCGGACTGCCGACCGCTGGTCCACTTCGCGGGCGGCTTCGGCGCACTCAGGGCTCCGCACTAGTCCTGGAGGCAGCGGTTCGAAGGAGGCCGCCGCCAGGCCCGTGACCGGCCGCCGCCACCCCCGATGTCCGGCTCCTGCGAGGTGAGCCATGGCCGTCGGGGGCTCCGCCCGTCCCGACGACTCCACGGAAAGTGCCATGACCAGCTCCGTTGCGACATTCAAGCTGCATCCTCCGGCCCAGCCCCCGCATCTGCTGACACGCCCGCGTCTACTGCGCCGGCTTGAGACGGCGACCGAGCCCGTGGTGCTGCTCTCCGCGCCGGCCGGCGCCGGGAAAACGGTGCTCCTGACCGAGTGGTCGCAGGGCTTGGCGGCCCGCGGAGAGTGCGCCTGGCTCAGCCTGGACGCGTATGACAACGCCCCGGACCGGCTCTGGTCCTGCATCCTGCGAGCGGTGCACCACGCACGACCGAACCTGCCCGGCCGCCTCGACAGCGATGGGTGGACGGTGGACGCATGGCTCGAGGAGATCCTGCCGGGCCTGGTGACCGGACCGGGCGGGGAGGGACCGCTCACACTGATCCTCGACGGGCTGGAATCCATCACGGACGCCGACGCAGTGCGCAGCCTGGCGGACTTCCTGACAAGGCTTCCCCACGGTTTCCGCGTCGTTCTGTCGACCCGGCACATTCCCGGAAGCCCCCTTCCGACCCTGCGCGCGCGGGGTCTGACCGCCGAACTCGACCAGCACGACCTGGCCTTCACCCCTGAGGAAGCACAGGCAGTGCTCACCGGTCTCCTCGGGTCCGCTCCGACCGCGGACGCTTCGAGCGCGCTGTACGAGGCCACCGAGGGATGGGCGGCGGGGCTGTGCATCATGGGGCGCGCCCTCACCCGCTCGGCGAACGAGGCCGACACGGAAGGCAACCTGGCCCGCGGCAGGCAGGCGGTCACCGAGTATCTGGCCACCGAGGTGCTCTATCGGCTCACCACCGAACAGCGCCGGTTCCTGCTGCGTACCAGTGTGCTCGACGAGCTGAGCGCCGGGCCGTGCCAGGCCCTGGCCGGGGACCGGGCGGGCGTACTGCTGCGCGAGCTCGTACGGACCGTGCAACTGCTCGTGCCCGCCGCCGATCCGTCGGCGTACCGGCATCACCGGGCACTGGCTTCGCTGCTGTCCGACGTCCTTGAGTCCGAAGGGTCCGACACCGTCGTGTCCCTGCACCGGTCGGCGGCTCAGTGGTACTCCCGGCAGGGGGAGACGACCGCGGCCGTACGGCACTGGACGCTGGGCGGCGATGAGCCCGCGGCCGTCGCGTCGGTCCTCGACGGCTGGGAGAAGGCGATCTCGGCGGGCCGTGGTGCGCAGGTCTCGCACTGGCTGGATCTCCTGCCGCCCCGCACGGTCGCCGCCGACGCGAGGCTGTGCGTCGTGGCGGCGATGGCGGCTCTCTCAGGAGGCGCCCCGGAAACGGCCCGGCGCTGGCTGGATGTGGCCCAGCTCAGGCAGACGGGACTGGAGACGGTCGGCGAAGGCGGCACCGTGTCCGACGCCGCAGCCGTCGCTCAGGTCGTGGCCTGCTGTCTGAAGGGGGAGGTGCTGACCGCCGGCCGTCTCGGCGAAGCCGCCGTCGCCGCCACCCTGCCGCTGACTGCCTGGCGTGCCCTGGCCTGTACGGCCCGCGGTGCCGCGCTGCTCTGGACCTGCCGGTACGAGGAGGCGGAGGCGCTGCTCGGCGAGGCGACCCGTGATGCGCATGCCGCCGGGCACGGCCTGGCGCTCGTCCGCGCGCTGGGGCTGCGGGTGGTGTGTGCGCTCCTGGCCGGACGGCACGAACTGGCACGCATTCTCAGTGACGAGGCCCTCGAGGCAGTCGCGTCGGTCGGCCTGGGCCGGCACTTCGTCTCTGTGCCCGCCTACATCGGCCGGGCCGGCCTGCTCCTCGAAGAGGGACGGACCGAGGAGGCCGAACGGGTTCTGGCCGGCGCGGAAGCGGTGCTGGCGGGCTCGCCCCGGACGGAAAGCGAACCCCACGTGCGCGCCTTGTGCCACTTCACGCGGTCGCGGCTTGAGAGCGCGCGGCGCAACACGGACGCGGCGCGAGAGGCCCGCGAGGCGGCCGGGCGGGCGGCGGCCCGGTGCGAGTCGCCCGGGGTGCTGACGGACCTGCTCGCCCGAGCAGGCGAGGACACGGTGGTGGTTCCGGCCGCCCCCCGCCCCCAGGACCTGTCGGTGGGGGAGCGGCGGGTGCTCCGGGCCCTGTGCGGTCCGCTGACGCTGCGTGAGATCGCTTCCGAGTTCTATGTGTCCCACAACACCGTCAAGACACAGGTACGGGCGATCTTCCGCAAACTCGGCGCGCACGACAGGGGCGGAGCGGTCGCCAGGGCCCGGGAGTGCGGTGTGCTCTGACCCGGGCCCCGGCATCCTGCTAGGAGGCGTCCTGGCGTCGGGCGTAGTTCGCCTGAGCCTTGTACACGGTCTCCTCCTCGTCGCTCACGCTCTCGATGCCGCACACCTTGCGCGCGAGGTCCGCCATGCTGCCGCTCGGGGACATCTCGGCGCGCTTCATGGTGAGGCTGCGGATGGCCAGCAGGGGCGTGCCGTTGAAGTTCTCGAAGGTGCTGATGCGGTCGCCCCAGTCGGACAGGAACATGTCGCGGATCACTCGGCTGATCTTCAGCCGGTCGTAGGGCCTGCCGACCGGTCCGGTCTGCAGCGCCTCCAGCCACGGCCGCAGTTCGGGCTGCTGCCACTGCCCCTCGGTGGGGTAGATGAGCGCGGCACGACCGGACAGGTCGAGAAGCTCGTGGACCATGTCGGTGATGTGCTCGATGTAGTACGCCCGCCCGAAGTCGAACATCAGGACGTTCGGCTTGAAGATGCCGCCGGGAGTGAAGAACCCTTCGTCCTCCGAACCGACCGTATGCGCCTTGAGCGTCTGGTGGAAGCCGGCGAACCGGGCGACGCGGGCCTGGACAGGCGGCAGCTGGTACGTGCCGATGTGCTCGGTGATCAGCAGGGCCAGGCCGAGCATCAGCTCGGCCTTCACCATCGCACGCACCAGCGAGTGGTAGTGCAGCCAGTCGAAGACACGCTGCGGGTACAGCGACGCGTGCTGGGGGTTACCGATGTGGAAGACACGGTTCCAGGGGATGAGGACGTCCTCGAACACGATGACACTGTCCAGCTCGTCACCCTGCGAGGCGAGCGGGTGCTCCACCTCCTCACCGTCGCGTACGTTGCTCTCCCGGCAGATGATGGTGACCCCGGGAGTGTCGGGCTTCACCGCCCCGTAGATGATCTGTTCCGAGACGATCCCGGGACGGTAGAAGACGCCTATGTGGATCCAGTCCCCGAAGGCCGCGCCGGTACTGATCGCCTTCACGCCCCGCACGGTGATGCCCTCGTCCGAGGTGGCGACCACCCGCAGCGCAGGCGACTCGGCCTGTGCGGAATCGCGCGAGCGGTCCGCCTGCGGGTCGACGAACGCCGGCGTCGCGTTGAGGTCGCCGTCCCGCACCACGTTCCAGAAGTCGAGGATCCCCTCGGTGAGGTCCCTCCCGTCGGTCCCGACGGACTGGCTGCTCCAGGGCTCCGGGTCGTCGATGTAGGTGAGCAGGACGTAGTTGTTGACATCCGGTGTGCGCGGGATCGCCCCGCCGCCGAGTTCCCGCTGCACCGTCTCCAGGTAGTGCCGCTTACGCCGCAGGTCATCCTTGGAGCGGTGCTGGAACCATGTCATGGACCGCCGGACGCCACCCTCGTCCACGAACGTCATGACGTCCTGGAGGTCCGGGCGGTGGTGCAGGTCGTAGAAGGCCGCGAGGCTCTGGGCGTACGCCCTGGTCTTCGGGTGCGTGGCCACGTTGTCGACGAGTTCGTCACCCACCCACACCGTGCGGCCGTCGTTCAGCGCTGCCAGGTATTCCTTGCCTGTACGCACGTCGTGCTCCTCTCCAGGGGCAAGAGATCCGGATGGCACGGAGCATGCGTCGCGACAGGGTGACAAGACGGCGCACAGCCGGCAATCACCCGGGTGAAAGCGGCGATCACCGGGAAACCGGCGTTGAGGGCGGATACGGCCGTGAGCCATGCTTGCCCCATGAGCAGCACAGACCCCGCCGACGACCAGGCAGGCGGGCGTGGGAACCAGGCCATGACCGGTCTGCGCCTGCGGGGACGGGACCGCGAGATCACGGCTGTCCGTGAAGCCCTGGACACGGTACGTGGCGGACGGGGCGCCTGCGTGGTCGTGGAAGGCACGCCTGGCGTCGGCAAGAGCCGGCTGCTCGCGGAACTGGACGAGATGGCGCGGCGGTCCGGGTTCGACGTGGTGTCGGTACGGGCCGACGAGCTCGACCAGTACGCGGCAGGAGCCGCACTGCAGTCCGCCCTGCACTCCTCCGACGGTTCCCACCGAGCCGCCGCAGCCACCGACGACCAGCGGCTCTGGCTGCTGGACAGCATCACGGACGCTCTGGAGGACCGGGCTCAGCACGCCCCGGTGGCCGTCCTCGTGGACGACGCGCAATGGGCGGACCCGGCCACCCTCTTCGTCCTCCGCACCCTGCCTGGACGACTGGCAGCCTCACGGATCCTGTGGGTGCTGGCCGTACGGTCGGACACCGAGCGACCGACCGTGGCCAGAGTGCGGGAGGACCTCGAACGCCTCGGAGCCCGATGGCTCACCCTCGGTCCCCTGCCCCAGCAGGAACTGCAGGACATCGCGGCCGACGTCCTCGGAGCGAGGCCCTCACCCGGCCTGGCCAGGCTCCTGCGAGCCGTCGCGGGCAATCCCTTCCTGGCGATCGAACTGGTGCGCGCGTTCGCCGACACGGATGCCGCCAAAATGGAGGCGGGCGAGGCGGGCCTCCTGCACGACGGCATCCCCGTCAGTTTCCGGCGGAGTATCGCCGCGCGCCTGGACCGGCTCCCGGACGATGCCGTACGCCTGCTCCAGATCGGGTCCGTCCTCGGCCGCGAATTCGACCTCGGCACGGCCGCCCGCATGCTCGGCAGGCAGGTCGGCAGCCTGCTGTCGGGCGTCGAGGCCGCCCTGAACGCCGGTCTGCTCTCGGCCGACGGCCCGCGAGTCGCCTTCCGCCACGACCTCATCCGGCAGGCCGTCCTCGAGAACCTCCCTCTGGCCGTACGGACCGCTCTGCACCGGGAAGCGGCCGACAGCCTGCGCGGCATCGGAGCTCGATCGGCCGAGGTGGCCTGGCACGTCGTCATGTCGGGCGGCCCGGTCGACGACGATGCCGTGACCACGCTGACCACCGCCGTAAGGGAACTGTCGTCGTCGGCCCCCGACGCGGCTGCGGATCTGGCCCAGCGGGTCGCCGGACTGCTGCCCCCACACGATGGGCGCCGCATCACCCTGCTGACCGACGCCGCCGAGTACCTCGGCCGGACCCGCCGCGTCCACGAGGCGCTCGACCTGGTCGACACCACTCTGCCGGAAGGCCTCGAGCCACTGCAGGAGGCATACCTGCGCCTGGTGGCCGCCGAGATCCACCAGGCCGCCGGCGACGACGCCGCCGCGATGACACACCTCCAGCGGGCACTGGACCTTCCCGCGCTGCCGCCCGACTTGCGCATGCGGCTGCTGAAGACCAAGGCGACGGGCCACGTGTACCTCGGAGACATCACCGCTGCCGAGCAGACCGGCCCCTGGCTGGTCGAGGCCTCCTACCGCAGCCATGACCCGGCCGTCGTCGTCAGCGCCATGGTGTTCCAGTCGCAGACGTCCTTCTACCGCGGGCGCCTGGCCCGCGCCCTCGAACTCGCCGAGGAAGCCACCCGGCGCGCCGGCACCCAGTCCGCCGCGCTCTACCTGCGGCCCCCGCGCATCCCGGCGCTGTGGCTGGCCACCGTGCTGACCGCCACCGACCGGCTCGCGGACACCGAGCGGGTCCTGCGGGAGGGACAGCGCGAAGCGGAAGCGCTGGGCCTGGGCTGGTCACTACCCCACTGGCATGCCGCCCGTGCCTGCGCACTCCTCGAACAGGGAGCGCTGGACGACGCGGCCGTGGAAGCCGAGTCCAGCCTGATGGTGGCGGGCGAACTCGAGATCACTCTGCCGAACCCGCAGGCCCGCTCCGTACTGGCATTGGTGGAGATCAGACGCGGTGACCTCGCCAAGGCCAAAGACCACCTCCGCGCCGCCGAAACCGGTTCCGGCACGAACACGAGGCAGCGCTACGGCCCTTGGGTGTCTCTCGCGCGCGCCGGCCTCGCAGACGCGGAGGGCGAAGACGGCGAAGCGGCGGCGGCACTCTCGGCAAGCTTCCAAAGCCGTGAGCCGACGCGGCTGCTCGCCGTACCTCCGTCCCACTGGCCCGGGATCGTGCGCATCGCGCTCCGCGACAAGGACCCGTCGCTCGCGCAGGCCGTGTCCGGCGCACTGCGCAGCCTGACCGCACAGGACGAGAGCCGGCAGATCATCGGCGCAGTCCGCACCCACGTGGACGGCCTGCTCCACCGCGACCCCCGCGCGCTGGCGTCCGCCATCACCGGCTACCGGAGCACCGGCAGGCCGCTGGCCCTGGCAGCGGCCTGCGAGGACCTCGGCGAGCTCATGGCGGCATCGGCCGACACGACGCCGGCGATCCCGTACTTCGAAGAAGCCGGCCGGCTGGCATCGGCCTCAGGAGCCGGGCGCGACCAGGAACGGATCAGGCGGCGCCTGCGTCGGCTCGGCGTGCGCACCGGTCCCGTGCGCAACCACACGGCCGGCCCCCAGGGGCTGGGGAGCCTGACCGAATCCGAGCGGAAACTGATCCCGCTCGTCGTCGAGGGCCTCACCAACCGGGCCATCGCCGACCGGCTCTACGTGTCCGTGCACACCGTCAACACACATATGAAGCACATCTTCGCCAAGCTCGGCATCAACTCGCGGGTCGAGCTGACCCGGCTGGCGATCGAGCGGGGCATCAGCGCCGACGGGGCCGACCGAGCGGCGTACCGACCGCAGGAAACGGCGGCAAGGATCCCTTGAATGGGTGACGCCTGACTCCGGCACCACCGTGATGCTGGACGCAACGGCGTGGCCTTCGCCACGGCACCGCCATTCATCAGGAGGTGACCGCCTCATGAACACGACGCGCGCAGTACGCGCTCACCGATGCGAAGGCCCCGAACAACTCGCCCGAGACAGCCGGTTCGAAGTGGCCGAGGTGGACGTCGTACGCGACACGGCGGGCGGTGACACCCACACCCGGCCCTGGGGCCCTCTGCACCCCGGCGGCGCCCTTGCCGGTACCGCCGCGCCGCCCGAGAAGGAGCACCCGCGTGGCAAGACCGTCATCCATGTCGCGGACGGATAGCCAACCGCAGCCCAGGGCGGCCGGGCCCGGTGCGCGTAGGGGCCCGCAGCGCGGATACCGCGGCCAGCTCCGGGCCGCCGTGACCGCCAGCGCGGCCCCACACGGGTACACCCTGGCGCTGTGGACCGCCACCGCGGTGACGTCGTCCGATCGCGGCGCCCCGGGCGGAGCCGACGTCCTGGCGCTCCTCGCCGGCGCGACGCTCGCCTTCGTCGCGTTGGCCGCTGTCGCACACGGCGGTGCCCCCATGATGCCGGAGCGGTCCGCCCCGGCCGGTACGCGGATCTGGGCGGCCTTCCATCTGCCCATGGCGGCTTGCGCCGCGCTGGCCAGCCTGTTGCTGACCCGGTGCTGTTCAGGGCCCCTGCTGTGGGGGCTCGTCGGGACGGCCACGACCGCCGTGTACCTGCTGGGTGTCAGCGCCCAGTTCCTCTGCTTCGCAGTTCGCCGGCACCGAGAAACCACAGACACTCAACCGTAAGAGGTTCACCATGTCCCTCGCCCTCGACCCCGCCGCCCAGGACCTCCTGTTCCGGGAGGCACGGACCGCCAACACCTTCACCGACGATCCGGTATCGGAGGACCAGATCGAGGCCATCTACGACCTGGTCAAGTACGGTCCCACCTCGATGAACCAGCAGCCTCTGCGTATCGTGCTGGTCCGTTCCGCCGAGGCCCGCGAGCGCCTGGGCGAGCACCTGTCCGAGGGCAACCGCAAGAAGACCGCGGCCGCCCCGCTCGTCGCCGTCCTCGCCGCGGACAATGAGTTCCACGAGGAACTGCCCAGCCAGTTCCCGCACTTCCCACAGGCCAAGAGTCTCTTCGCCGAGCGTGCGGTGCGCGAGCGTTCCGCGGAGCTCAACGCGCTCCTGCAGGTCGGCTACTTCATCATCGGCGTCCGCGCCGCCGGCCTGGCCGCAGGACCGATGACCGGCTTCGACGCCGAGGGCATCGACAAGGAGTTCTTCAGCGACGGTGAGCACTCGGTTCTCGTCGTCGTCAACATCGGCAGGCCGGGCGAGAACGCGTGGTTCACGCGCTCCCCACGTCTGGCATACGCGCAAGTGGTCACCACCGTCTGACCGAGGGGCAACGGCCGGCCGGCGCCGCACCTGCGGCCGCAGACGCGGTTGTCGGTGGAGCCTGCGTCGATGAACGTCTGCGCGCCGGAGCCGGGCAGCAGCGGGATGTGCGCGGCCAGGAATCTGCGGTGCGCGACGTGGAGTCGGAGGGTGCGGCCGTGGGCCAACGCGTGCAGGAAGGTACCCGGGGCGGACGGGGCAGGGATCCCGCCGAACGCGGCCGGCATCGCGCCGTGCCGCAGCGCGACCGGGTCGTCGATGCCGTCCGCGCCCGCGGCCATGTCGGCCACCGATGCCGGTGGCCTTGGCATCGGCCGCCGCACCCGCGTCGTTCCTCGCTCCGGTCGGTCTCGCTTCCCCGGCGATGGCCGACTCGGCCGCCCATCAGTGTCAACGAGCCGCCGGCGCCCGCACTCCTCGAACTCAGCTGACCAGCACCTACACAAGATCAAACGCTTAGCAATCACCCAGCCCGTACACCGCACGAGGATGGTATTAACTACCACTCATGAGCGACATCGAGCGCACGGCGAGCCGTACGGCGGTCCTGGTGTGTCAGGGGCGGGCGGCAGCGGACGGCAGGCTTGCGGCGGGCCGGTTCGCAGACGCGGTGGCGGTGCGGCTGCTGCGGCCCCCGGAGAGGGCCCCTGTGGACGAGGTGCGCGCAGGCACTCCCTCCACGGGCTGGAAGGCACGTGCGACGTACGAGGGTGTGCGGGCCTGTGCGGAGGTCGTTGTGCCGCGCACGGTCGCGATCGACGACACGGTGCGCAGCCACAGGACTCCCCAGTTGGTGGTGCTCGGCGCCGGGTTGGACTCGCGTGCGTGGCGGCTGTCGGAGCTCGCGGACACGGACGTGTGGGAGGTCGATCACCCGGCCTCCCAGCAGGACAAACAGGAACGCCTGGCTGAGGCGGGCACACCGCCCGTCGTGGCACGTTCCGTACGCTTCGCGCCCGTCGACTTTGCGACCGACGACCTGGGCAGCGCACTTGAGGCCACCGGTCACGACGCGTCCGTGCCTACGACCTGGCTATGGGAGGGGGTCGTCCCGTACCTGACACGCGACGAGGTGCGCGCCACGGTACGTGCGGTCGCCGACCGTTCCGCGCCGGGGAGCGCGCTGGTCCTCAACTACCAGGGCCCGTCGGTAAAGGCCTCCGCAGGCCGGCTGATCGCGCGTGTCCTGAACAGCTCTGTCACGGCGAGCGAGCCGTGGCGTTCCCTGTGGAAGCCGCAGAAGATGGCGGCCCTCCTCACCGAATACGGGCTGCGAGTCGTCTCCGACGAAGACCTGCTGGCCATCGCGAATCGCCTGGAGTCCGGCATGCGGGGCCGTACGGCGCTGCGCTCCGGCCGCGTCGCCGTCGCCCGACGGGCCTGATTCCAGGAGGAGTGAGGGGGTGTGCGGCTGCAGGGTCACCGCGAGCGGTCCCGCGGCCCCTGCGGCCGCACCAAACGAACGTAGAGGGAACGCATGTCCGTGAAGCACTCTGGGGCATATACGTCCGACGGTCGCTGTGACCCGCACGAGGCCACGACGCATCGCTTCCTCGGTAGGAGCTGCACTCGCCTCAAGCACTGCAATTGACGCTGAGGCGCCCCGGGCAACGTCGTTCTCACCACGGCTCCGACCAGAAAACAGAGCCGCGGTGTCACGCAGGGGCCGCGGCGGCTTGGTGGAGGGCACCGGGCCCGGGTTCGGCCGACGGCGGGCAGGTCAGCGGTTGTTCCCGTTCGAGCAGTCCCAATAGCCCTGGTGCCAGTGGTGGTAACGGTCGTACCAGCCGCTGTGCCACGAGCAGCCAGTAACCGAGACGGTCGTCGTGGCGGGGGCGGCTGCTGCGGCGGTGCCCGCCACTCCGATTGCGGTGCCGCCTGCCAGCAGGAAGCCGGCCGCGACGCAGGCGAAGGCGCACTTGGCGCGATGTGCTCGCATGGCTCTGCTCTTTCTTCCACGTTCTCGCGCTGTCCCAGCACGAAGGGGATGGCCGCGGCCTCACGCCGAAGCGTGGGGTCCGGCGATGGCTGAATGGTGCCGCTCGAAGACCGATGCGGCGCTGTCGTCGAGGTCGCCGCGTGAGAGCGAGGGACGCACGTCTCCGGGCTGCGGGCCCACCGTTGCGGGAGCGCGTCGCGGGACGTGTCCTGAATCGCGACCTCACCTCTTTCGACGGTAGCGGCCTATCCGCTGACAGGCACCTCGAGCTGTACGGCGGCTTCGGCGCAGCCGGTCGGCGAACCGAGAGGAACTCAATGGGTTCTTTCAGCGTGGCTGCCAACCGATACTGAGGAAGAAACGATGCGCGTTCACCAGCTCACCTTCGCCGCCCTGGCCGTCGCCGCCGGTCTCTCGCTCACGGCCTGCCAGAACGACAACGCCGGCACGGGACAGAGCGACCCGTCATCTCCGTCCACCGTGTCGTCCGGAGCCACCGGGTCGTCCTCGGGCGGCGGTTCGGACTCGGGCAGTTCGGATCAGGGCGGCGCGAAGAACTCCGCCGGGACGAGCTCCGGCGCCACGAGCTCCGGCGGGACGGGTACGGCTGCCGGGACCGGCTCCAAAGCGAACGCCAAGGTCGGCAAGTGCCGCACCGACGAGTTGGAGATCACGGCGAAGGACAACACCATCGACGGCGACCCCGACGGCACCGTCGTGGTCACCCTGACGAACCACGGCGGCCGGGACTGCACCATCTCCGGGTATGCGGGCGTCGACCTGAAGACCAGCGCGGGATCGCTGTCCGCGAAGCGCACCGGCCAGCAAGCCGGCTCGGCCATCCTCAAGAACGGGAAGTCGACGTACTTCCCCGTCAACTACCCGTTCAACAAGTCGGGCGGCTCCGGCGTTCGCATCACCGGGCTGGTCGTGACCCCGCCGGACGAGACGAAGTCGGTCACCCTCGACTGGCCGGGCGCCGCCACGCTGCCCGTCACGGACGGCTCCGGCTCCCCGGTGAAGGTCGGCCCGGTCGGAAGCGCCGGTCAGGGCGGCTGACCCGCACGCCTGACGACCTCGTGCACGGTTGGCCGCGGCACGTCGAAGTCTGTTCTTCTTGAACTTCCGATGGGGCGGTGTCACCACCCGTCCGTCTGACCGCGCGCCCAGGCCCTGGTAGTCGGCGTCCGCGAGGATCTCCACGAACGGGCCGTCGGCCAGGAGGTGGACCAGTCCCACGCTGTCGGCCCTGGGTGATGTCGGCGCAACTGCCCGGCCGGGCCGGGCTGCAGAACAGCACTCGCCCCGCGGCGTCCGTGAGGACCATGGATTGCACGGCGTCCTGCTTGGTCTTGCCGGAGACGAACGTGTCCCGGTCCTTGCGGCCTGCGGCTGGGCGTCGCACACGGATCTCCGTGCCGTCGGTGATCCCGGTCCGACCGTCGGTGCCCAGGTGCTCGATGACGTGGGCGGCGAGGGCGTGCAGCAGGACGCCCGTACGACGGAACAGCCCCGTCGCGCCGGCAGGGGCCGTACCTCGCCGACGGCGCAGGCGCTGTGAAGCATTCCACGCCGAACCACCAGGCCAGCACGTCATGAGTGGTGCCAGGGCGCAGATTCACCAGTGCGGCCGGCAGCCGGTCGGCGAAGACGAACTTGTGCTTCGCCCCGGCTCCTACTGCCTGCCGCCGTGTCCGAGCTGTGAGTCGCACCTGATGCTGCTCGTGCCACAACGGACCGACTTCGGCGATGAGTTCAGTGATCACGTCCGACGACAGCCCGATGACCCGGTACTCCGCCACGATCAACTCACGCGCCCCGCCGGATCTGTCGGTGTCCGGCCCACTGGTTCATCCAGCACGGGCGAGGTCGTGCTGGCGGGTGATGCCGCTCATGGCGTGTGAACGCCGTCGCCCCTGAGGCGGCAGTCGCGCAGGATCTTCCAGGACTTCATACGGGCGAAGGTGTGCTCGACTCGGCGCGGACTCGTTCGTGCAACTCGTTGTGTTCCTGCTTCCAGCTGGAGAGTTCTTCGCCGTTGCGGCGCCGGTCGGGCGGGTGGGGACCAAGGTGCCGTCCACAATGAGCACGTCCTTACGAACCGTCTGCGGGGGCGGAGCGCGAGAAGAGGGCCGAGGTGGCCGATGATGCGGTCGGCTGCGAACTTCGAGACGCCGAACAGCGGGGCAAGTCGGCGCAGCGTCAGGTTCGTGCGCCAGTACGCCGTGACCAAGCAGCAGCCGGTCTTCCGGCGACAGGCTCCACGGTCGGCGCCGGCGGACCGCGTCTGCTTCGTCGCGCCGCGGTGTGGTCGCCAACTTGCCGCCAACAGCGTGGACTCAGCCCGGTGATCGGGGCTGTCCAGGACGGCTCCGATACCGTGATCACACCCACCACGCCGGGATCATCACATCAGACCAGGCCGACGCCGAGACGATCGCTGCAGCTACGCTTCCACGGCACAGCCGATGCTCCGCAAGACCGGGGGGAAATCGTGAACCGACCGCTGTTGTTCCTCGACGTGGACGGTCCTCTCAACCCCTATGCGGCCCAGCCGGAGAGGGCCCCCGACGGCTACACCACACTCAGAGTGCCCCAGGACAGCGGAACGTCAGACGAACACAGAGGCCTTTCGGCCCGGCGGCGCCCCCTGCGGGTCTGGCTCAACCCAGAGCACGGGCGATCCCTGCTCCGGCTTGGCTACGAGCTGTGCTGGGCCACCACATGGATGGACGCCGCCAACCGGTGGATCGCTCCGGTGCTCGGCCTTCCCGAACTCCCCTTCGTGGACTTCGGCGACGTACTGCTCCAGGACCGCCCTGACGGCGTCCACTGGAAGACCGGTCCCCTGGTGGACTACGCCAACGGCCGTCCCTTCGCCTGGGTGGACGACGAACAGGGCGATCTGGACCAGGCATACGTGACCGCCCACCACCACGGACCTGGGCTTCTGCACCACGTCAACCCACGAATCGGTCTGCGCGAGGACGACTTCCGCACACTCGCCGACTTCGCCCGCTCCCTGGACACGCCACGAGCCGCCGGATGAGCACGTCGCCAGTCCTTCAGACGGCTTTGCGCTCGGTTCTGCGATCATTGCGGAAATTCGGTGGGGCCCGCACGGGTGACGGTGTACCGGACAATGAATCAGATTCCGGTACACCACCATTGCCTTCTATTCGGTGCAGTTAGTCTTCCGCTGCGTCTCCGGAAGAATCATCAGCCGTCATACCAGCCGTACTGAGTGATGGTGCCGTGGCCGCTGCAGCTGCCTCCGAAGTCCCAGAAACCGGGCCCCTGCAGCGGGCCATGGATGTCCGTGCCATCACTGCAGTGAGTCCACGCCCCGGTGCGGCCGTAATCGACGGTGACCGTTGCACGCCAGGACACCCCGTTGAAGGAATACGTGTTGAAGCCGTGGTTCGGGACATGCATGGGGCTTACTTTGCCCGACTGCCAGACGACGTGGTGCGTCACGTCCGCTGTTGCCGAGTTGGGCGTCGCTGCCTCGGCTGCGCCGCCCATGGCGACGGTGCCCGCGATGGTCGCGGCTCCAAAGAACAGGCTGATCGCTTTTCTGTGCACGGGTCATTTCCCCCTGTCGAAAGTTTGGTCATGTGCACGCTATTGAGATTTCCTGATGCACGTCAACTGCACCAAGGAGTTGAAATGAGCCAAAGGGGGCAGAGGGAAATGGAACTTGTTTCCTCATTTCGTCCAGGCATTATTTATGCTGGTGGGCACCGTGTCGCCATGGACAAGATTCGCGAGAACGGAACCTGGTGGCGTCGTCAGCGGTTCGTAACGACGTGAGTTCCCGCCGAGACCGCCCCGCACTCGGGTACGGCGGTCATGGTCACAGCCAGCCGCGGCGAGCCGCGAGGAGGCCGGCCTGGAAGCGTGTGGGGGCACCCAACTGGGCCATCACACGCTGAATGCGCCGTTGCGTGGTGCGCTCGCTCCAGCCCTGGACCCGGGCGATGGCGGCGTCGGTGAGCCCGGCGGCGAGCAGCGTGAGCAGGTGGCGGGTCTCCATGTCGGGTCCGTCGGCCGCGGGTTCCTCCGCGGTACCGGCGGGCGGCGTCTGGCCCGTCACGGACACCGGAACGGCTCGCTCCCACTCCGCCTCGAAGAGTGATTCCAGGGCCACCAGCATCGGCGAGCTGTGCACCAGGTAGGCGGCGGACTGTCCGCCCGGCGCGAGACTGAAGTGGATGACAGCGTCCCGGCTGTCACAGATCACGAGCTTGAGCGGCAACTCGGCTCGGACCCGGGCCTGTTCGCCGGCCCGGACGCTGGGCAGGATGTCGTCGCTCAGGCGGCCCGGCCAGGCCACCGCCGCACGGTCGTAGACCACTCGGTGTGCCACGCCCGCGCGTTGCCGCTGGATCTGTCCCTCGAAGTTGCTGCCCGGGCGGTCGACATACGGGGGTCGGTCGAAGACCCGTACTTCGCGGCGTGCCTCGGCGGTCAGCCGCCGTACCGCAGCGATGACGTCGGTGCGGTCGGTGAGCAGTTCGACCGGCATGTCGGGGTGGCTGATCCGGGATGCCTCGCGGTGAGCGTCCATCAACTGGTGCACGAGCAACCGGGCCTCGCCCAGTTGCTCTTCCCGTCGGCGGATGAGGGCGGTGACCGCGACATCGGGTGCGACCGCGGTGAACCGGGGCGGCCGCCCGGTCGCTCGCATCGCCAGGCCGTTGTTGACCAGCGCGGTCAAGAGCCGTGCCACGGCCGGCGTGGACAAGCCGCAGGCGTCCGCCAGTTCTCTGGCCGTGGCCCGCGGCAGGCCGACCAGCACGGCGTACGCGCGCTCCGCCTCGTCCGTCAGACCCAGCACGTTGAATGCCATGCGTTCTCACCGTTTCCATGGCGGCTTCCGCCGGCTGGCGGAAGACGGCCACCTCTGTCGCCTTGTGCGGCTCGTGTCGTGGTCGACATCTTCCCTTCCGGTCTCCGCCCCCCTCGCCGCGGGCCTGCGTCCCCGCGCCGAGCGCCAGGCAGCCGAAGCGCACATCCGGTGGGCGTGCGTCACCGTCATGTCCCGCCGCCTGGTCCGGCGGTGCCGATGCACCGAGGGGGTCCCGGCCACCCTCGCGAACCTCGCCTGAAGAACCCCTGCGAAAAGAGGATGTGACACGACTTCGTCGGCACTGCCCTACGAAGCCATCAAGCCGCGTATCCCCATCAGCGGTCGAGTCGTCGCGGGACTCCGGGCGGCCAAGTGTCAACAGCCGTTGCTATCGGCAACAGTTTCTGAGCCGTACCTGGAGCTCCTGGATGTCACCGATCCTACGAATGACCGGCTGAGACCGGCGCCCAAAACGTAGGACGGCTTCCGACAGCCGCCGTCGGCGGAGCCGCATACCCGTCGGACCGGTGCATCCATGGCATCCGACGGCCGTCATCGCGTCACTGTGCTCGTGCCCGCGCCAGCGGCCCGGCGAGGACGACGGTGCCTGGCGTAGGCGCCGACGCGGCATCGGTGGGCGGCTGGTTCAGCGGCGAGTGTGAACGTCACCGCGAGGGGGCCGCGGTATGGGAGCCACCGCCACACGGTGCGGCGGGCGGCCCATTCCGCGGCACGGGTCGTCCCGCTTCCGCCCGCCAACTCTCGGGCCACTTACCGCGGCAGGCTGCAGGCGCGTCGCAGCAACACTCTGCTTCGGCCGTCTTGCACAGCACGTTGAATGCCGCGCGATCAAGCCGTTTCGGTGGCGACTTCTTGCCAGTTGGCGTAAGTCCGCCGCCTTCGCGATCTTGTGCCGGCTTCGCCAGGTTGACAGATTCCCCAAAGCGTGGGCGCTGTCCGGGGGTGGCGCCTTCTCTGTGCTTCCTCCTGAGTTCTTTTGTGAGAAGTGGAGTGCCCATGAAACGGCGGAGAAGAGCGATCGCTCGCGGTGTCGCCACCATAGCCAGCGCGGCCGTTCTGCTCGGCACACCCGTGCCGTACGCGGCGGCCGCCGGAGCACGGACCCCGACGGCCGATTCCGGCGCGAAAGGTACGTCCGCGGGGGCTGCGCCGCCCTCCGCACCCGGATCTTCAGCGCTCGGTCCGTGGCGCTCGTTCCTGAAGCCCACGCCCGCACAGTCGGCGAAGAACAGGCCTCACCAGATCCTTGTGGTGCTCGGCTCGGCCACCCAGGTGACGGGCAAGTCGCTGGGCAAGCGGCGCAATCTGCAGGTCCGTACCCCGCTGACCTCGGACACCGCGGTCAACAATGCGCTTCAGCGGGCCCACGCGGTTTCCATGCGGCCCCTGATGCCGGGTCTCGCGGCCACCGAGGCCCAGCAGTTGCGCTCAGCCGCCCAGCCGAAGCTGGGCCCGGGGGCGATCGACCTGTCCAAGGTCCAGGTCGTCCAGCTCGCCGGCGGCGACGCCTCAGCGGCTGCCCGGGTGCTGGCCGCCACGCCCGGTGTCGTCTACGCCGAGCCCGACCAGACCGTCTCCCCCATGAACACCGGCGCCGTGCCGCTGACCTCCTCGGTGAGCGCCACGGCGGGGAAGGCGGGCTCGCCGGCGAATGGGCACAACAGCGCAGCGACCGGCTCCGACGGTGTGCCCGGCAACGCGGCTCTCGGCACCTCGCTGCAGAGCTTCCTCAACGCCGGCGGGGTCAACGCGACGGGCGCCTACAGCTTGCTGAAGCAGAAGTTCGACCAGCTGCCCGGCACCGGTGAGACCATCACCAACGTCTCGATCGGCGACCTCACCGACACATCGACGCCGAACCTGGGCGCAGCGGGGCCGACGACCGTCGTCCAGAACGGCCAGCGGTACCTGGACATCCCCACGATGCCCTTGATACCCACCTACACCGCGGACGCGACCGGCGCACTCGACCCGACGGGCTCGGCCCAGGGGCAGGACCCCGCGCTGGGTGAGGTCCTTCTGGACTTCTCGGTGATGGCGCCGCTTCCGCACGAACTGCAGCGCCCGGGCATGCAGGGCAGTGGGTCCTCCGATCTCCTGGGCATCGCCCCGGGTGCCGACTACCGGCTCGTCGTCCCGCAACAGCCGACGTTCAGCCAGATCGCGGTGGCGCTGCTGGCCGCGGCCCGGCAGCAGCCGCGACCCGCCGTGATCACCGCCAGCCTCGGTTACGGCACCGACGCTGCGGGGCTCCCCGGCCGCTACCTGGAGGACGACCCGGTGCAGCAGGCCGTGATCGCGTCGATCGTGCAGCATTACGGCATCACCATGGTGGTCTCGTCGAACGACGGGACCAGGCTGTACACCAACGCGGCCGTCGGGCCCGACGGCGGCAGCACCGCGACCAACGTGACCCGCAAGGCCGCCGACACCACCCGGATCGACGACGACCAGCTGTCGACCACGCCCAGCAAGGTGCTGGACTCCGGTGCGATCACCGCGGGTGGTACCACGACCGACGACACGCTGTCCGTGCCGCCGCAGAACGGCGGAGCCGCGTCGGCCCACGGGACCTGGGCGACCACCAGACTCAACGGTTCCGGGGTCTTCTCCTCAGGATTCGGCACGCGCGTGGACGTCTCGGCGCCCAGTGACGGCATTCCCGCCTTCGAGCACCAGGGTCGGACCGCGCAGTCGGTGTCGGAGGTCCTCAACGGAGGCACTTCGGCGTCGGCGCCCGAGATCGCGGCCGCTGCCGCGGTCGTGCTGCAGGCCTCCCGGCTGACCGGGCAGCACCCGTCGCCCGATGACGTCCGTTCGCTGCTGGAGCGCACCGGCCGGGCCGTGCCCACGCCGCCGCAGATCGACCAGCCGCTCCACGTCGGCCCGCAACTCGACGTCACCGCCGCGCTGCAAGCGGTCCTGGCCAAGGCGCACGGCAGCCACGCCCCCACAGGCGCGCCCCGCATCGTCCGGCTCTCCGTGGCGCATCGCCAGACCACGGGCGGACTCGGGAGCTCGTACCTGGAGGCCACCGACCCCGGACGCATCGACCTGGCCGGACCGGGCGCGGGCTCCAGTGCCACCGGGGAGGGCCTGGTGGGACCGGTGACCATCGGCGCAGACGTGACCGGCCTGCCCGACCAGGAAGGCGTCAGCTACGCGCTGCGCATCGGGCATCACGAGTTCACCTCCGATGTGCCGGCGATCCGGCTGACCCCCAGGCAGATGCTGATCGCGGCCGGACTGCCGGTCGTCTCCGCGACGGACCGTCAGGTCTCGCTCACCTTCGAGGTGCGCCACGGCCACCAGGTGCTGGCCTCAGCCGCCCACGAGCTGACCTTCGGCCCCACCGACGGCGGCTACGTCGAGTCGCTCGCCCCGGTGGTCCAGCCCGTCGTCAAGGCGGGACACTCCGTTCAGGTGAGCTACGACCTCACCGGAGTGCGGAACCTTGGCTCGCCCCAGTTGGTCGTGTCGGGAGTCGGCCACTGGAACCCCGCGTCGGCGCCCATCTTCTCCGCCTCCTACACCGCCCCGCTGACGGGCCTTCACGGCACGGTCACCGTCCCGGCCGGCGCCTTCTCCGCCGGCGGCGGCATCTACGGGATCGGTGTCCTCCAGAACCCCACAGGCAACCGCAAGGGTGGTCCGCTGTACGGCGAGTTCGCCTCGATCCGGGTCGACGGCGGTGACCCCTCGCAACGCCCGGCAGCGCCGACCCTGGCCGCGAAGACGTCCGGAGAGTTCGGTCACCTGTTGGAGATCAACCGGGCCGCACCGCAGTTCGCAGTGCACTACGACGTATCAGGGGTCAAGGGCGCCACCGGCACACTGCTGGAGTTCTCCGCGCCCGGGCCGAACTTGTACAACTCGTACAACCTGGTCAGCAACCAGAACGGCACCACCCGCGACCACAACGGAGTGGACAGCCCGGCCACGCTCGACCGCTCGCTGAAGGGTACGCGGGGCACGGCGGCACTTGACGCCCTCGCGCTCAAGCTTCCCTCATCGATCGCCTACGACCTGCGGGTGTTCGCCGTCGACCGGCACGGCGAGACAGTCGGCCAGGCTTCGCCGACGTCCCTGCTGGGATACGACGACGGACTGGCCCCCGACGGCACCAACCTGACCAACTTCGCGATCGTCCCCGGCGGCACGTCCGTCGCGGCGGTCGAAAGCCCCACCGGTGAAGGCTCGGTGTACGACTACAACGCCGCCACCGGAACCTATGGGCGGAAGGTGACGAGCGACCCCGCGTACGGCTCCGTCTACGAGGTGTTCGGCGTCGATTCCGCCCACCACACGCTGGTCCTGCACCAGCAGACGACCACCGGCGAGCAGTGGCTCGAGACCTACGACACGAGCACCGGCGACGCGGTCGGCAGCCCCGTCCGCGTCGACGACCAGTACGTCGTGATCGGCGGGCGGGTAGACGCCAAGCGCCACCGTGCAGTGGTGCTCGCCTCCCGTTCAAGCGACCGTGCGGGCTTCGCGCTGCCTGTGAACACGGCGACGGGCGCTCAAGGGACGCCGTTCGCGCTCGAGCCCACCCCGGACGGCTTTGCCACGTACGGCCTGCTGGACGTGGACGAATCGACCGGCGTCTTCTCCGCGCAGAAGACCGGAAGCACCATCAACTGCTTGGCCTCGACCGGGTCCGGCACCATAGCCACGGTCGACCTGGACAGCGCAACGGTCACCCACAGCGCCGCAGGAGTCCCTTGCGCCGGGAACCTCGCCTCCGACCAGAACGGCAACCTCTACGAAACGTGGTACCACTCAGCCAGCGTCAACTTCGCCGGCACCGGGTACTACGCGCAGTTGCCCAGCGGGGACCCGGTGAATCTCGGTACGAACCAAGCGGCTGAAGCGCTCGCCATCGACGGCGTGCACCAACTGGGGCTGTTCGCCTTCCGGTACCCGGACCTGAAGCCGACGGGCGGCTTTCAGCAGTACGGCTTCGGCGACAACAACGCCACCGGCCGGATCGCCGTCGTCGACCTGAAGACGGGCGAGACGATGGGCACCGTGACCGGCGTCGAGTACCTCCCTGCAGGCGCCTACAACGGCCGGCTCCCGAGCCATCACGAGCGCGCCATCCAGCTCGACCCGGCAACACGGACCGGCTGGACGTACGCGGCCGACGGCAGCCAGATCCAGCAGTTCTCCTACTGATCCGATTCGCTGCTCCACCACCCGGGTCCGCGGGCGCCACGGCGTCAGCGGACCCGCGGCGTCAGCTCTCCCTTGGCTGAAGGGCAGCGTCCCTGCCCAACTGCAATCGCCGGGACGACGGAGTGCACCCCTCGTCCGGTTCATCGGACTGGCCGAACTCGGTGCGGCCGCAGGACTGCTCAAAGGCCTCTTCTGGCAGCCCGTCGGCATCGCCGCCGCCGTGGGATTCGGACTCCTGCTCATCGGAGCCGTGCGCTTCCACGCAAAGGCCGGGGACTACGCCAACCCCAGACCCGGGGCAACGCGATGGCACCCGCCGCTGACCGCCGTCGCCGTCGCTGCTGCCCTCACGCTCGCCCTCTCGGCATGGCGAAGATCAGCAGCGGCCGGCACATCACCACCCGGCTTTTCCTGCCGAGCAGTTCCCCCCACTGCCCTCCCTTGCCCGGCGGCGGGTGTGAAAGCCACAGCCCGGCCTGCTGCCGGCATTCTCCCGGTCCGAGGCGGCGGAGGTCGTCGAGTGACGGCCGCGGTGCCCGCCCTACGCATCCGTTGACCAGCGCATGGACGACCACCGCGACCGCGTCACGTCACATCAGGGGTGTGGTGTGTGTCGAAGTGCCGCGGTCGGACCTTCGGCCGGGGGATCAACAGCTGCGCGATTTCCCGCAACCCGCCCGGAACCCTCCGACCCACGGACGCCGTTCGACGCACGGCCCAGCGACCGCCTCACCGTGTAGGTCCCAGGGCGGGTGGGGCGGCGTCGGCGGACGTCCCCAGTCGGACGGTTCGGCGCCGACGGTGAAGGAGAGCGCCCGCAGGCCTCGGAGCGACTCGGTCGTCAGATACGTACGGCCGTATGAGGAACCGTCGACCCTCGCCGACTGGATGTACCGGGCACGGTCGGAGGTGCCGGTGGCCGTGATGGTCAGGGCGCCGCGCGGGTAGTAGCGCCGGTCGAGCGTCAGATCGACCCGCTCGAAGACGGGCGTCGACAGGCCCCAGGTGTCGTAGCCGGGCTGCACCGGGAAGATCCCGATGGACGAGAGCACGTTCCAGGCGGACATCGTGCCGAGGTCGTCGTTGCCGGTCATGCCGGTCGGCGCGTCCGTGAACAAGGTCAGCGCGGCGTGCACCACATCGGTCGTCTTCCACGGCTGACCGGTCGACAGATACGTGTACGGCGCGATCAGGTCGGGTTCGTTCTGCGGGTTGTACTTGTCCGCGTTGTAGTAGTCGTACGGGCCGTTGACCCACACCTCTCGTGCGGTCTTCGCCGGGTCCTTCAGAAGCTGCTGGTACGCGAAGAACGAGTCGAGCCGGTCGTTGGCCGTCCGCTTGCCACCGATCAGGTCGACCATGCCCGGCAGGTCCTGCGGCACGAGCCACTGGTACTGCCAGGACGTGCCCTCGTGGAAACCCTCACTCAGGGCCGGGTCCGCCGGTCCGGTGAAGGCGCCGGAGGCATCCCTCGCGCGGAAGAAGCCGGTCGAACCGTCGTAGATCTTCCGGTAGTTCTGGGATCGTGCGGCATAGCGTGCGGCGTCCGCGTCGTGGCCCAGATCCCGTGCCATCGCGCCGAGCATGGCGTCCGACAGGGCGTACTCCAGGGTCGCGGAGGCTCCGTGGTCGTAGTCCGAGTCGCCGGGCTTCGCGTGCGGCCGGTCCTTGATGTAAGGCGCGAAGCCGTTCGCGATGTACTCCTTGTTGGCTTCGCGGCCCACCGCGGGCGAATCGGCGGGCGGCACTTCGTCGGCATTCTTCTTCAGGGCGCGGTAGGCCCGTTCCTCGTATCCCTTGAGCAGGCCCTGCTGGTAGGCGTTGGTCAGGAACGGGGTGACCGGGTCGCCGGTCATGATGTTGGTCTCGACCGTGCCGTAGCCCCACTTGGGCAGCCAGCCGCTGTCTTCGTCGATCTTGATGACGGAGATCGCCATGTCCCTGGCCTCACGGGGCGCGAGCAGGGAGAGGAGCTGCGACTGGGTGCGGTAGGTGTCCCACAGTGACCAGTTCTGGTAGTAGGTGAAGCCCTGTGCGCGGTGGACCCGCTGGTCCCAGCCGGTGTAGCGACCGTCGGCGTCGCTGCCGATGTTGGGCGCGAGGAAGGACCGGTAGAGCGATGAGTAGAACGTGCGGCGCAGGGTGTCACCACCGCCCTGGGCGCGTACGTCGTCGAGCCGGTCCTCCCACGTGCGGTGCGCCTGGCTCCGGACGGCGTCGAACGAACGGCCTCCCTCGGAGCGGAGGTTGAGGGCGGCGCCGCGGGCGTCCACGTACGAGAGCGCGGTGGTCGCTTCGACCGTCCGGTCCTTGGTCGTGTCGAAGCGGACGAAGGCGCCGTTGCGTCCCGCGCTGACGGATTCCTTGGAACCCTCGGTGACGGCATCGCCGTTCCAGGTGCCCGAAGTGGTGAACGGGCGGTCGAAGCGGGTGACCGTGTAGACGGTGTACGGCTTGGTGTCCTGGCAGAAGCCGCTGCCGGTGATGGCGGTCCGCACCGTGCGGTTGTCGAGGACCTCGACCTTGGTGGAGATCGTCCTGTGCAGCGACTGCCCCGCGTTGAGCAGGACGTTGGCCTTGTCGGTGGCCGGGAAGGTGTAGCGCTGCACCCCGGTCCGGGCGGTCGCGGTCAGCTCGGCCTTGATGCCGGTCTTCAGGTCGACCCGGTACGAGCCGGGGCTCGCCCGCTCGCTGTCGTGGCTGAACTCCGCCTCGTACTTGGCGTAGTCCGTCTCGGTGACGTCACCCGTGGTCGGCAGCACGGGCAGGTCGCCGCCCAAGCCGCAGCCGACGCCCGAGAGATGGACGAGGGAGAAGCCACGGATGTGATTCTGGGAGTAGTCGTAGCCGGTGTTGTGGCCGGTGTCCGGCGAGAACTGCACCATGCCGAAGGGCACGGCGGCGCCGGGGTAGGTGTTGCCTTCGTTCTCCGTTCCGATGAACGGGTTGACCAGATCGGTGAGCGGGGCGCTCGGCGGGACGGCCGCCCGGGCCGCTGGAACCGCGAGGGAGCCGCCGAGGAGCAGGGTGGTCGCCACCACCATCCCCGCATCGCGTAGCCGTTGAGTCCATCCCATGGGCGGGAGCGCCTCCTCAAAGCCTGGACAACGTTGTCAAAGCGTGGAGCGCGATCATTCTTCGTCGTGTACACGCAATCGTCAAGTGCTGCGGGCGGGGCGGCAGTTCAGCGGATCACGCGAGCCCGCAGTCCTCCGCGACCGATGTCGCGAGCCGGTCGCCTGCGCGTCGGCACACCTCGGGGGTGCCGAGCAGGACGAACGCGAGCGGACCCTGGGGCTTCCCGCCAAGGCCAGAGGAGGCGAGGTGGGCGGGGTCGGCCTGTTCGGGGGAGGGGGCCGCGCCGTCGGGGCGCCGGCGGTGGACCGGGACGACACCGCAGGGTGTACACCTGGGCCAGGACCACCGGGTCGTTGTCGATGTCACCTCGCCCGGACCCTATCGGGTGCGTGTCTGGGCGGGCCCACGGGAAGAGGACGCGCGGGAGGAACTGGACGCCTACCGGTTCTTCGAACGCTTCGTGATCCAGCTGTCGCCGTGAGGCGCCGAGCGGGGCGGGGCCGTGGGTGGCCCGCCCCGCTCGTGCGGGGGCTACTTCACCTGCACACAGAAGGCGTCGCCGTCGAGGATGCGGTCGTCGTTGTACCAGGTGGCGAGCCGTGATCCCGCCCTATGGTGGTCCGTGCTGTCCAGGGCCCGGGCCGAGTAGCTGCCGTTCGCGTTCTTGGCCCCTTCCTTCGTGGTGCTGAACGGGTATGTGCCACCTCACGGCGGCCCGCGCAGTACACCCGCACCTGCCACACGCCGTCCGTGTCGGACAGATGCGCATAGGTGTCCATCGGCCCGGCCGCCACACCCCGCAGCGCCAGTTCACCTGACGGGGGCAGTGAAGCTGGGCTTCCGCCTTTTCCTCCCAGTCGCCGCGGTCTCGGCGCCGGGCGGGCTCCCTGTCCCACACTTCGGCAGCCGTGGCGGCGGTGTGCGTGTGGCCGGTGTTTTCGACGTCCAGCCGGCCTTCATCAGCGGCCAGGAACGCACCACCGGCCCCACGGCCTTCCGGATACGCGAAAGGGACCCGTGTGTCGGCGCGACGTCGTTCGGAAGTCCGGCACCCGGGCGAGGGCGCGCGCGGCTGCCGTAGGTACGCGGGGCGATCAGAGGCCTCCGCCCACCACAGAGCACCTTCCGTTCGCTGAGCAATGCGCACTGACGGGAGAGCAGGCAAGAGACTTCGGCCAGTCGGGCTTCATGTGCGGCAGCCCGTAACCGGGCGTGCTGGATCCGGTGTTGCCGTGAAGCCGGCACCGCGACTGCCGTCCGGACGGTCGGTGTGCCCGACCAGGGCCGAGTCCGGGCCCGGGGCTCGGCCCAGCCGTGAGCCCGACCACCACGGTGCCGAGTCGCCTCCCACGCAGGGCGGTGGAACACTCAGCGCCAGCCGAGCTCCGGTGCCACGTGGGTGAGGATGCTCTCCAGTACATGGGCGTTGTAGTCGACGCCGAGCTGGTTCGGGATGGTCAGCAACAGGGTGTCCGCGGCTTGGACGGCCTCGTCTTCCTGGAGTTGCTTCACCAGTACGTCCGGCTCGGCGGCGTACGAGCGTCCGAAGATCGCCCTGGTCGTGTCGTCGATCATGCCGAGCTGGTCCCGCGAGTTGCGGTCCTGGCCGAAGTAGGCCCGGTCCAGGTCGTTGGTCAGGGCGAAGACGCTGCGGCTGACCGATACACGCGGTTCTCGTGTGTGGCCTGCCTCCTTGTACGCCTCGCGGTACGCCTCGATCTGCTTGCGCTGCTGGACGTGCAACGGCTCGCCCGTCTCGTCGTCCTTCAGTGTGGAACTCTGCAGGTTCATCCCCAGCTTCGCGGCCCAGACGGCGGTCGCGTTCGAGCCGGAGCCCCACCAGATCCGCTCGCGCAGCCCCTCGGAGTGCGGCTCGATGCGCAGCAGCCCCGGCGGGTTGGGGAACATCGGCCGCGGGTTCGGCTTCGCGAAGCCCTCGCCATCGAGCACCTTGAGGAAGGTCTCGGTGTGTCGGCGGGCCATGTCCGTGCCGGTCTCGCCCTCCGCGGGGGTGTTACCGAAGTGTCGCCAGCCGTCTATCACCTGTTCCGGTGATCCGCGGCTGATGCCGAGTTGCAGCCGGCCGCCGGAGATGAGGTCGGCAGCGCCGGCATCCTCGGCCATGTACAGCGGGTTCTCATAGCGCATGTCGATCACGCCGGTGCCGATCTCGATCTTCGAGGTCCGTGCACCGATGGCCGCGAGCAGTGGGAACGGGCTGGCCGCCTGCCGCGCGAAGTGGTGCACCCTGAAGTACGCGCCGTCCACGCCGAGCTCCTCCGCAGCGACCGCCAGGTCGATGGACTGGAGCAGGAAGTCGGCCGCGGACCGGGTCTTGGAGTGGGCACTCGGCGACCAGTGGCCGAACGAGAGGAAACCTATCTTCTTCACTCCAGGTCAAAGCGTCCGGCGACCGCGTTTGATTCCCCGCATGGGCCGGGTGCGAATGAGGACGGCGAACCCACATACGAGGCCCTCACCCTTCTGCTCAGCCTGGACATCGAAGACCAAGACTGCCCTTGATCAGCTGGTCCTCCGCGGCACACTCACGCCGGGTGATGGGGCTTGAATGCCGTCGAGGAGCTGCGCGAAGGTGATCTCTTCGTCAGTGGGGCCGTGGTCGGGGGACTTGCGGAGGGCGTTCAGCGTTCCGGCCGGGTGCCGCACTGGGCGAGCAGGTGGGGCAGCGCGAGGGCGGCCGCGGCCGTTTGCAGCCAGTCGGGGACGTCGTCCTGGTGGCAGACCCAGGCGAGTTCGAGCGGGTGCAGCGCGGGGAGTGTCTCGGTGACCGCGGTGCGTGGAGTGTGCGGGGTGCCGGCAAGGGCGGGCAGCGCGGCGACCCGCCAGTGCCGGTAGGACCCGACGGCCGGAGAAGGGGAGTAGCCGATCATGGCGGACGCGGTACGTCGCGGGCGAACTCAAGCGCCCGCGCAAGAACCCCGCCGCCCGTACAGAGGCTCACGTCAGGCAACGGTGGCATGGATCGCGCCCGCGCCGGGGCTCCTCTGAGCACACTGTGGGAGCCCGGGGGTGAGATTTCCCCAGGTCACCCGCCCCCCGAACAGGCCAAGGGCCGGATCGTGCCCTGGCGTGACGAGTTCACCGACGGAGGCCGTCTGTGATCGACGCAGCCGAGATCATCCGGGCCGGGACCGGCATCGGTTTCGTGTGGGGGCCCGATGCCGACATCCTCTGGGCCCGAGCGTCCCCCGCCCTCATGGCCGTGCTGACCTTCGAACTGCCCGACGGATCGACGTGCGAGGTCGATCTCGTCCAGGTCCTCAACGCCGGGTACGCCGGGCGCAGCCAGCACGACGTCGCCGCGCACGTCGCGGAGCTCGCCGAGCTGGGCGTACCGGGCCCGTCCGTGACGCCGGCGCTCTACCCTGTCCCCCCGTACCTCGCCCAGCAGACCGAACGTGTCGCGGTCCAGCACGGCCGCACCTCCGGCGAGGCCGAGTGGGCGCTGGTCGTCGCGGAGGGCGGGGAACTGCTGCTGACCGCCGCCTGCGACCACACCGACCGCGACCTGGAGGTGCACGGGGTGGCGTGGAGCAAGAACGCCGGCCCGGACGTCGCGTCGAACTGGGCGACCCGACGGACGGGGACGTCATCAGCCTCGCCTACGACGTCCGGCCCATGCCGGAGCCCATCGGCTGACGCGCCTGACGGGAAGCGTTCCTCAACAGCCCATCCGCTGCCCCGCGACACGGATCAGTTCGTCCAGGGCGGTCTCGGCGGGGCAGTGGGCGACGCGGTAGGAGATCTCCTGCGGACGGCTGACGCTTCGGCGGGCGATCACCCAGTGCGGCGTTCCGGCCCGTGCAAGGGCCGTACCTCGACCCGGGCCCAGTCGTAGATCCGCAAGCCGTGGGCTCCCTCGCCGCACGAGCGGTGCTTCCACTTCTGGCGCGGGAGCCCGGGCACCGTTCACGGTCGTCCGTCCACCAGGTGGGCAGATACAGGCGCGGTCGATCGACGTCCGCCCGCGGGGAGCCGCATGGGCGGGGAAGACACCGATCCGGTAGTTCCCCGTGCGCCCCGCGGTGCCCGAGTACGGTCGCTGCACCCTCGCCGAGCGGACCCCCTTCTTCAGAGAGCCGGTGTCGCCCACGAGCGGGGCCGCATCCCGGTCTCCGAGGTGCTCCACGACATATTCACTCCACCCTCCGCTTACTGACCCCGTGATGAACCACCGCTAGAGTCGCCCGATGACCGCGGACGGCAGGGGCGTCGAGACGAGGAGCCCGGACGATGGACCTGGAGCTTCGGCATCTACGGACCTTGTGTGCGATCGCCGACGCCGGGAGTCTGGGGCGGGCCGCGGCACTCCTGAAGTACTCGCAGCCGGCGATGAGCACCCAACTGCGCCGGATCGAGCGGCTCTTCGGTGCGGACCTGTTCGTGCGTACCGCGTCGGGAGTCGAGCCGACCCGGTACGGCCTCGAGGTCCTGACTCAGGCGCGCGACATTCTGGCCCGTGCGGATGCCATCAGGCGCCGTCCGGCGGGGGACGGCGTCAAAGCGCCCCGGGTCCTGCGCCTTGCGGCGACCAACTCGCCCGTCCTGTCCGGCATGGTCGTCCGTATACGCAGCCGGAGGCCTGATCTCACGCTGACGGTGAGCAGCGTCTATCCGTCGTCGGAGATAGTCGAACACTTGGAGAAGGGCGAGCTGGACGCCGCGATCGCCGCGGACTACCCCGGAATGGAGCTGCGGCACTCCGCGGCCGTGGCGCATCGCGAGATCGTCAACGAACCCGCGTTCGTAGCCCTGCCCGCCGGTCACCGCCTCAAGCACCGCATGGAGGTCCCCCTCGCCGAACTCGCCGACGAGGCCTGGTTCCTGACCCCCGACGACGGTGCCGGCTGGCCGGGCGTGTTCTACGCGGCCTGCGCGGCAGCCGGGTTCACGCCCGCGGCCGTCCATGAGTACCTCGGTGACCGGCTCCAGCTCCAGGACATGATCGCCGAGGGACTCGGCGTCTCCATCGTGCAGGCTACGACCCGGCCGAGCCAGGGCGTGATCGTCAAACCGCTGACCGGCACACCGCTGTGGACCCGCTATCTGCTCGCATGGCGCCGCGACCAGGTCACGGAGGATATCACGGAGACACTGTTCAGCTCCGCGCACGCGTCCTACCGCGACCTCATCACGCGGTCGGCTCACTTCCAGGCGTGGGCGGCGCAGACATTCCATCTGCCGCGTTCCTAGGGCAAGTTACGGCGGCGCCCGCGCCTTGGGACGCAGGGTCAGGCCAGGAGCTCACCCATCCACGTCTCGATCGCCGACGCGGTGCGCGGCAGCGCTGACGACATGAGGCGGGCGCCGTCCTGCGTGACGACCAGATCGTCCTCGACGCGCACGCCGACGCCGCGCAGCTCCGGCGGCAGCGTCAGGTCGTCCGGCTGGAGATACAGGCCCGGCTCGACGGTCAGGACGTGGCCCGCCTCCAGGACGCCGTCCAGGTACTGCTCGGCACGGGCCGCGGCGCAGTCGTGGACGTCCATGCCCAGCATGTGGCCGCTGCTGCACCACGTGTAGCGGCGGAACAGACCGCTCTCGGGCTCAAGGGCCTCGTCCGGCGTCACCGGGAGCAGGCCCCAGGAGTGCAGCCCCTCGGCGATGACCCGCATCGCAGCGAGGTGGAAGTCACGAAAGCGCGCGCCCGGCCGGACCGCCGCGATACCGGCGTCCTGCGCGGCGAGCACGAGGTCGTAGAGGTCGCGCTGCGCGGCGGTGAAGGTGCCGCTCACCGGAAGGGTGCGTGTGATGTCGGCCGTGTAGAGCGTGTCCGACTCGACGCCGGCGTCGAGCAGCAGCAGGTCACCGGGACGGACCGGACCGTCGTTGGCGATCCAGTGCAGTACGCACGCGTGCGCTCCGGCGGCGGCGATTGTCTCGTAGCCGAGGCCGTTGCCCTCGAGGCGGGCCCGCAGACCGAAGACGCCCTCGACCCAGCGTTCGCCGCGCGGATGGCGGACGGCCTCGGGCAGTGCGCGCACGACGTCGGTGAATCCGGCCGTCGTGGCGTCCACCGCGATCTGCACCTGCTCGACCTCCCACTCGTCCTTGACCAGGCGCATCTCGGACAGGAACGAGGCGAATTCGAGGTCGGCCTCCTCACGGCCGGTGCTGTCGACGAGCGTGTCGATCTCCGGGTCGACGCCGCGCAGCAAGCGGGTCGGTCGCGCGCCGTTCAGCCGGGCGGGCACGTCGTCGAGGCCCTGGGTCGCCACGCCGAGCAGTGAGGAGGCCTCGTCGAGGGTGGCGCGGCGGCCGACCCAGATCTCGCCGTAGCGGCGGTCGCGGTAGAACTCCCCGGTGTCGCGCGGGGATCGCGGGCGGACGTGCAGCACCGCCTCGTGACCCGAGGCGGTCGGTTCGAGGATCAGGACGCTGCCCGGCTCGGTCCCACCCGTCAGGTACGAGAACGCGGTGTGCGGCCGGAACCGGTAGTCGCAGTCGCTGCTGCGCACCTTGAGGACGCCTGAGGGAACGACGAGCCGTTCGCCGGGGAAGCGCGCGGACAGCCGGTCGCGCCGCTTGGCCGCCCACGGTGCGATCGACTGCGCGGGCGGATCGGTTCGCGGCGAGGACTCCCAGTTCCCCATGAGGAACTCGGCGAGCGCGGCGGAGACCGGAAGGTCGTGCGAACCCGTGTGGAGCGGCTTCTTCGTCGTCATACCGGGATCGTAGGGAGCAAGGGGCCGCCCCGCCCCATACCGATTTTCAGCCGCACGCATAACACGAGGCGGAGACCTGCTCGGCGCCCCGCCCTGACCGTCAACTGCCTCTGCGGGCAAGGATCGTCAACTGCCTCTGCGGGCACGGATGTTATGGCCCGTCCCTCCATTGTCGTATCCCTCAGTCCGTTGTCACTGGCCACTGTGAGTGGGACGTTCCCCCCACGCTCGCCGCTCGTGCTCGAAGCGACCCCCACTCACGAAGGAGCATTGATGCGTCGTCGACCTGCCCTGCCCGGATTCCGTCCCGGAAGTCCGTCCAGATTCTCGTTCAGATTCCTGGCCGTCAGCCTGGCGGTCAGCGCCCTGATAGCAGGCCTGCCTGCCGTACCGGCCCTCGCAACAGCCGGACCGAAGACCGTCGCAACGGCTGTTCCCACGACCACCGCCGTGACCGAGCCCAAGCCGCCCGCGCTGTCGCCGCTCGGCGCGAACACCGCTGCGTCCGACCAAGCAGACGACCAGAGCGGGCGACTGGCCACCGCCCATGTCCGGCCGCTCAGCCCCCAGTTGTCGCAGACCTCCTCGACCTCGAAGGCCGTGCGGCCTCCCCAAGCCACGCAACACGCGACAGCCGCGTCGTGCACCCCGGCCGACTTCGGCACCCGCACCGGATCCGAACTGGTCGCGTACATCCAGGACTCGACCACCGACTGCATCAACACGCTGTTCGGCATCACCGGCACGGACGCCCGCAACGTGTTCCGCGAGGCGCAGATGCTGACCGTCGCAGGCGCCTTCCAGGACGCGTCGCAGACGTATCCCGGGGACAACTCCACCCACGTGTGGCAGCTCGTGCTGTTCCTGCGCGCCGGCTACTACGTGCAGTACAACGACGCGGCCGACGTCGGCGACTACGGCCCGGCCCTGGCCGCGGCCATCGCATGCGGACTGGACACGTTCATCGCCAACTCCCACTTCATGGACGTCAGTTCGGAACACGGCAACGTCCTGGGCGACGTCATCATCCTGACGGACAGCGCCAACGAGCAGGCTCGCTACCTGGACACGTACCAGCGAGTGCTGAACGCCTACGACAGCTCCTACGACGCCTACTGGAGCATGGACACGGCCGTCAACGACGTCTTCACCCCGCTCTTCCGCGGCCACTTCAACCCCGCGTTCATCAGCGCGGTCACCGCCGACCCGAGCATCATCGACACGCTGAACTCGTTCACCCTGAACCACATGTCGATGCTGAGCGGGACCTGGTACTTCATGGCCTCCAACGCCGGAACCGAGACGGCGCGCTTCCTCGACACGGCCGGGCTGGACGACAAGGTGCGGCCGATGGTGAAGGGCCTGCTCGGCGCCTCCTCGATCACCGGCCCGACCGCTCCGCTGTGGGTCGGCGCCGCCGAGATGACTTCCGCGTACGACGCGGCCCAATGCTCGTACTACGACACCTGCGACCTGACGTCCAAGCTCACCGCGGCGGCACTCCCCCTCACCTACAAGTGCGATGACGGGCACACTTTCCTTGCTCAGTCCCTGACCGACTCGGCGCTCGCCGAGGCCTGCAAGAGCGTGCAGGGACAGGACGCCTACTTCCACGGCATTGTCAGGGACAGCGGCCCGGTCGCCGACGACCGCAACACCAACATCCAGATCGTCGTCTTCGCGAGCCCCAGGGAGTACCGGACCTACTCAGGCTGGATCTTCGGCAACAGCACCGACAACGGCGGCGAATACCTGGAGGGCAACCCCGCCGACCCCGACAACCAGGCCCGCTTCGTCGCCTATGTGAAGAGCGTGGGCGACGGCTTCCCGGCGGACATCTGGAACCTGAACCACGAGTACACCCACTACCTCGACGGCCGCTACGACACGTACGGCGACTTCTCCGCGGGCCAGACGGTCCCGGACATCTGGTGGATCGAGGGCTTCGCCGAGTACGTCTCGTACAGCTACCGGGGCGTGCCCGACACTGAGGCGCTCTCCGATGCCGGGAAGCACACCTACGCCCTGAGCACCCTGTGGCAGAGCACGTACGCCAACTCCGACCTGACCCGCACCTACCCATGGGGCTACCTGGCCGTCCGCTACATGATGGAGAACCACCCGGACGACGTGCAGGCCATGCTCACCAAGTTCCGCACCGGCGACTACGCCGGAGCCTATGCGGTCTACAGCACCGGCATCGGCACCCGTTACGACGCGGACTTCGCCGACTGGCTCGACACGTGCGCGGCCGGCGCCTGCCGGGGGAGCGGCAGCTGACCGAGCGCAGACGGCTGAGCGAGCCGCCGCCTGCCCCTGCCTCTCCCTGTCACTCCGCGGCCTGCCAAGGCGGCGACGTGTGGAGGTCGAGTTGATCGAGCGGCCCGCCTTCCACCGGTAGGCCGCACAGGGTACGGGGAGGGCGGTACCGGACCGGTACCGCCCTCCCCCGTTCGCTCCTCGTCATGCCGTGGTCGGCAGGACCGTACGTGGCCGTACCGGGAACCCGGCCGCCCGGTAGCAGTCGTCGATGAGCCGCATCGTGGTCAGCGCGTCGGCGGCGTCGAGTGTCAGCGGCGTCCCGCGCCGCAGATGGGCGGCGAAGGCCTCGAGTTGGTAGGTGTACGAGGACCGGCGGCCGAGTTCCTCGGTGCGCTCACCGACGGCCGTACGGACGACGACCCGGTCGTCCAGATGCGGCTGTACGAAGTTCACCGCCGTGGCTTCGCCGCGCGATCCCACGAGGCGGCAGCTCATCTGCCAGGTGTGGTGGGCCATGTGGCAGCGGGCGCTGCCCGTGGCGCCGCCCGGGAACTCCAGATCGGCGTCCAGCCACTCGTCGACTCCCGCCGCCCGAGCCTTCTCACCGCCGCGCGCGGCGACCAGCCGGGGCGCCCACCTGCCCACGGTGCGAGCATGCGCCGGGCGTGCAGGATGTAGCACCCGAGGTCCATCAACGCGCCGCCGGCCAATGGGAGTTGCCACCGTACGTCGTCGTCAGGTGGCGCGGGCATGGCGACCGTCGTCTCGACGCGCCGGAGGTCGCCCAACTCCCCGCTGTCCAGCAGCTCGTGCAGGCGCCGGGTGACCGGGTGGAACAGGTAGTGGAAGCCCTCCATGAACACCGTGCCCGCCTTGGCGACGGCCTCGTGGACCTCGGCCGCCTCCGCCGCGTCGCTCGCGGACGGCTTCTCGGTGAGGACGTGCTTGCCGGCCTGGACGGCGGCCAGGTTCCACGGCCCGTGCAGACTGTTGGCCAACGGGTTGTGGACGACCTCGATCTCCGGGTCGGTGACGAGCGAGGCGTAGGAGTCCCCACCCGCTCCACGCCGTGCCTGGCGGCGAAGGCCTCGGCCCGGTCGCGGTCGCGGGCGGCCACCGCGACCAGGCGGTGGCCGGTCGCCCGGGCCGGTCCCACGACCGACAGCTCGGCGATCCGGGCCGCGCCCAGGACTCCGATCCGCAGGGGTTCGTCCGTCATCACTTACGCACCTCGTCGAGTCGTACGGGCCGGTGTTCACGCAGGGACAGGGTGCACGCCTCGGCGATCAAGCTCGCCTCGATGGCGTCCGCGACCGTGCAGGGGGAGGTACGGGTGCCGGCGACGACTTCGGTGAACGCGGTGAGTTCGGCGCGGTAGGCGTCGGCGAACCGGTCCATGAAGATGGTGTGCGGCGTTCCGGGCGGGAAGGCGGTGCCCGGTTCGACGGAGCGCGGCGGCAGTCTGTCCTCCAGGCCCACCGCGATGCTGTCCTTCATACCGTGCAGCTCCAGACGCACGTCGTGACCGCGGGCGTTGTGGCGGGAGTCGGAGATGACGGCGATGGTGCCGTCGTCCAGGGTGAGCAGGGCGGACGCCGTGTCGACGTCGCCCGCCTCACGGATGTACTCCGCGCCGCGGTTGCCACCGGCCGCGTAGACCTCGACGACCTCGCGGCCGGTCACCCAGCGCACGATGTCGAAGTCGTGCACGCCGCAGTCGCGGAAGATGCCGCCGGAGACGGCCACGTAGGCGGGTGGCGGCGGGGCGGGGTCGAGGGCGGTGGACCGTACGGTGTGCAGGTCGCCGAGCTCACCGCTCAGCACGGTCCGGCGCGCGGCCGCAAAGCCCGCGTCGAAGCGTCTGTTGTAGCCGATGTGCACCTCGACGCCGCTGCCCTCCACCGCACGCAGCACCTCCAGGCTGTCCTCGACCCCGCGGGCCACGGGCTTCTCGCGGAAGACGGGGATGCCCGCCCGCACGGCGGCGAGGATGAGGTCGGGGTGCGCGTCGGTCGCGGCGGCGATCACGACGCCGTCGACGCCGGCGGAGAGCAGGGCCTCGGGAGAGTCGGTGGCGGTGGCCCCGAAGCGTTCGGTGGCCGTGGCGACGGCCGTGGCCATCGGGTCGGTGACCACCAGGGAGTCCACGTGGTCCAGAGCCCGGCGAGGGTTTCCGCGTGGAAGGAGCCGATGCGGCCCAGCCCCATGATTCCTATGCGCATGAGATGGGTGCCCCTTCTGCCCGAGGGCGGCTAGGTCCTGACCGTCGAAGACGATCTGGTCCCAGTGGTGGGCGGGGGCGGCGTTCGCGCGTCAGGCGAGTGCGGCCTTGGCCGCGGAGTACGGCGCCGGGCGGGGCGGCCCGCCGTGGGCGTGGTGGGAGCCGACGCCGACGACGGGAGCGCCTTCCCCTGCGGCGGCCCGCACGATGCCCGCGCCGACGCTCTGACTGCCGCCGTTCCCGAGAACTACCCTGTCCTCGAGAAATCCCCTGAGTGCCGTGTCGCTCTCAGCTCTGGCGGCGCTTGGCGCCCGCCTGCAGGTCCTGGCGCAGCCGCTCGGGGTCCCAGTCCTCGGCGACGGCCTGTCGGACGGTGTCCGCCTGGGAGGGCGGGGCGAGACCGTCCACCGGCGGGTCGAGGTCGAGGTTGGTGGGGAAGGGGTAGCCCTCGGCGGTGGCCGCGATCACGCGGCGCAGCCAGTCCTCCGAGACGCCCTCGGACTTACGGCGCAGCAGCACCGGGAACAGCGCGTTCGCCATCGCCTCGCGGTCCACCGACTCCATGGCGCGGCCGAAGGCGGAGGAGATCTGCAACAGATTGGCCATGCGCCTGATGTCGGCCGAACGGTTGTGCCCGGCGGCGTGGAAGAGCGCCGGGTTGAAGAAGACCGCGTCGCCCTTCTCCAGGGGGAGTTGGACGTGGTGGGCGTCGAAGTACTGGACGAACCGCGGGAGTCGCCAGGCGAGATAGCCGGGCTCGAATTTCTGCGAGTGCGGCAGGTAGAGGGTCGGGCCGGACTCGACGGGCATGTCGCAGTGGGCCACCGCGCCCTGCAGGGTCAGCACCGGCGAGAGCCGGTGGACGTGCGCCGGGTAGGTCGCGGCGCGCTCCTGGGAGAGGAAACCGAGGTGGTAGTCGCGGTGCACGTTCTGTGCCGCGCCGCCGGGGTTGACCACGTTGACCTGTGAGGTCACCTGGTAGGCGGGGCCGAGCCAGGCCTCGGCGATCAGCTCCAGGATGTCGTTGGCGTAGTAGTCGGCGAACACCTCGGGCGCCCGTACGGCCACCTTGTCCAGGGCGTTCCAGACGCGGTCGTTCGCGCCGGGCTTGGCGAAGTGGTCGCCCCGGGCCGTGCCGCTCGCGCGCTCCTCCTCGATCAGCGCGCGGAAGGCCTCGGACGCCGCGTCCACCACGGCCGCGTCCGGGAAAGCACCCTTGAGGACCACGATGCCGGGCCCGTCCGACAGCGCCCGGACCAACTCGTCCTGCACGCTCCGACGGCCCTCCGGGGAGATCGCCAGAGAGCGGAGCCGATCGCTGTCGTAGAGCGGGACGTTCTGTTCGACCCGCTCGGCCGAGGGATGGTCGGCGGGGTCGGTGCGCTGCTCCACGAGCGAGCGGAACGCGTCGAGATCGCAGTCCGCCTCGGTCAGCCAAGTCCGCGATCCTGCGGCTGTGGGAGACATCCGGGTCCTTTCGCAGTCCGTGCGTTTCTGCCAGTCTTGAGAACCTCAACCCATCATTCAATGCTTGTCGGTACATCAAAAGTGCATCATCGGCTCTTGGAATCAGTCATGCGACACCGCTACCCGATCAGGGAAATCGCCCGGCAGGCCGGACTGAGCACGGCCACGGTCGACCGCGTCCTCAACGAGCGGGGCAACGTGACGCAGAGCACCGTCAGGGAGGTGCACGAAGCCATCAAGGACCTGGACCGCCAGCAGAGCCAGGTCCGGCTCGGTGGCCGCACCTTCATGATCGACATCGTGATGCAGGCTCCGGAGCGGTTCTCCACCGCGGTACGGGACGCACTCGAAGCCGAACTGCCCTCTCTGCATCCCGCTCTCGTACGGTCGCGCTTCCATTTCCGTGAGACCTGCCCTCCCGCCGAACTGATCGGCACCCTGGACAAGATCGCGAAGCGTGGTACGCAGGGCGTGATCCTCAAGGCCCCCGACGAGCCGGAGATCGCGGTCGCGGTCGGTCGGCTGGTCGCGGCCGGCGTCCCCGTCGTCACCCTGGTGACCGATCTGCCCCACAGCGCACGCCTGGCGTACGTCGGCATCGACAACCGCGCGGCCGGGGCCACCGCCGCCTACCTCCTTGGACAGTGGCTGGGCAAGCGGCCCGGCAACGTGCTCACCACCATCAGCCGGGGCTCCTTCCGGGGCGAGGAGGAACGCGAGATGGGCTTCCGCAGCGCGATGCGCCTTGCCGACCCCAGACGATCCCTGGTGGAGGTCACCGACAGCGACGGCCTGGACGCCACCCAGCACGATCTCGTCCTGGAGGCACTGAAGCGGGACGAGGACATCATCGCCGTCTACTCCGCGGGCGGGGGCAACCTCGCCACCCTCGACGCCTTCGACGCGCTCGGGCGGGAGTGCGAGGCGTTCATCGCCCACGACCTCGACCACGACAACACCCGGCTGCTGCGCGAGCGTCGCCTGTCCGCGGTCCTCCACCATGACCTGCGCCAGGACATGCGCCGCGCCTGCCAGATCATCATGCGCGCCCACAAGGCACTCCCCGACGACGGACCGTCGCTGCCCTCGGCCATCCAGGTGGTCACGCCGTTCAACATGCCACCGGGTGCTCCGCCCGTGCCGGTCGCCGACTGAAACCGACAGGTTCGACGCCGCCCCGCGGATTGCGCGACGCGCCCTCAACCAGGCCGCCCGCGGCGCGACTCGGGAGTCGCCCGCGCTCCGGCGAGCCGGGGGTCAACAGCGCGTCCCCTGGGGGACGTACGATCGGGCTTCCTTCGCGCCGGAAGGTGGTCCGCACATGCCCGTGCCGAGCCTGCTCGCGGTCTTCGCGCACCCGGACGACGAGTCACTGTCGGCCGGCGGGGTGCTCGCCCGTCACGCAGCCGCGGGCGCGCGCACCGCGGTTGTCACGGCGACCTGGGCCGCGGACACCAGGCGGGCCGCGGAGTTGGCCGAAGCCCTGCGGATCCTCGGCGCCGGCGAACCGCGCATGCTCGGCTACGCCGATGCGCGTGTACCGCACTCGGCTCCGGGCTGTGTGCGGCTCTGCGAGGCGCCGCTCGACGAGACGGTGCGGCGGTTGGTGACGCACATCCGCGAATTCCGCCCGGACATCATGGTCACCCATGACGCCTACGGCGGGCTGCCCGGTCACCCGGATCACGTCCACACCCATCGGGTGACCGTGCTCGCTGCCCAAGCGGCAGGGCTTGGGCAGCTCTACCCGGATGCCGGTGCCCCCTGGCAGCCGCGTGCCCTCTACCTCGCCACGCACCCGCACTCGGCCGTGTCGGCGCTGCGAGCCGCGATCGGTGCGCGCAAGACGGTGTACAGCGTTCCGGACGAACAGGTCACCGCGACGGTCGATGTCGGGCCATGGATGGAGCGGAAGATCGCCGCCGTACTGGCGCATCGCTCCGAGGTCGATCGGGGAGCTCTGCCGGGGGTGATCGCCGCTCTTTCACCTGAGGCACGGGTGCGATTGTTCGCCACCGAGTGGTACATCCGCCACGCCCCCCTTACGGCGGCCCCGGCCCAGACGGAGCTGACCGCCTGACCGTGCGGCCCTGGGGAACCGGCTCGCTCATCAAGGTGATGCCTGCCCCGTTCCCTGGGGTCGTGACCGATTTAGCCTGATGTACCGATGCGTGATGGCAGCTCACGGCCGTCCGCTTCGCCTATGTGCCGTGCGGGGGAGTTCAGCTTGTCCGCGCATGCCCGCCGCACCCGGACCGTCCTCGGATCCGCACTTGCCGCACTCGCGCTGGCTGCGGGGTGTACCCCGCATACCGGGATGAGCGCACTCGGCCGTCCGAAGCTGTCGACGGGTCCCCTGCCGAGCGTGTCCCCGTCGCCGGCCCTCACCGCGCGGGCAACGCAGGATCTGCGCGACCCCGCGCAGATCGTGAGCAGGAACGGACTGCTCAGGACCAGGATCGTCGTCGAACGCAAGAAGGTGCGCCTGGCAGGCCGCGATCTGTGGTCCCTGACGTACAACGGGATGTACATGCCGCCCACGCTGTGTCTGCGGCCCGGGGACCGGATGGAGATCTCCTTCGAGAACAAGCTATGGACGGCCTCGACAGGTATCTGCCCGCGCCGCTCCGCGGGATCACCGAGCACGCCGTCGCGCTCAAGGACTTCCAACTCGTGGGCGACCAGATCAAGACCGCGCATCTCAAGATCGGTGCACCCACGACACGCACCGTCAACGGGCAGCTCGACCCACGGATCCGGATCAGGCCCGGCGAAACCCAGCTGTGGCGCCTCGCGAACATCGGAGCCAACATCTCCTACAAAGTGACGCTGCCGGGCACCAAGTTCCACATCGTCGCCCAGGACGGCTGCCCGGTGAACAGGGTCTACTCCGTCGACGCCATGGTCATCCCGGCCGGTGCCCGCTACGACGTGCTCGTACAGGGTCCGAGGGCCGGCGTGTCGGAACTGCGGACCCTGCCGTACAACTCCGGCAAGGCCGGCAACCAGTTCCCCGAGGCGACACTGGCCACGGTCCAGTCCGGGGGTGAACCGATGCGACCCGCGGTCTTGCCCAGAGCCTTCGCCCCGGTGGACGACCTGGCGAAGGAGCCCGTCGCGGCACGCAAGACGGTCACCTTCACGGAGCACAAGGCGGGCACGCTTTACTACATCAACCACAAGCAGTTCGACCACAACCGCATCGACTTCCGGGCCAAGCTCCACACCGTCCAGGAGTGGACGATCAAGAACGACAGCGACGAGGTCCACTCGTTCCACATCCACACCAACGACTTCCAGGTGATGAGCATCAACGGCAAGCCGCAGGTCAACTACGGCTTGCGGGACACCGTCGACGTCCCTCCACGCGGAAACATGGTCGTCCGGATCCGGTTCCTCGACTATCCGGGCAAGACGGTCCTGCACTGTCACATCCTCAACCACGAGGACGAGGGGGTGATGGCGGTACTCCAGATCGACAAGTAGGCGCCCCGCTCCTGAGCCACCGCGCGTCTCACTCAGGCCCTCGGACCAAGGACCGCCCGTGTGCGCGAGCAGGCGTCGTCCGTGATCACCTGTCCGGTATGGGGCGGACGGTGAGGATCTGTTGTGCGTGTCCGACCGGGCCGTTGAGGTCGTGCAGGACGGTGCTGGTGAGGCCTTGGCCGGTGGGGCCGAAGGTGACCGTGGTGTCCAGGCCGGTCCAGTGGCCATCGGGTTGGCGGTGGAGGTGGACCGTCAGGTCGACGTTGGGGTACATCCAGGCGGTGGGCGGCTGTCGTACGGCGATGCCGTTGGCGGTGTCGACGAGGGCGAGGTAGGACGCGAGCGTGCTGCTCGGCTCGTCGGCGACGAGGGCGTGGGGGGTGGAGATCCAGGCGGTCGTACGGCCCGCCCGGGGCGGTGCGAGCGGGCGGACGTCCAGGGAGGCGATGTATCCGCCGGGCCACAGTGAGGCCATCGGCCACGGGGTGAGCGCGTGAGGAGGGGTGAGCCGGTCGCCGGGGCCCCCGGCGACGGCGGAGGTGTCGACGGTGGCGAGGAGCCAGGCGCGGGCACGGACCACGGGCCGGTCGGCGATGAGCACGACGGCTTCGATCAACTCGATGGTGCGGCCCGGGCGGATGGTCTCCACCCGGATCTCGCACTCGTCGAGGGCGGGTCGGCCCAGGATGTCGTAGCTGATCCGGGCCGTCGCCAGGCCGGAGTCCGGCCGCCCGGCCAGATGACGGTCGATGGCGTGGACGACGAGGCCGCCGAGCGGGCTGAAGTGCTGTTCCTCGGGGTCCCAGGCTCCGCCCGCGTGGGCGGTCGGCTTGTAGCGGTGCTCGTCGATGCGCTCGTAGTAGCTGTCGGGGACCGGGGTGCCGGTGTTCAACGGACGTTTCTCCTCGGGCGGTTCGCGGGGCTGTTCAAAGGGCTGATCACGGGGCTGATCACAGAGTATTGAGCAGGACGACGCAGACGGCGGTGCCGACGCCCACGCTCAGGATCGTGCGGCGGCCGAAGGCCGGGTGGACGCCGACGGTGACGGCGACCGCGAGCAGTGCGTACCCCGTTCCGTGCGGGTCGCGCGTGATCGTGCCGTGCAGGGCCGTCACGGCGAGGATCGAGAGGATGCCGACCGGCATCCCCACGGACAGGTGCCGCACCAGCGCCGAGCCGCGCAGGTGCGCAGTACAGCCAACGGCAGGGCGCGCAGGGCGAAGGTGAGAGCGAAGACGATCGCCAGGACGGTGAGGAGATACGAGGTGCTAGGCATCGGTGGACTCCTCGGCGGGTCGGCGAGTGGTGAACGTGTGGCGCACCAGGAGCAGGCCGACGGACATCAGCAACGCGGTGAACAGGGCGAGGCCCGGGGTCAGTACGAGCGCGAGCGCGGCGCCGGCACCGGCGAGCAGGACCGAGGGGAGTTCGCTGCAGCGGAACGCGTCCAGGGTGAGCACGGTGAACAGGGCGCGCAGGGCGAACTCCAGACCCTTGGTCGGCGCGGGCAGCGCGGCGCCGAGAGCGACCCCGACCGGAGCGCCGCCGACCCAGTAGGTCTCGCAGGCGATCTGCATCGCCAGCAGTCGGGGCGCCGAGCGTTCCGCCTCGGGCAGGGAGGCGTTGACGGCATATGCCTCGTCGATCACGGCGTAGACGGCGTAGGCCTTCGCGACCGGGTGTGGCCCCGTGACGGTGGACCGTTCGGTCGGGGACGGTCAGTGGGGGATGGTCACCAGCACCCTGCCCCGGCCGCCGGCGTCGACGCGGTCATGGGCCTGGGCGATGTCCTCCAGCGGGTACCGGTCGCCGACGTCGACGGTGAGGGCGCCCACGGCGGCCGCGGCGGTGAGGTCGCGGGCGGCCTGACGTCTGGCCGCGGCGGGGAAGTCGTCGCTGCCGAGCAGCCGCAGGGTGACGTTGTTGAACAGCAGTGGCCAGAAGGGGATTTCGGTGCGGTCGGCGCGGGTGGCGTAGGCGGCGATGACCGCGTCCGTCGCGGCGACGGCGGTGTCCAGGTCGGCGTTGTCGGAGAGTGCCACTTCGATGATGCGGTCCACGCCCCGGGGCGTGTACCTACGGATTGCCGCCGCCGGGTCGGCGGAGTCGAGGGCGACGGCGTGGGACACGACGGCCGGGTCGACGCGGTCCAGGTCGTCGCCGCGGCGGACGGTGGCGAGCACGGTGGCTCCGCCCCAACGGGCGAGCTGAGCGGCCAGGGAGCCGACCCCGCCGAGCACTCCGTGCACCAGCACGGTCCTCCCGTCCACCGGCCCGTCGCCGAACACGGTCCGGTGCGCGGTGATCCCGGGAATGCCCAGGCTCGCGCCGAGTTCGTCGCCGAGGTGGTCGGGCAGGGGAACGGCCAGGTCCTCGGGCACGACGGTGTACTGGGCGGCGGTGCCGAAGGGCCGGTACGACTGGGCGCCGTAGACCCAGACCCGCTGTCCGACCCGGCGCGCGTCGACACCGTCCCCCACGGCGTCGACCACTCCGGCGGCATCGCTGTGCGGAATCACCCGCGGATACGGCATCGAAGAGCCGAGCCAGCCGCGCCGCTTCTTCGTGTCCCCGGGATTCACCCCCGACACGGTGACACGAACCCGAACCTCACCGGGGCCGGGCTCGGGGTCGGGGAGTTCGCCGACGCCCAGCACGGCCGCGGCCGGGCCTTGTTCGTCGTACCAGGACGCAAGCATGTGGGACCTCCGTCGTCTCTCGGCTCGGGGATCTTCGAGCGTAGGGGAGTGTTCCCGGTGCGCGCGGCGCCGGGCTCGGGGGCGTCCTCGCCGAGGACCTCGCGGAGCCTGCGCGCACAGGGGCCGGTCGCCGTCGTGGAAGAAGTTCGCCGGTTCCTCCAGGCAGGCGAGGTGTCGGCGCGGCACCGCGTGCTGGTGCCGGTGAGGTCGCGGGGTTCGGCGCCGGAGGAGTGCACGGATACCGCTCCCTGGAAGGCACCTTCCTCGGCGGCCGCCTGTTCTCCGGACGCCAGGCAGGAGGCGCGGCGGACGCCGCGGTCTGAGCCGCACGGTCGGCCGCACACCGACCTCCCGAAGCGCGCGACCGCTCTCCGCCCACCGGCACCTCAGTGGCCCTGCCTGGGGCATTGCGCTCCAGGCGCGGCCGCTGCGTGCCGGTCGGCGGCCGCGCGGGTCGGTTCCCGCCGAACGGCGGGTGCACAGCCGGTCGCCAGGGCCTCGGGTGGAACGGAATCCGCCGTACACGCGATCGAGTTCGGCGGCGAGACCGTGAGCGTGGAGAAGAACGCGGACGGCGCCCGCGACTTCACCGAGCCGCGGCGTGGTCGGTCAGCTGGTCCAGAAAGCTGTCGACCGTGGCCACGGGGGTCGGCCAGCCGAGTCGTCGGCCGAGCCGGGCCATCTGGGGCTGTTCGAAGGCGGACATGGACGGATTCCTGTCTCCCTCCAGCCAGCGCTCCACAGGACCGTCCCACCGCACGCGGCCTTCGGACAGGACGACGACCCGGTCGAAGTTCTCCGCGCAGAAGTCCGTGTCATGGGTGATGGCCAGGATCGTCTTTCCCCGCTCGTGCAGGTCTGCGATGAGCTCTTCGAGCAGGACGACGGAGCGGTGGTCCTGGCCGGTGGTGGGCTCGTCCAGGACGATGATCGGGGTGTCCATCGCGAGGACCGAGGCGAAGGCGACCCGTTTGCGCTCGCCGAACGACAGATGACGGGGATGGCTGTTCGCCTCCCCGGTCAGGCCGGTGACCTGCAGTGCCCACTGCGTGAGGGCGGTCCGGCGGTCGGCCGGGAAGCCGAGGTTGCGGGGGCCGAAGCCGACTTCTTTGGCCACCGTGGAGGCGTGCAGCTGGTCGTCCGGGTTCTGGAACACGAAGCCCACGCTGCGGGCCAGCTCGGCGATCTCGAGCCCGGCGGCATCGCGACCGTCCACCGTGACCGTCCCCGACGTGGGGCGGGCGATGCCGATCAGGTGCCGGGCCAGCGTGCTCTTGCCCGCTCCGTTGGGACCCACGACCGCCACACGTTCGCCGGCCCTGACGGTCAGTGAGACGTCCGCGAGCGCGGTCGTTCCGTTCGGATAGCGATGGGAGAGGGAGTCGACGCGCAGCACCATCACATGCCTCCGGCGGTTCTCGTGCTCTTGAGCGAGGCGGTGAATCCTTCCGCGGCCGCCTCCAGGGTCGCCGGCAGCGGACGGTCCGACTCCCACAGGCCGCGCCCGGCGGCGCGGCGTGCGGCCGTCGTGTAGCGCAGCGGAGCCACTCCCCACTCCGCGAGCCGGGGGTCGGTGAGGACATCGGTCGGCGGCCCGTCCGCGGCGATCCGCCCCTCGTTGAGGATCACGACGCGGTCCGCGTACCGGGCCGGCCGTTCCAGCCGGTGCTCGAACAGGATGACGGTGACGCCCTGCGCCCGCAGGGTCTCCAGCGCCTCGAACACCACGCCGGTCGCCACCGCGTCGAGCTGTGAGGTCGGTTCGTCGAGCACCATGACGGCCGGCCTCATCACCAACGCCGATCCGATGGCCAGAAGCTGCTGCTGTCCACCGGAGATTTCGTACGGGGAGTGGTCGGCCAGGGCGGTGAGCCTCAGGTCGGCCATGACGCGATCGACGCGTCGGATCATCTCGGCCCGCTCGACACCGAGGTTCTCCAGACCGAAGGCGAGCTCCTCGCGCAGCGAGAACCGTGCTCCAGACAGCTGGTTGAACGGATTCTGCATGACCAGGCCGACCTCGCCGACGAGTTCGGACGGCTGCGTCTCCGCCAACAGCCGCCCACCCACCCGTGCCGATCCCGTGGTCTCGCCGCCGGTCATCTGCGGGACGACGCCGCTGACGACTCCCGCGAGGGTGGTCTTGCCCGCGCCGTCGGCACCGGCCACGGCACAGAACTGGCCACGCGGCACAGCGAGATCGATGTTCTGGAGGGCGGGTCGGGAGCCGGTCGGATAGGTGAGGGAGAAGTCCCTGAATTCGATCACCGGAGCACTCCGAGTACGTTGGTGACGACGGCGGCGAGCGCGCACAGGCCCATGACGGTCCGGGCGACCCGTTGCGTCGCGGTGTCCGGCACCTCGGTCAGATACGTGGGGCGGCGGGTGGTGCCGAAACCCCGGGTCTCCATGGCCACCGCACGGTCCCCCACTTCCGTGAGGGCACCGAGGATCAGCGGCCCGGCCATCGGAACCAGGGCCCGGACCCGGCCGCGCAGCCCCGTGACCGGCAGGCCGCGCGCCTGCTGGGCGTGCAGGATGCCCTGGGCCCGGGTGGTGAGGGCGGGCGCGATCTGCAGGGCGGCCGAGACGACGTAGACAGTCTTCGGCGACATGCCGCGCTGTGTCATCGCGCTCATCAGCGCGCCGGGTTGTGTGGTGAGGAGAAGCAGGAAGAATCCCCCCATGAGCGCCAGGAGACGCAGTGCGGTCTGCGTGGCAAAAACCAGGCCCTCATATTTCAATTCCAGGGGGCCGATTTCAGCCACCACCCGGTGAGTGTCCGGATAAAAGAAGCCCTGAATCAGGTAAACCGTGAGCGCGACGGGCACCCACAGGGCAAGAAGCATGGGTACGAATTTACGAAGGGTTCCTGAAATTATCACCAGGGGAAGTACCGTGGCGCAGAAGAGCAGCAGCGGCCACCAGGTCATGGTGAGGGCGAATGCGGATACGGTGACGGTGACCGCGAAGGTCAGCTTGGTGAGCGGATTCAGCCGGTGCACGGGGGAGTCGTCGGTGGCGTGCGGGGATATGTCCATGCGGGTCACGTCCTTCTCGGCATGAGGCGGTGAACCGCCAGCACCCGATGCTTCTGCACAAAGGGGAAACGGTGCACATAGCCGGAGGGCAGGCCTGCCAGCAGGGTCAGGGCCAGTGCGACGGTCAGCGCTTTGTCCAGGGGGTCCGCGACCAGCCCTTGCAGGCTGGCGGCCTTCAGCATGCTGTTTCCGTAGGCCTGGAACGTCGCGATGACGGCCGACTGCCCCACCGTGCCGCCGGCGTTGCCGAAGACGAAGGCGGTGATGGGGGCGGAGACGATGCCGGCGGCCACGCCGATCACACCTCCCGCGAGCAGGGCGGTCGGCAGGCGCCGGAACCAGCCGGCCCGCGCCAGGGTTCCCGCGATGAAGCCGATCAGGGCGGCGGTCACCGCGTAGGGCAGGGCTCCGGGAGTGATGGTCATCCCGACGACGATGCTGGCCAGAGCCCCGGTGGCGGCGCCCGCGGCCGGTCCGGCCAGGACGCCGACGAGCACGGTGCCGATCGAGTCGAGTTGGAGCGGCAGGCCGCTGAAGTAGACGATCTTTCCCATCACGATGTTGATGGTGATCGCCACCGGCAGCAGGGCCACGGTCGTCGTCGGCAGCCCCGCCACCGCGCCGGAGACGATCAGCATCGCCCCGAGGGTGTAACCGCACAGGGCGAGCAGGGCGGCCGGACCGCCCACGCCGCCGTGCACGGAATCGGGTTTGGCTGAAATCAGCCCCCCGTAAGTGATGGCGACGATTACCGCGCCGATCCCGATACGCCAGCGTGGAGAGAGGCGCCAAGGATTTAACAAAATCCGGCCTGTCACTTGATCTGCCACCCCCGTGTGTTGGCAGGCCCCATTGGCCGCCGGTCATCATGCAGAGACCGAGTCGTCGGTGTCAACACCGACCCGCGTCCGCCCGACGGGGACGTATTTCCCTTCGTCAGGGAATTGAAAACGTCATTGACAAACCAAGATCTCCAACGCTCTACTCGATTGGAACCGAGCTCGCCACGGATGTCGCTATGTCCGGTTTGAAGGCAGGTGGCGAGTTTTTCGTCTATCACCAGAAACGGGGAAGATGTCATGGCCAACTACCAGTCGTTTGCGGATTCCTACACGGCCGGGCTGCGCGACGTACTCGCGGACGGCAATGACGTGGACTCGGTGCGCGATCCGCTCTCCAAAGCCTCGGGTTTCGGCCAGAACGACCGCCCGTACCGCGAACTCCTGGCCTACCAGAGCCGTCTCGCAGACCCGACCTCCTGTCTCGCGGTCACCCCGCACCTTCCGGTCAATCTCTCCTACTGCTTCGGTCTGCTCGCCTGGTCCCTGGACGGCCGCAACGACGTCGACACCCCGGCGTACTACCGCCGCGGAGCCCATGAGTACTCGGACGACCAGCACACGCTGAGTGGTGCTTTCGGCCATCGGCTGCTGACCTCCAGGGGGAACCAGCTGGAGGAAGTGGTCGGCCGGATCGAGCGCGACCCCGCCCACCGGCGTGCCTTCGCCCTGGTGTTGCAGCCCGAGGACAATTTCCGCCAGTCGCGGGAGTACCCGTGCGCCGTGGGCGTCCACCTCTTCCTCCGGGACGGCGCGCTCACCTGGATCACCGTCATGCGAGCCCAGCAGGCGCTGACGGTCCTGCCCTACGACGCCTTCCTCTTCATGGGGATGCAGCAGTACGCGGCTTCGCTGCTGAACGTCCCGAGCGGCCCGTACATACACCAGTCGGGCACCTTCCACTTCTACGAGAACGAGGTGGAGCTGGCCCGGAAGATCACCGAAGCGCCCGTGGAGGCCGTGGCGCTGCCCGCGTTCCCGGGCACCCCGGACGGCGGCCGGGAGACCGCGCGCGAACTCATCGACTTCGAGCGGCGGCTTCGGCTCGCGGCACAGTCGGGCGACGTCTCCACCGTGGACGAGATCGCCACGCACAAGGCGAACACCGAGTTCGCCGACGTGGCCCGGGCCTGCCTGGCCACCCACGCCTACCGCAAGTTGGGCGACACGACGTCGCTCGTGACCAGCCCGGCGTCCAACGGTGGCGTCGCGAACCTCATCGCCGCGATCTGATCGCGCCGGGGAGTCACACGTGAGGACAACGATGCGTACCCCGCTGAAGCCGCGCCGTCCGGACGCGGCGGCATCGGGCGGGAAAGTGACGGAACTCGTCGTCCGGCGGCGCCGGTTGTTCACGGCGCACCCGGGCGAGGCCCGGTTCACCTATCCGGTCATGGCGGCACTGGTCCCGGTGGCGACCAGCAGAGGCGGGGAGGTCGCCTATCCGGGTGATCCGATGTGCCTGTACTCGGCACTGACCCTCACCATCCAGCGCTCGGTGGCCCGCCTGAGTGCGGGGCTGCCCGAGGAGCCCTCCCTCGACGACGTCTGCCCCGACTGGGGGCACTGCCCGGACGACGACTACCGCCGCACGGCGAACGGGCCGCGGACCACGCTGATCGCCGACAGCCGGACCACCGACGGCCACGTCTTCGACCCCCGCATCTGGGACGAGGTGGCCCAGGAGCGTTTCATCGCCGAGCTCCGCGCGCTCCAGCCCAAGGTCCTCCTGCTCAGCGCGGTGTCGGCGGCGCACCGGTACGCCCTGGAGATGGCCGAGCTGGCCAAGGTCCACGCACCCCACTGCGTCGTCGTCCTCGGCGGCCGGCACGCCGACGAAACGATGAAGTACCGCGACGCCGACGGCACGGCGGACTTCTCCTGGAGCAGCACGGTGGAGGTCGTCCGCGACGGCCGCGCGGATCAGGTCGTCGACTTCGTGGTCGCCGGTGACGGCGCCCCTCTGCTCGACCTGCTGCTGCGTGCCCTGTCGCTGACCGTCACGCCCGGCTTCGGTCCGACCGACAACGCGGCGGTGCTCGACGCCCTTCCGCTGGTCGCCGACGCCGAGGAAACACTCCGCGGTTCGGGCACGATCGTGGGCTTATGCCCCGGTGAGGCGGTGGTGGTGCCGGTGCGGGGCGAGCGGCTCAGCTCGGCCGAACTCCCGTCGCCGTACGAGGCGTTCTCCATCCGCGCCCGCTTCGGCGTCTTCACCGAGGCGGGCAGCCACCCGCTCGGCAGCCGCACGGCGCACATGATGACGCTGGACTCCTGCCCGTTCAAATGCACCTTCTGCTCGGAGAGCATCCAGGTCTCCCAGCGGCCCACCCGCTTCGCGGTGAGCGAGACCGAACACGTGGCACAGCGCGTCCGCCGGCTCATGGACTGGGGCGCGGAGGCCGTGTTCTTCGACGACCCGGTGTTCTGGGGCGGGAACTGGAAGGCGATCACCGAGTTCTGCCAGGACCTGCTGCGCCAGGGCACGGACCTGCCCGGGGGCACCCGCCTCGAGTGGGGCGGACAGCTCACCGTCGACGTGGTGCTCAACCGCGCCAAGGCCGACGAGGTGCACGCCGCGCTCGAACTGATGCGCCGCAGCGGCTGCACCTACATCTACATCGGCATCGAGAGCATGGCCGAGAGCGTGATGGCCCACGTGGGCAAGAACCTGCTGCGCCGCAACCCCGAGGCCTGGGTGGGCAAGGTGCGCGAGGCACTCGCGATCATCCGGAGCCACGGCATCCGGGTCGGCAGCTCGGTCCTCTTCGGTCTGGACGGCGAGAGCCGGGAGACCATCGAGGAGACGATCGAGCAGATCGGCCGGCTGATCGACGACGAACTGCTCGTCATGGCCAGCCCCAACATCCTCACCTACCATCCGGGAACGGCGATCACCGCCGCACACGGCCAGGACCGACTGGACTATCACTCGCGCAAGGACAACAGGCCCCCGTACACGTACTTCGAGGAGGCCTATCCGGAAGTCGTCTCCCAACTGCTCACCGAGGACGACATCTGGTACATCCACAAGTCCGCGGCCGAGCGCTGGGGCACCGTCCGCAACAGCGCGGCCGAGCCACTGACCGAGGCGGCCAGATGACCACCCGCACCGACAACAGCCTTGGGAGGGCGCGTGCTTGACGTCGATCGCAAGAGTTACTGGGGCGACTACTACTCCTACTTCCCGGCCCTGGCCCGCTACATCCCGCTCGGCGAATACGCCCGGCGCGTCCAGCCGCGCGCCTGCGTCCTGGGCGTCTCCGACGGCAAGTTCGCCCTGCCGCTGCTGCGCGCGGGCTGGCAGGTCGTCGGCGTGGAGAGCGACGACCTCTTCCTCAACGGCGGTGAACTGGACCTCGTCGACGGCCACCACGACGTCGTGGGCCTGCGCCAACGGCTCGCCGCCGAGGGCCTGGAGGACCGGTGCACCGTGGTGGAGCAGGACTACATGACCCTGCCTGCCGAGGGCGACTTCCAACTGGTACTGGGCAGCGGCCTGTGGTCGATGCCGCCCAACCGGGCCCACACGATGGAAGCCCTCGTCCACCACGCGATGGACATGGTCGCTCCGGGCGGACTCTTCTTCGGTGAGTACCTGATCGGGCTCAACGACGACGAGCGGAGTTGCGGCTACTACCCGACCGCCACGGAGATGGAGCGGATCGTCACCCGGCCCGGCTGGGAGCTGTTCGAGAACGCCGACCTGGGCATCCGCGGCGAGAGCCACCTGGGCTACGAGCAGTGGCACTACCACCGGTACGCGGCCGCCATCGCCCACCGCATGCCGCCGCCCCGTGAGCCCGCTCGGGAGAAGTGACCTTCGTGACCGGAACGCATCTCAGCGGCTGTCCCCGCATCCGGGGGACAGCCGCCCGGCTGTCGTGGTCACCGATCTCGACGGCACACTGCTGCTGTCCGACGGCAGCGTGAGCGAGCGCGCGGTGGCGGCGCTCCGCGCGGTCGCCGCACAGGGGACCCGCGTCGTCTTCGCGACGGCCCGCCCGGCCTGGTCCGCCCGCGGGCTGCTGTCCGCCGCGTCCGGTCTGGGCGCCTTCCTGGTGTCGTCGAACGGCGCCGTCGTCAGCGACCTGGACGGCGAGGGCGTACGACGGATCCGGGCGATGACACCCGCCACCGTCCGCGCCGAGATCGCGGTGCTCGGGCAGCGCCCCTGGGCCGTGGACCGGGAGCACGACCGACTGATCGGCCCCGGCTGGCCCGACATCCTGGCGAGTGGTGCCGAGACGGCCCTGCGCGTCGGTGACGTGCCGGACGGCTCGCCGGTGCTGTGCCTGATGGTGCACATCGATTCCGCCGCTCCGCCTGCGGCGCTCGGGGTGCGCGGCGCGGTGCGGTGGACCTCCTCGGGGCCGGGACTGCTGGAGGTGTCGGCCCCGGAGGCGGACAAGGTGTCCGCCGTCGCGTCGGTCCTCGCCGACCTCGGCATCGGCTGGGGGGCGGTCGTCGCCTTCGGCGACGCGCCCAACGACACGGGGCTGCTCGCCGCCGCGGGCCTCGGCGTGGCCGTCGCGAACGCGAGCGCGGACGTACGCGAGGCCGCCGACGCCCTCACCGCGTGCAACGACGACGACGGCGTGGCCGCCTGGTTGGAGGGAATGTGTCTGTGTCACGTGTGAAGACCCTTGCGGAGGCCCGCCGGGTGTGGATCGTGGGTGGTCCCGGTTGCGGCAAGTCGACCCTCGCCCGCGCCCTCGCCGAACGGCGTGGCATCCCGCCCGTCACACTCGACGCCCTCTTCTGGGGACCGGCCTGGACACCGGTGCCCACGGAGGTCTTCCTCGCCGGCGTCGAACGGGAACTGACGGCCGACACCTGGGTCGTCGACGGTCAGTTCGCCGCGAGCGTCGAGGCCTTCGCCCACCGCGCCGACTGCGTGGTGTGGACGGATCCGCCGCTGCGTGTCACCTGGCCGCGCCTGCTGCGCCGTACGGTACGGCGCTGGATACGCCGTGAGGAACTCTGGGGTGGTGTCCGGGAAACGTTCTGGACCGTCGTCGGCCCCCGGTCCATCCTCTGGTACGCCGTGCAGGTCCGCAACTCCCAACGGCTCGCCAACCAGAGGCTGTTCGACGAGCTCAGCGGCACCGGCATCCTGCTCCTGCACACGCGCGACAGCGATGTGCGATCTCTGCTGGAATGAACTCCGGCACCGTTTCTCCCTACACTCATCCGATCCACCTTTTCTGGAGTTTCCCCCATGCACGTCTCCTCGTACGACTCCGTTGACCAGCTGCCGGCGGCGGAATGGGATGCTCTGGTGATCGGCGGAACGATCTACTCCAGCAGCGGCTTCGCCGGTGTACGCGCGGAGGAGTTGCCCCCCGGAGCCACCACCCGCTATCTGTTGGCGCGTGACGCGCAGGGAACGCCGGTCGCGGGAGCCGAGGCGTACGCGTTCACCCGTCCGCCGCACCTGCTCTACACCCCCGCCGACCTGCTCGCCGGTCTGATCGACGACGAGCGACACGCCCAACTCGCCGCCCGACCCATGGTGTTCGGCGCGGGCTGGTCGGAGTTCCGCGGTCAACTGCCGGGCCGCGAGGGAGTGACGGCACAGGAGCGCGCGCAGGCGGTGCGAGCGCTCACCGCGCGGACCCTCGACTTCGCCCGAACCGCCGAGGCGGACGTGCTCGGGTACTACTACCTGCCCCGGGCGGAGGCGCTGGAGGTCGCCGAGGCCCATGCCGAGGACGGGGCGGTGGTCCTTTATCACGACGTGGAGACGGTCCTGCCCGTCGGTCTGTGGCAGAGCCTGGACGACTACTTCGCCTGGCTGCCCTCCGGCCGACGGCCCCGCGCCCGGCGGGAGAGAAGGGACTTCGGCCGCAGCGGGCGGACCATCCGTGAGGTCTCCCTCCCCGAGGTCGTCAAGGAGATCGCCCCGCTCAACAGCGCGCTGATGCGCAAGCACGGACACGCGTACGGCGAGGAGCGCGCGGCAGCGGTGTACGACCGCCAGGGACGCCACCTCGGCGACCGCAGCACGCTCCTCCTGGACGAGGACGCCGGGCAGCCCATCGGTTTCGCGCTGCGATACCGGCACGGCGACACGCTGTACGCGCGCGTGGCTGGTTTCGACTACTCGGTGCCCAACGTGGCCGACTATTTCAACCTGGTCTTCTACCACCCCATCGAGTCGGGCGCCGGCCGCACCGTGCGGGCGATCCACCTCGGTCTGGGCACCTTCCAGGCAAAGCTGGCGCGCGGCGCCCAGCCGCATCCCCTGTACAGCGTGTTCGTGGGAGTGGACCGGCCGTTGGCGGCGGACGAGAGAGAGGTCCGCGAACGCAACCGGGCCGAGGCGGAGGCGTTCGGCGCCGAGTACGGCCAGTACGTGGTGGGCGGGTTGAACACCGACGACTGGCTGCTGTGAGCAAGGGGAGGAAGGCACATGCCTGATGTGAGGCACTTCGAGACGATCGACGACATCGACCGGGAGGCCTGGGACGCGCTCGCGCCGGGCAGTCGCTTCTACCAGAGCCATGCCTGGCTGCGGGGTCAGGAGCGGCCCGAGTTCGCCACCCCGGGTTACCTCACCGTCGAGGCCGACGGCCAACTCCTCGCCGGGACGCCGTACTACGACTTTCCGTCGGAGAACGCACCGCCCCTGCCGGACGTGTCCGAGGGCCACACCGTGCTCAGACTCGGTACCCGCACCGGCTACCACAACGAGTTTCTGCTGCCGAAGGACCCCGGAACGGCAGAGGAGGCACTCGACGCCCTGGTCGCCGGTGCAGCCGAGAGGGCCGCGGCGCTCGGCTGCGACGCACTGCTCTTCGACTTCCTCACCACCGACAGTCTGCGGCTGCTCGCGGGCCGGTTCGGGGTGCGGGCGCAGCTGCGAGCCGCCGAGGCCGTGGTGCACAACGACGGCGGCACCTTCGAGTCCTACCGTGAGCTGCTCGGCCGCAACGTCCGCAAGCGCGAGTACGAGATCCGGCGCTTCACGGACTCCGGGCTGCGGGTGGAGACGGCCCCGCTGTCCGCGTGCGTCGACGAGTTCGCGCCACTGGTCGCCCAGACCATGGACCGGTACAACGCCTCCCTCGACCTCGCGGAGATCCACACGTTCCTCACGGTCCAGGCGAACTGCCTGGACGACCTGAGCACCGTGTTCCGCTGCGTCGACGAGAAGGGGGAACTGGTCGGCGCCAGCCTGTGCTTCGCCTGGCGGGACACCTTCTACGCCCGGGTGGCCGGCTTCGACTACGAGCGGACGCGCAACGCCTACGAGTACTTCAACGCCGTGTACTACGAACCGCTCCACCACATGGAACGCAACGCGATGACCACGCTCCACCTCGGGCCCTCCGCCCTGAAGGCGAAGGTTCACCGGGGGGCCTCGCTGCACCCCCTGTGGGCGGCCGTCGTTCCCCTGCCGGCCACCGCGCCCGCCGGACTGCGACGGGACACGGTGGCGGACCAGGCTCTCGCCGACGCGGTCCGTGAGGAGGCGGGTGCCGGCATGAGCGAGGAGGAGTGGGACCTGACCCGCGTCACCCCCCTGTGAGGGAGGCCTCCGGGCCGTCGGGTTCGCGGACGGGCCACAGCACCGGGCAGAACTCCGGGTCGGAGTAGTCCGGTTGACCGGCGGGAGTCCTGCGGACCAGGAAGTCGTGTTTGTAGGGCTCCTGCCGGCCGTCGGACAGGGTGTGGTCGCGGTAGGCGTTCGTCCCGTCCTGGAGATGGAACGAGATGGCCCGGCGCGGCCGCGGACTGCGGTTGGCGCCGCTGCCGTGGTAGAGGAGACAGTGGTGGAAGGTCATGTGTCCCTTGGGAATGTGCACCGGAACCTTCTCGACCACGGCGCCGTTTCGTTCCGCGTCACCGTTCAGGAGATAATCGCGTCCCACGTCCCGCGGATCACCGACCGGCCGGGCGGCGCCGTGCCGATGCCGCCAGCGGTGGCTTCCGTTCACCATGGTGATCGTGCCCGATTCCTCGGTGCAGTCGTGGAACGGAACGAAGGCGGTGAGCATTTCGTCCGAGGAGCAGGTGGGCCAGAAATACTTGTCGAAGTGCCAGGAGACAATGTTCGACTTCTCCTCGGCGATGGGCGGCTTGTAGATCAGGGTGGCCTGGAAGACGCGTATGGAAGGTGTCTGTGCCAAGCGGGCGGCCACCGCCCCGATGATGGGTTTCCTTAGGATTTTCCGCATCGTTTCGTCTTGGTAGTGGATGTAGTCGTTGTTGCGTTGGACATCTCCGTCGGCGGGGGTCCAGTCGGCCAGTCGGTCCGGCCGTTTCGGAAGTTCCCGATCGCGCTGACCAGCGTAGTAGTGCTCGCTCGCGTCGGTCAGGGTGTCCACTTCGGCGTCGGTGAGCAGCTTCTCGGACAAATACCAGCCACGCTCCGAATAAAGTCGGACATCTTCCTCGGAAGGGAGCAGTTCGACTTCCTCGGCGGTAAGTCCTGAATGGTCGTACATTCCGCGACTCCTGTTACCGTGAATGGGGTGCAACAACGACATCCATCCGCACGCTAGCGGACCATGGTGCGCCATGCTAGCGTTGCCGTGATTTTTTTCATGAAGACTTGACCGGGGGTAGCGGTGGCCATATTCGACAAGGATATTCGAATCCTGATCGCGGACAACAAAGACTTCCGCAACATCTGGCTCGGAGAAACCTCGGCGCATTTCGGCGGACAGCTGACCAGTTTTCTCCTACCCTTGATCGCGGTCACCTACCTCCATGCCGACGGCACGGGCGTGGGACTCGTCTCGGCGGTGCAGTTCGTCCCCGTCGTGGTGCTCTCGCTGATCGCCGGTGTCATGGTCGACCGGTATCCGCCGCGCCGCACCCTCGTCACCGCGAGTGTCGCCCAGGGCGCGGCGCTTGCGGTGCTCGCCGCGTTCCAGGCGGCCGACGGGCTGAACTTCGGCCAACTTGTCGTCGTCGCAGCCGTGATCGGTGTCGCCACCGTCTTCTACGAAGTCGCCTACCAGTCCACGCTGCCCAGGCTCCTGCCGCTGAACTCCATCGCCGCGGCCAACGGCCTGCACCAGGCGACGTATTCGGTCAGCACCCTCGCCGGTCCGGCCGCGGCCGGCTTCCTCGTCGGCCAGTTGGGGGTGTCGCCGACCCTGACCGTGGCCGCCGCGTGCTCCGCCGGTGCCGCCGTGAGCGGTCTGCTGCTGCGGGGCGTCAAGGCCCCCGAACAGCCACGTGAGTCGGCACTGAAGGCGATCGGCTCCGGGCTCCGCTACACGTGGTCCCTGCGCCCGATCCGGGACCTGTGCGTTCAGGCCGGCCTGTCGAACCTGCACGAGAAGGCCTTCCTGACCGTCTTCCTGGTGTTCGCCGTCCGTGACCTCGACATGAGCGGCACCACCGTGGGCGTGATCACCGGCATCGGCAGTGTGGGGGCCCTGATCGGTTCGCTCTGTGCCACCCGGCTCACCCGACGGTGGGCCGTCGGCGCTGTGCTGGCACTGGGCGCGGTGCTGGCCGCGGTGGGGCTGCTGCTCGTACCCGCCGTCAGCCAGGTCGGCGGGTACGTCGCCGTGCTCGCGTCGGTCGCCATGATGGTGAACGGCTTCGGTGTCGCGCTGTTCAACGTGTTCGCCGTCAGTCTGCGGCAGGCCATTCCGCCGGAGCACCAGATCGGCGCGGTGACCGCGAGCTACCGCCTTGTCGCCCTGGGAACGCTGCCTCTGGGAGCCGTCGTCGGCGGTGCCCTGGCCGACGCCCTGTCACCCGGCAGGGCTCTGTGGGCCGTCGGGATCTCCTACCTCGTCGTCTCGTTCTGGCTCACGTTCTCCCCCCTCCGCGGGGCTCGCACGCTGGAGGAGGCACAGAAGCTCGGTCGTACGACGGACACGCCCGAGTCCCAGGACGCGGACCGGTCCCCCTCGGTCTGAGAGCGAGGCCGGGGCCCGAACTCGGCTGGGTTCCGCCACCGCTGACCCGCTGTGCACGCGGGACCGGCCACCTGGTGCGAGAGGAAGATCACGCCAGGTGGCGCGGTCTTGGCCCCGCACCCGACACGCGGTACGGTCGGTGCGATATCGATGACGGCAAGACGGAAGCCGGTGGGAAACCGGCACGGTCGCGCCACTGTGAACGAGAGGCTCCAGCCCGCTGGGACCTCTCGTGAGTCAGACCCGTAGCCGTCGTCCAGTGCACCACCGAGATGGGACGCGAACTCCCGAGGAGGTCCTGCCATGGCGCAGACCGTCGCCCAGCCGACAACCACCACCCCCGTCGTCCCCGCCAAGCTGCCGCTCAAGGCGATAGCTCCGTGGGCGGTCTTCTTCGGCATCCTGATGCTCGTCCTGCTGTACTTCGTCGGTGCCGAGCAGGGCGCCACCTCCGTCGTCTCCGGCTCGGACGTCCACGAGTGGGTCCACGACGCCCGCCACCTTCTCGGCTTCCCCTGCCACTGACCGAGGGGAACCCCAGCACCGCCATGAACTCCGCGACGGTAAGAAATCTGCTCGTGCGGGGCATGCTGGCCGGCCTCGGCGCCGGCCTGCTCGCCCTGGTTGCCGCCTACTTCCTCGGCGAGCCGAACGTCGACAGCGCGATCAGCTTCGAGGCGGCCCACTCCCACGAGCACGAGATGGAGATCGTCTCCCGCTCCCTGCAGTCCACCGCCGGTCTCGCCACCGGCGTCCTGGTCTACGGCGTCTCCTTCGGCGGCATCGCCGCGCTCGCCTTCTCCTTCGCGCTCGGCCGCGTCGGCCGCTTCAGCCCACGGGCGACCGCACTGCTGCTGTCCGGCTGCGCGTTGCTGGCCGTGTACGTCGTGCCGTTCCTGAAGTACCCGGCCAACCCCCCGTCGGTCGGCAACCCCGACACCATCGGCAGGCGGACCACCCTGTACTTCCTGATGATGGTGCTCAGCGTGCTCCTCGCGATCGCCGCCACCATCCTGGGCAAGCGACTGGCACCCAGGATCGGCACCTGGTACGCCACCGTCGGCGCGGTGGCCGCCTTCGCCGTCGTGATCGGTCTGGCGTACGCGTTCCTGCCGGTCATCAACGAGGTGCCGAAGGACTTCCCGGCCACCCTGCTGTGGCGGTTCCGTCTTTCCGCACTGGCCATCCAGACCGTCCTGTGGGGCGGATTCGGCCTGGTCTTCGGCGAGTTGTCCGATCGGTTGCTGAATCCCAAGCCGGTGACGGCCGCCGCGAACGGACGGGTCGCCGTCCCCAGCTGACACGACCCGCCACACGAGTGAGGGCCCCCGGAACCATCCGGGGGCCCTCTCGTGTTGTAAGTCCCCCAACGCCGGGGTGAGTTCCGTGGAGGAAGTGGCCAACGCGTGAAGGATTGACGGGAGTTGTTAAAAGTTGGAAGAATCCAGCTCGCTTCGCCGCGTCTGAAGTGAGCGAAGCGACACGAGTGGCTTGGGCGGCATGCCTGCCGCCGGATCCTGCGTCGGATCATCCAGTTCTGCCGTCCGCGTCGGTCACTCGCGCGCCATCACCTCCCACACTCTCGATTTCACAGAGGCTCATCTTGTCGCGTTCGCAACACTCCAGAACTCTGGCTGTGCTCGCCGCAACCGCATTCGCCACCGCCGCCGTGCCCCTGCTCGGCGCGGGGGTGGCCAGTGCCACGACCACCGGGGCGTGCGAGTCCGCCACGGTCCAGTACCGCATCGTCGGCGCCGACGGAAACGTCGTGGGCGCCGACTGGACCTCGCAGGGCGGGTTCCATCTCTGGGACACCGTTCCCGGGAGCGTCCAGGTCCGGCTGGCTCCGGGCCAGACGGTCGGGGAGGGCTGCAAGTACCCCGTGTCCCTCGCCGAGTACACCACCGAGGGGCCGAACTGGTACGTCTCCGGACACCAGAGCCTGGTCGACAAGGCCACGGTCTACCTCACCGCCGACGACGTCGCCGGCACGGACGACGCGAAGCGGACCTGGCAGAAGCTCACCGTGAAGACGCCGGACTGCTACGGCCAGATCGACCTGTACGGCGATGACATCACCTACGACGGGAAGACGGGGGAGGGACACGGCCCCGTGCCCTATGAGCCGGACAACGTCGTCACCCCCTACCACCTCATAGCGGCGTGGAACGGGGGCGAACAGCCGTGCACCCCCAACCCGTCGGACTCGTCCACCCCGACGCCGTCGGAGTCGACCCCGACCGCTCCCGCCACCCCGGTCACGCCCACGACTCCCGCGGGCGGACAGCCTCCCGCCGAGGAGACGACCCCGCCTCCGACCAGTCCCAAGCCCTCCACCACGCCTCCCACCACGCCGGACGTGCCCCCGCTGGCATCGACGCCGCCCGCCACCCCCGAGCCGTCGCCCAGCGACAGCGGGCCGCCGCTGGCGGAGACGGGTGCGAGCGCGCCGGTCGGCACCCTCGCGGGCGGCGCGGCCCTGGTGGTCGCCCTCGGTGCCGGGGCGGTGTACGCGTCCCGCCGCGCACGCCGCTCATGACATCGGCGCGAGGGGTCACCTTCGTGGCATAGCCCAGCCCGACAGCCCCGGCTCGGCGCCGTCAGGAAGCGAACTTCCTGACGGCGTCAGGGCTGACCGGGGTGAAGAAGTTGACGAGATTGCCGTCGGGGTCGCGGAACAGCAGCGAACGGTTGCCCCAAGGCATGGTGGTGGGCTTGGTGACGAAGTCCTCCACGAACCCGGTCAGGTTCTCGTACACGCCGTCGACGTCGTCGACGAGGAACTCGATGATCACGGAACGGTTGTCGGACGGACGGGCGGCGTCGGGCGCGAACAGCGGCACGGTGCGGACGCCGGCGATCGCGAGAGTGGCCGACGCCGTCCTGAGTTCGGCGAAGTCCTGGTGGGACCAGTTCGCCCGGGTGCCGGTCGCGCGCTCGTAGAAGTCGACGAGGCGAGCGACATCGCCCGTGATGACGCGGATCGAGACGAGGTTCACGATGATCTCCCGGTGAGTTGGGTGGGATACGTACTCACGGAGGCTAGGAGGGATAGCGGACACTTTCCGCCCGGTATTGCGGGGATACTTCTGAGCATGCCCAGGCCCACAGCTCGCGTGCTCACCCTGCTGGAGCTCCTGCAGTCGGGCGGCACCAGGACAGCCGCCGAACTCGCCGAGCGGCTCGACGTCGACGAACGCACCGTGCGCCGGTATGTGGACCACCTGGTCGACCTCGACGTGCCCGTCGAATCGGTGCGCGGCCGCTACGGCGGGTACCGGCTCGCCCCCGGCCGGCGCGTGCCTCCGCTCATGCTCGGCGACGACGAAGCGCTGGCCGTGCTGCTCGGCCTGATCGCCGGTCGCCGAGCGGGGCTGCCGACGACCACGGGCACCGCCCATGAGACGGCTGCGGCCAAGATCCGGCGGGTCCTGCCCGAGCGCCTCACCCGACGGCTCGACGCCGTGCTCGACTCCCTCGCCTTCACCGCTCCGCCCGACGAGACAGCCGCACCGCAGAGCGCGGTCCTGCTCTCGATCGCCGACGCGATCCGCCATCGCCGGCCGATCTCGATCCGGTACACCGCCGGAGACGGCCGGCACAGCGTCCGCACGGTGCACCCGTACGGGCTCGTCGTCCACTCGGGCCGGTGGTACGTAACCGGTGCGGAGCCCGAGAGTGGTGAGGACCGCACGTTCCGGCTCGACCGCATCGCGGACGCGCGGTCCCTGCCCGGCTCCTTCGAGCCGCCCCCGGGACTCGATCCGGCGCGGCGCGTCGTGTCGGGGTTCGCCGAGGCTCCGTACCGGCACGAAGTGATCCTGGGGATCCGGGGGACGGTCGAGCAGATCCGTGTCGGGCTTCCGGCAAGCGTCGCGATCGTCGAGGAGCCACGGGCAGCGGGCCGGGCGGACGGTGATTCCGAGCTCTGGTCGCGCGTCCGGTTGCGTGTGGAACGGCTCGACTGGTTGCCTCCGGTGCTCGCGTCGCTCGATCTGCCCTTCGTGATCGAGCGACCCGACGAGCTCCGCGAGCTCGTCGTCGCGCTCGCCGACCGGCTCGTGAACTCCGCCCGGCGGCGCCCGCCCGACGTACGACCGGTGCCGTGAGCCCGCCACCACCGTCACCACCTCCACGGTCGGCGCCGGTGACGGCGCGGGGCCGTGCCGGTGTCAGGCGGGCAGTGGCTGTTCGGCCCAGATGGTCTTGCCGGTGGGGGTCTGGCGACTGCCCCAGCGCTCGGCGACCTGGGCAACCAGCAGCAGCCCGCGCCCGCCCTCGTCGAAGACCCGGGCCCGGCGCAGGTGAGGGGCGGTGCCGCTGCCGTCGGAGACCTCGCAGATGAGCGTGGAGTCGCGGATGAGGCGTAGCCGGATCGGCGCCTCGCCGTAGCGGATGGCGTTGGTGACCAGTTCGCTGACGATCAGCTCCGTGGCGAACGCCGTTTCGTCCAGCCCCCACGCGGCCACCTGTTCACCCGCCACCTTGCGGGCCCCGGCGACGGCCGCGGGATCCCGCGGCAGGTGCCAGGTCCCCATCTGCCGGGCGTCGAGCCCGGAGGTGCGGGCCAGGAGCAGGACGGTGTCGTCGGTGGGACGGCCGGTCAGCACGGTACTCAGCACCTGGTCACAGGTCTCCTCCAGCGTGTCCGCCGGACTGCTGAGCGCCCGGCGCAGCAGTTCGAGCCCGACGCCGATGTCCCAATCGGCGGCCTCCACCAGGCCGTCGGTGTAGAGAGCGAGCAGGCTTCCCTCGCCGAGCTCCACCTCGGTGGACTCGTACGGCAGGCCGCCGAGGCCGAGCGGCGGCCCGGCGGGCAGGTCCAGAAACCGCACGGTGCCGTCCGGGGTGACCAGGGCGGGCGGCGGGTGCCCGGCACGGGCCAGGGTGCAGCGGCGGGACGCCGGGTCGTACACGGCGTACAGGCAGGTGGCCCCGACCTCACCCGACGTCTCCTCCGCCCGGCCGCGCGCCTCCGGACCCTCTTCACGGTCGAGCCTGATGACGAGGTCGTCGAGCTGGGTGAGCAACTCGTCGGGCGCGAGATCGACGTCCGCGAGAGTCCGTACGGCGGTCCGCAGGCGCCCCATCGTGGCCGAGGCCTGAATGCCATGGCCCACCACATCGCCCACGACCAGGGCGACCCGCGCGCCGGACAGCTGGATCACGTCGAGCCAGTCCCCTCCGATGTCGGCTCCGGAACCGGCCGGGAGGTAACGGTAGGCGACCTCCACCGCCGTGAGAGCCGGTGGCCGCTCGGGCAGCAGACTGCGTTGGAGCGCCAGCGCCGTGCGGCGTTCATGGGTGTAGCGGCGGGCGTTGTCCACACTCACCGCCGCCCTGGCGACGATCTCCTCCGCGAGCAGCAGGTCGTCCTCGCCGAAGGACTCCGGCGTCCGGTGCCGCAGGAAGTGCACCATGCCCAGGGTCACGCCCCGGGCCCGCAGAGGGACCATCATCACCGAGTGGATCATGTACTTGCCCACGGTCTCGGCACGGGCCGGGGACGATTCGACCCACGCCCGCAGCGCCGGATCGTCCGACCGGTGTCGGGTGCCCCGGCCGCTGACCAGCGCCAGCACGGGCAGCGAATCCGCCGGGTAGAGACTCGTGCCGCCCGCGGCGACCACCGACTCCGGGCATCCCGTCAGCACCGAGCGCTGCGCGGCACGGCGGACCGTGACCGACTCGCCGGGCGGCACCGACCGGGGCTCCTCGCCCTGCGCCACCGATTCCAGCAGGTCCACGGTGACGAAGTCCGCGAACCCCGTCACAGCCACCTCGGCCAGCTCTTCGGCCGTACGGGTCACATCCAGGGTGCTGCCGATGCGGAGGCTCGCGTCGTTGAGCACGGCCAGGCGCTGTCGGGCCCAGTACTGCTCGGTGGTGTCGAACACGGCCGCGGACAGCCCGTGCACCGTGCCGTTCTCGTCCTTCAACGGCGACAAGAACATCGACCAGGCATGCTCCCGCGTCTCGCCGGGAGCTTGGCCGTGCCGCTCATGAAAGCTCATCCGACCGGTGCGCAGCACCTCCCGCTGGAGGCGGTCGTACTCGTCGAAGGGCCAGTTCGGCTCGATCTCCGACAGCGTCAGGCCCCGCATCTCCTCCTCGGTCCTGCCCATCACCCGTGTCATGACCTCGTTGGCGGCCACGAGCCGCGCATCGAGGTCGTAGACCGCCACCGGCAGCGGGAGCTGCGCCAGTGTGCGGCCCCACATCGCGGACGCGTTCGGGTCGGACGGTCCGGCAGGGTTCGTCAGCGCCGCGCCGGTCACGAGCCAGAGCCTCCGGCGCGCCGCGTCCACCAGCGGCGCTCCTCGCAGCCGCACCACGACACGACCCCCCTCCCGGTGCCGAAGGGCCACCTCGGTGGCCCACTGGCGTCCCTCGGCGATGTGGCGCCGTGCGGAGGCGGGCAGGTCGGCGGCGAGCAGGTCGGTGGCGTGGTGGCCCACGATCTCTTCGGGTCCGTAACCGAGCAGCCGCGTGGCTCCGGCACTCCACACCATGACCGACCCCCGGGCGTCGACCACGACGGCGGAGTCCTCTGGCACGGGCGTCGGCACCTTTCCTCCGGATGCGACGTGCTCGCTGTCCATGGGTTCCTACCCTCGTCCTCGCCTCGGCGGAGCCCTGAGGAGCGCCCGGAGGAAACCAGGCGCGCATCGCGGGCGTCGTCTCCAGCCTCCCGCGGCGCCGTTCTGCCCTCAAGCCAGGGCACCGGCCGTATGCCGGATTCGTGCGCGGGGTCGGGTGGTGAGCGGTGCCGCCTTGCTCGTGCGGCGTGTCCGGCGCAGGCTGGTCGTATGGGTGTTCGTGAGGGCCCCACGCTGATCACGTCCGTGCAGCGGGCGTTTCGTCTGCTGGAGGCGGTGGGCGCGCACGAGAACGGTGTGCCGGCGAAGCATCTCGCGCGGGAGACGGGGCTGCCCCTGGCCACGGCGTACCACCTGCTGCGGACGATGGTGCACGACGGCTATGTGCGGAAGCTGGACGACGGCGGGTTCGTGCTGGGGGACAAGGTGCAGTCGCTGCACAGTTCGGGGCGCGGGCAGGCGTTGCTGGGGCGGGTGCGTCCCACGCTGGCGGCGCTGCGGGACGAGCTCACGGCTGCCGCGTATCTCACCTTCTACGAGGAGGGTGAGATACGGGTCGCGGAGATCGTCGACAGTACCCGGGCGCCGCGGGTGGACCTGTGGGTGGGGATGGAGGACGCGGGGCACGCGACCGCGCTGGGCAAGTGTGTGCTGCGGGAGCTGGACGACGAGTCGCGCGGGGACTACCTCTCGCGGCATCCCCTGGCGGATCTCACGCCGCGGACGATCACGAGCCCGTCGGAGCTGTTGCGGCGGCTGGACTCCTCGCCGATGGCTCCGGCCGTCACGGATCTGGAGGAGTACGCGCTGGGGACGGTGTGTGTCGCGGTGCCGGTGTACAGCGGGGAGACGCTCGGCTCGCTCGGAGTCTCGCTGCCGGTGAACCGGCTCTCCCGGCTCGAGGAGGTTCTGGAGCGGTTGGCCCCGACCGCGAACCGCGTGACCAGGAGCCTGTCGCTCACTATCTGAAATCCCTGTTCTTGCCGTGACCGTGCCGAACCCGTTTCCTGGATGAAACAGACATTTCGGAGTGCGGTGACGCACGGTGAGGACTGCGGACGAAACATGAGTCAGGTCCGAGACCATGGTGGCGACCACTGGCCGATAGGGCCGATCAGGAATCGTGTGGCCGGTCCCGGGGCGTCGGCCCGGACACGCGCCGCCGCACACCTGGCTTCGGGTACGCCGGTACTGTCCGTGCTGATCGTACTCGCTGTCGTGCTCGTCGGCCTCGTCGGCGGAGCAGGCGTGATCTGGCTCTCCCTGCTCGTGGCCGGGCCCGCGCTGGCCGCCACCACCAGCGGGCCGCGCGGGGTCCTGTGCGTCGGTCTCCTCGCCGCGGTGCTGGGTGCCGCGCTCGGGATCCGCGGCGGTCTGCCGGGCCGCGAACTGGTGGCCGTACTGTCCGGGCTGGCGGCCGTCACTCTCGCGAGTGGCCTGTCCGGCGCGCTGCGGGGACGTCGTGAGCGGGTGCTCGCGGCTGTCCGCTCGGTCGCGGAGGCCGCCCAGCACGCGCTGCTCAGGCCGGTACCGGCGACGGTCGGGCCGTTTCAGGTGGCGGTCCGCTACAGCGCGGCGGCTGCGGAGGCCCGTATCGGCGGGGATCTCTACGCGCTGCTGCCCACTCCGTACGGCGTCAGGCTGATCGTCGGGGATGTGCGCGGCAAGGGGCTGCCGGCCGTGAGCACCGCCGCACTCGTCCTGGGTGTCTTCCAGGAGGCCGCCTACGACGAGCCCGACCTCCTCGCCGTCGTCGCCAGGATCGAGCGGAGCCTGGCGCGCAACCTCGGTACCGACGACTTCGTCACCGCCGTTGTGGCCGGATACCCGCAGGCAGGGCATCTGGAGGTGGTGAACTGCGGACACGCGCCGCCGCTGCTGGCGCGTGCGTCCGGAGGCGTCGTGTCGGTGGACCCCACCCATCCCGCCCCGCCGCTCGGGCTGAGCGCTCTCACGGGCGAGACCCCCAGCCTTCAGGTGCTGCCCTTCGCCGACGGGGATCAGCTGCTGCTCTACACCGACGGGGTCACCGAGGCCCGCAACCACCACCGTGAGTTCTACCCGCTGGCCGAGGGCCTGGCGCGCCACCTGTGCGACGAGCCGGCGCGCACGCTCACCGCGCTGCACGACGAACTGCTGGCGCACGTGGGTGGCCGACTGCACGACGACGCGGCGCTGCTCCTGCTCCACAAGCCGGCGGTTGCCGACCCGGCGGTCCAGGACCCGGCGGTCCAGGACCCGGCGGTTCAGGACCGGGAGGTCCAAGACCCGGCGGTCCCCGACCTGGTGGTTGCCGACCCGGCGGTTCACGGCCTGTCAGTTGCCGACCCGGCAGTCGCCGACCCGGCCCTTCGTTACCCGGGCGTTCCGTACTCGGCCGTGCCCGAAGCGGCGGCCGAGGTCGGTCGCGACGGCTGCCCCGGCTCCGCCCCGTCCCGGGACAGCCGCATCCGGTTCGCCGAGCGGGCCGGCGAACCGGTGGACCCGGGTGTTCCGCTCGGCTCCTTCACGCCGTGCGGCCGCAACGGAGGAGGCTGACGAAGGCCGCCTCGAGGTAGGTCAACGGGCCGTGCCGAAGTCCTGCGTCCAGTAGCTGCCGGGCTGTGCGAGACCTACGCCGATCTCCTTGAAGCCGCAGTCCAGGATGTTGCGCTTGTGGCCGGGACTGGACATCCAGCCCGCCATGACCTCCTCAGGGGTGGAGTATCCGAACGCGACGTTCTCGCCGTACGCACTCCAGGTGTAGCCGGCGGTCGTGATGCGTTGACCGGGATCCGAACCGTCGGAGCCCGTGTGCGACATGTTCTGGTGGCTCGCCATGTCCGCGCTGTGGTCCTGGGCGGCCTTCGAGAGCTTCGCGTTCAGGGTCAGCGGGGAGCAGCCGACCTTGCCGCGCTCACTGTTGACCAGGGCCAGGACGCGAGCCACGGCGGCGGATGCCGGGGCCGTCGTGCCCGCGGGGCTCGGGGACGCGCTGGCGGGTGCCTTGGGTGTGGCGGGCGCCGTGGAGGCCGGTGCCTTGGGTGTGGCGGGCGCCGTGGAGGCTGGTGCCTTGGGTGTGGCGGGCGCCGTCGAGGCGGGAGCCTCGGGCCGGGACGGTGCCGTCCAGCTGGGTGCCTCGGGCGCGGAGGGTGCCGTCGAAGCGGGCGCCTCCGGTGCGGCGGGAGACGTGGAGGCCGGTGCCTCGGGCGCGGCGGGGGCGGTGGTGGCCCGCGAAGTCGGTTCCTGGGGCTGAGCGGTCCACCCGCCGCCCTTCCACCGCTTCTTCAGGGACGCGCGCTCCTGCAGGGACGCGTTCTGCCAGTTCTGCCAGTGCTTCCAGCCCTGCCAGTGACTGGAGGACTCGGCGCCCGCGCCGCTCTGGTCGTTCATACACGCCATGGCGGCGGTCGGTACTGCCAGCGCGCTGAGCACGACGGCAGCGATGGTGATCTGCCGGTGGCGCGTCTTCCTGCGGTGCTTGCTCATGCGGGCCTCGCTCGGTCGTCGCGGGGGCGCCACCGGTGGGCCGGCTCCGCACGGACAGGGTGCTTGAGCTGTGGTGACGCCGTTTGGGGCCGCCATTGTTAAAACCTGCGTGAGTAAGCGGCAACGAGCGTCACTACTAGCCGGCCTCGTAGACCTGAACGTCCTTGAATCGGGCGCATGGGTGTGCAGACCCGGCTGACCGGAGCGCGGCATGGTCTGACGTTCCGTCAGGATGCTTCACATGCCCGGCGGGCGGCGTGACGCGACCGCGTATGACGTACGACGGAGGAACATGCGCGCGTATGTCGGATTGCGGGTGGCAAGTCTGGCTATATCGCCCAGTCGTCATGTACTACCGCACCACGTTGATACGGGAACTCGGCGTGACGGATGTCACGCCGAGCTGCCGCAACCATTTCCGACGATGATGATGGCGATGGTGATGGACGACAGCGTCAGCTGTCGTAGTCGACGGCGAGTGTCTCCGTGACCGGGAACGACTGGCAGGTAAGGACATACCCCGCGTCGACCTCGGCGGGTTCGAGGGCGAAGTTGCGGCGCATGTCGGCCTTGCCGTCGGTGACCAGGGCCCGGCAGGTGCCGCACACACCGCCCTTGCAGGCGAAGGGCAGGTCGGGGCGGGTCTTCTGGGCGCCGTCGAGGATGCTCCGACCGCGGGGCAGGGCGGCGGTCGTGGAGCGGCCGTCGAGCGTGATGGTGACCTCGCTGACCGGGCCCACGACGGCCGTGTCCTGGTGGTGCACCTCCCGCACGGGCTCGTCGTCGGCGTAGAACAGCTCCTGGTGGACCCGGTCGGCCGGCACGTCGAGCCCGGCCAGCACCCGCTGGGCGTCGCGGACCATGCCGTGCGGGCCGCACAGCCACCAGTGGTCCGCGCCCGCCACGTCGACCAGCGAGCCGACGAGCGCCGACAGCCGCTCGGCGTCCAGACGGCCGGAGAGCACCTCGGCCTCGCGGGGCTCGCGGGAGAGGACGTGGGCGAGCTGGAACCGGGCCGGGTAGAGGTCCTTCAGGTCGGCCAGCTCGTCGGCGAACATCACGGTGTCGGTGCGCCGGTTGCCGTAGAAGAGGGTGACCGTCGAGCGGGAGTCCGCGGCCAGCACCGACTCGGCGATGGACAGCATGGGGGTGATGCCGGAGCCCGCGGCGATCAGCACATGATGGCCGGGGGTGGTGAGGTCGGGCGTGAAGGCGCCGGTCGGGGCCATGACGTCGACCATGTCTCCGGGGCGCACCTCCCGCACCAGCCAGGCGGAGAACAGGCCGCCCGGCACCACCCGCACCCCGATGCGCGGCACGGATCCGGCCGGAGAACAGATGGAGTACGAGCGGCGCTCGTCACGGCCGTCGATCTCGCGCCGCAGGGTGAGCGACTGCCCGGGGGCGAAGGCGAACTCATCCGCCAGCTCCGCCGGGATGTCGAAGCTGACCGCGGCCGCGTCCTCGCACAGGGGCTGCACGGCGGCGACCCGCAGGGAGTGGAAGGCCGGCCGACGGCGGGTACGCGGGCGTACCGCCGGGGCGGGGGCGGCCGACTCCATCAGGTCGTCCATCAGATCTCCTTGACGTACTCGAACGGTTCCAGGCAGGCGCGGCAGCGCCAGAGCGCCTTGCAGGACGTGGCGGCGAAGCGGGACGTCTCCTCCGTGTCCGCCGAGCCGCAGCGCGGGCAGGGCACGGCGGCCCGCCGGGTGGTGGTCAGCACGAGCGGCACCGGACCGGCCGGGCGCCGAGGCGCGACGCCGGGCGGGGCGATCCCGTGCTCGGTGAGCTTGCGGCGGCCCGCCGGGGTGATCCAGTCGCTGGTCCACGGCGGGTCGAGGACGGTACGGATCTCGACGCGCTCGTACCCGGCGGCGGTGAGCCGCGCGGCCACGTCGGCACGCATCTCGGCCATCGCCGGGCAGCCCGAGTAGGTCGGCGTGAGGCTCGCGACGACCGTGCCGTCGGGGTTGAGCGACACCTCGCGCAGCACGCCCAGGTCGGCGAGGGTGAGCATGGGCAGTTCGGGGTCCGGCACCTGTTCGGCGATGTGCCGGGCCCGTCGTACGTCGGTCAGCACGCTCACCATGTCGCCTCCGGGTGGGCGCGGGCCACGCTCTGCAACTCGGCGAGCAGCGGCGCCAGATGCTCGGTGTGTTCGCCCGCGCGTCCGGAGCCGGGCAGCGGCCGGTACACGGGCATGGGCAGTCCGCCCGCCTCGGTCACCTGGCGCAGCACGGCGACGACCTCGTCCCGTACGTCGTAGGCCGTGAACAACTCGCCCAGGTACGGGGCGACCCGCTCCAGCGCCGTACGCATCCTGCGGTGGGACTCCGCCGTCCCGTCGCCGAGTCGCACGGCCCACTCGGCCGCGTACTGGCGGTGGTAGGCCAGTTCCTTGACGCCCTTCGCGGCGATGGCGGAGAGCACCGGGTCGGGGTGCGCGGCGAGCCGCTCGAAGTGGGCGAGCCGCCAGCTGGCCAGCGCCAGGAGCCGCACTACGGAGAACGCGAAGTCCCCGTTGGGGAGTTCGGCCAGGCGTACGTTGCGGAAGTCGTCGGCGTCGCGGAAGTAGGCGTAGGCATCCTCGTCGCGGCCCGTGCCGTCCACCTGGCCGGCGCGCGCGTAGAGCAGGCGGGCCTGGCCGAGCAGGTCGAGGCCGATGTTGGCGAGCGCCACCTCCTCCTCCAGCTCGGGGGCACGGGTGGTCCACTCGGCCAGTCGCTGGGCGCACACGAGCGCGTCGTCGGCGAGCGCGACGCAGGAGGCCGCCAGCTCCGCGGCGTCCAGCCCGTCCGGCACGGTGGTGTCGACCCCGTGCAGGGGGTCCTCGAAGCCGGTGCCGTACGCCCAGCGGGTGTCGTCCTCGTGTCCCTCGGCGAGGGTCAGGTAGACGTGGTCGTCACTCATGCCCTGCTCCTCAGATGTGCGGGACGTCGTCGGGGATGTCGTAGAAGGTCGGATGGCGGTAGACCTTGTCGGCGCTCGGCGCGAAGAACGGGTCCTTCTCGTCGCGGGTGGAGGCCGCGATGTACTCCGAGCGCACCACCCAGATGCTCACGCCCTCGTTGCGACGCGTGTACAGGTCACGGGCGTGGGTCAGGGCCATCGCGTCGTCGGCGGCGTGCAGCGAGCCGACGTGTACGTGGTTCAGTCCGCGCTTGCCCCGTACGAACACCTCGTACAGCGGCCAGCCGTCCTTCTTGCCGTCGATGTCGTTCATGCCGCCGCTTCCTTCCGGGCTCGCTCGCTCTGCTTGGCCGCGTGGGCGGTGGCCGCCTCACGGACCCAGGCGCCCTCCTCATGGGCCGTCCGCCGCCGGGAGATCCGCTCGGCGTTGCACGGTCCGTCGCCCTTGATGACCCGCATCAGCTCGTCCCAGTCCGGGGTGCCGAAGTCATGGCGTCCGCGCTCCTCGTTCCAGCGCAGCTCGGGGTCGGGCAGGACGACGCCCAGCTTCTCCGCCTGCGGGACGGTCATGTCCACGAAGCGTTGGCGCAGTTCGTCGTTGCTGTGGCGCTTGATCTTCCAGGCCATGGACTGGGCCGAGTTGGGGGAGTTGTCGTCGGGCGGCCCGAACATCATCAGCGACGGCCACCACCAGCGGTCCACCGCGTCCTGCACCATCGCCCGCTGGGCGTCGGTGCCGCGCATCATGGTCAGCAGCAGCTCGTACCCCTGGCGCTGGTGGAACGACTCCTCCTTGCAGATCCGCACCATGGAGCGCGCGTAGGGGCCGTAGGAACTCCTGCACAGCGGCACCTGGTTGCAGATCGCGGCGCCGTCGACGAACCAGCCGATCACGCCGACGTCGGCGAAGCTCAGGGTGGGGTAGTTGAAGATCGACGAGTACTTCTGCCGGCCCTCGATGAGCCGCTCGGTGAGGTCGGCGCGGTCCGCGCCCAGGGTCTCGGCCGCCGAGTACAGATACAGCCCGTGCCCGGCCTCGTCCTGGACCTTCGCGAACAGGATGGCCTTGCGGCGCAGCGACGGCGCGCGGGTGATCCACTCGCCCTCCGGCTGCATGCCGATGATCTCCGAGTGCGCGTGCTGTGCGATCTGCCGGATCAGCGTCTTGCGGTAGCCGTCGGGCATCCAGTCGCGCGGCTCGACCCGCTGGTCACGCGCGACGGTCGCGTCGAAGTGCTCCTGAAGCCGCTCTTCGGCCGCCGGCCCGACGCCGTCGGCGCCGGTGGCGGCGGAGTGTGTCGTGGTCATCGATACCAGCTTCCCTACCGACCATTCGTTCGGTTCCAGTGTGACGGTTTTCTTCCGGACGGGCAAGACTTTCGTGCGGCCGGGCAGGGCCCGGGGCCGGGGCACGAGACCAGAACCCGGGACCAGGGCGCGGGACCCGGTGCCAAGGCGCGGCCCGGGCCGCTCAGGGCCAGGTGTAGAAACCCTGCCCGGTCTTCCGCCCGAGCTCGCCGCGCGCGACCTTGTCACGCAGCAGCCGCGGCGGCGCGAAGCGGTCCCCGAGCGTGGCGTGCAGGTGCTCGGCGATGGCGAGACGTACGTCCAGTCCGACCAGGTCGGTCAGGCGCAGCGGGCCCATGGGGTGCTTGTAGCCGAGACGCATGGCGTCGTCGATGGCATCCGGTCCCGCGACCCCCTCCTCGACCATGCGGATCGCCTCGAGGCCCAGCGCCACGCCGAGGCGGCTGCTGGCGAACCCGGGGGAGTCCTTGACGACGACGTCCTTCTTGCCGAGGGCGTGCGTCCAGGCGAGCGCCAGCCCTACGGTCGCGTCCTCGGTCTCCGGGGCGACGACGATCTCGATCAGCTCGGAGGCCGGTACCGGATTGAAGAAGTGCATGCCGAGGAAGCGCCCAGGGCGGGAGAGAGCCGACGCGAGACCGGTGACCGACAGGGAGCTGGTGTTGCTGGCCAGGACGGTCGCCGGACTCAGGGCCCGCTCGGCGGCGGCGAGCAGCCGGGCCTTGAGCGAGGCGTCCTCGGGGACGGCCTCGACGACGAGGTCGGACGTCCGCGGCAACTCGTCGACCGAGCCGACGACGGTGATCCGGCCGAGTACGTCCTCGGCGCGCGCGTCGAGCCTGCCGCGCTCGGCGGCCCGCGTCAGCCCGGTGGCGACCCGGTCCAGCGCGGCGGCCGCGGCGTGCTCGCCGCTCTCCACGACGGTCACGGACGATCCCGCGGCCGCGAACGACTGGGCGATACCGGCGCCCATCCGGCCGCCGCCGATCACGCCCACGACGGAGGGTGCGGACGCGGTGCCTGTCGCGGCCGTGTTCATGCGCTGCTCCTCTTCTCCAGGAAGCGAGTCATCCGCTCCCGCTTGTCCTGTCCTTCGAACAGCACGGCCTGCGCCAGGTCGTCGGCGACCGGATGGGCACCCGGCGAGTCGACCACGAGCTTGGTCAGGCGCAGGGCCGCGGCCGAGGAGCGGGCCATCCGGTCCAGCAGCGCGTGCGCCTCGTCGAGGAGCCGGTCGGCCGGTACGACATCGATGACCAGCCCGGCCGCCAGCGCCGCCGGCGCGTCCAGGTTCCGTCCGGCGAGCAGCACCTGCTTGGCCACCGACTCGCCGACCAGCTCGGGCAGCCGCCAGCAGGCCCCTGCCGCGGCGAGGATGCCGAGCCCCGGCTCCGGGTTGCCGAACACCGCGTCCGGTCCCGCGATGCGCAGATCGCAGGCGTACGAGAGTTCGGCGCCGCCGCCCAGCGCCCAGCCGTCGACGGCGGCGAGGGTCGGCATGGGCAGTCTGCGCACCCGCTCGAACAGGCGGCTGTTGATGCCCTGAAGGGCCTCGTCGCGCCCGCGTCGCACCAGCTCCGCGATGTCGGCGCCGCCCGCGAAGACACCGCCGTGCCCGGTCAGCAGCAGGAACTTCGGGTCACGTTCCAGCAGGTCGCACACGGCGTGCAGTTCGCGGATCATCAGCCCGCTGATGGCGTTGCGGGCTTCCGGGCGGTGCAGGGTGACGACGGCCCGGTCGTCGCGCTCCTCGACCAGCAACGTCTCGTACATGGCGCTCATAGGCGCTCCTCGACCAGCGGGGGACTCGTCCGCGGCGCTCATACGCGCTCCACGAGCATCGCGACGCCCTGGCCGACACCCACGCACAGGGTGGCCAGGCCCCGGCGGGCGTCCTCCCGCTCCAGCCGGCCGATCAGCGTGAGCAGGATGCGGGCGCCGGAACAGCCGAGGGGATGGCCGAGCGCGATGGCACCGCCGTCGGCGTTGACCTTCTCCTCGTCGAGCTTCAACCGCCGCATCACCGCGAGTGCCTGCGCGGCGAACGCCTCGTTCAGCTCGACGGCGTCCAGGTCGCCGCTCTCCAGGCCGGCCCGGGCAAGGGCCTTCTCGGTGGCGGGGACGGGGCCGAGCCCCATCAGATTCGGCTGTACGCCGGCCGAGGCGGCGGTGAGGATCCGGGCGCGCGGGGTGAGCCCGTACCGCTCGACGGCCGCCGCGCTCGCCACCACCAGCGCGGCGGCGCCGTCGGACAACGGCGAGGAGGAACCGGCCGTGACGATGCCGTCCGGCCGGAAGATGGTCCGCAGGGTGCCGAGCTTCTCCAGGGTCGTACCGGGGCGCGGGCCCTCGTCGCGGGTGACCTCGCCGTCCTTCACCCGCACCGGCACGATCTCGCGGTCGAAGCGGCCGGCCTCCTGCGCGGCCACCGCCCGCTGGTGGCTGCGCAGCGCGAAGGCGTCGGAGTCGGCGCGGGTGATGCCGTCGAGCGCGGCGACCTCTTCGGCGGTCTCCCCCATCGACAGGGTCACCTTGGCCGTCTCGGGCCCCGCGCCCGCCGGCACGGCCCGGTCGATGGCCGTGAAACGCGGGTTGGTGAAGCGCCAGCCCAGCGAGGTGTCGTGCACCTCGCCCGGCTTGGCCCACGGGCTGCCGGGCTTGGCCATCACCCAGGGCGCGCGGGTCATCGACTCCACACCGCCGGCGACGACGAGGTCGGCCTCCCCGGACCGGATCGCCTGGGCCGCGTTCGCGACCGCCGTCAGCCCGGACGCGCACAGCCGGTTGACGGTGTAACCCGGCACGGTGTGCGGGAGGCCGGCGAGCAGCACGGCCATGCGGGCCACGTCCCGGTTGTCCTCACCGGCCTGGTTGGCCGCGCCGAGGATCACCTCGTCCACGGCCTCGCCGGGGATCCCACTGCGCCGCACCGCCTCGCCGACGACCAGGGCCGCCAGGTCGTCCGGCCGTACGGAGGCCAGTGCGCCCCCGTACCGGCCCTGCGGGGTGCGGGCGCCGTCGATCAGAAAGACCTCGTCAGGCATCTGCGGACTCCTCGGTGTGTTCCTCGGCGGTGGCGGCCCGACGCGACTGGAGCGTGGCGAAGCGGCCGGTGACGAAGGCGGGGTGGGAGAGGGTGGCGCTGGCCGCCGGCTTGGCGGCGCTGCCGTGGAAGTCGCTGAAGGCGGCGGACTGGTTCACGAAGACGCCGCCGGTGGGGTTCTCCGACAGATGCACTCCCGCGTCGAGGGCCGCCAGCTCGGTGGCGTCGAGCACGTCCTCGTCGGTGGAGTGGACGGCGGCGGTCAGCGCCCCGTGCGCGCGCACGGCCAGGATCTCCGCCGCTCCACCGGCCCGGGCGTCGGGGCCCGCGGCACGCCAGGGGCCGGTGGCGGCCCGTGCGGCGGCCACGGCCTCGTCCGGTGCGAGGCGGGGGTAGGTGACACCGAGCGGGAAGCCGTACGGGGAGGCCTCCGTGGCGGATGTCGTGCCGCTCGCCGGGTGACCGGGCAGCTCGAGGTGACCGCCCAGCCGGTCATGGAAGGCAGCTTCCCCGGCCTTCGTCGCGTCCTCCCCGTACACCGACCTGCTGGGCGACTCCGGATACGGGGTCCAGTGGCCGCGGCTCGCGGTGGCGGCGACCGCCTGCTCCAGCAGGGCGCGGTGACGGGCGAAGAAGTGTGGACGCTCGGGGAGGTTCTGGGGCATGCGTTCCACCTCTTGACAGGCAGTGGTGATGCTGGATTACTAGGCCGTGCCGCACGCTAACCGAATGTTCGGTCGGGACACAAGATGGTGAAAAAGGTGAAGCAGGCCACAGGAGCGACCTCGGCCGGGGCGACGCCCGCCGAGGTGATGTTCGCCGCGGACGAGGCGTCCCGCGCGCTGGGCATCGAGCTTCTCGAGCAGGGTGAAGGGACCGCCGTGCTCCGGGTGACCGTGACGCCGGCGATGGTGAACGGACACGGGATCGCCCACGGCGGCTATCTGTTCCTGCTCGCCGACACCGCCTTCGCCTGCGCCTGCAACAGCCACGGACCCGTGACCGTCGCGGCCGGGGCCGACATCGACTTCGTCGCCCCGGCGTACGAGGGTGATGTCCTGGTGGCCACGGCACGGGAGCGCACCCGGTTCGGCCGCAGCGGCATCTACGACGTGAGCGTGCTGCGCGGCGACGAGGTGGTCGCGGAGTTCCGCGGACGCAGCCGCAGTATCAGAGGCACGACGACGAAGGAGTCGCGATGAACACCGCAGCGACGGCCGGCGCGGCCACGGGACCCCGCCCGGCCCGCCTGGGAGAGCCGCTTCCCCAGGATCTGCTGGACGACGGCGAGCGCCTCACCCGCGAACAGCTGAGGGAGCTCCAACTCGACCGACTGCGGGCGACGTTGCGGCACGCGTACGACAATGTGGAGCTGTACCGCAGGAAGTTCGACGAGGCCGGGATCAAGCCCGAGGACTGCCGCTCCCTGAAGGACCTGTCGCGGTTCCCCTTCACCACCAAGGCGGATCTGCGGGAGACGTACCCCTTCGGCATGTTCGCCGTCCCGATGGCGGACGTGCGGCGCATCCACGCCTCCAGCGGCACCACGGGCCGCCCCACGGTCGTCGGATACACCGAGAACGACCTCTCCATGTGGGCCGACATGATCGCCCGCTCCATCCGTGCGGCCGGCGGCCGGCGCGGGCACAAGGTGCACATCTCCTACGGCTACGGCCTGTTCACCGGCGGTCTGGGCGCGCATTACGGCGCCGAGCGCGCCGGCTGTACGGTGATCCCCGCCTCCGGCGGCATGACGGCCCGCCAGGTACAGATCATCCAGGATTTCGAGCCCGAGATCATCATGGTCACCCCGTCCTACATGCTCACGCTGCTCGACGAGTTCGAGAGACAGGGCGTCGACCCGCGCACGACCTCCCTCCAGGTGGGCATCTTCGGGGCCGAGCCGTGGACGGAGGCGATGCGCCGTGAGATCGAGGAGCGCATGGACATCCACGCGGTCGACATCTACGGCCTGTCCGAGGTGATCGGCCCGGGCGTGGCGCAGGAGTGTGTCGAGACCAAGGACGGGCTGCACGTGTGGGAGGACCACTTCTACCCCGAGGTGGTCGATCCGTTCACCGGCGCCGTGCTGCCCGAGGGCGAGGAGGGCGAGGTGGTCTTCACCTCCCTCACCAAGGAGGCCCTGCCGATCATCCGTTACCGGACCCGCGACCTGTCCCGGCTGCTGCCCGGCACCGCCCGGCCCGCCTTCCGCCGCATCGAGAAGATCACCGGCCGCTCCGACGACATGATCATCCTGCGGGGTGTGAACGTGTTCCCCAGTCAGATCGAGGAGATCGTGCTGCGCACGCCCGCAGTCGCCCCGCACTTCCAGGTGCAGCTGACCCGGCGCGGCCGGATTGACCACATGACCGTCCGCGTCGAGGCGCGTCCCGGGGCAGGGGCCGAGCAGCGGGAGGCGGCCGCGAAGACGATCGCCCAGGGCGTCAAGGACGGCGTGGGTGTCACCGTCGAGGTGGCGATCGTCGACCCGGAGACCCTGGAGCGCTCACTGGGCAAGCTCCGCCGGGTGAAGGATCTTCGTCAGCAGTGACCTGTCGGTGACCGCGGGAGCGTTTCTCCCCGACCGCGGGCCGAGCGGGGAGCGCTCGGCCCGCGGCCCGTGGCGGTCAGGCGGTGACGAGGGTGAGTCCGTACGTACTGAGGATCTCGTTCACGGGCTGGAACCAGGTCTGGCCGCCGCTCGTGCAGTTGCCCCAGCCGCCCGAGGTCACGCCCTGGGCCTGGTCGCCGGTGATGAACGAGCCGCCGGAGTCACCGGGTTCGGCGCAGACGCTGGTGCCGGTCAGGCCGTAGACGGATCCCTGGCTGTAGTTGACGGTCTCGTTCTGGGTCAGCACGGTGCCGCAGTGCCAGTGGGTGGTGGATCCTGACCGGCAGATGGACGAGCCGACGGGGGCCACGGCCGAGCCGCGGACCAGTACGTCGCTGACGGTGCCCCAGCCGAGTACCACGGGTACGGTCCACCAGCCGTTGCCGATCCGGATGTACGAGTAGTCGTTGCCCGGGAACGACGACCCGGCGAAGGTGCCCATCGCCGAGCCGTCCCAGCCGGCCACCGAGCTGCCGGCCGAGCCGCAGTGGCCGGCGCTCACGAAGCCGCCCACCACGGAGAAGCCTATGGAGCAGCGGGTGTTGCCGTTGATGTAGTACGGGTCGCCGCCGACGGTGCCCGCGGAGAACGTGCGCGGCGTCTGCGCGGTGGCGGAGGTGTGGACCGTGAGCAGACCCGCCTCGCGCGCGGGCGCCAGGAACGCCGTCACCGCGGCGCTGTGTTCCGCGCCCCTTCGGACCTCGGCCACCAGGGTGCTGGTGCGGGGGTCGACATGCCAACTGCGGACGGCTGTGGGGGCGCCGTCCGACGTGGCGGTGTCGTCGAGGGCGGCCTTGGCCGCGTCCAGCGTCCGGGCGCTGTGTGCGACCCGTACGACCGTGGCGCCGGTGGCTCGTACGGCGTCGGCCGCCGCGGTGCCCGTGTCGGTGACTCCGACGACGAGGGTGCCGCGCGCCGGGTCGTACCAGGAACCGCCGAACGTCCGCCCCGCCGCCCGTTCGGCCCGCGGCGCGAGTTCGGCGGCGGCGGTTTCACGCTCGCCCCTGGCGCGGGCCTGCGACGCGGTGAGGCCGAGGTCCCGCCGCATGGCGGTGACCAGGCCGGGGGAGAGGGGGCGGGGAGTGGACGGTCGTGCCGTCGCCGTGTCGACGGGCAACAGCCCCACAGTGCACGTGCCGAGGGCTAACAGGACGGACAGGCCCCAGCGAAGACGCGTAACACGTCGCATGGGTGAACCCCTTCCATTCTCAACTGCCGGAGAAGGTATGGACCTTTGGGGTTCAGTGTTGGAAGCATGTTGCGTGCATGTCAATGGCTGTCGATACGGAACGGACTCGTCGCGCCTCTCGTGCTCGCCTCACTCGGAAGTTAAAGTATCAATATCGCCGTATTGCGATGTTCGTCCCCTTTGGTGCAGGGGTGAGGGTCATGGGCGCTACCGAAGCGGCACCCGCCACGCATGCCGGGCCTCCCGGCCTGAGGCGGGAAGTCGGATTCATCGGGCTGATCTGGGCCTCGGAGGGGTCGATCATCGGCTCCGGCTGGCTGTTCGGCGCGCAGGGTGCGCTCGCGGCGGCGGGCCCGGCCGCGATCATCTCCTGGGGGATCGGCGGCGTCGCGATCCTCATCCTGGCCCTGGTGCATGCCGAACTCGGCGGCATGTACCCGGTGTCCGGCGGTACGGCCCGCTTCCCGCACTACGCGTTCGGCGGCGCTGCGGGAGCGTCGTTCGGCTGGTTCTCCTGGCTCCAGGCGGCCACGGTGGCACCGATCGAGGTGCTGGCCATGATCACGTACGGCCAGCACTACTCATGGGCGAACGGCTGGCTGAAGACCCAGGGGGGCCAGCACATCCTGACCGCTTCCGGGATCGCCGTCGCGGTCGGGCTGATGGCGGTGATCACCGCCATCAACTTCCTCAGCATCCGCCTGCTGGCCCGCACCAACAGCGCGGCGACCTGGTGGAAGGTCGGCATCCCGCTGCTGACGATCTTCGTGTTCGCCGTCGCCCAGTTCCACGTCGACAACTTCACCGCCGCCGACGGGTTCAACCCCTACGGCACCAAGGGCATCCTGTCCGCGGTCTCCTCCAGCGGCATCATCTTCGCGCTGCTGGGATTCGAACAGGCCGACCAGCTCGCCGGTGAGAGCGCCAACCCGAAACGCGACATCCCGCGTGCGGTGATCGGCTCCATCGTCATCGGCGCGATCATCTACATCCTGCTTCAGGTCGCGTTCCTCGCCGCGCTTCCCGCCTCCCAGATCCAGGGCACCTGGGCCACCGCCGCCTTCAACACCCTGACCGGTCCGTTCGCGCAGGTCGCCACGCTCATCGGTCTGGGCTGGCTGGCCACGGTCCTCTACCTCGACGCGGTGGTCTCGCCCGCGGGCACCGGCCTGATCTACATCACCGGCTCCTCGCGGGTCTCCTACGGACTCAGCCGCAACGGCTATGTGCCGTCGGCCTTCGAGGCGACCAACCGGAGCGGGGTGCCGTGGGTCGGTCTCATCGCCGCCTTCGTGGTCGGCTGTGTGTGCTTCCTGCCGTTCCCGAGCTGGCGCTCGCTCGTGGGGCTGATCACCAGTGCCAGCGTGCTGATGTACGCCGGTGCGCCCCTGTCCTTCGGGGTCTTCCGCCGCCGTCTCCCGAACGTCGACCGTCCGTACCGGCTGCCCGGCGGCGGCTGGATGTCCCCGTTGGCCTTCGTCGTCGCCAACTTCCTGATCCTGTGGTCGGGCTGGACCACGGACTGGAAACTGGGCATCGCGATCCTGATCGGCTACGTCATCCTCATCGTCAACCGCGTCTTCAGGATGAACCCGGTCACTCCCCAACTCGATCTGCGTGCCGCTCAGTGGCTCCCCGCCTACCTGATCGGCATGGGCCTCGTCGTCTACGCCAGCGACTTCGGCCCCCTCAGGCATCCGTGGTTCCCCTTGTGGTGGGACCTGGCGGCGGTCACAGTCCTCAGCCTCGCCATCTATTACTGGGCCATGGCGGTTGCCCTCCCCACGGAACAGATCCAGCGCATGGTCGACCAGGTGGTCGTTCCGGAGGAGCCCGCGCTTCCCTGAGCACGGGGCTGCTCCCCTGCGCGTTCCCTGATCTCCGCACGGATGTGGGCGCGGTAGCGCCCACGCGGGATCCGTGTGCCCCGTCGACCATGGCCTGCCACCTTTCCGCGGTCGCGACGATAGAGAGTCAAGTTGTAGTTAGAAGGTATCACTGAACTTCTTGACTCTCCTCTTCGTGTTGCGTTATAACTTCTCACGAACGCAAAAGTGAGTAACCAACGCGGAGCGCAGTGGAGGTCGTCATGAACGCCGAAGGACTCGTCGAGGTCGTACTGCCGGGCAAGGTGGAGCCGGAAGGGCTGGAGATCCGGTACGGAGCCGTGCCCGCCGCGGGCGTCGGCCAGGTCCTGATCCGGATGGAGGCGACCGGGGTCTCCTTCGCGGAACAGCAGATGCGCCGCGGCCGGTACTACGACCAGCCGGCGTTCCCGTTCGTGCCCGGCTACGACCTGGTCGGCACCGTCCTCACGACCGGCGAGGGCGTCGAGCCCGCTCTGGCCGGCACCCGGGTGGCCGCGCTGGTCAAGGTCGGCGGCTGGGCGAGCCACGTGCTCGTCGACGCGGCGGACGTGGTGCCGGTGCCCGACGGGATCGGCGCTGCGGAGGCGGAGACCGTGGTGGTCAACGGCATCACCGCCTGGCAGATGCTGCACCGCAAGGCACGCGTCCGCGCGGGGCAGACCATCCTGGTCCACGGTGCCAACGGCGGCGTCGGCTCGGTCCTGGTCCAGCTCGCCCAGGCCGCGGACGTGAAGGTGATCGGTACGGCGTCCGCACGTCACCACGACGCGCTGCGGGAGCGGGGCGTCATCCCCGTCGACTACCGCACCGAGGACGTGGTCGCACGGGTCCGCGAGCTCGCCCCCACCGGGGTGGACGCCGTCTTCGACCACGTCGGCGGCCGCAGCGCGGTCGACTCCTGGCACCTCCTCGCGCCCGGCGGCACGCTCGTCTCGTACGGCAGCGCCTCCACCCGGGACGACGAGGGCTCCAAGCAGTGGCCCGTGCTCAAGCTGCTCGGCCGGGTGTGGCTGTGGAACGCGTTGCCCAACCGCCGCCGCGCCTACTTCTTCAATGTGTGGGCCGGGCGGGCGCTGGCCAAGAACCGGTTCCGGGCCCAGCTGCGCGCCGACCTCACCCAGGTCTTCGGAGCCCTCCAGCGCGGTGACGTCACCGCCCAGATAGCCGCCCAACTGCCCCTCACCCGCGTCGCCGACGCCCTGCGACTGGCCGAGTCCGGCACCGTCGCCGGGAAGGTCGTGCTGAACCCGTAGCGGGGTCTTCCGCAGCCGCCCGGTCGCACACCTTGCCGGGCGATCGCACACCTTGCCCCTGCCATCCCTCCCTGCCCAGAAACGCGAGGAACCGCCATGACCGGCACCCCCACCACTCACACGCCCGCCCCCGCCACCCCGAGGCGTCGCCGGGCTCGGCTGCTCGTCCCCGCGGCGATCGCCGTCCTCGCCTTCACCGCCACGACGGCCGCCGCGGACACCTCACCGACAACCGCGGTCGGGACGGCCACGGCCCACGACCGTCGGGGGGCCGAGCAGAAGCCGAAGGCGATGCTCGACGCGTGGCTGCGGCTCTGGAACGGCGATTTCGCCCAGGCCCCGGGGATCATCTCTTCCGGATTCCGCGTCCACGCCGCCCTCCTCGACGGCGGTGACGGCAGCTCCATCCGGGGCGTCGACGGCCTGGTGACCTGGATCGGCCAGACCCGCGCGGCATTCCGCGACCTGCGCTTCACCATCGAGGTTCCCCCGCTGGTCGACGGCCGCTACGCATCGGTGCGCTGGACGGCCACCGGCACCTACGCCGGCGGCTTCCCCGGCGCCAAGGCCCAGCCGGGAACCGTGGTCACCTTCACCGGCACCGACACACTGCGCATGCGGGACGGCAAGTTCGCGGAGTACTGGGTCAACACCGACACCCTGAGCCTGCTCACCCAGCTCCAGGCACTCTGAAGCACGCACCCCCGCGGCAGCTGCGGTCACGGGTGTGTCGTCGGCACGGTCCGGTGCCTGACATGCCGTTGAGTGGAGCAATGACCGGTACGCCGTACCGAGTCCCAGCAGGCTGGGCGTCTTGCCGAAACCGTGTGCCAGGAGTTCCGTGTGAACAGGCTGCATCAAACGAGCCGTCAGTCGTGTCGTCCACTCGCGGGCCCGCTCTCGGTGCATCCCCCTGCCTCGCTGGTGTCCGAGTTCCCGCCCCTCGCACAGCGTCGCGGGACACCGTGAGGTGGCGGGGCCGCGGCGCGGAGGCAATGAGCGCCACGCCGCACCCGAACAGCACGGGCCGCTCGCTGCCGGCACCCCCCATGTGGATGCGCTGGCTCCCCCTCTTCTACGTCGCGGCCGTCCTGTTGATCGAGCCCCTCACGCCCGTGGAGTGGCCGGTGAGCTTCCTGCTGATCGCTCTCCCGTTGGTGGCCGCCTTCGCGCACGGCCCCGTGACGGTCGTCTGTGTCACCGTCTTCGCCGTGGTGTTCGAAGGGGTTCTGGCCGGTACCCCGTGCTGTGCGGGACGTTCCGTCGGCTACCTGTGGGACCGCCACTACGTGGCCGCCTACTTCTGCACCGCTCTCATCGGCACCCTGGGAACCATCCTGGCCGTCAGCCGGATGCGACGGGAGCGCACGCTGGCCACCGTGCGCTTCGTGGCCGAGATCGCCCAGCGCGTCCTGCTCAGGCCCGTTCCGCACCGCGTCGGTGACATCCTGGTGGAGAGCTTCTACCTCTCCGCCGACGCGGAGGCACGCGTCGGCGGCGATCTCTACGAGGCGGTGCCCACGACGCACGGCCTCCGCCTCGTGATCGGCGACGTCCGGGGCAAGGGTCTGTTCGCCGTGGAGACCGCCGCCACCCTGCTCGGCGCCTTCCGGGAAGCCGCCCACGACGAACCCGATCTCGCCGCCCTGGCGGAACGGGTGGAGACCAGCATGAGTCGCCGGGCCGCCGACTACACGAGCAGCGACATGGCCGAGCGCTTCGTCACCGCGGTCTTCGTGGAAATCGTGAGCCGCGACCGTGTCGTGCGGATCGTCAACTGCGGCCACCCGCCCCCGCTGCTCATCAGCGCCGCCGAAGTCACCGAACTGGAGACGGCCCAGTCCTCACCGCCCCTCAACCTCGGAGTGCTCGTCGGAGAGCCGTTCCGCACCGACGAACATCCCTTTCGGCCGGGCGATCAGCTCTTGCTGTACACCGACGGCGTCACCGAGACACGCGACAGTGACGGCGCCTTCTACCCGCTCGTCCAGCGCATCCGCTCCTGGGGAGTCCTCCCGCCCCGGGAACTCCTCGACCGGCTCCACCACGATCTGCTCGCCTACAGCGACAACCATCTCAACGACGACACGGCCGCACTCATCGCCTGCTACATCCCCGACGAACCGCGGGCACCCACCGACCCGCACGCGCTCTGAGCCGGAGCGATCAGCGAGGATCCGGGCGGCCGCTCGTGATGCGGTTCCACAGGGAGCGGGTGGCACCGAAGCCGCTCTCGTGGACCCACACGTGCGTGCAGGACGGGCACTGAAGGTGGAGCAGGCTGCCGGTGTTGGAGAGCAGATAGCGCCAGTGGTCGGAGCAGGTGCGCCGTTGCTCGCACGGTGCGCAGCCGCGACTGTCGTTGCAGTTCGGACAGCTCACCCAGGCACGGCGCCCGCGGTCCGCCTGCGGGTCAAGCGGCAGCATGGCCGCCTCCGCGCGGGGGCAGCACGCCGGCCGCGACCAGGTCGTCGTACAGGCGTTGCTGCTCCTCATCGAGACCGGAGTACAGCAGGTCGTACGCGGCCTCCTCGCCGCGCATGACCTCCATCGGGTCCCAGTCGGGGCCGAGGGCGGCCAGGACCTGGGCCTGTCGTTGCACCTCCTGTGCGGTGAGGTCGACGGAGAAGTCGACCAGCGCGGCGGTGCCGTCGGGATGCGGGGGGGTATGTGGGGCCATGAAACGAAACTTAGGTATGCCTTCTTTGCCGGGGCAAGAGGGGGTGGCCGAAGTCACAGCAGGTCGGCGGCTGCTTCGGCGGTCTCCGCAGGGTCGCTCGTGCCGGATCGCCGCCCGTTGTGACCGGAGGGGTCAGCTGGGCTTCTCGCCGGTTTCGCAGATGCGGCGGGCGACCTCGCGCAGTTTGATGTTGCGGTCCTGGGACGCTTTCTTGAGCAGCTTGAACGCGGAGTCCTCGGTCAGCGCGTAGCGCTCCATGAGGATGCCCATGGCCTCGCCGATCTCGTGACGGGTCTCCAGGGCGTCACCGAGCTGCTGATGTGTACGGGCCGCGGAGAAGGCCACGGCCGCGTGCGAGGCGAGGATCCAGCCGGCCCGCTGAGCGGCCTCGTCGAAGGTGCGCGGCCGGTGGGAGTACAGGTTGAGGGCCCCGAGCTCGTCGTCCTCGGTGAAGAGGAGAAAGCCCATCACGCTCCCCATGCCCAACCTTCTCAGCTCGGGGGCGAAGTGGGACCAGCGCTCATGCGGTCGGCTCAAGTCCTCGATGGTGTAGATCTGCTGACGGTCGGTCACGGCGTCGAAGCACGGACCTTCCTGCAGATCCTGCTGGATCCGGTCCGCACGTCGCACCACGTCGCTCGTCGCCGCCAGAGGACGTACCTCGCCCCGCCGCACGGTGAGGATGCCGGCGTCGTCACAACCGTTGATCAGAACCGTCGCGTGCTCCACGACGCGGTCGAGTGTGGCCTGGACCGTGTCCTGGGCCAGCAGATCCCGCGCCATTTCCGCCAGGGCGACGGCGAACTGCTCCCAGACCTCGCCGGGCTCCTGCGACATGTGCCACCTGCTTGTTCGTCGAAGCGCCGCCGACGCTCATCCGCGGTCCCATTTTGCCACTCGAGCGTCCCCGCCGCGCCGGACGGGCGGGTGGGGGAGCCGTGTCCGTACACGGCTGTCCCCGCCATTCCTCGTTCAAACCGCGCCGTCCCCGCGAAACCGTCTGTTTCGCAGGTGCGATCAAGGGTGACCCGAAGGAGGACCGAAGTCCCACGAACAACAGATCGCGCAAGACCATCGTGATCACAGGAGGCACCCATGAACGACTGGCGCGAGTCCGCGGCCTGCCGGAACGTCGACCCCGATCTGTTCTTCCCCATCGGCAGCACAGGCCCCGCGCTGCCGCAGGTCGAGGAGGCGAAGGCCGTCTGCCGACACTGCCCCGTCCGTGAGGAGTGCCTGAGCTGGGCGCTCGACACGGGGCAGACCATCGGCGTCTGGGGCGGTACGAGCGAGACCGAACGACGCGCGCTGAGGCGACGTACGGTCGCCCGTAGGTCCCGGGACACCGGATCGTAGACACGCGGGTCGCGAAGGGCGGGCGACGCCCGCGCGGTGCGAGGACACCCTGTGCGAAGAGGCGTGGGGCGATGAAGAGCAGGACATCCCGCCGACGAGACCCGGGAGGCGCGATGGAAAGCGACCCGAACGGGGACGAGAAGGTGCCGAGCGACGAGCCCCAGGGCCTGACCAGCACCTTCCCCGGACAGCTGCGCAACGTGACCGACGCCCGCCTCGTGGCGGACGGCTATCTGTGGGAACTCGCGCGGACGTCACCGCCCGGAGCGGCCGAGCACTGGGACGACATCCTTCTGGTGGTGACGGAGCTGGCGGCCAACACCGTCCAGTACGCTCCCGGCCCCTTCGAACTCCGGATCCGCCCCACCTTCGACGGCGTGCATGTCACGCTCCGTGACAGCAGCAGGACGCCGCCCGCGCCGCGCCGCGTCGACCCGGCCCACGGCGCGGGCGGAATCGGCTGGCACCTCCTCCACGCGCTGTGCCACCAGGTGAGCGTCGTGGTGCGGCCCGACGGCAAGGATGTGCACGCTTTCCTGCCCTGGTGAGCGCTTCTTCGCCGCCGGCAGGTGTCGGTTCGCGCGAACGGGGCACACGGGACTGCCGAAGGACACATCAGCCCCCGCACCCGAACGAGGTGGAGCAGTGAGCCTGGAGCAGCGCCGAGCGTCCGGTCCCGTCGACGACACGGGTGACGAGGTGCCGGAGCCCTCCGACGAAGAGCGTGCCGCCTGGGCGCGGGTACGCCGCTCGGCCACGGGAATGTGCCACCCCGAGGCGAGGTCCGCGCTGGCCACCGCCCGGAAGGAGGCGCGTGGCGGTTCGCCCACCGGGCGGGACGCGGTCGTCGCACGGGCGGAGGTCGAGGAGTGGGAGCGGGTCACCGGGACGCTCGCCGACCACGCGGGACCCTACGACCCCGCCGACGACCCCTTCGTCCAGGGCGAGCAGGACGCTCGCGACGGCCCCGCCCCCGTTGCCCCTCGCGCACGGACACTGCCGCGCCAGCGGTGAACGGGACCCGGAACCGGACCGGGATCTGGATAGGGCCCGGGATCGGGGGAGTGCCCCGGAGCAGCCCCGACCGCATTGTCAGTGCCCTCCGCAACAATGCTGAGCAGCGAGAACGTCACCGCTCCCGGCGGTACGCGATCGAACCCGTCCGTCGAAAGGCCGCCCGCACATGACGCCCGCTCTCCGACGCCGCGCCGTGCCGCGAGCCCTGAACGGAGACCGCTGATGATGCTCCGATCCCTCCCGCGCACGCCCGCTCCCCTCGGCCCCGGCGGTGCGGAGGTCCTGCGTCTGATCACCGTCCAGCGCGTCCTCGTCTGTCTCACCGTGCATGTCAACGGGCGGCGCCGGTACGGGTACTGGCAGCCCTTCAGTTCCGGTTCCGGGCGCGGTGGTTGTTACGTGGCGCTGCCCACGGACGAGTGTGACGCGCTGCACGCGGCGGGCCGGATCGAGCTGGGTGACCCGGTGGTGGATCCGGCGAAGACCACGTACCCGGTGCGCCCCGTCGTGCGAGGCGCGCCCTCCGCGACCGGCACACCCCGCCAGGTCCTCACGGCGTGAACTCGTTCCGGCCGCGGCCGATCACAGGAGTACGGCGGCGTCGTACTCCCAGCCCTCGTGATCCCAGTCCTAGTGCGGTGAGAGTGGTACGACGGCCGTGATGCACTTGCCGCCGGCGCGGAGCTCCGCGATGGTGATGTCGCGGGCGAGGCGGCAGATGATCGGCCAGCCATGGCCTCCGATCCTCATGGATCCCGGCTCGGCGGGGTGCTCTGCCGGTGTGGGCAGTTCCCGGCTGTGGTCGCTCACCGACAGGCGTATTTCCCGGTCGACCAGCACCACCTCGAACTCGGTGACACCGCCGCCGTGCATCATCGCGTTGGTGGTGAGTTCCGAGGCGACGAGCAGAGCGTCGCCGACGGCGACGGCATCGCCCGTGCCGTCGCGCCCGCCGGACCGTCGTACGTCCTCTTCGAGTGCGTGCCTGATCGCCTCGCGCACTTCGGCAGGGCTGCGCGGTCCGGGTGAACGCAGTCGGCCGGGAACGGTCGTGGTGTCGGGGGAGTTCGTCCGGTGCTCCGCACACATGCCTCTCTCCTCTGCGCTCTACCACTACGCCTGACCTGGGAAGCTCAGCGCAAACCTGTCCGTTGCGACAGGACGCCCTCCGGGGGTCGTGATCAACTTTCGGGTGATGGCCGGGGCGGGCGTGGCGGGGCGGAGCGTCGCGTGGACCCGTTCGAGGCGCGTGCCCGCAAGGGAAAGCCTCCTGACGAAGCGGTAAGTCATCGCATTCAGTACATAAATGGACGTTACATGCGAGTGTCACGAAAATATGGCTGATGGGTAACAGCACTCATGTATCGCCCGAATCGTCGGGGAGTGAGAGCAATGTGTGCGCGTCGGCCAGCAGGCCGCACACCCGCACACGCACCCCGGAACGGACCGCGTAGGACGGCCGCGGGATGCCAGCACCCAGTAGGAGGGCTTTGTGTCCGCTTCTGCTTTTGTGACCGTTCGTCGTCTCGCCGCCGCCACGTTGACGGTGGTGGCGGTGGCCGGGGCGGCGACGCTGCCGGCGTCCGCGGCCGACCGCGCGGATCGCGAGGCCGCCGTGAGGATCGCCGACGTGCAGCACGGCTTCGTGGGCGACGGGGTCCGCTCCAACCGTTCGCTCAACAGCGAGTGGGTGGAGGTCACCAACGGCGCCCGCCGTGCGGTGAACCTGAGCGGCTGGACGCTGTCGGACCGTGACGGTCACACGTACACCTTCCATCACTACCGCCTGGACGGCCGCTCCGTCGTCCGTGTCCACACCGGCATGGGCCGCGACACCTCCCACGACCTCTACCAGGACCGCCGCACCTCCGTGTGGGGCGACCGCTCCGACACGGCCGCCCTGCGCGACGAGCACGGCCGCCTGGTCGACACCTTCTCCTGGGGCGCCCGTCACCCCGGGAACCGTGACGGCGCCTACGGGGATGAGCGTGGAGTGGAGTACCGCGGCGGCGGGCGTGCCGGTGAGCACCGGGGTGAGCGTGGCGGCGAGCACGGTGGCCCTCGTGACGTCGGTGACCGCCACGACGTCGGCGGGCGTCACGACGTCGGTGACCGCCACGACCTCGATGGGCGTCATGACCTCGATGGGCGTCATGACCTCGGAGGGCGCCACGGTGAGCGTCACGACGGCCGCCGTTGATCCTGTTCCGTCGCTGACCGTGTAGCCGTACGGCGGCTCGACCGCCCTGGTGGAGGACCCCGCCCCGGTGGCGGGGTCCTCCCACGCGTACCTGACGGCACCTTGCCGCAGCGGCATACGATGTTGCCCATGGCGCAAGACAACGGTGAGCTGGACGGCCTGGTACGCAAACGCATCCGCGCCCTGCGCGTGGCCCAGGGCTGGTCCCTGGAGGAGCTGGCCGCCCGCGCCCGGATCAGCCCCTCCACGCTCAGCCGCATCGAGAACGGCCGGCGCCGCCTGGCACTGGACCAGCTCGTCACCCTCGCCCGCGCCCTGGACACCTCCCTCGACCAGCTGGTCGAGACCGCCGCGGACGACATCGTCTCCCACCCGATGATCGACGCGGCCCACGGGCTGATGCGCTGGCCCATCAAGGCAGAACCCGGCATGACCGTCGTACGCCAGCGCATGACCGACCCGCCGCCCGACAACCCCTCGCGCATGCGGGCCCACCCGGGCCGCGAATGGCTCGTCGTTCTCTCCGGCACCGCGAGCCTGCTTCTGGGCAATCGGCGCTTGCGGATCGAGACCCACCAGGCGGCGGAGTTCCCCACGATGCTCCCGCACGCCATCGGCGCCGAGGGCGGACCGTGCGAGATCCTGGGCATCTTCGACCGCGACGCCCGCCGCGGCCACCAGCGTGGCGAGGGCGTAGGGACAGCGAACCGCCCGTCACTGTGACCGTTTGCGTGTTCCGCAGTCCGGCGGGCCATCGTCTTGCGCATTCAGCAACCCGCCAGGTCACACGCGGAGGGCCCGCTTAGCGTGGCCGCATGAACCACCTCTCCCCGCACACAGCGCCCCAAGGCGGGCACCATGTTCACGAGCACGAGCACGAGCACGAGCACGAGGCAGGCGACCAGGCGGAGATCCTCGACCTGGACGCGGAAGTGCTCGCCGAACACATCGCGTCCCTCACCGCCTGGCTGTCCGTCGGCACCAGCCCCCGCCGCATCGTGGACCTGGGCTGCGGGACCGGAGCCGGCACCCTCGCCCTGCTCGAGCGCTTTCCCGAGGCGGAGTTGACGGCTGTCGACCTGTCAGCCGCCCACCTGCACCGTCTGCGGGAGAAGGCAGCCGCAGTCGGTGCGGCCGACCGCGTGCGCATCGTGCGGGCCGACCTCGACGCGACGGCGTGGCCCGAACTCGGCACGCCGGAGCTGGTCTGGGCATCGGCCTCCATGCACCACATGCCCGACCCCGACCGCACCCTGCGCCAGGTTCACGACCTGCTGGCACCGGGCGGGCTGTTCGCCGTCGTCGAACTGGCCGGCTTCCCCGGTTCCTGCCCGAGGACGCCCCGGAGGACGCTCCCGGTCTGGAGGAGCGCTGCCATGCCGCACTCGACCACCATCACGCCGAGCAGGTTCCCCACCGCGGAGCCGACTGGGGAACCAAGCTGACAAAGGCCGGCTTCATCGTCGAAGGCGAGCGCACCGTCACCGTCGACATCGGCCCGCCCCGCACCTACGCGGCAGGCCGCTACGCACTCAGCAGTCTGCGCCGCATGCGCGGCAGCGTCGCATCCGCCCTGACGGCCGAGGACCTGACCGCTCTCGACCGGTTGCTCGACACCGGCGGCCCGCACAGCATCCTGCGCCGCATCGACCTGAGTGTGCGCACCGAGCGCACGGTGTGGGCCGCACGCCGCACCTGACGTTACGACGCGCAGACGTTCTTCAACTCGTCGGCCGCGTCATTGATCTTGTTGGAGTCCGGGTTCGTGTCGCCGTTCAGGATGGCCTTGTTGTAGTCGACGACGGCCTTGTCGAGCTTGTCGACCGCCCTGTCGACCTTGCCGTCGCCCGTCTTGTCCCCGATCCTGTCGAGGTTCTTGTTGATGGTCTCGATGGACTTGTCGGTCCGGGTGGGATCCTTCGCCGCGTCCAGGCCGGCCTCGTTGATGACCTTGAGGCTGTCGGCGATCGTGTCGGCGTTCTGCAGGCAGTCCAGTGAGTTGTCGACGCCGTCGCAACCGGTGGCGAGCCCGGCGGTCAGGGCGATGGCGGCCAGGGTGGTGGCGAGAGTGGCGACGCGGCGTCCACGTCGGCGGTCGGCGGCCATGGGAGGGTCCCTTCAGAGGAATGCGGGCGTGACTGGGTGAGGGGGCAGCGGAAGCGGGGTGGGTCGGCCGGTCAGTACCAGGGCTGGTCGACCGCCTGGACCGGCTTCTTCCGGCGGCCTGCGGCGAGGCCACCGGCGGCGCCCAGCGAGACCAGACCCATGCCGACCGCGGCCATGATCCCCTTCACGCCGTCCAGGGTGACGTAGCAGACCGCGGCCACGGCGCCGTTGAACAGGAACAGGCACCACAGCACCGGCGGCGTCGAGAGGAACGCCTTGATCTTCGGCTTCTTCGCGATGCGCGACCCGGCCACCAGTGCCACGGCGATACCGGCGTACGTGGCCACGTCCTTCTGCGTGCCGTCGAGGACGGCGCCGGAGGCGGAACTCGCGGCGAGACCGCCCACGAAGAACGACCAGAGCAGCAGGTTGGCGACGAACGACCGCACGGCGGCGAGCAGTGACTTCACGGGATCTTCGTTCGGCAGGGGACGCGCAGGTCCGTTGCGATCTCTGCCGTCAACGATCCCGTCGCCCGTCCGCCGCCACGCGGGACCGGTCCCCCGGATGGATGGTGTAGCGCGTTACACCATGTGAGCCGCCACGGAGGAGACCAGCGAGGACCTGGAAGCGCGGGGAGAGTCAGAGCAGGATGCCCGCCAGTCGGCGCCACTCCACGCGCGGGAGGGAGTCGGGGGTCTGTCCGGTCACCACCTGGAGCGCCACGTGGTCGGCGCCCGCCGCGTGGAAGGCCTCGACACGGGCGCGGATACGGTCCTCGTCGCCCCAGGCGAACATCGCGTCCACGAGGCGGTCGCTGCCCCCGTCCGCGAAGTCGGACTCGGCGAAGCCCAGCCGCAAAAAGTTGTTGGTGTAGTTCGGCAGCGACAGATAGAGGGCGAGGACGCCCCGGGCGAGCGTGCGGGCGCGGTCCGGGTCCGTCTCCAGGACGACCTTGAACTCCGGTGCCAGCAGCGGGACTTCGCCCAGGATCTCGCGGGCCTGCGCGGTGTGCTCCGGCGTCACGAGGTAGGGGAGCGCCCCGGCGGCGCGGTCACGTGAGAGCTCCAGCATCTTCGGGCCGAGGGCGGCGAGCATCCGGCGTCCGGCGGGCACCCCCTTCGCGTCCAGCTCGTCCAGATACGCGACCATGCTCGCGTAGGGGCGACGGTACTGGTCCGCCATCTTGGCGTGGCTCACCCCGAGGCCGAGCACGAAGCGGCCGAGGTGGGCCGTCTCCACCTTCGCGAAGCCCGCGGCGCTCGCGAAGGCGTCCTGTGTCCAGATGCTCTGGATGCTGGTCCCCACGATGAGCCGCTCGGTCGCCGCGAGGAGCGGCGCCGCGTTCTGAGCGGTGCCGCTGCCGCCCAACCAGGCCGCGCCGAAGCCGAGTTGCTCCAGCTCGGCGGCGGCCTCGGCGCGCTCGCCACGCCCCTGCGGATCCTCCGAGCGCAGGCCCGCGCTCCAGATGCCGTACCGCCCGACGGCCTCCTTGAGCGAGCGGACCTGGCTCTCGGTCGTGACGTCGTTCATCGATTCCGATCCCTTCGGTGTGCACGGGCTGTCGGCGGCGGAACCACCGTTGCCTGCGAACGTGTTCGACACTACGGTCCTCTTCGATCACCCGCTCTCGATCATCGCCCGTCGAAGGAGACATTTGCGGCAGCGGACCACGCGGGTCGTCCGGAATCCGGTCCTCGCCGGCTCGCATCCGGACCCGTCCATCCTCCGCGTGGGAGCCGGGTGCTGCGCCTGGCGGCCCGTGACCGGGGCGAGCTCACCGTCGACGAAGCGGGCGGGGAACCCCTCGGCGACACCACGCGGCTGCGCCTCGGTCTCGACCTCGACGGATCCGCCCTGCGCTTCCGCTACGACACGGGGCCCGGCTGGCGTCCCCTCGGCCCGACACTCGACGCGACCGTGCTCTCCGACGAACACGCCGAGGAGATGGAGGGCGAGCGGATCCGCGCCCTCGGGTTCACCGGAGCGTTCGTCGGACTCTGGGCCTGGGACCTGACCGGGGGCGGGCTGCCGGCCGACTTCGACGAGGCGACGTACCGCACTTAGGGTCTGTCGTTCGGATCAGGACCGGGCCGCCGGGTGGCGGGTAGGCGTCCGCTTTCGGGTGACCCCTCAGCCTGTCGTCGGGCCCGGCGGTTCGGCGTGTCCGAGCATCGCAGTCGACCGGGGCGTCGCCGCCCGCACCGTCCGCCGCCGGAGCCCGCCGTGCACATCTTGCTCGTGGCCAGCGCCTTCAACAGCCTCACCCAGCGCGTCCACGTCGAACTGCGCGACCACGGGCACACGGTCGCGGTGGAACTCGCTCTGCCCGAGCGCCCGTTGGCCGAGGCCGTCCGACGGCACGCGCCGGACCTCGTGCTCGCGCCCATGCTGAAGACGGCGATCCCCCGCGAGGTGTGGGCCGCGTACCCGTGCTTCATCGTCCACCCCGGGCCCTTCGGGGACCGGGGGCCGTCCTCGCTGGACTGGGCGATCCAGCGGGGCGCCGACCGATGGGGGGTGACGGTCCTTCAGGCGGTCGAGGACATGGACGCAGGGGACGTCTGGGCGTCCGTCGACTGCGTGGTCCCGCCGGTGGGAAAGAGCGACCTGTACCGGGGCGAGATCGCCGACGCCGCGCTCACGGCCGTCCTGCTCGCCGTGGAACGCTTCGCCTCCGGCACCCACACCCCGCGCCCACAGGGCCCGGCCCACGCCGAGTACACCCCGGTGCGCATCCGCCCGTACCTCGACCAGGGCGTCCGGCGGATCGACTGGCACGCCGACTCCACCGAGACCGTCCTGCGCAAGCTGCGCGCGGCGGACTCGCAGCCCGGCGTGCTGGACGTGCTGTGCGGCGCCGAGTGGTACCTGCACGGCGGCCACCCCGAGGGCGGCCTGCGCGGCGCCCCGGGGGAGTTGCTCGCCACCCGGGCCGGGGCGATCTGCCGGGCCACGAAGGACGGCGCCGTGTGGATCCCCGAGCTGCGGCGCAGGCGCGCTCCGGGATGGCCGCCCACGTACAAACTGCCCGCCGTACAGGCCCTCGGCGACCGGCTGCCGTCCCTGCCGGAGCTCGCCGCACCGGATTCCGCGGACCCGCGCCGGCGCACCTGGACGGACATCGGGTACCGGGAGGAGGGGAGCGTCGGAGTCCTCTCGTTCTCGTTCCCCGGCGGCGCGATGAGCACCACGCAGTGCCGACGCCTTCTCGACGCCTACCGGCAGGCGTGCGCGCGGCCCACCTCGGTGCTGGTGCTGGGCGGGCAGCGGGACTTCTTCGCCAACGGAATCCACCTCAACGTCATCGAGGCCGCCGAGGACCCCGCCGCCGAGTCCTGGGCCAACATCAACGCCATCGACGACCTCGTCGAGGCGGTCCTGACCACCACGGACCGGCTCGTGGTCTCCGCGGTCGCGGGCAACGCCGCGGCGGGCGGGATGATGCTCGCCCTCGCCGCCGACGAGGTCTGGTGCCGCGCCGGCGCCGTACTCAACCCGCACTACCGGCTCATGGGCCTGTACGGCTCGGAGTACTGGACGTACACCCTGCCGCGCCGTGTGGGTGCGGCGACGGCCGACCGACTGCTCGGCGAGGCCCTGCCGATGAGCGCGGCGAGCGCCCACGACCTCGGGCTCGTCGACCGGGTGGTCGACTGCGGCCCCGGGGACTTCGCCGCGGAGGTCGGCCGCCTCGCGGCCCGGCTGGCGGCGCTGCCGGGTTCACCGTCCCGGATCGCCGCGAAGAAGGCCGAACTGGAACGTCAGGAGTGCGGCGAGCCCCTGGCCGCCTTCCGGGAGCGGGAGCTGACCAGGATGCGCCACACCTTCGACGACCCGGACGCCCCCTACCACGCACTGCGCCGCGCGTTCGTCCACAAGCGGCGACCGCGGTCCACCCCTCTGCACCTCGGCCTCGCGGCGACCACGGCCGCGAGGGCGGCGGCGGGAGCGGATCGGTCCACGCGGACGCGTGTCACCGGAACGGCCCTGGATGACCTCTCGCGTCGGCCGGATGGCTGGTACCAAGAGAGCTGATGGTCGAAATGTACGTTTTTATCCCTCACCTCCCCGAGGAGGCGGTCCCATGACAGCGGCGACACCCAGTACGGCCGGCGCGACGAACGCCGGTGGTGCGCCCGCCGACGAGACGCCCACGATCCACATCCTCTGGATCAACGCCGGGCTGAGCTGCGACGGAGACTCCGTCGCGCTGACGGCGGCCATGCAGCCGAGCATCGAACAGATCGCGCTCAGTGATCTGCCGGGTCTGCCCAAGATCGCCGTCCACTGGCCCCTCATCGACTTCGAATGCGGTCCGGTCGGCGGCGCGGACACGTTCATCGAGTGGTTCTTCAAGGGAGAGCGGGGCGAGATCGATCCGTTCGTGCTGGTCGTCGAGGGGTCCATCCCCAACGAGTCGATCAAGCCCGAGGGCTACTGGTGCGGCTTCGGCGACAATCCCGAGACCGGCCAGCCGATCACGACCAGTGAGTGGATCGACCGGCTCGCGCCCAAGGCGCTCGCCGTCGTCGCCATCGGCACCTGTGCCACGTACGGCGGCATCCACGCCATGGCGGGCAACCCGACCGGCGCGATGGGCGTGCCCGACTACCTGGGCTGGGACTGGAAGTCGCACGCCGGCATCCCCATCGTGTGCGTCCCCGGCTGCCCCATCCAGCCCGACAACTTCGCCGAGACACTGACGTACCTGCTCTACCAGGCGGCCGGCTCCGCCCCGATGATCCCGCTCGACGACAAGCTGCGCCCGTCCTGGCTGTTCGGCGCCACCGTGCACGAGGGCTGCGACCGCGCGGGCTACTACGAGCAGGGTGAGTTCGCGACGACCTACGACTCGCCCAAGTGCCTGGTGAAGCTGGGCTGTTGGGGCCCGGTCGTCAAGTGCAACGTGCCCAAGCGAGGCTGGATGAACGGCATCGGCGGCTGTCCGAACGTCGGCGGTATCTGCATCGCCTGCACCATGCCCGGGTTCCCCGACAAGTTCATGCCGTTCATGGACGAACCTCCCGGCGCGAAATTGTCCGTCACGGCCAGCGGCGCCTACGGGGCGGTCATCCGCAGACTCAGGTCGCTCACGACCAACACCGTGGACAAGGAGCCGAAGTGGCGCCACACGGGAGACAAGATCACCACCGGATACCGGCCGCCGTGGTGAACCCCCGACCCACCTGAGACGCAGCTCCACCACCCCGTCCACACCCTCCCGGACCACCCGCGAAGAAGGGCACGACACACACGATGGCACCGAAGACGAAGGCGGCCGGCGACGGTAGCGGCCTGATGGAGATGGCCTGGGACCCGATCACGAGGATCGTGGGCAGCCTGGGCATCCACACGAAGATCGACTTCAAGCAGAAGCGGGTCGCGGAGTGCTACAGCACCTCGTCCGTCTTCCGCGGCTACAGCGTCTTCATGCGCGGCAAGGACCCCCGCGACGCGCACTTCATCACCAGCCGCATCTGCGGGATCTGCGGGGACAACCACGCCACCTGCTCGGTGTACGCGCAGAACATGGCGTACGGCGTGAAGCCCCCGCACCTCGGTGAGTGGATCATCAACCTCGGCGAGTCCGCCGAGTACATGTTCGACCACAACATCTTCCAGGAGAACCTGGTCGGGGTCGACTACTGCGAGAAGATGGTCAAGGAGACCAACCCGGGCGTCCTCGAACTCGCCGAGCGCACCGAGGCGCCGCACGCCGCCGAGCACGGCTACCGCACGATCGCCGACATCATGCGGTCCCTCAACCCCCTCGAAGGCGAGTTCTACCGCGAGGCGCTCCAGGTGAGCCGCTACACCCGGGAGATGTTCTGCCTCATGGAGGGCCGCCATGTGCACCCCTCCACGCTCTACCCGGGCGGCGTCGGCACCATCGCCTCGGTCCAGCTCTTCACGGACTACCTCAGCCGTCTGATGCGCTACGTGGAGTTCATGAAGCGGGTCGTCCCCCTCCACGACGACCTGTTCGACTTCTTCTACGAGGCCCTTCCCGGGTACGAGGAAGTGGGACGCCGACGGGTGCTGCTCGGCTGCTGGGGCGCGCTCAACGACCCCGAGTACTGCGACTTCACCTACGCCAACATGACGGACTGGGGCCGGCGGATGTTCGTCACCCCCGGCGTGATCGTCGACGGCAAGCTCGTCACCAACGACCTCACCAAGATCAACCTCGGTATCCGCATCCTGCTGGGCAGTTCGTACTACGAGGACTGGGAGGGCCAGGAGCAGTTCGTCACCCACGACCCGCTCGGCAACCCGGTCGACCCGCGCCACCCGTGGAACCAGCACACCATCCCCGCCCCGCAAAAGCGGAATTTCGACGACAAGTACAGCTGGGTCATGTCGCCCCGCTGGTTCGACGGCAAGGACCACCTCGCCCTCGACACCGGCGGCGGCCCCATCGCCCGCCTGTGGTCCACGGCCCTGTCCGGCCTCGTCGACACGGGCTATGTGAAGGCGACCGGCCACAGCGTGGTCATCAACCTGCCGCGCACCATGAACAAGCCCGAGACCACCTTCGAGTGGAAGATCCCGCGCTGGAGCAACGCGCTGGAACGCAACCGGGCGCGCACCTACTTCCAGGCCTACACCGCCGCCGTCGCCCTGCACTTCGCGGAGAAGGCGCTGGAGGAGGTCCGCGCCGGGCGCACCCAGACCTGGGAGAAGTTCGAGGTGCCCGACGAGAGCATCGGCGTCGGCTTCACCGAGGCGGTGCGTGGTGTGCTCTCCCACCACATGGTGATCCGCGACGGCAAGATCGCCAACTACCACCCGTACCCGCCGACCCCGTGGAACGCCAGCACCAGGGACACCTACGGCACACCCGGCCCGTACGAGGACGCCGTGCAGAACACGCCGATCTTCGAGGAGAACTCCCCCGAGAACTTCAAGGGCATCGACATCATGCGTGCCGTCCGCAGCTTCGACCCCTGTCTGCCGTGCGGCGTGCACATGTACGTCGGTGGCGGCAAGACCGTCCAGAAGATGCACATGCCCACCGGCCTGAGCGGACTGGGCGGATGAGCGCGGGCACGACCATCGAGGCGACGAAGGCGGCACCGGCGGTCGACGCGGTGCGCACCGGGCAGCGGATCGAGGACGTACTCGACCGGCTCGCCACCACCGGTGACCCGGCCGCCCGCGCGGCGGCCGAGGAACTCGTCCAGGCCCTCATGGACTTCTACGGTGCGGGCCTGGCCCGGATGCTCCACCTGTTGTCCACGCCCGTGGGCCGCGGAACCCCCGGTGATCCCCTGGCGGGCCTGCTCGGCGACGAACTGGTCGCGAGCCTCCTCGTCCTGCACGATCTGCACCCCGAGGACCGGACGACCCGCATCACCCGCGCGCTCGACAGCGTCCGCGACCACGAACTGGACGTCGTGGACTTCGACGAGGAGACGGGCACCCTCCGGCTGCGGGCGGCCGGAGGCGGCGGATGCGGCTGCGCGGCGAGCGGTACGACGGCCCAGCAGGCGGCCGAGGGCGCGCTGGCCTGCTTCGCGCCGGAGGTCACGGCGGTCGAGGTACAGGCCGCCGGCCGCTCGGGGGAGCCCACGCTGCTCCAGATCGGCACCGGCCCCGGGACCCGCGCCACCGCCGCCGCCCCGGCTCCGGCGAAGGCCCCGTGAACGCGCCCCCGGTTCCCCGACCGGCCACGCGCGACTCCGGGCTGCGCAGGTTCCTGACCGGACGTGAACCGCGGCCGGAGCGCTGCGGACTGTGCGCGGTGGCGGTGGACGAGGCGCGCCACCGCCACCTGGTGGACATCGAGCAGCGGGCCATCGTCTGCGCCTGTACGTCCTGCGCCCTGCTGATGGAACAGCCGGGCGCCGCACGCGGCCGTTTCCGCGCGGTTCCGGACCGCTTTCTCACCGACCCGGACCACCACCTCGACGACGGGGCCTGGGAGGCGCTGCAGATCCCGGTCGGCGTCGCCTTCTTCTTCCGCAACGCCGCGCTCGACCGGCTGGTGGCCCTCTATCCGAGCCCGGCCGGGGCCACCGAGAGCGAGCTCGATCCGGCGACGTGGAGCGCCGTCCTCGGCGACAGCCGCCTCGCCGAACTCCTCGAACCCGATGTGGAGGCGCTGCTGCTGCGCCGCCACGAGGGCCGCTGCGAGTGCTATCTCGTGCCCGTCGACATCTGCTACGAACTGGTCGGCCGGATGCGCCTGTTGTGGCAGGGCTTCGACGGCGGCGCCGAGGCCCGCGCCGCCCTCGACACCTTCTTCGAACACGTCGGGCGACGCGCCCGCCCCGTACGCGAGGAGGGCCCGGCGTGACGGAGTTCGCCTTCGCCTGCACCGGTGTGCGCGCGGACCGGTTCGCCGCCGGACCGACCCTGGTCTTCCGGCTGCGCATCACCGCGACCGGAGACGAACCGGTCCACGCCATGGCGCTGCGCTGCCAGATCCGCATCGAGCCCGCCAAGCGCGGCTACGAGACCGCGGAGGCCGAGGGGCTCGCCGACCTCTTCGGCGAGCGCTCGCGCTGGGGCAGCACCCTCCAGCCGGTGCAGTTCGCCCAGGTCTCCGTCATGGTCCCCGCCTTCACCGGGGAGACCGAGACGGACCTCGTCGTGCCGTGCACGTACGACATGGACATCGCCGCGACCCGCTACTTCGACGCCCTGACCGGCGGCGAGGTGCCGCTGCTGATGCTGTTCTCCGGCACGGCGTTCACCGGAGCGGGCGGCTTCCGCGTCGAACCCGTCCCGTGGGACCGGGAGGCGGTCTTCCGGATGCCGGTGGCCACCTGGCGGGAGATGGTCGAGCAGCACTTCCCCGGCTGCGGCTGGATCCGGCTGCCCCGCGACACCATGGACGCCCTGCTCGCCTTCCGCTCCCGACGGGCCCTGCCCTCCTGGGAGGCGACCGTGCGGGCCCTGCTCGACGAGAGCGGCGGAGCAGCTCCCGCACCACCCCGAAGATTCAGTCTCACCGGCATCGCCAGCACCACCGGAAGGACCGCTCCGTGAGCGTGACCACGTTCGCCCCGGAGACCGAGGCCCGCCTCGCCGTCGCCCGGCAGGTGGCCGACGCCGTCCTCTTCGAGGGCTACGTGCTCTACCCGTACCGTGCCTCCGCGGCCAAGAACCGGCTGCGCTGGCAGTTCGGCGTGCTCGTCCCGCCCGCCTGGGGCGCCGACCGCGAGGAGCACGAATTCCAGCACACCGAATGCCTGATGGAACCCAAGGCGGACGCCACCCTCGCGGTCGAGCTGCGCTTCCTGCGCGCCCGGCGCCGCACGGTCCAACAGGCGCGCCCGGACGGCGGCTTCGAGACGGTTCCCGAACTCCGGCTCGGCGACCGGACGCTGGTCCCCTGGGACGAGGGAACGGAGGAGCGCGTCGAGGCGGTCGCACCCGTCGACGAACTCCTGGGTGAAGGAGTGAGGGTCCCCTTCGACCGCCCCGCGGGTGAGGACACCGAGCCCGTCCTCGACGAGAGCGGTCGCGTCGTCGGCCGGATGGTCCGCCGCCACGAAGAGACGAGCGGCGTACTCCGGTTGTCCGCGAGCGAACTCGACGGGCCCTACCGCGTGTTGCGGCTGACCGCGGTCGTCGAGAACACCAGCACCTGGACACCCCCGGACGGCACCGCGGCCGACCGGGACGCGGCCCTCCCGCGCTCCCTGGTCGCCACCCACCTCCTCATGGGGCTCGGCGCGGGGTCGTTCCTTTCGATGACGGATCCCCCCGAGTGGGCGAAGGACGCGGTCGCGACCTGCCGCAATCTGCACACCTGGCCGGTCCTCGCCGGCGAACCCGGGCGCGCGGACGTGGTGTTGTCCTCGCCGATCATCCTGGAGGACCACCCGGCGATCGCCCCGGAAAGCCCCGGGGCCCTGTACGACGCCACCGAGATCGACGAGATCCTCGCCCTGCGCACCGCGGCGCTCACCGACGAGGAGAAGCGCGAGGCCCGGGGCACCGACGACCGGGCGGCCGCCGTGATCGACCTGGCGGACACCATGCCGCCCGAGGTCCTGGAGCGCCTGCACGGGGCGGTGCGCAGTCTGCGCGAGGTGACCGGGACGCGCACGGGAACGGCGTCCGCTCCGGCCGCGGACGGCTTCCCCGACGAGTTCGGCGTGCCGCGACCCGACACCCCGTGGTGGGACCCGGCGAGCGATGCCGGTTTCGACCCGGGGCAGGACCGCATCGTCGTCGACGGCCGGTCGCTGGGCGCGGGAAGCAGGGTGCTGCTGCGGCCCGGGCTGCGCCGCACCGACGCACAGGACCTGTTCCTGGCGGGCCGTACGGCGAAGGTCGAGGCCGTGCTGCACGACGTGGACGGCGGGGTGCACCTGGCCGTGACGGTCGAGGACGATCCGGGCGCCGACATCCGCCGCGAACAGGGCCGTTTCCTCTACTTCCAGCCCGACGAGGTCGAACCACTGGAGGACGAGGCATGAGCCCGCCCCCGGACCCACCCCGCCAGGAGCGCGGCAAGGTCCTCGTCGCCGGGATCGGGAACATCTTCCTCGGGGACGACGGCTTCGGCGTGGAAACCGTGCGCGCGCTCACCGGGCGGCAACTGCCCCCGCACGTCGAGGCCGTGGACATCGGCGTACGGGGCGTGCACCTCGCGTACCAGGTCCTCGACGGCTACGACACCCTGATCCTGGTGGACGCCACCGCGCGCGGCGAGCGCCCCGGCACCCTGTACGTCATCGAGCACGACGGCGCCGACGCGGGCGAGCCGCACGGCGTCCCGCTCGACGGCCACCGGATGACCCCCGACACGGTGCTCGCACTGCTGGGGACCCTCTGCGCCACAACCGGTGGGCAGCCGCCGCGCCGCACGCTGGTCGTGGGATGCGAACCCGCCTCCGTCGAGGAGGGCATCGGGCTCAGCCCGCCGGTCTCGGCCGCCGTGCCGGAGGCCGTCCGGCTGATCGAAGAGTTGCTGCGGGCCGACGAACCGGGAGAGTCCGCGCCGCGGGCCACGGTCGGCGAAGCCGCGAAGTGAGGAGAGAAGCCATGATCAAGACCCTCGTCGGCGGCGTGCTGGCCGCCGCTGTCACCGCCGTCCTCGTGCAGATCCTGCCCGACCTCAGACGCTACCTGCGGATCCGGAGCATGTGAGCCGACACCTTCCCCTCGTACGCCCTCCGTTGTCTCCGCCGTGCCGTGCCGTTGCGGCGAACGGCGTACGTGGCCGGCCGACGACGGCGTGCCGGTCCGCCGCCCTCCGACGCCTCCCCTCTAATGAGGGGCGGCGGACGCCCTGCCCGAGACGGAGACCGATCGATGCACGAGATGTCCCTCGCGATGGCGGTGATCGGCCAGGTGGAAGAGGCGGCGCAGCGGGCCGGCGCCGTCACGGCCGTGCGCTCGGTGCGGCTTCAGGTGGGCGAGCTGGCGGGTGTCGTACCCGACGCCCTCTCCTTCTGCTTCGAACTGGCCTGCGCCGGAACCGTGCTGGAAGGCGCTGAACTGGTCACCGAAGCCGTGCCGGGACGGGCCCGCTGCGCATCCTGCGCGCACGAATGGGCCGTCGGCATGCCGCCCGCGCTGACCTGCCCGCGGTGCGGCGGAGCCACCACGGAGCTACTGGCGGGCCGGGAACTCCAGATCCTCAGTGTGCAGTGGGAGGACGGCCCGACGCACGCCCACCCCCGCGAACCGATCTCCGAGGAGCGCTGAACCATGTGCCGTGTGGTCGACCTGCAGCAAGCCGTCCTGGCCAAGAACGACGAGACCGCGCACACCCTGCGCGTCGGCCTCGCGGCCCGCGGCACCACGGTCGTCAACCTGCTCTCCAGCCCCGGCAGCGGCAAGACCGCCCTGCTGGAACGGGAACTGGGACTCGCGCGCGAGCGGTCCGTGCCGGTCGCGGCGCTCACCGCCGACCTCGCCACCGAGAACGACGCGGAGCGGCTGGCCCGCTCGGGCGTCCCGGTCAAGCAGGTCCTCACGGACGGGCTGTGCCACCTGGAGGCCGGGATGCTCGGCCGCCACCTGGAGGGCTGGCTGCCCGACGACACCCGGCTGCTGTTCGTCGAGAACGTCGGCAACCTCGTCTGCCCGGCCTCCTACGACCTCGGGGAGACCCTGAGAGTGGTGCTCGCCTCCGTGACCGAGGGCGAGGACAAGCCGCTCAAGTACCCGACCGCCTTCGGCCTCGCCCACCTGGTGGTGGTCACCAAGACCGACATCGCCGAGGCCGTCGAGTTCGACGAGGCGGCGTTCCGCGCGAACGTCGAGCGGGTCAACCCCGGAGTGGACGTGCTGCTGACCTCGGCCCGCCGGGACCGGGGCGTCGGCGCCGTGCTCGACCGGGCGCTGGCTGCCGCGGACGGCGTCCCGCTCCATGAGCCCGTCATGGCACGCCGACCCGACGGCGCCTCACACACCCACCGACATCACGGCCACGAGCACCAGCACGGCACCGGCGCCATGGCGCACTCCCACTCGTGAGCGGTCCGCCCTCCGCGGCCGCCGTCGCCGACGGGACACCGCTGCGCCGACGGGTCACCGTACGGGGTGTGGTGCAGGGCGTCGGCTTCCGCCCGTACGTCTACACCCTCGCCACCGGCCTCGAACTGTCCGGCCATGTCACCAACACCCCGGAGGGCGTCATCGCGGAGGTCGAGGGCGCCCCCTCGGCCGTCGCCCGCTTCTGCGACCGCATCGCCGTCCAGGCACCGCCGCTGGCCCGGGTGGACTCCGTGCACCACGACGACGTACCCGTCACCGGTGAGGCGGCGTTCACCATCCTCGCCTCCCGCACGGGCGGCCGGGCGGGCACCCTGATCCCGCCGGACACGGCCACCTGCGCCGACTGCCTGCGCGAACTCGCCGACCCCTCCGACCGGCGCCACCGCCACCCCTTCATCAACTGCACGCACTGCGGCCCCCGGTTCACCATCGTCACCGGCCTGCCCTACGACCGCTCCCACACCACCATGGCCGGCTTCCCGATGTGCTCCGCCTGCGCCCGCGAGTACGCCGATCCGGCCGACCGCCGCTTCCACGCGCAACCCGTCGCCTGCCCGGCCTGCGGTCCCCGACTTCGGCTGCTCGTCCCCCGACCGGGCGTGAGCGGCCCTGTGGAGCCCTTCGAGGGAGCGGACCCGGTCGCCGAGGCCCGCCGGCTCCTGGCGGGTGGCGCGATCCTCGCGGTCAAGGGCCTCGGCGGCTACCACCTGGCCTGCGACGCCACGAACCCCGAAGCCGTCGCCCTGCTGCGCCGCCGCAAGGCCCGAGGGGACAAACCCTTCGCCGTCATGGCCCGGAGCCTCGACGACCTCTGGCACCTCGTTCGGATCGGCGCCGAGGAGCGGAGCCTGCTCGACGGCGCCACCCGGCCCATCGTGTTGCTGCGTCGCCGTAGGGAGGTACCCGTGGCGGGGGCACCACGGCCCGCCGACTCCGTCGCGCCCGGCAGCCCCGACCTCGGCGTCATGCTGCCGTACACCCCCCTGCACCACCTGCTGTTCGGACTGCCCGGCGACCTCGAGGGGCCCCCGTTGCTCGTCATGACCAGCGGCAACGTGTCCGGTGAGCCGATCGTCACCGACGACGGTGAGGCACTGGAGCGGCTGGCGCGGCTGGCCGACGGCTGGCTCACCCACGACCGGCCGATCCATGTGCCGTGCGACGACTCGGTGGTGCGCGTGTGCGACGGCGCGTTGTTGCCGCTGCGCCGTGCCCGCGGCTACGCGCCCCTGCCGCTGACCCTGCCGGTCCCGGTGCGCCCGGCCCTCGCCGTCGGCGGGGACCTCAAGAACGTGCTCTGCCTCGGCGAGGGCCGCCGGGCCTGGCTGTCCGCCCACATCGGCGACATGGACGACCTCGCCACCCAGCACGCCTTCGAACGCGCCGTGGCCCAACTGGAGTCCATCACCCCCGTACGGCCCGAACTGCTCGCGGCCGACCGGCACCCCGCATACCGTTCGGCGCGCTGGGCCGACCGGAACGCGTCGGGCCGGCCCGTCGTACGCGTCCAGCACCACCACGCCCATGTCGCGGCCGCGATGGCCGAACACGGGCTGGACGGCAGCCGTCCGGTGATCGGGGTCGCCTTCGACGGCACGGGTTACGGCGAGGACGGTGCGGTGTGGGGCGGGGAGATCCTGCTCGCCGACTACGACGGCTTCACCCGGTTCGGACACCTCGCCTATGCGCCGCTGCCCGGTGGTGACGCGGCGGTGCGACGGCCGTACCGGATGGCGCTCGCGCATCTGCGCGCGGCGGGGATCGACTGGTCGGACGAGCTGGCCTGCGTGAGCGCCTGCCCGCCCGACGAACGGCGCGTGCTGGAGCGGCAGTTGGAGCGCGACCTGAACTGCGTCCCCACCTCCAGCATGGGCCGCCTCTTCGACGCCGTGTCCTCCCTCGTGGGCGTGTGCCATGCGGTCGGCTACGAGGCCCAGGCGGCGATGGAGCTGGAGGCCGCGGCGCTGGGGGCTCCCGCCGGGGACCCTGTCGCGTACGCGTTCGCCCTACGACCGGCAGGGCCGACCGACAGTTCACCCGTCCTCGCGGATCCCGCACCTGTGCTCGCGGCGATCGTCGAGGACCTGCGGGTGGGGGCCGGACCGGCCGTCGTCGCGGCGCGCTTCCATCGGGCCGTCGCCGGTCTCGTGCACCGTGTCTGTGCGCTGGCGCGTGAACGGCACGCGGTGGAGACGGTGGCCCTGACCGGCGGGGTGTTCGCCAACTCGTTGCTGTCCTCCGCCTGCGCGGCGGCCCTGGGTGCGGACGGTTTCACGGTCCTGCGCCACCGCCTGGTCCCGCCGGGCGACGGCGGTCTGGCCCTCGGGCAGCTCGTGGTGGCCGCGCGTGCCGAGGACCGTACCCGAGCCAACGACTGACCAACAGAGAGGAGAGGCTCATGTGCCTGGCGGTACCCGGCAGAGTGCTGGACATCGAGGAACGGGACGGCACCCGGATGGCCAACGTCGACTTCGGCGGTGTGGTCAAGGAGGTGTGCCTGGAGTACCTGCCCGACCTCCAGGTCGGCGAGTACGCCATCGTGCACGTCGGATTCGCCCTGCAGCGCCTCGACGAGGAGTCGGCGAAGCAGACGCTCGAACTGTTCGCCACCCTCGGCCTGCTGCAGGAGGAGTTCGGCGACCCCTGGGAGATGGCCGCGGAGGCGGGCGAGGCCCTGCCGTCCGCGGGAGAGGAGGCGCGGAAGTGAAGTACATCGACGAGTTCCAGGACCCCGACCTGGCACGTCGGCTGCTCGACGACATCCACTCCACGGTGACCAGGCCATGGGCGCTGATGGAGGTCTGCGGCGGACAGACGCACACCATCATCCGCCACGGCATCGACCAACTCCTGCCGGATCAGGTCGAGTTGATCCACGGGCCAGGGTGTCCCGTGTGTGTGACCCCGTTGGAGGTCATCGACAAGGCGCTGGAGATCGCCTCCCGGCCCGGAGTGATCTTCTGCTCCTTCGGCGACATGCTCCGGGTGCCCGGCACGGGACGGGACCTGTTCCAGGTGCGGGGCGCGGGCGGCGACGTACGGGTCGTGTACTCGCCGCTCGACGCCCTGCGGATCGCCCAGCAGAACCCCGACCGCCAGGTCGTCTTCTTCGGCATCGGCTTCGAGACGACCGCGCCACCCAACGCGATGACGGTGTATCAGGCCCGCAAGCTCGGCATCCCGAACTTCAGCCTGCTGGTGTCCCACGTGCGCGTACCGCCCGCCATCGAGGCGATCATGCAGTCACCGACCTGCCGCGTCCAGGGCTTCCTGGCGGCCGGGCACGTGTGCAGCGTGATGGGGGTGGGGGAGTACCCGGAACTGGCGGAGCGCTACCGGGTCCCGATCGTCGTGACCGGATTCGAACCCCTGGACATCCTCGAAGGCGTACGCCGGACCGTGGCGCAGCTGGAGCGCGGCGAACACACCGTCGACAACGCCTACCCCCGTGCCGTCCGCCCGGAAGGGAACCCGGCGGCGCGGGCCATGCTGGAGGATGTCTTCGAGGTCACCGACCGGGCCTGGCGCGGCATCGGGGTGATCCCCGACAGCGGCTGGCGGCTGTCCCCGAAGTACCGGGAATACGACGCCGAGTACCGTTTCTCGGTCGACGGCATCCAGACCCGCGAACCGGCCGCCTGCCGCAGCGGCGAGGTCCTGCAGGGCCTGCTCAAGCCGCACGAGTGCGAGGCGTTCGGCACGCTCTGCACCCCCCGCACCCCGCTCGGCGCCACCATGGTCTCCAGCGAGGGCGCCTGCGCCGCGTACTACCTCTACCGGCGCCTGGACCTCACCCCCGCGCCCCGGGAGGCGACCCCCGTTGTCTGAGACCACCGGCACCACCACCGAACTCCGTACGCCCGTACTCGACCCCGCCGCCTGGACCTGCCCGGCCCCGCTGCGCGACCAGCCGCGGATCGTCATGGGCCACGGGGGAGGCGGCGCCCTGTCCGCCGAACTCGTCCAGCACGTCTTCGCGCCCGCGTTCGGCGGTGAGGTGCTCGCCCAGCTGGGCGACGCCGCGGCACTGTCGCTGGGTGGTGTCCGGATGGCCTTCTCCACCGACTCCTTCGTGGTGCGGCCACTGTTCTTCCCCGGCGGCAGCATCGGTGACCTCGCCGTCAACGGCACCGTCAACGACCTCGCCATGAGCGGTGCCCGGGCCGCCTACCTCTCCTGCGGCTTCATCCTGGAGGAGGGCGTCGAGATGGAGACCGTCGCCCGTGTGGCCGAGGCGCTCGGCGCGGCGGCGCGGAGCGCGGGCGTCGAGGTCGTGACCGGCGACACCAAGGTGGTGGAGGCCGGTCACGGCGACGGGATCTTCATCAACACGGCCGGTATCGGGCTCATCCCCGCGGGCGTCGATCTGCGCCCGCAGCGGGTCGTGCCCGGCGATGTCGTGATCGTCAGCGGTGCGATCGGCGTGCACGGCGTGGCGATCATGAGCGTGCGTGAGGGCCTGGAGTTCGGGGTGGAGATCGAGAGCGACTGCGCGGCGCTCGGCGGTCTGGTCGACGCCATGCTCGCCGTCACCCCGGATGTGCATGTGCTGCGCGATCCCACCCGGGGCGGGCTGGCCGCCGCCCTGAACGAGATCGCGGTGGCCTCGGGCGCCGGCGTCGTCATCCGGGAGCGTGACGTCCCGGTCCCGCCGGCCGTCGCCAACGCCTGCGCCGTGCTGGGCCTCGACCCGATGTACGTGGCCAACGAGGGCAAGCTGGTGGCGTTCGTGCCCCGCGAGCACGCCGACGCCGTCCTGGACGCCATGCGGGCGCATCCGCTGGGTGCGGAGTCCAGGATCATCGGCGAGGTCGTGGACGCCCATCCGGGCATGGTGGTGGCCCGCACCGGGCTGGGCGGCACCCGGGTGGTCGACCTGCCGATCGGGGAACAGCTGCCGAGGATCTGCTGAGGAGTGGCGGGACGGGCGGCGCGGGCGTCAGGTGGTGAACCCCACGTGGACGACCGCGCGCCCGTCGATCCGCGGTCGTCCACCACTGTGAGAGCGGCCCCGGTGGTCACCCCCCGTAGGGCCGGTGTCCTACGCGAGGCGCTCGGTGTCCCCGACGTCGTTGCGGGACATGGCCAGGTATCCGACGAAGCCGATGATGGCGACGGTCCAGGACAGGGTGACCGGTCCCAGCCCGAGGTCGAGGCCGCCGCGGGCGTGGCTCAGGGCCATCCAGTCGGCGACCGAGGCGCCGAGCGGGCGGGTGATGACGTACGCGGTCCAGAAGGCGGCCACCGCGTTGAGGGCGCCCCACCTGTGCATGACGGCAGGGACGGCGATGGCGACGGCGTACAGCACGGCCGAGCCGAGGTAGCCGAGGCCGACCGTGGCGGAGAGGTCACCGGCGGCGGTGCCGAGCGCGAAGGTGGCCAGCACGGTGGCCCAGTAGAAGAGCTCGCGGCGGCGGGTGTGGATGCTGTGGATGGAGAGGGTCTTCTCGCTGGCGTACCAGACGGCGAACACGGCTGCCAGCGCGGCCATGAAGAAGGGGGTGGAGATCGTGTACGGGACGCCCAGGCCGACGTGCAGGATGTCCGCGGCCATGGTGCCGAACACGCTGACCATCACGATCGCCGTCCAGTAGATCCAGGCGACGTAGCGACGGGCCTTGAGCTGGACGAAGAGCGCCACCACGAGGGCCAGGCCGCCGAGGCCGACGGCGGGGATCGGCCCGAGCTTCTTGGCGAGGAGGTCCGAGGCGGTCTCACCCATGCCGGTGGTCAGCACCTTGATCACCCAGAAGTAGACGGTGACTTCCGGGACCTTGCTCGCCAGATGGGTGGGGTCGGCGGCGCGACGACGGCGGGTGAGGTGCTCTGTGCTCATGCCCGCACGATGACATGGCGAACAGTGCTGGCCACAGGGGTTTTTGCCATTGCTTTGGGGCTTCTGGTGCAGGAGTTGCCAGGGCCCGCGAGGGGCCTGAACACAACCTGAACACCCACGCCGTGACCCCCGGATCCGTTGGGAAACGGCATACGTCCGATGATACGAAGAAAGGTCGTCGCCGGGCCTCGTGGCGGCCCCGTCCCTCCATTGCGCTCCCCGACGGCAGGCGGCCGTCGGCCGGGTGCTGAAGGCTCAGGACCAGTTCCATCTCGGTATCGTCGTCGAGGACTTCGAGACGACCCTTGCCGGCCGGGGTTCGTGGAAGGCGCCGTCGCGGAGCGTGGCGCCGCGTGCCCTGCCTCGGATCCGCATCGTGAATCCGGCGTCGAATCGCTCGTTCGCGCGGCGTATCGCGCGGTGAACGGTGTGGCGGCGGGTGCGGAGATCGCGTGGATGTCGCGCAGTGAATGCGCGGCGTACGGAAGTGGATTCATGGACGACGCGTGACGCTCCGGAATCGCCCCCTCGCCCGGCGCCACGCCCCTTGGATGATTCTCCTGGATTGTTTCGACACTGTTTGAGTGACCGATATGCGGGAATTGTCCTAGCAGTGCTTCGGACAGGAGGCACGTCCGTGGGAGCTGGTTCGCCAGATCGCCGGATGTCTCCCGTCCGGTTTTTTGTGCGCGCCCTCCCACGGGGACTGCCCCGTCGGCAACCCCTGAGGGAGTTGTGAGCACTATGCGCATGACGTCCGGCTCCAAGAGACATCCCCATGACGACGCCCCCGACACCGCCGCGGCCTTCGTCCGCCTCGCCGGGCTGCCGGCCGGGCCCGAGCGACAGGCGCTTCGCGAGGAGATCATCCGGTCCTGGCTGCCGATGTCGGAGCGTGTCGCCGGCCGCTACCGGGGCAAGGGCGAGTCGGTCGAGGACCTCAACCAGGTCGCCGCGCTCGGCCTGGTCAAGGCCGTCGACCGCTACGACCCCGAGCTCGGCAACGCCTTCGAGAGCTACGCCGTCCCGACCATCACCGGCGAGATCAAGCGGCACTTCCGCGACCACATGTGGACCCTGCACGTCCCGCGCCGCGTCCAGGACGTGCGCAACAGGGTGCGCGCGGCCCTCAAGGACCTGTCACAGACGATGCAGGGCCAACGGCCCACCGTCGCCGAGATCGCCGCGTACGCACACCTGAGCGAGGACGAGGTACGTACCGGTCTCGAGGCCCTGGACAGCTTCTCCGCCCTCTCCCTGGACGCCGAACTGCCCGGCGGGGACGACGGCTACGCGCTCAACGACGCGCTGGGCGCGCGCGACACCGGATTCGACCTGGTCATCGATCGCGAGTCGGTGAAACCGGCCCTGCACGAACTCCCCGAGCGCGAACGGGCCATCCTCTACCTGCGCTTCTTCCAGGGCATGACGCAGAGCTGCATCGCCGACCAGCTCGGCATCTCACAGATGCATGTCTCGCGCCTCCTCAGCGACTGCTGCGCCACCCTGCGCGAACAGGTGCTCGCCGATGCGGCCTAGGGCCTGCCCGGGCGTACGAGGGGTGGGACGACACCCGGCCGCCCGGGGGGTCACCCCGTCCGGGCGGTCGGAGGCGAGCTCACTGCCGAACCCTCCCGGGAGCGGTTGGCCAGCGGGCCACCTCTCTCTGAACTACCTGGGTGGATCAGATCCAAACAAATTCCGCGCCTACGGGGCGGGGGGACCGTCCGGGATTTGCGTGGGCCCGTACTTGTCGAGCGTCTCCTCCAGAGCCGCGCGAATATCGGGCGGAAGATCTCCCTGCCGCCCCCAGACGAGAATCATTTCCGCGACGGTGCGCAGTTTGATGTTCGTGTGCTGAGAGACTTCCCGGAGTACGGCCCAGCCCTGGTCGGGCGACACCCGGCCGAGGGCGACCACCATGCCGATGGCCTGGTCCACCGTGGCGTGCGAGGTGACGGCCTCCTTCAGCTGGTCGACTTCTTCCCGCAACTCGACCATCCGGTCCGCCGTGTCGGAAGGGGAAGCCGACTCCTGCGGCGCGTCGCACGGTTCGGCGCCTCCCGAACGGGCGTCTGACGTCATCGTCCCCTCCGGGGCCTGGATCCTGGCGGCGGAAACCGTCGTCCTTGGAGTCCATCGTGGCCACTCGGCCGCTCAGGTGCCAGCGCGGACCGCGCCCATATACAGCCCCCAGTCCGCCGCCCGCTCACGCGACCAGGGTCACCGCCGCCACGGCCGGCGTCCGCAGGGTGCGGCGGGCCGTGAACAGGACGGTCCCCAGGGTCACCGCCGTCGCGACCGCGACGACGGCGAGCCAGATACCGGGCCCCTGGCCCGGCCACGGGGAGCCCGTGCGCACGGCGCTGAACGCGACGACCCCGCCGAGCCCGGCAACCGTGCCGAGGAAGACGCCCGTCACCGTCAGGATCAGGCCCTCGGCGCCGACCGCCCCGAGCACCTGCCCCGGCGTCGCACCCACCAGCCGTTGCTGCCCGAACTCCCGGCCGCGGTAAGTCGTCGCCGCGTACAGGGAGTTGATCAGCATGACGCAGCAGAAGACCACGATGACGCCGACGACCGTGAGGTTGAGCGTCTCGAGGTTCTTCGCGTCGACCGACTTCGGAACACCGGAGGCCCTGATCGCGTCGCTCTCGACCGCCTGCATGGTCAGCGTCGCCGACGCCATGCAGGTGAAGAGGATCAGCGGCATCAGGACACCGGACATCTCCGCGGCACGCCGACGCAGGTTCCGTACGGCCAGATAGCCGCTCGGGCCTGCCAGGGGCAGCCGGTCCAGCAGGCCCTCCAGCAGCCGCGGCGCCAGCAGCGCGCACCCCACGGACAGCAGGATCGCCCCGTATGCGGGAGGCGCCATCAGCGCGGCGTCCTCGGCCGAGAACGCGAAGGTGGAACAGACCGCCGCACCACCGGCGAGCAGAGCCGCGTACGCGAGGAACGTCCGTGCCCGACCCCGGGGGCGACGGCGGAGCGTCACCCGCCGCACCGCGAGGAACGCCGCGCCCGCCGCGGCCGACACCGTGATGGCGATGCCCGATGCGAGGGCGACGGGACCGAAGGAGTAGTCGACGGACCGGGCGACCTGGCCGCTGTCCTGGAAGACGCCCAGCAGGGCGCGTCCGCCGAGCATCGCCGGACCGATCGCCACTACCGCGCCCACCAGCGCGATCGCCACCGCCTCACCCACGACCATCCGCCTGATCTGCGCGGGAGTCGCCCCGGAGCACCTGAGCAGCTCCATCTCGGCGCCGCGCTGACGGACGTTCACCGTCAGGGTCGAGGCGATCGCGAAGAACACCAGCAGGGTCCCGTAGCCGCCGACGACGCCCGCCGCGGTGGACAGCGACTCCGCGCTCACGGAGTCCACGCCCGGTCGCGCGGCCGTGTCGTGCAGGGAGTTGAAGGTCATGACGACCGCCGCGCCGAGGAAGGCGGACAGCAGGGTCGCCGTGGCGCGCCCGGGGCGCTGCCGGAGGGAACGCAGGGCCAGAGCGAGCATGGCTCACACCCCCACCCTCGTGTCGTCGCCGAGGTGCGCCAGGCGCTCGGCCACGGCGTCCGCCGTCGGCGCGTGCAGGTGGCCGGCCATCCGCCCGTCCGCGAGGAACACGACCGCGTCGGCGTACGAGGCGGCGAGGGGGTCGTGCGTCACCATGACGACCGTCCTGCCGTGCGCCCGCACCGCCTCCTGAAGCAGCCGCAGCACCTCCCGTGCGCCGCGGCTGTCGAGGGCGCCGGTCGGCTCGTCCGCGAAGATCACCCGAGGCTCGGCGACCAGCGCACGGGCGATCGCCACCCGCTGCTGCTGCCCGCCGGAGAGCTGGTCGGGCAGGCTGCCGAGCCGGTCGCCCAGACCGACCGCCGTTAGGATCTCCCGCGCCCGGGCCCGGTCGACGCGCCGCCCGGCGAGTTTCAGCGGCAGGATCGTGTTCTGGGCGACGGTCAGCGTCGGCATCAGGTTGTACTGCTGGAAGACGAAACCGATCCGGCCGCGCCGGAACCTCGTGAGCTCGGCCTCGCCGCGGCCCGTCATCTCCGTTCCGTCGACCCGCACGATGCCGCTGTCGGGTCGCTCCAGCCCCGCCGCGCACCGCAGCAGCGTGGACTTGCCGGACCCCGAGGGCCCCATGACCGCGGTGAAGCTGCCGCGCGCCAGGCCGAGGCTCACCCCGTCCAGCGCGGTCACGGCGCTCTCCCCGGCGCCGTAGGTCTTGCCGACCTTGACCAGCCGCAGCGCCTCCTGGGCGGGCTCCGATCCGTTCGTACGTCGCGAGGTGCGGCGAAACATCGTCATCACTCTCCGTCCGGCACGCCCTGTGCCTCGCTCACGACGCTACGGAGCGAACGCTCGACCCACATGGGGCGCAGAACCCGTATCGCGGGGTGTACTCAGCGACACCCCGTACGGGCCACCAGAACGCGCCGACTCCCGCCCGCCCCCGATGGAATGGACGCGTGACCGCGCCCCCGGACGACTGTCTCGCCCGCAACGAGTGGATCTGCGGTGAGTATCTGAGCACGCGCCGCCAGATCCTCCTGGACGCGGTCGTCCAGCACCTCCAGCTCACGGCGGTCTCCGTGCTCGTCGGACTCGTCATCGCGGTGCCGCTGGCCGTCCTGGCCCGGCGCTGGGGCTGGGCGGCCGGACCCGTCCTCGCGGTGACCACGATCCTCTACACCATCCCGTCCCTCGCCATGTTCTCGCTCCTCCTGCCCGTGTACGGGCTGTCGGCCACGCTGGTCGTCTCCGGACTCGTCCTCTACTCGCTGACCCTCCTCGTCCGGAACATCCTCGCGGGCCTGCGCGCCGTCCCCGAGGAGACCCGGCAGGCCGCTCGCGGCATGGGATACGGGCCCATCCGCCTCCTGCTCACCGTGGAACTGCCGCTCGCGGTGCCCGCCTCGATGGCCGGACTGCGCATCGCCACCGTCTCGGCGGTCTCACTGGTGACGGTCGGCGCGATCGTCGGCTTCGGGGGACTCGGCAATCTCATCTACGCGGGCATGAACACCTACTTCAAGGCGCAGGTCCTCACCGCGTCCGTACTCTGCGTCGTCATCGCCGTCGCCGCGGACCTCCTCCTGCTCGCGGTGCAGCGGCTCCTCACCCCCTGGACCCGGGCGGCCCGCGGATGAACGCCCTGACCGGGGCCTGGGACTGGCTCAGCGACCCCGCGCACTGGTCCGGGGACGACGGCGTCTGGCACCGCCTCGCCCAGCACCTCGTCCTGACCGTCGTCTGCCTCGTCATCAGCTGCCTCATCGCGCTGCCCGTCGCCCTCGTCCTGGGCCATCTCGGCAGGGGCGGCGCGCTCGCCGTCAACATCTCCAACATCGGCCGCGCCGTCCCCACCTTCGCCGTACTGGTCCTCCTGCTGCTCACCCCGCTCGGCAAGTGGGGCGAGGGTCCGACCGTCGTCGCGCTGGTCCTCTTCGCCGTACCACCGCTGCTCACCAACGCCTACGTAGGGATGCGCGAGGTCGACCGGAGCGTGGTCAGCTCGGCGCGAGGCATGGGGATGACCGGCCGACAGATGCTGTTCCACGTAGAACTGCCCCTTTCGCTCCCGATGGTCATGAACGGCGTACGGATCGCCGCGGTCCAACTCGTCGCGACCGCCACGATCGCCGCGCTCGCGGGCGGCGGCGGACTCGGCCGGATCATCACCGCGGGCTTCAACCTGGCGAGTACCCCGCAGGTCGTCGCCGGCGCGATCCTCGTCGCCGTGTTCGCCCTGATCGTCGAGGGGATCTTCGAGATCGCCGAACGGCTGGCACCGCGCTGGGCGAGGGGCATCCGATGAGGCGAGGTGGCACCCTGCTGAGCCTGGCCCTGCTGAGCCTGGCCCTGCTGACCGGCTGCGCCACCGGCCCGTCCCTGGAGAACCGCGGAGCGGTCACCGCGCCGCCCGGCGACAGCAAGCACCTGACCATCGGCTCGGCCGGGTTCACCGAGAGCGACCTGCTGGCCCAGATGTACGCGCTGCTGCTCGACCAGGCCGGATACAAGACCTCCATGCTGACGGTCGCCAACCGCGAACTCTACGAACCCGCCCTGGAATCCGGCCAGATCGACGTCGTACCGGAGTACGCGGCCACCTTCGCGGACTGGCTGAACGCCAAGACCCACGGAGCGGACGCGCCGCCCGTCGGCTCACCCGATCTCGCCACCACGATGAAGGCGCTCCGAGCGCTCGCCACACCGCGCGGCCTCACCGTCCTCGACCCCAGCAGGGCCGTCGACCAGAACGCCTTCGCGGTGACGGCGGCGTATGCCGGGCAGCATCACCTGAAGACGCTCAGCGACCTCGGCGCGTCCCGTCTTCCGGTACGGCTCGCGGCGGGCGACGAGTGCGTCCAACGGCCCTACTGCGAACCCGGGTTGAAGAAGACGTACGGCATCGACATCACCGGCGTCGACCCGAAGGGTGTGGGCACCACCCAGGCGAAGCGGGCCGTGCAGAGTGGTCAGGACCAGATGGTCCTGACCACGACGACGGACGCGACGCTCGACGAGTTCGGCCTCGTCCTCCTCGCCGACGACAAACATCTGCAGAACGCCGACTACATCGTGCCCGTCGTCAACCGCTCGCGCGCCGGCAGCGAGGGCGTCATCAAGGCACTCGGCAAGGTCAACGACGTACTCACCACCGCGGACCTGGCATCGATGAACCAGCAGGTGGACAGCTGGCGACGGCTGCCCGAGGACGTGGCGCGGACCTATCTGAAGGACAAGGGCCTGCTGAAGTGATGCCCTCGGTTCCCTCAGTGCCCTCAGATGCCCTCAGACCCGGCGCCAGCGCGCCATCGCGAAGGAGAACAGGCCGAACAGCACGAGTCCGGCGGCGACGCACACCAGCAGCCACGGCCCCGCAGGGGTGTGGGCGAACGAGCGGATCGTGTCGTCCAGCCCCTTCGCCCGGTCGGGTTCGTAGTCGATCGCCGCGCGCACGGCGAAGCACCCCGCCGCGGCGAACACCAGCCCGCGCGCCGCGCCACCGCCCACGCCGGTCACATCCACCAGCCGCCGCGTGCGCGCCGACATCTGACCGAGCTTCAGCTTCTTGTGGTACTTGCGCAACACGGCCCGCCCGCCGATCAGCAGACCCGCCACGACGATGCCGACTCCGGCGACTCCGACGATCCACTGCCCCGCAGGCAGATTCAGCACCTTGGCCGTCACGTCCCGCGACCGTTGGTCGCTCGAACCCTTCCCGCCACTGCCCGAGCCCGCCGCGAACGAGAGCACCGAGTAGGCGACGAACGCGTAGAACACGAAGCGCCCGGCCGACAGGAGTCGCTTCTTCGCCGCCCGGCCGTCCGGCCCGGCGGAACCGAAGCACGCCTCGGACAGCCGCCACAACGCCATGCCGACGAGGCCGACGGCCAGCGCCCACAGCAGCACCGCGCCGAAGGGCTGTTGCGCGATCTCCGCGACGGCACCATTGCGGTCCGCCTGCTTCTTCCCGTCCCCGAAGGCGATCCGCAGCGCCAGCACACCGACCAGCAGGTAGATCACGCCCCGCGCGGTCAGACCCGCCCGGGCGGCGTACTCCACCCCCGAGCCCCTCGCCGCGCGCCGAGCCTTGATGCGTCCGGTTCGTGCTGTCGCACTTGCGTTCATGTGGACCTCCCGCGGAACGGGTGCCCTCGCATCGGAGAGACACACGTGCGCGGAAGTGGCCAGAATGCGGTGTTCCGATGCCGGATGAGGCCTTCCTCCCGGGGTTTGTCTCGCTACGCTTCAAGGAGGTGCTCTGCCACGGGGGGTTCACATGGCCAGTGCGGGATTCCGGTACGAGAACGAGCGCCCGCACCCCAGCGTGTCGTCCCAGCCCGCGAGGGAGACCGCGCATGAGGCGGGGGGATCGATCCACCGGCGGGGGATGGCCGGGGTACCGGCATGGACGCCGCATGGTGCACCGCCGACGGCTGGGCCGGCACAGGCACCGCGCACCGCCGGGCCGCCGCTCATCGACTACCGCGACTACGACTCCTTACTGCGCCTGGCCCGTGAGCCGAGTCCCGAGCAGATCAGCCCCCTGCGTCCGGACGAGCCGACGACTCCGTTGGTCTATGTCTTCGGCCCGATCACCGACAGCCAGGTGGCGATCAGCTCCCAAGGGAATGTGACTCGAAATCAAACCGACGCACGGCCCGAGCAGTTGTACCGGACGCACTTCCATCCGGCGCGGCGCGCGGACCCCGTACAGGTGGTGGAAACCCTGCGGGGCGAGGTCGATCGGCTGGGGCTCGATCTCTACTCGCAGTACGTCATTCGGCAGGCCGCGGCGGTGATCAAGGTGGAGCTGGCCCGCCCCCCGATCGATGAGGAACGGGTCCGCAGGGCCGTCGAGCAGATCCTCGCCTGCCTGGCTCGGCAGCTCGGCGGCGCCCCACTCACCGCCCGTCTGGCGGCCCTGGCGGCCCGCCTGAAGGCCGTCTTCGGTTAGCGCGCGACGGGAGGGAACTCCGCTTCAGGAGGCGTACGTTGACGTGGGGCGCCCGCGCGGTCTGCTGGGCCCGATCAGGGCCGTACTCCCCTCGGTGGCGGCCGTCGCGGCCACGGGTGCTGCCGCGGGCGCCCCAAAGGGGCGTGGGGAACTGCGCGCCCAGCCACATCGAACCCGCAGCGCCGAACAACCCGCACCCCCTGCCCAACCCGCACCCCCCGGCCAACCCGCACCCCCGCCCAACCCAGGGGAGCGCTCACGCATCGGAGATCGAGTCGATCGACACCTGCCCCCGCCGCACCCCCCGCGCATCCGCGTCCACCGACCTCCGCAGTGCCTCGTGCAGTTTCGCCGGGGTGAGTACGCCGAGGAAGCGGGCCCCGTCCAGTACCGCGACCCAGCCCGCGTCGTGCTGGAGCATCACACCGAAGGCCTGCTTCAGCGGGGCTCCCACCGGGACCCACGAGTTCATCCGGTGGGCGCGGTCTCCGACGGACCCGCCCGCCGCCAACTCGTCGACGCCCACCCACCCGTGCAGGTCGTCCTCCGTGCCCAGGACGACCGCCCATCGCGCGCCCTGCGCGTGCAGGCGGGCGACCGCCGTCTCGGCGGCCTCGTCCAGGCGGGCGACGGGCGGCTGTTCCAGGTCGCCGGGCTCGATGTCGGTGACCGACAGCCGCTTCAGCCCGCGGTCGGCGCCGACGAACTCGGCGACATAGGGGGTGGCCGGGGTGCCGAGCACGGCCCCCGGCGTGTCGAACTGCTCGATGCGGCCCTGCCCGTACACCGCGATGCGGTCGCCGAGCCGTACCGCCTCCTCGATGTCGTGCGTGACCAGCAGCACCGTCTTGCGCACGGCCTCCTGCATGCGCAGGAACTCGTCCTGCAACTGTTCCCGGACGACCGGGTCGACGGCCCCGAAGGGCTCGTCCATCAGCAGTACGGGTGGATCGGCGGCGAGCGCCCGGGCCACCCCGACCCGCTGGCGCTGGCCGCCCGACAGCTGTTCCGGATAGCGCGAGCCGTACGTCTTCGGGTCCAGGCCCACCAGGTCGAGCAGCTCCGCGGCGCGCGTCCGCGCCTTCGCCTTCTTCCAGCCGATGAGCGTCGGCACGGTCGCCGTGTTGTCGAGGATCGTCCGGTGCGGGAACAGGCCCACCTGCTGGATGACGTACCCGATACGCCTCCGCAGCCGCACCGGGTCGACCGTGGCGATGTCCTGGCCGTTCACGAAGATCCGGCCCGAGGTCGGTTCGATCAGCCGGTTCACCATCATCATGGTCGTTGTCTTGCCGCAGCCCGACGGGCCCACGAGCGTGACGAGTTCGCCCTCCGCGACCTCGAACGAGAGGCCGTCCACGGCCGTCGTGCCGTCCGGATAGCGCTTGGTGACCTGTTCGAACCGGATCATCCCCTCACGCTAACCGCGCAGGTCACTCCCCGCTCACCAGCACCACTTCCAGGGTGCGCGGACCGTGCACCCCCTCGACCCGGTCGAGCTCGATGTCGCTGGTCGCCGACGGGCCGGAGATCCAGGTCAGCGGGCGGGTCGGATCCAGGCGCTCCAGGGCCTGGGGCACGGAGGAGACGACCTGGTCGGGAACGCGGACGACACAGATGTGGTGATCGGGGACCAGCGTGATGCGACGGCGTCCCTGGTCGGGACCACCGTCCAGGACGAGGGTGCCGGTCTCGGCGATGGCGAGCGCGCACGCGGTCACGACGCTGTCGACGCGGTCCAGCTCGCCCGAGGTGTCCTCGGCCCGGTCCGGGACGCGCGTCACCTCCGACGCCGCCAGCCACTGAGCGTCCAGTCCCGCCGGTAGGACCACCGACATCGAACCGTGTCCGGCGAGCAGCCCGGCGATGGTGGGGGCCAGCTCGTCGGCCGCGCAGCGGTGCACCAGCGCCCGGTAGTCCGCCAGGTTCTCCGCCAGCAGATCCACCGTCTCCTCGACGCTCCGAGACCCGTGCTCGCGCAGGTACCCCCGCTCAATGGCCTGCTCGTACGGCGTGTCGTCCCGCGGCACATCGGCGAGCGCGCGCCGCACCCGCCCCAGGATCAGATCCCTGCTGCTCACTTGTCGGTGTCCTTTCCGCCGTGCGTGCGCTGCCACCAGTCGCGGAACGGTTCCGCGGGGACCGTCGGGAGATCCCGGGTGTCGCTCCACGCCTTGCCGGGGCCGGGCAGCGTGCGTGGGTGGAAGCGGCGTGTGCGGGAGGCGAACCGCTGGCCGGTGCGCAGGGCGCCGGGGTGGCTGAACGTCCAGCGTGCCGCCCGCATCGCCGCCCGCTCGGCGGCGTGCCCCTTGGCGGGCTTGAGGACGACCTTGTTGCCCTCCCGCGTCACCTGACCGCCCTCGGCGATCCGTTCGCGCAGGTGGACGAGGACCTCCGGGATGTCGATGGCGACCGGGCAGACCTCGTAGCAGGCACCGCAGAGCGAGGAGGCGTACGGGAGCGAGGCGTCGATCTCGCTTGCGGTGCCACGGAGTTGGGGGCTGAGGATCGCGCCGATCGGGCCGGGGTAGACCGAGCCGTAGGCGTGGCCGCCCGCGCGCTCGTACACCGGGCAGACGTTGAGACATGCCGAGCAGCGGATGCAGCGCAGAGCCTGGCGGCCGACCTCGTCGGCGAGGGTGTCGGTGCGGCCGTTGTCGATGAGGACCAGGTGGAAGGTCTGGGGGCCGTCCTCCTCTGTGGTGCCCGTCCACATCGAGGTGTACGGGTTCATGCGCTCGGCGGTCGAGGAGCGGGGAGGGTCTGGAGGAAGACCTCCAGGTCCTGCCAGGTCGGAACGATCTTCTCGATGCCGACGACCGAGATCAGCGTCTCGGGCAGGGTCAGACACATCCGGCCGTTGCCCTCGGACTCCACGACCATCAGGGTGCCGGTCTCGGCGACCATGAAGTTGGCGCCGGAGATGCCGACCTTGGCGCGCAGGAACTTCTCGCGCAGGTGCAGTCGGGCGGCCTCGGCCAGTTCGGCGGGCGTGTCGGTGAGGCCCTCCGGCGCCGGGCGGCCCCACTCGCTCATCTCGCGCGCGAAGATGTCGCGGATCTCGCCGCGGTTGCGGTGGATGGCCGGGACGAGGATGTGGGAAGGACGGTCCTTGCCCAACTGCACGATGAGCTCGGCGAGATCGGTCTCGTAGGCGTGGATGCCCTCGGCCTCCAGGGCCTCGTTGAGGCCGATCTCCTGCGTGGCCATCGACTTGACCTTGACGACCTCGCTCTCCCCGGTCATCTTCACCAGGTCGGCGACGATCCGGTTGGCCTCGTCGGCGTCGGCGGCCCAGTGCACGATGCCCCCGGCCGCGGTGACCGACTCCTCCAACTGCACGAGGTAGCGGTCGAGATGACGGAGCGTGTGATCCTTGATCTGCTTGCCGGCCTCGCGCAGGGCGGCCCAGTCGTCGAGTTCGGCGACGGCGACCGCCCGCTTGGCGCGGATCGTGTGGGTGGCGTGGCGCAGATTGCCGCGCAGCGTCGGGTTGTTGACGGCCTCGTGCGCTGCCTTGGGGAAGGCGGGCATGCCGACGAAGGTGCCACTCATGCGCTCGGCTCCTCTTCCGTACCGGCCAGGATCTCCGCGATGTGCACCGGCCGCATCCGTGTCTCCAGCCGGGCCATCGTGCCGCCGATGTGCATCAGACAGGAGTTGTCGGCGGCGCACAGCACCTCCGCGCCCGTCGACTCGGCGTTGTGCACCTTGTCGGCGCCCATCGCGGCCGAGACGTCGGGGTTCTTGACGGCGAACGTGCCGCCGAAGCCGCAGCATTCGTCCGCCCCCGGCAACTCGCGCAGTTCGAGCCCCTTGACGGCCTGGAGGAGCCGGCGCGGCCGGTCGCCGAGCCCGAGACTGCGCAGCCCGTGACAGGTGGGGTGGTAGGTGACGGTGTGCGGGTAGTAGGCGCCGACGTCCGTCACGCCGAGCACGTCCACCAGGAACTCGGTGAGCTCGTACGTCTTCGGCACGACCGGGGCGAGGGTGGCCGCGAGGGTGTCCCCGCGGCCCTCCGCCCGCGCCCGCTCACCCATCCGCGGATACAGCTCCCGCACCATCGCGCCGCACGACCCGGAGGGCGTCACGATCGCCTCGTACTCACCGAAGACATCGGAGAAATGCCGGGCCAGTGGCTCGGCCTCGTGCCGGTACCCGGTGTTGTAGTGGGCCTGCCCGCAGCAGGTCTGCGCCAGCGGGAAGTCGACCTCGACGCCCAGCCTGGTCAGCAGTTTCACCACGGCGCGGCCGGTGTCCGGATAGAGCGTGTCGTTGACACAGGTCAGGAACAGGGCGACACGCATCGCAGCTCCTTGGGATCGATCATCGGATGAGTGCAGGGTACGCGGAGGGCGAGCGGCAGGGGAGCCCCCGCTCATGGACACGGGCGAGTCCCCTCGCGGACGGGGGAAAGGCGCCGCTCACGGCGGGCGGGATTTCCGGTTCACCCGCCCGCCGTGAGCCGGTCCTGGGCGGCGCGCCAGGCCGCCGGGTCGCCCCGGGGCTCGTACCGCCGCAACGGCTGTGTACGGGCGAGGAGCCGCCGCATCGACGTACGGTCGCCGACCAGACCGTGTGCGCGGGCCTGGACGAGGACGTTGCCGAGCGCGGCGGCCTCCGCCGGGCCGGCCACGACCGGCAGCCCGCTGGCGTCGGCCGTCAGTTGGCACAGGAGCTCGTTGCGGGTACCGCCGCCGACGATGTGGACGACGTCGACCGGGTGGTCGGCGAGGGCCTCCGCCTCGCGGATCGCCCTGCGGTGGGCGAGGGCGAGGGAGTCGAGAATGCAACGGGTGATCTCGGCGCGCGACTCGGGCACGGGCTGTCCCGACTCCCGGCAGGCGTCGGTGATCCGGTCCGGCATCCGGCCAGGGGCCAGGAACGTGGCGTCGCCCGCGTCCACCACCGACCGCAGCGCGGGCACCTCCGCGGCGACCCGCAGCAGCTCACCCAGATCGGGCTGCCCCCATTCCCGTACACACTCCTGGAGCAGCCACAGCCCCATGATGTTCCGCAGATAGCGGACCGTGCCGTCCAGGCCCAGTTCATTGGTGAAGTTGGCCGCCCGGCTCGCCTCGGTGAGGACCGGCCGCTCCAGCTCCAGGCCCGCGAGGGACCAGGTGCCGGTGCAGATGTACGCGAACCGCTCGCCCGTCGCCGGGACGGCGGCGACCGCGGACGCGGTGTCGTGCGAGCCGACGGTCGTCACCGGGACCGGGCCCCTCAGCCCGGTCTCCTCCAGGATCCGCGGGAGCAGCAGACCGGCCGGGTCGCCCGGCTGTCGCAGCGGCGCGAAGAGCGTGAGGTCGATGCCGAGCCGGTCCGCGAGGTCGTGGGACCAGTCACGGGTGCGCGGGTCGATCAGCTGGGTGGTCGAGGCGTTGGTGATCTCCGTGCCCGCCTCGCCCGTGAGCCAGTACGCCAGCAGGTCGGGAACGAGCAACAGGCGCTCGGCGGCGACGAGTTGAGCCGTCGAGCGGGCCGCCGTGAGCTGGTACAGGGTGTTGAAGGGCGCGTACTGGAGCCCGGTCGCCGCGTACAGCTCGGCGGCGGGCACGGTGGCCCACACCTTCTCCGCGACCCCCTCGGTGCGGGCGTCGCGGTAGTGCACCGGGTTGCCGAGCAGCGCGCCGTCGGCGTCCAGCAACCCGTAGTCCACGGCCCAGCTGTCGATGCCGACGGAGTCGACCTGCCCGGCCGCCCGCAGTCCGTCGAGCACCCCCGCGTACAGCGAGAGGATGTCCCACCGCAGCCCCTCGGGGACCCGCACCGGCCGGTTCGGGAAGCGGTGCGCCTCCGTCAGCTCCAGCGACTCGGGGCCGACGCGGCCGACCATGACGCGCCCGCTGGACGCGCCGAGGTCGACCGCGGCGAAGCTCTTCACGTGCTCGCTCATCGCAGGAAGGCCGCCGCGACACCCGCGTCGACCGGGACGTGCAGACCTGTGGTGTGGGTCAGATCCCCACCCGTCAGGGCGAACACGGCGTTCGCCACGTGCTCGGGCAGCACCTCGCGCTTGAGGATGGTCCGCTGGGCGTAGAACTCGCCGAGCTTCTCCTCCTCGATGCCGTACGTCGCCGCGCGCTGCGCGCCCCAGCCGCCCGCGAAGATGCCCGAGCCGCGCACGACCCCGTCGGGGTTGACGCCGTTCACCCGGATGCCGTGCTCGCCCAACTCGGCGGCAAGGAGCCGTACTTGATGCGCCTGGTCGGCCTTGGTGGCGGAGTACGCGATGTTGTTCGGGCCGGCGAAGACCGAGTTCTTGGACGCGATGTAGACGATGTCCCCGCCCAGCCTCTGCTGGATCATCACCCGCGCCGCCTCCCTCGACACGAGGAAGGAGCCCCGGGCCATGATGTCGTGCTGGAGGTCCCAGTCCTTCACGGTGGTCTCGAGCAGCGGCTTGGAGATGGAGATACCGGCGTTGTTCACCACCAGGTCGACGCCGCCGAAGGCGAGCACCGCCGCCCTGAAGGCTTCGGCGATCTGCTCCTCGCAGGTCACGTCGACGGTGACGGCGACGGCCTTGTCGGGCCCGCCCAGCGAGGAGGCGACCTCGGCGGCGTTCTCCCCGTTGAGATCGGCGATCACCACGCACGCGCCCTCGGCGACGAGCCGTTCGGCGATCGCCTTGCCGATCCCGCTGCCCGCCCCCGTCACCAGCGCCACCCGGGTGGCGAGCGGCTTCGGCTGCGGCATCCGCTGGAGCTTGGCCTCCTCCAGCGCCCAGTACTCGATGCGGAACTTCTCCGACTCCTCGATCGGCGCGTACGTCGAGACCGCCTCGGCGCCCCGCATCACGTTGATCGCGTTGACGTAGAACTCGCCGGCCACGCGCGCGGTCTGCTTGTCCTTGCCGAAGGAGAACATGCCGACACCGGGGATCAGCACGATCGCCGGGTCCGCGCCGCGCATCGCGGGGGAGTCGACGTCGGCGTGCCGCTGGTAGTAGGCCGCGTACTCCTCGCGGTACTCGCCGTGCAGCTCCTCCAGCCGCGCGATCGCCGCGTCCAGTTCCACGGTCGGCGGCAGATCGAGGACGAGCGGCCGGACCTTGGTCCGCAGGAAGTGGTCGGGGCAGGAGGTGCCGAGCGCGGCGAGGCGCGGGTGCTCGGCGCTCGCGAGGAAGTCGAGGACGACGTCGGAGTCGGTGAAGTGGCCGACCTGCGGCTTGTCCTGCGAGGCGAGGGCCCGGACGTACGGCGCCAGCGTCGCGGCCCGCTCCCGGCGCCGGGCGGTGTCCAGGGCCGTGTACCCCTCGACGACGGGCCCGAAAGGCTCCGCCTTGCCACGCTCGACGAGGAACGTCTCGGCGGTGCGGATGATGTGCAGCGAGTTCCGCTCGCACTCCTCCGCCGTGTCGCCCCACGCCGTGATGCCGTGCCCGCCCAGGACGCAGCCGATCGCCCGCGGGTTGGCCTCCTTGACCGCCGCGATGTCCAGCCCCAGCTGGAAGCCGGGCCGGCGCCACGGCACCCACACCACACTGTCGCCGAAACACTCGGCGGTCAGCTTCTCGCCGTCCGCCGCGCAGGCCAGCGCGATCCCGGAGTCGGGGTGCAGATGGTCGACGTGGGCCGCGTCCACCAGCCCGTGCATCGCCGTGTCGATGGACGGGGCCGCGCCGCCCTTGCCGTGCAGGCAGTAGTCGAACGCGGCGACCATCTCGTCCTCGCGCTCGACCCCCGGGTAGACCGCCGTCATCGCCCGCAGCCGGTCAAGCCGCAGCACGGCGAGCCCCGACCCGGTCAGGGTGCCGAGATCCCCACCCGACCCCTTCACCCACATCAGCTCGACATCACCGCCGGTCACAGGATCGGTGTCGGTGCCTTTCGCGGAGGCATTGCCGCCCGCGTAGTTGGTGTTACGAGGATCAGCACCGAGCCGGTGCGACCGGGCCAACAGAGCGGCGGCTTCGGGATGGGATGCCATGTTCCTAGTCCTTAGAGAAATGAAAGCAGGGTGAGAGGTGACGTACCTGCGGTGAAGCGCCCCGAAGGGGCGCGGGGAACTGCGCGACCAGCCACATACGGCCCGCAGCCTGCGAAGAGCCGAACCAGGCAGACGAGATTCAGCCGCTCAGGCCCCCCATCCGGCCTGCTGTCCACCCACACGGTCCGCCGCGATCTTCTCCCCCACCCGGATCGGCGGTACGCCGAGACGGGATCCGCGTCCAGCCCCAGCTCCTCGCGCACCTCACTCAGCAACGGCCGCACATCGGTGTTGTACGCGTCCATGATCACCGCGTTGGCCGCGAGCACATCCCCGGTACGCTGCGCGTCGGCCAGCGCCGCACCGTCCACGAGCAGCGCCTTCGCCGTCGCCTCCTGCACGTTCATCACGGAACGGATGATCGCCGGGATCTTCGCCTCGATGTTGTGGCACTGGTCGAGCATGAAGGCGACGTCCGGCGTGAAGCCGCCGCCGCGGATCACCTCGTACATGATCCGGAACAGCTGGAAGGGATCGGCCGCGCCGACCATCAGGTCGTCGTCGGCGTAGAACCGCGAGTTGAAGTCGAACGCGCCGAGCTTGCCCTCGCGCAGCAGCGTCGCGACGATGAACTCGATGTTGGTGCCGGGCGCGTGGTGCCCGGTGTCGACGACGACCTGCGCCTTCGGGCCGAGCTTGAGGCAGTGCGCGTACGCCGTGCCCCAGTCCGGGACGTCCGTCATGTAGAAGGCGGGCTCGAAGAACTTGTACTCCAACAGCATCCGCTGGTCGTCCCCGAGTCGCTCGTACACCTGGGCCAGGCCCTCGGTCAGCCGGTCCTGGCGCTCACGGATGTCGTCCTGACCGGGATAGTTCGTACCGTCGGCGAACCAGAGCTTCAGGTCCTTCGAACCCGTCGCGTCCATGATGTCCACGCACTCGAGCAGGTGGTCGACAGCCTTCCGGCGGACGGCGGCGTCCGGGTGACAGATGGAGCCGAGCCTGTAGTCGTCGTCCTGGAAGGTGTTGGAGTTGATCGCGCCCAGCTTCAGGCCGCGCTCCTGCGCGTACTTCGCCAGCGCCCCGTAATCGTCGACCTTGTCCCAGGGGATGTGCAGCGCGACGGTCGGCGCGGCCCCCGTGAAGGCGTGCACCTGGGCGGCGTCGTCCAGTTTCTCGCGCGGATTGCGCGGGACTCCGGGCTGCGCGAACACCTTGAAGCGGGTTCCCGAGTTCCCGTACGCCCATGAGGGCGTCTCTACTGCCTGGGTCTTGAGGGCGGTCTTCACCGCGGCAAGCTCGGTCACTTCGGGGCTCCTGTGACTTCGGGTGTGGCTTCGGTTTCGAACGACTTGTGGAGTCGGGTCCGAACTGCACTTCTGCCTGATCGGAACAGCTCTTCCGTCTGAAACGATCTGAAACGATTCAGAACGCCGAAGCTATGAGCCGCCCGAAGGCGTGTCAAGCCCCTGGGTGAAGACCGCCATCCGTGACTCGGTTGTGACCATCGGCTATCGAAAATTTCGACCCGAACCCATTGACGTGACCTGGGCTACCTGCCTAACGTCCCGGCAACCTAGTTGAAACCTTTCACGACGTCGTGAGGCCTCGCCGCCCGCGTCGTTGAGGAGCTCACATGACCCACCGGTCCGACGCGGGTCCGGCCCCCGTACTGGCGCTGGAGGACATTTCCAAGTCCTTCGGCGCGGTACGCGCCCTGCGGGACGTGTCCCTGGAACTGTTCCCCGGCGAGGTGCACGCTCTCGCCGGTGAGAACGGCGCGGGCAAGTCGACCCTCATCAAGACGCTCGCCGGCGTGCACCGACCGGACGCCGGTCGGGTGCTGCTGGACGGTGAGCCCACCGTCTTCCACGGTCCCGCCGACGCCCGCGACGCGGGCATCGCGGTGATCTATCAGGAGCCCACCCTCTTCCCCGACCTGTCGATCGCGGAGAACATCTTCATGGGCCGCCAGCCCCGGCGCGCCCTCGGCCGTATCGACCACAAGGCCACCCACGAGGCGAGCGCCGCCCTGATGAAGCGACTCGGTGTCGAACTCGACCCCGAACGCCCGGCGCGCGGACTGTCCATCGCCGACCAGCAGATCGTCGAGATCGCCAAGGCGCTCTCCTTCGACGCCCGCGTCCTGATCATGGACGAGCCGACCGCCGCCCTGACCGGCAGCGAGGTGGCCCGCCTCTTCGGTGTCGTGCGCACCCTGCGCGAGCAGGGTTCGGCGGTGCTGTTCATCTCGCACCGTCTGGAGGAGATCTTCCAGATCTGCCAACGGGTCACGACCCTGCGCGACGGCGCCCGGATCTCCAGCGAGCTCCTCGACGGCATGACCGAGGACGACCTCGTACGCCGGATGGTCGGCCGCGACCTCGACGAGCTCTACCCCAAGCAGGACGTCGAGGCGGGCGACGTCGCCCTGAGCGTGCGCCGGCTGACCCGTGAGGGTGTCTTCACCGACGTCTCCTTCGACGTGCGGCGCGGCGAGATCGTCGGTCTCGCCGGACTCGTCGGCGCCGGGCGTACGGAGGTCGCCCGGGCCGTCTTCGGCGTCGACCGCTGGGACGCCGGAGAGGTCGAGGTCGACGGGAAGTCGCTGACGAACGGGGCGCCCTCCACGGCCATGGCCGCGGGGCTCGCCCTCGTCCCCGAGGACCGGCGCGCCCAGGGACTGGTGATGGACATGTCCATCGAGCGCAACATCGGGCTCACCGGGCTGCGTACGACCGTGAAGGCGGGGCTGGTGGACCGCGGCGCCGAGCGCAGCCGTTCCCTCGACTGGGCGGTCAAGCTCCAGGTGAAGTACGCCCGGATCGCCGACACGGTCAACACGCTCTCGGGCGGCAACCAGCAGAAGGTCGTCCTCGCCAAGTGGCTCGCCACCGGCCCCAAGGTGCTGATCGTCGATGAGCCCACCCGGGGCATCGACGTGGGCACGAAGGCCGAAGTGCACCGGCTGCTCTCCGAGTTGGCCGCCGACGGGGTGGCCGTCCTGATGATCTCCTCCGACCTGCCCGAGATCCTCGGCATGGCCGACCGGGTGCTGGTGATGCACGAGGGTCGGCTCACCGCCGAGATACCCCGCTCCGAAGCCACCGAGGAGACCGTGATGGCCGCAGCGACGGGGAGGGTTGCCGCGTGACAGCCACCAGGCGCGCCACCCTCGACGCAGCACCGGCAGCACCGGCAGCGGCCGGGGCGGGCTGTCGGTTCGCCTCCGTGAACGTGGGGCGTGCCGCCGGTGGGGAGTTCGGAGCCGCCGGTTCGGCCGCCCGCGCCACACCCGCCTCTTCCCAGGGGGCCGTTCCCCTCACTTCGACGGTCGTCCGTCAGTCCCCTCACATCCCCCGGAGGGCCGCCGTATGACGGTGACCGCACCCAATCCCGCGCCCGCCGCCGAGGTGCCCAAGTCGAGTGGTACCCGGCTGGTGGACCGTGTCTTCAAGATGCGTGAACTCGCCATCCTGGTCGTCTTCCTGGTGATGATCGCCATCACCCAGATGGGCAACAGCGAGTTCCTGTCCGAACAGGGCATCAAGGACCTGCTGTTGAACGCGACGATCCTGGTGCTGGTCGCCACCGGTCAGTCGCTGGTTGTCATCACCCGGAACGTCGACCTGTCGGTCGGCTCCACCCTCGGCATCAGCGCCTTCGCCGCCGGCACCTATCTGCACGGCGGCGGAAACCCCGTCGTCGCGGTCTTCCTGGCCGTCCTGCTCGGCATCGGCTGTGGACTGGTCAACGGGTTGCTGGTCAGCCTCGGCCAGGTGCCCGCGCTGGTCGTCACCCTCGGCACGCTCTACATCATCCGCGGCGTCGACTCCATCTGGGTCGGCTCCCGCCAGATCACCGCGGCCGACCTCCCCGGCGGCTTCGTCGACTTCGGCTCCGGCGGCATCTCCGCGGTCCCCTACCTCGCCCTGATCGCCCTGGCGGTCCTGCTGGTCACCGCGTACTACCTCAAGCACTTCGGCAGCGGCCGCGAGTTGTACGCGCTGGGCTCCAACCCGGAGGCCGCCCGGCTCGCCGGCATCCCCGTCCGCAAGCGGATCCTCACCGCGTACGTCGTGTGCGGCGGCCTCGCCGGACTCGCGGGTGCCCTCTACCTCGCCCGGTTCGGCAACGTCGACTCGGGTACCAGCACCGGCTACGAACTCACCGTCGTCAGCGCGGTCGTGGTCGGCGGTGTCGTCTTCACCGGCGGCTCCGGCAGCGTGTACGGCGCCGCGCTCGGCGCGCTGCTGCTGACCTCCATCAACAGTGTGCTGCCCGCCCTCGGCGTCAGCTCCGTCTGGGTGCTCGCCATCAACGGCATCCTGCTCATCCTCGCCATCGCGGTCGACCGGATCGTCGCGCTGCGCGTGGCCTCCGCACTGAAGAAGAGGAACGCCCGCCATGGCTGACTCGTCCCTCGCGCGCGCCGTCCGCTGGGACACCGTCGTCGGCGCCCTCCTCATCGTCCTGCTGCTGTTCTCCTTCGGCTTCGTCGACGGGTTCGGCAACTCGCTCAACCTGTCGTTCCTGATCGGCAACACCCTGCCCATCGCGCTGATCGCGCTGCCGATGACCCTGCTCGTGGTGGCCGGGGAGATCGACCTCTCGGTGGCCTCCACGGCCGGTCTGTCCGGCTCGGTGATGGGCGCCCTGTGGAACCAGGGCATGGCGATCGAGACGATCATCCCGATCTGCCTGCTCCTCGGAGTGGTCTGCGGACTGGTCAACGGTCTGCTGGTGACCCGGCTCGGGCTGCCGTCCCTCGCCGTCACCATCGGTACCCTCGCCGCCTACCGGGGCATCGCACAGATCGTGCTCGGCTCGGACGCGGTCACCGACTTCCCCACCCAGTACCAGGACTTCGCGGCCGGACGCATCGGGAACACCTTCATCCCGCAGGCCTTCCTGCCCTTCCTCGTACTTCTGGCGATCGCGGTGGTGGTACTGCACGCCACCCCGTTCGGGCGCTCGGCCTTCGCGGTCGGCGCCAACGAGGAGGCCGCCCGGTTCGCCGGCATCCGCGTCAAGCGGCAGAAACTGATCCTCTTCGTCGCCACCGGCTTCATGGCCTCGCTCACCGGCGTCTTCTGGGCCCTGCACTACGCCAGCGCCCGTTACGACAACGCCAACGGCCTCGAACTCTCCGTCGTCGCCGCCGTCCTGCTCGGCGGCATCGACTTCGACGGCGGCAAGGGCACGCTCGGCGGCGCGATCGCGGGAGTCTTCCTGCTCGGCGCGCTGCAGAACGTGATGAGTCTCCTGAATGTTTCCGCGCAGTCGCAGATCGTCGTCACCGGTGTTCTGCTCGTTGTCTCTGTGCTTGGCCCTCGGGTCGCTCAGCAAGTCGCTGTGGCAAGGGCCGCGGCTCGCTCCACTGGATAGGTCGTTTTGCGTCTGCGGGACCCGATGTGGCTGGTCGCGCAGTTCCCCGCGCCCCTGAAGGGGCGCTCTCGCTCACCCTCGTATCAAAGGACCCCATGCCATGCGCAAGTCATCCCTCCGTCGTACCGGCGCGGCACTCGCCGCCGTCACCTCGCTCGCCCTGGCCGTCACCGCCTGCGGCGGTACCACCAAGAACGACGTGAAGAGCGGGGGCGGCTCGGCCGCCGCGACCGGCAAGGCCGACCCGAACGCGGCCATCAAGAAGGGCCTCACGGTCGGCTTCCTGCCCAAGGCGGTCAACAACCCCTACTTCACCTCGGCGGACAAGGGCGGCGAGAAGGCGCTGACGGAGCTGGGCTCCAAGTACAAGGAGGTCGGCCCCAGCAGCGCCACCGACACCTCCGGCCAGGTGAGCTACGTCAACACGCTCACCCAGCAGCAGGTCAACGCGATGGCCGTGTCCGCGCAGGACCCGGGCGCCCTGTGCACCGCGCTCAAGCAGGCCATGAGCAACAAGATCAAGGTCGTCACCTACGACTCCGACACCAACCCCGAGTGCCGCAACGCCTTCGTCTCGCAGGCCAGTGGCGAGGACCTGGGGCGCACCGAGGTCCAACTGCTCGCCGAGCAGATCGGCTACAAGGGTGAGATAGCGATCCTGTCCGCCGCGCAGACCGCGACGAACCAGAACGCCTGGATCGACTTCATGAAGGAGGAGCTGAAGGACCCCAAGTACAAGGACATCAAGCTGGTCAAGGTCGCCTACGGCAACGACGACGCCCAGCAGTCCTTCCAGCAGACCCAGGGTCTCCTCCAGGAGCACCCGAACCTCAAGGGGATCATCTCCCCGACCACCGTCGGCATCAAGGCCGCGGCCCAGTACCTGTCCGGCTCCAAATACAAGGGAAAGGTCAAGCTGACCGGCCTCGGCACCCCCAACGACATGCGTAAGTACGTCAAGAACGGCACCGTCGACGCCTTCGAGCTGTGGGACCCGGCGAAGCTCGGCGAACTCGCCGCGCGCACGGCCGTGGCGCTGTCCTCGGGGCAGATCACCGGAGCCGAGGGTGAGACCTTCAAGGCCGGTGACATGGGCTCGTTCACCATCGGCAAGGGCGGCGTGATCAACCTGGGCAAGCCGACCGTCTTCGACGCCAAGAACATCGACCAGTTCAACTTCTAGGATCCGGGGGTCCCTTGATGCAGCGTGTGTGCTTTCTGCTGAAGGTCCGCGCGGACCGCCTCGACGAGTACCGCGAGCGGCATGCCGCCGTGTGGCCCGAGATGCTCGACGCTCTCTCGGCCACCGGCTGGCACAACTACTCGCTCTTCCTGCGCGAGGACGGTCTGCTGGTCGGCTACGTGGAGACCGAGGACTTCGCGGCCGCGCAGGCCGGCATGGAAGCCACCGACATCAATGCCCGTTGGCAGGCGGAGATGGCGCCGTTCTTCGAATCGCTGGACGGCGCCAGACCCGACGAGGCCATGAAGCCCCTCACCGAGGTCTTCCACCTCGCCTGACACCTTCCTGGCGCCCCCGTCGCCCGCCCTCACCCGCGCGAAGCCCTACCCAGGAGTCCGGACATGAAGAGACGCACCCTGCTGGCCACCGCCCTGCTGACCGGTGTGGCAGGCCCCGGAATCGGCGCCGGTACGGCGCGCGCGGCCGACCCCGGCCCCTCGGTCTCCCTCACCGGGAGCACCCAACTCGACGCCCAGGCCCTGTTCTTCGTGTCGTACGACGGCCTGGTCAACAACAACTCGTTCCAGAAGAACGGTCTGTTGACCTACAAGGGCTACCAGTACGCCGTCTGGTACACCACCGACCGCAGCGCGGTCGTCGCCCGCCGGGCGCTCGGGGCGTCCGGTTGGTCGACGGTCACCCTCGCCCATCGGCTCAAGACCTCCGACTCGCACAACGTGATCTCCATGGGCGTGTCGAAGACCGACGGCCGGCTGCACCTCAACATGGACTCCCACAGCGACGGCTTCTTCTACGTGAAGTCGGTGGCCGGGCTGCTCGACAACCCCGCCTCCACCGCCTGGACCTCCGCCGTCTTCGGAGCCGTACAGACCTCGCTCGACGGCCTCGCGCTCACCACGCAGTTCACCTACCCCCAGTTCGTCTCCACGCCCGACGGCAAGCTCCAGCTGAGCTACCGGGTGGGCATCTCCGGAAACGGGCGCAACGCCCTCGCGGAGTACGACGGCTCGTCCTGGACCGCTCTCGGGGAGTGGTCCGGCTCGACCGGCACGTACACCAGCGAGCACGGCTCGAGCACCGCCCGCAACATGTACCTGCACGGCATCGACTACGACGTCAACGGACGCCTGCACGCCTTCTTCACCTGGCGCGAGCAGAACGGCGCCGTGATGTGCAACAGCGGCGGCATCACCAACCACGACACCGGCTACGTCTACTCGACCGACCGCGGCCGCACCTGGCGCAACAACGCCGGCACCCTCGTCGGCACCACGGGCGGCTCCGACACGGTGGGTGTCACCGACGCCGGACTCGTCGTCGACGCGCTCAACCCCGACCACTCCCTGATGAACCAGGAGAGCCAGGCCACCGACTCCACCGGCCTGCCGCACGCGATCATCAGCTATGTGCCCGGGCGCTTCGGCCAGTGCACCACGAACTACGTCACCGACCGGACGAACAACGGCCGCGCCTTCCACCTCCGCAAGAACCCCTCGGGCAGCTGGACCAAGACCGAGATCCCGATCGCCCTCGGCTCGAGCCAGCGCACGAAGCTGATCCTGGACACGTACGACAACGCCTACGCGATCATGCCCTTCGGCCGGATCGCGGGCGCCTCGAAGTCCTCCGGGTACACGGACTGGACACTCCTGTACGACGGCAGCGGCCTCAACGCCTTCGGTGAGGTGGTGATCGACGAGACGCGCGTCTCGCAGGACGGGACACTGTCGGTCATGTTCCAGGAGAAGTCCAGCGGGACCACGCCCTCGGCGCTCCACGTCGTCGACTTCCGGCTGCCCGCATGACCAGCGAAGTCGGCGGACTCGCGGGTAATGTGAAGGCCCGCCCGCCGCTTCTCGTCCCCCTGGAGGTTCCTGCCTGATGGCACAGTCGGTGGGTATCAAGGACGTCGCCCGCGCCGCCGGAGTCTCCGTGGGCACGGTCTCGAACGTCATCAACCGCCCGGACAGCGTCGCCTCCGAGACCCGGGCCCGCGTCCAGTCGGCGATAGACAGGCTCGGCTATGTCCGCAGCGAGTCCGCGCGCCAGCTGCGGGCCGGGCGCAGCCGGATCATGGGCCTGCTCGTCCTCGACATGGGCAACCCCTTCTTCGTGGACGTCGCCCGCGGCGCCGAGCGCGCCGCGCGGGACGCCGGGCTCGGCGTGATGGTCTGCAACAGCGCGCAGAGCGCCAGCGAGGAGGCCGACTACCTGTCGCTCTTCGCCGAGCAGCGGGTACGCGGCGTGCTGCTGACGCCCGCCGACGCAACCGGGCGCAACATCGCGACGTTCCGCCGCAACGGCATCCCCTTCGTGCTGGTCGACCGGGTCGCCGAGGGCACCACCGAGTGCTCGGTCTCGGTCGACGACGTGGCGGGCGGCGCGCTGGCCGTACGGCATCTGGTCGACGCGGGCCATCGGTCGATCGCCTACGTCAGTGGGCCGCCCGGCCTCAACCAGGTCCGGGACCGCCGCGTGGGCGCCCTGAACGCGCTGGCCGAGGCGGGCCTGGCGCCCACCGCGATGCGGGAGCTGCCCACCCAGCGCCTCGACGTGGCCGCGGGCCGCGACGCGGGCGCGCGGCTGCTGGGCCTCGCCGAGCGCCCGACGGCCGTCTTCTGTGCCAACGACCTGCTCGCGCTCGGCGTCCTTCAGGCCATGTACGCGGCGGGCGTCGGCGTCCCCGACGACCTCGCGATCGTCGGCTACGACGACATCGAGTTCGCCGCCGCGGCGGCCGTCCCGCTCACCTCCGTGCGGCAGCCCGCCATGACCATGGGCGCTCTCGCCGCCGAACTGCTGCTGGAGGAGACGGAGGCCGAGACGGCACCCACACCGCACGAACACCGGCGCGTGGTGCTCCAGCCGGAGCTGGTCGTGCGCCGCTCCAGCCTGTCGGCGCGCTGACGCGCGGCACGGTCCGCGCACCTGGCCTGCTGAGCGACCATTCAGTACGACTTTCTTGATCCCCGGTCTCGGCCGGCCGGGGATCATGTGCTCAACTGGGACGCAGCCTGGATCCATACGTCTCGGGAGCCCTGTTGACCGTCAGCTACCGCCAGCCCGGTGTCGTCCTCACCGACCACCGTTTCACCGTGCCCCTCGACCACGACGACCCGGCGGGGGAGAGCATCGAGCTGTTCGCCCGCGAGGCCGTCGCGAGCGACAAGACGCACCAGGACCTCCCCTGGATGGTCTACCTCCAGGGCGGTCCCGGCTTCGGCGCCAACCGCTTCGTCGGCAAGCAGGCCTGGCTCGGCCGCGCGCTGAAGGAGTTCCGGGTGCTGCTGCTCGACCAGCGCGGCACCGGCCACTCCACGCCCGCCAATCGCCAGACGCTGCCGCTGCGCGGCGGCCCCGGCGCGCAGGCCGACTACCTCGCACGCTTCCGCGCCGACTCCATCGTCCGCGACTGCGAGGCCATCCGCCCCCGGCTCACCGGCGGCGACCCCTGGACCGTACTCGGCCAGAGCTTCGGCGGCTTCTGCGTCGTGCACTACCTCTCGACCGCCCCCGAAGGTCTGCGCGCGGCCCTCATCACCGGGGGCCTGCCCTCCCTCGACGCCCACGCGGACGACGTCTACCGGGCCGCGTATCCCCGTATCGAGCGCAAGGTCGCGGCACACTACGCGCGTTACCCCCAGGACGTGGAGCGGGCCCGTCAGATCGCCGACCACCTCCTCCGCCACGAGACCGTCCTGAGCAACGGCTACCGCCTGACCGTCGAGGCCTTCCAGTCCCTCGGCATCCTCCTCGGCGGTGGCGAGGGCAGCCACCGTCTGCACTACCTCCTGGAGGAGGCCTTCGTCCGCACCCCGCAGGGCCCGGCCCTCTCCGACGCCTTCCAGGAGGAGGTACAGGGACTCCTCTCGTACGCCGGCCACCCCCTGTACGCGCTCGTCCACGAGGCCTGCTACGCCCAGGACGACCGGCCCACCGCCTGGTCCGCCGAGCGGGTGCGCGCCGAGTTCCCCCAGTTCGACGCGGCCAAGGCCCTCGCGGACGACGGACCGCTGCTGTTCACCGGCGAGTCCGTGCACCCCTGGGTGTTCGACACCGACCCCGCGCTGCGTCCCCTCCGCGAGACCGCCGAGGAACTCGCCGCGCGCACCGACTGGCGGCCGCTGTACGACCCCGCCCGCCTCGCCGCCAACGAGGTGCCGGTGGCCGCGGCGGTCTACCACGACGACATGTACGTCGACCCGGAGCACTCCCTGCGCACGGCCCGTGCCATCGGTGGTCTGCGGACCTGGGTGACCGACGAGTTCGAGCACGACGGTGTACGGGCCGGGGGGTCGCGCGTCCTGGACCGGTTGCTGGCGCTGTCGCGCGACGAGGTCTGACCGGGCGCCGTTCGGGGGAGAGGGCAACGCGATGGACGACGACGAACTCCTCGAACACCTCGCGGATCGGTTTCAGGAGCACCGCGGTCGCCTGAGGGCGGTGGCGTACCGGATGCTCGGCTCGCTGAGTGAGGCGGACGACGCGGTCCAGGAGGTGTGGCTGAAGCTCGGCCGCACGGACGTCGGTGAGATCAGGAACCTCGCGGGCTGGCTGACCACGGTGGTCGGCCGGGTCTGTCTGGACCTGCTGCGTACGCGTGCCGCGCGCCGCGAGGAGCCGCTGGACACCTATGTCCCCGACCCGCTGGTCAGCCCCCTGGAGCGGATCGACCCCGAGCAGGAGGTGCTGCTCGCCGACTCGGTGGGGCTGGCCCTGCTGGTGGTCCTGGAGACACTGGAACCCGCAGAGCGCCTCGCCTTCGTCCTGCACGACATGTTCGCGGTGCCCTTCGACGACATCGCGCCCGTCGTGGGCCGCTCGTCGGCCGCCACGCGGCAGCTGGCGAGTCGGGCGCGGCGGCGGGTACGGGGCGCTGCCGCGCCGGAGCCCGAACTCGATCCGGCCCGGCAGAAACTGGTCCTCGACGCCTTCCTCGCGGCCTCGCGCGCCGGGGACTTCGAGGCGCTGGTGTCCGTCCTCCATCCCGATGTCGTGCTCCGTGTCGACTCCGGTGTGCTCGTCGGTGGGGCGGCGGCGTCCAAGGTGATCCACGGTGCGACGGGCGTCGCCCAACAGGCGCTCATGTTCCGCCAGTTCGCGGAGTTCTCCCGGCTCGCGCTGGTCAACGGGGCGGTCGGTGTCGTCACGGCCCCCGAAGGGCGCCCCCTGTCCGTCATGGGCGTCACCATCACCGACGGCCGCGTCGTCGAGATGTACATCCTCGCCGACCCCGCCCGCCTGTTCGACCTGGCCCTCCCCGACCTGGCGGGCTGATCCCGGGTCCTCACACGCCGGACGGGCTGAAAAGATGCGCGCCAGCGCTCTTGAGGGGCGCGGGGAACTGTGTGCCCAGCCCCCACCGGCCCGCAGCCAAAGAACGCACCCGGGGGTCTGGGGGCGGAGCCCCCAGGAATGGGACGGGTAGGGGCGGCGGGGGCGAGAGAACCCCTCACGGAGGGCGCCCGTCGGCTCAGTACGCTGGTGACATGCGAGAAGACAGTGTGACGGCAGTCGATGACCGGCTCCTCGAGTTGCGGGCCGACTGCGGTCGGTGTTTCGGGTTGTGCTGTGTCGCGCTGCCCTTCACCCGTTCGGCGGACTTCGCGATCGACAAGGACGCGGGAAAACCCTGCCAGAACCTGCGGACGGACTCCCGGTGCGGAATCCACACGCAGCTGAGGGAGAAGGGGTTCAACGGGTGCACGGTGTACGACTGTTTCGGCGCCGGCCAGCAGGTCTCCCAGGTCACCTTCGCCGGCCAGGACTGGCGCACAGGCCCGCGGGAACGAGCCCGGCAGATGTTCGACGTGTTCCCGGTCGTCCGCCAGCTCCACGAACTGCTCTGGTACCTGAACGAGGCCCTGACCCTCGCCCCGGCCCGCCCGATCCACGCCGACCTCCGCCGAGCCCTCGCCGAGACGGAGCGACTGACGAACCGATCCCCGGAGGAACTCGGGGCGTTGGACGTGAACGCGCACCGACAGCAGGTCAACACGCTCCTGCTGCGAACCAGCGAACTCGTGCGCGAGGGAGTCGGCCGCGGCAAGAAGAAGGAGCGGCGCGGCGCCGACCTCATGGGCGCCCGCCTCAAGGGCGCGGACCTGCGGGGTGCCAACCTGCGCGGCGCCTACCTCATCGCCGCCGACCTCACCGGCGCCGATCTGCGCGGCGCGGACCTGATCGGCGCCGACCTCCGCGACACGGATCTCACGGACGCCGATCTGACCGACGCGTTCTTCCTGACCCAGCCCCAGTTGAACGCGGCCAGGGGCAGCGCCGGGACCAGGCTGCCGCGGTCAGTCACCCGCCCGGGCCACTGGACGCAGTGACACCGGGTCCGCCGCGGGTGCCCGGTCCTCGAGGTGCAGCCGCAGCCCCTCCGGCATCAGCGTCAGCCGCTCGGCGACCCGCAGCCGGTAGTCCGGTTCGGGCCGCAGATCGTAGCGGCGCAGCAGCAGCCCCAGGACGAGCGTCGCCTCGTGCAGCGCGAACTGCCGGCCGATGCAGGCCCGCGCCCCGGTGCCGAACGGCTTGAAGGTGTGGGCGGCTCGGGACCGTACGGCCCCCGGGTCGAAGCGGTCCGGGTCGAATTCCTCGGCGTTCGCACCCCACACCTCCGGGTTGCGCTGCAGCAGCGTCGTCAGGACCAGGGTCCAGGCACCCGTCCGCATGGGGTGGACCCCGCCCAGCACGGTGTCCTCGCGGGCCTCGCGCGCGAAGCCGGGTGCCGTCGGCCACAGCCGTAGCGACTCGTCGAGGACCCGGCGGACGTAGCGCAACTTGGCGACCTGGTCGTAGGCGGGCAGGAGGGTGTCGCCCCAGACCCGGTCCACCTCGGCCCGTGCGCGAGCGGCGACGTCCGGGTGCTGGGCGAGGTAGTGCAGGGCGAAGGAGAGCGCGCCCGAGGTCGTCTCGTGGCCGGCGATCAGGAAGGTGATCACCTGGCGTCGGATGTTCTCGGGCGTCAGCCGCTCCCCGGTCTCGGGATGGGCGGTCTCCAGCATCCGGTCGAGAAGGTCCCCTTCGCCGGAGGAGTGCTGACGGGCGGCCACGACGGCGTCGACCGTCTGGTTCAGGTACGCCATGTGCGCCCCGTTGCGACGGGTGGCCCCGCGCAGCAGGATCGGGGCCAGCGGCGCGGGGAGCACGTTGAGGCGCTGCGCGTAGGTCAGGGTGCCGACCATCGCGGTGACGAAGGGGTGCGGCCTGGAGCGCTCGAAGGAGCCGAAGTCGTGGCCGAAGCCGGTGCGGGCGATCGTCTCCAGCGTCAGTTTCGTCATGTCGCCGGGTACGTCCACCGCCCGGCCCGCCGCGCGCTCCCCGTCCCAGCGGTCCATCAGCCGCTCGGTCACGGCGAGCATCATCGGGTGATAGCCCTCCATCGCCTCACGGCTGAAGCCCGGAGCGAGGATGTCGTGGGCCAGCTGCCAGTTCGGTTCGTGGTTGTACGCCGTGAACAGACCGTCCCCGGCGACCGGCCGGAGGTTGGCGACCCCGAGGCCGACGTGCTTGGCGAACCGTGTCTCGTCCGCCAACTCGGCCGCGAGCTCGGCGCCCCACACGAAGACGATCTCCTTGCCGAAGCCCTTGCGCCGGAAGATCGGCCCGAGCCGGCGCCCGAATCGCATCGAGTCCTGCACCGGAGAGCGGACGTGCGCGCCGATCACATCCCCGACGAGGGGGAGCCGGTAGGGCGGGCGGGGGATGCGGTGCAGCTCGGGCCAGCCCAGCTCCGCGCTCCGGAACCCCTTGGGCAGCACGGCCCCTGTCGTCTCCGCCATGACGCGATCTCCCTTGTGCCTGCGGCACGTCGACGCTGCTGTCCTGACCATGTTGTACGCGGGTTCAATAGCGGTTTTCAGTGTGATCCCGTTGTTGAACCGACGTCAAGTAAGGTGCGGCCATGATGGGCAAACAGGGGGAGCGAGGGGATCGGACGCGCCGTCGGCTGAGTACCGAGGAGCGCAGGGAGCAGCTGCTGTCCGTCGGGGCGCGGCTGTTCTCGGAGAGCCCGTACGACGAGGTGTGGATCGAGCAGGTCGCCGAGATCGCCGGGGTCTCGCGCGGGCTCCTGTACCACTACTTCCCCACCAAGCGGGACTTCTTCGCGGCCGTCGTGGAGCGCGAGAGCGAGCGGATGCTGCGGTTGACGGAGGCGGTGCCGGGGACTCCCGTCCGCGAGCAGCTGAGCGCCGGACTCGACACCTTCCTGGCGTACGTCGAGGCCCACGCACACGGCTTCCGCGCCTTCCATCGCGCCGACGCGGCCGGTGACCAGGCGGTGCGCAGGGTCTACCAGCGGGCGCTGGCCGCGCAGGAGCAGCAGATCCTGGCGGCGCTCGACGCGGACCCCGATGTTCCCGGGGGGATCGAGGACCGGCCGGAGCTGCGGATCGCCGTCCGTGGCTGGCTCGCCTTCACCACGGCCGTGTGTCTGGAATGGCTCAGGGGGGCGGAGCTGACCCGGGAGCAGCTGCGGGATCTGTGCGCGCGGGCGCTTCTGGGCGCCATCGCGCCGTAACTCGTGCGAGGGACGCAGGTGTGGCGTGGTTGGCGTACACCCGGATCTCCGATAGGTTAGGCAAGGCTTACCTAAGGGGGGTTGGGATGGGTGACCGCAAGGGCGACCGTCATACCTGGACGGCCGCGCCCGCCGCTGCCGAGCGCGCCCGCTCGGTGCTCGCCGCGGCATGGTCCTGCGCGGTGACCGCGGAGGGTGGCAGGGAGGAACTCGTCGGTGCGCACACCGTCACCGCGGACGGCCGGGTTCTCCTGCGCGTGCCGGACGACAGCGCGCTGGCGGCCGCGGCGGTCTGCGCGCCGCGCGGAGAGCCCTCCGCCGTACTGGAGTTCGCGGACGTCGCGCCCGTGCCGGTCCGCAACCGGATCCGCGCCCGGCTCTGGATGGCCGGCCGGTTCGTCCTGGCGGACGGGCACCTGGAGTTCCGGCCCTCGCGCGTGGTGCTGCGCGAGGCGTCCGGCGCGCTCGTGGTGGACCTCGACGAGTTCGCGGACGCCGTCCCCGACCCGCTCGCGACGGCCGAGGCGAGCCTGCTCATCCATCTGGCCGACACGCACCCGGACGCCGTCGAGCGGCTGACCCGCCTCGTCGAGCCCGAGAGCCTGCACGACGCGGTCCGCGTCCAGCCGCTCGCCGTCGACCGGCACGGACTGACGCTGCGGATCGAACGGGCGCGCGACAACGGCGACGTACGCCTGTCCTTCCACTCGCCCGCCGACGACGTCGCGCAGCTCACCGAGCGGATGCATGTGCTGCTCACGCAGGCGAGTTCCGCGAACTGCCCCCGCGCGCTACAGCGGCAGCGCACAGACGGCGACGGGTGAGACGAACGGCTTGCCCGCGAGGTGGAGTTCACCGCTCGCGCCCTCGACGTGGAAGACGCTGACCGTGCTCGAGCGCTGGTTCGCCGTGAACAGCAGCCGTTCGTCCGGTGAGAAGGCTAGGTGGCGCGGGAAGTCGCCGCCGACCGGCACGGTGTCCAGGAGCCTCAACCGGGCACCGGCCGCCTCGACCCCGTACCGGGTCAGGCTGTTGTGGCCGCGGTTGGCGAGATAGGCGTATGACCCGTTCGACGTCACCAGGAGCTGCGCCGGGTAGTTCGTGCCCGCGCCCGTGCCGGTGGACTGCGGGTCGCCCGGGGTGAGCCGTCCGCTCGCCGGGTCGTACGCGCAGACCACGACCGTGTTGTCGACCTCGTTGGCGAGATAGGCGAAGCGGCCGGCGGGGTGGAAGGTGAGATGGCGTGGCCCCGCGCCCGGCCGGGTGTGCGCCTGGGAGACCTCGGTGAGCGTTCCCTTCGACTGGTCCAGGCGGTAGGTGTAGACCGTGTCGGTGCCCAGGTCGACGGCGAGGACGTGCCCGCCGTCCGGACTGGTCACGAACTGATGCGCGTGCGGCCCGTCCTGGCCGGGGCCCGGTGCCGGACTGGAGTGGGTGACCAGGTCGGTGCGCTCGCCGAGCGCGCCCGAGGCGTCGACGGGGTGCACGGCCACGCTGCCCGAGGTGTAGTTGGCGCTCAGCAGCCACCGTCCGCTCGGATGCACGGAGAGGTGGCAGGGGCCCGCGCCGCCGGTGCTCCGGGTGCTCAGCACTCGTTTGTCGGCGAGCCGTACGGCCGTCACGGCGCCCTCCGGCCGCTCGTCGACGGCGTACAGCGTGTGGCCCCTCGGATGCGTGGCGAGGTACGACGGGTCACCGATGCCGGTGAGCGTGCCGGTGGCGGTGACGGTGCCCGTCACCGGGTCGTACGTGGCCAGACCGATCCCCTTTCCACCGCCCTGGACCGAGGTGTACGTGCCGAGGAACAGCCGACGGACGGCGGGGGAGGAAGAGGTCGGCCCGGGGGCCGAGGTGGCGGGGGAGCCCTCGGCGGGTGGGGTCGTGGCGGCCGCGGGGCGGGTGCGCGGCGCGGCCGGTGCCGGAACCGTCGTCACGGCGGTGATCCCCGCCAGCGCCCCGAGGAACCGGCGCCTGCCCCAGCCGCCGCCCGCGTCCCGCGACGGATCCGCGCCACTGTTCATACCTGCACCTCGGGTGTCGGTTGCCTCGGTCGTCACAGCCACCTTGGCGTGCGACACCCGAGGAGTGCAAGAACGGCAAAGCTCGTTGCGCTCCGTGCAACGATGGGCGGGGACGCCCGACGACCGGGTGGGGCTGCCTACCAGTCACCGTCCTCGACCGGCTCGCCCGGCGTGTCGCCCAGCTGTTTCACCTGGTGGGGCGCGGGCTCCTGCCAGGGCTCGTGGTCGTCGCCGAGCCACTCGCCGACCGGCCGCACCGAGCCCAGGGTGTCCGTGGGGGCGACGTCCTGGGCCGCGTCGTCGTAGTACTCGAACCAGGGCAGCCCGGCCCGTGTGTACGCCGCGCGGTCGACGGGGGACGGCGGGGGAGCCTCGCCCGTGATGCGGCGCCACTCGGGAGGCGTCACGAGATGCACGAACACCCGGCCGGCGGGCTCACTGGCCCAGGCGCCGCGCGACCGCTCGTCCACGTAGACCTCCTGGCGCATCGAGCCCCCCACGCCGAGTCCCATGGCCGGGGCGCTCCTCGCGCGGGCCGCCGAGGCGGGCGCCGCGGCCATGGCGGCGCCGGGAGCCGGCGGGGCGGCGCCAAAGGCGGACACGCTCTTCACCGACCTCGTGCTCACGGACCGGCGGCGCTCCCACTCACGCCACTTCGCGAGCTCCGCGTCATTCAGCCGGAAGGACTGCAGCTGCAGGCCGCCCCACACCTCCTCGCCGGTGACCTGACCCTCGACCGTGGCGCCGAGCCCCAGCGGCACGGCCACGAACTGGCGGACCGTGCCCTTCCCGGAGTTGATGCCGTCGAGCCAGCGCTGGCGGGGGAGCACCACGTAGTTCTGCGGGTCCTGGGCGAGCAGGGAGCTCCACGGCCTGCCCGAGACCGCGCACACCTTGCCCACGCCGACCTGGAGCGCTGCCGGCTCCGTCGAGCCCGCGAAGCTCAGCCACATGGCCTCGCGCAGATACACCGGCAGCATCACACCGCCGCGCGCACGCCACTCGGCGGGCACGGTGTCCGCGTGGTCCTCGACGCGGCGCACGGGGAACTCGCCGAGCCCGGGCGGCAGTTCGTGCGTGCCCGTCTCGGGCAGGCGCAGCGTCCGCATGAACCGGACCCGCACCCCGCCCGGCAGGCGCAGTGTGTTCCCGTCGATCCGCACTGCGTCGTCGGCCATCCGTCCGCTCCCCCCGTCGTCGCCCCCGCCCCCGAAAACGGAACGGCTGTCCTCAGAGAGAACGACCGGAGACGGGGGGACGGTTCCGGTCCGAGCGCGGCTGTCGCGGCCCGCGGAGCGTCCGAAGGCGCTGCCGCAGTCGGACGAGGTGGTCACGGCGCTCGCGCTCTTCGCGGGTGCCGCGGTCGAGTTCCTCCATGAGCCGCCGTGAGCGGTGCTCCGTGTCCAGCTCGTCCAGGATGCGGGTGATCTCGGTGAGGACGGCGCCGTGCAGCTGCCACTGCCGGGCGTCCCGCCGCACCTCGTCGAGCAGCAGCTGGGCCAGCTTGTCGCGGGTCGCCGTGGCGGTGGACAGCTCCGCGGCGAGCCGGTCCTCGGCCGACTCGGCGTTCTGACTGATGTCCGTGGTCACCAGGACCGCGAAACTCACCACGGCGTCGCCCACCTCGGACAGCAGCTGCTCCAGCGTCGCCCCCACCTGGGGCTCGAACAGCGGCTCGGGATCGCGCTCCTTGGCGAGGTCGGTGAGGGTGCGGGCGAGCACCCGCAGCACCACCGTGCAGATCTCCAGCGTGTCGAGGCCGGTGCGCAGCACGATCCGGTGCAGCAGGCCCTCCCGTACGCGCGGATTGAGCTTGAGGCTGTCCTCGGCCTGCCGGAGCGCCGCGTCCACCTGGACGATGTCGTGGTCCAGGCGGCGCGCCTCGTGCAGCCGGGCGGTGGCGTGCTCGACGGGGGTGCGACCGGCCGCCTCCTCGCCCATGCGCAGCATCAACTGGCGTACCCGCCGTGCCAGATCCTCGATGGACTCGCCGGCCGCGCCCACCCACACCGGCGGAGCGAAGAGCAGGTTGCAGCCGAGTCCGACCACCGCGCCGATCAGGGTCTCCAGCACCCTGGCCCAGGCCGTGTCCCCGACCCTGGTCACGCCGAGCACGAGCATGGCGCTGATCGCCACCTCGGGCACGAACTCGCTGACCCGGACGAGATGGCCGACGGCCAGCGAGGCGAGGATGAGCAGGGCCAGACTCCACCAGGTCAGACCCACGAGAACGCTGAAGGCGATGGCGACGACGACACCCGCCACCACGGAGTTCACCCGGCGGATGCCGGTGGTGAGGGTGGCGTAGAGCGTGACCTGCACGACCAGGAGCGCGGTGAGCGGGGCGGTGAGCGGCGCGGGCTCCGGACTGAGCCGCAGCGCGATCACATACGCGACGGTCGCGGCCCCCGCCGACCGCACCGACTGGACGACCACGGGTTCCTCGTGCCACTTCCGGAGCTGTGCGCCCGCCACGGCCCACGCACCACGTACGTCTCGCATCCTTGGCCTTTTCCCTTTTCGCAGGCGTACCGAACGTGCTGATAGAGGACCGAAACTGTCCGCAAGGGAGCCTAGTTTGTTCTCACTGGCCGGAAGGCATCCAGGAGGGGACCAGGAATGCGCGATCTCGCGGGCTTCGAACTGCTGACCAGGGCACACATCTACCTGAGCGAGGTGGCCGCCGCCGTACCGGAGCGGGCGTGGGGGTCGCCGACGCCGTGCAGCGAGTGGACGGTGCGCCAGGTCCTCAACCACGCGCGACTGGATCAGCGGGCGTACGGCGCCGCGATCACCGGCACCGGATGGCCCGACTCCGACCCTTTCCGGCCCGCCGACGCGCTGGACGCCGACGCGCAGACGGCGCTGGAGAAGGTGCTGCGGGGCGTGGCGGACGCCTACGCGCAACTGCCGGCCGACTCCCCGGAGGTCGCGACCCCGCTCGGACCGCTGCCCTTCCCGCTGGCCGCCGCCGCTGCCGCCATGGACGCCGCCGTGCACGCCTGGGACATCGCCGTCGCCACCGGCCAGGACGCGCCGCTGGAGGAGGGGCTGGCGGAGGGGATCAGGCTTGCGGCGGATCGGCTCGCCGATCATCTGCGCGACTCGTACGGGGTGTTCGCCGCCGCCCGAGCGGTGCCGGCGACCGCCGGCCGGGCGGAGGCGCTGCTCGCCTTCCTCGGCCGGGACCCGCACTGGACGCCCGCCTTGTCCTGACCTGCGGACCGAGAGACGGTGGACACCGCGGCGTTGTCGACCGGCCGACGCCACGGCGTGGACGGCGGGGCCCACCGTCACCGGTTGGAGCAGGCGCGGACGGCGCGGTCCACTGTCACCGGCTGGAGCCGGTGCGGCTGCGGGACCGGTAGCCGGCCACCTTCGCGAGGTTGCCGCAGCGGTCCATGGAGCACCAGCGGCGCCGACGGGCCTGGGAGTCGTCCAGGAAGAGCAGCGAGCACTCGGGGTTCCCGCACTCCTTGACCCTGGCAAGGAGTGGGCCGCCGACGAGCAGGACGGCGTCCCGGGCCACGGTCGCGAGGGCCGCGGGTCCGGGACGCTCGGCCGTCCAGCGCAGGGGCTGCCGGGGGCCCGTGCCCTCGTCCTGCGGCTCGGCGAGCTGGGGGGCGAGGTCGGGGCGGGCCGCCGCCTCGTTGGCCCGCGTGACATCGGCCGGGTCGGGTGCCTCCCCGGCCATCGCGGCGCGTACGAGCCGGTAGAGCGCCTCGCGCAGGGTGCGGGCGTGGGTGAGATCGCCCTCGGTGACGCGCACCGGGGTGTCGTCGGTCTCGGCGCTCAGGCCCGCCTCGGTGATCCAGCGGGCGAGGGCGTCGGGGTCCGGGAGCCGCTCCAGGGGGGTGGCGTGCCGCTTGCCGAGCGTGGCCACGAAGTTCAGGCAGGGGCGTCCGCCGATGAAGGGGAACGGCGAGGCGGGCTCGGGGGCGGCGGCGGGAGCGGAGGGCATGGTCCGAGTGTAGCGCCTTGACACCGGTTGAAGTGGTGTCGCATGGTGACACCACTTCAACCGGTGTCACTGCTCCCGTGGGTCCCCTCGGATTCCGCGGTGCTCCGGTGCGTCCACCAGGAAGCAGGTGCGGTATGCGTGCGGTGCGGATCGACGAGTTCGGCGGGCCCGAGGTGTTGGTGCCGACGGAGGTCCCCGACCCGGTCGCGGGCCGGGGCCAGGTGCTGCTGCGGGTCGTGGCGGCGGGGGTGAACCGGGCGGACGCGCTGGTCCGTGCCGGGCGGTACCACCGGGCCGGACGTCCACCGCTGATCCCGGGGGTGGAGGCGGCCGGCGTCGTCTTCGCGGTGGGGGAGGGGGTGACCGGCATCGAGGTCGGACAGCGGGTCATGGCCCTGGACGGGGTGAACGCACCCGGCTTCTACGCCGAGTTGGCCGTCGTGCCCGCCCGACAGGTCACGGTCGTGCCGGACGGTCTGGAGCTGACCGAGGCCGCCGCCCTGCCCGTGGCCTGGCTCTCCGCCTGGTACTGCCTGCGCCATCTGGCGAAGGTGACCAAGGACGACACCGTGGTGGTGAAGGCCGCCGCGAGCGGGGTGGGCAGCGCGGCCGTCCAGATCGCCGCCGGGACCGGCGCCCGTGTCGTCGCGCTCGCGGGTTCACCCGACAAGACCGCCTGGGCCGCGGGATTCGGCGCCCACGACACCCTCGACACCTCCGCGCACCCGGGCGACGCGGAGGTCGAGGAGGTGCTGCGGTTGACCGGCGGGCGCGGTGCCGACGTCGTCCTCGACACCGTCGGCGGCCCCGCCTTCGGACGGAGTCTGCGCGAGGTCGGGCACGGCGGGCGGGTGGTCGCCCTCGCCAACGTCGCCCTGGAGCCGAGCACGATCGACACCCGCGACTTCTATCCGAAGAACGCCGCCGTCCTCGGCTTCCAGCTCACCAATCTGCAGATCCACGGCTACGACCCGCGCGAGGACCTGCGCGAGCTGGCCCGGCGGGTCGCGGCGGGCACGTACCGCGTGCCGGTCGAGACGGTGGTCCCGCTGGACCAGGCGCGCGCGGCCCACGAACGCCTGGAGCGGCGCGACAACCGGGGCAAGATCGTGCTGGCCGTTCAGGAGAAATGAGTTGCGGAGGTCCCGCCCGACGAGCGATCTCTTAAGGGTCCCGGAGCGGGGCGAAGAGGTGCGGGAACAGGGCGGGGAGGGGGCACGTGGACTTCAGGGGCGGGCGCACACCCCAGGAGCGGGCGCTGCGCCATGTGGCGGCTGTCTCCCGGGGTGCGGCGGTGGACCCGACGCTGCGCATCACCCTGAACTTCCACCCCGACCGGCTGGTGGGCGGGCGTCCGATCCTGGAGGTACTGGCCCGGGACGGTGCGTATGTCTCGCAGTTCGTCACGGGCACGAGCAACGGCGGGCTCACCGCACACCCCGGCGGCGACCGCTGGCGCTGGGAGAGCCGGATCTTCGGCGCGGCGTACGACTCCGAACCCCCGCACGAACGACCCGTGTACGGCGCACTGAACTTCCGGCGCCAACGCGTCGGCGCGGCGCCCCGCTTCGGCTCCTCGCACTTCCGGCTGACCGGTGCGGCCCTGCGGCGGGCCACCTTCTGCTATCCCGACAGCGCGGCCGAGCCGTCCGCGTTCGGGGTCGCCGCCGGGATGTCCCTGATCGAGATGGCCGAGGCGGACGAGCAGGACGCGCTCAACGACTACATCGAGGCGCAGGTGCACGGCCCCGTCGGCCTGGCGAGGGACATGGAGGCCCTGGTCCTGGACGCGAGCTACCGCGGCACGGCCGTCGAGGCGACGGCCCGGCGGCTCCCGTGCCCCGTGGAGTGGCACCCTGGCTACCGGCTCCCGCTCGAGGAACTGCGGCGCCACCCGGACTTCCGTGGCCCGGAGTTCGTCGCGCTCGGCGCCCGGATCGCCGAGGACGGCCTGCTCGACCCCCGGATCATCGGGGACGCCGCCCGCACCGGCCGCCATGAACTCCAGGACCTGAAAATGGTGTGGCACTGCCTCGCGCGCTTCGGCGCTCCTCAGGGAGCGGGCACGGCCGCGGGCGGCCACACTCCGGGGGTCAGTACGCCCAGCGCGTAGGCGCGCGACCAGCAGCGCGGTGCTCGCCTCGACGGAGTCACTGACCGGGTCCGCGGTCAGCTCGCCCTCGCGCCGCACCCCGTCGGCCGCCTCCCAGCGCACCGAGACCGGATAGCGCGAGCGACGGCGCAGCCGCAAGGCCTGGGCGATCCGCTCGATCTGCCAGGGCTCCTGCGGCCGGAACGGGTCCAGGGCCCTGCGCCGCCGCAGCCCGCTCGACGTGGCGCCCTACTCCGCCGCCATCGCCGGATTGGCCAGGATGATCGCCCCGTACACATCACAGACCGCGACCGGCATGGGGATGCGGTCGAACAACGTCATGGCCCGGTTGCGCCACCGCGTCCATCGCCACCTCCCGGCCTCCTGCCATCCCGCTGCCGCCGTGGCAAGCGCGACCCCGCCCCGGGGACTACAGAATCATGCAGTGAGGCGGTGCGGGCGCGCCGGGTCCGACGATCAAGCTGGGAGGGCAGGACTTCCGTACCGCGAAAGGCAGTTGTTGCGCCATGTCCCCCACCGCGCCGCACCCGCGATCCACACACTCCCTCCACGGCGTACCGGTCGTCGACACAGCGACCCACACCCGAACAGCTCACCGCCCTCGCCGCGGCCAACCCGTGCCCGCCGGAACGAACGGCCCTCGCGGCGCTCGTGGACGACCCACGCAGCGCGGCGCGCTGGACTGGCCGGCCCTGCTCGATCTCCTCACCCCGCTGCGGCCCCGCCACTACTCGGTGTCGTCCTCACCCGCGACCGACCCCGGCCACGCCGACCTGATGGTCTCCCTGCTGGAGGCCCCGGCCCGCTCCGGCCTGGGCACGTACACCGGAGTCGGCTCCGGCCATCTGCACACGGTCAAGCCCGGCGACACCGTCCTCGCCCGCGTCCAGCCCTGCCGGGAAGCCTTCCGGATCGACGACTCGGCGCCGGTCGTTCCTGACCGGCTATCGGAAGGCGGGAGGCCGCGCGGACTTCGACACCGCGGCCCGCCGACGCCTCGCCCTCTATCGCAGCTACCTCTACCTGATCATGCTCATCGAGACCGTGCCCCGCGCCGTGGGTGACGACGATGTCGTCCGGACCCGGACGATGGTGGCCCCGCAGCTCGTGGCGGCCCTGGACGACATCGGCCGGCACGGAGCCCGCACGTCGAAGGGGTGACCTCGTCCCTCGCCCTCGGCTGGACGCGAGCTCCGTTCGAGGGAACAGGCGCGTCCAGCGCGAGGGCCGGGACGTACGTCAGGCCGCGTTGCGCCTGCGCTCCCCATGGGCCCGGACGATGTCCGCGTACCGGTGCCCGCTTCCCTTCACCGTGCGCCGCTGTGTCTCGTAGTCGACGTGCACGAGGCCGAAGCGCTTGTCGTAGCCATAGGCCCACTCGAAGTTGTCGAGCAGCGACCAGGCGAAGTATCCGGCGAGGGGGACGCCCTTGCCGGCCGCCGCGGCACAGGCGGCGAGGTGCTGCTCCAGGTACCGCGTGCGCTCGGGGTCGTCGACGGTGCCGTCGGCGCGCACGACGTCGGGATAGGCGGAGCCGTTCTCGGTGACGTACAGCTTGCGGGCGCCGTAGTCGTCGGTGAGGCGCAGCAGCAGGCGCTCGATACCGGAGGCGTCGACCTCCCAGTCCATGCCGGTGCGGGGAACGCCCAGGCGGCGCACCGTGCGCACGCGCGGCGCGGGTCCTGAGGGGTCGTCGGCGACGGTGGACGGGAAGTAGTAGTTGAGGCCCAGCCAGTCCAGGGGCTGCGCGATGGTCTCCAAGTCGCCCGGCAGCTCCGGAAGTTCGACGCCGTAGACCTCACGCATGTCCGCGGGGAACCCGCGGCCGTGTACCGGGTCCAGCCACCAGCGGTTGGTGTGTCCGTCCAGTCGGCGGGCCGCCTCGACGTCCTCGGGGCGGTCGGTGGCGGCTTCGACGCTGGAGAGGTTGTTGACGATGCCCACCTGGGCGCCCGGTGCCGCCGCGCGGATGGCCTGCACGGCCAGGCCGTGGCCCAGGAGCAGGTGGTACGAGGCGGGCACCGCGACCGCCAGATCCGCGAGGCCGGGAGCCATCCGGCCCTCCAGGTGGCCGATCCAGGCCGAGCACAGCGGCTCGTTCAGCGTCGTCCAGTGCTGGACACGGTCGCCCAGACGCTCCGCGACGACCGCCGCGTACGAGGCGAAGTGGTGTGCCGTGTCGCGTGCGGGCCACCCGCCGCGGTCCTGGAGCACCTGCGGCAGGTCCCAGTGGTAGAGGGTGACGGAGGGGGTGATGCCCGCCTCCAGCAGGGCGTCGATCAACTGGTCGTAGAAGTCGAGCCCCTTCGCGTTGACCGGGCCGTCGCCGCCCGGCACCACGCGGGGCCAGGCGATGGACAACCGGTAGGCATTGGTGCCCAGTTGGCGCATGAGCGCGATGTCCTCGCGCCAGCGGTGGTAGTGGTCGCAGGCGATGTCACCGTGGTCGCCGTTGTCGATCTTGCCCGGGGTGTGCGAGAACGTGTCCCAGATGGACGGCGAGCGGCCGTCCTCGGCGACGGCTCCCTCGATCTGGTAGGCCGACGTGGCCGTGCCCCACAGGAAGTCCTCGGGGAGTGCGGCAAGGTCGATGGTCACGGAAGTCCCTTCAGGGGATGAGGAGTCGGTCACTTGACGGCTCCGGCCGTCAGGCCGGCGACGAGGTAGCGCTGGAGCAGCAGGAACCCGGCGACCACCGGGACGCTCACCACGAGCGAGGCGGCCATGATCTGGTTCCAGTACACGTTGTTGAGCGTGGAGTAGCCCTGGAGCCCGACGGCGAGCGTGCGCGTGGTGTCGTTGGTCATCACCGACGCGAACAGCACCTCGCCCCAGGCGGTCATGAAGGCGTAGACGGCGACGGCGACGATGCCGGGGATCGCTGCGGGCACGACCACCCGCAGCAGCGCGCCGAGCGGCCCGCAGCCGTCCACCAGGGCCGCCTCGTCCAGATCGCGCGGCACCGAGTCGAAGTACCCGATCAGCATCCAGATCGAGAACGGCAGGGAGAAAGTGAGATACGTGAGGATCAGGCCGCCGCGCGAGCCGAACAGCGCGATGCCCGTGGCGTTGCCGATGTTGACGTAGAGAAGGAAGAGCGGGAGGAGGAAGAGGATGCCGGGGAACATCTGCGTCGACAGCACGGTCACCGTGAAGACACGCTTGCCGCGGAAGCTGTAGCGGCTCACCGCGTACGCCGCGAAGACCGCGATCACCACCGAGCAGACCGTCGCCACGCCCGCCACGATCAGCGAGTTCAGGAAGTACCTCGCCAGCGGGACCGTCGACCAGATGTCGATGTACGGGCGGATCGTCAGCCCGCTCGGCAGCCAGCGGAACTTCCCCGAGACGTCCGCGAGCGGCTTCAGCGAGCTGGAGACCATGACGTAGACCGGTACCAGGACGAAGCCGGTGAGCAGGGTGAGGAAGATCCTGCGGGACCAGAGGAAGGACCGCGGGGGAGCCATCGGCGAGCGGGGCGCCTTCGAGGCGCGGGACGCCGTCTGCGCGGTGCTAGACATCGGCCGTCTTCCTTCCTCGGGAGGTCAGCAGCAGGTAGACGCCCGTCACGACGAGCAGGAAGAGCAGCAGCAGGACCGACATGGCGGATCCGGTGCCGAAGTTCCAGGTGACGAACGACGCCTGGTAGATGTGCACCGAGATGAGGTCCGCGGCCTCCGGAGCGGTCCTGCCGAACAGGACGAACGGCGTGTTGAAGTCGTTGAACGTCCACAGGAACAGGACCAGTACCAGCACCTGGTTGACCGGGCGCAGGGACGGCAGGGTGATGCGGCGCAGCTGCTGCCACAGACCGGCGCCGTCGAGGGCGGCGGCCTCGTACAGCTCCCCGGGGATGTTCTGGAGGCCGGCCATGACGATGAGGAACGCGAACGGCCAGCCCTTCCACACCGAGACGGTGAGCAGGGCGTAGAAACTGTTGTCGCCGATGAGCCAGAAGGACGGCTTGTCGATGAGGTGCAGCTGGTCGTGCAGGACGTGGTTCACCAGGCCGTTGTCGTGCTGGAACATGAACACCCAGGTGATGACCGCCGCGTACACGGGCAGCGCGTACGGGACGAGGAAGAGCGCCCGCAGCAGACCGCGGCCGCGGAAGGTGTCCTGCATGTAGATCGCGGCCGCCGTGCCGATCAGCCAGCACAGGCCCACCGACAGCAGGGTGAAACCGACGGTGACGAGGAACGAGTGCAGCAGCGCCTCGCCGACGGGCGCGCTGAAGTCCACCGACACCTTGTAGTTGTCGAATCCGGACCAGGGCGCGGTGCCCCAGTCGCGGATGTAGAACTGGGTGAGCTCCTTGAAGCTCATGAAGATGCCGATCACCATCGGCACCAGGTGGACCAGGAGTTCGAGGATCAGGGCGGGCAGGAGCAGCAGATAGGGCAGTGCGATGCGCCGGATCCGCCCGGGGCGGCGCGGCCCGCGCGCCGCCCCGGGGGAGTCCTTGGGCACCGCCCGTTCGCCGGAGTCGGCGGAGGCGGCGGTCGTGGTGGTCATGAGGGAGTCCGCGCTCACTTCGCAGGCATCTGCTGCTGGGCCTTCTCGAGCTCCGCCTTCACCGACTCCGTGGTCACCGCGCGCCCCGCGGCAGCGTCCGCGAACAGCGCCTTGACGGCCGTACCGACCGCCGTCTCGAACTGGGACTCGTCGGCGACCTGCGGAAGCGCGGCGGCGCTCTTGGCCAGGGTGTCCTTGAGGACCGCGTTCGCCGGGGTGTTGAAGGTGGCGTCCGTCTGGGCCGTCTTCACCGGCGGGATCGAGCTGTACGCCGTGTTGAGGATCTTCTGCTCGGCGTCGCTCGTCATGAACTTCACGAACTTGGTGGCGCCGTCGAGGTTGTGGCTGTTCTTGAAGACGGCCAGGTTGATGCCCGCGACCATCGAGTTGACGTTGGTACCGGTTCCCGGGGTGCCGGACTGCACGGGGACCGGGGCGATGCCGTACGCGTTGTCACTCATGCCCTGCGACTTGAGGTTGGCGGACGCCGACTGCCACAGCAGCATCGCGTTCTTGCCCTTGGCGAAGTCGCTCACGGACTGGTTCTGCGCGTACTCGGCGTTGCCGGGCGCGATGATCTTGTCCTTCGCCATCAGGTCGATGTACTGCTTGACCGCCGCGACCGTGCCGTCCGAGGTGAAGTCCGGCTTGCCGTCCGCGGTGAAGAAGTCGGCGCCGTGCTGCTTGGCGAAGACGAAGGTGTGGTGGATGTTCTCCGAGGGGTTCGAACCCTCGGCCCCCAGGCCCCACTTGCCGCCCTTGGACAGCTTCTTGCCGTCGGCGATCAGCTCGTCCCAGGTGGCCGGCGGCGTCGCTATGCCCGCGTCGGCGAACATCTTCTTGTTGTAGTAGAGCGCGTACGCCATCGAGTACAGCGGGACCGCGGCCGGGTCCTTGCCCTGCGCGCCCGTCGAGCCGAGCGCCGAGTCGACGAAGCGGTCCTTGCCGCCGATCTTGGCGAAGTTGCTCGCGTCCCACGGCAGCAGCGCGCCGGTGGCCTGCAACGAGGCGCTCCAGGTGTTGCCGATGTTCAGGACGTCGGGGCCCTGACCCGACGTGGTCGCGGTGAGAATCCGGTTCAGCAGGTCCGACCAGGGGACGACCTCCACCTTCACCTTGATCCCGGACTGCTTCTCGAACTTGTCGAGTTCCGGCTGGAGGACCTTCTTGTCGACCTCGATGCTGGCGCCCTGGTTGGAGGCCCAGTAGGTGAGCGTCTTCGGCGAGTCGTTGGACCCACCGCCCGTCGACGAGCCGCCACCACAGGCGGTCACGGCGGTCAGCAGGGAGACGGTGACCGCACCGGCGGCCGCGGCTCGGATTCTGCGCATGGCTGCGTATGTCCCTTTCCCGGAGGAAGAGCCACGAGGGGCGCCCGCGTTCACTTCTCGAACGACCCTCATGTCTTAATTTAGGACGTGAGTTAAGACCCGGAAGAAAGTCGCGTCAAGGGATCGCGCAGGGGTATCTTGCAGGTCGGGCGGGCCGGAAGGGATTCTCATGGCGGTGCGGAACGGACGAACAGTGCGTGACCTGCGACGCGGCAATCGCACCGCCGTGCTGCAACGGTTGTATTTCGACGGCCCCCTGAGCCGCTTCGAGCTGGGCCCGGCCACCGGCCTGAGTTCCGGTTCCATCAGCAACGTGGTCGCGGAACTCGTCGCGGACGGTCTGGTCGAGGAGGCCGGAAGCGTCGACTCCGACGGCGGTCGGCCGCGTACGTTGCTGCGGGTCGTACCCGGCAGCGGCCACATGATCGGCGTCGACGTCGGCGAAACCCGCGTCCGCGTCGAGCTCTTCGACCTGACCCTCACCGAACTCGCCCGCACGGAGAGGCCGTTGGAGCAGACGAGGTACGCGGGTGACTGGGCGTCGGAGGGTGACGGACAGGCCCGGGTGGAGGGCCCGTCGCTGGGCGGCGGACCGTCCTCGAAGCGTCGGGAGTACGACGTCGATGTCATCGTCGGGCACATCCGGGACGGCGTCGCCGAGGTGCTGGACGAGGCGGGCATCGCTCCCGAGCGGCTGCTCGGCGTCGGGATCGGCGTCCCGGGAATCGTCGCCCGTACGCCCGATGCGGGCGCGGTGGTGCACGGTCAGACGATCGGCTGGGACGCCGTCCCGCTGGAGTCCCTGCTCCGCTCGGCCTGCCAACTCCCCGACACCGTCCCGTACTTCGCGGACAACGGCGCCCGGACCCTGGGCCAGGCCGAGATGTGGTTCGGCGCCGGACGCGGCGCGCGCAACGCGGTCGTCGTCCTCTTCGGCTCGGGCGTCGGCGCCTGTCTGGTCACCGAGGACGTGGAGCACGGCCGCTCGGTGGAGTGGGGCCACCTGACGGTACGGGTCAGGGGGCGCCGCTGCCGGTGCGGTGCCCTGGGCTGCCTGGAGGCGTACGCGGGCGCGGAGGCCCTCCTCGACCGCTGGCGCGAGGAGGGCGGACGCCCGCCCGAGGGCGCCGACGAGGAGACCGCGCTCACCGCGATGCTCACCGCGGCCTACCCGGCCGAGGAGGGCGGCGAGCCCGACCCCGTCGCGCTCGCCGTCCTGGAGGAGACCGCCGAGTACCTGGGCGCGGGCCTGTCCGACCTGATCAACCTCTTCCAGCCCGAGCGGATCCTGATCGGGGGCTGGGCGGGCCTCCAGCTCGGCACCCGCTTTCTGCCCGCCGTCCGCCGGTACGCGGCCTCGTACGCCCTGCGCTACCCGGCCGAGCGTGTCTCCATCGACCTCGGCCGGCTCGGCCCGGACGCGGTCACCGTCGGCGCCGCGATCCTGCCGCTCGCCGACTTCTTCGCGCGGGGCGGCCGACGCGCCGAGCCGGTGAGCGAGGGCCCCTCACCGGCCTGGCGCACCGCCCTGGAGGAGCGCGCCCCGCACTGACCCACGGCCGTCGCTCCCCACCGCATCACTTGGCGGGCTTGTAGAAGGCGTAGGTGGCGGAGTAACGGACGCTGATCTGGTCGGTACCGGTGCAGGCGGTGGAGGGCGCGACGCCGCCGTGGGTGTCGAGACGCTGGACGTAGGAGACGCCGGCGAAGGCCCCGGTGCCGCGAGTGGCGGTGGACTGCAGGAGAAGCTCGGGGATGGTGCCGGTCTTGGGGGAGTTGGCGATGGCGGCGGCGTTGACCGCGCTGCCGTCCACTGTGGACACCCAGACGGGGCCGCGGGAGTGGAGGGCGACGGGGCGGTGGGAGCGGTCGTTCTTGGCCCACAGGGTGGCGGCGGGCTCCAGCAGCTTCCAGACGCCGTCGGCGCAGGTGTAGGTCTGGACGCCCGCGGCCGAGAAGACGCCGGTGAGCCGGTTGCCGTCGGGGACCTTCAGTGCGGCGGGAGCGTCGACGCCGGTGCGGCCGGGCTGCGAGGTCGCGGCCTGGCCGACCGTCGCGCTGAACAGCGTGCCGGCGCTCACGGCGGCGACAGCTGTCGTGGTGAGGACGAGACGCTTGGCGAGCTTCATCGGATGTGTCTCCAGAACGTTTTCTGAACGAGGTCGAGTGGCACCGCGGTGGCTGGACGGGCTGTCGTCGGTGCGCACACGGCAACGCCCTGTTCCTCGGCGTTCTTCGGCCGTGCCGGACCGGGCGACAGCCACGGCGTCCTTGGCGGGATCACCGAGGGCCGTTCCCGCCCGTACCGGGATCGTCGACGCGATGACGAGTAGGGAGTATCGCCGTACGGGTCTCGGCTCCACGAGGGTCTCTGGGGCACGTGGCCGGGCACACCGCCGCGTACTCGGGGCGCCGGCGCATGTGCCTCAAGACGGGTGTCACCGGCCCTCTGCGGGGAGTGGATGCCCAACGGCCGGGCCGGCTTCGGTGCTCAACAGGTTCGTCTTCCGAGTGCGCCACCACGGCACCAACTGGACGAGGCCGAACATCACCTCGACGCCGAAGAACAGCCAGAGCAGCCGCATGGCACCGTGGGCCAGCGCGTACGCCTGCCACGCCGCGAACAGCGTGCGCGCGACGCCGTCGAGCAGTCCGTGCACCGGCAGCGGCCGGACGATGCGCAGGACGGCCCAGACCACCACGACCGAGCCCATCAGATTCGCGTACAGGGTCTGCACCGGGTCGAGTTCGGGCAGGGCTCCCAGCCCGAGCGCGTTGCCCGACGACGACAGCGCATCGTGCACCAGCGCGTACGTCCACGGCGTCGCGAAGCCCGCGGTGACGACGAGGTCGTACCAGGCGCTTGCCCGTACGGCGCGAAGATAGGCGGGGCGTTCGGGGGCGAGGGTCCGGATCACGATGAGGCTCCAACTGGTCTCGGGGCAGCGACGCCTCACGCTAAACAGTGGAGTACGGTCCAAGGTCAAGCCCGCCGTCCGATGGAGGGACATGCGTATCGGAGAGCTCGCCGCGCAGGCGGGCATGAGCAGGGACACCATTCGGTTCTACGAGAAGGTCGGCCTCGTCACGGGTCGGCGGCTGGCCAACGGTTATCGCGACTTCCCGCCCGAGGCGGTGCCCTGGTTGCAGTACGTCCGCACCGCGCAGACGCTGGGATTCTCGCTCGCGGAGATCGCGCGGCACGGCGAGGAGTTGCGGGAGGCGCCGGACTCCGCGGAGGCGCTGTCCGTGCTGTTCGAGCAGAAGATCCAGGTCATCGACGCCCGCATGGCCGAACTCGCCACCCTGCGGGCCGAACTGGCCACGCGCGTCGACACCGGGTGCCCGTTGCGGCCCATGGGCCGACCGAGCTGACCACAGGGCACACACGCGCAGGCATGACCTCGGGGGTAATCGACCCCGCCCCGGCGCTCCGGAACCATGAAGGACGTACCCACTCGTCCCGCCACCGGATTCCGGGAGGTTTCCCATGCCGTACTTCGAGAGCCCCGTCGATGGCACCCGACTGCACTTCGTCGACTACGGTCCCGCCACCGGGCAGGTCATCGTGTTCGTCAACAGCGCCTACTTCGGCACGGAGATGTGGGAGTACCAGATGCTGCCGCTCGCCGCGGAGGGCTACCGGTGCGTCGGCTTCGACCGACGCGGCCACGGCCGGTCCGACGACGTGTGGAGCGGGTTCGACCTCGACACTCTGGCCGACGACGTCGACGGGCTGCTGCGCCACCTCGACCTGTCCGGGGTGACACTGGTCGGGCACTCCATCGGGACCGCGGAAGTCGTACGTTGTCTGACCCGGCACGGCGTCGAGCGGGTGGCGAGGGTGGCACTCGTCGCGGGCATGGCGCCCGGCGCCGTCCGGTCCGCGGACCATCCGGAGGGCATCGACCCGGGCGTCGTCGAGGCCGGCAACGAGGTCTTCCGCCGCGACCGGGCCGCCTTCTTCGTGGACGGGGCCCGCTCGTTCTTCGCCCTCGACCTTCCCGGGAACGAACTCTCCCCGGCCTATGTGCAGTCCATGATCAACCGCTGTCACGGCGCCACCGCGCGCGGCGGGGCGGCGTTGGGAGACCTCGCGGCCACCCTGAACGTCGCCCCCGAACTGGCCAAGCTCGACCTGCCCGCACTGGTCGTCCACGGCACCCACGACACGTCGGCGCCGCTGGACCTGACCGGCCGCCGGGCGGCCGAACTGCTCCCCAACGGCACACTCAAGGTCTACGAGAACGCGGGCCACGGCCTCTTCGCCACGCACGCGGAACAACTCCTCGCGGATCTGCGGGAGTTCACGGCCCGCGACTGACGCCCCGGGCGCGTCACGCGAACGCGTTCACCCCGGTCAGCTCCGCCGACAGCGTCCACAGCCGCGCGGCCTGCTCGGGGTCGATCGCGTAGTCGCGTACGCCGGTACGCTCGCCGTCCGCCGGGGCGACCTCGGCGATGTCGCAGTCCTCGCAGTACACCCCGCCCAGGCCGGCCAGCTGGGGCGAGGTCGCGGCCCACACCTGGGTCGCCGCACCTTCCTGGGGCGACTTGAAGCCGGACGGGTTCAGCGGGTTGCCGTCCTCGTCGATCCAGCCGCGCTCCACCATCTCCTCCTTGGCGAGGTGGCGCTGCAACGGGGTGAGGATGCCGCCGGGGTGGAGGGCGAAGGCCCGGACGCCGGACTCCCGGCCGAGCCGGTCGAGGTGGACGGCGAACAGGACGTTCGCGGTCTTCGCCTGTCCGTACGCCTCCCACTTGTCGTAGCCGGTGCGCCAGTGCACGTCGTCCCAGCGGATCCCCGAGTTGTGGTGAGCGCCCGAGGAGACGGAGACGATCCGCGCGCCGCCCGGCTCGATCGCGGGCCACAGACGGTTCACGAGCGCGAAGTGGCCGAGGTGGTTGGTCGCGAACTGGGCCTCCCAGCCGGGACCGACGCGGGTCTCCGGGCAGGCCATGATCCCGGCGTTGTCGATGACGATGTCGATGGTGCGGCCGGAGGCGAGGAAGCGTTCGGCGAAGGCGCGGACGCTGTCGAGGTCGCCGAGGTCGAGCTCGTCCACCTCGACCCCCTCGATGCCCTCCACCGCCTCCCGGGCCGCGGCCGGGCGGCGCGCCGGAACGACGACGTGGGCGCCCGCCTTGGTGAGCGCGCGGGTGGTCTCCAGGCCGAGCCCCGAGTACCCGCCGGTGACGATCGCGAGCTTCCCGGTCAGGTCGACGCCCTGGAGGACGTCGTCGGCGGTGCTGTGGGCGCCGAACCCCGAGCCGATCTTGTGCTGTGCAGTGGTCATGTTCCGACGCTACGGATTGGAGAGCACTCGAAGTCAAGCGGAGGCCGCCGCCCACGGCGGGGGCAGCATCGCAGGCCGGGGAGCAGCGCACAGCGGGGGCCGGACAGGGCGCCAGACATGGAAAGACCCCGACCGGACGGGGGAATCTCGGTCGGGGCCGTCTGTGGTGGGCACCGATGGCGGTCACCTCTCGGCGAGAGGCTCCGCAGGGCTTCAGCCGAACGATCGTCCCTGCGGGCAAAAGGTGAGGCCCAGGGGACACTGTCCCATCCGCACCCACGGTTGGTTTAACGGGGAACTACCGATGGGTGTTCCCGCGTGACCAGGGCGGGCGCGGTGATCTGCGTCACCCGGAGGAGGCAAGAGGGGCGGACGGTTCTCGGGTCGCCGTACGCCTCACGTCTCGGCTCGCCGTACGACTTCATGCGTCCGAGGGCTCGGGCGCGGGATTGCTCTCGCTCCCCAGCTTACGCCCGTCAGGCGCTGGTGACACGGGTCGGCGCCGTCCGCGACCGGGTCCAGGCCAGCAGCTCGTCCTCGCTCCAGGTGGTGATCACGCGCTCGGCGGGCACCCCGCACTCCTCGGCCCGCGCGCAGCCGTGGATCTGCCAGTCGAGCTGGCCGGGGGCGTGCGCGTCGGTGTCGATCGAGAAGAGCACGCCCGCGTCGAGCGCCCGGCGCAGAAGCCGGCGCGGTGGGTCGAGCCGTTCCGGGCGGCAATTGATCTCCACGGCCGTACCGGCCTCCGCGCAGGCGGCGAAGACCGCGTCCGCGTCGAACTCCGACTCGGGCCGCCGCCGCTCGGTGAGCAGCCGGCCCGTGCAGTGACCGAGCACGTCCGCGAGCGGATTGCGTACGGCGGTGACCATACGGCGGGTCATCGACCTGGCGTCCATGCGCAGCTTGGAGTGCACCGATACCACCACGACGTCCAGCGACTCCAGCAACTCCGGCTCCTGGTCGAGCGATCCGTCGTCGAGGATGTCGCACTCGATGCCGGTGAGCAGCCGGAAGGGGGCCCACCGGCGGTTGAGCTCCGCCACCACCGCCACCTGCTCGCGCAGCCGCTCGGGGGACAGGCCCCGCGCCACGGTCAGCCGTGGCGAGTGGTCCGTGAGCACCGCCCACTCGTGCCCGAGACGCGCGGCGGTCCGGCCCATCTTCTCGATCGGGCTGCCGCCGTCCGACCAGTCGGAGTGCAGATGGCAGTCGCCGCGCAGCAGCGCCCGCAGGCGTTCGCCGCCCTCGGCGAGGGGGCCCGCGGCCTGCTGTTCCAGCGTCTCGAGATAGCCGGGCGGCTGACCGGTCACCGCCTCGCGCACGACCTGCGCCGTCTTCGGCCCGATGCCCTTCAGCGACTCCAGGGTCCCGGCGGCGACACGCCTGTGGACCTCCCCGGCGGGCAGCGCGGCCAGCACGGCCTCCGCGGTGCGGAAGGCCCGTACACGATAGGTGGGGGCCTGGGTGCGCTCCAGCAGGAACGCGATCCGGTCCAGGGCCTCGACGGGGTCCATCGGTACCACCTTCCGTGAGCTCCCCACCCCTTTCAAGCCCTTCAAGCCTTGCCCAGCCGCCGTCGGCCCGCACGGCGGAGTGTCACTCACCTCGGCCCCCTCGCGGGAATCGATCTACGCTCTAGGCATGACCGAAATCTCGAGCCCCCACATCTCCTACCCGCGGGTCATGGTGCTCGGGGTGCAGCCGTGCGACCCGCCGTTTCGGATCGTGGAGATCGACGGGGAAATGGTCGGCGAGGCGAAGTCGATCACCGATGTCCTGACCTTCGCCGGCTCCCAGGGGATCCACATCCACGATCTCGACGACCCGGACGTGGTGCGCTGGGTGGGCGGCGACAAGTTCACCTGGGCGCCGCGCCTGGGCCGGTCCGGCGGATCGGGGCGCTAGGGCCGGTCCGGCGGATCACGAGGCCAGGGCCTGTCCGGCGGATCACGACGCCAGGACTTGTCCGGAGGATCAGGACGCGGCGCCGGACAGCTGGATCGAGGAGGCGGGGAGCGCGCGGACCTCGGGGCTCGCGCCGGTGTGAGCTGTCGCGGGAGGAATGACCCCGCACCCCAGAAAAGATCACCAAAGGGCGGGAACCCGGCATGGGCCGATTCCCCCGAGGGCACGGTTGATCTTGCCGGGTGATCGCGACCGCCCCGGCGCCCCCTCTTCCCTCCGGGAGTCGTCATGCCCCGTGGCTTCGCCGTGCCCGCCGCCGCCCTCCTCGCCTCGACCGGCCTGCTGGCCTCGACCGCCCTGCTCACCGCCGTACCGGCGAGCGCGGCGACGCACGGCGCGTCGCGCGCCGGAGACGTGTGCTTCTGGACCGCCGCCGGACAGCACGGCTCGTCCTGGTGCTACACCCCACCGGGCTACACGGACGTCCCGGAGTTCCTGCACGACAAGGCCGCGTCCTTCAGGTCCAACGCCGACACCGCCGTGTACGCCATCGACTGGGGCCGCGGCACCTGCTACGCCCGGCTGATCCGGGCGCACGACCTGGCCGACAACTGGCCCTGGGGCGCCCGGCTGGACGGCGTCGCCGACACCATGATGGGCTGCGAGGTCGGCTGACCCGTGCGACTCCTCCGCGCGTTCGCCGCCGCCGCGCTCGCGGTGCTGGCGTTGACGGGGTGCTCCACGGCGACGGCGCAGCGGGCCGTGCCCCCGCTGCCCAGGACCGAGCGCGACCGCGACGACCTCATCGACGCCGCCCAGCAGGCACTCGTCGACCGCTGTCTGGGCCGGCAGGGACTGACCCTGCCGAACGCCTCGGCCCCGCGGGACCACAGCGCCGCGGCCCCGCAGGACCGCCGACTGCAGAGCGCCCTCTTCGGCCGCGGCCACCCCGAGCTCTCCGTCACCCTCGCCACCGGCTATACCGTCACCGCCCACACGGACGGCTGCCTCGCCGCAGCCGAGCGCGATCTCTACGGCGACCAGCGGCTCTGGTTCCGTACACGGGTCGTGGTGAACAACCTGCGGGCCGAGGCCCAGCAGCGCATGAAGCGCGACCCCGACTACCGCGCCGCGACCGCCCGCTGGACCCGCTGTGTCACCCCCGCGCACGGGTCCCGCCCCGACCGCCCCGACCCCGCCGTCTCCACGCGCTGCGCACGTGAGAGCGGCCTCACCCGGCTGCGGGCGCGGCTGGAACCGGCCCTGCTGGCCAGGGTCCGCGCCGAGCGGCACGGACAACTGACCACCTACCGGCAGCTTCGCACCCGCGCACTGCGCCGCGCGGCGGATCTGTACGCCGAGCGGACCGTCCAGGTAACCCCGAAGAAAGGCAGTGACCCTTCGTGATCACCCAGCGTCTCGCCCTCTCCGCGGCCGCGGCCCTGCTCGCCCTCACCGGCGGCCTCGCCCTTGCCACCCCCTCCGGCGCGGCCGACTGCCCCAGCGGCAACTTCTGCGTCTGGGAGAACGCCAACTTCGACGGCCAGCGCGCCAACTGGTCGGGGGACGACGGGTGGTGGGAGAGCTGGATCGCCGACACCGACTCCTCCTGGGCCAACCACGGCATCTCGGGCCCCGGCGTCAAGGACCACGTGAAGGTCTACGAGGACGCCTGGCAGGGCGGCGCCATGACCATCTGTCTCGGACCGGGGGAGGAGGTCGGCTACAACGCCGTGGCGAACGACCGCGGTGACTCGCACACCTGGTCCATGGGCTGCTGAGAGGCCGACCCCAGTCGATCGGCCCCAGTCGATCGATCCGGCCGATCGACGCCGTCCGCCCGCGGTGGGGGCCGCGGACGGACGGTCATTCCGTGCGGTCCCTCATGCCTTCGGGGCCCCGCGCCGGTTGCTCAGGCCCTTCCGACGGCGCTTGGGATGCACCGCCCGGCCCATCCGCCGTCCCAGCAGCAGATAACCCACCAGCGCTCCGGACGTGTTGAGGATGACATCGTCGATGTCGAAGGCGCGTCCGGTGATCAGCGTGCCCTGGACCAACTCGACCAGCAGCATCACCACCGCGGTGAGCAGCAGCACGCGCAGGATCCCCCGGGCCTTCGGAATCAGCACGGGCACCAGCACGCCGAACGGCACACCGAGCACGACGTTCCCGCCGATCTGCTTCACGGCGTCGCGCAGCGCCGGCTGGTCGAGATAGGCCCGCAGAGAACTCCCGGGGTGCAGATTGGTGTGGATCAGTGTCTTCGACGCCGGTGACGGCTCCAGCGTCAGCCGGGCCAGCGCGACCGCGAACGCCACCATGGCCACGAAGGCCAGCAGCATCACGAGCAGCCGCACGGGCAGCGGGAGCGCCTTGCGCTCCTGCGCGGGTACCGATGGCCGTCGACCGGATTTCGCCGTACCGGTGGTGCGCAGGGTGCTCAAGAGTGACGCCGTACGGACCATTCGATTCTCCCGGTTTCAACGGTTCTGCAGATAAGGGCGGTTACCCGCAAAGCGTGCTTCGATGCCGAGCCCCGCGCGACGGAAGGAGGGGGTCATGAAAGGGCGTCCCGCGGGCAGTCGGAGGCAGGGGCGCCCGGCGGGATCCCGGCGCCGGTCGTCGCCGTGCGCGAGGTGGGGCCCGGTGGGGCGACGGCCTCGCCCCACCGGACCGTTGCCGGAGTGCGGCCCGGCTCAGGCGCCGTAGCTCACGCTCACCTCCTTGAAACCGAGGGAGCGCAGCAGGCCGTCGAGCATGCCGGTGGTGTTCTCCTCGGCCCGTTTGGTGAGCTCGCTGTCCTTCGCCGCGTCGCCGATGTGCTTGACCGCGAGTTTCTGCACGGCCTGTTCGCTGTCCGGGTTGTCGGAGAAGAAGTCGCCGAGCCGGTCGAGAAGCCCACGCTGTTTGGAGACGGCGTAGGAGCGGTTGGGGTCGAGTGCGGGCTTGCCGAGGAACGCGTGCGGCAGCCGCAGGGTGGCCGTGGTGCGGTCGGCGTCGACCGTCACGTCCTTCTTGGCGAGCGAACCGAGGTCGACGTACGCCTCGACCGTGCCGGCCCCCACGTACAGCGTGCGGGTGCCGCGGATCGCGTCGGGCAGGTACTTGGCATCCTTCTCCAGGTCCACCACCACCTGGAAGTTGCCCGAGGCGGCGTCGTAACGGCTCATGTCCTGGATCGACTTGAGGAGGGCTGGTCCGGAGCGGTCGTGCGTCTGGGTGCCGAACAGGTCGCGCAGCCCAGGCAGAACGGCCAGGCGCAGCCCGGCGAACAGCACCACGAGCACCAGCACGACGGCAGTGATCGCCTTGGCCCACGCGGGCATGCGCTTGGGCAGGCGCTTGATGGACGTCGTCATTCGGCGGTCCTCCTTCCTGCTCACCGAATGCCCGCCAAATCACCTCCTAGGCCGCCCTGTTGGCGGATTGACGTCGCTGACGGGGAGCGCGGGCGGGAGTGCGTCCACTGTGGCGGCACCGGCCACCACACTTCGCCGTACACCGAATGAGCGCCGCGTCCGCCCGGCATACCGCGTCCGCCGCACTACACGCGGCGGTCCTCCGAAGGGCGGAACCACCAGACCCCTTCCCCGTGCGTGAGCCCCGGCAGCCGCAGCTCGACCGCCCACACATGCCGGGCCGGCAGCTCGCCGGTGACGAGCCGGCGGGTCCGGCCGCCGGTCGTCTCCCCGAACTGCGCGCCGTGCGCGGCGAGCCGAGCCGTGACCGGGGCCGGCGCATCGAGCGGGAGCTCCACCTCGAAGGCGTGATACGGCTCGTACACCCGCGTCCCCGCCCGCTCCAGCGCGCGTCGCGGCACGACCCGGGGTGAGGCCGTGGAAGTCGGCGACCGTGCTGAGCGGCGCGGCGAAACCGGAACGGGCGAGCGTCACCCGGTAGTCCGTGACCGGCCGGCCGTGCGGACCGGAGAGCAGGGTCGCGTGGACCGTGTCCTCCATCGCCTGGTGGACGGCCCGGGGCAGGGCGCCGTGCTCGGTCTCGTACGTGAAGACGCCGCCGGAGCCGTGCGGTCCGGGCTCGATCCGCAGCCCGACCGTGGCCCGGAACCCGACGTGCCCGTGCCGCCGGATCTCCGCGCAGGCCTCGCCGGTGCCGTCCGGCCGTTCCAGGAACCGCACCCGACTCGGCGCGAACTCCGCCTCGATCCCGAGATCCTGGGCGAGCGTGGCCGCAAGGGCCTCCTTCTGCACCTCGTCGTAGAGGAGCAGTGCGGTGCTGCCGGACGCGGCGGGCCGCGCGGGTGAACGTGAGCCGCTGACGACTTGTCACTTCACCGCCGTACAGCCCCAGATACGCCGCGTGCCGACGGGGGCGCGGAAGGCGGGGCTCCTCGACGGCATCCGGCGCCACCTCACGCGGTACGTCGTCCAGCTCGTCGGTGTGCGCGGCCTCGGCACCGCGCGTGCCCGTCTCGTCCCGCGCCCGCTGGACGAGACGGCGGCCGGCACACTACACCAGACCACATGGGGCCCACCAGGACTGGTACGAGGCGGCTCACCCCCTGCCTGCGCGGGGAGGACATCCAGGACGCTCAGCGGCGGACACCGCGGAGGTGGACACGGACGTCCCGAGCTGCTGGACCCAGTTCTTACCGAGATGGGAGCTCTGCGGCACAGCTGGATTTGCGCGGGGCTGACGCCGAGCGAGGGCCTCATGACCTGCGGCAAGAGGCTGTGACACAGCCACGTGACCACAGCCGCCTGACGATCCCCCCGGCTGCCGTTCGGTTCGCCGTCCATCGACGCTCAACCGAACGACAAAACCGATCGCACCCAGCCTCAGGGGCAGAGGGCAGCGGTCATCAGGGCGAGGGCCGCAGGGCCGGCGTCGGCGTCGGGGCCCCAGTCGGTCCAGTCCACCGTGACTTGGCGGGTGCCGTCGCGTGTGTGGAAGGAGATGGTGCGGTAGCCGGGAGTGCCGCCGCCGTGGCCCACGATGGTGCCGCAGGGAAGCGTGGCCATCTCCAGGCCGAGGCCCCAGCCGTCGCCGCTGGTGTCGGCGGTCATCTCGCGCAGCTCGGCCGGGCGCAGGAGGCCGCCGCTGAGCAGGGTGCGGAAGAAGTGGTCGAGGTCGGCGGTGGTGGAGACGATCTCGCCGGCAGCGCCGGCGATGGACATGTTGACGGTGGTGTAGTCGACCGGGACAAGTGTCCCGCCCTCTTTCTCCACTGGTTCGTAGCCGTGGGAGTGGGGCCCGGTGAGGAAGGGAGAGGAGCCCGGTAGGCGGGTGTCACGGAGTCCGAGGGGCCGGATGATGCGCTGGTCGATTTCGGTGCGGTACGAGCGGCCGGTGACCTCTTCGGTGATCATCCCGAGCACGATGTAGTCCGTGTTCGAGTAGTGGTGATCGGTGCCCGGCGGGAACAGCAGAGGGCGGTTGCGGTCGCCGTCCTTGACGGCCCGTCGGACCAGCTCGGCGGGTGTCCAGGTGCGGAAGCGGTCGTGGGGGGCGTCGCCGTCGAGCAGTCCGTCGGTGTATTCGGGCAGGCCGCTGGCGGGACCATCGTGAGGTGATCGACGCGATCGCCTTCGAGTTGCAGACTGGTACCCAGTGGGGCATTTGCCGGAGAAGTATGGCAACTGGCGAGGTGTCTGGGCTTGGGACCATGTCCGCTGAGACGGGACACGTTGCTTCGGGCGGATCCGCCCGAAGCAACGTGTGGCTCTACGGGTGAGTTCTGGCCCCACCTACCGACGCGCTGGTTCCTGAGTGCGGACGGTGGGTCGGGCAAGCGGTTCGGGAACGAGCTCACAGGGGAGCCATTGGTCGTCGAGCCCGTCGTCGAGCTCCACCAGCGCGCTCCTCGGCGCGGATCAGAAGGCTGTGTGGGCGAACCAGCAGTCGAGTGCCGTGACCTCTCCTGAGATGTCGAAGGCGGTCTCCTGGTACGACCGCCGCCCGTAGAGCAGCAGGAGGAGGTCGGCCGCCTGCCCCCGTACTGCCGCCTGCGCCTTGGATGGCGCGGCGTCGGCTCCGGCCCGCGTCAGCAGTCGGAAACCGTCCGGATCCAGCCGCACCCGCCACTCCTCGCCGGTTTCGCCGGCGGAGTCCGCGCACTGGAAGGCGATGGTCTCGCCGTTGCCGCGCAGGTTCGCCACGGCCGGGGCGAAGAGGCCCGCGTAGGGCAGGTTGACGAGGAACTCGTCAACCCCGTCCGCCGCCAGCGCGGGGTCGATGTCCGACTTCCGGCCGACGGCACGCTCCGCGTCCACCCGGTGCACCAGCGTTTCGAACAGCATCCGGCGGGCCCAGAACCGCGCGTGTTGGTCCTCACCCCACGCCCACATCACCGCCTGGGGATCGGTGGCCCGCAGCACGGCGGCCACCGGGGGTACGCCCGCTGCCACCCAGTCGGCATAGTCCTGCGCACGTTCCGGTAGCCCCAGCTCCACGTCGCGACTGTGTGGAGGCTCCTGCACCAGCCGGGTCAGCAGCGTGGAGAACCAGCGCTGCAGCGCTCCCACGTGCCGGGTGAGCTCGGCCAGCGTCCAGTTGGGGCAGGAGGGCACGGCGGTCGCGGGGTCCGCACCTTTGACCACCTCGGCAAACTGCAGGGTCTCCCGCTCTATCGCCTGCCGGTAGGTGTCGTAGGGCAGAGGATGCCCCGTCTGGCTCGTCGTCTCCATCTACTGCCGTCCTTCTGTCCGCAGCACGGATCTTGTCGTGATCAGTCTGGAGGCTGGAGTCCACTCGAAGGCAAATCCGAGGGGGTCGCGTCCCACAGAGGACACTGACACGAAAAAATGAGTCAGTGTGCTGGTCAGGTCGATCGCGTCGGCCGTCGCCCGGAGTCCGGCGTCGTCGACGTGCAGGTGGTCGCCGGAGTCGAAGGCCGGCCGGATCCGAGCGGGAACGTCGCAGTCATCGACGGTGGCGTCGAAGTCCGCCACCGCGTCGAAGATGCCGCCGTAGCGGGTCGCGTCGTCGACGGACTGCTGTACGGCCTCGCGGGCGCCGCGGTCCAGCCGCCGTTGCCGCCGTACGGAGTGATCGTGACGCCGATGACGCCGATGACGCCGATGACGCGGGCCTGGGCACGCGTCACGATCTCGCGGAACACGGCCGCGAAGGCGGCGGGATCGGTCTGGTGGGGGCTGCCCTTGACGGCAGTGGCCGTGCGGCGTTCAGCACCACCTCGCCAGGTCGGCAGGCAATCCGCAGCCTCGCGCTGAAGCGCGATGCGGCGGGTCCGCACGGATACTGGAAGAGAGGCCGTGTGGGGCAGATGGGAAGTGTGGTGATGCGGGCACCCGTGGATGACGTGGCTGGTGGTGCTGCCTGGGATGCGGGTGGCTGGCTGGGGGAGCTACGGGTCGCGGTCGTGGCCACGAACGCCGATGGGACGATCGTGCGCTGGGACCACGGGGCGCAGGCTCTGCTCGGGTATCCGTCGCGGGACGTCGTGGGCCGGCCCATCGCCGACCTGCTGCACCCCGGCGCCGACCGCAGCCTCGGCCGGTCCTTGTGGGACACCGCGACCGCCGGCCATGGGGTCATGGCCACGGTGACCGCCTGGCACCGCGACGGACATCCACTTGAGCTGGAGATCTGGGCGGCGCCCGTCCCGGCCCGCCACCGCGGCGGCACCACCGTGCTGGTTTTCGCTGCCGACGCCAACACCGCCCGTGGCATCCGTGGTTCCTCCGCGGTGTGGGAGGGGTTGTTCGTCCGCTCTCCCGTCGGCATTGCCGTCTTCGACACCCAGCTGCGGTTCCTGCGGGTGAACCAGGCTCTCCAGGCCATGAACGGCCTGGGGGAGAATGCCCACATCGGACGCAGCGTAGCGGAGGTGTTGCCCGCGGTGAACGCGGCCGAGATGGAATCCGCGATGCGGCAGGTCGTGGTCACGGGGAAGCCGGTCCTTGATTTTCGCCGCACGGGCCGCACCCACGCCGATCCCGGCCATGAGCGCGTCTGGTCGTGCTCCTATGTCAGGCTGGAGGACCCCGACGGCCGGCCGATCGGGCTGACCGCCTTCCTGATCGACATCACCGCCCAACAACAGGACCAGCTGGACGCGGAAGCAGGCAGGCGCCGCCTGGCCCTGGTGAATGAGGCGAGCGTCAAGATCGGGACCAGTCTGGACCTGGAACGCACCGCGCAGGAGCTCGCGGACGTCGCCGTGCGCGACCTGGCGGACGCTGTCACCGTCGACGTCCTGGAAACCCTCACCACCGGTGGAGACCTCGGCCCGGGCCTGGTCGGCGGCACCGCTCTGCGCCGCCTCGGGAAAGCTCCCCTGGCCGGCTCACGTATCGCGGACATCCTCGCCCCGCTCGGGCGAACCCTGACCTTCCCTGCCGGAGCGCCCTACACGCAGGTCCTCGCCGACCGCGAGCCCTTCATGATTGCCCACCTGGACAAGAAGGCCATCGCCCCAGCGGCCCGCCATTCACCGGCGCCCGCACAACTTCTCGAGCAGGGCGTGCACTCGTTCATGATGGTGCCGCTGATCGCCCGCGGCGTCGTGCTCGGCCTCGGCACCCTGTACCGCAGCCGACCCGTCGGCCCGTTCACGGACGACGACGTGAGCCTCGCCGGTGAACTCGCGGCCCGTGCCGCCATCTGCGTGGACAACGCCCGTCTCTACCGCCGTGAACACGACACCGCCCTCGTGCTCCAAAGAAGCCTGTTTCCCCAGCACATTCCCCACCTTCCGGGGATTGAGGTCGCCCACCGCTACCTGCCCGCCAGCGACGTCAACGAAGTCGGCGGCGACTGGTATGACGTCATCCGACTCGACGGCGGAAAGGCCGCGCTCGCCATCGGCGACGTCATGGGACACGGCACCGCGGCCGCAGCCGTCATGGGACGGCTCTCCGCCAGCGTCCGCGCACTGGCACGGCTCGACCTCGCCCCCGAGAACCTGCTGCACCAGCTGGAAGCCGCACTGGAAGACCTCACCGAGCCGATGCTGGCCACCTTCCTCTACACCGTCATCGACCCCGCGAACGGACGGTGCCACATCACCCGCGCCGGGCACCCCCCGCCCGCCGCCGTCTCACCCGACGGCACCGCCCGCCTCCTCGACGTGCCACCCGGTGTCCCACTCGGCGTCGGCGGCACCTCCTTCACCACCACCGATGTCAGCCTCCCACCCGGCAGCATCCTCGTCCTGTACACCGACGGGCTCGTCGAGGCCCGCGGCAGCGACATCGACGAACGACTCGCCGAACTCACCCACCTCCTCGAACAACCCGCCCCGACCCTGGACGAGCTGTGCGACCGCCTGCTCGTCCACCTGACGCCCGCCTCCGTCGACGACGACATCGCACTCCTCGCCGCCCGCCTCAACCCCAGCACCGTTTGAACCCCGGCCGCGCACACGGGCCACCACTCCTGGTGCGGAATCTCGTGACACATGACCGAGGCAGACGGCATTCCTCAAAGCGGTAGCGCTCGTTCAGGATGCACGGGCGGGTTTCGGCGACGCCGTCCATGCCGGCCTGGAGATCTCCCGCTGGAGCATCGTCTACTACGCCTCCTTCGTCCTGCTCGCCTCCTTCGTCCTCGTCAACGTCCTCATCACCTCGCTGGACGAAGCGCGCGAGACGGAGGCGGACGAAGCCGAGGAGATTTCGGCCGGGGCGCCCTCGCGGGTGCAACCGACGCTCCTGGGCACGAACTGCGCGTTCGTATCGCCAAGGCGCGACAGGCCCCGACGAGCTGGAGGAGAGCCTTGCACGACTCCCCGTGTCTCACCCGAGCGCGGCGGAAGCGAATGTGCCGTCCCCTTCTGGACGCAGCCGAGATGGAGGGACGCGGCAGACGACCCTCGCCGGCTGGCCGCTGCGTTCGTCGGCGCGGGCATCGCGGAGCGTTCGGCGCCGCCGATCCCGAAGGCGCCGACTGGATCGGTCCGGTTGCACTGGGCGTCGCCGCGCTGGACCGTGCCAAGCTTCGCCACTGACACCGTGCCCGGCCCGTCCGAGTCCGGGACGGCTACGCATGCGACCATGCGGGTGGTGGCGAAGAGTGATCCGACCGGGCGGGCACGGCTGCGCGAGGCAGCTTCGGAGCTGTTCGCCGAGCACGGCTTCGCGGCGACCTCGACGCGGTCGATGGCAGCCGCGGCCGGCCTCTCACCGGCGCCCGTGACATGGCACTTCGGCTCCGAGCAGGGCCGGCGCGCGGCGGTCGACGAGTACGTGCTGGACCGCATCGGCGAGCAGCTCCGCGACCTGGACTCCGTGGAACCCGGCAGGGCCCGATGGTTTCGCTCGGGGAGGGCTCCGCCCGGGTCTTCGGCGCGGACCCGGTGCTGCGTGGCTACCTGCGCCATGTCCTGCTGGAGGACAGCGCGGCGAGCGCGAAACTCTTCGGCTGCCTCCTGCCCGGCGCCCGTGCCGAGGCGGAGCGGCTGTCCGAGGTCCACGGGGAGCAGGCGCCCGACGAGGAGTGGGGGCCCTTCCAGGTGCGCTGCCTGATCCTTGGGCCGTTGCCGCTGGAGCGGGTGATGCAGCCCAACCTGGACGAGCCGATGTTCGGCCCCGAGGCGCCGGCCCACCGCAGCGAGGCCAACCAACAGCTCCTGCTGCGGGGCTACTACGATCTGCCGGGCCGCGGCGGTTGCCGGGTTTGCGGCGAGTGCCGTGACGCGGGATCAGCCCTTGTCGTCCTTGCTGTGTCCGTTCTTCCCCTTCTGGGTGTGCTGTTGCCTGCCCGAGCCTTCGTCCGCGTTGTTGCCGGGCTCCTCACCACCGGTCGGGGGCGTGCTCAGAGTCGAGGGCGCGCCCGGGGAGGGACTCGTGGTGCGAGGCGGGTCCGTCGGTGGTGTCTCCGCCGAGCTGTGGTCGGGGGAGAACCACGTCATGCCGACCAGCAGCGCCGCGAGGAAGACCACCAGCGCGGCGACGGTGCTCACCGTCCTCGACCGTTGTACGACGAAGGCGCGAAGTCCCGAGCGCTGCCGACGCGGCGTCCGGTGGGCTCCAGCGGTGCTGCCGACGGCGGACGGGAAGGCGTACGTGGTCGCGGAGCCGGGGGCCGCTCCGGCCGTGTTCGTTCCGGGCCCTGCGACCGCCCCCGAGGCGGACGAACGCGGCGCCTCCGGCGCGGTGCGCGGCGCGGCTGCCGGGAGGGGCTCGGGGCGCCCCCTCCAGGCACCGGTGGCGAACCATTCGGCCGTCTGACGTGCCGTGGGGCGGTCTTCGGGCCGCTTGGCGAGGAGACCGAGCAGGTAGTTCTCGAAGGCGGGCGGCAGACCGACGCCGAGCTCCCGCGGTGGTACGGGGGCCGTGTCGAGGTGGTGGTGGAGGATCGCGACGGCGCTGCCGGCGTGGAACGGCGGTCTTCCGGTGAGGAGTTGGTAGAGCAGGCAGCCGAGCGAGTAGACGTCGGACGCCGGTCCGGCGGGCTTGCCGAGGGCGCGCTCGGGAGCGAGGTACAGGCTGGTCCCGACGATCTGACCGGTCGCGGTGAGCGCGGCACCCGGGTCGTCCACGAAGCGCGCTATGCCGAAGTCGCCGATCTTCACGGACCCGTCGGCGTCGAGGAGAAGGTTGCCGGGCTTGATGTCCCGATGCACGATGCCCTGTTCGTGTGCGACGGCGAGCCCTGCCGCCGCCTGGGCGGCGATGAGGGCCACCTCCTCGGCCGGCAGCGATCCTGCCTGGGAGAGCACGTGGGCGAGACTGTCGCCCTCGACCAGTTCCATCACCAGGAACAGACGGCCTTCCTGCTCGCCGAAGTCGAGGACGCCGACCACATGGGGGTGGCTGAGCCGACCCGCGGTCCGGGCCTCCAGGCGGAAGCGAGAAGAGGCGGTGGGGTCGGAGTTGTGGGCGAGCAGGAGCTTGACTGCCACTGCTCTGCCGAGTGTCTCGTCGTACGCCCGCCAGACCTCTCCCATCGCGCCGCGTCCGATGGTGGTTTGCAGCCGGTACCGGCCCGCTATCAGCACCTGTTACTTCATCCTCACGCAGTGAGACGACTCGACCGCTGCAGGCCATGTCCCTGCGAGGGGACGGATGATGGTGGGGGTGCCGCAGCTGCCCCAGCCTACTGGCAGGCTGACCGCGACATGATCTTCTTCGGGGTGTTCGTCCGTGCCACCGCGCTTCCGATCCGTCGTGCACTGTGCAGTACCGCCCGGTCGAGACACCTTTGACCGGGGAGAACTTCACCCGAACCCTCTTCGGCCGCTCCGTTGCGCCCGAGGGGCTGGTGAGGTGGTGCTCGTGTTCGGAGACCCTGACCCGGTCGTTCCAGCCACCGTTCAGGTGGGGATGACCATGTACGGACCCCAGAGGGTCGAGGAGGCTGTCGCCTGTACTGCGGTCAACTCCAAGACCGGCATCGGCTCGACGTACTAGAAGGAATCCAGTGGTGGCACCGCTTCCAGAGATCACAGCCCTGTTGGGCGAACCCCGGTTCAACTGGTCGGATCCGGTTCCATGGATCGAGCTGGAGCAGGAACTCGGTATCGAATTTCCTGCGGACTTCCGTGAGATCGTGGACGCCTACGGTTCGATCGAGATCAACAGGCAGTTGTATCTGAAGCACCCCGCCGGCCATTTGCTGCACAGCCTGGGAGAAAACATCAGGGGGGATCTCGAGCTCTGGCGCGAGGAGGACATGGCGGAGTTCCTGCGGAGTCCGGTAGGGGCGAACCCCGGGGATCTGATGCCGGTGGCGTCGGCCACGACGGGCGAGGCGGTTTTCCTTCGCATCCCCGACAACCCCTCCTCGCCCTGGCGCGTCGTGGTCCAGGAGTTCGACAGTCCGGCCTGGACTCTCCACGAGATGACGTTCAGTGAGTGGTTGCTGGCTTATCTCAAGGGTAGGGACGTGACGTTGTGTTCTCGCAACTTCGCAGTGGAGCGACCCTTGGCCGGTTCGAGGCTGTCGATGAACCGGCGCAGCGTCGCGTTGCGGGCCCAGTTGGGATTCCCGACGCGCTGCGACTGCACGTTGTTCCGGCAGATGTCGAGTTCGTCGGCGCAGAGCTTCTTCGCCGGGATCCGCGCGGCGAGTTGCGGTGCCAGGACGCTCGTGTACTGGATGCGCGGTGAGTACAGGTGCGCTCCCACCGCGATGTACGACCCAGCACGGCCGGCCCCACGTTGACCGGCGGCCGGGCGGCGCCCATCTCGTCCATGACCGCTGCGAAGTGGCTGGGCGGCGCGAGTGCCACGGTGCCCAGGAAGCGCAGCCTCGGTGCCCACCGGGCCGCGTCTTACTGGTCGGGGGAGGGGTACAGGTTCGCGTGCCGGGGAGGGGGCAGACCGGCCCCATACCCGTCGCGCCGTGGTCCCAGGAGATCACCGGCCAACCCCCGCGGGGAGCAGCACCGCGGGGGACGAGGAGGAAGCCCGTGACAGCGATGGGCTCCCCGTGCAGTCCGACCGAGCGATACATGATCCGCATCGCGCGGGAGCTGACGCTCTGCAGGCGGGTGGACACCGTCATCGGCTCGGACGCCAAAGATGTCCCGGTGACGACCTCTCCAGCGTCCTCCGGCTCGGATTCTGGTAGAAGTCCCGTTGCGGCGAGGACCCGGCGGCTGCGACGACGGTTCCTACCGCGTTCACTGTCCCCGCGAGGAAGGCCAGCACAGTCAGCAGGCAGAGCAGGGCGCGAGCCGGGCCCGCCCCTCAGCAGCGGCATCACTGTTCGACACCTGTCGAGTGCGGGGTGTCGTAGAGGTCGACGGCGCTGGAGGTCCGCGGCAGGGAAGTTCTGCAGCGCCTCATTGGTGAAGATCAGCTGCGCGACGTGCTGCCGGGTTGCGGCCGCCGCGCTGTCCGACGGATATGACGAACGCGGAGTGGGCGGTGGTCCGGCCGTCGCTGCCGGTGCCGGGCTGGATGCGTGGCCGGGTCGGGCCTCCGGAGGCGTACTGCCACCGGGCGATGCTGGACCAATGCCACGTAGTTAAGGGCGAGTTGGCGCTGTCAAGGGCGAGGTGAGAAGAGGAGACCTCTGCTATTCAGGGGATCGACCAAGATCTACCTGAGGAAGCAGAGGCCCTGTGGCTCAGTCTGTCACGGGCGGAACCGACGTGTTCGCGCCCGGTCATATCGGTGAGTTGACGCAGGTCATCCCACTCGAGCTGGTGGATGCGGTGCTGGACGAGACCGGGGCTCGCGAGCGACGACTGCGAAGTCTCCCCTCACGCGTCGGGGTGTACTTCGTACTCGCGCTCGGGTTGTTCGGGGACCTGGGAACCGGTCTGGTGTGGGGCAAACTCGTGGCCGGACTGACCGTCATGGTGCCGCGACCATCGGAGAAGGCACTTCGCGATCTCCGTCGGCGGGTCGGCGTGGCCCCGCTCAAGCGGCTGTTCGACGTGCTGGCCGGCCCGCTGGCCCAGCCGTCCACGCCCGGAGTGCGTTACCGCCGCTGGCGCACGGTCGCCTTCGACGGCTGTGGGAGCCTGAACGTCCCCGACCACGAACGCAACTGGTCCTGGCTCGGCCGAACCCAGCGCCGTCACGGTCCAACGGGCTACCCCCGGCTGATGCTCATGACTCTGTGCGAAACCGGCACCCGCGGCCTGATCGGCGCCGTCTTCGGCCCCGCCAGCAAGGGTGAAACCGACTACGCTCACGACCTGGTCGGCCACCTGACCTCGGACATGCTTGTTCTGGCAGACCGCGCCTTCGACAGCAACAGACTGCTGGTAGACATCGCGGCTCAAGGGGCCCAGTTCCTGATTCGCGCCACCAGCGTCCGACGCCCGCCGGTGCTGGCACTGCTGCCCGACGGCTCCTACCTGACCCGGATCGGTGACCTCTCGTTGCGAGTGATCGAGGCCGAGGTCCGCTCCTGTACCGCCGACCGCGGCGTGTTCGGCGGGACCTACCGCCTGCTGACCACACTCACCGACCACTCCAGCGACCCCGCCGACCACCTGGTGCATCTTTACCACGAGCGTTGGGAGATCGAGATCGCATACCTGGCGCTCCGTCACACCCTGCTCCGGGGGCGAGTCCTGCGTTCGAAGGACCCGGTGGGGCTGACGCAGGAGATGTGGGCACTGCTCACTCTCTATCAAGCCCTGCGCTCTGTCATGGTTACCGCGGTGGAGACAGCATCCGGCTGCGATCCCGACCGAGCCGCTTTCACCGTCGCTTTGGAAGCCGCCCGCGACACGGTCATCAGCTCAGCCGGAACCACTCCCGCCGCTGAGCCGATCATCGGTTGCGACCTGGTGGGACGCATCGGGGCCCGCGTCCTCCAGACGCTGCTTCCCGGCCGTCGGATGCGGCTGTCCACCCGCATCGTGAAATGCGGAACCTCCCGCTACAACAACTGGAATCGCGATGGTCGATCTCGCGGCAGCACGTCGATCACGACCATCGAGATCAGTGTTCGTCCACCGAGCCTCACTGGCACGCGCGCCCGACACCGGACCGACTCCGGCCGCTGGGACAGGGTCTGCCAGATCTTGGCGATGAACTCCAACGAGTCCATGCACGCCCGTGAGATCGCACAACGCCTCGGCCTCACCGTTACGGGACGCATCCTCAGCGGCTTCAACGCGCAACTCTGCTACTGGGCCCGAAACGGACGGCTCATTCGTACGGCGCCGAGCACCTACAAGATCACATTCCCTGATGGCTTGACACCGCCAACTCGCCCTTAACTACGTGGCATTGGATGCTGGACGCGATCCGCCACCTGGTGGGCAAATGGCACCAGGTGGCGGGCGGGGCCGGCCGATTTCCCGCCCTGGGCGTGTCTACGTGTTCTTCCGCCGCTGACGTGACCACGGCCCGGTGAGGGAGTTCCACGTGCGGCCGGGTGGTCACCGCCTCCTTCGCCCGCTGCCATCCTCGAGCCGCTCGACCCGGATGACGGACACCCCGTCGAGGTCCAGCAGCAACGTCATATCGTTGACCAAGCCCGCGGCTCCTCGGTGATCCTTCTGCGTAGAGAACAGAAATAATCAACCAGGACCACGGGCGTCCTGCATCCAGGGTCCAACCAACCCACGAAGCACGGACCGTGACGACTGGTCAGTGTAAGAGCCGACCCGCACCGCTCAAATTCGAATACCCCGGAAACGTACGCGGGGCAACGGCGCGTGTACGGCGGTGGACGATGTCGGAAAGCCGGATGCGGGAGAACCGCCTGCCCGGTTTGAAGCGGCGGGGACTGAAAACGGAGCACCAGCCACCGCGCCAGTCCCCAACCCTACGAACAACGTCCGTTCATCGCCCAGATGTGCCCTCTGAAGCCGCCCTGTGCTCCCACGTGGGCACGCACAAAGAAACCCCGCCAGGAATTACCTGGCGGGGTTCGACCTCATCGATCTGTCGAGATCACTCTTCGTTCAAGGCAGCTCGCAGGTAGGCGATCAGATCACCGGCCGGCACCTCGACCCAGCTGGCCCCTGGCAGCCCTACGCGCATGACCTCATAGAGTTCCCCGTTCACCTCGTCCACCAGAACCTGACGGCTCCTTCCGTCCATCGCATCCACGCACAGGCGCACGGCACCGTGCGAGATGGTCGGGAACATGTCCCGCAGTACCTCATCCGCACGGAGGCGGCGCAGGAGGTTCCATCGGCGCCGGTTGAAGTCGGACGACAGGAGTTCAGCCCACTGAGAAGAGGTGGGCTCTCCGCGTTCGAGCGCCCCGACGAATTCGTCGAGCTCCATGAACTCGAATCTCTCCTCCAGCTCGTCGAGCGGTATGCCTTCCCGCCATGCGGCGACCGCTTCCACAAGCAATCCAAGATCCTCCGTGGAGCCGATCTCCCAGTCGAACCCGGGAATGCCGACACTCAACCGAAAAAGGCGTTCCTCGGTCGCAGGATCGACCGACAGGAAACCCCTCGTCGTTTGGATGCTGACGACGTCGACGGCCCACGGTCCCAGCCCGGTGTCGCACCCGCGCAGCTGTGCTGCCTCTCGCATGGCTGGCCCAAGGCCACCCGAAGCAGTCACGTCCGGGTACAGGTCTTTCCGGTGGGCGTCCATATTCATCGGATTCCTTGACCGTGGTGGCAGTACCCGAATTTGCCCCCGTCTACGGGCTTAAGTTTCCCCAACTGTGACAGATCCGGCATATCCATCGGCTTGAACTGCATGGTGCCATCGGGACGCGGATAAGAGAACTTTACCGAACTCCACGCGCGTTGACCATTGGCGACGGCTCTCGCGATCAAGGACATCTCGTAGTCTGTGGAATGGCCGGCTTCACCAGCCGGCAGGCCGCGCTTGGCAGCGTCCATGAAGTCTCCGAATCGTTCCAGTCCCGTCATCTTGACGTGCAGCTCCACGTTCGGGTCGGCGATGGCCTTCCTCGCCGGCGGAACGAAATCCTGCGCGCGCGGGGCGAAGTCGACGAGCACGTTCATCAAGGTCACGACGGTGACTCTGGCATCTTCTCGTGCTGGCCCACGCCTGGATGGTGTTCGAGGAGCTTGTCGAGGGCGGTCTGCCCGTCGTCGACGGCGGCGCGTTCATCATCGGTGAGCGGGATATTGGCCAGCATCTCCTGCAGGTTGTCTTTCGCCTCCAGCAGCTGGCCCTTGCTGGATTCCATCGGGGTGTAGAAGTCGCAGCGTGCGCAGGCCATGCCGTGCTGGCACCGCTCGAAGAGGGTGGAGGTGCACCAGCCGTGGCCGAGGTCGTAGTACTGCCAGGGTTCGCCGCCGGCGGCGGCGCCGGAGGTGACCGCGTCGCGGTCGACGACGACTTCGATGGTGCGTACGTTCCTCGCGAAGTAGCCGGCGTCGTGGTCAGCGCTGGCTCGGGTGTTCGGGGTGAGCTTCGCGTAGTGCATGGTCGCCTCGGGAGTTCGGTGGCTCAGCCATTCCTGCGGCTCAAAGAGAAGATGGGTGATCACCTCGCGGCGGCGCGGTCGGAGACCAGGCCGGCCACTCCCGAAGAACACCGAAGGCATCCGGTGCAAGCTGAAACGCCTGGTCACACGGGGCACCCTCACCGAATCCGAACCCGGCCTGTTCACTCAGCCCCGCACCTGACCACCAACCCACCCCGCCGACCAGGGCCCCTTACCCAACCCCAAGACCGAAGCGGGCATTACGTCACGTACGGCACTCTCAGAGGCGACCGAACTGGATCAATGCTGTTGCCGCATTGCTTCCTCGACCCTTGCCCTGGTCCGCCTTATCGCCCATGGGCCGGCTATCAGGACCGCAAGAGCAACCACACCCGAACTGACCAAGGTTTCGATCCACGGTGTTCCGCTCTGCCTCCACACCACGATCGTCGACGCAGTAGCCACAGCGTCGACCCCGAGCAGGACTGCCCATAGGCGGCCCGTAGACATCGATCTATCAGACATAGGCCGTACCTTACGACGTGGTGCGTGATCATGATCGAGGCACTGCCGAGGCATGAAGTAGGCCGTGCGGCTTGGGTGTTGTTGTGATGCAATACCTGGGCTGCACGGCCTTGTCCAAGCGTATCTTCACCGGCCGCCAGCCGCGGCGGCTCGGCAAACTCGTCGTCGAGGTCGCCGGCGCCTGGATGGCAGCTGAGGAGTCCCGGCTGCGAGAACGTCGAGGTCACGAGCGTATGCGCGCGCCCGGGGCGGGCCCGGACCACGAGCTGGTGTTCGTCGACCGCGTCGTCGTCACCCTGGTGGCGCTGCGCTTCCAACTCCCGCACGCGGCCCTGGCGGAGCTCTGTCGGGTAGACCGCTCCACGGTCACCCGCGCGATCCGCGAGATCCGTCCGCTGCCGGCTGCCCGCGACTTCGCCGTCCCCGGCCACCCCGACCTGCGACTTCGTACCCTGGCGGACGTCTTCGCCTATGCCGCGGCCGAGGGCGTCGAGCTGCGCATTGACGGCACCGAGGTCCAGGTCCGCCGCCCGTGCGCGAACAAGCCGGGCCGTCGCGCGTACGTCTCGGGCAAGAAGAAGATGAACACCAAGAAGGCGACCGTCGTCACCGACGGCGAGGGACGCACGCTGTGGGCCGGGGCGTTCCGCCCCGGCCGCATGCACGACCAGACGGCGCTGCGGACCGAGGGCACCGCCGACCTGTTCGAGCGGTTTCCCGAGGTTGAGGCCAAGGTCGACGCCGGGTACCGGGGCCTGGCCAAGGAGTTCCCCAACCAGGTCCAGGCCCCGCCGCTCAAGCCGAAGAAGGACGCGACACCGGCGGAGGTCGCCACCTGGGACGCGGAGCGTCACCAGCAATCCTCGGAACGGATCTGCGTAGAACACGCCCACGCCGAGCACAAACAGTGGCGAACCCTCCAGCGGTTTCTCGGACGACGCGAATACTTCGAGGAGACCTACACGGCCGTAAGTCGGCCTAGTCTCCGACCGCGCCGCCGAAAGGTGATCACCCATCAGCCGAACCGCCAGGCCGGCACCCCCAGCCCTCAATCGCGCACCACGTCGTTAGTCGGTCCGGATGGTCGCAGAACGGGCCCCACCGGACAGCCGCTTCCCATCCCCGAGGAGCCACAGGTTCCTCGCGAGGAGTGACGGCTACGGGCAGCGGGACCCGATGTGCTCCGGCCTCGCCGTTCCCCGAGGGTGACGCCGAAGCCGAAACGGATGGCGGCATGCGTGATGCGCTCGGTGCGCAACCGTAATACTCCCTTCCGGACCCGGACCCGGACCCGGACCCGGACCCGGACCCGGACCCGGACCCGGACCCGGACCCGGACCCGGACCCGGACCCGGACCCGGACCCGCCCGGGTGTCGCCGGACCCTTCCCCGTCCAACCGGGAACGTTCCCGGCGCTCCGGACGTTGTAGCGAGTGGTTGTAGTTGAAGTTTGCGAACGTGGAAGCGCCCGCGGAGTTCTGGCAGCGGGTGCTTCGCCGTTCTCGGGGGTTTTCTTCGACGGCTGGCGGCTGGCAGCCCGGGATCGTGCGAGTGCGCGTTCTCCGCACTTCTCGCCACCTCGAAGGAGACGTCACGTGGCTCAAGGAACCGTGAAGTGGTTCAATCCGGACAAAGGTTTCGGCTTCATCGCCCCCGATGAGGGCGGCGCCGACATCTTCGGCCGCCACTCAGTGATCGACACGGGGGGTTTCTGCTCCCTGGAGGAGAACCAGCGGGTGCAGTTCACCGCCAGCCAGGGCCCCAAGGGCGTGCAGGCCGACCAGGTCCGCGCGCTCTGAGACACCTCAATCTGAGGCAGGCCCCGCGCCGCGGACCTGCCTCGTGCTGCTTCCGAACGGCTGCCACTTGCGGTGCCCCGCCGTTGTGTCGGACGCAGCGCCCGTGTACGCCGAAAGGAACACTGTGACCACTGACATCACCATCCGGGGCACCGGTCCGGCGGATCACACCGAGATGGCTAAACCCCCGCCCGGCGGCCGGGGCAGCGACTACGCCGCACTGTCCCGCGAGGTGAAACAGAGCGGGTTGCTGAAACGGAGGCCGGGCTACTACTTCGTCAAGGTCGGGGCGAACCTGTTCCTGCTGGCCGCGGGCTGGGCCGCGTTCGCCCTGATCGGACAGTCGTGGTGGCAGCTGCTGACCGCAGCCTTCCTCGCGGTGATGTTCACCCAGACCGGGTTCATCGGGCACGACGCCGGACACCACCAGATCGCTGCCTCCAAACGAGTCAACAACGTGCTCGGCCGTGTGCACGCCGACTTGCTGATCGGCCTCAGTTACGGCTGGTGGATCAACAAGCACAACCGGCACCACTCCCACCCCAACCACGTCGACCGCGACCCCGACATCGCCGACGGCGCGATCGCCTTCACCCAGGACCACGCCCGGGTCCGCAGCGGAGCGTACGCATGGCTGGCCCGTCACCAGGCCTGGCTGTTCTTCCCGATGCTGCTCCTGGAAGGACTCGCCCTGCACATCGCCGGAGTACGGGCGCTGCTGGACCGCACCGGTACCGCAACCTCGCGGGCGGCCAAACTGGCCGAGGCGGGACTGCTGACGGCGCATCTCGGCGGCTATCTCGCCGCCGTGTTCCTGGTCCTGTCTCCCGTCCAGGCCGTGTGCTTCCTCGTCGTGCACCAAGGGCTGTTCGGGCTGTACATGGGGTGCTCGTTCGCCCCCAACCACAAGGGCATGCCCGTCTTCGCCAAGGACGACAAGATCGACTTCCTGCGTCGGCAGGTACTGACCTCACGCAACATCCGGGGCCACCGGTTCACCGATTTCGCACTTGGCGGACTGAACTACCAGATCGAACACCACCTGTTCCCCTCCATGCCGCGGCCCAGCCTGCGCCATGCCCAGGAACTCGTGCGCACCTTCTGCGCCCGGCACGGCATCGCCTACTACGAGACCGGACTCCTCGACTCCTACGCCCAAGTGCTGCGGCACCTCCATGCGGTCGGCGGCCCCCTGCGCCCCGAAATGGAGTACTGAGCACCTGCCGCCGGTGCCGGTCGACGGACATACGCTGAGCGCCGTCTCGACGGAGTGCGGCGGGCACACCCTCCAGGAGGACGTCGCCGCCCGCGTCCGCGCCGTCTTCCCCGTCCTGGGCAGCCCGGCCGGCCTCGCCGCCGAAGCGACCGTGTGCGCGCAGCTGCTGCAGACCGGCGCTCGCTGTACGGGCGCGGCCGGACGTCGCCGGACGGCAGTTGCAGGGCGTCGAAGGCGATGTAGGGGGCGGGGCGTTGGGCGGCGAGGCGGTGGGCGCGGGTGGGGGAGGAGGCAGCTCGGGCTCGTGCGGCCTCGACGTACCCGATGTACATGACATCGGGAGGCGCCCGGGCTGCGGCCGGCGGCATGCTCTCCTTGAAAGTGACCCCGGTCGCCGTCCCATCCAAGTGTGATGTCTCGGTGGGCATGGCCCCGTCCTCACATCCCGGCCATGCCGCTACCGGTGAGGCCCGGAGCCAACGCCGGGACCCAGAAAACGGCGCCGGCCAGGGCGATCGAGGCGATTCCCACGGCACGGGCCACCAGGCGGCCGGCCGGAGCCAGCTTCTCAGTGGTGATCACCGCGGTCAGGACCGCCATGGCCCACAGGTTCATCACACCGAACGCCGTCAGCAACACCATCAGCGACCAGCAGCAGCCCAGACAGAAGGCCCCGTGGTGGGCTCCGGCACGCAGATCGCGCGAGGGCCCCGGGTACGAGGCGTAGCGCAGCATGAGCCCGATCGGCGAGCGGCACCTCGCCAGGCAGCGGTCTTTGAGGGGCGTGAGTTGGTAGACGCCGTTGACCGCGAACACGGCCGCGGCCACTGCGGTTCCCGCCACGGCGGGGAGGCTCGCCGCGCGGCCCAGGCCGGCGGCCAGCCCGTACGCGGGCAGTCCGGCCGTCGCCCAGACAAGCAGGTAGGCGACCGTGAAAACGACCATGCGCGGTGCCCGGTGCACGGTGATGGTGCGGGCGTACAGCGCAGCGACGGGCGCCGTGGCGGGCAGCATCATCGCAGCCGTCATCAGTGTCCACATGGTCAGGAAAGGGAGCAGGCCCAGGCCCATGGTGCCCGGTATCGCCTGTATGCCGCCCCAGCGTGTCACCACCCAGACCCAGGCGGTAGCCGCCGCGACCAGCAGCAGTCCGGCGGGATTCGCCCCGCGGCGGACGGTGACCTGCCGACCGGTCACGCTGACCACGTGAAGGGCGCCGAATGTCCGTTGCCGCCGGAGAAGTCCCAGGACCGGCCGTACACGCCGTCGCCCGTCGCCCGGGTGGACCGGGCAATGGTCAGCGTGCTGTTCACCGGGTGGAACATGCCGGTCAGGCCCATGACCGGACCGTCCTCGCCGAACTGTGGGGCAATTTGGTCCTCGATCTCGATGTCGATGGCGCTGCCCACCCGTGCGGCGTGGCGGCGGCCGTCGTCGCGGTAGTCGATGGGAACGCGCTCCGCGCCGAGGACCTCGCCGATGAGCGGAGTGAGCGCCGCCATCGGCCCGCCGGCCTGGCCGGAGAAGACCTTGCCCAGCGCCTCCGCCTGGCCGTCGTCGGCCGAAGCGTCTAGGTACAGCGCCACCTGCCAGCCGCCTTCGGCCATCACCCGGGGCGCGTCGATGAAGACGGCGACGCTGCGGTCGGAGACGTCCACGCCGTCCACGTTCCCGCTGTCCACGTGGAACGCGAAGGTCACCTGGCAGCGTTCGTGGTCGGCCGGTGCGGTGAGGCCCGAGGTGGTGCAGGGGCACACCACGTCGCAGTTGCAGCTCTCCAGATACGTGCCGCTCAGATTCCAGGGCATGGCTCTTCGCCTCCCTCTTCTACGTCCCCCTCAGTAACGGGAATGCATCGGGAGGCTCCGTTCCGTCCCGGTGCCGCTCTTCTCCAGACTATTCCCGACGACCCCCGTCGCGCAGATCCGCAGCCAGCGCAGCTCACCGTCCTGACACCGGGTCGTGGGGGCGCCCGCGGCCCTGGATTCGACGACGTCCTCTTCATCGCCCGTTCGAACTCCGAGCTCTGGTGGTCGTGGCCGGCGCGCTCGTCGCCCGCACCACCGAGATGCCGAAGGTCGCGCACCTGTGATCCGGCACCGTCGGGGGTGGAGACGTCATGTTTTGGGCCGCACGACTTCCCGCCCTACAAGACCGTCTACGACTACTACGCGAAGTGGGAGGCCGACGGCACCACCCAGCAGGTCCACGACCCGTTACGCGACAAGACCCGTCGGGCACATCGATGTCGAGGTGGTGCAGCGGCCACGGGTGAAGGGGTTCGAGCCGCTGCCGAAGCGGTGGGTGATCGAGCGGGCCTTCGGCTGGCTGATGCAGCACCGTCGCCTGGCGCGGGACTACGAAGCTCTTCCGCGGAGATCCCTGACGATGATCCACTGGGCGATGGCCAACAAAATGTCCGCGAACTGACGGGAGAATGAGCGCCAACCTGGCGAATCGAGACGGACATCCCACTCACTTCCGCGTGAACACTGATCAGATGCTCTCTTAAGCGAACGGACGTGGGAGATCTGGTAGCGAACAGACGTGGGAGGACTGGGACCTGTGCCCTACAGGCCACCACGTGGAGCGGGTGAGATGGCGACCCGACCCATGCGAGCGGGTGGGTCGCTGGGCAGGGACCGTACGTATGGTCAGATGCATACGACCCCTGTCCTCCCGGCGCGGTTCCGTGGTCAGTGCCGTCCGGCCGTCGTGCGGCGGCGCATGACGAACAGCACGCCTGTGCCGGCGGCGATCGCCGCGGCGGCCGATCCGGCGATCAGACCGGTGTCGCTGCCGCCTCCGGTCTCGGCGAGCCTGGTCCCCGCAACGGGCGAGGAAGCGGACGTCGAAGGGGCTGAGGACGTCGAGGCCGACGGCGCGGCGGCCGGCGAGGTCGGTGTGACGCCGGCGGTCGGCGACACCGAGGGGGCCGGCCCGACCGTCGGGGTGCCGGACGTGGGGGAAGTGGCCGGCACGCAGGGGGTGTCAGGGGAGATCGGCAGGTCCGTCAGGCGCTCGTCGACGAGGTTGCCCGCCGTCACCGAGACGTTCCATTGGTAGCCCTGGAGCCACGGCACCGGGATCGTCGTGCTCGCACCTGCCGCCGTGGGGTGGTCGATGTGTCCGGTGCCGACGGTTTCGCCGTCGGTACCGACCGCCATCCGGATCCGCACGGTGATGTCCGCGGGCGTGCCGGAGGGGTCCTTGTCCGTGATCGTGATGGCGGCCCGGGCCTCGCCGGTGCTGGTGTCGCACGTCGCCTTCGCGCTGAAGTCGCCGATGCTGCAGGCATAGGCGTCACCGGAGGCCAGGAGCACGGCAGCGGTTGCGGTCACGGCGGCAGCGGTGACGGCACGCTTGGATATCACAGGTCCCTCCCCAGGGAATGTTCCACGTGGGGTGCCCGGCTCGGGGCCCCCGCTGGCCGCGGGCGCACGCCCGCGGATGGCTTCGAGGAGCCCAAGGGCCCGGTCGGAGCGGCTCATCATGTCACCTATCCCCATGGGGAGCCTGAACGCGCCCCCTAGCTGAGACGTCACCCAGCTCAGGGCGACAAGCCGCTGAGGGGGCTGCCCGTAACGCTGAAGGCCTCCCACATATGGCGGTCGGCGCCACCGTGGACCTCACCACGATGCGCAGGAAACCGCCATGAGTCAGGAACCGGCCGCACGCCAGTCGATCCTGCGGCTGTCCGGGATGCTGGAGACCCTGTAGGCCCGCCTCGTGCGGGCCCATGGAGGCGAGCTCGGCCACCTTGACTTCCTCCAGGTCCTCTGTCAGGACGAGATCACCCGACGCGAGAGCGTCGCCTTCCAACGCCGCCTGTGCGAAGCGAAGTTCGAGCAGCGGGTCACCCTGGAGGAGTTCGACTTCGCGGCCTCCCCGAAACTGGCCGCCGCCCAGATCCGCGACCTGGGAGCTTTGCGTTGGCTGCACGCGGGCGAGTCCGTCATCCTGTTCGGCCCGGTCGGGGTCGGCAAGACCCACGTCGCCCAGGCCCTCGGTCACCTGGCCGTCCGCCAGGGCGCGAACGTCCGCTTCGCCAAGACCAGCCGGATCCTGGCCGAGCCGGCCGGCGGCCACGCGGCCCTGCGGACCGGCCGGGTTATGTGCCGGCCGCACCGCCAGTCCTACAAGCGTCAGCCCCGCATGGCCAAAGACATGGTGGTGATCAGCGAGCGTCCCGCAGAAGCGGCAGACCGGGCCATTCCTTGGCACCGGGAAGGCGACCTCATCATCGGCAAGGCCGACAAGTCCGCAATCGGCACACTCGTCGAGCACTCCAGCCGCTTCGTCGCCCTCATCCACCTGTCCGACGGCCGCCGGGCCGCCCAGGTCCGCGACGCGCTCATCCAGGCAGTCTCAGCCCTCCCCGCTCATCTCAGACGCTCTCTCACCTGGGACCAGGGTTCCGAGATGCACCTGCACAGTGAGTTCAGCACCGCCACGGACATGCCGGTCTATTTCTGCGATCCCGGCAGCCCCTGGCAACGCGGTTCAAACGAGAACACGAACGGCCTGCTCCGGCGGTACCTTCCCCAGAGCACCGACCTGGCCCGCGACGGACCAGAAGAGCTGGACGCCGTGGCCGCCGAACTCAACAGCCGCCCACGCAAAACGCTCCGCTGGGAAACCTCGGCCGAGCGCCTCGCCAAGCTCCTGGCAACAGCCAGTTGATCACCTGTGTTGCAACGACCCCTGGAATTCGCCCAGGACGGGGAGGAGTCCCGCAGCGGTCAGGCCTGAACTGCCTCACCCAGCTCCTTGCCTGGATTCCGACTGCGTCCAGGCGCGGAACACGCACTGTCGAACAGTGAGATGTGGGTCACCTCCGGGGGCGTCGATGTCACATTCCGGGGGCTCGCCTCCCTCTCAGGGTGAAACCGTAGCGACCGCGGCAGGAGGCACTCATGAGCTCCGACACCCGGCCTGGCGCTCTGTGGAAGTCCCTGGCCAGGCGGCATAGATGGCGACACGCTCCCCGGCGTCCTGGTCAACGGCAGCCTCAGCGCTACGGGATTGTCCGAAGTGGCAGCAGGGGGCTGCCAGACAAAGCCGCGGCCGGAAAGCTCGATGCCCGACAGGACTTCGACCGGCCTCGCCCAGCCCGACGGCACACGCCACGGGGGACCTTTAGGCCCAACGGGCCGACGAGAAGGGAAAGATCATGACCAGGTATCGGAAGACGGGGCGCGTACTGACCGCCGGCGCGGCTCTGCTGGGTGCACTGGCGCTTTCGGGACCGGCGCACGCCGCCAACCGCACCTCCATCGTCGCCTACGGCGCTTACACCCGCGCGCAGGCCGTGTCCTACGGTGCGAACGGCGCCGTCAGGATCTGCGACGTCCATGCGGACGGCTACGGGGTCGCCGTCCACTACTACCGCAAGATCGGAAACCTTCAGACGCTGTCGAACTTCAAGGGCAACAACACCTGCAGCGAAACCACCGACATCCAGAGCAATCCCATCGTCCTCTTCACGGCATGCGTGGTCATCGACAGCGTCGACTACTGCAACACCCAGTACGCAGACACCGGCCGGTAGCCCGCGCGCTCCCACGGGGTGCCGCACGGGCATGACCACCCCGGACAGCAATGAGGCCTGCGGCGGCCGAAGGCGGTGGTGGTGGCGGTGACGCGGCGCAGAGGTCGCGTTTGGGGTCTCCCGTCCCGGCCTGGAGACCCTGTTCCAGGCGGCTGACGGAATGACAGCACCCGCCGGATCTATGGCCGGCCGCTGGCTGCTGGAGACCAGCTACGGGCCCTGCGGCGCGGCGGTACTGGTCCTGGCCACCGGCCCGTGGCACGTCCCGCGCCGCCTGGAGGTCCCCGGAATCGAGGAGTTCAACGGTCCCGTGTTGCATACCGCCCGGTGGGACCACGGCGTCGACTCGGCCGGGCGGCGGGTGACCGTGGTGGGGAGCGGGGCCTCCGCCGTCCAGGTCGTCCCGGCCATCGAAGCCCAGGCTGCGTCCGTGGGCCTCTTCCAGCGCACCGCCCAGTGGGTGCTGCCCAAGTCCGATCTGCTGCTACCCGCGGCGTTCAACCGGCTTCTGGACCGCGTACCCGGTGCGCGCGGCGCCCTGCGTGCCGGGCGGTACGCCCTGCAGGAAGGCTTTGGCCACGCCTGCCGCCGCCCTCAGGGTGCCCGCCTCCTCGAGGCAGGCACCCGCGCACACCTGCGGCTCGCGGTCCGCGACCGGCAGCTACGCCGGCAGCTGACACCGGATTACCGGTTGGGCTGCAAGCGTCTTCTGACGTCCAGTCCAGCACCTTCTACCGGGCCCTGTCTCAGCCGCATACACCCCCGACGCACCTGCCCGGCCCTTTCCCCCGCCCTCTCGGACAAGGCCGCAGCCTGGAGACCGTACAGGAGCAGCGAACGCAGAGCAGCCATGACATGGTGCCCGATACCGACGCCCCACCACTGTGAGCTCCACGACCACTTGCTTCCCGGCACAGGCCCGGTCCGGTCATTGCCTCACGGATGATGCTTCGCCCGCTTCACCAGCCTCCGGCCGCGCGGACAGGTACTAGCCCTCACCTGCCTGCCTGCCGAGGTGCGAAGCGGCGGCGATCAGGCGGGCCGCAGCGGACAGTGACCTTACGCCGAGTCTCGCGAACGCAACCCGAACGACGGCGCATTCAGTCGGGGACGTCGCCGACTGGATGCTTCCCTACGACCGCGAGCGCCGGCCGAGCGTAAGCTGAGGCAACGGGTGGCGAACGTCTAGGGGTGCAGGCATGAAGTACATCAGGCTGGGCTCGACAGGGCTGAAGGTCTCGCGGGTCTGTCTCGGCATGATGAGCTACGGCGACCCCGCCCAGCGCGCATGGTTCCTGGACGAGGAGGCGGCCGAGCCCATCGTGCGGCGGGCAGCGGAGGCCGGGGTGACGTTCTTCGACACCGCGGACATGTACTCGCACGGCGTGAGCGAGGAGATCACCGGACGGCTGCTCGACAAGCTCTTCCCCCGCCGTGACGACTATGTGCTCGCCACGAAAATCTATTTCCCGATGGCCTCCGGACCCAACGACGGCGGCCTGTCGCGCAAGCACATCCTGTCCGGCATCGATGCCTCGCTGCGGCGACTGGGGACCGACCACGTGGATCTGTACCAGATCCACCGGTGGGACTACGAGACGCCGATCGAGGAAGTCATGGAGGCCCTGCACGACGTGGTGCGCTCCGGCAAGGCGCGCTACATCGGCGCGTCCAGCATGTACGCCTGGCAGTTCGCCAAGGCCCAGCACGTCGCGGAGACACACGGCTGGACGAAGTTCGTGTCGATGCAGAACCACTACAACCTGACCTACCGCGAGGAGGAGCGTGAGATGATCCCCCTCTGCCTCGACCAGGGAGTGGGCTGCCTCCCGTGGAGTCCACTGGCGCGCGGGCTGCTCGCCGGTTCACGCGAACGCGGCGGCAAGCAGCTCACGGTCCGCGCGGGAAGCGACCAGTACGCCGAAGAACTGTACGGGGACGCCGACTTCGACGTGGTCGACAGGGTGCGCGAGGTCGCCGGTGAGCGGGGGCTGCCGCCCGCACAGATCGCCCTGGCGTGGTTGCTGGGCAAGCCGGCGATCAGCGCACCGATCGTAGGCGCGACCAAGCTGAACCACCTGGACGACGCGGTCGCGGCGGTGGGGGTGTCCCTCAGCGAGGAGGAGATCGCCCGCCTGGAGGCCCCGTACCAGCCACACCGAGTCCTCGGCCACTCCTGACCGCGGCCGGTGCGCCGGACTCCGGCACTTCTTCCATTGAGGTGCCCGCCGGGCGGTCGTCCCTGGCCGGCCGGCGGACGTGCCGGATCAGACGGTGCTCAGGCCGGCGGCTTCGTCTGCACATGTGCTTCGACCAAGGAGCACACATGCCCGGCACGTGGGCCGTGCGGATGAGTCTGCTGCACCACGATGCCCGGCAGGAGGCATTGGCGAACTGTGATGCTTCCGGGGCGAGTTCTCCTCCTGCCTCACAGCTCGTACGGACGCACTGTTCGAGCTGTCTCACGCCCTTCTGTGCGGCGACGGGCCGGTGAGGCCGCTGGCCGAGCTGTCGCTCGGGCGAACACCGCCGTGGTCATGGCGGGCTCTGCACTGCTGTCGCCCAAGGCCGCGTCGATGCCGGCGGCTGCGGCGGGCCCTGGCGGCGGTGCCCTGGTCGCGGGCTGCCGGCGGTCGGCATCCGCGCCGGGGAGGCGGCGGGACCCTTCGATGCCGACGCCGCTGGAAGGCTCCTTCCGCAGTGCCCGTCTTTGCGTGTCCCGGCCGCGTGCTGGTGGGACTACGCGTCTGCCTCGCATCGTGCGAGAGCACCGGCACCGCCCATGGCCTCCGGGCCGCACGACCCGCGCTTGGAAGGTAGAACGAGCTCAACTCACTGCCACGCCGTAAGGGCTGTTGCCGACGGTGACCGTTGCGAGGACCTTGCGGGATGTGGGGTCGATGACCGTGAGGGTGCCCGCGGCCTGCTCCGTGACGTAGATGGCGTGGCTGGTGACCTCAAGGTTGAACGGGTCGGTGCCGGGAGGGCCCACGGAGAGGGCCGACGAGACGCGGTTGCTGGCGATGTCGATCACAGAGACCTTGCCCGGGCCGAGAACGGCGGCGTAGACCGATTTGGCGTCCGGCCCGATTGCCACGTCGAAGGGGCCTTCGCCGACGGGCACCTCAGTCGTCCTGCGGGTGCGGGTATCAACGGCCAGGACGCGTGCTGCGACCTCGTCGGCGACGTAGGCACAGGCTTCTCGATGACGCCGCCCACTACGCGGACCTGGGCCAGGCGAGGGCGTACGCCCGGTCATTCGGGTGCGCGGACGTGCCCAGCGCCGGTTCTCGATCGCCGCTCTGGCCTGTTACAAGCAGGGCGAACGCGCACGTCTGATCCACCGGCCCAAACGGCACGTCGATCACAAAGGGGGCGGCAGACGCAGTTTCACCTGGACTGATGACAGGGATCTACTGATCACCGCCCGCCAGCGGCTCGGCGCCCCGATGGCGCTCGTCTGGGACTGTGACAAGGGCGGGGTCTCGTTCGGACCACGGCCTGGCTCGGTCTGGAACTGACCTCGCTGTCCCGAGAGTCGATCTGCGACCGTGGTGAGAACGGGCGTGCCGACCCGGCGAAGGGACGTGTCTCCACAGGGGCTTTCGCATGGGCATCGTCACAGTCTTGACCGCCCGTATCCGTCGAGCCGGCTTCAGCCAACCGGTCCGGACGGAGGCACCCGTGCCAACCGCGACGGTCGATCAGCGTCCCAAAGAGGCTGGTCACAACAAGAGCTGTGAACTCGGTCCGGGCGTGGATACGCATAAGGACGTCCACGTTGCCGCTGTCCTCACCGTGTGGGGTGCCCTGCCGGCCACACGATCGTTCCCGGCGGCCCGGGCCGGATATCGGGATCTGTTGGCGTGGGCCTGGCCCGACGCCCCACGAGAGCAACCTGCGGAGCACCTGTGTCCAGGAGGCGGTGCGGGGCCGGGATCGAAACGAGCCGAACATGTCTTTACCCGTGCGTTTCGCACAGTGAGCTCGTGACAGTCGTGACTGTCAGTGCCCCAGGTCGGCTTGCGAGTCTCTTGGGCGGGCCACGGAAGGGGAGGCATGGACAAGCGGTACGAGGTGTACGCGTTGGCGGACGCGCACTTCTACGAGACACCCGACCGGCTGGCGACGGGCGTCGCAGGGGCGGCTCAGGGGACTGTTCCCCTGTTCGATACGGCACGCAGGCCCATCCCCGAGGGCTGGGCGAGGGCCCGCGTCGGCGACTGGCTGACACTCACGCCGCTCGGCGCGGACGGCGCCCCGGCGGCGGCGCCGGCCCAGGGCTGGAAGATCCACGCCTCGGCCACCCGGGCGAACGCCGATCGGATCGCGGCGATGGTGTGGGACTACTGCTTCCCCCGCCGCATCCCGTTCAAGTTCGTGCCGGGCCCGCATCTGCTGCATCTGCGCAACACCAAGTACGCGGGCCGCGACACCAGCGGCAAGTTCGTCACCGTCTACCCGGCCGACGAGGAGCAGCTGCACACGGTCCTGCGCGAGCTGGGTTCCCTGTTGGAGGGCTTCGAGGGCCCCTACATCCTCACCGATCTGCGCTGGCACGACGGGCCGCTGTACGTCCGCTACGGCGCGTTCGCGCGCATGTACGTCGTCGACGAGCGGGGCTCGCTCGTGCCGGCGGTGCGCGACGGCTCGGGCACGTTGGTGCCGGACCGGCGGGCGCCGTCCTTCCAGGTGCCGGAGTGGGTGACGCTGCCGGCGTTCCTCGAGCCGCATCTCGCGGCGCGCAACACCACGACGGTGGGTGAGCTGCCGTACCGCATCGAGAAGGCGCTGCACTTCTCCAACGGCGGCGGAGTGTACGCCGGCACCGACACCCGGGACGGGCGCAAGGTGGTGCTCAAGGAGGGGCGGCCGCACGCGGGGCTGGCCTCGGACGGGGCGGACGCGATCGCCCGGCTCGAGCGGGAGAAGCGGGCTCTGGAGGCAGTGGCGGGGACCGGGGTGGTGCCCGAGGTGCGGGACTGGTTCACCCTCGGCGACCACCGCTTCCTGGTCATGGACTTCGTGGCGGGGCGCCCGCTGAACTCCTTCTTCGCCGAACGGCACCCGCTGCTCTCTCCCGACCCCGACCCGCAGGCCGTCGCCGCGTACACGGCATGGGCGGTGAGCATCCACCGGGCGGTGGAGTGCGCGGTGGAGAAGGTGCACGCGCGCGGGATCGTCTTCAACGACCTGCACGTCTTCAACATCATGGTCGCGCCCGACGAGGAGTCGGTGTTCCTGATCGACTTCGAGGCGGCCGCCCCGGCCGAGGAGAACGGCCGCCAGGTCGTGGCGCATCCCGGGTTCTTCGCGCCACCGGACCGCCGGGGCGCCGACGTCGACCGGTACGCGCTGGCGTGTCTGCGTCTCGCCCTGTTCCTGCCCGTCACCACGCTGCTCGTGGTCGACCGGGGCAAGGCGGCCCATCTGGCCGAGGTGATCGCGCAGCAGTTCCCGGACGTGCCAAGGGAGTTCCTGGACGAGGCGGTCGCGGAGATCACCCGCGATGTCTGCGGCACCGGGGCCCCTGTCGGCGGGACCGGCGCGCCGGAGCGGGTGCCGTCGGCCCCCGCCTCCCGGGTGGAGCCGGGCGACTGGCCGCACAGCCGCGACTCGATGATCAAGGCGATCCTCGCCTCGGCGACCCCGGAGCGCGACGACCGGCTCTACCCCGGCGACGTCGCCCAGTTCTCCGACGGCGGCGGCCTCGGCCTCGCGCACGGCGCGGCCGGCGTCCTGTACGCCCTGGCGGCGGCCGGCGCCGAACGCCACGACGAGGGCGAACGCTGGCTCCTGGACCACACTGCCCCGGCCCCGACGGGCACCCCGCTCGGTCTGTACGACGGTCTCGCGGGCGTCGCCCACACCCTCGACCTGCTCGGACACCGGCAACGGGCCCTCGACCTGGTCGACGGTATCCTCCGCGAACGCTGGCAGCATCTGTCCTCGGACCTCCAGGGCGGCCTGGCCGGCCTCGGCCTGGTGCTGGGGCGACTGGCCGCCACGACCGGCGAGTCGGAACTGCGCGAGCGGGCCGCCGAGGCCGCCGACCTCCTCGTACGTCGCCTCGCCGAACCGGCGAAGGCCGCGCCCCGGCGACGGGCCGGGCTGATGCGGGGCGCGAGCGGGCCCGCGCTGTTCCTCCTCCGGCGGTACGAGGAGACCGGCGAGCGTGCGCTGCTGGAGGCGGCCGGCGTGGCGCTGCGGCGGGACCTGGAGTGCTGTGCCGAGCGTGAGGGGGGCGCGGTGGAGGTCGACGAGGGGTGGCGGACCATGCCGTATCTCGGGGACGGGAGCGTGGGCGTGGGGCTCATGCTCGACGACTATGCGGCGCACGTTCCGGACGCCGGGGCGGAGTTCACGCGGGCCCGTGCCGGCATCGTCACTGCGGCCACCTCCCGTTTCTACGCGCAGCCCGGCCTCTTCCAGGGACGTGCCGGGATGATCCTGCACCTCGCCCGCACCACCGCACCGGGGGCGACGCGGGCACGGCTCGACGAGCAGATCGCCGGGCTGGGCTGGTCGGCGATGCCGTACCAGGGCCAACTCGCCTTCCCCGGGCACCAGATGATGCGCCTTTCCATGGACCTCGCCACCGGAACGGCGGGCGCGCTGCTCGCCCTCGCCGCAGCCTTCGGCTCGGGCGACGAGGGCGTTGCCGCGCACCTGCCGTTCCTTCCGCCGCCGCATCGGCGGCCCCTATGACATGGCTCTGCCATCCGGTGGAGTCGTGACGCAACCCTGTCCCCACGGGACGAACAACCGACACCGACGAAAGGACACACCATGGCCCTGCTCGACCTGCAGACGATGGAATCCGACGAGCACACCGGCGGCGGTGGCAACAGCACCGTCAGCCTCCTGTCGTGCATCAGCGCGGCCAGCGTTCTGCTCTGTCTCTGACGAAGCGGTGCCGAACGCTCTGACGAACGGCTCACGCTGAGCACTCCGGGCGGTCCGCTCCCGCGAGGGATGGGGCCGCCCGGGGTCGTCCGCCCGATCGGGCGGACACGCAGAAACGCAGAGGCGCGGATGCTCCGAGGGGGTGCGCGATGTCGATGGACCCGACGACCGGTGGACTGCTCACCGCGGCGAGCCGGCACAGCGGGCCCCGCTGGGCGGCGCTCTGCCTGGTGAGCGTGGGGGCGACAGGCGCGGGACTGCTGTTGCCCGCCGCCCTCGGCCGGGCCCTGGACCTCCTGCTCGCCCACGCCCCGGCGACCCGCTGGGTGCTGATCTGCGCGACTCTCCTCCTGCTGCTGACCGTGCTCGATGCGTGCGAGACCGTGCTCGCCGGCACCCTCGACGCCCGCACCACCGCCTTCCTGCGCCGCCGGGTGACCGGTCACGTCCTGGCCCTGGGACCGCGTGCGACGCTCCGCTTCGGCCCCGGCGACCTCGTCGCGCGACTCGTGGGAAACGCCGCCCAGGCCGGCACGGCGCCCGGCGCCCGCGCCGCGCTGCTGGCCGCACTCGCCGGCCCGGTGGGGGGCGTGGTCGCGCTCGGTGTGATCGACCCGTGGCTCGCGGCCGCGTTCCTCACCGGTGCGCCGCTGCTGACGCTCCTGCTGCGCTCCCTGGCCCGGGACACCTCGACGTGCGTGGCCGACTACCAGCGGGTGCAGGGGCGCATCGCGTCCGCGCTCGCCGAGGCCGTCGGCGGCACCCGCACCATCCGCGCGGCGGGTACGGCGGACCGGGACGCGGAACGGATCCTGCGACCGCTGCCCGAACTCTCCCGGGCAGGTCGGCGGATGTGGCGGGTACAGGGGCGGGCGGCGGCGCGGGCGGTGGCCGTGGCGCCTCTGCTGCACCTCGCCGTCGTGGCCGTGGCGGGCATGCTGCTCAGCCGGCACCGGCTCTCCCCCGGAGACGTCCTGGCGGCCTCCCGCTACGCGGTCCTCGCCACCGGGGTCGGCGTGCTGGTCGGGCAGCTCTCCGGCCTGGTCCGCGCCCGCACGGCGGCCCGCCGCCTGGGCGAGGTCCTGGCGGAACCCGCCCCTACGCACGGGGACCGGAGCCTGCCGCCCGACGGCCCCGGCCGCCTGGAGCTGCGCGGGGTGAGCGTCCGACGCGGCGCACGCACGGTGCTCGACGGCGTCGACCTCGTCGTGCCCGGCGGGACGACGCTCGCCCTGGTCGGCCGCTCCGGTGCGGGCAAGTCGCTGCTGGCCGCGCTCGCTGGTCGGCTCACCGACCCGGACGCCGGCGAGGTGCTGCTGGACGGCGTCGCGCTGCCCGCCCTCTCCCGTGCCGAACTGCGCGCGGCGGTCGCGTACGCCTTCGACCGCCCCGCCCTTCTGGGTACGACCGTCGAGGACACGATCGCCCTGGGGCTGCGCTGCCCTTCTCCCGCCCGCGTCCGGGAGGCCGCTCGCACGGCCTGCGCCGACGCGTTCGTCCGCCGCCTGCCCGACGGCTATGCGACGCCCGTCGCCGACGCCCCGCACTCCGGCGGCGAGGCCCAACGCCTGGGCCTCGCCCGGGCGTTCGCCCAGCGCGGTCGTCTGCTCGTCCTCGACGACGCGCTCTCCAGCCTCGACACGGTGACCGAGCACCAGGTCACCGAGGCTGTCCTGGGCAGGGCCGCGACCGGCACCCGGCTGGTGGTGGCCCACCGGGCCGCGACGGCCGCCCGTGCCGACACGGTGGCATGGCTGGACGGGGGGCGGGTCCGGGCGGTGGGCACGCATGCACAGCTGTGGCGGCGGCTGCCTGGCTACCGGGCGGTGTTCGGGGCCGCAGAGGAGGAGGCAGGAGCGTGACCCACCGGGACGGACTCCACCGGCTGCACGGACACCTGGGCCACCGCGCCCTGCGCACCCTGCGCTTTCCGCACGTCGGCCGACGGGCGATGGTGCGGCTCGCCGGCTGGTCGGTGCTGGAGACGGGTCAGACGTTCCTCCTCGGCTACGCCCTCGCGCGTGCACTGGACGACGGGTTCCTGGCCGGACGGGCCGCCGTGGGGCTCGGCTGGCTCGCGGCAGCCGGGCTCGGCGTACTCGTCGGCGCGTACGGCACCGGGCGGGTGTACGGGGCGGTCGCCGCGCTGGTGGAGCCGCTCAGGGACAGGCTCGTCACCGGCGTGGTGCGGCGCGGGGTGCGGGAGGGGGACCGCGGGGCGCTGTCCGGCCTGACCCAGCAGGTCGAGATCGCCCGGGACACCTTCGCGGGCCTGGTGATGGTCTCGCGCTCGTTCGTGTTCACGTCCGTCGGCGCGCTGGCGGGCCTGTGCTCGCTCGCCCCGCTGCTGCTGCTGCCCGTCGTGCCGCCGCTCGCCGCCGGAGTGGCTCTGTTCGCAGCGACCCTGCGTCCGCTGGCGCGACGGCAGGAGGCGTACCTCGCCGCCGACGAGGCCCTGGCGGAGAACCTGGGCGCCGTCTGCCCGGGGCTGCGGGATGTCACGGCGGCCGGCGCGGAGGACCGCATCGCCGCGGACGCCGGCGCCCTCGTCGACGCCGAGCAGCGGGCGGCCCGCGCCCTGGCCCGCTGGGGCGTGGCCCGCGTCGTCTGTCTCGCACTCGGCGGCCACCTGCCTCTGGTCCTGCTCCTGGCCGGCACCCCCTGGCTCCTCGACCACGGGGTCACCCCCGGCGCCGTGCTCGGCGCGCTCGCCTACGTCAGCCAGTCGCTCCTCCCGGCCCTCACCGGCCTCATCCACGGCGTGGGCACCAGCGGCTCGCGCCTGACAGTGGTGCTGCGCCGGCTGTCGCCGCCTCCACCTGCGGTCTCCCGCCCCGCCGTCACCGAGCTCACCCCGCACACCCCGCCTCCGTGCCCCTCCACCCCGGAAGTGCCCCCGGCCCTCGCTCTCACGTCCCTCACCTTCTCCTACGGCCCCGCCCGCGTCCCCGTCGTCGACGACCTCACCCTCGCGCTGCCCAGCGGCGCTCATCTGGCCGTCGTAGGGCCGAGCGGGGTCGGGAAGTCCACGCTGGCCGGGCTGGTCGCGGGACTGCTGAAGCCGGTACGCGGAGACATACGGATCTGCGGGTGCCGGGTGCCGGGCCGCGAGGCCGCCGCCGGGCGCGTGCTGATCCCGCAGGAGGCGTACGTGTTCAGCGGCGGCCTCGGGGAGAACCTCGCCCATCTGCGGCCGGATCCCGTCCCCGAGGCGGAATTGCTCGCCGCGGCCGAGGCGGTGGGGCTCACACCGCTGCTCAACGCCCTGGGCGGGACGGGGGCTAGCGTGGATCCCGCGGCGCTGTCGGCCGGGGAGCGCCAGCTGATCGCGCTCACGCGGGCGTACCTGTCGTCCGCCCCCCTCGTCCTGCTGGACGAGGCGACCTGCCATCTGGACCCGGTGGCGGAGGAACGGGCGGAGCGGGCGTTCGCGGCCCGGCCGGGCGGCACCCTGGTGGTCGTGGCCCACCGCATCAGCTCGGCCCGCCGCGCCGGCCGGGTGCTGGTGATGGACGGCCCGCGCACGGCCTTCGGGACGCATGAGGAGGTGCTGCGCCGCTCGCCCCTCTACCGCGACCTCGTGGGTGGCTGGGAACCCGGGCACCTCTCACAGCCAGCCCTGGCTCTGGGAGATGCGGATGGCGTCGATGCGGTTGCGGGCGCCGGTCTTGCGGGTGATGGCCGCCATGTAGTTGCGCACGGTCCCGTGGGACAGGTGCAGGCTCCCGGCGATCTCCGCGACGGAGGCCCCCTCGGCGGCGAGGGTTAACACGCTCAGCTCCCGGCGGGTCAGCGGCATCTCGGCGGCCTTGAGGAATCCGAACCCCAGCGACTCGCTGACGAAACGTTCCCCCTTAGCGACCTTCCGGATTCCGCGCAGCAGCTGCTCGGGCGTCCCCGTCTTGTCGACGTAGCCGAGCGCGCCCGCCTCCAGGGCCCGTCTCAGCAGGCCAGGCCTGTTCGCAGTGGCAAGTACGAGTAAGCGGGGCAGGACCTGGCCGCCGCCCCGCAGACCTAACTCGCCCAGGGGCGGAATGCCGGCCGTGTCCGAGCAGTCCAGATCCGCCGCGCACACGTCGGGCCGCAACGCGCGCACGTGACAGGACGCCCGGCGCCAGGGGACGTCGTCCACCCGCAGGTCGGGCTCCCGTGACAGCCACTGCGCGAGGACCGATCTGACGAGACATCCGTCGTGCACGAGAAGTACCTGGATCACTGCCGCCCCTTCAGCCTGCCGTACGCCAGTCCTGTGATGTTGAGCGCGTGCCCATTGTTGGGCCCCCGCAACATTTCTGGGCGCGAAGAACCGGCCATCAGGGTGCGAGGGGGCGCACGCCCAGCGCCCGCACGCCGCGGCGTGCTTCCGGCAGAGCCGTTTCACCTTGTAGGTGTTCCGATGGTCGTCAACGAACTGGAAGCGGCTCCTCGCAGTTCGTCTCTCCGGCGAAGTACTTGGCCGCCTTGCGGAGGATGCCCCGCTCGGTGGCGAGCTTGCGCTCACTCGCCTCGAGCTCGGCCACCCGCACCCGCTCGTCCGGATCAGCGGACGGCACCGCCTTCCGAGGCTGGGCGCCCGGCTTCGCGACCGCGGCGGTGATGCCACGGCGTTCGCGTATCAGCGTGACTCAGGGGGAGGCGCCGGCACTCGAAACTGCGGCCGGCCACGACCACGGCTCAGTCGGCACCACGGCGACGACTGCAGCCTGATCACGGTTTCGCCGCCGGGGTCGGATCTATGCCGGCGTGTCACCGAACGGGATCCACCACGTCCAGCGGTGGCCACCGCGCTGCGCAGACGAACGTGATGAAAATAACTATTCAGCTCTATGGGCTGTTGCATGGTGACATTCCGAACCTAGCCTGTGGCGACTCTTTAACGCACCGCTGACACCGTGAGGCCGCCCCATGGCATCTGTCGACCAGCTCGCCCCACCAAGCACGAGCCAGAACCGTAGCTCCCTCCGACGGAACGTCGGACTGATCGGGCTGCTCTGGGCGTCCGCCGGCTCAATCATCGGATCCGGCTGGCTGTACGGCGCGAAGAACGCCGTCGTCGCCGCCGGCCCGGCAGCTCTGATTTCCTGGGGCATCGGCGCGGTCGCGATCGTGCTGCTGGCGTTTGTTCATGCCGAGCTGGGCGGAATGTTCCCCGTCGCCGGCGGCACCGCCCGTTACCCGCACTACGCCTTCGGCGGCCTGGCAGGCATGTCCTTTGGCTGGTTCGCCTGGCTGCAGGCGGCAACCGTGGCGCCGATCGAGGTCGAGGCCATGATCGGCTACGCCGGTCACTGGCACTTCGCCAAGAGCTTCCTCAATGACAACGGCACCCTGACGACGAGCGGCTTCATCGTCGCGGTGATCCTCATGGGCGTCTTCGTCGCCGTGAACTTCCTCGGTGTCTCGGTGCTGGCCCGGACCAACAGCGCTGCCACCTGGCTGAAGATCTTCGTGCCGCTGCTCGCCATCTTCACCCTCGCTGCGACCCACTTCCACAGCAGCAACTTCACCTCGCACGGCTTCGCGCCGTTCGGCTCCAAGGGCGTGCTCGCCGCGATCAGCACCAGCGGCATCGTCTTCGCCCTCCTCGGTTTCGAGCAGGCGATCCAGCTGGCGGGCGAGAGCCGCAACCCCAAGCGCGACATCCCCCGCGCGGTGCTCGGCTCAGTGGCCATCGGCACGCTGATCTACGTCCTGCTGCAGGTCGTCTTCATCGGCGCGCTGCCCGGCAGCAGCTTCGCCAAGGGCTGGGACAAGCTCGACTTCGTCGGTATCAGTGGCCCCTTCGCGGGTCTGGCCACCCTTGTCGGTCTGGGCTGGCTGACCGTGGTGCTGTACTTCGACGCCATCGTCTCCCCGGGCGGCACCGGTCTGATCTACACCACCTCCACCTCCCGTATCTCCTACGGTCTGAGCAAGAACGGCTACGCGCCGCGCGTCTTCGAGCGCACGGACGCACGCGGGGTCCCGGTGTACGGCCTGATCATGTCCTTCGTCACCGGCGTGGTCTGCTTCCTGCCGTTTCCGAGCTGGCAGCAGCTGGTCGGCTTCATCACCTCCGCCAGCGTGCTGATGTACGCGGGCGCTCCACTGGCCTTCGGCGCGCTGCGCAGGCGCCTGCCGAACCGCGAGCGCAGCTACCGGCTGCCGCTCGGCGGTGTGCTCTCCCCACTGGCGTTCATCGTTGCGAGCCTGATCATCTACTGGAGCGGCTGGCAGACCCTGGAGAAGCTGGGCGAAGCGATCGTCCTGGGCTACCTCCTGCTCGGCGGCTACGCCCTCTACGCGTCCAAGAAGGGCCTGCCGAACGCTCCGCGGATCAGTTGGAAGTCCGCCCAGTGGCTGCCGGTCTACCTGCTCGGCATCGGTGTGATTTCCTGGCAGGGCACCTTCGGCGGCGGGCAGGGCAACCTGCCGATGTGGACGGACATCGCCGTCGTGGCCGTGTTCTCCCTGGCGATCTACCACTGGGCGATCCGCGTGGCCCTGCCGACCGACGCGATCGAGCAGAACATCGAGGACATCGAGGTCGTCGACGCGGGCGGTCACTGAACCGTCCGCACTGCCTGATACCGGGGCGGTCCCGAAGCGGCCGGTTCCAGGATGGCGCCGCGAGCACACTGTCCCGGCTTCGACTGCTCCCCTCCTTGAAGAGAGTGGATTCCTTCCTTCAGGGCTGAGCGGGGATTCCTGGCTCAGGCTGCCTCTGGGAGCGGCGCTCCCGGTGGTCTTACGCCCTCGGCACCAGCCGGGTTCGGACCCGCATGGACGAGCATCACGCGGGCGGAGTTCTTGTCTCTGGGGAGACGACTCCGCACGCGGTGCAGGTGTAGGTGCGCTCGGACAACGGCAGTGCGTGCTTGCTTCTCGCTCCGCACGATGCGCAGTCCATGGTGGTGTGTGCAGGATGCACGAGACGGATGTCCCGCCCGTGCTTGCGGCCCATCTCGATCAGGGCCTTCTTCGTGGCGCCGATCGCGGCGTCCGCCGCCTTGCGCGCCATCGAGGACCTGGCGAGGAACTTCGGCCTGAAATCCTCGACCGCGATGGCGTCATGGTCGGTCACGACCTTCTTCGCCTACTTGCGGCCGGCATCCTGCCGCTGCCGGGCGATCTTCGCGCAGGTCTTCGCCCGCCACTTCTTCGCCTCGCGGTAGCCCTTCGAGGCGGCCTGCCCCTTCTTCGGCCGGCGGCGGTCCGTCATCCGGCCGTAGCGGGCCAGCCCAGCCTGCGTCTGACGGCCGTGCTGGGCGTGCGGCAGGTCGTGGGCGTTGGAGGCGGTGGTCGCGGTCTCCTTCACGCCCCAGTCCACGCCGAGCACCCGGCCGGTCTCCGGCAGCGGCCGCACCTCGGGACCACGAACGATGCGTACCAGTGCCCGACGCTGTCCCGGTACACGCGCACCGAGGAGGGTTCGCCCGGCAGGCCGCGCGACCACACGACCCTCAGCACGACCCCACCCGCCAGGCGCAGGCGGTCGTCCTTCAGCCGGAACCCGCGCTGGGTGTCGTCCAGCGTCGGCGAGGCCTCGCGCTTCTTCTTCCATCCCGGCATACCGGCCCGCTGCCGCTGAGACAGGCCTTCCCGGATGCCCTTGTGCGCCTTCGCGCGGGACCTGCCCAAGTCCCGGATCAGCTGCTCCTGAGGAACCGAGCTGCCCTCACGCAGCCACGGCGTACGCTCCCGCGCCCCGGTCGGCATCCTGTCGAGCTGCGCCGGGCACAGGTCCGCTTCTCGCCCGTGGTCCTGTTGTGCAGGTGGACCGCCTTGGACTTGGCGACGCACTCGTTCCAGATCCACCGGCACCGTGCCCACTCCGCCTCCAGCGCGGTACGGGCACTCGACGACACGCGAAGCCGGTGGGTGTACCGGGCGCGCCCGGCCCCGTCGGCTTCCATTGGCGTCGTCACGATGCCACGTAGCGTCATGATTCGCTTCTCACTCCGGATCCCGGCAGACCTACACGAACAGGGGACCGCTCAGGCCGCTGCGGACCGGCGGTCCCTCAACTCCGAGATCCTGCACCTCCTGGAGGTCGCCCTCGCCGCTCCCCGGCCGGACGCCGGATCGCCCAGCGGCGATCCGGCTTCCCCTGCCCCGCTCCGCGGGAAACGGGATTCCTCCCCGGCCTGAAGGCCAGGGCATCCTCCGGGAATCCCGGTGACAGCGCGGGCCGGGGCAGCCGGAAGACGGCGGTCGGACGGCCCGTGGTCCTGCCGCCCGGAGTGCTGCCGGGGTCGTCCCGGCCGGTCGGCCGAGGTACCGGTCCGGTGTGGCGCCGGTCCGGTGTGATGCGCAGCTGTTGTCCGCGGCCTTGTCTCTCGTGTGGTCAGGACTGCTCGCGGCAGTCCTCTTCGGCGCACTCCAGAGTGACGAGGGTCTGGTCGACCTGCTGGCTGGTCAGAGGGGGTTCGGGCAGTTCGTGGGCGCCCTCGGTGCGGAAGGCGTCGAGCATCAGGTGGAGATGGCGGCGCCAGGCTTGGGGGGCGACGGTGCGTGTGGCCTGGATGATCCCGGCCTGGGACCAGATCACGAAGGCGATGTCCTGCGCGGTGACGTCGCCGCGCAGGACGCCCTGTTCCTGGGCGTTGCGCATGATCTGGATGCCGAGTTCCTTGGCGCGTTCGTACATCTTGCGGCCGGCCACGTGAAGGGGCAGCCGTGCCGAGACCAGGTCGTTGAAGGCGCGGTCGCAGGCCTGCAACTGGCAGAGTTTCTCCAGGTAGCGGCAGAACCCCTCCCAGGCGTTGTCCATGGCCGCGGCTTCTTCCGCGGTGGTGAGCAGTTCCGTGTACTTCGCGTTGAAGAGTGTTTCGACCAGGTCGAGCCGGGTGGGGAAGTGGCGGTAGAGCGTGCCGATCGCGACGCCGGCCTCGCGGGCGACGCCCTCCAGGGACGCCCCGAGGCCCTGCTCGGAGAAGGCCGTGCGGGCGGCGGCCACGATCGCGTCCCTGTTGCGCTGTGCGTCACGGCGCAGGGGTCTCGCCGGTGTCTCCCTCGCGGACGGGGCGTGGTGGTGGCTCATGGCTCGAGCGTAACATGAGGCCCCCCTCGAATTCGTTGATCGTCACGTTTCCGATCGCAATCTCGCCCCCCTGACGTGGCGTGATGAGCCTCACTGCAAATATGAGGCACCCCTCGGGTACGGTGGCAGAGCCGAACGTGAGGCACCCCTCCGGATGACCTTGCGGCAAGCCGACTGACCCGGGATTTCCGGATCTCGGTTCACATGGAAGCGGCGGCCGCCGACTCGGCGAAACCGCGGCAGTCTCGCAAGGGAAATGACCATGAACAGCATGACCAAGCGCGTCTCGATCGCACTCGCCTCCACGGCACTGGCCGGCGGAGCCCTTCTCGGAGCCGGCGGCTCGGCGTCGGCAGCCGCGACTTCGGTGCCCGTGCGGCACACGCAGTACGTGTCCGCCACCTCCGCGACCAGCAGCGGGCAAGTCGGCCGCCACACGGACGACGGCCGTCGTGACGACCACCGTGGGCAGGACACTCTGCGCTCCGTACGGTCTGCGGACCACGAGGGCGAAGCGGCCTCGTGGCACGGCGTCAGCGCCGCCCGCTGGTACGAGGACCAGGTCGACGAAGCGGCCTCGTGGCACGGTGTCAGCGCCGCCCGCTGGTACGAGGACCAGGTCGACGAAGCGGCCTCGTGGCACGGTGTCAGCGCCGCCCGCTGGTACCAGGACCAGGTCGTGTGGTCCCTGAACCACAGCTGACGCGGCCCGAGCCGCCCGACTCCGGAACGCCGGCGCCTGCCCACACAGCGACACGGCCGCACCCCCCGGCCGACCAGGATCCCGGATCGTGCGCCCCACGGCGGTCCGCACCCACATTGAGACGAACGCCAGAACCCAAGGTCTCGTCGGGGTCCAGTGGTGGTGAACCTCAGCTGGAAATCAACTGATCCGCCGCCACTTCGAACTCGATGTGTCCATCGATCGATTCGAGTCTCCAGGGGGCAACGGAGACCTTGACGGTGCCCGAAGTCGCTGTGCTGTCGCCGAGGGTCAGGATCGCGCAGAGAATTTCAACCGGACCGGGAGAGCGGGAGTCGGAGGCCCGGCCGTCCCCTCCGGCGAAGGCAGGCCATTTATCGACGAAGGCCACTGTTGCCCAGAGCGGCGCATAGTCAACGGTCGTGCGCCGCAGCCTGGTTGGCTGCCTCGCTGCCAGCTGACCGTGGTCTCGGGTGACGTCGACCTCGACGCGGATATCGGCGCAGTCCGGCTGGTGTGGCGCCCCAGGGCTGCGAAAGCCGAGACGCACACCGCGCTCATGGAGCTCTGCGGTGAAAAGTGGCAGTGCACGAGCCCAAAGCGAGCGGGCACACTGGCGTCCTCTCGGCGCAGCAACGATGCGATGCAGCTGGGGTCGTCGTGCACGGTGTCCGTCTCCTCTGCGCGCCGGCTCTGGGCTGCACAAGCTGCTGCGCCTGGTCGGCACGCCGGCCACGTGGCGGGGGCGACAGCGGAGGGCGAGCGGGGCTCCCTGGCGAGCGAAAGCTACTCCAGGGCGGCGATGAAGTGACGACGGAGAGCAGCCGCGAGCCGTTGAGGAAGGGCTCGCCTTCGGGCCTGGTACTTGTCATCGGCCAACAGCAATGCCTGCTCCGGTCACGCCGGAGCCCTGCGGGCGGCCGTATCGACCGTTCTCGGCCTGGGCGGATGGAATCTTCGGCGAACCGACCGCCAAGGCGCGCGCTCGTGGGCAGGAGGACTGCTAGGCCGGCCCGCCGAGGTCATGTGCAATCCAGCCCGGTGCATCCAGGCGCACGGGCAGGGCGCCAACCAGCGTGGCCAGGTGCGTCTCAAGGCTCGCGAGTTCGGCAGAACCGATCTGCCGCTCCCACTGGTCGCGCAACTCGTCGAAGATCGATTCACCTTGTCGCAGCAATTCGAAGCCGAGTGCGGTGACCTGAAGGCGTTTGCGGCGGGCGTCAAGGGGGTCCGTGTCACGTGCCATGTATCCGCGCTCCTGCAGCACCGCGATGGTTTTCGCCGCCGCCTGCTTGGAGACGGACAGGCGTCGGCCCAGTTCTGAAGCGTTGTCCGCACCAGCGGCGATGGCACGCAGGGCGAAGTCGTGGACGGGACGCACGTCTTCGTAGCCACGGCGGGCCAGTTCGGCGGTCGCGGCGTCCGCGAGTGAGCGGAAGCCTCCGAGCAGGAGCAGTGCGAGGTCAGCACCGGATCGTGGCATGGAAGAAGAATACGACCATTAGACAACGACAACCTTGTTGTCTAATGTCATAGACAACAAGGTTGTCGAAGTGGGGGGCACGATGAAAGTCACACCAGCCGGTGCCACACTCCCGGGGATCACGCACCACCGCGTCGAGGTCAACGGAACCACGCTGCACTATGTCGCGGTGGGAACCAGCGGAACCCCGATCCTGCTGGTCCACGGGTTCCCCGAGACCTGGTGGGCCTTCCACAAGCTCATCCCGCTGCTCGCCGAGCGCCACCGTGTCTTCGCCGTCGATCTGCGCGGCTTCGGCGACTCCGGCAACGGGCCGGGCGAGTATGACAGCGCCACCTCGGCCGAGGACCTGCACCTTCTGATCGAGCAACTCGACGTCGGCCCGGTCCATCTCACCGGACAGGACATCAGCGGAGCGACTGTGTTCCGACTCGCGACCACGCACCCGCAAGACGTGCTCAGCTTCATCGCGATTGAGACGGGACTGCCCGGGTTCGGCGTGGAGGCGCTGGCCGACATCACCCACGGTGGCGCCTGGTACATCGGCGTTCTCGCCGCGCCCGGCATTCCCGAGATGCTGCTGGCCGGTCGCGAGCGCGAGTTCCTGGGACAGTTCGCCTTCTCGGCCACGAGTGCGACCCCGGATGCGAGCACCGACGCCGACATTGACGAATTCGTCCGCAGCTACGCGCGGCCCGACGGCTGGCGAGGAGCGATCGGCCTCTACCGGTCGATGCTGCGCGAGGGCTCCGAGATCAAGGCTCTCGCCGACGCGCCGGGCCTGACCGTACCTGTGCTCGCGGTCGGCGCCGGCGGACGCTCCTTCACGGCCGCCACCATGACGCAGGCCGCGGCGGCGACCGAGGTCAGCTCGGTATCTCTCGACGGGGTCGGCCACTACGCCGCGATGGAGGCTCCCGACGAGCTGGCGAAGGCCATTCTCGAATTCGTCGGAAACACCGACGCCGTCCAACGGTTCTAGGCGACCGGCGCAAAGGACCAACCCGACGTCGTGACGTGCGGATTTACGGTAGTTGGGATCTGGCAGGCGTCCCCGTCCATGCCCGGGTTTCGGCATCCGGGCCTGCACGGGATTCTCGTGCAGACGCACATTTTTTCCCGATCCGGATCCCGCATCAATCAGCCGCAGCCATCGTTCGCCGGCGTCGGTCAGCGCCGGAAGCATTCCTCGCGGCGCTTGTTGCCCGCCGGTTCGAAGCGCACCCGAAAGCCAGTGAGATCTCTGCCGCCGATCATGGGGTGAAGAGGAGGCTCTCCTCGTCGTATTCGTCGGCGACCTCGACCCGTTGTGACCAGCTGCTGCGGGCGTGGAGGCCTCACCAACCTTCGCGGACCCGCGCCCGGACCGGGGGCCTGATCGCGGACACCATGGTCCATGACAAGCTGTGCTTCCCACTGCCCGAACCCGGAGGTCACCATGACGTCAGAGCCCTCACCGCAAGAAGGTTCGGAGCTGTCCGACATCGAGGAGCCCGCGCCGGCACCCGACGACGGGCAGGATGACTTGAAACGCAAGTTCCGGGACGCCCTGGCGCGCAAGCGGGGCATGCAGGCGGACGCAGCCGCCCTGGCTGCGAACACCGGCGCGTCGAAGATCCGCGGGGCGCACGGCCCGGCTGCGAGTCAGCGGTCGTTTCGGCGCAAGAGCGGCGGCTGAGTCCAGACGGCCGCCGGAGGGGACTCGCAGGGCACGGTCCGGCCGTCGTGCCGGCTCGCCAAGCTCCACCTTGGGTCGCCCGCCCACGACCCATCGGGTGAGGGCTTGCCGCGCAGGTTTGGCAAAGGCCGTGGCCAGGAATCGCTACCGCACCGGAAGGCGGCCCGCATGGAAGCTCCTGATCGGCCGTCATCTGCTCGGTGGTGTCCATCCGGTACTGCACCAGCACGGCCAGCGCAGCCGGTCCCCGCTGCCCGCGTCCGCGCTGATCATCACGGTTCCGCTCGCTTCCCGTCCGGGGCGGCACCGTCCTGCCCGGCGCCGCGCGTAGCGGCCACAGCGCCAGTCGGCCCCGACCAGAGCCCCGACCACGGTCACGAAGCGACAACGCCTCCGTGGACCAGGCCGGAATCCCCTCCGACACCGCGGCCGACAACTGCCCGCGCCCTCTGCCGCGCCTTCCTGTGAACCCGCAGGTCACCATGTCGGTCAGGCCGTGGTCGGGAGGCCGACATCCCTTCTACGCCCCCGGACCACGCCCCACAGCAGGAAGAACAAGGAAAGGGGGGTGGGACGTCCCGGACACCGCTCGTTTCGGCACCGGCAGCGCGCTGGTGCCGGAGTGCGCCGTGCCTTCTGCGGACGGCACATTCAGAAGGTAAGCGCCGGTCTTCGGCGAGCCGGCACCGTGCAGGAGCTGGCAGAGCTGTTGAGGGGCGCAGCCCTGAGCGGGTGTGATCACAGGAGGACTCCGGAGGGGATCGGCTGCGCGGACGGACGCGCAGAGGAAACAGGGAGCGGGCTGCCGCCGACAGGCCAAGAGCACGATGAGGCAGCCGACGGTTAGCCGCGCAACTGCAGGACCGGGAGGACACTGCCACTGACTGGCCCTTCATCCGATGGTGCTGACCTGCGACTTCTCCGCAGATCGGATCTTGGATTGCACTCGGGGTGCTGCTAGCGAGTCGAATGTCCGACCGGGCTCTGCCGCGGCCGCCTCGTGAAGGGCCGCCCGATACCTCATCGGCGAGCTCCCCGCGCAACCGCTGGAGTCAGCCTCGGGACTGCCTTGCAACGCCGAGGTGCACGGTCCGACACGGGCCACCGAACGGCGCTGCGGTCGGCGCCGCCGGTGGCACAGTGGTGCCATGTGCGGCCGTTACGTCTCCACCCGCAGTCCCGAGGACCTGGTCCAGCTCTTCCAGGTCACCGACTGGCGTGCCGAGGAGGCGCTGGCGCCGAACTGGAACGTCGCCCCGACCGACAACGTGTGGGCCGTCCTCGAGCGCGTCCCGCGCGACCAGACCGATGCCCCCGCGGTGGAGCGGGAGTTGCGTCCGCTGCGCTGGGGCCTGGTGCCGTCCTGGGCGAAGGACATGAAAATCGGCGCGCGGATGATCAACGCGCGGGTGGAGACCGTGCACGAGAAACCCGCCTACCGCCGCGCATTCGCCAAACACCGCTGCCTGCTGCCGGCCGACGGCTTCTACGAATGGGAGCAGGCCAAGGACCCCGATACGGGCAAGGCCCGCAAGCAGCCGTACTTCATCCATCCCGAGGACCAGCAGGTGATGGCGCTCGCCGGCCTGTACGAGTACTGGCGCAACCCGGAGGTCAAACAGGACGACGACCCAGCCGCCTGGTTGACGACCTGCACCATCATCACCACCGAGGCCACCGACACGGCCGGCCGCGTTCACCCCCGCATGCCGCTCGCCCTCACACCGGACCACTACGACTCCTGGCTCGACCCCCACCACCAGGACCCCGACGAACTGCGGGCGCTGCTCACCCAGCCCGCCGACGGCCACCTGGACGCCCGGCCGGTCTCCACGGCCGTCAACAACGTCCGCAACAACGGCCCGCAGCTCCTCGACGCGCTCACCCCATAGCTGCTGCCGCTCGGCGGCCAAAGGCGCTGCATGGGTGTAGCAGCTTCCGTAGTTGGCAAGGGCGACGCGAAGACTGGTCAGCCGTCTTCCGGGACGTCCGGCACCAGGTCTCGGTATGCCTGACGCATGACGTCCAGCGCGGCGCATCGCGCCACAGTCGCGTTCATCTCCTGGGCCATCTCCTGCGCCATGTCGGACAGTTCATCACCGCCGTACAGAACGGTTCCGTGAGCGAAGGCCCGGAGCCTGTCCGAGAGCCCCAGCAAGGCACCGGACAGGTTCGACGTGCGCAGGTCGATCGGTTCGTACTTCAGGTGCAAGGTGTGGTCGGCCACGCCCTCATGATCGCCGCGGCCGGCGAGCCCCGGCAGCACTACGGCCTCGGACACGGCTACTGCGCCGACACCTTCTTCGGACACTGCCGACACCGCATGGCCTGCGCCCGCTGCGACTTCTACTCCCCAAAGGACTCCACGAGAGCCCAACTCCTCGAAGCCAAAGGGAACTTGCAGAAGGTGGCCGTCTCGATCCCGCTCACCGGGGACGAACAAGCCGCTCTCACCGACGGTCAGACCGTGATCGACGAACTCCTCGGCGGACTCGCCGATACCCCGACCCCGGCCGGGCCACCACCCCGGCAGATCAGGACACCCGACACAGTTCAGCTCCTGCCGATCGTCGGCGTCCGACAGGGCAAATCAACGCAAGCTTGACACATCTGATTCCACAGAAAAGTCGTTCGTCTGGCGGGCCCTGTCGCATGCGCGGCGTTCACCGCTGCGGGCGGAGTCCGTCGAGGATGAGCGCGAGCATGTGGGGTGCCCGGTCCTCGGGGCTGGACGCGGCGCGCCACAAGGCGCCGGTGAGTTGGAGGAAGTCGCCTGGGTCGGCGTCTGGGCGGACGCTTCCGTCCCTTTTGCCGGCGTCGAGGAGTTCTGTGATGGCGGCGATGACCGGCCCGTAGCTCTGCTCGCTGATCGCCTGGTGCGCGCCCGGGCTGAGGGCGTCGCCGAGGCCGTGCTTTCTGCGCATGGCCTCGACGAGGTCGGTCGTCCAGTGGCGGAGCGCTTCCAGTGGCGGCATCTGGGCCAGCAGGACGGGCACGGTGTTGATGATGCGTGCCACTTCGTCCTGGTAGACGGCCAGGACCAGCGACTCACGGGTGGGGAAGTTGCGGTACAGGGTGCCGGCGCCGACTCCCGCGCGCTGAGAGATCTGGTTCATCGACGTGCTGCCGTCCGCCGCAAGAGCTTCGCGTGCGGCGGCGAGGATGCGCGCCCTGTTCTCACGGGCGTCTGAGCGGACCACGGGACCTCACCTTGCTAAGTGGAGACCTCTCCACTACGTTATGCGGAGAGCTCTCCACCTACTCTAAGGAGCGTCATGCATTACATCAAGCTCGGCATGACCGGCCTCGACGTATCCCCGATCGCGATCGGCGCGATGACCTACGGCGAGCCCGACCGCGGGCACCCCGTCTGGTCCAAGGGCGAACAGGACGCGCGACCGCTCATCAAGCACGCGCTGGAGGCGGGGATCAACTTCTTCGACACCGCGAACATGTACTCCAACGGTTCCAGCGAGGAAATCCTCGGCCGGGCGCTCAAGGACTTCGCCGACCGTGATGCCGTGGTGATCGCCACGAAGCTGCGCCATCCGATGCGGCTGGGACCCAACGGACGGGGACTGTCACGTAAGGCGATCATGACCGAGGTCGACCATTCGCTGCGCCGCCTGGGCACCGACTACATCGACCTCTACCAGATCCACCGTAACGACCACTCCACCCCTTGGGAGGAGACCCTCGATGCACTCAGCGACCTCGTGAGGGCCGGCAAGGTCCGCTACCTCGGCGCCTCGTCCATGCACGCATGGGAGTTCGCGAAGGCGCTGCGCCTGCAGAAGGAGAACGGCTGGGCGCGGTTCGTGTCGATGCAGGACCACTACAACCTCCTCGCCCGTGAGGAGGAGCGCGAGATGATCCCGCTGTGCCTGGACGAGGGCGTGGGCACGATCATCTGGTCGCCGCTGGCCCGCGGCCGCCTCACCCGCGCGTGGGACGACGCACGCTCGACGGTACGCTCCGAGACGGACGGCGCCTACGCGGACCTGCTCTACTCGCCGGCCGAGGAGGCGTCCAACCACGCGATCATCGACGCGGTCGGGCAGGTCGCGGACGCCCACGGCGTCAGCCGCGCGCAGGTCGCGCTCGCCTGGCTGCGACGCCAGCCGGTGGTCACCGCGCCGCTGGTCGGCGCCGGCTCGATCCGGCAGATCGAGGAGGCCGTGGCCTCCCTCGACATCGAGCTCACCGACGACGAAGTGCGTGCCCTGGAGGCTCCGTACACCCCCCGGTACGACTGGCAGGGCGTCTCGGACGAAGCCGAGATGGAGGCCATCCGCAAGCGCGTCCCCGGAATGGCCCTCGCGTGAACCCCATCGTCCGCTCCGGCGCCGCTGCCCGCGCCGGAGCCCTCCTCATCCTTCTCGGCCCGCTCGTGTCCTGGGTCGCCGAGTTCATCACCGCCGCCGCCTGGCAGGACCCGCCGTACTCGCCCCTGTACAACTGGGTCAGCCACCTCGGTCTGACCGGCCCGCCGCAGACCGCGTTCGGACAGGTCGCCAACTCCCCCCTCGGCGCCGTCATGGACACCGGTTGGGTGATCTACGGCACCCTCTTGATCGTCGGCGCGATTCTCGTGTTCGACCCGCGCGAGGGCACCCGCCCGATCGTCATCAGGATCCTCGCCGTCCTCGCCGGTGTCGGGGTCTCGCTCGTCGGCGTCTTCCAGGGCTCCAACGCCAACGTCGACAACGGCCTGATCGCGTTCCACACCGTCGGTGCGCAGGGCGTCATGCTCGCCGGCAACATCATGGCGATCGTCGTCGGAGCCGGCGGAACCCGCATCGGTCTCACCAGAGGCCGGTCGATCGCGAGCATCATCCTCGGCACCGCCGGACTGATCGCGTTCCCCCTCTTCATGACTGACGTGTTCACCGGCTGGATGTGGAACGTCGGCCTGTTCGAGCGCGCCGTGATCTACCCGATCATGATCGGCCACGCCCTCCTTGGAAGCAGCGTGGCCGCTGCCCAGCGGCATCGCGCGACGCACCCGTCGGCACCCCTTTCTGCACGAGTCGAAAGCTGAGGAGAGACAAATGACACGAGTACTGGTCACCGGAGGAACCGGATTCGTCGGGAGCTGGTGCATCCAGGCCCTGCTCGACGCCGGGCACACCGTCCGCACCACAGTCCGCGACCTGCAACGCGAGCCGGCACTGCGCTCCTGGCTCCACGCGGCCACACCGTTCGACGACGACCGACTCACGGTCGCGCGCGCCGACCTCGAAGACCCCGACGGCTGGGACGACGCCGTCGCCGACTGCGACTACGTCCTCCACGTCGCCTCGCCAACCCTGCGCCATACGCCCGCGAAAGACGCCGACCTGATGGTCCCAGCACGAGAGGGCGTCCTGCGGGTGCTGCGCGCCGCCCGCGACGCCCGCGTGCGCCGGGTCGTCCTGACAAGCGCCTTCGGTGCCGTCGGGATCGGGCACCCCCCACGCTCGACCCCGTTCACCGAACAGGACTGGACCGACGTCGACAGCGATATCCCGCCCTACCAGCGCTCCAAGACACTCGCCGAACGCGCCGCCTGGCAGTTCGTCCAAGACGAAGGCGGTGGTCTGGAACTGGCAGCGGTTCATCCCGTGGGGGTTCTTGGACCACTGCTGGGCCCGGACGACCCGCCGTCCCTGCGTCTGGTCCGCAGAATGCTCGAGGGACGGGTTCCTGCATGCCCTCCCTTCGGGATGGGCTTCGTCGACGTCCGCGACGTCGCGGACCTGCACGTGCGCGCAATGACCGATCCGGCAGCCGCCGGCGAACGCTTCCTGGCGATCGCCGGACACAGCCTGCGCGTCATCGACATCGCACGCATTCTGCAGGACCGCCTCGGTGAGCGCGCCGCGAAGGCCCCGACCCGTGAACTGCCCGTGTGGCTCGCACGCACACTGGGCATCGTGAACCCGGAACTGCGACTGCTCAGGCACCAGCTCGGCCGGAATCTCAACGCCACGAGCGCCAAGGCGGAGAAGCTTCTAGGGTGGCGAGCACGCCCCATCGAGGACACCATCGCGGAGACCGCCGAGAGCCTCCTCGCCCATGGCATCGGGACAAAGGCCGGCTCGTAACCGACCGACGCGGCAGCCCTGCGCGCCGAAGAGGCGTCGAACCGGTACCGCGGCCCGAGAGGTGCCCTCGGCCCCGGGCCCGCGCCGACGTACGGTCCGGGGCCGCCTGTGTGCCCGCTGGGTGAGCTGGGACGGGAGACTTCGGGCTGTCATGGCAGTCGACACGTTCCAGGGTCACCCGTCCGTCGGCCGGGTGACGGCGTCAGCGTGCGGCCGGGGAGAGGTCCCTGCCCGTCGGCAGGGCCATGATGATCAGTCCCGTTCGTGCTCTCGGGAAGTCTGCTGGCCGGTGCAGCGGAAGGTCCGGCGGGTGATGCGCCTGGTCATCAGGGTGATGGCAGCCCACGTGATCAGCGACTCGGGCTTTGAGCTGCCTGTGGCGCACCCTCGACCATCCCATCGGCGCCGCCCCCGGCAGACCGGCTTCCAACCGTAGGGCGGCCCCGCAGCGCATGCCGAGCTGCTTGACAGCACCTGATTCCACAGAATGCGGGTCTGGCATGCCATGTGGCCGCAGCGCATCGACAGTGGCCGTCGAGTTTCATCTCGTAGCTCCAGTCCGTTCCGGTGGGCAGTTCCGGTACGGACTGCGCGAGGGCGACGGAAACGGGCCAGTCCACCCGTCCAGCCTGCGACGGTGCCAGTGGCAGCGCGCGCCGGCGTCGTCGGGAAGCGGGCCGTGTCGGAGGCTCCTGGGCTGGTGGGGCTCGGGGTTGTCGTGGAGGCCCGTGATGCCCCGACCGCTGTGGAGCGGCGCCATTAGTACGCTCTGATCGCCCGGGCGCTGGTCCGCAATACGAAGGTGGCCGTGGCGAAGCCGGCGTGGCACGGGCGTGCGCGCCTGGTGCTGCTGCTGCGGGTGCGGGACGGGGCACTGGTCGCGCACGTGCTCAAGTGGGACGACGAGGTGCGCGACCCCTCCGAGCTCGCCCCGAAGGAAACCGAGGTCACGGACTTGCAGTGCGCGCAGGTGCGCACGCCCGAGGTGAGGAGTCGGCGTGCTTCGTCGCGCGGGACGGGGCGCCGTGGTTGCCCGCGGCGTAGCAGCCGCCCACATGGGCCTCGATGAGTGGCAGGTCGCCGCTCTATTTTCCGAGTCTCTCCTTGAGCTGGGCCTTGTTCATGGACGAGCGCCCTTCGATGTTGCGACGCTTGGCCTCCTCGTACAGCTGGTCGTAAGTGGGGCCTTGAGAACCCCTGTGCGAACGCTGGCCGCCCCGCTGGGACGACGACTTGTCCTGCGTGGACGCCCTGCTCGCTGCCTTCGATTCGCCGGCGCGGGCCCGTTCCTTGTTGACCGTGCGGGAGGCGATCTCCTTGGCCCGCTTCGTGCTCTCGCCGCGCTGCTCGGCACTTTCCTTGATGTGTTCGTACTGCCGTTCCCGCTTGGGGCTCGACCCACGAGGCATGATCACTCCCTGAATGGCTGTCGGGGCGCCTTGCTCACCCTGTGCGCCGCCGGGGCGAAGCCGCAAACGCACGTACTGCGTCTGGGCTGCCTGTACTACCGGTGGAGCCGTCGGGTTGGAGGATTTCGGTGACCGCCGCGGAGATCCCCTGCTGCAACCTGTCGGACAGCGGAGCGCCATTGACCGCCCCCACCAACTCCTGGGCCAGGTGGTGGAGTTTGGTGTTGGTGCGCTGCGAGACCTCGACCAGGACGCTCCAGGCGTCCTTGGCGTTCAGACCGTAGGAGGCCATCAGGACTCCACGGGCCAGATCGATGACCGGTCTGGTTTGCATGGCCCGTTTGAGCTGGCCGATTTCGGTGCGCAGGTCCTCCTCGACATCCTTGGGCAACCCGTCCTCCTCCGCGGGGCTGGGGGCGGTACCGGTAGGCGTGCCCCGGCCGTTGACGGCCACGCCGGGACCGGCGTCATCCGGGCGCTTGAAGAGCGGCCAGGTGCGGGTGAGTGTGAGCAGGTGCTCGACCGCGACTCCCGCGGTCTGGATGCGGACCGTCTTGGCCTCCGCCAGGGCCAGGCGGCGGATGTGCAGCAGGATGTTGAGGCCGGAGCAGTCACAGAAGTCGACCCCGGTGAGGTCGAGGTCGAGGCCCTGGAGTGACTGGGCCAGTGCTTCACGCAGGGCGTGCCGCAGAGCCTGCTCCGTGTCGATGTCGAGTTCACCCGCGACCGCCACGACCGTCCGCTCGTCGGAGGGGTATGCCGCGACCTTCAGGAACGGCGAGGTGTGGGCTCGAAAGGTGCCATCCGCTTGTGTTGCGTGGACGGCTTCGTCTGCGCCCCTCGCCTGGGAAGAAAGCAGATGTTCTTGCATGGGAGTCGCTCCCGGGGCATCCGTCCACTGGTCTTTGCTCCAGGTTCGGCCTCCTTCACCTCGCACGTCAAGAGATACATGAACTCATTTTCACCCTTTTGAATACGTGAATGTCGGGCACTACGCTGAGAGGCATGGGTGGAGTACCTGAGGGACACAGTGGCTGGACCTTCCTGACCAACCACGCCCGAGTGCTGGCCTCGATCGCCGATGATCCGGGCACTCGTATCCGTGACATCGCCGCGCGATGCCGGCTCACCGAGGGCGCTGTCCAGAAGATCATTTCCGATCTTGAGCAGAACGGCTATCTCACCCACACCCGGCAGGGCCGCTCGAATCTCTACCGCATCGAAGAGGGAACCGTCCTCCGGCACCCGGCCGACGCCGGCCTCACCGTGGCGGCCCTGCTGGCCGCCCTTGACCAGCACGAGAACTCCCATGAAACCCGGCCCGGGCAGGGGGCAGGGCATCAGGGGAGCGATGGGGCAGAAGAGCCTGCTGACGACGGCCGCATGACGGCCACGAGATCCGTTCGGGTCGGCCGTCACCGAGTGAAGTCATGACTCGCGAGGATCGACCGTATGGGGACGGCTCACCAGCGAGTGCCTGGCACGACGTGCCGACGCCCCCGGCGGCTCTCCCGTCCGAACGGGATCTCCCGACCGGGTGTGCAGCTACGCGCGCGTGCTGACGTAGCGCTCGGTCGGACCCCACCGTTCCATCACGGGCGCCATGTACCACTGGCACAGCGGACAGCCGGCACTGCCGCAGGTGGTCAGTCGAGGATGCGGAGTGACGCGGACAGCTGCGTTCACGGGCTCCCCTCCGCTCTTTGAGGGCTGCCTCCGATTCCGGCAGGGTTCAGGCCGCCTACGGCTTGGGCGCGGGTTGCTCGCCCGAGCCGCGGACGATCAGCCGAGTGGGCACGGTGATGGTGCGGGTCCGGGTGCGGTCGCCGTCGAGTCGGGTCAGGGCGGTGGTCGCGGCTGCCCTGCCGAGTTCTTCCGCGTCCTGGGCGACGACGGTCAGGGCGGGTTCGAGTGCTTCGGCGAGTGAGACGTCGTCGAAGGCGACGACGGCGACGTCCTTGCGTTTGCTGCGGGCGAGTTCGGCGACTATGCCCAGCGCCATGATGTTGTTGCCGGCGAACAGGGCCGTGGGCGGATCGGCCAGGCCGAGGAGCTGGGAGGTCGCGGCCTCGGCCCCTCGCTGGTCGTGGGCATCGGTGACCAGCGAGCGGTCGTAGGGGATGTCGGCTTCCTGCAGCGCCGCGCGATAGCCCGCCAGGCGCTCGCGGCGGGTGTACAGCTTTACGGGCAGGTCGCCGACGAAGCCGATGCGCCGGTGCCCGTGGGCGATGAGGTGGGCGACGCCGTCGTGGGCTCCGGCGCGGTTGGAGCTGACGATGCTGTCCGCGGCGAGGCCGACTCCGGGTCGGTCGAGGAAGATCACTGGCAGTCCCGCCGTACGGTGGGACTTGAGGTGGGAGTGGTCGGCGCCGACGGACGGGACGACGATCAGGATGCTGACGCGGCGGGCGAGGAACTTGTCCGTCAGGGCGCGTTCGCGCTCGGGGTCGTCAGCGGAGGAGCCCATGAGGAGGGTCAGTCCGCGTTCGCGGACGGTGTCCTCGATGGCGCGGGCCACGGCTCCGAAGAAGGGGTTGGCGAGGTCGGGGATGACCAGGCCGATGGTGGTGTCCGGGCCGCCGACGCGGATGTTGCGGGCCATCAGGTTCGGCTGGAAGCCGAGCTTGGCCACTGCGGCCAGTACCTGTTCCCTGGTCTGCGCGGAAGCGGGTCCGTCCTCATTGAGGACTCGGGAGACCGTCTTGGCGCTGACGCCGACTTCGCGGGCGACGTCGGCCAGGGTGGGGCGGCGGTTCGCTGCCATGGAGAAACCGTCTCCTGAAGGCTCTCGGTTCCGGCCGCGGCCTCGGCCGGAATCTGCGAGAGCGGGGTTGTGCTGTCAGGTGGCCTGGACTCCGGCGGCCTTCGCGGCCTCGGAATCCGCTACGACAGTATCTCCGGCCGCATCGACGGTGAGAGCGCCGGTCATGATGGCGACGACCTCGGCCATGGAGTAGTCGGAGGGCTTGATCACGGCAGCGCGCCGGCCGAGGCGGTGGACGTGGATCCGGTCGGCGATCTCGAAGACGTGGGGCATGTTGTGGCTGATCAGGACGACCGGCATGCCCTTGTCGCGGACCCGGCGGATGAGGTCGAGGACCTGGCCGGACTCCTTGACGCCCAGGGCGGCGGTGGGTTCGTCCATGACGACGACGGAGCGGGCCCAGGCGACGGAACGGGCGACCGCGACGGCCTGCCGCTGTCCGCCGGAGAGCGTCTCCACCGACTGCGTCAGCGAGCGCAGGCCGATCTTCAGGTCGGCCATGTGCTCGGCGGCCTCCTGCCGCATGCGCTTCTTGTCCAGCATGCGGAAGACGCTGCCGAGGACGCCGGGGCGGCGCAGCTCGCGCCCGAGGAACATGTTCGAGGCGATGTCCATGGAGGCAGCCACGGCGAGGTCCTGATAGACCGTCTCGATGCCGTGGGCGCGTGCGCTCTGCGGGCCGGAGAAGGTGATGGGTTCGCCGTTGAGTCGTATCTCGCCCGCGTCGGGGGTCACCGCGCCGGTGAGGGCCTTGATCAGGCTGGTCTTGCCGGCTCCGTTGTCGCCGATGACGGCGAGAACCTCGCCGGGGAGCAGGTCGAAGTCGGCGCCGTCGATGGCGGTGACCTGGCCGTACCGCTTGACCAGACCGCGGGCCTGCAGCACGGGTGTGGGGGAGGAGGTGGCGGTCATCGGGCCTTCTTCCGGGAGAGCTGGTCGACGGTCACCGCGAGGATCACCAGGACTCCGGTGATCAGGGTCTGGTAGATGGAGGCGACGCCCATCAGCTGCAGGCCGTTGCGGAAGACGCCGACGATGAGGACGCCGATGAAGGTGCCCAGGACCGAGCCGCGTCCGCCGAAGAGGCTGGTGCCACCGAGGACCACGGCGGTGATGCTGTCGAGGTTGTCGGTCTGCCCCGCCTGGGGGTCGCCGACTCCGGTGCGGGAGATGAGCAGCAGGGCGGCGATGCCGTAGAGGAGACCCGCCACGGTGTAGATGCCGATGGTCAGGCGGGAGGTGCGGATGCCGTTGAGACGCGCCGCTTCCTGGCTGTTGCCCAGGGCGTAGACGTGCCGGCCCCAGCCGGTGCTGCTCAGCGCGTAGGCGAGCAGGAGAAACAGGGCGATGGTGACCAGGGAGCCGTAGGTGATGTCGGTGTGGCCGAGGGGGAAGGTCTTTCCGAGGGCGGTCAGCGGGCCGGGCAGGTTGGTGACCGTCTGCTCCTCGGAGTAGATGTGGGTCAGTGCGAACGCCACGTTGAGCATGCCGAGGGTGACGATGAACGGCGGCAGCGGGATCTTCTGCACCAGCAGCCCGTTGAGCAGCCCGAAGCCGCCGCAGACGGCGATGCCCAGCGCGATGGCGACGAGCGGCGGCAGGGAGCCCTCGGCGGCCATCTTGGCGATCACGATGCTGCCGAACGCCATCACGGCTCCGCAGGACAGGTCGATGCCCGCGGTGAGGATGATCAGGGTCTGTCCGATGGCGAGGGTGCCCACGACCATGACCTGTTGCACGATCAGCGAGAAGTTCCCGCCGGTCAGGAACTGGTCGGTCGAGACGGAGAAGAAGGCGCAGGCCAGGAGGAGGGCGACCAGGGGTCCGGTGGTCGGCGCCGTGAGCAGTCTGCGGGCCGTGGTCGGCGCTTTGAGCTCGGCGTACGGCGTGGTCGTGGCTGTCATGCGAAGTCCTTGTCGGAAGACAGTGGTCGTTGTCCTTCCTGGTCGGAGGACAAGAGGACGAGCGGGCGGCCGTCCCCCGGTCAGGGAGGGACGGCCGCCCCGCTGAGGGGGCGTACGGATCAGGCGGGTGGCTCAGCCCCAGCAGTTCTCCAGGCCGTAGGCGGTGTCCTTCGACGTGACACCGTCCTGCGCCTTGTCGGAGATCAGCGTGACGCCGGTGTCGGTGTAACCGGACGCCTTCTTGCCGTCCTTGGCGTACGTCACGACGGCCTTGACGCCCTCGGCGGCCATCTTCAGCGGGTACTGCTGCGACGTGGCGGCGATCTTGCCGTCCTTGACGGCCTGGGTGCCGGTGCAGCCGCCGTCGACGGAGACGATCAGGACGTCCTTCTCCCGGCCCTTGGCCTTCAGCGCGGTGTACGCACCCAGGGCCGCCGGTTCGTTGATGGTGTAGACGACGTTGATGCCGGGCGCCTTCTGCAGGCAGTTCTCCATCGCGGTCTGGCCCTTGGCCTGGTCGCCACCCGTGTCCTGGGCGCACACGACGTCCTTGTCGGTGGCGCCGAAGCCCTTCAGGAATCCGTTGTGCCGCTGGACGCCGACGGAGACACCCGGCGCGAGGTCGAGGGCGGCTATCTTCGCCGTCTTGCCCTTCATGGCGGCCTTGGCGTACTCGCCGATCAGCTGGCCGGCCTTGAGGTTGTCGGTGGCGAAGAGGGCGTCGACCGCGCTCTCCGGCTCGGTCGGGGTGTCCAGGGCGATGACCAGGACACCCTTGGCGCGGGCCTTCTGGATCGCGGGCACGATCGCCTTGGAGTCGCTCGGGGTGATCAGGATGCCCTTCACGCCGGCGGCGACCATGTTCTCGATGGCCGTGACCTGACCTGCGTTGTCCCCGTCGAACTTCCCCGCCGCGGTGGACAGTTGGGCGCCGTTCTCCTTGGCGGCCTTCTCCGCGCCCTCCTTCATCTTCACGAAGAACGGGTTGGTGTCGGTCTTGGTGATCAGACCGACCTTGACGCTGCCCGATCCGGTGCTCGCGGTGCCCGATCCCGATCCGGATCCACAGGCGGTCAGGGCGAGGGCTGCGACACCCGTGCAGGCAGCGGCTCTGAGCAAGGGGGCGGGCAGACGAGAGATGCGTGACATGAACGACTCCTGCGGGATTGCGGGTGAACGGCCGGCATCGGGGCATGCCGTCCCTCGGTGTCATCGTTGACTTATGTCATCGTTGACACTGCTTGGCGAGGATGATGGACTCCGTTCCCAGGCAACGTCAATGCCTTGCACCCGTCACAAATCGGCAACGCCCGCAGCCGTCGCCCGCCCGAAGCCGTTCACCGGCTGCCCGGGACGTGCTTGTTTCTGTCCGCGCATTCCGAGAGAAGAGCAGCCCATGAGCCCGCGCCAGATCACCGTCCTGGGGGAGTGCGTCGCGGACGCCTTCACCGAACCCGCAAGCGTCCCGTACGAGCTCGCCCTGCGGGTGCTGCCCGGTGGCGGACCTGCGAACACGGCGGTGGCCCTGGCCAGGCTGGGTACCCCGGCCCGCTTCCTGGCACGCCTGTCCGGCGATGTGTTCGGCCGCCTGTTCCGGGCCCATCTCGAGGCGTCCGGCGTGGACCTGTCGTACGCCGTCGCGGCCGCCGAGCCCAGCACACTGGCTGTTGCCGAACTGGACGCCGAGGGTCAGGCTGCGTTCTCCTTCCATGCGCAGGCCACCGCCGACTGGCAGTGGACCAGTGCGGAGCTGGTGGGCGTTGACCTGGCCGACACCGCCTGTGTGCACACCGGCTCGCTGGCCCTGGTCAAGGAGCCCGGAGCGGCCGTGCTGGAGGACTTCCTGGCTGTCGCCGCATCTCGGGCCACGATCAGCATCGACCCCAACGTCCGCCCGCTCCTGGTGCACCCCGAGGTCTACCGCGCCCGGCTGGCGCACTGGTGTGCCCTCGCGGATGTACTGCGGCTGAGCGAGGACGACCTGCAACTCCTGCTGCCGGGCACGCCGCCCGAGCAAGCGTGCGACATCTGGCACGCGGCAGGGGCGCGGCTCGTCGTGATCACGCGCGGTGCCGACGGCGCCTTGGCCTCGCTCGACGGCGAACGGGTCCAGGTGCCCGCCGTCTCGACGCGCGTCGCCGACACGGTCGGGGCAGGCGACTCCTTCACCGCCGGGCTGCTGCACCACCTTGGCGCTCGTGGGCTTCTGGGTGGCCGGCTGACGGAACTCCGCCTGGACGACGTCGAGGAAGCCTGCCGCTTCGGCGCCCGCGTCGCGGCTCTGACCTGCTCGGTCGCCGGCCCCAACCCCCCGTGGCAGAGCCAGCTGGCGCAGCTCGCCACGGCCGACCCGGCATGGCGGGCGAGCGCGCCGCTCAGCAGGACATCCCGTCCGAACCGTTGACGCATGAGCCGGAGTGCCTCCATCATCGGGCCACTCGATGTCATCGATGACACAAGTCAACGTTGACACCCCTTGCCGATGCCGATGCCGTGGACGACGACGCCGGCAAGGGCGTCACTTTTCGGCCGGATCCGCGCCGGGCAGCAGGCTTCGCTGCGCGGACGGCCGCAGCACAGGAGACACGATGAGCTCTGGATGTGTATCCCGGCGTGCCCGCATACGGATGATGGCGGCGGTGGCGACCGTCTGCGCCGTGTCGGCGGCCCCGCTCGCCCCCCAGGCCGTAGCGGCCGACACCCGGCCGTACTCCGAGACCTACCGCCCCCAGTTCCACTTCACGCCGGACAAGAACTGGATGAACGACCCCAACGGTCTTGTGTACTTCAAGGGCGAGTACCACCTCTTCTACCAGGACAATCCTAACGGCAACTCGTGGGGCGACATGTCCTGGGGCCACGCGGTGAGCAAGGACCTGGTGCACTGGAAGCAGCTGCCGCTCGCCCTTTCGCACGACGACAACGAGATGGTGTTCTCCGGCAGCGCGGTCGTCGACCGGGACAACACCACTGGCTTCGGCACAAAGAAGAACCCGGCCATGGTGGCGATCTACACCAGCTACAGCAAGGCCACGGGCGTCCAGGCGCAGTCGCTCGCCTACAGCACCGACCGTGGCCGTACCTGGACGAAGTACCAGGGCAATCCCGTCATCGACATCGGCTCCAAGGACTTCCGCGACCCCAAGGTCCAGTGGTATGCGCCGACGAAGAGCTGGCGGATGACGGTGTCGATGTCCGCCGAGCACAAGGTGCGCTTCTACTCGTCCAAGAACCTCAAGGACTGGAAGCTGCAGAGCGAGTTCGGGCCGGCGGGTGCGACGGGCGGCGTGTGGGAGTGCCCGGATCTGTTCCCCCTCGCGGTCGACGGGGACAAGAAGAGGATCAAGTGGGTCCTGGTCGTCAACATCAACCCCGGTGGTATCGCCGGTGGTTCGGCCGCCCAGTACTTCGTCGGCGACTTCGACGGCAAGAAGTTCACCGCCGAGGACAAGGGCACGTACACCCCGCCCACCGGCACGGTGGTGCAGGACTTCGAGGGCACGGACTTCGGTTCGTGGACGACCACGGGCAGCGCGTTCGGCCAGGCGCCGGCAGCCGGGGCGGTGGCGGGTCAGGGCACAGTCGACGGGTTCGACGGCAAGGGTCTCGCCAACAGCTTCCACTCGGGTGACGGCACCACCGGCACCCTGACCTCGCCCTCTTTCACCGTCGACAGCAAGTACCTGAACTTCAAGGTCGGTGGCGGTCGGCACCCGCACGTGGACGGCACCGTCATGGAGCAGGGCCCGCCGCCCGCGGGCACGGTCCTCGCCGACTTCGAGGGCGGCACCTACGGCGACTGGACGACAACCGGGGACGCCTTCGGCACCGCGCCGGCCACCGGCACCCTCCCCAACCAGCAGGAGGTCTCCGGCTTCCTCGGCAGCGGCCTGGTCAACAGCTACCTGAACGGCGACTCCACCACCGGCACCCTCACGTCGCCCGAGTTCACCCTGGACAAGGACTACGTCAACTTCCTTGTGGGCGGCGGCAACCATCCCGCCGGCTCCGACAACCCGACCGCAGTCGAACTGCTCGTCGACGGCAACGTGGTCCGCAGCGCCACCGGACGGGATGGCGAGGCACTCAACTGGGCCTCCTGGGACGTCAAGGACCTCGCCGGCACAAAGGCACAGATCAAGATCGTCGACGACAACAGCGGTGGCTGGGGCCATCTCAACGTCGACCACATCATGCTCTCCGACACCCAGGCCCAGCCCGTCTCCCAGGAAACGTCCGTCAACCTGATCGTCGACGGCCAGGTGGTCCGCAGCGCCACCGGCTCCAACAGCGAGACCCTGGACTGGGCCTCCTTCGACATGCGCCCCTACGCCGGCAAGCAGGCGCGGATCCAGATCGCCGACATGAACACCGCCGGCTGGGGCCATCTCCTCGCCGATCAGTTCACCGCCGCCGACACCCCCGCGAAGTCCGTCGTCCAGCGCGCCGACTGGGCCGACTACGGCAAGGACTACTACGCGGCGGTGTCCTGGGAGGACGCGCCGGACGGCAAGCGGTACATGATCGGCTGGATGAACAACTGGGACTACAGCGGCGTGATCCCCACGTCACCCTGGCGCGGCGCGCAGAGCATCCCCCGAGAGATGGCCCTGCGTACGGTCGACGGCCGCATCCGGCTGACCAGCCGGCCCGTGAACAGCGTGACGTCCCTGCGGCAGGAACGCCCGGCGACCGCCGCCGGTGTCACCGTCAAGAACACCTCTCAGACCCTGATCGGTCCCGCGGCCCAGGGCGAGGCCCTCGACATCGAGGCGGCCTTCTCCCTCAAGGACGCCGATCGGTTCGGCCTGAAGGTGCGCACCGGTGCCGGGGGAGAGGAGACCGTCATCGGCTACGACACCACGACACAGGAGCTGTACGTCGACCGCACCCATTCCGGCGCTGTCGACTTCAACAGCACCTTCCCCGCCGTCCAGACGGCGCCTCTGAAGGCGAAGAACGGCAAGGTGAAGCTGCGGATCCTCGTCGACTGGTCGTCCGTCGAGGTGTTCGGCGGCAGCGGCGAGGCCGTCATCACCGACCAGATCTTCCCCGACCCCGCCAGCCAGGGAGTGCAGTTCTTCGCCGAGAACGGCTCGGTGAAGCTGGACCAGGCCCGCGTCTGGCACCTCGACTCCTACCGCGACTGACGCCGACTGATCCCAACTGCCCTTGACCGACTTCGACCACGGAGGACACCACACCGTGAACAAGACCTTGCTCGCCGAGTTCACCGCCCGCGAGGGAGCGCAGGACGAGGTAGCCCGCCTGATCCTGGAGTACGCCAAGAAGGTGCGCGAGGAAGAAGGCAACATCGCCTTCGACGTCTACACCAGGTCGGCCAACCCACGCGCGTTCTGGATCTTCGAGGTGTACCGCGACGAGGACGCCTTCCAAGCGCACTTGAAGGCACCGTACGGCGGCCCGTTGAACGCGGCGCTCGTCCCGCTGATCGAGGAAGACGCCTCGGTGCTGACCTTCCTCGATCCTGTGACCTGACCTGACCTGACCTGACCTGACCTGACCTGACCTCGCCCGATCCGGTACCGACGCATCGTCATGCCGCTGTCTGGTGGCGATCGTCACGGTAGGGCAGGACCGGCCGCGGCCGCCCACACTCACACCGTCGTGAACTGGAACGACAACCCCAACGCCTTGCAGCCTGCGATCGTCACCGCCCCCTCGGGGGGCGATGACGTGTGGGTGCTCGACTCCACTCCCGTGCGCGGGGTGGTGCGGGGGCGGCGGGCGAGGGTGACGCGGTCGGGCTGGTCGAGGCAGGTGCTGGCCTCGCTGTTTCGGTTGGGGTGATGAGACGTCGATCTTCGTCAGGCACCAGGTGTGCGGGGTGATTTCGCTGCTTGGGCATGGCGGGGTCCTGGCGCGGTGGTCGGGTTCTCCGCGAGGCCGATTTCGAACCAGGCCGTGTGGATAGCGAAGTGGCGGGCCTGCTGGCCTGGCTGCGCGTCCTGCTGCTGGGCGGGGAGCTGGCGACCGCCGAGCCGGAGAAGCTCCGCTACCGGCTGCTGCACGTCGGCGCCCGCCTCACCCGCGGCGGCCGGCGTCTGCGCTTGCGGATATCGGCGACCTGGCCCTGGAGGCACGAACTGGCCACGGCTTTCCATCGCCTCGCCGAACTGCCCCGTCCTGCCGGCTGACCGGCAATCCCCTGGCCGCCCACGACCCGAAAGATCTTAGGGGAAGCGGCCGAAGCGGGTGGTCTTGCCGCACCGGATGCGGTCCTGTCGGCGAGCAGTCGCCAGGCCGTCGGTGTCGAGGCGACCGAGCCGAACACGTCGGCCTGGTCCCGCAGCACGGCCAGGTCCGCAATGGCCTTGGCGCCGTCGGCGAGCATCACCGCCAGGTCGGTGGCGATCCGTCCCGGATCATGTCCGGTCCCGCGAGGCCGCAGAGGCCTGAGAGCGGTGGAATACGCGGCGGTCAGACCTGTGGCATCGGCAAGATCCGCAAACAACCGTGCACCGGCATGCACGACGACCCCCGAACCATCGGCACTGACACAGACCTTGGGACGCAACCCGATTCCTGCACGTAGAAAGTGCCCTCCGCCTGGACCGACAGAACCCCTCAGCAAGGTTCATCGTCCCAGGTCAGGAAGGCACTTTCGCGTTTACGCCTCTACAGCAGCCACACCCAAGCGAAACGGCGAGGCCAACAAACCACCGCTAGCCGCATGCGTTGACGTGCCGGGTCGCCGGTGCCGTGGTCATGCGTCCGGCCTGAGGGCGAGATTCTTGCGGCTGACTCGATCGCGGTGAACCGTCGTTGCCCGGGTCAGCCCCACGTAACCGGACGCCGTGACCCGGAGGGTGTGCGGGCCAGGGTTCGCCGAGAACAAGGTGTAGAAGCCGTCCCCGACGGCGGGGTCCTCCGGCGTGGCCGTAGTGAGGGCGGTTTCGTCCGGGCTCGCGGTATCGCTGACCGTGGCGCCGACCACTCCGGCGCCGCTGGTGGCGTCTCGTACTGTGCCGACGGTCAGGCCGCCGGGTGCAGGCACGAGGACGCGGGTCTGGACGTTCACGTCATCGAGTGACCAGAAGTAGCCCCAGTCGGCGACGAAATGGAAGCGCAGCCGCACGGCTTTGTGCCCTGCGAACTGCCGGAGTGGGACGTGCGCGGTCAGGCGCTGCGCGGAGTCGCTGACCTTCGGCCCGGTCCAGACGTTCTCCCAGGTGGCGCCGTCGTCCGTGCTGGCGTCCACGGTCATGTGCTGCTGGTTGGGGTTGTACAGGTACGCGGTCTTGAACGTGAGTTCTGCCGACTGCGCGGCGGACAGGTCGTACTCAGGGCTGACAAGCTGGCTGTCCTGATGCGGTCCGATCGACCCGTTGTCGCTCTCGACGACGGCGAAGGAACCATTGCCGCCGGTGGCATTGCCGCGTTGGGTCGGGTCGTCGAACTCCCATCCATTGTTGGTACCGGCCGCGTTCACCACGCTCCAGCCCTGGGGCGCGGTCGCGGTGGAGTCGAACGGTTCGCCGCGGTCGGCGAGTTCGAGTCGGTAGCCGACGGCGGTGGCCGCATCGGGGTCGGCGGTCAGAGCGACGTGTGCGGTGATGGATTTGTCGCCCACCGTCACCTTCCGTGCCACGGGTTCATAGCCCGGCAGGGCGGCGGTGACGTTCAGCGTGTAGTCGCCCCCCTTCGGCAGGTTCATTTCGTATGCGCCGGTGACCGGGTCGGTCCAGACCGGGGCTTCGGGAGACCCGCTCACGGCGAGTCGGGCGTAGAGCGGCCAGCCGTGTCCCGACCCGTCCTTGACGGTGCCGTGGACGCGCTCGCGGGGGATGGCGGAGAGTCCGAAGTCGCGGGTGAGGGTCTGGCCGTCCGAGATGTCGAGGGTGACCGGTGTGGCCGTCGTGTAGCCGAAGGCCTTCACGGTCAAGTCCTTGACCGTGCCCGCCGGTAGGTCGAGCGTGTACGCCCCCTGCGTGTCGGTCGTGGCGATGTCCAGCCCGGACCCGACGGTCGCGTGGGCGACCGGCTTGCCGGTGACCGAGTCCTTGACCGTCCCGGAGAGGGTGCCGTGCGGCCCGCTGCGGAAAGCGGCCAGGCCCGCCGGTGTGCCCAGGCCGGTCGGACCGTCGTAGCCGGTGCCGGCGTTGCACAGGTATGCGACGGAGCAGGTTCCGTTCGATCCGGTGGTGATGTCGTTGAGACCGACGCCATCCGCGGCGTAGGGATAGGAGTTGGGGGAGGTGCCAGGGCGCGGAGGCCCGGCCAGCGCGTAGAGCGAGGCGATCACCGGTGTCGCGACGCTGGTGCCGCCGTAGCGTTGCCAGCCGATGCCCTGCGAGCCGTAGGTCAGGTAGACGGCAACGTTGTCGGCGACGGCTGAGACGTCGGCGACACTTCGTCCCGTGCAGCCGGTGTCCTGCTGGAAGTCCGGCTTCGTCTGGTTGGACGCGCACCCGGAGCCCGGCCCGTAGGAGCCCCTGGTCCAGACGGTCTCCGACCAGCCGCGGGCGCTGGTCGGGTCGGCCGTCAGGGTTGTACCGCCGACCGCGGTCACGGACGGGAGGGTCGCGGGGAAGGAGACGCCGTACTTGTTGTCGCCGCTGGCCGCGACCACGGCGACACCAGGATGGTCGTAGGAGGACCCGTAGGTGGCCAGATCGGTCGGGAAGTCACCGCTCCTGCCATAGGAGTTGGAGACGTACTTCGCACCGAGGGCCACGGCCTCGTCCACACCGGCGGCGAGGTTTTCCAGACCGTCGTTGTCCGTCTCCACCAGCAGGATGTCGGCTCCCGGTGCCGCCGCGGAGACCATGTCCAGGTCGAGGGCGATCTCTCCCACCCAGGCGTCATTGGAGGGCGGGTAGTCGGTGCCGCCGCGCTGGTCCACCTTCTTGAAACAGCCGTTGGCGCTGGTGCAGGGCGGCAGGCCGTACTGGCTGCGGTAAACGGCCAGGTCCGCCTCGGCGTTGGGGTCGTCGTAGGCGTCGACGATCGCGATGGTCTGGCCGGCGCCTCCGCCTGCGGGCAGGCTGTAGGCGCTCTGAATGTCCTGCGGACCCAGCCCCGCGGGAACCTCGGACGAGCTCAGCCGCATCCTGGCCGACTGGTCCGTCGTGCGCATGGCGTAGCAGGCCGCGTGCCCCTTCGCCGGGGTGCCGCAGACGGGTGCCAAGTCGGACTCGGCGTCGGAAGCGTCCTGGGCCGTACTGGTCGTGGCCTGCGCGATGGTGGGCGGCGCGGCGTGTGCAAGGGGCTGGACGCCCAGGAGTGCCAGGGCCGCGACACCGAGAATCGCCGCGCCGCGATGGAATATGCGAAAGGCCGGGAACGCACCTGTCGCACGAGTGGGTATCGACACAAGTCGCCAATCATGACTGGGCCCTCAACTCGGGCCGGAGGAAAGCGAATACGCATGAAGTGCGGGCGATCAATTAGCCGATGCCGACTGGCGGCCTGTCAACCCCCGGATTGTTGCGCCCATATGTCGTCGTCGACCCGATCGAGACGAACCCACCGATGTCCGGTCCGGTGAAGTCGAGTGACCGGCGCCAACCCGCCACGAATCCGGTGCGCCGTACTCCGCGCACCGGATGACCTGCTCAACCGAGGGCGGCAACGCATCCGGCCCGGCCCGTGGACCGAGCCGGCCGACGGGCTTCCCACTTGTGCAGGATCACAAATGCCGCACGGTTCGCCCTTGCCGGACAAGGTGAGCGGGCAGCAGAATGAAATCGCTCTCTCGCAGTTCCGGAGTCCGCTTCACCCGGGCGTTTTTCGTCTTCCTTCGGGAACAACGGCAATTTGGTTCGGAGAGAGCCCCGCCAGTCGCTTCCAGCCTCAATTTGCAGCGTTGGGACGGATAGTGAGAACGAATATCCGCCCGCCCCAGGAAAAGGGACACGACCCGGTGCACACGGGAAGGCGGAGTGCCCCCCTCTGCATCTGGTCGTCCTCTGGTTCCCGCTCTTACTCGTTCGAGTTCGGTGCTTCCAGCGGCAGCCAGCCTCGTTCGGCTGCGCGGAGGGCGATCTGGAAGCGTGTTCTGGCGCCCAGTGCGGTGCCGGCCTCGCTCACGTGCTTCTGCACGGTGCGGCGGCTGATGTTGAGTACCCGGGCGATTGCGTCGTCCTTCATCCCGGTCGCCATGAGGTCGAGGATCGCCTGGGTTCGTTCGTCGATCCGCGTCGTCTCCCGGGTCTGGCGGGGGGCGGGCCAGTCCTGCCGGCTTTCCAGTGACACCGGCACCGCGTGCTTCCAGATGGCCTCGAACAGCGCGGCGAGTGCGTCGACGAGGGCAGGTGAGTGGACCACGAGTGACCCGGCCGAGGGGCGGTCGTCGTGCAGGGGCAGGAGGGCGGCGGTCCGGTCGAACAGGACCAGTTTGACGGGAAGCCGGGAGCTGAGCCGGAACTCGCCGCCTCTGGCGCTGCCCCGCAGCGCCGTCTCCAGTGACACCGTGTCCGTGAAGCCCTCGGTGTCGTAGACCGACCGCAGCCGTATTCCCTCGCGGAACTCCGGCTGTGCGGCATCCCCGTGATCGGAGGCATCCGTAGGCCCGGTCACATAGGGCGGCTTGGCCAGGTGCAGTACTTCTTGGGTGCTGCCCTTGAGGAGATGCGCATAGCGCGCGGTGACCTCCTCGGTGTCTTCCAGGACCTCCACCAGGTGCGGAGCCTGCGGGCGGGCCGCGAAGTCGTAGATCTCGTGAAGCTGCTCCATGTACAGCTCGGCCTGGGCCAGTTCGGCGCGCCTGCGGGCCAGCAGGGAGCCCAGGGACGAACGTGGCGGGCCGGCCTTCCACCGCGGGGGCCGGCCGGCGATGGGGATGACCAGGAGTACGTCCTCCAGAGACCGCAGTGCCGTCTCGACCTCTTCGCGCGAGGCGCCGACCGCGGCCGCCATGGTGAGGGAACTGGCGGAGGCGTGGCCCACCAGGTACTCCAGGACTCGGCCGCTGAGCGCGTCCAGCCCGATTCCGGCCCAGGGGCTGTCCGACGTCACATCCATGCAGCCTGACGCTCCCGCTGTTGTGCGCATCGGTGTTGAACGTATCCCTGCGCCGCCGCCCGCGACCCAAGCGCATGTGGGCGATTGCGCGAATCCGCGACAGCCGGATCTTGTCGCGTGTGACGCGACACCGTCAAGGTGGGCTCGCTCCCACCGGTCCCGAAGACGGGACTGGGCCTGCGCAGCATCCGCCTGTACACCCATTCAAGGCGAGGGAATCCTTTGACACACCTCCCGTCCGGAAGACGGCGCCGCCTGCTCGTGGTCGCGGCCGCCCTCCTGGTCACCGCGGCGACCCCGCACGTGGCCTCCTCCGCAGACACCTCGCCGGCCAACAGCCCGGCCGGCGCCACCCGCACCGCTGACAACGTTGCCGCATCCGTCGTCACCCTGGTGACCGGCGACAAGGTCACCGTCGCCCCCGGAGTGGGCGACGGCCCCGGCACGATCACCGTTCAGGGCCCCGACGGCGAGCCCACCGGCGCCCGTGTGCTGACGGTGGGCGGCGACACCTACGTCTATCCCGACTCCGCCCGCCCCTACCTGGCGTCCGGCACCCTGGACGACCGACTCTTCGACATCTCCCGGCTCGTGGCGGACGGCTACGACGACGCGGCGCTCAAGCACCTGCCCCTCATCGTCACCTACGGCGGCAAGGAGGCGTCCGCCTCCACCCTGCGCAGCCGCGCCGTCGCCCTGCCGGGCGACGTCACGGACGTACACCCCCTCACCAGCGTCAACGGGGTCGCCCTCGCCGCGGACCGCGAGGACACTGACGCCTTGTGGAGCGCGCTCACCGGCACCGACTCCGACTCCGACTCCGCGAAGGTGCCGGACGCCGACGCGGCCTTCCACGGCGGCGTCGCCAAAGTCTGGCTCGACGGCCGGGCCGAGGCCACCCGCATGAGCCTGGGCAGCAGCGAGAACGCCGACGGCGACACCGTGCTCGCCCGGGCCGTGAACGAGCTGAGCGCCGAGACCGGCGCCCTGTTCACCATCGCCGCCGGCAACGACGGTCCCGGTGCCCGGACGGTTCGCTCGCCCGGCACCGCCGACGCGGCCCTGACCGTCGGCGCGGTCGACTCCTCCGACGCCCTCGCCGACTTCTCCAGCCGTGGCCCCCGCTACGGCGACGACGCCCTCAAGCCCGAGATCACCGCGCCCGGCGTCGGCATCCTGGCCGCCCGGTCGCAGTACATCGCCACCGGCAGCGGTTACTACATGACCGCCAGCGGCACCTCCATGGCGACCCCGCACGTGGCCGGTGTGGCCGCGCTGGTCGCCGCCGCGCACCCCGACTGGACCGGCAGCCGCATCAAGGACGCTCTGGTCAGCACCGCCGAGCCGACCCTCGACATCAGCGCGGACGACGGCGGCAACGGCCGGGTGGACGCCGCCGCGGCCACGGCGACGCTCACCGCCACCGGCAAGATCGACGCCGGCATCCACTCGCCCGGCACGGACAAGGGCACGGTCCACTCCACCGCGGCCTGGACCAACACCGGCGACCATGCCGTCGCCGTGGACCTCGCTGTGGACGCCCCCGGCGTTCCCGACAGCGTTTTCGCCGTCTCCCCCAGCCGCGTCGAGGTCCCCGCGCACGGCACCGCGACCGCCACGGTCACCACCGACCTGGACAAGGCGGGCGACCTCCAGCGCTGGACCGGACGGCTGACGGCGTCCGCCAAAAGCGTCGCGCTGACCCGCACTCTGCTCGGCGTCAGCACCCGCCAGCAGTTGTTCCACGTCCGTACCAAGGTCACCGGCCGCTCCGCCGAGCCCACGGACGGCGTCCTCACCTTCTACCGCAAGGGTGACGAGTACGCGGGCACCTATCTCTACGGCGGGGGCCAGTCCGACGAGCTGCTGCCGCCGGGCCTCTACACCGTCTACGCGGACTTCCGGGTCGAGGGCACACACGGCGCCGCCTCGCCCGCATGGTCATCCCGCAGGTGAAGGTGACCGGCACCACCGACCTCGTGCTGGACGGCACGAAGCTCAAGCAGGTCAAGACGGTCACGCCGAAGAAGACCGAGAACTTCTCCCGGCGCCTGGACTACTACCGCGAGTTCAAGGACGGCTCCTCGGTCGCCGACACCTCGTTGATCGGCGACGGCTACGACAGCATCTGGACGGCGCCCACGACCGCGCCCAGTGACGGCGAGCAGTACCTCACCGCCCGCTGGCGCAACCAGGAGCCGCTGCTGTCGGTGGCCGCCGGCGGGCAGGAGTTCGACGACCTGTGGATCATGCCCGGCTCGGCGAAGCTGTCCGAGGACGACTACACCCTCGACGTGATCCACCCGGGCGACGGTCTCGCGGAGGACTACAAAGGCATCGACGCCGTCGGCAAGGCCGCAGTGGTGCGCTGGGACTCCGACGATGAGGACACGGCGGACGACCAGATCAGGGCCGCGCAGGCCGCGGGCGTGAAACTGCTGCTGTTCGTCAACGACCTCGACGGGCGACTGCGCGAGCCCATCATCAAGTCCTCCATCGAGGTGGCGGGCCTGTCCCGCACGGAGGGCGACAAGCTCATAGCGAGCGTGGACGCGAGCACGACCGGCAGCCTGCCGCTACGGGCCGTCTCCCGACCCGACACGGACTACCTGTACGACCTGGTCCGCACCTGGAAGGGCCGCATCCCCGCCAACCCCGTCTACGCGCCCACGACCGGGCAACTGGCCCGGGTCGAGACCACCTTCCGCAACCCCACCGGCCGTGAGGTCTACGAGAACCGCTACGACATCCACCCCTGGACCACCTACCAGGTCGGCACCAACCGGCTGAGCACGGCCGGCGCGCACCGCACCGACTACGTCAGCACCGACAGCACGTTCTCGTGGACCGAGGAGGGCGAGCTTCAGTCCCTGTCCTACAGCGCGTCCGGATCCGTCACCTATCCGGCGGGCAGCACCACGGACGTGGAGTGGTTCGGACCCGTGGTGCGGCCACGCATCAACGGCAGCGTCCAACCGCCCGTGCGGACCGGCGACGAGGTGGACGTCATCATCCCGTCCTGGGGCGACTCCGGCGGCAGCCACGCCAACGACGTCGCCTTCGGCAGCACCGGCGCCCAGGAGACCTCGCTGTACCGCGGCGACACCCTGCTCGCCAAGGGCGGCGCCGGGGTGAGCGCGACCGTGCCGGCGAAGAAGGGCGTCTACCGCCTGGTGCACACGGCGACCCGCACCGCCACGGCCGCCTTCCCCTACTCGACCGACACGCGCACCGAGTGGACGTTCACCTCCGCGGCTCCCAGGAACGGCGACGACAGCGAGCAACTCCCACTCGTCCAGCTGGACTACACCCTGCCGACGTCCGACGACGGCAAGGCAGTAGCCGACGCCTCCCTGCTCGTCACTCCACTGCACCTGCAAGGCGGCTCCAACGCGGCGCTCAACACCCGCAAGGTCGAACTGTCCTACGACGACGGCGCCACCTGGACGACGGCACGCCTCAGCGGCAGGGGCAACGGCAAGGTCAGCCTGCCTCTGCACGCGCCCGCCTCGGCGCAGTACCTCACGCTGCGCGTCCAGGCCGGTGACAGCCGCGGCAACACCGTGACGCAGACCGTCGTACGCGCCGCGGGAATCGCCGGATGACCTCGGCGTGACCCAAGCCGCCCGGCGGTCCCGGCATGACCGCTGGGCAGCACCCGTCCGCGCCCGCCCTCGATCCGCTGGGCGGAGTTTACGTACCGCCACCCCGCATCCGCGCGGTCAGGCCACGCATGCCGACGCGCCCCTGTCCGGCGATGCCGCACAGGGTGCTCGTGAGAAACGTCCGAGTGGGCGGAGCCGGACAGAGTCCGGCTGAGGAGCCGGCTCGGCTGCGGGCGGAGAACGTCCGGCTGCTCAGGACGGGGAGGGAGCGGCAGGTGGAGCGCGAGATGCCGCGTCGGGTGGCCAGGAGCACGGTCAGGACGGCCATGTGCTGGGCGGTGTCCACACGGACCCACATCCGCAGCGTCTCCCCGGTGATCCCGAGCTCCGCGGCCAACGCCGCGTACGCGCACCTGCCACCGCCGGCCCGGTACAACGCGATGGAGTCCTTCCGGAACTCCTCCGGGTACGGAGACTGACGTCCTACCTTGACCTGGACCCTCAAGATCCATCGTCAGGGTGTCCACGCCAAAGGATCAGCCTCATCGGCCGCGGACGGCGGGAGGCAGCGCAAGGCCCTGCTTGGCCTGCCGGTGATCTCATCGGTGTCAAATAGATGTCGTAGCAATCTAGATCTTCCTGCGCAGCCAGGCAGAAGCGCTGCTCGCCCGCGACCTGTTCGAGGTGCCCACCCTGACCGGGGCGCGCCTGTACGTCTTCGCGGTGATCGAGCACGCCACGCGGCGGGTGCGGATCCTGGGCGCCGGCGCACACCCGACGGCGGAGTGGATGGCGGAACCCTGCCCGAGTACCGACATGCCGCCTGAGCAGGCCGGATGATGCATCGGCACCCGCACGGTCGGGCCATACGCTCGGCGACGGCATCTGGCGGCGCGCCGTCGACCACTACCTTCACCGCGTCAGCCACGGTTCCACCCTCAGCGGCCGGGTTCACGGTTGGGTCCTGGCTCGGGCCCGGCGCACCGAGGCTCGGACGTACTGGCAGGAAGCCCCGCGCGGCGACATCGCCGACCTCCGGGGCGGCACCACGAGACACGCTCGCCGTGCAGAGGGACGTCATGCCCGCCGTTCCTGTTCGGATCATCCTGGCCGGGCGGTGTGTCCGATGTTCCCGGCAGCAACGGGTGATGCGCACCGAGACGGCGCCGGCCGTCGAGGGAGACATGACCTCGGCGTCGGGCTCCTACCGCACGCCGTACGGCGTCGCACGGACCGACTGGACGCGCGACGCCGGGCTGTTCCGTCTCACCGTGGACGTGCCCGCGGGCAGCACGGCGGAGGTGCGTGTCCCCCTGTTCGACGGACGCGCCGAGGCACCGGCCGGAGCACGGCTGGTGCGCGACGGCGGGACCGAGGCGGTGTACGAAGTCGGCTCGGGCCATTGGAACTTCCGCTCGATCACCTCACCGGTGGTCTTGCCGCACCGGATGTGGTCCTCGACGGTGGCATGGCCGCGGTGACGGACCTCCAGGAACTGGGCGGAGCCGCCACCGGAGTAGGGAGTGTCGGTGAGGAACACCTGATGGCGAAGGCCCTGGTCCTGGTCGAACAGGGACAGCTGGGCTCCGGGGTGCGGGCGTTCGCGGCGCACGATGATGCGGGTGCCAGCCGGATAGCCGGCCAGCCCGGACATCAAGACGGCATCCCCCGCCAACTCAAGCGCTCACTCGCCAGGTGAAGCGCTCAGTCACGATCGGGGTGGGGGACTCCCGGGGCCCTGAGACTCCGGTGCCAGTCCCGCCGAGCGGACGGGGTGTCGACAGCACACCCTCCCCCCGCTTCGTTACGGGGGCGATCCGGGCCGAGGTCTGTCGTTCGAGTCGGGCGGGGGTGAGTGGCTGAAGCTGGGGCGGAGGGCTGCGTGTGCACGGTGAATCGGGAGAGCGCTTTCGGCAATTGATCTGACTCCCTGTCAGTTCTCGCTATTCTCCCGTTGCCCCCACAGGCGGGGCGGCAACAGTGAGGCCGCGGCCTTGGACCAGGGCCTGTGAGCCGCAGTCTGCCGTCCCCTCATGCCTGAGGAAGCCAATGACTCCCACCCCCCACCTCACCGAACTCGACGCCCGCGTGGAGCGCCCCGCCCCCTTCCAGCCCGTGGAACGTTCGCTTCTCCCACACGCCGGTACCGCGACGGTGGACATCGTCGTTCCGGTCTACAACGAGGAACGAGCACTGCCCGGCTGCCTGCGCACGCTCCACGCCCGCCTGTCCCAGGGCTTCCCCTTCCCCTGGCGGATCACCGTCGCCGACAACGCCAGCACCGACGAAACCCTCGCCACCGCCCGCCGCCTCGCGGACGAGCTGCCCGGCGTCGGCGTCGTCCACCTGAACCGCAAGGGGCGCGGACTCGCGCTGCGCACCGTCTGGGGCGCCAGCAACGCGGACATCGTGGCGTACATGGACGTGGACCTCTCCACCGGCCTCGACGGACTGCTTCCGCTGGTCGCGCCCCTGGCCAGCGGTCACTCGGACCTCGCGATCGGCTCCCGGCTGGCTTCCGGCGCACGCACGGTCCGCGGCCCGCGCCGCGAGTTCATCTCCCGCTGCTACAACGGCATCATCAGGCTCACCCATGGAGTCCGCTTCACCGACGCCCAGTGCGGATTCAAGGCGGCCCGCACAGACGTGCTCCGGCCGCTGCTGGAAGTGACCCGCGACGACGCGTGGTTCTTCGACACCGAGCTGCTCCTGCTCGCCGAGCACAACAGACTGCGTATCCACGAGGTCCCGGTCGACTGGGTCGAGGACGTCGACACCCGGGTGGATGTGGTGAGCACCGCCAGGGAAGACCTGCGGGGCCTGTGGCGCATGGCGCGGCTCAAGGCGTCTGGTGACGCCCGGGTCGAGGTGCGGACGCGCCCAGAGCCGGCCGCCGAACACCCCGACGCCGTCCTCGCACCCTCCACACGACGCGGTGTGCTGTCGTGGGAGGTCGGCTGTTTCCTCGCGATCGGTGTCGTCTCCACGGTCGGACAGGCCCTGCTGTACTGGCTGTTGCGCGGTTGGTGGTCTCCGGCCGTCGCCAACCTGATCTCGCTGTTCGGCCTCACCGTCCTCAATACCGAGGCGAACCGCCGCCTCACCTTCCGGTACTCCACCACCCCGCCCGCACGCGCGCACCTCGGTGCCGGGGGGCTGTTCGTCCTCGGCTATCTGGTCACCTCCGCTGCGGTGCTGTGGTTCAAGTGGCTCGATCCCGGTGCCTCACCGGCCGCGGAGACCGCGGTCCTCGCCACGGCGTCCGTCGCGGTCACCTGCGTGCGCTTCGCCGTGCTGCGGCTGGCCGTCTTCACCGCCCCCCGTAGCCGTACCCGTTGATGAGAGCGAATCCCGACATGAGCAACTATGCGCACATCAGGCCCGCGCCGGCGGCATCGGCACACGACGGGAGGGGTACGAGTACGTCCGCCCGCTCGCTGCCCGCCTGGGCGGCACCCGCGGCGCTCGGAACCGTCCTCGTGCTCGCGGCCGTCCTGTACGGCTGGGCACTGGGCTCCCTGGGGTGGGGCAACAGCTACTACTCGGCGGCCGTGAAGTCGATGGGGAAGAGCTGGACCAACTTCCTCTTCGGCTCCTTCGACCCGGCCGGCGTGATCACGGTCGACAAGCCCCCGGCCGCGCTGTGGCCGCAGGTGATCAGCAGCAAGATCTTCGGGATGCACGGCTGGGCGCTGATCCTGCCGCAGGTGTTCGAAGGTGTGGCCGGGGTGCTGGTGCTGCACCGCACCGTGCGCCGCTGGGCGGGGGAGGGAGCGGCGCTGATCGCGGCTCTGGTGCTCACCCTGACGCCCATCACCGTGGCCATCAACCGGGACAACAACCCGGACACGCTGCTGGTCCTGCTGCTGGTGTCGGCGGCGTACGCGCTCACCCGTGCGCTGCAGGCCGAGGGCCGGGCCGCGACCTGGTGGCTGTGCGCGAGCGGCTTCCTGATCGGGTGCGGATTCCTCACCAAAATGCTCGCCGCCTGGATGGTCATCCCCGCGTTCGCCGTCGCCTGGCTCGTGGGAGGAAGCGGCCCCTGGATACCGCGAGTGCGGCGTCTGCTGGGCGCGGGAGCCGTCCTGGCGGCGTCCTCCCTGTGGTGGGTCGCCATGGTCGCCCTGTGGCCGGGCGACCGCCCCTACATCGGCGGCAGCAAGGACGGCTCGGCCTGGGACCTCGTGATCGGCTACAACGGACTGGGGAGGGTCTTCGGCTCCAGCGACGGAACGCCCCAGACGATGGGCGGATTCGCCGGGGGATTCGGCGGTCAGTCCGGTCTGGGCCGGCTGTTCGGCGCACAGGTGGGCGGTCAGATCAGCTGGCTGCTGCCGGTCTGCGCGCTGGCCCTGGTCGTCGCCGTCGCCGGGGCGGTACTGCGCCGACGCGGCGGACTGCCCGACTCCGCCGTACTGCCGACCTCCGGCTGGCTGCTGTGGGGAACCTGGCTGGTGGTCTGCGGGGCCGTGTTCTCGACCCAGAAGGGCATCTTCCACCCGTACTACACCACTCAGCTCGCCCCGGCGATCGCCGCCCTGTGCGGCGGACTGATGGCTGCCCTCGTCCGCATCCACCGCGCCGGCCTGCGCTGGGCGCCTCTGGTCGGCGTAGCCGCGGTCGTGGTGAGCGTCGCCTGGGCCGTGGCGCTGGTTCGCCGTGAGCCCGACTGGAACGGCTGGCTGGTGTGGCCCGTGCTGCTGGTCGGTTGCGCCGCGGTCGTCCTGCTGGTGCTGTCACGTCGCCGTGGCCGTCTGCTGACGGTTGCCGGTTGCGTCGCGGTCGCATCGGTTCTGCTGGCGCCGGGAGCCTGGGCGGTGACCGTGCCCGGCTCGACCAACACGGGGGGCTCCAACCCGACGGCAGGTCCACTGACGTTCGGATTCGGCGGAGGCGGTGGCATGCCCCGGCAGGGTCCGAACGGTGGAGACCTTCCCTCGGGCATGCCGTCCGGGATGCCGTCGAACATGCCGGGCTTCCCCGGCGGTGACGCCTCTTCGGGACAGACTGGTGAGCCCCCGACCGGCGGAGTGTCTTCCAGCATGCCCACAGGGGGAGCAAGCGGTATGCCCGGTGCACCCGGGGAAACGGGCTCGAACCCCCGCGGCACACCCTCGTTCCCGGGCGTCGGCTCGGGAGGGACCCCTGGTGGGCGCGGCGGCTTCGGTAGTGGGGAGCTCACCGCCGACCAGCGCAAGATCGTCCAGTACGCCGTCGAGCACGCACCCGACGCACGCATCAAGCTCGCCGTCGAGGGCGGAGCCCTCAACGCCAGCGCTTTCATCCTGGGCACCGACGAGACCGTGATCGGTATGGGCGGCTTCACCAACAGCGACAACGCGCCGTCGGTGGCGCAGTTGGAGAAGTGGACCAAGGACGGCGAACTACGCTACATCCTGGGTTCCGACACGAACGGCGGCGGCGTGCCGGGCCTGTCCGGCGGATACACCAAGCAGCGCTCCGACTGGATCGCCGACCATTGCACCAAGGTTCCGGCGTCGGCATACGGCGGCACCTCCGGCACGTCGTCACAGCAAGACGGCGGCGGTGCGATGGGATCCGGGGGAGGCAACGTGCTCTACGACTGCGCCGCGAAGTAGCCGACGCCCAAGCGACGGTCGCGACACGGCAGAACGGACCAGCAGACGCATGACCGAGCAGCCCGCAGCCGCGCGGCCGCGACATCGGCTCCTCGTGGTCGAGGACGAGCCCAGCATTCGCACCCTGCTGGAGGCAACGCTTCGCCTGACCGGATACGAGGTGAGCAGCACCGACACCGGACAGGCGGCCCTCCTGGAGGTCGAACGCCTAAAACCGCATCTGGTGCTGCTGGACGTGATGCTGCCCGACCTGGATGGCTTCGAGGTGACCCGCAGGCTGCGGGCGGCAGGCAACGACTGTCCGATTCTGTTCCTGACCGCCCGCACCGGCACCGACGATCGCATCACCGGTCTCAGTGCCGGCGGGGACGACTACGTTGCCAAACCCTTCAGCATCGAGGAGGTGTTGCTGCGCATCGAGGCCATTCTGCGTCGCACGGCGCCGGCCGCCGAATGGCAGGCGGTGCAGAGCGTTCTGCGCTACGCCGACCTCGAACTCGACGAGGGCGCCCACGAGGTGCACCGCGCAGGGCAGTACATCGCCCTGTCTCCCACCGAGTTCAAGCTCCTGGCCTATCTCCTGTCGAACGCGGGCCAGGTGGTGAGCAAGGTTCAGATCCTCGACCACGTCTGGAGCTACGACTTCGCTGGCGACTCCCGGATCATCGAAACGTACGTCAGGTACCTGCGCAGGAAGATCGATTGCTTCGAGCCGCCACTGATCCACACCGTGCGCGGCGTCGGCTACTGCCTGCGGCTTCCTCGCGACCACGCAGGGACGTCGGGCCAGTGACCCGGTTCCTGCCCCGGCCGCCCAAGTCGGTGCGACGGCGCCTCATCCTCGGCGCCACTCTGCTCGCCACCGCGGCAGTCCTGACCTCCCAGGCGATCGGATACGTGGTGCTTCGCTCCTGGCTGCTGGACCGGGTCGACGAGCAGCTCGTCGAGTTCCATCCACCGGCTCCCGCCTATGACGACGCGCTCCAAGGCAGGCTCCCGCACTCGGGAGAACGCCCGGACGTGCTTCCCTCGGACTTCCACATCTACTTCTACGACTCCTCCGGGCGCCGTCTGAACAACTCCCTGGGCTCCGAGACCAAGCCAGGACCTCGGTTGGCCGATCACGCGGAGGACCTCGGGCTGCAGGACGGGCACCCCGAAACCGTGCCCGCCATCAGTGGTGACGGCCGCTGGCGGGTACTGCTGAACCCCGGTCCGGACGGCATGAGCGCGGTGGTCACCCTTCCGCTCGACACCGTCGACGGTGCCACATCGAAGCTCCTATGGCTGAACGCCGTGCTGCTCGCCGTCACGATCGTCGCCCTGATCGCCCTGGGCCGGTGGGTGGTTCGCCTGGGGCTGCTGCCTCTGACCAGAATGGAACGGACGGCTCAGGACATCACCGCAGGCCGGCTCGATCTGCGTTTGGCAGACACCGATGCGCGTACCGAGGTCGGACGACTCGGCCGGGTCCTGAACTCCATGCTCGACCGCCTGCAGAAGGCGCTGCTGGCCCGGGAGGCCTCGGAGGCCCGCCTTCGCCGGTTCGTCGCCGACGCCGGGCACGAATTGCGCACTCCGCTCACCGCCATCCAGGGCTATGCCCAACTCGCCCTGCGCCCCGAACCGCGCTCGGCCCTCGAACGACACGAGGCCAACCGGTTCATCGCACAGAACGCGGAACGCATGAGTCTGCTCGTGGACGACCTCCAGTTGCTCGCGACCCTGGACAAAGAACCTTCCTACCGCAGGGAGCGGGTCGACCTGCTGTCCCTCGCGGCGGACGCCGTCAGCGCCGCCGCCGTCCACAGCGAGTCCCACCCCGTCGACCTCGGCCCGCTGCACGCCCCGTCCGATCCCACCGGGGCCGAGGAGCTCGACGTCGCGGAGACCGTCGGTGATCCGCACCGATTGCGTCAGATCGTGGAGAACCTGCTCTCCAACGCCCGCACCCACACCCCGCCGGGCACCCGCGTCCACGTCCGCGTCGGCACGACCGAGGCGGGTCCCGGAACCGGAGGCACGGACCGACCCGGACGCACCACCGCTTCACCGCCTCTGTCGGAGGGCCTGCCGATCAGCGTGATCGAGGTGTCGGACGAAGGGCCGGGCCTCGAACCCGTCGACGCCGAGCTCGTCTTCGAGCGCTTCTACCGAGCCGACCCCGCCCGCTCCCGCATCCACGGCGGCAGCGGCCTCGGCCTGGCCATCGCCGCGACCATCGCCGAGGGCCACGGCGGCCGCCTCGAACTCGACACGACCCCCGGCCGCGGCTGCACCTTCCGCCTGGTTCTGCCCGCAACCGACTTCGGCCAGGAACCCCGCTGATCCCGCGCGTACGGGTGTGCGGCCTTTACAACGGCGCATTGACAGGAACGCCGGGACGCCTACCGGCACGTGTCGAAGACGAGCGTCACGTATGGGCAGCAGTCCGCACAGCTCAAGGAGATACGCGGCTTTGACCCGGAGCGTCAGGGACGCTGGTCTTTCTCCTCCCAGCAGGCCACCCCGCGCCGGCTGAACAAGGCGTTCGCCGCGTTCTTCCGCCGTGTCAAGTCCGGTGGGGCGCGTCCGTTTCCAGGGTGTCGGGCATGTCAGGGTCAACCAGCACCGGCCCGTGGTCGGCAAGGTCAAGACCGTGTCCGTCAAGCGCGAGGGCAAGCGCTGGTACGTCGTCCTCACCGCCGAGCAGGAGCAGCCCGAGCCGCTGCCCAAGACGGGCAGCGCGGTCGGCATCGACATGGGGATAGCCTCATTCCTCACCACCTCCAACGGTGAGCACGTCGCCAATCCCCGCCACGGCCGCAAGGCTGCTGCGAAGCTCGAAGCAGCGCAGCAGGCCCTGCCCCGTTTCCCGCGTGTGCGCCGCGCCAAGCGCGCCGCCAACCACCAGCGGGCCGTGGACAATGTTGCCAAGCTGCACCGCAAAGTCCGCCGCCAGCGGCTCGACCACGCCCACAGGGTCGCTGTCGACCTCGTGCGGCAGCACGACGTCATCGCGCACGAAGACCTCAAGATCCGCAATATGGTCAAGGCCCCCGCGCCGAAGGCCGATCCTGACCAGCCGGGCAGCTTCCTGCCCAATGGTTCCGCCGCGAAGGCCGGGCTGAACCACTCGATCTCGGATGCCGGACGGGAAGTGATCGCCGTGGACCCCCGCAACGCCTCTCGGACCTGCCCCGCATGCGGGCACGGCGCAGCGGAGAACCGGCCCACCCAGGAAAAGTTCCACTGCGTCTCGTGCGGCCACACCGCGCACGCGGACACGGTGGGCGCCCAAAACGTTCTACGGGCCGGGCTGGTCCCTCGCGACGCCAACCCGGCATAGCGACAAGCCCCCTCGTTTACGAGGGAGAGGAGTCACCAGCAGCAGCCCGTCGTGCCAGCTGCCGTCCGGGCCACGCTCGTACCGTCGCATGATGCCCACCGGGCGGAAGCCGACCTTGCGGTAGCACCGGATGGCGGCGGCATTGTCCGCGGCCGGGTCGATCACCAGTCGGCGGTATCCGTGATCATCGATCGGGTGGCGTGCCAGGGCGCGGACCGCGTCAGTGCCAAGGCCGCGCCCGTGCACCGCCGGGTCGAGATAGATGTCGATGTTGGCATGCCGGTAGTCGGGCTCGTCCTCGGCGCCCCACTGGATAGCGCCGACCACCCTGCCGCCGTGCTCGACCGCGAAGGTCCGGGCCCCGGGATCTTCGAGGTCCCCGGTCACGGCGGCCGTCAGGTCGTCGCCGCCCCGCCGGCGCGTGTACACCTCAGGCGCGGTCCGGATCGCGGCCAGAGCCGGGATATCGCCCACCGTCGACGGGCGAGGCGTCACCAGGGCTCCGCGCAGGACCGTCCGCATGCCACTGATCATCCCCGACTTCGGATCCACTCGTCCGGGCCGAAGTCCATGCTGCGTCGACCCGGGACCTGGCCCGACCGAAAATTCGGCGGCAACCTTTTCGCCATCCGTGGCCACTGAGTAGTGCAAGCGACACGCTCTTCGAACGGATGGACATGGAAGAAACACGCCAGGCCGCGCGGCAGCGCAGGCGCAGACGCCGGCTGATGGTGGGTACTACCACGGGGCTGGTCGTCACAGGTCTCCTCGTCTGCCTGGCCATGGCGATGCAGCCGGACCGCAAGAAGGATGCCGGGCGGGCTCCAGCCACGACCGTCGCCAACTCCCAAAAGACTGACCCACCGGCATTGCCCGAGAAGAAGAAGTCCCCCACACCTTCCCCGTCCAAAGTCTCCGCGTCCCCGTCGGCCGGGGCCAAGAAACCGAAGGCCTCCGCGTCCCCGTCGGGGACGCCGTCATCGACGTCACCGGGGAAGACGTTCACCACGTCCTCCTTGGCCGGACGGATCCGAGGCAAAGTCACCTACCCGGGAGTAGCCACCGTCTACAAGGCCGGGGTCGGGGACGGCGCCTGCTCGTATGGCCCGAGCGGCGACATGATGATCGCGGCGATGAACACCACCGACTACGAGACGTCCAAGGCCTGCGGGGCATACATACTCGTGCGCGCGGCGGACGGTGCCTCCGTCACCGTCCGGATCACCAACGAATGCCCTCTGCCCTGCGCGCCGGGTCAACTCGACCTCAGCGAACAGGCCTTCGCCAAACTGGCACCTGTCTCGACCGGCCGGATCGCCATCACCTGGAGTCTGGTGAGCCCCAGCTCGTCGGGCACGGTCTCTATCCGCTACAAGACCGGATCCAGCCCCTACTGGTGCGGCGTCCAGGCCATCGGGCACCGCAACCCGCTCGCCCGGCTGGAGGTCAGCACCGGCGGCGGCTGGCGCCAACTGACCCGCACCGACTACAACTACTTCCTCTCTCCCGACGGCAGTGGATGCGGCAAGGCGATCAGGCTCACCGACATCTACGGAGAACAACTGACCATCAACGGCATCGCCTTGCGGCCGGACGTCGTGCAGTCGACGGGAGTCCAGTTCGCCCGGCACTGACTCCGCCGCCGACACCGGGCCTCTCCGAACGCAACGCTCGGAGGGACCCGATGTCGGTGTGTCAGGCCGGTTGCCCGAACTGGATACCGCGACCGTCGGTGGCCAGGCACACGTGGCCGTGGGCCCGGGGGTCCCCGGTGATGGCCTCACCGATCCAACCCCACTGGTGCTGGTCGTCGTCGATGGCTGGAGGTCGGTCCGGGTGCGGTGCCAGCGCACGGGGTGACGCATCGCCGGGGCGGTCGTGAGCGATGGCGACGCGGATCTCCACCACGAGCTCCGGCTCGATGAGCGTGACGAACTGGGCAACGCGCACCAGGTACGGGCGACGAGCATCAACTGTGTCCCGCACCGCACTACATGGGCCGTGGTCAGTGCACGTCGGCGGGCAGGATTCACCCGTGCTTACCCGCAGTCGTTGCGGTTGGTCTTCAGGGAGCGGGTCTGGTCGTTGAGGTTGTAACCGCGCAGGTCGTGGATGGAGCCGCCGCTGCGGGTGATGCATACCCACCGCCCGCTGTAGTTCCGCTTCTCGTAGACGCGGGCGGTGCGGTCGGAGTTGTTGCGGATGGAGCTACCGCGGTCACGGATCGCGGACGGCAGGTCCTTCACGCTTCCGTCCACGGCACGCCGCACCCACGGCTGGCCCTCAAAGTTGATCTCGGGGTAACGGTCCCGGCCGGCAGGTGGTGGCAGGCGAGGGTGAGGTCGCCCCATGCGGCGGTGACGTGGCGTCCGGAGCGGGCCTGCAGCGCGTCGGCCGTGGCCGCGGCGCCCGTCGGTACCGTCGGGAAGCGGGCCGTGCTGGGGGCTCACAGGCTGGTGGTGGGACCTCGCGCTTCGCTGCATACACCAAGGCTGTGACCTGCGGCTTCTCGCGGTGCCTCACGCTGCTTCATCTGCGGTTGTCTCGGCTCTCGGTGCATCCCCGCCAGGTTTGGCGACACGGGTGCGGTTCCTCCCGTGCCGCGCGGCGCCCTCGTGATGTCAGGCGGCGCGCTTCACGTGGCGGACCAGCCACATCAGCAGGGCGTCCAGGTCGGCGGCGGCCGAGAGGACCCGGTCGACCGCCTCGGGGGTGTGCAGCCATGCCTCGCAGCCGAGGGGACGGGCGGCTATCAGCGAACGGTGGCGCAGCAGGTTCGTACGGGTGTGGTTCGTCGGATAGCCGCGTGGGGGGCGTTTCATCAGGTCCCCAGAGATGTCGTAGCCCTTCTTCCGCACGTCCTCGACGATGGCGGCCAGTTCGCGGCCGCTCCCCTCGGAGGCCACGGCTTTGCGGAACATGTCCACCTGGCCGGGATCGGGGTACCACCAGGCGCCCTGGACCCGCAGGCCGTCCAGGGCGAACCGGAGACCGATCTCGATCTTGCGGCCGAGCCGGATCACCGCGCTCTGGTGCTGCCACCACCAGGAGTCGGTGCGGTAGTGCCAGACGGAGAAGTCCTCGTATCGAGGGTCGGTGTCCGCGACCTCGTTGAGCAGGGCGATCATCGGCTGCCGGACCAGGCGTTCGCGGTCCGCGCGATAGCGCTCGCGGGTCGCGTGGGTCGGTTCGCCCTGGAGCTGCCACAACACATCCATGGCCTGCTCCGGCCAGCCGGTGAACTGTCCGCGCATGCGGGCAGGTTAGCTCACCCATGGTTCGCACGCGGAGAGTGAGACGGGTAGGGAGCCGTGACCCCAGACAAGGTGGGAGGCGCTGCGACGGGGTTCGTCGGCCAGTCGAGAGTGCAGTCGATATGAAGCGGGCGGTGGGATGGTGCCGCCGAACTTGAGATCCCACACCGGCCTTCTCGGGGCACGTCGCGGAGGTCTGCCATGCCCCGAACCATCTGGTCAGGAGCCATCAGCTGCGGTCTGGTCACTTCTGTGAACCAAAACCCGTCGCCGGGCTGTTACTGGCCCACCTCGACCAGTTCGCCTCAGATGCGATTCGCGCCGGTTCCCGGCTTCACGGAAAACGTGCCACGGCCCGGGACGAGTTGCAGGCGTTCTTCGACGCCACGGACCGCCCGCAAGTCGCCGAACCACTCGTCCGCCGGCGTCGACCCTTCGTCGCACACGGAGTGACGGCGTCAGCACGTGAAGCTGTGCGCGGCACGCCGGTGACCCGTCTCGCCTCTCGTGCCGCCCGTCGTCGGTGCGGCATGCCGGCCCGGTGCCGCACGCACCTTCTCCGCGTGCCCGGACAGGGAGTACCGGGCCGCATCAGTGACCTGCCGCATTCGTCGCCCCCCTGGTCTCTCCTCCCGCACCGATCCGCAGGTTCCCGGCGATCACCGAAGCCGCTCCTTGTCATCCGCGCCGCCCCTCTATAGTCTTACGATCGTAAGCTAAACGATCGTAATTCAATGATGAGGGAGTCTGTGATGGCGACACATCGGCCGGTAGCACTCGTAACGGGGGCGTCGTCGGGGATCGGTAGCACAACCACTCGCGCCTTCGTCACGGCCGGGTTCGAGGTGATCGGAACCGGACGGAACACCTCGGGACTCACTCCGCCCGCCGGTGTGACCTTCCTCGATCTCGACGTGACCAGTGACGAATCCGTCACCGCCGCCGTCCAGGAAGTGATCGAACGGTTCGGACGGATCGACGTCCTCGTCAACAACGCCGGTCTCGGCTCGGCCGGCGCCGTCGAGGAGAACTCCGTCGCCCAGGCCCAGAGCCTCTTCAACCTCAACTTCTTCGGTCTCGTCCGCATGACGAAGGCCGTCCTGCCGCGCATGCGCGCCCAGGGCCATGGACGCATCGTCAACCTCTCGTCCGTCCTCGGCGTCATCCCGCAGCCCTACATGGCCCTCTACGTCGCCGCGAAGCACGCCATCGAGGGCTACTCCGAGTCCCTGGACCACGAGGTGCGCGAGCACGGCGTCCGCGTCCTGCTCGTCGAGCCCGGCTACACCCGGACCGCCTTCGACGCCAATGCCGCGCAGCCCGACACCCCGCTGCCGCTGTATGCGGAGCGGCGGCGTGTCTTCGACGAAGTGGTCGCTGCGGCAATGAAGACCGGCGACGACCCTGCCGTCGTCGCCAAGGAGATCGTCACGGCAGCCACCGCCCCGAAGCCGAAGCTGCGCTACACCGCCGGACCGCTCGCCTCACGCATCACCACCGCGCGACGCCTCGTCCCCGCCGGGATCTTCGACAAGCAGATCCGCAGATTCAACCGGATGCCCGGCTGACGTCGCACCCGGCCCATCGACCTGCAGTGCGCGCGAGAGGCGCGTTCGGCTCTGCCCTGACAAGGAGCATCACCATGGGAATCAGCACGGAAGCACAGCAGTTCGCGCAGTTCCTCGAAAGCGTGCGCGCGAAGGCGTCGACACCGGGCCTCGACCTGGCCGTCGTCCGCGACATCGTCGACACACACGCTTCGGCATCGACCGAGCCGGAAGGCGTCACCTACGCCGACGTGGACGCGGACGGCGTCCCCGCCCTGTGGGCCGTCCCTGAGGGCGCCGACCCCAACAAGGCGCTGCTCCACTTCCATTTCGGCGGATCGGTCGCCGCCTCGATCACATCGGACCGCAAGGCCGCCGGCCACATCGCCAAGGCGGCCGGAGCCCGCTCGCTCGTCGTGGGCTTCCGCCTGGCGCCCGAGCACCCCCACCCGGCGCAGATCGACGACGCCGAGACCGCCTACCGGTGGCTGCTCGCACAGGGCTACGAGCCGCGGAACATCGGCAGCACCGGCCACTCCATCGGAGGCACCCTCGCGGTCGCGCTGCCGCTGCGCCTGCTCGCCAAGGGCGAGGCAGCCCCCGGGGCGATCATCAGCATCTCGCCGTGGACCGACCTCACCATCAGTAACCCGAAGGTGGACGAGAACGAGGAACTCGACAAGATGCTCAGCCGGGACATCCTCGAGCAGTTCCGCGCGGCTTGGCTGCAGGACCCCGGCGTGGACCTCACCGACCCCGCCATCAGCATCCTGAACGCCGACCTGACCGGCCTGCCGCCCACGGCCCTCCACTACGGAGAGTACGAGGCGCTTGCCGGCGACGGCGCCGACTTCGGCCGCCGACTCGCCGACTTCAAGATCCTCTCCGAGGTCCGTCCGCTGCCCGAGGGGCAGCACTCGTTCATCTTGGGCGCGGGGCGCGTGCCCGAGGTGGACCGGGCGGTCGAGCAGATGGGTCAGTGGCTTCGACGGCACCTCGGCAGCTGATGTGGAAGCTGACCTGACATGCGCATCGTCCGCCGAAAGGCAATCGAGAAGATCACGCAAAGGGATGGCTGACATGAAGGCATTCATCGTCGAGAAGTACGGCAAGGACGGCCTACGCGCCGCAGACGTTCCCGAGCCCACCGTCGGCGACGGCGACGTCCTGGTCCGAGTGAGCGCCACCAGCATCAACCCGCTGGACAAAATGGTCCGCAACGGGGAGTTCAAACGACTCCTGAAGTACAAGCTGCCCTTCGTGCTCGGCCACGACGTCGCCGGCATCGTGACGAAGGTCGGGTCCGCCGTGCGCGAGGTGGCCGTCGGCGACGAGGTCTACGCACGTCCCCGCGACCTGCGGATCGGAGGCTTCGCCGAGTTCATTGCGATCGACCAGGACGACGTCTCACCCAAGCCGGAGTCACTCACCCTCCGCGAGGCGGCCGCGGTGCCGCTGGTGGCCCTGGCCGCCTGGCAGACCCTCGTCGACCGCGCCCACGTGAAGCCGGGCCAGAAGGTGCTCATCCATGCCGGTGCCGGCGGCCTCGGATCGACGGCCATCCAGCTCGCCAAGCACCTCGGCGCCACAGTGGCGACGACCGCGAACACTGCTTCCGAGAAGCTGGTCAGGAGCCTCGGCGCCGACATCGTCGTCGACTACACCAAGGAGGACTTCTCGCAGGTGCTGTCCGGCTACGACCTGGTGCTGGACTCGCTGGGTGGAGTCAACCTCGAGAAGTCGCTGACCGTGCTGAAGCCCGGTGGCCTGGCCATCAGTGTCGTCGGCCCCCCGGACGCCGCGTTCGCCAAGCAGCTCGGCGCCCCATCCTTTCTGGGCCTGGTCATGAACGTGCTCAGTCGCAAGATCCGCAAGCAGGCCAAGGCCCTGGGCGTGCGCTACCAGTTCTTCTTCATGGAGGCGAACGGCACCCAGCTGCGCGAGCTCGCCGCCCTCTACGACAACGGACAGCTCCGCCCGGTCATCGACCGAACGTTCGCCTTCGACCAGACGCTCGAAGCGATGGCGCACGTCGAGCAGGGCCGCACCGCGGCCGGAAAGGTCGTGATCTCGATGGCGCCCGACAACGACTGAAGGTGTGTCGGTACTCCAATACACCGTCGGCACACCATTGGAGTACGTTCGCAATCCAATACGATGGCGAAGCGCGGGTGACCCTTCCGGCGCACAAAGGAGCAAGCGCGTGGCGCGGTACGGGAAAGAGCACAAGCAGGCGACGAGGCAGCGGATCATCGAGACCGCCGGCCGCCGGTTCAAGCGGGACGGTATCGACGGCTCGGGCATCTCGACGCTGATGGCGGACGCCGGACTGACCAACGGCGCCTTCTACGCCCACTTCGCATCCAAGGACGACCTCGTGGCCACCGCGGTCGCGGACCAGTTGCGCGCCCAGTACGCGAACGTCATCGAGCAGGCGGCCCCCGGCATCGCCGGAGTCGAGCAGATCGTACGGTGGTATCTGTCGCCCCAGCACCGCGACAGTCCCGACGACGGCTGCCCCTCCGCGGCACTCCTCAATGAGATCGGGCGCTGCGCGGACGAGACCAAGCAGGCGTACACCGACGGCGTGCTCGCCGTCATCGACGGGATCGCCGCTCGCCTGGCGCCCGCCGATCCGCGCTCGGTGCACACGAAGACCCTCAGCGTCTACGCCATGATGGTCGGAACGCTGCAGCTCTCCCGCGCCCTGGCCGACCGGCGACTCTCCGACGAACTCCTCGACGAGGGCATCCGCAACGCCCTCACTCTGCTCGGCGTACAGGAGTCCCGCTGACGCGTCGCCACACCACCCGGCAGCCTCGACGAGCCGCTCCACACCACGCCCCGGCCGAGCGTCTGCCGCTTCGGCGGGGCCTTCTTGCCCTCCGCCGCGCCCTGCGCCGCCACCGCAAGAATGCGCCGGCCTGCACACACCCCCTGCGTCTGTCCCACACCGTTCGGGATGAACGGCTTCTTCGCCGCTTGGTTGCCGAAGCTCTCCGCTCGTCCTCCGGCGGCCAGCCCATCGCCCAGGCGGCCCGGCTGGAGGCCGTCGAGGTGGTGTTCGGTCAGCGGGGAGGAGACGACGGACGGCGGGCGGATCACGGAGGTCGTCACGGCCACGTCGAAGCCGGTAATGGCCGGACTCGCGTTGTTGCAGCGGGGGTTGCGCGTCCTCGCCCGCAACCCCCGCACGGATGCATCCCGACGAAACCCGGTTGCCAGCTCGCCTTCTGCCGCAGACTTCGTCGGTGGCAGCGGACCCCCACGCTCTCGGCCGTGATCATGCGGCGGTGCCCGCCGCAGCCTCGCAGACGCTGGTGCGTTGCGGATCGTCGAGTGAGATTGGCCGTGGATGTGCGTCCTGCCAGGTTGGAGAACGTGGGCATGCCAAGGTCGATGGTGCGTAGACGAGTTTCCTCCGCGTCGAGCTGGGCGAGCTTGTCCTGGGCTCCGGCGAGGCTGACTTCGAGTCCCTCCCTCTCGCCTAGCCAGCCCTCGCGTTCGGCTTCGAGGATCCGGGCCAGGAGGTTGTCGCGGATTTCGGTCAGGCGGGGCGCTGGGCGGGGTCGGGGCGGAGCATGGAGCAGCGGATGCAGGCTTCTCTGAACTTTGGGGCCGGTCCGTCTCGAAGCCTCTGATCTGTAGCTCTCTGAAACCGAATCGGCGATGCCAGAGGCATCACAGCGAGAGATGTTCCGGAGAGCGAGAGCCGCCCCGCCTGCCGCCTCAGTACGGTGACTTCGCATGACCGACACCGAGTTCGAGATCACCGCAGACCTGGTTCGCGACCTGCTGCAGGAGCGACATCCAGACCTTGCAGGGCTGGCCATCCGCGAAGCAGCGGGCGGTGGGGCAACCAAATGTGGCGTCTCGGGGACGAGTTGGCCGTGCGCATGCAGCGCATGGAGCCCACCCCGGAGCTCCAGCTCAAGGAGCGGCGGTGGCTACCCGTGCCGGCTCCGCGCCTCCCCCCCCGGTGCCGACTCCGGTGCGGTTCGGCGAACCGTCCGAGCGCTTCCCCAAGCACTGGACCGTGATGACGTGGGTTCCCGGCGAGCCGCTGGACCACGGCTCGATCTGCCGCGGCGCCCACGCGGCCGACAGGCTGGCGGGCTTCCTCCGGGTGCTCCATGTGGAGGCGCCCGCCGAGGCGTCGATCGCTACGGACCGCGGTGCCCATCCCCGGAACTGCACGGACGGCTTCGAGGACTTCTTCCAGGCCGTTGGCCCCGACGACATCGCTGCCGACGTCCGGGCCGTCTGGGACGATGCCGTTGCGGCCACGCGTGGGAGGGCCCGCCGGTGTGGGTGCACGGCGACCTCCATCCCGCGAACGTCGTCGTCTGGGACGGAACGCTCTCGGGTATCGTCGACTTCGGTGACATGTTCGCCGGCGATCCGGCGTGGGACCTCGCCGCCGCATGGGTACTGCTACCCGCGGGCACGGCCTCACGGTTCTTCGACATGCACGCGCATGCAGACGAGGCGGCGATCCGGCGCGCCCGCGGGCTGGCCGCGATGAAGAGTCTCTTCCTGATGCTCATGGGGCAGAACGGAGATAGGGGTCTTCCCGGCGGCAAGCCCAACTGAGGACCTTTAGGCCGGACGGCACCTGATCGTGTTCTGAAGGGGCTTGATGCGCGCTCCTTTGAACTTGTTCTCGATTTAGCGGTGATCGAGGCGAGGTCGAGGGTCGGCAGCCGCCCAAGCCGAGCACCGAGGACAAGGAGCCGGGCGGCCAGGTCGTCGACCTGATGGGCCGCCCTGCAGGAGAGTGTCCGCAAGGCGCGGGCCGCGCGCGGCGAGGACGCGGGGGATGCCGAGGTCCACGAGATGCCGGCGGCCAAGAAGAAGACGGCCCGGAAGACGGGGGAAGGCGCCTGCCGAGAAGTCCGCGAAGGAGACCGCGAAGAAGTCCGCGGCGGCGAAGAAGGCGGCCCGACAGCAGCGGGGAGCCTAGGCCGCACTCCCGCGCGGGATGGGGCGCGGCGTCGGCTGCGGCGGGTCAGTCGAGGATGCGGAGCTGGGCGTCGGGTTTGCAGTGGGTGCAGGCGCGCACGCCCGAGGTGAGGAGCCGGCGTGCTTCGTCGCGCGGGACGGGGCGCCGTCGTTTGCCCGCGGCGTAGCAGCCGCCCACGTGCACCTCGGTGGGCGGGCGTCCGTTGCCGATGCCGAGTTCGACGATCCAGTCCGGCTCCTGGGGCCGGTTCTTCCGGCCCTGTTCCTGTTCGGCTTCCGTCTCCTGGAGGGCGGCGATCTTGGTGTCGATGCGCTGCAGCCACATGGCGTGCCACACCCGCAGGGTGAGCAGTCGTGCCAGGTCAGGCGGCAGGTCATCGAACATGTTTCCGATTCTGGATCCGCGAGCGATAGGGTTCGCCGTCTCGCGTGTTCGAATTTTAGTTCGATAATGTGGGTGGAGGAGGTGGGTGCTGTGGAGGCAGGGACAGAGGCGCGGCGGGTGGCGAGTGTGATGCATGTGCGCTGCCCGGACCGGCTGCCGGAGGACGTCTACCGGCAGGTCCTCGAGCAGCTGGCGGAGCTGTCCCCGGTCGTCCAGGCGCTGCCCCCGACGGCGGCCCTGGTGGAACTGAAGGGCTCGCTGCGCTACCACGGCGTGGACGGGCGTCGGCTGGGGGAGGTGCTGCGGGTGCGGACCATTTCCCGGCTGGGTGTCGACGTGCGGGTCGGGATCGGTCCGTCCATCACGATCGCGGCCACCGCCTCCGGTCAGATCACTGAGCCGGGCGGCGTCCTCGCCGTCGGCCCCGGCCAGGTGGCCGACTGGCTCGGATCGCTGCCGGTCGAAGCTCTCCACGGCATCGGCCCCCGCCAGGCCCAGACCCTGCGCGACTACGGCGTGCACTGCGTCGGCCTGCTCGCCGCCGTTCCGCCGGCGACGGTGCAGCGTCTCCTGGGCGGCCGGGCCGGACGCCAGGCGGCCGACCGGGCCCGCGGCATCGACCCCCGCCCCGTGGCCCCGCGCGCCCTGCCTGCCTCCGCGAGCGTGAGCCGCGCCTTCCCCCGGCACACCCTGGACGGCGCCGCCGTCCGAGCGGCCCTGCTCGACCTGGTCGTCACCCTCGCCCACCAGCTCCGTGGTCGGGGCCAGGCGGCGCGCGGCCTGACCCTGACCCTGCGCTTCGCCACAGGCGCCACGTGGGAGAAGACCCGCCGGCTCCCGGAGGCCTCCGCCCACGACGACGACCTGCGCACGCCGGCCTACCGGCTGATCGACGCGGCAGGACTCCAGCGCGGCCGCCTCACCGGAATCACGCTGAAAGGCGAAGACCTGATCGCCACCGACCAGGTGGCCGAGCAGATCAGCTTCGACGGCGTGCGCGAGGCCCGGCTGGTCGCCGAGGAGGTCAGCGACCGCATCCGCGCCAAGTTCGGGCCCGGTGCGATCCGCCCCGCCACCACACTCCTGCGCGTCTCCTGACCCGTCCGACCCCGCCGTGGAGGCGAGAGCCGTGCTGCCGCTACACCCCCGGCCCGTTAGCCGCGTAACCCCCACCACCAGCCGGACGGTGCACAAAAGATCTCGGTCCTGGGCGTGAGCGGTCTGGCGGGGCGTTGACCTGCTGTTCGGACGTCCTCGCCCGCCCCGTGGGGGACGTCCGTACATCCCTCCGTGGCGGCGAGTCCGGCGCCACGGCCGGCACCCACCAGCTGGTCCCGGATCCACCGCAGTGAGGGCTGGCCACAGCCACGAGAGCGAGGAAGACGCCCCCAGTGCGGATCGCGGTCCAGCTGGGCGGTCATCGCCGGACCAGCCCGCGGAGCGCAGCGCGCACTGCGGGTTCCCGGAGCCGGGCCGGCCGGGTGCCTGAGGGGTACCGGGCGGGCCTTCGGCTTGCCGCAAGGTCGTGGCTTGATCCAAGGCAGCACGCCACCAGCAGGAGGTACCTCGTCGACCAGCTCGAACGGCACGACCTGAGTCGGCTCGCCCAGATGACCAGGAGCAAAAGCGGCCTCCAGCGACCGTCCTCGCCAGGGAGAGTCACCAGACCAGGCAGCGGGGCGCCGGGTTCGCGGGGGCCGGGCCGACGTGGCACTGTACCGCCTGGACGCTGCTCCGGGTCACCCCGGTCCTTGTCGGCGGGATCCGGGCCGTTGGACGGCCGACGAAGGGCAGATCACGCCACCGCACCCCGGTTATAGGCGGATGACGACGAGGGCGATGTCGTCGGCGGCGCCCCCAGCGACGTCGAGGCGGGCCAACAGTGCGTCGGCCAGCTGATCAGGGGCGACGGTGCTGTCCTTGGCCAGGGCTGTGGTCAGCCGTGCCAGGCTGGCGTCGATGTCCTCGTCGCGGCGCTCGATGAGGCCGTCTGTGTACATCACGAGGGTGTCTCCTCGGGTGTAGGACAGGCCGGCCTGGGGGCGGGGAACGTGGTGCGGGCGGGCGCCGAGCGGCGGATCGGTCGCTTGGTTCAGCAGTTCGCAGGTCCCGTCGGAGTGGAGCAGGACGGGGGGTGGGTGTCCGGCGCTGCTGTAGATGATCAGTCTGCTGCGGGTGTCGATGAGTACCTTGACTGCGGTGGCGGCCGTCGCGCCGTCCAGGGAGCGGGCGTACAGGCCGAGGACTTCCAGGGCCTGGGCAGGGCTGGGAAGGGCGCGGATGGCTGCGCTCAGGGCGCTGCGGAGCATGCCCATGACGGCGGCGGCGTGCAGGCCGTGGCCGACGACGTCTCCGACTGCTGCGGCGTAGCGGTCGGGTGGCAGGTCGACGACGTCGTACCAGTCGCCGCACACGTTCAGTGATGTGGTTGCCGGCAGGTAGCGCACGGCGATGTTGCCGGTGTGGTGGTCGAGGTCGGGGGCGGAGAGCATGGCTTCCTGCAGGGCGACGGCGACCTGCCGTTCGCGGGCGTGGGCCTGGCGCAGTTCCTGGTTCAGCCGGTGCAGCTCGTGGGCTCGCGCGTACAGCTCGGCTGCCATGCCCATGCCCTTCTCCCGCTCGGTGAACTCCTCGGTGAGCTGGCGTGCCCGGCGCGAGTGGACGAAGGCGGTGACGTCTTCGGCCCGTTGGACGATCCACTTCACCTCACCGTCAGGCCCGGGAATCGGGGTGTGGATCTCGGACCACCATCGCTCCTCGAACCAGCCGGGCTGGTGGACGACAGGGATGTCGTACCGCTGCAGTACCAAGGTGTCCGGTTTCCCGGTGTCCAGTACCCGGTGCAGTGACGCCTTCAGGTTCTGTTGTGTGTCGTCGGAAGGGGAAGGGTTTTCCGGCAGGGCGTCGAAGAAGTACTTCCCGATCAGCTGGTCTCTGGTCAGGCCGGTGGTCTGCAGGTATGCCGTGTTGACGTAGCGGATCACCAGGTCCGTGTCCAGCATTAGGTACGGGCTTGGTGTGGCGTCGAAGAACGCTGTGAAATCAATGTCCGCTGTCATCACGCGCTCTCCCTGGCATGCGAGCGCGACTGTCTGCTCTCCCAATCTACGCGCGATCCAGCGCCCGGCTCCGGAAGGTGCACAGGGGCTCGTCGAACTCGCCGCAGATCCGGGAGACCTCGCTCTTGGAGATCCCGCTGTCGTGCCGGGGCCTTGACCAGGTCGTGGACCGCGCAGGTGGACACGCCGCGCACATAGGCCTCCATGATCACGCCATACAGGACCTGGTCGATGCGGCTGGGCAGACCGACGGGGGAGATGAGCGGCACGGCGCGCGGGTCGCTGTGGCGGGTGCGCGTGATCGCGATGACCGTCTCGTTCACCGCCCTCGCATGCGGGGCACCCGAGCGGGCCACCCCACGGCCCGTTCCCCGCCAGCAGCCCACCCCGACAACACCGCACCCCACCGGGCAGGCGCCGGCTCCTGGGGCTCGCTCATGCGGGCGTCGCCGGTAAGCGGCGGTACTTGAGCGGGCGGGGTGCGGCGACCGCGATTGGCAGGCTCTCTGAGGTGTTCCTCACTGGTGTCAATGATGTCGGGCGGCGCCACCCGTGTTCACGCTGACAGGCTGATCCGGCATTTGGAGCAGGCGTTTTCCAGCGACCTGCGACATCGCTGCGACTCTCCGTCATTCTTCCGTTCTGTTGTGTGTCGGCGCCCGTCATTTCGTGAACCGCATATATGAGCGGTTTTGTCGCGTTGTCCTCACCGCGGGCCGGGTCTAGCGTGGGAAAAGGTGGCAGTCGGCGCCATCTGTCGCGAGGTATCAGGCCGCCCAGGGAAAAATGTTCCCGAGCCTCTGCGGCGACCGCCCTGACTCTTGGTCGCGTTCAACCGGGTTGTATGCGGGTGGATTTGACGCAGTTCCGCGCCCACGGGCGCCCGGAGGTCGATGTGCTTCCCACGCGACACAAGACAGCAACCATCAAGGGCCAAGAAGTCTTCTACCGCGAGGCCGGCCCCAGCGACGCTCCGGTCGTGCTGTTGCTGCATGGATTCCCGAGCAGCTCGCACATGTTCCGTCATCTCGTGCCCGCACTGGCCGATGACTATCACGTGATCGCCACCGACCACATCGGATATGGCCACTCCGCCATGCCCAAGGTGGACGCATTCGACTACACCTTCGACAACCTCGCGGGCATCACCGCCGGACTCCTGGAGCATCTGGGCATCGAACGTTTCGCCGTCTACGTGCACGACTACGGGGCACCGATCGGCTGGCGCCTCGCGCTCGACCCGTCCTTCGACGTCACCGCGATCATCTCGCAGAGCGGCAACGCCTACATGGAAGGCTTCGCCAAGCCTTTCTGGGACGACCTGTTCGCGTACGCCACCAACCCCGGCCGCGACACGGAACCGGGCGCGCGGGCCAAGTTCAGTCCCAGTACGACCCGTTGGCAGTACGAGAACGGCGCCACCGACACCAACCTGGTCAGCCCCGACACCTGGACCCTCGATCAGCTCTTGCTGGAACGGCCCGGCAACGACGAGATCCAGCTGGCGCTGTTCCGCGACTACCCGACGAACATCGACGGATACCCGAAACTGCACGAGTACTTCCGTACCAGCCAAGTGCCCCTGCTCGCGGTCTGGGGCGAGCGGGATGAGATCTTCGGGCCGGACGGCGCGAAGGCGTTCTCCCGTGACCTGCCGGAGGCGGAAGTCCACCTGCTGCCCGCCGGGCACTTCGCCCTGGAGACGCATCTGGACGCCATCAGCGGATACATCCACGGATTCCTCGGACGCGTCCTCACATGAAGCTCAGCGAGACCCACGCCCCCTCAGCGGATGCGGCGGCTGATGCGACGTGCTTCCCGGCCGGAGCGGCATGGGAAGCGCCCCCAAGAGAGGCGGCGTGGTGGCCACATTGACAGCAGTGAATGTCGGGATGCCTAAGGGCGTTCCCTGGCACGGGAAGACCGTGTACACCGGCGTCTACAAGCAGACCGTGGCCGGTCCGCGGATGGTGCGGCGGCTGAACATCGACGGGGACGGCCAGGGAGATCTGGGCGGGCACGGCGGTGAGCAGCGGGCGGTGCTGGTCTACCAGCTCGACTCCTACCGCTTCTGGGCGAACGAGCTGGGGCGCGATGACCTGACCCCCGGGAACTTCGGCGAGAACTTCACCGTGGAGGGACTGCCCGACGACGAGGTCTGCATCGGGGACCGCTACCGCATCGGGGACGCGCTGTTCGAGGTGACCCAGCCCCGGGTGACCTGCTACCGGGTGGGGCTGCGCATGGGTGAACCGCAGATGGCGGCACTGCTGGTGGCTCACCACCGCCCCGGCTTCTACCTCCGCGTCGTCGAGGAGGGCGAGGTCGAGGCCGGACAGGAGATCGTCAAGGTCTCCACCGGGCCGGAGGCGATGACCGTCGAGGAGATCGACCGGGTGCTCTACCTGCCCGGCCACACCCGCGAACAGGTCGAACGGGCGCTTCGGATCCCCGCGCTCAGCCCCGGCTGGCAAGGCTCCATGAAGATCCTTCTGGACCAGTCCGACGGCGACGGCGGCGGGTCGGGCAGCGCAGGGCTGAATGCGGCGGCCACTGCACCGCCGCCTGCCTGGCCGGGCTTCCGCCCGCTGACCGTCACGCGCATCCAGCCCGAGAGCCGCACCGTGTTCTCCCTGCACCTGGCCACCATGGACGGCTCCGCGCTCCCGGCCGCGCTGCCGGGCCAGTTCATCACCGTCAAAGTCCAGCCCGAGGGAGACGTTCCACCCCTGATCCGCAGCTACTCCCTGTCCGGCGAGCCAGGCACCGGCAGGTACCGCATCAGCGTGAAGGTCGAACCGCACGGCGCCGCCAGCAACGAGCTGCGCGCCCACATCCATGTCGGCGACCACCTGGAGGCCGCCGCGCCCCGCGGCACCTTCTGCCTGACCGGCGGGGACAACCCGGTGGTGCTGCTGTCGGCCGGGGTCGGCGCGACCCCCGTCCTGGCCATGCTGCACGCCCTCGCGCGTGACCGTTCCACCCGCCAGGTGTGGTGGCTGCACGGCGCCCGCGACGGCACCGAACACCCCTTCGCCAAGGAAAGCCGCGACCTGATCGCGGCACTCCCCAACGCAAAGTCGACCGTCTACTACAGCAGACCCACCGACACCGACCGCCAGGGCGTCGACTACCTGGAAGCGAGCCGCCTGTCCGCCGAGCCCGTCCGCCGGCTGGGCCTGCCGACCGACGCCGACGCGTACCTGTGCGGGCCGGTCGCCTTCATGGACAGCCTCACCGCCGCCCTCGTGGACTACGGGCTCGACCCCTCCCGCATCCACACCGAGATCTTCGGCGCGGGACCCGCCATCACCCCCGGGATCAAGGGCGCGTCGACCGCGCCCGCGCCCCACCCACCCGCGGGACCACCCGGCACCGGACCCGAGGTCTCCTTCGCCCGCAGCGGACTCACCGTCCCCTGGAACGACGCGCAGGAGTCCTTGCTGGAACTCGCCGAAGCCTGCGACGTCCCCGTCCAGTGGTCCTGCCGCACCGGTGTCTGCCACACCTGTGAACTCGCCCTGATGTCCGGCGCCGTCGACTACTCACCCGACCCCGTCGAGCCTCCGGCCGAGGGCAACATCCTCATCTGCTGCTCCAAGCCCGCTGGAGGCGTTGTCGTGGACCTGTGAGAGAGCGGCTGATTCGAGGCGGATTACCCTTTACGTCTCAGTAGGTTCTCGCCAGGCGGGTGTGATCTCGTCCGTTATGCGCTTGGTGAGGTGGGGCCACTCCACAGCGGGCCCGGCAAGCGCCCGGGAAGCGCCCGACAAGCGCCCGGGAACGGCGGCTGCCACCGGTGCGGCGCTTGACGCTTCACCACCGACGCGGACGCAGCACCCTCGCGGGGCCGGCCGGGATTTCCGGTCCGTGGCACCAGGGAGGGCGCCTGGCAATGCCCTGCCGCCCTGATCAGTCGACCCGGTCACTGAGTAGGGCGGCCGACACTTGCTCTGCCAGCCACTTCTCCGTGTCGTTCCAGGACCAGCCGGAGTCCGTCACGTACACACGCCAGGAGTGGTGGCCGAGGAAGAACCACAGGATGTCGGCTGCGCGGTCGACGAGCATGCCCTGTCCCAGGGCGTCCAGATCCTCCAGCCGCCTGGCCACAACACCCAGAGCCTCGCGGTAGCTGCGATTGGCGCGGGTGAGAGTTTCCTTCGCGGTCTCGTCCAGTGTGGCCGCCGTGACAAGCACCCGGACGAGGTCGAAATGCCGCTCATTGTCGATCCGCACCCCGTGCGTGGCGACAGCGACCGCTTCCCGAGGATCGGAAGACATGCCGACGGCTGCGAGCGTCTCATCGACGATCGGGTCCGCGATGCCCTCGCTGATGAGGCTGGCCAGGATCGAGGACTTGCCTCCGGTGCTCGCATACACCGTGGGAACGGCTGTGTCGGACTCCCGCGCGATGTCGCCGACGGTGACGCTTCCGTACCCGTTCTCCACGAACAGACGCAGGGCGGCGTCAAGGATGGCCGCCCGCGTCTCCGCGGCCGCCTTGGCACGTCTGCCGGCTCGGTAGGGGCGCCGTGGACCGTGAGCCCCGACGCTCATAGTTTCACCTTCAATCAATGTGCTACTTTCAATATATGGCACCTATCTTCAATATAGGGCCTCTTGACACCTGATCCTTTGGGCCCGCATACCGATACGGACTCCGGGTCCACCTTCCCTCACAGGAGCCGCGCACCATGAGTCTCTTCACCCCCGCGACGGGCGGTTCTGCCCGCCAGTACGTCCTGGGCCAGGAGCTTCGCGTCACCATCCTCACATCCGGACCGGAAACCGAAGGGCGGCATGACGTCACCGACTCCGTCCTCGCCCCGGGCTCGGCAACGCCGCTCCACATGCACACGCAGTACGAGGAGCGGCTCTGGGTGGTGTCGGGTTCGCTGACCGTGTGGGCAGGGCCGGAAACCCTTACTCTGCGTTCCGGTGACTTCTACACCATTCCCAAGCACCTGCCCCACGCCATCAAGTCCGGCACCGACGGAGCCCGCGCCCTCAACATCACATCCCCGGCCGGATTCGCCGAGCTGATCGCCCGAGCGGGTACTCCCGTTCACCTTGCCACGCCCGAGACCGAGCTGGACGTGGAGCTTTTCATGGCAGTGACCGAGGAACTCGGGGACGTCACCCTCGGCCCACCCGGCATGATCCCCGCCGACCTGGACCGCCTCGGACAGTAGGTACCGCTGCCAGCTGCGTCCACGGACCCACAGGATCGGCACAGACGCCATCGCGGGCTCCCCTACTTCCCCCACCCGTGAGCGGGCGAGCGCCACGCGGGGTGTCGGCGCACTCTGGAATGGCTTTCAGGGTGCCACTGTGAAAGGTGTCTTGATCATGACTACCCGAGACGTTGTCGAGAAGTTTTTCTGCCTGCTGGCAGGCGGGGACCCGGACAAGGTCGCAGAGGTCTTCGCAGACGACATCGACTGGTACGTGCCCGGGTCGGCGTCGCTGCCCTGGACGGGGCCGCGCACCAAGGGCAGCGAGGTGGCCGACTACCTCAGGACGCTGGGGGCGAACATCGTGCCCGAGAAGAACATCGACGATGTCGAGGCGCTACTCGTCCAAGGTGACCATGCCGTCATGCTGGGACGGTTCACCCGGGTCGCGAAGAGCACCGGCCGGACGTTCGATATGCCCATCGCCATGCACCTCCAGGTGGCCGGCGACAAGATCGTCAAGATGTACCTCTACGAGGACACACTCAAGGTGTCCGAGGCCTACGCCGAATGACCGACCCTGCAGCGCAGGGGGCATTCAGCCGATGTCGCCATGCGGCGGGCCACGTCGGAGAGCAGCCGCGGACACTCACCGTCACCTCGGCGGGAGCAATCCCGGCACCGCGCTCCGGGCCTACTCAGCGAGGAGGATCAACGGGGTTCGGTCTCGGTGACGTGGCGTCATCCGGGGCCGTGGTGCGGTGTGATGAGCTCGTCGGTGATCTGATTCCGCACCTAAAGCGCGTTACTGCCGCAGCGTGTGTTCTTCGAGTGCGGAGTGATTCGCCGGACGGCGAGAACTCGGGTGGCTGAGGTCGCCTGCCCCGGATGTGCGGTGATGTCCAAGCGGGTGCGCAGTACGTAGGGAAGATGCCTTGCCGACAATCCGGTTGGAGTTCGGCCGCCGCGTGACCCTTCAACGGCGCGGCGGCGGCTCACCCCCGCCTGCGCGAGGAAGACACCATGGACAACATCGGCGCGAAGTCGAACACCGGCTCGCCCTGATGACGCTCTTTGGAATCGGCCGGGTTGACCGCGACGGCCCCGCCGGCGACCACCGCCCGACCGCACGCCGCGCCCTACCGGCGTGAGGCGGCCGGTGCCTCCGCTAGAAGCCCCACCAGGCCGGAACAGACCAGGGCAGTCTGGCGGTGTCCAGGAGATCGACTGGGACAACGGGATGGGCAGCGTACGGACCATCCTGATGTCCGCCGTGCCGAAGATGCGTGCTGGTGTCCTTCTCCAAGGTCAGTGCGCCACTGTCGGAAGGGTGAGCCTTCCGTCGTGGACTTCGGCGATCTGACCTACGGCGGTGAGGTGGGTGCGGTCGTGGGTGACCAGGACGGTTGCGGTGGCCTGCTGGTGGGTGAGGCGGGTGATCAGGGCAATGACGGCAGTGCCGCGTTCGTGGTCGAGGGCGCTGGTGGGTTCGTCGACCAGGAGGACGGTGGGGTCGTTCATCAGGGCGCGGGCAATGTTGATTCGCTGGCGCTGGCCGCCGGAAAGCTGGTGGGGCCGACGGCCGGCCTGGTCGGCCAGGCCGACCGCGTCGAGGAGTTCCATGGCCCGGTTTCGGGCGGTGCGGGGCTTGCGGCCGTCGATCTGAGCCATGACCTGGAGTTGTTCCGCGGCTGTGAGGGAGGGCAGCAGGTTGGGCTGCTGGAAGACGATGCCGATCTTGTGGCGGCGCAGGTCGGTGAGTTCGCCGCGGCTCAGGCCGGTGGTGGAGGTGCCGTCGACGGTGACGGTGCCGGCGTCGGGCGTGATGAGGGTGGCGGCGACAGCCAGGAGGCTGGACTTGCCGGAGCCGGAGGGGCCGACCACAGCGGTCAGGCTGCCCTTGGGAACTTCCAGGCTCACGTTGTCGAGGGCGGTCAGGCGGGTGTCGCCGTCGGGGTAGGTGAGGGTGATGTCGGTCAGGTTGAGGCTCATCGGGCGCTCCCCAGGGCGGTCAGCGGGTCGACGGAGGTGATGCGGCGGATGGACAGGGCGGCCCCGAGCGCGCCGAGGAGGATCATCACAACGGCTGGAAGAAGGACGGTGGCGGGAGTGAGGAGGAACGGCACGGTGGAGCCGACGACGAGGGCTCCCAGGGCTGCGGCGATGCCGGTGCCGATCAGGGTGCCGCCGGCCAGCAGGGCGACGGCTTGGCCGAGGGCGTCCTTGAGAAGGTTGGGGGTGGAGGCGCCAAGTGCCTTGAGGACGGCGACGTCGCCGTTGCGCTGGATGGTCCACACGGTGAAGAAGGTGCCGATGACGAGGGCGGAGATGGCGAACAGGAAACCGCGCATCATCTGCAGGGAGCCGTTCTCGGAGGTGTAGGAGCCGATCGCGGACAGCGAGTTGTTGGTGGTGACGGTCTTGGTGCCGACCTGCTTGTCAGTGGCCGCCGTATCGGCCCCGGAGGTGGTGCTCAGGGCGATGACGGTGGCGGTCGGGCTGTCGCCGCTGCCGGTGGGCGGCGCGGTCTTCTGCCAGGTGTCCAGGCTGGTCCAGATGACCGGGGTGTGGCTGAAGAAGGCATCTCCCCGTACGGCGGCCACCTTCAGCTCCTGCCCCGCCAAGGCAAGGGAGTCGCCGGCCTTGACTCCGAGGTCGTCGGACGCCGCGGTGGACAGCACCACCGACACGTTGTCGATCTTGCTGCTTGCCGGGGCGAGGCTGGAGCCGGGCTCGACTCCGAAGGCGGTGACCCCGGTGCTCTTGCCTCCGGTGGTGACCTTGGTGGTGGTGATCCCCAGCGGTTCGGCACTCTCGACGCCAGGGGCCCTGGACCACTGCTGCCACTGCTGCTCGGTGACGGTGGAGTTGGCGTACGACAGATCCTGCCCGCCGCCTGGCGCCTGGAAGGCGATCTTGTCGGCGGGCAATCCCGTGATCGCGGAGATGTTCTGCCGGCCCAATCCGGCGGTCAGCCCGGACAGCAGCCCGACCAGCAAGGTGATCAGCACGATGACGGTCCCCATCAGGGCGAAGCGCCCCTGGGCGAACTTCAGATCTCTCCAGGCGACGAACACGGCCTTGATCTGTCCCTTCGGTGGTGGAAGCGGTGTGACTCCACCATCGCCGCCGGCCCCCCGTGCACACGTCTGACACAGGAGGGCACTTCACGGCCCGAACGACGGCACGCGGGTTCTAACTTTCGATGGAGGTGTCGCGGGAGCCTGGCTTCGTACCCTGGGTGGCACTGTGAACACCTCTGTCCCCACCCTGACCTCCACCACCCGGACCCTGGCCTGGTGCCTGCACCTGCTGATCATCGGCCTGCTCGCCCTGGCCGCCGGTCGGGCCACAGCCGACAGCCAACCTCGCGCCGGGTTGATCGTCGCCGTGGCTGCAGCGTGCGCTGCGGCGTACACGGTCGGGCCGCTCCTGCCCAGCGTCCGCCGTTCGCGGCGGGCCGCCGCCCTGTGGCTGGCCGCTGTGGGCACCGTGTGGCTGGCCCTGCTGGCCCTGTCCTCCGACGGGGTGTGGGTGGCGTTCCCGCTGTACTTCCTCCAGCTCCACCTGCTGCCACGCCGCGCCGGGCTTGCCGCCGTGGCCGCCACCGCGGCGGCGGCCATCACCGGCTTCGCCGCTCATCAGCACTCCTTCACCCCCGCCATGGCCATCGGCCCCGCGCTCGGCGCCGCCGTCGCCGTCGCGGTGGTGCGGGGATACCAGGCCCTGTACCGGGAGAGCGAACAGCGCAGGCGACTGATCGAGGAGCTCACCGCCACCCGCGCCGACTTGGCTCAGGTCCAGCACACCGCCGGGGTACTGGCCGAACGCGAGCGGCTGGCCCGCGAGATCCACGACACCCTCGCGCAGGGGCTCTCCAGTATCCAGCTGCTGCTGCGTGCCGCCGAACGCGCCCTGCCCGACCGGCCCGATGCCGCCGCCCGCCACGTGGAGGCGGCCCGCCAAGCCGCGGTGGACAACCTGGTCGAGGCCCGCCGCTTCGTCGCCGCCCTCAGCCCGCCCGCCCTGGAAGGCACCACCCTGGCCGGCGCCCTGGAACGCCTGTGCACCACCACCAGCGCCCGCCATCGGATCACCGCCCATTTCCACCTCGCCGGCGGCCCTGTTCCGCTGGCCACCGCGCACGAAGTCGCCCTCCTGCGTATCGCCCAGTCCGCCCTCGCCAACACCGTCCGCCACGCCCACGCCAGCACGGCCGAGATCACCCTCAGCTACCTCGGCGACCACATCGCCCTCCATGCCGTCGACGACGGCACCGGCTTCGACCCCGGCTGGCTGCCCGCGCCCGACCCCGAAAACGGCGGCTTCGGCCTGGCCGCCATGCGCGCCCGCATACACGCCCTCGGCGGCACCCTGGCCATCGAATCCGCCCCCGGCCACGGCACCGCCCTGGCCGCACAGCTCCCCCTCACCCCGCCCGCTGAGACCGCACCCGAGGGCCGCCCATGACCGACGACACCCCCATCCGCCTCCTCCTGGCCGACGACCACCCCGTGGTCCGGGCCGGACTGCGCGCCGTGCTGGAAACCGAGCCCGGCCTCGTAGTCGTGGCCGAGGCCGCTACCGCCGAGGACGCCATCACCCGCACCGCCGAGGGCGACATAGACGTCGTGCTCATGGACCTGCAGTTCGGCAGGGGCATGGGTGGCGCCGAGGCCACCGCCCAGATCACCGCCCGACCGGGCGCCCCCCGCGTGCTGATCGTCACCACCTACGACTCCGACGCCGACACCCTGCCCGCCATCGAGGCCGGCGCCACCGGCTACCTCCTCAAGGACGCCCCACCCGAAGACCTGGCCGCCGCCGTCCGCACCGCCGCCACCGGCCGCACCACCCTCGCCCCCACGGTCGCCGAGAGGCTCATGAACCGGCTGCGCACGCCTGGCACCTCCCTGACCCGACGCGAGACCGAAGTCCTCGCCCTGGTCGCCGACGGCTTGTCCAACCAGGCCATCGGCCACCGCCTCCACCTGACCGAAGGCACCGTCAAATCCCACCTCGCCCGCAGCTACGCCAAACTCAGCGTCGACTCACGCACCGCCGCCGTCGCCGCCGCAACCGACCTCGGCCTCATCCGCCGCTGACCGGGCACTTCCTCGACCGGCCCTCTATCCGGCCACCAGCCCGTCATGCCGAGCGAGCAGGACTGTCCCTGCCCATGACCGGACAGCAACGCGATCTACGGCTACGTCAAGAGCGGCGTGGACGCCTACCTGGCCAAGCTCCGGGCCGGTGTTCACCAGTACCTGCGCAACTGCGTGGACGTCCAGACGCCTCCGTAGATCAGCGGCGGCGCAGTTCCTCGGACCAGTCCCGCAGCGGGTCGGCGAGGGTGAGGTTGTCGCCGCGGGCCACGGTCTGGAGCAGCTGGGCGCACACGGTCGCTTCGGCGGCGAGGCCGGCCGGGCTGCCCACGCGGTCGGGGCTGACGGCCACCACCTTCTCCAGCGTCCTGGTGAGGTCGGTCCACCAGGAGTCCGGCAACGGAAGGTCGTGCAGGACCTCGAACGCGTCCCTGATCGCCTGGTGCAGGGCGGGGCGGTCGCCGGGGTCCGCTCGAGGTTGTGCAGCAGGAGCAGGTCCAGCCGCTCGCGCCCGAGCTGGGCGCGGTTGCGGCGGGTCTGCCGGCGCACGTAGGTGGGGGCAGCGTCGACCCACTGCGCGCCGGAGGCGGCTGCACGGGCAGCCGCCTCCGGGATCACCTGGCACCGGTAGGTACCGAGGGCGAGAGCCGCTGTCACAGCAGGCTCCCCAAGACGGCGGCCTGCCCGGCAACGAGCCCCCTGGACCAGCCCGACGACGTCCTCCAGGGCGAGGCCGGCTGTATCGGCGAGCGTGGCCAGGTCCACGGTGCGGCCGTCGACCAGCGGGCGCAGCACCGCCTCCGCCGCGGGCGCGAACGTGCCCCCGGCGGCGGACAGCGTCGCCACGTCCTCGCCGACCTCCAGCACGACGCGAGCGGTGGTCAGCCGCACCCGCAGACCGCCGTCGAGGGGGGATGCCGTCGATGTACGGCAGGCTCGGCACCATCCGGCCGACGGGCGGGCAGCGGCGGGTCGCTGCCCTGACGGACCCAGATCACCGCGTTCATGATCTCCGGCAGCTCGGTGGCGATCGGGGACAGCAGCAGCGCGGTGACCGCGGCCGACAGGCCCAGCATCGGGCCGATCGCGTCCAGCTGCTTCACGAACAGCTGCGAGGCGAAGAAGATCACCACCAGGGTCACGTGGGTCTGCGCGACTACCGCCCAGGTGGCCGGGGAGGCGGCCCTGGGCTGGAAACTTCAGCGGCTCCAGCTCCGGACCCTCCTCGTCGTCGCCACCGCGGATCTCCCGCCAGAAGTAGACGGCGTTGCCGGCGAAGAACAGCGGGCCGAGCACGGGCTTGAACGCGAACGCGACCAGGCCGAGCGCCACCTTCACGATGAAGATTGGCAGGAACCACCCGGAGGCCGAGGAGGCTCTGGGAAGTGCCGCGGACATGGAGCGGCTGGCGGAGGACCAGAGTCTCAGCGCCCGCGCGCTGGCCGCGGCTGGTGCTGCCGCATCATTGTTCGGCTCGTCGGCCTTCGGCGGCAACCCGCCCACGCCGCGGGACCGGGTCGTCATCGACACGGCGGCGGTCAATGGTTCCGGCTGCCCGGCGGGGACGGCCGCCGTGACCGTGTCCCCTGACAACACCGCCTTCACCGTCACCTACAGCAACTACCTCGCCCGGGATGGGGCCCGGGCCGGCGCCGACCGACCGGAAGAAGGACTGTCAGCTCGACCTGCGAGTGCACGTCCCCGGTGGCTACACCTACGCGATCGTGTCCGCCGGCTACCGCGGCTTCGCGTCACTGGCGCCGGGTGCGTCCGGGACCCAGGGGGCCAGCCACCCCTTCCAGGGCAACGCCCACACCACCAACTCGACCCACCACTTCAAGGGCGGGTTCAACGGCAACTGGCAGAGGACCGGCACCGTGGACGTCGCCGCCCGGGTCTTCGCCCCCTGCGGGGAGGAGCGCGACCTCAACATCAACACTGAACTGCGGGTCGAGCGCGGCACCTCGAGCCCGAGTGCCACCAGCTTCATGGAGATGGACTCAACGGACGGCAGGATCAAAACCGTGTACCAGATGGCCTGGAAGCGGTGTCGGCGATCTCCTGGCGCTGCGATCGGCGGGTGCGTCCAGGCTGAGTGACTCCCGAAGTCACCGACGAAGAAACAGGCGCAGTCAAGCGACGGCCCGAGGCGGTCGATGATGCGGTCGGCCGCAGGCGGCAGAACCCGGTCCTCCAGCGGATGGCGTGCACCCGCAGGTGCTCGCGCTGGCCGCGGAACCGGGTCGTCCAGCTCCGGCGACACATCGGTGTCGACCCCGAGTTCGTCCTCGCTGCCGATAAGGGAAACGATTGTCGGCACGTCGGACTCCGGTTGCTGCCAGTACCGTCCGGGTTCACGTAGGTGGTCGAGGTCTCCGTGCGAGCGTCGGTGACCTCGATGCGGCGCTTCTTCTCGACCGCCTTCGGCATGCCGACAGGAGCCAAAGGACGACCACGCGGACGACCCCGTCGCGGGCAGTAGGACAACCAGGAAGATGGCAGACCAGCGCAGCCCAGCGGCATGCGACGCGCTCACTCCGGCGACTGGGCGTCCAGATCGGCGCGGACAACCCGATCCCACTGCATTGCTCCCCGCGCTGACCACGCGTCGACGCCAGTAGGATCTAATGGGCAGGCGCACGCGGAGCAGACGAATACTGATCATCACCGGTCGACAGCTCCGTCTTGGATCCGCGCGGCCCTCGAACCTGGATGGTTGTACATGACTTCTGCCTCCCCTCATCTCGATCCTGCCCAGCCCGCACAGGACACGGCAGACTCGCGACCTGCGCCGCAGCACAACGATCTCTTTCTCCAGCCGCGCTACACCGTCGACCTGCCGCCGCTGGACGAGGAGGAAGACACCTTCTCCCCGCCCCCGCCCGCACAAAAGCGGCGCGGAGCCACCCGAGGCCGTTGACCGCAGACAGTCCCGCGCGCGAAGCCTCGGCGCTATCCGCGAACGAGGTGCTCAAGTGGGTACCGTGCCAGCTCCGCAACCTGCCCGCGCCGGCGAGGAACCGGCAGCGCCATCCGTCGCTCCCCAGGCTTCGGCCGGTCTCATGAGGCAGGCCGTGTGCTATCCAACGAGGGCGATCAGGCGCGCGTCGGCCTCGCCGAGGTGGACCAGCGTTGAGTGCCGCCAAGGGTGAAGCGGTGCCGCCACATCATCAAGGCCTCGTGACTCCTCCTCCGGCTGGAGCTGGGGGCTTCTCGCTATGCCGGGTTGGCGTGGCGACGGGCCAGCCCGGCCCGTAGAACGTTGGTGGCTGCCACGGTGTCGGCGTGGGCGTGGTGGCCGCGGGCGACGCAGTGGAATAAAGCGCCGGACGGGAAGTGATCGCCGTGGACCCCCGCTGGCATGCAGGATCGTCAGGAACACCTCCCATCCGGCATCGTTGATCGAGGTGGTGAGCCCGGCTGGCCGAGGTGCCCGACCCTCGCGATCCGCGCGGCGTACGGCCCGCAGCACCGTGCTCGCCGGACGGGCGTTGTTCACGGCCGCCTCGCTCGTCACCGGCCTTGCCACAGGCGCCTCTCGTTCGGCGGCACGGGATCGGCCGCAGGCGTCCTGCTCGGCGGCGCCCTGACCGACGGGCCCGGCCGGCAGTGGGGGTTTGCGTCAACGTCCCCGTCGGCCTCGTCGCGCTGGCGGCCCTGCCCGTACTGCTCCCGCGCCAACTTCCGCAGCCTGCCCGGCTCGACCTGCCCGGCGCCGTGCTGGTCGCCGCGGGCACCGCCTCACTCATCTACGGCCTGGTACGGGCGGGTGACGCGGGACGGGTCAGCACGACGGCCGTCCTGCCGGTGGTCGGCGCCCTCGTCCTGTACGCGGTGTTCGCCGCCGTCGAGCGCGTGAGCCGGGCCGCGTTGATGGACCTGCGCATGTTCACCCGGCGCCCGGTGCCGGCCGGAGCGTTCCTGATGCTCGTGGCCACCGCGCTGCTCATCGGGTTCTCCTTCCTCGGCTCGGTCTACCTACAGCAGCAGCGCGGCTACAGTCCGCTCGCCACCGGTCTCGTCTTCCTGCCGGTCGCGGTGGCCACGGGTATCGGCGCCCGCCTGGGATCGCAGCTCGTCGGCCGGACCGGCAGCCTTACGGCCGCGGTGGCCGGCCTGGTGGCTACGGCGGCCGGAACGATGCCGCTGGTCTGGCTCACCGTGGACGGCAGCGTGTACGCGCGGCTGATGCCCGGCCTGGTCATCGCCTCGTTCGGCATCGGGGTCGCCTTCGTCACCGCCATCACCGCCGCGCTCGCCCTGGTGGCCCCGGAGGAGGCGGGACTTGCTTCCGGGGTCGTCAACACCTCCCACGAAGTGGGCGGTTCGATGGGCGTCGCCGTGCTGTCCCCCGTCGCCGCGTCCGGCATCGAACACGGGGTGGCCGACGGTTTCACCAGCGCCTTCACCGTCAGCGCGATCACCGCCACGGCGAGTGCGCTGATCACCCTCGTCCTCGTACCGCACAGAAAGCCGCAGACGACCGGCGGTCCGCACGCGCACTGAGGTGACTGCCGAACCAGCGTCGCGGCTAACGCTTGGCCTGGGTGATCCGCCACAGCCGACGCGGAAGTTCGCCCTCCTCGAAGGCGTCGACGCGGTGCATCTTCCAGCCCTGGGCGAGGCTCTTCAAGAGGGCCTCGTCGAAGAAGTGGACGGCGAAGCCGCCGTGTTCGTAGATGCCGTCGCCGTGGTCGATGCCTTTCCCGTAGTGGGCGTCGTCGGTGTGGCGGACGGTGTAGACGAGGAGGCCGCCCGAGCGTAGGACCCGGGCGATCTCGTCCATGGCGGCCCGGATCTCCTTGGTGGACAGGGCCATGCACAACAGCATGTGGGCGAACACGGCGTCCACGGAGGCGTCGGGCACCGGCAGCGGGTCGTGTACGTCGTGGACGGTGGTCGTGATCCGGTCGGTGAGGCCGGATTCCCGGGCGGCTGCGGTGAGTTGTTCCAGGGCGGTGGCACTGAAGTCGGTGGCGTGCACGGTGAAACCCTCGCGGGCAAAGAACAGGGCGTCCCGGCCGTGCCCCGCGCCGAGTTCGACCACCGTGCTTGCGCCGGCCGCACGGAAGGCCTCGGCGGCATGACGTGCGGGTTCGGATGGCTCCGTGCCGTACATCTGCGGGTGCTGGGTGTAGGTCGCCTGCCAGTGGGCGCGCTGGGCATCGGCCACGCGCTTGTCGTTCGGGTTCTTCTGATCGCCCATGTTCGCCTCGTCGGTGCAGTGGGGGAGGGTGCCGGTGTCCGCACCGGCACCCTCCCCGGAGAGTGTCAGTTCTTGCCGAGGAGCTTGTTCATCTCGGTGATCTCGGCGGTCTGCGCGGTGCTGATGCCGTCGGACATGGACGTGGCGGGTCCGTATTCGCCCTTGTCCTTCTCGGTGGTGGCCATCTCTATGGCGCCCTTGTGGTGTTCGATCATCATGGTCAGGAACATGGTGTCGAAGTCCGCGCCGGACGCCTTCTCCAGCTTGGCCATGTCCTTGCTGTCCATCATTCCGGGCATGTCGGAGTGCGCTGAGTGGTCCATGCCGGGCATCGACTCCATCGAGCTGTCGGACGCCGTTACGTCCTTGCCCCAGGACTTGAGCCAGCCGCTCATGGTCTGGATCTCCGGGTCCTGGGCCTTCTCGATGCGCGCGGCGAGGTCCTTCACCTCGGCGGAGGAGGCTCGGTCGGCGGCGAGCTTCGCCATTTCCAGGGCCTGCTGGTGGTGCGGGATCATGCCCTGCGCGAAGGAGACGTCCTGGGCGTTGTGCGCTGCGGTGGTGGTGCCGGCGCTCGCGGAGGAGGACGCGGAGCTGTGGCCCTCGTGCCCGCTGCTCGCGCTGTCGCTGTCGTTGCCGCAGGCGGCGAGGACGAGAGTGGCGGTGACAGCCGTAGCCGCGAGAGTGGCGCGGCGGGTGAGGGTACGGATGTTGCGCATGTGGGAACTCCTGCTGTGGGAAAGGGATCTGGATGTGCCGAGGCGCACCGCGTCGCTGAGCAGTGGGCGCGGTGGCGCGCGATGTCTAGATCCGCAGGAGTTGGAGTTCCGCCAGGGACGGTGGGGCGCGGGCGCCGTCCGGGCCGGAGCCGCGTACGAGCACACGGTGTCGGCACGTACCGGTACGGCTACCGGGTCGGGAACGAGGGCAGACAATGCCGGCCCGTCGGTCACTGCACCTGACAGGCAGGTCGAGTCGGCGTGCTGGAGGTGGCCTCCGCCGCAGTGGCCGTCTCCGGAGCAGTCATGAGGGGCGCTGACCGCCGCCGCCAGGTGCTGTCGCTCGGCGCGTTCGTGTTCGTGGAGGCCACCGCCGGGAGCCAGGGCGTGCATGCCGAGCAGCCCTGCCAACAGTCCGAGCACGAGCAGCGCCCGCCACCGCCCGACAGGCGGTCGCGGAGGGTGCTGCTGCGGGCTCGTCATCGGGCTCATCCCAGATAGGCGTGAGAGGTCGGTTCAGTGATGGTGTCCGTTGTACATACGGTCGCCGCCGTGCTCGTGTTCAGCGTGATCGGGTGAGCCGTCCATCATCTGCACCATCGCTGGGCCGCCGGTGCGCCAGAACCGTACGAGCAGACCCGCGGCCAGCAGTGGGAACGCGATGGTGAGCCAAGTCGTGTAGTTCCAGGTGATCCCTATGTTGGTGGAGGCGATCTCGAAGGCCATGGCCGCGGTGAAGTCGGCGCCCTTGCGGAAGAGGGAACGCGCGAGGGGCACGGACGAAGGACTCGCCCGATCCTGTAGAAGAACGTGGGGAAGGGGGAGCGGTTGGGTTGCTCGGCCAGGTCAGGTGTCGGCTCCGGCGTGCGCGTGGCGGCCTCCGGAATGGGGGCCGCGCCAGTCCAGGCACAGGACGGTGGCGTCGTCTCTCACGTGGCCGTTGCAGGCGTCGCTGACCGCGGCGACCAGCGTGCGTACGACCTCGCGCGGGTGCTCGCCGGCCGTAGCACGGATGAGGCCGGGCAGGTCGACCGTTTCCGCGTGGCGTTCTTGCATGCCGTCGGTGTAGAGCACGAGGCGGTCACCGGGGCGCAGGTCGAAGTCCTGCACCTGGTACGCGTCATGCGCGGCGACGCCGAAGGGCAGGTCCACGGCCAGGTGCACTTCCTCGACCGTGCCGTCGCGTAGCCGTAGCGGCCAGGGGTGGCCCGCGTTGACGAGCTGGGCGCTGGCCCCGTCCAGGGCGATGCGCAGCAGCTGGCCGGTGGCGAAGCTTCGTCGGCCGTGGTCGAGGAGGGCCTGGTGGATCTGTTGGGCCTGTTCGGCAAGGTCCGTCCCGGAGCGGCGGGCACCGCGGGAGGCGTTGACCAGGAGGGTGGCGACGAGCGAGGCGTGCACGTCGTGGCCCATGGCGTCGGTGATGGACAGGTGCAGGGTGTCCTGGTCGAGGCTGTAGTCGTAGGTGTCACCGGCGATGTCGGAGGCCGGGACCAGGGCACCGGCGAGGGCGAACTCGGCGGCTTCGCAGGAAGGGGCCGCGGGCAGGAGCTGGCGCTGGATTTCCGCGGCCAGGCTGACCGAGGTGGTGCGGTTGCCCCAGTGGTAGAGGTCGGTGAACCGGCGGTCGGTGACGATGATGTACGCCAGCGCGTGCGCAGTCTCTTCGACCTGCTCCAGAACGTCTTGTGTGACCCGGGTAAGGAACAGCTCCAGGACACCGATGGTGTCACCGCGGTTGGTGACAGGGGCGAACACCCGCTGGCCCTGCTCGCCCTCCGGGGCCTGCACCAGTTTCTGGGTGCGCAGGACCTCGTCGTAGACGCTGCTGCCGACGAGGGGGACCTGTTCGGCGCAGCCCTGCTGTTGCGCCGACGTCTTCTCGCTGACCCGCAGCATGCGCCGGCCGACGACGTCGAGGAAAAGGAACGACACGTATTGCGCGCCGAACCGGTCGCGCAGATTGCGCGCCACGATCTCGAGGGAGTCCACCGGCGCGCCGTCCTCCGCCGCTGCGAGCACCTCGGCCAGTCCCATCCGATCCCGCACCACCATCAGCCTCCCTGGTTACCGATTCTCCTTCCCCGACACGACAGGCATCACGGCTGCTCCACGAGCGCGGTGCGCGCTCATGTACTGGCCGCGCTGGGCGTGCTGAAGCTCGCGACCGCCGATCAGATGCACCGGCTGATGGCGCCGGGCCGCAAGGACAACAAGGGCGTTCCGGAACGCGGCCCTGGATCTGGCCCGGCACGGTCTCGCCGTCTCCGAGGGCAGCACCCGGGACGGCAACGAGCTCTGGAACTTGACGCCGCTCGGACTGGACGCCCCCGCCGAAGTCCTGGACCGGCCGCCCGGGGAGAGGGGCGGGACCGCGCGTGGCGCGGCCCGCTCGGGTGCCCCGCACGCGGTCGCGGTCAACGAGACGGTCATCGCCATCACCCGCACGCCCGCCACGGCGACCCGGCCCGTGCCGCGCCGGCAGCCCGCCCCGATGGCGCGCCCGCCGCGGAGCAGGCGCCGGCTCCGGGGCTCGTGCTGGAGCCGCACGGGATGGGCTGGGTCGGTTCCTGGCCGACGGAGATCGCGCTCACTCTCCCCACCAGTAGGGGCAACCGGGCCGGGGTCCGCGCGGACGCGGTGCTCCAGGCGCCGGAGGCCGGGTTGCCGGTGTTGTTCGTGGAGGTCGACAACTGCGCCGAGTCCGCCGTCACCCAGGCGGCCAAGTTCGAGAAGTACCTGCGCCACTCCCGGCTGAAGTCCAAGAACCCGCTCGGCAGCGAGAGGCCGGTGTGGCGCACCCAGTACCCGTCGACCGGGCGGGAGGGACCCCCGCCGGTCATGGCCGTCTTCAACCCCGGCACCCGAACCGGCCCGCAGGCCCTGAAGAACCGCATGAACACCGTCATGGAGCTCACCCGCCTCGTCTGGTCCGGCAGCTACCACCTCGCCGACGGCGGCTCCGGCTTCGAAGAACGGGACGGCTACTACGCCGACGCCACCCCCCTCCTCTTCACCACCCTCGACCGCCTCCAGACCAGCGGCCCCCGGACGTGGAGCGGCCCGGACCACAACGGGGATGGGCAGTGCCGGTCTCTGAGCCCCATAGCCTCACATGAAGGCGTCACGGCGTGACGCTTTCTGAACGCGATTGCCTCTGGCGATAGGCCTGGGTGCGGCAGTGCGGCACACCTCGTTTCTCTGTCACTGCTGCCGTGTCTCTGTGCGGACGCGTTGGCGGAGGTTGCGTCGGTTCCGGACGGCAATTTTCGGATGCGGCACGCCGCCGCTGCGTGGTGGGATGCGCCGCATGAGCGACCTATCGCTGCGCGCCCGTATCGAGCAGTACTACGCCACTGTGCCGCTGCTGTTCGCCGACGCCGAAACGTTCGGTCCATTGCGGCTGTTTGTACGAAAGGCGCCAGGAACCCCGTACTACGGCGGTCCGAGTCACGCGCAGCCCACGGCAGAGGGCTCCGCGGTCGTCACCGCCGCCGACATCGCCCGGGTGCGTGCCCGGCAGCGCGAACTCGGCGTGCCGGAAGCCTTCGAGTGGCTCGCTGAGGCGGCGCCGATGCTGCGCGCCCGTATCGAGGCCGTCGGGCTCCCGGTGGAAGAGCGCCCGCTGATGGCCCTCGACCCGCACCGCCCGGTGCTCCCGCAGCCTCTGCCGGACGGCGTCACGATCCGCGCGCTGTCGGCCGAGGACCCGGTGCTGCCCGCAGCCCTCGCCCTTCCCCGCCTGGCTTTCGCCGAGGCGGGCACTGCGGTGGGCTCGGCGGGTCGCGCGGAACTGTCGGCGGCGGCCGAGGAACTGACCGCGGACGGCACGGTCGAACGATCCGCCCCGCCATCCGCGCCGGGCACAAGACACTCGTCGCTGCCCTCGCCCCGGACGGCACCCCGCTCGCCGCCGGCCACTACCACCCGGCGAACGGCACGACCGAGATCGGCGGTGTCGGCACCCTGCCCACCGCTCGCCGCCAGGGTCTTGCCGCCGCCGTCACGGCGGCCCTGGCCACCCACGCCCGCGACCACGGGATGCACACCGTCTTCCTCGCCTACGCGGAGGACGCCATCGCCCGTATCTACGCCCGCCTGGGCTTCCGCACTGCCGATATCACCCTTCTGATCGCCAACCAACCCGCACGGTCGTAGGCTCGGGACAGTCTCCGCTTCAGGCACAGGCACGTTGGCTGCCGGGGCAGCGGGCTGCCGCACCGGCTGCAACTCTGGACGCTCTTCCTTCGCAGGTCAGGGCACCGCTCGGCGGCAAGATCGGATGAGACGGGACAATCCGCATGAACGGTGGATTCGAGGTTCAGGAACCCGGGAGCGTTGACCGCTAGTAGCTGTCGTAGCTGGGCTTACCGTTCGGCCGGTAGACGCCGACGATGGTGCCGCCCTTCGTCGTCGAGACGCTGACGGGCTCCAGCGCAGTGGGGATCGCTCCGTCGGCGAACAGCCGCTTGCCGGTGCCGATGATCACGGGATGGATGGTCAGCCGGTACTCGTCGACGAGGCCGTGCTGCATGAGGGTCTGGGCGAGGTCGCCGCTGCCGACGACGTTGATGTCGCCGCCGTCGGAGGCCTTCAGCTTGCGTACGGCATCGACGGTGCCACCCTCCAACAGCGTGGAGTTCTGCCACGCGACGGACGTCAGGGTCCGAGACGCCACGTACTTGTGCATGCTGTTCATCCGATGGGTGAACGGGTTGTCGGGATCGGCGGTCGGCCAGTACGACGCGAAGATCTCGTACGTCTTGCGGCCGAGCAGCATCGCGTCGGAGTGCTCGTACCAGCCGGCGATGGCCGTGCCGACCTCGTCGTCGGCCACCGGTTTCTGCCAGCCGCCGTGCTCGAAGCCGCTCTCAGCGTCCTCGTCCGAACCGCCCGGCGCCTGCATGACGCCGTCCAGCGTGAGGAACGTGCAAACGATGATCTTGCGCATGGTGCGCTCCCTTCGTCGACGGGTAGACGGCACAACCGCCGGAAACTCATCGGCGGAAATTCCGCGGAGGCGAGGGCGTGCAAGCCGTACGGGTGACATTGGCCCGGCGTTGGCCTGCTCGCGCAGGTGTCGGCGCAGCACGCCCTGAGGGCGTAAGGGCACCACAAGACGCAGCAGGCCCCGGACGGGTGGCCGTCCGGGGCCCTGAGGCACCGCTGGGGCTGTTAGTAGTTCATGAGAGGGCACAAGCTAGCGCGAACACGGCGGGGAGAGGCGGTCTGCCGTCGTCTACCTCGCGCGGAGCGGGTCGGGAGGTTCCGGCATGGCGTCGTTTGTGCGGCCTGCGCTGAGGGCTCGGCGCGGGCTCGGTGGCGCTGCGGGGTGGGGGCCGAGGACTCCTCGGGCTCGCAACTCGCCGAGGTCTGGCAGACGGACGCCGGGCAGTGCGTCGAGAAGGTCGGCCTGGGCGGCGCGGATGTTCTGCGCGGGAGCCTCGGGGCCGGCGCCAAGAGTGCGGCGGGTGGTCACGGTGATCATCGTAGGGGCGGCCCTTGGCCGGAGGACAGTGGGGAGCCTGGCGCCGTACGGTGGGCACGTCGCCAGGCTCACTCGGGCAACGCGCCGTCCGGCAGGTGGTTACGGCCCCTTCCACTGCGCTGCGGATCGGCAAGGCCGGGGCCGGCCGGGGTGATTGGCGCTCCTGGTTCCTTCCCCGTACGCGGCGCTCCGCCCGTGGTGGGCGCGCACGGCAGGCTGTCAGCCGGTGCCGCGCGTCACGACTGCGCCTTCGTCCGGGCGAGCTCCTTCAGTGCCACCCGGGCCGCCGAACCACTGGCGGAGTTGTCCCCAGCGGTCCAGTCGCGCCGCGTTCGATACGCGGTCTGGGACAACGGCATCAGGCGGTGCATTCTGGGCTTACCGGTCTTTCCGGCTCGCACCGTCGGACCGGCCGGGGAGGGGGAACCGTGGACGCCGACGACCGTACGGGACCGCGTGAGTGGTCCACCACGTCGCCTGAGCATGTCGACCAGCTGGCTCGCGGGGTGCTGGGGGCCGCCCGTGACGCGGCCCGGGAGCTGCGGCGGGATCCTCCGGACCCGACTCGGCGAACGTGGACCCTCGGCGTGCTGGCGGGCAGACGCAGGCAATGCTGGGCCCCGACCTGCCGGACGGCCCGCCGGTTTGGGGTGGCAGCGCAGGAGGAATTCGTACGTACCTCTCTCGCTCTCGCCGTGCACGTGCGGGCGCACCGCTGGGCGGAGGTTGATCTCGGCGCGGCGGGTGTGCTGGGCAAGGACGATGTACCGCACCTCGGGGAGCGCGGGACGGCCGACGCCTTCGACGTCCTTGGGCGGCTGATGCTTCCGCACTCCTCGCCCGAGGGCTGGACCGCCACCCTCGTTACCGACCTGGCCCGCGGCGACACGACGCTGGAGGCGGCGGTCAAGCTGGGCATCCTGCACCCCACCCTCCTGGCCCTCGCCGATGACGCGACTCGCGTCATCGGCGAGGGCCGGCACGGGCTCAATGTGCGCCGTCTGAAGGAGCTGACCCAGGCGCTGCGGGACTGCGCGGGCGCCGGTCAAGGGTGCCCGGTCGTGGACGGGGGTCTCACGGGAGGCGACTTCGGGGACTGTGACCTGGATCCCGGGACCGTGCTCGACCCCGCTCAGTTGGAGGTGTTGGAGGTGTTGAAGGGGCTGTCGGAACGGCAGGAAACGGTGCACCACGAGCAAGTGACCTCCTCCGCCCCGGAATCGGCCGGCATCGCGGACGAGGGTGAACCCGTGGCCGAAGGCGCGCCCCTGGACGAGCTGCCTTCCATGGACGAGTACGAGCGAGGGACCGCGGCGGTCGAGCCGCGCACCGACACCTCGGGGTTCGGTGATCCTCACCTGCGCGGCCACGGTCCGTTCGGACTCTGACCGGCACCGTCGAGGGCGTACTCACGCGCCGGCCGGTCAGCCCTAAACGATCACTGGACCTTCGGTGAGAGAACCTGGCGGTTACCAGCCTTCGGGTGACACCGCTGTGTGCTTGTGGGGGAGTGGGGCAGGCGCTTTTCAATGCGACTTCCCCAGCGTCGTACCTCCTGGCGTCCGTATGGCGTGCCGACGACCGTCTGGCCGGCCTGCGACGAACCGGTGGGCTCCCGTACGGTCCCTGACATGTCTGAGCGGATAGAGCGGCTTGAGCACGAGAACGAGCAGCTCAGGCATGCGATCGAGAGCGCCCGGTGATCGATTTGGCCCGAGGGGCGCTGATGGCCACCTTCGGCTGTCCGGCCGAGGACGCGTGGGAGCTTTGGATTCCCTGCCGCCGCGGTCACCAGGCCTGCGCGTATCCCCGCCGACTGACCGTGTTCGTGGTGGGTACCCGGGGCGGTGCAGTCAGCCGGGAAGGACGTGTGTCGTGATCGTCGTTGCTTTTTTGCTGCTGCCCCTGCTGGGGCTTTTGCTGTACGGCATGGACCGCGTCGAGGACCGTCTCACCGCCAGGCCCTCAGAGCCGCGTCATGCCGGCGGCCGCCGTCTGCGGTTGATTCCCGGCGGCCACCAGCACACCGCTCACCATGCGGCACGCCGACAGCACGAACAGCAGTCCCGGGCGGCTTGACCCTGACCGCATCCGCCGCTCAGCGCATCCCGCAGGTGTGCGAAAGTGTTTACCACCCGCACCGTGATCTGCGGATTCGAGGTTCAGAAACCCGGGAGCGTTGACCGCTAGGGGTCTCGCTGTCCGTGATCGTGGCTGTCGACGTGCTTCGTGGGCTTGTCCTCTGGAGGGGGCGGTGGCGGTGAGGGGAACAGGAGGTCTTCGAAGAGGTCCAGCGCCAGCATCAGGAGCAGGAGCATTACCGGCACGAGCAGAGCCAGTACGACCACGATGCCTCCCGACGAAGCGGTGATCACGGGAACGGCGCGACGGCAGAAAGTCCAGTGTCAGTGTGCGCTGAATGGGTGAGGGCCGCATGCGCGAGGCGAGGGCGTGTAAGCCGTTCGGGTGACCTCTGTCCGGCGTCGGTCTGCTCGCGCAGGTACTGCCACAACGTCGCCCGCAGCACCGCGGTCTCACCGACCACGTTGACCGGGTTATCCGCCTTCCCCTCCCTGACAGTCGCTGTGCCGCCATGTCACGCGACCGTTCGCAGGGCGTTGCCGACGACCTTCGCCAACTCGTCGGCGGACTCGGGGGTCAGACGGTAGAACCCCTGGAGACTGACCGAGCGTTCGAGACGGCCGTCCACCACGTATTTCGGACCGCGGGTCTGGCCTCGGCGGTTACGCCAGGTAAGCCCCGCCAGAAGATTGCCGGGGATCGTGGTCTCGAAGCTTACGGGCGTCGCGTCCACGTGCACTGCCAGTATTCAGCCTTGCGCTCGTAACGGCGGTGGAGCCGACGGCAGCCGGCGAGCCAGGCCATGGTGCGCTGGATCGTCCAGCGGTGGCGGCCCATTCGGGTGGAAGATTCGATGCCCTTGCGTGCGATGCGGTGGGTGACGCCGCGCTTGCGCGCAGCGATCGACGTCGTAATCCTCCTCGGCGTGCAGCTTGGCAGGCTTGCGTCGGCGTGGGCCGAGGCGGGCGCGGATCGGTGGGATCCCGCGGACCAGGGGTCAGGGTCTGGGTAGCCGGGCCCGCTGCAGGCGTTCCTCACACGCGGATGGTGATCTTGCCGCGGGCTTGACCGTCCTTCAGATACCGGATGGCCTCGGGGACGTCGGCCAGCGGATACGTCCGGTGGACGACGGGTTTCACGGAGCCGGCCTCGACCAGGTCCGCGAGGAGCCGAAGATCGTCGTGCTTCTGTGTGGAGACGAGCCCCAGCAGCCGTTGGCCTACGAACGGCGACAGCATCAGCGCCCGCGGTATGCGCCCGATGCCGCCAGTCCACTTGCCTCCGCCTTCGCCGCCGACGATGACGAGGGTTCCGCGCGGGGTGAGGGCGCGGCGGAGCCGGTGCAGCGGCCGGTTTCCGGCGATATCGAGGACGAGGTCGTAGCGGCGGGTGCCGTCCGTCGGGTCCTCGCGGGTGTAGTCGATGACCTCGTCCGCGCCGAGGGAGCGGACCATGTCCGTACCGGCCGTGCTGCAGACGCCGGTGACGTGCGTGCCGAAGGCCTTGGCGAGCTGGACGGCGAAGCTGCCCACCCCGCCGGACGCGCCGATGACCAGGACGCGCTGCTCGGCCCGCACGCGTCCGGCGTCCCGCAGGGCCTGCAGGGCGGCACACCCGGACACGGGTATCGCAGCCACCGCCGCGAAGTCCAGGCCGGACGGCTTCGGCGCGAGCCGGTCCTGCTTGGCGCACGCATACTCGGCGAAGGCTCCGTCGCAGGTGCCGTACACCTCGTCGCCGGGCCGAAAGCGGCTCACCTCCGGGCCGACGGCCTCGACGACACCCGCCGCGTCCATGCCCCGCACGCGGGGCTTCGACCCGCGCAGGCCGTAGGGCGTGGCGCGGATCAGGTACGGCAGCCCGGCTGTGACGTGCCACACGCCCGGATCGACTGAGGACGCGTGGACGCGCAGCAGCACCTCGCCGCTGCCGGGCGTCGCCGGCTTGGCGACCTCCTCGAGGCGAAGGACGTCGGGCGGTCCGTAGTTGTTGTGGACGATGGCCTTCATGGAGCCTCTCCCTCGGATTTGGGGTACTGGAAGACGTTTTCGAGAGGAACGGCGAACACCCGGGCGATCTGGAAGGCCATCTCCAGCGAGGGCGAGTAGCGGCCCTGCTCGATGGCGATGACGGTCTGGCGGGTCACGCCGATGCGACGGCCGAGTTCGGCCTGGGTCATCTCGCCGTGGGCGAACCGCAAGGCCCGGATTGTGTTGGTGACCCTGGTCGGCCTCACCACGGGTGGAGGCCGAACCGGTAGGCGACGATCTTCGCCCCGGATGCGAGCAGCGCGGACAGGACGAACGCCAGGTAGATCGCGTTGGCGATCCAGAACTGGTCGACGCGGGCCATCGCCAGGACGAGCCCGGCCACGCCGCCGATGACCAGGAACGACTGGCCTATGTACGAGCCGAAGCGGTGGATCTCCCCGTCGCGCTGGTCCTTGAGGTTCGCACCCTCGGGCGACACGGTCGACACGATGACGTGCAGCGCGATGGACGCGGCGATTGCGGCGCCGACCGACCACAACAGCGCTGCTGCATAAGGCGCGTGCGCGAGGGGCGCATGTCCGCCCCGCCCGAGGACGACCGCCAGGTACGCCGCGTACGACGTGATCGTGACCAGGGCCAGGATCCAGGCCCGTTTCTCTTCGAATGCCACTACCGGCTCCCCATGTGAATAGAACCTGACACCAGGGAGTGTCAAGCAGTCGCGACATGATGTCAAGAATTCTGTACATCGATGGTGTGGCTACCGAGCGCCTCCGGTGGATCGCCTGCGTGACGCGAGTGCAACTGACGGATGACCGCTTCCGGCAGTGGCGTGACGTGGGCGTCTTCGAGGCCCTGCTGGAGGGCCTGATCGCGGAAGCCGCGAGTGATCGGGTCAGGTGATCTGTTCCCTAGATGCACCCGCGCGGCGCCTTTGGGCCCGCTGTTCTCCTGCCAGTACGTGACCCGCGCGGCCTGACTACGGACAAGGGGCGTGACGCACCGGTGAGGGCGAAAGCGTTTCGGACCGGCCTCGAGTCGGGACGGCAAGTTATCGTTCACATGTTCGATTCTGGGAGCATCCATCGACCAGGATCGTTGTCGCCAAAGCCCTGCCAGATGGTCAGACGGATGTACGCGGATCGAGCCGTTGCTGCCGGTGGTGCCGCGCCGCACCGATCACCCGGGGCGCAAGCGTCTGGACGACCGCGAGGTGCTGTCGGGCATCCTGTTCGTGCTGTACACCGGCATAAGGAAGGCGTCGTGGAGTTCGATACGTCGTTCCATGCGGACCGCTGCGTTTGAGCTGGTGGAGCAGGCGGCGAAGGTCTGCTCGACGACGTAGCGGAGCTTGCCCAGGCCCTTGATGGTCGGGGAGCCCTTGCGCGAGATCACCGCCTGGATGCAGCGGCGTCGCAGCTCACCGCGCACAGCCTTCGAGTCGTACGCCTTGTCGCCCAGGAGGCACTCCGGCTGCCGCCAAGGCCGGCCGGGTCGTCCGGCGGCGGGCGGGATGTCGTCGACGAGGTCGAGGGATTGGGTGCTCGGTCGTGATGACGTGCACGGTGGTGCTCTTGCCGTCGTAGATCAGCTGGTGCTTGCTGCCCGTCTTCCGCCGGTCGACCGGCGACGGACCGGTCGCGGCTCCCCCTCTTTCGCGCGCACGTGGGAGCCGTCCACGCACGCGCGGGTCGTCGGCGGTGCGCGCCCCGAAGGGGCAATGTCCTTCGGGGCGCGCGGCAGGGGTTCCGGTTCAGGCGTTGTAGCCGCCGTGGGCGTCCAGCACCGCGCCCGTGACGTACGACGCGGCGGGGCTCGCCAGGAAGGCGATCGCCGCGGCGATTTCGTCGGGGTGCCCTATGCGTTGCAGGGACAGCGAGCTGACCAGGGCCTTGACGGTCTCGGGGTCCGGCCCTTCCATGCCGCCCTCCATCAGTCCGGCCTCCACGACGTTGGCCGTGATGTTCCGGGGCCCGAGGTCGCGTGCGACGCCCATGGTGTACCTCTCGACCCCGGACTTGGTCGCCGAGTAGTCGGCAAGGCCGGGGACGCCGACCCGGGAGCCCAGTCCGGAACTCACCGTGATGACGCGGCCGCCCGTGCGCAGCACTCGGGAGGCGGCTCGGATGACGGCGATGACGCCGAGGTAGTTGGTGGCGTGCATCCGGTCCAGTGCGGCGGTGTCGGCGTCCGGGTCGTCCACCGTGCGGCCCTGCTCCACCGAGATCGCCGCGTTGTTGACGAGGATGTCCAGGCCGCCGAAGTGTGCGACCACGTCGTCGATCAGCGCCGGCGCCCGGCTCGTGTCCGCCTGGTCGGACTGGAAGGCGACGGCCTTGGCTCCCTTGCCGTGCACCTCGTCGACTACGGCCCGCGCCTGCTTCTCGGAGCTGACGTAGGTGAAGGCGACGTCGGCGCCCTGCTCGGCCAGCAGTCGCACGGTCGCGGCTCCCAGTCCGCGGGACCCCCCGGTGACCAGGGCGACCTTGCCCGTGAGTGGCTTGCTCATTCTTCTCTCCGTGTTGATTGATCCTTCCGGCAGTCGCAACACTAATTGTTACGACAGACTGTTGCAACATTTACTGTTACGACTGCGCTGTCGTAACATGAAGCGTTGCGGCCGAGAGGAGAGGTTCGTGAGTGCCAACAGCAGGCTGACCATCGCCGCCCACGCGCTGGCCTGGATCGGTCTCTATCAGCGCCAGGGCCATGAGGTCGCCACCTCCGAGCAGATCGCGACCAGCGCGAACACCAACCCCGTGGTGATCAGGCGGATGCTCGGCGAGCTGCGCAGGGCCGGGCTCGTGGAGTCCCGGCGGGGCGTGGGCGCGGGCTGGTCGCTGGCACGCGAGCTGGAGTCGATGACCCTGCTCGACGTGTACGAGGCAGTGGAACCCGGCCCGCTGTTCGCAATGCACCGCACCACCCCGGACCAGGGATGCGTGGTGGGTCACGGCATCCAGCCGGCGATGCAGGGCATCTACGAGGGCATCGAGGAGACCCTGAGACACGAGCTGGCTCGCGTCACGCTCGAGAACGTACTCCGGGACGTACTCGCGGCACCTCGCTAGCCTCCCCGTTGCGCCCGGACATCACCAAGATCCCCATCGATGCCCAAGCCAGTGAATAGCCTGGCAACCACTCATGCCAAAGACGGTTGCGCCCTCTCTCGCCCCAGGGCCAGGTTGTCGGTTCGCACTCACCCGTGACCAGGCACCCTTCTACGATCCGGTGCATGCTGGACCCCGAGCTGCTGGAACGGATCACCGCGGGGCGCGCGGAGCTGGACGAACGAAGAACAGCCGGCCAAGCATCTGGCGGAGGTGCGGGCCGGGCGGGACGAGCTCACCGTCGCGGAGCGGGTCCTTGAGCGGATGAGTGAACGGCTCGCCGACGAGCGCGCCTCTGTCGCGCCGGCGCCCGGGCAGGTGGGCGCACGCGCGGTGATGCTGATCCCGCATCGCACCTCCGGCGTGGAGGAGACCACCCTTCCGCCGGACTACCAGCGCATCCTCGCCGCCGTGCGGCAGGCCGCCGGTCCGGTCAAGGCCCCGGCAGGTCGGCGACGCGCTGGGAATCGACGTCAGCGTGCGGGCCAAGCTGGAGCCGCTGCGGGGGAAGCTGGTCAGACTCGTCGATCGCGGCTGGCTGCGCAAGCTGCCCGACGGCCGGTTCACCACCCGTCTGTGACCTGAGCCTGCCGCAGCGCGGCGTGGGCGTAACCGGGGTGCCCCCGGGGGCCGTTGGAATGGTGTGACGAAAACCAAAAAGCACGCCGAGGACACCTGCCCGCTTGTCTACCAGTGCCGTCTGCCGCTGCCCTCGCGCACCGTCAACCACCTCGCCGATCTGCCGCGACGTCACCTGAAAGTGATCCGGTCCAGGTGGCGGATCCTGCCGACCGGGAAGATCGCGGTGATCGTCCTGGCCGTGCTGCGCCACGATCAACGCCTGGCCGACATGGCCGACGGAAACAACGTGTCCGAGTCCACCGTCCGCCGCTGGCGCGACGAGCTGATCACCCTGCTCGCAGCCCAGGCGCCGCGCCTGGACCGCGCCCTGAAGAAGGTCGCCAGGCAGGGCGGGGAGGTGGTCTTGATCGACGGCACCCTCGTCCCCACCCAGCGCCGCACCGGAAAGGCCGACCGGCGAAACTAGTCCGGCAAATACCACCGTCACGGCCTGCACTTTCTCGCTCTGATCGACGAGAGAGGTCGGTTGATCTGGATATCCGCCGCCCGGTCCGGCGCCCGACCACGGCAGGTCAGCGTCCGGCTGGCCTGCCGACCACGACCGGCTTGCTACGGCCTGCCCTCGGTCAGCTGGCTGGCGCTGTTCTCGATCCACAGCAGAGTCCACTCGACTCCGGCCTGCCATCCGGGCTCCGCGCCGCTGTACCGGCCTTCGGCGTCGGCACGGATGTTGGCTGCGAGGGTGCGCAGGTCCTTCTGCAGTCCCTGCCGCCGGGTCGTGTCCATGGCCTTGCGCATCTCGTCAGCCGCAGTCAGGCTCTCGGCGGCCGTGCGAGGGCGCGGGAGGCCGGGGTCAGTTTCCGTCGTTGTGCTGGGCGTGTTGGTAGAGCTTGGCGATGTCGTTGTCGAAGTACGCGGCGTAGGAGACGTCGTTCTCGTCGCCGCCGCCTTCATGGCCGCCCAGGACGCCGATGACGGTGCCGGTGTGGCTCTTGGGGTCGTAGTCGGCGAGCCAGGGGCTGCCGCTCGTTCCGCCCTCGAAGTCGGTGCACTGGATGCGCAGTTGGGTGTCGCTGAATTTCGTGGTGCGGTTCTGGCAGGAGATCGGGGTGTCACGGCTGGTGGGGTAGCCGGTGATCTTGACTTCGTTGTTGAAGCCGCGGTCTGTGCCGAGGCTGTTGCCGCCCAGGACGTCCTGGATGTTCTTGCCGTCCTTCGGGTCGACCGTGAGGAAGGCGACGTCGAGGTCCTCGTCCTGCGATTTGGCCCAGCGGTCGTCGACGACGACCTTGTTGACCTTCCACAGGCCGGTGGGTTCGTTGCCGTTGCGGTAGTCGGGGGCGAAGACCAGGTCGTTCACCGGCTTCCCGGCGTCGGCGTCGAAGGCGCAGTGGGCCGCGGTGATCAGCATGTTCCGGCCGGGGCTCTGCACCACGCTCGCGGTGCAGAAGTGGGCGCCGTGGTCGTCCTTCTCGAAGACCGTGCCGATCCGGGCGTTCTCATCGGTCCTGCGCGGGGTGTACGCGGTGCCGTCCTGGGCGGGGGCATTCGCCGAGGGGTCCTGGTCCTGAGCGGTCTGGCCCGGCTCGCCGGACTTGCCGTAGCTGCTGCGACCGCTGCTTCTGCTCGGATCGGTCTCCTCCGCGGCGGAACCCACCACTGTGGCTGCCCCCACGATGACCAGCGTCAGTGCTATGCCAGCCTTCATGGAGCGAAACGGTAGCCCAGTCCGGGCATGCTGGTCAGCCCGGGGTGGCAGACGGGCTGACCGGTCCCCGACCCTACGCAGGGCGGCCACCGAGCGGGCGCACCCGGCAGCGGTACGGATTCGACAGAGGCGCCGGCCCGTCGCCGTCGAGCGGCCATCCAGGACGTGGTTCGGCCGAACCACTTCGTAGACGTGCTGCCGCGCCTCGAACAAAAGTCCTGGAAGTGTTTCGGTCGAAACACTTCCGACGTCCTACGCGCCCAACGTGCCTGAAGCCGGAGCACCCCATCTGACCTGCAGGGAGCACCCCGAACCATAGATAGTCCTCGCGGACGGGGCATCCGGCCGATGAACTCCCCGGCCGCCACCGGGGGGCGCACAGGCCGCGGAACGAGTCCGCTGCGGCCGGTTTGGGGTGGATCGGCGCGGGGACACCGCAAGGCTCGACGGGCTCCGGAGTCACGTGAGCAGCGTAGGAGTTGGGTCGTAGGTGATCAGCGGTGGTGTGACGGCCGGCCGATGCCGGTGTTGCCCTGCGGGTGGTAGAGCTCTTGGGCGCGGGCCAGGTTGATGGGCCCGTCCTGCTGCAGGTGCAGGAAGAAGCCCAGCTGCCACGCTTGAGCACGGCCGGCCTGGCGGTTGGCAGGGCTTACCCAGGGCGGGTAGACGCGAAAGGCTCGTTTCCCCCCGGAACCGTTTGCTGATACGACGCCATGCTGGCGGAGCGCGTCCATGGGAAAGACGAACTGGCCGAAGTGGTGATCGTCGCGGGTGCTGATGACAAAGAGGTCGACGGGGTCTGTGGCATCGAAGGGCTGGATGGGCCCGGCCGGCGACCTCTTCCAGACGGTGACGAACTGGCCCGCCTTGATGGGGGTCGTCTTGGCCGCGCGAAACCGGACGGCGAGGCCGTTGAGGGTGAACTCGTGGGCGGCGTACTCGGCACTCTCGGCTTCGGGGACTGGCTGCGAGCAGGCAAACCCGCAGCGGTCGTAGACGAGCACCTTCGCCGCGATGAGATCTCCGTGGGCCGGGGAGGTGTCCAACCAGGGTTCGGGGCGGAGATCGGCTGAGTGCTCGCGGTCCGTGGTCATTTGCCCACTCTGTCACGGGCAGTTGGACGCAGCCGTCTTGACCGGGGGGTGACCGCTGTGTGGTCTGCCCCGGGAGCCGAATCTGGGTCAAGGAACGGGCAGTGGACGACACCCATCTCCTGCGCCGTCTACATGGCCGAGCCCGCTGCGAATCGGGTGCTGTGGCCGATGGCCGATGGCCGCATGCCGCTTGAGCGACAAGGGTGGGGCCATGAAGCATCCGCCGACCCCGTTGCCGCAGTCGCTGGCGCCTCTGGCACGGCGGCACATGGAACCGCGTTCGGCTGTGCAGCCATGAAGGGGCTCGGCTGTCGTGGCACACACCCTCCCGGTTTTCATGGTTACGCCACAATGTGTGGCCATGACAAGATGAACCAAGTAGGGCGTCCTCCTGCCGCAGGCCACCCCTGGTCGTGGACCACTTCCACCTGGTGCAGCCGGCGAACCAGACCCTCACCGAGGTCCGCCGCCGGGTCACCGTGACCCACCGCGGCCGCAAGGGCAGCCGCGAGTGGGAACTGCGCAACCGGCTCACCCGCTCCGCCGCCCGGATGCGCGGCGAGCACGTCGACGCTCTCCTCGACGAGCTGTCCAACCTGCCCAGGGTGATCGGCGCGCCGATCACCGTTGCGTGGAACGCCAAGGAAGACCTCCTGGACCTGCTTGCCACCGCCCGGACCCGCCCAGACCGGGAACAGGTCCGCGATCTGCTGTACCGGTTCTCCCGCCGATGCGCCGACGCCGACCTTCCCGAACTGCGGCGCCTAGCCACGACCGTCGAGACATGGTGGCCGGAGATCCTTGCGTTCCTGCACACTGGGATCACCAACGTCGGCTCCGAAGGCACCCACCGGGTCGTCAAGACCATCACCCGCCACGCCTACGGCTTCCGCACCCCCGGCAACCAGCGCTTACGCACCCGCTGCGCGAGCACCCGTCGAGTCCGTGGACACCTCGATGCCCGCTAATTTCGTTGAGCCCGCGCCCTGCCATCGTGTTGGCTAGCGGCACCGAACTGTCAGTACCGCAGGTGCCCGCTTGGCTGTAGCAGGGAGTTAAACGTGCAGGACCTTGGTGTCGACCCCGTTGCCCACAATCGGGCAGCCTGGGACAAGTATGTCCAAGAGGGCAACGAGTGGTCGAGGCCGGTGAGTACTGAGGATGTCGAGCGCGCCCGCATGGGCGACTGGTCGATTGTTCTCATCGGGCGTGAGCCAGTCAACCGTTCCTGGCTGCCGACGGACCTGACCGGCAAGGACGTGTTGTGCCTGGCCTCCGGCGGTGGCCAGCAGGGTCCGATCCTCGCCGCCGCAGGGGCGCGGGTCACCGTATTCGACAACTCACCCCGCCAGCTCGGCCAGGACCAGATGGTGGCGGCGCGCGACGGACTCGAGCTGCGCACCGTCCTAGGCGACATGCGCGACCTCAGCGCCTTCGACGACGCAACATTCGACGTCGTATTCCATCCGGTCTCCAACCTATTCGTACCAGACTTGGCACCGGTGTGGCGTGAGTGCTTCCGCGTCCTGCGACCGGGCGGCACTCTGCTCGTGGGCTTCCTCAACCCTGATGTGTACTTGTTCGACCACGAGGCGCTCGACGAGCGCGGCGAGCTGATCGTCGTGCACAAGCTGCCCTACAGCGATGTCACGCAGTACTCCGCCGAGGAACGCGCCACGAAGTTCGGCGCGGATGCCGCACTTGAATACAGTCACACCCTCACCGACCAGATCGGCGGGCAACTCGCCGCGGGGTTCGTCCTCACCGGCTTCGCGGAAGCGCCGCACCAATCCAACGCATCCGCTCAACACATGTCGCACTATTTTGCGACGCTGGCGGTCAAGCCGGGCTGACCCAGCCGTGGGGCCGGCCGAGACGACCGTGTCTCCGAATGGCCAAGTGGAGCGCTGTGCCAGCCCGACCCCCACTAACTTCGCTGAGCCCGTATACGCCGTGCTCTCCCACCCGCTGTTCCAGCGCGGCGTATTCCTCCTCTTCCTTCAGCAGCGAGGCTTCTCCGCCGGGCAAGTGGCCCTACTGCAGACATTGCTCTACCTGGTCAGCGGAGTTGCCGACGGGAGTCAGCTGACCGAATCGGCGGGCGTGCCAGCACGGCGACGCCACAGCATGGCGGGCGATGCTTCGGTCAAGCCCGTGTACGGGCCGGCCGAGTCGTCACCGTCAAGACGTCCACCTGCGCGCCGGAGATCGTGGCAACGAGGCTGCGCAAGGGCTCGGCCAACTCCGGCAGGGGCGCCGCGTCGCTGCTGCGCGAGGCCCTGGCCACGATCCGCGTGATGGGCATTACCGCCCAGATCATCGTCCGCGCCGACTCCGCGCACTTCTCCCACAAGGTCGTCGCCGCCTGCCGCGCACACGGGGCAGGGCAAGCGGTGGCCGTACGCCTGTACTGAGCGGAAGCCCCTGTCGCACGACCCGCCGTCCGGCGCGGTGCGGATGCTCCAGCATCAGCACGCCGTTTCGGTTGAAGGGCCACAGCCGCTCGGGCGGCGGCCCTTCCGGCGCAAGTCGGTGCCAGGTGCTATCCCAGGTCGAAGGTGTTGGGCAGCCCCAGCTGGTAGCGCACCTCGTCGACCCGCTTCAGGGGCTCCATCTCCGGCGGCCGGAACAACTCCCAGATGTGACACCGTTCGGCGCCCGAATTATCCGCATCCAGGAGTGCGTTGACGGCGCGGCGCGCGGACTCGTTGGCGCCCTCCATGGTCGCCAGGTCCACGTCCGTACGGACGTAGTCGCCGGGGAGGAAGAAGTTCGGCACCGCTGTCCTCGCCGACGGGCGGTGGTAGAGGGTGCCGGTGGGGTGGATGAGGAGTTGTTCGCGGTTCTGGGGATGGGGGCCGCCGAGGCCGGTCACCGCCGGGTCCATGAACCAGCCGAGCCGGTCCTCGTCCCTGAGCGTTGTCTTGCCGGAGTCGTTCAGCCCGTCCTTCAGCTGGGCCCACAGTTCGGCGACGATCTCGTCCTTGGTGCACTCACGGGCCGTCTTGCCGTACAGGATGCCGGGCTTGTCCCACTCGGAGATGATCGTGGACAGGCACTCGTGGGCCTGCCCGTCTCCGTAGTCGCGCGAAAAGTCCCGTACGTCCCAGAACTGCATCTGGCCGATTCCGGTGACCGCCCACGGTGAGTCGAGGCAGTTGATGTGGCCGTGCACGACGGGGGTGGGCGTGCGCAGGTAGAACATCACGCCGGTCATCCAGTCCGTCTTCAGCGCGTCGCACCGCCCGAGCTGCGGGTCGGCGGCGCGCAGGGCCGGGCCCCAGGTCACGCGCGCGTGCTCGACCGGGAGGGCGGAGACGTAGTGGTCGGCGGTGAGGGTGCGCTGCCGACTGCCGTCGCGCGCCGCCACCCGTACGCCGGTCACTTGGCCCCCGCCGTACACCACCTCCCGGACCTCGGTGTCGAGCACGAACTCGACGCCCAGGGAGCGCAGATGTGTCTCCCAGGGGTCGATCCAGGCCTCGCTGGTCGGGGCGTTCAGTACCCGGTCGATGTCCGCGTCGCCGTCCATGCCGCGGCCGAGCAGGCCCCACAGGATGAGGGCCTCGATGATGACGCGGCCGACGGTGCGGGTGGAGGCGATCTCGGCGCGGGTGGCGACGAGGTTGCGGGTCTGGCCAATGCCGAGGAGTACCTGGTACTCGCGGCTCATCTCGCCGGCCCGGATGAAGTCCCACCATGCGACCTTCTCCCACTGGTCCTCGCGGCGGGCGTCGCAGCTGGTGAGGTGGACCAGGAGGCGGTCGGCGAAGTAGGCGGCCTCATTGGCGGGCAGGTGAGTGGCGAGGTCCAGCACCGACAGGATCTGGTCGCGGATCCAGGACGGGGTGAGGTCGCCGGGGGCGGGCGGGGTGGTGACCCGGCGGAGTGGGAAGTGCAGGTCCGGGCGGCCGGAGCCGCGCGCGAACAAGGCCTCCGTACCGCTGCGGAGGTTGCCGTGGACACCGTTCACGTTGCCGGGGAAGGGGATGCGGCGCATGGTGTCCGGCAGATTCCGGTAGAAGCCGGGGAAGAAGCGGAAGCCGTGCTCGCCGGGAAGCGGCCTGCGGCCGCCCGTTCCGGTCCCAGGGACGTCCATTGAGCGGGCCTTGCCGCCGAGGGCGTCGTAGTACTCGTAGACCGTGACCTCGTAGCCGCGTTCGGCGAGTTCGTGGGCGGCGCTGAGGCCGGAGACTCCGCCGCCGAGGACGGCGACGCGCTTGCCGGAGGAGGCCGCGGCCGCGCTGCCGGCAGCCCCTAAGCCGCCGACCGCCCCCCGCCGACGAATCCGGCGACCGTTCCCCCGGTCGCCGTCAGGAAGCGTCTGCGGCTGTGTCCGTTGTGCCCGTGGGACTGCTGCGCGTGTTCTGCTGTCATGAACACCGGAGGGTAGGGAGGGGCTCCGAAAGCCGGAAGCCCTCTTACCTGTCACCCACAGCATCCCCACAAAGGGGTCTGCCTGCGGCACCAGCGCTGGCTACCCGGCGGCGACCAGCATCACTTGGACGTGCTCCCCGAGATACTCCACGCCGACTTGCGGCACGTCGTCTGCCGCCGCAAGGCCCCGTTCATCGCCCTGGACCACCCGTGCGCCCGCACGAAGTGATGTGGTTGTGGCACGACAGAGATCATCTGGCATTCGACGTCGGCGGTCGTGAGCCCGGATTCGTGCAATTCGTCAACCCCACCCAGCTCGCGGATGGGAGGGCCGGAACGCCAGCCGGGCCCCCAAGGCCGCAGCAGCAGACCCTGGGCGGCGGCCAGCACGGGCTGAGGGGACCCGGAGATGACACCGGAGGACATGGCGGGAGGCGTCGACAAGGCGCGAATCATGAGTCGTGATCACCCGACAGCGACCTCACACGTCAACGCCGGAGGCGCGGTTCCTCACGAGGCGACAGCTGCCGCTTTCAGTGACCGGCGCTCTGGCCGCCGTCCACATGCAGGATCTCGCCCGTGACGAAGGAGGCCTGCTCCAGATACCGGATGGCCTGGACGACGTCGTCGACCTCTTCCATCCGCCCGAGCGGGTGGCGGGCGGCGAGCTCGGGCGTCGCGTCGGGGTTCATCGGGGTGCGCACCACGCCCAGCGAGACGGCGTTGACCCGGATGCCGTGCGCCGCGTACTCGATCGCCAGTTCCCTGGTGACGGCGTTCAGCCCGCCTTTGGTGAGTGACGCCAGCGCGCAGGGTACCTGCGCATTCGGCTGGTCGACCAGGGAGGTGGAGATGTTCACCAGATGACCGCCTCCCTCACGGCGGGAGAGCATGGCTCCGAGGGCGCTGCGCGAGACGCTGAAGAAGCCGCGCAGGTTCACGCCGACCATCAGGTCGAAATCCGCGTCCGTGTATGCGGTGAACGGCTTGCCGATGTAGACGCCGGCGCTGTTGACCACGGTGTCGATCCGACCGAACCCGTCCATCGCCGCCGCCACGATCCGCGCTCCCGCGCCGGACTCAACCAGATCGTCGTTGAAGGCGAGCACCTGCGGGTCCTCGGACTGCGGCATGGAACGGCTGGTGGCCACGACCGCGTACCCGAGACTGCGGTAGGCGGTGACGATGGCAGAGCCGATGCCCCCGTTGGCACCGGTGATGATCGCGACCTTCTGGGCGGTGCTCGCACCTGTCGTGTCGTTCATGCTTCACTTCCTTCGCCTGATCAGTATGGATCAGGCCGGTGACGGTTCTGGTTCGCCCCGCGACCCGGCCCCCTGACCATGGCTCACTCGACAGGTGACCGATCCCCGTCCCACCGCGCCCCGGGACGGGGTCACTTGAGGATTTCCGGCATCCGCTTTCCCAGGACCGCGGACGAAGCCGGGTTCTGCCGTCCGACAGCTGCGGTGGCCGGCGCATCGTCCCCGCGGAACGGATGATGGCCTCCAACTCAACCGCGCCATCAGGGACCCCGCCACGGGGCTTCGAGACGCCGGTGCGGATGGTCTTGCCATGCCAGGCCACGTCCTTGGGCATGCCGACGTTCACGGCGAGCCCCGAGAGGGTCGGCGGCGCCAACGACAGAAGATCCTCACGGACGCCGGTCACGAGGTAGCGGTCGCGACGTCGAACGGCGTAACCCCGACCGTCGACATGATGAGCCTGCAGCGTGGCCATACGACATCCCTTCGCTGAGCCGCGGACCGCACCGACCAGATGGAGCGGGATCCGGGCCGCGGGGCGCGTTCACCCGTTCGGATGAGTCCGGACGCGGACGGTGTGTGCCTTGCCCAGGATCCAGAAGACGATCCCGGTCGCGGCGCCGTAGGCCAGGTGGGGGCCGAGGTCGTCCGCGAGGGTCTTGCGGTCGTACTTCCAGATGGGCTCGTAGAGCCCCGCGATCGGCAAGCTGATGTAGCCACTGATCCAAACGACCGCGCCGAACGGTACGCCGTAGACCCCAGAGGGCGGCTTGCGCACCGAGCCGGCGACCACGCCGTAGAGCGCCCCGTAGAGCGCGCCGTACGACCAGTGCATGAACGTGCTGACCGGCCAGGCCGCGGCATCCGGGAGTTCGCGCTGGGTGAAGCCCTCGATCAGGCGCTTGCCGACCTGCCCGGGATCCGGAGCCTCCTTCCAGGTGCGGAAGGGAGCGAACTCCCACCGCAGGGGATTGCGCTCACCACCGGACCGGCGCTGCCGCAGGAACCGAACCGTGTCCATGCACGCGGTGCCGACCAGGCCGGCGGCCAGACCCGACGCGATCGCGTCGAGCGGAGTCAACTGCTTCGGAGTGCGCATTCTGCAACGCTCCTGCTGGTCTTGGCGATACGGGGCCGGTAAGCGCGACGTCCCGCGACCCGACATCTCCTCCTAGGCATGCTCACACGCACACCATCACGGCACAATTCGGGGTAGGAAGTCGCGGGGTGACGGCCGCGTTGTCTCGTGACCCCGAGGATCGCCACTGACTCGCCGCTGTGCGTTTGCGTCCGGCGGTGCGCGGTTCGAGTGTTGGGTCGAAAGAGCCGCACGCGGGCGTCGCTGTTGCGTGAGCGGCCCGCGGCCCTGCTCCAGCGCACGTCAGGAGACTTGATCATGGCTGCTGTGTCCACCCCGCGCGCTCCTGTGCTGGAGGCGGCCGCGAAGCAACTGGCCGAGGCCACCTCCCCGCGTCCGCGGATCTACGAGATGTCTCCGGACCAGGGCCGGCCCCTTCTCGACCAACTGCAGGCCGGCCAAGCTGTGGCCAAGCCCGAGGCCGACGAGGAGTGGGTCAGTGTCGACGCGGGGGAGTGGGGAACGGTGCGTGCACGCATCATGCGACCGAAGGGCGCGACCGAAGGGCGCGACCGGGACGCTGCCGGTGTTCAGGTACATCCACGGGGGGGGAGGCTGGGTGTTCGGCGACACCGACACCCACGACCGGATGGTCCGCGAGCTGGTGGTCGGCTCCTGCGCGGTCGCTGTGTTCCCTGTATACGACTTGGCACCCGAGGCGAAGCACGCCGCCTGGCTGCGCGAAGCGGGGGTGGATGTCACCGCGGTGCGGGCCCTCGGGATGGTGCACGACATCCTCGTGATCGACAGCCTGCGTGACACCCACGGCACCAGGGTCGCCCGCCACCTGGCCATCGACGCGCTCAAGACCGCGCGGGCCAACTGAGGAGACGCCGTCGGCGCAGAGCGGCGAACTCTGCGTCCTGAAGGGAGAAAACGATGGATCCCGATAGCCGGACCAGGGCCGCGGTCGAGGAACACTGGCGGGCATCGGAACGCGGGGATACCGAAGCCGAGCACGCCATTTACGCCGCGGACGCGATCCTCGACTACCCGCAGTCAGGTGAAAGGTTCCGAGGCCGCGCGACGATCGCGGCGCAACGCGGCGGGCACCCTGCCAGTCGGCACTTCACCGTCCACCGAATCGTCGGCGGCGGGGATCTCTGGGTGAGTGAGTGCGTCATCACATACGACGGCGTGCCCAGCTACTCAGTGAGCATTATGGAATTCGCGCACGGGCAGGTGGTACACGAGACGCAGTACTTCGCCGACGCCTTCGGTGCGCCTGAATGGCGGACAGCACTCGCGGAGCCGATGCCGGGCAGGGATATTGCCAGGGCTTGATCCTGGGACGGGTCGCAAAGCAGGCGCTCGCGCGTGCCGATCTGCTCCCGGACGGGTCCGGGCCGAGTGCCGGTCCTGCCGCCGCGCCAGGCTCCGTTCACCCCGGCCGCCTCGGCGGCGGTCAGCACCGTCTGGGTGGCGCGTACGGTCAAGGCGCTCCCCACAGGCTCGCGCCGAACACCTTCACGCCGGCCGACCGCCGCGCGCGTCGGCGCTCCCGTGCGAAGGTGGAGGACAGCCGGGTCCTACAGGGACTCCAGCGGGATGCGCGCGTCCTTCGCCAACCGGTGCAGGCCGGTGTCTGCCCGGCCCGTGACAAGAGCTCTCGTGTTTCCCAGTTCTCGGTGGTCATGTTCCGGCGATTGCCCAGGCGGTGAGGACGGCCTGAATTTCTCCGGTTGTGGCTGGTGGGGGCGTGGGTCGCGAAATCTGTGGGCGATGATGACGCGGCGGAGTTTGGCGGTCATGTCCTCGAAGGCGGGCTGGGTCTTGGTGGTGTACCAGCGGGCCCGGGTGCGGTGTTTCGTCGGTGTCGGCGGGGTGGTGGCCGGTCAGTGTGGACCAGACGATCACCACGGTGTAGGCGAGTAGGCCGAAGGGGATGGTGCGTTCCGGGGCGTGCTGTGCGCGGTTGCGGGCTTCCCCGACGCCCAGGGTCTGGCGTGCGTCGTGGAAGGCGGCCTCGACTGCCCGGCGGGCCGCGTCGCGTTCCACGAGCTGCTCGGGGGTGGTGGTCAGGTCGTTGGTGACCAGAGCCGCGCCGTAGCCACGGTCCAGCGAGGTGCCCGGTCCGCAGTTCATGTCCCCCGCGAGTACGACGCGCACAGGTTGGCTGGGGAAGGAGCCCTACCACAGGCAGCTGCGGTCGGCGATCAGGACGGTGTCGATGCGGCCGTAGCGTGGGATTTTGACGCGTCGCCAGTCGAGGAGTTGCGACAGTTCGGCCGGGGTGTCCAGGCGTGGGCCACGGGTGCGAGGGCGTCCCTTGCGGCCGGTGCGCTGTGGCGGGAGTTCGTGCGGGACGGATGTGGTCTTCAGGCGGCTGGTCCAGGTGAGGGCCGGTGCCAGGCCGCGCAGGTGTTCGCCGACGTAGGCGGCGTCGCCGACGGTGCGGACGGTGCGGTCGGGGAAGTGGGCGGCGATGAGTTCGGTCATCTCGCGGGCTGGGCAATCTTCCCGGTGCGACGTGGCCGCCACAGCCCAGCCGGCACGGGCAGGCACACCGGGCGGGCGGAGAACGGGACTGTGACCACGAGGCCGGCCACGATCCAGCAGTTCCCGAACCCGAAATTGGCTCTGACCGCAGTTTCGTGAAGTCGCAGGTCAAGCGCCAGGCGTGCCCCGCCTAGCTGGGCGACCGTCTTGACGCTGGTGCAGGATGCTCCTTCCATCGGTGCGGGACACCCAGCTGGTCAGGGAAATCGTGACTCGCCGGGACTGAGGGATCGACCGGGACGCATCAGGCAGCAGGTCGGCGTCTGGAGCAGCTTCACGTCCTCGTGCCCGGCACTGCAACCAGCGCCGGGCGTCAAGAAGCCCGGTACGCCTACCGCGTGGCGAGTTCGCGTACCGTCGCCATGTCGCTGAACGGCAGCAGTTCCTCGTTGACGATCTGGTAGGGCTCGCTGCCTTTGCCCGCGATCAGGATGACGTCGCCGTGCCCTGCGGCGGACAGGGCGAAGGAGATGGCGCGGCGGCGGTCGGTGAACCGCTCGAAAGTGGTGCCGCTCGCGAGCAGGCCCGGGACGATCTGATCCATGATCGCCCGGGGGTCTTCGTTCCGGGGATTGTCCGAAGTGAGAACGCACAGATCGGAGTAGGTGCCGGCGATCTCCCCCATCCGGGCGCGCTTGGTGACGTCCCGGTCCCCGCCGCAGCCGAAGACCGTGACGACCCGGCCGGAGGCGAAGCCGCGGATGGTGGTCAGCACCTTCTCCAGTGAATCCGGGGAGTGCGCATAGTCCACGATGACGGACGTGCCGTCCGGGGTCTCGTAGCGTTCGAACCTTCCCGGAATCGGGGGCATCTGCTCGAGTGCGGCGACCAGTGCGGCCAGATCGTGCCCGATGAGGTGGCAGGCTGCGACAGTGGCCAGTGCGTTGGAGACGGAGAACCGTCCAGGCACGGGGATCGCCGCCGGATACTTGTGGCCGGCGTGATGCAGGGTGAAGCGGGTGCCGACGGCGTCCATGGTGAGGTCGGTCGCCCGGTAGTCCGCCTCCGCGTCGATGCCGTACGTGACGACCGCGCCGGGCATCATCGCCCCGATGCAGGCTGCGACCGGGTCGTCGGCATTGACCACGGCACGCCGGCACAGCCCCTGGAACAGACGCAGTTTGGCGTCCCGGTAGTTCTCCATGGTGCCGTGGTCGTCCAGGTGATCCTGCGTCAGGTTGGTGAACACCCCTACGTCGATGAACGAGTGGTCGAGGCGGTGGGTCAGCAGGCCCATCGACGTGGCTTCGAGCGCCACGGTGCCGACACCGCGGTCACGCATGCACCCGAGCAGATACTGGAAGTCCGGCGACTCCGGTGTGGTCAGTACCGACATCGGCATCGGGATCAGTTCGTCGCCGATCCGGCTGCCGCCCGTCCCGATGACCCCCACCCTGGCGTGTTCGGCGACCCTCAGCACCGACTCCACCATGGAGGAAACGGACGTCTTTCCGTTGGTGCCCGTGACGGCCACCAGCTTCATCTGCCGACCTGGCTCCCCGTGGTAGCGGGAGGCGACGACGGCGGCCGCCTTGCGCGTGTCCGCGACGGCTACGACGCATACCCCAGCTGCCGACGCCCAGGTCGCGACCGGAAGTTGCGCCGTCGCGGAGTCGATGAGTATCGCCACCGCGCCGCGTGCGAGAGCCGGTCCGACGGACTCGGGGCCGCCCTCGCGATGGCCGGGTACCGCGATGAACAGGGATCCCGGAGCGGCGCGGTGGGCGTCGAAGCAGGTGCCTCCGGTGATCCTCGTCTCCGGATCGCCCTCGATGACTTCATGATCGTGCCCGGCGAGCAGCTCGCTCAACTTCACAAGGGTCCTCTCGAAGATGCGCAGGCCGCCGGTCGTCCGGCGGTCGGCGCGCAGGCGGCGCCAGGGCACCAAGGGATGACAAAGCAGGAAATTACGGCGAGGACCGCTGCCGTGCGGTCACAGAGGTGGGGAGGGGCGCCCGCGCAGAAAAGGCTCCGCCCGCAGGGGTGGATGACCTGGGAAATGCCGAGAGCTGTCCTGAATCGCTAGCCGTGGCCGTGCAACGCGCGACAGTGGATCGCCGACGCGTTCACCGGGTCGACGGCCGTCGCGCACGCGGCGGACGGGCACAGGGCATGAGCGGCCTGGAACAGGCACTCCCTCACTGCGCATGTGCGTCCCATGTGTGGAGTGTACGTCCAGCCGAGGGGGCGATCGTCCACCGCTCGCTCGCACATCTGCGTTACTGCTGCCGCGCTGTCTCCGGCGCCCGCGCCGCGAGGAATGCCGTGCGGTGGCGGAGCCGGAAGCCCATCGACTCGTACAGCCGGATGGTGTCGGTGCGCGGAGGTGTCCAGGAAAGGCCTCTCGGCGCGCGCACGGATGCCGGGGGCCACCGGCAGGATCAGGCGGCCAGTGCCGGGGTACCGGCGAATGTGGTGTCGAGGGCGCCGCCGCCTCCCAGGTGCGCGCATATGTGTTTCACGGCACGATCACCCTCGCGTCGATCAGGCCGCGATGGGCGGCGTCCTCCGGCTTCTGTCTCTCGTACACCGCGCCTGTCGTCCTCCCGTGGGGCAGGGGCGCTGGCGGGACCGCCCTGGCGTGTGCCCCGTGACCGTGCGCAACCGAATTTCCCCCGGTGGGAGTACTCGGGCGGGGCCCAGTAGCATGAGGCACGCATCCCGGGTCGATCATGCCAACCGGCGGCGCACCCGGATCGATCTTGCGAGGAGCGGTCGTGCGTGACATCGCCGTGTTCAGCGGTAGTGCCCATCCCGAGCTGGCGGCAGAGGTCTGCGCCCATCTCGGCGTGCCCCTCAGCCCGACCCGGGTCAGCCGGTTCGCCAACGACTGCCTGGAGGTCCAGCTCCAGGCCAACTGTCGCGAGCGCGATGTGTTCCTCGTGCAACCGCTGGTCACCCCCGTGCAGGAGCACCTCGTCGAACTGCTGATGATGTGCGACGCGGCGCGTGGTGCCTCCGCCGGGCGGATCACCGTGGTCATGCCGCATTATTCGTACGCACGTTCGGACAAGAAGGACATGCCGCGGATCTCCATGGGCGGGCGGCTGGTCGCCGACCTGCTGGTGGCGGCCGGGGCCAGCCGCGTCCTCGCGATGACGCTGCACTCCCCGCAGGTCCACGGGTTCTTCTCGGTGCCGGTCGACCATCTGCACGCCCTGCGGGAGCTCGCCGCGCACTTCCGCGGTCACGATCTTTCGCGTACGACGGTCGTGTCGCCGGACCTGGGCAACGCCAAGGAGGCCGCGGCCTTCGCCCGGTTGATCGGCGCCCAGGTGGCCGCCGGTGCCAAGCAGCGGTTCGCCGACGACCGGGTGAGCATCAGCTCCGTCATCGGCGAGATCACCGGGCGCGATGTCATCGTCCTCGACGACGAGATCGCCAAGGGCAGTACGGTCCTCGAACTCCTGGAACGGTTGCGCGAGTTGGGGCCGCGATCCATCCGGGTCGCCTGCACCCACGGGCTGTTCGCGGCGGGCGCGCTCAAGCGGCTGAGCGAGCAGGAGGACATCCTGGAGATCGTGTGCACCAACACCGTGCCGGTGCCGGACGAGGAGCACACCGAGAAGCTGCGGATCCTGTCCATCGCCCCGGCGCTCGCCGAGGCCGTGCGCCGCATTCACAACGGTGAGTCCGTCAGCGCCCTGTTCGACGCGCCTCCGAGCGAATAAACAGGAAGAGCGACCCTTCCTGACCTCGTTCAGTGCTCGGAACCTCGCTCGGCCCCCAGCCAGGAAGCGGCGCAGCAACGCTCGGCGTCACCCAGGTGATCAGGAGGGCTCGCAGTGGCGAAGGCGAAGTTCGAGCGGACCAAGCCGCATGTCAACATCGGCACCATCGGGCACATCGACCACGGGAAGACGACACTCACGGCGGCCGTGACGAAGGTACTGCACGACCGGTTCCCCGACCTGAACCCCTTCACCCCGTTCGACCAGATCGACAAGGCGCCCGAGGAACGCCAGCGCGGCATCACCATCTCGATCGCCCATGTGGAGTACCAGACGGAAGCCCGGCACTACGCGCACGTCGACTGCCCGGGGCACGCCGACTACATCAAGAACATGATCACCGGAGCCGCGCAGATGGACGGCGCGATCCTGGTGGTCGCCGCGACGGACGGGCCGATGCCCCAGACCAAGGAGCACGTGCTGCTCGCCCGGCAGGTCGGCGTCCCGTACATCGTCGTCGCCCTCAACAAGACCGACATGGTCGACGACGAGGAGATCCTGGAACTCGTCGAACTCGAGGTGCGTGAGCTGCTCACCGAGTACGAGTTCCCCGGCGACGACGTTCCGGTCGTCCGGGTCTCCGCGCTCAAGGCGCTGGAGGGCGACCCGAAGTGGAGTGCCTCCGTTCTCGAACTGCTCGCGGCCGTCGACGAGTTCGTGCCCGAGCCGGTCCGGGACGTCGACCGGCCCTTCCTGATGCCGATCGAGGACGTCTTCACCATCACGGGTCGCGGCACGGTCGTCACCGGTCGGATCGAGCGCGGGGTGCTGAAGGTCCACAACGAGGTCGAGATCATCGGCATCCACGAGCAGAAGACGAAGACCACCGTCACGGGCATCGAGATGTTCCGCAAACTCCTCGACGAGGGCAGGGCGGGGGAGAACGTCGGCCTGCTGCTGCGCGGGGTCAGGCGCGACGACGTGGAGCGGGGGCAGGTCGTGATCAGGCCGGGTTCGGTCACCCCGCACACGCAGTTCGAGGCGCGGGCGTACATCCTGTCGAAGGACGAGGGCGGACGGCACACGCCCTTCTTCGACAACTACCGCCCGCAGTTCTACTTCCGCACGACGGACGTGACCGGCGTCGTGACCCTTCCCAGGGGCACGGAGATGGTCATGCCGGGCGACAACACCACCATGAACGTGCAGCTCATCCAGCCCATCGCCATGGAGGAGGGCCTGAAGTTCGCCATCCGGGAGGGCGGCAGGACGGTGGGGGCGGGGCAGGTCACCAAGATCCTGCAGTGAGCGAGGGGGAGCCGGCCGAGGTCGGACTGTCCGGTCGGCGGCGGTCATAACGTGCCCGACGTGGCCTCCGGCTGCCCCAGCGCCGCGTCCAGCGACGCCGAGGGCGGCAGGAGCCGGGCCAGGCCGGTCACCTTGAGGACGCGCAGCGTCAGCGGCCGGGTGCAGACCAGGTGCAGCCGGCCGCCCCGGTCGAGAACGCGGCTCCTGGCGCGGTACAGCAGACGTAGCCCGGAGCAGTCGAAGAACTCCACGGGCCGCAGGTCGATCACGATCCGCGGCTCCGGGTGCCCCGTCACGGCGTCCAGGTACGGCGTGATCTCCAGCGCCGCGACGATGTCGATCTCCCCGTGGAACTCCAGCACCGTGTGACCCCGGTCCAGGCGGACGCGCAGATGGCGGGTGGGCGGTGCGGGGTCGTACGTCACGGCGACATCGCCTCCAACCGGCTGCTGACCCACTCCTGGTGGCAGGGCCCGCAAAACCGTTCCCTGCTCTGCAAGTTACCCTCGTTGGAGTGAATTCCAGCATGTTCGATTGACATATGTCTGCGATTTGGCGGGCGAGTTGCCCCTGGGGGCGGTCACGCGGATCACGACAGGGCGTGCCACGCCTTGGACAGGGCCTGGCGGAACTGATCCGTCTGGTGTGGGCTGAGTTCGCGCACCATGCGTTCCTCCAGTTCACGTACCGCGTCGGTGTACCGCGCCAGCAGCGCGCGCCCCTCGTCGGTGAGCAGGATCAGCAGCTCGCGCCGGTTGTGCGGATTGCGCTCGCGGCGGATCAGTCCGCGGTTCTCCAGTGAGCGCACCAGGTCGGCCATCGACTGTGCGGTCACGAAGGAGTCCCGCGCGAGCTGTGCCGCCGAGAGGCCGTCGTGTCGCTCCAGCACGGTGAGTGACGTGTACTGCAGTGCGGTGATCCCCGCCGGCTTCACCAGTTCGTCGAGGTGGGAGCGCACGACGAGCTCCACCTGCTTGACCATGTAGAGCAGGGACGGAGGTGCCTTCGTTACCTGGGTGCCGACCATGGGTTCAGCCTAAGGCATTGACAGGAATCCTGTCCGTAATGAGACTGCGAACCAACAGGAATCCTGTTGGTTGAAAGCTTGGCGACCAAGGCTGGGGAGTGGACAATGGCGACCACCTTCGAGAGCGGGCCCGGGCGGCTGTTCATCGGCGGACAGTGGCGCGAGGCGGCCGACGGAGCGCGTACGGACGTGATCGACCCGTCCACCGGCCAGGTGGTCACGACGGTCGCCGAGGCGGGTGCGGCGGACGTGGACGCCGCCGTACGCGCCGCACGGGAGGCCTTCGACCACGGCCCCTGGGCCGGCCTGAGCGGACGCGAGCGGGGCAGGGTGCTGCACCGCGTCTCCGAGCTCATCCGCGAGAAAGCCGACGAGCTCGCCGCCCTGGAGAGCCTCGACGTCGGCAAGCCCATCTCCCTGTGCCGCCCCGTCGACGTGCTCACGGCAGCCGACGAGTACGAGTACTGCGCCGCGCTCGCTCAGACCCTGGACGGCGCCACCCGCGACACCCCGCTGGGCGCCTTCGCCTACACGCGCCGGGGACCGCTCGGCGTGGTCGCCGCGATCACGCCCTTCAACTTCCCGCTGATCCTCTCCAGTTCGAAGCTCGCCCCCGCTCTCGCAGCCGGCAACACCGTGGTGCACAAGCCCGCCGACGAGACCCCGCTCAGCGCCCTGTACATGGCCCGCCTGCTGCAGGAGGCCGGGGTCCCGGACGGTGTGGTGAACGTCGTCACCGGCAGCGGACCGGTCGCGGGCGAGGCGCTGCTGCGCAACCCCGGCATCGACAAGCTCGCCTTCACCGGTTCGACCGCCGTCGGCCGTCACGCCGCGAGCGTCGCGGGCGAGGCGCTCAAGCCGGTCACCATGGAACTGGGCGGCAACGCCGCCCACGTCGTCTTCGAGGACGCCGACCTGCAGAAGGCGGTCGGCGCGGTCATCAAGGGATTCGTCTTCAACACCGGGCAGTTCTGCATGGGTGGCCCGCGGCTGCTGGTGGCACGCTCGGTGTACGGCACCCTGCTGAACATCCTCGCCGACGCCGTTCCCGGCGTCCCGGTCGGCGACCCCCGCGCCCCCGAGACCGTCGTGGGACCGATGGCGGGGGAGAGGCACCTCCGGAAGGTCGAGGAGTACGTCGAACTGGCCCGCAAGGAGGGCGCCCGCATCGTCTGCGGCGGCGAGCGGCTCGACCTGAACGGCGGCTACTACTACAAGCCCACGGTCCTCGCGGGCCTGCCGAACGACTCCCGCGTGATCCAGGAGGAGATCTTCGGCCCGGTCCTCACCGTCCAGCCCTTCGACACCGAGGACGAGGCCGTCGCACTGGCCAACTCCACTCCGTACGGCCTGGCTTCGGGCATCCAGACCACCGACCTCACCCGTGCGCACCGCGTCGCCGACCGGCTCCAGGCGGGCATCGTCTGGATCAACGACTGGGCGATGCTCGACCCCGCGGTCCCCTTCGGCGGGGTCAAGGACTCCGGCTTCGGCCGGGAGTACGGGCCCGAGGCCCTCGCCTCCTACACCAAGGTCAAGTCCGTCGTCGTCTCGCTCGCCTGAGCCGCGCACCATCACCAAAGGGAGCTCGCACGATGCCCACCCCCACCCGCGCGGCCGTGGTCGAGTCCTCAGGTGCGCCGTTCACGCTCGCCGATGTCGAACTCGACGAGCCCGGCTCCGGCGAAGTCCTCGTCCGCATGGTGGCGACCGGCCTGTGCCACACCGACCTCGGTGTGGCGAGCGGCGGTCTGCCCTTCCCCCTGCCCGGCGTCCTCGGCCACGAGGGAGCGGGCGTCGTCGAGGCCGTCGGACCGGACGTCACCGGCGTCGCCCCCGGCGACCACGCCGTCCTGTCCTTCACCTCCTGCGGCGGCTGCCACAACTGCCGTGACGGGCACCCCGCCTACTGCGCCACCTGGCTGCCGCTGAACCTCATCGGCGGCCGGCGTGCCGACGGCACCAGCACCATCGGCCGTGCCGGGGTCCCGCTGGGCGGGCACTTCTTCGGGCAGTCCTCCTTCGCCGAGCGGGCGCTGGTCGACACGCGCAGCCTGGTGAAGGTCGACCCCGATGTGCCGCTGGAGTCCATCGCCCCCCTGGGCTGCGGGGTGCAGACCGGGGTCGGTGCGGTCTGGAACGTGCTGAAGCCCAGGCTCGGCGACACCCTCGTCGTGCTCGGCGCCGGAGCGGTCGGCCTGTCCGCGGTGATGGCCGCCGCCCTGACCCCCGCCACGAGGATCATCGCGGTCGACCGGGTCGCCGAACGCCTCACCCTGGCCAAGGAGTTGGGTGCGACGCACACGATCGACGCGGGCGAGACCGACCTCGGCGAGGCCGTCGCGCTGCTGACGGACGGTCACGGTGCCGACGGTGTCGTCGAGACCACCGGCAGCGTCGCCGTACTGCGCCGGGGCGCCGACGCGCTCGCCGCGCGCGGCACCCTCGTCGTGGTCGGCGCGCCGCCCTTCGGCACCGAAGTCGCCCTGGACGTCAACGGGTTGATCCCCGGCAGGCGGATCGTCGGCCTCACCCTGGGGGACGGCGAGACCCAGACCTTCATCCCCGCGCTGGTCCAGCTCGTGAAGGAGGGGCGGCTCCCGCTGCACCGCCTGATCAGCCACTATCCGTTCGCGGACATCGAGCAGGCGGTGCGGGACGTGAAGGCGGGCAAGACGATCAAGCCCGTACTGACCTTCTAGTCGGCAACCTGTACTGACCTTCTGGTCGACAACCCGTACTGCCTTCCAGGTGACGACCCGTACTTGCCTTCTAGTCGACCGTGAGCACGAGCTTCCCCGTGGTCCGGCCGGTGTCGCCGAGCGCGTGTGCCTCGGCGGCGTCGGCCAGCGGGAACGTCCCGGCGATCGTCGCGCGCAGCTTGCCCGCGTCGACGAGGTCCGCGACCGCCCGCATGCCCGCGTGGTCCGCCTCGACCAGCATCCGCGCCGCCCGCACCCCGAGCGCCGCGGCTTCCTTGTAGAGCTCCTCACGGCCCATCGGAAGGATCGACACCACGATCCCGCCCTCGCGCAGCACGCGCAGCGAGCGGAAGGTGTTCTCCCCGCCGATCGTGTCCAGGACGACGTCGACGTCCCGGACCGCCTCGGTGAAGTCGGTCTCCCGGTAGTCGATCAGCTCGTCGGCGCCGAGACCGCGCAGGAACTCGTGCTTGCCCGCGCTCGCCGTGCCGATCACATACGCGCCGCGTGCCTTGGCGATCTGCACGGCCACATGCCCGACGCCGCCGGCCGCGGCGTGGATCAGCACCCGCTGTCCCGGCCGCAGATCGGCCGTGTCGACCAGCGCCTGCCATGCGGTCAGCGAGACCAGCGGCAGGGCGCCCGCCTCCGTGTGGTCGATCCCGGCCGGCTTGGGCGCGAAGGAGCGGGCGGACGCGGTCACATACTCGGCGTGCGAGCCGTGCCCGAACGGGTAGGGCAGCATGCCGAAGACCTCGTCGCCGGGCTCGTACAGGGTGACGCCGACCCCGACGGCCTCCACCACTCCGGAGACGTCCCAGCCCAGCACGAAGGGCGGCTGCCCCAGGAACCCACCCGTCGCCCGGTGCTTCCAGTCGGTCGGGTTGACCCCGGCCGCCCGCACCCGCACCAGTACCTCGCTCGGCCCGGGTGCCGGCCGCTCCGTCTCCACTTCCTTGAGTACCTCGGGCCCGCCGAGGACGTCCTGACTGATCGCGCGCATCGTGTTCGCAGTGCTCATGGACCCAGCGTGCCGGGCCGGCGCGCTCCGCGACATGGCAAGATTGCCAACCTTCGATAAGATCGTGCCATGAACCGAGTGGAGCGCGTGGTCGTCCTGGCACTGGACGGCGTCTACCCCTTCGAGCTGGGCATCCCCAGCCGGATCTTCGGCGCCGCGGACGGCCGGTACGAGGTGCTGACCTGCACCGTCGACGGCCACCCCGTGCGCTGCAACGCGGACTTCTCGGTCACCGTCGAGCACGGCCCCGAGGTGCTGCGCACGGCGGACACGGTGGTGATCCCCGCCATCGACCCGGCGGCCGTGACCGCGGAGCTCCCCGCCGAGGTCACCGCGGCGCTCGCGCTCATCCGCCCGGACGCCCGCATCGTCTCCATCTGCACGGGCGCGTTCGTGCTGGCGGCGGCGGGTCTCCTTCGGGGGCGGCGGGCGACCACGCACTGGCAGCTGGCCGACGATTTCCGGCGTCTGTTCCCGGAGGTGCTCCTGGACGCGGACGTGCTCTTCGTGGACGACGGCACGATCCTCACCTCCGCAGGTGCCGCCTCCGGCGTCGACGTCTGTCTGCACATCCTGCGCAACGACCACGGCAGTGAGCTGGCCAACAAGGTGGCCCGGCGCTGTGTGGTGCCGCCCTGGCGCGACGGCGGTCAGGCCCAGTACATCGAGCAGCCCGTGCCGGACGCGGCGGCGACCAGTACGGCGGCGACCCGTGGGTGGGCCCTCGCCCGACTGGGTGACCCACTGACCCTGGCCGATCTGGCCGGACATGCCCGCATGAGCCTGCGCACCTTCGCCCGCCGCTTCAACGACGAGGTGGGCATGAGCCCCGGCCGCTGGCTCATCCAGCAGCGCGTCGCCCGGGCCCGCCATCTGCTGGAGTCCAGCGACCTCTCGGTGGACCAGATCGCCGGCGAGGTCGGCTTCGCGACGGGCACCTCGCTCCGCCAGCACCTGCACGCGGCGATCGGCGTCTCGCCGGGGGCCTACCGGCGCACGTTCCAGGCGGCTCGCTGAGCGACGATCCCTCACCGTCCCCGTACGATCCCTCACCGTCCCCCGTACGAACGATCACGGTCCCTCGTGCGTCGGAGGAGGGACAGCGAGTGTGCGTCGAACAGGGGGCGGGATGCGCAGAGGGATCGTGGCGGCGGTGGCACTGGTGGGACTGGCGGCGGTGGGCTGCGACGACGACGGGGTGCGCGAGGACCTCGTCGTCACCGGTACGCCCCCGGCAACGCCGTACGCGGGGCGGCTGGACCTGCCGTTCAGGGAGAGCGCGGACGGCAGCGCCCGAGAATTCGAGGAGAGCTCGGGTGCGGCAGGCCGGGCCCTGGAGTGCGACGGCCCGATCTACTCGGGTGGCGGGGGCGACGGGTGGGCCGAGCGTGACGGCGGCTCGACGCCGGAGGAGGGCCTGAACGCGTACTTCGACATGGACCAGCCCGAACTGCCCGATCACGGCTACCGGGTGGAGCGCAGGGCGGCGGGCCGCGTCCTGTTCTCGTACGACGTCGACGGCAGGACCAAGGTCGCCGTAGTCGTCGCCAAGGACCAGCCGCACCGCCCCGGTTGGGGACCGGAGACCAACGCCTCCTGCGACCCGGCCGAACTCCCCGCGAGTTTCACGGACAGCAGGTTCGAGATCTGGACCGACCGGGACGGCCGTCGCCTGCCCACCACGACGGTGAGCAGCTCGACGGGGCCGGAGCACTGCGACTGGGAGAGCGTCCACTTCCTCGCGTTGGGCGGGCGCAAGGACGTCAGGCAATACGCCCGCGATCCGCACGGGGTGCTCGGGAGCCACCTGCTCACCGCGGCGTACAAGGGGGACGTCCGTATGCCCGCAGGCGCGCACGACACCGGATACCGCTTCCACGACTGGGCGCTCTGGCTGACGGACGACAAGGCCACGGCGTACGTACGCACGAACCACGGAGTGGAGGCATGGCCCGCCACGAAGGAGCGGGTGGCCTGCAAGTGAGACCTCAGCGGCTCACGTGCAGGGTGACCAGCAACTGCCAGACCTGGTCGGCGACTTCCTCCGGGGTGCCCTCAAGGAGTCCGTGCAGCCAGTCGGCGAGCACCCCCGCGAACGTGGCGGCGACCGCGGAGGCCACCAGCGGGGCGTCCGCGGCGCCCGCGAGGGTGCGCTCGGCCAGGCTGCGGGCGCGCAGGTCGCGATGGAGGACATGCCCGAGCGGGCCGCCCCCACCCGGGCTGAGCAGCGCGCGGTAGAGGCCGGCGTGCGGGGCGAGGTCGGCGAAGAACGCGAGCAGGGCCGGTGGCGCGGACACCGGGTCGGGCCGCCCGCGCCACGCGTGCAGCGCCTCCACGGCCTCCCGTACGACATCGGCGCAGGCGTCGACGGCCAGTGCCTCCAGGTCGGCGTAGTGCACGTAGAAGGTGGCCCGGCCGACCCCGGCCCGCCGCACCAGCGCGGCGACGCCGACCTCCTCCAGCGGGTGCTCGGCGCACTCCGCGAGGAGCGCCTGGCGCAGCTTCTCGCGGGTGCGGGCGGCCCGCGGGTCCTCGGGCGTCACCGCGCGAGCAGGACGGCGCCCAGGGCGAGCGCGCCGGGCAGGGCCTGCGCGAAGAGGATGCGCCGGTTGGCGGTGAGCGCCCCGTACACCCCGGCGACCACGACGCACACCAGGAAGAAGACCTGGACGCGGAACCCGGTCGGATCAGCGGCGATCAGCCCCCACACCAGGCCCGCCGCGAGAAACCCGTTGTAGAGCCCCTGGTTGGCGGCCATCGGCGCGGTCGCCCGGGCCATCTCCGGGTCGAAGCCGTGCAAGCCTCGCCCCGGCTTCTTCTCCCAGAGGAACATCTCCATCACGAGTATGTACGCGTGCAGCGCGGCCACCAGGCCCACCAGCACGTTCGCGACCGTCTCCATCGTCAGCAAGCTCCCTCGGGCACCGTTGTCCCACTGTGCCCCTCGACCCATGTTTCCTGGACAGGTGTCCACTATAGCTGGACGACTGTCCAGGAAGTCACGGGGCGCCTCAGGTTGCCCCGGGCGCCCCTGGGGCAGCGACTGCGACGGCTTCACCGCGCGCGGACTCCGGTGGGCGGCCTCGGTCCTGGTCTGCCTCGGCCGGCCGCTCGCGACGACGGTCGCCGCGAGCGCCAACCGCACACTCCGCAGGGCATGACCGTCACCCGGACCCGGCGGCCCGCCGCAGCGTCAGCGCCCGCAGCGCGAGCTGCATCTCGAACTGGGCCGTCGGATCGTGGAGCCGCTCGCCGAACAACTCGTCCAGCTGCCGCATCCGATAGCGCACCGTCTGCGGGTGCACGGCGAGCCGCGCCGCCACCTCACTCGCGTTGTGGCCGCTCTGCAGCCAGGTCAGCAGCGTCTCGGCGAGCCGCTCGCGCTGCGGCGAGCGCATCCGATCCAGCGGGCTCAGCCGGCGTTCGGCCATCGCGTCCACCAACGCCTCGTCCCGGAAGAGCAGGAGCGTGGCCAGGTGCTCCTGGCAGCGCACCATCTCCGTGTCGGGCAGGATGCCCCGCCGCACCAGCTCCAGCGCCTCGGCCGCCCAGCGCAGCGACCGGGCGCCCTCGTGCAGCGCCACGGTGGGCCCCATCGCCGTACGTAACCCGTGCAGCGCCCCGGAGACCGCCCGCGCCCGCCCCGGCCCCTCCGGGTCCGGCACGACGAGGACGGCCGGCCGGACGTCGAACCGGGCGAGGAACTCCGGTGGCACGATGGGCCGGGCCGCCGCCGTGGGCCGCGGCCCACGGTCGATCGCGACCACCGCCAGCGCCCTCGGCACCGGCCACCCCGCGGTGTGCGCGAGCTCGCTGATGGCCTCGGCCGACGCCGGCGGATCGGCGGTGAGCAGATCGAGGAGCCGGGCCCGCCGTTGCTGCAACTCGCCCGCCCGGTGCAGCCGTGCCTCCGTGTAGCCCGCGGTCGTCGCGGCCGCCATCTCGTCCAGATGCAGGAACAGCGCCTCGCCGAAGGCGGCCAGCACATTGCGCGGCAGCAGTTCGGCGTCGACCAGCGCGTTGATCCGACGCCACGTCACCCGCGCGCCCAGCCGCAGCGCGGACTGGAACGAGTCGAGACTGCGCCCCTCGTCCGCCTCGCCCCGCCCGATCCGCCGGTAGGTCTCCTTCACCGGCTCCCAGTCGGTGTCCGGCTGCGCCATCCGCTCCAGGAACCCCTGCAGGGCGTGCTCGACACCCCGCTGCACGACCTGCATGTACGTGTCGTCCGTCGGGCGCGCGTACTCCGGGATCTCGGTCTTGATCGCCCGTATTACCTCTTCCCTGATGTCGGTGAAGAACGGCCGGAGATGGTGGTGCAGGCCCGAAGGGATCGCCTTGAAGGGGCCGTTGGGCTCGTCGTCCGTCTCCTGGACGGCCACCGCGTCCGTCACGTCCGTAGCGGCCGCCACGTCCGCCACGGAGTCTGTCGCCTCGACCGCTCCGCGGCCCGCGTCCTCGCTCTCCGAGGTGTCGAGTCCGGTCATCTCTGCGGCTCCCTTCGGCGGGCGCGGTCGGGGGCTCGGAGACGATACCGGCAAGTAACGAGCCGCGCCCCGTCAACGACGGACAGACGTGGCTGTGTGGATGGTCACTCGGTGACAACGGGGACCCGACGGCACCGGCGGTCGACGGCCCGGAACCCCCGCGGATTGGCCCCGGGCGCCGAATCGGGGCCCGGTCTTTGTCAGCCGACTGACAGAAGCCGGGTGACGAACTGTCAACACGTCGTCTAACCCGACCGGCACTCCTCGGCGGACGCTGGGCCCGTCCCCCTTGCTTGCCCACCCCGCCAGGCAACAACCCCTCAGTCCGCACGAGTTGGAGCCACCCCATGACCCCCGCCCGGCCGCCCGCCGACGCACCACTGACGGACCACCTGCGGTACTGGGCCCGCCACCGCCCGCAGCAACGCGCCTTCAGTCACGTCGACTTCCCCGACACGGCGTCCCCGGGAGAGCACCGCACCCTCGGCTGGCGGGCCCTGGACGCCCGTGCCCGATCCGTCGCCGACCGGCTGGTGACCCTCGCCGCGCCCGGCGACCGGGCCGCACTGCTCATGCCCCAAGGACTCGACTACGTGGCGGCCTTCCTCGGCTGCCTCTACGCACGCGTGATCGCGGTACCGCTCTTCAGCCCCCGGCTCCCCGGTCACGCGGGCGCACTGGCGGCCGTCCTCGCCGACTGCGAACCCGGCTGCCTGCTCACCGACTCGGCCACCGTCATCGCGGTCGACGCCTTCGTCCTGGACCACGCGCTGCCCGCCGTACCGGTCGTCCCCGTCGACCGGCTCCCCCTCCAGCGCTTCGCCTTCGACGAGGTCGAGTCCGCGCCGGTCCCCGACGACATCGCCTATCTCCAGTACACCTCGGGCTCCACCCGGGACCCCGCCGGTGTGATGATCAGCCACGCCAACGTCGTCGCCAACGCCCGCCAGGCCATCGACGCCTTCGCGGGCGACCTCGACGATCCCGGCGCCACCACGACCGTCGGCTGGCTGCCCCTCTTCCACGACATGGGGCTGGTCCTCAGCGTGGCCGCGCCCGTCCTCGGCGGCTTCCCCTCCGTCCTGATGGACCCGGCGGCCTTCCTGGAGAACCCTGGGCGCTGGCTGCGCCTGCTGGGCGCGTACGACGGCACGATCAGCGCCGCCCCCAACTTCGCGTACGACTACTGCGTGGCCCGCACCGACCCCGCCCTGGCCGACGAGCTGCGCCTGGGCCGCGTACGCGCCCTGATCAACGGCGGCGAGCCGGTGCGGCCGGGCACCATCGACCGCTTCCGTGCCGCCTTCGCACCCGCGGGCCTCGACCCGGCGGCGCACTGTCCCGCGTACGGGCTCGCCGAGGCCACCGTGTTCGTGACGGCGGACGCGCCCGCGGCGGAGCCCACGACGGTGGCGTGCGACGCGGGCGCGCTCGCCGAGGGGCGGATCGAGAGCGCACAGGACGGGGCGGGCGCGGCGGCCGTGCTCGTGTCCTGCGGCGCGCCCGTCGGCCAGGAGGTGCGGATCGTCGACGCCGAGGGCGCCGCGCTGTCTCAGGGGCGGGTCGGTGAGATCGAGCTGCGCGGTCCCAACATCGGGCGCGGCTACTGGAAGCGCGCCGATCGGACTCTGCGCGACCCCGGGGGTTGGCTGCGCACGGGCGACTACGGCGCTCTGTTCGACGGACGGCTGCTGGTCACCGGCCGCCTCAAGGACGTGATCATCGTGGACGGACGCAACCACTACCCCCAGGACATCGAGGAGACCGTCCAGAGCGCCGTGGACCTCGTCCGCCGGGACAGGCTGGCCGCCTTCGGCGTGACCCGCGCCGACGACACGGGCGAGGAACTCGTCGTGGTCGCCGAGCACCGCCGCGAGATCGAGCCCACCGAGGAAGAGGTCCGCGCGAGGGAGCGCGACGTACGCGCCGAGGTCTCCGCCCGCCACGGAGTGCGGCTCGCCGCCCTGCTGCTCGTCCCGCCCGGCTCCGTGCCCCGCACCAGCAGCGGCAAGGTGGCCCGTGCGGCCTGCCGGGCCCGCTTCCTCGACGGGGGGTTCGATCCCTGGTGAGCCCCACGGGTACGGTTTGGCGCCCGGAGCCGGACCGCACTCGTACGGCCGCGAGGGGCGTCAGGCTCCCGACGCGGTGTGGACGCGCTCACCTCCCACATAGGTCAGGGCGACCTTCGCGGACGCGATCTCCTCCGGCGGACCGGCGTACGGGTCGCGGTCCAGCACCACGAGATCGGCCAGCGCCCCGGCCCGTACGCTCCCGGTGTCGTCGAGGTGGTTGGCGTACGCCGAGCCCGCCGTGTACGCCATGAGGGCGGCCGTCAGGTCGATGCGCTCGTCCGGCAGGAACACCGGCTCGGTCCCGTCCGGGGCCACCCGGTTGACCGCGACGTGGATGCCCTGAAGCGGGTCGGCGCTGCTGACCGGCCAGTCGCTGCCCGCGGCGAGCCTCGCCCCGGAACGCAGCAGCGCTCCGAACGGGTACTGCCAGGAGGCCCGTTCCGGCCCGAGGAAGGGCAGGGTCAGCTCGTCCATCTGCGGTTCGTGCGCCGCCCACAGGGGCTGGATGTTGGCCGTGGCGCCGAGGCGCGCGAAGCGAGGTACGTCGTCGGGATGCACTACTTGGAGATGGGCGAGGTGCGGACGGGTGTCGCTTCGCCCGTTGGCCCTCCGCGCCGCCTCCACGGCGTCCAGGGCGTCGCGTACGGCCCGGTCGCCCAGCGCGTGGAAGTGACACTGAAAGCCGAGCGCGTCCAACTCCGTGACGTACGACGGAAGTCGAGCCGGATCGATGAAGCTCTTCCCCGATTCGCGGTGGCGCAGCCACACCGGTCCAGATAGGGGTCGAGCAGCGCGGCCGTGCCGTTCTCGGCGACCCCGTCCAGCATCAGCTTGACGCTGTCGGCGCGGAACCCGCCGTGGCTCAACGCGGCCCGCCGTTCGACGAGTTCGGGTATCTGCTCCGCCCCACGTTCCCGGTCCCACCACAGCGCGCCGACGACCCGTGCGGTCAGCGAACCGTCGCGGGCGGCCGTCAGATAGGCGTCCGACGGGTCCTCCATCCCCACGAACGCGCCGACCAGCGCGTCCTGCCAGGCGGTGATGCCGAGCGCGTGCAGCTCCCGCTGGGCACGCAGCAGTGCGGCGAGCCGGTCCGCGGCGGTGGCCCGGGGAGTGTGCCGGCCGACGTAGTGCATGGCCCCTTCCTGGAGCATCCCGTTCGGCTCGCCCGAGGCGTCCCGCTCGAAGCGCCCGTCGGCCGGGTCGGGCGTGTCCCGGGTGACGCCCGCGAGCTCGAGGGCGCGGCTGTTGACCCAGGCGCCGTGGTGATCCCGGTTCGGCAGGTACGCCGGCCGGTCCGGTACGACCGCGTCCAGCAGTTCCTTGGTCGGCGTACCGCCGGCGAAGGCCTCCATGGACCAGCCGCCGCCCGTGATCCACTCCCGTTCCGGGTGTGCGTCGGCGTAGGCCCGTACGGCGGCGAGGGTCTCCTCGGCGGTCTTCGCCCCCGTGAGGTCGCACTGACTGAGCTCGAGCCCCGCCGGGACCGGGTGGACGTGGGCGTCCTGGAAGCCCGGCAGGAGCAGCCGTCCCGCCAGGTCGACCACCTCCGTCTTCGGGCCGACCAGGTCGTGGACCTCGGAGTTTCCGACGGCGGTGATCCGGTCGCCGGTGACGGCGACGGCTGTCGCGCCGCGGCCTTCGGGGCCCCTGGGGCCCCCGGGACCCTCGTGGTTCTCGAGGGTGAGGACCGGGCCGCCGGTGAAGAGGAGATCGGCGTGCATGTGCATCGTTCCTTAGTTGAATGTGGCCAGCAGCTGGGGCGCGTCGGCGTCGGTGCCGTGTCCCGTACGGAAGTAAGGGGACTTACGGACCCACTTCGCCCACGCGGCGGCCAGGAAACCGGAGGCGATCATCAGGGCGGGGGTGAGCAGCAGGAACCAGCCGTTGTCCGCGCTGACTTCGAAGTGGTCGGTGGAGGTGTAGAAGGACCAGGCGAGATAGCCGCCGAGCGCGAGCAGGGCCGTCGCGCTCAAGGAGGGCAGGACCACGGCCCGTATCCCCTGCCGCCAGTCCTCCCGCAGCAGGCCCCGGAAGCGGGCGGCGGCCGCGAGGGCGGTGAGCGCGTAGGACAGCGCGACGACGATCCCGACCGCGTTCACCGTCGCCATGATCATGTCGGCGAGACGGGGAATCACCAGGGCGAGGGCGGCGACCACCGTCGCCAGCGCGCCGATCAGCAGCGTTCCGGTCGCCGGGGTCCCGTACCGGGCGCTGACCTTGGACCACACCGGTCCGAGCGTGCGGTCCCGGCTCATCGCGAACATCCCGCGAGCCGTCGGGATCACCCCGGCCTGCAGTGAGGCGACGGCCGAGAACATCAGGGCCGCCAGGGGCAACGCGGCCAGCGGCTGGGAGGCGAGCCGGTCACCGAAGAACGCCAGCCCCTGTGCGCCGTGCCCGGCCAACTCCTGCTCGGACAGCACGCGTTGGAAGGCGATCGAGCCGAGGAGGAACAGCCCCAGCATGGTGACCAGCGTGATGAGCCCGGCCCGTGAGGCGTCGCGCGGGTCGCGCACCTCCTCGTTCACGGTGAACGCCGCCTCGAAGCCCCAGTAGCAGAACACCGACAGCAGCAGCCCCTGCGCCAGCGCCGACGCCGAGGGAATCGCGAACGGGTCGAACCAGCTCAGCCGGAAGGGGTGCGGACCGGTGACGATGCCGTAGCCGCAGAAGCCCAGCAGCACGACGTACTCGAAGACGAGCAGCCCGCTCTGCAACCGGGCCGCGGTCCTGACCCCGGTGACCGCGGTGAGGGTGACGGCGACGAGGACCACGATGCCCACCGCGGTCGTCTGGGCGGTGGAACCCGGGTCCAGCACCAGTCCCGCCACCGTGTGCAGCCCGGCCTCACCGGCCAGTTGGAGCATCGCCGAGCCGGTCACGGCCGTGGTGTACGCGAGGAACGCCACCGTGGCCACGATGTTCACCCAGCCGACCAGGAAGCCGAGCCAGGGGGTGAGTGAACGGCCCACCCACACATAGCCGTTGCCCGCGTTCGGCTCGACCCGGTTCAGCCGGCTGTAGGCGCCCGCGATCCCGAGGATCGGCAGGAAGGCCAGCAGCATGATGGCGGGCAGACGCAGCCCGACCACGCCGGCCGTCACGCCCAGACCGATGCCGATGCTGGTGGTCGCCGCCGTGCTGGAGGCGGCGATGGCGACGCCGTCCACGACGCCGAGCGACTTGCGCAGGGACGGGGGGTCCTCACCGTAGGGCTGCTGCGTCATGGCCTGCTCCGATCGCACCCAGGGGGCCTGATTCCGGCCCGATGACCGGAAATGAAACTGCCCGAGGGCTTAACAGGTCAACGCCGTTGACATAAGGTGCCCGCACCGGAGGTCGGAACGCGGCACCGGAGGCGGAGCCCGTGCGGCAGCGGAGGCGCGGAGCCCGCGCGGCAGCGGAGGGAGCGTCCATGACGTCCATGAACGACCGGGTCGTCCCGCCCGCCGCCCGGCGGCGCAGGCGCCCCACCAAGGCCGGAGTCGTGCTCTCCGAGGAGCTGATCGTCGAGACCGCGCTGCGGCTGCTCAAGGAGCACGGCGCCGACGCCCTCACCGTCCGCCGCCTCGGCCTCGCCCTCGGCGCCGACCCGACCGCCCTGTACCGGTACTTCCGCGACACCGACGACCTGCTCCTCGCCATCGCCGACGAACTCATCGGCCGCACCCTGCGCACCTGGCGCCCCGCCGGGGACTGGCGCGCCGACCTGCGGGACCTCGGCCTGCGCATGCACGCCGGGGCGCTGTCGCATCCGCAGGCCGCGGTGCTCAGCTCCTACCGCGTCACCGGCCGGGTCCACGAGATCGAGGCCGTGGAAACCATCCTCGGCGTGCTGCGTCGAGCCGGTTTCCCGGACCCGGACGCGGTGCGGATCTACCACGCCTTCGTCGACCAGTCCCTGGCCTTCGCCGCCCTCGACGCGGCGAGCCTCGCGCTTCCGCGCGCCGCGCGCGACGCGGAGGCGGGCGTGTGGCGGGCGACGTACGCCCGGCTGCCCGCCGACACCCACCCGCACATCGCGGCGACCGCCCGCCATCTGCTGGTGGACATGCGCCGCAGCGCCTATCCGGTGGCGCTGGACATGCTGCTGACCGCGGCGGCGGCCTGCCTGGAAGAGGTCACCGAGCGCGCCGGTCACGCCGATCCTTCCCACGCCCGAGCAGAAGATCAGGAGTCCGCCCGCCCATGAACCCGCCCGCCCGCTCCCTGAAGCAACGCACGCACGACACCCTCCACCGGCTGGAGAACGACGTCGACTGCTGGGTGTCCACGGCCGACGGCGCCGGGGAAACGCCGTACCTGATCCCGCTGTCCTTCCTCTGGGACGGCACGACCCTGCTGCTCGCCACCCCGGCCGCCAGTCCGACCGGCCGCAACCTGCGTGCGACCGGCAAGGTGCGTCTGGGCATCGGCCCGACCCGTGACGTGGTGCTCGTCGAGGGAACCGCCGAGGCGCTGGAGTCCGCCGCGCTGCCGGACGGGGTCGGCGACGCCTTCGCCGAGAAGACCGGCTTCGACCCGCGCGGACTCACCACGGCGTACCTCTACTTCCGTATCAGCCCGCGGCGCGTGCAGGCCTGGCGCGAGGCCGACGAACTCACCGGGCGCGACCTCATGCGCGACGGGGAGTGGCTCCTGGCGGACTGAATTCGTCCTACGGGGTAACCGGGACCACAGCGGGCGGCCGCCGCCCGCGCCCGGAACCCCGTACGGAGGACACATGGCACTGGTCACCGCAGGCGTCGTGGTACTGGACTGCGCCGAGCCCGAGAAGCTCGCCGCCTTCTACAGCGAGCTGATCGAGGCCGAGGAGACGGACGCGACCGCGAACCGTGTGGAGATCAGGGGCGTCGACGGCATCCGGATGGCGTTCCGCCGCGACGTGATGGCGACGCCGCCCAGCTGGCCGCGGCCCGAGAACTCCCTCCAGGTGCACCTGGACTTCCAGGTGGCCGACCTGGACGAGGCGGAACGCCGGATCGTCGGCCTCGGCGGGCGCCCGATCGAGACCAAGGACCCGTCCGGTCCGTTCGAGGAACGCGGTTACGCCGACCCGTCAGGACACTCCTTCACCCTCCGCCTCCTGCCGTCGACCACACCCAAACAGGGGTGAGGGCCCCACCCGCGCCACGTCGCGCTCGCGCGGGTCGCCGGTCCTCAGTCCCGCCCGCCCTTGTCCGAGGACGGCCAGACCCCCGTCGAGCGTTCGACGGCCTTGGCGCCCGTCCGGTCCGCGGCGCTGCGCGCCACCGCGAACAAGGCGCCCTGAAGGGCCGCGGCGAGCAGCACCTCGCCCCAGCCACGGTCCCTGTCCAGGGCGTCGGGCGCGTCCTCCTCGTGCCGGATCACCTTCCAGGTCGCCCGGAAGGCGATCCCGGCCAGCGCGCCGCTCGCCCAGCCCAGCGCGAAGCCGAGGGGCTTGTAGGCGAGGGGGAGTTTGAGTTTCCTCGGCTTCTTTGACACCTTCTTGGACACCTGGTCCTCCTTCTCGGTCGAGGCCGACGGTGTCACCGAATCCGGGCGCGGGGTAGAGGGCGTGGGTGTACGCCGAAGTGTGAGGCGGGTACTCCGGGGAAACCGGCCGAGGTGAACCGGAAACCGAACACGTCGGACCGCAGGACACGCCTCACCGTGCTGGTCGCCCTGGGCGCCAACCTGTTGATCGCCGTGGCCAAGGCGGTGGGCGGCCTCCTCGCGGGCTCACCCGCGCTCCTCTCCGAGGCGGCTCACTCCGTCGCCGACAGCATGAACGAGGTGTTCCTCCTCGCCGCGCTGCGCCGCAGCCGCCGCCCAGCCGACCACCGACACCCCTTCGGCTACGGCAAGGAACGGTTCTTCTGGTCGCTTCTCGCGGCCGTCGGCATCTTCGTGATGGGCGGCTGCTTCTCCTTCTTCCAGGGCGTCGAAGCGCTGAGGAACGGCGCCGAGGAGTCCTTCCACGGCTATGTGGCCGGACTGGCGGTCCTGGGTGTCGCCCTGCTCGCCGAGGGAGCTTCCCTGCTCAGGGCGATGCACCAGGTGCGCCGGCAGGGCGGCGGCGCGGACGGGATGCGCGACCCCGCCCTGCGTACGGTGGTCGCCGAGGACGGCACCGCCGTGCTCGGTGTCATGTTCGCGATCGCCGGCATGGTGCTGCACATGGTCACCGGCCAGGTCGTGTGGGAGGCCTGCGCCTCCCTCGCCATCGGGGTGCTCCTCGTGTGCGTCGCCTACTGGCTCGGCCGGGACGCGCGCGAACAGCTCATCGGGCGCGCCGCCGACGAGGAGGCGAGCCGTCGGATCGGGCCCTGCTGGAGGCGCAGCCCGAGATCGACAGCGTGGAGGCGCTGCTCACCATGCAGCTCGGCCTCGACTCGACCCTGGTCGCCGCCCGGATCGACCTCGTGCCGGGCCTGGACAGCGAGGAGGTCGAGGAGGTCGCCGTCCGCATCAAACGCTCCGTCGCCCACACCGTCCCGGAGGCCGATCAGATCTTCCTGGACGTCACCGACGCGGGTGCGCTACAGGACGCGGCGGGCGGGAACGTGGCAGCGGAAAGCCCCGCCGCGACGGGGGAGCGCGGCGGGGCCTGAGGCACGGGTGCCCGGCGCGCGAGGGATCATGCGCACCGATGTCCGAGGCATCTCGGTCCGGGTCGGTCAGTCCGTCGGTTCCAGCACGAAGACGGGGATCTCGCGGTCCGTCTTCTTCTGGTACTCGGCGTACGGGGGGAACGCGGCGACCGCGCGCTCCCACCACTGGGCCTTCTCCTCACCGGTGACCTCACGCGCCGTCATGTCCTGGCGCTCGGCGCCGTCCTGGAGCTCCACGTGCGGATCGGACTGCACGTTGAAGTACCAGACCGGGTGCTTGGGGGCGCCGCCCTGCGAGGCGACCACCGCGTAACGTCCGTCGTGCTCGACCCGCATCAGCGGGGTCTTGCGGATCTTGCCGCTCTTGGCACCGCGGGTCGTGAGAATGATGACCGGCAGTCCCGTGTCCAGCAGCGTGGTCCCCTTGGTGCCGCCGGAGCCCTCGTACAGCTCCACCTGGTCACGCACCCACTGCGTCGGGCTGGGTTCGTACTCACCCTCAAGAGGCATGACTTCCGTCCCATCGTCGCTCGTACTGGTCCTGTCTCGGCATGATTCAACACCAGCACGGACGCGCATCATCCGCACCCGGCCCGCCGGTGCGCGAGGTCCACTCCTCATGGTGCGACGAGCATCCGTACCGCCAGCACCACGATGACGGCACTCGACGCGAGCCCCGTGACCAGCCGCCCCCGTCGTCCCGTCAGCGCCCGGCCGAGCAGCGCGCCGCCGCCGGCGAGCAGGAGTTGCCAGCTCGCGGAGGCGAGGAACGCGGCGAGCACGAACACCCCCTGCTCCAGGGGGCGCACCGCCTCGGCCGTCCGGCTGCCGAGGACCAGGGCCGCGAAGTAGATCACGGTGGTGGGATTGAGAAGGGTGATCCCGAGCAGGGTCAGGTACGCCCGCGCGGGGCGCACCGGGTCCCGTACGGACCGGGCCGCGAGCCGCTGTTCGCGGTACTGGCGCACCGCGCCGACCGCGCCCCGTAGGGCCATGGCGAGCAGCACCAGAGCGGAGGTCCAGCGCAACGGCGCGAGCACCGGTTGCAGCGCGGCGGCGAGCGCGGCGCCCCCGAGGGCGGCGACCAGGGCGTACAACCCGTCGGCGGTCGCGACGCCCAGCGCGGCGCTCCCGCCGGTTCTCAGGGACGTACGCGCGGTGAGGGAGACGAGATAGGTCGCGACCGCTCCGACGGGGATGGCGATGCCATAGCCCGCGAGAAGCCCCGCGACGAGCGCGGCGGTCACGACCGGGGAAGCGAGGGCCTCCGCGGGCGGCCGGGCTGCTGCTGGACCCGCACCGGACGAGCGGCGGCGGAGGTCGGCGGCAGGAGGGCTTCGATCGTGGGCATGGGCAGATCCTGGGGCCGTCGAGCCGCCCGTGCAAGCGAATTACGCGAGGACGTCACCGAGCCACCGAAAGCGGGTGTGTACCGTGGAGGTAGCGGTTGGATCGAGCCACACACGCGCCGTACGGACGGCACCTGGGCGGCGACCGAGGCCCGTGGGAGCCCGGCGACCGCCCCGACCGACGACGGTGATCGGCCAGATGGTCCGTCCGGGGCATCTGGCCGAACTTTGCGTGGCTCCTATAGGTGCCTGGGGCATCTAATGAAGATCGGCAAGAGGGAACCATCGCTTGCGAGGTCACTCATGACAGAACCCGTTGCCTTCCCCCAGGACCGTACGTGTCCCTACCAGCCGCCCACCGCCTACGACGCCCTGCGCGAGGCGCACCCGCTGTCGCGCGTCTCCCTGTTCGACGGGCGCAACGTGTGGGTCGTCACCGGGCACGGCACCGCCCGTGAACTGCTCACCGATCCCCGGCTCTCCTCCGACCGCACCCGCCCCGCGTTCCCGATGCCCACGGAACGGTTCGCCCAGTCCCGCAACCGGCGGGTCGCGCTGCTCGGGCTCGACGATCCGGCCCACCACACCCAGCGCCGCATGCTCGTGCCGAGCTTCACCCTGAAACGGACCGCGGCCCTGCGCCCGCGCATCCAGGAAACCGTCGACCGGCTGCTGGACGCCGTGGAGCGGCAGGGTCCGCCCACCGAACTGGTCAGCGCCTTCGCGCTGCCGGTGCCCTCGATGGTGATCTGCGCGCTGCTCGGCGTCCCGTACGCCGACCACGACTTCTTCGAGGAGCAGTCCCGCAGGCTGCTGCGCGGCCCGACCGCCGCGGACACCCAGGACGCGCGCGACCAGCTGGAGGCCTACTTCGGGGCACTGATCGACCGTAAGTGGAAGGACCCGGGGGACGGGCTCCTCGACGAACTCATCCACGAACAGCTGCGCGAGGGGAAGGTGGACCGCGAGGAGCTGATCAGCCTGGCGACGATCCTGCTGGTCGCCGGGCACGAGACGACCGCGAACATGATCTCTCTCGGTACGTTCACCCTCTTGCACCACCCCGAGCAGCTGGCGGAACTGCGGGCCGAGCCGACGCTCATGCCCGCCGCCGTGGAGGAACTGCTGCGCTTCCTGTCCATCGCCGACGGGCTGCTGCGGGTGGCCACCGAGGACATCGAGGTGGCCGGGGCGACGATCCGCGCCGACGAGGGCGTGGTCTTCTCGACCTCCGTCATCAACCGTGACGCGGGCACCTTCCCTGAGCCGGACGCCCTGGACTGGCACCGTTCGGCCCGTCATCACGTCGCGTTCGGCTTCGGCATCCACCAGTGCCTCGGCCAGAACCTCGCCCGCGCCGAGATGGAGATCGCCCTGCTGTCGCTCTTCGACCGGTTGCCCGGACTGCGTCTGGCCGTGCCGGCGGACGAGATCCCCTTCAAAGCGGGAGACACGATCCAGGGGATGCTGGAACTCCCCGTGACCTGGTAAGAGGCTGGCGGCCATGAGCATCGAGATCGCCATCGACAAGGACGTCTGCATCGGCGCGGGACAGTGCGCGCTGACCGCGCCGAACGTCTTCACCCAGGACGACGACGGCTTCAGCGCGCTGTTGCCGGGCCGAGAGGACGGCGGCGGCGACCCGCTGGTCCGGGAGGCCGCGCGGGCCTGCCCGGTGGGCGCCATCACCGTCTCCGAGAGCTGAGGAGCACACGACGAGACCTGAGAACGACTCGACGAACGCCGAGGACCACTCGACGAGCACCGAGACCACTGGGCGGGGACGGCGGGCGCGAGCCCGCCGTCCCCGTCGAGCGTCGGCTCTATCGCCGCTGGGCCTCGACGAGTGCCCGTGCCGCGTCGGCCGCCTGCTCGGCCGGCGCCGTGCTTCGTGTGATGCCCGCGGTGACCATGGCGCCCTCGGCCAGCAGGAACAGCTGGTCGGTGAGGGCGCCGGGAAGTCCCGAGTCGGTCACCAGGCCGCCCAGGTAGTCCTTGAACGCTCCCTTGTGACCGCGGACCTGGGCGACGACGAGGGGTGAGGTCGCGCCGAGTTCGCCGTAGGAGTTGATCCAGGCGCACCCGCGGAAGCCGGGCTCGGCGAACCATTGCCCCAGCCATTCGAACACCGCCAGGATCCGCCGTCCGGGCTCCTCGTACCTGTCGACGTGCTCGGCCAGCCGCTGCCGCCAGCGCACGTCGCGCCGCTCGAGGTACGCCTCGACGAGGAGTTCCTTCGCCGGGAACAGCTGATAGAGCCGCTTGAGGGAGACCCCCGAGGCGCCGCGGATGTCGTCCATGCCGACGGTCTGGATGCCACGGGCGTAGAAGAGCTCCTCCGCGGCGTCCAACGCCTGTTCCCGGGCGGCGGCGAGAGCCTGTTCGCGGGCGGCTGTGCTGTCCATGCGGGGCTGCTCCTTGACGTGAGAACCAACGTTCTCTACGTTAGCAGTCATGAGTGAGAACGCGCGTTCTCCACTCATGTGATGCGCGTGGACCGGATGCGCGTGTACCTGAAAGGACACCCCCATGAACGGACGCCCGCCCCTCCCGCCCTTCACCCGCGAGACCGCGGTCCAGAAGGTCCAGGCGGCCGAGGACGCCTGGAACACCCGTGATCCCCACAAGGTCGCCCTCGCCTACTCCGAGGACTCGGTCTGGCGCAACCGCGACACCTTCGTCACCGGCCGCGCCGAGATCGTCGAACTCCTCACCGCCAAGTGGGCGCGCGAACACGAGTACGCCCTGCGCAAGGACCTCTGGGCCTTCGGCGGCAACCGCATCGCCGTCCGCTTCCAGTACGAGTCGCACGACGCCGACGGGCAGTGGTATCGGTCGTACGGCAACGAGCTGTGGGAGTTCGACGAGCACGGGCTGATGACCCGGCGCGAGGCCAGCATCAACGACGTACGCATCGAGGAGCACGAGCGCCGCATCTTCGGCCCGCGCCCGGATGCCGAACGCGGGGACACCTTCCCGGTCCACTAGGCACCCCGGGCGTCCACCGGCGATCCCGTGTGTTCACTAGGGTTCCCTCGTGACCGAACACGCCGAAAGGCCCTTCCTGTACGTCGTCGTGTGCGCGGCCGCTGTCGCGCGGGACATCAGCAAACTGATCACCACGGCACAGGAACGGAGTTGGGAGGTCGGCGTCATCGCCACCCCGCAGGGGCTGGGCTTCTTCGACGCGCCGGCCGTCGAGGCGCAGACCGGTCGCCCGATCAGGTCCGCCTGGCGGGCCCCGGGCGACCCGCGCCCCTTCCCGGCCCCCGACGCGGTGGCCGTCGCCCCGGCCACCTTCAACACCGTCAACAAGTGGGCGGCCGGGGTATCCGACACCCTCGCGCTCGGCACGCTGAACGAGGCGTACGGTCTCCACGTCCCCATCGCTGTACTCCCCTGTGTGAGCGACGCGCTGGCGGCACACCCCGCGTACCGGGGAGCGTCGAGCGGCTGCGCGGGATGGGTGTCCGGTTCGGCGGCCGCTACTCCGGGGAGCCGGGGCAGGACGGTCTGCGCGCGGAGTTCCCCTGGGGAGCGGCCCTGGACCTGCTCGCTTCTCGCGCGTGACACCTGGGGGTCACGCGCGGCGGTAGATCGTGATCGAATGGCCGACGTCGTCGACGGGCGTGGCGCCGTGGAGCAGCGCCGCCAGACGGCCGTCGGCCTTCGCGACGGCGGTGTCCGACACGGCGAGCAGTCCGTGCACCTCGCTCGGCGGCACCTTGCGCGGATCGGCCGCCTCGATCCCGTAGTACGAGGGCACACCACTGCCCTTGTAGACCAGCCAGACCCGCTCGTGCGGATACCGCTCGGACAGACGGTCGGCGAGGCGGCCCAGGTCCTGCCCCCAGTCGACGTTCGAGTCGTGCAGCCGCAGACGGGTTTGCGAGGGTCCGCCGAACGCCTCGTTGGAGTACGGCAGGTAGTACGGGAACGCGCGCAGCGAACTGATCGCGACGAAGCCGACCAGCGCCGCCGTGACGAGGTGGGCCCAGCGGCGGCGCAGGGCGACGACCCCGGCCGCCGCCACCGCCAGGAACACCGGGACGAAGAGGGCGTATCTGACGCCGAGGTCCCGGGACCCGGTCATGGCCACGGCCAGCAGGGCGGCCGGGGGGAGCAGGACGTACGGGGCGGCGGGCCGCAGCCGGGGCAGGGCGGCCATCACGCCGAGGCCCATGAGCCAGAGCGCGATCATGCCGAGCGGTGTCTTCACCAGCAGCGCGGCCGGCAGGTAGTACCAGAGCGAGCCGTGGTAGAGCCGTCCGAACAGGAAGCCGGTCCACACGTCGTTCTCGAAGCCGAACTGGATCCGCATCCCGTCGCGGTACGGCCGGGGCACCGGCAGCCAGTCGATGACGAGCCCACGCAGACCGTGCACGGCCGGGAGGTTCGCGGGAGCCGTCCAACGCAGGTGCGGGTCGACGACGAGATAGGTCGCCCAGAGGACGGCGAGCGCCACCAGTGCCGTACCGGCCGCCATCGCCACACCCAGGCCGACGAGCCGCGGTTGCGCGCGCAGGCCCAGGCCCGGCGTGCGGCGTGCCTGCCAGAAGGAGAGGAACACCAGGAGCAGCAGCACCGGCACCGCCGGCAGGGTGCTCATCTTGGTGGCGAGCGCCGCGCCGAGCGCCGCCCCCGCGAGAGCGAGGTGGAGCAGGGGCCGCCGACGTCGGGCCCGCCACACCAGCCACACCGCCGTCAGCGGGAATCCGGCCGCCGGTACGTCGAGTGTGGCGAGCGAGCCGTTGGTGATGACGTCGGGCGAGTACGCGTACAGCGCGAGCGCCACCAACCCGCCCACGGCGCCGACGAGTTCACGGGCGAACGCGAGGACGACCAGACCGAACAGCAGCGTCAGCACGATCACCGGCAGCCGCGCCCACAGCATCACCCGCCAGGGATCGTTGCCCGACTCGTACAGCAGCCGCCGCCCGAGCGCGGTCTGATCACCCGTGAAGTGGGCATCCAGATGCGGATGGGCGAACACCAGTCCGGTCGCGATGATGAGCTTGCCCAGCGGGGGATGCTCGGGGTTGAAGTGCAGGCTGTGTTCCCGCACATAGGTCTCCGCCGTGCCCACGTACACCGGCTCGTCGATCGTCGGCGTCTGCTGCGCGGCCGCCGTGACCATCGCGACCGCCATCTGGGCCAGCAGGGCGATCACCGCCAGCGCGAGCAGCCACCGCCGGTGCCGCCGGAGCCGTTCGAACCGGACCGGCGGTCTGACGGTGCTCGTGGGCAGGTGGTCGCCCTGCCTGCTGGCCATGGATGTCGACATGCCCTTTGATACGTCCGCTCCGTGCGCACCCGCTCATCCGGAATCCACCCGGCTTCGGTGCGAGTATGCACGGTGATCCCTCGCGGGCCGCGGCGGCGTCCGTCAGCGCGTCCGGCGGACGTACTCCGCACTGCCCGGCGTCGACACCTGCACATCACGCCGCACGATGCTCAGCCGGCCCCCGTAGCTCGCGAGGGCCTTGCGCAGACCGCTGTCGGTGTACTCGATGTCCATCACCCGGTCGTCGAACGACTTTGCGTACGTGCCGCACTCGTCGTACTGGCCGCACTCCTCGGCCACCGCGAAGTCGAGCTTGGTCCTCGACCTGAGCCCGGCCAGTTCCGAGGTGTTCTTCTGCCCGATGGCCAGCCCCCGGGCGTGTGCGTGGGCCGAGAGGAGCGTGATGAACGCGGTGGCGTCGTTCGCCGTCAGCAGATGGCCGGAACGGGTGTAGCTGTCGTAGTTGTCAGGCTCGACGGCGTCGAATCCCTTGTCGGCGCATTCGTCGATCCAGCGGTTGACCCGCGCGGCCACCCGCTTGCGCCTGGCCGGCGTGCGGAGGTCGAGGAGCGCCTCGTTCCAGTCGTGGTCCACGACGACCGTGCCGTGCGCATCCCGCAGCAGCAGATCGGCCGGCCACGCCTTCGACTCGTCCGGCTGGGCCTGGAAGGCGTTGACGTAACAGATGTTGTACACGCCGGGCGCGGGCGAGTCCGAACGATCGCGGCTGACGATACGGACGTCGGACGGTGGTGGATAGGCGCCGCCGATCTGGTAGTCGAAGCCCGCGTGGAGCGGGGGAGTTGTACGGTCCCCGGGCTCGACGGGGAGGCCTTACCCTGCTGGGGTGGCGTCCCCTCGTCAGACCCGGTCGTACAGCTCACCAGCGTCGCGAGCGCCACCAGGGCGGCGGCCGCCCCCAGGCCGGTGACGCGGGAAACACGTTGGGCGGGAATGTCGGCTCCATTCGATCGCGGGTACGACCCCGCCTCGGACGCTCCCGCGGTCCTGGCGACTTTGGCCGGACTCGAACGGTGTCCGCTACCGGCTGGGCGCACCTCTGCGTGCCCGGCGCGGCGCCTGGGCACCTCAGGATCACATCGTCTGGACGACACCCGCGTCAAGGCGGCCCCCGCGACACCCGCGTGGGTCGCGGACCCGGCCCAGTCACATGACAGAAGCGCCGCCGTGACCTGCGGCGTGATGCTGACCGTCACCCTGTTGTCGTAGCCGCGGAACTCAAGGAGGAGGACACCTCATGCCCATCGGAATCATCGGTGCCGGAGCCATCGGCCGGGCCCTCGCCTATCGGTTCGTGGCGGCGGGCGAGCAGGTCGTCATCAGCAACAGCCGGGGACCGCAGTCACTGCGGGACCTCGCCGCCTCGATCGGCCCGGCCCTGACGCCCGCCACCGTCGCGGAGTCGGCCAAGGAGGAGATCGTCGTCCTCGCCGTGCCGTGGCGACGGCTGAGCGAGGCGGTGGCCGCCGCGGACGTCCTCGACTGGCAGGAGCGGATCGTCATCGACACCACCAACCCGCTCGGACCGCCCGACTTCAAGGTCGCCGACCTCGACGGCCGCACCTCCAGCGAGGTCGTCGCCGAACTCGTCCCCGGAGCACGGCTGGTGAAGGCGTTCAACACCCTGACGCCGGCGGTGCTCGGCTCCGATCCGCGCACTTTTGTCGGACGGCGGGTGATCTTCCTCTCGGGAAACCACCCCGGGGCCAACGAGCGCGTCACGCGGCTGGCGGATCGGGTGGGGTGGGCGGTCATCAATCTGGGCCCGCTGGCGTCCGGCGGACGGCTGCAGCAGTTCCCGGGCGGCCCCCTGCCGACGCTCAATCTGCTCCTGGAGCCCTGACCCACGCCGTATTGTCAGGACATGACCGGAGACCGCATCGAACTGGCCGTACACGACCACGGTGGTGACGGCCCACCCCTGCTTCTGCTGCACGGAGCCAGGCGTACGCTCGCCGACTGGGCCGCCGTGGCCCCCCTCCTCGTCCCCCGGCACCGGGTGCTCGCCGTGGACCTGCGCGGACACGGTCTCTCACCGTCGGGGACCTGGAGTCTTCCCCGGGTACTGGACGACATCGAGGCGGTGCTCGAACGGTACGACCTGCCCGGCGCGCTGCCCGTCGGGCACTCGCTCGGCGGGATGATCGCCGTACGGTACGGGCTGGAGCATCCGGACGTCACGCCCGGCGCGGTGAACCTGGACGGATACGGCTGGGGCCGCCCCGACCAGTACGTGGGCCTCGACCCGGTGTACGTCGAGGAGCGCCTCACCCAGGTGCGGGAGTCGGCGACCGCGACGGTGTCCGGCGGACCGCTGCCGGCGGACGGCCTCAAGGACCTGCTCGCCGAGCAGCGCGCACTCTCCGACCGACTGGGCATTCCCTACGAGCTGTTGGAGGCCGGCCTGCTGCGCAGCGTGCGGCCCGCGCCCGACGGACGGCTGGTGGTGCACCCCGAACGCGCGCTCGTGCTGGAGATGCTGGCCGCCGTCGACGCACTCGACCTCTTCGACCTGTTCGACGCCTTCGCGCGGACGCGGCGCCCACTGCTGCTCGGACGGGCCGCGCGACCCGTACCGCCCGCCCCCGGCCTGCCCTGGTTCGACGAACTGATGACGGCGTACGGGAAGGGGCTCGCCAGGGACCTCGCCGAACTGGCCGGGCGGCGGACCACCGTGCGGGTCGTCGGGATCGACGGTACGCACGAGATGCTCCTGGAGAGTCCCGGCGCGGTCGCCCATGCCCTCCTCGCCTTCACCTCCGAGGCGTTCCCCGGGTCCGAGTCATGACGCCGCTCGGTGACGAGTGGATCGTCGGCCGGGACCACGAACTGGCTCTGCTGTCACGGTTGGTGGACGCTCTCACGACGGGGCGGACCGGGGCCCTGCTGATGACGGGAGGCCCCGGCGCGGGCAAGAGCGCCCTCCTCGACGCCGCCGCCCGCATGGCCCGCCGGTCCGGGGTACGGGTGTTGCGCTGCCGGGGGAGCGAGGGCGAGTCGGGCCTCCCCTTCGCCGGACTGCACCAGCTGCTGCGACCCTTCCTCGACCTGGCCGAGGGGTTGCCCGCACGCCAGCGGGCCGCCTTGCTCGGCGTGTTCGGACTCGACGACGGCACGCCGACGGTCTCCGACCCCCTGCTGACCTCGCTCGGCGCGCTCACCCTGCTCTCCGACGTCGCGGAGCACGGCCCGCTCCTCCTGGTGATCGACGACACCCACTGGCTGGACCTGGGCACCCTCGACGTTCTGGCCTTCATGGCCCGACGCCTCGAAGGCGAGCCGGTCGCCCTGCTCCTGGCGGCGCGCGACACCGCCGTACCCGCGCAACTCGACGGTCAGGTCGATCGGTTGTCGATCGAGCCGCTCGACCCGGCCGCAGCCGGACGGCTCCTCGACCATCAGCCCCGGCCACCCGCGGGTCGGGCCCGCTCCCGCGTCCTCGAACAGGCGGCGGGTGTCCCGCTCGCCCTCGTCGAACTCGCCCGGGCCGTGGCGCGCGACCCGGCCGCCGCCCACGAGGACGCGCTGCCCCTCACCGACCGGCTGGAAGCCATCTTCGCCGCGGACCTTCCCGAACTTCCACCGGTCACCCGTGAGTTGCTGCTCTACGCGGCGGCCGCGGAGAGTGCCGAGCTGCCCGTGATCCTCTCGGCCGTGGGAGACCGGGCGACCCCGGACGACTGGCTGCCCGCCGAACGCGCCGGACTCGTCCGCGTCGACGCCGACCGGGTCCGCTTCCGCCATCCGCTGATACGTTCCGCGGTCTACCGGTCCGCGACCTACGCCGAACGCCACACAGCCCACCGAGCGCTCGCCGACGTCCTCGTCGGCGATCCCGACCGCCGTGCCTGGCACCACGCGGCCGCCGCCTCCGGCGTCGACGAGGAGGCCGCCCGGGAACTCGACGACAGCGCGGCCCGGGCACAGCGTCGCGGCGGCTACGCGGCCGCCGCGACGGCCCTCGAACGCGCGGCGCGGCTCAGTCCCGACCCCACCGTCCGCGCCGGGCGCCTGGTACGGGCCGCGACCATGGCGATGTACGCCGGTCACCCGCGGTGGGTCGGCGAACTCAGCACCCAGGTCGCCACCCTCACCGACGAACCGGCCCTCCTCGCCGAGGCCTCGCTCCGGGCGGGCTGGGCGCTCGCCGTGACCACCCGGTTCGCGGGCTCGCTCGGCTTCCTGTTGCCGGTCGCCGAGGCCGCCGTCGACGAGGACCCCGTACTGACCCTCGACGCCCTGACGACGGCCACCACACCCGCGTACAACTCCGGCGCCCCGGAGCACCGCGAGAAGATCCTGCGGATCGCGGAGCGAGTGCCGCCGCAGGAAGACGAGATCGGCCGGCTCTGGGCCCTCGCCGGCTGTGATCCGCTGCGGAACCGGGCGCGAGCCCTCGCGATGTTCGCGCGCGCCTGGACCGATCCCCTCGCGGAGCCCAGAGCGCGCCCGGAACTGGACCTCCCGCTGGCCCGGATGGTCGTCCTGGGCGGGACGGCCTGGGTCCTGGACGAGACCGCCGAGGCGATACGGCTGCTCGGCGCGGCCATGGACCATCTGCGCCGCTCCCCGACCTCCGGGGCCAACGCCACCGTGGCTCAGGCCCTCGCGCTGGCCCTCTACGAGAGCGGGTCCTGGACCGAGGCCCGTGCGGCTCTCGACGAGGCGTACGGCCTGGCCGCCGAAGGCGGACTGGAGAACGTGGTGGTGGGAGCGCCCGTGCTCCGCGCCACCCTGCTCGCCCTGCGCGGCGACACCGAAGAGGCCCGCGCCGCCGTACAACGCGCCGTGCACGGCATCGACCTGCCCAACTGCCGCAGCCTCCAGGTGCGCACGCACTACGCGCTGGGCGCCGCCGCACTCGCGGAGGGCGACCACGCGGCGGCCTACGACCGCTTCCGTGCCGTCTACACCCGGCAGCCGGAGCCCGAGCCCCTGCACTTCCACGCCTCCGACTACTACCTGGCCGACCTCGTGGCAGCCGCCGTCCGCACCGGCCGGGCCGAGGACGCACGGCTCGTCCTCGACACGACCAGGCGGCGCCTCGCCGAGGGCGAGACGTCCGCGCGACTCACCGCGATCGTGCACCGGGCCGACGCCCTGCTCGCCGAACCGGACGACGCCGAACGGCACTTCACGGCGGCCCTGGCCGACCCGGCGGGCGACCGATGGCCCTTCGAACGGGCACAGGTCCGCCTCGACTACGCCGAGTGGCTTCGCCGCCGGCGCCGCGCGGTGGAGGCGCGCCCCCTGCTCGCCGCGGCGCTGGAGGTCTTCGAACGGCTCGGCACCCGCCCCTGGACGGACCGCACCCGCGCCGAACTGCGCGCCGCGGGTGTCACTCCGGCGAGCCCGTCGGTCGGTTCCGCGGACAGCCTCGCCGAACTCACCCCGCAGCAGCTGCAGATCGCCCGCCTCGCCGCCGCGGGCCTGACCAACCGGGAGATCGGCGAACGGATCTTCCTCTCGCCCCGTACGGTCGGCTTCCACCTCTACCGGATCTTCCCCAAGCTCGGCATCACCTCTCGTGCCCAACTCCGCGACGCGCTGCCCGAGCCGGGGGAATGACATCAGTGCGGTGCCGCCGGGGCGAACTCCGTGCCGCACGGCCCCGCGCCCTCGCTCTCGGGCAGGGCGACGGGCTCCCCGCCCATCGTCAGCGTGGGGTAGTGGCGGCCGATGTGATGGGTGGAGCGGCCGACGTAATGGCCGATGAAGGAGCGGCGGAAGCGGTCGGCGCTGCGGTTGGGCCCGGAGCCGTGCACCAGACTGCCGTTGAAGAACAGCACGTCGCCCGGTGCCATGTCGACGGGCACGACGGCCAGACCGGCCGGCGGCGGGACGTACTCCCGTACGAACGACAGTTCCGCGTCCGCCTCCTTCGGGCAGAACAGGTCCATGCGGTGCGTGCCCGGCACCACTTCCAGGCCGCCGTTCTCCCGGTCGATCGTGTCGCAGGCGATCCAGGCTGCCACGCAGGTGCCCGGCTCGACCCGCAGATAGAAGTTGTCCTGGTGCAGCGCCTGCCCCCGGGCCCCGGGCGGCTTGAAGTAGAACATGCTCTGAGCCGCCAGGACCTCCTCGCCGAGCAGGGTCTCCAGGATCCGCCGCAACCGGGGATCGAGGAGGCGACGCAGGGACAGCTCGTTGATGCGGTGCGGATGCATGACCCGTGGATGGGCGGCCAGCGGATCCTCCGGACCGCCGGTCCCGGCGGCCCCGGTGGCCCGGGGTTCGAAGTGCCCCGGGACCGGCCCGGCGGCGTGCAGGGCCGCGAACTCCGCGCACAGCTCGTCGATCTCGGCGACGGTGAACAGCCCGCGCATCACCACGAACCCGTTCTCCTCGAAGTCCGACCACCGCGGCCCGCCCATGTCCGTGACTGTCATCCGACCGTCCCTTCCCACCGGAGTCCCAGGTGTTTCACGCTAGGTCGACGAGCCTTCCTGGGGGATGCCCGTGCGTGCTGAGGAGTTGCCCGAGCCTGCTGCCCCGTCCCCGCCGCCGGGCCTGGTGACCGTCGGTCGTTTCGACCAGGGACCGGGATACCGCGTCAACCGGCCTCGGGGCAGCGACAGTTGGCTGTTCACCTGGACGACGGGCGGAGGGGGACGGCTCCGGCAGGGAGCGGCCCGGACGGTGGCCGGCGCCGGAGATCTGGTGGTTCTGGGGCCCGGCGTGCCGCAGCGCTACGCCGTCGAACCCGGCGCCGGACACTGGGCGTTCTGGTGGGCGCACTGCCAGGCCCGCCCGTCCTGGACCGGATGGCTGCGGCCCCACGCACTCGACGACGGCCTGTACGCCGTCGGACCCGCGCCCGCCCGGGAACGCATCGAAGCGGCGTTCCGCCGGATGCTCGCCGACGCCCGCTGGACGGGAGACGGGCCGCCGCCCGAGGCCGCGGAGCCCGCCCCTGGCGAGGTCGCGGTCGCGCACGGCACCGCCGCCCGGGAGCTGGCCCTGTGCTCCCTGGAGGAGGTCGTGCTGCTCGCCGCAGCCCGCGTGGAGCGCCGCCGCCCCGATCTCGACGCCCGCGTCCGTCACGCGGAGGCGGTGATCGCCGCGGACCCGGGCGCGCACCACACCGTCCGCTCGCTGGCCGGGGCGGTCGCGCTCTCACCGTCCCGGTTCGCCCACCTGTTCACCGAGCAACTCGGCCGCTCCCCGATGCGGGCGCTGCGCGAGGCCCGGCTGCTGCACGCGGCCCGGCTCCTGGAAGCCACCGAGCTCCCGGTGGAACGGGTGGCCGCGGCCTCCGGATTCACCAGCGCGTTCCACTTCAGCCGGGTCTTCCGGCAGCGCTACGGGACTCCACCGGGCGCCTACCGGAAGGGCACCGCTAGGAGTGCGGGGGATGCGGGGGATCCGGAGAATGCGGGGGATCCGGAGAATGCGGGGGAGGCGGCGGGATCGTCGTGACGGCGGGCGTGGCCTCGGGCCAGATCAGCAGCACCGGGCACGGCGCGTGATCGACGACGAACCGCCCGGCCCGGCCCAGGCTGTGCGGTCCGAGCCGGGCCCGGTCGCCGTCCCGGGCCACCACGAGCAGATCGGCGCCCTCGGCCGCGGCGACCACCTCACGCTCCGTGCGCCCGGGGCGTTCCTGGCGGGTGCAGGGGCGGCCGAGGCGCTCGGCCGCCGCGTCGAGCAGCCGCGCCGCCGACCGGGCGCCGAGATCCTCCAGCCGGTTCCCGGGATCGCGCTCGGCGTGCCCCCGGCCGAGCAGCCCGGCGAAGGCGCCGTGCGCCAGTCCGGGCACCCCGGGTTCGCTGACGTGGAGCAGCACGACCTCGGTCGCCTGCGGCGCGTGCGTGCGCACGGCGTCCACGCAGGCCGGCCAGGTCCCCTCGACGAGCCAGACGACGACCCGCATGAGCATCAGCCTCCGGCCCTCACTAGTGCGACGGCTCAGCCCCCGATGACGTGGAGCGAGAACCACAGTGCCAGTACGGCGGGAACCAGCGCCGCCGGCACGGCGATCAGACCCAGCCGGGTGAACTCCCGCAGATCGACGCCGTGGTCGTGCTCCTGCACGATACGCCGCCACAACAGGGTGGCCAGGGATCCGGCGTAGGTGAGGTTGGGGCCGATGTTGACCCCCAGGAGCACGGCGAGCACCGCGCCGGAGCCGGACGTGGCGGCCAGCGGCAGCAGCACCAGGACCGCGGGCAGGTTGTTGATGAGATTGGCCAGTACGGCGGCGAGCGCCGCGATTCCGAACAGCGCGGGCAGTCCGCTGCCGTCCGGGAGGAGTTGCCCGAGGGCGTCGGAGAGTCCGTTGTCGACCACAGCCCGGACGACGATGCCCAGCGCGAGGACGAACACGAGGAAGGCCGGAGCGGCGGCCCTCAGCACGGTGAGCGGGGTGGCGCGCCCACGCAGCAGGGCCCGGGAGGCGAGCACCAGCGCCCCCGCCGCGGCGGACCAGGCGGGGTCCACGCCCAGCGCGGAGGCGACGACGAACCCCGCCAGAGTGCAGCCCACGGTGACCAGCGCGAACAGGGGCAGCTCCGGCGGCTCCCCGGTCGTCGGCTCGGGCACGGCCGCTGCCAGGTCACCGGCGAAGAAGCGCCGGAAGACCACGTACTCGGCCCCGATGGCCACCAGCCACGGCAGCACCATCAGCGCCGCGAACCGGGTGAAGCTGAGACCGCTCGCGCTGAAGGCGAGCAGATTGGTGAGGTTGGAGACCGGCAGCAGCAGCGAGGCCGTGTTCGACAGATGGGTGCAGGCGTACACGTGCGGCTTCGGGCGGGCGCCCATCCGGGCGGCGGTGGCGAACACGACCGGGGTGAGCAGCACGATGGTGGCGTCCAGGCTGAGCACCGCGGTGATCGCCGAGGCGAGCGCGAAGACCGCGGTCAGCAGGCGCCCCGGCCGCCCCGCCGCCCAGCGGGCCATCCACGCGCCGCAGGCATGGAAGAGCCCCTCGTCGTCACAGAACTTGGCGAGTACCAGGACCGCCGCCAGGAAGCCGATCACCGGCCCGAGGTGACCCGCCTCCGCGCCCGCGTGGTCCCAGGAGATCGCGCCGATGGCGATCACCAGCAGGGCGGCCGGGGCCGCGACGACCGCCTCGGGCCAGCCGAAGGGACGGACCACCGCGCAGACGAGGACGGCGACGAGCAGGACGACGGACAGGGATTCGGCGAGCGGGGTGTTCAGGGTTCGGTCCTCCGGGACACAGGTCGTGGTGCCCGACCATCACATCAGACGCCGCACTCCGCCCCGCTCACCGACCCTTCGGACCTGCGCCGATGGCGTCAGAACTCCCCGAGGAGCGTCAGCTCCGCCCAGATCGTCTTGCCGTCGGCCGTGTGGCGGCTGCCCCAGCGCTGGGTGAGCTGGGCGACCAGCAGCAGCCCGCGCCCGCCCTCGTCATAGGTCTTGGCCCGGCGCAGATGCGGCGCGGTGTGGCTGCTGTCGGAGACCTCGCAGATCAGCGTCTCGGCGTCGTGGATGAGCCGCAGCCGGATGGGCGGCTCGCCGTAGCGGATCGCGTTGGTGACCAGTTCGCTCACCACGAGCTCGGCAGTGAACGCCGCAGCGCTCAGCTCCCAGGCGTCGAGCTGCTCGACGACCTGCTTGCGGATCGGCGCGACCAGGGCGGGGTCGGCGGGAATGTCCCAGGTCGACACCTGGGCGGGCGCGAGCCCGTGGGTCCGGGCGAGCAGCAGCGCCACGTCGTCCTGGGCGCCGCCCACCGGAAGCAGGGTCCGCAGAATGTCGTGGCAGGCACCTTCCAGAGAGTCCGCGGACTCCGCCAGGGCATGGCACAGCAGCTCGTGGTTGGCCCCGACGTCCCGCTCGCGGTTCTCGATCAGGCCGTCGGTGAACAGCGCGAGCACCGTGCCCTCGGGAAGAGCGAGTTCGACGGACTCGAAGGGCAGTCCGCCCAGTCCCAGCGGCGGACCGGCCGGCAGCTCGATCTGCCGGGGCGGGCCGCCGGGCGGGAGCATGACCGGCGGGGGATGTCCGGCGCGGGCGAGCGCGCAGCGCCGTGAGACCGGGTCGTAGACCGCGTACAGGCAGGTCGCGCCGACCTCGCCGGTGGTGCCCTCGGCGCCGGCCTCCGTGGAGAGCCGTACGACGAGGTCGTCGAGGTGGGTGAGCAGTTCGTCGGGGGCGAGGTCGATGTCGGCGAGCGTACGGACGGCGGTGCGCAGCCGGCCCATGGTGGCGGAGGCCGCGATGCCGTGGCCGACGACGTCTCCGACGACCATGGCGACCCGCATCCCGGACAGCGGGATCACGTCGAACCAGTCGCCGCCCACTCCGGCCCGTGCGGCGGGCAGATAGCGGGAGGCCGCCTCCACGGCGGCCGTCCGGGGCAGTGACTGGGGGAGCAGACTGCGCTGGAGGGCGAGGGCGGTCTCCCGTTCCCGGGAGAAGCGCCGGGCGTTGTCGATGCAGACGCCCGCCCGGGCCGTCACCTCCTCGGCCAGCAGTATGTCGTCGGGGGTGAACGGATCGGAGCGCCGGAACCGGGTGAGGACGGCCACTCCGAGGGTCTGGCCCCGCGCCTTGATCGGCACCGACATGCTGGTGTGCAGGCCGTACTCGGCGATGCGGGCGCCGCGTACCTCGTCCCAGGAGAGCCACTCCGCCAGTGTGGCGGTGTCGTCGGGGGCGACGATGGTCCGGGAGGCCGTGAGGGAGGCCGCCTGCGGTGAGTGGACGGGGTAGACATCGACGTGGCCGGGTTTGACGACCGCCTCCGGGCAGCCCGGGTTCACCGACTGGTGGGCGGTGCGGCGCAGCCTGATCGGCAAGGTCGGCGGCTCCGGGTGGGGTTCGCCCCCGTGCTCCGGCGGGTCCAGCAGGTCGACGCTGACGAAGTCGCCGAGCGCGGGCACACAGACGTCGGCCAGCTCCTGGGCCGTTCGGGTGACGTCCAGGGTGGTGCCGATGCGCATGCTGGCCTCGTTGACGAGCTGCAGCCGCTCCCGGGCGTTGTACTGCTCGGTGAAGTCGTGCGCGGCCAGGCACACTCCCCGTACCTGGCCTTCGGCGTCGGTGAGCGGGGCCATCCGGGCGAGCCAGGCGTGCGCGTGGTACTCGCCGCCGGTCTGCATGAACGTCTCCACGTCACGACTGGTTCCGGTGACGAGGACCTCGTGCAGCTGTGCCTCGAGGGCTTCGCTCTCCTCCTTGCCGCCGATCTCGGAGAACCTCAGGCCCTGGATGCGGGACTCGGGGAGGCCGATCACGTCGGCCATCGCGTCGTTCACCCCGAAGAGGCGCAGTCGGTCGTCGTAGACCGCCATCGGGCACGGGGACTGCGCCAGCACCGCCGTCGTCAGCGGGTCGTCCGGTGAGCGCGGGCCGCGGGCCTCCAGCGGGGTGACCACCAGCCAGGTGGCCGGGCCGCCGTCCTGCGGCTTCCTGCGATGGGCGAGCAGCCACACGGAGACGGTGTGCCCGTCGCGGTGGCGCAGATCGACGCTGCCGTTCCAGCGGTTGCCGGTCGGTTCGGCCGGTACGGGCGTGTCCGTGGCCAGCAGATCGGCGGCGGGGCGCCCCTCGACCTCCTCCGGGGCATGACCCAGTAGACGGCGGGCCCCTTCGCTCCATCGGAGCAGGGTGCCGTTCCCGTCGATGACCGCCCGTGCCGTGGCAGCCTCGTCGAGCGGGTGGACCGGGCTCATCGTCGCCACTCCATTGCGGACACTCACAGTGAACAGGCGCGTCACTCGGGTTCCAGCCTAGTGCGTACGCGCGTTCCGCACCCGGCACACGGGCGGCCCCAGGGGGACATCGGTACGAGTTGTTCCGGCCGATGTGATGCGCGAGGCGGAAGTGGGTGCCGCACCCTTGACGGGGCCGTGTGTCACCCCGTCAGAATCTGTTTGTTCACGATCAGTTGTGATGACTTATGGGCCCTTGAGTAGGGAGAGCCGCCATGTCGGTCACTCGAAGATCGGTATTGATCGCAGGAACCGCCGCACCCGCGGCCGGATCGCTCCTGGGCGCCGCCGACGCCTGGGCCGACTCGCCGGGGCGTGCCGCGGGCCGCCGCCTGGTCGAGCTGCGCGACGGCTGGCGCTTCGCGCTGGTCGACCCGGGTGGGATCACCGACCCCACCGGCGCGTACGAGGGTGCCGCGCGGCCCGGCTACGACGACTCGGCGTGGCGGGAAGTCTCCGTTCCGCACGACTGGAGCATCGAACAGACCCCCACCACGGAACACGGCACCACCAGTGGCACCGGCTTCTTCCCGGGCGGCCTCGGCTGGTACCGCACCACCTTCACGCTGCCGACCGCCCTCGCCGGCCGCCGGATCTCCGTGGAGTTCGACGGCGTCTACATGGATTCGCACGTCTACTGCAACGGCGAGGAGGTCGGCCGCCACCCCTACGGGTACACGGGGTTCGCCCTCGACCTCACCGGTCTGCTGCACACGGACGGCATCACCGAGAACGTCATCGCGGTGAAGGTCCAGAACCAACTGCCCAGCAGCCGCTGGTACTCGGGCAGTGGCATCTACCGCGAGGCCCGGCTCGTGGTCACCGAACCCGTGCACGTCCAGCGCTGGGGCACGTATGTCACCACGCCGGACATCACGGCGGAACGGGCGGTCGTACGGGTGCGGACGACCGTCGTCAACGAGTCCGGTGCCGCCGCCGAGATCCAGGTGATCTCGCGGATCGTCGACCCCGACGGCCGTACGGCGGCCCGTACGTCCACCAGGGTCGCGGTTGCCGACCGCGCGGACGAGACTCATGAACTCACCGTCGCCAAGCCCCGGTTGTGGGACTTCGCGACCCCGGATCACCGCTACACCCTGGAGACCGAACTGCGGGTCGGCGACGCGAGGGTCGACACCTGCCGCACTCCCTTCGGCATCCGCACCTTCCGCTTCGACCCGGACGAGGGCTTCCACCTCAACGGCGTCCACGCCAAGATCAAGGGCGTCGACCTGCATCACGACCAGGGCGCGCTGGGCGCCGCGATCAGCGTGGACGCCGTACGCCGGCAGATGGCGATCATGAAGTCGATGGGCGTCAACGCCTTCCGCACCTCGCACAACCCGCCCTCGCCGCAGATGATCCAGGTCTGCGAGGAACTGGGCATCGTGATGATGGTGGAGGCGTTCGACTGCTGGCGGACCGGCAAGACGAGATACGACTACGGCCGGTTCTTCGACGAGTGGTGCGAGCAGGACGCCACCGAGATGGTCCTCGCGGCCCGCAACTCGCCCGCCGTGGTGCTGTGGTCCATCGGCAACGAGATCCCCGACTCCACCTCCACCCCGGGCCTCGCGATGGCGGACCGGATCATCGCCGCGATCAAGGCGGCGGACGACACCAGGCCGCTGGTCATCGGCTCGGACAAATACCGCCGCGTGCCCACGAAGGGCTCCGCTGCCGACCTCATGCTCGCCAAGCTGGACGGGCTCGGTCTGAACTACAACACCGCCCAGTCGGTGGACGCCCTGCACGCCGCCTATCCGCACCTCTTCCTCTTCGAGTCGGAGTCGTCGTCCGAGACCTCGACCCGCTCCACCTATCAGGAGCCGCAGCACCTCAACACCGGCGAGAACCACACCCCGGGCCGGCGCGCGGTCTCCTCGTACGACAACAACCTCGCGTCCTGGACGATGAGCGGCGAGTACGGGCACAAGAAGGACCGGGACCGCAAGTGGTTCGCGGGGGAGTTTTTGTGGTCGGGCATCGACTACATCGGGGAGCCCACGCCGTACGACGTGTTCCCGGTGAAGGCGTCCTTCTTCGGCGCGGTCGACACCGCGGGCTTCCCCAAGGACATGTACCACCTGTTCAGAAGCCAGTGGGTGAGCGAGCCCATGGTCCATCTGGTGCCCATGACCTGGAACCACGAGGCCGGCGACACGGTCGAGGTCTGGGCGTACGCGAACGTCGACACCGTGGAGCTCTTCCTCAACGGGAAGTCCCTCGGCACACGGAGGTTCGACACCAAGACGACCACCGACGGCCGTACCTATCTGGAGACCACCGAGGCGACCGGCGACGACAAGACCTTCACCTCGGGCCCCTACCCGGGCAGTTACACCAGTCCGAACGGCAGCGCGGGCAAGCTCCACCTCACCTGGGAAGTGCCCTACGCGCCGGGTGAGTTGAAGGCGGTGGGCCGCCGCGACGGCCGTACGGTCGCCACGGACGTCCTGCGCACCGCCGGGGCGCCGCACGCGATACGCCTCACACCGGACCGCACGTCGCTCGCCGCCGACGGCCGTTCCCTTCTCTTCGTGACGGCCGAGGTCGTCGACGCCCGTGGTGTGGTCGTGCCCGACGCGGAGCACCTGATCGCCTTCGACATCGACGGCGGCTCGCTCGCCGGGCTCGACAACGGCAGGGAGGAGAGCGCCGAGCGCTATCAGGCGAGCACCCGAACGGCCTTCCACGGCAAGGCACTGGCGATCGTACGATCCGGCACGCGGCCGGGCTCCCTGAAGGTGACGGCACGCTCCGAGGGAGTGCGGGGTGCCACCCTCACCGTACGCACCACCTCGGCACGCGCGAAGGCGACCACCCCGCCCGCGGTCTTCCGGCCGGACCCGGGTCCCGGCGCCCCGAACGACCCGCTCGCGGAAGCCAGTTACTCCGGCCGCCCGGACACCCCGCCCGCCGCCATGCTCGACGGTGACGCGGCCACGGGGTGGTCCAACGCCTTCTACAAGTCGGCGACGGCCCTGCTGCCCGCCTTCAGCGGGGCCCGCCCCGAGGACTGGGTCTCGGTCACCTGGGCCCGCCCCCGCGCGGTCGACCGGGTCGAGGTCTCCTTCACCGTCGACGCGACGCACACCCTGCCTGCGTCGGTCGAGGTCGCGGTGTGGGACGGAAAGCGGTACGTGCCGGTGAAGGGAACGGCCGTCGACTGGGCCACCGCGTCCGACACACCGACCGTGATCACCTTCGACGGGGTGCGCGGCTCACGGCTGCGGCTCCTCATGGCGAGCGGGCACCCCGGCGCCGTCGAGGGCGGGCTGCGGATCAGCCGTCTGGAGGTCCCGGTGGTCTGACCGGTCCCGGTGCTCGTGCTCGGTCAGCGTGTGGAGTTCGGCCGGGCCGAGCGGGCGGTGCACCTCGACGTACTCGCCGTGCGGCAGGCGTTTGACGACGCCGGTCGCACGGCCGTGCGCCACCAGTTCCCGGTCGCGCAACTGCAACCCCAGGCAGATGCGCCGGGTGACCACGAAGACGACGACCGGGACGACGAACAGGGAGATCCGTACCGCCCAGGTGACGGTGTTGATCGACAGGTGGAAGCGCGTCGCCACGATGTCGTTGCCGCCACCCGCGAGCAGGATCAGATAGAGGCTGATCCAGGCCGCTCCGATCGACGTACGGACCGGCCGGTTGCGCGGCCGGTCGAGGAGATGGTGCTCGCGCCGGTCTCCCGTGACCCACGACTCGATGAACGGGTACACACCGATGGCGACCAGAAGCAGCGGGAAGACGACGATGGGGATCAGCACACCGAGCACGAGCGTGTGCCCGGCCACGCTGATCTCCCAGCCCGGCATGACCCGCACCAGACCCTCGGCGAAGCCCAGGTACCAGTCCGGCTGGGCGCCCGTCGACACCTGGTCGGCGCGGTAGGGGCCGTACGACCAGACCGGGTTGATGGTCGCGACCGCCGAGATCAGCACGAGGACACCGAACACAAGGAAGAAGAAGCCGCCCGCCTTCGCCAGGTAGACCGGCAGGAACGGGGTGCCCACGACGTTGCGTTCGGTCTTCCCCGGGCCCGCGAACTGGGTGTGCTTGTGGTACACGACGAGGATCAGATGGGCGACGACGAGCGCCGCCATGATCCCCGGTATCAGCAGGATGTGCAGGGAGTAGAAGCGGGCCACGATGTCATGGCCGGGGAACTCCCCGCCGAACAGGAAGAACGACAGGTACGTGCCGACCACCGGCACCGACAGGATCGCCCCGTCCACGAACCTGAGCCCCGTCCCGGACAGCAGGTCGTCCGGCAGCGAGTAGCCGAAGAGGCCCTCGAACAGACCGAGGAGCAGCAGGGTCCAGCCGAACACCCAGTTCACCTCGCGGGGCCTGCGGAACGAGCCCGTGAAGAAGTGCCGCATCATGTGCGTCAGCATCGCGGCGAGGAAGACCAGCGCGGCCCAGTGGTGCAGCTGCCGGACCAGCAGTCCGCCGCGCACGTCGAAGCTGATGTGGAGCGTCGAGGCGTACGCCTCCGACATCCGGATGCCGTTCAGGGGGAGGTAACCGCCGTGGTACGTCACCTCGTTCATGGAGGGGTGGAAGAACAGGGTCAGGTACACCCCGGTGAGGATCAGCACGACGAAGCTGTACAGGCAGATCTCGCCGAGGAGGAAAGACCAGTGGTCCGGGAAGACCTTGCGCAGATAGCGCCTGCCGAGGGCGTACACACCGAGCCGGCCGTCGAACCAGTCGGCGACTCGTTCGCCGGAGGACGCCTTCACGGGCCGGTGGTCCGTGGCGGTCATGCGCGCTCCCCTTCCGCGACCCCGGTCTCCTGGTTCTCGTCGTCGCGCCGCACATGCGCGAGCTTCTCGGGGTTGGTGACGATGTAGACGCCTGACACCTGCTCCCCGTCCGCGGTGAGGTCCATGACCATGACCGCGTACGGCGACTCGCCCTCGAAGAGCACAGCGGAGTCGTCGCCGTTGACGCGCCGGTAGCGCAGGTCGAAGCCGGAGCCGCGCCGGGTCGCGTACCCGGCGAACAGCCGCGCCGCCTTGTCGCGGCCGTGCACGGGACGCAGCCCGCCCGAGGCCTTCCCGCCGCCGTCCGTCCACACGGTGACGTCCGGTGCCAGGATCTCCATCAGCGCCGCGATGTCCCCGCCGAGCGCCGCCTCGACGAAGCGCTCGGTCGCCTGCCGGCGGACGCGCGGATGGGCCTGGTAGCGCGGCCGACGGGCGTGCACGTGCTCCCGCGCGCGGTGCGCGAGCTGGCGTACTGCCGCGGGGCTGCGGTCGATGACCTCCGCGATCTCGGTGTGCGCGTAGCCGAACACCTCGTTGAGGACGAAGACCGCGCGCTCCAGCGGGGTGAGGGACTCGAGGACCACGAGCATCGCCAGCGACACCGACTCCGAGCGCAGGGCCCGGTCGTCGGCCGAGTCCTCGGGGGCGGGCTCGTCGAGCAGCGGCTCCGGCAGCCAGGGGCCCACATACGTCTCGCGGCGGCGGGTGATCGCGGCGCGCCGCGCGAGCGCGTGGTTCACGGCGATGCGTACGAGATAGGCGCGGGGATTGGTGATGCCCTCCAGCGGGGCGCGGTGGGCGCGGCCCGTCCAGGACAGCCAGGTCTCCTGGAGGACGTCGTCGGTGTCGGCGACGCTGCCGAGGATGTTGTAGACGATCGCGAAGAGCAGCTCGCGGTGGTCGACGAACACCTGCGTCGCGCCGTCGGCCGTCCCGGTCGCGGGGCTTTCGGACATGCCTTGCCTCCCTTGGTGCGCTCACTACTGCGAGGGGAGAAGCGGGCCCGAATGTGACGTCCGGAGAGCGATATGTGACGTACGTCTCACGGAGTCTGCCGGGCGTCACACCGGTGGAAGGCCACGCCCTCTTGAACGCGAGTCCGATGCCTCGACGCAAGGAGACAGACACCGTGTTCAAGAAGTGGCACGACAAGTGGCACGGCAACCCATGGGCGATCCTCATCACGCTCTCCCTGGGCTTCTTCATGACCCTGCTCGACCTGACGATCGTGAACATCGCGATCCCCGACATGGGCCAGGACCTCGACGCCTCCCTCGACGAGATTCTGTGGGTCGTCAACGCCTACACCCTCGCCCTGGCCGTCCTGATGATCACCGCGGGCCGCCTCGGCGACCTGCGCGGCAAACGCAACCTGTTCCTCGCGGGCGTCGCCCTGTTCACCCTCGCCAGCCTCGCCTGCGGCCTCGCGCAGAATCCGGCGCAGCTGATCGCGTTCCGCGCGGTCCAGGGCCTGGGCGCGGCGCTGCTCATGCCGCAGACCCTGTCGATCATCGCGGAGGTGTTCCCGGCCGACCGGCGGGGCGCCGCGATGGGCGTCTGGGGCGTGGTCGCGGGCGTCTCCGGGGCCCTCGGCCCGATCATCGGCGGCGCGCTGATCACCCACCTCGACTGGCGGTGGATCTTCTTCGTGAACCTGCCGCTCGGAGTGGTGGTGCTGGGCCTCGCCGCGGCGGTCATCCCTGGCTCACGGCGCACCGTACGCCACCGCTTCGACACCCTGGGCGTGCTGCTCGCCTCGGGAACCCTGTTCTGTCTGGCCTTCGGCCTGACGGAGGGGCAGCGCTACGACTGGAACGCCTGGATCTGGTCGCTGTTCGGCGCGGCGGCACTCCTCTTCGCCGCCTTCCTCGGCCATGAGCGCGGCCAGCAGGGCAACGACCCGCTCGTCCCGTTCTCGCTCTTCAAGAACCGCAACTTCACCCTCATCAACTTCGTGGGCGTCACCGTGTCCTTCGGCGTGGTCGGGATGTTCCTGCCGCTGACGATCTACCTGCAGTCCGTACTGGGCTTCAGCGCGCTCAAGTCCGGGCTCGTGCTCCTGCCCCTCGCGCTCGGCTCGTTCGTGACGGCAGGGCCCGCCGGAGTCCTCGCGGACAAGATCGGCGGCAAGTTCATCCTGATGACCGGGCTGCTCGCCTGGACGGCGGCCCTGGTGTGGATCGTGGGCGCGGCCGACGTCGGGTCGAGCTGGACGGCCGTCGCCTTCCCCCTCTTCCTCGCGGGTCTGGGCGCGGGCTGCACCTTCGCACCGATGGCCACGGAGGTCATGCGCAACGTACCGGCGAAGCTTTCCGGAGCGGCGTCCGGCGTCAACAACGCGCTGCGGCAGGTCGGTTCGGTGCTCGCGGGCGCCGTCGTCGGCGCCGTGCTCCAGGCCCAGCTCGCCTCCTCACTCACCGACCAGGCCCGACAGCGCGCCGGACAACTGCCCGCCGCGTACCGTGACGGCTTCGTCGGCGGCTTCTCCCAGGCGGGGACCGATGTGAACGCGCGCCAGGCGGCACGGCTGCCGGAGGGCGTACCGCACGACATCGCCGACCGCATGCGCACGCTGGGCGCCCAGGTCTTCGGCCACGGCTTCGTACACGCCATGGGTCCCGCCGTCCTGGTCTCGGCCGCCGTCCTGCTGACCGGCGCGCTCACCTGCCTCGCCGTACGCCGTCACCTCGGCCCGTCGGCCAACCCGCACGCCCTGCCCGTCTACGAACCCCAACTGGAGGAAGCGACCTCATGACCACCGAAGCCGCGGCCGGCACGGTCGACCTCACCGTCATGTACGCAGCCCACGACGCCTTCCGCCGCGACCTGGAACGCCTCGGCGACGCGGCGGTCGAAGGCACCGCCTTCACCCCCCAGGTCCGCGCGGGCTGGGACAACTTCAGGCATCAGCTGCACATCCACCACACCGCCGAGGACAGCGATCTGTGGCCGCGCGTGGAGCGCAAGGTCGCGGGCCGTCCCCGGGACGTCGCCCTCCTCGCCGAGATGGAGGCGGAGCACGCCCTCCTCGACCCGCGGCTCACCGCCGTCGACGCGGCCCTGAAGGACCGCTCGGCCGAACTCCCCGCCCTGGTCGGCTCGTTGGCGTCGACCCTCGACGAGCACCTCGCCCACGAGGAGGAGAGCGCCCTGCCGCTCATCCGGGAGGTGCTGACGCCCGCGGACTGGGGCGCGTTCACCGGCCGTATCCGCAAGACACAGGGCCTGCGCGGGGCCGCGCTCTTCGTGCCGTGGATCGTCGACGGAGCATCGCCCGCCGACCGCGCCCGGTTCCTCGGCGCGCTGCCGCCGCCCGTGCGCGTCCTCAACAAGCTGTTCTGGGAGGCGGGCTACCGCAGGCGCGGGCTTTGGGCGGCCTGAGAGCGCGGAAACGCTCAGGCGGGGTTCTGCTCCATCCAGCTGTCCGGGCCGGGGTCGCCACCGGGCGCCCGTACGGCGAGCCGGTCCAGGTAGTGCTCCCAGCCCTCCTGGTGCGGCCCGCGGGCCGGCTCGGGCAGCCCGGAGTGGGTCAAGGTGAGCAGGGTGCCGTCCGGCTCGGGGGCGAAGGTGAGCTCGACCCGGCTGCTGCCGGGCGGCACCGGGTCGCCCTCGTCGGCATGCCGTGCCTGAAGGACCCGAACGGCAAGGCCTTCGTCGGTCTCCACGAAGGCGAACTCGTCGTCCGCTGCACCGCGACAGTCCCGAACACGCCGAGGCGCTCGCGGTCACCGGCGCCCACCTCTTCGACCGGATGGGCGGCCGCCCCATGAAGGACTGGGCGTGCCTGCCGCTCGCCGCCTCCGCCCGCCGGCTGACCCTGGCGGAGGCGGCCCGCGAGCAGCCCCGCTGAATCGGCCCGCGGTACCGCTGCGCATGCCTCTTGAGCAGGTGATATTTACGAGTAAGTACCCTCACGGTACCGTGGCGGCATGCCAGCCTTGAATGTGGAGTTCAGTGACCGTGAACTCGAGGACCTCCGGCAGATCGCCAAAGAGCGCGGTACGTCGATGAAGGCACTGGTGCGCGAGGCGGCCGCGGCCGACATCGTGCGGCACCGGGCGCTGAAGGAGGGCGCGGAGGTGTTCCGCCGTTTCTTCACGGCGCACGCCGACGAGTTCGCGGCCGCCTTCCCCGAGGACGAACCTCCCGGCAGGGGCGAGGGACGGGCCGCCTGAGCGATGGCTCCCGTCATCCATATCGACGTGCCGTGGCTGCTGCAGCGCCACGAAGAGGTGCTGCCCGACCAGCCCACGGTCAACGACTTCTCGGCCCTGGTCGCCGCCGTGGCCCGGCACCGCGTCGACCCGCCCCGCCTCGGCGTCGACTCCGACCCGGCCTGGCGCGCCGCCGCTCTTCTGCACACCCTGGCCCTGCTGAAGCCGCTACCGGCGGCCAACGCCCGTTTCGCCTGTTCGGCGGCGGTGGCGTACATGTTCGTCAGCGGTGTCGGGATCGACCCGCCCTACGGGGCGCTCGTCGACCTCGCCCGGGATCTGATCTCCGGCAAGACCGACGTCTACGGCGCGGCCGACCGGCTGCGCACCTGGCAGATCTGATACCCGCCGCGCGGCCGCCTGTCGCCCCCGAGGCCGCCGGCCGAGGGCGGGAGGATCGGGGCCGGCGGCCGGTTTCGCGCGGGAGAGCCGCCGTCCTGCGCGGGGCCTCCGAGAAGGGCCGGGTTCCAGTGGACCGCGGAGCACCGCGCGCCGGGAGCGTGCGACGGGCTCCGGAGTGAGCGCGCGGTTCACACGGGGCGCGTGAGGGCCCATGGCGTATGAACGTGGTGCCGCGGTGAGGCGCGTGAACGTGGTGCGGGAAATTTCGAAAGCCGGTGCGAGCGACGCGAGTTGGCGCAGTTACTGACTATCTTTCAATATGCAGATGTTGCTCAAGTGCCTTGTTGGTCATGAGCGTGTTGTGCGAGGGTGAACTTACCGCGCGGGTCAATGGCCGGGCATGAAATCGGTGTTCATTATTCCGGGCCGGCGGCCATTTTCCCGGCGCTCCGTCAAAAGGTGTGCACCAGGCAGGGGCTCCCTTTTCGGCGACCAAGGAAATTCTGTGCACCACCTTGCACCGTGGAAGGAACCCGCTCTGTGCCCACCCCCCACCCCCCTCGCCCCTTCTATCCTCCCGGCGGTGCTCCCGGGGAGTCCGACGAAAGCCTCGCCGCGCGGCTGAGAGGCCGGACGGAGGGCGAGGCCACGCAGTCCGTCGCCCTGCTGATGGCGCGGCACTGGCAGCCGACGTACGACTACGCGGCCATCTGCCTCGCCTCTTCCTCGAACGTCGCCTCGATGGTCGCCGCGACCTCCTTCCACTACGCCCTCGACTGCCTGATACGTGGTGAGTCCGGAGCGGCCCTGCGGCCCCGACTGCTCGTGACCGTGCGGGACACCGTCAATGAGTGGTCCGGTGAGGACCGGATATCCGGCGTTCTGCCGGATTTGAGGAAACCCGCCGGGGGGCGGGGTATGCGGGCGGCGCAGTCCATCACCGCCGAAAATCGGAAGCTCGCCGAGCGCTCTTTCCAAGCCTTGCCGCCCCTCGCCCAGTGTCTGCTGTGGCACACCGAGGTCGAGGCCGAGGACATTTCCGTACCGGCCGGTCTGTCGGGCCTGGACGTCGACACCGCGTCGGCCGCTCTGGAGCAGGCCCGTGAACAATTCCGCCAGGGATGTGTGCGCGCCCACCGGGAACTGGCGCCGAGCAAGGAATGCGGCTTCTACAACCGCCTGCTCGACGTCCCGATTCGTCGTGGGGGCGCCTTGCTGCCGGATGTCCGACAGCATCTGGGGGAGTGCCGCCACTGTCGGCACGCGGCCGAGCAACTCGGCTATTTCGAGGGCGGCTTGGGGATTCTGCTCGCCGAAGCGGTGCTCGGTTGGGGCGCGCGACGCTACCTCGACGCACGCCCGGGGCGCGGGCGGCGAGCGGCGCGCCCCGAGGAATCCGCGTTCGGCGGCGGACGGGCGGTCGCCGAGGGAGGCGTGGGTACCGGCGGCGGCGTAGGAGCCGGCGGCCGTCTCGGGACCGGTGGGCGCCCTGGGAGTGCCGGCCGTCATCGTCTGCTGGCGCGGATTCCCGCTCCCGGGCGGCTGGCCCAGATTGCCCAGAAGCACTCGAAGGTCCTGCTCACCGGGGCGGGCACGGCCTCGGCGGTGCTGCTCGTCACCGTGCTCACCATCAGTCTGTGGTCCCACGGCGAAGGTGGCGCCGACCCGACCGCCTCCACGGGTGTCGGCAGCAGCCACACCGTCTCGCCCAGCCCGGTCGACCCGGGCCCCTCCGCCGACTCCTCGCCCACGACCTCGGCCGGACTGCCCACCAGCACCGGGCAGACCCGGCTGCGCAACCTCGCCGCCGACCTCTGCCTCGACATCCGGGGCGGAAAGGCCGAGACCGGTGCCGAGGCCGAGCTGGCCGTCTGCTCGTCCGCCTGGACCCAGCAGTGGTCGTACGAGAGCGACGGCCTGCTGCGCAGCGTCGCCGACCCCGCGCTGTGCCTGGACTCGCACGCCGACGACGGTGTCGTCGCCCTGGACCGCTGCGTCACGAAGAGCGCCGCGCGGGGCGGCGACGTGCGCTACGACCTCACCGTGCGGGGCGAGTTGCTGTCCCGCTCACGCGAGGGACTCGCGGTCACGCCCAGTTCCACCGATCCGGACGCCGACATCGTGGTCAAGGACCGGGACGGCTCCGACGCGCAGCGGTGGCGGACCGACACCGCCTCGGCCGACCCGGGGTCGCTGTCGATCGCGGGGACGGCGGGCGCCTCGACCCGGCCGGTCAGCAGGCCGCCGTCCCCGCGGGGCACGACCGAGGGGCCGAGCGCGTCGCCCAGCGAGCCGCCGACGGACGGCCGGGACGGCACGTCGGCGACCCCCTCGGAGTCCTCGGCCGAACCCCGTTCCGTGACCGTCGACGACCGCTCGAGCGCCCGGCCCGCGCTGCCGCTGACCGCTCAACTCTCCTCCCTGGTGGAGGGGTTGCGAATGTAACGGGCGCGCCGGGCGGCGGGGCTAGGACACCACGTCCCGGGGCGGCTTGCCCGCCACGAAGTCGGCGGCGTTCTGGACCGCCGCCAGCGCGATCCGTACGAGCGTCTCGCGCGTGACGCCCGCGACATGCGGCGACAACACCACGTTCGGGGACTTGAGCAACCGCAGGGCCGCGGTGGGCGGTTCGGGGTCGAAGACGTCGATGCCCGCCCCGCCCAGGGTGCCCGCCTCGAGCGCGTCCGCGAGGGCGTCCTGGTCGATCAGGGCGCCCCGCGAGGTGTTGACCACGAACGCGGTCGGCTTGAGGAGCGCGAGCCGCTCGGCGTTCAGCAGATGCCGGGTCTCCTCGGTGAGCGGGGCGTGCAGCGTGACGTAGTCCGACGTGCGCAGCAGTTCGTCGAGTTCGACATGACGGGCGCCGCCGAGCCGTGCCTCGGCCTCCGCGCCGACGGACTGCGGACCTGCGTACACGATGCTCATGTCGAAGGCGACCGCGCGCCGGGCGACCTCCTCGCCGATGTGGCCGAGCCCGACGATGCCGAGGGTCTTGCCGGACAGTTCGGTGATGGACCGCTGCAGCCTCGGCAGCGCCCAGTCGGCGTCGACGAGCGCGGTGTGCGCCGGGACCAGCTGCTTGGCGAGGGCCAGCATGAGGGCGAAGGTCTGCTCGGCCACGTTCTGCTTCTCGGCGCCGCTGGAGCCGATGTTGCACACCGGCACACCCTTGGCGCGGGCGGCGTCCAGGTCGACGTAGTCGAAACCGTGGCTCGCGCACTGGACCAGTTCCAAGACCGGCGCGGAGGCGAGGTGTTCGGCGGTCACCGGGCCGAGACCCGTGATGATGACATGGGCCTCGCGCAGCGCGGCCGGGTCCTCGTCGGTCGTCTCCACGACGGTGACCTTGGCCTCGCCGGGGAAGACGGTGGCGAGCGCGGCACCGGCGGTGCGACCGCCGACGTGGGCCGAGACCACGGCCAGAACGTTCTTCGCCACCGGGGTGACCGACGTGTCGGTCGTGTGGGCCGTGTGGGTCGTGCTCATGCGGATTCCTCGATCAGGTCGTCGGGGCCGAGGGTGGCGGGGCGGGCGTGCCCGGACAGGGCCAGGGTGAGGTCGAACTCGGCGAGCAGACAGCGGACGACGTGTTCGACGCCCGCCTGTCCGTCCAGGCCCAGCCCATAGGCGTACGGGCGTCCGACGAGTACGGCCCGCGCGCCGAGCGCGAGCGCCTTGAACACGTCGTCTCCGGTGCGGATGCCGCTGTCGAAGAGGACGGTCAGCCGTTCGCCGACCGCCTCCACCACCCGCGGCAGCGCGTCGGCCGCCGCCACCGACCCCGCCACCTGCCGGCCGCCGTGGTTGGAGACGACCACGCCGTCCATCCCGGCGTCGGCGGCGCGTCGGGCGTCGTCCGGGTGCAGGATGCCCTTGAGGACGATCGGCCCGTCCCAGTTCTCCCGCAGGAACGCGAGATCGGGCCAGGTCTTGCCCGGGTCCGCGAACATGCCGACGAAGTGCAGCACGGCCGCGTTCGGGTCCTCGTGCACCGGCTTGGCCAGACCCGCCTGGAACGCCGGGTCGGAGAAGTAGTTCGCCGTGCCCACACCGTGCAGGAACGGCAGATACGCCTGGTCGAGGTCGCGCGGACGCCAAGCCAGCAGCGGGGTGTCGAGAGTGGCGAACAGCGCGGTGAACCCGGCCGCCTTCGCCCGGTCCAGGAAGGACCGGGTGACCTCGCGGTCCTTCGCCCAGTACAGCTGGAACCAGCGCTCCGCCCCGCCCATCGCCTCCGCGACCTGCTCCATGGGCGTGCTGGAGGCCGACGACAGGATGTACGGGACGCCCTGCGCCGCGGCGGCTCGCGCGGCGGCGGACTCCGCGTCCGGATGCATGATCGACAGCACGCCCACGGGCGCGAGCGCCAGCGGCGCGGGCAGGGCACGCCCCAACACCTCGACGGACAGATCGCGTTCGCGTACGTCGCGCAGCATGCGCGGCACGATCCGGCGCCGGTCGAGGGCGGCCCGGTTGGCCCGGGCGGTGCTCCCGTTCCCCGCGCTGCCCGCCACGTAGCCGACCGGACCGGGCCCGAGCCGCTGCTCGGTCAGCTCCTCCAGCCGGGTCAGATCGGTGGGCAGCCGCGGTACGGCGCCCGTCATTCCGTTCAGATAGATCTCGTACTGGAAGTCGGCCCAATGCTTAGCCATCCGTACGTCCCGCCTCTCGTCCCTGAGACCGCGCTGTACGCCGTCGATCCTGGCGAAGGTGACAAGAGCCGTCCACCGTGGTGCGCACATCGCGCGGCTGGGATCATCACCCTGTGACAAGTCAGCCCGTTGCCGCCAGAGAACACGTCCGGCAGGAGATGGTCGCCGATCCGCGCGTCGTGGCGGCGATCGTCTCGGCGGTCCACGAACAGGTCCCGGTGTACGCCGCGCTCGACGACAGCCGGCTGCCGGAGGTGCGGGCCATCGCGGCCTGGGGCCTGGAGCGGCTCCTGCACCTGTGGGTCACCGACGGCGCCCTCGAACCGTCGGATGTGCGGCGCCTGCGAGGCATCGCGGCGGCCCGCGCGGCGGACGGGCGGCCCGTGCAGGCGGTGCTGCGGGCCTACCGGGTGGCGGCGACCGTCCTCACCGACGAGATCGCGGCCCGCGCGCCCCGGCTCGCCGCCGCGGACGCCTTCGCTCTCACCCGGATGCTGCTGACCGCGCTCGACACCCTCTCCGAGGAGATGACCACGGCGTACGCCGCCACCGACGAGGACCTCGCGGCGGACCGCGACCGGGCACTGCGGCTGCTGCTCGACGACCTGATCGCCGGGCGGCACGCCTCGGTGGGCGCGCTCAGCGACCGGTCTGCCCGGCTGGGGGTCCAACTCCCGGACCCCTACTGTCTGTTGGTGGCCGAGCCGGTGAGCGCGGAGCGTCCCGACATGGCGCTCGACGCGGCGACGGGGCTGCTCGAGGCGTTGGCCGTTCCGGGGGACGAGGTGGTCTCGTCCGCGACGGTACGTGGCTCGCGTGCCGTTCTGTTGCTGCCGGGTGCGGCTGCCGCGAGGGCGGGGGCGGTGCTGGGCGCGCGGTCCTGGCGGGGCTGTGCGATCACCGGGGAGAGCCTGGACCGGGTCGCGGTGGCGCATCGGCTCGCTGCCGACGCCCTCGACACGGCGCCCGCCCACGCGCACCGGCCGGGGCGTGTCCTCACGGACGCCGACGCGCATGTCCTCGCCCTGCTCGGCGGGCATCCGGCCGCGGCGCCGGACCAGGTCGCCCGCCTCGTTCTCGGGCCGCTCACCGACCCGGGGCAGCGGCATCTCATGGAGGCGCTGACCGCGTACATCGACGCCGGCTCGGCGAGCGCCGCCGCGCGGGTGCTTCACCTGCACGCGCAGTCCCTGCGCTACCGCCTGCGGCGCATCCACGCCCTGACGTCCCGTGATCCCCGCGACCCCTGGCAACGCCTCACCCTGGACATCGCCCGCACGATCAGGCCGTAACTTCCTCGCCCCCGCCGCCCTTACCCGACCCATCCCCAGGGGCTCCGCCCCTTCAACCCCGCCCCCGACGGGGCTGCGCCCCTGCACCCCCGCATCGCCCGAAGGGCTCGTCCTCAAGCGCCGGACGGGCTGAGTGGTGCGGGCCGGGGTGGGTGGGGTGCGCCCTCGACGTGGGCCGGTCCGAGGCTTTTGGGGGCGCGGGGGGCTGCGCGAACGCCCGCAGTCGAACGAATCCGGTGCAGGGCTGCGCCCTCTGCACCCCCGCATCGCCCCAAGGGCTCGTCCTCAAGCGCCGGACGGTCCGAGGTTTTTGGGGGCGCGGGGACTGCGCGAACGGCCCCCACCGGCCTGCGGCCGGACGAATCGGGGCGGGCCGGGATGCGGGGCGCAGCCCCGTCCGAGGGCCGGGGAAAAGCGCGACCAGGCCCCACCCCCGGCACGCGACGAGCACACCCCCAGGTAGGGACTACCGCGCGTGGGGCGTGACGCGGGCCGTCGCCCGGACCGGGCCCCCGTCGGCCCCGGCGAGGCGCAAGGGGAACAGGAACACCTCTGTCGAACACCCCGCGGCCTGCGCGTCCGCGACCCCCGCGAGCCCGGTCAGGTTCTCGGCGATCACACCCCCCGCTCCGCACAGCACACGGTGGGAGGGCAGATCCACGGGACCGGTCGGATCGACGCTCAGCGCGTCGATCCCGACGGTGAGGACACCCGCCGCGACCACGGCCTCCGCCGCCTCGGGCGTGAGCCAGGGATGGGCGAGGTAGTCCTCGGTTCCCCAGTACCGGGACCACCCGGTGGCCAGCAGCAGGATCGAACCGGGCCGCAGCAGGCCGAGGGCGGGGGAGAGCAGGTCCGGAGTGATCGGCGCCCGCGCCGGCAGACCACGGACGTCGGCGACGACCGCCGACCCCGCGAACCGCTCCAGCGGCAGATCGTCCAACGTGGGCCACGCCTCGTCCACGTGGTACGGCGCGTCGACATGCGTACCTGACTGCGACCCCATGTGCAGCCGAAGGACGTTCACTCCGTGCTCGGCGACCCGCAACGCCCTGGAGACCTCCACCTCCGGGTCACCGGGATAGACGGGCATCCCGGTGACCACGGGCACGGACAGGTCGAGCCAGCTCTCCATCAGTTCTCCATCAGCGAGTTCTCCACCAGTTCTCCGTAAGCCAGTCTTCCATCGGCTCGTCGACCAGTTCTCCGTCGGCGGATCAACCGCCGTCGACGGCGAGAACCGCGGACGTGCCCTCGCTCTCCGCCCCGGGATCGGTGATCGGCGGCACCGGCACGTCGACGGTACGGGCCAGCCGCGGACCCTCGGGCCCGTACACCGCGCGGGGCTCGGGGAACAGTCGCAGCATCGCCAGATACAGCACGGCGGCGACGGCCAGCGACAGCGGCAGGCTGATGTCGATGCCGTTCGCGAGATCGCCCAGCGGTCCGACGAACTGGCCGGGGATGTCGGTGAACAGCACACCGACCACCGCGCCCACCCACCAGGCCGTCATGCCCCGCCAGTTCCAGCCGTGCGTGAACCAGTAACGGCCGCCGCGCTGACGGCGGTTGAAGACCTGGAGCGCGTCCGGGTCGTACCAGCCGCGCCGGGTGTAGAACCCGAGGATCATCACGACCATCCAGGGCGTGGTGCAGGTGATGATCACGGTGGCGAAGGTCGAGATGGACTGCACCAGGTCGAAGCCGAAGCGGCCGATGAAGATGAACGCGATCGACAGGACTCCGACCAGCATCGTCGCCTGGACCCGGGACAGCCGCGGGAACACCGACGAGAAGTCGAGCCCGGTGCCGTACAGCGACGTCGTGCCGGTCGACATGCCGCCGATCAGGGCGAGCAGACACACCGGCAGGAAGAACCAGCTCGGCGAGATGGCCAGCAGGCCGCCGACGAAGTCGGGGGCCGCCGGGTCGACGTACTTCGGCGCCTTGGTCGCGATGACGCTCGCGGTCGCGAGCCCGAACACGAACGGCAGCAGGGTGGCGATCTGGGACAGGAACGCGGCACCGACGACCTTGCGGCGCGGCGCGTTCGCCGGGATGTAACGCGACCAGTCGCCGAGGAACGCGCCGAAGGAGACCGGGTTCGACAGCACGATCAGTGCCGCGCCGATGAAGGAGGGCCAGAACAGCGCCTGCGTCGCCGAGTCGGCCGAGGCCGTGAAGACACCGGCGTACGAGGGATCGAAGTCACCGGCGAAGGCGATCGCGCCGAGCAGGAACAGCACGGTCGCCGAAGTCACCGCGATCTTGTTGACGAACAGCATGAACCGGAACCCGTACACGCACACCGCGAGCACCAGGCAGCCGAAGAGCGCGTACGCGACCACGTACGACAGGTTGCTGCGCTCCAGGCCGAACAGCCGGTGCGCGCCGCCGACCAGGGCGTCGCCGGAGCTCCACACCGAGATCGAGAAGAACGCCACGGCCGTGAGCAGGGACAGGAACGAGCCGACGACCCGGCCGTGCACACCGAGGTGCGCGGAGGAGGCGACCGCGTTGTTGGTGCCGTTGACCGGGCCGAACATCGCCATCGGGCACAGGATCAGGGCGCCGACGACGACTCCGAGGAGGGTGGCCGCGAGCCCCTGCCAGAAGGAGAGGCCGAAGAGGATGGGGAAGGCCCCGAGGACGCAGGTGGAGAAGGTGTTCGCACCGCCGAAGGCGACTCTGAACAGGTCGAGCGGCGACGCCGTGCGGTCCGCGTCGGGGATGCGCTCGACGCCGTAGGTCTCCACCTCGGTGAGAGACGGCGACGGCGTGGCGGGGGAGTTCTCGGACAAGGGTGCTCCAGCGAAGTGCCTGTGCCCGGAAAGCGGGCGGTGGAGCGCGTGGTGGCGCGAGGGGAGGTCGGCCCCGTGGTCGCCGCGGGGGTGTGCGGCGGCGGATGTCGTCCTTGGCGGATCTGCCGACGCTAAGGCCGGGCCGAAGATCCACGCCAGAAGGTAGAACATCCATCTTCCGTGCCCGGGGTGGAGCATTCGTCCAGTCCGGCGTGTGTGTCCGTCGCGGGAGGTGCCCGGCGGTGGCTCAGTGCTCCGTGCCTGGCTCCGGGGTGGCGCGCCAGCCGTGCCAGCGGTGGACGGTGACGGCGATCACCGGGCCGTCCGGCGGCCGCTGCCGGTACTGCGCGTACTTCTCGCGCAGCAGGTCGATCGCCGCCGTGTACTCGTCCTGTGTGCCGGGCGGCAGAACCCGGGCGTCGCCGTCCGCCCGTACCCACCACAGTCGCTCCCAGTCCTCGTCGTAGGCATCGACGAGCAGGCACACGGCGGGGTGGGCGGCGATGTTGCGCAGCCGCCGCAGCCGCGGCGACCTCTTGGGTTTGTGGTCGACCGCGGTGACGATCTCGCCGCCGCGCGCCGCGAAGACGAGGGGCACGAGGTGCGGGCGCCCCTCGGGGTCCACCGTCGCCAGGCGCGCCACCCGTGCCGCCACGAACCGGCGGCGCGCCTCCTTCTCGTCCATGTCCGGCACGGTGAGCTCCGATTCCCCGGCGCCGGGAACGCGGTGGGCTCGCGATCCCCGGCGGCCGGAAGCGTCAGCGGTGGGCGGACACGGCCTCGGCCAGTTCGTCGAGTGTGCGCAGTGTCTCGTCCTCCGGCTGGGTCGGCAGATACAGCAGCACGCGGTCGACGCCGAGTTCCGCGTAGGTGTCGAGGGACTCCCGGTCGCTCTCGCCCGCGTAGACCACGACGGCCGGCCGGTCACCGGCCGTCTTGCGCATCTGTTCGATGCGCGCGCCCAGTTCCTTGGGCGGTACGGCGCTGGGCAGCCACGCCGACCCGTACTCGGCGACGCGCGCGAAGGTGCGCTCGCTGTTGCCCCCGACCCAGATGGGCGGGTGCGGCCGCTGGACCGGCTTCGGCCAGGCGTAGACCGGTGCGAAGTCGACGAAGTCGCCGTGGAACTCGGCCTCGTCCTTCGTCCACAGTTCGATCATGGCGCGAATGCGTTCGTCCATCAGCCGGCCGCGGGAGGTCGGATCCGTGCCGTGGTTGCGCATCTCCTCCCGGTTCCAGCCGGCGCCGACACCGAACACGGCACGGCCGTCGGAGATCAGGTCGAGGGAGGCGATCTCCTTCGCGGTGGTGATCGGATCACGCTGCACCACCAGAGCGATCCCCGTGCCCAGGCGCAGGTCCCGGGTCACGGAGGCGGCGGCGGCGAGCGCCACGAACGGATCGAGCGTGCGGTAGTAGATGCGAGGCAGTTCCCCGCCGCCCGGATACGGCGTCTCCCGGTTCACCGGGATGTGCGAGTGCTCGGCCAGCAGCAGCGTGTCGAACCCGCGCTCTTCCAGAGCGGGCCCCAGGGCCCTGGGGCCGATGCCCTCATCAGTGATGAACGTCGACACTCCGAACTTCATCCGCGACCACCTCGTCTTGTCGGCTGTTGCCGCCAGTGTGACGTGGTCGGTCACTCCTCGTCAGGTGCGGCGTCCCGCGGCGTGGCGTCCGGACCCTGGGCCCGGACCCGCCGCACATGTTCCAGCGAGTCGCGCAGTTCCGTCAGCCAGTCGTCGGCGTGACGCTGGACCAGGCGGACACACCAGGCGAGGGCGTCACTGCGGCTGCGGGCGACCCCGGCGGCGATGAGGGTGTCGAGGACCTGGCGCTCGGGTTGGCGCAACCGGGTCATGACGGGCGCGGCGATGTGGGTGAACAGGGCGCGCTCGCCCCCGCACTCCGCGCCCCAGGAGACCTTCTTGCCGAACCGGTGCTCGGCTTCCCGTGCCACCGCGACCCGGTCGTCGCGGGTGCGCTCGCGGAATTCCTGGATACGTGCCTGGGCGGCCGCCTCCTTCTCGGCGTCCGAGGCACCTTCGGCGAGCCCGGGCTCGGGGATGCGGCCGACGACGGTGATCTCCTCCCGGTCGACCGTCACCTCCACCAGGCTCTCGAAGAGATCGTCGGGCAGGCGGCCGGCGAACCAGCCGCGCAGCTTCTCGTGCTGCTCTGAAGTAATCATGTAATGACGATTACTCCCTTGCACGGAAGAAGCAAGCGGGTCCGCCGGAGGCTGAACCGGAATGTTTCAGGCCTATTGCGGAGCCGGGGGGATCCGGCCAGGAGGGTGCCCCTGGCGATCAACAACCCCTCAGTTCCGGGGCTTGAACGTTCGAATTTCGTAACTTCACGCCACTGATTCAATACTCAAGGTTACTGAAACGCATGGGGTCGATGTGTGTTTCCGGTCCGGACTCGGCAGACTCGCGCTCGCCGCACCGGCACCCAATCGAGCCGGTACTGCATTCAATCGAGCGGAAGGATGCACACAATGCCGAATACCGCGCGTTGGGCAGCGACTCTCACCCTCACGGCCGCTGCCGTCTGCGGCCCCCTCGGGGGGTCCGCCCTCGCCACCCCGGCCCACGCGACCCAGACGGCTGAGACCCGGACGGTCACGAGCCAGGCCCACGCCACGCCGGCGCTCGCCCCCTCAGGGCTCTACGCCCCCTCGGCCCTGGTGCTCACCATGGGCCACGGGGAGACCGCCGCCACCGTCACACCGGAGCGCGCGGTCACGCTGAACTGCGCCCCGACCCCCTCCGGCACCCACCCCGCCGCCTACGACGCCTGTGCCGAACTCCGGGCGGTGAACGGCGACTTCGACGCCCTGACCCTGAGAGACGGCGCACTGTGTACGCGGCAGTTCGATCCGGTGGTCGTCACCGTCCAGGGCGTCTGGCGCGGCAAGCGCGTCGCGTACGAACGGACCTTCGCCAACGAGTGCGTGAAGAACTCCTACGGGACGAGTTTCTTCGCGTTCTGAGAGACCGGGATCGCGCGGCCTTCGTGAGCGTCGAACGGGGTCAGTAGGTGGGGAGTGCGCGCCCCGAAGCACGGAGTACGACGCGATCTCGCATCGGGGGTCGGTCAGGCGGAGTGGGGCCGCCGGCCGGCCCCCGACATCTGTCTTCCCCCGCTCGGTGCCCTCGACCCCGGCTCGGCTCCCTCAACTCGTAGTTGTGTCAGAAGTGTTGACCCGGCATTGGAAACGTTTTAATTTCCCCTCACCCGACAGTCCCAGGTGAGGAGGCTCCGTGGCCGCAGTGTTGCGGGACCCCGCAGGTACAGAGGTGGTGGACCCTTCACACCGCCCCCCGATCGAGGCCCGTCGCGACTTGAAACGTTTTCATAAGCGTGGCAGCAGGGCGCTGTTCCTGCTGATGCTCCCCGGGCTCGCCTACTTCCTGGTCTTCCACTACGGCGCCCTGCTCGGCAACGTCATCGCGTTCAAGGACTACGTCCCGTTCGACGGCGTCTGGGGCAGTCGTTGGGTGGGTCTCGACAACTTCCGGCGGATGTTCGAGGACGGCGAGTTCTGGGACGCGGTCCTCAACACCCTCTGGATCGCGGTCCTGCAGATCGTCTTCTACTTCCCCGTCCCGCTCGCCCTCGCCCTGCTGCTGCACAGCCTCACCCGCAGCAGCGTCCGCCGCTTCGTGCAGTCGGTGGCCTACCTGCCGCACTTCATCTCGTGGGTGATCGTCGTCGCCCTGTTCCAGCAGGTCCTGGGCGACACGGGCATGGTGAACAGCTATCTCGGCGACGCCGGACTGCACACCGTCGACATCATCGGCAACCCCGACGCCTTCACACCGCTCGTCGTCGCCCAGGTCATCTGGAAGGACGCCGGCTGGGGCACGATCATCTTCCTCGCCGCGCTCTCCCAGGTCGACGAGCAGCAGTACGAGGCCGCGGCCATCGACGGCGCGGGCCCCTGGCGCCGCTTCTGGCACGTCACCCTGCCCGCCATCCGCGCGGTGATCGTGCTGCTGCTCATCATGCGGCTCGGCGACATCCTCTCGGTCGGCTTCGAACAGATGCTGCTCCAGCGGGATGCCGTCGGTCCGCAGGCCGCCGAGATCATCGACACCTTCGTCTACTACCAGGGCCTCGTCGGCGGCGACTACGGATTCGCCGCCGCCGCGGGCCTGTTCAAGGGTGTCGTCGGCGCCCTGCTCGTCTACGCGGCCAACAAGGTCGCCCACCGCCTCGGCGAACAGGGGGTCTACCGGTGAGCACCCATGCCCGGCCCGGCTGGATGGAGAAGCCGAGGCCCGCGACCCAGGCCGCCAAGGCCGTCGCCCTCGTCGCCGTCGTCCTGCTGGTGTGCGTGCCGTTCCTCGTCATCCTCTCCACCTCGCTCGCCTCCCAGCGGGAGGTCGTCGCGAACGGCGGCTGGGTGCTCTGGCCCCAGCACCCCACCCTCAAGGCCTACCGCGACATCCTCGACGGCGGCATCGTCACCCATTCCCTCGGCGTCAGCGCGGGCGTCACCCTCGTCGGCACCCTGCTCAGCCTCGTCTGCACCGTCACCCTCGCCTACGCGCTGTCGCGCCCCGGCGTCTTCGGCGGCAAACCGGTCCTGCTCCTGATCCTGTTCACCTTCCTCTTCCCCCCGGGGATGATCCCCGGCTTCCTGCTGGTCAAGGAGCTGGGCATGCTCGACTCGTACAGCTCGCTGATCCTTCCCGTGCTCGTGAACGTGTTCAACCTCGTCGTCCTGCGCGGCTTCTTCCAGGGGATCCCGGAGGAGCTGTACGAGGCCGCGCGGCTGGACGGGGCGGGGGACTGGCGGGTGCTGTGGTCGGTCGTACTGCCCCTGTCCAAGGCGGCCCTCGCCGTCGTCGGACTGTTCTACGCGGTGGCGTACTGGAACTCCTGGTTCTACGCCTCCCTGTATCTGGAGAGCGACCACTGGCCGCTCCAACAGGTGCTGCGCACCTACGTGGTGGCCGGTTCCGGGCTCACCGACACGACGGTCGGCGAGGGCACGGTCAACGCGCCACAGACCGTGCAGATGGCGGTCCTGGTGATCGCCACCGTACCGATCCTGCTCGTCTATCCCTTCCTCCAGAAGTACTTCACCAAGGGCGTGCTCACCGGCGCCGTCAAGAGCTGACTCCGCCCACCAGGAAAGGTCGGTTTCCCATGCCCTCCCTGTCCCGGCGCACCCTGCTGCGCTCGATGGCCGTCGGCGGCGCCGCACTCGCCGCCCCCGGCGCACTGGCCGCCTGCTCGACCGGCTCGGGTGACGGCGACGTCTCCAACGCGGGCAAGAAGCTGGCCCCTTGGCCCGCGTACAAGGCGTTCGCCGGCCCGAAGCCCGACCTCGCGCCCACCGACGCCGGGGTCCAGGCCGGCTACACGGCCTACCCCGGCGACCTGGTCACGGCCGTCTCGGGCACGCCCGGCGACGGCTCCACCGTCAAGGTCATGTCCGTGACCTTCGGTACGCCGCCCAAGCCCGCCTCCGCGAACCAGTTCTGGGCGGCGGTCGAGAAAGCGCTCGGCCTGAAGATCGAATACACGATCATCTCGCAGACCGACTACCAGAAGAAGATGGCCACGGTGATGGCCGGTGACCCGGGCGAACTGCCCGACATCATCAACGTCTTCTCCGGATTCGTGCTGCCCCGAGAGGCCCAGTTCGTGCAGCGCAGGGCCGAGGACCTCACCCCGTATCTCTCCGGCGCGGCCATCGCGGCCTATCCCAACCTCGCCAACATCCCCACCCACGCCTGGCGCGACATGGGCCGCGTCGGCGGCCGGATCTACGGCATCCCTCTGGAGCGCCCGCTGCCGGGCTCCACCCTCTGGCTCAACCAGGCCTTCTTCACCGACGCGGGGATGAAGGAGGGCTGGACCTCCCAGGACTTCGCCGCCGTCGCCAAGAAGGGCACCAGCGGAAAGAAGTACGCGCTCGGGGCCGCGACCGGCTCGCTGTTCGGCAACGCGGTGCACTCCGCCGCGCACAACGCGCCACAGGGCTGGGCCGTGGACAAGGACGGCACCTTCCACGCGAACTACGGCGACGAACGCTATAAAGCGGCGGTCGCCTATCAGGCGCAGCTCCGCAAGAACGGCTCCTACCACCCCGACGCCACCTCCCTCTCCCAGCCGGACCTGAGCACGCTCTTCCTCAACGGCACCGTCGGCTCCATGCAGGACGGATTCGGCGGGTACCTCCCCAAGTACCTGGACTCCAAGGGGCTGTTGACCCCGGCCGCCGCGCTGCCGTACAGCGTGGACGGGACACCCGGCGGGATCGTCGCCGGCCGCCGCTCCTTCGGCTACACGGTCCTGAAGAAGGCGAAGAAGGAACGCGTCGAGCTTCTCCTGCGCGTCCTGAACTATCTCGCCGCGCCCTTCGGCAGCAAGGAGTGGGAGCTCGTCCACTACGGCGTCGAGGGCACCCACTTCACCCGCGGCAAGGACGGCTCGCCGGAAGCCACCAAGCTCGGCGACGTCGAGAACAACACCAACCTGCCGCTGAAGTACCTCGCCGAGGGGCCCCAGGTGCTGTTCGTGCCGGGCATGCCCGAGGCCGTACGCGCCCTGCACGCCTGGCAGGTGAAGGTCGTCCCGGTGGCGATCCGCAACGCGTCCTTCGGGTTGCAGTCCAGCACGTACACCGCCCAGGGCACCACGCTCAGGGCGCTGATGGACGACACGGTCACCGGCGTCATCGCGGGCCGCCTGCCGCTGTCCGAGCTCGACGCGGCCGCGAGGAAATGGCGCGACCGGGGCGGCGACAGAATGGCCGAGGAGTTCGCGAAGGACTACGCCGCCAATACCTGAGGCGGCGGAGGCGGTCGAAGGAGAGGCGCGGGGGATGGGCATGGGGATGGGGAACGACATGACGTCGAAGGGGCGGGTCACGATCCGCGAGGTGGCCGAGCGGGCCGGAGTGTCCATGGCCACGGTCTCGCGCGTGCTCAGCGGCAACCACCCGGTGCCCGCGTCCACCAGGGCCCGGGTGCTGCGCGCCGCCCGCGACCTCGACTACGTCGCCAACGCGCACGCCCGCGCCCTGGTCGGCGGCGGCCGCAAGATGGTCGCCGTCGTCCTGCGCCAGGTCACCAGCCCCTTCTACGCCCAGGTCGCCGAGGGCGTGGAGGCGGAGGCCGCCGCCCGCGGCTGGCTCTGCCTGGTCGGCACCACGGGCGGTGACCCGGGGCGCGAGCTGGAGTTTGTCCAGCTGATGCGCGAGGAGGGGGCGCGGTTGGTGATCCTGGTCGGCGGGGTCGTCGAGGACGACGCCTACCGCGAGCGCGTCGCGCACTACGCCCAGGCCCTCGCCTCGGCCGGCGCGCGGCTCGTCCTGTGCGGGAGGCCCGCGCCGGATCCCGACATCCCGGCGCTCGTCGTCGAGTTCGACAACGAGGCCGGGGCACGCGCGATCACCGGCCATCTGCTCTCGGCCGGCCACCGCCGGATCGTCTTCCTCGGCGGCCTGCCCGGCAACACGGCCCTCGACGCCCGCGTCGCCGGATACCGGGCCGCACTCGCCGAACACGGCCTGGGTCCCGAGGCCGCCCACGTCGTCGACTGCGGCCTGGGCCGGGCGGCGGGCCACCGCGCGATGACGGAACTGCTCAAGGCGGGCGGGGACCCGGGCCCCGGTGACACCGCCACCCCCGACACCGCCACCTCGGGTACCGCCATCCTCGACACCGCCACCCGCGACGCCGCAGACCCAGGTACCGCCACCCCGGACACCGCCCCCGCGCGCTTCACCGCGGTCTTCGCCGGGGACGACATGGTCGCCGCCGGAGCCCTGCGGGCCATCGCCGACGCCGGGCTGCGCGTGCCCCAGGACATCTCGGTGGTCGGCTACAACGACATCCCGCTCGCCGAGGACTTCAACCCCCCGCTCACCACCGTCCGCACCCCCGCCGAGGAACTCGGTCGCGCCGCCGTCCGCATCGCCCTGCGCGACCCCGAACACGCGGCGGGCGCCCACCACTTGCTCGGCACCCACATCGTCGTGCGCGACAGCGTCCAGCCGCCCCCGCCCGGCATAGAAGACGGAGGATCCACCCCCGTATGACCGTCCCGCATGTGTCGCTCACCACCCCGACGCACCTGCCGCCCCCCGACCCCACCACCTCACCGGTCACCGGCTGGACCCGGGCCCACTGGGAGGCGACGGCCGACCGCCTCCTGGACGGACTGCTCCGTCATGCCTCACCCACCTCGGCCCAGTACCGGCTGCCCGGCCGGGCCAGTCGCTCCGGCCCCTGGTCCGACGGCCTCGAGGGCTACGCGCGTTCCTTCCTGCTCGCCGCCTTCCGTATCGCGGGCTCCGGCGGCCGGGTGGGTCCAGCGCTGATCGAGCGCTACGCGGCCGGGCTCACCGCCGGGACGGACCCGCAGGGCCCGGACCGGTGGCCGCCGATCACCGACAGGGGCCAGCCCATGGTCGAGGCCGCCTCCGTCGCGATCGCCCTGCACGAGACGCGCCCCTGGATCTGGGACCGCCTCGACGACTCCGTACGCGGCCGCGTCGTCGACTGGCTGAGCGGCTTCATCGGAGCGAGGGTCAACGACTCCAACTGGCGGCTCTTCCAGGTCATCACGGAGGAGTTCCTCGCCTCGGTCGGAGCCACGCACAGCCGGGACGAGATCGACGCCGGTCTTGCGCGGCTGGGGGACTGGTATCGGGGGAGGGCTGGTACACGGACGGCGACGGCCGCAAGTTCGACTACTACAACGCCTGGGCCCTGCACCTGTATCCGGTGCTGTGGGCGCGCGTCGCCGGATCGCGGGCCGACCCGGAGCTGGTCGCCGAGCACCGTGCCCGGCTACGCGCATTCCTCGGCGTCCATCAGTACTTCTTCGGCGCGGACGGCGCCCCCGTGCACCAGGGCCGCTCCCTCACCTACCGCTTCGCGACCACCGCACCCCTGTGGGCGGGCGTCCTCGCCGACGCGACCCCGCTGGCACCGGGCCTGACCCGACGCCTCGCCTCCGGAGCCCTGAAGCACTTCGCCGAACGCGGTGTGCCCGACGACAGGGGGCTGCTGTCGCTCGGCTGGTACCGCCCCTTTCTCCCGGTCACCCAGCGCTACTCGGGACCCGCCTCCCCGTACTGGGCGAGCAAGGCGTTCCTCGGCCTGCTGCTCCCCGCCGACCACCCCGTGTGGACGGCCCCCGAGGAGCCAGGACCGGTGGACACGGCCGACTCGTGCGTGGCGCTGCCCGTCCCGGGCTGGCTCCTGCACTCGACGGCCGCCGACGGCGTCGTACGCCTGGTGAACCACGGCAGCGACCGTCTGCCGCCCCCGCCCGCACCGGACGAGGACAGTCCGCACTACACGAGGTTCGCGTACGCGAGCGCGGCCGCGCCCGACACCGAGGGCGCGGGGATCGACAACCAGCTCGCGCTGGTCGCGACGGACGGCACGCGCTCCCGGCGCGGCCGGATCCATCCGCTGGGCGCGGCCGGGCGCCACGCCGCCTCCTGGCACACGGCACGTCTGGCGGGCGCCGAGCACCGCATCGAGACGACCAGCGTGGTGCACGGTCCGTGGGAGGTCCGGGTGCACCGGGTGGTGGGGCCGCGCGGCGTGGTCGTACGGGAAGGGGGGTGGGCGCTGGCCGAGGACGCCGGGCCGCCGACGGAGGGCACGGGGCCGCGATGGGCGCGGGCGCGACGCCCGGACGGGCTGACGAGCGCGGTCGTCGGACTGCTCGGCTGGGACGTGTCGGGAAACGGCCTGGTCGCGCGGGCCAGGGACGCCAACGCCTATGGGGTCCATTCGGCGACTCCCCATCTCGTGCTGCCCGTTCACCCCGGCGGGGTCCATCTCCTCGTCACCCTGGTGGTCCTCGGCCGCGATCCCGAACTCGTCGGTGCGGGCGCCCGGGTCACGACCGGGGGCGGGGTTCTGATCCGCTTTCCGGACGGGACGGAGGAGGAACTGCCGGGCGGTTCTGCGGGTCTGTCGATTCCGGTGGTTCCGGGAGGTCGGCCAGCGGCGGAAAGCGGCTGAGCAGGTGCGCGGCGCGCAGGAGGCGGTGGACGCGCGGCCCGTCGGAGACGACGCGGAGCCGTCCGCCGCGCTCCCGCGCCCGCGTCTCGGCGCGGCACAGTACGCGCAGGCCCGAGCAGTCGAAGAAGGCCACCCGGCGCAGATCGACCAGCACGTCCGGCTCGGCCCGAGCCGTCGCCGCCGACAGATGCTCGGTCAGCGCCTCCGCCGTCGCGATGTCGATCTCTCCCGTCACCTCGACCACGGTGAACGGACCGCGCGGATAACTGTGGGCGTAGGGGTTGGTCGAGGGAAGCCCGGAATCTGCGAGGGTCATGTGGTCTCGCTAGATACCCCGGCCTGGCCGGAAACATCCTCCAGCTCGGTACGGACACGATCCCGTTCACTCGAACGGGTGAATATTGAGGATGGTGTATTGACTGGGGATGCCGAGGTGGGCCGGGTGCCGTAGCCGTGGGACATGAGAGTTCTCGGCGAGTGGGACCGACGGCTGTTCACGCGGGTGGCCGCGGCACGGGTGCCCGGCGCGGATCCGGCGCTGCGACGGCTCAGCCGCTCCGCCGATCACGGACGTCTTTGGCTCGGTACGGCGGCCGGTCTCGCGCTCGTCGGGGGCCGGTCGCCGCGCCGGGCGGCCCTGCGGGGCGTGGGCTCGCTCGCGATCGCCTCGCTGACCGTCAACACCGTCGTGAAGTGGAGCACCCGGCGGCCCCGTCCGCTGCTGGAGCACGTGCCCTCGATCCGGCACCTGAAGCGTCAGCCGCACACCACCTCCTTCCCCTCCGGCCACTCCGCCTCGGCGGCGGCGTTCGCCACCGGAGTCGCCCTGGAGTCGGCCGGATACGGCGCCCTGGTCGCACCCTTCGCTGCCGCCGTCGCCTTCTCGCGGGTGTACGTCGGGGTGCACTATCCCGGAGACGTGCTGGCCGGGATGGCGATCGGCGTCGCAGCCGCCGCGCTCACCTGCCGCTGGTGGCCGCCGCGCCCCGCGCTCCCGGCGCGCGAACGGCCCTCAGCGCCCGCGCCCGCGCTGCCCGGCGGCGAAGGACTCGTCGTCTTCGTCAACACCCCGGCCGGGACGGAGGCGCCCGGCACACCGTTGTCGCCCGTCGAGCGGCTGCGCGGGCTGCTGCCCCGGGCCGAACTGGTCGAGCGCGGCCCGGACGACGACTTCGCCGCGCTGCTGGAGCGGGCGGTGGACAGGGCGGTCGAGCGGGCCGGGGTGGCGCGCGGTGCGCTCGGTGTGTACGGGGGTGACGGCAGTGTCAACGCGGCGGCCCGCGCGGCGGCCGGGCGGGGGCTCGCTCTCGCGGTGTTCCCCGGCGGCACCCTCAACCACTTCGCCCAGGACGTCGGCGTACGGGATGTCGAGGACACCGCCGTCGCGGTCGGACGGGGCGAGGCGGTGGCCGTGGACCTCGGCGTGGCGCGGTCCACGGCGGGTCACGAGGTGCGGTTCCTCAACACCTTCAGCATCGGGCTGTACCCCGAACTCGTCCGGATCCGGGAGCACTTGGAGCGGCGCATGGGCAAGTGGCCGGCGGTGGCCGTCGCCCTCGTCCGGGTGCTGCGCACCGCGACGCCCGTGGAACTGAGCGTCAATGGGCATCGTCGCCGGCTGTGGCTGCTCTTCGCGGGCAACGGCCGCTACGAACCCCAGGGCTTCGCTCCCGCCTACCGGCCCCGACTGGACGACGGGCTGATCGATCTGCGCCTGATCGAAGGCGAACACCGGCTCGCCCGCACCCGGGTGATCGTCTCCGCGCTCGCCGGCACGCTCGGCCGGTCCCGGGTCTATGGAGCGGAGGTGGTTCCGTGGGTCGAGCTGGCGGACCTCGGCGGTACGGACACACTCGCGTACGACGGTGAAGTCGCGCCCGCGCCAACCGGGTTGAGGCTGGAGAAGGAGCGGCGGACGCTCGTCGTGTACCGGCCCTCCGTCACGGAACGAACCCGACCGGCATCCCCGGCCGCCCGCCGCGACCGCCCGCCGCCGCAGACGTGAGAGGGGCCGCCGTCTCCCTGCAGACGGCGGCCCCTCGGCCTGTGGGTGATCACACGGGACCTACATGTGGACGGCCCGCACGGCGTCCGGGTCCGCGTCCAGGGTTCCGCGGCGGTAGAGCAGGAAGGCGATCACCGCGCCTGCGGCGAAGAAGCCGGCCGACCACCAGAAGGCGGTGGTGTAGCTCTCGATCGTCGCCTGCGCCTGGACCAGCTTGCTGGTCGCGTCCTTGCCGGCGAGATAGCTCGTCGCGGCGCTCGCGGCCAGCGTGTTCAGCAGCGCCGTACCGATCGAACCGCCCACCTGCTGCATGGTGTTGACCGTCGCGGAGGCGACCCCCGCGTCCTCCGCCGCGATCCCGCTGGTGGCCAGCGACATGGCGGGCGGCATCACGATGCCGAGGCCCGCGCCGATCAGAAGCAGCGGCGGCAGCACGGCGGTCGAGAAGTCGGAGGCGACTCCGATGCCGGTCAGCCAGGCCATGCCGCCCACCGCGATCGCGAAGCCCGCCGGGATGACGACCTTCGGTCCGATCCGCGGCACCAGGACGGTGGTGGAGACCTGGGCCATGACCATCAGGGCCGCCATCATCGGCAGGAACGCCACACCCGTCTTGGTGGGGCTGAAGCCCAGGTTCAGCTGCAGGTAGTAGGTGAGGAAGAGGAAGACGCCGAACATGCCCGCACCGGTGATCAGAACGGTGACGAAGGACGCGGCACGGTTGCGGTCGAGCAGCACGCGCATCGGGAGCAGCGGGTGCCCGGCGCGCGTCTGCCACCAGGCGAACGCGCTCAGCAGGACACCACCGGCGATGAGGAAGCCCCAGGTCAGGGGTGAACTCCAGTCGTGCGTCTCGGCGTTGGAGAAGCCATAGACCAGGGCGAAGAGACCGGAGGAGACCAGCAGCGTGCCCGGCAGGTCGAGCTTGGAGTTCGCGGCGTCACGGTGATTGCTCAGCAGCACCCAGCCACCGGCGAAGGCGACGACCGCGAAGACGAGGTTGACGAACAGCGTCCAGCGCCAGTCGAGCGCGTCGGTCAGCACACCGCCGAGCAGGAGGCCCACCGCGCCACCGGCACCGGCGATCGCCCCGTAGACACTGAACGCCTTGGCGCGTTCCTTGGCGTCGGTGAACGTCGTGTTCAGCAGCGAGAGCGCGGCGGGCGCGAGCAGCGCGCCGAAGACACCCTGCAGGGCGCGCGCGGTGACCAGCATCCCGAAGCTGGTGGAGGCGCCGCCGAGCACCGAGGCTCCGGCGAATCCGGCGATACCGATGAGGAAGGCGGGCTTGCGTCCGAAGAGGTCGGCGATGCGTCCGCCGAGCAGCAGCAGGGAGGCGAAGGCCAGCGAGTACGCCGTGACGATCCACTGCCGGTTGCCGTCGGAGAAGCCGAGGTCCGCCTGGGCGGAGGGGAGGGCGATGTTCACGATGGTGGCGTCGAGGACCACCATCAGCTGGGCGATGCCGATGATCGAGAGGATCCACCACCGCTTCGACGATGGAGTGGACGAGCCGTCCACGGTGCCCTTGCGGGCACCTTCGGTCAGGGTCTGGGACATGGGAGAACCACTCCAGGGAAGTCGCTCAGGGATGACAGGAACATAAACGAAACTGTTTCGTACACCTCGACACTAGAACACCCCCAGCGAAACGGCAACGTTTCGCTGGGGGTGCCGGGTGAGGTGGCCGTCACAGTGGTGGCCGGAGTCGGCCGGCCACTGATGTGTATGCCTTGACGGGAATATAACCGTCGAGGCATATTGGGGCCCATGTCCGACGCCACCCTCTGGACCGCTCTCGCCGACCCCCACCGTCGTGCGATCGTCGCGCTGCTCCTTGAGCGCCCGCGGCCGGTCGGAGAGATCGTGGAGGCGTGCGGTCTGAGCCAGCCGAGCACGTCGAAGCATCTGCGGGTGCTCCGGGACGCGGGCCTGGTGCGCGTACGACAGGACGCGCAACGCCGTGTCTACGCCCTCGACCCGGCCCCGATCGCCGCACTCGACGTCTGGCTGACCCCGTACCGGAAGCTGTGGAACGAGAGCCTTGACGCACTCGGCCGCCGCCTGGACAAGGCGGCGGGGGAGCCGTCGGACCCCCCGGAAGACCCCACTCCTAAGGACTGAGCCACATGTCCGCCGAACCCACCGCGCTCACCGGCACCTACCTCACCCTCGACGACGGCCGCCCCGCCGTCCGCTTCAGCCGCACCTACGACCACCCCGTCGACCGCGTCTGGCGGTTCGTGACCGACCCGGACGAACTGGTCGAGTGGTTCCCGTCCCGGGCCGAGATCGAGCTGCGCCCCGGCGGCACGATCAGGTTCAGCGGCGACCCGAACATGCCCGAGTCCACGGGCCGGGTCCTCGCCGTCGACCCGCCCCGGCACCTCTCCTTCGACTGGGGCGGCGACGAGCTCCGGTTCGACCTCGACGCCCTGGACGAGAAGCGCACCCACTTCACCCTCACCCACGTCCTCGGGGCCGAGAACACCGCCGCCCGCAACGGCGCCGGCTGGGAGGTGTGCCTCGCCGCCCTGGACGCGAAGGCCCGCGGCGAGCGTTTCGAGGGCCCGCACGCCGGGGCCACCGCGCCCTGGAAGGAGATCTACGCCCGTTACGTCGAGGCCGGGGTCCCGTCCGGTGCTCCGGTACCGGGCATGGACTGACGACGCCCCGGTGCCGGGAGGGACCGATGGCGCCGACTCAGGCCAGCTGCCGGCGCACCAGCTCGTGCAGCCGCCCGCCCGTGTCCGCGAGCAGATGCGCGGGCGGGCCCTGCTGGGCGACCCGGCCGTCCTCCATCACGATGACACGGTCCGCGTCCAGCACCGTGGACAGCCGGTGCGCGATCACGATCCGGGTGGCGTTGAGCGCCCGGGTGCTCTCGATGACCGTGCGCTGGGTCTCGTTGTCGAGCGCGCTGGTCGCCTCGTCGAAGAAGAGGATACGGGGCCGCCGGATCAGCGCCTGGGCGATCATCAGGCGCTGCCGCTGGCCGCCCGAGATCGCGCCGCTGCCGGAGACGATGGTGTGCAACCCCATCGGCATCCGCTGGATGTCCTCGGCCAGACCGGCCATCTCGGCCGCCGCCATCGCCTCCTCGGGCGTGTACGGCTCGGTGCCGCAGATGCAGTCCAGGATCGAGCCGGTGAACGGCTGGGCGTGCTGGAGCACCACACCGCACTGACGGCGTACGGCGGACTGGTCGAGCGCGCCCAGGTCCTGCCCGTCGTAGAGCACACTGCCCGAGACCGGCTTGTCGAAGCCGATCAGCAGCCGCAGCAGCGTGGACTTCCCGCAGCCGCTGGGGCCGACGATCGCCACGAACTCGCCGGGCTTGATGTCGAACGACACGTCGTCCAGGACCAGCGGGCCGTCGTCGGCGTACCGGAAGGACAGCCGCCGGGCCTCGATCGCACCGGACAGCACCCCGGGGCGGGTGCTCGCCACCCGCACCTCCGGCGTGGCGTCGAGCACCGGCTTGATCTCCTCGAACATCGGCAGCGCGGCCGCCGCCGACACGAACGCACCGGTCACCTGGGTGACCGAGGTCAGCAGCATCGTCATCGACGTGCTGAAGGTCAGGAAGTCGGCGGCCGACAGCGAGCCGCGCGCCGGACCCGCGAGCAGCATGAACATCAGCAGCGAGCACAACGGCAGGTACACCGCGCCCATCACCGTCGTGAGGTTCTTGATGCGGCCGACCTTCTGCTGGAGCTCACGGCTGCGCGCGAACTCGCCCGCCCAGGCGGCGTACGCGTAGTTCTCGGCCGCCGCGACCCGCAGCTTGGGCAGACCGCGCAGGGTCTGGAACGCCTGGTTGTTCAGCTTGTTGCTGAGCACGACCAGGCGGCGCTGCCAGCGCACCTGCCACAGTCCGAGCCCGAGGAACGCGGCCGCGATGACGACGAGCATGCCGATCGCGGCGAGCGCCAGGGGCACGCTGTACCAAAGGAGCAGCCCCAGGTTCATCGCGCCGACCGTGCCCGCCTGTGCGAGCGTCGGTCCGACGCCCGCGAGGAGGCGGCGGATCGCGCTGATGCCCATGGCGGCGCTGGCCAGCTCACCGGTCGAGCGGGACGTGAAGAACTTCGTGGGCAGCCTCAGCAGCCGGTCCCACACGGCCGGTTGGAGCGTCGCCTCGATGCGCCCCTCCATCCGCAGCATCGTGAGGTTCTGGAGCAGCATGAACGCGGCCGACACGATGCTGGTGACCATGATGGCCAGACAGACCTGCACGATCAGGCCGTGCTGGGCCTTGGGCACGTACGCGCCGAGCACCTGGCCGGTGGCGATCGGCACCAGCGCGCCGATCGCGACGGTGACGAGACCGCTGATCGCGAGGTTGCGCAGGTCGCCGCCGGTGCCCTGGAGGCAGAAGCGCAGCAGCCGCAGCGGGCTCAGCTTCCGCTCGGGCAGCGGCCGGTAGAACATCACGGCCCGCGCCCCGAACTCCGGCGCGTTGGCCTTCTCGACCGGGGTCTCCCGCCCCGAAGACGGCTGTACGGCCACGTATCCGCCGCGCCGCCACAGCAGCGCGACCGGGGAGCCCGACACGGCGCGGTGGCCCACCAGCGGGCCGATGTTGTCGCGCCACCAGCGGCCGTCGAGGCGTACGGCACGGGTGCGGACGCGCGAGGCGAGCGCGATCCGCTCCACCGGGTCGAGCCGGTCGCTCTCGGTGCCGCTCTGCGCGGACTCGGCGAGGGTGATCCCGGACGCGCGGGCGACCAGCTTGCAGGCGGCGTACGTGGCGTCCGCGTCGGCCGCCGTCGGGCGCTTGGACGACTTGCCGATCGACGCCAGCAGGGTCCGGTCGGCCTGGGCGCGGACGGCCTCGCCCGCCTTGATGCCCGCCGCCGTACGGTCCTCGTGGCTGGCCTCCAACTGCTCGATCCAGCGGTCGAGCGTGGACAGCAGCCGGTACTGCTGGTCGACCATGCCCTGCCAGACACCGGAGTCCATCAGCAGATCGGCCGCCGCCTCGGCGCCGTACAGGGAGCCGTACTGGACACTTCCGGGCGGCACCTGCATCCAGAAGACGTCGTCGTCGGTCAGCGCGGCGGCGTTCTCCGTGGCCATCGGCGCCTGGAAGAGAATGGACAGGCTGCGGCCGACGCCGAGGGCGAGGGCGTACTCCAGCGGGCTCGACGTCGGCGGTACGTACTGGGGGTTGCCGTAGTCGTCGTAGGACCAGGTCTGGGTGTCCACCGGCTGGTACAGCTCGCGCAGCACGATCCGGCGCACCACACAGTCCCGCAACGGCCGCCCCACGAGGGTGTGTTGCGGGCCCGCGACGGGGCCGAGCAGCAGGGAGCCCGCTTCGAGGCGGCCGAGGTGGTGCCAGTGGCCCTGCTGGACCGCGTCGACCGCGAACAGGTCCATGGCGCCCGCCGCCACCAGCCAGAGGACCTGCGGTCCTTCCAGATCGAGGCGTCCGAGGCCGGAGCAGTCGACCGGCGTTCCCATGCCGCCGAGCGCGCCGAGGACGAGGTCTCCCTCGCGTGCGCCCTCATGAACCGTGGTCATCTCATCGCTCCTTGACCAGCTCGGCGTACGGACCGCCGGCCGCCACCAGGGCGTCGTGCCGCCCGCGTTCCACGATCGTGCCGTGCTGCAGCACGACGATCTCGTCGCTGTCGCGCACCGTGCTGAGCCGGTGCGCGATCACCACACAGGCGCAGCCGCGCTTGCGCAGGTTGTCGATGACCGTCTGCTCGGTCTCGGCGTCCAGCGCGCTGGTCACCTCGTCGAGCACCAGGATGCTGGGCCGGCGCACCAAAGCCCGTGCGATCTCCAGGCGTTGGCGCTGGCCACCGGAGAAGTTGCGGCCGTCCTGCTCGACCCGGCTGTGGATGCCACCGGGGCGGCGCGTGACGACGTCGTACAGCGCCGCGTCCTCCAACGCCGCGACCACGGCCTCGTCGGGGATCGACGGATCCCACAGGGCCACGTTGTCGCGGACCGTCCCCTCGAAGAGGAACACGTCCTGGTCGACGAAGGAGACGGAGGCGGCGAGCGCGCCGCGCGGGATGTCCTCCAGCCGCTGCCCGTCGATGCGGATGGTGCCCTCCCACGGGGCGTACAGGCCCGATATGAGCCTGGAGACCGTGGACTTGCCGCTGCCCGAGCCGCCGACCAGGGCCACCTGCTGGCCCGGGCCGACCGTCAGGGAGAAGCCGGTGAGCAGGGGTTTGTCGAGCGGGCTGTAGCCGAACGTGATGTTCTCCAGCTCGACATGACCCTGGAGCCGGCGGGTGGACTCGCCGCTGCCGGAGCGGGCGTAGAGCGGGTCGGTCTGGAAGTTCTCGACGTCCTTGAGCCGGGCCACGTCGGCGGCGAAGTCCTGGATGCGGCCCGCGACGCCGTTGAGCCGGGTGAGGGGCGCGGTGAAGCGGGTGACCAGGGCCTGGAAGGCGACGAGCAGACCGACGGAGATGTGTCCCTCGACCGCCCGCAGACCGCCGATCCACAGGATCAGCGCGGAGTTGAGCGTCGCGAGCGTCGGTGCGACCACGCCCAGCCAGGCGCTCGGCACCCCGAGGCGCTGCTGCTCCTCCAGCGTGGTCGCGTGCTGCCCGGCCCACTTGCGGAAGTAGCCGTCCTCCCCGCCGGTCGCCTTCATCGTCTCGATCAACTGGAGCCCGGTGTAGGCGGTGTTGGTGAGGCGCGCGTTGTCGGCGCGCAGCTTCGCCGTACGGGTGGCGCGCAGCCGGATCACCACGCGCATCGCGATCACGTTGAGCAGCGCGACGCCGATGCCTACGGCCGTGAGCTGCGGGTCGTAGGTGTAGAGGAGCACCGCGTACAGGACGACCACGATCGCGTCCACGCCGGCCGCCGCGAGGTCGCGGGCCAGGGTCTCGGCCACCGCGTCGTTCGACTGGAGCCGCTGCACCAGGTCGGCCGGGCTGCGCTGGGAGAAGAAGGTGACGGGAAGCCGCAGCAGATGGCGCAGGAAGCGGGCGCTGGAGAGCGTGGAGGAGATGATCCGGCCGTGCAGCAGGTTCGCCTGCTGGAGCCAGGTCAGCACGACGGTCAGCGCCACACAGGCGCCCATCGACGCGAACAGCACGCCCAGCAACGAGGTCCGGCCGCCGATGAGATACGTGTCGATGTACGTCCGGCTCAGCGCGGGGACCGCCGCGCCGACCGCGACCAGCAGCAGGCTCGCCAGCACGGCCGCGGGCATCGTGCCCGAGGTGCCGCGCAGCCGGGCCGGCATGGCACCCAGGACGCCAGGCTTGCGGCCGCCCTTGTGGAAGTCGGGCCCCGGCTCCATGACCAGCACCACACCCGTGAAGCTGGTGTCGAAGTCCTCCATCGGCACGAAACGGCGGCCCTTGCCGGGGTCGTTGATGTGCACCCCGCGCCGACCGAAACGGCGGCCCATGCCGTCGTAGACGACGTAGTGGTTGAACTCCCAGAACAGGATCGCGGGCGCCTTCACTTCGGCGAGCGCGGCCGTGTCCATCTGCATGCCCTTGGCCGTGAGGCCGTAACTGCGCGCCGCCTTGAGCAGGTTGCTGGCGCGTGAGCCGTCCCGGGAGACACCGCAGGCGATGCGCAGCTCTTCGAGGGGGATGTGGCGGCCGTAGTGGCCGAGCACCATGGCCAGGGAGGCGGCGCCACACTCCACGGCCTCCATCTGGAGGACGGTGGGGGTGCGGACCGTCTTCCCCTTCGCCTTGGGGACGGTGCGCTTGGGCGGGGCGGTGCGGCGTCTGCTCCGGGTGTCTGGTGCGGTGGTCACGGCAGGAGCCAATCGACGGGGCGCTGATCGGCCAGGCGGATCGAACCCGTGGCCAGGGTCATGGAGGTGAGCGCGAACGGCGGCCCGTCGGCCGAGGACCACTTCAGGCCGCTCTTCGTCGCGGCGGAGCGGTCGAGGCGGACCAGGACGGCCACCGGCCTGCCCTTCTTGGTGAATTGTTCGCCGAGTTGGCTGTCACCGAGGAAGGAGGAGATCTGCTGGGGGGTCTGCACGCTCCGGCCGACCGCCTTCACATGGCCGCGCAGTACCCCGTACTGCTGGGTCGGCACCGACTGCACGGTGAGGTCGACCGCGGCGTTCGCGGGGATGGTGGCGGCGCTCTCGGCGGGGACGTACACCGTCGCGTAGAGCGGATCGTCGGCGTGGGCGACCTTCTCCACGGCGGCGACGTTCGCGCCGGTCGAGATGATCGCGCCGATGGTGGCGGCCAGCGCGGTGACGCGTCCCGCGGCGACCGTGCGGACGACGGTCGTAGCGCCCTGGGTCGTACGGACCTTGAGCACCGGCGCGTTCGCGGCGAGCCGTTCGCCCTCCTGGGCGACGACCTCGGTGACCTGCCCCGCGACGGGGCTCTGCAGGATGTAGCTGCCCTCGCCGTGGGTGAGGACGGCGGGCGCGCTCACGGTGGACGCCACCGTGCCCGTCACGGCCCAGACGGACGCCGCCGCCATGACGACCACCGTCACGGACAGGGCGAGCCAGCCCTGGGGGCGGGCGAAGCGCACCGGAAGGTCGAGCTCTTCGGGCGACTGCAGCTTGGCGAGGGCCTGTTGGCGGAACTGCACGGGACTTCCCTCACCTGTTCGAGAGGTTTATGGCATCCGAGAAGTCCCGGAACCGGGGAGTGGTTCCGGGACTCAACGGCACTGAAACGCGATCAGAGACCGGCGACCAGGCCCGTGACCGGGGCGGTGTTGAGGCCGGTGACACCCTCGACGGTGCCGACGACCGTGTTGACCAGGCCGGACACCGGGGCAACACCGTCGACCAGGCCGGTGACGGTGCCGACGGCGTTCAGCGACAGACCGCCGGAGACGTTGTCGAGGTCGGCGTCCGAGATCTCGGCGGTGGCAACCTGGGGGGTGGAGTTCATGAGGGAACTTCCCTTCGTATGGATATTCATAAGGGGGAGAGCGGCCCCCCTCTGGGGACAGATGACGGCCGCCACCGCGGGGGTGCGGCACCCGATTCCGGGCGCTGTGCGGCACCCGTTCCCGGATCCCTGGCTGCGACCTCCGCGGTGCAACGGATCAAAGCACGCTCGCGGTGCGCGCATCCAATCAACCGGGGCTCTCACCTGCGAACTTGAGGGTGGCCAGGGCCCAACCGTGCAGGTGTGCGCACGTCTCGGCAGTCAGTTCTTCACATGCTGCACGGCATTGTTCCGTCCCCACGCTTGTCGCCCCGCGCTCGAAAGGGACAGTCCCACCGCAATGGCGCGGAGGGGGGCGCGCGAGTGTGCAGATCTGCTGTCCACCGTGACGCGCCTGCGTATTCGATGTGCAGATTCCCTGAAGCCGGGATTCCGTTCCCGCCGGAAGACGGACCGTTACCGATCGGTGGCGCACCGTGTCGGATCCGCCGCTCACTCGGTGTAATGGCCCGATTGCCTGGTATTTCCAGGGTTTGGTCAAGCCAACTCGGCTCTTTTTTAAACACAGTTGAACAGCCCCCGCGGCCCACGCGTATCAACAGGCATCCAGGCGCCCCCCAGTCAGCCGCCGGACGGTGGCCTCGACCCCGTCCCCAGGAGGTCAAAGAGTTGAGTCACAAAAGGATTCCCAAGCGCAAGGCCGCCATCGCTGTCGGAGGCGTCGCGGCGCTCGGAGCGGCGGCCCTGCTGCTGCCCCACGCCAACGCCTCGCAGACCGACGCGAAGGGCGCCGCTCCTAAGACGCTGAAGTCCGCGGACGCCTCGAACCTGGCCTCGCTCATCGCCTCCCAGCTCGGTGACGCCTTCGGCGGCGCGTACTGGGACGCCTCGAAGCAGCAGGTCATCGTCAATGTCGTCGGCAACAACAGCAATGTCGTCAACACCGTCGAGAAGGCCGGCGCCGTTCCCCGCAGCGTCAACAACAGCCTGTCCGCGCTCAAGACGGCTGCCAAGACACTGAAGTCCGACGCGACCATCCCCGGCACCGCCTGGTCGATCGACCCCAAGACGAACCAGGTCCAGGTCACCGCCGACAGCACCGTCACGGGTGCGAAGTGGGCGAAGCTGACGTCGACCGTCGACTCGCTCGGCTCCGGCGTGGCCGCGGTCAAGAAGTCCGCGGGTACGTTCAAGACGTTCGTGTCGGGCGGTGACGCCATCTTCGCCCAGGCGAACGGCGGCGGCGTCCGCTGCTCCCTCGGCTTCAACGTCACAGCGAGCGACGGCGCCCCCGCCTTCCTGACCGCCGGGCACTGCGGTGTCGCGGCCAAGCAGTGGTCGGACTCGCAGAACGGCCAGCCGATCGCGACCGTCGACCAGGCCACCTTCCCCGGCGCCGGCGACTTCTCGCTCGTGAAGTACGACGACCCCGCCACCCAGACGGTGAGCGAGGTGAACGAAGGCAACGGGAAGACCGTCCAGATCACTCAGGCGGCGGACGCCACGGTCGGTCAGCAGGTCCTCCGGATGGGCAGCACCACCGGTCTGCACGACGGCTCGGTCACCGGTCTCGACGCCACCGTCAACTTCCAGAGTGAAACCGTTCCCGGCGGTGTCGACACCGTCACCGGTCTCATACAGACCAACGTCTGCGCCGAGGCGGGCGACAGCGGCGGCTCCCTGTTCACCGCGGACGGCAGCGCGATCGGCCTGACCTCCGGCGGCAGCGGCGACTGCACCGCCGGCGGCGAGACCTTCTTCCAGCCCGTGACCGCCGCCCTCCAGGCGACCGGCGCGACGCTCGGCGCGGGTGGCGCCGCGGGTGCCGGCGGCGCGAGCGCCGCGGCGACCGACCCGGCGGCCACCGACCCGGCCGCGACCGATCCGGCCGCCACCGACCCCGCGGCCACCGATCCCGCGGCCACGGACCCGGCGGCGACCGACCCCGCGGCCACGGACCCGGCGGCCACCGACCCGGCCGCGGGCGGCCAGTCCGGGACCGGCAGCGGCCAGTCCAGCACCGGTATGGACGCCGGCTCCGGCCTGGTGACCAGCACCCCGTGACACCGGTGACCACGAGCCACTGACCCGGCCGTGCCTGCACGGTCCGGTCGGCAGTGGAAGGGTCCGGCCCTCCGGCGGGAGGGCCGGACCCCACCGCGTTTCCCCCGCCGCTCACGAGAGGGCCGGACGCCGAGGGTTCCGGTACCGCTCACTCGTGCGGACGCACCCGCAACAGAAGCAGCGCCACGTCGTCGAGCCGCTCCTGCGTCACCGCCCCGGTCTGCTCGACGAGACGGTCGGCCAGCGCGTTCAGCGACAGGTCACCGCCCTCGGCGAGTTTGCGACCGAGGTCGGCCAGGGCGTCCTCGATGTCCACGCCGGGCGACTCGATCAGACCGTCGGTGTACAGGACGAGGACCGAACCGGGGACGAGCGGCACCTCGGTCGTCGGATACGTGGCGGCCGCGTCGATCCCCAGCAGTGGCCCACCGGCCAGGTCGAGCACCCGGACCCGTCCGTCCGGCCGCAGCAGCAGCGGGGGCGGATGACCCGCGCGCGACATGACGGCCACCTCGCGCGCAGGGTCGAGACGCAGATAGAGACAGCTCGCGAACAGCTCGGCCCCCAGGTCGATCAGCAGCCGGTTGGTGCTGCGCATGACCTCCTCCGGCGGCTGACCGACGGTCGTGTACGCCCGTACGGCCGTGCGGATCTGCCCCATCAGGCCCGCCGCCGTCACGTTGTGCCCCTGCACGTCACCGATGACCGCGGCGGCCAGACCGTGCGAGGGCACCAGGTCGTAGAAGTCCCCGCCGATCTCCATCCCCTGAGTGGCCGGGAGATAGCGCGCGGCCGCCTCGATCGAGGGCAGCGCGGGCAACGAGTGCGGCAAGAGCGCGGCCTGCAGACCGTGCGCCAGCTGCAGCTTGGCGTCGTAGAGCAGGGCCCGCTCCAGGGCCTGCGCGATCAGACCGCAGAGGCTGGTCAGCACGGCACGCTCCTCCGCCGGGAAGATGTGAGGTTCCGCGTACCCGAGGACGCAGGTGCCCACCGGCCGTCCGGACGCGATCAGCGGCAGATACGCCCACGCCGCCATCCCGTCGGGCGTCGCGCTCCGGTCCGGGTAGAGGCGCTCCAGCTGCTGACGGGAGTCGAAGAACGTCGGCACCCCGGTCTTGAGGGCCTGGGTGCCCGGAGTCTGCGCGCTCAGTGGCACCCCGTGCCAGCGCTCCACGATGTGCGCGTCCGCGTACCCCCGGTGGCCGAGCACGTGCAGGCGGCCGGATCGCGAGCCGAGGACCACCAGGGCCTTGCTGCCGACGGCCGGCGCGATCTCGTCCGCCACCAGCTGCACCACGTCCTCGACCCCCGCCGCCTGGGTGAGCGCGCCGGCCAGGCTCAGCACCTGGCTGATGGTCACCAGGCGCGGGGTGGTGTCGTCCTCACCGTGCCGCGACTCGACACGCCCCATCTCGGCCACCGCCCGGGCCCGGGAGATGCGCACGCTCAGTCCGGTCGTACTCGGATAGAGCCGGAACGACAGCCAGTCGCCGGGCGGCCGCAGCGCGACGAACGACGTCACGTGCTGGCTGATCAGCGCGGCCCGGTAACGGTCCTCGTAGACGGGGTCGTTGAGCCAGGGCACCGACGCCCACAGCTGGGTGCCCAGCAGCTCGCTGACCGGGACGCCTAGCATGTCCGCCGTCGCGGCGTTGGCGAAACTGACCCGGCCGTTCAGGTCCAGGGCACACAGCCCGTACGGCAACCGCGCCACCATCCGCGCCGCCTCCAGCGTGCCGAGCGCGCCGGTGGCCGGAGCCGCGGACGGTGCCAACAGATCCGGCTCGGGATGGACCGGACGCCGCTCCGCCGCCGCCCGCTCCAGACGCAGCGCGAGCCGGGCGCAGGACGCGGTGAGATGGTCGCGCTCCCGGTCGGAGAGGTCCTGGGGATGCGAGCCGGGCCAGGTCACGAAGACGGCGCCGTACACGGTGCCCGCGGTCGCCACCGGGAGGGCGGCCAGCGCGAAGGGGTACGGCAGGACCACGGCGATCCGCGGGAAGCGGTGAGCCATCTCCTCCTCGCCACCGACCCAGACCAGCCGCCGCTCGCGCACCGCCACGGCGACCGGGATCGGCGCGTTGAGCCCCACCCGCTCCCACGGCGCCGCGAACGACCTGGGCATGCCCGCCATGACCGCCATCTCCAGCACGGCCTCACCCGGCGTCAGCAGGTACACCGCCCCGGAGTGTGCGTGGACCTCCTCCATCATCGAGGCCAGCGTCAGCGACAGCAGCGGCCGCCCGACCGGCGTCCGCCGACCCGCCGGCGCCTGTACGGACCCCTGCCAGTCGGACACGCCGACCACCTCCTCGCAGGGCCGCGCGACGGGACTCAGGGATCAAGGCTCTCTCGCGACGGCCCTTCCCGCACGGCGAACGCCACGCGCGGCACAGGATGCCGCTTGTGGGCTCCGCCGCAGGCCCGACGGCCCCGGAATGGTCGCAGGGGCTGCGCGAGCGTCCCGGAAGCGCTGTAATTGCGGACGTGGTCAGTGAGGGCGCTGCGGAACGCGGAAAGAGGACGTTGCGTGCCGAACTTGCCCTCAAGACGCCCACCCCGGACCTGGACCCGCGCGAGCGACAGCGCCGCGTGCTCGAACACGCACTCGTCTTCGCGGGCGCGAGCGTCGTCGCGGTGTACTCGCCCACCGAGAGCGGCGACGAGCTGTACCTGTCCGAGTCGGCAGGCGTCCCCAGGACGCTCTACGGCCTGCGTGACAGCTATGTCCTCACCGGCGGCTCCCCGGCGGTGGACGCGTACCGCTCGGGCCGACCGCTGTGGCTCGGCCCGGCGGAGATCGCCCGCTGCGCCGATGCCCGCAGGCTGCCGTCCCAGGACTTCTGGCTGGCCGTCCTGCCCCTGCCGGACGGCGGGTGCCTCGTGGCGGCCGGCGAGCGCCCGGGCGGCTTCGACGAGGAGGACCGGGAGTGCCTCGGCCTGATCGCCGAGGCCGCCGTCTCCCCCGCACCCGACTCACCGCGCGCCACCGCCGCCCGGCCCACCAGCTCGTTCGACCTCGCCATGGACACCGGACACCTCGAGGTCGACCGCGAGATGCTGGAGCTGTTCGGCCTCGACCCGGCCGAGTTCGACGGCAAGGTCGAGAGCCTGCTGTCGATGACGGTCCCCGAGGACCTGCCCACGCTGATGTCCGTGGTGGAGGCGGACCACATGTCCATCGGCGACCGCGAGCTGGAGTTCCGCATCCTCCAGCCCTCCGGAGAGCCGAAGTGGCTACGGCTGCGCGGCCGTCTCGTGCCCGGCGGAGAGGGGCGCCCGGCGCACCTCGTGGGCACCGTCGCCGACGCCTCCAAGCTGCGCTCCGGCGTCAGCGACGTGGCCCGCGTCCAGCGACTCGCCTCGACCCTCGCCACCGCGGGCACCGTCCGCGACGTCGGCCGGGCCGTGGTGGCCGCGCTGCGGCGCCCCCTGCGGGCCGACCGGATCGCCCTCGCCGAGCTGGAGGGCGACCGGCTCGTCGTCACCCTCCTCGACCCTCCCGAACCCGAAGCCTGGCCCGAGGTGTGGCGCTCCGAGTGGCGCTCGGAGTGGCCCGACGCGCCCGTACGCGCCATGCCCACGCTGGAGGCTGCCCTCATCGAGGGGCGCCCCGCCGTCTGGCCCGCCGGAGCAGCCCTGGAACCGGCGCTCGCCGACGTCGGCCCCGGCGGTCTCGCCATCCTGCCGCTGCCCGCAGGCGGCCGGATGGCGGGTGCCTGTCTGATCGGCTGGGACGACCCGCACGAGTTCGGCTCCGACGAGCGCGCGCTGCTCACCGCGTCCGCGGGCCTCGCGGGCCAGGCCCTGACACGCGCCCGCGCCTTCGACGCCGAACACGAGCTGGTCGGCATGCTCCAGCGCTCCCTGCTGCCGCGGCGCCTGCCCCGGATCCCCGGCGCGGTCGCCGTCGCCCGCTATCTGCCCACCACGGCGGGCCTGGAGGTCGGCGGCGACTGGTACGACGTCATCCCGCTGCCCGACAACCACGTCGCCCTCGTCATCGGCGACGTCCAGGGCCACAACGCCCAGGCCGCCACCCTGATGGGCCAGATGCGCACGGCCCTGCGCGCGTACGCCGTCGAGGGCCACCCCCCGGACGTCGTCGTGCAGCACGCCAACCGACTCCTCATGGACCTGGAGACCGACCTCTTCGTCACCTGCTGCTACGTCGACGTGGACCTGGAGGAGGGCACCGCCTGGTGCGTACGCGCCGGACACCATCCGCCCGTGCTGCGCCACCCGGACGGCACAACGGAGGTCACCGTGTCGGAGGGTGGACCACCACTGGGCGTCGTCACCCAGGCGGACTTCCCGATGATCCCGCTGCGACTCCAGCGCGGCACGGTCCTCGCCCTGACCACGGACGGTCTCGTCGAGTCCGCCGAGGTCGACATCGAGGACGGACTGAACCGACTGGCCGGCGAACTGACCGCGTCCGACCCCGCCCACCTCGGAGTGGTGGCCGACGGACTGCTCACGGGCGCCAACCGCAGCGACGACGTGGCCCTCCTCCTGCTGCGCTACGACGGTCTGGCCACCCGCCCGCTGCGGGAGAGCTGGACGGTGTGGCGCGTCCCGGAGGCGGTCCGGCACGCCCGCCGCTTCACCCGGCGCACCCTGCGCGCCTGGGGCGTGCCCGACGACAGCATGGACGGCGCGCTCCTCGTCGTCTCCGAACTCGTCACCAACGCCCTCGTGCACACCGACGGGCAGGTCAGACTCGACATCACCCTCATCAACCACCGCCTGCGGATCTCCGTCGCCGACACCTCACCCCGTACGCCCATCAAGCCCACCAGCATCGGCTGGGAGGCCACCGGCGGCCGCGGCATCCTCCTCGTCGAGGCCATGTCGGCGACCTGGGGCACCGTGCCGGTCAGCGGTGGCAAGCAGGTGTGGAGCGAAATCCCGCTGGACGCAGGGGGATAGGGTCGGTCACGAGGTGCTCCTGGGGGCGGGGGCCGGTTTACACACGGGGGCACTGCGCATGGTGAAGACGCCTGAGCGGATAGGTGAGGAAGCCGGCCTGGCCGCGCGGCGGCCGGCCGGGCCGGCACTCAACCCCTCCACCCCGCAGGACGTCCTGCTGCGGCTGCTCGCCGAGGGTCCGGCGGCGGTACGGATGGTGCTGTTGCCGGGACCGGGTCCTGCCCGACGCCGTCGTCGACGCGGTGATCGAGCACCCCGACACGTACACCCGGCGCGTGGGAGTGGCTGTCCGCCGACGCGCGAGCCGCCCTGTTGGCAGACTCCGACCGCGCCCCCCTCGCCACCCGGCCGAACTTCCCGACCGCCCGACTGGCCGCCTTCGCCGACCACGAGGTCAGGGCCCTGGCCGTGCGCGACCCCGAGACCGCCGGCCGTCGTGGAATGTCTCACCAGGGACCTGGACCCCGCCGTACGGGCCGCGGCGGTGGGCCGCCACCCGAACCTCCCGCGGCCCCGGCTGACGGAACTCCTCGACGACGAGGAACTGGCTCATCCGGCAGCCGCGAACCCGGCGTTGGACGGGGCGGAGATACGGCGGCTGGCGCGGACGCCCGGAGACCCGGCCGGGCCCTCCGTCGATACGCTGATCTGAGCGGTCCGGTCCGGTCGGCTGCTCCAGCCCATCGACTCCGAGGCGTACAGGCCGATGATCGGACGGTAGTTGAACATCGGCCGGGGACGACACGTGAGAAAGAGTATGGGAACCCCACTCGCCGTCTCCCCACCGCTGGAGCGGCCCGAAACGCGTGGTCGCGGTCAGGTGCTGGGCCTTGACGGGCTCCGCGGCCTGGCGGCGCTGTACGTGCTGCTCTTCCACTGCTGGCTTCTGACCATGCCGGGCTTTCCCGAGAACTCGGGTCCCGCCTGGCTGGGCTGGCTGATGTACGGGCGTCTCGCCGTGGTCTTCTTCCTGGTGCTGTCCGGCTTCTCCCTGGCCATCTCACCGGCGCGCAACGGTTGGCACCTGGGCGGCGTCTCCCGGTTCCTGCGGCGGCGCGCGTGGCGCATTCTGCCTCCCTACTGGGCGGCACTCGCGTTGAGCCTGGCGGTCGCCCGGTTCGTGGTGCCCGCCTCGCATTTCGGACCGCCGACCGGCACAACGATCCTGGTGTACGGCTTCGTGTTCCAGGACATGGTCACGGCTCCCACGCCGAACGGGGCCTTCTGGTCGATCGGCGTGGAGGCGGAGCTCTACCTGGTCTTCCCGCTCCTCCTGCTCGTCCGACGGCGGCTGGGCGCGGTCGTCCTGGTCGCGGGCGTGACAATCCTGGTGGTCGCGCGTGGCCTGCTGGCGCCGAACGCGTCCCCGGTGGAAGGCGTGAACTGGCTGGCCCCGAACCTCGCCCCCGTGTTCGTCGCGGGACTGGTGGGCGCGGGGATCGTCGTCGCGCCGGAGAAGGTCCGGCGGCTGCCGTGGCACTGGCTCGCCGCTCTGGCCGCCCTGCCGGTTGTGGCCCTTGTCGTCGGCAAGGGGTCGGCGTGGACGGTGGACCACTATTTCTGGATCGATCTCGCCGTGGCGCCCGCCATGACCATGATGATCGCGGCGGTTGCCACCGGCAGGCCCGCCGTCCTCATGCGGCTCCTGGCCACGCGTCCCATGCGCGGCCTCGGCGACTTCTCCTACAGCCTCTACCTGGTCCACCTGCCGATCGTCATGATCGTCTGCCGAAAGATGGCCCCACATTTCGTATCGCCGGGGCTACCCGCGTTCTGGTTCACGCTGACACTGGCACTGCCCGCCTCGGTGCTGGCAGCGTGGCTGTTCGCCAAGCTGTTCGAGCTGCCGTTCAAGCGGAACCGGTCATGGAAGTCCATGTTCCCGGCACGGCGCGCGCTGCCAGGACCGCACTCCTCGCGGTGAGACGACCGCACTCCTAGGGTGGGTGCCGTGCGTCTGCTCCTGATGTCCGACACCCACCTGCCCAAGCGGGCCAAGGCACTGCCCTCGCAGTTGATGGCCGAACTCCCGCACGCCGACGTCGTCGTCCACGCGGGCGACTGGGTGGACACCGCCACCCTCGACCTGCTGGAGGAGCGAGCACACAGGCTCGTCGGGGTGTACGGCAACAACGACGGCCCGGCCCTGCGCGCCCGCCTCCCCGAGGTCGCCCGCGTCGACCTGGACGGTCTGCGCCTCGGCGTCGTCCATGAGACCGGTGCCGCCCAGGGCCGCGAACGGCGTTGCGCCGAGCGCTACCCCGACCTCGACGTCCTGGTCTTCGGACACAGCCACATCCCCTGGGACACCACCACCGGGACGGGCCTGCGCCTGCTCAACCCGGGCTCCCCGACCGACCGCCGCCGCCAGCCGCACCACACCTACATGACCGCGACCGTGACCGAAGGACAGCTGACCGAGGTGACCCTGCACCGCGTCGACCCCGGCTGAGGCACTCAGGCGTGCCGGTGCCGTCGTATGCGCACGAAGACCAGCGCCAGTACGGCGGTGGCCACCGCGACCGCCACGCGTTTGGCGACCGGAGGCCCGGCGGTCCGCAACAGGTCGATCGGCTCGACCGGTTGAACCGGATGGACTGGTTGCGCCGCTTGGAATGGTTCTACCGACTCGGATGGCTCGGTCCGTTCGGTCGGTTCCCCGAGGCGCCGCGCCAGACACTCCGCGAACTGCCCGACCAGCTTGTCGCCCACCTCCGCCATGACGCCGCGACCGAACTGCGCCGGACGGCCCGTGACGGTCAGATCGGTCCGCACCGACACCGCCGTGCCGCCGTCGCGTTCGGCGAGCGTGCCCGTGACCGTGGCCCGTGCCGTGCCCTGACCGCGGGTCTCCTTGCCGTTCGCGATCAGTACCATCCGGTGCGCGGACTCGTCCTGTTCCTCGAAGACGGCGGTGCCCCGGTATGTCACCGTGATGGGCCCCACCTTGACCTTCACCGAACCGGTCACGGTCTTCCCGTCGTAGTCGTCCACCGTCGCCCCCGGCATGCACGGGGCGATCCGTTCGACGTCGAGGAGCGCCCGCCAGGCGTCGTCGACGGGAACGGGGACGGTGAACTCATGATGCAGTTCCATGCTGCTCTCCTCCAGACGTATCGACGGACCCGGCAGGCGCAACGACGGGACCGGGATGGATCGCCCCGCCCGTCGCCGTCAGCGGCGCCCCGCTGCCGCCCCACCGCAGTGCGACGATCTCCGCGGCGACGGACACGGCCACCTCCTCCGGGGTACGGGCTCCGAGGTCGAGCCCGACCGGCGAGCGCAGCCGGGACAGTTCGTCCCCCGACAGACCGGCGTCGATGAGCCGTTTCCTGCGGTCGTCGTGGGTACGACGGCTGCCCATCGCCCCGATGTACGCGGCCGGGCGGCGCAGTGCCTCCTCCAGCAGGGGCACGTCGAACTTCGGGTCGTGGGTCAGGACGCAGATCACCGTGCGCGCGTCGGTCGTCGTACCCCGCAGATAGCGGTGCGGCCAGTCCACGACGACCTCCACACCCGCCGGGAATCGTTTCGCGGTGGCGAAGACCGGGCGCGCGTCGCACACCGTGACCCGGTAGCCGAGGAAGTCCCCGATGCGGGCCACCGCCGCCGCGTAGTCGATCGCGCCGAAGACGAGCATGCGCGGGGGCGGCGCGAAGGAATGGAGGAAGACGGTCACGGCGTCCTCGCGGCGCTCGCCGTGCGGCCCGTAGTGCCGCCGGATCGTGGCGCCCTGGGCCAGTTCACCGCGGGCGTCGGCGGTGACCGCCACGTCCAGACCGGTCGAGCCCAGCGAACCGGCCACCTCGTCCGGCCACACCGCGAGCGTGGCCCCGAGCGGCGCCGGTCCCTCGATCACCGTCGCCACCGTCACGGGCCGGCCGGCGGCCACCGAGTCGGCCACCGCGGCGAAGGAGGGGTCCTCGGCGGGCGTCACCCGGCGGATGAGCAGGGTGATCTCGCCGCCGCAGGTGAGGCCCACGGCGAACGCGTCCTCGTCGCTGTACCCGAAGGTCTCCAGGCGGGCCTCGCCGGTCGCCACCACCTCCTGGGCCAGCTCGTACACCGCGCCCTCGACACAGCCACCGGACACACTGCCCACGACCTCGTCGCCGGGCCCCACGGCCATGGCGGCTCCCGGGTCCCGGGGCGCGCTGCGGCTGACCGTGACCACCGTGGCGAGCCCGAAGGGGGCGCCCGCCGCGTACCAGCGCTCCAGCGCCGGGAGGATCTCACGCATCGCTCGCTCCGCTCACCACAGGGTGCGTCCCACTCAAGAGTCCGCTCCTCTCACCACCGCCGCCAGCCGCTCCAGCGCGGCCGGACTGTGTCCCTCGACGAACGCGTCCACGCTCGGCAGCGCCGCGGCCATCCCACCGGCGAGGGGCGCGTACCCGGGTCGGGCCTTGCGCGGATTCGCCCAGATCACCCGGTGCGCGAGCCGGTGCAGGCGGCGCATCTGCTCCGCGAGCAGGGCCGGATCGCCACGCTCCCAGCCGTCGGACAGCACGACGACCACCGCGCCGCGCGCCATGCCCCGCCGCCCCCACCGGTCCAGGAAGCCGCGCAGCATCTCACCCAACCGGGTGCCGCCACGCCAGTCCGGAACCGCCGCCGCGAGCGCGGCCATGGCCGTGTCGGGATCCCGGTGCTCCAGTTCACGGGTCACCCGGGTCAGCCGGGTACCGATCGTGAAGACCTCCGTGCGGGTGCCCCGTGCGGCCCCACCGGTGCGGGGGCCGTGGAGGGCCGCGTGCGCGAAACGCAGCAGCGCGTCCGCGTACGGCCCCATCGAGCCGCTCACGTCCACGAGCAGCACCACCCGGCGCGGCCGGTCCGCTCGCGCCCGGTGCCGCAGCCGCGCCGGCTCCCCGCCGCCGCGCAGCAACTCCCGTACCGTGCGCCGCGGATCGACGGCGCCCCGTCGGGCCGGATGCCGCCGCGCGGTGCGCCGGGCCTCGCCGCGCAGGGTGAACGCGGCCCGCAGCCGCCGCAGCTGGTGGCGTTCGTCGGCGGTCAGCTCGGCGAAGTCCCGGTGGCGCAGTACGTCGGTGGAGTCGGCCAGCACGGCCACGGGTACGGCGTCCTCGGCCCGCGCCGCGGGGCGGGGCACCGTACCGGCGCCGCGCAGGACCGTCCGGGTCCGTGGCGGGGGAGCGGACCGGGCAGGGGCGCCGCCGGGCCGGCCGCCGAAGTACGCCGCGAAGACCCGCTCGTAGCGCTCCAGGTCGTCCTGGCTCCCGCACAGGGTGAGACGGCCCGCCCAGTACACGTCCGAGCGCGCACCGGGATCGAGCGTGTCGAGCGCGCCCAGGAAGGCCTGTACGCGGTCGGGCGAGGCATCGACGCCCGCGGCGCGCAACGCACGGGCGAACCCGACGACCACGGCGGACGCGTCGACGGCGCGCGCTTGTCCTACCTCGTCCCCGCCGTCCTTGCCCTCCCCGCGGCTCCGGCCGTCTCCGCCGTCCCGGCCGATCACGCCGCTCACGTCCCCCGTGCCGCGAGGATCGCCGCCAGATCCAGCCCCCGTGCCCGCTCGGTGTCCTCCCGGTACTTCAGCACCGAGCCCAGGGTCGCCACCGCCAGCTCCGCGTCCACCTCGCTCGCCCCCAGCGCGTCCAGGGCCTCCGCCCAGTCGATGGTCTCCGCGACCCCGGGCGGCTTGACCAGGTCCTCGGCGCGCAGGGCCTGTGCGAGTGCGGTCACCTGCTCGGCCAGCCGTTCCGTGACCCGCGGCAACCGCCTCCGTACGATGGCGAGTTCACGGGCGAACCCGGGATGGTCGAACCAGTGGTAGAGGCACCTTCGCTTCAGCGCGTCGTGCACTTCGCGCGTCCGGTTCGAGGTCAGCACCACGACGGGCGGCAGCTGCGCCCGCAGGGTGCCCAGTTCCGGAATGGTGATCGTGTACTCGGACAGCAGCTCCAGCAGGAACGCCTCGAACTCGTCGTCCGCGCGGTCGATCTCGTCGACCAGGAGCACCGACGGCTGGGTCTCCAGCGCCCGCAGCAGTGGACGCGTGACGAGGAACCGCCGGTCGTACAGCTCCCCTTCGAGCCGGTCGGCATCCGTCACGCCCGCCGCCTCGGCCGCCCGCAGGTGCAGCAGCTGACGCGGGAAGTCCCAGTCGTACAGGGCCTGGGAGGCGTCGATGCCCTCGTAGCACTGGAGCCGGATCAGCGGAGCGTCCATCGCCTCGGCCAGGGCGGACGCGAGCGCGGTCTTGCCCACGCCCGCGTCGCCCTCGCAGAACAGCGGCCGGTGCAGCCGCAGCGCCAGGTAGCAGGCCACGGCCAGCCCGTCGTCGACGAGATACCCCGTCTTCTCCAGGCGGGCCCGCACCTCCGCCGGACCGCTCACCTCGTGCATGGGTGCTACTCCAGGGCGGCCAGCACCGCGCGTCGGGTGAGCACCCGGGCCAGGTGCGCGCGGTACTCGGGTGAGCCCGAGGGATCGGACGAGGGGTGCGTGCCCTCCGCCGCCGCCTCGGCGGCCCGTGCCACCGCGGCCGGTTCGGCGTCGGCGCCGGTGAGCGCCGCCTCGGTGGACGTGGCCCGCAGGGGCGTGGAGCCCATGTTGGTGAGCCCGATCCGGGACTCGGCGAGGTGTCCGTCGTCCCGCCGGACGAGCGCCGCCACGCCGACCACCGCCCAGGCCTGCGCGACCCGCTGGAACTTCTCGTAGTGGAAGCCCCAGCCCTCGGTCGACGGGATCTCCACCCCCACCAGCAGTTCGTCCGGGCGCAGCGCCGTCTGCAGATAGTCGAGGAAGAACTCGCGGGCCGGGATCGCGCGCCGCCCCTGCGGTCCCACCGCGATCAGGGTCGCGTCGAGCGCGAGGACCACGGCGGGCAGGTCACCGGCCGGATCGGCGTGTGCGAGCGAACCGCCGAGGGTGCCGCGATGGCGTACGGCGGGATCGGCGACCGTGGCGGTGGCCGCCGCCAGGAGTCCGGCGTGCCGGCGCACCAGCGGATCGCGGATGACGTCGTGGTGCGAGGTCATCGCGCCGATGACCAGCGTGCCGGCGTCCTCGCGGATCCCGCGCAGCTCGGGGATCCGGCCGACGTCGACGACCAGTTCGGGGAAGGCGAGCCGCAGCCGGAGCAGGGGCAGCAGACTCTGTCCGCCGGCCAGCACCTTCGCGTCCTCGCCCGCGTCCGCGAGCGTGCGCACGGCCTCGTCGACGCTCGCGGGCCGCGTGTAGTCGAATGCGGGGGGAATCATGCCGACGCCTCCTCACCGGAGCGGGCGGACCCGTCGGCCGCCCGAGCGGACCGAAGGGCTTCCCAGACCCGTTGTGGCGTGCAGGGCATCCTCACCTCGGTCACTCCGAGCGGGCGCAGCGCGTCCACGATCGCGTTGACGACGGCGGGCGTGGAGGCGATGGTCCCCGACTCTCCGACTCCCTTGGAACCCAGGGGGTTCGATGTCGCCGGTGTCTCCGTCCGGTCCGTCACGAACTCGGGCAGGTCGGCCGCCGAGGGCACGAGGTAGTCGGCCATCGTGCCCGAGACGAGGTTGCCCTCGTCGTCGTACACGGCCTCCTCGTACAGCGCCTGCGCGATGCCCTGCGCGACCCCGCCGTGCACCTGTCCCTCGACGATCATCGGGTTGATGACGCTGCCGACGTCGTCGACGCACACGTACGAGCGGATGGTGGTCCGTCCGGTCTCGGTGTCGACCTCGACCGCGCACAGGTGGGTGCCGTGCGGGTAGGAGAAGTTGTCCGGGTCGACCAGGTGCTCGGCGTTGATGGTGGGCTCCATGCCGGCGGGCAGGTCGTGCGAGGAGAACGTCTCGAAGGCGACCTCCTGGATGGTCTTGCGCGCCTCGGGCGAGCCCTTCACGGAGAACACGCCGTGCGTGAACTCCAGGTCGTGCTCGCTCGCCTCCAGCAGGTGCGCGGCCACCTTCCGTGCCTTCTCCACCACCTTGCGCGCAGCGTGGTGCACCGCGGACCCGCCCACGACGAGCGAGCGGGAGCCGTAGGTGTCCATGCCCTGGGGCGCCGCCCTGGTGTCGCCGTGCACCACCTCGATGTCCTCGAAGGGCACCCCGAGCACATCGGCGGCGATCTGGCTCCAGCAGGTCACATGACCCTGCCCGTGCGGGCTGGTGCCGGTGACCACCTCGACCTTGCCGGTGGGCAGCATGCGGATGCTCGCCGCCTCCCAGCCCCCCGCCGCGTACCGCAGGTCGCGCAGCACCCGGCTGGGCGCGAGCCCGCACATCTCGGTGTACGTGGACACACCGATGCCCAGGCGTACCAAGTCGCCGCGCCGGTTGCGGTCCGCCTGCTCGGCGCGCAGCTTGTCGTATCCGAAGAGGGCGAGCGCCTTGTCCGTGGCGGCCTCGTAGTTGCCGCTGTCGTAGGTCAGACCCGCGATGGACGTGTGAGGGAACTCCTCGTGCCTGATCCAGTTGAGCCGCCTCAACTCGACGGGATCCAGGTCGAGTTCGACGGCCAGCTCGTCCATGATCCGTTCGATGGCGTACGTCGCCTCGGGGCGCCCCGCGCCGCGGTAGGCGTCGGTCGGCGTCCTGGTCGTGAAGACGCCGGTGCACGTGAAGTCGTACGCGTCCATCTTGTAGATCGCCGGGTACATGAAGGCGCCCAGGATCGGGATGCCCGGGGTGACGAGCATCAGATAGGCGCCCATGTCGGCGAGGAGGTCGACCTTGAGGCCGAGCAGCCTGCCCTCGCTGGTGGCGGCGATCTCGATGTCCTGGATCATGCCGCGGCCGTGGTGGGTCGCGAGGTAGCCCTCGGAGCGCGACTCGGTCCACTTCACGGGCCGTCCGAGCCGCCGGGCGACGGTCAGGGCGAGGGCCTCCTCGCCGTACACCTGGAGCTTGGAGCCGAAGCCGCCGCCGACGTCGGGGGCGATCACGCGCAGTTTGTGCTCGGGGATGCCGGTGACGACGGCGAGCATGATCCGCAGGATGTGCGGGATCTGCGTGGCCGAGTAGACGGTGTACTCGCCGGAGGCGGCGAGCGGGGTGACGACGACGGCGCGCGGCTCCATCGCGTTGGGGATCAGGCGCTGCTGGACGTAGCGGCGCTTCAGGACGACGTCCGCGCGCTCCCGCACGGACCGGTAGTCCGCACCGGTCGCCAGCGGCCAGACGTAGCAGCGGTTGGTGCCCTTGTCGGAGTGGACCAGGGGGGCGTCCTCGGCGAGGGCGGCCTCCAGGTCGAGCACCGGGGGCAGGGGCGTGTAGTCGACCTCGACGGCCTCCAGGGCGTCGGCGGCGGCGTACCGGTCGCGGGCCACGACGACGGCCACCGGGTCTCCCGCGTACCGGACCTCGTCGACCGCGATCGGCGGGTGGTCGGGCAGCACGATGTCCTCGGTGACCGGCCAGGCGCAGGGGAGTGAGCCGAGGCCCTCGGCGAGGTCCTGGCCGGTGAACGCGGCGACCACGCCGGGGCGCTCGCGGGCAGGTGCGACATCGATCCGGTCGATCCGGGCGTGTGCCATGGGGCTGCGCAGGATGGCCAGGTGGAGCAGTCCGTTGACGTCGATGTTGTCGGTCCAGGTGGTCTGCCCGGTGACCAGACGGGCGTCCTCCTTGCGCGGCCGGGAGCGGCCGACCTCGGGTTCGACGATCTGGTCCGTCACGGCGAGACCTCCTGTCGGGAGGCGGCGAGGACCGCGCGCACGATGTTCTGGTAGCCGGTGCACCGGCAGAGGTTGCCCTCCAGGGCCTCGCGTACCTCCTGCGGGCCCGGGGCCGGGTTCTCGCGCAGCAGATCGCGGGCCGCCATGATCATCCCGGGGGTGCAGTAGCCGCACTGGAGCGCGTGCCGCTCGTGGAACGCCTTCTGGAGCGCGTGCCACTCCCCGTCGTGCGCCAGCCCCTGGATGGTGGTCACTTCGCTCCCGTCCGCCTGGACGGCGAGGACGGAGCAGCTCTTGACGGTCTCCCCGTCCAGGTCGACCGTGCAGGCCCCGCAGTTCGACGTGTCACAGCCGATCGGGGTGCCGGTCAGACCCAGGTGGTCGCGCAGATAGTGGACCAGGAGAAGGCGGGGTTCGACCTCGTCCTCGTACGTGGTGCCGTCCACCTTCACCGAAATGCGGGTCATGTGCCCTCCCAGAGAGCCAGGTGAGGGGTATCAGCCATTTTACGTGGTGTGCGTCACTCTAGGGCCGGGCGGGGAGGGCGGCGAGTGCTGCGGCGGGGATTTGTTGAGCGTTAATCCGTTGCTGCCGGGCGAGGCCGCCTGCTGCACTGACCGGGACGCGTCCACCGAGATCAGGGAGCAGCAATGCGCACACCGTTCATGTCCACCCAGGAAGGAATCACTCCCACATCAAAGGACATGACACCCGGTGCATATGCTCAACCTGGGAATCCTGGCGCACGTAGACGCCGGTAAGACAAGCCTGACCGAGCGGCTGCTGCACTCGGTCGGAGTCATCGACGAGATCGGCAGCGTCGACGGCGGGAACACCCAGACCGACTCCCTCGCGCTGGAGCGGCAGCGCGGTATCACGATCAAGTCCGCCGTGGTCTCCTTCGCGGTCGACGACGTGACCGTCAACCTGATCGACACCCCAGGACACCCGGACTTCATCGCCGAGGTGGAGCGCGTGCTGAGCGTGCTCGACGGCGCCGTGCTGGTGATCTCCGCCGTGGAGGGCGTGCAGGCGCAGACCCGTGTGCTGATGCGGACGCTCCGGCGGCTGCGCATCCCCACGCTCGTCTTCGTCAACAAGATCGACCGCGGCGGGGCGTGCTGCGAGCGCGTGCTCGACGCCGTCGCGGCGCGGCTCACCCCGGCGATCGTCCCCCTGGGCGAGGTCCGGGCGCAGGGCACGCGCGACGCGCGCTTCGGCCTGTTCGACGAGGCGCGGCTCGGCGCCCCGTTGCTCGACCTGCTCTCCGAGCACGACGACGCGCTGCTCGCCGCGTACGTCGAGGGCCGGGTGTCGTACGACCTGATCCGCGCCGCTCTGGTGCGGCAGACCGGGCAGGCCCTGGTGCATCCGGTGTTCTTCGGCTCGGCCGTGACGGGCGCGGGGGTGGACGAACTGATCGCGGGGATCAGGGAGTTGCTGCCGCGCGCCGAGGCCGATGTCGACGGTCCGGTCTCGGGCAGCGTCTTCAAGGTCGAGCGCGGGCCCGCCGGGGAGAAGATCGCCTACGCGCGGATGTTCTCCGGGACGCTGCGGACGCGCGACCGGCTGCCTCTGGGCGACGGCGAGGAGGGCAGGGTCACCGCGATCAGCGTCTTCGACCGGGGTGCGGCGGTGCGCGAGCAGTCCGTGGCGGCGGGGCGGATCGGCAAGCTCTGGGGCCTCGCGGACATCCGGATCGGCGACACCATCGGCGTACCGCGGAAGTCGTCGGCCGGCGAGCACCACTTCTCGCCCCCGACCCTCGAAACCGTCGTCGAACCCTGCCGTCCGGCCGACAAGGGCGCACTGCACGGCGCCCTCACCCAATTGGCCGAGCAGGACCCCCTGATCGATCTGCGCCAGGACGAGACGCGCAAGGAGATCTCCGTCTCGCTCTACGGAGAGGTGCAGAAAGAGGTCATCCAGGCGACTCTGGCCGATGAGTTCGGCATCGACGTCCTGTTCCGCGAGACGACACCCCTGTGCATCGAGCGGCCCCTCGGCAGCGGCGCGGCGGTCGAGTTCATCAAGAAGGGCCTCAATCCCTTTCTCGCGACCGTCGGCCTGCGTGTCGATCCGGCCCCGGTCGGCTCCGGGGTGGAGTTCCGGCTGGAGGTCGAGCTCGGAGCGATGCCGTACGCGTTCTTCAAGGCGGTCGAGGACACCGTGAAGGAGACCCTCACGCAGGGAATCCACGGCTGGCAGGTGGCGGACTGCACGGTCACCATGACCCACTCCGGCTATTGGCCCCGGCAGAGCCACGCCCACCAGGGCTTCGACAAGAGCATGTCCAGCACGGGCGCCGACTTCCGGGGCCTCACCCCCCTGGTGGTGATGGACGCGCTGCGGGCGGCGGGCACCCAGGTGTACGAGCCGATGCACCGCTTCAGGCTGGAGGCCCCGGCGGACACGCTGGGCGCGGTGCTGCCGGTGCTGGCGAAACAGGGAGCCGTCGCGGGGACCACCGAGCTACGGGGTGCTTCGTGCGTGCTGGAGGGCCGGATCCCGGTCGCCCGGGTCCATGGGCTGGAGCGGCAGCTCCCGGGGCTGACGCGGGGCGAGGGCGAGCTGGAAAGCGCCTTCGACCACTACGCACCGGTCCTGCGGGGCGCGGTCCCCGACCGCCCGCGCACCGACCTCAACCCGTTGGACCGGAAGGAGTACCTGCTGAACGTGACGCGGCGGGTCGGCGCCTGAGCCCGCACACGGCGACACGGCTCCCCAAAAGATCTCCAGATGATCTTCAGAACCTGAAACTTACTCTGGAGTCAGAAGTATTGACGCCTTCTTGCGCACCCGCGAATGTTGTGGACATGTCGAAGTTACGTGCGCGTCTGCTCGGCGTCCTCGTGCTCCTCACCGGCTTCCTCTCGGCGGTGGGCGCCCAGCCCGCCGCCGCGGACGGACTCCCCGACTCCCTGTGGTTCGACGCGCCGGCGGCGGCCACTCTCACGGTCGACAAGGGCCGCTTCCTCGACGGACTCGGCCGCGAGGTCGTCCTGCGCGGGTACAACGTCTCCGGCGAGACGAAGCTCGAAGAGAACAGCGGTCTGCCCTTCGCCTCGGTCGCCGACGCCAAGAAGTCCGCGACGGCCCTGCGGGTCCTCGGCGGCGGCAACTCCGTGCGCTTCCTGCTCTCCTGGGCCCACGCCGAACCCGTACGCGGCCAGGTCGACTCCGCCTACCTCGCCGCCGTCACCGACCAGATACGCGCCTTCCTCGACGCCGGAATCCGCGTGTATCCCGACTTCCACCAGGACCTCTACTCCCGCTACCTCTTCAACTCGGGCAGCTGGTACACCGGCGACGGAGCCCCCAAGTGGGCCGTGGACGCCGGACACTACCCGAGCGAGTCCTGCGGGATCTGCATCTTCTGGGGGCAGAACATCACCCAGAACGCGGCCGTGAAGCAGGCACAGTACGACTTCTGGCACAACGCGTACGGCGTCCAGGACGCCTTCCTCACCACGGCCCAGGCCACCATGACCTACGTCAGACAGCACCTCACCACGGCCCAGTTCGCGGGCCTCGTCGGCTTCGACCCGTTCAACGAGCCCTACGCGGGCACCTACGACTCCGGACAGACCAGCCGCACCTGGGAGCGGGACCTGCTCTGGCCGTTCTATGTGAAGTTCCGGGCCCGGATGGACGCGGCCGGCTGGCAGGACAAGCCCGCCTTCGTCGAGGCCAACCTCTTCTGGAACTCCAACATCGACTCCCAGAAGCAGGAGGGCGGCCTGCTCGACGCGGGAACCCTCGGCCCGCGCTATGCCTTCAACACCCACTTCTACGACCAGAAGGCCATCTCGGGCATCCTCATGTGGGGCAATGCCGCGGACGGCCAGTACGCCACCGACTTCGGGACGGTCCGCGACCGCGCCTCGGCCGCGGGGACGACGGCGATCGTCAGCGAGTTCGGCCATCCGCTGTCGGGAACGGTCTCCGGCAAGGCCCCGACCGTCGACAAGGCGATGTACCAGGCCCTCGACTCCCGCCTTCCGGGAGCCACTTGGTGGACCAAACCGGCGTCCTCCGGCCCGGTGCTCTCCGGAAACCAGTGGCAGTGGGACATCTACAGCGGCCGCCATCACGAGCTGATGAACGGCAACGCGAGCAAGGTCCTCACCTCCGGCGACGCCTGGAACGACGAGGACCTCTCGGCCGTACGCCTCGACGACTCCGGAACGGCCGTCCTCCGTCAGGACGCCCACCTGCTCGACCGGCTCTATCCGAGTGCGACCTCGGGCAGCACGGTCGCCTTCACCTACGAGGACCGCTCCCGGGACGGCTCCACCACCCTGACCTGGAACCCGGTTCCGTCGTCCCTGCCGCACGTCTCCCAGCTAGTGGGATCGGGCCAGTACGGGCTGCTCCTGTGGCGCTCGGACGGCGGCAGCGCACCCACCGAACTCCATCTCCCGGCGTCCTTCCCGACCGTGTCCACGACGGTGGTCTCCGACCTCGGGGCGACGATCTCCCCGCCCGCCTACACCACGACCACCCCGATCGCCGTGGCCCCCGAGCCGGGCGGCACCGGCAGTCGCCGACTGCTGCTCACCGCACCGGACTCGGGGACCCTGCACTACGCGCTGGTCACGAACGGGGCGACCGCCCCGACCGCCGAACTGCTGAGCGCGGCCCGTTCCGAACTGAGCTCATGGGCCGCGTCGACGGTCAACTAGTCGAAGGGCCGGTCCAGTTCGCCTCCACATGGCCGAGGCGAACACGCTGGGGGTGGTCGCCGACCGGCACCGACACCGTCTTCTGCCCCGTGGCGAAGTCGATGGCGGTGACCTGGTCGGCGCCGCTCTCGGAGACGATGCAGTCCTTGCCGTCACCGCTCACGGTCGCCCAGTACGGCTTCGAGGCGGTGATGAGCGGGCCCTCCTGGAGGGTGGCCCGGTCGACTACGGTCGCATAGTCGTCCATCGTTCCGGCGACGCACAGTTTCGTGCCGGACGGGTTCATCGAAATGCCGTGGTGGCGCGAGTCGTTGACCCAGGTGGTGCGGTCGGTGCTGGTCGCGGGGTTCATCGGCAGGGTCTTCACCCGGGTGATCCGGTCGGAGGCCACGTCGTACTCCAGGAAGCCGTTGAAGAACGACACCTGGAAGTACAGCTTGGACTCGTCGGGGCTGAAGACGGCGGGCCGGACCGCGTCGGAGAAGTCCTTGAGACCGATCGCGTCCAGCCGCTGCCGCATGTCGATCACCTTGACCTGCTTGTAGGTGGTCGCGTCGACGACGGTGATGTGCCGGTCGCCCTTCGTCCAGTCCAGCCACGGGTCGTCGAGTGAGGTGTTCACATCGCCGATGGCCATGTTCCAGATGTACTTGCCGTCCCGCGTGAAGATGTTCTCGTGCGGCTTGTCGCCGGTGGCGAAGGAGCCCAACTGCTTGCCCGTGTTGATGTCGAGCACGTGCACGGTGTTCGCGGTCGACGCGGAGACCGCGACACGGGTGCCGTCGGGGGAGACGGCCATGTGGTCGGATCGGTAACCGGACACGGCGAAACGCCAGTTGATGTGCCCGGTCGCCAGGTCGATCGAGACGACATCGGCGAAGCTCGGGCGGGAGACGACCACCGACTTGGCGTCGGGCGTCGAGTACATGTCGTCGACGAACTGGTCGTGGCCCTCGCCGACACCGTTGCGGATGGCCTGGAAGTAGATCCACTTGATCGGATCGGCGTTGATCTCCGCCATCCGCGCGTCCTTGTCCGGGACGACGTTGATCCGGCCGACCTTCGCGAAGTCGCCGGTGGACTTGATGACGTCCGCGGTGCCGTCCCAGTTGTTTCCCACGAACATCACTTCGCGCAGATCGGTCGCGGCGGCCTGCGCGGAGGCCGCGGTCGCTGTACCGCCGAGGGTGAAGGTGAGGGCGACGGCGGCGGCGAGCGTACAGAGGTGTCTGGGTCTGAGGGCAGACATGGTGGTCCCTTGTCTAGGCGGGGGGTGCGGGTACCGAAAAGTCTGAACACGACAGCGTTCAGAGTGGACTTACTGGAAAGTAAGGAAGGGTCGCCCCTCTCCACAAGGGTCCGTGCACGACAAAATCATCGGAGGGACGAACGGTTCGTCCCTCCGGCGAGGGAGGAACGCGTGGCGGGCAGGATCAAACAGCCGACCGGCCGTTACGGAGGCAGGACCGCCGCGGAACGGCAGGCCGAGCGACGCTCGCGCTTCCTGGACGCCGCGCTCCAACTCTTCGGTGACAGCCCGGGGTTCAGATCCACGACCATCGCGGCGCTGAGCGAGGCGGCGGGCTTGTCCACGCGTCAGTTCTACGAGGAGTTCCGCACCCTCGAGGACGTGCTGGCCGCCCTCCACCTCCAGGTCAACGACTGGGCCGAGCAGGCGGCTCTGGCCGCCCTCGCCGACGCCCAGGACCTGCCGCTCGCCGAGCGCGCCACCGCGATCTTCCGCGCCTACGCCGCGAACGTGACGGCGGACCCGCGCCGCATCCGCATCACCTTCGTCGAGATCATCGGCGTCAGTCCGCGCCTGGAGGAGCAGCGGCTCGCCCGCCGGGCGCGCTGGGTCGACTTCATCTGCGCCGAGGCGACCGCGGCCGCCGACCGCGGCGAGGCGGTGCCCCGCGACTACCGGATCGCCGCCACCGCCTTCATCGGCAGCGTCAACGGCCTCCTGCACGACTGGCGCGCCGGCTGGGTGGCGGCCACGCTCGACGAGGTGGTCGAGGAACTGGTCCGTCAGCTGCTGGGGATCCTGCGACCGGCGGGGTGGAACCCGCACGGCCCCGGAACCCCGTGACGTGACCTCACCGTTGGTGCCGTGCCGTGCCGTGCCGTGCCGTGCCGTGCCGGCCGCCGGTCGGGGTGTCCTCGAACCCGGTGGCGGATCCCGGGGGATCCGCCACCGGGTTCGGGACCCGCGCGCCGCTCCCCGTCCCCACGGGTTCGGCGCAGTGGGGCCGCCTTCGCGCGAGGATGCCCCTGCCGGCAGCCCACGACCGGGGGAAGCCGTGGGCCTGCGCGGCCCGAGGGCCCAGAGGTGGAGCTGCGAACACGGTCGCTCCCTGGGCACCGCCCATCCTGTCCGACCGGGATCCGCCGCGTCGTCGTGCGCGTGCCGAACATCGCGCTACTCGGAATGCAGGAGATGAGCTCAGCCATGTCCTCCGGAGGCAGGACGGACGCGGGGGAGGGACCCCCTTACGGTCGTCGACCGCGGGCGGGACCTGCTCGGGGGCCTGATGGCATGATCAGGGCGTGATCGGTGAACGCGCTCGGCCCGGAGCCAAGAGGTATGTCCTGTTCGATGTCGATGGCACGTTGATCGATGCCGTGGACAACCAGCGCCGGGTGTGGAGGGTGTGGGCCGAGCGCTACGGACTCGACCCCGACGAGGTCCACCAAGTGGCCTTGCGGACGAGGCCGATGGAGACCTTCGCGCAGGTCGTTCCGGACCGTGACCCGCAGGAGTGCCTGGCCGTGCTGCACGAACTCGAGGACGAGGACGTCCGGTCCGGCGTGTACGCGGCCTTCGACGGAGCGTCCGAGCTGCTGGACGCTCTGCCGCCGGAGGCCTGGGCGCTGGTGACGTCGAACTACGAGCACCGGGTGCGCGGCCGCTTCGCCCGCACCGGCCTGCCGGTCCCGAGGATCATCGTGGATGCCGCCTCCGTCGAGGAAGGCAAACCCTCGCCCGCCCCTTATCTCCTGGCCGCCAAGCGGCTCGGTGCCCGGCCGCAGGACTGTCTGGTCATCGAGGACGCACCCTCCGGCGTGCAGTCCGGACTGCGTGCCGGGATGACGGTGTGGGGGGTCAACGCACCCGCCGCGGCGGACGGGGTGCACCGTCACTTCGGGAGCCTGCGCGAAGCGGTCCGCGACATCCTCGCCGTCACACCCTGGTCCCACGCCGCGACCACACCCTCGCCGAACCAATGAGGAACTAGCGCAAAAGCCGTGGCTGAAAGTCGCTCTGGTTGCCCTTCAGTTGGAGTGATCGAATCGGTGCTCGATTCGATCTCGGTGGTGAGGGGTCTCCACGTGCGTTCCATGTCCTACTTGGATCTTCATCGTCGGTTCTCGATGGACATCGACGCGGAGATGCAGGCCACGCTGGAAAGACTCGCCCCTCAGGCCGACGCGGTGCGGGCCGCGGTCGCGGAACTCGTACGGAACCGGGAGTTCACCCATCCGCTCTCGGTACTGCCGCTGATCGTGCATGCCGTGGAGACGGGCGCGCCCGAACCGGCCGTGCCGCTGGCCGTCGTGCATGAGTTGTGGTGGATCTCGGCGTGCCATCTCGACGACCTGGCCGACGGACAGGTCGCACACCTCGGGGGAGACCTCGGCGGGGCTGAGGCGCTGCTCGCCGCGTTCGTCGGCGGGACTCCACTCCCGCTGCTCGTCGTCCAGTCGCAGGCAGTCCCGGAATCGGTGCGCGGCGCCCTGTCGGCCGAGATCGTGAAGTGCTCGATCCTCGCGGTCGAAGGCCAGTTGAGTGATCTGCGCGGAGATGCGGCGACGGCCACGCGCGACTCGGTCGTCACGGCCTACCGAGGGAAGTCCGGCGCCCCCTTCAGCATGGTCACCGCAATGGCCGCCGAATTGGCGGGTGTCGAGAAGGCGAGAGTGGAGCTCTGGCGCGATTTCGGCGATGTGTTCGGCATCCTGTGGCAGATTTCCAACGATCAGGAAGACGTCCTGTCCGGCCGCAACGAGGACCTTCTGAACGGCACGGTGACCTATCTCCTGGCATGTGCCCTCGATACGTCCGCGTCCCGCTCCACGGTGCGCATCCTGCGGCTGCACGCAGACGCGAGAACTTCCCGTGACGCCCGAGCGGAGCTCGTCGACACCCTTCTGGCACCGGTCGTTCTTGGTCGCTACGAGGACGACATCAACGAGTTCCGCGGTGAAGCGCACCGTATGCTGGACGAACTGGGTGGCGACGAGCCCTACTTGTCGGTGATGCGGAATCTGGTGGACGAATCGTCCAGGATGCTTCTGCGCGCCGACCTCGCGCGCGAGGTCACCGTCGGCTGACCGAGACGAAGGCCACCAGCGCGAGAGCGGCACCGAGGAGGTACACGGCGCACAGGCGCCGACGCAGTGCGCGGTACCTCGCCTCGTACTCGGCGCACAGTTCCCGGCCGCGCCGTGCCGTCCGTTCCCAGGAGCAGCGGGTGAGGGCCAGGTAGGTGTCCGTGAAGCGTTCTTCCACCTCTTCGCGTTGGGTGTCCGTCAGGCAGGCCAGGGAATGGGTGAAACGAGCCGCTTCCGCCCGTCCCTCGGCCTTGGTTGCCTCGATGAGCAGATGGCCCTCCAGTTCGTCGATGAGAGCCCGCGGGGTCGGCGGTCGATCGTCCATGGTCGTCATCGCAGCTCCTTCAGGGGCGACTCCAGAGGTACGGCCGCGGCCGTGATCTCCGGGTGGTGCAGGTCGAAGGCGGGGGACTCGCTGCGGATGCGCGGCAGGGTGAGGAAGTTGTGGCGCGGCGGGGGACAGGAGGTCGCCCACTCCAGCGAGCGGCCGTAGCCCCACGGGTCGTCGACCTGGACCTTCTCGCCGTACTTGGCGGTCTTCCAGACGTTGTAGAAGAACGGCAGGAGGGAACTGCCGAGGAGGAAGGAGAAGATGGTGGAGACGGTGTTGAGGGTGGTCAGGCCCTCCACCGCCAGATAGTCGGGGATACGGCGCTGCATTCCGTTCGCACCCAGCCAGTGCTGCACCAGGAACGTGCCGTGGAAGCCCACGAACAGCGTCCAGAAGGTGATCTTCCCGAGGCGCTCGTCGAGCATCTTGCCGGTGAACTTCGGCCACCAGAAGTGGAATCCGGAGAACATCGCGAACACGACCGTACCGAAGATCACGTAGTGGAAGTGCGCCACCACGAAATACGAGTCCGAAACCGGAAAGTCCATCGGCGGTGAGGCGAGCATCACACCGGTCAGGCCGCCGAAGACGAAGGTGATCAGAAAGCCGGTCGCCCACAGCATCGGGGTCTCGAAACTCAGCGACCCCTTCCACATCGTTCCGATCCAGTTGAAGAACTTCACGCCTGTCGGTACGGCGATGAGGAACGTCATGAAGGAGAAGAACGGGAGCAGGACGCCACCGGTGACGTACATGTGGTGCGCCCACACGGTCACGGACAGACCGGCGATGGAGATCGTCGCGGCGATCAGGCCCATGTAGCCGAACATCGGCTTGCGGGAGAACACCGGGACGACTTCGGAGATGATGCCGAAGAACGGCAGGGCGATGATGTACACCTCTGGATGGCCGAAGAACCAGAAGAGGTGTTGCCAGAGCAGGGCACCGCCGTTCGCCGCGTCGAAGACGTGGGCACCGAACTTGCGGTCCGCCTCCAGCGCGAACAGGGCGGCGGCCAGCACGGGGAAGGCCAGCAGCACCAGAAGACCCGTGAGCAGCACGTTCCACACGAAGATCGGCATGCGGAACATCGTCATGCCGGGAGCGCGCATGCAGATGATGGTCGTGATGAAGTTGACCGCACCGAGGATCGTGCCGAAGCCGGAGAGCGCCAGACCCATGATCCACATGTCGGCGCCGACACCGGGCGAGCGGACCGCGTCCGACAGCGGGCTGTAGGCGAACCAGCCGAAGTCGGCCGCTCCTTGAGGCGTCAGGAACCCGCCCACGGCGATCAGTGAGCCGAGGAGATAGAGCCAGTACGCCAGCATGTTCAGCCGCGGGAACGCCACGTCGGGCGCGCCGATCTGCAGTGGCATGATCCAGTTCGCGAAACCCGCGAACAACGGCGTCGCGAACATCAGCAGCATGATCGTGCCGTGCATCGTGAACGCCTGGTTGAACTGCTCGTTGGACATGATCTGAAGCCCCGGCCGGGCGAGTTCGGCGCGCATCAGCAGCGCCATCACCCCGCCGACGCAGAAGAAGCCGAACGCCGTGACCAGATACAGCGTCCCGATCGTCTTGTGATCCGTGGTGGTCAGCCACTTCACCGCGGCGAGTCCAGGACGCCGCGCACGCGCGGGAAAGGCTGCGGGCGGCGTCGTCACTGTGGTGCTTTCCATGCCCCGCCTGTGTCCGCCGCCGGGGCCGCCGTCACACTTGAACGAAGCGACGAGCGTCACACCCGCACCGGTGACGATCGCGCACCTGCCGGACACCTACGGATCATGAGCAACGACGAGACCTTCGCCGCTGCCTATCGCGAGCACTACTGGGCGGTCAGCCGCTACGTGGCGAGGCGACTGGACGGCCGGAGCAGTGATGTCGAGGAGGTGGTGGCGGAGGTCTTCACCGTCGCCTGGCGGCGCCGGTCCGACCTCCCGCCGTCCCCGCTTCCCTGGCTGTACGGGGTGGCACGCCACTGCCTGGCCAACGCCGTACGCGGCTACGGGCGCCGCCGCAGGCTCCTCGACCGGATCGGCAACGACGAGAGCGCGCACGGCAGACAGGTCGTCGACAGTCCCGACGCCGCGTCGCCGGGCGACTGGGTGCACGAGGCGCTGGCCCGGCTCTCCCCGGCCGACCAGGAGGTACTGCGCCTGACCGCCTGGGAGGAACTCGGCGTCGACGAGGTCGCCGTCGCCCTCGGCTGTGGCACCCGCGCCGCGGCCATGCGCCTGCACCGCGCCCGCCGCCGGCTCAGAGCCGAGATCGACCGCATGCACATCACCGTGGCCGGCGGCCCTGATTCGCCCCGCCGCGACACCCCGAAGGAGCACGGCCATGGCTGACGAACTCGACATCCTGCGCCGCGCCAACCCGGTGCCGGCCACCGCCCCCCACTTCCACGACCGCCCCCTCGACCAGCACGCGCAGCGCCGTCTCAACCAACTGCTGCACGGCGAACGGCACCGCACGAGCCCCCGTCCGCTGCGCCGCTGGGTCTGGAGCGTCGGCACCGCGGCCGCCGTCGGTGCCGTCGTCCTGACACTCACGGTGTCGGGATCGACCTCCACCCCGGCCGTAGCCGCACCCCGCCCGCTGATCGTCGAGGCGGGCTCCACCCCCGTACCGCTGGACCGGCTCGCCGACCGAGTGACCGCGTCCGCCGGCTCGCAGCGGCTCGTCCAGGGCACCCACGTACAGACCTGGAGCATGAGCCTGACCTCCGGGCCGGGGGTCCGGCCGCCGATCACCCTCCCCGCGGAACGCGTGGTCCGCTGGAAGGCCGACGGCAGTCATACGGAACTCGTCGTGGCGACCGACCCCCGTCATCCGGGCAGGCCGGTCGTCACCGACGCCGACCCCGTCCCCCGCACGGTCGAGGACGGGCGCGTCCTCAGCCGGCGGACCTACCCGCCGAGCTGGAGCGACGCCCCGCCGGTGGCCCGGCCGCCGCACGACGCCGAGCGGCTGCGCGCCTACCTCGACGAGATCGACCGCATCGAGGCCATGGGTACATCCGAACTTCTCGACGCCGTAGCCGAGTTGCTGGACAACTGGACGCTGGGCGCCCGTGAGGACGCCGCGCTCGTCCGCGTCCTCGCCGACGCGAAGGGGCTGCGCCCGGCCGGAGCGGTCACCGACCGGCTGGGCAGGCAGGGGCAGGCGTACGTGTACGAGGACGCCGCACACTCCGCGCGCCGGATGCTGGTCCTCGACCCGAGGAGCGGCGCCGTACTCGGGATCGAGGACACCGTCACCAAGGACGATCCCGAGTACGGCGTCAAGGCCGGGGACGTGATGTCGTACAGCGCGTGGATGCGTTGAGCGGACCGAAGTCCTGTGAGCGAACCCGAAACGCTGTAGCCGAACCCGAAACGTTTTAGCCGAACCCGAAACGCTGTGGGCGCACCTGAGACGCTGTGGGCGAGGCGCAAACGCTTTACCGGAGGCCGAGTTGGCGCTCGGCCCCGGTCACGGTCTGCTCCAGCAGGACCGCGATCGTCATCGGGCCGACACCACCCGGCACCGGCGTGATCAACCGGGCGCGCTCGCGGGCGGTGTCGAAGTCGACGTCGCCGACGTTTCCGGGGTTGTAGCCCGCGTCGATCACGACGGCTCCCGGTTTGATGTCCTCACCGCGGATCAGCCGTGGCCGGCCCACGGCGGCCACCACGATGTCCGCCTCGCGGACGACCGACGAGAGACCGGTCGTCCGCGAGTGGCAGTACGTCACCGTCGCGTCGCGGCCGAGCAGCAGCATCCCGACCGGCTTGCCGAGGATCGCGCTGCGCCCCACCACGACGGCGCGCCGACCCGCCGGGTCGACGTCGTACTCGTCGAGGAGCCGCATGATGCCGCCGGGGGTGCAGGACACGAAGCCCGGCAGCCCGAAGCTCATCGCCGAGTACGAGCTGAGCGTCACCCCGTCGACGTCCTTCTCCGGCGCGATGGCCTCGAACGCCGCCCGTTCGTCGATGTGCGGTCCGACGGGGTGCTGGAGCAGGATGCCGTGCACGGTCGGGTCTCCCGACAGCGCCTTCAGCGTGTCGACCAGCTCGGCGGTGGTGGTGCCGGCGGGCAGGGCGACGTGCCGGGACTCGATGCCGGCCTTGCGGCTGCGGTTCTGCTTCATCCGGACGTAGGTGACCGAGGCGGGATCCTCGCCGACCAGCACCGTCGCGAGACACGGTGCCCTCCCCGTGCGCCCGGTGAGCGCGGCCGCGCGCTTCGCGGTCTCCTCGATGATGCGGCGCGCGAGACCCGCGCCGTCCATGAGCTGGGCTTGGGACATGAGCTACTCCTGAGCGTTGCTGACACAATCGCCCAGGCGCGCGGCAAAGACCCGTTCGTCAGGCCGCTCCCCGGTGGTAATCCACCTCAGCGCCAGTCACGGCCCGCGACCAGGGTAGCTCGTACGATCAGCTGTCCGACTCGGCGGGAGCGGGCGGCGCCGTCGGGTCGACCCCGGCCAGGAAGCCCCTGGCCTGTGCCTCGGTGGTCATGGCGCCGATGGCCCCCGCCCAGCGGGCGATCTCGCGGACCATCGCGACGGCCCCGGCCTCGTCGCCCGCGTCGCGTGTCAGCACCGCCAGGAGCAGCTGCTGCGAGAGGGTGCCGGGGACGGTCCCGGCCCGGGCGCCTAGCTCGGTCGCCCTGCTCCAGCGCTCCCGTGCCCGTGCGTGGTCACCGTGATCGTGGTCGTGATCGCCGAGGTGTCGCAGCGCTTCACGGACGAGCAGGTCGTCACCGGAGTTGTGTGAGCCGCCGGCTTCACCCGTTCCACCTGCCTCACCTGCTTCACCGGCGCACAGCGCGGCTTCGTAGTGGCCGGGCGCGACGTCCCGCTCGGCGAAGAGGTTGTCGGCGACGAGGCCCAGATACATCTCGGCCCAGCCCCGGCGCACGCCGTCCGGGGCCTCGCCGCGCAGCCGCTCGGCGTGCGTGCGGAGGGCGGCGGGCGCGTCCGGATCCCTGCCGTCGGGTCCGACACGGAAGACACCGTCGACGCGCACCTGCCCGAGGTAGCCGTGGCGCAGTCGGAGGAAGTCCAGATCCCAGCGGATGTCGGACTGCGCCTCATCGGCCGGTTTCCCGTCGAGGCTCGCGAGCAGGACCTCGACGAAAAGCCCGGCGGCGGCGAGCCGTGGCTCCGCCAGGGCGGTCCCGCCGAACCAGTCGCTCTCCAGGGCGACTTCGGCGGCGGCCAGGGCGAGGAGGGCACGGGACCTCGGATCGGTCGCCTCGCCCGAGTCGAGCAGGCGCGTAGCGCGCTCCCAGCGACCGCCGATCCTCAACTCCCTTGCAGCAGCGATGAGTTCGTCGAGCGGTACGGCCGTACGAAGGGTACTTGCGGTGTTCGTCATGGCGGGAAAAGTAGTAATCAGAAAAACTATCCACAAGAAAACTATCTACGGAGTGGCGCGTGGAAGATGTGAAGGCGGGAGAGGCGAGGGCGGGAGAGGCGAGGGCGGGAGAGGCGAGGGCGGGAGAGGCGAAGTCCGCGCGGGGGCAGGCGTCGGCGGCGGACTCGGTCGACCGGCACGTCGCGGTCTGGGCGAAGGAGCTCGACTGGATGGACCCGGTCAAGGAGGAGATCTTCGTCCGGCTCGCGATCCTGGCCCGGCACGCGGCACAGGCCCGCCGGGACGTGCTCGACTCCGACGGGCTGCAGCACTGGCAGTTCAAGGTGCTGCTGATGCTGCGCAGACTCGGGCCGCCCTACGCGGCGAGCCCCTCGCAGCTCGCCAACATGCTCGGGCTGACCCGTGGCGCCCTGTCGGCGCGGCTGGGTCCGCTGGAGGAGGAGGGACTGATCGCCCGTACCCACCACACGACCGACCGGCGTCGCGTGGAGGTGCGGATCACCGACGCCGGATACGCCGCGTTCGAACAGCACGCGGTGTCGGAGGACCGGGGTGAGAACGCGCTGCTCGCAGTACTGACCCCAGCAGAGAAGCGGACGCTCGCAGACCTGCTGCGGAAACTGGTCGTGGCAGCCGAGGCCGCTGCGAGCGCGAGCGACCCATCTCGGCCCTCACCGAGAAGGTCCAGGTCACGCGAGAGTTGATCTGGACCTTCGGCCAGTTCCTTCCTACTCGTCCCATGCCTGGAGCAGTGTGTGTTCGACGATCTTGCCGTCCCGCAGCGAGATCATCGAGCTGGCGAGTACCCGCACGCCGTCCGGGTACTGGCAGGACTCGGTGAACGCGACGTGGTCGCCCTGGACGACACACTCTTCCAACTTGTGGGTCATGTCGCGGCTGTAGACGTCGTTGAGCATTTCGGCGATCTCGCCGCGACCGTGTTTGATCATCGGGTGACTTGGCTGGGTGTTGCGGTCGACGATGGTCAATTCCGCGTCGTCCGCGTAGAGCGACAGGAGATCCGCCGCATTGTGTCCTTCTATGCCCCGGCGTAGCGCTTCGGTGTCGAAGGCGGGGCCTGCCATGGTGCCCATGTCGACCTCCTTGGAAGGCCGCGATCCGCTGAGGAAGGGACCGCGAAGGGCCTCTCTACCGAGCCTCCTCCGCCCCCTGGCTCACGGCAAGCCCAGCCGGCGCGATGCGCCTCTCGGGTGAGGACCGGGGGACGGCCGTGACCGCGCGCCGTCCGGGACCGTTTCTGCAAGCATGATCTCAACACGACGTATGGTCGCCGCCGTTGGTCTCGCCGTCGGCGTCACGGGTCTCGCCGCGCCGATGGCGTCCGCGGCCGAGGCCCCGGACGCGGGGAAGCTGAACCCGATCACCCAGCTCGACGCGCTCGCCGTCAGCGACATCCCCGCGGAGCACCAGGCCGACATCCCGCGAATCTCCGAGCAACTGGGCGGACTCAACCGCCTGAACGACCTCAACCAGTTGCACCAGGTCACCGACCTGGTCGCCCCCGTCACCGGACTCCTCCCGGGCCTCCAGGCCTAGGCCCGGTCCTTCGGATCGGGTGTTGGCCTGCCCGCCCGCGTCTGCCCCGGCACCCCGTGCCGGGGCAGACACAGGTGTCACGGGTCGAGTGAAGGAAACTTCGTACGGAGAACGCGCGACGATCCGCTCTCCTCAGCCCGCCGTCGCGAGGAACTGGGTCGCGGCCAGCTCCGCGTAGAGCGGGTCCCCGGCCACCAGTTCCCGGTGGGTGCCCACGGCGCGTACGCGGCCCGCGTCCATGACGACGATGCGGTCGGCCATCGTCACGGTGGACAGCCGGTGCGCGACCACCAGGACCGTGGTCGTGCGGGCCACATCGGCGACCGTGTCGCGCAGCGCGGCCTCGTTCACCGCGTCGAGCTGCGAGGTCGCCTCGTCCAGGAGCAGCAGCCGGGGGTGGCGCAGCAGCGCGCGGGCGATCGCGACCCGCTGGCGTTCGCCGCCGGACAGCTTGGTTCCGCGGTGCCCGACGAGCGTGTCCAGGCCGCGCGGCAGCCGGGCGACCAGCCCGTCGAGCCGGGTCGTCTTCAGCACACGTGTGACATCGGCGTCGTCGGCCTCCGGGTTGCCCAGCAGCAGGTTGTCACGCAGGGAGCCGGACAGGACCGGGGCGTCCTGCTCCACGTACCCGATGGCCGACCGGAGCCGGGGCAGGTCCCACTGCTCCAGGGGAAGGCCGTCGACCGTGATGACGCCCGCCTCGGGGTCGTAGAACCGCTCGATCAGCGAGAACACGGTGGTCTTGCCGGCGCCGGAGGGGCCGACGAAGGCGGTCATGCCGCGGGCCGGGACGGAGAAGGTCACGCCGTGATGGACGTAGGGCAGGTCGTCGGCGTACCGGAAGCGGACGTCGTCGAAGGCGAGCGCGGCCGGCGCGGCGCCGGGGGTCGGCAGCGGCGCGGGCAGCGCGTCCGGTTCGGCGGGCAGTCGCAGCGCCTCCTGGATGCGGGCGAGCGCGGCGGCGCCGGTCTGGTACTGGGTGATCGCGCCCACGACCTGCTGGATCGGCGACATCAGATAGAAGACGTAGAGGAGGAAGGCGACCAGCGTGCCGACTTGGATGGCGCCGGTCGCGACCCGTGCGCCGCCCACCGCGAGGACCGTGATGAAGGCGATCTGCATCGCGAGACCGGCCGTGTTGCCCGCTGCGGCCGACCACTTGGCGGCCCGTACGCTCTGCCGCCAGGACTCCTCGGCCGCCGCGTGGATGGTCTGCTCCTCCCGGTGCTCGGCACCCGACGCCTTGACCGTGCGCAGCGCGCCCAGGATCCGCTCCAGCGAGGCGCCCATCACGCCCACGGCGTCCTGGGCCTGCTTGCTGGCCCGGTTGATGCGCGGCACGATCACGCCGAGCACCGTGCCCGCGCACAGGATCACCCCCAGGGTGACGCCGAGCAGCACCACGTCGACCAGGCCCATCATCACCACCGTCGCCACCAGGGTGAGGCCGCCGGTGCCGATGCCCACCAGTGAATCGGTGGTGACCTCGCGCAGCAGCGTGGTGTCGGAGGTGATGCGGGCCATCAGGTCGCCCGGTTCGCTGCGGTCCACGGCCGGTATCCGCAGCCGCAGCAGATACGAGGACAGGGCGCGCCGCGCGCCGAGCACCACCGACTCGGCGGTGCGTCGCAGTACGTACGAACCCAGCGCCCCCACCGCGGCGTTGGTGACCACCAGCGCCGCCATGCCGACGAGCGCCCGCCCGATGGGCCGGTCGTGCGACAGGTCGTCGATGAGCCCCCGCGCCACCAGTGGCAGCACCAGACCGGTGGCGCCGGTCGTCAGTGCCAGCAACGCGCCCGCCAGCAGCGCCCATCGATGCGGTCGTACGTACCCGAGGAGCAGCCGCCAGGCGGGCGGTCCGGCGTGCGGCTCTGCGATGCTCACGGTGCTCCTAGCGGGAGTTCGGTGCGGAGCATTCAGGCTACGTCGGCGCGGCCTCCGGAGGGGAACGGGCCCACCCGGTGTCAGAGACGGCCTCGCCTGCCTCACCAGTGACGCAGTCCTGTGGGGGAGGCCACGCTCGAGCCTTCAGGGAGCGAATCTACAACACCCTTCCGGAGCCCTTACCGGTCCTTCCCCGTTGACACCCCGCGCCCGCCCTCCTAGGGTCACGCCTACGTTCCGAACGTGTGACGACATTTCGAACGGTTGAAAGGCAACTGCCCTGTGCATCACCGGAGTGGGAACACGTGTGGACGTAACCCCGCGGCGCGGCCCGACGTACGTTCAGGTGCACGCCGGCGGAGGGGTCACGCGAGTCGGCAGGACCCGGATGTCTGGGCCACGGCGCGTCGATCGGCGAGCCGCGAGGCGCCGAGGCTCATGAGGCCCAACTCCACAATGGTGCCCGGAACCTGACCGTCGGTCATCTCGCCAGGGAATACTGGTGGCTCACTCCCGTGGAGATGCGCACCAAAGACCCCGACGACCTCGGTGGTTGCGTGCGGATCTGCAAGGTCACCGAGCCGATCCGCCGCGGCGCACCGCTTCACCTCACGTTCGGGTTGTTCAGGGCGCCCGGGATCCACCCGTACGGCACCCGTACGCGGGGATCCCATTCCGGCTGCGGCACGGCACCGACTCGCGCTCGACCTGCTCGTCGGCCGCCCGACTCGCTCCACCCTCGCCTCTTCGCAGACATCTGACACGCCGTCATCTTTCTCAACGACGAGAAGAACAAGGAACGATCACCATGCGCAATCGCAGAGCCGCCCTCGCCGCCATCGCCGGAACTGCCTCCGTCGCCCTCACCATGTCCGCCTGCGGCGGCCAGAGCAGCACGGGCAGCTCCAAGGGCGGCACGATCGGCATCGCCATGCCGACCCAGGCCTCCGAGCGCTGGATCACCGACGGCAAGAGCGTTGTCAAGGACCTGCAGGCCAATGGGTACAAGACCAAGCTGGTCTACGGCGAGAACGACCCGGCAACCCAGGTCTCGCAGATCGAGAACCTGATCACGCAGGGCGTCAACGCACTGATCATCGCGGCCATCGACAACAAGTCGCTGAACAAGGTGCTCCAGCAGGCCGCCGACGCGAACATCCCGGTGATCTCCTACGACCGGCTCATCCTCGGCACCAAGAACGTGACCTACTACGCCTCCTTCGACAACGAGCAGGTCGGCCGGCTCCAGGCCCGCTTCATCATCGACAAGCTCGGCCTGGAGCACGGCAAGGGTCCGTTCAACATCGAGCTGTTCGCCGGCTCCAGCGACGACAACAACACCAAGTACTTCTTCAGCGGCGCCTTGCACCTTCTGCAGCCGTTCCTGGACAGCAAGCAACTCGTCGTCCGGTCCGGCGAGACCGCGCTCAACCAGGTCACCACCCTGCGCTGGGACGGTGCCACCGCGCAGAAGCGGATGAACAACATCCTCGCCACTTCGTACAGGACGAAGACGGTGGACGCGGTCCTGTCGCCGTACGACGGCATATCCATCGGCGTCCTGGCGGCGCTGAGGTCGGACGACTACGGCTCCCTCAGCAAGCCCCTCCCGGTCATCACGGGGCAGGACGCCGAATTGGCCTCGGTCAAGTCGATCATCGCGGGTCAGCAGGCGCAGACCGTCTACAAGGACAGCCGACTGCTCGCCGATGTCGCCGCGAACATGGTCGACGACGTGCTCAACAAGAGGAAGCCTCAGCTCAACGACACCAGGACCTATGACAACGGCGCCAAGGTCGTGCCCGCCTACCTGCTGCAGCCCATCAGCGTCGACAAGACCAACTACGACAGTGTTCTGGTCGCGGGTGGCTACTACACCGACGCCGAGCTCAAGTAGCCGAACGGCCATGGCCTGTCGCGCCGCCCAGCGCACGCAGGACCGCAGGGGGCATGGACCAACGCTGTCCATGCCCCCTGCGCAGGGCGGTTCACGGTGCGTCCACCACCGTGCCCGTCAGCACGGGACGGCCGGGAAGCGGTTCGGCGTTGTCGTCGGTCAGCGCGAGGCGTAGCGACTCGGCCGGCTCGGCCAGTTGGTCCGTCACCGTCGGCACGGTGAAATCGGCGGTGGTGTTCCCGGCCGGGATGTCCGTCCCCACCCACAGGTTCGCCCGGGAGAGCGCGCGCTCCGGGTCGGGGAGCTCACCTGCGCGGTCCATCAGCCACCGCGGGTCCACGTCCTTGGTGGACAGCTCGGCGCCCTCGGTGACCGCAAGCACCCGCATCGGCTGCAGGATGTCCACCTCGGCGGGCTCGGAGAGCGAGAGCCGCCACGTCAGTGTCCCTCCCTCGGTCACCCGGTCCGTGACCGGCGTCAGGGTGACCGCGGGCGCGGGGTCGTCGTTCACCGCGGTGACCCCGCCCCGGTACGAGCCGATGACGGCGCCGCGCACGGCCTTCGCGACGACGTCGTACTGCTCGTCGTAGCCGAAACGTGTGTCGCCGTTCACCTTCACGGGCACGTCGATGGGGGAGCTGCCCGGCCGTACCGTGACCAGCTTGTCCTTGGCCTGTCCGGTGTCCGCGTCGAGGACGGAGAAGCGGACCTTGCCGCTGCCGTGCCCGGAGACCCGGACCGGGATGTGGTAGGTGAGGGTGCCCGAGTCGCCCTCCTTGACGGTGAGTCGGCCGATGTCGACGCGCGGCAGCGTCGCGGCCCTGGCCGCCGGGGTACCGGGCGCCCAGCCCCAGGCATCCATCAGCCAGGCCTGTCCGGACGGCGAACGCGGGGTCAGTTCAAGGGACTTGACGTGCCTCAGGTCGAGGCCGGCGCGGGTGGCCGCGGTGAGCGGGACGCGCAGCTCGCGCGCCCAGTAGGAGGCGGTGCGGTCGGTGCCCGGCAGCCCGTCGACCTGGACCTGGCCGAGCTCGGCCCGGCGGCCGTTGGAGTCGGTGACGGCCACGACCAGCTCGGTGCCGGTCGTGTTCGGCGGCACGAACACGCGCAGCGCAAGGCTCTTGGCGCCCGAAAGGGACACCGGAGCGGCGGGACGGACCTTTGTCGGCGCGCCCGGCGCCGACCACTTCAGCGCGACCGCGCCGCGGCCGGCCTCCTTCTCCGTCCACCACCGCGCGAAGTGCGGCGACCTCCCCGCGGCGTCGGGGTCGAGGCATGCCACGGCCGGGTCGGGGTCGAGCGCCGAGCACAGCCTGCCGCCGGTCACCTTCACCGGGGCGTCGGGCAGGAAGCCGCCCGTGCGGCGGGCGCCCACCGCGTGGGTCAGCACGCGGGCCGGGTCGGCCGAGGGGGCGCGCCGGCCCGAGCCGTCGAGCAGCGGGCGCACCCGGTCGTCGTCGGCGACGAACAGTCGTGCCGCGGCGGCGATGTAGGTGGCGCCGGCCTGGTGCTGCTGGTCGGCGGTCAGCCGGGTGCGGGCGCCCGTGGAGCACACCGGGTCGGGCCGCTGTTCCGGGTCGTCCCAGAAGTCGTCGAAGGAGGGGGCCTCGGACTTGCCCGGCGTCCACTCGGTGTTGAAGAAGTTGTGGTCGGCGCCGACCACATAGACGGCGCTGTGCAGGGCGGTGCCCCGGCCGACCCCGCGCGTCCCGTCGACGTACACCTCGCCCTGGAGGTCGGAGACGTCGCCGTCGCAGCCGGGGAGGATCGTCGTGGACGGTACGTCGGCCACCGGATTCTGGCCGAAGATCGTCGGTCCGATGAGCACGGTCCCGCGGATCTTCCAGCGCACCGGTCCTCGGTAGCCGTCCTGCGCGGCGGGCGGCGGGTAGAGGCTGTCCATGGCGGCCCGGTTGACACCCTCGCCGCCGCGCGAGTGGCCGACGAGCAGCACGCGGGACAGGTCGGCCTTCGCCGCGTCGGGCACGGCCGCCGGGGCGGTGCTCGGATGGGCGGCCCAGCCGGCCCACTGGGCGAGGTGCTGTCGCACCAGCGAGGAGCGCGCCTGCGCACCGCCGTCCTCGACGTCCCCGTCCTGGCCGTTGATGCCGTTCGCCGAGATCGACACCGTCACATAGCCCTGCGAGGCCAGCAGCTTCTGGTCCTTCAGGTAGCCCCTGTGGCTCGGGATCGGCTGGGTGCCGGCCGAGCAGGGCCACTCAAGGGTCACGTCGTCCTCGGTCCCGCCCGGCTTGAAGCAGGTGGCGTGGCGGCCGTGGAGGAACAGGGCGAGCGGTCGCCTGCCGGTGGCGCCGGTGGGCGCGACGACGACGGCCTGCATCTCGACCGGCCGGGCGAGGCCGGGGAGCCTCACCGGGTCGAGGTGGTACTCGCCGGTGACCGTGCGGTACCCGCCCGGTCGGCCCGGGTCCACGGAGTTCGCCGGGAGTGGGGCCGGGGGCTGCGCGACGGTCAGGGAGTTCTTCGGTCTCTCGCCGGTGTTGTCGGCAGGCGCGTCCAACCGGCGCCCGGCCGCCAGGACTTGAAGATCCTTGAGCGGGGCGGCTCCGTGGAGGGCGAGTCGGAACGTGTGGCCGTCCTCGGCCGCCTTCGGGAGGCCGAGCAGTCGGCCGGCCGCGTGGAACTCGACACGGGCGTCGCCCACGGGCACGGCCCTGTCCGACCGCCAGACCAGCTCACGCGCGACACCCTTCCCGGTGACGCGCCAGCCCGGCGGCAGTGCGCTGCCCGCCCTCCGCGTCAACGGCTCCACCTTGGGCGGATGTTGGGCCTGGGCCAGTCCCGGTGAGCCCGCCAGGGCCGCGAGAACGGCCACGGCGGTGACCGCTGTGCGCCGGGTACGGTTCAAGGATCCCCCTCCTCACACTTCGAGCGCGGGCGCCCCGTCGATACCGGGAGCCCCTCGCGCCTCGAAGGAAGGGAAACGGGACCTGTGGGTTGCCCGTGCCAGGGAGGTGTGCCCGCGCAGGACAAGAATCGAGTCACGGGAACGCCCCGCGCGGACGCCGGAAATGGCCCCCTCCATGGGCCGAACTCCCCCTGTCCGCACGGCCCTCGTCGGCACCGCCCACCGCGCCCGCATCCTGGGCACCGCCCGGGGCGCCGGCGAGTCCCTCACCGCCGCCCCTGCCCACCGCTTCAACCCTGGCCGCGTGCGAACCGTCCCGTGACCTCGCGGACCGGCATCCTGCCTCGGCCGCCTGCGTATGGCATCAGGGCCACGCGCGGACCACGCCCCACGTCGCATAGCCCTCGCCGGGGCCCGGCGGCCGGTTCCAGGGCCGGGTCCGGAAGCTGTGGAGACGTCCGCGACCGAGGGCGAACCGGGGCAGCCGGACGCCGAACTCGACGGCAAGGGCCTCCAGGGCACGGCGCTCGCCCAGCCGCTCGGCGTGCGCGTCGTCCCGCGGAAAGAGACGGTCCGGGTCCAGTGCGGCCGGCACGGACCCCCGTCTGCTGACCGAGGTGGCCCGAACGGTGAACGCGTACCGCTCCTCGCCGTCCTCCGTGACGGACAGGTGGAAGACACCGGGACGGTGGGTGCGGCTCGGCTCGCTCCACACCGTCACCGCACGGGTGCCCCGGGAAGCGGCGACGCCCGGGGAGACGAACCACCGCTCGTCGAACCTCCCGGCCGGCGCCGCCTCAAAGGCGAAGCTCCAGCCGGGGCCCGCCCGGCCGACGGCGGCCAGCGCCTCGTCCTCCCACGTCACGGTGCCGGTGCCGGGGAAACGCGTGCGCGAGTCCCACAAGGTCGTCGGCGCGTTCAGCACGGCGTCGCCGGGGGCGCCGATACGGCTGGGCAGCTCGGCCGGCTCCACCGACTGCACGAGGACGAAGCGGTACGACGTCAGGAAGTTGCCGCGATCTCCTTCCGCGAGCCACGCCAGGCCCGGCGGATCCCGGTCGGCCGCGGGAGCCGGTGTGTCGCCCCGCTGTCCTGCCCGGGGTGTGGCCAGCAGTTCCCGGCCCCGCTCCGGGGTGATCAAGGGGCCGAGGAGCGGGTCGGCGCACAGGCCGACCGGCGCGAGGTGCTCGGGGCCGACCGGCCGCCACTCGGGCAGCGCGGCGTGCAGAATGCGCCAGGCCGCGTCCCCATCGCCCCAGCGCGCCAGCTCCCGCGCCTCCTCCACGGCACGGCCGAAGGAGCCTTCGGCGGTGTAGCGGAAGGTGCCGTCCCCCACCTGCCGCAGGATCTCGCCCGCAGCCTCGCGCACCTCGACGGAGGCGCCCCCCACGTGGCGGGAGGACGACGGGCGCTCCTGGTGATGCCACACGTCCTCGGCCGCCAGCACGGCCAGAAACTCCGGCGCGTACAGCGGGTCGGCCGTGAGCCCGTCGAAAGACACCAGGTACGTCTCTCCGAGCAACCGGCGGATCTGGTCGCGCAGCCCTGTCGCCCGAGGCCTGCCGTACGCGATCGCCTCCGCCAGCGACGCCGAGGCCCGCTCGTACCTCCCGCCCAGCGCGTCCAGCCGCGCGGCCTCGACGGACGCGTCCAGGGCCCTCGTCGTCGCGTTGACGAACTCCGCCCCCGCACTCTTCGAGCAGCTGACCTGCAGGCTGTGAAACTCGCGGTACATCGCCTCCATGAACGCGCCGAACGACGCGTACCGTTCCGGAGGACTCGCGCGCCACGACGCGTAGCAGTACACCGCCCACTCACCGGCGTCGTCCACGTCCCCCGGGTCCAGCAACACGTAGACCGCGTCCGACTCCACGTCCAGCTGCAACGCCCGCTCCCACATCCCGGCGAGCAACACGTCCTCGGGCGTGAGGTCGTCGTCCGGATCCCCGGGAAAGTACTCGGCCAGGCCCGCCGCGTCCTCGTGCCGGCGCACCGCGTCGGTACCGGCGAGCAGCCAGACGAAGCCGCCCGCGTGCCGCCAGCCGTCGCTCACCGCCAGAAACGTCCGGTACGAGGGCGGCAGCCGGTGCCCGAGCCGCTCCTCCAGGGCGCGGATGCGCTCCTCGGACGCGGGCGGGAACCCCAGCCAGCGCGTACGCAGAGGCTCCTCGTCCCCCACGTGACGCTCGCTCGCTGGTGCGTCGGGGTCCTGTGCGTCTGCCCATTCCTGGCTCCAGCGCACCAGGAACGACCGCCACCCGTCCATGAGGTCCGTCATGCCGGCGATCCTGCCGGCCACCACTGACAACGCCCCGGCCGTCTCGGGCACTTCGGGTCCGCAGGCCAGGCCTCGGGCCTGTAGGGGTGGACGACCCGGTCCGGCACGTCGGGTGCCCCGGGCACGACGGACGGTGCCTCGGGCACGGCGTATGTCAGCCGCCGATGATCAGGGTGAGCCCGTAGACGGCGACCGCCAGGCACGCGCCGAAGCACAGCAGCGCTGCCGCGGTGGCCGTCAGGTTGGCGCCGCGGGCGTGTTCTCCGCCGTGGCCTCCGCCGTCGCCACGGGGCCGGGCGGCGACACCGAGGGAGAACAGTACGACCGTGAGCAGCGTGATCCCGAGGCTCACACCGAACACACCACCGAGGGCGGCCCAGTGGATGTCCATCGCCGCGCCTCCTTTCGCTGCCGGACGGGACGGTCGGCCGGCACTTACGCCGCAGGCTCTGCCACGGGCTCGGCCGACCGGGTGGGCAGTTCGTTGACGTTGTCCGGAGTCACGGGCCGGTGGCGCGACAGGGCCCAGAACCCGGCCGCCGCCGCGGCCGCGACGGCGGCCACCAGGGCCACGCCCGCGGTGCCGTGGCCGGCGGTCCAGGCCGCCGCGCCGCCGACGGCCGCCGCCGCGGGCAGCGTGAGCAGCCAGGACAGTGCGATGCGCCCGGCCACGCCCCACCGCACCTGGGCCAACCTGCGGCCCAGGCCCGCGCCCAGGATGCTGCCGGTGCACACCTGCGTGGTCGACAAGGGGAATCCCAGGTGGGACGAGGCGAGAATCACGGCCGTCGCGCTGGTCTCGGCCGCGAAGCCCTGCGGCGCCTCGATGTCGGTGAGCCCCTTGCCCATGGTGCGGATGATGCGCCACCCGCCCGTGTACGTGCCGAGCGCGATCGCCATTCCGGAGATGAGTACCACCCACCAGGGCGGCGCGGAGTCATGGGCGAGCGCCCCGGTCGAGATGAGGGCCAGAGTGATGACCCCCATGGTCTTCTGCGCGTCGTTGGTGCCGTGGGCCAGCGCCACCAGCGACGCCGAACCGACCTGCCCCCGACGGAATCCCCGCCGCGCCTGGTCGGGCGCCGTCCGCCGGGTGATGACGTACGCGAAGTAGGTCGCCAGCAGGGCCACGACACAGGCGATGAGCGGCGAGACGACGGCGGGGATCAGGATCTTCTCGATGATCGCCCCGAACTGCACCGCGGATCCGCCGGCGCCCACCCACACCGCGCCGATCAGCCCGCCGAACAGCGCGTGCGACGAACTCGACGGCAGCCCGGCGAGCCAGGTCAGCAGGTTCCACAGGAGAGCGCCGACCAGCCCGGCGAAGATCATCACCAGGGAGACCTTGGCGTCGTCCACGATGCCGCCCGAGATGGTCTTGGCGACCTCCGTGGACAGGAACGCGCCCGCCAGATTCAGCGCTCCCGCGACGGCCACGGCCACGCGCGGTCTCAGGGCCCCGGTGGCGATCGACGTCGCCATCGAGTTGGCTGTGTCGTGGAACCCGTTGGTGAAGTCGAAGGCCAGGGCCGTCAGGACGACCACGACGAGGAGGAACGAGACCGTACCCACGGGGGGACCTCCGAAGAACAGGACGGCCCCCACGTCCGCGGTGCCGTCCCCCGCCCGGACGTCTTCCACGCTAGGCGGCTCCTCCCGGGCCCGCGACCGGGGGCCCGCGCCCGGGGGCCCGCGACCGGGTCACGCCTCACGTCGGCCCCGGCGCCGCTCGCGCGATCGCCGACGGCCGGTCGCCGGGCGAAGCGTCGCCCCCTTCTCGATCAGCGCGAGTTCGGCCGCCACGCCGTGCGCCCGGCGCCGCCCTGCCCGAGCTCCAGGGCAAGGCCGCGACGAGGTGGGGCCGCCGGCCCTGGACGCCGTGGCTTCACGGCGACCAGGCGTAGCTCCACGTGTCCCACCCGTCCCCGCCGCGCGCGGCGACCGGCGGCCTCGCGGTTGTCCGTGAGGGGTCGGCCGGCGCGGTGCTCGCCATCGGCGCGACCCTCGACCCGCTCAGGAGCACAGTGTGAGCCCCCCGGGTCGCGGGGTCCGCTGTCCCGCCAACGCGGCGGGCCCCTGCGTCCCACCGTCCACCACCTCGACCACTTCACCACCCCCGAACTGGCCGCCCGCTATGAACGGGCCGTCGTCGAGCCGTACGCACACCTCTCGCGTCTCGCGGTCCGTCGCGGACGAACTCCGCGCGCGCTGGGGCCTCGACCCCGCCGTCATCCCCAACGGAGGGGCGTAGGAACGGTTCGCGACCACCGATCCCGCGGCCCGCGCCGCCTGGCGCGCCCGCCTCGGCCCGTACGTCCTGACCGTCGGCGGGTTCGAACCGGGCAAGGGCTCCCTCGACCTCATCGAGGTGTACGCCCTGCCGCGCGCCGCGCGCCCCGATGCGCGGCTGGTGATCGCGGGCGGTGAGACCCGCTTCGACTACCGCGACTGACCCGCTTCGACCACCGCGACCACCGGGCGAGGGGGAGGCCCGGGCCTTCGGACTCGGCGTCGAGCCGGTCGTCCTCGGCGCCGTACCGGAGTCCGATCTGTCGTCGCTCGTGGCCGCGGCCGACGTCTTCGCGTTCCCCTTCCTCAAGGAGGGCTTCGGACTCGCCGTGATGGAGGCGCTCGCCGCGGGCGTCCCGCTGGTCGTCCGTGATCTGCTCGTCCTGCGTGAGGTCTTCGGGCCCGCCGCCCGCTTCGCGGACACGCCGGAGACCTTCACCACCGCGCTCGGCCACGCCCTCGCCTCGGACGATCCGGTACGCGCCGCCGTTGGCCGGGAGTCGGCCGCCCCCGGCACCGGGACCGGGGCGGCCGCACGCCACCTGGCGTTCTACCGGTCGGTTACCGGTGGGTCACACCGTAGGGTCGGTTGACGAACGTCGATCTACGGAAGGGTTCACCACCATGGCGCAGGAAGTACGTGGCGTGATCGCCCCGGGCAAGAACGAACCGGTGCGCGTCGAGACCATCGTCGTGCCGGATCCGGGGCCGGGAGAGGCCGTGGTGAAGATTCAGGCGTGCGGGGTCTGCCACACCGACCTGCACTACAAGCAGGGCGGCATCAACGACGACTTCCCCTTCCTGCTCGGCCACGAGGCGGCCGGGATCGTGGAGTCGGTCGGCGACGGCGTCACGGACGTGGCTCCCGGCGACTTCGTCGTCCTCAACTGGCGTGCGGTGTGCGGGCAGTGCCGGGCCTGTCTGCGCGGGCGGCCCTGGTACTGCTTCAACACGCACAACGCCAAGCAGAAGATGACGCTCAAGGACGGCACCGAACTGTCCCCGGCCCTGGGCATCGGCGCCTTCGCGGACAAGACCCTGGTCGCCGCCGGACAGTGCACCAAGGTCGACCCCGCGGTCTCCCCGGCGGTCGCCGGTCTGCTCGGCTGCGGGGTGATGGCGGGCATCGGCGCCGCCCTCAACACCGGCAACGTCGGCCGCGGGGACTCCGTCGCCGTCATCGGCTGCGGTGGCGTCGGCAACGCCGCGATCGCCGGCGCCCGGCTGGCCGGCGCCGCGAAGATCATCGCCGTCGACATCGACGACCGGAAGCTCGCCACCGCCTCGAAGCTCGGCGCGACCCACACCGTCAACTCCGCCTCGACCGACCCCGTCGAGGCGATCCAGGGAGTCACCGGCGGCTTCGGGGCCGACGTCGTCATCGACGCGGTCGGCCGCCCGGAGACGTACCGGCAGGCCTTCTACGCCCGCGACCTCGCCGGCACGGTCGTCCTCGTCGGCGTGCCCACCCCCGAGATGAAGCTCGAACTGCCGCTCCTCGACGTCTTCGGACGCGGCGGCGCCCTCAAGTCGTCCTGGTACGGCGACTGCCTGCCCTCCCGCGACTTCCCGATGCTCATCGACCTGCACCTCCAGGGGCGACTTGACCTGGACGCGTTCGTGAGCGAGACGATCGCCCTCGACGAGATCGAGGCCGCCTTCGAGCGGATGCACCACGGTGACGTGCTGCGTTCGGTGGTGGTGCTGTGATGGGCGCCCGGGTCGAACACCTCGTCACCTCGGGCACGTTCTCGCTCGACGGCGGCACCTGGGACGTCGAGAACAACGTGTGGATCGTCGGCGACGACCACGAGGTGATCGTCATCGACGCCGCGCACGACGCCGACGCCATCGCCGCGGCGGTGGGCGACCGGCGGCTGCTGGCCATCGTGTGCACCCACGCGCACAACGACCACATCGACGCCGCGCCCGCCCTCGCCGAGCGCACGGGCGCCACGATCTGGCTCCACCCCGACGATCTGCAGCTGTGGAAGCAGACCCACCCCGACCGGCTCCCCGACGCCTGGCTGCAGGACGGGCAGGTGATCGAGGCGGCCGGCGCGGACCTGACCGTCCTGCACACGCCCGGCCACGCCCCGGGCGCGGTCTGCCTCTACGACCCGGGTCTGGGCACCGTCTTCACCGGTGACACGCTCTTCCAGGGCGGGCCCGGAGCCACCGGGCGCTCCTTCTCCCACTTCCCGACGATCGTCGAGTCGATCCGCGAGCGCCTGCTCACCCTCCCGGCCGACACGGTCGTCCGCACCGGGCACGGGGACTCGACCACGATCGGTGCCGAGGCCCCGCATCTGGAGGAGTGGATCAAGCGCGGTCACTGACCGGGCCGGTCCCGTCGCGACACACCAGCGAATCACGACAGGAGATGTCCGGCTTCCGAGGGACTCTCGTGGGGACGCACGGGCGAAGGCAGCCCGTGACCGCCACGAGCACGGAGGTCGGACATGCCAGGGCCGTTGGACGGCAGGGTCGCGCTGGTCGCGGGAGCGACCCGAGGAGCGGGCCGGGGAATCGCGGTGGAGCTCGGCGCGGCAGGCGCCACCGTCTACGTCACCGGACGCAGCACGCGCGAACGGCGCTCCGAGTACGACCGCCCCGAGACGATCGAGGACACGGCGGACCTGGTCACCGAGGCCGGAGGCGCCGGCATCGCGGTGCCCACCGACCATCTGGTCCCCGCCGAGGTCGAGGCCCTGGTCGCCCGCATCGCGGACGAACACGGCCGCCTCGACCTCCTCGTCAACGACGTCTGGGGCGGCGAGAAGGACTTCGCGTGGGACACCCCGCTCTGGGAGACCGACCTCGACCAGGGCCTACGGCTGCTGCGCCGGGCCGTCGAGACGCACGCGATCACCAGCCACCACGCACTGCCCCTGCTGCTGCGCACCCCCGGCGGCCTCGTCGTCGAGATGACCGACGGCACCGCCGAGTACAACCGGGACACCTACCGCGTCTCCTTCTTCTACGACCTCGCCAAGGCGTCCGTCCTGCGCATGGCGTTCTCCCTCGGCCACGAACTCGGCCCGCGCGGCGCCACCGCCCTCGCGCTCACCCCCGGCTGGCTGCGCTCGGAGATGATGCTCGACACCTTCGCTGTCAGCGAGGAGAACTGGCGGGACGCCCTGGAGCGCGTCCCGCACTTCGCCATCTCCGAGACGCCCTTCTACGTCGGCCGTGCCGTGGCCGCGCTGGCCGCCGACCCGGACGTCGCACGCTGGAACGGACGCTCGCTCTCCAGCGGGCAGTTGGCCAAGGAGTACGGCTTCACCGACCGCGACGGCAGCAGGCCGGATGCCTGGCGTTATCTCGTCGAGGTCCAGGACGCGGGCAGACCGGCGGATGCGACGGGGTACCGGTGAGCTCAGGTGGGACGCACCGGCGACAGCGGCCAGCGCGCGGAGTGGCCCGGGGGCAGCGCCAGATCGTCCCGCACGGCCGCGTAGTAGCCCTCGCGTCCGGCGCGCTGTCGCTCCAACAGGGTCTGCCATGCCTGTGGGTCACGTGTCCCGTCGCGCAGGAACTGCTCCATCTCCATCACCCCGACCACCCACGCCCGGGCTCGCTCCACCACCTCCGGACTGCCGAGGAGGATCAGCGTCTCCCCGGACGGATCCCGTGCGAGGGTGGCCTCGGCCAGCAGCGGCTCGGCCTCCTCCGGGGACAAGGGATGCGGGTGCGGGTCGTTGCCCAGGTGTGACGCCACCCGGTAGGTCAGAGTGACGCTCTTCTTGAGCGATCGCGCGTAGTCGGCGTACACCGCGAGCCGCCGTTCCTCCCATCGGGCCGTCTGCTCCCGACGGAAGCGGGCCCGATCGCCTCGCACGATCGCCAGATACGAGCCGAGCGCACCGATGACCACGCCGATCAGTGCCGGAAGTTGTTGTATGAACGCGGACATGGGCGCACGGTATCTGTCATGAGGCGCTTTGAAGGATACGGAGTTCTGATCACGGGCGCGGCCCGCGGCATCGGCGCGGCCACCGCCCGCCGGCTGGCCGAGGAGGGCGCCCGGGTGCTCGTCACGGACGTCGACCCGGCCGAGGCGGAGAAGACGGCCGCCTCGATCCGGGAACTGGGGGCGAGAGCCGAGGAGTTGGCGTGTGACGTGGGGAACCGCGCGGCGGTGGAGGCGGCTGTCGCGTACGCCGTGGGCTCCTTCGGCTCGCTCGACGTCCTGGTCAACAACGCGTACGGGTGCTCTCCCGACGCGCCGCTCTTCGAGGACGAGCCGGACGAGGTGTGGGCCCGTGACCTCGACCTCACCCTGACCGGCGCGTACCGCTGCAGCCGCGCCGCCCTTCCGCACCTGGTGGCCTCGGGCCGGGGCGCCATCGTCAACATCGGTTCGGTGAACGGCATCCAGGACTTCGGCAACCATGCCTACAGCGCGGCCAAGGCCGGCCTCATGTCCCTCACCCGCACCCTCGCGGGGCACGCGGCGCCCCGTGGTGTGCGGGTCAACCTGGTCGCGCCGGGCACGGTCCGCACCCCGGCGTGGGAGGGCCGCGACGACGATCTCGCCCAGGCGTCGGGGATCCATCCCCTCGGACGGGTCGGCGAACCGGACGACATCGCGGCCGCCGTCGCCTTCCTCGCCTCCCGGGACGCGGCATGGATCACTGGGACCACGCTGTGCGTGGACGGCGGTCTCACCGCGGTCAACACGGCTTTCCGGAGCGCGGTGAGGCCGTGAGGGCGGCCGACCGCAGGGCGGAGAACACCCTCTCGGTGTCGGCCTCGGTCGTACGCCAGTTGCTGAAGGCGGCCCGCAGCCCCTGGGTCCCCGCGTACACGGTCGGCGTCACGTAGGCCTCGCCCGAGGCCTCGACCGCCGCCGCCAGCGCGTGCACCCGCTCCCGCGGGGGCTCGTCCGCGAGGGTGAAGCAGACGACGTTGAGCCGGACGGGCGCCAGGAGCCGCAACTCCGGTACGTCCGCGATGCGTTGGCCCAGCAGCCGGGCGAGCGCGATGTTCCGCTCGACGATCTCGCGATGCCCTTCGCGCCCGTACGCCATCAGCGAGAACCACGCCGGGAGCGCCCGCAGCCGGCGCGAGTTCTCCGGTGTGAGGTGCAGGAAGTCGGGGTCGGCGGTCGGCAGGCCCAGGTACGGGGACTCGTTGTGGAAGACCCGGACCTGGAGGTCCCGGCGGCGTGTGAACTGCACGGCCGCGTCGTAGGGGACGTTGAGCCACTTGTGCAGGTCGACACAGACGGAGTCGGCCGCGTCGAGCCCGTCGACGAGATGGGCGTACGACGGTGACAGGGCGGCGAAGCCGCCGAACGCCGCGTCCACATGCAGCCAGAAGTCGTACCGTTCCTTGAGCGCGGCGACCGCCCGCAGATCGTCGAAGTCGACGGTGTTCACGGTTCCGGCGTTCGCCACGACGACCGCCGGGCGCCCGTCCAGCGCATCGAGGGCGGCGGCCAGCCGTTCGACGTCGACGGCCTCACGGTTCCCGGGCAGCGCCGGCACCCTGTGCAGCCGGTCCCGGCCGATGCCGAGCACCGACAGCGCCTTGGTGACGCTGGAGTGCGGGAAGCCGGACAGGACGTCGACCGGTCCGAGCGCGGCGGCGCCCTCCCGTGACACGCACACGCCCAGCCGCTCGCCGAGCCACTCCCGCGCGATCGCCAGACCGACCGTGTTCGAGACGCTCGCGCCGGTCACGAACGCCCCGCTGTGCGCCTCGCCCAGTCCGAACAGCTCGCGCAGCCAGCCCACCGTCTCCCGCTCCAGCGCGCTCGCCGACGATCCGGCGCCACCGGACACGTTCTGGTCGTACGCGCCGGTCAGCCAGTCGCCCGTGAGCGAGGCGGGCGTCGCGCCGCCGGTGACGAAACCGAGGTAGCGGGGCCCCGCGGAACCGGAGAATCCGGGCGCCCAGCGCTCGGCGAACCGGCTCAGCGCCCCCTGCGCGCCGTGCCCCTCGGCGGGCAGGGGCTCGGGGTCGGGCACCTTGCCGGGGTGGGCGACGGGACGCCCGTCGAGCCCGTCCACCTCCCCGGCGGCGAAGTCACGGGCGGACTGCAGGACCTCGGGAAGCCGGGAGAGATCGTCGGCGAGTGTGCGGTGCATGGCGGCAGCGTAGATCGGGCGCCGCACCCGGAGCCTGGTCCAATCCGGGGTGACTGGACTGCTCCCGATGTCACCGTTTCGTCGCAGACCGGACAGCCGTACAACGCCTGCGCCCCGACGCGGGTCTAGCAGGCGGAGAACAAGGGAAACACCCGGAAACACGCAGACAGAGAGGCCTGACATGGGGGACATACGCAGACGGGGAGCCGTCGCTCTGGGCATCACCGGACTGGTCGCGCCGCTGACGCTCGCGTTGGGCACGGCGCCCGCGCAGGCCGCGAGCTGCACGACACAGACCGGCCCGTACCAGAAGCAGGTGGAGAAGTTCCTCGGCCGACCGGTCGACGGCCGGCAGTCCACCGCCGACTGCAAGGCGATCCAGGCCTTCCAGACCAAGCACGGCATCACCCCGAACGCGGGCTACGCCGGGTCCGTCACCTGGGGCGTGATGGACCTGATGAACAAGCAGAAGGCCGTCGGCAACAAGCCCAACAAGGACGGGAAGTGTCCCGTCAACAAGGGCCGCATCGCCTGCGTCAACCTGACGCTCCAGCTCAGCTGGATCCAGGACGGCAGCAGGCTCGTCTACGGTCCGGTGCCGGTCCGCACGGGACGCGACGGGTACGAGACCCGCACCGGTCTGAAGAAGATCTACTGGCGGGACATCGACCACGTCTCGAACATCTACAACGTGCCCATGCCCTACAGCCAGTTCTTCGACGGCGGCCAGGCCTTCCACTCGGTCGGCCTGAGCATGTGGAACCCGCCCGGCTCGCACGGGTGCGTCAACATGACCACGACCACCGCCAAGAAGTACTGGTCGCTGCTGAAGACCGGCGACGACGTCTTCGTGTACGGCCGCAAGCCGGGCACCTGACGGCACCCGGCCCCGCCCGGGGACCTCACGCCCCGGGCGCGTCCCCGAAGTCCGGGATCTCCAGCCTGACCCCACCCTGCCGCGCGGACTCGTGCGCGACGATGCCCGGCAGGGTGTAGCGGGCCGCGACCCACGCGTTCACCGACGGCAGCGTCCGGGTGTTGACCGCGGTCACGAAGTCGTCCACCAGGAAGTGGTGGCTGCCCTCGTGCCCGTTGTGCAGGTGGTCGAACTCCCGGGGGAGCCGCGCCCGGTCGTGCACGGGCGCCGACCCGGACGTGAACGCGGCCCGCAGAGCCGGCGCGATGTGCTGGAGCGAGGGATCGTCCGGCGCCAGCGTCGACTTGGGCTCGAGGAGTTCCGTGATGTCCCGCACCCCCTTCTTGTCCTGCCAGAAGCTCACCGTGGCGAGCTGTTCCATGCTGGCGTCGGTCCCGAAGAACCGGAAGCGGGACTCCCGGATGTGCGAGGGATATCCGACCCGCCGGAACTCGTTCGTACGGAACGAGCCGCCGCCCGCCACCTCGAACAGCGCCGTCGCGTTGGAGAAGTCATTGCCGAACTGGCTGACCTCCTTGTCGAACACCCCGTCCCCGCGCTCGTCGCGCACTCCGATGGCCGACACGCTCACCGCGTGCGTCCGCCAGGCGCCGAGCACCCCGCCCACCGAGTGCGTCGGGTACAGGAGCGGGGGATAGCTGGCGGTCGCCTTCCAGTTCTCGCCACCGCTGTACTGGTACGCCTCGTAGAACCCGAGATCCATGTCGTGGACGTAGTCGCCCTCGGCGTAGAACAGCCGCCCGAAGGCGCCCTCGGCGATCTGGTTGCGGGCGTGGACCGTCGCCGGGTTGTACTGGCTGGTCTCGCCCATCATGTACGTCAGTCCGGTCGCCCGTACCGCGTCGACGATCGCGGCGATCTCGTCCCGGGTGATGGCCATCGGCACCGCGGAGTACACGTGCTTGCCCGCCCGGAGTCCCTGGAGCACCAGCGGCCCGTGGGTCCAGCGCTGGGTGAAGATCGCGACGGCGTCCACCGCCTTCGACTCCAGCATCGCCTCGTACGAGGGGAAGGTGCCCGACAGCCCTTCAGTGGCCGCCAGTTCCTCCGCCCGCTCGGGGAGCAGATCGGTGACGTGGACCTCGGCGACGCCGGGGTGGGCGAGGAACAGCTTCGCGAACTGGCCGGAGAACTGGCCGGCGCCGACGATGCCGAGAGAGAACGTCATCTGAGCAACATCCTTCACTGGTGGAGACTTCACGGGTCGGGCTCGTCCTGGCCTCATTTACTTTTGATGCGGAACAATCAACGCGTCAAGAGTCCTGTACGCATCTTTTCCGGCGAACTGTCGCGCCATAGAGTGATGTCATTAATTCCGAGGCGAAATAAAATCTTGTGGGAGTTCGACCCTCATGACCACACATGCCGCCGCCGGCTGGCTGCCGCTGAGTACGGGTGAGCGTGCGGTGGCGATCGAGGTGCTCGTGCACGGGCCGCTGTCGCGCAGCGAGATCGCGCGCCGCCTGAACCTGTCGGCGGGCAGCCTCACCCGGCTGACCAAACCGCTGATCGAGTCCGGCCTGCTGATCGACGCCGCCGAGTCGGGGGAGGGGGAGAGTGCGGAGGTACGGCAGGGGCGTCCCTCGCAGCCCCTGGACATCGTCGCGGAGTCCCGCTCCTTCATCGGATTCAAGATCACCGAAGACATGGTCTACGGCGTCGTCACCACCCTGCGCAGCGACGTCGTGGCGCGTCACGACCGCCCGCTCACCACCCACGCCCCGGCCGAAGTCGCCGACCTGCTGGCGGAGATGACCGAGGAACTCACCCGGTCCTTTCCCGCGCCGGCCGGAATCGGCATCGGAGTCGGCGGCCGGGTCGAGAAACGATCGGTCGTCGCCGAGTCGGCCTTCCTCGGCTGGACGGACGTCGCGCTGGCCGAACTCGTCGCATCGCGCACCGGGTTGGCGGTGGTCGTCGAGAACGACGTCGCCGCCCTCGTGGAGGCCGAGACCTGGTTCGGCGCCGGTCGTGGACTCGACCGCTTCGTGGTCCTCACCATCGGCGCCGGCATCGGCTACGGCCTCGTCCTCGGCGGCAGCCGGGTCGCCTCCGTCGAGGACGGGCGGGGCGTGGGCCGCCGCTGGATCGTGAACCCGTACGGCCCCCTCACCCCCGAAGGGGAACGCGGCAGCGCCATCTCCCTGCTGACCATCCCCAGCATCCGCTACCAGGTCGGTGCCGCCACCGGCGAGGACCTGACTTATGAGGAGATCCTCGTCCGTGCCGCGGCGGGTGACCCGGTGCCGGCCCGCGTCCTCGACGAGGCGGCCCGCGCGCTCGGCACCCTCGTCGCACAGATCGCCAACTTCGTCATGCCGCAGAAGATCCTGCTCGCCGGAGAGGGCGTCGGACTCGTCGACGTGGCGGGCCCGATGGTCGAGGAGACGATCCTCACACACCGCCACCCGCAGGCCGATCCGGTCCATCTGGAGACGAAGGTCTCCGACTTCCACGACTGGGCGCGCGGGGCCGCGGTGCTGGCCATTCAGGTGCTGGTGCTGGGGGCGGGGGAGAGACGGTGAGCAGGTGCGGGGGGTGATCCCACGTCGGACGAGTGATCAGGTTCACGGTCCGTATTGTCGTAAGGTGTACCTTTACTCACAGCGCCTTCACGCCAAGGCCCGTATGCTTCACACCATGTCCACCACTCCTGAAACCGACTCCGTGCGGTCCGCCGCCGATGTCAACGAGGAGATCCGGGCCCTGTGGTTCCGGGCCGGTGGGACGCTGAGCATGGAGGAGCGGCGGGAGTACCAGCGGCTCGTCCTGGAGTGGGCGGAAGCCGCCCCCCAGTCGCCCACCCAGGCGGCGTGAACCCGCTCGGCCGCCCAGCGGGCCCGTGACGAACGGGGCGTGACTCCTCGTTGAGTCTCCGCCCCGTCCCCTCGTCCGCCGTCCCGGCCTCAGCCCCAACTCTGCGAGTACTGCCGCCGGTAGCGGTTGCGATCCTGTTCCGTACGGATGTACCGCGTGGCGACCAGCGCGATGATGCTGCCGGCGATGACCAGCAGCCCCGGACCGATGTTCTGCGGGTCGGTGAGGCGGGTGAGGAGCGGCTCGGAGGCGCCCGACCCGACCGCCTGGACGGAGCCGGGCGCGGCGGATCCCGGCACGACGGCCGCACCCTGCGAGGAGGCGGGCGCGGGGGAGGATTGGGCGGTGGCTCCCGCCGCGCCCTGGGCGGCCGCTCCCGGTCCGGTCAGTTTCACCCCGAGCGCCGTGAGCGCCTTGGTGATCGGCTGGAAGAACGTCGTACCGCCCGCGGTGCAGTCGCCGTTGCCCCCCGAGGTCACACCGAGCGCGATGCCCTCCGAGAACAACGGACCGCCGCTGTCGCCCGGTTCGGCGCACACGTTGGTCTCGATCAGACCGGTCACGGTGCCCTCGGGGTAGTTGACCGTCGCGTTGAGCGCCTTCACCTCACCGTCGTGGAGTCCACTGGTGCTGCCGCTGCGGAAGACCCGCTGGCCGACCGTCGGATCGGCGGCGCCGATGATCTGGACGCCCTTGCCGCCCCCGATCGACACGATGTTGTTCCCGGTGTCGTTCTGGCCGTTGTTGTACTGGATGAGGGAGAAGTCGCTGCCGGGGAACGCCGTGGTGACCGTCTGCCCCAGCTGCTTGGCGCCCTGGTTGTCACCGAACCAGACGGACCCGGCCGGCCCGCAGTGCCCGGCCGTCAGGATGAACTCGTTGCGTCCGTTGGTCACGTTGTAGCCCGCCGAACAGCGACCGCCGGTCGAGAACATCGGCAGGGCGGCGTTGAGCCGTGTGGTGAACGTGCCCTCCGTCCGCTCCATGCGGACCGAACTGCCCATGCTCGCGGCGAGCTTCTTCATCCGGGACCAGTCGGAGGCGGACACGGTGCGGTCGGCCTGCACCACCACCTCGTTGTGGACGTAGTCCATGGCCCAGGCGGTGCCCGCGACCCGTGGCGCCACCTTCAGCGCCTTCGTCACGGACTTGAGGTCCTCCATGCTGTGGCTCACGACCTTGGGGCGGGCGCCCGCCTTCTTCACCTCGGCCGCCGCGGCCGAGTCGGTCACCGCGACCACGGGGCGCCCGTCGGCGGCGATCCAACTGCCCGCCGTACGCGAGGTGCCGAGGGTCGACACCAGCCCCGCGCCCTTGCCCGCGGCGGCCAGGGTGGCGCTCTGGGGGGCACGTGACGCGGCGGACGGCTCGCTCGCCATGGCGTGCGTCACCATCAACCCTCCGCAGAGGACCCCGCCGACGGCCGCGAGTCGCGTCCCTCGTCGGACGATCCGTCGTCGTGCGTGCCTCATGCATGGGCTCCCGAAGCCGTACGGTGCGGCGTCGACGCCGCCGGGGCTCCGGTCGTGAGCCCTCCTTCCATACGTGCGCCCGTGCCCTCGCGTTCACCCCCGGCCGTTCTCCGGTTCAGGGTTTGTGGCCCACCCCGCCGAACATGGCCACTTCCGCCGGTTCGTCCCCGTCCGTCGGCTGCGGACGCCAGCGTGAACAGGAGACGACACCGGGCTCCAGGAGATCGAGACCGTCGAAGAACCGGGCGACCGCCTCGGGGGTGCGCTGGGTGATCCAGGGGGTGCCGTGCTGGTTCCAGTAGGAGACGGCGGCGTCCACGTCAGGCATCGCCGGGCTGGTGATCGTGTGCGAGAGGACCAGATGGCTCCCCGACGGCAGACCCTCCAGCAGCCGGCGCACGATGTCGTACGCCTCCGCGTCGTCGCCGATGAAGATGACGACCCCGAGCAGCATCAGCCCGACCGGCTCGCTCAGGTCCAGTGTCCTCGCGGCGCGTTCGAGGATGGCGTCCACATTGCGCAGGTCCTCGTCGAGGTGGTCGGTGCGGCCCTCGGGGGCACTGGTGAGCAGGGCGCGGGCGTGCGCCAGGACCAGCGGGTCGTTGTCGACGTAGACGATCCGGGCGTCCGGTGCGAGTCGCTGCGCCACCTCGTGCGTGTTGTCCGCGGTCGGCAGGCCGGTGCCTATGTCGAGGAACTGGCGTATTCCGCATTCGGTGACCAGATGGCGTACGGCGCGTCCCAGGAACAGCCGGTCCGCCCGCGCGTAGTCGCCGATGCCCGGGTGCAGTTGGCGGATCCGCTCCCCGGCCGCCCGGTCGACCTCGTAGTAGTCGCCGCCGCCGAGCCAGTAGTTCCAGATCCGGGCCGTGTGCGGGCGGGTCGTGATGATCCGGCTGAGCACCCCCTCGGCGGGAAGTTCCGAGGCGGCCGGGTTCTCGGGCACGGAATCAGCTCCTGGGCATTTCCTGTGATGACGCGTCAACGGCAATGTAGGCGTGAACAAGCCATCCGAAAAGGGAAGTTGTCACTCTCCTGCCGGCCGTACCGGCGGCAGACCCGGGGCCTGCCATGATGGGCGCATGCGTGTGCTGATGCCGGTCCCCGACCGCGACTTCGACGTCACCGAAGTGGCCGTTCCCTGGCGGATCCTCACCGATGCGGGGCACGAGGTGGTGCTCGCCACCGAGCGCGCGGGCACCCGGCCGGCGGCGGACCCACGGCTGCTGACGGGGGTGCTCTTCGGACAACTGGGCGCCGCCGAGGAGCCCCGGCGGTTCTACGAGCAGCTCACGAAGTCACCGGAGTTCACCACCACCGTCTCCTGGGCCGAGGTCGACATCGAGCAGTACGACGGCCTGTTGCTGCCCGGCGGACACGCACCCGGCATGCGGCAGTACCTCGGCTCGACGGCGCTTCACCAGCAGATCGCCCGCTTCTGGGCCCTCGGACGGCCCGTCGGCGCGATCTGCCACGGCGTCCTGGTGCTCGCCCGCGCCCGCGACCTCACCACCGGCCGGAGCCTCCTGGCCGACCGGCGCACGACCTGCCTGCCCGCATACATGGAACGCACGGCCTACTTCACCACCGCCTGGCGCCTCGGCCGCTACTACCGCACCTATCCCGCGTACGTCGAGGACGAGGTCAGGGCGGCCCTCGCCGATCCGGGAACGCAGTTCGTACGCGGCCCCCGCACCCTGACCCGGCGCGGCACCGCCACCGACGACTCGGACGCGTTCGTCGTCGAGGACGGCCGCTATCTCTCGGCCCGCTGGCCGGGTGACGCCTACCTCTTCGCCCGCCGTTACCTCGCCCTCCTGAACAGCCCCGCGTCGGCGGCGTGATCCTCTGGGCAGGCCCTAACGGCTCAGGCGGGCGGCGACCTGCTCCGGTGTCAGATACCTGTCGGTGTGCTCGAATTCCCGCAGGGTCCCCTTCCGGTCGGCGAGGAAGCCGGTGCGCACGAAGTCGTCGCCCGCGACCGCGTTGAGGAACCAGTTGGCGGCCGTACGGAACCGGGCCGAGCCCGTGCGCAGCGCGTACAGGTGGTATCCACGGGCCACGACCTGTGCGGGCACTCCCTTGAGAGCGATACCGAGCGGCTTGGACACCGCGTCGTGGCCGCCGAGGTCGACGACCAGGCCGAGGTCCTTGTGCTTGTACGGCGCCGTGGGCTGCCCCCGCAGCAGCGCCGACAGGTTCTTCGCCGCGTGCCGGCCCTGTCGGGCGGCGTGCTGGGCGGTCGGCGGACAGTAGGAACCGTCGGCCCTGGCCAGGTCGGGTACGGCGGCCGCGTCGCCCAGCGCGAACACCCCGTCCAGACCGGGCACCTTGAAGTCCGTCTCGGTGAGGACCCGGCCGCGTACGGTCTCCGCGCCCAGCGAGTCGACCAGCGGATTCGCCGCGACGCCTGCCGTCCACACCAGTGTCCGTGACGGCAGTACCCGGCCGTCCGTGAGGGTGATCTTGCCCTCCGTGACCGAGGCGACGGTCGTCTTGAGGGAGATCTCCACACCGCGCTCGCTCAGCAGACGCAACGCACTCGCGCCGAGCTTGTCACCGAGCTCCGGGAGCAGCTTGGGGGCGACGTCCACCAGGTGCCACTTGATGAGCCCGGGATCCAGGCGCGGGTGGTAGCGCTTCGACGCCGCGGTGGTCAGGCGCTGCAGACAGGCCGCGGTCTCGGCGCCCGCGTATCCGCCGCCGACCACGACGAACTGCAGTCGCGCCGCCCGCTCGTCCTCGTCCGAGGTGGCCGCGGCCAGGTCGAGTTGGGCGATCACATGGTCACGCAGATACACCGCCTGGGCGAGCGTCTTCATCCCGCGCGCCTCGTCGAGGAGACCGGGGATGTCGAAGGTGCGGGTCACGCTGCCCGGCGTGAGCAGCAGGTAGTCGTACGACAGATCGACGAACTCCCCCGTGATCTTGCGTACGACGCACCTCTTGGACGCGGGATCCACGCCGATCACCCCGCCGGGCAGGAACGTCGTGCGGCGCAGGATCCGGCGCAGCGAGGGGGCCACGGACTGCGGGGTGACGACACCGGCGGCGACGTGCGGCAGCAGTGGCAGATAGAGCTGGTAGTCGGTGGGGCTGACCAGGGTGATCCGGGCGTCACCCGGCTGAAGGGCGTGCTCGAGTCCGCGTGCGCACTCGACCCCGGCGAACCCGCCGCCGACGATCACGATGTTAGGTGCGTCCATCCCAGCTACCTCTCTCCGTGTGTCAGACATCGTGGCCCGCCACCCGTCAGCCCAGGCTCACACGGGATGGCACCAAGTGCCACCCCGAGTCGGAGGGGAGGGCGGCGGCCACGAGTTCTTCTACCGATCAGTAACTTCGTCTTCCCTTCTTGTACATCCTTAGGCACGATCATCTGTCCAGCGGCGACGGTCGAGGCACCTCGCCGCTCCGACATGAAAAGGGGACGAGCATGACAGGACGCGGTGTGGGGCGCCGGATCGGCGCGGTCTCGGTGGTCGTGGCGCTGGGCATCGGGGGGACGGTCACCGCTGCGGGGACCGCGGCCGCGGCTCCGGCCCAGACGGCGGTGAGCGCGACGGCGACGACGGCCGCGGTCGACTACGCCACCTGGCAGAGCGACGTCAAGGCGGTCATCGACCAGGCACGGCCCTACGTGGAGCAGCGCACCGCGAACGCCGCCGGGCAGAAGCTGGCCCTCGTGTTCGACATCGACAACACCACGTTGGAGACGGACTTCCACCCGTGGTACGAACTGCCGACCCCGGCGGTCAAGCCCTCGCTCGACCTCGCCCGCTACGCGCGCTCCCGCGGCGTCGACATCTTCTTCATCAGCGCACGTCCGGGCATCATCTCCTCCTTGACGGAGTGGAACCTGACGAGCGTCGGCTACCCGGTCTCCGGTCTCTACACGCGCGACCTGCCCGATCTGTTCGACGAGGTCAGCACCTACAAGACCAGCAAGCGCGCGGAGATCGAGTCGCGGGGCTACACCATCATCGCCAACGTCGGCAACAACGACTCCGACCTCGTCGGCGGTCACGCCGAGCGCACGTTCAAGCTGCCGGACTACAACGGCCAGCTGTCCTGAACGGGCGGCGTGGACTCCCGGTCGTGACTGCTTAGACTCCCCGCATGGACGAGACGAAACTGGACGCGCTCGCTTCAAGCAAGTTCCTGCTGATCACGAGCTACCGCAAGAACGGTACGGGGGTGGCGACGCCCGTGTGGGTGGTCCGGGACGGTGCGGCGCTCGGCGCCTGGACCAGCGCGGACTCCTGGAAGGTGAAGCGGATCCGCAACCGGGCCGACGTCCTGGTGGGTCCGTGCGACGTGCGCGGCAATCCGACCGGCGAGCAGGTTCCCGCCACGGCGGAGATCCTCGACCCGGCCGCCACCGCGCGCTACCGTCGGCTGATCGCCGGAAAGTACGGCATCCTCGGCCGTCTCACCCTCTTCGGCAGCCGTCTGCGGCGGGGCACGGACGGCACGGTCGGGATTCGCATCTCCCTGACCACGTGAGGAGGGGGTGAGAGCCCGGCGCCGGCCGGGCCCTCACCCCCTCCTGTCCGTGTCACGGTCATGCCTCGGGACAACTCATCTGTACGGGCGGGAAGTCCATGGAGAACTTCGGCCCCTCGTCCGAGCCGTAGTTCCGGTCCCAGGACAGGATGTGGTTGCTGTCCGGAAAGAAGTGGTTGTCCGTGGTGCAGGGCGACGTCGAGCTTGGGTGGGGTTGTCGGGGGCCTGTCGGGGTTGTCGGTGACCTGTAGGTGATCTGTCAGCCGCTGTTGCGACTTTGGAGCCGTCCCGTCGTACTCAGCACCAGGAGCCTGCCTCATGTCGTCCATGTCTCGTACCCGGCCGTGGGATGTCCGTCGACTGCCGCGCGCCGACGGCAGCACCTTCCTGATCACCGGCGGCAACGCGGGCATCGGGTATTTCGTCGCCGAGCAGCTCGCCGGGACCGGGGCCACCGTCGTCCTGGGCAGCCGGGATCCGGCGAGGGCCGAAGCCGCCATGGGGTCGATCCGATCCCGCGTCCGTGGTGCGCGGCTGCGCCGTCTCCGGCTGGACCTCGCCGATCTGGCATCGCTCAGGACCTCGGTGGACCTGCTGGAGACGGAGTGCCTCGACGCGGTGGTCTGCAACGCCGGAGTGGCGCTGGACGAGCCGCCGCGACGGTGGACCGGGGACGGCAACGAGCTGATGTTCGGGACCAACCACCTCGGGCACTTCGCGCTGACCCGGTGGCTGGCGCCGCTGCTGTCGGCCGCACCGGCGGCCCGCGTCGTGACGGTCGGCAGTTTCGCGGCGCGGTCCGAGCGGCTGGACCTGGACGATCCGCAGTCCGGCAGGGACTACCGGCCGAAGCGCACCTACGGGCGTTCGAAGCTGGCGCAGATGACCTTCGGATTCGAGCTCGACCGCCGTCTGCGGGCGGCAGGCAGCCCGGTGCTGAGTGTGGTGGCTCATCCCGGCGGCGCACTGGACTCCCTGACCCCTTCCCGACCGCCGGTGCGCGTGCGCGGTACCGGTGAACGGCTGCGGGGCCTGCCTGCCGGCCTCCTCGTTCAGGGCAAGGAGGCCGGTGCCTGGCCCGTGGTGCGGGCCGTCCTCGACCCCGGGGTGGACGGAGGACAGTTGTGGGGGCCGACGGTCTTCGGCCTGCGCGGCGAACCGCGGCTCGAACCTGTCCGGGACCACTTCGCCGATGCCCGGGTCGCGGCTCGGCTGTGGGACCTCAGCCGCGACCTGACGGGCGTGGAGCCGAGTTTCGAGTCGCGGTAGATCCACACGAGGGGGACGATCCGGGGGCTCGGCTCCGCTCCTCAGGGGGTTTCGTAGCCGGTCCAGGCGTGGAGCTTGTCGGGGTTGACGACCATCCACACGTCGGTGACCAGGCCGTCGTGGATGTCCAGGGCGACGACGGCGATCGTGGTACCCGCGATGCGGACGCTGACGCCGGGGGTGCCGTTGACGTCCTCCTCGACGAGTTCGACGCCGGGTTCGTTGCGCATGAGGCCGAGGAAGAGGCGGGCGACCTTGTCCCGGCCGATGACCGGGCGCAGGGCGGCGCGGACCCTGCCGCCTCCGTCGCTTCGCGACTCGACGGCGGGGTCGAGGAGAGCGACCAGCGTGTCGAGGTCGCCGGTCTGGCAGGCGTGGCGGAACGCGGTGACGATCTGCCGGTGCTCCTGTGCGGTGCTGCTGCCGGGACGTCGGTCGGCGATGCGCCGACGGGCGGAGGAGGCGAGCTGGCGGCAGGCGGCGGGGGTGCGGCCCACGGTGTCGGCGATCTCGGTGAACGGCATGCCGAAGATGTCGTGGAGGACGAAGGCCACGCGCTCCGCGGGAGTGAACGAGTCCAGGACCACCAGCATGCCCATGCTGACCGACTCGTCGAGGGTGATCCGGTCGGCCGGATCGGCCCCGCCCTCATCGCCTGCGCTGGTCCACGTGGCACTGTGCCGGACGGGCTCGGGCAGCCACTCACCGGTGTAGTGCTCGCGGCGGACGCGGGCCGAGGTGAGGTGGTCGAGGCAGATCCGGGAGGCGACCCGCGTCAACCAGGCCAACGGTGCGCCGATCGCCTGCTGTTCCTCCTCGGGCAGGCTGTACCAGCGGGCGTAGGTCTCCTGGACCACGTCCTCGGCGTCCTGCAGGGATCCGAGCATGCGGTAGCCGATGTTGAGCAGGCGGCGGCGTTCGGCCATGAGCGTGCCGAGGGTGGGGTCCTGGGCGGGTCCCGGGGGTGTGGACACGGGGCCGTCATCCTCCCTGGTGGGCGTGGTGAGGGGTGTGGAGGGTGAGCCATTCGTCGAAGGTCTGACTGCCGCGGGGGCCGGGCCCGGCGGGGAGCAGACCGTCGCCCGTCATGGCCGTGCCGGTGGCGCCGGGCATTTTCACGGGCAGCAGCAGCCGGCGCTGGTGGCGGGCCCGCAGCAGCCGGCCCGTCATGTCGACGAGCTGTTCGACACGGGGTCCGGCCAGTTCGGGGGCCATGCCCTGCGCCGGGGCGGAGACGAGTCGTACGAGGCGGTGGGCGACCTCACGGGCGGCGACGGGCTGGGTCCGCATCCGGGGTACCACCGCGAGTGGTCCAGGGACGCGGTCGAGGGTCTGCTGGGCGAACTCGTGGAACTGGGTGGCGCGCAGCACCGTCCACGGTGTCCGCCCGCTCTTGAGCACGCTTTCCTGGTGCAGTTTTCCCTGGTAGTAGCCGAGGCCGACCCGGTCGATCCCGACGATCGACAGCAGGACGTGGTGGCGAACACCAGCCTGCTCACCGGCGTCCTGGAGGGTGTGGGCGACGCGGTCGAAGAACGCGACGGCCTTCTTCCCGCTCGTGGTCGTCACGTTGGTGACGTCGACGATCGCGTCCACACCGGCCAGGGCCCCGTCGAGTCCGGCGCCGGTCACGAGGTCCACACCGGTGGATCGGGCCAGGACCACCGGATGGTGCCCGGCCGCCTTCAGTTCCTCGACCACATGCCGTCCCACCAGTCCGGTTCCGCCTGCCACCGCCACCCGCATGCCGGGCTCCTCCTTCGCGCTCATGCTGCCTGTCTCGCCGTCGTCGCCGTTGTGGTTCATCGTGTGCGGTCCTGTCGTGCGGGGAGGGCGGGGAGGGCGGGGAACAGCAGGAGAGCCGCGAGCAGGATGAGTGCGGCGAGGAACACTACGTTGAGGATCTGGTCGCGTGTGTTGTACATGTCGAGGAGCTGGACGTGGTAGCTGAAGTGCAGCACGTTGAAGAGCAACCACACGGCACCTGTCGTCTGGACCAGCCGGGTGTTGTGTACGGAGCGCAGGGCGATGGCGGTCAGGAAGGCCAGGGCCAGGAACATGGCTCCGGCGTCCTTGGCGAGGTGTTCGTTGTAGGGGCCCAGCTGGGGCAGCCAGCTCAGTCCGAGGCCGGGGAAGTTCGCGTACCAGCTCGTCGGGGAGCAGTAGGCCCAGGTGCCTGTGTACAGCCCGGTCACGGCCAGGAGGCCGAGACTGGCGTACCTGATTTTCGAGTTCATACCTCTATGACGAGACAGCCTCCTCGAATGTGAGGCGGGTTGCCCCGACCGTGTGAGGCCGACCGGCGGCGACCGCCCAGGCCATGGCCCCGCCGTCCGCAGGGTGCCGAACTTCGACGCCTGCCGCCACGCACCTCCTCGGTGGGGCGGCGTCCGGAGTGACGGGGGCCGCCGTTCGGTCGTACCGCGTTGAACAACCAAGCCGAGGCCATGACTTCATCCGTTGCTGTCAGGCCATGGACAAACCTTCAATCAAGCGTCTCCCGGTCCGGTCAAAGGGTCTACCCGCATAGACGCTCCCGGTGCTGTCATGCCCACGACCGCCCGGAACTCCTGCCGGGCACCACATCGGGAGACCCCCACGATGTCGCGCATATCCCGCTCCCTCGTCACCTCCCTGTCCGCACTCGCCCTCGCCGCCGCCGGCCTCACCGTCGCCACCGGCAGCGCCCACGCCGCGACGTGCAGCCAGGCGTACCTCCCCCTGCCGGACCCCAGCTGTCAGCCCGGCGACCTCAACCCGGACGTCACCCAGTCCACCATCGGCTCCACGATCTGCGTCTCCGGCTGGACCGCGACCGTACGGCCCTCCAGCTCGTACACCACCGCCCTGAAGAAGAAGCAGATCGTCGAGTACGGCTACACCGACACCAGCACCTCGGACTACGAGGAAGACCACTTCGTTCCCCTGGAGCTCGGCGGTGCTCCGAAGAGCGAGCTCAACCTCTGGCCCGAGCCGCAGTACGGCACCGAGACCGCGGCCAACAAGGACACGGTCGAGAACAAGCTCAAGAAGGCCGTCTGTGCGGGTACGGTCTCGCTCTCCGACGCCCAGGACGCCATCATCAACGACTGGACCACCGCCCTCTCCGACCTCGGTCTCAGCTGACGCGCCGCCCGTCGCTACGCGGCAGAACAACCACGCCGGGCCCGATCCCTCCGCGGATCGGGCCCGGCTTCCTTGTGTCCACCAACCCGGCGGGGCAAGGGAGTTGACCGGATGTGGTCTGTGCGGAGCGTTGACTAGAAAGCGCTTGCTCCTTACGTTTCCCGTTCAGCAGCCTGACCCGCGCGTGGCATCTCGTATGCGAGACATCAGATCTCCGAGCCGCATCACCTGGGAATGAGCACTCCCTGGAGCTGACGAATCTCGGTGAGATGTCATGAGCACCTCATGCTGTTCGCCATGGCGTACATCGTTCGCGTACATGACCTACGGCACTCCCGAAGGGACGCACCCGCATGCGTACTCGCCCCCCACGGACACGCACTCACAGACTGGCCCTGGCCGCGGCCACCGCGGCCGCCCTGGCCGTCACCACCGCTCTCGTCCTCCCGTCGGCCGCCTCGGCGGCCGATACCTCGCCGGTCGGCTTCGGTGCCGGGACCATCGGCGGCGGGGGAGCCACCGCCGTCACCGTCTCGACCCTCGACGCCTTCAAGGCGGCCGTCACGGGCGACACCGCCAAGGTGGTGCGCGTGAACGGCCTGATCACGCTCAGTGGACAGGTCGACATCGGCTCCAACACCACCGTTCTCGGCGCGGGTTCGTCGTCCGGCTTCACCGGCGGCGGACTGCGGCTGAAGAAGGCGACCAACGTGGTCGTCCGCAACCTGAACATCAGCAAGCCGCTCAAGCCGGCCGACGGCATCACCGTGCAGGCGTCGACGAAGGTGTGGATCGACCACAACTCCTTCTCGTCCGACCTTGACCACGGCAAGGACTACTACGACGGTCTGCTCGACATCAATCACGGCTCCGACTACGTCACCGTGTCCTGGAACACCTTCAAGGACCACTACAAGGGCTCACTCGTCGGGCACAGCGACAACAACGCGAGCGGGGACACCGGGCATCTGCGGGTGACGTACCACCACAACTGGTTCAACAACGTCAACTCCCGCATCCCCAGCCTGCGCTTCGGCACCGGCCACTTCTACGACAACTACGTCGTCGGGGCCGACACCGCCGTGCACTCCCGCATGGGCGCCCAGATGCTCGTCGAGAACAACGTCTTCCGCACCACGACGGTCGCCGTCACGACCAACCGCGACAGCGACGTCGACGGGTACGCCAACCTGCGCGGCAACGACCTCGGGGGAGCCGCCACCGAGATCTCGCGGGTGGGCACCTTCACCACCCCGCCCTACGGCTACACCGCCGAGCTCGCCTCGAGTGTCGTCGCCTCGGTGACGTCCGGCGCGGGCGCCGGAAAGCTCTGACCGCCCCACGTTCGTTCAGAAGGAGGAATCGGGACATGACCTCATCGGCACGCCCGCGCGCCCGACGGCGCGCCCTCACCGGCTCCCTGGCCGCAGTCGGCCTGTCTGCTGTCATGATCATGGCAGAGGGTGGCCTGTCTCCGGCGAGTGCCGCCACCTGGCCGACCGCGAACGGCAGTCAGGCCGTCTCCGCCACCATCTCGGTCTCCGGTACCAAGGACTACGGGATGAAGCGGCTCTACGGCACCGGTGACCTGGGCTCCGGCAGTCAGAGCGAGGACCAGGGGCCGATCCTGGAGCTGGCCGCCGGCACCGTTCTGAAGAACGTCATCATCGGCGCCCCCGCCGCGGACGGCATCCACTGCCTGGGCAGCTGCACGCTGCAGAACGTCTGGTGGGAGGACGTCGGCGAGGACGCGGCGACGTTCCTGGGCTCCTCGTCGTCCAACGTCTACACCGTCTCGGGCGGCGGCGCGAAGGAAGCCAGCGACAAGGTGTTCCAGTTCAACGGCGCCGGAACGCTGAACGTCTCGAACTTCGCGGTGCAGACCTTCGGTACGTTCGTCCGCTCGTGCGGCAACTGCAAGACGCAGTACAAGCGGGCGATCAACCTCAACGGGATCGAGGCCACCTACAAGGGAAGCAAGCTCGTCGGCATCAACACCAACTACGGCGACAGCGCGACCCTCAAGGCCATCAAGATCGTCGGGGATTCCAGCAAGAAGATCATCCCCTGCCAGAAGTACATCGGCAACAACACGGGGGCCGAACCGACCACGAACGGCACCGGCCCCGACAGCACCTACTGCAAGTACGGGACGTCCGACATCACGTACGGCTGAGGGTCCTCTCCCAGTGGCTGGACGGACCGGCGCGCCGCCGGTCCGTCCAGCCACCCCATGTCAACTCCAGCCGCGATAGGGGCCGTCGATGAGCTGGAACACCGGCTGGCTGCGCACCGGGTCCTGGGCGGTGGAGAGCTGGACCCGGTCGCCGCTGTGGACGTCGGCGGGCGCGCCCATCACCCGGCCGCGCACGGTGAACCCCTCCGCCATCTCGATGAGGGAGACGTTCCGAGCCGCCGGGGTGTTGCGGTGGACGATGGTGGAGTGGCGTACGACGCCGGCCCCCGCGCTTGTCTCCGTTCGCAGGTCGCTGCCCGCGCAGACCGGGCAGAGGAGGCGGTGGTACATCGCCGTCCCGCACCAGCGGCACCGCTGGAAGAGGAGAGCGTCCGAGCTCGACGTCCCGTGCGGCGCGGAGTCGCTGCCGCGTATGTCCGTCGCGGGTCCGACGCCCGGATGAAGGGCGATTCCTGAGGGGTACACGATGTCATCTCCCTGCACTGGGCCGGAGTCTGAGGTGCCCGGAACGCCGCGCACGAGCCACAGGGTATGGCACTGAGTGCCACTCGTAAAGGCACTCGGTACCCTCATATGAGGAAGTGGGTGCGATTCGGTGTCTCACTCCCGGCCGAGCGCGGACTCGATCTCCCGTACGACGCGCCACATCGGTGCCCCGCGCCGGGAGATCACGACGACCACGTCCTCCTGCTCCTCGCCCGGCGCGCCACCGTCTCCGGGGGAGCCGCCGAACGAGGCCTGCACGTATCCCAGTGCGTGGTCCACGGCCGTGTCGGGATCGCTCTGTCCGTCCGAACGCAGCCAGGAGCGCAGGGCGTTGTTGTGCGCGGCGACCACCGCCGCGGCGATGACGTCGGCCTGCAGGGTGCCGTCGGGCCGGCCGGCGAAGCGGCCGCGCAGATACTCCGCGAGCGCGCGCTCGTAACGCCAGACGACCGACAGCTCGTACGCGCGCAGGCCGGGGACCTTCTTGGTGAGGCGGTAGCGCTGCACGGAGAAGGTCGGGTTCTCGGCGTACATGCGCAGCACCAGCCGGGCGGCGTCGCACACCCTGCGTACCGGCTCCTCCTCGTCGGTGCCTGCGCCCAGGAATGCCGTCATGTCGGTCAGGCAGCGCTCGTGGTCCGGGAAGACCACGTCCTCCTTGGAGGGGAAGTAGCGGAAGAAGGACCGCCGGCCGACACCGGCGAGCGCGACGATGTCGTCGACCGTGGTCTGCTCGTACCCGCGCTCCAGGAACAGCTGGAAGGCCGCCGCGACCAGCGCGTCCCGCATGGGCGGCTTCGCCGTCGTCGTGTCAGCGGTGTCGCCGCCACGGGGTTCCTCGCTCATGGTCGGAACCTAGCATCGTGCGGAACGTGTGGCACTCAGTGCACATGATCGAGGGAACTGAGTGCCCCCGGTGAAGGTGCTGGTCGATCGCGTGCCCCGTCGGTGTCGGCGCTCGGTGTCGGCGCTCGGTCTGACGCGGGCGCCCGCGGACCTGCCGCCGTCGAGTCGCCGCGGAACAACTGATTCCCTATGTGTCGGTAATGTGGCGGCGTGTGAACTCACCGTGTTTTCAAGGAGGTTGACAGCCCCTGCACAGTGATCGACTATGTGGTCGAGCTGTGGCCCATGTGACCAGTGGGCCCAGTGTTTCCTCGACCACTCATCCCCGGTGCGGCCCCCGGCTGCTGTGTGCTGCCCTGCCGCCGACGACCGGGTCTTGGATCATCAAGATGGGATCTGCATGTCCATAGCGAGACGTGTCACCCTTCGCTGCCTGCTGGGGACGGGCGCGGCGGCCCTCGCCCTCTCTGCGGCCACCACCAGCGCCTGGGCTACGGGCACTCCCGGCGGAGACGGCTGGGACAGCGGCAACAGCGCCTACAAGCCCGGTCGGGGCGCCGGTACGGTGACCGCGGCGGATCGCTGCGAGTTCTCCCTGGACGGGACGAACTTCTACGACTGGGTCCGCGTCGACGACCAGAACCTGAAGCCCACCGAAGACGGCAAGGTGCACATCAAGGTGCGCGCGGCGGGCGACGCCGGGTCCTGCTCCGCCTCCCTCGCGGCGTACCGCACCCACGGGGCCACCTTCAAGACCTCCGGTGAGCAGGTCTTCCACGACTTCGACAGCGTCAAGGTCAAGCCGGGCGAGACCGACTCCCTCGACATCGCGGTGCCCGACGCCGGCTGCTACGCGCAGATCGACCTCTACCGCGGCGCCGTGAAGTTCGACGGCAAGCTCGACGCCAACGACGGCTTCGAGCACGGCGACCTGCCCAAGGGGCCGGACCGCGCGGTCATCAAGGACAAGCTGATCATGGCGTGGAACGGCGGCAAGAAGGACTGCACGGCGCAGCCGCCGAGCACCCACGAGACCACGCCCCCGGCCTCGACTCCGCCGGCCTCCACGCCGCCCGCGGAGACCCCGGGCGGCCCGACCCCGACGACGCCCGACGAGCCGTCGACCCCGGAGACGACGCCGGCCCACCCGTCGGCCTCCGACTCCACCACGCCGCCGGCTCCCTCGCCGAACGGCGGCCAGTCGACGCCGCCCGGCGACCTCGCGGAGACGGGCGGTGGCAACACCCTGCCGATCGCCGCCGGCGCCGCGGCCCTGGTCGTGGCCGGTGGAGCGATCACCGTCGTCACCCGGCGTCGACGCTCGACGCGCACCAGCTCGTGATGTCTGTCGTCGGGCGCCTGACGTCTGACAGGCGTTTTTGAAATCTGAAATCTGTCGTCTGTCGTCTGTCGTCTGACATCTGAAGCATCGGATCGCGACGACTCTTCGACGGGCCCCGGCACTCACCGAGTACGTGAGCACCGGGGCCCGTTGCATGATTCAGATTGATGAAGCGAGCTCACGGACATGAACATGGTGCGATCGACCCCGATCTGGAGGCAGTCCGCACATGAACTCCACCGACAGTCGCATCCGTCAGCTCATCGTCACACCGATCGCCTTCAGCGATCCGCCTCTCCTCAACTCCAGCGGAGTGCACGAGCCCCTCGCGCTGCGCTGTGTCCTGCAACTCGTCCTGGAGGACGGCACCGTGGGCCTGGGCGAGACCCCCGGCGGCGACGACCGGCTCGAACGTCTGCTGGCCGCCGGGAAGGTGATCGTCGGCATGGACGTCTTCGACACCACGGCTGTCGCCGCCGCCATCGACGCCACCCTGCTGCCCACCGTGCCCGGCTCCCACGAGCGTGGCTGGATCACCTCCGCCGTGGAGGTGGCCTGCCTCGACGCGCAGGGCAGGCTCACCGGACGTCCCGTCAGTGATCTGCTGGGCGGCAGGGTCCGCGACTCCGTGCCCTTCGCCGCGTACCTCTTCTACAAGTGGGCCGAACACCCGGCGCTCGACGGCCGCCCGGCGATCGGCGACGGCTGGGGCGAGGCCCTCGACCCGGCGGGCATCGTCGAGCAGGCCAGGGTGATGCGACAGCGGTACGGATTCGACTCGTTCAAGCTGAAGGGCGGAGTCTTCCCGCCGGACGAGGAGATCGCCGCGATGAAGGCCCTCGCCGAGGCCTTCCCCGGCAGCCCGCTCCGCCTGGACCCCAACACGGCCTGGACCGTGGAGACCTCGCGGTACGTGGCACGCGAACTGGAGGGCGTGGTCGAGTACATGGAGGACCCCACCCCCACCCTCGCCGGTATGGCCGAGGTCGCCGAGACCTCACCCATGCCGCTGGCCACCAACATGTGCGTGATCGCCTGGGAACACCTGCGCCCGGCCGTGGAACAGAACGCGATCCAGGTCCTCCTCACCGACCACCACTACTGGGGCGGGCTGCGCCGCACCCGTGAACTCGCGGCCGTCTGCGAGGCGTTCGGCATCGGACTCTCGATGCACTCCAACTCCCACCTCGGCATCAGCCTCGCCGCGATGACCCACGTGGCCGCGACCCTTCCGAACCTCGACCACTCCTGCGACACCCACTACCCGTGGAACTCCGCGGACGACGTGATCGTCCCCGGCCCGCTGGAGCTGCGGGACGGCGCGGTCAAGGTCCCCACCGGTCCCGGCCTCGGCGTCGAACTGGACCACGACGCCCTGGAACGCCTCCGCCGCCGCTATCTCGACTCGGGCCTGCGCGGCCGCGACGACACCGGCTACATGCGGCGTTTCCATCCCGAGTACGAGTTGCGACTTCCACGCTGGTGATCCGGGGACCGTGGGCAACACCTCAGAAGATCACCACGGTACGACTCCCTTGTCGTCGAACAGCTGGCCGGTAGGGCCGTCGTCGGGCAGAGCCGCCAACCGAACGGCGATCACCGCGCCCTGCGCAGGGGTCTGAGAACCGCTGAACCCGTTGAGGTCGGTGGCCACGTAGCCGGGGCAGGCGTTGTTGATCAAGATGTTGGTGCCGCTCAACTCCTTGGCGTACTGGATGGTGACGGCGTTGAGGTAGGTCTTCGTCGGCGCGTACGCCCCGCTGATGCCTCCGAGGTCGACACCGGGGGTGGTCTGCAGGGCCAGAGAGCCGACATGGCTGGACTGGTTGACGATCCGTGGGTGCGCCGAGTGGCGCAGCAACGGCAGCATCGTGTTGGTGACCCGGATGACTCCGATGACGTTGGTCTCCACCAGCCGCCGCACGGTCTCGAGGTCGGTCGTCGTGGGCTCGTCCGGCCAACTGCCCGCAGCGCCGGCGTTGTTGACCAGCACGTCGAGGCGTCCCGCGCGCTCCTCGATCAACTGCGCCGCGGCCCTCACGCTCTCGTCGTCGGTCACGTCCAGGGGAACGCCGAACGCGTCGACACCTGCCGCGCGCAGTTGCGCCACGGCGTCCGTCCTGCGCTGCCCGTCCCGAGCGCCGACACCGACGCTCCAGCCCAATGCGCCCAGCCCCGCCGCGATCTCGTACCCGATTCCCTTGTTCGCGCCGGTGACCAGCGCGATCGTCTTCTCACTCATGACAGCGAGCATGGCTGCGCTTCGACCCGGCACCAACACCATCTCGGTCATGCAGCGATACCTGAGCGGCATCGATCGGCCGTGCGCCGGAGTTACTGTGGACGGATGGAGATACGCGAGTTGCGGTACTTCGTCGCCATCGCCGAGGAACTGCACTTCGGGAAGGCCGCTCAGCGTCTGGAGATGGCCCAACCGCCTCTGTCCCGCGCGATCGCCCGGCTCGAACGACAGCTCGGGGTCACGCTGCTGGAGCGCACCAGCCGAAAGGTCACGCTCACCGAGGCCGGGGCCGTGCTGCTGTCCGAGGGGCGTGCGATCCTCAGCGCGGTAGCCGCGGCCGAGCGGCGTACCCGGCAGGCTGCGCAAAGGCGTCCCCGTCTCGTCCTCGCCGTCAAGTCCGGCACCGCCGGCGAGTTGTTGGCCAAACTGCTGGATGCCTACCGCACGGAGCCCGGTGCGGCCACCGTCGATCTGCTGCTCTGTGAGGCGCATCAGCATCAGAAACTGTTGCAGGACGGGCAGGCCGATGTGGCGCTGCTGCACTTGCCCTTCGATTCGACGGTCGGACTCGACACCGAAACCCTCTGCACCGAGGGACAGGTGGCGATCCTGCCCAGCTCGCACTCACTTGCGGGCCGCTCTCAGGTCAGGATGGCCGAGGTCACCGAGCTCCCGGACCTCCCGATGGCACGCTGGCCCGGTCCTGGCGGCAGCTACCCGGAGGGACCAGGGGCAGAGGTACGGAACCTGACACAGCTCTTCCAGCTGATCGCGCTCGGCCGTACCACCGCGATCATGCCCGAGTCCGCCGGCGCCGACCTGCGCCGGGATCTCGCCGCCGTTCCGGTCTTGGACGCTCCGCCCGTGACAACGGTGGTCGCCTGGCCGTCGCAGAGCCGACTTCGCGCGGTCGCCGACCTGATCCGGGTAGCGACACGTCTTTGACCGGCTGTTCTCCCCATGGGGGAGCCGTCATCAGCAGTGCGAGGGTGGCTGCCCGGCCGGGTCGGCGGTCGCGGTCCCGTACGTGCAGGTGACCGGCGAGGGGGTAGGCAGGCGGTGCCGCGGGCAGGAACGTGATCAGTTCGTACCCGCTCTTCTGCGCGACGCGGCATGACGCCGTGTTGTCCACTTGATGCAAGAGTTCAAGGCGCTTCGGCCCGTCACCGCGGAAGGCGGTGAAGGCCCAGTACGTCAGCGCCCGCAGTGCTCGGGGCACCACTGTCCGGCCGCGCGCATGCGCCGCGGTCCAGTAGCGGACCTCGGCGGACGAAGCGCCCGGGGTGACGTTCTTGAGGACCACGTGACCCGCCAACTGTCCCTGCCTCCAGCCGTACTCGTACCGGGACGACTCCACGTTGACGTTCCATCTGCGGGGCGCCGACGACGACGTGGTGTCGCTGGCCTACGCGACGCTGGATCAGAGTGGGAAGGCGCCCTCTGACCAGGCGAGGATCTCTCACTGTTCGCCGACGAAAGGGCACGGTCGGCGTATGAGCGCGCAGCCGAGGGTCAGGAAGGCGGACTGAGTGACGGCGAGTGGGTACCGGCTGTGGGGCTGTCGCCCCCCGCGGGAAGGCCCATCACGCATCGATGACGTGAGAGCGCGGGCCCGCCGCACCTGGCGTCCGCCGCGGCGGAGGGCGTGCGCCAATCCGCCGACCGGGATGCCCCACAGGCCCGTTGCTCCGTCCCTCGACACGCCGCATTCAGGGGGCGGTCCGCCGCCGTCCCCCCGGACGCGCGGTGGCCGACGACCCCGTCTGCTCGCGGCGCAACTGTGCCATGGCACAAGAGCGACAGGTGCGACCCCTTGAACGACGGCGGGGGAGGCCGGAGGATCCAGTGATCTTTCGCTCTTCGCCGCGTCTCAGGAGTCTTCCTTGCCCAAGGTTCCCATCCCCCGGCCCGGGCCGATCGCCCTCGCCATGGCGGCCGCGCTAACAGTCGGCGTCATACCGGCGACTGCCGCTGTGTCCGCGTACTCCGACGGTGAGGTGTCGCACAACGACGCCGGACACCAAACCCCCGGCGATGCCGGCACGCACACCGTCACCCTGATCACGGGTGACAAGGTCACCATCGGGACCGCCGCCGACGGCACCGTCGTGCGCTCCTTCCAGGCCGCGAGCGGATCCACCACCGGCTTCCACCGCGCTGTCGTGGACGGCGCCACCTATGTTTACCCCGACGCCGCCCTGCCGTACGTGAGCGCCGGCAAACTCGACAAGCAGCTCTTCAACGTGACGCTGCTGATCACCGAGGGCTATGACGACGCGCACAGCTCCCGGCTGCCGCTGATCGTGCGCTACACCGGAGCCGCCGCCAAGGCCCGCACCCGGACGAAGATGGCCGGCTCGACCGACGTCCGCCGTCTGGACAGCATCCAGGGCGCGGCCCTCGCGCAGAACCACAAGCAGGCACCGGAGTTCTGGTCCTCGCTCACCGGCGGTTCCGGCGCGGCGGCCCGGTCCGCGAAGCCGTCCTTCGCGGGCGGCGTCGCCCACGTGTGGCTCGACGGCAAGGTGAAGGCCGACCTGGCCGACTCCACCGCCCAGATCGGCGCGAACCAGGTCTGGGCGGAGGGCGACACCGGCCAGGGCGTGAAGGTCGCGATGCTCGACAGCGGCGCCGACACCGAACACCCGGACCTGGTGGGGCAGATCTCCGACAGCGCCAGCTTCGTCCCCGGCGAGGACGACATCGCCGACTACAACGGCCACGGCACGCACGTCGCCTCGACCATCGTCGGCACGGGCAGTGCCTCCGACGGCAAGGAGCGGGGTGTCGCCTCCGGCGCCCGGCTGGCCGTCGGCAAGGTGCTCAATTCCGAGGGCAGCGGTCAGGAATCCTGGATCATCGCGGGTATGGAGTGGGCCGCCCGCGACCAGAAGGCCAGGATCATCAGCATGAGCCTGGGCGGCGGCGGTGACAAGACCGACCCGATGAGCCAGGCCGTCGACGAACTCAGCCACGACACGGGCGCGTTGTTCGTGATCGCGGCGGGCAACGGCGGCCCGCACTCCATCAGCAGCCCCGGTGCCGCAGACTCCGCGCTGACCGTCGGCGCCGTCGACTCCACCGACACGCTCGCCGACTTCTCCAGTCAGGGCCCGCGTGACGGCGACGGCGGGTTGAAGCCGGAGATCACCGCGCCCGGCGTCGACATCGTCGCGGCGCGCTCGCACTACAAGCGCGGCTCCGGCTACTACACCACGATGAGCGGCACGTCGATGGCGACGCCGCACGTCGCCGGTGCCGCCGCGCTCCTCGCCTCGGAGCACCCCGACTGGACGGGCACCCAGCTCAAGGAGGCGCTGGTCAGCAGCGCCAAGGCAACCCCGGCGTACACCCCGTACCAGGCGGGCGCCGGCCGGCTCGACGCGCTGGCGGCCGTGCACACCACGGTCTTCGCCACCACGAGCGCCTACTCGGGCTTCCACACGTGGCCGCCGAAGCCGGGGCAGACCGACGTCCGGACGGTGACGTACACCAACGTCGGCGACGCTCCGGTCAACCTCGACCTGGCGGTCAACGGCACCGTCCCGGCAGGGTTGTTCAGCCTCTCCGCCGACCACGTCGCCGTGCCCGCCCACGGCACCGCCACGGTCGCCCTGACGGCGGAGCTGGACAAGCTGGGCGGCGACCAGTCGGTCAGCGCCATGATCACCGGTACGGACGGCAGCGGAGCGGTCCGCGCCCGGACTCTGATCGGCGCGGCCCGCGAGGGCCAGCGGCAGAATCTGACCGTGGTCGCCAAGGACCGTTCGGGCAAGCCGCTGGAGGGCCGGGTCGTCCTGACCGCCGAGCACCTCTTCACGGTGATGGATCTCGACGCGTCCGGCACCGGCACGGCGCGGCTGCCCGTCGGCAGCTACAGCGGCTGGCTCACCGGTGACGTGCAGGGCGCCGAAGGCCCGCACTCGCGCGGCATGGTGCTGCTCGCCTTCAACGACGTGAAGCTGGACCAGGACCGTACCGTCACCCTGGACGGCCGCAAGGCACGCCGGATCCTGGCGCGCGTGCCGCGGCAGACCACCGCCGTCGCCCCGCGCCTGGACGCCCACCGGTCCTTCACCGACAGCCTGGTGGAGACGTCGATGCTGCCGGACCCGTCGTACGACAGCATCTGGGCGCTCCCGACCGGCAAGAAGGTCACCGACGGCGAGTTCGAGACCGGCGCCCGCTTCCGCCTCGAGCAGCCCGCGCTGACCGTGAGCACGAAGTCGACGACCTTCAACGACCCGCTGGTCAAGCGCGCGGCCACGCCGCTGCCCGCCGGTACCCGGAACCTGACGGCGGTCTTCGCCGGTGACGGCACGGCCGAGGAGCTCGCGCGGCAGAACGTGCGCGGCAAGGCCGTCGTGGTGCGCGGCGCCGGCACGGAAGGGATCAAGGCCCAGGCGGAGGCCGCCGCGGCCGCCGGCGCCCGGCTGCTGCTGGTCGTCAACGACGGCGTCGGCCGCCTGCAGCCCTGGGACGAGAACCCCTGGAGCCCGGAGAGCCCGGCCCCGGTGACGGTGGCGACGCTCAACGCCGACCAGGGCGCCGACCTGCTCGGCCGACTTCGGCACGGCGCGGTCTCGCTGAAGGTCACCTCGCACCCCACGACCGACTACGTCTACGACGTCGTGCACCACTGGACGGGCGCCGTTCCGGCGGACCCGACCTGGCGTGAGGAGTCCAAGGACCTCGGCCGGGTGAACGTCTCCTTCCGGAACTACCGGCAGGGCAAGGCGATGGAGTTCCGTCCGGACGTCTGGCGCGGCTGGGCCGTCGGCAACCAGCTCACCGCGCCCGCCCAGGGCGAGCGCACCGACTGGGTCACCGCCGGCACCACGTGGCTTGACGACGCCTTCATCCAGGGCGAGACCGGGCAGCACTCGATCGACCCGCTGCACTACCCGGCGCGCAAGACAGGCAAGGTCAGCTGGTTCGGCCCGATCCAGCGGCCCCGCATGGGCCCGGTCAACTACCAGCCGGTGCGCTACCTCGACACGATGTACATCACCGCGCCGGGCTGGGGTGACTCGGGGTCCGGCCACATCGGCGAGGCCGGCGCGAACTTCGACGTCAAGGACTGGATGTCGCTCTACCAGGGCGACCAGCAGCTCAACTGGGGCAACGCCGAGTACCTGCAGGTTCCCGGCCTCGGCGCCGAGCGCCTGCCCTACCGGCTGGTCCTCGACAACGACCGCGGCACCTGGGCCGACCCGTACTCGACGCACACACTGACCGAGTGGGACTTCACCTCCGCGGTCACCGGCAGCGATGCGGCGGTGTCCCTGCCGCTCATCCAGCTCGACTACGGCGTGGACACCGACAAATCCGGCCGTGCCGACCGGCACGCCGGCCTGACGGTGACCGCCTCGCACCTGCCGGGCACCACCGCCACCATCGGGAAGCCGACCGTCGAGGTGTCGTACGACGACGGTGCGACCTGGCAGCGGACCGACCTGAGCCGGTGCGACGACGGATGGCGGACGAACCTGCGCGCGCCGCGGTCCGCCGACTTCGTCACCCTCCGGGTCGGCGCGCGGGACAGCGCGGGCAACACCGTCTCACAGACGATCACTCGGGCCTTCGGCCTGCGCTGACGTCACACCCCGGGAAATCACCTGGGACAGCACCGCGTGGGTGGGACCGCAGCCGGCGGCCCTGCCCACGCGGCGTTCCCCGTTGTCAGAGGACGGACCTGCGCCACTGGCACCACCACGACCAGGAGCGCTTCGCGGAGTTCCGGGATCGCTACATCGGCGAACTGGAGGACGCCGATCACCGGCCGGCCGTGCAGCACCTGCGTGATGTCGCCGCCCACGACAAGGTCACCTTGCTCACCGCCACCAAGGACCGAGCCGGGCTGACGCCGACGGAGGCCGCCGCTGTGGTCGGGATCCCCGCCGGCACGGCTCGCTTCCGCCTGCACCGCACTACGGAAGGCGCGCCCACAACCTCTACTCCCGGTGGCGAAACGGCCAGCAGGCACGCATCGTCGGAGTCGGCCTCGCGTACATCGGGAGCCGCTACCTGGGCTATCGATGCCGCTACCGCTACGGGATGATGCGGGTGTGCACGGGGGGCTTCGGCCTCCACGCCCGCGGCGGAGCCACCCTCGGCACGACGTACCTCACCTATAACCGCAGTGAATTCACCAACAGGGCCCGGATACGTCACGAGAACCGGCACATGCGGCAATGGATGCGGTACGGCTACCGATTCGCCTACATGTACCTCAGAGCAGGAAGCAACCCGTGCCACAAGAGGTGGGAACGCCGCGCCAATTGGAGGGATGGGGGATACCTCCCCTGCTGAACCAGCCTCGTGAACGACCAGTGTGGCCCTTTGTCCTGATGGGGTCAGTACTCGGCCTGGCGGCCCTCGCCGCCGTCGGCACCTGGGTGTACGGCGCCTACAGCATTCCGACCCGGCGGCGACCATCCTGGCGGGCATCCGGATCGACGGCTCCCGCCTCTCGGTCAAGATGCCCACCTGCCCCACGGACGAGGTGGGAATGGTCGAGGTGGACGACAGCGACTCCGAAAAGCTGCTGTGGCGGGCAAGCAGCCCGAAGACCTCAGAGGGGAAGCGAGGTGTGATCACCTTGTGGAATGCAGACGATTTCCTGAAGACAACCAAGAAGCAGGAGAAACAACTCCTATCAGGCAAGCGGGCAGCATTGACCCGCACGAACCAAGAGGGTGCCGCGCCACGCGCGGCACCCTCTCCCGTTCTCAGATGCGCTGCCGGTTCGCGGTCCCGGCCCACCCAAGGGAACAGCCCCATGACAGGCATGATCTCCGGCGGCCGGCTTGACACCACCAGGGGAGCGGCTCGCTCGGTTCGTCCATGAGCCGCCAACCTGGTCACTGTTGCCCTCTTTGTGAAGTATAGGGGTTGGCGTAAAGGTGACTTGACGCCTGGTGGACAGGCCAAACTGCTGACCTCGGCACTTGACGGCACCACGCTGTCCTCCCATGAGAGACATGAACAACAGGTGGCGCCCCGGGATCCGTCCTCCCCGGCCTCGGCATACGGCGGCGGCCGCCGCCCTCGTGGCGCTCGTGGCCGGTCTGACCGCCGCCCCCGGCGCCGCTCAGGACCTCGGCCCGCACAGCGGGCGAACGGAAGCCATCGCGCAGACCGGCGCGGCCCGGTCGCCGATCATCTCCCGGCATCAGCTCACCCTGATCACCGGCGACCGCGTCACGCTGGAGACGGACACTTCGGGCAAGCAGAGTGTCTCGGTCGAGCCCGCCGAGGGCCGCGAACGAGTCGCGTTCATCAAGCGCCAGGCCGGTCGCGACTGGACGGTCATACCCGCCGACACGCTCCCGCTGCTCGCGACGGGCCGCCTCGACAAGGCGCTGTTCAACGTCTCCGCCCTGATCCGGGGCAAGTACGCGCAGCGGTCGAGCCTGCCGCTGATCGTCGAGTACGCCGGGGACGCGGGCACGGCCCGGCGCCAGCTGACCGCCGCCGGTGCCGACACCGTCCGCCCCATCGGCGGGACCTCCTTCGCGACCCTCGGCGAACACCGCGCGGACGCCGCCGGTTTCTGGAAGGGCATCGCCCCCGGCCGGGCGGACGCCACGTCCTTCGGAGCGGGTGTCCGCCGGGTCTGGCTGGACGGGCACTCCAGGATCCAGCTCGACAGCACGGTGCCGCGCATCGGCGCCCCGCACGCCTGGGAGAAGGGCTACACCGGCACCGGCGTCAAGGTCGCCGTGCTCGACACCGGTTACGACCCCAACCACCCGGACCTCAAGGGCCTCGTCACCGAGTCCGCGAACTTCACCACCGAGCCGAACACCGACGACCTGAACGGCCACGGCACCCACGTGACCTCCACGGTGGCCGGTTCCGGCGCGGCCTCCGACGGCAAGTACAAGGGTGTGGCACCCGGTGTGCAGATCCTCTCCGGCAAGGTGTGCACCGCGGACGGCAACTGCGACAACTCCGACATCGTCGAGGGCCTGGCCTGGGCCGCCCAGCACGGCGCCAAGGTGATCAACCTCAGCCTGGGCGACACGGACACCCCGGAGACCGACGCCCTTGAGGCCATGGTCGAGACCGTGACCCGTGACTACGGCACGCTGGTCGTGGCCGCGGCCGGCAACAGTGGTCCCGGCAAGGTCTCCTCGCCCGCCTCCGACGACCGGGCGCTGGCCGTCGGCGCGGCCGAGGAGGACGACGACCTCGCCGTCTTCAGCTCGGTCGGCCCGCGGGTGGGCGACTCCGGCCTCAAGCCGGACATCATCGCCCCGGGCGTCAACGTCGTCGCCGCGAGGGCGGGCGGCACCACCGCCGACGACGGCTATGTCGCGATGAGCGGCACGTCCATGGCCACGCCCCATGTGACCGGAGCCGCCGCCCTCCTGTTCCAGCAGCACCCCGACTGGACGGCGGAGCAGGTCAAGCGCCAGCTGATGCAGTCGGCGACCGGCGCCAAGGAGCACGGCGCGTACTTCCAGGGCGCCGGACGCGTCGACGTCGCCCGGGCGGTCGACCAGGACGTCACCGCCGACACCACCGCACTGGACTTCGGGCTGATCCGCTGGACGGACGGCAAGCGTCCCCCGGTGACCAAGACCATCACCTACCGCAACCCGGGCGCCGCGCCGGTCACCCTTCAGCTGAAGGACAACCCGAGCAGCGGTAAGAAGGACGTGCCCGCTCCCGCCGGCCTGTTCCGGCTCAGCGCCGACACGGTCACCGTGCCCGCGCACGGAACGGCGGCCGTCACCCTCACCGCGACCCCGGAAGCCACCACGACGTACGCCGCCTACAGCGGTGTGGTGACCGCGAGCACCGCGGACAACCAGGTGTCGGTGCGCGTCCCGTTCGGCATGGACGTCGAGCAGCCGTCCTACGACCTGCGCATCGGCATGAAGAGCCGTACGGGCGCCGCCCCCGACAACGCCTACCTGTTGGTCAACTCGGCCGACGGCAAGGCGTACGAGGTCGAGGCGCTCGGCAAGAGCAGCACGGTGGTGCGGTTGCCGAAGGACACCTACTCGGTGAGCGGCTTCTACTTCGACGCCTCCTTCACCGAGGGCACCATCGTCGGTGTGCCGAAGGTCGTGATGAGCGCCGACCGGCAGGTGACCATCGACGCCAGGGAGGCGAAGCCCGTCACGGTGTCGGCACCGAGCCGCTCCGCACGCATCATGTCGGCCGAGATCGGCACGATCAGCATGGCCGACCAGCTTCTCTCGGTCACCATGTACAACGCGATCGGCACGGACCACATCGACGGCGTGTACGCGGTGCCGACGGCCCAGTTCAAGGACTCGAAGTTCACCTACCTGGTCACCAGCGTCTGGGGCGACCCGGCGGGCGCGGACGGAAACCCCGCCTCGGTCTACTACCTCACGCGACCGGTGCACGGCGCCATCCCGGCGGACCCCGCCTACAACCCCCGCAAGTCGGAGCTGGCCAGGGTGAACACCACGTTCGCCGCCACCACGCCGGGAACCACGGCCACGCGCATCGTGTGGACGTACGTCGGCAACGTCCGCTTCAGTGGACGGGCGATGGAGGGGATTCCGGTCCCGGCCCGGCGCGTCGACTATTTCTCGGCGGCCGACGGCGTGCGCTGGCAGACCGCCTTCGACCAGAACAGCTTCCTCGACCCGAACGCGCACGGGCAGAGCTACCTCAGCGACCTGCACGGCTACAAGGCCGGCTCCCAGGTCGAGGAGCGCTGGAACGGCGGGATCCAGGCCGTGGGCCTGTCGTCCCAGATGGCCGCCTTCCGAGAGGGCGACACGATGTACCGGCCCTTCCAGTCGGCCGCGAACGGCAACCTCGACCTGGTGGCCGACACCACGTCCGGCCTGCCCGAGGTGAAGCTGTGGCGCAACGGCGAGCTGGTGTCCCAGGACTGGAGCATGAGCGACGTCCCGGCCGACGCCACCCCCGCCGACTACCGTCTGACGGTCGAGCACAACCGTGACATGGCCCCCAGCTCCGTCTCCACGAGTGTGCGGGCGGAATGGCGGTTCCGGTCGCAGACCACGGCGACCCGGCAGGCGCTGCCGCTGTACGCGGTCCGTATGTCGCCGAAGCTGGACGAGTGGAACCGGGCCGAGGCCGGCCGCAAGCTCGACATCCCGGTCCTGATCCAGCGGACGGCCGGCGCCCCGGCGTCGCCCATCCGCGTCTTCACCACCGAGGTCTCCTTCGACGAGGGGAAGTCCTGGCAGTCGGTGCGGGTCAAGGGCTCCGGCATGGAGCGCACCGTGACCGTGGAGCACCCGCGCCGCGCCGCGGGCGGCTCGGTCAGCCTGCGCGTGAACGTCGAGGACGCGGCGGGCAACTCCTTCAAGGAGACCGTCATCAAGGGCTACCTGCTCAAGTAGCCGCCTTCACGGAGTCGTCACGCCCTCGAGGCGCTGCTTCCGCGAGTAGCGGCAGCCCGGCCGCAGCGGCCGGACGAACGGGGACAGGGCCCGCCGGACACGTCCGGCGGGCCCTGTTCGTGTGCGGTGCGGCGTCCGCCCTGCTCAGAGCCAGTCGCGGCGCGCCGCGTGCCAGCCCAGCTGCATACGGGTCGCGACGCCCGCCAGACTCATCAGGCCCTGGATGCGCCGCTGGACGGTGCGCTTGCTGACCCGCAGCTGTCCGGCTATCGCCTCGTCCGTCATGCCGGCGACCATCAGGGAGAGCAGGTGCCGGTCCTCCCCGACCGGCGAGGCGGCATCCGTGGTGCCGGCGCCACCGATCTGGCCCTCCTCGGTCACCCGGAGCGGGGCACCGATCTCCCAGTGGTGTTCGAACAGGGCGATGAGCGCGTCCAGCAGGCTGCTCTCCCGCACCACCGCGGCCCGCAGTTCCCGGGGGTTGCGGGACGTGCCCGAGGCGGCCAGCGGCAGGATGGCCACCGAGCGGTCGGCGATCGCCATCCGCAGCGGCAGCAGAGGCACCGCCCGGGCGACCTCTCCGGCGCACACGCCCTTGACGACATAGTCCACCGAGTCGGGGTCGTCGAAGTACGCCTGTTCGTACAGGGCTCTGTAGAGCACGCCCCGGTCCAGCGCGTCGAACTCCTCCTGATTGCTCTCCGGGGACATGGCCACGTACTGGGCCTTCACGAACCACATCATCTCGCGGCCGGCGCCGTGCTGGAGCTGGCGCAGATGCTGGCGCAGTGCCGCAGCGCCGGTGATGATCTCGACGGCCTCGTCCGTGCTCCGGGCCCATGCGCTGCGGCGGTGTGTCTCCGCAAGTTCGTAGACGGCGGCCCGGGTCTGTTCCAGGGCGTCGAAGTGGCGTTGGAGCCGGGGCATAAGGGCCACCTGCGGCGGCACGGCCGTGAACCATTCGGGACTGTCCTCGACCGCCGACGCCAGGCCCTTGTGCTCCAGCGCGCGCAGCAGCAGCCGCGCGGTCACGTCGTCGAGGGCCGAGCGGCCGGCGATGTCCTGAGCGGACGCCGTCCCGGTGGCGACCAGAAGGCGGTACACCTCGCTCTCGTCGGCCGTCAGGCCCACCGTCTCCAGCATGTCGCCACCTTTCTCACCATCCGGGCCGCCTCCGGCCGGGTTTCCGCGGGGGAACGCGCTCGTCCCGGCGGATGATTCCACCAGCCCCGGTCGGCCTCCGTGTCCTGGCCGTGGAGGATGACGTGGGCGCCGTTGATCATGCCGGACCTTCGTTTCGCCGAGGTGGGGCCGTTCGGTCTACGGGGTCGTCACCGGACCCGACCGGTCCCAGCCGGGTACGAGGTCGTCCCGGTGGACATCTTCCCCGTGGACCCGCTCGCCGCAGGTCTCGCACACCGTGTGGGTGACGAGTTCGTGATCCCGGTGCCGGATCCGGCCGGGCGGTGCGGTGACGACCCAGCGGTCGCCCCAGCCGATCAGCTCGCGGGTGATGGCCCCCAGATCGCGTCCGGCCTCCGTCAGGTAGTAGCCGCTGTAGCGGGCGTCGTCCGGCAGCGGGCGCCGTTCGAGGACGCCGCTCTCCACCAGGGCCTTCAGGCGCGCGGCGAGCCGGTCCGTGGGAGCGCCGGTGTTCCTGGCGATCTGCCGGAAGCGGTGGTTGCCGAGCATGACCTCGCGGATCGCCGGCAGGGCCCAGCGGTCACCGATGATCTGGAGGGCCGCGGCGAGGGAGCACGGGCGCCCCGCCATGTCCCGGGGGTCGATGCGTGTGGTCATTGTCCCAGTATCACCCGGCAGGGTTTGATTTCCAAATCACCCTGTGCTTGGGTTGCGCCATGTCCATGCTGCTTCGATTGTCAAAGCACCCTCGGGCGGCCGCCACAGTCGTCCTGGTGGCCGTCTTCATGACCAACCTGGATCTGCTGATCGTCAACGTCGCGCTGCCCGCCGTGGGAGAGGACTTCTCCGCAGGCGGCGGCGCGGCGGGCCTCGGATCGCTGTCCTGGGTCCTCAACGCCTACGCGATCACCTTCGCCGCGCTGCTGGTGGTGGCCGGGCGCGCCGGGGACCGCGTAGGGCAACGGCCGGTGTTCCTCGCCGGGATCGCCGTCTTCACGCTCGCGTCGCTTGGCTGTGCCCTGGCCCCGAACCTGGGAACCCTCATCGTGGCCCGGGTGGTGCAGGCCGTAGGGGCGTCGGCCCAGATCCCGACCTCCCTGGCCCTGCTTCTGGCGGCGGTGCCGGCCGAGCGCCGCACCCAAGCCACCCGCGGCTGGGCCGGGGTCGGCGGACTCGCCGCGGCCGCCGGGCCCGTCGCCGGTGGCCTGCTGACCGAGGTGGACTGGCGGTGGGTCTTCGCCGTCAACCTGCCCATCGGCATCGCGGCGCTCGTCGTCGGCCGATCCGCGCTGCCGAAGCCGGCCGCGCGGGAGACCGGGCCGCTGCCCGACCTCCTCGGCGCCCTGCTGGTCCTCGTCTCGATCGCGTCGCTGTCCGGGGCGCTGGTGCAGGCACCCGACCAGGGCTGGACGAGCGGCGAGACCCCACTGCTGCTGGCCGTCGCCGTGATCGGCGGCGCCGCGTTCGTGCTCCGGTCCCTGCGGCACCCCCGTCCGCTGTTCGAGCTGGACCTGCTGCGGCTGCCGCGCTTCGGTGCGGCGAACGCGGGCAGCCTCCTGTTCGGCGTGGCCTTCTCGATCATGCTGCTGTCGAACGTGCTGTGGTGTCAGGAGGTCTGGCACTGGAGCGCGCTGCGCACCGGTCTCGCCCTGGCCCCCGGCCCCGCGCTCGTGCCCGTCGTCACCGTGCTGACCTCCCGCGCCGCGCAGCGCTTCGGGCAGGGACCGCTGATCGCGGCGGGCGGTGTGCTGTTCGCCGGTGGCATGGTCTGGTTCGCGATCTTCGCGTCGGTCACACCGGACTACGTGAGTGAGCTGCTGCCCAGCCAGCTGCTGACCGGTGCGGGAGTGGGCCTGGCACTGGGCACACTGGTGGCCGCCGGCGTGTACGCGGTACCGGGACACCGTGCGGCGACCGGGTCGGCGCTGGTCAACTCAGTGCGCCAGATCTCCGCCACGATAGGCGTCGCCGTCCTGGTCGCGGTCGTCGGCTCCCATGTCGACGCCACCTCGCACCACGACTTCCGGGTCGTCTGGTACACAGCCGCGGCGCTGAGCCTGGGGACCTCGGCGGTCGGGGCGCAGCTCAGCCGAGGGCGGGGCCAGGGCCCCGAGCGGACGGGACCCGCCACGCCGAAGGAAGCCGAGGCGACGGGGCGGGCTCTGCCGCAGACACTCTGACCGGCCGCTGCCCGGCGCGCGAGAGCTGTTCGCCGCCCGGGACGCCGGACGGGCGAGCAGCAGATGGTGCCTCGCACGTGCACTGGGGCACGCCACCTGCGGGACGGAGGCGGACGGGCCCACGGCCTTGGGATCGCCTTCACCGACGTGGGGTTCGCCGACTGCTCCAGCGATCGAGTGAGGCGCAAGCACACTGGCACAGCCTGCCGAGCCGGTCGCCGACGGGAGGGTCCTGTTGGCCGCAGCAAGCAACGGAGCACGGTCAGTGGTAGGTGCCGCCGGGCGCATGACGGACACCACGGCACTCGACTGGCGGTCCTTCATGCTCGGGTGGAGCGGGGAGTAGGCAGATTCCCTGCCGGACGGGGAGACGCGGGACGAGGATGACCCAACCGCCCGGCAAGCGCGGTGGCTGGGGGTTCCCGCCCGCGTCGGAGGAGCGGATCGCAGCCACGGAGGAGCGCCTCGGCCGACGGGTGCCCCGTCGTACCGGGAGTTCCTCGAGGTCGGCGACGGGTGGCGGCACGCGGGCGGGTTCGTGTGGCTGCCGGCGGGGACCGGGGACGCGCACGGGCACAACAACGTGCCGCCCTCGCCGATCACCACCCCGGAGGTACCGAGATGTGGACAGGCGTGAAACCTCCTAGGGGCGACACCGAGACGCCACCGGGCCGGGGTGTCCGACGGTGCCCGGCGCGGGCAGCGCCGTCATGCAGGGCGAGGGCAGGGACCCGGCCGGGGAAGGCCAGTTGCGTCGACGGCAGGGCTCGGCGCCGGTGCCGACGGCGGACCGTCCGGCGCAGTCACAGAGTGTCGGTCCGCGGGAAAGCATTCCACTGGCGATATCGATTTGTCCTGTTATCATCACTACGTAGAGTTATGGCTCATCGCGTGGCTGTGAGCGTCCTTGTCGTGCAGCCCGTATGTGATGTTCGGGAACGAGAGCGTGCCGAGACGGCCGGCCCTGAAGGGGTGTCCCCGTGTGTGACCAGGTCTGAGCACATGACATTTCACTGTTTGTGCGGTTATTTCTTGATCGCCCTATCCTGATGCCATGCGGACTCGGGCAGTCGACGGCCGGTCCTGAGCCGGCGGGAAGCGGGCTTCCATGAGTGAGCGGTTTAGCAGGTCGGGGTTGATAGGCGAGCTGTCGGCCGAATTCGCGGGCACCATGATTCTCATCCTCTTCGGTTGCGGCGTGGTGGCCCAGGTGGTGGCCGGCGGAGCGCTCACGACTCCACCGGGCGGCCTCGGCAACCACGACAGCATCTCCTGGGCGTGGGGCATCGGCGTCACCATGGGTGTCTACGTCGCGGCACGGCTGAGCGGCGCGCATCTCAACCCCGCCGTGACCCTCGCCCTGGCCGCGTTCAAGGGTTTCCCGTGGAGCAAGGTGGCGCCCTACGCGCTGGCGCAGACGGCCGGCGCCTTCGTGGCGGCCCTCCTCGTGCGGTGGAACTACACCGAGGCACTGGCGAAGGCCGACCCCGGGCACACCCTCAAGACGCAGTTCGTGTTCTCCACGCTCCCCGCCAACGGCAACACGAACCTGCCGGTCTACGAGTGGGGCGCGTTTCGCGACCAGGTCATGGGCACCGCCATCCTGCTGCTGTTGATCCTGGCCATCACGGACCTGCTCAACACACCCCCCGGCGCCAACCTGGGCCCGTTCATCATCGGCCTGGTCGTCGTGGGCATCGGCATGGCCTGGGGCACCAACGCGGGCTACGCGATCAACCCGGCACGTGACTTCGGCCCCCGTCTGGCCAGTTTCCTCACGGGGTACGGCGGCGCATGGCGAGATCAGTACGGGAACTTCTACTTCTGGGTGCCGATCCTCGGTCCCCTGGTCGGCGGTCTGGTCGGCGCGGCCCTGTACAAGTTCTTCGTCGGCCGGTTCCTGCCGACGGCGGAGCCGGAGCCCCCGGGCCGCATCCCCGCTCCCAAGGACTGACACCTACGAAAAGGTGGCCCCCATGGTTGACTTCGTCGGCGCGGTGGACCAAGGGACCACCAGTACCCGGTTCATGATCTTCGATCATGCGGGCAACGAGGTGGCGAAGCACCAGCTGGAGCACGCCCAGATCCTTCCGCGCTCCGGGTGGGTCGAGCACGACCCGGTGGAGATCTGGGAGCGCACCAACTCCGTGATGCAGAACGCCCTGCGGCACGGGAACCTGTCCCCGACCGATCTGGCCGCGATCGGCATCACCAACCAGCGGGAGACCACGGTCGTCTGGGACCCGCGCAACGGCCGCCCCTACTACAACGCCATCGTCTGGCAGGACACCCGCACCGACTCCATCGCCGCGGCCCTGGAACGCTCGCGCCAGGGAGACGTCATCCGCCACAAGGCGGGCCTGCCGCCGGCGACCTACTTCTCCGGCGGCAAGATCCAGTGGATCCTGGAGAACGTCGACGGCGTCCGCGAGGCGGCCGAGCAGGGGCACGCTCTCTTCGGCAACACGGACTGCTGGGTCCTGTGGAACCTGACCGGCGGCCCCGACGGCGGCATCCACGCGACCGACGTGACCAACGCCAGCCGCACCATGCTGATGGACCTGGAGACCCTCGACTGGGACGACGAACTGCTGGGCTTCTTCCACGTCCCCCGGGAGATGCTGCCCACCATCAACCCCTCGTCCCATCGCGAGGCGTTCGGCGTGACGCGCACATCCCGGCCACTGCGCGCCGCCATCCCCATCAGCGGGGTGCTCGGCGACCAACAGGCGGCCACCGTCGGACAAGTCTGCTACGCGCCCGGCGAGGCCAAGAACACCTACGGCACCGGCAACTTCCTGGTGCTCAACACCGGCACGGAACTGGTCCGCTCGCAGCACGGCCTTCTCACCACCGTGGCGTACCAGTTCGGCGACAGCCCGGCGGTCTACGCCCTGGAGGGGTCCATCGCGGTCACCGGGTCCGCGGTGCAGTGGCTGCGCGACCAGATGAAGATCATCAGTAGCGCGCCCGAGAGCGAGACCCTGGCCCGCACCGTCGAGGACAACGGCGGCATGTACTTCGTCCCGGCGTTCTCGGGCCTGTTCGCCCCGTACTGGCGCTCCGACGCCCGGGGCGCGATCGTCGGCCTTGCCCGGTACAACGACAACGGCCACCTGGCCCGGGCGACGCTGGAAGCCATCTGCTACCAGAGCCGCGACGTGGTCGAGGCCATGGAGCAGGACTCCGGAGTCCACCTCGACGTGCTCAAGGTCGACGGCGGTGTCACCGCCAACGACCTGTGCATGCAGATCCAGGCCGACGTCCTCGGCGTACCGGTCAGCCGCCCGGTCGTCGCCGAGACCACCGCGCTCGGCGCCGCCTACGCGGCAGGGCTGGCCACCGGCTTCTGGCGGGACACCGACGAACTGCGCACCCACTGGCAGGAGTCGAAACGCTGGGAGCCGCAGTGGTCCGAGGACCAACGAGCGGAGGGCTACGCGGGCTGGAAGCAGGCCGTGGAACGCACGCTCAACTGGGTCAAGGTCGAGTAGAGCGGCCCCTCCACTTCGATGTCCCCGTCATGCTGCGCGCGGTCGGGGGCGGCACCGGCGAGCGTCAGCAGCATGCGGTCATGCCGCTGGTCGGGTCCGGGAGTGGCAGCGCCCGAGACCGTCGGGCTGGACGCTCAGCCATGCGGCGTAGAGCCCTCATCCGGGGGACTGCATGGCGAACGTGGTGCTGTTCGACGAGACGGGGGGACCCGGGGTCCTGCGCCTCGCAGAGATGTCGCTCCCGGCGCCCGGTCAGGGGCAGGTGCAGGTGCGTATCGACGCGATTGGCCTGAACCGGGCCGACACGCTTTTCCGAGCGGGCGGCTACTACTACCAGCCGACCCTGCCCGCCTCCCGGCTGGGCAGTGAGGCGGCGGGCGTGGTCGAGGCGGTCGGGCCGGATACGGACAGGCGCCGCCCATGTCATCGCGACCGACCATGATGACCTGGCCGGCCGCGTCAAGGACATCACCGGCGGAGAGGGCGCCCGCATCGTGTTCGACTCGATCGGCGGCCCGGCCTGACTCGACTCGCCCAACTCGTGCCCCGCGTCGGCACGTTGATCGTGTACGGCCGCCATCGCTGACGCCCACCGTCACATGGAGGCCAACGGCCAGGTCGGCAAGGTCGTCGTCACCGTCCGGCACTGAAGCGGCCGGAGCCCCTACCGGCAGTCACCGTGAGACCGGGCGGGCGCTTGCCGACTGAGTGTCCTGGTTGGCCACCGCGGCCCACCAGGACTCTCAGTAGCAGCTGAACAGCCCTGCAATGGGGTGTTCCGGAAAAGACCGGTACGCACTGTGCGTACCGGTGTTGGCTGGTCAGGCTCTCGTCGCGTCCTTCACATACGGCGACGTTGCTGTTGCGGGTTCCGTGGCGGTCTTTGCGTTCTTACGGTGGAAGTGGCGTGAGACCGCCGGATGTACAGCGGAGCCGGCGCAGTGCCCCGCCAGGCCTCATGGCCCCTGATGTCTCGTCAGGGTTGCGGTCGCGAGGTCCGTCACCGTGTTCATCGCCAAGGCGTAGGGCGGCTTGGCGACTCATGGATTTCCCGCCGTTCGTTACTTGCTCTCGGGTTCGTTAGAAGTTGTAACTCACCTTCGGAGAGAGTATCAATAACCATCGTGATAGCCTCTAACTAGACGGTGAGGGAGGGCAGGTCATGGACGGAGCAGAGGTGACGACGCCACGCGAGCGGTACCGCACCCAGGTGCGTGCGGAGATCAAGGAGCGTGCGTGGGAGCAGATCGCCACGGCGGGGGCGTCCGCGCTCTCCCTCAACGCGATCGCCAAGCACATGGGTATGAGCGGGCCCGCACTGTACCGGTACTTCGCCAGCCGTGACGAGCTGATCACCGAGTTGGTCAGGGATGCGTACCGCAGCCTCGCCGACACCGTCCGTGCGGCCCGCGCCGCGGGTGCCGACCCGACCGGCCTCGCGCACGCGCTGCGTGGCTGGGCCCTGGCCGACCCCCAGCGGTACTTCCTCGTCTACGGCACCCCTGTCCCCGGCTACCACGCGCCCGACGACATCACCGCGATCGCCTCCGAGATCATGGCGGCCCTGCTCGACGCGTGCGCCGAACTGTCCGCGGACGGCCCGGCGACCCCGTTTGACGCCCACCTCGCCGACCACCGGGACTGGGCGGGCGGCCACTCCGCCCCGCCCGCCACGCTCCACCGGGCCCTGGCTTTCTGGACCCGCCTGCACGGCGTCCTGTCCCTGGAACTCGCCGGCCACTTCACCGGGATGGGGTTCGACCCCGAGCGGTTCTACGAGGCCGAGCTGGCCGACCTGCTGCGCATGCCCACGGACTCCTGAAAGGTTCGGTGTTCGGGACCGAGCGTGAGGCCGACCAGCATCCGCACCGGACCGTCCTTGCGTTCGCTTCCTATGGGGGGCTACGTGCGGGGGAGCGAGGTGTTGGTGATCGGGAGCGGCTGGTCCGCGCCCGCCACGTAGAGGTCCGTCGGAGCCGTGCGCGGTTCGAACGTGTCGTCGTCGTGCGAGACGCGCACGGACAGCACGAAGAAGCAGCCGTCCTCGGTGGTCGTCTTCGCGTGGTACTCGTTCTCCGCGCAGGTCTGGAGGAAGACCTCCGTGCCCCCGGGCTCGACCCCCTTGGGGAGGGTGATCTGTACCCGGTGCTGGACGTTGAGCAGGATGCTGCCGCTCACGTGGTCGATGTCGACGTCGGGGACGGTGAAGTTCCCGCGTGCGCCGGGGCCCCGTCGGCCTTGGTGACGGTGCCGGTGACGTCGACGTGGCGGTTGTCGTAGTCCGTGCTGGTCGGTGGTCACGGTCAGCACGTAGGCGTCGCCGGGGGAGGCGCCGGCGGGGTGGGGCGGGAGTTGAGGCGCTGGGACGTGGCGCGGACCACCATTCAGACTCCCGGGTCGGCTGTGATCGGACCGGGCCGCAGCGCCCGCGCGGCCTCCAACTGCGCGGCGAAGGAGAGCCCCAGAAAGAGGGCGATGGAGGTCAGGTAGGCCCAGAGCAGCAGCGACATGAAGGCGCTGAGCGGGCCGTAGATCGTGTCGAAGGACCCGCTGATGCCGAGGTACAGGCTCAGCAGCCAGGTCAGGGCCGTCCACAGCACGAGATACACGGCGGCGCCGAAGGCCAGCCAGGTGTAGCCGGGCTGTCGGCGCCGGGGGGACCGGCGGAAGATCGCGCTGGCCGAGGGGAGGGCGAGCAGCAGGCCGAAGGGCCAGCGCAGGATCTCGCAGACGGTCCTGGCGTCGCCGTCGAGGTGGTAGACCGTCACCGCCGCGGCGGCCAGGTCGCCGCCGGCCACCATCACGATGAACCCGAGGCCGAGCGGGATCCCGGCGCTGAGGGACATCACGAGCCCGCGCAGGTACTTCTGGTGGAAGGGGCGGTCCCGTTCGTTCCCGTAGATCCGGTTGGCGCCGCGTTCGATCTGGCACATCGCGGTGGTGACGTTGACCAGTGAGAAGGCCAGGCCGAACCAGAGGGCGATCCGGTCACCGTCGCCCGCGCTGTGGCGGCTGCGGTTCAGTGCGTCGTCGACGACGTCGGCGCTGGGCCCCTGCGCGATCCGGTGGATGGTCAGTTCGGCGAGCCTGCCGATGTTCTCCGTGTGCAGCGCGGTGGAGAGCCCGACGAAGGCGATGGCCAGCGGGATCACCGCCAGTACCGTCTGCAGGGCGAGCGCGCGGGAGTGGCTGAAGCCGTCGGCGTAGCGGAACCGGACGAAGGAGTCGCGCAGCAGGGGCCAGCGGCCGTAGCGGCGCAGCGACGCCAGTGCCTCGTCGGCCGAGAGTTCGTCGCCGGTCATGTCGCGGGTCTCGGGAACTTTGGTGACGGTGCCCATTCACTTTTCCCGGTTGGGCAGCAGGACGGTCAGCGCGCCGGGCCTGACCTCGGCGGTGAGACGTCGGCCGTGGGACACCGGGTCGCCGTCGAGTTCACGCGACTGCGGTGCGGCGAAGGTGAGTTCGGCCCGCCGGAAGGTGCGGAACTCCACCGGCACGCCCTGCGTGCCGGTGCCCTCGGGGACGAGCGTGTCCATGGTCGTGGGCCGCGAGTTCCGCCTGCGGCCGCGCATCAGGACGCCCAGGGCACGCATCCAGCCACCGGGGCCTCGAGGGTCGAGGATCAGCAGATCGAGCAGTCCGTCGTCGGGCCGGGCCGCCGGGAGAAGTGTGAGACCGCCTTGTACGGTGCCGACGTTGGCGACGAGCACCATACGGGCCGTGCGGTGCAGGGCGGGCGCGTCGTCGAGCCGGATCGTCAGCCGCATCCGGGGCGTGCTCAGCGAGCCGATGATGGCGAGTAGGTAGGCGGGCCAGCCGACGGCGGACTTGGCGCGGTCGTCGGTGTGTTCCAGCATCGCGGCGTCGAGTCCGGCCCCGGACATCGCGGCGAAGTGGGTGGGGGCGAGGCCGTCGCCTTCGATGCGGCCGAGATCGAGGCGGTGGGGGGTACCGGACAGCGCGGCGTCGAGCGCGGTGGCGGGGGTGAGCGGCAGACCGAGGTTGCGGGCCAGCAGGTTGCCGGTGCCGCAGGGCACCACGACGAGCGGTACCCCGCTGCCGGCCAGGGCGTCCGCGGCCGCCCTGACGGTTCCGTCGCCGCCGCAGACCACGACCAGTGTCGCTCCGTCACGGACCGCTCCGGCCGCCTGGCCGGTGCCGGGGTCGTCGGCCGTGGTCTCGACGAACGCCGGTGCGCGGTGGCCGTGTTGTTCGAGGATCCGCCGCAGTTTCTCGCGGGCCGCTTCGCCGGTCACCGTGGGGTTGAAGACGACGGCGGTGCTGCCGGGCTCGCGCTCCTCGACCTCGCCGGTCGCGTCGGTGTGCCCGGTCCGTGGCGAGGGGACGGCGGCCACGGACCTGTCGGTGAACAGGGCACGGCCGACGATCAGCAGGGACAGGGCGCCGTTGGCCATTCCACCGATCACGTCCGTGGGGTGGTGCATGCCCCGGTAGAGGCGGGCGACGCCGACGGCCGGCGGCACGAGGAACAGCAGCCCGGCCAGCGGCCACCGCCACGGCCTGCGGACCCGGGACAGCACGAGCACCGCGAGTCCGGCGTACAGCGCGGTGGCCGCGCCGGTGTGGCCGGAGGTGTAACTGGACGTGGGCGGAGAGGCGTCGAGGCGGTGCACGTCCGGGCGGGTACGGTCCACCGACTCGGTGACGGCCAGGAACACCAGTGACTGGAGCGAGACGGCGACGGCGAGGAAGACCGCCTGGCGCCACATCGGCAGCCGGGGTACGAGCAGCAGGGCCACGCAGCTCAGCAGGGTGATGGCGACCACCGTGAGGGTGTTGCCCGCCTCCGAGCCGACGTACGACAGGGTGGTGAGCGGGCCCGTACGGATCCGCTCGAATCCCTCGTTGACGTTGTCCTCGACCGTCAGCGGCCACACGTTCCGGGCGGAGCCCGTGATCAGGAGCCCGAAGCCCACCATCAGGGCGGCCTGGCAGACGGTCGGTACGCCGATGCGCGCGGCGGTCCTGCCGATACCGCGGGGCAGGACGGACGAGCGGCCCGGCCGGACCGCTTCCGGCCCTTCCCCAGTCGCTCCCGCGGCTCTCTCCGGCACGGCGGTCGGCATCGGGACTCCCACGGGTCGGCGCCTCGCGGCGGTCTTCGGCTGGGTGGCGTTCGCACCCGATGCACCGCCGTGTGCCCCCGAAGCGGAGGCGCAGACGCTCTGTGACGTGGGAATCCACGAACTAGTACCCCGGACGCGCACGGGAGGTGCGTTCTGGCCAGTTGCGTGCCGGCGGCATCGCGTCGCGCGCGGCGAACAACTTCCCCCTCGCCCACCCCGACGGCGGCACTCGCGGTCCGAAGCCCCACCCCGGGGCCCAGGCCGGTTGAACGCGTCGACCGGCGGCTCCACAGCCGCCCCGAGCAGACGGTGGATCTCCCCGGCGTACCGCCGCCCACTGCCACGACCTCGCACAGTGACGGTCCGTCGACGACGTGGGCCAGGAGTGCGACTTCGGCAACCTACCTGCTGCGTACCGGGCTCGGCTCCCTGGCCGGCGGCGCCGGTGCCGGCGTGATGCCGGTCAACTGGTCGGCCCCACCGCCCGCTCCGGCGCGTCGGTGACGTCTCAGCCGACGCTGTCGCGCGGAAGCACCAAGCTGCGCAGGTCGTTGCAGCCCGCCGACGGCGAGTCGCCCGGAACCGGCCATGTCTGGTGGGACTGAAGAGCGAGGCTCACCAGAGTGAGGAGCAGACCGATGTCGGCGTCCACTTCGAGGCGTATGGTCACCCACCGCGATTCGGGCACCATCCGGACCGCGGTGGCGCCCCTGAGATGATCCTGGAAACGGTGAATGGCACGCGCTGTGAGATGCAGATCGACATCGTGATCCGAATGAAAGTGCACGATCTCGCCCTGCGCCGAACTCAGCGCCCGCCCTGTGCCGCAGCTCGGTCGGGCCTCCGCGAGGTCCGGCCAGCCCGCCAGTTGCGTCATGGCACGCGAGGCCAACGTCATGCGCCCATCATGACGAGCTCACCGTCCGGCCACCAGGACTTGAGCAAGCCGTAACTGAGCCGTAGCCCACGCATGTCCGGAAATGGAGGGTGGAGGTCAGGGGCGTTCTCCCCGAGCGGGCAGCGTTCTCCGAGGTCGAGAGCGAGGTCGTACGGGACGGGTGGGTCAGGCGGGGTCGAGTGCCTTGAGCTGGAGGGCGAGGACGAGCCTGATGTCGGGATCGGCAAGCTGGATACCGACGGTCTGTTCGATCTTCGTCAGTCGGTAGCGCAGGGTGTTCGCGTGGATGTGCAACCGCTGCGCGGCGGTGCGGATGTTGCCCTGGTGCTCCAGCCAGGCGTGCAGCGTGGGGAGGTAGTCCGTGCCGTGGGCCGTGTCCTGCTCGCGCAGACGCCACAGGGGTGTCACCGTCTCCAGGTCGGCGACCACGGTCGGGTCGAGCACCCGGATGAGGGCGGCACGCGCCCAGCAGTCCTCGAAGGCGAGCGGGGTGCCGGGCGCAGGCGCGAGGCGGGCCACGGCCAGCGCCCGCTCGGCCTCCTTGCGCGACCTGGGCAGTCCGCCGCGGTCGTCGGCCGCCGAACCGACGCCCGCGTAGATGGGCATACGATCCCCGGTCCCGTCGTCGAGCAGGTCCCGCAGCCAGTCCCGTACCGTCGCCGCGGAGTTCTCCTGGGGACGGCCGACCGTCAGGATGAGGTACCAGAGGTTGGACAACTGCCCGGCGTGCACGGTCAGATCCCGGGACCGCTGCATCAGCGCGAGCCCGTGTTCCAGCCGGGAGCGGGAGATGGCGCGCTCGGAGGGGTCGTTGGGGGCGACGGCCAGCGCGGCGACCCAGTGGGCGCCGCGCGGGAGTTCGATGGAGTCGCCGGAGCCGGTGACGGTGGGACCGCCGTGCAGCAGGACGGCCAGCTGCTCCATCTCGACCCGGTGGGTGCGATAGTCCTCGGTCCTGCGCCGCATCAGATGCACCGCGACCCGCTGGGCGATCCGCGCGAACGCCGTCACCTGCCGCCGCTCGGCCCCGGACACCACCGCCCACATCGACCCGAGGCCGAAGCTCCCGGCGCGCAGCCCCACGGCGAGCCGGTCGGCGGCGCCTTCCACCACCCCGCGCACCACGACCGGCCCCTCGCTGCGAGCGATCTCCTGCGGGACCCCGCGCGCCGCGAGCGCCTGCGAGAACCCGGTCGGCGCACGGCGGCCCAGCAGCGTCTCCGCCCGCACCGGATCGCCTCCGGTCTGGTCACTGGAGTAGGCGAGCAGCCAGCCCCGCGGGTCCTCGATCGTCACGGGGCCGCCGACCGCGTCGGCCGCCATGTCGGCGAGTTCGAACAGGTCGACGCCCCCGGACGGCTCCGGACCGGAGTCGGCGGCGTGCCGGGCGATCTCACCCTGCAGCAGGGCCACCGCCTGCAGCCAGTCGATGCCCTCGTCCAGTACGAGCACCCCGCACCCGGAGTCCGCGGCGGCCCGCAGCACGTCCGCGTCGTCCTGGACCCGGCACTTCGTGGCCACCGCCGCGGCCACTCCGCCGAGCCGGCGCAGCAGCGCGGTCACCGCCGTCACGTCGTCCATGCCGATGGCGAGGACGATGTCACCGCGCCCAGGACTCTGCGCCGTGCCCGGCTCGTGCACCCGTACGCCGCCCACGGGCAGGGACGGTTCGGGCAGCAGTACCGCGCGCAGCACGTCGTTGCCGAGTGCGGCGGTCAGTGTCTCCAGCGTGCCGCTCGCGCCGCCGGCCGTGGGGGTGGTCATCGTGGTCCGCCCTCAGATCGCCGTCATGCCGCCGTCGGCGACGACGGCCGACCCGGTCATGAACGTGGACAGGTCCGAGGCCAGGAACAGCGCGACCGCCGCGATCTCGTCAGGGCGCCCTTCGCGCCCGATCGGCTGCCAGGACGGCAGGGTGTCCCGGACGGACTCGATTCCGCCCATCCGCTCGGCGTGGGCGAGGTTGATGGGCGTGTCGACCCAGCCGGGGCAGATGCAGTTGCAGCGCACACCGGAGGTGGCGAAGTCGCGGGCCACCGCCTTGGTCAGCATCAGGACGCCGCCCTTGCTCGCGGTGTATCCGGCCAGTACGGGTTCCGCGACGAGGCTGTTGACCGAGCCCATGTTGATGATCGAGCCCCCGCCCGCGCGCAGCAGCGCGGGCACCGCGTACTTGCAGCCGAGGAAGACTCCGCGCAGGTTGACCGCGAGCATGCGGTCGAAGTCCTCGACGGAGGTCTCCAGCACATTGCCGGGAATCGAGACGGCCGCGTTGTTGACCATCGTGGTGACGCGGCCCCAGGTCCGCTCGGCCGCCTCCACGGCCGCGGCGACGTCGTCGGGGTCGGAGACGTCGGCGCGCAGCGGCTCGACGGCGGTGGGGTCGTCGCACAGTTCGGCCGTACGCCACACCCCCGCCTCGTCGATGTCGGCGGCGAGCACCTTCGCCCCGGCCGCCACGAACCCGCGCGTGATGGCCCGTCCGATACCGCTGGCCGCGCCGGTGACCACGGCCACCTTGCCGTCGAGATCGATCAATTCGTGCCCCCGGTGATCGTGCGGGCGTTCGGAAGGTCCCACGGATCGAGCGCTCGATTGTTGGGAGATCGTCCAATGACTTGTGGGCCCGGACGCCCCAACATTAGGGCACCCCCGCGGCGAAAGCACAGACCAGTAGCGCTCTCCGGTCCGTGATCGCCTGCTCCCCGCAGCTCGACCGGACGGGTCGTTGGCGAATGTTCCAAGCTTCAAAACCCGTCACGCCACCGGAAAGAGAGCCCATGGCCACTCCGACCACCACCCCCTTCGCGCCGCCCACGGGCCGGGTCGCGGACAAGGTCTGCGTCGTGACCGGCGCCGGCTCCGGCATCGGCCGGGCGATCGCCCACCGGCTGGCGGAGGAGGGCGGCAAGGTGCTGTGCGCCGACCTGTCCGAGCAGACCGCGCGGGAGACGGCCGTGGAGATCACCACGGCCGGCGGAGTGGCCGAGGGTCGCGCGGTGGACGTGTCCTCCAGTGCCGAGGTCGACGCGATGGTCGAGGCCGTGGTGGCCCGCTGGGGCCGCGTGGACGTCCTGGTCAACAACGCGGGCGTCAACCTGCCGGGGCTGCTGCACGAGGTCCCCGACGACATCATCGACAAGACCCTCGATGTGAACGTCAAGGGCCAGCTCTACGGCTGCCGTGCGGTCATCCCGCACATGCTCACCGCGGGCGGCGGCTCGATTGTGAACATCTCCAGCGTCAACGGGCTGGTCAGCGAGCCCTTCCTCACTGTTTACTCTGCCTCCAAGGGTGCCAGCGTGATGCTCACGAAGGGCGTGGCACTGGACTACGTCAAGCAGGGCATCCGCTGCAACGTGATCTGCCCGGGATGGGTCGACACGCCGATCAACCACGCGCACGCCAAGCTCCTCGGCGGCCTTGAGCACGTCTACGACACCATCGATTCCTTCCAGCCCATCGGGCGTCCGGGGCAGCCCCGCGAGATTGCGAACGTGGCCCTCTTCCTCGCCTCCGACGAGGCGAGCTTCATGACCGGAAGCGTCGTCGCGGTCGACGGCGGCATGACGTCGCAGTAGCCGTCACCCACCCGCCACCGCGCAGCTCGCGCCCTTCGCGCGAGGTGCGTCGTCCGCGTCGTACACCCTCCCAACCGGCCCAGCACACAAAGGGGATCACCCGTGGCTTCGGACAACACCCTGGACAAGACCGGCTCACCCGGACCGAACGACAGCGCGGCACCCACGATGACCGACGACGAGGCCCGGCTGCACGAGCTCGGCTACGCGCAGGAACTCGAGCGCAGCATGTCGCCGTTCTCGAACTTCGCCGTCTCGTTCACGATCATCTGCATTCTCTCCGGCTGTATGACGCTCTACGGCTTCGGCATGAACACCGGCGGTCCCGCCGTCATGGTGTGGGGCTGGCCGATCGTCGGTGTCCTCACCCTCACCGTCGGCCTGGGCATGGCCGAGGTGTGCTCCAGCTACCCGACCGCGGGCGGCCTCTACTACTGGGCGGCCAAGCTCGCCAAGAGCAGAGGTCCGGCCTGGGCCTGGTTCACCGGCTGGTTCAACTTCCTCGGCCAGGTCGCCGTCACCGCGGGCATCGACTTCGGTCTGGCCCAGTTCCTCAACGCCTTCCTCGACCTCCAGTTCGGCTTCACCGCCACCCCCGGCCACACCGTGCTCCTCTTCGGCATCACCCTGCTCGTCCACGCGCTCCTCAACGTGCGCGGCGTCAGGCTCGTCGCCCTGCTCAACAACATCAGCGTGTGGTGGCAGGTCATCGGGGTGGCGGTCGTCGTCCTCGCGCTGGTCGTCTTCCCCTCCCACCACCAGTCGGCGGGCTTCGTCTTCGGCCACTTCGTCAACAACACCGGCTGGGGATCGAGCCTGTACGTCTCCCTGCTGGGCCTGCTGCTCGCCCAGTACACCCTGACCGGCTTCGACGCCTCGGCCCACATGACCGAGGAGACCCACGACGCGGCCCGTTCCGGACCGCGCGGCATCGTCAACTCCATCCTCGTCTCGCTGGTGGCGGGCTGGATCCTGCTGATCGGCGTCACCTTCGCGATCCAGAGCTACGACGGTGCGCTCGGCAGCTCCACCGGTGTGCCCCCGGTGCAGATCTTCCTCGACGCCCTGGGCGACACCGGCGGCAAGCTGCTGCTCCTCATCGTCATCGGCGCCCAGTTCTTCTGCGGCATGTCCTCGGTGACGGCCAACTCCCGGATGATCTACGCCTTCTCGCGGGACGGCGCGCTGCCGGGCTCGGCGTTCTGGCACCGGATCAGCGACCGCACCCGCACGCCGTCCAACGCGGTGTGGCTCGCCTCGGGCGGAGCCTTCCTCCTCGGCCTGCCCTACCTGATCAACCCCACCGCGTACGCCGCCGTCACCTCGATCGCGGTCATCGGACTCTTCATCGCCTACGTCATCCCGATCTATCTGCGGCTGCGCCAGGGCGACGACTTCGCGGCCGGGCCCTGGAACCTCGGCCGCTGGAGCAAGCCCGTCGCGGTCGTCGCCGTGGGCTGGGTCGCCTGCGTGACCGTCCTCTTCATGCTCCCGCAGGTCAGCCCGGTCACCGCCAAGTCCTTCAACTACGCGCCGATCGCGGTGGTCGTCGTCCTCGGCTTCGCCGGTGCCTGGTGGTTGCTGTCGGCCCGCAAGTGGTTCACCGGACCCAAGGTCCAGGGCAGCGCCGACGAGCTGGCCTCCATCGAACGCGAACTCATGGGCAACTGAGCACCACCGCCCCGCACAGCCGAGCGGCCCCGGACTCCAAGGTCCGGGGCCGCTCGGCATCGGTGCGCGGGCTCACCATCGGTGCGCGGACTCACGCCATCCAGAAGAAGACCGCGGTCATCCGCTTGTCCTCCATCGTGCTGCCCCAGTAGCCGGTGGCGCTGTGCATCAGGTTGGCGTGGTAGAGGAGCAGCCGGTTGTAGCGGTGCGGGACCTCGAGGTCCTCGACGAAGGAGTCCGGCGCCACGAACCGCGTACCGAGCGCGTCGACCAGGTTGTTGTGCGGAGCCGCCACCACGTTCCCGCCGAGTCGGCCGCCGGGCAGGCTCTGCCGGTAGAAGCTCGTTCCGCAGCTCTTGGGTACGACCGGGTTGAGATAGAGCACGGCGGCGTACCGGCACAGCGCGCGGGAGTCGGTGTGCGGGCGCGGTTGGCCCTCGTCCTTGCCGACCACCTGGACGCAGTTGTGGTTGAGCGTGCCCCCGGAGGGGGTGCTCTGCACCCACAGCTCCTTCGCGCCGGTGGCCTTCTTCACCAGCCGTTCCACGCGAGCCAGTTCGCCCGGTTCGAGCCCCGGCATCGTCCGCAGGCCCGGCCAGCTCTCCGAGGTGTACGGGTAGCCCTTGGCCCACTCGTCCTTGGCGAGACAGCGCGCCCGGACGGCGTCCACGTCGGGCAGCACATCGTCGAAGACCCAGTAGTCCCGGTCACGGGTCGGTTTCCGGTACGGGAGGACAGGGAGGGCCGGAGTCCGTGGGGGGTGTGAGGACATGCGGCCGACCCTAGTGGCGGCGTCGGTCACCACTCTCCTTGGAATTGGTCAACAATCTGTCAACTCCGCTTGGTCGCACGGCTGTAGGCGCGCCCTCCGTGGCTCACGCGTGCTCCGCGCGCATCCCGCGCGCGCCAGCTTGGAAATGAGATCCATTTTCAGATAGCGTCGGTCGTGTCCACCTGCCTTGGAGACCGACATGGCCGTGCCCAAACGCAAGATGTCCCGCAGCAACACCCGCCACCGCCGCGCCCGGTGGAAGGCCGCCACGGCGCGACTCGTCCCGATCACCGTCGACGGCGCCTCCCACCTCGTACCGCAGCGACTGGCCAAGGCGTACGAGCGCGGCCTGCTGCGCCCGGAGGGCTGACATGCGCGCGGCCTTCGTCGGAAAGGGCGGCAGTGGCAAGACCATGCTGTCGTGCGCAACGCCGCCGCCTGGGCCGACCGGGCCACCGGCACCGACCTCTCCGCACAGATCGACCCCGACTTCCGGCACGGCCACACCGCCCTCGAGCCGTCCGCAGACTGATCCCCCCCCACGCCCGACCCGATGGCGACCCGCGCCACGAACCACCTACCGACAGGACTGCCACTCTCATGTCACTCGACGTCTCCCCGAAGCTGCTCGCCGAAGCCGAACGCGGTCCGGTCCGCGAAGCGGACTTCGTGGACACCGTCCGTACGTCCCTGCCGTACGCCTACGACCTCATCGCCGACCTGGCTCATCAACTCCGCGAGGGGACGGCTGAGTTCGCCGACAACCACACTCCGCCGCCCTCCGAGAGGGAACGCGGCCAGCTGCTGCGGGCGCTCGCCAGCGACGCGATCCGCGGCAGCCTGGAGCGGCACTTCGGCGTCGCCCTCGCCTTCATGAACTGCCACCGCGTCGCCGTCTTCCGCCCCGAGGACCGGGGCGGCGCGACCCACTCCAGGTTCACCTCGCAGCGTTCGCAGATCCTCAACCAGTCACCCGAGTTCCGCGACTGCTGAACCCCCCGGCCACGTGTCCGTCCGTCACATCGTGGGCCGGGTGGTCAGCGACTGCTCGGCCCAGATGACCTTCCCCTCGGGGGTGTAGCGGGTGCCCCAGCGCCGGGTGAACTGGGAGATCAGGAACAGCCCGCGGCCACCCTCGTCGGTGGTCTTCGGATGCCGCAGATGCGGGGCGGTCGCGGCGCCGTCGGAGACCTCGCAGATCAGCGCCCGCTCGGTGATCAGACGCAACCGGATCGGCCCCGAGGCGTACCGGATCGCGTTGGTGACGAGCTCGCTCACGACCAGCTCGGTGGTGAAGGCCAGCTCGTCCAGGCCCCACGTGCTCAACTGCTGGGTCGCCACCTTCCTGGCCTCGGCGACCATGGCCGGATCCGTGGACAGGTCCCAGGTCGCGACCTGCTCGGCGCCGAGCCGGCGCGTGCGCGCCATCAGCAGCGCCACGTCGTCGTACGGCCGCGACGGCACGAGATCGTCCACGATCGTGCGGCACATGCCGTCCAACGGCTGGCGGTGCGAGGCCAACGCGCCCCGCAGCCGCTCCCGGCCCGCATCCGGATCCCGTCCCGTGCGGGGCGTGGCGATCAGCCCGTCGGTGTGCAGGGCGAGCACGCTGCCTTCCTCCAGAGTGAACTCCACCGATTCGAAGGGCAGTCCGGCGACCCCCAGCACGGGACCGCGGGGAAGGTCCGCGAACGTGACGGTGCCGTCGGGAGCGATGACCGCGGGTGCGGGATGCCCCGCGCCCGCCATCGCGCACCGCCCGCTCACCGGGTCGTACACGACGTACAGACAGCTGGCTCCGACGGCCTGCATCCCGCTGGTGAGGGTGTCCGCGCCGCTGCCCTCCTCCCGGGCGGCCCGGCTGACCAGGTCGTCCAGGTGCGCGAGCACCTCCTCGGGCGACAGGTCCAGATCGGCGAGGGTCTGTACGGCGGCCCGCAGCCGCCCCATGGCGGCGGCGCCGTCGATGCCGTGACCGGTCACCTCGCCCACGACCAGTGCCACCCGGGCCCCGGACAGCGGAATGACGTCGAACCAGTCCCCGGCGAGGCCCGTCAGCTCGTCCGCGGGCCGGTAGCAGGCCGAGACCTCCACCGCGTTCTGCTCGGGGAAACGGTGCGGGAGCAGATTGCGCTGGAGGACGAGCGCCGCGTCGCGCTCACGGGTGTAACGACGGGCGTTGTCGAGGCACAGGGCCGCCCTGCCGACGAACTCCTCCGCCAGGCTCAGATCGTCCTCGTCGAAGGGGTCCTCGCAGTCGCGCCGGAAGAACGTGGTGATCCCCAGCGTGACGCCCCGGGCCCGGACGGGCACGATCATCGCGCTGTGCAGCCCGAGGTCGAGGAAGGAGGCGGCCGGGCCCTCGCGGGCGCTCGTGCTCCACTTCCTGGCCTGCGGATCCAGCCGCGCCTCACGCCAGGACCGGCCCTCGGCCAGAGCGCGGACCGGGGGAGAGGTCGACTGGTAGGTCGCGGCCTCACCCACCTCGACAGCGGTTTCCGGGATACCGGCCCGGACCGACTGCTGTCCGGCACGCCGCAGTGACACCACGTCCGTGTCGCTCAGCCGGCCGGGCACCGGCTCGGCTCCCCTGAGCACGGACTCCAGCAGGTCCACGGTGACGAAGTCGGCCAGCCCCGGTACGGCGACGTCGGCCAGCTCCTGCGCGGTGTTCAGGACGTCCAGACTGCGCCCGATGTGCTCGCCGGCCCGGTCGAGCAGCGCCAGCCGCCGTCGCGCACGGTAGCGATCGGTGACGTCGACAACGGTGTAGTAGACCCCGATCGGGTGGCCGTGGTCGTCCTCCAGCCGGATGAACGACATGGAGTGCGCGGACTCGTGATGCGGCGCGGACCGTACGCGGCCCACGTGCTCGTACCCGACGACCGGCCGGCCGCTCTCCAGCACCCGGCGCATCTGCGCCTCCAGCATCTCTGCGTCCAGACCCGGCTGGATGTCGGCGAGCCTGCGCCCCAGCCGCTGGTGCGGCGGGCCCCCGCCGAACTGCTCCAGCGCGGCGTTCGACCACACATAGCGCAGGTCCGTGTCCACGATGGCGATGCCCACCGGCGAGCGGGCGTTCATCCGCTCCAGCACCGACCGGCTCATGTCCCAGCCGGGGCCACCCGCCAGATCGGCGAGCAGCACCACCCAGCGCGTCGGCCCGCCGCTCTCGCGTATCGGGACGGCCCGGACCATCACCCGGACCGCGTGCCCGTCCCGGTGCAGCGCGGACAGCAGTCCGGCCCAGCCGCCGCCGTCGCGGCACCGCGCCACAAGGTCGGGGATCCGCGCCGCGTCCTCCGGAAGCAGCAGCTCGACGGCGCGGCGCCCCAGGACCTCGCAGGGCGCGTACCCCAGCAGGCGCTCGGCGTCCGCGGTCCAGCTGGTCACCGTCATCCCGGCGTCGAGCAGCAGCGGCGCGGCGTCCGCCATGTCGAAGCGCCGGCGGGCGGCCGACACGTCTCGTTCCTCGCTCGCAGCCACGGCGACCCTCTCCGCTCCCCGAAGGTGGTCCTACCCGCTATGTGCCCATTCTTCACGTTGTACGACCACGTGGGCTCGGGGGCCTGGGGTGCCGTTGAACCCCGGGGCCGCCGGCCGCGTATCACTCCACGGGGATGGCGTGAAACCGCGCGCACGGAAGGAGAGCAGTGTGCCGACACCGCCCGAACCAGGGCAGCCCGGGGGGCGACGGGCGATCGAACCCACCTATGTTCAGCGGCGCCGCCGGACGGAGGCACTCGCGCAACTTCTGAAGGAGGTGCGCGAGGAACAGCACGGGCCCGACGCGGACGAGAACTACGAGGTCATCGCCGTACCGGCCACGACGGTCACAGTGACGCCGCCGGTGGCCGAGGACGCGACCGAGGAACTGCCACCCGTCCTGGTGGGCGAGGACTACACCCGGGGCGGGAGACCGGTGGGGGCTCGCGGGCCCTCCTCCGCTCCCGCCGTCCACCGCGCCCGCGGCCCCGTGGGCGCGCGGGCGTCCGGGTGGGGCACGGGACAGCGCCGCGCGGCGGTCGTCATCGGGGTCACAGGTGCGGCCCTCGTCGGCTTCGCCCTCGCGCTCCTGCTGCCGGGTGGTGAGCAGGAGGCCGGAGCACAGGCCGGTCGAGCCCCGACCGGCGCGCCCACGACGGCAGCCGCCCAGGCCCCGTCCGCGAGCGCCGACCCGGACGGCACGGGCACCCTCCGCGAGGGGGACAGCGGCCCTGCGGTCAAGGACCTGCAGCAACGGCTGCTCCGGATCCCGAACGTCTACGACCACGGCTCCACGAACGGCACCTACGACGCCACGCTCACGGCCGCGGTCGCGCGCTTCCAGCTCTGGTACGGGATCCGGGGCGACGAGACGGGTGTCTACGGCAACGACACCCGCGCCGACCTCGAATCCCGTACGACGCTGTGACCCCGTACGGCTCTACGGCTCCATGGCTGCCGAGCGCGTCAGGACTGTCAGGTGTCCGCGGACGACCGGGTGAACTCTCTTATGGCCCGGGCCAGTTCCGTCGGCCGGTCCAGCGGGACGAGCGTGTAGCTGTCGTCGATCTCGACCAGCCGCCCCCGCGGGAGCAGCGCGGCGAGGCGCCGGCCGTGCTCGGGCGGCATCACGCGGTCGCCGCGCGCCCAGACGACGAGGGCGGGGCGGTCGAAGCGCGGCAGTCGTTCGGCCGCGGCGAGCAGCAGGCCGGTGTCCGCCGCCGCCGCGCGCAGTGTGCGCACGGCGTCACGGCGGATCTCCGGCCGTTCGAGGACCGGCCTGATCCACCGAGCGGTGGCGGCGTCTCCCCGGAGTGTGAGCCACCCGAAGGCGACCGGCATGCGGCGCAGCGGCCGCAGCCGCATCTGTTGCATGAACATCCCGAACAGCCGAGGGGGGAGTCGGCCGCTGAGGACGAGCGTCCGGCCCGTCAGCCCGGGCGGGAAGTTGTCGAAGGCGTCGCACGACACGAGCACCACCCCCGCCACCCGTGCCGCACCGTCGACCATCATGAGCTGGACGAGCGCTCCGCCGGTGTCATTGCCGACCAGGACGACGTCCCGCAGATCGAGGCGGTCGAGGAACTCCGCGACCAGCCGGGCCACCCCGGGCAGCGACAGGTCGGCGTCGGCCCGCATGCCGCGCCGATGCGCCCCGAGCGGCAGGGTCGGTGCCACGCACCGGTGGTCGGCGGCGAGCTCGGTGATCGTCTCGTCCCACAGCGAGGCGTCCATCATCAGCCCATGCAGCAACACCAGCACCGGACCGTCGCCCCCCGTGTCCCGGTACGCGACCGTGCCCGCCGACAGCTCGATCTCCCCCGTCGTCATCCGCGCTCCACGGAGGCGACGGAGGCCACCGGGGAATCGAGCACATGTCGGCGCAGGAACGACAACTCGGCGTCGACCGCCCGTTCGTGCGCGTCCAGGAACGGCGCGTAGTGCCCGCCGGGCAACCACACCAGCTCCGCGCGGGGCGCCCGCCGCGTCGCGCGCACGGCCGCCGTGGGCGAGGCGGACTGGTCCTGCTCGCATACGACGACGAGCAGCGGACACCGTACGCGGGAGGCGTCACGGCCGGGACGATAGAACCCGAGGCCGAGCGCCGAGCGGGCCGCGACCTCCTGCCGCCAGTCCGGATACCTGTTGTCGGGATTGAGCGCGCGTGGGGTGTCGGCCGTGTCCGGTGTGGTGAGGACGGCGACGGTGCCGGGCTCGCCGCCGAGTGGCACCAGCAGGGGCGGACGGCCGAGGAGGCCGCCGGCCGCGTCGAGGACGCCCCTGCCGAGCATGCGCAGCAGGGCGAGTGGCTTCTGGTGGCGCGCCGCGAGGCGTGCGGCGGCCGGGCCCCCGACGTTCGGCGTCTGGGCGATCACCGCGGCGAGGTGCGGGGTGCGCGCCGCTACCCGGAGGAGGTGACCGGCGGATGCGGAGAACCCCCAGAGCGCCAGCCTGTCCCGGTCGACTCCCGGCAGGGTCGCTGCGAACGCGACAGCGGCTCGCCAGTCCGTCAACTGTCCGCCGACCGAGGCGACTTGGCGCGGCCGACCACCGCTCTCACCGAATCCGCGATAGTCAAAGGCCAGCACGCCGAACCCGGCGTCGTGGAACCGCCGCGCGAACAGGTCGGTGCCCGGTTCCTTCGTCACCGCGAACCCGCCCGCCATGATCACACAGGAGCCGTCGCTCCCTGGATAGTGCCAGGCGACGCACTCGCTGCCGCCGCTGCTGAAACGGACCTTCTCCCGCTCCCCGGACACCGGATCGGTCACGTCGTTCATAAGGGCCTCCTGTCATGCGCCCTGTCATAAGGGCCTCCCGTGCGCGTCTGTCGCGTCTTTGCCGAGCGTCCGCATCCAAGAGGGTTCATGAGGACTCCGGTGTGACATCGCCGCGACATCTCGGCATGGAGGCGCACGAAAACCCGCCGCCACGGCATCGAGAGCCATGCGAGCATCAGCGGGTGAGCGACGACGAGGAGCTGTGCGCCGCCGACCTGATCGGTAAGCGGCTGCTGCGCAGCCTCCGAGCGAGGACATCGACACGCGGGACGGTGAGGAGTCCAGGCTGTGGACGAAGTGGGACGACGGGACCGGCGGTGGTCACATCGAACAGGCGCGCTTCACGAGATCATGCCTCACGGGGCGGAGTCGGGAGTCCGGGCGATACGGGGATGCGATGCTCCGCCGCTCAGCCGCATACTCACGGAATGACCACCCTGTCCGCCGCGCACCGGTTCCGGGATCCGCGGAGCACGAAGTACGACTTCGTCGGCTCGATCCTCGTGCGCTGCCCCCACTGCGCGAAGGTCGCTCACGTCGTGCCGTCCCCCGCGGGTGCCGGGGACGCGAGAGCGACACTGTTCGCGCCCAGGCGTCTTGTCTGCCGCGACTGCGGGCTGTCACGGGTCTCGACCGCCAGTCGCGTCACGTTCAGCCGGGGTACGGCTCAGCCCGCGACGGACCCGTACTTCGGCACGCCACTGTGGCTCCAGCGAGAGACCCGTCATGGGTGGTTGTGGGCATACAACCTGGACCATCTGGACCTGCTCCAGCGCTTCGTCCAAGCGCCGCTGCGTGAACGAGCACCCTGGTACGACACCAGACGGAAGATGACACTGGTGGCGCGTCTGCCGCTATGGATCAAGCGGGCCAGAAACCGGGACGAAATCCTGCGCGCTATCGGCCGGATCCGTGCCTCGCTGACTTCCGACTGATCGGTACCGGCCGACCTGGAACACCCAACTCCACCGTGTTGCTGCGGGTCAGAGAGAATCGGGACGTGACCGCTCCGAAAGAGATCTCCCGCGATGCCCTGCTCCGCCAGGGCTTCGTCCTGGAATACACCACGCTGGCCTGGAACGTCATCGGCATCGTGGTGCTTGCCGTCGCGGCGGTCTCCGCCCGGTCGGTGGCTCTGGCCGGGTTCGGGCTGGACTCCCTGATCGAGATCGGCGCCTCGACGGTAGTGATCTGGGAACTGTCGGGCACCGGTGAAGCACGTCAGCGACGCGCGCTGCGGCTGATCGGCGTCGGATTCGCGGCGCTCGCGGTCTACCTGCTGGTGCAGTCCACCTGGGTGCTGGCCGCCGGTTACCACCCGCGCCATTCGCCGCTGGGCATCGGGTGGACCGCGGTCACCGCCGTCGTGATGTTCGCCCTCGCCGCGGGCAAGGCCCGCACCGGCGCCGCCCTGGACAACCCGGTGCTCACGACCGAGGGCCGCGTCACGCTGATCGATGGCCTGCTGGCCGCCGCGGTCCTGCTCGGCCTGGCCCTGAACAGCGCCGTCGGCTGGTGGTGGGCCGACCCGGCGGCCGGCTACGTGCTGGTCTACTACGCAGTCCGCGAGGTCCGTGAAATCCTCACCGGGGGCCACTGACTGACGGCCCGTCTGTCGCGAGGATCACCGGTCAGCGGGTCACACTCCGATGAAGCTCACTGTTTCTGTCATGTCCGCCCGCCCGGTGCGCAGTCGTGGCACGCCTGCCTTCTCGAATCCCACCGCGACACCGCAGAACAGCACGAGCCCGTCATCGGCGCCGACCACCTTGCTGACCGTCTCGCGGTACATCGTCCACATCACCTGGGGGCAGCTGTGCAACCCTTCCGCCCTCAGCAACAGCATGACCGTCTGCAAGTACATCCCCGCGTCCCCCCACTGTCCGGGCCCCATCGTCCGGTCGAGGTAGCAGAACAGTACGACCGGCGCCCCGAACGCGTCCGAGTTCACTGCGGCGATCTTCATGGGCCTGTCGGGGTCGTCGCGCCTGATTCCCAGCGCTTTGTACCGCTGCGCAGCCGCGGCGGAGAAACGGTCCAGATAGGGTGAGGTCAGTTCGGCCGGGTACATCGGATACTCCCGCTCATCACCCGGGTCTCCCGCCAGTGCCCTGGCCGTCGCGCGTCCCTTCAGTTCGGCCAAGGGCTCGCCGCTCACGACGTACACATGCCAAGGCTGGAGATTCCCACTCGATGGAGCCCGCGTCGCTGCAGCCAGCACTCGTTCAAGTACCTCTTTGGGTATCGGCTCATCGCTGAACGCCCGCACGGCCCTGCGACTGTCGACGGCCTCATACACATCCACGTCCTGTCGTCCTCTCGCCGCTGTCGAAACTCACCTGCATGCGCTGTCGGCTCTGACAAGGACCCACACGATGAGGTGGATCGCTCTTGTGCGTCGTGTCCGGGACGGGAGTCCGGAGCCCGGCAGCGGCCGCGCGAGGTCCTGCCCGCCGAACTCGACGCGGCCTCACGCCTGGACGGGCCCCGCTGCGGGCGGACAGGGCTTGCCGGAAAGGGATTTGACCTCGACCCGGCCACTGTCTGGAGAGCGAAGGCGACCACGCGACCTGGCCGACGCGACCGGCGTGCGCGCCGCCGTGGACCGCGCCGTGAACCGCTGGGACGGCCGCCGCACCCCACCTCGCCACGCTCCTCAGCCGGGCATCACGCGTGCGGCTCGGTGTCCAGGACCATGCCTGACGTGGAGCTGATCATGCGGCGCAGGACGGCGTCGGCCCGCTCGCCGTCCCGGGCCATGACCGCGTCGAGCAGGTCGCGGTGTTCCTTGTGGACGGCCTCGTCGGTCCAGCGCTGCGTCTCTTCCGGTGTGGGTCGGCTCCACCGCCGGTACAGTTCGGCCTCTTCCCTCAGGGAGGCGGCCAGGTCGCGTAGCCGGGGGTTGGTGCAGCCGGCCAGGAGCGCGGTATGGAAGTCGGCGTGGGCGATCAGCCAGTCCTCGCTGGGCTGGTCACCGTCGCCGCGTGGGGTCTGCTCGAAAGTGTGGTGGGCGGCCAGCACCTGAGCCTGCCACGCGAGGCCGCCCTCGCTGATGGCGCGGCTCAGAGTGAGGGACTCGATCTCGGTGCGGGTGTCGGTCAGGTCGGCCAGCCCGCGAGCGGTGACGTCGGTGACCTGGAAACCGTGGTGCGCCTCGGAGCTGACCAGGTTCTTGGCGACCAGCTTGAGCAGGGCTTCGCGTACGGCGCCGGTGCTCACTCCGTACTGCTCGCTGAGCTCGGGGAACTTCAACCGCCGGCCAGGCCGGAGTCGGCCGCCCAGGATGTCGGCCCGGATGCGGTCCTGCACCACCTCGCTGCGGGTCTGCTGCCCGGCTCCTCTCGCCACGGGACGGAGCCTACAACATTTGACAGCTAGCGATATTTTTAAAAGTGTGGTTGATTATTGAAAGTCAGAGCGCCTGGCTCGATGGGAGACCCGATGAGCAGTCCGTACGACACCATGCCCGCCGTTGCCGAGTTCGCCGTCACGAGCGCGGACGTCACCGACGGGGGGCCGTTGCCGGTGGCGCAGTTCGCCGCCATGAGCGGCGCTGCCGGAGCGGAGGACCGCTCCCCCCAGCTGTCGTGGGGCGGCTTCCCGGCCGCTACCCGCAGCTTCGTCGTCACCATGTACGACCCGGACGCCCCGACCCCGTCCGGTTTCTGGCACTGGGCGGTGGCCGACGTCGCCGCCGACGTGACGTCCCTCGACGCCGGCGCCGGCACGCCCGGCAACGGCGGCCTGCCGGACGGCGCCTTCCACGTCTCGAACGATGTTCGCGCGACCGCCTACATCGGCGCCGCGCCACCGCCGGGAACCGGCAAGCACCGCTACTACATCGCCGTCAACGCACTCGACATACCGTCCGTGACAGCCCTCGGCATCACTCCGGAGTCGACCCCGGCCGCCCTCAGCTTCTTCATCCTCCAGCACACGCTCGCCCGAGCCGTCCTCGTGCCGTGGGCCGGCGAGTGAGGCCCGGGTGCGGTCGGCAGATCCTTCCGGGCGGCTCGTCCCGATGACTTCATTCGAGACGACTTCATTCGAGGCGAGCGCGGGACGCCGCTGCCACAACGTCGTCAATCCCGTGCACACATCCGTGTACTTCGCGCCGGAGCGGCAGGACGAACTCGCGGCGCTCGGTCTGGAGCGCGGCGCCATGGCCTACTTCGCGGGCCGCGCGGCCCCGCTCGGAGAGGTCGGCGCGGGCACCGTCACAGCGACGTTCTACAACTTCAACCACGAGCACGTGGCCCGGTACATCCCCGCCGCGTGGGCCGTCACCACGCCGGAGGCGGTGCTCGCGGCCCGGCTGCGCGGCGCGGACGGGACGCTGCGGCGGCTGCTCGGGGAGGAGGTCCTCACGTCGAAGGAGATGGTCGAGGCGGCCGAGCTGGCGCTGCGCGCCACCGAGGCGTGCCGCCGTGAGGCGCGGCCGCTGTACGCCGCCAACGCCGGCCTTTCCGTGCCCGAGGAACCGCACCTGGCCTTGTGGCACGCCGCGACGCTGCTGCGCGAGCACCGGGGTGACGGTCACCTCGCCGCTCTGGCGTCGGCCGACCTGTCCGGGATCGAGGCCCTCGTCCTGCACAACGCCACCGGTACGGCGCCGACCTCGGCGTTGTTCATGCGGACCCGCGGGTGGTCCGCGGAGCAGTGGTCCGCCGCCCGGGACCGGCTGCGCGAGCGCGGGCTGTTGGACAAGGCGGGGGACCTCACGGACGCGGGCGCGGCCCTGCGCGGTGAGGCCGAGGCGCTCACCGACCGCCTCGACGCCGCCCCGTACGACCACCTCGGTCCTGCCGCCACCGCACGCCTCACCGAGCTGGCCGGCGGCTTCACCAGAACCCTCAGGGCAGCGGGCGCCTTCCCCGCGGCGCACTTCGGCAAGGGCTGAGGCCGAGGGGCTCAGGGGCGTACAGCCGACCAGGAGGGATACGGCCTGACCGGTTGATCACGGCCTAGCCTCGCGACGAACCGGGCAAGCGGCCCAGAACCTCCCGGGGAGCCGGTTCGTTGAGCCGCTTGGCCTGCTCTCCCAATGATCAGAAGGATTCGTCGTGAGCGGTGGTATCCCAGTGGACGACAGCTGTGTCAGCGCCTTCCAGGAGCTGAAAAGCAGGCGTGACCTCAACACAGTGATCTACCGGCTCAGCGACAACCTGGAGACCGTCATCCCCGACGCCAAGGGGAACCTGACACACGACGAACTACTGAAGGTCCTGCCGGCAGACGAGCCCCGGTACGTCGTCCACGACCTGCTCTTCGCAACAGCGGACGGGACCCGTCAGGAGAAGATCGTGCTGATCTCCTGGTGCCCGCCGGGGACGGACGCCGAGGAGAGGATCGCGCACTTCTCCGGCTACAGCACACTCCGGAACCTGCTCGACGGTGTCCAGGTCCACGTACAGGCCACAGACCTGGCCGACGTGGAGTACAAGGCGCTTGTCTCCCAGGCCTGTTGACCCACCCCTCCCCCTGGCGGCGGTGACGCGGTCCGGATCGACGACATGCCGGATGGGTGGGGCCGACCGGGACCAGCGCCCAGACCGTCCCGCTGCCCGTTCGCCCGTCACTGGTCGGACGGCAGCGGCTCGGCGTGCTCGTACGATGGCGCGGTGGGGGCAGGCCCGCTGCCCTTTCGGGGTGGGAGGAGCGGATGGCAGCCCGTCGGCGGCGCGAGCGCGACGACGTACCGGTGGAGTTGCAGCGGTTGGTGGGGGAGTTGCGGCAGTGCAAGGACCGGTGTGAGCTGAGCCTGGCGTCGCTCGCCGCCAAGACCGGATTCAGCGTCAGCTCCTGGCAGCGCTACCTCGGCGGCCGCTCGCTGCCTCCCTGGGAAGCCGTCGACGCGCTGGGCCGGCTGGGGCAAGCGGAACGCGGCAGGTTACGGGTGGTCTGGGAAGCGGCTGCCGAAGTCTGGGCGGATACCGACCGACCCGGTACGGCACCGGACCGGGGCCCGTCGCCGAAGGCTGAAGCGGGGCAGGGAGTGGCCGGCCCGGCGGAGCAGGAAGCGACTGGCTCCGCGGGGCAGGAAGCGACCGGCCCGGCGGGGCAGGATGCGGGGCCGCATACGACGGCGCGCTCACGCGGCCGACGGCATGCGGCGGTCGCGGCGGTCGGGACGTGTGTGCTGGCGGCCGTTTTGGCATGGCATCACTGGGGTGGAGACCACGTGCCGGTTCCGCAGGGTGCGCCGACCGGTGCACCGGCCTGGCCCTGGCCGCTGCACCCGACGGCGCCCGGGTCGGGTACGCCGTGCGGGCCGGTCGGTTGCCGGGGACTCGATCCGTATCGGCAGCGCTGTGACCAGGACGCGGTCTCGGTGCACCGTCTCCGGGCGCTCGGGCGGACCCTGACGCTGCGCTGGAGCCCGGCCTGTCACGCCGGCTGGGCCGAGGTCCAGCCGGCCCGGGGGACCTCGGGGCTGCTGGTCGCCGGGGACGACGGAGCACGGCAGACGGCGCCCGCGGGTGCTGCGTGGACGGCGATGATCCCCGGCGGACCCGATGCGACGCGAGCCGCCGTGGTCGTGGCCCACCACCAGCTGGGGGTGTCGGAGTCCGACAGCTGGGCCGACGCCGTCACCGGCGGCACTGGGCCAGGGTGACCGCGTCCAGGCGCAGTTCACGGAACCGCCCGACGTCCCAGACCTCGTAGACACCGTCGCTGTTTCGGCGCAGCGGCAGATCGAAGCGGTCTCCGTGGTACACCGTCCAGGGCGGGACGACGGCGAGGCGCCGGCTTGCCGCGCCGTACGTGGCCGGGCCGACGACGCCGTCCGCGGACAGACGGTGGTTGCTCTGCCAGACGCGGGTCGCCGCCACCGTCGTGGCATCGTAGGAGCACGTGACGCTGGTGCGTGGCAGGTAGCCGTCCGCCCACAAGATTCCCTGCCACAGCCCCACCAGATCACTGGACGGAGTGTGCCCCTTCTCCAGACGCGGAGCCGCCTGCCAATCGTCGCCCGGCGGTCCCTCCCCGTGCAGACGGCTCGCGCCGGCCGACTGGGTTCCGCCGGCGCACACCGCCGTGAGCGCCACCGCGCACACGACCGCCCTGGCCGCCTCGACAAAGCCCACCCCTCAGTCTTAGCGGCCCGTGGCAGGTCGGCGCACGCCCCCGGCGGACCTCGTACGGCATTGACCGAATATCGACCGCAGGCAGGGGAAAAATACAGTGATGCCGGAGATATCACCCGTCGGGCGGTCTAATCTTCTGCCCGACGGCTGTTCCAGCAGCACATTCGTTTCTCTGCGCGGTGCCCCCGTACGCACCGTGCCGCATACCGGACGGTGCGCCGGCCGCTGGGGGGCATCGATGAGGGATTGGGTTGAGTTACCTGACGCTCTGACACCGGATGCCCGGCGTCTGGCCACAGAGCTCAGGCGCCTCAAGGACCACAGCGGGCTGAGTCTGACCGCCCTGGCCGGGCAGACCTCGTACAGCAAGTCCTCCTGGGAGCGCTACTTCAACGGCAAGGCGCTGCCGCCCCGGCAGGCCGTCCTGGCGCTGGGAGAACTCGTCGGCGCCGAGCCGGCACGGCTGACCGCTCTGTGGGAAGACGCCACGATCGCATGGAAACAACGGGGTGCTGCGGAACGGGCCGCCGCCACGGCACCGGTCGACTCCGTGGATGACGAACCCCGCAGCACACCGGCGCCGGTCGCGCGCCCGTCCCGGCCCGCGTCGCACCGTCGGGGACGGGTCGCGATCGCCGCGGCGTCACTGCTCGCCTGCGCGGGTGCCGGTGTGTTCGTCGCCCTCGACCAAGGTTCCGGTCCTCGGGACCGTAACGGCCGGGACATTGCGGCGAGTTCACCGACACGGCAGCTGGAGACAAGCTGTTTCAGCGACAGCTGCACTGCGAAGGACCCCAAGCAGACCGGTTGCGCCGGTGACGCGTGGACCGCAGCCCTCACCAAAATCCACGGTGTGTACGTGGAACTGCGGTACAGCGACGCCTGCAAAGCCGCGTGGGCCCGGATCAGTTGGGGACGCCCCGGCGACGTCGCGCAGGTCGTCGCCGACCACGGCCGAACCCTGCAGGCGAAGGTCCACTACGACACCGACGTCTACACCGCGATGACGGTGGCGATGACCCCGTCCGGAGTCAGGGCCTGCACCACCCTGACCGCGGGCGACCACGGCTGCACACAGCCGGGCGGTACCGAGCGGCTCACGGAACCCCCGAATCCCCCGACGACCCCGTCGCCGCTGCGGTACGGTCAGCCGCGGACCGCCTTGAGCAGTACCTCGACGTCGTTCCCGGAGTGCCAGCCCGTCTCGTACTTGGGGCTGTGGTGGCGGGTGCTCGTCCAGGAGTAGTAGCGGAACCATGTCTGGTCGAGGCCGTTCCAGTGGGCGTACCCCGTGGCCACGTTCACCCGGGCGTACTTGCCGTCCGTCTTGTTGTCCCAGATGTAGAGGGCAGCGCTGGTCTGCTGCCTTCCGCCGACCTTCCGGTCGCACTCCATGTACCGCACGCCGACGGAGTTGTGGTCCGCGGAGATGGACTTCCACTTGGAGCAGGTGACGGCACTGGCAGCGGAGTTCGGTGAGGCGGCGGCCGCCACGGCGGAGGTCGCCGCGATCCCGGTGACCGCGGCGAGCGTCGCACAGGACAGCGCGATGCGGATGCGTACGTTCATGATCGTTTAGAGTTCCTTCGTTCCGGGTCCGGGGCAGCGAGTCCTTGCGTGCCGCCCTTTGCTCCTCCGACAGTGGCGGTCCCGCACCTGAGGCCGCGAGGGGCGGCCGGGAACTGACCGTTTCCCGGGAAGCGGAAGATGCTGACCTGCGGGAACTCCACTCGCGGAGACAGAACGGGGGGACGGCCGGGACGGTGGGCGATCGAACAGACCGCGCGGAAACACGGCTGGGAGACGGTCGTTCCGCGCGCGGCTGCTGCACCGCCCCTACAGGGACCGCGGACGATGGACCCTCTCTGTCATCCGCAACGGCCGCAAGGGATGATCACGACGCAGGTCGGACGCGGGCTGTGTCCGGCAGGCCGCTGCTCGGGCCGGCCGGTTTGTGCCTGGGGCATACCGCTCGACGGTTCGAACATCTCAGCGCCAAGGGCGTTGCGCCGGCGTATTCCTTGGCGGCGCGTGCCGAGGCTGCTGCCCCTTGTGATCACACAGGGTGAAGATGCCGTGTGACTGGGGCGAATACTGCGAGGTCGTTCCCTGACACTGTGCGGCCTTCTAATCTCAGCTCATGGACTGGTTGATGGCCGCGTGGGTGGGGGTGGCTGGTGGTGCCACCATGGAGGCCGTCGACGTCATCAAGTCCGTCAAGTGGCACCGCAAGATGCCATGGAACGTGCAGCCGGACACGATCGAGCCTCCTCGGCGTCGGCCCGATGTGCGGCCCGGCGAGGAGCAGTTGCCCGCGCCCGGCTGGCCGGGCTATTGCGTCGCCGCGGTGCTGCGGTTGTTCGTGAGTGGGGCCCCGACGGGCGCCCTCGCCGCGACCTACCCGCACAGTGTGAACCCGCTCGTGGCCTATATGGTCGGCTTAGGGGCACTGTCAGCCGTTCAACAACTCGCCACGCTGGTGCCACTGGCGGTCAAGAGCGCCGGCCGGGCCGCCTTGGGCGGTGTGGCCGAGGAGACACAGCAGCATCCCCTACAGGGGCAGGCGCAGCAGGCGTACGGTTACGGCCACGCCAACGGTGTTCCTCTCCGGCCACAGGCAGCAGGTCCTCCCGCAGACAGTGCGCAGCCGGCCACAGGCATCACCGCGCCACAGGGATCATCAGACGCAGGGGGGCAGGTATGACGCCGGCCGCTGAATCCTTCGCCGGCCGCGTCCTGGCGGTCATCTCGCGCCGGTCACCAGGCTTTCGGCCGCCCACCGGGTCGTTCAGGCCGGTCGACACCGGGGTGCGGACCGTCATCTCGCCGACTCCTTCGCCCTCCAGCACGTCCGAACCGCCCGAAGGAACCCGAGCCGGCACGAACCGCGCTGCGGCAAGGCCGAGTGGCGTCGCGAGCCCTCGTCGACCTCCCCTTGCGCGCCGTCTGCTGACTTCAGTCCTGGGCATCCGGCCACACCCGGCGAAGGCGTCCGACGCATCCGTGCGGAACGAGTCGCAAGGGGAGACGGGAGCACAGCTCACCGACCGCACGAGCAGCCCCGTCCCGCCGCCGCACACACCGAGCGCGCGACCACGGGCGCAAGAGGAGGGACGCCCCCGGCACAAAGGCGCCGGTCTGTCGCACCGCGAGCCGGGCGAGGACCGCCTGGAACACCGCTCGCGGTGGCAGGACCCGACTCCGCAGTACCTGCTGAGCGAGGACCGTCAGGAATTCGAGCGGATCCTCGATGAGGCGCTGCGCTCCGCCCCACACCGCCCGGAACTCGCCGCTGTCGGCCGGCGGCTCAATGCCGAACAGCTGCGCACCATGGCGCTCAACGCCACCGCACTCATCACGGCGGCCGCGGCGACCGAGTACGCGCACTACGTGAAGGTCCGCGAGGAACTGCGCCGCCCGGCGCCGTCCACCCCAACCGTGAGTGAAGGCGCCGGCTCCGCGGAGCCCGGCGCGGGCGCGATGGGGCTCGCCGCCACCATGGGCGAGGTCACCGAGACCGCCGGTGCCGGCGCGATCGCCGTCGTCGCGGTGCTCGCCCCCGTCCTCGCCGGCACAGCCGCGGCGATCTTCCTGCTCGTGGGATTCATCCTGAAGGTCCTCACCCCCGAGCTGGCATTCGCCCAGACCCTGCTGACCGCCGGGTGGGTCTTCGGCGCGGTCACGGCGGCCGCGATCCTGGTCGCCGCGGTCGGGCTGCTGCTCACCGCTCTGCGCAACGGCTCGTCCTCGCTCCAGGCCGGAGCGCCCGGCGAGCTCAACGCGGAGGTGGTCCGGGCCAGGGAAGCCTGGCGCGAGGCCCTGCTGGAGCGGGGCATCATGCCGTTCCTCCGGGAGGCCCTCGCCGATCCGGGCTCGGCGGCACTGACCCGTCCGTCACCGACACCGACCACCGGCCGGATGCCTCACCTCGGCTACAACCGGCCGGGGTTCAGCAGCCCCGACGGCGGACCCGCGGCCGGACCGCGCCCGAGCTTCACCAGCCCGGACTTCACCAGCCCGGACTTCGGGGGGCCGGCCGAAAGCACCCCGTCCACGAGGCCCGAACAATCCGACTGACCAACTCTCGACTCGGGTCCCCCCCGGACGCCGACCGGATGGAGCGTGCGCTCCGGGCGGCGCCCCGGAACGCCCGGCCGAGGCACGCCAGTTGCGACGGACCGGGCGTAGGTTTTCGGCCCCGTATGGGACCTCCTGAACGAGGTCTCCTCGCGGACGCCTGATGGCGTCGCTCAGCCTCGACGGACGCCATGTCGCCTTCGAGACGGCGGACCAGCTGGAGCCGAACCACGACTGGACGCACGCCCGGAACGTCTAGTCCGCGACCGGCTGAAGGGCACGACGGAGCAGATCAGTCGGCCCACCCGTTTCGTCCACAAGGAGAGTTCGTTCGACTCGTCGATCAGCGCGAACGGCCGGATGTTCGCCTTCTCCTCGAACGTCGCCTCCCCGGTGCCCGACGACACCAACAAGGTCACCGACGTGTTCGCCTCGACCGGAAGACGCAGGCGAGCGTGCGTGTCAGCACCGCGGCCGACGGCACCCGGGCCGACGGGGCGAGCTCCGCCACGAGCCAGAGCGGGAACGGCCGCCGCGTCGCCTTCGTCTCCGCGGCCCCCAACCTCGTCCGCCGCGACACCAACGACACCGTCGACGTCTTCGTCGGGCCGAGGTCATGAGACAAATCGAGACTGGTCCACGAGGGAGACGGATCTGAGGTCCCCGCCACACTGCTGACGAGCAGGGACAGCGGTTGGTGGTGCGCAACGGTTTTCGCCAGCCGAGGATGGTCACTGCAGCGGCCGGGACTGTGGAGAAGGCGCAGGGACACGATGGCAGGTCCGCGGGCACGCGCGCGGTCGCCCTGACCAGACGGGGGCCGAAGGTCCAGGTCACGGTCGCCGAGGACGGCGTACCGGGGCCGGAGGACGTGCGTCATGTCCTGTCGCCGCGCGAGGGCGGCGGTGACCTCTGGCCCCGGTCGACGGCGGCGTACGCCCGCTTCCTGGCCGGACTGGAGGAGGAGTTCGGCATCACGTACCGGCCGGACGACGATACGGAGGCGGAGCTGACGAGCGCTCTGCTCCTGCCCGTGCTGGAGGACGTCGACAGTGCCGCCGGCCAGTACGTCGGCACAGTGCGGGACTTCGACCTGGCCTCACTGATCGAACGGACACCGCCTGCCCGGCCGCGTACGGCGATGACCGCTCAGTTGGGGCGACTGGCGGCGGAGACCCGGTTCGACGTGTACGACGAAGTGAGCGACGCGTTGGCCCGCACCTCTTTCGGCGGGACGGTCGACCTCACCCCGGACAGCCTCCTTGACCTGCGTATACGTACTCTCACCGCCGAGGCGTGGGCGGCCCGGCAGAGGGTGAGCGGGCAGCGCGCCTGGCGCGACGACAACGACCCCGTGACCCAGTCCGATTTCAGCGCGTGGGCCCTGCGCGTGGAGGCGGCTCGCGCACTGCGCGAGTTCGTCGATGCGGGGGCGCCGGCGGCTGCCGCGACGATCCCGAGTCGGAGGATGTCCGCGCACTGGAGGACGGAGTTGGCGGCGGATCTGGAGGGGTGAGAGGCCTGCCGATGCCGAGGGACTGACGTGGCGAGCTTGAGCGGGGGGTCTCGACGGATGCGCCCCGCAGCCCTACCGGATTCCTACCGATACTTGAAGGGACGGGACGGATCCGGGTATCCGTCCTGCCGGTTGCCGCCCGCATCGGCCCGGGTGGACCCGACGCGGGGGAACAACGCGGTGGCCACGTGTGGGAACGACCGCAGTCGGCGGTGCCACAGCGAGCCGGAGGGTGATGTTTGCGTGTCTGCGGGCTGCTTCGGGCGTTGGGCCGGGCATGAAGATCACTCGCTTCGGCCTCATCCTCGCAGCGGCGCTTTCCGTCGCTCCTCTCGCTGCCGCAGTGCCGGCCGGCGCGGCGACGCGCGGAGTCGATTCCCACTGCGGCACGTACATCTGCGTCATGACCGCACATCAGAACAAGTTCGTCCAGGACATCACCGTCTACACCAAGGACGGCCTGCCCGGGACTCTGCGTGCCTACTGGGGTGAATTCCGCTCTCCTCGAGTCAGCGCCGCGTCCCACAAGTGGACGGTGGGCTACGAGCAGTCCAACCGTCTCGTCTGCGGCGGCCTGGAGCGCGACGGCCGCACCATCGAGGACAACATCTGCGTCACCATCTAAGAGACCGCGCGGATCGGCGCGGTGGGGTACCTCGGTGACAGAACGGGTACGCCCCTGGTGATCACGGAGTTGCGACGCTCTGTGATCACCAGGGAGACCTGTGCCCCCGCTTCTCTCAGGGCTGACCGAACCGCTCTGGGACCAATTCACGGCCCTGTGTCGATGTGCGGCTCTCCGCAGCGGCCCATGCTCGCCTCCACTCGCGTCCAGGAATAGCCGTGAGCACGCCCCGTGTTGCCGCAAGCATGACGACGAATGCGCCGCGGCCCGAGGTACTGCGATACACCGCCTTCTCCAGCGCCCCTGACGGCGGAAACCCCGCCGGCGTCGTGCTGGATGCCACCGCCCTGGACGACAATGACATGCTGGCTATCGCCGCCGACCTCGGATACTCGGAGTCCGCGTTCCTGACCGCGCCCCCGGAGGGCCTCGGCGGCCAGGAGGGACGGGCGTACAGCATCCGTTACTTCAGCCCCAAGGCCGAGGTGCCGTTCTGCGGGCACGCCACCGTCGCGACCGCCGTCGCGCTCGCCGAGCGGACAGGCCCCGGGGAGCTGGTGTTCGCGACGCGCGTCGGCGCCGTGCCGGTGGAGGTGGCCGAGGAGGGCGGGACCGTCAGGGCCACTCTCACCAGTGTCGAGCCGCACATCGAGCAGATCGCCGACGCCGACCTCACGGAGGCGCTCGCCGCGCTCGGCTGGCCGACCGCCGATCTCGACCCCACCTTCCCGCCCCATATCGCGTTCGCCGGTGCCCGCCATCTCGTTCTCGCGGCGGCGACACGCGCGCGCCTCGCAGACCTGGCGTACGACTTCGCACGCCTCGAAGCCCTGATGCACCGCTTGGACCTGACCACGGTCCAGTTGGTGTGGCGAGAGTCGGCCACCGTCTTCCATGTCCGTGACCCGTTCCCCGTCGGCGGCGTCGTCGAGGACCCGGCAACCGGCGCTGCGGCCGCCGCGTTCGGTGCGTACGCCCGTGAACTCGGCCTGGTCCCCGAGGACGCCGTCCTCACCCTGCATCAGGGCGAGGACCTGGGCCGCCCCGGCGAACTCACGGTGATGCTGCGCGCGGGTGACCCGCGCGTCCGTGTCAGCGGCACGGGAGCTCGCATCAGCTGAAGCGCCGGCCCGCTGTGAGGCCGTTCGGATCGGCGTCACGGCGAGGGTGATCCGAACGGCTTTCTCTCAGCCAGGTGGTCGAGAAGCCCGGCTGGAGAAGCCGGGCGGCCCCGCACAGCGCACGCAGCCGGGTACCCGGGTGCTCGCCGCGTCCAGAGCGCGTTCCACGTCGAGCAGCGGCGCGTCCTGCGCCGCCTCGTCGCAGTCAGGCGTGTGCAGGACACCCCGGGTGGGGTCCGCTGCGGGGTTGTGTGACGGGCCGGTTCGAGGCTGTCGCTCCGGCACGTGCCGCTGGTACCGCGGTGAGCGTCACCGTCCCGGCTGGTACCGGACGACGACGCCGAAAGGGCGGAGCCCGTTCCATCCCTGCTGGTCTCCCTGCCCGTGCTCCCGCTGCTGAGCCGGAGTACGCCGGTCTCGCAGCCAGTCGTCGATGACCGCACAGTCCGTATCGATCAGGCCGATCGTGGAATCGACACGATGGAGAAGCGCGTGCCCGCGATGGTGCGTTGACACCCATGCCTGATCGAGCTCGGTGATCGAGTCGTCGACCCGGATGAACGGGCGCCCCGCTGCGGCTCGGACGAGGGCTTGGGTCTTCCAGTTCAGCACGCCGACCTCGTGCTCCTCCGGCGCCTCTGGCAAGTCGGCCACCGGAAGCTCAGGCAGACCGAGCAGCGGAGTCATCACCTCGTTGGCACTATCCATCCATGCGGTGGCCCACATCAGAACGCAGGGCAGCGCCAGCAGACGCGGACCGTGTCCGAGGTCGATCTTCCCCAGCTGAGGATTCGATACGTCCTGCCACTTCTCCCATCCTTGAGGGGTCGAGGGGAGCCGCGCTCCGCGATGGGGCAGGAGCGTTCCATCGACGTCCAGGAAGAGGAGCGGGCGCTCCGCGTGGTCGGGCATGGCCGCACGGTATCGGCTCTGTGCCAGGGCGAGCGGCTGTGGGGCAGGCCCTAGGCGGTGCTGCTGGTGCGCAGGACTGTGGCGCGGAACGATGTCACCAGGGGCCGCAGGTCGACTCGGTGCCACGCGGCCCACAGCTGGATGCATGTGTCGTGCCAGGGAAGCTCGCGCACCGCGACCTCCTCAGTAGTGGCGCGCACCATGCTCTTCTGCACGAGTGCGAGTCCGAGCCCGGACGCGACCAACCCGAGCGCGGTCAGTGGCTCGGCGGCTTCGAGGCGGATGTCGGGGGTGAAACCGGCTGCCGTACAGGTGGCGACGAACGTGTCCCGCCAGGCGGGGTCCTGGGCATTCTCGACTGCGATCCACGGCTGACCATCGAGGTCCCCGGGAGTCACCTTTTCCTGGGCGGCGAGTGGATGCCCCGCGGGCAGGACCAGTAGCAGCGGGTCCTCGAGCAGGGGTGCGGCCAGTAGGTCAGGGTCATCCGCGGTCGGAGGTTCATGGACGAGCGCGATGTCGAGGCTGCGCTGCCGCAGGCCTTCAAACTGCTCGATGGGCGGAAGGTTGTACAGAGCGATGTGGATGCCGGGGCGTTCGTTGTGCAGAGCGCGCAGTGCGCCGGGCAGGATGCCGGTGTGCATGGCGTCGGCGACGTAGCCGATGCACAGGCCGCCCTCTTCTCCCCGGCCCAGCCGTCGGCCCAGGTTCTCCAGACGATCAGCATGCCGCAGTAGCGCACGGGCTTCGGCCAGGAAGACCTGGCCGTCCCGGGTGATACGGATTCTCTGCTGGCCCCGCTCGAACAGGGCGAGGCCCAGGTTCTGCTCGAGTTGCGCGATCTGCCGGCTGAGCGGTGACTGGGACATGTGCAGCCGCTCGGCGGCCCGGCCGACGTGTTCGGTCTCGGCGACGGCGACGAAGTAGCGGAGTTGCCGCAGGTCAAGCATGTCAGACCTCTAAGGACTCAAGTATGTCCAAGTAAGTCTTGGACAGTCTCAAGTCTAGATCCTAGCCTCGAACGTGTCAGACCGACGGACCGCGTGAACGGCGCACAAAGCACATCCGTCGCCACTCGTACAGCAAGGATCCGCACCATGGCCATCAAGTCCTTCCTGCCCGGCCGCCTGGGCTTCGGCACCGCACCGCTGGGCAACATGTTCCGGGCCATACCCGACGAGGAAGCCGCGGCCACCGTGGACGCCGCCTGGGACAACGGCATCCGCTACTTCGACACCGCGCCCTTCTACGGCGCGGGCCTGTCCGAGATCCGGCTCGGTGAAGCCCTGGCCGGCCGCCCCCGCGACGAGTTCGTCCTGAGCACGAAGGTCGGCCGCGTCATCCTCGACGAGATCGAGGACCCCGCTGCCCGCGACCTGGGCGAGAAGGGCGGACTGTTCGAACACGGACGCCCCAACAAGATCGTCAACGACTACTCGGCCGACGCCACGCTGCGCTCCATCGAGGACAGCCTCAAGCGGCTGAACACAGACCGCCTCGACATCGTGTGGGTGCACGACGTCGCGCAGGACTTCTACGGCGACGAGTGGCTCGCCGCGTACGAGACCGCCCGTACCGGCGCATTTCGGGTCCTGCAGAAGCTGCGCGACGAGGGTGTCATCAAGGCCTGGGGCCTTGGGGTCAACCGGGTCGAGCCCTTGGAGCTGACGCTGGACCTCGACGAGCCGAAGCCGGACGCGTTCCTCCTCGCCGGCCGCTACACGCTGCTTGACCACGAGCGCGCCCTGCAGCGGCTGTTGCCGGCCGCGGAGGCCCAGAGCGTGGACATCGTCGTCGGCGGACCGTACAGTTCAGGCGTCCTGGCCGGCGGGCAGCATTTCGAGTACCAGAAGGCCCCCGCCCCGGTCATCACCAAGGTGGAGCACATCAAGGCACTCGCAGGGCAGTACGGCGTCGGCATCAAGGCGGCCGCGCTGCAGTTCTCCCTTGCTCATCCCGCGGTCGCCGCGGCCGTCCCCGGTGCCTCCCGGCCGAGCCGCATCGTAGAGGACGTCGCCGCACGCGGCGAGAAGGTCCCGGCTGCCTTCTGGACGGCACTGCGCACGGAGGGGCTGATCGCTCAGGACGCCCCCGTACCCAGCGCCTGACCTCTACCTCACCCGTTCAGGAGACGACCATGGCGACTACGACCGCAACCATCGACATCCCCGCACCCGCCGCGCGTGTCTGGCAGCTCATCGGCGGCTTCGACTCCCTGCCCGACTGGCTGCCCTACATTCCCGCGAGCACGCTCAGTGAGGGCGGCCGCGTCCGCAGCCTCGCGAACGAGGAGGGCGGCGTCATCGTCGAACGCCTCGAAGCGTTCGACAACCAGGCGCGCACGTACAGCTATTCCCTTCTCCAGGCCCCGTTCCCCGTCACCGGCTACCGCTCCACCCTCACCGTGCACGAAGTGTCCGGCGGGCAGAGCCGTGTGGAGTGGTCCGGCACCTTCGCACCGGCAGGGGTGAGCGAAGAAGAGGCGATCGCCCTGTTCCACGGCATCTACGCCGAGGGTCTGGCCGCGCTGAAGAAGACACTCGACGCGTGAGCACGGACACGGGATGCTCGGCAGCGCCGACTGGCGTCGCACAGTGAGCGGGCCCGCCAAGGTCTACCTGCTGTGGCACGTCCACCACCAGGCCGAAGAAGACGGAGCGATGCGGCACTTCGCAAATTCCGATGACTTCTGGTCCGACGAAGAAGCCGGCGACGACGTCAAACACCTCGGCACCTATTCGAGCCGCGAGGCCGCGCAGAAACGCATCGAACGGGCCCGGAGTCTTCCCGGTTTCGCCGACGAGCCCAACTGCTTCTCCATCGAAGAGGCAGTGCTCGACGAGGACCAATGGACGGAAGGGTACGTAACGGAACCCTGACAGTTGTTGGTGGGTGATGAGGCGGCAGGCCCGTTCGAGGAGCGTTTCTTGGATGTCCAGCCCGGTGTCGTGGCGCGTGCCGCGACGGGCGTTGGCGGGCACGAGGTCATGGGCGCGGACCCGGACTTGGTGGGCGTCGTGTCGTAGCCTCGGTCGGCGAAGAGTTGGTGGCGGAGTAGAGCTCGCGTGTCAGACGGTGAAGCCGCCGTCGACGTGGATCGAGGCTCCGGTGATGTACGCGCCGTCCGCGCTTGCCAAGTGGGCGACGGTGGCCGCGATCTCGGCCGCTTGCGCATAGCGGCCGACAGCGGTGAAGCCGGCGATCATCTCGGCGTTCGGCCCGGCGGCGGGGTTGGCGTCCGTGTCGGTGGGACCGGGGTGCACCAGATTGACGGTGACTCCACGGGGGCCGAGTTCCCGGGCCAGGCCCTTCGTCATCCCGACCAGAGCCGTCTTGCTCATCGCGTACAGCGCCAGTCCGGGGAAGACCGCACGCTCGGCGACATTGCTGCCGATGCTGATGATCCGGCCGCCCTGGTCCATATGACGCACTGCGGCCTGGGACGCTGCGAACGGCGCCCGGACGTTCACCGCCAGAGTGCGGTCGATCTCTGTCGACCCCAGGTCTTCAAGTGGGCCGACGAGGAAGACCCCGGCGTTATTGACCAGGATGTCGAGTCTGCCGAACGTCGCGGCGGCCTCGTCGACCGCGGCGGTGAGTGCTTCAGGGACCGCGCTGTCGGCTTGGACGGCAAGGGCTCGGCGCCCTCTGGCCTTGATCTGCTCCACGACCTCGCCGGCGCGTTCCGCGTTGTTCTCATAGGTCAGGACGAGGTCGGCGCCTTCTTCGGCCAGGCGTAGTGCCACAGCGGCACCGATACCCCGGCTGCCGCCCGTGATCAAGGCCACGTTTCCTTCAAGTCGATTCATAGGGTTGAGCATTGCGGGCACCCGTGTCGGGAGCTGGCGGGAATCCGACCTGGCGTTCAACCGCCCGGACGGCACCCTCTGGCGGGCGGAGCTGCCGAGTGTCGCCGGGCATGTCGAATACGCCGGATCCCGATCGACGTGAGAGCAAAGGCAGCACATCCCAGGACTTCAGGAGCAACCCATCGTGACCGTAACCGCGGACATGGCCATCTCCCTCGACGGGTGCATCGCCGGCACCGACGTCGCCATCGACAACCCGGGAGGCGACGGCGCCGAGCCGCTCTTCGAGTGGATCCACAACCTGGCGAGCTGGCGGCAGCGTCAGGGCATGACCGGCGGGGAGGAGAACCGCGACTCCGCGCTGATGCGCGAGTGGTTCGATGCCACCGGAGCGGTGGTCATGGGGCGGATGATGTACGACACGGGCGAGGAGTTCTGGGGTGACAACCCGCCGTTCAGGACCCCGGTCTTCGTGCTCACCCACCGTCCCCGGCCGGCCCTGGTCAAGGAGGGCGGCACCACCTTCACCTTCGTCACCGACGGCATCCACAGCGCCCTCGACCAGGCGAGGGCTGCCGCCGGGGACAGGAACGTCGACATCGCGGGCGGGGCGAGCACGGCGCAGCAGTACCTCAGGGAGGGGCTCATCGACGAGCTGCAGCTGCACGTGGTGCCCGTGCTCCTCGGAGAGGGACTGCGCCTCTTCGAGGGACTGGGCGCCGGGCGGCGGAACCTTGAGCCGGTCAGGGTGGTCGACACCCCCCTCGCCACCCATGTGAAGTACCGCTTCGTGAAGTGACCCGGCACGGACAACGCTCGGTCCCGAGCCGGGTGGCGCCGGAGGCGGAGTACACGGTGGTCTCGCCGTCGGACCAGCACACCATCAGGTCGAACTGGTTGGATCCGGTGAAGTCGCCGGCCGTGACGGTTCGCGTGTGCGTCCAGGTGCTGTTGGAGGCCACAGGTGCCGCCCGGAGTCGAAACAGACTTGTCCATTGCCGAGGTGGAGCGTGACCTCAGCGTCGGTCCACACCACGATCATGTCGCTGTGCCCGGTGTGGCGGAAGTCGCCGGAGGCCAGGAGCCTGGTGTGCTGCCAGGTGCCCGTCGAGCCGGGCAGGACCGGTCTGTCGGTCGACGGTTGGTAGGGCGGCCTCGCGCCCACCGTGCGATGGGCGGCGGCGTCGTTGAACAGGGCCTTGGCGTCCTTGCCGTAGATGGGCGCGTACGTCACCCAGTCGTCGTTGGCGTCGTTGCCACCTCCGTTGTACCCGCCGGTGTTGCCGACGACCTTGCCGGTACCGGTGGTGCGGTCGTAGTCCTCGATCCACGGGCCGCCGGAGACCCCTCCGTAGAAGCCGGTGCAGGCCATGCGTACCTGCCGGTAGCCGGGCAGGCGCGAGGTGGTGACGGGGCAGCGGATCGCCTGATGCTTCGCATTGACGCCTTCGGAGCTGGGATACCCGATGACCGTGACCTTGTGGGTGTATTTCGTGGTGGGAGTGAACGTCAGAGCGCCCGTCACGTCCTCCACTTTGCCCCGGCTGTTGGGACCGACCTGCGCGAAGGCCAGGTCCAGGTCGGAGGTGGGCTTCTTGGTGTTGGCCACGTAGCGCGGATCGATGTACATCTGCGAGACCGGGAAGACGCCGCGCGGCTGGTTCGCGGCGGACAGACCGTCGCGGTACTGCGGCACGAAGATGCGGTGGGTGGCCCTCTGCAGACCCTGGCCGCAGTGCCCGGCGGTCAGGACGATGTCATGGACGGCCGTGTGCACCACGCTGCCCGTGCAGTACGTGCTCTTGCCGCCCAAGGGCCTGCCGTCGTAGAAGAACGTGCCCACCATCGGGTGGCCGCCGAAGTGCTCGGGACGGGGCGTGCCGGCCGGCGGCGTGCCGCGCGTGCCGATGAGGGGCGCCGAGGCCGCGGGGGTCCGGCCGGGCGGGCTGTCGATCGGGACCGCGTTGTCCATGCGGTGGGCTGTCCAGTACTTCTCCTCCTCGCTCAGGCTCGGGCCGCCGGAGGAGGAGGTCGGGAATACAGGCGGGTGGCTGGGCTGCGCGGGTGTCGGACGGGCCGTGGGCGCAGCGGGGACCGACGGCACCGGAGTGCCGGACTGCACCGGAGTGCCGAACGGCACCGGAGTACGGGAGGGCACCGGAGTACCGGTGGCGGCAAGCGCCTGGCCCGTGCCGAGTACGCCCGCGCACAGACCGAGCGCCAGGGCCGGAATCCATCTGGAACTGGAACTCAACGAGGTGTCTTTCCGTCTTGGAGGAAGCCGAATGGCGGGCGATCTCGATCTCACATAATCGCACATATGTTTGTTATGGCGATTGGTAGCGTAGCGTCACAGGCGGCTTGACGTGGCGTCATAAGGCAGAGAGGCGAGGCGATGGACCGATTCCGCACCGCGGCAGTGGTGGCACTGCAGCTCCTCCTGCCCCTCCTGGCCGCCGGGCCCGCCTCCGCCGCCGAACCGGCACCGCTGCCGCTCGGCAGCGTCCGGTCCGTGCATCCCGGCGACACGCTGGCCGTCACCGCAGCGAGCGGACAGGCCGTGAACGGCGACACCATTACCTCCCCGGTCTTGCTGAGGACCGGGCGGATGCGGATGACGACACCCCGGCTGACGGCCGCCGTCACCATCGCCTGCGACGCCCGGCCCGGCACCTACCCCGTCACGCTGACCAGCGCCGGAGACACACGCCCGGCCGAGCACGGAGCCCCGTGGGCACACCTACGCGTTGAACCGGCCGACGAGGCCGCGCGTCGCGCCTGCCGGGACAAGGTCGCGAACATGCCCCCGCCCGACCGGGAGGAACACTGGGCGGCGAACACCACGTGGCCCCAGTCGGAATGGGATGTCAGGTCCTTCCGTGCCGGCAGCCGCATCACGATCACCGACAACTACGACGAGGGAATGGACGGGGCCATCGCCCTCTCGTCCCCGGCCTTCGCCGACCGGCCCGTCCTGCGCGGCGCACGAGCGGTCCTGACCGCCACCGCCACCCTCAGATGCGACGCTGCGCCCGGCCTCTACCCCGTCTACCAGCACACTCCCGACCAGGGCGAGAACCACCCGAACCAGCCCTGGGCCCGGCTGCGCATCGCCCCTGCCGCCAGAACGACCACCTGCCCCACGCAGCAGGCGGCGCATCCCTCCGGGACATCGCGCACCGAAGTGGTGACCTGGGCCGCGGGTGGCGTACTCCTCGCTGCCGCCGGCACGACCCTCCTCCGCAAGCGCTCCCGGTCCCGCCGTCCGAACACCCCGGGGACGCCGCCAGGTACAAGCGGCTGACGCCACATCAAGTGTCCGCCCAGGAAGCGGGTTCGCTTCCGAGGAGCGATGGCCTGACGCCGGGCGGCCCGAGGTGGCTGAACTGGGCGCAGCGGGCCAGCGGGACGGAACGGGCGTGGTGGGGAGGCCGCGTTGTGGTGTCGTGGAGCGGTGCGAACAGGGCCCGGCCGAGTGCGTTGCTCGCCCGTACGTCCGTGCGGCCGTTGATGACGAGTACCGGGGTGCCGGTCATCGCGTCGAGGAGCCGCTGCACGTTGGGGCGTACCCCCTGCGGATCCGCCGGTCTGCGGCGTCGGCGCGGACCTGTTCGTACTCGACACCGACCCCGGCGAACTGCGCGGCCTCAGCGCGGCGCAGCACCGGAAACCCGGCGGGAGGTCAGGAACTCGCGGATCTCGCTGCCGGGTCCATGCTTTTCCACGCCAGTGACGGCGTTGTCGTACATGAGACATCCATGGTCCACGAGTGCGGCCCGTACAGCCCGGTCGATCACCGCGTGTCCGCCCGAGGTGGAACCGGCGACGTGGACGGCGACCTGACTGATCATGAGCAGCGGTGACGTTCGGAAGTTGACGACTGACAGCCGCTTATGATCTTCCGTTCGGGATTCTGTGCCGTACCGCTGTCACTCCTGCAGGTTCAGCTGCCAGGAGACGCCGAAGCGGTCGTTCACCCAGCCGAACTTGGCGCTGAAGCCGTACGAGCCCAGCGGCATCAGCGCCGTGCCCTGTTCGGCGAGGGCGCCGTAGAGGCGGTCGAGCTCGGCCTCGGTGTCGCACTCGACGAACAGCGACACCGCCGGGGTGAACCCGAAGGCGTGCTTGACGGAGCTGTCGATACACATGAACCGCTGTCCGGCGAGTGAGAACGTGGCGCGCTGGACCGTGCCCGCCTCGCCGGGGCCGTCGGCGCCGTAGCGTGAGATGTCGATGACCTCGGCGTCGTGGAACAACGACGTATAGAAGGTCAGCGCCTCCTCCGCCCTGCCCTCGAACATGAGGAAAGTGGTGATCTTCTGTGGCATCGAGGCCATGGTGCTGCCCTTCGGTTACAGGCGTCAGTCCTTCAAGGACGAGGCTAGGACCTGCCTCTGACACCGGCCTCAGGGACATCGCCGGCCACCGTCGTTTCGATGATCGACACTTACGCGCCTGGCTGAGCCGGAGACGCGCAGCCCATGTCCCTCGGCATGCCCGGCTACCAGCGCACAGAGCAACGGAACCTACAGTGCGTCGTGTGCGCGGTGAGCTCCCAGCCGTACCTGCCTCAGTGCACCGTGTCGCCGTACGACTTGACCAGCCGTCCGGAACGGGGCGTCAGTCGCCCCCGCTCATCCCGCAGAGGTGCCTGCCCGGCGTGCGTGCTGCAACCGAGCGCCGCGGGGCTGGACACGCCTGAGGGGCCGGCACGTGCTGCCGGCCCCTCAGGTTTCAGTAGCGGGGACAGGATTTGAACCTGCGACCTCTGGGTTATGAGCCCAGCGAGCTACCGAGCTGCTCCACCCCGCGTCGGATTCCTCAACCCTACGCCAATTATCCCGGCCCCGAGACCATGATCGCCGTGGACCCGTCGGCTTACGGTCGGCGAACGCGTACGGGCGCGGCACACACCGCCCGGTGAGGAGGAAGCAGACGGGGATGGTCTGGCCGGAAGCGGACAGGCCGAGCGGACAGGCCGAGCGGACGGGACCGGACGGGACCGGACCGGCTCCGACCGTCTACGACTCGACCGCCAGACGCATCCCCAGCCCAACCAGGACAGCTCCGGAAACCTGCTCCATCCGGCGCTGGATCGACCGCCGCTGGAGCACACCGCGGACCCGTCCGGCCAGCCAGATCAGCGGGAGGTACCAGAGCAGGTCGATCACGGCCCAGATCACCGAGAAGGCGAGCAGGGTCGGCAGTACGGGAGCTCCCTGCGGCACGAACTGCGGAAGGAAGGACACGGCGAACACTCCCGTCTTCCAGCGTGCCTTTCTCCTCATGGCGCCAGGCTGCATTCGCACCGCACTCGGGGGGCCGGACGCGCCGTTCACCGCCGAGGAGGGTGTCCCGCTGTTGGTGGACGTCCTGCCGTCCAGGCTGGGCACGCGCGGTCTGGCGTGTGTGGACCGCTCGGGCGGGCCTGATCGTGCCCTGGTATGCCCTGCCAACCGACCCTTGCGGGAGGCCTGACGGCCATCGGGGGCCTTTTCACTCGAAACGTCGGCCGATCACGTGCGCCTTGGGCATCGCATCGGCTTCCAAGCACCACATGTCCGACCCGACCGTATCCTGCGCCGGCTTCACGACCTGCCGCTGCCAAACGGGCTGTTCGCGGCTGCATTGCTGCCTGGACCCGCGCCGGCCACTCGGCTCGTGGTGCGCCGGCCATGGGGCCTGCGGCGGGAGCCCGAGCGACCCGTGCGGATCATGGCTGTTGCTCTCTGGCGGTAGGCAGTTTCGCCGTGTAGCGTCGCTGTCAGATGTCGTGGTTCGCAGTATCTGCCCGCGCTCCGGCGTGGGCACTTTGCTGTGCAGTGCAGGACCAGGGCGATCACCTCCGGGTCCGCGCGGTGCGGAACCCGATATCGACTGGAAGGCACCAGCATGGCCAGCGGAACCGTCAAGTGGTTCAACGCAGAAAAGGGCTTCGGCTTCATCTCTCAGGACGGCGGCGGACCGGACGTGTTCGCGCACTACTCCAACATCAACGCCAGCGGTTTCCGCGAGCTCCAGGAAGGCCAGGCGGTGACCTTCGACGTCACCCAGGGCCAGAAGGGCCCGCAGGCGGAGAACATCACGCCCGCCTGACCTCGCGGTCAGGAGGTATGTCAGGGTCCCGGAGCAGTGCTCCGGGACCCTGATGTAGTTGACCGGCCCTGCGATCACGGCTTGGGACCGGACAATGACCGAGGTGTTCGCGGATCGCGAATTCCTCGCCCTCCGTCTGCGCGAGTGGACCCTGCTCAGAACCATCGCCCTGGGCAAGCCGTGGGCCGCCGAGAATCTCACCAGCGCATCCGACTGGTTCCAGCGCACGGCCACAACCATGCGGTTCGTGGTCTCACCCGAGGCACCCAGCCTGCTGGCCGAACGCGGACGCACCCGCCGCGTACGAAACGCAGCGAGCGGTCAGCTGCAACGGCGGCCGGGACCAGCCCAATTGACGTCATCCACAGCTCTTGACGATTCCTCGTGCCGTTGCGGAGCGGCCCTTGGCGAGGCGCTCAGGTCTTGGGTTCGCGCCGCTGCTTGCTGTGGTCGGTGTGACCGGGCGCCGTAGTGGGGCCCGTACGGCCAACTACGGCGCTCACCATCCCCGATGGGGCGGGGCAAGGCCATGCTCGGACGGCCTTGCGGCGGCGGATGACGCCCGGTTGTGTCAGAGGGCAGTGGGAGTAGTGAGACCAGTGGGGGCCGTGAAGGTGGTGACGAGCGCCCGGGCACGGTTCCGGAGGGCCTCGTCCTGGCGAATGATGCGGTCCTCCACTCCCGAGCGGATGATCCGCGCGTCGCCGTCGGCGAGGGCGGACAGTCGGCGCAGGTGGTCGGCGGTCAAGGCGGTGACACCGAGGGCCTCCAGGGCGTCGCAGGCACCTGTCGGGTCGGCTTCCTGTTCGGCGGACCACAGGACGGACGAGGCGAGCGCCGGGCGGTCCAGCGAGGCGGGTTCCGCCACGGCTGTGAGGGCCAGTACCGCGGCCGGCACCTGCACGGGATTGTCGAGCAGGGTCTTCAGGCGGGAGGTGAGCGGACGCCCCGCCGGGCCGAGGAGTGCCGTCGTACGAGCGGCCCGCACCGCCGACCACTGGGACCAGGAGTTCTGTTCGGCCCGGGCGAAGACCGAGTCCAGTACAGCGACCACCGCGGCGGCGTCCTCCGTGACGCGCCACAGAGCCTCGGCGAGCGCCGTGTCCGCGTCCAGCGCGGGTGTGACCGTTTCGCCGTCCGGGCCGCTGAGCGCCTCGCGCAGGGCCGGCGCCGTGGCCGCCGCCCGGGGACCGAGCGCGCCGGCCGTCCCCACTGCCTCCCTGAGCCGGCGTCCACCGCTGCGAAGCTCCCGCTCGAGGCACCGCACCAGGGGCTCGTGCTCGCCGACGAGGTCGTACAAGGCCTTCGCCGCCGGGAGCGAGCCCTCTCCGGCTGCCGCCCGCACCACCGCGACCGCCTCGGCGCGTTCGCCAGGCGCGCTGTCAACGGCGATGGCGGCGATGGCCGGGGCGACCTGGCCAGGGAAGTGCACGAGTGCCTCGTACAGCTCGGGCAGCGCCGACGCGGCCCGGGCGCCCCACCCGCCCAGGAGGCTTGTCAGCGGCCCCGGTTCGTGGCAGCTCAGGGCCTCGGGCCGGACGAGGCGGCACCGGATCGCGCCGAGGAGTTCGCCGTTGTACGGGAAGGTGAAGTCCGCCGGACGCAGGAACCCGGCAGCGGCGTCGAGCGCCCGCGGCCGTCGTCCGAGCCCGCCTGCCAGGAACGGCGAGGCCTGGGCGGGCGCGACAAGGACGAGCGCGGCCAGCGCACGGTCCGCGTGGTCATCTGCCTGGTCCGGGTTCCGGCCGGCGAGCGGGGCCAGGACGTCCGCGGCCGCTGCGGCGGTGGTGCCCAGACGGCCCAGCAGCGACGCCATCGCGACCACGGCCTCCTCGTCGACGGCCGCCGCGCGCAGGCCGGCCAGCAAACGCCGTGGCGCGCTGCGGGAGAGCATGCAGGCGCGGTCTGCCGTCCACACGGCCTCGGCCCGTACCTCGGCCCGGCCGTCGCGCAGGGCTGCGTCGACCAGCGCGAACGCCGCCTCCCGGTCCGCGAGGCGGTCCCTGTTCAGCAGGGCCTCCACGACGGCCGTGAACGGCTCGTTGCGATCGAGGTCGAGACAGTCGGCGCCGAGCGGATCGGTCGACAGCAGGGACAGCATCGTCGTGTGATGCGCCTCGGTAAAGGGCAGGCCCGCATCGAGGCAGGCGAAGACGGCGGCCATGCGTATCCCGGCCGGCTGGGACGGGTCCAGGACGGTGGCGGCCGCCACCGCGCCGGCCGGCGGGTCGAGCCGGGAGATCCCGGACAGGATCTCCGCGCGCACCAGCGGCTCGGCCTCCTCCGCCCAGCGCCTGCGGAGGGCGGGGAGCACGAGCGCGGTCGCACGGGTGTGGGACACCGCCCACGCGGCGGTCCGGCGGACCTCCGGCTCCGCGGCGTCCAGCAGCGGCAGGAGCAGTGGAAGCTGTCCGGCAACGGCCGCCCGGACCGTGCCCGGTGCCACGCCGTGCTCGTCCTCGCTCTCGGCCATGCCTCCGAGCAGCATCAGCACGTCCGCCACCTGGCGGCCGGCCACCGCGATCCTGGCCAGGAACGGCGCCACTTCCGCGCTGGCGGCACAGACCGTCCCCTGATGCAGCACGCTTCCGTACAACTCCGACAGCGCTTCGCCCGCCGCCCCCGCGTCGCTGTCGGCCAGGGCCCGCAGCAGATCGGGGAGATCCTCCGCGCTGCCGTAGGCGTGACTGAAGGAGGACCAGGGGTGGGAGTCCAGGCCATCGAGCGGGTGTACGAGTTCCATGCGGGGCATCGTGCCAGCCGTGTCCGACACCAGAGTCAGTTGGCCTTGCGTTGCAGGAACGGGGTGGCCGTGCCATTCGTGGCGTTCGACCGCCCAGGAGTGCCGGGTGTGGCTTTCAGGCGGCCGCCACCTGTGGCTGAAGTGGTGTGGCCGCCCGATTCCCCACGACGAGCCTGCCGCCGGATCCGGGCCGGATGCGACAGCGGCAAAAGTAACGAGAAGCCCCTCGGTTTCGGCCGGGGGAGGGGTCTTCAGTTCTGGGGCGCATGCCGCTCAGCAGTCCTCCCCGACTACTTCGCGCCGGTCCCGATCGGCACCCTACGTCGCGGTCCCGTCGACGAGCAGGCGTCGCGCACCGACCCTGTCCACCTCGGTGGTCGTCCGCGAAACGGCGTTGATGCTCCTATCGTCAGTCAAGCGGCGGTGAGCCACTGACGGTAGGCATCGGTGAAGGCGTCGTCGCGACGCAGGCCGCGTTCGATGTTGGAGATGACGGCGGGCCACACGCCGAAGTGGTTGGCGGCGGCGGTGAGAGTGATGTTCTTCGTCTTCCGGGTCGGACGGAGGTCCGCAATCTCGGGGACTTGGACCGGGGTGGTCAAGAGCCGGAAGACCTCGCGGGCTATCGCGCGTTTGAGCAGCCGGATGATCTCCTTCTTCGTGCGCCCGGCGCTGGTCTGTCGGACGACGAACTCGCGGGTGCGCCGGCATCGGGCCATCCGAACGAGCGCGATGCGGTAGAGGGCGGCGTTGGCCGCTCGGTCGCCGCCCCGGGAGAGGCGGTGCCGGTTGGTCTTCCCGCTCGAGGCGGGGACGGGGGCCGCGCCGCATAGGGCAGCGAAGGAAGCCTCCGTGCGAAGACGGGCCGGGTTCGCGCCAGCGGTAATCAGCAGCTGGCCGGCGGTGTCCGGCCCCACCCCGTAGGCGGCACGCAGCCCGGGGTTGAGGATGGTGACCGACTGGTCGAGCTCCACGGTCAGGGTCGTGTGTTCCTCGGTCAGGTTCTGGACGCGCCTAACCAGCGTGCGCAGGGCTGTCAGGAGCGGCGCGTGCGCGGGGTCAGTGGCCGGTCGGAGTCGGGCGAGGGTGGAAACGCGCTTGTCACCGGACACGGCGGTGTACTTGGCGCGGATGGCGTCGGGGGCGGTGACCAGGAGGTGTGTGATCTGGTTGAGCGTCGCGGTGCGGGCCTTGATCGCCGAGCGGGCGGCGGTCTGCAGGGCACGTATCCCGGCGATGGTCCCGTCCTTCGGAGCGCTGGTCGCGCGTCCGGAGACGACGGCGCGGGCCGCGGCATAGGCGTCGATCGGGTCGGACTTGCCGATCCTGCGGCGTTCGGCCTTGTCGGGCCGGCTGACCTCGACGACGGCCAGGCCGGCCTGCTGTGCGGCGTGTGTGAAGCCGGAGCCGTAGGAGGACGTCCCCTCCACACCGACGGCGGCGACGCTGCCGTGGGCTCGCAGGAAGGCGATCGCGGCGTCGTATCCGGCAGCGGTGGTAGGAAATTGGGCGTCGGCGAGGTGCCCGCCCCGGTCGGTGACCACGGCGACGTGGATGGTGTCGGCGTGCGAGTCCACCCCGCCCACCACGACCTGGTCCCTCGTGTCCGCCGCCTCTGTGCCTGCCATGCTGGAGATGCCTTCCTTGCCGAAGGTAGCTCCGGCCGGAAAGGGCAGACAGGACAGTCAGGGGGCCTCTGGCCAGGCTCCTAGGAGGTCATGCTCCGCCCCGCCGGAGCCCTGGGAAACCGAGCCCCGGCGGCCGGACAGATCAACGCAAGGACAGTCCAGCAGGACGTCAGTCAGTGATCGGGTCACGACCACCGGAGACCCGCGTACCACTATGACTGTCAGTGGTCGCCACTATGTTCAGTCGTGTCCCGCCGGAGTGGCGTGGAAGTCCCCTCTGATGCATAGGAGATGGTGCGTTGTCGGATTGGGAGAGGTCGAGCACGGCACGGGTGACAGTGCCCGCGCGGCCGCGGAAGCTCGCCAAGGTGCCCTTCGTCGAGCTGGCCGACGGACGCCTCCAAGGTGTGGTGTCCAGCGGTTCGGACATCGAGCGGGTCTACGTCTCGTCGGTCGCGGCCGGCACCTACGCGTTCGCCTGCAGCACCAACAACAACCGCCCCTGCGGCGGCGCGCGGGGCATGTTCTGCAACCACATCCGCGCCCTGATCAACGAGGCGGTGCTTCAGTACGGCGCCGCGCGCGTCGCCCGCTATCTGAGGGTCGAGCTCGCGGACGGCGAGCCGAGCGGACAGACCATCGCCCACGTCATGGACCACACACGACCGGCGCAGGGAGACACCAAGGCCGCCGCGCCCGTCTTCAGCCGGTTCCTGCGCCACCTGGCCTATCTCGAACTCGCCCCGACCACCGCGCCGTTGCCGGAGATGCAGTGGTTCCCGCCGACCAGGGCGGTGGCGTGATGCGCGCGGACCTGTTCTCCGACCCCATCGCCGGGCTCGACGAAGCGCTGGCGGCCGTCGACGCCTTCGACCAGGCGCTCGTCGCGGGCCTGCTCCGTCCGCAACCCGCCCAGGCCGCCGGTCTGACCGAGCTCGCGCACGCCGTCGCGGGGACCCCCCTGGCCGCCCGGGTCTCCGAGGCGGCGGCGAAGGCGGCGACCGGAGCAGCGGGCGAAGACCACTTCGTCGCCCTCGCCGCCGCCCGCACCGCACTGCTGGGCTCCGTCCACGACGCACTGATGACCCGCGTCACCGAGGCGACCGGTCGCCCCCGCGGCGAGAAGGCCGTCCCGGCGACCGGTGGGGGGCAGGCGGCGAACCTGCTCGCCGCCGCCCGCGCCTGGCTCTGCGATCTCGCACGTGCCGGATGGCAGGGCATCGACCACGAGGTGGTCTCCGGGGCGGCGCAGGTCGTCTCCGCGATGCTTCCGGACCCGTCCCTGCGCCGACCGGCGACGCTCCTCGACGGCTTCGCCGCCGAACTCGCCGCGTCCTGCCCGGGCTCCGCCCTGGAGAGGATCCCGGCGCGCCGCTGGGGCGATCTCTGGTCACGCGGGATGCTGCTGACGCTGCCCGGTGCCGCCGCCGCGCCCGCGCCGGGTACCGCCACCGGTCGCCTGCTGCCCCTGGGAGTCGACCTGCGGGAACACGCGACCGCGGCACAGGCCCAGGTCCACGCGGTGTTCGAACCCGCCGACGGCTCCGCGCCCGGCCTGGTGCGCGCCACCGTGTCGGTGCCGAAGCCCGACACGGTCGTCGGAGCCGGCCTCTGGCAGCTGCTGCGGCCTTGCATGTCGCTCCTGGCAGCTGTCGGCGAGGGCCGCTCGATGGAGCTCACCGACATGCCGGTCACCGCCGAGGGCGACCTGATCTGGAGCGACGAGCACGCCCGCCCGAGCGAGCCCGCCGACGCCTTCACCACCGCCCGCGTCGCCCTGCCCACCGCCACCGACCCGGCGACCGCACCGCTCGACCGGCACCCGACGCGCATCGCCGTCCCCGTGTTCCTGGAGGGCTACGCCGTCCGCACGGACGACGAGACCATGACGTTCACGGTCGCCGGACACCCTCTCGCCGTCGACATCGACCGCGTTCCCACCGCCGGCCCGCTCACCCCCGAGGCCGTCGCGACATCGAACGCCTGCATAGGGCTGCTCCGCTGGGACGCCGGCACGTATCGCGTCCAGCCTTTGGCCGTCGAGACGACCGTGCGGAAGAAGCCCGTCGCGCTTCACGCCGGGGCATGGGCCGGGGGCACGACCGACAAGGTCGGCGTCAAGGCAGAGAAGGCCGCCACCGACGCCGTGGCCGTGCTGCGGGAGCGCGCCGGAAGGTTGTTGCGGAAATGACCGACGCGACGACCTCCCCCCGTGCCGAAGCGGACCCCCAAGTCGCCCACGACTCCCACGACAACCGCCGTCAGGTTCTGTACTGGCGGCTCCTCGCCCGGCTCTTCGACCACGAGGAGCAGGCGACGCTGGAGTCGGCGAGCCTCGCCGTCGTGGAGGACATCGGCCTGCCGTCCGCCCTCCTGGACCCGGGCGCTTCGGTCGACTCGATCGTGCAGCGCCATCCGGACCTGGCCGAGGAGTTCGACGGTCTGATGGTGCCCGAGGCCGACGACGAGGCCCGGGACCGGGCCGCCGAAGTACGGCGCGCGGCACTGTTGTCGAAGGTGCTGCTCAACGTCTTCGCCGCCGGCTCCGGCACGGTCACCGCCGGACAGCTGGCGCGCTGGCAGTCCGACGCGGGCTGGCTGGAGCGCGCACTCGGCTGCAAGCCGGGCGACCTGCGCGGTGGCCGCGCAGGCGCGGGGTCCGGGGCGGGCACCGTGGGACCCGGGGTCAGCCCGACCGGCACCGGCGGCCCGGGCAGGACCCCCGACCTCAGCCGGCTGGTTCCGGCGATCGGCCCGGAACTCGGCGCGATCGAGGCCGATCTCGTCAAGCGTATGCGCCTGCGCGAGGTGCTGGCCGATCCCAAACTCGCGGCGCAGCTGACCCCGAGCATGTCGCTGATCGAGCAGCTGCTGCGGGACAAGAACAACCTCTCGGGCGTGGCACTTGCCAACGCCAAGGCCCTGATCCGCCGATTCGTCGACGAGGTCGCCCAGGTGCTGCGCACCCAGGTGGAGAAGACCAGCGTGGGCGCGCTGGACCGCTCGGTCCCGCCCAAGCGGGTGTTCCGCAACCTCGACCTCGACCGCACGATCTGGAAGAACCTCACCAACTGGAGCCCGGAGGAGGAGCGGCTGTACGTCGACCGCCTCTACTACCGGCACACCGCACGCAAGACGACGCCCCAACGGCTGATCGTCGTCGTGGACCAGTCGGGCTCGATGGTCGACTCGATGGTGAACTGCACCATCCTGGCATCCATATTCGCCGGGCTGCCCAAGGTGGACGTCCACCTGATCGCGTACGACACCCAGGCGCTCGACCTCACCGCATGGGTGCACGACCCCTTCGAGACCCTGCTGCGCACCAACCTCGGGGGCGGCACCGACGGCACGGTCGCCATGGCCCTGGCCCAGCCGAAGATCGCAGAGCCCCGCAACACCGTCGTGGTGTGGATCTCCGACTTCTACGAATGGCGGTCCGAGCCGCTGTTCGACAGCATGGCCGCCATCCACCGCTCGGGAGCCAAGTTCATCCCGGTCGGCTCGGTGACCAGTTCCGGCCGCGGCAGCGTGAACCCATGGTTCCGGGAGCGCTTCAAGGACCTCGGCACGCCGGTGCTCTCCGGCCACATCCGCAAGCTGGTCCACGAGCTCAAGACGTTCCTCGCCTAGGCGTCCCGCCCGCTCAGACACTCCTCGCTCATCTTTTCTCCGTCAAGAAAGGCCCTGTGATGTCCGACCTGTTGCGCGCCCCCGCCGAGATCAAATTCGCCGAGGAACTGGACTGGCTGGAGTCCGTCGACGACAACCCCAAGCCCTTCTCCTGGCGGCTGTCCCCGAAGATGGTCCGTCTGTTCATCCTGGGCTCCGAGCGGTCCGACGGCCTGGACCGGGAGATCTCGCAGAAGTGGTTCGGTGACCGCAGCTTCGTCGAGCGCTCCATCGTCACGCTGGCCTCCGACCGCGGCCTGCTGCTCATCGGTGACCCCGGCACCGGCAAGAGCTGGCTGGCCGAGCTGCTGTCCGCCGCGATCTCCCGCAACTCCACGCTGGTGGTGCAGGGGACGGCCGGTACCACCGAGGACCACATCAAGTACTCCTGGAACGTGTCCATGGTCATCGCCAAGGGGCAGTCGCGGGAGTCGATGATCCCCTCGCCGATCATGACCGCGATGGAGACCGGGGCGATCGGCCGTTTCGAGGAACTCACCCGCTCCACCAGCGACGTCCAGGACGCGCTGATCTCGATCCTGTCCGAGAAGTACATCTCGGTCCCGGAGCTGGACAGCGACAACATCGTCTTCGCCCAGCCAGGCTTCTCGATCATCGCCACCGCCAACAGCCGTGACCGGGGAGTCAACGACCTGTCCTCGGCGCTCAAGCGCCGCTTCAACTTCGTACGCATCCCCGTGGTGACGAACAAGAAGAGCGAGGCGGAGATCGTCCGCTTCCGTACCGAGGAACTGCTGGGCCGGCACCAGATCGAACTGGACGTGCCGCCGACCCTGCTCGACGTGCTGCTGCAGAGCTTCGCCGACCTGCGCGCCTCAGCGGCCGCGGCCGGCAGCGACGACGAGAAGCTGGAGTCCGCGCTGTCCACCGCCGAGCAGATCGGCGTGCTCGAGGACGCGATCCTGCACAGCAACTTCTTCGGCGAACGCGCCCTGACCGCCCACACCCTGGCCTCCTCGCTCGTCGGGTCACTGGCCCGGCGCGAGCCCGAGGACCTGGCCATCCTCAACAAGTACCTGCACGGCGTGGTCGAGCCGCGCAGCAAGGAAGAGGGCGGATCCTGGCCGGAGTTCCTGGAGGGCGGCCGCGACGCGATCGCCACCCTGTCATGAGCGGCACGCACGAGAGCACGCGGGACGGGACCGTGAACGGTGCGCACGAGAGCACCCAGGACGGGATCACGAGCGGCGCACACAAGAAAACGCAAAGGACCACGCACAAAGCCGCGCACGAAGGCACCTTCGAAGCGCTGCGCGCGCAGTTGCAGGGGGCCGCCGCGACGCTGGCCGACGGGCCCGACGCCCTGGAGGGCATCCTCCTCGGCATCGTCGAGGACGTCGACCGCGCGGTGCGCGAGCCCCTGGAGATCTTCCCCGTCTGCCACCACTCGCCCGCCTCCGCGCTGGCCATGGCACGCCGTCTGCGGGAGAAACAGCCGAAGGTCGTGTACCTGGAGCTGTGTGAGGACATGGCGCCGCTGCTGACCGAACTGCGCAACTGCAGGCTCCCGGTGGCGGTCCAGGCCTTCGCGACCGAGATCGACGGCTTCCCGGCCGAGTGGTCCCCGCTGTCGGTGGTCGCACCGATCACCGAGGCCTCGGCCGAGTACCAGGCGATCGCCTACGCACTGGACACACCCGGCGTCGAACTCGTCCTCGTCGACCGTTCCTCGGACCACGTCTTCCAGTGGGACGCACGCGGGACGCACACCGGCGAGCCCGCCGACCCCGACGCCCCGCCCGTCGAGGAGGAGGCCGCGCTGCACGGCGACGCGGTCGGCGTGGAGATCGGCGACCTGCGCCCGCGCTTCGCCGAACTGGAGGAACACCTGCTGCGCCACGGCAGAGTGCGGCACTGGTCGGAGTGGTGGCACCAGTACGTCGAACTGCCCCTCGGCGACAGCGACCACGACACCTACCGCCAGGTGATGCTCCTGATCGGCAGCCTCTTCCGGCGCCTCGCACCCGGCGACCCGCACCGGGTGCGGGTGGACGAGGACCGCGAGCGCCACATGTGGACCAGGATGCGCGAGCACCTGACCGCGACCGGCACCGATCCCGACGACTGCCTCTATGTCTGCGGAGCCTTCCACGCGGCCAGCCGGGTCCAGGAGTTCGGCGTCCACGGCACCGACACCTTCGAGATCGCCCCGCGCAGCGCGACCAAGTGGCAGCACGGCCTGATCCCGTCCAGCCACGCGGCGATCGAGGCGCAGTTCGGCCTCGCCGCCGGCTCGGTGTCGATCGCCGCGACCGTCTGGGCGAAGAACGTCAGCCGCACCCGTGTGCGGCCCTACCGCCTGGCGGGACAGGCGGGCGCGAAGAAGTCGAGGGCGAAGAAGACCGTGGCCGCGGCGGCTGCGGTACCGACGCTCCCACCCGCGGACAAACTGACCGGCTTCCTGCGACGACCGCCCGTCCTCGACCGGCTGGACGAGGACGAACTGCTCGGCTGGTGCGTGGAGATCGTGCGGGCAGCGCGCCGCAACGGCTACCTCGCCTCCACCGCCGACGCCATCGCCGTGTTCGAGACGTCGATCCTGCTGGCCGGGATGCGCGACCGGGCCAGGCCGACGCCGTACGACTTCCAGGACGCGGCCGTCACCTGCATCGAGAAGGACACCGTGCCGGGTCGGCGCGACGTGCGCCGGCTCGTGGAGATCATGATGGGCGGCGACCGGGTCGGCCAGGTCGGCTACGACGCGCTGCCACCGCTGGCGCGCGACGTGCACGACCGGCTCGCGCCGCTGAACCTGAAGCTCCAACAGCGCGGCGTACAGAGGGCGTTGCTGAACATAGCCGCCCAGCCGGAACTGGATCGTTGCTCCGACGTGCTGTGGATGCTCCGCCAACTGCTGCCCCAGGGCGCCGCGCGGCCGATCATGGGCGAGCGGAAGCTGGGGGAGCGGTCGATCCAGGAGTCGTGGGACCTGGCGCTGGGCACCCACCAGCGTGCGCTCATCGAGCTCGGCTACGAGGGCGTCAGCATCGAGCAGGTCCTTGAACAGCGTCTGCGCCGGACGGCGTACGGCCCGCAGGCCACCACGGCGACCGTTCTGGGGACCGTCGAGGACGCGACGCTGTATCTGCGCAGCCGCCGCCTCGCGGACGAACTGGGCACCCGCGCGCTGGAGGTGCTGGCGACCGAACGCAGCGTCGACGGCGCGCCGGAGGTGCTGCGCCGGGTGCGCCGGCTGCTGGCGTACTACCGCACCAGCGAGCCGACGCTGCCGCCATGGACCGAGTCCTTCGTCAAGACCGGGTACGCGCACTACTGCACCCTGCTGCCCACGGCGTTCACCGACGAGGACGCCACCGTGCGCCACGTGGCGGCGATGCTGGGCTTCCTGTTCAGCATGGAGAGCCTGGCGCTTTCGCTCGGCTGCGACCGTACCCAACTGGAGCTGGCCGTCGGCCAGTCGCATCCGGCGGAGCCCTCGAAGACGGCGCTGCTGTGGGCGGCGCAGACACAGCTCGGGAACCTCTCCCGCGCCGACCTTCGGACGAGGTGCGACGAGCTGCTCGGCAACCCTCTGGTGGTGCCCGCCTATCCGCGCTACCTCAGCGGCTTCGTACACGCCCTGGAGCCCGTCCCCGCCCTCACCGACTTCGTCGTGGAAGCGGTGTCGAACGCGTTCGGACGGCTGCCGGACCCGGTGCTCCTGCCCTGGCTGCCCACCCTGATCACCACGCTGCGGTCGAGCGGCACAGAGCTGGCCCCGCTGCTGATCCGGGAGGCCGGACGGATCTTCCCCGGCCGGCTGGCGGCGCTGGACGCGTGGGTGCCGCCGTGGCGGGCGCAGTCGGTGCCGGAGACCCCGCCCTCGGCGCGCGGCGCGGACGACGGCCCCGGTGTCGCGCTGCTCGCCGCCCACCCCGCGACGTGCGACGCGGTGGCGAGCCTGCTGGGCTGTGACGGTACGTGGCGGACGGCGGCCCCCGGCCCGTCCGGGGCGGCGCTGCTCGGTCTTCATCCCGATACGGCGCTGGCATTGGAGGCGCTGCTGGCCGGCCCCTGACATCGGGTCTGGGACGCCCCGGCCCGATGGCTATTCGAGTCCGAAGTCCCCCGATTCGGCCGGAGTCGGAAGAGCTGCACGGGGACGGCATCGGCGAGGAGCCGGTAACCGGCCGGATTGAGGTGGAGGTGGTCGCCGACGTCGATCGCCGTCAGCAGACGGACCGGTTGCCGGGGGTCACGGGCCGCCCGGTCGAAGTCGACGACGGCGTCGAAGCGGCCGCTCGTGCGGATCCACAGGTGTTCACCCCATGCCCGTCCGACGGCTGATGCGTTTCAGTGGGGCGAGACGACCCGAGGCCGGCGTCGGCCGCCCGCACGGCGGACGAGGCGACCACGAAGGCGGCGCCGCGAGCAACCCCGCGACCACCAGGCTCACGATCGACGATCTTCGACTCATGGATGTGCGCCCTCCCTGTTCCCCGTGCTGGGGGGGGTCCCAGTGATGCCGGTGAGGAAGCTGAACCGGTTCAGTGGCGCACGCCAAGGCATCCCGCCGAGAGGCCGGGCTACGCTTCCCGGCCGTTCTGCACGGACCACCGTTGACACACTTCAGCGGGCGAACCTACGGTTGCCGGAACGTTCCGGCAACCTCCTGTGCCGGGCCCCGCGCGCCTGCGGCGTGCCGAACGGAAGTGAGCGACCCCATGGGCATCCCGTCCGCCGACTGGCTGGTGCGGCCGATCGGTCCTGTCGACGAAGCCGAGGTGTCGGCGGTGCTCGCGGAGCGGTTCGGGATGACGGGAACCGTCCACGACCTGGGCAGCCAGCAGGACCGCAACTACCGCGTGCGTACGGAGACGGGGGACTACGTCCTCAAGATCGCGAACCCCGCCTCGGACCCGGTCGCGCTGCGCGCCCAGTGTGCGGCCGTGGAACGCCTGGCCGACGCGATGTCCGGGCTGAGGCTGCCGCGAGCCCACGCCGGCGTCGACGGCGAGGTGGTGCAGCGGCTCAGCGCGGGCGGCGTGGATCTCGTATGTCGACTGCTGGACTACGTGCCCGGTGAGCCGATCATGGACAGCCGCTATCTCGCACCACCGGTCGTGGCCAGGCTCGGCGAACTCGCCGGACAGGTCGTGGCCGGGCTCGCCGACTTCGCGGGCGTGGAGCAGGAACGGCCCCGGCTGTGGGACCTGCGCAACGCGCTCACCGTCGTCGAGACGCTCGCTCCCCACCTGCCCGACCAGGAGCGGGCCGCCCGGGTACTGCGCGCGTCCCGGGCCGCGCACACGCTGCTGGAGCCGTTCGTGGACCGCCTGCCGGTGCAGGTGATCCACGGTGACGTCACCGACAACAACGTGGTCTGCGAACCGGCTGCGGACGGCCGCCGGATGCCGGTCGGCGTGATCGACTTCGGTGACCTCGGTCTCGGCTGGACGGTGGCCGAACTGGCGGTCACCTGCGCCTCCGTGCTCCATCATCACGGGGCCGGACCGGCGTCGGTGCTGCCCGCCGTGCACGCCTTCCACACGGTGCGACCTCTCGCGAACGAGGAAGTGGACGCGCTGTGGCCGCTGGTCGTGCTGCGGACCTCCGTCATGGTGGTGAGCGGCCAGTACGACACCCTGTCGGACCCCGGCAACAGTTACGCCTCGGTGGCGCTGGACCGCGAGTGGGCGATGTTCGAGGCCGCGGTGTCCGTCCCGGCCGAGGTGATGACGGCCCAGCTGCGGCACGCCCTCGGCCGCCCGTCGGCGCAGCTCCTGCCGGTGGCCGAACACACGCTGCTGCCCGGTCTGCCGGACGACGTGGCGAGCCTCGACCTGTCCGTGTCGAGCGAGGAGCTGCACACGGGACGCTGGCTGGCGCCCGACGCCGAAACCGCCCTGGCCCGGGCCGCCCTGACGGCCGGACACGCGGCGGTACGGACCCGGCACGGCGAGTTCCGGCTGACCCGCACCACCGTCGACGACTCCGTACCCGCCGCGACCTGCGCACTCGGCGTGGAGCTCCACCTCACCGGTCCTGCGGAGATACGGGCACCCTGGGCGGGCACGGTCACCCGGCACGGCGACGCCGGCGTGACGCTGCACACCGGAGGCCTGGACCTGCTGCTGGACGGCGTCGACGCGGAGGTCCAGCCGGGTCCCGTCGTCTCCGGGCGGCAGCTCGGGACGGTGGCCGCCCGCGAGGGCGTACGAGTGCTGGGCGTGCAGCTCCTCCGACCGTGCGCCACCGGAGGCCGACCGCCACGGTTCGCGCCGCCGGAACTGGCCGCCGGATGGCTGGAGGTGTGCCCCGACCCGACCCGCCTCTTCCTCGTTCCTGACGCCTCTGACGCCCCTGGCGCGCCGTCCTCCGCGCCCGACGACGCGCCGCTCTGCGCCCGCGTCACCCAACAGGCCGTCACGGAAGCGGAGTTGCTGGAGCGGCGCGAGCACTCCTTCGCCACCGTCCAGGAGCACTACTTCGAGACGCCGCCGCAGATCGAACGCGGCTGGCGGCACCACCTGGTGGACACCCGGGGCCGCGGCTATCTCGACATGCTGAACAACGTGACCATCCTCGGCCACGGCCACCCCGGGCTCGGCGAAGCCGTGCACCGGCAGTGGCAGCGGCTGAACACCAACTCCCGTTTCCACTACGCCTCGGTGGTCGAACTCTCCGAGCGACTCACCGGACTCCTTCCGGCCGAGCTGGACACCGTGTTCCTGGTCAACAGCGGTTCCGAGGCCGTGGACCTCGCGCTCCGGCTCGCGTGGGCGGCGACCGGACGACAGGACGTGGTCGCGGTGGAGGAGGCCTACCACGGTTGGACCTACGCGAGCGACGCGGTGTCGACCTCGATCGCCGACAACCCGAACGCGCTCGCCTCACGACCGCCGTGGGTGCACACCGTCGCGGCACCCAACTCCTACCGGGGCCGCCACCGGGGACCGCAGTCGCGGCGGTACGCTCCCGAAGCCGCCGCCAGGATCCGCGAACTGGCCGACCAGGGGCGCCCCTTGGCCGCCTTCGTGTGCGAGCCGTACTACGGCAACGCGGGCGGCATGGCCCTTCCCGACGGATATCTCCGGCAGGTGTACGAGGCCACCCGCGACGTCGGCGGGCTGTGCGTCGCCGACGAGGTCCAGGTCGGTTACGGCCGGCTCGGCTCGCACTTCTGGGGATTCGAACAGCAGGGCGTGGTGCCGGACATCGTCACCGTCGCCAAGGCGATGGGCAACGGGCATCCGCTGGGCGCGGTGATCACCCGACGCGAGGTCGCCGACGCCTACCGTACGCAGGGCTACTTCTTCTCCTCCGCGGGCGGCAGCCCGGTCAGTTCGGTGGTCGGGCTCACCGTCCTGGACGCACTGCGCGACGAGGACCTTCAGACCAACGCCCGCGAGATCGGCGCCCACCTGAAGGACCGGCTCCTCGAACTGGCGGAGCGGCACGCACTGATCGGCGCGGTGCACGGCTCGGGGCTGTATCTGGGCGTCGAGTTCGTCCGGGACCGCGAGAGCCTGGAACCGGCGACCGAGGAGACGGCCGCGATCTGCGACCGGCTGCGGGAACTCGGCGTGATCGTCCAGCCGACCTCGGACCGGCAGTGCGTGCTGAAGATCAAGCCGCCGCTGTGTCTGACCCGGCGGAGCGCCGACGTGTTCGCCGACGCCCTGGACGACGTACTGACGCACGGCTGGTGACACGGGAGATGCCGACCCCCGGATCCGCGGCCGTGCCACCGCCCCGACCCGGCACCCCGCCCACGATCGCCGACGTGGCGCGCGCGGCAGCGGTCTCCAAGACCACGGCCTCGGACGCCCTGCGAGGTCACGGCCGGGTGTCGGGACCGACCCGGGAGGCCGTGCTGGAGGCGGCCCGGCGGCTGGGCTACGCACCCAACCGCAACGCCCGCAGCCTGCGCACCTCCGTCACGGACACCGTCGCGCTCTACTTCCCGGAGTTCCTGACCAGCGCCGAGTACTCCATGGCGTTCGTGTTCGGCGTGGCCGAGCGGGCCGCGGGCGCGGGCCTGAACGTCACCCTGCTGTCCTCCGGTCATCTGCCGCAGCACGGTACGCCCCAGGTGGACGGGCTGGTGCTGTGCGACCCGGCCCCCGAGGACCCGGTGGTCCGGCATCTGATGAACACCGGGCTGCCGGTGGTGACGGCCGAGCGGTACGCCGGTGACCAGCAGCCGACCGGGGTGGTCCGTTCCGACCACGAGGCGTCGATGACCGAACTGCTGGACCATCTGCGCGACTCCGGTGCCCGGCGGCCCGCGCTCATCGCCTCCGAGGCCACCTCCGACTGGTCCCTCACCCTCCAACGGACCCACGCCCGTTGGTGCGCCGACCACGGCGTACCCCTCGTCCTGCGCAGGGCGCCCGTCGGTGCCACCGCTGAGGTACTGCGAGGTGTCGCGCGGGACCTGCTCGCCCAGGAACCAGGGACCGACGCCGTCGTGTGCGCTCCCGACGGTGCCGCCGCGGCCGTGCTGCCCGAGCTGCGCGCCGCGGGCCGCACGGTGGGCGGGGATCTGCTGCTGGCGTCCTGCGTGGACTGCTCGGCGATGCGGACGGCGGAGCCGGCGATCACCGCGATCGACCTGCGCCCCCGCGCGATGGGAGCCGAATGCGCCCGCCTGCTCTGCGAGATCCTGTCCGGCCGGACGCCACCGGGAACCGTGCGCACCCTGCCCGTCGCACTGCACGTCAGGGCATCGACCCGCGCCTAGTGACGCCTCGCTCGGCGCGGCTGCCGTCTCAACCCTCCGCCTGTGGACGTTACTTGGAGGTCGGCGCGACCGCGGCGAGGAGAAGGCGGTCGGATATCGGATGCGGGCGGCCGTTGTCGGACGACGTGGTGGAGATGGAGTAGACGCCCCGCAGGGAGAGGTCCCGGCTGGCGAACATTCCGTTGGCGTAGCCGTAGTCGTGTCCGGTCTTGCCCCAGAGCACGGTGCCGTCCGGCAGCGGGACGGACATCAGGCCGAGTCCGAAGCAGGCGGGGCCTGGCTTGCCGTCCGGAGACAGGCAGTTGGAGGCGTCGGCGTACGGCACCGCCTTGTCGTCTTCGGCTCTGGGGAGGGTGAACATCTCTTCGAGCTGGGCGGTCGGCAGCAGCCGGCCCTGGAAGAGCGCGGTGACGAACCGGTCCAGGTCGGCCGGGGTGGAGATCATGTTGGACGGATCGCCGCCCTGTTCGCTGACGTCGACCGGCGCGCCCGCGCTGTTGATGAGGTAGCCGTGCAGGTAGGGCCGGGGCATCCGAGGGTCGTCCTGTGGCACCGACGTCCGGTCGAGGCCCAGTGGACGCAGGATGCGGGCGGTGACCTCGTTCTTGAAGCTGTGCCCGGTGATCCGCTCGATCAGCTTCCCGGCGATCCGGAAACCGAGGGAGTTGTACTCCTGTTTCGTACCGGGCGCGAACCTCGGTCCCGGCCTCGGACGGTCGGCAGGCCGCAGGGTTTCCTGGATGATCTGATCGAACGTCTGGTAGTCGTACCGATGGGCGATCGTTCGTCGGCGCTCTGTGGTGGAGCCCCTTCGAGCACGTCCGGCAGGCCGCTGGTGAAGTTGAGCAACTGGCGGACCGTGATCGGCTGGAAGGTGTCGGGCAACAGGCCCGGCAGGTAGTGCTGTATCGGTCGGTTCAGGTCGATCCGTCCCTCTGCCGCCAACTGCAGCACCACCGTCGACTCGAAGGTCTTGGAAATGCTGCCGATGTGGAAGTGCGAGTTGTCAGGAATGCGTTTCCCGGTGACGGTGTCGCCGGACGAACCGCGCCACACCTGACCGGGCTCGGCGACGAGCGCGATCGCGCCGGCGGCGTGATCGTCCGGCCTCACCCGCAACGCGGCTTGCAGCGCGGCCGGATCCAACGGGGGCCGGGGCGAAGCCGAGGCGGGGCCCGCTGTTGTGGTGGTAGCGGCGAGGGCCGCGCCCCTACCACCGACACTCGTACCCATGTCTGTCCCGCTACCGGTGACAGCGGTCGCCAACGCCGCGCCGACCAGGCTCAGCACCGCGATCCGACGCACAAGGGGGTTCACGAGGGGTCCTTCCGGTCGACAGCGGCTCACGCGGCCACTGGATGTTGATGTCACCACTCTGGGCCGATCCGAGCCCTTCGGACCATCAGGAGTCCCCCTGACTCGACCCTGAGAACTCCTGAGGCTCCCTCAGGGGCGCTCAGCGACCCCTGGAGAGGGCGAGCGGGTTCCTGGCGTCCCGGTCCCGGTGGCGGAGTTCGGTGGGCGGTGGGGGCGACGGCCTTGCGGCGACCGTGGCGAGGGACGACACGGACTCGGGGGAGTGCCCTGCGAAGGTGGGGTGCCACCTTTCACGGCGCACCCCCGCCCGCGGGCCCGTGAGAAGCGGCTCGCTCACGCGGCATCCCCCCGTTCCAGCCGGGCCAGGATCGCGCGGCCGCGTGCGACGATCTCGGGATCGCGGTGGGGGACACCCCAGGAGATGGCGCTCACGGCATCGAGCGCGGCCAGACACCGAAGGGAGCGCGCCTCCTTGTCGGCGAGCTCGCGGCCGTAGCCCTCGAAGAACGCGGCACGCGGGTCGGGCCGGCCCACCCACGGGCCGCAGGCGAGGCGGACGATGTCGAAGACCACGGCATGCGGCCGGGCCCGCTCCAGATCGACCACCGCCAGCCTGCCGGGCCCGGTGTCGAACAGCCAATTGCGTTCCTGGAAGTCGCCGTGAACGTAGCCGCGGGGCAGCGGGTCCAGCCGCGTCAGCTCGGCGGCATGGCGCCGTACGGTCTCCCGTTCCCGCTCGCCGATCAGGTCTTCGGCACTTTCCAAGTGCCGTTCGGCGCCGTGGACCGCACGGGCTACTTCGGCTGCCGCTTCGGCGTGGTCCTGGGGACTGAGATCGCGCGGCCCGCCGTGGAAGCGGCTCAGCCAGGCACCGGCCTGGCGGTGTACGGCGCGCTGCCGCGCCGGAGTGAGCGGGAGCGACGTGACCACTCGCCCGAGGTGAGTCACCCGATCGAGGGATTGCCCCGGTCAGGAACGTCACTTGTCGCTCGCGACCCGGGCGAGCCAGTCGATCAGGATGCGGTTGACGTCCTCGGGCCGCTCCTGCTGGATCCAATGGCCGCAGTCGTCGAGGAGGTGGGAGGAGAGCAGGCCGGGCAGGGTGGTGGGGTAGGCCGCGATCGCGTCGGCCAGCCAGGTGGTGGACGCGTCCCGACCGCCACCGATGAACAGCGAGGGCTGGGTGAGGGGCGCACCGTCGTGGTCGGCCAGGTCCTCCCAGTCCCGGTCCATGTTCCGGTAGCGGTTCAGGGCCCCCGTCATCCCGGTCCGCTCGAACTCTCCCGCGTAGAGATCGAGGTCGTGCTCGTCGAGCCAGTGGGGCAGCCGACCGGTGGGGAAGCGGTCGCGCTGCGCGCCCCCCGGGCTCACGAAGTGCGGGTCCGGCGCGCCGGGTGCGGGCATGGTGTCGGCGGACAGCGCCGCGTACAGGCCCGCGAGCCAGCCGCGGACGTCGGGCTCGATCTCGGCCTCGGCCCGTCCGGGCTCCTGGAAGTAGGAGCCGTAGAACTCCTCGTCCCCGCCCATCTGCGCGAAGATCTCACTGGGGCGCTGGCCGCCGCGCGGGGCGTAGGGCACGCTGAGCAGTCCGACCGCACGGAACACGTCGGGGCGGACGAGGGCGGAGACGGCGGCGATGTTCGCACCCCAGTCGTGCCCGACGACGATCGCGGACTCCTCACCCAGGGCTTTCACCACGGCGACGTTGTCCTCCACCAGCTCGAGGATCCGGTACGCGGTCGGCGCCTCGGGCCTGGAGGAGCGGCCGTAGCCGCGGACGTCGACGGCGACCGCCCGGTAGCCGGCCGCGGCGAGTGCCGGAAGCTGGTGGCGCCAGGAGTACCAGGACTCCGGAAAACCGTGGACGAGCAGGACCAGTGGGCCGGTCCCCTGCTCCACCAGGTGGGTCCGCCCGGCGGGCGAGGGGACAAGACGGTGGATGCGGTCTGTTGTGGACGGCTGCGGCACGGATCCTCCCACGGGGCTCGACGCGTGGCCGGTGCGGCGAAGGGGCCGGAGCGGCCCGTTCGCCATGCGGCCTCCGGTACTACCGACGATCATGCGGCGGTCGGTGCGGCGCGAGCCAAGCCTGTTGCCGATTCGGCAAAACGCGCCCCGTGGTCGCGGGGCGTGTCGATGATCGGCCGACGCGTCCTAGGCGCCGTGCGCGGCGGCGCGGCGCTGCCGTTTGCCGAGTGGGGCCTGGGACAGGTCCTCGGCCTTCGACCTGAGGTTCTTGTATCCGTAGCCGCGCTCGGTCAGCCACGCCTCCGCGGCGGCCTCGGCGCGCTCGGTCGCCTCCAGGATGTCCTCCTCCGCCTCTCCCGAGTCCAGGAACCGGAACGTGAAGGCGGGCCGGGCCGCGAGGTCGTAGCTGAGGTGCCCCTCGGGGGTGAAGGCGGCGTGCAGCACGTCGTGCGCGGACGCGCGGGCAAGGAGCTCGGCGCGTTGCTCCGCGCCGAGCCCGTCGAAGACGCCGCGGACGGTGACGCGGAAGGTACGTGTGCTCATCCGGCGACCCTAACCAGCGGGCTCGGTGGGACACCACCGTGTTTTTTCGCGAGACGGCCGTCGGCTGAACATCGCACTGCGGGGAATGGCTCGCCGAAAGCGTGCCTCTCGCCGGGCGCCGGTCTGGTCACCCGCCACCGCCGCTTCGGCGCGGAGGTCACGCGGCGTCGTGGAGGACCAGGCCCAGTGTGTGACGCCGCCCGGAACGGACGGTGCTCACGCCGTGCCGCATCGGTCCGGTCGACCAGCCGCGCCGGGAGGCGACGGGCCGGTCGCGGGTGGTGAAGATCAGCCCGTGCCCCTGTGGGAGAGTCGTGGACGATCCCCGCGACTGCGCCCGGGGCCGCTGCTCGGTCATGATGAACTCGCCGCCGGTGAAGTCGACGCCGGGTGCGTCGAGGCCGATGACGACCTGGAGCGGAAACACCATCGCGCCGAACACATCGCGGTGCAGCGCGTTCCAGTCGCCGGGCCCGTAACGCAGCAGGATCTGAGCGGACTTGGTCTGCCCGGCCGCGTGGCACATCGCCAGCCACTCCTCCAGGTCCTCGGGCCAGGGAGCCGGCTGCCGGAGCTTGTCGGCCCAGTCCCGGGCGACGGGCAGCAGCTGCGGATACAACGACTCGCGCAACTCACTTATCAAGTCGGGCAGTTCATGGGTGAAGTAGCGGTACTGGCCGGAACCGAAGCGGTGGCGGGCCATGTCGACGGTGGTGCGGAAGCGGTCGGCCTCGTCGTAGAGCGCCTTGATCCCGTGGCATTCGTCGGGGGTCAGCAGTCGAGTGGTCAGTGCGTGCCCGTGCTCGTTCAGCTCGTCGGTCAGTGCGGTCCAGTCGTTCGCCGCGACGCGGTCGGCGACCGGACCCGCCGGGTGGGTGGTGTCGAGCGTGTTCATGATGGTGGCGATCCTCAGGTGGCCGGGCGTGCGTGCTCCAGGTCGAGGAGCTGCTGCTTGCGCTCCAGACCGGCGGCGTACCCCGTGAGGGAGCCACTGGCGCCGATCACGCGATGGCAGGGGCGTACGAGCAGCAGCGGGTTCGCGCCGATCGCCGTGCCCACGGCGCGCACGGCGGCCCTCGACGCGCCGATCCGCGCGGCGATCTCTCCGTAGCTGACGGTCGTGCCGTACGGGACGGTCTCCACCGCCTTCCACACCCGCTGCTGGAAGTCGCTGCCCGCGCCGCTCACGTATTCGATGTCGAAGTCGGTCAGCACCCCGTCGAAGTACGAGCGCAGCTGCGAGACGATCTCGGTGAACGCCTTCTCGTCCCTGGTCCAGCCGTCCTGGACGACGGCGCCGGACTTCTGGCAGGGCATGGACAGCGAGACCAGCGCCGTGCCGCCCTTCGCGGTGACCGACTCCTCGCCCACCAGCAGCAGCTCGCCCAGAGGGCTGTCGATCGTTGTGTACACCGGCATCGGTCGTGTCCTTTCGAAGTGTGTCTTCGCCGTCCACTCTGCGCCATGGCCGTCACCACGGCTGGCGGAAATCGGACGCGGCGCACGGAAACGAAGGCGCACGAGAACGAAGAGGACCCGTGGACCGTTCACACGCGGTCCACGGGTCCTGTCACTCAGCTCGTCCCCGGGGCGGGGATCAACGTCGTACGAGCCGTACGGACAGCCCGTCCAGCGAGTACACGGGCACGGCCCGGTATCCGTCCGCCTCGACCGTGATACGGGCGAACTGGCCGCGCAGCGACGACGTCCGGAGCACCGGGACGGTGGTGCCGGGGACCGGCGGCCGGTCGGCGTCCAGCCGCAGCGTGAGCGCGCTGTCCCGGCTCAGTACGACCCGTCGCTCCACCGTCAGCGCGGGCACGCGGCCCGCACGGAGCGTCGCCTCCAGGCTCGCGCCGGACGCCTGCGTGTAGCTGCCGCGCACGCGTGCGGACGACGCCGCACCGACCCGCAGGGTCCCGCCGTCCACCCGTACGTCGCCGCATCCCAGCGCACCTGTCGAACCGGTCGTCAGCACGCCCTCCTCCAGCACGGTGCCGCCCGTGTGGGCGTTGTGGCCCGTCAGGGTCAGCGCACCGGTGCCGCGCTTGACCAGCCGGCCGCACCCGGAGATGTCGTTGCGCCAGGTGTCGGCCGCGCTGAAGCCCCCGTCGGCGGCGTTCATGGTGACGTTCACGTCGGAGTCGAAGGCCCCGTACCCGTCCGCGGCGGCGAACAGGTTGAGTCGGCCCCACTGCTCGAAGCCGTCGAGCAGCACGTACCCGGAAGGCAGGGCGGTCGTGCGGAGCACCTCGCGGCGCTGGGCGGCGTCGAGGTAGGGCAGCCGCGTCTCCAGCAGGACCTCGGCGCCCTTGGGCACGGTCATGCTCTCGGAGCGGCCGTGCCGGGTGAGGACGTACGTCAGCCGGGGGGTGAGCGCGCGGGCGTTGGCGGCCCGGTCGGCGTGCGGGTCGGTGGCGACGTCCGCCGAGTGGGCGTAGGCGTACAGGGTGTCCGCCGTCGAACCGGTCCGCTGCTGGAAGTACGCGGCGGCCTGGGCGCGCGCCGCGGCCTTGAGGGCGGCGTTGGCCGGGTCGGCCAGCGTGGCGGCGGCCAGGGCGGTGGCCATGATCCGGCCGCCGATGACGTCGACGGTGGAGTGCATGCCCGCCATGATCCGGGTGTGGCTGAGCTCGTAGGCGCGTGCCACCAGCTCCTGGAAGCGCTCGGGCACCGCGTACGCGTACGCGAGCCCCGCCAGGTGGAAGGCGTTGGTGTGGCCGCTGGGGAAGCCGCCGTCGTCGGCCGCGGTCGTGCCACGCTGCCACAGCAGTTGCGGGGCGACGATCACGTCGGAGTCGTAGACCGGGAAGCCGAGCGCGTCGACCTTCCCCGTGTCGACGACCTCGCTGTTCTCGTTCATGCGCCACGGACGCGGGTACTGGAAGGCGTACTTGCCGGGGTTGCCGGAGGCGTACGGGCCGCGCACCGTGTCCACCAGCTCGGCGACCTTGCCGAGCGCCGAGTCGTGCGAACCGGCACCCAGCGCGGAGCCCGCCGGAGCGTCGGCCGGCACGGCGTCGTTGATCTTTCCGGAAGGAGTGCCGTCAGGAGCGCTGGTGATGGAGGTGACCGCCTTGGCGCCCGTCTTGTACAGGTCGGCCAGCGGACCCAGGCCGGCGATCATCGCGTAACTCTGGTGCTGCCGGTCGTAGATGAACGCCTCCTTCGCCTGTGCGTCGGTGCGGGCGTGCGTGATGCGGGCGCAGTAGCGCATGTTGGCGCGCAGCACCTCGGGCATGAGCGGCGTGCCCGTGTTCCAGGCTCCGCCGGTCTTCCACACCTTGCTCATGCCGCCGAGGATCCTGACCACCGCGTTGGTCTCGGGCGTCAGGTTGGCGAGGACGTTCGTGGTGTAGTCGTCCACGAAGGCGGCGGGGCTCGTCGCGGCCTTCGCGTCCGCGGCGGCGAGCCAGGTGACGACGGTCGGAGCGGCCAGCAGCCCCGCCGAGGCGCCGAGCGAGTTGCGCAGGAACACCCGTCGGTTCAGGGCGCGTTCACGTATGGAGATCGAGGGGACGGACTGCTGCCCGGCTGGTGACGGCATGGATGTGCCTCTCCTGAGTGGAATGGGTCCTCCGACAGCCGGGTGAAGTCGTGAAGCGACTGTGCCCCTGTGGTGAGGACGAGTCATACGAGCGAAGATCTACGGCCGATTCATGTCACGCTTGCGAAGCGCGGGGGGCGGCAAAGTGTCGTACGGGCAAATGCGCCGACCCTGTGCGCCCGTTGTGCGGGCGAACGCGCTCCCGGCGCCGGCTACTTGTCCGGCGCCCGCACCGCGGCAACGCGTGCTGCCCCGCGAGGCGCCGGTCGCCCGCGAGCATCGCGCCACCCGGTCCCCTCATACGAGGGCATGCGCCAACGCCACGGCCCCCTCGACCGGTGCCGCCCGCAACGGCCTGGGCCGTGCCCCGGGTACGCACTCGGTGAGTGACGTCGTGAAGGAGGTGTACAGGGCGGGTTGGGAGAGCACGGTGCTGCCGGCGACCACCACGTCGTCGACGGCGACCCCGCGCTCGGCGAGCCGCACGACGAGCGCGGCGAGCGACCGGCCCCCGTCGGCTATCACCGATCGCGCGATCCGGGAACCTCGCTCCGCGGCCGCGAACACGACGGGCGCGTGCCGACCCCACTCGGCCGACACGTCCGTCGCGCTCTCCAGCGCGGCGCCCAGGGCGGGCACCTCAGTCACCCCGAACGCGGCGGTGAGCCCCTGGGCGAGTTCGTCCGGGGCTTCACCACGGTCGTGCGCCGCCCACACGGCGCGCGCCGCTTCCCGTACGAGACCGGCGGAGCCGCCCTCGTCACCGAGCGCCGCACCCCAGCCTCCGACCTGAACGGGGCTGCCGTCGGCCAGTCGCCCCACCGCCACCGAGCCGGTGCCGGCCACGAGTCCGACACCTTTGTCCAGCCCCGCGGCGGGAACGAGGAGTTCGGCGTCGCCCACCACCAGACAGGGCACGTGGAGGACCGCTTCCAGCGCCGAGCGGAGCTCCGCACATTGCCGAGGCGTCTCGCAGGCGTGCCCGCCGACGGCCAGTGCGGCTGGGCGGGTGTCGACGGGCAGGGCCTCGTGGACCAGTGCCGTCAGCCAGCGGGCGGCGGCGGCCGGTTCGTGCGGCCGCCAGCCGCTGCTCGGCCGGAGGTGTTCGGCGACCGGGGCCGCGCCGACGAGGGCGCGGAGATGGGTCTTGGTGCCTCCCACGTCGATACCGACCACGAGCGGGGAAGAAGGAGTGTCCTGCACGGATCCTCTTTCGTCGTCTGGGCGAAGAGCGCCGAGGAGCATGGCACTGTGCTGAGACGGCGGGCGAACCGTGTCCGGTCGAACAGGAGTTGAGCGAGTCGGGAAGCCCCGGGACGGGCTTCTTGCGGAGCACGGCAGGCGAGTACCGGACTTCGTTAGGAAGTTAACTAACCAAGTACAGTGCGTCAAGAGTTGTCGCGCAGTCGATCGACGGGACGCCGCCGGAGGGCGGCGCCGCGCGGCACGAGGGCATCGCATCGCCGCATTCCGTCACCCGGGGAGCGCGGCCCCTGACCCATGGGGGAACTGTGGAACACGTCGTGACTGAAGCCCCCCGCCTCACCGAGAGCGCCAGCGCGGTGTTCGCCGTCCTGGCCCAGGCCGGCAGCGCCACCCGGCCGCAGCTGGCGAGCCTCGCGGGGCTGTCCAAGCCGACGGTCTCCGCCGCCGTCGCGGAACTGGAGAGCGCCCGGCTGGCCACCCACTCCGGCACCGCGTCCAGCGGCACCGGCCGCTCCGCGGCCGTTTACGGCCTGGGGCCCGCCTCCGGCTCGGTCCTCGCCGTCGACCTGGGCCCGGCCCGCACCCGGGTGCGCGGCTGTGCCCTGGACGGCACCCTGCTCGCCGAGGCGGCCACCCCGCGGGCCCGGGCCGCCGACGCCGTCCGCGAGGCGCTGGCCGCGCTGCCCGCCGGTGCCCCGCTGCGGGCCATCGTGGTCGCCGTCGGTGATGTCACCGAAGCCGACCGTGCGGGCACCGGCATGCGCCCGGCGACCGCCAAGGCCGGGCCCGTCTTCGACGCCGTGTCCGTCGCGCTGCCGCCGGGCGTGCCCGTCCACCTGGAGAACAACGTCAACTGCGCGGCCCTCGCCGAACTGCAGGAGGGCGCCGCGCGGGGCCGTCGTACCTTCGGCTATCTGCGGATCGGCGTCGGTATCGGTCTCGGCATCGTCATCGGCGGCCAGGTGCTGCGCGGGGCCAACGGCGCGGCCGGTGAGCTGGCCCGGCTGCCGTATCCCTGGGACGACGACCGGGAGCCGCGTCAGGAGGCTCTGGAGGCCTATGTCGGCTCGCACGCCCTGCTCCGCCGGGCCGCCCGGGCCTGGCGGGCCGGTGACGGCCCGCGCCCCCGTACTGCCGAGCGGCTTTTCGCGCTGGCCGCCGCGGGCCGGGAACCCGCCCGCGGGCTCGTCGCCCGGCACGCCGCCGACGTGGGCCGGCTGGCCGCCGCCGTGACCGCCGTACTGGACCCTGGGCTGATCGTGCTGGGCGGCAGCACGGGCGCCGATCCGCAGCTCCTGCCGGGGGTGCGGGCCGAACTGGGCCGGCTCAGCTGGCCCACCGAGGTGGTCAGCAGCCAGATCGGGGATCTCGGTACCGTCGTGGGTGCCGCCCGGCTCGCCGTGGCCAAGGGAGTCCAAAACGTGACCGAAGGCGCGCAGGCGAAGGATTGACGGCCTACTTATCGGTCTGCCAATGTCCGGACAAGCGCTTTCTAAGTCGGCCGGGACGCCGACTTGGGGTGAGCGTCCCGGCCGTACCCAGACGTACGGCAGCCCGGCGAGGGCGTGCTCGCGGGCGGCGGCCGTCGAGGCCGGGGACCCCACCCGTCAAGGCGACACGGCCGGGCGAGGCCGTGCCCCCGGAAAGCGAAATCTCCCGCGAAATGCACCCGTGCCGCCTCGGCTGGCGCCGTGCTTCTTCCGCTACGACGAAAAGGGATTGAAGATGACCAGTGTGGGTGTGCGGCGCTCTCGCCGACTCGGCCGCGGCGGCATACGCCGTCTGGTACCTCTCGCTGCCGTGGCCACGGCAGGAGCCCTGCTGCTCTCGGCCTGCGGGTCGGGATCCGGCTCCGGCGGGACCTCCAAGTCGCTGACGTTCTGGATCTCCACGGTTCCGGGGCAGGACGCGGGCTGGAAGAAGCTGGTGGCGCAGTACAAGAAGGACACCGGCGTCGACGTCAAGCTCGTCAACATCCCCTACGACGGCTACCCGACGAAGCTGCACAACGCCGCGCAGGCGAACTCCCTGCCCGACGTGGCGGACGTGCCGGCCCTTGACCCGATCTGGTCGAGCAAGCTGATCGACCTCAGCTCCATCGCCAAGAACAAGACGAACAACATCAACGCCAACTTCCTCGCCAAGGACTCGTCCGGGAAGGTGCTGTCCATCCCCTCGGACGTCACCGCGTCCGGCCTGTTCATCAACGAGTCGCTGTTCAAGAAGGCCGGCGTCGCCGTCCCGACCTCGCCCCAGAACACCTGGACCTGGACCGACTTCATCAAGGCGGCGAACAAGGTCCGGGAGAAGACCGGCGCCAAGTACTCCCTCACGTTCGACCAGTCGCCGTCCCGGCTGCGCGCCATGGTGTACGAGATGGCCGGGCAGTACGTCCACGCGGACTCCTCCGGCAAGTTCTCGGTGGACGCCGCGACCAAGAAGGCCGTGAAGTACTTCGTCGGACTCAACGACGACAAGACCATGCCGAAGTCGGTGTGGACCAGCGGCGCCGACCCGTCGGCCATGTTCCAGAGCGGTGACGTGGTCGCCTACTGGTCCGGCGTGTGGCAGGTGCCCGCCTTCGCGACGAGCATCAAGAAGTTCGACTGGGCGAGCGTCCCGACTCCCGCCGAGCCGGTGCAGGCCAGCGACGTCAACAGCGGCGGCATGATGGTGGGCTTCAACAACAACGGCGCCGCGGCCACCGCCGCGCAGAAGTTCCTGTCCTGGGTGTACGAGCCGGACCACTACCGCGAGCTGTGCGAGGCGTCCGGGTTCCTGCCCGTCGAGAGCGGTCTGAACCCGAAGTACCCCTTCACCTCCGAGGCAGCGCAGGCGGCGTTCAAGCTGTACAACGAGGAGATCCCGCTCTACGCCCCGATCTCGGGTTACTTCAACGGTGCGCAGACCAACTGGGTGCTGAAGGGCAAGAGCCTCACCACCGACCCGACCAAGACAGAGCTCGGCAAGGCGATCAACGGCCAGCAGTCGGTCGACAAGGCCCTGGAGAACATCGTGGCCGGCTACAACCAGCAGGTCGGCGGCGGATCGTAGGCCCGAGGGCCGGGCGGCGGGCTCGAGACGCCGCCGCCCGGCCCTGGGCGCTCACGTGATGCCGGGCCCATGAAGTGAGCCCACAGCAATCCATTCCACCAGCACGGAAGTCAGGAAGATGACAAAACGCGCCGCGGACGTGTCCGTGAGCCCGCCCAGGCGACGACGCAGCACCTACACCCTCGCGCCGCTCGTCCTCATCGCGGCCAATGTCGTGCTCTTCGCGCTGTTCTTCGTGTGGCCGGCGGTGATCGGGCTCGTCTACTCCTTCACGAACTACACGGGCGTGGGGGCGTTCCAGTTCGTCGGAATGGACAACTACCACAACCTGTTCGGGGACTCCGCCTTCTACGACGCGCTGACCCGGACATTGTTGTACACCGTCCTCTTCGTTCCGCTGAACTTCGCGCTGTCGCTGCTCATCGCCAACGTGCTGGTGAGCAAGCACGCCAAGGGTGCGTCGGTGGCCCGCGTCGTCTTCTTCATCCCGTGGCTGCTGTCGCCCATCGTCGTGGGTGTCCTGTGGCGATGGCTGTTCGGTGAGAACTTCGGACTGGTCAACTACGTCGTCGAGAAGTTCGGCGGGTCCGCCGTTCCGTGGCAGTCGAACGCGGACCTGTCGCTGGTGGTGGTAGTGGTGGCGGCGTCCTGGGCCTGGACGGGCTTCTCGATGCTGCTGTTCATCGCGGCGATCAAGAACGTACCGGTGTCGTACTACGAGGCGGCCTCGCTCGACGGCGCCGGTCCATGGCGCCAGTTCATCAGCATCACGCTGCCGAGCATCGCGCCCACCTCGTTCATCGTGATCCTGCTCAACACGATCAACGCGATGAAGGAATACCCGCTGTTCGTCTCCCTCAACAACGGCGGACCCGGAACGTCGAACAACCTGCTTGTTCAGTACATCTATCAGACCGGCTTCCAACGGGGCCAGATCGGCTACGCGAGCGCCGCGTCGTTCGTGCTCATGCTCATCCTGATGGCCGTCGCGATCATCCAGCTGGTCGTCAACCGGCGGGTGGAGAACCGATGACAACCACAGACATGCCACGCAAGGCCGACGCCGGTCCCGGACGGTCCGTCTCCAAAAAGCGGCCCCGCGGTGCGAGCAGCGGCGGGCTCCGGCGGGCGGTACCCGCGACGACACTGCTGTGGATCCTGGCGTGCCTCTACGGGTTGCCGGTGCTGTGGTTCATCCTCAGCTCCTTCAAACCCGCCGGGGATCTGTTCTCCTATCCGCTGACGCTGGTTCCGCACCACCCCACCCTGTCGGGTTACCTGACGGCGTGGCGCAGTGCCAACTTCTCGCAGTACTTCATCAACACGACCCTCGTGTGTGTGATCACGACGATCCTCACGGTGGGAGCCAGCTGCTGCACCGGGTACGCGCTGGCCAAGTACGACAACAAATGGCTCAAGGCGTTCTTCATCTGCATCCTGGCCACCACGATGCTGCCGGGCGAGGTCATGCTCGCCCCCGAGTTCCTGGTGGTCCGCAACCTCGGCCTCTACAACTCGTTCGCCGGCATCATCCTCCCGGCCGTGCTCACCGCGACCGGATGCTTCATGTTCCGCCAGTTCTTCCTGACGGTTCCCGACGAACTCGTGGAAGCCGCACGCATCGACGGCGCCCGCGAACTGTCGATCTTCCTGCGGATCATGGTGCCGCTCTCCCGGCCCATCATGCTGACCCTCGCCATCCTGTCCTTCCAGTGGCGGTGGAACGACTACATCTGGCCGCTTCTGATGCTGAACGACCCCAACAAGTTCACCGTGCAGATCGGCATCCAGAGCATCGTCGGCGCGCAGAACATCAACTGGTCGGTCCTGCTCGGCGCATCGGTCATCTCCATGATCCCGCTGATCGTCATCTTCCTGGTCTTCCAGCGCTACGTCATGGGCGCCGACATCAACGCCGGACTGAAGGACTGACCATGTCCACCCCGCTCGACCACGAGTTCGTCCGCGCGGTGGCCGGCGCCGCCGACCGGCTGGCCGCCCCGCTGGCGGCCGGCCCCGACGAGGAACCCGTCGGTGTGACCCACCGCGCCCTGGCACGCCGGGTCAAGACCCTGGTGGCGGCGTACCGTTCCACGGACTCGGCACTGCACGGCAGCGGGCGGGTCGTCGCCGCCACGATGGTCCACCTCGGCGCCCTCCGGGCCGCGCAGACCACCACCGGCCTCTTCGCCGGCGGCGACAACGTGCAGTCACCGCCGGACTCCGCGTTCACCGTCAACGACGTGTGCGACGCGCACGTCCTCGCCGCGGGCGCGGGGCCGGAACTGCGTGACGTCACGGCCGCGCTCGCCGAGATCGCGGGCGCCGCCTCCGGCAGTCTCCTGACCGGTGGGGTGCACACCCCGAACCACCGCTGGGAGCTGTGCGCGGCGCTGGCCCGGCTGCACCGGTCGTTCCCGGACAGACGGCTGCTCGACCGTGTCGACGCGTGGCTCGCCGAGGGCGTCGACATCGATGCGGAGGGCCTGTACTCGGAGCGGAGCGCCAACTACGCGGCCCACGTGTCCAACCCGTCGCTGCTGCTCCTGGCCGCCGTCCTCGGCCGCACCGACCTGTGGGACGCCGTCGAACGCAACCTCACCGCGACCCTGGACCTCATCAGACCGGACGGCACGGTGGAGACCGTCCACTCGCGACGGCAGGACCAGAACCAGCCCTTCCCGCTGGCGCCCTACCTGCCGCACTACCGGCTGCTCGCGATCCGCACCGGCCGACGCGACTTCAGCCGGGCGGCGCGGCTGGCGGCCGCCGGCGGCATCGACGACCCCGACCTGCTCGCCGAGACCCTCCTCACCCCCGACCTGTGCCGTGTGCTGCCGAAACCGGCGCCGGAACCCCTTCCCCGCGACCGGTACATCACCACGGCGCGCCTTGCCGCACGTGCCTCCGCCACCGCGCACAGCGTCCTGTACGGCGGCTCGGACGTGCCCGAGCACCGGCGCATCCGCTCGGGCCTCGCCTGCAATCCCACCTTCCTGCGCCTGTTCGCCGGCGACGCCGTCCTCGACGCGGTCCGCCTCTCGCGGGGATTCTTCGACCTGGGCCCGTTCCGCGCCGCCGGCATGCGACAACTCGCCGACCACCGGTTCCGGCTCACCGAAACCCTCACGGCCGCCTACTACCAGCCGTTCCCGCCGGAACGGCGACGGGACGACGGCACCTACCGTGTGGCGGACGAGGGACGCTTCTCGGCCGCGATGGCCTTCCCGGACCGGCCTCGGGACGAGGTCTCCCACACGACCCGCGTCGAAGCGGATCTGAGGGAGGACGGTGCCGACCTGCGGATCGACATCAGCGGACCAACGGTGCCCTGGGCCCTCGAACTGACCTTCCGGCCGGGCGGTGTGCCGGAGGGCGCCGTACCGATCGGCGAGGGACACTGGTGTCTGACAACCGGGCCGATGACCTACCGGGTCGGTGACGACGAGATCCGGGTCGAGGCCGACGTCGAGGCAGGCGAACCGCTCGCCGGGCCGGACCGGGGCGACGTACTACGGTACGACCCGGGGCAGGACCACACCGTGGTGGGCGGCACCGACGCGACGACCGGGCCCCGCGTCTACATCGGTGGGCACGGCCCTCACACACTGACCGTCGCACTGCGCGCCCGCCGTCCCTCGCCCGTCGTCTGACCCGACAAACCACGCCATGGCCACCTCCGGCATGAAGGGCCGATCCACCCGTGCACCTCCTCCGCCAGCTCGGCCCGCTGCACAACCTGCCGGACACGCCCGAGGCGTATGACGCGGTCCTCGCCGACGTGGTGGAGCAGGCCCTGGCCCGCCTCACGCCTGAGGGCAATCTCGAACACCCCGACCGTGTGGACGACATCGGCGACACCTCCCTCGGCGTCACCTCCCTGCTGGCGCTCGCCTGGCAGCGCAGGAAGGACCCACGTCTGCCGGAGGCCGTCGGCCGCGGCCTGCGCTTCCATCTGCGGGAGCGCGTCTTCACCGAGGACAACCCCGGCTACCCGAACCTGAGGAGGCGTGGCTCCGGACTGCCGCACGCCCGCTACGTGCTGGAGGACGGCGCCCACCCCATCGGTGACTGGCCGAGCACGGTGTGGCCTTGCTCCAAGCGGTCAACATCCTGGGCACGGCCGACCCGGTCGTCCCCGACGAGGACCGCCGCGAACTGGTCGAGCTGGCGCACGGCTACTGGCTGTGGCTGACCGAAGCGACCTTCTTCAACCCGCAGGAGGCCGGCAACCAGGCCATCGGCTGCGTCGTCGGTGGGCTGATGCTCGCAGGCCATCTCCCCACGGCGGAAGGGGAGTCGGTTCGCGCCCGGGCGATGAGTCTGTACGCCGACGAGATCCGCGCCCGCCGCGTCCGCGACCGGGGTGCCCTGCTGCCCCCGGAGCACGGCGGCGCGTACGACAACAACTACGGGCCGATCTCCCTCTCCTTCCTCGCCCAGGCCCACAAGGTCAGCGGGGAGCCGGTCTTCGCCGAGGACGGGGACGTGCTCGCCCGGTATCTCGACGCTCGTCTGACGGTGGGCGGCTTCGACATCGGCGGGCCGCGCTACAGCGAACAGCACTCCGGCTTCGAGGCCGTGCTCGGCCTGCGCCACTTCGGCCGGCGGATCGGCGCCGACCTCGGCCGCTACCGGGGCGACACCCGCTGGGGCCGGCACGCGGTCGGGCCGGACGGCGCGATCGACGGCCACTTCGCGTTCATGCTGGTCTGGCAGATCCAGGACGCCACGCGCTGGCACCGGACGCCGTCGAGGAACCCCGCACGGCATCAACTGCGCGCGGGCACGGTCTCGGTGGCCTTCGACCAGCGGATGACCCCGTCACTGGTCGAGGCGGCGGGCACGTACTACCTGCCCGCCGCGGTCAACCGCCAGCACGGCTTCGGTCCGGTCGTCGACGGCTTCCTGCTCAGCCGCCCCATGGGCGAGGTACGGGTGCGCGACCTCGAGAGCGACGGCCTCAGCGCCAAGCTCGTCACCAAGCCGGTCGTCGGCCGCGACCACGTGCTGCGCCACGTCCGGTCGTTGTACGTCACCGACGGCGTGAGCCTGTGGACCACGGTCGCCGTCGAACGCCTCGACGGGACGCCGTACCTGCTCGCCGGACTGCCGTACGCCACCGACGACGGGGACCGGGTGCGCAGGACCGCCGACGCCGCCGTGACCTCGGCCGGCCCGCTCAGGCTGACACATCCACGAACGGACGGCGTGGACCTCTTCGACGCCCGCTCCGAGACGACCCAGGAGCTGGCGGCGTTCGCCCTGGCCGCGGACCCGCGGGGCTACGGCAACCCGGACGAGGGCTGGCGCCACCTCGTCACCTCCACGGCGCTCGAAGCCGCACCGGCTCCCGGCGCCCCGCACGACCTGCACGTCTTCGCCGTGCGCTACGGCTCCCCGGGCCCGCTCGCCCCCACCTTCGCAGACACACCGGCGGGCCTGACGATCAGCACCGAGGCGTTCACCGCGCTGATCGGGAATCCCGCGGGTGATGACCGAGGGGAACCCGCGCTGGAGCTGCGGCGGCGGTGACCTCCCTGCCGACCACCAGGTCGGCACGGTCCCGTGTCGCGGCGACCAGGTCGGCGTTGTGCTGGTCCGTGCCGAGCACCCAGGCCACCGCCGTGTCGTGGTCCTTGCCGAACTCCTCGTGGCGGGCGACGAGACGACGTACGCGCTCCTCCTCGTCGAGATCGCAGAACCACACCTCGTCCAGCCGTGACCGTACGCGCGCCCACGCCCCGTCCCGCAGCAGGAGGTAGTTGCCCTCGGTGATGATCAGGCGGGCGCTGCGGAAGACCGGGACGGCGCCCGCGACCGGCTGCTCCAAGGTCCGCTCGAAGCCCGGCGCGTAGACGATGTCGTCCTCCTCCTCGTCACGCAGCCTGCCCAACAACGCCGCATACCCCGCCGCGTCGAAGGTGTCCGGAGCGCCCTTGCGGTCCCGGCGGCCCAGCCGGTCCAGCTCGACGTCCGCGAGATGGAACCCGTCCATCGGCACATGCGCGACCCGGCCGGGCGCGTCGCCGTTCAGCTCCCTGACCAGGCGCTCGGCCAGCGTCGTCTTGCCCGCGCCAGGGCTTCCCGCGATCCCGAGAATCGCACGCCGATCGGGGCGCACCAGCGCCGCGGCCCGCTCCACGAGGTCGTCGAAGGTCATGAGCGGGGCCTGCGCACGACCGCTGTCCGGCCCACCAGGTCGATCAACTGCTCGAAGCCGGTCGCGGATGTCTGGCCCTGGCGCACGCTGTTCCGCCACGGCAGCAGGCCGGCTCGTCCGGCGCGCGGCAACAGCTGGTCCGCGAAGGCCGCTAGAGTCAGCAGGATGACCAGTCCCGGCAGGGTCATGAAGACGGCGAATCCCATGCCACCAGTATCAGGGGGCGGGAGTGGGATTCGGCCAGGCTCCGGCGACCCGGGGTCAGGGACCGGTCATTCCGCCTATGCTCATCAAGCTGTTGAATATTGGTCAATACCGGGCGCCGCAGCCGCCGTCCACGGGGAGAACGTCATGTCGCAGCAACGCCCTACGCTCGCCCCCCACAGCTACCGGGCGTATTTCGACCACCTGCTCGCCTGCCAGAAGTGCAGCGAGCCCCCGAGGCGATGCGGCGACGGCAGTGCCCTGTACCGGACCTACCGGTCCGACCTGAAGAAGTCATGAACCCGGCCCAGGTCCTGTCCGGCGGAGGGATGCGGCCGGACGGGTGGGTCCGGCCGCACCTCGCGCGTCAGTCGCGGGCGATACCCGGCGCGATGTCCTCGTGGCGCTCCACGGTGGTCGCCGAGGAGGTCGCGCTGCGCAGCTTCGCGGTCGTCGGCTTGCCGCAGAACGCGGATTCCAGCGTGCGGGCCATCGTGTTCAGCACGTTCACGTTGTTCGAGGTGTTGGCGAGCGCGGTGACGCTGCGCTTGCCGTCCTTCGAGGCGAAGGCGTACGTGTAGTAGCCCTGCACGGTGCCCGTGTGGCCGTACACCGAGATGCCGCAGGACAGGTCACGGCGGCGCAGGCCGAGGCCGTACCCCTGGGTGCTGTTGACCGTCGTCCACTGCTGCATCTGCGCGAGCTGCGCGGCGGACATGAGTTGTCCGCTCATCAGCGCGGAGAAGAACGTGTCCAGGTCCTGTGTGCTGGAGATGATCGCGCCCGCGCTCTGCGCCCAGGACACCGTCTGCTCGGTGGAGTCGACCAGGGCCCCACCGGCCTCGTCCGGCGTGAGGTAGCCGTTGGCGTGGGTGCCCGGGATGACGGTGTCGGGGTGCACGTAGAAGGTGTCGGTCAGGTTCAGCGGCGTGAAGATGCGGTTCTGGTACTCCGTGACCACGGAGTGGGCGGTGAGCTTCTCGATGAGCATGCCCGCGACGACGAAGTTCGTGTTGGAGTATGAATAGGCCGCGCCCGGTGCGTTGGTGACCCCGTGCTTGAGGGACAGGGTGATCAGGTCCTGGTAGCTGAAGACCTTGTTGCGGACGGACTCGAAGCCCGGGACCGTCTGCGCGAACATGTCGTTGGTGTAGTCGTACAGCCCACTGCGGTGGCTCATCACCTGCCGCACGGTGATCCGGTCGTCGGGCAGCAGCCCGGGCAGGTAGGTGTTCACCGAAGCGTCCAGGTCGAGCTTGCCCTCGTCCACCAGTTGCAGCAGGACCACGGCGGAGAAGCTCTTGGTGACGCTGCCGACGCGGAACCGGTCGGTCGTGGTGATCGCACGCCCGGTGGCCCGGTCGGCGACTCCCTCCGACAACTGGTGGACCGTGCCGTTGTCGTCGACCCGCACCATCGCACCGGGGGCTCCCTGGGAAAGGGCCGTGTGCAGCACCGCCTGTAGACCGGCGTCGTCGGGTGCCGGCAGATCCGCGGCCCGGGCGGTGCCGGCCTGTGCGGGGACTGCGAGGAGGGCCAACAGCACCGCGCCCAGCGCCGTACCTCTGCCCACCGTTCCTGAGACCATCTGATTCTTCTCCCGAGTTCCCTCTGTGTACCGCGCCGCGGATGCGAACGCCGGCACCATCTCTACGCGCAGGAGGGGCAGATGGGTTGCATGTCACGCGAAGGAAAGCGGAAAAGATCCTTCAGCAGCCGAAAAGCTGCGTCCAGTACGTGCCCGCCGCGCCGCCGCCCGTGAAGCCAATGCCTATGTGGGTGAAATCGGGCTTGAGGATGTTGGCGCGGTGGCCCGGGCTGTTCATCCAGCCGCGGACGACCTCGGCGGGGGAGCGCTGGCCGCAGGCGATGTTCTCCCCGATGGTGCGGCGCTCGGAGCCCGCGGCGGCGGCCCGGTCCCACGGCTGGCTGCCGTCGGGGGAGGTGTGGGAGTAGAAGGCACGGGCGACCATGTCGTCGCTGTGCGCCTGGGCCGCGGTGGTGAGCAGGGCGTCGACGGCGAGCGGCGCCAGTCCCTCCGCGACCCGCTCGGCATTGGTCAGCGCGACCACCTCACCCGCCGTCTGCCGCAGCCCGCCGTGGCTGAAGGGCCTGGCCCACAGCGCCGTCCAGTACATGTCGCCGGAGCGTCGGCCGGGGACGTATGCCAGCCCCGCCTGGCTGTACGCCGGGTTGTACAGCGTCTCGCGGGACTGCTCGGTGGTGAGGCAGTACTCCACGAACTCGCCCGGGGTGCGAGGGCCGGAGACGAGGTGCTCGCCGACGGTCAGATACGCGTATCCGGCGGATGTGATGCGCTGGTAGACGGAGATCCCCCGGGCGCTCTCGGAGCTGAGGAGTCCGCGTGCCGCCATGTCGGAGGCGTGGGCCCGGGCCGCGGTCGCGAGCCGCGCGTCGAGGGAGACGGGCGGGGAACCGGCCGCGCCGCGCACCGAGTTGACCAGGTCGAGGAAGCCGTCCGGGTCGGCAGCCGCCACCGGTGTCGGATCGTCCCCGGTGGCATCCTCGGTTACCTCGACTCCGAAGTCCCGTGCGATGCCGGCCAGTCCGTCCGCGTATCCCTGGCCCAGCGCGCGCAGCTTCCACGCCGTGCCGCGTCGGTAGATCTCGGCGAGCAGCAGCACGGTCTCCCGCTGGGGGCGCGGGGGTGTGAACCGGGCGAGGGTGTGACCGCCCGGACCGCTGACGTGCAGGGTGGGAGCGGGCAGCCGGCCAAGCGGCGTACCGGGATCGGCCGGACTGACGACCACGGTGACGCGGCTCGCGCCGGGCCGCAGACGTGGCGGATCGATGGTGAGGTGCTCCCCGGTGAGCCCGGCGCCCGGCGCCGTCGGCTGGTTGTAGAACACGAAGTCGGCGTCGCCGCGCACCTTGCCGCCGTCGTCGGTGATGAGTGCGGAGACGTCGAAGGGACCCGGCACCCGGATCGTCAGGGTGCCGCCCGGCAGGGGCACATTGCCCCCGGGAACCAACTCGCTCATCGTGCCGCCCGTCGAAGTGACGGTCCTCGCGGACCACCGGCACGGGCGCACCCGCTTCCCGCCCGCTCACCCCGTCAACGTCCCGTTCGCTCCCGAGGGTTCCCGCGCTCCGCGGAACCGCGTGCGTCGATCGCCTCGGGCGGGCGCAACGACCGCAGCGCGAGCAGGAGTACGCCGATGTCGTCCAGGTAGATCGGGTCGGGCAGCAGGTCGGTCGGCAGCAGGAGATAGGCGACCGCACCCCAGAAGACCCAGCGGGACCCGGTCGGAAGCCCGGCGCGCCTGAGGTCACGGCGGGTACGCACGAGCCGTACCAGGACCGCGATCGCCACCCCGAGCGCGGCGGCACCCAGGATCGCGACGATGAGGACCACCGTCCATGTCGTGGAGTCCATGAGTTCCGTCCAGAGCGCTCGTAGGGCAGTTCCTCCCCTTCGTGTTCCCACTCGCCCGGTTCGTACCGCCCCCGAAACACCGGCCGATTCAGGCCGAGCCGGCGGCGACGCAGAACTCGTTGCCCTCCGGGTCGGCCATCACCACGTGGTGCCCGTCGAACTCCTCCAGGACGGAGCCGCCCGCCTTCACGAGCCGCTCGGACTCTGCCCTGATCCGCGCCCACCGCTCTTCGGGACCGCCGTGTCCCGGCACGCGGACGTCGATGTGGAGGCGGTTCTTCGCCGCCTTCGGCTCGGGAACCTTGAGGATGGACAGGCGGGGGCCGACGCCGTCGGGATCGCAGAGCCACGCGCCGTCGTCCGCGGAGTCGTCCTCCGGAAGGTCGAACTGCGCGAGCCACTCCTCGCGGGTGGTGAAGGGAGCGGGCGGAGGCTCGTCGATGTACCCGAGCGCCGTCTTCCAGAACTCGGCGAGGAGTTTCGCGTCCGCGCAGTCAAGGGTCAGATCGATTCTGGCTGCCATGACGGGACCGTACTGCGCGCCTCTGACAATCCGGCCGTACGGCTCTTACCGGCCCTCGGGAACGTCACGGCGGCAGAGAACGAAGTCGTCGAAGACGTGCCGTCCGGGGCGGTCGCCGACGGTGTCGATCGCCGCACGGATGTCGTGCAGTTGGCCCGTCGTCATCTGCAGGGGCGGCTCGTCGGGCTGGTAGGTGGTGCGGACCGGATAGTCCACACCCGGTTGCCGGGACATCTCGATGTGGCAGCCGAGCACGTGCGTCACCGGCCGTTCGGCACAGAAGTCGATCAGGCGGTCGACGGTGCGGGTGAACGCGGCCCAGTCCTCGACGTACAGACGGCCGGGATAGACCGTGTCACCGGTGAGGAGGAAGCCGGTCCAGGGGTCGAAGTACGTCACCGCGGCCGCGTGGTGGCCCGGCGTGGCCAGGCATTCCAGGACCCGGTCCCCGAGATCGACGCGGGCGACTCCTTCGGGGTCGCCGTCGAAGCCGAAGAACGGCCAGGCCTTGTCGAGGGCCGCGTCGACGACCGTGGTGCCGGGACGGCCGGCGAACTGTCCGTCCCCCGCGACATGGTCGCCGTGCGGGTGGGTGTGCAGCACCAACAGCTCGTAGCCCTCCCGGGGACGGGCGGTCAGCCAGGTCTCCATCAGCTCGTCCACCACCCGGCGCAGGGGGAACCAGTCGGCCGAGGCCGTGGCACCGGTGTCGATCAGCACGGCCCGTGTCTCCCCGAACAGCAGGAAAAGGAACGGCGCCTCGTAGTCGACGGCCATGTTCTGCCGCAGGATCACCGTGTGCGCGTCGTGGGCGTGGACCTGGATGTCGGGATCGGTGTTGTGCTTGGCCGACGGCGATCCGTGGATCCACCGCACGTCCAGCGCCCGCGCGCCCGCGGCCTTCTCCGCTCCCTCAGTGGTCTGTTCGGTCCTCGGCCTCTGGGTGTCCACGACGTCTCCCGATGATGATCCCGCCGGGACCACCACCTGGACCCGGGACCTCAGTTTCGCCCGGCGTTGTGGTCGACGAGTGCCTGGGTCACCGCTCGGACGCTCCGGGCGATGTGATTGAGCTGCAGCACTTCGGCGGCGTACATCTTGATGGTGTGCTCGATGACCGATTCGTGCAGGCCGAGAGCGGGGAGTTCGGCCCGGGCGGTCTGCAGGGCGGTCCGGGCGACCCGGATCTCGTGCTGCACCTGGACCTGGGCGTGACGGGCGAGCAGCACGGGGTGCTTCCTGAGCACCGGGTAGCTCGCGTAGCGGGACGGCACCAGATCGCGCAGCCACTTGGTCGCGGAGCGCTCCCAGTCGAAGCTGCCGGGGGTCTTGACCTGGCACGGCCAGTCCGAGGTCATCGGTGAGTACGTCGTCAGGGCCATGTTCATCGCTTCCGGGTTACGTCGGCGGCAAGGGTCAGCGGGTTATGGGGCGGCCCCGGTCTAGGGGATGGCCGGGGCCGCCACCACGGGCACCCACTCACGCGGGGCCCGTCCGAACATCCGGGGCCCCATGCGGGTAGGAGCGGACGGCCCCGGATGGCCGTAGGACGTGACCCGGAGGCCTCCTGGTCGCATCCGCGAGAAGTATTTATATATACCGCCGGATACGCAAGGACATGAAAAAATTCATCCGCGATATGGGCGAATGATCCCGCGATGCCGTAGGGGCGGGGGGCTGTGCGGCAGGGAAGCCGTGCGGGGGTCAGTCCTTGAGGAAGAACTGGTGCTGCTCCGCGATCTGCTCGTACTCCTCCAGCCGGGCCTGCGTCCGCTCCGGATCGGCGTCGGACATGGCCTGGAGGAGCGCCGCCGACATCATGACGGGCGCGGCGTAGGAGTCGAAGACGAGGCGGGCCCCGGTGCCTACGGTGAAGGTGGCGTCCGCCTCGTCCGCGAGCGGTCCGAGCGCCAGGTCGGTGATCAGGGCGACCTTCAGCCCCGCGCTGCGCGCGACCCGCACCGCGGTCAGCGTCTCCTGGGCGTGCCGGGGCATTCCGAAGGCGAGCAGCCAGGTGCCGCCCGCCTCGCGCGACTGGAGCAGCGCGTCGTAGGCGACGCTCCCGCCGCGCGTCACCAGTCGCACATCGGGGTGGATGCGGCGGGCGGCGTAGGCGAAGTACTCGGCCAGCGACACCGAGATGCGCAGGCCGAGAACGGTGAGCGGGGTCGACCGCGACAGCGCGCGGCCGATGGCGATCACCTGGTCCGGATCGGCGAAGTCGCGGCGCAGGTTCTCCAGGTTCTCGATCTCGGCGTCCACCGCCAACTGCAGCTCGTTGCCGTGGTCCTCCGCGGGCGCGCCCGGGGTGCTGGAGAGTGTGCTGAGCGCGATGGCCTGCAGTTTCTCCCGCAGTGCGGGGTAGCCGCTGAAGCCGACCGCCGCGGCGAAGCGGGTCACCGAAGGCTGGCTGACCCCTACGCGCTCGGCGAGATCGGTGATCGACAGGAACGCCGCCTCGGTGATGTGCTCGATCAGGTACTGGGCGATACGGCGCTGTCCTGGCGAGAGCCGGGGGCCGTCGAACAACTCCCTGAGCTGGGACGTGGGTGCCGCGCCCACCTCCGGAGCCGTCTTCCCCGAGGTGATCGCAGACGCCTGAGCGCGTGCCTGCTGCGGCGATGGCACCGATGTGCCTCCTTCGTGTCCCACGAGAACTCAACATAGCTCACGGACCGTGCTGACCAGGGCATGGATGACCACACGCCGTAGCTCGGAGGGCGTGGAACGTGAGGTCGGGAGCCCGGTGGGCGGCATGGCCCGGCGTGAGCGGGAGGCCGTATGTCCTGGGTTCTGCTCAATGAAGATCGCATCAGGATGTGAACCCGGTCTGATTCACGACAAGTTGACGACGGGCCATGGACAGCGACTGAAACGGGTGTTGAGGATGGGAGTCCCCATCCGTAGGAGTTGTTCATATGCGTAGACGACGCCTGCTGACCGGTGGAGCCGCCCTCGCGGCCGCCGCCTCGCTCCAACCCGCCCTGACGGACACCGCGCAAGCCGCTTCGCCCGCCGCGCCGCTACCCTCCGGAGCCGCGGTCGTCACCGTCCTGCGGCGCGTGGCCGACCAGTGGATCGGCGGGCACACGGACCCCGGCGACAACGGCTGGGCCAACGCCACCTTCTTCAGCGGACTGCTCGCTCTCCAGCGCCTGACCGGCAGCCCCCGCTATCTGGCGTACGCCAGGAACTGGGCCGAGAAGCACGCGTACGGCCTCAACGGCGGGGTCACCACGCGCCATGCCGACCATCACAACGCCGGGCAGGCCTACCTCGACCTGTACGAGATCGAGCCGGAGGAGAGCAAGATCTCCGCCATCGAGGAGTCGCTCCACCGCATGGTCTACACCGACCAGCCGGACAAGAACGACGACTGGTGGTGGGACGACGCCCTGCACATGGCGATGCCTCCGTTCGCCAGGATCGGAGTGCTCCGCGGCGACCCGCGGTACTGGCAGAAGCTGTACGCCCTCTACGACCACACCAAACGTCTGGAGGGCGGACCCGGCCTGTACGACGCCGACACGGGGCTCTGGTATCGGGACAAGCGGTTCCTGCCCGGGCTCCCCGGCGGGATCCTCTCGCCCGCGGGCAAGCCGGTGGTCTGGTCGCGCGGCAACGGCTGGGTGGCGGCCGGACACGCCAAGACGCTCAAGGCGCTGCCACCCGCTGAGCGGCACACCGCTGAGTACCGCGACACCCTGGTACGTCTGGTGACGGCCGTCGCCGGGATCCAGCGCACCGACGGCTTCTGGAACGTCAACCTCGCCGACGCCACCCATCTGCCGGGCCCCGAGACGAGCGGCACCTCCTTCTTCCTCTACGGCACCTCCCACGCGATCCGGGCCGGCCTCGTCGACCGGCGTACCCACCTCCCGGTCGTGGCCCGTGCCTGGAACGGCCTCGTCAGCACGGCCGTACACCCCGACGGCTTCCTCGGCTACGTCCAGAACGTCGGCGACCGCCCCGAATCCAGCCAGCCCGTCACCTACGACAGCACCGCGAACTTCGGCGTGGGCGCCTTCCTGCTCGCCGGCACCGAACTCGCCCGCCTGGCCGGGCTCTGACCCGACGCACCGGTGCCCCCGTCATGTGCGGCGAGGGCACCGGCCGGTCGCTGTCAGGGCTGCGCGGTGAGTGTGAAGCTCTGCGCCGCGGAGCCGTCGCAGGTGCGCTGGGTGAGCTGGACGCTGTTCGTCGAGGCGCTCGCCGCGGTCAGGCACTTGCCGCTGTGGCGGGCCGTGAAGTGGTAGCGCCCGGTGCTCTCCTTCACCGGCAGCCACTGCTGGTTCTGTCCACCCGAGTAACTCCACAACTGGAGCGGCGCGTTGTCGGCCGTCGAGACACCGGTCACGTCGATGACCTGCTGTGGGTTGACACGGATGGCGGCCTGCCGGTAGCCGCTGTCGGTCGAGCGGAACTGGAACTGCTGGGCCTGGGTGCCGTTGCAGGCGTACTGCTGGATCACGGTCCCGTTCGCCGTGGCGGCCGAACGGGCATCCACGCAGGTACCGTTGCCGGCATTCGTCAGCGAGTACCAGGCGGTCTCGGAGGGGGAGTCGGCCGGGGGCGTGCCGGTGTCGGCCCCTCCCAGCCACTTCAGGCCGTCCAGCAGGAACTGATTCTGTGTCGCGCTCGCGAACGTCGACGACAGACGCGTGTTGGTCGTGTAGTTCATCGCGTTGTGGCCGAAGTTCGCGTACAGCATCTTGTATTGCGTGTTGGTCCACAGGATCGGGTAATAGCCGCTGTACCAGGACTGGTTGGGATCAGTTCCCACCGGGAAGCTGCTGGGGTCGATCGAGGCCAGGATCTTGATGTTCGGGTTCTGGCGCAGATCGTTGGACCAGCTGTACCACTCGCTGACCGACGAGGTGAACGTGGCCGGCAGGTTCTTGGTGGCCGCGTGCGTCCGGTCCTCCACCTTCAGGGTCACCGACGTCGGACCCCAGGTGTTCGACTGGAAGTTCCCGGAGCCGAGGAACTGGTTGTGGTACCAGGACCAGCTCGCGGCATCGGTCGTGAAGGCGGAGACATGGAAGCCCATCCAGGCACCGCCACCTCTCATGTACGCCTCGAAACCGGCCCGCTGGGCGGACGTCTGCGGCAGGTCGTCGAGGAACAGCACGACTTGATAGGCGTTGACCCCGCCGTTGGCGAGCAGGTCCCAGTTGGTGCTGGCCGTGTAGGTGAAGCCGTTCGCCGCGGCCTGCTGCGGAAACCAGACGTTGGCCTCTTTGTCGAAGTCGATGTGCGCCGCGTCGTAGGTGCCGCTGTAGAGCGCGAGCACCTTGAAGGGGGTCGCCGCGGTGCTCGCGTGGGCGGTGGGCGATACCGCGAGGCCGAGCAGCGCCGCCAGCAGGAGGAGGATGCGCAGGGCCGCGCGGGTGGAACCGGATCTGGTGGTGTGCATCCGCTGATCGATCCTTTCCGTGCGGTTTACGGGTAGTTGGTGAGGTACGCGACGTTGGTGCCGGAGTTGGACGGTCCTCCCGTGCTGTTGATGATGTGGCTGATGGTGCCGACACCACCCAGCGAGACGGTCACCATGTCGTGGAACCTGACCCCTGACACGCTCGGCACCTCGAAGGCGTGATCGGCGACCACGCTCGAGTTGGTGCTGAAGTAGCAGTAGCTGCCCAGACCCCACGCCTCGTGGCTGGTGACGGACGAGGCGACCTTGTAGGCGGGGTAGCCCTTCCCGCTGCCGTTCATCCAGGAGGCCTGGTTCGGCGGGTCGTAGGGCATCTCGTTCTGGAAGAAGTACGTTCGGCCACCGTTGCCGTTCCAGGTGACCTGAGTCTTCTGGTAGTGCTCGACGAACAGGCCGTACGCGGTCACGTTGTTGCCGTTGACGGTCAGGCCGTTGTCCGCCGTGTTGGTCGTCCAGCCGACCGTTCCGGAGTTGCCGTGGTCGGCCCGCCAGATCCAGGTGTGGTCGATGATCGTGTCGGCGCTGTTGATCACCAGCGAGTTGGTCGCCTTGCCGACGGTGGCGCCGCCGATCCGGATGAAGACGTCGGACAGCTGCGTCGGGTCGGCCGCGTGGGTGGCGGACGATCCGGACGGGCCGATCTGCATCAGCGTCGTGGAGTTGGTGGTGCCCGCGTCGATCAGCAGGCCCGCCAGCTGGATACCGTCCACGTCGGCGGTGGTGACGGCGGTGATCCCGCCGTCCGGCACGAAGGTGGCCAGGCCCATGCCCAGCACCACCGTGTCGGGGCGCGTGATGTTGATCGTCTGATTGAGGTGGTAGACGCCGGGGGTGACCAGCAGGTTCTTGCCCGCCGCGAGGGCCGAGTTCATGTCGGCCGCGGTGGCGCCGGGCTTGACGATGTAGAACTGGTCGATCGGCAGGGACTTGCCCGCCGGGGTCTTCCCGCTCCACGTGGTGCCGACGGCGTTGGACTGCAGTCCGGGCACGAACACCTGGTAGGCGCCCGCGCTGTCGACGTACAGGAACGGCTTCTCGCGGATCGTCGGCGCGCTGGCGACGTTGGTGTACGTCGGGAAGGACTGGGCGGGCGCTCCCTGGTCGCCGACGAAGACCATGTTCCAGTTGGAGCCGGACCAACTGCCCATCTGGGAGTTCCGGGTGAGGAACTGCTGCTGGGTGCCGGACTGGATCTGTCCGTCGACCTTGGTGTCGGAGATGAAGCCGCCGCTGGACCAGCCACCGTCGTCCAGCGCGAGGTTGCCGCGCACGTGCATGCGCCGGTACGGGGCGGCCTGGGAGACGGCCCAGCGGTCGGTGCCGCCCGTGGGGTTGACCGACAGGTTCTCGGCGTCGCGCCAGAAGTTCTGGGTGGCGTTGCCCTGGAACCAGTCGGCCTCCGCGTGCACGGAACCGTTGATGGTCACGTCGTCCGGGGAGAAGCCGAGGCCTGCGACCTGCGTGTAGAAGCCGACGTTGGCGTTCGCGCTGTAGGTGCCCGGCTTGAACAGCAGGGCCTGGCGGGCCGAGCCGAACTGGTTGGTCTCCTGCTGGGAGAAGACCGAGTCCAGCTTGGACTGGATGCCGGCCGCCGACATCGACGGGTCGAACACCGTCACGTTGGGACCGAAGTCCGGAGTGCCCGGCGGGTTCGTCGTGCCGCCCCCCAGAGTGAAGGACTGCGCGGCGGTGCCGTTGCAGGTGTACTGCGCCAGCTGCACGCTGTCCGCGGTGGAGGCGCTCGGGACGTCCAGACACTTCCCGCTGTTGCGGTTGACGAAGTGGTAGGCGCCGTCGGCCTCGGCGACGGGCAGCCACTGCTGGTTGTTCCCGCTGGAGTACGTCCACAGCTGGACGGGCGCGGAGTCAGCGGTGGAGACGTCGGTGACGTCCCACGCCTTTGTGGCGTCCAGGTTGCTGTTCACCCGGTAGTAGCCGCCGCTGGTGGCCACCAACTGCCAGTTCTGCGCGGTGCTTCCGTTGCACGCGTACTGCTGAACGGCGGTGCCGTCGGCACTCGCGGCCGAGCGGGCGTCGACGCACTTGCCGCTGCCCTTGTTGACCACGGTGGTGTAGCCGGTCGGCAGGGCGGCGGCCGTCGCGGTCTGCGCGCTCGCCGAGTCCTGGGAGGCGAATTCGATGCCGGACGCGGTGGTCGCCACGAGCGCGAACACGGTCAGAACCTTCGGTATCCGGTGGCGACCGGACTGTCTCTGCCGTCTGAGCACGGATCTCGGCACGGATCTGGGCACGGATCTCTCCTGTGGTGATGGGGGGTGGGGGAGTGCGGAGTGTGTCCGTCAGCCGGTGTACTTGGCGAAGATGCTGGTGAACTGCCAGTTGCTCTGGGCCACTCCGGAGCAGGTGTCGTCGTTCGGGTAGCTGCCCGGGCAGGGACGGTCACGGTTGGCCGACCAGAACGTCAGCCGCGCGAGGTGGTGCGTCTGCGCGTAGCCGAGGATGGTCTGGAAGTCGGCGGTGGTGACTGTCTCGTTGTCGTCGGTGATGCCGTTCATGGAGGAGATGCCCATGTCCCGGTACGCCTGGTCGTCGCTGTAGCCGTACGCGTTCTTCAGCGCGGTCCTGAGGCCCTCCGCGGCCCGCTGGGTCAGCGTGCCCATGTTCTGGCCGGCGCCGCCGAAGTCGAACGGCATGATCGTCCAGGCGTCCACGGTCAGCCCGGACGCCGCGGCCCGGTTGATCAGGCCGGTGTCGGGGCCGCTCTGCCCGGTGCCGATGGTGACGTACACCTTCATGCCCGGGTTGTTGGCCTTGACGGTCTTGAGCGCGTCCACGGTGCGCTGCTGGACCGTCGTGTTGCTGTAGGCGTCGGCCTCGATGTCGATGTCGATCGCCTTGAGCCCGTACGCGTTGATGACCTTCTGGTACGCGGCGGCCAGTTCTCCGGCGCTGGAGCAGGAGCTCTCCAGCTTGTTGCCGCTGTAGCCGCCGAAGGAGGGGACGACGTCGCCGCCGGCCGAGCGCACGGTGTTGATGGTCTGCTGGTCGACGCCGCCGGTCAGCGCGCGGCCGCCGTCCCACTGCGGGTTGCAGTAGCCGTTGCTGAGGACGAAGGCCAGTGTGAACCACTTGACGCCGGTGGCGTTCATGACGGTGGTGGGGCTCGGCGGGTTGCCCCAGCCGTTGTAGAGGTAGGGGGCGACGGCCATCGGCGCGGAGGGGGGCGTGCCTCCGCCGTCGGCGGCGGGCGCGGTCCACTTCTGGTTGGCGGCGCCGGTACAGGTCCAGATCTGGATCGGCGTGCCGTTGGCCGAGGTGTTGCCGGTGACGTCGGCACACTTGTTCGCCTGCGGATTGACGAGGTCGCGGGCGGTGGAGACCGTCCACTTCTGGTTGGCGCCGCCCGTACACTCCCACAGCTGGAGCTTGGCCCCGTCCGCGGTCGAGTTCCCGGTGACGTCAAGACACTTGCCGAGGGCCCGTACGGTTCCGTCGGAGCCGACGGTCCACTGCTGGGCGGTGGTGCCGTTGCAGTCGTAGAGCTGAACGGCCGTGCCGTTCGCGGAGTTCGCGCCGGCCACGTCCAGGCACTTGCCCGCGAGTCCGGTGATGGTCCCGGTGGCGGCGGAGGCGGGGGAGACGCTCAGGGTGCCGGCGGAGAGAGCGAACACCGCCGTGGTCAGAGTGGCGCGCAGCACGGTGGAGCGCGTGAGGGATTGTCTTGCCATCAAGGGTCACAGCCCTTCGGGGAGGCTGACAGTGGGGGGCGTTCATATCCGTGAATGTTGAGTGCATTCATGGAGCTGTAGTGATCGGTGAACCTAAAGGTCTGAACCAAACTCGTCAAGAGATGAAGCAAAGCAGGCTTCGAATTGACCTGCGTTCGCAAGGAGTTGAACGCGTCGACCATCCCGGGGACAGCAAACAGCCGAGGCTCCGCCGTGCGGAACCTCGGCTGTGCGGGCAGCGGTTGTGTGGAGCCCGCTTGTGGCGGCCTCGGGTCAGTTGCCCTGACTCTGCGCGGTCTTCGAGTAGGCGTCGTGCCAGGCCGCCTTGGCGCCCGAGTCGCCGATGCGGTACACGTCCACCACGGAGCCTGTCGCCACGACGAGGGACAGCACGACCGCGGCGGCCCGTATCGGCGCGGACGTCAGACGGATCGCCGGACCCTGGGTGTCTCCCTCGCCGGGGGCGGTGCGTCGGGCCGCCCACCACAGGGCCGAGGACAGCACGAACAGGCCGAGGGCCCATGGCAGCAGACCGTCGCCGAGCTGGGCGTGTCGCTCCACCAGGGACGAGCTGTCGACGTGCCTCTCCAGCCACTCTCCCGCCTGCGTGGTGAGAGGCACGCTCACCAGCGCCACGAGCGCGAGCACCGGCGGCAGGACGCCGAGGCGCCGCGCGAGGTGCGGCCAGATCGCGCAGACGACGAGCGCCAGTGCGCTCAGCGGTACGAGGACGACGACGATGTGCACGAACAGGACGTGTGCGGGCAGGCCGTTGACAATGCTGGGGCTCATCAGGCTTGTCTCCTGGAGACGCTCGGTCGCGAAGTGGGGGGTGTTCAGGGGCGGCGGTGATGATCGCCCGGCGCCCGGCGCCTCGCAGCCTGGCACAGGAACTTCTCAGCTTCTTCTGAGGCGGCAGTGTGTGGGAGTGGGCGCCGGTACTGTGACCGCTTGCCGTCCCCATTGACGCCGACAGGCGTTCCTCACACCCCGCGGTGCCCTCCTGATGACCAACCGTGTCCCGCGCCTTCCCCGCCGCGACGCCATGATGGATCCCGATCGACTCGTCACCTTCGGCGACGCGGTGATCGCGATCACCATCACGCTGCTCGCGCTCGACATCACCGTTCCCGAGGGACTGGCCGACGGCGAGGTCGGAGCCGCGCTGAGGGACGCCCTGCCCAAGTTCGGGGCGTATCTGCTGAGCTTCGCCGTCATCGGCGCCCTGTGGCTGGGCCAGCACGCGCTCTTCCGGCAGATCGCCGCGCTCGACAACTGGCTGCTCCGCCTCTATCTCGGTCTGCTCGCCGTCGTGGCCGCGCTCCCGTTCCCCACGCGTCTCATCAGCGAGTACGGCAACACCGCCGTGGCCACCTCGGTCTACGCGGCGACGATCGTCCTCGCCGTCGGTCTGCTCACCGCCATGTTCGCCCGCCTGTGGGCCAGTCCGGTCCTGGCCAAGCCGACCGTGCCCCCCGCGCAGATCAGGCAGTCGGTCCTGAGGGGCCTCCTGACCCTCCTCGTCTTCGCCGGCTCGATTCCTGTGTCGCTCGCCTCGCCGACGGCCGCCAAGTACTGGTGGCTCCTCACGGTTCCCGCGCGTCTGCTCTTCCGGGAGACGTGTACGCCCGACCACGAGCAACTGACCGCAGCCGTCGAGTGAGACCGCCGCGCCTCGCGGGACCGGACATCAGGGGAAGAGCCGGTTGAGGAGGGCCGTGCCGAAGACCCGGTGAGGATCGAGCCGGTCCAGGACGGCGGCCGCCTCGTCCCAGCCCGGGCCCACGCCGTCCCGGAAGGAGGCGGGCACCGCGGTGCCCAGCACCTCCTCGTCGTCCCATGCGGCCTCGTCCGTATAGCCCCAGCCCTTGGACCACTCGACGCGGGTGAGGGCGTACCCGCCGTCGTACGTCGTCAGCAGGAAGCGCTCCAACTCCCGGTAGAACGCCTCCGCGTCGGGCGTCCCGGGCAGTGTCAGCACGTCCAGCCACACGGCCGTGTCCCATTCGGGGTGGTCGGCGCGAGGGCGCAGCGCGGACAGCAGTGGCGCACGGGCGCCCGCCGAGTCGGCCTCGGACGGGTGGTCGAGGCCGGTCACCCTGATTTCCACCTGGCCGTTGACGGGGTGGCGACCCTGGGCGGCGTAGGCGGTGAGGCGCTCGCGGAAGAAGGCCGTGAACTCGGCGATGACGCGCTGCACTTCGGCACGCGAGGTGAGCACCGCGTACCCGTTGGCGGTCACCCGCAGTGTGGTGGGTCTGATGTAGAGCAGCGTGTTCTTCGACGGCCCCCAGAGGTCGGCCGACAGGGTGGCGGTCAGTCCCACGGCCGCCGCGGTGAGCTGCGCGGCGCCCAGGAGCGGGGCCAGATACCAGGCCGCGTCGGCCACCATGCGGCCGGCGAGATCGGCGACGACGGCGGGGATGTTGTCCGAGAAGGGGTAGTTGTACGGCGACCCCACGCGGCGGGAGGCCGGCGGCCGGGTGGGGGCGACACTCCAGACCTTCAGCCAGGGGTGCTCGGTGAACGCGAACCAGATCGCCTCCGCACGCCCCGACTCGTCCAGGAAGCTCGCGAAGGTGCGCCGGCCCTCGGGGTCGCCCGGCGCCGCGAAGAGTTCGGCGGCCGGGATGTCGGTCCGGCTGACGCAGCGCAGATGGGTGTTGGCGCCCACGCGCAGCGACACCTCGGTGACCAGAGCGCGGCCGAGATGCGTGAGGAGCGCCGCACCGTCGGGGTCGTCCCTTGCGTACGTCCGCAGGACATAGGCGTCGCTGTCCGCGTCCCACACCACCGCCGTGAGGGACAGGACGAGATTGCTGAGCGAGCCGTAGGTGTGCCCGGGCAGTCTGCTCTCGCCGTGGGCCGGAACGGCCGTACCGTGGGCGTCGATGGCCAGGGCGCCGCCGAGCGTCAGGTCGCCGGGCGCGGGCGCAGCCGTGAGGCCGAGGCCGTGGTCCTCCAGGTGACCGAGCAACGCTTCCAGCGTGACTCCGGCACCGGCTCGTACGACGGCGGGGTCGGTGGACTCCAGGGACACACCGGTGAGATGTCGGGCGGTGTCGACCAGCAGCACGGGAGCGCCCGCCTCGGTCCCCGTGGGGATCGTCAGCGGTGACCAGCCGTGGGAACTGCCCCGGGCGCGCACCGACCAGCCCTGCCTCCAGGCCCAGTTGACCACGGCGACCACCTGGCCCTGGTCGGCCGGGGCGCAGGCCCACAGCCCTGTGGCGGTGATCTCGCCGACCCAGTTGCGGTACGCCGACCGGTAGACGTCGACACCCTCGGGGAAACCGGGAAGCTCCTGCGCCGCGGCGGCGCGGTCCGGCAGCGCGAGCGGCAGCAGCGCGGTGAGCGAGGCCGCGCTCAGCAGGAACCCCCGGCGGGACCAGGGGGTGTGCCCTTCACTTTCTAAATGGTCGGTCACGCGGATCACGGTAGGTGACCGTTGACACGCATCACCTGTCCGTCACAACGATTCATCCATGTGGGTGAATGACACACTGTTGCGTCCGCCTGGGGGGCGAGGGCGGGCGCGGGCGGGGTGGGCGTCCTGCGCGGGCGGGCGGAGATGTCAGACTGACGGCATGGACGAGCGTGAATTCGGCAGGTCAGGCCAGAAGGCATCAGTCATCGGTCTCGGTACGTGGCAGCTCGGCGCCGACTGGGGCGACGTGAGCGACGCGGACGCCAAGGCGGTGCTGGAGACGGCGGCGGAGTCGGGGGTGACGTTCTTCGACACCGCTGACGTGTACGGCGACGGGCGCAGCGAGCAGACGATCGCGTCCTTCCTCAGTGGCCGCCCCGACCTGCACGTGATGGTGGCGACGAAGATGGGTCGCCGGGTCGACCAGATTCCGCAGAACTACGTCCTCGACAACTTCCGCGCGTGGAACGACCGTTCCCGGCGCAACCTCGGCGTCGACCGCGTCGACCTGGTGCAGCTGCACTGCCCGCCGACCCCTGTCTACTCGTCGGACGAGGTGTTCGACGCGCTGGACACGCTGGTCGAGGAGGAACGGATCGCCGCGTACGGGGTGAGTGTCGAGACGTGTGACGAGGCGCTGACCGCGATCGCGCGGCCGAACGTGGCGAGCGTGCAGATCATCCTGAACCCGTTCCGCATGAAGCCCCTGCGGCAGGTCCTGCCGGCGGCGCGAGAGGCAGGCGTCGCGATCATCGCCCGCGTTCCGCTGGCCTCCGGGCTGCTCTCCGGAAAGTACACGAAGGACACGGTGTTCGCGGCGGACGACCACCGGACGTACAACCGTCACGGGGAGTCCTTCGACCAGGGCGAGACCTTCTCGGGCGTCGACTTCGTGACCGGCGTCGAGGCGGCGGCCGAGTTCGCCGCGCTCGCCCCGGAGGGCGTCACCCCGGCCCAGCTGGCGCTGCGCTGGATCATTCAGCAGCCCGGAGTGACCACGGTGATCCCGGGCGCCCGCTCGCCCGAACAGGCCCACGCCAACGCCGCCGCCGCGAAGCTGTCGGCGCTGCCGACGGAGACGCTGGACGCGATCGAGGAACTCTACGACCGACGGATCAAGGAGCAGGTGGAGGGCCGCTGGTAGCACCCCTCCGGGGGCCGGCCGCGCGACGGATGCCGTCCGGTGGCCCCTCCTTGGGTTGCCCTCACGTAGGCGTGGCCTGCCGCTTGATGGTTTGAGGCTGCGCCTGTAGGAGGGGCGTCGGGCGGTCGCGCTCTGCCCCCGGGGCCTGTGCCTCCGCGTGGGCGGGGTCCCGTGGCCCGGCTCCCACACCGGATCGGGCCCGCGTGCCTGGCCCGCAGCCCCCGACCGCCCGCACCCGCCTCGTTGGCTGTGCGGGCGGCAACAGTAAGCAGTGACCGCCTGCCCCGGACGCCGCGGGACTGCGGTCGGCCGTGAGACCGCTGTGCGACGCCGCCCGCCACAGGGCCTCCCTCGTGGCCGTCCGTCACCGGTTCTCCGGCGGGCCTGTCCGCCGTCCTGGTGCGCGCCCCTCGGTTCCCCCTCCGGGCGACAACCCCACCCGCCGACACAAACCTCCCGCACTTCGAGCAGCCATGCCCAAGGAGAACGAACGCGATCGCAACATACTTGTTCGCAACGAACATGTTCGCTACCTTTGGGGGGTGACAGCGACCCGCGTCACCCCTTCCGAAGGAGCGACACCTTGTCCCCTCACCACCCCATCGCCGTCGTCGGCGCCGGTCTCGGAGGCCTCACCCTCGCCCGCGTACTGCACCTGAACGGCATCGAGTCCGCCGTCTTCGACCTGGACGCCTCACCCTCCGCCCGCACACAGGGAGGCATGCTGGACATACACGAGGAATCCGGTCAGGCCGCTCTGCGGGCCGCCGGTCTCCACGAGGAGTTCCGGGCGGTCATCCACGCCGGTGGCGAGGCCATGCGCATCCTCGACCGGGAGGCCACCGTCCGGACGGCGGACGACGGCGAAGGCGGCACACGGCCCGAGGTGGACCGGGGAGTGCTGCGCGACCTCCTCCTCGGCTCCCTGCCCGACGGCACGATCCGCTGGGGCGTCAAGGTCAGCGGCGTACGGACGCTCGACGACGGCCGCCACGAGGTGACGTTCACCGACGGGCGGACGATCACCACCGATCTGCTGATCGGCGCCGACGGTGCCTGGTCGAAGGTGCGGCCGCTCGTCTCGGACGCCACCCCCGCCTACCTCGACCTCTCCTTCGTCGAGGCGCACCTCCTCGACGCCGACACCCGACACCCGGAGAGCGCCGCCGTCGTGGGCAACGGCATGATGTTCGCGCTCGCCGAGGGCCACGGCTTTCTCGCCCACCGCACCCCCGGCGGCTCGCTGCACGTCTACGCCGCGCTGCGCGCGCCCGCCGACTGGGTCACGTCCGGCCCCATCGACTTCACGGACGTCGAAGCGGCCAAGGCGAGTCTCCTCGAGCACTTCGAAGGCTGGGACGAGCGGCTGCGGGCGCTGATCGCCGACGCGGACGGGGCGCTCGTCGCCCGCCAGGTCCACGCCCTGCCGGTCGGGCACCGCTGGGACCGCGTTCCGGGCGTCACCCTGCTCGGAGACGCCGCCCACCTGATGTCCCCGTTCGCCGGCGAGGGCGCCAACCTCGCCATGCTCGACGGCGCCGAACTCGCGACGGCCCTCGCCGCCCACCCGGACGACACCGAGAAGGCCCTGACCGTGTACGAGCAGGCGCTCTTCCCGCGCAGCGAGGCCGCGGCGGCCGCATCGGCGGAGAACCTCGACCTCTGCTTCGCCCCGCACGCACCCCAGCCGCTCGTCGACCAGATGGCCATCTACCGTGCCGAGGCCGAGACGGCGATGGCGGACGCGACCGACTGACGCCACCCGCGGGTCCCACCCGCCCGAGCTCCGCACCCCCGTCCCGCCCGCACCCTTCACCACCCCGTAACCAGCAGTCCGCTCCCGCCACTTCCGGCACTCCCGGCCGCCTTCTATCCTCGCGCCCGGACCGGCGCCCGAGGCGGCCAGTCGTCGGGGACAGCCCGGTCCGACCCGTCATCGCACCTCCTCGTCCAACGGAAGGTGACACCACGTATGCGCCCCCCATGGCTGCGCACAGCAAGACGGTTCGGCAGTCGCACCGCGAGCAGGTCCGCCGCGGTGGTCGTGACCACGGCGGTCGTTCTCGCCCTTCCCGCCCCGGTGGACGCGGCCGGCCTCCCGCCCCAGCGGCCGGTCTCCGCCGTGGACCCGCTGATCGGATCGGCGAACGGCGGCAACACCTACCCGGGCGCCACTCTCCCGTACGGGATGATCGCCTGGTCCCCGACCAGCACCACCGGTGATCAGACCAGCACGGGCGCCGCCAACGGCTACCAGTACGACACGACCCGCATCCGGGGGCTGAGCCTCACCCACGTCAACGGCGCCGGCTGCAACCCGGGCGCCGCCGGAGACGTACCGATCATGCCGTTCGTGGGTGAGGTGACGTCCTCGCCCTCGGCGGACACCTAGGACGCGGTCTACGCCGCCGACTTCACGCACACCGAGGAGAAGGCCGTACCTGGGCGTTACACCCTCGGTCTCAAGACGGGCGCCACCGCCGACCTGGCCGTCAGCCGGCGGGCCGGTGTCGCCGACTTCGGCTTCCCGAGCGGCCGACCCGCCAACCTGCTCTTCCGCGTCTCCAACTCCCTCAACGGCAGCCAGGACGCGCACGTCGACATCGACGCCGCGCACCGCAAGGTCACCGGCTGGGTCCTCACCGGCGCCTTCTGCGGACGCCGCGCCAACGGCGGCACCAACAACCGCAAGAGCTACTACAAGCTGTACTTCAGCGCCTCCTTCGACCGTGCCTTCTCCGACTTCGGTACGTGGAAGGACGGCACGCTGTCGGTGGGCTCGGCCTCCGCCTCGGGAGGCGAGGGGTACGCCACCGGGGCCGACCGCGCGGGCCGGGGTTCCGGCGGATACGTCGGCTTCGACACCAGCTCTGACAACGATGTCCACATGCGCATCGGGATCTCGTACGTCGGTCTCGGCGGCGCCGAGACCAACCTCCGTGAGGAGATCCCGTCGCACGCGAGCGTCGCCGAGGTGGCCGACGCGGGAGCCCGCGCCTGGGACCGCGAACTGAGCACCGTACGCGTCGGGGGCGGCACCTCCGCCCAACGCACCACCTTCTACACCGCGCTGTACCACGCGTTGATGCAGCCCGACCTGATCAGCGACGCCGACGGCCGGTACTACGGCATGGACGGCGCGGTACACCGCCTCGCCCGCGGCCAGCGCGCGCAGTACAGCAACTTCTCCGGCTGGGACCAGTACCGCGCCCAGATACAGCTGCTCGCCCTGCTGAAACCGAGGATCGCGGGCGATTTCGCCCAGTCCCTCTACAACTTCGCGCAGCAGAACAACGGGGTCTGGGACCGCTGGGTGCACATCAGCGGCGCCACCCACGTCATGACCGGCGACCCTTCGGCGGCCACCCTGGCCACCTTCTACGCCATGGGTGTGCGCAACTTCGACTACGAGGGCGCCTTCGACTCGCTGGTCCGGCAGGCCACCGTGCCGAACGCCGAGGGTCTCTCGGACGCGGGCTGCCCCGGACAGTGCGTGGGCCAACGGCCCAACCTCGCCCAGTACGTGACCTCGCACTACGCCGCGCAGGACGTCTGCCACTGCTGGGGCGGCGCCGCCGAGACCCTGGAGGACGCCGTCGCCGACTCCGCGCTCGCGCGGTGGGCGAAGCTGCTCGGCCGTCACCAGGAGGCGGCGGTGCTCGCCGAGCGCGGCGCCTACTGGCGCAATGTGTTCAACCCCGCCGCCACCGCCGACGCGGGCTACATCCAGGCCCGCAGGCTCGACGGCTCATGGGTGGGCCCGTTCAACCCGGGCAGCGACCTCGGATTCGCCCAGGGCACCAGCGCCACGTACACCTGGATGGTGCCGCAGGACGTCCAGGGTCTGGCGGCCGCGATGGGCGGCAGGGAGAAGGCCGCCGCCCGCCTCGACGGGTTCTTCCACGCGGCGGACGGCTCCTGGTCGGTGCGCGGCGGCGACCCGCTGCGCTACGACCCGACCAACGAACCCGGCATCCACGCGCCCTGGCTGTACAACGCCCTCGGACAGCCCTGGAAGACGCAGGCGACGGTGCGGCAGATCCTCGACACCGTGTACGGGACCGGTCCTTCGGGGCTGCCCGGGAACGACGACCTGGGCACCATGTCCGCCTGGTACGTCTTCTCCGCCCTCGGTCTGTATCCCCAGAGCCCGGGCAGCGCCTCGGTGCTGCTGGGCGCCCCGCTCTTCCCGAGCGCGGTCGTGGACCGTCCGGGCGGCACCGACCTCACCGTCGCCGCGCCCGGCGCGGACGCCGCACACCCCTACATCGACGCCGTACGCGTCAACGAGCGCCCCACGCAACGCTCCTGGACGGATGCCGACCTGACGACGAAGGGTGGCAGGATCGCCTTCCGGCTCGCCGAACAGCCCAACACCCGGTGGGCGACCGACCCGTCCGGCCTTCCCCGGTGAAACCGGTGGTCTCCCGGGAACAGGCCGTTCCCGGGAGACCACCGGCACGGCTCACGGGCGGGGAGCCGCGCCGCGCAGTGCCGTGATGCAGGAGCCGATCGCCTGCTGGAGCTCCTCCAGGCGCTGCACCATGTCGTCCTCGTAGATGTCGTCCGCGTCGTCGAAGGTCAGCTCCTCGAAGACCTTCGTGGCCTTCTGCAGGCTGCTGTAGAACTTCGTGCGGCGCTCCTGGACGCGCAGTTCGGGGTCCGCCTCCACGGTCTCGACGACGAGGTTCTTCATGGTGTCGTACGCCTCGGTCGCCCACTCGCCGGTGTCCTCGCCCTCGTCCAGCTCGTCGAGGAGGGAGAGGTGGCGCTCGGCCTCGGAGCGCAGTTCGGCGGGGGCGTCGAGGGTCTGTCCGGCTGGTGTCCTGATCTGGCCCTTCTCCGCGATCTGGCGGACGTAGCCGATCCGGTCGGCCGCCCTGGTCTCGGTGGCGACCGCCTTCTTCAGCTCGTCGGTGCGGGCGATGTCACGGGCCAGCTCGGCCTGCAGCGCCGGGTCCTCCTTCACCCGGTCGAGGAGCGCGGCCCGGGCCGCCTGGGCCGTGGAGGGGTCGGCGAGGATCGCCGCCCGCAGCGCGGTGGGGTTCTCGGCGACCTCCAGGGCCTTGGTGGGGCGGATGCCCTCGGCCGCGGCGGCCTCGGTGATGGCACTGCCGCGCTCGGAGGTGGCGCTGGAGCGGGACACGTAGTACGTCTGCCACGCCTCGGCGTCCGGGAGTTCGATGTCCTGGCCCGGGACGAGGACTTCGAAGTGCGGGACGAGACCCTCGTCGGCGGCCCTGTCCCACGCCTTGTAATAGCGCATCACCCGTTCGGGGGAGCACTCGGCCAGCTCGGCGAACTCCTTCGCGGACACCTTCGGCGTCTCGTCCGCGGACTGCCCGCCGGGGCGCACGCTGCGCGCCACCATCAGGGCGAAGGCCCAGCCGCCGTTTCGCGCATAGGCCCCGAAGTCGCGTGCGTCACAAGAAATGGGGTCCAACACGCCCTGGATCGGGGCGGATTGGGCACTCGGATCGAGAACTGCGGTCACCGGGAACTCTCCTGGGTAAGACGACGTCTAGATTACAGAGAATGAAGCCTTGGCCGAAGCTTTCAGCCTGGGTCAAGCAGACAACCAAGCACACACACGTGCAATACGGAAACAAGCAAGCCTGAAACGACGCGATGTGATGCCCTTCACCCCGATGTGGCGGAAAGTGATGAAACCCTTACGGTCGCGACACGTAGGGAAGGGGGCAGGACATCGTGAGATGGCGGGAGGAACTTTTGTGCGACCGTTCACCCTCAACTACGCCTTGCCCGCGGGGCATTCGGCCGCGATACCCCCGTACCACTTCGACGTGTCCCTGCAACTGAACGTGCTGCCGGACGGCCGCCCGGCCGTCAGCGACCACGCCCTCCTCATGGCCACCGGCACGACCACCTCCACCGCCGGTTCCCAGACGCACTTCGACGACTGACGGTCCCTCACTCACATGACGGTACTCATTCTCACGGCGGAGCAGGACGTCACCGCCGACATGGTCGTGGCCAGGCTGCACGAACAGGGCGTGCCCATGGTGCGCCTGGACCCGGCCGACCTGCCGGGCAAGGCGGTGCTGTCCGCGGACTACGCGCACGGCGACTTCGACGGCTACCTCTCGGTCAACGGCCATGTGCTCAGCATGGGTGGCCTGCGTTCCGTGTGGGTACGCCGTCCGGGTGAACCCGCGGCGCACGCGGCGGAGCCCTCGCCGTGGCTCACCGCGGAGACCAAGCAGGCCCTGTTCGGCATGCTCTACTCCGCCTCCACCCGCTGGATGAACCACCCGCGCCGGGCCGAGCAGGCCCGGCACAAACCCTGGCAGCTGCGGGTCGCCCACAGCAGTGGCTTCGCGGTCCCACCGACCGTGATCACCACCGCTCCCCGGGTGGCCCAGCAGTTCGTGGAGGAGTACCGGCAGGTGGTGGTGAAGTCCGCCTCGGGGCCGCCGCCAGGCGAACCCCCGGTGGCCCTGCCGACCACACTGATCGGCCCCGACGCGGACTTCTCCGGCGTCGCGGCCGGTCCCGCGCTGCTTCAGCAGTACATCCCCAAGCGGGCCGACATCCGGCTCACCTGTATCGGCAACCAACTGTTCGCCGCACGGAAGGTCGCCGAGGCCGGGCAGGTCGACGGGCGCTTCGGCGAGACCGGGCACGGCTGGGAGCCCATCCCGGTGCCCGGCCGCATCTCCCGCTCGGTCCAGGAGTACACCGCGTTCACCGGACTCGCGTACGCCGCCTTCGACTTCGCCGAGGACGAGGACGGCGTCTGGTGGTTCCTCGAGGGCAACCAGGGCGGGCAGTTCGGCTTCATCGAACTGGAGACCGGCCAACCCATCTCGGAGGCGGTCGCCCTGTGGCTCTCCCAGCGAAGACCGGCTGCCAAGGGCCATTGACGCGCCTCGACCTGGTTTGATCCTCCACCTGTGCGGCGGGGCCCGACCTCGCCCACGAGGCGGGCACCGCGTCGAGGTGGCGCCCCCGCCCGCTGTACGGGACTCAGTCGCGCGCCGGAGGTGTGTAGAAGTCGCCGCTGGAGACCCAGACCCCCTTCTTCACGACCACGCGCTGCACGCTCCGGGTCCCAAGGTGATCGTTCGCGCCGAACCGCATCACGGGCGAGACGCCGGGATCCACCGCGGTGGCCTTCTCGTACGCCTCGGTGATCGCGGCCGAGGTGACGGGTCCCTTGATGGTCTTCACGATCTGCGCGAACACCTTGGCGTTGCTCCACCCCCACAGCGCGAGGAATCCGGCGTCCTGGCCGGGCTCGTACTTGGCCATCGCGGTCCTGAACTCCTGCACGGCGGGTTCGGCGTCGGAGGGAGCCTTGACCAGTTGTACGGCCTTGAGCCCCTCGGCGGCGTTCTTGGCCAGGGCGATCGTCGACTCCGCGGCCACGGGGGCATAGCCGTACGTGGCCTGCGCCAACCCCTGGAGCCTGGCCTCCTTGAGGTAGGCCGCCGCCTCGGGCGAGGTGAGGATCAGGATCACCGCGTCCGGCTTCTCGGCCTTCACCTTGCTGACCACCGGCGTGTAGTCCGTCGTCTGGAACTTGACCGCCAGCCGGTCGACCACCACCGACGGGTCCACCTTCTTCGCGACGGGCTCCACCTGCTTGGCCACGTTGACGAACGCGGCCGGGTCACTGTGGACGACGAGGATCTTCTTCGCGCCGTCCTGGACGGCCCAGGCGGCGACCGCGGCAGCCTGGTCCTCGTACAGGGTCTGCGTACCGAAGAGCCCGGGGCGCGGCGGCCTGTACCAGGACTCGGAGCCACCCTGCTCGTCGACGATCGGCACCTTCGACTGCGTCAGGACGAACGGGAAGGCCGCCTCGGCCTGAGCCGTTCCGTTGGCGTTGACGATGGCCACGACCTTGTCCTGGCCGATCAGCTGGCGCGCGATCTGCACGGTCTGCTGCGGGTCGAAGGCGTTGTCCTTGACGGTCCAGTCGACCTTGCGGCCGTTGATCCCGCCCTGGGCGTTGAGCATCTTGAAGTAGGCGTCGGCGCCCGCCTTCTGTGGCACGCCGTAGGCGGCGACGGCCCCCGTGAGCGGTATCCACGCGCCGATCCTGATGGACGACTGCTGGCCGCTGCCGGCCTCGGCGGAGTCCTGCCCCGCACACGCGCCTGCGGTGAGCGCCACGGCGGCCAGGACGGCGACGGCCCCGGCGGTGCGGCGGAATCTACTGGTTCTCCGGAGCACGGCTCCACCTCATTCTCAACCTGAGTTCGGTTTGTTCACAGCGAGCGGAAGCTCCGGCAGTCGCAGCGGAAGCTTCGACAGGGACGGCGGAAGTTCCGGCAGTTGCTAGGTGGCGGTCGCGGCGGTCTCCCGGTCCCCGCTGAAATACGCCGCCTCGGCCAGGACGGCGAACGACGGGTCGCCGGGCCTTCCTTGGGCGGCAACGACGCCCTCGTGCAGCACGACCACCTCGTGGCACACGGACATCGCCCGGCTGAGCAGTTGTTCCAGCAGTACGACCGTCAGTCCGTCGTGGGCCAGCCGGGCCAGCCGGTCGTAGACCTCGTCGACCAGCGCGGGAGCCAGACCGAGCGCCGGTTCGTCCACGATCAGGACGTCCGGCCTGACGATCAGCGCGCGGGCGATGGCGAGCATCTGCTGCTCGCCTCCCGACAGCGCGGCGGCGGAGGTGGACATTCGGTCGCGCAGCCGGGGCGGCAGCCACTCGGTCGTCTCCTCGAGGCGCTCGCGCAGCGGTGTTCCGGTGATGCCGGCCGCGTACGCCGCGACCTCCAGGTTCTCCCGCAGCGAGAGCGTCTTGAACAGGGCCCGTCCCTCGGGCGCCAGACTGGTGCGGGCGGTCCCGCCCCCGCCGATGTCCGTCACCCTGCTGCCCCGCGCGGGGTGCAACGAGCCGTGCAGGACACTGGCGAGCGTGCTCTTGCCCGCGCCGTTGGCGCCCGTGACGCCGAGCACGACCCCTTCCCGGACGTCCAGGTCGACATCCCGCAGCGCGACCACGCCGCCGTAGGTGTGACCGACCCCGCGGAGCCGGATCACCGACCGCTCGCCGACCCGCTCGGGCAGTTCCGCCTTGCCGCCGACCGTACCCAGGTACGACGAACGCACCTCGGGAACCTCCAGCACGGTGTCCGGTGTGCCCTCGCCGATCGTGCGGCCGAAGTCGAAGGCGAGCACCCGGTGGGCGACGGAGAAGAGGTCGTCCAGCACGTGGTCGATGACCACGACGGCGGTGCCACGGGCCTGCAGCCGCCTGATGTGGTCGGCCAGCAGCGCCCGTTCGCCTGCGTCCAGGCCTCCGAACGGCTCGTCCAGCACCAGCAGCCTCGGCTCCTCGGCCATCGCGCGGGCGAGGTCGAGGCGCTTTTGCAGACCGAACGGGAGCTCGGCCGGGCGGCGGTCCGCCACATCGGCGAGACCGACGGCGTCGAGCAGCCGCGCGACGGAGGCCCGGTGCCCGGCCGTGATCCGGCGCCGGGTGCACAACACGTTCTCGGCGACGGTGAGTTCGGAGAAGACCTCCGCGTGCTGGAACGTGCGGCCGATGCCGAGCCGACGCCGTGCGGTCGCCCTGGTCCTCAGCAGCGGCCTGCCCGCGAAGTCGGCGCTGCCGTGGACCCGGCCGTTGCCGGTGAGCCCGGACAGGACGTTCAACAGGGTCGTCTTGCCCGCCCCGTTGGGTCCGATGACGGCCAGGATCTCGCCCTGGCGTACCGACAACGAGGCGTCTTCCAGGGCCTTCAGTCCGCCGTACGCGACGGACAGATGCTCCAGCCGCAGCAGTGCCGGGGAGTCCGCGCCGGCGGCCCGCACCGGTGGCGGGGTGTCGACGGGAAGGTCGGCAGAGGAACTGCCGAGAGGAAGCGCCGCTGCCTGCCGCCGTTCCTCGCGCCGGGGCAGGGCACGCCGGAGCAGGGCCCGCGCGGGCCGCGCCAGGAAGGGCACGGCCCCTCCGGGAAGGAAGAGGAGCACACCGATCAGCACGAGGCCCTGCACGACCGGCTGCGGCAGCCCGACGGCGGACGAGAGCGAGGGATTCCAGGTCAGGTAGGCACCACCGGCCACCGCACCGAGGACGGTCCCCACCCCGCCGAGGACGCAGGCCGCGACGAGCGCGATGCCGAAGCCGAGCGAGAACGGGTCGGGGCTGACGAAGCCGGTGATCAGACCGAGCAGCACGCCCGCGAAGCTGGTGCACGCGGCACTCGCCGCGAAGGCCAGGGCCGACTGCGCCTCGGGCGCGATCCCGATCGTACGGGCCGCCAGCGGATGCGACTTGGCGGCGACCAGCCGCATCCGCAGTCCCGAGGCCGCCGCGGGCACGGCCAGCGCGAGCACCACGGCGGCAGCCCCCACCGCGAGGTACTGCGGTTCGGTGCCGCCGCCCGCGAGGGTGCCGAGGCCAAGGACGCTGCGCAGTTGCAGCACCGGCGCTCCCTGGTCACCGCCGGTCACGCTGCTCCAGCGGTTGATCAGTTCCAGTGACACCATCGTGAACGCGAGGGTCAGCAGGGCGATGTAGAGCGTCGAGAACCGGGCGCCCGCGTAGCCGAGGAAGGTGCCGAGGACGGCGCCGGTGGCGACCGCCCCGAGCATCACCGCCTCCAGCGGCCAGTCGTGACCGCTGCCGTAGGCGGCGAAGTAGGCGCCGATGGCGAAGAACGCCGGATGCCCCACCGACCAGATGCCCGACCAGCCGGCCAGCAGGCCGACCGACAGCACCACGATCGAGTAGACGGCCGCGAGCGCCACCGAATACATCTGGTACGCCGGGATCGCACCGGACGCCATGAAGGCCATGAGCACCGCGCCGGCGGCCGGCCCGAGTGCCGCCTTCGCCAGGACGGAACGGTTGAAGACCATGGATGCGACTCCTCAGATCCTTCAGATCCCTCAGACCCGTTGGAAGGTGCGGGTGCCGAACATGCCCTGCGGTCGGACGAGCAGCACCAGAACAGTGAACGAGAACACGAACGTGTCCCGGAGACTGGCGGAGACGTAGTTCGCCGCCAGGTTGTCCAGCACGCCGACGGTCAGTCCGCCGATGACAGCCCCGTACATGCTCGTCAGGCCCCCCAGGAAGATCCCGGCGAAGGCGCGGAAGAGCGGCGCGCTGAGCATGGTGGGCACCAGTCCGGCCCGCGGCGCGTACAGACAGGCGCCGAGCGCGGCGAGGCCGAGGCCCAGGGCCCAGGCGATCCGCGCGAGGCGTTGTGCGCCCAGCCCGACGACCCGCGCGGTGTCCGCGCTCTCGGCCACGGCACGCATGGCCGAGCCGAGGGTGGTCCGTCCGAACAGATAGCCGACCAGTGCCATCGCCACGGCGGCCACGGCGATCGTCAGCAGGCTCTGGGCCGGCAGTGCCGCACCCGACCAGCGCACCGTTCCCTCGACCAGGCTGGGGAAGGCCTTCGGCTGGTCTCCCCATATCGAACCGGCCGCGCTCTCGGCCACCAGTGAGACGCCCATCGTCAGGACGAGTGCCGAGAACAACTGCCCCTGGCCGAGCGGCCTGATCACCGTTTCGCGGACCAGCAGGCCCGCCACGACGGTGATCGTGATCGCCGCCAGCACGCCGAGCACCGTGGCCACACCGCGGTCCCGGAGCGAGACCGCCACGTACAGGCCCAGGGTCGCCAGGGAGGCCATCGCGAAGTTCACGACGTCGGTGGCCCGGTAGATGATGACCAGCCCGAGTCCGATGAGCCCGTACACGGCTCCGCCGGCCACACCGCTGACCAGGACAAGCAGGAACTGACTCACAGTCCCTCCCTCTTCAGGAAGCGGGTTCGCGCCACGAACCGCTTAGGTAAATTGAACTCAATTCGGTAAGCTAGACACGCGGATGGCGGTCGGGCAAGACCGCTGCACCGGATTTGTCGGAGTGCGTTTCACCGTCTGGGCCGAGCGCGGTCCGAGCGGCCGCGAGGCCGAACACCAACGCCGGGGCGAGGCCACCGGCGTAGGCGCGCCGGTACAGTCCGCCCGCGTCCGCCCCGGCCACCAGCAGGCCCGGGACCGTCCGTCGCCCGTTCGCGGACAGGGCGTGCGCCTCGGCGTCGATCAGCAGACCGCCGAAGGCGAACGTGATCGCGGGGGCGGCCTCGATCACGTAGAAGGGTGGCTCGTCGAGCGGCTGCCGGTCGAGCAGTCGTCCGGGGACCGTCTCGCCGCCCCCGCGCACGACGGAGTTGAACTCCTCGACGCGGTCCCGGATCCTGGCGCCCGGATACCCCCATTCCTCGGGCATCCAGGCGAACTCCTCCAGGCTCTCCGCTACCGCGCTCCGGGCACCGGCGCGGTGGCACAACTGGAACTTGTCCACGCCTGGGATCCCCTCCACGTACGAGGCGGAGATCCACTCCCTGTGGACCCGCGCGTCGGCGACCAACAGCCCCCGGGCCCCCGGTCGTTCCAGGAGCGCCATGGCGGTCAGGTGGTCCCCGACGGTCTCGTCGACGAATCGCTCGCCCGTGAGGTCGAAGAGCAGGGCGTGCTCGCTGAAGTAGAGGGCGAGGTCGACGAAGCGCGCCGGGTCGGACAGGGATACGCCCGCCGGCATCAGGTGTCCGTAGAACCCCGCGTCCTTCTTGCCGAACGCCGCCCCCGCGGCGAGGCCGAGCGCGAGCCCGCCGCCCCGGCTGTGCGGGTTGGCGCGCAGTTCGATGCCGCGGGCCTGGTCGTGGATGTGTTCGGCGCGCAGCGCCGGGTCACCCTGGAAGCCGCCGGTCGCGAGCAGGGTCCAGGCGGCGTCGATCCTGCGCACGGATCCGTCCGGCAGCACGCACTCCGCACCCTTGACCACGCCGTCCTCCGTCACCAGCGTGCGGGTTTCGGTGCCTGTCAGTACTTCCCCGCCCCGGTCGCGGACCAGCCGCTCGCAGGTGTCGAGATAGTGGTTGGTGTCGATCTGGTGTCCCCGGCCGAAGCCGAGTACGGGGACGGGCGGGCGGCACTCCACACCGAGCGAGCCGATCCAGGCCACCCCCTCGGCGAGCCCCTCCAACAGCGCCCGCGCGAGCTCCGGATCGCCGTCCGGGTCGACCCGGCGCAACTCGTCGAGGGTGGGGGCCGTCCAGACGAAACCGGCGAGGCGCGCCGAGCCTCCGGGGCGCTCCGCCCGATCCACCAGGACGACGGAGCCGCCCTCGTGCGCCACCTTGGCGGCGGCCGAGAGGCCGGCCATCCCGCCACCGATCACCAGCAGATCCACTTTTCGAGCGTGCACAGCGGCCCACCGCCTTGTCGCGTCGTTGCGTGGAACCAGACCCTAATTGAACTCACTTCTGTAGTCGAGGGTCCGGACGGCAGATGATTGCGGCCGTGCTCGGCCGAGGGTGGGGGTGATGGCGGGGGCGAGGCTGAGGGTGAGGGGTGATGGCGGGGTCGAGGGCTGTCCGGCGTCGGGCTCAGTCGGGTACCAGCACCGCGCGCCCGCGCAGGTCGCCGGAGCGGAGTCTGTCGATCGCCTCCAGCGCTCCCGACAGCGGGAATTGCTCTGTCTCCACCGTCAAAACCCCCTCGCGCGCCAGGTCCACGACCTCCTCCAGTTCCGGCCGCGTCCCCCAGAAGGGCAGCGAGATCCGCAGCCCCGGAGGGAGCGCGCCGGACTTGCGGACGGTCAGCTCCCCGCCGCCGCTCCCCACGACGGCCAACTCTCCTCCCGCGCGCAGGACGCCGGTCGCGAGCTCCAGGCTGGACCGGCTGCCGACGAAGTCCAGCACGGCGTCCGCCCCGGTGCCGCCGACGTGCCGGCGCAGGACCTCCGCCGTGCGTGGCCCCAGGAGCGTGCCGAAGTGCGCACCGCACGTGGCGGCCAGGGCGAGTGCCTCTTCTCGTACGTCCACGGCCAGGACGTACGCGGACGTGGTGGCGCGCAGGATCCGTACCGCCAGGTGCCCCAGCCCGCCGACCCCGAGGACGACCGCGCTCGCTCCCTCCCCGAGCGCCGGACGGACGCCGGCCACGGCGTGGTACGAGGTGAGTCCGGCGTCGGACAGAGGCGCGGCCTGCACGGGGTCCAGGTCGCCCACCGGAACCAGCAGCCGCCCGGACGGTACGAGCAGGTGGTCGGCCATTCCGCCGTCGCGCCCGAGCCCCGCCCCCGTACCGGCGCGGGCCGCGTCCAGGGCGGGGCGCGCGTCGCAGTGGTTCTCCGCCCCGGCCGAGCAGCGGACGCAACGCCCGCAACCCCAGGGGCCGTAGACGACCACGCGCTCGCCGATCGCGGGGCCGAAGGCCTCGGGACCGTGTGCGGCCACGCGGCCCGCGACCTCGTGCCCGAGGGTGAACGGCGTCCGGTACGGCAGGGTGCCCGGTGTCGCGTCCAGGACATGGAGGTCGGAGCGGCACAGCCCGGCCGCCTCGACCCGCACCAGGACCTCCTCGCCGCGGGGTACCGGTCGTGCCACCTCGGTGAGCACCGGTGGGCCGCCCCATCGCGTCAGTCGGATCGCTCTCGTCTCGCCTGTTGACATACGCGAGAGGCTAGCAAAAATGAAGTCAGTTCAGTAACTGGTCCCGTGGCCGAGTGTGACAACCGGGCACGGCAACCGAGTGGGGCGGTGGATCTCATGGACGGCGAGGGCCCGGCACACGAAGACTTCACGGGCAGGATCGCGCTGGTGACCGGCGCGGGCTCCGGTATCGGCGCCGCGGTCGCCCGGCGGCTCGCCGCGCAGGGCTCCGTGGTCCTGGTGGCGGACATCGACGCCGCCGCGGCCCGGGCGGTCACCAAGGAGCTGCCCGGAGCGCGGCCGGTGACCGTGGACGTGGGGGACGGCGGGCAGGTCGACCGGGTCTTCGACGAGGCCGTGCGCGAGTACGGACGCCTGGACGTCGTGGTGCACGCCGCCGGAGTCGACGACCCCGGGGCGAAGCAGTGGATCGCCGAAGCCCTGCTGACCGACCGGCCGCCCGAGGTGACCACACGGCTCGGCGAGGCCGCGTGGCGGCGCGTCATGCGGGTCAATCTCGACGGCACCTTCCATGTCCTGCGCGCCGCACTGCGGACGATGGTGCCGAACCGTTCGGGTGCGGTCGTCACCGTCGGCTCCTCCTCGGCCTTCGACACCCAGGCCGGCTATCCGCACTACGCGGCGTCCAAGGCCGGAGCGCACGCGCTGAGTCAGTCCGTCGCCAAGGAGGCGATCGCGTTCGGAATCCGCGTCAACACGGTGGCACCCGGGCCGACCGAGACGGGGATGGCCGCCCGGACGCCCGAGGCGCTGCGCCGGGGCTTCGCCGACCCGCGTGTACGCCCCTACGCGACACCCGAGGAGATCGCGGACGTCGCGCTGTTCCTGGCCGGCGACGCGGCGGCCAATCTCGTCGGCGCGGTGCTGCTCGCCAACGGCGGACGCTTCACCGTTTAGGGAGGCTCGTATGTTCCGGCTCGACACCGATCCGACGCTGCTGCTGGAGAGTGAGGAGCGGCGCCAACTCCGCGAGGTGCTGCGAGAACTGCTGAAGGAGACCTGTGGACCCGAAGAGGTCCGCAAGCAGGCGGCGGGGCCCCGCGGTCACGACCGACTGCTGTGGCAACGACTCGCGGGCGAGATCGGGGTGCAGGCGCTCGCCGTCCCCGAGGAGTTCGGTGGCGCCGGTTACACCTTCGCCGAACTCGCCGTGGCTCTGGAGGAGACCGGGCGCGTGCTGTGCCCGGCGCCGCTGCTGCCGACCGTCGTACTGGCCGGGCACACGCTCCTGCGAAGCGGTGACCGGCAGGCCTGTCAGCGCTGGCTGCCGGGTATCGCGGACGGCTCGCTCACCGCGACGGTGGCCGGATTCCCGCAGGCGGCGCACGTGACCGCCGAGCGGGGCGCCGGTGGCTGGGTGCTGCGCGGCGAGGCCGACTTCGTACTCGACGGGGAGGGGGCCGATCTGATCCTGGTCGCGGCCGAAGCGCCGGACGGTACGCGGCTGTTCGCCTGCGAACCGGACCACGGTACCGGGACTGGAATCGGGGCTGGGACTAGGACCGGGGCTGCTAGGACTGGAACCAGGACCGGGACCGGGCCGGGTGTCGGCTCCGGGACCTGTGAGCGTGTGGCCCGGCGCGTCCTCGATCCCACGCGCCGACAGGCGCTCGTACGGTTCCGGGGCACGCCCGCCGAGCCGGTCGGTGAGGCCGGACAGGCCGCCGCGATCGTGGCGGCGGTCCTGGACGCGGGGCGGGTGGCGCTGGCCGCCGAGCATGTGGGCGGATCGGCGCACGCGCTGGACGCCGTCCTCGAGTACGTCAGGCATCGAACCCAGTTCGGGCGGCCCATCGGGTCCTTTCAGGTGGTCAAGCACCGGCTCGCCGACCTCCTGGTCGACCTCGAAGGAGCGCGGTCCGCCTCGGCGTACGCGACGGCCTGCCTCGCGGGCTGGCGTGCGGAGTTGCCGGTGGCGGCGAGTTCGGCGGCCGTGGCCTGCTCCGGCGCCTATCGGCTGGCGACGGCGGAATACGTGCAGCTCCACGGAGGGATCGGCTTCACGTGGGAGCACCCCGCCCATCTCTATGTGCGCCGGGCCCGCGCCGACGAGGCGCTGTTCGGCACCGCCGACGACCATCGTCTGCGGCTGGCCGGGTTGCTGGGCCTCACCGGCCGTACGAACCCAGCGAGCCGTACGGACTGTGCGAGCCGTACGGACTGAGCGCCGGACCGTTTCGGGAATCGCTTCCCCGTCCATTGACAGGGGCATCCATCGCCCACAGAATCAATATGAATTCAGTTCAGTTTGGAGGAGCTCATGGCAGTCGAAGACGAGATCCAGTTCGAGCGGGACGGCCACGTGGCACGGGTCTGGCTGAACCGGCCGCACAAGAAGAACTGCGTGACGGTGCCGATCCTCGACCGGCTGGACGAGATCATCACCGAGGTCGACGCCGACCCCGAGCTGCGCGTACTGGTGCTGCGGGGCCGGGGCAACACCTTCTGCTCCGGGTTCGACCTGGACAGCCTCAAGGCCGAATTCGTCGGCAGGTCCAACGCGATCGACGTCGCCGTGAAGTCGGCGAAGGTCTGTGACCGGCTGTACTCGATGAAGACCCCGTCGATCGCGGTCCTCGAAGGCCATGTCACGGCGGGCGGCTTCGAGTTGATGATCTCCTGCGACTTCGCGATCGCCGCGGACGACTCCCTGATCGGCGACTTCCACATCCGCCGCGCCCTGTTCGGCGGGGCCGGGCCGATCTACCGGGTGCCGCGCATGATCGGTGTCCGCAAGACGAAGGAGCTGATGCTCACCGGAAAGCTGCTGACCGGGGTCGAGGCCGCCGAGTTCGGTCTCATCAACTCCTCGGCGCCGGCCGACAAGCTGGACGCGACGGTCGAGGAGTTCGCCGACCAGCTCGTCGACAAGAGCCCGTTCACCATGTGGATCACCAAGATGACCATCGACCGGAGCCTGGACGCCGACATCCAGTCGCTGATGGTCATGGAGCACCTCGCGGTCGGTGTGATGCTCAACTCCGAGGACGCAGCGGAGGGCGTGTCGGCGTTCCTGGAGAAGCGGGAGCCGCAGTGGAAGGGGCGCTGAGCACCCTGCCGGAGGCCGGGAGCCCGCTGCGCGGCTCCCGGTGCGCCGACTGCGCGGTGGCCGTCCACCCCGCCGACCCGTCGTGCCCGCGCTGCGGCGGACCGGCCGAGCCGGTCGTCCTCTCCGGTACGGGCACGCTGTGGACGTGGACCGTGCAGCGCCACGCGCCCAAGTCGCCGCCGTACGTCCAGCCCGCCGCCGGGTTCGAGTCGTTTGCCGTCGGCTACGTCGAACTTCCGGAAGGAGTACGCGTGTTGGCCGTGCTCGACCTGCGCGCCGAGGACCTGAAGATCGGCATGCCGGTGGCCGTCGCGGTGGCGGACGGCGTCCCACGGGCCAGGGGAGTCGCCGTATGACGACCGAAGAGGTGCTCGTGTGCGGTGCCGGAATCACCTCCTTCGCCCGCACGGAGGCGAGCGGCCGGCAGCTCGCCGTGCGGGCCGTGCGGGCCGCCCTGGCCGACGCGGGACTGCCCTGGACCCGTGTGCGGGCGGCGTACGGCGGCAGCGACGCGGCCGGCAACGCCGACACGCTGGTGGCTGAACTCGGCCTGACCGGAGTGCCGTTCGTCAACGTCCGCAACGGCTGCGCGACCGGCGGCAGCGCCCTGGTCTCGGCGGTCAACGCGATCCGTTCCGGGGCGGCGGACGTGGCCCTCGCCGTCGGCTTCGACAAGCACCCGCGCGGCGCCTTCGATCCGCGGCCCGCCGACTGGGGGCTCGACGAGGCGTACGGACGCGACGGGCTGATGGTGACCACCCAGTTCTTCGCCATGAAGATCCAGCGGTACATGCACGACCACGGGATCACCGCCCGGACCCTGGCCCTGGTCGCGGAGAAGGCGTACGCGAGCGGGGCCCGCACCCCCCACGCCTGGCGGCGCACACCGCTCGACGCGGACGAGATCCTGGCCTCCGGCATGGTCAACGACCCGCTGACCCGGTACATGTTCTGCTCGCCAGGCCAGGGCGCCGTGGCGCTCGTCCTGTGCAGCCGTGCGGTCGCCCGTGAACTGGACGCGACCCCGGTCACGCTGCGGGCGGCCGTCGTCCGCACCCGGCGGTTCGGCTCCTTCGAGGTGTTCAGCCCCTGGGCGCCCGTCGGCACTCCGACCAGTGTCAGCGCCGACGCCGCGCGACTCGCCTTCGAGGAAGCCGGGCTGGGACCGTCGGACATCGACGTGTGCCAGCTCCAGGACACCGAGAGCGGTGCCGAGGTGATGCACCTGGCCGAGTGCGGGTTCTGTGAGCACGGCGAGCAGGAGCGGCTGATCCCCGAAGGCGCGACCGCACCCGGCGGTGCCCTGCCGGTCAACACCGACGGCGGCTGCATCGCCAACGGCGAACCCATCGGCGCCTCCGGCCTGCGTCAGGTCCACGAGATCGTCCAACAACTGCGCGGCCGTGCGGGCGAACGACAGCTGCCGGACCGCCCGTCGACAGGCTTCACCCATGTGTACGGGGCGCCGGGCGTCAGCGCCTGCACCGTACTGACCCGCTGAGACCCCGTCCGGAAGGAGGACCATGAGCGGTATCCCGGAGCCCGAGGAGTTCCGCGCCGCGGCCCGGCGATGGCTGACCGGTGTGGCGGCGGCGCGTGCCGACCGCCGGGAGTGGGGCCGTGGCGACGACTCGGTGGCCGTCTTCGAGAACTGGAGTGAGGCGGAGGAACGCGAACACACCGATCGGATACGGGACTGGGAACGCACCCGCTTCGACCACGGCTGGGGCGCGCTGGACTGGCCACCGGAGCACGGGGGGCGCGAACTGCCGCCCTACTACGAGCAGTTGTACCGTGCCGAGGAATCCCGCTTCGACGTGCCCCGGCGCACCGAGGTCTTCCCGGTCACCCAGCAGCTGGTGGCCCCGGCGATCCGGATCTGGGGCACCGAGGAACAGCGGAGGCGCTGGCTGCGACCCATGCTCCGCACCGACGAACTCGCCTGCCAGCTCTTCTCCGAGACCGAAGCCGGCTCCGACCTCGCCGCCGTCCGCACCCGGGCCGTCCGTCAGGACGACGGCTGGGTCCTGAGCGGTCACAAGATCTGGACCTCCGGCGCCCGTGTCGCCACCTGGGGAGTGGCCGTCTGCCGCAGCGACCCGGACGCGCCCAAACACGCAGGCATCACCGTCTTCCTGGTTCGGATGGACGCGCCGGGCGTGGTCGTGCGGCCCATCCGGCAGATGACCGGCGGCTCCAGCTTCAACGAGGTCTATCTGGACGACGTGTTCGTGCCGGACACCGACCGGCTCGGCCCGGTCGGCGAGGGCTGGCGGGTGACGCTGACCGTCCTCGCCGCCGAACGCCTCGACTCCGGCGGCCTCGGCCTGGACAACGCCGACCGGGCGCTCGACCTCGCCCGGCACCTGCCCCGCCCGCTGACCGCCGGCGAACAGCAGTGGTCCGCCGACCTGTTCGTTCGTAGCCTGGTCCAGCGGCTCATCGGCCTGAGGGTCACGGCGGCGCTGGCAGCCGGACGCGAACCCGGCGCCGAAGCCTCGGTCGGCAAGCTCCACGCCACCGCCACCCTGCGCGCCACCACCGACCTCGTCCAACAGCTCCTCGGACCGCGCCTCGCCGCCGACACGGGGGAGTGGGGCAGCTTCGCCTGGACCGAGCACCTGCTCGGCGCACCCGGCTATCGCATCGCGGGCGGCAGCGACGAGATCCAGCGGAACATCCTGGCCGAACGCGTGCTGGGACTGCCCAAGGAATCGAAGGGAGTGGGGCGTTGAGCACCGCGACCGAGGTGACACGACTCGCCGCCCGGGTCCGCACCGGGCTCGCCGCTCGGCACCCGAACGAGCCCTTCGGTGATCTGCGCACCCTGCCCGGCGGCCACTCGGGACTCACCTACTCGATCACCGCGGGCACCGGGGCGTACGTCGTCAAAGCCGTGCCTGAGGGGCAGCGGCCCGTCGGGCGCAACGACGTACTGCGCCAGGCCCGGATCCTGCGCGCCCTCGTCGGATCGCCGGTGCCCGTGCCGGAGGTCTTCGCCGTCGACGAGCGCGAACCGGCCTGGTTCGCCATGGAGTTCGTGGCCGGAGAGGCGATCGAGCCCGTCCTCGACGAGCACCGCCTGGACCCGGGGCTGTGCCGCACACGGATGATGGCGCTGGCCGGTGTCCTGCGCGACCTGCACCGCACGCACGTCGACGGCGCCGAACCCCTGGATCCGGCGGCCGAGCTGGAGCGTTGGGCGCGGACCATGCGTGCCGTACCGGGCCCACTGCGGCCGGGTGCCGAGGAGGTACTGGGCCTCCTCGCCGCCGGGATCCCCGAGAGCCTGCCGCCCGTGCTGGTCCACGGCGACTTCCGGCTCGGCAACGTGCTCTGCCGGGGCGAGCGTCCGTCCGCGGTCGTCGACTGGGAGATCTGGGGTGTGGGCGATCCCCGCATCGACCTCGGCTGGTTCCTCCTCTTCGCCGACCACCGGAACTTCCCCCGGCTCGGCCGTCCCGTGCCGGGCCTGCCCACCGAGGACGAACTGCTGGCCCGCTATCTCGACGGCCGCGCCGTACCCCCCGCCTTCGACTGGTTCCGCGCCCTGGCCCGCACCAAAATGGCCGCGATCATGGGTCACAACCTGCGCAGACACCGTGAGGGCAAGTACCGCGACCCCGACCAGGAGCGGCTGCCGCCGACCATCGCGGCGATGATCCGCACGGCACGCGACATCCTCGCCCCACGGTCCTGAAGGAGCGCCACCATGGATTTCGGACTCCCCCCGCGGACCGACGAACTCCGCACGCGCATGGCCGCGTTCATGAAGGAGTACGTCGTGCCCGCCGAGGCCGTCTACGAGCGGCAGCTCGCCGAGGCCGACAACCCGCACGAACTACCCCCGGTCATGCGCGAGTTGAAGGAGAAGGCGCGGGCCGAAGGCCTGTGGAACCTCTTCCTCGCCCACGGCGCATGGGGCGCAGGGCTCACCAACCTGGAGTACGCGCCGCTCGCCGAGCTGGCCGGACGTTCGGTCATCGGCCCCGAGGTCTTCAACTGCTCCGCCCCCGACACCGGCAACATGGAACTGCTCGCCCTGTTCGGCACCCCCGAACAGCAGGACCGCTGGCTGCGCCCCCTCCTCGCGGCCGAGATCCGGTCGTGCTTCGCCATGACCGAGCCGGAGGTCGCCAGCTCCGACGCGCGCAACATCCGTACCCGGATCACCCGCGAAGGAGACGCCTATGTCGTCAACGGCCACAAGTGGTACACCTCCGGAATCCTCGACCCGGACTGCCGGCTGATCATCCTGATGGGCGTCACCGACCCGGACGCGCCCTCCTACCGGCAGCAGAGCATGCTGCTGATTCCACGCGACACCCCGGGCATCACCGTCCTGCGCGATCTGCCGATGTTCGGCTACACCGACCGCTGCGGCCACGGCGACGTGCTCTTCGAGGACGTACGGGTACCGGTGTCGTCACTCCTCGGCGGCGAAGGGGAGGGATTCGCCCTGGCTCAGGGGCGTCTGGGGCCCGGGCGCATGCACTACGCCATGCGCGCGGTCGGGTTCGCCGAACGGGCGCTGGAGCTGATGTGCCGCCGGACCCTGACACGTACCGCCTTCGGCGGCACGCTCGCCGAACAGGGCGTCGTACGCGAGTGGATCGCCCGCAGCCGCGTCGAGATCGAGCAACTGCGGCTGCTCGTCCTCAAGTCGGCCTGGCTGATGGACACCTCGGGCAACTCCGCCGCCCGTACCGAGGTCGCGGCCATCAAGGTGGCCGCCCTGGAGGTCGCCCACCGGGTGGTCGACCGCGCGGTTCAGGCCCACGGCGCGGCCGGGGTCAGCGACGACACCGTACTCGCCCGGCTGTACGCCATCACCCGGGCGCTGCGGATCGCGGACGGGCCCGACGAAGTGCATCTGCGCACGGTCGCCCGCCGTGAACTGGCCAAATATCCCGAGGAGTCGGCATGAGCGCACGCGCACTGGACGGCCGGGTCGCCGTGATCACCGGGGGCTCGCGCGGGATCGGCCTGGGCATCGCCAAGGCCTGTCGTGAGGCGGGCGCCCATGTGGTGATCGCCGCCCGCAAGGCGGACGGACTCGCGGCGGCCCGCGCGGAGTTGCTGCGCGTCAAGGGTGACGGCGAGGTCCACGAGCTGGTCGCGAACGCGGGGGAGCCCGAGCAGGCCGAGCGGTGCGTCGCGGAGACCATGGCCCGCCTCGGACGCTTCGACGTCATGGTCAACAACGCGGCCACCAACCCGTACATGGGAGACCTGCTCGATCTCGACCTGGCGCGCGCGGAGAAGACCGTCCGGGTCAACCAGTACGGCATGATCGCCTGGACCCGCTGCGCCTGGCGGGCGTGGATGAGCGAGCACGGCGGAACGGTGGTCAACATCGCCTCCGTCGGCGGACTGGTCGTCGACCCGCACATCGGCTGGTACAACGCCACCAAGGCGGCGATGCTGCACATGACCCGGCAGCTCGCGTACGAACTCGGGCCGCGCGTCCGGGTCAACGCGATCGCGCCCGGGCTGATCAAGACCGAGCTGGCCAGGGCCGTCTGGGAGCCGAGGGAACCGATCCTCACCGCGAGGCTGCCGCTGCGCAGGCTCGGCACGGTGGAGGACGTGGCCAACGCGGCGGTGTTCCTCGCCTCCGAGGCGTCGGCGTGGATGACCGGACAGACGCTGGTCCTGGACGGCGGGGCGACCGCGCTGCCGATCGGAGTGGAGGCATGACCACCACGGCCGGCCCGGACCCGGCCACGGACCTGTTCTCGCTGCACGGCAGGACCGCCGTGGTGACCGGGGCTTCCTCGGGTCTGGGCGCCCGGTTCGCCGCCGTGCTGGCCGCGGCCGGTGCCACCGTGTTCGCCGCGGCGCGCCGTCCGGACCGGCTCGAGGAACTGGCCGGCGGCGATCCCCGTATCCGCCCGGTCGTCTGTGACGTCTCCCGGGAGGCGGACCGGGTGCGGCTGGTCGAGACCGTCCTGGAGCACGGCGGCGGCTTCGAGGTGCTGGTCAACAACGCGGGTACACCCGGGTCCGTACGCGCCGAGGACGAGAGCCCGGAGGACTTCGCCCACGTCCTCGACGTCAATCTCGTCGCTCCCTTCCACCTGGCCCGGCTGCTGGCCCAGGCTCCGTCCGCCCGTACGAAATCGGTCGTGAACGTGTCGTCCGTCCTCGGGCTCGTCTCCGGCGCCCCGCTGGGGGGTGCGGCCTACGCCGCATCCAAGGCCGGGCTCGTCGGACTCACCCGTGAACTGGCCGGGCAGTGGGGCGGATCGGGGACACGGGTCAACGCGCTCGCCCCGGGATGGTTCCGCTCCGAGATGACCGAAGGGCTGTTCGCCGACGAGCGGTCCCGGCGCTGGGTCGAGCGCGGCACGATGCTCGGCAGGGGCGGAGAAGCGGGAGAACTGGACGGGGCGCTGCTCTTCCTGGCCTCGGACGCCTCTTCGTACTGCACCGGGCAGGTGCTGACCGTGGACGGCGGGTGGACGGCACGATGAGGGTCACGACGGAGGTCGACGGCGACGCGGTGGCCCACGTGGAGATGTGCCGCGGGGACGGCAACGCCATCGACCTCGCGATGGCCCGGGGGCTGCTGGACGCCGCCCGGAGTTGCGAGACCGCGCGGGCCCGGGCGGTGCTGCTCACCGGGCGGGGTCGGTCCTTCTGCGTCGGCGGCGACCTGAGGGAGTTCGCGACGGTGCCCGGGGACCGGCTTGCCGGGCATCTCACGGACGTCACCGACGCCCTGCACGGCGCGCTGCGGATCCTCGCCGGGCTCGACGCGCCGCTGGTGGTGGCCGTGCAGGGCGCTGTCGCCGGGGCCGGACTGGGGCTGACGGCCGCCGCCGACCTCGCCTTCGCCGCGTCCGACGCCGGTTTCACGGCGGCCTACACCGGGATCGGGTACTCGCCCGACGCCGGGGTCACCTGGTCGCTGCCCCGGCTCGTGGGCCCCGGGCGGGCACGGGACCTGTTGCTGACCAACCGCCGGATCACGGCCGCCGAGGCGCTCGCGATGGGGCTGGTCGGCAGGGTCGTCGCACCGGAGCGGCTTGCGGCGGAGGCCGCGGCGACCGCGAGGGCGCTGGCGCGCGGGGCGACGGGGGCGTACGGCGTGACGCGGCGGCTGGTCTCCGGGGCTCTGTCGGCGTCCTTCGACGAGCATCTGGACGCCGAGGCCCGCGGGCTGGCCGCCGCCGCTGTCTCGATGGAGGGCCGCGAGGGTGTCAGCGCCTTCGTCGCCAAGCGCCGACCGCACTTCGTCCACCCGCCGCCCGGGGACCATGGCGACCACGGTGACCCGAGCTGAACTAGGGTCTACTCTCGGACGACCGAGCGGTGATCGACACCGAGCAGTGATCGACCCCGAGCGGTGATCGGTACCGGGCGGCGATCGACAGCGGTCGTGGAGCAGAGGGAGAGACGATGGCGAGGGCACGGATCGTGGATCCGGAGGAGGGGCCCAGGTCCAAGCGCGCGGCCATTCTCGTGGCCGCCGTGGAGCGGTTCGGGGAGGACGGCTACGAGAGCACGAAGTGGTCCGAGGTCGCCGACCGGGTCGGGATCGGGCAGACCGCCCTGTACCACTACTTCGAGTCCAAGGCCCACTGCCTGCTCACCATCATGCGCCTGGAACTCCAGCGCTCCCACGACATGTTCACGGAGGCGACGGCCGACGCGGTGGATCCCGTCGAGGAGCTGCGCGCGGCCGTTCGCTCGGCCTTCGCGGTCAGCGAGCAGGAGATTCGCCAGATGCGCATCCTGCAGGCCAACATGTCCCTGCTCGCCAATCCGCGCAAGTCCAAGCGCGAGGAGACCGAGCGCGTCGCGGCCCGGCAGCTGGTGCAGATGGTCGAGCGGGACTGGACGAACCTGCTGATGCGCGGCATGGCGAAGGGCGCCTTCCCGGTCCGGGACGCGCACACCCTCGGCCTCGCCGTCCTCGGCATGATCGTCAGTGTCTGGCGTTGGTACCGCCCGACCGGGGCGATCCCGCTCACCGAGATCAGCGAGATGATCGAGGAGTGCGTGGTGCGCATGGTCGCCGGATAGTTCCGGACCTCCGGGTGCGTCCCGCCCCTTGTCGGGGTCGGGACATCCGGATTACAGTCAAACTGAACTGAACTCAGGTTGTTTCTCGGCGCTGAGGGAGAGCGATCAGCAATGGTGCTTCGCGACTACATGGCCAGAATGGACAGCCAGGAACCGGACAAGGTGCTGGAACTCCTGGAACCCGGCTTCCGATTCCTCATCGCCCTGCCCGGCGGGCAGCGCACGGGGGAGTCCCGCGAGGACTTCGCCGCGTACATCGCCGCTCGCGAGGCGGTGGACCGTACGCACGAGATCAGGCGGTACGCGACCGACGGCGACGTCGAGACGGCGTACGGCTTCGTGGTCGAGAAGGGCGTCACCACCGGCGCGTTCCTCTCCGCCGTGCGGCTGTCGCCCGACGGGCTCATGGCGCGCTACCAGTCCTTCTTCACCACCGACTTCGACCTCGTGGACCGGCCATGACCACACAGTCCACCGCCTCTTTCCTGACCACCTGGTTCGCGATCCTGGACAGCGCCGACGCCGACCGGATCCTCGACATGATCAGCGAGGACTTCTCGTTCTCCATCCTCTTCTCCACCGGCGGCGACGGCGCCACCGACTTCCACGGCGGCCGGCCCGAACTGGAGGGCTACCTCGACCAGCGCGAGGTGGGCGTCCGCACCCACCATGTACTGGCCGCGAGCACCGTCGGCGGGGACGAGCTGTTCCTCGGCGAGGTACGGCGCCTCGGCGAGCGGGAGGCGAGCTTCGTGGCCTCGGCGCGGCTCGACGGCTCGGGCCGGGTGCGGCGGTTGCTCATCGGGCGTTCGCCCGCAGTGTTGTTCACCTGAGGAGGGCGCGATGTACAACCTCGTCCTGCTGGCCGCACGGCCGCCCGACTGGACCCATGAGCGGTTCATCGGCTGGTGGCGCGGCGAGCACGCCGAACTCACCCGCCGACTGCCCGGACTGAGGTCCTGGCGGCACACCGACCTCGACGCGGCGCTCGAACCGCGTTCGGAGGGCTGGGACGGCCTCTCCGTCCTCGGTTTCGACACCCCCGAGGACCTGCGCAAGGCCCTCGACAGCCCCGAATGGGCGGCCGCCGTCGCCCAGGTCGGCGACATGCGGGGACGCCGTATCGCCGTCATGGGCGGCGAGCGGGAGATGTACGCGGGCTGAGCACGCCCCGGCTGCCGTCCGCGGGCCGAACACGGGCCTGACACGGGCGGGACAACGGGGCTCCACCACCCTTCGCGAAAAGGCGGGGAAGCGGATGCGACAGACAGTACGGGAGTTCTACGAGCGGGCCGAGCGCGCCGACTTCACGGCCGTCGTCGACGACCACGGCCGGCACACCGCGCGCGACCTCCTGGACCGCGCGGCCGAGCTGGCCGAGGCGATGACACCGGACGGCACGCCGGGCGGGACGGTGCTGCTGCAGGCCGACAACTCGTGGCGCACCGTCGCGGCGACCCTCGCCGCCGGGATGACCGGCGGGGTCCTGGCCCTCGTCAACCGGCACACGACGCGGGCGGAGTTCGCCGCCGCCCTGGAGGACATCCGTCCGGACGCGGTGATCGCCGAGCCCTCCGCCCTCGACGAGTGGCACGCGCCGGGCAGCGGCACCCCGCCCCTGCCCGGCGCACGGCCCGCCGAGGCGCTGGACGGCTGGACGGTCCTCGCGGGCCGCGGCCCGCGAGACGTCTCCCGCTGGTCGGGCGGCACCCTCATCGGCCTCACCTCCGGCTCCACCGGACGGCCCAAGGGGGTCGTCCAGTCCGAGAGCGCGCTGCGGTACGCGTGCACGTGCACCATCGATGTCAACGGGCTGCGCGACGGGGACGCGGTGGCCGCCGTCGTCCCGCTCTCCTCGACCGCCGCCTACTGTTTCGGGGTCTGCCTCGCCCTCATGCTCGGCGGACCGCTCGTGCTGAGCGGCCGCTGGGACCGCGAACAGGCGCTCGCGCGGATGGCCGCCCACGACGTCCGGTGGACCATGTGCGTCCCGACGATGGCCCTCCAGATGGGCTCCGCGGCGGCCGGATCACGCGTCCTCGACGGGGTCCGCTCGATCACTGTCGGCGGCGGCCCCATGGACCGCGGGGCTCTCGCCCGCGCCGAACGTTCCCTCGGCACCCGGATCCTGCGGGTCTTCGGCATGTCCGAGTGTCTCGGGCACACCTCGCCGCGGCCCGACGACCCCGAGGAGATCCGGCTGGGCCGCGACGGCCGCCCGTTCCCCGGCACCGAACTGCGCGCCGTGGACGCCGACGGCACCGCCCTGGGGCCGGGCCGGACCGGGCGCGCCCAGGTCCAGGGGCCCTCGCTCTTCCTCGGTTACGCCCACGACGGCAAGGTCGAGTCGCCGGTCCTGACCCCGGACGGCTTCTTCCCCACCGGTGATCTGCTCATGACCGGCGACGACGGCACGGTCACCGTGATGGGCCGGGAGAAGGACGTCATCATCCGCGGCGGCCGCAATCTCGACGTCACGGAGATCGAGCGTGCCGTCGCCAGCCATCCGGGAGTCGCCCGGGTCTGCGTGGCACCCGTACCGGACCCGCTGCTCGGCGAACGTGCCGCCGTTCTCGTCGTGGCGGAGGCGGAGGGGGAGGCGGGGACGCACGGAGAGGGAGACGGCATCGGAGGCGGCGCCGGCGTCGGACTGGACGAGATCACCGAACACCTCGAGCGCACCGGCCTGTCCAAGGCCAAGTGGCCCGAATTCGCCTTCTTCGTCAGCGAGTTGCCGCAGACCACCGTCGGCAAGCTCGACCGGTCCGCAGCCCGCAGACTCGCCCACGAACTGCACGCGCGGCTCGACGCGCATCAGGAACCACACCGACTCACGGATCGCGAACCACATCGGCGAGCGGATCAGGAACGGCACGGACGACCGGATCAGGAACAGCACGGACAACCGGATCACGAACAGCACCGGCAAGGAGATGCATGACCACCCCCACGGCTCACACCGCCCGCTTCGACCGAGGCCGCTGGGCGGACGCCGGAGCCGAGACCGTACGAGCCGGCGTTCACCGCATCCCGCTTCCGCTGCCGGACGACGGGCTGCGGGCCGTCAACGTGTACGCGCTGGAAGGGCTGACGGAGGGGCTGGTCCTGATCGACGGGGGATGGTCGATCCCCGAGTCCCGCAAGGCGCTGGAGGACGCGCTGGCCACCATCGGCCACGACCTCGGCGAGATCAGCGATGTCCTGGTCACCCACATCCACCGGGACCACTACACCCAGGCCGTCGAACTGCGCAGGCTGCTCGGCTCCCGGGTCCACCTCGGCTCGGGCGAGCGACGCAGCCTGGAACTGCTCGGAGAGACGGGCACGGACCGGCCGTCCGGCTCGCTGCACACGCTGCGCCGGGCCGGGGCCCACGAACTCGCCGAGCGGGTGGCCGCGATGGACCACGGCGGCTTCGACCCGAGCGTGTGGGAGGCTCCGGACCGCTGGCTGGAGGACGAGGAACTCCGCTTCACCGACACGCGGTTGCGGGTCGTCCCGACGCCGGGACACACCCGGGGACATGTCGTCTACCTCGACGAGGCGCGCGGGCTGCTCTTCTCCGGGGACCACGTGCTGCCGCACATCACCCCGTCCATCGGCTTCGAACTCGGCCCCACCGCACTGCCGTTGGGCGACTACCTCGACTCGCTGCGCCTCCTGACCACCCTCGCCGACGCCCGGCTCCTGCCCGCCCACGGCCCGGTCGGCCCCAGCGTCCACACGCGCGTCGGTGAGCTGCTCGACCACCACGACGACCGACTCGCCCAGGCCCTGGCCGTCCTCGGCGACCGCACGCTCACGGCCTACACGGTGGCCCAGGAGCTGGGGTGGACCCGGCGGCAGCTGCCCTTCGCGGACCTCGGCGCCTTCAACCAGATGCTCGCCGTGAACGAGACGGCCGCACACCTGGACGTTCTGGTGGCCCGCGGCCGGGTCGCGCGCACGGAGACCGAGGGCGTCCTGCGCTACACCGCCGCCGTGATGTCGTAGCCCAGGCCCCCGGCCCGCTCAGCGCGCCGTCCAGCCTCCGTCGACGTACAGCTCCGAACCCGTCATGAAGCTCGCGTCGTCGGAGGCGAGGAACGCGACCGCGGCCGCCACCTCGTCGGGTGTGCCGAGCCGGCCGAGCGGGGTGCCGTCGAGCATCGCGGTCAACCGGGGCGTACCGCGCCACAGTTCACGGGAGCGGGGCGTCTCGATGAAGCCGGGGTGCAGCGAGTTGACACGCACGCCCCGCCGCGCCCAGTGCAGCGCGGCGTTCTTGGTCATCAGACGGACCGCGCCCTTGGCCGCGTGGTACGAGAACTGGGCGCCGAACCCGCCCACCGTGCCGAAGATCGACGCGACGTTGACGACGGAGCCGCCCCCGGAGCGCTCGATGGCCGCGCCGCCGTGCTTCATACCGAGCCAGACGCCGGTCTGGGTGACCGCGAGCACCTGGTCCCAGGTCTCCTTGGTCTCCGTCTCCACGGTGCCCATCGCGGCGATCCCCGCGTTGTTGACCAGTACGGCCAGCCCGCCGAGCGCGGCCGTCGCCCTGGCGACGACCTCCTGCCAGGCCGACTCGTCCGAGACGTTCAGAGCAAGGCCCAGGGCGCCGCCCCCGACCTCCTCGGCGAGCTTCTCGCATCGGTCGGCGTCCAGATCGGTCACCACGACCGCGGCGCCCTCGGCCGCGAGTCGCCGGACGACCGCCTCGCCGATGCCTCCGGTGGCGCCGGTCACCAGCGCCACCCTCCCGGCCAGTCTCGCTTCCATCGCGACCACTCCCGTTTCCGTCGTCAGCCCTTGACGCCGCGCCAGGCGAGCGCGCCGCCGTCGATCACGTACGCGGCACCCGTGATGAACGCCGCGCTGTCGGACGCCAGGAAGCAGGCCAGCCGCGCCACCTCCTCCGGGCGCCCCAGCCGGTCCACCCACTGCGGTGCGGTCAAACTCCGTGCCAGAGGCGTGTCGATCACTCCGGGGCAGAAGCAGTTGCGGCGCACCGGGGCGAGATCGACGGCGGTGACCTTGGTGAGATGGATGACCGCGGCCTTGGTGACCCCGTAGGCGGGGGAGTCGGGGAAGCCGACGAGGCCCGAGACGGACGCGGCGTTGACGATGGCGGGGCCGTGCGGTGAGCGGCGCAGATACGGCGCCGCGAACTTGGTCGTCAGCCACGCGGCCTTGAGATTGACCTCGTAGACCGCGTCCCAGACCTCCTCGGAGAGCGAGTCGACGGCGCGGTCGTGGTCCGTCGTGACCGTGCTCTCGATCACCCCGGCGTTGTTGACCAGCACGTCCAGTCCGTCGAACCGCTCCGCCGCACGCGTCTCGATGTCGTCGCGGACCCGCAGATCGCAGACGATCACCTCGGACTTCGCCTCGGCGGCGCGTACCGACTCGGCCGTAAAAGCGGCGGTGCGCGCTCCGGTCGGCGACGGTCACCGCCGACGCCCCCTGGCGGGCCATCTCCACGGCGATGGCCCGCCCGATGCCCTGGCCCGCGCCGGTGACGAGGGCGGCCTTGCCACCGAGCGAATCCAGCATGCGGTCTGCTCCCGTCCGTGGCACGAGACATTTACTGAACCAACTTCAGTTCAGAGAGGAGTCTAGGTCGGCGGTGAGGCGGCGACAAGAGGTGCGTCGGGAGGAGGGCCTTCCGTGCGGGAGGTGCCCGTTTGGCGTGAAGGGCGCTGTTGCTCCCGGGCTTTGGGATGAGTAAGGGTTCTCTGTCATGGAACGTGACCGGAGCTCCGAAGCCTTCCCCACCTCCCGTCCCTCCCCGCTTTCCCCGCGCTCGCTTCTCTCTCGTCCTTCCCGTCGTCAACTCCTCGCCGCGGCAGGCGTCGCGGGTGTCGTGGGCGTTTCCTCCACCGCCCGCAGCGCCGTTCCGGCCGCGGCGAGCGGTCGCGCCGCGCTCTCCCTGTCGTTCTCGGAGGCCACCAACGGCGCGGCCACGCTCTCGCCGGCAGGTGACGGGCTGATCGTCGAGATCCAGCATGTGCTGTGGTCGCTCCCACGTACCGGCGGCCGTGCCGTGCCCCTCACCCCGGCCGGCCTCGAACCCGACCGGCCCACACACTCCCCGGACGGCCAGCTCATCGCGTTCTGCGCGTACCAGGGCGGTGGCTACCACCTGTGGACCATGCGCCCCGACGGCTCGGACGTACGGCAGCGCACCGACGGCCCCTGGGACGATCGCGCCCCGGCCTGGTCCCCGGACGGCACCCGGATCGCCTTCGCCTCCGAGCGGGGCGGCGACCCGGTCGAGGGCAGCCCGTACCGCATCCACGTCCTGGACCTGGCAAACGGCGAACTGACCCGCGTCACCGGGCTCACCGGTCAGGACAGACCCTTGCAGGACGGCCCCTGGGAGGACTTCGACCCCACCTGGTCGCCGGACGGCAGGCGCGTCCTCTTCGTCCGCGCGAAGGCCGTCTCCCTGCCCACGGGGCCCGGCCTCGAAGCCCGCACCATCGCCGCGGTACCGGCCGGCGCCGCGGGCCCGGTCGTCGTCGAGCACACGGAGACCACGGCCGCGCAGGTCATGACCCCGGCCCTCGCCCCCGACGGCCGCCGCCTCGCGTACCTGCGCGTCACCGCTGCCCCGAGCGCCTCCTGCGCCCTCGTCGTCGACGGCACGCCCGTCGCGCTCGCCGGAGACCTCGCACCCGTGCCGCCACGCTGGACCCCGGCGGGGGAACTGCTCCTCACCGTGGACGGCCACTTCACCCTCGTACGACCGGAGAAGCCGGCGCGGACCGAGCCGATCCCCTTCGAGGGCGAACTGCCGGTGGACCGGCCGCGGTACCGGACCAAGGACTACGACCTCGGCGAGGAGCGGGTGCGCCCGGTGCGGGGCATCCACCTGCCCGCGCTGTCCCCCGACGGACGGCACATCGCCTTCGCCGCCCTCAACTCGCTCTGGCTGGCCGGAATCTCGGGCGGGCGCCCGCCCGAGCGACTGCGGAAGTCCGGACCGACCCGCTATCTGCTCGCACCGGTCTGGGCACGCGACGGACGGTCCCTCGTGTACGCCGACGACCGCGACGGACTGCTCGGCGTGTACCGGCGCGATCTCGCCACCGGCGAGGAGACCGCGCTCGCCACGGGCGGGCGGGTCCATCCCGCGCTCTCGCCCGACGGGAAGCGGCTCGCCTGTCTCGACATGACCGGAAGGCTCGTCCTGCGCGATCTGGGCAGCGGTGCGGAACGCGTCCTGGTGACCCCGCTCGGCGGCGGCGGGCTGCCCGGACGCCCCAGTTGGTCGCCCGACGGCAGATACCTCGCGCTGTGCGACCGCAACCGCCTCAACCTCCGCTTCCGCGAGGGCTACAACGTCATCAGGATCGTCGACACCACGACCGGCACCGACCGCCTCCACGCCGTCGCACCCCACGTCTGCATCGCCGACCGCTACGACTCCGGACCCGTCTGGTCACCCGACGGACGCTGGATGGCGGTCGTCGTCGAGTCCGCGCTGTGCGTGCTGCCCGTCGCCCCCGACGGCACCCCGACCGGCGCCCCGCGCACCCTCGCCAGCGAACCCGCCGACCACCCCTCCTGGTCCGGCGACTCGAAAACTCTCCTGTACCTCTCGGCGGGCAGCCTGCGGCTCATCGGCATCGACGGGCACGACCGCCGCACCGTCCGGGTCCCGCTCGACCAGCACCGGACCGCCCCCGCCGACACGGTGGTGCACGCCGGGCGCCTGTGGGACGGCACCGGCGAGTCGGTCAGGGACGACGTGGACATCGTCGTACGCGGCGGACGCGTCGCCGAAGTCGCGCCGCACCGGGCCCGCGGCCGAGGCGCCCTCCGCAGGATCGACGCCTCGAACCGCACCGTGATCCCCGGGCTGTGGGACACCCACACCCACCCCTGGCAGAGCACGTATGGAGGCCGCCAGACCGTCGGTCAACTGACCTACGGGATCACGACGGCCGTCTCCCTGGGCGGATTCGCCTACGAGCAGGCCCGCATCCGCGAGGCGGTGGCCGTCGGTCAGCTCGCCGGACCCCGCCTGCTGACCACCGGCGAACTGCTCGACGGCTCGCGGGTCGCCTACAGCATGGGGCGCGCCCACCGCACGAGGGACGGTCTGCGCAGGTCGCTGGAGCGGGGTGCGGCCCTGGACTGGGACTTCGTCAAGACCTACGTGCGAGCGCCGAGTTGGGTGATGGAGGAAGCGGCGCGATTCGCGCACGAACGGCTCGGGGTGCGCTCGGGGAGCCATCTCCTGTCACCAGGCGTCCAGAGCGGACAGGACCTGACGACCCATCTGCTGGCCACTCAGCGCGGGGAGTTCGGTCACGCGGTGAGCGCCACCGGACGGGCCTACGAGGACGTCGTGGAGATCTACACCGGGCAGGGCGCCAACTTCGCCCTCGTCGCCACGCCGTTCACCTCCGCGCCGCTGCTCGGCGCCGATCCGGGGCTCGCCGACGACACCCGCGTCACCGTCGTCATGCCCCCGTGGGACTCCGCCGCCGTACGGCGGTCCGCGGGCGTGCCGCCCACCGCGGCCCAACTGGCCACCCTGCTCACCGAGACGGACGTATACCGGCGGGTACTGGCCGCGGGCGGTCTCGTCGCGCTCGGCACGGACCAGCCGCTGGTACCGGTCGGGCTCTCCCTGCACCTGGCTCTGCGGGCCCTGCACCGCGGCGGGCTGTCACCGGCCGGGGCGCTGCGCACCGCGACCGTCCTGCCGTCCCGCCTCTTCGGCCTCGACGGCGACCTCGGCACCGTAGAGCCGGGGAAGCTCGCCGATCTCACGGTGGTGGACGGCGATCCCTTCGAGGACTTCGACACCCTCGTCCGCACGGTGTCGGTGCTGAGGGGCGGAACGCCGTACGTGACGCGGGACCTGGTGGCCGCTTTCGAGCCGCCGTCGAAGGTCTCCGCGTCCGCGTCGGCGTCGGCGCGGTGGCGCGACGTGACCGAGGACGACTGGCTCGAAGTGGGGCGGCTGATGCGCAGGGACGGCTGTTGCCATACGGGTTCACTGTGATCCGCCCTTGAAGGTCCGCAGGAAGGTGGTCAGGGCGTTCCGGTCGGCGGCGGTGTCCCAGTCGGCGGCCGGGGTCGTCCACCTGAGCGAGAAGCCCTCGTGGTCACCGATGAGGTAGCCGCGCCCGAACGTGCGCTCACGGACCCCGTCGTTCGTCGAGAGCCACTCCATGTCCGCACCCTTGTAGCCCTGGTAGGTGATGGCGCGGATGTCACCCAGCCGTTCGTACGCGATGGAGTCGCCGCGCAGCGAGGTGTCCACCTCGCGCCAGACCGCGACGGGGTCCGAGGTGAGCCGGGTGCTGTAGGTGACGACCAGTGTGCGCGGGTCGCCGCTCGCGCCGAGCGTGACCCGATAGGAGCCGTCGGGGGAACTCTCGGTCCGTACCGGCTTCCAGCCCTTGGGCAGTGCGACGGAGAAGCCCTGGGGCGCGGTGTAGCGGAAGAAGCCGGTCGGCGGATCCTCGGTGAGGGTGTGGGACGGCGAAGGGGAGGCGGAAGCGGATGAGGAAGAAGGGGGAGGGGGACGTCGACGGGGCCTGCTGGGCAACGGTGCTGCTGGGCGAGGCGCTCGGCGTGGGCGACGGGGTGGCGGAAACCTTGGGGGACGGCGCGGGACCGGACGCGGAGGTGCCGCGCTCGGACAGCCCGCCCGCCGCGGTGAGTCCGGCGAAGCAGACGACCGTCACGGCCAGCGCCCCGCCCAGCAGCACCGGGCGGCTGAGGGGCACCTTGCCCCACACCCGCCTCGCCGGCGGGGCGTCGAGGTCCCGGAAGACCGGCAGGGTCTCGGTGGGCATCGAGTCCTCGTCGAGTTCCGCCTTGAGAATGCGCGTGAGCGCCTCCCGCACGACCGACTCGGGCACCCGCTCCACCGGATCCCTGCGCAGGAGCCCCTGAATGGCCGGACTGAGCGGCCCGGCGCTCAACGGGGCCCGGATGGGCAGCCGTTCCACGGCGCGGAACGTCGCTTCGAGCCCTCCCCGGTCCCGGATGGCCGGCCGGCCCTCGACCATCTCGTACATGATCGCGCCCAGCGCCCACAGGTCCGTGGCCGGTCCACCGCCCTCGCCACGGGCCTGCTCGGGAGAGGCGTACGACGGTGCCGTGAGGCGCGGAGAGGCGCTGGCCCCCATCAGCCCGAAGCCGGCCACCGTGACCCCGCCGCGCTCCTCCACCCACACCTGGCCGGGGCTGAGGTCGCCGTGTGTGATCCCTTCCTGATGGGCCGCGCCCAGGACGTCGAGGACACCGAGCCCGATCCGGGCCGCGCGGACGTAGTCCACCGGGCCGTGCCCGAGGAGCGCGCTCAGCGGAACCCCCTCCGGCCGTGCGGTGACCGTCCAGAGGAAGTCCTTGTCCTCGACGACATCGACGACGACGGACACCCGCCCGGGGCAGACCAGCCCCAGGGCCTCGGACTCCCGGGTGATCCGGACGGCGGTGCGAAGCTCCGCCTCCTCACGGAGATGGGCCGGGAGACGGGAGCGCGTCAGGGTGACCGGCCGCTCGGACTCGACGTCCTGACCGTGCCAGCCCTCACGCCCCTCCTCGTGGTGGACACCCTCCAGCAGTCGGTATCTTCCGGCGACCAACTCATTCGTGGAGACTTGCACCTTGACCATGGTCATCCCTCGCTGCGCACCGGACTCTCACCTTTCCCGGTTGTACGGCGGGTGTGACGTTGTGTGTTCAAAGGCGGGCGATTCCGGGGCCCCGATTTCCGGAATTCTTTGCGCGTAGCGCACCCGTGCGAAGAATTCAGGCCGCATCTCCACTGCCGTTCATCTCACGGCGTCGTCATGGCCATCGGGCCGGTGACCTTGCCGATGTACGACTCGGCGAAGGTGGCCGCCGCCGCGGGTGAGCCGAGGATCCGTCGCAGGCGGGCTCGCGCGGAACCCGCCCGGAAGGGATCGCCCGAGGACGGTCCGTGCAGCAACTCCGCGAACCACCGGGAGAATTCCTGGTACTCCCACACCCGCCGCAGACAGGCCGCAGAGTAGCCGCGCAGTCCGTCGGAGTCCCCTCTGAGGTAGTAGGCGACGAGCGCGTCGGCCAGCAGCAGGGCGTCGTGCAGTGCGAGGTTCATGCCCTTCGCGGCGATCGGCGCGACGAGGTGCGCGGAGTCTCCGGCCAGGAACAGCCGCCCGTACGTCATCGGCTCCACGACGTAACTGTGCATGTCGAGGACGCGTTTCTCGATCAGCGGCCCCTCGGTGAGAGCCGGGGCTCCGGTGGCCGACAGCCGGGCGTGCAGCTCCGACCAGACGCGGTCGTGCGACCAGTTCTCCGGGTCCTCACCGGGCGCCACCTCCAGGTAGTAGCGGGTGACCTCGGGGCTGCGGGCCATGTGGGCGCCGAATCCGCGCGGGTGGACACCGAAGACGACGCAGTCGCTGGACGGCGGCGCCTCGGCGAGCAGCGCCAGCCAGCCGACCCCGTAGTCGTACCGGGCCACCGTGCCCCGGTCCGGGGCCACATGGGCGCGGGTCACCCCGCGCGCGCCGTCGCAGCCGGCGACGATGTCGCAGTCGATCCGCCGGCGCTCACCCGTCCGCGGATCGGTGTAGAGCACCGTCGGGCGGTCGCCGTCGATGCCGTGCAGGGCGACGTCCCGCACACCGAAAAGGATCTCGCCGCCCTTCACGTCGGCGTACTCGCGTACCAGGTCCGTCACCAGCAGCGGCTGCGGATAGACGAAGTGCCGGTCCCCGGTCAGCGTCGCGTACCGGAAGCGGTGCTGCTCGCCGTCGATCCGGAACTCGCACTCGCTGTGTGCCTGTGCCCGCTCCACCAGCCGGTCGGCCAGCCCCCGATGACGCAGCGCCCGCACCGCCCACTCCTCGATGAATCCGGCGCGGGGCCGCTGTTCGACGAACTCCCGGCTCTCGGTCTCCAGGACCACGCAGTCGACGGACGCGGCCCGCAGGATGTTGGCGACGGTGAGCCCGGCAGGTCCCGCACCGATGATGACGACGGGGACGCGCGGCGCCGGCGCGGATGTGGGGGAGGGGTTGATCATTTCGGCATTATGGCGGCGATCCGACAAGCCCTCACAGCGCCTGCGCGACCCTCTGACATGGCCCGCACAACCCCTCCGCCCCTGCCGCGCCGACCTGCCGCGGCTCAGGCGCGCGCCACGAACTCCCAACTCCCCTGCGGCACCGTGTACACGACGAACCCCGGCTCCGAGCGCACCCACTTCGCACCGGCCGGCGACGCGACGGCCGAGCGGTCGGCCGCCGGGACATGCACCTCCGCCGTCGCCCCCACCGGCACTCCCACCGACAGCCGCGTCGTCCCGTCCACGACGGACCACGCCGCCGCCGCCCGGCCGCGCACGGTCCGCACCGAGGTGCGGGCCCAGTCCACGCCCGTACGGCCGTCCGGGCGGACCGTGAAGGTGCGGTAGCCCGCGTCGCCGGGGCGCAGGCCCGCCACGTTCTCGTAGAGCCACTGCACCACGGTGCCCAGGAAGTAGTGGTCCCGGGAGCGGGAGTCGAGCGGCCACATCTCCCACATGGTGTCGGCGCCGTTGTCGAACCAGTACCCCCAACCGGGGTACGTGCGCTGGGTGGCGAGGGCGTGGGCCACCTCGGGATGCCCCTGGGCCGAGAGCTCGCGCAGCAGCACGCTGGTGCCCAGCGCCCCCGTGTTGAGGTGGTTGCCACGCCGTGCGATGTCGGCCAGGAGCGAGTCGACCACGCTCGCCCGGGCGCCGGGCGGCACGAGCCCGAAGGCCAGCGGGAGGCAGTTGCTGGTCTGGCGGTAGTCGGGGTCCTTCGCCGTGCGGTAGTGGCCGTCCGCGCCGAGGAACGCCGCGTTGAACGCCTCCTTCAACGCCTCGGCCGTCCTGCGGTAGCGGGCCGCCACCTCGGTGTCGCCCAGCAGGTCGGCCAGTTCCGCGGTCCCGGTGAGCGCGCGGTGCAGATAGGCCGTGGCGGTCAGCCTGGTGTCCTCGGGCGGGTTGCCGCCGTAGCCCGGCGGCAGCCAGTCGCCGAGGGCGGTCACCGCAAGGCCGTCCTGGAGGCGCCCGATCTCCCAGTCCAGGTAGCGGACGAGCGGCGCCCAGTGGTCACGGGCGAGTCGCTCGTCCCCGTACACGCGGTACATCTCCCGCAGCAGGAAGGGGTACACCGTCGTCCACTCGGGAGCGGGAGCCAGATCGTGGTAGCCCCAGCCGCCGCTCGGCACGATCACCGGCAGCTGCCCTTCGACGTTCTGACTGTCTCTCAGGTCACCGAGCCACTTCGTCAGGAAGCGGTGCACACCGAAGGCGTACGCCATCACGGGCGCGCCGAGCTGCGCGTCGCCGGTCCAGCCGTTCTTCTCGTACACGGGAGTGTCCGTCGGAATGCCGTGGAGGTTGTTGAGGACGGTGCGGCGCATCGCCCGGTCCAACTGCTCGTAGAACGGTTCGGAGCAGGAGAACGTGCTCGTCGACGCCACCCGCGTGTGCACGACCCGGCCGAGCACCTGCTCGGGCCCCGGCTTCGCGGGCAGCCCGCTGACCTGGACGTAGCGGAAGCCCTTGTACGAGAACCGGGGCTCCCACACCTCGTCCGCGCCGCCGCCCGCACACACGTACTCGTCCGTCTGACAACGGCCCGGCACCAGGTCGTTGCGGGCGAGGACACTCCCGTCGGAGTTCAGCCGCTCCCCGTGGACCAGCCGGACGGTCGTCCCCGCCTCGGCGCGCACGGTCAGCCGGGTCCAGCCCGCGAGCGTCCGCCCCATGTCGACCACGTGGACACCCTGGCTCAACTCGCGGATGTCCACCGGGCGTAGGGTCTCCGCCACCTCGATCGGGTCGTGCCCCTGAGCGTGCAGGGTGCCCTTGGGCGCGGTCTGCCGTTGGGCCTCCTGCCAGGAGCGGTCGTCGAAGCCGGGGCGCGTCCAGTCCCGGGGCGCCTTGCGGGCGTCGTAGGTCTCGCCCGCGTAGAGGGAGTTGGAGAGGGTCGGTCCGTCGGTGATTCGCCAGGTGCCGTCCGTGGCGACGGTGGTGCGCGAGCCGTCCGGATGGTCCATCTCCAGTTGCGCCAGCAGTCGGGGTTCACCGTGCCAGGGCGCTCGGTTCCAGTTCCACGCGGTGGGGCTGGTCAGACCGAAGAAGCCGCGCCCGAGCGTCACCCCGATCGCGTTGGCGCCGCGCCGGACGCGGTCCGTGACGTCGTGCACCGCGTAGAGCACCGTCTCCTCGTAGTCCGTGAAGCCGGGGTCGAGGACCTGACGGCCGACGCGGACTCCGTTGATCTCGGCCTCGTAGTAGGCGAGTCCGCTGATGTACAGGCGGGCACGCACGACGTCCTTCGGGACGCTGAACGTCCGGCGCAGCAGGGGAGCGGGCTGTTCGGGGACGCTGACGGACACGCCGGTGCCCCAGGGGCCCTGTCCCCAGGGTGCGAGCACGGCGGCCCCGGACCAGCCCGTGTCGTCGAAGTCAGGCCGCTGCCAGCCCTGTTGCTCACTGTCGACGCAGCGCCACCCGTCGCCGGTGACGAGTTCGACCGTGTCGCCGGACGTGGTCTCCACGATCAGGCGGAGCAGGAGCCCGCCCGGATTGGCGGACCCGTTGTCGCGGTTGGTCGCGACGGCGGCGACCACGATCCGTCCGCCGCTCGCCCCGCGCACCTGCTCGGTGACCTCGGCGAGATGCCCGGTGCGCCAGGCGTCCGTCTGCTGGGGCTGATACAGGACCTGCTGTCCGTCGACGTAGAGCGTGAAGTCGTCGTCGGCCGTGGCCACCAGTCTCGCCCTGCGCACCTCACTGCCGGTGGGGAGGGTGGTCGTGGTGCGGAACCAACGGGGCCCGACGGGGGCGGAACCGGTGGTCGAGCCGGGCGACCAGATCCAGGACGCCCCGTCGAAGCCAGGGGGTTCGGGCAGGGCCGCCGCTCCGATCCAGAAGCCCTGCCAGCCGTCCGTTGGCAACGTTGTCTCCCACCAGCGCGGGGCGCTCCACGCCGACGGACGGCCGTCGCCGTCCCAGACCCTGACCTGCCAGTGGTAGCGGGTACGGGGTCGCAGCGCGGGCCCCGCGTAGGCGATGCCGACGCTGCGGTCCGACTCGACCCGCCCAGAGTCCCAGACCAGGCGCCGCCCCTCGCGCAGGTCCTTCTCGGTGAGCGCCACCCGTACCTGGTACGCGGACTGCCGCGCACCCCGGCCCGGGGCGGTCAACTCCCAGGTGAGTCTGGGGTGTTCGACCTCGGTGCCGAGCAGCGTCTCGGCGTACTCGACGGTGGTGCGGTCGATGCGCAGACCGCCCTCCCGCGGGGCGTCGGCGCTCGCTCCGGGGGTCGCGGAGGCGGTGTGGGCGCCTCCGGACCCGAGCGCGACGGTGGCGCCCGCTCCGGCGACGGAGCTGCGCAGGAAGACGCGGCGGTTCCAATCCTTGGCCATGTGTCGCCCCTCGATGGTGAAGTCGACGGTGGAGTCGATGGTGAACCCGACGGTGAAGCGATGAAAATTGAAACGTTTCATTCCGCTGGCAACGATCCTACGCATCACGTCTCTTCAGCCTCAAGAGTCCTGCACGCACCTCGTGGACAGACGGTGCCCCGCGACGGAAAGATGCCAAATGCACACAGTGCCCCGCTCCCGTCACCGCCAGAGCCGCCCGGAGGCAGCCTTCATGAGCGCCCGTCCCCTGCCCGCCAGCACCCCCGCAGCCCAGGGGGTGGACGCCGCGGGCATCCACGCCTTCCTCGACGCCGTCGAGGCGGCGCCGGACATCGAACCGCACAGCCTGATGATCCTGCGCCACGGGCACCTCGTGGCCTCCGGCTGGTGGGCGCCCTACACACCCGACCGCCGCCACCTGCTTTACTCGCTCAGCAAGAGCTTCACGTCCACGGCCGCCGGATTCGCCGCCACCGAAGGGCTGTTGCGCCTGGACGACCCCGTGATCTCGTACTTCCCCGAGTTCGAGGCCGACATCACCGACCCGCGCAGCCGCGCCATGCTCGTACGCCATGTGGCCGCCATGGCCAGCGGCCACCTCGAAGAGACCTACGCGACCTCGATCCGACGCGACCGCGACGAGATCGTACGGGGGTTCCTGCTCTTTCCGCCGGACCGGGATCCCGGGACCGTCTTCGCGTACAACCAGCCCTGCACGTACACGCTCGCCGCGATCATCCAGCGCGTGAGCGGCCAGCCGTTGACGGAGTATCTGCGGCCCCGGCTGTTCGACCCGCTGGGCATCGGCGAGACGGCCTGGCTCCAACGGCCGCCCGGGCGTGACCTCGGCTTCAGCGGTCTGCATGCCACGACGGACGCGATCGCCCGGCTCGGCCAGTTCTATTTGCAGGACGGTGTCTGGGAGGGGCGGCGGCTGCTTCCTTCCTCATGGATCGCGGAAGCGACCCGCGCGCACGTCTCCACCGCCGACGGTACGCGGGAGGGCGCGCAGTCGGACTGGCAGCAGGGGTACGGGTACCAGTTCTGGAGGAGCAGGCACGGGTACCGCGGCGACGGCGCGTACGGGCAGTTCTGTCTCGTCCTGCCCGAGCACGACGCGGTCATCGCGACGACCGCCGCGACCGAGGACATGCAGGGTCTGCTGAATCTGGTGTGGCGCCACCTCCTCCCGGCGTTCGGCGCCGAACGGCTTCCGGCCGAACGGCTCCCGGGCACGGCGGACGAGGGCCTGCGCCGCCGCCTCGCGGAGCTGGCCCTCCCGCCCGTCGAGGCGAGCCCCGAGCCGCCCGCGCGGGGCGACGACTGGAGGGGCGCCGTGTTCGCACCGGAGGACGGTGAGTGCCCGCAGCAGCGGACCTTGACGGGCGTCACGGTCACCGCCGATGCGGACGGGAAGGGCTGGGGCGTGTCGCTCGCGGAGGACGACGAGCTCATCGAGCTGCGACTCGGTGCCACCGGTTGGACCGTCGACGCGGGCGGCCCGCCCACCGCGGTCAGCGGTGGCTGGACGGACCAGGACACGCTGCGCCTCGACGTGCTGTTCCTGGAGACCCCGCACCGGCTGACCGTGACGTGTTCGCTGCCGGACGGCACCTTCACCGTGCGCTGGCACACGACACCGATCCATGGCGGTCGGCTGCACTCGCTCCGGGCGCCCGTGGGAGATCGGGTGTGACAGCCGGGACGGGTGGGCTTTCGCCCGGGGCGGGCAGTCGGCTGCTCCTGTTCGGTAGGCGCTAGGCGGTGGGTGGCGGGCCGTCGAGGGGAACGGTGTGCCGCTCTCCTCGACGTAGAGGGGGGCGTTTCGGCGGCGGAGGTGACGGGACACCGTGGCCGCAGTGTGCCGTGACCGCGCGGCTCGCAACGCTCGCGAGCGTCGGCCCGCACGTGCCCAGGCCGCGCGGTGGACGGCGAACTCGCCGAGCGTCCTGCTGTGACCTGAAGTAGCGTGAGGCTATCCGCGCCCGTCCGTCGATGGCCCGCCGAGGCACGGCAGACGGATCCGGCCCGGCCACCGACCGACACCACCACCGGAGTGAAACAAGCCGGTCGGGCTCGCGTGCGGTCCGCGTGCCGCCCCGCGCGCCTGTCACCAGCCCCCGTGACCACCTGCGGGCGGAGCGCTTTCGAGATCAGACCGACTCTCCAAGGCAGGGATCCGGATGACCAGCTATCGCGTCGCGCAGGTGACCGCCCCCGGCGGTTCGTTCGAGGTCGTCGAGCGTGAGGTACCGCAGCCGGGCCCCCGACACGTACGGATCACCGTCGACGCCTGCGGGGTGTGCCACAGCGACACCTTGTTCGTGAACGCCGGCGTTCCCGGCGTGACGTTCCCGGTGGTCCCCGGGCATGAGATCGCCGGGCGGATCGCGGAACTCGGCGAGGGGACGGGGGACTGGGGCTGGCAGGTGGGGGACCGGGTGGCGGTGGGCTGGTTCGGCGGCGCGTGCGGCCATTGCACGCCCTGTCGGCAGGGCGACTTCATCGTCTGTGAGAACCTGCGGGTCCCCGGATGGGCGTACGACGGTGGATACGCGCAGACGGCGGTCGTGCCCGTGGACGCGCTGGCCCGGATCCCCGACGCGCTGGCGGCCACCGACGCGGGGCCTCTGGCCTGCGCGGGCGTGACCATGTTCAACGGCCTGCGGCGCAGCTCGGCGCGGTCAGGTGACCTGGTCGCCGTTCTCGGCATCGGCGGCCTCGGACACCTGGGGGTGAAGTACGCGGCCGCGATGGGTTTCGAGACCGTGGCCATCGCCCGCGGTGGCGACAAGGCCGACTTCGCCAAGCAGCTCGGCGCGCACCACTACGTCGACAGCACGGCCGGCACTCCGGTCGCCGACGCGCTTCAGTCCCTCGGGGGTGCACAGGTCGTCCTGGCCACCGCGTCGAACTCCGCCGCCATCACCGCGACCGTGGATGGTCTGGGTCCCCGCGGTGAGCTGGTGGTCATCGGCGTGGACGCGGAGCCGCTCGGCATCACCCCGGCCCAGCTGCTGACGGCGGGCAAGGTCGTCAGCGGCCACCCGAGCGGTACCTCGCAGGACATCCAGGACACCATGGAGTTCAGCGCCCTGCACGGCATCCGTCCGATGACCGAGGTCGTGACGCTGGGCGAGACCGACGAGGCGTACCAGAAGATGCTCTCCGGTGCCGCCCGCTTCCGGATGGTGCTCACCATGAGCTGACACGGCGGCCCAGTGGCCCGGATGGCGTTCGACGAAGGGGGCCAGGACCTCCGGGGACGGCCGCGGGGGACCCTCCCGTCGGGCCAGGGCGGTGGCCTCGGCGTGGGAGGCGGCGCCCGTCTTGCCGAGCAGGCGCTCGGATCAGGACCACCGCGTCCCGTACGACGGCGGAGGGGCGACCGGGCCGGCGCGGCACCAGCGGTACCCGTCGCGCTCCACCTGCCACAGCGGCCGCAGCCGTAGGGGATCAGGCCGACGGGACGGCCCCCGGTGGCGCAGCGTCCACGTGACCCCGTCGCGGAAACCCGCGGGGCGCACCCGCGCGGAGTGGAACCAGCCCCGGCGGAAGCGCTGCCTCTCGGTGTCCGCGTCGGCGTCCTCGGACGTGCTGGACGGCGATCTGCTGTCCGTCGACTTCCACGACGTCACGTGGGTCCGGGTCGGCCGGATCGTGTTCGAGGGGCGGATCGTCTTCGCGCGCGGGACACGCTCCACGGCCGGTCCTCACCGCCTGGACCTAGCCGACGGTCGCCATGTGCGTCAACTCCCCTTACCTGGCTGGCAATTAATCGACCGCGCATTGGTCCCGTCGACGGGCGTGGCCTAGCATCGGGCTCACCCGATACCCCTGGGGGTATACCCGAGGATTGTGAGGAGCCCGCCATGCCCTCCACCCACCCCGCCTCCGGCGCCGCCCGCGACCACTTCCAGGTGTTGATCATCGGAGGTGGAACCGCGGGCATCACCGTCGCGGCCCGCCTGCGGCGCGCCGGTCTCGGCGACATCGCGGTGCTCGAACCGGCCGACGTCCACTGGTATCAGCCGCTGTGGACCCTGGTCGGCGGCGGCCGGGCCCCACTCGGTGTCACCCACCGCCCCGAAGCCTCCGTCGTGCCCAGGCAGGTGCACTGGATCCGCGAGGCCGCCACCGCTGTCGACCCCGAGGCGCGGACCGTCACCACGACGCACCGCACCATCGGCTACGACCACCTCGTGATGGCACCCGGTCTCCAACTGGACTGGGACGCGATCCCCGGCCTCGGCGCCGCCGTCGGGCACGGTGCCGTATCCAGCAACTACGCCTTCGAGTACGCCCCGTACACCTGGGAACTCATCCGTGGCCTGCGCTCGGGCACCGCGGTCTTCACCCAGCCGAGCGGCCCGGTGAAATGTGGCGGCGCCCCGCAGAAGATCGCCTATCTGGCCGCCGACCACTGGCGCAGGCAGGGGGTCCTGGACCGTATCCGGGTGGTCCTCGTGCTGCCCGCCGACTCCATGTTCGGCGTACCGGTCTGGCGCAGGGCCTTGGAACGCGTCGCCGAGCGTTACGGCATCGAGGTCCGGCTGAACTCCGAGATGACCTCCGTCGACGGCGCGGCCCGTCGGCTCACCGTGGCCGACCGCTCCACCGGCGCCGAGGACGGCCTCGCGTTCGACCTGCTCCATGCCGTACCGCCGCAGCGCGCGCCGGGCTGGGTCGAGGGCGGCCCGCTGGCCGATCCCGCGAGCCCCTACGGCTACGTCGAAGTGGACAAGCACACCCTGCAACACCCACGGCACCGCCATGTCTTCGCCCTTGGCGACGTCGCCAACCTGCCCACCTCCAAGACCGGCGCCGCCGTCCGAAAGCAGGCCCCCGTCCTGGTGGCCAACCTGCTGGCCGAGATCAACGGCGAGCACCGTGAACAGCGCCGCTACGACGGTTACACGTCCTGCCCGTTGGTCACGGCCCGCGGCAAGGTGCTGCTCGCCGAGTTCGACTACGACCAGCGCCCCGCCCCCAGTATCCCCCTGCTGGACACCACCAAGGAGCGCCGCGACATGTGGCTGCTCAAGCGGTACGGCCTGCCTGCCCTGTACTGGCGCGGCATGCTCAAGGGCCTCGTCTAGGGCGCCCTCGCCGTCGCCGGCGGTCGCCGGCTGTCCCTGAAGCACCTCCGCGCATACGCCTGGAGATACCCCCCAGGGTATATCTGTTACGGTGGATGTCAGATACCCCCTGGGGTACTTTCAACCGGAAGGAGCCGAACCCGTGTTCTTCGTCGACACCCTGGAGTTCGAGGGCCTGGGCAACCGCAGCTACCTGGCCGGCGGCCCTGGCGAGGCGGTCGTGATCGATCCCCCGCGCGACATCGATCAGGTGATCGCCGCCGCCGCCCGGCGAGGCGTGCGGATCGCGTACGTGGCCGAGACGCACCTGCACAACGACTACGTGAGCGGCGGACTCGAACTGGCCCGGGTCACCGGTGCCCGCTATCTGGTCCCGGTCGGGGCCTCGGTGTCCTTCGCCCGCACCCCGGTCGCCGACGGCGACACCGTCACGGTCGACCGGGGCCTGGCCCTGAGGGCACTGGCCACCCCGGGCCACACCCCGCACCACACGTCCTATGTCCTGGAAGAGGACGGGCACGGCGTGGCCGCCTTCACCGGCGGATCACTGCTGATCGGTACGGTGGGGCGGCCGGACCTGGTCGAACCGCGGCTGACCGAGCAGCTGGCCCGCGCGCAGTACGCCTCCGCCCGCCGTCTTGCCGAGGAGCTGGACGACGAGGTGCCGGTGCTGCCCACGCACGGGTTCGGCAGTTTCTGCTCCGGATCCCAGGCCGAGGGGGACACCTCCACGATCGGGCGGGAACGCAAGACCAACGAAGCCCTCATCCGCGACGTGGACACCTTCGTCGCCGACCTGCTCGCCGGTCTGGACGACGTCCCGGCGTACTACGCGCACATGGGCCCGGCCAACGCCGCGGGCCCCGCTCCCGTCGACCTCACCCCGCCACGTCCGGCCGACGCAGCACAGATCGCCCAGCGGCTGGCGGCCGGTGAATGGGTCGTCGACCTGCGCAACCGTGTCGCGTTCGCCCAGGGGCACGTCGCCGGCTCCTTCAACTTCGAGGGCGACGGCAAGCCGGCCACCTACCTGGCCTGGCTGATCCCATGGGGCAAGCCCGTCACGCTGCTCGCCGACACACCCGAGCGGATCGCCGCGGCACAGCGGGAGCTGGCCCGGGTCGGCATCGACCGGCCGGTCGCCGCCGCCACCGGCGGCCCCTGGGACTGGGTGCCCGGGGGAGCGGAGCCGCGGTCCTTCCCACGCGCGACCTTCGCCGACCTCGCCGCCCGCCGCGGTCGCGGCGAGGACGTGGTGGTGCTGGACGTGCGGCGCGACTCCGAGCGCGCGGGCGGCTCCGTGGAGGGTTCGGTGCACATCCCCATCCATGAACTGCCCGGTCGTCTCGGGGAGGTGCCCGCGGGGGAGGTGTGGGTGCACTGCGCGGGCGGGATGCGCGCGGCGATCGCCGCCTCCTTCCTGGACGCCGCGGGACGCGGCGTGGTCGCCGTGGACGACAGCTTCGACGCCGCCGTCGAGGCCGGACTGACCCTCACCAGGTCCAGCACGGGCTGACTCTCACCTGGTCCAGCGCGCGCCGTCCCTCACCTGGTCCAGCACGGGCTGACTTCCACCTGGTCCGCCATGGATCGACCCGCACCCGGTCCCGTACGGACTGCTGGACCTCAGCCAGACCCTCACGGAACCCCCGCCCCCCGCCGCAACACCCGTTCGGAGTGATGAACCCATGTTCTTCCGCAGCCGCAGCCGCAGCCGCAGCCGCAGCCGCAGCCGCAGCCGCAGCCGCAGCCGCAGCCGCAGTCGTGCCTCCCGTCGTCTCGACCCCGTCCAGGCCCACCAGCGGGCCGCCCACGGCCAGGCCGTCCTGGTCGACGTCCGTGAAACCGCCGAGTGGGAGGCCGGACACGCACCGGATGCGCTGCACCTGCCCCTGTCCCGGCTGGTGGCGGGGGAGGTCCTGCCACCAGCCGCCCAGGGCAGGCCGGTCGTGGCGATCTGCCGCTCCGGTCGGCGTTCCCGGCAGGCCGTCGAGATCCTGACCGGCCGTGGGACGGAGGCCACCGATGTCACCGGCGGCATGGTCGCCTGGGCGCGGGCCGGTCTGCCGGTGGCCGGCCCGGACGGAGACGACGGTGCCATAGCGTGAGCGCGTTCGTTCTTGCGCTCGTCGCCGGGGCCCTGGTCGGTCTCGCGCTGGGCGCGCTGGGCGGGGGAGGCAGCGTCCTCGCCGTGCCCGCTCTGATCTACCTGCTCGGTTTCACCCCGGCAGCGGCCACCACCGCAAGCCTCCTGATCGTCACCGCCACCTCACTGACGGCCCTGTTCGGCCACGCCCGCAGCGGCCATGTGCGATGGCGGGCCGGCACGCTGTTCGCGGCCGCCGGCATCGTCCCGGCGGTGGCGGCCGGAGCGGCGTCGGCCCGGCTGCCGCAGCCGCTGCTGATCGCCGCGTTCGCCGCCGTCGCCGCGCTGGCGGCCACCCGCATGCTGCGCCCCTCCCGGGCGACGTCCGCAGCGGAGCCCGGCGCTGTTCGTCCGGCCAGGGCCCTCGGCACCGGAGCGGGGCTGGGCGCGCTGACCGGACTGCTGGGGGTGGGCGGCGGGTTCCTCGCCGTGCCGGCCCTGGTCACCGTCCTGGCCTTCGAGATGCAGGCCGCCATCGGCACCAGCCTGCTGATCATCTCGGTCAACTCGCTGGCCTCGCTGCTCACCCGCGGTGCCACGACGTCGGGCCTGGACTGGACGTTGATCGCGCCCTTCACCGGGACCGCGATCCTGGGCGCCTGGGACGGCAAACGCCTGGCCGGCAAGGTCTCGGGCCCCCTCCTTCAGCGCACCTTCGCCGTGGTCCTGCTGGCGGTCGCCGTGTTCATGCTCGTCGACGCCCTGACCTGACCCCGGCCGGTACCGGCGGACTCACGCCAGGGACAGGAACAGCTTCTCCAGACGGGCCCGCATCCGCTCACGGTCGCCGTCGGCGGCCAGGTCGGCATCGGTCAGACAGTGCTGCAGACCGGTCGCGATGATCGCGAACCCGGCCTTGTCCAGCGCCCGGGAGGCCGCGGCGAGCTGGGTGACCACGTCCTCGCAGTCCCGTCCCTCCTCGATCATGTTGATCACTCCGGCGATCTGCCCCTGCGCCCGGCGCAGCCGGTTGACCACCGTCTTCAGCTCCTCGGCTGCCATCGCCAGTTCCACAAGCCCTCCCTCGATATACCCCCGCGGGTATCCTGTCCGTGGGGTGAAGCACCAGAAAGAGAAGGAAATTCCCAGTGACCGCCATTTCCCTCGCCCCCGACCAGGCCCACGCCCGGCTCCACGAGCTGACCGTCATCGATGTGCGCACCCCCGGCGAGTACGCCTCGGGCCACATAGCGGGCGCCCACAACATCCCCGTGGACCGTCTCGACGCGGCCGTGCCCGTCCTGAAGTCCGCCGCCGAGCGCGGTGACCTCGTCATGGTGTGCGCCTCCGGCGCCCGCTCCGCGCAGGCCTGCGCCACCCTCACCGCACACGGCATCCCCGCCGCCACGCTCACCGGCGGCACGACCGCCTGGAGCCGGCACGGACACGACCTGCACCGTCCGGCCGACGCCCGCGGCGTCTGGCCCATGGACCGGCAGGTCCGCTTCGTCGCCGGGTCCCTGGTCCTCGTCGGACTCGCGGTCGGACAACGCCGTTCGGCCGCCCGCTGGTTGTCCGTCGGCGTCGCCGGAGGCCTGGTGTACTCGGCCGTCAGCGGTAGCTGCGCCATGGCCCGTGTTCTGGCCAAGCTCCCGCTCAATCAGCCCCGTGCCACCGACTTCGACGACACCCTCGCGGTACTGGCCGCAACAGGGCAGTAGTAGTCGGAAATCGATGCCGTCGCGATCATCTCCGATCGCTCGATGTCAGCCTCGGAGATACTCCCGTCGGCGCCTCGGCCGTCCGCATACGGTGCGGTCACGCGGCCGGACGGGCATCGCCGATCCCGCCGCACAGCCGACAACCAAGGGGAGGCGCTATGGCGAGTGTGGAAGTGTCGCTGAAGGAAATGATGACCGCGGCCGAGGGAGCGTTGGGGGCGGCCGTGGTCGACTACACCAGCGGCATGGCGCTGGGTACGCTGGGCGGAGGCAAGGACCTCGACCTCACGATCGCTGCCGCCGGAAACACGGATGTCGTCCGCGCGAAGGTGCGGACCATGGAGCAACTGGGTCTCAAGAGCCGGATCGAGGACATCCTGATCACTCTCGAAACGCAGTACCACCTCATCCGACCGGTCACCGGACGCAACGGCAACGGTCTGTTCCTCTACCTCGTGCTCGACAAGGCGCGTTCGAATCTGGCGATGGCCCGCCACCAACTCAAGCGCGTCGAGGAGCAGTTGGAAGTCTAGGACGGCCGGATCCTCTGGCTGACGTGTGCCCACGATGTGAAGACTTCTTCAAGTCACCACATCAGCATCATCCCAACAGGTGGATGCGCGCGGCCGTGAGCGAGAAGGATCGGCAGCGACGGTCACGTGGTGCGGCGGCGCCTTCCGGGCGTCACCGCACCAGGTGACGACCATCCCCACGCGGCAGGGAGCGAGCACCGATGCGGGTCCCCCTCTACCAGGCCAAGGCGGAGTTCTTCCGCATGCTGGGACACCCCGTGCGCATCAGGGTCCTCGAGCTGCTGCAACACGGCCCGGTCCCGGTGCGGGACCTGCTCGCCGACCTCGACATCGAGCCGTCCAGCCTGTCGCAGCAGCTGGCCGTCCTGCGTCGTTCCGGCATCGTGGTGTCCATCCGCGAGGGCTCCACCGTCAGTTACGCGCTGGCCGGCGGTGACGTCGCGGAGCTGCTGCGCGCGGCCCGCCGCATCCTCACGGAGCTACTGGCCGGGCAGAACGAACTCCTGGTCGAACTGCGGCAGAACGACACGTCCCTGCCACCGGTGTCCTCCGGCGGCTGACCCTGTGCGGGGCTGTGGGCCGCGCGGCCCCGTCACCCTTTCTCGGGCGGCACACCGACCAGTTTCGTCAGGAACCGGTCGACCTGCTCCTCCAACGGGGGCCAGGGCAGCTCGGGTTGGTTGACGCGCAGTGACACCGCGCCATGGACGGCCGTCCGCAGATCCAGGGACACGGTCTCGACGTCGCCCCGAGGCGCCAGCCCGGCGTCCATGCAGCGACGGATCGCCGCGGTCGTGCGCCCGGCCATCTCCTCCTTGAAGGACATGTCCGTGCGCCGGTTGAGCGTGCTCTCGTGCAACACCTTGTACAGCCCCGGGTGCTCGCGGGACCACGCCCCGAGCAGCGCGGTGCGGGCGCGCAACGCGGCCACCGGGTCGGTGGCACCCGACTCCGCCTCGTCCACCGCGCGCAGCAGGTCCGTGTGGCAGCGCTCCAACGCGGCCAGCACCAGCGCGTCGCGGTCGGCGAAGTGGATGTAGACGGACGTCGCGGCGATGCCCACCTCGCGAGCGACGGCACGCAGCGACAGGGCCTCGTCGTCCGCGAGCTCGTCCAGCAGCCGCAGCGTCGCGTCGACGATCTCGGCGCGCAGCCGCTCGCCCTGGCCCCGCGGGTTGCGGCCGCGTGAGGTGGTCCGGGCGGCCTTCCGGGCCGGGGTGGTCGCGTCCATGGTTCGGCATTGTAGGGGACGCTCTGTAGGGCTACAGTCGTAGCACTACAGGCGTTCACCTATGGGGGAGTCCGCCATGACACTGCCGACCCAGAGCACGATCGTCGAGCTGGACCCGGCGTTCGCGGAGATGGCTGCCGCGAGCTTTCGACTCGCCGGCGAGGGCCCGGAGCTGACGCCACGCGAGCGCATCCTGCTCAGCCTCGTCGCCGACGTGTGCGAACAGGTCCTCGGAATGCCGTACGAACTGCATGTGCGAGCCGCCCTCGACCAGGGCGTCGACGCCGACGACCTGCGCGAACTGCTCCGCTTCATCTCCTACGACAGCGGATACCCGGCGGCGCTGGCCGCGCTCGTGCGGCTGGCCGAGATCGAGCGCGAGCACGGCCTGCCCGGACCGACCGGCAAGGGCCACGAGGTGAACGCGGACGGCACGGGCAGCCCGCTTCCCGCGGCGATGCGCGCCCAGGTCCAAGCCCTCGACCCTGGCCTGGCCGACTACATGGACCTGCAGTCGCGCATGCGGGCCGACATGTCCCGCATCAGCGTCCGCGAACGGGCGTTCGCCACCATGACGGTGGACGTCCTCTACCAGACCCTCCAGGAAAGCTTCCGCGCTCACGTCGGCCGCGCACTGGGCGCGGGGGCGACACCGGATGAGGTCCGCGCCGCCGTCCGCGTCACCGCGCCCTTCGGAATGACACGGACCTGGCGTGCCTTGAACGTCCTCGACGCGCTGCTCGCCGAGCGGGAGGAACAGGAGGGGAAGCGGACGCCCGGCGCCGCCTGACCTTCCTCGCCCGCGCCAGGGTTGTCTCACCGGTGCAACTCACGGTCTGGACGGTGTCCTCATCGGCCTGCACGAGCCCCGGTCGCCGGGACGGAGTTCTCGTCCGCCGAGGCCGACAACATCACCTACCGTGCCGTCCCGCCTCCCGCGCCTGCGCGAAGATGCGGTGAGGCGGGCTGCCACAGCTCGATCCGATTGCCCTCGGGATCGGTGACCCAACCGAATCGACCGACACCTTCCATGTCCTGCGTCTCTTCGGCCACGTCCGCTCCCTTGGCGCGCAATTGCGCGAGCATCGCATCCAGGTCGCGGACCCGGAAGTTGAGCATGGCCTGCTGGGCGCGGGACCCGAAGTAGTCGGTCTCGGACTCGAACGTCGCGAACACCGTCGGCCCGGTCTCCTGACGCCACAGTCCGTTCTCGTCGGCGTCCAGGCCCAGGCAGTCGCGGTACCACGCGTTCAGGGACGCCGGGTCGGCGGCCCGCATGAAGTACCCACCGATACCAAGCACATGTTCCATGCCGCCATCTTGTCAGGACCGTGATCGGGCGGGCCGGCACCACACCATCGCCCGCTTCACACCCTCGTCTCGACGCGCGGGTCTCGGCCGGCCGTCCGTGAACCACGGCCAGGCTCACAGCGCGGCTTCGACGACGAAGAACTGGGCGTCCGTGCCCGAGCGGGGTTCGACGACGACCTCCGCGCCCGCGACGGTGCTTGGGTTCCATGCGTACGGCGAAGTGGTTCTGCCGGGCGGAAGCACTGGACCTCCGGGAGAACGGCGACCGGGTGCGGGCCGGGGTCGACACACTGTGCATGGAGTACGGGGTGGGTGCGTGACGGCGCCCTCGTGGAGTGCGGCGGCGCTCACTTCCCGCAGGTGGTGCGGCTGGAGCGGGACATCGACGGCGGCTACCGCGTCGTGGCGCAGGAGGAGGCGCCGGACGGTGCCGGTTACGCCGCGTGGGAGGAGAACCACTTCAGCTTCGTCTCCGAGTCCCGGCTCGACGACGCCGCCGGGACGCCCGCCGCTCTGGAGACCGCGGCTCGCGCGCACTTCGGACTGCCCGTCGGCGCACCGGTCGAGGACTGCTGAGCCCAGCCCCTTCCGCCTGGCCGTCCGCACAGGCAGACCTTCTCGTACGGCACGTCGGCCCGATACCTGTGTCAGGTCGACGCGCCACTGGACGGTGGCGGAGGTGGGTTCGCCCTGAAGTGCTGCCGACTTGCCGGTAGGCGGCCTGAAGAGACGGGCGTTTCTCAGATGACGCCCGGGGCGGCAGGCGGGACGCGCGGATGCCTGGGAAAGAGGTGGCGCACGCCGCGTCCGCACAGGTCGAGGGCGAGTTCACAGAACATGGCATTGGCCCAGCCGAACCAGTCCCGGGTGAACCGGCCGGGGTCGTCGACATGGAAACTCTCGTGCATCAGCCCGGTGTCCGCGGTGGTGACCGCCAGTGTGTCCAGAGCCCGCGCCGCGTCGCTCTCGTCGCCTGTCAGGCCGGCGACGGCGATCGCCAGCGGCCAGACGTGCCGGTCCGGGGTGTGCGCACTGCCCACCCCGGACGCGAACCTGCCGCGGAAGTAGGAGGAGTTCGCGTCGGACAGCACGAGCCGCCGAGTGGACCGGTACAGCGGGTCGTCCCGGGCGCACCAGCCGCTGAGGGGGAGGCTCAGCAGGCTGGGGAGATTGGCGTCGTCGCCCAGCAGGACATGGCCCCGGCCGTCCACCTCGTACGCCAGCACGGACGTGCCGCCCGCCTCCACCACCGCGGTCGCCAGGATTCCCGCGTCGATCTCGTCCGCCAGCGCCAACGACGTCCGGGCGAGTTCCGTGTCGTGCAGGACACACTCGGCCAGTGCGGCCAGGCCGTGCAGGCATGTCGACGCCATCGCGTTGGCCGGCACGAGATAGCCGTACGTGCAGCGGTCGTCGCTCGGCCGGAAGCCCGACCACGTCATACCGGTCCACGCCACCGGCGCGCCGCGGCCGCCGAGCGGAAGGGTGTCCGACGAGAAGGGGCCGGAGGGCCGGACGAATCGATACGGTGACCGCTCGTGCGCCTGCTCGACACGCCAGGTTCGGACGATCGTCCACGCGGCGCGGCGAAAGCCGTCGTCCAGGTGGTCCACGCGACCGGTCGCCTGCCAGAGCGCGTACGCCAACTGAAGTGGCGCGCACAGCGAGTCGAGCTCGTACTTGCGCTCCCAGACCCAACTTCCCACTGCGGGACGGTCGGTGGGCTCGCCGTGCGCGTCGGTGGGGCCGTCGTTGAAGGCATTCGCGTACGGGTCCAGCAGGACGCAGCGGATCTGACGCCGCGACACGCCGACCAGGACATCTCCGATCCGGGGATCCGCGGCCAGGGCCAGGTAGGGACGCATCTGGGCGGTGCTGTCGCGCAACCACATCGCCGGTATGTCGCCGGTCCTGACGAAGACCTCCGCCGCCCCAGGGGTCGCAGGAGTTCCCCAACTCATCGACGTGACCCATGTGTTGGTCAGGCAGCTCTCGATGATGTCCGCGGCCGGGCCGGTACCCCGCAGTTCGGTGGCGAGCTTCCCTCCGAGCGTCCTCAGGGACTCCGGAATGCTCCAGGGCGGAGGAGATTCGGGAATGGGAAACGTTACCATCACGCCTCTTGACTCCTCCTGTGACCTACGCCACGGTGTGATCAACGGGGAATGGAAACGTTACCTTGAGGGAGCTGGCGACCACCAGACCGGCGAGCCCGCCCAGGACTGAGCCATCGCCAACTCCCCGTAGGGAGAAGGTGAACGCATGTGACAGCTCCTCCGCGCCCGCAGCGCAGAAAGCTCGGATCGGACGCCCGGGCTGCGTACGTGTTCCTTGCGCCGGCCCTCATCGGGTTCACGGTGTTCGTCGTCTACCCGCTGATCCGGTCGGCGTACTTCGCGCTGACGCAGTACAACGGCCTTTCGGTCCCGAAGTTCGTCGGCTTCGACAACTTCCGAAGGATGTTCACCACCGACCCGTCGTTCTGGCCCTCGGTACGCGCCACCCTGCTGCTGGTCGTTCTGTACGTGCCCCTGTCGCTGGCCATCGGGCTGGCGCTGGCGGTCTTCTGCAACCAGCGGATGCGGGGGGTCAGCCTGCTGCGCACCCTGTGCTACCTGCCCGTCGTACTGCCCGTGGTCGCCACGATCACGCTGTGGAAGTTCGTCTTCAATCCCCAAGTCGGCCTGGCGAACCAGGTGCTGACGTGGCTTCATCTCCCGACGAGTGAGTGGCTGTCCGGTTCGGACTCGGCGATGCCCTCGATCGTGATCGTCATGCTGTGGAGCGTCGGCTCAACAATGATCATTTTCCTCGCCGCGCTTCAGGCGGTTCCCACCGAGCTCTACGAAGCGGCCAGGCTCGACGGCGCCGGACCCAGGACGGTGTTCTTCCGGATCACCCTGCCGCTGATCAGCCCGATCATGGTGCTGCAGGTCGTGCTGCAGATGGTGACCGCCCTCCAGGCCTTCAACCAGCCCAAGATCCTCTCCCCGGACGGCATGGGCGGCCCGGGATTCAGCACCAGGGTGCTGATGCTGTCGATCTACACCAACGGCTTCCCCAGCCTCGGCCGGGTCGCTCAACTCGGCTACGCCTCCGCCCAGGTGTGGGTGCTCTTCCTCGTCATCGTCGTCCTGATCGCCGCCACCGCTCGCTTCTCCTCGATTTGGACCTACAGTGACCACGTCTCCTGACGTCATGAAGACATCGCCGCCGACCGCTCCGCCGCCGCCCGACAGCGCGGGGGCGGCCCGACCGCGGGGCAGGGCCGCACGTGCCGCGTCCTGGTACACCGTCGCGCTGCTCATCAGCTCCGTGATGATCCTGCCCATCCTGTGGATGTTCACCGTCGCGCTCAAAGGGCCTTCGGCCGTCTTCGAAGTGCCGCCGAAACTGCTGCCCCACGAGTTCCATTTCAAGAACTTCATCGACGGGCCGAAGGCGATCCACTTCCCGCGGCTGTTGCTCAACTCCCTCGTCATCACCGGACTTTCGGTGATCGGCGGGGTGATGACATCGATGATGGCCGGATACGCCCTGGCCCGGCTCCGCTTCCCCGGCCGGAGGATCCTGTTCTACGTCTTCGTCGGCAGCATGCTCCTGCCACCGGTGGTCGGCATCATCCCGCTGTTCCAGCTGTTCAAGGACATCGGCTGGTACGACACCTGGCTGCCGCTGATCGTGCCGGCCTGGCTGGGCGGCAATCCGCTGTTCATCTTCCTCGCCCGCCAGTACTTCCTCTCCATTCCCCAGTCCATCGACGAGGCCGCCAAGGTCGACGGCGCGGGACACCTCCGGATCTTCGTGAGCGTCATGCTGCCCCTCACCCGACCGGCCTGGATCACCATGTCCATCCTGGCCTTCCAGATGTCGTGGAACGACTACCTCAACCCGCTGATCTATCTCTACTCGTCCCAGAAGTGGCCGCTGAGCGTCGGCATGGCCTCCTTCGTCTCCCAGTTCGCCGGCCAGACCCCGGACTGGAACCTCTACATGGCCACCAACCTGCTCTACATGCTGCCCCCACTGGCCGTGTTCTTCGTGGCCCAGCGCTACTTCATCCAAGGCCTGAGCGCTCTGGGCACCGTCAACCAGCGCTGACCCGCACCACGTCAGCCGACCCACTCCCCGTACCAGGAGGCCACGTTGAAACGAACACTCCATGCAGCCGGAGCGCTGTTGGCGGCAGGCGGACTGCTGGCCACCTCGGCCTGCGGCGGCTCCTCGGGACAGGAGTCGGACGGGAAGACCACGGTCACCGTGATGACCTGGGAGTCGAACGCGACCAACAAGCTCATCGACCAGGCCCTGGCCGGTTTCCAGGACCCCGACATCACGGTCAAACGCATCGACACGCCCAACGGCAACTACAGCGACAAGCTCTCGGCGCTGACCCAGGCCAAGAAACTCCCCGACCTCTTTTGGTGCGGCAACGACACCGAGCAGCAGTACACCGGACAGGGACTGCTCACCGACTGGTCCTCGAAGCTCTCCGGTTCCGGCGACTTCGGCACCGGCAGCTTCGACTCCACGGCCATGAAGAACTGGAAGACCGCCGACGGCAGGATCGGCGGCGTCCCCTCTCTGATGAACACCTATGGCGTCTGGTACGACATCGACGCCTTCAAGGCAGCCGGCATCCCGGTACCCGCGGCCGGCTGGACCTGGGACCAGATGTACGAGGCCGCCGCCAAGCTGCACGCGAAAGGCGCCAAGTACGGCCTGGTCGCCGACGCCATGACCGCTCTCGACGCCCCCTTCAGCCTCAGCCTCTACTCCCAGTCCGCCGGCGGCGCGCCCTTCACCGACGACGTCCACCACCCCACCAAAGTCACGGTCGACGCCACGTTCACCGAAGGCGTCAGCAAGCTCGTGGCAGGGATCAAGAGCGGCGCCGTAGCGCCTCCCGGCTATGACATCTCCAACCAGCAGTCGCTGTTCTCCGCCGGGGAGATCCCCATGCTCTGGAGCGGCCAGTGGCTGGCCGCCGGCTTCCTCACGGACAAACCGAAGATCAAGTACGGGTTCGCGCCCCTGCCCCAGGCCGACGAACCGGCCACGCTGTACGACGCCGTGGGCATCTGCACCCCCTCGTACACCAAGAACGCGGACGCCACCTTCAAGGTCCTCAAGTACCTCGACTCAACCGTGTGGACCAAGGTGCTCCCCGACTCGCCCGTGGCGGTGCCGGCCTACACCGGTGCTCAGGACTCCTACTTCAACGCCCTCGACAAGGCGGGGCAGACGACCGTCGCCTCCACCGTCAGGACGGATCTGAAGGCCTCGTCCACCATCGGCGTGCGCTTCACCACCCAGTGGGCCAGCCAGGCCGGCGACCTGATCACGGCGTACTGGCCCGACATCCTCCAGGGCAAGAAGCCGCTGTCCGATCTGCAGACCATGGCCGACAAGATCAACGAAGTGATCAAGAGCAACAGCTAGGTGTTCGGTGCGTTCACGGTCGGCGGGCAAGCCACCCGCCGACCGGGGCGTACGACGGGAACGGAAACGTATCCTGAGGGCGTTCGCCCGGTCAGGCCCGCGCGGCGCCCTCGCAGGTGGCCGCGAAACACATCAGGAAAGTTGGTCTCCGCCCCACGTGAGCAGTCGTCTCCCGCAGCGCCAGAACACCAGGCCGACGATGCGCGATGTCGCAGAGCGGGCCGGAGTCGCCCTTGTCACCGTGTCCCGCGTCGTCAACGGCATCGGGACGGTCCGTGAGGAGACGGCCGAGCGTGTGAACGCGGCGATCAGCGAGATCGGGTACCAGCGCAACGAGATCGCGCGTTCGCTTCGTCCCGGGCAGAACTCGATGACCATCGGCCTGCTGCTCGGCGACCTGACCAACCCCTTCTACGCGTCGTTGGCGAAGGCGGCGGTCGAGGTGGCGGCCCACGCCGGCTACGCCGTTCTCCTGAGCACCGCCGACGAGGACCCGAAGGTCGAACGCCGTGCCGTGGGCGAGCTGATCGGGCGACGGGTGGCCGGCCTCATCATCGTGCCCGACCAGGGCGATCACGCCTTTCTGCAGGAGGTCAACGGCCACGACCAGGTGCCCATCGTCTTCGTGGACCGGCCCGCCACCGGAGCCGAGGCCGATGTCGTCCTCGTCGACAACGAGGGCGGGGGACGCATGGCGACGCAGCACCTCATCGACCACGGTCACCGCCGGATCGCGATCCTCGTCGCCCCCTCGTACTACACCACCGGCCGCCGGTTGCGCGGATACCGCAAGGCCCTGCGGCAGAGCGGCATCGAAGCCGACGAAGCACTGGTGGTCACCCTGCGGCGCGGCACCACGGAGGAGGCCACCGCCGCCACCCACGCCCTGCTCACCTCTCCGCACCCGCCGACGGCGATCTTCTCGACGACGGGCTTCCTCACCGAGGGCGTCCTGCGGGCGAGCCAGCAGTTGCAGGCTCGTATCGCCGTGGTGGGCTTCGACGACTTCAAGCTCGCCGATATGCTCCCCACCCCGGTCACGGTGGTGACCTCGGACATCGAGGAACTCGGCCGCCGTGCCGCCCGTCTGTTGATCGACCGCATCAACGGTGAGGACTCACCCTTCCACCGGACCGTGCTGCCGGCGCGGTTGATCGCCCGTGGCACAGGGGAGACGGCTGCCCGCTAGCGGCTCAGTAGAGCGTCGGCCACAGCCCGCGCGGCCATGCGAGCACGGCGTAGAGCTGCGCGAAGGCCGCCTGTTGGATCGCCTCGGTGCCGCCGGACGAGTCGAAGTGCACAAGACCCGTACCGGGATCGCGCATCGTGGACCAGAGCTCGTCCGCGTAGTCGGCCATCGCCTGGTGGTACTTGCCGTCCCCGGTCACCGACTCCAGGAGCAGCAGGTTCTTGAAGAAGATCGAGTTGAAGTACACCGGCTGGGTGAACAGCCGTCCCTGCGTGACGTAGTAGGCGTAGGCCGCCTGGGCGATCCGCTCGGCCCTGCGCAGATACGTTCGGTCGTGGGTCGCCTTGTAGAGAAGGACGTTGACACCGACCGGGACTCCCTGGTTGTACGACCAGATGGTCTTCTCGACCGTCCCTTTCAGGTCGAGATGGTCCCAGTACAGAGCGCCGGGACTCTGCAGATACGTGTTCGTCCAGTCGTAGAACCGTCTTGCCCAGTCCAGGTAGCCGTCTTCACCGGTGATCTGGTGCAGACGGAGGGCGAGCTGGGCGCCCGGCATGTTCGAGACGGTGTTGCGGTCCTGGCTCCAGTTCGCCTGGGTCCAGAAGACGCCGCCGGGAGCGGCGTGCGTGGAGTCGGTGTCCCAGCCCGACCTGACGAGGTCGAAGATCTCCTTGGCCCGGGCCAGTGCCGCCGAGTCCCCGGTCTGCAGGTGGAGTTGGACTTTCGCCAGGCCCACCCATTCGTTGTCGTCGTAGAACATGTCGCCGCCGGAGCCGTAGGGGGCGCGAGGGTAGGAGTCGTACCCGGGCAGCTCGGTCGTGCCGCCGACGGCGTTCCAGTAGTGCTCCTGCGCCTTCGCCCGCTGGGCCACCTCCGCCGCGTAGCGGGAGTCGACCGCCGCGAGGTCGAGGGCCGCGACGTGCACCTGGGAGAAGGGCCATTCGTACGAGTACGCGTTGTCTCCGGAAGCCGCCGGATACCGCTCGCGGACCAGATCGGAGCCGTCGTTGCTCGCCAGGTGTCTCTCCAGCGCGGCGTAGGCGGCGATGCCGCGTGACAACGCCCGTGACCGGTCGTGGAGTTGTGACCCGGGCACGTCTGCCGCGGCTGACGTTCCGTTGGTCGCGGTCAACGTGGCCATGGCCGCAATACCGCCGCCGACCAGCGCCCGGCGAGAGGGATTCAAACGCACCGAAACGCCTCCATTCAGAACGCCGCCGCCTGCGCGGGGCGCGCAGGCGTCAGGCGAATGGAAACGTTGCCACCATCACATGGAGTCGTCAACAGACCGTACAGGCACGGTGGTTCCTCATCGTCGTCCTCAACAGCCTTTGTGGTACGGACCGTTGACGTCCGATCGAGGGCGTGGGATCTTCGCGATGGTTACGTTTCCATAGCTCCGGACACCTTTATCCGTCCGGCCCCCACGGCGAAACAGGAGACGCAGACATGACCGCCCCGTCAAGCCCGTGGAGATCCCTGAGAGCGGTGCTCGCGCTGCTGTTGTTGGTGCTCTCCCCGCCCCTGCTCCTGCTGAGCTCGGCCCCGCGCGTGCACGCTCTCGACAACGGCCTGGCCCGGACGCCCCCGATGGGCTGGAACGACTGGAACGCCTTCGGCTGCAATGTCAGTGAGGCGCTGGTCGAGCAGACCGCCGACTATCTCGTCTCCTCCGGTCTGAAGGACGCGGGGTACCAGTACGTCAACATCGACGACTGCTGGATGACCTCGGCCCGGAACTCCGCCGGTCAACTGGTACCCGACCCCGTCAAGTTCCCGGACGGCATCAGCGGCACCGCCGCCTATGTCCACTCCAAGGGACTCAAGCTCGGCATCTACGAGAGCGCCGGCACCGCCACCTGTCAGGGATTCCCGGGCAGTCTCGGCCATGAGCAGACGGACGCCAACAGCTTCGCCTCCTGGGGCGTCGACTATCTGAAGTACGACAATTGCAATCACCAGAACGTGCCCGACCAGCAGCGTTACACCGCGATGCGCGACGCCTTGGCCAACACCGGCCGACCGATCGTCTACAGCCTCTGCAACTGGGGTCTCGCCAGTGTGTGGACCTGGGGTGCGGGGGTCGGCAACAGCTGGCGCACCACCGACGACATCAACGTCAACTTCTCCACGGTGGTGTCGATCTACAAGGCCAACGTCCAGCTCGCCCCGTACGCCAAGCCCGGCGCCTGGAACGACCCGGACATGCTCGAGGTCGGCAACGGCATGTCGTTCACCGAGGACCGTTCCCACTTCAGCCTGTGGGCCGAGATGGCCGCGCCGCTGATCGCCGGAACCGACCTGCGCAAGGCCTCCGCCGCCACCCTCTCCCTCTACGGCAACAAGGACGTCATCGCCGTGGACCAGGACTCCCTCGGCAAGCAGGGCACCGAGATCTCCTCGGCAGGTGGTCTGCACGTCCTGAGCAAACCCCTCGCCAACGGTGAGGTGTCGGTCGTCCTGTTCAACGAGAACTCGAGCGCGGCCACGATCACGACGTCGGCCTCCGCGGTGGGCCTGCCGGCCGCCTCGTCGTACCGGATCAACAACGTCTGGAGCCATCAGATCGGCAGTACGACCGGCAGCATCGCGGCCAACGTACCGGGGCACGGCTCCGTCATGTACCGGGTGTCCGTCGGCAGTGGAACCAGCGTCGGGACGACACACCCGCTGATCGGAGCCTCTTCCAACCGTTGCCTCGACGCGTACGACGGCCAGACCGCCCCCGGCACCAAGATCGAGATCTGGGACTGCGGTGGCGGCGCCAACCAGGCCGTCACCCTCACCGCCGCCGGTGAACTGCGGCTGTACGGCGGTACCCAGTGCCTGGACGCGTATGACAACGGGACCACCTCCGGCACCAAAGTGCAGCTCTGGACGTGCAATGGCGGCGCGAACCAACAGTGGCGCCTCAACGGAAACGGCACCATCACCGGCACCCAGTCCGGGCTCTGCCTCGATGTCACCGGAGGCGACAAGCCCGCCGGGAACGTCAACGGCACCCAGGTCGAGCTGTGGACCTGCAACGGCGGCGCCAACCAGCAGTGGCGTCTGGGCTGACGGCCCGTCCCCCCACGTCCACGGAGCTGAGATGAACTCAACGGCAAGACGTGTCCGGAGAATCGGGACCGGTCTGTTCGCGACGCTGACCCTCCTGATCACGGTCACCGGCGGGGTCGCGACCGCCGCCCCCGAGGCGACGATCTGCAACAAGTACTGCGACGGCCGCGACCCGGCCCTGTCCCCGGGTGATCGGCAGCCGGTCACCGCCACCATCTACTCGCGCACCCTCGCCCTGCATTTCGACGACACCGACGCGATGGGCTGGGCCTCGATCACCAACGGCAGTCCGACCGACGAGGTCTGGCTCGACCGCTCCTTCGACGGCGGCCGCACCTGGAGCTCGGGCAGCAGGCTCGGTGACACCACCATCCCCTCAGGACAAGGGGGTTGGCGCACCCTGATGTACAACGTCGACGACTGGAACAACAACGGCGTCGGCGCGCTGCGGGCCTGCGGCAAGGCGGGGGACCGGGCCGAGATCGCCTGCACGGCATGGGCCCGCACCACTTGGAACGCGTACAGCCGCCCCACGGCGGCGGCCACCGCGCTGATGCAGTCCTACAGCAACTCCACCGGTCTGTTCGACACCACCGGCTGGTGGAACTCCGCCAACGCCCTGACCGCGATCATCGACAACGTCCGCGTCACCGGAATGCCCAGCTACAAGTACGCCATCGCGAACACCTACGACCGCCAGCTGGGGGCCCAGGGAGGCCAGTTCCGCAGCGACTACATCGACGACACGGGCTGGTGGGGGCTCGCCTGGGTCGCCGCGTACGACCTGACCGGCGACAGCCGCTATCTCAACACCGCCCGTGCCGACGCGGACCACATGGCGCAGTACTGGGACTCGACGTGCGGCGGCGGGGTGTGGTGGAGCACGGCGAAGACGTACAAGAACGCCATCGCCAACTCCCTCTACCTGGAGCTGAACGCCGCCCTGCACAACCGCATCGGGGCCGACTCGGTCTATCTGGGCCGGGCGAACGCGGAGTGGTCGTGGTTCAAGGGCACCGGCGTGATCAACAGTTCGCACCTCGTCAACGACGGCATCGACCTGTCGACCTGTCGCAACAACGGGTCCACGGCATGGTCGTACAACCAGGGCGTACTCCTCGGCGGGCTCGCCGAGCTGTACCGGGCGACGGGGGACTCGGCCCTGCTGACCACCGGCCGTCAGATCGGTGACGCCTCGACCACCTCCGCATCGCTGAACTCCGGCGGAATCCTGCGCGAGCCGTGTGAGTCGAACGGCTGCGGGGCCGACGGGCCGACCTTCAAGGGTGCCTACGTCCGTGGTCTGAGCGCCTTCAACGCCCAGGTGTCCGACCACCCCTACACCTCGTACCTCGCGCGGCAGGCCGACTCCGCCTACGCCAACGACCGCAACGCCCTCGACGCGTACGGATTGCACTGGGCCGGGCCGATCGATTCCACGGACGCCGCCCGCCAGCAGAGCGCCCTGGATGTGATGAACGCGGCGTCCTGACCGGTCGTCGCCGACCGGCGCCGCCCTCCTGGGAGATTTTGCAGGGTACCGAGGACCTGTTGGTGGATGCCCCGTCCGGGCTGCTAGAATGCTGGGCATCATGTGAGCCTTCTCGGCGCGGACTCCGGTCCGCCGAGGAGGCTTTTTTCGTGCCCGGGTCCAGCCTGCCCCGGCACCGGCGGACCCGCTGCGAAGGTACTCACACGCCGAGTGACCTGAACGCGCCGCGCCGCCCATCGGTTCCCGGTTCCCATCCCGCAAGAGGAGATCCATGTCATGGGCCCACGGACGAACACCACGGCAGCGACGGGTACGTGGCGACTCGGTGACCTGACCGTCAACCGCGTCGGGTTCGGCGCGATGCGCCTGACCGGTACGGCGCCCTTCGACCGCGGCGTGCCGCGCGACCGCGAACGGTCGATCGGTGTGCTCCGGCGGGCGATCGAGCTCGGCGTGAACCACATCGACACCGCCGCCTTCTACTTCTCGGCGACGCGCTCCGCGAACGAGCTGATCAACCGGGCGCTGGCGCCGTACCCGGAGGATCTGGTCATCACCACCAAGGTCTGGCCGGCCCGTGATCCCTCGGGCGCGTGGTGGTGGGCCACACCGGCGCAGCTGCGCGGCCAGGTCGAGGAGAACCTGCGCCAACTCGGTCGCGATCATCTGGACGTGGTGAACCTGCGCGTGCCGCCGAGTCGGCGGGCCGGCTCGATCGGCGAACCCTTCGGCGCGTTGGCCGAACTGCGCGATGCCGGGCTGATCCGCCACCTCGGCATCTCCAACGTCACCTCCGGGCAACTGGCCGAGGCCCGGGCCATCGCCCCGGTCGTCTGCGTGCAGAACCCTTACGGGGTCGGTGAGTTGAGTGAGGACCGGGCTCTCCTACGGCTCTGCGGTGAACTCGGCCTCGCCTTCGTCGCGTTCTTCGCGATCGCCGGTTCCGGGCGCGAGGCGGGTCCGGCAGCCGGTGAGAGCGAGGGGGTACGTGCCGTCGCCCGCGCGCACGGTGTGTCCGTCGCGCAGGTCAGGCTGGCCTGGACCTTGCAGCAGGGGCCGCACGTGCTGGCGATCCCGGGCACCGGTGATCCGGACCACCTCGCGCAGAACGTGGCGGCCGGCGCGCTGCGGCTCTCGGAGGAGGAGATGGCGCGCCTCACCTCGCTGCGGCCCGGCCGCGCGCAGTAGTCCGCTGCCGGTCGGAATCCGTTCCACCGGCCACCGTTCGGACTGAGAGTGTCCGTCCGCAGTCGCCCATGAGGTCGCCCGGCGCCAGAGCCCCCTACGACCGGCGTCGGGAGACCGGTGACCGGCAGGTCACCGCGCGGCGCAACTGGTGCGGACCTCGCGGCCCAGGCATGATCCGCCGGACAGGCCCTAGGCCTGGTAGGCCGCGGAGATCTGGCCGACCAGGACGGCGAACGGCACGTCGAGGGCGGCGTAGACGGCGCCGGACTCGGGGGCGGCGTTGTCGGCCAGGGCCTCGACCATGAGGGTGGCGTAGTCGCTGACGACGACGCCCGCCTGCTGGATGCGCAGCAGCCCGGCCTCCCGCTTGGCCTGGCTGAAGGTGCCGGAGGCGTCCGGTTCGGGCTTCGGTACCCCGGGGGCGCCGACCGGGGGCGCCGTGGCCGCCACCGACCGGTGGCCCTCGGCGGTGGCGAGGTCTAGAGTGAGGACAAAGTGGTTGAATGGCGAACGGAGTTTCCCATGAGTGCGCTGCAGCCCCTGGACCTCGCGGCGATCGAGGCGGAACGTACGCGCATCCGCGACACGCAACTGGCCTCGGACCGGCCGGCGAGTTCCGCACGCGGAGTGCACCACGTGGCGCTGCTCTCCGCCGACGTCGAGCGGACCGTCCGCTTCTACCAGGGCATCCTGGAGTTTCCGCTCACCGAGGTGATCGAGAACCGCGACTACAAGGGTTCCACCCATTTCTTCTTCGACGTCGGCAACGGCAACCTGCTGGCCTTCTTCGACTTCCCCGGCCTCGACCTGGGTCCCTACGCCGAGGTGCTCGGTGGACTGCACCACCTGGCCATCTCCGTCGACCCCACCACCTGGCAGCGGCTGCGCGAACGGCTCGACGCCGCCGGGGTCGACTACGAGGAGGAGAGCGGCACTTCGCTCTACCTCCGCGACCCCGACGGCGCCCGCGTCGAACTCCTCGCCGAGCCCTTGGGCGAGATGTACGGCCACTCAGTGCGCTGACGTCCGCTGAAGGCACGGGGCCCAGGGCACGGGGCTGAAGGTCCGGGCCGGCAGGTCAGCCCAGCGTGCTCGCCCAGTTCGCCGGCACCCGCCCCGCGGGACCCGGTGTCGGCTGGTCCTCGGGGTGGCTCAGCGGGGGAGCGAGGTCCGGACCGGACTCGTACAGCTCGGACGTGTCGAAGTTCCAGAACCAGGCCTCGCCGGGTTCGAAACTGCGGATGATGGGATGGCCGGTGCTCCGCGCGTGCGCGGTGGCGTGCTTGGCCGGCGAGTCGTCGCAGCAGCCGATGTGGCCGCACTGCGCACAGCGGCGCAGGTGGAACCACCAGCCGCCGACGGCGTCGCAGTCCCCGCACCCCGGACCGCTCGGCGGGACACTCGGGTCGATTCCGGCGGGCAGGCTCATGAAGACTCCTCGGGTGTTTCGGTGTCCGCGGCGGTCAGCGGAAGGCGTACCTGGAAACGGGTGTCGCCAGGGACGGACTTCACCTGAAGACTCCCGTGGTGCTTGTTGACGACGATCCGCCACGAGATGTCCAGACCGAGCCCCGTGCCCTCACCGACCGGCTTGGTGGTGAAGAACGGGTCGAAGATGCGGTCGCGGATCTCGGGCGGTACCCCGGGACCGGTGTCGCGGAACTCGACGAGCAGGTCGTCGTGGTCGAGTGCGGTGCGCACGGTCAGGGTCCCCTCGCCGTCCATCGCCGAGACGGCGTTGTCGATGAGGTTCGTCCACACCTGGTTCAACTCGCTCGGATACGCGGGGATCTTCGGCAGCGTACGGTCGAACTCCTTGACGACCTTGACGCCGGAACCGATCTTCCCGGAGAGCATCATCAGTGTGCTGTCCAGCAGTTCGTGGACGTCGACGACCTGATACGGCGCGCGGTCGAGCTGCGAGTACTGCTTGGCCGCGTCCACGAGGTGCGTGATACGGGTCGTGGAGTCCTCGATCTCGTTCATGAGGAGCTCGGTCTCCACGGTGTAGTTCAGCCAGTGGACCGCGCCCTGGAGCGTCGCCTCGTCCACAGCCGCGGCGACCTGGTCCAGCCAGTCCGTGTCGAGGCCCGCCTGCACGAACGTCGGCGCGAGCTGCCAGCCGCCCGCGATGTCGTGGTCGTCCAGCCAGTCGGCGAGCGCGTCCTCCCGGTCGGAGGCCTCCAGCGGGCTCAGCGGCGTGGCCTTGGCGACCTGCTCGGCGGTGCGCTCCTGGATCTCGACCAGGATTTCCAGCGTGTCCCGCTTGTAGGGGCCCGCGGCGATCGCGCCGAGCTTCTGCCGCATCTTCGCGACCCGCTCCCGCAGCGCGGAGGTGGCCCGGACCGCCGCCGCGGCCGGATTGTTGAGCTCGTGCGTCAGCCCGGCCGACAGCGAACCGAGCGCCAGCAGTCGCTCGCGCTGCCCGATGGCCCGCTGGGTGTTCTGGGTGCCGTAGAACAGCCCCTCCAGCAGATGCACGGCCATGGGGAACCAGTCCCGCATGATCGAGGAGAAGGTCTCGGCGGGCAGGATGAAGAACCGGGAGGGCACGGTGACGCGGAGGGAGCCCCTGTAGCGCGCCTGATCCGGCTTGCTCACATAGGCCTGGGTGGCCCCCGCGTACACCCCGCGCTGGGAGCTGCGGGTGGTCTCCACGTCGTCGCCCCCGACCCGGCGCGACATCACGAGGGTGCCTTCGAGGAGCACGAAGAAGCAGGTGGCCGGTTCGCCCTCGGTGTAGACGGGACCCGGGTCGAACTCCTCCACCCGGCCTTCCCGGCACAGCCGCCCCAGCTGGTCCGCGTCCAGCTTCTCGAACAGGAACAGCGTACTCAGTTCCCCCATGTCGCACGGCAACGGCCGCCCGCTCATGACTGCTCCAGGTAACGGTGGACGAGCATGACGGCCATGGCTCCCTCTCCGACCGCGGAAGCGACCCGCTTCGCGGACTCGGCACGCGCGTCTCCGGCCACGAACACGCCGGGAACATTGGTCTCCAGGTGGTACGGCGGCCGGTCCAGTTCCCAGCCCTTGGGCGGCTGTCCGTCGATGGTCATGTCGGGACCCGTCGGGATGAACCCGCGCCCGTCCCGCAGCACCGTCCCCTCCAGCCAGTCGGTGAGCGGGGCCGCGCCGATGAACACGAACATCCACTGCGCGTCGACGAGTTCGGTGTGCCCGCTCGTCACGTCCCGCAGGGTGAGCTGCTCCAGATGGTCCGTGCCGTGCGCCGCGTCGACGACCGTGCAGGTGCGCACCGTGATGTTGGGCGCGTCTTCGATCTGCTGGATCAGATAGTGCGACATCGAGGCGGACAACGACGTTCCCCGTACGAGGAGGGTGACCGACTTCGCGCCGCGCGACAGGTACATGGCGGCCTGCCCGGCCGAGTTCGCCCCGCCCACGATGTACACGTCGTGGCCCTGGCAGGCGGCCGCCTCGGTCAGCGCCGAACCGTAGAAGACACCGCATCCGGTGAGGTCGGCCAGGCCGGGCGCCTGCAACTGCCGGTACGAGACACCCGTTGCCAGGATCACCGCGTGCGCGGAGATCGCCGAGCCGTCCGAGAAACGGATGGTGCGGGACGCTCCGGTGACCTCGAGGCCGGTCACCTCGCGCGCGGTGAGGATCTCGGCGCCGAACTTCGCCGCCTGCCGCCGGGCCCGGTCGGTGAGCTGGCCCCCGGACACCCCGTCCGGGAAGCCGAGGTAGTTCTCGATGCGCGAGCTCTGTCCGGCCTGCCCGCCGGTCGCCGAGCGCTCCACGAGCACGGTCCGCAGCCCCTCGGACGCGCCGTACACGGCGGCTCCGAGTCCGGCCGGACCGCCGCCGATGACGACGAGGTCGTAGAACTCCGACGTCGGCGTCGTGGCCAGGCCGACCCGCGCCGCGAGATCCGGGTCATCGGGCTCGACCAGCGGCGTACCGTCCGGCGTGATCACCAGCGGGAGCCGCTCCCCGTCGTGACCGGCCGCGGACAGCAGCCGCTGTCCCTCCGGCGTGTCGGACGAGTACCAGCGGTACGGCACCTGGTTGCGGGCCAGGAACTCCCGTACGTCCGAGGAGCGCGCCGACCACCGGTGCCCGACCACCTTGCAGGTCGGCACGGGCCGGTAGTCGCTGGTCCGCCAGGCGTCCAGCAGATCGTCCAGGACCGGATAGAGCTTCTCCTCGGGCGGATCCCACGGCTTGAGCAGATAGTGGTCCAGATCGATCACGTTGATCGCGTCGATCGCCGCGTTCGTGTCCGCGTACGCGGTCAGCAGTACCCGGCGTGCGCCGGGATACACGTCGAGCGCCTGCTCCAGGAACTCGATGCCGTTCATCTGCGGCATCCGGTAGTCGGCGAGGATCACCGCCACCTGGTCGCCCCGCAGCTTCAGCTCCTTCAGCGCGTCCAGCGCGGTCTCCCCGGACTCCGCGCGCACGATCCGGTGCGACTCGCCGTAGCGGCGCCTGAGGTCGCGCGCCACGGCGCGCGACACCCCGGGATCGTCATCCACGGTCAGAATGACGGTCCGCGCTGTAGCGGCGGCCTGTGCCATACGTCTCCCACCCCGAGCAGGACAGTGTCGCCCTCAATCGTATGTACGAAAGCTCGCCTTCGCTCTGGAACCGCTTCACGCGGGCTCTGTCGGGGTCACCGCCGGTGGCAGGAGGGACTCCCGCATCTTGGGGAGGATGTTGGTGACGTAGTCCTCCACGGCGGTGTCCAGGCCGATGTCGTGCTGGGCCTGCTCGGACAGGTACCAGCGGTGTTCGAGGAGCTCGTGGTAGATCTCGGCCGGGTCCATGGAGCCGCGCAGGTCCAGCGGCACCGCCCGGACGGTGGGCCGGAACACGTCCCGCACCCAGCGGTGGGCGAGGACTTCCGGGCGGGCGGCCAGGGGGTCGCCGGGCGCGTAGTCGTCCTGGGTGGCCATCCAGCTCTCCAGGTCGTTCAGGAGGCGGCGCGCCTGGTTCTCCTCGGCGTCGAGCCCGGTCAGCCGCAGCAGCTGGCGCTGGTGGTGGCCCGCGTCGACGACCTTCGGCACGAAGGTCACCGTGTCCCCGTTCGAGGAGTGCGCGATCTGCATCTCGGCGACGTCGAAACCGAGGTCGTTCAGGCGGCGGATCCGCCGGTCGATGTAGTGGTGCTTGCCCGCCGGGTAGACGGACGTGCGGGTCAGCTCCTCCCACAGGCTCTGGTAACGCGCGCAGATCTCCATGCCGAACTCGATCGGGTCGACGGAGGGGTGCAGGGCTCCCGCCGCCTCCAGGTCCAGCAGCTCCCCACTGATGTTGACGCGGGCGAGATCGAGGTCGTACTCCCGTTGTCCGCTGCTCAGTTGCGGGTGCAGCTCCCCGGTCTCGGCGTCCACGAGATACGCCGCGTACGCTCCGGCGTCTCGCCGGAACAGTGTGTTCGACAGCGAGCAGTCGCCCCACGCGAACCCCGCCAGATGCAGCCGTACCAGCAGCACCGCCAGCGCGTCCATGAGGCGGTGCATGGTGGCGGGCCGCATGGTCGTCTCGAACATCGACCGGTACGGCATCGAGCCGCCCAGGTGCCGGGTGATGAGGACGGGCTCCAGCGGGTCGCCCAAGCCGTCGGTGCGCCCGGTGACCACGGCGAGCGGGTCCACAGCGGGGATGGAGAGCCGGTCCAGGCTGCGCAGCAGTTCGTACTCGCGCAGGGCGGGCCGCTCGGCCAGTTCCTTGACGGCCACGACCTCGGTCCCGGCACGCGCGTAGCGCACCACGTGCCGCGAGATGCCGCGGGGGAGCGGGACCAAATAGTGCTCCGGCCACTCTTCCAGTGGCAGTTGCCAGGGCAGTTCGAGCAGGAGCGCGGGGTGCTCCGGGTTGGTGGCGCTGATCTGCAAAGCCATCGACGGGCTGCCCTCACCTCGGGGTCGTACGTGTACCTGGCCCCAGCATCTACGAATGATCCCCGAGGCGGAAGACGCGGCGGGCGTTGCCCGACAGGAACAAGTCGGTGGTCTCCGCGTCGAGGCGCAGGTCAGGGAGGTGTTCCAGGGCCTGACTCGGCGTGATCATGGGGTAGTTGGAGCCGAAGAGGACCTTGCGCCGTCCCCGGCCGCGCAGATAGTCGACCAGTTCGGTCGGGTAGCGGCGGGCGGTGTAGGCGCTGGTGTCGATGTGGACGTTGGGGTGTTTGTCGGCCACCGAGATCATCTCGGTGGTCCACGGGTAGCCGATGTGCCCGCAGACAATGGTCAGTTCGGGGAAGTCCAGTGCGACCTGGTCGATGTACGGGATCGGCCGGCCCGTTTCCGAGGGGCGCAGCGGTCCGGTGTGTCCGACCTGGGTGCAGAACGGGATGCCGAGCTCGACGCAGGCGGTGTACAGCGGGTAGTAGAGCCGGTCGGTGGGTGGCAGCTGCCACAGCCACGGCACGATCCTGAGGGCCACGAAGCCCAGCTCCCGGACGGCCCGTCGCAGCTCCCGCACGGCCGCGACGGGCTGGGTCAGGTCCACGCCCGCGACCCCGCGCAGCCGCCCCTCGGACCGGGCGACGAACTCGGCGACCTCGTCGTTGTCGATGAGGGGCCCCTGCGGCCCGTACCAGGCCGCGGACAGCCCGATCTCCACGTCGGCAGCCGCGAGCGCCGCCACCGTGACCTTCACCGGAAGCGGCTCCTCCAGCAGCTCCATGCGGGTCCAGCGGCGCAGCGACTCGAACATCTCGTGGTTGGAGTGGCGCAGTGTGGGGTGCTGCATCCACGCGTCGACGACCGGCATGATCCCGTACCCTCCCCGGGGCTCGTAACTAAGCGGTTGCTCATCCCGACCCTAGAGGGGTTCGCGCGCGGAGTCAGTGCTTCGCGGGAACCATGGGTGGGGACCGAGGAGCGAGAGGACTCCGCCATGCCGACACGGGCACAGACGCAGGAACGTGGGCCTCGACCTGGTGGTCGAGGGTGACGCGGTCCGGATCACCGACGAGAAGCGGCTGGCCGAGCTGGCGGCGGCGTGGGAGGCGAAGTACGGCCCGGAGTGGCACTTCGAGGTGCGCAGTGGGGCCTTCGACTCCGCCACGGCGGCTGCGGCGCCGCCGTCGACGGAGGAAGCCGGGGACGCGGGCCTCGCCCTGGTCTTCGAGGTGGCGCCCCACACCGTCTTCGGGTTCGGCAGGGGCAGGACTTTCAGCCAGACCTGTTATCGCTTCACCCGTTGACCATGGCATCGACGAGAGCCGTCAGCGCCGAGGCGAGTCGTGAGAACCCCGGGCCCGTGGGGCCTCCCGGTTCGCTCATGTACGTGTCCCGGCGGATCTCCACCATCAGGGCGGTGACCCGCGGCTCCCTCTCGTAGAAGCGCAGCGGGACGTACGCGCCGGAGAACGGGCTGTCGATCCCGACACCGCTCAGGATCGCGAACGCCTTCTCCGCGAGGGTGACCAGCTCGGGCGGCGTGTGAAAGGAGTCGGTTCCCAGGCAGACCTGCGGTCGCGGGCCGTCGCCGTGCAGCTCGTACGGCAGCCGGGCCGTCGGATACGAGTGGACGTCGACGATCACCGCCCGCCCGGCGACGGCGAGCCGGTCGGCCACCGCCGCGGTCATGGCCGCCGCGTACGGGTGGAAGTAGCGCTCGATCAGTGGCCTCGGGTCGGCGTCGGCGGGCCGCAGCGGTGTGCGCCGGGTCGTCCGTGTGTAGACCGCGCCCATTCCGACGGACAGCATCTCCTCCCGTTCGTCGGGAAAGCGTTCGGGATCGACCACCAGCCGGGACAGCCGGTTCACGAACCGCCACGGTGTGACCTCGGCCGCCCGCGCCGCGGCCGCGGCCAGCTCCGCGGTGTGCGCGTCCGTGATGTGGTCCAACTCCCGCTCCAGCGCGGCGTCGTCGAGCGCGATTCCGGCGCGCACCGGCGCCGGAATGCGCCGCGAGGAGTGCGGGACGTGCAGGATGACGGGGGAGTCGGGGGCACCGGGCAGGAGCTCGAAGGACGTTTCGTCGCGGTCAGGAGTCTGGTTCACGTGAGATTCCTATCGCAGCGCGGCCCCCACCGCTCACCTCAGCGCACGCTGCCACCGCCGTGGCGCGCGTAGTGCTCGATCAGGGCCGCCCGGGTCGTCTCCAGCCGGTGCGCGAGGATCGCGGCGATGGTCCGGGTCAGCGACAGTTCCAGGGTCGGATCCCGGTCGCACAGCGTGCGCACCTCCGCGGCATCGAACTCGTACGCGCGTACGGGACTGAACGCCTCGGCGCCGAAGTCCCAGTGGTGCGGCGGGAACAGCCACGACCAGCCGAGCAGATCGCCGGGCCCCAGTGTCGCCACGGAGATGCGTCGCTCCCCGACGACCCGCTGGTACAGGGAGACCGTTCCGGAGCGGATCACCCAGAAACGGTCCGCGGTTCCCCCTGCCTCGAAGATCTTTCCGTCCGCCGGGAAGGAGACCTCCCGGGCCAGGGACATCAGCCGTTCCCTGTGGTCGGGGGAGAGGGCGGGCAGCAGCCGGAGAGCAGTGGGCATCGCGGACCTCCATCGCACCGCCGCAGGGCCCCATGGACGCGACGGCACATGTCGTACCGGTGTATCCCGTCACCTCCATTGGACCGGCAACCACGGAATTCGTCGCGCCGGGGGCCGGATGGAGACCGTGCGCCCTGCCGCAAGCCGCTCAGGGCAGTGGCTGTTCGGCCCAGATGACCTTGCCTGCCGGGGTGTATCGGGTGCCCCAGCGTTCGGCGAGCTGGGCGACGAGGAACAGGCCGCGTCCGCCCTCGTCTGTGGTGGCCGCGTACCGCAGGCGGGGTGAGGTGCTGCTGTTGTCCGAGACCTCGCAGATCAGGCTGCGGTCACGCAGTACGCGGACCTGGATGGTGCCGCTGCCGTAGCGGATGGCGTTCGTGACCAGCTCGCTGAGGATCAGCTCGGTGGTGAACGCCATGTCGTCGAGGTCCCACTCCGCCAGCTGCCGGGTGACCGAGGCGCGTACCTCCCCCACCGCCGCCGGTTCGGACGGCACCTGCCATTCGGCGATGTGCTCGGCGCCGAGCGCGCGGGTGCCCGCGACGATCAGGGCGATGTCGTCGCTCGGGCGGTCCGGGAGCAGGGCGTCCAGGACCACCTGACAGGTGTCGTCCGGTGACCGGTCGACCCCTGTGAGCACGGCGCGCAGCAGCTCGAGCCCCTCGTCGATGTCCCGTTCCCGGTCCTCGACGAGTCCATCCGTGTAGAGCACCAGACGGCTGCCCTCCTCCAGCTTGAGTTCGGCCGTCTCGAACGGCAGACCCCCGAGCCCCAGCGGGGGCCCGGCGGGCACATCCGGGAATTCCACGCTGCCGTCGGGACGGACCAGCGCCGGGGGCGGATGGCCGGCCCGGGTGACCGTGCAGAGCCGGGAGGCCGGGTCGTAGACGGCGTACAGGCAGGTGGCGCCGGTGATCGCGGCGCTGTTGTCCGCCGACGCCTCGTCCTGGTCGATGCGGCCGACCAGCTCGTCGAGGAGCCCGATGATCTCGTCGGGCGGCAGGTCCAGGGCGGAGAAGTTGTGGACGGCGGTCCGCAGGCGTCCCATCGTGGCCGCCGCGTGCAGCCCGTGGCCGACGACATCGCCCACGACGACGGCGACCCGGGCGCCGGACAGCGGCAGCACGTCGAACCAGTCCCCGCCCACCCCCGCCTGCGCCGGAAGATAGCGGTAGGCGATGTCCAGGGCGCTCTGCTCGGGCAGGTTGCGCGGCAGCAGACTGCGTTGCAGCGTCACGGCCATGGTGTGCTCGCGCGTGTAGCGGCGCGCGTTGTCGATGGAGACGGCGGCACGGGCGACCAGTTCCTCGGCGAGGGCCAGCTCCTCCTCGTCGAAGGGCTCGGGCTTGCGGGAACGCCAGAAGTTGACGACGCCCATCACCAGGGGGCCGACCCGAAGGGGCACGGTGATCAGCGAGTGGATGCCGTACTCCACCACCTGCGTCGTGCGTTCCAGGTCCTGGGCGAGCCAGCCGGGGGCCCCTTCGAGGTCCGGTTCGACGACGCCCTCGCCCGTGCGCAGGCTCCGGGCCTGGGGCGTGGAGGCGATGAAGCGGATCTTCTCGCCCACCGGGTAGAGCGGGGCGTCCTTGCGGATGCCGCTGTACGCGGTACGGCGCAGCTCGGTGACGCGGTCCGGCTCCTCCCCGTTCAGTACGGAGTCCGCCAGGTCCACGGTCGCGAAGTCCGCGAACCGCGGAACGGCCACCTCGGCCAGCGTCTCGGCGGTGCGGGTCACGTCCAGACTGGTGCCGACGCCCACCCCGATGTCGTACAGGAGCTTGAGGCGCTCGCGCGCCACCTCGGCCCGGCCGGACAGCGCGCGCAGCTCGGTCGAGTCACGCAGGGTGGCGACACTGCCGGGCGGCCCGCCCTGGAGGTCCGTGGGCCGCTGGTTGATGGCCAGCAGCCGGTCCCCGACCAGATGCACCTCGTCCGTGGCGACCCGTCCCGAGGCCAGCAGGTCGGCGGTGTCCGCCTCGAGGCCCAGTTCCAGGACATGCCGCCCCTCGGCGTCGGCGGGCAGGTCGAGCAGGCGCTGTGCCTCGTCGTTGGCGAGCAGTAGTCGTCCCTCGCCGCCGGCGATGATCACCCCCTCCCGGACGGCGTGCAGCACCGCGTCGTGGTGCTCGTACATCCGGGTCATCTCGTACGGGCCCAGGCCGTGTGTCTGGCGCAGCAGGCGTCGGCTCACGAGCGCCGTACCCCCGGTGGCCAGGGCGAGCGCGGCGGCCGCGGCGCCCAGCAGGAGGGGCAGCTGCCGGTCCGCGACCCCGCCCACGTTGGCGGTGGTGATACCGGCCGACACCATGCCCACGACCTTGCCGTCGGGCGCCTTGACGGGAACCGTGGCCTGCACCAGCGGCCCGATGGTCCCGTTGATCTCCTCGATGATGGGATGGCCGGCCAGCACGGGGGCGGTGTTCCCGACGAACTTCTTGCCGATCCGGTCCGGCTTGGGGTGGGTGTAGCGGATCCCGTCGGTGTTCATCACGACGATGAAGTCCACGTGGGACCGCATACGGGCGGCCTCGGCCTGCGGCTGCAGCACGAGCGTGGGGTGGGGCCTGCTCAGCGCCTCACGGGTGCCGGGCGCGTTGGCGAACGTCTCGGCCACGGCCAGCGAACGATTGCGGGCCTCCTGGGTGCTGTCGTGCCGTACCTGCAGCACCAGCGCCACCACCGCGGAGACGATGAGCAGCAGCACGATCACCACTTGCAGCACGAACACCTGGCCCGCGACGCTGCGTCCGCCCAGCGCGGACCGCGGTCCCCACGCGGGTCTGCCCCCCGCGCGCGGACCGCCTGGGCGAGGGGTCGACCGAGCCCGGGATCGACCCAAGAGCCGGACCATGTGCCTATGTCTACACTGCCGGGCGCCCCGAGGCGAGAGGCAGCGCGTGGCGTGACAGGGGCCGGTCGGGGCCCGCGGCACGGGCCGCTCGGCGAGTGCTGCTGTCGGGCTGATCTGGCCGCATCATGGAGGGGGGTCGATTTGGCCGCTTATGTAACTCTGGCTCGTCTCGGGTACGGGAGGTCGTCATGCACACTCCGGACCGCTACCGGTTGATCTTCACCCATCAGGAATCAGGCGTCGGCGTCATCACCGACGAGGTGGTCGTCGAACGGACCGACGCCCTTGGACCGGGCGGGAACCCGGTGTACTCCGACCCCACCGGCATCCTCCGCGCCGAGATCAGCACGGCCGGGGAAGTGCGGATGCTGGCCAGCGGCGGCTACCAGTCACCGATGGTGCCCACCGCCGAACCACTGCCCTGACCGTTCGGTCCGGCCCGCGACGAGCCGGTCGCGGGCCAGGTCAGTACGGCCAGGGCGCCGAGCGTGAGCACTCCGCCGACCAGGAAGGTCCCGCGCACCCCGACGGCGTGGAGCAGGGCGCCACCGGTCAGCGCGCCCGCCGCGACGCCCGCGTTGAAGGCGGCCGAGTTCGCCGCCAGGGCGAGTTCCGTGCGCCCGGGTGCGACGTGGAGGACCTGGCTCTGCGTGGCCATGAAGACGGGTCCCACCGACGCGCCCAGGAGCATCAGCAGGGCGACGGCCGCCACCTGGCTGCGCCCGCCGCCCAGGTACAGCCCGAGCAGCGCCGCCGCCTGGGTCGCCACCGGGACCGTCAGGGTCGCGCGCGGGAAACGGTCGAGGAGCGGGCCGGCCGCCGAGACGCCCGCGATGCCCGCCACCCCGAACGCCAGCAGTACGGCGCTCACCGACTCCCTGGAGAAACCGCTCACCTCGTCGAGGAAGGCGACGACGTACGTGAATCCCGCGAAGGCGCCGGTGACCGACAGCGCGGTGGTCGCCAGCACCACGGCGAACCGGCGGACGTCGGGGGTCGCCCCGTACGCCGCGTGCCCCTCGTCCGGGCGCGAGGTCGGCAGCAGGAGGGCGACGGCGACGAGCGCGACGAGGCCGAGCGCGCCGAGTACCACGAAGGGTGCCCGCCAGCCGCTGTGCCCGCCCAGCCAGGTACCCGCCGGAACCCCGAGCACCGTGGCGAGCGAGCCCCCGACGGAGAGCAGCCCGATCACCCGCCCGCGCCGCTCGGGCGGGAACAATCCCACGGCGACCGGACCCATCACCGCCCAGAACAGCGCCTGGGCCAGCGCGGTCGCGATCCGTGCCGCGAGCAGGAAGCCGTACGAGACACCGCTCAGCGCCGACATCCAGCTGGCCGCCACGAGCAGTCCCAGCAGGCCCGACAGCAGATGGCGGCGAGGGATCGACCGGGTCAGGTGCGCGACGGGCAGCGAGACGACGGCCACGGTCAGGCCGTAGCCGGTGACCAGCAGCCCGACGGAGGAGAGCGACACGCGCAGGTCGTCCGCGATGAGCGGGAGCAGTCCGACGGGCAGATTCTCCGTGGTGTTGAAGGTGAACGCGGCCAGCATGAGCGCGGCGACGACGGCGGCCCTGCGCCAGGCGGTGAGAAGAACGCTCGCCATCCACGAGCCTTTCTGCGAAGGGGCGTTGAGGGGGTGCCGAAGGGGGACGGGCGGTCGGACGCGGCCACGGGCCAGCCTGCGTGGCCGCCGCGCGGGCCACTACTCTTTCGGCTGGAGCCGAATCGCCCATCCCGACTCCGTGCGCTCGGCCGAAGACCCGTCGGAGACTGTTTTGCCGCTGACCCTGCACCTCGGCACCGACGATCTGACGCGCTGCCGGTTCGCGGTGTCCCCGCTCTGCCAGACGCACGAGGCGCTGCGCATGCTGCGGCGCCCGGACCGGCACGCCTTCCACCGGGACTGGCTGCGGCGCGTGCGCGACATCGTGGCGGGGCTGGACCTGGCGGAGCTGTGGCTGTTCATCCCTCGCAAGGGCGGTTACACCCCGGACTTCCTCGGACCGCCGCCGCGGACGCCGAACGCGTCCTTCGACGAGGAACTGGCCCTGATGCGCGCCACCGACCCCGCCCTGGCCCGTACGGAGCTGGCGCGTTCGCTCGCCTGCACACCCGGCGCCGCCGCATCGCCGTACGGGCGGGCGGCGTTGGAGGACCCGGCGGGCACCGTGCGACGCCTCGCCGACCTCACCGAGCGGGCCTGGCACGCGCTGCTCGCCCCGGACTGGCCTCGCCACCAGGCTCTCCTGGAGGCCGATATCGCCCACCGCTCACGGCAGTTGGCGGACGGCGGACTCGTGGCACTCTTCGGAGACCTGCACCCGGAGATCGGATGGGCGGACGACACCCTCACCCTGCGCAGGTACGCCGATCTGAAGGAGGCGCAGGGGCCCGACGGGCGGGGTGTGCTGCTGATGCCCAGTGTCTTCGTACGGCCGGACGTGGTGAGCGGCTTCGCCCGGCCCTGGCAGCCGACGGTGATCTATCCGGCCCGGGGCACGGGCGGCCCGCCGGCCGGGGCCGCCCCCGCCGAGGCGCCCGCCGCGCTGGCCCGGCTGCTCGGACCGCACCGCGCCGCCGTCCTCCTCGGCCTCGACGGTCCCGCCTCGACCACGACCCTGGCGAACCGCCACGGTCTGGCCCCCTCGTCCGTCTCGTCCCACCTCTCGGTGCTGCGCGAGGCCGGACTGCTGGTGTCGCACCGGCAGGGGCAGTACGTCCTCTACGAGCGCACGGCGCTGGGGGACGCACTGGCAGCCGGGGCCCGATGAGTCACCCGGCGCCCTTGCAGGTGACGGTGAAGTGCGCTCCGTCGGGGTCGGTGAGGATGGCCTCGGTCGAGCCGAGTCCCTGCTGGTGGGCCGTGCCGCCGTGGGCGCGGGCGGCGCGGGCGGCGGCCTCGACGTCGTCGACGGTGAAGTGGATCTGCCAGTGCGGCCGGATGGTCGGGTCGGGCGCGGCCTCGACCGCGCCGGAGTGGATACGGGCCACGACGTCGCCCCGGCTGCGCAGCACGACCTCGTTGTCCTCGTAGCGCACCTCGCAGGACCGGGGGTCCGAGGACGCCCACTCCAGGACCTCCGCGTAGAAGATGGCGGCGTCGAAGGCGTCGCGGGTGTGCAGCCGTACGAAGACCGGTGCCGCCCGGCGCCACTCCTCCCAGCCGGCCACCAGCTCGCCCTCCCAGATGCCGAACACCGCTCCGTCCCGGTCGGCCAGCAGCGCCGCCCGGCCCGGCGGGAACGAGATCGGCCCCACCGCGGTCGTACCCCCGCGCTCCTGGCTACGCGACACGGTCTCGTCCGCACTCGCCACCGCGAAATACGGGGTCCACGTGGCCATCCTCTCGCCGATGCCGGACATCGCCGAGACGCCGGCCACCGGCACCCCGTTGACCCGGGCGAACCGGTACTCCCTGCCCAGCCTGCCCGTGTGCCACTCCCAGCCCAGTACGGCGTGGTAGAAATCCTGCGCGGCCCGCAGATCGCGTGTGGCCAGGCTGACCCAGCAGGGCGCTCCGAACACCGAGTGGCTGGGGACAACCGCACGGTCGAGTGTTCCGTCGCTCTTCATCGCTGTACCGTCCTGACCTCACTGGCCGCCAGCGGCCGGACGCGAGTACTCCGGGATGCCGGTGGCGTACGGCAAGCGAGCGGCGCCCGCCCAGCCCGGGGAGGCCTTCCGCACCGGAAGGCCTCCGACGGCTCAGGAGTACCCGCGGATCCGCTGTCTCATCAGCTCCAGCATCCCCCGCCTCGGCCTCCTACGCACCATACAAGGACATAAACGGGCATAAATGGATTTACCCCAGGGGGCGCTCGAAGGTCAGGAGCAGCCCCTCCACCGAGCCGGGGCCTATGCGGCCCTTGACATCGGCGGACGTGATCGCCTTGAGCGCCCAGCCGTCCCCGGCGTGCTTGTTCAGAACCTTCTCCAGCTTGTCGCTGTCCAGCGCGTCGCCGATGAGCGACTCCCGGAAGGTGACGACCTTGTACTCGTACGTGTAAGCGTTGCTCATGACTGCGGGGTTCTCCTGCGGTTCGAACGGTAGGGCCGCGCCCACCCAATCACTGTTCGATGCCGCCGCACAGGGGAGAGGCCGGTCCGTACGGATACCTTTGGTGAAGCTTCATGGAGGGTCGGTCCGGGGGACGGGGAAGGACCGGCCGGGCGGAGGGAACTCATGGACGAATCACCGGGCAGCGGTCACATACCCGCGACCGAGAAGCCTTCCGGAGACACTGCCGCCGACGAAGGGGGCGTGGACACCTTCGCCGGGCTGCGGGCGCGCGACTTCGGCTATCTCGACGAGGGCGGCCACACCTACCTCGACCACACGGGCGCCGGGCTTCCGCCGCGCTCGCTCGTCACGGGGAGTGCCGAACGGATCACCGGCGGGTTATTCGGCAACCCGCACTCCGAGAGCCCGGCCTCCCGCGCCTCGGGCCTGCTGCTCGCGGAGGCCCGCCGCGCGGTGCTCCGGCACTTCGGCGCGGACCCCGCCGAGTACGCCGTGATCTTCACGCCCAACGCCACGGGCGCGCTGCGCCTGGTCGGCGAGGCGTATCCGTTCGCGCGCGGCAGCAGGCTGGTGATGTCGCTGGACAACCACAACTCGGTCAACGGTCTGCGCGAGTACGCGCGGGCCAGAGGAGCCGCGACGGCGTACGTCCCCGTGAGCGGGGCCGGTCTGCGGATCGACGAGGAACAGCTGTGGGGCGCGCTCACCGCGCGCGGACGCGGTCCCGGGCGTCACCTGAGCCGCCTGAGCCGCCTGGGGCGCCTGAGCCGCCTGGGGCGCCTGGGGCGGCGTGGGGGCGGGGGGCCGCGCGGGCTGCTGGCCTACCCGGCCCAGAGCAACTTCACCGGCGTCCAGCATCCGCTGGAGTGGATCGCGCGGGCACAGGAGCAGGGCTACGACGTCCTGCTGGACGCGGCCGCCTTCGTGCCGACGAACCCGCTCGATCTCGGCCGGTTCCACCCGGACTTCACCGTGGTCAGCTGGTACAAGGTCTTCGGCCACCCCACCGGCATCGGCAGTCTGGTCGCCCGCCGGGAGGCCCTCGCCAAGCTGCGTCGGCCCTGGTTCTCCGGTGGCACGATCTACGCGGTCAGCGCGCAGGCGCAGTGGCACGTCCTCGCCGACGACGAGGCGGCCTTCGAGGACGGCACGGTGAACTTCCTGTCCGTGCCGGACGTCACCGCCGGGCTGGAGTGGATCGACCGCCTCGGCATGGACCGGGTGCACGCCCACGTCACCGCCCTCACCGACCAACTGCTCACCGGTCTGCGCGCGTTGCGCCACAGCGACGACTCCCCGATGGCCCGCGTGTACGGCCCCTTGGACGTCGGGGCGGCCCGTGGCGGCACGGTCGCGCTCAACCTGTTGGGTGCGGACGGCCGGATCGTCGACGAACGCGTCGTCACCCGTGACAGCGCCGCGCGCGGCATCTCCCTGCGGACCGGCTGCTTCTGCAACCCGGGTGCCGGCGAGGCGGCGTTCGCGCTGCCGCTGCGCAGGCTGCGCTCGGCCGCGGGCAGGCAACTCGGTTCGATGGAGGAGTACTTGGACCTGCTGCGGCTGCCTTCGGCGGGTGCCGTCCGCATCTCCCTGGGCGTGTCGTCCCAGCCCAGGGACATCGAGACGTTCCTGACGTTCGTGACCCAGACCTACCGCGACCGGGTGCCGGGGGCGTCGGGGCTGGCGGCTCGGGTGGGGTGCTGAGGGTCTGGCGGGGGTTGACAGCCGCTCAGCGACCCGCCCGGCTCCGTACCGCGCCCTCCCGGCACTTGCGCACCAGGACCGCCCATGTCGCCGCGAGGAACAGCACCGCGAACCCCGCGAGAATCAACCAGCCGCGGCTCGCCGGATGACCGAACGAGTCCCCGTACGAGTCCAGCAGCGGCGGACCCAGGGGCGACGCGCCCGTGCGCCACAACGACTCCAGGCCGACCCCGCTGCCCAGTGCCTCGAACGCCCACCGGTTCGTCATCGCCCAGCTGATCGCCTCCCCGGCACCGGTCATCCGCGGCACCGGCACGAACGCCCCCGAGAACAGCACCTGGGGGAAGCACAGCAGCGGCAGCATCAGCGTCGCCTGGCCCGGCTCCGTCACCGCGGCCGAGGCCAGCAGCCCCAGCGCGAGGGCCGCCGCCGAGGCCAGCACGCTCGACACGAGCAGCGAACCGTACGTGCCCCATCCTGCCGCGGGCAGCCGGTCCAGCGCCCTCAGCACCACCAGCAGCAGTACGTCGGCGACCGCGAGCACCGGCAGCATGGTGGTCAGCTTCGACGCGACGTAGGGACCGATCCGCAGCCCGGCCAGCCATTCCCGGCGCAGTACGGGCAGTTCGGTGCAGATCTGCAGCAACCCGTACGTCAGGCCGAAGAAGAACGCGCCGAACGCGATCCAGAACATGATCATCGCGGTCGATCCGGGGTCGGGCGCCGCGCGATCGAACGCGCCCGCCCGGAACAGCACCGCGAACATCGCCACGATCATCAACGGCGAACCCGCAAGGACGGCGACGGAGAGCCGGTTGTGCAGGAGGAGCGCGGTACCGCGACGGGTGAGCAGCACCCATTGGCGCAGGGCACCGACACGCCGGACAGGAACCGGAGGTGACGGTATGTCGGCGTTGTGCGCGTCGTCCGGCGGCGCGGCGCGCTCGACGCGTACGCCCTGGGCCACCGCCTCGTACACCTCCTCGACGGTGCCCACCCCGAACGCCCCGCACAGCGGGCCCGGTTCACCGGCGTACGCGACCTCGCCATCGGGGGAGAGGAACACCACATGGTCGCCGCGGAGCAGATCGGCGAGCGTGTGCGTGGTGAGGACGACGGTGGTGCCGTCCTCGGCCAGCGCGCGCAGGGTCCGCAGCAGGGCGGCACCGGTCACCGGGTCGAGCCCGGAGGTGGGCTCGTCGAGGAAGAGCACGCGGGGACGGGTGAGCAACTCGGCGGCGATACTGGCCCGTTTGCGCTCACCGCCGCTCAGCGCGCGCACGGGCGTCGCCGCCCGGGAGGAGAGACCCAGAGCCTCCAGGACCCGGTCCACACCCGCCGCGACGGACTCGGGCGTCGTGCCCGGCGGCATGCGCAGACCCGCCGCGTACACCAGCGTCCGGCGCAGCGGCAGCTCGCGGTGGATGATGTCCTCCTGCGGAACGAACCCGAACTCCGGCCCCGGCGGGCCGGGTTGCGTCCCGTCGTGCAGGACCGTCCCCTCCGTCGGCGCGCGCAGCCCGGCGAGCGTCTGCAACAGGATCGTCTTGCCCGCCCCGCTGCTCCCGGCGATCACGGTGAGCCGCCCGGGCGCGACGTCGAGGGACACGTCGTGCAGGACGTTCCCAGCGCCGTGTATGCGCTGCCCGACTGAACGTGCCTGTATGCGCAGGCCGTTGACCGAGGTGGCGGAGGCTTCGGCGGACGAGGACGGCTGCATGGGCGTCGGCATGGGTGCAGCATGCCAGGGGGCGGCGTACCGCGCGGCCCCACCGTACGCGCACGCCCCGCAGGACGCGGCGTTCCGCGCGGGCTACCCCGGTGTCGCGAACCCCGGCGACCGGGCCGGCTCCGGGCGATGGACGCCGCGCGGCCGGTACCCGAGCCGGTCCGCCACGCCCACCAGATCCGCGAGCAGCCATACGATCGCGAGCCACATCTCGGTGCCCTGAAGCCCCGGCTCCCGGCCGGGACCCCCACCGCCCTCGCCCGCGGGACCGAAACCGAATCCGGCGCCGTCCCGCCACCGCCCCAGTGCCCGCGTCAGCTGCTCCTCGGCCCACGCCCGCACCTCGGCCGCCCGATGTCCGCTGCGCCGTCCCGCGAGCCGCAGGGGATGGGCCACGTCCAGCACGTTGCAGGCGTTCTCCCGGCCGGCCGCGAACCAGCGCTGATCGCGGCCATGGGCCAGTACGGTGTCCACGACCCGCTCCGCATACGGCACATCGAACCCGAACTGGGCGTAGGAGCCCCGGGTGAGCCGGTAGTAGCCGTTGACCAGCTGCAACCGGCCCGCGGCGGGCGACCCGGCGGTGCCCCACATCCCCGTCCACGGGTCCACCCGTGTGGTGAGCCAGCCGAACAGCGCCTCCAGCGCGCCCGGCTCCCCGTCCTCGACGCCGAGCTCCAGATTGCGATGGGCGCCGGTCGCCCAGCAGTCCACCCACGCGCCGGCGGACCAGGTCCGCGTCCGCCACGGCAGTGACTCCAGCCGCGCCAACAGCTGAACTGCGGTCATGCGGCGTACCACGTGCACTGGTTGGGTGAGGCGGGAGCCCAGCAGGTCCAGGGCGTAGCCCACGGCCAGCACGTGGTACTCGGCGGTGCCGTCATCGATCCAGCCGTCGGCTGCCGGGGCGGGAAGCGCCCGGACCGCCGTCCGGAGCGAACTCGGGCACCAGTCCACTGCCCGGATCCTGAAGGGCGCGCAGCCGCGCGGCGTGTTCGTCGGCGGCCAACTGCTCCGGAGGCGAGCCCAGCAGCAGGTCGGCGATCTCGACGGCGTCGCAGTGTGCTCGAACGGTCGCGGGACCGCCCGGCCGGTCGGCGTAGCGGCCGGTGTCGGGGTTCCAGCAGCGGGCGAGGATTTCGGCGGCCTGCGCCCGGGCCCGGTCGGCGAACCGGGCGACGGCGTCCCCCAAGTCGCCCGACGGCTCACCCGGGCGGTCGCCCGGCAGGCCGTCCGAGAGCCCGCCCGGCAGGTCGCCCGAGACCGCGCGATCCCGTCGTGGTCCGCCCTGGGCGCGGCGATCGCGCAGGGGGCGGGCCGGGTTGCCCGCCGCGACCGTCCACGGCGCCAGATCCTTGGTGACCACCGCGCCCGCGCCCACGACGCAGTGGTCGCCGATCGTCACCCCGTCCAGTACGACCACGTGCGAGCCGATCCACACGTCGTCGCCGACGGTGATGCCCTCGCCGGTGAGGGGCTGCCGGTGCACCGGCCGGTCCGGGGCGAAGCCGTGGTTGAAGCCGAGCAGTGAACTGTGCGCGCCGATCCGGACCCCGTCGCCGAGGGCGATCCGGCCCCGGACGGTGGCATACGGGTTGACCGTGCAGTCGTCGCCCGCGGTCACCTCACCGGTCACGTAGGCGTGCCCGGCGATGTAGGAGTCGGTGCCCAGGCGCAGTGTGTCGGTGAAGACCCCGGCGGCCGGCGAGACGTAACAACGCGGCCCGAGGTGCGCGCCTGATTCCGTCAGCCGTAGCTGGCGCGCGTCCTGCGCGGCCCGCTGCCCGGCGGAGGCGCGGCCCACGAAGTCCCAGGGGCAGTAGTCGAAGTAGGCGTCATCGAGAGCGGTTTGCGCGTCCATCGCACGGGAGTCTAGAGAGCGCTTGCTGTCCGGGCAACGCCCGTCGATGCCGCCACCGCGCGCCGCGGCTCTCCCCTGCGCTGCGGCTCCTTCGTGCGACGCGGCCGACGCCGGCGGTAATCGGCCCGGGCTGCGACCGCACACCCCGTGATGGCGCACCGCCGCAGCCCGGAACACTCCGTGGGACCGCGTCTGCGCGCACGCGGGCTCCCCCATCCCCGCAGCGAGACGACCGGTCCGCACGTTGTGTCGTGATCCTGCAATCCCCGGCCAGGCATGTCAACTGCTCTAGCCGCGTAAGGCTATTGGAGTGTCTTCCGCTCTGACTGGCCGAGCCCGGCAGCGGCTAAAGTCTCCGAAGTCAACGTGCAGTCCCCCCGTCCGACACCAGGAGACCTGCCGGTGAGAGAAACGCGCCCGGCGCTCGCCGAGACCCTCAGCCGTATCGGCTCCCTCATCGGGGACGGGCGAAGCCGCGACGACGTGCTCGACGTGGAGCGGCTCTCGAACGAAAGCGGTGTCCCGCGAGACGTCGTCCGGATGCTCCTGGACGGCGAGGAGCCGCCCGCCGAGGACATCACCGACCGGATCGTCCGCCGCATCGTCCACCTGCGCGAGACACGCCTGCGCCCCGACGGAACCCGTCACTCCTACGACGAGATCGCCGCCTCCTACGGGGCCTCCCGGGCGTCCCTGTCGAACCTCGTCAACAGCCGCCGGAAGACGCCCTCGCCACAGATGCCTTCGCGGCAGGCGCTCTCGCGGCAAGGGCTCTCGGAGCAGGTGCCTTCGGAGCAGGTGCTCTCGGAGCAGGAGCCTTCGCAACAGACGGGGGAGCGGCGCCCGGCACGCTCCGGTGGCCCGTTGGCATCCACCCAGGCCGGCATCGAGACGTTCTTCTTCGGCCAGCCCAACGGCTGGCTCTCCGCCGAACCGCAGACCTCTCTCGACAACGCCCTCCAGTCCGTCCTGCACGGCCTGGAGGGAGAGGCGGCCGATCCGATGGCTCGGCTGCGCGGTACGCACGGACTGAGGGAGTTGGCCGCCCGCGCCCCGCAATTGGCCGAAGAAGAGCTTCAGTTGGTCACTGACTGGATCGACACCATCCTGCGGCGCAGAAACGCTCAGCGGGTACGGGGTTCGGGGTCGGACAGTTCGCACACCGAAGGGCACTGACCGTGAGGGCACCGGGTCGTACGCAGGCGCGTCGCCGCCCGGGGCGGGAAGCCCACGCCGCGCCGGCCGCCGGGCACAGCCACCGGCGGGCGTCCTGCGCGCGCGCCGGAGCGCGTCCGGAACGCATGGGATGCGCCAGGCCCGGATGCGGGTGTATCCCGTTTGATCGGTATTTGATCCCCCTCAGCTTGCTGCACACCGAAGAGCCTGGCGTGGCCGACAAGGCACCTTGTTTGGCATATTGACAGGCCGAGTGGGGCGTACCTTCGGGCCGGGTGGGTGCAGGCAGGGTGGGATCGGCGGGCGTCGTGCGACGGTGCCCCATGCTGAAGTTCGCGGGGGAGAGCGGTGCGCACAGGCAGAGCCAAGGAGATGCGGAACCTGATCGGCCAGTTGGCCGACGGCGTGAGCCTGCCCGTACCCGCCGCTCCTGACGCGCTGTTCGACGCGCTCATCGCCGTGGTCGCCGACATCAGGGGCCGTGAGGTCGTCCTCCTCAAAGAGGAGTTCCCGCACCGCACCGCCACGGGACTGTGGCTCGACCTGCCGGACCACGACATCGTCCTCGTCGACAAGCGGGCGGCGCCCGTCCACCAACTGGCCATCCTCTGCCACGAGATCTGGCACATGATCAAGGGCGATTGCGGACACCACGCCGCCGGCGTCCCCGTCGCCGCACGCGTGCTGAGCGACCGGGCCGATGTGCAGCGGACGGTGCGGGCCGTGGCCGCGCGAACCGAGTTCCACGAACGGTCGGAGCAGGAAGCCGAGACCTTCGCCCTGCGGGCGGTGACGCATCTGCGGATCTGGCTGGAAGGGGAACCGGACAACCTCGCCACGGACCGGTCCCGGATCGCCGGCCGGATCGGCGCCTCACTGGGACACCGCCGGTCCCAGGTCTGAGCCGTGAACGCCTACTACATACCCGCGCTGGCCCTGTGGGCCGGCCTCGGAGTGAAACTGCCGGACCTGATCCGAACCTGGCGCGACCCCCTGGTCCGTTCGGTCTGCTGGGTGATCTTCCTCGGAGGCGCCGGATTCCTCTTCGCCGCCCCGCCCACGGTCGCCGCCGTGAACAGAGCGAGCGGCATCCCGAACCTCGCGGCCCCGCTGGACTACGTCATCGTCAGCGCCTACAGCGCCGCCTGCCTGCTGCTGATCCTTCACTGGCGCGGCGGGCCGGCCGACCATGTACGTCGCCTCGCCCGGCGCTGGCAGATCGGGTACAGCGTCCTGATCACCTTGATCATCGTCCTCTTCGTGGCCGGGGACGCCCCCGTCGAGCGCCGTACGGATCTCGACACCTACTACGCCACCACGCCCTGGATCGGGCAGATGATCGCGCTGTACCTGCTCGGTCACATCACCGCGGCGGTGGCCACCACGGCGCTGTGCCGGCGCTGGGCGCTGGAGGTGCGCGGATGGCTGCGGGCCGGGCTGTGGCTCCTCGTGGCCGGATGGCTGCTGAACCTGTCCTTCAGCACCCTGAAGCTGACCGCGGTGGCGGCGCGGTGGGCCGGCGGGGACTGGGACGTGCTGAGCACCCGCCTGGCGCCCGGCATGGCGAGCCTGGCCGCCACCGTCGCCACCGTCGGCTTCACGGTGCCGCTGTTCGGGCCGCGGCTGGGCCTGCTCTGGCATACCGCGGCGACCTGGCGGCGGCTCGGCCCGCTGTGGCACGAACTCGGCGGCGCCTCCCCCGGGAGCCCGCTCGCCGCTCCGATCCCCTGGTATTCGTCGTACGCCGTGCGGCTCACCCGGCGCGAGGCCGGCATCCAGGACGGGCTGAACCTTCTTCGCCCGTATCTCGACGACCGGATCCGGGCCCGGGCGCAGTCGGCGGCCCGGTCCGCGGGACACGGCGACGAGGACGCCTCCCGCATCGGCCTCGCCGCGATGATCGCCGCCGCCGTTCGGGTCCACCCCGACGGCGCGCCTGCCGAGACCGCCGTACTCGACCACTCCGCGGGCCTCATGGCGCGCGCCACCTTGATGGGCGTGGCGCAGGCGTTGCGTACGTCCCCCATTGTCGCTGCCGCCCGCGCGGCCGCGGTGGCCGCCGCGGCCCCCGCTGACGAAAGAACCCCGTCATGAGCCCGCACGGCGTGCCCCCGCGCCGGCCCGTCCCGCCACAGGACACGTCAAGGCGGGCCACGGCGCCCTTTCCGCCGTCCGATCGACCGGTCCCACGTACATCTCCGGAAGGCAGGCAGGCCCAGTGGACAGCGGCATCGTCTTCTACATACCCGGCGCCCTTCTCCTGGTCACCGCGGGACTGAAGCTGTCGGCGGGTACGGGCCTGTGGCGGGATTCCCTCGTCGCGCCGAGCAACGCGATCCTGCTGGTCGGCTCCGCCGTGTGCGTTCTGTCCGCCCCGCCCACGATCCGGTACGTCAATGACGCGACCGGCGTCGCCAACTTCAGCGCCCCGCTGGTGTACGCCGGCATGACGGCGCTCAGCGCGAGCTACCTCGTCCTCATGATCCGGTGGAAGGGCGGACGCCCTGAGACGCAACAGCGCGCCGCCCGGCTCGTACTGGGCGTCTACGCACTGGTCATCGCGGGAATCTGGGTCCTGTTCGGCCTGGCCGAGGTCCCCGTGGAACGGACCCAGGACCTGGACACGTACTACGCCAACACGCCCTGCATGCGGGAAATGATCGTGCTGTACATGGTCGCGCACACGGCCGCCACCATCGCTCTCGCCGTCATGAGCGTGAGCTGGCTGCGAGAGGTGCGGGGCGTGACCCGCGTCGGTCTGCTCCTGCTCGTCGTCGGCCTGACGTTCGACGCGGGCTACCAGATCGCCAAGTACACGGCCATGGCCGCCCGCTGGAACGGCGTGGACTGGGATCTCCTCTCCACCGACGTGTCCCCGCCGCTCGTCATGCTCGCCGGCGTCACCACCGCCGCCGGCTTCGCCGTCCCCCGGGTGGGGCCGCCGGCGGTCGACAATCTGCGCGCGTGGAAGCGCTACCGGCTCCTGAAGCCCCTCTGGGCGGAGCTGCGGACGCTGCGCGCGCCGACCGAGGGGATCATCCGATGGTGGGATCCGCCTGTCGTGCGCCTGGCGCGCCAGGAGATCGCCATCTGGGACGGCGTTCTGGTCTGCGCGCCCTATCTCGATGACCACGTGCGCACGACCGCGTACGCCGAGGCCGAGGCGTCACTCGCCGCCGACGGTACCCCCGGAGTCCGATCACCGCACCAGGCCGCGGTGGTGGCCGAGGCGGCCATGCTGGCCGCGGCCCGTGTACAGGTCCTGCACGACGGCCGCGCGGAGGTACCGGCGAGAGCGGGAACCCTGGAGTCCATTTCCCCACCGCAACGGATGGTTCTGCTGTCGCGCGCGCTGTCCTCGTCCCCGATCGTCGCCCGAGCACGACGGCAGGCCGCCGCCCGTACGGCCGCCGGCCGTGACGGAGACTCCCGCTCCCCGCAACAGAAAAGAGTGCACCCTATGTCGTCGTCTGCCAGAACTGCCTCCCGCCGTACCGCGGTGGTCATCGGAGGGGGTATGACGGGCATGCTCGCCGCGGCCGTGCTCGCCGACTTCGCAGACGTCCGGATCATCGAACGCGATGTGCTGCCCGACGGCCCGCACCCCCGCAAGGGACTGCCGCAGGCCCGCCATGCCCACGTGCTCTGGTCCGGCGGCGTGAAAGCCCTCGACGACCTCCTGCCCGGCATCGTCGACCAACTCGTCGACCAAGGCGCCCACACACCGCGCATCATGACCGACCTGGTGTCCAAGGCCCCCTCGGGGCAGTGGTTCCGCAGATTCACCCACGCCCGCCACACCAACCTCCTGTGCAGCCGTGACCTCCTCGACGCGGTGATCCGCACCAGGGTTCTGCGGGATCATCGCGTCACCCTCCTCCAGCAGACCGAACTGCTCGCCCTGCTGGGCGACGGGGACCGGGTGACCGGTGTCCGTGTACGCGCGGAGGAGTCCGAAACATCCATCCCTGCCGACCTGGTGATCGACGCGAGCGGTCGCGCCAGCCGCGCCCCGGTCTGGCTGCGGGAACTCGGACTTCCTCCGGTCCACGAGCGCATGGTCGACGCCGGTATCGGCTACGCCAGCAGGATCTACCGCGCACCCGGCAGCGCGGCGGACGGTTTTCCCATCGTCAACGTCCAGGCCGATCCCCGCCGGATCCCCGGCCGCGGCGGCATCATCGCCCCCATAGAGGGCGGCCGATGGCTCGTGACGCTCTCCGGATCCCGCGGCGGGCAACCCAGCAGCGACAACGACGAGTTCATGCCCTTCGCCCTGAGCCTGCCGCACCCCGTCATCGGCGAACTGCTGGCGAACGCCGAACCCGAGAGCGACGTCGTCACCACCCGTAGTACCGCCAACAAGCGGCGGTACTACGAGAAGGCCGCCCGCTGGCCCGACGGCTTCATCGTGCTCGGAGACGCCGTCGCAGGCTACAACCCCGTCTACGGCCACGGACTGAGCGCCGCCGCGCAGAGCGTGATCGCCCTGCGTCACGTCCTGCGGCAACAGGACCTCGGCGCACCCGGCACCGCCCGGCGCGTCCAGAAGGCCGCGGCCCGGCCGGTCGAGAACGCCTGGAGCCTGGCCGTGGGCCAGGACGTGTTCTACCCGGACGCCGGCGACCAGCCGCCCACCCGGCTCGAACGAACCCTCGCCGCCTTCGTGGACAAGGCCGTCGACGCCGGCTCGCGCAACCCCCGCGCCCTGCGCATCCTCCTGGACGTGATGAGCATGGAGAAGCCGCCCGCCCGACTGCTCATGCCCGACATGCTCGCGCTGGTCTTCCTCGGCCGGAAGACGCCGCCCCTGGAAGGTCCGCCGCTGGCACAGCACGAGCGCGAAGCCACTTCGTGAGGTGTCGGCCGATCCCTGCGCGGGTTCGCCCGCGCAGGTGCCGACCGGCCCAGGTGGCCGTCAGGAACCGGCGGCGAGCCACGGCATCGGGTCGGTGTACGTTCCGTCGAGGAGTACCTCGAAGTGAAGGTGTGGGCCGGTCGACAGGCCGGTCGAGCCGACGAGACCGATGACCGTTCCGGCGTCCACGCTCTGGCCCGAGGTGACCTGAAGGGCCGACAGGTGGTTGTACGTGGTCTCCAGCCGTTTCCCGCCGATGGTGCCGTGATCGATCACGATGCGGTTGCCGTAGGCCTTGGTCATCGCCGCGAACACGACCTGTCCCTGCCGTGCGGCGGATATCGGGGCCCCCTGGGGCGCCGCGAAGTCGACGCCCGTGTGCAGCTTGGTCACACCGGTGAGCGGGTGCTGGCGTGTGCCGAAGGGTGAGGTGACCACGAGAGAGGTGAGCGGCGGCGCCAGCACCGCGCTCGCCGCCCCGCTGCCGGAACTCCCGCTCTCCACCCGGTCGTACGTCTTGTAGCGCGGCAACAGCGCCTTGACCGCGGTGACGTAGGTCCGTGCCTTCGGGGGGACGTGCCCTGCCCGGGTCACCTCGTCCGTGCCCACCGTGTAGGCGGCGAGGATGAGGTCGAGGGGCTCTCCGGTGACCGTGCCGTGGGTTTTGAGACGGGTGACCTTCTTGGCGAGAGCGCAGTCCTCGCGGGCGAGCGCCACGATGGCGTCCACCGGGTCGCGGGGCGAGGACCGCTTGTTGCCGTCCTCGTCCTTGCCCCAGGTCCGCCACTGCGCGTCGGTGAACCCCGCGATCCCCGTCTCGCCCGAGAGCGTGGCGAAGTCGGTGTCCCAGCTGGAACGTTGTTCGATCTGCGCCGCGAGGACGGACGGCTTCAGGACCGTGCACGTCTTGGCCGCCGCACGCAGCCAAGGGACGTAGGCGTCCTCGACGTGCTCGGCGACCGCGCCGTCCGCGACCACCGCGCTGTTCGTACTCGGGTCCGGCGACAGAAGAGTGGTCAGCCGGCCCGTCGCCGTCATGAACACGGCGAACCCCACGACGGCGGTCAGCCCCGGCAGGACCAGCAGCGTGAACGGGCCGGGGCGGCGTCTGCGCCGGGTGCGCGCTGCCCCGGGCTCGGGTGGCGACTCGGGGGTCCTGATACTCACCAGGGGACGCTAGCGTCTCGTCCGCCGGACTTCAGCAGGAGCAGAGGCAAGGTCACGTGCCCGTTCGGGCACACCGCGGCGGGCCACGAGACCCACCGCGGCGCTCATGCGGTCCTTGCTCGGCCCGGAGCGAGCGCGTCGATCCACTCGCGCACGGCCCGGGCCGTCGTCGGGGCGTTCTCCTCCAGCACACCGAGATGGCTGCCGGGAGCGTCCACCGTGTCGTGGGGGAGCGGCCAGGACGACCGCCACCGTGACGGCATGTCCGGCAGTGGCTCGCAGGCGCGCACCAACAGGGTGGGAACCCTCGTGGGTTGAGGGTCCCAGCCGCGGAACATACGGGTGTACGCGCCCAGCGCCAGCAAGGTCAGATCGTCCACCGCGCTGTCGAACCGCTCGCCGACGGCCGCGGGGATCCGGGCGGGCATCGCCAGCAGCCAGGGCTCGGCTTCCCGATCGGGGGTGACGTGGTACGAGTCCACCAGCACGAGTCCGGCCGGGGGCGCGCCGTCGGCCGCCAGCCGGGCGGTGACCGCGTGGGCGGCCGAACCGCCCATGGAGTGGCCCACGACGACGTAGGGGCGATCGCCCAGGTGCCGCCGGACGGTCGCGGCGTGCAGTTCGGCCAGCGTCTCCAGGTCCCGCGCCACGGCGACTCCGGTGTCGACGCCGGGGTGGCGCAGTTCGAAGACGTCCCGCTCGCCCTCGAAGGGGCCGGCGAGCCCCGCGTACCAGGGCCGACCGAGGTGGGTGGCGAAGCCGGGAACGCAGACGAGTGCCGGACCGTCCGACCCCGAGGCCAGCCGCAGCGGCGGTATCGCGTGCCGGGCACCCTCGTCGTGGCCGAAGGTGGGTGCGGCGAGGGACGCGCTCACGAGGAGGTGCATCGCGGAGACGACGTCGCCCGCTTCGCAGACCTGCCGATAGAGGGTCGGCAGCGACCTGCCGGTTTCGCGTCGGCGTTCAACCGTCGGGACGTCGGGGCGGGGTTCATGACGCCGATCGCCGTCCGGCGGCCCGGCGGCAGCGGCATCGTCGGCCAGGGCGCCGCTCAGCTCGGCGTACAGGTGACCCGCGAGCTGCTCGGCGCTCGGCCAGTCGTACGCGACGGTGGCCGCCAGCGGGATCCCGGCGAGCAGGCTCAGCCGGTTGCGCAGCAGGACGCTCATCAGCGAGTCGAGACCCAGTTCCGGGAAGTCACGGTCGACGGCTTCTACCTGCGTATGACCGAGCACCGTGGCGACCTCGGCGCGGACCAGTTCCACCAGGGCGGGCGCCCGCTCGGACGGCGGCAGTGCCGCGAGGCGCTCCCGCCAGGCCCCGGCGACGCCGTCCGGCTCCGTCACCTCGCTCGCCATCCCGTTCGCCGCCGCGGGTGAGGCCGTCGGCCGGGCAGGGCGCAGCAGCCCTCGCAGCGGCGGCGGAACGGGTGTCCCGGCGGGCAGCGCTGCCGGCGAGCGGTCCAGCGGCAGCGGTGCGAGGACCGGCTCGCGGCCGCCGAGTGCGGCGTCGAACAGTGCCAGCGCCTGTTCCGGGGAGACCGCGCGCACCGCCCCACCGTGCACCCGGCCCGCGCGCGCCGCCATCCCGTCGTCGTCGGCCCAAGGACCCCAGGCCAGGGACAGCGCGGGGAGGCCGAGGGCGGTGCGGTGACGGGCGAGTGCGTCCAGGAAGGAGTTCGCCGCCGCGTAGTTGGCCTGACCGGGATTGCCCAGCAGTCCGGCGGCCGAGGAGAACAGTACGAACTGCGACAGCGGCAGATCCTTCGTGAGCTCGTGCAGATGCCAGGCCGCGTCGGCCTTCGGCCGCAGTACGGCCGCCAGCCGCTCGGGGGTCATCGCCTCCAGCACGCCGTCGTCCAGGACCCCGGCCGTGTGCACCACGGTGGTGAGGTCGGGTCCGAACTCCTTGATGAGGGAGGTCAGTTGATTTCGCTCGGTGATGTCGCAGGCCATCAGGTCCACCCGTGCCCCCGCTCCTTCGAGCTCGGAGCGCAGCGCCGGCGCCCCCGGCGCCCGCTCTCCCCGTCGGCTGACGAGTACGAGATGCCGTACGCCGTGCCGATCGACCAGATGCCGGGCTAGCAGCGCGCCCAGGGAGCCGGTGCCGCCGGTGATCAGGACGGTGCCCCGGCCGAGGGAGCCGTCCACCGTCGCCCCGGAAGTGGCCGCGAGCCGAGGGATACTCAGCAAGCCGTCCCTGATGGCCAGTTGGGGCTCGTTCATGCCGAGGGCGGCAGGCAGCAGCCGTAGCGACTCGGGCCGGCCGTCCACATCCACGAGGGTGAGGCGACCGGGGTACTCGGCCTGCGCGGCCCGCAGCAACCCCCAGACCGTCGCGGCGGGCAGGTCCGGCGCCGCATCGGCGGCGCCACGCGTGACCACGGCCAGCCGCCCGGAACCGGCGAGCCGCGCACGCAGCGGATCCAGTGCCCGTACGGTCAGCGCGTGTGCCGCGGCGGCGGGGTCGGTCCCCTCGTCGGCGCGGGCGGACAAGGACACCACGACCACCTCCGCAGTGTCCGCGGCCCCGGAGGCCGGGGCCCGCCGCGGCAGGAACGCGGCCAGCCCCAGGTCGTCGGGTTCCTCCACCGCGACGGCGGGTCCTTCGCCGACAGCCGGAACGCCGGTCCACCGCAGCCTGTACAGCTCTCCGACCGGAGCGACGCCCGCCTTCGGCACCGGTCGGGTCGTCATCGACTCCAGCCGGGCCACGGGCGCACCCGAGGGCGTGGCGAGGTCGAGGCCGACCGTGTCCGGGCCGGTGTTCCTGATGCGTACGCGCAGCGCCGTGGCCCCGGTCGCGTGCAGTGTCAGGCCCTGCCAGGCGAACGGGAGCCGGGCCGGTCCGGAGGGCGGCTCGGCAAGCAGTCCCGCGTGCAGGGCGGCGTCCAGCAGCGCCGGGTGGAGGATGTGACGCCGGGCCTCCGGGAGCGACACCGGGCCGACTTCGGCGAACAACTCCTCGCCTCGCCGCCACAGGGCCGTGACGCCCCGGAACGCCGGCCCGTACGCGAGACCGGTGGCGGCCAGCCGTTCGTAGGCACCGGTGAGATCCACGGGGGTGGCACCCGGCGGTGGCCACGCGTCGAGCGAGGCCGGGCGCTCCAGGACACCCGCAACCGCCGGTCCGAGCCGACCGGTCGCATGGTGCGTCCAGGCGCCGAGCGCACCGGACTCCTCCGGCCGCGCGTACACGTCCGCCGTGCGCCGTCCGGCGCCGTCCGGGTCTCCCAGCGCCACCTGGACCTGGATCCCCTCGTCGTCGGCGGCGGGGAGGAACAGCGGGGTGAGAAGGGCGAGATCCTCCAGTACGGTGACACCGCACGCGTCACCGGCATGGAGCACCAGGTCGGCGAACGCGGCCCCGGGCACCAGGGTATGGCCACCCACGGCATGGTCGCGCAGCCACGGCTGGGCCGCGCCGGACAGCCGGCCACCGCACAGCACACGCTCCGTGCCCGGCACGGTGACCGTCTGGGTGAGCAACGGATGGCCCGAACCGGTCGGCGCGTCGGTGGCGGGCTCGGACAGCCAGTAGCGCTGCCGCTGGAAGGGATAGGTCGGCAGGTCGACCCGCCGGGCGCCGCTGTCCGCGTAGACCCGGCGCCAGTCCACCGGCACACCGTGGACATGGAGTCGACCGAGCGCGTCGAACAGCGTCCGCGGCTCCGGAGCGCCCCGCCGGGCGGCGGCCGTGAACAGCGGGTCCCTGCCGCCCTCGGCCAGAGCCGTCATGGCCTGGGCCGTGAGGTGCGCGTCCGGCCCGATCTCGGTGAACGCGGTCACCCGCCCGTCGTACGCAAGCCAGCACAGGGCGTCCCCGAACCGCACGGCCTCGCGGGCGTGCCGTACCCAGTACTCGGCCGACCGCAGCTCGTCTCCGGCGGCCGGGAGTCCCGTCAGCCCCGACAGCACCGGAATGCGGGCCGGGCCGTACGTCAGTCCACCGACGACATGGCCGAATTCGGCGAGCATCGGGTCCATCAGCGGGGAGTGGAAGGCATGGCTGACCCGCAGCCGGACCGTACGGCGCCCGAGGGCGGCGAAGCGCCGGGCGAGCGCGAGGACGGGTTGCTCCACGCCGGAGACCACGACCGCGCGGGGGCCGTTCACGGCAGCGATCGCGGTCCCGTCGGTCAGCTCGCGGGTCACCTCCACCTCGGTGGCGTCGAGCGCCACCATGGCGCCGCCCGCAGGCAGCTCCCGCATCAACCGACCCCGGGCCGCGACCAGTTCGACGGCGTCCCGCTCCGACAGGATGCCCGCGGCGTGCGCCGCCGCCGCCTCGCCGATCGAGTGTCCGGCCAGGAAGTCCGGCCGTACGCCCCAGGACTCCAGGAGTCGGAAGGCGGACACCTCGAAGGTGAACAGGGCCGCCTGGGTGAAGTCCGTACGGTCCAGCAGCGCGCTCGCGGCGGCGTCCCAGAGCACCGAGCGCAACGGGTGTTCCAAGTGCGCGTCGAAGCGGTCGCACAAGGCGTTGAAGCTGTCGGCGAAGACCGGGAAGGCCTCGCACAACTCCCTTCCCATCCCTGAACGTTGGGCTCCCTGGCCGGTGAACAGCAGGGCCGACCGGCCGGCGGAGTCCGCCGGCCGGGACGTGGCGGTCTCCGCCAGGGCGTCCAGGGCGCTCAGCGTCCCCGCGCGGTCGTCGGCGGCGACGGAGGCTCGGTGGGGCAGTGCGGCCCGGGCGGTGGCATGGGTGAACGCCACGTCGACCAGGGCGAGTTCGGGACGCTCCCGGAGTACGGCCGCGGTCCGTGCGGCCTGCGTCCGCAGCGCGGCCGAATTCGCGCCGGAGAGGAGCAGCGGCGGTGTCGCCGCGCCGCGACGGGAGGGTGCCGCGGCGACCGTACCCGCCTCGGCCTCCTCAAGGATCACGTGCGCGTTGGTCCCGCCGATGCCGAACGCCGACACCGCGGCCCGTCGGGGCCGCCCGGGCACGGGGGGCCACGCCTCGTCCCGGGTCAGCAGCCGTACGGCGCCCGACGACCAGTCCACCCGTGGTGACGGCTCGTCGGCGTGCAGCGTGCGCGGGAGCCGTTCGTGGTGCATCGCCAGTACGGTCTTGATGACACCGCCCACCCCGGCCGCCGCCTGGGTGTGCCCGAGATTGGACTTCAACGAGCCCAGCCAAAGCGGTCGTTGGGCGGCCCGGTGCTGCCCGTACGTGGCCAGCAGAGCATGGGCCTCGATCGGATCGCCGAGTGCGGTGCCCGTGCCGTGCGCCTCCACCGAGTCCACGTCCGCCGCGGACAGTCCCGCGTCGGCGAGGGCCGCGTGGATCACCCGTTGCTGCGCGGGCCCGTTGGGGGCGGTCAGCCCGTTGGACGCGCCGTCGGAGTTGACGGCCGAGCCGCGCAGCACGGCCAGGACCGGATGACCGTTGCGCCGCGCGTCGGACAGCCGCTCCAGCAGAACCAGCCCCACGCCCTCGCCCCAGGCGGTGCCGTCGGCCGCCGCGGAGAAGGGTTTGCAGCGCCCGTCCGGTGCCAGCCCGCGCAGCCTGCTGAACGCGATGAACGGACCGGGCGAGGCCATGACCGTGACCCCGCCCGCGACGGCCAGCGAGCACTCGCCGTCGCGCAGGGACCGTACGGCCGTGTGCATCGCCACCAGCGACGACGAACACGCGGTGTCCACCGTCACGGCGGGCCCGCGCAGCCCCAGCGTGTAGGCGATCCGGCCGGAGGCGACGCTGCCCGCCGAACCGAGGGCGAGATGCGCCTCCAGTTCGTGTCCGCCGCGCTGCAGGAGGCGGCGCCCGTAGTCGGCGTGCATCACGCCGACGAAGACACCGGTGTCGCTGCCGCGCAGCTCCGACGGGTCGAGGCCCGCCCGTTCCAGCAGCTCCCAGCCGGTCTCCAGCAGCAGCCGTTGCTGCGGATCGGTGGCCAGCGCCTCGCGCGGCGACATGTGGAAGAAGGCCGCGTCGAAGTCGGCCGCCCGGTGCAGGAAGCCGCCCCTGCGGGTGAGGGAGGTGCCGGGCCGGTCGGGGTCGGGATCGTACAGGTCGGCCGTGTTCCAGCCACGGTCGGTGGGGAAGTCCGAGGTCGCGTCGGTGCCGTCCGCGACGAGCCGCCACAGATCCTCCGGGGACTCCACGTCCCCCGGGTAGCGGCATGCCATGGCCACGACGGCGATGGGCTCCCCGGGCTCGACGCGGGGTCCGCCGCCGGACGTGCGCGCGGCGGCGGGCCTGCGGTCGCCGTGCAGTGCGTCGCGCACCAGGACCCTCGCGGCGGCCGGCGTGGGATGGTCGAACACCAGCGTCGCCGGCAGATCGAGACCGGTCGCCGTGCCCAGCCGGTCGCGCAACAGCACACCGCCGAGCGAGGTGAGTCCCTGTGCCGTGAAGGGCAGTTCGGGATCGAGCGACTGCGCGGGGACGTCGAGCGTGCGGGCGGTCTCGTCGAGCACCAGGTCCAGTACGGCGTCGGACGCGGCCGTCAGCCGCGCACGCAGCGCCGAGGACGCGGCCGCACGTTCGGCGGCGAGCCGCTCCGTCAACTGCTCGGCGAGCGCCGACCGGACGATCTTGCCGGAGGGCGTGCGGGGGATCGCGGGGGTGGGGTAGATCTCGTCCGGCACCTTGAACCCGGACAGCCGCTCCCGGCAGTCGGCGAGCGCCCGCGCCGTGTCGAACCCGTCCGGTCCCGGGACGACGAAGGCGACCGGCACCTCGCCCAGCACGTCGTGCCGCCGGCCGACGACAGCGGCGTCGGCGATGTCGGCACGGGCCAGCAGTACCTGTTCGACCTCGGACGGATTGATGTTCTCCCCGCCCCGGATGATGAGTTCCTTGACCCGGCCGGTGACATGGAGATGGCCGTTCGCGCCGAGCCGGCCCAGGTCCCCCGTGCGGTACCAACCGTCGGAGAACGCCTTCGCGGTGGCGTCCGGACGGTTGTGATAGCCCGTCATCAGTCCGGGGCCGCGGACCCAGATCTCCCCGTCAGCCCCGTCGGTGACCTCGGAACCGGTGGACGGATCAGTCAGCCGCACCGAGAGCCCCGGCAGCGGAGGCCCGCTGGAGGCGTCGTCACGGGGTCCGTCGAGCCACTGGACCGCGATCTTCCCGCAGGTCTCCGTGGAGCCGTAGCCGTCGAGCAGGGGAGCGCCGAGGACACGGCCGACCTCCGCTTTCAGCTCAGGAGGACAGGGGGCGCCCCCGGTGACACACAGGCGCAGTGACGAGGACACCGGGGCCGCCGTCTCCCGCAGCGACTCCAGCAGGAGGCGGTACGTGGCGGGCACCCCGGCCAGAACGGTGACGGGCTCGGCGGCCAGCGCCTGGGCGACGCTCGCACCCGGGGCGAGGAGGCGTGCGCTCGCACCGACCGCGATCACTCCCATGAGGCACAGCGAGTGCGCGAAGGCGTGGAACATGGGCAGGGGCCACAGCAGTCGGTCCTCCTCCCGCAGTCCGTGCGCCGGCACGTAGGCAGCCGCCACCGACCACAGGGCGGCACGCTGGGTGGAGACCACGCCCTTGCTCTCCCCGGTCGTGCCCGAGGTGTAGAGAATCCACGCCGGATCGTCGAGACCGAGGTCGTCCCGGGGCGCCACACCAGGATCCGTCCCGGCCAGGTCCTCGAAGGCGAGCGCGTCGGCGGGCGGGTCCTCGAAGGCGAGCGCGTCGGCGGGCGGGTCCTCGAAGGCGAGCGCGTCGGCGGGCCGGTCGCCCGGGCCGACGACGGCCACCCGTAACTCGGGCCGCACGGCGGCCAGTCGGGCGACCCGGGGGGCGAGCGACTCCTCGGTGATCACCAGGATCGCGCCACTGTCGTCGAGGAAATGCCCCACCTCCTCGGCCGACGCACCGGGGTTCAACAGCACGCCGATGGCCCCGGCCCGCAGCACCCCGAGAAAGCTCTCCACGAGTTCCACCCGATTGCCCAGATGGATCGCGACCCGCTCCCCGCGCCGCACCCCGAGCCGCGCCAGATGCCCCGCCAGCCGGCCGGTGCGCTCCTCCAACTCCCGGTAGGTGACGGCGCGGCGGCCGTCCACATAGGCGGTCCTGCCTCCCCGCCGAGCCGCATGCTCCTTCAGCGTGCCGGTCAACACCCGCACCAACTCGCCCTGGAACTCGGCCATTTCCCACCCCTACGACTTCGACCGCAGACCACTCGCCGTAACCGTACGTCAGCCGAAGTCCCGTTCAGCGGCGCTGCAACCCGGCGGCGCGTCGGCCGCCGCTCCACACCATCCCCCCCCCGACCCTCCGGAGGCGGGGCCCACTTGCTCAGTCCGCGCCCGGACCGGCGATGCGTTCGACACGCGGCTCGGCGAGCCTGGCGTAGTCCGCCCCGGACATGGCCAGCGAACGGTCAAGGCGGGCGGCGTTGAAGTAGAGGCACGGCCGCGCGACGACGTCCGGATCGGCGACGAGTTCGAGTGCGGGGTCGAAGCTGAAGGGCAGAACGGTACCGGGGACGGCATGGGCCAGTCGCTCCGCCGTGGCGGCGTCGCAGAATCCGACGTAGCGGGCCGCGAACAGCGTGCGGATGGCGGCGAGGTCCACACGCCGGTCCCCGGGAACGACCGCGAGCACGTGGCGAGTGACCCGCCGGTCGATCTTGACCATCAGGACGAGGCACTTCGCGGCTTCGGACGCCGGGTGCCCGCGCAGTGCGCTGACCGTCTCGGTGGTGCCTTCCGGTTCGTGGTCGATGAGTTCGTACGCGGTCGCGGTGCTGTCGAGCAGGCTGATCAGACGCTCGTAGGTGCCGTTGTCCGGCATGGGGACTCCCCGATGTGGGTGGTGCGGTGGGTGCGTTCGATGTGCTGTCCCCAGTACGTTCCGGTGACCATGAGCGCAGCGCCGAGGGCGGCGAGGACGGTGAACCCTTCGCCGCCGAGGCAGACGCCGACCACGACCGCCCAGACCGGTTCGGTGCCCAGCAGCAGACTGGCCCGGCTGGCAGAGCTCTTCTGCACCGCCCAGGTCTGGGCGAGGAAGGCGAACACGCTGCAGAACAGGGCGAGATACACGAGCTGACCCCAGACCGCGGCATCGACCCGAGTCAGCGTCGGCAGGGCGCTCGCGGCGGGCACGACGAACAGCGCCGAGCCGACAGCCGTCTGGACGGCAGTGAGCTGCAACGGCCTCACGACGCGCCCCTTCGTGAGCCGCCCCACGAGTGCGACATGTGCCGCGCGCACCACCGCGGCGGCGAGCATCAGCAGGTCGCCGATCCCAGGGGTGTGGAAGCCGTTGCCGGACATGAGCAGGGCGACGGCCAGCAGACACACACCCGTGGCGGCGAAGAAGCGCGGAGGCAGCCGTCCGTTGTCCGTCGTGCGGTCCAGCAGTGGGGTGAGGACGATGGTGAGGCTGATGATCAGTCCGGCGTTGGCCGCGCTGGTGTACGCGACGCCGTACGTCTCCAGAATCAGGACAGCGGCCTGGGTGATCCCCAGCACAGTCCCGATTCGTACTTCGTCCCGCGTGCAGCGCTCCTTCCGGCGGGCGGCGACGAGGGCGAGGCAGGCGATCGCGGAGATCGCGTACCGCGCGAACAGCACCACCAGGACGGGCAGGGCATGGGTGGCCGTCTTCGCGGCCAGGTAGCTGGAGCCCCAGACGATGGCGACAAGGAGAAGCACTGCGTCAGTGCGGCGGGTGTGAAACACGCCCCTACGCTGCACTGTTCCCACCCTGAAGCCAAGAACGATGTTCTTCAGCAAACCTGAAGCATCACTACACTGAGCAGGTGAATGAGCGGCAGTTGCAGATCTTGCGGGAGCTCGGCGAGTCGGGAAGCGTCACCGCCACCGCCGAGGCGCTGTTGATGACGCCCTCGGCGATCTCCCAGCAGTTGCGGCTGCTGCAACGCTCCATCCCGGTCCCTCTCACCGCACGTGACGGCCGACGGCTGGTGCTCACCGATGCCGGGCAAGCCCTGGCTCGTGCCGCGATCGAGGTGGAGACCGCGATGGCCGCGGCACGGCACGCGATCGACGAGTTCGTCGACCAGCCGGACGCGGGCGTGTCGGTGGCGGCCTTCCACAGCGCGGCCTCCGCGTTCTTCCCGCTCCTGCTGCTCGGCCAGGCAGGACCTGGACGCCCGCGGCTCTCGCTCGCCGACGAGGACGTCGCGCAGGACCACTTCCCCGGACTGACCCGGGACTACGACCTCGTACTCGCCCACCGTCTCGACCAGGCGCCGCCGTGGCCGGACACGGTCACCGCCGACACGCTGCTGCGTGAGCCGCTGGACGTGGCCCTGCCGGCCGGGCACCCCCTGACCGTCAAACGACGTCTGACCCCGCGCGACGTCGCGGACCAACCCTGGATCACCGTCCACGACGGGTTCCCGCTGATGGCCACCATCGACGCCATCGCGAGCGCCGCGAACCGACGGCTCGACATCGTCCATCGCATCAACGAATTCTCGGTCGTCGCCGAGGCCGTCGCCGCCGGAGGGGGCCTGGCCCTCATGCCCCGCTGGACCACGCGCCCACATCCCGCACTCGTCCTCAGACCTCTCAGCGGCGTGCACACCCGGCGCCACATCGACGTGCTCCACCGCCCCGAACGCGCCGCGCGAAGAGCCGTACGCACGGTGCTCACCGAACTCCACCGAGCAGCGGCGACGATCCAGAGGCGGGACGGCAGCGCGCTTCCGGCGTGAAAGCGACGCCCGCGACCAGACCGGTCAGGATTCGAGAAGCGCCGGCCGGTGAGCCGCGGCTAGCGTGACGGCCAGGCCGACAGCGACCGCTGCCACGAACGCTCCGACACGGGAAATGGCAGACGTTACCCTCGGAGCTGGTCGGATCCAGCCAGGCGACGCCGACGGAGTCCGCGCAGGCGGCCCCACTCGACAGATGGAGACACGATGAGCATGGCCCCGAGGACGGACCCGCAGTCGCCTGCGCCGCACGTTGCCGACAGCCACGATCTGATCCGCGTGCACGGCGCGCGCGAGAACAATCTCAAGGACGTCAGCATCGAGATCCCGAAGCGCCGGCTGACGGTGTTCACCGGCGTGTCCGGCTCGGGCAAGAGCTCGCTGGTGTTCGACACGATCGCGGCGGAGTCGCAGCGACTGATCAACGAGACGTACAGCGCCTTCGTGCAGGGCTTCATGCCCACGCTGGCGCGGCCCGAGGTCGACGTCCTCGACGGGCTGACCACCGTGATCACCGTCGACCAGCAGCGGCTGGGCGCCGACCCCCGCTCCACGGTCGGCACCGCCACCGACGCCAACGCGATGCTGCGCATCCTCTTCAGCCGGCTCGGCAAGCCGCACATCGGCTCGCCCAAGGCGTTCTCCTTCAACGTCGCCTCGATCAGCGGAGCCGGCGCGGTCACCATGGAGCGCGGCGGACAGACCGTGAAGGAGCGCCGCAGCTTCAGCATCACCGGTGGCATGTGCCCGCGCTGCGAGGGCCGTGGCTCGGTCTCCGACCTCGACCTCACCCAGCTCTACGACGACTCCAAGTCGCTCTCCGAGGGCGCGATCACCGTCCCTGGCTACACGGGGGGCGGCTGGAACTCACGGCTCTACAGCGAGTCGGGCTTCTTCGACCCGGACAAGCCGATCCGCAAGTTCACCAGGAAGGAACTGCACGACTTCCTGCACCGCGAGCCGACCCGGATGAAGATCGCGGGCATCAACATGACCTACGAGGGGCTGATCCCGCGGATCCAGAGGTCCATGCTCGCCAAGGAACGGGAGGGCATGCAGCCGCACATCCGGGAGTTCGTGGACCGGGCGGTCACCTTCACCACCTGCCCCGAGTGCGACGGCACCCGGCTCAACGAAGGGGCCCGGTCGTCGAAGATCAAGCGGATCAGCATCGCCGACGCCTGCGCGATGCAGATCAGCGACCTGGCCGCGTGGGTCCGCGGTCTCGACGAGCCGTCGGTGGCGCCGCTGCTCACCGCGTTGCAGCAGACCCTCGACTCGTTCGTGGAGATCGGGCTCGGCTACCTCTCGCTCGACCGGCCGGCGGGCACGCTGTCCGGCGGCGAGGCGCAGCGCGTCAAGATGATCCGCCACCTCGGCTCCTCGCTCACCGACGTCACCTACGTCTTCGACGAGCCCACCATCGGCCTGCACCCGCACGACATCCAGCGGATGAACGACCTGCTGCTGCGGCTGCGGGACAAGGGCAACACGGTGCTCGTCGTGGAGCACAAGCCGGAGACCATCGCGATCGCCGACCATGTCGTCGACCTCGGCCCCGGCGCCGGTACGGCGGGCGGCACCGTCTGCTTCGAAGGCACCGTCGGGGGACTGCGGACCGGTGGCACCATCACCGGCCGCCATTTCGACGACCGGGCCGTCGTCAAGGAGACGGTGCGCAAGCCCACCGGCACGCTGGAGATCCGCGGCGCGAGGACGCACAACCTGCAGGGCGTCGACGTCGACATCCCGCTCGGGGTGCTTGCCGTCGTCACCGGCGTCGCCGGCTCCGGGAAGAGCTCGCTCGTGCACGGCTCGATCCCGGCCGGCGAGGGCGTGGTGTCGGTCGACCAGGCCGCGATCCGCGGCTCCAGACGCAGCAACCCGGCGACGTACACCGGACTGCTCGACCCGATCCGCAAGGCGTTCGCCAAGGTCAACGGCGTGAAGCCGGCCCTGTTCAGCGCCAACTCCGAGGGCGCCTGCCCCACCTGCAACGGCGCCGGCGTCATCTACACCGACCTGGCGATGATGGCGGGCGTCGCGACCACCTGCGAGGAGTGCGAGGGGAAGCGGTTCCAGGCATCGGTGCTCGACTACCACCTCGGCGGCCGCGACATCAGCGAGGTGCTCGCGATGTCGGTGACCGAGGCGGAGGAGTTCTTCGGCGCCGGCGAGGCGGCGACGCCGGCCGCGCACCGGATCCTGACCCGGCTCGCCGACGTCGGCCTCGGCTACCTGACCCTCGGCCAGCCCCTCACGACCCTCTCCGGTGGCGAGCGCCAGCGCCTCAAGCTGGCCACCCACATGGCGGAGAAGGGCGGCGTCTACGTTCTCGACGAGCCCACCGCCGGCCTCCACCTCGCCGACGTCGAGCAGTTGCTCGGCCTGCTCGACCGGCTCGTCGACGCCGGTAAGTCGGTCATCGTCGTCGAGCACCACCAGGCGGTCATGGCGCACGCCGACTGGATCATCGACCTCGGCCCCGGCGCCGGCCACGACGGCGGCCGCCTCGTCTTCGAGGGCACCCCCGCCGAGCTCGTCGCAGCCCGCTCCACCCTCACCGGCAAGCACCTCGCGACCTACGTCGGCAGCTGACGGGGGTCCTTGCGACCCGACTCAAGTCAACGTCGAGCGCACAACGTGGTTTGTGGTCCCGGGGCCCCCGCTCATCGGGTCGAGGGCCCTGGGCCACTGCCTCGGTCGGCCACTCCAACACGGTCAGTTCCGGCCACTGGTGTTGCCAACGGGCTGCTTTGGTCTCGTAGACCTCCCGAGGGGCGAGTACCGGATTGGGGTGTACGACGAGGTTGAACACGTCAGCGAGTCCGTGCGGTGCGTAGACGCGCCACCGACCGTCGGCCTCCAATCGCACTCCCAGACAGCAGGTGGTCGCCGCGAAGCAGTCGACGGCTGCCTCCGTGGAGGTGTGGGGAGGGCACGGAATCCCGAACTTCCGCTCGTACCAGAGGTGAACCCGCGCCTCGTTGCGAACCTCGACTTCGGCAGGCAGACCGGCGAAGACCTCTCGGGCCGCCTTGATCACCTCGTCCTCCGCCTCCCAGGACAGGTCACCGTCGTCGAAGTAGAAGAGGTCGTAGTCCTTGATCCCCTTGGTCGGCGGCCGGTCGGTCACCACGTTCCACACCGTCTGGAACAGACACCCCGCGGTCAGGTACCAGCCGGGCAGGTCCAGTGCCGCCGCCCCGCGCAGCACCTCCAGCAGCACCTCATTGCGTGACAGGACGGACTTGAGGGCGGTGAGCTGCTCATCCAGCGGAAGACGACCGATCATCGCCCATGCCTACCACGCAACACGGCGCCGCGGTGCCGCCGGTCCCCTTCGACCCCGCACCGGCGGGTGGCCTGCATGAGTTCGCCCGGCGGCGGCACTACGGTGGTCGGTGTAAGGGTGTCATCACATGAGGGCCGACCCGCGGGTGGCGCGATGTGTTGGAGTGCGACGGCCGACCTGGCCGCCGGTGTCGGGATCGGCGCGGTCGGGGTGGCCTGTGTGGCGCGGGCACGGCGGGTCCGTGATCTGCCGCTGGCCGCGCTGCCGTTGATCCTCGGGGCGCATCAGATCGTGGAGTCCGTGGTCTGGGACTCCGGCGGGGGTACGGGCCCGGCGACCGTCGCCTGGGCCGTCATCGCGCTGCCCCTGCTCGCGGTGTGGGTCCCGGCCGGTGTGATGTGCGCGGCGCCCCCGCGCGCCCGACGCGGGCTGACGGTCCTCCTGGCGATCGGCCTCGCAACCGCCGCCGCACTCGCCTACGCCCTCGTGACCCGTCCCGTCCGAGCGGAGGTCCGCGGCCACACCCTCGGCTACTTCGTGCATCTGGACCATCCCGAACTGCTCGTCGCCGGCTATCTCCTGGCCACCGTCGGCTCCCTCCTGCTCTCCGGGGACCGTGGACTTCTGCTGCTCGGGGTGCTGATGGGCACGGGCGCGCTGATCTGCTGGTTGCTGTGGGAGCTGGAGTTCGTGTCGACCTGGTGCGCGTTCGCGGCGATCGGTTCGGTGGCGCTGTTCGGCTGGGTGCGTCGGCGCCCGGTCGGGCCGGACGCGAGGCGCTGACAGGCACCTCGTGCGCGGCCCGCCCGGCCGTCGGCGTCGTTCAACCGATCGGTTGAACCCGGGTTCCACCGCACGCGCGTCCTCCGCTGCGTACGGATGACGCACGGGGTCACACCACGGAGCGGTTGCCGCGGGCGGTCAGTGGGGCGCCTACTGGGACCGGCTCGGACCGCTCGGCCGGCACCTCTGGATCCCCCTGCTGTTCCTGCTGTGGACCGCCCTCGTCTTCCTCGCGCCGTCACCGCTGACGACGGCCTACGTCTGGTGTGCCGTCCCACTGGCCCGCGCGGCCCTGCGCGCGCTCGGTCGCCGCTCCGCGATGGTCACGGTCGCCGTGCTCACCTTCGTGCTCGTCGACGCACTCGTCCAGTCCACGGGCCGGTTCGACCCGGAGGTCGTCCTCGTTCCGGTGGCGGCCGTCTGGGGAACCGTCGCCCTCTACCGCGGCCAGCAGCGGGACGCCGCGATCCGCCAGCGCCTCGTCGAGGAACTGCGGGAGGCCGGAGGTGACACGGACCCGTCTCCGTGCCGGGGCCGACGGCCTGGGCAGCAACCTCGCCGAGACCCGCCGGATGATCCGGGACCTGACCCCGCCCACCGTCGCCGAGGCCGGCCTCGAAGGCGCGCTACGGCTGCCGTGCGACCGTTCGCGTCAGGAAGGTGCCGTGGCCCGGGTGCGTTCCGCTCACTCGGAACGCATCAGCCCGCCCTCGACGACCAGGCCGCCACCACCCTGCTCCGCATCGCCCAGAACGCCCTGGCGAACGTACGCGAACACGCCCACGCGGTGGACGTAGTGGTCACCTTCCACCGGCACCCCGATCGTGTCGAACTCGAAGTGAGCGACGACGGAGTCGGGTTCGACCCGGCCGCCACGTTCGCGGGCGAGCGCGCGCCGGGCGCCGTCCGGACGGACCGCGGATTCGGCCTCCCGGCCGCTCGCGCGCGCCTGCGTGAGTGCGGGGGCGACCTCGACGTCAGCAGCGCACCCGGCCGGGGCACCATGATCCGCGCGTCGGTGAGCGTACGGCCCCGACCGCGGCCGGTCGAGCCGTCGTTCGCACCGGCGACCGCCCGATGACCGCCGCACCGCTGCGCGTGTTGATCGAGGCGGGCCCCCGCCGGAGGAACTGTTCCGGGCGGTCCGCACCGCGGCCGGGGGCTCCATGGGACTCGCCGCAGAGATCGTCGGCGAACTGGTCGGCCAAGTGGTCGACCCGGAGCAGGACTTGAGCCATCGCGAGATCGAGGTCGTCCGGCTGCTGGCCGAGGGGCGCAGCAACCGGGCCATCGCCGAGGCGCTGTACCTCAGCGAGGCCACGGTCAAGACCCAGCTCGTGCGCGTGTATCGCAATCTCAGGGTCGACAATCGGGCGGCGGCCGTGTCGGAGGCCGTGCGCAGGGGACTGCTCGAACTCACCTGACACACAAGGAGTTTGACGCGGCCCAAGTATCCTCTCCGCACCCGCGCCGACCGTCACGGGCGGGCGCGGAGAGGCATGGCGCGGTAGGGCTAGGAGCCGGTTCCGGCGGTCACGTCGGACACCGTCCATCGTTGGTTGGAGCCGGAGTTCGGCGTCCAGATCGTGACGGCGGATCCGTCGGCGGTGGCCTGGCCGCCCACCTCCAGGAGCCTTCCGGTGGCGGCGTTGACGAGGGTCCAGGTGCCGTCACCGGTCGTTGACATGATCCACTGCGTGGCCGTGTCACGAGGGCCGGTGTCCGCCTCCAGGACCGGGGCGCCGTCGCGTACCGCCAGCCGCTTGCCCTCCACCGGGTTGGTGAACACGTACCGCTGCCGGTTGCCGGTCCGGCCGCTGATCTGTCGCAGCTGCCACTGCTGGCCGGTGACCGTGGCCGCGTCCGTGCTCGCCGTCTTTGATGACGAGCTTTCCGCCGTCGTCCGCGACGGTGAGCGCCTTGCCGCTCTGGACGCCGGTCAGGGAGTAGGTGTGGCCCTTCTTCAGCAGAGCGGCGTCCTTCGCCACGCCCGACACGCCCTTGACGACGAAGGAGGTCACCGACTGGGCGGGCACGGTGAACGTGGCCTGGCGGTCGGTGACCGCGACGGGGGTCCGGCGTGCCAGCTTGCCGTCGGCGCTGGTCACCACGGGAGTCACCGTCGCGCCCCGCGCGATGTGGCCGAACTTGGACAGGTCGATGGTGACCGTACGCGCGCTGGTGGTGCTGTTGACGTGGACGACCGTCGCCCCGGTGCCGCTCTTGGAGACCGCGGCGGCGCTGGACGTGTCGTCGGTCTTGATCAGCCGGTCGCCCGGCTTGATGTAGTGGGTGAAGTTGCGGGCGGTGTCGAACTTCGTGTTCGTGTGGATGGGGCAGGTCGCGAGGGTGTCGGCGGAGGTGCAGCTGAACGGGATCTGGATGCTGCCCCAGTTGCCGCCCTCGGCGGACTCACCGCCGGGCTTCATGTTGTCGTAGTCCTCGACCGGCTGCCAGAACACCCAGGCCTTGGGCTCGAGTTCGCGCAGGTCGTCGACCATCTGCCGGGCCAGGCCCAGGCCCGGCCGCATGTCCGTGAAGCTCTGGCCGTCGCCCCAGTCGCCCTCGACCTCGCTCATCCACAGCGGCTTGTCCGCCGCCTTGGCCAGGTCGCGCACACTGGTACGGCCGCCGGTGCCGTAGGTGTGGACGTTCAGCTGGCCGACGAGGGCCCGCACGTCCTGGGGGTAGGAGGTCCAGTTCTGCGTGAAGATGCTCGGGTTGGTCTCGTCCATCGCGGAGATCTTCGTGCCGGTCTTCGCCTTCTCGAGGGCGGGGCCAGCGCGCGGATGACCTGCTGCTGGAGCGCGGGGCCGATGTGCGCCCCCTCCTGGCGGCCGCCGACCGGCTGCCCGTCCGCGCCCAGCCGCGTACCCCAGTAGTTCGTGTTCGGCTCGTTGAACGGGTCGAGGGTGTCGACCTTGATGCCGTGTGCCTTCTCCAAGCGCTTGGTCGCGCCCGCCAGATAGGCGGCGAAGTCGTCGACGGAGTCGGCCTTGAGCTGGTCGGCGGAGGAGTTGAAGCCGCCCGAGACATAGCCGCTGTTGGTCATGAACCAGGGCGGCGAGTTGCTGAACGTCTCCCAGTGGGTGATGTCCTTCTTGATCCGGTCCACCCACCAGCGCTGTGTGGCGTCGGCGTTCGGGTTCCAGTCGGCCGCGTCGTCGGCGCTCCACCAGCCGGTGTCCGTGCGGGTGGTGCCCTCCGGGGCCTTCCACCAGCCCTCGACCGCGCCGCCGGCCCGCAGGTAGTTCTTGACGTCGGGGGCGTTGCCGCCGCCGATGTTGTAGCGGGCGATGTTCAGATTGAGGCCGTCGTCGCCGAACAGGAGCTTGGCGAGCTTCTCGCGGATCGGTGCCGGGTAGTTGCCGGTGGCGTTGGCGAACCAGACCAGGCTGGTGCCCCAGCCCTCGAAGCTCTGCTCCTTGTACGAGGGATCCGGCCGGACGGTCACGGACGCGGCCGCCGCCGGCGCGGTCTCCGTGCTCGTCGGCGGGGCGGTGACCAGGGCTGCCCCGGTGGCCAGTGCGGTGCCTGCGATGGTTCCCAGAAGCCGTCTTGTGCGGGTACGGCGTGCCAACGTGTGCTCCCAACTCGTGTGTGGTCGCTGCGATGGACCGGCGTGCCCCCCGCGCGGGGGCACGCCGGCTAACCCTCGAACGGGGGGCCGTGCTCGCTGTTCGAGGGCTGTCAGAGGGCGGGCTGCCGCAGTACGGCGACGTCCCGGGGGCGAGGACGACGGCGCCGCCGTCGTCCGTCCGGCCGATCAGCAGATCTCCGGAGACTCCGGTCAGGGGCACCGTCGCGTCGGTCCGGTTGACCAGGAACAGATAGCGGCTGTCCGCGCTCCGCCGCACGATCAGCTCGACGCTTCCCCGCGCGCCGTCCGGCAGTTCACTGTGCACACCGGCCGGGGCGAGGAGCTTCGGCAACAGCGTGGTGAGACCGTCCGTGCCGAGCCGGGTGGAGACGTAGGCGGCCGAGCCCTGGCCCGTCGGGCGCCGGGTGACGGCGGGGCGGTCGGCGTACGTGCCGCCGCGGTAGTGCGCCAGCACCTCCACCGCCGGGTCGGTGACGCTGATCCGGTCGGTCCACAGGGTGCCCGGGGCGGTGCCGTCCACGCCGTCCAGCTCGACGTCGGCCGTCTCGCCGTCGAGCAGCGGGCCGAACTCCTCGATGCGGATGCCGAGCAGCTCGCGCAGGGCACCCGGGTAGCCGCCGAGCCAGATGTGGTCGTTCTCGTCGACGACACCGGAGAAGTACGTGGTGATCAGATGGCCGCCGTTCTCGGCGTACCGGGTGAGCTCCTTGGCGAGCGGGGCCGGCATGACGTGCAGCACCGGCGTGATCAGAACCTGGTAGCGGTCGAGTTCGGTCTGCGTGGTGACGACGTCGGCCCGGATGCCGAGGGCGAGGAGCGCGGAGTACCAGTCCAGCGCCTCCTGCCGGTAGCTGAGCTGGGCGGTGGGGTGGGAGTCCTGCTCGCTCGCCCACCACGAGTCCCAGTCGAAGACGATGCCGACCCGGGCCGGCTCACGCTCGGTCCCGGCGACCGGAGCGAGGGTCTTGAGGGTCTGTCCGAGGTCGGCCACCGCGCGGAAGAGCTCGCTGTCGGCGCCGGCGTGCGGGACCATCGCCGAGTGGTACTTCTCGGCGCCTGCCGCCGACTGGCGCCACTGGAAGAAGCACACCGCGTCGGCGCCGTGGGCGACGTGCACCAGCGAGTCACGGGCGAGGTCGCCCGGCCGCTTGGCCACGTTGATCGGCTGCCAGTTCACGGCGCTGGTGGAGTGCTCCATGAGGAACCACGGGCGGCCACCGGCGATGCCGCTGACGAGGTTGGCGGAGAAGGACAACTCGTCGCGGTCCTGCGGGCCGGGCACCACGTAGTGGTCGTTGGAGACGAAGTCGATCTCGGCGGCCCAGTCCGCGTAGTTCATTCCCTTGGTGTTGCCCATCACCATGAAGTTGGTGGTGACCGGAACACCGGGCGTGAGCTCGCGCAGCACGTCCCGCTCCGCGCGCAGATAGTCCTTCAGCACGTCGGAGGAGAAACGCTTGAAGTCCAGCTGCTGGGTGGGGTTCGGGTGGGAGGCGGCCAGCCGGGGCGGCAGGATCTGCTCCCAGTCGCTGTAGCGCTGGGACCAGAACGCCGTGCCCCAGGCGTGGTTGAGGGCGTCGAGCGTCGTGTAGCGGGCGCGCAGCCAGTCGCGGAAGGCGCGGGCGGCGTCGTCGGAGTAGTCGTAGACGTTGTGGCAGCCCAGCTCGTTGGAGACGTGCCAGGCGACCAGCGCGGGATGGTTCGCGTACCGCTCGGCCATTTTGCGCACCAGGCGCAGCGCGTACTCGCGGAAGACGGGAGAGGTGGGACGCCAGTGCTGACGCGCCCCGGGCCACAGCGTCTCGCCGGAGGCGGTGACCGGAAGGATCTCCGGGTGCGCCGTGCTGAGCCAGGGCGGCGGGGAGGCGGTGGCGGTGGCCAGGTCGACCCCGATGCCCCCCGCGTGCAGCAGGTCCATGACCTCGTCGAGCCAGCCGAAGTCCCACTCGTTCTCGGCGGGCTGGATGCGGGCCCAGGAGAAGATCGCCACGGAGACGATGTTGACGCCCGCCTCCCGCATGAGCCGGATGTCCTCCTCCCACACCTCGCGTGGCCACTGCTCCGGGTTGTAGTCGGCGCCGTAGGCGAGGCGGGGGTGGGATCACCGTCCGGCCCGTGCCGCAACTGGGACAGGAGGGTGGAGATCATGGTGGTCCTTCCGGTTACTGCACGGGGTGGCGCGAGGTGCGTGGTTGCTTCCGGGCGGCCGCCGCTGAGCGCCTGCTGCTCAGCGGCGGCTCCCGAGGGGAATGCCGGTTACTTCGAGACGGTGAAGCCCTGCTCGTTGCCGTACTTGATGGAGGCGTCCTGCCAGGACTTCAGGCCGGCGGCCAGCTTGGTGCCGGAGATGTAGGCCTTGCCGACGGTGTCGTTGAAGATCGAGTTGGCGTACTGCTGGAAGGGCAGGTACGACCAGTCGCTGGCGACGTTGGCGGCGGACTCGGCGAAGATCTTGTTGGCTTCCTGGCCGCCGAAGTAGTCGAACTTGGTGTTCTGGAACTCGGTGGACTGGAGTTCGGCCTTGGTCGCCGGGAAGGCGCCCTGCTTGATGCGGGTCTGCACGCCGTCACCGGAGTTGGCGTACTCGACGAACGCGTAGGCGAGTTCCTTGTTCTTGCCCAGCGCGGGCAGGGCGAGGGAGCTGCCGCCGTTCTCCGCGCTGGCCTTGTCGCCCTTGGTCCACTGCGGCATCGGGGCCGCTCGCCAGTCACCGGAGGCGTTCGGCACGCCGGAGACGAAGTTGGCGGGCATCCAGGCGCCGGTGGTCAGGGTGGCGATGGTGCCGTCGCCCAGGCCCTTGTACCAGTCGTCGGTCCAGCCGTTGATGGGCGCGACGAGCTTCTCGTCGATGAGCTTCTGCCAGGTGTCGGTGTACTTCTTGGCGCCCGCGTCCTCGAAGTTGACCGTCACCTTGGTGCCGTCGACCTTGTAGGGGCGCGAACCGGCCTGCCACAGCATGCTGGTGGTGAAGCCCGCGTCACCGGCGTCGTTGGCGATGTAGACCTTGGGGTCGGCCTTGTGCAGCTTGCGGGCCGCGTCGACGTACTCGTCCCAGGTGGTCGGAACGGCGATCTTGTACTTGTCGAAGACCTTCTTGTTGTAGAACATCGCCATGGGACCGGAGTCCATCGGCAGGCCGTAGACCTTGTCACCCTCGCTCACGGCGTTCCACGGACCCGGGGTGTACTTGGCGGCGAGCTTGTCGGCGCCGTAGGGGGCCAGGTCGCTGAGGCCCTTGGTGAGGGAGTACTGGCTCAGCGCGAAGTACTCGACCTGCGCGACGTCGGGGACGCCCTTCCCGGCCGCGATGGCGTTCGACAGGGCGGTGTAGTGCTTGTCACCGGACCGGTCGCCGACGAGGTTGATCTTGACCTTGGGGTACTTCTTCTGGAAGTCGGCGGCGACCGTCTTCAGCGTGGGCTCCCAGGCCCAGACGTTGACCGTGCCGCCCTTCTTGAGGGCCGCCTGGATGTCCGCGGCCGAGACCGCCTTCTGGCCCGAGCTGTTGTTGTCGGAGCCGCCGCAGGCGGTCGCCCCGAGGGCGAGGACGGAGAGGACAGCGAAGCCGCGCAGCAGGCGGCCGGTGGTTCTGCGCATGGAGGTGCTTCCACTTCTTCGTGGGTGGGACTTCTTCATGGGTGGGACAGGGTGAGGGTGAAAGAGGTGAGGCTGCGGGGGGTGGGGGCCTGAGGGCGGGCTATTCCTTGACGCTTCCGGCGGCGAGCCCGGACTGCCAGTACTTCTGCAGCAGCAGGAACGCGGCGATCAGCGGCACGATGGTGAGCAGCGAACCGGTGATGACCAGGTTGAAGATCACGTCGCCACCGATCGTCTGGGCCTGGGAGTTCCAGGCGTCCAGGCCCAGGGTCAGGGGGTACCAGTTCGGGTCCTTGAGCATGATCAGCGGCAGGAAGTAGTTGTTCCAGGTCGCGACCGTGGTGAACAGCAGGACGGTCACGGTGCCAGGAGCGAGCAGCGGCATGGCGACCTGGAAGAAGGTGCGGATCTCGCCCGCTCCGTCGATGCGGGCGGCCTCCATCAGTTCGGTGGGGATGGCCTCGGTGGCGAAGACCCACATCAGGTACAGGCCGAAGGGCGAGACCAGGGAGGGGATGATCACCGCCCACGGCGTGTCCGTCAGCCCCATCTTGCTGAACATCAGGAAGGTGGGCACCGCCAGGGCGGTGCCCGGGACGGCGACGGCACCGATGACCACGGCGAAGACGGCGCGTTTTCCGGGGAAGTTGAACTTCGCCAGCGCGTAGCCGCCCAGGATCGCCAGGAGGGTCGCGCCGCCGGCGCCGAGCACGACGTACAGCAGGGTGTTCAGCAGCCAGCGGACGAAGATGCCGTCGTGGTACGTGAACGTGTCGTGGATGTTTTCCCAGAGGGCGAACTTGTGGCTGAACCACAGGCCGGACGAGGTGGCGAGCCCGTCCTGGGTCTTCGTGGCGCTGATGACCAGCCACACCAGGGGCACCACGGTGTAGAGCATGATCAGGCCGGTGAGCACGGTCAGCAGGACGCTGCGCTTGGGGCGTCCGGGAGTGTGCTTGCGCCGAGTGCGCAGGCGGGGCGTGTTCTTGGAACCGCCGGACTGGGCGGACGGGGGCTGGGAGGCGGTGGTGACGGGGCTGCTCGTGCTGCTCATCGGGTCACGCTCCCTTGCGCATGCCGCGAAGCTGCACGACATAGGCGATGACCATGGTGATCAGCCCCATGATGATGGCGACCGCCGCGGAGTAGTTGTGCTGCTGTCCGTTGAAGGACAGTGAGTACGTGTAGAAGTTCGGGGTGTAGTCCGTGGTGATGGCGTTGCGCGCCAGCGGCCGCAGGATGCTCGGCTCGTTGAAGAGCTGGAAGCTGCCGATGATCGAGAAGATCGTCGCGATGACCAGGGCGCCGCGGATGGCGGGGAGCTTGATGGCCGAGATGATGCGGATCTGCCCGGCGCCGTCGATCTCCGCGGCCTCGTACAGCGAGCTCGGGATGACCCGCAGCGCGGAGTAGAAGATCAGCATGTTGTAGCCCACGAACTCCCAGGTGACGATGTTGCCGATCGACGCCAGGACCAGGTCCGCGGAGAGCGGGTCGGGCAGGGTGACGTCGAAGGCGCTGTTGATGTCACCCACCAGACCGAACCGGGTGCCGTACATGAAGCCCCACATCAGGGTGGCGACCACGGCGGGCACCGCGTACGGCAGGAAGATCGAGATCCGGAAGAAGTTCCTGCCGTACAGGCGGCCGCTGTCCAGCGCGAGTGCGACGAGCAGGGCGATCCCCAGCATGATCGGTACCTGGATCAGCAGGAACAGCGAGACCCGCTCCAAGGAGGACCAGAACTGGTCGTCCTGGAGAGCCTGCTTGTAGTTGTCCAGGCCGACGAAGGACGTTCCCCCGATGAGCTTGTCACGGAAGAGGCTGAGGTAGATCGAATAGGCGATCGGAGCCAGGAAGACGAAGGCGAAGACCACCGCGAAGGGGCCGATGAACCCCCATCCTGTCCAGGAGCGGCGGTCCCTTTTCGGAGGCCGGTCCGGGCGCCGTGCCACGCCCGCAGGGGGTTGAAGCGTCGTCATGTCGTTCCTCGCTCGTCCATCTCGGAACCGGCGTCTCACGCCGTCGCGATGTTTACGTAAACATGCAGTCCCCCTTCGCGTCGAGGGCTGTTATGTTTACGTAAACATCTGATGGCGGCATGTCTACACTGCGCCAATGTCGGTGGTCAAGGGTCGTCTGACGAAACGGCGACCCGGGCAACAAAGGAGACGGGTGGACACTGCGGACAGCGCCTCGACGGGGACGGAACGATCCCGCGGGCGCAAGGGAAAACGGGCGGTGCGTCGCACGCAGACCGCGTCCATGGCCGATGTCGCACGCCTGGCCGGGGTCTCCTCGCAGACGGTTTCCCGCGTGTCCAATGGTTACGCGGGTGTGAACGAGGAGACCCGTGAACAGGTGCTGGCGGCGATGAAGGAACTGGGCTACCGGCCCAACAGCGCCGCCCGGGCCCTCAAACGCGGTGAGTTCCGCACCATCGGCGTCATCACCTTCAACCTCTCCACCACGGGCAACATGCGCACCCTGGAGGCGATCGCCACCTCCGCGGCGCAAGAGGGCTACGCCGTCACGCTGCTGCCGGTCGCCGTGCCCACCCAGGACGAGGTGCGCGGCGCCTTCTCCCGGCTCGGGGAACTCGCCGTCGACGCCGTCATCGCCATCATGGAGGTGCATCTGCTCGACGCGGCGACCATCTCCCTGCCCCCGCACGTGCAGGTCGTCGTCGCCGACTCGGACGCGGGCGACCGCTACGCGGTGGTCGACACCGACCAGGCCGGGGGAGCCCGGGCGGCCGTACGCCACCTTCTGGACCTCGGCCACAGCACGGTCTGGCATCTGGCCGGCCCCGAGGAGTCCTTCGCGGCACAGCGCCGCACCGATGCCTGGCACGCCGCCCTGACCGAGGCGGGCCGCGTCCCGCCGCCCCTCGTACGTGGCGACTGGTCGGCGGAGTCCGGCTACCGCGCAGGCCTACGGCTCGCCGACGAGCGCGACTGTACGGCGGTGTTCGCCGCCAACGACCAGATGGCACTGGGTCTCCTGCGGGCCCTGCATGAACGCGGCCGGAAGATCCCCGACGACGTCAGCGTCATCGGCTTCGACGACATCCCCGAGGCCGGCTCCTTCCTGCCGCCGCTGACCACGGTCCACCAGGACTTCGCCGAGGTGGGACGCCTCTGCGTCGAGGGTGTCCTGCGGCGGATGCGCCACGGCGGGCCGGAACACGGCACCACGCTCGTCCCCACGAAGCTGGTGGTGCGGGGGAGCACGGCGCCGCCGGCCGGGGATGTGTGAGGTTCGCGTGCCGTGAGCCGACAGCCGACAGCCGAGAGCCGAGCGGCAAGGAGCGACACCGAGCGGCACCGAGCGGCAGGAATCCCGTGGCCGCTTCAGCCTCCCGCTAGCGCGGCGCGAGGGCTTTGAGCCAGTCCTCGACGGTGACGACATCCGCCCAGTGCGGAAACAGCTTCTCGGTGAGGATGCGGTGCACCTCGGGGTCGGTGTCGAGGCAGGCATCCGTCAGGACGGTGAGGTCGAAGTCCAGGTCGATGGCGTGGCACAGGGTGGACAGCACCACACCGCTGGTGGCGATGCCGGTGAGAACAAGGCTGTCGATGTCACGAGCCCTGAGGACCAGGTCGAAGTCGCTGCCCGAGAACGCGCTCCCTCGCCGCTTGGTGACCACGATGTCACCCTGCTGGGGCGCGACGTCGTGATGGATCTCGGTGCCGGGGTCACCCTCGGTGAACAGGCCGGCCCGCGCGGCGGCGGTGAGCACCCTGTTGCGGGGGCTGATTTCCGGATTGCCCGGCCGTAACTCGATGACCACGTAGATCACGGGGATGCCCGCCGCGCGGGCACCCTCGATCGCATTCCGCAGGCGCGGCAGATATCCCGAGCCGTCGTCGGCGATACCCACGATGTCCCGTTGGACGTCCATCACGAGGAGCGCGCTGTTCGCCATACTTGCCGTCCCTTCGTCGCGGGGAAACAAGAGCAAGTCTGGGGGATCGACCGAGCCGCGTTGGGGAATCGCGGAGATCCTCATACGGGGTCGACGCCGTCGATCCCGACCGGAAGGTGGCGGGGGCCGCGCGGACCGGGGCTCGCGCGGTCGGACGGTGGGCGGCGACGAGTCGGGGGTTCTCCAGCCGGTGCGCCAGCCGGGTGAGGGCGATCCGTGTCTCGGGACGCGCCAACGGGGCACCGAAGCAGCAGTGGATGCCGCCGCCGAAGCCGAGGTGTTCGTCGTGCTCGGCGTGGGTCGGGACGCCGACGGACTTGATCTCTTGTGCGCGGCGATCCCCGCCTGGGCGACGGCGTTGCCCCAGTGCTCCAGCGCGAGGTACTGGTAGTCGTGGACGGGGTGGGGGCAGCGGGCCACCTCGCCTGCGACGAACACATCGTCGGTCACGACGCCGTTGACGTCGACAGCACGGCACCGCGCATCGCACGCCACGCCCCAGTCCCCTGCCGCCGGCCCCGAGCTCTCCAGCTCTTCGACGTTGCGGATGCTGCCGAGAGCGGCCATCGCCACTTCGACGTCCAGAGTGCTGCCGTCGGACAGACGGGCGTGCCGCGGCCTCCCGCTGTCATCGCCTTCCAGTGACTCGACTCTGACGCCGCACCGCAGGCCGACGCCGTTGTCGCGCTGCATCTGCGCCGCGACCCCGCCGATCACCGCGCCCAGCACCCCGGACAGCGGGGCCGGGTCGCGCTCGAGTACGGTCACCTGCAGATCCAACTCGTGGCAGGCGGACGCTACTTCACAGCCGGTGAACCCGGCACCGATGACCAGCAACCGGCCGGGCCCGGCCGCCGGCCGCTGCCGCAGCCCTTCCGCGTCCTCCGCAGCGCGAACAGCCCGTCGAGCGCGGCCTCCGCCTCGTTCGGCCACGGGCGCGCCCGCACCCCGGTGGCGATGCTCGCGTCGGCGCTGCGGCTCGTGCCGGCGGCTGCCGGATTCACGGCTCGGCGGGGTTCTTTCCCCAGACGAAGACCTCGGTGCTCGGGAGGCGTTCGGAGAATCGGTCCGACGGGGACACCTCCCGCAGCAGGAGACGCACGTCCGACTCGAAGGCGGCGCGGCGCGCGCCGAACAGGTGCGGAGCCGAGAACGACATCGAGAACACCCCAGCGACGACGTCATCGCTCGTGCGCTCAAGCGCCTGCCCGCCGGGAACGACATGACGCCGAGGACCGGAGAATCCCGCGCGCGTGAGCACCGCCGCCTCGCCGCCGGGCGTGCCCTGCGGCAGCACCCCGCGCCCGGCGCGTCGTACCGGTCCGAGGTAGTGCCTGACCAACTCGTCCATCGCGGCATGGGGCACCGCTGGATACGGAAGACCGTCGACGGATCGATGCTCGGTCTTCAGATCCGAGATGTGCACGAACGCCCCGCCGGGCACGAGCATGTCCCTGATAGTGGCCGCCACCAGATCCCGATCCATCCAGTGGAAGGACTGGGCGAAGGTCGCCACGGTGAACGTCCCGAGACCTGCGGGCAGGTCCTCGGCCCGGACCCGCGCCCACCGCGACTTCCCGCTCACCCCCGCCTCGGCGGCTCCGCGCCCCGCTTCGGAGAGCATCCCGCTGTCCGGGTCCACACCGACGATCTCACCGAACAGGTGCGCAAGACCCAGTGCCAGGGTGCCCGGTCCGCATCCCACGTCGATCAGGCGCCCCCGCCCGTCGAGTCGCAGAACCTCGGCGAGCACGTCCGCGAGACCGGGTGCGTACGGGAGCCTTCCTCGTTGGTAGTAGGGGGCCGTCCCCGAGAACAACGTGTCGTCCCACTCCCAGCCGGCGACCACCGCCATCCGCCACCCTTCACAGAAACACAGGATTGCCCGACGGCGGTCGCCGCGCCGGTCAAGATAGCGAACGCACGGTTGCCGGATGACCAGTCCTGCTTCTTCCGGGCCTGTGAGGTCTGGACGCTGGGTGCCGGGCCTGTCTCTTCACCTTTGGCTGGGCGATGGGTAAGTCCCAGGAAGCGCCCGTATGTTGGCGCCCTCACGAATGAGGCGGAGCGGGAGGTCTTAGTGAACCGTCGGAGCGATACATCGAGCCCGGAGCCGAATCCGAACCCGGTTGGGCGTGAGTCCCGCCAGGACATCTGCCGCTGCTTCGACCAGATCCACGCCCAGCCGCGCGCTCGCGTCGGCTTCCACACCGAACGGCAGGACACCTTGGCCCCCGGCTGGCAGCATCTGCTGGCGCTCATCGACGAGGCGGCCGCCGACGGCCGGGAGGAGTTCCGTCCGCTGGTCGAGCTCAACCCCCAGGAACGGCGGCAGATCGTCACTCTGCCGCCGACCATCGCCAAGCTGACGGCGGTCAAGCACCTCATGCTCTACGGCAGCAACCTCGTCCGCATCCCACCCGAGATCGGGGCGATGACCAGCCTGGAGGAGTTCACCCCGTACACCTCCTACCGACTGCACTGGTTCCCGTACGAGATCACCAGATGCACGAGGCTCACCAGGAGCACGGTGAGTACACGCACTCTGTTCGGCAACTACAAGCTGCGGCCCCCCTTTCCGCGACTTCAGCCTGCCGAGACTTCGGTCGCCGGACTCGATACCGGCGACCTGGACCCACGCCGCTGGGGCGCGACAGCCATCTCCTCATGCAGCGTCTGCGACCGAGCGGTCGAGCTCGGCGGGCTCCACCCGGTCTGGATATCCCTGCGGGTGGCGACGGACGTGCTGCCCCTGCTGGTCAACGCGTGTTCGGCGCAGTGCGTTGCCGCACTTCCCCCGCCACCCGAGGGTTACGTCCGGTCCGCCCACGCAGGCGGCTCGGTCGGCCGACCCTCGACTGACCGGGACTGACCGGCACACGGCCCGGTCAGTCGATCCGTGCCTCGCCGTACGGCACCAGCCGCACCGGCCCGAGCAGCCCGTACGACTGACGCGTGGTACCGCCGTAGACCGCGGGATCGCTGACCCGCAGCCGGTTGGAGAGCGGGGTGGCGACCTCGACCTCGATGACATTGACCCCGCGTCCGAGCACGTCGCCCAGGTCCACCACCGGATGGATCTGGTCCACGGGGTCGAGGCGGTGGCCGTTCACGGTGACGCGGCAGGTGTCGGTGACGGTGCCCAGTTCCAGGCGGGCACCGTGGCCGCCGGTCCACTCGTCGTCGAGGGCGACCGTGGTGCGGTAGCGGCCGATTCCGGAGACGTCCGCGAGCTCGGCGATCTGCGACCAGGGCAGCAGTGCGTCGAGGGTGAGGTCGTGCTCGACGACGGTGGTGCGGTAGGGCGTGTCGCCGGGTCGCCAGTCCTGGACGTGCAGTTGCCAGGAGGCGAGATCCATCGGCGCGGGGACGGTCTTGAGTGTCGTCCGCACGGTGCGGCCTGAGGACAGGACGGTGCTGTACGTGCCTGCCGTGGTCGCCCGGACGGTGAGTCCGGCGTCGGTGAAGCGCACCTCGTCCGCCTCGCTGCCGAACGCGTGCGGACGGCTGCCGGCGCGGTCGCCGAAGAGACCGGGGCGGCCGAGGGCCAGGATCAGGGTCTCGGCGGGCTGGAGGGTGACGCGAGCGGTGACGGTGTCGCCGTCCTCGGTGTAGCGGGCGAGGCGCTCGGACCTACCGGTCCACGGGTCGAGGAGGTAGGGCACGGCGCCCGCGGTCGTGCGGCGCAGGGTGACCTCGTGGTCGATCGCGGCCACCGGCGGTTTGACGGTCTCGGCGTGCTTGCCGTTGCAGAAGTAGTAGTAGTCGACGCCGTCGGCCACGCGGTGGGCGTTGAGCAGGGTGGAGGAGGTCGCGTAGCCGACGTCGGGTGCCACCCCGAGGTCGGCGAGAGCGGTCGGGACGGCCGACTTGTCGGTGACCTGACGGACCAGCGGTTGGGCCACCAACTCGGTCACCACGGAACGCAGTGCGTCGCTCTCGCCGCTGTCCGGGACGCCGGGCGGTACGACGGTGTCCCAGGCGCCGAGCAGCACGACGGGCAGTCCGGCGCGGGCGAGGCGCAGCAGGGCGCGGGCGTCGGACAGCGCAAGGGTGACCGCGGAGCCGTAGAAGAAGTCGCCCTCGACGAACAGGGCCTTGTACGCCGGGCCTTCGGGTGCGAGGCGCCCGTGGCGCACGGTGGCGGCGGGCAGGTCGAGCAGCGGCCCACTGAGGAACTGGTGGGTCCAGCCCAGGGGGATGCCCGTCGCGGTGAACCAGGAGGCGCCGATGCCGGTGGCGGTGTACCCGGTCTGCCGGAACACCGCGACGTCGACGCGCGGGCGGCCGGTCTGCAGCACCTGGTGAACCCGGCCCAGGTACCCCGACACGTCCGCGACGTGCCGCCAGGTCGGATGCCGCGGGCCCCAGGACTCGCCATAGCCGACCGTCCCCTTGTACGGGGTGAAGGCGGCGTATCCGGGCCAGTTCACGCCCGGCAGCTCGGCGTAGGAGAAGCCGTGGACGACCGTCTGGTTGACCCCTGCCGCATAGGCGCCGCCCATGGTGCGCAGGAACTTCTGCCAGGTGGTGTTGTACGCGCCGCCGGCGTAGGCGCCCGCCTCACAGGACAACACGGCGTGCCCCGCCATGTCCCGGCCGCCCGCCAGGCAGCGGTAGTCGTCGAGGTTCTTGAAGCCGAGGGACTCGCCCTCGGGGATGTCCAGGAGCGCGGCCGAGGCGATCGCGTCGGTCTGCAGACCGTAGGGCTGGGACCGCAGTTCGAGGCCGAGGGAATGGGCCCAGGCGCGCAGGGCCGTCACATGGTGCCGGTTGAAGAGGACGGACACCGTTTCCCAGAAGTCGTGCCGGATCTGCCGGGTGACGGCGGCTTCGAACGCGAAGACCTGGTTGCCGTGGTTGAGGATCACGGCGGGCAGCAGCGGCAGCAGAGAGCGGCCGGTGTGGGCGAGGAACGCGTCCGGGAGGCCGGGCGTCCACTGGAGGCCGTCGGTCTCCAGCTCGATGGAGTCCTCGAAGAGCGCCCCGCCGGAGACCTTGAGCAGGCGCCGGACGGTGGGGGAGAGGAGGTGGGCCTCCCAGAAGTCGGTCACGGCGCGTGTGCCGGCCGCGCTGAAGTGGTCGACCACGTACGCGGCCGGGGCGGTGTGCGGGCCGCCCTCCGGAGTCTGCCCGGAACCGCGTACCCAGTAGGACACGATCACCCAGCTGCCGTCGTCGGGCGCGGTCCAGGCGAGCGAGCCGTCGGTGACGGCGCCGGTGAGGTCCCGGACCGAGTCCAGGTCGAGCCCCGTCTCCTTGCGGGTGGAGTTCGCGGTGTTCACCCGGGCGGCCTGCACCAGGAGCAACTGCTGCCGGGTCACGCCCGAGGCGGCGGCGTGGACCGGGGCCGGCACCGGACCGGTGTAGGCGGATCCCGCCGTCAACGTGGCCGTCCCGTAGGCGAGTTCCTTGACCGCCGCCTCGCTGTCCGGTGTGATGCCGGGGACCGCCGCCGGCCAGCTGGGGCCGATGGTCAGATCGACGGTGAGGCCGCGCCGGGCCGCCTGGCCGAGTGCCGCCTCCACTCCCGTCACCCACGCGGCGCTGCCCCAGCCGTGCCGCTCGGTGTCCAGGACCGAGGCGTCCGTGACGCTGTGATGGACCGCGGCTATCTCGGCCCCGCCGAAACCGGCGTCGGCGATCTGGTCGATCTCGCGTCTGATCTCGTCGGGCCGCACGAGGCCGTCGGGCCACCACCAGCGGAACTTCGGCCGGACGGCGCGCCCGGGCGTCGCGAAGGGCGACCCGACGGCGGTCGAGGCCCTCGCCACCGCGGGCAGGCTCCAGTCGAACGCACCGGCCGCGGCCGTGGCGACGGCGGCTCCGAGGAGGGCGCGGCGGGGAAGCCCCGAGCTGCGGGCCGGGGTGACGTTGCTCATGGATCTCGTCCACTCTCTCGGAGGGCAGCACAAACAGGACCCCTTCGGGGCCCACGCTTTTGAATCGTTTAAATCCCCCGGGAAGCTACGGCCCCGGATCGGAGAGCGTCAAGATCCGTGCACACCTTCGACCACCGTCGCGTCAGGAGGCGTGCGGGAGCTTCGCAGGCGGACATCAGGAAGTTGTCAGGGTGTGGGAAGACCCTCTCGCCCCCCTTTTTCCGGGGCGCAGGCGCTTACCATCGGCCACGTGTGCGCACATGTGCTGGTCGCGGAGGACGACGAGAAACAGGCGGAGCTGATACGCCGCTCACTGCTTCAGGAGGGACACACCGCGACCGTGGTCCACGACGGCGGGGCCGCGCTCGACGAGGTACGGAGGCACAAGCCCGACCTCGTCGTCCTCGACCTGATGCTGCCGGTGATCGACGGCTTCGGCGTATGCCGGGTACTGCGCCGGGACGGCGACATCCCCGTCCTCATGCTCACCGCCCGCTCCGCCGAGGACGACGTCCTGCTCGGCCTCGAACTCGGCGCCGACGACTACATGACCAAGCCGTACAGCCCGCGCGAGCTGATGGCCCGTATCCGCACGGTCCTGCGGCGCAGCGGGCGCCCGGCCGATGAGCAGGACCGGGCCGTACGGGCCGCCGGAATCACCGTCGACCCGGTCCGGCACGAAGTGCACTGCGACGGCGGGCGCGTGGAGTGCACCCCTGGCGAGTACGAGATCCTGCGCGCCATGACCGCGGAACCCGAACGGGTCTTCTCCCGGCGTCAGTTGCTCCAGTGCACCCGCGGTATCGACCGGGCCTCCACCGAACGGGCCATCGACGTGCACATCATGAACCTGCGCAAGAAGATCGAGCACGATCCCCGCCGGCCGGTGCGGCTGCTGACCGTGTTCGGCGTCGGCTACAAGCTCAGCGGTGGGCGCGGGTGAGCTCCGGCATACCGCTGCGCAAGAGGCTGCTCGTACGGCTGATGATCACCTCGGTGCTCATCGCCCTCTGCTCGGTGGCGGCGACGGCGTGGCTGGCGGTGCAGACGACGACTCGCGCCCTCCAGGAGGAGCAGGGACAGGTCCTCGCCCACGACACGGACATCCTCCGGCAGCTCAGCGGATACGCCGCCACCCACCCGAGCTGGGCGGGCGTCCAGGACACCGTGCGCCGGCTGTCGGCCGCCACCGGGCGACGGATCGCGCTGACGACGGCGGACCGTAAGCCGATCGCCGACTCCGCCAGGTCCCGCACCGCCCTGCCGCCCGGGGCCGCCGCCACCGTCGACCCCCTGCACACCGACACCTACTCGGAGCCAGGGGCCCAGCTCAGTGGCGTAGACCCGCGCGCCGTGGGGCCCTACCGGCTGACGCCTCTGGAGCGGGCTCGGCTGGGCAAGCTGGCGACTGTGCGGCAGAAGTGCGCCGCGCGCAACGGCGTCGACACCACGATCACCTGGACGCCGAGCGGTAGGCCCGTCCTGGCGGACGAGAACGGGATCCTCCCGAACTCGACCGTGCCCGACGTGTGCGCGGACGGACAGCTCAACACCCTGACGCACACCGAGGAGACAGCGGTGGCCAGGCTGGCGAGCCTTGCCGAGGCATGCCTGCGGCACAAGGACCTTTCTCTGCGCGAGAAAGGGTTCATCTCGCTGGAGTTCTCCAGCCTGGCCCCGCAGCCGCAGTTCGCCCTGGGGAGGGAGAGCCCGGGCGGACATCCCACGGCGAGGGAGGCGAAGGGGAACGAGTGTCTCGCCGAAGCGCGTCGCGAGCAGCTCGACCCCGATGTCGCTCCCGTCGCCGAGCTGTTCCTGGGCACGGGGGACAGGGCCCTCCCGCACTTCGACATGTCGAACGCCAACAAGGCCAAGATCGTTGGAGTCACCGGTCTCGTCCTGGCCCTCACCGTGGCCGTGACCGCGCTGGTCGCCACCCGCCTCGTACGCCCGCTGCGTGCGCTCACGCAGGCCGCGCAGCAGCCGTTGGAACAGCATGTACGGGTGCCCGTCACCACCCGCGACGAGACGGGCATCCTGGCGGTCGCGTTCAATGAGCTGACCGAGCGCCGGGAACGGATGGAGGCCCAGCGCAAGGCGATGGTCAGCGACATCGCGCATGAGCTGCGTACCCCGCTCACCAACATCCGCGGCTGGCTGGAGGTGACCCGCGACGGCATCGTCGACCCCGACCCGGAACTGCTCGCCTCCCTGCACGAGGAGGCGGTGCTGCTCCAGCGGGTCATCGACGATCTCCAGGACCTCGCGGCGGCCGACGCGGGCACGCTCGCGCTGCACCGCGAGGCCGTCCGCGCCGACGAGCTGCTCGCACAGGTCGCCGCGGCGCACCGGGTGGGAGCGGCAGCTGCGGGCATCGGGCTGCGGACGGGGACGGGGACGGACGGGACGTCCGCCCCGACGGGGAGCGGGGCTGCGTGGATCGACGCGGATCCGGTCCGGATGCGGCAGGCGCTGGGCAATCTGGTGTCCAACGCGATCCGGCACACACCGGACGGCGGTACGATCACCCTCTCCGCCCGGGAGGAGGAAGACCAGGTCGTCCTCGCGGTGGCCGACACCGGCAGCGGTATCGCCGCGGCGGATCTGCCCAGCGTCTTCGACCGGTTCTGGCGGGCCGAGAAGTCCCGCAGCCGGCGCACCGGCGGCAGTGGGCTCGGCCTGTCCATCGTTCGCCAGCTCGTGGCCGCCCACGGCGGTACGGTCGCGGTGGCGAGTGAACTCGGCGCCGGTTCGGTCTTCACCTTGAGGCTGCCCGCCACCGACCCTCCGGTTGACGGGGACGAGGTCCGCTGACCTGCGCAGGGTGGTGGTGGCGGTACCAGGATCCGCGTTCCCCCGTACAGGAGGGATCTGGTTGCCCCGGTGTTCTGGGAGCACCGTGGTCACATGAACACCACCAGGATGCCGGGGGCGAGCATTCGTGTCACGCCCCTGCGGTCGCTCGCGGGACGCACCTATGTCCCGCGCCGCGGAGGAAGCGGAAGAGGCGCGGAGAGGTCACGAGGGTCGGAAAGTCAGGTTCCAGCCGTCCAGGTGGCCGGGGTCGACGGTGAGGACGCCGGGAGTGTCGTCCATGACGCGGAGCCTCCAGGTGCCGTCGGCGGGGAGTGCCGAGGTGTCGACGGTGCGGGTCGCGTGCGGCTCCGCGCCGGTGTTCGAGGCGAAGTCCTTCACTAGGGCCCTGTCCGGCGGATCAGGCTGATGTCCTGGCGGCCGATGAATTCGTGGACGAGGTCGACGGACGGAGACTGGCCACTTCCCGACCGTGGGAAGTGGCCAGTGCGGAGTTCCTCACCGGAATACGTTGTCGGAATCGTCCCAGATCGAGGGCTCGCTCGGCGTGTACTCCCGCGGGACCCTCGACGAGGTCTGGTACATCGCGTCGATCTCGGCGGCGAAACGCCGTGAGATGGCGTCCCGGCGCAGCTTCATCGACGGGGTCAGCAGGCCGTTGGTCTGGTCGAAGGGTTCGGGGAGAACACGGAACACCCGGATCGACTCGGAGCGGGACACGGTGCTGTTGGCCGCGGCCACGGCGCGTCTGACCTCCTCCCGCAGCTCGTTCTCCTCCCGTGCGTCCCGTGCCGACGTGCCCCCCTTGGACCAGGCTCCGCGCCAGTGCGCGAGGAAGTCTGGATCAAGGGTGATGAGGGCGCCCACACACGGCCGGTTGTCGCCCACGACGACCGCCTGATGGATCAACGGGTGGACGCGCAGCCGCTCCTCGAGGGCCGCGGGAGCCACGCTCTTGCCGCCGCTCGTGATGATGACGTCCTTCTTGCGGCCGGTGATGGCCAGATACCCCTCGGTGTCGAGGCGCCCGAGGTCGCCCGTCGCCAGCCAGCCGTCCTGGAACGCGGCGTGCGTGGACGGGGGATCGTTGACGTAACCCTGGAACACCGAGGGCCCCCACACCAGGATCTCCCCGTCCTCGGCGACCCGGATGTCCGTACCGGGCAGGGCGCGGCCGACCGTTCCGAACTTCTCGCGCCCCACGGGCTGAGCCGTGATGCCGCCGCTCGTCTCGGTGAGCCCGTAGCCGTCGTGGATGACGATCCCGATGCCCGCGTAGAAGAGGGCGAGTTCACGGTTGAGCGGGGAGCCGCCCGACACCGCGCCGCACACTCGTCCCCCCAGGGAGGCCCGCAGCTTCCGGTAGACGGTCTTCTCGTAGAGGGTGTGCTGCAGACGCAGGTCGAAGCCGGGGCCGGAGCCCGTGCCCAGTCGCTGGCGTTCGGCGGCCGCGGCGAAGTCTTTCGCCGTCTGGACGGCACGCTCGAACAGAGCTCCGCGGCCCGTCCGTTGCGCGGTACGCAGGAAGTTCTTGTAGATCTTCTCGAAGACGAACGGAACGGCGTAGAGATAGGTCGGGCGGAAGGAGAGGAGCGCCGCGGAGAGCGTCTCCTCGCTGAGATCGGGCTCGTGTCCCAGCAGGATGCCGCCCCGCAGACAGAGCCCCTGGACCATGATGCCGTACACGTGCGAGAAGGGCAGGAAGGCGAGGATGGCGGGCTGCTCACCCGGGGAGCAGCCGTGTGTCTCCAGCCCTCGAGGAGGGTGTCGCAGGGGCTGGCGAGGTTGCGGTGGGTGAGGGCACAGCCCTTGGGGTGCCCCGTCGTCCCGGAGGTGTAGGCGATGACCGCGGTCGAGTCGGGCAGCACGATGCGGCGCAGCGAGTCCACCGTCGTCGTCGGGATCGCCCGGCCCCGCTCGACCAGCTGTGCCAGGGCCCCGGTGTCCAACTGCCAGACATGACGCAGCGACGGGAGCGACGCGCATGCCGAGCCGACCGTCATGATCCCCTCCTCGTCCTCGACGACCACGGCGACACAGCCCGCGTCCTGGAGGATCCATGCGACCTGCTCGTGCGACGAGGTCGGGTAGATCGGTACGACCTCGGCGCCGACCGCCCACAGCGCGTAGCTGAGGACGGTCCACTCGTAGCGCGTACGTGCCATGACGGCCACCCGGTTACCCGGGCGCAGGCCGGACACGACCAATCCCCGGGCCAGATCGACCACTTCGTCCCAGAGCTCGGCCGCGGTCACCGTCGTCCAGATGCCGGGATCGTCGGCGAGACGGCGTGCGACCTGCGGCAGATCCGGCTCGCGGCGAGCCGTTTCGAAGAGACTGTCGGCGAGTCCACCCTGCATCACTGTCGCAGCCGGTGAAGGATTTTCGAACGCGTGCATCGCCGCTCCAGAATTCTCCCCGGCACGACCCCACCGAGAGGCTCCGGTGCCGAGGATTCACGAATCTAGCCCAGAGCGACCACGACTGTGTCGGATTCAGGCAGCAGTTCGTCTACCGATGAGGTTACGGTCGCATCAGGGACCGCTCAGCACGGCCCCGCGGCGGCGGCAACGCCCGCAACAGCCCCGACAGCGGCCGCCCGCCGCTATTCCGCGAGCCATCGAGTAGGGACGGCTTCCGGTCATGCGCGGCTCAGGAGCGACTCCCGGGAGATGAGGGCGGTCGAGCCCGGTGCCGTACAGGCGTAGGCACCCGCGATCGCCCCGAGCCGGGCACACTCCTTCACGTCCCGGCCGGCGAGCCCGCCGTACAGGAAGCCGCACACGTACGCGTCCCCCGCGCCGTTGGAGTCCACCACCGGAGCGGACGGGACGGCCGCCGGAATGTGACAGGGGTCGGGGCCGCCGTCTCTGGTGAGCACGTAGGAGCCGTCCGCGCCCGCCGTGGCGACCACCGTGTGTGCCCGCCCGGCGCGGAGGATCTCCCGCATCAGCGCGGGGGCTTCGTCGCCCACGGCCGCCGCGCTGAAGAAGACGAGATCGGAGCGGAGGGCGAACTCCCGGTGGTGGTCCGCGAGGCCGTCCCAGTCGTGCAGATCGGTGGAGACGGGGACGCCGAGGTCCTCGATGTCCTCGTAGAGGAAGCGCCCGAAGTTCATGATGGAGAGGTGGACGTGGCGGGTGCGCCGCAGCCGCGGTAGGTAGAAGTCCCGGGGCATGCGCAGATCCGCCGGGTCGCGGCCGTCGTAGAAGGACATCCGGCGGCCGGACGCGTCCACCAGGTTGACCGCGCGCCGTGTTCCGGCGGGGGAGATCAGCGGGAGGAAGTCGACGCCGCCCTTGACCATCCGCTCGCGCACCTGTGTGCCGATCCAGTCGTCACCGATGCAGTCGAGCAATCCGACCGTGAGGCCCAGGGCCCGTACGCCGAGGGCGACGTTCCCTCCGGTGTGACCGGGCCACTCCTCGATCGGGCCGACATGGACGGAGTCGGTGAGCGGGACCGGCAGGGAGTCGACGCGGACGATGGTGTCCACGCCGGTGCCGCCGATCACCAGGACGTCGTATGTCCCGTAGTGGTCGTACGCGCTGTACGGGTCGTGGTCGTGGTCGCCGTTCTGGTTGCTTTCCGCGTGCTGTGGGATCACAGATCCATCTGCCCTCTCCTTCCCCGCCGCCCCCAGTATGGCGGGCCAATTGCTTGAGGTCCGGCGCTTCCAGGGGGAGATGCCTGACGGTGCGTACAACTTCCGCCTGCAGGTGATCACGTACTCGGGTGGGGGCGGCATCAATTGTGCCGCCCCCACGGGCATGACCGGACGGCGGACAAGGGAGCGCGCTCGCCCACGTGCCGTGGCCGACGCAACGGCCGCCGACCGCCTGGCGTAGCCCTTGACTTCACAAGACCACCGCGCGACATTCCTGACTCCGCATCAGAACCGGGACGCAGAAGACCTGTTGCTTCCCGGGGCGACAGCACGCTCGCCCATTCCTTCGCCCGGCTGGAGTGCCCTGCCATGTCCACGAACGCGGATCCTGTGAGACGTACCGAAGCCTCCTCTGCGTACTCCACCGCTTCCACCCCCGGACCCGGCCCGTCGCGTCGCCGGGTGCTCGGCGCGGCGACGGGAGCCGGGCTCGCGCTCGCGGCCGGTCTGCCAGGTGCCGCGGACGCGGCCGACCTGCCTCTGCTCGGCACGTACGACGTGGTGGTGATCGGCTCCGGAGCGGCCGGGATGACCGCCGCGCTGACGGCTGCGAAACAGGGGCTGAGCTGCGTCGTCGTCGAGAAGGCGCCCACGTTCGGGGGATCGGCGGCGCGTTCGGGCGCGGGCGTCTGGATCCCGAACAACCCGGTGATCCTCGCCGCGGGGGTGCCGGACACCCCGGCGAAGGCCGCCACCTACCTCGCGGCGGTGGTCGGCCCCGACGTCTCCGTCGCACGCCGGCAGGCCTTCCTCGGCAGCGGCCCCGCCATGATCTCCTTCGTCATGGCGAACAGCCCGCTCCGTTTCCGCTGGATGGAGGGGTACAGCGACTACTACCCCGAACTCCCCGGCGGACTGCCCGGCGGCCGCTCCATCGAACCCGACCAGCTCGACGGCAACATCCTCGGTGCCGAACTCGCCCATCTGAACCCGTCGTACATGACCGTACCGACCGGCATGGTCGTCTTCAGCTCCGACTACAAGTGGCTCACGCTCGCCGCGGTCAGCGCGAGAGGTGCCGCCGTCGCCGCCGCCTGCCTGGCCCGCGGCACCCAGGCGGCCCTGCTCGGCCAGAAGCCCCTCACCATGGGCCAGGCGCTGGCGGCCGGTCTGCGGGCCGGGCTGCTCGCGGCCCAGGTTCCGGTGTGGCTGAACACCCCGCTCTCCGACCTGTACCTGGAGAACGGAACCGCCGCGGGAGCCGTGGTCACCAGGAACGGCACCCCGGGCCTGATCAGAGCCCGGCACGGGGTGATCGTCGGATCAGGCGGCTTCGAGCACAACGCGGCCATGCGCGACCAGTACCAGCGACAGCCCATCGGCACCGAGTGGACGGTCGGCGCCAAGGAGAACACCGGCGACGGCATCCAGGCGGGTCAGCGGGCCGGCGCGGCGCTCGACCTGATGGACGACGCATGGTGGGGCCCGGCGATCCCGCTGCCCGACCAGCCGTACTTCTGCCTCGCCGAGCGCACCCTGCCCGGCGGGCTCCTCGTCAACGCCGCCGGTGCGCGCTTCGTCAACGAAGCGGCCCCTTACAGCGACGTCGTGCACATCATGTACGACCGTGACAGCGGCGCGCCCGACATCCCGGCGTGGCTGATCGTCGACCAGAACTACCGTGACCGCTACCTCTTCAAGGACGTGCTGCCGACCTTCACGTTCCCCGATTCGTGGTACACGTCCGGCGCCGCCCACAAGGCGTGGACCCTCGACGCCCTCGCCGGGCAGATCGGCATGCCCGCCGCCGCGCTCCGCACCAGCGTCAACCGTTTCAACAGCCTTGCCCTGAACGGCAACGACACCGACTTCCACCGTGGCGACAGCGTCTACGACCACTACTACACCGACCCCGCGATCCTCCCCAACTCCTGCCTTGCGCCCCTGTGGCTCGCTCCCTACTACGCCTTCAAGATCGTTCCGGGTGACCTGGGTACGAAGGGCGGCCTGCGTACGGACGCCCGGGCGCGGGTACTGCGGCCGGACGGATCCGTCATCCCGGGCCTGTACGCCGCCGGAAACGCCAGCGCGGCCGTCATGGGCCACAGCTACGCGGGCGCGGGTTCGACGATCGGCCCGGCGATGACCTTCGGCTACATCGCCGCGTTGGACATCGCGGCCGGCGCGGGCGCCTGAAGGATGTGCGGGGCCCCAACAGACCGAGGTACGCCCGACCGTGGTCGTGTGATGCCGACGTCATGACTGATCACCTCGACCTCGTCGTCCGCCGACGAGGTCGAGGTGCCTCCGTCGACGAGAGGTGGAGCGCGCCCGGGGAGCCGGGGCCGCCGTCCGAGCGGAACTCGCGGGAACCCACGGGAACTCGGGTGCCAGGCAGTCTTTGCGTGCTCAGTTGCGTTTCTTGGGCATTACGGGACGCGCGAGTCCGCTTCCGTACATGTTGCGCGTCTCCTATGTCGGTGCATGGTTCGCAGGTTTCACATGCTCCGCACAGCCAGAGGAGAACCACCCGTGTTCCGACGTCCTGTCCGTCCCGTCACCGCGGCCGCCGCCGCGCTCGCAGCCGTCGGCGGCCTCACCGCCACCGCCACCGCCGCCACATCCACTTCCGCGCACTCGCCCGCGCACGTCGCGCGCCATGTTTTGTTGTTGTCGATCGACGGTCTGCACCAGTCCGACCTGGCCTGGTACGTCGCACGTCACCCGAAGTCCGCGCTCGCGCGGCTCGCCAGCGGTGGGGTCGAGTACACCCACGCGAGGACCACCGACCCCTCCGACTCGTTCCCCGGCCTGGTGGGCCAGCTCACCGGCGGGAACCCGGGCACCACGGGCCTCTACTACGACGACGGATACAGCTCGGCACTCCTCCCGGCCGGAACGACCCACTGTGCGGGCGCCAAGCCCGGTGCCGAGGTCGACTTCACCGAGGACCTGGACCGCAACAAGGACTCCGTCGACGCAGGCCAGGGCCTCGCCGGCCTGCCCGGCAGCCTCCTCAGGATGACCGGCGCCGCCCGCGGCCTCATCGACCCGTCGAAGCTGCCGGTCGACCCCAAGACCTGCAAGCCCGTGTACCCGCACTCGTATCTGAAGGTGAACACGGTCTTCAACGTGGTCAGAAAGGCCGGACTGCGGACCGCCTGGTCCGACAAGCACGTCGCGTACGAGATCCTCAACGGCCCCTCCGGCGACGGTGTCCAAGACCTTTTCGCCCCCGAGATCAACAGCCAGGCGATCGGCTACCCCGCAGGCACGGACTGGACGAAGGACAACGCGGCGACGGAGCAGTACGACGGTTACAAGGTGAAGGCCGTCCTCAACGAGATCGACGGCTACGACCACGGCCGTACCCACAGGACCGGCACCCCGGCGGTCTTCGGCATGAACTTCCAGTCCGTCTCGACCGCCCAGAAGCTGCCCGCCTCCGAGGGGCTGACGGGCGGCTACGCGGCGAAGGGTGTCCCCGGTCCGCTGCTGGCCAAGAACCTGGCCTTCGTGGACCAGGAGGTCGGAGCGTTCCTCACCGAACTGCGCAAGCAGCACCTGGACGGCAACACGACCGTCATCCTCTCCTCCAAGCACGGCCAGTCACCGACCGACCCCCAGGCCCTGACCCGTATCGACGACGGCCCCCTGCTCGACGGCCTCAACGCCGCGTGGAAGAAGGCCCACCTGGGCGCCGGTGACCTGGTCGCCCACTCCGTCGACGACGACGCCATGCTCCTGTGGCTCAACGACCGCTCGCAGGCCGCCACCGCCTTCGCCAAGGCGTACCTGCTCGCCCGGTCCGGCACCGGCAACGACATCGCCGGCAAGGCCAAGCCCTTCACCGCGAGCGGCCTGAAGACCCTGTACGCCGGCGCGGCGGCCGCCAAGTACTTCCACGTCAAGGCGGGCGACTCGAGGGTGCCGGACCTGTTCGGCATCGCCCGCTACGGCGTCGTCTACACCGGCGGCAAGAGCAAGATCGCCGAGCACGGCGGCGCCCACGCCGACGACCTCGACGTCCCGCTCGTCGTCTCGGGCGCCGCCACCCCGCACGGCGTGCGCGTCAGCGGCCCGGTGGAGACCACGCAGATCGCCCCGACGATCCTGCGACTGCTCGGCCTCAACCCCCGGTCCCTGGAGGCCGTACGCGTCGAGCACACCGCGACCCTGCCGGTGCGCTGACCCCACCCCGGCGCTCCACCGACGGGACCGTCGCCACCACGACGGTCCCGTCACCGGGTTCCGGGCCCATGGGACTGTCAGGGGTGGCTGCGAGACTGTTGGACATGATCGAATCGAATGCGAAGGCGGATCTTCTCCGCTCTCTGCAAGCCGCCCGCGACGCCCTGCTGTGGAAGCTCGACGGGCTGTCGGAGTACGACGTCCGCCGTCCGCTGACGCCGACCGGAACGAATCTGTTGGGACTGGTCAAACACGTCACCGGAGTGGAGTTGGGGTACTTCGGAGACACCTTCGAGCGGCCGTTCTTCGAAGAGCCGCCGCTCTGGTTCACGGCCGACGCCGAGCGCAACGCGGACATGTGGGCCGACACCGATGAGTCGCGCGAACAGATCGTCGGACTCTACCGCCAGGCGTGGAAGCACTCGGACACCACGATCGAGACCTTCGCGCTCGACGCGATCGGTCGTGTGGCGTGGTGGCCCGAGGACCGAAGAGAGGTGACGCTGCACCAGGTCCTGGTGCGCGTGGTCGCCGACACCCACCGGCACGCGGGCCACGCCGACATTCTCCGGGAGTCCATCGACGGGGCTGCCGGGATGTGGGAAGGCAATGACGCCATGCCCTCGGGCGACCGGTCGTGGTGGGACAGCCATCGAAGCCGACTGGAGCGCGTGGCGCGGGAAACCGGCCGCGACTGACGCCGCCCCACCGAGCAGGAATTCTCCGATCCCGGAAGTCAGTTCCACAGGGGAAGGTCGACCCATTGCCCGAATCCGTCCGGCTTCCCATTGGTGTAGACGAGGCTCAGCTGGGTGTAGTGCGACAGATCAGGGTGCTTCTTCCAAGGCTGCGGGGCGTTGAGCCGCACGATCACCCGGTACGAGTGGAACTTGCCCGCGGCGCAGTACGGCTTGCAGTCGTTCACCACATTGAAGCCCTCGGCCACCGCGGAGTCCGGGTGCCACTGGGACCAGCGGAGCGAGGTGAGGCGGCTGTTGCCGTCACCGCACGCGAGAATGAAATCGGTGGGGCGCACCTGCGGGTGCCAGAAGCAGTCGACCATCACGGGCTGTCCCGCCCGGCGCTGCACGCTGGGCGTGGACGGCGTGGACGGCGGTGACGGAGCTGGGGCGGAGGAAGCTGTTCCCGCGATTGCTGCGAGCGACACAGCGGCACAGAACGTCACCGCTGTCCTCACTGTGCGTCTTGGCATGTTCGCTCCCAGTCGCAATCTCTTTCGACCAGCAGGCCCGGTGCCTGGTCCGCCCCTTCTTGCGGCGGTCGGCTCCTGTATCGACGCTACGACGCTGTCGGAGGATGCACCACTCGCACGGAGTAACGCGTGCTCCCTCCCAGCGACGAACCCCGAAGGAGAGACAGTGTGAGTACGACCAATCCACGGCGGCGGGCCGCCATGTTCGTCAGAGACGACGATCCCCGGCTCGATGCTCCCTCGACCGGCGAGGAGCGAGCCATGCTCATCGGATTCCTCAGGGCCCAGCGGACGACGCTGGAGCTGAAGTGCGCGGGTCTGGAGGGGGAGTTGGCCCGACGCTCCGTCGAGCCCTCCACGCTCTCGCTGCTCGGACTCGTACGCCATCTCGCCGACGTGGAGCGCCGATGGTTCCGTCAGGTTCTCGCCGGTCAGGACGCGCCACCACGCTTCTCGTCGCCGGTGGAACCAGACGGTGACTTCGACGGCGCGGCTGCCGGTCCCGACCGTGTGACCGAAGCGTGGCAGGCGTGGCGCGACGAGGTCGCGTTCGCCGACGCCTTCACCAAGCACGCGCCCCACCTCGACATCGCGGGCAAGGACGCGTGGCGTGGGACGGTCTCGCTGCGCTGGGTGCTGATCCACCTGATCGAGGAATACGCCCGTCACAACGGACACGCGGATCTCCTCCGCGAACGCATCGACGGGGCGATCGGCGTCTGAGGAGGTGATGTCGGAGCTTGATCCGCCACACCAAGTCGGCCGTTGCACCGAGCGTGTCGTCAGCCCAGCGGTTCTGTGGCAGCGTGTCCGCCGTGGGGGAGATGGTGGAGCAAGTGGACGAGCAGGACCACACGGTGGGGGTGGTGGATCGAGGCGAGGCCATCCGCCGAAGGTGGCTGCACCGGGTTGCCACCACGGTCTGCCACGACCCTGACGGTCGGATCCTCGTCCACCGGCGCCCCGATCACGTTTCCCGCTTCCCCGGCCAGTACAACTGGCTGGTCGGTGGTGCCGTGGGCGTGGGCGAGACCTACCCGGCGGCAGCCTCGCGCGAACTCGCCGAAGAACTCGGGGTCCACACCCCGACGCGGTTCCTCTCCAAGTACCTGTGTCGGGGTGTCATCAGTCCGTACTGGCTCGGCCTGCACGAGGCGGTCCTCGACCAGCCGGTCGTACCTGATGGCTCGGAAGTCGCCTGGCACGCCTGGCTCACCCCGGTTGAGCTGCGCGCTGCGATGTACGACACCACGTTCGTCCCCGACGCCCGCGACGCGTTTGTCCGGTACCAGGCGGAGAACGCGGATCCACGCGGCCCCTTGCCACGAGACTCGACGCTCCCACCGCGTCCGGAACGCCCACACTGACCGCTCCCCACCGAGCGGAACGGGTCCCGCCAGGCTCCTCTTTCCACCACCAGGGGGTAGAGGGGGCTGTGTGTGCGGCGTCCCGCCAACTCGAAGCTCAACACGCCCTGCAGACGCCCCCACAGGACCCTGGACCCGCGGACGAAAAGGAGTTGGCTCTCGATCGCCGGGCCGGGACAATCCGGGGTGAAGGGCGGGGGAGGACGTATGGCCGTGTTCGTGTGCGCGTCGTGCGGCGCCGCGTTGACCGCCCGCTTGTCGCAGGTGGCGCTTCCCGTCCACGCCGGCCACAGGTACGGACACGAACTGCTGCCCGCGCTCATGGAACCGGGCACATACGCCGTGGACCCGGAACCGTCCGGGCCGCCATGGCGGGCGTGGAGTGAGATCGGGGTGGACGAAGCGGAAGCCCGGGGCGTGTTCGCGCCGGTTCCCGCGCTGTCCTTCGGCGCGCCGGGAGCGATCGTCGTCGCGCCGGGTGACACCCGCGGCACCGTCCTGATCCCCGAGCGCTGCGACGGCTACTGCATGGGGCTGGACGGGAGGGACGGCCCCAACCTGGCCTGCGCGCAATGCGGGCGGGCCGTGGCGACCCGCATCGACGACTGCTCCTCTTGGCAGGCGGTGTGGCTCGACCCGCAGGCAGTGCGCCCCCTTCCCGCTGAAGGCCCCGTGCCCTGGACGGTCGACTGGGAGATGATGGTCGACGAGCGGCAGGACGCGCCGCCGGTCGAGCCGCCCGGAGTGTGGAGCCCACGGTGGGTGGTGGCGGTCGGGGCCGCGCTGGCCCACCTGTTGGCGGCCTCGGCGGGTACGCCCGTGGCCGTCCCTCACGGCCTTCTCGCCGACACGTTCGGCCGCGCGCTGGACGCTCTGCTCCCGCCGGGACCGCCGGTGAAGAGCGTGGTCCTGGCCGGCCCGGGCCTGCCTGATCCCGACCCCTCCTCCGACATCGCGCTGGTTCCGCGACATCCGCAGACGGGGACGTCGTGGCAGCCGGCAGCGATGGTGGACACCGTGCCGTTGGCTGCCGACGTGTGGATGCATCTGGCCTTCCAGCACGGCCGGTTGCGCGTCCCCGCGACAGGCGGAATGCCCGAGGGTGTCTTCCGCGACGACCCGCTGCCGATGCATCCATGGGGGGCGTTCCGGCCTGACGCGAGAGCGTTCCTCCACACGCTCGCACGACGGCCCGCCGTCCGCCGGCCGTGGCTGCGCAGGATCTACGACCGCGTGAGCGACCACCCCTACGCTCGCCCGTTCTAGCCAGGAGCATCGCACGCAGCGGGTGCAGGCCTGAGGGGGCCGGTCGGCCAGTCGAGCCGGGAGACCGCGGACGGCATCGACGCACCGACCGACCCGCTCTTGTGGGCCGACGCCCGCCATCGCCTCCTCGCGGAGCGGTATCTCAAGGCCGATGGCAAGGTCGCGCGGCAGTACCTCGAGCATGTCCAGCAAGGGCAGTTCGCCCGTCCCGGGCACCATCCGCTCGAACATCGCCTCTTCCATGTAGTGGGGGATGGCGGGCACCAACGGGGCGTCGCTGAGCTGGATGTAGCCGATGACACCAGGATCGAGCCGCGCGAGGTCGTCCGGCCCGGAACCGGACCGCACGATGTGCATCGTGTCGACCAGGAGGCGGAAGTCGGGCCGCCGACCTGACGAACGACGTCGAGTGCGCTGGGCAGATTCGGGACCGTCAGGCCCGGACTGGCTTCCACCGTCGTCTCCATCCCGAGTGACGCGGCGTTCTCGCGAGGATGCCGAACGGCCGATGTGGCCAGCCACCCGGGGGTGCCGTGACCTTGCAGCGGATCGAAGTCGGGCTGGTCAGCGCCGACGAAGCCTTGGTGGAGTTCTTCGCCGCCGTGTCCGAACTGGAACGGCTCCCGGCGGTCAGGTCGGGCTCTGGAGTCGTGCACCGGCTCGAGGCACCCGGCCCGCAGATCAAGGTGATGGTTCCTTCGCGGCGGCCCGCCTGCGCCGCACCGGCCGAGCTCTTCTTTCAGTTGACCGGCGTGCGCTGTCTGACCATGTACGTCGATGATCTCGACGGGATCATCGAACGCGGTGTGGCCCGCGGCGGACGTGTGCGGCACGGTCCCATGGATGTGGGTCCCGGAGTGCGCGTCGCCGTCCTCCAGGATCCCGACGGCAACGCCAGAGAAGTGGTCGACGGCGCTCCCGAACCGGTCGGCGCCGCCTCACCGGGATGACGCAAGTCCATCCTCCTGGCCCGGCGGTGTCCCACTGTTCCCGGGCAAGCCCGCCGTCCCGAAAAGCCTGCGGTCCCGACTCGTGGTCGCATGACGGCAGTGATGCCACTACATTTGGTGTCATGACTGCCATCACCCTGCGGATTCCCGACGCCATGGACAAGGCGCTGCGCGACGCCGCGGCCGGCGCGCCCTCACTGAACGACTACATCCTCCGAGCCGTGCGTCGGCAGATGACGCTGGACGCCGCCCGTCGGCTCGCCCGGATCGAGCCCCTCGATCTGGGCGGCGAGGGCGACGCCCTGTGACGATCCAGAAGAGCGATGTATGGGACGTCGACACCGGCAAGGGAAACCGCACGGTCCTCGTCGTCAGCCTCGACGGGCTGGCCGACGCGTACGGCGCCGTGGTCGCCCTGGTGCTGCACGCCCCGGCCGTGCACCCCGATACGGCGATGAGCGTGCGCCTGACCACCCCGGTCGACGCCTCGGTCGTCGCCGTCAACCTGCTCCAGCTTTCCGCGGCGCGTTTCGAGACCGCCACCCTGCTCGGCAACATCGGGCCCCAGCAGCAGGCGCTCATCGACAACGCGCTCCGGGCGGTCCTCGACCTGTGAGGTGCGCGGCCCAGCCCGCATGCCCCGCTGGACCTCCTGGAGCGCCCTGCTCGGGTATACGATCAGATGGTGCGCGGTGAGCAGGGCGGATTGCCTGTGCGGCGTCTTCCTGAAGGGCTGCGCGCCTGGGAAATGGGAGCCATCGCCCCTGGCGCAGGCCCTGGCGTCCGTCGGGAACCCCGGCCCTGATGAGCGCCGCGCAAGGAGTGCTCATGACCAGTCCACACGAGATCGATCCGCGCGCTCTCGCTGATCCGCGCAACGTCTATCCGACCGACGAAGAGTTCTACAGGAGCGGGCGCCCGGCCGACGCCGCACTGCCGGAGGACCGGCCCCGTGGAGGAGAGCCCGCGACGCCGCTGAAGCGGCGGGGGACGTGGGCGACCGTTGCGCTCGTCGCCGGCATCATCCTGCTGATCCTCGTCGGGATCGCACTGTTCCCGTGAGTGATCGGGAGCAGCCGAAAGTCACCGTCACCAGGGAGACCCGGACGGGGCGGGAGCCGGACACTGGGACCGGCTCCCGCCGGAAGGGGACCGCTCAGGTGCGGTAGGCGTAGTACGCCGCGTTCGGGTACGACGCGATGATGCTCGCCACCGACCTGTTGTAGGTGTTGGTGGAGTGGTACGTCACGTACGGCACGCCCTGCGGGCTGCGGTAGGTGACGATCATGCTGTGATCCTTGGACCCGTCCTTGTTGAAGTCCATCTGCAGGACGTCACCCACGTCCAACTGGTAGACGTTGGCGAGGCTGGTGACCCGCTTGGAGGACAGGGCGAACCACGAGAACTCGTTGACGCCGACGAACGAGTCCGACTGGATGTCGGAGTTGCCGAACCACTTGTGGAAGTCGTCCGTGTAGCCGGGGACGTGCTTCCAGCCGCCTGCTTTCAGGGACTGGCTGACGAAGTTGGTGCAGTCGCCGCCGGCACCCTGCCCGTTGAAGTTCGGGTAGGCCGGGTTGTAGTTGTTCCAGTACTTGGCCGCGTACGCCGCCATGGCCTTGTAGTCGTAGCCGGAGGCCGAGAGGTTCTTCGGCTTGGCCGGCGCGGGCCACGTGGTGACGGAGCGGGTCGCCGAGGGCGGGGCGTCGTCGGCGGCCGTCTTCGGCGCGGCGACGAACGTGGTGGCGGCGACCTGGTTGACCGCGACGCCGTCGTCGGTGTCACGGATGCCGGTCAGCTGCCAGTCGCCGTTGCGATCGGCCTTGAACGTCAACTCGTGGTGCGCCTGGAAGCCGGTGGTCTTCGGCTCGTTGCCCTTGACCTTCTCGTAGGTCAGCGTCGTCGTCTCGGTGACGTTGACCGTGGCGTGACGGCCCTTCAGTCGCGTACGGTCCAGCGAGACGCTCGTGTTGGCCGAGCTGTACTTCTCGCCGAGCGACTCCAAACGGGACTTGCGGCCCCGCAGTTGCGACAGTGCGGACTTCTCCTCGCGCGACAGCGTGGAGGACACCCGCACGTCGCCGGAGAACCGCGACGACAGTGACGTGTTCCGACTGGTCTTGCCGCCGTCCACCAGGGCGTCCGTACGGTCGGTGAAGACCGCGTCCGCCAGCCGCTGGAACGTGGCTTTGGTCGACGGATCCACGGCGGGGTCGGCGACACTCGACGCGCCCGCGGTCCAGTTGGGCAGCAGCGCGGCGCCGGCGACGACCGAGGCGGCCGCTGCCGTGACTATGGTCGCCCGTCGCCGCTTACGGCTCAGTTTCCTTGATCTCAATGATGTTCCCCTCTACGCCGGTACTCGATACCGGGAGCCGCATCCTCGCACGGCATGTGTGGCTCCTGTGAAGGGGGTTGCCGAAGTGGCCCAACCGCAACACACGACTCGTCGACGGGACCGTCGTGCCCCAGCCCGCCCCGACGCCGCGCCGCGCGTTTTCTTCCCGATACCGCTCACCCACACCGGGGCGAAGTTTCCCAAATCACCGTCCCGCGAGGGCGGCACCCCGCCGCCCCTTCGACCTGGTGACCCTTGGCTCCGCGTTCCGTGCGCCGACCCGCGCAATGTGCCGTACGGCGAAGGGCTGTTACCGACGGCGGGGACGCGCGGGCGTGCGGCTCAGGAGGTGACGCGTGCGAGGACGTCGCGAATGTACCCGGCGATTTCCTCCAGGTGGCTCTCCAGGGCGAAGTGTCCGGACTCGAGGAGATGGATCTCGGCGTCGGGCAGGTCGCGTGGGAAGGCGCGGGCTCCGTCCGGGCCGAAGATTTCGGCGTTGGACCCCCAACGGCCGGCAGCGGCACCTGGCTGTCGCGGAAGTACTGCTGCAACCGGGGGTAGAGGGCGACGTTCGTCGGATAGTCCCGGAACAGTGCGGGCTGGATGGCGTCGTTGCCGGGGCGGTCGAGCGGCGCCAGGTCGATGGTCCAGCTGTCCGGGCTGACGAGGCTCGGATCCGCGACCCCGTTCAGGTGCCGCCATCGGGTCAATTCGAGGGTCAGGGCCCCGCGGAGGGGGGCTTCGTTCTCGGGCGTCGGGTTCTCGGCGTAGGCGAACAGCGGGTCCCAGAATGCCTTGACGAATCCGTCGGTGGAGCCGTTGCCGTTCTGCGTGATGATCGCGGTGATGCGCTGCGGAGCCCGTGTGGCGAGCCGCCAGGCGATGGGCGCTCCGTAGCCCTGCGCGTGGACGGCGAACCGGTCGACGCCGAGCTGTTCCAACAGAGCGGCGGTCACGTCGGTCGGAGTGTCGAAGGTGTAGTCGAACTCGTCGACCGTCGGCATGGCCCACTGTCCGAATCCGATCATGTCGGGCGCGATGACGCGGTAGGTGTCGGCGAGTGCCGGGATGAGGTTCCGGAAGATGTGCGAGCTCGTCGGGTCGCCCGCTGCTCCCCGCCGTGGCCCTGCAGGTCGCCCTGGCCGTCACCGTCGATATTGAGGCGGCGCACCAGCCGGGGGCCGTCGACGGGATGCTTCGACGCTCCCGTGTGTACCGTCCTGTCGCGCCGGCGCACGTTCTTCGGGCGTCCCACGGTGGCTGAGAGCAGAGTCGTGATCTCGTCCTCCCGGTGCGGCGCCGCCGTACGGCGAAGTCGGTCGCCTCGGCATGCTGCTCAGTGATCCGGCCGATCGGAACCCGGCTTCGTGGGTCATGCGCTCGTTTTCCTCCGGCGTGGGAGGCGAAGAAGCCTACGAAAAGGTACAAAAGTAGTGTGAGCAAGAATCCTGAAACCCCACAAGACATGGACAAATGGGCTGACCGGATCCGGACGGTCTCCTCGACTTCCGATCCTCAGGCCGCCCGCAAGCTGGCCGGTGACATCTACCGTGCCGCACAGGAAGATCTCGACGCCGAACGTGCCCGGGCGGAGTACGAACGCGAGGAATGAGCCTGTCCGTCCCGGCGGCACATCACGCCTCACGGTGAGGGGGCGACCTTCGCCGTGGGGCGGCGCTCGGGTCCCGTAGGAGGCGCTCTCGAGTGCGTCCCGGTCGTACCCGGTTGCGTCCCCGTCGTACCCGGCCGTCCGTGGCCGACTCCGCTTCAGTGGGAGAGGACCTCGTCGGTCCCCAGGCAGCGGTCGACCCCGTGAGCCACCATCTGCTGGCCCGGTTCGAGGTGCGGACACTCACCGTCGAGGTAGACCTCGACCCTGTCGGGCTCGAACGAGACCAGGTTGCCGACGCGCCCGACCTCGGACCTCATCGGGACCCCGGAGGCCTCGGCGGCCTGGTGGGCACTGCAGTCCGGAAGCCTGCCGCCCGGGCCTGTGCCCGACGCCGCGGCGGTGCGCCGGCTGCGCGCGGCGGTGCGCGACGTCCTGGACAGTCACCTGGAGGGCCGCCCCGCGTGGCCCACGTCGGTGGACGACATCAACGCCGCCGCGGCAGCGGCTCCCGTGAGTCCTCGTCCGGTCGTGACGGCCTCCGGGAGCAGGGGCGAGGAACGCCGGCACACCGAACACGGCGGGAACGCTGCGTTGGTCGCCATCGCCGCGGAGGCCGTCGGGCTCCTCGCCGACCACGAGCGGCTCGGGCTTCTGCGCCGCTGCGCCAACCCGGCCTGCTCGATGATCTTCCTTGCCGAGAACAAGCGGCGCAAGTGGTGTACCAGCAACATCTGCGGGCAACCGGGCACGGGTCGCCCGGCCACGGGCCTCCGGGGCGACGGTGGCACCGGCGGCCACGCCCGGCTTCCATCCCGGCGGACACGCACCGGCCGGATGCCGCCGCGTGCCCACGCCGTGAACTTCTCGCGCCGTAGCCCCGAACTCGCCGCACGGCGGGGGCGACGCCAGGCCACGGCCTTCCGGCCGCGACCGGCCCGCCGACGGCCTGCCCGGCGTCCGGTTAGGCGCTGGTCGGCGCCGCCTGCTGCACGACCTCGAAGGACCACAGCGTGGACCCGCTGGCCGCCGGCTTGGGGCGCTCCCCGCTCGCCGCGTCACCGCCCTGGTGGGCCGCCTTCATGGGGCCCTCCATCCAGGCCTGGAAGGACTCCTCGTCACGCCACCGCGTGTACACGAGGTAGCTGTCGGTGCCTTCGACGGGGCGGAGGAGTTCGAACCATTCGAATCCGTCGGAGTTCTCCACGGCATGGGCACGCGAGGCGAAGCGCTTCTCCAGCGTCTCCCGCTGCTCGGCCGGGACGGTCAGTACGTTGATCTTTACCACACTAGGCACATGACACCTCTCACCAAACGGGGCCACGGCTGGACCCCTAACCTGGACCACGTGCGTGCAGTCTCCTACATCCGACAGTCCAAGCGACGGGAAGACGATTCCGCGTCGTCCCCAGAAGCGCAGCGAACCAAGTGCGAGGCGCTGATCACGGCGAAGGGTTGGGACAGCGCCGGACACTTCGCTGACGTGGGGAAATCCGGATGGGACCCGAAGGTCGTCCGGCCCGAGTTCGAGGAGATCCCGAGTTCGAGGAGATGATGTCCGCTGTTCGCGCCGGGCACGTAGACGCAGTGGTCGTGTTCTCACTGTCGCGTCTCGCGCGTCAGGGCGCTTTTGAAGCCATGCTGATCAATCAAGAGTTGGCCAAACACGGCGTGCTGCTTGTCAGCGTCGAGGAACCGTACCTGGATACGTCCACTCCCATGGGTGTAGCGATCTTCGGTCTGATCGCTGCGCTGGCTCAGCAAGAGTCCGACATGAAGTCGGCGTACATCACGGCGACAAAAGAGACCCTGCGCGCTGCGGGGTCCCACGTGTCCGGTATGGCTCCGTACGGCTTCCAGTCGACGCGTGAGCCGCGCGGGGAACTGGTGGTGGTCAAGCTGGTCCCTGATCCCGCTGAGGCCCCCCACGTGCGCGACATGGTGTCTTGGGCACTCGGCGGCATGGCGGCATCGGCCATCGCCCGGAAGCTGAACGTCGAAGGCGTGCCGACCAAAGCAGCGGACATGACAGCGCGCGTCACCGCCCGGCGGGACAGAGGCGTGAGCAAGCCGCTGGACCGCACGGTGTGGGTGTCTTCCACTGTGCTGCGCATCCTGCGTGACCCCCGTCTGGCTGGTTACGCGGCTGAGCGCCAGGGAACCAAGCGCGCCGTCCTGCGCGACAACTCGGGAGCCCCACTGGTGTCACATGAAGGGATCGTTCCCGCCGATGACTGGTGGCGCCTTCAAGACGTGCTCGACGGCCGTACACCCCACGTAGTTCGCCAGGGTGGTCGGTCGGTGCCATCGCTGCTAGGCGGCGCCGGAATGCTCTTCTGTGGCGTCTGCGGTAGCTCCATGGTCACGGACAAACGCAACGACAAGCAGCTCTACCGGTGCAACCGTGCCCAGTCCGGCGCAGTGCAGGGGCATGGCGGGCTGGCCATCAACATGGATGCTGCCGATGACGTGGTGGCCCGTACGGTGTGGTCCCGCCTGACTGCGCTGGACCCGCGGGACCCTGAAGATCTGGAATGGCTTGCCGAAGCGGCGCGCCGATTCGCAGCTCAGGCGGACACGGGCGAACGGCAGGCAGAACTAGCTGCCGCACGCGCCGAGTTGGAGCACGTACGGGAAGCACTCCGCACGCTGTACGTCGACCGGCAGGCAGGGCTGTACGCGGGTGCCGTGGGTGATCAGATGTTCCGTGAGTCCGTGGAACGACTGACAGCACATGAGGCGCGTACGGCCGGGCGCGTGGAAGCGCTGGGAACCTCTGAGGCTGACACGGTAGCCATCCCGTCAGAGTGGACTGCGCCGGAGGGGGACCCCCTTGGCCCGGAGTCGACATGGGCGGGTTGGGACCTTTCCGCACGGCGGGAGTTCCTTGCGCTGTTCGTAATCGCTCGACACCGTGGCGTCCGAGATGCTGTCGGCGCCCGATGGCCGCGCAACTCACCTCCTCTCGCTGGCTTCACAGTTCGACGCCTTCCGGGCTCCGCTGCGCGATCCTGCCGAGTGGGTCAAGCGTCTCGGCTCGGCGCCACACAGCGTCCACGTGCGCACGTCTGCCGTTTGGGAGGCGTTCCGTGCCGCTGAGCCAGTGCTTGCTCGCTCGCTGGGCACCACTGGGGGTAAGCGGGCGCTGTTCGCCGCGATGGACAGTCGTTTTGGGGCGCGCCGGAAGCTGGCCGGGTACGAGGGTTGGCGGGGGGTGGCGCTGGACGACTGACGGTCGCTGGCAGGAAGGGGGGTCTGGAACTTTTCCGGCTCACTCCTGGGCACCCCCGCCCTACCCGCCGTGCGCGCGCCCGGGAAATAGCCGAAACTGGTGGGAAAACCGCAGCTCAGTGGGCATGTCGGCGCATAATCCCGCGCTTCGTTAGGCAGTCGTCTCTAGAGTGTGCATCAGGGAAGTCCACTGATCGTCCGGAGGTGTCATGCCCCTGCAGATGAAGTTGAGCGCGATAACCCTCGACTGCCCTGATCCACTGGCTTTGGCGGCGTTTTATCAGAAGGCCACCGGTCTGGAACTCCATCCCAAGTCGAACGCTGACTTCGCCGGTCTCGACTGTGAGGACGAGGTCTTCATCGGCTTTCAACGGGTCGATGCCTACAGGGCTCCGCGCTGGCCTGAACAGACCGTTCCTCAGCAGCTTCACATGTGCTTCAAGGTCGAGCAGGACTTGGATCAGGTCGAAGCCCAGTTGCTGGAGCTGGGTGCGGGCAAACCGGATCACCAGCCTCATGGGGCCGGGGCGCGCGTTCTCACCGATCCGGTTGGGCACCCCTTTTGCATCGTCCGAGGCTGACTGGGGGGTTCAGACCCCCGCTGTGACGTACTGCAGTTCGACGTCCTCCGCTGACGCCTCAAGCACATCCATCCGGACTCCCGGTACGGCGCCGACCAGCCACCTTGACTGTAGAGGTAGAGGCGCAGTGACCGCGCCGTACCTACACAAGACCGGAACTCTCCAGAACTTGCCGACGCATCGCAGAGACAGGACAAGGCGGGAGGCGTGAGGCGGGACGGCATCCACATGGCCGATTGGGCTGTTTCCATGGGGTGTCGCTGTGCGTGACCGCGCGCAGGGAGTCCCTCAAACGATGGTTATTGAGACGGTCACCGCGAGGCGGTCCGAGGGGTGCCTTCGGTGTTCAAAACCCGTCTCAGAACATGTCCGAAAGGCTTGATGTTTTGAGACGAGTTCTGAGATGATCTCGGTATGACGACGACGAAGAGCACCGAAACCTTGATCGGCTACCAGCGAGTCAGCACCAACGCGCAGGATGCGCAGCTTCAGGCGGACGCTCTCGCTGAGGCAGGGTGCTCCCGCATCTTCGAGGACAAGGCGGGCAAGAACGCCGACTGTGCCGGGCTGCTCGCCGCTCTCGACTACATGCGGGAGGGCGACACCCTCACCGTATGGAAGCTGGACCGTTTGGGCCGTTCGACCAAGGACGTGCTCACGATTGCTGAGGATCTGCACGCCCGGGGGATCGCGCTGCGGATTCTGACGGGCACGCTGGCTGGCAGCTACTCGCCGAAGGGTGAGGGCAAGTTCTTCTTCACGATGATGGTTGCCTTTGCTGAGCTTGAGCGAGACATGATCGTTGAGCGCACCCGGGCGGGTCTGGACGCTGCCAAGGCTCAGGGCCGGACGGGTGGACGGCCGTCCGTCATGGATGCTGACAAGCTTGCTGCGGCCAAGGCACGTAAGGCCAAGGGGGAGAGTGTCACGGTCATTGCCAAGGCGCTCAAGGTGTCCCGCGCGACGTTGTACCGGGCGCTTGCCGACACGGAGTGACCCGACCCGACTTGAGAGACCGTCTGCCCACCGTGGCGGACGGTCTTTCTCATGTCTGGACGCAGGGGCCCCATACCAAGGACAGTGGCATGATCCGCTTGTGTGTGGCATGGAACCGCGCCGAAGATCTTCCGGGGAGGGGCATTCGTCATGGATGCTTATGGGTGGGCCGCTCTCGGAGCCGCCTTGGCGATCACGCTGGTGCCGGGCGGAGCGGCAGTCCTCAGCAGTTGGCTGTTCCCTCGACTCAGGGGCCGTATCGAGTCACCCCGGATCTGGGGGCTCGGCGTCATCCTGGTGGGGCTTGGGTTGTCGATCGAGCTTCTCGCCGCGCATCGGCACTATGACATGTTCCGCAACATCGCAGGATTGATAGGCCTCTGCATCCTGATATGCGGCTTCTGCCTTGCAAAGTGGGCACGGATGCCTGGCCGAGTCAGCCGGTCGCAAGCAGGCCGAGACAGTGCCCCAAAAGAAGGGTCACCCGACTACCGCTGACGGCAATCGGACGGCAACGACGACGGACGCCACAGTATGCAGCGGGGGGTGGGTCAATCTCTGAGCGAAGACGCCCCAGCGACCCGGCCCCCATGGTTACGCGCATTTCCGCGAAAGACACCCGGGGGGTCTGGATCAAAGCGGGTCGCATGGAGAGCATCGCGGCAGGTCAAGGATATGTGCTTACCTTGACAGCTTCCTTGCGTGTGTCAACGTCCCGGCCGCTGGTGCCGGATGCGCTGGGCGACTTCGCTGTTCTCGGTCTCCCACCAGGGACGTACGAGTTCCGATGTCTGTGCCGCTCCCGGCGTGGGCCTCGCCGGAACCAGCTCCGCCTCCAGGCGGCGGTCCAGTACGACGGTCTCGGCGCGTTCGGTACGGGCCCACTGCACCAGGATCGCGAGGAGGAAGGGCAGCGCCACCAACTCGGCGATGCTGATCATCGCGCCACCGCCCAGCTGCTGGTCATGGAGTACGTCCGGCGCCCAGGACGGCGCGTGACGCAGATACCAGGCCCCGGCGATGAGCGTGCCGTGGGTCATCACGACGATGCCCGGCACGGCGTCGATGATCCCGTCGAGAAACACCAGCGCCGCCCGGACCGGATGGGTACACCACCTCGGCAGCGCCGCCTCGCGGGTGAGCATCGGCAGGACGAACAGGCTGCCGGCGAGCAGCAGGTGCAGATACATCACCTCGTGCAACCAGTCGTCGCGCAGGGCGGTCGCGAAGTACGGCGTGAAGTACACCGTCAGCTCGGTCGCGAGCACCAGAGCCGTGCTGACCAGAGGGAAGGTGAGCAGGCGTACCAGCCGCCCGGTCAGCGCCCGCTGCACACGCCCGGCGGCACGCTCGGGCAGGGAACGGAGAGCCAGCCGCAGTGGATCGCCCAGGGCCAGCCCCAGCGGCGCGATCAGGTCGAGGAGGACGTTCTGGACGGCGGCCGGCCAGAACAGCACGTGGTCGTACACGGCCAGCGCGGACATCGTGGCCACGACGAGGGTGCCCAGGCCGAGCACCGCGAAGGCGCCGACGCGCGGCAGGGGCCAGCGCTCGCCCCGGCGCCTGAGACGCAGCACGCCCCAGCCGTACAGCGCGCCCAGGATGACGACCACCAGCAGCGCGGGCACGTCCAGTTGCCACGAGGTGAGGAGTCGTCCCACGGTGAGCTGTGGTGGATTCTCCATCGCGTTCTACCTCCACGGCATGCCAGATCTGCCGTGGCACTCTATCGCCGCGCGCGACCGGCCCCGGTCGCGCACGCACCGGACTCGCCCACGGTCACACCGAGCTCATACCCAGCTCATACAAAGCACGACGGACGTGTTCCGACGCACGTCCACGTGCCTCGACGTCCGACCACTGCGCGGTCGTGTGTGTTCCGGACGGTCCGGACCGTCCGGAACACACGTCGCCGGCGGCAGCGGCGGGCGGGCCTACCTGGCGAGTTCGGCCGGTTCATCGAGCCGTGTCAGTTTCCGCGGGTTCGCGATCGCGTGGATCCGCGTCACCTTCCCGTCCTCCACCACGAGGGTGACCGCGGCCACTCGGCCGTCGATCTCGATCCGGCCCGCAGGCGCGCCGTTGAGCCACACGGCCGACACCACCCGGTCCGGGACGGCGAGCATGCTCGCCACCAGCGCGGCCCCGTGGATCGGAGCCGGAGCGGCGCTCGCAAGGCCGCCGCCGTCGGCGATCAGAACCACGTCCGGTGCCATGACGTCCAGCAGTTCCTGCAACCGGCCGGTGCGCAGCGCGGCCAGGAACCGCTCCACCACGGCCTGCAGCTCCGACCGGCTCACCGGCACCCGCGGCCGCCGGGCCGCCACGTGCTCGCGTGCCCGCCGCGCGATCTGCCGCACCGCTGCGGCGGACTTCCCGACGGCCTCCGCGATCTCGCCGTACGGCACCTCGAAGACCTCGCGGAGCACGAACACCGCGCGCTCCGTCGGCCCCAGCGTTTCGAGCACGGTCAGCATCGCGATCGACACGTTCTCCGCGAGCTCGATGTCCTCGGCGACGTCGGGGCTGGTCAGCAGCGGCTCCGGCAGCCACTCGCCGACGTACTCCTCGCGGCTGCGCGACAAGGTCCGCAGACGGTTGAGCGCCTGCCGTGTGACGGTTCGTACGAGATAGGCCCGCGGGTCACGCACCTGCGCGCGGTCGACGTCGGCCCACCGGAGCCAGGACTCCTGCAGTACGTCCTCGGCGTCGGCCGACGAGCCGAGCATCTCGTAGGCGACCGTGAACAGGAGGCTGCGATGGACGACGAACGGGTCCTCGGTCATGCCGTCGACGCCACGCCGAGGTTCTGCGGACGCGCGGCCAGCGGAATCTCGCAGGCGTCGGAGTAGCCCTGCGATGTGATCCCGTGCGCGGTGTTGCACCTGGTGGCCATGTTGGCGAAGCCGATGAACACGGTGAGTTCGACCATCGCGGCCGGGCCGAGCCGGTCGAGCAGCCGCGCGGACAACTCGTCGGTGACGGTCGTCGGTGTGTTCGTCATGGCCTCGGCGTACTCCATCACGTCCCGCTCCAGCGGCGTGAACACCTCCGACTGTCGCCAGCGCGGCACCTGGCTCGCCTTGGCCAGGTCCAGGCTCTGGTGCAACGCGTGGAAGTAGTTGATGTCGAGGCACCAGCTGCAGCCGACCTGTGCCGCGACGGCCATGTGCGCGAACGTCTTGAGGCTCGCGTCGGCCGCGTCCCACGTGGCCACCTTGGCCGAGAACTCCTGGTTGGCCTCGGCGAGTTCGGGGTTGTTCCACAGCACCTCGACGGGCTCGGGCACGGTACCGAGTTGCTTGATCATGATGTCGCGGAGCTCGACGGGGAGTTCGGCCTTCGGGACGCGCAGCGTCATGGTGTTCTCCTTGTACGTGTGCCTGTTGGGCCGTTCGTCATGAAGACACCGCCCGACCCGGGCATGTGACAACGGGGCTCAGGCCCCGGCTTCGGGTTTTCCCCACCGCGGGCAGGGCTGGGCACCACCCTTGGTCCGGGTGGTAGGGCCATGGGGCCCGGGTTCGGGATCCGGTTGGCTGGTTGGCGTCAGCAGGCGGTGGTCCACCAGCCCGAACCGGAGGTTCGAACCATGCGTTCCCCTGAGGCCGGTACGAAGCGCACAACGACCGAGGCCGGAAAGAAGAAGGCGTCAGCTGCCGCCCTCGCGGCAGCCGCGCTGGTCGCCGCCGTGCTGCTGCCGGAGGCGGCCTCCGCGGCCTCCGGGCACCGCGCCGAATACACCCGGGACGAGCTCCGCCGCGACCTGGCCGCCGTACGCAAGGCGGGTGGCGGGGACGTGAACGTGCTGGCCAGGGTCGACGGCCTGCCCGGAGGACGGGTACAGGCCCGCCTCGGCACCGTGTCGACCGGTTCCCACGCCCCCGTGCCGTGGGGCTCGCACTTCCGGACGGCCTCCACCACCAAGGCATTCGTCGCCACCGTGATGCTGCAACTCGCCGCCGAGAAGCAGCTCTCGCTGGACGACACCGTCGAGCACTGGCTGCCCGGCGTGGTCTCCGGCAACGGCAACGACGGCTCCCGGATCACCGTGCGCGATCTGCTCCGCCAGACCAGTGGGCTGTTCGACTACATGGACGACGCGGACATGCAGCGGAAGCTCCGCGAGCACTTCGACGAGAACCGTTACAACGACACCTCCACTCACGACCTGGTGATGATGGCCGTGGCCCACAAGCCGCTGTTCGTGCCGGAGGCCGGCCGCACCCGCTGGGCATACTCCAACACCAACTACCTGCTGGCCGGAATGATCGCCGAGACGGCGAGCGGCACCGGCTGGAGGGAGTTGGTCGAGCACCGCATCATCGCCGGACTGGGCCTGCGCCAGACCGCGGTGCCCGGTCTCGACCCGTTCCTGCCCACGCCCTACGTGAGCACCTATCTGACCGGCACGGACGGCACCAGGCTCGACGTCACCACGAACAGCTACCTGCACACCGCCGACTCCGGAGTGGTGAGTACCACCGCGGACCTCAACACCTTCTTCCGCTCGCTGGCCGACGGCCGCCTGCTGCCGGCCGAGCAGTGGCGGGAGATGCGGCAGACCGTACAGCGCACCGACGACCCGGAGGATGTCGAGGAGCTGCCCGAGGGCACCTACGGTCTGGGTCTGCGCGAGATCCCGCTGTCCTGCGGCGGCCACTACGACATGCATGAGGGCGACGGGTTCGGCACCTATACCCGCCCCGCGGTCAGCTCGGACGGGCGGCGCGCGGTCACCATCTCCGTCACCACCACCTCCGGGATGCCGGACCTGCCCACGCTCAACCGGGCCACGGGCACCCTGATCGACCACGCGCTGTGCGCCGCCGGCCGGTAGGCACCGCGGGCTTCGCGCGACGGCACACCACGCCGGCCGGTCCACCGTGCACCCCAGGTGCCCGCCCCCAGGGGGCCGAGGCAGGGGCACTCCGTGGTCCACGCGCGTCGTGCTCGTCCCGTCCGTGCCTGTTCCGTCCGTTCTCGTCGAGCCGGGGCAGGGCTCACTAGAATGGCGACGGCAGTGCCGCGCCGACCAGGTGGTCTCCCGGTGACCCGATGGTTTCCCGGTGCCGACAGCCAGGAACGAGGAGGGCCGCATTTATGCGTGAGCTGGCGGACACGGCACGGCGGTGGGCAGCTCAGGGGCGCCCGGCCGTACTGGCCCGGCCGATCACCGAGCAGGGCTTCGGGCCCCGGCACCCCGCCGACGCGCTCCTCGTCGACGAGGACGGGAACCGCCAGGGCACCTTGTACCGCGGTGCGTTCGACGAGCACCTGGTCGCAGAGGCCGCGGCCCTCCCGCCCGGCCACACCGCGCGGGTGTGCGAGGTGGCCGTACACGACGACGAGGTCAAAGAGGCACGGCTGACCTGCGGCGGGCAGGCCGAGATCCTGCTCCAGCCGCTGCACACCGTCCCCGCCCGCTGGTGGGACCTGCTGAGCGAGGGCGCCGACGCCGCGCTGATCACCCGGATCGACGAGGAGCGGACCCAGGCTGTCAGCGACGTCGTCACTCCGGGGGGTGCCACTCCGGGATTGCAGGGTGATGATCCGGCGGCCGTCGTTCAGGCCGCCGAGCAGGCCAGGCAACTGCTCGCACGCCACCGTGCCGGACGCGAGACCCGCCGCGCCGACACCGGGATCGTCCTCATCGAGGCCTGCCCGGCCGTCCCTCACCTGGTCATCGTCGGCGGTGGCGAACTCGCCGAACTCCTCACCACCCAGGCGCAGGTGCTGGGCTGGCAGGCCACGGTCGCGTACGCCGCCGCGGATGCCCGCAAACCAATGGCCGACCGTCCCGCCGCGGCCTGTCTGATCGTGCTCAGTCACGAGCCCGACCTCGACATCCCCGCCCTGCACACCGCGTTGACGGCCGGCGTCGCCTATGTCGGCGCGCTCGGCTCACGCCGTACCCAGGCCCGCCGCGCCGATGCCCTCACCGAGGCGGGGCTCACCGAGGAGCAACTGCGCCGCATTCACGGCCCGATCGGACTCGACATCGGCGCCCGTACCCCGGCGGAGACGGCCTTGGCCATCTGCGCCGAGGTGCTCGCCGCGCTGAGGTGACCGTAGGTGCCCGGTCCGCAGGCTCATGGGCTGGTCACCCCCGCAGCGTCGAGGGCCAGCCACACCCGGTCGCGAGTGAGCGGGAGTTCGGTGAAGCGGAGTCTCGTCGCGTCGCACGGCGCGTCGGCGAAGGCCGGGGCGACCGGGTTCAACGGGCTCTCGCTCATCGACTTGGCGCCGAGGGGACCGATGGCGTCGGCGGTCTCCGAGGCGCACGGTCTCCGGACTCGCCCTCAACAGGCGCGCGGCCTGGCCGATGCCGTACGACGGCACACCGGCACCCTGACCGTGCCACCGTGAGTGTCTACATGCGCAGCATGCGCTGTGTGATCTCCCGATACTGCCTCAGCGCGTGCCGGAGCTCTTCCGGCTCTGTCCCGGGGTCCTGGTCCTGCCAGGTCGCGTGGAGAAGGCGCCGCCGTTCCGCGAGGGTGCTCATGAGCTGGGCGGTGACCTCGTCGAATGCGGTCTCGGCCTCTTCCAACGCCTCACGTGGGCTGTCGGCGAAGGTGTTGAGGGCGTGTTGGAGGCGCTGGGCGAGCTTGTCCCGTTCGTCCGACGGGATCAGCGGCTCGGGGCCCGGCGTACGACGCCCGGACGAACCGGGCTGTTTGTCCGGGGGCTGCTGGGCGCGTGACTGGTCGTACATCATCGAGTGCCACTTTCCTGTACGTCGTACCGGCCGCGTCGGCTTCGTCGCCCTGGGCGGGGCCGCGCTCCGCACCGTGCTGTCAGTCAACGCCGGGCAACCGGCGCTGTCAACGTGATGTCGACAGGGCGCGGTCCGGGGGATGGGCAGCGGTTGAGAGGGAGAAGGGAACCGGGGCGGCCCAGCCGTGACGGTGCTGTGCGCTCGGGCCACTGCTCGAGTGGGACGGCCGGGACAGGAGTGAGGAGAGCGCCGCCCGTGATCCGACGGGATAATGGCGAGCACCATGGCTGGGATCGAGGAGAGCGGCCAGGGGTCGACCGTCGCGTGGGTCGATCCCATGGGGGACCCGTTTCTGCGCACGCGGTTCGCCCCGCCGGCGAGGCCCGTCACCTTCCTACGGCGTGAACGACTGGTCGAACACCTGGACCAGGCGCTGCTGACCCCGTTGACGGTGGTCAACGGAGCGGCCGGGGCGGGGAAGACACTGCTGGTCGCCGAGTGGGTCACTGGACTGGCGCAGCCGGTCGCCTGGTTCACCGCCGACACGGCGGACCAGCAGCCCGGGATGTTCTGGGCGTACGTGCTCCAGGCCCTGCGGTCCTCGGGCGTACCGCTCCCCGGCGACATTCGCTGTCCCGCCGACGCGAGCCGGGTGGACCGCACACTGCTGGCACGGCTCGCCGCCGAGCTGAGCGGACGCGACCGGCCGGCGATCGTCGTGCTCGACGAGTACGACCGCGTGACCGCGCCGGAGATCGCGGAGCAGCTCGAATTCGTCCTGCACCACGCCGGACCGGGAATGCGCCTCGTCCTCGTCACCCGCACCGAGCCGCTGCTGCCGGTGCACCGTTACCGGGCGGCCGGTGACCTGACGGAGATCCGGAACGCGGAGCTGGCCTTCACACCCGAGGAGGCGGTCTTACTCCTGGAGCTGCACGGCCTGCGCCTGCCTGTGCACGCGGTGGGGGCGCTCGTGGACCGCACCGGCGGATGGGCGGCGGGCCTGCGGCTGTGCGCCCTGGCCGCCCGGGAGAGCCCGGATCCGGAGAGATATTTGAAGGAATTCGAGGCTGGGCGGAGTACGGTCGCCGACTATCTCCTGGCCGAGGTGCTCAAGCGGCGAACCGCCGAGACCCAGGACCTCCTGCTGCGGGTCAGCATCCTGGAGCGGCTCTGCCCCGATCTGGCCAACGCGCTGACGCGGCGTACCGACGCCGAGCCCATTCTGGCCGAGCTGCACCGCGAGAACGCGTTCGTCGAGGACCTCGGCCGCTCGTGGTACCGGCTCCACCCGCTGTTCGGGGAGATCCTCCGGGCGCATCTGCGGGAGCGCTGTCCTGGACTGGAGCCCGAACTCCACCGGCGGGCCGCCCGGTGGCTGCTGCGCTCCGGATTCCTCCCGGAGACGATCGCCCACGGCGCCGCCGCGGGCGACTGGGAGTTCACCGCCGGCGCCTTCGTCGACGGCCTGGCGATCGGACAGCTCTTCACCGGTCTGCGCCGTGACGAGCTGGCCGAGCTGTTCTCCCGGATGGGACCCGAGGCCACGAGCCCCGCGACGGACGTCGTCCGAGCGGCCCGGGACCTGTCCCAGGGCGACCTCGACCGCGGTCTGGCCCGTCTGCACCACGCCGGGGCGAGCCTGGCCGCGGACGTGTCCGACGCGGCCACCGACGTGCCCGACCCGGCGGCGGCATGGCTGAGCTGTGCGCTCCTTGAGGCCCTGGCGGCCCGTCTGGCCGGGTCCCCGCTCCAGGCGGAGAGGGCCGCGGAGGCGGCCGAGGAACTGAGACAGGCGGTTCCCGCCCACCTCTTGGGGCAGCATCCCGAACTCATGGCTCTGCTGCTGACCCATCTGGGCTCGACGCGCCTGTGGGTAGGGCGGTTCGAGGACGCCCGCGCCGCGCTGTCCGCGGCGGCGGGCTGTCCCGGCGGGGCTTCGACGGCGCTTGTGCGAGAGGAGTCCTTGGGGCACCTGGCGCTGATCGACTACCTGAACGGCTGGCACGGCAGGGCGGAGCGCAAGGCACTGGCGGCGACGACCGACTCGGAGCGCTTCGGTCTGTGCGGGTCGTCCGGCCCGGACATCGGGCGGATGGTCCTGGCCGCGGTGGCCGTCGACCGGAACGAACTTGATCACGCCCAAGCCCTCCTCGACGAGGCGGTCGGCTCGCGCCTGTCGAGACGGGACCCGGTGCCCGCCACGGGCCGGTCCCTCGTGACGGCCCGTCTGCTGCTGGCCCGGGGCAAGACCCGAGCCGCCCTGGCGGCGGTGGACCCGACGGTCTCCACGGACGTGGCATCACCCTGGGCGCAGGCTCAAGCCGCCCTGGTCGCCTCCGCCGCCCACCTGGCCGAGGACCGGCCGGACGCGGCTGCCGAGGTACTGCGACAGGTGCCGGACGGCCAGCCGGCCTGTGCGGTGGAGGCCGCGCGGGCCCAGCTGGCGGCGGGCCGCCCCGCCGCCGCGCTCGACCTGCTCGACCGGCTGCGCGCCGAGGGTCCGGTCGGTCCCGCGGTGACCGTGCGGGCCACGCTGACCCGGGCGCAGGCCGCACTGGAGGCGGGTGACTCCGCCGCCGCGCGCAAGCTCGTGGGCCAGGCGCTCCTGGAGGCCCGGCGCGAGCGGCTGCGGCGGCCTTTCCTCGAGGCCGGTCCGTGGATCCGACGTCTCCTGGGCACGGCGCCTCTGCAGCCACTGGCCGCGGGCTGGTTGACGACCGGCGACGCGCCCCGGCTCGAAACGCCCGCACCGCTCGTCGTGCAGGAGCTGAGCGAACGCGAACGCGACGTTCTGCGGCGACTGGCCCAGATGATGTCGACGGAGGAGATCGCGGCCGACCTCTGCGTGTCGGTGAACACGGTCAAGACCCACCTCAAGAGCGTCTACCGGAAGCTGGCGGTGAACCGGCGCAACGAAGCGGTGCGGCGGGCGCGCGAGCTGCGGCTGCTGTGAACCCGCAACCCGGTGACCACCCTCGCCCGTCACGGGTGAGGCGCGGGACGAGCCGTTCGGATGCGATGGGAGTGGCCGGCACCACGCACCTCCCGACCGGGCGGTGAGTGGCGGCACCACGCACCTCCCGACCGGGCGGGGCGCCCGGAGCATCCCGAATCCGGCGATGCGGCCGATGTCCCTCGTTCCGGTGCGCCGAACCGGAGAGAAGGCCTTGATGCCCCGGACCGAACCCGCCGTACCCTCAGCGGCCGACGCCGACCACCGGGCGCAGGCCGACTACACCGGTGGTGTCTACGGGTCCATGCTCGCCGCGTCGGTGGTGATCGGCACCGGCACGCTGGGCTCCTTCCCCCACCTGGAGCTGGCGGTGTTGCTGTTGGGCACCGGAGTGGCGTTCTGGATCGCGCACGTGCACGCCCAGCTGTTCGGGGCGCGGCTGGCCCGGCAGGCCCTGGACCGGAGGACCGTCGTCGAGGTGTGCCGTGCGGAGTGGCCGATCGTCAAGGCCGCCGTGCCACCGACCGTGGCCGTGGCCGTCAGCCCGCTCCTGGGCCTCGACCTCCAAGGCACCTTCTGGCTGGCGCTCGCCGTCGCCGTGGCCGGGCAGGTGGGCTGGTCGGCGGCAGCGGCACGCCACGCGGGCGCCTCCTGGTGCCTCACGGCCGTCACGGCCTCGATCAATCTGCTGCTCGGTCTGCTGATCATCTCGTTCAAGCTCGTCCTGACGCATTGAAAGGTCGTTCCGAGGCCATGCGCTACGAGATCCGTGTCGAGGGGCACATGACGGAGACGCTGACCAAGGCGTTTCCGGAGATGGATCACGTGGTGATGTCCGGTCAGACCGTCCTGTTCGGCCCCGTTGTCGACGAGGCGCACCTGTACGGGCTGCTGGCCCGCTGCCAGTCGCTGGGGCTGCACGTCATAGAGATGCGCCGGCTGCCGGAGTGACCCGGCGTGCGTCGTCCCGGGTGCCGGGACGATCACCCGCCGGGGGTGACCCGGCAGCGGGCGGCGCGCGAGACGCTGACCCGGTGAAGTCCCCGCACACCGTCCCGTCGGCGGTCCGGCGACGATCCGTTCGACCGCGTCAGGACTCGACCGCGTGAGGAGGAGCCATGACCGAATCGCGTGGTCCGGCGCCACGTACCGAGCCCGGGCCCAGGCCCGAAGAGGCGGCCTCCCCGCCACCTGCCGACCCCGAGGAACTGCTGGCGGGACTAGGCCGCTCATGGACCTGGATCCTGGGTTCGGCGATCACGACGCTGGTGCCGGGCGTCCTGGTGCTGGTGTGGCCGGACGAGACCCTGCACATCCTGGCGGTACTCATCGGTCTGTATCTGGTCGTGACCGGAGGGTTCCGCTTCGTGGCGGTCTTCGGCCGCGAGGAGCACGGCGAGCGGATTCCCGGGCTCCTGCTCTCGATACTGTTCGTCCTGGCCGGGGTGCTGTGCCTGAGGAACCCGCTGCAGACCATCGCCGCGCTCTCGCTGATCGTCGGCGTCGTCTGGCTCGCGTCCGGCATGCTGACCGCCTACACGGCCATCGCCATGAAGGCCCTCCCGCACCGTGGCGTCGTCTTCTGCGCCGCGGCGCTCGGCATCGTCGCGGGCGTCGTGGTGCTCGCCCTGCCCACCGAGTCCGCCCGCGCCCTGACCCGGCTGCTCGGCCTGTGGCTCGTCCTGCTCGGCGTGATCGAACTCGTCCTCGCCTTCGCCTGGCGGGCCGCACTGCGCCGCGCACGTGCCGCGGACCCGTACGGCTCGGCCCAGTCGACCTGAGACTCCGCGGCGGACGTTCACCCCTCCAGGGTGAGGCCGGACGAACCTTGCCGTGCGCATGCTGAATCCGGAGGGACGACCGCCGGGCGAACGCCCGGGATGGAGGAGCGACATGAGCACACAGATGTACCTCGCCTACGACTACCCGCTGCTGAGCGTCTTCTGGAGCATGCTCTGGTTCTTCCTGTGGATCATGTGGTTCATCCTGCTGTTCCGGATCATCATCGACATCTTCCGTGACGACGAACTGGGTGGTTGGGCCAAGGCCGGCTGGCTCCTGTTCGTCATCCTCCTGCCCTTCCTGGGCGTCCTCGTCTACGTGATCGCCCGCGGCAAGAACATGGGTCGCCGAGAGGTGAATCAGGCCCGCGCGCAGCAGGAGGCCTTCGACTCCTACATCCGGCAGGCGGCCGGCACCGGAACCAGCAGCGTCGACGAACTCGCCAAGCTGTCCGAGATCCGCGCCCGTGGCGATATCACGGACGAGGAGTTCCGCAGGGCGAAGGAACTCGTCCTCAGCGGTCAAGGCCCGTCCAGCGGCCCGTCCAGCGGCTCGGGCACCGCCGCCTCCGGCCAGTGAGCGCCGGACGAGGCGACGCCGGGCAGCACGATGTCACCAGGTAGCACGATGACGGCGGGATCGCTCACAGGTGGAGGGTGAACCAGGTGGTCTTGCCGTCGTCGGTGGGTCGTACGCCCCAGTCGTCGGCGAGCGCGCGGACGAGGATCAGTCCGCGCCCGGATTCGTCGTCCTCGGCCGCGAAGCGGGGTTGGGGCAACTGCGGGCTGTGGTCGCCAACTTCGACCGTCAGGTCCAAGTCCGTCCGGCACACGTGCAGTCCGATGGGGCCCTGGGCGTGCTGAACGGCGTTGGTGAGGACTTCTGAGAGCAGCAGCCGCGCGTCGTCGGCCTTGGTGGTGCAGCCCCACGAGGTGAGGGCCTTGCTGAGGAAGGCTCGGCCCTCGGGGACCGAGTCGGGGACCGCCGGGAGGTCGAGGGAGACGGCGGCGAGCGGTGCGTCGGGCAGCCGAGTCAGCAGCAGGGTGACATCGTCGTTGTGGCCCTCGGCGTCGGGCAGCAAGGTGGTCAGGACGTGGTCGGCGGCCACTTCCAGGTCGGGGGCGGTGGTGAACAGGTCGCTCAGCGTGCTGGTGAGCTGGGAGAGCTGGTCCTCGATGTCGCTGCCGGGGGTTTCGATCAGTCCGTCGGTGTAGAGCACCAGGGTGGCGCCGGGCGGGATGACCGCGCTGCACTGCTGGTAGAGGACATCACCCACGCCGAGGGGCGCGTTGACAGGCGCGGGCAGCGCACGGGCGCCCTCGCCCGGGGTGGCCACCAGGGTGGGCAGATGTCCGGCGGAGCAGATCGTCACCGCACCCGCGTCGGCCGCGATCACCAGGTAGCAGCAGGTGACCAGTTGGTCCGGGACGTCGAGGTCGGTGACGGCCGCGTCGAGGGCCTGCATGAGCTGGCGGGGCTGCATACCGGTCTTGGCCAGGGCGTGTGCGGCGGAACGCAACTGGCCCATGACGGCGGCGGCTTCCAGCCCGCGTCCCATCACGTCGCCGATCAGGATGCCGACGCGGCCGGCGCCCAGCGGGACCAGGTCGAACCAGTCGCCGCCCACCCCGGCCCCCTGGGTGGCGGGCCGGTAGCGGCTGGCGGTCGTGAGCCCTGGGATGGCGGGCGGGGTGCCCATCAGACTGCGCTGCAGGGTCAGGGCGATGTGCCGCTGTTGTTCGTACAGGACGGTAAGCTCGGCTTCGGCCCGCTTGCGATCGCTGATGTCGCGGACGATGGCACAGGCGCCGATGACCTCGCCGTCGGGGGAACGGGTCGGCCACAGGGTGATGTCGACGTCGAGGAGGTCGCCGTGACGGGTGACCCGCAGTGTCTCGAAGTGCTCGACCCTCTCCCCGTTGCGCAACCGGTCCATCAGGAGGTCGATCTCGGGGCCGTGGTCGGGCGGGGCCAGCAGGGACACGTGGCGGCCCATGACCTGGGCGCGTGTGTACCCGTAGAGGCGCTGGGCGGCGGCGTTCCAGTAGGTGATGTGCCCCTCGAGGGTCTTGGCGAGGATCGCGTCCTGGGAGGACTCGACGAGGGCGGCCAGCTCGTTGATGCGTTCCTCGGCTGCCTTGCGGTCGCTGACGTCGCGGACGGCGGCGGAGACGAGGAGGCCGTCGGTGGTCTCCAGGGGGCTGAGGCTGATCTCGACGGGGAACTCGGTGCCGTCCTTGCGCAGGCCGTGGAGTTCGAGTCCGGCGCCCATGGGGCGCACCTGGCGGTTGTTGGTGTATCCGGTCCGGTGCGTGGTGTGGTGGGTTCGGAAGCGGTCGGGTACGAGCAAGTCCACTGTTCGGCCGAGGAGTTCCTCGCGGCCGTAGCCGAAGAGTGCTTCCGTCTGGGCGTTGACGAGTCTGATCGTTCCGGTGTCGTCCACGATCACCATGGCGTCCGGCGCCGCCTCCAGCAATCCCCGGAACCGGTCCTCGGCTGCTTTGCGGTCGCTGACGTCGCGGACGGCGGCGGAGACGAGGAGGCCGTCGGTGGTCTCCAGGGGGCTGAGGCTGATCTCGACGGGGAACTCGGTGCCGTCCTTGCGGAGACCGTGGAGTTCGAGTCCGGCGCCCATGGGGCGCACCTGACGGTTTGCGGCGTAGGCGGAGCGGTGCAGTGAGTGGTGGGTTCGGAAGCGGTCGGGTACGAGCAAGTCCACCGTTCGGCCGAGGAGTTCCTCGCGGCCGTAGCCGAAGAGCGCTTCCGTCTGGGCGTTGACGAGTGTGATCGTCCCGGTGTCGTCCACGATGATCATGGCGTCGGGCGCCGCTTCCAGGAGCCCCCGAAACCTGTCCTCGGCGCCTCCCGAACGGCCACCGCACTCCCTGGCACACGATGTCGACGCCGTGCAGCCGGACGCCGGGTCCGGTGCGACCGCAGCCGAATTGATCGTTTCTCCCACGTTCGCCCCCCACAGACCCTCCACACGAGGTCCTTCGGGCCATCTCAGCGCACTTGGGTCACGATCACTCGGGCATGTCTCATTCTGGCCGCACCGCGGTCGATCGTGTCTGCGGTGAGCGCGGGCTTCGTCCGTCTGCGGACATGTTCGGTCGCCGCTACGTGCGCTCGTGCTGGATGTCGATCTCCGCCCAGATGGACTTCCCTCCGGGCAGGTGGCGCGTGCCCCAACGCTCGGCGAACTGGGCCACGAGCAACAACCCGCGCCCGCCCTCGTCGAAGGTGCGGGCCCGCCGCATGTGCGGGGCGGTACTGCTGCCGTCGGAGACCTCGCAGATCAGCACGGTGTCCTGGATCAGGCGTAGCTGAATGGGAGGGCCGCCGTAGCGGATCGCGTTGGTGACCAGCTCGCTCACCACCAACTCTGCGGTGAAGGAGACCTCCTGCAGTCCCCACTTCGCCAGGCGACGGGAGACCTCGCCGCGCGCGCCCGCCACGGCGGCCGGGTCGGCAGGCAGGTCCCAGGTGGCGACCCGGCCCGAGTCGAGGGTGCGAGTGCGGGCGACGAGCAGGGCGACGTCGTCCGACGGCTGCGCGGGGAGCAGGGTCTGGACCAGGTCGTCGCAGAGGGCCTCCAGCGAGTGAGCGGGCCGCTCCAGGCGCCGGCGCAGCAGGGCCATGCCCTTGCCGAGGTCGTGTTCGGGGACCTCGACGAGACCGTCCGTGTACAGCGCGAGCAGACTGCCACGGGGCACCTCCCATTCGACGGCTTCGAAAGGCAGCCCGCCCACTCCGAGCGGGGGGCCGACCGGCAGGTCGACGAACTCCGCCGTGCCGTCGGGCGTGACCACGGCGGGTGGGGGATGGCCCGCCCCGGCGGCGGTGCAGCGGCGCGCGACCGGGTCGTAGACCAGGTACAGACAGGTGGCGATGACATCGGTGATGTTGTCGAGCTCCGGGTCCCCCGTGCCCATGCTCTCCTCCGCCCTGAGATGGGTGACCAGGTCGTCCAGATGGACGAGGAGCTCCTCGGGAGGCAGGTCGACGTCCGCCAGGGTGCGTACCGCGGTCCGCAGGCGGCCCATGGTGGCGGAGGCGTGCAGACCGTGGCCGACCACGTCTCCGACGACCAGGGCGACCCGGGCCCCCGACAGGGGAATCACGTCGAACCAGTCGCCGCCCAGCCCGGCCCGGGAGCGAGCCGGCAGGTAGCGATGCGCCACCTCCACGGCCTCCTGGGCGGCGAGCCGCTGCGGAAGCAGACTTCGTTGCAGAGCCAGGGCGGTGGTCCGCTCCAGGGTGTACCGGCGGGCGTTGTCCACGGCCACGGCGGCGCGTGCGGCGATCTCCTCCGCGAGAAGCAGATCGTCATCGTTGAAGGGGTCCTGGCGCTGGTGGCGGACGAGTACGGCCACCCCGAGCGTGATGCCGCGGGCGCGCAGTGGGACGACCATGAGCGAGTGCATTCCGAAGGCGCGGACCTTCACCGCGCGCTCGGGGTCGGCGGTCCGCCAGCTCTCGACGGCTTCGTCCAGGGTGCTGTGCAGCGAGGAATGCCCTGTCAGAAGGCAGTTGGCGGGCGGCGAGGAATCCGGGTAGTAGTCGACATCTCCCGTCTGGATCAACGACTCGGGGACGCCGGGAAGGACGGACTGCTGCGCGGCGCGGCGCAGACCGATGGAGCCCTCGACCAGGGGCCTGGGCTCGATACCGCGGAACAGCGAGTCCAGCAGGTCGATACTGATGAAGTCGGCGAGCCGGCCCACCGCGACGTCGGCCATCTCCTGAGCGGTACGCGTCACGTCGAGCGTGCTGCCCACCTGTGCGCTGACGTCGTTCAGCAGGGCAAGCCGTTCCCGGGCCCGGTGCTGCTCGGTGTCGTCGAGCGCGACGACCTGTACGTGTCGCACCTCACCTGCGGGGTTCCTGACGGGGGACACGGTGATGGCCCAGTACCTTCCGTGGGCTCCGGGCCGGGGTGGGCCGTGTACGTGAAAGAGCTCCGGTTCCCCCGTCTTGAACACCCGGCGCATCCCCTCTTCGACCGTGGTGCAGATATGGGGCGGCAGGATGTCGGTGACACGCCGACCGCGCATCTGCCGCTCCGTGAGCCCCAGTTGGCGAATCGCGCCGGCGCTGCCCCGCAGGGCCCGCAAATCGGAGTCGTAGATCATCACAGGAAGGTGGCTCTGGGCGAAGGCTTCCTCCGCCGTCGCCTCGTCCTTGGCCGGGTGTGGCTTCTGACCCGTACGCGGCCGGCGCGGCGGCGTGGCCACGATGAGCCATTGCGGGTTGCCCTCACGGTCGAGTGACGGGTACGCCCGCAGCTCGGCTTCCGTGAGATGGCCGTCGCGGTGCCGCAGCGGGGTCGTCCCGCCGCGTCCCTCAAGTAGCGCGGAGAAGTCCACCGGGGCGTCGGCGGCGCGGCCGAACAGACGCGCCGCGGGACGCCCTACGACGTCCTGGTACGGGTATCCGAGCAACCGCTGCGCGCCGATACTCCACCCCGTCACGGTCCCCCGCGCGTCGACGACCGCCGTGGCCGAGGTGACCGGGTCCGGAAGCTGACCGAGGCCGTTTCCCAGGGGGCCGGCATTCTCCATGTCCCATCATCGCCCATCCTGTCCCCCGGGAACTCTCGGGTTCTGGGGAGACGAAGCAGAGAGGCCGCAGGTCGGCGGAACGTCGCATCCCGTCGCGTCGGTTCCTTCCCCCACTTGTATCTCTCCTTGAGTGCACACGCAGGTCGGCGTCCAGTCCCCCGCGCGCCGGAAGGCTCGGAGGTGCTGCCGCGCCGCGCCGGTCAAGGCGACAGTTGGGTGTGGCGCGGTGACTCGGCGTACAGGCCTTCGGAGGTGTCGTCCGTCCGGTGGCTCAGCTGTTCGGTGACGTCCACGACTCCGTCCACGCCTTGGCACATCCGCACGGCGACCGGGATGAGGGATTTCCGTTCGACGCTTCCCGCCAAGGAGACCCGGCCGTCCACGACCCGCACGGTCACCGAGTCGGGCGCGATGCCCAGGGTGCGGACCAGCACGTCCCCGGAGATCTCCTCGCGAATGGCACTGTCACCGCGCAGGAACACGCGCAGCAGGTCGGCGCGGCTGATCAGCCCGACCAGCCGGTCCGCTTCGTCCACCACCGGCAGCCGCTTGACGCGGTGGCGCTCCATCACCTGCGCGGCCTCCACCACCGTCCACTGCGGCCGGGCCGTGATGGCCGGGCTGTTCATGAGCCCTCGGGCGGTGGTCGCCTCCTGCTTGGTCCGGTCGGCGGGGCGCGGGTGCAGGACCGGCAGCAGTCCTGCGGGGTCCAGCTGACCCGCCTCCTTGCGCAGCAGATCCGCCTCGGACACCACGCCCACGGGCCGGTCGTCGGCGTCCACGACGGGTATCGCCGTGATGTCGTACTCGGCCAGCAGTTTGGCGATGTCCTTGAACCCGGTGTCCTCCCGCACTCGTACGACCGAAGTGGTCATCAGATCGCTCACCATCCGGTGCCGCATGACTTCCGCCTCCTTCGTCACGTGCGTTCCCCCTCCACTGTGCGGTGTTCTCGGCCGTCGCCCCCATGGGCCGGTCGGCCCCGGCCACGGCCGACCGGCCCGGGGAGAGGCGAATTCGTCCTCGGTCAGTACCTGTCTCCCTGAGGGACGGCGCCGTCGAGTTCGAGGAAGAGCCGCGGTGCGCGACGGGGCGTGGGAGGCCCTTCCGGGCCGTAGCCGAAGCGGATGAGCATCTGTACATGGTCGAAGGGGGATGTCTCGGGGCGCAGGTCGTCGCGGAGGTCGGTCCACTCCAGAGCCTGGTGGAGGAGGGAGGTGCGTAGACCGTGGGCCGTGGCGACGAGCAGGACGTATTCGAGCGCCTGTCCGGCCCGGAGCCAGTCGGCGCGCCGGTCGTGGCCGGTGCGGAGCGACGCGAGCGCGGGTGTCCGTTCGAAGGGCCGGGCCGGCAGTCGGTCCAGGGATCGCCGTGCGCTGAAATCACGCATGGGAAGCTGCTCGAAGGTGTCCTGCGGCCCCAGTGCCGCGGAGGGGATGCCCGTGTCTTCGGCCCCGTCGCGGCTCGACCAGCGGCGGCTTTCGGCGCTGCGTGCCGGGTCGGCGTGGTTGCGGCGCTCCGCTTCGGTGGTGATCCGCAGCAGCCGCGCCGTCTCACGCGGGCCGGTGACGGCGAGCGTGGCGCCTTCGGCCCGGGCGGCTTCGGCGAGTTCGTGGCGAACGGACACGGGAACGGGCTGAACGCCGAAGGGGAAGCGGCTGCTGTGCCGGTGCCAGATGGCCTCGTACAGGTCGTCGCCGTGGAGCGTGCGGGTGCTGGTGCGCCCAGTGATGTGCACCGAGGCGAGCAGATCTGGGTGGCGGGGATCAGGGAGCAGCCGAGTGACCGGCTTCCAACCGAAGTGGCTCACCGCGACCCGCAGGTTGAACAGGGCCGCGCCGGCGGCGATGTGCAGGGCCCGGCCGTGCGGATCCTCGTGCGGAAGCCCCCGCCCGACGGCGGCGTGGATCTCCACGGTGGTCGATTCGGTGTCGAGGCGGAAGCGCCAGGGCTGCGTGTTGTGCATCGAGGGCGCGGCGACAGCCGCAGCGATCAGCTTCTCCAACGCCGACGAGTCCAGATACGTGCCGGACATGAGGGCCTCCTCCCGGACGAGGCGAGCTGCGGGGCTTGCGATGTTCTGAGCCTGCTGCCGTCGGCGGAGCGGGGCGAAGGGGCCGTCCGGCCCCAACCTGAGGCTGTGTGGGTACCGGCATCGGGCAGCGGTGCCGGGTGATCCTCTGCGGACCGGAGGTTGGCGTCCCGGTGGGGTGCCCGGTCGGTCCAGCCGCGGTCGGGTCCGGCTGCGCCACGCTGGAAGCGGCCGACAAGCGAGGGAGGAAGAAATGAGCGGGATCATCGGGCGGCTGCCGGTGCCCGATCTGTTGGGCCGGGTCGAAGCCGGACTTCCCGCCGTGCACCCGATTCCGGGGCTGCACGGCATTCGTATCGCGCGGCACCTCACGGACGGATGTGCCGCGGGCCGGGGCGAAGGCCGCCGAGGCTATTGCGGGGTACTGGGGCGGTGTCCGTACCGTCAGCGTTCCGGTGCCGGAGACGAAGACTGGCAGCGGGACGATCCCCGTGCATCACGTCTGAACACCGGTTCACCGTGTGCGGTCGGGAGACTCTCAGGACCGCGCACACCACTGCCCGGGGTCGGCCCGGCACCCGTCACCCGCCCTCCTGGCCCCCTCCGAGTCCTCCCGCCCACGGGCGTCCCGCCGCGAGGGCCGGTCGGCCCTCGCGGCGGGACGCCCGTGGGGCGATGCTGAGGGGGGTGACGAAGGGAGCCCCATGTCCGAGCGCCCGGGTGCTGCCGCCGGGGAAGACCGACGCGGTCTCGTGCGGCGGGTGGCTCCAGGACTCGCCGTACTGGCCGGCTACCACCGTTCGTGGCTGCGCGGCGACCTGCTCGCCGGTGTGACCGTCGCGGCCTATCTCGTTCCGCAGGTCATGGCCTATGCGGGCCTCGCGGGACTGCCGCCGGTCGCGGGGTTGTGGGCGATCCTTCCCGCCCTGCTGCTGTATTCCCTGCTGGGTTCGTCACGACTGCTGTCCGTCGGGCCCGAGTCGACCACCGCACTGATGACCGCCACCGTGGTGGGGCCACTCGCCGCGGGCGCCCCGGACCGGTACGCCGGGCTCGCCGCCGGGCTCGCGGTCGTGGTCGGGGCGATGTTCCTGGTGGCGTGGGTGGCGCGACTGGGCTTCCTCGCCGACCTTTTGTCACGGCCGATCCTGGTCGGCTACCTGACGGGCGTGGCGCTCATCATCATCGTCGACCAGCTCCCCAAACTGACCGGTGTCCGCACCTCGGGATCCGAGTTCTTTCCTCAGCTGCTCTCCTTCGTGAGGAACCTGGGACAGGCCCATCCCGCCACGGTGATCTTCTCCGCGGCGGCGATCGCCTTCCTCTTCGCGGTCGCGCGGTTCTTCCCCCGTATCCCGGGCCCTTTGCTGGCCCTGGTGCTCGGCACGGCGGCCGTCGCGGCCTTCGGCCTGGAGGACCACGGCATCGCCGTCATCGGCGCGGTACCGGCCGGGCTGCCCCGCCCTGGCCTGCCGACGCCGGGCGACCTGCCGCAACTGGTACTGCCGGCGATCGGCGTGCTCCTGGTCGGGTACACCGACGTCATCCTCACCGCGCGCGCCTTCGCGTCTCGCGGCGACGAACTCGACCCCAACCAGGAACTGTCGGCTCTGGGGGCCGCGAACCTGGGCGCGGGCGTGCTGCACGGCTTCCCGGTGAGCAGCAGCGCCAGTCGTACCGCGCTCGCGCACTCGGCAGGGGGCCGCAGCCAGGCCCACTCGCTCGTCGCGGCCGCGGCGGTCCTCGCCGTGCTGCTGTTCCTCAGCCCGCTCCTCGCGCACACGCCGTCGACCGTGCTGGGCGCCCTGGTCGTCTATGCCGGGGTCCGCATGATGGATCTGGCCGGGTTCCGGCGGCTGGCCGCCTTCCGGCGCCGGGAGTTGCTACTGGCCTTGGGTTGTCTGGTCGGCGTGCTGACCCTGGACATCCTGTACGGCGTGCTCGTGGCGGTCGGGCTGTCCGTCGCGGAGCTGCTCACCCGGGTGGCCCGCCCGCACGACGCGGTCGAGGGTCTGGTGCCGGGCCTGGCCGGGATGCACGACGTGGACGACTATCCGCAGGCCCGCACGGTCCCCGGACTGCTTGTCTACCGCTACGACTCACCCCTGTTCTTCGCCAATGCCGAGGACTTCAAGCGGCGGGCGCTGGCGGCGGTCGACCGACACGAAGGTGCTGTCGACTGGTTCGTCCTCAACACCGAGGCCATCGTCGAGGTGGACATCACCGCGCTCGACGCGGTCGACGCCCTGCGTCAGGAACTCGAACAGCGTCACATCGTCTTCGCGCTCGCCCGCCTCAAGCAGGACCTGCGCGACGACCTCGACGCCTTCGGGCTGACCGAGGCCATCGGCACCGACCGGATCTTCCCGACCCTGCCCACGGCCCGGGCCGCGTACCGGGAGTGGCTCCGACGCGGCGGCCGTCACGGGGCGAGGGAGAAGTAGTTCTCCTCCTCCTGCGTGAAGTGCAGGCGCAGCACGCTGTGCAGGCCGTACAGACAGGCACGCAGGTCGTCGAGTTGTTCGGGGCGCGGTGCGTCGGCGGTCCCGCTGAGCGCGAGGTGCGTGGCTATGCGTCCGGCGAGGCGCTCGATCTCTGCGTGGGCGCGGCTCATGGTGGCGGTGGTCTCGGGGCCTCCGAGCGAGGAGGCGAGGGCCGGGTAGAGCTGATGCTCTTCGGCGTACTCGTGGGGCAGCAGCTGCTCGGTGAGCAGGCGGTGCACCTCGCGTACCGATGCGAGGGCCGCGGGCCCTGGAGTGTTCGAGAGCTGGTCGGCGGCGCCGCGCACGGCTTCGAGGACCTCCTGCAGGTCGTCGTGCTCGGCGGCGAAGCGGTGGATGAGGGCCTCGGTGGTGGGCTCCAGGGCAGGCCGGCTCTTCCGGCCGGCGCGCAGGGCGCGCAGTGCGTTGAGGATGACAGCGACGTCGATGCCCTCCTGGAGCAGGGCACCAGGGGCCGGCGGCAGCATGCCGAAGGCGGCCACGGCCATCGCGGCGAGCGACATCAGCATGCCGCCGAGCGCGCTCTGCACCGCGATGCGCCGGGCCCGTACGGCGATGGTGACGGCGTCGGCGAGGCGCTCCACCCGATCGGTGGTCAGCACGATGTCCGCGGCTTGGGCGGAGGCGCTGGAGCCGCGGGCCCCCATGGCGACGCCGACGTCCGCGGCGGCGAGGGCGGGAGCGTCATTGACGCCGTCACCGACCATGACGGTCACGGCGCGGGCGCGTTCGGCGCGCACGGCCGCGACCTTGGCGGCGGGGGTGAGGTGGGCGTGGACGGCGTCGAGGCCGAGCACCACGGCCACTTCGTGGGCGGGTTCCGTGCGGTCGCCGGTGAGCATCACCAGCCGTCGGATGCCCGCCGCGCGCAGTCGGCGCAGGGTCCGGGGAGCGTCGGGGCGCAGTGGGTCGCGCAGCAGTACGGCGCCGGCGAGGCGGCCGTCGGCGGTCAGCCAGGCGACGGCCGCGCCGTCGAGCACGGCACGGTTGTCGACGGCGCGTGCCCATGTCGGGTCCCCCGCGCCGACGCCGTGGCGGCCGACGGCGAGGTGGTGTCCCTCGACGGTGCCGGTGGCGCCCAGGCCGGGCTCCTCGGTGACGTCCACGGGCATGGAGAGTTCCAGACCCCGCGCCTGAGCGGCGTCGACCAGGGCATGAGCCAGGACGTGCGGTGAGAGCTGATCGAGCGAGGCCGTCAGCCGCAGGACCTCCGTCGGCTCCCGGCCCGGTGCGGCGACGACGTCGAGCACCCGTGGGCGGCCGGACGTCAGGGTGCCGGTCTTGTCCAACAGCAGGGTGTGGGCCCGGCCGAGGCTCTCCAGGGCGCCGCCGTCGCGGACGACCACGCCGTAGCGGGAGGCCCGGGACAGGCCGGAGACGATCGCCACGGGCGCGGCGAGCAGCAGTGGGCACGGGGTGGCGACCACCAGGACCGCGACGGCCCGCACCGCGGAACCGCTGACCCACCAGGCCAGGCCCGCCACAGCCACCGACAGCGGCAGGAACCAGGCGGCGTACCGGTCCGCGAGCCGGACCACGGGCGCGGACTCGGCACCGGCCTGCTGCGCCAGCCGGACGATCTCCGCATAGGTGCTGTCCTGCTCGGTGGCGGTGGCCCGCAACTCGAACGCGCCGCCCGCGTTGACCACACCGCTGCGCACCCGCTCGCCGTCGGCACGCTCGACCTGCTGGGACTCCCCGGTGAGCACCGACTCGTCGAGCACGGCCGTGGCGCCGACGACCCGACCGTCGACCGGGACCACCTCGCCCGGACCGACGACCACCAGGTCACCGACCGCGACCTCGGCGAGAGACACCTCCCTGACCACGTCGAGGGTCCGGACGCGGGCGGAGCGCGGCGCATGTTCCAGCAGCGCGCGCAGATCGTGCGAGGCACGCCGCTGAGCCGCGGCCTCCAGAGTCCGTCCGGAGGCCAGCATGAGCGCGATCAGTGCCCCGGCCAGGTACTCCCGCACCGCCAGGGTCCCGCCGAGTGCCAGGACCGCGATGAGATCCACGCCAGCGTGTCCCCGGTGCAGCGCGGCCAGTACCCAGATGACGGCGGGCACGACAGCGATCACGGTGCCCAGACCCCAGCACAGGTCGGCGATGTCGGGCGCACCGGCGAGCCAGGCGATGCCACCGGCGGTCAGGGCGCCGGCGGTGGCCGCCAGCAGCAGTGGTTCGAAGCGTCGGCCGGAGAGCAGGGTGGCGGGGCGGCGGAACAGTTCCCACGGGATGCGCCGGTCCATGGTGTGCCCTCGAATCTCGCGGCGGGTGATTGCTGATGCCCTCCCTCTCCATCACACCGCTGAGACCGCGCGTTCGGCAGGGGACGAACGGCCCCCGTCCGCGCGACCGTGCGGACAGGTGAGCCACGACGTGGGGCGACTGCCCGGGGCGCTTGCGCGCCCAGTGCCGCCGAGATCCCGTACGGCAAGCCCGACAGCCCCCGCAGGCAGGGCCGTTCGGCCCCCCGGTCGCGGCCCTTCGGCACCCGGTGCCGCCCGTCCCGCGCCACCAGAGTGGTCGCTGTCGGGCACTGGTTCGACACTCTCCGATTCCCCGAAGGGATCACCACCATGGCCGTGCACGAGCACCCTCACCGGAGCCCGGGGTTCCACCTGCCGTCCTTCCGCAGGAACCGGGCCGCGTCCACCTCTGAGTCCGCCGTGTCGGCGAGCACCGACACGCACACCCTGCGGGCCTACTCCTTCGCCTCGCTGCGTCTGCTCACCGGATTCGTCTTCCTGTGGGCCTTCCTCGACAAGACCTTCGGGTTCGGCTACGCCACCCCCTCCGGCAAGGGCTGGATCGACGGCGGCTCGCCGACCAAGGGCTTCCTCAGCGGCGTCGCCGCAGGGCCGATGGAGTCCACCTTCCACTCCTGGGCGGGCGACACCTGGGCGGACTGGCTGTTCATGGCCGGACTGCTCGGCATCGGGCTCGCCCTGATCGGCGGGATCGCGCTGCGGCTGGCCGCGGTGGCGGGCACCGCGATGATGGCGCTGATGTGGGTCGCCGAGTGGCCGCCCGCCAAGCACCTGTCCGACGGAACGGCGAGCATGTCCACCAACCCGTTCGCGGACTACCACCTCGTCTACGCCGTCGTCCTCATCGCGCTGGCACTGGCCGCCGCCGGCGACACCCTGGGCGTCGGCAAGCTCTGGGCCAAGCTGCCGGTCGTCCGTGACCACGGCTGGCTGCGCTGACCGCGGAAGGGAGGGCGGCACCCGGAAAGGGCCGCCCTCCCACGCCCGCCCCGCGGATCCATAGGGCCGATCGGCCCCTTCCGGGGACCTGCGGCCCCTGCACCGCGAACCCCCACGACACGACGCTGGAACCGGGTCCTCGCGGTCCCGGTTCAGGAGGTGGAGAGCACATGCCCCGCACCGTCACCGTAGGTCTCGACGGCTCGCCCGAGAGTCGTGCCGCCGCCGACTGGGCGGCCCGTGAGGCGAAGCTGCGCGGACTGCCGTTGAAGCTGGTCAACGTCTGGGAGCCGGTACCGGAGCCGATCGCCCAGGCCCCGCTGCTCGGCCCCGAGACCCACCAGCACTGGAGCGAGCGGATACCGCGTGAAGCGGCCGAGGAACTGCGGGCGGCCCACCCGGAGGTCGACGTGCTCATCAAGCAGGTCACCGGCCGGCCGGCCGAGGTACTGACCGACGCCGCGAAGGACGCCGAACCGCTGGTGCTCGGATCCCGTGGCCTGAGCGGCGTGGGTGGATTCATGGTCGGCTCCGTCGGCCTGGCCGTGGTGGCGCACGCCGAGTGTCCGGTCGTCCTCGTACGGGCCGAAGGAGACACCTCGGGCACCGACTCCACCCTCCCGCCCTCCCGGCCCGTCGTACTCGGCCTCGACACCAGGGCTCCTGACGACACCCTGATCGGCTTCGCCTTCGAGGCGGCCGTCCTGCACGGCGCCTCCCTGCGCGTCGTCCACGGCTGGAACGAGCCGCCCTACATCGCGTACGGCCTGCCCCCGGACCTGGAACTGAACGCCCGGCTCGGCGCTGAGGAGGCCGCCGCCGTGAGCGAGGTGCTGCGGCCGTGGCGGCAGAAGTTCCCGACGGTGGACGTCGTCGAGGACTCCCTCTCCGGGAAGGCGGCCGACCACCTCGTGGACGCCTCCGCAGAGGCCTCCCTGGTCGTCGTCGGCCGCCGTATCCGCCGTTCCCCGCTCGGCGCCCACATAGGGCCCGTCACCCACGCCGTACTGCACCACGCCACCGCCCCCGTCGCCGTGGTCCCGCACGACTGACGCCCGGCACAACTGATCACCCGGCACGACTCACCACCAGACGCGTCACCATCCGAGGAGAGACCCCCATGAAAGCGGCAGTCGTACGAGCGTTCGGTGAACCCCTGGTCATAGAGGAGCGTCCCGACCCCGAGCCCGGCCCCGGCCAGGTCCGCATCCGGGTGGAGGCCTCCGGGCTGTGCCACACCGACATCCACGCCGCGCACGGCGACTGGCCGGTGAAGCCGAACCCGCCCTTCGTCCCCGGCCACGAGGGCGTGGGGCTCGTCGAGGCGCTCGGCGACGGCGTCACGCACCTCACGCTCGGCCAGCGCGTCGCGGTGCCCTGGCTCGGCTCGGCCTGCGGACGGTGCGAGCACTGCCTGTCCGGCTGGGAGACGCTCTGCGAGCAGCAGGTCAACACCGGATACGGGTGCGACGGCGGCTACGCCGAGAAGATGCTCGCCCGGGCCGACTTCGCCCAGCCGGTGCCCGACGGGATCTCCCCGCTCGACGCCGCCCCGCTCACCTGCGCCGGGGTCACGACGTACAAGGCGCTCAAGGTCGCCGGTGTCGGCCCCGCCCAGCTGGTCGCCATCTCGGGCGTCGGCGGACTGGGCCATCTGGCGGTCCAGTACGCGAAGATCGCCGGGGCGACGGTGGCGGCGATCGACGTCACCGACGAGAAACTCGAACTCGCCTCGGAACTCGGCGCCGACTTCGTCATCGACGCCCGCACGCACGACCCGGCCGAGGTGCTCAAGCGGTTCGGCGGCGCGCACGCGGCGATCGCGCTCGCGGTGAACGAGGCCGCGTTCGCCGCGGTGTACGGAGGACTCCGGCGCGGCGGGAAGCTCGTGATGGTGGCACTGCCCGCGCACGGCGCCATCAAGGTCCCGATCTTCGACACCGTACTGAACGGCACGTCGGTGATCGGCTCGATCGTGGGTACCCGGCAGGACCTCGCCGAGGTCTTCGAGCTGCACGCGGCCGGCCGCACCCGGGTCATCCGTGAGTCCCGGCCCCTCGTCTCCGTCAACGAGTCCATCGACGCGGTGCTGCACGGTCAGGTCAAGGCCCGGATCGTCTTCGACTTCGGTGAAGGACGGTGAGCGCGGTGGAGCTGCCCCTGGTCGTGGGCGTCGACGGCTCGGAGCCCAGCCTGCGCGCCGTGGACTGGGCGACGGACGAGGCCGCCCTGCGCGGCGTACCGCTGCGCCTGGTGTACGCCTCGCTGTGGGAGCGCTACGAGGGCGCCGCGCTCGCCGAGGGCGTCGGCAGGCCCTCGGAGCAGGTGATGGCCGACGACGTCGTCGAGGCCGCCGCGCGACGGGCCCACGGCCGGGCCCCCGAGGTGAAGGTCACCACTGACGTCCTGCCCGACGACGCGGCGAGCGTGCTGCTGAACGAGGCGCACACCGCCACCGCGCTGGTCGTCGGGTCGCGCGGCCGCAGCGGCCTCGCCGAACTCCTGCTCGGCTCGGTCAGCGTCACGGTCGCCGGCCGCGCCGCGTGCCCGGTGATCGTGCTGCGTGGCAACCAGGACAACCAGGCAAGGGCCGGGACGCACCGGCGCGTGGTCCTCGGAGTCGGGGAGGGCCCGCACGCCGCGGAGGTCACACGGTTCGCCTTCGAGGAGGCCGAGACCCGCAAGGCCGCCCTGGACGCCGTACGGGCCTGGCGTTGCCCGACGTACGAGAGCACCGACCACCCCCTGCTCGCGGGCGAACCGGCCCGCTTGCACGAGCAGCGGGCGGCGGAGATCCTGGACTCGGCCCTGAGCAAGGCCGCGGCCGAGCATCCCGCTGTGGCCCTGCGCCGCAGAACCGCCGAGGGCAGCGCCCGCCGGATCCTGCTGGACGCCTCGGACGACGCCGACCTGCTGGTCGTCGGAGTCCGGCGCCACCACGGACTCGCCGGACTCCAGCTCGGCCGGGTCGCCCACACGCTCCTGCACCACTCCGCCTGCCCGGTCGCCGTCGTGCCGCAACGGGGATGAGCGACTCAGAGGGTCGCCGCGTGGTCGGGGACGTACGTCTGCAGATCGCGCGGCGGGCGCACATAGCCCGTCGACGGCGGCCGGGGCGGCAGTTTGAGAACCGGTGGCTTCACCTCGTGGTACGGAACGGAGCCCAGCAGGTGGGCGATCATGTTCAGGCGGGCCCGGCGCTTGTCGTCGCTCTCCACGATGTACCACGGCGCCTCCGAGACGTCCGTGTGCACCAGCATCTCGTCCTTGGCCCGGGAGTACGCCTCCCAGCGGGTGATCGACTCCAGGTCGATCGGCGACAGCTTCCAGCGCCGCGTCGGATCCTTCAGCCGGCGCCGGAACCGCCTCTGCTGCTCCGCGTCGCTCACCGAGAACCAGTACTTGCGCAGCAGGATCCCCTCCTCGACGAGCATTCGCTCGAAGATCGGGCACTGGCGAAGAAAGAGCTGGTGCTCCTCCTTCGTGCAGAAGCCCATCACCTGCTCGACGCCGGCGCGGTTGTACCAGCTCCGGTCGAACAGCACGATCTCCCCGGCGGCGGGCAGATGCTCGACGTACCGCTGGAAGTACCACTGGGTGCGCTGGCGCTCGGTCGGCTTGGGCAGTGCCACGGTCCGTGCGACGCGCGGGTTGAGGAGCTCCGACACCCGTTTGATCGTGCTGCCCTTGCCCGCCGCGTCCCGGCCCTCGAAGATCACCACGAGGCGGGCGCCCTCGGTACGCACCCACTCCTGAAGCTTCACCAGCTCCGTCTGCAGGCGCAGCAGCTCCCGCTCGTACACCGCAATCGGCACCTTCGCCGTCTTCTCGCCGGCCATGCCGCCTCCTCCGCTCGATCCGCACACCGATGCCCGCCCCGCGAAACGCCCCGTGACGCACCTCGATGACTTACGGAGTCACCATGCCCAAGGCCGAACAGCTCAAGGTCGAACACCAGGACAGCACCGTACTGACCGACGAGGAACTGCGCACCCTGGACGCCCACTGGCGAGCCGCCAACTACCTTGCCGTGGGCCAGATCTACCTGCTCGCGAACCCGCTGCTGACCGAACCCCTGACCTCCGCGCACATCAAGCCGCGGCTGCTCGGCCACTGGGGCACCTCACCGGGCCTCAACCTGGTGCACACGCACCTCAACCGGGTGATCAAGGCCCGTGGTCTGGACGCGTTGTGTGTGTGGGGGCCCGGACACGGCGGGCCCGCGGTCCTCGCCAACTCCTGGCTGGAGGGGACCTACAGCGAGACGTATCCGAACGTCTCGCGGGACGCGGCCGGGATGGAGCGGCTGTTCCGGCAGTTCTCGTTCCCCGGCGGGGTGCCCAGCCATGTCGCGCCCGAGACCCCGGGCTCGATCCACGAGGGCGGTGAGCTCGGCTACTCGCTGGCGCACGCCTACGGGGCCGCGTTCGACAACCCGGACCTGCTGGTCGCCTGTGTCATCGGTGACGGCGAGGCGGAGACGGGGCCGCTGGCCGCGTCCTGGCACTCCAACAAGTTCCTCGACCCGGTCCACGACGGCGCCGTGCTGCCGATCCTGCACCTCAACGGCTACAAGATCGCCAACCCGACGGTCCTGTCCCGGATCCCGGAGGCCGAACTCGACGAACTGCTGCGCGGCTACGGCCACGACCCGATCCACGTCGCCGGCGACGACCCGCACGAGGTCCACCGCGCGATGGCGGACGCGTTCGACCGGGCCCTGGACAGCATCGCGCTGATGCAGCGCACCGCCCGCGAGGACGGCGTGCCCGAGCGGGTGCGCTGGCCCGTGATCGTGCTGCGCACCCCGAAGGGCTGGACGGGACCGGCGGAGGTCGACGGCGTGCCCGTCGAGGGCACCTGGCGCGCCCACCAGGTACCGCTGGCCGCGGTCCGCGAAAACCCGGAACACCTGCGGCAGTTGGAGGCCTGGCTGCGCTCGTACCGTCCCGAGGAACTCTTCGACGCCGAGGGGCGCCCCGTCGCCGACGTCCTCGCCTGCGTACCCGACGGCTCGAAGCGGCTCGGTGCCACCCCGCACGCCAACGGTGGTCTGCTCGTCCGTGATCTGCCCATCCCGTCCCTCGACCGCTACGCCGTTCCCGTCGACAAACCGGGCGCCACCCTGCACGAGCCCACCCGGGTACTCGGCGACCTCCTGGAACAGGTCATGAAGGACACCTCCCACCGCCGGGACTTCCGCCTGGTGGGCCCCGACGAGACCGCCTCCAACCGGCTGGGAGCCGTCTTCGGCGCCACCGGCAAGGCCTGGCAGGCGCAGACCCTCCAGGTGGACGAGCACCTGGACCGGCACGGCCGCGTCATGGAGATCCTCTCCGAACACACCTGCCAGGGCTGGCTGGAGGGCTACACGCTGACCGGCCGGCATGGATTGTTCTCCTGCTACGAGGCGTTCGTGCACATCGTCGACTCGATGGTCAACCAGCACATCAAGTGGCTCAAGACGTCGAGGGAACTGGCGTGGCGTGCCCCGATCGCGTCCCTCAACTACCTGCTCACCTCGCACGTCTGGCGTCAGGACCACAACGGCTTCTCGCACCAGGACCCCGGCTTCGTCGACCACGTCCTCAACAAGAGCCCCGAGGTCGTACGGGTCTATCTGCCGCCGGACGCCAATACCCTTCTCTCGGTGGCGGACCACGTCCTGCGCAGCCGCGACTACGTCAACGTCGTCGTCGCGGGCAAGCAGCCCTGCTTCGACTGGCTCTCCATGGACCAGGCCCGCGCCCACTGCGCCCGTGGGGCCGGGATCTGGGAGTGGGCGGGCTCGGTGAACGGAGACCGTGAACCGGACGTCGTCCTCGCCTGCGCGGGTGACGTGCCCACCCAGGAGATCCTGGCCGCCTCCGACCTGCTCCGCCGCCATCTGCCGGAGCTCGCCGTCCGCGTCGTCAACGTCGTCGACATGACCCGGCTGCTGCCCCGCGACGAACACCCGCACGGAATGGCCGACTTCGAGTACGACGGCCTTTTCACCACCGACAAGCCGGTGATCTTCGCCTACCACGGCTATCCCTGGCTGGTCCACCGGCTCGCCTACCGCCGCACCGGCCACGCCAACCTGCACGTACGCGGCTACAAGGAGATGGGCACCACCACGACTCCGTTCGACATGGTCGTCCGCAACGACCTCGATCGCTACCGCCTGGTCATGGACGTGATCGACCGTGTCCCGGGCCTCGGCGTCCGCGCCGCCGCCGTCCGCCAGCAGATGGCCGACGCCCGCACCCGCCACCACGCCTGGATCCGCGAACACGGCACCGACCTGCCCGAGGTCGCCGACTGGACCTGGACCGGCTGACCCCCCACCCCGGGCGAAATCCCTCACCCCGCAAAGGAGTTCATCGCCATGACCGTACGCGTCGGCATCAACGGCTTCGGCCGCATCGGCCGCACGTATCTGCGCGCGGCACTCGACCGTGCCGAGGCGGGCACCCAGGACGTCGAGGTGGTCGCCGTCAACGACATCGCGCCGCCCGCCACCCTGGCTCATCTGCTTGAGTACGACTCGACGTTCGGGCACATCGGGCGGGAGGTCAGCCACGACGACAGCTCGATCACCGTCGACGGCCGGCGCATCGCCGTCTCCGCCGAACGTGATCCGGCCGTCCTGCACTGGTCCGACTACGGCGCGGGCATCGTCGTCGAGTCCACCGGCCGCTTCCGCGACCGCGACGCCGCCGCCCTGCACCTCAAGGGCGGCGCCCACACCGTGCTGCTCTCGGCCCCGGGCAAGAACGCGGATGCCACCATCGTGATGGGCGTCAACGACGACACCTACGACCCGCACAACGACCGGATCGTGTCCGCCGCCTCCTGCACCACCAACTGCGTCGCGCCCATGGTCAAGGTGCTCCACGAGGCCTTCGGCATCGACCGCGGCGTGATGACCACCATCCACGGCTACACCAACGACCAGTCCCTGCTGGACGGCCCGCACAAGGACCTGCGCCGGGCCCGGTCGGCGGCCCTCAGCATCATCCCGACCAGCACGGGAGCCGCCCGCGCCGTCGGGCTGGTGCTACCGGAGCTGGCCGGCGCCCTGGACGGCATCGCGGTGCGCGTCCCCGTCGAGGACGGCTCGCTCACCGACCTCGCGGTCGTGCTGCGGACGGCGGCGACGGCAGAGGAGATCAACACCGCCTTCGCCGAGGCTGCGGACGGCCCGTTGAACGGCATCCTCCGCGTCTCGAAGGCGCCGATCGTCTCCCGGGACGTCGTCGGCGATCCCGCCTCCTGCGTCTTCGACCCGGCCCTGACCCAGGCCAACGGCACCCTGGTGAAGGTCTTCGGCTGGTACGACAACGAGTGGGGGTACACCAACCGGCTCCTCGACCTCACCGCACTGGTAGCCGACGCCCGATGAACTCGGAGCGGAGCGGCACGGTCCGCGTACCCCCCGCGCTGCGGGGGACGCGGGCCGTGGTCCTCGACACCGACGGCGTCATCACGGACTCCGCGCGACTGCACGCCGCCGCGTGGAAGACGGCCTTCGACGCTTTTCTGAGCCCACGCGGCGAGCGCCCCTTCGACCCGCGCGAGGACTATCTGCGCCACGTCGACGGCAAGTCGCGCCTCGACGGCGCCGCGGCCTTCCTCGAAGCCCGGGGACTGCGGCCCTCCGATGCCGAGGTCCGCGCCGTCGCCGCCGACAAGGAGCGGCTGTTCACCGATCGGCTGCGTGACGGGGGCGTCGACGCCTACCCGGGCACGGTCCGCCTGCTGCGTGCCCTGCGGTCCGCCGGGATCCCGCTGGCCGCCGCCTCCGCCTCCCAGCACGCGGGCGAACTCCTCGAACAGGCGGGAGTACGTGGCCTCTTCGACGCTTTGGTGGACGGAGGGGAGGTGGCCCGGCTCGGTCTGCCCGGCAAGCCCGACCCCGCTCTCTTCCTGGAGGCGACCCGCCGCCTCGGGGTCCCCGCGGAACAGGCCGTCGTCGTCGAGGACGCCCTCGCCGGAGTCGAGGCCGGCCGACGCGGCGGATTCGGACTCGTCGTGGGCGTCGACCGCGCCCGTACCCCGGCCACCCGGGCCGCCCTCCTGAAGCACGGCGCGGATCTGGTGGTCGACGACCTCGCGGAGCTGCTCACAGGGAAGGAGGACTGAGGATGCCCGACTGGACCTGGGTGTACGAAGGCTACGAGCCCGCGCAGGAGCGGCTGCGCGAGGCGCTGTGCACCCTCGGCAACGGCTACTTCGCCACCCGGGGCGCGGCTCCCGAGTGCGCCGCGGACCCCGTCCACTACCCGGGCACCTACGCGGCGGGCTGCTACAACCGCCTCACCTCGGAGGTGGCCGGACACCGGGTCGAGAACGAGGACATGGTCAACCTCCCCAACTGGCTGCCACTCCGCCTGCGCACCGCCTCCGGGAGCTGGCTCACGCCCGACACCCACCAGGTCCTCGACCACCGCCAGACCCTGGACCTGCGCGCGGGCACGCTGGAACGCACGCTGCGCTACGAGGACGAACAGGGCCGGTGCCTCGCCGTACGGCAGGTGCGCCTCGTCCACATGGTCGACCCCCATCTGGCCCTGCTGCGCACGGAGTTGACGGCCCAGGGCTGGTCCGGGGAGATCGAGGTCGAGACGGCGCTCGACGGAACGGTCGCCAACACCGGAGTGGAGCGCTACCGCTCCCTCGCCTCCCGACACCTCACGGACGTCCGGACCGGCACCGCGGTGCCGGACACGATCTGGCTGGAGTGCCGGACCAGCGCCTCCGACATCAGGATCGGCCTGGCGGCCCGCACGGCCGCCGACGTACCTGCCCGGACCGTGGACGCACACGAGGACGCGCGAGCCGCTCAGCTGCAGCGGATCTCCCTGGCCGACGGCCGGACGGTATGTGTGGACAAGACGGTCGCCCTGCACACCTCCCACGACCCGGCCAGCAAGGATCCGACACACGCCGCGCTCGACCGGGTCGGCCGCGCTCCGGACTTCGCGACCCTGCTGGACTCCCACCGCACGGCCTGGCAACAGCTTTGGCGCAACGCCGAGTTGGACGTGCCCAACAGCGCGGGCCCGGTGCTGCGGCTGCACCTCTTCCACTTGCTCCAGACGCTTTCCCCGCACACCGCGGAGCTGGACGTCGGCGTCCCGGCGCGCGGACTGCACGGCGAGGCCTACCGCGGACACGTCTTCTGGGACGAGCTGTTCGTCCTGCCGTACCTCAACCTGCACCTCCCCGAGGTCTCCCGCGCCCTGCTCACCTACCGCCACCGCCGCCTCGAACAGGCCTGCCGGGCCGCGGTCGACGCCGGGCACACCGGAGCGATGTACCCGTGGCAGAGCGGCAGCGACGGCCGGGAGGAGACCCAGCAACTGCACCTCAACCCCCGCTCGGGGCGCTGGCTGCCGGATCACTCCCGGCTCCAGCACCACGTCGGCTCGGCGATCGCGTACAACGTGTGGCAGTACTGCGAGGCGAGCGGCGACACCGAGTTCCTGCACACCAAGGGCATCGAGATGCTCGTGCAGATCGCCCGCTTCTGGGCCGGCCTCGCGGCGTACGACGGGACGCTCGGACGGTACCGGATCCGTGGCGTCGTCGGCCCCGACGAGTACCACGACGCCTACCCCGGCGCCGAGCGGCCGGGACTCGACGACAACGCGTACACCAACGTCACCGCGGCCTGGGTGATCGCCCGCACCCTCGACGTCCTGTACGACCTGCCCGAACTGCCGCGCCGGGACCTCTGCGAGCGCACCGGCCTCGACGCGGCCGAACTCGAGAACTGGCAGGAGGTCTCCCGGAAGCTGTACGTGCCCTTCCACGCCGGGGTGATCAGCCAGTTCGAGGGCTACGGCGCACTGGAGGAGCTGGACTGGGACGGCTACCGGAGGCGCTACGGCGACATCCGGCGGCTCGACCGGATTCTGGAGGCCGAGGGCGACAGCGTCAACCGCTACCAGGCGTCCAAACAGGCGGACGTCCTGATGCTGGGCTACCTCTTCTCGCCCGCCGAGCTCGGCGGGCTGTTCCGCAGGCTGGGGCACGAGGTGGACGAGACCGTCTGGCGGCGCACCGTCGACCACTACCTGCGGCGCACGAGTCACGGCTCGACGCTGAGCAGCGTGGTGCACGGGTGGGTGCTGGCCCGGGCGCGGCGCGCGGAGGCGTGGACGTTCGTGCACGAGGCCCTGGCCGGGGACATCGCCGATCTGCAGGGCGGCACCACGGGGGAGGGCATCCACCTCGGCGCCATGGCCGGCACCCTCGATCTCGTCCAGCGCTGCCTGACCGGTCTGGAGATCAGGGGAGGCCTGCTGCGGCTGGATCCGGTGCCGCTCCCTGAGTTCTCCGAGTATGGCTTCGCGATCCGCTACCGCGGCCACCGTGGGGTACAACTGCGTCTGAGAGCCGATGAGTTGAGGATCGTCGTGCCCGCTTCCGACCGGGACCCGATCCACATCGCCCTCGCGGATCGCACGGTGTCCGTGGCGCCCGGGGAATCCCGCTCCCTCAGCCTGCCGGACCGGTGACCGTACGCCTGCGCATCAGTGCGGCACCACGGCCACCGGGTACTCGGTGTGCTCCAGCACGCCCCGCACAGTGGGGCCGAGCGTCCGGCCCGCGCGGCCGACCACCAGGAGTTCCGCCGAGGCCGACGACTGGAGCAGGGCGGCCGACGGGCTCAGCAGGCGGACGTCCTCGTAGACGTCCACCTGCGGATACTTCTCCCGCCACGGCCGCAGCGCGTCCGACAGCAGCTGTACTTCCTGGTCCTCCCATGCGCCCCGGTCCTCCTCCGGCAGCGCGTACGGCATCCACGGCTCGGCGCGGGAGGGCAGCCGCCAGGCGTGCACGGCGTGCAGCCGGGCACCGCGGCGCCGGGCGGCATCGAACGCGAAGTCCACGACGGCGCTCACCGGGTCGCGGGCATCCACGCCCAGAACCACCTGGCCCGTACGCCACTCGCCGCCCCTATGGCCATGGCCGCCGCCCGGCACCAGCACCACCGGCAGATCCGAGCGGGCCGCCACTTCATGGCCCACGGAACCCACGCCCGGCCCAGGGACACGGTCCTCGTCGCGCAGCCCGAGAACGGTGCACGCGGCCCGCGAGCCCAGCGAGAGCAGCTTCGCGGCGGCCCCTCCGGCCGGTTCGGCCCCGTCGATGTGCACGATCCGCAACGGCAGTCCGCGCAGCCGCGCGTCCCCCGCCGCCCACTCGGCCGCCGCCCTGCTGGGCGCGGAGGCATCGACCCCGACAACGATCGGCTCGGTCATGGCAGTTCGTCCCTCCATGCGTACGGGATTCCAGGGTGCCCACCCTCTGCTGTGGACCGGCCCACGGCACAGGGGCCGACCGGCCCATGCGGCGCACCCGACCAGCCCCTGGGGCGGGGCCGCGCACCGCTGGATGCTCGAAGGGTCGAGAGGTTTTGAGGAGGTCCGAAATGACGGACGACGAGCGCGACCGCCCCGCCGTGCACGCGCTGCTCGCGGACGGCACCACCGTGTGCATACGGTCCGTGCGGCCCGGTGACCACGACCAGCTGCGAGGGCTCTACGAGGAGATGTCACCGGAGCACCTCCGGCTGCGGTTCTTCGCAGCCAGCCGCCGCTCCGCCGACCTGGCCGCCGACCGGGCCGCGGCGCCGGCCCGCCCCGGTTACCGGGCGCTGCTCGCCGAGACGCAGGGCCGGGTGATCGGCCTGGCCGAGTACGAGACCGTCGACGACCCCGAGACGGCCGAGATGTCGATCGCCGTGGCCGACGGGTTGCACCACCGGGGCGTCGGTACCCTCCTCGTCGAACACCTCGTCTCCGCCGCGCGTGCGGACGGTGTCACCACGTTCACCGCCGACGCGCTCAGCGAGAACTACGAGGTGCTGCGGCTCTTCACCGACCTGGGCCTGCGTGTCGGACGCCGCTTCGAGGGTCCGGAGGTGCGCTGCACCATCGCGCTCGACGAGGACGACACCTACCTCGCGGCCGTCGAGGCCCGTGGCCGGGCCGCCGACGTGGCCAGCCTGGAACCGCTGCTGCGCCCCGACGCGGTCGCCGTGGTCGGCGCCGGACGCCGGCCCGGATCGGTGGGGCGGGCTCTCCTGCACCATCTGCACGCGGGGGGCTTCACCCGACGGCTCTTCGCGGTGAACCCCCACGTCTCCTCGGTCCTCGGTGTGCCTTCCTATCCATCGGTCAGCTCGCTGCCCAAGGTCCCTGATCTCGCGGTCCTCGCGATACCCGCGGACGCCCTGCCCGCCACGGCCGAGGAGTGCGGCAAGGTCGGCGTACGGGCGCTGCTCGTGCTGACGACCGGCCTCGACCCCGACCAGGCGGAAGCGCTCATGACCGCGTGCCGTACCCACGGCATGAGGTTGGTCGGCCCCAACTGCCTCGGTATCTCCAACACCGACCCGAGGCTCCGCCTCGACGCCACCTTCGCGGCCGATCACCCGCGCCCCGGCACGGCGGGCGTCGCCGTACAGTCGGGCGGCGTGGGCATCGCCCTGCTCGACGGGCTGTCCCGGCTCGGCATCGGTGTCTCGACCTTCGTGTCGCTCGGCGACAAGTTCGACGTCAGCGGCAATGACATGCTCCAGTGGTGGGAGAGCGACGGTCGCACCGACCTGGCCCTGTTGCACCTGGAGTCCTTCGGCAACCCTAGGGCGTTCTCCCGCACCGCCCGGCGGGTGACCCGCCGGATGCCCGTTCTGACGGTCGACGCGGGCCGTACCGAGGCCGGTCGCCGTGCCGCCGCCTCGCACACCGCGGCCGCCGCGACCTGGACCATGACCCGACAGGCGCTGTTCACCCAGGCGGGCATCACCGCAACCCGCTCGGTGGGCGAACTCCTCGAAACCGCCGCCCTGTTGCACGCCCAGCCGCTCCCGGCCGGGACCCGCGTGGCGATCGTCACCAACGCGGGCGGTGCGGGTGTCCTCGCGGCGGACGCGTGCGCCGAGGCCGGGCTGACGCTGCCCGCCCCCACCCCCGAACTGATCGACGACCTGCTCGCCGTGCTGCCCGAAGGGGCGGCCGTGGGCAACCCCGTCGACGCCACGGCGGCCGTCACGGAGGACCAGCTCAGGGACTGCGTGGACCGGCTCCTGCGGTACCCGGGCATCGACACCGTGCTGCTGGCCCTCGTCCCCACCGCCGTCGCCGTGGCGACCGGCGACGACCTGGTCCGCGCCGTCACCGAAGGCCCCGGACGGCGGGAACGGCCCGTCGCCGTCGTACGTCTGGAGCAGGACCTGCCGGTCAAGCTGTTGCCCGCGCGGGAGGGCGGCGCCGTCCCCTCGTACGCCGAACCGGTCGCGGCGGCACGGGCCCTGGCGCACGCCGCCCGTCGTGCGGCCTGGCTGAACCGGCCGGTGGGCACGATCCCGGAGCTGGTGGAGGTCGACACGGCCTCGGCGCACACGGTCGCCGAGACCTACCTCGCCGCACATCCGGACGGTGGCTGGCTCGACCCGCGCACCTGCGCCGAACTCCTCGCCTGCTACGGCATTCCGCAACTCCCATGGGCCTGGGCCGAGACCGAGGACGACGCCGTCATCGCCGCCGAACGGCTGCGCGGTGCCGACGACCGCGTGGTCATGAAGGCCCACTGGCCCGGCCTGGTCCACAAGACCGAACAGCACGCGATCCATCTCGACCTCCAGGGCGACGCCCAAGTACGCGCCGCCTTCCGGGACTTCGAGACCCGGTTCGCCGGACTCATGACCGGGGTCGTCGTCCAGCCGCTGGCCGCGCGCGGCACCGAGTTGTTCGCGGGCGTGGTGCAGGACGACGTCTTCGGCCCCCTGGTGCTGTTCGGGCTCGGCGGCACGGCGACCGAGGTGCTGGCCGACCACGCCGCCCGCCTCGCCCCACTGACCGACCACGACGTGCACGACCTGATCACCGCGCCGCGCTGCGCGCCCCTGCTGCTCGGCGCGCACGGCGGCAGGCCGGCCGATCTCCAGGGCCTCGAACAGCTCCTGCTGCGGCTGTCCCGCATGGCGGGCGACCTGCCGCAGTTCGCCGAGGCCGACTTCAACCCTGTCCTGGCGACACCCGCCGCGGTCACCGTGCTCGACGCACGCGTCCGCCTGCTCCCGCGCCGCGCCCAGGACCCCTATCTGCGCCGACTGCGCTGAGGAGGAACAGACATGAGGCAGAACAAGGTCGGATCGGTGATGGCCACGGAGGTCGTCACGGCCCGGTACGGCACTCCCTTCAAGGAAGTGGCACGGTTGCTCACCGAGCACCGCATCAGCGGGCTGCCCGTGATCGACGAGGACGACAAGGTCCTTGGCGTGATCTCCGAGACCGACCTCATGGTCCGGCAGGCGGGCGTCCCTGCCCCCTACGAGACGCCGCGCCGCTTCCGGTTCACCGGGCTGACCCGCGGAGCCCGACGGCAAGCCGCGAAGGGGCACGCACGGACGGCCGGACAGCTGATGTCCGTGCCACCGGTCACCGTGCACGCCGACGAAACCATCGCCGAGGCCGCCCGGACCATGGCGCGCAGCCGCGTGGAGCGGCTGCCGGTGGTGGACGACGAGGACCGGGTCGTCGGCATCGTCACCCGCCGCGACCTGATCCAGGTCTTCCTGCAGCCGGACGACGTGATCCGCCGCGAGGTGATCGACGAGGTGCTGGTCCGCACGCTGTGGTTGAGCCCCTCGACCGTCGAGGTCGCTGTGTACGAGGGGGTCGTGACGCTGACCGGCCATGTGGAGCGCAGGAGTGAGGCGGAGATCGCCGCCTCCATGACCGACCGGATCGACGGAGTGGTCGCGGTGGTCGACAGGCTGACCTACCGACTGGACGACTCGCGCCTGCGGCCCGACGAGCCGGCTCTGCACGGTGTCACCGAGGAATGGCTGCGCAAGCTGTGAAGCAGGGCGAGAGGAGGGGTACCGCCATGCCGACCAAGGTGCTTGTCGCCTATGGGACGACGAACGGATCGACGGCACGGATCGCGGAGACCATCGCGGATGTCCTGCGCAAGGGGGGCGTACCCGCCGAGGCGGTGCCCGCTCACTCGGTGACGGACGTCGAGTCGTACGACGCCGTGGTCGTGGGCGGTGGACTGTATGCGGGGCGCTGGCACAAGGACGCCCGCCGCTTCGTCCGTCGGCACGGCCGTGTGCTCGCCGGGCGTCCGCTGTGGTTCTTCAGCAGCGGTCCGCTCGACGCCTCGGCCACCGAGAAGGACATTCCGCCCGTCCCCGGTGTGCGGCGGGTCATGACCCGGCTCGGTGTCCGTGCGCACGTCACGTTCGGGGGCTGCCTGGAGGACGGGGCAAAGGGATTCGTCGCCCGGAAGATCGTTTCCTCCGGGAAGGGCGGGGACTTCCGTGACTTCGGGCGGATCGAGGCGTGGGCCACGGACATCGGAAGCGAACTGGCGTCCGGGCTGCGGTCGGCTTGAACCCGTGCCGCTTCGGGACCGGGCGTGACCGGAACCATTCCGGTTGCGCCCTCACGCCGACCTGAGGCGTGACGCGACCGGACAGGAACCCGACGGCGGCCCGATGGGCGGAACTACGTTCAATTCCCGTCGTCGGAGCAGAGCGTGGTGCTGCCGAGGCCTCTCAGGCAGTACCGTGAGCGCAGGCGAACTGGTGCGCGGTCTTGTCCGCTTGATGGGCCGGAGGAAGCGATGGGCGCGGATACGCGTGGGGGGTCCGAGCAGCATCTGCCGAAGCTCCGCCTCGACGAACTGCTGGGCGAGCTGCAGGTACGCATCGACGCCGTCCGTGGCACTCGGGACCGCCTGCACAGCCTGCTGGAGGCCGTCCTGTCCGTCGGACGGGAGCTGGACCTGCCCCAGGTGCTGCGCAGCATCGTCGAGGCCGCGGTGGTCCTGGTGGACGCCGAGTACGGCGCCCTGGGTGTGATCGGCGGCGACCGGAAGCTGTCCGCGTTCATCACCGTCGGCATCGACGAGGAGCGGCGGTCCGAGATCGGGGCGCTGCCCAGCGGGCACGGGCTCCTCGGAGAGCTGATCCGGCATCCGGTGCCCCTGAGGCTGCCGGAGCTCTGCGAGCACCCCGAGTCGTACGGCTTCCCCGCCCACCATCCGCCGATGCATTCCTTCCTCGGCGTACCGATCCGGGTGCGCGACGAGGTCTTCGGGAACCTGTACCTCACCGAGAAGCGCAACGAGCGGGAGTTCGACGCGGAGGACGAGTCCGTGCTGTCGACGCTGGCCGTGGCCGCCGGCGTCGCCATCGAGAACGCGCGGTTGTACGAGGAGACCAGGCTTCGCGAACGCTGGCAGCGGGCCAGCGGGAAAGTCACCAGCGTCCTGCTCACCGGCGCGCCGAGCGCGGAGGTGCTGGAGCTCATCGTCGACGAGGCCCGGAAGATCGTCTCCGCGGACATGGGCATGATCGCGGAGAGCGTACCCGGCGAGGAGGCGCTGCGGCCCGCGCTGGCCGTCGGGCTCGGCGCGGAGCAGCGCGGCGGCCTGGTGATGTCGGCCCGGGACGGCTTCGTCGGAGCCGCGCTGAGCTCCGCGGAGCCTGTGGTCAGCGCCGACATCGCACGCGACGCCCGTGCGGGCGAGGGCGAAGCCCAGTGGGCCGAGCTCGGACCCGTCGTGGCGGTGCCGCTCGGTACCAGCGGGAAGGCTCGGGGAGTGCTGCTGCTCGGGCGGGTCCAGGGCGGCGCCCCCTTCGGGGATGTGGACACCGGACCACTGCTCGGGTTCGCCGACCAGGCCGCACTGGCGCTGGAGCTGGCCGAGCGACGGCGGGACGCGGAACAGATCGCGCTGCTCCAGGACCGCGACCGCATCGCCCGGGACCTGCACGACCTCGCCATCCAGCGGCTCTTCGCGGCCGGCATGACACTGCAGAGCGCCCAGCGTTTCATGGAGCATGCCGAGGGCATGGAGCGACTGACACGGACCGTCGACGACCTCGACGACACCATCAAGATCATCCGGTCCACGATCTTCGGTCTGCGGACGCACGGCGGGGCCGGCCGGGAGGGCAACGGCCTGCGCGGCCGGGTCTCCGAGGCGGTCACGGCCGCGACCACGTCGTTCGGGTTCGCGCCCGCGCTGCGGATCGAGGGGCTCGTCGAGACCGATGTTCCCGGGGACGTCGCCGACCACGCCGTCGCGGTGCTCGGTGAAGCGCTGAGCAATGCGGCCCGGCACTCCGGAGCGCACGCCGTCGACGTCCGACTCCAGTGCGCCGGGGGCGAGTTGACGCTCACCGTGACGGACGACGGCTGCGGGGTGTCGGGTGACGTACGGCGCAGCGGGCTGAAGAACATGGGGGAGCGGGCCCTCGCCCTCGGGGGCGTACTGACGCTCGGCGAACGGCCCGAGGGCGGTGGCACACGGCTGGTGTGGCGGGTACCGGTGCGCGTACCCAGCGCGGGTCCGGGGCCCGGTCCCGCGAACGGCTGAGACTGCCGGTGACCTTGTGCGTCCGGTGCCCGTCGGCTGCGGGTGACGGGGGCTGGTCGCGCAGGTCACCGCGCCCCTTGAAGAGCACTTCCGGGGTCAGCGGGTCTGGTGGTCGACGGTGTCGGGGTGCTCCAACTGGCTCGCCAGGACCGCCGCCTGGACCCTGCGCTGGACGCCTAGTTTGGCCAGCAGCCGGGAGATGTGGTTCTTCACCGTCTTCTCGGACAGGTAGAGCTTCTTGCCGATCTCACGGTTGGTGAGCCCGTCCCCGATCAGCGTGAGGATGTCGCGCTCGCGGGGCGAGAGGCCGGCGAGTTCGGGAGCGAGTGCCGGGGCCTCGGTGGGGTCCGCGCGCAGGGACCGCATGAGCCGGGCCGTCGTCGTGGGGTCCAGCATCGACTGGCCGGAAGCCACGGTGCGGACCGCCGCGACCAGGTCGGAGCCCTTGATCTGCTTGAGCACGTACCCCGAGGCTCCGGCCATGATCGCGTCGAGCAGGGCCTCCTCGTCGTCGAACGACGTCAGCATCAGACAGGCCAGCTCCGGCATCTGGCTGCGCAGCTCCCGGCAGACGCTGATCCCGTCGCCGTCCGGCAGGCGTACGTCCAGGACGGCCACGTCGGGCCGCAGCGCGGGGCCGCGCACCAGCGCGTGCTCGACGCTGCCCGCGTCGCCGACCACCGAGATGTCCGGCTCGGCTCCCAGGAGATCGGCCAGACCGCGGCGCACCACCTCGTGGTCGTCCAGCAGGAAGACCCGGATGGGGTTCTGTTCCGTGAAGGTGCGCGCCTCGGCCATGACGACCCCTTGTTCAGTTTCAGTGGTGGACTGCGGACCACGAGCGGGTTGTGACGACGATCATCACGCTCCGGGGCCGAACGCACTAGGGCCGACCGGCCCAACTTGAGAGCGGTCCTGGAATCGACCGCCGGTCACCGCTCCTGCTGCCCGGACGGCCCCGTCAGTTCGAACTCGACGTCCACCACACCTTCGACGGACCGCACCAGGCGCGCGGCCACGGGCACCAACGCGGTGTCCCGGACACGCCCGGTGAGGGTGACGACCCCGTCCTGCACCTGTACCCGCACGGGTGCCGACGGCGCACGGAACAGATACGACACCACTTCGCGGCGCACCTCCTCGGCGATGTCCTCGTCGCCCCGCAGGAACACCTTCAGAAGGTCGCCGCGGCTGACGACGCCTTCCAGCAGGCCCATGGCGTCGACGACGGGGAGCCGCTTGACCTTGGCGTGCGCCATGGTCCGTGCGGCCTGCGCGAGAGTCGCGTTCGCCTGGACGGTGACGGCCGGGGCCGTCATCAGGTCCTCGGCGGTCACGGCGCCGGCCTTGGCGAGATCGGAGAGCCGCCGCAGCTGCGTGTGCCGGTCCGGATCGCTGTCGCGGAACTCCTCCTTGGGGAGCAGATCGGCCTCCGAGACCACGCCGATCACCCGGCCCTCGCCCTCCAGGACGGGCAGTGCACTGACCTTCCACTGCTCCATCAACTGCACGATCTCTTTGAAGTTGGCCTTCCGGCCGATGGCGGCGACGGTGTGGGTCATCACGTCGCTGACGATGTGCGGGGTGCCGTGCACGGTGACTCCTCGGTGGATTGCGACGTGGTCAACTGAGACTTCCGCTGCCGTAGGGCGCGTACATGTCCAACAGCCGGGTCCTGGCCGACCGCAGTCGGCGGGCGACCGTGTCTCCCACCCACTGACTCACGGCCATTCCCAGCGCCGGATCGGCCTGACACATCTCGCGGACGGCTTCGGCGTCGAACTCGTACGCGCGCACCGGGCTCGTGGCCTCGGCGCCCAGGTGCCAGGTGTGCGGTCCGAACAGCCAGGACCAGCCTACGAGTTCGTTGTGCCCGACAGTCTCGATGACGGCCGCACGGCGGCCGGGCACGCGCATGTCGAGCGCCACTGTGCCGGTACGGATGATCCAGAACCGGTCCGCTCGCCGGCCCTCCTCGAACAGGCGGGTTCCCAGCGGGAACGACACCTCCCGGGCGACGTGCATGAGCCGCTCGCCGTGCTCGGCGGGCAATGCCCGCAGCATGCTGGAAGTGGGGGAAGCGTTCATGATCGTGTCCTCTTCCTCGAGCTCCTCTTCCAGGAGCGCGACCCTGCCACCTCCAATCTCTGCTCCCGGCCCCCCTTCCACCATGGGCCGAAGGGCCCCTCGGAAGGGCCTGCCCGGCCCCTGCACCCGGGCACGGCCCGGTATCAGGCTCGATGGGAGAAGAGGTATCCACCGGCATGCACGCAGGAGGTGCGGACCATGCTTCGACACGTCGCCGCGGGGATCGACGGTTCTCCCGAGGGCCTGGCCGCCGCGCACTGGGCGGCCAGGGAAGCCATGCGCCGGGGTACGGCACTGCGCCTGGTGCACGCCTGGGAGTGGCAGCCGCGGCCGGCCCCGAGCGTCCCCGCGGACATGTCGCAGCGGTCCTGGGCCGAGGACATGCTGGCGCAGACGTCGGACAGCATGCGCGCCGCACACTTCGGCCTGCAGGTCATCACCCACTCGGTCGCCGACGCGCCGGTGGGGGCCCTGCTCGCGGCGGCCGAAGAGGCCGATCTGCTGGTCCTCGGCTCCCGCGGGATCAGCGGCGTCGCGGGCTTCCTGACCGGATCGGTGTCACAGCGGGTGGTCGCCAGGTCACTGTGCCCCGTGGTGCTGGTGCGGGCGGGGGAGTGCACCGCCGACGAGCACTTCTCGGCGGTGGACGGAATCTCCCCCGACGAGATACCCGAGACCCCGTACCGCGAGGTCGTGCTCGGCCTAGACACGGCCCGGCCCTGCGACGAACTGATCGAGTTCGCCTTCGACGCCGCCCGACGCCGTGCCACCCCGCTGCGCGTGGTCCATGTCTTCAGCGGTCCGCCCGCCTACGCGGCGATCGACAGGCTCGCCCCCGAGAACGGCCCCGAGCTGCTCGCCGAGCACGAGGGCGCCGTGGTCGCGACGCTTCGCCCCTGGTGCGAGAAGTTCCCCGAGGTCGCCGTGACCGAAACCGTCACCGAAGGGCGGGCGGCCGGCGAGCTGATCCACGCTTCGGCCGGCGCCGCCCTCCTCGTGGTGGGTCGCAGGGTGCGCGAGACCCGGCTCGGCACCCACCTCGGCTCCGTCGCGCACGCCGTACTGCACCACGCGCCCTGCCCCGTCGCCGTCGTCCCGCACGCCTGAACAGCCCGGAGGATGAGACAGATGGCCGACTACGTGTACGAGTTCTCCCAGGGCGGCCGTGACATGGCGGACCTGCTCGGCGGCAAGGGAGCCAACCTGGCGGAGATGACCCGGCTGGGACTGCCGGTACCGCCCGGCTTCACCGTCACCACCGACGCCTGCCGGGAGTACCTGGCCACCGGCGAGGAACCGGGAGAACTGGCCGCCCAGGTCGCGCACGCACTGGTGGAGCTGGAACGACGCACCGGACGCGAGCTGGGCAGCCGTGACAACCCCCTGCTGCTGTCCGTGCGTTCGGGCGGCAAGTTCTCGATGCCCGGGATGATGGAGACGATCCTGGACATCGGCCTCGGCGACGCATCCGTCCTCGGACTCGCCAAGGCCACCGGCAGCGAGCGCTTCGCGTGGGATTCGTACCGCCGCCTCCTCCAGATGTACGGCCGCACGGTGCTCGGCATCGCCCCGGAACTGTTCGACCGGCGCGGGAGCAGCGACGACCCCGCCCGGCTCGTCGAGGACTACAAGCAGGTGATCCGGGACGCGACGGGCGAGGAGTTCCCGCAGGACCCCGGCGCGCAGCTGTACCGCTCGATCCGGGCGGTCTTCCGCTCGTGGAACAGCGAGCGCGCCCGCCTCTACCGCCGCCGCGAACACATATCCGACGACCTGGGCACCGCCGTCAACATCCAGGTCATGGTGTTCGGCAACCTCGGTCCGGACTCCGGCACGGGAGTCGCCTTCACCCGCGACCCGGCCACCGGTGCCCGTGGTGTGTACGGCGACTACCTGCAGGACGCCCAGGGCGAGGACGTCGTGGCCGGCATCCGCAACGCCGTGCCACTCGCCGAACTGGAACGGCTCGACCCGCCCTCGTACCGGCAACTCATCGACCACATGAGCACGTTGGAGCACCACTACCGCGACCTGTGCGACATCGAGTTCACCATCGAGCGGGGCACGCTCTGGATGCTCCAGACCCGGGTCGGCAAGCGTACGGCCGAGGCCGCCTTCCGTATCGCCGAGGCACTCGTCGACGAGGAACTGATCGGCGAGGACGAAGCGCTCGCCCGGGTCTCGGGCGCACAGCTCGCCCGCCTGATGTTCCCCCGCTTCGAAGCACACGTCGAGACGAAGCCGCTCGCCCACGGCGTCCCTGCATCCCCCGGCGCCGCAGTCGGAGCGATCGCCTTCGACTCGGCCGAGGCGGTGCGGCGCGCCGCGACGGGGGAGAAGGTAATCCTCGTACGCCGGGAGACCACCCCCGACGACCTGCCCGGGATGGTCGCGGCCGAGGCCGTGCTCACCAGCCGTGGCGGCAAGACCAGCCACGCGGCCGTGGTGGCGCGCGGCATGGGCAAGGTGTGCGTGTGCGGCGCCGAGGAACTGACGGTGGACGTCGAGGCACGGACGCTCACCGCCCCCGACCGGACCGTGCTCGCCGAAGGCACGGTGATCTCCGTGGACGGCACGGCGGGCACGGTCCACTTCGGGGCACTGCCGCTGACCGACTCGCCGGTGGGCCGCTTCCTGGACACCGGGGAACGCGACGGGGCGTTGACCGACGCGGTGGCCCGCACTCTCGAACACGCCGACTCCGTACGCCGCCTGGGGGTGCGGGCCAACGCCGACACCCCCGAGGACGCGGCCCGTGCCCGCCGCTACGGAGCCGAGGGGATCGGCCTGTGCCGCACCGAGCACATGTTCCTCGGCGAGCGGCGCGGCCTGGTCGAGGCGATGATCCTCGCCGAGGAGGAGACCGGGCGCCGCGCCGCCCTGGACGCGCTGCTGCCGCTCCAGCGGGCCGACTTCGCCGGCATCCTGGCCGCGATGGACGGGCTGCCGGTGACGATCCGGTTGATCGACCCACCGCTGCACGAGTTCCTGCCCGACCGCACCGAACTCGCCGTCCGTGTCGCCACCCACCCCACCGCGCACGACCGGCGCCTGCTGGCCGCCGTGGAGCGCATGCACGAGAGCAACCCGATGCTCGGGCTGCGCGGCGTGCGCCTTGGACTCGTCGTCCCCGGGCTGGTCGAGATGCAGGTACGGGCGATCGCCGAAGCCGTCGTGGAGCGGCTGCGGGACGAAGGAGACCCCCGGGCCGAGATCATGGTTCCGCTGGTCGGCACGGTCGAGGAACTGCGGCTCGTACGGGCGGCCGCGGAGCGCGTACTCGCGGAGGTGTCGAAGGCCTCCGGACTCACGGTCGACTGCCCCATCGGCACGATGATCGAACTGCCCCGTGCCGCGCTGACCGCCGGCCGGATCGCCGAGGCCGCCGATTTCTTCTCCTTCGGCACCAACGATCTGACGCAGACGGCGTGGGGACTGTCCCGTGACGACGTCGAGGCGTCCTTCTTCCCCGTCTACCTCGCCCAGGGCGTCTTCGCCACCTCGCCCTTCGAGACCCTCGACCGGGAAGGCGTCGGCCGACTGGTCCGGATCGCCGTCGAGGAGGGCCGCGCGACGAACCCGACCCTGAAGATCGGCGTCTGCGGCGAACACGGCGGCGACCCGGACTCCATCCACTTCTTCCACGACACCGGCCTCGACTACGTCTCCTGCTCGCCGTTCCGTGTTCCCGCCGCCCGCCTGGAAGCGGGCCGCGCGTCACTGGCGAACCGGGCCGACGGGGCGTCCGCGGCCACCTAGACAACACCGACCAAGGGGAGGGAAGGACATGACCACCCGTCATGTGACCGTCGGCGTGGACGGCACGCTCATCGCCGTGAGGGCGCTGGACCGGGCCGCCGAGGAAGCGGTGCTGCGCGGCGTTCTGCTGGACATCGTGTACGCCGTGCCCGACCTCGACGAGGCCGGGCCGGTCCTGGCGTCCGCGGCGGCCCGAGTACGCCGGCGGCATCCCGGCCTGCCCGTCACGGCCTCCGCTTTCGAGGGCGGACCGGTCCAGGCGCTTGCTCAGCACGGTCGGGGCGCTGAACGCGTTGGAGAACGGGGCACGTGCGGAGGGGCCGTTCGGCCCCGGGCCGGGACCTGCGGCCCCTCCTGACGTGAGCCTGCCACCCGGAGACTGAGTCACATCCCCTTGAGGAGGTCCGCACATGTCCCGCAACGTCACCGTCGGTCTGGACGGTTCGCCCGAGAGTCTCGCAGCCGCAGACTGGGCCGCCCACGAGGCGCTGCTGCGCGACGCGCCCCTGCGCCTCGTGCACGCCTGGCAGTGGCAGCCCTACACGTACTCCCCGCTCGCGGGCGCCTCCCTGCCGCCCCTGGACGACCCGCGGAGCGAGTGGGCCGAGCGCCTGCCGCGGGAGACCGCCGCCCGCCTTGCCGAACGCCACCCCGGCCTGCACATATCTGCCGAGCGGATCCCGGAGCAGCCCGTCACCGCGCTGCTGGCCGCCGCCGAGGAGGCCGATCTCCTGGTACTCGGGTCCCGGGGCCTCGGCGGAGTCACCGGGTTCATCGTCGGCTCCGTGGCACTAGCCGTCGTGGCCAGGACCGAGCGACCGGTCGTCCTCGTACGATCCGGCGAACGTGTCGCGGACGACCACCCGAAGGGCGGTGTCGTGCTCGGCCTCGACCTGGAGCGCCCGGACGGTTCCCTGATCGGTTTCGCGTTCGAAGCCGCGTCTCGGCGCGGTCGGAACCTTCGCGTCGTCCACGGATGGAGTCTGCCGTCCTCCTACGGCTACGGCGGCGCCTTCGACCTCGACCTCAACGCGGAACTGCACGCGCAGATCCGGCACAACATGATCGAGGTACTGCGGCCCTGGCGGGAGAAGTTCCCCGGCGTCGAGGTGAACGAGCAGGCGGTGGTCGGCAGCGCGGGCTCCCACCTGGTCGACGCCTCCAGGGACGCGGCACTGGTCGTGGTCGGGCGTCGCAACCGGCGTACGCCGGTCGGTCCGCACATCGGACCGGTGACGCAAGCGGTGCTGCACCATGCCGCCGCTCCGGTGGCGGTGGTGCCGCACGACTGACCGGACACACGGTGGCAGTCAGGAGTGAGTGAGCCTGCGCAGCGCGTGCGGTCGCGGTCGCCCGCCATGGCGCGATACCACAGGCCGCCCGCCACGTCCCCGGGCGGCCAACCTGGCAACGGTGCGCTGCGGGTGATACTCCACGGTCTGCGCCGGATGTCGTCCAGGTCGTACCCGAGACGCCGGAACACAGCCCGCAGTTTGGCAGGCGGCGTGGCGCACACGGAACCGGAGGAGCAGCCGGTTCGGGAGGTTGACCAGGTGTACCCATGGCCGGGAGTGCAGAGCGATTCAGCCAGCTGTTCGGCAGCGGGGTCGTAGCCCGTGCGGTGAGACTCAGACCGGCTGGGGGATGACGGCGACCGGGCATTCCGAGTGGTGCAGCAGGGTGTGGGCGACCCTGCCGAGTTGCAGACCGAAGCGACCGTGGCGGCGCAGAGCGCCGACGACGACCAGGTCGGCCTCGGCTGTCGCGTCCAGCAGGACGTGGTGGGCGGGGCCTTCGACCGTTTGGTGATGGATATCGACCCGCGGGTGTTCCTGTTCGATCTCGCGCAGGGCGTCGTCGATGCCGGCCGAGGCCCGCTCCTCGCGCAGCCGGGCGGCGTCGTCGGCGATCAGCATGTGGTCCACGGGCTCGTTGGCCGGGTTGCGCCAGGCTCGCACGGCCGTCAGGTCGCAGCCGCGCGCCTCGGCCTCGCGCACGGCGAACCGCACGGCGCTCGCGCTGCCGGTCGGGTCCCCGACCCCCACCACGACGCGGCCGAGTACTCCCTGGCGGTTGCGCTCCGCGCCACGGACCACGATGACCGGGCACACGGCACGAGCCGCCACCGCGAGGCTGACCGACCCCAGCAGCAGCCCGGCGATCTGGCCCCGCCCACGAACGCCTGTGACCAGGGCGAAGGCCTCGGGCCCCGCCTGCAGCAGCGCGGAAACGGCGTCGTCGGGCAGTACTTCGCCCGACGCCTTGACCTCGGGATTGCGCAGCCGGGCACGTTCCACGCAGGAAGCGACGATGTGCTCTGCCATGACCTGCTCGGCAGGACGGTCGGTGCCGAAGGACGGCCGGACTCCCTCGTAGCGCTCCCACAGGGAGGCGTGGACCAGGCGCAGCGGCAGCCCGCGCCGCGCCGCCTCGTCCACCGCCCAGTCGACCGCCAGCAGACTGGAGTCCGATCCGTCGATACCCACGACCAGCGGGAGTTCCATCATCGCCACCGCCTTCTCCGTCCGACTGTCGGGCGCCCCCCTGTAAACACCGTCGCACCGTTCGCGAATCGCCGCGACACACCCACCGGCTCCCGGACCGGGCGGCCCGTCGGCTTGAGGTAGGTGAGGTGGTCGGGCGACATCCGGGCGCGGCGGGCTGTTTCCTCCCGGCTGATCCCGTGTCTCCGGCGCTCGGCGGCCACGCGTCGGCCGATGCGGACGGGGTTGGTTGCCCCGCTCGGTGAGGCAGACGGAGACACGGCCACCGCCTCAGCGGTGTCCCGCCGTGAGTCGTGCGTGGCCTCGGGCTCTCCGTTCTCCATGTGGTGGATGTGCGCGTCGGCCCGGGGGGCGCACGAGCGTCACCTCGTACGTGTCCGACCAGCGCACGTCGTAGGGGCATTCCGTCCTCGTGAAGGAGGCCGACGATCTCGCCGTCGCGCCTGGCGGCGCCGGTCGTCGGACCTTCGATGACGAGTTGGTCGCCGAGGTGAGCTCGCATGATCGCCGCCCTCTCCTCAGAATGGTGCTGTATCCAACCTGCCCCGCGGGACAGACCGCCGCACGGGCCGAGAACTCCGCGTCCGCGAGGTGGGCGGTTCGCATCCGGGAGGCACCATGCACCACCGAACGGTCGATGAGCTCATGACCCGGGGCGTCGTCCGGGCTCGGCGTGACACGCCGTTCAAGGAGCTCGTCAGGCTCCTGGCGGAGAACGATGTCACTGCCGTGCCCGTGGTGGACGATCTGGACCGCCCCATGGGGGTGGTGTCCGAGGCCGACCTGCTGCGCAAGAGCGCCGATCAGGCCGATCCGTCGGGCAGGACCCCCGTTCCGCACCTGGAAGCCTGGGAGCGGGCCAAGGCCGAGGGCTCCCGCGCCGAGGAACTCATGTCGGCCCCGGCGGTGTGCGCGCGCCCGGAGTGGAGCGTTGTCGAGGCTGCCCGCCTCATGGAGGCCCAGCACGTCAAGCGGCTGCCCGTGGTGGATGAGGCGGACCGGCTCCTGGGCATCATCAGCCGTGGTGATCTGCTGCGGATCTTCCTGCGCCGTGACGACGCCATCCGTGAGGAGATCACCGGCGACCTGCTGCGGCACACCATGGGGATCGATCCGACGGAGGTGACGGTCGAGGTACGAGACGGGCGGGTTGCCCTCGGTGGCGTCGTGGAGTACAGGGGTCTGATCCCCGTGATTGAACAATTGTGCCGCGGAGTCGATGGTGTCGTCTCGGTCGCCAGCCACATCGCCTATCGCACGGACGACGCTCGGCGTCCCTCCAGCGGCGCCTGACCGGGGGTGTCATGGATGGTCAGCTTCGAACCTGCCGGGGTTCACCAGCGACCTGACGGGTGCTCGGCTGAGGCGTACCCATGCCTTGGATGGCGCGGTCGTCGATGTTCAGAAGCTGCTGAGCGAGGTAGGGAGGACGCCTGCAAGGTGTTCGGACACGGCACCACCACGGGAGCCCCCGGCGACTCACCGCGCCGGGCCGGCACTGTCCTGCGACCTGGCGACCAGGAACCGCGTGGCAGCGGACAGCGTGGTCAGTTCCGGGTAGTCCTCCTCGTCGATCCGGATTCCCGTGCGCTCGGACAGCAGCTCCACCAGGCTGAGGAAGTCGAGCGAATCGAGTTCCAGAACATCACGGAACTTGTCGTCGGGTTCGACCTGAGTGAAGTCCGCGTCGGGGATGATCTGGGTGATCGACTCCTTGACCACGGCCATGGCCTCAGCGTTGTCCAGGGGCTTCATCTGACTCACAACTCCTCCGGTTTCTGCAGCAGTCGGTCGACCGCCGTGAGGTAGCGGGCCCCGACGGCACCGTCCGTGGCCCGGTGGTCGGCGGCCAGAGTCGCGGTCACCAGGGGACGCACGCCGAGCATGCCGTTCGCGGCCCAGGGCCGCTCGACGACCGCGCCGAAGCCGACCAGGGCCACCTGGGGCGGATGGATGACACCGAAGACGGTCTCCACGCCCTGGTCACCGAGGTTGGTGACGGTCAGGGTGGCGCCGGTCATCTCGCTGCCGCGCAGCTTTCCCCTGCGGGCGCGCTCGACCAGGTCTTTGAGGATCGTCATGAGGGCGTCGGGCGGCAGCGTGTCCGCGCCGTGGATGACCGGCGCGAGCAGTCCGCCCTGCCGGAGCGACACCGCGACACCCAGGTTCACCGCGGGGCCGGGGACGAACCCGTCGTTCTGCCAGTAGCCGTTCAGGGTCGGTACCTGCTGCGCCGCCACGGCGGCGGCCTTCAACAGGAGAGCCGCAGGCACCAGGCGGTCGGCGGGTGGGCGGCCGCGGTTGATCCGGCGCAGCCAGTCCCCGGCCGCTGTCAGGTCGATGGTGGTGGACAGGTAGTAGTGGGGGATCTCCCGTTTGGAGCGGCTCATGAGGTCGGCGATGGCACGGCGCATGGTGTCCTTACGCTGTTCCGCCCCGCTGTCGGTCGGCACCGCGATGTGCGGGTGCTGCTCGTCGTCCCGACGACGTTCGGCCGGCCCGCCCGGTTCGTGCCGCCCGTCGCGTGCGCGCACAGCCGTGTGCACGTCCGCCGCTCGAACGGCTCCGCCGTCCCCGGTGCCCCGCAGTGCCGCCAGGTCGACGCCCAGGTCACGGGCAAGCCGCCTGGCGTATGGGGTAGCCCGCACTCTGGGCGCAAGAGGTGGCTGGGCGTGCTCCACGTCGGCACGGGTGATCCGTCCGCCGGGTCCTGTGCCGTGCAGTGTCGTCAGGTCGAGGCCCCGCAGCGCCGCGAGGTGCCGCACCAGGGGTCCGGCTCCCAGGGCCGACTCGGCCTCGGGGGACATCTGCGGCGGCGGGTGCGTGAGGCTGCCCGTTGCGCGTACGGGCTGCCCGGCGGACTTCTTCGGGGACTTCGTGCGTACTGGCTCCTGAACCGGCTTCCGCTCGCGGACTGCCTTCCGGCGAGACCGCGGACGCTCGTCGTGCGCAAGCGGCTCCTGTTCAGACTTGGCGCCCTTGGGCGCCCGGGCCCTCTCCCGATGGGGAACTTCGGCGACCGTCTCGGCGGCCAGGGGGGAGCCCTGCTCCGCCGCGATCCTCGCCTGCTCCTCGGGTGCGCCCTCGCCTTGGATCACCGCGAGAGGTGTCCCCACCGGCACCCGGGTTCCCGGCGGGACGAGCAGCTGTCCCACGGTGCCGGACTCGAAACACTCGACCTCGATGGCCGCCTTGTCGGTTTCCACGACCGCCACGACATCGCCCTTGCGCACCCGGTCGCCAGGACCCACGAGCCACTCCTGCAACACGCCTTCGTCCATGTCCGCGCCGAGCGAGGGCATGGTGAACTCGGTCATCTCAGCCCGCCCTCCCGGTGACCGCCTGTCGTTCCGCCGCGTCGGCACCGGTCGGCACGGGGCCGCCGACGGCGCGACGTGCGGCGGCGACGATTCCGTCGACCTGGGGCAGCGCGGCCTCCTCCAGCCTGCGCGCGTACGGCATGGGCACTTCGGCGCTGCACACCCGTCCCACGGGGGCATCGAGGTCGTAGAAGTGCTGCTCGGTGACGCGTGCCGAGATCTCCGCCGCAAGGCTGCCGGTGCGCCATCCCTCGTCGATGACGACGGCACGGTGGGTGCGCGCGACGGAGTCGCCGATGGTGGTGTCGTCCAGGGGGCGCAGGGTACGCAGGTCGACGACCTCCGCGCTGATGCCGTCGTTCGCCAGGTCGTCGGCGGCGGCGAGTGCCTTGGGCAGCGAGCCGCCGTAGGTGATCAGCGAGACGTCCGTGCCGGGGCGGCGGACGGCCGCGTGATCGATGTCGACCGGGCCCGTGTCGGCCGGCAGGTCGCCCGAGACGTTGTACAGGCTGCCGTGCTCGAAGATCAGCACGGGGTCGGGATCGGCGAGCGCAGGGGCCAGCATGTACCGGGCGTCGGTGAGGGTCGCCGGGGCCAGGACCCGCAGGCCGGGGATGTGCGCGTACCAGCCTTCCAGGCTGTGCGAGTGCTGGGCCGCCAGCTGCCGACCCGCACCCGTGGTCATCCGGATCACGATCGGTACCGGCAGCTGACCGCCCGACATGTGCAGCAGGGTCGCCGCGTTGTTGAGGATCTGGTCCAGGGCCAACAGACTGAAGTTGACCGTCATGATCTCGACGATCGGCCGCATGCCGGCCAGGGCCGCGCCGATGCCGGCGCCGACGAAGGCGGACTCGGACAGCGGGGCATCGCGGATCCGTTCGGGTCCGAACTCCTCCAGCAGGCCGAGGCTGACACCGAAGCAGCCGCCGTACCGGCCGACGTCCTCGCCCATCAGGAACACACGCTCGTCGGTGCGCAGCGCCTCGCGCAGGGCCTCGCGCATCGCCTCCCGATAGGTCGTCTTCCGGTCGGAGGAGGCGGCGGGGTCGGTGGTACGGGTGTGGGTCGCGGTCATGGCCGGCTCACCCCCACCGGACTGGTGACGTACTTCAGCAGATCCTCGACGGGCTCATCGGGAGCCTGCTCGGCGGCCTCGACGGCACCGTCGATCTCGGCGGACAGACGGTCCTCCAGAGCGGTGCGGGCCTTGTCGGACAGTTCCTTCGCATCTCGCAGGCGCCGGGCGAGCCCTTCGACCGGGTCGCGCTCCTTCCAGTGCTCGATCTCGGCCTTGTCGCGGTAACGGTCGGGGTCGTACATGGAGTGGGCGCGGAAGCGGTACGTGTGCATCTCCAGGAAGTGCGGTCCGGTTCCGGCACGTATGCCTTCGGCCGCCCGCCGGGCTGCGTCCTCGACGGCGAAGACGTCCATGCCGTCGACGGCCCAGGAGACCATGCCGTACCCGGCGGCCCGCAGCGCGAGGTCGGTCTGGGCCTGGTGGCGGGCCAGGGCCGTGCCCATTGCGTAAAGGTTGTTCTCGCAGACCAGCAGCAAGGGCAGTTCCCAGAGCGCGGCGAGGTTGGCGGTCTCGTGGAACTCGCCCTCGGCGAAGGCGCCGTCGCCGAAGAAGCAGCAGGTGACTCGGTTGCGGCCGGTCATGCGGTCGGCGAGGGCGAGGCCGGCCGCGAGAGGGATCCCGCCGCCGACGATCGCGTTGCCGCCGTAGAAGCGGCGGCCGGCGTCGAACAGGTGCATGGATCCGCCCCGGCCACGGCTGCAGCCGGTGACCTTGCCGAACATCTCGGCCATGATCGCCTCGGCCGGAACCCCGCGCGCGAGTGCGTGCCCGTGCTCGCGGTACGTCGACACGACCGCGTCGGCGTCCGTGAGAGCCTCGTTGACGCCGACGGCCACGGCTTCCTCACCGATGTAGAGGTGCATGAAACCCCGGATACGGGCGGCGCTGTACAACTCCACGCAGCGTTCCTCGAACCGGCGGACGCGCAGCATCGACTCGAACAGGGCAAGGCGGTGCGCGGCTTGACGGTTCGGCCGGGTGGCGGGTCGCGGTGCGTGGGTGGTGCGGGCAGTGCTCATGCGGATTGCTCCGTCCTCGCCAGGGAGGAGGCGTCCGGGGAGGAGTCGGCCTTCTCCAGAGTGGAGGTGTCGCCTTCGGGCAGGCCGAGTTCGCGTGCCCGCAGCAGGCGGCGCATGACCTTGCCACTGCGGGTGTGCGGCAGGTGCTGGTCGAAGGCGATCTCGCGCGGCGCCACGGCCGGGCCCAGTCGGCGTCTGGCGAAGGCCAGCAGTTCCTGCCGGGTTGTGGTGGTCGCGTCGAAGCCCGGCCGCAGCGCGACGAACGCCTTGACGATGTTCCCGGCGACCGGATCGGGTCGGCCGATGACCCCGGCCTCGGCGACCGCAGGGTGCTCCATCAGGACACTCTCGACCTCGAATGGCCCGATGAGGTGTCCCGCCGACTTGATGACGTCGTCGGCGCGCCCCACGAACCAGTACCAGCCGGCAGCGTCGCGTCGCACCAGATCGCCGGTGAGGTACCAGCCGTCCGCGAAGGCCGCCGCGGTGCGTGGCTCGTCGTGCAGGTAGCCGCGGAACATGGACGGCCAGCCGGGCCGGAGCGCCAGTTCGCCTTCCACGCCGGGCTCCTCCAGCACCGTGACCCGGCCGCCGATGATCTGGGCCCGACCGTCCTCGCCACGCCGCAGCACCGCCGCTTCCACACCGGGCAGCGGACGGCCCATGGAGCCGGGGCGGATGTCGCAGCCGGCAAAGTTGGCGATCATGATCGCGCCTGTCTCGGTCTGCCACCAATTGTCGTGCACCGGCAGCCCCAGCACGTCCCGTCCCCACACCACGGCCTCCGGGTTGAGCGGCTCGCCGACCGACGCGACGAACCGCAGCGCGCGCAGGTCGAACGAGCGAGGCAGGTCGTACGGTCCGGTCCTCGGCGTCGTCCGCATCAGCATGCGCAGGGCCGTTGGCGCCGTGTACCAGACACTCACCCGTTGCTCGGCGAGGATCCGGTACCAGCGACGGGCGTCGTAGTCGCCCTCGTCCACCACGACCGTCACGCCGTGCATGAGCGGTGCGACGATCCCGTAGGACATGCCGGTGACCCAACCCGGGTCGGCGGTGCACCAGAACACGTCGTTCTGGTGGAGGTCGAGGGCGTAGAGCGCGGACATGTAGTGGGCTACGGCGGCCTCGTGCACGTGCACTGCGCCCTTGGGGGTGCCTGTGGTGCCGCTCGTGAAGTGCAGCAGGGCCATGTCGTGGGGCGACGTGGGCGGGATGGTGAAGGTGTCGGCCGCGTCGGCCATCAGAGCGGCGAGGGGAACAGTGCCGGGCAGTTCATCGGCGCCCTCGCCGACGATCAGCACATGGCGCAGGGAGGCAAGCGCGCCGCGTCGCCCGGCGACCTTCCTGCGGTACAGCTCCGCCGTGGTGACCAGTACCTGCGCGTCGCTCAGCGTCACTCGCTGGGCGACCGGGTCCGGTCCGAAGGCGGAGAACAGCGGGCACAGAACGCTGGTGTTCTTCAGCGTGCCGAGAACCACGGTGTACAGCTCGGGGCACCGCCCCAGCAGCGTCACCACCCGGTCGCCGTGACCGAGCCCGAGGGTACGGAGCACGTTGGCGAATCGTGCCGTCGAACGGGCCAGATCCGCGTAGGTCACGCAGGTCACGGAGTCGTCGCGCCCGACGCAGCGCAGCGCGACTGCCGTCGCCCGGGTCGATGCCGCGTGCCGGTCAACGGCCTCGTGCGCGATGTTCAGTCCCCGCCCGCCGGGCAGCCCCTCCAGCCTGGCCCGTGCCTCTGACCACGAAAAGCCGGCACACTCCTCGTCGTAGTCACCCAGATTGGGGGCAATCCGAGGCGGAGTGTCCTTCCGGATCGTCTCCCACCGCATGCCAGCCCTCCTTCCTTCGGGGCCTTCTTCAACCATCCGTCCGGGCCGCTCCGCCCGCACTGGGTCGAACGGCCCCCGTACGTGCCCGGACGGCTCAGGTCCACTTCCGCCGCCTGCCTGAGACGACGATCAGGTTGAACTCCGATGCACCCTGCGGCGTCTCGGCGCACCGGGCGTGCTGATCATTGCGGAGCAGCTGGGGCGCCCGCCGGACCACAGTCCGCAGGGGCTGTCGGCTGCTCCGATGGGAACAACGGGACAAACGGACTGAAAAGGTGCCCATATGGCTCTATCGGCGCATCGCCGCACCGTAAATGCTGCGATCGTGGGCTTGAGAGGACGGCAAGACGCCAGCTCTGCCGTCCACGGCGCTGAAGGAGATCGGTCATGAGCACCGATGTCGATGCGAACGCCTTCCCGCCCGCCGCGACCGACGGGCTCGTCATGGGCAAGGACGGAATGGCCGCGCTCGTGGACGTGCTGATCGGACGCGGGTTCACGGTGATCGGCCCCACGGTGCGGGACAGTGCGATCGTACTGGCGGAGCTGCGGTCGGCCGACGAGTTGCCGTACGGATGGGGCGTGGAGCTGGAGGCCGGGCGGTACCGGTTGCGCGAGCGGTCAGACGGCGCGGCCTTCGCGAACGCGGCGGGCCCCCAGTCCTGGAAGTCGTTCCTGCATCCTGCGCGGGTGCGGGAGTGGAGCGCCGACCGGGTGGAGGGCGAGTTGGTCCTCACGGCCGACCAGGCCGCGCCTTCCCGGTACGCCTTCCTCGGCGTGCGTCCCTGCGACCTGCGGGCCATCGCCATCCAGGACCGGGTACTGACCGGTGGGGCGTACCGCGACCCCGTCTACGCGGGGCGGCGCTCCGGGGCACTGCTGATCGCGGTCGAGTGCACGGAGCCCGGCGCCACCTGCTTCTGCGTCTCGATGGGCACCGGACCCGCCGCCGGCCCCGGCTACGACTTGGTGATGACCGAAGTGGTCGATGAGGACGGGCACCGCTTCTGGATCCGCGGCGGCAGCCAGGAAGGTGCGGAGATCCTGGCCGAACTGCCCGGTCGTCCGGCCGACCCCGAAACCCGGGAGACGGCTCGCGCAGGTGTCACGGCCGCCGCGGACCGCATGGGACGGACCATGCCCGAGGCCGATCTGCGGGAACTGATGGCCGGAACACTCGACGCGCCCCGCTGGGACGACGTCGCCGGGCGGTGCCTGACCTGCGGAAACTGCACCATGGTGTGCCCCACCTGCTTCTGCACCACCACCGAGGACGTCACCGACCTCACCGGCGACCACGCGGAGCGGTGGCGGCTGTGGGACTCGTGCTTCGATCTGGACTTCTCCCACCTGCACGGCGGCCCGGTCCGTGCCTCCTCGCGCAGCCGCTACCGGCAGTGGATGACCCACAAGCTCGGTACCTGGCACGACCAGTTCGGATCGTCCGGCTGCGTGGGCTGCGGCCGCTGCATCGTGTGGTGCCCGGTCGGCATCGACATCACCGAGGAAGCCGCCGCCCTGCACGACTGGACACGGTCCGGGGCATCGGATGATGGGGCGGCGTCGTGACCGGGCTTCCCGCCTTCCCGGACTCCGCTGCGGTCGAACGGCTGCCGGGAGGCGGGTCACCATGAGTACCGTGGTGCCCCCGCTGCCGTACCGCGTCGCCGGCACCAGGGCCGAGACCGCCGACACCCGGTCGATCGAACTCGCGCCGGTCGGACGGGAACTCCCGTCCTTCGCACCGGGGCAGTTCGCGATGATCTACGCGTTCGGAGTTGGCGAGGTGCCCATCTCGGCCAGCGCCCTGCGCGGCCGCCACGGAGGTCTCGTACACACCGTGCGCGCGGTGGGTGCGGTCTCGACCGCGCTGTACCGGATGCGCCCGGGCGACACCGTCGGGCTCAGCGGGCCCTACGGTACCGGCTGGGACCTTGATGCGGCGGTCGGCCACGATGTGCTGGTGATCGCCGGCGGCATCGGGCTGGCTCCGCTCCGGCCGGTTGTGCAGGCAGTCCTGGACCGGCCTGCCGCGTACGGTCGGCTCGCGGTCCTGGTGGGCGCCCGTACCCCTGCCGATCTGGTCTACCGCGACGAGATCGAGAGCTGGCGCGATCCGGCCCGGGTGGAGGTGACCGTCGACCGTCCCGGCCCCGGGTGGCACGGTGCGGTGGGTGTGGTCACCACGCTCCTGGACCGCCTCGACCTGCGGCCCGAACGGACCTGCGCGTTCGTGTGCGGGCCCGAGGTGATGATGCGGCACACCGCGCGCGCCCTCTTGGCCCGGGGCCTGGCCTCGCAGCGCGTTCAGGTGTCCTTGGAACGCAACATGCACTGCGCCACCGGCCATTGCGGTCACTGCCAACTCGGCCCGCTCCTCCTGTGCCGCGACGGACCGGTCGTCGGCTATGACCGCGTGGCACAACTGCTCCTCGTGAGGGAGTTGTGACATGGCCACCGACCCCGGACTCGTCACCGACCCACGGCCCACGCTCGCCGTGTGGAAGTTCGCCTCCTGCGACGGCTGCCAGCTGACCCTGCTCGACTGCGAGGACGAACTCCTCGGTCTGACCGAACGAGTACGGATCGACCACTTCCTGGAGATGACCCCGGTCGAAGGCGCCGGCGGGGAGCGCGCGCGACCGGACGGCCGGGGCCCGTACGACCTCTCCCTGGTCGAAGGGTCGATCACCACCGCCGAGGACGCCGAGCGGATCCAGCACATCCGCAGCGTGTCCAAGTATCTGGTGACCATTGGAGCCTGCGCCACCGCGGGCGGCATCCAGGCACTGCGCAACTTCGCCGACGTCGACGAGTTCCTTGCCGCGGTCTACGCCCGGCCCGAGTACATCTCCACGCTGGAGACCTCGACACCGATCTCGGCGCACGTCCCGGTCGATTTCGAACTGCGCGGCTGCCCCATCGACCGCCGCCAGCTGCTCGAAGTCATCACCGCCCACCTGGCCGGACGCAAACCCCGGATCCCCAGCCACAGCGTCTGCTTCGAGTGCAAGAGGCGCGGCACCACCTGCATCACCGTGGCCCACGGCACCCCCTGTCTGGGCCCGGTCACCCACGCCGGTTGCGGCGCCATCTGCCCCGCCTACGGACGCGGGTGCTACGGATGCTTCGGACCCACGGGCCGGCCCAACCTGCGCTCCATGGTCGCGCAGTTGCGCCACGACGGGATGAGCGAGCGGGACATTCAGCGTGTCTTCCGTACCTTCAACGCCGCGTCGCCGGAATATGCCCCCGTACCCGACCTCGTGGCCGAGGAGCAGGACAGCCCTCGGGACACGACGGAAGCTCGCCCGGAAAGGCCCGCATGAACCATGGTGGAACCCGTGTCCTGCGACTGGACGCGCTGGCCAGAGTGGAAGGCGAGGCCGCCCTGCACCTACGTGTCGACGGGGGACTGTCGTCGAGACGCGGCTGCGCATCTACGAACCGCCACGGTTCTTCGAGGCCTTCCTGACCGGCCGGGCCCATACCGAACCCCCCGACATCACAGCTCGCATCTGCGGCATCTGCCCGGTCGCGTATCAGATGAGCGCCTGCCAGGCGATCGAGAACGCCTGCGGGGTCACGGTGGACGGCCCGCTCGCGGAACTGCGGCGCCTGCTGTACTGCGGCGAGTGGATCGAGAGTCACACCCTGCACGTCTATCTGCTGCACGCTCCGGACTTTCTCGGCCATGCGGACGTGGTGGGGCTGGCCCGGGACCAACGTGCCGCCGTGGAGCGTGGCCTGAGGCTCAAGCAGGCCGGTAACGCGATCCTCGAACAGCTCGGCGGCCGTCCCATCCACCCGGTCAACGTCCGAGTCGGCGGCTTCTACCGGACGCCGACGCCGCAGGAACTCCGCCCGCTGGCGGAACGACTCCGACAGGCCCGAGAGGACGCGCTGGAGACCGTCCGCTGGGTGGCCGCGTTCGACTTTCCCGACACCGTGTGCGACCACGACCTGCTCGCACTGCGTGACCCCGGCCGCTACGCCATCGACTCCGGAACGCCGGCGGTCATGGCCGCCCACGGCGGAAGTCCGGCGTTGCGCGAGTTCACCCTGTCCGACTTCGAACAGCGCGTTCAGGAAGGGCAGGTGCCGTACTCCACTGCCCTGACCGCCACTCTCGACGGACGCCGCTTCCTGACCGGTCCGCTGGCGCGCTACGCGATCAACGGCCGGTGGCTGCATCCCGTGGCGGCCGAGGCGGCGCGGGCCGCCGGGCTGGGCGACCCCGCCGCCGGCGCGATCTGCGACAACCCCTTCCGAAGCATCGCCGTACGCGCCGTGGAGGTGGTGCATGCCGTCGAGGAAGCCCTGCGGATCATCGACGGGTACGAACAACCTCTCCGACCGGCCGTCCAGGTGCCGCCACGCAAGGCGGCCGGCGCCGGGGCCACCGAGGCGCCCCGGGGCCTGCTGTACCACCGCTACGTTCTCGCGGAGGACGGCACGCTCACCGAGGCCCGCATCGTTCCGCCCACGGCCCAGAACCAGACGGCCATCGAGGAGGACGTGCGCAGGGCGGTTCAGGCGCGCCTGGACAGGGTCGGGCCCGCCGCCGACGACGAGGAGCTCACCCACTTGTGCGAACGGGCCATCCGGAATCACGATCCCTGCATCTCCTGCGCCGCGCACTTCCTCGACCTGACGGTGGAGCGCAGATGAGCGGCCGGGTGCTGGTGATCGGTGTGGGCAATCCCCTGCGCGGTGACGACGGGATCGGCCCGGCAGTGGTGGAGGCGTTGCGGGGCCGTGTTCCGCAGGACACCGTCCTGGTGGTCAGCGACGGTGAACCCGCACGCATGCTCGACCTGTGGCGGGGTGCGGACACCGTGGTCGTCGTGGAAGCCCTGCGTGCAGAGCCGGCCCGGCCGGGTGAGGTGCGCACCCTGACACCGGTGGAAGCGGCCTGCCACGCACCGGGTACGGCGAGCACACATGCCTTCGGCCTGGGGGAGTGCCTCGCCCTGGCGGAGGCCCTGGACCAGCTGCCCCACAGGCTCGTCGTGCACGCCGTGGAGGTGGCCGACGTCGCACTCGGCGCGGGCCTGAGCGAAGCGGTGCGGTCGGCCCTTCCCGAACTCACCGACCGCGTTGCTGCCTCCGTCCGACAGGCATACGCACGGAACCACTAGGGCCTCTCCGGCGGATCATGCCGCAGACGACGATGCGACGCCCCGCCACATCGAGCCATAGGGGGCCGAAAGTCCTCCGACGCGGGCCGAAGCGCCCCTCGCAATGCCAACGGGAGAGTGCCACGGTGAAGTTCACCACCATGCGCTGCACCAGGTGGCGGCCCTGTGAAAGGTGGTGGGCAAGATGACACTTCCTCTGGTGGTGGGCGTCGACGGCTCGGACTCGTGTCTGCTCGCGGTCGACTGGGCCCTGGACGAGGCCGAACGCCACGGTCTGCCCCTGAGGCTCGTCTACGCCTCCCTGTGGGCGCGCTACGAGGGCGGCCTCCCGTCGGTGGGCCAGGGGCGCCCCTCCGAACGGGTGCTGGCTGAGCACATCGTGGCCTCCGCAGCGGAACGCGCCCAGCGGCGCGGCCCTGATGTGAAGGTCACCACCGACATCGTTCCGGGCGAAGCAGCGGAGGTTCTCGTGCGCGAGGGAAATGATGCCTTCGCGCTGGTGACGGGATCGCGCGGCCGCGGTGAACTCAAGGGGCTGCTTCTCGGATCGGTCGGCCTGGCCGTGGCGGGCCGGGCGCACTGCCCGGTGGTCGTGGTCCGGGGCGATCGTGTAGGCCTGGCGGGTAGGCATGAGCGGATCCTGCTCGGTCTGGGGGAAGCCGGCACCGGCGTGGAGGCCGTGCGGTTCGCCTTCCGCGAGGCCGAGTTGCGCGGCTGCATCCTGGATGTCGTACATGCTTGGCGCAGGCCCTCCCATGACAGGCGCGGCGAGGGGGTACGGGCCGAAGGGCCGACAGACGTATACGAGGAGGGAGCCTCCGCCCTTCTCGACGCTCAGCTCAAGGCTGCGACCGCCGAGTATCCCCACGTCCGAATGCGCCGAACGACGCTTGAGGGCCCTGCCGGCAAGATCCTGGTGGACCGGTCGGCGGCCGCCGACCTCGTGATCATCGGCGCACGCCGCAGGACGGGCCACTTCGGGTTCCAGCTGGGTGGCGTGAGCCACGCCGTGCTGCACCACGGCCAGTGCCCGGTCGTGGTCGTACCTCAGAGGCGGTGAGTGCATTCCAGTGGACGGAGGGCCGATGAGCAAGCGCACCCGAGTTGCCCCGCGAGCCGAGCGTGCCCGCTGCGGTGCCCGGTTGCCGTCGCCCGGGACGGCGCGGCTTTCGGCCTCCCGGCCGATGGCCGGCTCCGTCCGCCGGAGTGGCCGATGCGCGGTCGGCGAGTGGATCCTGCTGCCCGGCGGCACGTGGCGACGTGTCGAAACGATCCGGGTGCCAAGCCTGTTCGGCTGAGAACGAGAGGCATGTGACGAAGCGGTCGTCGGCACATTCCCACTCCAGGAGTGCCCCGTCTCCTGGGGCCGAACGGCACTCACGAGGACCATGGGGCCCATAGCTGGCGGGCATGCGAACACCGTGTCTCCCCGGTCACCGGCCTTCCCGCGGCTTGCCCGGGGAGCGGACCCCCGACGGCGGGCGTGCGGTGACCGGTCAGGCGGCGACCGCCCCGGTGCGCAGTCGGAGTCCCACTTGCTCGCGCACCGCGTTCGGGGGAGTGATCACTTACGGTACGGGGCGTGGGGGACGTCGGCCGGTCCATCGACCGCCGCCGCGCCGCCCAGTCGGTCGCCGTGGACGTCGGCGCGGACGTGGCCGGCTCGGTCCGTACGCACGTGGTGCACGCCGATGCCCCCGACGTCCTGTTGCGGGCCGCCGAGGCAGCCGAGGCCACTGGTGGGGGGCAGCCGGGGGAGGGTGGGTTCGCCCGCGCCTTGCTCGGTTCGGTCAGCCGGCATGTGTCACAGCACGCGAGCTGTCCGGTGGTGATCGTGCGCGCCGAGCCGTCGTGAACCGAAGCAGAAGCCGGAACGGCCCGGAGGGATCACTGGAAGGCCGCGTGGATCTCCTGCTCGGTGGCCTCGTGCGAGACGAGCAGGAGTTCGTCGCCCGGCAGCAGAGTCACTTCGGGGCTCGGCACCGTGGGACGCCCGTCGCGGACGACGGTGGCGACGACGGTGCCGGCCGGCAGCGTGATCTCGCCCAGCGGGTGACCCGCCGCCCGGGAGTCCTCGGTGATCGCTGTCTCGATGACCTCGACGCCCGCCTTGCTCAGACGCAGCAGCGCCACCGTGTCCGTGGCACCGGTGGCCTCCTCGATCAGGGAGATCAGCGGGGTGGCCGCGGGCACCGCGACGTCCACACCCCACCGCCCGTCGAAGAGCCAGGCGTTCTCCGCGTCGTTGACACGCGCGGCCACACGCGCCACCCCGAACTGGCGCTTCGCGAGCAGGCTGATGACGAGGTTGTCCTCGTCCCGGCCGGTGGCGGCGATGACGAGGTCGCAGGTCAGCGCGCCCGCTCGCTCCAGGAGTACGGGTTCGCAGGCGTCCCCGGCCACCAGCTGTACGGAGGGCAGGCCCTTGATCTCGGCGATGCGGTCCTCGTCGTGCTCGACCAGGGTGACGGCGTTGCGTGCCGCGGAGAGCACCTGGGCGATCTGGGTGCCGAAGCGGCCCGCTCCGGCGATGAGGACGTTCACGTTCCCAGCTCCTTGTCGAGAAAGCCGCGCAGCCGGCCCAGCGCGGTGGCGGCGACGGCGAAGGTGACCAGGTCGCCCGGTTCGGCCAGGACACCGTGGGCGGGCAGCAGCGACCGGCCGGCGCGGGTGACCTCCACGACGCGGATCTCCCCGTCGACATCGAACTCGGTCAGCGGCCGTCCGGTGAGATAGCCCGGCAGCTGGGAGCGGACCACGAGGGTCTCGCCGCTGCCGAAGGAGAGTTCCGGGGTGAGATGGCGGTGCAGCAGCATCTGGTGGATGCGGCCGACGGCCCACCGGACGCTGGAGATCGTCGGGATGCCCAGCTCCCGGTAGATGTCGGCGCGGCGGGGATCGTGGATGCGGGCCAGGACGATCGGGACCCGGTACGTCTCCTTGGCGGTCCGCGCGCTGACGATGTTGCTGTTGTCCCCGGAGGCGACCGCGACGAACGCGTCCGTGTGATCGATCCCGGCCGCTTCCAGCACGGACCGGCTGAAGCCGTTGCCCGCGTGGAAGGCGCCGGGGAATCCCGGCGGCAGCAGCCCGCGTGCCTTGGGCTGCCGGTCGACGAGGCGTACGTCGTGGCCTTCGGCGACGAGCTGCGTGGCGAGCGTGGCACCGACCCGGCCGCAGCCCACGATGATCACTCTCATCGTGTTTCTCCCTTCGGGGACGTACTACGCCGCCGCAGCACCCATTTCCGTGCTTCCTCGGCGGCCAGCAACAGCGCTCCGCACGCGGCCAGAACCGCCCAGTCGGCGGCGGCCAGCGGCGCGGTGTTGAAGATCGCCCGGAGCGGCGGTGCGTAGCTGATGGCGGCCATCAGCCCGATTCCGAAGCAGCCTGCGGCCAGCAGCCAGGGATTGGTGAACAGGCCGGCTCGGAAGACGCTCTGCCGGTCGGTGCGCACCGCGAGCGCGTTGAAGAACTGGCTGACGACGATGCCCGCCTGGACCATGGTGATCGCCTCCCGGTAGACGGGATCGCTCTTGGTGAAGTCCGCGTACGGGATGCCGGAGGCGTGGATGTGCCAGAAGAACACGGCGCACACGCCGAGGGCCTGGATGCCGCCGAGGAAGAGGATGCGGCCCATGACCGCCGTCGAGAACAGCCGTTCGCGGCGCGGCCGTGGCGGGCTGTCCATGACGTCGTGCTCCATCGGCTCGGCGCCGAGGGCCAACGCGGGCAGCACGTCCGAGCCGAGGTCGATGGCGAGGATCTGTACGGCCGTGATCGGAACCAGCGGGAACCCGGCGAAGGTCGCCGCGAGAATCGGCACGAGTTCGGCGATGTTGTGGCTGAAGAGATAGATCAGGAACTTGCGGATGTTCCGGTAGACCGAACGGCCAAGCCCCACCGCCGTGGTGATGGAGGCGAAGGAGTCGTCGAGCAGCACCATCACCGCCGCCTCGCGGGCGACGTCCGTGCCGGAGGCGCCCATGGCGACACCGATGTCCGCGTGCTTGAGGGCAGGGGCGTCGTTGGCGCCGTCCCCCGTGACGGCGACGACCTCGCCGCGCCGCTGCAGCGCGGTGACCACCCGCATCTTGTGCTCCGGACTGACCCTGCACAGCAACAGCTCGGCGGAACCCGCCAGCAGCGCGTCCAGGGCGCCGTCGTCCAGAGCGTCCAGCTGCGTGCCCGTCACCACGGACGGGGCCTGTTCCCGCACGATGCCGACGCGACGGGCGACGGCTTCCGCGGTCAGGGGGTGATCGCCGGTGACCATGACGATGCGGATCCCGGCCCGTCGGCAGGCGTCCACAGCGTCCCTCACCTCCGGCCGGGGCGGGTCGTACATCCCGGCCAGCCCCAGGAAGGTCAGCCCCGACTCGACGTCTCCGAGCGGCGGGTGAGGACCGGCGACCCGCCGCCGGGCGACCGCCAGCACGCGAAGGCCCTGACCAGCCATCCCGTCCGCGGCCGTGGCGATCTCGGCCCGGTCTCCGTCCGTCAACGGTGTGCGGCCGCCGTCCCGGCAGACGGCATCACAGCGGGCGAGCAGCTCCAGCGGTGCGCCCTTGACGTATGCCAGGTAGTCGCCGCCGAGGTCGCGGTGCACGGTGCTCATGAGCTTGCGAGTGGAATCGAAGGGATGCTCCGCCACCCGCGGCGTCCGGGCCTCCTCCGCCGTCGGATCCACGCCCGCCTTCATAGCGGCCACCAGCAGGGCGCCCTCGGTGGTGTCGCCGAGCACCCGCCACCCGTCCCGGCCGGCCGGGGGTACCAGCCGGGCGTTGCTGCACAGGGCCGCCGCCCGCAGCAGCTCCCGCACAGGTGCGGCGTCGGCGACCTCGCCGACGGGCGCGTACCCTACTCCGGTCACGGCGTGCGGCACACCGTTCGCCCACAGCCGTACGACGGTCATCTCGGCCTGGGTGAGCGTGCCCGTCTTGTCGGTGCACACCACGCTCGTCGAACCGAGCGCCTCCACCGCGAGCAACTGCTTGACGAGGGCGCGTCGGCGAGCCATGCGGCGGACACCGATCGCCAGGGACACGGAGAGCGTGGCCGGCAGACCCTCCGGCACCAGGGCGACCATCACCCCGAGCGAGAAGACGAACGTGTCCACGAACGGCTGCCCGCTGGGCACGCGCACCGCGAACAGGAGGGCCCCGGTGGCCAACGCGACGCCCGCCACCCGGCGGGCCATGGCCGCGACCTGCCGCTGCAGCGGGGTCTGCTGCCGGGGCGCCGCAGCGGTGAGCCGGAAGATCCGCCCGAACTCGGTGGCCGTCCCGGTGGCGCACACGACGGCCTTGCCCGTGCCCGCGACCACGTCTGTGCCCATGAACACGAAGTTGCGCGCGTCCAGCGGCGGCCCCGCCGGCACCGGTCCGTCGACGCGTGCGACGGCGTCGCTCTCGCCCGTGAGCGCCGCGTTGTTGACAGCGACCTCGTGCGCCTCGACCAGTCGGCAGTCGGCCGACACCGCGTCCCCGGCCTCCAGGAGCACGACATCACCGGGAACCAGATCGCGCGCGGGCAGGTCCCGCGGTACACCGTCCCGGAGCACCCGGCAGGTGTGCGGCACCATCGCCTGCAGGGACTCCGCCGTCCGCTCGGCGGAGTACTCCTGGGCGAAGCCGATGCCGGCGTTCAGCAGCACCACGCCGAGGATGGCCAGCGCCAGCTGAAGTGTGGCCGCATCCCGGGGCTGTTCCAGCGCATACGCGAGGAAGGTGATCGCCGAGGAGACGAGCAGCACGACGGCGAAGAGGTCGGTGAACTGCGCGATCAGGCGTCGCCATACGTGCCCACGGCTCACGCCGGGAAGCTCGTTGAGGCCGTAGCGGGTCTGTCGCGCGGCGGCCTCGGCCGGAGGGAGACCACGCGGGGAACTGCTGAGGACGGCGAAGACTTCCCGGACGGGCAGAGAAGGGAGGGACGGAACGGGGGTACCCGGCCGGTCCCGCTGCGGTTCGGTCGCGGGGAGCGCAGCGTCCGCCGGTGGGCCGCCGTCGCGTAGCACGGCCGTTCCCCATCGGGCCGGTTCACGGCTCATAGGTACCACCGCATGCCGCAGGCGGCCCAGGCGGCTCCTGCAGCACGCTCCAGGTGACCGGTCCCAGCAGGTCGGCCAGTCGCCGGAAGACGTCCAGGAACAGGTCGTCGACGGTCAGCACCCCCACCACCCCGCCCTCGTTGAGGACCGGAAGACGACGCACCCCGGTGCGGCGGAACGTCAGGTATGCCACCTGAAGGTCGTCGTCGGCGTCGACTGTGACGACCTGGGCCGACATCACCGCGTGCACCGGCGTCTCGGGGGCCAGGCCGCCGCCCAAGCCGCGTAGGGCGAGGTCGCGGTCGGTGACGATGCCGAGCAGTGCATCGTCCTCCACGACGAGGGCGGAGCCGATGGCGCGCTCGGTCATCCGCCGGGTCACCTCCAGCAGAGAGACATGGGGTGCGACGCACACCGGAGGGGCAGTCATCACCTCGGAGACCTTCATGCGACTCCTCCTCGCCGTCGGGCCCGGAGCGGGGGCGCTTTGTCGGGAAGCGGTTGACGGGACGGTGTCCCACGGGCGGCTCTCCCCCACGCTTTCCGGCAGGGTGCGGACTTCGACACGTCTTGTTTCAGGCGATGTCGAGCGCTTCGTGCAACGGCCGACGCGGCCGGGTGGCCTTCGGGGTCGTAACCGAGCCGGAGCACCATCTGCATGCGGGCCATCGCCGACAGAGGGTCGCGAGCCGCCCAGCGGAGTCAGGTATCGGAACGTCCATGGCTGTGCGTTGTGCAGCGAGAGCGCCGCCGTGGCGTCCGCCACGAGGGCCGTGACGGTGTGTTCGTCAAAGAGTTCCGCTGACACGGTGACTTCCCTTCGCTGGGGATCTGCCGGCCTCGGCCGGGAAGTCGGCAGCCCGCGCCGCGGGCGGACAGGCCGAGCGCATCTCTCCGCATCCCGTCTCCAGCGTGTGCTCCGCGCGCCGCGCCGGGGCAGGGGCCATCCGGGCCCTGGCGCGGGGCCGAGTGGACTTCCCCTGACAGCTGCGTGGCTTACGCAGGTGCGGAGGGAACGGCGATGACGGGGCAGCGGGCGTGGTGCAGCACGCCCTGGCTGACCGAGCCCAGCAGCATGCCGGTGAATCCTCCGCGACCCCGGGTGCCCACCACCAGGCCCAGCGCGTGGGCCGAGGCGTCGGTGAGCACCTGGACGGGATGCCCGACGACCAGTTCGTGCCGCAGGTCCACCTCGGGGTAGCGGGGGCGGCGACCGGCCACGATCTCGGAAAGCAGCCGACGGGCCTCCTGCTGTGACTCGTACTCGTCGAAGATCCTCAGGTGCCCGGGCTCCCAGACGTACAGGGTGCGCAGCTCGGCGCCGCGCAGAGCCGCCTCCTCGAACGCCACGTCGACCGCGGCGCCGGAGTGCTCGCTGCCGTCGACCCCGACGACGTAGTACGCGGGTTCCTGGGTGACGTGCTCCGGCTCGGGCACGACCACCACAGGACAATGGGCGTGGGCCATGACAGGTATGGCGACCGAGGCGGAGCCGAACACCTCCTGGGCCCGGCTCAGGTGCCGCGAGCCCAGCACGACAGCCGTGGCGTCGCGGCTCTGCTCGCGCAGCACCCACACGGGGTCGCCCACCGCGAGCGGCGCGTCCACTTCGAGCTGCGGGTGCTTCGCCCTGACGAACTTCACGGCCTCTTCGAGCACCTGCTTGCCGGCTTCGCGCAGTGCCTCGTTCCACTCCTCCCGGGACGGCGAGATCTCCCGCTTCCCATAGCCCTCGGTCGGCACGCCCTCGACGTGGACCAGACGCAACGGCAGCTGACGGCGAGCGGCCTCATCGGCCGCCCAGGCCAGCGCCATCCGGTGGGCGGGATCGGGATCGACGCCCACCACGATCGGCCGACGATCACCGAGCCGGGACATGACTGCCTCCGGTCAGCAGCTCGTCGGGGGCCGACGAGGCGTCCGCGGACGGGACTGCGGGATGCGGTGCAGACGTCAGATGCCTGAGGTACGCGTCGGGGCCGGGGAAGTACAGGGTCCTCCGTCCGTTTTCGGCCCATCGCACGTCACGGGGCGCCCTGCCGTCCGGATGGTGCAGCCCGACGATTCCGGCGTCGCGGACGATGACCCCGGCCGTGCTGCGGCGTACGACGATCTCGTCGCCGACGCGGGCGCGCGTCGAGGTACCGGTCGCCTCGGGGCCGGGACTCGGCATGGCCAGCTCGTTCTTCTTCGGTGGCGCGGGAGCGGACATCGCCCTCGCCTCCTTCCTGCGATGGCGCGGAGCAGTGCCGCCGCCGATTCCATTCAAGGCCGCGGCACTGCTGACCTGCCAGAGGCCATTGGTCCCCGACCCGGGCTCAGCGACCCTTCCGCCGCACCGGGACTGCTCACTGTGTGCGCTCCGAGAGCGCGGGGGTGCGGAGGGCCGCCGGGTCCGAGGGCATGGCGCGATGTTCCGGGCGCAGTCGGGCTTCGATGTCGGCGCGCACCCTGGCGGTCAGCTCCTCAAGGGCTCGGGACCGGGCCGGCGTGACCGGTTCGGGGTCGTAGATCCGCCGGGCCGATGCGGGCAGAGTGGCGAGGTCCTCGCGGAACCGCTCACGCGCGTTCTGCCACCGGTCCGGCTGCCCCGCTCGCCGACCGCCCCGCATGACTGTGCGCAGCAGCGGCCGTGCGGAGTCCGGCGGGTCCTCTCCGACGAGAGATATGACGTCGGGCCGCCCGGTGCGGCGGAAGACCTGCTTACGGCCCGGCGCCGTGACCTTCGCCGAGGACAGCTTCATCACGGGGCGGCCCTCGTACTCGACGAGCTTGTACGCGGCGTCCAGATAGGGGGCGTCCGCGGCCACTCCCACACGCGTGCCCACGGCGTACACGTCGATCGGGGCACTGGCGCGCACCAGCCGGGCCACGGCGTACTCGTCCAGTCCGCCGCTGGCCACGATCCGCACATCGGTCAGTCCGGCGGCGTCCAGAACGGCGCGTGCTCGGCGGGCCAGTGCGCCGAGGTCTCCGCTGTCCAGGCGGATGGCGCAACCGGGACCGCGCCGAAGATCGGTCAGGACCCGGGCGGCAGTGCGCACGCCTTCCTCGGTGTCGTAGGTGTCGACGAGGAAGGTGACCGGCCCGGGATGGGCGCGCGCGAAGGCGCGGAAGGCCTCTTCCTCGTCGGGGAACGCTTCGATGTAGGAGTGGGCCATGGTGCCCGAGGCCGGGATGCCCAGGGCGGTGGCGGCAGCGACGTCACTGGTGCCGGCGAAGCCCACGAGGGCACCGAGGCGGGCGGCCTGGTGTCCGGCCCACGGGCCGTGGGTGCGGCGCAGCGAGAAGTCCACCACGGACCTTTTGCCCGCGGCCAGGACGCAGCGCGCCGCCTTGGACGCCACGGCCGTCTGGTGGCAGACCTGGTTCAGCAGATACGTCTCGACGAGCTGGGCCTGCGGCAGCGGGGCGGTCACCTCCAGCAGCGGCTCCCCGGCGAAGACCGCGTGGCCCTCCGGCACGGCACGTACCTCTCCCTCAAAAGCGAGGCCGAGGAGAGGTTCGAGGTCTCGTACCGGACGGTGCAGGGCGGCCGCGAACTCCTCGATGTCCTCCCGCTCCACGCGGTAGCCCGCCAGGAAGTCCAGCGCGGGCTCCAGACCCGCGGCCACCAGGAAACCCCGGCCGGGCGGGAGGTCGCGGACAAAGAGGCTGAAGGTGGCGGGGGCCTGCATGTCCTCCCGGAGGTAGGACAGGGCCATGGTCACTTCGTAGAGATCGGTGGTCGTGACGTCGGACATGGTGATCGCCGCCGAGTGTGGTCGTCCCCTGGTCACCAGTCTGACCGCGGGCGGGCCGGGCGAAAGGGACTGGAGGGACCTCAGGTATGGGCCGTTCGGCCTCAGCAGTCGGGACGCGTGTGCGCTGGACTGAGTGTGTCGGCATTGGCGATCACACCGAGGAGGTACCGCGATGGCCACACTGAAGCGCGGGCAGAGGCTCCCGTTCCCGGAGATCCCGGACTGGTTCGAGAGCCTTCCCGCCCGGTTCGCGATGCCCACGATGGGCGAGCTGTACACGGTTCGCATCGAGGACTACATGGAGGACGGCCGTTTCGTGGTGCGGGCGGAGCTTCCGGGCATGTCGCCCGAGAACATCGACGTCTTCATCAGCGACGGGGTGCTGACGGTCCAGGCCGAACGCAACGAACGGGAAGTGGACAAGAACCACAGGGAGATCCGGTACGGCGTGATGAGCCGCAGCGTGACGCTGCCGCCCGGCGCTGATGAGGACGACGTCAAGGCTGACTACACCGACGGCATGCTCACGGTCAGCGTGGGCATGGGTGCCGAGAAGCCGTCGGCCAAGCACGTCGAGATCCAGCGCGGCAGCTGACAGCGGCGGCTGCGTGTGGCGGGCCCCACTACGGGCCCGCCATCGGCGCGCCGCGTGTTGCCGTCAGCGGGCTCCGTGCGCGGCCGCCCAGCGACGTCGTACCGCCTCCTCGTACTCGGCTCCATCCAACGCCAGTTCCATTGCCGCCAGTTCACGTCGCAGCCGAGGTATCCAGTGGCGGCGCAGGGCACGGACCCGCTGCCGGGTCCGTGCGGCCTCGGAGGCGAGCAGTTCGGCGGCTGCCTTGCGGGCGGTGTGTTCCGCTGCGGCGCGGATCGTGGCACGGTAGGCCGTCTCGGCGTGCGCGAGCGCCGTATTGGAGGGTGTCGGTTCCGCGGGTGAGCGGGCGGGGTCGGTCCGGACCACGGCTGCGGGATGGCGCACACCCATCAGCGTGTCCCACTGGACCTCGATAGAGGCCTGGCCCGCAGCCCGTCGGCGAATCTCGGGCTCCCGGGTGGCCGCCACGAGTTCTGCAAGCCTCCTGCGCCGCATCCTGTGCACGGCCTTGGCCGCCTCGTCCGCTGCGGCCCGGATCGGTGCCGCCTCCTGCCGCACATCCGTCAGCTGCGCGAGAGCGGGCTCCAGCTCCGCGGCATGTTCCGCCGTACGGTCGGCGGATACGCCGGTGGCGGACGCTCCCGGTGTTTCCGCCGGACGGAACCGCTTCAGGAAGTCCCGCAGACGCATCGGCGACGTCCTGCCGGTCGGCTGCTCCCTCAGTCTCACGTTCTCGTTCCGCACCGCACCGGATGGGGCCGTCACGCCGTTCCACCAGGGCCGTTCGGCTCTTGGCAAGGATGGCCAGAGCGAAAGACTGGAAGTGCAGGCAATTCGACGGATTCCGGAGGCCGCAGTGAACAGGCACGAGAACTTCTCCGCGGAGGTCGAGGCTCGGCGGGACCGGCCCTCCCGCCCTTGGAGCCCCGGCGAGGCGGAACGACAGGACATGCTGATTCGCTACCTGGGTGCCGTGGCCACGGCTGCGGCTGCATATGCACGCGCCGAAGAGCAGGCCCCGGCAGATGCCACCGGCCGCCCCGTGCCGTCGGCCGCGTCGCCCCCGCAACCGTCCTCGCCGCCCGAAGACGAGATGCCTTTGGTGCGCGACGTGATGGACGTACCCGCCGCCTCCCTGCGCGACGACCTGCCGTACCGCGACATCGCCCGTCTCCTGGCGCGTGAGCAGGTCGGCGCCGTCCCCGTTGTGGATACCGACGACCACGTGGTCGGCGTTGTCTCGGAGAACGATCTGCTTGCGAAGGTCGCCTTCGAGGCCTCCGGTCACCGGCCCGGACACATCGGCAGACTGCGTGAGCGGCGATTGCAGAGCAAGGCCCGCGGTGAGAGGGCGGCCGACCTGATGACGAGCCCGGCGATCACGGTGCTGCCGGGAGCGACCGTCGCCGAGGCCGCCTGGCTTGCCGCGCTGTCCCGGCTGAAGCGGATCCCGGTCACCGACCGCGAGGGCCACCTGGTCGGCGTCGTACGCCGCAACGCGCTGCTGCAGGCCCTCATCAGGGACGACGCAGGGATACGGGCGGAGGTCGAGGCCAGGATCGAGGCTTGCTGCCCGCCGGGTGACCGGGAGACCGTTGAGGTGGCCGTGCACGACGGCATCGTCGAGCTGACAGGGCGGATGCCTCCGGTCAGTACGGATCGGTTGGTGGCGGAGGTGGAGAACATCGCCGACGTCGTCGAGGTGAAGAACCTTCTCACCGCCGCCTGAACCAGGGTTGTCTGGTGGGGTTCCCTGATGCGATCCATGCGCGGAGCGGTCCCCGGCCCCATGCTGGTCCAGGTGAGGGGCGGTGATGTCCGGTTCGGCGTCCAGCGGGTCGGCCACGCGTCGTACGACCTCATGGTCGTCCAGCAGGAACACCCGGATCGGGTTCTGTGGCGGGGTCCACGGCGATGATGGCGATGCCGGTCCGGTCGGCCAGGCGCCGGGCGGCGAGGTGGTCAGGTACCAGCGGCCCCGGCCCACATCCAGGTGGATGCGGTGGGCGATCACACCGTTGGCCGCGACTCGGTCGGCCCATCCGCTGCCCCGGTGCCCGAACGTGACACTGCGGGCGAGGCCGTACCGGTCGTGCCCCAGGTGTGGAGAGGGCCGGTGGCCATGAGTCGACCAACTGCACATCGCGGCCACGGCCAGAGCAGTGCCTCCGGCGGCGGGATCGGCCGGCATGGGGTGGACGGGTCGCCGTTCCCGGTGTCGGAGTCGAGATGTCGCGCGGTGCGGTCGCCTGTCACTCTGGAGGAGTGGCACCGACCCGGTCTGATCCGCGGTGGTGCGGTGCCCTGCTGAACGGGCAGCGGTCCTCCGGGAGCCGAGAGGGTTGTTCGATGGCTGCTTCAGGCAAGAAACCGGGCGATGACGCGCCGGTGACCTTGCATGCCAGGGTCCTCTTGGACGCCCGCGGGGTGATCACCGAGTGGAACGCGGAGGCCGAGAGGCTGCTCGGTCACCGGCCCGAGGAGATGGTGGGTCAACCGCTGTCGTCGCTCCTGATCCGGCCGAAGCCGGACGAGGAGGGAGGCCTTCCGCAGGCGCCGCTGGTCAACGGGGGCATTCGAGTACGCCTGCGGGACCGGTCCGGCCTACCGGTCGACGCCGAGTGGTGGATGTGCCCGCACATCGGCCCCGAGGGACCGGTGACCTGGGCGGTGTTCCTCGCCACCGCGCGCGGTGCGGATCCGGGCGACTTCGACCGGGCGGTGCTGGACGCGCTGGTGACCGAGTCGCCGATCGGACTGCACGTCCTCGACACCGACCTGCGCGTGGTGCGGTTCAACACCGCCTCGCCCGGTATGCGCGACGTGCGTGCCGAGGATGTCATCGGCAGACCGGGGCGCGAGGTCGCCCCCACCCTGGTGACTGACACCGTCGAGCACTTGCTGCGGCACGTCCTGAGCACCGGAGAGCCAGTCATCGACTTCGTCCAGCCGGGCTATCCGCCTGCCGACCCTCACAGGGAGCACCTGTACTCCATGTCGGCCTTCCGGCTGCGCAATCGCGCCGGAGATCCCCTGGGCGTGGCAAGCCTGGCGATAGACGTCACGGAACGTTTCCGGTACCGGGCGCGCGTCGAGCTCCTCAACGACGCCAGCATGCACATCGGCTCGACCCTGGACATCACCCGTACCGCGGAGGAGCTGGCCGAGACCGTGGTGGGCCGCGTGGCCGACGCCGTCAGCGTGGACGTACTCGACTCCGTCTACCAGGGCGAGGCGCCCGAACCCGGACCGGTACCCTCCGAGGTCACGTTCCGGCGCACCGCGTTCCACTCGACCGAGACCTCCGGCCTTCAGCCCGCCTACGCCACCGGCGAGAAGGCGTCCTACGGCTTCCCGACACCGCTCACTCAATGCCTGGCCGATCTGCGGCCTCGCCTGATCCGGAAGGTCAACGACGACGACACATGGCTGGCACACGATCCGGTCCGAGCGGACCGCATACGAGCCGCGCGGGTGCACTCCATGATGGTCGTGCCACTCGCCGCCCGCGGCGTCGTGCTCGGCGTGGCCAGCTTCTACCGCTCCGCGACGTCCGAGCCCTTCGACGAAGACGACTTGACCACCGTCGGTGAACTCGCCGCGCACACCGCCCTGGGCCTGGACAACGCCCGCCGCTACACACGCGAGCGCACCGCCGCCCTCGTCCTGCAGAACAGCCTGCTGCCGGTCCGGCTGCCCGACCAGAACGCCGTCGACGTCGCATTCAGCTATCTGCCGGGACGCATCGGCGGCCCGTGGCACGACGTCCCCTGGTATGACGCCATCCCACTGTCCGGCGCACGGATCGCACTGGCGGTCGGGGACGTGGCCGGGCACGGCATGCGTGCCGTGGCCGCCATGGGCAGGCTGCGCGCTGCGACCCACACCCTGGCGGCTCTGGACCTTGCTCCCGACGAGGTGCTGGCCCACCTGGACGACCTGATGGTCCGGCTCGCCGAGGAGAGCCGTGCGGCTGCCGCCAACGACCCACTGGACGGTCAGCCCACCACCGCCTCGTGCGCCTACGCGGTCTACGACCCGGTGAGTCGTCGACTCGTCGTCGCTCGTGCCGGGCATCCGTCCCCACTTCTCGCCCATCCCGACGGGCACGTGGCGCCGGCCGACGCGCCCGCCGGACCGCCGCTGGGTGGCAACGGGCTACCTTTCGAGGCCTGGGAGGAAGACCTGTCCGAAGGGACCCTGATCGCCCTCTACACCAAAGGACTCGTGCGCGGGTCACCGGACGATGACACGGGCATCGCACGCCTGGGACACATACTGGCCCAGCAGGATGCATCCACGCGGGAGGCCTGCGACGCGGTGATCTACGCGCAGTTGTCCGGGCGAGCCGCGGAGAACGTTGTCCTCCTGCTCGCCCGGACCTCCGTACTGCGCGACGACCAGGTCGCCTCCTGGACCTTCCCCAGTGATCCCGCGATCGTGGCCACCGCCCGCACCCTCGCCGACCGCCAGCTCACCAGCTGGGGACTCTCCGACCTCACATGCACAACAGAGTTGATCGTCAGCGAGCTGGTCACCAACGCCATCCGGTACGCCCCAGGCACCGTCCAACTACGACTCATTCGGGACCGCACACTGATCTGCGAGGTCACCGACGCCAGTAGCGCCGCCCCCCACCTGCGCCACCCGCGGACTACCGACGAGGGTGGACGCGGACTCCTGCTCATCGCTCAGCTCACCCAACGCTGGGGCACCCGCCACACCGGCCGCGGCAAAACCATCTGGACCGAACAGTCGCTGCCCGCGCACCCGGGCGATGCCGCACCTGTCACCCCGGACATCTGATCATCCGCCGACCAGAATGAGTCACCCTGTCAAGGTGCCCTCGAACTTCTGACCGACTGCCCCGGGGTCTCACGCGGACCCTTGCCGTGGGTGAGGTCGAACTCCACGTCCACCACGCCCTCGACGGCCCGTACCAGACGCGCGGCCACGGGTACCAGGGACGTGTCGCGGACCCTCCCTGTCAGCGTGGCCACTCCGTCGTGCACGTCCACGTGGATGCTGGAGGCCGGTGGCGGGAAGAGGTACGCCACGATTTCGCGGCGGACCTCCTCGGCGATGTCCTCGTCCTTGCGCAGGAAGACCTTGAGCAGGTCGGCACGGCTGATCACGCCCTGCAGCAGACCGGCCTCGTCGACTACGGGCAGCCGCTTGACCTTCTCGTGAGCCATGATTCGCGCGGCTTCGGCCAGAGTGGCGTTCGCCTGGACGGTGATTGCAGGCGAGGACATCAGTTCCCCGGCGGTCAGCGCGCCGGCCTTCGCCACCTCGGCGGGGCGCAGCAGTGCGTAGCCTTTCTCGGGGCTGTCCCGCAGTTCCTCCGTGGGCAGCAGGTCTGCCTCGGACACCACACCGATGACCCGGCCCTCGCCCTCGAGTACAGGCAGGGCGCTGACCTGCCGGTCCTGCATCATCCCCATCATGTCCTTGAACGAGGCCCACCGGCCGACGGTGGCGACCGTGTGGGTCATGACATCGCTGACGATGTGTCGGGTGCCGTACATGATGACGTCCTATGCTCGCCGGTGAGCCGTCCTGCCACTACCAGCGTGTGCCAGTCCGCAGGGGCCGGGCAGGGGCCTCTCGGCCCCCGACCGGGCCATTCGGCCTCCCGCCGGCCTGGCACGGGAGGTCACCGGTCGCGGACCAGGCCTCCTACGCGGCGACCGCGGTCGGCAGGGTCGGGACGACGCGGTCCGTACCCACGGAGTCGAGGAGAACGTACGCCTGCAGGTCGTCGACGGCGTCCGGGATGTGCACCTCGACGGTGGCCTCGGTGTTCAGGACGAGCCGGCGGACCGGCTCGGTCTGTAGGTCGAACACGGCCATGAGGAACACCTCCGTGGTGGCCGACAGGGCCACGGTGGCCGGGCGCGCGAGAAGGCCCAGACGGACGGCTCGGGCCACCAGGCACACCAGCCTCACGGTGAAGCGGGGGGCAGCGAGTCGCAGTGCTCGGGATCGCCGCCGGGTGAGCGGGCCGACCACCGTGGCCGTTACCCGTAGTGGACTCCGTACCGAAGGACAGCAGACGTGACGTGCCGAACAGCCCATACAGAGCAAGCGCCGGAAGGATCGCCAGAAGCCCGACGACGGGTGGCAGACCGGCCACGCCCGCGCAGGCCATGACCTGGGGTACGAGGTAAGGGGCCACCATCACGCCCGAGATCAGGCCGCCCCTGAACCAGTCCGGACGAACAGGTCGCCGAGCCGGGGTTTCGGGGACGCACTCCTCGGCATCCGTCCGCCCGAGCCCTCGGCCATGCGTCGTGCTCCGCCGTTCGCTCTCAGGAGCTGGCACGCCCAGTGAGTGCAGGGCTCCGCCGCCCCGCGGTTCCGGGCCAGTAGGTCGGTTGGTCCCGTTCAGGGACGTCTGGCCCCTGACCTGGCCACGACCGCGTCACCACGCTGGAATCGAATGCTTACCCGGAGGTGGAGACCATGTCCCGAACCGTCACCGTAGGTCTCGACGGATCGACCGAGAGCCGGGCCGCCGCCGAGTGGGCGGCGCGCGAAGCGCTGCTGCGCGGTCTGCCGCTGAAGATCGTGCACGTCCGTGAGCCACTGCCCAAGCACGTGGACCCGCTGCCGGACGACGAGACCCACCAGCGCTGGACCGAGCGGCTACCGGTCGACGCCGCAGAAGGCATCCGTCTCCGGCACCCCGGCATCGAGGTGATCACCGAGCAGCTCACGGGAACCGTGGCCGACATCCTGTGCGAGGCGGCGGGCTTCGCCGACCTGCTGGCGCTGGGCTCGCGGGGGCTCGGCGGGATCGGTGGGTTCATGGTCGGATCGGTGAGCCTGGCCGTCGTGGCCCGCGCGGAACGACCAGTGGTGCTGGTGCGGGCGGGCGAACAGGCCGCCGACGAGCACGCGATGGATCGGGCGGGCGTGCCGTCCACTGCGACGCCCTTCAGGCCCGTGGTGCTCGGCCTCGACATCGATCACCCGGACGACATCCTGCTGGAGTTCGCCTTCGACGCCGCCACGCGCCGGGAGGCGCCACTGCGGGCGGTGTACGGCTGGCCCGAGCCACCCACCTCCTTCTACCGCTTCCCCGGCGACGCCGAACTCTACGACTCGCTCGAGCGCAAGCATGCCGCCGCCCTGACCGAGGTGCTGCTTCCTTGGCGGCAGAAGTTCCCGGGCGTCGAGGTGATCGAGGCGAGCCGGTGCGGCAGTGCCGCGCAGGTGCTCGTCAACGCCGCCCGCGACGCCTCCCTGGCCGTCGTCGGCCGTCGTATCCGCACCGGTTCCCTCGGTGCTCACATCGGCCATGTCACCCATGCCGCCCTGCACCACATCACTACTCCCGTCGCGGTCGTAGCGCACGGCTGACGCGGCACTCCGAACCGGAGAACCCAAGCGCAGTCGCCGGGCTCTACCCAACCGTGGGACGGTGAGCAGCATGGACCTTCCGATCATCGTAGGCATCGATGGTTCCGAGCCGAGTCTGAGGGCGGTGGACTGGGCGGCCGACGAGGCCGCCCTGCGCGGAGCCGGACTCCGGTTGGTGTACGCGTCGTTGTGGGAGCGCTACGAAGGCGCCTGCCTCGCGCATGACCTGGGCAAGCCGTCGGAGGAGGTGATGGCGCAGGACATCGTCGACACCGCCGAGCGCCGGGCCCGGCGCCGACAGCCGGGCGTGAAGGTCACCACAGATCTGCTCCCCGAGGAGCCGGAGTACGCGCTCGTGAGGGAGAGCCGGACGGCCCTCGCCGTGGTGGTGGGGTGCCGTGGTCGCAGCGGCTTGACCGAGACGCTCCTGGGCTCCGTCAGCGTCATGGTGGCGGGGCACGCGCACTGTCCGGTCATCGTGTTGCGCGGCAGCCACGACAACCAGGCACGCTCGGGAGTGCGCGGCCGCATCCTCCTGGGAGTCGGTGAGAAGCCGGCGGGTACAGCCGCTGTGCGGTTCGCCACCGAAGAGGCCCTGTTGCGCGGCGTCCCGCTGGAGGCCGTACGGGCCTGGCGTCGGCCCGTGCACGAGACCACCGGCCACCCGCTGATCGTCGGCGAACCGGCCCACCTGTCCGAGCAGCAGGCCGTGGAAGCGCTGGAAGAGGCGCTGCGCGACGTACCGGAGGGCTTGGAGGTACAACGGCGCACGGTCGAGGCCCACGCCCGCGACGCCCTCCTGGCCGCTTCTCGCGAGGCCGATCTGCTGGTGGTCGGCGCACGGCGCCGCCACGGCCACTTCGGCCTCCAGCTCGGCCGCGTCACCCACGGAGTACTGCACCACGCCGCGTGCCCGGTGGCCGTCGTACCGGAACCTGCCTGACCTCGACCAGGACACTCACCATCCCGTCCCGGTCCGCGCCCACGCGGTAGATCTGTCCGAGGACGAGAACACGGGCCGGAAGGCAGATGAACGCCACGGTGAAATGAAGCCCGGATTCTTTGCGCGCAATATGCGCCGGAAACCCGGGCTGCCGCCGAGCAGTCGAAGTCTCCCCTGCTGGGTGAGGGTCCGGTTTCGTGCCCGGCACAGCCAAAGAGTCCTCCATAGCGCCCACAAGCGGCGCCCACCATGATCTCTGCGCGCGGTGACCCCCGTGTTCTCGGCCACCGCTTCGGCGGCCACCTCACCTGCATCGCGACCAGGTCGGCATCACGAGCCCGAGCCGTACGCCGCGCAGGCCGAGCACGGGGTTCTCCTCGCGTATCCGGTTCACCGCGTCGAGCCGGATGGTGACCGGCAGCCCGTCCATCGCCTCAAGGACGCCGGAACAGGGCCGTCGGGGAGGTGCCGTCGGGCCTGCGAGCGGGCCGAGCGGCCCCAGGTCAGCCTGAGCCATGTGATGTGCGCGGCGCCTTCGAGGGAGGGCTGACCAACTTCTCGGAATACCGCCTTCCACCGGGGACCGATACCGTGGAAACGAAGCGATCCGATGGTTCCGGGTCGGCTTGCCGAGGGGACCAGGAGGAACGGTGTGGCATGCCCCGAGCAGCCCCGCGTAAGACTGCCGCAGCTTAAGCTCGCCGAGCTGCTGGAGGAACTGCAGGCCCGGATCGACGCGGCCCGCGGCACCCGCGACCGCGTGCACACCCTGCTCGTGGCGGTGCTCTCCGTCGGCCGGGAGCTGGAACTGGAGCACGCGCTGCACTCCATCGTGGAGGCGGCCGCACTGCTCGTGAACGCCGAATACGCAGCTCTGGGCGTCATCAGCCCCGACGGCACAACCTTGTCGGCCTTCCACACCGTCGGTGTGACCGAGCAGCAGATCGCCGAAGTCGGGCCCTTCCCGCAGGGCCACGGCATCCTAGGCGAACTGATCCGCCACCCGGAGCCGCTCCGTTTGGAGAAGATCTCCCAGCACCCGGCCTCGTACGGCTTCCCGCCCGACCACCCGCCGATGAACAGCTTCCTCGGAGTCCCGATCCGAGTCCGCGGCCAGGCCTTCGGCAACTTGTACCTGACTGAGAAACGCGGCGGGCTGCAGTTCGACGAGGAGGACGAGTCGCTGCTCTCCACACTTGCCGTGGCGGCCGGCGTGGCCATCGACAACGCCCGCCTCTACGAAGAATCCCGGCTGCGCGAGCGCTGGCTGCGGGCCAACGCGGAGATCACCCACCTGCTGATGTCCGGCAGCGGGCGGGTCGAGGCTCTCGGCCTGATCGCGGAACGTGCCCGGACGATCTCGGGCTCTGCACTGGCGGCGGTCGCGATGCCGATGGAGGACACCAAGTCGCTCACCGTGGAGATCGCCGTGGGTGTCGACGCGGAGGAACACCGCGGGCTGGTGCTGCCCATGCACGAATCCCTGATGGGACTGGCCTACTCCGCACATGCTCCGATCGCCAGCGACGACGTCACCCGGGATCCGCGGATCTGCCCGGAGCCTCCACGCTTCGGCGGACTCGGCCCTGCCGTTGCCGTCCCCATCGGTACCGGGGAAGGCGGTGTTCGGGGCGTGGTCCTGCTGGCGCGGGAGACGGGTCGGCCGACGTACTCGGAGAGGGAGACCGAGATGCTGCAGGGCTTTGCCGCGCAGGCCGCGATCGCGATGGAACTGGCCGAGCGCCGACAGGACGCCGAGCAGATCGCGGTACTCGAGGACCGCGACCGGATCGCCCGGGACCTGCACGACCTTGCCATCCAGCGATTGTTCGCAACCGGGATGACGCTGCAGAGCGCGGGCCGATTCATCGAGCACCCCGAGGCGGCCGGACGGGTGCTGCGAGCCGTCGACGACCTGGACGAGACAATCAAGATCATCAGATCGACGATCTTCGGCTTGCGGGCGCGTGAGGGCACGGCCCGCAGCGGGCTGCGGGCCCGCGTCGTCCGCGCGGTGGGCGAGGCGAGCCCGATACTGGGTTTCACTCCCAGCGTGCGCATGGAAGGCCTCGTCGACACCGATGTGCCACGTGAGACCGCCGACCAGGTGATGGCCGTACTCTCCGAGGCCCTCACCAACATCGCACGGCACGCCCACGCAGGCCGGGCCCAAGTGGTCCTGACGACTGACGGCCACGAGGCGTCTTTGACAGTCTCGGACGACGGTGTGGGAATCACGCCCGGCGGACACCGCAGTGGACTGCGCAACATGGCCGAGCGAGCGGAGCAGCTGGGTGGCCGGTTCGAGGTGAGCAGCCCCGACAGGGGCGGCACGTTGCTGGCCTGGTGGGTTCCGCTGCCCGTCGCGTAGCAATTGCCTTCCGGAACTGCGCGGACACCCCTCGCACGACAGCGTCACCGACCGCACCGCAACCCCGGTCGGTCCCGTGACAGGGACCGGGAAGACGGGCCACTCGGCCCATGCCGTGAACGTGTCCCTTGCTTCAGGCTGAAGGTGTCGTAGGACGGCATCCGAAACCAAGGGAGGACGCCATGGACGGCGCTGCGACTGTGGTGGGCGACGTGATGACCCGCCGGGTCGTCGCCCTGCGCACGGGAGCGACCTTCAAGGACATCGTGAAGACCATACGGGAGTGGCGGGTCAGTGCCCTTCCCGTGCTGGATGACGCCGGACGCGTCGTCGGTGTCGTCTCCGAGGCCGACATGCTGCCCAAGGAGGAGTACCGGCGAAGTGATCTCGACCGGTATGGCCGACTGCAGCATCCCGCCGATGTGTACAAGGCCGGCGCGGTGACAGCCGGCGAGCTGATGACCGGCCCAGCCGTCACCGTGACACCCGACGCCACCCTCGCCCGCGCCGCGCGCATCATGGCACGCCATGGGGTCAAGCGGCTGCCGGTCGTCGGGCACGATGGCGTGCTCAAGGGGATCGTCAGCCGCTCCGACCTGCTGAAGGTGTTCCTGCGGGATGACGAGGACATCGCCGAGGAGGTCCGGCGCGAGGTCGTCGAACCGCTCTTCGGTACACACGCCGAAGCGCTTCGGGTCGAGGTGCGCGACGGTGTCGTGACGCTCTCGGGCCTGGTGCACGACACCGCGCTCGTCCCGCTCGCCGCCCTGCTGGTGCGGGGCGTCGAGGGCGTGGTGGACGTGCAGTGCGCGCTGACCGGTCCGGCGAGCCATCCGGACCCCGTCCCTGACCTGCCGGACACGCGCCGGACGTCGGCCTCCACCTGACGGCGGCCGACGTCCGGTGAGAGGAGGCGGTGACCATGACGCAGACACCTCCCATGACGGTGAAACCCGTACGGCTGTGGCGCTGGCGGCGCAACCCGCTCCGACGGCACAGCGATGTCGTCGAAGCGTGGATCGTGCTCGTCACCTGGATCTGTGCCCTTTCCGGCGGGACCCTGGCGGGCGCGGCCGCGGCCCAGGCGACGGACTCGGCGTTCGCCGCGCGGCAGGCTCAGGTCCACGCCGTGTCCGCCGTCCTCACCGACGACGCGGCGAGGACGGCGCTCGGCGGGAGCGGATACGACGACGGCCGGGTATGGGCGGTCGTGCGCTGGACGACAGCGGACGGGGCCGTGCACACCGACCGGGCGAAGGTGCTCCCCGGTGCTCCGGCCGGCACTCGGATCACCGTATGGACGGACCATACGGGTCGCGTGGTGTCCGCACCCGTCACGGGTGCGGCGGCCACCCTGCAGGCGGCCCTGACCGGAGTCCTGGTGGCACCCTCGGCGGGCGCCGCGGTCTGGAGCGCTGGATGGGTGGTTCGCAGCCGGCTCGTCCGGCGGCGCATGGCCGCATGGGACCAGGAATGGAAGCAGGTCGGACCTCGGTGGGGGAACCTGAGCGGGGGCAAAGGCTGAACGCCGAGCCCGTACGCACAACAGGCCGGCCGCCCACAACCTCGACTGCCAGGGCAGCTGTTCTCGTCGCGAGGGTGACGCGGGTGCTACCCGTCGGCGGCAGTGAGCCGGCAGTCCACGCCCACCACTCCCTCGACGCCCCGCACGAGACGGACGGCAAGCGGAATGCGGGCGGCGTCCGTAACTCGTCCGGTCAGGGTCGCGACGCCTTCGGTGACCATGATGTGCACGGGCTCGACCGGGGCGGGGAAGAGGACGTCCACGATGTCGCGCCGGATCTCGTCGGCGAGATGGTTGTCCGGGCGCAGAAACACCTTGAGCAGGTCCCCGCGGCTGACGACGCCTTCCAGAACGCCCTCGGCGTTCACGACGGGCAGACGTTTCACATGTCGCATGGCCATGATGCGTGCGGCCTCGGCGAGCGTGGCGTCGGCGTGGACGGTCACGGCCGGGGTGCTCATCAGCTCCTCCGCGCTCACCGCCCCGGCCTTGGCCAGGTCGGACAGCCGTTGCAGCTGGGTGAACCGGTCCGGGTCGCTGTCCCGGAACTCCTCCTTGGGCAGCAGGTCGGCCTCGGAAACCACTCCGATCACCCGGCCGTCGCCCTCCAGCACGGGAAGGGCGCTGACCTGCCACTGTTCCATGCGCTCGACGACGTCCTTGAACAGTGCCTTGCGGCCCACCGCGACGACGGCACGTGTCATCACGTCACTCACCAGGTGCGGGCTGCTGTCCATGCTGTCCTCCTTCTGAGGCCGGTCGGTCACGTCAGGCCACGGCTGCCGTAGGGAGCGTAGAGGTCGAGCAACCGAACCCGGGAGGCGTGCAGCCGCTGGGCGACCACACGGCCGACCCAGACCGCGATCGCCCGGCCGAACTCGGCGTCCTCGGCGCACATCGCCCGGACCGCCTCGGCGTCGAACTCCCAGGCCCGCACCGGGCTCATCGCCTCGGCGCCCAGCTGCCAGAGGTACGGCGGGAAATGCCAGGACCAGCCGACCAGCTCGCCGTGACCGAGCGACTCGATGACAGCGGGACGGCGGCCGGGCACGTACAGGTCGAGGGCGACGGTGCCGGTCCGCACGATCCAGAAGCGATCGGCGCGCCGACCCTCCTCGAACAGGCGACTGCCCGCATCGAAGGAGACCTCGCGGGCAAGGCGCATCAGGCGGTCGCGGTGCTCGGTACGCAAGGCCGTGGTCATGGTGGTGGCGGAAGTCATCACACCGGTTCCCTTCATGGTGTCTGCTTCCAGAGTGAACGCGGACAGGCCCCGCCACCACAGGCCGCTCGGATCCGATCGGGGCCCTTCGGCCCCTGCGAGCCGGCATCGCCGCCCCGCACGCTGGAGGCACCCTCCTGGAGGGAAGTGACCATGAGCGTCTCCACGAGCAGCGCGGTCGGCGACCCGTTCCCGCACGACGCAAGTGTCGGACGGGCGGTACTTTCCCGCCACTCTCCCGCCCGCGCGGGCGGGCGCTGAAGAAGCCCTTCCCACCCGGCACCGTCCTTGCGGAGTGCGACCTCGATCCGGGCGGCTGACCAGGCCGTGGAACCGCACCGAGCTGACGGTGGTTCTGGAGGCGGTGCACCGCCACCCGAGTCACCCCGGCCGCATCCACCGTCTGGAATGGGACGCCCGCCAACCGGCCCGGAGCGATACGCCGTCGAGGTCGCCGGCACCTTGTCCGGACCAGGGCTGTCACCGTCTGTCGCCGCCGCGGGGGATGTCCTCGTCACACGGCGCGAGGACGGGATCGTCCGGCACCGGGTCGCCGCGGCACGGGGAGCGACCGACGCGGCCACGGCATGACGAGACGGGAAGGGCCATCCGCTTCTCGCGGATCCGGATTGCGCGGTGCGCGGCTGCGGGCCGCTTCTCCGCGTCTCCAACGGGTCCTTCCCGCCACCACCAGCACATCACGTTCTACCGCCGGTGCAACAGTGCCGTTCGGCCCTAATCCTGCGGAACACTCAGCGGGCAGAGGCCGCCCCGACGGCGTCCGTAGGTCCTGAGGACCGGGGCCGCGAGGAGTGTGGGGCCACACGGCCGGCCTCCTTCGAACTGTGGGGACCGGGTCAGCGCAGCCGGCGCAGATACGGGTCGTGGGCGTGGCGCGGGACGAGCCGGACGCGGGCGCTCCGTGATCGTCCTCGGTAACGAGCACCCTTGCCCGCCCGGCCGAGCTGCCACTTGCGGCTCACGTGCTCCCCGGGCGGCAGATCCTGTTCATCCCCCTCTCGGCGATGAGGGCCCATCGGTCCCTTGCATTGGCCTCACCGGCTCATGACGTGCTGCACGGTCTGGGCGAACGTGAGAACCAGACACTGTGAAAGCCGCAGGCACCGGCCCCTGGCTCGCGGTGCCCTGGAGGGAGATGAGTCACCGTGATGTTCTGGTACGACCACAATGTCGGCGGATGGGGCTGGTTCGCCATGTCCGCCGGCACGATCCTCTTCTGGGCCCTGATTATCACCTTCGGCGTCCTCCTGTACCGCGCCCTGGCGAAGCCGGGAAGGAGCGGTGACCGTTCCGATGCCCGGCCTCCGGGGCCGTCGCCCGAGCAGTTCCTGGCAGAACGCTTCGCCCGGGGAGAGATCGACGAGGACGAGTACCACCGCCGTCTGACCGTTTTGCGCGAGACCACTGGATGCGGGCCCCGGCCCAGCCAACGCTGACCGGAAGGAGGCAGTCGTGGACGAGAGGCTGTCTGTGGGTGCCCTGATGAACGAGGCACCGTATTCGATCAGCGAGGACGAGACGCTGCTGTTGGCCTGGGAGGTGGTGGAGCGGTCCGGGCAGCGTCATCTGCCGGTGGTCCGCCAGGACGGCTGCTGCGCCGGTGTGCTGGACCGCGCCGAGCTCGCCGTCGCCTGCGCGGACCCCGCGGTGGCGTTGTCCTGCCGGACGGTGCGCGACCTCGTGCACCGGCGCCGCACGGTCACGGTCCATCCGGAGGAGTCGACGCTCCGCGCTGCAGCCGTGATGACGGAGGAACACCTGGACGCGCTGCCGGTCACCGACCCGCAAGGCCGCCTGACCGGCCTGCTCACGGCGCAGGACTTCGTGGCCGCCGCTGCTGGTCTGCACGAGCACACTGAGTCGGCGCAGGAGACGCCGCACGCACGGCCTACGCTGCCCGGGCTGCCACCTCGTCGAAGGGAGCGGGAACACGGTATTCCCATCCCTTGAAGGTGCGCGCCGATTCCCTTCAGAGGTTTCTCCCGGTGTTTCGGTGGGCTGCGCGCGCAGAGGGCAGGCGTTGATCGTCCTCGTGGGGGCTGGATGGGACGTCTGCTTGTAGTCAGTGCCGAGAGCAGTTCGGCAAGACGAACGCGGTGCCGGCCGCCTGCCCTTGCTGCGCCGAGCGTCGTACTGTGCCGTGGTGCGCGTCAAGTCCAGGGTCACCGCCGCCGATCGGTCGGGGCTGCTGAGTCCTTCGCAAGAGTGAGGCTCCTGGGTGAAACTGGAACCACGGACGGCCGACAGGCGGACAGACTTCGCTGCGTCAGCCCTCCACGGGAACCTGCCGAGCGGGGCCTCCTTCAAGTGGAGGCGTCCATGACCTCCTTGCCGCGCACCTTGTGCAACACGGGAACGAACTGCGGGCTGTCGGCGGCCTGTCCTGCGGTCAGGACGAGCGCCAACGGACGGCACTCGCGGTGCGCGGCGAGATGAACCTGGATCAACTTCCCTTGCTTGTGGGGGAGTTGCCTGCCGCAGCCACAGCCTCCAGGGTTATTACCGCTGGCTGGTGGCGACGTAGGTGCCGTGCCAGGTGTGGTACCAGACCTGGCCGTTGGCGGCATTGACCGACAGCATGCCAGTGATCTTCCCGTCCCGCATGGTGTGCAGGGTGTAGTAGCCGGGGTAGGGCTCCGGGTCGCCCGCGGTCAGTGTGTTGCCGTGGTCGCGGAGCCACTGCTGGGCGATGCTCCGGGCCTGTGTGGCCGAGATCCGGGCCTGGCTTCGGCTGCCGTAGTGCATGCCGTAGTCGGTATTCCACATCATCGCGGGCCCGTACTCGATCTGTACGGCGCCGTCGGCGGGGTTGACCAGGGCCTCGGTGGCCGGGTGGCCGTCGGTGGTCCGCAGTTCGGCGTAGAAGTTGCGGGAGAACTGCATGATCTCGCCGACCCGGAGGCCGAGCCGGTCGGCGAACGCCGTCGCCCGCCGGCGGGCCTGGTCGAGGGTCTGCACCCGGGTGCCGTTGCCTGGCAGCCACCAGTTGCCCATCATGCCGTTGCCCATCATGCCGGGCCCCCATGAGCCCCCGCCGCCGCCCATCATGCTGGAACCCGAATTTCCGTTCCACATGTCTGGTCCCCACCCGCTGGTCGGCCCGGCCGGAGAGGGAGTGCCGTCGGGAACGGTCGGTGTGCCGCCGCCCGGCACGGTGGGGCCGACCGAGATGGCGGGCATATGACTGGCGGGCCCACCGACGGAGGTGCTGCTGTTCCCGCCACACCCGCCGATGGCCACGGCGCCCGCCAGGGCCAGGGCCGCCGCGGCGGCGACACGTGCATGTCCACGGATCATGGTCCTCACCTCTGCGGTCGGTTCCTGCCGACGACGCCGGACCGGGGCCGCCGACTGTCTGGTTTTCAGCCTTTCGCGGGCAGGTGGCCGGCGTCGTGGGCCGTTCGGCCCACACCCGCCGACGACCGGCACACGAGTTCCATCACCATGCATCGGATGTGGGACACCAGCGCGAGGACGACCACGACGACTGGAGCCGCTGGCGGCCGACGACGCGACGGCGAGGGCCTGCCGTTGGGGTCACGTACAGCTGCGACCACCCCTCCAGCTCGCGCAACTGTCCGGCCCCGCCGCCAGCAGGTGACGGGCGAGATGCTTTGCCACCCCTGCCCAGCAGGCCGAAACGACCCCGCGCCTGCCGAAAGCCTCATCCGCCGTGGCGGAGGCGGTGGGGGGATGCGCGGGGGCTCGGGCACCCGAAGAGGGCCCTGTCACACGGATGGCGTTCGCCGCGGCATGATGGCCGATCATGCTGCTGTGATGGGCCTACCTGTCCGTGATGAACGCGTTCGCCGTGCTGCGCCTGCTCCTGATGAGTGACCAGGACAAGGACACGGAGATCCTCGCTCTGCTCATCAGAGCACCGTACTGGAGCGCCAACTCGGCGGCGGAAGAGTCCGGTTCACCCGCAGGGATCGGCGTTCATGGCGGCCAACCGCAGTCCCGGGAGGACTGAGCGGTCATGATCGGCGTGCGGGTAAGAAGCAGGCCGTCACCGGAAGGCGGCGTGGATCTCCTGTTCGGTGGCGGCGTGGGAGACGGCGAGGAGTTCGTCGCCGGGCTGCAGCCACGTCTAGGGGGGTCGTGTCGTTGGGCTGTCCGTCGCGGACGACCGTGGCGATGACGGCGCCCGCGGGGAGCGTGATCTCGGCGAGCGTGCGGCCGGCCGCAGGCGGTGTCAGGGTGGAATGACCTGGCGCCCAGGAGGGATCATGGTTGACGTACGCGGGCCGATCGTCGTAGGGGCGGACGGATCCGACACCGGCGCACGCGCGGTCCGTTGGGCCGCTGTCGAAGCCGCTGCCAGGGGCGCAGACCTGCACATCGTGCACGCCACCGCCCTCGACGCTCCGGGTGGGCACCGGCCCGACTACGCGGCCCGGCTGGTGCGCGAAGCCGGACAGGACATTCTGGACGAAGCGGTCGTGCAGGCCGTCGGTCAGGTGCCCGGACTGGGCGTCACCTCCACCCTCAGCCGGGACTCGGCGGCCCGGGCCCTGCTCGGCGAAGCAGGGTCGGACGGCATGATCGTCGTGGGTTCGCGTGGGATCGGTGGGTTCGCGGCGCTCTTGCTGGGCTCGGTCGGACTCCGGGTCGCCGCCCGCGCGACGGTTCCGCTCGTCGTGGTCCGTGGAGAGCACGAGCCCGTCCCGACGGGTGTCGTAGTGACCGCCGTACGCGACGAGAGAGACCTCGGCGCGGCCCGCTTCGCGGCTCGCGCCGCCGGTCGGCGCAAGGCGTCGCTGCGTGTGTGGAGTGCGTACACGTTCTACCAGTACGCCGGGAGCATGGTGCCGATGCTCGACGACGTCACGGAGATCGCCGAGGAGCAGGCGAGCGCCACCGCCCGCCTCGTCGCACCTCTGCGGGACGAATTCCCCACCCTGACGGTGACCGTCGACGTCGTACGGGCCCCGTCCGTGGCCGGTGCCCTCGTCGACGTGTCCGCCCACGCCGACCTGCTCGTCATTGGTGCTCGTCGCCCCGTACACACGATCGGCGCGCCCTTGGGCCATGTCGCCCACGCCGTGCTGCACCACGCGTACTGTCCCGTGGCGATGGTCCCGTACGACGAACCCCACCGCGCCGATGGTGCCGCACCCCTGAGTCACCCCGGCAGCTGACCGAGGGAGCGCCGTGTGGCGTCGCTCAGCGTGTGCTGCTGGAGCAGTCGCATCAGGTCGTGCGGGGTGACGATCCCCACGAGGTGCCCGCCGTCGACGACCAGGATCCGCATCGCGGCCTGTGTGTGTACCCGTGAGAGAACGTCGTTGAGCAGTTCGTCCGGGGCGGCCAGGGTGAGTTGCGACAGGGGCGTGGCCACGTCGCGTACGCGCACCGTCGCCCGGCTGTCGGTCGGCACGGTGGCGATGGTGCGCATCTGGACGATCCCGGTGGGGCGGGCGTCCAGGTCGAGCAACGGTATCGCCGAGTGCCGGGCTCGAAGCGCGACCTCGTCGATGAACCGGTCCACGGTCAGCCAGTCGGATGCCGTGGTCACCGGACTGGACATGGCCTCGGACACCCGCACTCCGCGCAGCACCGTGGTGAGGACGGCCCGTTGTCGTTCGGCGCCGGCGGTGACGGCGATGAACAGGCCGATGAAGGCCAGCCACAGACCGCCGGTCGCCCCGCGCAGCAAGGCCAGCCAGCCGACGGCCATCAGCAGCATCCCGACGACCTGCCCGCCCCGATCGGCCGCCAGCTCGGCGCGGTCGCGCTCCCCGGTGCGCCACCACAGCGCGGCGTGCAGTACGCGGCCCCCGTCGAGCGGCACGGCGGGCAGCAGGTTGAGCACACCGAGCAGCAGGTTGGCCCAGCCCAGCCAGACGAGGAGGGCCGCAGGTACCGCCCAGCCGGAGACGCTGTGCAGGCCCGCTCCCGCGGCGAGGGTGACGCCACCGATGAGGAGGCTGGTCATGGGCCCGCTCGCGGCCACCGCCAGCGCCACCGGGGCGGTGCCGGGCTTACCCGTGCGGGTCATTCCGCCCATGGCCCAGAGGGTCACGTCCTCCACCGGGACGTTGTTCCTGCGGGCGGTGGCCGCGTGCGTGGCCTCGTGCAGCAGCAGGCTCGCCACCAGCAGCACGGCACCGGCCAGACTCGTGAACGTGTACACGATGGTCGACCGGCCGGGAAGCCACGCGGGCAGCGTGTCGTGCCCGAGACCGTATGCGATCAGAACCACCAGCAGCGGCACACTCCAGTGCATGCGCAGCGGCACCCCGAACACCCGGCCGATCTGGAACGAACCCTTCATGGGTGCCCCCGCCCTCCGTCAGTGCGCCGTGAGATGTTCGGAGACCTCGACCACGTCGTCGATCTCCTCGATGGATTCGAGCAGCTCCGGGATGAGCGATCCGTCCACCTCGCCCCTCACGCTGACCACGCCGTTCTCCACGGTCACCTCGAAGGCGTCGGGATCGAGAAGGAAGTCCCGCCGGATGATCCGGGTCTCGATCTCCTCGCGGATCTTCGTGTCGTCGCGCACCAGAGCCCGTACCAGGTCGATCCGGCTCACCACGCCCACCAGCCGGTCCTTGTGATCGACGACCGGTAGCCGCTTGAGGCGCGAACGCGCCGCCAGCCAGGCGGCGTCGGCCACCGTCGTGCCGGGAGCGACCGTGATCGCCGGGGAGGTCATGAGGGTGGCCGCGGTCTCCCCGCGGCCCTTCTCGTACAGGCGGTGCTCCCGGAGCCGGCGAATCGGACCGGGGTGAGGGACCGCCACTTGCGCCGCCGCCTTGGCCAGCAGGTCGGACTCGGAGACCACGCCGATCACCCGGTCGTCGGCGTCGACCACGGGCACGGCGCCGAGGTGCTCACGGGACAGTGTCCGGACGATCTCCAGGAAGGGTGTTTCGCCCGGTACGGAGACGGCCGGCACGCTCATCACCTCGCGCACACGTGGAGTGGCGGGGGCCGACCTGTCCTTGTCGAGGAGGGGGCGCGGCTCCTTCGGGCGCGAGGGCTGCTCGCCGGCGCGCGCCGCGGAAGCGGTGGCCACGGCGCTGAGATAGCGCAGCATCAGGTCCTGACGGTTCTCCTCGCCGGGCCTCCAGCCGACTCCGGGCACGACCTTCCGCGCCTGCCGCTCCACGGAATCACGTTCGAGTCCACTCATGGCAGCCTCCCTGCAGCGTCCGGCCGAACGTCTACGGGACCAGTCTCATGCCGGTGGAACGGCTGAGCACAGGGCCGGTCGGCCCCGGGTCGGGGACGGGCGGCCCCACTCCGCGAGCTGCGTTCCTCCCTAACGTGGACACTGGACTGGGAGTGACGCGACCGACTCGTAGGAGCGCTGTTGTGGCGGGATTCCGGGATTTCCTGATGCGGTTCCGGCCGGTGGGTCTGCCCGGTCCGGCCGCCGCGGGAGGAGTGCCCGCCGACCGGTCGGCCGAGCTCGCCGCCGAGCTGGAGCCGCCGCTCGTACTCCTGGAGGAGACCGAGGCCGAGGCGCGGGCCGTACGGGAGCGGGCGGACGTGGAGGCGGCCCGGCGCCGTCGAGCGGCCGAACGGACTGCGAAGGACATCGTCGAACAGGCCCGAGCGCGTGCACCCGTCGTACGGGAGCAGAGCGCCGCCCTGGTGCGCGACGCCACCAAAGCCGAGGCCACGGAGCTGCTCGCGGCCGCCGCGCGCGACACCGCTGCCCTGCGGCGCCGGATTGAGCTCCGCACGCCCGCACTCGTGGACCGTCTCGTGGACGCTCTGGACAAGGAATTGACGGCCCCGGACGACGAGCGCCAGGAAGGGGGTCCGCCACCATGGGCGCCGGCTGGGTAGCGGGCGTGACGCGGTCCAGGGCCATGCTGTCCAGGTGTCTGGGCGCCGGGGCCCAGGATGTGGCCGGCGCCGCGACACTCGACGACGCGCTGAGGTACCTCGGTGCCACGGCGTACGGGCACGATCTCGGCTCGGCGGCCGACCTGGCCGACGCCCAGCGGGCGGTGTCGGCGACCCTTCTGTGGCATCTGCGGGTGCTCGCCGGATGGCAGCCTCGCGCGGGCGCCACCGCCGTCCGGCACCTCGCCTCCGGATTCGAGATCGCCAACGTGGACGACCACGCACGCGCGCTGTCGGGCGCGACCCCCTCTCCGCCCGCGCGGCGCGCCTACGGACTGGGCGCGTTGGCGACCGCGTGGCCGAGGCTGTCCCGCACCGGCTCGCCGGCCGAGCTGCGCGCCGCCATGGCCGGCTCCGCGTGGGGCGACCCGGGAGGCGACTCCCCGGCCGCCGTCGCCATCGGCATACGGATCGCCGCTGCCGGGCGTACCGCGGCGGCGGTGCCGCCCGCGACGCGCTGGGCGGCCGGCCGGGCCGCCCTGCTGGTGGGCCGCGAAGTATTCCTCGCCGACCGCACCTTGACGCTGCCGACCGCACACCGCGCCGCCCGGGTACTGGGTTCCAAGGCCGTGGGGGCGGCCTCGTTCGCCGAGTTCCTGCGGCACCTGCCGGGCGCGGCGCGCTGGGCGGTGGACGGCATCGGCACCCCCGCGGATCTGTGGCGGGCGGAGATCCGGTGGTGGTCGCGGTTGCGGCAGGAGGGCCTTGAGCTGCTCCACGGCTCCGGCCTCGATTCCTCGCCGGTCGTGGGCGCTGTCGCCGTGCTCTCGGCCGACGCGTGGCGGGTACGGGCCGCTCTCGAACTGGCCGCGCGTGGCGGCGGATCGCTGGAGGTCCTGGATGCCCCGGCCTGAGGTCGCGCGGCCGGTCCGTATGCAGCGCGTCGCGATCGTCGCGCCGCAGGCGACTTTTCGCGACGTGCTGGTCCGCATCGCCGAGGCGGGCAATGTCGAGATCGACCGGATCGACGACCCGGCACACGCGGCACCGGGTCCGGCCGCCCGCCGTCTTCGGCGACTGCGCCCCCAGGCTGCCGACGCCGTTCTGTGCGCGGCCCCGCCGGACCTCGACGCTCTTGAAGAGGCCGGTCGTGCCGACCTGCTGGCGGGCGAGGCACAGCTGGAGGAACGGATCGCCGGCGCGGTACGACGCGGGACCGTGGCGGCCCTCGCAGGCTGGTGCCCGGCCGCCGAGGTGCACCCCACAGCCGCACGGCTCACCGACATCGGAGGCGTCCTGGTGCCGCTGCCGACCCCCGGCGGTACCGACCCTCCGACGCTGCTGCGCTTCGCCGGACCGGTGCGTCGCTCCTTCGCCCCGCTGGTGCGCACCTACGGGACGGTTCCCTACGCGGACGTCGATCCGACCCTGCCCGCGGGGATCGTCTACGTGGTGATGTTCGGCGTGATGTTCGGTGACGCGGGACATGGGGCGCTGTTGCTCCTCGCCGCCCTGCTGCTCTGTCTCGGCCGACCCCGCCGGCTCGCGCCGCTGCGGCGGCTGTGGCCGTTCGTGGCCGGAGCCGGGCTGGCCAGCACGCTGGCGGGCATCGCGTACGGGGAGTTCTTCGGTCCGACGGGCGTGCTTCCGGTGCTCTGGCTGAACCCGCTGGACCAGCCGATGCGGCTGCTCGCCGCCGCGGTCGCGCTCGGCGCCGTACTCCTGGCGCTGTCGTATGGAGTGGGGACCGTGAACCGCTGGCGGGAGGGCGGCCCCGCGAACGCCCTGTATGCCGCGTCGGGCATCGCCGGTGCTGCGCTCTTCCTCGGTCTCGCCCTGCTCGTCGCCGGTGCCCACCTGGGCCGCGCCGCCTACGCGCTGGGAGGCGCCGCGCTCGCGCTCACCGGTCTCGCGCTGGCGGGCTCAGGACTGTTCACGGCCTCGGCGGGCGGGGTCGGCGGGGCCGCACAGACCGGCGTCCAGCTCTTCGACATCGTGGTGCGCATCGGCTCGAACGTGGTCTCCTTCGCACGGTTGGCGGCCTTCGGGCTCACCCATGCCGCGCTGGGCGAGATCGTGTGGCACGGCACGACAGGGCTGGCCGACAGGGGACCGGTGGCACTGCTCATGGCCGTGCTCGTCTTCACCGTCGGCAATGCCCTCGCCTTCGCGCTGGAGGCGCTGGTGGCCGGGGTGCAGGCGCTGCGGCTCGAGTTCTACGAACTGTTCTCCCGGGTCTTCGAGACCCAGGGCCGCCCGTTCCGTCCCTGGCAGGTTCCCGTGCAGCACACACCCGTACCGCACACGGAGGTGGCGTCGTGATCGCCTGGCTCATCGCCCTGCCCGTCGTCGTGGCGGCCTTCCTCGGCACGCGCCTGCTGCTGCAGCGGCGCGGCCGGGCCGCCGTCCGGCTGCTCGTCGGCGCCGACGCGGCGCTGCTCGTCGGCGCACTGGCGCTGCTGACCGTGACCCTGAGCGGCGCCCCCGCCCAGGCATCGGGCAGCCAGGCCGCCGCCCAGACCTCGGGTTCCGGCTCGGCGGCCCTGATCGGGGCCGCGATCGCGGTGGCCGGGGCGTCGATCGGCGCGGCCATAGCGGTCGCCTACACCGGAGCAGCCGCGCTGGCGGCCCTGAGCGAACGGCCCGAGCTGTTCGGACGGGCGATGGTCATCGTCGGACTCGCGGAGGGCATCGCCATCTACGGCCTCGTCGTCGCGATCATCCTCATCGGGAAGGCGTGACCGTGGGACGCGTGGCAGCCATCGGAGAACGGACCCGGGTGTCGGGACTGGCCCTGGCCGGTGTGACCGTCCTGGTCGCCGAGGAACCGGAGTCCGTACACCGGGCATGGCAGGACCTGCCGCGGGATGTCGCCCTGGTGATCGTCACCCCGGCCGCCGCCGACACCCTCGGCCCTGCGCTGCTGGACGGCGCCCGAACGCTCACAGCTGTACTGCCGGTGCTGCCGGTATGAGGCCCCCGGCCCACGCCGCGGAGTCCGCCCTCGAACCGGTGCGGGAGCGGCTGCTGCGCTCGGCCCGCGCGGACGCGGAGGAACTGCTCGCCCGCACGGACCGGGAGACCGAAGCACTGCTGGAAGACGCCCGGGCCCAGGCCGCCGCGATCCTCGAGGACGCCCGCCGGCAGGGCGAGGCCGACGCGGCTCAAGGCCGTGCCGCGGAGCTCACCAGGGTTCGCAGGACCATCCGAGCCCGCGAACTCGACATCCGGCGGCAGGCCTACGAGGAACTGGGCCGCAGCACCGCGGAACGGGTCGGGGGACTGCGGCACAGGCCTGACTACCCGGCCATGCGCGACCGGCTGGCCCGACGTGCCCGGCGGCTCCTCGGACCGGACTGCGAGGTCGCCGAGCACCCCTCGGGAGGCATCGTGGCCCGGGCGCCGGGCCGCCGGGCCGACTACACCCTGGATGCCCTGGCCGCCCGTGCCCTGGACCGGCTCGGCGCGGAGACGGAGACCCTGTGGGCACCGTGAAGGGCGCGACCGACGCGGTCACCGTCACTCCCGGCGACGGCCGGGAGCGACCCTGCCGCGTCCTGCGAGTGGCCGGTCCCCTGGTCGAAATGGAGTACGCGGTCGGTACCGCCATGTACGACGTCGTCTCCCTCGGCGAAGCCGGGCTGCCCGGCGAGGTGGTGGCGATCGAAGGAGGCGTGGTCACGGTCCAGGCGTACGAGTACACCGGCGGCCTGGCCCCCGGGCACAGCGCGCGTCCCCGGGGCATGCCGCTGGCCGCCCGCCTCGGCCCCGGTCTGCTCGGCGGGATCTTCGACGGTCTGCTGCGCCCGCTGTCCGGCGGTGGCGACTGGCTTCTCCCTGGTGCCGGCGCGACCGGGGACGGAGGGCGCCGGTGGAGGTTCACTCCCCGGGTGGCCGCAGGGGAACGGGTGTCGGAGGGCGAGACCCTGGGCGAGATCCGGGGAACCGGGCCGGTGCGCCTGCGGACTCTCGTACCGCCCGGTGCCGGCGGCGTGGTGGAGCGGATCGCCCCCGAGGACGTGTTTCCCGAGGACGCGATCGTGGCCGTCGTCGGAGGCACCGAGGTACGGATGACCGAGGACTGGCCCATCCGCCGTCCGCGCCCGGTTCGTGAACGCCTCGGTGCGGAGCAGCCGCTGAACACCGGCCAGCGCGCGATCGACCTGCTGTTTCCCGTCGCCCGGGGCAGTACCGTCGCCGTGCCCGGTGGCTTCGGAACCGGCAAGACGCTGCTGCTGCAGCAGATCGCCAAATGGTGCGACGCCGACGTCATCGTCTACATCGGCTGCGGAGAGCGCGGCAACGAGATGGCCGACGTCATCACCGAACTGGCCGCGCTGGAGGACCCAAGGACCGGAGGCCGACTCGCCGATCGCACGGTGACCATCGCCAACACCTCGAACATGCCGATGATGGCCCGCGAGGCGAGCATCTACACCGGCGCCACGGTCGCCGAGTACTTCCGCGACATGGGACTCGACGTCGTGGTCATCGCCGACTCGACCTCCCGCTGGGCCGAGGCACTGCGCGAGTTCGCCTCGCGCACCGGCGCGCTGCCCGCGGAAGAGGGGTATCCGGCGGGCCTGGCCTCGGCGATCGCCGCCTTCTACGAACGGGCCGGTGCGGCGACCACGCTCGGAGGCGGCCGGGGTTCGGTGACCGTGATCGGCGCGGTCTCCCCGCCCGGCGGAGACATGACCGAACCGGTCACCGCCCACACCGAACGGTTCGTACGCTGCCTGTGGACCCTCGACCGTGAACTCGCCTACGCCCGCCATTACCCGGCGGTGTCCTGGGCGGGATCCTTCTCGCGCGACGCGCAGATCCTCGCCCCGGGCCACACGGCGGCCGGCGACGCCGACTGGTCCTCCCGGCGTGCCAGGGCCGCCGGCCTGCTGGCCGAGGCCGACCGGCTGGCCGACCTCGTCGACCTGATCGGCATCACCGCGCTTCCCGACCAGGAGCGGGTCAGCGTGCTCGCCGGACGGCTGATGCGTGAGGGCGTCCTCCAACAGAGCGCGCTCTCCGCTCAGGACTCCTACTGCGGTGCGGACAAGAGCGCGGCGCTCGTCGAGGCCGTGCTCGCGGTCGTCGACCGGTGCCGAGAGCTCGTCGACGCCGGCGTGCCCGCCGCAGTCGTGGAGGAGGCGGACTTCGGCCCCCTGCTGCGCGCCCGCGAGGACGCCGGACCGAACGACGCCGCGGTCGTGGCGACTCGACGGAAGACCATGCTCGCCACGCTCACCGGGCTCACCGCGCTTCACGGGACGGCGACGGACGGGGAGGAAGACGGGGTGGAAGGGGAGAGGGCGTGACTTGCTGGAGCGAGGTCGAATACACGGCGATCCGCGAACTGCGCGGCCCGCTCGCCGTCGTCGACGGGGTGACCGGGGTCGGCTGGGACGAGTTCGTCCGGATCACGCTCGACTCCGGGGAGCAGCGGCACGGCCTCGTGCTGGAGGTGGACCGCGGACTCGCCGTGGTGCAGGTCCTGGAGGACACCGCAGGCATGGATCCGGCGCGGGTCAGGATGGCCTTCGCCGGAGGGCCGTTGCGCATCCCGGTCGGTTCCGGCTGGCTGGGCCGGGTCTGCAACGGCCGTGGTGAACCGATCGACGGCGGGCCGCCGGTCTTCGGGGCCTCCACCGCGGCGGTGGGCGGGAATCCGATCAACCCGGTGCGGCGTGAACCGCCGGCGGACCCGGTGCTCACGGGCGTCGGAGCCGTGGACGCGCTGACCACCCTCGTACGAGGCCAGAAGCTGCCGGTGTTCTCCGTCGCGGGCCTGCCGCACCTGGAGCTGGCCGCGCAGATCGCGGCCCAGTCCACGGCGGCCGGAGAGGCCTTCAGCGTCGTCTTCGCCGGAATGGGACTCACCCACGCGGACGCGTCCTTCGTGCGCGACGCCCTGGAGCAGCGGTCCGCCGCCGGAGAACTGGTACTCCTGCTCAACACCGCCGACGACCCGGTCATCGAACGGATCCTCACCCCCAGGATCGCGCTGACGGTCGCGGAACACCTCGCCTTCGACATGGGCGGGCACGTGCTCGTGGTCATGACCGACATGACCAGCTACGCCGAGGCACTGCGCGAAGTCTCCGCGGCGCGCGGCGAGATCCCCGCCCGCCGCGCCTACCCCGGCTATCTCTACAGCGACCTCGCCTCCCTCTACGAGCGCTGCGGACGCATCCGCGGCCGGCCCGGCTCCGTCACCGTCCTCCCGGTGCTCACCATGCCCGCCGGTGACATCACCCATCCGGTCCCCGACCTCACCGGCTACATCACGGAGGGGCAGATCGTGCTGTCCCGCGAGACGCACGCGCAGGGCGTCTATCCACCCGTGGACGCCCTGTCCTCGCTCTCCCGCCTGATGCGCAAGGGCGCTGGTCCCGGCCGTACCCGGCCCGACCACCTCGATGTCGCCGCGCAGATGCTCGCCGCCCTGGCCCGCGCCCGGCAGGTACGTGAGTTCGCCGACCTGGTCGGGCAGACCGCGCTGAGCCAGGCCGACCGCCGGTACCTCGACTTCGACGAGGCCTTCCTGCGGCGCTTCGTGGACCAGCGGCGCGACGAACTGCGGACCCTCGACGAGACGTTGGAAAGCGCCTGGCGGGTGCTGCTCACCCTGCCCCGCGGTCAGCTCGCCATGCTGCCGTCCGCGCTGCTGGACGCGCACGGCGCGGAGCGGGGGTGAACGCGGTGGCCCCCATCCGTACTCCGCCCGGGCGGGCCGGCCGGCAGCATCTGCTGCACCGCCTGGCCGTCGCCGCGCGTGGAGCCGACCTGCTGGAGAAGAAGCTTCGTATCCTGCGCACGGAACACCAGCGTCTCGTAGAGGCCGAGGAGGCCTGCTCGGCCGCCTGGCGGGAGCGGCTGGGGGAGGCCGAGACCTGGTTGTCGCGCGGGCTCGTCCTGAGCGGGGAGCACGCCCTGTACTCGGCGGCGGCCGGTCTCGCTCCGGCGGACGTCACCGTCCGCTGGACCGCGTCCATGGGGGTGCGCCGCCCCTCGGGGATCTCGTGCACGGTCCCCGCACGCCCGACGAGCGCAGCCACACCGGGCAACACCGCCCTGGTCCACGCCGAGGCCGCCTACCGGCAAGCGGTACGGGCCGCCGCCGACCACGCCTGCGCACGGGCGGCCGCCCGGATCGTCGGCGCGGAGGTGGCGAGCACGAGCCGGCGGGTCCGCGCGCTCCGGCGCCATTGGATCCCGCGCCTGCAGGAGGCACTGGCCCACGTGGACCTCGCTCTGGAGCAGAGCGAGCACGAGGACTCGGTCAGGCGGCGGTGGGCCGCTCAGGTCCTGAAGGGACTGGAACGGCAGACCGAGCGGGATGGACCGTCCGAAGACCGAAGTGTTCGGCGCTGAACGCCGCGTGCCTCGTCCGGGCCATGACGCATGTCTCGTCCGGGCCCTGGAAGGTGTCGTGGACGTCGAGTGCCGAGCCGACTTCAGGGCTGGATGTCGAGTACCTCCGGTACCGGGCGGCGTGGTGTGCCGGGGCCCCCGGGCCCGTAGCCGAGGCGAAGAACCATCTGCACGTGGGCGGACCCCGACAACGGGTCGCGCAGCGGCCAGCGCAGGTCCGGCCATTCCAGGGCCTGAGTGACGAACGAGCTGGACAGACCTTCGAGGGTGGCCAGCAGCAGCACGCGCTCCATGGCCTGACCGGCACGCAGCCAGTCCTCCGGGCGGTCGCGAGAGGTGCTGAGGAGGGCGAGTTGGGGGGAGCGTTCGAATGCGGTCGCGGTGCGGCCCGCCACTGACCTGGCGCCCGCGAAATCGCGGACCGGAGCCTTGCCGCCGCGCTTGCGCGGCCCGAAGGCGTACTCCGGGACCCCGTCAGCGGCCGACATCACCGATGGGGTGCCGATACGGGTCCAGGCGGCCAGGTCCTCGTCGCTGCCGCGATCGGTCCGATTGCGTGCCTCGGCCTCCTCGACGAGTTCCAGCACCTCGTCCAGATGCCATGCGGTGGCGAAGGACAGTGACGCCCCCTCCAGATGGGCGGCGTCGCTCAGTGCCGTCCGCACGGCCTCGGGTATCTTCGTCTCCTCGAACGGGAAACGACTGCTGTGGCGCTGGTGGATCGCCGGATACAGCGCGGCGAGGTCGCTCTCGCCGCTTCCGAACCCTGTCGGTTGTACGGTCGCGAGCAGGGCGGGGTCGGCGAGGTCGGGCAGCAGCAGGGTCGCCGGGTACCAGCCCCCGTGGGCAACCGCGACCCGCAGGTTGAGCAGGGCGGCGCCGCAGCCGAGGTGGAGGGCGCGGGTGTCCGGGTCGGAGTGGGGCATGGCTCGGGCGAGATCGGCGCGCACATGGAACGTGCGGCTGCCCTGGAAGTAGCGGAATCGCCACGGCTGTGCGTTGTGCATCGACGGCGCGGCCGTGGCGTCGCGGACCAGGGTCGCCACACGCTCCGGCGAGAGTGCTCGTTGGCTCACCGGTGCCTCCCTTCACAGATCGGCGAACCCTTGGGCGGGGCCGCTCCTGGACTGTCGCGGGATGCTCGGGGCGAAACGCCCGCAGGCAGAAGCGCAGTCAGTGACCGCTCCGATCGGACGGACTGATGCGACGCCCCGTGAGCTGTGTGGGCCTGATCGACACCCACAGCTCGCGTTCGCCCCCTGCCCATGGCTTGCTGTGGGCGTGATCGGCCAGCCGTCGCACCGCCTCGGGCTCGGTGACCGCCCGGGCGGGACCGACGGCCAGCACACTCCAGCCCTGGCTCATGGCCTCGTCCACATGGTCGACCTCGAAGGCGACGTCCGTTCCCACGGCTGCCGCCGGGGCCGAGTTCGGTGCGGTCCGGAAGACGATCGCGTCGTCGACGACCTCGTAGTTCACCGGAACGACCGCCGGGCCGCCAGGGGTCGACACCGCGACACGCCCCAGGCCGTGTGTGGAGAGCCGGGCGCGACACTCGTCCGGGCTGAGGTCCCGCAGCTGGGGATCGAGGAGTGCCTGGCCCCGGCCGGGCGGGAGATCGATTCCGCTCCCGCGCAGCGCCGCGACGGACGTGCCCAGCGCGGCGGCCAGCCTGATGAGACTCGCCAGGCTCGGGTCGGCCGAGCGCTCTTCGAGGTAGGCCAGGTACTGCGGCGCCATTTTGGCGCGCCGGGCTGTCTCCGCCCGGGTCAGTCCCTGTCGCCGGCGTTCGGCGGCCACGCGGCGGCCGATGTCACCGGCGTGGGACGCCCCCTCCGGCGGTGGCGTGTCGGACCCGGCATCCGTCCGCTGACGTGCCTCGTCCGAGCTCGGCCGGGAACCCACGTCAGGGGAAACCGGGCCAGGGCTCCCCCCTGTCCCGTGTTCGAGGTGACGGATGTGCGCGTCGGGCCCGGGGAACACGAGCGTCACCTCGTCCGTGTCCGACCAGTGCACGTCGTAGGGAGGGGTTCCGTCCTCGTGATGGAGCCCCACGATTTCGCCGTCGCGCCGGGTGGCGCCGTTGGCCGGGCTTTCGACGACGAGTTGATCGCCGAGGTGAGCTCGCATGGTCGCCGCCCCTTCCTCAGAATGGTGCTGTACCCAACGTGCCACGCGCACAGGCTCCGCCGCATGGCCCGAACAGCCCGACCGGGGGTGCCGAACGGACTGTTCTCCGGCCGACCGGCCCCTCAAGGCGTGTCGAGGGCCGCAGCACTCCCCGGTGATCTCGTCACGGATGGCGTCGCCGCGCCGCAAAGATATCCGTAGCCGTCGCCGTGGCTGACGATGCCCGTCGTCGCCGGGCACCGGACGTGTGCGTGGCCCGGGTCGATGCGAGCCCGCTGCGCCGACGTCCGTCACACGGGCCATCCAGCTGCCGGTCGAGGACTTCGCCCGGTGCCGGGCGCGCCCAGGTCCTTGATGTCGCGCTCGGCGGTGCTGACCAGTTGCTGGCCGAGGTCGTGCATGGCCCTGCCCGCCGCGAGTTCGTCACCGATCTCGGGCACCTCGGCGTCCGTGGGGTTGCAGCGCGCCGCCCCGTGGCCGGTGAGGGTCGTGGTTCCGGTGTTGACAACGACACGTGCCTTGGTCGTTCCCTCGTCGTCCTCGGAGAGGTAGAGGCGAACCTTCCATTCCACCGTATGCAGCATCATTTTCTCCTCACCTTGGTACGGACCGGTCCGGTCCGGTCCGGTCCGGATGGCTCGCCCGGAATGCCGGCGGTCACCGGTCGTCCTGGGCAGGGTCTCTTCCTCGATGCGGTGTCGGACGCGGTCGGTGAGGTCACCTGGCTGAGCACGTATGTTTCGACCTGGGCCTGCGGGAGCGGAGCGGTCACCTCCAGCAGGGGCTCTCCCGCGAGAACGATCCGTCCTTCCGGCACCACTGGGACCTGTCCGGTGAACTCAAGGCCGAGCGGCGTGTCCACGTCGGCGGCGGGCGGTGCCGCACGGTGGCGAAGGCGTCGGCGTCCTCGGCGCCGTCGCAACGGACATCGACGCCAACTCCTCGCCGCCGGTGGAGGCTTCGTCCAAGCACTGGCGCAGGCGCGCGGACCACTCGGTTCGCCCATGAGCGGGCCCGGCTTCCCGCGGGCGGTCCCGCTCCGTTCCTCATCACGGTCGAACAGCGGCGAACCCCGGTCATAGGGCCGAAGGTCCCCGGCGGGCGGCCATCCGGGCCACGCACCGGCGGGGCTCCCCCTACGACCCGTCGCACCGGAGAGTCCGCATGCGCCGCGAGTGGATTTCGGGTATTTCTCGGATGAAAGGGGTGAAAGGCAACCGTGTTCGGCGCGTCGGCGCAGACGATCGAGCAGTGGGCAAGTGGACCCGCTCACGGTCATTCCGGTTTCTTACGAGACGAAGGTAGTCGCCATGGAGCCAGTGGTCACCGTGGGCCTCGACGGCTCACCCGAGAGCCTTGCCGCCGCCCACTGGGCAGCCGACGAGGCCGAGCGGCGCCGGCTCTCGCTGCGTCTCTTGCACGCATGGCCCCTGCTGGCGCCGGAACCGCCCCGTGCCCCCGCGGAGGTGGATCAGAACTACTGGGCGAAGAGGATCGTGCACAACGCGCGGGCGGAGCTCCAGGCGAGCCACCCGGGCCTCTCGATCGTCGGCAATCTGGTTGCCGAAGACGCCCAGGACGCCCTGCTGCAAGCGGCATCGGAGTCGGAGATGACCGTGCTCGGCTCGCGCGGGATCGGGGCCGTCGGGAGTTACTTCCTGGGTGACATCAGCATGCCCGTCGTGGCACGGGCCGATCGCCCGGTGGTCCTCGTGCGCGCGGAAACCCGCGAAGCGGGGTCACGGCCCGCTCCGGGTAAGGCGGGTGGCGTAGTCGTGGCTCTGAAACTGCACGGTCCATCCGACGACCTGCTCGAATTCGCCTTTGTCAGTGCCGCGGCGCGGGGCGTGCCGCTTCGAGCCGTCCACGGCCGGAGCCTGCCGCTTCACGCGCATGTGCCCTGGGGTACGGACCACGCCGTCACCGAAGAGATCACGCAGGACGCGCAGAAGCACCTGAGTCTGGCCCTGCGCCCCTGGCGCGAGAAGTTCCCAGGTGTGGAGGTGGAAGACCACGTCGCACTCGAAAGCCCCGCCAAGGCCGTGATGCAGGCCGCCGACGGCGCCGGGCTGCTGGTCGTGGGCCGACGCAAGCACGTCCCCGGACCGGCACCACGCCTGGGCCCCGTGACGCAGGCCGCTGCCCATCACGCACGCTGCCCGATCGCCGTAGTCCCCCATGACTGAGCCGGGCGGCCCGCGTGCGGAGGTGCGCGAGACCCATACCGCCGTGGTGTTCTTCGTCGGCGACCGCGCCTACAAGGTCAAGAAACCGGTCGACCTCGGGTTCCTGGACCACACCACCGTGGTGGCGCGCCGGGCCACCTGCGAGCGGGAAGTCGCGCTGAACCGTCGCTTCGCCCCCGACGTCTACCTCGGCCTGGGGGAATTCCACAGCCCGGAGACGGACATGCCCGAACCCCTCGTCGTGATGCGCCGTATGCCGGGGGAGCGCCGCCTTTCCCGGCTGGTGAGGGAGGGCATGGACGTTGACGCGGCCGTGCGGGCCGTGGCCCGGTTGCTCGCCACCCGGCACGCCGGCGCCACCCGTACCCGGGACGTGGACGAGCAGGGAACCCGGGATGCCCTCGCGGCACGATGGGAAGCGAACTTCGCGGAGGTTCGGGCATTGGCGGACGACGGCCTCGTCCCCGAGGGCGTGGAGGACGTCGAGCGACTCGTGCGCCGTTATCTCGTCGGCCGAAAACGGCTGTTCGACATGCGCATCGAACAGGGGCGGGTGGTGGACGGGCACGGCGACCTGCTCGCCGACGACATCTTCTGCCTCGACGACGGCCCACGCGTGCTGGACTGTCTGGAGTTCGACGACCGGCTGCGCTACGTCGACGGCCTCGACGATGCCGCCTTCCTCGCCATGGACCTGGAACAGCTCGGTGCCCCGGAGACGGCGGCACTCTTCCTCGCCGCGTACAGCGAGTACTCCGGCGACCCGGCGCCGCCCTCCCTCCGTCACCACTACGTCGCCTATCGCGCGTTCGTGCGTGCCAAGGTCGCGCTCATCCAGGCGCGCCAAGGCGCGCCCGGCGCGGAGGGGGCCGCACGCCGGCTGATCGCGACGGCCCTGCGGCACCTTCGTACGTCCGCTGTCGGCCTGACGCTCGTCGGCGGGCTTCCGGGCAGCGGGAAGTCCACGCTCTCCGGCGCCCTAGCGGACCGGCTGGGCGTCACCCTGCTCAGCAGCGACCGCGTGCGCAAGGAGCTGGCGGGCATCCCGGCCGAGGAGCCCGCGTCGGCCGGGTACGGCGAGGGCCTCTACACACCGGAGTGGACCGACAAGACCTACGCGGCCCTGCTCGATCGCGCGTCCGCCCTGCTGGCCGACGGCGAGTCCGTCGTCCTGGACGCCACCTGGACCGGCGCGAGGCAGCGCGAAGCCGCCCTGCGCATGGCCGAACAGGCAGGCGCCGACCTCGTGGCCCTGCACTGCCAGGTTCCGGATGATGTCGCGGCGGCCCGCCTGACCAGCCGCGCGCGCGGAGCATCCGACGCCGACCTCGACGTGGCCGCCACGATGGCGACCACGGAACCGCCCTGGCCGGAAGCCGTCGTCATCGACACGAGAGGCCCCCTGGAGGCCGCGGTAGTCCGGGCGCTGGCGGCCGTACGCCCTTACGCCACCAGCCAGGCCCCGGTCTTCCGGCGCCCCTACATGGAGCCGGACTGAGCAGGTGACCCGGAGGACCCAGCGACTGAGGCTCAGGACGAGGTCGTACAGATCCTTCGGGTACGTGTCGGTGAACGCCATGGTCACGGCGCGATGAGCGTCCGGGCGAGGACGTTTCTCGCGCTTCACGTGGTCTTGCGCCGCCACTGCGGTCCGACCTGGTCCCACTCACGCCCCCACTGGTCGTAGCGCCGCTGGTCGAGCCGCCACTGCGCGACGCGCCCGGCGGCGAACGCCAGGCCGCCGAAAGCGACAGCGGCCGCGACACCGAGGCAGGCTGCCTCGGCGGCGGCCGCCGAGGCGGTCGGCGGCTGTGTGGTGAGCTGCTCCTTGCTGTTCAGCCAGACGACGACCCTCGAGCCGACCCGGTGGCCGTGGCCGTAGTCCACCATGGCCTGGCCGGTACGGGTCGAGCCGTCCGTCGCCGTCCAGCGGACCGTCGCTCGGACCCGGTCGTAGGGGGTATCCGCGCCGATCCCCACCGCTTGGGCCTTGCTCGCGACGAGGACGGCCTGGACCGGATGCCGCTCGTGCCGAAGCCGCGCGAAGGACGCGTCGGCGGCATGGGCCGTCAGCAGGCCGGTCAGGGTGCCGCCGATCGCCATGACCAGCCAGATGGCCAGCACGACCCAGGCCTCGACGAGGTCGTCGTGCCGTCGCAACGGATTGCTCCGCCACCGCCAGAGCAGTTGCCTCACACGCTTGGTCCTGCGCATCCGACCGCACCTCCTCATCGTCGTTGACTGGACGGTGCCATGGGGGAACGCGCGGCGGCAGGGGCCGACCAGGCGGCATCGCGCCCCCGCTCGGTCCCGCAATGGGGACCGATCGGCCCAAGCGGACGGGCATCGTCGCCCTCAGGCTGGACATACAAGGCCAACCCGCGCGTGAGTAGGCCGCGCAGCGGCGTCCCACCAGCCTCGGAGTCGGCGAGTCGACCAGGAGGGGTGGTCGCGCGCATCGGGGCGCTCGCACGCCGTGGTCCCCCGCCACCGGCGTCTGCCAGGCCCAGAAAGGGGTCGTCATGAAAGCACTCGTGTTCCACGGTTCCGGAAAGTCCGCGTGGGAGGACGTCGCGGACCCCGGTATCCAGGATGCCACCGACGCGATCGTCCGCGTCGATGCCGTCACGATCTGCGGAACCGACCTGCACATCCTCAAGGGCGACCTACCGGAGGTGCGCCCGGGAACGGTGCTCGGACACGAGGCCGTCGGGGAGGTCGTCGAGGTGGGAAGCGACGTCCGTACGGTCCGCCCCGGTGATCGTGTCCTGGTCTCGTGCATCACGGCGTGCGGCCGCTGCCGCTACTGCCGGGAGGGCTCGTACGGGCAGTGCCGTGCGGGCGGGGGCTGGATCCTCGGCCACTTGATCGACGGCACGCAGGCAGAGTACGTCCGCGTACCCCATGCGGATCTGTCCACGTATCCGCTGCCCGGTGCGGTCGAGAGCAAGGACGCCGTGCTGCTGGCCGACATCTTCCCCACCGCCTACGAGGTGGGCGTGCTGAACGGGCGGGTACGGCCCGCGGACACCGTGGTCGTGGTCGGGGCGGGGCCGATCGGGCTCGCCGCGATCGCCACGGCACGGTTCTACACCCCGGAGAGGATCATCGCCGTGGATCTGGCCCCGGCCCGGCTGGACGCCGCCAAACGCCTCGGCGCCGACGCCGTCGCCTCGGCCGGGGACGAGGCGGAGCAGCTGGTCGCCGACCTCACCGAGGGACTCGGGGCCGACGTGGTCATCGAGGCGGTGGGGGTGCCGGCGAGCTTCGAGGCGTGTACGCGCATGGTGCGGCCCGGCGGCCACGTGGCCAACGTCGGGGTGCACGGCAAGCCCGCGACACTCCACCTCGAAGACCTGTGGATCAAGAACGTGACGATCACCACCGGCCTGGTCGACACGTACTCCACTCCCACCCTGCTGCGCATGATGGCCGCCGGGCAGCTCCCCACGTCGTCCCTGGTCACCCACATCTTCCCGATGGACGCGATGGAGGAGGCGTACGAGGTCTTCGCGCGGGCCGCGGACACCGGTGCGCTCAAGGTCGTCCTGGGCGGTCCGCAGCACGACGCCCTGACGATCAGGACGCCCTGACAGTCAGGACGCCTCGACAGGAGGAAGTGAACGGCCATGTGTGAACACACACCGCCGAACGCCGCGTCCGCCACCGCGGACAGCGCACAGGGCGACATCGGACGTCGCATCGCTCAGCGACGTGAGGAACTGGGACTGACCCGGGAGGAGACGGCCTTCCGGGCGGGCACCGCTCCTGGCTACGTCCAGTACCTGGAGGAACAGTCCACCGCGATGCCCGGGACGGCCGTCCTCATCCGGCTCGCGGACGCGTTGAGCACGAGCGTCACGGCCCTGCGCGGAGGCGACGCCGATCTGCCACCCGGCGTGGGCCGAGCCGCGCTCCACCCGGAGCTGGTCGAACTCAGCGCCGAGGAGTGCCGCAGCCGACTCTCCGGGCACGGTGTCGGCAGGATCGCGATGGACACCCCCGACGGGCCGATCGTCGTCCCCCTGAACTACACCGTGATCGATGATTCGGTCGTGTTCCGGACGACACCCGACGCCGTGCCCGCCACAGCCGTCGGGGCACATGTCGCCTTCGAGGTCGACCACATCGACGACGCGCTCAGCCAGGGCTGGAGCGTGCTCATCCGCGGCGTCGCCCGGGCCGTGACGGACCCCGACGCCGTACGTCGGCTGACGGAACTCGCCTACAGCCGTCCATGGGCGGGCGGTGAGCGTGACGTATGGGTGCGCCTCGAGCCCACCGACATCACCGGGCGCCGAATCGCGGTGCGGTGACGTCATGGGTCGGGGTGCGACGACCTCATGGGTCGGTCGGGGCACCGAAGGGTGGCCGCTCTCAGGCCGACCTGGACCGAACGGCCCTCGCCCCTGTCCCTCGCCCCTCACAGGATGAAACACGTACCGCTGTACCCCGTGACGGCTGAGCCCGTCCACCCCGTGAAAGTCGAACCCGGTGATGAATCCCAACGACGGCTTCCGTGAACTCGACCGCGAGGAGTGCCTGCGTCTGCTGGAGCGGGCACCGATCGGCCGCGTAGTCCACACGCGCCACGCCCTGCCCGCCGTCCTGCCGGTCAACTTCTGCCTGGACATCGACTCCGCGGTACTGATGCGTACTTCCGCCGACTCGGAACTGGCCGCCGCGATCGACGGCGTGGTGATCGCCTTCGAAGCGGACGAGGTGGATGCGACGGCGCACTCCGGCTGGAGTGTCGTGGTCACCGGCCGCGCGACGGTGGTGACCGATCCCGTGGAGCACGGCCGGCTGACCAGGATCGGCCCGCGCTCATGGGTGGCCTCGCCCAAGGAGGTCTTCATCCGCATCGAGCCCGAATTGGTGACCGGCCGTCAACTCGTCGCAGGGCGCACGGTCTACGGCGTCGACCTCTCCTCCTGAGCGGCCCCGTCACTCGCAACGGCCCAGTGCGCCGTCTCCCCGGTCGACCGGGGAGACGGCGCACTGGGCCGTTCGGGGCGACGCGCCCGGGACCAATGGCCCCCGTGGGGGACGAGTGGCCACTGACCACGATCACGGCAGCCCAGCAGGATCGTTCCCGGATCGACTCTTCCCCAGCCCGTCCCCGGCGACCCGCGCAAGGAGCACAGCCATGTCCAGCACCCCAAGCAGCTGCGAGAAACCAGACCCCAAGGCGGCATTGGGCCTCCCCTCGGCGACCGCGCTCGTGATCGGCAGCATCATCGGCACCGGAGTCTTCGCGCTCCCCTCGGCCCTCGCACCGTACGGGCCGATCTCGCTCGTGGCGTTCGGCGTCGTCACGCTCGGCGCGCTCGCCCTCGCGGTGACCTTCGGGGCGCTGTCGAAGCGCGTCCCGGCGAGCGGCGGGCCGTACGTCTACGCCCGTGAGGCCTTCGGCGAGTTCGCCGGCTTCCTCAACGCGTGGTCGTACTGGATCACCGCGTGGGCCGGGAACGCCGCCATCGTGGTGGCGTGGGTCGGATACGTCGAGGTGTTCGTCAACACCGGCCACCGCACGGCGATGTCGGTGCTCATCGCACTGGTCGGGCTGTGGATCCCGGCCGCGATCAACCTCACCGGCGTACGGAACATCGGTGCCTTCCAAGTGATCACCACCGTGCTGAAGTTCATCCCGCTGGTCTTCATGGCCACGGTCGGGCTGCTGTTCGTGGACGCGCACAACTTCGGTTCCTTCAACGCCGGCGGCCGGTCGGCGATGGGCGCGATCTCGGCCGCCGCGGCCATCGCCCTGTTCAGCTACCTCGGCCTGGAGGCCGCCTCCGTGGTCGCCGGCCGGGTCCGTGAGCCCGGCCGCAACGTGCCGCGCGCCACCGTGTACGGCACCCTTGCCTGCGCGGTCATCTACATCCTGGGCACCCTCGCCGTCTTCGGCACCGTCCCGCACGGCGAACTCGGCTCCTCCACCGCGCCGTTCACCGACGCCGCCAACAACATCTTCGGCGGAACCTGGGCCGGTGACACGGTCGCGGTGGCTGCCGTCATCTCCGGGATCGGCGCTCTCAACGGCTGGACCATGCTCTGCGCGGAGATGCCGTACGCCGCCGCCCGCGACGGACTCTTCCCCGGGGCCTTCGCGAAGCTGCGCGGCGAGAACGGCGTCCCGGTGTTCGGCATCGTCGCCTCCACCGTCCTCGCCTCGCTGATCACCGTGTTCAGTTACACCCGCTTCGACGACGTCTTCACCAAGATCGTGCTGCTGAGCGTGCTCACCGCCGTGATCCCGTACCTCTTCTCCGCCGCCGCCCAGCTGTACTGGCTGCTGGTCCGAGGCCGCGAGAACCTCAGCCCCCGGCGGCTGGCCCGGGACGCCACCGTCTCCGCGCTGGCGATGGCCTTCTCGTACTGGTCGATCCAGGGCAGCGGCTACCAGACCGTCTACTACGGACTGTTCGTCCTGCTGCTCGGACTACCGGTGTACGTGTGGCTGAAGCGCGACCGCGGGGAGTACGGCGAGACCGGCGGCGTGCGGCTCGCGGCCGCGCCCGGTGAGGTGCGGGCCGCGGAGACCGTCCTGACGGCCAGGCGACTGTCCCGAGGCCTGCCCACGAGCCGAACCGGCGGCTTCCGGAAGAGCCCCCTCAACCACCAGGACTGACCGCACCACTCCACCACCCGGCATTCGTACGACCACAGGAGCAGCCACGCCATGAACACCTTCCACGTCGACTCCGAGGTCGGCCGCCTCCGCCAGGTGATCCTGCACCGCCCCGGCCTCGAACTCTCCCGGCTGACCCCGCGCAACGTCGACGCTCTGCTCTTCGACGACATCCTCTGGGCCAAGCGGGCCCGCGAGGAGCACGACGCCTTCGCCCAGGTCCTGCGCGACCACGGAACTCGCGTGCACTACTTCGCCGACCTGCTGGCCCAGACCCTCGACGTCCCGGAGGCCCGTGACTGGCTCCTGGACCGGGTCGTCACCCGCGCGAGTGTCGGCCCCGCCCTGCTGGATCCGGTGCGCGCGCGCTGCGCCGAGCTGGACGGCGAGACCCTCGCCGGCTACCTGATCGGCGGCATGCTCAAGAGCGACCTGCCGCTCGCCACCCCGCACAGCCTGGTCTGGAACGCGCTCGACACCGACGCCTTCGCGCTCGCCCCACTGCCCAACCACCTCTTCCCGCGCGACAACTCCTGCTGGATGTACGACCGGTTGTCGGTCAACCCGATGGCCAAGCACGCCCGGCGGCGCGAGAGCCTGCACGCAGAGGCCATCTACCGGTTCCATCCGATGTTCGCCTCCGACGCGCCCGAGCCGATCCTCGACGGCCCCGTGGGGACGCTCGAAGGCGGCGACGTGCACGTCCTCGGCAACGGCGCCGTCATGGTCGGCATGGGGGAGCGGACCACCGCCCAGGCCGTGGAGAACCTGGCCGGGCGGCTCTTCGCCGACGGCACGGCCACCCGGCTGATCGCCGTCCAACTCCCCGCCACCCGTGCGTACATGCACCTCGACACCGTGCTGACCATGCTCGACCGCGACGCCTTCGCCATCTACCCGGGCCTCGCCGACGCCCTGCGCTCGTGGACCCTGCGGCCCAGTGACGCCCACGCGACCGGCTTCGACGTCACCCCCAACTCCGACCTGGCGACCGCGCTCGCCGAGGCCCTCGACCTCGACAAGGTGCGGATGCTCGCCGCGCCGCAGGACATGGCGGGCGCCGAGCGTGAACAGTGGGACGACGGCAGCAACTTCCTCGCGCTCGCGCCCGGAGTCGTCGTCGGCTACGAGCGCAACGTCACCACCAACACCTACCTCCGCAAGCAGGGCATCGAGATCGTCACCATCGCCGGCGCCGAACTCGGCCGCGGCCGGGGCGGCCCGCGCTGCATGAGCTGCCCGATCGAACGCGACCCGGCCGACTGAGCGTCGCCGTCACCGACACGGGCCGTACGCCTCAACGACACCCCGGCCCCTGCCCGCATCAGCCGCATCAGCGAGGAACCCCATGACCACAGAACTGCGAGGCCGCTCCTACCTGAGCGAACTCGACTTCACCGCCGCCGAGATCCACCACCTTCTCGACCTGGCCGCCGAACTCAAGGCGGCCAAGCGCTCCGGCACCGAACAGCCCCGGCTGACCGGCAAGCATCTCGCGCTGATCTTCGAGAAGACCTCCACCCGCACCCGCTGCGCCTTCGAGGTCGCCGCCGCCGACCAGGGCGCCGCCACCACCTACCTCGGCCCCGGCGACACCCACGTCGGCAGCAAGGAGTCCATCGCCGACACCGCCCGCGTCCTCGGTCGGATGTTCGACGCCATCGAGTACCGCGGCTCCGCCCAGTCGATCGTCACCGAACTCGCGGCCCGCTCCGGTGTCCCCGTCTACAACGGCCTGACCGACACCGCACACCCCACCCAGAGCCTGTGCGACGTCCTCACCATGCACGAGCACAGCCCCAAACCACTGCAGGAAATCAGCTACTGCTATCTCGGCGACGCCCGCAACAACATGGGCAACTCGTTGCTGTCGATGGGCGCCCTGCTCGGCATGGACGTACGGATCGCCGCGCCCAAGGCGCTGTGGCCCGAGCCGGAGCTGGTCGGGGCCTGCATCGCGCTCGGCGAGGGCAGCGGGGCCCGGATCACCCTCACCGAGGACGTCGAGACCGCTGTACGCGGCGCGGACTTCCTGCACACCGACGTCTGGGTCTCCATGGGCGAACCGGCCGACACCTGGCGCGAGCGCATCGAACTGTTGGCGCCCTACCAGGTCAATGCCAAGACGGTCGCCCTCACCGGCAACCCGGACGTCAGGTTCATGCACTGCCTGCCCGCCCTCCACGACCACAGCACCCGCCTGGGCCGCGAACTGCTCGACACCTACGGCCTCGACGGCCTCGAAGTCACCGACGAGGTCTTCTCCTCGGCCGCCTCCGTCGTCTTCGACCAGGCGGAGAACCGGCTGCACACCATCAAGGCCGTACTCGTCGCCACCCTGGAGGACTGAGCCATGCGCATCGTCATCGCCCTCGGTGGCAACGCCCTGCTGCACCGCGGTGAACGCCCCGACGCGGCCGTCCAGGAAGCGAACATCGACCGGGTGACCACGGCGATCGCTGCCCTCGCCCAAGAACACGAGATCGTCATCACCCACGGCAACGGCCCCCAGATAGGGCTGCTCGCCGTCGAGAGCGCCGCCGACCCCGCCCTGAGCGCCCCCTACCCGCTGGATCTGCTCGGCGCCCAGACCCAGGGCATGATCGGCTCCCTGCTGGCACGCACCCTGCACGACGCCCTGCCCGGACGGCGGATCGCCGCGCTGGTCACTCACACCCTTGTCCGCGCCGACGACCCGGCCTTCGACCACCCCACCAAGTTCGTCGGCCAGGTGTACCCCTACGAGGTCGCCTCCACGCTCGCCCGAACGCGCGGCTGGCACATCGCCGCCGACACCACCGGCTGGCGCCGCGTCGTCCCCTCCCCGGCACCCGAACGCATCCTGGAGACCGACACCGTCCACGAACTGCTGAACAGCGGTACGCTCGTCATCTGCGCCGGCGGCGGAGGCGTCCCTGTCACCGCCGACCAGGACACCGGCGCACTCACCGGTTCCGAGGCCGTCATCGACAAGGACCTCACCGCGGCGCTGCTCGCCGAGGACCTGAAGGCCGACTTCCTCCTCATCCTCACCGACGTGCCCTGCGTCTACGCCGGCTACGGCACCCCCGACCAACGGCCCGTCCTCGGCGCGAGCCCCGCCGAACTGCGTCGCGGCGGCTTCCCCGACGGCTCGATGGGTCCCAAGACCGAGGCCGCCGCCCGGTTCGTCGAACACACCGGGGGACTGGCCGCGATCGGATCCCTGGACGCCGCGTACGAGATCGTCCACGGCAGGTCGGGCACCCTCGTCAGGCCGGACCTGACCGTTGCGTGAACGCCCGTGACCAGGGGGCCGAACGGCCCTCGCCGAAGGCCGGACAGCCGGGGCACGGGCCCTGCCCGGCCCTCCCGGCGGCCACCACGTCGCACGAGTATCGAAAGGGAGACATTCCAGTGCCGAGCAAGGGAGAGAACCGGCGATGACAGCGACAGTGACAGCCGGAACGCGCGCCCCCGAGGCATGGCGCGGCTTCGCCGGGACGCGATGGCGCGAGCGCGTCGACGTACGCGACTTCATCCAGGCCAACTACACGCCGTACGAGGGCGACGGGGCCTTCCTGACCGGCCCGACGGACCGCACCCGCACCGTGTGGGACAAGGTCAGCGCCCTCTTCCCGGAGGAACGGCGCCGGGGGATCCTCGATGTCGACCCGGCGACCCCCTCGACGATCACCTCGCACGCGCCCGGGTACATCGACCGCGAGCGAGAGCTGATCGTCGGCCTGCAGACCGACGCCCCGCTGAAGCGCGCGATCATGCCGAACGGCGGCCTGCGGATGGTCGAGAACAGCCTGAAGGCGTACGGCTACGAGCCCGACCCCTTCGTCACCCGCGTCTTCGGCACCTACCGCAAGACGCACAACGAGGGTGTCTTCGACGCCTACACCCCCGAGATGCGCGCCGCCCGCAAGGCCGGGATCATCACCGGACTGCCCGACGCCTACGGCCGCGGCCGGATCATCGGCGACTACCGGCGCGTGGCGCTGTACGGCACCGCACGGCTGACCGCGACCAAGCGCGCCGAACGGGCCCTGCAGGACGCCGAGCCCTCGACCGAGCACGTCATCCGCGATCGTGAGGAACTCGCCGAGCAGATCAGGGCGTTGGACGAACTGACGCGGATGGCGGCCACGTACGGCTGCGACGTCTCCCGCCCCGCCACCACAGCGCACGAGGCCGTGCAGTGGCTCTACCTCGGCTATCTCGCCGCCGTGAAGGAGCAGAACGGCGCCGCGATGTCGCTCGGCCGCACCTCCACCTTCCTGGACGTGTACCTGCAACGGGACCTGGCGGAGGGAATCCTCGACGAGACCCGCGCCCAGGAGCTGGTCGACGACTTCGTGATCAAGCTGCGGATCGTACGGTTCCTGCGCACCCCCGAGTACGACGCCCTCTTCTCCGGCGACCCGACCTGGGTGACGGAGTCCCTCGGCGGCCTCGGCACGGACGGCCGGCCGCTGGTCACCCGCACCTCCTTCCGCTTCCTGCAGACCCTGTACAACCTCGGCCCGGCCCCCGAACCCAACCTGACCGTGCTCTGGTCGCCCCGGCTGCCCACGGGCTTCAAGGAGTTCTGCGCCAAGGTCTCCATCGACACCAGCGCCGTCCAGTACGAGTCCGACGAGCTGACGCGCCCGCGCACCGGGGACGACACCGCGATCGCCTGCTGTGTGTCGGCGATGGCGGTCGGCAGGCAGATGCAGTTCTTCGGGGCACGGGTCAATCTCGCCAAGGCCCTGCTGTACGCGATCAACGGCGGCCGGGACGAGCTGACCGGTGAGCAGATCGCCCCCGAGGCGCCCGCGCTGACCGGGGAGTACCTGGAGTACGAGGAGTTGTCGACGGCGTACGACCGCATGCTGGACTGGCTCGCCGCGACCTACGTCAACACGCTCAACGTCATCCACTACATGCACGACAAGTACGCCTACGAGCGCATCGAGATGGCACTGCACGACCATCCGGTGCACCGCTTCATGGCCTGTGGCATCGCGGGTCTGTCGGTCGCCGCAGACAGTCTGTCCGCCGTCAAGCACGCTCGGGTGAAGGTGATCAGGGACGACACCGGCCTGGCCGTCGACTTCGAGACCGAGGGCGACTGGCCGGCGTACGGGAACAACGACGATCGTGTCGACACCCTCGCGGTCGGCCTGGTCGAGTCCTTCATGGCGAAGGTGCGCAGGCACCCGACCTACCGGGACGCCGAGCACACCCAGTCCGTACTGACGATCACCTCGAACGTCGTCTACGGCAAGCACACCGGCAACACCCCCGACGGCCGGCGCGCCGGACAGCCCTTCGCACCCGGGGCCAACCCCATGAACGGGCGGGACCGGCACGGTGTGGCGGCCTCCGCGCTGTCGGTCGCCAAACTGCCCTACGAGCAGGCGCGCGACGGCATCTCCCTGACGACGACGATCACCCCGGAGGGGCTGGGGCACGCGCCCGGCGAGCGAGTCGGGAACCTGGTCGGCATTCTCGACGCGTACACGGCATCCGGCGGCTTCCACATGAACGTCAACGTCCTGGACCGGACCACGCTGGAGGACGCGATGGAACACCCCGCGAAGTACCCGGAGTTGACCATCCGGGTCTCCGGCTACGCCGTCAACTTCGTCCGTCTGACCCGTGAGCAGCAGCTCGACGTGATCAGCCGCACCTTCCACGGATCGCTGTGAGGGCTGTGAGGGCCATGGCGACCGGCCGGATCCACTCCTGGGACCTGTCCACCGGCGTGGACGGCCCCGGGACCCGGTTCGTCCTTTTCGTCAGCGGCTGCCCGCTCCGCTGCCTCTACTGCGCCAACCCCGACACCTGGCACATGAGGGACGGGAAGGAGGCCACGGTCGAGGCGGTGATGGCCGAGATCGAGAAATACCGGACCTTCGTCACCACGGCCGGCGGAGGGGTGACGGTCACGGGCGGTGAACCCCTGCTCCAGCCCGTGTTCACAGCCGAAATCCTGCGCCGCTGCAAGGAGGCCGGCCTGCACACCGCCCTCGACACCTCCGGCTTCCTCGGAGCCCGGGCCACCGACGAACTCCTCGGCGACACCGACCTCGTGCTCCTGGACATCAAGTCATTCGACGTCCCTGCGTACCGGCGACTGACCGGCGGAGAACTGGCGCCCACGCTCAACTTCGCCACCCGCCTGGACCGCCTCGGCATCCCCACCTGGATCCGCTACGTCCTCGTCCCCGGTTGGACGGACGCCCCGGAGGCCGTCGCCGGCCTCGCCCGATTCGTCGCGGGCCTCGGCAACGTCGACCGGGTGGACGTCCTGCCCTTCCACAAGCTGGGCGCCTCGAAGTACGAGGCCCTGGGGATCCCCTTCCCACTGCGCGACACCCCGGTTCCCGCACCGGGGCTGGCCGAGCGCGTGCGAGAACAGTTCAGGGAGTGCGGGCTCGCCGCGTACTGACGGGCGGGGCGTGGCGGTGCGCCCCCAGCCTCCGGTGCCGGCCAGTAGGGTCGCGCGCGGCCCGGGCCCGCCCGTACGCCGCCGGACCGACCAGCAGCCGGCACCGGCTCCCGGAAGTACTCCTCGTCGGTCATGGGCCCGACCTCGGTGTCGGTCCGACGCGCCGGCCTGCCAGAGACGGCAGAACGCCGCGTCTCGTTTTCCGCGATCCCACGTACCGATCCCACGCACCGACCCCTCGCACCAAGTCCTCACACCGCTGACCGGATCGTTCCGGTGCCGGCCTGGATCAGGCCTGCGGATCCGGTATCCGGCCAGGTCAGAATGGGAGGCATGAACCGAGCGCTGATCGTGATCGATGTCCAGGAATCCTTCCGAGCCCGCCCGCTGTGGGAGGAGATCGCCAATCCGAAGATCGCGGAACCGGTCAACCGGCTGGTGCGACTCGCCCGCGCCAACGGCGATCTGGTCGTCTGGGTCCTCCACACCGAGCCCGGCAGCGGCGGCGTCTTCGACCCGGCCCAGGGGCACGTCCGCCTGCTGGACGAACTGGAGCAGCCGCAGTCCGGTGAGCCGGTCCTGCACAAGACCTCCCACAACGCCTTCACCACCACCTCTCTGCAACAACTGCTCACCGAGGCGGGAGTGCGCGAGCTGACGGTCTGCGGAATCCGTACCGAGCAGTGCGTGGAAACCACCACCCGGGTGGGCAGCGACCTCGGATACCGGATGGTCTTCGTCACCGACGCCACCACCACCAATCCGATCGGCGACCTGAGCGCCGACGCGATCATCGAGCGCACGGAGGCCGTCCTGCGCGACCGGTTCGCCCGGATCTCCACGGTGGCCGAACGGGAGGCGGAGCTGGGAGCATCCGAGGCGTGAGCCATGTCGTCTTCGTCCTCGTACCCGGCGTCCACCTGCTCGACCTCGCCGGACCGGCCCAGGTCTTCAGCATGGCGGGGGACTTCGGACAGCCCTACCAGTTGAGCTACGTCGCCGACCAGGAAGAGGTGTGCAGCGCCCAGGGCCTGCCGCTGGCCGCCCGCACCCAGTGGCCGGAGCTGAGCGCCGACGACCTGGTGGTGGTGCCGGGGTGGAGGGCGTCCACGCTGCGCGGCGGCCCCGAGCTGAGCCGGTCCTTGCTGGAGCGGCTGCGCGCCCACCACAGTGCCGGGGGCGCTGTCGCCAGTGTGTGTGCCGGGGCCGAGGCCCTCGGCCGTGCTGGGCTGCTGGACGGGCGCAGGTGCACCACGCACCACCACCTCCAGGACGAGCTGGCGGCCCGCCACCCCCGGGCGATCGTGGTGCGGGACGTGCTGTTCACCACCGACGACCGCGTGGTGACGTCGGCCGGCATCGCCAGCGGCATCGACCTGGCGCTGCACCTGCTGGCCGTCCGCCACGGTCCCGCACTCGCCGCCCAGGTGGCGCGGGACATGGTCGTCTACGCCCGACGCAACGGCCACGAGCCGCAGGCCAGCGCCATGCTCCGGCACCGGTCCCACCTCGACGACGCCGTCCACCGCGCTCAGGACCTCATCGACGCGCGATTCGCCGAACCACTGCCGCTGGCGTACGTGGCCGCCAGCGTCGGCGTCAGCGAACGCACGCTGACCCGGATGTTTCACCGCGCCACAGGCGGCCTGACGCCGCTGCGCTACCAGCAGACCCTGAGAGTGGAACGCGCGGAGCACCTGATCGGCCACGGCGCAACGGTGGAAGCCGCGGCCCGCGAGGTGGGCTTCCAGGACGTTCGGATGCTCCGCCGGCTGCGTTCCCGAGCGCCTTCCGAGGCGACGGGGTGAGCCGTTCCGGCTTGGCACGGCCGCTCACGACCTAGGACATGACCCAGCGGTGGCGGACGTGCCAGGTAGCGCCGTCGGCGGTCGCCCCGCGCAGGCCGTGCAGGGTGTCCGGGCCTGTGAGCGCGGGGAGGCGGGAGTCCCGCAGAGAGGCGAAGGCGAAGGTGCGCGCCGGGTCCCAGTCGGTGGAGTGGCGCAGACGGCGGGCGAGTTGGGCGAAGCCGAGCGGGGCCGCGGCCATGACCCAGGCGTCGGGTGCCTCGACCGTCAGCCTTCTGGCGGGGCGCAGCCAGGATGCGGCGGCCTCGGGCCAGTCCACCGACGCGAGGACCCCTTTGCCCCGCGCCTCCCACGCGACGGCGAAGGCTTCGGCAGCCGCCAGGGAATCCGCATCGCGGCTGTGGTCGATGGCCACGGTCTCGATCCGTGACTTCGCAACGGTCAACAGGCCGATGAGAGCCGCGAGTTCGGCCTCCGTGTGCGGTGTGGTCGCGGACAGGTCGCCGAACTCGACCAGTTCGGCGGCACCGATCAGGGGTGAGCGGGACCGTTCCCGCTCGGCGCGGACGCTCATGACGGGGCGCCGCTGCTTTCCCGGGGCGTTCTCCAGCGGGCGTACTCGTCGGACAGGCAGACCGCGCAGGGCCGGTGCCCGGCCGCGATCGCGGTGGCCTCGTCCGGAAAGAACACGCGGTGCTGGACGTAGTGGCCGCGGGCGATGGCCCGGAGGGCGGAAGGGCAGTCGAGACGCCCGTAGAGGCGCCCGCGCCGGTGTCCGCCGAGCGTGCCCGGCGTGCCGCTCCGGCAGAGCTGCCCGTCCGGGCCGAGCAGTGTGTACGTGCGGAGCGCGGCGGGCGTCATCGATCCGGATCCCTTCCTGTCCGAGGTCACCAGTGGTGTCGCCCTCCAACCTTGCCGCGTGTGGATCGCCGTGCCCGGCGGGATCCGGACGTCACGTTGTGCAGACGGCGTTGACGGCGACCGCCGTCCACGCCGACGGCGGATCCTTCGGCCTCCGCGTTTCCTAAGGAGCCTGGGGTGTCGGGGTTCCCGCGACGAGGCGGCGGACGGCCTCGACGACCGCGGCGCGGTGCTGCCGGGTCTGCTCGGCCGTCTGGTCGTTGGCCATGGGGCTGGTGGGCATCCATGCGTTGGCGAGGGCGAGGGTGAAGACGAGCAGGTCTTCAGGGGTGAAGGCCGTGGTCAGCAGGCCGTCGGTCTGCGCCTGGGTGATCGCGGCGGTCTTCTGCCGCATGGAGGTTCCCAGCCCTTGCGGCTCGTGGTCGGTACCCGAGCGTTCGAGGCGGTGCCAGGTGGCCAGCCGGAGCTGGTGCGGGTTGGCGAGGAGGAAGTCGAACAGGCGGCCCGCGTAGCCCGGCAGGTCCTCGGGCGTGAAGGGGACCTCGTCGAGGACGCGGGCGACATGCGCATCCATGACGGCGTCGAACAACTGCTCCTTGTTGCCGAAATACGTGTAGATGAGAGCCTTGTTCACCTTTGCCGCGGCGCCTATGCGGTCCACTCGCGCACCGGCGATACCGCGGGCCGCGAACTCGTCCGTCGCGGCTTTGAGCAGGCGGGCCTTGGAGGCCTCGGAGTCCCGGGGGCGGGCCGGGGGCTGGTGCTGGGGCATGACCCCAGCGTAGTGCAACTAACTGTTCATTTGACACGCCGCACGGCCGGCCGCACTATATAAATGACTGTTTAGTTAGCGAGGGTCCAGTCCCGCGGGTACCAGTCCCGCGGACACCAGCCCTGCGGTACCCGGCCTCCCGGTCCTCGACCGGGGCGCATGCGCACCGCGGCCCCCGCGCACCACCCACCCCTCAGCCGGCTCCCTCCCGGAAGCGAAGACACCTCATGACCAAGACCTGGCTCATCACCGGCAGCTCCCGCGGCTTCGGCAGGGCACTCGCCCGCCACGTCCTCGAAAACGGCCACCGTGTCGTGGCCACTGCCCGCCGCCCCGAACAGCTCAAGGACCTCGTCGAGCGCCACGGCGACCGGGTCCGCGCCGTCGCCCTCGACGTCACCGACCCGGCGGCCGCCCGCGCCGCCGTGCAACTGGCCCTGGACGCCTTCGGCAGGCTCGACGTCGTCGTGAACAACGCCGGATACGCCAACAGCGCCGCCATCGAGGACATACCGGAGGAGGACTTCCGGGCCCAGATCGAGACGAACCTGTTCGGCGTCGTCAATGTCACCAAGGCTGCCCTGCCCGTACTCCGCCGCCAGGGATCCGGCCACTTCCTCCAGTTCTCCTCCATCGGCGGACGCGTGGGCGGATCACCGGGCCTGAGCGCTTATCAGACCGCGAAGTTCGCGGTCGAAGGCTTCTCCGAAGTCCTCAACGCCGAGGTCGGGCCCCTCGGTATCAAGGTCACCATCATCGAGCCCGGTGGCTTCCGCACCGACTGGGGCGGCTCGTCCATGACCGCCCTGCCCGTAAGTCCCGCCTACGAAGAGACCGTTGGCGCGATGAACCGCTACCGCGAACAGACCGCCGCCACCTGGCCCGGAGACCCGGCCCGGGCAGCCAGGATCATCACCGACCTCGTGGGGCTCGACGAACCGCCGCTGCGCCTGCTGCTCGGCGCCGGAGCCGTCGAGATGGCCGCCAACGCCTCCCGTACCCGTGCCGCCGAAGCCGAGCGGTGGGCCGACATCAGCCGCTCGGCGGACTTCCCCGCGGGCGCGTGATGGCGACAGCGGATCGGAGTACGCCCAACGGACCGGGTGCTGTGACTCATGACGTTGTTGACGGCGGGGTGGTCTCGGTCGCCCGGTCGGAACCGGATGCGGAGGGTTTCGCGCGGACCACGGCTTGATCGCCTCGCGGTCCGAACAGGTGCAGGATCTCGACGGCGCTGGTGTTCGCCGGACCGAACCAGTGCGGTTCTCTCGTGTCGAACTCGGCCACTTCGCCCGGGTGGAGCGTGCAGTCCTGCTCTCCGAGGATGAGGCGTAGTTCGCCCGCGAGGACGTAGAGCCACTCGTAACCGTCATGGGTCACCAACACCGGCTCGCGCGGAGCCAGTACCTGCTTGAACACCTGTACCCGACCCGGGTACTGCGTCAGAGGCACAAGGACGCTGCCGTGCCCCTTGCGCAAGGGCTTGAGATGCACCCGAGGATCACCGGTGGCCGGCGCGGCCACCAGCTGGTCGAGTGCGACGCGGTGCGTACGCGCGAGCGGGATGAGCAACTCCAGAGTCGGGCGCCGCTTGCCCGACTCGAGACGCGACAGCGTGCTCACCGACATTCCGGTCGTCGCCGCGAGCGCCTGGAGCGTGAGCCCGCGGTCCCGGCGCAGCGTGCGCAGCCGGGGGCCGATGCCGTCGATGATCTGTTCCAGCTCCGCGTCCATGGGGTCCAGTTTGCAGCCTTCGCAAATTTGGTGGGCGGCGGGTGCGGTCCGGCCTGAGCCTTGCCGGGCAGCCCCTTCCGGACGTGAGAGGTACCAGGTGACCGCGACCACCCATCCCCTTCAGCCACTTGACCCCATCCAGCCCGTTCTGAGCGCACGCAGACGCTGGACGGTGCTGGCCGTCTGCTGTCTGAGCATGTTCCTGGTGGGCCTGGACACCACCATCGTCAATGTCGGACTGCCGGCGATCGGGCACGGTCTGGGCATCGGGACCCGCAGCCTCGAATGGACCGTGGACGCGTACACGCTCGTCCTGGCCAGTCTCCTGATCTCCTCCGGCGCGCTGGCGGACCGGTTCGGACGCCGACGGGTGTTCCAGGTCGGCCTGGTCGTGTTCGGTGCGGCCTCGCTGGTCTGTGCGATCGCTCCTTCGGTGGGCGTGTTGATCGCGGCCCGCGCCGTCCAGGGGGTCGGCGCCTCGATGCTCAGTCCCGTGGCTCTCGCGATCGTGGTCAACGCGATGCCCGACCCGAGGGAGCGGGCGCAGGCGATCGGTGTCTGGGCGTCGGTCTTCGGGCTCAGCATGGCCGCCGGGCCTGTGACGGGCGGGGCCCTCATCGCGGGCTTCGGCTGGCGGTCGGTGTTCTGGATCAACGCGCCGGTCATCGTGGCCGCCCTCGTGCTCAGCGCGCTGTTCGTGCCGGAGTCCCGGGCACCGCGGGCACAGCGGCTCGACCTCCCGGGGCAGGCCCTGCTGACCGTGGTCATCGGCGTCTCGGTCGGCGTCCTCATCGAAGGACCGCGCGTCGGTTGGGCGTCGCTTCCGGCGCTGGTCGCGTACGCGATCGCTGTCGTGGCGGCAGTCGGATTCGTGTCGGTCGAATCCCGCCGGAGCGAACCGCTGATGGATCTACGGCTCTACCGGCATCCGGTCTTCAGCAGTGCCGTGCTGGGCGCGGTGGCGGTCTTCGTCGCCCTGAACGTGACGCTCCTGCTCAACACCCTCTACCTGCAACACGCCCGAGGATGGACACCACTGGCCGCCGGCGTGGCGACCTTGCCCATGGCGGTCGGAGCGACCGTCTGCGCACCGCTGTCCGGCCGCCTGGTAGGTCGTACCGGACCGCGGTTGCCGCTTGTCCTGGCCGGCGGTTTCATCACGGTGGGCGGACTCTGCCTGGTCGGGCTCGACCAGCACACGAGCGTGTCCCTGCTCTTGTCGGCCTACTTGCTGATCGGCGTCGGGTTCGGCTTCGCCAACGCGCCGATCACGAACACCGCGGTGGGCGGACTGCCTGCCACCCGTGCCGGTGTGGCCGGAGCGATCACGTCCACCGCACGCCAGCTCGGCTCCGCGCTCGGCATAGCCATCGCCGGCGGCCTGGTCGCGGGCACCGCCCCGACGGGACTCGCACACGCGTCCCGCCCGGGTTGGATCCTGGTCGCCACCTGCGGACTGTTCCTTCTCCTGGTGGCCCACGCGGCACGGCCGAAGAAGGACACGAGTCGCCCCGCCTCCCCGCAATCGAGGTGAGCCGATTGAGCCAATATCTGTGCTCGTGAAGTGAGAAAATGGCGGAAGGTGCAGCGAGGTTTCCTGTATCGGCAGGCGGAGCGGGGTTATTCATCGCACACGATCGATCGCAACGTGCTACTGTGGATCTCAGTTGCAGTTGTGGTTCCCGAAATCTTGCAAGTGCCCTCACCGGCTTCATCGGCTGGTGGCGCTCTTTTCGGCTCCGGCGCATTTTCCGGCGGGATAATCATCGCGGCGACGCGGAGTGCGCACAGTGCGCGACTCCGAACACCGTCCCGAAGGAGATTTAATATGGCTGCCGGTACCGTGAAGTGGTTCAATGCGGAAAAGGGCTTCGGCTTCATCGAGCAGGACGGCGGCGGCGCGGACGTCTTCGCGCACTACTCGAACATCGCCGCCCAGGGCTTCCGTGAGCTGTCGGAGGGCCAGAAGGTGACCTTCGACATCGCGCAGGGTCAGAAGGGCCCGACGGCTGAGAACATCGTTCCCGCCTGACGCTGACACGTACTTCGCAGCTGGGGCCCGCACCTTGGGGTGCGGGCCCCAGCTCGCCGCTTTCCGGGGCGCAGCCGCCCCGTCAGGGCCGTGGTGATGTCACCCACGGCATGATTCACGGGCGCCGCGGCCCCGCCCCCGGGGAAGGCTCCACCGGGTCCCCGGGGATGCTCCACCCCAACGCTCCGGATGTAAATCCGCCAAGGCCTCACTCATGGAATGCCCGATCTCACTGTCGAGATCGCGCCGCTCTCTTCTCCGACGTATTACGAGAGCATTCCCTGCCGATCCGGTTGATCCGACTGATCTGACCGATCCGATCCGACCGACCGATTCGGCTCCGCATCATTTTCGGCTCGTTCTTGCGATTCTCTGCGCTGTTCATTCGCTGCGGGAATTCCTTGATACGTGCCACATCAAGGAAGGTTCCGCATGAACCGCACGCGTACAAATGATCGTTTCGCTCGCACTCGAACCCGCGCCGGAAATTCTGGTGCGCAAAGGGGTGGCAGCCGCTTCGGATCCGCACCCTCCGGCCGCTCCGGCGCGCCCAGCCGCGCGAAGGGTTACGGACGTCAACAGACGGCGCCGCAAGGTGAGTTCGCGCTGCCGACGACGATCACCCCCGCGCTGCCCCCCGTCGAGGCGTTCGCCGATCTCGCCCTGCCGACGCCGCTGCTGGCCGAGCTCGGTCACGCAGGCGTGACCGTACCGTTCCCGATCCAGGCGGCGACCCTGCCGAACTCAGTCGCGGGCCGTGACGTACTCGGCCGTGGCCGCACCGGCTCCGGCAAGACCCTCGCGTTCGGCCTCGCCCTGCTGGCCCGTACGGCCGGTCGGCGCGCCGAGCCGCGGCTGCCGCTGGCCCTGGTCCTCGTACCCACCCGAGAGCTGGCCCAACAGGTCACCGACGCTCTCATTCCTTACGCCCGTTCCGTGCGGCTGCGTCTGGCCACGGTGGTCGGTGGGATGCCGATCGGCAGGCAGGCCAGCGCGCTGCGCGGCGGGGCCGAGGTCGTCGTGGCGACGCCGGGCCGGCTCAAGGACCTCATCGACCGCGGCGAATGCAGTCTGGACCAGGTCGCCATCACCGTCCTCGACGAGGCCGACCAGATGGCCGACATGGGCTTCATGCCCCAGGTCACCGCGCTGCTCGACCAGGTGCGCCCCGAGGGGCAGCGGATGCTGTTCTCGGCCACCTTGGACCGCAACGTCGACCTCCTGGTCCGCCGCTACCTGACCGACCCGGTGGTTCACTCCGTCGACCCGTCCGCGGGCGCGGTCACCACCATGGAGCACCACGTACTCCACGTGCACGGCGCGGACAAGCAGCGGACGACCACCGAGATCGCGGCACGCGAGGGCCGGGTGATCATGTTCCTGGACACCAAGCACGCGGTGGACCGGCTGACCGAACACCTGCTGAACAGCGGCGTCCGTGCCGCGGCCCTGCACGGAGGCAAGTCCCAGCCGCAACGCACACGGACCCTGGCCCAGTTCAAGACCGGGCATGTGACGGTGCTGGTGGCGACCAATGTCGCGGCGCGCGGGATCCACGTCGACAACCTCGACCTGGTCGTGAACGTGGACCCGCCCAGCGACCCCAAGGACTATCTGCACCGAGGCGGCCGCACGGCCCGCGCCGGCGAGTCCGGCAGCGTCGTCACCCTGGTGACGCCTCAGCAGCGACGCGACATGAGCCGACTGATGACTGCCGCCGGCATCACTCCCCAGACCACCCAAGTGCGCTCGGGCGAAGCCGAGTTGAGTCGCATCACCGGCGCCCAGGCCCCCTCGGGGATCGCGGTCACCATCACCGCGCCGGTCGTGGAACGTCCTCGGCGCGGCTCCTCTTCCCCGTCCCGGGGCCGACGCGGCCGTACCGGCCAGGGCCGATCCACCGGTGAGGGCCGATCCGCCCGTGAGGGCCGATCCACCGGCGAGGCGGCACGCCGTACGCCGCGGCGGTCGTCCGCGGCCACAGCGGCGGCCTAGAACCTTCGTGATCGGAAACACCATCCGCCCATCCAGGAGGACCCCTTTGACGCTGGTTCAGACGCAGCAACGCCTGATCGGTTCCGTTCCCACGACCGTGTTCGACGCCCTGGACACATCCGGACCGCGGGTCGGTGACGACATCACCGTCGAGGTGGCCCTGTTCCTCATGGCCAGTGCCCGTGTCGAGTACCTGCTCCTCTGCGACCAGGACGAACACTGCACCGGCTCGGTCACGCGGGCCCAACTCGCCGTGGTCCGTGACAGCCCCGCCTATACGGACCGTATCCGTGTACGGGACGTCCTCGGCGCCGGCGGACCGCACAGCCGCACCCCGGGTGCCCTCGCCCTCACCGTCTCCCTCTGATCCGGCTCACCGTTCGGCATCAGCCCGGCTCCTCCCTCTCCCTTCTCCCTTCCCTGCGAGGCATCATGCGCTGCGTCATCGCCCGGTTCCCCTTCGACCTCACCAAGAGCGGGGTACTTGCCTCCATGAAGGGCGTCAAGCCGGAGCCCATCACGGGGGAGTCCGTGCTCATCGGCCGTCGCCACTACCCCGCCAAGCAAGTGGGCGTGGTCATCACCCGGCAGGACCCCCGCGACTTCACCAGCGGGGAAGTCACCCGGGCGATGACGCGACTCGGCTTCACCTGCCGAGGCACCCATGAGGTCACCCGTGAGTCGGCGACCGCCGTGCGGTCCCTTACGCCGTTGCAGACCGCGTCGGCGCTGCTCGGCAGCCCCGCGCCGCTGGGACTGTGAGAACCGACGGAAGCTGACACCAGGACAGCGAGGGGGCCCTGCCGACGCGCGTCGGCAGGGCCCCCTCGCGTGTCACCGTCCGGCCGACGGCTTCCGGCCGACCGGAGCGGTCCGGGTACGGTGCCTCACTGGTCGGAGTAACTGAAGTCGCCCACGGTCCAGGCGCTGACGTCCTTGATCGCGACGCGATACATACCGCCCGTCTCGGGGATTCCGACGCTGCCCTGCAGGATCCGGGCGAGGTGGAAGTGCAGATGTGCGGGGGCCCCGCCGGGTTCGGGCCGGCCCACTGTCCGGTCGGCGGAGAAGACGTCGGAGAAGGGGCCCAGGCGGTCCGAGTCCTTCAGGACCTCCGACACGCGCTCCCTCCATACGCCCTCGGGAGCCAGCCGCCCGGTGATGACGGCACCGCCGACCACCACGGTCAATGACATCTGATTGCTCTGCTCGGACTCCACCAGGGCGCAGAGATCCACGAGCAGCTCGTCAGGGTTCGACATGAAAGCCGATTCTATTCGGTGCGCGATCCGCGCGCTGGAGTCGGTCGACGGCCGCGCCCCCGCTGCCACCTGCCCATATGGCCCGCTCCACAGAGAATATCGATGCCTCGAGCAACCTAAAATCTGTGTTTGACAGAGTAGACATTGGGCTGTTGCGTGATTAGTGTTTCTCTCGTAGTGCAGAAGTTCGCAGGTCGGGGTGGCTGAGAAGTCTCGAAGCCGAGCTGTCCGTAGGACGGCGACGAGACCGCCGGCCGCTCCGCCTGGCAAGTGAGTTGATCCAGCGGAGGTACGGAAGGAGCCGACGCCATCGGGATCGCCCGGCCGACTTGCACGAGGTCGGGTGCCGCAAGACCCGGAATGGAAGGTGGTCCCCGGTCACGCATCCGCGAACCCCGCATTCCGGCCCCCTCACAGGGGCCAGGTAGCGGAAACAACAGGTCGGCAGAGCGGTAGTGCCGACAGATGGTGTTCAATTTCCTTCGGGGCCCTGGTGCCGTACGGCATCGGGGCCCCTCGACGCGTTGCACAACGAGGTGAAATGACAGCAGATACTCCACTGAGTGGTCGCCTGGACGACGACGACTACCCCGCGTACACGATGGGCCGGGCCGCCGAGATGCTCGGCACGACTCCCGGCTTCCTCCGGGCCATCGGGGAAGCCCGCCTGATCACTCCGTTGCGCTCGGAGGGTGGGCACCGGAGGTACTCCCGCTACCAACTCCGGATCGCCGCCCGTGCCCGCGAGCTGGTCGACAGGGGAACCCCGGTCGAGGCCGCTTGCCGCATCGTCATCCTCGAGGACCAACTCGAAGAAGCGCAGCGCATCAACGCCGAGTACCGTCGTGCCGCGAACGACACTTCCAGTCCGGGCTGAGCGCGTACGGCCCCACCACGCATGCCCCACCGTGAGTTCCTCGACGGGATCACGGTCGTGCTCCGTGGTGGGTCGCAGCGCACGGAGTTGACGCGCCGTGTGGAGGATCACCCGTATGGGGCATTCGCCTCGTCGGTGCCGGGGCGCCGAGGAGCTACTGGTCGCTCCGGCCGCTTCGGTCGTTGGGGTCGGTACGGAGGTTGGCCGCCAAGCGGGTGATGCTCTGGACCGCGAGCTCGGCGAAGTTCGAGCGGGCGACGATCGCGGTGGTCTCCCCTTGCCGGCGGACACTGCGCAGGTCGCGCTGGACCTGGCGCGAGAGCTGATGGAGCTCGCGTTGGGCGGTGGCGAGTCGCTGCTCGGCGGCGCTGCGGACCCGACGGTGCTCACGTCGGGTGCGGGGGGCGGCCCAAGGGCTCGGTGCGGGCATGTCGGCGCTCGTTCCCGTGTGGTGCGGCTGCGCCACCGGCACGGGGCGGATGCCGACGGTGTCGAGATAGGTGGCGAGTGAGTCGAGGTCTGCCGTGCCGACCACAGCCGCGACGTATCCGTCCGGACGGACGAGCACCCACTGCCCGGACGACAGTCCGTACGCACTGTGGACATGGCCGCCGGTGTCGAGGATGTCGCCCCCGCCGCCGATCACGTGGATGTGCAGGCCAGTGCGCGGCGCCGGTGCCGGGGCATCGTCGACGTCGTGGCCGAGCAGGGTCCAGTGGGGCCCCTGGAACAGGGTGAACAGGCGCGTGGGGAGGCCGCCCGCGCCGGTCACGGGCGCGTCGGGCGCGCGGTCGCCGGCCAGGACGCCGTGGGCGCGGTCCGGACTGGTCATCGACAAGGGTGAGTCCAGGTAGCCGAGATCGAGCTGGCTCACCTCGCGGCCCCGGTGGGTGTCTCGGTTCTTGGCCGCTTCGAGCAGCCGCTCGGAGAGGCCGAGGACAGCCTCGGCGATCGGCCGACGCTCCTTCTCGTAGGTCGACAACAACGATTCCGGGGCGCCGTCGAGTACGGCGGCCAGTTTCCAGCCGAGGTTGTAGGCGTCCTGGACGCTCGTGTTGAGGCCCTGTCCGCCGGTCGGCGGATGGCAGTGTGCCGCGTCCCCGGTCAGGAACACCCGCTCGCGCCGGTAGGCGTCGGCCAGCCGGGCGTTCATCTCGAACGCGGAGGCCCAGGACACCGAACGGATCACGACGTCGTTCCGGCCGGTGCGTTCGCGGAGGAACGAGGTCAGCCCCTCGGCCGAAAGGTCGATGTCGACATCGAACGGGATCGGGGCCTGGAGCTGGAACATGGCGGTGCCGTAGAGCGGGCACATCGACACCTGCGCCGCCGTGTCCTCGCCCCAACGGTGCCAGGCGTCCGACGAGACGCCATCGACCAGTACGTCCGCGACGATCGCCCGGACGCCGAGGGTCTTGCCGGGGAAGCCGACGCCGAGGGCCTTGCGGACGAAGCTCGATCCGCCGTCGGCGCCTATCAGGTACGAGGCCCGCACGGTCCGCTCGCCGTCAGGGGTCGCGATCCGAGCGGTCACGCCGTCGGCGTCCTGGTCGAAGCCGACGAGTTCGTGGCTGTAGTGCGGGGCGTGGCCGAGCTCGGTCAGCCGTTCCCGCAGCCGGCGCTCGGTGAGGAACTGCGGGACGAGCAGCGGGATCTGGTACGGCTCGTCCGGCGTCGGATCCGACATCTCGACGACGGCCCTGTCGACCGGCCCCTCGTCGGTGTGGAAACGCTGGACGGGGTACTCACCCCCGGAGGCGACGATCCGGTCGATCACGCCGAGGTCCTCGAACACCTCTTGACTTCGCGGCTGGATGCCCTTGCCGCGGGAGCCGATGAACGGGTGCGCCGCCTTGTCGATCAGCAGAAATCCGACATTCCGGCGGGCGAGGTCGATGGCGAGAGTTAATCCGGCCGCCCCCGTTCCGCAGATGATCACGTCAGTGTCCGGGGTGTGCGTCATGGCTCAGCTCTCCGTCGGCGGTAGGCGTCCGAGCGGTTCGGCCCGCTCGAAGGCGACGCACCAAGTTGGTACGTGGCACGAACTAAAGTAGTTCGCGTCGCGTACCTTTGCAAGTAGAATTCGGAGTATGACCTTTCCCAACGACGCACCGCCCTCGGTCGCACCGTCACGCACAGGTGGGGAGCCCGTGCCGGTGGACGTGGACGCCCTCGCCCAGCTGTCGTTTCTGGTACACCACGCCCTGGACGAGATCGCCGGGCAGCACGAATTGTCGATCATCCAGGCGCGACTGCTGGGGGTGCTGCGGGACCGGGAGCCGACGATGAACCAGCTCGGTCGGCTGCTCGGCCTGGACAAGTCCTCGATCAGCGGCCTGGTCGATCGCGCACAGCGTCGCGGCCTGGTCACGCGCGCCGTCAGTGCGAACGACCGCCGCGCGTTCCAGGTCTCCATCACCGACGCCGGACGACAGCTCATCGAACAGCTCGCGGCGCAATTCGCGGAGCGGATCGAGCTGTCCGTCGCGCCGCTCCCGGACGCCGACCGGCAGCGGCTGTCCCAGTTGGCGGCCCAGGTCGTGGCCTCCGACGCCCACCGCCGCGGTATCGACCTTCGCACCACAGCCCGCTGACCGGGTCTCGGAGAACCCCTTCCTGCCGGGGGAGGGGGGCGGTTCGAAGGACGACGCCTGGCTCTCCGGCGGCGGGCCTCCGAGACCGCCCCCTCCGCACTGCGTGGGGATCACCAGCCGATCCCGAGCGTCAGCCCGGTCAGCGGGTTCGCGTGGCCCAGGATCTGCACGGCCGATGAGTAGGAGGACCAGGTCTGGTCGATGGTCGACTGGAGGTGGTTCGCCTGGGAGCCTCCCGCGAGGAAGAGGTCGGAGGAGCGCGGCGCGATGTCGGGGATGTCCAGCTCACCGACGCCGGGCCAGTTCCACCAGTTGCCGCGGTACGGGGCACCCAGCAACCAGAAGCCGGGCCAGTACTTGGCGGCTGCGCCGGTCACGTTCGGCATCTGGAGCCGGGCCTCGACGCGGAGTTTGCCGCCGGCGGGCGGCCGGAAGTCCGAGCGGTCCGTCTCGATGCGGCCCGACGTCCAGTTGCCCGCGGGTTGGCGCCGGGGGGTGATCCGCAGCTTTCCGGTGCCGTCGAGCGAGACGTTGTCGGTGCTGGAGGTCATCGTCTCGACCTCGCCGGTGCCGAAGCCGGCGGGTGAGTGAACCCTCCGGCACGCCTGTCAGGCGCGGCTCCCTACGGCGCTTCCTCATCGCCGTGTTCAGCGCCCTCGGCCTCGCGGCCGCCGCGGCGGCGGCCGCGACCTTCCCTGCCAACGCGTCCGCCCCCCACCCCCGACCGGCTGGTCCCAGGTCTTCCTCGACGACTTCGACGGAGCCGCCGGCTCCGGCGTCAACAGCTCGAACTGGCAGTGCACGACGGGCACGAGCTACCCCGGCGGGGCACACGTGGAGCGCGGCAGTCCGCGGATGCGCCGAGCGGACGCCGCCGTGAGCAGTGGGTTCAGGAGCGGCCGAGGGGAGTCGGGCGGGTGAGTACCACGCCCAGCAGGGACTCCTGGGGGACGTAACCGAAGTGGCGGGAGTCCTGGGTGCGGGCGGCGTCGCCCCGGACGATCAGGGAACCGGGCGGCACCAGTCCGCCGTCCGGGGCCCCGACGATCTCGCGTACGTCGGGCGGCACGGCGTCGCCGGGCAGGGCGGAGACCCGCTTGACCAGCCAGGCCAGGGCGTCGTCGCCGTCGCCGAACGGGACGGGGTTGCGGAAGACCACCGCGTCGCCGCGCCGCACGCGCGTGGTGCGGCGGACCAGCAGCCGGTCGCCGTCCGCGAAGGCCGGGGTCATGCTCGACCCGGTGACCCTGATGACGGCGAGGCGTGAACGCAGTACGTGTACGGACAGGAGCAGCATGCCCGCGCCCGCTGCCAACGCCACCGTCGTCCGCCCGGCCCCCGTCATGTGGCCGCCTTCCCTTCCGGGCGGCTCATGTGGCCGCCTCCGTGGGTCTGCCCCGGTCGCCGCGCTCGGCGTAGCCCGCCGCCTGCAGGCCGAACAGCCGGGCGTAGTGTCCGCCGCCCAGGGCCATCAGCTCGTCGTGGGAGCCGAGTTCGGCGATCCGGCCGTCCACCAGCACGGCGATCGCGTCGGCCTCGCGCAGCGCGCCGAGCCGGTGTGAGACCAACAGCGCGGTCCGTCCCAGGCGGTGGCGACCGAGGGTGCGGTGCACCTCGTGCTCGGCCTCCGGGTCCAGGCCCGAGCTGGGCTCGTCCAGGATCAGCAGATCGGCGTCGCCGCGCATCAACGAGCGGGCCAGCGCGACCCGTTGCCACTGGCCGCCGGAAAGGGTGACGCCGGGGGTGCCGTCCTCCTCGTCGAGGTGCACCCGGCTGAGCTGGGTCTCGTACCCGTCGGGGAGGCCGCGCAGGGTCGCGTCGATGCCGGCGAGCCGCGCGCTGTCGCGGATGCGCTTCAGGTCCTCGCGGTACGGCAGATCGCCGATGCCGATGTTCTCGGCCGCCGAGAGGTCGTACGTCATGTAGTCCTGGAACGTGATGCCGATCCGGCGGCGCAGCTCGGCCACGTCCATGGTCCGGATGTCGGTGCCGTCCCAGAGGATCGCGCCGCGTTCGGGGTCGTAGAACCGGCAGAGCAGCTTGATGAGGGTGCTCTTGCCGGCACCGTTGCGGCCCACCAGGCCCATCGCGGTGCCCGCCGGGACGGTCAGGTTCACCCCGCGCAGCACCCAGGGGCCGGAGGTGTCGTAGCGGAACCAGACGTCGCACAGTTCGATCCGTCCGGTGAGGGCCGGTGCGGGGGCCTCACCCCGGGGCAGGTCGTCGGGGGTGTCGAGCAGGTCGAGATAGTGGCCGAAGAGCCGGACGCCCTCCGCGGCCGATCCGGCCTGGAGCACGATCCCGGTGAACGCCCCCTGCACTCCCGCGGCGGCGGCGATGAACAGCGTCACATCACCGATCGTGAATCTGCCGTGGGCAGCGCCCGCGACCACCACGACCGTACCGAGCCCGGCGACCAAGGCGTTGAGCGCGGCGAAAGCCGACTGCACGAGGGCGCCACGCCGGGCCACCGCGAGTTCGGCCTCGGTGGCGTCGTTCAGCGCACGGATCAGTCGGCCGTGCAGGAAGCCGCCGAGGCCGAACAGCCGGATCTCCTTGGCGGCGCGGGGGTCGGTCAGCAGCGAGCGGTAGAAGAGGTGACGGCGCAGCCGGGCGGAGGTCAGCTCCCAGACCACCACCTGGCGGCGGGCCAGCGACAGCCGGGCCAGCAGTGCGGCGGCGCCGACCAGGAACAAAAGGCCCACCATCGGGGGCCAGACGGCGAGCAGGGCGCCCGTGAAGCCGCTGAGCGCGGCCACCGAACGCACGGCCTCCTGGGTGAACATGGTGACGTTGTGCGGCGCGTCCTCCGAGGCCTGCTGGGCGAGCCGCAGCCGGTCGTGGAACGCAGGGTCCTCGAACCGCCGCAGTCCACGGAACTCGTCGACCTTGGCGAACAGGGTCCGTTCGACTTCGACGACGAGCCGTCTGCGCACCAACTCGTCGAGATATGCGGCCAGTTGAAGAAGGGCGGCGGAGAGGGCGCCGAGCGCGGCCGTGGCGATGCCGAGGCTGACGGCGTGCCGCGCGTCGGCGTGCGCACCGCGGCCGAGTTCGTCGAAGAGCAGCTTGGCGAGCCAGGCGGCGGCGGCCGGCGTCACGCCGACTCCCACGGTCACCCCGAACAGCAGGGAGGCGCCGACGGGTGTGGCGCGGAACTGGAGGGCGACCGCCGCCCATGCGGCGCGGGCCCGCAGCCGGTTCCCCGGAGGTGAAGCGGCCTCCGGGGAACCGGCAGGTGGGTCGGAGTGCGTCATCAGCAGGTGTTGCTGCGCTTGGTGCACACGCCGTTACAGGCGAATCGGTACTGGTGTCCGCCCTTGCAGTAACAGAGCTGACCCACCTCGGGGACGCATGCCCCCGCGCGTTGCTCGTCGAGTACGAGCCGCAGCAGCCGGTCGCCCATCGTGCCGATCATTCGCCTCATGACTACCTCCTGGTCCTGCGACGTGATGTGACGGGATGGGGCTGGGTCAGCAGGTGCCGGACTTCACACAGGGGCCGTTGCAGCTGAAGACGTACCGGACGTGGTTCGTGCACTTGCAGAAAGTGCCGTGCTCCGGGACACAGGCGCCGGCCCGGTCCTCCTTCAGCAGCATGCCCAGCAACTTGTCGCCCATCGTGCCGATCACACGGGTCATCACGGACCTCCCTCGTAGGGTGAAGGCCGGACCAGGGGTAAGGTCCGGCCGGAGCAGAAGTTATGTTGCGATGCCAATTGAGCGCAAGAGTGCGGAAGTTGACGGATTGCTTCCAGTTTCTCCCGGAGAGATCTGGGCGAAAGTGACCACTGTTGCTCATGTCGACTTGGAGCTACATTGCCTCTGGTCCAGTCGTCCCGGGAGGTGAGAGCTGCTCGTGGCCTATGCCCTGCTTGCCGTCAGACTCCTCGTCGGCATCGTGTTCGCGGCATCCGCGACCGGAAAACTACGAGGCGCCGCGGCCTTCCGCGGCTTCGAGGAATCCGCCCGTTCCATGGGCGTGCCGGCCCGCCTGAGCCGCCTCGTGGCGGTGGCCGTGGTCGTGGGAGAGTGCGCCGCGGTGGTGCTGCTCGCCCTGGGGCCCGGCGGCGCGCCCGGCTTCGTCCTGACCCTGCTGCTGCTCGCCGCGTTCACCACCGGAATCGTCCGTTCGCTCCGCAGCGGAACCAAGGCGTCCTGCGCCTGCTTCGGCGCGTCCACCGCGCCGATCGGCCGCCGCCACGTGGTGCGGAACACCGTGCTGCTCGCCCTGGCCGCGTTCGGCCTGGCCGCCGCCCTCGCGGGGACGCCGGCGCCGACCCAGGCGGCGGGCGTGCTGATCGCGGCGTTCGGCGCGCTGGTGGGCGCCCTGCTCGTGATCTTCACGGACGAGCTGGGCACGCTGTTCGACGACGGCGCCCCACGCACCTCGGGACGCGTCCGCGGATCAGCCCCGTAGACGACCCGGGTAGACGACCGGTAGGCGACAACCCTTCCGATTTCCCGGGTGGTTGATGCTCACGCACCACCGTGGCGGCCACCGCGACGTACCCGTCGCAGCCTCCGCAGCACCACGGCGCGCGGCACACCCGTGCGGCGTCGCGCCGTCGCATCCGCGATCCGATGGGCGGACACCCCGCCCCACGATGACACGAGACTCCGGAGTCACCCATGCCCTTTCTGGTCACCGCCGTCGTCCTCATCGCCGTGCTCTGTCTGCTGAACCTGCTGCTCACCTTCGGCGTCATACGCAAACTCCGTGCCCAGGCCGACGAGAAGGCCGACCGGGTGGCGGACGGCCTGATCATCCCGGCCGGCTCCGCCGTTCCCGGCTTCTCCGCCGTCACCACCGCCGGTGAGCGGATCACCCGCGAGGGCCTCGGCGAGACCATGCTGGGCTTCTTCTCGCCCGACTGCCGGGCCTGCAAGGAGCGGCTGCCGCTCTTCGTGGAGCAGGCGCGCACCACGGCCCGCGCGACCGGCCGCAGCGTCCTCGCCGTCGTGCACGGCACCGACGAGGAGGCCCGCGAGCAGGTGGCGGCGCTGTCCGAGGTCGCCCACGTCGTGGTCGAGCCGGGCGACGGGCCGCTGGGCGAGGCCTTCGACATCACCGGGTACCCGGTCTTCGGCCTGATCACCGTCGACGGCACCCTCAGTGCCACCGCTTTCGACCCCGGTCGCCTGCCGGCGCCCTCGAAGGCCACGGTCTGACCCGGGCACCGCCCCGGGTCAGGAAGGACCGTCGGGCCTCGCCGCGGCGACCAGACTGGGCTGGAGCCGGCGGGCGGCGTCGAGGTGGTCGGCGGTCCAGATGATGCGGACGGCCGTGTCCGTGGCCTGCCCATGCTCGTCGCTCAGGTCGCGGCGGAGGGATTCGACCAGCTGTGCCTCGGCCGCGGGGTTGCGCGGCAGCGGATCCCGGACGGGGGCGCTGTGCCCGAGACCGGCCGCCAGATCCTGGTACCAGCCGGAGATCTGGCCGGCGGTGCTCAGCAGGACGAGGCCCGCTTCCGCCCGGTTCGGCTCGCTGTCCGGTTCGCAGGCGCGTCGCCACAGCCCCAGGACCGCGTCCGCCGCGAGGCGCAGCCCCACGATGCCGGTGACCAGGGTGGTCATGTCGGCCAGGGGAACCGGTTTGGCGCCGCGTTCGGCCAGATAGCTGCGGAACGCGTCGTCGAGTCTGCGCGCGGCCGCGGCCGCTTCGACGCCCTCCCGCAGCGCGCCCTCGGCAGACGTGGGCGCGGGGGCGCTGCCGCAGTGGCCGACGGCGTACTGTACCGCGCCCGCCAGATACCGGGCGCTGTCCGTGTACGCCTCGGCGAGCGCCCGGTCGACGGCCGCCGTGGCGCCGCGCGGCCAGAAGAACAGGCCCACCAGCACGCTCACCGCGCAGCCGATGGCGATGTCCTGGATCCGCAGCAGCACGATGTGCCAGTCGGGGTCCTGGCCGATGTTGAACAGGATGACGAGGGTGATGGTGAAGGACGCCTGGCCGGCGGCGAAGGAGATGGCGGCGGGGGCGATACCGGCAAGGAGCACGGCGAGGGGCAGCAGAAACCAGAGCGCCGTGCCGTGGTGGCCGATCAGTTGCAGCAGCCCGGTGCCGATGATCGAACCCGCGAGGGTGCCGCCCAGGGCGCGGACCGCGTTCTGCCCGGTGTTGAGGGCGTTCGAGCGCAGCACGGACAGGGTTCCCAGGAGCACCCAGAACGAGTGCTGGACGCTGGTCACGTTGGCGAGGCCGACCGCTATGCCGAGGCCGAGCGCGCCGCGCAGGCTGTTGTGCAGCCAGACGGACCCCGGCTGAAGGTGGGCGGCGGCTCGCTCGCGCGCCGCCGCCAGCGGTCGGGTCACGGCGTCGGGCTCGCGGCCCAGCAGACGTTCGAACCAGCTGCGGCGTTCGGCGGCCGCGGCCAGGGCCACGTTGTCCGCGATCTGCAGCGTCGCGAAACCCAGCTCCTGCGCGCGGAACGAAAGGTCCAGCGCTCCGATGACGGGGTGCACCTGCGAGGGTGTGCCGGCGCCGCCCCCGCGCACGGGCAGCCGGGTGGTGGCGTTGCGCTCCATGTCGGCCATGGCCTTGCGCAGACTCTCCGAGGCCGCGTGCAGCTCGTCCGGTGAGCCGCGCGGGGCGTCGAGCAGTGCGGCCACCTCGTCGAGTACGGCCGCGGCGGCCCGGCGTACGGACCGGGCGTCGATGTCGCAGGCCGGTCGACCGTCGAGCGGGGGCGCGCTGTCGGCGAGGATGCTGCTGAGCCAGGTCAGTTCGTCGACCAGACGGACGAGGGCGCGCGAGCTGGTGGACAGGCCGGTGGGGCGGTACGGGGTGGCGTCGAAGACGGTGCGCAGCTCGGCCGCCGCCGCGGCGGCCTCGTCGGCTCTGGTACGGCACTGACCGGTGCTCGGCGCGGAAGGCCCGCCGGCCAGGAGGGACGCGTCGGTGCGCAGTTGCTCGGCGGCCGCACAGCAGACCCGGGCGGCGGGTGCGCTGAGGGGGTCCTCGCTGGGACGGGGCCACAGCAGGGTGACCGCGAGCATGGCGGCGGCTGCCGCGAGGCCCGCTCCCGCGAGCCGGGCGGGAAGCTCCGCGAACGGGACGGGCGAGGTCACCGGGAGGATGAAGGCCAGCAGCAGTGCGGTCGAGGCGCCCGCGAGGACGGAGCTGACCACCCCGGAGAACAGCACCAGGAAACCGATGACGACCATCGCGGTGACCGCGAGCCAGGTCCTGTCGGCCACGAGCGTACCCAGACAGATCAGGACGGCCCAGGCCACCGCGAGGCCGAGGTGGGCGCGTAGCCGCTGCACCATCGGACCGGTGAAATCCACGAGCAGCAGCATCGAGAACGCACCGAACGCGGCGAAGGTCGCCATCGTCGGTGACCCGATGACCTGGCTGCACAGGGCGAACAGCGCGGGCATGACGAGCGCCGTCCGCCCGGCACGCCGGGTCGCCGCCAGCTCGGGATCACGGTCGCGCAGCCACGACGTGACCGACCGGGGACGGATTCGACTGGATGTCCGCACGTGCCCGGCCCCCTCCTGTCGACAGGTCTACGCCCCACCGAGTGTGACGTCTCTTCCGGAGCGACGTCATCCGAACACGATCTCTGCTCATGATCCACCCAGGCGTGGCGTGCCCATGGCGTACAGACCGCCCACGCGATGGGTGCGGAGCGCACCGTCCTACGGAGGTCACCGTCCCGCCGAGGTCGCGGTCAGCCGGCGAACGCCTCGTTCAGGCGGACGTTGTAGCCGTCCTCTTCCATGAGGACGACGGTGACACCGAACGGGGAGGGATGGTCCAGTTCGAGCGGGATGAAGGAGTAGTCGACCGCGGCCTGGACGGGAAGGACCAACTCGCCGCCCGGCTGTGGCTCGACGGCGGGCCGCCATGCGGGCTCGGCCGAGCCCCGACCCTCGGGGGAGTGGGATTCGGTGTAGGGGAACTGGTGCAGCGCATGGCCGTCCTTCGTGGCGTGCACCATGTTCAGACACGGCACGGGGCCGTTGATCGGCAACTGGCAGGCGGTGGCGACGTCGTGGGTCTCCCAGGCGAGAACGACCTCGTCGGCGCCGGCCGCCGCGGCGATGTTCGCGAGCTCGGCGATGCCGGTGAGCGCGTCCTTGCCGGGCTCGGTCGGCCGCACCCAGATCAGGCCGACCAACTCGCCGCGCACCAGCGGCATGATGACCGGCCGTGGCACGGCGCCCTCGGCGAGCCCCGCGGAGTACGCGCTCTTCATCGACTCCACCAGCGCGTCCCACGTCTGTGCATCCATGAACTCACCCTCGTCGCCCGCCTGTGTCCGATCAGGCTGACCCTGTCATGCGGGCCGTGCCCTCCGCCAGCGGCTCGGACCGGTCAGGCGGGCGCTCCGGCCAGGACTTCCACCTTGCCGGTGTCGAGCGAGTAGTAGGCGCCGACCACGGCGAGGGCACCCTTCTTCACGAGGGGGGCCAGGTCCTGATTGGACCGCAGGTCGGCGGCGGTCAGCGTGACCTGCGCGCGGGCCATGGAATCCACCGGGTCGGCACCGCCCACACGGACCGCCTGCTCGTACGCCGGACGCAGGGCCTTGGCGATCGCCTCCAGATTGCCGGGCAGCGGTTTGTCGTCACGGATGGAGTTGTACGCCGCCTCGATGGCGCCGCAGCGTTGATGCCCGAGCACCACGATGAGCGGAGTGCCGCTCGTCATGGGCCCGTACTCCACGGAACCCGTGACCACCGGACCGATGGCCTCCCCACCCGTACGCATCACGTACAGGTCACCCAGCCCGGTGTCGAAGAGGAGTTCGGGCGGCACCCGGGAGTCGATGCAGGAGAGGATCGCCCCGAAGGGCTTCTGCTTCTCGGCCACGAACTGGCGCCGGTCCGGATCGCGGTCGGGATGTCGAAGTTCGCCGCTCACCCAGCGCTTGTTGCCCTCCATGAGCCTGGTGAACGCCGCGGCGGGCGTGGTCGGCGGCGGTTCCGGCGGAGCGGTGGTCACCGACGAGGCGGCGCTCGTCGGCGAACACCCCGCGAGCGTGACCGTGGCAGCCACGAGGCCGCCGACGAGAAGAACTCTGCGATCGGGATGTCCCGCTCTGTCCATCAGCCCTGACCTCTCAGTCCACCGAGACGTCTCCGTACGTCTTGGCCGGGGGCGATTGTGCAGTGCGGTGAGGGAACTGGACGGGAGGCACACGCGGGCGCGGGCGACTCCGCCACCGATGGCCCACGGCCCGGAGCCCCGGAACGGTGGGTGGCGGAGCGTCACAGCCGGCCGGTCAGATGCCCATCGACGCCATCTCGATCGCCGACCGGTAGTTCGCTGCCGCGGTCACCACGCAGGCCCGATAGGTCCGGTTGTCCTTCACGACGAGGAAGTAGTCCTTGAGGTTCTTCCAGTAGCTGAGCAGGTAGCCGATGCCCGGGAGGAAGCCGGGTGGCCGGGGTACCAGCGCGAAGGCCTCGGAGCACCGGAGGATTTCGCCGCTGGCCTGGGAAAGGACGTCGGCGACGTCGGGGTTCATGTTCCAGCCTGCGGCCAGGTCGGCGTTCCAGATGGAGGCGGCCACCTCCCGCAGGTGGGCCTCCTCCTCCGGGGAGAAGTCGCTCTGGCCGCCGGCGTGCACGGCCGCCCGGAGTGTCGCGGCGGGGGACGGCCCGGCGGCGGCCGAGGCCGCCGTCCCCGAGACTCCGAGCAGAAGTGCGGCTGTTGTGGCCGCCGCCACCGTGTACGTGGCCCGTCTGCAGCCCATGCTGATCGGTCCCCTCCGCGGATGCGCCCGGGGCCTGCCGCCCGGGCAGGGCCGACGCTGTCATGTGCCGTACATACGGGTCAACGGCGACAATCTGCCACCCGCGGCCGACGGTTGCTTCTTGACGGTGGCGCACCAGGACGCCGCACGAGACGCCGTCGTACGGAGGCAGCTAGGCATCCGCCGGGGCACGCGGGGCACCATGATGGTGGCGGGAACCACCCGTGCGGGCGACGACGTACGTCCGCCCTGGACGGCACACCCCGAATTCGCGGTGTTCCGAGAGGGGCATGGACGGGAGTGGCCCGGTTCACATGGCATAACGGGGGCGTCACCGACAGCATGGTCCTCGTCACCGGCAGGCCGAAGGGATCCAGGATGTTCCGCAAGGTGCTGGTCGCCAACCGCGGCGAGATTGCGATTCGCGCGTTCCGCGCTGGCTATGAACTGGGCGCGCGAACCGTGGCCGTCTTCCCTCATGAGGACCGCAACTCGCTGCACAGGCTGAAGGCCGACGAGGCCTACGAGATCGGCGAGCCGGGGCACCCGGTACGGGCCTATCTCTCCGTGGAGGAGGTCGTCCGTGCCGCACGCAAGGCGGGTGCGGACGCCGTCTACCCGGGCTACGGGTTCCTGTCCGAGAACCCGGAACTGGCGCGCGCCTGCGAGGAGGCGGGCGTCACGTTCGTCGGTCCGGACGCCGCCACGCTCGAGCTGACGGGAAACAAGGCCCGCGCCGTGGCCGCAGCCCGGGCGGCCGGCGTGCCGGTCCTCGGCTCCTCGGCGCCCTCCACCGACGTCGACGAACTGGTCCGCGCCGCCGAGGACGTGGGCTTTCCCGTGTTCGTCAAGGCGGTCGCGGGCGGCGGAGGGCGCGGTATGCGGCGGGTCGAGGACCCGGCCACACTGCGTGAGTCCATCGAGGCGGCCTCCCGCGAGGCGACATCGGCGTTCGGCGACCCCACCGTCTTCCTGGAGAAGGCGGTCATCGATCCCCGCCACATCGAGGTGCAGATCCTCGCCGACGGACAGGGCAACGTCATCCACCTGTTCGAGCGTGACTGCTCGGTGCAGCGCCGCCACCAGAAGGTGATCGAGCTGGCGCCCGCGCCGAACCTCGATCCGGCCCTGCGGGACCGGATCTGCGCCGACGCGGTGCGGTTCGCCCGCGAGATCGGCTACCGCAACGCCGGCACCGTGGAGTTCCTCCTCGACCGCGACGGCAACCACGTCTTCATCGAGATGAACCCGCGCATCCAGGTGGAACACACGGTCACGGAGGAGGTCACCGACGTCGACCTCGTCCAGGCCCAGCTGCGCATCGCCTCGGGCGAGTCGCTGGCGGACCTCGGGCTCTCCCAGGAGACGGTCACCCTGCGCGGTGCCGCGCTCCAGTGCCGTATCACCACCGAGGATCCGGCGAACGGCTTCCGCCCTGACACCGGCCGGATCAGCGCCTACCGTTCGCCGGGCGGCTCGGGTATCCGCCTGGACGGCGGTACCACCCACGCGGGTACGGAGATCAGCGCGCACTTCGACTCGATGCTGGTCAAGCTCACCTGCCGGGGCCGGGACTTCAAGTCCGCGATCGGCCGCGCCCGGCGTGCCGTGGCCGAGTTCCGCATCCGGGGCGTCGCCACTAACATCCCGTTCCTCCAAGCCGTGCTGGACGACCCCGACTTCCAGGCCGGGCGGGTCACGACGTCGTTCATCGAACAGCGACCGCACCTGCTCACCGCCCGCCACTCCGCCGACCGCGGCACCAAGCTGCTCACCTACCTCGCCGATGTCACGGTGAACAAGCCGCACGGCGAACGCCCCGAGCTGATCGACCCGGTCACCAAGCTGCCCCCGCTGCCCGCCGGTGAGCCGCCCGCGGGTTCCCGGCAGCGCCTCGTCGAACTCGGCCCGGAAGGCTTCGCCCGGCACCTGCGCGAGTCGCCGACCATCGGCGTCACCGACACCACCTTCCGCGACGCCCACCAGTCCCTGCTCGCCACCCGGGTGCGCACCAAGGACCTCCTCGCCGTCGCCCCGGCCGTGGCCCGGACCCTGCCCGAGCTGCTGTCCCTGGAATGCTGGGGCGGCGCCACCTACGACGTCGCCCTGCGCTTCCTCGCCGAGGACCCCTGGGAACGCCTGGCGGCCCTGCGTGAGGCCGTGCCCAACATCTGTCTCCAGATGCTGCTGCGCGGCCGCAACACCGTCGGCTACACGCCCTACCCGACCGAGGTGACCGACGCCTTCGTCCAGGAGGCCGCCGCCACCGGCATCGACATCTTCCGCATCTTCGACGCGCTCAACGACGTCGGTCAGATGCGCCCGGCCATCGACGCCGTACGGGAGACCGGGACGGCGATCGCCGAGGTCGCCCTGTGCTACACCTCCGACCTGTCCGACCCGTCGGAGCGGCTGTACACCCTGGACTACTACCTCCGCCTCGCGGAGCAGATCGTGGATGCCGGCGCGCACGTCCTGGCCGTCAAGGACATGGCCGGTCTGCTGCGGGCACCCGCCGCGGCCACGCTCGTGTCGGCGCTGCGCCGCGAGTTCGACCTGCCGGTGCACCTGCACACCCACGACACCGCGGGCGGTCAGCTCGCCACCTACCTCGCCGCGATCCAGGCCGGCGCCGACGCGGTGGACGGCGCGGTCGCCTCCATGGCGGGCACCACCTCCCAGCCGTCGCTGTCGGCGATCGTCGCCGCCACGGACCACTCCGACCGGCCCACCGGCCTGGACCTGAGGGCCGTCGGTGACCTGGAGCCGTACTGGGAGAGCGTCCGCAGGATCTACGCGCCCTTCGAGGCGGGCCTGGCCTCGCCGACCGGACGCGTCTACCACCACGAGATCCCCGGCGGCCAGCTGTCCAACCTGCGCACCCAGGCGGTCGCCCTCGGCCTCGGCGACCGCTTCGAGGACATCGAGGCGATGTACGAGGCGGCGGACCGCATCCTGGGCCACCTGGTCAAGGTCACCCCCTCCTCCAAGGTCGTCGGTGACCTCGCCCTGCACCTGGTGGGTGCCGGGGTGGCGCCGGAGGACTTCGAGGCGACACCGGACAGGTTCGACATCCCCGACTCCGTCATCGGCTTCCTGCGCGGCGAACTGGGCACCCCGCCCGGCGGCTGGCCGGAGCCGTTCCGCACCAAGGCGCTTCAAGGCCGTGCAGAGGCCAAGCCCGTACCGGGGCTGAGCGCCGAGGACCGTACGGGCCTGGAGAAGTCCCGGCGTTCGACCCTCAACCGGCTGCTGTTCCCCGGGCCGACGCGCGACTTCGACACCCGCCGCCAGGCCTACGGTGACACCAGCGTGCTGGACAGCAAGGACTTCTTCTACGGGCTGCGCCCCGCCAAGGAGTACTCCGTCGACCTCGAGCCCGGCGTGCGGCTCCTCATCGAGCTCCAGGCCATCGGCGAGGCGGACGAACGCGGTATGCGCACCGTGATGTCCTCCCTGAACGGCCAACTGCGGCCGATCCAGGTCCGGGACAACGCGGCGGCTTCCGACGTACCGGTGACCGAGAAGGCCGACAGGGCCAACCCCGGACACGTGGCGGCGCCGTTCGCCGGTGTGGTGACGCTCGCGGTCGCCGAGGGCGACGAGGTGGAGGCCGGTGCGACCGTGGCCACCATCGAGGCGATGAAGATGGAGGCCTCCATCACCGCCCCGAAGGCCGGCCGGGTGACCAGGCTGGCCATCAACCGGATCCAGCAGGTGGAAGGCGGCGACCTGCTCATCGAGGTCGGCTGAGGCTGGTCACGGTGCACGCGCGCACCGTCAGGACCGACCTGCGCCGCCCGCCTGATCTTCGACAGGCGGGCGGCGAGCGGGGTGCTACGGAGCCGCGGCGCGGACTGCGACGGTGTCGCGCGAGCGGGTGTCGCGGCCGGCCGTGTGCGGACGCCAGTGCCGCATCAGGCGACGTTCGCCCTGCCGACCACCTTGCGTAGGCGTTTGTCGACAGCGTGCTTGTTCCGCCAGATGCCACGGGCCGCGACGTCTGCGTGGACCCGCTTGGAGGAGCACGCCTTGTCTGCGAGCAGCACGGCCGGGGTGGTTCGTGGTCTGCCGCGGCCGAGTCGCGGGACCCGGATGTCGCCCAGCATGAGGGGGAGGACCTGCGCGTCGTGGACCTGGCCCGGAGTGACTACGACGGCCGGCGGGTGGCCGTTGCCGTCTGCCAGGGACCGAACTCGCCAGGCGTGCCCACCGCTCGTCGGTCAGCAGACGCACGCGCGCGGGAAGCCGTCATCGTTCAGGTCCGCATGGCTCACGTGGCGTGCGCTCGGCGTCATCGCTACCAGGTCGGGGCACCCAGCCTCGTCAGGGTCACGGCATGCTCCACCTGTGCGGTGACGGCGGCCTCGAAGAAAGGGTCCAGCGCCCGGTGCAGGCGCTGTTCCTCGGTCGGGTCGATCGTGACCATCGCAGGCAACCGGCCGCGCAGCTCGACCAGGTGCCGCCCGGTGGGACGGACTACGATCGACTGGCCGGTCGGGCGCAGCACGCGGTGGAACTCGGCCGGGTTGTGCGGGGCGAACATGTCCAGTACGACATCGGCCACCCCGTCGGTCAGCGGGAAGGGACGGAAGATGTCCCAGGCCACCGCGGCGGCTCGGTCGTGGGCACGGGCTGCCGAGCGCCGCGCGCACCGATGTGTCCAGACCCAGACCACGCGCGCCGCGGCGGTGCGGCGCTCAGGTGGTCGGCGGGCCGGTCACCGTGCCCCGGGCCTGCGCGAGTCCGGTGGCCCACAGCTGGTCGACACGCGAGCGCTCGGTGACGTTCGGATAGCGGTTGGTGCAGGACGGGCCGGCGCTGCCGCCCGACATCAGCTCACTGCACAGCCCGTTGTAGTCGTCCGTCAGGCCCAGTACGTGCCCGGTCTCGTGGGTGGCGACGCGGACCGAGTCGTACTGCTGGCTCTGGGTGTAGTCGAGGAAGACGTAGCCACTTCCGTGGCCGTCGGTGGAGGCGTAGGACCCGCGCGGGTCGTTGCCCTCGTAGTAGGAGAAGTCGGCACCGCTCGACGCCTCCTGGAGCTTGACGTTGGACTCGGAGCTGTTCCAGATCGAGGCCGCGCTCGATATCTGCGAACGGAAGCTCGGTGCCTGGGAGGCGTTGTAGTAGACGGTCACCGCCTGCCCGTACGGCTGGGCGGCGCGCTTCTCGGCGACGGACTTGAGCACCGCCTCGAAGAACGCCTTGTTGTTCGCGGCCTCCTCAACCGACCCGGCGTACCGTGCCACGGAGGTACCGGCGGCAGCGGACGGGGTGGCGGCCGTCTGGGCGCTCGCCGGCACCGCCGCGCCCAGCGCGCTGGAGGCCAGACCCAGGCCGAGAGCGAGGGCGAGGAGTCTCGCGGACGTTCGGGACGACTTCATGTGGGGGGCTCCTACTCACTCGGTGACGCCGAGCGCACGGTGTGCGGTCGACTCTGCGTGAACACCGGTTCCGAACTGCGGCGACGTCCTGTGGGTCGCCATTCTTAGAACGGCTCGACAGGGAGCGCAAAGGGTCCCGCCACTACGTCGCCTCGTAGGTCCCGGGACCTCGCCAGGGGCAGTGCACGGGTCTCCGGTCCGCACATGGCGGCAGGAGGGGAAGCTGTCGCGGCGTCAGAAGCCTTACAGCACAGGGCAACGGGCGTGCGGGCCGGCCGGGCGGAATCCCGGGACGCGCGACAGGATCCGCATCCGGGCCAAGACGGACAAATCCTTAGATGTCCGCCAAGTCGCGTCTACTAAGCGTGCCGGTTGGTTGGTGGGGCGCTGTGACCGACGTCATAGAACATGAGCTTCCGCTTCTTTCGCGCCCCACCGGCCCCGGGGGTGCCCCCCGGGAGTCACCCTCGGCCCGCGGCGTGGGGGAGAGGTCGGTGGGTTTCTCGCCCGCCTCCGGCAGCGTGTCCGCCGCGCCCGGTGGCTTCGGGACCATACGGGCCGGGCCGTCGGGCAACAGCGTCACCGTCGTGGCCCTGCCGCTGATCGCGGTGGAGGTGTTGGACGCCGACTCCACCATGGGTCTGCTCGTCGCGGCGGTGTGGCCGCCCTGGCTGCTGGTGGGTCTGCCCGTCTGCAACGACGGCGGGCCCGTGCAGGAGGCTGCATGGGCCCAAGATTCTGGGTGTTCAGGCGGAGACAGTGGCGGATTCTGCCGACCCCGGGCGCCGAGGTACCGTTCCGCGTCGCGGGCTACGGCTGCGCCGGTCCCCGCTGCTGTGATGGCCTGGCCGCAGGTGTGGTCGACGACGTCTCCGTCGGCGAAGACGCCGGGGATGTGCGTACGGGTGGAGGGTGAGGCGACCTTGATGTAGCCGCTGTCGTCCAGGTCGAGTTGCCCTTGAAGAGTTCCGTGCGGGGGTCGTGGCCGATGGCGAAGAATGGGCCGGTCGCGTCCAGGTCGCGGGTGGCGTCTGTGAAGACGTCACGCAGGACCACACCGGCCGCAGTGCTGGCGGTCCGGCCGGGGCTGGAGCTGCCGCCCTGTCCCGCCAGGTCAACCGAGCGACCGGCTCGCGCGTATTTTCCTAAAACCTATTGACTAGGGATATATGCGGCGCATCATGGTTAATAGCCCACAAACCGAAAGAGTCACAAAGTCGACGAGGACGTCTAGTCGGCGGAGCGAACTCGGACAGGATGTGGTTCAGGCCCCCGGCAAGCCGGCGCGATACCGAGGCGACAGTGACGACTGAAGCCCCAGGACACGTGCAGCACTACCGGGGACTGTTTTGCCCTCGGAGCCTTCGCACCGCAGCCTGACCTCGGTGCGAAGGCTCTGCCACGCCTGCGCTCCGCAGGGAACGAAGAGCATCAAGCGTGGCCTGCAGTGCCCACCCAGCGGCCTCCGTATCGAGGCTTGCCCTTCCGCTCGACCGTCGGGAACTCCGTCCCGCCTCCGTCGCCCTCCCCGATCCCCAGCGACTCGGCCATGCAACACCTCCGCTCCGCCGTCGTGACGGACAAGAGAGCCGGGCCGGCCGACACGACATCCGTGGTGGTGGCGCGTGTGGACCGGCAGGAGCGGGCTGAGGAGAGATCGGTTCAAGAAAGGGCGGAAGAAGTCCGTGGCGAGCACGCGTTCCGGTTCGGTGTCGCAGTTGTCGGTGCGGTCTTACGAGGCGGGGGACGAACAGGCCGTGCTGGATCTGATCGATGCCGACCGGCTGCCCGGGCAGCCTCCCCCGTCCGCGGCCACGCTTGCCACGTTGCCCCTCGGCGAGCAGCCGGGCGTTGTCTATGGCTACTCCGGCCGCGACGGCGAGCGTGCTGACGACCGACTCGCCCTCTGCGTCGAACTCCTTCGCCGACCGCTTGTTCGCGTGGTTCAGGTTGACGAAGATCTCGTCCCGCACCCGCACGGGAACTCCCAGACCTCGGCGTGCGCGATCAGACCCGCGATCGCCGAGGCACCCGAGGCACGCCAGCATGAACTCGTACCTGTCGAGCGCACGGCGGAGTTGGCGAGGTGACCTACTCCGGGGCGGCGCAGGGTACCCAAGTCGCTCCGGGAAGCGTCATAGTGGCTCACCTCCACCTCGGTCACGCGTTCCCATCGCTTCCAGGTCGGATCGCCCAGGCACGCCCGGCGCCCCGAACACCACGGCGCTGCCCTCTTCGGCGGCGGCCCCGATCCCAAGGTTCTGAGCGAGAACGGTCTCAAGACGGGTCCGCGCGTGCCGCAGATGGTCGCGGCTGTTCGCGTAGCCCGCGGAGAGTGGTCCATGCTCGTCCTCTCCGGGTTCGTCGGGCTGCCCGGTGTGGTCGCTTGCCATGCCTCTACAGCGGTACGACCTGGTCGGCCTGTGGCCCCTTCGGCCCTTGGACGATGGTGGACTCGACCCATCGGCCCTCCTCCAAGCGCCTGTAAAGAGGTACCGAAGATCGGGACGCACTGTCCGTCGGCACGGTACCGGGCTACGGCCACCGACCAGGTGCCGCCACGGCGCGGACAGCTGCATGACGTCTGGCGGGTAGCAGCCTTCTCGCCGGCACGGCGCTGTGTGCCGCCTGCTCGCTCCGGCCATGTGGCTTTTGTCGTTTCTGGCAGAGTGAACGGGGGCCTGGGGCGGTGTGTCCGAGAGCCACTGCTTCGGCGGTGAGAACGGGAGCCACCTTGGTCTGTCCGGGTGGGCATGCCGCTTTTGACGTAATGGGCATGTGGGGCTGTTTGACCGTGTCATGCTGTGCTCTTGTTTGATCATGGTCGCGCCTGTCGGAGGCCGGGAAGGTGTACCGCTCGCGTGAGTCGCCGTCCGAGCGGATCCGCCGTGACGGGCGGCACGACACCCAGGTGCGGGCCGAAGGCGCCCAGATCCAAACCGGCACCAACCCCTACCGGCTCAAGCCGACCGAAGGACACCAGGCCCGCCCATGACGGACGCACAAGAGCCACCCCGGCCACCGCACCTTTCTGATCTGCGGCAGCGACAGGCTGCCGAGCTGGGTCAGATCGCCGAACAGCTGCAGGTGCTGGGCCAGGCCAAGAACCGGCTGCAGGACCTGCTGGACGCTGTACTGTCCTTCAGCCGCGAGCTGGACCTGGACGCGGTGCTCCACCGCCTCATCACCACCGCCATGGAACTCGCCGGCGCTCGCTACGGGGCGCTGGGGGTGCTGGACGAGTCCGGACAGTACCTGAAGCAGTTCATCACTGTCGGCCTGTCCGAACAGGAACGGGCCGACCTCGACGGGCTGGAATTCCCCCGCGGCCTGGGCCTGCTCGGGCACTTGATGCGCGATCCCGCTCCGCTGCGAGTCGATGACATCGCCTCCGACCCGGATTCCACCGGCTTTCCGCCCGGCCACCCTCACATGCGCACCCTGCTCGGGGTCACGGTCGGCTTCCGCGGCAAGATCTACGGCGACCTGTACCTGTCCGATCGCTACGACGGGCAGCCCTTCGACGCCACTGACGAGAGCACGGTCGTCACCCTGGCCACCGCCGCCGGCATCGCGATCGAAAACGCCCACCTCTTCCTTCAAGCCCGCGAAAGCGCCTAACACTTCCAGCGGATGCTGCTGCCCACCCTGCCGGACCTGCACCCGTTCGAGGCCGCCGCCATCTACCGGCCGGCTGCCGAGCCGAGCACCCTCGGTGGGGACTGGTACGACGCCGTCCCGCTGCCCGACGACGCGGTGGGCGTCATCGTCGGCGACGTGGTCGGCCACGACCTTCGCGCGGCGGCAGCCATGGCAGCCGCTCGCAACATGCTGCGCGCCCTGCTGTTTGACCGGCGCACTCCGCCCAGCGCGGTTCTCACACAGCTCGACCACACCGTCGTCGCCATCACTGACATCCCCGTCACCACTGTCTGCCTGGCCCGCATCGAGCCCCAAGAGTCCGGGTGGGGACTGCGCTGGAGCAGCGCCGGCCACTTCCCCCCATTGCTCATCACACGCGACCATCGGGCGGAGTACCTGCATGCCGAGCCCGGCCTGCCCCTCGGGGTGGACCCAGAACAGCCTCGGTCCGACCACGTCTGCTCGCTGCCCTCGGGCGGCATCGTGGTCTTCTTCACCGACGGGCTCGTCGAACGCCCCACTCAGACCGTCGACCAGGGCCTCGATGCCCTCGCCGACCTCGCCCTCACCCACGCCGACCAGTCACTGGACGCCTTCGTTCAATCCCTGGCCGACAACCACCCCAGCGACGGCCATGACGACATGACCATCCTCGCCCTGCGCATCCCGGCCAGCGTCTGTCATGAGGGGCCGTCCCTGCGGTCGTGAACTCACTCGATCGGGGCGGCTCCCAACCTGGTTGCCGATCATGAACCGTTGACGAGTTCCTCCGTTCCACGAACGGAGCGAAGTGGCTCCTGATCAACTTGCCGGAGTGGCTCTCATTCACCCTGTCGAAAACACCCTTTGTCGACCGGAGCAACGCCTTCGAGTTCGCGCCGAACCTGGACTCCGGTCTCGACAGGCATTGGTAGCAGCTTCTTTATGACACCGAGGTTGAGGGCTGCCGTGGGTTGCCGTGCGCTACGACTGCGGGTTCGCTCCACGGCCTGCCGATCGCGGATTCACCGAGTTGGCGGTGCCCTGTCCGGCGCGCAAAGTCGGTGGCCGGGAGGTCTACTGGAAGGAGCGGAGGCAGGTTTGGGGTGTCACCGCAAGGGGTGGCGGGGAGGTGGAGGTGCTGCTCAACACGCCCGTCGATCTGCCGTTGCGGCTGTGGGTGGGCTCGGAGCCGACGCGGATCGCTCTGCCGGCCGCCGACCTGGAGTCCTTCGGTGCCCTCGGCTTCCAGGAGCAATCGCCGGGCGCGGCCTTGATCCGCGCACTGGTCGGCACCGGCGCGGAGCTGGTGGTCGTGGAGCCGGAGGAGCTGCCCTCTGGAGGACGGGGTGGGGGTGCTGCCGCGGTACACCGATCCGGGGGTGCCGCTGTGACGCCCCGTCGCCCGGCCGGGGCTGCCGCTGCGGGTTCTGCTCGTTGCTGGGAAGAGTTGGTCGGGTATGTCTGAGGGGCCGGTGGTGGTGGGGACGGACGGCTCGGCCGGAGCGGCACGCGCCGTGCTGTGGGCCGCGCAGGAGGCCGCGCTGCGGCATCAGCCCCTGCACATCGTGTGTGCCGTCGACCTCGACCTGGCGGAGCGCCTGTCCGCCGAAACCGCCCGGCGCGTGCGTGAGGCCGCCCGGTCTCTGGTGACCGAGGCGGCGGCCGCGGCCACCGAGAGGGCGCCTGACCTGACGGTCACCACGGAGGTCGGCCGGGAACCCGTGGCGGACAGCCTGCTACGGGCCGCATCGGCAGTGCCACATGCCGGGGACGCCGCGGTGGCGATCGTTGTGGGTTCGCGGGGGATGGGCGGTTTCTCCGCGCTGCTGCTGGGCTCGGTCGCGCTGACGCTGGCCGGACAGGCGAGGTGCCCGGTGGTCGTCGTGCGTGATACGGCGCGGCCGTCGAGCGGGGTGGTCGTGGTGGGCGTACGGGATGAGGGGGACCTCGGAGCGGTGCGCTTCGCCGGGGAGATGGCCAGGCGGCGGAAGGCGTCCTTGCGTCTGCTCAGTGCGTGGACCTACATCCAGTACGTCGGAAGCATGGCGCCCATGGCCGACGTGGCGCGGGGTGCCGTGGAGGCGAAGGCCGCGGCGAGCACGCGCGTGCTCGGCTCCGTCCAGGCCGAGTTCCCGGACCTCGAGGTGACCGAAGAGGTGGTGCGGGTCCCGTCGCCGGCCGGTGCACTGGTCGCGGCGTCCCTGCGCGCGGATCTCGTCGTGTCGGGCACGCGCAGGCCCGCGCACCACGTAGGCCGTTCCCTGGGCAGGGTCACGCACGCCGTTCTGCAGCACGCGCACTGCCCGGTGGCTGTCGTCCCGCGGGGGTGACTTGTGTGACCCGGTGCTCCGGCCCTGGCACCCTCGGTATGGCCCCGGCGCGCAGCGCGAGCAGGTGGGCGTCCCGCTCCAACGGGTCGGAACGGTGGTGGCGGGTCCCCGGTGACGGGAGATGCGCGGCCGGTCGGGACGCCCGCGCAGCGCGGCCTCAGTCCGCCCGGTCTTTGCGCAGGAACCGGCGCAGCCGTCGCAGCGGCCAGGTGTTGATCACATCGTCCGGGGTGATCCATCCGCGTTGTGCCGTGCCGATGCCGTAGCGGAGGTAGGCGAGCTGGGGGATGGAGTGGGCGTCGGTGTCGATGGCGAACTTCGCCCCGTGACTCCTGGCCCGGAGGATGTCCTCGTCGCCCAGGTCGAGGCGGTCTGGTTGGGCGTTGATCTCCAGTGCTGTGCCGGTGCGGGCGCAGGCGGCGAAGACCTCGTCGAGGTCGGCGTCGATGCCTGGCCGTTTGCCGATCAGGCGGGTGGTGGGGTGTCCGATGACGTGGATGTGGGGGTTCTCGCAGGCGCGTACGAGCCGCCGGGTCATCGCCTCCCGGCCGAGGTTGAAGTGAGAGTGCACCGAGGCCACGCAGATGTCGAAGCCCTGGAGGAAGTCGTCGGGCCAGTCCACCTCCCCGTCGGGGCCGATGTTGAGCTCGGTGCCGTGCAGCAGCCGCATCCCGTGGTGCCTGCCGTCCAGTGCGCGTACGCGCTCGCGCTGGGCGAGGACCTTCTCGTCGGTCATGCGCTGCATGTACAGGTTCGGTGCATGGTCGGTGACCGCGTAGTACGCGTAGCCCCGCTCGGCGGCCGCTGCCATCATCTCCTCCAGCGGGGCGAGGCCGTCGGTGAGGTCGGTGTGGGTGTGCAGATCACCACGGATGTCCTGCTCGGTCACCACCTCGGGCAGTTCGCCGCGCAGGCCGGCTTCGATCTCCCCTCGGTCCTCGCGCAGCGTGGGCGGGATCCAGGGCAGGCCGAGCCGGGCGTACACCTCGTCCTCGGAGCGGGAAGCGACCCGCTTCCCGCTCTCGGTGTCGAACAGGCCGTACTCGGAGAGCTTCAGCCCCAGGTGGACGGCGATCGTGCGGGTGCGGATGTTGTGCGCCTTGGAGCCGGTGAAGTACTGCATTCCGGCGCCCCACGCGTCCGGTCGCACCACGCGCAGGTCGACCTGTACGCCCGTGACGGTACGGATCGAGGTCTTCTTCTCGCCGTGCGCGATGACCTCGGCGGTGGAGGGCAGTTCGGTGAGGGCCTCCATGAACGGGGCCGACCGGTCGGAGGCGACGAGGATGTCGATGTCGCCGATGGTTTCCTTCATGCGGCGCAGCGAACCGGCGTATGCACACTGTGCACAGCCCGTGATCCGGGAGAGTTCCGTGACGATGTCCTCGGCGGCCTCCATGGCGGTGCTCAGCAGGATCCGCCCTCCCGCCTGCTGCATCAGGGCGATGCCGTGCAGGATGTTCTCCTCGGTCTTCTCTCCGAAGCCCTTCAGGTCGCGCAGCTTCTCCGCCTTGATGGCGTCGGCCAGTTCGCTCACCGAGGAGATGCGCAGATCCTCGTAGAGCTCCATCGCCTTCTTGGGGCCGAGGGTGGGGATGGTGATGAGTTGCCGTACCCCTGCCGGAATCCTGGCCCGCCTCTCCTCGACCACCGTGACCTTGCCGGTGCGGAAGTACTCGATGACCTTCTCGGCGATCGACTTGCCCACGCCCGGGATCTCTTTCAGACCCGCGGCGTCCAGGTGGGAGACGTCGGCGGGGTAGCCGCCGATGGCGCGGGCCGCCTTTTCGTAGGCGCGCGCCTTGAACGCGTCGCCTCCGGTGATGGCGATGAGGTCCGCATACTCCTGCAGGAGTGCCTCGACCTCCTCGTTGGGCCGCACCACGTCTCACAGTCTAGAAACCGACCTGTCCGACATGCCAGCGCGCGAAGCCATGCGCAGGAGGGTGTACCGGAAGTCAGCAGAAGCCGCGCAGCGAGAGATCCGAAGCGTGCGCGTGATCAACGATGGCGTGGTGCGCACACCGCGTATCACCCCCTGAGCGGCCGGGGCGCGGCCCGTGACCCGGCCGGGTCGTCCCTCGCGGGGGAGTTTTCCCAGGAGGTTTGATCCAGCACCGCGCCGCGCACGTCGTGGGTGTATCCGCGACACGCTTCGCAGGACTCCGAACGGCTGCGGGCGGCGACCGGCGACCCTGGACCGGTTGAGCCAGTTCTGCGGCTCCCGCACCAACCGTGAGCCCGACGGCACACCCACCCTCCGGCCATCGCACGGAAGACAGCGGAGATGACCGAGGCCGCCCATCCGACCGAAGATCTCGTACGGGCCGTTCGAGCGGCGGGCATCAGAGACGAGCGCCTGCTCCAGACCACCATCGAGATGCGGCCGGAGAGCGGCCGGCAGGCACGGTCCAACCTCGCCCGACAGGGCATTCGCGATGTCGAGCTGCGCATCGGGGACGGCAGTGGCGGCGTTCCGGACCATGCTCCGTACGACGCGGTCATCGTGTCCAGCCTGAGTACGGAACACGGCGCCCGGGCTGAAGGGTGTCCCCGGTCCGCGATCCGTGCCGGGGCGAGCGTGATGTTGTCGGGTTCGCCGGCCGCGACGGCGGCCTTCAGTAGGGGGAAAGTGATCTGCTCCGCTTCCCGCTGCCGGTCCGCCAGCTCCGTCGCGGAGGGGTTTCCCGACATCATCGGCCGGACCGACCGGTGATGTCGAGGACCGTTCGGCCCCTGTCGTCGCGTACGCCGCGCGCGCATGATGACCTTACGACCCGGCCGCGCCCAGGCACGGCGCTCCAGATTGGGCCGCGAGGAGGAATCTGGGAGGTGGTCGCCGTGAGCACGGCTCCCTGGCGCCAGTCACGCGGGCGCTCGATATCCGTTCTGGACCTGCCGTGCGCGGAGCGCACCGTCGGCGTGGAAGCAGCCCTGAAGCTGCCGAATGTGATGGTGCTAGTGGTCGAGGACACCTGCGCCCAGATCGCGCACGAAGACTGGCAGCACCGTGAACCAACACGCTGGCACCTGCAAGCTCACCGTTGCTGGCGTTCCGAGGGTCGGCTCCTTCGAGCCAAGAAGACTCGTTTGAAGGAGCTGGCAACGCAGTGCCTGGACGCCCCGGACTGAGCACCCTCCGAGAAGCGGTAGCGCATTGCGGCCCGTCCACAAGCCGTAGTTGAGGGATAGGGCCCTCCCGGGCGCGGCGCGCATCCTGCGTTGCGCCCGGGAAGGGGGTTCACCAGAGTCAGTGCGCTGGGGCCGCGCCAACTCCTCGTTGAGCATTGGGTGGTGGAGTGCAGCGAGGGCACCGGCCTCTTCGCGCACCTGGCGACGACTGTCGACGACGCCCAGGAATCCCAGTAGTGGTCCCGGCAACGGCGACGAGACCGTGCCCCGAGCACGAGGCTTCTGGAAAGTGGCGCCGCCCTGCCGGCCCTGATCGCCTCGGCGTCGCCGCACGTCGGCCGCCGGAGCATGCCCTCCCACAGCATCCGTGCCGTGCCGGTGCAAGTCGCAGACCGGGCAGCCGCCGCTCATGATGGAGAGCGAGAGAGTCACACGGCTTTTCGAGTCCACGTCCGCGGAGGTGAGCCTCATGACTCTGCCCGCACGACACCGGCACGGCAGCATGCTGGAGCGGGCCTACCCGCCGATAGCCGCCGAGTTCGACGAATTCTTCGAGCGGATGAACCGGTTCCTGGAGTCCGCCGCACCGTCCTGGACGGAGCCCATGGCCTGGGCGCCGTTGGCCGACCTGAGCGAGACCGACGAGGCCTACAAGATCGAGTGCGAACTGCCCGGCATCAAGCGCGAGGACATCAACGTCGAGGTCAGCGGTCGGGAACTGCACATCACCGGGGAGCTGAAGGAACGCGAACGGGAAGGCGTCCTGCGCCGCGCCATGCGCCGCACCGGGCGATTCGAGTACCGGGCGCTGCTGCCCACCGATGTGAAGGCCGAGGACGTGCACGCCACCCTTGCCGACGGCATCCTCACCGTCGCTGTCCCCAAAGCTCAGGCGGCCAAGCCCCATCACATCGAGATTGAGAGCTGAATCGCCGCCCCTGAGAACTCCTAACAAAGTGAGAGGTTCCTCGACTCCTGCTGCCACGGCGCGTGCCGCGTCTGCAGCCGGCACCGCGCTCACCGTGAGATGTCCGCCCGGCCCGGGAGCTGGTCGAGGCGGGGGACGCGGTGCGTCCCGCCTCTTGGCGCAGCGTGATCGAGGAGGCACCGGAGGCGTACAAGGACGTCGACGCCGTTGCGGGGGCGCGGCTGAGAGGAACGGCATGCTTGACAGAGTTCAGGACGTGCCCTCCGGGGTGGACGCTGTGAAGGCGATCGGCACAGTGTCGAAGGGCGACTACGAAGCGGTGATCGAACCGCTCGTCGACAACGCACGCAGGGAAGGCCGCCGGATCCGGCTTCTGTACGAGTTCGGCCCGGAATTCGGGTCGTTCACCCCGGCGGCCGGCTGGGAGGACTTCAAGGTGGGGATCGGCGCCATGCGCCTGTTCGAAGGGTGCGCCGTCGTTAGCGACATCGGCTGGATCCGGCAGTCGACCCGGCTCGCGAGCTTCCTGATGCCCTGTCCGGTACGCGTCTTCGGCGGCCAGGATCGCGCAGAGGCCCTGCGCTGGCTCATCTCACTGCCCGAAGGCCCCGGCGTCTCCCACCAGCTCCTGCCCGAGTCCAAGATTCTCGTGGTCGAGGTCGAACAGCCCTTGCGTGAACAGGACTTCGACGCGCTGGCGCAAACAGCCGACAGCTGGCTCGAAACCCATGACGAACTGGCCGGTGTCGTGGTACACGCTCGTACCTTTCCGGGATGGGAGAACATCGGAAGCCTGCTCCGGCATGTGCGTTTCGTCCGTGACCATCATCGCAAGGTCAGGAGGATCGCGTTGGCGGCCGACAGCAAGCTCGCGGGCCTCGTGCCTCACTTCGCGAACCACTTCACCCAAGCCGAGGTACGGCAGTTCGGCTACGGAGAACTCGACGTCGCCGTCGCCTGGGCCTCGAGTCCGCCCGACCGTAACCCCGCGGGCGAGGGTTGAGGTGACAGCCGTCCTCTGCCCAGGCGCTACGTTCAAGGGTCGTGTCGAGCCGTAAGGATTCCGCAACCCGGCGTTCTTGAGCGCAGGGGAAGACGATCGCGGTGGGCGGCTGGCATCCGCTTCGAACTCATCCGTGCCAGGCGGTCGACGGCCTCGATGGCGTGTGCACTGTCCTCGCGCCCTTCGTCGTACTCGGTGCCTGTATCGCTCCGCATGATTGGCAGGGGCTACTTGGCTACGCGGGCGTGGTGCCCGAGAGCCTCGGGCGGGCCTGGTGCACTGCCCAGCAACCCCAGCGCCCGAAGTGCTGCCACCGCCAGGAGTCGACCGGGGCAGGGCGGCCGATGGTGTGCGAGGGCCTGGCCGGAGCGCGGAGGCGCTGCGTGAAGGGCGCGCCGGTTTCCGCGCCCTGGCCACGGACGCTGGACAGGCCTGCGGCCTGTCGGACGCGTCCGAGCGGCCATGCGGCGCAGGCTCTGACACGCCGTGGGTACCGTTCCGCGGCATGCGGACGGGAGGCGATGTATCCACACTGGTCTTGAGGGGGGTGCCGGGCGGGCCGGACTCCACGGGTTCTTTCCGCGCGGACACAGAAGGAGAGTCCCATGACCACCGCCCGAAAGATCATGCAGACCGGTGCGGCCCCCTGGCCGACCGATGGCTGAGACGCCTGCGCGGCACGTCCGATGGCCATGGTCACCCCACCGCAACACCGACGTCCGTCTACCCGGGAGAGGAAATGACTGGTCCGATCGTGGTCGGAGTCGATGGCTCCGGGCGAAGTCTGCGAGCTCTGGTGTGGGCCGCCCACGAGGCGACTCTGCGCCAGTGCCCCTTGCGCATCATCCATGTCCTGCCCCTGTTCCACTCCTACGCGACCACCGAGGAGGGGCGCGCCCAGGAGGCACGGCAATGGGACCACGGCGTCGTGGACGAGGCCACCGCCATCGTGCAGGAAGCCCATCCGGACCTGGAGGTCACATCCGCTCTCCCCTCGGGCACCCCGGCAGCGGTGCTGTTGGCCGAAGCCGAGCACGCCCACACGGTGGTCCTCGGGGCAAAAGGCATGGGCGGCTTCGGCAGTCTGTTGCTCGGCTCGGTCGCCTTGCAGGTGGTCGGTCACGCGGCCGGCCCGGTGGTCATCGTCAACCACGCCACCACTGGCCATGGCCGCATCGTCGTCGGCGCCGACGGGTCGGCGCACTCCCGGGCCGCTCTGGCCTATGCCTTCGAGCAGGCGTCGCTGCGCGGTGCCCAGTTGCAGGCCGTGCACGCCTGGAGCCATCCAGGGCCCCACGCCTATGTCAGTGTGGCCCAGGACGCCATGGCCAAGGAGCAGCGGCAGGCGTTGGAGGAGTGGCTGGATCCGCTGCGCGAGGAGTACCCCGACGTCGAGGTGGTGGAACAGCTGCCCGACGAGCCACCGGTGATCGCGCTGGCCCGCGCCTCGGACCGGGCCGACCTTCTGGTCGTCGGCTCTCGTGGACTCGGCGGCTTCCACGGTCTGGCGCTCGGCTCCGTCAGCCACCACCTCCTGCAGTTCTCCCAGTGCCCCCTGGCAGTCATTCGCCCACGGGCCTGAGCATCGCTGACCACTGACCGCGTACGACGCCACGCCTTCCCCGAGCGGCTGCGCCGGCGGCTTCAACACGCTGGCGTCGCCGCGCCAGCCGCCACCATCACTGTATGAAATGACAGGTGCCGGTCGAGAGGCCGCAGGCGCGAGCGGGCAAGGAGAAGATCATGCCCATTGACGGAGAGTGGTACAACGAGTTCGGTTCGCTCATGAACCTCGAGTCGGACCCGGAGGGTACCGTCACCGGAAGGTACGTCACCGCCGTAGGACACACGCCGGGGGCGTACGTCCTCACTGGACGCCATGACGGGCCGACGAGCCCGGGAAACGGCATCGCTGTCGGTTGGACGGTCGCCTGGCGCAACGAGCATGGCAACGTGGGCTCCGTCACGAGTTGGAGCGGCCAGTTCTTTGCCGACCCGGACCGTATCTTCACCACCTGGCTGCTGACCCGATCCGCCACGGCGGAGGCATGGGAGGCCACTGTGGTCGGGCAAGATGTGTTCACTCGGCAGAAGCGGACCAGCGAGGACGTCGAGCGCGCTCTTCACAGCGGCCGACCCGTCTCGCACCCGATGCCGACCTGAAGGTCTACAGCCGCCTCACGGTTCTCCGGCGGTCGGGAGCCGACGGCCAGTTGCCGCTCGGCCGCTGCGAGGACGCGAAGCCCCTGGCGGGCGAATGCGTCCACCTGTCCGGCGATCGGACGGCGTCGCTGCCCGGTGAGCGGGCCGACCGTCCCGTCCTCCTCCCTGATAGTGGTGCACTGCGGCAGGAGCGCCTCGGGAGCTCCCTTGACGTCGTGAGCTCGGCCTGAGCGACCGCCCACCGCGGGGCCGCCTTCGATTGCTCCGACCCGTCGACCCCGACCACGATCCGTCCGGCGGATGCCGTCTCGCCGCTCACCGCCCGCCTCCCGGTTCCTTCCGCCCCTGCCCCCGTTTCCCCGGCGCACGCCGATGAAGGCCGCTGCGGCCTTCACACTCACCCGTTTCGCCCCTCTCGTTCCTCCCACAGAGGCTCACACGGGGCCAGAGGAGCGCACGGTGGGCACGACTGCGCGGACGGCTGACACCCATGGGAGTCCCTGAGGTGGGCGGCAAACGGCCGGGACAGCCGACCGTAGCGGCACGCGGGGCATAAGGTGATCAAGAGTGCTCGCCGCCGCGGCAACGACAAGGGCAGCCATCGGCGTTCGCCACCCTGGGGGTGCAGTGGTGATCAGTCGCCTCGCAGACGCCGTAGTGCCCGTCTTCGGCCGCCTGGACGTCACCACAGATGCCGGGTCCGGACCGATTGCGGGCAGCGTCATCATCGCCAACCACACCTCCCTCAGCGACCCCGCGATCGTCCTCGCCGCCCTGCACCGCCTCGGCACCGAGCCCATCGTCCTGACAGCCGCAGGGCTGTGGCACGTCCCCCTGCTCGGCCGTGTCCTCACGCGCGAGGGACACATCCCGGTTCACCGGCACGACCCACGAGCCGCCCAAGCACTGCACGAAGCCCAAGCCGCACTGACCGCGGGCCGCTCCGTCCTGCTCTACCCGGAAGGCGGCCTCCCACATCGCAAAGGCGTCCGCGAGGCTCCGCCCCGCCCCTTCCACCCCGGCCTGTTCCATCTCGCGCACGCCACCGGCGCCCAGATCGTACCCGTGGGCCAGGCCGGAGCCCGCGCACTGGCATCCGGCAGCCCCCTCGAACAGGTGGCGAGGCTGCTCACCGCTCCGCTGCGCCGCCCACGGCTTCACGTACACATCGGTGGACCGCTGCGCCTGGACAGCGAACAGACCCAGGCCCAGGCACTCGCCCTGACACACAGCGCGCTGGCCCAAGCCTGGCACACCTCTGCCCGGCAGATCGGCGCACCGGTGCTCCTCACTGGGCGCTGAACCTCGGACCCACCCATCTGATCCGTCGCCCGTTCGGCCGGCCCCTGTGAACGCGGCTGCCGACGACATCCCGGACAGGAAACCGTGGGCAAGAGCAACGACATCTCTGATCGGGCCCGTCAAGGGCGGAGGCCCCGACGCGGCCATCAGGTACGCCGGGGCCGATCGGCCCCGGCCGACGGGACGGATGGCACGGGTCCTGCCGCACGCGCCCGGGTCACGATGAAAACCAGAGCCTCAAGGAGGTGGTTGTCGTGCCGAACCTCGGAGGCGCGATCGTGCGGCAGTACCAGCGCGATGTCGTGTTCCCCTTCGGAAAACTGCGCAATGTCCGGGACCCGGGAGTTCGGCTCATGATCGCCCTGCAACTGCGCAACCTGCAGATCCTCGCCGAGATCACCGCGGAGAAGAACTCCACCATCGTCTTCCCCCGCCCAGTTCCTCAAAAGCGCCCGCGCCCTGACCCGATTCGTGGCGAACGAAGCCGGAAGGACCGCCGTGACTCCGCCGGAACCTGGGGCGCACAGGAAACCGGTGGCGAGCGGCAGCTCCGTCGAGGTCTGAGCCCGTTGGGCCCTGGGACATTCGGGAGCGGGGCACCACCGGAAGAGGCCGCATTCACGAAGGAAGGCTGATGACCATGGTCCAGGCATCATGGACGACGACAGGTGTGTTCACGGGGCAGGGCGGCGTTCGTACCGACGAGGCGGGGATCGTCACCGGGGAGCTGACCGTGCATACCACCTGGGACGGCAGGCAGGCTGATGTGAAGATCCAGTACACCGGCACCTCCGAGTGGTACACCCTGACCGGCAGCCCGGTGCCGTGTCCTTCTCAGCAGGCCAGCCGAAACCTGCACCAAGCAGTGGTGGAAGCCGTACGGGCCGGCGGCGCCACCATCGCGCAGCACGACCAACTCCGGGTACGCCCTTGAGCAGCGGCTAGAGCAGATGTCCTGTCGCTGCCCGGATGCCCTTTCATGCGCGGGATGGGGTGTCGGCGTAGCGCAGCAGTACGCCAACGCCTTCGCTCAACCACAGCTTTTGCTCGGGCACCACGACCAGTTCGGCCCTCGTGCCGACGAGGGCGCGGGCCAGGGCCGAGTCAGCTCGTTCCTCGCTGACCTCGTGTATTCCGTAGGAGCGCAGCTCCTGTTCGGCGAGGGCGAGTTGGCCGGGTTCCGGGCCGGCCCACAGACGGAACGGCGACTCGGGGTGGTTGTTGAGGAAAAGGGCCTTGACCCGGCCGCGTTGCAGCGCCGACACGGCGGGCGCGAGGCCTTCCGCGGAGGCTCCGTCGCGGGCCCGCTCGGTGAGGAAGGCGTCCAGAAGTGCTCGGTCATGCGCGGCCAAGCGCCCTTCGAAGAGGCTTTCAAGCCGATGCTCCAGCAGTGCCCGCCCGGGTGCGGACTCGCCGGCGCCCTGCACGGTGGTGACGTGTGGGCGCAGGGCGGCCGGAAGCCGGTGGACGAGAATGCCGCGGGCCCAGACGTCTCCGGCGACGACCACCGTCTCGACGTCGATGCGCCGTGCGTGACCTTCCAGCTCCCGGCCGACCTCTCTGGCGGCACGGGTCCAGTCGGCCACCGGGATCTCCTCGTCCAGCCGGTGGCCCGGCGTGACCTTGGTCAGCGGCCATGTGCCCACCTCGGCTTCGATCCGTACGGTGCCGGTGGCGTCCGTCGAGTGACGGCCGCCGTAGTGCACGTGAACCGCCAGGTACGGGATCCCGGGCGCGTGCTGGACGATCAGCGGCATGGTGTCCGGCAGCGTTCCGAAGTGCGCGGTGTCCCGTGCGGGCGGTGCGGGCAACTCGTCCAGCAGGGCCAGGTGTCCGTGAGCGGTGAACACGGCCTGCCCGTGGGTGCCGGGCACGTCCGTGTCGCTGCCCACGGTGCCCGCCACCGCGGTGATGGAGTCCCGGTCCGCTCCCTCCGACATCAGTGCGTCCCGAAGACGCCGCCAGCGCCGTTGTACAGCGGCATCGGGATCCTCGATGGCGGCGTCGCGGGACGTGTCCAGGTAGACGGACGCGAAGGGACCGGGCTGCTTGTAGAGAGGTTCCAGGAAGGAAAGTCTCATGGCCACTCCCGAATGGACTGTCGGCGCCACGTGCCACCACGCCCGGGATGCCGCCGTATCAAGACACGTTCGGGTTGGCGTGCCGCAGCTTTTCCAACTCCAGGATGCGCCCGCCTCACGAGCCGTGCCCGCTCGCCGTACGAGCCCCCGGCCGGCCGGCGCCGACCTGGTCATGGGCCCGACAGCCCATCAGAGGTACCCGAACGGCCCTTCTGCGCGCGCCACCCGCCGGAGTCATCCTGAACGAAGACACGGAAAGACGGCAGCAGGAAGCGAGGTGAGCCACGATGAAGGCGCATGAAGGTGACGTGCTGCGGTTCGTCGGCAGAACAGTGGGAGCCACCGAACACCATGCCACTGTCGTGCAGGTGCTCGGCGAAAACGGAGAACCGCCCTACCGGGTGTGCTACGAAGACGGTCACGAGACAGAGATCTTTCCCGGCCCGGGATGCGTGATCGAGACCCATCCGGCACACGAGACCTCGTTCGGGCAGGCGCATCGGGAGAGGCAGTGACCAGGTACGCCGCAGGGGGCGGCAACAGCTCCGCGCGGCGGCCTGTATGCGGCGCCAGGCTGCCACGGCGCCGGGCAGTGCGAGGCACGGCCGCCGCAGGGGCGGGCGGCAGCAAGGGCTGCAGGGACGAGCTTGGGTGGTCGCTGCTGCCCAAGCTCGGCTGGAGGCGCATCGACACGATCCGGGTGCGCCGTCTGTTCGGCTGATACTGCGGCCCGGCTTGCTGTCGCAGGCGTGCTGGGGCTCGGCGGACTGTGCCGTGGCCACGGTGACGGCCATTGCGCCGTCGCCGAGGGTCTATCGGCCTCGTCGCGTCCCAGGTTCTTGTGCTCCCCGGTGACGCGCAGTTCCCGCTCGTTGATTTCGATGTCGATGCCATCTTGCTTGAGGCCGGATGGTTGGACCTCGACGACATGGGTGTCGTCGGTGTCCCGCATGTCCGCTGCCGGCAACCGGGCCAGTGCGGCGGCAGCGGTGGCAGATCCCACAGCCCTTGTCACGCGCTGCAAGAGTTCGTCGAACTCGGCGGCCACCGGTTCAGCCCGCTGTCCACCTGGGCGAGTCGGCCGCAAAGGCCCAGCCAGCAGCCCCGGTGACTCGATGATGGCCTGTCATCACGGAGTGAAAGCAGGGGCGTTGGCGCCTTGGGCAGCGCCGTGCACGGCTTTCGAGTACCTCCCGCTCGCATGCCTCGACCTCGGCCAGCTCGTGCGGTCCGTCAAGCGGCCCTGGCGAGGCACACGCCCCTGCGCGCGGTCTCCCGTGCGGTGCGGCAGGCTTCTACGATCACGACGGCCGGCGCGAGATCTCCGTCGAGGTACAGATCCGCACCCCAGGGCGATGTCCCCTGCGGGTCGGCGACGCCGACGCCCACGTCGGCGGCCATGAGCGCGCTTCGTTCGTGGGAGACCAGCAGCACGCCGTCGCCGTCACCGCTGCAGGGCCGTACGACATCGGCCAGCCGTTCGCCCTCCTCGCTGACTGCGTCGGCCTCCCGCACGCAGGCGTCGGTGGTGTGCGCGCCCGCAGCCACGATCCTGAGCCCGGCCGCGTGGGGGGCAGCAGGGACGAAGGCGCTCGCGGCGTCGCGCATCCCGGGGAACCACGCTGATCACGGTGAGCAGGTGCCGTCCGCGCGCCAGGCCCGGCACGCGCCGCGCACCCTCCCGGCGCAGCCGCTCCCGGGCCCGCTTTCCGGCGCGTCCCCGCAACATCAGATGTTCGACCGGTCCCAGGACCCACTCGCCGTCCCACTGCAGGCGGTCAGGAGCGGAGCCGTCGAAGAGCCGGTAGGTCATCGCGGCGCGTTCCCCCGAGGGCGCGTCCTCGTCCAGGGCGACCGGATGGGCCGGCAACTGGGAGCCGGTGGTCAGCGCGTCCGTGTCGAGGAGCAGGAGCACGATGCCGATCCGGTCCAGCCTTCGCGGCGCATCGGGGTCCGTCACGACGACTCCCCGGCGGGCCGGCCCTCGGCCGACGGCACAGGCAAAACCTCACGCGCCAGGAGCGGCGCCTTCGGGATCGCCGCCAGCGCCGCGCCGACGGCTCTTCCCGGACCCCGGGTGAACCAGCAGCGACCCGCGAAAGAGGCGGCGGCCACGGCGAGTGCCTGGTCGGCGTACGTCTCGACCGGGCCGGGCTTCAACCGCGTCTCGCGGGCAGGTTCCGCGGTCGGTGTCCCGGCGCTGCCCGCGAGGCCGCGCGGCCCGAGCGGCGGCCTCCGCGTCGGCCTCCATGGCGCGCAGAGCGTGCTGGAGGGCGTCCACGCCGACCCCGACCAGACCGCCGGAGCCCGCCTGGCCCACCGCAGTGATCAAGGCCAGGATCAATCCGGCGTTCTCGGTGCCGACGGTCTGTTCCATGAGGCGGCGGAGCCGGGGGTGGGTGTCGACGAGCGGGGCGAGCGCCGCCAGGCTCGCGGGGACGGGGGCGCGGCCCATCAGCCCGGCCAGCGCCGCCATGGGGGCGGCCGCCATGTGCAGGGCCATGGCCGAAGTGGCCCTGCGGCCTGCCGCGCCCGACACAGGATGCTCGGGCAGCGGGTGCATGACGCCATGGGCTTCCTCCACCACCTCGATCAGGGCATCCGTGATCGTTGCGATCTCGAAGGAGCCCTCGGCGCCGACGACGGCATGACCGAGCACGGTGTTCGCCACGGCCCATTCCACCCCGGGCAGGGCCGCGAGGACGCGCTCGACGTCCTCGGCCAGCTTCGCGGCTGCGGACTCCGGCCAGACAATGCAGCTCGTTCCCTCGCCATGGGTGACCTCCGGACATGCTTCTAGCGGCATCTGGGTGAACAAACGGGGGCGACTGAGCCGCGGTGCCGTCGCCGAGGCCGGACCATCTGGTGGTCGATCTCGATCGCGAAACAACGTCTGCTGCCCGCGGTGGGCTCGGTCGGGCTTCCCGCGCGGGCTCGGTATGCCAGGTGACGGCCGCTACTCGACGGGGGAGATCAGGCCGTAATGGCCGTCGTAGCGGTGGTACAGGACGTTTCCCCGCCCGGTGGCGGCGTCGGCGAAGAACACGAACGGGAATCCTGTGAGGTCCAGCCGCTGCTTCGCCTCGCCTCCGTTCATCCGGGGAGCGGGGAGGTCGCTGACGGTGAGCTGCACGGCCGCGGGGCCGACCAGGTGGGGGTGGGGATGGACCTGGGCGAGGCGGTAGCCCGTCGGGCCGGACCGGTACAGGACGCTGTCCTCTCCGGTGCCGACGTCGGTGAAGAGATGGAAGTCGTAGTCCATCGACTCCAGCTCGAAGGCCGCCTCGTCGGGCGACTCCCGGGCGAGCGAGTAGGACTTGTGCCGTACGACCTGTCGTTCCTCGGCCGGGCGCGGGAAGTAGTCGGGTCGGTGGGCGGGCCCGCTGCCGTGACGCCACTCGTGCGGGCCCGGCGCCGGCGTCTTGCCCCGCCGGGCCTCCCAGTGCTCCTCCAGCCGCTCCAGCCGTGCAGCGAGCCGGTCCTGCAGCAGGTCGACGGCCTCGATCACGGCCGTGGCGGCGACGTGCGCGCGGAGCGGACGCCCGTTGACGTCCAGATTGGCCTGGGCGATCGCGGGCCGCTCCACGGCGGGGTTGGCCATATGGGTCAGCTTGACGCGAGCGTACAGAACCGGCTCCCGCGTCCGGCCGGTGAGCACCCGTACCTTCTCCTGCGCGTACTCGACGGCTCCTGGTGGCATCGGTCCCTGTGCCTCCACCTGGATTTCCGGAGCCCGCTGTGGTGCCGATCGCTTCATGTCAGCCTCCTCGCTCCGTACGTGCCACTATCCACACTTGCGCTCATCGGGCCGGTCCGCACGGTCGGCGTGCCCGTCCCCGGCCGATCAACCTCTTTGCGTCCGATCGGGACATGGCGCAACTGCTGTTGCAGGGGCGGGCTCGGGAACTCGGTCGGAGAAGCCGGCCGGGTGCAGGCACAAGGCCAGGGGGCAGGGCGATCGCCGCGTCGGCGTATCTCGGCGCTGGAAGACCCCGGTGGTCCTGGACATACGGTCGCGTGGTGCCGTGTGGTGGTGCGGCTGCCAACTGGCCCCGCCCGTCCTAGCATGGAGTCCTGGGCGGGGAAAAGAGAAGCCGCCGCGGCGTCATTGATGTCTGCGCGGACGCCACCAGGCCGGTGCCGTAACCCCGCCGCTTCCGGACAAGTCGGCGTCTGCGGATGAGGCCTCTCGGCATTCGGCGAAACAGGCGAATTCCGCGGACAGGCTGGAAGGAACTCTCCATGCCCCCCACACACCCCGCTGACTTCGAGCACGCCATCCACAGCGCGAACATCTGGCTCAAGGCCGTGTCGGAAGCCCTGGACACGGAGGACCGCCACTACGCCCACCGCATCCTCCGCACCTGGCTGCACACGTTCCGTGACAGGCTCACCGTCGACGTGGCCGCTCACTTCGCCGCACAGCTCCCCGATCTACTGCGGGGCGCCTACTACGACGGCTGGGACCCCAGTGTCGTACCGGTCAAGTACGACCGTGAGGGCTACGTGGACCGCTTCGTCCAGGAAGCCAAGGTCACCGCCGAGGACGTCCCGCGGATCGCCGCCGTGGTCACCGCCGTCGTACGCGAGCACGTCTCGCCCGGGCACCTGGAGGCGGCGCTGGAACAACTCCCGCACGACATCCGCGTTTTGCTCCTCCAGCCAACTGCCTGACCGGTGGCACGAGACGGCGGACAGCACTTTGCCGCGTGGCTCGACCGGCCTTTGGTACGTCCGTCAGGACTGACGTACTCAGGACGAGTGGGCGCTGAGTCGGCTTCTCACGGGCGAACCGGGCGGCCGGTGTGAGGAGAACCGGACTTATCGGCGATCGAGGTAGGGGGTGTAGGCATGCAGCACCGGAGAGTCGGAGAGCTCATGACGACGGCGGTGGTGCGCGTGCGGCGTGACACGGGCTTCAAGGACATCGCCGTACGGCTCGCGGAGCACGACGTCACGGCGGTCCCGGTCGTCGACGACCAGGAGCACCCGATCGGCGTGGTGTCGGAGGCGGACCTGCTGCGCAAGCAGCAGCGTCAGCTGGATCCGGGGGGACATCTGGCAGGCGCCCACCTTCCGCCCGCGGAAAGTGCCAAGGCGCATGCGCTGACCGCCGAGGGGTTGATGACCAGCCCGGCCGTCACAGCACGGCCGGACTGGTCGGTGGTGGAGGCGGCCCGCACCATGGACCGTCACCACGTCAAACGGCTGCCCGTCGTGGACGACGCCGACCGACTGGTGGGGATCGTCAGCCGCGCGGACCTGCTGCGCGTCTTCCTGCGGCGAGACCTCACGATCTGCGAGGAGATCACGGCCGAGGTCCTGACCCGGACCCTTGGTCTGGACCCCGCCTCGGTCACGGTCCGGGTCACCGGCGGACGGGCGACGCTCAGCGGCATCGTGCCGCACAGCAGGCTCATCCCCGTCGCGGTACGTCTGTGCGAAAGCGTCGACGGCGTCATCGACGTCACCAACCACCTCAACTACGCCGTCGATGACACCGGGAGTACACCACGGCCATAGCCCCCTCCGTGCTACGCGACGCCGGCACCACGGGCTCTGCCCGACACCGGTTCCGTGGCTGCGGCGCCCTGGCTGCCGCTTGCCGGCGTGCGTAGGGCACTTCGAGAACCCATACCGGGCATGAGCCCACATCGGAAAGGGAGAAGCCATGACCACTGCGCGGGACATCATGCACACCGGCGCCACCTGCATCCAGGAAAGCCAGACGCTGGAGGACGCAGCGCGCAGGATGAAGGAACTGAACGTCGGCGCTCTGCCGATCTGCGGGGAGGACGACCGCCTCCACGGGATCATCACCGACCGAGACATCGTGTTGAAGTGCCTCGCCAAGGGCAAAGACCCGCGGACCATGACCGCGGGCGAGCTCGAACAGGGCAAGCCGATCACGATCGACGCGGACACTGACAGCGACCGTGTCCTCCAGGTCATGGAGGAGCACAAGATCCGAAGGCTGCCGGTCATCGAGAACCACCGCCTCATCGGCATGATCAGCGAGGCGGACCTCGCACGCCGTTTGCCGCAAGAGCAGGTGGGCCACTTCGTCGAGGTCGTCTGTGCGGCCACCTGAATTCGAAGGGCGACTCATGGGGATGGTCTCCTTCGACGACCTGTTGTGGCGGCTGACCCAGGAACTGGCAGACCTGGCCGCCGTGGTCGACGCCGTGCGGAAAATCCCCGACACCTTTCACGGTACGAGGCAGGCGCCGCTGCTCGAGGGCTGAGACGGGTACAGCTTCGGGCCGTATGTCGCCGGCATTCGGGAGTATCGGCCCGGGAAACGGTCGGACATGCAAGGAGCACAGTGGAAGGCAAGGGACGCGAGTCGGCGTCCACGCGATGCGCGTACGCAGGAAGGAGCTGTCACGATGTCCGCCCAGCACAGCACCGTCAGCGAAGTGATGACACGCGACGTCGTCACCGTCAGTCCTGACACCCCGTTCAAAGAGATCACCTCCGTACTGACCACCCATGGCATCGGCGCCGTGCCCGTGGCCGACACACGTGGTTCCCCCATGGGACTGGTCTCCGAAGCCGACCTGCTCCGCAAGCAGGCCGAGCAACCCGACAAATACGCCCAGCAGGAAACACCCCCCGGGTGGCCGCACGAGAGGGCCAAGGCGCGCGCGGAGAACGCCGCCGGGCTGATGACCACCCCCGTGGTCACCGCTCACGCCGACTGGCCGGTCGCCGAGGCAGCCCGGGCGATGGACCGCCACCGGGTCAGGCGGCTGCTGGTCGTGGACGAGACCGACCGCATCATCGGCATCGTCAGCCGCTCGGACCTGCTCCGCGTCTTCCTGCGCCCCGACGAGGAGATCCGCGAGGAGATCCGCGACGACGTACTGAAAGGGATGCTACGGCTGACCGGAACGGAAGTGCAGGTTCAGGTTCACGAGGGTGTCGTCACCCTGCGCGGGGAGGTCGAGAACCGCAGCACCGCCCAGATCGCCGAACGACTTGCCAACGGTGTGGACGGGGTCGTCAACGTCAGGCCGCTGATCGACTACGCCGTCGACGACATGATCGCGTAGAACCGGCCGGCACCGCATGGCCGGTGCGCATCAATGGCCGACAGGCTCGTTCGGCGCCCGGGAACAGCAGCCAACAACGGACGCAACAAACGGGATGCATCGCAGATCGGGTCCGGCTCGCGCACGGAATCGTTCAGACGCCCGCAGGGACGTCTGCCGCGTGGCAGGCCGCCGCAGCGAGGTCTGCATTTGGCACGGCGGGACAGGAACTGACGGGCGGGGAGGACGCAGGCGGCGGAGGAGGCGCCATCGGGGCCTGACCTGCCTGTCCGTACGTGGCCGCTCATGTCGCGGTGTCCGGCAATCGACGTTGTACTGGTGGCAGGAGTGTCATCGAGCGAGGGGAGCAGCCGTGTCGCCGTCCGACATTTCTGGTCCCGCGAAGCCGAAGACGGTTTTCGACCGCGACGCCGAGTGGGACGCACTCGTCGCATTCGCCGGGGACACCCGGTCCGGACCCGGCCTCGGTGTGGTGTCGGGACGGCTGCGGCACGGCAAGACATACCTCCTGAAGGCACTCACCGCGGCCCTGGGCGGCTTCTACTTCGGAGCGCAGTCGGCGGCTCAGGCCGAGTCCTTGCGTCGGCTTGCCGACGAACTGTCCCAGTACACGGGCACAAAGCCGCCGAGCCCCTGGCGTGGCTGGGAGGACGCCGTCGACGCGTTGCTCGCGCTGGGGGACCGGCGGCCTGTCCCGATCGTCATCGACGAATTCGCCGACCTCGTACGGCAGAGTCCTCCGCTGCCCTCCGTCATCCACAGCGCCTACCGGCGTCTGCGCGAGACGGACCCTGACAACCGTGCGCGCCTGGTGCTGAGCGGCAGCGCCCTGCCAGTGATGCACCGACTGTTCAGCGCGGCCTCACCGCTGCACGAGCTGACCGACCTGGAACTCACCCTTGGTCCGCTGGACTACCGACAGGCCGCGAGGCTTTGGAACATCGACGACCCCGGCCTCGCCCTGCTGGTCCATGCCGTCGTCGGTGGAACGCCTGCCTACCGGGGCTATGTCGGGGAAAGCGCGGCCGGCGGGTCGGACGACTTCGACACCTGGGTGTGCAGAACCGTGCTCAATCCCCGGACTCCCTTGTTTCTGGAGGCACATCACCTGCTGCAGGAGGAGACCGACCACTGGGACCGTGCCCTGTGCCACTCCGCGCTCGCCGCCATCGCGTCGGGCTGCTCGACACAGGGCGAGATCGCAGAACGCCTCGGCGCTCCGCTCACCGATGCCGCTCGCTGGCTGGCGCTGCTGCGGGACAACGGTCTGCTGCACGGTGAGCCCGACGCCTTCCGCCCGAATCTGATCCGGCTGCGCATCACTGAGCCGCTGCTGGCCTTCGAACATGCGGCTGTCTGGTCCTACCGCTCGGCGCTGGAGCAGCAGGACGCCGGCGAGGTCTGGCAGCGCATGCGTCCCGTCTTCGACTCCGCGGTGGTCGGCCCTCATTTCGCCCAGATCTGCCGGGACTGGGTCATGAACTTCGCCGACCCGGCCGTCTTCGGCGCGCACCCCGTGACGGCGGCCCACGGCTCACTCCCCGACCCCGCGCGCCGTGCCGGCCCCGACGCACAAGCAGAGGTGGTCGTACGCGGCCCGACCGACACACGACCCTCGGCGCTGCTGTCCGTGGGGGTGGCGCGCTGGGACGCGGTCATGGACCTGCACCACTTGGAACAGCTCCGCCACCTCCTCGACCTCCTCGCCGCCCACGGTGAGGATGTCACCCACACCCGCCCCGCCTGCTACAGCGGAGTCGGCTTCACCTTCGCGCTTCGCGCGGCCGAAGCCAACGGACACGTCGTGCTCGTCGACCTCGACCGGTTGTACCGGGGGAGGTAGCCCGGCAGCAGCCGCGCAGCGAGCGGTACTCGCCGGTGATCCGGTTCAGCCGGCACCCCGCTTGCCGTGGCCGCCCGGGCAGGTGCCTCCGGTGCCCCCGGGGGCCAGTGCCAGAACGCCGACGGCGCGGCATACGGTGCACGGCGAGCACGCCTTCCCCGAGGGCCTGGCCAGGGTCGCGGTGGCGCGACGCCCTCAGCGACAAAGGACGTGTTGTCCACGCGACGCTGACGCGCCGGAAGGCGACTTCCTCGTCGCGGGTCACCGTCCCTCGACCGCAGCGGATCACAGCGAATCCACCATGGCCCGCCCAGTACCCCGTGAGGGGCCGTTCGGCCCACGACTCGGGTGAGAACGTGGTCCACGATGTAGGGGAGAGAAAAGGGGTTACTTTCCCTTTCTACCCGATGCGAATCGAGCGCAGCGGGTTCGGAATGACACGGGAGGTGTCTGACGTGGCCGAACGTACATTCCCGGGTATTGAACAACACCCGGACATTCTTGCGCTGCGTGCCGGCTCCGAGCGGGCGACGACGACGGTGACAGCGCAGATCATGGAAGGGCTGGCCTTGCTGGCCGGTCTGTATCTGGCGGCATCGGCATGGATCGTGGGTTTCCACACGACCCTGCCGACACTCGCCGTCACCAACCTGATCACGGGCCTGGCGTACGCGTTCCTCATGGGTGGCGGCTTCGGATCCGCCTACGAGCGCACCCACGCAATGTGCTGGGCGGCGGCCGGAATCGGCGTGTGGACCGTCATCGCTCCGTTTGTCGTGTCCGGTGCCAGCAGTTCGCACCCCGCCTCGGTGATCGTCAACAACGCGGTGGTCGGCGGCCTCGCCGTTGTGTTCGCTGCGGGCACGGGGCTGCTGGCACTGAGGGTCAAGCGCCGGTCGTGACGATCCTCCCGTTTGCCGGTGGGGCCAAGTCCGCTCAGCCCCACCACGCAGGTGGCGCGGAGCTCACGGGCTCCCAGGACTCGGCAGGTCAAGGGGCACCCCGGTGCCCCGGGAATCCATGCGGGATGCTCCGCGTCGTCACGGGTCTCGCCCTCGCCGACAGCATGCGCGGGCAGTGTCACCTGCTGCTTCTTCGGCGACGGAGCCTTCGCCGAAGGCGAATTCCACGAGACAGCGAACCTCGCATCCCTGTGGAATCTGCCACTGCTGCTCGCCTGCGAGAACAACCTCTACGCCATGAGCACAGCCCTCGCCCGCGAGCACGCGCAGACCGACCTGGCATGCGCGCCGCCTCCTACGGCATGCCCGCGTGGGCCGTGGACGGCATGGACGTCGAAGCCGTCGAGCAGGCCGCACGGCGGACCGTCGAAGGCATCACCGAGTGACGGGCGCCGTACACCGTCAACACCCGCTACGCGCACGCCAGCCCCGCGCGGCCAGCGGGAGACCGCCGGCGACGATGGCGCTGCCGCCGTAGAAACGGCGGCGTCGAACAGGTGCATGGACCCGCCCCGCCCTCCGCTGCAGCCGGTCGCCGTGCCGTACATCTCGGCCATGACGGCCTCGGCCGTGATGCCGCGGGCCGGCGCGTGGCCGTGCTCGCGGTAGGTGGAGACGACCGCGTCCTTGGGTGTCAGTGTCCCCAGACTCATGCGGATCCCTCCAAGGTAGACAAGTCCCCGCCCGGGAAGCCGAGTTCACGTGCACGCAGCAGCCGGTGCATGACCTTGCCGCTGCGGTCCTGGGCAGGTTCTGGTCGAAGGCGATCTCCCTCGGTGCGACGGCGGGCCCCAGCGTGTGGCGGCCGAAGGCCAGCAGCTCCCGTTCCAGATCCGGAGTCGGCAGGACACCGGGGCGCAGCGACACGCACGCCTTGACGACGCTCCCGGCAACCGGGTCCGGCCGACCGATCACCCTGGCCTCGGCGACCGAAGCGTGCTCCGTCAGCGCGCTCTCCACCTCGAACGGGCCGATCAGATGCCCCGCCGACTTGATGACGGCGTCGGCGCGCCCCACGAACCAGTACCAGCCGTCCGTATCCCTGACGAGCGGGGCGATGACACCGTGCCACATCCCGGTGACCCAGCCGGGGGTCGGCGGTGTGCTCCTCCCGACCCCTGGCTTGACGTCTTTTGAATCGCCGCGCCCTTCCCGGACCGCATCGCGACGGGCGTCGGCTACGACCCCGTCTGCTGGGCGGCTGTCCCGCGGGTCCAGTGAATAACCAACCCTGCGGTGCGGGAGGCGGGAGGCACCGTGGTGTCACAGTCGCTGTCGGCGTGGGTGCTTCACTCGCGATGCAGTACGACTTTGAGGGCGCCGGTGTCGGTGCCGTGCGAGAAGACGTCGTAGGCGTCCTTCATCCGGTCGAGGCTGAAGGTGTGGGTGACGAGCTGGGATATCGGTAGGTGTCCGAGCGTCACCAGGTCGAGCAGCCATGGCATGGAGGAGGTGTCGACTTGGCCGGTGCTGATGGTGATGTTCTTGCGCCAGAGCGCCTCGAGATGCAGCGTGGCCGGTTTGCCGTGCATGCCGATGTTGGCGATGTGCCCCCCTGCGCGCACCACGCGTGTACACAGGGCGAAGCTGTCCGGATCGCCTGCGGCCTCGATGACCACGTCGGCGCCGGGCCCCTCGGCCAGGTCGGCGATCAACCGTCCAGGCACTTCGGCGGAATCCGCCCCGAGACGGGCGGCGGCTTCCAGCCGGGACGGAGACAGGTCAACCGCGATGATCCTGCGGGGCGAGTAGAGCCGCGCGATGGTGAGCGCGGCAAGTCCCACGGGACCCGCGCCCACCACGACGACGGTGTCCCCCGGGCCCACGTGTCCGTTGCGCACCCCGACCTCATAGGCGGTGGGGAGGAGCTCAGCGAGCAGGACCGCGTCATCGAGCGCGAGAGAGGTGGGCCGCCGGTAGGCGGAGGAGTCGGCGAAGGGCACACGCACGAACTCGGCCTGGGTTCCGTTGACCAGATTCCCCAGGATCCACCCGCCACCGCCGCGACACTGCCCGTACATGCCGTCCTGGCACAAGGGACAGTGGCCGCAGGCCGAGACGGACGACACGATCGCCTGATCTCCCGGCCGCAGGGTGTGAACCCCGCGGCCGACTTCCACCACCTCGCCCACGGCCTCGTGGCCGAGGATCGTCCCCGGCTTCACCTCGGGGAGGTCTCCTCGCTGAATGCGCAGATCACTGCCGCAGATGGTGGTCGCGTCGACGCGCACGATCGCGTCGGTGTCCTCCTCGATCCTCGGCTCGGGGACCGTGTCCCAGGAGGTCTGTGCCGGGCCGTGATAGACGAGTGCGCGCACGGTACTCACTCCTTCAATGCCCCCTCTCCACCGTCACCCTCGGAGAACTCCCGGGCAACACGGACCCTGGGGGTTCTCGTCAGGGGCGATGGCTCGCGTCGGGTCGTCGCCGTGTCGGTGTGCCTCCTCAGTCCGGTTCCTTGCACGAGCGGCGGAAGACCGGGGCCTGGTCGGGCCCCCATGGGCGTACGGCTGCCAGCGCCTGGACGACAACGGAATCCAACGGGTGTGACTGTCGATCGACCTCCGGGCTGCAGGGCGCGTTGGCGTGATGCGTGGCGAGCCTCAGCCCGGACAGGGAAGTGCCCGAACCGCTCGTCGTGATGTGCGGCATGCCGACGGACCGCCGTCTGTTCCGACTGGTCGATCGAACGGTTCTTGAGCTCGTAGGCGCGTTCACCGACGAAGAACACGATCGCGGTGTGGGTCTCGCTGACCTCCGCACGTGGGAGCGAGGAGCGTAGAGCCCGGTGCTGCACATGAGCACGGACACGTCGTCATGAAGCAGCGGCATCGCCGGCTCCCCGGGGCGGTTCGGGCTCCGTGGATGGCGGCTTGTCAGGGGGGACGAGGGCGACGGGACAGCGCGCGTGATGTTCTCGCGCCAGGTACGGAGGACCTGGGTCAGGTGCTTGAGTGTTTCGGCACGGACGAGGACCACCGGCCGCTCGGCCCGGGCCGCGACTGGCATGCTGGTATCGCCGAGGAAGTAGCTCTCCACGAGTTCCAAACCTCGCGAACCGAGCACGAGCATCTCGGACTCCGATGCCGCTTGCAGCAGTGCGTTCCGGACGTCGTCGGCCACCGGACCGCCGATGATGGAAAGGTCCGGGTGGCGCGCTTGGAGCTCCGCCTGAGCGTTGTCCACGATCCGCTTCGCCCGGTAGTTCTGATCGATCTCCGCGGGGACCCGCGTCGGTTCCGGCGCCGGCAGGGGCCACGCGTGCGGCAGGCGCAGCGTCAGCTTGCGCCTTGGCTTCATCGGAGGCCCACCGGGCGGCGGCACGGCTCTCGGGTGAACCGTCGAGGCCCACGGTGACGACTGCTTGCATGGCGGCGGCCTCCGTCTCATAAGAAGCTGGAATCGACGGTGAGTGACCGTGAACGAGTTCGGCCGCGTGGATGGCGTCTCCGACATGCCGGGCATGGGCATGGTGCGTTCTCTCACCCGAGGATCACCCCCATCCCCTCCGCGGCGCATGCGGACCGGTGGAGCAGGGGCCGGCGTGGAATCCGGCAGGAGAGGAGTCAGTGGCGGTGACGATTCCCCTGGTGGTCGGCATCGATGGCTCCGAGGCGAGCCTGGAGGCGGTGGACTGGGCCGCCGACGAGGCGGTGCGACACGGGGTGCCGCTCCACCTCCTGCACGCGGCGACGCTGGACCACGAAGTATCCGACGTGATCAGCGCCGCCTCGGAGCGTGCCCGGCGCGGCGCTCCCGCAGTGCGGCTGTCGAGCGAGGTGCTGAGGGAGGACGCGGCCTCCGCTTTGGTCGACAAGGGGCGCAACGCCTTCGCACTGGTAGTCGGGTCCAGAGGGCTCGGCGACCTCGCCGACATGCTCCTGGGCTCGGTCAGCCTGGCCGTGGCGGCACGAGCGGACTGCCCGATCGTCGTGGTGCGCGGTGCGGCAGAGCATCGGAATGCCCGGTTCGGGTGCGTCGTCGTCGGTGTCGAGGAGGGAGAGGGAAGCGACACGGCCGTGCAGTTCGCGTTCCGCGAGGTTCATGCGCGGCACTGCCGACTGGTGGCCGTGCACGCCCGGAGCGCATCGTTCGGTGCTCTCATCACGCCGCCTCAAGCCCCGTCGTGGCCTCCGGAGGCCCACCGGCGTCCGCCGGCGCAGGTGCTCGACGACGCCCTGGGCGGCCCGGCGGAGCGGTACCGCGACGCTCAGGTGAGCCGAAACGTCATCGAGGGGCCAGCCCGTCAGGCACTGCTGGAGGCGGCGTCAGGGGCGGACCTGCTGGTCGTCGGTGCCCGCAGGCGGCAGGGGCACCTGGGCCTTCAGTTGGGCCTGATCAATCACGCGGTGCTGCATCACGCACCATGTCCCGTCGCGGTCGTTCCCCAGATATGACCACGACCGGCGGAGACGGGCCATGTCGCCAGCCGGTCGCTCGGGACCGGACGTCGGTCCCACAGGGAGCTTCGCCCCTGTGCCCGAAGGCCGCTGCCGTTCGAAGGTGTGAACAAGTGGTGGGGGAACGGATCCGGCAACGTCTCGCTGGAGCCGACTCACGAGCGCACCCCCAGCCGCCTAGGGAGCCGGCGCTCAAGGGAGCGCCCCCTGATACGCGCCTCCGACAGGTTCGCATCCTGGTTCCGCCGCGGCGAATGCACGTGTGGTGCTGGATACCGGCACCACGGCACTCACCGGCCACGGATCCGTACAATGCCATCCGGTGGACCTGAACGGGCCGGAGATCGGCGACGAACTGGCGGCGGGCCGGGCATGGACGACCTCGCCCGGCAGCTTCTGAACGCCGCCGAGCGCGACATCGAGGGCGTGAGCGCGTCCGCTCGAGCATCCGCGAGGTCGCGGGATGGCCCGGGTGACCTGCCCCTCGCGTACCTCGGCTGTCGCTTCTCGGGGAGCAAGGCCCGACGTCCGCTCCAGTACGTCCCGGGTGATCTCGTCGCGGATGGCGTCGTCTCGGCGCAGGAAGATCCGCAGCAGGTCGCCGCGCTGACGATGCCCTGCAGCTCGTCCGTCTCGTCCACCACGGGCCGTGAGAGCCGGTCGTGGCCGGCGTGGTCGGTAACCATCCTGTGCGGGGGTGGTTCGTACGTGGCAGGTTGGATACAGCGGATTCTGCGGAAACGGCGGCGATCATGCGAGCTCACCTCGGCGACCAACTCGTCATCGAAAGCCCGGCGACCGGCGCTGCCAGGCGCGACGGCGAGATCGTCGGACTCCACCATTCGGATGGACCACCGCCCTACGACGTGCACCGGTCGGACACGGACGAGGTGACTCTCGTGTTCCCCGGGCCCGACGCGTACATCCGTCACGTCGAGCACGTGCTCGGGAGAGCTCATGAGCGTTCCCGGCCGGGTACGGACGAGGCGACCGCCAGGTCCGACGCAACCCCGCCCGGCGGGACCTGCGGCGGCCGTGGGAATGGACATCGCCTTCGAGGTCGACCATGTGGACGAGGCCATGAGCCAGGGCTGGAGTGTGCTCGTCGTCGGTCCTGCGAGCGTGGCCATCGAGCCCGATGCGGTGCGGCGGCTCGCCGAGCACGCCCACACCGAGCCGTGGGCCGGGGGCGGCGTGAGATGTGGGTGTCGAATCGGCCCACACGCCTCACGGGCCGCCGCATCAGCCCGGCCGATCGGTAAGCGGCCACGGACGTCCGCTCACCGGCTCGCATTCCATGACCAGGTTTCAGAGACAACTGGGTCGGTCAGCTCGCGAAGGAGGAGCCCCCGGTGCGCCAACAGCCACTCCCCGAAGAGCGCGTGACGGCCCTGGTCCACGACGCCGCCGCTGCCCCGTCGATGCACAACGCGCAGCCGTGGCGCTTCCGTTACTTCCAGGGCAGCCGCACCTTCCACGTCCGTGCCGATTTCGACCGCGTCATGCCGCACACCGATCCCGACACCCGTGCCCTCAACATCGGCTGCGGCGCCGCCCTGCTGAACCTGCGGGTCGCGGTGTTCCACGCGGGCTGGTACCCGGCGACCCGGCTCCTGCCCGACCCCGCCGACCTGGCCTTGATCGCCACCGTGCGGCTGACGGACCTCGGAAGCGGCGAGCACAACCTCGCTCCCCTGTATCCGGCGATTCACCAGCGGCACACCAGCCGCTTCCCGTTCGAGGAAAGGGAGATACCCGAGACCGTGCAGAGGGCTCTGTGCGATGCGGCCCAACTTCAGGGAGCATCGCTGTCCTTCCCCACCGGATGGCACCTGCAGGAGGTGCTGGAGTTGTTCGAGGAGGCCGAGGCACGCAACAGGACCGACGAGGGCAGCGACGAGGATCTGGCCGCCTGGACCCGTATCGACGCCCCGGACGTGGACGTTCCATCGGTGGACGCGGCCCCTGACGGGATCCCCAGGTACGCCTTCGGCCCGAGCAAGCGCGGTGGCAGGGCCCCGATGCGCGACTTCGCCGGCACAAGGCCGGTGGAGGGCCGCGGCGCGACCGATTTCGAACGCTCTCCTCACCTGGCCCTGCTCAGCACACCTCGTGACCGGCCGGAGGACTGGCTGCGTGCTGGCCAGGCCATGGAACACGTGCTACTGCTGGCCACCCTCGAAGGCCTTTCCAGCTCGTTCGCCACCCAGGCCCTGGAATGGACGGACCTGCGCTGGCCACTGCGGGACCCGATATCGGGCACCGGCTGCGCACAGATGGTGCTGCGACTCGGATACGGCCCCGAAGGCCCCACCACACCACGCCGCCCCGTGCAGGATGTCCTCGACATCCAGCCCTGACTGCCCCGCGCCATCGGCGTCCGCCGTCGGCGGACCTGTCACCGTGCGCTTGCCGGTCCGGCCGGATCCTCGGACGCACCGGTGAGGCGTTCTCCTCTTTGGGCAGCAGGTCGGCTTCGGAGACCACGGAGACCACGCCGATGACGTGCCCCTCGCCCTCCAGGACCGGCAGGGCGCTGACCTTCCATTGCTCCATGGTCTCGACGATCTCCTTGAACGGCGCGTCGCGTCCGACGGCCACCACCGTCACGGTCATCACATCACTCACGATGTGCGGGGTCTCCGGCACTTCAGATCGCCTCCTCCATGTCCGAGACGTGCGCAACGGCCCTCGCCCTCTTCTGCCCGGGTACGACTTCACCATCGCCGCAATCCGGCGCGGTGCAACCCGGGCGGAAGATCCGCCCCGAGGGCCGGTCCGCATGTCGCGGCGACACCTGGGCGGTGCGACGGTAGTCATAGGGGGCTCACGGTGGCCGCACAGGAAGGCGGTGGGGGCGATGGAATCCCCGCTGGTCGTGGGCGTCGACGGATCGGTTTCCAGTCTGCAGGCGGTGGACCGGGCCGTGGACGAAGCAGTACGCCACGGGCTGCCGCTTCGCCTCGTCCATGCCTCTCTGTGGGAGCGTTACGAGGGAGCCCTCCCCTCCTTCAGCGTGGGTCGTCCCGCCGAAGCGGTCACGGCGGAGCACATCATCGCCTCCCGCGTGGAACGCGCCGGGCTTCGCAACCTCGAGGTGAAGGGCCAGCTGGTCGAGGACCCCGCTCACAAGGTTCTGCTGGGGTCATCGGCCGAAGCCGATCTGATCGTCGTCGGCGCTCTGAGGAGGCACGGCCACTTCGATCTGCAACTCGGCAGGGCCGCCCACGCCCTGCTGCATCACTCCCCGTGCCCGATCGCCGTCATCCCTCAGCGAGTCTGAAGGCAGGGGAGTGAGGGCGGCGGATGTCGGATTGGACGTGGGAGTACGAGGGCTACGACCCCTCCACCGAGCGGTTGCGCGAAGCGTTGTGCACGCTCGGCAACGGTTACTTCGCCACCCGTGGCGCGGTCCCGGAGTGCAGAGCGGGCCTGGTGCACTGCCCGGGAACCTACGTGGCCGGGTGCTACAACCGTCTGGAGTCGACCGTGGCGGGGCGACAGGTGGTGAACGAGGACCTGGTCAACCTTCCGAACTGGCTACTCCTGCGCTTCCGCTGCCGCCGCGCCCAGGGACGGTGGGGCCAATGGTTCTCCCCGAACGCCAGCGCTTTCCTGGACTACCGGCACACCCTGGATCTGCGCCGCTCCACGTTGACCCGCACCTTTCGCTATCGGGACGACGACGCCGGCGTACTGGGTGTGGAGCAGATCCGCCTGGTGCACATGGGGGATCCTCACCTGGCCGTGCTGCGGACCGTTTTCACGGCCGAGGACTGGTCGGGAGAGATCGACGTCGAGGCCGCCCTCGACGGTGGCGTGATCAACAGCAACGTACGCCGTTACCGGTCTCTCAACCGTAGGCATCTGGCCCACATACGGACCGGGGCGCAGGAGCCGGACATGGTGTGGCTGCACTGTCGCACCAGCACCTCCGACATCGCCGTCGCCATGGCGGCCAGGACAGTCGTCACCGGACAGCCGCCGGTCTCCTCGGCGGTGCGCTCCACCCCGCACCGCGCCGTCCACCGCCTGCTGATACCGATCTCCCGAGGTCGGCCCGTCTGCGTGGAGAAGACGTTGGCGCTGCACACCTCACGCGACAGGGCGATCAGCGACCCACTCGGGGCCGCGGTCGACCAGCTATCCGCGGCCCCAGGCTTCCCAGCCCTGCGGAACTCCCATGTCGCCGCGTGGGAGCAGCTGTGGCGGCGCACCGAGATCCAGGTGCCCGGCCAGGCCGGTCGCATCCTGCGCCTGCATCTGTTCCATGTCCTGCAGACACTGTCACCGCACACCGCAGATCTCGACGTGGGCGTGCCGGCCCGAGGGCTGCACGGCGAGGCGTACCGAGGCCACGTCTTCTGGGACGAGCTGTTCGTGCTGCCGTATCTGAACCTGCACTTGCCCGAGGTCTCGCGGGCCCTGCTGAACTACCGTCACCGGCGCCTGCCCCAGGCATGCAGGGCGGCCGCCGCTGTCGGCAAGGCGGGGGCGATGTACCCGTGGCAGAGCGGCAGTGACGGCCGAGAGGAAACCCAGCAGCTCCACCTCAACCCCCGCTCCGGCCGATGGCTGCCGGATCACTCCCGGCTCCAGCACCACGTCGGCTCGGCCATCGCGTACAACGTGTGGCAGTACTGCGAGGCCACCGGCGACACCGAGTTCCTGCACACCAAGGGCGCGGAGATGCTGCTGCAGATCGCCCGCTTCCTGGCGGACATCGCGGTCCTCGACTCCGAGTCGGGCCGCTACCGCATCCGCGGCGTCGTCGGACCCGACGAGTACCACGACAGCTACCCGGGCAGCGCACAGCCCGGACTGGACGACAACACGTACACCAATGTCACCGCCGCCTGGGTCCTCAGCCGTGCCCTGGACCTTCTGCGACGCCTTCCCGCATGGCGTCGCGAGGAACTTTTCCAGCGTGTGCAGTTGGACGACCAGGAACTCCCGGAGTGGGAAGAGGTCTCCAGGCGGTTGCGGGTGCCGCACCATCAAGGCGTCATCAGCCAGTTCGAGGGCTACGACGACCTCGCTGAGCTGGACTGGGACGCCTACCGCGCGCGGTACGACGACATCCGGCGGCTGGACCGGATCCTGGAGGCCGAGGGCGACACGGTCAACCGCTACAAAGCCTCGAAGCAGGCCGACGTCCTCATGCTCGGCTACCTCTTCTCACCCGCGGAACTGCAGCAGCTGTTCCGGCGTCTCGGCTACCGCCTGGACGACGAGATCTGGCGAAAGACCGTCGACTACTACCTCCAGCGCACCAGCCACGGCTCCACCCTCAGCGAACTCGTCCACGGCTGGGTCCTCGCCCGGGTCAGACGGGCCGAGGCGTGGCGGTACGTCCAGGAGGCCCTGGAAGCAGACATCGCCGACATCCAGGGAGGCACGACCGGCGAAGGCATCCACCTAGGCGCCATGGCGGGCACCCTCGACCTCGTCCAGCGAGGCCTGACCGGACTGGAGACACGCGAGGACGCCCTGTGGGTGGACCCAGTACCGCTTCCGGCACTGTCCGAATACGGGTTCTCGCTGCGCTACCGCGGCCACTGGGGTGTCAGCGTACGGCTGCAGAGCGGACAGCTGCGCATCGGCGTACCGGACTCGGAGGAGTCACCGATCCGCGTGGTGCTGGCCGACCGGGCCGTCAGCATCGCTCCCGGAGAGACGTGCACGCTCGTGCTGCCGTCGAGGTGACGGCGGACCCAGACGGGGGTGGCCGAAGATCCCCACCTGAAGGAAAACGGGCGAAGGAGCGGGGGTGCCGGAAGGCCGTGGGTCGTGCGCCACGGCGCGGCGCTCCGTGGCCTCCCCCAATATGGCGGTGGCGTTCATGGCCTGAGCAATCCCTCGCAGCTCAGGAGCCGGGATGGAAAGAAGCCCCATGACGGCGGTCCTGATCGGACTGGCGATCGGGACGGCCGCCGGGTGCTGTCGGGGCTCGGTGGCATCGGTGGCGGTGTTGTCCTCGTTCCGGTTCTGGTCGTGCTCGGGTTGACCGCCCAGGAAGCCGGCGGGACCTTGCCCGCCGCACTGCTGATGCCGCTCGGACTGCTCGGCACATTCGAGTACACCCACGGGCACCAGATCAAGATCTATTACGCGATCGGTCTTGCGGCAGGGCTCGCGCCGGAAGCAGGCGTGGGTGCCGATGTTGCCGGATGTTTGCCCGATCTTGTACTTCAGTGCGCGTTCGGGATAGTTCTGATATTCCTCGCCCTCAAGTTCCTGATCTTCCCGACCAGTTGCACACGGGGTGAGCTTCGTTGATCGACGGCGACGAGGCACGCCCGTTCGTCGCTCCTGGTCGCCGGCTTGTGGCCGATTGCGAGCCCCGGCGGGACCTGATCGGATAGCCCTATCGGGGCCTTTCGACCCCTCCCGCCCAGGAACGGCCGGGTTGAGGCTGGTAGATGGGGTCCGGGTCCAGTTCCGACCGAAGGGCGTGGGATCGGTGATCACACGAGTGCGGATGCCGCACCGGCATCGGACGCCGCCCGCCAAGCCGGGACCGCCGCCCGAACGGCCCTCGCCCCCGTCCCGGCAACCGCAGCCGTTCGGTGGGCGTTGGATGTTCTGGTGGATCCTGATGACGGTCCTCATCGTCCTGCTGCTTTCTCGCGCCAGGTCCGAGCCACACACGACATCACTGTCCTACAGCGACTTCGTCGGCAAGGTCGGCGCCAGCCAGGTGCAGATGGTCGACATCAACGACAAAGGCGCGGTCAGCGGCGCCCTCAAGGACGGGACGAAGTTCACCACCCAGATCCCCACCGCGCTGGGCAGCGGGGCCCAGCTCCAGTCACAGTTGACATCGCACCACGTGCAGATCAGAGCCAGCCAGAGCGGCAGTGGCGGCGGCTCGGCGTGGTGGTCCGTGCTCTTCTCGTTCCTGCCGTTCCTGGTGCTGATCGGCTTCTTCGTGTGGATGGGGCGCCGGGCCGCGGGGTCGGTGACCGGCGGGTTGAGCGCCATCGGACGCTCGCGGGCGAAGATCATCGAGGCGGAGCGACCCACCACCGGCTTCGACGACATCGCCGGGTACGACGGGGTCAAGCAGGAGATCAGCGAGGTCGTCGACTACCTGCGCAATCCCGCCCGCTACACCGCCGCAGGTGCCAAGGGACCCCGCGGCGTGATCATGGTGGGGCCGCCCGGTACCGGCAAGACGCTCTTCGCGCGGGCGGTCGCTGGCGAGGCGGAGGTACCGTTCCTGTCGGTGACCGGCTCCGCGTTCGTGGAGATGTTCGTCGGGGTCGGCGCCTCCCGGGTGCGCGACCTGTTCGGCGAAGCCCGTAAACGCGCCCCGTCGATCATCTTCATCGACGAGATCGACGCACTCGGGTCACGTCGCGCCGGCGGAGCCCGGCTGGGCGGCAACGACGAGCGTGAGCAGACCCTCAACCAGCTGCTGTCCGAGATGGACGGTTTCGACCAGTCCAGCGGCATCGTCGTCCTCGCCGCCACCAACCGGCCCGACGCCCTCGACCCGGCCCTGCTGCGCCCCGGGCGCTTCGACCGCCAGGTCACCGTGCCCCTGCCCAACCAGGCCGAGCGGGCCGCGATCCTCGCCGTCCACGCCCAGGACAAGAACCTTGCTCCGGACGTCGACCTGGATGCCGTGGCGCGCGCCACGCCCGGGTTCTCCGGCGCCGATCTCGCCAACCTCGTCAACGAGGGCGCCATCAACGCCGTACGGGGCAACCGCACCCGGATCGAACGGCATGACCTGGACGCCGCCCGCGACCGGGTGCTGCTCGGACGCCGGGAATCTTCCAACGCGCTGCTGCCCGAAGAGCGCCGCTCGGTTGCTGTGCACGAATCGGGCCACGCCCTGGTCGCGGCACTGTGCGAGCATGCCGACCCGGTGGCGAAGGTCACCATCCTTCCGGCCGGCGTCACCCTCGGCGTCACCGAACAACTTCCCGAAGCCGAACGCCACTTGTACAGCGAGAGTTACCTGACCGACCTTCTGGCGGTACGTCTGGGCGGGCGCGCGGCCGAGCTCGTCGTCTTCAGCGAGGGGTCGACGGGAGCCGCCAACGACCTGGCCGGAGCCACCCAGATCGCCACCCGCATGGTTCGCGAGTTCGGTCTCTCCTCCGAACTCGGTCCGATCGGCTACGCCTCCGTCCACGCGAACTTCCTCGGTGAGGCCACCGAGGAGCCCGGCCGGCCACCGTACTCGGAGCAGACCCAGCGCATCGTCGACGAGGAGGTCGCCCGACTGCTGCGCCAGGCCGAACAGCGCGCGATCGCGCTGCTCCGCGATCACCGGGCCGCCCTGGAACGCCTGGCCGAACAGCTGGTCGCCCGCGAGACCGTCGACGGCTCGGTCGTCCTCGACGTCCTCCGCCAGGAACGCAGCCTGGCGGACGGAAAAGGCGATGCCGTCCCTGCGTCACCGCCCCCTGACCGTCCGGAGCCAGATGTTCACACTCCGCCTCACTGATCGTCAGCGACACAGTGGCGGTGGTCTTGCATTTGTCTTCGCCGCTGACAAGGGCCCGCTGGCGTGCTGAGGTCCAAGCGCTGTCGTGACGGCCCTCCCCTACGCCGGTGGGGCGGAGTCGGACCGCTCGGCCCTTTTGCAGGTGAGGCGGAGGCCTCGTTCTCCGGATGCGATGGCCAGGGGAGGGAGTGCCGTCTCCGGGGAGGGGAATGAGCCAGAACCGAGAAAACCTCTACCGGCTCGGATACCTTTCCCGCCCGGCTCCGACGCGTCCGTGGCCAGAACTGCGGCAGCATCCTCATCACCCTTGCAGGCGTCGTTTCAGTGGAGCTGCCGGATGGCATGCTGCTGTATCGAACGCTGCAGAAAAGTACCGGCGGGCGGACACCATGGGGTCACTGGCGGTGGCTGGAATGCGCTAGCTCGGTGAGGAGTTCCGCTGGGCCGGCTCTCCTGGAAGGGCGGCCTCCGGCGCCGGGGTGCTTTGTGCGGCTTCCGATGTCGGCCGCGGGGCCACGGCCGGTGCGGCTGGAAATGCAGGCGAGGACTCGGCGTGGACCTGTGCTGACTGCTCATGAGAGTCAGGAGCGTCGTCTACGGCCAACCCGGCCTGCTGTGGGGGCGGTGTCGGGGAGGTGCGAGGCGCGACTGAAGGCCTGGCCTGGGCCGGCGCCTGCCGCTCGTGGGGAGCGGCGGCGGCCGCGGGGTGCGCTTCGGTCTCGGCGGGGGCAGCGCTCGGGGGCTGCTCGGCTGCCTGTTCGGCCGATATCTGCTCGCGGGTGAGCTCGGCGGGCGGCGGAGGAGCACTCGCGGCCTTGCTGCCGCCGAGGACACGACCGCCGGCCGGGCGACGGCGGGTGGGGGGCTTCAGCCTCTCGTCGTTGTCGGTCATGCGTCGAGCTCTTTCGTGAGCGCGGCGTACTCGCTCGGTTCGGTCGGGATCTCGCCGCAGGCGATGGCCGCGATGACCCTGTGTCCTTGCTCGGCCGCGCCCTGCCTCTGCAACCCGTCCTAGGCCCTGTCGTCAAATGATGATCTTGAGTGGTGGATCATGGTCGGGTGATACGTCGTCATGAACTGTCCGATGCCGAGTGGGAGTTCGTCCGGCCGTTGCTGCCCGCGTCCTTGCGGGGCCGCAAGCGGTTGGACGACCGAAGGGTCCTCAACGGGATCGTGTGGAAGTTCCGCACCGGCACGGCCTGGCGGGATGTGCCCGAGCGGTACGGATCGTGGGCCACGCTGCACACCCGTTTCCGCCGGTGGGCCAAGGACGGCACCTTCGAGCGGATGCTGCGAGCCGCGCAGGCCAAGGCGGACGCGGCCGGGGACATCGAAAGGGGGGCTCTGCCCGCCGGCACTCGGACGCTCGCGGGGTGGTCTGACCAGCAAGATCCACCTTGCCTGCGATGGGCTCGGCCGCCCGCTGGCCTTCACCCTCACGGGCGGGAACACCAACGACTGCACGCAGTTCACCGCCGTGATGGAAGCGATCCGGGTGCCCCGTCCCGGGCCGGGACGGCCCCGGGTGCGGCCCGCCCACGTCCTCGGCGACAAGGGCTACAGCTCCCGCGCGATACGGACCTGGCTGCGACACCGAGACATCCCGCACACCATCCCCGAGCGGGCGGACCAAGTCCGCAACCGGCTCCGGCGCGGCAGCCGGGGCGGGCGTCCGCCGGCCTTCGACAAGCAGGTCTACAAGCGGCGCAACGTCGTGGAACGCTGCTTCAACCGCCTCAAGCAATGGCGCGGCATCGCGACCCGCTACGACAAGACCGCCGAGTCCTACCAAGCAGCCGTCACCCTCGCCTCGCTCCTGATGTGGGCGTGACATTTGACGACAACTCCTAGCAGGTCGCACCGTTTCGACTTCCTTAAGGCGGCGGCAGAATTACCACTCGTACATCCCGATCGTGCTCGACGGCCCGTCGGACTGAATCCGGCCATGGTCGGGCTGTTGCTGACCAACGGCAGTGCCAGTGGCATCGTGGGCGCGCTGCTGGCCAACGGGTTCAGTCGGCGGTTCGGTACCGTGCGCGAGCTGCTTCTCCTGCAGGCCGCCACCGCGCCGTTCGCGCTGCTGGTGCCGCTGACCACGGTGGGGCCGGAGCTACTGCTGTTCGCGACAGGCGGCTTCTTCGTCGGAATCGGCATCTCCGTGGCCAACATCGTGGTCGGCAGCGTCCGGCAGACCTACTGCCCACCGCACCTGCTCGGCCGGGTCGTGGCGACGACCATGATGATCAATCACAGCACCATCCCCGTCGGATCCTTGCTCGGCGGCGTGCTGGGCGACGCGATCGGGTACCGGCCCGCCATGTGGATCACGACGGGCCTCGTCGCGCCGTGCCGGCTCATCCTCGCCATGAGCCCCCCCATGAGCCCCATGCGCCGCGAGCGTGACTTTCCGCGCACCTACGTGCCGGAGCGGATCTGTGGGACGTCCTTGACGAACACGAGCCCGTCGCTGCCCGCCAAGTGGGCCGGGTCCAGCGGGGAGTAGCCGCACCAGGGGGACACGCGGGGCACGGGCGGCGTGTCGCCGAGGGCGGTGGCCAGCCGCGGGGCGTCGATGACGCAGCGGTCCTCCGGGAGCGCGTACAGGAGTCCTTCGACGGTGTCCGGCGGCGGGGTGTCCACTCCCTGGTGCCGGATCGTGCCGAGGGCCGTGGCCACGAAGGCGTACTCCTCGCCGAGTTGGGCGCTCACCAGCGCACCGGCGCTCCACCACTCCAGAGGCATCCCACCCATCCGCATCGTGGACTTGGCCCGCTGGAGATGGCCGTTGTGGGCGTGGATGAATGCCGGGCCCCGTTCAGCGAGGGCGAGGAGGTTGTGGGCCATCATCTGGTCCCGCAGGCCCACCAGCCGGGTCATACGGCTCGGTGAGGAGTGGGCCATCCAGTCGTGGTAGCGCAGCAGGCCGATGGCGGTGCGCCCGTACAGGCGCGCCCGGTCCCAGTCGTCCCGCGGGGTCGCCCTGATCAGGTGCGGCGTCTGCGTGTCGAGCAGCGCCACCAGATCGTCGGCGAGCAGCCGCAGTCGGCCGGCCTCGGCCGACTGTCCCACGGACTGGGCCGGGTCCATCATCGCGGCGGGGTCGGTCCATCGGTCGTCGGTGCCGAGCAGGCGGTCGAGCGTGTCCTCGGTGCAGGGGAGCAGGTCCGCGTCCACCCGGGCCGAGAGGTAGCCGTGGAGTGCGGTGAGGGCCTGCCGGGGGCTCGCGGCGCCGGTGATCTCCAGCGGGCCGTCGAAACCGGCGAAGCGGAGCCGTTCCGGCGCGGGCCGGCCGTCGTTGTAGGCCCGCATCCAGCGCACGAGTTCGCGGTTGGCCGCGAAGGTGCCCCAGCTGTGGCTGAATCCGTGCTCCATGACCTCCTCGAGAGTGCCTGTGCCCGAAGTGACGTAGTCGTCCACGACCAGGCCCATCACGCAGTCGCTCTCGATCGCGATCGTCCGGTAGCCCTCCTGTTCGACGAGCTGCCGGAAGAGTTCGTTGCGCAGGTCGAGCAGAGTGTCCTCGCCGTGGGTGGGCTCGCCCAGGGCGAGCAGCCGAGGCCGGGCCGGGAGCAGCCTCATGACGGCGGCGGCCTCGACGGCATGGGTGATGTCGTTGATGTCAGTCGCCATGCCTTCAACGGTATCGTTGAACCTCGATGGAAACTTTCCCGCGATATCGTCCGTCTCTCGGGGCGAAACCTTCAAAACGGTGAGCGGCTCAGGCCGATTGATCTGGCACGCGGGCACCGTCTGTCCACCCAGGCGGTCAGGAACTACGAAGAGGCCGGCATCCTTCCGGCCGCCGGCCGCACACCCCACGGCTATCGCACCTGTACCTCGCTGCACGCGGGGGCCCTGCGCGCGTTCCTCGCCGTGGTGCCCGGCCACGGCCACCAGACGGCGACGTCGATCATGCGGGCGGTGAACCAGGGCGCGGTCGACGAGGCGCCGCGCCTCGTCGACGAGAGTCACGCGCAGCTCCTCGACGACCGGCGGACCCTCCAGGCCGTGGAGCGCGCCCTCCGCGGCTTGGAGCCCACTGCGGCGTCCGAGCCCAACGTGGTGTCCGGGCCTGCCGGCAGGTTCATCGGGCCGCTGGCAGGCAGGGGAGCTAGGCATCCGACCCGCGACGCTGCGCAAGTGGGAGCGCGCCGGGCTGGTACATCCGCGCCGCGACCCGCGGACCGGCTACCGCGTCTACGACGAGGCCGACATGCGGGACGCCGGTATGGCACATCAACTCAGGCGGGGCGGCTACCTGGTGGAGCAGATCGCCCCGCTGATCGCCCAGGTGCGGGCGGCCGGTGGGCCGGGGCCGCTGGAGGCCACCCTGCGCGACTGACACGGTCGGCTGTCCGCCCGCGCGCGCGATGCTGGCCGGGGCCGCCGAGCTGGAGGCGTACCTCCGCGAGCGCGGATGAGATTCGATCCACCCCGGTCGGCGCGCAGTCCACCCCGAACCGGCGGTGGATCACCTCCGCGATCCGCGCCGGCGCCCAGCACTGATCCTCACCTCAGCCGTGCGCGCCCAGGCCGGCATCCAACTCGCCCGCCAGCAGGACCAGTTGGTCGTCAGTCGGCCTGCCCCGGTGTTGTGTCCTGCCCGGACGGGCGCCTGGCCGCCTCCTCGGCCGGAGAGGCCGGTTCAGCCGATCTTGCGAGCCACGCCCCCGTAGAAGCCGATCTCGCCGGATCGTGCCGGCGGCGGGGCGTCCGGGCGCCAGAACGGGACCTGGGCCAGGCCGGGCTCGACCAGTTCGAAGCCGCCGAAGAACCGCTCCACCTCGGCGCGGGTCCGCAGGTTCAACGTGGCGGTGGCGTTGTTGTAGACAGCCTGCGCCTCGCTGCGGTCGGCGAAGTCGCCCGTGGCGTGCGAGAGCACGAGGAAGCTGCCGGCCGGCAGCGCGTCGCGAAGGCCGGCGACGACCTGATCGGGCTTCTCCGCGTCGGTGATGAAGTGGAGGATGGCGACGAGGAGCAGGGCGACCGGCTGGTCGAAGTCGATGACTCGGCGGACGTCGGGGTGGTCGATGACCGCCCGTGGATCACGCAGGTCGGCGAGCACGATGCTGGTCGCACCGGAGCGGCTGAGCAGTGCGTCGGCGTGTGCCTTCACGATCGGATCGTTGTCGACGTACGCGACGCGCACGTCCGGGGCCACCTCATGCGCGGTCTCGTGCACGTTCGGGGCGGTGGGCAGCCCGGTGCCGACGTCGAGGATCTGACGGACGCCGCTGCTGACGACGTAACGGACCGCGCGTTGCAGGAAGGCGCGGTTGGCCTTCACGCCGATCCGCACCTCGGGTGCCGCGGAGGCGAGTTGGTCGCCGGCCTGTTGGTCGACCTCGTAGTTGTCCTTGCCGCCCAGCAGGTAGTCGTAGATCCGCGCAGGGTGTGGCCTGCTCGTGTCTATCTCCCCGGTGCGGAAGCCGTTCTGACTCACGCTGCGCTCCTCTCGACGACTGCCCCGGCCACTTTGCCCGTGAGCGGCTGACGACAGCTTCGCATATCAACTGCCGTGCCCATGACCGCTGTTACCGGCGTGAGCGGTACCGTCACGGTCGGTGCGCACAGGAGGCCACCTCGACCGAGGGCGTCGGGCCCGGTGTCGCACGGCCGGCGGTCGACTCGGCCCGCTCGTCCCGTAGAAGTCTGTGTCAGTGAAGGGAGCGACATCCTCATGCTGGTCCATGCGTCCTCGTTCACGGTCGACCTCGGCGAGAACGGCTACCTGATCGGGTTCACCGACGACTACGAGTACCCGCGGGAGATGCCCTTCGGCTGGCGCTGCGGTCCGGCCACCGACGCCGGCGCCGTCGTCCTCACCACCACCGACACCGGCCCCCTCCAGCTGACCGTCCAGGTCCACAACGCCCCGCCGGCACCCGAATCCGGCGCCGAGTGGGAGGCCGCCGAGGAGATCAGCCTGTGGGCCGACCTCCCCACTCTCTGCCTCGCGACCCTCGAACAGGGCGACATCCTCGACGCATGGCCGGAAGGGGAACCTCCCCTCCACCTCCCGCCCTCGCCGGACGGCACCGACTGGGTGCGGATGCGCCTGTACTGCCACACCGACGACCCCGAACCCGGCATCGGGGACCACGGGGAGCGCCACCTGGTCCAACTCTGGCGCGCGCCCCGGACGCCCCCTGTGCACCCCGAAATCACCGAGGCGGACCACCGCGCCCGCGTCGACTACGCGGCGGACATGGCCCTCCCCGGCATGGCAGAGTCACATGCCTCTTTCGCGATCCGGCCGCCCCGGCAGCCCGACGATGACGGGTCTGGCCCTTGTCTGCGTCACGGCGTTCGTCCAGAAGTCCCACTACGAGGTGACGACCAACGGCCCGTATCCGGAGACCGGGTGCTTCGAGCCTCCGTCCGGCCACTGAACGGTCGACGGGGTCCCACGTCGTCACCCTGAGTGGAGCGCGACCTCTGCCTCGCCCCGGTGCCCATCGGTGACCGTATCGGTCACCCCGGAACGCCACACGCTCGGAACCCCACACGCCCGGAAAGCGGCACGTCGGGCCGCTGCCCGTGCCGCGCAGGCGGAAACGCGGGAGAATCCGAGAGTGGGGTTCCGTGAGGGCCGGGCAATCTCCTGGCGAGGGCGGACCGTATATATGGGTATGTCGAGATTCCGGTTCCCCGTGGGCCGTCTCCCGGACGAGGCTCTGCTGTCCGGGCTGGCCACCGGCGACCCGGAGCTGGCCGTCACCTTCGTACGGAGGTTCCAGCACACGGTCTTCGGTGTCGCCGTCGCCGTCACCGGGGACACACAACTCGCCGAGGACATCGCCCAGCAGACCTTCGAACGTGCCTGGCGACATGCCCAGATCTACGACTCGCGGCGCGGCTCGGTGAAGACCTGGCTGACGACCATCGCACACAACCTCGCCATCGACGCCGTCCGCGCGCGGCGACCGGAACCGGTGGCGCCCGAGGACCTCGACGTGATCCTGGGAGTCGTCAGTGACACCCCCGAACAGCACGTCCTGGCCGACGAGGCGTCCTCCCGGCTGCGGGCGGCGATGGCGGCGCTGCCCCGCGAACAGGGCCGCGCGCTGGTGATGGCGAGCATCTACGGCATGACGGCCCAGCAGGTTGCCGACTGGGAGAACATCCCCCTGGGCACCGCGAAGACGCGCATCAGGACCGCGATGGCGAAGTTGCGCACCACGCTCGCGTCCCCGAAGCGAGGCGACCATGTCCAATGACATGACCTGCGAGAAGCTGCGGGAGATCGGCGCCGAACTCGCCCTCGGCATACTGCCGGGCCGTGAGCGGGCCGCAGCGGTCGCCCACCTCGACCGATGCGCGGACTGCCGCGAGTACGTCGAACAGCTGACCCTCGTCGGCGACGGGCTGATCGGACTGCTGCCGGGCTGCGAGCCGCCGGTCGGCTTCGAGACCCGGGTGGCGCAGGCGCTGACCCAGGGGACGCCGGCCCAGGACGGCAGGGCGCGCGCCCGCGTTCCGGGCGCCTGGCGCAGGGGCTTCGGTGGCCGGCTTCGGCTCCGGCTCACCTCCGCGGTGGCCGCACTCGTCCTCGCCGTCGGCTTCGGTGGCTGGGTGGCCGGAACGGCGATCGAGAACGTGGTGGCCGGTGCCCCCCGGTCCGCCGGCGTGGCCGACCTGCTGCATGGCGATCTGACCTCGGTCGCGGCCCCCAGGCAGTCGGCCGGCGAGGTGTACGCCCACACCGGCTCCCCGGGCTGGATCTACATGACGATCGACCTCACCGGCACGCATGCCTCGTACAGCGGCATGGTCTCCTGCCTGCTGGAGCGGCGCGACGGCGGCACGGTCCGGACGGGCACCTTCACCCTGCACCAGGGCCGCGGGTTCTGGGGCGGCCCGACCCCCGTCGACCCCGCGTCCGTGTCCGGCGCCCGCTTGACGTCGCCCGACGGCACCGTGCTCGCCACCACCCACTTCACGTCGGGCGGGGAAACGTAGCGACGTCCCCGGCTCCCGGGTTTCCGGAGGAGGGCATACGAGGGCCGTACGCCGGGAGGATCGTGCCGAGCGACGCGGCCAGTTCGGTGACCGTCGGCCGGGCCGACGGGTCCATGTCCAGGCAGCCGTCGATGGCCGCCGCGAGCGCGCGGGGCAGCCGGCGCCGCGCGCCGACCGGCGGTGCGCTCACCCCCGGCCGCGGACACCGGTGGTGATCTCCGTCGGCCGTACTTTCCGCGGTCCTGCGCGGGTCGAACGGCGTGTCGCCGCTCGCCACCTCGTACAACGTGATGCCGATGCCCCAGACGTCGGCGGCGGCCGTCAGCGGGCCGCCGCGGGCCTGCTCCGGCGCGCGGTAGCGGAACGTGCCCAAGTCGGCCGGGGCGCGCCCCGGCGGCCGCGCCACACTGAGGTCGAGCACTTTCGCATGGCCGCAGTCCACCACCACGTTGGACGGCTTGAGGTCCAGGTGCAGCAGGCCCCGGCCATGCAGGTAGTGGACCGCGGAACACAACTGCACGCCGAGGAGGGCCACGTCGCCGGCCGCCGCTCGCCGCCGCAGGCGGTGGACGAGATGGGACAGCGTCTCCCCGGTCAGCGTCTCCAGGACGACGAGCGGCTCCGGCCACTCCAGGGTCTCGTACGCGCGGACCAGGTGCGGATGGCTGAAGGCGCACAGCCACCGGCCCTCCCGCAGCAGCCGGGCCCGCGGCACAGCCTTGTCGCGGCGGTCCGGACGTACGACCTTGACGACACACCGGCAGGCCCGCTCCTCGCTCCACGTGTCGTACAGGTCCAGCCATCCCGTGCGCGTGAGGTGTCGCAGGATCTCGTAGCCCGGCGCGGGACGGGTGCCCGGGGCCAGGGGTGGGGCCGGGCCCCCGGCCGTGGGCGCCCGTACCCGGGTGCGCGTCCCGGTCACGACGGCACCGTCCCCGGCAGCGGGCCGCCCGCCCGGACGGGACCGGGCACGGCGTGCAACCGGTGGAGACCGGCGTACGCACCGCCGCGCGCGAGCAGGTCGTCGTGGGTCCCGGTCTCCAGGACCCGCCCGTGGTCGAGTACGACGATCCGCGTGGCGTCGCGGACGGTGAGGAGGTTGTGCGAGATGACGACGGTGGTCCGCCCGGTCATCAGGCGACGCAGCGGGTCCATGACGCGCTGGCCCGATCGGGCGTCGAGGCCGGTGGTCGGTTCGTCCAGCAGCAGCACGGGCGCGTCCCTGATCATCGCGCGGGCGATCGCGAGGCGCTGGCGCTGTCCGCCGGACAGCGTCCGGCCGCGCTGGCCGACCATGGTGTCGTAGCCGTCGGGCAGCAGTCGGATGAAGTCGTGGGCGTCGGCCGCGCGGGCCGCCGCGACGATCTCCGCGTCCGTCGCGCCGGGTCGGCCGTAGGCGATGTTCTCCCGCACAGTGCCGTGGAAGACCAGCGTCTCCTGCAGGACCACCGCGAGGCTCTCCCGCACGTCGGACAGGGCCAGTTCCGGCAGGTCGGTCCCGTCGAGCCGGACCGCGCCCCGGTCGGGGTCGTAGAACCGCAACAGCAGCTTGGCGGCGGTGGACTTGCCGGCGCCGCTCGCGCCCACCAGCGCCAGGGTCTCGCCGGGGGAGACGTGGAACGACACCTCGGACAGCGCCGGGGTCGGCGTACCGGGGTAGCGGAAGGACACGCTCTCGAACTCGACCTCACCGCGGGCCCGGCCGATCCGGCGGGCGTCGGCGGACTCGACGACCTGGGGACGCTGGTCCAGCAACTCGATGATCCGTTCCGCGGAGGCCGAGGCGGCGTAGAAGGTGTTGCCGAGGCGGGACAGGTCGCGGATCGGGCTGTAGAGCTTGCCGATCAGGGCCAGGAAGACCAACAGTCCGCCCAGCGTGAGCTGGCCCTGCGCCAGCTTCCAGGTGCCCAGGCCCATGACGGCGAGACCACCGGACACCTCGATGAGCTCGACCACCGGCCGGTAGACGGCACGGATGCGTGCCGTGGTCATCGAGGCCTGGAACCTGCCGACGTTCTCGCGCTCGAAGCGGCGCTCCTCCCAGCCCTGCCGGTTGTACGCCTGGACCAGGGCCACGTTCCCCAGCGACTCCTCGGCGACGGCGCTCAGGGAGCCACTGCGGCGCCTGCGCTCCCGGGACGCCTCCCTGACCAGCCGGGAGAAGTGCCGGGCGGCGCGCCAGAACAGCGGCACGATGACGAGGGAGAGGAGCGTCAGGTCCCAGCGCAGGTAGAACAGCAGCCCGAGGAAGACGCCCAGCCGGATCACGTGATAGATGCCGTCCGCCACTCCGGAGAGCAGGAACGTCTCGACGGCGTCGACGTCACCCGTGACGCGCGACAGTACGTCCCCGAGCCGCCGCCGTTCGAAGAACCCGAGCGAGAGCTGCTGGACATGCCGGAACACGTCGGCGCGCAGGGCCAGCAGGAAGCGTTCGCCGACCCATGTGGCCGTCATGTCGTCGGCGAACCCCAGGACGCCGGAGGCGACGACCAGCCCCAGGTAGGTCGGTGCGATCCAGAGGAACGGTCGTAGGTCCCGCGGGACGAGCACGTCGTCGACCACGACCTTGAACAGCAACAGTTCGACCGCGTCGACCAGGGGACCGGCGAGACTGAACAGCACGAGCGGCACGAGCCAGTGCCGTCGGCCGCGGGTGTAGGGCCAGAAACGGCGGAACACCTCGCGCGGTGGCACCGGCGGCGCGGCCGTCACCAGGGGCGCGGACTCCTCGCCCACCAACAGCAGCCGCTTCAGAACTTGGCTCGGGACACGCCTCATCGCTTGCGTCCGTCATCCGTCATCCGTCTGTCGTCCGTCATCCGTTCGTCGACCGTCGCTCGGACGACGAAGCGGACCAGCTCCGGTCGGTCCTCCGGACGCCGGTCCGCTCCCGCTTTCACTAGTCGTGGCCGGACCGGCGGTCCTCGAAGTCGGAGTGACGGCCTTCGTGCCTGTTCATCGAGTGCTCGTCGTGACCCGAGTGGTCGTTCCTCCCGTGGTCGTGGCCGTGGTCGTGGCCGTGGTCGTGGTCACCGTGTCTGGCAGGAAAGAGATCACTGAAGATGGCCATGGCATTCCTCCCACTGGGGTGTGCCTTGTATCAGATACGGCCCCGGGTGCCGTTTAGATGGCGTTTTGACGTAAATAGTTGGTTTTGTCTTATTGGGATTTCCGCGTCAGTACCTCGGTCGCGGCGTCGGCGTAGCGGCGGGCCAAGTGCGCGAAGGCGTCCTTGAGTTCGGTCGGCCCGACGACCTCGATGTCGGCGTCGAACCTGCCGAGGGTGGCCGCCAGGCCGGGCCACGACCACGAGCCGAGGACGAGGCGGCAGCGGTCCGGGCCGAGCTCCTCGACGATTCCCTCGCGGGTGTGGCGCAGGACGACGGCGGCGGGGAGGTCGAGGATCACCTCGCCTCGGCAGGGCCAGCCGTCGGAGCCGTCGGAGCCGTCCGAGCCCTGGAACCTGCTGGTCACGAAGGCGGCCACGTTCCCGCCGGGCAGTTCACGCGGAGTGAAACGGGGGCCCGTGGGAGTGCGCGGGCTGATCCGGTCGGCACGGAAGGTGCGCCAGTCCTCGCGGTCGAGGTCCCAGGCGACGAGGTACCAGCGTCCGCCCCAGGTGACGAGGTGGTGGGGCTGCACCCGGCGCGGCGGAGCCCCGGCGGGGTCGCGGTCGCCGGTGCCCGCTGGGGACTCGGAGGTGTAGTCGAAGCGCAGGACTTCGCGGGCGTGGACGGCGTCGCCGAGCGTCATGAGCACGCTGCTGTCGACCTGTGGCTGCGGCCGGGCCACGGGCCGCTCGACGGCGGTGACCTGGAAGGTTTCGACGCGGCGACGCAGTCGCGCGGGCATGACCTGTCGGACGGTGTTCAGCGCCCGCGCCGCGGCCTCCTCGATACCGGCACCGGTGGTGGTGGCGATCTGGAGCGCGACGGCGAGGGCCACGGCCTGGTCGTCGTCGAACAGCAACGGGGGCAGTCGTGTGCCTGCGTCGAGTCGGTACCCGCCGTCCGGGCCCTTGGCGGCCACGATGGGGTAGCCGAGCTCGCGCAGGCGGTCGACGTCGCGTCGCACGGTGCGCGGGCTGACGTCCAAACGGTCGGCCAGCAGCGCACCCGGCCAGTCCCGGCGCGCCTGGAGCAGCGAGAGCAGCGACAGCAGCCGCGCTGAGGTCTTCTGCATGACTTCCATGGTGCCCCGAGAAGCGGACACAACCTGACCGCTTCTCCTGCGACTGTTCTTCCGTGCCGGACAACAGCAACGAACAGCCAGCCAACAGCAACGAAGAGAAGGCCCCGATCACCGTGAGCGCCACCACCACGCCCTCCACGCCCCCCGCACTCGACGACGAGCGGGCCGACCTGCTCGCCCAGCTCGCGACCGCGCGAGCCGCCCTGACCAACACGACGCACGGGCTCAGCGACGAACAGGCCGGCGAGCACCCGACGGTCAGCGCGCTGTGCCTGGGCGGGCTGATCAAGCACGTCGCATCCATCGAGGAGGGATGGATGCGCTTCGCGGTCGACGGCCCGTCGGCGATGCGCTACGACCTGCCCGACGGTGTCACCTGGGCCGACCTCACGGCCGGCACAGCACGCGAGTTCCCGCAGTGGGCGATCGACCACCAGAACGACTTCCGGATGCTGCCCGGCGAGACGCTCGCCGGGATCGTCGAGCGCTACGAGCAGGTCGCCGCCCGGAGCGAGAAGGTCATCGCCTCCCTGCCCGACCTGTCCACGACGCACCCGCTGCCGGAGGCGCCCTGGCACGAGCCCGGAGCAGTGCGCAGCGTGCGCCGGGTGCTGATGCACGTCATCGCCGAGACCGCCCAGCACGCCGGGCACGCGGACATCCTGCGCGAGACGCTCGACGGGCAGACGTCGACCTGACCGGTGACGGACCTCGACCGGGCGGCGGCTGCCCGCCGCCCGGTCCCGACCGCGTGACCCGCACGGAATCGATCAAGACCTGTACGGAACCGAAGGGAACGGCGAGACCGTGAAGATGTGCGAACCGGGGCGGACCGGCATCGGCGTGCCCCGATGACCGTTCTCGACACCCGGGCCCTCAACCGCGCGACACTCGCCCGACAACTGCTGCTCGATCACGCCGACCTACCGGTCCACGACGCCGTCGCGCACCTGTGCGGTCTCCAGGCACAGGAACCGCAGGAACCCTACGTCGGACTCTGGTCCCGGCTGCGGGCGTTCGACCCGGCGGGTCTCTCGGACCTGCTGACCGGGCGGAGTGTGGTGCGGACCCATCTCATGCGCCGCACCGTCCACCTCCTCAGCGCCGACGACGCCCTGGCCTGGCGGTCCCGCCACGACGCCATGCTGCGCCAACGGGTGCTCGGCACCTACCGCCGCGAGCTGGACGGGATCGACCTGGACGAGCTCGCGGCGGCGGGCCGGGCGGTGATGGCCGACGACGAGCCCCGCTCGATGACCGAGCTCGCGCGGGCGCTCGCCGAGCGCTGGCCGGCACCGGGACCCCGGGCCCTGGGGGAGATGCTGATCGCCGCCCTCGTCCCGATGGCACAGCTGCCGCCGCGCGGGCTGTGGCGCACGAAGGCGGGGGTGCGCAACGTGCCGCTCTCGTCCTGGCTGGGCCGGGAGATCGACCCGCCGACCGAGGACCGCTCCGACCCCGTGGGCCAGGCGCTGGTACGCCGCTATCTGGCCGCGTTCGGCCCCGCCGCCTCGGCCGACCTGCGCGCCTGGTGCGGCCTCGCCGGACTGCCGGCCGCGGTGTCCGCGATACGCGAGGAGCTGGTCACCTTCCGCGACGAGCGAGGCCGGGAACTGCTGGACCTCCCCGGAATGCCGCGCCCCGACCCCGACACGCCCGCCCCGGTCCGGTTCCTGCCGGCGTTCGACAACGCGCTCCTCGGCTACCACGACCGCGGCCGGATCGTCGACGACGCCCACCGCGGGCTGTCGGTCGCGGGCGCCCGCGTCGTCCTCGTCGACGGCCGGGTCGCCGCGACCTGGAACGTCGAGGCAGGCACCGTGAACGTCACGCCACTGCGCCGCTTCTCTTCGGCCGAGCGCACCGCCGTCGCCGAACAGGGGCGGGAACTGGCGTCGTTCCTCTCCGACAGCGAGAGCCGTCGCGTACGGGTTGCGGCGGCTTCTGGCTGAGGGGCACGCCCGGTTACCGCGCGGCATCGAGCGCAGCTGCCAGCCGGGACACGACCTCCAGGTCCGGCATGCCGCGCAAGGAGTCGACGACCTGCCGGCTTGCGAACTCGCGCTGCGCGGCGGTCACGGTCTGGTCGATGGCGCACTCGGCCTGTACGTAGACGAAATTCAGGGCCGTCGCGAAAAGCATCGAGAACGACTGAGGGCCCGTGAGGGCGGCGCGGCCTCCGGCACTGCGATAGGCCCGCGCCAGCCGCCGGGCGGAGTCGATGTCCACATGATTGCCGCCCGACCATACGTACACGGCGCGCGCGAACTCGCGTTCCGCCGAGGTGACCCCGGCGTTGTCCCAGTCGAGGAGGACCGGCCCGTCCCGGCCGACCAGAACGTTCTGGGGCTGCAGGTCGAGATGGGATGTCACCAGATCGCCGGGGTCGGCCGGCGTCACCCAGTGCGCCAACTCTGCCGCGGAGGTGCCGATGAACCGCCCCAGCGCCTCCGCCCAGGGCAGGCCGGCCTGACGGACCTGCTTGTGCAGGGCCTTCCACTCGACGTCCTGAGGGGACCGCTCGTACCAGGAATCCGGCGTGTCGCTCGCGTCCTGTCCCGCCGTGTGGAGAAGCGCCATGGTCCGGCCGAACCAGTCCAGGATGCCCGGATCGGACGCGTCGGCCTCGGCGCCGTCGATCCAGTCGTACAGCTTGACGTAGGACCCGCCCGAAGAACCCGAAGAACCCGAAGAACCCGAAGAAGCGGTGACGTGTGAGACGTACGCACCGTGGCGATTGGGAAAGAGCCGCGGTGACGCGATGCCCAGGTCCTCCGCGGCCTGCCGTAATCCGGCCTCCCGGCGGACCTGCTCCTCGTCGCAGCCGAAGAGAAGCTCCTTCACCGCCCATGAGGAGCCGTTCCCGGAGAACCTCCAGATCTGGCCCAACGCGCCACGGGTGACGGGCGCCAACGCCCATGGCCCGGCGCCGAGTCGGTAGGTCTCCGCTATGTGATCGGCTGTGAAGTGCATTCAGGAACCTCTCCGGACGCTGACGACCAGGCTTCGTGGTCGGGCCGGTTGGGTCGACCTCACCACAGCCCGAACGAGCTCAATCCAACAACAACTCTTGAGTGGGCCACGAGCACGCGACTGTACAAAGAGCGGGCCGCTGCAGGACGACACTCGAGAAAGGAAATCCCGTGGCCACCGAGCAAGTACTGTCCGGCTCCGCGCCGGCCGACGAGAGCGGCGAAGCCGCCGAGCCCAAGCGCCCCCGCGTCTCCCGGCTGCCCTCCCTCACCGGCCTGCGGTTCCCCGCCGCGCTGGCCGTCTTCGCCCACCACGCCTTCCTCCCGATACCCCCGCTGCGGCTGCTGTCCGACGACCGTACGGAGTACCGCCTGGCCGACTGGACCTCGCAGGCCGGCGGCCTCGGCGTGTCGTTCTTCTTCGTGCTCAGCGGATTCGTACTGACCTGGTCGGCGCGGCGCGGCGACACCACGACGGGGTTCTGGCGGCGCAGGTTCGTCAAGATCTACCCGAACTACGTGGTCGCCTGGGCACTGGCCATGCTGCTGTTCGCGAGTTCCTACACCTCCACCCATGTCTCCCTCGCCAACCTGTTCATGGTCCAGGTGTGGGTGCCCAGCTACTTCACCAACTTCAGTGTGGACTCGCCGAGTTGGTCGCTGGCCGTGGAAGCCGTCTTCTACCTGGGTTTCCCCCTGCTGCTGAGTGTCTTCCGGCGTATCGACGCCCGTCATCTCAAGTACTGGATCACCGGAGCGATCGCCGCGGTGTGGGCGACCCCCGCGCTGGCGTACGCCCTGTTCCCGAAGACCCCACGGGTGCCCAGCGGCCAGGACCTCTCGGTCTCGCAGTACTGGTTCAGCTATGTGCTGCCCCCGGTCCGTATGGTCGACTTCGCCCTCGGCATCCTGGTGGCGCTCGCGGTGAAGCACGGGCGCTGGCGGAACATCGGCATGTTCTGGTCGAGCCTGCTGCTGGTCGGGGGGTATGTGCTGACCTTCCACGTGCCCTATCTCTACGGTCAGCGCGCCGCGATGATCCTGCCGATCGCGCTGCTGATCGCGGCCGCGGCCACCGCGGACGTCGAGGGCCGCTTCACCTTGTTCCGCAGCCGCACGATGGTCTGGCTGGGCGAGATCTCCTTCGCCTTCTACCTCCTGCACTACACAGCGCTGTCCACGCTCCGCAAGGCCCTCGGCACCCATCAGATGTACTCCACCGCGACAGGCGTGGCGATGCTGGTCGGCACGGCCGCCGTCACGGTCCTGCTGTCCTGGGCGCTCTACACCCTGGTCGAGACCCCACTCGTACGCCGGTTCAGCCGATCACGCCGCCGCGCCTGAGCTCTCGTAGTCCGACGGCTGTAGATACTTCGGGAAGTACTTCCGGCCCCTTCGACATGCGCGTGTCGAAGGGGCCGGAGTGGGGAGCGGGGCCCGTGAGCCCGGACATCGGTTCGTCCGGCGGATGTCAGATCGGGTAGTGGGCGTGGCCGGAGGTCTGGGCGGTGATCCAGCGGGTGTCGGTGAAGGCCTCGGCGCCCGCCTGCCCGCCGAAGCGCCCGTAGCCGGAACTCTTCACGCCGCCGAACGGAGCCTGCGGCTCGTCCGCGATCGACTGGTCGTTGATGTGAACGATGCCGGTACGCAGACGGCGGGCGACCTCCAGACCGGTCGCCAGGTTCTCGGTGATCACGCCGGCGGTCAGGCCGTACGGTGTGTCGTTGGCCAGCGTCACTGCCTCGTCGACGCTGTCGACGACGTGGATCACGGTCGCCGGGCCGAAGATCTCGTCGTAGTAGATCCTCATGTCCTTGGTGACGCCGGTGAGTACGACGGGACGGATGAGCGTGCCGGGCTCCTCGACCTGCCCGGTGCCCGCTGCCAGCCGTGCTCCCCGGGCCACGGCGTCCGCGACCAGAGCGGCGACCCGTTGGGCCGCACCGGGGTTGACCACGGGGCCGACCGCCGTGCCCGGGTCGGCCGGATCCCCGTACGGCAGGGCCCGGACGCGGGCGGCGAACCCGGCCGTGAACTCCTCGGCGACCGCGCGGTGCACGATGACCCGGTCCACGCACATGCAGATCTGCCCGGCGTTCATGAAGGAGCCGAAGACGGCGGCGTCCACCGCGTGGTCGACGTCCGCGTCCTCCAGGACGAGCAGGGCGTTCTTGCCGCCGAGTTCGAGGACGGCGGGCTTGAGGTACTGCGCGGCCTGGACGCCGATGACGCGTCCGACCTCTGTGGAACCGGTGAAGTTGACCATTCGTACCCGGTCGTCGGCGATCAGCGCGGAGACCACCTCGGCGGCGTCGGCGCGGTCGTTGGTGACGACGTTGAGCACGCCCGCGGGCAGCCCGGCCTCGTGCAGGACGTCCGAGATCAGCAGACCGCAGGCGATCGGTGCGTCCTCGCTGGGCTTCATTACCACGGTGTTGCCCATCGCGATCGGCATCGCGACCGCGCGCATGCCGAGGATGACGGGCGCGTTCCACGGCGAGATCGCGGCGATCACGCCCTTGGGGACCCGTACCTGCGCCGAGTGGACGCCCTCGGAGTTGGTGGCGAGCGTCTGCCCGGTGGGGCCGCTCACGGCGGCGGCAGCCTCCAGGAGGATGTCGGCGGCCAGCTTGGCGTTGAAGCCGGCCCAGGTCGCGACACCCCCGACCTCCGCCGCCATCAGCCGGACGACCTCCTCGACACGCTCCTCCATCAGTCGCGCGGCGCGCAGGAAGATCCGACGCCGCTCGGCGGGCCTGGTCGCGGCCCACGCCTCGAACGCGGCGTCGGCGGCGTCCACGGCTCGGCGTATGTCCTCGGGGGTTCCGGCGGCGACCTCGGCGCAGACGGCGCCGGTCCAGGGATTGATGTCGGATGCCGTGCGGCCGGAGGAGGCGGGGACCTCCTGGCCGTTGACGATCAGGCCTCGGACGGTGGACATGGGGTCCTCCAGGGTGAGTGGAAAGGGGAGAGCGAGTGGGAGTGAGGAGGGGGAGCGGGGGCCGGGTCGGCCGGTGACCTTCGGGTCACGCCGCTGCCGGCGCGGTCGGTGCGGACCGGTCCCGGCGGGTGCGCAGGGCGCGGTGCGTGAGGCCCACGAGGGCCGGGGCGACCAGCGGCGCGATCATGTAGTTCCAGAAGTGGTCGTACTGGCCGGACAGCAGCGCCGGGCCGAAGGCGCGCGCCGGATTGATGCTCGCGCCGGTCACGGTGCCCAGCGTGGCGATGACCACGCCCACGCCGAGCCCGATGACCGCGGGGATCAGTCCGCGCAGGGCGGGTCGGGACATCACCAGCGCGACCGCGACGAACACCGCGGCGAGCGCGGCGCCCTCGACGACGAACAGCTCGACGGCGCCGGTACCGGGTGCGGGATGCACGGCGCCGTACCCGACCTGGCCGACCACCTTGCCCCACACCACCCGGGCCAGCGCGGTCCCGGCCAGGGACCCGGTGAGCTGTGCGGCGACGTACGGCAGGACGGCGCGGCCCGGGAAGAGCCCGCACGTCCACAAGAAGACGGTGACGCCGGGGTGGAGATGGCCGCCGGACGCGCGGCCGGGTGGTGAGTGCATCAGCGCCGCGATCAGCGCGGCCACGACGGTTCCCGCGACGACGAACAGCGTGTCCGGGTCACCGATCGCCAGGGACGAGCCGCGGAAGGCCAGCCAGCGGACCAGGCTGACCACGGCGAAGAGAAGCACCGTGGTCAGCGCGAACTCGTACGCGCTGTGCCGGATCAGGTCCGCGCGGCTCTGGGCGGAAGTGCTCATGGGAGTCCTCGGGGCAAGGGAGGGGGTCATGGGGCGCGGCTCGGCTCCGGCCGTGCCGCGGGGAGGCCGGGGCCGGGTGCGGAACGTCCCACGGTGCGCCCGGCAGACGACCTGTGCTCTTGTCGCTGTGTATTTTCGCTGAGTGAACTTCTGTTCATTTACTGAGTGCGGTGAGTCTGCGGGATCGGGTGACGGCTGTCAATGGCCCGCGAACCGGTAGCGTTCTCCGCACGGGTCCGGCCGCATGCGCCGACGAGCGGGGAAGCGCGGGAGGAGAGGCCATGGCACGGGGCGTCGCGGGGACGCAGGCCGGGGCGTCGAAGCGGCCCACGGGCACCGCGCCGCAGACCGCCGGACCTGAAGCCGGCCGCGGGGAAGCCGTCGGCCCCCTGGAACGAGGTCTGGACGTCCTGCGCGTCATGGCCGATTCCGCGGAGGCGGTACGGCCGGGTGACCTGGTCCGCGCCACCGGCCTGGCCCGTTCCGCCGTCGACCGCATCGCCGCCACCTTGGTTCACCTCGGGTACCTGCGTGCCGAGGGCCGCGATCTCGTGCTCGCCCCGCGCCTCATGGAGTTCGGCAACGCCTACCTCGACGCGAGCGGCCTGTCCCGCGCGCTGCGCCCGAGCCTGGAGCGGCTGACCCGGACACTGGACGAGTCGGTCTCGGCGATCGTCCTCGACGGCTGCGACGCGCGCATCGTCGGCACGGCCGTCCCGCCCGGCCGGGTGATCCCCCTCGGCTTCCGCGTCGGCGACCTGCTGCCCTCCGAACGCTGCGCCGCCGGAGCCGTACTCGCCACCGGCTGGGACCCGCCGACGCGCGAGGCATGGCGGGCCCGGCGCGCGGCCGACCCCCTGGACGCCGGTTTCCCGGCCGTCCCCACCCGCCCCACGGCTCCCCGCCCCGAGCGGACGGAAGCCGACTTCACGTCCTGGACCACGGCGGCGGCCGCGAACGGCTGGGCGTTGGACGACCAACTGGTCGCCCCAGGGCTGGTCGCCCTGGCGGTCCCCGTGCGCGACCCCGACGGCCGCCCCGTGTGCGCGATCAGCGTGCTCGCGCACACCAGCCGCCACAGCGCCGACGACCTCCGCGCCCACGCCCTGACCGAGATGAACCGGGCCGCCCAGGACGTCGCCGACGCGCTGTACGGCACCCCGCACCCCCTGCCCGCCGCGCCGCCGCCCATCGCCGCCCCCGCATACACCGACGCCAAGCCCGAACTGGGGCCGTCCTTCCTCCAGGCGCTGGCCAGGGGCCTGGCCGTACTGACCGCGCTGGGCGGACAGCGCGGCGGACTCACCCTCGCCGAGGCCGCGGAGGCCGCCGGACTCTCGTATCAGAGCGCCCGGCGCAATCTGCTGACGCTGAGTGAACTCTCCTACGTGGAACAGCACGGGCGCCGATTCCTCCCGGGCCCGCGCGTCCTGGAGCTCGGATACGCGCGACTGTCCACGCTGACCCTCGCCGACATCGCCCGGCCTCATCTGGCCGATCTGGTGGCGCGGGTGCGGGAGTCCGCCTCGCTCGCGGTGCTCGACGGCGCCGAGGTGCGATACGTCGCACGCGTGGCCACCGGGCAGATCACCAGCGCCCGCATCACCCCCGGCACCCGACTGCCCGCCTACGCCACCTCCATGGGGCGCGTCCTGCTCGCGGACCTGCCGCGAGCACAGTGGCCGGAGCGCATCCGATCCCTCCGCCCGCAGGCCCTGACCCCGCACACGCTCACCTCGCCCGAGGCGCTCACCTCGGCCTTCGACCAAGCGGCCGACGACGGATTCGCCCTGGTCGAGCAGGAGTTGGAGGCGGGGCTGCGCTCACTGGCCGTACCCGTCAGGGACCGGAGCGGGCGCGCCGTCGCGGCGCTGAACGTAGCGATGCACGCCGGCCCGGAGTCACCCGAGCAGACCCGGGACAGCATGCTGTCCGCCCTGCGCGCGTGCGCCGCCCGTGTCGAAGCGGACCTGGCGCTCGCGAGTGCCCACGCTCCCGTGGAGACGGGTTGACAGTCCGGAGACAGGAACAGGTCACGTACCCGTGTCCGTACGCGCTCACGTCCTCGCCGGTACCGGCCGCCGCAGCAGGTACACGGCCGCGGTCGAGACCAGGACGGCCATGCACGCGATGAACACCAGCCCCGCGCCCTCCAGGCCGATGGGACCCGCCAGCAGCCCCACACCGATCACCGGCACCGAGATACCCGCGTAGGCCACGACGAACAGTGTGGAGATCACCGCCGCACGCCGGTCCGCGGGAGACGCCTCGGCCACCGCGGACAGCGCCCCGCGAAACGCCAGCCCCTGCCCGCCCCCGCCGACGAGCGCGCTCAGCACCACCAGCGTCAGCAGGTCCCACCGCAGCGCGCCCGCGAGCAGCGCCAGCCCGGCGAGGAGTGCCGCGCTGCCCAGGGGCAGCGATCGCCCCATCCCGACCCGGCCGGCGGCGAGTTGCCCGGCGGTCGAGGCGAAGAAGGCCAGCGCGACGACCAGGCCGCTGACGGCGTGGTTGTGCACGTTCAGCGACTGGGCGAGGAACGCAGGGCTGACGGACGTGAACACCCCGAACAGCGCGAACCCCACGAACGAGGCGATCGCCGCGGGCCCGAACACCGCCCGCACCTGTGCGGGCAGGCCGGGCCGTCGCGGCCGTACGGTGCTCAGCGGTCGCCGCTCCCGCACGGTCTCCGGAAGCCGGAGCAGGACGACGGCCGAGCAGGCCACCAGGGCGAGATGCACGGCGAACGGGAGGTACAGCGGCCAGGCGGCGTACTGCGCGAGCACTCCGGAGAGCAGCGGGCCGCAGCCGAGGCCGCCCATGTTGGCGGCCGTCGCAACGAACGTGGCCCGGGAGGCGCCGCCGTACGGTGCCAACTCCATCACGTACGCCGTGGCAGCCCCGGTGAACAGACCGGCGGACACCCCCGAGAGCAGCCGCCCCGCGTACAGCCAGCCCAGCCCCGTGGCGCACAGGAAACAGACGGCGCTCGCCGCGGAGAATCCCAGGCCCCACAGCAGTACTGGACGCCTGCCCACGGCGTCCGAGGCGTTCCCCGTCAGCAGCAGCACGCCGATGACCCCGAAGGCGTACACGGCGTACACGACGGTGACCGTCAGTTCGGAGAACCCGAACTTCTCCTGATAGAGGCCGTAGAGGGGAGTCGGCAGCGTGGTGCCGGCCATGCATACGACGAACACCGCCCCGCTGAGCAAACACTGGCGCCACCCTCGGCGATCACCGTCCATGCCGCCGACGGTAACCCCGCACACGGCCCCGGCCCGGTCGGGCCGTGGCCGTGGCGCGTCTGAAACACCCACCTGAGGCGATGCGGAGGTGAGGGGCGGTGAGGGGCTCAGGGCTTCAGCGGAGTGCACAGCAGGGCGGCGGGTCCCGCGGTGCTGCCCACGCGGGTGGTGAAGGCGATACCGGCGGCGTACTCGTCGGCGGAACACTGTCCCTTGTACGCGCCGGAGGCGAAGTCGCCGCCCGCCATGTCGGCGGGCCGGGTGTCGGAGCGGTCGAACCAGACAGTCCGCCCGATGGCCCCCAGCGGGGCGCGGCCGGGCGCGCACAGGGCCGCCGACACGCGGTCACCGCGGCGGCTGTAGCCGATGAGGAACTGCCCGGCGGGGCACTGGAGTTTGGTGTAGCCACTGGCCCAGTCGCCGCCCGCGGGGACATGACGTTCGTCGGTGACGACTGTCTGGGCGTTGCCCGCGGCCCGCAGGTCGCCGGCGTTGATGTCGGTGCACAGGCCACGACCGGAGGTGTGGCTGATGCCGATCAGCCGCAGGCCGTCGGGACAGGCGGCCTTGTAGGCCCCCGAATCCCAGTCGCCGCCCGCCCGTACCCGGACAGACTGCACTTGGTCGCCGTGGTCGGTGGTGAGCATGTGCCAGACAGGGACCGGCGGGATGGACCCGGTTCGTGTGGGAGCGGTCATGAGGTGACTCCAGGCGGTGCCGCGCCAGTCGCCCTGGTCGAGGATGCCGTACCGTCGCCCGGCGGTGTCGTAGCGCAGGAGGGCCCAGTCGTCGTGGCCCTCCCAGCCGACCAGGGGCCAGTAGGCGAAGTCGACGTCGTGGTCGGCGAAGTAGTCGGTGATGTTGCCGAACCAGGTGCGGGCCGCGGCGCCCGTCTCATTGGCGCCGATGCCGAATTCGCTGATCCACACCGGCGCGGTGTAGTGCTGCCCTTCCGTGGTGACGAAGAAGGCCTGGTCGGCGAGGACCTGGTACAGCTGGTCGCGGGTCAGGTCCTGGTAGCGGGCGTCGTGGGTCTCGCCGATTCCGGTGGCGCCGCTGTGGTGGGGGCCGGTGTAGCCGTAGAAGTGGGCGGAGTAGATCAGCTTGTGGGCGTCCACGAGGGTGTGCGAGAGCGTGCGCACGGGTGTGAGGGTGGGTCGGTCGTGCGGCAGCCCGTCGACGGGTACGCCGGTCCAGTTGATGCCCTCGATGACGATGAGGAGGTTGGGGTTGGCCTCGGTGAGGATGCGGTCGGCGGCTTGCTGGGCGGCCGCGTACCAGTCGTGGCCGTCGCCCATGCCCCAGTTGGGGTCGTCCAGTACGTCGCGGCGTACCTCGTTGTAGAGGTCGGCGCCCACGACACGGGAGTCGGTGGCGTATCGGCGCGCCATGAAGACCCAGTCGTCCGTCCACCGCTGGGTGGACTGGCTGCTGTTCCACCGTTCGTTGCCGTCGATGCCGCAGCACCAACGGGAGGTGTTCGTATGGTTGTTGAGGATGACCGCGAACCCGTCCTGGGTGAGGGCGGCCACGACGGCGTCGTAGATCTGCAGGGGTGTCCTGCCGCGCAGTTGTGGATTGGCGGCGACGGCCACGTCCGGGACGGGGGCTGTCGTGTGGATCATCTCGTTGGAGAACGGCAGCCGGATGCTGTTGATGCCGAGTTCGTGGAAGTCGGCGAGCAGTTCGGGCAGCGGGGCACGGTCGAGGCCGAGGGGGATGCCGAAGGAGTCCTGGCCGGCGTGGTGGTTGGCGGGGTCGGTCATGCTGCCGCTTCCGGTCCATGAGCCCTGTGCGCCGTCCCAGTTGGCCGACTTCAGCCGGAACCGGTTTCCCCGGGCGTCGACGATGTACCGGCCCTGGGTCGACAGCGGCGGCTGCCAGGTGTCGGCCGCCGTGGCGGTGGCCTGGGGAAGGGCCTTGGCGGCGACGGGCTCCGGAACGGTGGCCATCGCCGTCGGCGCCGTGGTCAGCAGCGCGAGAACCGCCGCCGCTGATGTCAGGTACTTGACAATTCTACGTCTGGTCGGCATCCGGTCCTCTGCGGGAGCGCTGGGGTGAAGCTGACGAGTCGGTGTCGCGAGGGACGGGCGCCGGTGAGCGGCGCCCTTCCGGAGTGACATCAAGGCCGGCCCTGGTATCCGGTCTTGGTGGCGGCCGCCAGCCTACAATTGTCAGCGGCCGGCGGCCTATGGGCGGACGCCTCGGTTGTTGCGGCGTCGGGAAAAGCAGGTGCGTGCGGCCTGTGTCCGTGCCAGGCTCCGCCGGTGAATCGTGAACAGATCTCCACGCTTGCCCATGCGGATCATCCGATTGCGGCCCCGCTCGACGACGACTCGGTGCGCCGACTGCTGGAACGCGGCATCCCGCGAGGTGGCGTGCGGGTACTCGACCTCGGCTGCGGTGGTGGGGAGTGGCTCCTGCGCGCCCTGGCCACGCATCCGCAACTCCGGGCCGAGGGCGTCGACATCTCCGAGAGCGCGCTGGCACATGCGCGGAGCGCTGCGCGCGCCCTCGGCCTGCAAGAGCGCCTCGTCCTGCACCAGGAGGACGCCACGGACTTCGCTGCCCCACATTTGTTCGACCTCGTGATCAGCGTCGGCGCCACGCATGCCTTCGGCGGCCTGCTCGCCACCCTCGAGGCGGCACGCAAGCACCTGGCTCCCGGCGGCCGCGTCCTGGTCGGTGACGGATTCTGGTCACAGGAGCCTTCCCCTGACGCCGTGGAGATGCTCGGCGACCTCGCCGATCTGCCGACCACCGTGGACCGCGTCATCTCCGGCGGTTGGACACCCGTCTACGGGCATATCAGTACGAGCCGGGAGCTCGACGACTACGAATGGGCCTGGACGGGGTCACTGGCCTCATGGGCCTTGGACCACCCCGACGATCGGGACAGTTCGCAGGCGCTGGCGGCAGCCACCACCCACCGTACCGAATGGCTGAGTGTCTACCGGGACGCCTTCGGCTTCGTCTGCCTGATCCTGCGTCCGACGTCCGACTGAAGCCGCCCGCGCCGGTTCGGCGAACCCTGTCTCCCTGCGACAGTGTCCATGCCGGTCATCGCTCGGCCAACCCCTCACCGCACAATGTCGTCGTGATCACCGTGCGCCTCCACCCCAGCGCCGGTGCCTCCGAGCAGAGTGATCCAGCAGGTCGGTCCGCGCGCGGACCGACCTGCGCGCCGGAGAGCTGACGCAACCTCAAGAAGGGGTGTTCATGACAGGGTTGACCCGCCGCAGACTCCTGGGTTCGGCCGCCGGTGTACTGGGCGGCGCCGCGGCGCTCTCCCTCCTCCCGCCGAGCGTCCAGAAGGCCGTCGCGGCCGGGCCGCCGAAGCACGGCTCGCTCCGCGACCTCGAGCACGTCGTCATGCTGATGCAGGAGAACCGGTCCTTCGACCACTACTTCGGCACCCTGTCCGGCGTACGCGGCTTCGCCGACCCCGACGCTCCGGCTCTCAACAACGGCCGGTCGGTCTTCTACCAGCCCGACGCCGTGAACCCGAAGGGCTATCTGCTCCCCTTCCACCTCGACACGCACGCCTCCAGCGCCCAGGCGATCCCCTCCACCAGCCACGCCTGGTCGGTGCAGCACGACGCGTGGAACGGCGGGAAGATGGACCGCTGGCTGCCGGCGCACCGCAAGGCGGACGGGGTCAACGGGCCGTACGTGATGGGCTACTACACCCGCGACGACATCCCCTTCCAGTTCGCCCTCGCCGAGACGTTCACCGTCTGCGACCACTACTTCTGCTCGGTGTTCGGGCCGACCTGGCCCAACCGGCTGTACTGGATGACCGGCACGATCGACCCCGGCGGCACGCGGGGCGGGCCGATCATCGCGAACACGGCGCCGACGCCGTACCGGTGGACGACGTACGCGGAGCGGCTGCAGGCGGCCGGGGTCAGCTGGAAGGTGTACCAGCAGGACGACGACTACGACTGCAACGTGCTGGAGCAGTTCGCGAACTTCCGCGTGGCCGTGCCGGGGTCCGAGCTGTACGAGCGTGGGGTGCGCCCGCAGCCGGAGGGCACGTTCGAGGACGACGCGCGGAACGACCGGCTGCCGGCGGTCTCCTGGATCATGCCGACGAGCTTTCAGTCCGAGCACCCGGACTACCTGCCCGCCGCGGGCGCCGATTTCGTCGCGTCGAAGATCGAGGCGATCGCCTCCAACCCGAAGGTGTGGAGCAAGACCGCCTTCATCCTGAACTACGACGAGAACGACGGCCTGTTCGACCATGTGCCGCCGCCGACGCCTCCGGCGGGTACGCCGGACGAGTTCGTCCAGGGGCTGCCCATCGGGGGCGGCTTCCGAGTCCCCGCGATCATCGTCTCGCCCTGGACGGTGGGGGGTTGGGTGGCGTCCGAGGCCTTCGACCACACCTCGGCCCTGCGGTTCCTGGAACAGTTCACCGGCGTCCGGGAACCGAACATCAGCGCCTGGCGCCGCGCGGCCTTTGGAGACTTCACCTCGGCCTTCCGCTTCACGCAGCCACAGCCGCTGCCGCCCCTCCTGCCCGATGGCACGGCGCAGCAATTGGAGAACGCGAAGACGCAAGTGGCGACCCTTCCCGCGCCCACCCTTCCGGGCGCCGACCAGTCGTTCCCGCACCAGGAGACGGGAGACCGGCCACACGTCTGACCGCCGCGCGGTGCGCGGGCTGCGGGGGCAGCGGCTCCCGGCTCAGCCCTGTCCGGAGGCGGTGGTCGGCGTGGTGACCAGGCGGCCGAGTTCGTCCATGGCGGCTGCGAAGTCCGCGCGGTCGGTGTCCAGGAAGCGGTTGAAGAACCAGTTGGGCACCCGCGCCTGTGTCAGCCGGGTCTGCAGCAGCACGTCCTGCACCTGCCGCGCCAGCGACAGCATCCCGGCGGCCTGCGCCTCGAGAGCTCCGGCCCGCGCGTACTGCTCGGTCCGCGTCAGCAGAGTCTTCCGCGCGTGCTCCCGCGCGGCCACCGTGTCCTGCTGCGCCTGGTAGGTGTCGACGCCCAGCAGCAGGAGCCCCAGGGAGGGGACGTACCAGTCCATGAGCACGTCGGTCAGCGGCATCCGGTTCAGCACACCGACCAGCACTCCCGCCGCGCACCACAGGACGAGACCCGTCCGTACGAAGCCGGCGTAGCGGCGGCGGATGCGTGAGCCCCAGCCGAGGTTCTGCAACTGGCAGGCGACGACGTCGAAGGGGCGGGGCAGGTCCTGGATCTCGTAGTAGTCGCGCAGCCTCGCGGGCGATCCACGGTAGTGACGCGCCAACCGGCTGATCTCGTCGGCGGACGGCCCACGGCCGACGAGCACCTGGTTCCAGGGAAGCCCGAACAACCTGGTGTCGAAGGTCTCCTGGAGCAGGGCCGCCCTGCGGAACTCGTTCTTCGTCCAGGCGCTCGCCCCCACGGCGTAGACGACCGCCCACACCAGACCGACGAGGCTGAGCGGAGTCAGCGACACGGGCACGAAGACGCCGACCACCGCGCCGACCGCCAGCGCCGTGGACACCACGACATGGCCGGAGGCGAGCCGCTGGGCGCGTGCGTGCGAGGCGGATGCGGCGCGCAGGAGCCGCAGCATCTCCGGATCGTTCTGGTGCTCGACGATCGGCAGCAGCGTCCGTGGACTCATGCTGTCCCCCTGACAGTCAGAAGATCCGTAATGTCCGATGCGGCCGGACTCCGGGGACATGCCCAGGAGCCGTCCGGCGTATGCCTTCGGGCAACCGGTGGCAGGGATCGCACCGGCGCCGCGGGAGAGATCCCGACGACCCCGCGGGCGAGCACGGCTTGCAATACAGTCGGCCGGATGGGGGATGAAGCGACGCGCCGCCTCACGGTGGTGCTCGGGACCGAGACGTCCGAGGTGCTGCGCGCCGCGGCGAGCTCCCGAAACCGTGAGGTCGACCTGGCCGAACCCCGCTGGACGGCAGCGGGCCACAGCGGGGCGCGGCGCGCCCCGGTGGCGAAGCGTTCGCGGCCGTCGGCGCCGCAGCGGCCGCGCACATACGTCGTCAACGTCTGCCCCGCGGACGGCCGACGCCGCGGAGGCGCACGCCACCACGCCGCATCGGAGATGTCTTTGGCCGACTTCGCCGCCCGCCATCTGGTCTGCATGGAAAGCGACCCGTTCGGACTGCCGGGCGGGGGCGAGCTGTTGGTGCAGAACATCGCCGGCGCGAGCCTGGCCCGCTGCCGTCCGATGTCGGAGTTCGCCCCGGCACGACCGGGCCCTGACGGCCGCGGCCCTCGCCCGGACGCTGACGCACGACCGGACCGAGGATGTGCCATCTGATGCTGACCGTCTCTTGTCCGCCGGCCGAGGCGGACCTGCCGGTGTCTTCGCGGGGTGACGATGATTCCTGAACCGGCCCGGGGGCGGGCACGCACTTCGGCCAAGGACGCGCCGAGTGGTGTGGAGGAGCTCAGCGAGTGCCTGGGCGACGAGCGCTCGGCGCGGGCACTGGTCGAATGGGCCGAGACCATGGCGGTGACCGTGCGGCCCACGCACCCCAAGTGGGCCCCGTCCGGCAAGGGGTACACCGGAGCGGTGCTGGCAGCCGTGACGATCACACCGGGCCCGGGAATCGTCGTGGTCAAGCTGTGTCCCGCCGATCAGCGCGCGGAACACGCCGCCCACACGCGGGCGCGACGTGCCTCCGAACTCCGGGGCGACTTCGCCCGGCAGCACCTCACCCAGCAGCTCTACCCGCCGCACCCGGTGGGCGACGGACGACTGCTCACATTCCAGAGCCCCGCCGGTGACGACCTGCGCGACGTCGTCACGATGGCGCAGCTGAACGATGAGGACCTGCGGTCGACCTTTCGCATCGTCGTCACCGGCCTCGTCGCCGACTGGAACCAGGGACTTGAGTCCAAGGACACCGAACTCGTGAGCGTCTCCGAGTTCCTGCGGCGCGAACTCGACACGTCGGTGGCCGAGGGCGGTTCGGCACGGGCATACGGCGCCGGGAACCCGAACCTGCGCCCCGACACGACCTGGATCGAGATCGGCGGCATCGTCCTGCCGAATCCGCTGACCATGACCGTCGGCGACGCCGAGCTGCCCGACCCCCGGATCCTGGTCGTGCACGGGCTGGCCCACGGTGACCTGCATCTGCACAACGCCCTGGTGCCCCTGCGCAGGGGCACGTTGTGTCCTGACGCCTTTCGGCTCATCGACCTGTCCACCTTCGCCGACGACGCCCCGCTCACCCGGGACGTGGCGACACTGATGCTGTCGGTCCTGGCCGAGAGAGCGCCGACCGGCCTGATCGACGAGCACGAGCTCGCGTTGCTGCGGCACGTGGTCGATCCGAGGGACGCGTATGTGCCACGAATCGTGCCCGAACTGGCGCTACTCGTCGATGACTTGCACTCCGCCTCTACCGACGTGGCACCGGGCGGCTGGCACGCTCTGTGGGTGGACCAGCTGTTGCTGTCCGTCCTGGCGACGGCGTTGCGCTTCACGACCTACGAGGACCTGGGCGCGGCACGCAGGTGGAGGTTCTTCCGTATGGCGGCCCATGCGGGCGGTGAGTTGCTGTCGCGGCACGGGGTGACCCCGCCCTCGTCCGCGCCCGCGATCTCGCCCCCGTCGCAGGCAGGCACGGCAGGGCGCGCGTCCACGACCACCCGTGCCACGACCGTCGCCGTACGAGAGACCGACGTCCACGTCGCTGCCCCGCCACCGCCGAACACTGTCCTACCACCGGCGAACGCCGCCGCACCACCGGTGAACCGGCTCCCCGTCCCGCACATGGCCCCCGCCGTGCCGACCGACTTCGTCGACCGGCCCGCGGAAGGCACCGACCTGCTGCGTTCCCTCCTGACGGCCGCCGCGGCGGGTGAGCGGGTACCGACGGAAGGACACAGTGCCGTCGGCCTGATCTCCTCCGTCACCGGCGTCCACGGCACCGGAGGCTTCGGCAAGACCACGCTCGCCGCCTGGGTCTGTCACCATCCGGAGGTGCGAGCCGCTTTCCCGGACGGTGTGCTGTGGGCGCAGCTCGGCCAGGACCCGCCACGCCAGCGGATCATCGCCTGGGCGCGCGACCTCGTCACGCTCCTCACGGGCACCGAACCCCCGGTCTACGCCACGGTGGAGGCGGCCGGCGAACATCTGGGCGCGACGCTGGAGGGCCGCCGCGTACTGCTCGTGGTCGATGACGTGTGGCGGCGGGAGGACGTGGAGCCCTTCCTCCGGGGCGGCAGCGGCTGCGTCCGGCTGGTGACCACCCGCAGACCCGGGGTGCTGGAGGCGTCGGCGCCGCTGATCCGCATCGACCGCATGTCCTCCGCGCAGTCCCTGAACCTGCTGGCGGCGGGAGTCGAGGGAGCGGACAACACCACGCTGCTCCCGCTGTTCGAGCGCTCCGGCAACTGGCCGCTGGCGCTCAGACTGCTGAACGGCGTACTGCGCAGCATGGTGCACCGCAGCGGGATGGCCCTGCCGGACGTCGTGGGAGAGATGGCCGAGGAGCTGGACCGGTACGGTCTGGCCGGCCCCTCGACGCCTACCCGCCCCCCGGCACCCGCACGGTGGAAGCCACGGTCGACCTCAGCCTCCACGAACTGGCCCGGATCCCGCGCACCGGCCGCGGTTCCCTGGGACGGCTGGCGGCCCTGGCCTGCTTCCCGGAGGACCAGCACATCCCCTACCGCTGGCTCGCGAGGCTCTGGGGAGTGACCGAACTGACCGCGCGCCGCGAGTGCGTGCGCCTGGAGGAACACTCCCTGTTGGCCCAGCACGACCGAGAGGGCGTACGGCTGCACGACGTCATCCGTGACGTCCTGCGCCGCCGCGACCCGGAAGCGGTCCGGCAGGCACATCAGACCTTGCTGGAGGGGCATGCCGCGCTGTGCGGCGGGGCGGGCTGGCACGCCCTGGCCGCACCCGGCGCCGATCCCGCGTTCCTGGACAACGTCACCTACCACCTCGCCGGAGCCCTCGCCTCCACCGACCTCCACCACACCACCACCGACTTCCGGTTTCTCGTCGAACGGGTCTGGCGCAGCGGTCCGGCCGCCCTGGAGGCGGAAGCGGCGCGCTACCACTCGATGTTCCCGGTCCTGAGAATGGATCGCTTCGCCAGGGAACTCGGCGCGCTGGTCCACGGAGAGGCCCATCTCCTGGCCGGTCACGAGCGGCGCCTCGATCTCGCCGTCACCCTGCACAGCCGTTGCCTGGCATGGGAGGAGGTCAGGCGACGACTGCACCACACGCGCGAGGTCCTGCGCGGCGGCCTCGTCGCCACGGAACCCTTCCCCGACGATCCGGACGGCCGGCTGTGGCGGGTGCTGACCGGTCACACGGGGCCCGTGCACGCGCTGTGCTGGCGGGCGGACGGCCGGGTGCTGGTCAGCGGCAGCGGGGACGGCACGCTGAGGATCCGCCGCGTCGACGACGAACGACAGGACGCCGTGGTGGACGTGGCCGGCGAAGGCGACGGCTCAGTGGTCAGCCTGTCCTGGAGCCCCGACGTCTCGACCCTGGCCGTGGGCACGGACCACGGCGAGGTGGTCCTGGTGGATCCCTCCGAGCACCGGATCACACGGCGGCTCGTCCTCTCCGAAGAGGACCAGCAGCGCGTGATGGTCGCCTTCACTCCCGACTCCCGGGCCGTCACCGTCGCCCTCGGCAAAGAGGTACGGCTGTGGCACGAGCCCTACGACGAGGCCGGCCTGGGACCGCCGCTCCCCGGCCCGCGCGACACGTCTTGTACGGCTGTGCGGTGGCACGAGCGCGGAGGGCTCGCCGTCGGTCTCGCCGACGGCCGGGTCCACCTCTGGGAGCGGGCGGCGACCGAGGCCGAGCCCATCGCGGTCGACACGGGCGGACCCTCGGTACAGGCACTGGACTGGCATCCCGACGGCGATCTTGTGGCCGTGATCGGCCACTCGGCGACCGTGACCGTCATCGACCGCCGAAGCGCCACGGTCGTGGCCCGGATCTCCGGGCAGGCCCGTCCCGGGGCGGCGTGGTTCCAGTCACTGTGCTGGACGTCGTCGGGGGACGCGCTGCTCGCGGGCGACAACGACGGGACGGTCTTCGTCTGGAAGTTCACCCGGCAGCCGGACGGACCGTGCCTGGAACTCGAGGACACCTTCTCCGCCCGGGGCGTCCAGGTGCGGGCGATCGCGCCTCAACCGAACGAGGACCGGATCGCCGTGGGCAGTCGTCAACCGGCGGTACGGCTCTGGATCCTCGACAGGCACTCCGCCCCGGACGCCGGACTGGCCGAGCGGGTGAACACCGTGCTCTGGTCACCCACCGGCGCGCTGGCCGCGGGGAACGCCGGAGGCCAACTGCTGCTGACCGACAGGGAGATCGGGGAACTTCCCGCCTGGTCGCGGTACGCCGTGCGGGCCCATGACGGCGACCTCAGGGCCATGGCCTGGGAGCCGGACGGGAGTCGGCTGCTCAGCGTCGGCGACGACGGCAGGGTCCTGCTGTGGGACGCCGGCCGGCGCGAGGTGATCCGTACCCTCGCGAGGAGGCTGACCTACGCGGCGGCGGTCGCCTGGAGCCCCGACGGACGATGGGTCGCGGCCGCCGACACCGACGTGGTGCTGTGGGAGACCGAGACCTGGGAACGAGTCCACACCATCCCGCTGGGGGCCAGTGTCAACGCGCTGTCGTTCGCTCCCGACGGCTCGCGACTGATCGCGGCCACCTCGTCGATGGAGGTGCGTGTCATCCACCTGGACCCCGCGGGACGTCCCACGGGGAGGATCGATCTCTGGCCGGGACACAGGAGTTCGGTCAGCGCGGTGTGCTGGTCGTACGACGGACGGCATCTGGCCACCGCCGGTTACGACGGACAGGTGTTCCTGTGGGATCCCACCACGGGTCGGCCACGCCATGTCCTGGACGGCGACGGATCCGCGATGTGGTCCGTGGCCGTCTCACGGGACGGAACGAGTCTCGTGGCCGTCACCATGGACGGAACGGCGCAGCTGTGGGACATCGGGACGGCGGTCGAGGTGTGCCGGCTGAGGGTGGACGGCCATCTGTCCTCCTGTTCCTTCCACCCGTACGAGCATCGCGTCGTCCTCGGAGGCTCGGCGGGCCTGTACGCGTGCGAGATCTCCTCCGATGCGGTGGACGACCGGTGAGCACGGGCCACCCTTCTCGACGGTGTATCAGGACCAGCTCCACTCCTGGTTGGTGCTGCCCGCGCATCCGAAACCCTGGACCGGCTGACCGTCCTTCCCGGAAGAGATGGCCTCCGCGTCCAGACAGAAGCCGTCCGGGACGCTGACCAGTGTCCGGGCGCCGGACGGACCGGAGGCGCCGAGGCGCCACCGCTGGGCGCTCAGCCCATTGCAGTTCACGGCGCGGATCTTCTGGCCGTTCCGGCCGACGGTGCCGAGGTCGGCGTTCAGGCAGCGGTGGTTGCCCTGATTGACGACGAGGTACTGGGAGCTCTGACCGGGCACGGACTACGCCGGGCAGAAGTCGACCTGGTCCTACGACTCGTCACTGACCGTGGTGCGCGGCACGGACGGTCACGCGGTGGTCAAGTGGATGCCGTCGGTGCTCTACCCGAAGCCGGCGGCAGGTCAGTCGGTGGTGGCCGCGTCGGCCGGCGCACCACCGGTCAAGGCCGTGGACCGCAACGGCGAGGAACTGACCGCGGCGCAGTACCCGTCACTCGCCGGGATCCTCGGCCAGCTGCAGGCCCGGTACGGGACGAAGATGCGGGGCACGCCCGGTACCGAGATCCGCGTCAAGAACGCCGGCGGCAGTGCAGGGCGGGTGCTGCGAGTGCTCGCACAGGGCATGGCGGGGAAGCCGCTGCCGACCACGATCGACGCGAAGCTGCAGGCCGAGGCGGAGAAGGACGTCAGGAAGCAGGGCCCGGACGCGTCGGTGGTCGCCGTCCAGCCCAGCACCGGTGATGTGCTGGCGGTGGCCATGACCCCGGCGAAGGGCTTCGACAAGGCGTTCCAGGGCACCTATGCGCCTGGGTCCACCTTCAAGGTGATCACCGCCTCGACACTGCTGGAGAGTGGCAAGTTCACCCCGAGTACGCCGCTGAACTGCCCCCAGTACTTCTCCTACGGCGGCCTCACCTTCCACAACGTGGACAAGATGAAGATCGACCATGCCAACCTGGCCATGGACTTCGAGGCTTCCTGCAACACCGCCTTCATGTCGACGGTCCAGGTCCTGCCGGACGGCGCGGTGGAGAACGAAGCGCGTGACGTGTTCGGTCTCGGCCTCAACTGGAACACCGGCGTGCCCAGCTTCGACGGGAGTGTGCCGGCGACCGGCGGTGCGTCGAAGGCGATGACGTACATCGGACAGGGCAAGGTCCCCGTCAGCCCGCTCGACATGGCGTCGGTGGCCGCCACTGCCAAGGCAGGCGTGTTCCACCAGCCGGTGATCGTGCCGGTCTCCGTGGACAACCGGCAGATCGCCCGCGCGCCCCGGCAGATGAGCGCCTCGGCCGACGCGGCCCTGCGCCAGCTGATGAAGTTGACGGCACAGCAGGGCACCGCGGCGCCGACCACCGGCGGCCTGAGCGGCGATGTCGGTGCGAGGACCGGCACGGCCGAGGTGGACGGACGGCAGAAGGGGCCGCGCTGGCGCCGGCCCTTCTTTACGGCGTTTACGGCGTGCACGCCCTCGCCCCGCTTTCCGCGGCTTCCCAGATGGTGTCCACCCCCTCGTTGTGGACTCCTTGCGCGGTGCACAGCTTCAGGCACTGTACGCATGGAGTCCCCCGGAGGGCCGGCGCCGGTCAGCCGTGCCCAGGACGAGGCGGACGCGAAACACCGGCGCGCACTGCAGGAATGGCTTGCTCCCCTGCGCCAGGAGTATCCGGATGTAGAGGTCGTGGAGGAGTTGGCACACGAATCCCCGGTTCTCGCCCTGGCCCGTGCCTCCGACCTATCCGACCTTCTCGTCGTCGGCACCTGCGGTCGCGGCGGCTTCCGCGGGCTGGCCCTCGGCTCGGTCAGCCACGCCCCTCCAGTAATCCATGTGCCCCATGGCGGTCATCCGTCCGCGCACACGACCGGCCCCGTCGTGACACGCCCGCCTGGGGTGCGCAAGGGGCGCAGAGCTGTGGAGACCGCCGACTGGCAGTTCATTGTCGACGTCTTGCGCCCCCACGCGTTCTGGGGTGAGGAGGACGATGCCGGCTGCCGCGCGCTCCCACGTCCTCAGCCGCTGCGCCCGCCTGCACGGGACTGTCGAAGAGACCTTCACCTACCCGGCGGCCGTCGTCCTCGGCCTGCGGACTGGCAGCGCCGGCGTCCGGTCTGGAAACCACGGTGTACCAGGTCTACGACGTCATCGGCGGCCTGATCACTCGTATCACCTGCTATGCCGACCGCTCCCAGGAGCTTGAGGCGGCCTACTCCGGTACCACGGTCGAACTCTGAGCTCTAGCCGTCGCGGCCTGTTCCGGGCCACCTGTCGTGCCGTACCGCGGTGCGCGCGAAATTTCTCCTGAGTCGGTCCTGATCGTGCCTACGGTGCGAACTGCGTCTCCCCCGGACCCATCACCGGTGTCACGCTCTCGGTGGGGACGTCCGGCCGCCGTTGTGCCGAGTCGGTGGCGTCAGACGCTCGTGCCGGGCGTGGTGAGGGAGGCGAGGGCGGCGTCGAGGCGACGGGTGGCCTCTTCGGCGACAGGGCGCAGGGCGTCGAGTTCGGCGAGCGTGACCATCGTGCCGGGGTCGAGGGCGTGTACGGCGGTGTGGTCGCCGTCGCGGCGGACGACGACGTTGCAGGGCAGCAGCAGGCCGATGGTGCGGTCCACCTCCAGGGCGCGGTGGGCGAGCGGCGGGTTGCAGGCGCCGAGGATGACGTAGTCCTCCATGTCGTGGTCGAGCTTCGCCTTGAGAGTGGCGGTGACGTCGATCTCGGTGAGGATGCCGAAGCCCTGCTCGGCGAGGGCCTCGCGGACGCGGCTGACGGCGGTGGCGAAGTCGGTGTCGAGGTACACGGTGCGGTCGTAGCGCATGGCGGTGTTCCTTCTGGTCGGTTCGCGCGGCGCGGGACGGGTGTCCTGCCGTGCTGGAGCTGCCCGTGAGGCGTTTCCGAGGGCTTTCCCTGCCCTTGAAAATACCCCCTGGGGTACTCATGTTACCGTCGAAGATATACCCCCAGGGGTAATTCTTCGCTGGAAGGGAGTACCTCGTGTTCTTCGTCGACACGATCGAGGTGTCAGGGCTCGGCAACCGGAGCTACCTCGCGGGCGGTGAGCGGACGGCGGTGGCGGTCGACCCGCCCCGTGACGTGGACCGGGTGATCGCGGCGGCGGCCCGGCGCGGGGTGCGGATCTCGCAGGTCGTCGAGACGCACGTCCACAACGACTACGTCACCGGCGGCCTGGAGCTCGCCCGGCTCACCGGCGCCGCCTACCTCGTTCCCGCCGGGGCCCGAGTCTCCTTCGCGCGCGTGCCGGTGCACGACGGCGACCGCACGGAGATCGACACCGAGGCCGACCTGATCCTGCGCGCGCTCGCGACGCCCGGCCACACTCCGCACCACACCTCCTATGCGCTGGAGGAGAACGGCACGGCGGTCGCTGTGTTCACCGGCGGCTCGCTGCTGATCGGCACCGTCGGCCGCCCCGACCTCGTGGAGCCGCGGCTCACGGAACACCTGGCCCGGGCCCAGCATGCCTCCGCACACCGGCTGGCCGCCGAACTGCCCGACGACACGGCTGTGTTGCCCACGCACGGCTTCGGCAGCTTCTGCTCGTCCTCCCAGGCGGAGGGCAGCGACACGACCATCGGCAAGGAGAAGGCGTCCAACGAAGCCCTCACCCGGGACGTGGACGACTTCGTCGCCGACCTGCTGGCCGGCCTGGACGACATTCCCGCCTACTACACGCACATGGGGCCGACCAACGCGGCCGGACCTGCGCCCCTCGACCTGACCCCGCCCGCTGTCGCCGACGCCGAGGACATAGCCGCCCGGCTGGCGGCGGGGGAGTGGGCGGTGGACCTGCGCAACCGCGTCGCGTTCGCCGCGGGGCACGTGTCCGGCTCGTTCAACTTCGAGGCCGAAGGGCAGCTCGCCACCTATCTCGCCTGGCTGATCCCCTGGGGCAAGCCGGTCACACTGCTCGCCGAGTCGCCGGAGCAACTCGCCGCAGCCCAGCGCGAGCTGGTCCGCGTGGGCATCGACCGCCCCGCCGCGGCGGCCACCGGCGACCCCGGCGGCTGGGTGCCGGAGGTTGATGCACCGGCTTCCTTCCGCCGTGCGACATTCGCCGACCTCGCGGGTCGGCACCCGGCGGAGGGCGTCGTCGTGCTCGACGTCCGGCGTGGCTCCGAGCGGGCAAGCGGGTACATCGAGGGCTCGGTCCACATCCCGGTCCACGCCCTGCACCGCCGCCTCGACGAGGTCTCCGCCGGCGAGGTGTGGGTGCACTGCGCAGGCGGCATGCGTGCCGCCATCGCAGCCTCCCTGCTGGACGCGGCCGGTCGCGAGGTCGTTGCCGTGGACGATTCCTTCGACGCGGCCGAGAAGGCCGGGCTCACCGTGTGGACCCCCTGACGGCGCCGGACGCCGCACCGGCCCTGCCGATCTTCCGTACCGATATGGGAAACAGGAGCGAGAAACCGAGATGAGCATTTTCCGACGAGGTCGGGGCGGCCCGGGCCGCGTGACCGTGCAGGAGGCAGCCGCACGCACCGGCCACGGCAACGCCGCCGACAGCGGAGGCGACGCCGTGCTGCTCGACGTCCGCGAACCCTACGAATGGCAGGCGGGGCACGCCCCCCGAGCCGTACACCTGTCCCTCTCGGCACTGGCCGCCGGGGCCGGGCTGCCCGCTGAGGCGCAGGTACGGCCCCTGGTCTTGATCTGCCGCTCGGGCAACCGCTCCCTGCAGGCGGCCGAACTGCTGGCCGCCTGGGGTGCGGAGGCCGTGGACGTGATCGGCGGCATGCGGGACTGGGCCGAGGCGGGGCTGCCGGTGGTGGACCCGCACGGCGGGAACGGCACCGTCGCGTGAGCACTCTCATACTCGCCCTGACCGCCGGTGCGGTCATCGGTCTTGCGCTCGGCGCGCTCGGTGGTGGCGGCAGCGTGCTGGCCGTCCCCGCCCTGATCTACCTGCTCGGTTTCACCCCGGTCGCGGCCACCACCGCGAGCCTGGTCATCGTCGCTGTCACCTCGGCCACCGCGATGTCCGCGCACGCCCGCGACGGGAACGTCCGCTGGCGGACGGGGCTGCTGTTCGCGGCGGCCGGGATCGGCCCGGCGATGCTCGGCGGCGCGCTCGCCGGACGTATCCCGGCCGCCGCGCTGACGGCGGCCTTCGCGGTGGTGGCGGGAGCGGCCGCACTCCGTATGCTGCGGACCCGTCGGCACGCGGACACCATGGTGCCGGTACGGCCGGGCCGGGCCGCGGCCGCGGGTGCCGGGCTGGGCGCGGTCACCGGCGTTCTCGGCGTCGGCGGCGGCTTCCTCGCCGTACCGGCGCTGGTGAGTGTGCTCGGCATGCGGATGCGGAACGCGGTGGGTACCAGCCTGCTGGTCATCACCGTCAACTCCCTGGCCGCGCTGGCGGCTCGCGCCGGTACGGTCGACGGACTGGACTGGGCGGTCGTCGGCCCCTTCGCCGGGGCCGCGATCCTCGGCGCCTGGGACGGGAAACGGCTGGCCACGAAGGTCTCCGGGGGCACGCTGCAGCGGATCTTCGCCCTGGTGCTGCTGGCCGTGGCCGCCTTCATGCTGATCGACGCGGCGGCGTGATGCGCCGAACCCCCGAGGCCCGGGCCGGCCCTAGGCCAGGGACAGGAAGAGCTTCTCCAGGCGGGCGCGCATCTGCTGGGCGTCCTCGCCGTTCTTGCGGCCGGACTCGATGTCGGTCATGCACTGCTGCATGCCGGTCGCGATGATCGCGAATCCGGCACGGTCGAGAGCGCGTGAAGCGGCGGCGAGCTGGGTGACGACGTCCTCGCAGTCGCGCCCCTCCTCGATCATCCGGATCACGCCGGAGATCTGACCCTGCGCGCGGCGCAGTCGGTTCAGCACGGCCTTCAGGTCCGCACCCTCAAGCTCCAGTTCCACGATCACTCCTCAAGAAATACCCCTAGGGGTACTGTACGTCCCGGTGCGGGACGGCGTCGACGATTAAGGATCACATCTGCCATGACCAGCCCCCTCACCCCCGTCAGCCTCGCCACCGACCAGGCCCGCACCCGGCTCCACGAGCTCACCGTCATCGACGTGCGCACGCCCGCCGAGTACGCCTCCGGTCATCTGCCCGGCGCCCTGAACATCCCCCTGGACCACGTCCGCCGCGCCCTGCCGGAGATACGGCACGCCGCCGAGCGCGGTGACGTCCTCGTCGTGTGCGCCTCCGGCGCGCGCTCCGAGAACGCCTGCAAGGTGCTGGCCGAACAGGGTGTCGCCACGGCCACGCTCGCCGGCGGTACCGGCGCCTGGGCCGCCGAGGGGCACGACCTGCATCGTCCCGCCGCCTGCGACACTCGGTCCGGCTGGAGCATGGAGCGGCAGGTGCGCTTCACCGCCGGGGCGGTGGTGCTCCTGGGGCTCGTCCTCGGTCTGCTTGTGCACTCCGCCTTCCAGCTCCTCGCCGCGGGCATCGCGGGCGGGCTGGTCTTCTCCGCGGTCACCGACACATGCGGCATGGCGGCCCTCCTGGGCAAGCTGCCCCACAACCGCCACCGCGCGGCCGATCTCGACGCCACGCTCGCCGCCCTGCGCAGCCGCTGAGCGGTGGGTTCCTGGGCACCCGCGGACGCTGCGGGTGCCCCGAGCTCGCTCATGCCCGGGGAGTGTACGGATAGCCCGCGCTCACCGTACGCATCACCGGACGCCGTGATTGCTGATCGTTTCAGAATGAGGTTCGGAGTCGTCTCAAGCAGGTGATGCTGCAGGCGAGTTGGAGTAGGCCGAGGTGGAGGTCGGCGCGTATCTCGTAGCGGATGCGGAGTCGTCTGAACGGGTGGAGCCAGGCGGGTTGCGCTCGACGACCCAACGGGTCTTGCCGAGTCCGGAGCCGTGCGAGGTGCCGCGACGGGCGATCTTCGGGGTGATTCCGCGGGCTCGGATGAGGCGGCGGTACTTGTCGAAGTCGTAGCCGCGGTCGGCGAACAGCCGTCGCGGGCGGCCGCGTGGCCGGCCGCGCAGACCGCGGATGGGCGGGATGGCGTCCAGCAGCGGCATGAGCACGGCGGGCATGTCGCGACGAGCCGAGCTAGGTTGGGTTCAGGGGAACCGCTTCAGGGGACGTGATTGCGAAGATGGACGGGCAGGCGATCGGCTGGATGTGGGTGTGGCCGGTGCTGGTCGTGGCCGGTCTGCTGATCATCGGCTACGCCGTATTGCGGCTGGCGCGAAACGGCCGAGGATCTGCCAGCGGCGCGTCCGATTCGGGTTCGGTGGCGCGACGGATCCTCGATGAGCGCTACGCAGGCGGGGAGATCGACGAGCAGGAGTACCAGCACCGGTGGAGGGTGCTGCGGTGACCGGCGCGCCGATCAGCCGGCGCCGGGCCTTGGGCCTGATCGGACTGGGCACGGCCAACGTCGCCGTCGGCGCGACCAACCGGGCCACCGGTCCGGGCGCCCCGAGCAGGGGCACCTCCGGCCAGGACCTGGCCCAACCGCCGGTGCTGGCCAGTCGCGACGGGGTCCTGAATGTGTCGCTGACCGCCGCCCCCGGAGTGCGCCTGGCCGGGCGGGACACCCTGGCATGGGGGTACAACGGCACCTGCCCGGGGCCAACCCTGCGGGTACGACCTGGGGACCTGCTGCGGGTGCGACTGGTCAACCACATCGACCAGCCGACCAACCTGCACACCCACGGCCTGCACGTGTCTCCGCGCGGCAACGGCGACAACCCGTTCGTCACCGTCGACCCCGACGGCAGCTTCGACTACGCGCACCGTATCCCGGCCGACCACCCGCCCGGCACGTACTGGTACCACCCGCATCACCACGGCACCGTCGCCGACCAGATCTTCGCCGGCCTGGCCGGGGCGCTGCTGGTCGACGGCGGTCCGGACCCGGATCTGCCGGTGACCGACGACCTGGCCCTGCTGGTCACCGACACCACCCTCGACGGGGCCGGCCGGGTCGCCGCGCCGAACATGATGGCCAGGACGATGGGCCGCGAAGGCGACCTGGTGCTGGTCAACGGCCAGCACCAACCCGTCATCACCGCCGCACCCGGCGATGCGCAGCGGTGGCGGGTCATCAACGGCTGTGTCTCCCGGGTGCTCGCGCTGCGGCTGGAGGGCCACCGGCTGACCCAGCTCGCCCTGGATGGGGCGTTCCTGCCGACCCCCGCCGAGCGGGACCAGGTGGTGCTGGCCCCGGGCAACCGGACCGACCTGCTGGTGCGCCCCGTCCGCGACGGCCGGTACACGCTGGTTGCCGACCCGTACGACCGGGGCAGTATCGGCATGATGGGCGGCGGCCCGCCCACCTCCGGTCCGGTCACCCTGGCCACCCTGGAAGCCTCCGGACCGGCCGCGACACCGCCGCCGCTGCCAGTCACCCTGCCGGCCCCGCCCGCCCCGCAAGGCCGGGTGGCCGGTCAGCGTCGGCTCACCTTCGCCATGAACATGGGCATGGGCATGATGGGCGGCACAGGCACGGGGATGTTCACCATCGACGGGCGCACCTTCGACCCGGACCGCGACGACCAGACCGTCCCGCTCGACACCGTCGAGGAGTGGACCGTGGTCAACACCAGTCCCATGGATCATCCGTTCCATCTGCACGTCTGGCCGTTTCAGGTGCTGGCAACCAGCACCGGCGCACCCCCGACCGGGCTGCGCCAGGATGTTGTGCTCGTGCCCGCGCGGGGCTGGGTGCGGCTGCGTATCCCGTTCACCGATTACCCCGGCCGCAGCGTCTACCACTGCCACGTTCTCGACCACGAGGACCTCGGCATGATGGCCACCATCAACGTCCACCGCTGACGGGCTGCCCATGCCGGGCATCCGGCGACACCAGGTTCGGCCGCGACCAAAGCGGTGGACTCGGCGGCCACGGCCCAGAAGGCATAACTTCGACGTCCTGTACCACCGGCGCAAGATCCGCCACCATCATGGCGATCCGCTTCGGGCCGTACGGGCCGTCCAGCACCTCGTCGTCCCCGATCAGGCCCCTGGGGCGCTCCCCAGTGCCGACGCGGCGGGCACCAAGGACGTGCTCATGGCTCCAGTTCGATCTCGATCTCGGGCGGCTCGTGGAGGGTGTTGTGCACCGTGCAGTGCGAGGCCACCGCCAGCAGGGCGGCCCGGCGCTGCTCGGGGAGCTCCGGCGGCGGCACGACCACGACGCGCAGGGAGGCGACCCGGGCGGGGCGGTCGGTGGCCATCGTGAACTCCGTACGGACCCGCAGGCCGGTGCGGGGCAGGCCGTGCCGGTGGAGGTAGCTGCCCGCGTAGAAGGCGATACAGGTGGCCAGGGAGGCGGCGAACAGCTCGGTGGGGGTGGGCGCGGTGTCCGTGCCGCCTGCCTCGGTGGGCTGGTCGACCTGGATGCGGTGGCCGCGGATGTTCACGGTGTAGGCGTCGTGATCGACGTGGGTGACCTCGAAACTGTGCGCGTCCGTGGACTGCGGCCGGTTCGCGCTCGGGGTCTGCTGCGTGCTGGCGGTCATGGCCGGGCCCTTCTCGCTGGTCGCTGGTGCCGACTGCTGCCTGATTCCAGTCGACCGCGGACGGCGCGGCGGATCGAGAGGCCGACTGGGTGCGACAGGGGCCGTTCGGCCCTCGTGCAAGCTGCCGTGGCGATATACCCTGCTGGGTATTTTGTCTGCGGGTTTGCGGCGGGCAAGTCGGCTGTGGCGAACAAGGGGCTGAGCGAAGGCATACCCCGGTGGGTACTCGGGTGGGGACCAGTGGCCCATGTCTCGCTCTCGTCTTCCGCATGACAGTGGGGACATGGGCACACACATGGTGATTCTCGGAAGCGGAACCGCCGGCACCATGACGGCCAACCGCCTGCAGCGCACGTACGACGAGCGAGATTTCCGGATCACGGTCGTCGACCAGGACGACGACCACGTCTATCAGCCCGGTCTGCTGTTCGTCCCTTTCGGGCTGGCCCAGCCCCACCACCTCGTCCGCTCCCGCCCGCAGCAGCTGAACACCGTCGTCGACTACAAGCAGGCACGGATCGAGCGAGTCGACCTGAACGGGCGGACGGTGTACCTCGGCGGTGGCATCCGGGTGTCCTACGACGTCCTTGTGGTCGCCACCGGCGCCCGGCTGTTGCCGGAGGAGACCGAGGGACTGACCGGTCCCGGCTGGGGCGAGAACGTCTTCACCTTCTACGACCTGCCCGGCGCCGTCGGTCTGCGCCATGCGCTGGAGCGCTTCGACGGCGGCCGCGTGGTGGTCGACGTGGCGGACCTGCCGCTCAAGTGCCCTGTGGCACCCCTGGAGTTCGCCTTCCTCGCCGACTGGTACTTCCAGCAGCGCGGCATCCGCGACAAGGTCCAACTGGCCTACGCCACCCCGCTGGACGCCGCCTTCACCAAGCCGGTCGCGGCGAAGGCGCTCGGCGGGCTGCTGGCGGACAAGGGCATCGAACTGGTCACCGAGTTCACCCTCGGCGAGGTCGACGGCCCGGGCGGTCGGCTGGCCTCGTACGACGAACGGGAGGTGCCGTTCGACCTGGCGGTCGTCGTCCCGCTGCACGGTGGCGCGGAGTACGTCGGACGCTCCGAGGGCCTCGGGGACGAGCTGGACTTCGTGCCCGTCGACCCGCATACCCTCCAACACCCCGAACATCCTGAGGTGTTCGCCATCGGGGACGCGTCCGGCCTGCCCGCCTCAAAGGCCGGGTCGGTGGCCCACTTCGAGGGCGAGGTTCTGGTGCACAACATTGGCCGCTTCCTCGCCGGGCAGCCCCTGGACGCCTCCTTCGACGGGCACGCCAACTGCTTCGTCGAGACCGGCTTCCACAAGGCCCTGCTCATTGACTTCAACTACGACACCGAACCGCTGCCCGGCCACTTCCCTGGCCCCCTCGGCCTGCCGCTGCTGAAGGAGTCGCACGCCAACCACCTCGGCAAGCTCGCTTTTGAGTGGCTGTACTGGCACAGCCTCCTGCCTGGCCGGGAGCTGCCCGGCATCGGCTCGGCCATGCCCGAGCGCGGCAAGCGCCGCGCCCACGCCTGAACCAAAGGAGCACCGACATGCCCACCGCCACCTATGACGGCACTCCCGTCCCGGTCGACGACGAAGGCTTCTTCACCGACCCCGGCCGCTGGACCGAGCCGATGGCTGAACAGATCGCCAAGGAACTCGGCATCGACACATTGACCGACCGGCACTGGACGGTCATCCGCTTCATGCGCATCCAGTATGTAGAGAAGGGCACCGGGCCGACGGTTCGCGTCCTCGGCAAGACCTCCGGCGTCAGCGTCAAGGAGCTCTACCAGCTCTTCCCGAAGGGGCCGGCGAAGACTGCGGCGAAGATCGCCGGCATCCCCAAGCCCCGCGGCTGCATCTGAGAAGGAGACGGTCCGCCATGGCTGACACCGCCACGATCGAGAAGATCTCGATCATTGTCTCCAAGGGATCCCTGGAGGGGATCTACCCGGCCCTGATCATGGCCAACGGCGCCCGCGCGGAGGGCATCGAGGCCGACCTGTTCTTCACCTTCTTTGGCCTCGACGCCATCACGAAGAAGCGCTGGGAGCACATCAAGCTCGCCACCGTGGGCAATCCGGGCCTGCACTTGCCGACCCTGCTCGGCGGCATGCCCGGCGTGCCGGACCTGATCACCCGGTACATGGAACGCAAGATGGACAGGCTCGACATCCCGCCGATCCCCGAGTTCCTCGAGATGATCGCCGACACCGGCGCGGGCATCTACGCCTGCAAGGCGTCGGTCGACCTGTTCGAACTCGACAAGGACGACCTCGTCGACCAGGTCCAGGACATCATCACGGTCGGCGAGTTCTACGAACACGCGGCCGGCGGCCAGATCATCTACACCTGAGATGACCGGTTCCGAGCGCGGTCTGCCGGACGGAGTGCGGCGGGTGCCGACGGTGGTCGCCCATCCCGACGACGAGTCGTTCGGGCTGGGCGGCCTGCTGACCCCGCTGTCCGACGGCGGCGTGCCCACGACGGTGCTCTGCTTCACCCATGGTGAAGCGTCCACCCTGCACGGCAGGCCCGGCGACCTGCACACCGTCCGCGCGGGCGAACTCGCCTGCGCCGCATGGGAACTGGGCGTCCATCGCGTGGAACTGGCCGGTCACCCGGACGGTGCTCTCGTCGACATCGCGTTGCCCAGGCTTGCTGCGGAGGTGGCCCGCCTGGTCGGCGAGCAGCGTCCCAGTCACCTGCTCGTGTTCGAACCCGCCCCCGCCCAGGACGCCCAGGCCGGCCCCGATCGGCAGGGATGAGGCGACGACCAGGGCGATCACGACAGGCCCCGCAGGGCGGCGACAACCGTGTCGAGATCGGTGCGCGGTCCGCGGTTGTAGGGCAGCTTCGCCAGCAGCATGCCCAGCGCGCAGGTGTTGGTCAGGGCGGCGAAGGCCAACCCGGCCCCGACGGCCGTGCCGATCAGGTGCAGTCCGGGCACGAACAGGCCCACGATACCGGTGACCACCACGATGGTTCCGGCGACCAGGCGCACCTGGCGCTCCAGGTCCCAGCGTTCCGGGCCCCGGGTGAGCGGGCCTCCGGCGGTCTCCCACGCCATGACGCCGCCGTCGAGGACGCGCAGGTTGGGCAGTCCGGCTTCGGCCAGGGCCTGTTCGGCCTGGGCGGCGCGGGCGCCGGAGCGGCAGATGAGTATGACGTCCTCGTCGAGGTGGTGCAGCAGTTCGTCGCGGTGCTCGCGCAGGGTGTCGAGGGGCACGTTGTAGGAGCCGGGGATGTGGGCGGTGCGGAACTCGCCGGGTGTACGCACGTCCAGCAGGCGCGGGCCATCGCCGTCCTGCGTCAGGTCGCGCAGCGTTGCGGGATCGAGTCGGGGTTTGTCGGCACGGGTGGTCATCGCGGGTTCCTTGCTGTCGCTGATGCGGCTGGCGGGGTGGGCGGCGGCCGATGGGTTCGGCCGCCGCCCGGCGTGTGGTGGATCAGACGTCGGCCGATGTCGGCAGGGCGAGCCAGGCGCCGTAGCCGCCGAGCAGGTCCGAGACGTCGGCGCGGCCCTGGTGGCGCAGCAGGCTGGCGGCGACGGAGGAGCGGTGACCGCCCGCGCAGTGGACGACCAGGGGCCGGTCGACCGGGATCTCGTCGACGCGGCGGGCGAGTTCGGCCAGCGGGATGTGCAGGGAGCCCTCGATGAAGCCCTCTTCACGCTCGGCGGCGTTGCGCACGTCCAGGACCAGCGGGGGTTCGTCGTCGAGCAGGCGGCGCAGTTCGTCGGCAGTCAGGCGGCTCGCCTGTTCCATCTCGTCGGCCAGCGAGGGGAAGGCGCCGTCGGGCTCGCGCAGGTAGCCGCCGACCTTGTCGAAGCCGATCCGGGCGAGCCGGGTGACGACCTCCTCCTCGCGGTCCTGCGGCGCGATGACGACGACGTCCTGCTCGGGGGAGACGACCATGCCGGCCTGTTCGGCGAAGCGGCCGTCCGCGGGCACGTTGACCGAGCCGCGCAGATACCCCGGGGCGAAGTCCTGCGGCGAGCGGGCGTCGACCACGACCGCCCCCGCAGCGCGCCGCTGCATGAACTCCCCGACCGACAGCGGCAGGGGCGCGGCGGCGGCGTCGAACAGGTCGTGCTCCTTGCGGTTGAGGATGGCGTCGTAGACGAAGTACGCGGGCGCGGACGGCTGTCCCTCGGTGACCAGCTCGACGAACTTCTCCTCGCTCATCGGGCGGCAGGCGTAGTTGGTGGCGCGCTGTTCGCCGATGGTGGACTGGCGCTGGGTGGAGAGGTTCTTGCCGCAGGCGGAGCCGGCGCCGTGCGCGGGGAAGACCCGGACGGCGCCGGGCAGGGCCATCAGCTTGTGCTGGATGCTCTCGTAGAGCATGCGGCCGAGTTCGTCGGCGGTCACGCCGATCGAGGCGAGCAGGTCGGGCCGGCCCACGTCGCCGATGAACAGCGCGTCCCCGGTGAGGACGCCGTAGGGGGCGGCGTCGTCGGCGTGCTCGTACACCAGGACGCTGATCGACTCCGGCGTGTGGCCGGGGGTTTCGAGGATCTGCAGGTGCACGTCGCCGAGGCTGATGCGCTCGTCGTCGGTCAGCTTGCGGATGGGGTACTCGGTCTCGGCGCGCTGCCCGTAGCCGATCCAGGCGCCGGTGCGGTCGGCCAGCTCCAGGTGGCCGGCGAGGAAGTCGGCGTGGAAGTGGGTGTTGACGACGGCCTCGATGGTGAAGCCATGGGCGGCTGCGTCGGTGAGGTACTCGGAGACGTCACGGCGGGGGTCGACGACGACCGCCCGGCCGGTGGTCTCGTCGGCGATCATGTATGACGCCTGGGAGAGGCAGTCGAGGTAGTACTGGGCGAAGAACATGGCGGATGACCTCCGTGTCGGAAGAGCAAGGTGCTCCATACCCCTGGGGGTATATAAGAGGGTCTGGTCGCCCTTGTTTCGAGGGCGGGGTGACCGGCCCGGGCCGGGGGATGTCCCGGGCCGGCCGGTCAGAGGCGGCCGGTGAGCATGCCGTGCCAGTACACCGGCGGCAGGCCGTACCGCTTGAACGCCCACATCGTGCGCCGCTCCTTGAAGGGGTTGATCAGCGGGAAGCTGGGTGTGGGGTTCAGGTCGTAGTCGAACTCGGCGAGCAGCATCCGGTCGCGGGCCGTCACCAGCGGACAGGACGTGTAGCCGTCGTAACGGTGCGAAGGAGTCCGGCCGTTCATCGCGGCGAGCAGATTGGCGGCCACGACCGGGGCCTGCTTGCGCACGGCGGCGCCGGTCTTGGACGTGGGCAGGTTCGCCACGTCACCGAGTGTGAAGACGTTGTCGTAGGACGGGTGTTGGAGCGTGTGCTTGTCCGCGGCGACGAACCCCTGGGGGCTTGCCGGGTCGGCGAGCGGGCCCGTCTTGATCCAGTCGGGTGCGCTCTGCGGCGGCACGGCGTGCAGGAGGTCGTAGCCGATGGTCTCCTTCGTGCCGTTCGCGTGGTCGGTGACGGTGATCTCGCGGGCGTCACCGTCGACGGCGGTCATCTCGGAGCGCAGCCGCACCTCGATCCCGTACCGGGCGGCCACCTTCTCCAGGACCTGTGACCAGGCGGCCACCTTGAACAGCGCCGGGTCCGGGAGGACGAGGATGATCCGGATCCGGTCAAGCAATTTCTGCTTGCGCCAATAGTCCGCGGCCAGGTAGGCGATCTTCTGCGGGGCGCCGCCGCACTTCAGCGGAGACGCCGGGTGCGTGAAGACCGCGGTGCCGGAGCGCATCCGCCTGATCAGCTCCCAGGTGCGCGGAGCGTACTCGGGCGCGTAGTTGCTGCTCACCCGGTCGTGGCCGATCGCCTCGGCGAGGCCGGGCACGCCGTCCCAGTCGAGCTGGAGGCCGGGCGCCGGCACCAGGTACTCGTAGGTGAGTTCGGCGCCGCCGGAGAGCGTCACCGTGCGGGCGTCGGGGTCGACGGCCTGGGCGCGCCGGCGGATCCAGCGCACGCCGTCGGGTATGACGGATCCTTCGGGGCGGCGGGTGGCGCGCAGGGGTGCCTGGCCGCCGCCGACCAGGGTCCACAGTGGCTGGTACCAGTGGGTGTCGGAGGGTTCGATCAGGGTGATGTCGGTGACGCCGGCTCGGCGCAGGCGGGCGGCGACGCTGATGCCGGCGCTGCCGCCGCCGATGACAGCGACGCGGTGGCGGCCGGAGATCGGCTCGCCGGTGGGTGAGGGGGTGGCGGTCAAGGCGGAGCTCCTTCTCTTCTGGCCGGGTGCCGGGTGCCGGGTGCCGGGTGCCGGGTGCCGGGTGTCAGGTGTCAGGTGTCAGGTGTCGGTGTGGGGTCAGGCCGCGTGCTCGACGGGTCCTGCCGCGACCGGGCGTCCGTCGCGGGCCTGGGCGGGCACGGTGCGCAGCGGCATCAGCCGCGGGCCGGGCGCAGGCCCGGCTGCGTACTCGTCCGCCTCCCGTACGTCGACCACGAGCCCACCGTCGCCCCAGGCTGCCGCGAACGTCTCCGCGTCACTTCGCGAGCCACTTCGTTGCCTCCTCAAATACCCCCGGGGGTTTCCTGCTGTCGAGAGTACGGCGGCTTCGAGAAAGGCGTCAAATACCCCTAGGGGTATTTGCCTGCGGGGCAACGTCCGGCGTTGCGCGCGATTCAAGGGCAGACCCGGAGCGCCGTGCGCCGGCCCTGGGCAGGCGGAGGGTTATCCGGGTCCCGCCGCTTGGTGAGGAGTCCGCGGTGACCGTGCCGCCGTGGGCGGTGACCAGCTCTTTGACGACGGCCGATGCCGCTGCCGCCGGTCGCGCGGCCACGGCTGCCGCGCCAGAGGCGGTCGAAGACATGGGGCAGTTCGTCGGCGGGGATGCCGGGACCGGTGTCGGCCACCTCGACGAATGCCTCGGCAGCGGTGGTGGAGGTGGTGACGGTGACCGTGTCGCCCGGACGGCAGTGGCGTGCTGCGTTGCTCGGCAGGTTACCGAGGGCCTGGTGCAGGCGGTCCGCGTCGGCGTGCACCGGCAAGGGGGCAGCGCCCGTGCGGGTGTGCACGGTCAGTCCGGCGGTGCGCGGTTCGGCCTCGCGGTCGGCCACGGCGGCACGGACCAGGGTGCTCAGGTCTACCTCGGTCAGGTGGAGGGACAGCCGTGCCGACTCGGCCTCCGCCAGCTCCCCGAGGTCACCGACGACCCGGCCACGTCTCAGGGTCTGGTCGTGGAGAGCGGCCCTGCGGTCTCCGGTGGCGAGCGCTCGGGCGGTGGCCGCGACCCTGACCACGGGAGTGGTCAGGCGCCGGGTGACGAACCAGGTGACGGCCAGCGCGAGGGCGAGAGCGCCGAGAGCGGGGGCGGACACCCAGCCCCAGGCCACAGCGCGCGGCCATCGCGAACGCGCTGCCCGCGCTCTTCCAACTGGCCGAACACCTCGGCGGGCCGGCCGACGGCGCGCCGGAGCAGTGATCAGCGCACGGGTGTGCCTTCAGAGGCTCCTGCGACGCGGTTGAGTACGCGTACGAATGGTGCCGTGCGGCGGCTTCCGCGCAGGCTGCCCGCGTGACGGATTCCTCTGACGCGACGTCCGCGCGGCAACGGCGCAGGGTCATCGCGCTCCTCGTGGTGACGGCCGTGCTCCTGCTCCCGCTCCTGGGCGGGTTGTGGTACGCCGCCAACGACGCGCTCCAGCACCGGAGCACGACCGACTGGCGTGGCAACCGCAAGGCCAAGCAGTCGCTTGAGCATGCTGTCGCGCTGATCGTCGGTGCGCCCTGCCTCGGGGCTCTCCTCGCTGGGATGGTTGTCGCCATGGCGGGACGCCGCGCTGGGATCCCGCGGCCACGGGCGCCCTGGTCGGCACACTGGCCCTGTGGATCGCTGGCATCGTCGCGATCTACGTCGGCCTCAGCAATGCCACGTTCGTCTTCTGAGGAAGCCGGACCGATCACTGTGCGCGGAGGCCATCAAGAAGGCGAGTCCGGGCATATCGACGAGGTGGAGGCCGGCTCGGTGCCGGCCTCATACAGTCGACGTCGCTCCCGCCTGAAGTCGATCTTCGTTGAGGTCGTCATCCCAGTCCTCCGGGTCCCGGGGAGGGGCGGTGCCGGCGGATCGCCACGGTGCCGGCCAAGAGTGTCAGGGCGGCCGTGAGCGGGGTGACGGCCGTCCACCAGGTGATCGCCGCGTAGGGCAGTGCGTGGCCGGCCAGGCGTGGCGGACGGCGCGGGCCACACCGCCGGGTGCGCGGCGGCAGTCGCGGACAGCAGCAGTGTGCCGGGAAGCCACCACAGCCGCCCGACGGTGGAGCAGCACACCAGCCCCGGCACCAGGTCGGCCACCGTCGCTCACTTCCCGTGGGAGAACGTGGTGAGTGCTGCCGATCCGACGGAGCGGACGCGGCGCGGCGCGGCCCAGGAGGACCGCGCCGCGCTGGTCATGCAGGTTGCGTCACGTGGTCGCGCGCTGCTTGCGGCGCAGGGTGAGGTACGTGCCCGTGGCGCCGGCGGCCAGCAGGGCGGCAACGCCGAGGCCCACCGGGACGGTGGGGAACGACGAGGTGTCGGTGGTCGCGGCGGTGTTCTGCATCGCCGGACCCGGGGTGATGCTTGTCGCGACCGGCGCGACGTGGTGGATGGAGCCGACGGACTTGACCGAGCCGTCCGAGTTGAGCAGCACCTGCTTGTTGTTGGGGTGCTTGAAGTCGAACATGCTGGTCAACGAGCCCGCGGTGGCGTCGAAGGAGTGGTCGCCGATCCGGCCGGTGTGCCAGTTGTCCTCGATGAACTTGATAACCGAGGACTGGTCGGTCAGCGCGTGGGAGACCTTGTTGACCTTGCTGTACGGGGAGACCACGAGGAGGGGCTGACGGGTGCCGGGGCCGCAGCGGTCGGCGTAGCCGCCGGACGCCTTGGGGCCGGTCTGGCAGGCGGCGCTGTCGGTGGCCTTGCCGTTGGAGCCGAGGGCGGTGTCCGTGGAGCCGTTGCGCGGGGCGACGTAGGCGTGGTCGTACCAGCCGTCGGAGTCGTCGTAGGCGATGACGATCGCGGTGGACTTCCACTGTGGCGAGGACTGTACGGCGTTGATCTGGTCGACGAGAAAGTGTTGTTCGTCGATCGGGTCGGAGTAGGCGGCGTGGCCGTCCTGGTACTCGGGGGCCTTGACGAAGCTGACGGCCGGAAGCTTGCCCGCCTTCGCCGCGGCGTCGAAGTCGGTCAGGTCGTAGTTGTGGTTGGCCTGGCCGGCGTGGCCGATCTCGTCGACGCTCTTGGGCGGCAGGTGGTGCGGGTTGGACGTCGACTTGTAGTACTCGAACGGCGAGTGGTGCGGGCTGTAGTCGACGACTGCGGCGCCACCGACGTTGGTGTGCGTGGTGTCGCACTTGGCGTAGTCGCCCTGCTTGCCGTCCCACGCGGTGGACGGCCTGAAGCCGCCCTGGAACCAACCCCAGCTGACATTCTTGGAGTTGAGGACGTCACCGATGTTCTTGCCCTGCATCGCGGCCAGCGTGTTGGTGCTGGTGTGGTCCTTGCCGGAGCAGTCGTCGTAGGCCGGGTCGGGGTCGTTGATGACCGTGCCGACGCCCTTCGCGTCGGGAGACTTGACCGTGTACGCATCGGGCGTCGAGGTCTGCTTCGGGTTCTCGGTGCCGGAGGTGGGGTCCGTTGAGATCACGCCGTGCGTCTGGCCCGAGACCAGGTTCAGGGCGCCGGGCGTGGAGGGGCCGTAGACCGAGCTGTAGGAGCGGTCGTTCATGGCGTACTGCTGTGCGTAGTTCCACAGCGCGGTGACGGTGTTGCCGTCGTAGTAGTCCATGACCAGACCCGGCTCACCGAAGAGGCCGCCGCTGCACTTGTTGACCTCGGTGTTCTGCACGTACTGGTCGGCCTTGCCGCCGTTCGCGGCGTACTGCTCGGCCCCGTAGTTGTGGTTCTGGTCGCAGGTCATGGACTGCGCCGGGGTGAGCCGCTTCGGCGCGTACTGGTTGGGGTTCTTCGTCAGCAGCCCGGCGTGCGCGAGGGTGTCGATGTTCTTCGGGGTCTTCCTGGACGCCGTGAACTTCGTGCCGTCGGTGTTCGCGGCCTTCGGGTAGGTCGCGAAGTAGTGGTCGAACGAGACGTTCTCGTCGAAGAGGACGACCACGTGCTTGATGGGCGTGGCCGTCGAGGAGTGGCCGTGGTGCCCGTCCGCCGTGGCCGCCCACGTCGGTGCGCCGCCCAGAACGGTGAGCGTGGCAGCGCCCGCGAGCGCCCCCAGACTCCGAATCGTTGCTCGTCTTCCCCTGCTGGCCATGCTGCTTCACCCTCCGGACACCGATGCGATTGTGCTGTACGGATCGCGATGCTGTGCCCGGCGGTCGGCCGCCCGGCGGAGTCATCATGGCGCCGGAGTGAACACCGAGTCAGGGAAACCAGGCCAAGGTTTGACCGTGTATTGACCAACTGAGCCGGTCGAGTTGTCCGGACAGGCTCAGCGGAGGAGGGCGCGCCCGTACCAGTCCGCCTCGTCCCGTACGCCGGGCAGCGCGAAGAAGTAGCCGCCGCCGAACGGCTTGATGTAGTCGGTGAGTGGCTCGCCCGCAAGGCGCTTCTGCACGGTCTCGAACTGCCGGACCAGGTCCTGCTGGTAGCAGCAGAACAGCAGGCCCATGTCGAGGTTGCCGTTGCTGTCCGTGCCCCGGTCGTAGTTGTAGGCGCGGCGCAGGATCCGCTGGCCGGCGGTCTGCGCGGTGCGCGGGTTGGCGAGGCGGATGTGCGCGTCCAACGGGATGACGTCGCCCTTGGGATCGGACGGGTAGTCCGGCGTGTCGTGTTCGGCGTTGCCGTCCAGGGGTGCGCCGGACTCGCGGGCCCGGCCGAACATCCGCTCCTGCTCGCTGAGGGAGACCCGGTCCCAGAACTCCACCAACATGCGGATCAGCCGTACGACCTGATAGCTGCCGCCGACCGCCCAGTTGGGTTCGCCGCTGCCCCGTCCCACCCATACCAGGCGGTTCATCTGCTGGGCGTCGGTCGCCTCCGGGTTGGCCGTGCCGTCCTTGAAACCCAGCAGATTGCGCGGGGTTCCGGACGGGCGTGGCGGGCTGCTGAAGCCATCGAGGCGCCAGCGGACCTGAAGGCCGCCGCGGGTGTGCCGGGCGATGTCGCGCAGGGCGTGCAGGACGGTGTCCGTGTCGTCGGCGTGCAGTTGCAGGCTCAGGTCGCCGTGGCACCAGTCGGACTGGAGGTCGTCGTCGGGGAACGCGGGCATGGTGGTCAGGCGGCGAGGGCGCTGCGCGCCCAGGCCGTATCGGTCGTCGAAGAGGGCGGATCCGACCCCGACGGTCACCGCCAGGGCGCCGGAGGGCAGTCGCTCGCCCAGGATGCCCGAGTCGGTGGGCGGCCCAGTGATGCCGACCGGCTGGGGCGTGCCGCCAGAGGTGAGGAAGCGGGCGCGCTCGGTGAGAGTGCGCAGCAGGTCGGTCAACTCGGCGCGGTTTTCGGCGGTCACGTCGAAGGCGGTGAACGCGGTGACCCGGCGGGGCGTGGAGAGCACCGACTCCTGGTGCGGGCCGTGGAGCGGGGCGACGGACGGCGCACCGGCGGAGGTGCTCGGGGCGGCCGCCCCGCCGGCGGCGAGCCCGGCGCCCGCGAGGGCCGCGCCGCGCAGGAAACCGCGCCTGCCGACACCGCTTTTGCCTGGGGACGCATCCTTCGACGTGCTCACGCCGTCCTCCGTGGGTCGCACAGGGTGGCCACCGACGCGAGGCGCTCGGCCAGATCGTCGAGGACCGCGTCGGTCTTCTCCCGCTGGGCCCGGCTCAGGCGGTCCAGCGCGGTCCACGCGCCCCCGTGGCGGAAACTGTCGAGAGTGTGCTGGGCACGGTCCAACTCCCGGTCCAGGCCCGGCAGATCGGCGTACCGGGTGGTGAGCAGGGAGCGCAGCCGGGACAGGACGGCGCGGGTGCCGTCGAGGTTGGCGCGGGCGGTCGCGAGGTTGCTGCCGCTACCGTAGTCGGTCCGACCGGTCAGCTCGAACTGCACGGTGTTCTCCAGGATCTCGTGCGCCCGCAGGCCGAGCTGGGCCGGATCCATGCGGGTCTGCGACCAGTCGTCGCGCAGCGCGGTGACGGCCTTGACGAGGGCGGCGGCCGGGGCGCGCAGGGCGGGGGCGGACTCGCCGTGCCACAGCCCGTACTCGATGCGGTGGAAGCCGGTGAAGTCCTGGTCGTGCACCCCTGCGTGCAGTCCCGCGTCCGTCCCGTTGATCTGCCCGTCCGCATCGCCGAAGGCGTCGTACGCCGCGCCGAGTCGCTCATACTGCAGATGTGCCGGCAGCCAGGCCGTACGCGCACCGGCGAGATCGCCGCGGTCGATCGCGTCCCGCAGTTTCCCGGTCAGCGTCACCACGTCGTCGAGCCCGGAACCGACCCACTTCTGGTAGCCGATCGACGGCGGGATCAGGTCGTGCTCAGTGACCGGCGCCGCCGCCGGACCGCTGCGCCCCTCGGTGATGCGGACCGTGGGGCCCGTGACCGCGTCGGCATCGTCCGGCAGGCACTTGAAGGCGTACGAACCCTTTCCCAGCCGCACGGTCAACTCCCGTGTCGTGCCGGGAGCAAGGCCCTCCACCTCGCCGTACACCGCGTGGCTCGCGGGGTCTTCGAGGTACACCTCGGCGGCCCCGGAGGAGGGGTTGTGCAGATCGAAGACCTGCAGGCCGGGCCGAGGCTCGTGCCAGCCGCGGCCGCAGCCGCTCGGCGACACCTCCACGGCGGTGTGCGGCAGTGCCTCGGCGGTGACGTGCGCCTGGCTCGACCCGCGCCTTAGAGCCAGCACCCCCACCAGGACGAACACGAGAACAAGGCCGACGGCGCCCCACAGACGCAGCGGCCTCCGCTTGAGGCCGGACAACAGCATCCGGGCCTCCCGGTGTCGTGCCGAACGTGATCACCTCATGCTAGGCAGCGGCCTTGGCTCGAACGGCCGTCCGAAGGGACTCGTCACCAAGAGTTCCCTCCCGGTTCACCGGACGGCCTCCGGATCTGACGCCTGGCCCGCCCATCGCGTCTCGGCAACTGAAGGGCGGCTTGCGGCCTCCGATCGCCGCTCCGCCGTGACCACCCGCCACCGAACCGGCTCCCGCCTACGGGCTCCGGACACACGCGCGAGACCATCGAAGCGCGTCCGGCGGCCCCACGGGCGGGCGCTCGTCCGCCGGCGTCGGGCGAGCAGCCCTGGTCCGCCGTGCCGCTCTCCCAGGCGCTGTCGGTACGAGTGATGGTGTATGCCTCGTCGCAGAGTCCGGCCGAGGTGGCGTCGGTGAGCGTCACCGTGCTGTGGGTGTCGGAGTCCGTGAAGCTCAGGCAGGCGGCGACGACCTTGGCCCGTCGTCGAAGGCGAGCGCGACACCCGTGCAGGCGAGGATCACCGTGGGCGGCATCAGCGCGTACACCACGACCCACCGCATCTCCCCGTACCTGATCCGCTTGCGCAGGTACTCGGGCGTGCGACCGACCATCAGACCGCCGATGAAGACGGCCACCACGACCACCATGATCAGGCCGTAGAGCCCGCTGCCGGTGCCGCCGGGTGCGATCTCGCCGAGCATCATCGCGGACAGCAGTACACCGCCGCCGAGGCTGGAGATGCTGTCGTACGAGGGTTCTGAAGGCCCACGCGAACGCGTTCGGCGGAGTCCTCCGTGCAGATGCCTGACCATGGTCGGCGACTGGTCGGGCGCAGTCGCGGTAGGCTGCGCTCCTTGCGCGAGGGTGGGGTGGGATGGACGTCCTGGGAGTCGATGCCTGCGGTAAGCAGGGCTGGGTCGGGATCAGTCTCACGGACGGCACGTACGCGGGCAGCCTGGTGGATGCCCGGCTCGACACGCTGATCGAGCGTGCCGCCGGAGCGCAGGTGATCGCGGTGGACATGCCGCTCGGCCTTGTCGAGAAGGGCTGGCGTGCCGCGGATCTTGCGGCCAAGACGCTTCTCGGCGCGCGGCGCAGCAGTGTTTTCCTCATAGCACCTAGGCCGGCGTGGCAGGAGCGGGAGTACGCGGCGGCCGCGGACCGGTGCCAGGAGTTGACCGGTAATCGGCTGAGCCAGCAGGCATGGGCGCTGGCGCCGAAACTGCTTGCGGCTCGGGCGTGCTGGCTGGCCGATGAGCGGGTGCACGAGGTGCACCCCGAGGTGTCCTTCTACGCCTTGGCCGGCGGGGTTCCGCTGGCTCACGCGAAGAAGACCTGGCGGGGCCAGCACATGCGCCGCTCTCTGCTGGCCGAGGCCGGGATCGTGGTCCCGGACGCGCTCGGTGAGGCGGATCGCATTCCCGCCGACGACGTTCTCGACGCCGCTGTCGCGGCTTGGTCGGCGCACCGGATCGCACTGGGGATCGCGGACCGGGTTCCCGCGGTTCCTGAACTCGACGCGGAAGGCCGCGTCGTCGAGATTCGGTTCTGACCAACCGCCGGATATCAGGTCTCCTCGCAGGGGCCTCAGGAGGCAAGGGAGTGCAACGCCCCGTTCGCCCGGCTCGCGATGTGAGTCGCCCGCCCTGCCGGGGCCCTTACCACCGAGGTGTTCAGCGGGCTGGAAGAGGGCGGGCAGCGCACCAGTGAGAGCGGCTCGCTCCGCGTCGTCCATGGCGTTCGCGGGCAGCCATACAGACAGCGTGCCGATCGCGTCCGGCGTCGGTGGAGGTGACGAATGCGCCGCGGCGGCCGGTGGATCGACATCCCGTGCGACGAGGGCCGTGGTGATCATCTGGCCGATCAGTTCGACGAAGGTGCCCGGCGCCGACGGGCGGCGACGTCGCTGACGCAACGGTGAACAGGTGGGCCTCCAGCCGCTACCGCAGGCGCCGAGGCTGCCAAGCTTCGTCCGCCGGCTGATGCGTCGGCATGTTCCGTTCGCTCCTTCGGTAGGGCCCCGTGAAGCCGTTCTGGTGGACGAGGTCGCACCGCTGATCGACACGATGCTGCGTGCCGAGAACTCGGTCGAGAACCCGCTCGGGACCGGCTGCACCGCGACTGCGGAGGAACGCATTTCAGTGGTCCGATGCTCGCGCGATGCAGGAGGCTCGGATGGGCGACATTCCGCGGAGAATTCGAATCGGTGGTTTGACGCGGCTTGAGCAGCGCGAGTTGACAGACGCGCTACCTCCGGAGCAGGTGGATACGGCTCAGGAGGACATCGGGCTCGGTGGGCTGCACGGCGATCGGGCCACCTGGCAGGTTGTTGTCGAGGCGTACGTTCCGACACTGCCCCTGCTCGCGGCATGGCTGCTGAAGCGGCGCAAGAAGTCCGTTGTCGAAGTCGAGGTCGAGATTCGGTCCTCCGACGGGACGGGGTGGGAGCGCCGCTCGGTGCGGATCGAGAGTTCGGAGCAGTCCGCTCCTGAGGAAGAAGTCCTGCGTCAGCTCACAGCGCTGATGCAGCCACCCCAGGCAGTTGACGGAGCAACGGGCGAGTCGCGGTAAGCGGCGGCAGTATGCGCCATTTCACCGACGCGTTCACCGACCAGGCGATTCTCTCACCCGAGCAGGTTTGCCAGTGGCTGCCGGAGCTGGTGGGGGCAGATGGGAGACCGCCAGCATCGCGTAGTCCTCGGCGATCTTCACCGGGTCGTTGGTGGTGATCAGTGTGGTGGCCGTGGAGAGGATGATGCGGTGGGTGCGTGCGGCGGTCCAGCCGAGCATGGTGGTGGGGGAGGAGGGCACGAACGGCCGGTTGTGGTGCTCGCCGGTCGCGAAGACGTCGAGGCCCACCTCCTCGGCCTTCTGTGCGATGGTCACCATCGCCTTGATCCGTTCCTGCTCGGTCGGTGTCCGGCCGGTGATCGGATCGGTGGTCACGTCAGCGACGGTGAAGATCCCGAACTGCATCGCACCCATCTCCACGCGGTTGATGTATCAACTGCACGGAGAACGTGGCGCCGGGCCACGGTATTCCGTATCGGTCTGGCGATCGGCCGGGGTGGCGACGGTGACGCCCGCCCGCCCGGCTACGGTCCACCGAGGTCAGTTAGGTGATGCATCATCACCTAGCGCAAGGCCGCCAGAAGCCAACGGTCACCCCGGCCACGTACCCGAGCCCCTCCTGCGACCAGTTCGGCCCCGCCGGTTTCCGATGCGCGCCCGACGGCAAGTCAGGCGCGCAGGCCCTTGAGCCCGTCGTAGGCCGCCATCACGACCTCGAGGCCTCGGTAGTCGTCCCCGGGCTCGCGCATCTGGTTGGGCACGTACGACACCGCCATGCGGGCGTCGGGTTCGATCATGACCGTCGCGCCGCCCCAGCCGCTCCAGCCGTACGTGTCACCGAACAGGCCGTACCCCATGCCGTACCGCATCGGCATGCCCAGGAGGCGGTCCTCGCCACGGAACTGTTCCTCCCACGCACGGGCACAGCCCGCCGGCGACAGCAGCCGCACCCCACGCACCGTTCCGCCGCACGCCATCACCGACTGCACGAGCGCGACCGAGCGGGCGTTGCCGAATCCGCTCGCCGCGGGGATCTCGGCGCGCCGCCAGGCGACGCTGTTCCCGTCACGGACCCGTATCCCACCTCCGGCGGTCGGGGGTGCGGTCTTGCCGGGCGCGCTCGAGACGTAGTCCTCGTCGCGCGACAGCGGCGGGATCGAGAGCGCGACCCGGTGGTCGTGCTCGGCGGACAACCCGATGTGGAAGTCCGCGTCCAGCGGCCCGGCCACCTCGTCGGCGAAGAACTCGCCCAGCGTGCGGCCGGTGATCCGGCGCACGACCTCGCCGACGAGGAACCCTTGGGTGAGCGAGTGGTATCCGGCCGCGGTGCCCGGCTCCCACCGCGGAGCCTGCGCGGCGAGCCGCGTCGTGGCGGACGGCCAGTCGTAGAGATCCTCGGCCGTCGTCGGGCCGTCCCAGTCGGGCAGGCCCGCGGTGTGCGCGAGCAGGTGCCGCACCAGCACCCCGTCCTTGCCCGCCGCGGCGAACTCCGGCCAGTACCGGGCGACCGGCGCGGTCAGGTCGAGCTCGCCGCGGTCGGCCAGAACGAGGGCACACAGCGCCGTCATCGTCTTGGTGACCGACCAGACGCCCGCGATCGTGTCGCGCTGCCACGGGACCGTGCGGTCCGTGTCGGTGAATCCGGCCCAGACGTCCACCACCGGCTCACCGTCCACGAAGACCGCCACCGAGGCGCCCACGTCTCCGGCGTCGAGCAACTCGGCGAGTGCGCCGGGTACCGCGGAGAAGAGATCGTCGTACGAACCCTGAATCTCGGCCATGCGCGGAACTTAGCCCGCACCGCACCACCGCGGTCAACCGAATATCCGCTACGACGCCGCGCCTGGCTGTGGGCTTCTCCCGGACGACGTCGCTCAGTTCGGAGAACGCCGATTCGCCAGGACCCGCTTCTCCGCCGGATCAGTCGTGGATGCGGAGGCCGGCGAGCCGCCTGACCATGGCCGGGTCACGGTGGTCGAAGAAGAGAGACCTGCCGGTGTCCAGGCCGGCGATGGACGCCATCTGATCGTCCGTGAGCTCGAAGTCGAAGACGTCGATGTTCTCCGCCATGCGGTCGGCGCGCACCGACTTGGGGATCGCGACAACGTCTCGCTGGGAGAGCCATCGGAGCACGACCTGTGCCACGGACTTGCCGTGCTTGTCGGCGATCTCGCTCAGGACCGGGTGCGTGAACAGGTTGTTGCGACCTTCGGCGAACCCGCCCCACGACTGGATCTGGACCCCGTGCTCGCGCATGACCTCTTGGTCGGTGGCGCGCTGGAAGAACGGGTGGGTCTCGATCTGGTTGACCGCGGGCGTGACGTCGTTGTTGACGATGAGGTCGACGAGCCGGTCGGGGTGGAAGTTGGCGACGCCGATCGCCCTGATGCGGCCTTCGCGGTGCAGGTTCTCCATGGCGCGCCAGGAGCCGTGGACGTCGCCGAAGGGCTGGTGGATCAGGTACAGGTCGAGGTGGTCGAGGCCGAGCTTGCCCAGCGATGTCTCGAAGGCGCGCTTGGTGCTCTCCTCACCGGCGTCCTGGATCCACACCTTGGTGGTGACGAACAGTTCCTCGCGCGGGATGCCGCTGTTCTTGATGGCTCGGCCCACGGCCTCCTCGTTGAGGTAGGCGGCGGCGGTGTCGAGCAGTCGGTAGCCGGCGGCGAGGGCGTCGGTGACCGCCTGCTCGGTCTGCTCCGGCGGGATCTGGAAGACGCCGAAACCGAGGATCGGCATTGCGACGCCGTTGTTGAGGATCACGGTCTGCATGGGATTTCCTTTCGGGAACGGCTGAGGCCGTCATCGGGGACAGCTGAGGCCGTCCATGGACCGGCCGCTCCGGCGCTGTGGTCGTCTCCAGCCCCGCGCCGAAGCGGGCACGGTGCGGTTCAGGGGCGGATGAGGACCTTCAGGGCCTCTCGATCGGCCATGGAGCGGTAGCCGTCGGGGACTTCGTCGAGGCCGACGGCGCGGTCGAAGAGGCGCCCGGGGGCGAGTGTGCCGTCGAGGACGTCCGGCAGGAGTTCCTCGATGTACGCGCGGGCCGGGGAGACACCGCCGGTCAGGGTGATGTTCCGCATGATCATGGCCGGGCCGATGGGGCCCAGTTCGTACTGGGGTACGCCGAGGCGGCTGATGGCCCCGCCGTCGGTGACGGAGCCGAAGGCCGCCTGCAGGGCCTGCTCGGTGCCGACGGCTTCGATGACGCGATCGGCTCCGCGGCTGCCGGTCAGGTCCCGAACACGCGCGATGCCTTCCTCACCGCGTTCGGCCACGACGTCCGTGGCACCGAAGTCCCGTCCCAGGTCGGTGCGGGCGGTGTGCCGGCCCATCAGGACGATCTGCTCGGCGCCCAGCCGCCTCGCGGCCAGCACCGCCGACAGTCCGACGGCTCCGTCGCCGATCACCAGAACGGAGTCACCGCGGGTGACACCTGCGGTGACCGCGCCGTGATGGCCGGTGCCCAGCACATCGGAAAGGGACAGCAGGGAGGGCAGCAACTCGGAGTCCTCGCCGACGGGCAGCTTGACCAGCGTCCCGGTGGCCTGGGGCACGCGGACGGCCTCGCCCTGCCCGCCGTCGACGCCGCCCCAGCCGTAGCGGCCGCCGTTGCGGCACGAGGAGTGCAGGCCCTTGCGGCAGTAGTCGCAGGTGTTGTCGCAGTACGTGAACGGGGCGACCACCATGTCACCGCGCTTGACCCCGGTCACGTCGGAGCCGGTCTCCTCGACGACGCCGAGGAACTCATGGCCCATGGGCCGTCCCTGTTCGCCGGCGGGCATGGACTTGTACGGCCACAGGTCACTGCCACAGACGCAGGACAGGACGACTCGTACGACGGCGTCGGTGGGCTGCTGGATGACCGGGTCGGGCGCGTTCTCCACGCGCACATCGCCCGCGCCGTACAGGAAGGTTGCTCGCATGAGGGATCTGTCCTTACTGGGTGTGTCGTAGCTGGGGTGTGTTGTGGCTGGGTGTGTCGTCGGTCGGTCGGGCCCGCGCCGCACGGAGGCCGGTCACGTACGAGGAGCGGGTCGCAGGCTGAGAGTGGCCAGGACAGTCATCCCCACCGTCGCCGCGGCGATCAGCAGGCTGGTGTGCAGCCCGTCGACGAACCCGGCCCGGTCGGCGACCAATGCCCCGAAGGCGGCGACTGCCAGGGCGCCGTCGAGCTGCCGGGCGGCGTTCAGCACACCGCCGGCGACGCCGGCCCGCTCGGCGGGCACGCTGTCCAGCAGCAGCGCCACCAGGGCGGTCACGGCCATGGCGCCGCCGGCGCCGACCGGCATCATCAGCACCACCGACCGCCACACCGGCGCTCCGGCGGGCACGGCCACCATGGCCAGCAGGCCCGCGACCATCAGCAACTGACCGGTGATCACCGGCATCCGTGCACCGAACCGCGTCGACAGGCGGGCGGCCACCGGACTGATGAACGAGGTGAGCACGGTCATCGGCAGGAAGGCCACGCCGGTGGCGAGGAGCCTCGCGCCCTCGCGGCGACAGTGGCAGGCCGGGCTGTGCAGGGGATCGGCGTTCGGGGGTAATGACAGGGCCCCCCACACGCCTGCCACACAGGTCAGCGCGGTGTGACACTGACCGTATGGCATCCGCGCAGAGCAGCGGCGGCGGTACGGAGCTGGGCCAGTTCCTGCGCGCGCGCCGCACCCAGACCCGCCCCGACCAGGTCGGCCTCACCGTGGGCCCCGGCCTGCGCCGCACCCCTGGCCTGCGCCGCGAGGAACTGGCCACGCTCGCCGGCATGAGTATCGACTACTACGTCCGCATGGAGCGCGGCAAGGAGACCCGCCCCAGCCCCGCCGTGCTCGGCGCCCTCGCCCGCGCCCTGCACCTCGACGACGCCGAGCACCAGCACCTGCGCGAGCTCGCCGCCCGGGCCGCCCGCTACGCCCCCGAACCCCCGCCGCCGCCCAGCAGGACCGTGCGCCCGCACCTGAAGCTGGTCCTGGAGGCGCTGCGGCCGAACCCGGCCTACATCATCAGCCGCAGCATGGATCTGCTCGCCTGGAACCCCGGCGGCCTCGCCCTGTACGCGGGCCTCGCGGACTGGCCCGCCACCCAGCGCAACCTGGCCCGCTACTTCTTCCTCCACCCCACCGCGCGCACCCTCTTCCCCGACTGGGACGAGCTGGTCCGCGGCTGCGTCGCCCGTTTGCGCAGCCTGGCCGGCACCGCCCCCGACGCTCCCGACCTCACCCACCTCGTGGGTGAACTCCTCCTCAAGAGCCTAGACTTCGCCACACTGTGGGAGCGTTACGGCGTCGTCGGCCGCAGGAGGATCCAGAAGACCTTCCACCACCCCCAGGTCGGCGTCCTCACCCTCAGCGGTCAGAGCATGAACCTCGAAGGCACCCCTGGCCAACGCCTCGGCGTCTACACCGCCGAACCCGGCACCCCCGACCACGACGCCATGCTCCTGCTGGACGCGATCGCCCCCGAGCCCGCCAGGCACCGGGACATGAAGCGGGAACAGCAACCGCACTCACAGCCCTGACCTTGACCTCAACTGTTCCGACAGGGTCCACAGCCGTCGTGCGTTGTCCGGATCGACGGCGTAGCGGGCGACTCCGTGCAGCGTGCCGGAGCGACGGTCGATGACCTCGGTCTCGTTGCAGTCGACGAAGTAGCGGCCGCCGACGCCTTCGAGGAGGGGGAGGCGGCGAGGAGCACCGAGGTGGCGGCGCCCTGCTCGACGCTCTTGATGAGGTGGGCGGGAACCCTTCCGCTCCCGCGGCCTCCGGTGTGGCGCTGGAGGTTGGTGTAGATCGCGCCCGGCATCACCGCGTTGGCGGTGATGTTGTCGGCGGCCCAGCGACGGGTCGCCTCCACCGCGAAGAGGACACCCGCGGTCTTGGACTGACCGTAGGCGAGCCATGGATCGTAGGGGCGGAAAGCGAAGTTGACGTCGTCGAACACCACCGGGGACTGCTGATGACCGGTGGAGCTGACCACGACGACGCGGGCGGCGCCGTCGGCGGCCAACGCGCCGTGCAGGCCAGTGGTGAGAGCGAAGTGCCCGAGATGGTTGGTGGCGAACTGCCACTCCCAACCCTGTTCGGTGTACTGCTCGGGGCAGGCCATGACGCCCGCGTTGTTCACCAGCACATGCAGTGGGCCCTCCCAGGCGGTGGTGAAGGCGGTGACGGACGCGGGGTCGGTCAGGTCCAGGTGCGTGACACGCACCTCCTGGTTGCCGGTCGTCCCGGTGATGTCCTTGGCGACACGTTCGCCCGCCGTCATGTCCCGGACGGCGAGGGTCACTTCCGCACCGGTGCCGGCGAGCGCGTGGGCCGTTGCCGCCCCGAGGCCGGAGGAGGCGCCGGTGACCACGGCGCGGCGGCCGGTGAGGTCGATTCCCTGCGCGACCTCGGTGGCCGTGCTGGAGAAACCGAACGGGGTCGTGATGGCACTCACGGATGAACTCCTTGCTGTGAGCTGAGGTAGCCGTGCTGAACTCGCCGAGGGCTGAACGGCTTCTGCAGTCGCTGTGTGCTGGTCCGCGCGCGATCTTTCGAGGTCAGGGCCTGAGCAGTCGGTCCTGTTCCACCGGCGGAGTCCCGTCGTGCCAGGGCAGGGCCTTGCCGAAGCGGATCAACTCGCCGTAGAGGGCGGGATCGACGTGCTCGGTGAAGATCAGGTCGAGCACCGCACGGGCGGCCTCGGAAGGCGACTGTGCCTGGCTGAAGTCGCTGAACCAGGGCCGGGAGGTGGCGGTGTCGACCATGCCGGGGCACACGGAGGCGACCAGGGTGCCGTCGGCGAGGTCGCGCTCGCGGCGTTCGGCCGCGACCGCGCGGACGGCGGCGACCTGGGCCACCTTCGAGGGCACGTTCAGCCAGCGTGGCCAGCCCGCCTCCTCGGCGGTCCTGTTGTGGAGGGCGCTGCGCCAGGACTCGACGGCGTACTCGACCTGGTCGAGGCTCGCCCCCTCGAACAGGTGGTGCAGCCGCGGATCGAGGTGGCCGAGAGTGCCCAGGCTGCTGGCCACGACGATCAGTCGGCCGCCCGGACGCAGGACGGGGCCGAACGAGCGCAGGATCGCATGGGTGGCGGTGTTGGAGACGTCGATGAACTCGTCGGCGCGCTCGGCCTGGGACTCCTCGGGCAGCAGTCGGGCGACGGCGTTGGAGAGCACGACATCGACGCCGCCGTGCCGTGCCCGGAGTTCGTCGGCGAGTCGGGCGATGTCGTCGGTGTCGGTGACGTCCAGGACCTGGCCCCGGACATGGCTGCGTGTGCCCGGCAGTTGCGCCACTTCACGGGCGGCGTCCGAGACGCGCTGGTGGCTGCGGCCGGTGAGCAGTACGACGTCGTCGGGATCCATACGGGCCGCCAGCCCTTCGGCGAGCGCACGTCCGAGTCCCTGGTTGGCGCCCGTGACGAGGGCGATTCGCGAAGCGTTCATGCATGCCACGCTAGAAACGCGGCGGCCATGAGTCCAACGAAATTCACGCACAGCTAGTATGCGCAATTGGCATGGAGCATGGGGTATGGGCAAGTGATCAATGATCATGGATTTGGAAGTGTCATGGACTTCACGGATGTGTCGCTGACCGCGCTGCGCGTCTTCCGCGCCGTGGCCGAACAGGGGACCTTCACCGCGGCCGCGGCGTCGCTGGGCTACACCCAGTCGGCCGTGTCCCGGCAGATCGCCGCGATCGAACGCGTGGCGGGAGCGGAGCTGCTGGAGCGGCGTCGCGACGGAGTACGGCTGACCGCGGCCGGTCTCGTGGTCATGCGCCGTGCGACGACCGTGCTCGACGAGATCGACGCGACGGCACGCGAACTGTCCGGTCTGCCGGGGCAGACCGGGACGGTCCGGCTGGGATGGTTCCCCAGTGCCGGGGCCGTCCTGCTGCCCCGGGCCCTGGTCGCGCTGCGCCGTACGGACCCCGGCCTGCACATCGTCAGCCGCGAAGGCAGCACTCCGGCGCTCGTGCGCGCCCTGCGGGCCGGCAGCCTGGACCTCGCTCTCCTGGCGTCGGCGCCGCCCTTCCGGCCGCCGGACGCCGAGTCGCCTCCACTGGCTCTGCACACGCTCACCGAACGAGCGCTGTGCCTGGCGCTGCCCGCCACCCACCCGCTCGCCCGCGGCGCCTTCGTCGACGTGGCCGATCTGCGCGGGCAGCGCTGGATCGCCGGCTCCTCCTCCGGTGAGGACCGGCTGATGGGGGTGTGGCCCGGTCTGGACGAACGCCCCGAGATCGCCCACACCGCCCGTGACTGGCTGGCCAAGCTTCACCTCGTCGCCGCCGGGTGCGGACTGACCACCGTGCCGCCCGCAATCGCCCAGGCGGCACCACCGGGGGTACGCATCCTTCCCGTGCGCGGTGGACCCCAGGAGCAGCGGCGTCTGTTCCTGGCCCGTCTTCCTCACCCGCCGAGCGAACCGGTCACGCGTGTGGCAGCCGCCCTGCGTGCCGCGGCCCTCGACGGCGACCCACAGGGCTCAGACGCGTGACGAACGCGCTTCCCCCATGTCACCGCCGGCTCGGGACGACACGGACGTTGACGTTCTTCATCAGTGGCTGATCGCTCTGCGTGCTGTAGTCGGCCGCACCGATGAGGGCGTTCATCTCGGGCATGTACCCCGCCGCGCAGCCACGGGGCGTGTCGTGGCTCAACGCCCGGTATCCGGTGAGGGAGCGCGTGCTGCCGTCCTTGGAGGTGGCCGTGATGTCGACCAGGCTGCCGGGGGTGATGCCACGCGAGCGCATGTCGGCGCGGTTCATGAGGACGAGTGTGCGCAGGTTCTTGATACCCCGGTAGCGGTCGTCGTCGGAGTAGATGGTCGTGTTCCACTGGTCGTGGGAGCGCGTCGTCTGCAGCACCAGCATGTCGTCCTTGGGCACGACATCCGGCAGTACGGCGGCGGAGAACTCGGCCCGGCCGGACGGGGTGAGGAAGACGAGTTCGCGGGCCGGTTGCTTGATCCGGAACCCCAGCGGCAGCCGGACGCGGCGGTTGAAGTCCGCGAAGCCGTCCAGGGCTTGGGCCATGATGTCCCGGATACGGTCGTAGTCCTCGATGTACTGCTCCCACGGGACGGCGCTGTCGGGAAGAGTCGCCCGCGCCATCCCGGCGATGACGGCGGGTTCGGACAGCAGATGTGGCGACGTGCCGTTGGTGCTCTCCGGACGAACCGCGCTCGCCGTCTTTCCCATGCTGGGCGCTTTCACCCAGCGAAGCGGAGCGCTCCGTCCACCGCGTGCGGGGTGAGCGCGCCGCGCGGCGAGAGGACGCGCGTCAAGGTGGTGGGGTGATGGCGGGACATAGCACCGAGGTCGTCCGGGACACCATGCCAATCGCGCGATCCACCCGTGGAATTGCCACATCTGCCCCCTTCTTCGAGATCAGTGAACGTGGATTCCTGATCAGTGAACGAGGATTCCTGCGAAGAGGTTGATGGCGGTAGCCAGAATGCTGGTGCCGAAGACGTACGACAGCAATGTGTGCCGGAGCACCATCGAGCGGACCACCGCACTGGAGACGTCGGTGTCGGAGACCTGGTAGGTCATGCCGAGGTTGTAGCTGAAGTAGAAGAAGTCCCGGTACGCCGGCGGCTGGTCGGAGTTGAAATCGATCCCGCCCCCGGAATCCACGTAGTACAGGTACGCGTAGCGGGTGGCGTACATCAGATGCAGTGCCGCCCAGGCCATGAACACGCCGAGCAGCGCCGTCGCGGCATGGCCACTGTCGGAGTTGCCGAGCAGGAATACCACGATGCCGACCAGACCGCACAGAGCGACGGTGACGACGACGATTTCTTCGAGGACGGGACGCAGGTCCTCGCGTCGAGCGTTGCGTCGGGTCGCGGCGGCGTCCATCGGCCACAGCACGATCCAGCCGACCACCACGAAGAACGTCTGGGTCGCGGCGATACCCGCGAGAATGGCCAGCGGGGTGTCGCTGGACAATGCGACGGCCACGCCGACCGCCGCGCCGACGGCGACCGAGATGCCGAGCCGTGGGACTGCGGAAAGCGACAAACGGATGCTCACGCTCACAAGCCACAACGGTAGTGCTTCGTGGCGGCACGGCGAGAGCGGGACCAGGGGTGACGGTATCCCGCCCACGGCCGGGTGCACGTATGCCGCGCCATCCCTACACGGGTGAATGGCCCACCAGGTAGTCCCGCACGGCTTCGGGCAGCCCCGCGTCGAGGGCTTCGGCGAACGGAGCCCAGCGGATCTGCTCCGGGTCGAGTCGCGCCTCCGCCGAGGGAGCCCGGCTCAACAGCTGGCACACCACAGCGGGCCGTGCGTCCGCTCCAGCCGACCCCTGCGCCCGCAGCACGGATGTGCCGTCGACGAGGTACCCGGTGAGCTCGTACACCAGGCGCGCCGCGCCGGCCTGTGCCGACTCGGCGGGCTGCGGGGTGCCCGACGGCAGCCCCCAGCTGTCCTGCGCGGCCACCATCAGCAGACGCCCGTCGTACACGACGACCGCGTCCACCCCGCCCCGGGCAGCCTGCTCCAGCGTCATGGCCCAACCGTCCCTTTCCTCCTCGCGCGACCGGCCGACCGGCCCCGTCCGAGCCCCCAATTCCTACCCGGGGCACATCCGTTCACGCGGCACGGCGAGCTCGCGACGATGCTCGCAAGCAGCGGAATCGCCCGTCGTCACCCAGCTGTTCCACCTGCACAACGGGAGCGGGAATGACCAGTGAAGCCGTTTCCCAGGGCGATCCCCGTCCGCTCGGGCGCCGTGCGGTCACGAGCCGAGTGCCACCACGGCCTCGTCGGTGTACACCAGGAAGGTCAGGCTCTGGCGGAAGTACAACTCGATCTCGTTCGCGTCATGAGCGGTGTAGCCGATCGCGAGGTCCTCACCGAGCCGCAGTTCGAAGTCCCCACCGCGGGTGGACAGCAGAAAGGCGCCGTCGACCGCGGGCGCCCAGATGGGCGGGGCGTCCAGCATCCGGCTGAGATGCTCCGTGATCGGATAGCCGTGGTCGGACGTCTCGCTCACCAGGGTGTACGCGTCGGCGCCCAGCAGCAGCGAATACGGGCCGGCGACTCCGGCCAGGCGCAGGGTCGTCAGCGCGCGGCTGACGGCATCCGGGTACGCACGTGTCTCCACCGGCAGGGCGTGCACAGGATGGGAGGTACGCCTGCGCAGCCCGTCGATACCCGCTGCCTCGTACCCCTCGAAGACGGCCCGGTCCTCGGTGAACGCCATGGCGCGCGCCGCGTCCTTGACCGGTTGCCAGTCGGAGTCGTTCGAGCCGCGCTCTACGTCGTCCACCGCATCGCGACCGACCTTGAAGGGGACGCGCAGTTCGACCAGGGGCTGCACTTGGCGCAGCAGAGCGGTGACGCCCGGTCCGGGCCCTTCGATGTGGGTGAGATGGCCGGTGCCGACCGAGGCAAGCGCGGGACCGTCGGGTCCGGTGACGTCCACGACACGACGGCCCCCCACGTTGCGCTGGAAGGTACGGCGGGCTTCCTCCTCGATCTGTGCCCATGCCTCGGGCGTGATCGGCGCCAGTTCGCGGTGCAGGTTGTTCATACCGTTGGGCGTGGACACGTGATCAGGCTCCTTTGAGACTGCCGATCCCCAGGGAGCCCTCGGTCGCCGGCGCTCCGGTGGGCGCGGCGGGTGGGTCGTCGAGGAGATCGACGCTCGGTACGTGGAACAGACAGCCGGTGACCGCCGTGGAGAAGTCGAGGATTCGGTCGTGGGTATGGGGGTGGTCACCGAGGAACATGTTCCTCAGCATCTGCTCGGTCACCTCGGGAGTGCGCGCATAGCCGATGAAGTAGGTACCGAACTCCCTTTGCCCGATGCTGCCGAACGGCATGTTGTCACGGAGGATCTTCCGTTCGTTTCCGTCCGCGTCGGTGATGGTGTTCAGTGCGACATGCGAGTCCGCGGGCTTGATGTCGTCCGGCATTTCGACGTTCGCCAGCTTTGTGCGGCCGATGACCTTTTCCTGTTCCTGCGTGGGCAACGCGTTCCAGGCGGCAAGGTCGTGCACGTACTTCTGCACGATCACGTAGCTGCCGCCCGCGAAATCGGGGTCCTCGTCACCGATGAACACCGCGTCGGCCGCGACCCGGCCCTCGGGGTTCTCGCTGCCGTCGACGAAGCCGAGGAGGTCGCGCTCGTCGAAGTACTTGAAACCGTGCACCTCGTCCACCACGGCGACCGCTCCGTAGAGGCGTTCGCCGATCAACTGGGCCAGTTCGAAACAAAGGTCCATGTGGTGGGCTCGCAGATGGAAGAGCAGGTCACCTGGGGTGGACGGGGCTCGGTGCCGGGAGCCCGTCAACGCGACGAACGGATGCAGATCGCGTGGGCGGGGTCCTGCGAAGAGCCGGTCCCAGGCGGCGGAGCCGATGCCGACGACGCAACTCAGCCCCGCGTCCGGAGCGCGGAAACTGACCGATCGTCGCAACCCGGCCACATCCTGGAGCAGATCGCGAACAGCGGGCTCGCCGCCAGGTGCCATGGTGCACACGAGGAACAGGGCGGCTTTGGCGGGCGGGGCGATCACGAACTGCGACTCAACCACGGAGCCTGCCTCCTACTTGTCGTGGCTATGGCGCTACGCACGGCAGGATAACGTGAGGAAACACAATAAATACTAGGATTGGGTCATGGTGATGTCGACCGGTGCGGGTACACCGGCGCCTGCCTGCGTGAATCGCACCCGACTCCGGGTGGTCGAGGATTGGCGCCCCCATCCATTGCGCCTTCTTCACGAGGGAATCCTGGCGATCCGCACAAGGGGTCGTAAAAGGATGGTGGCGGACAGGACTTCGAGGCGAAGACCCGCCGGGGCGAACCGGTCTACGCCACGGGGCCGAGGTTGCCTTCGAGGGTCGTCCGAGTGATCGGAGGGCGGTCCCATAGCGCGAGGAGTTCGTTGGCGAGGGCCACGATCGGGAGCGGGTGGCGGGTGCCGTGGATCTCGATGGAGGCGGCCGACAGGCTACGCGGGACAGCTTCGGCATCGAGCAGGACACGCCAATCCTCCGGCCCGAGTTCCAGGAACTCGAGCCCGGTCAGCTCGGCGATCTCCAGCGGGTCGGCGAGCGTACCGGGGTAGGCCGTGAGAGTCCGCAGGCGGGGGAGCCCGGTGACGGGGGCGAGGCTGAGCGGCTCCCCCTCCCACACGCCGATGGACAGGACCTCCAGCTCGGGATGGGCGGCGGCCTCGACACTGCTCAGGCTTCCGATGTTCACCCGGGCCACGGCCGGTGGCTGGTCCCCGCGAGGGCCCCGCCGCCCTTCGCCGAGTCCGTTCGACACCAGGCCGGTGAGGGAGTCGGCGAGCAGGTCGCCGCCGACGTCCTGCTCATGGTCGAGCATGATGATCTGTCCCGCGTGTCCGCGCGGGCCCGGTGTCAGGTCCACCGCGATGCGGTCGCCGCCGCCGTTGTCGCCGAAGACGATCCAGCCGGGGGAGCCCACTAGGCCCTGTCGTCAAATGATGATCTTGAGTGGTGGATCATGGTCGGGTGATACGTCGTCATGAACTGTCCGATGCCGAGTGGGAGTTCGTCCGGCCGTTGCTGCCCGCGTCCTTGCGGGGCCGCAAGCGGTTGGACGACCGAAGGGTCCTCAACGGGATCGTGTGGAAGTTCCGCACCGGCACGGCCTGGCGGGATGTGCCCGAGCGGTACGGATCGTGGGCCACGCTGCACACCCGTTTCCGCCGGTGGGCCAAGGACGGCACCTTCGAGCGGATGCTGCGGGCCGCGCAGGCCAAGGCGGACGCGGCCGGGGACATCGACTGGCTGGTGTCGGTCGACTCCACCGTCGTGCGGGCCCACCAGCACGCGGCCGGGGCCCGAAAGGGGGCTCTGCCCGCCGGCACTCGGACGCTCGCGGGGTGGCCTGACCAGCAAGATCCACCTTGCCTGCGATGGGCTCGGCCGCCCGCTGGCCTTCACCCTCACGGGCGGGAACACCAACGACTGCACGCAGTTCACCGCCGTGATGGAAGCGATCCGGGTGCCCCGTCCCGGGCCGGGACGGCCCCGGGTGCGGCCCGCCCACGTCCTCGGCGACAAGGGCTACAGCTCCCGCGCGATACGGACCTGGCTGCGACACCGAGACATCCCGCACACCATCCCCGAGCGGGCGGACCAAGTCCGCAACCGGCTCCGGCGCGGCAGCCGGGGCGGGCGTCCGCCGGCCTTCGACAAGCAGGTCTACAAGCGGCGCAACGTCGTGGAACGCTGCTTCAACCGCCTCAAGCAATGGCGCGGCATCGCGACCCGCTACGACAAGACCGCCGAGTCCTACCAAGCAGCCGTCACCCTCGCCTCGCTCCTGATGTGGGCGTGACATTTGACGACAACTCCTAGCCCCTGCACCGCGGCGTCGGGTGGGTGCCGACCGCCTTCATCGCCGCGAACTTCCAGGGGGACGGACATCACGCGGTGGAGCACCTTCAGCTCGTCGGGCAACACGATGCCGAGGCGCGCCTCCGCGGCGGCGATCTCCGCCACGGTGGCGCCGACGGCATCGGGGATCCGCTCGCGGAGCGTCCGCTCCAGCGACGCCAGAGCCACCGACGGGGCGGGCACCGCCGCGGGGACCGGTTCGGGAAGGCGGCGCCAGGGCTCGGGGACGGCATCCTCGACCAGGATGAGGGAACCGGGATGCGCATTGCCGATACCGGACTCCGCGGCGGGGCTCGGGTGGAGCAGGTGGAGTACGGCACTCCCGTCGCGCGCGATCTCCGCCGCGAACGAGATGTCGTCGACACCCGCGTCCGCGAGTGCGCCACGCACCCGCTCCACCGCGTCGAACTCGTCCTGAAGGTCCTCGATCTGGAGGGCTCGTCCGGGCTGCGGGCGCCGCCGCGGCATGGGCAGGCTCGATCCGTGTCGGCCGATCCGTCCCGCCACGTAGCCGCCCGGTGCGGCGATGCTCTCCGCGTCGGCGGTTCGCAGAAGCCGCAGCACGGGCTCCCAGGTCGCGAAGTCATGTATCGAGGGCAACGCCGGTTTCCGGTCGCTCTGGTGAACCGGCCTCGCGCTTTCGCGAGTACGGCTGGCGGGTGTCTGATGGTTGCTCAAAGAGCCGAGGAGCGCCGCCGACTTGGGACGAAGGGACCTGTCGAGGGTCCCGCTCGTCGCCGGGAGAGCCGCGCTCCTCGGGTGAGTCAGCGTATCGGGACCTCCTCGCGTGGGTGTGCTGAGAGCGACGGCGACCGCGCGGTGGCGCAGGCCGTCGGCGTGCCGCTCATGACTACAAGTTGTAGCCTCCCGACACCTCGATGTTCTGAGCGGTGACCCAGCGACTTTCCTCGGAGAGCAGAGCGGCGATCATCATGCCGATGTCATCGGGTTCGCCGACCCGGCCGAGAGCGGTCTTCGCCGCGAGGGCCGGGACGACTTCGGGAAACCGCTCGAAGGCGTTGTCGGCGATCCGGGTGCGCGTCGAGCCCGGTGAAATGGAATTGACGCGGATGCCTCGCGTGCTGAACTCCTTGGCCATGTAGCGGCTCAGCACGTCGAGGCCGCCCTTCATCGACGCGTAGGCCGAGTACCCAGGCTCCAGGCCCGACCTCATCGCCGAGTTGCTGCTCGTGTTGACGATGGCCCCACCGTCTTCCATCAGCGGCAGCAGGCGTTGCGTCAGGAAGTACGGGCCCTTGAGCAGAACCCGCATCAGCCTGTCGAACATCTCCTCGGTCGTATCCTCGATCAGTGACGTGTGTGCGAAGCCGGCGTTGTTGACCAGGTAGTCGAACGTGTCGCGTCGCCAGGTGTCGCGCAACACGTCGACCACGGAGCGGCGGAAGGCCGGGAAGGCGCCGGTCTCACCGACGTCCAGCGGCAGCGCGACGGCAGTGCCCCCGTCCTTCTCGATCGCGGCCGCCGTCTCCAACCCTCCCTGGGCGTTGTTGCCGTAGGTCAGAATGACTCCGGTTCCTCGCCTGGCGATCTGGATCGCCGCGCTCTGCCCGATACCGGAGCTGGCGCCAGTGATGATTGCTACCTTCATGATGGTTCTCCTGAGCTGTGGTTGAGGTTCGCCGAGGCCCGGGGCGGGCCTCGGGAACACGGGTGTCACACGGGAAATGCCATGACTGGCCCGGTAGTCGGCCGGTGTGGCGTCGCCTGCTCCGCTATGCGACGGAGGCTGGGGACAGGACTCGGGCGAGCCAGGCGTTGCGTGTGCGGCGGGCCTCGGCCGAGACACGCGCCTGCGGGTACAGGGCGTCGAACCCGTGGAAGCCTCCCGCCCAGACATGGAGTTCCGCCTGGCCGCCGGCCGCCCAGATACGGGTGGCGTAGGCGACATCCTCGTCGCGGAAGACCTCGGCCGAGCCGGCGTCGACGTAGGTGGTCGGCAGGCCCGAGAGGTCGTCGGCCACCGCGGGGGAGACATGGCCGGGCACCTGCTCGGCCCGGAGGTCGCCGAGCACCGAGCGCCAGCCGAACTCGTTCATCTCACGGGTCCAGACACCGGGATCGCCGGAATACTGACGGCTCGAGGTGGTGACGTTGCGGTGGTCGAGCATGGGGCAGATGAGCACCTGGGCGGCGATCGGCAGGGTGCCGCCGTCGCGTGCCATCAGGGTGACCCCTGCGGCGAGGCCACCGCCGGCGCTGGCTCCCGCCACGACGATGCGGGCGGGGTCGATGCCCAACTCGTCGGCGTGCTCGGCGATCCACAGCAGCCCCCGGTAGCAGTCGTCGACCAGAGTCGTGCCGCCGACTTCGGGCGCCAACCGGTAGTCCACGGAGACCACGACGGCACCGAACAGGTCGAGCCACTCCAGCGGGATGTCGATCTGGGAGAAGCGATCTCCCATGACCATCCCACCGCCGTGTATCCAGTAGACGCACGGTGCCCCCGTGGCGTGCGCGGTCCCGGTAGGACTGAAGACCGACAGGGGAATCCGCGCACCGTCCTCGCCCGACACGGTGACCTCGCGCCGGTCGACCGAGCGGCCTTCGAGAAGGCGCTCGACCGGTGTCGACGGGAGCAGACGCAACTGCGCGAGCAGTTCGGGGCCGAGGTGGCTCATGAGCGGCATGTCGGCGAGCAGTGCGCCCAGTTCGGGGTCCAAGGCGGGTCGTGCGAGAGTCACGGTGACTACCTTTCGTCGGGTCGTACGGGATGGTCAGAGGTGGAGTGCGCCTGCCCACCGGCGTGTGGTGGGGCTGGGGATGCAACAGCGGCCTCAGAAGGCGGCCTTGCCGTGAACCGGTACGTAGTCGGTGTACTCGGGGTCCTTCGCGAGCAGCCCGTCGAACCGCTTCACGATGGCCTGAGCGGCTTCGCCGGCGAAGACCCGGTGGTGGTCCTCCTCGCTGGTCCAGCCCTCGGTGACATGGACGACGTCGGGGTTGGACGCCGACCGGCAGACGAGATAGACGAGGCAGTGTTCACTCGTGCCGGGGTTGCCGTCGCTCAGGCCGGTCAGCAGCAGGTCGGCCAGCTGGTCGCCCATGCCGGGCCTGGCGGTCAGGGTGGCGTTGAATCCGTGGTTGACGATCATGACTACCTTCTTCCGCGAGGGACGGATCGTGCAGGTGTGCTGGTCCCGGAGCAGAAGGCCCTTTGGCCCTCCGCAGGATTCCAGTGACTCCATTCAAGCGGCCTGACCTGCTGAAACGGTAGAACGATGCTGTCAGCTCCTTGCACAATCCTCTTCCGTGCAGGAGTTGGCGACAGGGCGTGTGCTGCAATGAAGGCATGTACCTCGAAGAGCTCCGCACCTTGCTGGCCCGACACGCACGGCCGGAGTGGACCACCGCCATCGACGGCGTCCTCATCTCGAAGGTCGAGCGGTCCGACCCACCGGCGCCGTCGATGACCGGCACGGTGCTGGCGGTCATCGCACAGGGCGCCAAACGCCTCGCGCTGGGCGACCGGGTGTACGAGTACCGCGCTGGGCAGTACCTCGTCGCGTCGGTGGACCTGCCCGTCACCGGCCAGTTCACCGACGCCGACCCGGAGCACCCGGCACTGGGTTTCGGTCTCACGCTGGAACCGTCCGTCGTCGCCGAACTGCTGCTGCAGGCCGGGCCCGGAGAGGCTCCTCGCGCCGGCGGCGGCGCGTTGCCGGGCATCGCCGTCAGTGACGCTCCGGATCCGCTGCTCGACGCGGTGGTCCGGCTGCTGCGCCTGCTCGATGAACCCCGCGACCGGACGGTGCTCGCGCCGCTGGTCAAGCGGGAGATCCTGTGGCGGCTGATCACCGGCGAACAGGGCGGTATCGTGCGCCAGCTCGGCCTCGCCGACAGCAGCCTCAGTCACGTCGCGCGCTCGGTGCGGTGGATCCGCGAGCACTACGCGCAGCCGTTCAAGGTCGAGGACGTGGCACAGTTGGCCGGCATGAGCGTCTCCGCCTTCTACCGCAACTTCCAGGCGGTGACCGCGATGAGCCCCATCCAGTTCCAGAAGCAGATCCGGCTGCAGGAGGCCCGACTGCTGCTCGCCATCCACCCCAACGACGTCACCGCGGTCGGCCACCGCGTCGGCTACGACAGCGCGTCACAGTTCAGCAGGGAGTACCGCCGCCAGTTCGGCGCACCCCCGAGCCAGGACGCCGCCCGCCTGCGTCACGCCGCGCACACCACCGCGGGCGCTCTTCCCTGACGCGACGGGACATCAAGGTATCCCGTCTTCAGGGCGTGCCGAACCAGCGGCAGCGGGTGGCGGATGTCGGTACCGGCGATGAGGGCTCTCCCAAGCGGCGCGATGGCTGCTCGTCGACGAGCGGTTCAAGGAAGACCTCCCGAAGCGCTTCGGCGCCGGTGAGGGTGGCCGGTCAGGGCACGGCAGGTCCCGTGATGAGTCGGCCCTTTGTCCACCGTTCCCGGTGTGGCGAGCCGTACGACGAAGTCGGGCGTGCCGCCGGTGACGCGCCGGAACGCGCTCTCGCCGTCGGCCGTCCAGCCGCGCGGGTCGGCGAGTACGCCCTCCACCTGCTTGGCGACGTCGGCGGCCGACTGTTTGAGACCGTCCTCGACGACGACCTCGTAGCGCAGCAGTCGGCTGCTCCGCCCCACGGTCCCGCTCCCACCGCCCGCGGTGGTGAACCTGCCGGGGCCCGAGGACGGGACGGAGTCCGGGGAGGAAGCCGGTACGGAGGAGCCCGAGGACGGCGCGCCCACCTCGCTGATCCCGGCGCCCGGTTCCTTGCTGTGCACGGCGCCGGCCGCCGTACTGCTCGGCTTCGCCGAACCGTGAAGCTGGCCCGCCTGGTCGACGACCTGATGGAGATCTCCCGCTGCGACGCGGCGCGGCGGCCCTGCAACTGGACGACATCGACCTCGCCGAGTCCCTCCGCCGCACCCTTGCCGCCCGCGCCTGGCTGGACACGGTGGACACCCAGCTCCCCGAGCCCGGCGTACTGCGCGGCCGGGTCGACCCGCGCCGCCTCGACGTGGTCGTCGCGAACCGGTCGGCAACGCGCTCCGCCACGGCGCACGCCCCGTACAACTGCTCCTGTACGCACGGGAGTCTCCGGACGCGGACGACACGGGGTGGGCGGTCATCGAGGTGCGGGACAGCGGGCCGGGCATCCCCGCCGACGTCCTGCCGCAGGTTTTCGACCGCTTCTACAAGTCGGACACCGCCCGGACCAGAACGGGGGGCAGCGGACTCGGGCTCTCGATCACGGCCGAGAACGTCCCTCTGCACGGTGGCACGGTCCGGGCGGCGAACCGCGCGGACGGCGGTGCCGTGTTCACGGTCGGGATCCCCCTGACACGACCCCCGCAAGAGCCCAGGAATCAGCTTCTGGAACAGCCTGCGCAAGGGCCTTTGACACAGTCTCCGTTCCAGAGGCCCCTCGGACGGCCTGCGGAACGGGAGGGTTCATGAGCCGTACGCGTCGGCCGTCGCGGACCGCGCTGCTGCTCACGACCGCCTTCCTGCTCTCCTCGTGCGGCATCCCCGAGACCGGCGTCGTGGAGGCCGGAGCGCCCGCCACCGGGATCCGGCCGATCTACGTCCTCTCCTTCGTCGGTGAGGGCACCCTGCTTGCCGTGCGCCGCCATGTCCTCGGCCCGGGCGGCATCGAGACGGCCGTGGCGATGCTGTTCCAGGGCCCGGACGCCCGGGAACGCCGCAAGGGCATGACCACCGAGCTTCCGTCGATGAGGGATGCCCCAACGGTCCGGACGGACGGCGGACGGCTGTCGATCGAACTGCCGGACGGGACTGCGCCACTGACCGAGACAGCACTCGCCCAGCTGATCTGCACAGCCGCCGACGCCCGCCTCGTCGAGACCCCGGACACCGACACCGCGTCGACGCACGTGACAGTGAGCGTTCCGGTGACGGGCCCCGGCGGCCGGCGGGTCGAAGGTTCCAGCGCGATGTGCCCATCCATGACGGGGACCGGAGGATCCCGCGAGCCCCCCTACGCCTCACCGTACGATGACGCCACAGTCGGTCTTCACCGCCGCAGTGATTCCATGTGGAGCGCGGCGTCGTCGGCCGCCTCGTCGGGAGTCCGGCCGTTCTCACGGGCGACGATGTACGCGGCGTACCAATCCGACCAGTGGTGCTCGGGGGCGCTCGCCTCGTACGGGCCGTGGTGCTCCTCGGTCTCACGCAGGAGTTCTGCCAGCGTGGGGATGTCCATGGCGAAGCCTCCTCGGTCGGGGCGTCACTCGTCACCGCCCCGGTAGTCGCACCTGGACCTCTTGCAGCACCCACCCGTTGCCGTCCGGATCGCTGAACGAGGCGAATGACGCGTAGCTGCGGCCCTCTGGATCGGGACCGTCCGCCTGATCCTGCACGCCCGCGTCATAGACGTTGTGGTAGATCTCGCTCACCTCGACGCCTCTGCTGATCAGGTCGGCGCAGGCCTGCTCCAAGTCGGAGACCACAAGGTAGTTGTGGGCGGAGCCCGGCGCCGCGGGGGTGATCCCGCGGCCGAAGTGAATCGAGCATTCCGACCCCGGTGGCGTGAGCTGCACGAGCCGGAATCTCGGACTGGCCTCGAAGTCCGCGTCGAGCCGCCACCCCAGGCTCCGATAGAAGTGCAGGGCGCGACTGACGTCGGTGACCGGGATGACGGCGACCTCGAGCCTCATGCTCATGGTCGGCTCCTTGACGACGTCCGTTGCGTCGTCCTGCTCTCTCTGCTGGGTGCTCATGGCGATCTCCCATGACGGCCGCCCGGTTCGGCTGTGGCCCCTGATAGGCCTCCACCGGCGGGAACCCGAGCACCGGCTCCGGGTCACCCATGGACCGACTACGCGGTAGTTGTCGTACGACCGATGATATTGGCGATGACGTCCGACGGCGCGCCGAGCCGATCGTTCCCCGGGTGAATGAAGGCTGCCGAGGATCCGCTCTTGACGTTATGCAGGTAAGTACCTGCATAATGGAGTGTGAGCCACGAAGCTAGAGCGATGGACTGGGTCTTCAAAGCGCTGGCCGACCCCACCCGGCGACTCCTGCTCGACCGTCTGCGCGAGCACAACGGCCAGACGCTGAGCGAGCTGTGCGAGCGGTTGGACATGACCCGCCAGTCGGCGACACAGCATCTCGACATCCTTGGGCGGGCCAACCTCGTGACCGTCGTGCGACGGGGACGGGAGCGGCTTCACTACCTCAACCCGACACCGATCCACGAGCTGGAGGAGCGCTGGATTTCGGGGTTCGACAAGCCCCGCCTGCAAGCGATCAGTGCCATCAAGAACCAGGCAGAGGAGTACGCCATGACCGACGGACCCACGTCCGTACCGACCTACGTCTATGTCACCTACATCCGCGCGAGCGCGGAGCAGGTGTGGCAAGCCCTGACGGACGCGGACCTGACAGCGCGCTACTGGGGACACGCCAACATCTCGGACTGGCAACCCGGTTCGACCTGGGAGCATCGACGCGTCGACGGCTCAGGCGCCGTCGATGTCGTCGGTCATGTGCTCAAGACCGAACCTCCGACACGCTTGGTCATCACCTTCGAGGACACCCCCGACGCCGGAACACCGAGGGAACCGTCGGTCGTCACGTTCCTCGTCGAACCGCACGAGGACATCGTCCGCCTCACCGTGACCCACGAGAATCTCCCCAACCAGGAGATGCTCAACGGCATCTCGCGCGGATGGCCGGCCGTGTTGGCGAACCTCAAGTCGCTGCTCGAGACCGGCGATGTCCTCCCGCAGGCGCCATGGGAGATGTCTCCCGGGCACGCCTGAGCCGGTACCCGCCACCACCCTTGCCGTACCCATCCTCGCGCAGGTCCGCAGAAACCCACGCACGTCCGCAGAAAGAAGTCGACATGATGGACGCCACCCCGCTGCGGGACGCCTACCGCGCGCTGCTGGACGCCGCTGCCACCGTGGCCGGCTCCGGCGACACGAGCCCCGCCCCGCCGACCGGCGAATGGAACGCCGAGCAGATTCTGGCGCACGTCGCCCTTGTCAACGCCGCCACCCTCGCCACGGTCTCCTGTGTCGCCGCGGGATCGAACACGACGTACGACAACCGCATGGCGCTCGACACCTGGACCATCGAACGCCTCATCGCGCTCGCCGGCGGCAACGCGGGGCTTCGAGACCGCATCCGCCTCCAAGGGGACGCCCTGTGCGCACTCGGCGGACCGATGCTGAGTGACGCCGAACTCGACACACCGGTGCCGACCCGTCTCCTGTCCAAGGACACCGTCCTGGTCGATCAGCCCATGCCACTGAGGGGCCTCATCGCCGGCCTCGCGGAAGTGGAGCTGCCCGGCCACACCAAACAGCTCCTGGCCCTCCTGGGCTGAGCGCTCCCGGGTTCTCCGGGACCCGGTCCGCCGGGCGGCCAGTAAGCGATCCGTTAGGGCGACCAATAAGGAGAACTGAAGCTTTCTGAAACAAAAGCTAACTGGAACTTCTCATTCTGGTCGGCGATGGTGGAGTCATGTCCGCACCCACCGCCTCGCCCCGCTTCCTCGCCCTGGTCGGCACCGTCGTGCTGTGGGCGTCGGCCTTTCCCGCCATCCGGGTCGGCATCGACGGCCTGGGAGTGGCGGCCCTGTCGTTCCTGCGGCTCCTGATCGCCGCCGTCGCGCTGCTGGCCGTGGCGCCCTTCGCGAAGGTGCGGCTGCCGCGACGCGGCGACCTGCCGCTGATCACCCTGTGCGGGGCCACCGGCATGACCGCGTACCAGGTTCTGCTCAACTGGGGTGAAGTGCATGTGGAGGCCGGGACCGCGAGCCTGCTCATCGCGATCGCCCCGGTCTTCAGTGTGCTGCTGGGAAGCCTGTTCCTCGGCGAGCGGCTCACCCGCACCATCGTCGTCGGCAGCGTCGTCGCGCTCGCGGGCGCGGCCGTCGTCAGCCTGGCCGAGGGCACCAGCGGGTTCTCCCTCTCGGCCCTCGTCATCCTGGCGGCCGCCGTGGTCCAAGGGGTCTACCACTTCGCGAGCAAGCCCCTGCTGCGCCACTACACCGGTCTGGAGGTCGCCACCTACGCGATGGTCGCGGGTACGGTCTTCGCGCTGCCCCTGATCCCGGCCACCTGGCACGCGGCCGTCCACGCCCCGGCCGCCGCACTCGCTTCCGCCGCCTACCTGGGCCTCCTGCCCTCCGCCCTCGGCTTCGTCATCTGGGCCTACGCCGTTGCCCGGCTGCCGCTCGCCGTCTCCACCGCGGCCCTGTACCTGGTGCCGCCGGTGGCCCTGATCGTCTCCTTCGTCTGGCTGGCGGAGGTGCCCCGCCCCATCGCGCTGGCCGGTGGCGCGATCAGTGTCGCGGGAGTGATCCTGATCAGCCGACACCAGCGGAACCATCACCCCACCGACGTCCCCGTCGTGGACGCGTCCGAGCCGCAAGGAGCCGCCTGTGCTTGACGTACGCCGCCTGCGCATCCTCCAGCACCTGGCCGCCTACGGAACCGTCGCGGCCACGGCGGACGCGCTGCACCTGACCGCACCGGCCGTCTCCCAGCACCTCGCCGCCCTGCAGAAGGAGGCCGGCACGCCCGTCGTCGAGAAACACGGCCGCACGCTGCGTCTGACCGCCGCGGGGGAACTGCTGGTGGCCCACACCGAGGTCATCCTGGCAGAGCTCGCGGCGGCCGAGTCCGGCCTGGCCGCGATGAAAGGCGGCCGCCGCGGGACGGTACGGATCAGCGCCTTCGCGTCCGCGGCCCGCACGCTTGTCCCGCCCTTGTTCGAACGTCTCACCGGCACCGGCACCGGCACCGGCACCGGCACCGGCACCGGCACCGATCCCGCCCCCGACAACGGCACCGGTGCCGCCCGGGATCTCTCGCTGCGGCTCTCCGTCCAGGAGCCCGACGAAGCCCTCGACGAACTCCACAAACGCTCGACCGACCTTGCCCTGGTGCACAGCTACACCGTGCTGCCGCGCAGTGTCCCCGCGGCATGGGAGCAGACAGTCCTGATGGAAGAACCGGTCCTCCTCGCCCTGCATCCCGACCAAGCCGGTCGGGAGGGCCTCACCGCCGGTCAGCCCGCGGACCTGTCCCGTCTGGCGCATGTGCCGTGGTTGACCCCCGGCCCGGAGACCTCCTGCTACGAGATGATCCAGCGGGCCTGCGGCGCGGCCGGCTTCGTCCCGGACATCCGGGCCTCCAGCAGCGACTTCTCCGTGCTGACGGCTCTGGCCGCCGCCGACGCCGGTGCCGTCCTGGTGCCCCGCATGGCTCTGCCGGACCACACCGCGCCCCTCAGCCTCCACCCCCTGGTCCGTCCCGTGTCCCGGACCGTCTTCACGGTCAGTCGCGCGGGCACCGGCAAACACCCCGACCTGCGGGCCGTACTGGACCTCCTGCACGAGACGGCCACGGCACTCGACGACAGGACCGCCGGCCGGCCCCGGTGATCGCGACGACCTCCCCACGCAACCTCGAAGAGCGCTGTCCCCTCATACCAGGGGAACCCACCCGGGTACTCGGAGAGGAGCGCCTGTTGGCCCGTCAGCTGTCCCGCCGGAAGTTCATGGTCTACTCGCTCGCGGCGTCCACACTGACCCTCGCGGCGCCCGTCGGCTGCGACACGTCGTCGGCGGAGGGTGCCGAGCCCACCGCGGCGGAGGCGCACGGGCCCTCCCGCGTCCTGGTGACCGGCGCGGACGAGGAGATGCTGGTCCTGGAGGTCACCGCCGCCAACAAGGTGGTCCTACGACTGCCGCGCGTCGAGGTCGGGCAGGGCATCACGACCGCGGTCGCCATGATGATCGCCGAGGAACTGGACGCCCGGCTCGTCGACGTCGACGTCCCCCTCGCCGAGGCGCGGACCAAGGGGAACCAGTACACCGGCGGCTCGAGTTCCGTCCGTTCCCTGTACGGTCCCGCCCGCGCGCTCGCCGCCACCGCCCGGGCCCGGCTGGTGACCGCGGCCGCCCGGCGCTGGCACCTGCCCGCCCGGAGCCTGCGTACCCGGGACACGATGGTGGTCGCCCCCGACGGCCGTACGGCCACCTTCGGATCGCTGACGGCGGCCGCCGCCCGGATCCAGCGGCCCGACGTGTCGAGCAGGCCCAAGCCCGCGTCCGAGCACAAGGTGATCGGACGGCCGACGGGCCGGATCGACGCGCGGGACATCGTCACGGGCAAGGCGAAGTACGCCGGGGACCTGGAGGTGGCCGGGGCGAAGCCGACCGTGGTGGCCCGGTCGCCGACGCTCGGTGGGCGCGTCGTCTCGGTCGACGACCGTGCGGCCCGCGCGATGCCCGGCGTCCACGCGGTGGTCAAGGTCGCCGGCGGCGTCGCCGTGGTGGCGGAGTCCTTCCACCACGCTTTCAAAGCCCGTGACGCCCTGCGCATCACCTGGCGGCCGGGGCCGCTGGCGTCGTTGTCCGACGCCGTCATCCGGTCCCGGTTACGCGCCGCCGTTCCCTCGGTCGGCGCGCCGCCACGCGGATCGGCGCAGGTCGAGGGCGAGTTCGAGTTCGCCTTCGTCAGCCACGCCCCGATGGAGGTGCTGACCGCGGTGGCGGACGTACGCGCCGACCGGGCCGAGATCTGGTTCTCCTCCCAGACACCGATGGACGCGCGCGAGAGCATCGCCTCGGCGATCGGGCTGCCGAAGTCGAAGGTCCGCGTCCATGTCGTGCGCGGCGGCGGCTCGTTCGGCCGGCGGCTGAACTACGATGCCGCGATCGAGGCCGCCCTGATCTCGAAGGCGGCACGGCGACCGGTGAAGCTGATGTGGAGCCGCGGGGACGACATCCGGCACGGCCGGATGCGGGGGGCCTCGCATCACCGGATCCGGGCCAGCCATGCGCGGGGCAGGGTGGTGGCCTTCAGCCATGCGATGGCCTCGGTGAGCGAGTCGTACGAGGGGCAGGGCCTGGCCGCTCAGGGCGGCGTGACCGTTCGGGATGGTGTGACCACGGTGGCCGCGGGCCCGCTGCCCAGCGACAGCGGCCTCTACAACTTCGGGCGCCTTTCAGGGAGTTCAGGCTCGGTCGAGCTGGCGATGCCGCTCGGAGCCTGGCGGTCGGTGGACTCCGGGACCATGCGCACCGCGGAGGAGATCGTCGTCGACGAGGTCGCCGCCGAGCTGGGCCAGGACCCGGTGGCCTTCCGGCGCGGCACGCTCAGGAACAAGGCCGTCAAAGCCGTACTCGACAAGGTCGCGGCGGCCGGAAACTGGGGTCGGCCCCTGCCGTCCGGCCAGGCGCAGGGTGTGGCCGTCCACGAGGAATACGGCTCCTGCGTGGCCTGCCTGGTCGAGATCGACGCCACCGACCCGAAGAACCCCCGGGTGACCAAGGTGGTGATGGCGGCCGATGTCGGGACGGCCGTCAACCCGCGCGGACTCGAGGCCCAGCTCATGGGCACCGCCGTCGACGGCATCTCCACCGTGCTGCGGGCCGGACTGCACATCGACCGGGGTGCGGTGCGGGAGGGCAGCTTCGCCGACTTCCGCTACGCCCGCCAGCAGCACTCCCCGTTGCGCTTCGAGGCGCACATCATGCCGTCACGGCGCGAGCCCGGCGGGGCAGGCGAACTCGGCGTGCCGGCGGCGGCCGGTGCCGTGGCGAACGCCTATGCCCGTGCGACGCGTACCAGGCCCCGCCGCTTCCCGATCAACTTCTGATCGCTGTCCGAGAAGGTGCTGATGCCCTCCTATTCCTTCGTCCTCAACGGAAAGCCGGTCACCGTCGAGGCCCCCGCCGACATGCCACTCCTGTGGGTACTGCGCGACCTGCTGCACGTCACCGGGCCCAAGTACGGCTGTGGTGTGGGCGTTTGCCGTGCCTGCACCAGCCACCTGGACGGGGCGGAGATCCAGCCGTGTGTCGTCCCGGTCGCCGACTGCGTGGGCCGCGGGGTCACCACCATCGAGGGCCTGGCCGACGGCGACACCCTGCACCCCGTGCAACAGGCGTGGCTCGACTGCGATGTCGCTCAGTGCGGCTTCTGTCAGCCGGGACAGATCATGGCCACCGCGGCCCTGCTCAAGAAGACGCCCAGGCCCACCGACGACGACATCGACCGTATCGAGAACGTCTGCCGCTGCGGCACGTACTCCCGGATCCGCGAGGCGATCAAGAAAGCCGCCGACGCCGACGAGCATGTCACCCGCCCTGGTCGGAGCCACCCTTGAGGCACGCGGTGGCATTTGGTCCCAGTGGGGTCAGGCGTCCGCGACCGTCGCCGTGACGGGCGTGCCGATCTCGACCGTACGGCTGACCGTGCAGAGCCGGTCGTGGGAGGTCTTGACCGCCCGGGGGAGGATCGCGCGGGCGCGGTCGCCGAGTTCGCCGTCCGGGAAGGTGACGGAGAAGGTGACCATGAGGTCGGTCATCCGGTTTCCGAACTCGTCACTGATCTTGTCGCCCGTGACGGACACGGTGAACCCGGTGGGCTCCGCGTGGCGGGCGGTGGCGACATCGACGTCGGCCGCGGTGCAGCCCCCGATCGCGGCGAGCAGCAGCTCGACCGGGGTGAAGTCGGTGCCGCCGTGGGGATCGGAGCTGGTGCCGAAGCTGATCGTGCCGCCGCGAGGGTTCGTCGCGGTGAAGTGGCCGGTGGCGGTCCGCTCGACGGTGACGGAGCGCAGGGTGTTTTCGGTCATGCAGATGACACTAACGCGCAGGTTGCGAGGCCTGGCCCTGCCGACGGTGCGACGCGAGGAAACGGCGCCCGCGCATCCCCGTCCCGGCCTACGGGGTGCTTCTCAGGGGCTGCAGTACGGCGGCGCCGACCCGCAGGAGTGCGGACAGGGGTGGCTCGACCCAGCGGGTCAGTTCGCGTTGCAGGGCGGGGTCGAGCTCGATGGTCACCCGCACGTATCGGGTGTGCAGGTGAGTGACCTTGGCGGGGCGGGGTGCGGCGCCGTCCGGTTCGCGCTGCAATGCCGCTCGGTAGGTGTCCTTGCGCTGGTTCACGCTTTGTCCTGACGTTTGATGAGTTCGTCTGCGAGGTCCATGTACGCCGAGCCCTTGACCTCGACCGGGCTGCCGAACGACTGGGCGTACAGGTCGAGGCGGGGAATGTGGGTGGACAACACGTCGAAGCCCCGCTCGGTGAGGGCTTCGCGAGCGTCGGCGTCGGGGCCGGTGCGCGTGGCATCGGGGCGATTGGTGCGGTTCAGGAGGACAGCGGCGCGGGCCGGCTGCGCCCGCAGCGACTGCACGTCGCTCATCTCGCCGCCGATGGGTGCCATGCGATCCAGCTCGATGGGGGCCGGGGTCAGCGGCACGATCCACTCGCTCGCGTATCTCATGATGCTCCGGGCGATGTGGGCATGGTCCTCCAGCTGCGGGGCGTCGAACACCACGGCCTCTCGGTTGCCGAGAAAGTCGTTCACGCGCCGGTGCACGTCGCCCACCGGAAAGGCGATCACAGGAAACGGGAAGCCTCCTGCCAGTTCGCTCCAGCGCAAGGCGGAGGAGGCGGGGTCACTGTCCACCAGCAGGGGTGAGAGGCCCGACTCATGCAGGGCGTGGGCCAACCACACCGCACTGGTCGTCTTTCCGACTCCGGGTTTCAGATTCACAAAGGCATAGCTCAGCGACACGAGACGCAACGCTAACGGTCGCGGGCGGCCGACTGCCGTCGGCGCGGCACACGCTCTCCCTTTTCACCCTGCGGCGCCGTGAATCATTCGTAGGGGCTAACGCGGGAGGTCAGCGGCGCGTCAGTCGGCCAGTGCGGAGGCCAGGTCCCGCGCGGCTTGCACGAGTTCCTTGTCCGGTTCGTCGAGCAGGCGCTGGATCGTCTCGCGGTTAGCGCGCACGGCTCGGCGTGCTTCGCGTTCCCAGCCCACGTAGTTCTCACGGCGATTGAGCAGCTTGGGGTAGGCGATGGCCGTGGTCTCCCACTGCCGGGCGTCGGCGATGCTCTTCAGCAGCTGAAGGACCTGCACACGGCAGGGGACTTGAGGGAGCTGGACCAGTTCCCACAGGAAGGGGACCGTGGCGGCGGTGGCCTGGTCCACGACGAAGCCGTACTGGCAGATGCGTTGCCGTAGACGCGCGAGGGCGGCAACGGCGGTGGCTTCGTCACCCGTGGTGATGGCCGCGAGCAGGAAGGGGATGCCCGTGGCGGACCCGGTGGAATCCTGGAGATCGCGCCACGGGACGTCTCTCAGGTTCTTCAGGGTTGTCTCCATGTCCGCTCCCACGAGAGGCGTTGCGTGATGCCGTGCGCCGGGAGGCTCTGCCGATGCGGCGGCTGTCATGTCGGACCCTGCCAGGGCGGTGATGTCGGCCGATACGGGGGAGTGGGCAGCATCGCCCAGACGGTCTTGCCCGCACGCGAGCGAGTCCAGCCCCAGTGCTCGGACAGTTCTTCGACGATGCGCAGGCCACGGCCATGGACTTCCAGCGGGGCGTCCGTGCGTGGGTAGACGGGCGGGCTCTCGTACTGATCGGTGACGGCGCACACGAGATGGGCGCGTCGAAGCGTCAGATCCAGTCGCACGCCGTTCTGCCCGGTGGCGGAGTGGGGTGCCGCGTGAAGCACCGCGTTCGTTGCCAGTTCGTTGACGATGAGGACGGCGTCGTCAACGCGGTGGTCCAACTCCCAGTGGCCAAGGGTGCGGCGGGTGAAGGCGCGCGCCTGGGCGAGCCCCTGCCCGGTGTCGGTGATGCACAGGCTGGCGAATCTGGGTGAGTTGCACGCGGAATCGCTTCCCCCGGGCCGCCCTTGCCCCGCGATGGAGGAGCTCGCTTCTTCCATGAGTGAGCCGGTCGGAGCGGCTCGACCCGACGATGGCGCAGCCCTGCCGCTTGCAAGGCTCGGTGCTTCGCGTGCAGGTAACGACACGACATCTCCCTGATGCGACGTCAGGTTCGGTGCGGCAACGGTGCGGTTGACTCCCGGGCTATTATCCATCCCGACAGCGCCCGTCGTGCAATTTCACGGGAAATTGCACGAGTGGTGGCTGGGGCAGGCCGCACGGGTTCGGTCCGCTCCAGTGGGCGGCCGACCTGTACACCGTGGTGGAACGTGAACAAGGAGAGTGCGGTGCCGTCAGTGCGAAACGGAATGCGGGCCAGTTCACTGGGCGTTCGCTGGGTGAAGAGTCAGCACAGCAACGCCGAGGGCAACTGCGTCGAGGTGGCGTCCCTGGCCGAGGGGGGCGTGGCGCTGCGCAACTCGCGCGACCCCGACGGGCCGGCCCTCATCTACACAGCGGCTGAAGTGGCCGCTTTCCTGGCCGGGGCCAAGGACGGGGAGTTCGACCATCTGGTGTGAAGCGGAGTCGAGCGATTCCACTTCTGCCGACGCGTGCGACAGAAGGCCGCGGGATGCGAGGATGGACCCCGTCGTCTGCCGTTCTACAGGGAGTCAGGATGTCCGCCGAGTCACCTCGTGTCTCCCGCCTCGAACCGTATCTGACGCGGACCGAGCCCGCTCCGACCTTGCTGAAGATGCTGGTCGGTGTCCAGCTCGCGGGCATCCGCGAAGACGCCGGCCTCGCGCAGGAACAGGCCGCTCGCGCCATCGGGTTCAGCCCGGCGAAGCTGTCGCGCATAGAAGCCGGCAAGGGCCGTCGGCCGCCCACGGAAGGGGATGTCCGCGCGCTGCTGGAGCTCTACAAGACCGATGAGCATGAGGCGTCGGTTCTGCTCCAGTTGCTGCGGCGGGCCGGTGAGCCGGGATGGTGGCAGCGCTACGACAAGCGGCTGATGCCCGAGTGGTTCGATCGGCTGGTGGGGCTGCAGGAGGCCGCTGCCGCCATCCGTACCTTCGAGATCCAGTACGTCCCCGGTCTGCTGCAGACCCCGGCCTACACCAGGGCGGTCGTGGAGCGCGGCCTGCCCACGGCACCGGCCGGTGAGGTGCAGCGCCGTGTCGAACTGCGCATGCGCCGACGTGAACTGCTGCGTCGTGAGGACGGCCCTCAACTGTGGGCGGTCATCGACGAGTCGGTCCTGTTGCGTGTGCTGGGCAGTCGCGAGGTGATGCGTGAGCAGCTCGAGTACCTCGTGGAGATGGCTCAGCATCCCCAGGTGACGTTGCAGATCGTGCCCTTGGACGTGACGCACGCCTCCGCGCCCGCCATCCCCATCACCTACCTGCGCTTCGGCGGCCTCGATCTACCCGACATCGTCTACCTGGAGCACATCAGGAGCGCGAACTTCCTGGAGGACCGGGACGAGACCGAAGAGTACCGACTGGCTCTGGACCGTCTGGGAGACGAAGCCCTCACCCCGCGGGATTCCCTGACGCTGTTGCGGGACACGACCGCGGGGCGCTATTCGACCGCGTGACTGCCTCCGGCTCCACCGGTCGGATCCCGGTGGAGCCGACGGGAGCAGTCCTGTGGTCTTGCGATCCTATCGGATCCGGCCTACGCCGCCGAACTCGACCCATTCCTGGGTGAGCTGACGGGGTGCGACCTCGCTGTCGGGCCGCCAGGTGGACACCTCCACCAGACCGGGCTCCAGGACGTCGAGGCCCTCGAACCACTCCGCCACGTCCTTCTCCTGACGGACCCTGCCCCAATGCCCCTGGGTCGCCTGATCCATGAAGTCGGTGACGAACTCCCGGACCTTCTCGTCCTCGCTGACCAGCTGGCACATCACCATGCAGCTGCCGGGCACGAGCCGCTCGGCCACCCGGCGGGCCACGGCGAGCGGACCGTCGGTCTCCCCGTCCGGAATGCAGTGGAACACCGAGTTGAACAGCACGGCCACCGGCTGTGAGAAGTCGAGCAGGCGCTGAGTGTCCGGGTGGGAGAAGATCTTCTCCGTGTCACGCAGATCGGCGTGGATGACCGTGGTGCGGTCATTCTGGTCCAACAGCGCCCGTCCGTGCACCAGCACCATCGGATCGTTGTCGACGTACACCACGCGCGACGAGGGATCGACGCGTTGTGCGACCTGGTGGACGTTCTCCTGGGTGGGCAGGCCGGACCCGTGGTCGAGGAACTGCCTGATGCCGTACTCGGCTGCGAGCGTCCCGACGACCCGCTGCAGAAAGCGCCGGTTGTTCAGCGCCAAGGCGCGCGTGCTGGGCACGACCTTGTCCAGCTCGGCGCAGGCTGCCCGATCGGCTGCGTAGTTGTCCTTGCCGCCCAGGTAGTGGTCGTACATGCGAGCGGCCGTGGGTACGGTGGCGTCGATCTTCGTGGACAACTGCTTTCCAGCCTGCATCGTTCCCCCAGCTCCAAGCTGCTTCTAGTGGCTTGGCTTGACAGACAATACATCCTAGGCAATGGGCAATTGGGGATACCAGCCTGTTGACCGAGGATCTCCGGGAAAGCACCTGCGAGACCCTCTGGCCCGGCGTGTGTCCAGTCCTCGCCGTGGCACCGTGCGGCCGTGCCGCCCGGTGAGGAAACATGGGACCGCAAGCGATGAAGAACCGAGGTGGAGGTGCGGGTACATGCAGCACGAACGAGCGGGCACTCCGGCCGGTCCCGAGGACCTCGTCGACGTGCCCCGGCTGGTCACGGCGTATTACGCACTGCACCCCGACCCGGCGGAACCCGGCCAGCGCGTGGCCTTCGGTACGTCCGGCCATCGTGGGTCGTCACTGGCGACCGCGTTCAACGAGGACCACATCGCCGCGACGAGTCAGGCCATCTGTGAGTACCGCGAGGGCCAGGGCATCGACGGTCCCCTCTTCCTGGGCGCCGACACCCACGCCCTGTCGGAGCCCGCGAAGGTCACCGCGCTGGAGGTGTTCGCGGCCAACGGAGTGTCGGTGCTCCTCGACAGCGCGGACGGTTACACGCCCACACCGGCGGTCTCGCACGCCATTCTGACCCACAACCGCGGACGGTCGGCCGGTCTCGCGGACGGGGTCGTCGTCACCCCCTCCCACAACCCGCCCGCGGACGGTGGCTTCAAGTACAACCCGCCGAACGGCGGCCCGGCCGGCTCCGAGGCGACTTCCTGGATCCAGGACCGGGCCAACGAACTCATCGAGGGTGGGTTGAAGGGCGTACGGCGCATCCCCTACACGAGGGCGCTGGCCGCCCCCGGCACCGGTCGCTACGACTTCCTCGGCACCTATGTGGCCGACCTGCCGCACGTGCTGGACCTGGACGCGATCCGCGCGGCCGGCGTGCGCATCGGCGCGGACCCCCTGGGCGGGGCATCGGTCGCCTACTGGGGACGCATCGCCGAACAGCACGCGCTCGACCTGACGGTGGTGAACCCGCTCACCGACCCGACCTGGCGATTCATGACGCTGGACTGGGACGGCAAGATTCGTATGGACTGTTCGTCGCCCTACGCCATGGCCTCGCTGATCGAGCAGCGCGACCGTTTCCGGATCGCCACGGGCAACGACGCCGACGCCGACCGCCACGGGATCGTCACACCGGACGCCGGGCTCATGAACCCCAACCACTACCTCAGCGCCGCCATCTCCTACCTGTACTCCCACCGGGACCGGTGGCCCGCGGACACGGGGATCGGCAAGACACTGGTGTCGTCCGGCATGATCGACAGGGTCGCCGCCGACCTGGGCCGTCAACTCGTCGAAGTGCCCGTGGGATTCAAGTGGTTCGTGGACGGGCTGGTCGGCGGCTCGCTCGGGTTCGGCGGCGAGGAGTCGGCCGGCGCGTCCTTCCTGCGCCGCGACGGTTCGGTGTGGACCACCGACAAGGACGGCATCATCCTGGCCCTGCTCGCCTCCGAGATCACGGCGGTGACCGGGAAGACCCCCTCCGAGCACTACACCGCGCTGACCGCACGCTTCGGCGCCCCCGCGTACGAGCGCATCGACGCCCCGGCCTCCCGCGAGGAGAAGGCGCTCCTCGCGAAGCTCTCGCCCGCACAGGTCAGCACGCACACCCTCGCCGGAGAAGCGGTCACCGCGGTGCTCACCCATGCTCCGGGCAACGACGCGCCCATCGGCGGCATCAAGGTGACCACCGCCAACGCCTGGTTCGCGGCCCGTCCGTCGGGCACCGAGGACGTCTACAAGATCTACGCCGAGTCGTTCCTCGGAGCCGATCACCTCCGTCAGGTGCAGGAGGAAGCCAAGGCCGTGGTCTCGGCGGCATTGAGCGCCTGACGCCACGCGTGTGACCCGAGCGGATGCGGACAGGGGCTGTTCCCGCCACGGCCCTTGTCCGCCACGGCTCCTGTCCGCAACGGTCCTTCAGCCCGTCAACGGGTGTCCCTACCGCCCTCACCTGCTGCTGCCACGGAACTGCTGCCTTCGGTCACGGTCGAGATGTCGATGTCCCACTCCAGGTGTCGGAGGAGGTCGCTGTCCCCGGGGCGGGGCGCGGGCGCTCCTCGACCGGTGCGTGACGGTGTGCGGAAGCCACGGGAGATCTTGCCGCTGGTCGTGATGTTGTGCTCCACGCGGGGGCGGCGGAGGGCCTCGTACAGGGAGAGCGCCGACTCGGTGTCGGGCGCGTCCCGCAGTGACTTCGCGAGGACGACGGCGTCCTTCGATACGTCGCCGAGGAGCGGGACTACTACGCCGCGCCCCGCACGCTCATCGAGCACCTGCCGGCCGCCACCGGAACGCCGGGGCCGGTCAACGGCCGTATCGTCAGCGGGCCGGTCGTCGACGGGAGCCGCACCGCCCGCATCGAAGTGACCCACGACGGCGCCACCGCACACATCGACCTCGGCCAGGCCCTGCGCGGCCACCGCTTCGCCCACCGGGCCCGCACCGCAGGTGACGCGACTGTCGGCGACGCCCGAACCGCCGACCTGTGGGCCGTGCTGCGCGCACCCGGGCTGGTGTGGACGGAGGGCGGCGATGTCACCCTGGACGCCACCGGTCAGGACGAGTTCGTCGTGCTGGGACTGCTCGGGCGGCTCCATCCGGACAACGTCTTCCTGCGCCCCGCCGGCCACCGCGCCGGTCCGACAAGCACGGGCCGCAACGGACCGAGCCGCCTGGCCATCGACCTCCCGGATCACGACGTCACGGACCGGCCGCACAGTCCGCCGAAGACACGATGATCACGCGGCCGATGCAGTCAACGGTCCGACGATGCTCGTCGACGCCGAACAGAACCGGCAAGCGGCACAGAAGCAGCTGACAGGTGGCCGATGTGGTGCTGCGGTTGCCGGCCGAGCAGTCGCAGACGGTCTGCGGTCGCCCTGCGCCGGTGTCTAGCTTCGCTTTCCGTCGGCTGCCACGGCGCGGTGGACGCTCTCGCGGAGCAGGGAGCGACGCTGTTCGTGAACTTCGGGGGGCTCCTGGGCGGTGGCCGCGTAGACGTTGCTGACCGGTGACCAGGCCATGGACATGGCGATGACCATGGCCATCACGTCGAACGGGTCTCCCTGGCGCACCAGCCCGGCGGCCTGGGCCTCGGCGATGGCCCGCAACTTGCGGTCGTCGAGGCGGTCGGGGTCGTCCACCAGGTGCCCGGTCGGGCGGCGCTCCAGGCGTGCCCAGGTGGCCAGCCGGATCAGGTCGGGACGGCGGAGGTACTCGTCGTAGAGCCGTACGGCCCAGTCCGCGAGGTCGGTGGCGTCGATCGGGACGACGTTCACGATCCGCTCCAGCGAGCCGAAGAAGATGGCGTCGAAGAGCCCTTCCTTGTTGCCGAAGTAGGCGTAGAGCTGTGCCTTGTTCGTGCGCGCGGCGGCCACGATCCGCTCGATGCGCGCGCCGGCGATCCCGTGCTCGGCGAACTCCTGGGTCGCCACATCGAGGATGCGCTGGTACGTAGCCGCTCCGCGCGAGGTCAGGGGCCGGTCCGTCATGCCCGTCAGAGTACCAAACAGAACAGTTGGTTTGCCTGGGCCCGCAGGCGCGTCTACGCTGAGATAGACCGAACAGTCTGTTTAAGGAGATGCGCGGTGCGGACAACAACTGGCTGGCAGGCGGACGGCCCGACGGCGACGCTGCGACGGACGTCGCTGCAGCGGCGCGACCTGCGTCCGGACGACCTTGCGATCCGAGTGGACTACTGCGGCGTCTGCCACACCGATCTGCATGCCGTCCGCAGCCACGACGGCGAAGGGGGCCGCCCCCTGGTGCCGGGACACGAGTTCACGGGTGTGGTGGCCGAAACCGGGCCCGCCGTCACCCGCTTCTCCGCCGGCGACCCTGTCGCGGTCGGCAACATCGTGGATTCCTGCGGGGAGTGCTCGATGTGCCGGGCCGGCCAGGAGAACTTCTGCCACGCCTTCCCGACCCTGACCTACGGCGGCGTCGACCGGTTCGACGGATCGATCACCCTGGGGGGCTACTCCCGCGAGTACGTCGTCCGCGACCGATTCGCCCACCCTCTTCCCGCCGGTCTGGACCCGGCCGCTGCCGCTCCTCTGCTGTGCGCCGGGATCACCGTCTGGGAACCGTTGCACACCTTGGGTGTGGGGCCGCACAGTCGCGTCGCCGTGGCGGGTCTCGGGGGCCTGGGCCATCTCGCGGTCAAGTTCGCCGTGGCGCTCGGGGCCGACACCTCGGTCATCAGCCGCTCACCCGACAAGGCCGACGACGCTCGTCGTCTCGGCGCCCACGCTCTCGTCGTCTCGACGGATCAGGAACAGATGGCCGACGCCCGTGACCGGTTCGACGTCGTCATCGACACCATCTCCGCCCCGCACGACCTCGGCCCCTACCTGCGCATGGTCGCCATGGACGGGACGCTCAGCCACCTCGGGCACCTCGGACCCGTCACCGTGGAGACCATCGACCTCCTCATGGGACGCAAGAAGCTCAGCTCCGCCGGCAGCGGCGGCAGGCCCGCGACCACCGCCATGCTCGACTTCTGCGCCGAGCACGGCATCACCGCCGACATCGAACTCCTCCCCTCGGCGCGCGTGAACGAGGCCCTCGAACGCCTCGGCCGCAACGACGTCCGCTACCGCTTCGTCCTCGACATGTCCGACCTCGCGGCCTGAAGGAGGTTGCGACCGGCTGTCTCGCTCATCCCTGGCGGGCCGCGTCGTACGGTCGGGGTGTGTAGTCCGGCGGTCGTGGGGGACCATGGAAGGCGACGCGCCTGTGGAGACGGGCAGGCCGCGCTCCAGGCCGGCGGATGGTCTCGCGTGCCGCCGGCCGCGGAAGGAGTGCCTGTGATGAGCGAAGCCGAATGGCGTCCGTCGGGCATCGACTGGGCTCGCCCCCGCCAGGACAGCGAGCCGTCGCAGCCGAGCGGGCTGATGGACCTTCTCGGCGTCGCGGCGACACTGCTGGACGCGGACGGACGGATCGTCCTGTGGAGTCCCCAGGCAGAGGAGCTGTACGGCTACACCGCGGAGGAGGCGCTCGGGCAGTACGCCGCACTGCTGCTCGTCCGTGAGGAGGACTGGGACTGGGTGATCAAGAAGTTCGCCGAGGTCATGGAGACCGGCCGGGGCTGGGGCGGCACGTTTCCCATCCGGTGCAAGGACGGGAGCACCAGGCTGGTGGAGCTGCGCAACACTCGGCTGCTGGACGACCGCGGCGACTTCTACGCCCTCGGGCTCGGCACCGACTCACCCACCCTTCGCGAGGTGGAGCGGGATGTCGCCCTGTCCACCCGGTTGATCTCGCAGTCCCCCTTCGGGCTGGCGATCCTCGACACCGACCTCAGGTACCTGGCCGTCAACCCCGCGCTGGAGCGGATGCACGGCCTCCCCGCGAAAGAGCACCTCGGCCGCCACTACCGCGAGATCATGAGCCCCGACAAGTTCGAGGTGATCGAGGTCGCGATGAGGAGGGTCCTTGAGAGCGGGGTCCCCCTGGTCGACGAGTCCACCGTCGTCGGCTTCACCCCGGCCGACCCGGAACAACGGCACGCGTGGTCGATCTCGGTGTACCGGCTGGAGGACACCCAGGGCCGTGTTCTCGGGGTGGCCGAACTCGTGGTGGACGTCAGCGAGCGGTACCGGTCGGCCATGGAGGCCACCGAGACCCGGCGGCGCCTGGCCCTGATCGCCGATGGCTCCGCTCGTATCGGCACCACCCTGGAGGTCGAGGAGACGGCCCGGGAGCTGGCCGAGGTGACCGTTCCCGAGTTCGCCGACATGGTCGCCGTCGACGTGCTCGACTCCGTCCTCGACGAGCACCGCTCCGCCTCCGACAACGGCCCCGCGCTCTTCCGCGCCCTCGCCGTGAAGGCCGCCTACCCCACCGAAGCCGTCCTGGCCGCCGATCCGCCGGGCAACATCACCACCTACGAGGCCGATCGCGTGGCCACCCAATGTGTGCGTACCGGCAGGCCCATCCTGATCGCACACGCCGATGGGAACGAGCTGAGTCGCATCGCCCGCGACGACCGCGCCGCCACGTTGCTGGCGCGGGCCGGGGTGCACTCCTACATGGCCGTCCCGCTGACCGCACGCGGCGCCGTCCTGGGGTTCCTCGGGCTTTCCCGCGCCCGGGATCCACGGCCCTTCGACGAGGACGACCTCGCCATCGCCTCCGAGCTCGCATTCCGCGCCGCGGTGTGCATCGACAACGCCCGCACGCATCAGAGCGTGCGCACCGCCGCCGAGACCCTCCAGCGCAGCCTGCTCCCCGATCACCCGTCCCGCCTTCCCGGCCTGCAGGTCTCCTCCCGCTACGTCCCGGCACAGGCCGCCTACGAGATCGGCGGCGACTGGTACGACGTCCTCCCGCTCGGCGGAGACAAGACGGCCCTCGTCGTGGGCGACGTCATGGGCAGCGGCATCGACGCCGCCGCGGCCATGGGGCGCCTGCGCACCGCCACGGCCGCCTTCGCCAGCCTCGACCTGGAGCCGGCCCGGGTCCTCGAGCAGCTCGACTCGATCACATCCGGTCTGGAGCAGTACATCGCGACCTGCCTCTACGTGGCCTACGATCCGCACCGCGGCGAGTGCCGCATCGCCAACGCCGGCCACCTGCCTCCTGTCCTCGTGCGCAGTGGCGAGCGCCCCCGGCTGCTCGACCTGCCCGCCGGTATCCCGCTCGGAGTCGGCGGCGTCCCGTTCGAGGCGACCGCCGTCGAATTCGGCCTGGGCGACAAGCTTGTCCTGTACACGGACGGTCTGGTCGAGACCCGCCATGACTCCATCGACGAACGCCTCGCCGTCCTGGTCCACGCCCTGGAGGTGGCCGACTGCCCCTTGGAGGAGACGTGCGACCGCCTTCTTGAGGGTCTGCGACATCCGCGCGACCGCGACGACGTCGCTCTGCTGATCGCCCGCGCGGTACGTTCCCCGTGACGAGGACGCGGGGTTACCTGCCCCAGATCTTCCGGTACGCCTCCCGATAGCCCGACGGATCCCAGGTCGTGGCCCCGTGGCTGTTGTCGGCCGTGGTGATGTGGACGGGGGCCACATATCCGCCGGCGGGCCGACTGGAGAAGGCGCGGTTGAACTCGTCGACGATCTGCCAGCCCTGCAGGGACAGCGGCTCGGGGACGGTGGCGGCCTGGTACTGCTCGCTGTTGATGCGCTGGAAGGCGGAGGGATCACCGTCACCTGCGCCGATGTTGAAGGGCGGCCCGGCGCCGTCCTTGCCGGCGGCACGCAAGGCGGGGGCGGCGTCGGCGAAGTACAGATCGTTGATGGCGACGGAGTGGGTCCACGTGCTCCCGAAGCGGGAGAGGAGAGAGGAGATCTCCGGGGGGATGCGGCTGCTCGCGTCCGAGATCGGGATGTTCTCGTACGACAGGAGCCGCACGCCCGAGCAGGTGGCAAGGTCCCTCCTGATCAGCTCGGACTTGTTCCTGGCGAAGGGGATCGAGGCGTCGGTGATGAGCACGACCCCGGCGCGGCCGTCCGAGTGCGCGATGATCCACTGGGCGCTGATTCCGGCCACGTCCTCGACCCGGGTGGTGACGTTGGTGAAGAGCCGGGGCCTTCGGCTGGGTCCCGGGGTGGCGACCGCGTGCCAGCCGATGAGCGGGATGCCTGCCTTGTCGGCCTGGGAGACCTGCCGCGACGTCGAGTTGGGGTCGAAGCCGCCGATGACGATGCCCGAGGGTCTGAGCGCCAAGGCTTCGCTCATCGCCGCCTGGACGCCCACGGGTGTGCCCCCGCCGTCGATCACCCTGACGTTCCAGCCGATGACCCCTGCGGCTTCCCGCACCCCGTTCGCGGCGCCCGCGACGCCGGGATTGGTCATGGTCTGGGCGACGTAGACGATGGTCTTGCCGGGGACTGCCGTGGGGCCGCTGGTCGGGCCGCCCCAGGGGACGTCGGTCCTTTCCGCGTGTCTGACGGCGGTCTCGGCACGGTCCTGGACCGCGGGGCAGCCGCCCGAGCCCGTGGGGGAGTCTCCGGGGCCGTGCGACGAGTCGCGTTCGCAGCCCGCGAGAACCGTGGCCGCGACGACCACTGCGGTGGCGACGGACCGCGCCCTCATGATGCCTGCAGTGGCCTTGCGGTTGCCGTGCACGGGAGCTCCTCGCGGAGGAAGGGGCGGGACGATACGGCCGGGAACACACAGGTGGTACCCGTGGCGCGGGTCATGGAGCGGTGCCCGCCGCACCACCGCCCCGCGTCGGGGAGGAGGGAGGCGGAGCAGGCGTGTCGGGCGAGTCACGGGCCGCCGCGGCGCTGGTGCGAAGGCGGCGGGCGGCATAGCCGGACAGACCGACGGCCACGAGCAGGGTGCCGCCGTAGAACAGCGGAATCGTCCAGAAGCCCGCGCCCATCTGACCGATGCCCGTGAGGCCGACGGCCATGACCGCGACGGCGACGACGGTTCCCAAGGCGTTGGGGCGGCCGGGTCTGATCGCGGTGGAGCCGAGGAGGGCGGCGGCGAAGGCGGGCAGCAGGTAGTCGAGGCCGACGCTGGGGTTGCCGATCTGCTGCTGGGCCGCGAGCAGGACGCCGGCGAGGCCGACGATCAGTCCCGACGCGGTGAAGGCGTAGACGGAGTACCTGCGTGTCGGGATGCCGATGAGGTCGGCGGCGCGCCGGTTCGCCCCGATGACGTACAGGTAGCGGCCGAGCGGCAGCCGTTCCAGCACCAGCCAGAGCACGACGGCGAGACCGAGTACGTAGAAGGTCGGGACGGGAAGGCCGAGGAACATCGAGTCGTAGAGGTCGGTGAAGGCGATGGGGAGGCCCCGCGGGCCGGGGACGATCCGACCACCGTCGGTGACCCAGCCGGTCACGGCGTACAGCATGCTGCCGGTCCCGAGCGTGGCGATGAAGGAGTTGATCCGGCCGAACTCGACGATGACACCGTTGAGGATGCCCACGACCGCCCCACCCAGGATCACCGCGAGGCAGGCGAGTGGCCAGGGCCAGCCGTTGTTGACGACGAGTTGCATCACCATGACGTGCGCCAGACCGAGGCCGTAGCCGAGGGAGAGGTCGAAGCTGCCCGTCACGATGGGGACCATGGCGGCGAGCGCGAGGACGGCCGGGATCGATTGGGTGGACAGGACCGCGTCGACGGTGTCCAGCCTGGGGAAGGTGCGCGGCAGGGCGAGGGAGAAGATCAGGAAGAGCAAGGCGGTGAGCGCCAGGAGGCCGTACCTGCCGATGAGGTGCGCGCCCGGTCCGTGTGGTCGCCGTGGCCCGCCCGGTCGGCCGAGGTGGCGCAGCGGCCTCGGTCGCTGCGGCCGGGGACGGGGTGGGGAGGAGCCCGTCATGGGTGGGTCGCGGTTCCGGCGAGGGGCATGGCCGACGCCGCCCGGGTGAGCTCGGCGACGGTGAGGTCCGGACCGCTCAGCTCGGCCGTCACGGATCCGCGGACGAAGACCAGGGCGCGTCGGCACACGCCCGCGACCTCCTCGAAGTCGGTGGAGATCAGCAGGACCGCGAGGCCGGCGGCCAGCCCGTCGTCGAGCAGGCGGTAGACCGCGGCCTTGGCGCCGATGTCCACGCTCGCGGTCGGCTCCTCGAGGATCAGCAGGCGCAGGCCGACCCGGAGCCACCGGCCGATCACGACCTTCTGCTGGTTCCCGCCGGACAGGGTGGCTAGGGGGGCCTCGCCGTCGTGGGGCCGCACCGAGAGCCGCTCGATCAAGTCGGCCGCCTCGGCACGTTCGCGGCGGGGGCTGATCCAGCTCAGCGCCGACAGGCCGCCCGCGGCGGGGTTGGCCAGGAGGTTCTCGCGCACCGTCAGTTCCGCGGCGCAGCCCTCCCGCTGTCTGTCGCCGCTCACGAAGCCCACCCCGAGGCGGACGGCGTCGGCGACCGTGCGCGGGCTGTACGGCTGACCGCCGAGCAGAACACGCCCGGCGAGGACGGCCCGGGAGCCGGCGAGGGCTCGGCCCAGGTCCATGTGCCCGGCGCCCGAGAGTCCGACCAGGCCCAGGACTTCCCCGGGCCCGACGTCCAGGCTGACAGGTCCCGCGCCGGCGGTCCGTACGCCGTCGAGGGTCAGGACGGCCGGTCCGTCAGCCGGCATCGTGGCGGGCCGGTAGCCGGCCAGTTCCTCGCCGACGATGTCGTGCACCAGACGGGCGGGGGCCCGGCCCGCCAGCGGGCCGTGGCTGACGAGGTGGCCGTCGCGCAGCACGGCGAAGGTGTCGGCGACCTTGTACACGTCGTCCAGCCGGTGGCTGACGTAGAGAATGCCGTGCCCCTGGTCGCGCAGGGTGTGGAGCACGCGGAAGAGCCGGGCGCAGTCCGCGGCGGGGAGTCGGGCGGTGGGCTCGTCCAGGACGATGAGCTTCGCGTGTGCCGCCAAGCCACGGGAGATGGCGACCAGCGAGCGCTCGGCGGGGGAGAGCCGGGCGATCGGCGCGTCGGGGTCGAGATGTCCGGCGACGGTTTTCAGGGCGTCGGCGCAGCGCTCCCGGGTCCGCCTCCAGGAGATCAGGCCGCCGCGGCGGGGATACCCGATGCTCAGAGCGATGCTCTCGGCGACCGTCATCCACTCCACGAGACCGAGGTCCTGGTGGACGAAGGACATGCTGCGGGAGGCGGCATGACTTCCGAGCGGGTGCCCGTCCACCGTGATCTGTCCCGCATCGGCCTGGTGGACGCCGGCGAGCACCTTGATGAGTGTGGACTTTCCGGCACCGTTGGGCCCCAGAAGGGCGAGGACGCTGCCGGCGTGGACATCGAGGTCGACCCCGGCCAGCGCGAGGGTCCCGCCGAACCGCTTGCCGAGCCCGCGGACGCGGACCAGCGGCGTCGCCCCCAAGGGCGGGACGTCCTTCGGGGAAGTGTCGGGAGCGTCATACACGGACACCTCCGAGGGGTCGTCTGGCGAGTTCTTCCCGACCTTCATCGTCGTCATCAGTGGGGCGAATCTGAGTATTTCAGACATCCTGCCCGCTGCTGTGACTCCAGCGGGTCAGTGGCCCGCACGGGCGATCCGCGTGTCCCGCGCTCGCTTCTCCCTTGTCCGACGGTCGCGTCCGCTGGACCGCGGCCGTGGTCCTTCAGGCGGCGTCGAGACCGCATTCCCGCCCAGATGACCTTGCCCTCGGGCAGATAGCGCGTACCCCAGCTCTGTGCCAGCTGCGCCACGAGGAACAGGCCACGGCCGCCCTCGTCGGTGCTGGCCGCCCGGCGCAGGTGCGGGGCGGTGTTGCTGGCGTCGGAAACCTCGCAGATCAGGGTGCGACCGTGCAGCAGCCGTACCCGGATGGGCCCGGCACCGTGGCGGATCGCGTTGGTCACCAGCTCGCTGAGCGTCAGCTCGGCGGCGAACGCGGCCTCGTCGAGTCCCCAGTCGGCCAGTTGCCGCAGGGCGGCGGCACGGACTTCACTGACCCGGGCCGGATCGGCGGGCAGGTCCCAGGCGGCGATCCGGCGAGGGTCCAGCGCGTGGGTGCGGGCGACGAGCAGGGCGATGTCGTCGCAGGGGTGGACGGGCGCGACGGTTTCCAGGACCGTCTGACAGGTCTGCTCCGGTGTCTGTTCGGGGTGGGCCAGGGCGCCGCGCAGCTGATCGAGCACCACGTCGACGTCGCGGTGCCGGTCCTCGATGAGTCCGTCCGTGTAGAGGAGCAGCCGGCTGCCCTCGGGGAGGGGGATCTCGGCGGATTCGAAGGGCAGGCCGCCCAGGCCGAGAGGGGGCCCGGCGGGCAGGTCGGGGAACGACACCGTGCCGTCGGGCCGCACCAGCGCGGGCGGAGGGTGGCCCGCCCGGGCCATGGTGCACTGCTGCGAGGTCGGATCGTAGATGGCGTACAGGCAGGTCGCACCGATGGCACCGGCACCGGCGGCGGGTTCCTCCCGGTCCAGGCGTCCCACGAGGTTGTCGAGGTGGGTGAGGACTTCGTCCGGGGGGAAGTCGAGTTCGGCGAAGCTGCGCGCGGCGGTGCGCAGCTGGCCCATGGTGGCGGCGGACAGCATGCCGTGGCCGACGACATCCCCGACGAAGAGGCCGATACGGGTGCCGGAGAGCGGGATGACGTCGTACCAGTCTCCGCCGACGTCGGATTCGGCGGGCAGATAGCGGTGAGCGATCTCCACGGCGTCCTGGTCGGGCAGATCGTGCGGCAGCAGGCTGCGCTGGAGGGTCAGGACCATGGTGCGTTCGCGCGTGTAGCGCCGGGCGTTGTCGATGGACAGGGCGGCGCGGCTGGCGAGTTCCAGGCCCAGCGAGCGGTCGTCGTCACCGAAGGGGGCGGGGTCCTGCGCACGGTAGAAGCTGGCGATGCCCAGGATCACGCCGCGGGCCACCAGGGGGACCGCGATGAGGGAGTGGACCTGGGTGAGCAGCCGTTCGGTGTGCTCGGGGTCCTGGGCGAGCCAGCCCGCAGCGGCCTTCAGATCCGGTTCCAGCACTGCCTGCCCGCTGGTCAGACAGCGCATCTGCGGCGTGGTCGGGCCGAAGTCGACCTGCTTGCCGACCGGGCTGAAGGGAAGGTCGTCGCGGATCCCGTGCACCACCGTGCGGTGCAGGTCGGTGCGGGGGTCGGCGGACTCCTCGCCACGCAGTACGGCCTCGGGCAGGTCGATGGTGACGAAGTCGGCCAGTCGTGGGACCGCCGTCTCGGCGAGTTCCTGGGCGGTACGGCGCACGTCCAGGGTGGTACCTATGCGGGCGCTGGCCTCGGACAGCAGCTCCAGGCGGCGGCGCGCGGCCAGGGCGTACGTCCCCACGCGCGGTTCCCCCACCATCACGAGCCTTCTGGTCCGGGGCGGGGCATCGAGGCGATCGTCCGCCACGCCACCCCTGCCGACGGTGCCGAACGGGCCGTAGGCGATGTCGGGAAGGTGCCTGGACAGCGTGGCGACGGGCGAACGCCCGGGGACCGCCGCGGCGGCTGGAACGAACCGGGACGGCGGGACGGCGGTGACCACGGCGAGCCGACCGGAACAGCCCGGCGGTACGTCGACGTGGGTCGGGACGGCGAGGGGCTCTCGCGGTGCGGGGCCGGGCAGGACGGCCTCGATGGCAACGCCTTCCACCCCTGAGTCACTTCTCATCGGACGGCTCACGAGAGTGACGTGCCGACCGTCGAACAGGGACACGACGGCGGCGGCCCGCTGCCCGCGCGAGATCAGCTCGGCGGCCTTCTCCGTGAGGACCGCCCGGTCGCGGGGATGCAGTTCGAGGGCCAGTTCGTCCACGCCGACGGTGTGGTGAAGGCCGGCGGAGGTCGCGGCTCCGGTGTCCAGGTACGCCCGCAACAGAGCGCGCTCACGCGCGGAACTCTGCCTCAGCAGCCGCCGCTCGATGGCCTGGGCCGCCTTGCGTATCGTGATCGCCAACTCCGGCTCTTCCGTGCTGCTCGGATAGCCGAAGCACAGCACGCCCTCGATACGACCGCTGAGCGGATCGCGGACGGGAAGCGCGCGGCAGGCGCTTCGCTGGGAACGCTCGGCGAAGTGCTCGGCACCGTGAACCCGGATGAGTTGCCGCTCCGCCAGTGCGAGACCGATGCCGTTGGTACCCGCGACCCGTTCGGCGAACACGAATCCCGGAACGCGCTGAAACGCCGGAAGACTCCTGGCCAGCGACGCCTCTCCGAAACGGCGCAGGAGGACCGTGCCGCTCGCATCGGCTACGGAGATGTTCATCTTGCTGCCGGCGAACCTGGCCTGCAGCCGGTCGAGCACGGGGACGGCCGCGCGGACGATCCGGGCGTCGCGGTCGAAATCATCCCGGAAGGGCAGGTCGGCCTGGTCCGGCGAGAGGCCGAGGGAGCGGCTGCGCTGCCACGAACTCAGGATCGATGTGCGCACGCCCGCCTCGACGGGCTCACCCTGAAGAAACCGCTCACGGGAACGGGCAGGCCCTGTGCCACCTGTCGCGTGCCCCGTCGGCATCGGTTTCCTGCCGGTCAGAACCACGCCTCGCCTCACTCGCGATTTCGACAGTTCATTCGCCGAAAATCACCTGTTATGTACAAGAATACCGACAATTGGATTATTGGGGATATGAGCCATAGTCTATGGACGCGCCATGACCGTACGGGGTTCTACCGGAGGCGTGGAGACGGATGGTGTCCGTCGTGGACCAGGACACCGAGGATCTGGACGCCGTGTCCTGCACACCGACGGCACCCGAGTGGGCCAGGTGCATCACTCGTCTACTTTTCCATGAGCGCGCGTGCGGCGCAGCCGGGGCAGGCTGGCATACATCCCGCCTCCTCCGAAGGTGAGCAGCTATGACGTCGTGCCTCCGTCACGGTTCGACGACGTCGAACACGCGGTCTCGGCCTCGCCGGCGCCGTCGGCGCGATGAAGGAGGTGCTCCTCGCATCGTGCACTCCGTGCAGAAGGTCGTCCTCATCACCGGCGCTTCGCAGGGCATCGGCGCCGCCCTTGTCACCGCCTACCGCGAGCTCGGCTACGGGGTCGTGGCGATCTCCCGCTCCATCGGTGACTTCAGCGACCCCGAGACACTGGCCGTGCGGGCCGATGTGACCGAGCGGGGCGTCGGCGCTCGCGTCGTCGACGCGGCTCTCGGGCGGTTCGGCCGGATCGACACGCTGATCAACAACGCCGGAATCTTCATCGCCAAGCCCTTCACCGAATACACCGACGAGGACTACGACGCCGTGGCCGAGGTGAACTTGCGCGGCTTCTTCGAGGTCTCCCGCAGCGCCGTCGCCGCCATGCTCTCCGGGGCCGGTGGGGGCCACCTGGTGAACGTCTCGACCACCCTGGTCGACCACGCCGACTCGAGGGTGCCCGCTGCGCTCGCGTCGCTGACCAAAGGTGGGCTGAACGCGGTCACCAAGGCGCTGGCGATCGAGTACGCGTCCCGCGGCATCCGGGTCAACACCGTCGCGCTCGGCACCGTCCGTACCCCGATGCACCCGACCGGGCGCGGGTCTGGGCCAAGCTGCACCGCCTGGTGCTGGACGAACTCGGCGCCCGCGGGAACCTGGACTGGTCGAGGTGCGCGATCGACTCGGTGAACATGCGGGCCCTGAAAGGGGGGATCTGACAGGTCCGAATCCTGTCGACCGGGGCAAGAAAGGCTCGAAGATCCACCTGATCACGGAGCGGACCGGTTTACCCCTCTCCGTCGGTATCTCGGCCGCCAACCTGCACGACAGTCAGGCGCTGGAGCCACTCGTGCGCGGGATCCCGCCGATCCGCTCCCGCCGCGGCCCACGCCGACGTAAGCCCGCCAAGCTGCACGCCGACAAGGGCTACGACTACGACCACCTGCGTCGATGGCTGCGCAAGCGCGGCATCACCCACCGCATCGCACGCAAGGGCATCGAATCCTCCACACGGCCGGGCCGCCACCGCTGGACGATCGAGCACACCATGGCCCGGCTCGCCGGCTGCCGTCGGCTCCACCGCCGCTACGAGCGCAAGGCCGAACACTTCCTGGCCTTCACCGCCATCGCCTGCACCCTCATTTGCTACCGCCGACTCACCAAATGAGACGACGTCTAATACTGCAACGGTGTTTGTGCTGATTGCTGGGCAGTTTCAGGGGCTGTGTCCGCGTCGTTTGTAGTGACTGACGCGTGCTTGATGCTGCCGTCTGCGGCGCCATGTTGACCAGTGCAGGATGTGGTCAACGGGGGTGGGCCAGCGGTGGGTGAGCCTGTGGATCAGGCGTCTGATCTCAGCGACGCTGTAGTGGATGAGGTGGGAGGATCCGTTTCTGCTTTGTCGGCGTCGAGTTCGCGGGCGCGCAGGACGGTAAGGCAGGCGTGGGCGGCCATGGCGAGGGTCATGTGGCGGTGCCAGCCGGGGTAGCGGCGGACCTGGTAGTCGTCCAGGCCGCACTCCTGCTTCGCGGTCTGGAAGCATTCCTCCACGGCCCACCGGCTGCCCGCGATCTGGATCAGTTCGTCCAGGGTGGTGTCGGTGGGGCAGTAGGCGATGTAGTAGGAGATCTCCTCGGGACGGCGGACGCTGCGGCGGGCGATGACCCAGTGCCGGCGGTCTTCCCGGTGCCAGGGCCGCACCTCGACGCGGGCCCAGTCGAACACGCGCGGGCCGTGGGCCCCGGCGCCGCAGGAGCGGCGTTTCCACTTCTGCCGTGGCAGGCCGGGGAACAGGTCGTGGACAGGATGATCGATGGACCAGCGGGTGACGACGGTGTCGTGCCGGGTGGTGGCCATGACGTGGAAGACATCGGCTTGTTCCAGCTCGAAGCGCCAGCCCTTGCTGAAGCCGTAGGCGGCATCCGCGGTCACCCACCGAAACGGGATGCGGTCGGCGATGGCTTTGCGGACCATCGCCTTGGCCATGGCCACCTTTGTCTCGAAGGTGACGCTGTCGTCGATACCGGCCCGCCGGCAGCGTTCCCGGTCGTCCGTCCACGAGGTGGGCAGATACAGGCGGCGGTCGATCAGGGCGCGTCCGCGGCCGGTGGCGTAGGCGAGGAACACACCGATCTGGCTGTTCTCGGTGCGTCCGGCGGTGCCGGAGTACTGCCGTTGCACGCCGGCCGAGCGGATGCCCTTCTTGAGGAAACCGGTGTCATCGACGATCAGGACGGCCTCGCGGTCTCCGAGGTGTTCGACAACGTAGTCGCGCACGTCGCCGAGGACTTCGTCTGCGTCCCAGTCGGTCCGGTTCAGCAGCCGGTGGATGCGGTCCGGGGCAGCGTGACCTGCCTGTTCAGCCAGTGTCCAGCCGTTCTTCCGCTCGAGCGGAGCGATCAGTCCCTGCATATACGCCAGAGCCGACTCCCTCGGCTCACTGCGGGCGAACCGGTGCTCAAACCGTTCGTGCAACCGATCCAGTTCGCCCGCCCACTGCCTGGCACCAGCAAGGTCCCCACCCATAACCACACCAACGACCAACCTGGCCAACAGTCACGCCAAACGCCGTTGCAGTACTAATACTACGAGGAGCAGAAGGCCGCCAATTCCAGTTGGACGCCGTCCAGTGACGGCGACCGAAAGGACGTGGCGCTCGCGCTGTACTCCAGCACCGACGACGGCGCGAACTGGAACATCGTCAACATCATCGCCACCGGCGGCTGGCAAGGCGGCAGCGCGGGAAGCCTCGGGCGCGTGCCTCGGCTACGACGCCGGCACCGGCGTGCCGGTCCTCGACCCGGACAACGACACCGCGCCGGACTCGGGCGGCCAGGTCCTCGTGCACAGTTCCTCGGCGAACAGGACAGCGGCGGTGCGGCCGATACCCGAAGTTCCTCCGGCGAGACACTGATGATCGACGGCGGGCAGAGCGTCAACTGAGCCGCCACAACACTGTTTCCTCAGCGCGGGGACCGGAATCGAAGAGTCTGGTCCCCGCGGCTCGTCACTGAGCCGTTCCCACTCGGTTGGTCGGAGCAGCAAAGGCTCGTCGGGCCCGCGGTGTCGAGTCGGCAGAAGCACGACGCCTCGATGGGGACGTCCGCGAGCGCGGTGGCCATGGTGAGTTGCTGGGCGATGATGCGGGCTTCCCCCGTCTTGCCGAGCCGCACGAGGCATTCGTGGAAGCCGTGGAGTGCCCAGACGTTTCCCGGATGTTGTGAGGATCTGGGCAGCGTGTCGTCGAGCCCGAGGTCGGCCCGGTAGACGGCCTCGGCCTCCTCGACTCGGCCCTGTTCGAGCAGGAGCGCGCCGTAGGCGTGACGGGTCGGCTGCATCCAGCCCCACGGTTCGTCATAGGGCAGGTGGTCGTCGAGTTCGATGGAGCGCCGCAGGGAGGCGAATGCGAGGTCGTACTCGCCCCTGCGGTACTCGAGTTCGCCGTCGAGCATGGCGGCGGCGATGGCCAGGATGTCCCGGCAGGTGTTGTTGAACAGGGTCCGCGTCTCGGGAACCCGTGCGACCGCGCGGTGGAACAGCTCGCGTTCGGCCTCGGCCTCGGCGGTCGCCCCGGTGGCGGAGTACGCCACTGCGCGCGCGTAGTGCAGCATCGCCGTGGTGACGCAGTACAACAGCGGGTCGGAGGGCATCGGGAGCGTGAGGATCTCCTCCCACCGGCCGAACCGGATCAGTACGTGCACCCGCATGGCGAGGAACCCCTCCAGCCAGTCGGCCATGGGCGGGCTCTCCACACGGAGCAGATCCTCGGGGATGGACGCCTCCAGCTGCGCGGCCGTCTCCAGCGCCGTCCTGGACCGGCCGAGGAACATCGCGCCGTAGATCTTGAAGTGATAGTCGTGCGAGCGGTACAGCGTGTAGAAGTTCATCGCGCCGGCCCGTCGCAGGTATTTCTCGTCGGCCCTGATCGCTGCACTGTTGGCCGACACGACCCGCCGGTAGTCGCCGCACAGCACGTCGAGGTGGGAGGGCATGTGCTGCAGGTGCCCCGCGTCCGGTACCAGTCCCGGCAGCCGGTCGGCGACGGTGAGGGCTTCCTCCGGCGTCGGCGACATCTCCATGAGATGGATGTACAGGTGCAGGATGCCCGGGTGACCGGCGCCGGTCTCGGTGAGCAACGCGCGGTCGAGGACGGCCTTCGCCTCCAGCGTGCGCGCACCGGGGGCGGGCTCGCCGGTGCGCAGGTCCCACAGCTGCCACGGGGTGAGGTTCATCAGCGCGTCCGCGTAGAGCGTGGCGACATCAGGGTCGTCGGGCGCGCGTTCGTACACGGCACGCATGGCCTCGGCGTACGGCTCGTTCCAGACGGAGCAGTCCTCGACGGCGCGCGAGGCGGGATAGCGCTCGCGCAGCGCCTCGATGAGCGCGCGCTCGGTCGGTGTGGCCGTGCCGCCCAGCGCGTGAGCCCGTTCGACGGTGGCGTGCGTCCGTTCCACCGTGTGCCGCAGATCGCTGTCGTCGAAGAACTCCCAAGGCTTGTTGTAGTTGGGGCCCAGCGCGTATGCGACACCCCAGTACGCCATGGCGCAGTCGGGATCCGCGGCGGCCGCCGATTCGAAGCAGGTGACCGCCTCTTCGTGGTTGAACGCGTAACTCCACACCAGACCGCGGTCGAACCAGCACTGCGCTTCCGGCGAACGGGTCGACACGGGCCGGGTCAAGGTCCCGAGGTCGAAGTAGTCCATGAGGATCTCCTGCAGAGGGATGCGGCTCGACGACACCGGCTTCTTCCTGCATACAACGGGCGCAGACAGTCCCTTCAAGTCTATTTCCGCCGGAGATCCTGGAAATGGAACGGCCCGGGATACGCGCCGACGGTTCGGGGTGAATCCCAAGTGAGGGGGCGGTGTACAACCGTTGGCGCCCCGACTTCGGCGGCCCGATCACGGCCGCCGACCTGGACGGTGACGGCATCACCGACCTGGTGGTCGGCAATGGTCCGTGGGACTCGCACGACGGAGGGACGATCCCGCCGCCCCGTCTGCGACTGCTGAAGGGGACTGAGAACGGTCTCGTGGCAGGGCCGTTCACGTTCATCGCCTACCCCGACACCGTGTCCGCGGACGGCATCGCCCTCGGTGACGTCGACGCCGACGGCCGGTCGGACGTCGTCTTCGGTCGCAGAACGGCGGCAGGAGGCGGTGTCGTGGGCGTGGTGCGCGGCACGGCGAACGGGTTCGCGGCGCGAGCCACGCCGATCGGCCAGAACACGGCCGGGGTCCCCGGTACGGCCGAGAACGGTGACCGGTTCGGCAGCCGTACCGCCGTCGTCGACGGCCACGTCGCCGTCTCGGCACCGGGGGAGAGCAGCGGCACGGGAGCCGTGTGGGTCTTCCCCGGCACCGCCTCCGGTGTCACCGCGACCGGGTCGGTGAGCTCCGGACCGCGCACCCTGGCCGCGCTCGTGTCCGGCGCACACTGCGGTGCCGCCTTCCACCGCTGACGGCCGCCTCGCGGCGCACCGACGTCCGCCGCCACCAGGCCAGGCGGACGACGAACCAGGCACGCCAGGTGGACGACGAACCAGGCACGCCGGAAAGACGACGAACCGGGCAGGCTAGAAGGACTCGGAGTCGGGGATCACGTGCATCGCGGCCTCCTCGGCCGACGCGCCCGCCCCGTCGACGCCGACGTCGTAGGCAATCAGGTCCTTTTCGGTGTCCTCGTGAGCGCCCTCGTCCGGCGCGATGAGGCGGCCCGCCCGCAGGTCCCCTACCTCGTCGTCGATGGGTTCCCCGTCGCCTTCCCAAAGGTCCCCGATACCGTCGCCATCCTGGTCGGCGACATCGGGGACCTCCTCGGCAAGCCGCTCGTCCAGGCTCTCCCCTCGTTGCCGCTCCGCCGCCGTGACACCGGTGTGCTCCACGCCCCAAGGCTTCTCCGGGGGCGAGTAGCCCTCGTCGAGAGCCTCGTCGACACCGCGGTCGTCGAGGGTGTCCGAGACGTCCAGCAGTCCCGCGTCGTCCTGCACCTCCGACCCGTCCGGCTGGTAGACGTCATCACCCATCGCCTCGTAGGCCATGCACGCTCCATTGTTGGGTGCTCCCTGCCAGGGATCTGACGGGAACACGGTTGTCCGGACCGGAGGGAACTCTCCTGGGCGGAGTGGGAAAAACAGCCTAGGACCAGAGGCCGAGGCAAGTTTGACTCTCCGCGCACCGGGTCTGTACCCCCAACGCACCATGCCGAGAACTCTGTCAGCGCCGCCAATTGCCGTGGCGCTGCGGCAGGTCGGCTTGGCAGGATGGGGGAGATGCCCGCTGAGTTCCCCTTCCTCGATCCTTCCGCCCGCGCTTCCTTCGATCACCGCTCCGTCGCACGCGACGCCCTGCGCGGTCTGGCGGTGGGTGACGCCTTCGGCGCCCAGTTCTTCGTACCGGACAATCTCCCCGGCCTGCGGGAGCGGCGATTGCCCGCCGCGGAATGGCCATGGACGGACGACACGGAGATGGCCTGCTCGGTCTTCGACGTGCTGCGCCGACGCGGCAGCGTGGACCAGCACGAACTGGCGCACGGCTTCGCCCACAGGCACGACTTCGACCGAGGCTACGGTCCGGCGATGAACCGGCTGCTACGCCTGGTACGCGAGGGCGGCAGATGGCAGGAGCTGGCCGCGGAACTGTTCGACGGCCAGGGGTCGTGGGGCAATGGGGCCGCGATGCGGGTGGCGCCTTTGGGCGCTTGGTTCGCCGTGGATCTGGCCGAGGCAGCCGCGCAGGCCGGGCGGTCGGCGCGGGTGACGCACACCCATCCGGAGGCGGTGGCCGGGGCGGTCGCCGTGGCGGTGGGAGCCGCGTACGCCGCACGCGGGCGCGTTCGGCCGGTGACCGGAGCCCAGTTGCTGGCGGCGGTGGAGGAGCTGACACCGGAGGGACGGGTCCGTTCGGGGGTGGCCGAGGCGCGGGAGTTGCTGGGCCAGCCGCACGCAGAGTACGCGGCGCACCGGTTGGGCAACGGCCGGCGGGTCAGCGCGGCGGACACGGTTCCCTTCGCCCTGTGGTGCGCGGCCCGGCACCTGGAGGACTACGCGGAGGCGTTGTGGACGTGCGCGTCGGTGGGCGGGGACGTCGACACCACCTGCGCGATCGTCGGCGGAATTGTCGCCGCTCGGGTGGGCATGGCGGGGATACCTGCCGCGTGGCGGGCTGCGTCGGAGGCGCTGCCGGAGTGGGTGCGCGAGGGCGAACCGGGCGAGGACCTCAGCCGCGCCGGGCTGGGCCGCGACGTGACGCCGCTGCGCCGCCCCGAGCCGGTTCCGGTGCCTGAGCTGGTGTGGACTCCGGGACAGTGGCAGCGTGTCCGGCACGGTGTGCGGGCGCTGAGTATGGACGAGAAGTGGGACGCGTACCTGGAGGGCGACCAGCTGACGCTGCATCGCAGTTGGACCGGTCGTGCCATCTTCCAGGTGACCGTGGCCGAGAACCCGGCCGGCCGGCGACCGGTGGCCGCGCTGGTCGAGTCGGACCCGGAGCTGTACCGCCGCGGCGGCGACGAGACGGAGAGCGCCTTCCTCGAACTCTTCCTGCGCGCCTGGTACATGGACGACTCCCGGCCCGAGCTGTGGATTCGCTACCAGGAGCTGCGCCGCGCCGAGGAGGCGGCGGCCGAGGCCGAGAGGACCACCTGAGCGGCGAGCGAGCGCAGCCCCGCCTCCGCATGAGTACGCCGGACCCCGCGGCCGACGCGGCAAACGATGCACAAGGGATTGTTGGCGAACCCTTGCCGCCCTCTTACTGATCATGTCTCTTCCGCCGCGTACGGTTCCCGTAGCGGGGTGTCCCGTCGAGGATCTTCGAACAAGGGGAACGGATGACACCCAGTCGCCGGGCAGTGCTGGCGGCCATGGCGGGAGGCGCGCTCGCCGGCTGTGCGGGCCCCCAGAGCACGGTCAACCGCAGCGCTTCCGTCATCGGTTCCCCCTCCATATCCGCGGCGATCGCAACCGGCAGAGGCACCCCGGGTTCCAGCCCGTCGGCCACCGCGCCCAGCGCGTCCCGCGCCGTCACCCGCGCGGACATCGTGGCCCGCTACGGGCACGCGGTGCCGCATACCTGGGGCTTCGACGCGCCCGCCGTGGTCCACGCGCTGCCGACCACCAGACGCGTGATCGCGCTGACCTTCGACGCCTGCGGCGGCCCGGGCGGCAGCGGCTACGACCGTGCGTTGATCGACTTCCTGCGTCGACGGGACATACCGGCGACGTTGTTCATCAACTCCCGCTGGATCGACGCCAACCCCGCCATCTTCCGTCGGCTGGCCGCCGAGCCGCTGTTCGAGATCGCCAACCACGGCACCCGTCACCGCCCGCTCTCGGTCACCGGCCGCTCCGCCTACGGCATCCCCGGCACCCGCAGCGCCGCCGAGGTGTACGACGAGATCTCCGGCAACCAAACCAAGCTCACCCGGCTGCTGGGCACGCCGCCACGCTTCTTCCGCTCCGGCACCGCCTACTGCGACGACGTCGCGGCACGGATCGTCACCGCCCTGGGAGAACGCTTCGTCAGCTTCTCGGTCAACGGCGACGGCGGCGCCACCTTCACCCCCGAACAGGTCCGTACGACGGTCACCGCCGCCCCCGGCGGATCCATCGTCATCTGCCACATGAACCACCCGCGGGGCGGCACTGCCCGAGGCATCACCGCCGCCGTCCCCCAACTACTGGCCACCGGCCACAGCTTCACCCGTCTCTCGGACGCGGCCCACTGACGGCGCGTCCGGGCTGGGGCGGCGACGGTCGAGAGGCCCGGTTCAGGCAGCGGTCGACTCGGTCGACGTGACGCGGTCGGCCGGGGGCCAGCGCGGCTCCGGCGTCGGCCACACACGCGGGTACGGCACGCGCAGCGTCTCCGCCTCGACCGGGGTGTGGTCGGCGGCGGCGTGCAGGCGCCCGTCCCGAAGAACGACGGCGCCGCTGCGGAGCATGAGAGCGATGAGCTCGGCGGCGAGCGCTTCGGGCGTGAGGCCCAGAAGGCGCGCGGCGTCGGTCAGCCAGGCCCGCGAGAGCAGGTACGGCTCGACCTCGTCGGTGGCGATCCCTCCGCGGATCATGAGGGCGAAGGCGGAGACCCGCCGGGCCCCGTACCAGATGGCTCCGTCGGGGTCGTCGACGAGACGTCGCGCGCGGCGCAGCGCGGTGACGAAGGCCGCACCGGGGGCGGCGGGGATCGGCCCGTGCGAGGGGAGCAGCACGCGCGGGGCGAGGTCGGCCATCCGCTTCAGGGAGGCGAGAGCGGTGGCGGCGGCGTCGGGCCCGTCGAGGGCCAGGTTCACCCAGCCGACGTCGTAGTCCGACAGCGCGTCCTCGACCACGAGGAGCCGCTCTTCCGGCTGCCACAGCGCGAGGTGCCCGGGCGTGTGTCCGGGGGTGCGGACCACTTCCCAGTCGGCTTCACCGAGGCGGAGGACCTGACCGTCGTCGAGCGCCATGTCGATGCTGTACGGACTACGGGCTGGTCGAGGTATTCCGCGGCGCAGCAGCCCGGGTCCCGGCGGGCGACGGCGTCCGCCTCCGGGGCACCGGCCGCGATGCCGGCGCCGCCCGCCTGCAGGAGGGCATTGCCACCGACGTGGTCGGCGTGCCAATGGGTGTTCACGACCAGGCCGACGTCTCCGGCGTGGGCGAGGGCCCAGGCGGCGGTGTCCTCGGCGTGGCCGACGAATCCGCTGTCGACCAGGGCCGGTCGGCTTCCGTGGAGCAGCAGAAGGTTGGCGTCGGGAAACGGCCTTTGCTGCCAGGTCACCCAGGACGGCAGCGGCTGCGGGCTCACTGCTCGGGCCTGTTCACGCGGATCAGCGTCTGCTGGCCGTTGGCGACGAGCGACCGCCGGCCGTCCTGGACCCCGAACACCTCCAACTGGCACACGGTCAGAGTGCGTCCGGACTTCAGGACCGTTCCGACCGCCTCGATGTGGTCGCCGACGGCAGGTGCCAGGAGATTGATCTTGTACTCGACCGTGAGTACGTCGGTGTTCTCCGGGAAGAGCGTGAACGCCGCGTAGCCGCCCGAGGTGTCCGCGATCGCGCTGGTGGCGCCGGCGTGGAAGTAGCCGTGCTGCCGCGTCACTTCGGGCCGGCTCGGGAGGACGATGTGCACACGGCCCGGCGCGATCCGTGTGATCCGTGCCCCGAGGAGGCCCATCAGCCCCTGCCGGTCGAAACTCGTCCGGATGCGGGCCTGCACCTCGGGGCTCGCCTGTTCGCGCTGCGCCTGCTCTTCCATGTGCTCTCCTTCGGCGGACATCATGGTGTTGAACGGGTTCGGACGGGTCCGTCAGCCGGCCAGGCGTTCCACCAGCAGGAACCCTCCGATGACGAGCATCATGGCACCGGAGGCGCGGGTGACTGCCCGGGCCGCCGAAGGCCGGGTCTTCAGCACGGTGCGGGCCAGCACGCCGACGGCGAGGTAGACCACGACGCAGGCGGTCATGTGGAGCGCGCCGAGCAGCCCGGTCTGCGCGGCGACCGGCCAGCCCGCCCCGGGGTGGATGAACTGTGGGAACAGCGAGAAGTACAGAAGCAGCGCCTTCGGGTTCAGGCCGCTGATCCCGGCTCCCTTGAGCATGATCTGCCGACGCGAGGAGGGCATGGCCTTCGGGGACGCGCCCGGCACCGACGGGCGCGACAGGACACCCCAGCCCAGCCACATCAGGTAGGTGGCCCCCGCGACGGTCAGTGCGGTGAGAACGGTGGCCGCCTTCGCCACGATCACCACCAGGCCGGCCACGGCGAGGGCCGTGTATCCCGCGTATCCGGCTATCAGCCCGGCGACCGCCGGGACGACGGAGCGATCGCGCAGCCCCGCCGTGATCGCGTAGGCCCAGTCCGCGCCCGGGGTGAACACCAGCAGCAGATCCACCGCCAGGAAAGCCGCCACCGTCGTCGTGTCCATCGATCTTTCCCTCTCACGTTCCTTGCCCTGAGAGGGAAGATTAGGTGCATATTGCCCGCAAATGTTTCTGTCTTTGCTCCATGATCGCGTCTGATGGGGGAGAATCTTTCTCATGGATGCCGTGGACCGGAAGATTCTTACCGAGCTGCAGCTGGATGGCCGTCTGACGGTGACCGAGCTGGCCGCCCGCGTGAAGCTGAGCATCTCGCCCTGCCATCGCCGCCTGCGGGACCTCGAACGCGAGGGCGCGATTCGCGGCTACCGCGCGGTCGTCGACCCGGCCGCCGTCGGTCTCGACTTCGAAGCCCTGGTCTTCGTCACCCTGGGCTGGGAGGACCGTGACACCGTCTCCGCGTTCGAGGAGGCCGTGGCCGCCGTCCCGCACGTGATCCAGGCCCAGCGTCTGTTCGGCGAGCCCGACTACCTTCTGCGCGTCGCCACCGCCGACCTGTCCGCCTTCCAGCAGTTGTACGACCAGCGGCTGGCCACCCTGCCGGGGGTCCAGCGCCTGACCTCCACCCTTGTCATGAAGCACGTCGTCGACGACCGCCCACTGCCCGAGTAGGCCATCCAGGGGAGTTGGCCGAACCGACCCCCCGGTGGCCGAGAGCGCGGCCGTCAGAGCGTGGCTGGGGCGGTCGCCAGCCGGTCGAGCATGAAGCGACCGGCCCGGTCCAGTGCCGCGTCCGCCTCGTCGAGCGAGCCGGTGAACGACTGGAAGACGTGTGGCACGTCGGCGGTGACGTCGAGGATCACGTCGACACCGGCTGCGGCCGCGCGGGTCGCCAGTCGGGTCGAGTCGTCGAGCAGCACCTCGTTCGACCCGGCCTGCAGCAGTAGCGGCGGCAACCCGGTGAGGTCGGCGTGCACCGCGGGGCTCAGCAGCGGCTGCCGCGGGTCCTGGCCCGCCAGGTAGTGGGCGCCCAGACGCATCAGCGACTGGCGGGTGAACAGCGGGTCGATCCCGTCCTTGGTCGTCATGCTCTCGCCGCCGCGGGTCGCGTCCAGCCCCGGCGAGAACGCGACCACCCCGGCCGGCCGCGGCAGACCGGCGTCACGCGCGGCGAGCGCGGTCACGATGCTCAGACCGCCGCCGGCCGAGTCCCCGGCCAGCATGATCCGCTCGGCCGGCACGCCTTGCTCGAGCAGGTCGCGGTAGGCCGCGACGCCGTCGTCGATCGCGGCCGGGAACGGATGCTCCGGCGCGAGCCGGTAGTCGAGCGAGACAGCCCGGGCACCCGTACGTCGCACGAGCGCCGCGGTGATGTGCTGGGCCGTGGCAGGCGAGCCGAACACCCAGGATCCACCATGGAAGTAGAGGATCGTCCCGCCGGTCGCCCCGTCCTCCGGCTCGATCTCCAGTGCCGGGCGGCCACCGAGGGCACTCGGGGTGAGGGTGACCCCGATCGGCGATGGACTACCGGCCATCATCGCAGCGAAAGCCGCGCGCAGTTCCTCGGGCGTGCGACTGGCATCGAACGCCGCCGATCGCAGCAGGGCGTCGACGGTCGCGCGCTGTTCCTTGCTCATGCTGTCCTCCGTATCGAGACGAGTGCGGGATCATGGCCCGCTGGGCAGGAGCCCAACTATATTCCAAAGAAGATACTTCTTGAGAAGATGGAGTGGCATGTGACCGATCACGCACAGGTGTTCGCTGACCTCGTCCGGTACGAGACGAGGCTCTACAACGTTCTCGGCGAGCGGCTGCGGGCCGAGCACGGCCTGACCGCCAGCCAGTTCGAGTTCCTACGGATCATCGGTGGCCGTGAGGACTGCCGGGTGAACGACCTCGCCCACGAGGTCGCCATCACCGTGGGTGCGACCAGCAAAGGGGTCGATCGACTCGAGGCCGCGGGGTGGGTGAGCCGCCGTCCCAACCCGCAGAACCGCCGCTCATCGCTGTTGGCTCTGACGGACGCGGGCCGACAACTCCTGGACGCCGCCACGCCGACCTTCGAGAACGAGTTGCGCAATTGGCTCGCCGACCCGTTGACCGCACGGTCACTCCAACAGCTGGGGACCACCCTCGCCCGGCTGCGGGGGACCATCGAGGACGCACGTGTCGGCATGCCCACAGGCTGAACCGTCGCGGCAGCCGCCGACGCCGAACGGCTCGGAGGGTAGGGCCTCACCACGAGATGCCCTGTGCCATGCGCTCGGGTCAGGCGCGCGCGTCCATGTCAGCCCAGTGGGCGATCTTCTCCAGCGTCTCGCGTGACCGGGCACGTCCCTCCGCGGGCGGTCCCGCCATGCCGGGGAGGCGTGCGACCAGGTCTAGGTGGTGCAGAGTCCACTCCAGGACGTACGCGGAGAGGTAGTCGCCCGCGGTGAGGACCTCGTCGCGGGTGCTGACCCGGAGGCCCGGGTCGGCGAGTTCGGCGGCCGACCGGTGGCGGAGCCGACGTCGTCCGAGTGGGTGAAACCCTCGTCCGGGAGCTCGGCCACCGCCGGGCGCGGCGCTGTCCACGAGAGTGAGAAGAGATCCACACCGGCAAGGTAGTGCGGTGTCGGAAGGGCGGACAAGCACACGGATACTTCGGCGAGGTCACTACAAAACCGTCGCCGACGGTCTGGCGCAGGTCGAGGGAGGCGTACGGGTTCTGGACGACGAGCCGGATGTGGCCACGTCGGATACCGGCTGCGCCCCGGTCGTGCCGGCTACGGCTGGCTCTCCACAGCGGCGACTTCCCCGGGTTGGCCCCCCACCGCGACCCCGACGACAACCCGTGGCTCACCCTCCGGCCCGGCTTCCGCCCCCGGCCTCACGCCGGCGCCCGCGCGCCGGCGGCTCGGCCGGGGAGCGGTGGCAGAGGGTGTGGGTCAGCCCAGTTGCGTGTCCAGCCACGCCTGGACCTCGGGGGTCACGGGGTCGGTGATGTCGGCGAACTCGTCGTGCTTCTTCAGGAACTTCGCGACGTAGGGGCACACGGGCACTATCCGCATACCGAGGGCGCGCACGTCGGTGAGCGCGTACTCGACCAACCGCGCGGCCAGGCCCTGCCCGGCGAAGGCGTCGTCGACTTCCGTGTGGAAGAAGACGCGCTGTTCACCGCGGTCGCGGTAGGCGGTGAGGCCGGCGCGCTTGCCGTCGACCAGGATTTCGTAGCGATGCCTGGCGTCGTTCCGCTCGACGGTCGGAGCGGCGGGAGACGACTCGGTCATGAGGTGCCTTTCGGATGCGGGTCGGCGACGCGGCGGGTTGCCGCGCGGCGAGATGGTGGCGTGCGGAAGAACGGGAGCGGGAAGGCGGTCCCCCGGGTACCCCTCGACGGCGCCGAAGCGATCGGAGGCGTTCGCCCAGTCCTCCCGGGCGCGGACGATGTCCTCATGGCTACGGCCGATGAAGTTCCACCACATGACGATCTCCTCCTCGAACGGGGTTCCGCCGAGCAGTACGGTGCGAGCCGGGTCGTCCGACTCGTTCACCAACGTCAGAGTTGCGGTTCCGGCCTGGGCATAGCCCAGCTCCGCCGGACGCAGCAGGGTGTCGGCCATCCGGACGTCTCCGTGGTCGACGAGCAGCCCGTGCTCGAAGTCGGGGTTCACGGCGAGCGTGACCGCCGCACGCGGCTCGAGGACGACCTCGGCGCCGAGCAGGGGTGTGAAGGTGCGCACCGGGGACTCCTGACCGGCGAGGGAGCCCAGGAAGACCCTGATCTCGGCCCCGTGGATCCGCAGGGGGACGGGGACGTAGTGCTGGAAGTCCCGCTCCGCGTGCCGGTGCTCCTCGGGCAGCGCCACCCACAGCTGGACGCCGTGCAGGACCGTGGTGCCCGGGGTGGACACCTCCGAGTGGCTGATGCCGTGCCCGCCCGTCATGAGGTTCAGCTCGCCGGGCCGTACGTACGCGTGGCTGCCGAGGCTGTCGCGGTGCTCGATCTCCCCGCTGAACAGCCAGCTCACCGTCTGCAGTCCGGTGTGCGGATGCGGGGCGACGTCCATGCCGCCCGTCCCGGCGATGTCGTCGGGACCGTAGTGGTCGGCGAAGCACCATGCTCCGATCAGGGTCCGCGCGCGCTGCGGCAGCGTGCGCCGCACGGTCATCGCGCGCGGGCCGCCCAGGGGTACGTCACGTGGAGAGAGAACGTCGACATCGCTCACCGGGGACCGCCTTCCGTCACCATGATAGTTTCAGATTCAACAATGATACTCGCAGCATAGTAGGACGGAGTCCGGGGTTGAGCAGCCACGCGACAGGAACCGCGACGCAGCGGATCTTCATCGACAAGCAGAGCCCGAAGGCCTACCACGCACTGGTCCAGACGTCGGAAGCGGTGCGCGCGACTGCCGCCGACGCGGGGCTCGACCGGGCCGTGGTGGAGCTGATCAACCTCCGGGTGTCGCAGATCAACGGCTGCGCCTACTGCCTCAACGTGCACACCCGGGCCGCCCTGCGTGCGGGCGAGACGGCGCAGCGGCTCGGCGTGCTGGCCGCCTGGCGGGACACCGAGCTGTTCACTCCCGCGGAACGCGCGGCCCTCGCGCTGGCGGAGGCGACGACCGAGCCGACCGACGCCGCCGCCGCGCAGGAAACCGCCTGGGCGGACGCCCGTGACGTCCTCACCGACGACCAGATCTCCGCGGTGATCTGGGTGGCGATCACCATCAACGCGTTCAACCGGGTCTCGATCATGAGCAAGCATCCGGTGCGTACGGAGCGCTGATCCCGCAGGCGAGGCGGGGACGGCTCTGGGGCGGCGTCACCGGTCAGTCCCGTCAGCATGCCGTCCGCAGGTCGATGAGTTTCGCGGACGGTGGTGGACCGATCCGGCGCGGGCGGACAGCCACCGTTCGGCGGAGTCTCGCCCTTGGCGCCCATCCCGTAGTCGTGACGCACACGAGTCCGGTGGGAGCGCGGGGTCCAGCGTCCCGGAGCCAGGCTCCGCAGGAACAGCCGTACCGACCGGAGTACCGGGTCTGGGGCGACTACGACGGGCGCGGGCTGGTCGTCCGCTCACCCGAACCGGTCGATTTCCATCCCACGCACAAGACGGTCGACGTCGTGTCCGTCGACTCGCTGCTCGACGCCGCCGCCCACGCCACCGTGGCCACCCGGACCGTGGGCGTGCACCCGGCGCACCGCAAGGCCGAGCTGCGCGACCGGTTGGCCGGCGCGGGCGTCCAGCGCGTCGTGAGACTGGGCAGCGCCCTCAGCGGCAGCATCGGCAATCCGCACGACGCGATGTATCCCCTGCGCCGGTTCGCCAACTGGGTGGTCGAGACGATGCCTGACTCCATGCGGTCGCGCCTGCTCGGCCGGTCCGGCCTGCGCGTCAGCGAACTGTGCCTGGGCACCATGACGGTCGGCACCGAATGGGGATTCGGGGCCGAGGCAGCGACCTGCCAGGAGATCTACGCCGCCTTCCGCGAGGCGGGCGGCACCTTCCTCGACACCGCCGACGTCTACAACGACGGGGCGAGCGAACGAATCGTCGGTCGTCTCGTGGCGGCCGAACGCGACGCGGTCGTCCTCGGTAGGGAGTTCACCCCGCCGACCGACAGGAACGTCCCGAACTCCGGCGGCAGCCACCGCAAGAGCCTGCCCCGCAGCGTCAATCGCCGAACTCCGCGGCTGGAGTGCCTACTGCGTCCTGCGGATCGAGTACTCCCTCGCCGCGCGGTCGCCGGACCGCGAACTCCTGCCCATGACACGGTCGCTCGGACTCACCGTGACCGCGTGGAGCCCCCTCGCGCGCGGCCCGCTCACCGGCAAGCGCCCTCCGTCCCGGCTCCCCGCCTCCCGCCGACAGGCCCTGGACGCCGTCACGGGGATCGCGGCCGAGACCGGTCTGACGCCCGTGCGGGTCGCCCTCGCCTGGGTGCTGGGCCAAGGGCTCCTGCCGGTGCTCGGCACCCGCACCCTCGCCCAGGTGCACGACAACCTCGGCGCACTCGCCGTACGGCTCGACGGCAAGCAGCTCGAACGGCTCGACGCCGCCACCCGGGTCCGCCGGGAGTACCCGTACGACTTCCTGTACGACCGCCGCACCGCGCTCGCGCCACCGGAACCGGTACCGGTACCGAGGGATCGCGATCGCTGAACATCGATGGTGGTTATGGAACGCCGAGTTCGAACAGGGCGTACCCCGCGTAAGAGCCGGAGGCGAGCGCGGCGATTCCGAGGACGGTGCACAGCACCGGCGTACTGAGCCGCCGCAGGGCGACGGCGCACGGGATGAACAGGGGGAAGGCCGGGAGAAGGTAGCGGGAGATGTTTCCGAAGATCTGCTGGCTTCCCAGAACGAGCGCGATCGTCAGGAGGGTGTGGACGACGAGGACCGCCGGCGGGCGGAGCCGGAACAGCAAAGGCAGGACGATCAGGGCCAGCAGGACCGTGCCTACGCCGATGAGGTCTTCGTAGGGGTAGGCGAAGAGGTAGTCGAAGTGACCCACCGGGAGGGACGTGAACACGTCGAGGGTGTGCTTGCCGTAGTCGAACGTGTGGGCCCAGGCGCCTTCCTGGAGCTTGAAGTACCCGCTGTAGTCGCCCATCCGGTATCCCACCCAGCCGAGGTAGCCGAACAGGCCGAGGGGGGCGATCGCCACGGCGACCAGTGGGCGCAGCGCCTTGATTCGACGCCTCTTCCCGTCCGGGCCGGGAGCGTCTCCCCAGCGGCGGACCTCCCGCCGTTGCCGATGTACGGCCAGCAGCGCCGCGACGGTGAGCGCCGCGATCAGCGCGGTGGCCGTCGGACGAGTGAGACCCGTGGCACAGGTCAGGATGCCGGCGGTGATCCAGTGGTGGCGCATGACGGCGTAGCAGGCCCAGGCTGCGAGGGCGACGTAGAGAGACTCCGAGTAGCCCGACCACTCCATGCCGGATCCCGGCCACACGGCCCAGAGGCCGGCTGCGGCGAGCCCGGCCCGCCGTCCGCCGATCCGTGCGGTGACGGCGTGGATCGCCAGGGCGGCGACGAACGAGGCGGCGACCGAGACCAGCAGGCCGGCACCGAACAGACCCAGGCCGGTGCAGGAGGAGACCAGTCGCATCAGGGCGGGGTACAGCGGGAAGAACGCAGCCGAGTTGCCCTCGATGGTGATCAGGCCGCCCGCCCCGGGTACCGGGACGAGCGCGGGGTGGTAGCCGTGCGCGGCGATCTGCTGGTACCACCAGCCGTCCCAGGTGGCCAGGACGTCCCAGGCGTGGGCGCCGCCGCCGAAGCGGGGGTCCTTCTTGCGGAAGTCCCCGGAGGAGTCCAGCAGGTACATGAAGACGCAGAAGCCGATGAGCTTCAGCGCACCGTACAGCGCGAGCACCGGACCGTGCTGCTCGGCCGCCCGGCACAGGCGCGCCCACCGCTGGTGGGCGGTCGAGGTGAGGGAGGTGGGGGAGGGAGACGGGGCCGGGGGCACACCGGTGGTGTACGGCGGTTCCGTGGCGGGCGAACGGCCTTCGGCGTGGAGCCCGTTGCCCTCGTACGACGGAGCGTTCGCGAGGTGCGGGTCGTTCATCGGGGCTCGGCTCCTGTTCCGTTGCCGCGGAGGGCGGCGGTGAACACCCAGGCCCGCAGGAGCAGGAAGCGCAGCAGCGTCGCGACCAGGTTGGCGATGACGAGCACCGCGACTTCCGTGGGCCGCGCGGGCCCCGGTGCCCAGCGGTGCAGCGCGGCGAGCGAGCCGCTGGTGAGCGCCAGACCGAGGCCGAAGACCACCAGACCCTTGGCCTGCTGCCGCAGCGCTCCGCCCCGCCCGCGCAGCCCGAAGGTGAGCCGTCGGTTCGCGGCGGTGTTCGCGACGGCGCAGATCAGCAGCGCCCACGCGTTGGCGCTCTGGGGCCCCGCCACCGGGCGCAGGGCCGAGTAGAGGAGGACGTACCCGACGGTGCTCACCACGCCGACGGCGCCGAAGCGCAGCAACTGGGCGGCCAGTGGGCCCGGTGGATCACCTTCGGTGGCACGCCGCAGCCCCGCCGTAGGGAGCGTGCCACGGGCGAGCGCCCTGCCGATCCTGGCGATGCCGCGCAGGTCGGCCATGGCCGTCGAGACCAGATCGACGCGGCTGTCGGGGTCGTCCACCCAGTCGACGGGCACCTCGTGGATGCGTAGCCCGGCCCGCTCGGCGATCACCAGCAGTTCGGTGTCGAAGAACCACTCCGAGTCCTCCACCAGGGGCAGCAGCCGCTCGGCGACGTCGCGCCGGACCGCTTTGAAGCCGCACTGCGCGTCGGAGAAGCCGACGGCGAGAATGGATCGCAGCAGGACGTTGTAGCAACGGGAGATGATCTCCCGTTTGGGACCGCGTATCACCCGGGAGCCACGGGCCAGACGGGTGCCGATGGCTATGTCGGAGTGTCCGGAGATCAGCGGGGCGACCAGCGGGAGCAGCGCGTTCAGTTCGGTGGACAGGTCCACGTCCAGGTAGGCCAGTACCGGAGCCCGCGAGCGAGACCAGGCGACGCGCAGGGCACGGCCACGCCCCTTCTCGGCCAGCCGTATCCACTCGGCCTCCGGCAGTTCGGCGGCCAGCCGGGCCGCGATCCGCGGAGTGTCGTCGGTGCTGGCGTTGTCGGCGACGGTGATGCGGAACGGGTACGGGAACGTCTCCCGCAGATGCGCGTGCAGCCGCCGCACGCTCGGCTCCAGATCCCTCTCCTCGTTGAACACGGGGACGACCACGTCCAGTACGGGTTCCGGGTGGTTCGCCGGCAGCGGCAGGCGGAGCGGCAGTCGGTCCATGGGCAGTCCCGTCGCGAGGTTCATCGGGGCGGACCGTGCGGTCTTGGTCATGGTTCGTCCAGGTTTCTGTGCTGTCGAAGGGCATACCGAAGGCGCTCACGGCGGAGCTGCGATCGGGGAGTAACGCCGGGGCGGAGCAGGGACAAGGGGCGGCGCGGAAATTCAGTGGGGGAGCGGCCGGGACGGCCGGCCGTGCGCTCGGCGGCTACCCGGTGCCGGTCGCGCTGACGAAGGACGAGGGCTCGTCTGTCGTCGTCGGCGGGGACGACGGCGTGACGCTTCCGCTCGGCGTGGCCGGGACGGTGGCCGGCGGACCGGCAGGCGCGGTCCCGGAGGGCGCGGTGCCGACCGAGTTCGAACTCTCTGTCGCACTCTGTGTCGTGATCGGTGCCGTGGGCGTGGTGGGGACCGACCCGGTAGGGCTGGTGCTGGGGGGTTGGGTCGCAGACGGCGTGATGGTCGCGGAGGAGGAGCCGGTCGAGGGCCGCGGCACGGGGGCCTGGGGCTGGTCGCGGTCCGGCGCGTGTGGCAGCAGGACCAGGCCTACGCCGAGCCCGGCGGCCACCAGCACGGAGCCCACGGCCTTCTGCGCCGCGCGGACCCGGCGGCGGACGAGTACTCCCGTCCTGAGCCGGTCCTGCTGTGCGGGCTCAAAAGGGGTGTACTCCTGGGTGTCGCGCATCATCCGCGCCAACTCCCGCTCGAAGTGATCCATGCTTCCCTTCACCCCACCGGCTCGATGACATCGGCCAGGATCTGACGCAGTCGCGCCACACCGCGTGACGCGTGGGACCGGGCGGTGCCCAGCGGGCATCCCAGAACCTCCGCGACCTGTTTCTCGGGCAGGTCCTGGTAGTAACGCAGCACGACGGCGGCCCGCTGCCGGGGCGGCAGCTCGGCGAGGGCCGCTTCCAGCCGCGTCCGCTCCACCACGGCGGCGGACTCGTCCCCCGTCTGTGCCAGGTCGGGCAGCTGCTCCACGGGCCGCTCACCCCACCACCGCCGACGGGCGGAACGGGCGGCCGCGCGGGCCAGGACCTTGCGTACGTACGCCTCGGGCGCCTCGTCCGCGACCTTCGGCCAGACGAACCAGAGCTTGACCAGGGCTTCCTGGAGCAGGTCCTCGGCACGGTGCCGGTCACCTCCGCAGAGCAGACGGGCGAGGTGGAACAACGCCGACCAACGGGCCGCAACGAACCCGTCGAAACTCTCGGCCTGAGCCCGTTCCATCCGCACCGTCCCCGCACTTGCCAGCTTCGTACACCTGGAGAAAGACGTTGGTGAGCACCTCGCTATGCACTTCCGGCGCGTGATGCGGGTCACGTACGGGGAGGAGACCGCGGGGTGGGCCCGCCCCGGCTTCCCGGTGATCCGACCAACAGGGCACGGATGCGGCGCGGTTGCCCATCGCTCGGCTCGCGTCAGGTGCCAACGGGGCGGAATGGGATCCGTACTTGAAGGACGACCATCGGTGATCCGCGGTTCTGCCGCGCGAATCGGACCATGCCACAGGCTGGACGGGCCCATACCGAGGTGGGGCCCGGCGATGGGCCGACGGCTACCTCACCTGCTCGACGGGGGAGTCAGAACAACCGCCTCAGCCAGGACCCGATCACCGCATAGTCGTGATCAGTCAGACCACGGCGGGGGTCGACCCGGTGGAGCAGGGCGTTCGCTGGATGGTGAGCGGCGACCCACGCCCGATCGGAGTCGGTGATCTCGTCGTCGACCCAGACGAACGGGCGTCCCGCCGCCCATTCGACAAGGGTGCGGGTCTTCCAGTGCAGTCCGTTCCGCTCGTCCTGATCATCGATGTCGGACGGTTCCGGCCAGACCACCACAGGCAGCTGCGGCAGACCGATGCGCGGGGCGATGCACTCGTTCGCGTCAGCCATCCATGTCGTGGCCCAGACCACCTCGCACGCGAGCGCCGCCAGCCGAGGCCCGTGCTCGGGATCGAGTCGGGCCAGGAGCGGATTCGCATCGACATCGAGCGGTTCGAGGCAGCCGGTATGGGCCGGATACTGCCCGGGCGCCGCACCGAACGGGATGAGCGGTCCGTCGACATCGAGAAACAGCAGCGGACGCTGCGGAGAACCAGTCACGCCGGCACGATAGCCGCGGATCACAACGGGGACCGGACCGTGCGCGGCGCCGGCACCGCTCGCCGGCAGGGTCGAGCGCCACGATCGTCGACAACACCGTCGCGGGGCCTCGGCGACTGGCGACCGACGGGATCGGGTTCGCGGCCGGCGCGGTCGGGCACGTCACGCGGAGTACCGTCAGCATGGCCCTGCAGGACGGTTCGCGCACCGTACGCGACGACCGGACCGGAGGCGGTTTCGGGGCGTCGCGGTGGTCGCCGCTTCGGCCGACACGGTCGGGTGGTACGGAGTTGTTCGCAGGGTGTCGGACGGCTTGTCGGGATACGCGAGGCGTGGCGGGATAGAGGCTCTGTGTCGTTCAACCTTCGGAGGCTGTGATGATCGTCCCGTTCGGGGTCCGTGATTTTCTGGACCGTGCCGTCACCGTGTATGCCGACCGGGTGGGTGTGGTGGACGAGCCGGACCAACCGGCCGAGGTCTGGGAGGGGCTGACGTACGGGCGGGTGGGGGAGCTGGCGCGGGCTCAGGCCGCCGGACTGGATGCGCTGGGTGTGCCGCTGGGCGCTCGCGTGGCGGTGGTCTCGCCGAACAGCGCGCGGCTTCTGACGTCGTTCTTCGGTGTCAGCGGTTACGGGCGGGTGCTGGTCCCGGTCAACTTCCGCCTGACGGCGGACGAGGTGAGCTACATCGTCCGTCACTCGGGGGCCGATGTGCTCCTTGTCGACCCGGAGTTGACGGAGCGTCTGGCCGATGTCAGCTGCAGGCACCGTTTCACGCTCGGCGCCGCAGCCGACGCCGAGCTGTACCGCTTCGGCACTGCCCCGCAGGCCTGGGAGCCGGACGAGAACGCCACCGCGACCATCAACTACACCAGTGGTACGACGGCCCGCCCCAAGGGGGTGCAGATCACCCATCGCAACATCTGGGTGAACGCGATCACCTTCGCGTTGCACGCCGGGGTGACGGACCGGGACGTGTATCTGCACACGTTGCCGATGTTCCACGCCAACGGCTGGGGCATGCCGTTCGCGATGTCGGCGCTGGGCGTGCCACAGATCGTGCTGCGCAAGGTGGACGGGGCCGAGATCCTGCGTCGGGTGGCCGAGCACGGGGTGACGGTGATGTGCGCGGCGCCCGCGGTCGTGGGGGCGGTGCTGGCGGCCGCCGAGTCCTGGCAGGGGGAGATCCCCGGCCGTGATCGGGTGCGGATCATCGTCGCGGGCGCTCCGCCGCCGACCCAGACGGTCGCGCGCGTGGAGTCGGAGCTGGGGTGGGAGTTCATTCAGATCTACGGCCTGACCGAGACCTCGCCACTGCTGACCGTCAACCGTGCCCGCGCCGAGTGGGACGGCCTCGCCGCTGCGGAGCGGGCGGAGAAGCTGGTGCGCGCCGGTGCTCCCGCGCTGGGCGTGACGCTCAGGACGGACGCCGAGGGTGAGATTCTCGCGCGCTCGAACGTGGTTCTGGAGGGGTATTGGGAGCAGCCGGAGGAGAGTGCGCGGGCGTTGTCCGGGGGCTGGTTCCACACGGGGGACGGGGGATCGATCGGCGAGTACGGCCATCTGACGATCAGTGACCGCAAGAAGGACGTGATCATCACGGGCGGGGAGAACGTGTCGTCGATCGAGGTCGAGGACGTCCTCTTCAGCCATCCGGCGGTGGCCGAGGTCGCGGTGATCGGGGTGCCTGACGAGAAGTGGGGCGAGACCGTGAAGGCGCTGGTGGTTCTTGCTCCCGGCGCGCGGGTGACGCAGGACGAGCTGATCCGGTTCTGCAAGGAGCGTCTTGCCGGTTTCAAGGCGCCTACTTCGGTCGAGTTCCGGGAGGAGTTGGCGCGTACGACGACTGGCAAGCTCCAGAAGTACAAGTTGCGGGAGCCGTATTGGGAGGGCCACGAGCGGGGCGTTGGCTGAGCTGTGTCACAGGGCTGGTGCTGGTGGGGGTGCTCGGTGACGTAGAGGGCGACGGGTGTGCTGCTGCCGCAGCCCGGCCACCCGCTCCGGGAACACCACCACCGCCTTTCGCACCGGACTCCCCATCGAAGATGCGTCAACGGGATCCCGCACCGGCATCGCACGGGGGGCGTGGCGAGATCTGCCGGTGCGTTTCGGCAAGTGGAGAACGGTGTACGAGCGGCGTCGGCGCTGGTCGTCGATCGTTCCTGGAAGTGAGGCGCCCCGTCGGGCACGTTGACGTGGGGTCAGGTGGGCGAGACAAGGATTTTGCCTCGTCCTGTCCCGGTTTCCAGGAGGTGGTGTGCCTTCGCCGCCTCGGCCAGGGGCAGGGTCCGCGTCACCCCGGGACGGATCCACTCCGCCGCGAGCAACCGGAGTGCTTCGCCGAGGTGGTCGCCTATCCGCTCGGGAGCCCGACGAGCGAGGTCGCCGATGTTGAACCCGGCGATGGTCCGGTTGCCCTTCCACAAGTCCCACACCGAGGCCGTCCACTGCTCGTGTCGACCGAGGTCTCCGTAGGCCACCAGGCGGCCGAACGGCGCCAGCACGGTCAGGCTTTGCTCACGTATCGGCCCGCCGACGGGATCGAGGACCAGGTCCACGCCCCGGCCACCGGTCACCGCGGCCAACCGCTCCGCGAAGCCTTCACGCAGAAACACTCCGTCGTAGCCCAACTCGGCGGCATACGGAATCTTCTCCACCGAGCCGACCGTGCCGTATACCCGGGCGGCCCCCGGCTCCCGGGCCAGCTGCGCGGCCACAGAGCCCACACCCTCCGCCGCGGAGTGGATCAGCACATCTTCTCCCTCCCTCAGCCGACCGGCGTCCTTGAGCACACCGAAGGCCGTCGGAAAGACGCACGGCAGCCCCGCTGCCTGGGCCAGGTCTGCCTCTCCCGCCCCGGTGCGCCGAGACCTGACGAACCGTGTGTCCGCGGTCACCACCTCGGCGTAGCCGCCGAAAGCCGGTAGGTACGCCGCAATGGGCTCACCGACCTCCAGCCCGCTCACCCCCGCACCGAGCGCGGCAACAGTCCCAGCCACTTCCAGGCCGGGAACGTCCACTCCACCAGGCCGGTCCGGAGTGCCGAACTCGCCCCGGCGGTGCTGGATTTCCGCGAAATTGACGCCCGCGAAGGCGGCCCGCACAGTGACCTGGCCGGCAGTCGGCCACGGATCGGGCAGATCGAGCGTCTCCAGTACCTCGACGCCTCCGTTGACTCGGAACCCGACCGCCCGCATGCGACGCTCCCTCATCGTCACGGCCTTTCGGGTATGGGCCGTAGGGGAGCGGCAACCCGGGTGATGATCTTCGTATTCCCGTGCGGCCCAAGCCTCCGTCCACGACGGCCGCCCCGGCGGCCGACGCCGGATCAAGCTCAGCATCCCCGAATTTCAGGGCACCGTAGCCGTCACGGCGATCCGGCTCCGGCTCCGGGCGCGATGGGCTGCATGGGGCCCTCAGCCCTGCGTCAAGTCACGCCGCTCGGCCGCGAACCGCCGGGCCAGGGAGACACGCCGGACAGGGACTGAGGACTGGTCGGCGCATCATGGTTCCGGTGATCGTCAGACGTGTACTGGTGCCCGCTCGTCCAAGAGGCCTTCACTTCGCAGATCGTCCCAGACCTGAGCCGGGATCTCCGGGCCGAACGCCGCCATGTTGCGGCGCACTTCGTCGGCGGTGCGCATGCCGACCACGATGCCCGAGACGGCGGGGTGGCGGAGCGGAAAGGCCATGGCCAGCTCCGGGAGCGTCACACCGTGTGTGTCGCAGACATCGGCGATGCGATGCGCGCGCTCCAGCGTCCGCGGCGCGGCGGGCGCGTAATCGAAGGTGGCACCCTCGGCAGGTCGCGCCGTGGCGAGCAGCCCGGAGTTGAAGACCGATGCCGCGAGTACCGAGACCCCCCGGTCCGTGCAGGCGGGCAGCAGTTCGTCGAGGGCTCCGCGTCGTGCAGGAACAGCATGTCGATACGGTCGACGCCCATCCGCTCGAGCGAGTCCTCCATGCTGCGCAGAATGCCGTCCCGCGTGAAGTCCCACACGCGACGATGTGTGGCGGGCACCATGAAGCTCTCGTCCATCCGGCCCGCCGGGTCCTGCGGGACCAGCAGCCGACCGACCTTCGTCGACAACGTCACCTCCTCACGCGGCTTTCCGCGCAACAGCCCACCGGTGCGGCGCTCGGAGTGTCCGATGCCGTAGTGCGGAGAGGTGTCGAAGTAGCGGACCCCGCTGTCCCAGGCTGCCTCAAGGGCTCCCGCGGCGGTCTCGTCGTCCAGCGGAGCGAAGAGTCCCCCGAGTGGTCCGCCACCGAAGCCCAGTTCCGTGACCTGCACCTTGCTCTTCCCAAGCCGGTTTCGCCTCATCCACCGTTCCCCTCGTGCGGCTGGCGACGCGACCATCCTGCCGCGCCCCGTGCCACGTTCCCAAGGGAAATTTCGAGCTCGCGGTCCGCTACGCGACAACCATGCTGCTCGCGGCCATCAACGGGTGGATATGAGTGGCCCCGCCACGCGCCCGGTCGCTCACCTCGGCCGTCATGAACCAGCGGCAGCAGAAGAAGCTCTCCCGCCGTCTCTTCGAAGCGATTCTGGTGCGTGACACCGCCCGCGTGAAGGCGGTTCTGAGGGCTGGGGCCGACCCGGAACGAGCCGCCAGCGGGGGCACCACCCCTCTCTACGAGGCATCCGTGAACGGGGAAGCCGAGATCGCCCGCGTGCTCCTGGCGGCCGGGGCCTCCCCTGACACCGAGAGCAGCGGACTCGGCGCGGACGGCACACCTCTGTGCGCGGCCGCATGCTGGGGGCACGGCGAGACAGTGCGCGAACTGCTGGCGCACGGCGCCGATCCGCATCTCCGAGAAGATCACGGCACAGGCTGGTCACCACTGGAGTGGGCACTCAAGGGCTCTCGTCCCGAAACTGCCGCTCTCCTCACCACGGCGGGCGCGACGCGCCGCGAGAGCACCACGTAGCACCACCGTTCGCCGTCACGGATCCCACCAGCACCATGGACCTCAAGAGCCACCTCAGGCCGGGCTCAGGCCGGGCTCAGGCACAGGCCCTGAGGAATTCGATGAGCGCCGCGCTCACCTCGTCCGGGCGTTCCTGCTGAGTCCAGTGTCCACAGCCGGCCAGCTTGAGGGGCTTGCGCCAGAGGTTGGGCATGAGGTCGGGAAGGCGCTCGATGAGTTCGGGAGTGCCGGGGAACGCCGGGACCATGTCGCGGTCGCCGTAGATGTACAGGGCGGGCCGGGTGACGACGGCGCCGTGCCAGGGAGCGGTCAGTTCCCAGTTGCGGTCGACGTTGCGGTACCAGTTGAGGGCCCCGGTGAAGCCTTTGGAGAAACTCTCGGTGAGCGCGTCGAGATCGTTCTCGGTGAACCAGTCCGGCAGTACCTCGGGGTCCGGCATGGTCGCGAGCCAGCCCCGCTCGGGGTCGACCAGCGGCTGCCTGCCCTCGTGGGCGCCCGGAGCGTCGCCGGAGGCCGAATAGAAGAACTTCCGCAACGCGGTGCGGGTGTCCTTGGCGAACTCGGCGTCGGCGACACCGGGGCGGTTGAAGTAGTTCCAGTAGAAGCGGCCTTCGAACCTCTTCTCCATGGCGGCCAGCGGAGGTTCCGTCCCCCGGAACGGGGGCGGCACGCTCAGACCCGCCACCCCGAGCACCATGTCCGGTCGCAGCAGCGCGGTGTGCCAGGCGACCGGCGCGCCCCAGTCGTGCCCGACGACGTACGCCTTCTCCTCGCCCAGGGCGTGGATCAGTCCGACGACGTCGCCGACCAGGTGGAGGATGGTGTACGCGTCGACGTCGTCGGGATGGTCGCTGCGTCCGTAGCCACGCTGGTCGGGGGCGACCACGCGGAAGCCCGCATCGGCCAGAGGGCCGAACTGGTGATGCCAGGAGTGCCATGACTCGGGGAAGCCGTGCAGGAGGACTACCAAGGGGCCGTCGCCTTGTTCGGCGATGTGCAGCCGAACGCCGTTCACGTCAACCATTCGATGCTCGACCATGTGCGTCAGGGTACGTGCCGTGATCTTCGGGCTGGGCTCACCGGCAGCCCGCCTCACTCGTGTCGCGGCGAGCCGGCGAAGCGACTGGCTCACCGGCGGACGGGGTCAGGCCGGCGCACAGGCCGGTCGGCGAGTGCGCGTCTTTCGTCCGGGCGGAGCCTGTCGACGGCGGACGGCTTGGGTGCCGGTCCCGGGTCTGCCACAATGCACGAAAACGGAACTTTGCTCCGTAGGAGATACGAGGCACTGTTCCGTTTCGCAAGTCTCATGGAAGGATCGCCGCGGTGAACGACAGCGGTCAGGGCGCGGGAAGTGCAGCGGGATCCCAGCGCAAGGATGCCCGGCGGAATCGACAGAGCCTGCTGGACGCGGCCGCCGCAGTCTTCGTCACCTCGGGCGTAGAGGCGCCGGTGCGCGACATCGCGGCCAAGGCCGGTGTCGGGATGGGCACGATCTACCGGCACTTTCCGACACGGGCGGACCTCATCATCGCGGTCTACCGTCACCAGGTCGACGCCTGCGCCGAGGCCGGTCCGGTTCTTCTGGCGAGCTGCGCCAGTCCATACGCCGCGCTGGGGCAGTGGATCGACCTGTTCGTCGACTTCCTGGTCACCAAGCACGGTCTCGCTGCCGTGCTGCAGCCCGACAACGCCGGTTTCGACACGCTGCACGCCTACTTCCTCGACCGGCTCGTGCCCGTGTGCAACCAACTGCTCGACGCCGCGGCAGGGCGCGGCGAGATCCGCTCCGGCCTCGAGGGCCTTGAGCTGATGCGAGGTGTGGGCAACCTCTGCGTCGGTGCGGACAGCGATCCGCGCTACGACGCACGGCGACTGGTCGGCCTCCTCATCGCCGGACTGCGCCAGCCGCAGTGACGATCGGCAGGGCATCCGACGCAGGCTGCCCCGCTCCAGTCGCGATCGGCGCGAAGCGCGAGATTTCCTTGGTACCGGACATGAGCGTCACCGCCGGCCAGCGACCCCTCCCCCTACGGATCGTTGCTCATCGGGCGAGAGGCTCGCCGCCCCAAGTGGTTCCCCTGACCGAGGAGTGCGACGGCGGTCGCGTCGATCCGCGCCCCCTGCTCGTGAGTGAGGTCGGGAACGAATCCCGAGTGCCGGGATGCCTCACAGGTCGGTAGCCCGCTCGTGGCGGGGCTCGTACAGGCCCACCTCGCCGCCACCCGGCAGACGGAACCTGGTCAGCCGCCCCCAGCGCGCGTCGGTGACGGGCTGCGTGAACTCCACTCCCTTCGCGGTCAGGCTCCGCACGGTCGCGTCGACGTCGTCGCACATCAGATAGAGCTCCTGTGTCTCCGGGCCGTCCGTGGGATGTACGGCGATCTCGGTCGGCGGAAGCTTGAAGATCAGCCAGCCACCTCCCACGTCGACATGCGGATACTCCAGGACATCCCTGAAGAAGACCCGGTCCGCTTCCGCATCACGGCTGTAGACGATGATGTGCCCACCATTGATCATGCGCCCAGGGTAGGTCCTGACACGGACAGCGCGGTGCTGCGTCGCCCCCCAGGGTGTTGCGGTTCATTGCCGGTCAACCGTCCGAGCAGAGCCAGTGGCGGGATCACCGACAAGTGGTCAACGGTGTGTCAAGGCGACTGCGGGCCGGTGCACACCAGACCCTCCACACCCGTCAGTTCGCCTTCACGGACCCGGTGCTGAGACGCCCGTACCGGTCTGACCACAAGGCGCCTTCCACATAGGCGCTCCTCTCGCCACCACCAGCCGACCAGCGGCGTGATGACGACCTGCGGGTTGGAGCGAGTGCCGATGGTTCTTGCTGGAGACGGCGAGGCGGTCCAGACGCGGTCGTCGCGGACTTCGAAGTCCCGAACACGGGCACCACCTGACTCGACGCCAGGTGGGTACGACACACCCCATGGCACGGCCGGTTCGACAACAGCCCGGCTTCTCCTGGAACAGGCAACCGAGCGCAACGTCGTACACCTCGACCCCTTCGTCGCCCTCGGTGGCGCGCGGCATACGGCCCTGGTCCACACGGTCTGGCCGCACGCCCGCACGCCGCTGGCCGGGACGCGCGGCATGGGCGAGCAAATGGCCCGCCTTGCAGCGATACGCGAAGGGCAAGCTCGGCACCGAGGGTGATGCCCTGTGCGCAGAGGCGGAGGAGATTCGGCCCTGAGCGGCCCTTTGAGTACCGGTCAACGGGCAGAGCGATGCGCCTCAGCCGTAGAAGCCGGCCCCGCCCCAGGCCATTTTCGAACACGTGGCGAACACGGCGGCGCTCGGCAGGCGGGTGAACCACGCCACAACCGTACGGGACCTGAGGGAGGCACTTCGGGCCGGGAGGCTCCGCAGCGCCTGCACGTGCAAATCGGCTCGGTAGCTTCGATGTCAGCAGCCCTACTCACACGGGCGTGGTGGGGCGTCCGAACAAGAACCGCGCCGCCCGCCGCCGTCATCCTTGAAGGAGTTCCGCCGATGAAGACCGTCAGCCACTGGATCAATGGCAAGCCGTTCGGAGACGCTTCAGGCGCCTCCGGCACCTGGGGCCCCGTCACCGACCCCGCGACCGAAGAGGTCACCGCGCAGGTTGCGATGGCCGGCACCGACGAGGTCGACGCTGCGGTCGCCGCGGCGAAGCAGGCGTACGCCACTAGGGCATCCCGCTCGCGCTCATCACCACCCTCAAGCGAGGCCCCTCGCTCGACCAGGTGAACGGCACCTGGTTCCTGTGGGCAGTGGGATCGGAGTCGGTTGCGGTCGCAGCGTCCTCGCTGGCCCGGGTGACCCCGGGACACGTACTGGCCGTGTTGGCGGTGGTGTGCTGGGCCGTCGGCATGATGCAGTACCTGCTGACCGCCGCACTGGTCCTGGCCCGGCTGCTGGCCCGACCGGTGCGGCCGGAAGGCCTCATGACGTCCGTGTGGATCTTCATGGGGGCGGCGGCGATCGCCGTGCTCGCCGGAGTCCGGCTGATCGCACTCCCGCTCGGCAGCACGATCTTGTCGCGTCCGCTCGTCATCGGGGCGTCCGTCGTCCTGTGGGCGTTCTCAAGCTGGCTGATCCCGCTCCTGCTGGCACTGGGCGTATGGCGGCACACGCTGGGCCGCATCCCTCTGCGCTACGAGCTCGGCTGGTGGAACCTCGTCTTCCCGGTCGGCATGTATGCGGTCACCACGCACGAGCTGGGACGCGCGACCACTACCTCGTGGATGACGAGCGTGGGCCGCTGGGAGGTCTGGATCGCCGCAGTGTTCTGGGCTGTCGTGTTCGCCGCCATGGTCGCCGCCAAGCTCCGGGCCCGTCCCACGACCGCGCACGGATCCGCCGGTGCGGGGCAGACGGCCCGCCCGCAGAGCACGGCCTCGACGGCGCCCGGGGCGCTGCCGTAGGGGCGGGGTCACGCTGTCTCAGTGTCATCCGGAGCGTTGCACGGGCCCTGTCATTCGGGCGCGCGCACGCTGCCGGACGGCATGGCGCAGGGAGTACCACGCGACCACCGCCCAGGCCGCGATGAGCAGGACGTACAGGACGACGGCAGTCCAGACGAACAGCTTCGAGCCGGTACGGGCGGCGAGCGCGCTGGTGCCGGTGACGCAGGCGCCGAGGGGATCGTCGCCGGGCGACCGGCAGGGGGCGTGGCTGGCTCTCACCGGCCGCCACGGAGACTTCGGCCTGTTGGCGGCCTCGACGCCGTGTCGAAGCACCGCTCCCGCCACAGAACAGCACGCGCCATGACGCCCTCGCACCAGGACATCGAGCACCGAGCAGACCCGTGAGACGTGCCGGCCGGATGCTGATGCCCTCATCCGAGCGTGTTGTGGCCGCATATGTGGCCATGACGCCACTGCAGGCAACCGCTGAAAGCGGGTGAGGCGCCGAAACTCGACGCCTCGACCCATACAAAGGAACGCAGCATCATCCCGCGGCGACGCGGACGGCGCTCAGCACGGGCGCGGGCGACGTCCCCGGGCGGATGATGGTGTCCCTCACTGTGGGTCCCAGCCCATTCGGGAGGCGCACGATGAAGGACAGGCCGACAGGCAGGAAGCCGCTGCTGGTGACCGTGCTGGTCTTCCCGGGCGTCCGGCTGCTCGACGTCACCGGTCCGATCGAGGTGTTCTCGACGGCCAACGAGTTCGGCGGCCGGTACCGCGTGTATATGGTCTCCTCGGACGGCGCCGACGTGGTCACCGCATCCGGCACCGGACTGCGCGTCGACCTGGCGGCCGCGCAGGTGCGCGGGGCCAGCGATGTGGTCATCATCCCCGGCGGCCCGGAGTGGCCGTCTCTCATCAAGGACGACGCCCTGCTGGACGCCATAGGGGAGCTCGACGCACGCAGTTGCCGCACCGCGTCCGTCTGCACCGGGGCGTTCCTCCTCGCCGCGGCCGGCCTGCTCGACGGACGCAAGGCGACCACGCACTGGCGCTTCGCCGACCAGCTGGCTCTGCGCTACCCGCAGGTGACCGTGGAGATGGACGCCCTGTTCGTGCGCGACGGCCACATCATGACCTCGGCCGGCGTCAGCTCGGGCATCGACCTCTCGCTCGCCCTGGTCGAAGAGCACCTCGGCGCCGATGTCGCCCGCGCCGTGGCCAAGGACATGGTCGTGTTCATGCAGCGGCCGGGCGGCCAGTCGCAGTTCAGTGTCCGTACTCACACCCCGCACGGGAGACAGGAGATGCTGCGCCGGATCCTGGACGCGGTCGCCGGGGACCCGTCCGCCCCCCACACCCTGGTTGCCATGGCACGCCGGGCGGGTGTGAGCCCCCGCCACATGACGCGCCTGTTCCACGACGATATGACCATGACCCCGGCCCGCTATGTCGAGCAGGTCCGCATGGAAGCCGCCCAGGCGATGCTGGAGGAAAGCGACAACCCCATGGCCACGGTGGCCCGGCGCACCGGCTTCGGGTCACCGGAGTCGCTGCGCCGCGCCTTCACGCGCAACCTGGACACCACGCCGGGGCCTACCGGGCACGCTTCCGTACCACGCACACCGCGGGCGACGGCAAACGCGCCTGATGCCCTGGAGGTGTCCGGCGAACACAGGCAATCGCCGGAATCCGACAGCCCGGCCTTGCCGGACGAGGCCGATCAGGCCTCCTCGATGGTCCGCCCCGGCGTCGGCTCCGCGAGCGCGGCCCGCCACGCGGGCGTGCCGAAAAGAGCGGCGAAGTACTGCGTCTCGTGCCCGACCTGATGGCCGACGAGTCCCATGACAGTCACCGCGTACGAAGGCGCACCGTCGTAGATGGTGACGCATTCGCTCACCCATACATGCGCGTGGCCGGTGATGCGCAGGGGGAAGTGCCGGTCGGCCGGGTGCCCGCCGCGTTGCGCCGCGATCGTCTCGCGGCCCCGGAAACGGTCACCCGACCGCGGATGGTCCAGCATCGCGTCCACAGCGTAGATCGCATGCTCCGCCTCGAAGTCACCTCGCTCCGAAGCCTGTTCCCTCTTCCAACGGCATGGCGGGCATCTGGCTCGAAAGTCCGTATCCGAGCGCTCCACGGCAGCTTCTACGGCCATGGAGTGACGCAAGGAGTGCGCTGGGACTGTGAGGTCGCGGGATCCGGCGACCCGGAATCTCGACAGGAGGCAGCGGCTTGACAGAGAACATGACGGTCCCGGGCGGGACCGGTCACGAGCAGTTGCGAGCGTTCGATGGGCCAGGGGCGGCGTCGGCAGGGCGGCCCGCCTTGCGCGAGCACTTCTTCGACCGGCCCGCCCTTGAAGTGGCTCCCGAACTCCTCGGGGCTCTCGTGGTCTCGCGCTCGCAGCGCGGCGTGACGGCGGTGCGTATCACCGAGGTCGAGGCGTACGAGGGGCCGGACGATCCGGCCTCGCACGCGTTCCGGGGCCCGAACCGGACCAATCGAGCGGAGTTCGGTGCCCCGGGGACGTTCTATGTGTACCGGACGCACGCAGTGCATCGGTGCCTGAACGCCGTCTGCGGACCGGGGCGGCGTCCCGCTTCGGTGCTGCTCCGGGCCGGCACCGTCGTGGAGGGAGCAGACGTGGCGCAAGAACGCCGGGGGCCTGGGGTGCGGGCGCGCGACCTGGCGCGTGGCCCGGCCAACCTCGCCCGGGCGTTGGGCATCGGCGATCTGCGCCATGACGGGCAGTCAGCATGCGATGCAGGGGCCGAGTTGTTTCTCGCGGAGCCCGCCGGGGGCGTCGCGTCCGCGCGAGTTGGCCAAGGGCCGCGGACGGGGGTGGGCGGTCCTGCTGCTTCGTTCCCCTGGCGCTTCTGGATGCTGGGCGAGTCGAGTGTCAGTCCCTATCGGGCGCACCCGGGGTACCGCCGGGGGATGAGGGCGCGGGGCTGACCCCTGCATCCCTGCTGGGACACCGCAGGTGCCGACGCCGTTTCTCGGAGGCGGCGGCACCCGAAGGTGTTTCGGGTCCGCTCCGGTGTCGATCCCGGTACCGGCACCGGGATCGGCGACGAGCCCGCAGCGAAGACCACATGTGCACCCTCCCTGTCCTGGTCCGCGGCCACGCACACCCGGCGCCTGCGAGTTGAACACCTCAGGAAATGTCCGTGCGCCGGGTCGGCTCGCGCCCTCGCCTCCTGAGACGGCGTCCGGGGGCACGGCGGCGGCCCGGCCGAACAGAAGGGAATCAGTGATGACTCCGATCAGTCCCACTCCCGAACCGGATCCGCGCAGATGGCGCGCGCTCGGGATCATCTGCCTGGTGCAGGTGATGCTGCTCCTCGACGTGACCGTGGTCAATGTCGCGCTGCCTCCCATCCAGCACGATCTCGGCTTCACGACCACGGGCCTGGCATGGGTCGTCAACGGCTACACCGTCACCTACGGTGGGCTGCTGATGCTCGGCGGGCGCCTGGGCGATCTGCTCGGCCGCAGACGCCTCTTCCTGACCGGCTTGGCGATCTTCGCGCTGTCGTCGGCGAGCGCCGGAGCGGCCCAGCAGGCCGGTGTACTGATCGCCGGCCGCTTCGTACAGGGCGTCGGTGCGGCACTCGTCAGCCCGGCGGCCCTGTCCCTGGTGACGCTGCTGTTCACACAGCGGCAGGAAAGGGCACGGGCCATGGCCATCTGGAGCGGCCTGGCCGGAGTCGGTGTGGCGCTGGGCGTCGTGCTCTCGGGCGTCCTGACCACCATCGCCTCCTGGCGCTGGATATTCTTCATCAATCTGCCCATCGCCGCGGTCGCTTTTTTCGCCACCTTCAAGCTCGTCTCCGAAAGCCGGGCCACCAAGCGGGGTCGGCCTGACGTCCTCGGCGCCGTGACCGTCACTCTCGGTCTGCTCCTGGTCGTGTTCGGCCTCCTGGAGAAGGACGGCCACACATGGTTCTCGTTCCCCGTCCTGGGCTGCCTCGGGATCGGTGTGCTCTGCTTGATCGCTTTCGTGCTGGTGGAGGCTCACGTGGCCCAGCCCCTGGTGCCTCTCGCATTCCTGCGCTCACGTAACCGGAGCATCGCCAACGTCGTTCGCATCTGCTACTACGTCGGCTTCGCCACCCTCTTCTTCTCGCTGAGCCTGTATGTCCAGCACATACTGCACTTCTCCGCGCTGGCGACCGGATTCGCCTTCGTACCGTTCGGGTTGGTCATTCTCTTCAGCGCCACCGTGATGGCCCCCCGCCTCCTTCCCCGGTTCGGCCTGCGGGCCCTGAACGGAGGAGGGCTTGCGGTCACCACGGTCGGCTACCTCCTCCTTGCCGGGCTGAGCAGCCACGGAACCTATGCGGCCGACGTACTGCCCGGACTGATCCTCGTGCCGCTGGGCGGTGGCCTCGTCCTCGTCGGATCCACTGTCGCCGGAGTGGACGGCGCCACCGGTGAGGACGCGGGCATCGCCACCAGCATGAACAATGCGTCTATGCAGATCGGCAGCGCCATCGGCCTGGCCGCCCTGGTCTCACTGGGCACCGGCCACGCCGCCGTGCTGAAACGTGCCGGCACCGACCCGGTGACCGCCGTCGCACACGGTTACGCCTTCAGCTTCACCATCGCCGCCGGCCTGACGGCCTTCGGTGCGTTCCTCGGTTTCGCCGGAATCCACCCGACACCGGCCGAGACTCCGACGGCGAGGACCAACGCCAAGGAGCGCGTGGTCTGATGTGCCGCCGACGGCGAAAGCGAGCGTCTGCGGCCCCGGCGGGCCTGGCGCCAATGGTGCTGCCGCTGCGTGTCAATCCCCTCGCAGCGTGGAGACGGTCTATGCGGCCAGTCCCTCGGCGAGGGTGGCTCGGTAGTCACGTTCGTAGTCGATCGGGCTCTTGAACCCGCACACGCTGTGTAGCCTTCTGGCGTTGCAGAAGTCGGTGATCCAGGTGGCGATCTTGATGCGGGCCTCGGTGCGGGTCCGGAAGGCATGCCGGTGGACGTACTCGACCTTTAGCACGCTGTTGAACGCCTCGCTCACGGCGTTGTCGAAACAAGATCCGACTCTGCCCATGGACTGGACGATGCCGAGCTTTCGGCAAGCCCGCTTGAACCGTCGTGAGCAGTACTCGCTGCCCCGTGTGCATGATCACGCCGCGCACGTCGCCGCCGCGGGTGGCCGCGGCCATGTTCAGGGACGCGACGACCAGGTCGGCGTCATGACGGGCGGCCATCGCGTAGCCGAGAAGGCGACGGGAGAACAGGTCGATGACCGTCGCCAAGTACAGCTTGCCCTCGCCGGTTTCGATCTCGGTGAGATCGCCCGCCCAGACGAGATCGGGTTCCTCGGCGGTGAAGTCCCGGCGTACGAAGTCCGCGGCGGCCGGCCGCTTGCCCGGTCTCGTCAGCGACCGGCGGCGACGCACCTTCCGGCCGGCCAGCCCGAGTTCGGCCATGACCTTCGCGACCGTGTTCACCGACACTCGCCAGCCTCTGCGCACCAGCTCGATGAACACCTTCGGCGAGCCGTAGGTGCCACCCGAGCCGTGGAAGACCTCTTCGATCTCCTCGGCCAGCTGCCGCCGGCGCACCTCACGCGCTGTCGGCGGACGATCCCGCCACTTGTAGAACCACGACTCGGACACCCCAGCGCCCGGCAGGCGGTGCGGTAGGGAATCTTCTGCTCGGGCTTGCAGCTGCTGATCACCCGGACCGCGACAGCCGGGTCTGCCTCAGCTACTTCACCCACAACGCCACGAATCGCTTGCACACATCACGCGACGCTCTGATCGAGGCCCGGTTTCTCGAGCATCCGAATGCCGAGGTGATCCGCAGCCTGCCCGGGATGGGCCCCGGACTCGGCGCCGAGTTCATCGCCGCGACCGGCGGCGACATGGACGCCTTCGGCAGCGCAGACCGGCTGGCCGGCTTCGCTGGCCTGGCGCCCCGACCCCGTGACTCCGGCCGCGTCAGCGGCAACCTCTACCGGCCCAGGCGCTACCACCGCGGACTGCTGCGAGCCATGTACCTCTCGGCCATGGTCAGCCTGCGAGGCTGCCCGGCATCCAAGGCGTACCACGACCGGAAGCGCAGCGAGGGGAAAGGGCACCAACAAGCCCTGCTTGCCCTTGCCCGCCGCCGCGTCAACGTCCTGTGGGCGATGATCCGTGACGGACAGCGCTACCCATCAACACCGTCTGTTACGCCTACCGATTGACAACGAGATTGGGAAGCTCCATCTCCAACTCGCGGATGCGCTTGTCCTTCTCCCGGGCCTCGGCCCGCAGCCGCTCCAGCTCAGACCGCTCGCTCTCCCGAAGACGGCCGCCGGGCGATGGCTCGGCCACCGGCCGATCCGACGACGGCGAACCGTTGCGCCTCGCCCGCGACACCCAGCTGCGCAACGTCCCCGGGTGGATGCCCAGATCCCCAGCCACTTCCGGAATCGGCTTCCCGGTCTCGCGACCGCGGCAGGCGGCACCGGGAACCCCGGTCTCCCTCCGTGGGCACGCACTGCCCCGCACACCCGCCGACCGCTCCGACCGCAGCCGGGCAGGTGCACGGAGGAAGAAAAGTCAGACGGTGGTGTCCGCCTTGCCAGGGTCGCTCGGGTGCGACTCAAGAGGGGTGACGACGGACGTCATCCAGGACCACAGCGGCAAGGTGCTCAGGATCCTGTCACGCAACTCGGCCTCGTCGTTGGCCCGCCACAGGGCGATGCTGCGCATCTCACCCACCGGACGCCAGATCCGGACCAGGTGGCCGGAGGCGATCAACTCGACGGCCCGGGCGGCCTCCGCGGCGCGACGGCGGTCGACCTCGGCCGCCTCGGTTCCGTCGGGAATGTTGGTGGTGACCTCGATCAGGAACTCTTTCACAAGCCAGCCTTTCTCTGATGCTGCGAAAAGACACCGCGGCCTAAGCCGTGGTGGGTCGGGTGCGATAGAAATCCGCCGCGGTGAACGTGGCGGGCACGCCCAGTTCGGCGGCGACCGCTTTGACGGCCGTCTCGGCGGTGGCGAGGTCCGCCTGACCGTCGATGCCGAACGACGGGGCGATGAACCTCTCGTAGTGCGCCCGGACTTCCTCTTCCGTGTGTCCGTTGAGGAAGGCCTGGAGATACCTGACCGTGGTGTCGGGCTCGTCCCGGATCACCCGTAGCGCGCGCCGGTGGGCCAGCACGACGGCCTGGACCGCGGGGTCCTCCGGATCGGTGTAGGTCGGGTCGACGGACACACCGACGGTCGGGATCTGGAAGAGGTCACCGGCGAAGGCCAGCACCCGCCAGCCGTTCTCGGCGGCCACGGCTTCGGGCACCAGGGTGTCGCCCACCACCGCGGCGTCGATCGTGCCCGCGCGCAGCCTGCGCAGGTCCATGCCGTAGTCGCCGGGTGCACGGACGATGGTCTCGACATCGCGGTCCGGGTCCAGTCCGGCCTGGCGCAGCATGATGCGGGTGAAGCAGCCGGGCCCGGTGTGGTGCGGATGCACGGCCAGACGCTTCCCGGCCAGGTCGGCCAGCGAGTCCAGGCCGGGCCGGGCGAGGAACCAGAACTGGGGCTGCTGGGTGTTCACATTGAGCGCGACCCATGGGATGCCGCCGACCAGCCGGGACAGCAGCGTCCGGCCCAGGCCGATGACGGCCCCGCGGCGCAGCCGCTCCGGGTCCCAGATCGAGCCGTCCCGCAGGGCGACGTGGACACCGGCGTCGGCGTAGAAGTCCTGCTGGTCCGCGATGTAGGTGACTAGCTCCTCGTGGGGACCGCGCCCCACGTAGGCGAGATCGATCGTGTGCATGAACGCCTTCCTCAGAGGTGGCTGTGTCCTGTAGGCGGTCCGCTCGCCGGTCGCATCCGGGCGGGCCCGGCGGAGGTGTGTCCGGGACGGGGGTGTCGCTGCAAGGACGTCCTGTCGCGACCCGGCCGGAATGATGCTGCTGGTGTGGAATGCGCCACATGTCCGCTGTGTGGATGTGGGTGGCCCGGCGGGCCGGCCGCCGACCGTGCGGGGCGCTGGAAGCCCGGGAGCTTCGGGGTACCGAAGGATCTCCCGCACGGCAGGGCAAAGGCGGCAGAACGGGCCAATTCCCGGGGGGTGTGGGTGATCGGCAGCACTGTACACGCCGTCGCCGGTGCGGCTGGACGTGCGAGCGAAACTCCCGGCGAGCGGCGGATTCCTTGATCGACTCCCGTTGGCCGAGGTCTCTTCGCGGCTCCTCCGGGCTCGGCCGGGGTCCTCGCCACTCTCCGGTGATGCGCCATCAGTTCGACTCCAAGTTGCCGTCAGGTGTAGCGATCTGGCGATGTGTCAGGCCTGCGCGCCGGCCCTTCGGTCCGGTCGTCGGCGCCCCGGCGTCAGGGCCCCGGGGCCAGAGGGCCTTCTCAGGAAGTCCCCAGGCGAGTCTTGACGCCGATGAACACCCTACCTATCGTCGTTCCAAATGCTGGCGCGAGTTCGAGATAATGAACACGGTGGTCAAGGGTGACTCAGCAGGTTCGGGCTTTGGCAGGAACGCGGGTGATCGACGCCGCGACGATGGTCGCGGGCCCGCTGGGCGCGTCGATCCTGGCTGACTTCGGTGCCGACGTGGTCAAGGTGGAGCCCATCGCAGGGGACGAGTCCCGTACGTTCGGCCCCGGCCGAAACGGCATGAGCGGTGTCTACGCCGGGGTCAACCGGAACAAGCGGGCGATCGCACTCGATCTGCGCACGGAGGAGGGCCGGGAGCTCTTCCACGAGCTGTGCGCCAGCGCCGACGTGCTGATCGAGAACATGCTCCCCGCTGCCCACGCCAAGTTCGGCCTGACCGCCGAGGAGCTCCGGGAGCGCCACCCCCACCTGATCTGCCTGAACGTGAGCGGTTACGGCGACAGCGGCCCGTCGGCCGGCCGGCCCGCGCTGGATCCTGTCGCCCAGGCCCTCACCGGCATGATCCAGGCCACCGGGGACTCCGACGGCCGCGGCATCAAGGCCGGCCCGCCGGTGGCCGACAGCTCGGCCGGATACCTGGTCGCCATCGCGGCCCTGGTCTCGCTCTTCGCGAAGCAGAAGACCGGAGCCGGCCAGAACGGCTCGGTGTCACTGGTGGCCTCGCTGTTCCACCTTCAGTCGCCGTGGCTGGGCCAGTACATGCTGGCCGACTACGTGGCACCGCGCGTCGGCAACGCGAGCAACTTCTACGCGCCGTACAACGCGTACGCGACGCGCGACGGCGGGGCCGTCCACGTCGTCGCCTTCAACGACCGGCACTTCGAGCGGTTCGTGAAGGCGGCCGGCGCCGAGCACCTGCTCGACGACGAGCGGTTCACGAACGCGGCGAGCCGGCTGGCCCACCGCGAGGAACTCGACGTGGTGCTCGCACCCTGGTTCGCCGAGCGCGACCGGGACGACATCGTCACCCTGCTCACCGACCAGAACATCATCTGCGCCCCGGTCCTCGCGTACGACGAGGCCGTGGAGCACCCCCAGATCCGCGCGCTCGAACTGGTCGTCGACCTGGAGAGCAAGGCCCTCGGCGAGGTCCGGGTGCCGGGCCTGCCGATCAAGCTGTCGGACACTCCCGGCCGTGTGGAGCGTCCGCCGACCGCCCTGGGCGAGCACACCGCCGAGCTTCTCAAGGAGCTCGGCCACAACGACCAAGACATCGCACGGCTGCTGGCCGCGCGCGTCGTCCGCTGAACTCACAACGTCCTGACAGGAGCATCACATGAAGGTTGGTATCAGGATCCCCGGCGCCGGTCCCTGGGCCGGACCGGACGCGATCAGCGAGGTCTCCCGCTACGCGGAGAAGATCGGCTTCGACTCGCTGTGGATGACTGACCACGTGGCCCTGCCCACGAAGGTGGAGACGGCCTACCCGTACACCGCCGACGGCAAGTTCCTCTGGGCGCCCGAAACCCCCTACCTGGACTGCCTCACCGCGCTGACCTGGGCCGCGGCCGCGACGGAGACCGTCGAGCTGGGCACGTCCTGCCTGATCCTGCCGTGGCGCCCGCTGGTACAGACGTCGAAGACGCTGGTGAGCATCGACGTCCTGTCCAAGGGCCGCCTGTCCGTCGCCATCGGCGTCGGCTGGATGAAGGAGCAGTTCGAGGCGCTGGGCGCGCCGTTCAAGGACCGCGGCCGCCGGGTGACCGAGATGGTCAAGGCCATGCGTCAGATGTGGACCGAGGACGAGGTCTCCTGGGACGGCGACTTCTACAACCTGCACGACTTCATGATGTTCCCCAAACCCGTGCGCGGCACGATACCGGTCTGGTTCGCCGGCTACAGCGAGGCGTCGCTGCGCCGTATCGCCGCCATCGGTGACGGCTGGCACCCGCTGGCCGTGGGCCCGGAGGACTACGCGGGCTACCTCGCCACGCTGAAGTCGTACGTGGAGCAGGCCGGCCGCGACATGAGCGAGATCACGCTCACCGCGCGCCCGCTGCGCAAGGCGCCCTACAACGCCGAGACGATCGAGGCGTACGGCGACCTCGGTGTCACCCATTTCATCTGCGACACCTCGTTCGAGCACGCCACGCTCGAGTCCGCGATGGAGGAACTGCAGGCCCTCGCCGAGGCGGTCCTGCCGACCGCGCACCGTCTCCCCTGAGGCCCGAACGAAGGAGACCCGATCATGCGTGCACTCACCTCCAGTGTTCCGCTGGTCCTCGGTGACCAGCTCACAGACGCCTCGAACGGAGCCACGTTCGAGACCGTCAACCCCGCCGACGGCAGCGTCATCGCGAAGGTCGCCGAGGCGACCGTGGAAGACGTCGCCCGCGCCGTCGAGGCCGCGCGAGCCGGCGCCAAGGCGTGGCAGCGGATGCGGCCCTCGCAGCGCACCCGTCTGATGCTGCGCTACGCGGCGCTCATCGAAGCGAACAAGGAGCGGCTCGCCGAGCTGCAGACCCGCGACATGGGCAAGCCGATCCGCGAGTCCGCGACGATCGACCTGCCGGTCATGGTTGAGACCGTGGAGTACTTCGCCGGCCTCGTGACCAAGATCGAGGGGCGGACGACCCCGGCCCCCGGCCGCTTCCTGAACTACACGGTGCGCGAGCCGATCGGTGTGGTCGGTGCGATCACCCCGTGGAACTTCCCCGCCGTGCAGTCGATCTGGAAGATCGCGCCGGCCCTGGCGATGGGCAACTCCATTGTCCTGAAGCCGGCGCAGCTGGCACCCCTCGTGCCGGTGGCGCTGGGTGAGCTGGCCCTGGAGGCCGGCATCCCCGCCGGCGTCGTGAACGTCCTGCCGGGCCGCGGCTCGGTGGCGGGAAACGCGCTGGTCCAGCACCCGGGCGTCGGCAAGGTCACCTTCACCGGTTCGACCGAGATCGGCCAGGAGATCGGCCGGATGGCGGCGGACCGGCTGATCACCACCTCCCTGGAGCTGGGCGGCAAGTCGGCGCTGGTCGCCTTCGCGGACGCCTCCCCGAAGGCGGTCGCCGACGTGGTCTTCACGGCCATGTACGGCAACCAGGGCGAGACCTGCACCGCGCCCAGCCGGCTCCTGGTCGAGCGCCCGATCTACGACGAGGTCGTGGAGCTGGTCAAGGCACGGGTCGACGCGGCCCGGGTCGGCGACCCGCTCGACCCCGAGACGGAGATCGGCCCGCTGGTCAACGCGGCGCAGCGCGACTCGGTTCACTCCTATGTGGTGTCGGGCGCCGAGGAGGGTGCCCGTCTGCTGGCGGGCAGCACCGAGGCTCCGGCAGAGGGTCCGGGCTTCTTCTACCGGCCGGCGCTGTTCGCGGACGTGGCCCCGGACATGCGGATCGCTCGCGAGGAGATCTTCGGCCCCGTCCTCGGTGTGCTGCCGTTCGAGGGCGAGGAGCAGGCGATCGAGCTGGCGAACGACACGATCTACGGCCTCGCGGCCGGTGTGTTCACCCGCGATGTCGGCCGGGCCCTGCGCTTCGCGGGGACGCTGGACGCGGGGAACGTGTGGATCAACAGCTGGGGCGTGCTCAACCCGGCCTCGCCGTACCGCGGGTTCCGCCACAGCGGCTACGGCAGTGACCTCGGTCGCAGCGCGATCGAGAGCTTCACGAAGGAGAAGAGCGTATGGGCACGTCTGGACTAGCGCCGCAGGGCGCCGACGTCCCGGTCGTCGCCCGCCTGCGGGACCTTCGGGGTGTCTCCCGGTGGTCGCCGGCCGCGGACTACTCGATCGCGCAGGACGCGCTCTTCGCGCAGGATCCGGACGCGGTGGCCGTGCTCACGGCCGGACCGCAGGAAGTCGGCGAGATCACGTTCGGCGAGGTCCAGGAGGCCGCGCTGCGGATCGGCGACGTACTGCGGGCGCAGGGCGTCGCCCCGGGCGACCGGATCGCGCTCTACCTCGACCCCTCGCCGGCCGCGGCGGAGGCCGTCTTCGGAGTGCTGGCCGCCGGGGCGGTGCTCCTTCCGATCCCGCGTCTCATGGCCGGCGGCTCGGTCGCTCACCGCCTGAGCGACTCGGGGGCGAAGGTGCTCGTCACCGACGGGCTGGGTCTTGACCGGCTGCGGTCGACGGGCTGCGACGTCGAGGGCCTCGCCGTGCTGACGGTCGACGGGACCGAGGGGAAGGGGATTGCCGGCCGTAAGGTCGACGACCACTCCGCCGCACCCTGGCCGGCCGGTCCGACGACCCCCGCGCTGCTGATGTACACCTCGGGCACCAGCGGTCCGCCCAAGGGCATCCTGCACGGCCACCAGGTGCTGCTCGGCCACGCCGGAGTGGACTACGCCTTCGAGTTGTTCCAGCCCGGGGACGTCTACTACGGGACGGCCGACTGGGGGTGGATCGGTGGCCTCATGCTGGGGCTCCTCGTCCCGTGGTCGTTCGGCGTCCCGGTCGTCGCGCAGCGGCAGACGCGTTTCGATGCGAACGCCACGCTGGACCTGTTCGCGCGGTGCGGTGTCACGACCGCCTTCCTGCCGCCTTCCGTCCTGCGCCTGTTGCAGGCGAACGGCCGGGCGCCCGAGCGCAGGCTGCGTGCCGTCGTCACCGGCGGCGAGCCGGCGGGGCGCTCGGAGATGGCGTGGTCCCGGCTGCACCTGTCGCAGGCCGTGAACAAGGCGTACGGCCAGACCGAGGCGAACGGTCTCATCGGTGACTCGGCGGCGCTGGGCTCCGTCGACGACGACACGATGGGTGCCCCGTATCCGGGTCACACCATCGCGCTGCTCGGCGAGGACGGCCGGGAGGTCGCTCACGGTGAGGTCGGCGAGATCGCCCTGCGGCTTCCCGACCCGGTCGCGCTCCTGGGGATCTGGGATGCGAGGACCGAGGGCCCGGTGCCCCCGGCCGGCGACTGGCACCGGACGAACGACCTGGCCAGGCGTGCTCATGGACAGCGCCTGGAGTACCTGGGCCGCGCGGACGACGTCATCAAGAGCCGCGGCTACCGGATCGGCCCCTCGGAGATCGAGGACGCCCTGGTGAACCACCCGCTGGTGGCCGAGGCCGCCGCGGTCGGCATCCCGGACGACAGGATCGGTCAGCGGGTGAAGGTCTTCCTGCGGTTCACCGACGGTGAGGCCGGCGGTGAGGTCGGTGAGGCGCTCCGCTCGGAGCTGTGCGACCTGGTGGCCGCCACGGTCGGGCCGCACGCCAAACCCCGTGAGTTCGAAGTGGTCTCGTCCCTGCCGAGGACGGAGACCGGGAAGCTCCTGCGGCGCGAACTCGCACCGGCCCGGCACTGACCGGCTCCCTTCCGCGGCGCTGCCGCCCGAGACGGCGGCCCGGCGGCGCGCGTGCCCGGATGGCACCTGCAGACACACATCACGTACAGACACACATCACGAGAGGGACCACCTATGCGTAGATTCTGGCATGTCGGTCTCAACGTCACCGACATGGACCGCACCATCGAGTTCTACCGACTCGTGGGCTTCGAGGTCGTGCAGGACAAGGAGGTCGACGACGCCAACCTCGCGCGGGCGTTCATGATCGACCAGGGCAGCAAGCTGCGCTTCGCGCACATGCGCCTGAACAACGCGCCCGATGAAGCGATGCTCGACATCATCGAGTGGCGCGACGTGCCGGCGACCCGCGAGCGGTCCGTCGCCGACACCGTCAACCCCGGCCTGTGCCGCTTCTCGATCCTCACGGACGACATCCAGGGCGAGTACGACCGCCTGAGCGTCGCGGGCGTCAAGTTCCTGCACACCCCTCAGACCGTCATGGCTCCCGACGGGGTGAACGGGTGGAAGATCCTCTTCGCGGCGGACCCCGACGGTACGCTGTTCCACTTTGTCGAGTTGGTAGGGAACTCAGCCAAGCACTGAGACTTCCCTGACCGGAAAGTAGGAGTCGTGGCGAAGGGGCCTTCCGAATCCAGCGACGTGGTCGTCGACGACGATGCCGACCAGGGAGCCGGGGTTCTCGTGCCGGCGGTGTCGCGCACGGTACGGGTACTCGACCACCTGGTCCGGCACGCCGACGGGGCGACGGTCACCGAGCTCGCCAAATCGTGTGGGCTGGCCAAGAGCACGGCGTCGAACCTGATCCGGACGATGGTCAGTGAAGGTCTCATCGAGTACAGCTCCGACACCCGGCGCTACAACCTGGGACCGCTGCTCGTGGAGTACGGCGTGGCGGCGGTCACCAGGACCACCCCGGTCGCCGAGGCACGGCCGTTCATGGAGCGGCTGGCCGAGCGGACCGAGCTGGCGTGTCTCGCGATCTCGCCGATGCCCGACGGGCACTTCACCGCGATCGCGAAGATCGAGAGCCGCAAGGACATCAAGATCACCATCGAGATCGGCTCCCGGTTCGACCGGGACGCGCCACTGCTCAGCCGGCTGACGGACGCGTGGCGTGACGGCGTGCCGGCCGCGGACGACGATTCGCGCCGCGAGGAAGTGCGCTCCCGCGGTTTCGGAGTCGTCTTCGGGGAGTACGCCCCCGAGCTGAACGTCATGGGTTTCCCCGTCTTCGACCGTGACGGGCAGCCCTGCCTCGTGATCAGCCTGCTCGGCGTGGGAACGGATCTCACGCCGCAGGACATCGACGAGTTGGCCCCGTACCTGGTCACCGCCGCGCGTGCCATCACGGTGCGCAGTGGCGGCCGGGTACCGGCCGACTACCCGGAGGCGGGCCCGGAGCGATCCGCCGGCTGATCCCACCAGACCCACAGGCCTGGCGCCCGCACCGCCGGCCCTGTGAACCCGCACCGCCGGTCGCGGACACCTTCTTGAGGAGCACGAACCATGGACAGCCACACTATCGCCGTTGTGGGAGGTACCGGTCCACAGGGCAAGGGCCTGGCCCTGCACTTCGCCCGCGCCGGCCACAAGGTCGTCATCGGATCCCGCTCAGCCGGGCGCGCCGAGGAGGCCGCGGCCGAGATCCGCGCGCGGGTCGGCTCGGCCGTCGACGTCCTCGGCCTGGACAACAGGGGTGCCGTCGAGGCGGCCGAGGCCGTCCTGATCGTCGTGCCGTGGGACGGCCACGAGGAACTGATCGGGGCTCTCGCGCCGGTGCTGGCGGGGAAGCTGGTCATCAGCTGCGTCAACCCGCTCGGCTTCGACAAGCGCGGCGCGTACGGCCTGGACGTCGAGGACGGCAGCGCCGCCGAGCAGACGCAGAGGCTCGTGCCCGACGCCGTGGTCGTCGGCGCGTTCCACCACCTGTCCGCCGTCTCCCTGTGGGAGGCCGAGGGCCCCCTCGGTCACGAGGACGTCCTGGTGGTCGGCGACGACAAGGACGCCAAGGAGAAGGTCGCCGCCCTCGCCGCGACGATCACCGGCCGCCCCGGCATCGACGGCGGTGTCCTGCGCCTGGCCCGTCAGCTGGAGCCGCTCACCGCCGTTCTCATCAACATCAACCGGCGCTACAAGACCCGTTCGGGCGTCTCGGTCTCCGGGATCCCGGCATGATCCTCGAACTGCGCGAGTACATCGCGCTGCCGGACCGGACTGAGGACCTGCACCGGCGCTTCGCCGACGAGACCCTGGACCTCTTCAGGGAATTCGGTCTGGACCTCAGGGGTTTCTGGCACGTCGTCGACGACCGGCGGCGGATCTACTACCTGTGCGCGTTCGATGACGTGAACGCAGCAGTCGTGTTCTGGGATGCCTTCAGGGCGGATCCGCGGTGGATCGAGCTGAAGGAACGCAGTGAGGCCGATGGCCCGTTGATCGAGGAAATCGTGAGCACGTACCTCACTGAGCCCGACTACGTGGCAGCTCGTCGCTGATTCTCCGGCGAGGCCGGATGCGGTCGTGCATTCGGCCTCGCCATGACCGGCCGACAGATGTTCGAAATCTCGGCCGGAATGGATTCGCGCATCCCTTTTATTCAGCATCGTGGACAAAGTTCACCGTCGTGAATCGAGAGTCGATGATCAAGGGTATTCAGCTACACGCCTGGGCAGGTGGACCGAGCCTGGTCGAGGTCGCCGAGGTCGCCGCTCGGACCTTCGAGACGATCTGGGTCACCGACCAGATGCAGTCGCGAGGAGTGGGCGCCGTCCTGGGGGCGATCGCGGCCAGGACCGGTGCCGGTGTCGGCACTGCGGTGACGTTCCCGTTCGGGCGCAACCCCCTGGAACAGGCGTCCACGATGGCCACGTTGGCCGAGTTCATGCCGGCGGGCCGCCAGGTGAGCATGGGGATCGGCACCGGCGGTGGCCTGGTGCGCGCCCTGATGGAGCGGGGGCAGCCCGTCGGCCGCGTCGCCGAACTCATCCGGTTCTGCCGCGCGCTCTGGCGGGGTGAGAGCGTCCGCATGGGCGACTACCCCCTCACCTGCGCGGACCTGGGCCTGCGTGCGGACGGTCGCGCGTCCCTCGACTGGGTCGACGACCCCGCGGTCCGGGTGATCGTGGCCGGCACGGGTCCCAAGGTCCTTGAGATGACGGGCGAGTTGGCCGACGGCGTGATCTGCGCGAGCAACTTCCCGGCGCACAGCCTCGCGGCCTTCCGCAGCGGCCAGTTCGACGCGGTCAGCAACCTGGACCGCCTCGACGCCGGGCGGGAGCGCAGCGACCGCCCGGAGTTCACCCGCATATACGGAGTGAACGTGTCCGTCTCGGCGGACCGTGACCGCGCCAACGCCGCCGCCCGCCGGCAGGCCGCCCTGATCGTCTCCCAGCAGCCGCACGAGAGCCTGCAGCAGGTCGGCTTCGAACAGCCCGACTACGCGGCGACCCGCGAGGCCGTCCACGCGGGCAAGGGGATCGCCGCAGCGGCCGAACTCCTGCCCCAGTACGTGGCCGACCAGCTCGTCATCTCGGGAACGCCCGGCGACTGCATCGCGTTGCTCGCCGAACTCCTCGACTACGCCCGCGGGGCCGGCTTCACCGAGGCATACGTCGGAGCCCCCGTCGGCCCGGACCCGGCGGAAGCCGTGGACCTGCTCACCACCGAAGTCCTTCCGGAGCTCATATGAACGCCGTTGCGGACCAGACACCGCTGTGCCTGTCGGAGATCGTGAGCGGCGTCGCGACGGTGACGCTGAACCGCCCCGACGCGCGCAACGCCATGAACATCCCGTTGCTCCAGCAGCTGGTCGCGGCGCTCAAGGACGCCCGCGGACAGGGCGTCGACGTCCTGTTGCTGAAGGCGGAGGGCCCGGCCTTCTGCGCGGGTGCCGACGTGCGGTCGGACGACGGCACCGCGGGGGGCCGGCCCGGCCTGCGCCGGCAACTGATCGAGGAGGCGTGCGACCTCGTCGAAGCGTTCCCCGCCTCGGTCGCCGCCGTGCAGGGCCCGGCCGTCGGCGGCGGATGGGCCCTGGCCGTCGCTGCCGTGGCCACGCTGGCGACTCCGGGCGCGATGTTCCGCTTCCCGGAGCTCCGGCTGGGCTTCCTGCCCCCGGACCAGACGGTCCGCCGCCTGCGGGCCGCCGTCGGTCCCGCGGCGGCGTTCCGGCTGCTGGTGGCGGATGAACGTTTCACCGGAGACGACCTGGCCCGGCTCGGCCTGGTCGACGTAGTCGAGGCCGCGGACCTCGGCCACCGGGCCCGGCACCTCGCCGAGCAGTTCGCGGCCGCACCGTCCGATCTTGTCCGGACCCTTCGGACGGCTCTCACCACCTGACTTCCCCCGCGGCGACCGCACCGTTCGGACCACCCGATCCACCCGGCCGCCCGATCCCCTTCGGAAAGGCGACAACCATGAGCGCGAACCCCTTCATCGAATCCGAGGACCAGGAGCAGTTGCGGGCCACGGCCCGTGCGGTGATCGCACGTCACGCTCCCCAGCGTGACGTGCGGATCTGGGACGAGGAGGGCTCCTACCCCGAGCACCTCTACCGCGAGATCGCCCAGCTGGGCTGGTACGACATCGTCGCGGACGACGAACCCCTCGAGGGCATGGCCGGCCTGCTGATCGCGCTGTGCGAGGAGGTCGGGCGGGCGAGTTCGGACCTGGTCGCGCTGCTGAACTTGAACATCAGCGGGATCCGCGACCTGATCCGCTGGGGCACCCTCGAACAGCGGGAGAAGTACGCCGAGCCCGTGCTGCGCGGCGACGGCAGGTTCTCCATCGCGGTCTCGGAACCGGACGTCGGCTCGGACGCGGCGAGCGTGTCGACGACGGCGGAACGCGTCGAGGGCGGCTGGCTGCTGAACGGGCAGAAGACCTACTGCGAGGGTGCGGGGATCCCGGGCACGGTGATGGAGCTGTTCGCGAAGACCGGCGACAGCGGCCGCAAGCGCGACGACCTCGCCGTCTTCCTGGTCCCCTCAGACCACCCGGGTGTGGAGATCCGCCGGATGCCGGCCCTGGGCCGCAACATCAGCGGGATCTACGAGGTGTTCCTCCACGACGTGCTGGTCCCCGACGAGGCCCTGCTGGGCGAGCCGGGCCAGGGCTGGCAGATCCTGAAGGAGCGGCTGGTCCTGGAGCGGATCATGATCAGCTCGGGGTTCCTGGGCAGTGTCGGACAGGTCCTGGACATGACGGTCGAGTACGCCAACGAGCGCGAGCAGTTCGGGAAGACGATCTCGTCGTACCAGGGTGTGACGCTGCCGCTCGCGGAGATGTTCGTTCGCAAGGACGCGGCCCGCTGCGCGGTGCAGCGGTCGGCGGCGTTCTTCGACGCGGGCCTGCCGTGCGAGACGGAAAGCACGATGGCCAAGTTCCTGTGCGGCCAGATCTACGCCGAGGCGTCGGCGCTGGCGGTGCAGCTGCAGGGCGCGTACGGCTACGTCCGCGACCACACGCTGCCGATGCACCACTCGGACGGGATCATCGCCCGGGTGGTGGCCGGACCGCCGTCGGTGCAGCTGAACTTCATCGCGCGGTCCATGGGCCTGCGCGCCCACTGACCATGCACGAGCGTCCACGTGAGGAGACCGCGGTGACTTCCACACCCGTACGCCGTGCCCTGGCCAGGGCCAGGGCGGGCAAGAACATCGACCGCCGGGAGGCGGCGGCCCTGCTCGGGGCGCGCGGCGACGACCTGGCCTCGCTGTGCGAGGTCGCCGGGTCCGTGCGCTCGGCGGGTCTCCTCGACGCGGGGCGGCCCGGCATCGTCACCTACAGCAGGAAGGTGTTCGTACCGCTGACCCGGCTGTGCCGGGACCGGTGCCACTACTGCACGTTCGCGACCACCCCGGGCCGGGTCGAGGAGGCCTATCTCACACCCGGGCAGGTCCTCGACATCGCCCGGGAGGGAGCCCGACTGGGCTGCAAGGAGGCCCTGTTCACGCTCGGGGACCGTCCGGAGGCCCGGTGGAAGGCCGCCCGGGAGTGGCTGGACGTACACGGCTACGAGGACACCCTGGCGTATGTGCGGGCGATGGCGATCCTGGTGCTGGAGGAGACCGGCCTGATCCCGCATCTGAACCCCGGGGTGATGAGCTGGACGGAACTGCAGCGCCTGAAGCCCGTCGCAGGGTCGATGGGCCTGATGCTGGAGTCGACGGCACGGTCGCTGTGGGCGGAGCCGGGGGGCTGCCACTACGGGTCCCCGGACAAGGACCCCGCGGTGCGGCTGCGGACGATCGAGGACGCCTCCCGTAGCAGTATCCCCTTCACGACGGGGATCCTGATCGGTATCGGCGAGAGCGCCGAGGACCGGGTCGAGTCGATCCTGGAGATCCGCCGCATCGCCCGGCAGTACGGGGCGGTCCAGGAAGTGATCGTGCAGAACTTCCGGGCCAAGCCGGACACGGCCATGAAGTCGGTGCCGGACGCGGACCTGGAGGAGTACCTCGCGGCGATCGCGGTCGCGAGGATCCTGCTGGGGCCGAAGATGCGGATCCAGGCCCCGCCGAACCTGTCCGACCCGAACGAGCTGCGGCTCCTGCTCGCGGCCGGCGTCGACGACTGGGGCGGCGTGTCACCCCTGACACCCGACCACGTCAACCCGGAACGGCCCTGGCCGCAGCTGGAGCGCCTCGCGGAACTCACCGCCGGAGCCGGACTCGAACTGCGCGAACGCCTCGCGGCGCAGCCGGAGTACATCCGTGCGGGCAGCCCGTGGGCGGACGCCCGCGTCCAGCCGCACCTGCGGGCACTCGCCGACCCGGACACCGGCCTCGCCGCCGACGTGCTGCCGGTGGGCAGGCCGTGGCAGGAAGCCGCCGAGGCCGTCTCGTCCGGGCGTACCGACCTGCACACCGCGATCGACCGGGAAGGCCGCCTCACCACCGCGCGCGGTGACTTCGACAACGCGTTCGGCGACTGGCAGGTCCTTGCCGACCAGGTCAGCAGCCTCCCCGCCGGGGCCGGCACGAGTGGGCCGGAGCGCCTCGACCGCGACGTCGCCGACGCCCTGCGGGCGGCCGAGCGAGACCCTGCGGGCATCACGGACGCGCAGGCGTTGGCGCTGGCCCATGCGGACGGTCCGGAGCTCGACGCGATGTGCCGGCTCGCGGACCAGGTCCGCCGGTCCGCAGTCGGTGACACCGTCACCTACGTGGTCAACCGGAACGTCAACTTCAGTAACGTCTGCTACGTCGGCTGCCGGTTCTGCGCGTTCGCGCAGCGGGAGACCGACGCGGACGCCTACCGGCTGTCGCTGGGCGAGGTCGGCGACCGGGTCGAACAGGCCTGGGCCGTGGGCGCGACGGAGGTGTGCATGCAGGGCGGTATCGACCCGGCCCTGCCCAGCAGCGTCCACCACGACCTCGCCCGCGCGGTCAAGGAACGCTGCCCCGACATGCACCTGCACGCGTTCTCCCCGATGGAGATCATCAGCGGCGCGTCCCGGATGGGGATCTCCGTGTCCGAGTGGCTGGCCGGGGCGCGCGAGGCGGGGCTGGACTCCGTGCCGGGCACCGCGGCGGAGATCCTCGACGACGAGATCCGCTGGATCCTGACCAAGGGCAAGCTCCCCGCCGCGGAGTGGATCCGGGTGGTGAAGACCGCGCACGGACTGGGGATCCCCACGACCGCGACCATGATGTACGGACACGTCGACGAGCCTCGGCACTGGGTCGGGCACCTGCGGACCCTGGTCGACATCCAGCGGGAGACGGGCGGGTTCACCGAGTTCGTACCGCTGCCCTTCGTGCACCACTCCTCCCCGATCTACCTCGCCGGGATCGCCCGGCCGGGCCCGACCCACCGGGACAACCGGGCCGTCCACGCCCTCGCGCGCCTGCTGATGCACGGGTACATCGACAACATCGAGTGCTCGTGGGTCAAGCTGTCGCCCGAGCAGTGCGAACAGATGCTGCGCGGGGGTGCCAACGACCTGGGCGGGACGCTGATGGAGGAGACCATCAGCCGGATGGCGGGCTCGACGAACGGGTCGATGAAGACCATCGCGGACATCGAGGCCCTCGCCGCAGCGGCCGGCCGGCCGGCCCGGCAGCGCTCGACGACCTACGGCCAGGTCAGCGCGGAACGCGCGGAAGCGGCCCGCCGGTTCGACACGGAAGTCCACCGGGTCGTACCCCTGAGTGTCGGATTCGTACGATGACCACCGGCCGGCACGACCACGGCCACGCGGACGGGGGTGCGGACGGCCGGGCCCACCACCCGGCCGGCATGGGCGGACACCGCGACAACCGTGCGCGCTCCGAAGTGCGTTGGGCCGTTGTCATCCCGCAGAAGGACCTCCGCCTGGCGAAGAGCCGCCTCGCACTCGACTCCCGTGACCGGCAGCGGGTCGCGAGTGCCCTGTTCCGCGACACCGTGGCCGCCGCGCGGCACACGCCCGGCGTGTCCACGGTGATCGTCGTGGTCGACCGGATCCAGGACCTCGAACCCGTCGCCGGCCTCGGTGTCGGACACGTCCTCGGGACCGGCCCGGGTCTCAACGGGGCCCTGCGCCAAGGCGAACTGACCGCCCGCGCCGGCCATCCCGGGTGCGGTGTCGCCGCGCTCCCCGCCGACCTGCCGCTGATCGAACCCGCGGTCCTCGCCCGGGCCCTGGCCGAGGCCGGGGCCCATGACCGGGCGTTCCTCCCCGACGCGGACGACGAGGGCACCACGCTCCTCACCGCGCGTCCCGGACACGCGCTCGGTCCGGTCTACGGAAACGGCTCCCGCCGGGCCCACCGCCGCTCCGGCGCCGTCGAACTGACCGAACCCGGCCTCGCCGCGCTGCGCTACGACCTCGACTGCCTCGCCCACCTCGCCCTCGTGCCACCCCTGGCACGACACACCCACCTCTCGGACGTACTCGCCCATCTGAGGCCCGTGTCGTCGCTCGTGGATGCTTCGTACCTCCCCGACGTCTTCGGCCGTCCCGCGCCGCCGCGGGACCGTGACGGCGCGGGTGACGGACAGGTGGCCGGGTTCGCGGCCGGGGGCGCGGTTCTGCCGGGCGTCGCACGTCACCCGCCGGAGGCATAGGAACGACCTTGGCGGCCAGAGGAATCGAGGGTGCCTGGCCGCCAAGGTCGTTGTTTTCCGGGGACGGCTCACTTTACGGGTAGTAGTGCGTGAGGGACTCCGCGACGCAGGCGGGCTTGTCGGATCCTTCGAGTTCGAAGGTGAAGGCGCGGTGCACCTGGATCCCGCCCCGGCTCACCTCGCGTACTTCGGTGATCTCCGCGTGCAGGCGGATCCTGCTGCCGACCGGCACGGGCGTGGGGAAACGCACCTTGTTCACACCGTAGTTGAGGGCCATGCCCACGCCGGTGACCTGGAGGAGCTCCGCCACCATGGGGATGCCCCAGCTGAGCACCATGTAGCCGTGCGCGATCGTGCGCCCGAACGGGCCTTCGGCCGCGCGCTCGACGTCGGTGTGGATCCACTGGCCGTCGCCGGAGACCGCCGCGAAGGTGTCGATGAGCGCCTGGGTGACTTCCCTCCACTCGGAGTGTCCGAGGTCGCGGCCGGCCAGCTTCGCGATCTCCGGTATGCCGTTGACGGTCAGTGTCACGATGGACTCCGGTTTCCTTGGCTCAGTGCCTCGTTGGATGACGGCCGGCCATCGGCCGACCGGTGCCTACGGTCCGGTGGGGCGTCAGCCCGTGATGTGTTCGAACACCGCGGCCAGGCCCTGGCCTCCGCCGATGCACATCGTCTCCAGGCCGTAGCGGGTCCCCCTGCGGTGCATCTCGCGCACCAGGGTGGCCAGGATCCGGGCGCCGGTCGCCCCGACGGGGTGGCCGAGCGAGATGCCGGAGCCGTTGACGTTGATCCGCTCGTGGTCGGCGTCGGTCAGACCCAGCACCCGTGTGCAGGCCAGTACCTGGGCGGCGAAGGCCTCGTTGAGCTCGATCAGGCCCATGTCGGTGAGCGAGAGCCCGGCCCTCTCCAGGGCCTTGCGGGTGGCCGGCACCGGGCCTAGCCCCATGGTCTCGGCAGGCACCCCGGCGCGGGCGAAGGACAACAGTCGCACCAGCGGGGTCAGGCCCAGCCGCTGGGCCGTGGCGCGGGTGGTCACCAGGCACGCGGCCGCCGCGTCGTTCTGACCGCTGGCGTTGCCCGCGGTGACGGTCGCCTCCGGGTCGGACCTGCCCATGATCGGCCGGAGCGCGGCCAGTTGCTCCGCCGTCGTGCCGGGGCGGGGATGCTCGTCCTCGGTCACGGTGACCTCGCCCTTGCGGGTGCGCACCGCGACGGGGACGATCTCGTCCTTGAACAGCCCGGCCGCCATGGCGGCCGCGGTGCGCTGCTGCGAGCGCACCGCGAGGGCGTCCTGGTCCTCGCGGGAGATGGAGTACGCGCGGCGGAGGTTCTCCGCGGTCTCGATCATGCCGCCGGGGACGGGGTGGTTGACACCGCCGGCGGTGGCCCGGCCGCGCGCCAGCGAGTCGTGGAGTTCGAGGCTCGGCGTCTTGATGCCCCACCGGCCGTCGTGGGTGTAGAAGGGGGCCGCGCTCATGACGTCCACCCCGCCCGCGACGACGACATCGCTGAAGCCGCTGCGGATCTGCATGGCGGCGTCGAGGACGGCCTGGAGGCCCGATCCGCAACGGCGGTCGACCTGGATGCCGGTGACCGAGTCGGGCAGCCCCGCGTCGAGGGCGGCGACCCGCCCGATCGCGGGGGCGTCGGAGGTCGGGTAGGCGTGTCCGAGGATCACCTCGTCGATCCGCTGGGGGTCGATCCCGGTGCGGCCGACGATCTCGGCGATGACGAGCGCCGCGAGACCGGCCGCCCGCTGGCCCGCGAGCGCGCCGCCGAAGCGGCCGATCGGCGTTCGCAGCGGCTCGCAGATGACGACATCGGCTTGTTCGGACATGCGACTGCCTTTCCCTGGTGGGGAAGTTCTACGGCGGAACCGTTCCTGCCGAGCCTCGCACTCCGACACCAAGAAGATCCAATACCTGATTCACGTCAGACTCGGACGGAAATCGTCTAGGTGCTCAGGGTGGGGGTCGGCAGGGCGTCCTCGGCCACGGCGAGGACCGAGTGCAGCGCGGCCGACGGATTGTCCGTACGCCAGGCCAGCGCCGCCTGGAGCCGGATGGGAGGCCCGGCCAGCGGGCGGTACACCAGGCCGGTCTGCTGGACGTGCAGGCAGGACGTCAGGGTCAGCGTCACCCCGACCCCGGCGGCCACCAGCGCCAGGATGGTGTGGGAGTCCGGAGCCTCCTGGACCACCCGCGGCGTGAACCCGGCCGTGTCGCAGACCTGGAACGTCGCGTCGCGCAGGCTGGACCCGGCGTTGGCGGGGAAACTCACGAAGGGCTCCTCGCCCAGGGCGGCGATCGGGATGCGATCGCGCTGGGCCAGGGGATGGTAGGAGGGCAGCGCGCAGATCATCTCCTCCTCTCCGATGACCCGCAGTGTCACGCCCGGGGGAGTGGCCGAAAGCCGTACGAAACCGAGGTCCAGCGAGCCCTCCGCGACGCCCGCAAGGGCCGCGTTGGCGTAGGTCTGCCCCTTCAGGACCAGCTCGATGCCGGGGTGGACGGCCCTGACGGCCCGGGTCAGCCGGGGCAGGCTCTCATGGCTGGAGGCGCCGGCGAAGCCCACGGTCACCTGCCCGTACTGGCCCAGCCCGGCGGCCCTGGCGGCCCGTGTGGCCAGGTCGAGGTCCTTGAGCACGGTACGCACCGGCTCCAGGTAGGACTGGCCGGCGCTGGTGAGCTTGACCGAGCGGGTGTTGCGCTCGAAGAGCTGGACCCCCAGCTCCTTCTCCAACTGCCGGATCTGCTGGCTCAGCGGTGGCTGGGCCATCTGGAGCCGCTTGGCGGCACGGCCGAAGTGCAGCTCTTCGGCGACGGCTACGAAGGCGACCAGGCGGCGCAGTTCCATGGTGGTTCCCACTGTTCCGACTCCGGGACGCATCCCGGTCATTCATCGAATGAACGTCTCAAAGCGTGTGCCATTTAGTATTGGACATTAATGGATTACGGCTGGCACCGTAAGACCGTCCGCCCAACCGCTCCGCGCAGGCCCGGCCTGGCGACATGTGACGGGCGTTCTGGCGTGGCACACCGGCGGACACGTCCGTCCGCCTCGGACGGCGGCCGTTCGCGCGGACTTGCGTCTCCCAGAGCGGAGCGGTCAGGCCGACGGCGGTCCGGAGGGGTGCGCCGGCGGTGGGTGGTCACCGCGCCCGGGCCACGATGCGTCGGGTGTCACCGCGGCCCGGGCGCGGGAGGCAGGGAGGGCGGGCGTTTCCACCGGCGGCTGCGGACCGCAACGACCGGGTCAGCAGGACGGATCCGGCTCCCGCACCACTGGAGCGGGCGCGGAAATCCGAGAACCGAGAGGGAGGCGAGATCCACATGCGAATCAGGATTGTCGGCGCCGGTGCCATGGGCCGCGGTATCGCCCAGTGGGCGGCGGTCGCCGGCCACACCGTCGAAGTCGCCGATGTACGGCAGGAGGCCGTGGGCGAGGCCATCGGGTTCGTCCGGCGCATGCTCGAACGCGCCGCGCAGAAGCAGCGGATGACCGATGAGGCCGCCGGAGCCGCTGCGGCGCGGCTGCTCCCGGTGGACTCGCCGGCCGCGCCGGGCGACGACGTGGAGCTCGTCATCGAGGCGGTCCGCGAGGACCTGGCCACCAAGACGGAGCTGTTCCGGCAGCTGGAGGACGTCCTGCCCGCGGGTGCGATCTTCGCGACCAACACGTCCTCGCTGCCCGTGACGCAGATCGCGTCGGGACTCCTCGATCCGTCCCGCCTCTGCGGCCTGCACTTCTTCAATCCCGTGCCGCTGATGAAGACCGTCGAGGTCATTCCGGGCGCGCTGACCCGCCCCGAGATCCCCCAGACCCTCGGCGAACTGGTCCGGGGTACCGGACACGCCGCGGTAGTCGCGTCGGACACCCCCGGCTTCCTGATCAACCACGTCGGCCGCGGCCTGATCACCGAGGCGTTCGCGCTGCTGGAGGAGTCCGTCTGCGACACGACGGGCATCGACCGCATCGTCCGCGACGTCCTCGGACTGCGCATGGGCCCCTTCGAGCTGATGGACCTGACCGGCCTGGACGTGACCGCCGCGGTGACCGACTCCATCTGGCAGGGCTTCCGGCACTCCGACCGGCTGCGCCCCTCCTACCTCGCTCCCAACCGGGTAGCGGCGGGCCTGCACGGCCGCAAGACCGGGCGCGGCTTCTACGCGTACGGGCCCGGCATCCCGGCCCCCGCCGACCTGCCGGAACAACCGGTCACCGGCGATGCCGACCGGCCGGTGTGGGTCGCCGGCGAGAGCCGGGACAGCGACACACTGCGCACGGTGCTCAGCGAGTCGGGGGCGGCCCTCGAAATGGCATCCGCGCCCTCGGCGCAGGCTCTCGTGCTGTCCCCGGTCTGGGGAACGACCGTCGCCTGCGCGATCGCCGAGGACGGTCTGCCGGCCGAGCGCACGCTGGGCGTCGACCCGCTGTCCCTCACCGCCCGTCGCCGGGTGCTGTCCATGACCCCGGCGTCCGACGAGACCGCGGTGCGCGACGCGCGCGCGGTGCTGGCGCGGGCCGCCGGCGGTGCCGCGGCCGTCCCGGTGTCCGTCGTGCGCGACACGGCGGGCTCGGTCGCCCAGCGGGTGCTGGCGTCGATCATCTCGGTGGCGGCCTCCGTCGCGGAGCGCTCCATCGCGGCCCCCGGCGACATCGACATCGCGGTCACGGCGGGACTCGGCTATCCCGTCGGCCCGTTGGCCTGGGGCGACCGCATTGGGGCCCAGCGCCTGCTCGCCCTCCAGGAAGGGCTCCACCGCAGCACCGGTGACCCGCGGTACCGGCCGACCCGCTGGGTCACCGAGCGCGCGCATCTCGGCCTGCCGCTCACCGAACCGGGCGCCGTCCCGCCGATCGCCGGCGCCTGAGGCAAGCGCCCCCCGCACCGCACTCGGGAACGGATCGCTGTGGCCCGCGCGGCCGAGCCTCCTCCGACGGGCCCGACGCCGGCCACCGAACGCCGAAAGCCACCCACGGCCAGAGCCCTGCCGGACCGGACGGCGGAGTACGGCCCGCGCCCCCCCGGCACGACGAACGAATCGCACGACAACGCGCAAGCAGAAGGAAGAACAGTCATGCCCCTGAGGATCGCCGTGTGTGTGAAGTACGTGCCCGACGCGACCGGCGGCAGGCACTTCGCCGACGACTCGACGGTCGACCGTGAAGACGTCGACGGTCTTCTCTCGGAGCTCGACGAGTACGCGGTCGAGCAGGCCCTCCAGATCGCCGACGAGTCGGACGACGCGGAGATCACCGTACTGACGGTGGGGCCCGAGGACGCCAAGGAGGCGCTGCGCAAGGCGCTTTCCATGGGCGCCGACCGCGCCGTCCACGTGGAGGACGACGACCTGCACGGCACGGACGCGCTGGGCACCTCGCTCGTGCTCGCCAAGGCCCTCGAACACATCGGCTACGACCTCGTCGTCTGCGGCATGGCCTCCACCGACGGCGCCATGGGGGTCCTGCCCGCACTGCTGGCGGAGCGCCTGGACGTCCCCCAGGCCACCCTGCTGTCCGAGGTCTCGGTGGCCGACGGTCAGGTCACGGGCCGCCGGGACAGCGACGCGGCGTCCGAGCGGCTTCAGGCGTCCCTGCCGGCGGTCGTGTCCGTGACCGACCAGTCCGGTGAGGCCCGCTACCCGTCGTTCAAGGGCATCATGGCGGCCAAGAAGAAGCCGGTGGAGTCCCTCGACCTGTCGGATCTCGGCATCGACTCCGACGAGGTGGGCCTCAAGGGCGCCTGGACCGCGGTCGAGGCGGTGGCCGAGCGCCAGGCCCGCACCGCAGGCACGATCGTCAATGACGAGGGCGACGGCGGCAAGCAGCTCGCGGAGTTCCTGGCGGCCCAGAAGTACATCTGAGTCCAGCCGACGCCCACCCGCCCACGTCCTTCTTCTTCCTTCGCAGGAGACACGTCCATGACTGACATCCTCGTCTACGTCGACCACGTCGACGGAGCCGTGCGCAAACCCACCCTCGAACTGCTCACGCTGGCCCGCCGCTTGGGCGAGCCGGTCGCCGTGTATCTCGGCGCCGGCGCGCAGGCCGCCGCCAGGATCCTGGGCGACAACGGCGCGGTCAAGGTCCTCGCGCACGACGCCCCCGAGTACACCGACTACCTGGTGGCCCCCAAGGTCGACGCGCTGCAGGCCGCCTGCGCCGCCGTGTCCCCGGCCGCGGTCCTCCTGCCCTCCTCGGCCGAGGCCAAGGAGATCGCCGCCCGCCTGGCGCTGCGCGTCGGCGCCGGCCTGGTCACCGACGCCGTCGACGTCGAGGCCGGCCCCGAGGGCCCGGTCACCACGCAGTCGGCGTTCGCCGCCGCCTTCACCACCCGCTCGCGCGTGACCCGGGACATCGCGGTCATCACCGTCAAGCCCAACTCGGCCCCGGTGGAGGCCGCCCCGGCCGCCGGCACGATCGAGGAGCTGGCGGTGGTTTTCTCGGACCAGGCGACCGGCACCAGGATCACCTCGCGGACCCGGCGCGAATCGACGGGACGCCCGGAGCTGACGGAGGCGGAGACCGTCGTCGCCGGCGGCCGCGGTGTCAACGGAGCGGAGAACTTCCGGATCATCGAGGCCCTGGCCGACTCGCTCGGCGCGGCGGTGGGCGCGTCCCGCGCGGCCGTCGACTCCGGGTGGTACCCGCACGCGCACCAGATCGGCCAGACGGGCAAGAGCGTGTCACCGCAGCTGTACGTCGCGGCGGGTATCTCGGGCGCGATCCAGCACCGGGCCGGCATGCAGACCTCGAAGACGATCGTGGCGATCAACAAGGACGCCGAGGCACCGATCTTCGACCTGGCCGACTACGGCGTGGTCGGCGACCTGTTCGAGGTCGTGCCCCGTCTCACGGAGGAGATCCGGGCCCGCAAGGCCTGATCGCGTCGAAACCCGTGCACCGCGAGTGTGTGGACGACACCGAGGGGGAGCCTCTCCCGTTCGCCACATTCCCCTGAACCCCCGAAGGCACTGACGGCGACACCGCACATCGATGTCAGTGCCTTCGGGCTGCCCGGAAGCGCACAGGACGCTCGGAGTGGAGAAGTCGTCGAAGCCGGTGAACATCGCCGCATTGCCGCACTCACCCCGAGACAGGTCGGATGTCGTCATACAAATTCCGTCCCGAGTCCAGGACTTGGAGACATGGTTCCGTACATTCATCGGATGTCTGAGCCTTCGCTCGTCCTGTGGGAGATCGACTATGCGCACCATTGTCGCCGCATGCCTTGCTGCCGCCGTGGCCTGTCTGGGTTTCACCGGCGGCCCGCGATGGCCTTGTCGAGGGTCTCGGCGTAGGAGAACTGGATGGACAGCCGCAGCCCGCAACTCGCCGCACGGGCAGCGAACGACGTGGGCACCTGATCCTGCGGCGGCTTCCTCACCCGCCGGCTCCTGGAAATCTCCGCAGGCGTGTTCGTGGGCAACCCGTCAGCCCGCATCCGCGACGCGCTCTGGCACGAGGTCCAGCAATACGCCGGCCAAGGACGCGCCCTGCTCGCCCACACCACCAACAACGAACAGGGTTTCACCTGCCGCACCTACGATCACGCATGGCACCCCGTCGACCACGACGGCGTCACCCTCATCCACCGCCCTGACATGAAACCCCCACCTCCGCAGGAGCCCCAACCCGCCGCGGCTCCTCCCGGATGGAGCAAGGCGGCCAAACGCCGACGCTTCGGAAGAGCCTAAAAGGCATTGGGGTGATTTGGGCTGATTGTCGGATTCAGGAAAAGTGCTCTGAAATCCGTCACCTCGGAGTCAAACACCCAGGTCAAACAGTCTGCTCCCCACGCCAACGGGGATGATCCCGGCTCGACGAACTGGCCGACCGTGCAGTACCGCTGCTCCCCGCGCCAGCGGGGATGATCCCCAGGCGTCGACCTGCTCGGCGCGGTATCCGGCCTGCTCCCCGCGCCCGCGGGGATGTTCTCGATCAGAAGGACGCCCCGGCCAAGGTTGCAAACTGCTCCCCGCGCCTTCTTCTCCTTCTGAACGACCCCGATCGGGACATCCCCGATGCCATGGGACAACTCATCAGGGATGTCCTCACACGAGACCCACCGCGCAGCTCGGCGCGCCGCAACCCCCAATAAGACGACGGCTGGGCGGTAGCGGCCACCGATCCCAGCCGCCCGAACACCGGCTCCCACAACTCGAACGACGGCGCAGGAACATCTGCCGAGACGGGACCTGAACACTGTGAGGTACAGGAGCCGGCTCGACGTGTCCCATTTCCAGCGCCAGGGCTGCCCCAGCCGGGCCGGCTGGTGGTGTTGGTGGCGAAGCACGTGATCCGCATGCCGTCGGCGTCTGTGATCCTCAACTGGGCACTGGGGTGCGGCCGTTCCTTTCGAACGACCGTCGCATGCCCCTCGGCCAGCCGTCGAGCATGCCGCCGGTGAGTTCGGCGACCCAGGCCCCGTCGCGGATCTCTCCATCGGGCTCGACGGCCAGCGTCCATGCCGCGGGCGGCACCTTGAGTACGGCCTGGTGGATTGCGTCGGTGATGGTCATGCCGACCGAGTACGACAGCCACCGGCCGCGTTTCGCGAGCCAGGCCACGAACTCGTGGGTGCCGCCCGCGGAGTCGGTGCGGATCAGCGTCCGGCGCCCGCGCCGATAGGACTTGGGCAGCTGGGTCAGGGCCAGTGGGGTGGCGGTGATGTGATCGGCGGCGGTGTTGCTGCCTGCGTTCCCGGGCCTGAGCAGAGCGGCCATCGGCTCGCCGGACCCGCCCTTCCCGTGGTCGACGAAGCCCATCAGTGGGTGGTGGCCAAAGGTCTTCTTCCAGGTCGCAGCCGTGTCTTCCTTGTCGGAGTGCGAGATCACCAGGACGCCGTCCAGGTCCACGGTCACAGACCCGGTCGCATCCGGCGCGGTCTGCCGGGCCAACTTCCATACGTGCTGACGCACTTGGGACCGCGCGCTACGGATCGCGTTCAAGGCGCGGTGGCCGCCCGCGGCGAGCGTGTCGATCAGCCGAGAGACCGTCGGGTCCGAGGCCACCGGCCCGAACACGGCCGGCTCGGCCCGTAGCATGCCGACATCGGCCAGGCAGTCGCCGCCGAGGGCGACCGCGAGCGCCAAATCCAGCAGGATCTTGCCGGGATCATGCACCGCCCGCGGCTAGCGCCAGGGCGCCAGAGCCCCCGATATCGCAGTATCCAGGCCCGTCTTGCGGACCGTTTCCACCAGCAGCACGGCCCCGGCCTGCGAGACCACTCCACGACCGCTGCCCTCAACGCGGACACGCGGGTACGACCCGATACGCTTCTTCACCTGAGAAGTGCTTCTTTCCACGGCACGATCTGGACCCTCGACAAGTCCTATCGTTCCAGGTCAGGAGCACTTCTCGCGTTTCTGATCAAGCCTCGGACAGGCCACCTCGTGAAAGCACGAGGTTAGCGCTGGGGTGCGTACTGGTCTTCGCGAGTCTCGGCGGCTGGTGGTGGGAGCGGACCAAGGCCAAAGAGCGGGCAAGTCCCGATCAGGGCAGTCGCTTCTCCGCGGCCTGGCTTCCCTTGCTCATGGGCATGGAGCTGATCGGCGCCAAGGTGCCCCACCTGTTGCACGCTCCACACCCTGTCGTCATGGTCGTGGACGCTCTCAACCTTGCGCTGATAGTCACGGTGGCGGTCCTGGCCTTCCGGATGCTTCGGGGGCGTGGTCTCCGCACTCTCGGATAACAGCAGCGGTCTGTGGGCCGCACTACTCTCGCGCCGGAACAGACGGGGACTCACGCGGAACCGGGGTCCGCAGGTGGTGAGTTCGACAGGGCCTGCCAGGCAGCCCCTCGCCATCATCCGGTTCGGCTTCGACCGCACCCGCTCGATCTTCGAGTGCACGGCCCACAACCTGGCCGCACGCGGATCCGGCCCCGAAGGCGAAACAGAGCGCAAAGAATCTTCCCGGGAAGCATAAAGGAAATCACCCACCATGGGGTGCATCTCTAGCCACACATCCCCAAACCGGACTCAGGCCGGAGCGCGGCGATCAATTTGCGATGGACCGCGCACATACCGACCTCCCAGAATGCACAGCGGCGCGGACCCACGGGGGACTCCTGTGCCCCGGGAAGGATCCCGACGTCCATGTCCGTCTTTCGCTTACTCGTGCCTGCCTCCAGACGTCCCGCGTCAAGGCCGATCGTCGCCGGCACTGTCGTGGCCGCCGCCCTGGCTGCCGGGTCACTGTCGACCACGGCGCCGGCCCACGCGGCGTCTGACACGCCCGCTCAAGTACCCCGTACTACATCGAACAGCACTGGCTCCCAGTCCGCGGCCCAACTGAGCTGTGCGATCAACGACACCAGCGGCTGCCTGAACAACACCGCCACCAGCACCTTCACCACCACGACGAGCCCTGCCGACGCCGACGGCTCCGGCAACAGCTTCAACGCCGACGACCTGACGCGGACAGCGGGCTGGCAGGGCGGAAAACCGTAACCATCGACGGCGCCACCATGACGCTGCCGAAGTTCGGCACCGGCACCTACGACAACATGCCGGCCTCCGGGCAGACCGTCACCCTGCCGGGCAGCAGCGTGGTCAACACCGGCGACGCCGTGGTCTTCCTCGCGTTCGCCACAGGCGCAGCAGCCAAGGACGCCACCGGCACCATCACCTACGCCAAGAACAACTGCCTGAACCCCAACCGCGACCCCACCGACCAGGACTACCGCCTGGACACCGTGCCGGACTGGCTCTCCGGCCCGTCCTCCGCAGCCTCGATCTCCCTGGTCCACGAGAACCACAGCAACAACACCCAGACCAGCCCGAGCTCCGGCCCGAAGGCCTACGCCATCAGCGTCCCGCTGGCCTGCCCCGGTTCGGTCATCAGCAGCATCTCCCTTCCCCAGTTCACCAACGGTGTCCAGGCGGGCCAACCCGCCCTGCACATCATCGGGCTGGGCGTACGGCCGATGACCGTCACCGGCAGCGGATCCAGCGCCCAGCACTGGGTCGGCACCTGGGCCTCGGGTCAGTGACCACGCCAACCGCACCAGTGACACAGCCGCAGCCCACTACACGCAGACCACGTACGCTGGTCTGCCGTACCTCTCCGGCATCGACGTCACCACCTCCACCTCAAACCCCACCGGCTCGCTGGTCCTCTACGGAGACCAGAGCGTCAACGGGGACACCGCAAGCGACGATGGCCAGCATCACTTGAGACGCGTACTACGCCGACCTCGCCGGCCGATACGTCAACGACACCGACTCCGGCACACTCATCTACCCGCCCGACTGACCCCGCTACCGGACCCAGGCCCCGCCGCTCCCAACGGGTGCAGCGGCGCCTGGGCCGTTCGTGTCGACCGACGCCGACAGCGGCGCCTTCACTGCCCAGAAGCCGCCTGCACAGTGCACTTACACAAGCGCCCGTCAGAAGGCCGAAGCTGTACAGCACGGAAGTACAGCAACCTCAGTGACCAAGGCTGCACCCCAACAGCCGTCCACGGCTGATTGAGCAGCTCGGGAACCATCAATGACCTACCCGCCGAGAGTTCGGGACGAAGAGGTCGTGCCAGACGCGTGCCAGATCGTATGGGGAACTGCGGGGAACACCGGGGAACCAGGAGACCAGCCACCAGAGGTCGACGCCCCTTCCGCCCCAGGTCAGTCCCTCAACAAGCCCCAGATCACCTCAGCTTCCCGAACTGCGCCTCGATCGGCTCGGAGAACGGCAGGCCCATAGCTCGAGTACCGCGACGAACTCGGCCGCCAGACCCGCCCCGTTTCCGCTCATTTCTTGTGTTCCCACGGGTGCGGGCCGGGCAGGGTTGCCATCAGGTCGCGGTTCACCACGGGGAGCGCGGCCTCAGACTTCGGCCAGTGGTCAGGTGCTCACCCCTGGGTCACTCCTGTGGCGGTCGTCTTCTTGGTCTTGGCGCGGGTCGGTGCGCCGAGTGCCCAGAAGATCACGCCCGTGACAATGAAGACGGCCAGCGGCACCGCCTCCGTCAGCAGATAGGTCCAGCGCTCGCTGTAGTTCCAGCCGTCCGGTCGGAAGTCCGAGCTGAACCAGTCGAAGGGCGCGCCCGGGACCAGCAGTTGCACCGACGCGAACAGGATCAGCAGCGTCAGCACGATCGTGATCGGCCAGGCAGCGGGAGCCCGGTAGGCACGCTCCACCTGTGGGTACTTGCGGCGGAGCACCGGCAGCGCCGGGAAGATGCCGAGGTAGCTGATGAGGGTCGTGGAGACGGCGAGCCCGAGCACGGCGCCGAAGAGCTTGCCCGCGTTACCGCCGGTGAGCTGGTGGGCGAGGATCAGTACGCCGGTGGAGAGCACTCCGCTGAGCAGGTTGACCCGGACCGGCGTGCCGAACCGCTCGGAGATCACACCCAGGCCGCGCGGCGCGGCGCCGTCGTACCCGGAGACCGCCAGCGCACGGTCCGATCCCATGATCCAGGTGACGCCGGAGGAGAGCACAGTCAGGATGAACAGCACTGCGGCCAGATCGCCCAGCACGGTCCCGGCTCCGCTGAGGGTGACCGTGCCGTCGGAGGCGACGTGGCCGCCGTAGACGGTGAAAACCTGGCGGATGGCGTCGAGGAAGCCGCCGAGACCGGTGATGGCCTTGACCGGGAGGACCAGCAGGATGCCGAGAATCGGCAGGCCGTACAGCAGCACGCCGAGCCCGGCGGCGCGGAAGATGCCGTACGGGACGTCCTTCTGCGCGTCGGTCATCTCGTCGCCCGCGGTGTTGGGCAATTCGAAGCCGACGTAGTTGAACATCAGGACCGGGACCAGACCGACGAATCCGGCATACGTTGGGGAGAAGTCGCCGAAGCCGAAACCGTGCAGGCCGTGCTTGAAGGCGTAGATGACCACGGTGAGCGTGAACAGGCCGAGCAGCACGAAGCGGGACCACGCCCCGGCGGTGGGGATCCACTTGCCGACATCGAAGGAGAGGATCGCCGCGAGCACGCCCACCCAGATGAAGAGCAGGGTGAAGACGTAGAAGGCGGGGGTGCTCAGATCCTTGCCGTCATTGAAGAAGGTGGTGAACGCGGCGACCGCCGAGACGGAGAGAGTGCCGCCGAGCCAGACCGGATTGGTCACCCAGTAGAGGAAGTTGTTGACCGCTCCGGCCAGCCGTCCGAAGGCCCGGCTGGTCCAGATGTACGGACCGCCCTCCTCGGCGAAGGCCGTGCCCAGTTCCGCCGTGAGCAGCGCTGACGGGACGAAAAAGATGACGGCCAGCACGATCAGCCAGGTGAACGCCTCCGCTCCGGAAGCGGCCACCGTACCGATGGTGTCGAGGCCGACGAGGGTGCAGACGAGGAAGAACAGGATGTCGAAGCGGCCGAAGTGTTTGCGGAGTTTGTTCCGCTCGGACTCCGCTGCGAGAGTGGTGGTATCCACCTCGATTTTGGACAGACCAGCGGACACCCGGGCCTCCTGCTGATAAGCGTCGTTATGTTCGGCACATGGTGTGTCGGTGATCCGACGGGCGACAAGGGTTGAATCCCATTCTTGACCAAATCCCAAGTTCGGCACACCGCTGGAAACACCGTCGAAATGTACTCGCTACGTTGCGGGGAAAGTCGGTGACAGTGTGAAGCGACCGCCCGAATCGTTCCGATGACGGCCGAGTGTGAACCCGGCCACTGCCGACTCCACGCGGATGCCGTGCTGGCGGAATTTCGCGGGGATCTCGGTGCACAGCGCCTCGACCAGGGCGAAGTCGACAGCCGGATCGGGCGCGGGGTTTTGGGCTTTTAGGGCGGAATTGGCGGGCATCCGCATTTCGACATTTCGACCTATTCTTGCTGGCGGCCCCGGAGCGCGGCGTCATCGGCTCGTCCGTCGACACCGGTTCGGTGACGCCGAAGCGGCGGTGTGCTGCGAATGTCGTCACCGTTGTGTGCGAACACCGGCCAGGAGGCGACGCCTCCGTCGCCGCTGCGGCGACGGAGGCGTGTCGACGTCCTGATCAACAACGCCGGTGTGCACGGTCCGCACGGCGATCCCAGTGAACCGGCCTGACCGGTCCGCACGGCCGAGACCAGCGAGGCGTCGGCGGCACCAACCGCGTCCCCGTTCAGGCGGTGGTGTCGTCGTATGCCAGGTTGCCGCCCAGTTCGCGCGAGGCCTGGGCCTGGGCGAGGAGTTCCCTGGCCTTGGCCTCGACGCCTTCCATGGCGTCCGCGCCGGCGACGAAACGCAGCAGCGGCTTGTCCTGGTCGGCGATGGCGAGCGGGGCGCGGGCGAGCTTGGCGGGGTCGCCGGTCTGTCGCCCGTTCATGTTCTTCCAGGCCGCGACGGTGGCGGTGGTGCGCTCGGCGTAGTCGTCGATGGTCGGCTCGGGCCAGGTGGTGGAGGCGTCCACGAGCAGCTCGGTGCGGAAGAAGCCGGGCTCCACGACCGTGGTGCGGATGCCGTAGGGCTCCACGTCGTAGCGCAGCGACTCCATCCAGCCCTCCACGCCGAACTTGGAGGCGGCATACGCGACGCAGAACTCCTGGCCGATCAGACCGGCGGAGGAGGAGAGCGTGATGATGTGGCCGGCGCGCTGCTTCCGCAGAACGGGCAGGACAGCGCGGGTGACGTTCATCGGACCGAAGAGGTTGGTCTCGATCTGCCGGCGCATCTGCGCGGGCGTGATCTCCTCGAAGTAACCGGCGAAGAAATTGCCGGCGTTGTTGACCAGGACGTCTATGCGGCCGAAGCGGTCGACGGCGGCCTGGGCGGCGGCTTCGGCGTCCTCCAGGCTGGTGACGTCCAGCTTGGTGACCAGCAGGTTGTCCTGCGATCCGCCCAAGCTCTTCTCGACTTCTTCGGGGCGGCGGCCGGTGGCGACGACCTGGTGGCCGGCGGCGAGGACTTCGCGGACGATGTGCGTGCCCAGCCCGCGTCCGGCGCCGGTGACGAGAATGACCCCGGGTCGGACGGGCTCAGGCTTGGTCGGTGGGCGTGATCCACAGTTCGCCGATGGTGCGGGGCCGGGTGACCATGTAGGCGACACCGTCGGAGAGGGACCCCCAGCCGTGCGGAAGCGCTCGTGGAGCCCATGGCATGCAGAAACGTCCCTTACGACACCGACCGCGAAATCCATGGCGATTTCCGCGCGGAGATCCGGGAATTCCTGGGCACGCGACGGGTCAGGGTCACCCCGGAGCAGGTCGGACTGCCCGTGTACGGAAACCGCCGACGAGTGACCGGGCTGCGCCGCGAGGAGGTCGCCCTCCTCGCGGGCATCTCGAGCGAGTACTACGCCCGCCTGGAGCACGGCAACGCCACGGGCGTCTCCGAGAGTGTCATCGACGGCATCGCGCGAGTGCTGCGGCTCGACGAGGCTGAGCGAACCCACCTGCTGGACCTCCTGCGCGGCGCCAACACGACCCGTCCGCCGCGCCGCCGCCCAGCCCAGCAGCGCGTCCGCCCCACGGTGCAGCGTGTCCTCGACTCCATGCTCGGCACGCCCGCGTTCGTACTCAGCGGACGCCTGGACATCCTGGCCGCCAACCTTCTCGGGCGCGCGCTGTTCTCGCCGGTCTACGCAGACCCGGTGCGGCCGCCCGACAACGCCAGGTTCGTCTTCCTCGACCCCGGCGCGACCGAGTTCTTCCGCGACTGGGACAAGGTCGCAGGCGACACGGTCGCCATGCTGCGCGCCGAGGTGGGCCGCGAGCCCTACGACCGGCGACTGTCGGACCTCATCGGGGAGCTGTCCACCCGCAGTGAGGAGTTCCGTCGTCGCTGGGCCGCCCACAACGTCCGGATCCACACCTCGGGCGTGAAGCTCCTTCATCACCCGGTCGTCGGGGACCTCGACCTGCCCTTCGCGGCCTTCTCACTGGGGACCGACGCCGGCCAGAGCCTTCTCACGTACACCGCCGAGCCCGGGTCACCCTCGCGAGAGGCCCTGAACCTGTTGGCCAGCCGGGCCGCGGCCGACGACGACATCGAGCGGTCCGCGCCGACCAACGACTCCGAGCCGACCGAGTCGGCGGAGACGCCTGATTGATCGACGGGCCGGGCGTGTCGGTCCGCGGGCGCCGTCAACGCCTTCGGCCGCTCGCGCAGCCTGGATCCCCTCCGACGTCGGGCTGCCCGGCGGCGGCACCCGCCACGTGAAGGGCCCGCGCCGGGAAGAGGTCGCCGTGCCGGCGGGCGTGAGCGCCGACTACTACATCCGCCTGGAACAGGGCCGTCGAGCGCGGACAGGGCGATGTTCGCCAGCAGCGGGGAGAGGATGCCGCCCTGCGGAGTGCCGGTGAAGGTCTCCTCGCGGCCGCCGCCCTCAGTGAGGACGCCAGCCTTGAGAAACGCCTTGACCAGCCGCAGCACGCGCTTGTCCTTGACTCTCGCGCGCACCCGGTCCATTAGGGCCGTGTGGTCGATGGAGTCGAAGCACGCCTCGATATCCGCATCCAGCACCCAGCGATAGCCGCTGGTGCCATAGCGGTGGATCTCAGCGATCGCGTCGTGCGCGCGCCGCATGGGCCGGAAACCGTAGGAGACCGGCAGGAAGTCGGCCTCGAAGATTGGCTCCAGCACCAGCTTGAGGGCTGCCTGGACCACCCGGTCGGAGACGGTCGGGATGCCGAGCTTGCGCACCTTCCCGCTTCCCCGGGCTTGGGGATCTTGCGTTCGCGTACCGGCAACGGGCGGAACTCACCCGTCTTCAGTACGCGTTGCAGGTCCTCCAGGTAGCCCGGGAGACCGAGTTCCCGCTCGACGTTGACGACCGTGAGGCCGTCGACACCCGGGGTCCGGGCTCCCTTGTTGCCCGCGACCCGTTCGAACGCCACGAGCAGCGTCGCCGGGTCGCATACGAGGTTGAACAAATCGTCGAACCTGCGGCCATGGTCAGCCACCGCCCAACGGTGAAGCTTGGTCTGCATCCCCGATACCCGCTGATGAGACCCCAACGGGGCCTCGGGAGCACCACTGTTCAGCGGTGCGTCTTTCGGCATTGCAGCCTCCTTCCCTCCTCGAAACCGCTGCCGCCCTTCCCCATGTGCCGGGCTCTCCCCGGCTCGGAGTACTACGGCGGCTCCGCCCCGTCCCGGTCTGATCGGCCGACGATGGACCCAGCCCTCCGCCCGAGCTGGACACGCGGCAGGAGGGCGGAACCGGGACGGTTCCCGTGTTCGCTCGCTGTTCGATCGTCGGAGTAGGAGCCCGGCTATGCCCCCGCGGCCTCGCCACGGCTACCCCGCAGCACTTCACCGTGGCCTCCCCTCGCGACCGAAATAGACCACCCGGGAAGTTCCCCGCCAGCCGAATATCCAGCAGGGACGCACCGCATCCAGCCCTCATCCACCAGGTTCGAGCTGGCGTGCCTTAAGGAGGCGTAGACGCCGGTTCCTCGCGTACTCCTCTCCGTCTCGCTTGCCGGACCCGCACCATCTGGCAGTACTGGCACGTCCCGGCTTTGTCGGGGCTGCTTCCCGCCCTCCCCGGCACCTCCCGGTTCAGGCTGCCCCCAGCTTCAACCGCCCTGCTGCGACAGGACGGTGGTGGCGTCCTTTCACCGCCACTCGAACAACGAGCGCCTCACGGCGCACACTCCGGGAAGCACAAGAAGCACGGCATGAACGTGCAGGTCATCACCGACCCCTTCGGCCGCCTGCTCTGGGTTTCGCCAGCACTACCGGGAGCGGTCCACGACATAAAGGCCGCCCGCACCCACGGCATCCCCGCCGCTTTGACCCAAACCGGCGTCCGCTGCTGGGCGGACAAGGCGTACCAAGGAGCCGGCGGCACCATCCGCGTCCCCTACCGCGGTCGCTGGGACAAACTCTCCGCAGGCCAGCGAGCCGTGAACACCTCCCACGCCAAGATCCGAGCCCTCGGCGAACAGGCCATGGCCACCCTCAAGACCTGGCGGCTCCTGCGCAAACTCCGTTGCAGTACGACCCGCATCACCACGATCGTCAAGGCCATCCTCGCCCTGCAACTCGCAGCGCACTGACGAGACCGGGATCAACAACACAGAAGGGACCCCAGCATCGTGCCTGACGTCAAAGTCACCTACGACAAGACCGCGAACGCGGCGTACATATACTTCACCGACCCGCAGGTCAGCGTGAGATCAGCACATACCTATCCCTGCGATCCGATCGACGTCGACGGCATGATCAACCTCGACTTCGACGAGCAGGGCCGTCTTATCGGCATCGAGGTCCTGGCCGCTACGTCGAAGCTCCCCGAGTACGTGCTCCAAGCCGCCGAGCGGCTCGATCCCGAGGGAAGTTGAGCCCGGGAGCAGCCCGGCGAGTGCTGTCTTGAAAGCCACCGGATCAGGCTGGAAAAGGCTCAGTGCCGCCTCTGCGAAGACATGGGCGCCGGCCGGGTCGGTGACGTCCAGTCCGGCGTACCCGGCGCTGTGCCCGGCCGCACTCAGTTCCTTGGTCAGCAGTGCGAGGCAATCGGCGCGCCGGGCCCCGAGGACGACGTGGCGGCCGGCCGCGGCCAGGTGGCGGGCCGTCGCCTCGCCGACGCCGCTGGACGCCCCTGTCACGAGGACGATCTTGCGGTCGGACGGGATGGACGTCGTGGTCACAGGACTCTCCGGAGTGGCCGAAGCCCGGTATCGGCGCCCCCGACAACACGACCCTCTGGTACTGGCGTCGATTTCGCACGGACGGCGTTGACCCACCCCCGAGTTCGTGCGCGGCACCCGCCCGGCAACGGTGGGTGGGGACGGTGGCGACGAGCCGGAGTGGGTCGGGTGTGTGTCGGCGCCCTCGGACACTCCGGCAGCCTCAACCTTGGCTTCCCCACCGGCAACGCGTCGTGCAGCTGGTCTCGACCGCCTACTCACGTGGAGGCGCCCTCTCTGGCTCACATGGAGGCGCCCGCTCTGGCCACGGGGCCGCGCCGAGTGCCGCGGGCAAATCCGAAAGCGACCGTCAACGACCCCCGCGGGCGTTGAGCCGGGCGGCCTGGCGCGTCAGGTGGTCGCGTTCGGCGAGGTTGGGGGCCTTTTGGGCCGCCTCGGTGTACAGCTGTGCCGCCGCGGTCAGGTCGCCGTCCCGCTCGTGGAGGTAGGCCGCCACCGCGGTGTGGCGGGGCAGCGTGTCGTCCACTGCCGCGAGCGCGGCCAGGCCGGCGCGCGGTCCGTCGGCCTCGCCGACGGCCACCGCGCGGTTCAGTCGGACGACCGGGCTGTCGGTCAGGCGTGCGAGCTCGTCGTACCACTCGACGATCTGCACCCAGTCAGTCTCCTCGGCGGTGCGCGCGTCGGCGTGGAGCGCCGCGATGGCGGCCTGGGCCTGGAACTCGCCCAGCCGGTCGCGGGCGAGGGCCGCCTGCAGGATCTCGACGCCCTCGGCGATCGACTCGGTGTCCCAGCGGCCGCGGTCCTGCTCGGCGAGCGGCACCAGGCTGCCGTCGGACGCGGTCCGGGCGGCGCGCCGGGCGTGGTGGAGCAGCATGAGGGCGAGCAGCCCAGCCACCTCTGGGTGGTCGATCGCGGCTGCGAGCTGCCGGGTGAGCCGGATGGCCTCGGCGACGAGGTCGACGTCGCCGGAGTAGCCCTCGTTGAAGACCAAGTAGAGGACGCGCAGCACGGTGGCGACATCGCCGGGCTGGTCGAACCGCACGCCGGAGACAGTGCGCTTGGCCCGACTGATGCGCTGCGCCATGGTCGCCTCGGGCACAAGGTAGGCCTGGGCGATCTGGCGGGTGGTCAGCCCGCCGACCGCTCGCAGGGTGAGCGCCACCGCGGACGACGGCGTCAGCGACGGGTGGGCGCACAGGAAGTAGAGCTGGAGCGTGTCGTCGACCGCGGGCGCGGGCCCGGGCGCCGGCTCCTCGTCGACGCGGTCCTCGCGCCGGCGGCGGGCGGCGTCCGCCCGGGTCGCGTCGAGAAACCGGCGCCAGGCCACGGTGACCAGCCAGCCCTTCGGGTCCCGCGGCGGGTCGGCCGACCAGACGCGGAGCGCCTCGACCAGCGCGTCCTGCACGGCGTCCTCGGCCGCCGCGAAGTCGGCTCCGCGGCGGACGAGGATCCCGAGCACGCTCGGCGTGAGGCTCCGGAGGAGGACCTCGTTCACGTCGGCGATCATTCCGTGATGGTGGGTTTCACGCCCAGGAACGGACGCAGCTCCAGCCACTCGTGGATCGGCTTCCCGCCCGCCCCAGGGGCGGCCGACAGTTCCCCGGCCAGCTCGACGGCGCGCTCGTAGCTGTCGACGTCGATCACCATCCAGCCGGCGATGAGGTCCTTGGTCTCGGCGAACGGGCCGTCGGTGACCGGCGGGCGCCCCTCGCCGTCGTACCGGACCCACGTCCCCTCGGGCGCGAGCGCCTGACCGTCGACGAACTCGCCGGTCTTCCCGAGCCGGGCCGCGAAGTCGTTCATGTACTGCACGTGGGCCGAGATCTCCTCCGGCGCCCACTGGTCCATGGGCACGTCGTTGACCGCAGCCGGAGCGCCGCGGTAGTGCTTGAGCAGCAAGTACTTGGCCATCGTGTTTCTCCTCGATGCTGGTCCGACCCATTGTGGTCGCGTTCATTACAGGGACGGAGCCGGCCACGGGTTCTCGACATCGCCGTCCGAATTCTTTTTTGGCTCTTGTAATCGTCGACTTCTGGAAAGACGCCGACGTGAGAGAGCCCGCGCGGGCGCTGGCGCGGTCCAGCGACCTGGACGATGGGCTCCTTCTCCTCCGCGAGCTGGAAGTGCCGTCGCAGTTGATGCAGCGAGATCGCCGATGGACAGTCGCGTGCGCGCCCACCGACGAGGGTGAGCACGATCGTGCTCTCGCTGAACTGAACTGAGTCTGGAGAGCCTCGGGACGTCGGCGGGCCGGCCGGTCAGCGGGACAAGCAAGTACGGTGCTCAGGCTCGGAGCTCGAAGCGCAGAGCAGTGGTAGGCATACCACCAGTCGAGGATTGGCCCGTGCTCCGGAACTGCGAGCCAGGGAAACTGGAGATCTGTTGCCGGCTTTAAGGAGTTGTGATGCAGGTAGCCGTGGTCACCTTCGACGGGTTCAACGAGCTCGACAGCTTCATCGCTTCCGCGCTGATCAACCGGTGCCGTAAGGACGGCTTGGAAGCCTTCATCACGACGCCGACGCCGGTGGTCACGTCGATGAACGGCGTCGAGGTGACCGGGCAGCGCTCGATGGAGTTTCTGACCGAAGCCGACGTCGTGCTGATCGGCAGCGGAGTGAGGACGCGTGACGTGGTCGCCGACGACCGGCTGATCTCCAGGCTGCCGCTCGACCCTTCGCGACAGCTGATCGGTTCACAGTGCTCCGGCGCGCTGGTCCTTGCGCGGCTCGGTCTGCTGGGTGGCATGCCGGCTTGCACGGACATGACGAGCCGGCCCTTTGTCGAGGCCTGCGACGTCACCGTGCTGGACGCGCCGTTCCACGCCGAGGGGAACATCGCTACAGCGGGAGGCTGTCTCGCGTCCCAGTATCTCGCCACGTGGGTGATCACCCGGACGCTCGGGGAGGACGCCGCGCGCGACGTCATCGGGTACGTGGCTCCGGTCGGCGAAAACCAGGAGACCGTCGCGCGCGCCATGCGCGCCGTCCACGCGGGAGAGGTCGTACTGGGCTGATGCCCCGCAAGCAGTCCTGCGGGGCCGCCTGCGGTCATGGCGACGACTCCTGAACGCATTGAGGGCGTGGCGTTGACCGGTCGTTGATCGTCACACACACGGACTGATCCTCGTTACGGGTCCTCTGAACAGGAAGCCATCGCGCATCGTAGGCCCCCGCACGCTCCGCGAGTTCCCGTACCGGGCGACCCACTCGGACAGGGGCACTTTGAACGAGCGTCAGCGGCCGCCCGCCCTCCTCGCCCAACGACTCGTCCACCCACCGTTGGGCCCGGCGCCGGGGCTCGTACGAGGGGTGGACGAGGATGCTGCTGCGACTACGGTGCGTGCCTGCCGGTCACGCCGTACACCGTGCCCCCACCTGAAGGGCTCGCATCGACCGAGCGAGCCGATGCACTAGCCCATCAGGTCCGGCGCGATTGCGGCGTTCCTACCAAGCCACCGGCAGCTCCAGCGGAAAGCGCCGGATCGTCTCCGTGTCCCACCGCACTTCCTCCGGCGGCACCGCAAGCCGCAGCCCGGGGAAGCGCTTCAAGAGGCGCCCGATCGCCACTTCCATCTCCGCCATGGCCAAGGGCACCGCGATGCATCGGTGTCCGCCCCAGCCGAATGTCATGTGCGGCTGGTAGGGCCGGTCAGGGTCGAGGACGTGCGCGTCCGGGTAGCGCTTCGGGTCCCGGTTGGCCGTCAGGTACGACACGTGGACGAATTCGCCCGCCCGGATTTGTACGCCGTCCAGTTCCACGTCCTCAAGGGCCACCCGGGGGATACCGACCCCCTTGCGGAACGGGATGTGGCGGAGCATCTCCTGCAGGACGTCAGTCAGGGACTCCGGCCGACGCCTGAGGTGTTCCATCAGCTCGGGACGCGTCAGGAGCAAGTAGGCGATGTCGCTGATCTGGCACGTCGCCGTGTCCTGGCCACTGAGTGTCAGCGTCAGTGCCATGACCGCCAGTTCCCTGTCGTCAAGCTGATCCTCGCCGTCTCGCGCTGCGGCCATCGCGCTGATGAGGTCCTTGCCGGGTGAGCTCCGGCGCTGCTCGACGAGTTTGGCGAAGTAGTCCGTCAGATCGGCCTTGGCACTCGCCGCGGCCTCCTTGTTGCCCGCGCCGACGACGAGCAACTGGCGCACGGACTCCTGCATCTGGGGCCAGTCCTCCTGTTCGACGCCGAGGAGGTCCAGGATGGTGTGCTGGGGAAGCGGGTCGGAGAGGTACTGAACCAGGTCCGCCGGCGAGCCGTCCTCCTCCATCTTGTCCAGCAGGACGTCCGCGAGCCAGATGATCCGGCTCCGCATTCCGTCGACCTGCTGCTGGGTGAAGGCCTGCGAGGCCAGCTGGCGGACTCGGCTGCTGTGCGGCGGGTCCATCACGTTGATCGATTCGGGCGAGACGATGGGCTCCGGGGTCAGCCGGGGGTAGTCGTGGCCGATGATGGCGGCCCGGCTGAGCCGGTGATCGGTGGTCACCTGCTTGACGGCATCGAATCCGGTGATCAGCCAGGCGTCCGCATCACCGTAGGGAAGCCGGATGCGAGTGGGGGAATCGCGGTCCATCAGGTCCGCGAGTTCAGGGTCGAACTCCAGGGCTTCGCTGAAGTCGAACGGGCAGATGTTTGTCTCGTTGTCCGCGGTCATCAGGCGGCTCCTCCGGGCATGCGTACGACGTTGGCGGTGTCCACGGCCCGGCGAATGGCCTTGGCGAGGCTGACGGCATCGCCGACAGCCCAGTAGTGGACGAAGAACAGGTGTGGATCGTCGGTGAGGTTCTGGCGGCGCGCCTCGACGAGATTGACGCCACCGCGCGGCAGGGCCACGAGGACGGGTTGGGCTTCCCTGGCGATCACTACCAGGTCACCGCTGAGGGCGGCCTTTCCGCCGCCGAGCGGCTGGAAGCTGACGGAGGTGGTGGCGACCGGTCTCGAGGGCCGGATCGCAGGGCCGTCGGCGACGGTCTCGCGGCGGGCATCGGAAAATCTGCAGTTCGCGCTCGGTGACCACGGCGGCGCCCAGCAAAAGCGTGCTGTGGTCCGAGTGACGGACGTAGGACGCGCGCGTGCCCCGAACGAGCGCGCGGTTGATCCGGATGCCGCGAGAGAAGGCCGTGAGGTCCCGGCGCGGCAAGCCCGAGTGGTACGTGAACCGCCTCAGATCACCGGTCGGGCCGAGAACGTTGCCCACGCCCGCCCGGTCCGCCGGCTCGGTCATTACCGGCTCGGCCGGGGAGCGGTCGTCCGGTCCGGCGGACAGGGCGCGGGCCCTGGCAGGCACACCGGTGAGTACGGGCGCAGGGGCGGCCGTGGCCGGCACACGGCGCCGGGACGGGGGAGCCGAGCGTGGGTGTCCTGCTGTCGCTTGTCAGCCATGTCGTATGCCTCCTGGCGCGATGGAAGCACAGTCGACCTCGTGGAACGCTGATCGGCACAGCCACATCCCGCCAGGTGGGCTAACTGGCTGCCGCCAATGGCCCGCGCCGGCACGGCAGCTCCCCGCGCGAGCCATCGAGGCCGTCCCGACCAGCGTCTGCCGGAGAGGCCGCGGCGGCGGAATGACGCGGCGCCGAGTGGTGTGGAGATGCGGACCGCGCGGCTCCGCCCAGGATCGTGGCGGAAGGCGTCTGTCCGCCCGCGTCCAGGCTGTCCGTGCCGCCCGCAGGTGTCAGCCAGCCCCATCCGGCACAGTGGTCGCTGTGTCGCCCCGTCGAGGCGTGGACCGGGCGCCGCTGAGCCACGCTGAAGACCGCACTCCGAGTGCTGCCCGCCACGACTTCTACGACGAGGTCGCCCCGGGCGCGTGTTCAGGTGTCGTCGGCCTTCTTCGGCGACACGCGTCACCCATATGGCCTACGCGTGCGGGCCTGTCGCTGCCGCGCTGCGCCGCTTCAGCGGGAAGCGGCGCAGCCGGGCCGTCCAACCCGCCCCAGCCGTACAGGTCCGCCGCCTGGCGAAGGCGCTCCAGGCCGTCCGACTGGAAGATGCCGTCCGCGCTCCGGAGTCCCGGATGGCCGACCGGGGAACGGGTGACCGTCAGCAGGTTCTGGTCGGCGCTCGAAGTCCTTCGGGGATCGACGGACGTGTCCGAATCGTGCTGCGTGAGGAACATCCGATCCTCCGCCGGATGGCGCGCCTGTCGGTCACGCCGACATGGCCTGCTCGCCGCCTTCGGCGCCTTCCGCGCAGGCGGCGGCCAGGTCGTCCAGGGACAGGTGCAGGGCGTGGGCCAGGGCTGCCACGGTGAAGAAGGCCGGGGTCGGGGCCCGGCCGGTCTCGATCTTGCGGAGCGTTTCGGCGGACACCCCGGCGGCTGCTGCCACGTCGACCATGCTGCGGTCACCGCGGGCCCGGCGGAGCAGGATCCCGAAGCGCTCTCCGCGTTGCCGCTCTTGCGGACTCAAAGGAACTCTCACCATACCCGTGATACTAATACCGGTATAAGTATTGGGCGGCATCGCATGGCAGGGAGTCACGGCACATGGTGGAGATCAAGACCGACACGGCACTGGAGGCGATGCGAGAAGCCGGACGCGTCGTGGCCCATGCACTCGCGGCCGCCCGCGCGGCGGCAGCTGTGCGAGTCCGCCTGCGCGAGCTCGACGTAGCCGCCCGCGCCGTTCTCACCGAGGCCGGAGCACGTTCTCCGTTCCTGGGCTACCAGCCCTCCTTCGCCCCGACCCCCTTCCCCGCCGTGATCTGCGCCTCCGTCAACGACGCCGTCTCGCACGGCATCCCCGGCGACTACCGCCTTCGCGACGGCGACCTGGTCAGCATCGACTGCGGAGCCGAACTCGACGGCTGGACCGGCGACGCCGCGATCAGCTTCACCGTCGGTACCCCTCGCCCCGCCGACCTCGAACTCATCGCCGCCACCCAACAGGCCCTGGACGCCGGCATCGCCGCCGCCACCGTCGGCCACCGGATCGGCGACATCTCCCACGCCATCAGCACCGTCGCCCGCAAGGCCCGCTGCGGCATGCCGGCCGACTTCGGCGGCCACGGCATCGGCCGCCAGATGCACGAAGACCCCCACGTTCCCAACCACGGACGACCCGGCCGCGGCTTCCCCCTGCGCCACGGCCTCGCCCTCGCCATCGAACCCATGCTCATGGCCGGAGGACGCAACGACTACCACACCGACCCCGACGGATGGACCCTGCGCACCAGCGACGGCAGCCGAGCCGCACACATCGAACACACCATCGCCATCACCGAGGACGGCCCCCGTATCCTCACCCTGCCCTGACCTCGAATCCGCTCCCAGCCGGCCGCCAGACACCTCGGCGATGCTCGGGCATGCTCGGCCCGCACCGACCGCCGATCACGGCTCCTACCGGCGCCGGCGGCCTGCCCGCCCTCGCCGACCGCAAGCGGTCCGGTCGGCCGGCCTCGTTCACCGCGTTGCAGGTCGCCGAAGTCAAGGCGCTGGCCCGCCAGTCACCCGCCAAGACCAGCGCCCCGCAGTCGCGCTGGTCCTGCCCGGAACTGGTCCGGAGGCGGTCGACCGGACCAGCTCCGGGTCGAACTCCCCTTCCACCTTGGAGCGCTGACTCAAGCAGGACGCGCTCAAGCCCTGGCAGTACCAGTCCTGGATCTTCGTACGCGACCGGCCTTCCGGCCCAAGGCCGCGCGGGTGCTGGACCCGTACACCCGTCCTTTCGTCGGCACCGCGCTGGGCGAGGACAGGTACGTGATCTCCGCGCGTGCAGGGCGTCCCCCGCCAACCACGCGGCGGGGGCTAGCCCTACCCAGAGGTGGGCGGGTACCACGATCGTCCCGCGCGGTCGCCTCCGAGATGCTGGGGCCATAAGCCGGTGGTTACCCAATGCTTCCATGGGAGTTGGCTCGTGCGTGAGCAGGCATGGCAGAGGTTTCGTTCGTCCGGGCGGCGGAGCGGTCGGCGCAGAGCCTTGCCGGCCGCGGTCGCGGTGGCCGTCGGCGTCATGACGATGGGCGCCCTGGCCCCGCCCGCGGCGTCTGCCGCCGCCAGGCCGCACACCGTTCAAAGGGGCATGGACGCGTTGGTGCACACCGACGGCGTGCCCGCCGTGCTGGCGAGCGTCAAGGACCGTGACGGCCGCGCCCGGAGCTACACCGCAGGGGTCGGTGACCTGGCCACCGGAGCGAAGGTGCCGCGGGACGGTCAGGTGCGCATCGGCAGCAACACCAAGACGTTCACGGCAGTGGTCGTGCTGCAACTGGTCGGTGAAGGCAAGATCGGCCTCGACGCCCCGGTCGACACCTATCTGCGCCGTCTCGTCCGCGGGGACGGGATCGACGGACGTCACATCACCGTCCGCGAACTGCTCCAGCACACCAGCGGACTTCCCAACTACAGCAAGTACCTCAGCGACGACATCCGCTACTACGACCCCCGCGAACTTCTCGACCTCGCTCTCCAGCACAAGGCCGACTTCGCCCCCGGCACGAACTGGGCCTACAGCAACACGAACTACCTGGTGGCCGGCCTGATCGTGCAGAAGGTCACCGGCCGTCCCCTCGCCGAGGAGATCGATCAGCGCGTCATCAAACGCATCGGATTGCGCCACACTTACTTTCCCGTCCCAGGAGAGGAGACGATCCGGGAGCGCCATCCCAGGGGTTACTACCAGGATTCGGCAGGCGCGCCTCTGGTCGACGCCACGGAATGGGACCCTTCCTGGGCCTGGGCTGCGGGCCAGATGGTGTCCACCAACTCCGACCTGAACCGGTTCTTCACCGCGCTGTTGGCCGGCCGCCTTCTCCCGAGGGCTCAGCTCGACCAGATGCGCACCACCGTCCCCGCCAGTTACCCTTTCCCCGCCGGTGCCCGCTACGGGCTGGGATTCGTGAGCACGCCGCTGTCGTGCGGCGAGGTGTACTGGGGCCACGGCGGCAGCATGACGGGATACGAGACCCGAGGCGGCGTCACCGAGGACGGGCGCGCGGCCAACGTCGCCGTGACCATGCAGCCGAGCCAGGCAGTCAAGGAGCACATGGACGGTGTCGTAGACACGGCCCTCTGCCGGTGAAGCGCGCCACTTGGAGATCATCCCAATCGGTGGCCCCGTTGCCCTGTGTGTTGATGGTCGATCGTCTGGTCGTCCCGGACGGGCTCTGGAGACTGGTAATACTTGACTGTTCCTCGGCCACCAAGATCCAGGCTGCATGCACTCGGTGGTGCGGCCGCGGACCGTGCGCTCCCCTTCGTGGCAGCGGCTACGGCGGCGAACCACTGCCCATCGTTAACGCACTGGGTTGGCCACGCGCCGAGGGGCCACGGCCTGCGGATCTACGGCAGGGACCACTCTGGGGGAGCTGGTCCGAAGCGCCCCAGCTGAACGGATCCTCCGAACTCATCCGCCTGAGCGTCGCCGAGGTCCGACGATGCCGATATCCAGCCCGTATCAGCCACTACGAACGACGCGGGCACAGCCCGCCAAACTGCCCTGCAACCACAACAAGAACCGTGGCAGTGTCAGCGGGCGTCGATGAGTTCTCGCTCCGCATCGGGCCGTGGTGAAACGATGCCCGACCCGGCCACCGACCCTACGGTGATGTCATGACGGTGCTCAACGGTTGGAGGCGGCGAGGGCGAGCCCCGAGCCGCACGCTCGACGTCTTGGGCGTGGCTGTGCTGTGCGTGCTGTCGGTGGTGGCTGCCTCGGTCGACCCGCACGAGCACGAGTTCGTGCTGCGCTGGTCCGCCGTGGTGCTGGCTGCCGTCGGCTGCTCCGCGTTGCTCTGGCGGCGCCGTCACCCGTTCGGAGTACTGGCCGTCACCATTGGCTGCGGGGTGATCTTTCAGATGCTCGGTTTTCGGGAGAGCCCGCTGGTGACAAGCCCGGTTCTGGCGTCCATCTACAACGTGGCCCTGCGGACCGACCGGCGTACCGCCTGGACCGCGGCAGCTGTCTCGGCTGCCGTCCTGGTGGGCGCCGACGCGGTGTGGACCTCGGATTCGTGGCTGGACCCGGACAAGGCCGCGATGGTGGCCTGGACGGCCCTGCCGGCCGCCGTCGGGGACGGACTGCGCTCACGGCGCGCCTACGTAGCGGCCGTGGAGGAAAGAGCGGAGCACGCCGAGCGCACCCGCGAGCAAGAAGCACAGCAGCGAGTGGCGGCCGAACGCGTTCGGATCGCACGCGAACTGCACGACATCGTCGCGCACCACATCGCCTTGATCAACGCTCAGGCAGGCGTCGCCGTCCACCTGGTGGACCAGCGCCCGGAACAAATCCTGAGGGCTCTGGAGAACATCCGGGACACCAGCCGCTCCGCGCTGGACGAATTACGGGTGACCGTAGGCCTGCTGCGGCAGTCCGACGAGCCGGTGGCGCTCCGCGACCCGATGCCGGGCCTTGCCCAGGTGCCAGCACTTCTGGCGTCGTTCGAACGCGCCGGGCTGGCCGTGAGTCACACGTGGCTGGGCATCACCGAACCGCTGGAACCGGCGGTCGACCTGGCCGCCTACCGCATCGTGCAGGAGTCCTTGACCAATGTGCGCAAGCACGCCGGTGCCGACCATGCCCGATTGTTCCTGCATTATCACGGTGAACGGCTGACGATCACCGTCGAGGACGACGGGTGCGCCGGACCGCACCATCCTCACCCGGGGGCCGGTCACGGGCTGATCGGGATGCGTGAGCGGGCTACCACGATAGGGGGCACGCTGTATGCGGGACCGCGCCCCGAAGGCGGTTTCACAGTGACCGCGGAACTCCCGCTCCGCCCCGGTCCGGCAGGGAATCGGAGACATGAACATGACGATTCGCGTACTGCTTGCCGATGACCAGGCCCTGCTGCGGGGCACGTTCCGCATGCTGTTCGACGCCACGGATGACATGGAGACCGTGGCCGAGGCGTCCAATGGCCGTGAGGCGGTCGAGCTGGCGGGCTCACAGCGCCCGGACGTGGTGCTGATGGACATCCGCATGCCGGAGATGGACGGCCTCGAGGCGACACGGCTCATCACCGAGTCCGAGGATCTCGCAAGTGTGAAGGTGCTCATCCTGACCACCTTCGAAGACGACGAGCACGTCGCCGACGCACTGCGTGCGGGTGCGAGCGGCTTTCTCGGCAAGGGCGCGCGACCCGAGGAACTCCTCGATGCCGTCCGCACGGTCGCGGACGGCGAGGCGCTGCTGTCCCCGTCAGCGACGCGAGCATTGATCACTCGGTTTCTGGCCCAGCCGGACCCATGCCCGACGGCCGTACACGAGCGGCTGGAGAGCTTGACACCGCGGGAACGCGACGTCACGAGCCTCGCCGCACTGGGCCTGTCCAACGACGAGATCGCCGAGCGCCTGTTCGTCAGCCCGCTGACCGCCAAGACCCACATCAACCGGGCCATGACCAAGCTGGCAGCTCGTGACCGGGCCCAGCTCGTCGTCATCGCCTACCAGTGCGGGCTGGTCAGTCCGGCCACGGAACCAGATCAATCCCAGCAACCCGCGTAGTCGCCGGCTCGGTGTGTCCACCTTCTGCCCCAGCCGCAGACCGACGTACCGCGTACTGCAGTCGTGGTAGCCGGAAGTCGCTGCGTGGGGACGACGCGCTGAGGGCCGCTCGTGGGCCAAGGTGAAACCCTGAACGGAGGTTTCACCATGACCGCAACCCAGTGCCTGACGAAGTCCGACGAGAAGACGGCCCTCGAGGCATGCCGCACGATCCGTGAGCTTCTGGCCGGAAGCGAACGCAAGACCCTCGCCCTCGATGAGACGGGCGCGGTCCGGGCTCACCTGGCGACCTGCCACCCATGCCGGGGCGAGTACGACCGCCTCGCAGCCGTGCCCGCACACCTGTCTCTTCTGCGCGACGCTCTGGCCCGTGGCAAAGGCCGAAGTACGCGGACGCACGCGGGTACCCGGCCCGATCGCGGCCACTCGTCGCCCCGTCACCGCAGGCCACACCGAGCGAGCCTGACCATGCAGCTCACGCTGCCCCAATGGGTCAGCAGGACCACGTCGCACATCAGGTGAGCAGATCTCGCGGATGCGACGAGGTGCCTGGGGCGGAACGGGAAGGGGACCCTTCTGCGGCGTCTCACTGGCGACCGGCGAAGAGCACTCGTACGGTCGATGCAGAGACGGACGGCGGAGGGGTCCACCGCCGTCGGTCTGATTCCTGAGCCTGACGATCGCCTCAGCTCGAGGCCGACGACTCCACCGTGACGGGTCGGCCGATCAGGGACCTCCCGAGGATCCGTGCGTCTTTGGCAGCCCAGTTCCTAGCGGCCGGCTGGACGCTGCCGCCGGCCGGGGCGGGCAGGATCATCGCTGCGTTGCGGGCGCCGGGCAGACCGCTGCGGAGGCTCTTCACGTGGTCCATGGCCCACTCGGTGAACTCGGCCATCGAGGCGTCGTCGACCTCGGGGACAGCGGCGGCGAGGACGAACAGCTCCATCTCGGTGCCGAACGGCCCGGACTCCTACCGTTCCGAGCTGCGGAGCGACTCGTTTGGCGATGACCCTATGGATGCGGTGCCCACGAGCACATCGAAGTCCGGGGAAATTCCTCGGCACGCCGCGGCTGGGCCGTCTGAGCGTCGGCCGGATCATGCTCCAGAATCGTCGACTCCCTGGGCCGGTGACACGCCGCTGGCTCGGAAGCCCAGGGCAGGTTCACTCCGACCTGGATTTGCGCACGGCGTGGCCTGCCGCGCGGGTCAGTTTCGGGCGGCTCAGGACGTCGGTGCTGTCGAGGAACTGGTCCACGGAGCCCACGGGCAGCAGATCGCGAAGCGTCGGGTCCGTGATGCGGGCCGTGAGGGCCTTGGAGAAGCGGTCGGCGCGCAGAACCTGGAAGGGGCGGGAGTGGTAGGGGCGAGTGACGGGGTCGACGCGGTCGGTCAGGCCCAGTTGGTTGTGCAGGCCCGCGACCGTCTCGTAGGCGTGCGCCAGATGCTGCTCGCGGTCGCGCCAGTCGGTTGTGGCGAGGGCGGCGGTGAGGTCGGGGGTGAGACGAGGGCCCATGGGGGTGCGAGCGAACGCGCTGCCGAGCCACTTGCTGTAGGGCGGATAGCGGCGGTCCATCAGGAGGCACAGGCGCATCAGGTCGCGCACGAGGCGGGCGGCGACCACGGCGGACCCGAGCGCGTCGCCGACCTCGCCGCAGCGGCCGACGAAGGCCTCCTCCTGGGATATGCGCTGCCACTGGCAGGACAGGACATGGAGCCACAGATCGTGCGGGTACCAGCGGAGGGCCGTTCGTAAGGGAGCGAGTTCACCGAGGCCGTCGTGGAAGACGGCTCCGCCGGTGACTTCGGCGAGGAGCTGGGTGGGGGTGGCGAGCCAGTCCCACGGGGTGATGCCGGAGGTCGGGTCGAAGCCGAGTGCGTCGGTGAACCATCCTGAGAGGTGGGTGACTTCGATGCGGTGGTGGACGGGGCCGTCGGTGGCCCGCATGACGCGGATGTCGCGGTCGCCGGTGGGGGCGAAGTCGGTGGGGTAGGTGCTCGGCGAGTACGTGTCTGATGCGTCCCGCGTGCCGGGAGACGTCCTGGCGGCGGAGGAAGAGTTGGAGACGGGGGCCCCATTCGTGGTCGGCGGAGCGTGGGGTGTCGAAGCCGAGCACCTCGGAGCCGCTGCCCAGGCGTGCTGCGGAGTGAGGGATTGCGGGGGAGGCCTCCTCCAACAGGGGGCGTACTGCTTCTGTGTAGAAGCGGCGGGAGAGTTCCAGGCCGGGAATAAAAGCCGGCATATTCGTGACGCTCATGCTGGCAAGCCGTGCCCATTTCATGGCGGGGCATGCGTGGTGCCTTCACGCCGTCTTCCACTCGTGAGGAAACCGTACGCTCGAGGAGCGGCGGGCCAACTTCTGCATGGCGGCGTCGAGTTCCTCGACGTCACTTCGGGCCGTGCTTCAGCGTCCCCCCGGCGGCAAGCTCCTTCGCGGTCTCCCTCAGCGATCGCGGACCAGCGAGCAACCGGTGCGCGTGGCTTCCCACCCGAAGTCCGGGTGGTGGTCGAGCTCTTGCGTGAGGCTGCCGCTCGGTACCGTATCGGCAGGGAACCAAGCTGCAGGAGCGGCTGGTCGGCAGTCGGCGGGTCGGGTCAGCAACGGTCGGCCGCGCCACCTGTGTGAGCGATCGGACGGCCGCGTGTGCGGCCATGTGGGCGTCCCGCGCCTGGGCCTCGGGCCGGTCCAGCAGGTGGTGGTCCTCGCTCGCCCGCGCGGAACCGGCCCCCACGCTCGTGGTGATCGAGAGCCGTCGGTGCGCGTACCGGTCGAGCGCGTCGGGAAATTCGGGTTCGGGTGACGTGGCACCTGCGAGGGCGTCGCCGAGCACGGCCGCGTCCTGAATCGCCTGCGCCGCACCCCGGGCCTGGAACGGCTCCATTGTGTGGGCGCCGTCGCCGAGCAGCCTCATCCCACCATGGTGTTCAGGTCAACCGAGGGGGGCCGCACCGCAGGGGCCAAGGCATGGTGCGGATTCCGGCACCGATCTCGGCGAACCGCGGCGTCCGCTCGACGAGCGGGACTTCGCCACCCACGCATGCCTTATGGAGGGCTCCCAGGACCCTCACGGCTGCCGCCTATCCGACGGCAGCACATGAGCGTGCTGGCGGGTCACACCCAGGCGACGAGGTCGTACCGCTCGTCGTTCGCCGTCTCGTCCCACAGGAGTGTCGTCTGGTTTCGTGCAGCGACACATGGCACGGGAACAGTGCGACTGGTGCCGACGCCTCCAGGGATGACGGGCCCGGGCCGGACGTTCCAGTGGTCACCGCGCAATGTGAGGGAGACCGCGGACAGGGGTGGCACATCGAAATGCCAGAAGGCCGTTGGCGGTGCGGACAGAGCATGGACGAGCGCGGCCCGGATGATCGCCGGCTCGGTGATGGCCAGTGCGTCGCCCGTGCCAGGCGGCACTCTGCTCAGCCAGCTGGCGGTTCGGCGACAGAGCTGGCGTACCGACTCGCCTCCGTGTGGCGCGGCATCCGGGTCTGTAAGCCAGGCGCCGTACCCGTAGGGGTCGTACGCCGTGACTTCGCCGACTGTGCGCCCACGCCAGGTGCCGTAGTCGAAGTCGCGCAGTGCCGGTTCGAGCGTGGCGTTCAGGCCGAGAGCGTCGGCGATCTGCTCGCAGCGGGTCGACGGTGCCCGGATGGCCAGCGAGTACGGGGGGAGTGCGGCCCCGACGAGGCGTGCCTCGTGCAGGCCGTGCTCGCTGAGGAGACCGTCACCGAAGACTGCGTTCCTGCTGGTGTCCCCGGCTGTCGCGCACATGAATGTCAGGCGGACCGACATCGGCTTACCTCTTTCCTGGCCCGGCGTGACGCCGGATGGTTCGAGACCTTCGGAAACCGTGGGCGCCGCGGAATCGGCGATGGAGTTCGTGTCCTGGAAGGGGCTTGGACCACAGTCGGCTAATTGAGCAGGCGGGCGGGTGCGGTGGCGGCGTGCAGCATGTACTCCAGCGGTCCTCGCCGGAACGCCCGCGTCCAGGCGACGGCGAGCAGCATGCTGGCCGCGGCCAAGCAGGCCAGGGCCGGCAGGGCAGCGGAGGTCGGCAGGTCGTCGATGCCCAGGGTCTTGATGGCGATGATGTGGCCGACGTAGGCGGTCAGGGAGACCGAGCCGACCGCGATGACGGGCGCGGCAAGCCGCCGCAGGCGGGCCGACCGGTCCGTGGCGAAGAGACAGGCGGCGATGATCACGAGGCCGACGCCGGTGTTGCCCAGGATCGACCAGGTCGTCTGGCTGTGCGGTGCGGCCACCAGCAGCCAGTCCGGGGTACTGGTGGAGGGGTAGCCCACGGCGTCGGACCACCAGGCCGATGCGGCCGACCCGCCGTCCGCCGTAGCGCTCACGGCTGCCTGCGCGCCGGGGACCAGGTGCAGGGCCAGCCAGGAGCCGCCGTAGCCGAGCAGGGCCAGCGTGCCGCCGAGGAGGGCGACCTTGGAGCGTGTGCCCGGTCTGGTGAGGTCGAGCCGGCCCACTGCCATTCCGGCGATGACGAAGGGCAGCCAGGTCAGCACCGGGTACGCGCCGGTGATGAACAATTCAATGAACCCGTCCGAATCGGTGATCCGGGCCAGCGGGTCGTGGGCGATGACGGCGTCGGCCCAGCTCCCACCCTCGACCGCGGCTCGAAGCGGATACAGGACCTGGGGCAGTACGAGCGCGGTCGCCGCGGCGATGACGGCCAGGGTGTCGGCCCGCAGCCGATACAGCGGAAGGGCGAGGAGGAAGACCGTTCCGTAAGCGGCGAGGATCACGTCGACCGAGGTGTCCAGGCAGGTCAGGGCGTACCCCAGGGCAACCAGGACGGCGGAGCGGATCAGTACCCTGCCCATGGCCTGCCGCCCGGCTCGCCCCGTCCGTGGCTGTGGCCGACCAGTGAGAAGGACCAGGGTGAACCCGGCAAGCAGGGCGAACAGAGCAGAGGACCGGCCGCGTGCTACCTCCATCACCCAGCCCAGCGGGCCGCCCACCGACGGGTCGGGACCCACGTGGGCCGCGTACATGCCGAACACCGCCAGGCCACGGGCCAGGTCGAGTCCGATCAGCCGTCCTGTTGACGCCGTAAGGGAGGGGGCGGGACCCGCCCCCACAGCGGATGCCGCCCCGGACGGTGCGACCTCTGATACGGCGTGCAACATGTGATCCAGGGTCCTGGACGGTGTGCGTCACAACCATCCGGCAGGTGTCCGGAACCGCCCCCGCCGACTGGCCGAGGCAGCCCCCGCCGACTGGCTGGATTCGATGCTGTGAACCAGCCGGGAGTGTCACGACATGGTACGAATCGGACAGTGGCCCCATGGTGAGTGGAGCACCCGTGATCCGAGTATTGGTGGTCGACGACGAGGCCCTGATTCGCAAGGGTTTTCAGCACATCCTCGACGCGGCACAGGACATCGAGGTCGCTGCGGCGGTTCCCGGCAGCCAGGCGGTTCAGGTGGCGCAGGAGATATGTCCTGACGTCGTGCTTCTGGACATCCGGATGCCGGACGTCGACGGCCTCACCGTCCTGGCCGGCCTCCGTCGGCTTTCCCACCCTCCGGTGGTAGCCATGCTCGCGACGATCGGCATGGACGAACACGTCGCAACGGCACTTCGCTCGGGCGCCGCGGGCTTCCTGCTCAAGGACACCGACCCCGAGCAGCTTCCCTTGCTGGTGCGGACCCTGGCCGCCGGCGGCACCGTACTGTCGTCCAAGGTCACCCGGACGGGCGTGGACGTCTGTCTGAACGCCGGCCCCCAGGAACCCGCTGCTCGCAGCCTCGTCCGACTCACCGACCGCGAGCGCGCCGTACTCGTCCTCATAGGCGAGGGGCTGTCCAACCGCGACATCGCCACACGGATGCATCTGAGCACGAGCACGGTCAAGGATGACGTGAGCGCCATCCTCACCGAACTCAAGGTGGACGGCCGCGGCCAGGCCTCCCGGATCGCCGAAGGGGCTTGCCTTCTCAAACCGCCGCGGGACCAGGAGGGGGGATGACCCCTCGCCGCCCGCCCGCCCCGCTGTTGGACGCCGTCCTCGTCGGAGCCTCGCTGGTCGATGTCTGGGTCAAGGTCCACATCGACGAGCCGCTGCGCCTGGGGTGCGCCCTGGTTGCCGCCTTCTCCCTTCTCTTGCGCCGTCGCCGGCCGCTGCTCACCTTCCTGCTCACGCTGCCCGCCGTCCTGGTCTCCGACGCGGTCTTCGCCGCGCTGGCCGCGCTGTACACCCTGGCCTCATTCACCCGACACCGCACCCTGCTGGCCGTCTGCGTGACGATATTCACGATCTGCGACATGACCTCGTGGCCGTCACTGCACTTGAACCTCGCGGCCACCTCGACCCTCGTCACTCTGGGCTACACCGCGGCGACGGCGGCCGCTCCTGTCTTCCTGGGCCAACTCGTCCAGACCCGGCGCGATCTGTCGCAGCGGCTCGCCGAGATCTCCGAGGCGCGTGACCACAAGCGGCTGCTGACCGCCCAGGCCGTGCTGGCCAGGGAACGTGCGCAGCTCGCCCGGGAGATGCATGACGTGGTCTCCCACCAGGTCAGCCTGATCGCGGTGCGGGCCGGAGCCCTTCAGGTCGGCGCCCGGGACGCCGAAGTGAAGGAGGCCGCCGCCACGATCCGGCGGCTGAGCGTGCAGACCCTGGACGAACTGCGGCACATGGTCAGCGTCCTGCGGGCCTCCGGGGGCCGCCCCACGGAGCTGACACCGCAGCCGTCCCTGGCCGACCTTGAGCGGCTGGTCGACAACAGCGGCATCCAGGTCGAGCTGCAGACCGACGTGTCCGACGACCTTCCGCCCACCGTTCAGCGCGCCATCTACCGCACCGTCCAAGAAGCGTTGACCAACGTACGCAAGCACGCCCCCGGGACCAGTGCGACGGTTCGCATCCGCAACGAGGGCGGCGCCATCCGTGCCACGGTCACCAACACCGCACCGTCCCGACCACCTCTCCCTCTGCCCAGTGCGCACCACGGTCTGGTCGGCCTGGGGCAGCGTGCCGCACTCCTTGGAGGCACCGTCACCTCCGGCCCAACGGCCGACGGGGGCTACGAACTGCGCCTCGAGCTTCCAGCCGAGGGCGAGTCGTGACGGACTACTGGCCGCCGCCACGACCGAAGTGGTGGAGCGGGCTCCGAGTGAGAAACCCTTCAGCTTGATTCGTGCGAGGGACCCCTTGATTCGTGCGAGGGACCCCGGGCGTTTGCTCCTGGGAGGATTCGCATCCGGGAGGCCAGCGGTCCGCTGATCTCCTTCCCAATGCGCTGGAGCGTGTGCGTGGCGGATGAGACCTCCGCCTTTGGTGCGGCTGTGCCTTTGCTGCGGTGTTCGCCGACTCGATGGGGCTGATCTGCCTCGATCCGCAGTCAACCGGCTCGGACCCTGACCGCCTAGGCCGGTCGGCGGTATCCGATCAGAAATGCGGCGAGTCCGGTGAGTCCGCCGAAGCCGCCGAAGCCGAGGAAGCCTTCCGTTTTGCGTTCGTGGCGTCGTTGGAGGCCACCGGCAGCTCGTCGGCAAGGAGACGGTTCGTTCGATTACCCACCAGTGGCAGCCCAGGCGGCCGGACGGGTCGATCCCGCCGCGTGCGATCCCGGGGCGGATGCCTCGGATGCGAAGCCATCAGCGTGGGCGGCGGAGATGCCGAGCGGGATCCGCAGAGCGTTGCCGTCACAGGTCGGATGGATCCAAGATCCCTTCTTGCCGCGGTCGGTCCGTCGGATTCGGTCCGGTCAAAGTCCCCCTTCGGTCGCCCGGATGCTCACCGAACCGCTCCCCCTGTTCATCACTTGTGCAGGGTCGGCGAGCCTGCGGTCAGAACCAGTGGAGGCAGTGCGGGGAGCGGTCGGCTCGGAAGAGGGCGTCAGCGAGGGTGGCCACGCCCGGGCGGTGGGCCCGGATGTGTCCGGCGCGCACGAGCGTGCTCGGGGCGGTGCCGCCGAGGTAGATCGAGCCCAGGTCGCTCACGTCCAGGGACAGGTCGGGTTCCCGGTCCGTCGGGACGCAGTCGGCCTTGCTGTCCCGGACGGTCAGCAGGTAGCGGCTGTGCTCGCCGAGGAACGGGTCGTCGACGTCGAGGACGAGCTCGCCGTCCATGAACCAGCCGCGCGCGGTCAGTGCGCGCGGGATGTCCAGCAACCGTACCCAGAGCCAGTCGGTGTCATGACTCACCTGGCCGGCGCGGAAGTCCGCGAGCTGCCAGCGCAGCGGGTGTTCGGGCGGGAAGTGCTTGAACACGACCTGAGTGACCAGGTCGTGTCCGAGCACGAACCGGGCCAGGGCTGTGAAGACGGCGTCGTCGGCGGCGATGGTCTCGTCCACCGTCAAGGTGCTGGGATCGCCGATCGAGTAGCTGGCGTACCCGTCCGGGACGCCGTCGGCGTCCCGGTGGACGGCGACGTAGCGTGGCGCCGAAGCGACCGGGGGCTGCCCCGCGCCCAAGGCCCACCAGCGATGCGGCCGGGACAGCGCGCCGGGCTGTGCGCGGCGGTAGCGGTCGTAGACCTCTTCCAGGATCTTGCCGCACTCGGCGCGTCGCAGTACCTCGACCGAGCCGGTCTCTGGGGCCTCGGCCGTTCCGCGCGCCCGGGGGAGGGCGAGGGCTGCCTGGTGGCGCGGCACCGTCAGTCGCTGTGTGTAGGTCGCGGGTCCGTAGCCGAACCTGCGGTAGATCAGGGCCTCGGAGGCCAGCAGTACGGAGAGGAACTCCCCGCGCGCTCGCAGCTCGGTGAGCTGATGCCGCATCATCGCGCTGAGCACACCCTGGCGTCGGTGTGAGGGCAGGACGCCGACGGCGGTCACCCCGGCGGTCGGGACGAGGATCTCACCGGGCAGGGTGAGCTCGAAGGAGTACGCACCGGCGGTGCCGACGGGCCGCCCGTCCGCCGTCAGGGCGAGCAGGTTGCGGTCCATTTCGAGCGCCGACCACCAGACCCCGCCGCCCTCGGTCGGGGTTTCCGGGAAGCGTCCGAACGCGGCATGGAGTGTGTCGACGAAGACGTCGAGGTCCTGGTCGGTCGTGGGACGAATCTCCATTGCTGCCGCTGCCTCCCTGGGGTACCGGCACCACGACTCGTGGTGTCCCGCCACAGTGCAGCGTTGACCCGTGGCCAGGTCAAGCGGATTACGGCCGATCGCGGCAAAGCCCGGTCCCAGCCCGGCCGCGGGGGTGAGTCGCGGTGGTCGGGCTCGGCGAGGTCCAGTCAGTGAGCCTGGATATCGACGTCACCCTCTACGTCGCGCGTACCGGCCTTTCCCGGCGATACCTGCCACATGACTTTGCACCGTGCGGGAGCGGAAGGCCGAAGGCCGCGACGGCGAGCAGAGAGCCTGCGTGCTGGACGCGCCGAGCGAGACGACCTCCGCGAACGTGCCCGCGCGGAGCCATCGACCAAGGCGCCCGCCTTGGTCTCGACGTGGAAGTCGTCCAACGCGACCTTGGCACCGAAGGATTCAAAGTCATTCCCTCATAAGTCGACGGCTCACCCGCGAATTCACCTCGAACTGGCGCGACACCTGAACCTCGAACCAGACAACCTCACCGGGATGAAACGTTCTTGTGGGTCGTGTCGGTGGGGGTGTGGGTGGTGAGTTGTGCGGTGAAGACGGTGGTGTTGTTTTGGTGTGCGGTGATGTGGGTGGTGGGGGTTTGGTCGTTGGTGTTGGTGTTGGTGTGGGTGGTGATGTAGGTGGGGGTGTGGTGTTCGGTGTAGTGGTGGAAGGTGGCGTGGAGGGTGGTGGGGTGGGTGGGGTGGGTTGTGGGGGTGGGGTGGGTGTGGGCGGTGGCGGCTTGGTGGGCGGCTTCGAGGAGGACCATGCCGGGGATGTGGTCGGTGGTGTGGTCGAAGAGGATGGGGTGGTGGGGGTTGGGGGTGAGTTGCCAGGTGTGGGGGTGGGGGGTGGGGGTGAGGACGATGTCGTGGGGGAGGGTGCGTCCGTAGTGGGTGGGTGGGGGGTTGGGGGGTTGGTGTTGGGTGCCGGCGGTGCTGGTGCCGATCGCGGTGGTGCCTGCTGCTGTGGTGCTTGTGGTGTTTGTGGGGGTGGTGGTGTGGGGGTGGCGGAGGCGTTGGTAGGTGGTGGGGGTGAGGCAGGTGAAGCGGCCGGTGCCGGTGGCGGTGGGGTGGCCGTTGCGGGTGATGGTGATGTGCATGGTGAAGTCGGTGGGGCGTTTGGTGTGGGGGTGGTGGGGGGTGTAGGTGGCGGTGAGGGTGAGGTCGGTGGGGGTGGGGCCGATGGTGAGGTGTTGGGGGTGGGTGGTGAGGTGGAGGTTGCGCATGAGGAAGTGGTGGCCGAGGGGGATGCCGAGTTCGGCGTGGGCGAGGTAGATGCCGGTTTGGCGGATGGTTTCTGCGGCTTGGAGGGGGTGGTGGTGGGTGCCGTCGGGTGTGGTGAAGAAGGTGTGGGCGCGGGGCCATTGGGCGGTGAGGGTGTAGTGGGTGTTGCCGGTTTGTTCGCAGCCGGTGAGGAAGACCTCGGCGAGGGTGGAGCGGTGGACGTATTCGCGGGGGACGGTGGTGGTGAGGCGGGGCATGCGGGCGGGGTCGACGGGTGTTTTTGCGCGGGTGTCGGTGCCCGTTTTTGTTTCCGTGCTGGTCTGCGTGGCGGGGTCTGGTTCTGCTGCCGGGTGGGGGCCTGTTGCCGTTCCCGTACCTGTTGCCGTTCCCGTTCCTGTTCCCGTTGCCGTGGTGGCGGGGGTGGGGTGGTTGTCCTGGTGGACGGTGAGCAGGGTCATGTGGGTCTCCGTGGCGCTGTGGGAGGTGCCGGGATGGACCGTGCAGGGTCATAAGATACGAACCTACCGGTTTTCTTTTCAAGGGTGGGCGGGGAATTTCGCGGGGGCGGGCCGGGGGGTTGGTCCGGGGGGTCGGGTGGGGGTGTGCGGGGTGCATATTCATTGGTTCGCTGTGGGTGTGGGGTGGGGATCTTCGCTGGATAAGCGGGGGTTTTGATTCCGTTCTGCGGGTGTCTTCCGGGGGTTGGGGGTGGTGTGCGAGGCTCGGGGTCGGGTGGTTGTGGGGGTGTGCTGGGGTCTCTTGTGTGGGTCTCGGGTGAGGCTATAGTGAAACCGGCCGAGCGGTTTTGTTTTGCGAGTGGTTCTCTGTCGGGTGTCGGTGCTGTCGGGGGGACGGCTTCCGGGATGCGCATGGCCCGGGGCCGGCACCCGGATATACACGGCCTGTGACCGGCACCCAAGGTGCGTGCCAGGGTGCGCCGGGTGTGGGGCTGGGCGATTGCTGGTGTTGGGGTCCGGGTGTGCATCCAGGGCCCGGTCCCAGGCGTGTGCCCAGGGGTTGGGTTTCTGCGGGCCGCGGGGGATCGGGTGTCAGGGTTCCATGGCTGATGGCGGGACTCCGGGGCGGGGGCTGGCGTGTGTGTGGGGTTGTGCCCCTGGCGGGCGTCCGGGTGATGGTGCGGGCGTGGCGCCGGGGTGTGTTTGTAGTGCTTGTCGGGAAGTTTTCGCGGTCTATGTCGTGGAGGTGTCCGGTGGCGCGTCAGCAGGAGCAGCAGGGTCGACGGGATGAGCGGGGCCTGCAGGAGCAGCAGGAGCAGCGGGAGTTGCGGGGCGGCGGTGGCGTGGCGGAACTGCGTGCCGTGCCGAACGGGCCGGACCAAAAGGACGTGCCGGATGCGCAGGGCGTGCCGGATCTGCGTGTTGGGCGGGGTGGGTGCCCGTATGCGATGGATGGGTTGGGGCGGGATGTGCAGGGGGAGGGGGCGTTGCTGCGGGGGCAGGGTGAGGCGGTGCGGGTGGTGTTGCCGGGTGGGGTGGGAGCCTGGGCGGTGACGGATCCGGCGGTTATCCGTGGGTTGTTGACGGATGGTCGGGTCTCGAAAGATGCGTATCGGCATTGGCCGGCGTGGCAGCGGGGTGAGGTGGGGGCGGAGTGGCCCTTGGCGGTGTGGGTGTCGGTGCAGAATCTGGTGACGTCGTACGGGGCGGAGCACCGCCGGCTGCGGGGGTTGATGGGATCGGCATTCACCGCGCGGCGGGTGGGGTTGTTGGGTCCGCGAGTGGGGGAGATCGCGGCAGTGCTGCTGGATGGGATGGAGGCGGCGGCGCGGGGTGGGGGCGGTGTGGTGGACGTGCGGGGGTTGTATGCGCAGCCGTTGCCGAGCCGGGTGATGCTGGAGTTGTTCGGGATTCCGGAGGAGTTCCGGGGGGCGTTGCGGGAGATCATTGAGGGGTTTTTCGCTACGGGGGTGTCGTTGGAGGATGCGCGGCGCAACTACGCGGCGCTGTATCGGACGATGGGGGAGTTGGTGGCGTTCAAGCGGCGTCGTCCAGGTGAGGACCTGACGAGTGCGCTGATCGCTGTGGGGAGCGGAGCGGATCCCGCCGATCCGGCGGCCGCTTCGGACCTCACGGACCTCACGGACCTCACGGACCTCACGGACGTCGCGGGCGCGGGTGGCCCGGAGGCCCCGAAGGGTGGGGGGTTGAGTGAGAAGGAGTTGGTGGACAACTTGATCATGTTGTTGAGCGCGGGGTGTGAGCCGACGGTGAATCTGCTGGCGAACGCGGTCGTGTTGTTGCTGCGGGATCCGGGGCAGTTGGAGTTGGTGCGGTCAGGGAGGGCGTCGTGGGGGGACGTGGTGGAGGAGGCGTTGCGGGTGGAGGCGCCGGGGGCGAATGCGATCTTGCGGTATGCGGTGGAGGATGTGCGGGTGGGAGAGACGGTGATCCCGCGGGGGGATGCGCTGGTGATCGGGTTCGCGGCGGCGGGGCGGGATCCGAGGGTGCACGGGGAGGATGCGGAGCGGTTCGATGTGATGCGAGCGACGCGGCGGGAGCATTTGTCGTTCGGTCATGGGGTGCATTACTGCCTGGGCGCGCCGTTGGCGCGGCTGGAGGCCGAGATTGCCCTTCAGGCGCTGTTCCACCGCTTTCCAGGGATGCGGCTGGCGGTGGAGCCGGGTGCGCTGCGTCCGACGGAGTCGTTCATTTCGAACGGGCCGCGGGAGGTTCCGGTGTTGCTGGGACCGCCCGCCGACGGGGTGAGGTGACGCGCCGGCCTGCACCCTGTTCGAACAGGCTCGGGACGATGGCCCCTGGGCAGATGTGCACGGGCTCCCGGCGACGAGCAACAGGGCCTTGAACGGCATCTGCCGATCTCTCGGCACGACCAGGCGCTTATATGCGGCTCGCATGAACTGCCGACACCTTGCCGCTACCCATGCACCATCCACTCAGCGACGATCCGCCCGACGGTCGTGTGCGACAGCTACTCCCTTCACCGCCCTGCGCCACTTCACCCTCGACGGCACCGATCACGCCGGACACGAAGAGCAAGGCAGCATGATCCGACGCTTCATCATCTGGCGTACTCGCCACGCTGACGACCAGCGCCTACGAGCCGTGGTCGCCAACGACGGCTGCCAGGTCTGCGCCCGCTCGGAGTAGGGCCACCGTCCGTGTGGCGATCTGGTCAAGGCGTTGTTGCAGGATGCGTTGGGTCTTGTCCAGGCCGTCGAGTTGGTGCAGGGAGTCCATGATCTGGCGCACTGCGGGAATGCCGTAACCGGTGCCACGCAGGGCCGCGACGATTCGGGTCGCTCTGATGGCTGAAAGATCGTAGCGACGTGCTTGCAGTGACGTCACTCGCTCGGGCGTGACAAGCCCTTCCTGCTCCCAGAACCGCAGAGTGGAGGGACGTACATTGAGCGCTCCGGCGAGCTGTGTGATCGTCATCGCGTCACTCTCTTGCTCGAACTCGGGTGTGTTCGCCTCGGCTTGGATCGCACGCAACGCTTGTTGAGCGCGCAGGGCCTCCTCTCGTTCCCGCGCGAGCCGAACATGGACCGCGTTGATCGCCGAGGCGGCCTCCGCGATCGTCTCCGTACGCAGTTTCGCGAGCATGTGCCGGGCCGTGACTGGCCCAACAGCGCCTGCGAGACCTCGATAGGCGCGCAGGGCATGCACGTGCAGCGGTGTGTAGGAACGGTATCCGTTGCTCGATCGAGCGGCCGGGGGAATGACTCCCAGACGCTCCAGGTCGCGAACCTGTTGCACGGAGTACCCCGACTCTCCGGCGACATCGACGGTTCGGAGCGGTACCCGTCGCGAACCGCTCACCAGCTCGCCCATCAGCCAACCCCACATAAGCACTTGAAGGTGATGCTTGAACCATGAGTATGGAACAGATCATCGCGACCGTGCGAGGCTTCGCCGGCGCGCTCGTGGTTGTCCCGGAGGAGGGCGGCGATTTCCCCGAGCTCGTGTGGGGAGATGCGTTCTTCTACTACGCCCCCGACGGTGAGGTCCCTGCGAACGTCCAGCCCTACGGGACCATCGTCACCAAGAACTACCCTGACGACGCCGTGTCCGACCTCGACTCTCCGGGCCGCTGGCGCCTGAACATTCACGTCGACCGTGCGACGTTCCGAGAGCTCACTGGGGAGGAGCCGCGCAGCCTCACCCGACCTCGCGACTACGCGGGGGCCGACAGCGTGATGCCGCACCCGGTATACGGGGCACTCGGCTGGATCTCTGTCGTCAATCCCGGTGAGAGGACGACGGACACGGCCGTGCAGCTTTTGCGCAGCGCCCACGACGCCGCTCGTGCCCGGTGCGCGCGGCGACACGCAACGCGAAGGTCGCAGGAGAACGACTGACACGGTTCCGGAGCAAGCGGACAAGGGAGAAGGACTCCCTGGACGAAATTCCCTGAACGGAGCCAGACGCACAACAAGGTCCACAAACAGCCTCGCGCCCGTGTCGCGCACGGCTTCGCCCGCATGTAGACACGGAAGATCCTGTGCGACTGCCATCTCACGGGCGACGGCGTCCACCACGTCACGACCGGCATTGCCCACCGCCGCAACCTCGCCCTCGCCGGATTTCATGCGCTTGGTTCCCGGGATGGGCACCACGGGAATCCCGAGGTGCTCACCGCGCGCGTGCACCCAGGTGAGCGCCAGCTGGGCCGGAGCGACACCCCTGTTCTCCGCCAGCGCGCGGACGACGTCCGCGATGACCTGGTTGGCCGTCGTCCGGAAGCGGGGAAGCCTCTTACGGGCGTCGCCCGGCGGCAGGGATGTCACATCGACCGTGCCCGCCAGGAAGCCTCGGCTGAGTGGTGAGTACGCCACCAGTGCCACACCCAGTTCGCGCAGGCAGTCCGCGACCGCCGTCTCGGGATCGCGGGACCAGATCGAGTACTCGCTCTGCACCGCAGCGATCGAATGAACGGCGTGGGCACGCCGCAGGAGCGCGGCATCGGCCTCGGAGATGCACCGCGTGAGTGGATGGGCCGGTTGGCCAGTCTGCGGGTCGCGAAGCAGCACATGTCCGAAGCGTTGCGGAGCGTGGGGCCCTTCAATGGAGCACGGGCGTCGGAGTCGTACGCGCAGTTCTGCGACACGATTGACACCTTTGTCGCCGCGGGCGTCGCCGCCGGAACGATTCGGTCCGACCTTGAGACAGCCGAGGTGATGCTGGCCATGAGTGGGCTTCTACGCCTGGACGTGACCGGAGACTGGAAAGGCCAGGCCGACCGACAGATCAAGCTCCTCATGGACGGCCTGCAGGCCGGGACACGTCCGCATCCCCTGAACGTCGGTACGGCCGAGGGAACACCGGTACGGCCGAGGCGTGATCCTGGAGACCTTTCGGCCCGGTTCAGTGCGCCCTTGTGGCCCGCGAATGGAGATAGAGGCAGACGGGTCGGGCTGTACGACGGGTTCGACCTGATCCAGGCGTTCGCTCCGGAAGTTGTCTACCCGCTCGACTGGCCCTACCCCGGGCGCCTTTCGCGACGCCCGGATGTCCTACCCGACCGAACCCACCCCGATACGGGCCAACGCCTGGTCGGCCAACTCTGACGGTGTCAGCCCTCCGTCCAGGAACACCGTGTCGCCGGGCAGGGTGTCGACCGCGGCCATGCACGGTTCGATCCTGTCCTTGCCCCAGCGTCGGACCTGCTCCTCCCGCTCGGGATCGTCAGGGAAGAAGACTCGTCCGTCGATCCGCTTCTCCAAGGTCTCTCGAGAGACCTTGAGGAAGAAGTGGTGAAGGTCGATGCCCGCGTTCTTCAACGCGCCGAAAATCTCTCCGACATAGCCGGGGTCGACCACGGTCATGGGGACCAGGACCGGACGGCGGTACTCCTCGATCAGTCCCACCGCCAGGTCGGCAACCTGTCGCCGCCACAACCGAAGATCCTGGAAGTCGCCGGTCGGTACCTCCACGATCTCCCGCAGCACGAAGCCCACCATCTCCGGGTCATAGACCAGTGCCTCGGGCCAACGAGGACGCAACTCGTCGACCAGCGTGGTCTTCCCGCTGCCGAACGCACCGTTCACCCAGACGATCAACGCGATCCTCCCCACCCCGTCGCCAGGCCCGCGCGTCGAACCCGGCGTGTCGGATCAGCATGCCGCTCGACCTGGGTGAGGCCACATTCCATCGCCAATTCATGCCTGGAAGATCGATAGGTGGGCCCGAACCCAAGCTGACGCCGGCGAGACGTGCGAGTGTCGTGGTCGTCGACGTCTCTTCCGTGATCAATGCCAAGCCGGGCTTCGGTGCTGACACCTGATTCCCGTCGCTGCGCCTCCATCGGGCAGAGCCGCGCCGCGGCCACGAGGCGGGAGTCCGCTCCTGCTCGCAGCCCCCGCCTCGGGCGGCTGCTGTCACGGCACACCGGGTCGAGAGGCATCAGAGCTGTGAGTGACTCTGCTCCGCCCCACCTCGGTGATCTGTGGCTTCAGGGGGAACCGTGGATGGCTTGCTCGGACCAGATCGTCTTGCCGTTCTGGCCATGGCGGCAGCCCCATCGTCCGCCGAGTTGCGAGACGAGGAACAGGCCGCGTCCTCCCTCGTCGGTTGTACGGGCACGCCGCAGGCGGGGTTGGGTGCTGCTGGAGTCGGTGACCTCGCACACCAGGACGTGGTGGCGAATCAGACGGAGGTCCATCGGCGGACGGCCGTAGCGGATGGCGTTGGTGACCAGTTCGCTGACGATGAGTTCGGTGGTGAAGAGGAGGTTGTCCAGGCCCCACGTGGTGAGTTGGCGGGTTATCCACTCTCGAGCCTTGGAGACGGCGGCCGGATCGGCCGGGATCTCCCAGTGAGCGGTGTCCGCGGCTGGGACGGCGCGGGTGCGGGCCAGCAGCAGGGTCGCGTCGTCGCGCGGCGCCTGGTCCGCCAGGTCGGCGAGGAGAGCCCGGCCGGTTTCGTCCAGGGCACGATCCGGACGGCAGTGCGCGGCGAGGGCTTCCGTCAGGCGCGGCAGGCCTTGGCCGATGTCGCGATCGCCCCGTTCGACCAGGCCGTCGGTGTAGAGAGCCAGGACGCTGCCCGGCTCGACGTCGATCACGGTGGTCTCGTACGGCATGCCGCTGAGGGCGAGTGGTGGCCCCGGGGAGATCTCGACTGCTTCGGCGGTCCCGTCGGGCCGGACCAGGACGGGTGGCGGGTGCCCGGCACTGGCCATGGCGCAGCGCCTGGTGACCGGGTCGTAGACCGCGTACAGGCATGTGCCGCCGACGATGTCGCGGTCGCCGGACGGGGCTTCGGCCGCGAGGCGTTGGATCAGGTCCGCGAGCCGGGTGAGCAGCTCGTCCGGTTCGAGTTCCAGGTCCGCGAGCGTCTGGATGGCGGCGCGCAGGCGGCCCATGGTGGCGCTCGCGGGCATGCCGTGGCCGACCACGTCTCCGGCGACGAGGGCCACCCGGAGAGAGGGCAGGGCAATGGCGTCGTACCAGTCGCCGCTGATGTCCGCTCCGCCGCCTGCGGGCAGGTAGACGCCGGCGGTCTCGGCTGCCGGAGTGTCGGTCGTGGCCGGGGGAAGGAGGCGCTGCTGCAGCGCTACGGCGGCCCGGTGCTCGCGCGTGTAACGGCGGGCGTTGTCGATGGCGAGCGCGCTCCGTGAGGCGATCTGCTTCATGAGATCCGCCTCGTCCTCGGTGAAGGGGTCGGATCGGCCGCAGCGCCAGGCCGTTATGGCGCCGAGCGTGTGCCCGCGGGCATGCAACGGTGCCACTATCACCGAATGGGTGTCCCTCGGGACGAGATACTCGATCAGCTGCGGGTCTTTGACCATGGCGATGAAGTCGTCAAGGCCGAACACGACCGGCTCGCCGTGGCGGAAGCTGCGCAGCAGGGGGTGGTCGGGAAGGGGCGGGATGGACTCGCCGCGCTTGATGCCGGCCGGCCAGTCTGCGCCGGCCGGCGCAAGGGCCGCGTTGCCCATGTTTCCACCGTTCAGCTGCTTCGAGGGTTCGTCCCCGTCGAAAACGGAGTGCGCAAGGTCGACTGCGGCGAGATCCCCGAAGGCAGGTGCGAGAACGTCCGCAAGGTCCTGCGCAGTGCGCACGACATCCAGGGATTTTCCTACTCGCTCGGCCACCTCGCGGGCGAGATCCAGATGACGGCGGGCGCGCATCTGGTCGGCGTTGTCGAAGTACAGGGCCGCGACCCCCGTGGGGCGTCCTCGCGCGTCCTCCAGACGGAAGGCGGACAGTGACAGCGCGTGCTGCCGCGCCGGATCGTGCCGACAGCTCACGTGCTGGTTTCTGCGGACCACTGGGGCACCCGTCTCGAGTACCTGGCGCAGCAGTGCCTCGAGGCGCTCGGCGTCCTTGGCGCACAGCACGTCGCTCAGCCGAGCGCCGGGCTGTACTGGACGGCCGTCGACAGTGCCCGGCGCGGCGTTCGTCTGCACAGTGGTGAGATCCGTGTCGTATACAGCGATCGTGATCCGGTTCTGTGCGGACAGTGCACGCAGGAGCGCCGCGCCGTGCTCGTGGCCAGCGACGTGGTGTGTGGGGGCCGCCAGGACGAGGACCTCCGTCGAGCCGGAGCACCCCACCCTGGTGGTCCGGAAGGTGACATCGACGGTGTCGCCGCACTGGTGCCACAGCCGTACCCGGCCGGATGCCGGCATCTCCGCGTCAGGCAGGTCGTCCGGGAGGTCGGCCACCAGTTCCCGCACGGGGCGGCCACAGACCTCCTCGGCGCGGAACCCCGTCAGCTCCTCTGCTGCCACAGTCCACCGGACCACCGCGCCTCGATGGTCGAGTACGGCGGCTGCCGGACCGTCAAAGGCGTGCGACCCGCCGCTGGGACCGGAACCGGAGACGCCCGTCGATCCTTGGCGGGCGCCTGCCGAGCAGGCGTTGTTGACATTCTCTATGTCCATGTGGGGCTTCCTTCGCGCGAGCCTGCGGCTCGAGGGATCGGCATGCTGTGGCGGCCGTCGGCCGCCCGGTCGGCAGTGCGTCACGCCGCAAGGGCTTTGGAGGGCAGGTCTTGTTCGGCCCAGACGACCTTGCCGTCTGTCGCGGAGCGGGAGCCCCACCTGCGGGACAACTGAGCGACGAGGAAAAGACCGCGGCCGTTCTCGTCGATGGTGTGGGGCTGACGGGGGCGTGGGTGGCTGGTGTTGCTGTCGGAGACTTCGCAGGTCAAGACCTGGTGCTGGATGAGGCGTAGGCGGATCGGCCCGCCGCCGTAGCGGATGGCGTTGGTGACCAGTTCACTGACGATCAGCTGCACGGTGGCCACCAGATGTTCAAGTCCCCATTCGCTGAGCTGACGGGCGGTTGCCTGCCGGGCGATGCGGACAGCGGCCGGCTCGTTCGGCAGATCCCAGGAGGCGACCTGGGCCGCTTCGAGTCCGCGAGTCCGCGCAAGGAGCAAGGTGACATCGTCGGCCGGGGCCTGAGTCGGCAGGGTCTCGATCACGTGAGAGCACAGGTCTTCCAGGGACGAAACGGACTCTGCCAGGGCGGCGCCCAGGCGGTCCAGGCCCACGTCGATGTCGTCGTCGCGGGACTCGACCAGACCGTCGGTGTAGAGCGCGAGCAGAGTTCCCTCGGGCAGTTCCAGTTCCACGGACTCGAAGGGGACCAGACCGAGACCGAGGCCGAGCGGGGCCCCAGCGGGCATGTCGGGGAAAGTGATACGGCCCTGCGGGTCGATGATCGCGGGCGGGGGATGCCCGGCCCGCGCCATCGTGCACCGCCGGATGACCGGGTCGTAGACGGCATACAGACAGGTGGCGCCCACCGCCGCGGGGGCCTGGTCCGGAGCGTCGGCATCTTCCTCGCTCAGCCGCCTGACCGTGTCATCGAGGTGCGTCAGCAGTTCGTGGGGAGGCAATTCCATGTCCGCGAGCGTGCGGACGGCGGTGCGCAATCGGCCCATCGTCGCCGCGGCGTTGATGCCGTGTCCGACCACATCACCGACGACGAGGGCCACCCGGGCGCCAGACAGCTTGATCACGTCGAACCAGTCGCCTCCCACGCCGTGGTCCATGTCGGCCGGCACATAGCGTGAGGCCACATCGAGGGCGGCGCCGCCTCCCACGTGGTGGGGGAGCAGGTCGCGTTGGAGCGTCAGGGCCGCAGTGCGTTGGCGGGCGTACTGGAGAGCGTTGTCCAGGCTGAGCGCGGCCCGGGTGACGAGCTCCTCGGCGAGGAGGAGATCGTCCTCCTGGAACGGCGTCGGCTCCTCGGAGCGGCCGAACACGGCCAGTCCCAGCACACAGCGCCGCGCACGGACGGGTACGACCATCAAAGAGTGGACGCCGCTGTCACGGAGCTTCTGCGTTCGCACAGGGTCGTGACTGACCCAGGGGCCTGAAGAGGTGTCCAGCACCGATTCCAGGTAAGACCTGCCTGTGCGCAGGGCGGTGGCGAACAGCGAGGTCGGAAAGGGACGGATCACCTCTTGGCGCACCCACGGCAACTCGAGGACACCGGGATCGATGGAGGCCACACCGGCACGGCGCAGCACAGGTGGGCGGCCGTTCGCCTTGCCGGTGCCCGCCGAGGGATCCACGCCGAACGGAACCGACTCCATCAGGTCGACGACTGCGTGGTCGGCCAGCAGGGGCACGGCGAGGTCGGCCAGTTCCTGCCCGGTCCGCATGACCTCGAGGGTGCTGCCGATGCGCGTGCCGGCTTCGCTGAGGATGGCGAGGCGCTCGCGCGCCCGCCGGTTGCCGGTGACGTCCACGCTCATGGCGCACACGGACAGTGCCGTGCCGTCCGCGTCCTGGAGGCAGAAGAACGAGGCCGAGAACGCGTGCTCCCGGCGCCGGTCGGTCGACGACCACGCCCGGTACTCGTGGACCATGGTGGTCCCGCTCTCCAGAACCTGCCGCATCACGACCTCGAGCGCTTCAGCCTCGACGGCGGGCAGTGAGTCCCGCAGGCGGTGTCCGAACCGTCGTTCACGAGGAGTGCCGTCGTGGCGCTCCATGACGTCGTTGACCCAGGTACAGCGCAGCTGCGGGTCATAGACGGCGATGCCGACCGGAGCATGGGCCAGGAGCGACTCCCGCACAGCTCCGGTGGACGCCCCCGACGACAGGGTGCCTATGTCGGTCACGGACACCAGCCAGCGGGTGCCGGCGTCCTGCCCCCACAGCCGTGAGATCCGCAGCGTCATTTTGATGGCATGGCCGTCGCGGTGGCGGACCGTCACGGTGCCGGACCAGCCGTCCTGGGCACGACACTGCTCGGCGAACGCCGAAGCACTCGGGGCGTCCTCGGCGGGTGGCAGCACGTGTGCGGCGGACCGGCCCACCACTTCCCCGGCCGAGTACCCGACAAGCTGCTCGGCGGCGTGCGTCCACCCCACGACGGTCCCCTCCGCATCGAGCATCGCTATGGCCGCATCGGGTATCTCTCGGGGACTCACCGGTTCGGTGAGTGGCATGTGGTCGGTGTTCGTCATCCGGTTCTTCCCATCGGTGTGAGACAGCGTCGGCATGTGCGGTGTCGGCCCGGTCTGTCGGCGTGGTGGAAGCCGGCACGGCGTCTGCCTACCTTGGACGACTTTGTCCACTTCTGATGAAATGGTCAGATACGACCGCTTTATCGTCAAGCCCCTCGAAACTGATCAAATGTCCAGATGCAATCGCGTGCTGTCACGCCGCACCCCCCTGCGGGGTCGGACTGGCGGGTCAGGGTGGATGGTCGAGGCGGGCAGTGCAATGATGAAGTCATCAGAACTGCTGCTCCTATTTGTGGAGCGTGCGATGCCGGCACCACGCAGGAACCGATTCGAACGCCGTCGTGCCGACACCTGCCAGGCGCTCGTCCGCGCCGCGCGGCAGATTCTGGCCGAGCCCGGCGGCACCAGCACCGGCACGCGGAGCGCGCGGACGGGGGCCTCGGCTCCTTCTACAGCCACTTCGCGGGCGAGCCGGACCTGTTCGACGCGGCCGTGGCCGATGCGCTGGAGGAGTACGCCCAAGCCGTCGCCGAACGCCCGCACGGCGTCGATGATCCCGCCGAGCGCCTAGCTGGAGGCGTGCGGCTCAGCGCGCGCATGGCCGAGTCATATCCGGAGATCATGCAGATCCTGTGCCACAGCCGGCTCGGTCGGATATGCGCCGGCGACGGACTGGCTCCGCGGGCGAAGCGCGACGCGGAGGAGGGCATGGCCGCAGGCCGGTTCACCGTGGTCGACCCGGTGATCGCCCTGGCCGTTTTGAACGGCAGCCTGTTGGCGCTCCTGGAGCAGTGGTGCAACCGGCCCGGGCCGACAGCAGCCACGCCGCCGGCACGATGGCCGAGATGATCCTGCACATACTCGGCCTCTCCCCGGATGAGGCCCGCGACCTTGCCCTGCGGCCCCTTCCCGCGGCAGCGTGAAGAGCATTCTGTCGCGCACCGGCCGACCGGCGCCGACTGCGCACCGGTTCCCGCAGCCTGCGTAATGTACCGGGGCGGCTGGTCTCTCCACCCGCGCGCCCGCACGCCACGGCTCCGGAGATGGAAATCCCGGGCAACTCGTCCGCCCAGGGCGACGGCTCAGCCAGGGCATGGCCGAGTCCGAAGGCCGCGCCGAAGAGGGGAAGCTGGGCGAACGACGCGGAACTGCTTCACAGTTGCTCGCTGGTGTAACTGATCTCCTCGTCCTAGGGCCCGAGATGGTCGAGGCGGGTGAGCATCTCCTCGAAGGCCAGTCGTACTTCGTCCATGCGGCCGACGCGGTCTCGGTGAGGACGTCGAGCCGTTCGTGCCGCTGCCGGCCGTGCGGGCCATTTTCGCCGCCTCGACAGTTCCATACGTCGTATGGTAATTCTGGGGTACTTCCATACGCCGTATGGAAGTGTTTGTCGGACCACGCCAGGTGCCGCACATCGCCTGCGTGTAGCCGATGGTGCAGATCGCACCAATCGGGAAGGAGAGATCATGAAGAAGCTCACGAGGCGCGTTGTCGTCACCGCATTCTCCGTCGCGGTCGCGGGTGTCGCTGTTCTTGGTGCCGGGGGTACCGCTTCGGCCGCGACCTCTGCATCCGCGCACGTCCAGCGTCCGGCCGTCAGTGTGAACGTCGGCGACTACCGCTGGGACCACGGTGTCGGCTACCTGCTCGACCTGGGCTACTCCTGGGACGAGATCCGTGGCTGGTATCACGTCAGCCAGGTTGAGATCAGCGTTCGCTGACCGCCGCCCGGCCGGGAGTGAAAGTCGATGGAGTCTTTGAAGACCGTCATGCAGGGGGTGGCCGTGAAGCTTGTCGTCTCGCCCACCTGCTCGCTGTCCATGTGTATGAGCCTGCGGTACGAGCCCGCTGATCCGTATGTCGTCCGTGCCGTCTTTTTCACCGGCACTGACAAGCCGGCCGAATGGGTCCTGGGGCGTGACCTTCTGGCCGATGGCCTGAAGGGTTCCGCGGGCTGTGGGGACATCCGGGTCTGGCCGGCCGTCGGCCGTGGTGACCAAGTGATGTACGTCGTCCTCGGGGCTCCCGCGGGCACCGCCTTGCTCGAGGTTCCCATCCAGGACGTCAGGACGTTCCTGGCGGACACGGAGGCGCTGGTGCCACGAGGTGCCGAGTCCGGGCACATCGACTGGGAGCTCGAACTGGCGAACTTGTTCGCGAAAGGCTGAGGGAAGCCTCCCAACCGCCGTGCCGCTGGAGATCTTTGTCCCGTCGGCAGAAGAGAAGGAAAGAGTGTTCATGTCTCAGTACCAGCTTCGTGTCTACACACTGCGCAGCCCTGAGGCGCTCGTCGCCTACGAGAACATCTGGGCCCAGCACATTCCCGGTATGGCCAAGCACAGGATCGCCACACATGGCGTCTGGACGGTGCCTGCGGCCCCCGGGAGTGAGGCGCCCCAGCTGTACGCCCTCGTTTCCTACCAGGACGCCGACGACGTTCAGGAGCGGCTGGAGGCGTACCTCTCCAGCCCCGAATTCCGCGCAGACATGGAGGGTTTCGACATCAGTCAGATCGTCGGCGTCGCCGAGTCCGTCCTGACGCCCACCGCCGACTCGCCCTTGCGGTGACAGGTACCGAGCCGTTCGAAGTCTGCAGGGACTTGTCCTTCGAGCCAGAGCGTCGTGCAACTCGGCCATGGCGCTCGCCGGACGCAGCGGGCATGGGACGAGATCGGCGAGGTCGGGGGGGTGGGGAAGGCCCGGTTGAGTGCGTGTCGGTACGGGCGGCGACGCCCAGTGACATGGAAGCCCGGCCGGCCGGGGAGTGAACCCGTACCGGCGACACCGTACGCCAGGCTTCGGTCCCTGCCGTGTCCGCTGCAGAAGCTGGGTCGGTCGAGTCATGCGCATGTCGCGGTCCGGAGTGCGAGCGAGCCGCACGGCAGCGTCCATGCCCTGTCATCGCCAGACGCTGCGGTGCCCGGGACCGCACGAGACCGAAGACGATGTACGCCGTCCAGGCGAGCGAACCAGCGGCAAGGGTGAGCCCGAGGCGCTTGGGCGGGCTGTCGCGCGCAGAGCGCGCCCGGGGGTCCGTCGACGGTGTACACCATCAGGTCGGCCACGGATGGGTCGCGCCGGATCGGCCGCAGCACACCGCGCCTCTGCAGTGGCCGCATGGAGAGGGCCTTCCCGGATGAGATGGGCGCCTCCTCGTGCGCCACATCCTCAGCCCGCCCGACCACGGGCCGCTGGCGACCTCCAGGGGCAGGAATCACGGGCCGTCCCGCCCGTTCGGGCGCCGTACGCAGGTCCGCAGGGTGACCGCCACCACGGGCGGCGAGTCCCCCTCGCTCGCCTACGGATTGATAACATACATTGTATGGAAAGAGTGAAGCGTACCCCTAGAGGTACTCGGAAGAGGGATGTGCCTCTGACCGAGGCAGGGATCTGCACCTCCGCCCTGCGGCTCATCGACGCGGACGGGGTCGAGGCGCTCACGATGCGCAAACTCGCCGCCGCGCTGGACGCGAACCCCATGTCGCTGTACCACCACGTGCCGAACAAGGAAGCCTTGCTGCGTGGCGTGGCGAGAATGGTCGGCGCCCGGTTCCGCACCGTGACACTGGAGGACGCTCCCTGGCAGGAGCGCATGCGCCTGCTTGCCACGGATTTCCGGACGTTGGCACACCGCCATCCCAACCTCATGGCCTATTCGTTCAGCCAGCCGGACTTCATCCAGCCCGAAGATCCCTTCTGGGTCGCGCTCACCGCCGTGCTGGACGCCGCAGGGGTTCCGCAGTCGGATGTCCCGCAGCTCGCCGCGCTCGTGTGCGCCGTCGTCATCGGCGTGATGATCGCCGAGCTCAACGGCGCGCTCCACCGGTGGTCGAACCTCCAGCCCGCCACACCCGCCTCCGGCGAGGACGGGCCGACGAACGAGGGCTTTGGCGAGGACCGGATGTTCCGCCTGGTGCTGGACACGATCATCAGCGGCATGGAAGGTCGGCTCACGGCCGATCACGCCGATGCGCGCGACGGCCGGCCCCCGCAGAACTCCCGGCGCGCCTCCGGACGTATTCCCCGTCAGCTCCGACCACCGGCCGCACGCTGCGAAGGAGAGTCCGCAGGGAATCCCGTCTCGGACATGGCGGCCGGCTTCGACCTGAAAGAGCAGTGAGAAACGAAAGCCCGGACATGCTGTCTTTGTTCAGTGGTAAGGGAGTTCAGTCATACCTGCAGTTCTGATCCACGGCGTTCCCGACACCCACCATGTGTGGGACGGCGCGCGCTGACACCTGATCCGGAGCGACGTCGAGGTATGGGATCTGCCCGGCTTCGGCACGCCCCGGTCACGCGGCTTCGGCTCCACCAAAGATGAGTACGTTGATGGGCTCATCGAACGGCTGGAGCGGGTGGGCGAGCCGGTGGACCTGTATGGGCCCTTCGGTGTCGCGGCGGCACCAGGCCGGTCCGGCGGCGACGCCGCCGGACCGCGCACCGCCCCACAGGAGGAGCCGTTTCGCTTCCGTCACACCCTCTCGCGGGCTCGTGCGACATGGTTCTCCACTCCGGCGACCGCGGCGTCCAGCGTGGAGTTGAACATGGTGTCGATCACGTCCTTGGAGGGCGGCGGTGCTTCTTCCTCGTGGGGGCGCGATGGTGCCGGTGGCAGAGTGGCCCACCGCTGCAGTGCCCCGTTCAGTTCGCTGAGCAGCAAACCTGTGAACACACCGACCAGGGTCGCGGCGACGCGCGGAATCTCCTCCTCGGGCAGTTTCGCGGTGGCCAGGATGTCGATCAGTGCCTGCCAGAAGGGGTCCTCCGGCTGTACGTAGTCGGGGCGCGTGAAGGAATACCCCATGAGTTTCGGGTGACGGTGCGACAGTTCGCGGAAGTCCCGTGCCAGTTCACGCAGTCGGTCCTGCCAGGGGATGTCTCCCCGCTCCTCGGCGCTGAACTGCGAACCGACCCGGTGGGCCACGCCGCGCAGCACGGCGTCCTTGTTCGGCACGTGGTGGTACAGCGACATGGGGTTCGCATCGAGCGCGGTCGCGAGTTTGCGCATGGTGAGCGCCTCAACCCCGTCGGCGTCGATGAGCTGCAACGCCATGGCGTGGATGCCGTCCTTGGTGAGCGGTACGTCCCTCTTTCTCGTGCCCCGAGGGGGCTTCCGTTCAGTCGCCATACGGTGTATGGTACCAGCTTTCGCCCATGCGCAGGGCAGTGGCGCCGGCAAGACCCTCGAGCGGCGGCCTCGGTGCACTGCCGCCTGACGCGTGCGGGCATGGAATCAGGCAAAGCGCGTCGGCCGTCCCCCTTCCCCGGTGTGCTCGCCTGCGGCGGCAGATCGCAGGTATGCCCAGCCGATGAGGCCCTGGCGCACCCGCCATACCCGATCTCGCGGACTGACGCCGGACGCTGACGGTGGCCGGCCTCGCCCCTCGCCTCCTCCGGTCGGGAGCGCGTTCGGGAGCGCCTGATCTTGATGCGACCCCGCTGTGCCAGCGACGCCGTCCCTGATGAGCCGAACATGCCCGTTTCTCGACCCCAGGCCTGCCGATTGAGTTTCCATACGTCGTATGGTATCACTGAAGCCATACAGCGTATGGAAATCGGGTGCTGCCGTACCGGCGCCCCGCGACACCGAATGGCGCCCTGCCCGCCTTTCCCCTTGGAGGAGCCAGTCATGACCACACAGCCCGAGACCGACCTGCGGCCCATCCGGTCTCCGCGGGGGGTCCCGCTCTTCGGCCACACGCCGCAGATCCCCAGCACCAACCCGGTGGAGTACTTCGGCAAGCTGTCCAAGCAGTTCCCCGAGGGGCTCTACGGCATGGAGATCGCCGGCATCGAGCAGGTCTTCGTCTGGGACCCGGACCTGGTGGCCGAGGTCTGCGACGAGACGCGGTTCTTCAAGCAGATCGACAAGACGCCGCTGGCCCATGTCCGGGACTACGCGGGAGCCGGCCTGTTCACGGCCCACCAGCACGAAGAGGAATGGGGCATGGCGCACCGAGTCCTCCTCCCGGCGTTCAGCCAGCGGGCGATGAAGGGCTACTTCGGGCAGATGCTGGAGATCGCCCAGAACCTGGTGGGCAAGTGGGAGCGTAAGGAGGGTCAGCCGGTCAACATCACCGACGACTACACCCGGCTGACCCTGGACACCATCGCCCTGTCGGGTTTCGGTTACCGGTTCGACTCCTTCGCCAAGGAGGATCTGCACCCCTTCCTCAACGCGCTGCTGCAGGCGCTGGTTGAGTCGCTGCGGCGCTCGCAGGAGCTGCCGATGATGACCAAGATGCGCAAGGCCGATGACAAGAAGTACCGCGAGAACATCCGGCTGATGCGGGACCTGGTCGAGAGTGTGATCAAGGAGCGCCGTGAGGGGCAGGCCACGGGTGAGGACGACCTGCTGGGTCTGATGCTGGAGGCCACGGACCCGGAGACCGGCAAGGGGCTGGACGACGACAACGTCCGTGACCAGGTGGTGACGTTCCTGATCGCTGGTCACGAGACCACCAGTGGTCTGCTGTCGTTCGCCACGTACTCGCTGATGCGCAACCCGCACATCCTGGCCCAGGCCTACGCCGAGGTGGACCGGCTGCTGCCGGGTGACACGGTCCCGGACTACGACACGGTCATGCAGATGGACGTGATCCCGCGGATCCTGGAGGAGACCCTGCGCCTGTGGGCTCCCATCCCGATGATCGGCAAGTCCCCGCTGGAGGACACCGTCATCGGCGGCTGCTACGGGCTGAAGAAGGGAGCGCGGGTCAACATCCTCGAGGGTCCGCTGCACACCCACCCCAAGGCGTGGGACCGGCCGGAGGAGTTCGACATCAACCGGTGGCTGCCGGAGAACCGGGTCAACCACCACCCGCACGCCTACAAGCCGTTCGGGAACGGTGTACGTGCCTGCATCGGTCGGCAGTTCGCGCTCACCGAGGCCCGTCTGGCCCTCGCGCTGGTGCTGCAGAAGTTCAAGTTCGCCGACACCGACGACTACAAGATGGACGTCAAGGAGGCGCTGACGCGCAAGCCCGGCGGCTTCGAACTGAACGTGCGGGCCCGTCAGGAGCACGAGCGGACCATGTTCGGCGCAGTGGACCTGCTGACCGACGACACGGGGGCGCAGGCCGCGGTCAGCGGTGTCGGGGTGAACCTGACCGTCGCCTACGGCTCCAGCCTGGGCTCGTGCGAGGACCTGGCGCGCACCATCGCCGACCGCGGTGAGCGTTCCGGATTCGGTACCACCTTGGTCGGCCTGGACGAGCTGGGTGACAACCTGCCCACCGAGGGCCTGCTCGTGGTCGTGGCCTCCAGCTACAACGGAAAGGCCCCGGACAACGCGCAGCGTTTCGACGACCTGCTCGCCGCCGGACTCCCGGAGGGCTCGCTGTCCGACGTGCGGTTCGCGCTGCTGGGTGCCGGCAACACTCAGTGGGTGGCCACCTACCAGGGCTTCCCCAAGCGGATCGAGGCAGGTCTGCTGGCCGCCGGCGCCACCCGCGTCATCGAGCGCGGCATCGCGGACGCCGCCGGTGACTTCGACGGCATGGCCACCCGCTGGATGGACACCTTGTGGGCCACCCTGGCCGAGGAGTACGCCGCCGACATCTCCGAAACCACCGGACCGCGCTTCGAGGTGCAGCTGCTGACCGAGGCGGAGGTGCGTCCCGCGATCGTCTCCGAGCAGGCCTACCCCCTCACCGTGGTCGCCAACGAGGAGCTGGTCAGCGACGCGACCGGACTGTGGGACTTCAGCATCGAGCCGCCGCGCCCGGCCGCGAAGTCCATCACCATCGAACTCCCCGACGGTGTCACCTATGACACCGGCAACCACCTGGCCGTGTTCGCCAAGAACGAGCCGCAGCTGGTCGACCGGGTCCTCGCGCGGCTCGGTGTCGACCGCGACCAGGTCCTGCGTCTGGACCAGCCCGCGGGCGGCCGTACGCACCTCCCGGTGGGCACTCCCGTCACCGCGGGCCTGCTGTTCACCGAGTTCGTGGAGCTGCAGGACGTGGCCACCCGCTCGCAGATACAGGCGCTGGTCAAGCACACCGATTGCCCGTGGACCCGGCCGCAGCTGGAGGCCTACACGCCCGACACCGCCGAGGCCGAGGAGCGCTACCAGACCGAGGTCCTGGGCAAGCGCGTCTCCGTGCTCAACCTGCTGGAGCGCTTCCCCGCGGTCGAACTGCCGCTGGCGGTCTTCCTGGAGATGATGGGCCCGATCCGCCCGCGGTTCTACTCCATCTCCTCAGCTCCGCTGGCCAACCCCCGGCACGTGCGCCTGACCGTCGGTCTGCTGGAAGGACCGGCCCTGTCCGGCGACGGCCGGTACCGCGGCACCTGCTCCTCCTACATCGCAGGCCTCGAGCCCGGAGATGTCTTCTACGGCTACGTGCGTGTGCCGTCCCCGACGTTCGCCCCGCCGGCCGACCCGGCCACGCCGCTGATCCTCATCGGTCCCGGCACCGGCATCGCGCCGCTGCGCGGCTTCCTCGAGGAGCGGGCCTGGCAGCACGCGAACGGCACGCAGGTCGGCCTGTCGCAGGTCTTCGTCGGCTGCCGTCACCCCGAGCACGACTACTTCTACCGGGACGAGATGGAGATGTGGGCGCTGTCCGGCATCGCCCGGGTCCGCACCGCCTTCTCCGCGGTGACCGGACACCCGGCCCGGTTCGTCCAGGACGCCATCGCAGGCGCCGCCGACACCGTGTGGCAGGCCATCCAGGACGGCGCGTACATCTACGTCTGCGGTGACGGCCGCCGCATGGCACCCGCCGTCCGCGAGGCGCTCGCCGCCATCTACCGCAAGCACACCGGCAGCGACGACGAGGCCGCCCAGCAGTGGCTTGCCCAGCTCGAAGCCGATGAGCGTTACCAGCAGGACGTCTTCGCCTGACCGTCAGACGCCGGGAGGGTGCGGCGGTCCTGACACCCCGCACCCCTCCCGTACACCACCCACTCACGAGGCATCGCACGGCACCCGTCGGCCCGAACCGCCGGGAGTGCCGCTCACAGAAAGCAGAGCACCATGGACACCATGCTCGCCGGACGCTTCCACCTGGACAGCAAGAAGTTCGCCGTGGAGGAGGTCCCCGTCCCCGTGCCCGGCCCGGGCGAGGTCCTCGTCGAGGTCAAGGCCGCAGGCGTCTGCCTTTCGGACGTTCACCTGCTCGACGGCTCCCTCGTCCCGCTGTTCGCCACCTCCGACACGGTCACCGTCGGCCACGAGGTCTCCGGTGTGATCCACACCCTCGGCCCCGACCTCAAGCGCGGCCTGACCGTCGGCACCCGCGTCACCCTGGAGGCCGGCAAGACCTGCGGTCAGTGCGCCGGCTGCGTGCGCAGCCGCCCCTGCACCCAGATGCGCACCGCCGGCATCGACTACGACGGCGGCTGGGCGCAGTACACCGTCGCCCGCGAGGACACCCTCATCCTCATCCCCGACAACCTCCCCTTCGACCAGGCCGCGATCATCCCCGACGCGGTCTCCACCCCCTACGCCGCCGTCGTCACCACCGCGGGCGTACGCCCCGCCCAGTCCGTCGGCGTCTGGGGCGTGGGCGGAGTCGGCGCCCACAACGTACGCCTCGTCCGCCTGGCCGGCGCCGCACCGATCATCGCCGTCGACCCGCTGCCCAGCGCCCGGGAACGCGCCCTGGCCTTCGGCGCGGACTTCGCCCTCGATCCGGCCGCCCCCGACTTCGCCGACCAGGTCCGCGCGGCCACCGCCGGACGAGGCCTCGACTTCGCCTTCGACTGCGCCGGCGTGCCCGCCGTCCGCGAGCAGGCCGCCGCTGCACTCGGCCTGGGCGGAGTCCTCATCCTGGTCGGCATCAGCCCCAGGCCCCTCACCATCACCGAGGGCCTGACCTTCAACTACCTGGGCAAGCAGGTGCGCGGTCACTACGGCGGCAGCCCCGAGTCCGTCACCGAGCTGGTCCGCCTCGCCGAGGTCGGCCGTCTCGACCTGGCCCCATCCATCACCGACCACCTCCCGCTCGCCGAGGCCGCCGACGCGGTCAACCGGCTGGAGAACAAGATCGGCGACCCGATCCGCCTCATCCTCGTCCCCTGACAACTGAACAGAAAGTTCATCTGGACCACCTCGGGCAGGGGTGAGTGGGCGCCGGTGCTTGAGGGAGCACCGGCGCCCACGGTTTCCCGGTATCCGGGTCTGGCGCATACCGACTTCGGGGCAGGTGAAGTCGGGCAGGGCGAGCCGGGTGATGTCTGGGCGTGGGAGGCTGGAAGGCCAGGACGCCGGTCTCCGGCGTGCGGTCCGTGTACTCGGTCGCCAGTGCGATCACCTTGCGTGTCGCCGCGTTGATCGGCTCGGTATCGCTGGTGAGCCGGGCAGCTCTTCGAGCAGCCGGTCGAGGACGAGACCCTGCGCGAGCCGGAAGGCCCGCAGTATCGCTGTGACCGGCTTCCCGCGCTGCCGGCCGACGCGTGCGCTCTGGGTGGGCGGCCGGCGGAGCGATCCGCCTTGGGTCGATGTCGTGCTCGATGCCGAAAAGTAGGGCGACGACGCGCACGTCGACGTTCTCACCCGTCATCTGCATGATGTCCGGTTCGTCCCACAGCTCGCGGACCTCGTGACGCAGGCGTTGCTCTACGTCGTGGCTCAGCTCGTCCGCTCGCGGGCCTGAGTTCATGCGCGGCACGGGGACGGAAGACTGTCTACGGGGAAGTCCGCACGGCCGACGTCACGCCGCCCTGGTGGACCGCGACGTCTCAGCCGGCCGCATCTGGCTGCGCGGTGTCCGGGGAAGCCCGGTCTCACGGGCTGGTCGTGGTCGAGGGCAAGGGTGTGCGCGGCCACCAGCGGAAGGGGTGACGCCGCCTGGCGCAGCCGGTGCTCGGGTCAACCGAGGCCGGGCAGCGGCCGCCGGGTCACCTGGTGGGCGTCGTCCGGAGGTACTCCCAGCATGCGCAGGACCATTTCGGCCAGGTCCGAGGCGGCCTCGTCCCCGTCGAGGTCGGGGCGCGCCAGCCGCAGCGCCACGAGGGACATCAGGGTGCCGCCCAGGGCTGACAGGGCGGTGGTCGCGTTGCGGCAGGTGAAGCGGCCCGAGGCGATGCCGTTCTCCAGGTCGCGCAGGGCTCGCGGGGCGAGTCCGCGCTCGGAGTGGATGTAGGCCAGCCCGCGGTCCCGCAGGATCCGCATGAGTTCAGGGTGGGAGTCGGCCATGCGGGCGGTGAGCCGGAAGCCCGCCGCGACGAGTTCGGCCGGGTCCTCGATCCCTTCGACACGCTCGTCGATGGCCTGACCGAACTCGTCCAGGGCGTCCGTCACCGCGGCGTCGAACAGCTCCGTCTTGGACTCGAAGTGGTTGTAGAAGGAGCCGAAACCGACGTCCGCGCGCTCGGCGATGGCCTGGATGCTGGCGCTGGTGTCCCCGGTCTCCGCGAGGATCTGCCGGGCCGCGCGGACGAGCGCCTGACGGGTCTCGGCTCGGCGTCGCTCGAAGCGGTTCTTGGGCGGGGCTGACGTCGGCATACGGCGAGTGTAACAACCGTCGCGATGAGTCTGCCATTACTGATGAGATTGTCAATTATTCGAGTCCACCCTATTGACGATGGGTAACGGCAAAGTTGATGATTTCCTCATTACAGCAGTGTTGCTTGGAGGGCACCATGTCCCACACCCCCGTTAACAGGGCCGATCCCCAGACGCCCCACCAAGACCTCCACAGTGAGCAGGGCGCCCTGCGCGGAGAGCACCCAGGACGTTCCCGGAATCCCGTGATCAAGGTGGCGGATCTGGCCTGGCTCGAGTTCGAGAAGCCGGACCTGGACCGGGCCGAGGTCTTCGCGCGTGACTTCGGGTTCGCGGTCGCCGCCCGCACCGAGGGGGAGTTGTGGCTGCGCGGTACGTTCGCGGGCTCACCCTGCATGGTCATCCGGAGGGGGCGTGCGTCCCGGTTCATCGGGCCGGCGTTCCGCGCGGCCGAGCGGGCCGACCTGGACCGGCTGGCCCGCGCCACCGGCAGTACCGTCCGGGACATCGGCGTACCGGGCGGTGGGCAGTCGGTCGCCCTGCTCGATCCCTCGGGCCTGCCGGTCCGGGTCGTGCACTGTGCCGAGCAGCTTCCCGCGTTGCCCGAGCAGGAGCCGCTGATCCTCAACTTCGGTACAGATCACCGTCGTACGAACGCCACCCAGCGCCCGCCCCGTGAGCCCTCCCGTATCCAGCGGCTGGGCCATGTGGTACTGGAAACCCGGGTGTTCGCCCGCACCCTGGACTGGTATCTGGACACCCTCGGGATGATCGTGTCCGACTTCCTGTTCCTGGACGGGCAGCGCGGGCGCGGGCCGACGATGGCGTTCATCCGGTGCGACCAGGGGAGCATGGCCGTCGATCACCATACGCTGGCCCTGCACCTGGGGCCCGGAACCGGCTACGTCCACTCGGCCTACCAGGTCACCGACCTCGATGCGATCGCCGTCGGTGGGGAGTACCTGGCCGAGCGCGGATACAAGCGCAGCTGGGGCATCGGCCGGCACATTCAGGGCAGCCAGCTGTTCGACTACTGGCGCGACCCCGACCACTTCATGCTGGAGCACTTCGCCGACGGCGACCTGTTCTCCTGCGACCTGGAGCCCGGCTGGGCGCCGATGTCGGCGAGCGGCCTGGCCCAGTGGGGTCCGCCGGTCACCCGCGACTTCCTGGGCGCCAACCCTTCCCCCGCCAAGCTGCGCGAGGTCATGACGGCCCTGCGTGGCGACAACGAACTCGACCCCGCACGCCTGCTGGGCCTGATGAAAGCGATGAGCTCATGAGCACCAACGTTCTGCGTACCACCGACGGTTGGTGGGTCGTCCGGGACGAACGCGCCGTCCGCGTCGAGACCAAGGCCGTCACCACCGCCGAACTGCTCGCCGACCGGGACGCGGTCCACGAGGCCGCCGCCTCCACCGAGAGCGGCACACCCGTCGCCGACCTGGTGGCGCTGCCTCCGGTCACCACCCCGTGCCGGGTGGTCGCCCAGATGGTCAACTACCACAGCCACGCCAAGGATTCGGGCTTCACCGGCGACATACCGCCCACCTTCTTCCGCAAGGCGTCCGGCTCGGTCAGCGGCCCCCACGACACGATCATCCGCCCCGCACACGTGAAGTTCCTCGACTACGAGGTGGAACTCGGCCTCGTCATGGGCGCGACCCTGCCCGTGGGCACCGTCGTCGAGGAGCAGGACCTGCCGCGGTACGTCGCCGGCCTCGTCCTGACCAACGACGTCAGCGCCCGCGACGTCCAGCTGACCAAGACCCAGTTCTACGAAAGCAAGTCCTATCCGACCTTCACGCCGACGGGCCCGTACCTGGCCCTACTGGAGCCCGAGGACTTTACCCATCTGTTGAACCTGCGGCTGCGACTGTCGGTCAACGGCGTGTCACGCCAGGACCGCACGTTGGCCGACATGATCGTGCGGCCCGCACAGGCGCTCACCCTGCTCGCCCGCTTCCAGACCCTCGCCCCGGGCGACCTGTTGCTGACCGGCACTCCCGGCGGCACGGCCCTGAAAGCCCCGCCCAAGCCGGCCGAGAAGATCGCCGCACTGCTGCCGCCCGCACTGAAGTGGAAGGCGTTCTTCAAGGGCCAGGCCAAGAACCCCAAGTACCTGCGCAACGGTGACCTCGTCACCGCCACGATCGCCACCCCGGACGGACGGATCGACCTCGGCGAGCAGCGGACCCCCATCGCGGACGCATCATGAAGGCCACAGCCCGGAGACCGGTGGTGATCATCGGTGCGGGACCCGTCGGAGTCATGGCCGCCCTGCTGCTCGCCCGGCACGGAGTGCGCAGCTTGCTCCTCGAGCGCCACCAGGACATCTACCCCCTGCCACGCGCCGTCGTCGTGGACGATGAGATCCGCCGCATCCTGCAGAGCGCCGGTGTCCACGAGGATTTCGCCGCCCTCGCCCGCCCGGCGCCCGGACTGCGGCTGCTGGACGCCGGGCGCCGCGTGATCGCCGAATTCCCGCGGTCCATGCACGGACACCACGGCTTCCCGCAGACCAGCATGTTCGACCAGCCCGAGCTGGAACGCCTGCTGCGTGACGCCCTGACGCGCCGCCCGGAGTGCGAGCTGTGGAGCGGAGTGGAGGTCGGGTCCGTCACCCAGTCCGTCGCACGGGACACCGACGGACCGAACGACCCGACGGGTCCGGTCCGGGTCACCCTTCGTCGCGACGGCAGCGACGAGGAGGAGCACCTGTGGGCCGATGCCGTCCTCGGCTGCGACGGTGCGGGCAGTGTCACCCGTGACGCCATCGGCGCCGTGTGGGAGGACCTGCACTTCGAGGAGAGCTGGCGGGTCATCGACGTGCGCACCAGCCGCCCTGTGCGTACCTGGGAAGGCGCCGAGCAGATCTGCTCTCCCACCCGGCCGGCCACCTTCATGCGCGTCAGCGAGGACCGCTACCGCTGGGAGTTCCGGCTGGCCGACGATCAGCACCTCGAGGGCCCGGACGGATGGGAGCGCCTGCGCGAGCTGGTCGCCCCCTGGGTGGACCTGCCGCCCGACGCCTCGCAGGGCGACGACTTCGAGGTGATCCGGCAGGCGCAGTACACCTTCCGGGCTCGTCTCGCCGACCGGTGGCGCAAGGGGCGCGTCTTCCTGCTGGGCGACGCCGCCCACCTCACCCCGCCCTTCGTCGGACAGGGACTGTGCGCGGGCCTGCGCGACGCCCAGAACCTCACCTGGAAGCTCTCCCGGGTGCTCCAACGGGGCGCGCACGAGGCGTTGCTGGACACCTACGAACGCGAGCGCAAACCGCACGCCCGCCATGTGATCCGCGTGGCGGTCGCCGTCGGCTGGGCCATGACCGGCGGACAGGACCGGGGTGCGGCGTTCCGCCGGGCCGTCGTGGGCACGGCCTGTCGCATCCCCGGCGTGACCGCGGCGGTGAGCCGTGACCTCAGTCCCGCCCTGACGGCGGGTCCACTCGTACGGCGCCGCCCCAGACTGACCGGCCGCATGCTGGCCGGCACCTTCTGCCCGCAGCCCTGGGTACGCCACGACGGCAGGCGAGTGCGCCTCGATGACGTCCTCGGGGACTCCTTCGCCGTCCTGACCGCCGTGCCACCCACGGCGCAGATGACGGCCGTGGCCACGGCACTGGGCGCCCCGACGATCCGCGTCGACGATCTGGGCGACGACGGCACCCTGGCCGGATGGCTGGCCCGCGGCCGTGCCGACGCCGTCCTGCTGCGCCCCGACCGCGTCGTGATGGACACCGTCCCGGCCGGCACCGGCGACTTCACGGACACCGTCGCCTGGGCCGCCCTGCTGCACACGGCCCGCCATACCGCCGACGCCCGGCCCGCCTGACGAGGAGCTCCACACCATGACCACCCCGCGCCCTGAGCCGTATCCGGAACCCTTCTTCACTCCCGACCCGAAGTCGGCCGCCCACAGTCGCATCGCGGACTTCGCCCGATGGGCGGCCCGGCACCGGGGCGCCGAGGGGATCCAGGACCCCACGGACTACCGAGCCCTGTACGAGTGGTCCGTCACCGACCTCGAAGGATTCTGGGCCGCGGTGTGGGAGTACTTCGACATCGACGCGACGACTAGGTACGAGCGGGTGCTGGCCGAGGAGACCATGCCCGGCGCCCGCTGGTTCCCCGGCTCCACCCTCAACTACACGCATCACGCGCTGCGCAACCTGCAGCCGGACGCTCCCGCGATCACCGCCCTGGACGAGACAGGAGCAGGCTATGAGATCACGGGCCGGGAGCTGCGCGCCCGGGTCGCCTCCGTCGCTGCCAGCCTGCGCGACCTGGGCGTCGGACAGGGCGACCGGGTGGTGGGCTATCTGCCCAACACCCCCCACGCCATCATCGCCTTCCTCGCCACCGCAAGCCTGGGCGCTGTGTGGTCGGTGTGCGGCCAGGACTACGCACCCAAGGCCGCCGCCGACCGCTTCGCGCAGCTCGACCCCACGGTGCTCATCACTGCGGACGGCTACCTCTTCAACGCCACTACCCACGACCGTCGCGCCGCCTCGCTCGAACTCGCCGCTGCCCTGCCGACGCTGAAGGCCACGGTGCTCGTGGACCACGTGGGCCTTGCGTGGCCGGAGGGCAGGGACTCGGGGCTGACGGTTCCCTGGGAGGACGCGGCCACCCGTGTCGAGTGCCTCACCATCGCCCCGGTGCCGTTCGACCACCCCCTGTGGATCGTCTTCTCCTCCGGCACCACCGGACTGCCCAAGGGCATCGTCCACGGGCACGGCGGCGTCCTGCTCGAACACCTCAAGACCCTCGGCCTGAACACCGACCTCGGCTCCGGGGACCGCCTCCTCTGGTACACCACCACCCACTGGATGATGTGGAACCTGGTCGTCTCCACCCTGCTGACCGGTGCCACCACCTGCACCTACGACGGCAGCCCGGTACCGCAGGCCCGTCCGGACCTCCTGTGGGAGCTGGCAGCCCGTCACAAAGTCACCGTCTTCGGCACCAGTCCTCAGTACCTGTTGACCATGGCCAAGCTGGGCATCGAACCCTCCGTGCACGACCTGTCGGCCATCCGCGTCGTCGGCTGCACCGGCTCCGCTCTGCCCGCCTCCGCCTATCCCTGGGTCCGAGACCACGTGGGCGCCGGCGTTCAGTTGGCCTCCACCAGCGGCGGCACGGACATCGTCTCCGGCTTCGCCGGCGGCGCCTCCACGACCCCCGTCTGGGCGGGGGAGCTGTCCGCCCCCAGCCTCGGCGTGGCCCTGGCCGCCTACGACGCGACGGGCACCCCTGTCCTCGACCAGGTCGGCGAACTGGTCGTCACCCGGCCCATGCCGTCCATGCCGCTGTACTTCTGGAACGACCCCGACGGCAGCCGCTACCGCGACGCCTACTTCGGCGCCTACCCCGGTGTGTGGCGGCACGGCGACTGGATCACGCTCACCTCGCACGGCTCGGTGATCGTCCACGGCCGCTCCGACGCCACCCTCAACCGCAACGGCGTGCGCCTGGGCAGTGCCGACATCCACGACGTCGTCGAACGCCTCCCCGAGATCACCGAGGCTCTCGTCATCGGCGCGGAGGAACCCGACGGCCGCTACTGGATGCCGCTCTTCGTGGTCCTCGCCGACGGGGTCACCCTGGACGACTCCCTGCGGGTCCGGATCCGCGAAGCGATCCGCACCGGTGCCTCACCCCGCCACGTCCCCGACGAGATCCTCGCCGTAGGGGCCCTCCCGCACACGAAGACCGGCAAGAAGCTCGAGGTTCCCGTCAAGCGCCTGCTTCAGGGTGCCCCCGTCGAGCAGGTCCTGAACCCCGCGGCGGTCGACAACCCCGACCTGATCGCCTACTTCGCCCGCCTGGGCGCGGAGCGGAACAAGCGGCCAGCACACGACACATGACGTCGGCCAGGGGAGCACAGGACCACGTGACAGCACTGGGCTCTTGTGCCCCGCCCGGCTCAGCAAACCCCGTCCCCACGGGGTGGTGCCGGGGCGGTCAACCCGCCCCGGCACCACACACAACCGAAGTAAGAGAGAAATGATGAGCATGACCGACCGCGAACCGCAGGCCCTCGATGTCCTCGACGACGCCGGACGAAAGGTGCTGTTCACCGAGGCCCGCACCGCGAACACTACAACTCGGCACTGCAGACCGGGGTCTTCCTCCTCGCGGTCCGCGCGTCGGGGTTCGCGGCCGGTCCCATGGCGGGCTTCGACAAGGCCGGCGTGGACGAGGAGTTCTTCGCCGGTACCGGCTGGCGCTCGCATCTGGTGGTGAACATCGGTCACCCGGGTGCCGAGCCGTGGTTCCCGCGGCTGCCCCGCGTGCCCGTCGAGCACGCCCTCGCCTGGGCCTGACGGACGGAACTCCGCACTCGCATTTCCATGCGTCGTACGGTTCACTCGACGGGGAGTTCCCGTACACCGTATGGAACCTTGGGGTCTTGCCGCGAAAGCGACTTCTCTCGCGCTCGGTGACGCAGAGCAGAGCCGACCGAGCCCGCATGCAGTGGCCAACCGCGCCCCACGAACTGCACCAGTGACGGGGGCACCCGTTGTACTGGCGGATTGCTCTGGCCCGAAGGAGAAAACCCGTGAGTAGCCTGACGAAGCGCATGTGTATCGCTATCACCTCCGTGGTGGTGGTGGTGGTGGTGGTGGCGGCGGGCGGAGCCGTAGTCGGTGTCGGGGGTACCGCGTCGGCTGCGGTGCCCGAGCATGTCCAGCGCCCGGCTGTCGGTGTCGCGGCCGACAACCACCGCTCGGGCGGCGATGAGCGCAACTGGGACCGGAGCGACTACCGCCGGTCGGGCCGCGATCACGACTACTACCGGGACAGCGGCCACGCATACCGCTCGGACCGCGACCGCGACTACCGCCGGGACCGTGGTGACGGCCACCGCCGGGACCAGGGCACCAGTTCCTCGTGGGGCGATCGCGGTGGGGACCGCGACGGCGGGAGCCTCTACAACCGCGACCGGCAGGGCAGTGGCCGCTGACACGAACATGGCTCTTGCCGGGCAACCGAGGTTGCCTGCATCCCTGTGATGGCCCCGGCAGTCAGCGGTGGCTTTGTCTGTTCCTGCCGACCGGCCGGACACCCCGGCGACGGCACGGGATGTAGCTCCCGCGAGCGCTCTCGTGCTGTCCGCCACCGGTTCCGCCGCAAGCATGCCCATATGGCTCGAGGCGCCAGGAGCGAACGCATGAAGTCGATGAGAACCGTGAGCGCGGGCGAGCGCGACGTGGTGCTGTTCCATCGTCCTCAAGCCGCCCGAGGGTATGGCATTGCTCGAAGTTCCGGTGCAGGACCTCAAAAGGTTCGTGCAGGAGACAGAGGCACTCGTACCCAGAGGATCCGAGTCCGAGCGCACCGACTCGGACGTGCTACTCAGGCACCTCCTCGCCGAAGGCTGAGGTCTTCCTGCGCGGAATCAGGCTCTGGCCTTGATCGCGGCAGAACGTGCCGTTGCAGGCCGAGACCGCCCTGACCCGGTGCCTGAGCCCCGCGGCGACGTTGAGCGTGGCCATCCTGAGGCTGGCACACTGATTGTGTGTCCCCGTTGATGACCGCTGTGGATCAGAATGCGTCCTCATCGATTACCGGCGCCGCCGTCGTGTCGGTCTGCGCATTGGTCTTCACGGTCTCCTCATTCTGGTGGATCAATGCCAGGCAAGGGTGCCTGAAGACATGGGAGCCTCACTCCTTTGCGGCGATTTTCAATTACTCTCTGGTTCGCCTGCGGCTTCCGCTCGTCCTTCACAACACCGGGGCCAAGCCGATAGTTGTGCAGGATCTCAGGCTCACCTTCCCTGATGAGCCCGCCTCTCATCTACCGCTCTTGTGGATGTCTTCGCCGTCTCGTCTCCAACCCGGACCGGACGAGGAACTGAAGTTGCCGGCCGGATTCGTTGTGGCCGGCAGAGAAGCTCTGCAAATGTTCATCGAACTCGAGGCACCGTTTCCCGGGCTGCTTCCGGAGGCCCGTGACTACAAGGCCCAAATTCAAGTGAGGGTTGGCCACCGCAAGGGGTGGCGCCCGCTTCTCACGTTTACGTTGAGAACCACCAACATCATTGATCCCGACCGGTACGCCGTCTACAACAACGCACCTCTTGAACTGACGAAGGAGGATCAGCAAAAGGCAGACGCCGCGCTCCTGGAGCTCTTGGACAAGCAGGAGAACGACGCTTCCGCTCAGGGTGGGACCAAGCAGCGGGACTCTTCGAGCGACGACGGCAACGCCGGTACCGACCTGTAGGCCGGGAAGATGGTCATGAGATCGGCAAGGGCGGACGTGTGGGCGCACCGCACGTACGGCAAGGTCGACCGAAGGTGCGACACAGCACACCGCCCCGGCGGACAAGAACAGCCCCCGTGCTGCTGTTCGTCGATCCGGCAACGCTGATCACGGACGAGGCGGAGGTCAGCGCGGAATCACCCAGTCCGGCGCCCAGGTGCCGGTGGCGTCGTGGTCGGCCGCTGTGGCGGCGAGGTGGGCGCGGAGGGTCGCCAGCGCCGGGTGGGGGTTGTCCCGGTGCCAGAGGAGCGAGTGCGGGTAGACGGGCGTCGGGTTTGTCACCGGGATGCGGCGCAGGCCGTGGCCGGAGGGCCAGACGAGGCGGGTGTGCCCGCCCATGAAGGTGGCCAGGGCCGGGGTGTCGGCGACGGTGTCGAGGAGCGCGTCGGAGCCGAAGTTGGGGCCCGTCGCCTCGATGGTGAGGCCGAACTCGGCGACGAGGTCGTCGTAGTAGGCGGCCCACTCGGTACCGGGGACGATGCCGGGCATCCAGATCCGGTGCCCGGCGAGCTGGGCGAGCGTCACCGACCGGGCGCCCGCCAGCGCGTGCGCGGGGCCGGTGAGGAGCTGGAGCGGCTCGTCGAGCACCCGGACGGACTCGATGTCCTCGGGAAGGGGCCGGCCGGGCGCGGCGACGGCGCGGAAGGACGCGTCGATCGCACCGGACCGGATGGCGGCGACAGCCGTCTCGATGTCGAACAGCATCACCACGTCGAGGTCGATCTCGGGATGCGCACGGTAGAAGCCGCGCATCAGGCCCGCCGCCGCGCCGCGCGAGGCGATCACGTCGACGCGCAGCGGACGGCGGCCGGGGCGCACGGACGCGACCGCGCGCTCGGCGACGCGCAGCAGCTCGCGCGCGTGGGGCAGGAACGCCTGCCCGTCGATGGTGAGCTCGGCGCCGCGCGCGGTGCGAGTGAACAGCCGCACACCGAGGTTGCGCTCCAGCGCGGCGATGCGCTTGGAGACGGCCTGCTGGGTGACCGCCAGCTCGGCGGCGGCCTCCTGGAACTGGCCCGCGTCGGCGGCGACGACGAAGGTCCGGACGGAATCGAGGTCCATGCCGATACCCTACGAGCACAACCGATGGTTGTGGCCGGCGGCCCTACGGTTGTTTGATCCCCTGGTGTGACGCTCGCTTTGATGTTTCCGAACGCGGATCGGTTGTGCGGGTGAGGGGCGTCGGGCATGAGGAGTGGACACCGGCTGGGACATCTGCTCGGACATCGGCTGGGGTGGCGGTTCGGGTGGCTGTGGGCAGCGTACGGGACCAGCGCGCTCGGCACCTGGCTCGCCTTCGGCGCGTTCCCGCTGATCGCCATCCAGGTGCTGCACGCCGGACCGGCCGAGGTCGCCGCACTCGCCTCCGTGGGGGCTGCGGTGGGCGCGGCCGTGGCGGTGCCGCTCGGCCCGTGGGTGGAGTTCCGCCGCAAGCGGCCGGTACTGATCGCGATGGACCTGGTGCGGTTCGCGGCGCTGCTGACGATCCCCGCCGCGTTCGCGCTCGGCGTGCTCACCTTCCTCCAGCTCCTGCTGGTCTCGGTCGTCGTCGCGGCGGCCGACATCACCTTCCGCGCCGCCTCCGGCGCGTACCTGAAGACTCTGCTGCCGGCCGAGGACCTGCTCGTCGCCAACGCCCGGTTCGAGTCCACGGCCTGGACGACCACGATCATCGGACCGCCGCTGGGCGGCGCGGCGATCGCGCTCCTCGGTCCGGTGGCGACGGTGGTGGCCGACGCGGTCAGCTACCTGCTCTCGGCCCTGGGGATCCGTGCGACGGGCGGGCGCGAGCCGCGGCCCGAGCGCCGGGAGGCCGCGCACCTGCGGGCCCGGGACCTCTTCGACGGCTGGCGGTACATCCTCGCCGACGCGACGCTGCGCCCGCTGTTCTTCAACACCGCCTTGTTCAACGGCCTGGTGATGGCCGTCCAGCCGCTGCTTGCCGTCCTGATGCTCGGCCGACTCGGTTTCACACCGTGGCAGTACGGTCTCGCCTTCGCCGCGCCCTCGATCGGCGGGCTGCTCGGCTCGCGGCTGGCCCGACCGCTCGTCACCCGGTTCGGACAGCACCAGGTCCTGGTCGTGACCGGGGCGTTGCGCGCGCTCTGGCCCGTCGGCCTGGCCTTTCTGGGGCCAGGCACCGGAGGGCTGCTGCTCGTGATGGGCGTCGAGCTCGGGCTCATCTTCTGCTGCGGGGTCTTCAACCCCGTCTACGCCACCTACCGCCTCGAGCGCACCGCGACTGACCGGATCACCCGCACACTGTCCGCCTGGACCGTGACGACCAAGGCCTCGACCGCGCTCCTGACGGCCGTCTGGGGCGTGCTGGGCGGCCTGCTCGGCGCGCGTACGGCCATTGGCCTGGCCGGCGTGCTCCTGCTGGCGACCCCGTTGCTGCTTCCCCGCCGCGCGGCAGCGCCTCTCGCCGAGCCGGAGCCGGAGCCGGCGTCGAACCGCGCCTGACGGACCGCCAGCGCCGTCACCGTGAAGCCGTCTGCGGCTCGGCGAGCAGGACCTCGTGCGGTCGCCGCCATACGCCGATCCCGTTCCACTCCCGCAGCCGACGCCGCTCACGCTGAGGCAACAGGGGTTCCAGGAGCTTTCAGGGTCGATCCGTCTTGATGTGTCAGCTCTTGCAAGAGCCTGTGATCGCATCCCCGGGATCGTGCTGTGCTTGCCAACCGTGGATCAGTAGGTCGAACACCGTCTCCACGGTCGCGCGTGCATCGTGTCGGCCCTTGGCCAAGGTCGGGACTTCCAGGACGAACCGTGCGAGTGCTGAGCATGCGAGATCATCCGCTGCGCGGCCGAGCTCCTCCGCGATGACGGCGCTGAGGGTGCCCGCGTGCCGCATCCACATACGCTCCGCGTACTCGCGGAGCGCGGGTGTCCGGTCCACCAGCGCGGTGAGTTGATGCAGACGTGGATCCGACGCGATCGGCACCCAGGACGTCAGCGCGTGGGCGCGGAGCGCCTCGACCACGCTCTGGTCCTTGGGCCGTTCACGGACGGCGGCGGTCAGCTCTGCCTCGACTTCCTCCTCGCGGTCGAAGACCAGTGCCTCCTTGCTCGGGAAGTGCGCGAAGAGGGTCGTCGTCGATACGTCGGCTCGTTCGGCGATGTCGCGGACGCTCGCTTGTTCGAAGCCGTGTTCCAGGAACAGGTCCAGCGCAGCGTCGGCGATGGCCTGCCTCGTCGCCGCCTTCTTGCGCTCGCGACGGCCAACGGTCGGAGAGTCGGGCATGGCGTCACTGTACCGCATAACTGGAATGAAGCAGAAACTGTAACGGTTGCACTTATGGACTCGTTTCTGCTTTCGTGGTCTCCGTAGGGGTTGCCGCATCCCGGTGGGGTCGAGGCACCGGTCATCGCCGCGCCGCGGCGCCACCCGGAACCCCACCGACGAAAGGAATCCACCGTGGACTCTCCGACGCCCGTGAACGCGCGGATCAGCATCATCGGTGCCGGCCCGGGAGGCTTGACGTGCGCGCGCATCCTGCAGCAGCACGGCATCCCGGTGACGGTGTACGACCGCGATCCAGAGGTGAACTCCCGCAACCAGGGAGGCTCACTCGACCTGCACGAGGAAGACGGCCAGCTGGCGCTCCGTGAAGCGGGCCTGCTGGAGGAGTTCTTCGCGCTCGCCAGGCTCGAGAGCCAGGAAATGCGCCGCATGGACCCCGCGGGGCGCATCCTCGCCCACCATCTGCCGGACGCGGGCGAAACGGTCAGCCCCGAGATCGACCGCGGACAGCTTCGCGATCTCCTGCTGGGCTCGCTCGCTGCCGGGACGGTTCAGTGGGGACGCACGCTCGCATCAGTGAGCGGACCGGCCGACGGGCCGCGAACGCTGACATTCGCCGACGGGACGGCCGTTGAAGCGGATCTCGTGATCGGTGCGGACGGCGCCTTCTCGCGCGTCCGCACGGCCGTGTCGCCCGCGACACCGCGCTACACCGGGGTCAGCTTCCTCGAGGCATGGTTCGACGACATGGAGACCACGCACCCCGAGCTTTCCGAACTGGTCGGGAAGGGCAGTGCCCACGTCGCCGACGGCGAGCGCGGCCTCTTCGCACAGCGCAACAGCGGCAGCCACATGCGCGTCTACATCATGCGGCGCGTCCCTGCGGACTGGATCACGACGAACGGGCTTCACCCCGAGGACTGCGAGGGCATCCGCGCGCACCTGTTGAGCGAGTACGCGGCCTGGTCACCCCAGACACTCCGGATGATCACCGACAACGACGGCCCCTACGTCGACCGTCCGCTCTTCGCCCTGCCGGTGCCGCACACATGGGAGCACTCGCCCAGCGTGACACTCCTGGGAGACGCCGCACACCTCATGCCACCCCTCGGCGTCGGCGTCAACCTCGCCATGCTCGACGCCAGCGAACTCGCGCTCGCACTCGTCCACTCCGCCACCATCGACGACGCTGTACACAGCTACGAGAAGTCGATGCTCCCGCGCTCGACCGACATAGCCGAGATGCTCGAAGGCGGCGCTGAGCACCTTCTGTCCGTGCCCGACCCCGACGAGATCGCGCGGTTCGGTCCGTCCCGGCCCTGACCTCGCGGGCGCGGCTCCAGCAACCAGCCGAACGCCCCATCACGCCTGGAGGACCACGGGGCGGAGTGCCGGGCAGGGCGGGGCGCATGAGGTGGGGACGGGCCACTGGAGTGGTCCGTGGCGACAACGGCACCAGTGCGCGGCGCGGGTCCGGGGGACCGGCCCAGGATCCGCGTTTAATCGCGCCGGAGAACCGAGACGCCAGGAGCGGAGAGCGCTGACGTGGCGTGAATCTCCGGGCCACGCCCCAGCGCTTGAGGGAGATTGCAATGAGCGGCACAACGACCTTGCCGACACGGTCCGGTCCCTACCTGGACAAGGGGCTGCTGCCCGCCGACTTCTACGCCTACGAGGACCTGCTGTCGGACGTGGAGCGGGAGAAGCTCGAGTCCGTCCGCGAGTTCCTCCGCAAGCACGTCGCACCGATCGTCGACGACCACTGGGCCCGCGCCGAGTTCCCCTTCCAGCTGATCGGGGGCTTCGGGGGGCTCGGTCTGATGGACTGGGCCGACCCGGACTCGCCGGAGTCCAAGCCGAGCAACCTCCTCGCGGGCTTCATCGCGCTGGAGTTGGCGCATGTCGACGCGTCCGTGGCCACGTTCGCGGGCGTGCACACGGGTCTGGCCATGGGCACCATCCTCACCTGCGGCTCCGACGAGCAGAAGCGTCGGTGGCTGCCGGCGATGAGCCGCTTCGAGAAGATCGGCGCCTTCGGGCTGACCGAGCCGCACGGCGGATCCGACGTGGCCGGCGGCCTGCAGACGACCGCGCGCCGTGACGGCGACGCATGGATCCTCGACGGCGCGAAGCGGTGGATCGGAAACGCGACGTTCGCCGACCTGGTGGTCGTCTGGGCCCGCGATGTCGAGACCCGTCATGTGCTGGGCTTCGTCGTGGAGAAGGACACCCCCGGATTCACGGCGACGAAGATCGAGAACAAGATGGCGCTGCGGATCGTGCAGAACGCCGACATCGTGCTCGACGGCTGCCGTGTTCCGGAGGCCAACCGGCTGCAGAACGCGAACTCGTTCAAGGACACCGCCAAGATCCTGCGCCAGACGCGCAGCGGGGTTGCCTGGCAGGCGGTGGGAGTGATGTTCGCCGCCTATGAGATCGCCCTGCAGTACGCGAAGGAGCGCGAGCAGTTCGGGCGCCCGATCGGGGGCTTCCAGCTCGTGCAGGACCTGCTCGTGAAGATGCTCGGCAACGCCACGGCCTCGTGCGGGATGATGACGCGCCTGGCCCAGTTGCAGGACGCCGGGGTATTCCGGGATGAACAGTCCGCCCTGGCCAAGGCCTACTGCACCGTGCGGATGCGTGAGACCGTGGGGTGGGCGCGGGAACTGCTGGCAGGCAACGGCATCCTCCTCGACTACAAAGTAGGCCGCTTCGTCGCCGACGCAGAAGCCATCTACTCCTACGAGGGCACGCGGGAGATCCAGACCCTCATCGTCGGACGCGCCGTCACCGACGGCCTGAGCGCCTTCGTGAGGTGACGACGATGATCGCCGAATCCGTCTTCACCGGCCTGAAGGTACTCGACGCGTCGACCTTCATCGCGGGACCGGCCGCGGCCACTGTGCTCTCCGACTTCGGGGCGGACGTCATCAAGATCGAGCCACCGGGAAAGGGCGACCCCCAGCGGGGGCTGAGCTCCGTGCCGCCCAGCCCCCGGGCACAGGCCAACTACAGCTGGCACCTCGCCAACCGCAACAAGCGCGGCATGGTCATCGACCTGAAGACACCGGCGGCCACCAAGGTCCTCAAACGCCTCGTCGAGTGGGCTGACGTGGTGATCACCAACTTCCCGCACGGCACCCGCGAAAAGCTGCACCTCGACTACGACGAGGTCGCGGGCTGGAACCCGCGGGTCGTCTACGCCGACATCACGGGCTTCGGGGACACCGGTCCCGACGCCGGGCAGCCGGGCTTCGACCTGACCGCCTACTGGGCGCGCAGCGGGCTGCTGGCCTCCACCCGGGACGCGGGGGCCCCGCCGACGGTCCCGGTCTGGGGCAGCGGCGACTACATGTCGGCGATCGGGATCTACGCGGCGATCGTGACCGCCCTCTACCGCCGCGAGCGGACGGGACAAGGGGCCAGCGTCGGGACGTCACTGCTCGCCGAGGGCGTCTGGGCCACGGGAACGCTCGTGGCCGGCGCGCTCGCCGACGGCACGCCGTTCGAGTTGCACGACCGGAAGGCACCCGCGAACCCACTGATCAATCCCTACCGGACCGCCGACGGCGAATGGTTCATGCTCGTCACCTCAACCCCGCACTGGCCGGGACTGACCCGGGCCATCGGGCACCCCGAACTGCTCGAGGATCCCCGTTTCGCGGACATCGAGGGCTTCGTCAAGAACTCCACCGCGCTGACCGAGCTGCTCGACGCCGAGTTCCGTTCGCGGCCCTTCGCCCACTGGAAGGACGCCCTGGCCCGGGAACGCGTCACCTACAGCCTCATTCAGACACCCGAGGAGACCGCGCGGGATCCGCAACTGCGCGCGAACGACATCGTCGTACCGCTGGAAGGAGTCAGCGGGCTGGAGTACACCATCAACAGCCCGGTCAACCTGCGAGGCGTCGCGAAGGTCCCGGCGAAGCGGGCACCGGACCTGGGCGAGCACAACGACGAGGTCCTCTCCGAGCTGGGATTCGGCCCCGCAGAGATCGCAGAGCTGCGCGCCGAGGGAGCGATTCCCGGCCCGGCGGAAGCGGAGAGGGCGCGATGAGCGTGGCGCCCGACGCGTCGGGCGTAGTGCTCCACGAGCGCCGCGGCAACCTGCTGGCCATTTCCATCGCCATCACCAACAACCGCCTGGCGCAGAAGAACGCCGTCGGCCCCGAGGGCGCGGTACCGCTCGCGGCGGTCGTGGGCCGAGGTCCTACGCGGTCCTGTGACGGCAGAGGGCGAACTGGCCGGGCTGCCGTACCTACTTCAGCTCCACGTCGCCGCGGGTACTGCCCACGGACGAGCCGCTGAACGCCGCCGAAGGCAGCCGCCAAGGAGGTCCCGCGCGAAACGCAGGGCCCGAAGGAGAGCGACCTGTTCAGACACCAGGACGAGCTCACGAGCGGGCCGGTCGCCGGCCAGGACACGCGGGTAGGCGTACGGGCGTTCGCCGAGAAATGTGCCAGCACGCCGCGGCCGCTGATGCCAGCCACCTCTGCCGCTTTTCCACCGCAGCCCGTGTCCGATCTTCAGGAGCAGTGAACCAGTCTTGACTTCCTCCCCCTCGTAAACGAGGGGATTCCTACGGCTCACGCCGTGGGATTCTCTGCTTCGTCGCCGACTGCCCGTCCGCAGTACTCCGTTGAGGTCTTACACCACCTCCACAGACAGACACCGCCGGCCCGGCGGCCAGAAGGTTCTTCGCCGCGTTCACGTCCCGGTCGTGGACCGTTCCGCAGCCGCACGTCCAGGTGCGGACATGCAGCGGCACCCTGTCCTGCAAGGCACCGCAGTGGGAGCACAACTTGGAGGAGGGGAAGAAGCGGTCCACGACCACCACGTCCCGCCCGTACCAGGCGGCCTTGTACTCCAGAAGCCTCCGGAACTCTGCCCACGCGGCATCACTGATGGCGCCGGCGAGTTTCCGGTTCCTGACCATATTGCGCACGGTCAGGTCCTCGATCACGAGCGTTTGGTTCTCGCGCACGAGTCGAGTGGTCAGCTTGTGCAGGCCGTCCCTGCACCGGTCCGTGATCCGGGCGTGGATCCTGGCGACGTTGCGGCGTTCCTTCTCCCGGTTCGCGGAGCCCTTCTCCTTGCGGGCACAGTGGCGCTGTGCCGTGGCGAGGCGGGCGCGGTCGCGGCGTTCGTGCCGGGGGGTGGCGATCTTCTCACCGGTCGACAGGGCCAGCAGGTGGTTCAGGCCGACGTCGATCCCCACCGCCGCATCCGTGGCCGCGAGCGGTTTCACCGTCGGGTCGTCGCACAGCTTCGACACGAAGCAGCGGCCGGCCGCGTCCCGGGACACGGTCACGGTCGTCGGCACACGGCCCTCCGGCAGGGGGCGGGACCAGACGATGTCCAGCGGTCCGGCCATCTTCGCGAGCTTCAACCGGCCGTCACGAAACGTGAACGCCGAGCTGGTGCACTCCAACTTGCCACTGTCTGCGGGTAGTTGGTGGTGAACGGCGATCCGCCCCGGCGGCGGATCGTCTTTCCCTGCCCTGCTCCGCTGGAGTCCGATTGCTCTCCGCCCTGAAGGACGGAGTATCCACAGAGGGAACGGATGAATGCACACAAGCCCGTCCACCGCGGAGCGATCGTCGGTACCGGCACGATCGGTGCGAGTTGGGCGACGCACTATCTCGTCCGGGGCTTCGCCGTGACGGCGACGGACCCCGGCCCGACCGCGGAGGCGGCCCTGCGGTCGTATGGGGAGGCGGCATGGGACACGGCTGCTTCGATCGGGCTCGCGCCCGAGGCGTCGCCCGATCGCCTGAGCTTCACCACGGACATGCGTCACGCCGTCGCGGACGCCGACTTCGTACAGGAGAACGCGCCGGAGCGTCCGGAACTCAAGGTCAAGCTGTTCGCCGACATCGACGACGCCACGCCGCGGGACGCGATCATCGCGTCGAGTTCCTCGGGCATCACGATGAGCGTCATCCAGGCCGAATGCCGGCGTCCGGAGCGGACCGTCATCGGTCATCCCTTCAATCCGCCGCACGTCGTCCCGCTGGTCGAGGTCGTGGGCGGGACGAAGACCGCCCCGGAGACGATCCGGGACGTCATGTCGTTCTACGCCGCGATCGGCAAGAGACCGATTCACCTCAAGAAGGAGCTTCCCGGGCACGTCGCCAACCGTATCCAGGCCGCGCTGTACCGAGAGGTCGTGTACCTGGTCCAAGAGGGAGTGCTCGACGTGGCGGACTCCGACGACGCGGTGGTCTGGGGGCCGGGGCTCAGATGGGGCGTCATGGGTCCCCATCTGCTGTGGCACCTCGGCGGAGGAGAGGGTGGCATTCAGCACTTCATGGACACTCTTATGCCGCGGATGGTGGCGTCCTGGCAGGACCTGGGCACCCCCGAGTTCACGCCCGAGCTCAAGGAGAAGATCGTGGGCGGCGTCCTGGAGGAGGCGCACGGCGACTCGGTCGATGAGCTGGCCGCCCGACGCGACGCGATGCTGTCCGCCCTGCTGTCCGTGCGGGCCGAGCACGACCCGCTCGGCCCGCGGAGCGCCGCAACCGGTCGCCCGGAGAAGGGGGAATCGTGACGCGGCCCCAGGAAAGACTGTTCGTGCTCGAGGCCAGCAGCGGCGGTCGCCTGTTCTCCGTGAACCCCGACGGCTCCGACAAGAAGGTCATCGTCACCGGGTGCAGGATTCCCGACGGGATCGCCGTCGATGTCCGGGCCGGGCACATCTACTGGACGAACATGGGCCGTCCGCCGGAGAACGACGGCTCGATCGAACGCGTGGACCTGGACGGAGACAACCGGACGACGATCGTCCCGAGCGGTGGCACGCATACGCCGAAGCAACTCCACCTCGAGGCCGCCGGCCGGAAGCTGTACTGGGGTGATCGCGAAGGCATGCGCGTCATGCGCTGCGACCTCGACGGGCACAACGTGGAGACCCTCGTACAGACGGGGCAGGGAGAGGACGACCGGCGCGACGAGACCAACTGGTGCGTGGGAGTCGCCGTCGACCCGGTCGGCGGACACCTCTACTGGACACAGAAGGGCCCGAGCGACGCGGGACTCGGGAACATCCTGCGCGCCGGAATCGAGCTGCCCGCTGGGGAAAGTGCGGCCGAACGCGGCGACATCGAGGTGTTGTTCGACGGCCTGCCCGAGCCGATCGACCTGGAGCTCGACCTCACGCGGCGCTTGCTGTACTGGACGGATCGCGGCGACCCGCCGCGGGGCAACAGTGTGAACCGCTCGCCGGTGGACGCGCCGGAAGGGCAGCGGACCCCCGAGATCCTGCTGACCCACCTCATGGAAGGCATCGGTCTCGCCCTCGATCCGGAGGACGGCCGCATGTACGTGACCGACCTCGCCGGGAACGTCTACGCGGCGGACCTCGACGGATCGAACCAGAGCGAGATTCTCATCCTGCAGGGCAACCTCACCGGCATCGCCCGTGCCGTGCTGCCGACCGGAACGAACGGATAGGCCGTGTCTGACACATGATGCCCAAATCCCGCCCGGCGACCTCCGGGCGGACGGCGCTCCTAGCCAGAAAGGGCCGAACCAGTGAGTGGAACTCGACGCCTGCTGTGCTGCTCAGCCAGGCGCCTTGACGCCGTCAGTGAGGAGGCGCAGCAGACGCCGAATCAGTAGCGCCAGGCCGCCGAGCGCGCGAAAAGGCCGCAGGCCCCGGGCTAGGCTCAGCCCACCGCCTGCTTCACGAGCGCGCTGATCCGCGCCTCCACCTCGGATGTCACCTCGGTCAGGGCGAAACCGGCCGCCCACATCGTGCCCTCGTCCAGCTTCGCCTGGTCGCTGAACCCGAGCGTCGCGTAGCGCGCCTTGAACTTCGCCGCGCTCTGGAAGAAGCAGACGACCTTGCCGTCCAGCGCGTAGGCGGGCATCCCGTACCAGAGCTTCGGCGCGAGCACCGGGGCGTCGGCTGTGATGACGGCATGGACGCGTTCGGCCATGATCCGGTCCGACTCCTGCATCTCGGCGATCTTCGCGAGCACGTCCCGCTCCGCCTCCGCGGCCTTGTCCGCGCGCGAGCCGCGGCGCGCTGCTGTCTTCAGCTCTTGGGCGTGGTCCTTCATCGCGGCCCGTTCCTCGACCGTGAATCCCTCGCGCGTGCTGCTGTCGGTGCTGGTCATGACAGATCTTCCTTCGTCGATCCGATGGGGCGGGTGTTGATCTGATTCGGCGGGACTTTGGGCGTCAGTGGCGACACGCCGTCACCTCGGCATCGGCGCGCACCGTGCCGATCGATACAGAATGCTGCGCGCGGCCCTCGGCGTTGTCAACGGCACGATGCGTGCCGTTAGAGTTGGTGGCATGAGCGACACGCCCGCCACGCCACGCCGTCGAGGTGCCGTGCGCACCGAAGAGCTGCTGCGGGCAACCCTCGATCTGGCTGCGGAGGTCGGGTACGCGGGCCTGAGTATCGAGGCGGTCGGCCGACGGGCCGGGGTCGGAAAACACACGATCTACCGGCGCTGGCCGTCCAAGGCGGCGCTGCTGCTCGACGCGCTCAGTCACGTGTGGACCAGGGACCTGGACTACCGCGACACCGGGAACGTCCGAAGGGATCTGCGCGAACAGTTCCTACTGTCGAGCTTCGCCCTCTCCAGCCCGCCGATCGGCCCCATCTACCGCGCAGTCATCGCGGAAGCGCAGGCTGATTCCACGCTGCGGGCGACCCTGCACGAACGATTCCTGGCCACCGTCGAGCAGAGCACCCTCGAGCGGATCACCCGCGCCCAGCACACCGGTGAGCTGACCGCAGCAGCGAACCTGGAATTCGCCGCCGAGGTGCTGTGCGGCACCCTCTACTACCGCAGCCTGCTGTCGACCCGCCCCATTGACGAGGCCGCGATCGACGGACTGCTGGACATGTTCATGGCCGCCTACGGAACCACCGACCAGGGCCTGGCTGATCATTGAACTTGTTTGTACGTCGTGGAGAATTGACGGATGTGGCGTGAGATCGGACAGAGCCGCTGTCGCCGAGTTGTGAGCGGCGGGTGGTGTCTGTGGCGGGACCACCGTCAGGTGATCGACGGTGTGCTGTCACGTCTGCGGACGGGACCAAGGTCCCTATCGCCCGCGACGGTCTGGGCTTTCCTCATCGTTCGTACAGCGGATCCAACGTTGTAGAGGTTGGGGATAGGGTTTCGGCCGTTCAAGCAGCGGCTCGGGAAGCTGCGCGCAGTGGGCCGAGCGCCTGCGCCCACGCCAGCAGCTCGTCGACCAGCCCGTGCACCTCTGCCACGTGCAGCTCCTGCGGCCGGAAGTCGGCAAAGGCCTCGAAGTCCTCGCGCAGCGAAAGCGCCACCTGAGGCCCGATGTCCGCCATCCGCAACGGGCCCGCCTGCGCACGGAGCTTCTGCACCGCCATGACGGCGCCGAAGATGCCGTAGCCGACGTAACCGACCGGCTTGCCGCCCCACTCCGCGTAGAGGTAGTCGATGGCATTGGTCAGGGCGGCGGGCGGGGCGGTGTTGTACTCGGGCGTGACGACGATGAAGGCGTCGCACGATCCGATCCGCTCGGCCCATCGCTGTGTGTGCGGCAGCCGGCCCGGTGCCATGCGCGCCGGCACGGGCTCGTCGAGCAGCGGCAGCGCGTAGTCCTTCAGGTCCACGAGCTCGAAGTCCGCGGCGTCGCCTGCGTGTTCAACCGCCAGGTCCCGCACCCATTGGGCCACTTGGTCGCCGTTCCGGCCGGGGCGGGTGCTGCCGATGATGATGCCGATCCTGATCATGCCCGATTCTCCTCTTCTTGGTTTTGGTGCTGGTGCGCCGAACCTGTCGCTGCTCGGTTTCTGGTGGGGGCGCGACAAGCCGTTGCCGGTCGCCGCTTTTTGCCCGAGCGGTGTGTGGGCGGTGTCGGAGGCAGCTGACCGTCCGCAAGGGGAGCTTGTAGCCACTTCCTCGGCCGCGGCGTGAGCTCATCGGGTCAGTCCGCGTCCGGACGGACCCGTTGTGTTGCGCGCAGGACCGCCCAGGCGTCAGCCACGGGACCCATGTGCCCGAGCTTGTCGGGGTTGCTCACCGTGCGGATCGTCTGGATCCGTCCATCGAGGATGTCGAGTGTCCAGGTGTTGAGGACCTTGCCGTCCGGGTCGCGGAAGATCGCGCCCGGCTGGCCGTTCACCTGGTGCCGTTCCACGACGCCGCCGATCTGGATGAACGGCGGGAGGAGGGTGGCGAGCACCTGGGACACATGGTCGGCGCCGAAGAAACCCCTGGCCCACTGCGGGGCCTTGCCGCCGCCGTCCCCGACCAGCGACACGTCGCTGGCGAGCAGTTCTCGCAGCCCGTCGATGTTTCCCTCCCGCAAGGCGTCGAAGAACCGCTCGGCGAGCTTCTCGCGCTCCTTCCGGTCGGCCTCGAACCGGGGCCGGCCCGCGTCCATGTGGCGGCGTGCCCGCACCGCGAGCTGGCGGCACGCCGCCTCCGACCTGCCCACCGCCGAGGCGATGTCCGGGAAGCCGAAGGCGAACACCTCCCGCAGGACGAAGACCGCACGTTCCAGCGGGCTGAGCCGTTCCAGCAGCAACAGGGATGCCATCGACAGCGTGTCGGCGAGTTCCGCCGAGTGCTCCGGGTCCTCATAGGGGTCGGTGAGCAGTGGCTCGGGGAACCACGGCCCGACGTACTCCTCCCGCCGCCGGCGGGCCGAGCGCAGCACGTCGATCGAGATCCGGGTGACCACGGCCGAGAGGAACGCCTTTGTCGACGTGGGCCGGGTCGCGGAGAGCTCGTAGCGCAGCCAGGTCTCCTGGACCGCGTCCTCGGCCTCGCTCACGCTGCCCAGGATCCGGTAGGCGATCGAGAACAGCAGGGGCCGCAGCTGTTCGAACTCCTCGGTCCGGGTCACGCCAGCCCCTCCTTGAAGCCCTGCCGCCACGACGGATAGCGCGGCTCCCAGCCGAGCTCCCGTTTGGCCTTCGCGTTGGAGAAGCCGCGCCCCTCGGTCATCATCGTCACCACCACCTGTCCGGCCAGCAGCCGGGCCAGCCACGGGGGGATGCGCACCGGCCGTTTGGCTCCCGCGCACGCCGCGAGATGGGGCAGCCACTCGGCGGCCGGGGCCGGGTCGTCGTCGACGATGTTGAACACGCCCCTCGCTTTCTGCTCGACGGCCAGGACGGTGGCGCTCGCCGCGTCGTCGAGATGGATCCAGGAGGCATAGCCGGTGCCGTTGCCGACCAGCGGGAACTGCCGCTTGCGCACGAGTACGACCTGGTCGTCGGTGGCGCCGGGCCCGTAGAACGCGCCGTATCGCATCACCGCGCCGCCGGCGCCGGTGACGGCATCCTCGACGTGGCGCAACGCTGCCATCGCCGGGTGCGCGGGTGTTTTCTCGTGCAGGTCCAGCGGGTCCTCCTCGGTCTTCACCCAGCCGCCCTCGCGGATCCCGTTCCAGTTGGCGTAGCCCTGCGCGACGAAGTGCGGCACGCCGGTCGCCTCGGCGGCGGCCAGCAGGTGATCGGTTCCCTCGGTGCGCAGTCTGATGGTGGGCAGGGACCAGCGGTCGAAGTGCTTCAGGTCGGGCTTGCCGGCGTGAGCCATGCTGATCCCGGTCATCTGGTGCACGATCACGTCCGGGCGGGCGGCCGCCACCGCTTCGCCGACGGACATCGGGTCCAGTCCGTCCATCACGACGCCGTCCGCGCCCAGTTGCTCCACGAAGCCGAGCTTGGCCGTGCTTGTCGTCGTGGCCGTCACCCGGTGGCCACGAGCCACGAGCTGCGGTACCAGCCGCCGCCCCAGGACTCCACTCCCGCCTGCCACGAACACCCGCATGACCATCACCTTCCTGCTTTCGGAGTCTGTCTTCGACGATCTGAGACGAGACAGCCCCGCCGTTCTGTGACATCGGAGGGCGGGGGAGGGAAATGGCGGGGAGGAGGCCGCCGGTGCCGCCCGGGCACGGCCCGAGACGGGGGCGGGCCCGCCGTACGTAGGCCGGCCGTCAGGTCGTCATGATGGGCCCGGGCTGCCCACCCGGCGAACAGCCGAAGAGCCCGGCTGACAAGCACCGGCCAGGGCTCTTGCCTTCCCTGGCGAGACGGGCGTGCGCACGGTCGCGGCCTGTTCGTCATCGACGGCGCGGCGCCGGCGCCGTCAGGTACACCAAACGCATGGTGGTGACGCGGTCGCAGGCGATGGTGATCCCGATGAGGACACCGTGACTGGGGAAACACCCGGCCACAGCTCCTGGGGAATGACGTCGGTGTCGGCGAACGGGCGCCGGGATCCGTCGTTCCGGGAGTGCGGGCGCGTACGGAGTGCTCTAGCGTCGTATGAGCGAGGGTGGCCGATACCGGGCCGATCGGGTCTCGGAGGAAGCGCACACCACCCGCACGACAGGCACGGGACACCGCCTGCTCGACCCCTGTGGTGCTCGATCCCCGGGGGATTCCGTCTCTCGCGTTCGCTCGCCGCCGCCCCCGCCCGCGGTTCGGCGCGCCCAGGACCGCGTGATCCGCCCCAGAGAGCAGGTGCATCCTCATGCGTCGTTCGGCTTGTATTCCCTGTGTTCTCGCCGGCCTGGCCCTCGCCCTGGGCGGCACCGTCATCGCCGCACCAGCCGCTCACGCGGACATCGCGGCCTGCGAGAACCATGTCCGGGACCAGGGCACCGAGGTCACGGACGCGGTCCGGATGGCGTGTTACGTCGGTCTGGTGGGCGACCAGAGCGGCTGTGTCGGCGATCTGGGCCGGGCCGGGGTGGCGGACGCCGTCGCAGCCGAGGCGTGCCGCCAAGCCCCGTAGCAAGTCGCTGCCTCAAGGGAGAGGCCGAGTGCTCCGGAGACCTCCGCGGGCCCCGGGACGGACGGCGCCCGGTATCCGGGTGCTAGGAACCTCCGCCCATCTACGCAACAGGCTCCGTTCGGCCGTCGCCGCGCCGCCGGCCCTCGTCGTCGCCGCTGCCGACAACTGGTCAGTGCAACTGAACATGAGCCGCACTGCGAGCCATCAACGCGGCAGTCGCTGGACAATGACGAACTGTCAGGGGAGGGTGATTCTCACGGGTGCGCTGCGGGACTGCCGCACTGTGGTGGTCGCTCGATATGTGCTCCAAGCCCCTCGCATCTGGACATGACCGGCGGTGCCGCCTCAGCCCCGCCATAGGTTTGGGTCATGAATTCCTCCTCGTCCGCCCGTCCTTTGCCGCCTGCCGCAGAGACAACCACGCGTGCGGTATTCGGCCCCAGCTGGTTCGCGGCGGTCATGGGCACGGGCATCGTCGCCAACGCGGCGGTCACGCTTCCCCGGGGCTTTCCCGGGCTGCGGACTCTCGCCACGGTGGTCTGGTTGGGCGCCGCGCTGCTGCTGATCCTGCTGGCCGTCGGTTACCTCAGGCAGCGGGCGCTGCGGGTACACGCGGCTGATCCGGTGGCGGCCCAGTTCTTCGGCGCGCCGCCGGTGGCGCTGCTCACGGTGGGCGCCGGGGCGCTGGTGTTGGGTCGGCGGCTGATCGGGCTCGAGGCAGCGCTGCGTCTGGACTGGGCGCTCTGGTCACTCGGTACCGTGCTCGGTCTTGTCACGGCGTGCACGGTGCCGTATCTGATGGTCACCCGGCACCGCTTCGCGCCGGACTCGGCGTTCGGCGGCTGGCTGATGCCGGTGGTGCCGCCGATGGTCTCCGCCGCGACGGGCGCGCTGCTGGTGCCCCACGCACCGGCCGGGCAACTGCGGCTCGCCCTGCTGCTGGGGTGTTACGCGATGCTGGGGCTCGGCTTCGTCGCGGCGCTGCTCGTGCTGGCCATGATCTACGGGCGCCTGGTGCACCACGACATACCTGCCGCGACCGTGGTGCCCACGGTGTGGATCGGGCTGGGGGCGTTGGGCCAGTCGGTGACGGCGCTCGGCGCGCTGGCCGCTGCGGCGCCGAGCGCCTTGCCCGCGCCCTACGCGCGAGGCGCCGCGGTCGCCGCGTTGCTGGGGGGAGTGTCGGTATGGGGCTTCGCCATGCTGTGGCTGGCGCTCGCCGCGGGGCTGACCGCACGGACGGTCTGGGGCGGGCTGCCCTTCGCACCCACATGGTGGTCTTTCATCTTCCCGGTGGGCGCGTGTGTGACGGCCACGAGCGCTCTCGCCGCGCGGACCGGATCGCAGCTGTTCATATGGGCGGCTGTCGTGCTCTACGTGCTGGTGGTCGTTGCCTGGATGGTGGTGGTGAGCCGCTCCCTGCGCTACGCCGCCGGACACATGCGCCGCCGACCCGTCATCGAGCACGCGCGCCGTCGGCCCGCCGAGCCGGACGCGCGCCACGGCGTGGCGCCCGTGCTCAAGGGCACCGTCCGCAGCAGTGCCAGGGACGGCCGCCCGGTTTCCGAGGCCCGCGTCACCCTCCTGGACCCGGCGGGCGACGTCGTCGGCATCGCGCTCACCGCCGAGGACGGCTCGTACACCTTCACGGGTCTCGAAGCCGACCAGTACACCGTCGTCGCTGCGGGATACCCGGCTCGGGCGGCATCCCTCACCCTGGATGTGGCCGGCCAGGACGCCTTTGATCTGACGCTGGCACACGACGAGGGATGAACGGCTCCTGTCGCTGACGGGCCCGCTCCGGGCGTTCGGAGGGGGCCCGCCTGGCATTCGCGTGCATGGGCGCAGCAGGGGGGGCGAGGTCGTCCGTCCGCGCCGCGTACCTGCTCGCCGGCAGGAGGCACCATGGCCACCGGGACGCCACCCCGCTGCCCTGCTCTGCGCACGTGCGCAGAGCAGGGCAGCGGCGGCGAGGATACGCGGTTGCCGGGCGCGGCCGGGCCGCCTTCCCACAGCGGCCTGCGGTGTCACATCAGCTGCTGCTCGTGCCCCTTGCGCAGCACGGCGAGCCTGGCCATTTGCTCACCCATGCCGCGTGTCCCGGCCAATGGCGCCTGGGCGTGCGGCCAGATGGTGCGGACGAGGCCGACATGCCGTGTGCCGCCGAGAGCCACAACGGGGTCGAGGAGCACGATGTCGCGCACCGTGGCCTGTTTCAGTAGGGCTTGGACCGTGATGGCGTCGGCAGCGCCATGAGGTGTGTCGTACGGGTCGATGACGTCGTCGGGGTCGAGCAGGCCGTAGCGCGCGGAGAGGATGAGCAGCCGGTCGGGCCGCAGCGCATCAGCCGCCCTGCGGCACGCACGGTGATAGGAGCCGACGTACAGGTCTGCCGCTCGTGCGCGCCGGCCCAGTTTGCGGCTGCCGCACGGGAAGGCGCGCGGGTTCCAGGAATCCTGGGCGTCTGGCCGAGGGAACCCGTATGCGAGCCCGCGAATCATAAGGTCTCGCATACGGGTTGGCGGCGGATCAACCGTCACCGGTGCGTCCAGGTGAACGGGACAAGGCCCGAAGCCTGTGCCATGGCTAGCCGGGCGGCTTACTGATCGTTTGGCCCGGCCCTCCGGCAGAAGGCCGGAAGCGGGCCGCGGCGGGGGTGGGCAGGGCCGAGCGCATCGCCAGGAGGTTGACGGCCTCGGGATTGGTAAGCGTCGATAATCCTGAGCGCTGTATTGGGCAGTCGGACGCGATTGATCTTCACGAACCGTGACAGTGAAATGTGGTGGGGCGTGCGTGGGCCGTGCTCATAGGATGCGCAGGAACTGCATTGATCACCTGCGGGGGACGTGTTGAGAGAGTTGGCCTGCGTCGCGCCAGAGGTCCGGGACCGGCTCGTCGTTCGGTTCGGATGTGCTCGGTTGGTGTGACGAGTTGGCGGCCCTCCTCCATGAGCTCGCTGCCCGTTGGGATCTAGATCTTGTTGCGGCGAGCGGTGGAGGCACCTCGCGGGTGTTCCGCTGCCTGCAGCGTGACACAGATGCCTCGATGTGGCTGAAGCTCACGCCCCAGCCCTTGACCGCGCGTGAGGAGGCCGAAGCCCTGCGAGCCTGGGCAGATACGCCGTCGGTTGTCACTCTGCTGGCAGTGGACCTCGCAGCCGGGGCTCTGCTGCTGGAGAACGTGGAACCTGGAGTGCCAGTGCGGCAACTCGTTTGGAATCTGTCCTAGGTCGCGGCCCTGCTGCGAGATCTGCGGGCCTCACCTCCCGTGCCAGGGGAGCACTCGGTACTGCGGCCTCTCTCGCGCCGGATCGACTTCCTGTTCGACTTGACTGAACGCAGGTTGGCGGCGGCCCGCGCGAGGGGCCTGGCTGCCCGGGCGGTGCTTGGTCAAGGGGGGGCGGCAGAAACGGATCAGTCCTCGCTCCGGTAGCCGTGGCAGAGATCAGGCGCCTACTGGACACCCTCCTGCCGCATCCCCGTCCCCACCACGACTGACATCTCCACGCCCAAAAATGGTCCCCCGGCGCAGGTGCCACCAAGCCAAAGCCTGCCGCCGCTGCCACTACCGAAGAAGAAGCAGCTCAGGACCAGGAGTCTGACTGGAGTACCAGATCTAGTATCCCCCTACCCCACGGCCGTTCACGCCTCCGGATGGCTGCAGCGACCGAGGTGGCTCACCGATGCAGAAGGTCCCGCGATGGGGCAAAGTGGACGGAGAGCCGAATAGCCGGGACAGCGCCTCCTCGGGGCACGCGCTCCAAGGTGCACGTGAAAAAACCACTAGTGACCGGACCGGAATGCGCTCCGGAAGGGCATCCGCTGCACCAATGCCCATCAGACCAGTGGCCTGTTAATCGCAGGAGGAGCGGGCAAGTGGAATTCAATAAGACCGACACGGCGCTCGTGTTCATTGATCCACAGAACGACGTGCTGAGCGAGGACGGAGCGAACTGGGACGTGGTGGGGGCGAGCGTCACAGAAAACAGGACCGTCGAGAATATGGAGAGAATCTTCGAGGTAGCGAAGGCGGCCGGATACGAGGTCTTCATCTCGCCCCATTACTTCTACCCGACCGACAACGGTTGGCGAATGAACGGTCCGCTGGAGACAAACGAACTGGAGACACATACCTTCGCACGGGCGGGACAGCTCGATCTGGCAGGATTCCGGAACTCCGGGGCGGACTGGCTGGAGCGCTTCAAACCCTATATCGAGGACGGCAGAACGGTGGTCGCGAGTCCGCACAAGGTATTCGGGCCGGAAACCAACGACCTGGTACTACAATTGCGCAAGCGAAAAATTCAAGGAATTATTCTTGGTGGGATGTTGGCGAACATGTGCGTTGAGTCCCATATGCGCCACCTCATCGAGGAGGGATTTGAAGTCGCCGTGGTCAGGGATGCAACAGCTGGACCCCGACACCCGGTCTGGGGCGACGGTTATCAGGCGGCCATGATCAACTACCGCTTCTTCGCCCATGCTTTGCTGTCGACGGACGAACTGGTCGACCTGATGCACTGAGGGGGGTCGCCGCCCGGTAAAACAGCCCTCACGCCCCATCCGATAAGCACGCCTCAACCAGCACCGGCAGTCAGCGGCCCATTGCGCGGGAAGCGCTGTGGGAACACGCATCGTCCCTTCGTGGCCGGCTCCCGGAACGACGCGTCGGTGGCAACCACGGTACGGACCACCGACAAGCGGGTTTCAGGTCGGCACAGTTAGGGGATACTGTGGAAATTCGAAATATCGTGGAGTTCGCCGGTCGAGCCGTTGATGCCGCGGGCGTAGCCGTCATAGTCGTGGGCATGCTCTTGGCGACCGTCCTCGCTGTTATCAGGATCAGTTGCCGACAGGCGGATGTGTACCGCGGCTATCGCCGTCGTGTCGGGCGGTCTATCTTGCTAGGGCTGGAGTTCCTCGTCTCTTGTTTGGAGAGTAGTCCGTACTCGATCGGGGTGCGGTAGCCCAGTGCTGAGTGGCGCCGCTGTCGGTTGTGGAAGACCTCGATGTACTCGAAGATCGCGTTCGCCAACTCGACCCGGGTCTTCCACCGTTTGCGGTCCAACAGCTCGATCTGCATCCAGGACCAGAACGACTCCATCATCGCGTTGTCCAGGCCGTCTCCGACCGTGCCGAACGATGGCAGGAGCCCGGCGGAGCGGATCCTTTCCCCGAAGACCCACGAGGTGAACTGGGTGCCGTGGTCGGCGTGCACTGTCGCGCCTGGTTCGGGGCGCCGGTTGCGGAGGGCCATGTCTCACGCGTTGACCACGAGGGTGGAGCCCTGTCTGGAGTCGATCGACCAGCCCACGATCTTGCGGCTGAACGCGTCCAGGACCGCCGCGCAGTACACCCAGCCTTCTCTGGTGCGGTGTTGCGTGATGTCGGTGACCCACAGCTCGTTGGGACGCAGCCGATGGAACTTCCGGTTGACCAGGTCATCGGCGGTGACGACACCCCGCAGGCGCTTGATCCGCACCGGTCCGGGCAGTCCGTGGATCCCGGCCTGTGTCATCAGCTCCGACACGGTCCTCGAGCACACCTGGATGCCCATGCCCAGGGTGAGCTCGGCGTGGACGCGGCGGTAGCCGTAGGTGCCGCGTGAGGCGACGTGGACCTCCCGGATCAGCCCGGTCAGCCACTCCCGTCGCAGCTGCCGCGGTGTGGTCGGGGTGCGCTTGTGTTTGTAGTAGTTCTGCCGGGCGACCCCGAGGATCCGGCAGCATCGGTCGACCGGTGCCCCGGCATCGACGAGGCGGTCGATCACCGGGTAGAGCCTTTTGGGGCCGGCTTGTCCTCGCCGAGGAACCTGGCGGCCTTGCGGACGATCTCGAGCTCGGTTTCCAGCTCGCGGATTCGTCGCCGCGCTGCACGCAGCTCTGCGGACTCCTCCGAGACCCTGCCAGGGCGCCGTCCGTTGTCGATGTCGTCCTGGCGCAACCACTTCGGCCACGTGACCGGATGGATGCCGAGGTCAACGGCGGTCTGTTTCTGTTCTTTTCCTGCCCGCACCAACGCGATGGCGCGGGCGCGGAACTCAGCGGGGTAAGCGCGGGGCATGTCCGGCAGCCTTTCGTGAAGGCCGTCAGTTAGCCAGCAGAACTGGAACCTGAGAGGTGGGGCAGGTCAGGTTGTCACCCGATCGTGCGGCAGACCCGAGTTTTCGGTCGAGGGATGGGCGATCGCACTCAAGGCTACCTTCGGGCATGCGCGTGCATGCGATCACTACACCACGTACAAGTCGTCCGTCACCTCGGCGGTCCTACGGTGTAACGGTTGGCGGATGAACGTCAGCGCACCTTCAGACGTAAAGGGCCATGACCGGACATGATTTCCACCCGCGCTTTCTGGCTCGCCGGCCGTCCGGCCAGCGGCGAGACGACCTTGGCTGTTACCTCCCCCTGGACCGGTCAGCTCATCGGAGAGGTCAGTGTGCCCACCGATGAGCAGGTGGAGGAGGGGGTGGCGGCGGCGTATGCCGTTCGCGATGAGTTCGCGGCTACTCCCGCATATGTTCGTGCCGCCGCGCTCGACCACGTGAGCAAGCGCCTTATGGAGCGCAGCGAGGAGATCGCGCAGCTCATCTCCGCGGAGAACGGAAAGCCGATCAAGTGGGCTCGCGTAGAGGTCGGCCGTGCGGTGTCCGTGTTCCGGTTCGCCGCGGAGGAAGCCCGCCGCTTCAATAGCGGTGAGGCTCAGCGGCTCGACACTGACGCCGGCGGCCAGGGCCGACTGGCGCTCACCCGCCGCTTCCCGAAGGGCGTTGTGCTGGGGATCACGCCGTTCAACTTCCCGCTGAACCAGTGTGCCCACAAAGTCGCCCCGGCTATCGCGGCCGGCGCCCCGATCATCCTGAAGCCGGCGCCCGATACTCCGCTCTCGGGTCTGATCATCGGTGACCTCCTTGCCGAGACCGAACTGCCGGCCGGTTCATGGAGCATCCTGCCGGTCGCCAATGACCGGATGCCGGGGCTGGTGCAGGACGAGCGCCTGCCCGTCATCTCGTTCACAGGCTCCGAGAGGGTCGGGTACGCCATCATGGACTCCGTTCCCAGAAAGCACTGCACGTTGGAGCTCGGCGGGAACGGTGCTGCCGTGGTGTTGGCCGACTTTACGAGCGACGAGGATCTTGACCGGGCCGCCGCGCGCATCGCTACGTTCTCCAACTACCAGGGCGGACAGTCCTGTATCTCTGTGCAGCGTGTGATAGCTGACGCCGCGGTGTACGATCGCCTGTTGCCGCGTATCGTCGCAGCCGTCAAATCTCAGGTCACCGGGGACCCTTCGAATGACAGAACTGATGTGGGTCCGCTTGTCAGTGAGGACGCAGCGTGCCGCGTCGAGTCATGGGTCGACGAAGCCGTCGGTTCCGGGGCCACGCTGTATACGGGCGGCAAGCGGGAGGGCGCCTCGTACACGCCTACGGTCCTCGCGGATGTTCCAGCAGACACGACCCTGGCCTGCGAGGAGGTCTTCGGGCCAGTTCTGACGGTACTCAAGGTGTCCAGCGAGGCCGAGGCTTTCGCGGCCGTGAACGACTCCAAGTACGGGCTGCAGACAGGGGTGTTCACACGCAACCTGCAGGCTGCCTTCCGGGCACATCGGGCTCTGGAAGTCGGCGGAGTCGTGATCGGCGACGTGCCCTCCTATCGCGCCGACCAGATGCCCTACGGCGGGGTCAAGCAGTCTGGTGTCGGCCGTGAAGGAGTGAAGTTCGCCATGGCGGACTACACCTATGAGCGTGTGCTGGTCCTCACCGATCTTTCGTTGTAGTAGGGCGCCCACAGCCCTCCGGGAGCCGCGTCCTCGGCGCTCGTTCACGCCGGAGTTCAAGGCTGAGATCGTCGAGCTGTGCCGACGCGGTGACCGCTCGGTCGGTCAGGTCGCCAAGTATTTCGACCTGACCGAGACCGCGGTGCGCGACTGGGTCCGGCAGGCGGAGGTCGATGCCGGCGAGCGTGACGGCCTGACCAGCAGCGAACGTGAGGAACTGGCCCAGTTGCGGCGGGAGAACCGCCGCCTGCGGGAGGACGTGGAGATCCTCAAGCGGGCCGGCTTTCTTCGCGAAGGAGACCCGGTGACGGTGCACCCGTTCATCGAGGCGGAGAAACAGGGAGGTCACAGCGTCAAACGCGCATGTGAACTGCTCAAGGTCTCCCGTGCCGCGTCCGCCGCGCCGGTACCCCCGGTCCCCGGGCCGTGCAGGACGCGGAGCTGACCGAGCAGATCACACCGCGGTCCACGCCCGGTCCCGGGGCACCTATGGGCCCCGCGCATCCACGCCGTCCTCAAGCGTGCGGGGACGCGCTGTGGCCGCAGACGCATCGCCCGGTTGATGCGGGCCGCCGGGCTCGTCGGCCGGCACCGCAGACGACGACACCGCACCACGATCCCCGACCCACACGCGGCCACCCGCCCGGACCTGGTCCTGCGCGACTTCCGACCCGACCCGACCGCGGTCGACATCCGCTGGTGCGGCGACATCACCTACATCCCCACCGACGAGGGCTGGCTCTACCTGGCCACCGTCATCGACATCGCCTCCCGCCGGGTGGTCGGCTGGACCACTGCCGACCACCTGCGTACCGAACTGGTCCCCGACGCACTGCGAGCCGCCTGCCACCAGCGTCGCCCCGCAGGTTCCGTGATCTTCCACTCCGACCGCGGCTGCCAATACACCAGCCGTGAACTCGCCTTGCTGTCAAACCAGTTGGGTGGCCGGCTATCCGTCGGCCGCACCGGCCAGTGCTGGGACAACGCGCTGGCCGAGTCGTTCTTCGCCGCCCTGAACAACGAGCTGATCGGCACCCAGCCCTGGCCCAGCAGGTCCGCCGCCCACACCGCGATCTTTGAGTGGATCGAAAGCTGGTACAACTTGGACCGACTCCACAGCAGCCTCGACTACCGCAGCCCCGCCGACTGCGAGGCCGCACATACCACGTTCTCGGCGTCGGGGTAGTCCACGGCTGGTGATGGACAACCTCAACACCCACGGCGTCGCCTCACTGTACGAGGCGTTCGAACCGGAAGACGCCTTCGCCCTGGCTCAGCGCCTCGAGATCCACCACACGCCCAAACACGGGTCATGGCTCAACGTCGCCGAGACCGATCTCTCCGCGCTGACCAGACAATGTCTCGACCGCCGGATCGGCGACCTCGACACACTCAACACCGAACTCTCAGCCTGGCAGAACGCCACCAACACCGACCAGCGTCAGGTGGACTGGCAATTCACCACCCACGATGCACGCATCAAACTGCGCCACCTCTATCCCAAACATTAGCCGCGACAGTCCACTAGCCTCGATCTTGCATGAGGGCCCGTCAGCTTGCTGACGGGCCCTCATGCAAGATCGAGGCTAGGTTCGGTGTGACTACCGGTGTGATCGCGACGCGGCGACTGACGTCTTCGCCGGGACAGGCACAGCGCATCCTCTTGCGGCGATCAGATCTGGTTGAGTCCGCCATCCACGAAAAGCTCGGATCCGGTGACGAAGCTGCTCTCATTGCTGGCGAGGAACAGTGCGGCAGCAGCGGCCTCGTCCGGGTGCCCCATGCGGCCCAGCGGAATCTGGCTGGCGAAGGCGTCCCTCATCTGTGCGGCCTGGTCGGCGTCGGCAGCCAGGCCGGTGATGCCCGGGGTGACGATCGGGCCGGGGACCAGGGTGTTCACCCGGATCGCGCGGCCGCTCAGTTCGTTGGCCCAGGTGCGCGAGAAGGAACGGACCGCGGCCTTGGACGCGGCGTACACGCCAAAGGCGGCGCCGCCTGAGGTTGCGGCAGTCGATCCGGTCAGGATCACCGAGGCGCCGTCGTTGAGCAGCGGAATGGCCTTCTGAACAGTGAAGAGCATTCCCCGTACGTTGATGTTGAAGGTGGCGTCGAAGTGCTCCTCGGTGACCTGCTCAAGAGCAGCGAACTGACCGCCGCCCGCGTTGGCGAACAGTACGTCGATGGGCCGGCCTCGCTCGGCGACAGCCGCGTAGAGGCGGTCGATGTCCGCGAGATCAGCGACGTCGCCCCTGACAGCGGTGGCTTCGCCGCCGATCTCGGCCAGCGCGGCGTCGAGGGCCTTCTGCCGGCGGCCGGTGATGAACACGTGGGCGCCTTCACGTGCGAATCGCTTGGCGGTGGCCAGTCCGATTCCGCTGTTGCCTCCGGTGATGACTGCCGTCTTCCCGTCAAGCTGTCCCATGATCGTTTACCCCTGTCCGGTGCGAACGCCAGAAGTCGTGCACCAAGTGTCACTGCGGTTTTACAGCCCGAACCGGACGGCTCCGAGCCCAGTTATGGACTATACGGTAAAGAACCTTGTTATGGACCGCACGGACAAAAACGTGACCGCGGGCACGCTGTCGAGGCGCGACAGGGCGGCCGGCGCAGGCCTGTCCGCGAGGGCGCCGGGAAAACCCCTGACGGAGGGCCATGCGTTGCACGCCCCCTATCGCCCGGCCTCACCCTGCACGGCGGCCCTGCGCGGCGGCGACCAGGGGAACGCCCAGGTCCTCCCGCGTCACCGCGAGCAGCCGGGCCTGTGCTGCGTGCCCGACGATCTGGACCGGCAGGTCAAGAAGAACGTATGCTGTTGTCATGGGACGACCGCGGAATTTCGATGACAACCAGGTACTGGAGTCTGCGCGCGAGCAGTTCTGGAATCAGGGATACGCGGCTACATCACTGCAGAACCTGACGGACGCCACCGGACTGGGCAAGGGAAGTCTGTACGGCGCCTTCGGCGACAAGCGGCAGCTGTTCTTGCACGTACTGGACGGCTATCGCGAGGAACAGCTGAACGGCGTCCGGGCGGTCCTCACCGGGCCCGGGACGCCCTTCGAACGCCTGACCCTGCTCGTTGAGGGGGTGGCCAAGGGATTCAAGGAGGACCCGCAGCGCCGCGGCTGTCTTCTGGTCAACAGTACGTCCGAGCTGCACAGCAACGATCCGGATGTGGTCTCCCGAGCCCGGACCACCTATCAAGCGGTCGAAGATCTTCTGATCTCCTGCGTAAAGGAAGCCCAGGACGACGGGACGGTCGAACCGAGCGCGGACGCCCAGGAGCTCGGGCGACTGCTCCTCGCTGTCATGCAGGGCATCGAGTTTCTCGCCAAGACCGACATGGACGGCTCAGCTCTGATGCAGATAGGCCAAGCCGCCCTCAAGCAGTTGTCCCGGCACTGACCATCCTGCGGGTCGGCATCGTCCACAGGTGATATGCCGACAAACAGCGATCCGGGTGGGCCCGCCTGGGATCGGCACGCGAGCGTCCAGCACACCTGCCCTTCGTACGTTCCAACGAGTGGCCCGGCCGCCCGCCCCAGCACAGTTGCCGACCCGCCCCTTTCGTCATGCCCTTGAGTGGGCCCTCTTCGGCCGTGCGGCTGCGCCATCGACTGCGCCTCACCGCGGGCCGGACGACGCTCTGGCAGCCGACGGCGCCGGACCGTTTCACGCGAGCGCTGCGGGCGAGCTCTACAGATCCCCGCACAGGACCTTGGTTCGCGGCTCCCATTCGCATGCCGACGGCGCGGCGAGCGCTCAAATAGTGCATTGATCGACTGGCTTCGCAACGCATTTGAAGGAGACATAGGTTCTTGACTGTACGGTCCATAAACTCTACCTTTGTACTGCGACCCGCGGATTCGCTACTGCAAGGGGACGTCGGGTCGGCGGTAGACAGGTACAGACTGTTCCGCTGCACGGCAGGGAAACGCCGGGGCGGGACTGTGCGAGTGTCTCGCGTGCCCCTCCGCAAACGACTGCACACGCCCAACGAAAAGTGATCACCATGACCACCCCTCCCCAGCCGCTCTTCACCTACACCCTCCACAATGTGACGATTTCCGTCAGTGACCTCGACGCGTCGATCCAGTGGTGGAACCGGGTGTTCGGCCTCACCCTGCTGGCGAAGTCCCGCTTCGACGCCATCGGAGCGGACGTTGCCTTCTTGGAGGGGCCCGGTTTCCGGCTGGAGCTCCTTCAGCCCGCAAACGGTGTGCGGATCCCTGAACTGACGGCAGAGCCCCCCGCCCACATCCGCCCGATCGGCAACAAGGCCCTGGTCTTCCGTGTCGAGGACCTCGACAGCGTGACCCGCACCTTCCGTGATCTGGGGGTGACGACCGTCTGGGAGCAGATGGACCTCGGCGACGGCAGTATCTCGACCGCGATCCGTGACAACGACGGAAATCTCATCAACGTCTTCCAGCAAGGCGCAAGCCCGGTCGGCTGACACGGCGAACCGATCAACCTGGCCGCCGAGCCAGATTCAGCCGCTCCGGCGTAGTTGTCCGGGACATGGTTGGCGCCGCCGACCGCCGCCGCTGCCTAACGCACGTTTGCGGCGGCCGGCCGGCGAAGGCCCTTTGCGCATGCGGCCAACGCGCGGTCTGCCAGGCGATGAGCCGGCCATCCCGGGCGGCCAATCCGCAGCGCCGATTCCCAGCAGTTCCAGAGGCAGTGCTGCCGTTCACCGGGGTGCGAGCCGTCGCTAACTCCGCGCGAACTCAAGCAGGTCTTTGTTGAAGATCTCGGCGTACTTGGGCACCATCGCAAGGCCGTGGGGCGCGCCCTCGTAGACCTTATACTGCGCGCCCTTGACGATCTTGGATGATTTGGCGCCCGCGGAGACGATGGGCACGATCTGGTCGTCGTCGCCATGCACGATCAGTGTCGGCACATCGACCTTCTTCAGGTCCTCGGTCGTGTCCGTCTCGGAGAACGCCTTGATGCAGTCGTAGGCGCCCTTGATGCCGACTGTCATGCTCCAGAGCCAGAACTCGTCACGCGTTCCCTGGGACACGGTCGAGCCCTCACGGTTGGCACCGTAGAACGGGGCACTGAGGTCCTTGTAGTACTGCGAGCGGTCCGTGAGCACACCCTGGCGGATCTCGTCGAACACCTCGATCGGCAGGCCCTCAGGGTTGGCTTCCGTCTTCAGCATCAGCGGCGGGATCGCGCCGAGCAGGACCAGCTTGGCGACCCGTGCCGTGCCGTGCCGGCCGATGTAGCGGGTGACTTCGCCGCCGCCGGTGGAGTGCCCGACCAGAATGACGTCGTGCAGGTCTTCGGATTCGATGACCGCGGCCAGGTCGTCGGCGTACGTGTCGAGGTTGTTGCCGTCCCAGGGCTGACCGGAGCGGCCGCCACCGCGCCGGTCGTGAGCGATGGCGCGGAATCCGTTGTCCACCATGAGCTTCATCTGGGGGTCCCAGGCGTCGGCGGTGAGCGGCCAGCCGTGGGAGAAGAGCACGGGCTGGCCCGAGCCCCAGTCCTTGTAGAAGATCTGCGTGCCGTCCTCGGCGGTGGCGAAGGGCATGGTTGCGCTCCTCTCGATGTCCGCTCGCGGGCCCCTTACGTCACGCCCTCCGGGGATGTGACGCGAAAGCGGCGCCGCATGAGGTCAACATTAATTGCGGGGCAGCGATTCAGCGCGTCTGGAACCACCGCTTCGGTACGAGTGGGACGGTCGTTGCCTGACAGGCGAGGAAGTGGTCTGCCTCGTACGGTGGTCCTTGCGGTCAGGAGATTCACCGGTTACGCCACCCCCGGGCACAGTCACCCACCCGCCCTGAACATCACCACCGGTGGCGGGCGGCAGCCAGGTGATCACGGGTCGTTACTACTCGTTCTGTGACACGCGGAGGGCAGGACATGGGATCCGACGTTGACGTGCTGGTCGTCGGTGCTGGTCCAGCGGGGTTGCTGCTCGCAGGTGACCTGGCCGAGGCCGGAGTGCGCTGCACCGTCGTGGAACGGCGAGAAGGGGAATCCCAGCTGACACGCGCATTCGCCGTTCACGCCCGAACGATGGAGCAACTGGACGCCCGCGGCCTGGCCGACGACCTGCTGCTGACCGGCCTCCGCAACCCGATCTTGCAATTTCTGCGGATCGATCTGTCGCACCTGCCGACCCGTTACCCCCACGTGCTCGTGACGCCCCAGTACAACACCGAGCGACTGCTCCTGTCCCGCGCCCTGACACACGGCGTGAACATCATGCGGGCCCACGAAGTGACTGGCGTCCAGCAAGACCCGAGCGGTGTCGACGTCACCGTGAAGACACCAGCCGGTACTGAACACAGCCTGCGCGCAGACTTCGTCGTCGGCGCAGACGGACGAAACAGCTGCGTGCGCCAGTCCCTCGGCCTCCCATTCCCCGGCCGCTCCGCCGTTCGCTCCATGATGCTCGCAGACGTCCGGATGGCTGATCCGCCGAAGAAGCCGCCCACCGTGGCAGCGACCGGAGACGCCTTCGCCATTGTCGTCCCGTTCGGCGACGGCTGGTTCAGGGTCATGGCCTGGAATCGCCACCACCCCATGCCCGACAACGCATCGGTCGATCTGGAAGAAATCAAAGACGTCGCCCGCCAGGCGCTCGGCAGCGACTTCGGCATGCACGACCCTCGCTGGCTCTCCAGATTCCACAGCGACGAACGCCAGTCACCCCGCTACCGAGTAGGCCGAGTATTCCTCGTCGGCGACGCCGCCCACGTCCATTCCCCGGCCGGCGGCATGGGCCTCAACACCAGCATCCAGGACTCCGCAAACCTGAGCTGGAAACTCGCAGCCGTTCAGCGTGGCCGCGCACCAGACACCCTGCTCGACACCTATCAGAACGAACGGCACCCGGTGGGACACCGGGTTCTGCGGATGAGCGGGGCACTGCTCCGCGGCGTCCTCACCACGCCACGGGCATTGTGCGGCCTCCGTGACTTGTCAGCGCGTACGGTGCTGCAAACCCCACCAGTGGCCCGACGACTGGCCATGGCGATCTCGGGAATCGACATTTCCTACGCCGTCGCGGTCGGCGCGCATCCCCTTGTCGGGAAGCGGGCACCTGACGTCCTCCTCAGCGACGGACGCAGACTCTACGAAGCCCTCCGTAAGCGACGGTTCGTCCTTGTCACACCGTCCGACACGGAGCGCTTCCCCTCACTGATCACAGAGTGGGCCGGCGAGGTGGAGATCGTATCCCCGAAGGGCGCTACCAAAAAGAGTGTTCTGGTCAGACCAGACGCCTATATCGCATGGGCCATCTCGGACGAGTCACCTGAACATCGCATCGACGCGGCCCGTCAAGCATTGACCGAATGGTGTGGCACACAGGGCTCCAGCTCTGTAGCCCCTTCACCCGACTAGGGTCTGTCGTCAAATGATCTTGAGTGGTGGATCATGGTCGGGTGATACGTCGCCGTGAACTGTCCGATGCCGAAGGGGAGTTCGTCCGGCCGTTGCTGCCCGTGTCGTCGCGTGGGCGCAAGCGGCTGGACGACGCAGGGTCCTCAACGGGATCGTGTGGAAGTTCCGTACAGGCACGGCCTGGCGGGACGTGCCCGAGCGGTACGGGCCGTGGGCCACGCTGCACACCCGTTTTCGCCGGTGGGCGGCGGACGGCACGTTCGAGCGGATGCTCCGCGCCGCCCAGGTCCGGGCGGACGCCGCCGGGGACATCGACTGGCTGGTGTCGGTCGACTCCACGCTCTGGCCGACGGCTGATCCGCCCGGTGGCTGTGACCGGTCCGCTCAGCCGTTGCCTCTGTTCCTGTCAATTGCTGCGGACGGCCCGGCCTCAGCGTTGAGCGCACGCTCGCGCCAGGATGCCTCGTTTCGTTGTGGTGACGGCTTCGCCTCAGGGGCACGCGGCGGCCGATGATCAGGATTCGGCTGTGCGTGGGAGCATTCCACGCGAAGGCCGCCTCACTGCTGCGATGTCCTGATGTGACGGCGTTATGGCATTCCTGGGTGTCTTGCTCGGCTCCCGCTGTGCCATAGCGTCGATGGTGCGACACGGCCGGACGGTTTCGCCTCCACAATGGATACCCGGCGGAAGCGAACCCCACGGGCACGATGCATGACGACCGGCGGTCCGGCCGTGTCCGTCATCGGTCATTCCGAATGAGGAAAGAAGGCGATCCACCCAGTGGCATCGCAATCACGCGCCGGACAGCCGGCACTGCACGGGCTGGAATTCGGTATCAACGAATGGCTCGTGGACGAACAGTACGAGCGATACCTGCACGACCCGGGGTCGGTCGACCGGACCTGGAGAGAGTTGTTCGCCTCCCGGATCCCCGCGCCCCGCCAAGAGACGCGCAACGGCGCGACGACCGCGCAGGACAGCGCGGACGACGGGGACGACGCGGCCGTCAAAGCGGTCCGCGTTGCCGCGCTCATCGAGGCGTATCGAGTCCGCGGACATCTGGTGGCCGATACCGATCCGCTCACGGCAGCACGGGCGGCCGCGCATCCGGAACTCGAGCTCACGGCATTCGGGCTCCGGGACGACGACCTGCAAAGAGAGTTCGTCGTCGACGGGTTCTCGGGGCAGGCCACCATGACGCTTCGCGATGTGCTGAACGCGCTGCAGGAGTCGTACTGCCGTACCGTCGGCACCGAGTACATGCACATCCAGAGCTCTCAGGAACGCCGCTGGATCCAGCAACGGATCGAATCGCCTCAGCCCCCACCGGACGTCGCCGAACAATTGCAGATTCTCTACCGGTTGGGTGCGGCAGAGGCTTTCGAGACATTCCTGCAGACCAAGTACGTGGGACAGAAACGGTATTCGCTCGAAGGCGGCGAGTCGGCGATCGTGCTGCTCGACGCCCTGCTGCTCCGTTCCATCGGGCACGGGGTGAGGGAAGCCGTCATCGGTATGGCACACCGGGGTCGGCTCAATGTGCTGGCCAACATCATCGGCAAGTCCTACGCGGAGATCTTCCATGAGTTCGAGGATGCGGGGGACATCCGGTCGGTCCACGGGTCCGGCGACGTGAAGTACCACCTCGGTGCGGAAGGAACCTACCGTGCCTTGGACGGCGGCATGATCGCCGTCTGCGTGGTGGCGAACCCCTCGCATCTGGAGCTCGTGGGGCCGGTGGCCCAGGGGGTGGTGCGCGCCAAGCAGGACAGGGCCGCAGACGGTGGCGAAGCCTTCCCCGTCCTGCCGGTCGCCGTCCACGGCGATGCCGCGTTCGCCGGTCAGGGCGTGGTCTTCGAGACGCTGAACATGTCCCAGCTGCCCGGCTACCGCACCGGCGGGACGGTCCACATCGTCATCAACAACCAGCTCGGCTTCACCACCTCGCCCGCCAACGGCCGTTCGAGCGCATATGCCACCGACGTGGCACGGACGGTCCAGGCCCCCATCTTCCACGTCAACGCAGACGACCCCGAGGCCGTGGTGCGGATCGCGCGCCTGGCCTTCGACTATCGTCAGGCGTTCCACAAGGACGTCGTCGTCGATCTGATCTGCTATCGGCGCCACGGGCACAGCGAGGTCGATGATCCCTCCATCACGCAGCCGGCGATGTACGACCGTATCGACGCCAGGGCTTCGGTGCGCAAGCTGTACGCCGAGGCGCTTGTGCACCGGGGAGACATCACCGAGCGTCAGGTGGAAGGCGCCCTGCGGGACTATCAGGGTCACCTCGAGCGGGCCTTCACCCAGACTCGGGCGCGTCCGGTGCCCGCCTCCCCGATGCCCGTGAACTCCATGAACGCCACGAACCCTGTGAGCGCTCAGCATGTGGTCGCCTCCCAGGCGGTAACGGCGATCACGGAGGCCGCCGCCCGCCAGGTGATCGCTTCCCAGACCGCTGTGCCGGGAGGTTTCACCGTGCACGCGCGCGTTCTTCCGCAGCTCCAGAGGCGGACCACGATGCTGGATGCGGGAACGATCGACTGGGCCACCGCGGAAACACTCGCCGTCGGCTCCCTGTTGCTGGACGGGGTTGCGGTGCGGCTGGCCGGGCAGGACTCCCGGCGTGGCACGTTCGGCCAACGGCACGCCGTGCTCACCGACCGGCGCACCGGCGCGGAGCACACGCCACTGAGTTCCCTCGGCCCGCGGGCTGCCGACTTCGCACCCTACGACTCCATGTTGTCCGAACTGGGCGCGCTGGCCTTCGAGTACGGCTACTCACTGGCGCGGCCCGACGCTCTCGTGCTGTGGGAGGCCCAGTTCGGCGACTTCGCCAACGGAGCGCAGGCCGTGATCGACGAGTACATCGCTTCATCCGAACAGAAATGGGGCCAACGCTCCGGGGTGACGCTGTTGCTGCCGCACGGCCTGGAAGGGCAGGGGCCCGACCACTCCTCCGGGAGGATCGAGCGGTTCCTCCAGCTCTGCGCACAGGGGAACATGACCGTCGCCATGCCCTCCCTGCCGGGCAACTACTTCCATCTGCTCAGGCAGCAAGCGCTCGACGAGCGCAGAAGGCCACTGGTCGTCTTCACGCCGAAGTCGATGCTGCGGTCGAAGGCGGCTACCTCCGGGCTGACGGAGCTCACGATGGGCGCGTTCCGTGCGGTCATACCGGATGAGACGGCGGACACCGCCCGGATCAGGCGCGTGCTGGTGTGCTCGGGCAAGGTCTTCTACGACCTTGACGCCCATCGGCGAAGCGCCGGTCTGTCGGACACCGCGATCGTCCGCCTTGAGCGTCTCTACCCGTTCCCCACGGAGGAGTTGGGCGCGGAACTCGCCCGTTTCCCCGCCGGGGCCGAGGTGCGATGGGTGCAGGAGGAGCCGGAGAACCAAGGCGCATGGTCCTTCGTGGAGTCCCATGTGCAACGGCTGGCGGGCCGTGCCGTCGGATGCGTCAGCCGCCCGCAGGCGCCGGCCCCCGCCGTGGGTTCTGCCCGCCGGCATTCCGGCGAACAGCGGGACCTCGTGACGTCGGCCTTCCAGTGACCGTGCCACGGTTCGGGGGACGTGTCCTCCGCCCGTGCGGGGTACCCCGCCACCACAGGGACACCAACGGCCGTACGGGCTGCTCGACACTGTCCTGCGTAGTGCGCCTCGCCCAGGAGCGGGTAGCCCCACTCGTCGGACATGGGCGAGGGAGCTCGGGCCGTCCCTAGGGGAGGATGGAATCGACGTACCCTCCATCGACCCGCAGTGCGCCGCCTGTGGTGGCGGACGCCAGGTCGGAGCTCAGGTACACCACCATGTTGGCGATCTCCTCGGGTTCGATCAGGCGCTGCAACAGCGACTGCGGGCGGTGCTCTCGCATGAAGGCTCGTTGTGCCTCGTCCCAAGGAAGGTCACGGTCGACGAGTTGGTACACGAAATCCTCCACACCAGCGGTGTGGGTAGGGCCAGCGATGACGGAATTCACAGTGACGCGGGTGCCTGAGGCATGCTTGGCAAAGCCACGGCTGACCGCGAGCAGGGCGGTCTTCGACATGCCGTAGTGGATCATCTCGGCGGGGATCACCACTGCAGAGTCACTGGCGATGAATTGGACGCGGCCCCACCCCCGTTGGATCATCTGCGGCAGGTAGGTGCGGGTGAGACGGACGGCGGCCAGCACGTTCACTTCGAAGTAGCGACGCCATTCGTCGTCCGTGATCTCCAACGGGTCCTTGGCGCCGAAGATGCCGAGATTGTTGATGAGGATGTCGACGTCCGGCAGGGCTTCCCGGGCGGCGACGGCGCCCTCCTCGGACGCGACATCGGCGGTGACCGGAAGGAAGTCGCCGTCCGGCACATCGGCTTTGAGCTGTTTGACGGCCTCCTCGACCCTGCCCCGGTCGCGTCCATTGACTCCGACCCGGGCACCGGCCCGCGCGAGTCCGGCCGCGATCGCGGCTCCGATGCCTTGGGTGGATCCCGTCACCAACGCGGTCCGTCCCGTGAGGTCCAGGCGCATGTCTTTTCCTTCCCGACGCAGGTTCGGCGGCTATCAGCCGTCATGGCACTTCTTCTCCTCGGAGTGCTCGATCATGTTCGGAAACCCTGGGATGGGGCAGTACGGGTGACTGCCGACAGCTCGTTCTCGGCTTTGTCGACGACGAACTTTCTTGTACTGGCTTTGACGTCCTCGTCGGTCAGGTCCTTGGGGGGCCTGGACGAGAGACCTGAACTTCTGGATGGGCGCGTTCAGCAGCGGGGCGAAGGACGGTGGGCACGGGCAGGGTGAGCTGCACCGGGCCGGAGGCGGTCGAAGCCGCCCACGCCTGGCGTGCGACACCGATCGGCACGGCGACCCCGAGTGCCGGCGCGGCTCCGACCATGCGACAGCGCGTCATTCCTTCTCGGCTCATGAACGGTGTGGTTGTCACGGACCCTCCGTGGGTTTCTGAACAGAACCGGGCCACGCCCGGACGTTGAGCCGGCGACCCGGCCCACCAGAGGCCTGATCTCCATCAGCTCAGTGGCTCGGCGGAATGCGGCCTTCACGCGGCACGGACATGAGGTAGGCGAGAACGGCCAGTACGCGACGGTTGTCGTCGTCGGAAGGAGCGAGCTCCAGTTTGGTGAAGATGCTGGTGCTGTGCTTGGACACGGCCTTCTCGCTGATGAAGAGCCGGTTCGCGATGGCGCTGTTGGAGCGTCCCTCGGCCATGAGCTCCAACACCTGGCGTTCCCGCTCGGTAAGCCTGGAGAGGGGTTCGCGTTCGCCACGGCTGCGGCGGTCGAGCAGCTTGGTGACCACTTCGGGGTCCATGACCGTGCCGCCCGCGGCGACCGTACGGATCACGTCGACGAACTGGTCGTCACTGAACACCCGCTCCTTGAGCAGATAGCCGACCCCGCCCCCCTGGTCGGCGAGCAGTTCCTGGGCGTAGATCTGCTCGACGTACTGGGAGAGCAGCAGGATCGGCAGCCCGGGTATCCGTTCCCGGGCGGCGAGTGCCGCACGGAGCCCGTCGTCAGTGTGGGTGGGCGGCAGCCTGATGTCCACGATCGCCAAGTCCGGCCGGAATTCCAGCAGCGCATCGAGCAGACCCGGCGCGCTGTCGGTGGCCGCCACGATCTCGAACCCGCGCGCCTTGAGAAGCCGGACCAGCCCCTCCCGGAGCAAAAAGAGATCTTCCGCGACGACTACCCGCACGGTACCTCCATGACCACGATCGTCGGCCCCCCGGGCGGGCTGCTGACCGCGAGGATGCCGTCGAAGGCCGCGAGCCGTCGTTCCACCCCGGCCAGTCCGCTGCCCCGGGTGGGATCCGCGCCGCCCACCCCGTCGTCGACCACCTCGATGCGCAGCAGCCCCTCCGCCTGGGCCATCCGGATCTGGAGGCCGCGCGCCGAGGCGTGCCGGACGGCGTTGGTCACCACCTCGGTGACGGCGAAATAGCAGGCCGATTCCAGCGGGGCGTCGAGCCGTTCGGGCAGATCGATCTCGGTCTCACAAGGCAGGGGCAGGTCCAGTGCCAGCGCCCGAACCGCCTCCCCCAGGCCCCGGTCGGCCAGCATCGGCGGGTGCATCCCCCTGATCAGGCCGCACAGTTCCTCCAGCGCCGCCGCCGAGGCGACGCGGGCCTCCACGACCAGCGCGGCAGCTTCGTGCGGACTGCTGTGGACCATCTCCTCGGCGACCCTGAGGTTCATCCCGATGGCGACAAGCCGTCCCTGCGCGCCGTCATGCAGATCTCGCTCGATCCGGCGCAACTCCGCCGCCGCGGAGTTGACCGCCTCGGCCCGCGTCTCGGTCAGCTCCCGCACCCGCCGGGTCAGCGCCGGATCCGGCTCCCGCCCCAACAGCCGCCTGGCGTCCGGCAGCACGGTCAGTGGCAGCAGCCAGATCCCCAGGGCCAGCAGCACCGCCCCCTGGATCCCGCCGAGGACCGACGCATGGTGAGCCACCTCAACGGGGAGGGACGGCACCGGTCCGCGTGGGGAGCCGACCTTGTGCACCACCACCAAGTACCGCCCGAACCCGCTCTGAATGACGTTGTGCGCCCCGATCCCCACCAGCCCCAGGGCCGCCAGGTCCGCCGCCGCCCTGGGCCACCGCGTCAGCCCGACCACGACGGCCGTCAGCAGCGCCAGCCCCACCAGGTAAGCCACCACTGCCGGGCCGATCCCGACGCCCGGCGACGCGGACTGCCACAGATCGAGGCCGAGCAGGTCACCTGTCATCACTACGACTGCGGGCAGCAGCAGGGCCCACCGCGCGGACCTCACCGCGTCGGCTCCGGCCAGCCGCGCGGGCCTGCCGTTCGCGAGACGGACCAGACCCATCCCGGCGAAGGCAGCGAGAAGGGGGACACTCACACTGCCCACCAGGACGTTCAGCGGTGTCCGGCCAGAGGAAGCAGAGGGGTACGTGAGCCAGTACGTCCATTCCAGCAGTTCGCCCGTCACCCCCGCGACCACGGGCAGTACCCTCTGTCCGGGCGCCGGCGTCGAGGTGAGCAGTGCAGTGGCCAGCAGGCCGGCCATCAGCAGCGCCGCCAGGGGCAGACCGACGGGTTCCATATCCGGCAGGGTGACGACGTAGCCGGGCAATCCGGCTGAGTTGTGCAGGGCGAGCAGCAGAAGCCTCACACTGCCGTACGCGGCCGTACCCACCAGCCCCGCCACGACCGGCCAGCCGATCCACCCAGCCGGTCGGGCGGTACGCGCCAGCCGGTCCCGCGCCTGCTCCGCCCTGAAGGCCAGCACCGCGCAGACCGCGATCAAAGCCCCGATCACGCCCTGCGGCCAGAGCGACCCGCCCACCGGAAACGGCCACATATCCGCCCCTTGTCTCGTCTTCCCGGCCACGCGTTGTGTCCTGGAGATCATGCTGCTGCGAGGGGACCAGCAGGCGCCATGGGCCGAAACCTACTTCTGAGGTAGGCAAACACCTACCCCGGCCGGGCAGCACCTGCCTGAGGTTCGACCGGAAAGCGAAAGGCGGGACGTGCGGGATCGGACGACCGAGAGAGCCCCTCGAACCGAAACGCACCATGATCGGTACGACAACGGCTTCCAACTGACCGTTTCTCAGGCAGAGTACTGCGCCGACACCGTAACCTCATCCCGCCAACGCCGTGGTGCGAGGGCCGAGTTGCGGCCCGGCGTACAGCTGAGCCCCCGGTTGCCGTGGCGTCAGGTCTACTGGGGGCCCTACTGTCCGCGTCCCGTGCGCCACGGGGCCCCACACCTCGCCACGCACACCGTCGAGAGACCGGCCAGCGCCATGGCAACGCCGACGTCCGTGAACTCGGCGAGGGCCCCGAACACGACCGGTCCCGCTCCCTGAACCGTCATCAGCCCGGAGGTGAGCAGACCGAACGCCTGGCCGCGGCTGGCCTCCGGGACCGCATCGAGCAAGGGGTGCTGGAGTCCGAGTGCATAGGCGAACCCGCATCGAGCGTCCCCGGACGTAGGCGTCACCGGTGAGCGTCTCGGCGATGAGTCGGTTGGGGCGAGCGAGCCGAGGAAGAGCGAACCGGCGAGTTGTGGCAGGGAAGCCGACGTCGAACGTCAGGGCGCCCAGCAGGGGTGAGCCGGTCGTCGCGAAGACGAGCACCGAAAGGTTCATCATACGCAGCGACTCGGCCGTGACCGTCAGGGTCCGGGTCACGAACAGCAGCCGGAAGCGCCGGTTGGCCGGCACTTCCCGATACGTGACGCGCTGTTGCGGGGCGAGGTCGGGGGCGGAGGTCACGGGCAGCCGCGTGCCGGGCGCCCCGCGACCCAGCCCGCCGTTACGCCTGAGGCGTAAGCCCATCAGCGTGTCTGCCGAGGCTCGGGACAAAATTCAGGACATCAGTCCCATCGGTACGGGACGCGGGGTGCAGGAGAATGACGCATCCGGGCCGGATGCCATCCGCCCTGCCCGGGCCTGCTCCGTCCACAGACGACCGAAGGGACCGGACATGCTGGTAGACCACATCGAGACCCCCGACCTGGCTCCGCAGACCTACCTCGACGACGAAGCCCCCGAGGTTGCCGTCGACGCACCGGAGGAGCGCGCCTGGCTCCCGTCGTACCAGGCGGTCCGGACCGCCTGACGCGCGGCGCGTCCGGTCGGCACCGGGCCCAAGACAGGGCCCGGTGCCGATGCCTTACGTCCACGTCCGCCGCCCGACCCCGAAGGACGGTCCTCGTTGCCCGCTTCACCTTCCGCCGCCGAGCCGGTCACCGACATGGTGGCGCAGGCAGACACCATGCTCTGCGCCGATCGGCAGTTCGGCGACTCCGCCGCCATCGGCGAGCGCAACCTCGCCCGGTTCCGGCTGGGCCTGACCATGCTGGCGCGGCATGACGGCGAAGCAGCGGACGTGCTGCGGACAACGGCCGCGGCGACCGACGAACACCTCCGCCCGCTGCTCTACGACCCGGTGCTGCGCAACTGCTTCGAGGTCGACCTCGCGCGGCTGGAGAGCGGCCGACTCGGACACAGCTCGTTCGGCGCCTACGTGAGCGGTTACGTCCCGACCCCGGCGGCGGACCCCCTGTCCTCCACGGGGCCCTGCGAAGCCCTCATCCGTCCGCACCGGAGTGCCTGGCCCGGTCTCGGGGACGCCTGGGTGCTGACCGAGCCGACGCCACACGGACGTTCGCAGGAGAAGCTGGCCGGGCGCCTCATGGACCTGTACCGTGGCGCGCTCGGCGACAGCCGGGCGGCACCCCCGGTCGATCCGGCGGAGAGCGTCCGCGCCGTACTGCGGGAGGGCGCGGAACTCCTCGCGACCCTGTTGCCCGCCGCGGGAGCCGGTGTACTCGGGCACGTCACCATGGTGGGCTTCACCCACAGGGAGAGCGAAGAGGGCCCCCTGCAGTCCATGTCCGGCGGCGACCCGCTTCCCTCGACGGTGCTGCTGGCGCCCGAACGCTGCACCTCTCCGTGGCTCGCCGCCGAGAGCCTGCTGCACGAGGGCGCCCACCTCAAGCTCTTCGACGCGCTCCGTACGGGCTCCGTGGTCAGGAACGCCACCGAGCGCGTCCCGATCCCGTGGCGGATCGGTTCGTGGACGGTCATCCGGGTGTTCGTAGCCCTGCATTTCTACGTGCACCTGCTCGTCTTCCGGGCTGCGGCGGCCTCCGCCGGTGAAGCGGTCCGGGAGAGGTTCGGGCCGCCCCCGTCGGTCGAGGACCTCGACGAGCCCAGCCCTGGCACGCCGGCCGCCCACAGCGGGCAATACCGGACCAGTGCGGAACGGGCCCGCTACCTCGCCGAGTGCGTGCTGTCGCTGCCGGAGCAGGCGCTCACCGAGCACGGGCACCGGTTCGCCCGCTGGCTCCTCACCACGCTCCGTCTGGTGGACGACGAGGCTCCGCAGCCCCAGGACCGTGCCGAGACGACGACCCGACGGGCGGAACCGTGGCAGCCGCAGGAGAATCCCTCAGAAGGTGTCCTCCAGCGGATCACCCCGGTGGACGCATGCGCCCTGCCCGGCCTCGGACAACTCGTCGTGAGTCCCACGCGGTCGGCCCGAATGCACTGGCTGAACGCGCGCTCGTGGACGGTCTACTCCTTGTGCGACGGACGTGACCTCGGCTCGGTACGCACGGCCTACGCCCGAGCGGTCGATCTCCCGGCCGACTCGGAGGAGGTCAACCGGCAGGTGAGTGACAGCGTGCGTCGGCTTGTGGCAGCCGACCTCATCACCCACGACATGTGACGCTCTCCGCTCCGGGTGCCGGTTCCGTCGGACACGGGTGTTCCGCTGCTGCGCCTTACGTACGTGCGGTGCCGGTGCCGGTGCTGGGGTCCGCCGTTTCCAGGCCGGCCAGCCGTGCGGACACAATGGCCTCCAGGCGACTGGAGACATGGATTTTCGGCAGGATGGCCGAGACGTAATTGCGTACGGTCTTCTCCGATATGAACAGCTCCTGCGCTATTCGGCGGTTTCCGTAGCCGAGCGAGACCAATCGCAGCACGTCCCGTTCCCGGTTGGTAAGCGCCGGGAACGGGAGCGTGCCGTCGGCTTCCGCCAGGCGCACCAGGAGGGCGGAGAGTTCGCCGCCGGTCCGCGGTCCCAGCGTGACGTACCCCCGCTGAACGGCCCGTACGGTGCGCAACACGTCCGCCGTCTCCGTGTTCTTGAGCAGGTAGCCCGTGGCCCCCGCCATCAGCGTGGTGAGCAGCAGGCTGTCGTCGTCGTGCTCCGTGGACACCGCGGCGATCAGCCGCGGCGCCGGGTACTGTCGACGCAGTTGCTGGAGCAGCCCGATTCCCGCGCGGCCGGGCAGGTCGAGGTCGACGATGACCACATCGGGCTTCTTCTCCCGGACCGCCCGTACACCGGCGTGCGGGTCGTGGGTCCCTGCGGCGACGGTGATCCCGCCATCTTCTAACGCGGAACGTAAGCCGCCCAGAATCAGGGGAATGCTCTCTATTACCACTACACGCGTACCGCTATGTCGGACCGCATTGGCCATTCTGGCCCTTCCTCACACCCGGGCCGGCGTGAGGCGCCACGAAGCGTCTTCCCCACACCGCCATGATCAACGTTCGAGGGAAAGCGTAGAACCCCCGTTGACCGGCGGCCGGTACAGCGCATGTGCGGATCCGGTGGCGCGTCGGGGGACGTCACCGGAGCAGTGTCGTGTGGCCCTTTCCCGTTGCCCGAGAGGGCCGACTGGTCGTGCGTTGGGCAAGCGGCGGACCCTGCTGGATTGCCCTAGGCTCACGGCAGGGCCTACGGTCCAAGAAGATCGCCACCAGGGGCAGTTCGGTGAGGTTGACGCCGCCCGGGAGTTGGGCCGGGGTGTTGTCGCCGGTGGCCCGGTCTGCCGGGCCCTGACCCGTGGGGGACGGTGACCGCCATGTCGATCGCGATGATCGGCCAAGTCACCCGAGAGCGTGATGGGCACATCATCACGGGGGACCGGGAACTGGTCGGGCAGATGTGGCGCGTCCCGTTCACCATCGGGGACCACGCGCTGGAGATCGAGCCGATGCTGCCCGTTGGTGGGGCTCATCCGGCCCCTGGCGAAGAACCGTTCGGCGTCAACGTGGCGTTCGAGATCTACGCCGATGACCGAGGTGCTCTACCGGCGGACCGCCGAGATCAGTCCGCCAGGCCGCTCCTCGCCCTGCGGCGGGGTACTGATCGGGCGGCCGTAGGCGGCAGCGCGCTCGCGCAGGGTGTGGCTGCCGGCCTCCCAGCCGTGCCCGGCCAGCCAGCCCACCGGGTCGTCGGGCATCTCCGAAACCCACATGGACGCCGCCGATCCCGGCACGGCGTCCGCGCCGAAGCGCTCGATCACGCCGCGCGAGCCCAACGTCAGCCCCATCCGACTGCCTGCCGCCGACTGCGCGCTGATCCGGGCCAGCAGCAGCTCCACAGCGTCCTCGGGCAGATAGATCAGCAGTCCTTCGGCGATCCACACGGTCGGCACCGCCGGGTCGTGCCCTGCGGCGGCCAGCGCGCCTGGCCAGTCCTCACGCAGATCCACCGCGACGGTGATCCGCTCGCAGCGTGCGACGGCCCGTTCCTGGCGCAGCACCGAAGCCTTGAACTCCAGTGGCGCGGCGGTGTCGACCTCGAACAGCCGGGTGCCCTCGGGCCAGTCCATGCGGAAGGCCCGGCTGTCCATGCCGGCGCCGAGCAGCACTACCTGCCGGACCCCGGACGCGGAAGCCTGCTGCAACAGGTCGTCGAGGAACTTCGTCCTGATGACGATGGAGAACGCCACGCCCAGCCGGCGGCGTCGCGCGGCCTCGTCACCGGGCAGCGGCGGCGAGGACGGCCCCAGGCCGCCGGCGGTGGCGAAGGCCTGTGCCAGTGGGTCACGGAACAGCGCGTTCTCCCGCTCGGTCTCCAGCGCCCGCACCCTGGCCACCCCCACCGCCGTGGCCCACACTCCCGACGGCTGCACCCGCTCCTGCTCATCAGTCACCGCGCCAGCCTAGATGATCGATTCCAAGGAGGCCTGACGAGGGGAGCCAGGCTCGTGCGCGGCCAGCCGGTCATGCGCGCACTGACCTCCTACGACCACTGAACCCCTTGGAATCGATCATCTAGATCCGTCACACCATCGACCATGTCGGCTCAACGAGTCGTCCACCAGCTCGTCGCCGGTCCCAGACCAGAAACAGGTACTGAGCCTCGGCGACTCCTGGTGGACCTGTTACGGCAGGGCTGCCCGAAGCCCATCGGGCTCGATCGACGGCGCGAGGGCCGGCTGACGGCCACGGGACGGGGCGCCGGAGCCGGCCATGCTCGGCTCGGCTACTCTCGGTGCCACCGACGTTCACTCTGCGATCCGGGCAAACTGCGACCGAATCGTCACTCGGGAGACGCCAACGCATGAACACGCCACCATCGCCGCCTGCAGCGGAGCGGACTGACGGATCAACCGTCCGGATCGGCGCTCTCGTTCCGCTGACTCGACCTGGCTGGGTCGAGGCAGGTCAACACCTGCTCGCTGGACTTGAGTTGGCCGTTCGTGAAGTCAATAACGGCGGCGGGATCGTCGGAAGACCACTCGAGCTGGTGGTCCGAGACACCGCGGCCGATCCACAGAGAGCCGCGGCGGCCGTGGATGAATTGGCTCGCCTGGGTGTGGCTGCCTTGGCGGGGGAGTATCACAGCGTCGTCGCTCGTGCCGCTGCCGCCAGGGCCGACACCCTCGGCCTGCCGTTCCTCTGCTCGTCAGCGGTTGTTGACGCGCTCACCGAACAGCCGACAGAATGGGTCGCGCGCCTCGCCCCGGCACATTCCCACGGCTGGCGGATCTACGCGGACTTCCTCCTCAGCGCGGGCCACAGCCGAATCGCCGTAGCAGCCGAGCCGAGTGTCTACTGGGCATCCGGGGCTCGCATTCTGCGGGACTACCTCGCTCCACGCGGCGGCACCGTGATCGAACTCGACATGCGCGCGCTCGCCCCCACGGCCGTGTGCGACGAACTCGTCGACCATCGCGCGACAGCCCTCCTTCTTCTGGTCGGTCACCCGGAGCCGGCAGTGTCAATCGTCAAGTCCGTCCGCCGCGACCAGCGCCTCGCCGAGATCATGATCGGTGCACCGGCCGGGCAACCGGAGTTCGCCCAATGGGCGACGTCGCTGGGCGAAGACAGCGCCGCGATCCCGTTCTTGCGCTACCTGCCCGAGCGCCTCAGCCCACTCGGTGCACGAGTCGAGACGGCGCTCCGCGAGCGACTGGCCGAAGCGCCCTCGTTCGTCGCCTTCGAGGGTTACGACACGGTCGCCGTCCTCGCCGATGTGCTGCGCTCTCACGGCGCGGACCGGGCGCGCACTGCCGAATCCTGGCCGCGCGTCGCAGTCGAGGGCACCCGCGGGCAGATCCAGTTCTCCCGCACGCCGGGCATCAGCGTTTGGCAATGGGCTTGGACGCCAGTCCAGGTCGTTGATCGAGATCCGGCGCAACCCGATCGCTTTCGGATCCTCCACGTCGGCTGAGAGAGCACGGAAGTCCGACTGCCCCGATCTGGCCGAACCCGCTGATCGCGTATTCGACGCGGGCGCGCTCGGGGTCGAAGGCCGTTTTCAGGGACTCCTTCCCGGCTTTCTTACGCCGGAAGGAGATCCTGCGGCAGCGCTGAAGCAGTGCTGGGCCTCCCGACCGATCGTGATCGGCCGGGAGATGTGGTGTTCCGACGCATGTGATCGGCGAGCTTGCGGATTGACCAGCGGCGGGTGAAGGGCTTGCCGAGAACTGCTGCTCGGTCAGCCTGCCGATCCAGACCGGTGGTGCCGTTCCGCCTCCTGGTTGGAGATTCACGTCCAACCGGCGCAACGAGCAAGTCGGCAAACGTTCCCGGTCACAGCGCTGGCCGAGGATGCGCCGGTTCTTGATCAGTGGTCGACGAAGCCCGGGCCGGCCGTGCGCCCCGGGCGCTGAACACGGGGGACACGTACGGGGGTCCGGCCGGGGCGAACCCCCACCGGACCCCCGTCCCCCGTCCCCCGTGGCGGAATCTCAGTTCACGGTCCACTTCTGGTTGGCGCCGCCCGAGCACGACCAGATCTGCAGCCGGGTGCCGTTGGCCGAGCTGTTGCCCGTCGCGTCCAGACACTTGTTGGCCTGCGGGTTCACGATGTCGTGGGCCGCACTGACGGCCCACTTCTGGTTGGGCCCGCCCGTGCAGTCCCACAGCTGTACGGTCGAGCCGTCCGCCGTGCCGTTGCCGGTGACATCCAGGCACTTGCCCAGCGCGCGTATGGTGCCGTCGGAGGAGACCGTCCACTGCTGGGCCGTGGTGCCGTTGCAGTCGTAGAGCTGTACGGGCGTGCCGTTGGCTGCGTTCGCCCCGGCCACGTCCACGCACTTGCCGGCGAGGCCGGTGATCGGGCCGCCGGCGGACCCCGAACCGTCGCTCGTCGTCACCTTCACCTCGTCCACCACCAACTGCTGCGGGAAGACGGTGGAGCCGTCGGGGTCGCCCGGCCAGTAGCCGCCGACCGCGAGGTTGAGGATCATGAAGAACGGCTTGTTGAACACCCAGGTCTTGCCGCCCAGATCGGCGGGCGTGCGCCGCTGGTACACCGTGCCGTCCACCGACCAACTGATCGAGTCGGGGGCCCAGTCGACGGCGAAGGTGTGGAAGGCGTCGGCGAAGGCCTGGCCGCCCGGCAGGGAGTAGGCGGCTCCGATGCCCCCGGATCCCGAGTACCCGGGCCCGTGGATGGTGCCGTGCACGGTCGAGGGTTCGAAGCCGACGTTCTCCATGACGTCGATCTCGCCCGAGTTCGGCCAGCCGACCTGTCCGATGTCGCTACCGAGCATCCAGAAGGCGGGCCACATGCCCTGCCCGCGCGGGATCTTCATCCGCGCCTCGACATGCCCGTAGGTTCCGGTGAACTTCCCGGAGGTGTTCATCCGGGCCGAGGTGTACTCACAACGCCCGTACCAGCACTGGTAGTTGCCGGGATTCTCGCGACGAGCGGTGATCACCAGGTGACCCTGGCCGTCCAACGTCGCGTTGTTGCTTCCGGACGTGTAGTACTGCCGCTCGTGGTTGTTGACGTTGTCTCCGGTCTCGATCTGCCACTTCGAGGTGTCGACGCCCGCGCCCGCAGGACCGTCGAACGTGTCGGAGAAGGCGGTGACGGCCGCGGCCGCCGTGGGGGGATCCGCCTGGGCGGGAACGATGGCGGCAGCGGTGACGAGCGCTGCGGACAACGCTGCCAAGAGGCATCTGCGGAGGAGACGTGGGGAGTCCAAGACTCTCCCTTCCGTACGGTGCCCTGAGAAGGGGGCGCCGACTGAGGTGGGGGGCGCGTACATCGCCTCTTGATTTAAGGAGTGAGGTAAGGGGGTGTCAATACTTTGGTCCGGACCAGCACTTCGGGTTCGGCTCAGGCTGCCTGGGAGTCGCGCCGGTCGCGGACGCGACGGCGGGAGCGCACCGCCAGGCCTCAGCCACCGGCCCAACAGCAGACACAACCCACCAGCACGCCACTGGTGTTGGGGATGACGTCGTCGATGTCGAAGGCGCGCCCGCTGATGACCGTTACCTGGACCAGTGTCACCAGCAGCATGACCGTCGCGGTGACACCAGGTTCTGTCCGGCGGTTTTTTTCGAGTACCACGGCTGGATCACCGTCAGGGAAACCGCGGTTGATGACGACGACGTCCGACGGGGGCAGATCGTCGATGGTCGCGATGACGAGGACCCGGGCTATGAGAAGGAGGTAGGTGTCGTCAGACTTACTCGGGGTTCGGTCACGCAGCGTTCTTCAGCCGGGACAGGGCGTGCTCGACGCGAGGCCCGACCGTCAACCATGCACGAGATCGTTGAGGCTGATCGCTAACTGCGGAACGAGCCCAAAGGCCTCTCCTGCCTACGGTGTGCCGGGAAGCCGGACCGTGACGAGGAGACCTCCGGCGGGGCGGGGGACGAGGTCGAGGGTCCCGTCGTGGGCGCGGACGATGCTGTGCACGATGGCAAGGCCGAGACCGACGCCGGCGTGCTCATCGGTGCGTACGCGTTCCGTCACCCCGACGGGTCTCCACCATGACTCGGCAATGCCTCGCCCCAGAACGGTGACACGACGTTGGTGTGGACGTCGATGCGATCTGCATGTGCCATGAGTGTTTCCCTTTCGGCGGCGCTCTTCGGCAGAGGCACTTGGAACGTGGCTTGCCGATCTGTGAGTTGCGATCATGTTGACTACGAGGATGAACTGCGGGCTGTGCGCGGCCTGCCGGGGTCAGGGCGAACGCCGGCTGGCGGCACTTGCGGTCGCAGCGGGGGGTGCCCCCACGGCTTTCGTCAAGGAAATCGGGCTGCGTTGAGGATCGGAGCCGGGCAACATGGCGAGGTGTCTGATCTGTTGTGGGATGACGTCGAGTACTTCTTCGACCTTGATGAGATGGGGTCGCTGCCGGACGTGCGTGTCCCTGACGCCTCGGTGGAGGACTGGCAGGCGGTCCTCGACCTGATCAGCGCGAGCGGCTGGAAGTGCCAGTACTCCGAGGGCGAGGTCGTGATGCCCGTGCCCCGGGCAGAAGCAGTGTTGTCCCGCCCGGCTGATGCCGAGTGCCCGGAGCTGCGAGTTTGGCCGCCAGCCGATGTGCTGGCGATCTTCCGCTTCTATGCGGCGGAGGAGATCGACTTCGACGTTGATCTGCGGGAGCTGCAGGGACAGGACCGACTCGATGTGTTCTGCGGCTTCCTGCGGGCGATCGGGCGACGGCTGGGCAAGCCGGTGCTGATGGATCCGGAGGGTGATGGTGGGCATTCGGTGCTCGGGTTCGATGTGGAAGCCGATCGGGTCGTTCTCTTGGCTGAACCGCCGGTCAGATGACCACGGACGCCGGCTGCGGTTCGTAGAAGGTGCCGTCGCGGAGTATCGCAAAGAGCACGTCGGCCCGAGGGCGGGCGAGGCAGAGCAGGGCCTGGGTGTGGTGCTTGCGCTGAGCGATCTTCATGTCGTAGTAGGCCCTCGATGCCGGGTCGGCGAGGGCGGCGGAAGGCTGCTTATTGCCGCGTCGGGAGGGCTGTTCACCTCGGATCGAGGATCCCGATGAGCCTCCCAAGTCCCAGAGGAACCGGTGGTCATGCCCCTAATCAGCGGTCTGCCAGTGCCTCCGGGCGCCGGTGACACCACCCCCCCCAGATCGTGATCAACAATGCCGTTGCTTTTGGGGTGTGCGTGGTGTTGAGCCATGCGTGTTGGTGTCGCGTCTGGAGCGGCTGGGGTTGGGCATCCTGACTCGGTCGTGTCCTGCTGAGCTGGTGGACCGGGTCGTTGCCGAGGCTGGGTGTGCGGAGAAACGCCGACGTGTGCTGTCGGCCCGGTTCACGGTGTACTTCGTGCTCGCACTGTGCCTGTTTCCGCAGGCCGACTACCTGGAGGTCCTGCGGCTGGTGAAGGCCGGCGAGCCGACGCTTCGGCCTTGGGCGGGGGTGAACAAGTCATCTCTGACGCGTGCGAGGCAGAGGCTGGGCTGGCCGGTCATGCGAGAGCTGTTCCGGGCCGTGGCCCGACCGTTGGGCCACAGGACGGAACTCTTCCACGGGCTACGGGTCCTGGCCCTGGACGGAATGCTGCTGGCCGTCCCCGACTCGCCCGGCAACCGGGAAACGTTCGGCAAGTCCGGCTCGCAACGCAGTCCGATGGGCTATCCGCAGGCCCGGGTGGTCGCGGTGTCGGAGTGCTCGTCGCACGCGGTACTGGACGCGGTGATCGGCGGCTGGAAGGACTCCGAGCGGATCGTGTCCGACGAACTGGAAGCCCATATCGGGGCCGGGACACTGGTCTTGGCCGACCGCGGACTTTGGGGCCTGGCCCGCTGGCACCGCTTTCGCGACCGGGGCGCCCACCTGCTGTGGAGGATCGAGCGGCGGGCCGCCCGCAGGGTCCAGGACGTCCTGCCGGACGGAAGTTACCTGGCCCGGATCCAGGCGAACAAGCACGCCAAGGCTGCCGGAACCGTCAAAGCTCCACCAGCTCTGGTGAGAGTGATTGAGTACCGCGTCGACGGCCAGGCGGACGTGATCCGGCTTGTCACCAGCCTGACGGACCATGAGGAGTATCCGGCCGCCGAACTCGCCACCCTGTATGCCCGGCGCTGGGAGATCGAGATCGTCTTCGACGAGATCAAGACTCACCAGCGCGGCAGACCGGTCCTGCGATCGCAGACTCCGGACGGGGTCAGGCAGGAGATCTATGCCCACCTGATCGTCCACCACGCGACCCGCGACCTGCTCAACGAGGTGGCCCGGATCGCGCAGACTTCCGCCGATCGGACATCGTTTACCCGGGCCCTGCATGTGGTCCGCCGCTCGGTGATCGCGCCGTGCGGCTTTTCCCCCCTCAGCCCGAAATCATGACCGTCTGCTCGGCCTTGCCGAGATCCGCTGGTCTCTCCTGCCACGACGACGCTCACGCGACTGCCCCCGCAAACTGAAGTCGTCGATCACCCCGTTCAGCGGCAAGGCCCCCGACGAACCTGCTAGCCACCGCCGCCCATCAGCCGTCATCACGGTGAACCACAGATGGCAGTAACCACCAAAAGCAACGGCATTGTCGTGATCAACAGGGGGGGGAGCAATCATGCCGGGCCCGGAGGCCGGGAACTCCATTGCGGGGCCGAGGAAGACGGTAATGGGGGACCTGGCTGGTCACCCGCCCCTGGAGCATCCGAGGTGAGCGGCTTTCAGTCGCAGCCCGCGTCGACGCCGGATCGCCGAGGCCGGATGTGTCGTCGCTCCTCCCACTCGGGAGTGAGAGTCGCGTTCGGCGAGTTCGTGGTGAGCCGGAACGGGCAGGTCGCCTGGCAGCGGGGGTTGGCCCGTGTCAGGCGCCTTGAGTGATGAAGTCGGCCAGGGCGGCAGCGACGGCGTCGGGTTGTTCGTCCGGGATGAAGTGTCCTGCGTCCGGCACGACGATCCCGGTCGCGTTGTCGGCCCACGGCCTGAGGGAGGCTGCCATGTCGGGGATGGAGCCGTGGCTGCTGGAAATCCCGAGAACCGGCACTGTCAGGTGCTGTTGTTCAAGGGCCTCGTGGTTCTTTCGCGCCGATGCAGCGGCGTCTCGGTAATAGGCCAGGGAAGCACGGAGTCCGCCGTCAGCGGCGATGGCCGCGGCGTATTGCTCGATCTCGGCGTCGTCGAAGGTGTCGGGGGAGAGGGTTTTGGCCTTCAGGAACCAGTCGACGTACTCGCGTTCGCGGCCTCTGAGCAGTGTCTCGGGCAGGTCGGGCACGAGATGGAATGCGAAGTGCCAAGTTTTCCACGCCACCTCGGGGTCGGTCGGGATGGTGTCGGGGAGTGTGATGCCGGGGATTCCGGCGTCGAGGAGTGCGACGCCATGCAGCCGGCTCTGGTACTTCAACGCGAGGGAGAAGGCGACCCACGCGCCGATGTCGTGGGCGGCCAGCCAGTATGTCGAAACTCCGAGCGCTTTCACCGCGGCGTGGACGTACGCGGCGACGGTGTGCGTGTCGTAGCTGCCGTGCGGGCGTTCGGAGTGGCCCTGGCCTGGCAGGTCGATCGCGATGACGTGGAATCGGTCGGCCAGGTCGGGCATCACCTTGCGCCATGCCCACCAGGTCTGCGGGAATCCAGCGAGCAGCACGACGGCTGGGTCGTTCGGCTGACCTCCCTCGACCGCATGAAGCCGGACGCCGCCCGTGTCGACCCAGCGGTGGGTGAAGCCGGCCAGGTCGTGCAGTGGTAGATCGCGGACCGGGTTGTCGCGGAGGCGGGCGGTGATAGCGGCAGGGTCGGTCATTTTTCCTCCATCGGTGTTGGGTGTGTTGGTTCGGTGTGCCGGCCGAGGGCGAGGCCCGCGAGCGTGGTGAACGCGACGCGAGTGGCGAGCATGGTGCTTGAGATCCGTGTCCTGTCGGCCCGACGCGCGCAGGCCCGCAGCGCCCACTGTGGCCCCGTAGATGCCGTACGTCTGCACCACAAATCACATGTTTATGGTGTTCAGCGCCCTTATGGACTCTCCTGAGGTATTCAGTCGGAGACCGCCATGGGAGTGCGGAGGACGCAGAGCTACTCGGGTACGCGGTGGCTGCAGTACGCCAGTTCTTTGTCGCGGGACTTGACGGGGTTTCATGGAGCAGGCAGGAGAGGGGCGGAGCTACTCAGCGCGGCGGTCGCTCAGGCAATGGCGGTGGTGGGACGGCTGAGTGTGCTCGCGAGGGTCGTCGCAACGACGGCGACGGCCAGGATCAGGGTGGCGACGTCCTGGTTGATGGTCTGGTCGAGGAGTCCGAGGGCCAGCGTAGGCACGATCGTGCCGGTGTAGGCGAACAGGAAGTACGTGGCGAGCAGATCCGCCCTGCGCCGCGGGTCGGCGAGCCGCTGGGCGACCCCGACACCGCGGCGGAAGGCCAGGCCGATGCCTGTACCCGCCAGAAGCGTTCCGGCAGCGAACGTCGGCAGTGACCGTGCCGCAGCCCGGCCTCGAACACCGCGACGCCCGCTACGAGGAATGCCGGAGCCGGCCGGCGCCCGGTGATCCACCGCTCCGGAGCGGCCACCTGCGCGATCAGGGCGACGATGAACAGCAGCCCGACCTCTGCGCCGACAGCTGCGACGTTGTGGACGCGCAACTGTTCACGGAGGAAGGAAGGCACCAACGACGAGAACAGTCCGCTGACCGCGAACGCGACGAGAACGGCCGTGGCGGCCCGCAGGAACTCGGTCCGTGCTGCCCGCCCGTCGGGAATGGTCGGGCGGCGCACCGACGTCGCGGGGCGCTGCCTGGCCGTGACCCTCTCCGGGGTGACGATGACGGCCAGGAATGCTGGGACCAGGCTGGCGAGGTAGACCCAGAACACCAGGTGCGTGGGGTTCGCCCCGTATTGCGCGAACAGGCCGGCGGCAACGGTGCCCAGCCCCAGCCCGCCCATGTTCGCCGCTGTGGAGACGGTCGACACCCGTCGGGTGTGCTCGGCTCCGGCGAGCTCACCCAGCGCCGCGGTCGCCGTGGCGGTGAAGACACCGGTACCTGTCCCGCACAGGAACCGTGCCGCCAGCAGGGTTCCGACATCGTCGGCCAGGAGGAACAGCGCTGTGTTCGTGGCCGCGGCGAGTACGGCGGCAGTCAGGAGGGGGCGGCGGCCCACACGGTCGGACAGCGACGCGAACGCCATCAGCGCGAGCACGGTCCCCAAGGCGTAGACGGCGAAGACCAGCGTTGTGGTGAAGGGCCCGAAGCCCATCCGTGGCGCCCAGAGCGCGTACAGCGGCATCGGCAGCGTCCCACCCAGCATGACCAGGGTGTACACCGCGGCCACGAGCCAGAACCCGGCGCGCGCCCGACGCCCGTCGACGGACGGAACAGCCTGTGCGCGGACGTCTGACGCGATGTCGTCGATCATCGTGCCCCCTTTCGAGTGCGAGAACCAGGACCCTCACGCTAACCATCTTGGATCGATCGGTCAAAGATGACTCGACCGATCGATCCAAGATGCGGGTAGGCTCACGGCAGAGACGTGACAAGAACATGAAGGAGGAGGTGGACGCTGTGTCCGGCCGAAAGCAGTTCGATATCGATGCGGCCCTGGACCAGGCCATGCGGGTGTTCTGGCAGCGCGGGTACGCGGACGCCTCGCTCGATGCCCTCGGCTCGGCCACCGGCCTCGGCCGCGGCTCCCTCTACGGCGCCTTCGGCAACAAGGACGCCCTGTTCGGCAAGTGCCTCGACCGCTATGCGTCGATCTACGGCGCGCAGTACGAGCAGGCGCTCGCGGCGCATCCCGGTGATCCGGTGCGCGCGGTCGAGGCGTTCTTCGACGTCATCCTGGGCCGCATCGCCGACCCGTCGGTCCCCGTGGGGTGCCTCATCGCCCAGTCCGCCGCGCAGTCACTGACGCTGAAGGAGGAGAACAGCGTGCAGGTGCGTGGCCTGCTCGACCTACAGCGCCAGCGGGTACATAGGGCACTGGCGGACTCCTCGGCCGACAGCCGAACGCTCGACGAGCTCGCCACGTTCGTCGTCGCTGTCAACCAGTCGCTGGCCGTACTGAGCCGTGCCGGCGCCTCGGACGCCGAGCTGCGCTCCGTGACCCGGCTCGCCTGCACAACGGTGGCGGACACCTTGGCCCGCGCAACATCCGATGACGTCACCCAAAGCTGACGGGCACCGGCCCGCCGGGACTCGGCTCTGTGCAACCCGGCATGCCGACAGGCACTTGCGGTCGGCGTGATGCCCAGACGGTCGGCGCTCTCGCGGAAAGAGTGGCCAAGGGCGTGGAGCGACTGAGTGACCGGTTCGTTCTGGCTCTCGGCCGTCCATGTCGGCTCCGCTGCCCGCCCTTGGCCGTCAGGCGGCGGCTAGTCCTTCGAGTCCGGCTTCCAGTCCTGGACGAGGAGTCCGAGCAGCACCTGGTCCAAGAACTCGCCCAGCACCCAGGCCGAGGAGCGCAGCACACCCTCGCGGACGAAGCCGTTGCGCTCGGCGGCGCGCAGCATCGCGTCGTTGTCCGACAGCGTCTCGATCTGCAGCCGCTGCAGGCCGCGCACGACGAAACCGTAGTGGCACAGCACCGCGACCACGTCGGTGCCGTAGCCCTTGCCGCGCGAGGACGGCAGCAGCCCCAACCCGATGTGCGCGGACCGGTTGTGATGGTCGATGCCCCACAGCGTCGCGGTACCGACCAGCGTGCCGCCGTCCAGCTCCACCACGGAGAACGGGACGAGCCCCTGCTCCTTGTCGTCCACTACGAGTCGCGAGTCCTTCGAACCCGGCGTGATCGGCCGCCACGGCCGGCCTTCGGCCCGCGAGCCGTTGACCACGTCGTCGTAGAGCTCGGCCCGCAGGACCGGGATGTCGTCCTCGTACCGGGCCCTCAGCCCGACCTTGTTGCCCTTCAGCATGCAGGCTTCCTATCCGATCGGGCTGGCCTGCGGCAAACCAATAAAAGATCAGCTCAGTTGGTGTAGCGACGCGAGTAGATGAGGGCGCTGGCGATGCCGACGAAGGCCAGGAAGCGCTCGACTTTACGCTCGTAGCGCCTGTGCGGGCGGCGGCAGCCTGTCTCGTCGTCATCATCCGCATCCCTGGACGACGGGGAAACCCCAATCTGCCGCGCTGCGGCCCCGCTTAGTAGCGGCGGCAGGTCCCCGTCTCCCTTCCGTCCGGCCCGGTGGCGGATCAGTGGAGGGTGTAGGTGAAGTGCTGGGCGGCAAGGGCGAGCCTGGCCGCAGTGACTGCGCTGCTGGAAGTGGTGGAAACACTCCAAGACCGGCTCGTGATCATTGTCTCTGGCGGGGCCTCTGTCCGTGTCCGTCCTGTCGCAGACTTGCAGGAAGCGGTGGCCCGGCTGGTCGCCGTATCTCTGTTCCAGCCGAACCAAGGACTGCAATCGTGAGCGAGCGCGTTCTCACCCCCCGCAACCGGGGCTTCCTCTTCCTCGACTCCCACCCGGCGGGCTGCGAGCAGTTGGTGGCCGACATGTGGCAGGCATGCCCCGCCCCTGTCGCAGCGCCGGAGGGTGCCGGGCCGGTGGCTCTGATCATCGGCTCCTCGGCCGGATACGGCCTGGCGGCCACTCTCGCCGGACTCAAGCGCGCCGGCATCCGCGGCATCATGGTGTCCTTCGAGAAGGCCCCCACCGAACGGCGTACCGCTACAGCCGGCTGGTACCGCACCGCCGCCACCGCCGACATCGCCCGCACCGCCGGTCGGGATCTGGTCTTCCTCAACGGCGACGCGTTCTCCGACACGGTGAAGAACCAGGTCGCCGACCTCCTCGAGCAGCGATTCGGCGGCAAGCTCGACTACCTGATCTACTCGGTGGCCGCGCCCCGGCGCACCGACCCCGACACCGGCACCACGTACGCCTCCGTCCTCAAACCGATCGGCCAGGCGAACCGCACCAAGACCCTGCTTTTCGACGACCAGGGCGTTCCCGAGGTCCGCGAGGTCGAGACGGGGCCCGCCGAGGGCGATGACGTCGAGCAGACCGTGGCCGTGATGGGCGGAGCGGACTGGGAACGCTGGATCGACCACCTCGCCGGACGGGACCTGCTCGGCGACGGCTTCGCTACCGCTGCGCTGTCGTACATCGGATCGCCGCTGACAGCTGCGATCTACCGGCAGGGCACCATCGGCGCGGCCAAGGCCCACTTGGAGGCCACCGCCCGCACCCTGAACGAGCTGCTCGAGAAAACGGTGGGCGGGCGGGCCGTGACCTCCGTCAACGGCGCCGCCGTCACCCAGTCGTCCACCGCCATCCCCGGCATCGCGCTGTACACCGGTCTGCTGCGCGGCGTCCTTGGCGAGGCCATGGTCCCGCCGGTACGCCAGCTCGCCCACCTCTGGGACCAGCTCACCGGTGCTGCCCCGCTCACTCTGGATGACGAAGGTCGGGTCCGCCTGGACAACTGGGAACTCACTGACGACGTCCAGGCGGCCGTCGCCGAACGCTGGGAGGCCGCCACCACCAACACCATCGCCGACCTCGCCGACCATGCCTGGTTCCGCACCGAAGTCCAACGTCTGTACGGATTCTCCGTGCCGGGCGTCGACTACACCGCCGCAGTCGCCACTGACATCCCTTGGCCCACCCACACACCCTGACCCCGGCATCCGGTATGGAGGAACGCCATATCAAGGAACGCACTGAGGTGATCGGCGCCGCGCGCCGTGCCAAGGAGGAGGCCCTGGTGGCCGCGCCGGCTGAGCGGGCGGCTTCACCCGTGCCGAAGCAGCGGCCCGCCCGGCCCATGGCGGCGGTGCGGGCGGTGCTTCGATTTGGGTCGCACCTTCGACCGTAGGCGTGCAAGGGCCCTGCCGTTAACGGAAGTTGGGCGAAACGGCCCTTCGATGACGGGCCGGAGTGAACATGCCCGGGGTGTCCTCGTCCAGCCGTCCCCGTTCCACCAGCCGCTTCAGCTTCGACCGCGTACCCTCGATCTTCCCGGTCTCGGCCGGCAGTCCAATCCTCGGCACGATCTGCTTGGCCCGGACCGGCCCCGGCGTGTCCGCCACGACCTTCACGATGTCCCTACACACCGGCGGCAGGACCTCCGGCGCCATCCCGGGCTGCCAGTTCGGCACCGTCAGTACCCCGATGAACTGCCGCTCAGCCCCCGCATACGCCGAGGCCACCCGCTCGCCCGCGGTCGGCTGCCCGACACCGACGGCCACCGCCGACCCCTCCGGGGTCATCTCCGCGAGCACTTCGGCGACCGTCTCCCGTGCGATCCGCAATCGCTCCACGCCTCCCGCGCCAGTTTGAGACGTTCTGCCACTCGGACAGCCCCATGGTGGCGCACCGCCTGCGCGAGCGCCCGAGCGGCGCGTCAGATCACAACAGGGCAGACGCTGCTTGATGCGGCGCTGGATGCCCGCCGATGACATGGCGCGATGCGGCCTCGATGCCGCTGGCTCCCGGATTGTGGCGGCCGCCGACGGGAGGCAGAGTGGTGTCGAGACCGTTGGGGCGAGGCAGAAGGCACACGGCCTGTCACGGATGCGGGCTGTGGCATGTCCTCATCGCGACGCGAGTTGTGTGAGCCGGGAACCGGCGAACTTGGTCACCGCCGAACGAGTGGGTCGGTACACCGGTCCGGAATGCGGTGGCCGACCCAAGATCGTCCAGTCCGGGCAGGCTTACGGAGGTGTGGTACATGTCAGCGAAGAACCCAGAGCACGGGAGCGCCCACGAGGTCTCCTTGCCGCCCGAAGTCAAGTTGCTGCAGGAAGTCACTCCGCCCTTCTTTCCCGAAGGTGGTTCGGGAATGACCATCCTCGTCGATTGGCCTCCCGGTCACCCCGGGCTCCCTCCGCATCGCCACTCGGGCCCGTCGTTCGGCTACGTGATGGAGGGCGCGCTCCGGTTCGAGCTCGAGGGTGAGCCAGAGCGTGTGGTCGAGGCCGGTGGGACGTTCTGGGAGCCAGGTGGTGACGTGATCCACTACCAGGACGGCAACGCCTTGTCGGACGCACCGACCAAGTTCGTGGTGATTATGGTGTGCGCGCCGGGTCAGCCGATGCTCACGCTGGTCGACGAGGAGGAGCTCAAGGAACGGGCGCACCTGCGCGCCCCGCGTCCCTCCGAAGGCTGACCCGCGAGATCGACAAGAGGAGGCGGACAGGGCGCCGAGTTCGCACTCCCACCGTGCGAGCCAGTCAGTGCGTTCTCGGAGGTCTTGTTCCAGCAGCCGTGCAACGATCCGCGCCGGCCATTCCCAGCTGCGGTCCGCGGTCGCCCGCTTGACTTCTCTTTGGTACTCCTGAGCCTCAAAGCGTGAGGCGGGCAGGTCCACTTCGTCCTCGTCGGGATTGCGCCACTCGTCCCAGAGCACGTAATCGCCGTCGCGCTGGATCGTCACATAGAGAACGCCGCAGCGGCCTTCGGCGCACGACGCCTCGGCCAGCCGCACCTCGTGTGGTTCCGGGCCTCGGTCCCGAGTCGGGGGTTGGACGATCGGCGCGTGGTTCATACCGGTGATCAACTTCTTTGTCCCGCGGCAGATCGTCCTCGACATCGAGCGGCGAGCTCCGCGTCGTGGGCGCAGGAGCGAGACACGACACTCGTGAACCTGTGGTGGGTGGGCTGGATCACGCACGCGCTGGTGCTCGTGGGGGGCGGGTGGCCCCGGGGTCGATGGCCTTCACAAGTGTCCGCGACATCACCGGATGGATGATGCGCCATCCCGACAGACTCCGGGATGAAGACCGGCAGTAGCTGGCCAGAGTCTGCGCCCTCTGCCCCGAACTCGATGCCGCGAGCCGACTCGTCCGAGCCTTCGCCGAGTTCCTCACCGCCCGCTTCGGCCACCTCAAAGACTGGTTCACTGCCGCCCGTGCCGAAGACCTGCCCGGCCTGCACACCTTCGCCACCGGCCTGGAGTAGGACTGGGACGCCGTCCTCCAGGGTCTGACAGGGCCTGACCACCCACTGGACTCCGGACCCGTCGATGGCCGCGTGAGGCACATTCAGATGATCAGGCGCCAGACGTTCGGCTGTGTCAACTCCAGCTGCTACGCAAGCGCGTCCTCCTCACCGCCCTTGCCTCATGAGGTGTCGGTGGGCTGTCGTAGGGTCCGGTTCCATGACGACGACGCTGATGACTTACGCGGGACCAGGCGAGCCTGATGCACTGGTCACGCGCACGGGAGGAATGCCTCTGGGCCCTGTGGGGGCGCCTCACGCCGGCCATGTCATGGCGATCTTCATGTGCCAGAACGATCCCGGTATGTGCGATGAGTGGAGCCCCACGGCCGGAGGTAACCGCGCCCTGCTGTTCCCCTCTGAAACGCTGCGGCCGATACCCGCACCCGAACCGGACGACGGCGAGGGAGTTCTCCGCCTCGGGGTCGTCAACGCTGTGTCGCCGGTGTCCTCGCCTTCCGCCGACTACTTCAGTGCACGCGAGGAATGGGGCAACCGCAGCGGGAACAGCCTGGGGCACGTCCTGGGACAGCTCGGCGGGCAGCCCGAATGGCTTCAGGCTGATGAGACACCCACATGCCCCACCTGTAGCCAGCCCATGAACCTGGTCGCGCAGTTCGAGGAGGGACCGGATCACGCTACGGCCATGAACTTCGGCGGCTGCGGCACGGCGTTCGCCTTCGCCTGCGGGCCCTGCACCCAGGCCGCCTTCCTGTGGCAATGCTGATCGACGACGAAGGAGCCGCATCCCACCAACTCAACCCTCGCTCGCGGACCTCGCGATCAGCATCACCCTTACGGAATGTGTGCCAGATCCGGCACCTGAGAGCGTTTGTTGCTCAGCCCGGAGAGCGCCCGGTTTCGCTGGAGGGTAATGTCTGCGGGTTCTGACAATGCTTCAGGGAGCGCTACTGACGTTGTTGGTGTGATGTCGTAGCTGACGAGGGGTGGTTGCTGCGACAAGCCGGTTGAATGAGGTATGCGCAAGGGGGCGGGCTGACCGCGGAGCGGCAGCCGTTTCGTGAGCGCATTCGGTTGCAGGCGGCCGAGCTGCTCGCCGTCGGGCACGGCAATGCAGCGGTCGCCAAGGAGTTACGTGTGAGCGTGCGGTCGGTGCAGCGGTGGCGCCGGACCTGGGAGGAGGGCGGGGAGCATGCCCTGGCGTCGCAGGGGCCGGTGTCCAGGCCCAAGCTGAGCGAGGCGCTGTTTGCGGTGCTGGAGCGGGATCTGGCCGAGGGGCCGGCGGCGCACGGTTGGCCGGACCAGACCTGGACGCTGTCGCGTATCAGCACCCTGATCGGGCGCCGTTCCCACAAAGGCATGACCTTGTCGGCGATCGCGCAGATGCTGCATCGTCAACGCTTCAGCCATCAGGTTCCGGCCCGTCGTGCGGTGGAGCGCGGCGAGGACGCCGTGAGCGGCTGGGTGAAAGAGACCTGGCCGCAGGGGAAACACCGTGGCGGGGCTCGGGGCCTGGGTCTGCTTCGAGGACGAGGCAGGCTTCTCGATGACGCCGCCCACCCACGCGGACCTGGGCCAGGCGAGGGCGCACGCCCGGTCATTCGGGTGCGCGGACGTGCCCAGCGCCGGTTCTCGATCGCCGCTCTGGCCTGTTACGAGCAGGGCGAACGCGCACGTCTGATCTACCGGCCCAAGCGGCACGTCGATCACAAACGGGGCGGCAGACGCAGTTTCACCTGGACTGATGACAGGGATCTACTGATCACCGCCCACCAGCGGCTCGGCGCCCCGATGGAGCTCGTCTGGGACAACCTGAACGTGAACAAGGACGCCAGGCTGAGGGAGTTCATCGACTCCCACGCATGGATCACCTGCCACTTCCTGCCGGCCTACGCGCCCGACCTGAACCCCGTCGAGGGCATCTGGTCACTGCTCCGACGCAGCAGCCAAGCCAACACTGTCTTCATCAACCCTGACCACTTGATGCGCACCCTTCGACAGGGCCTCCGCCAGATCCCATACCGCAGCAAGCTCATCGACGGGTGCCTCACCGGAACCGGCCTCACCTTGACGACATCACACCAACAAAGTCAGTAACGACTCGTACGCGGTAGCGCGGGGTCGGCCGTGACATGACGACGGCCGCGCAGGTTGAGTGGATTGTGACGTTCTCCTCGGCCAGCGGGGCCTTCGGGTTGGGAAGGCCGGCTGTCAGGGTCGGCGCCTCGTCGCCCGAGCCCGTACGACACGACGAGCGGCGCCCCGCGGCTGCGGTGTTGGCCGGCGTCCTGGGCCCGGTCCGTGCGCCTGCGTTGTCAGGCGCCCTCGTCGACGCCGGGGCTGGACCCACGCTTTGGAGAGCCGGATCGGCGGAAGGGTGATGTGCCAACGGCCGGGCCCCCGGCGGGGGAGGCATCGACGGTCGGCGCCGCGGTGTGCAACACAGTCGCGTGCCGCGTGAGACGCTCGTCCAGCTCGCACGGGCGCCGCCGAACCGCGGTACGCCGACTTCCCCCTCCGCACCAGCGGCTGGGCGGCCGGGCCCGCGAAGTCCTCCCCGCTCCCGACAACCGTCCGCCGGCGGAATCCCCGGGCTCGCGCAGCAGCCCGCACCGCCCCTGTCTCGGATGCGTCATGGCGAAGCTGACCGTCTACATGCTCCGCGCGGCAGGCCCGCGTCAGCCAATCTGTTCGGCTAGGGCGACGATGATGCCTGCGGGGCCGCGGAGGTTGCAGAGCCGGAAGATGTTCTCGTACTGCGCTACCTCGCCGAGGAGTTCGGCGCCGTGGGCGCGCAGGCGGGCGATGGTGTCGTCGATGTCGTCGACGGCGAACATGACGCGATGCAGGCCCAGCGTGTTGGGCGGAGGGTTCCGCGGCTCGGCGTCGGATACCGCGGGGGTGTGGTATTTGGTCAGCTCCAGCTTGCTGTGGCCGTCCGGGGTGCGCATCATCGCGATGTCGCTCCGGACGCCCTCGAGTCCGACCGTGCGGTCCGCATAAAGGCCTTCGATCTGCGCCTTGCCTTCCAGCTCCATGCCGAGCTCGGTGAAGAAGGCGACAGCCGCGTCCAGATCGTCGACGACGATGGCGACGTTGTCCATCCGCAGAATAGTCATGTCTCTGAGCCTAACGACGCGATACGCGGTAGCGCGGAGTCGGACGTGACATGCCGACGGCCGCGCAGGTTGAGTGGATTGTGACGTCCTTCCCGGCCCGCGCGGCCTTGTTCCATCCTGCCTTCTGCGGTCTTGATCGTGCGCATCTCGGCGATTTGATCGAGGAAGTGGCTGGCCCGTGGGCGGCACAGCGCGAGTCTGCGCTTCACGAACGACGCGGCCGCAACCGTCAGCGGGCGGCCGGTGCCGGGCCCAATCACCAGCTGGTCTTCTTCGACCGGGGGCTGATCACCCTGGACTACCTGCGGCTGCAGCTGCCGCATGCAGCGCTGGCCGAGCTGTACGGAGTGACCCGGCCCACCGTTACCCGTGCAATCCACGAGATCCGTCCTGTGCTGGCCCGGCGTGGCCTTGCCGTCCCGCAGCGGCCCGGCGCGCGGCTGCAAATCCTGGCCGACGTCTTCGCCTATGCCGAGGCCGAGGGAGTCGACCTGCGCGTCGACCGAACCGAAGTGCAAGTCCGCCGTGCGCACCGAGGGCATCGCCGAGCAGTTCGGCCTGCACCCGAAGGTGAACGCCGAGGCCGACGAGGGCTACCGAGGACTGACCAACGAGTTCCCCGACCAGGTCAGCGCCCCGCCGAAGAAGCCGAAGGATGACGCCCCGCTCGGCGAGCGCCATGCCTGGCGCGAGCAGCGCCGACGCCCATCCTCCCGCCGGATCTGCGTGGAGCATGTCATCGGAGAAGAGAAGAAGTGGTGCCCGCTGCGGCGGCACACCGGACGGCGCGAGTACCACCCCGAGACCCACGCCGCCATCGACGGCTGGTCTCCGACCGCGCCGCCCGCAGACCGGCCCGGCACCGGACGAGCACCGAACTGGTGCCCGTCCGGTGCACGGCCTGCTGATCACCACCAGACAGTCCACCAGGCCAGCACGTTCCGACGTCATTCGCGCACCACGTCGTAAGCGGTTGAGCGGGAGCCGCTGGAAAGGCGCTCGACTGCCTCGAGGAAGTCGCGGAAGGCCCGGTCGGTGCGGGTGGTGTCGCCGGTGGCGTCGAGGTCCATGAGGAGACCACGGATGACAGCGAGAACGAGCGTCGCGAGCTCCGGCCGACCGATGCTGCGCAGGCCGTCCTCGAGCGGCCCGAGCCAGTCGGTCGTCGCGGTGCGCCGGAAGTCGGGCCACAACTGCTGCTCCGCGCTCTCGCGCAGCTGACCGAACATCCGCAGGTACGGACGCCCGTCCGGGCCGGTGATGGAGGTCCAGGCGCGATCCAGGGTGGCCGTGTAGGGCTCGTCGGGTCGCACCCGCAGGAGGTCGCCGAATGTGTCGATTTGGCGTTGCCGCGCGCGTCCGAGGACGGCCCGCAGCAGGGCGTCGCGGGTGCCGAAGTGATAAATCAGCATGCGGGCTGAGGTGCCGGTGGCGGTGGCCAGCGGCTCGAGGCGGTCGGGGAGGCCGTGCGCGAGGGCGTGATCAGCGCAGGCGTCGAGCAGCCTCTCCTTGATGTGCGGTTGCGGTCGTCTGCCCACGGCGCGACTTTTTCACGTAACGGCGGCTACGTCTACCGTTGATCGAAAGGCATTCGAGGCAGACGTGGAGGAAGTGATGAGGGTCGTGTTCGTGCATGGGGCGTGCGTGCGGGACGGGTCGTGGTGGTGGCACCGCACCGCCGAACTGCTGCAGGAGCGAGGGGTGTCGAGCGTGGCCCCGGCGCTACCGAGCTGCGGCGAGGCGGGCCTGCCCGGCGGCATCGGCGGCCCGGGGCTGTCCGAGGACGTTGCCGCGGTGCGGCAGGCGCTGCAGGACAGCGACGAGCCGACCGTCGTGGTCGCCCACAGCTACGGCGGCATCATCACCGCGGAAGCCGCCGCGGGAATCGGGTCGGTGCGCCACCTGCTGCTGGTCTCCAGCTACCTGCCCGAGGTCGGGCAGAGCCTCTCGGAGTTCGGGGACGGCAGCCCCGCCCCGTTCCTCGACGTCGACCCCGACGCCGGCACGTTCGGGGTTCGCCCCGAGCTACTCGTGGACACGTTCCTGCAGGACTGCGACCCCGAGGTCCAGGCGCGGGCGGCGGGCCACCTCGCCCGGCAGAGCCTGCGGGTGACCGGGCAGACGGTGGGGGCGGCCGCATGGCAGCAGGTGCCCTCGACGTACCTCGTCTGTGCTCAGGACCGCGGCACCCCGCCGCGCCTACAGCGCGAGTTCGCCCGCCGGGCCGGCAGCGTCGTCGAACTCGAGGCCGGCCACCACCCGTTCCTCTCCCAGCCCGCCGCGGTCCGGGACCTGCTGCTGAGCCTGTGACGGCAGCCCCGGACGAGCCGGGCCGGCGATCCGAGGACCAGGAGGGTGCCGTCGTGAGCGCCGAGGTAGAACTTCTGCCGAAGGCCTACACGGACTACCATCGGCCGGACGTCGACCGTCGAACACCGGCTTGGCGCCAGATCTTCCGGCCGTTGATCCTCAGGGGCCGTCTCCTCCTGACGCGCGGCCGTCCAAGGCCAACCGCGCAGCGTTGTTTTTCGCTGGAAGCCACCAGAATCCGTTGATCCCCGTGGGTTCAGGGAAACCAAGGGTTCTTCAGCGCGAACCCACAGGTCCACCGGTGTGTGTCAGGCCGATGCATCCGTGAGTTCGCGTGAAACACGAGGATGCTGTGCGATCCAAAGGGCTTCGGCGGCGAGTCGGCCTGGACGTCCTCGGGTCATGACGGCCGCCCGCCGAACTGCCAGTTGTGCACCTCAATGTCGGCGTACCGGTCTGGGGTCAGGATGGCGCGTGCCGTGTCCGGGTCCGGCGCCCGGAGCAGCGCCGCCGTGCCCAGCCAGGTGGCGCCGTTGTCGGACAGCAGCGGCCCGTAGGCGATCAGCTCCCGGTCGGGCGGCACCGCGAGGTCGGCGGCCTGCCCGGTGCCGAGGCCGAGCACCAGGTACCGGTTGCCGCCGGTCCGGCCGCCGGGGAAGTCCCACATGGTGCGCCCCAGCAGGTTGCGCCACCGCCGCAGCAGCACGTCCCGGTACACGCCGGTCTGGTAGCCGGGCTCCTCGAAGGCGAACGCGCGGGCGGCGGCGGGATCGGGCAGGTCGAGGATGTGCACGCTTCCGGTGGGCGTGTCGCCGTCATCGGCGAGGGTTGGGCCCCGGGCGATCATCTCCTTCGCGTACTGGTCCATGTAGGACCAATGCTCTTCCAGTAGCTCGTCGCGCAGCGGCAGAGAGCCGGGCCGGTCGCGGTGGTAGCAGAGGAATTCCATGCCCAAAGGATCTCCGCAAGGAGGTGACCAGGTCGAGCGAGTTTCACTTGCTGGGGCCGGTCTCCAGTGGGGCCCGCTCGTTGATCAGCAGGTGCGGGTTGGCGGTGTTGGGCCAGTGCCGTCGCCGGTGCTTCAGCAAGGCGGGGCGGCCTGCAGCGTGAGTTTGTCCAGGGTCCGGACGCGGCCGTCGACCATGAGCCAACGGTTGTCGATGTCGAGGTCGTCGAGCTGGAGGCGGTTGATCGCGCCGGGCCGGGCGGCCCGGGCCCGGATCGCCGCTGTGGTCGACGTCGGCCTGGCGGCCGTCAATGCCACCTCCGTCGACGACATCGAGGACGTTCTTGCCCGCCGTCGAACCCATGGTGCCCAACTCGCTGGCGAAGCACAGCAGTTCGAGGACAGCTGTCTGCTCTGTTACGGCTGGCTCGGCCCACCGGGGACAACCGAACGCTCATGGGGGAGAGCGAGCATTCGGTGCTCCCGATGGGTCATCTCCATCGAAGGCGTGATCACCGCGTTCCGACGCTGCTCGGATGACCGAAGCCACCGCAGCTCAAGCCACCTCCGCCCTTTTCAGCGAGACCCTCCAGGCCGGCGAAGCCACCGTTGCGTAATGGCGAAACATCAGTTGAGGGAGCCCACGGGTTCTCCCGCATGTGGCGGGGATCACTTTGGGGGAAAACCTGCGGCCCGGCTCGGGCGTCTAGCCGGTGTGAGATCAGTCAGGAAGGCACCGCGCGCGCTGGACGAGGAGCGTCTCGTGCGGCTGGTGGCCAGGGGTGACCGCGCGGCGTTCGAGGAGCTGTACCGACGCACAGCGCCGTGGATGGCGTTGCGGCTGCGCCGGCGCTGCGCCGACGAGCAGATCGTCGCGGAGGTCATGCAGGAGACGTATCTGGCGGTGTGGCGTGCGGCGGGCGCGTTCGCGGGGTCTTCGACGGGCGGGACGGCCGCCGGGTGGCTGTGGACGATCGCGGCACGCCGCCTCGTCGACGCCTTCCGGCGCAGGGCCCACCACGCCGAGCCGCCGGCGGCCGCCGCTCTCCCCGACGCGGCGCCCGCCGCCGAGGAGGAGGCACTCGCGACGACGGTCGGCGGTGACGTCGGCGACGCGCTGCGGCGCCTCTCGCCGGAACTCAGACAGGTACTGCAGGCCATGGTGCTCGACGGGCTGTCCGTCCGGGAGACCGCGGTCCTGCTCGGGCTGCCCGAGGGCACGGTCAAGACCCGTGCCCGCCGGGCCCGGATCGCAATGAGGGAGGCGCTGGCATGAGCGTGGAACACGCGTCGATGCGGATCATCGACGGATACGCACGCGGTGGCACGGACCTCGCCGCCGACGAGATGTGGGCCCTGGAGGCCCATCTGGAGGCGTGCGGGGTGTGCCGTGACCGGCTGTCGGCCGCCGTCACTGCCGAGGCGCCCGCCGTGGCGGCGCTGGTCGGCACCGTCTGGTCCGGCCTCGAACCCCAGCTGGCCGTGGTTGCCACGATGCCGCGCCAACGGCGCTGGTCGGCGTGGCTGTCGAGGTGGATGACGCCCACGATGGTGCCGTGGCTGGCCATGGTCGTGAGCGTGACACTGCTCGCGCTCCTGCTCGACCTGGTCGACACCGGCTCCGGCGAGGTGTCGCTGGTGCTGCTGCTCGCCCCGATCCTGCCCGTCCTGGGCGTCGCGGCGTCGTGGTCGCGAGGCCTGGACCCGGCGTACGAGCTGACGGCCTCCGCGCCGAGGGCGGGACTGTACCTGGTGCTGCGGCGCACCGCGTCCGTGCTCGCCGTGGTTATCCCCGCGCTGCTGGTGGCCGGATGGGTGACCGATGTGACGGCCGCGCAGTGGCTGCTGCCCTGTCTGGCCTTCACCTCGACGACCCTGGCGCTCGGCGGTGTCGTGGGCGTGACCCGCGCCGCTGTCGCGCTGGCGGCCGTGTGGGCCGCCGCGGTCGTGGCGCCGACCCTGGCCACCAGCCGTACGACCTTCGCCCTGCAGACGGGCAGCCTGCCCGTGTGGGGACTGGTCCTCGCGCTCGGTACCGCTGTCGTGATCGCACGCAGGGGCGCGTACTCCGTGCTGGGAGCCCATCGATGACCATCGGAAAGGAACACCACATCATGTCCGCGGTAAGCGCGGCCGGCATCGCACCGACGGCCTACGCCTGGGAGATCCAGGCGACCGGGCTGAAGGTCAGGGTCGGCAGGAACCGGATGGCCGTCGACGGGCTCGACCTGTCGCTGGGCACCGGCGTACACGGCCTCCTCGGCCCCAACGGGGCGGGCAAGACCACCCTCATCCGGACGTTGGCCACCGTACTGCGCCCCACCGAGGGCACCCTGGAGCTGCTCGGCGAGTCCGCGGGCGGCCTGGGCGAGCACCGGTCGCTGCGCCGCCGGATCGGCTACCTGCCGCAGGAGTTCGGCTATTACAAGCGCTTCACGGTGCGCGAGTTCGTCGAGTACATGGCGTGGCTGAAGGAGGTGCCCAAGGCGGACATCCCCGCCGCTGTACAGCGCGCCGTGGAGAGGGTGGGTCTGGCGGACCGCGCCGACGAGAGGATGAAAGCCCTCTCGGGCGGCATGGTGCGCAGGGTCGGTATCGCCCAGGCCATCGTCAACGACCCTACGATCCTGCTGCTGGACGAGCCGACGGCCGGCCTGGACCCGGCGCAGCGGCTGCGCTTCCGTGAGCTGCTGCAGGAGTTGGGTACGGACACCTGCGTGCTCGTCTCGACCCATCTGGTGGAGGACGTCGCCGCCGCCTGCACCAACGTGGTGCTCCTCGCCGAGGGGCGACTGGTCTTCCAGGGTCCTCCGGACGAGCTGGCCTCGGTGGGCGGCCCCGAGCACGTGGGTGACAGCCCGCTGGAGCGCGGCTACTCGGCGATGCTGCTCAATCCCGAGCAGGGAAGGGGCACCTGGTGAACGTCCGCGTCCTGTGTATCGAGTTGAAGCGCTCCGTCGCCCCGTGGGCCGGCGCCGTGGTCCTGACGACGGCGCTGGCGTTCCTGTACCTGATTCCCGGATCGTGGTGGACGGGCACCACGGCGTGGACGGCCCAGTGGACGTCCATGGCCCTGTGGACCCGCTCCGTGCTGTTCTACCTGTGGCCGCTCGCCGTGGGACTCGGGGCGCTGCAGGGCCTGCGCGACCACCGCTCGAAGATGTCCGAGCTGCTGACGAGCACGCCGCGACCCGCCCGGCACCGCGCGGCCACGCTGGCGGGCGCGACGGCGATCACGCTGGCCTCGGCCTTTGCGCTCCTCGTCCTCGTGGGCGCGGTCCAAGTGGTCGCCAACACCGAGTACACGCACCTCGGGTGGCTGCCGATCTCGCTGGTAGCGGCACTCTCTCTCGTCGCGGGGGCCACGCTGGGCATGGGGGCCGGGCGGGCCCTGCCGTCCGTGCTCACCCCGCCCGCGCTGGCCATGGGCGCCTTCGTGTTCACGGCCCTCATGCAGATGTCGTTGGGCCGGACGGAGACGACCAGGGCGACGGGACTCCCGAGCACGGAGCCGAACCAGGTCTCCCTGCTGTCACCGGCGGTGCAGGAGGTGCGCGATGCACTCGTCACGCTCTCCGTCTCCGTGCACGTCGGGCAGACGATCTGGCTGCTCGCCATGGCCGCGACCGGCTTCGCCCTGCTGGTCGCCGCGACCCCGCGCGCCCGGCTGCTCGCCCTGACGCCCGTCCTGGCGGGCGCGGTCATCGCTCTGCTCGTCCTTCCCTCCGATCCGCGCCGGATCTATGTCGTCGACAAATCCGCCGCGGAGCTGGTGTGCGACGGCCCGGTGTGCGTGACGAAGACGCAACAGGCGCGACTCGCCGACCTCGCGGGTCCCGGTAAGGAGGCGCTGCGCCTGCTGCGTGGCGCTCTGGGCAGCCAGGCGCCGGTCTCGGTCCGGGAGAACACCGCCGTACTGCCGGAAGGGTCCACGCCCCAGTGGTCGGGTACGACCGTGCTCTTCGACTTCGACGACGACATCGTCGCCTCCGCGAAGGGCAAGGAGCTGACCCGGGCCCTGATCGCCAAAGGCATGGTGCCAGGGTGCACCCCCGTCGGCTGGAGCAGCTTTGGGGGAGATGAATTCGCGCAGACCGTCGCGGTGGGCTGGGTCCTCGGGGACCTCAGGCCGCTTCCCGGCACCCTGTCGGCAAGTTTGCGCCGCGAGGTCGAATCCGAGACCCGCCCGGTGTGGACGAAACTCAAGACGCTTCCACGGGCCGAGCAGCTCTCGCGGATCAACGCGATGCGCGCCGCCGCGCTCTCCTGCAAGGGCGACGCGTTCGCCGCGCTGAACGGCGGTGCGTCCCGGTGAGATGGCTGACGCTGTACGCGCGCTCGCGGCAGGTACCCGCCTCGCTCGCCGCGGTGGTGATCAGCGCGGTGGCGGTGGGGGCACTCGCCCGGGACGGCGGTGGGAGGCCGGGTGATCCGCGGCTGCCCGTGCTCGTCCTCGCTACGGGGGCGATGGCAGCCTCGATCGGGCTCAGCGGGCAGGACCTCGCGCTGGACCGGACGGCCGCGATCCGCTGGGTGCCCCGCAGAGCGGCACACGTGCTGCTCTGCGGCGCGGTCGTCGGCACGGTGCTGCTGACCGTGCAGGCGATGGGCGAGGACATGGCCACCACCGCGTTCGTCGTCCGGGACAGCACGGGTCTGATGGGACTGGTCGCCCTGGGTGCCGTGCTCGCGGGCGGCCAGTACGCCTGGACGCTGCCGTTCGCCTGGCTCTCGTTCTCGTTCTTGGCCCCGCCCCCGACGAGTGCGCCGATGCAGGTGGCGAGCTGGATGCTGGTGCCGTCCGGCACGACAGCGGGCACCTGGACGGCCCTGGTCCTCGCGGTTGCCGGCACCGCGGCCTACGCCGTCGCGGGACCGAGACGGTGACGACCGCAGCGCGGTCGCGGTGCGGCATGCCGCCTCATGTGCACCTGAGCCGACGTCCGTTGGTGTCCCTGCGGCGGTCGAAACGCAAAGCCCGTCTGTCCTGCCGGTTCACCACCGGCACGATCCGCGTCGAGCCCGGCGGCACCGTCGTGGTCGAGGACCTCAATGTCGCCGGGATGCTCCGCAACCGGCGCCTGGCCCGCCGGATCGCCGACGCCGGGTTCGGGGAGATCCGCCGTCGGCTCACCTACAAGACCCGCAGGAACGGCTGCCGCGTCGTGGCCGCCGACCGCTGGTTCCCCTCCTCCAAGACCTGTTCCGGGTGCGGCGCGGTGAAAGCCAAACTGCCGCTGCACGTGCGGACCTACGCATGCGACGCCTGCGGCCTGGTCATCGACCGGGACGACAACGCGGCCCGCAACCTCGCCGCCCTCGCGGCAACAACAGCACCCACTGGTACCGGAGTGGCCGCAGATCAGGACACCGCCAAGGTGTCGAAGCCTCGTGGAGCCGACCCAAAGACCCGCACCACCCGCCCCCGCCGCACGACGGGGACGGGGTGGGCAGGCGGCGCGACCCTGCCGCACCAGCGGCAGACAGGAACGAGAGACCGTACTCAAGCCCAAGCCCCCGGGCTTCGGTGATGTGACGGACCATCCAGGCCGAAATGCCCGGATTGCAAGGCGGGCGCGAGGTCCTGGACCCACGCCTGGTGCAGAGTGCGGCGATGGGCAGCGCGAAGTCGCAGACACCCGGCTTGTCGCCGATGCAGGCCGAGCAGGCTGATCTGTTCCGGCGGGCACACGACGGGCCTGATCAACGGTCACGACGTCAGCGAACCGACCCCCTTCACGGAAGGTACGTCGGACGCCTGGAAACGGTCGGTTGGGCAACCGCCGCGGTGGCGGCGCTCGGTGGGTGCGTGCTCGTACTCGGCTACGTCCTCGATCAGGTGCCGGCACTCGCCGAGAAAGCCGTACGGGCTGTCGCCGCGGTACGCCGGCTGCGCGATGAGTGGCGGAACGAGTGGTGCCCTGGTCGAGGCCGAGGGTGCGGCAGCCGGTCCTCGCTGATGGGCGCGGTGCGCCGTGTCTCGTGCCACGGATGTGGGGGCAGGGGAGGGAACGGCGGTGCGGCGAGGGTGCCGTCGAGCTGTTGCCCGGGCGGTCTGGTCAGTTGCTTGGGGTCATCGCCGAGGCCGGCAGCGAGGCTGGCTTGACGATCCGGCCGTCCGACGGCACCGGACTCCATTGAGCCGCGAGAACCTACAGCGTTGCGCTTGCGGCGCCGGTTGCACGGTCGGGGCGCAGAGGAGGTCGCGGGCAGCCGCGAGGCGGGGCTGGATCAGGCGGGCGGTGGGGTGTTGGGCGGGGCTTGTGCGGTGGGCTGGTCGATTGCGGAGAGCTGCTGTTCCGTCCAGATGACCTTTCCGCCGGATGTGTAGCGAGTACCCCAGCGGTCGGCGAACTGGGCCACCAGGAAGAGGCCCCGGCCGCCTTCGTCCATGGTGGTGGCTCGGCGCAGGTGCGGAGAGACGCTGCTGCCGTCGGAGACCTCGCAGATGAGGCTGCGGTCGCGGATCAGGCGCACACCGATCGGGCCGGTTGCGTGCCGGATGGCATTGGTGACCAGCTCGCTGAGGATCAACTCCAGGGTGAACGCTTCCTCTTTCATGTCCCAGTCGTCCAGGAGCCGGGCGGCGGCAGCACGCACGTCGGCAACGGCCGAGGGGTCGGACGGTACGTCCCACGACGCGGTGCGATCGCCGTCGAGCAGCCGAGTGCCGGCGACGAGCAGGGCCACGTCGTCGCGTGGCGCTACGGGGACCATGGCATCCATCGCTGCACGGCACACCTGGTCCGGCGTTTGCCCGGCGTGTGCAACAGCACGCCGCAGGAGCTCGATGCCTTGATCGATGTCACGCTGCCGGTCTTCGATCAGGCCGTCGGTGTAGAGGACGATGGAGCTGCCCTCGGGCAGAAGTATCTCTTTCTTTTCGTAGGGCAGTCCTCCCAGCCCCAACGGAGGGCCGGCCGGTACGCCGGGCAGGTCCGCATGCCCGTCCGGGCGCACGATGATGGGTTCCAGGTGGCCCGCCCTGGCCATGGTGCAGAGACGGGAGACCGGGTCGTAGATCGCGTACAGGCAGGTGGCGCCCGTGAGTGTCGGTGCTTCACCGTCGCCGTCCCGGTCCTGGTCGATGCGGGTGACGACTTCGTCCAGGTGACAGAGCAGTTCGTCAGGTGGCAGGTCGAGCGTGGAGAAGTTGTGGACGGCGGTGCGCAGTTGTCCCATGGTGGCGGCGGCGTGCAGTCCGTGTCCCACAACGTCGCCCACCACGATGGCGACGCGGGCTCCGGGGAGGGGTATGACGTCGAACCAGTCACCGCCGACACCGCCGAGGCCTGCCTCTGCCGGAAGATAGCGGTGGGCCACGTCGACCGCGCTCTGCTCGGGGAGCGCGTGCGGCAGAAGGCTGCGTTGCAGCGTGATCGCCGTGGCGTGCTCGCGGGTGAAGCGACGGGCGTTCTCGATACTCACCGCCGCGCGGGCGACCAGTTCCTCCGCGAGCGAGAGGTCCTCCTGAGAAAACGGTGTCGGCTCCTTCGAACGCCAGAATGTCGCCACGCCGAGAATCACTCCGCGGGCACGCAGGGGAGCAGCGATCATGGAGTGGATTCCGTATGCCACCAGTCTGCGAGCTCGGTCGGGTTCCTGAGCCTGCCAGCCGGAGAAGGCCGCCAGGTCGGCCTCCAACACGATCTGCCCGGAGCCGAAGCCGGATGCCTGTGGTGTTGACGGGTCGAAATGGATGAGCCCACCGGGAGGATAGAGCGGCGCATCCTTGCGTATGCCGTCCACTGCGACGCGACGTAGTTCCGCTGCACGCAATGGGCTCGGTTCGTCGCCGCGCAGCACGGTATCGACCAGGTCGACGGTGACGTAGTCGGCGAACCTGGGCACGGCGAACGCCGCCAGTTCCTGGGCCGTGCGGGTCACGTCGAGGGTGGTGCCGATGCGTATACCGGCGTCGTACAGCAGTGTGAGCCGTTCCTGGACCACTTCCACCCGGCCCATCAGTGCGCTGAGTTCGGTTGTGTCGCGCAGCGTGGCGACCCAGCCTCCCAGCCCGGGCCGCTGCGCCATGGGGCGTTGGCTGACGGCCAGGAGTCGGTCGCCTACCTCGATGACTTCGTCCGTGGTCGCCCTGCCCGACAGGAGAAGCTGCTCGGCCTTTGGTTCGAGTCCCAGATCCGTGACGGGCCGCCCGTCTCCGTCGGCCCTCAGCCCGAGCAGGCGCCGTGCTTCGTCATTGGCCAGCAACAGACGACCGTGGGCATCGACGATCAGAACGCCTTCCCGTACCGAGTGCAGAACGGCGTCGTGGTGCTCGTACATGCGGGTCATCTGCGTCGGGCCGAGGCCGTGTGTCTGACGGCGCAGGCGCCTGCTGATCAGTGCTGTTCCCCCCGTGGCCGCCGAGAGCACCATTCCGGTCGCCGCCAGGACGAGGGGCACCTGTCGCTCGGCTGCCAGGCTCACCTGCTTGACCGTGATGCCCGCGGAGACGAGGCCGATGACCCTCCCGTCATGTGTGGTGACGGGAACGACGGTGCGGACCGAGGGGCCCAGTGTCCCGGCAGTCGTTTCGGTGACGATCCCGCCGTGCTGCGCTGCCGTGATGTTGCCGATGTACCGCCGGCCGATCTGCGCGGGGTTCGGATGGGTGTAGCGGATGCCCGTGGGACTCATCACGACGACGAAGTCCACGGCGGTGCGTCGGCGGGTTTCTTCGGCCTGCGGCTGAAGTACGACGGTCGGATTCGCGCGGGACAACGCCTGTCGCACGGTGGGGGAGGCGGCGACTGCCGAGGCGACGGCCAGTGACCGGGTGCGGGCCTCGCGCTCGGCGTCGCCCCGGTACTGGAACATCAGGGCGGCGACCGCCGCTGCCGCAAGCGCCAGGATCAAAATGGCCTGCAGGAGGAAGACCTGGCCCGCGACGGTGGGCAGTCCACGCCAGGACCGCATACGCCCGATCAGCTGATGCATACGCCCATATAACATCGCGGATATGCCAATATCACCCCTAGGTGATGCACGGCCTTACTGGCGGTTCGGAGCGTGCCCGGATGTGTACGCATGGTGAGTGCGCGTCATGCCCGATGTCGCCGTCGGCCCGGGCGGGCACCCGGAGCGCTCCATCCCCGTGTAGCCGGCGCCCTTCGGTTCCCGCTGAGAAGGCGCTCGTACGCCGCGAGCGCGTCGAGTGGGCGGCCCGGCTCGACGGGGCTGCCGACGTGCGCTTCGGGCCACCCAGCACTCCGTCCTCCTGGCTGGAGCGCATGGTCCCGCCCGGCGAGCTGCTGTTCAGCCACGCCGTGCACGGCGCCATGGCCGGCCCCGGCACCGGATCCTCACACCCTGTGCCTCCGCACTGGAGTCCGCGACTCCTCGCGGCTCGATCACTGCGTGCCCGAACATCCGGTCATCCGGTGTGCACCGTGACAGCTCAGCGGCCGAAATGGACGTCGCCTGGCCACCACACCGGCTGTGTGCGACCGCGTGGCACGCGGCCATGCATCTTGTGTGCGTAGAGGCGCATCCACACGAACGCGTCCGCCGACGCGGGTACCTGCTGCACCGCCCGCGAGCCCGTGCGCACCACACTGATCAACTGCTGGCCGGGATCGATGTCCCGCTGCCGGACCGATCAGCTCCGGCGCGCGTACGCCGGTGGAGATCCAAAGCGCGACCAGGATCCGGTCGCGGTGGGAGGGCGGCGCGGCGAACAGCTCGTTGAACCAGTCGTCGGGAATCGAGCGCGGGATCCGCTTCGGAGGTGGGGCCGATAGCGCCCCACCCGCTCGGTTTTCCGACCGTCCATCGGGTTGTGGTGCTCGTGCGCCCGGCCGGAACGACGCGACAGGTCCAGCGGGAACGGGTTGACCGGCGGGCCGGTCCCCGCGTCGAGATGGATGTCGTAGAAGCGTCGCAGCACCGTCTCGCTGTGCGCGACGAGGGTCGGAGCGTAACCGGGGCCGACCGGCGGCTTCCCTGCCACCGGGTTCAGGCCGCCGACGGCCCGAACCTCCGGGTCGCTCGGTCCCAAGAGATGCCCACTGCCTGCAGAGAACGCCACCACCTGAGCAGATCCATGCCGTGGAAGCGGACCGTCGACGCCGCGGCCCTCCACGCCTACCTCCGCCGGCGCAACGCGATCACCCGCCACCTTGACGTGCTGGCTGCCCAACGCCGCGAACGCGCCCGTATCCGCAGCGAGAAGGGCGTCCGCTGGGCCGGCCGAAGTCTGGCAGCCGCTGCCTGAACTGCCCGTCCTCCCTGGCGGCCACGCACTACGGTGGGATGCATGTCCGAGCACTCCGTGCGGAATTTCTACGACGAGTTGGCCCACGACTACCACCTGATGTTCCGGGACTGGGACGCGAGCATGGCCTACCAGGCCGAGGTGCTGGGCGGGATTGTCCGCACATCTCTCGGCGCGGGACCGCACACTGTCCTGGACTGCTCGTGCGGGATCGGCACCCAGGCCATCGGGCTGGCCCTGGCCGGGCACCAGGTCGTAGGCAGCGACCTGAGCCCGGTCGCCGCCGCGCGCGCCGCCGCCGAAGCGGCGGCCCGGGGCAGCCGGGTTCTCGTCGCTGCGGCTGACATGCGCCAACTGCCGTTCAGAGAGACGTCATTCGACGTCGTCCTCTGCGCGGACAACTCGCTCACGCACCTGCTCTCCGGGCAAGATCTCCGGGCGGCACTCCACGGTATGAGACGGGTGCTCCGAGACGACGGATTGCTGATGATCACTGTCCGGGCCTACGACGAGACGCGCCAGACCAGACCCACGGCGACTCCTCCCCAGGTCTCGGAGACACGCGACGGCCAAGTGATCACCTTCCAGCTGTGGCACTGGCATGAAGACGGCGAGCGCTACGACCTGGAGCACTTCCAGCTCATCCCCGCGGAGAACACCTGGCAGGTCCGAGTCCGCCGGACCACCCACTGGGCGCTGACGTCCCCGCAGCTGACAGAGTTCGTGACTGAAGCCGGCTTCACCAACATCACCTGGCAGAGTCCGGCCTCCAGCGGGTACTACCAGCCCGTGCTCACCGCACAGCGCGCTCCCTCAACGCAGTAGTCCAGACCTGGGTTCCGCCCTGCCTGGTTCTCCGTTCATCCACGGCAAGTTGGGCAGTCCGTGCTGTTTGGCGCTTGGGGCTGTCATGAGGTGGCAGGGCGGAAACGTGTCGGAAGAAGTTGACACGTCGGAACTCTCCGACGCATTATGGTTTCCATGCCCCCAGGAGATGTGTTCAGCGCGCTGGCCAATCCAGTGCGGCGGCGGCTAATGGAAGCTCTGCAGGACGGACCGTGTGCGGCCGGGGAACTCGCCGGCCAGTTCGCACTAAGCCGACCCGCGATCTCCGAGCACCTGACGGTGCTCAAGAACGCGCAGCTCGTGCGCGAGGAGCCCAGGGGCCGCCATCGCTACTACCACCTCGAGGCTGCTCCACTCGTCGAGGTGAGTGAGTGGCTGCATCCCTTCGAACGCTACTGGCGCTCGCGCTTGGGCGCACTGCGCGACCTGATTGACGAGGAGTCTCAATGACCACCACCGATCCGACCGTCATCAACTGCGAGCAGTTCATCGCGCATCCCCCCGCCGCGGTGTGGAAGGCCCTGACCGATCCTGAGCTGCACGCGCGCTGGTGGGCGGCTGGTGACGTGCGGCCGGTCGTCGGCCACCGCTTCACGCTCGACATGGGCCAGTGGGGACAGCAGCCCTGTGAGGTGCTCACGGTCGAGCCCGAGCGCCTGCTCCGCTACAGTTTCGCGTCCGGCACCCTGGACACCACGATCACCTGGCGGCTCCAGAGCGAGGGTACTGGCACCCGGCTGTTCCTCGAACACGCCGGATTCGACCTGGACTCCCCGCTGGGCAAGGCCGCAGTCGAGGGCATGGGCAACGGCTGGCCAGGCCTCCTGCGCCGCATCGAATCGGTGCTCGGCGCGTCAGTCCGCTGACAGCCAGGGGTGTCGATCCCCGAGCGAGACCGAACCCTCTGCGTCCCGGAGGCTCGATGGGCTTCGGGAAGGGTGAGGGCACCCGGTCCTGACGGATGTCGGGACCAAGAGCGTGTCACAGCAACCGGCTGCCCACCTGCGTTCCGTGATCATTCGTGCGGGATGACGGCGGTATATGTGGTGGGATGGGTTGTTCGAGGTCGAGCCGGTCGGGAAGAGGCAGCCGCAGGACCGCCCGGCGGCGGTGGACAAGCGGTTCAGGGGGCGTTCGACCCGCACCAGGTCCTGCTGCTGCCCCCGTCGCTGGACGACTGGCCGCTCCAGGATCATCTCGCCCGGTTCGTCGCCGACCTGGTCGACAAGGTGCTGGACCTGGGACAGGTCCGGGCCGACTCACCGACAAGCGCGGTTACCCGCCCTACGACCCGCGGCTGATGCTGCGTCTGCTGATCTACGGCTACACCACCAGGGTCCGCTCTTCGCGGGCGATCGAGCAAAGGTGCCGACGACATCGCGTTTCGGTTCCTGGCCGCCGAGCAGGCCCCGGGCTTCCGTTCCATCTCACGGTTCCGCCGCCGCCACCTGGACGCCCTCGCCGCCCTGTTCACCCAGTCCCTGCACCTCGCACGGAAGCTCGGAGGTCCCGCCCGCGCCACGCGGACGGTTACCGGCGAGCGCCACACTGAAGGAACGGATGGCCCGCCAGCTGCGGACCAAGCCCGGCATGGCCGCCTACAGCCGCCGAAAAGCTATCGTCGAATCCGTCTTCGGCCAGATCATGACCTGCCAGAACGGCCACCGGCTCCTCCTGCGCGGCGAGGACGGCGCCCGCGGTGAGTGGCGACTGCTGGCCGCCTGCCACAACCTCCGCAAGATCTTCCGACGCGCCGGACTCACCGCCCTGGCCGGCTGACCAACCGGACCTCCCTGCCGCGCCACGGACACATACCCGGCCGCACACCTGACGGCCAGGAGCCCAACCGCCGCCTCACAGGTGCCAGCGGCGCAACCGCAACCAATCTCGTCGATCACGCCTGACACGCCGCTTGCCCGTTACTGACACATACTCCTAGCGCGCCACGCGGTACCGGAGGTAGACGACTTTCGAGCTGAAGGTGCGGGTCTCGACGAGTTCGAGATCCACCCGGCGCTCGTGCTGGGGAAAGAACGGAAGGCCACCGCCGACCAGCACCGGGTAGACCCTGGCCCGGTACTCGTCGATCAGACCCAACTCGGCCGCCTCGGCGGCGAGAGTCGCGCCGCCGATCGCGATGTCACCCGCTCCCGGCTCGGCTCGCAACCGCTCGATCTCATCCGCCAGGCCGCCGGAGGCCAGCCGGGCATTGCCCTGCACCGCCGGCAGCGTGGTGGAGAACACCACCTTTGGGAGCGGCTTCCAGATCGCGGCCCACTCGAGCATGGAGTCGTCGAGCGATGGATCCTGGTCGGTGGTCTCCCAGTACAGCATCGTCTCGTACAGCCGTCGCCCCAACAGGTGGACGCCGACCTCTCGAATCTCGTCGATCCAGGAGCGGAAGACCTCCTCGTCGGGCGCCGTCCAGTTGAAGTCGCCGTCCGGCCCGACGACGTAGCCGTCAAGTGAGACGTTCATCGAATAGGTCACGCTGCGCATCAGAAGTCCTCCTCGTAACGGGTTCGACAGTACGACCGCCGGACGCCGCAGGACTCATCGCGGCTCGCGGGATCCCCTGGACTCAAGCGGGCCCTTCCTCTGGGCATGGCCGTCCCGGCGTGCCCCGGCGGCATGCTGGTGAGTCCAGCAGATCGTGGAGTCGACGTTCACCGTCCACCCGATGCGACCATGCGCGACGAGGGCGTTGGGACTGGTGGGATCGCATGTTGAGGTGTCGCGTATTCCTCGGTGAGGCGTGAGGCCTGTCCTGGTGTCACCGTGTGTGGTCGCCGGGGCGTATCGGCTCCACGTTCCGCCGGATTCGGTGACGAGTCGGGTGGCGGTCTTGCCGTGGTAGCCAAGTGCCTTGGCGATGACGGGAGCCGGAGCCTGGAGGACGGGTTGACGGATCGCGGAGGCCCTGCCGCACTGCACGCCTGGTGTCACCTGCGCGACGATGAACGTGTCTCCACGCTCTTCCGCATTCATGACGTCATGCCCGCAGAGTCCATGTGACCGCCACTCATGAACCGGTCGGCTATGCCGCCTTGCTCACCGGCTAAGTGTCAAGCCGGAGTTCGTGAACGAGGGCCGCCGCTTCGCACCCGCCTACTGCTGGACGAGCACACCGTCCTCGGCGGCTGGAGCGGCACGGGCTGGAAGCGATCGCCGAGGTCACGAGACTGCTCGCGCCCGGCGACAGCCGACGTTGACCACACGATCGAGTGGTCAACGTGCGGCGGACGGCTCCTCGGGCTGGGAGCGGTAGGACCCCACGCCTTACTGACCTTCCGTATGCGCCGTCGCGTCAAGGATGCCAGGGCCTACAGCGCGACCACGACGGGCCCGGGTTCACCAGGGGATGACGCCGTCGTCCTCGAAGAACGAACCGGTCGGGCCGCCATCGGGCAGTGTGGCGAGCCGGATCGCTGTGGCTGCGCCCCGCTCCGGAGTGCGGGGTCCGTGGAAGCCGGTGAAGTCGGTCGCGACCAGGCCCGGGCAGGCGGCGTTGATCAGGATGTTCGTATCGGCGAACTGCCGGGCGTACTGCACGGTGACGGCGTTGAGGAACGACTTCGACGGCGAATAGGCCGCCATGACAGGGCCGATCTCGATGTCCGGGTCCGCCTGCCGGGTCAGGGAGGCGACGGCGCTGGAGACGTTGACGATGCGTGGTGACGTCGAGCGCCGCAGCAGCGGCAGCATCGCGTTGGTCACCCGGATGACGCCGATGACGTTGGTCTCCACGACCGTGCGGACCAAGTCGAGATCAAGCGTGGTCGGGTCCTGCACCCACCCCGGCCCCGTCTCTCCCGAGATGCCGGCGTTGTTGACCAGGACGTCCAGGCGACCGGCCTGCCGTTCGATCAGTTCCGCGGCATCGGTGACGCTCTGGTCGCCCGTCACGTCCAGCGGCACCGCGAACGCGTCCACCCCGGCGGCGCGCAGCTTCTCGACGGCACTCTCGCGCCGGGCCCCGTCGCGGGCGCCCACGCCCACGCGGTACCCGAGGGCGCCCAGCCCGGCCGCGATTTCGTACCCGATTCCCTTGTTCGCGCCGGTCACCAGCGCGATCTTCGTTTCGCTCATGTCGTTGATGTTCGCTCGCGGACGAGCGGTGCATCCAACACCGATACGGTGCCCTGTCATACCCGGTAGGTATCACCGAGGTATCGTGCGGCCATGGACACCTTGGAGATCCGCGAGTTGAGGTACTTCGTGGCCGTCGCCGAGGAACTGCACTTCGGCCGCGCCGCCGAGCGTCTCGGCATGGCCCAGCCGCCGCTGTCCCGGGCGATCCAGCAGCTCGAGCGGCGCCTCGGAGTCTGTCTGCTGGAACGTAACCGCCGCGGCGTCCGTCTGACCGCCGCCGGAGAGGTGCTGCTGCACGAGGGCCGCGCAGCCCTCGACGCGACCACCGCTGCCGCTCGTCGCACTCGTCGCGCCGGTGGCGCCGACAGTCCGCGTGGCCCCCGCAATCGCCTGGTCCTGGCGGTGAAGGCCGCCGGGTCCCACGAGCTGCTGCAGAAGCTCCTCGACGCCTACGCGGCCGAACCCGACGCCGCCGAGATCGAGGTGCTGCCGTGCGGCATGTGCGAGCAGGAAGGGATACTGCGCGATGGCCGCGCCGATGTGGCGCTCATGCACGCGCCGTTCAACTCGCTCGCCGGGTTCGACAGCGAGGAACTGATGACCGAGGGGCAAGTTGCCATCCTGCCCGCCGGGCACCCCCTCGCCGCGCGCAAGACTTTGTCCCTGGCCGACGTCAGCGACGTCCCCGATCTTCCGCTCGCCCGCTGGCCCCGCCACGGCACGTACCCACCCGGCCCGGGCCCTGAGATCCACGACCAGACGCAGCTGGCCCAGCTGATCGCCCTCGGACGCACCATGGCAGTCTTCCCCGACTCCGCCCGCGCCTGGCTATGGACCGAGCACACCGCCGTCCCCCTGACCGACGCGCCCCCCGTCGTCACCCACATCGCCTGGCCCGCGCACAGCCGCTCCCTCGCCCTCGCCGGGCTGATCCGCACGGCCACACAGCTATGACCCTCTCGTGCCTGTCGTCGCCGCCATCACCCTGACGACACACCGCCCGACCACCGGGCCTCACACTCCGCCGCCGGCCGCCCGCAGGCGCCGCCGCGACTCCGTGTACTGCCGACCTCCGCGCCGGCAGATGGCGTACCGGGCCGCCCACGGGGCAGCCGGGTCCGCGAAGCCGTCACAGCCCCGGTCGGCGAGCCGACTTCGGTCGGGCGGCCTGAAAGGCTGGGGTCGGGTCGGCTTCATGACGTCGGGTACAACGGCGGCGGCCCGCACGCCTTGACCGCCTACCTCACCCAGGTCGTCGGCACCGACGGGCGGAACACGGCCGCCGGTGCCTCGTACGAGCAGGCGCACCGCGCGATCCTCGCCCGGACGCGGAACAGCGCGGCGGACCGCGGCGCGAACGAGTTGCAGCGGGGCTGACCACCGCCACCTCCCCGCCGCACCGCAGGCAGATCCGTTCCCCCAAGCCAGCCGCACTGGCGCCCATGGACTGCGGCCGTCGATGCGTACGCCTTCGGCGCGCCGGGCGGGCTGCCGGGCTCTGCCCTGCGGGACGGGTGACGAAGTCGCCGGGGCATCTGTCGGGACGTAGGAACGCGACTGATCATCGTGGCACTACCGATGGGCAGGGCCACCACTCCCCGGCCGCGGGCCGTGACACCTCGAGCGCGGCGTCGGCGTCGTCCGGGAGCCGCGAAGACCGTCAGGGCTCACTGTCGGGCCGCCATGTGTCGAACACCCAGCCTGGATGGGAAGTGCCGAGGTAGGGCAGATGCGCCTCCCACTCCACAGCTGTCACTGTCTGGACCGGTTGCAGCGTGATGCGGCTGGCCGAGTCGATGGTGAACCCCCAGGAGAAGCCGGCCAGCGGCAGCACGCGCCGTTCGGTGTCGTCCATCGGTGTCCATGCAAGATAGCTGTGCGCCGTCCAGGTCAGGGGGTCTCGCCCGGCCCGTGATGGTGCGGGTTGCGTCCATGGATGTGGTGTACGGGTTCGACCTGATCCGGGGGTTTGCTCCGGCTTCTGGGTGATGCCCGCATAGATGAACGGCCACCGGCTGATCTTCGAGGTGTCGAAGCCCGAAGGAGACCAGCACGATGACCGCACCCGACAGTCTGCCCCTGCACGCCCTCGCCGAGGACAACCTCGCCGCGGCGAGTCCCGACCTGCTGCGCGCGATGGTCAAGACGTTTGCCGACGCGCTCATGTCCGCGGAGGCGGATGTTCTCTGCAATGCCGAATACGGACAGGTCAGCGACGAACGCGTCAACCACCGCAACGGATACCGCCCACGCGAGTGGGACACCCGCGCAGGGACCGTCGAACTCGCCATTCCCAAGCTGCGCCAGGGCAGTTACTTCCCACACTGGCTACTCGAACGCCGTCGGCGAGCGGAGCATGCCCTGATCTCGGTGGTCGCCACCGCCTACCTGCTCGGCGTCTCCACGCGCCGGGTCGAGAAGCTCGCCGCCTCCCTCGGCGTCACCCAGCTGTCGAAGTCCCAGGTCTCCGCGATGGCGAAGCACCTGGACAAGCAGGTCGCCGCCTTCCGCAACCGGCCCCTGGACCAGGGCCCCTACGCGTTCGTCTGGGTGGACGCGCTCACCCAGAAGGTGCGCGAGGGCGGCCGGATCATCAACGTCCACGCGTTGATCGCGGTCGGCGTGAATGCCGACGGCCACCGCGAGATCCTCGGCATCGACGTCGCCACCGCCGAGGACGGCGCCGGCCGGCTCGCCTTCCTGCGCTCCCTGATCGCCCGAGGCCTGTCCGGCGTCCAGCTCGTCATCTCCGACGCCCACGCCGGCCTGGTCGACGCGATCGGCGCGGTCCTGCCCGGAGCATCGTGGCAGCGATGCCGCACGCACTACGCCCGAAATTTGCTCTGCCAGGTTCCGAAGTCCGCCCAGCCGTGGGTGGCCACGCTGCTGCGGACCGTCTTCGAACAGCCCGACACGGACGCGGTCCAGGCCCAGATGCGGCACGTCCTGGACGCTTTGGAGGCCAAGTTCCCCAAGGCCGCAGCCCACTTGGACACCGCCCAGCACGACCTGCTGGCGTTCACCGCGTTCCCGCGGGAGATCTGGCGGCAGATCTGGTCGAACAATCCGCAGGAGCGGCTGAACAAGGAGATCAGGCGTCGCACCGACGTGGTCGGCATCTTCCCCGACCGCACCGCCCTCATCCGCCTGGTCGGCGCGGTCCTGGCCGAGCAGAACGACGCATGGACCGAAGCCCGCCGCTACATGGGACTCGACCTTCTGGCCAAGGCCCGCCTCCACCCGATCGAGTCAGAAAGAGACGAGACCGCCCTGCCCACCGAACTCACCGTATAGCCTCAAAACGAGATCACCGAGTGGCCGTCGATACACCACTCCAGCGGACGCGACCTAGCGCCCCGCCCTCAACTGTTCCGGTTCAGGTATCGGACGAATATAGACACATATGTCCGATCGGTGGCTTGCGAGCAGGCGAATGTCGCCACGGCGGCATCGAGTTCCGATCGATGGAACTTCCGCCACGTAGGATTCTGAGCGGCCAGCGCCGCCAATCGGTCCCGGGACAGCACTTGGTCCCCACCCTGAACTCCGGCCATCACCGACGTGTATTCCTTGCGCAGGTCCGTGATGAGCGCGAGACGGGATTGCGCCGGATGACCGGCCGCCGCCGCACAGGATCTCCACGTCTCAAGTGCCGATTGGTAACGTCTGTCGTGTTGCACCTCACCGTCCACCCGAGCCCACTCGGAGTTCGCCTCCGGGATTCCATACTCCTTTTCGGTCGTACGCTGTGAGCTGTCGACGCAACCGGGAAGGGTCGCATCGTAAGCCTTGAGGGAAGCAGCGGAAAGGGTCTTCAGGTAGCTCTTGGCTGCCGTGGCCTCAGGGGCGAAGTGGGGAAATACCGATATTCCGAACCCGTGCTTGCGAGCGTAGTTGAGGCTCGAAAAGTCTGATGCGTCCTCGACATCAACCACGCTGTGCGGGTTCTTGGGCAGGTACTGGAATCCGTGCGACTTCATGCATGTGGATGTCAGGGCCTCCGTGCGAGCGGCAACCTCAAGGTCGAAATTTTCCGACTCCGACTGGCCGGAAGCACCTGCCAGGATCAGCACGAAACGGCGGGTGTTGGCCGTCGCCCGGGCCGTCTGGCCGTCGTCGGACGGGAAATACGCGAATCCCGCCGCGACCATCGCGGCAATGATCACGGCCAGCGCGACCGCAAGGGTCTTGTGTTTGCCCAGCATCGTCCGGGCCTCCTCCTTCGACTGGTGTGCCCTGGTGCGCTCCGAACGGGGCACACCAGGGCTCCTGTTGCCTGCTCAGGCACCTGTCACCAGTTGCTCAGGTCGACGCCCACCTGGTCCAAACCCTGGTTGTAGGTGCCGTTGTTGGTGCAGTCGTAGTGCGAGGAGTTCGTACCGTTGCGCGCGACGATCGAGGACTCGTACCAGTTTGCCCCGCCGTTGCCCCGGAGGCAGTGGGCCATGTCCTTGCCGCCGTCCTGCCCGGACACCCAGACGAGCGACTGCTGGTAGCGCTGGTAGCGGCTGTCCCAATTGTTGGCCACGAACTGGTAGTTGCCGGTCCTGCCGGAGTCGTTGTACGAACCGAGTTCCGTGACGTTGCTGGTCTTTATCACCGTCTGCGCCTCAGCGGTGCCCGTGGTGAGGCCGATCGTGGCGCAGCAACCTGCGACTGCCAGTGCGCCGAAGGTCTTCCAGTTGCGAGCCATGGTTGATCAGTGCTCCTTCTGTCGTTTTGCCGATCGGAAGTGGTGCAGCGGTACGTATGGAGCCGCGCAGCGGTGCGCGTGGACTGAGCGGCGGCGCGTGTGCGGCCGCGGGCGCGGCGGAGTTCGCCGGCCGGGCCACCCTGCGACGAGCTTCAGGGGGCAACCGGTGCCCCCAGGAATCGGGGAGGCTGCTCCTGCTCCCGGGATTCCGGCCCGGATGCTGCCGAGGTACCGGGCGAAGGCACCCTCCACACCCATTGCCTCCCCCACGCGTCTTCGGCGAGCCGTGCCGCAGAGACGCTATGGACACAGATCCGTCGGCCGTCCTAGATTCGTCCTCGTACGAGGTCAGCCAGGGGGATCGGTGCTCATCGTCACGCACCAGGGGGAGCATGAAATTCGGCTTACTGGGGCCGTTACACGCCCAGATCGCCGGACGCGCGGTCCCGTTGAACGGGCCGCGGCAGGCCAAGATGCTGGCAGCACTTCTGATCGACGCCAACAACATCGTCGCCAGGGAACGGCTCGTCGCCGTGATGTGGGACACGAACGCGCCCGCCACCGCGGTCCGCCAGGTCCAGGACGCCGTCTCCGGGTTGCGCCGCAACCTCGTCGCCTGCGGAGCGCCCAGCTCCTTGATCAGCACGCGGCGCGGCGGCTACGAGATCCACCTGGCTCAAGATCAGCTCGACTTACTGGAGTTCGACCACCAGCGACACCTCGCCGAACAGCACACGGCCCCGTTCGAGACAGCAGTCGCGCTGCGGCGGGCGCTCGCTTGCTGGCGCGGAAACGCCCTGGTCGACACCCCCAGCCAAGCCCTGGAGATCGATGCGGCACGGCTGAACGAGAAACGCGCGGCCACGCACAAACAGTGCCTGGCCATCGAACTCGACCTGGGGCGTCATCGAGAGGTCATCGATGAACTGACCGCTCTGCTCCACGAGCACCCCTACGACGAACAGGTCGCCGAACACCTGATGGTCGCCCTCTACCGGTGTCGAAGACAAGGCGAGGCGCTGCAGGTGTACGAGCGGCTGCGCCGGACACTGGCCGACGAACTCGGCGTCGATCCCACCCCTCCGCTCCAGGCGCTGCATCAGCGCATCCTCACCGCGGATCCCGCCCTGACGGCTCCGGTCCCAGCAAGCAGGCCCTTGGACATACCACCGGAGAGCCCTGCCCCGGCGGACCCCGGGCCGGCAATGGCGATGCCGGTGCGTCAACTTCCCCTTGACATACCCGACTTCGTGGGCCGGGCCGAAGCACTGGCCGAGATCGCCGGGCTGCTCGACGGCTCGGCGCCGAACCGGGCCCCGGTGGCCGTCATCGTGGGCGGTCCCGGTGTCGGCAAGTCCTGCCTCGTGACGCACGCTGCGCGGCTGGCGAGCGCCAACTTCCCCGACGGCCAGCTCTACCTCAACCTCGCGGCAACATCGGACGAGCCACGGGACCCGGGGCTGATGCTGGCCGAGGCACTGCGCGCGCTCTCGATCGCCGGCAGCGCGATCCCGAACGGCCTGGCCGAGCGAGCCGCACTCTACCGGTCGTTGCTGGTGGACCGTCACATGCTGGTGGTGCTGGACGATGCCGGTCACGCCGATCAGGTGCTGCCCTTGCTGCCTGCGGCCGACGGCTGTGCCGTGTTGATCACCAGCCGCACTCTGCTGACGCAACTTCCCGGAGCTCGGCACATCGACCTGGACGTGCTGAGCCCGGCAGAGGCGCGGGAGTTGTTCACGGGAATTGTCGGGCGGCGGCGGGTCGAGCGGGAACCGGCGGAGGCCGACGCGATCCTCGACTGCTGCGGCAACCTGCCGCTGGCGATCCGGATCGCCAGCGGCAAGCTCACGGGCCGCCCGGCTTGGTCGCTGCGGGTGCTGCGGGAACGGATCGAGGATGAGTCCCGGAGGCTGGCCGAGCTGAGGATCGGGGACCTCAGCGTGCGAGCCAGCGTCGAACTGAGCTTACGGCTGCTGCCGGCCGACGCGGTGCGCGCGCTGAGCCTGCTGGGTCTGCTCGGCGCCTACACCCTGCCCGGCTGGGTGGTCGGCCCGCTGCTGGACCGCCCGGACGCCGAGGAGGTGCTGGACACCCTCGTCGACGCCAGCCTGGTGCGGCTGACCGCCACCGACGCCCTCGGCGAGCCGCGCTACCGGCTGCACGACCTGATCAGGACCTGTGCCGTGGAGATCGCCGCCCCGCTGCCGACGGAGGACAAGCAGGACGCGATCATCCGGGTGCTGTCCGTTTGGCTCGAGCTGACTGGGCGCGGCACCGATCGGCTGCCGGCAGCCGGGCTGCTGGCAGCCGCGCCTGGTTCGGCACCGCGCCGGTCGCTGCCCGATGCGGTCGTGGACCGGCTGATGGCCGACCCGGTCGGCTGGTTCGACGCGGAACGCGACAACCTGCTCGGCGCGGTGAAACTGGCCGTGGACTGGGGCCTGGACGAGTTGGCCTGGGAGCTGGCGGCCGGCGCGGCGACCTACTACGACCACCGGTGTCTCTATCAGGACTGGCAGCACGGGCACCGGCTCGCGTTGGACGCGGCCGAGGCCGCCGGCAACGTGCGCGGCGCATCGGTGCTGCTACGCGGTCTTGGCCAGCTGCACATCTACCAAGACGAGTTCGATCGGGCCACCCGAGCCCTGGAGTCCTCCCTCGGGCTGTGCCAGGACGGCGGGGACAAACGCGGCGAGGCGCTGTCGGTTGCCATGCTGGGCACGGTAAGCCGGGTGCAGGGCCGTGACGACGAAGCCCTCGAACGTGTCGAGCACGCGCTGGCCATCGCGGCCGGTGAGGGCGAGCGGCACATCGAAGCGCAGCTGTCCTGCACCATGGCCGTGATGAAGCTCATGCAGGGCAAGCTCGACGAGGCGGAGTTATGGTTCGACGGGGCCTTGAGCCAGGCCAGCGCGCTGGGCGACGGGCATCGCGTCGCCGTCGTGCTGCGGCGGTTCAGCCGGTTGCACGATCGACGTGGTGATCCGGACGAGGCGCTGCGATGCCTGGAGCAGGCGCTGGCCACCTTCGAGGCACTGGCCGACGAGCGGTGCGCCGCGTACACGCTGCTGGAAGTCGGCCGCGTGTACGCCGGTCAACACGACCGGGACCGGGCGAGCCCGGCGTTGGAGCGCGCGGCGGCCCTGTTCCACCGGCACGGCGACCGCCAAGACGAGGCCGCCTGCTGGCAACTGATCGGCGACCTGGACGCCGCCGCCGGCGTTCACCATCTGGCGCACCAGCACCGCGGGCGGGCGCTGCGGCTGTGGCAGATGATCGGCGACATTAACCAGACGAAAGCTCCGGCGCGACCATCGTCGCCGTGAGGTGGCCATGTCCCTGATCGGAGATGTCCGTCCGATCAGGGGGCGTGAGGCAACGCGCGGGGACCGCACCGCCCATGAGTAACCGCCGCTTTGACCAAGGGCGCCGAAAGGGGTTGTAAGCGCGTGCGGTCCCCGCCGTGTCAGGGCCGGCCCCGAGCCGGCGAGGACCCCGATGCGGCTCGTCAGCGAGATACGAGGGAGCTCGTGACGCTCGTAATGGCCGAACCCACTGTGATGAGCACGCCGACCGATTTGGTCGGAAGCCGGTGCAGTACAAGTTCAAAGCTCCGTGTGCGGATGATGACGACGGGTCCGCGCGACGCGGTAACCGGAAGAGTGGCTTTGTGGGTGGTAGCCGACACCGCTTGTCGGTGAGTTTCGGGTTCTGGCACAGATCTTGGGGAGCGGTCGCGGAGCGTCACCTTGGTGTTCGATTGCAAGGGGGCGGGTCGAGTGAGACCGCGTACGCCTACCCGCCCGGCAGCCGAAAGTGACGATCCATCAAATTCTTGGTTGTCCCTGCCGCGGTAAGTCCTAGACGGTGATCGTGCTGGTCATGCAGACCGATGCACCGTTCTGGGAGCTGATGGGGATATTTGGATTTGGCTCTGTCCGCAGTTCCGTGAATCCCCAGGTCGGCGGAGCGAGCGAGGGATCGTTTCGGCGGAGTATGTCCCGGCATGGCGAGCAAGACGGTCGAGGCTGTGCTGTTTCCCGGGATCGATGTGCGAGTGGAGCGCGTCAGCGACTCCTCCGACGTCCTCGTGGTGGAGGCGGTGTCCACCGCTCGGCCGGGCTGGTGCCCGGACTGCGGGACGCGGGCGAGACGTAGACACAGCACGTACCAACGTGCCCTGGATGAGGAGCCGTTGGGCTCCCGCCGGGTCATGGTCCGGCTGCGGGTCCGCCGGTACTTCGGTGACCGGAAGAGCTGTTCCCGTAAGACGTTCGTCGAGCAGGTGCCAGGGCTGTCCGAGCGGCGCCGCCGCTCCAGCACCGGGCTGACAGGCTGGCTGCGGTCGATCGCGATCGAGCTCGGCGGCCGTCCGGCCGCACGGCTGTGCCGTCGCCTGCGGATGGCTGCGGGCCGTACCCGGGCTCAGGCTGCTGGTAGCGCCGTCGGTTCCGGACCGTGCGCCGCGGGTGCTGGGGGTGGACGAGTTTGCCTTCCGCAAGGGCTGCACCTACGGCACCGTGCTGGTCGACGTCGAAGCCGGCCGGGTCGTGGACGTGCTGCCCGACCGCACCTCCGAAACCTTCGCGGCCTGGCTCCAAAGCCATCCCGGCGCCGAGATCATCTGCCGGGACCGGGCCAGCGCCTACACCAAGGCGGTCAAGGAAGCCGCCCCTCATGCCCTGGAAGTCGCCGACCGCTGGCACCTGTTGCAGAACCTGTCCGCCGCGGTGGAGAAGACCTGCCACCAGCACCGCGACTGCCTGCGCAAACGTGCCGAGGAGGAGACGGTGACCGAGGTGCCGGAGGTGGCCCCGATGCTGTTACCGCCCGCGGAACTGCCCCGCACCCAGATCATCGAACGTACCCGCCACCGCTACAAGGACATCCACCGCCTGCTGGAGAAACGCTGGACGATCAGTGTCATCGCCCGCCGTCTGAACCTCGACCGCAAGACCGTGCGCCGCTTCCGCGACACCGGCCTCGACGAGTTGCTGGCCTCCGCCTGCGAGCGCCACCCCAACGGCGTCCTGGAGCCGTTCAAGGCATACCCCAACACCCGCTTCACCGCAGCACAAGGCCAGGTCAGCGGCACCCGACTGTTCCTGGAGATCCAGGCTCGCGGCTACCGCGGCAGCCACCAGGTCGTTCGCAAACACCTCGCTGCCCTTCGCGCGGGCACCGCCGCCCCGGTCCGGGCCGACATTCCGAGCCCCCGCAAAATCACCTCGTGGATCATGCGGCCCCGGGAGACGCTCACCGAAAGCCAGGACGAGCGACTCCTCCAAGTCCGGCTCGCCTGGCCGGACATCACCCGGGCCTGCGATCTCGCTCGAGCGTGCGCCGACCTGGTCCGTCACCAGCGCGGATATCTGTTGCTGGAGTGGATCCGGCAGGCCGAGCAGGACGCGCCGAAGCCCATGAAGGGCTTCGCCGGCTTCCTCCGCCAGGACCTCGACGCAGTGACCGCCGGACTCACCCTCCGGTGGAGCTGCGGTGTGGTCGAAGGACACGTGAACCGCGTGAAAACACTCCAACGAGCCATGTACGGCAGGGCCTCGTTCGAACTCCTCCGAGCCCGCATCCTCACCCAGCCATGAGCATCACGGAACTGCGGGAGCCTCATTTCCAGAGGCTTGTGCCAAGGAACAGGGCGGCCAGACGGGGAAGCCGACGGCTCATCTCCCTGTCGTCGTCGAAATCGAAATCCTCGCCCATATCAACCGTGTTGTCGCTCTCTGTGTCAGCCCCGCGGAAACTGCGCCAGGCTTCGTAGAAGGCATCCGCATCACCCGTGATCCGTTCGAACGCCCCGCTGGCTGCATAGTTCACGTCCTCGTAGAACAGCACCTCGGAACGGTCCTGGACGTTCGCCGCCTGAACGACATAAGGGTGCGCAGCGAGGCTGTCGGGGTCAGCGGCCACGCGCTGGTACCACTGACAGCCCAAGGCGATCACACCGGCGCGAAAGTCCATGAAACTGTCATCGGAGCACCCGCCCCCGATGAGGTAAGCAGCCGCCCACACATCCCAGCGATACAGGGCGTCATGCAACTCATCGAAGCGTTCCGCATACTCCAGGATCTCCTGCCGCGGTCTCTCTGCGAGCTGCTTGACGAGAACCTCGTCAAACGGTTCGCCCATTGTGGCAGCCCCGGCTTGCGCGGCTTCGATGACATCCCAGAACGTGTGGATCTCCATGACCGCGCACTCTGCCACGAGCCGATGACAATCGATCTGGCCACCCTGCCGGTACCCGTTTCACGGAACTGCGGACACAGCCGTTTTCAAGAATCCCCATCAGCTGTGCTCCCTGCCTGGATCGACGCAGTCGACGCCAGCCAACTACCCGGCCTCACCGGCTTCGCACTCCACCTGCTCCGGGACCTCGACGCCGTGATAGCTGGCCTCACCTTGGACTAAAGTTCCGGCATATCGAAGGCGCCGTGAACCGCATCAAGAAGATCAAAAGGCAGCTCTACGGGCGAGCCGGATTCGAACTCCTACGCAAGATGATCCTGCTTCAGTGACCCTCAGCAGCGACGCCCCGGGATCTTTACAACGTCGGGTCAGGCCAGCTCGACAAATCGGTGGACGCGAAAGGACGTCAGGTGGTCGGGTTCGATGCTTGCCGAGTCCACCCGGTAGCGGCCAGCGGCGAGTTCGAGAGCGGTGCTGTCCGTGAGTGTCCCGACCTCGGTGCCGAAGTGGGCGGCATCGAACATCACGAGCTCGCCAGTGGTGCTCAGTACAGGTCCTTCCTCCCACTCGGCGGTGGGAAGCCCAGCCCGGATGAAGTCGGCGACACCATCCTCGCTCTCCGCGTAGCACCAGCGGACGAGGACTCGATACTCAGGAAGGTAGGCGGTGGAGAGAGGTTCGTCCCCCAGGACCAGCGCCTCAGCTCCGTCAGGCAGTGCGAGGACTCCAACGAAATCCATCACCGCGCAAGCCTGGTCGTAGTCGCCCTCCGTTCCCGACCAGTGCGCCAGCGCGGTGCGTGGAACCACGATAAACGGGCCGCCCTCCGTCTCCAGCCACGTCAAAGACATGCCGCCTCCACCTTCAGGATCTCAGTTCCGTCGCGACAGCGTATGTGCCAGGTCGGACAGGGCTCATGCCTGTGGTGGTCGAGGTGCGCGGTGACGGGCCCAGGGTCGTGACCATCCCCTGCAATCGAACGCCACCGAGGCGGTTGTAGGCGTCACCGTGCCCTTGCCGAAATCCTCATCCGCCCTGGTGGGATGGGGGTTGGCTGTGTGCGTGAGTAGTGAACCGTATGTCGGTCAGCGACGACACCATCCGATCTCATCGGGGAGCGATATCGCTGATCGTCAGATGAGGGCCGACGGGGAGCGCCTGAGTTTTGGGTTCTGGCACAGATCTTGGGGAGCGGTCGCGGAGGGTGGCTTGAGCCTCGGCCTCGGTCCGATTCGGCCGGGCGGTCAGTGGGTGAGGTAGAAGCGGACAGTCGTGCCCTCTGGGGCGGTGTGGAGGCGGACGAGGTCGGCGACGTAGTGAACGAGCATCAGGCCGCGGCCGCCCAACTGGTCGCGTGCCGGGGGCCGCCGGCCGGCCAGGGGATCGGTCAGCCAACCGCGGTCGTGGACCTCGCAGGCGATCTGCTCGCCCTCGGCCCATATCCGCACCGTCCCCGATCCGCCGCCGTGCCTCACGCTGTTGGTGGTCAGCTCCGCCACCGCCAACGTCAGATCCTGCAGCCGCACACCGGCCAGGCCCAGTCGCTCTGCTTCCTGAACGGCGAAGTAGCGGGCTTTGGGGAGATCTTCCGTGTTGAACGAGAAGGTCGCCGCGTCGGGAGGGTAGGCAAGCGGCTTGTTGTAGCGGGCGATGGCACGCTCGGGGTCGTAGGTCTCGCTGGCCAGTTCGCCGTCCGCGTTGATGACGACGGGATGGGTGGCGTAGGCGTCGGCGATTACCTGCGGCTCCAAGCGGTCCGCGTCGTACGGGCACAGGATGGTCACCTCGCGGCCCCGGAACGCGGCGTTGATCAGCGCCTCATGCTGGACGCACGCAGGGTACTCCACCGCGGTGCGACCGGCCCAGATGGGCTCTCCGATGATCCGTACCCGGCCGGCGGAGTGAGCGTCGGCGAAGGCCCGCAGCACGCGGGGGATGATCCGCCCCGGGTTGCGACCGGCCTCGGTCATGTCGAGCAGCTTGACCCGGTCCGCAGTCGATCCGAGTCCGGCCTTGATCAGCTCCAGGTTGGGTCCGGGAACGGCGACCGCGACGGCCTCTCCGGCGGCCAGCCCTTCCAGAAGGAACGGCAGTGTGGCCGCTGTGTACTGCTCCGTGCCGCGGTAAATCAGCGCCGGGTGTACAAAAGGTTCACTGCTAGTGGCCGTACTCATCGCGCCGCAACCTCAATCGTCGGAACGCCAGGCCAGAACATGTCCAGAATGCGCGGCAGCTCCGGCGGCGGCCGGTCCACGACGATCCGGCCCGTGTCCAGGTTCTGTGCAGTGACTGCCAGAGCTGCCGCGCCACCCACATCGATGGACGTCACACCGGACAGATCCACGAGGGAGACGTCTGTATGCGTCCTCGCCAGACGCTGCAGCGCCTGGTCCCAGGAGGCGCGGGTGATCACGCCGATCTCACCGGTTGCGCGGAAACCAGAGAGACCGGACAAGGATGCCACCTCCAGCGCAGCTCCGCTGCTCGACGGCACCGCGACGGATCCGTCCATGCCGTGGGAGGCCTTCACATTCTCTCCCCTACGTCAGGTGCCGCTGAATGGCGTCTCGTCCGGGCCTACCGCAATGTTGAATGCCGGATTACAGCCAGCCAACTATAGAGCACAACGGTGCGCCGTCCGTGGCTCATGTCCGTTCAACCAGCGCAGTTCGGGCGAAACGTTCCGCTGGACAAGGCCGTGCCGGGAAGAGCACGCGCCCGGGCGGAGTCGAGCGGCTGCCCGCAAGGCTGCGGAGGAAGGCGCCGCCCCGTGACCGTCGAAGCGGAGACCAGCCGCAGCGTCTTCCTGCTCCGAGGTCGCATCGGAGCCCGGAAAACAGGAACCTTCCTACCTCACCGTGGGCAGAGCACAACACCCATCGTGCTCTGCCGCTGGAGCCCCTCGCCGGCGGCATGCTTCACGTGAGTGGGAAACCAGCCCCGTCGGTCGTGTGAACACCGCTGGCCCGGGGGTATAGGGGCGCCCTCCTCTGCGGTATCTCGTATCGCTGCTGAAGGGCGAAACTTCGGACTTTCCCGCGACGGCGCGGGACGAAGAAGCTTTTCCCGCGCCGGGGCTCTGTTACGTCGGGCGGATGCCGATGACGCAGGTGTCGTCGTCGGTGTCGGCAGTGCTGTAGGTGAGCAGCTGGTCGAGTTGGTGCTCCAGGGGACCGGCCGCGTAGACCTGGGCCATGGTCAGCAGCTGGCTGAGCGAGTCCTGGTTCGGGTCGTCTCTGCGTTCCACGAGGCCGTCGGTGTACATCACCAGCGTGTCGTCGGCCCGCAGTTCCAGCTCCGCCTCCTCATAAGTCGCCTCCTCCACCGCGCCCAGGAGTACGCCCCTCAGTGGCGGCAGTGCGGAGGCCTGGCCGGCCCGGACGAGGACAGGGGGGAGGTGTCCGGCGCGGGCCCAGCGCAGGGTGCGGTCGTTCCGGTCGTACAGGCCGCAGACGGCGGTGGCGGTGACCTGGTCGGTCAGATGGTGGGCCACGATGTTGAGCCAGGTCAGCAGCTGGCCCGGTCCCGCGCCGGTGACGGCCAGGCCGCGCAGCGCGTTGCGCAGTACCACCATGCTGGTCGCAGCCTTGATGCCGTGGCCCGCGACGTCGCCGACGCAGAGGAAGATCTTCCCCGAGGGCAGGGCGACGGTGTCGTACCAGTCTCCGCCGACCAGGGTGTCCGTCTCGGCCGGCCGGTAGCGAACGGCGGTCTGAAGGCCCGGCACGACCAGCGGTTCCGTGGTGGGCGGCATGATCGCGTGTTGAAGCTGGAGGGCGAGTCGGGTGCGCTCGGCGGACTGCTCCTGGCTGTGGGCCAGTTGGTCCCGCGTCGCTGCGAGCGCGACCTCGGTCCAGTGCTGGGAGGAGATGTCCTGGTACGCGCCGCGCAGGGACAGCAGCTTGCCCCGAGGGTCCAGGACGGGTTCGGCGACGACCCGGATGTGGCGGGTGACGCCGTCCGGGCGGCGTAGCCGGAAGGCGGTCGAGGCGGGGCGGCGGCGGTGAAGCACGGTGCGGAGGAAGCGGCCGATGGCAAGGGCGTCGTCGGGGTGGGCGTAGGCCGGCAACTCTTCCAGGGGAATGGGGCCAGCGGCGAGTGGCTGCCCGTACAGCGCGAACAGCTGATCATTCCAGGTGATCTCGCGGGTCGTCGTGTCCTCCTCGAACCCACCGATCCGCCCCAGCCGCTGGGCGTGCCGGAGCAGATGGGCCAGCCGGGCCGCCTCGTCCTCGATGCGCCAGATGAGCAGGATGCCGTCGCCGTGCCTGCTGAGGTTGATGTCGGCGACCGAGGTCAGCGGGACCTGGTCGACCAACGCGGTGAGGGTCATCCGCTGTGACCGAAATCGCTCGCCGGTGGCGTAGACCCGTTCGATGTGTTCGAACAGACCGCTGGCGTCGGCGGACCTCGGGTAGGCCTCCAGCATGTTGGTGCCGCTGATGGCGTTGTGCGGCCGACCCGCCGGGTCGACGAAGCCTGCGTTGACGTGGTGGATCCGGAAGTCGACGAGGCGGCCCTCGTCGTCCAGACAGGGCCGCAGCACCAGGGCCGGGTCGTAGAGGCTGTCCGCGATCTCGCTCAGGTAGTCGGCGTCGACGCTGCCGCCCCGGCCCGTCGTGGCGGTGTCGGGTGCGGCGGGACCGTGGATTTCAAGGGTGTGCGCGCAGAGTTCGGCGAGCGCCTCGATCTGCCGGTCGATTTGGGGCGACGGCGCGGGCAGCGTGTTCGGCCAGCAGATCTCCAGCACCCCCAGAATCCGGCCGCCGGTCCCGGCGGGGACGGCGATCCGGCCGGCGTCGGGTATCTCAATCTGACCGATCGAGGGAACTTTGGACCTGGCCGGCGTGGGGATCCTCACCAGGGCGCGGTCGGCCAGCGCCTGCCGGGCCACGGTGGCGACACCCGGGGGAACGTAGCGCCACCGGGTGGCCTCCTCCACGGTGAATCCGGCGTGACCTGCCAGAGTGAGGGAGCCGTCCGCGCCGGTGTCCCACACGGCGACGGCGCGGGCGCCCAACGGGCCGAGGGCGTGTTCCAGGAGGGATTCGGCGACCGCCTGGGTGTCCTTGGCAGCCAGGGCGCCGCTTTCCGCGGTACGCAGCCGGACCGCTGTGGGCACCTTCTCGCGTTGGGGCTGCGGGTTGTTGGCGACGTTCAGGACGAGGTCGTTGGTGATCTCGGTGAGCCGGTCGTTGGCGGACTGGTTGATGATGTCAGCGGCGAGCTCCAGCTGCGGCACGCCCGCCTGGTCGGCAAGGAGGGAAAGCTGTCGGCTCGCCTGGGCCGGGCTGCACTGGAGCCGCTCGATGAGGACGCCCTTGGCGACCTCGATCAGGGCCCGGCCGTCGGCGGCCGCGTGGGCGGAGCGGACCTCCCTGCGGAGCCGCTCGACGGTGGCGGCGAGTCGGCCTACTGGGGTTTCCTCGGACGCGGGCGGGGAGCCGGCACTGGCGCACATCTCCGTGCCCGGACCGACCTGCGGGACCGGCTCGCCGGGTTGCTGGGCCGACTTGATCACCGTGCTGCTCCTCCTTGAACCGTGGATGAGAGACCTGCGGATGCGGGGCGTGCCGGTGCCTCGGACCCTTTCGCCGGGAGCGGCATCAGGGCTGCAACCAGCGCCGTACACGGGCCATCAGGTCGTCCGCGTCCACGGGCTTGGTGACGTAGTCACTGGCGCCGGCAGCCAAGCTCTTCTCACGGTCGCCGGGCATCGCCTTGGCGGTGACGGCGATGATGGGGAGCCCTGCATAGGCGGGCATGCGTCGGATCTCGGCGGTCGCGGCGTAGCCGTCCATCTCCGGCATCATCACGTCCATGAGGATGAGGCTGATGCCGGGCTGCTGGGTGAGGGCTTCGATGCCGAGGCGTCCGTTCTCCGCGTGCAGCACTTGCATGCCGTGGAGTTCCAGGATGCCACTGAGGGCATAGAGGTTGCGGGCGTCGTCGTCAACCACCAGGACGGTACGCCCCGCCAGACTGCCATCGCGCTGCCGCGCCGACGGGGACACTTCCTCGTCCGTGCGTACCAGCGGCAGCACGTGGCCGGGTTCCTCGGCCGAAAGGTGCAGGGCGATCCGTTCGCGCAGCTCATCTAGGCTGGAGAGAAGCTCCAGCGGCTGGCTGTCGGTGCGCCGTTGGAGCAGCTGCTCCTGATCGGCCTCCAGGCGCCGGTTGTTGTGGGCGAGGACGGGAACGCTGGTCAGGGCCGAGTCGCCGTCCATCGCCTCCAGGAAGTGCAACGCGGCCGCATTGGGCATGTCGAGTTCGAGGACCACGCAGTGGCAGGGGGCCGCTGCGAGGGCCGCCGCGGCCTCCTGCGCGCCGCGGGCGGTGACGATCTCGACAGCACCCCCGCTCACCTCCAGCTCGCGGCTGCCCACGACGTCGGCTACGGCGTTCTCCGCGACCAGTGACAGTAGGCCGCCGGTCCGCTCCTCTATCACCAGCAGCCGCCTGGTCTGTCGTGGAATGGAGGCAGCGGGCACAGCGCGCTCGCCCTCCGACGAGCTCGATGCCGCACCTGTCCGAGAGCCGGCTCCACCGAGGGTTCCGTCGGCCAGCGCCTCGAAGTCCGCGCGGGCCGCGGGCAGGTACAGGGTGAAGGTGCTGCCCTGGGCCTCGGCGCTCTCGGCCGTGACGACGCCACCGAGCAGGAACGCGATCTCGCGGCTGATGGACAGTCCAAGGCCGGTGCCGCCGTACTTGCGGCTGGTGGTGCCGTCCGCCTGCTGGAACGCCCCGAAGATTGTCTCCAGCTGCTGGCTGGCGATACCGATCCCGGTGTCTTTGACCCGGAAGGCGACCACCGGACCGTCCCGGAGCACGGATTTGGGCAGCTCAGCCTCGTCCGCGGTTTCGATCCGCAGTTCCACTCCGCCGCGCTCGGTGAATTTGACCGCGTTGGAGAGCAGGTTGCGCAGCACCTGCCGCAGCCGGGAGTCGTCGGTGACGAGGTCCAGCGGGACGCCGGGGGCGGTGGTGATGGTGAAGTCGAGACTCTTCTGCGTGGTCATCGGCCGGAACGTGGCCTCGACGTAGTCAAGTAGCTGTCGCAGCGCCACCCGCTCCGGGTTGACGTCCATTTTGCCTGCCTCGACTTTGGACAGGTCGAGGATGTCGTTGATCAGTTGGAGCAGGTCCGAGCCGGCGGAGTGGATGATACCGGCGTACTCGACCTGCTTGGAGGTGAGGTTGCGGCCGGGGTTTTGGGCCAGCAGCTGGGCGAGGATCAGCAGGCTGTTGAGTGGGGTGCGCAGCTCGTGGCTCATATTGGCCAGGAACTCCGACTTGTACTTCGACGCCAGCGCCAGCTGCTGGGCCCGGTCCTCCAGTTCCTGCCGGGCCTGCTCGATCTCCAGGTTCTTGCCCTCGATGTCACTGTTTTGGGAGGCCAGCAGGGCGGCTTTCTCCTCCAGTTCGGCGTTGGAGCGCTGCAGTTCCTCCTGCTGGACCTGGAGTTCCTCGGAGCGGGCCTGCAGCTCACCAGTCAGCCGTTGGGACTCGCCGAGGAGTTCGTCGGTGCGGGCGTTGGCGACGATGGTGCTGACGTTGACGCCAATGGTCTCCATCAGCTGACTCAGGAAGTCCCGGTGGGTCTGGGTGAACGCAGTGACGGAGGCGAGTTCGATGACGCCGAGCACCTGGTCTTCGACGATGATGGGCAGCACGATCAACGCACCGGGCGTGGCGTTGCCCAGCCCGGAGGAGATGGTGACGTACCCCGGCGGCAGGTCGGTCACCTCGATGGTGCGGCGGCCGCGCGCGGCCTGGCCGACCAGGGAACGGCCGATCGGGATCCGGGTGGGACGCTCGTCGTCGGGGAATCCGTACGACCCGACCAGCGCTAGTTCCGTACCGTCTGGGCCTTCTTCGGCGAGGAAGAACGCGCCGTACTGGGCGTAAACCAGCGGGGTCAGCTCGTGCATGACCAGCTCGGCGACGACGGGGAGATCCCGGTGTCCCTGCATCAGCCCGGAGATCCGGGCGAGGTTGGTCTTGAGCCAGTCCTGCTCCTGGTTGGCCCGGGTGGTCTCGCGCAGGGACTCCACCATGGAGTTGATGTTGTCCTTGAGTTCGGCGACCTCGCCGGAGGCGTCGACCGTGATGGAACGGGTGAGGTCGCCCTCTGCGACTGCGCTGGTGACCCCGGCGATCGCGCGGACCTGCCGGGTGAGGTTCCCGGCCAGCTCGTTCACGTTCTCCGTCAGCCGCTTCCAGGTACCCGATACCCCTTCGACTTCTGCCTGTCCGCCGAGCCGGCCCTCGCTGCCGACCTCGCGTGCCACCCGGGTCACCTCGGCTGCGAACGAGGACAGCTGGTCGACCATCGTGTTGATCGTCGTCTTCAGCTCCAGGATCTCGCCCCGCGCGTCCACGTCGATCTTCTTCGACAGATCGCCCCTCGCGACGGCGGTGGTCACCTGGGCGATGTTCCGCACCTGCCCGGTGAGGTTGTTCGCCATCGAGTTGACGTTGTCCGTGAGGTCCTTCCACGTACCGGCCACATTCGGCACCTGGGCCTGTCCGCCGAGGCGGCCCTCGGTGCCCACCTCGCGGGCGACCCGGGTCACCTCGTCGGCGAACGCCGAGAGGGTGTCGACCATGGTGTTGATGCCGCCCGCGAGGGCAGCGACCTCGCCCTTGGCTTCCACGTTGATCTTCTGCGACAGGTCGCCGCGGGCGACGGCGGTGGCCACCTGCGCGATGGATCGCACCTGCCCGGTCAGGTTGGAGGCCATCACGTTGACGTTGTCGGTGAGGTCCTTCCAGGTGCCCGAGACGCCACGGACGGTCGCCTGGCCGCCGAGGTTGCCCTCAGTGCCGACCTCGCGGGCGACGCGGGTGACCTCGTCGGCGAACGCGGAGAGCTGGTCGACCATCGTGTTGATGGTCTCCTTCAGCTCCAGGATCTCCCCGCGCGCGTCGACGCGGATCTTCTGTGACAGATCGCCCTGGGCGACGGCGGTCGTCACTTCGGCGATGGACCGGACCTGCGCGGTGAGGTTGTCGGCCATCACGTTGACCGATTCAGTGAGGGCCTTCCAGGTGCCGGAGACGCCCTTCACGTCGGCCTGCCCGCCCAGCCGCCCGTCGGTACCCACTTCGCGGGCGACGCGGGTGACCTCGTCGGCGAACGCGGAGAGCTGGTCGACCATCGTGTTGATGGTGTTCTTCAGCTCCAGGATCTCCCCGCGCGCGGCGACGGTGATTTTCTGTGACAGGTCGCCCTGGGCGACGGCGGTGGCGACTTGGGCGATGGACCGGACCTGCGCGGTGAGGTTGCCGGCCATGAAGTTGACCGAGTCGGTGAGGTCCCGCCAGGTACCGGAGACCCCCTTCACGTCCGCCTGCCCGCCCAGCCGCCCCTCGGTACCCACCTCGCGTGCCATGCGGGTGACCTCGTCGGCGAACGCGGAGAGCTGGTCGACCATCGTGTTGATGGTGTTCTTCAGCTCCAGGATCTCCCCGCGCGCGGCGACGGTGATTTTCTGGGACAGGTCACCCTTGGCAACCGCGGTGGTGACCTGGGCGATGTTGCGGACCTGGTCGGTGAGGTTGCCGGCCATGAAGTTGACCGAGTCGGTGAGGTCCCGCCAGGTACCGGAGACCCCCTTCACGTCCGCCTGCCCGCCCAGCCGCCCGTCGCTGCCCACCTCGCGTGCGACCCGGGTGACCTCGTCGGCGAACGAGGAGAGCTGGTCGACCATCGTGTTGACGGTGTTCTTCAGCTCCAGGATCTCCCCCGCGCGTCCACGTCGATTTTCTGGGACAGATCACCCTTGGCAACCGCAGTGGCGACCTGGGCGATGTCGCGCACCTGGGTCGTGAGATTGCCCGCCATGGCGTTGACCGAGTCGGTCAAATCTGCCCAGGTGCCGGAGACACCGGGCACATCGGCTTGACCGCCGAGGGTTCCCTCGGTACCCACCTCGCGGGCGACCCGGGTCACCTCGGAGGTGAACAGCGAGAGCTGGTCGACCATGCCGTTGAAGACCGTAGCGATCTCGCCCAGCAGGCCGTCCGCGTCGTCTGGCAGCCGGGTACCGAAATCCCCATCCCGTACCGCGGTCAGGCCGGCAAGGAACTGCCGCAGCTCCGGCTCGCCGATCTTGCCCGTGGTGCGGTTGGTTCTGCGGGGCGCCGTACGCGGCCCCTCGACCCTCGATTCAGCCATGTCCAACCTCACCTTTTGAGCCCACTCAAGCAACGGATCGGAACATGCCCATGCACGAGCACACCACGCTGCGGGAAAACGCCCCCAGAGCATCGTACGGGGGAAATCGCAAGCCGGATGCCAGGTTGTGCCGGGTGGCGAGGGTGTCGGGCCGTCACCCCCTGCCGATAGCCGAGGCCGCGGCCTGCCTTGAACTCCCGGCCCGGGTGTCAGGCTCTGCGCGCCCGCTTCCCCCGACGGTCGGAGATGCACGCGGTCCACGAGACCGTCTACCAGACACCTCAGGCACTCAACGTGTCAAGCAGCTGCGGCGAGAGCGGTTGGAAAGGCCGTGTGTTCCTCGAACAGCGTGTGGTGCTGGAGGCAGTAGTAGAGCTGGCCGAGCATGCGATTGAAAAGGTTGCGCTGTGCGGCGGCGTGCCAGTCTCCGTGGTCGTCGCGGCGGCGTCGGTAGTGGGCCTTGGCGCCGGGCGAGGCCGTGATGGAGGCGAAGGCCCGGAGATAGCCGGCGTGGTTGAGCCGGTCGTTCTTCACCCACGCCGGGTGATGCTCGACCTCTGGCCGGAGGCCCGGGTGATAGGCGAGGCGCCGGTGTATGCCTTCAGACCGAGGGCGTCTGCGAAGCGGGCCTTGTCGTCTCCGACCTCGGCGAGCACCCGGGCGTCGAGCTGGACGCCGAGGCTGGGGAAGCTGAGGATGATCTCAGCGTCCGGGTGCTGAGGGAAAGCCTCTTCAACGGCCTGGGTGAGGTCGTCGGCGGCGGTGCATGCGGCCTCCAACTGGACCAGGAGGGCCAGCATTTGCTTGCCCAGCGCGTCCTCGATCAGCAGCGGCTGGTGAGCGTAGTCGTCACGGAGCCGCTCGGCCTCGGCCGTGATGCCCCGCTTGCGGCCGGCCCGCTTGAGCGCGGCCTCCAACTGTGGGTGGGTCAGCCGCGCGGCCCGGGTCGGAGTCGGGGCCGCCTTCAGAAGCTCTCGGGCCTCCGATCGGCACAGACCGTTGCGCCAGGGCTCGAAGGCCGCCAGGGCAGCCGGGTAGTACTCCCGCAGCAGCGAACGGAGCTGGTTGGACAGCTGCTGCCGGTTCCAGAGTGAGTCCTGCTGAGCACGGGCGAGGACAGCGATGGCCCGTCCGAGGTCGCTGTCGTTGGGCAGCGGTCAGTGGGCGTGCATGTCGGTGCGCAGGATGTTCGCCAGGACCAGGGCGTCGCCCGGGTCGGACCTCTTGCGCGAGACGGAGTGACGGTCGCTGTAGCGGGCGGCGGCCATCGGGTTGATCGCGAAGACCTGGCGCTTGCCGGTCCGCAGGACCGCGACGAGCAGGCCGCGGGAGGTTTCGATCGCGACCGGGATCGGGTTCTCCTCGCTGTCGCCGTACTCGACGAGCAGATCCAGCAGAATCTTGTAACCAGCGGCGTCATCGATGATGTGCCGCATGGCCAGTAACTGGCCGCTGTCGTCGACCAGAGCGACGTCGTGTGTCCGCCCGGCCCAGTCGATGCCGCAGTAGACCAAGATGTTCCTCCCCATTGCTGTTTTCGCTGGTCACGAGCTCATGCGGAACCACGCAGCGAGCTGATCCCAGGACTCGACGCGAGAGCCGGTCCGCCACCTCAGTAGCCGTTCCTGACACCAGCTCACCCCACGGGCCTCGGTCTATGCGGGAGCTCTGACGGCTCGGGCTTCGCAAGAGGTCACCGTGTGGCGGGCTCGCACCACCAACACCAACGAGGGATCAACGTAGGAGTGTTGACGCCCGGAGGCCCCGGCCGTCGCCGCAGCGGGACCACTTGGACGTCCCTGTGTTCGTGGCAGACAAGAAGACGGGGAGCATCTTGCAGTCAGACACGTGGCACCCGGCATTGCACACTGCTCTGCGGCGCTATGTTCGCAGGCCGTTCCGGCTGGATGTCTTGATCGTTCCTGACTACGACACCATGAGCGCACACAGGACCGTACGAAGCAGCTGGTGCAGGCTCTTGTCACCCCGCTGCGGTACCGGGCTCGAGATGCAGGCAGGTGCTGCCGCAGTCGTCCACGAGTGTGGTGACCAACGCCTTGCCAGCAGCGCGAGGCCGATGTCAGCGGTGGCTCAGCACATTGGTCACCCGGCCGTTGGGGCCGCGATAAAGAACCGCCGCACACCCCACTCCTCGTCCTGCAAGGGGTGCACGATCTCCGCGCTCATGTCCGGCGTGACCGGCGGATCTGATCGCTGGCCATGAGGCTGACCTGCGCCGCCGGAGCGGACGGCGAGACGAGCGGCATGATCCAGCCGAGGTTCATGACCTCCTCGAAGCCCAGCAGGCCATAGAACTCCCGGTTCTCCTACGCTGCGTCCGACTGGAGGACGGGCATGACACGGCGAACGGCCATCGACGACTCCAAGTGAGTACTGGCGTGTCTCCGGGACTCCCCACGAGTACAACGGCACGCCCGCCTGCGTACGCACTTTCACTACAGACTCTGGCAGAGAGGGCGTGACCGGTGTCGGCGTGAACCGTCGGTGAGTTGTCGACGGCCGTGGCAGTCCCGATGGCGCTTGGTGACATGGCCCGAAGCCCGGCGCTACCCGTGGACCTGCGGGCCGGCGCGGCACCTGCTGGGCCTGTGGACCGGTCGGGCATGCCGGCCGCCTGGCGGGACGGAGCACCTCACTGAGGACCGGGCTCCTGCGGAACCCCGTCGTGTCTGCTGAGCGCTTGCGTTGCCTGACGCTGCGTCTGTTCGGCCACCGCACGAGCTTCCGCTACGACGTCACCGCGTTCACGTACCAGACTCTCGTAGACCGGAAGATGATCGGTTCCGGTTGAGTTGGGTGTCACAGGGCTGGCCCTTCTTGGTGTCGTACTGCGGGGCCGCCGGATCGGACCCCGAAATTCCTGGTGACCGCTAGCACAATCGTGGCTCCACCACATCGGGCGTCTGGTCGGCAGGACTCTCCAGCCGTGGGAATGTGGTCATGCGCGGCCGAGCCGTGCAGCGATCCCGTGACCGACCAACAAATAAATCAGAGCCGGCAGACCATAATTGAGGAGAACGCGAAGGCTTTCCGTGTCCATAGTGAAAATGTCCTGTGACCACCAGGCCAGCCAGTTGGCCGTTCCGTGCACAAGCTCGACGAAGACATTGGTTTCATTGGCTCCGAGCAGATGGAGCAGGATCCACAGCCCCAGGCAACTGGCGGCGATGTCAGCGATTGTGTGGACAGTCAGGGCTATCCGTCGAGCAGTGGACTGGCTCCGCTCGTCATGGTGTGGGCGCCTCGAGGGCTGGTCGTAGGCGCCGTATCCGGGCGTCGGTTCGGTATTGCTCACGGGAATCCAATCTGGCGCATCACTGGACAGGCCGGGGTACAGCCGTCAGGCTCCCGGGTTGTCTTTCCCAGGAGGGTTTCCTGCGGCATCACGCGCACAGGTCGTCGCGCGGGCCTGTATAAGTCAGCGGCCTGCGGCCGCCGCCGCGTTACACCACCCTCGAGATATCCCAAACATGGGCACGTAATCTGCACCTCTCCCAAGACGTCATTGTATTTGGCGAGTCTGCTGTGGCAGACGAGTGTTCCTGCCCTGTTCCCCGAAGGCACCGTCAGCCAGGCTGCGGAGGCTGTTGGCGGCGGGGTTCGGTCAGCCGCGTAGTTCATGAGCCAGTGGGTGTCGAAATAGCGGGCCATCGTGAATGGGTGGTGCGGGTCAGTGAGGATGCGGCAGACGAACTCCGCGGCCTGGCAGTCGAAGGGGACGTCCTCGCCGTCGAAGGACTGGACCACGACGGGCCAGCGGTCGGGGTCCTCACCGTCGGCCCTCCAGCAGTACAGGTCCTCGTGCTCAGTGCCCGCCCAGACGAGCAGACCGTCCTCCCTGAAATGCGTCAACGGCTCCTGGGTCAGTCCAGGTATCCGTCGAAGGCGCCCTCGCCGAACGTCTCGACCATGCGCTTGTAGTCGCTCGGCAGCGCGCTGCCCAGGCGCGATTCCACCTCCGCCCAGTCCACGTCCGGCCGCTGGGCGGGCTGTATCCAGCCGGTGATCCGTCTGAGTCGCTCCATCCAGTCGACGTCCTCGTCCGGAGCAACCGTCAAGGGTTCTGGCACCCTCCTGTGAGCGACCACCAACACCGGCCGCTCGGTGCACTCGGCGTCTCGCGCCGTACCCGTGCCGACCCACTGATCCCCGTACGCCCACGCCCTTATCTTCACGGCGCGGTCCTCGAAGGGGACGTGAAGAGCCGCGCCCCTGGACTCGTCGACCGTCGGATCGGTGAAGCCGTCGAGGACAAGGGTGCGCGCGGCGCCGTACCTGCCGTCGAGCAGGTCGGTCAGGGCCTGCGGGTCCAGGTCACTGGGCAGGTACATGTAGCCGTCTCCCGGGCCGAGTTGGGCCAGCAGGTCGTTGACGGTCGCTTGCGTGAGCTCCATGGCGGACAGTGAAGCGCACGGCACTGACAATGGACGTGTTCACAGACGTACTTGACGTCGATTCGAGCAGTGTCGGACCCCGCTTCACTCAAGGAGTCTGCGGTGGCATATGAGGGTCGCCGCAATGGCGGTGAAGGCGAGGCAGGACCATGGTCCGCGCGTCGGGGGTGACGATGGAGACCACCGCGGTGGCCGGCTCCACGTTCGTGGGTCCGTCGGGCGTCGCGGTGAGGCGGACCGGGTCCCCGGCGGCCTGGCATGGGGAGGTGACCTGGGCGGTGTGGCCGAGGACGGCGGGGAACCCGGCCGGGGTCGCCTGCGCCAGACCAGCTGGGGTGACGGGCACAGCAGGCAAGCCCAGAAGCCGACGACCGCGGCTGGCCGAGCAGCGGGTCGTACATGAAGTGCCGGCGCTGCGCCGCTCTGCCGCCGGCTGCCTTCGCCAGGTTTTGTGCGCGGGCGAGGACCCGGCTGAGGTCGCTCAGCGGGCAGGGAACAGCGTGGAGGTTTCTCCTGTCCCCGTGTGCGAGGTGTCTCTATGACCGGCGCAGCGCAGCGTTCAGTATTGCTCCGTCTCCACGAAACCCGCGTCCGCGTCGTCGTCCGCACCGAGTGCGGCGGCGGTCGGGTCGAATCCGGGCGGGCTGTCCTTGAGGCCCAGGCCCATGCCGGCCAGCTTCGCCTTGACCTCGTCGATGGACTTCGCACCGAAGTTGCGGATGTCGAGCAGGTCGGCCTCGGAGCGGGCGACGAGCTCACCCACGGAGTGGACGCCCTCACGCTTGAGGCAGTTGTACGAACGAACGGTGAGCTCCAGCTCCTCGATCGGCAGTACCAGGTCGGCGGCCAGGGCGGCGTCCACCGGAGACGGGCCCATGTCGATGCCCTCGGCGTCGATGTTGAGCTCGCGAGCCAGACCGAACAGCTCGACCAGGGTCTTACCGGCCGACGCCATGGCGTCACGGGGACGCATGGCCTGCTTGGTCTCGACGTCGACGATCAGCTTGTCGAAGTCGGTGCGCTGCTCGACACGGGTCGCCTCGACCTTGTACGTGACCTTCAGCACCGGCGAGTAGATCGAGTCGACCGGGATGCGCCCGATCTCTTGACCGACCTGCTTGTTCTGGACGGCGGAGACGTAGCCGCGACCGCGCTCGACGGTCAGCTCCATCTCCAGCTTGCCCTTGCCGTTGAGCGTGGCGAGGACGAGGTCGGGGTTGTGCACCTCGACACCGGCCGGGGGCGCGATGTCGGCGGCGGTGACCAGACCCGGGCCCTGCTTGCGCAGGTACATCACGACCGGCTCGTCGTGCTCCGAGGAGACGACCAGCTGCTTGATGTTGAGGATCAGGTCGGTGACGTCCTCCTTGACGCCCGGCACGGTGGTGAACTCGTGCAGAACGCCGTCGATGCGGATGGACGTGACCGCCGCACCCGGGATCGAGGACAGGAGCGTGCGACGCAGGGAGTTGCCGAGGGTGTAGCCGAAGCCCGGCTCCAGCGGCTCGATCACGAACCGGGAGCGGAACTCGTCGACGACCTCTTCGGTCAGGGACGGACGCTGAGCAATCAGCACGGGTGTTGCCTCCAGTGGTTTGGCGCCCGCTATGTGACGCCGTAGACACCACGAAGGGTACGGGCGATACGGTCTCCGGTGACCGCGCTGCACTTCCTCGTGGCGCACGGTGCCCGCAACCTCGGCTGCCTCCCGATGACCGCGGCGCCCTTCGCTGAAACGCAGCGGCGCCTGTGCCTGCGTGGAAGTTTTGATCGAAACGGACAGAACTGCTCACTCTCCTCGCGGGCGTGGAAAAGAAGCTGCCCCCGAATGCGAAGGGGCAGGTCCGGTATCGGTTTGTGGTCGATGTGGGGAGCGATCCCGCTACCGGGAAGCGCAAGCAGGTGACCCGTACCTTCGGAACGCTGAGGGGAGCGAAGGTCGAGTACGCCCGCATCACGAATCGTCGCTACGAGGAAAGGTTCGTCGAGCCCAACAAGATCACGGTGAACGAATGGCTCGATCAGTGGCTCTACAGGAAGGCGGAGGACCTGGAGGAGAGCACCGTCTACAACTAGACGATGACCCTGGGCCGTGTCTGGGGGAAGCTTGGGCACGCCCGGCTACAGGAACTGGCCGAGGGCCACGTCGAGGCGTGGATGAGGTGGGCGCTTCGGGAGGGCCGCGTTCGTGGTGGCGAGACGGGCACGGGGCTGGGGGTGACCTCGGTTGAGATGTCTCTGGCGCGGCTGAAGGAGGCACTGTACCGGGCAGTGGCCCGGCGCCTGGTCGCCGTGAACGTTGCCCAGGAGGTCGTGATCCCTCGGAAGGTACACAAGGCGGAGCGAAGCGCCACGGCAGGGCCGACAGCGGCGGCAGGGCTCTCCCGTCGAATTTCCGCTGTCGCACGGTTCCGACCTCGTGTGCCTCAGCCGGTGGGCGCCCTCTAGTCTCGTGGTCATGGGTGGACGGCAGATCCAGGCGGAGAAGCGTGGGCCGGGGCGGCCACGTGAGGAGCGGGTCACGAGGGTCGTGCTCGACGCGGTGCTCTCCCTGGTTACGGAGCAGGGTATGGACGCGGTCACGATGGACGCGGTGGCGTCCCGGGCCGAGGTGAGCAAACCGGCCATCTACCGGCGCTGGCCGACCAAGCAGGATCTGATTCTCGCCGCCGCGGAGAGCCGGGTCGGCCCGGTTTCCGTCGCCGACCTCGGGGATTTCCGTGCCGAACTGCACGCACTGCTGACGGCGCGTCTGGAGGTCTACCGCCTGCCCGGCACGGACCGTCTGCTGGCCGAGCTCATGGGCGCGGCGGCCAAGGCGGGTACCGCGCGGAGCGCGTACGCGACGTACAGCTCCCGCGTGACGGCGCAGACGCGTGTGATTCTGCAGCGCGGAATCGAGCGGGGGGACGTGCGGGCCGACGTCGATGTCGCGGCCGCGTCGACCCTGGTGGCGGCGCCACTGGTGTTCCGCCTGCTGGGAGAGCAGGAGCCGCTCGACGGCCGTTTCGTCGACGAGGTGGTCGACCTGGTCGCACGTGCCGTGGCGGCGAGGCCCTGACGGTGACGCCGGGCCGCCCGGCGCGGCCCTGACGGCGACACCGGCCCACCCCGATTCGTGAAATTCGTTGCCCCGAGCCCTTGCGGCCCCATATTGAAATATCGATACTGCCGGTAATGAAATCAGCCGTTCCCGCCGTGGAGGACTGCAATGGCCGGCACCGCCGCCTCGACGCCCCACCCCGTTTTCGACAAGCCACTGATCCGGTTCGGCAAGCGCATCCTGGAGCGCACCGCACCCGGCACGGCTCCGGGCGAGTACCGGATCCTGGGCATTCACCCGCTCACGCCGCACATCGGCGCCGAGATCACGGGCGTCGACCTCTCCCACCCGATCGGTGCGGACCTGGCCGACGAGCTCCGCCAGGCGCTGCTGGAATGGAAGGTGATCTTCTTCCGCGACCAACGGGACTTCGGCCCGGAGGACCACGCCGCGCTCGCCGGGCTCTGGGGCGAGCCGGAGGCCAACCCCTTCTTCCCCAAGGGCGACCGGGCCGGCGTCTCCCGGCTGGCCAAGGACGCCATGGCCGTGGGCAACGAGAACATCTGGCACAGCGACCACTCGTTCATGGCGGCCCCGGCCCTCGGTTCGGTACTGCGCGCCGTCGAGATCCCGGCCTCCGGCGGGGACACCCTGTGGGCCGACATGGGCGCCGCCTACGACAACCTCCCCGACGCGACGAAGCAGCGGATCGAGGGCCTCACGGCCGAACACGACTGGGTGCCCACCTGGGGTGCGACGATGACGCAGGAGCGGATCGCCGCGCTGCGACAGACCCTGCCGGCGGTAGAGCACCCCGTGGTGGTCCGGCATCCTGCGACCGGGCGCCGGCTGCTGTACGTCAACGAACCGTTCACCACGCGCATCGTCGGACTCGGCGAGGAAGAGAGCCGCGAGTTGCTCCACGGGCTCGTGCTGCAGGCCCGGATCCCCGAGTACCAGGTGCGCTTCCGCTGGCAGCCGGACTCCGTCGCGATCTGGGACAACATCGCGGTCCAGCACTACGCGATCAACGACTACTACCCGCAACGCCGCGTCATGGAACGCATCGCGATCGCCGGGGTCCCGCTCTCCTGAGCACCGCCCGGACCCGCACTCGGGTCCGGGCCGGTCTCCGCCTCTTCCCTTTTGCCCCTCCCCCTTTCGCTCGTCTCCCGCGGAGCCCTTGTGACCGACACCGATGTCGTACCCGCTGTGCCCGCTCACCGCACGAGGGCCGTGAGTGCCGGATGTGGGGGAAGTGGCCGGCACGCAGGGGGTGTCAGGGGAGATCGGCAGGTCCGTCAGGCGCTCGTCGACGAGGTTGCCCGCCGTCACCGAGACGTTCCATTGGTAGCCCTGGAGCCACGGCACCAGGATCGTCGTGCTCGCACCCGCTGCCGTGGGGTGGTCGATGTGTCCGGTGCCGACGGTTTCGCCGTCGGTACCGACCGCCATCCGGATCCGCACGGTGATGTCCGCGGGCGTGCCGGAGGGGTCCTTGTCCGTGATCGTGATGGCGGCCCGGGCCTCGCCGGTGCTGGTGTCGCACGTCGCCTTCGCGCTGAAGTCGCCGATGCTGCAGGCATAGGCGTCACCGGAGGCCAGGAGCACGGCAGTTGTTGCGGTCATGGCGGCAGCGGTGACGGCACGCTTGGATATCACGGCCTCGTGGTACCGGCCGAGGTGGGCCAGGCGGATGGCGAGGTTGTGCAGGGAGCCGGCGGATTCGGGGGCATCGGCGGGGCGGCCGACGCCGCCCTCTACCGCATCGTGGTTACTCGCCGTCGCCGTGATACGCGCACACGTCTCTCCCTCGAACGACGCACCAAGCAGGGCATGTCGAAACGCGAGATCATCCGTTGCCTCAAACGCTACGTCGCTCGTGAGATATACGGTCAGATCCAGCGGACGCCCGTCCTTGGTACCCCGTCTGCTGCCGCTTGACGCAACATGGGGGCATCTGGAACACGAACGTCAGCGGCAGCATGCAGGAGCTGATCGCCGCCCGATTATGGCTCACCGTCTACCAACTGCCCCCTAGACAGACGAACTCAACCCCGTTGAGGGCGTGTGGTCGCACCTGAAGAGGTCGCTGGCCAACCTCACCAAACACAATCTCGAACAGCTCACCGCGTTGATGAAGGCGCGGCTGAAACGGATGCAGTACCGACCCGGTCTCATCGAGGGCCTCATGGCCAAGACGGGGTTCGACCTCCAACCGCTGTAACCCCAGCCATTAAAGATCTCTGGCGCGGAGAGAAGCAGCTCGGGGAACTCGGCGACCACTCGTCACCAGACCCACCTCCGCTGGCGGGAGAGCTCGTACGGTTGACTTCGTTCACGCTTGGGGTGAATAGAGCCAGGCCGCTACTGCAGTGCGTGGACCGCGGCTGAGAACATCGGGGGCATCCGGGACGCTGCCGGCACGATGAGGCGGGCGGTGCTGGGACGGCGGCTCGCGGCCAGCAGGGCCCCGGTCAGCAGCCGGTGGCGCCGGGTCAGGTGCACCCAGGCGCGCTCGTACGCGTCCGGTCGCCCGGCGGCCAGGCAGCGGACGGCAGCCCCGGCCGTCGCCAGCGCGAGGGCGATGCCCTCGCCGGTGAGGGCATCCAGGTAGCCCGCGGCGTCGCCGACGAGCAGGACACGGCCGGCGGTTCTGCGCCGCACCCGCTGCCGCAGTGGCCCGGCGCCGCGTACCTCCGTCGCGGCCGGGCCGCGGAGCGACGCGGTGAGAGCCGGGAAGCCGGCCAGGTGCTCGTCGTAGCCGCGACGGCTGCGGCTGAGGACCGCGACGCCCACCAGGTCGTCGCCGACCGGTGTCACATAGGCCTCGCCGTGCCGGGACCAGTGGACCTCCACGAAGTCCGTCCACGGCTCGACGCGGTAGTGCCGGCGCAGTCCATAGCGGCCGTGGGGGCGGCCCGGCAATTCCAGACTCAGGCTGCGGCGCACGGGGGAGTGCAGGCCGTCGGCGGCGATCAGCCAACGGGCCGTGGTCCCCGCGGCGGTGACAGTGTCCGCGTTCTGGTGTACCTCGCCGACCTTGCCCGTCAGTATGCGCACTCCGAGGCTGAGAGCGCGCTGGTGCAGTGCCGAGTGCAGCGTTGTACGGCGGACCCCCAGGCCGCCATGGCCGCGGAAAGACGCTTCGGCGCGGACGGTGCCGTCCACGTAACGGATGCCGCGCAGTTCGCGGCCGGTGACCTCGACGCCCAGGGCTCGCAGCGCGGCGACACCGCCCGGCATGACGCCTTCTCCGCAGGCTTTGTCGACGGGCGCGGTCCGGGGTTCGACGACGACGGCCTCCAGGCCGGCGAGCGCGGCGTGGATGGCGGCGGTCAGACCGGCCGGCCCGCCACCGGCCACCAGTACGTCGATCACGCCGGTGCGGACGTGGTCGGGGCGGTCGCTGTGGCCAGCGCACGATTCTCGCAGCGGATGCGCACGGTGAGCAGGGCGGCATTGAGTACCGTGAATACGGCCGCGGCGGCCCAGGCGGTGTGCACCAGTGGCAGGGCCGCGCCCTCGGCGACGACGGCCACGTAATTCGGATGCCGCAGCAGACGGTAGGGGCCGCTCGTCACCAGCGGCAGGCCGGGTACGACCATCACCCGGGTGTTCCAACGGGGTCCCAGGGTCCCGATACACCACCACCGCAACGCCTGGGCGCCTGCCAGCGCGGCCAGCATGGGCCAGGCCAGGGCGGGTACGAAGGGCCGGTCGGCCAGCCACACCTCGGCCGGGCAGCCGACCAACAGGCCGGTGTGAAGGGCGACCATCGCCGGGTAGTGGCCTTGCCCGGTCACGATCGCGCCGCGGGCGGTGCTCCACCGCTCGTTGCGGCGGGCGACGACGAGTTCGGCGACGCGCTCGACAGCGACGGCGGCCACCAGCAGTCCGTACCAGATCATGTGTCCTGTGTCCTTCGAGGGTTCGACTACCAGCGCAGCAGGACGAGTTCGCAGGCGAACCCGGGCCCCATCGCCAGCAGTACACCCGGGGTGCCCGGCGGCGGCCGGTTTTCCGCCAGGGTGTCGCGCAGCACGTGGAGTACCGATGACGAGGACAGGTTGCCCACGCCGGCCAGGTGACGCCAGGTCACATCGAGCGCGTCGTCGGGCAGGTCGAGGGCTTCGGTGACGGCGTCCAGGACCTTGGGGCCACCCGGGTGGCACACCCAGGCAGTTACGTCCTTCGGCTTCAGGCCGTGATCGCCGAGGAACCCCTCGACGTCATCGGTGAGGTAACGGCGTACGACATCGGGGACCTGCGGGTCGAGGACGACCTGGAAGCCGGAGCTCCTGACGTCCCAGCCCATGACGCGCCCGGTGTCCGGATACAGGTGGCTGCGGGTGTCCACGATCGTCGGGCCGGCGGTCTCGTCAGGGCGGCCCGGGCGGTTCGCGCCGCACGCGACGACCGCGGCGGCGCCGTCGCCGAACAGTCCGGTGGCGACCATGTTGGCCATGGAGGCGTCGTTGCGCTGGAAGGTGAGCGAGCACAGTTCGACGGACAGCAGTACCGCCACGTGGTCGGGGCGGCCCAGCAGGTAGTCGTGCATACGGGCCAGTCCGGCTGCGCCGCCGGCGCAGCCCAGGCCGAACAGGGGCAGCCGTTTGACGTCCGGCCGCAGACCGAGGCGGCCTGCCAGCCGTGCGTCGATCGAGGGGGCGGCGATGCCGGTGACGGAGGTGAAGATCAGCAGGTCCACGTCGGCGGCGGACAGACCAGCCATGTGCAGTGCGGCTCTCACTGCCTTGGCGCCCAGGTCGGTGGCGGCGGCGATGAAGACGTCGTTGGCGGCGCCGAATCCGTCCAGTTCCTCGTACCGTTCCAGCGGCAGCGTCATGTGGCGCGCGCTGACCTTCGCGCTGCGGTGCAGCCGGTCCAGGACCCGGCGGTCGGTGCCCTCGGGCAGGCAGGTGCGAGCCACCATGTCGGTGATCTCGGACTGGGTGCGACGGTGTGGTGCGAGGGCACCGTGAACGGCGGCGATCCGCGTCATATGGTTCCCGTCCGGCTATCGACTGGGGTGAGTTGCTCTGCACGTGTTCCCCGGACCGGGGCTTCGACACCATGGATCGCCCGTCCGGCCGTTAGTCCAGGGGCGCGTGCTCCAGCCGGGTGGGGGCCGGGACGCCTACGATCGGCCGGGTGGGCACTCCTGAGCAGTCGACGGCCGACGGCGCGGCCGCGAGTTGGGCCGACCGGATGGGAGGCCTGGCCGGGTCGTGCCATCCCGGGCCTGTCGTGGCGGTCACCGCCTTGATGGCCGCGCTGGCCGCGACCGCCGAACAGGGCGCCGCACGGTGTGTCCTGACCGCAGCCGCAGTTCTGACCGGGCAGTTGTCCGTGGGCTGGTGCAACGACGCGTTCGATGCGCGCCGGGACATCGCCGCCGGCCGCCGTGGCAAACCCGTCGTCGACGGCACGGTGGGTGTGACGGAGGTGTGGGTGGCGGCGTATGTCGCGCTGGCGCTGTGCGTGCCGTTGTCGTTCGCCTGCGGCCTGTGGGCGGGCGTCGTTCACCTGGTCGGGGTGGCGGCGGCGTGGGCGTACGACCTGCGGCTCAAGGCGACTGCATGGTCCTGGGCGCCGTACGCGGTGGGTTTCGCCGCGCTCCCGGCGTTCGTGGCGCTGGGGCTGCCGGGGCAGCCGTGGCCGGCCTGGTGGGTTGTCACCGCCGGGGCCCTATTGGGGGTTGGAGCCCATCTGGGTGATGTGCTGCCGGATATCCACGGGGATCTGGCGACAGGCGTACGGGGACTTCCGCACCGGCTGGGCCCGGACGGCGCGCGGCTGCTGCTGCCGGTGCCGCTGGTGACCGCGTCCGCGGTTCTGGCGCTGGGGCCCGCCGGAGGCCCCGGCAGATGGGGAGTGGCGGCCCTCGCGGTGGCCACAGTGGTGGCGGTGGCGGGGATGGTGCTGGGACGCCGCCGGCAGCGGGCGGCGTTCGCGGCAGCCGTCGCAGTGGCGGTGGTGGACGTGGCGTTGTTGCTGCTGCGCGGCACCGGGATCGCCTGACCGTTTGGCCTCGCTGGTCGGCTCACACCATGACCTAGCCCGAGATCGTGCGGATCGCCTCACAGCTCGCGGGTCCAAAGGTCCATGCAGTCCTGGGTCGCAGCCCGAGCAGAGCAAGTGGACGTATGGCGCGACGAGTAATGCCCTTCGGACTCTGCCCGCACAGGGGGAGGAGTCGATCACCGTCCGAGACCGGCGGAGCAAGATCAGGGCCTTGGCGATGAGAGGGGGCGCCAGGAGGTGAAGGGGCGCGGTTCTCCCGGCGAGGTGCGAAGGGTCAGCGTCTTCGCGCCCCTGGGACGGCGAGGTGCGAAGGGTCAGCGGTCTTCGCGCCCCTGGGACCGGGTGCGGCGGTCGTTGTAGTTGCCGGTGCTGCTGCGGCGGTTGTCGGTGTGGTCGCGGGCGGCGGAGGCGGCGGCGAGGGCGAGGAGCGTGGCGATGGCGCCCGTGATGAGGTTGCTGGTGATGGAGCGGGTGTGGGCGACGTCGCCGGCGACGATCCAGGGGGCGACGCAGGTCCAGATGCCGATGGCGGCGGCGGCCCAGGCCATGGAGTGGGTGCGCTCGTAGGAACTGCCCAGGCCGCCCAGGAGCAGCATGTAGGCGATCCCGGCGATGAGGTTGGTGACGGCGAGGGTGGTGAAGCCGTTGAAGCCGACTATCCAGGGGGACGCGGCGAGGTACAGGCCGGTGATGAGCGCGAGGGCCTCGATCATCTGGGCGCGTGGGGTGATGGCGGCGCGGTCGTGCCGGGCGCGCAGTTCCATCAGGTCGGGGTGTTCTTCGATGGGTGCGTGATGGGTCGCCATGATGGCCTCCAAGGGAAAGATATTCACTCACCATCTACCCCCATAAAGCATGCGTAAATGCTCAAACGGGGCATGTCTCTCGTCGTGGCGGCGTGCGCCGGTGCCGGATGTGGCCGCTGGCGCACGCCGTCCGCGCGGATGGTGGACGGCTGATGCGCGCACCCACGACCAGATAGGCATTACCGACCTTCTACCTCGGGCCTGCGCCCGGTGGACGTGCGTACGCCGCATGGCGCAATCGCCTGCTCGGCAAGACACCCTCGGGGGCAGGGAACCACTATGGAAAGCAATCGCGAATGGGACGCGGCGCACCAGGTACCCGACGGCGTCGACGTCTAGACGGCGCTCGCGCCGGGCGCGCTCTCTCGAAGGTGTTGGAGACCACGGATCGGGCCCGCGGGCACCTCTATGGGTTCCACCAGCTGACCGGGTCGGCGGACTTCGATCTCGGCGAGGCCGTCCGGCTCCTGCGCGAGGCGGGCCACGACGAGCAGGCCGCACGGGTCGAGGGTGCGGGTCCGATCCGGGACCCGGCGGCTCGGCCCGGGGCTGCCCGGCCGTCCGAAGCGACCAGCCCGACTGCGCTGGCGTCTGGCCCCTGCCGTTTCGCGGGCACGGCGCCTGGACCTTCACCCGCATTCGGCATGGTCGCCACGCGCTTTGCTCAGATTGTGGGTTGCGCTCCGACGGCCTGCCGATAGGCGACGTGCCCGCCCAGCGCGCCGCTCACAGCGACCGCCGTCAGCCCACCCAATGACCACAGCCTGCCCTTCGTCGAGTGCCCGCGGAGCCGCGCCGTCAGGGACGCGGTGTAGAAGGCCACCGCGGCCACGTTCGAGACCGCGTGGGCCAGTCCGACCCGGGCCTGTTCGGGCGGCAGGTCCGCCCAGTCGGCCCAGCCGGCGACCGCTGCCGGGGCGACTCCGGCCAAACCGACGGCCGTGAGGATCGTAGGCGCGCGCTGCCCTGCGGGCACGAGGTCCAGTACAGCGGCCGACAGCCAGCAGCCGATCGGTACCTGTACCAGAATGGGATGTACGGGATGGCCCAGCGGCCTGCCGCGCAGCAGATCGCGTACCTCGCCCAGCGGGACCGAGCGGATTCCCCGCTGGAGAACCCGGATCGCCGGATCCGCTCCTACCGACCGTTCGATACGGTCCAGAGTCGTCAGCCACCATGTCGACGCGGTGTCTAGGGCCGAGGCCTTTCCCGCCTTCGTAGAGGTGTCGAGGGTGTGAGTGTTCATGCACAACGACTACCCGGCATCACGCCACCATCCCACCGCGGCCTCGACTGAACCCGAACGGTTGGCCTGCACGATTTCGGTGTCCGGCCGCTGGGCCAGCCGTGCGCCGCGGCTCGATGTCTCCCGGGTGGGCGGCAGGTCGACAGGGCGGCAGGGTTTGCCGGACGGATGAGTCGCTGGAGCCGCACAGGCCGGGGTGATCAGCGTGAAGCCTCCTCGCCGGCGGTGGCATGAGGGAGCACCATCGATCCAGTGTGCGGCCAGGCGCGGGGACGGCCGCAAGAACGCCTGTTGTCGTCCTGCGCATGATGCGGCTACGGGAGGCTACTCGACGATCTCAACCCATTCATCTCGGTGGCCGCAGGTCGACGCGGCGTTGGCGTATCGCGTCGGCCTGGGCCCATGGACGTACGAAAGGCGGACGGTGGTTCGTCGGGTGGAACCGCCCCGCTGGCTGGAGCTCGAGGCCGACAGCGGTCGGTTGGGCACGGCGCGCGTCGCCATCGAGGTACGCCCGTGGGGCGGACGGGCGCACATCTGTTTCCACCGCGTCCCGATCCGCTCGCCGGGCTGTCCGCAGCGGGGTCTCGGTTCGGCTCGACGGCCTGTCCCGTGAGCTGCTGGCCGGGGGTGAACTGGACGAGTCGATCCACGGGCCGCGTCGCGCGTTCGGCGATCGGCCGGCCCTGCGGCACATCCAGCAGACGTGGTGGATCGCAGCTTCGTCCGTTTTGCGGCCCGGGTGGCGGCCGACTGCTGTCAGTGGTCGGAGCAGGCGCCGCGCGAAGGCTCCCCCGGACGGCGACAGGCACGGTTCCCTGACCACCATCGCTGCGGCTTCCTCACCCGCGTAGCCGGAATCTTCCCGTCAGAACAGCGACCCCATTCTCTTGCGGACGCGTGGCAAACGTGGGGGCCCAGCCAGGCTTGGTGGCTGGGCCCACACGGAGAGCTGTCGTCTGCTGCGGCTACCAGCGGTACCAGCGGCCGCTTCCTCCCTTGGGGCGGGCGACGAACCCGACCAGCCAGACCACCAACACGATGACCGCGACGAACCACAAAGCCTTCAGCGCGAATCCCGCGCCGAAGAGAATCAGGGCGAGCAGAAGAACGAGAAGCAGGGGAACCATAGTTATCAACCTCCAGGCCACCGTGTGCCCAGCTTCTTCCACGTCACGCCATCGGGAAGTGAATGTTCTCCGCGATTCTTGTACGGCACACAGGTTCATCGGTTAATGACCGTGAGGTTTCTTGAGTATGTGCTGGCATCCAGTTTGAGAGTGGGCGTTCGGGTCAGGCGTGCTGATGTCGAATCCGTCGAGCGATTCCCAGGAGTTGAGTGATATGTCCGGCAGCGAGAAGACTCAGGCCAAGACCGAGCAAGCCAAGGGCAAGGTCAAGGAGACCACGGGTGGCGCCGTCGGCAACGAGAAGTTGACCGCCGAGGGCCGTGCCGAGCAGGCCAAGGGCGACGCCCGCCAAGCCAAGGAAAAGATCAAGGACGTCTTCAAGGACTGACTTCGTGATCGATGAAGTGGGGGCCACCGGTGCCTATCGGTGGCCCCCACTTCATGCCGTTCCGGCAGTTGACGGAGCAGGCGTGCTGTCCTCGTCGGCCATGCCCGTACGGAGCTTGCGCAGGACCTTCTTCAGGACGCGGGAGACGTGCATTTGGGAGAGGCCGAGCTCGGCGCCGATCTGGGACTGGGTCATCTCCAGGCCGAAGCGCATGTCGATGGATCTCACCGGCTGCGGTGTGAAGGTCTTCCAGTACCAGCCGGCCATGCTCCACACCAAGGTCCTCACCGTCGACGGGGCCACCGCACTCATCGGCTCGACGAACGTCAACCGCCGCTCCCTCGATCACGTCGAAGAGGTGATGCTCGCCGTACTGGACCCTCCGTTCACCGCGACGCTGGACCGCCACTTCAAGGAAGACCTTAAGCACAGCGAACTCATCAGTCCCGGACGATGGAAGCGGCGTGCACGGCTCCAGCGCTTCAGGGAGGCAGCTGTCCCGCCTCTACGACGCTTGCTCTGACCCCTCGGACCCGAACAGACGACGCCTGGGTGACTTGGAACGATGACCCGAGCCGAGCCGCCCCCCGGTCAGTAGCGGCGTACCACCGCCAGCAGTTCGTTCTTCTGTACCGTGCCTGGACCAGGCGCCTCGGCGATCGCCAGTCCCGTGTGGAGCGAGAGAGCGTGAAGGCGCCGATGTGCCTAATCTGGAAGAGGCATCACAGCGAAATCGGAGGACACCATGATCGTCCTCGGTATCATTCTGCTCGTCATCGGCCTCGTCGCCGGAATCAGCATCCTGTGGACCATCGGCGGGATTCTCGTCGTCATCGGAGTCGTCCTGTGGATTGTGGGCGCGCTCGGCCACGGCGTCGGTGGACGCAAGCACTACTGGTAGCAATCACATCGGCACAGGGAGCTCCGCAAACCGTGGACCTCACACAGTCCGTACCCCATGCAGGAAGAGAAGGCAGGCCAGGCCATGGCCAAGCAGCCGAAGTCGTCCCAGCCCCCGCACGGTGAAGGCCCCAGCCGGCACAAGGGCACCCAGCAGCACGGCTGGTCTCCGGACGTCGACGAGACCCGTCAACAGGACAACCCGAGCGCCCACCGCTCGTTCCACCCCGACCAGCACGCTCCCGAGAAAGGCCCCGGACGCAAGGTCTCCAAAGAAGAGGCCGGGAATCCGCACGGCAGACCCGTGAAGAGCACGAGCGACCGCGGAGAGGAACAGGGCAAAGCCCGCGGTGACGAGAAGGGCATGCACGACACCGGCCCCAAGGGCCGCTCCCAGCGCCCCAGCGGAACCAGGGACGCATCCGCCACCACAGGCGTCGACCCTCAGGACCCGCAGGACCCGCCCGGCAGCCGCAAGGCCCGCTGACCTTCGCACCCGGTCTCTCGTCGAGGCGGTGACATCACCGCCACTCAGGGTGAGCGGCGAGGTCAGGCTGGAGTGGATGGCCGCATCGTCGGCCACCAGTTGTGACTCGACAGTGCGTCTCAGCGATGTCGCCCCGGACGGGACATCACAGGGATCGTCGACGGCATCGTCCGTGCCCGTTACTACCGCAACGGCCCCCACCGATAATGCCCGCGCCGGTGAGCTGACGGAATGCGGGCCAGGCGCTGATCCGCGTACGCACACCCATGGTGTGTCCTTCGGGTGACCGGAACGCCCGGCGGCGTCGTGGGTGGTACTGCCGGACTGGCCGACCGAGACGGGTGCGGCCCGCGGAGCGTTCGGTCTTACCGGGCTCTGTCGTCCCCGGGAGCCGTCCAGTTGGCGTAGGCGCGTGCCTTGAGCGGTTACGCGTGCCGGTTGCCGGTGACGACGCGGTAGAGCAGGAGCAGGATGAGGGAGCCCACGATCGCGGCGATCCAGGTGGAGAGGTCGAAGAATCCGTCGATGGAGTCGACGCCGAGGATCACCTTGCCGAGCCAGCCGCCGAGCAGACCGCCGACGATGCCGATGAGCATGGTGACGATGATGCGGCCGGGGTCCTTGCCCGGCATGAGGATCTTGGCGATGGCGCCGGCGAGCAGGCCGATGATGATCCACGCGATGATTCCCATGATGCGTCTCCTCTTCCTGGGACACAGGCTGCGTCAGCTCTTCGTGTGCTGGCCGCCCGCAGCCACTGCATGACCATGGCCAGCCGCAGGATCACGTAGCCGAGGGTGATGACGAGATAGTCGCCGACCTCGAAGGCCCGGGGTACGCCGGCGGATAGGGGTCGTCGTCGTTGTCGTACGCGGAGGCGAACCAGGTGAAGTTCCCCCAGGCCCACCAGATCGCGAAGAACACCCAGGGTAGTTGCCCACGGCATGGCCGAGGTGCCCGCCGCTCAGGTCGCGATGCAGATGGGAGGCGGCCTGCGCGACGGCGGCGACGAAACAGAGGTCGAAGAACAGTTCCAGCGGGGTGGAGGACCGGTATGCCTCGTCGGTCCGGCGGGCCGTCATTCTGCGCAGGTTCAGCACCCGCGTGCCGCGGCCTTCCGCGGCCGGTTCCAGGCTGACCGCTTCTCTGGTCTCCCCGGGCATGGTTCGGCGATCCGTCCTGGCTGTCTGGGGCAGTTTCCGCTGCCGAGCAGGTCGTGGGCCGCGACCCACAGTGTGTAGGGGTTCGCCAGCTCGGGATGGGTGGCCGTCATGCGGTCGATGAGCTCGCCCGGCGTGGAGCTGCGTCGGCGTGCGGATGGGTGGTGTACACGTACTCGGGCTCGCAGTCGCGGGACTTCACCCACGCCGCCAGCTCCCGGGCCTCCCGCACGGTGATGAGGCCGTCGACCAGCACGGCACCGTCGTCATCGCTGATCAGCGTCGATGTGGACGGCGGCCAGGTCGCCGGGCCCACCACCTCCTCGAATCCCGGGACCGCACTCGGAATCGGCTTGGGATCTACCACGAACACGTCAAAGTCAAGGCTCATCGTCTTCTCCGGCATCGCTGACTCAGCTGGACCTCATGGTCACCCTGGGGGACTGCGGCGGAGTATCAGCATGTTGACTGCACTGCGAGCCGCGGCCGGTTGCAGTCATGTTGCTGGTACCACCCGATGGTGCGTTGCCGGATGCTGGTGCACGGACGGGCACCGGCTCGCCAAGGACCTCGCTGCCACCCTGATGGCCATCGAGGAGGTTCCGGACATCCCGATGTTCCGCCGGAACACCGCGGCCTTCGTCCACGAGTTGCCGGCAGGCGCCCTGTCGAACGTCGATGGCGCGTCCGACTACGTACGCGTGCAGGTGCTGACCAACGCGGGTGCTCTCGACCGCGACAAACAGATGGCGGTGGTGAGCCGGTTCACCGGCATCATCGCGGAGGCCGCCGACGACCCGACGCTCGCGGACCGCACCTGGGTGTTGCTGACCGAGGCCGTGCCTGGTGGGTGGGGGCTGGGCGGTCACGCGAACACCAACGACGAACTCGTCGCCGCGGCGCGCAAGCAGATCGCGGAGCTGCGGGCGATGGCCGGGGACCGGTGAGGTAGGCGATGGTCACGCTTGTTCGTGGATCCAGGCTTTCGCGAGCGTGGTCCCTATCGCGGCCTCGCCGACGTTCCGGGCGAGGCCGAGGCTGTGCGGGCCGTGGGCGAACACGTGTACGGCGTGGGGGACTTGGCCTGCCGCGAGCGCCGCGGCAAGGCGGTAGGTGTGTTCGGCGGGGACATAGGGGTCCTCCGCGGTGTGGCAGACGAAGAACGGCGGCGACCGGGGCGTGACCAGCGAATCCAGCGATGTCGACCGGCGCAGCTCGAAGCCGGCGTCCTCGCCGAGAAGGATCAGCCGGGCCGGACGGTAGGTCTCGGTCTGCATCGACGTGATGGCGTAATCGAGCACGGCGAAGTCCACCGCCTCATCGGGCGGGGCGCCCGGCGTGAGGGCGGCCAGCCCGGCCAGATGACCTCCCGCGGAGAACCCGATGAGACCGTTGCGCTGTGCGCCGGCCGCCCGCCGGCGGCGGATCTCGGCGCGCGGTCGGCGGACAGCTCGCCGAGGAAGGCGTCGAGGTCGCCCGGGGCGATGCCCTCCGGGTTGGCGTCGGACCGGGGCAGGAACGGCGGCAGAGGCGCCAGCAGCGCCGCGCCGCGGACCCGCCGCTGCCCGTACGTTCCCAGGTACCGGGTCAGTTCCCCGGTGCCGGAGCAGCAGCCGACGAGCACCGCGTCCAGCACATCCAGGACTTCCAGCAGTATGTTCAGGTCCGCGGCCGGCGTGTCGTAGTCATAACCCCCCGCCGGCCGGCCCGAGTCGCCGCTGCCGCGCCGGTCGTAGCTGATGACGCGGTACCCGGCCGTGAGCAGAGCCGCCTCCTGCTTCTCCCACGAGCGCCCGTCGGCGAGGTAGCCGTGGACCAGGACGACGGGCGGCCCCGCGCCGTGGTCCTCGTAGTGGATCCGGATGTCACCGTTGTTCTCCCGGCCGACCATGACGTACGGCATCACGAACTCGCGTTCCATCGCGCGCAGGGGACAGCATCCATACACTCAACCCTGTGCCGCGCAGCGGCCGTCCGGTATCCGCAACCTGACTGCACACGGCCTCGCGTGTCCGGATCACCTTGGCTGTGCGCGGGCCTGTTTTCGGCCGGGTGAGGGTGGCGTTTCCGCGATGACCCGCAAGGACAGCAACGTGATCGGGCGGCGGGAGGAGCTGTCACTGCTGCGGGAACTGATCGCCCCGCCCCACAAGGAAAGCCACGTTCTGCTGCTCCTGGGCGATCCGGGTCTGGGCAAGACCGTCCTGCTGGCCGAAGCCGAGCGCGAGGCCAGGGCGGCGGGGATGCGGGTGCTGGCGACCACCGGCAGGGAGTCGGAGCAGGACCTGGCGTTCGCCGGGTTGCACCAGCTGCTGCGCCCGGTGCTGGACCGCGTGGCCCGCCTGCCGACCCGCCAGGCCGAGGCGCTGCGCGGTGCGTTCGGGCTCTCCGACGACCCCGCGCCGCCCGACGCCCTGCTCACCGGGATCGCCGTACTCACGCTGCTGTCCGAGCTGTCCGACGAGCGGCCGCTGTTGGTGACAGCCGACGACACGCAATGGCTGGACCGCGCCTCCCTCGACTCGCTCGCCTTCGCCGCCCGCCGTCTGGAATCGGAGCAGCTCGTGCTGCTGGCCGGCGCCCGCGGGAACGTACCTCCCGCCGGTTTCGAGAGGGACCTGCCGCAGTTCCTGTTGCGACCACTCACCCGGCCGGACGCCGGCCTGCTCCTGGACGCGCAACCGCGCCCGCCGTACGGTCGGCTGCGTGAACAGGTGTTGACCCAGGCGGTCGGCAACCCCCTGGCACTGATCGAGCTGGCCCGGGTGATCGCCGCGGATCCCGACGCGGGGCGTCGATGGACCGCCGAGCCGCTGCCGTTCACCGGGCAGCTGACCGCCCTCATGGCCGCCCAGTACGTCACCCTGCCCCCGGCGGCCCGATCCGCGCTGCTGCTCGCCGCGGCCGCCGACAGCCCGGACCTGACCACGGCGATACCAGGGCTTTCCGCCGACGCGCTCGCCCCGGCGGAAGCGGCGGGCCTGATCCGGCTGGACACGCCGGGCCCGCGGTTCGCCCATCCGCTCACCCGGTCGGCCGTCTACCATGCCGCGCCCTTCGCCGAGCGGGCCGCAGCCCGCCGACAGGTCGCCGACGCGCTCCGCGACCAGCCCGACCGCCACGCCTGGCACCTGGCGGCCGCCGCGCTGGAACCCGACGAGCACCTGGCCGCACTGCTCGAGGACAGCGCGGCCCAGGCACAGCGCCGCGGCGGTGCCGCCGCGGCGGCACGCGCCCTCGAACGCGCCGCCGAGCTCAGCCCCGGCGAACCCGACAAGGCCCGGCGACTGCTGGCCGCCGCCGAACTCGCGCTGCCCGCCGGACAGGCCGACTGGGTACGCGAACTGGCGGGCAAGGTACTCACACTGACCTCCGACCCGGACCTGCGCATCGCCGCCCGGCTGGACATCGGCTGGTCGCTGCTGTGGTCCAACCGCAACGCCGACGCGTTCGACACACTCCTGTCCGTCGCCGCCGAGGCATCCCCCAGGCTGCCGGCCATCGCGTGGCAGGCGACCTGGATGGCCGCCACGGTCGCCCACCAGACCGGACTCCCCGAAGTCTGCGCCAGGGCGCGTGCCGCCCTCGACCTGCTCGACTCCCGGGACGGCCCACCGCCGTCGGCCGAGGACTGGCCCGCCGGCCGCGCCGACGAGTACCGGATCTGGATCCGGGCCTGCACGGACCCGTTCGGCGAAAGAGCCGACATCGTCCCCCGCCTGCGGCGTACGGCGGGAGGATCCCTCTCGGACCCGGGTACGTTCGGCGCGGCGGCCTGGGTCCTGAACGAAACCGAACTGGCGGTCAGGGTGCTGCGCGAAGCCCTCAGCCGACTGCGCGCCCCGGGCGTCCGCGGTGCCAGCGGCGGCGTGCTGTCGGCACTGGAATGGGCATGCGTAGACAGCGGGCGCTGGGACGACGCACTCGCCGCCGCCCGAGAGGCGGGCGACATCGCCGCCGCCTACAAGATGGAAACCGTCGCGGGCTCGGCCGACCTCACCACCGCCATCGTGGCGGCCATGCGCGGCGAACACGACCAGGTGGCACCGCTGCTGGCCCGCGTGCGCGCCGCCGTGGACACCTCCGAATACGGCGGGTTCGCCGCCAGGATCTGGCAGACGGCAGGTCTCGCCGCGCTGGCCCAGGGCACCTACGTGACCGCGTACGCGCAGCTCAGACGGCTCTTCGCCGCCGACGGCACACCCCTGCACCATCACTTCTCGTACCTCGCCGTCGCCGACCTCGCTTCTGTGGCGGTGCGCGCCGAACGGCACCTCGAAGCGCGTACGTTGCTGGAGCGCGCGCTGGCTCGCGTGGACCCCGCGCCCGGGCCGCGCCTGGCACAACTCACGGCCCGGGCCCGCGGACTGCTCGCCGAGCCCGACAGCGTCGAAGCCGACTTCGCCGCGCCCCTGGCCGATCCCACCGGAGACACGTGGCCGTTCGAACGGGCCCAGCTACAGCTGGACTACGGGGAATGGCTGCGCCGGCAGCGACGGATCAACGACGCCAAGCCCATCCTCGTGACCGCCCTGGAAACGTTCCGCCGTCTAGGGGCGGCACCGTGGACCCGGCGCGCGGAATCCGAGCAGCGTGCCTGCGGCGTAACGGTGCAAGCCCCGCAGGGCGCCCCGGGCGCGCTGGACGGCCTCACCGCTCAACAGCGCGAGATCGTCGTCCTTGCCGGACACGGCCTGACCAACGGCGAGATCGCCGACCGTCTGTTCCTGTCCCCCCGCACCGTCGCCTCACACCTGTACCGCTCCTATCCCAAGCTCGGCATCGCCGGCCGTCGCCAACTCCGCGACATCATCGACCAGCAGATCACACCAGGGGCCGGCCGCTAGCGCGCCGACGCCGAGGCTGCCGACGCCGGCGATTCGGCAGCCGTCGGGGAGCGTGTCCGCAGTGAGGTACTGCGCGCAGCCCTGCCCTGCGCTGCACAACAAACAACCCCAGGCCAATGACCTGGGGTTTCATACGGAGCGGGTGACGAGAATCGAATTCGCTCTCAACTTGGGCGGCGACCGCGTCTTTTCCGGACCAAGGAATCGATCATGAGGCGGCCGTCGTGTGTACTCGTACGGTTTCGGCGGTGACCACGGACACCTGGGTGCAGAACCCGGGCTGCCCCGACTCGCAGGTCTCCTCGCAGGAGCTGAAGTCGGGCACGTACGACGCGGGCACGGACACGGCACGGTCGTACCTGAAGTTCGACATGTCGAAGTTCGCCGGCAATCACATCACCGCGGCGAGGCGTACGCCTCCCGGAAGAACCGCGCCTACCTGCGGCGGCGCGGCATCCGCTGCACCATCTCGGACAAGGCTGACCAGGCCCGCAACCGCAAGAAGCGCGGCTCGCTCGGCGGCCGTCCGCCGAAGTTCGACCCCGGGGACTGCAAGGCGAGACACGCGGTCGAGTGCGGCATCAATCGCCTGAAAAGACATCGCGCCGTGGCCACGAGGTACGACAAGCTCGCGGTCCGCTACGAGGCGACCGTCCTCGTCGCAGCCATAAATGAATGGCTGTGACCAGCGTCGTCGAGAGTGATCCAGTAGCGGCGCTTGACCCCGGTTTCGGTGCTGCGCACATCTTCGAGGACGCCGCCGTTGCTTTCGATGGTCCGCGCCGAGCCGACGTTGCCGTCGTCACAGGTGAGAAGGACCCGGTCCAGACCGAGCGCCGGCGCCTTGAGCAGAACCGCTCCCAGCGCCCACGAGGCCAGTCCGCGTCTCCTGGCGGAAGGCCGAACGCTGTAGCCGATGTGTCCGCCCCCTTCCAACAGAAAGGCGTTCAGATAGTGCCGAAGGTCGATGGCCCCGAGATACGTCTCGCCGTCGACGATCCACCAATGGGTAGCGTGGACGCGGCCTTCCCCGACAGGCAGCGACCGGTCCGATTGCTGTCGCAGTCGCTCAACCCATGAGACGAACCCTTCCGGGCTGTCGAGGTCATCGTCACCAACCAGACGCAGGCCAGCCCCGTCCTGGTGAGCACCAGGCTGCCACTCGTCACGCGCCGTGAGCCACGAGGAATGCAGCCGTCCAGTGGGAGCGATCAGTTCAGCCATGCGAGGGACGATAACACCCGCACCCCTGTGTGATCAGGCACTTTGTGCCACATCGGGAGCCTGGCCTGTCGGATGGGGTGTAATGGCAACCCCCTGTCGCCTTGGCAGCAGTGGGCCAGTGCCTCAAGGCGCATGCGCTTGCCCCGTCTCATTGGATCTTGACGAGAGAGGGCCGCTGACCTGGGGGGTGACAGGTTGGGTTGCGACTCAGAGCGTGGGGGCCCGGGCTTCGGGGCGGGCTGAGCGCGGCGCCGGGTTCGCGTCTCATCGATCATGGCGAGACCGGTGGTTCCTGAGCTGGGCATTGTCAGGGTGGTGAGACGCCCTGCTCCAGGATTCGCAGTGAAGGTGGCAGTTTCCGGACCAGTCCCGGCCCGAGCTGGGTCTGAGCAACGCCAAAACGGCGTGCTGCCTCTGTAGGCAGTTGGGGGTGGTCGCGCCGGTGCGGGGAGGTGAACAGGCCGGTGAGCACGATGACTTCGGGGTAGGTGGCCGCTTCGATTCGGGGCTCGGAGGGACGGTGGGGATCACCGAACGGGTCCTCGCCCAGCACTTCGAGTCGGCGGTTCCACCTCTGCCGAAGAGGCTCTCCGCTCTGCTCACCGGTGAACCACCTGGTCAGGTAGTCGCGGGCGTCGATGAAGGCCAGCTCGGTGAAGGGATGGGTGCCCCGGCAGAGCGTCATGCGGGCGGGTCTGCCACCGGGGGGCAACCCACTCGTGGAAGAGATCGGCGAGCTCCGAGATCGTCCAGACCGTCTGGACGTCGCGGCCACGGCGGGTGGTGTCGGAGCCGACGTATCCGGCGACGTGCTGGCAGAACATCGAGTTGATGGATTCGAACGTCCCGGGGACAAGAGCCACCCCAAAGCGGGACACCGTCTCACTCAAACCCGTCCCGGCCCCGTACACCGGCCGCCCCGTACACAGATCAGTGCGACAAGACCCGCTTCACTGAGACCGGACGGCGCTGAACAGCGAGTCTCGACACCGTTGCACAAGTGCAGCTGATGCACAGTCAGTTATGGGACTGTGCAGTGAAATTTGAGACCCCACAGCTGGTTGTAGGGTCTCGCGGTTGGTGTCGGAGACCACCCTCGTGACCTGCTGCTTCTTCCGTTGCCTCACGGCGTGTCGGACATCGGAGCCTCAGCTTCGTGGCGCTTCCTCGGCGGTCTGTCTTGATCGGACAGACCGCCGGGCTTGCGACCTGGGCTGTCGCGCACCTTCCGAGTCAGCAGCCCGCAGGTCTCACACCTGTGCGGTTGCCAGATGGTTTGGGGACGAGCACAGTGTCGGGTCGGAAGTGCGGGCGCGTGGACGCCGTCGGCGAGGGCCTGGACGCGGGCTACCGGAGCGGAACTCGCGTGGACAAGCCTCCGGGTGGGTGACCCGCTCGGTCGCGCCGTGCGGTCGACGCGCTTTCCCGGCCGGGCGGAGTGGATCAGCGCAGTCCGGCGAAGAGATCGTTCTCGGGTATGGCCGCGCCGGTGGCGTCCTGGACACGTACGAAGGTCTCCATGCCCATCAACTCGCCGAACCTCTCCTTGCCCATCTTGAGGAAGAAGATGTTCTCGCCCTGACTGGCGTGCGCGGCCAACGCGTCGAACTTCTGACCGCTGAACGCGGTGGTGTCCACCCACGTGGTGATCTCATCGTCGGGGAGGCCGATCTCGGCCATCGCGGCCGCCTCGGCAGGATCCGGCTCCGGCATGTCCTCATGAAACTCGCGCATGATCTCGCCGAACCGCTGCATCATCGAGCGGGGCATCGTGGTCCAGTACACCTTCGGTGTCAGCGCGGTCATCTCCAGCGCCGCCATCGTGATGCGGTGGGCCTGGATGTGGTCGGGGTGGCCGTAGAAGCCGTTCTCGTCGTAGGTGACGACCACGTCAGGTCGGTAGTGCCGCATGAGTTCCGCGAGCCGGGCCGCGCCTTCCTGCACGGGGGTCTGCCAGAAGGATCCGGGGGCGTCGTTGCTCGGCCAGCCCGTCATCCCGGAGTCGGCATAGTCCAGCATCTCCAGATCGCTGACCTTCAGGACGTCACAGCTCGCCTCAAGTTCTTGACGGCGCATCAAGGCGACCGCCGCCGGATCGTGCCCAGGATCGCCCGGCTTGACACCCCCCGGTCCGTCACCGCAACCGCCGTCGGTGCACGTCACGAGAACCGTGCGGATGCCTTCCGCCGCGTACTGCGCCAGGACCCCTCCGGTTCCGGTCGCCTCGTCGTCGGGGTGGGCGTGTACTGCCATGAGCGTCAAGGGCCGGTCAGTCATGAAACAGTCCTCCTGCAGAAATACGTCCTGGTCAAAGTAGCGCGCCGGGCGCACAGCGATCCCGGGGCCCGGATCCTGGTGGGGCGGACGACCTTGTGGTCCCCGTGTTCCCCGCCCGTGCGGCGCCGGTCCCTCGGTCGATGCAACCGCGCCGACCCGCCCGGCTGTTCCCGGCGCGGCCACTTGGCCTTCCAAGCGTCGGTGTTTCAACGCGAACGAGGCGCAGGTGCGACCTGCATGTCTCAGCGCCACGTCGGATCCGACTTCCATCCGGCACGAGACATTCCGACACTTCGCCGCCAGGGCAGATCGTCGATCGCGGCCAACTACCCGCAGATAGCCAATAGTCGATGCGATAGTTTGTGAGTTGTGACCACTTTCGGCGGCCGTCTTCCTCAACTGGCGGGTCACCGCGGACAGCACGGGCCTCTGGTTGACCGACGCCTGGAGAACGAGGCACCTCCCGTGGGAACAGTTGCGTGCGGCTGCGTACACACGTGACGGCAGCGTCGAGATCCGCCTGTCAGGAGGGGGGATCTGGCAGCTGTCGGGACTCGGCTGGCCATCGGCTGAGCGCCTACTGAGACTGCGCCCGTCGTACGCCCGGACGAAGAGATCACCGCGCTGCGTGCCCACCCGGAGCTCCGCCCCATCGAGCGGAGCCCACCACGTAGCCAGGACAGGCCGCTGGGCCCTGCCCTCGTTGTGCTCGTCGGCTTGGATGTCATCTCCTTGCTCATCACATGAGCGTTGCGTGAAGGCGCGTGCGGCTGCACGCAGTGATGTCGGTGGCTGGTCAGTTCGCCGATGTCTCTACCGTGCCGATCACAGAAACTGTGCCGAAGCCGGTCAGGGCTGTGGCGGTGGCGCTGAGTGGGTAGCGGGCCGTGTTGTCTCGGCCTGCCGCTTGGAGTGTGGGACGCAGGCCGGGTGTGGTGCCGAGACGGTCGAGGTCCTGAGGGAGGGCGGGGGGTTTGCTGAAGTCGATGGCGGTGAGGGGATCGTTGAGGCCGGAGGTGGGCTGGTGGAGGACGGGTAGTCCTGGCGGGGGTCTGCTGGGTGGTTCCCGACCCTGCATCGGCGTCCGGAGCTGCCTGATCAGGGCAGGTGCTGGCCCATGCTGCCCGTGCTCAGCCCACGCCGTGATCGCCTGTGTCGTGGTGTCGCCGGCCGAGGCGGGGGCTCCGTGACGAGGCGGCTCAGCCAGGGACCTTCGGTCGGGCCTTCGCCGAGCTGCCGGCCGCGCTTTCCTGCGCGGCTCGTCGACCGCGTCACCAGAGCGCGGTGGCCCCGGCCGTGACCAGCCCGAGCGCGGCGCAGATGCAGAGGGTGCGCGGGACGCTCCAGCGGAGTTTGAAGATCATGAGCAGGGCGGCCGTGATGGCCTGGGCCGTGGGGCGGATGGTGTCCAGGTGGGGGATCTGGAGGTGCGGAGGGCCTCAGGAAGTGTCGCCGACCGTGGCGAAGAGTGCGTGGAGGGCGAACGGGACGGTGATGGTGGTGGAAGGGGCCAGGTAGGGCCGGATCCGCAGGGGTACGGCGATCTGGACGGCGGTGAAGACCGCGAGGATGGTGGCCACGGCCGACAGGGGACAGGGCGCGGCGGATGAGGACGCAGAGGGTGACGCCGAGCAGGAGGGCGTAGGCGGCGTAACCGGACGTACTTCGAACCCGTCACCGTCGCCCGAGCAGCCTGATCGACCTCTGCCCGGCGGATGCATCCTTCCTGACGTTTCACGATGCAAGAAGCCGTCACAGCGACGACTCGGCCGCTTGGGGCTTCCCCGCTGTCGGTGCAGTAGTGCGATGCAAGGGCACCAAGGACGCGACGACGAACAGACCGAAGAGGGTGACGGGCAGCCCGGTACGAAGCACTCCAGACGCGCCGGTTCCTCCCCGCTCGGAGTCCCCGCCAGAAGTACTCCGCCAGACGGTCCGCGCAGAAAATGCGCTGAAGCGGCGAATCGTTGCATATATGCCTAGGGTGGAAGGCGGGGGAGGGTTGTCGGCGGCGAGTCGTGTCACTGGTCGTCCCGCCGGACACGTATGCGCGTGCGAGAGGGGATCTTTGCCATGGCCAAGGTGCTTTTCATCGTGAGCGGTGCCAGCTACTGGGTGCTGAAGGACGGCACGAGGTACGCGACGGGCTACTGGGCCGAGGAGTTCGCTAACCCGTACAAGATCTTGACGGACGCCGGTCACGAGATCGTCGTCGCGACCCCGAACGGCGTGATCCCGACCGTCGACATGATGAGCCTGCGCCCCGAGATGGTCGGCGGAAACGACAGCGCCCTCGAACTGGAGGCCGTGATCCGTTCAGCGGAGGTGATGCGTCGGCCGCTGCGGCTGTCGGACGTCCGCCTCGAGGACTACGACGCGGTGTATCTCCCAGGCGGTCACGGTCCGATGTCGGACCTGGCTTGGGACGCCGACGCCGGACGGCTGCTGACGCGGCAGCTGACCTCGGGCAGCCCGCTGTTCATCGTCTGTCACGCCCCCGCCTCGATGCTGGCGACCAGGATCCACGGCGAGTCGCCGTTCAAGGGCTTCAACGTCACATGCTTCACCAATGAGGAGGAGGAGGGCGTCGGGCTGGCCTCCAGGGCGCCGTGGTTGCTGGAGACCGACGTGCAGGAGAAGGTCGGGGTCAACTTCAGCCGCGGCCCGATCTGGGAGCCGTACATGGTCGAGGACCGCAACCTGGTCACCGGGCAGAACCCGGCCTCGGCCGCGATCCTGGGCAACCGAATGCTGGAAATCCTCAAGTGAAACCGTCCCGCCCGTCTGGCGCTCTGCCGTCGCCTCACCCGTGCGGCTGGTGAGTCACACCGCCGCCAATGACCTCGCGCGGCCGCGGAACTGCACCGCGTACCGGTACGGACACGGCCCAGTTGCTTCGATCGCCTCTGAACGGCCCCACCGCCGGGACCGTGGCGCGGCGGTGGGGTGCGTCCCACGGTCTCACCCAGTCGGTGGCTGGATGTAGTCCTCCAGGCGCGCCACGGTGAATCCCTGTTTTTGGATGTGCTTGAGCAGATTGCCGAACATCTCCGTCATCGTGGTGCCCTTGAGTTCCTTGGGCCCGCGGAAGTGGGCGAGGATGATGTCGCCGGGACGCAGTTTCTTGTCCGTTTGCTGATACCGCATGGTGGTGATCTGCATGGATTCCTGCCACCGGACGATGGCCCGGGGACCGCATTCCCCCACCGCGGTCTGTGTGTCGCTGTTGTATGCGCCGTAGGGCGGGCGGAACAGCAGCGGTGCGGTGCCGTACTGCTGGGTGAGGATTTTCTGGTCGCCGCACACTTCTTCCTTCTGGCGGGCCAACGGGAGGGTGTTCATCGCGGGGTGGTGCAGGGTGTGGTTCTGGATGTGGTTACCCATCGCCTGCAGTGGTTTGAAGTACCCGTAGTCCGACTTGATGGTGTCGTTCATGAGGAACATCGTGATCGGAATCCTCAAGTCCCTCATCATCTCGATGAACTTGGGGTCCTTCTCCGCTCCGTCGTCGATCGTGATGAACACGACCTCCTGCGAGGTCGGTAGGTGCTCGAAGACCGGGACGGTTCCGGTGGCGGAGAGCTTGACGGGCTTGTCGGCCGGGGGTTTCGGGGGAGCGGGCAGCGCCGTGAGACCCCACTTCTGCCAGGCGGCGGGGCTCGGTGCGGTGCTGGGGGCCGGCTGCGACGAGGTGGCGGCCGGACCGGTTGCGCTGCCACCCCCTGCGCCGCAGCCGCCGGCCGCCATGGCCGCCACGACCGCGCCCGTCAGCGACCCGTAGAACACGCTCCGCCTGTTGTGCCGCTTCACCGCACCGGTCTTCCATAAGCGCCGTGCCTTCCTTGACTCTGCTGGGAAAGGTACCCGGCCATGCGGAAGCAGGCGTTCATTGACCAGGCCGTGTACGCCGTCGTGCCAGTTCTCGGTGAACGGCACCTCCTTGATCGCGCTTTCCGGCCCGATGCCACCGGCCGAGGTGGCGACCTCCTTCATGCTCATTTCGATGCCGAGTTCGGCGAGCGTGGCCCGCTGTGGTTCAGTGCGCCTGTCCCGGCGGCTCGTTGGTGTTGCTCGTGAACACACTCCGCTTTGCGGTCACTGGCTGTGGCTCGCGTACAAGGTCGTTTTCCCTTCGGGCGGTTTCCATGGTCCGGCAGCGCGCCGGTCGCCTGTAGCCCGCGGCACGATTCGGCCGTCGTCGAAACGAGCCCCGTTCTCACTCCCGGCCACCCAGAATGCGGAGCAGTCGAGCGAAGGAGGACTTCATGCGTGTGCGTATGCGGGCGACGGCCGTGCTGTGCGTGGCGGCTGCGGTGATGGGAGCCGTGGCCCCGGCCGCGTCGGCGCTCCCTGCTCCTTGGGAGACGAGCAGCGTGCATCATCCTGTGCACGCGCAGGGCTACCAGGGCTCGGCCGATCACCCCTCCGGCACCGTCACCGTCATGTGCCCGGGCGGCTGCTCCCAGTAAAGACTTGTCCGCTTCCGTTGTGTCCTGGTCGACGAGGCAGCACGGAGCGTTTTCGCCGATGGGCGTCCGGGCAGTGGGAGGCCCTGGCTGGACGGGGGAGACCAGCCAGGGCTTCAGCCAAGATTGTCTCGATGGGCTGGAGGTGTGACCTGGGGACACCGCCGCTCCGCAGTCACAGATGATTGCTTAACCATCCCCGGTTGTTCCGCCGTTGGCACGGGGCGCCGTGTGAAATGGAGTACGGTCAGCGGCTCTTGTGGCGGTCGAGGTGAGTGGAGATACGGCCGGGGGGCTCGAAGGGGCCTCCGACAGCAATTGGTGACGCTGGCGTTCAGCGGCCGGTTTGCGGTGCAGACCGAGGGCGCCCTTGGGGTGTCTGTCGGGCGCCCCGCGCGTATGAAGTCCCCGTACTCATCCTGAGCGATGCTTTCGTTCGCCCACCGTCCTCGCACTGCCCTTGTGCTGGTCTCGGCACCGTCGAGAGCATCTAGCTCAGCGTGGTTTCGCCGGTCGGCCAGGATCCGTTCTGGGACAACCTGCTGAAGCCCGTGGTGAGCCCCGCCGGATTCATCCCCTTACGCGCTAGCGCCTGCCGGCTTGATCGGCACGACTCCTGAGGTGAACACCCACCCCGAGGCCGGGTCGGCCCGGAGCCGGGGACGGCTGACCGGCCTGCCACGTTCTCAGGCTGCCGGTTCGGGCATGTGAATCGAGCACCCGGCAACCGTGTTGACCCCGAAGCCGCAGTCAGACGGACAGCAGCAGGCCCCTGCGACGGCCCAGTCTCCGTGAGCGGGGCTGCAAGAGGTCGGTCAAGGTGAACGCATGGTTGTGCATCGTGATCGGCCTGTCGCCACCATGGCCGCCGGCATCGACAATGCCCTGCTCACGCATTCGCCCAAGTTCTCACCTCCGCCGACCGTCGGATCCGGTCCATGGCCGCCGGACGCTCACGGTCCTGTCCGGCAGCTAGTCCCGTCGGCACGCCCGGGAGAAGGACACTCCACCGCCTGGTACCAGCTGTTACCATCAGGACATGGCGAAGACACAGAAGGGCTGGCGCGTCGACGACGAGATCGCGGAACTTGCCACGGCTCGAGCCAAGGACCGCGGTATGAGCGTCGGCGACTACATCGCTGCTCTCGTGCGGGAAGACGTCGGTGGGTTGCGGCAGCGAGGCCTGGACGCGGCGAGGCGCTTCCTCGACGAACACCAGGGCGTCTTCGACGAGGCCGAAGACGCCGACCGTCCCACCTCGGCGGCACACGCCGCGTAATGGACCTGTACATCGACGTCCCCTGGATTCTGCAGGTCGCGGAGATCGCGGGCGCGGCAGATCCCGCCCCCGACGACTACGGGGTGCCGGTGGCCGCAGTCGCCTGCCACCGCGCCGAGCTACTGGATAGTCCCGTCTACGCCGGCCCCTACGCCCGCGCCGCCGCGCTGGTGCACATCCTCGGACGCTGCCGCTGGCTCGAGCGCTCCAACATGGCCGTGGCCGCCGCAACCGGCGTGATGTATCTGGAGGCCTCCGGGATCCCGGTCAAGCCCACGCGCGAGGACGCCGTCGCCCTGCGCGACATGCTGCGTGATCCCTCCTGCACCGCCGCCCGGATCGCCGACCTGCTGCGTGCCTGGCCGCAGGCCACCTGAGCCGCATCGTTGCAGCGCGCCGTCCATCACCCGCCCGATGGACGCCGCACCGATCGCGGCGTGGCGACACCGGGCCTTCTTCGCGGGCCCGAGCGCGGCGGAGGAACTGCGTACGCAGTGATGAGAAAAGGGTCGCCGACTGGGAGAACAAGGAGTCCTACGGCCGGAGCCGGGGAACACCGCGTTCGTCGCCGACCCGGCTGGCGAGGACTGCTGCAGCGGTCAGGGCTGCGAGGGCGGCGAAGCCTGCCGTGAGGGTGGTCGCCGCGGCCACGGCGGCGACGAGGAGGGGGCCGCCGGCGTCGCCGAGTTCGCGGCCGAGTTCGGCGGCACCCATGGTCTGGCCGAGCCGTTCGGCGGGGCTGGCTGTGGCCAGGGCGGCGAAGCCGAGCGGGGTGATCATGCCGGTGCCGGCCCCGATCAGGATCGCGGCGAGAAGGAGGCCGGTCAGGCCGGGCAGCATCGCTGCGGCGAGTCCGGCGGCGGTGACCGCAAGCCCTGCGCTGATGCCCGTCGCGGTAGTGATGCGCCCGTGGTCGAGAGCGGCTCCGGCCCGGGGCTGGACCAGGGCCGCGCAGGCCGCGAGAAGGGAGACGGCTGCCCCGGTGGCAACCGGCCCGAGGTGGGCGGCGGCGCCGGTGACCGGCAGGAAGCCCACGCCGGCCGACAGGGCCGCGGTAGCCAGTGCCAGTGCTGTGGTCGGGCGCAGGAAACTGCCCTGCCCGAGCCGTTTGGCGAGGTCGACGACCGTTTGTCGGGCCTTGGGCAGGGGTGGTACAGCGGGGACGGCAACGACCGCCCAGACGGCGACGGCTGCGGCCAGCGCGGTCATGGCGGTGAACAGCAGCGGCAGTCCGCCACCGGCCACCAGCGCCCCGCCGAGCAGCGGTCCGGCGGTGTAGCCGATGCTCTTGTAGAAGCCGTAGGAGCCGAATGCCCGGCCGTGCTTGGCGACGGGGTTGAGGCGGGCGACCAGGGCGGAGGCGGCCGGGGAGAAGGCGGAGGCTGCCGCGCCCTGGCCCAGACGGGCCGCCCACAGCAATGAGGTGTTGTCGGCGAAGGCGAACAGGGCCGAGGCCGCGGCGAATGCGAGCAGTCCGCCGAGCAGTACCGGGCGGGGGCCGACCTTGTCGGCCAGGGTGCCGAAGACGGGCTTGAGGAGGACCTCGGCACCGTCGTACAGGGCGAGCAGGCCACCCAGGACCAGGAGCGACTGGTGGTGGCCGGTGGTGAAGCGGCCCAGGTTCGCCGCGACGCTGTGGGCGCCGAACGCGGTGGTGAAGCCCGCCGCGTACAGGGGCCACAGCCGGGCCCGCTCCGACCGTTGTCCGGGGCGTGGGGCGGTGGTCGACACCGGCGGGTCCTTCCTGATCGTCTGGGGCATCGGCGGGCTTGGTTTTCAGGTCAGCCGGCGCCGGCGAGTTTGAGGACAACGTGCAGGTCATGGACGGCGGCGAAGGCGCACAGCGCGCTGGCACCGACCACGGCGGCGGCTGCGGCCAGAGGCAGGATGGGGTAGTTCAGCGGCGGGCAGTAGGCGTGCGGCTCGGCGAGCAGGGCGGCGACGCGGCGTGGCACGGGACCGGCGCCGTGCAGTGCGGAACGGCGGCGTCCGAGCAGTCCGAGGACGGCCCCGGGGACCCGTCGGCGGGCGGGGTGGTGGGTCGTGGCCAGGGCGGCCTTGCCCACCGCGCGGGCGACCTGGCGGCGGTCGCCGCACGTGGTCGCGGCGCGCTCGTCCGCCCAGCGCTCCACGGTGTAGGCGACCGCGGCAGCCGCCGGCCGCAGTAGCGGGTTGCAGGCGGCGGCCAGGTGGGCGGCGGCGACGAAGGCGTAGTGGTGGCAGGCCAGGTGGGCACGTTCGTGCGCGAGCATGGCCTTGCGGTCGGCGTCGTTGAGAGCGTCCAGCATGCCGGTGGACACCACCACCCGGCCGGGCAGGCCGGGCAGCGCGTACGCGTCGGGGACCGTGTCGTCCACGACCACCAGCTGGCCGTGCCCGGGCAGGCAGGCCGCCTCGAACGCCGCGGCGGCCAGCGCCCGGATCCGGCGCCACAGCATCCGAACCCCCGCGAGCACTGCGGCCACGAGCAGCGCACCCGCGACGGCGGCCTCGATCTTCGACACCGAGTCACCCGCGCGCACGGTGGCCAGCGACCAGTCGCCCACCAGGGCGGCCAGCGGCAGCCGCACCAAGCCCGCCACGACCAGCACCCCGAGGGCCACGCAGCTCAGCGCTGCCAGCGCCAGCGCGCAGGTGGTCAGCAGCCACGTGGCCAGCCACGGTGCCAGTCGTTCGGCGAGCGGCCGTGCGGCCAGCGCGGCCGGGACGGGGAAGAGGAGGGGCAGGTAGATCAGCAAGTGCATCACCACCGGCTCACTCCTGGTCCGGAAGGTCGCCGAGCAGCTGCCGCAGCAACTGCTCATCCCGGGCAGGCAGGTCCTCCACGAACCGGGAGAGGACCGCTTCGGGGTCCGGGTCGGACTCCAGTACCTGGCGCATGCGTCGTGCGGTCAGTCCATGGGCGTCGGCGACCGGCGCGTACGCGTAGGCGCGGCCCTGTTTGCTGCGGGCCAGCAGCCCCTTGTCGAACAACCTCGACAGCACCGTCACCACCGTGCTGTAGGACAGATCGTCCCCCAGCCGCTGCAGTACTTCTCCCGGGGTCTGCGCCTGCCGACAGGCCTGCAGCAGGGCCAGGACCTCGGCCTCCAGCGCGCCGCCTGGTCTGCGTTCACCCGGGGCAGGGCCGGTGTTCATGACTTGGATACCTTTCGTTCATCATCTACAGTCCTGTAGAACTTCTACACACTCGTCGAAGTTCCCGTACCGAGTCTGCCATGCCTTCCGGGCGCGGCATGCGCGGTCAACGCCCGCTTTCCCGGGAACGGCGCACGCCGCCCATAAGTTTTACACGCCTGTAGATGTATGGGGTGCTGCCCGCCAGCACGCCCCGACCTTGGGAGACCCCGCTTGATGACAGTGCAGTCCGCGGCCCAGCTCGCCTTCGACGGCTCTTCCGTCGACGGCTCGCTGTTCACCACCGTCACCGACTTCGCCCGCGACACCCCATGGCTCAACACCCCGATCGAGCTGTGGACCAACGCCGGCCTGGGGGTGTTCGCGGTGCTCATGCTGATGGGCTGGTGGAATGCCCGCCGTCGCGATGCCCGGTCGATGGCCCTGGCTCTGGCCGCGCCGGCCGCCGTGGTGGTTGCCTTCGCTGTCGCCGAGGTGGCCAAGAAACTGGTTGCGGAGGTGCGGCCGTGCTACTCGCTGCCCCACGCCTACCTCGTCGACGCCTGCCCCGCGCGCACCGACTACGCCTTCCCCAGCGGCCACAGCACCACCGCGTTCGCCGCCGTGGCCGCCCTGTGGCTCCTCGACCGGCGCCTGTCCGCCATCGCCGCCGTCTTCGCGGTACTGGAGGGCTTCACCCGCGTCTACGTCGGCGCCCACTACCCCCACGACGTCCTCGGCGCCGCTCTCCTCGCCCTGCCCGTCGCCTACCTGGCCAGCCTGCTCATGGGCCGCCTCGCTACCCCGCTCGTCGCCCACCTGCGCACCGGGGTCCTGCACCCCGTACTCACCACCGCTCCCGCCCGCGCCCACGCCGCCCGCTGACCAGCCGGCCCAACAGAACCGGCCGGCTTCGCCCCGCGCCCGGCGTGCCGGCCGACCTTGCTGCTGGACCTGTGGAACCACCTGACCGTTGCCATGCCGACACCGCCGCTCCAACGCACCGCACGCGCCGCCTCCTGAACCTGCGACGGTCGGACGACTGATCCGCCCAGCGTGCTGCCGCGCCCCGGGTCTGGACATGCCTGAGGGGCCAGCGCATCGTGCTGGCCCCTCAGGTTTCAGTAGCGGGGACAGGATTTGAACCTGCGACCTCTGGGTTATGAGCCCAGCGAGCTACCGAGCTGCTCCACCCCGCGTCGGATTCCTCCACTCTACGCCAACCTTCCCGCCCCTGAGACCATGATCGCCTGCCTGGCGCGAGGGGGCCGGCGGACGGCGGGCTCCGCCGGCCGAGGGGCTGGCTGAGCAGGTCCGTTCGGCGTCGTGCGATCACGGGATCGAACGGTGGCGGCTGCATCTGACGCCTGAGCAGATCCCCGTCCGTGGCGGACGGGTTGTGGCTGCACCGGATGACCGGCTCCGCCGCGGAGGCCAACCGCTTCGCCCGCGAGTACGGGACCGTCCACACCCCCGGCCCGGAGAACACCCTCAGGTCTCCGCAGAACCTTCCGGGACTCGTGTGAGGCACCTGCTCCCTTCGGAGGAACGCGCGATCTGCCAGACCTGGTGCTGGCGTGCTCGCGCAGCACCTCACCGGGCAGGACATCCCTCGCGAACCCGCCCCCGGGCGGGGCGTTTCACGGAGGGAGTGAGGCGTCGTGCTTCCCTGTAACGGGCTACCACAGGGTGCCGTAGGCCCGGCAGGGGTGAACAACAGTCGCATCATCGGTAGTTGTCTGCCTTCATCAGTCTTTATCGTGATTGCGTGAAGCTTTCCGAGTGGGCGGCGCGCAATGGCGTGCACTACCAGACCGCGTGGGCCTGGGCGAAGGAGGGCCGTATGCCGGTCCCGGTCGTGCGGACGCCGTCCGGTATGTGGCTGGTCGAAGAGTCCGCTCCCGAGGTCGTCGGGCGGACGGTGGCGTACTGCCGTGTTTCGTCCGGCGACCAGAAGGCGGATTTTGACCGACAGGTCTCCCGTGTCGTCCAGGGAGCCATCGGGCTGGGGCTCGCCGTTGCCGAGGTTGTGACCGAGGTCGGGTCGGGACTGAACGGGAATCGGCGCAAGCTGCACCGTGTCGCCAAACACAACGACCCGTTCCTGCGGGAGTGGTGGGCGCAGAACTCGAAGGAGGCCTACAACACCGGCCTCGCGAACGCTGCCGCCGCGTTCGACAACTACGCCACGTCCCGGCGCGGCGAGCGCAAGGGCGCCCGGATGGGCAGACCCCGTTTCAAGTCGAAGCGGAAGGCTCGTCCGGCGTGCAAGTTCACCACCGGCACCATCCGCCTCGATGACCGGCGGCATATCGTCCTGCCCCGCCTCGGCCGGATCCGCCTCCACGAGGACGTCCAGCCCCTCGTGGACGCGATCGCCGAAGGCGGGACGCGGATTCTGTCGGTGACGGTGCGGTTCGAGCGGGGCCGCTGGTTCGCGGTCCTGCAGACCGAGGAACGCCACCATCGCCCCTGCCGGCCGCCCCGGCACGGCAGTCGGGATCGACCTCGGCGTCAAGACTCTCCTCGTCATGGCGGACTCGGCCGGCGAGGTCCGCGAGGTCGCGAACCCCAAACAGTACGACCAGGCACTCACGCAGCTCCGGAAGGCCTCCCGGACCGTCTCCCGCCGACGCGGCCGCAACCGGCGCACCGGACAGGCCCCGTCCCGTCGCTGGGAGAAAGCCAACGCGGTCCGTAACCGGGTGCACCACCGGGTGGCGAACCTGCGGGAGAACCATCTCCACCAGGCCACCGCGCGTATCCCCGCCGAGTACGGCACCGTCGTGGTCGAGGACCTCAACGTGAAAGGCATGGTCCGCAACCGGCGTCTGTCCCGCCGTATCTCCGACGCGGCGTTCGGGGAACTACGGCGCCAGCTCACCTACAAGACCCAGCGTCACGGTGGACGTCTGATCGTCGCCGACCGCTGGATGCCCTCCTCGAAGACCTGCCCCCGCTGCGGTGCGGTGAAAGCCAAACTGCCCCTCGGCGGGCGCGTCTTCGAGTGCGACGTCTGCGGACTCGTCCTGGACCGGGACGCGAACGCAGGCCACAACCTGGCCGCCCTCGCGGCGGCCAACGGTAAAACGGGTACCGGAGTGACCGGAGACCCGGGCCCCCTGATGGTGGTGCCGAAGCCTCGCGGAGCCAAGCAGAAGACCCGCACCGGCCGAACCCGCAAGGGGACCGGCACGCGGGGAGCTGGCGCAACACCCCGCCAGGGGACGGAAACGAGAGATCGTCGACAGGACACCAGGCGCGAGCAACTCGCGCTCTGGTGACACCGTCACGAACCTTCCGGGCGGAAACACCCGGAATACTGAGAGTCGCTGAGACTCGAAGCAACGGATCCCAGAAGGATCGCAGTCGGTCGCAGCAGTCTTCGCAGTGCTGCCAGAACGCCTGTCAGGCCCGGTCCCGACGGCGTGCTGCTGCCAAGTCACCGGTGCGCTGCGTGTGGCCGAACGCCCCCGCTGTCATGCCACTTCCCAGCAGGCGGGCTCGTCGGTGATGTGGGGAAACAGGGCATGAACCCGGCCGGGCGGGCAGGCGGGGTGGATGACGGCGCGCGCCAGCGGGCGCGGCGTCGGCACACGCCTGCTCGTCGACGACCGACCCGAAGCAGCAGGTGAGAAATTCGCCTACGCCCGACTGGTCGGCGTGCCCCACGCCCTGGTCATCTCCCCGCAGCAGACCGACGGCACCGTCGAGTTCATCGACCGCTGGACCAGCCGCCACCAGGAGGTGCCTCTCAGCCATATTCCCGGCATCTCCAGCCCCCAGCAGACAAGCTAAGAGGCCAAATCGACTTCCGGGTGATGCCGCCGGAAAAGTTCTCGGCGGCGGGCTCACTGCTGCACCGGCCCCGCCGCTAGGGCGTCCAGCTGCTCCTTCGACCACGAGAGCCGGCCGGCTCGCAGGTCTTCGACCACCGTGCGCACCCACTCCAGCTCCGCGGCCGTCACCGCCCGCAGGTACTCGGTCTCCAGGCGCGTGATGCGCGGCAGCCCCCGCTCCGCCTCTGCGGCCATGGCCCCTTCCAGTCCGTCGAGCTGCTCCGCGAGGGCGTCGGCCCGCCGCTGCAGTACGTCCCCCATCTCTTCGGCCGTGAGCAGCAGCAGATTCGAGAGAGCGGCCGGGAACTCCGGGAACTCCTGCTTGGGCGCGGAGAGCATCTCCTCCAGCCAGGCGCGGGCGATCTCACGCCCCGCATCGGTGACTTCGTACACGGTGCGCTCGGGGTACTGCTGATCGCGCCCGGTCTCGCGGACCGCGATCAGCCCGTCGCCATTGAGTCTCTCGATCGTGCGGTAGAGGCTCGCACGCTGCCTGACGTTGACGACCTGCTCCTTGCCCCAGTCCTTGACCAGCCGCTGGATGCCGTACGGGTGCAGCGGCTTGTAGTGCAGCAGAGCCAGGACGGTCAGGGCGAGGGGGAGCTGCGGGGAGCGGATGTGGTCATGGACTCGATTTTAGCCCCGGAATAACTAGTTGATGAGATACTAGTTTCAGTGAAACGATCAAATCGTCAGCGCGACACAGCCCCGAGAGGAACCACCGAGATGTCCCTCACCGAGCGCATCCACTCCGACCACGACCTCGTCAAGCACCTCGGCAACTGGACCGAGGCCGGCCACTTCGAGATCAAGGCCCGCCATGGCACCGCTGTCCTCGACCTCCGCTCCCCAGACCTCCCCGACGACGTCGAGATCCACCTCGACATGGACCGGGCCATGGTCAAGCTGCTCGTCGACGACACCACCGCCATCGACCACTGGAACCTGAGGTGGACCGCCCGCGGCAAGGTCAAGGACTCCCCGTCCTCATCCACCCACAACACGACGGCCGGCCGCCGTGTCCGTCTGTCCGGCTCTGCGACGAACAGCGAAATCCGCATCCACCGCGGTGGCATCGCGATCCTGTCGGCGATGTTCTCCCGTGCGTACTTCCAGGATGTGCGCCGCGCACACAAAAGCGGCGGCGTACCGACGATCGACGACCCCAGGGGGCACCAATCATGACCCGCATCGGCAAAACCCGCACCGCGCTCGTCATCGGCGGCGGTATCGCAGGCCCGGTCGCCGCGATGGCGCTCCGCCAGGCAGGTATCGAGGCCGCCGTCCACGAGGCGTACGACTCCACGGCCGATGGGGCCGGAGGCGGCATGACCATCGCTCCGAACGGCCAGAACGCCCTCGACGCGATCGGCGCGGGCGACCTCGTCCGCGCCATCGGCACACCCGTCACCGCCATGGGACTACGGAGCTGGACGGGCAAACACCTCGCGCAGTTCGCCCCGCCCTCCCGCCTCCCGTCCCTGCAGTTCGTCTGGCGCGCCGATCTCTACCGGGCGATCTACGACGAGGCGGAGCGCCGCTCCGTCCCCATCCACCACGGCAAGCGGCTGACCGGCACGACGGAAACCGACTCCGGCATCACCGCGCACTTCGCGGACGGTACGGAAGCGAGCGCCGATGTCCTCATCGGCGCCGACGGCATCCGCTCCACGGTCCGCTCCCTGATCGACCCGGCCGCAGCACAGCCGAAGTACGCCGGCCTGGTCTGCTTCGGAGCACGGATGCACCAGTCAGAGATGCCCTCCACCGACGGCGTCATGTACATGTGCTTCGGCAAGCGCGCGTTCTTCGGCTACCAGGTCTTCGAAGACTCCTCGGCGGTGTGGTTCGTGAACCTGCCCCACCGCGCCCCGATGACAGTCTCCGAGGCCCAGGCGATCGGCGCGAACGAGTGGATACGCATCCTGCGGAACGCCTTCGCCGACGACCGCACCCCTGCCCTCGAGATGATCAGCCGTACCAACGCCGACGAGCTCCTCATCACCGGCCCGATGGAGAACATGCCGGGGGTCGCAAACTGGACCCACGGCCGCATGACCCTGATCGGCGACGCGGCCCACGCCGCCTCATCCAGCTCCGGGCAGGGCGCCTCCATCGCCGTCGAAAGCGCCGTCGAACTGGCACGCTGCCTGCGGGACTTGCCCTACGACCAGGCTTTCGCAGCGTACGAACAACTGCGCCGCCCCCGCGTCGAACGCATCATCAAGCTCGGCGCCCGCACGAACAGCAACAAGACCGCGGGCCCGGTCGGCCGCGTACTGCGCGACCTCGTGATGCCGGCCACCATGAAGCTGATCAACCCGGAGAAGATGGCCTGGCAGTTCGACCACCGCATCGACTGGGACGCGACGGCAGCCCCGCTCACGTGAACTCCAGCCCGTCCGCCGGGAACCGACTGGTGCCCGCGCACAGGTCCAGCACCCTGGGCGGCGTATTCGTCCGCGAGCCACGAGCCGCGGGGCGCCGACGGGGAAGCGCTCCAGCACCGTGCGCAGTGTCGTGTCGGCCATCAGGACGCTTCCTGTTCGTGCTCGAAGCGGTCGCTGACGCCGCTGATGTCGTCGGCGTCGTCGGCGTCGTCGGCGTCGTCGACCCGAGTGCCGGACTCGGTGAAGACAGGGACCCCGTCGGTGTCCGGGTCAAACACGATGAGGTAAGGGCCCATGCGCTCGAAGTGCCCTGGTGGGACGGTGGAGAGCACTTCGAGCGCGTCGACGCAGAGCTGAAGGCCTCCGTCAGCGCTACCGGGGAGGGCGAACAGGCCGGAGACGCGCACCAGGTCGCCGGGACGGATCTTGTTGAGCAGGGCGTGGGCAATGTGGGGGTCCTTGGCCGTGCAGGGCACGATCGCCTCGTCATCAACGTCGCCAGTGGGCGAGGAGACCAGGGCGAGGGGTACGGCGTTCATCAGCCGGCCTTCGCCAGGTTGGTGGTGCGGTGGGCGGCGTCGTAGGCATCCACCACCGTCTTGTGGATCACGCCATCGCAGGGTGTAGTGCGAACACGGGACCCCCTCGCCGCGTGTCTCGGACTGGTTCCAGCCGTCGATCAACCACATAGGCGTTGAGTTCGACCAACCTGAGCATCCCGTCAGCAGCGCGGGGCAACCTCCAGAGAACCTGCCAGAGTGCGTTCAAAGGGTCGTGCTGGTGCGGGCCATGGTGTCGGCGAGGTACAGCAGCGCCGCGGTGTTGCTGTGGATGGCGTTCGCGATCTCTTCGGCGTGGGCGTTGCTGAGTCGGTCGGCGTTGAGGTTGTCCATCGTTCGAATCGCCTCAACGGGGCGCGAGAGTCAGTCCCGGCGGGCCACCAGTCGGTAGGCGTTGGAAAGGCCCAGGGGCCGGGCCACGCGTTTGACGACGAGGCGGTCCAGCAGCCTGCCCAGGAGCAAGGCCGGGATGCCGGCGATCACTGTCATGGCGCGCAGTATGCGCTGAAGGCGGGACGGCGAGACCGGCAGCCAGGGCAGGTCGTCGCGCGGTGCGACCGCGTCCAGAGCAAGCCAGACGGCGGCCAGCAGGTCGACGGGGTCGTGGGGTTCGGCGTGCTGCTCCGCGACCACCGTGAAGCCGAGGTCCGTGAGACGAGCACGCAGGTTCTCGACCGGGACGAAGTGCAGGTGCTGCGGCTGCAGCCAGGGCAGCCACCAGCGGCCGAGAAGGCGGGCATAGCGGCTGTCGGGGTCCGGGACCTCGATCAGCAGGTGGCCGCCGGGTCGGACGGCCCGGTGCGCCGCCTGAAGTTCGCGGGCCGGTTCCGTGCTGTGCTCCAGGTAGTGGAACATGCTGACGACGTCGTAGCCGTCGGCGAGTCGCTCAGCCAGCTCGGGAAAGCTGCCCCGGTGGCCGTGGTCCACGCGTCCGGCGCGCTCGGCGAGTTCGGCGCCGTCGGTGAAGTCGAGGCCGTCGAAGCTCGTGTCCGGGAAGACAGTGCGGGCCGCCTCACAGAAGTGGCCGTGACCGGTGCCGACGTCCAGCCAGTTCTTGGGCGTGGGGGCGAAGGGGACCAGGGACTCGGCACGCTGCACGTACATTTTCGTCCGGCTTGCGAAGGTCATGGCGAGCTGCTTCTCGCCCAGTCCGTCATAGAAATCGCGGTAGTAGAACTCCAGGCCGGCCTCGCTGAGCCGCGGGTTCTGGAAGGTGTGCCGACATCCCTCGCAGCGGTCGAGGACGAAGCGGCCTGGCTTGTGCTGGATCAGGTCCGTGGTGCGCAGCCGCGTCGCCAACCGGGTCGAGCCGCACCATGGGCAGGTGTCGCGCCGGGGTTGGAAGAAGCGGTCCAGGCCTTCGGCGAGGTCGGCCCGGTAGACCGGGCGCAGCGCGGCGACCTGCTCGGCTCGGCCCGGGGACACGGGCTCGTGCTCGTGGGTGCGGTTCTTGCGGTCGTTGCTCACTGGTCCTCCTTGGGAGCGCGCCATTGGCTGCACCAGGTGGTCGCGGCCGCCGGCCGCGCGGAACGCCGTGCGGATCCGGACGGCTGCCGCGCGACGGGCGGGATCGTGAAGCACGGCGTCCAGCGCGGTGCCCAGCCGCCCAGCGTTGGCTGGCCGAACCGGGCCCTGACGCCCGCGCCCGCGTCGGTCACCTGTCCGGCCACGACCGGCTGGTCATCGCGGACAAATGCCACGACGAGGGGGACGGCGCGCCAGAGGGCCTCGCACACGGTGTTGTTGTTGTGACTGGCGTGAAAGGCTATCGCGTCCACCCGTTCCAGGAACGGGAGTTGAGGGACCAAGGGGAAGAACGAGGACGTGCTTGTCGTGGGCGTCGGCGCCGAGCGCCCGGCCCGTGTCGACGATCACCTCCTGCAGCCGGTCGGTCCGTTCGCGCACGGATGCCAGGCACCCGCCCCCCACATCGGTGTCGGCGGCGCCGAGCGTCACGAGGACGCGGGAACGAGAGTCGTCGAGTCAGTCCCAGGGGAAGTCGGATCCGGTGGGGCGGTCCACGATCGAAGGGCCGACATAGCGGATCTGCCCGTCCCGCAGGGCGCCCGGTCCCACGAACTCCGGGGTGCTGAAGACGGGTACCAGGTGCGGGGAGAAGCGGGGGGTCGGCAGTGCCGGACGGGTCGCCGATCCGGCTGCGCAGGTTTGCGAAGATGCCTCCTGGCCGAAGCCCTCGGTGGGGCAGCCAGCCCGGACGCGGCGTGCGCGAGGGAGTGCTGTCCGACAACGCTGCTGAGCGCCGTCTGACTGCTGCCGCGACCGCACAGGACCTCGACGAACTCGTGCAGCACCCGCGCGGCCTGATCCCTCTGCTGCGGCAGGCCGACACCGGCCTGGACCACACCGCCTCTATCGCGATCTGCGAGACTGGCTGACGGCGGACAACGGCAGGGTGCTGCGCGCCTGGGGCCTGAAGTACACCGACCCCGGCCTTGAAGGCACCGCACAGGATGCACCGTCCGACGAGCCCGTTGGCAGGCCGTTCTGGGCCGTCTCCGACCTCAAGTCGCCAGGGCCGGTGCCCACTTGGCGGCGCTGCGCTCCGGGGTTGGCCGTCAGGCCGGCATGGTGCCCGCCGTGTGGCCGTTCTCCCGCACGCGCATCGGCTCGCAGCTACGTAACACGGGTGCCCTCACGCGCGACCTGGTCGCCGAGCATGCGGCGCTTACTGTCTTCGGCGTGCATCAGCAGGGCCGGGGCACGACGGTGCACACACCTGGTCTCAGTCCCGGGAGCGCCTGCCGCCTTCTGCTGGTCAGGGACGCCGGTGTGGACCGCACCGCCATCGAACGCAGACTCGGCGCCTCGCTCACCTCCCTCGACACGGGGGAACTGGCGCAGCATCTGCGCGGACTGGTGCCGCCGCTGCGCCGGGCAGGTATCGGCCTCGACTACGACGGACTGCGCCAGGCGCTGCGGCGTTGGGACGACCGGCAACGACCGGACGAGCAGTCCCGGATCCGCAGCCGGTGGGACCGCGACTTCCCTATGGAATCAACGCCGCAGCGCAGCTGACGAATTGTCGTGTCGCGCCCGGTCCCCTGGCAGCGGAGGCAGCGGCCACCGAGCTCGCTTCTGACCGGCGCCCCCGGGCGTCTGCCCTGCGACCGCTGCAGGCCAGCGACTCGCCACACCACGCCTCGTGCTGTGTACGGGCGCCTGGGCGGCGTCAGCTTCTTGTTTTCCGTCCCGCACGGTCTCGAGCGGGACGTCTCACCGTCGAAGGATCCTGTGATGACCCAGCCTGTCTTGGACGAACATCCCGCCCTCGCACCACCGCCGACGAAGTCCGCCGCCAGGGCAACAGGCCAGATCCGGCGCAAGGCTCGCCTGGACGTGCCGAAGGAGACCTACATCCGCCTCTACGTGGACGAGCACCGATCCCTGAACCAGATGGCCGCTCTCACCGGTTTCTCCCGCAGTGCGCTGACCGGTCTCGCGCATGAGTATGAAGTCTCGCTCCGTGAACGCCCGCAGGACTACAAGCGCCGCGGGACGGTCGAACGGGACTGGCTGATCGAGCAGTACGTCCACTGCCGCCGCACTCTGAGCGACCTCGCAACGGAGGAAGGAACGAGCACTGCGGACATGGCCGGATGGGCGAAAGCCCACAACGTCCCCCTGCGATCACACGGAGGCGCCAGCCACAGCCAGGCACTTCGGGCCATCGACGAAGCCAGCCGAGCGCCGCGCATCCTATGTCGGGGTACGAGCTGACATGCAGAAGCAATGACGACGGGACGTGCAGGGGCACAGGGCCGACTGCAGAGGGTGTCGCCGAAAACCACAAGCAGAGCACCGGGTGGGTTGGGGGAACGCATTTCCTCGGCACCTGGCCATAGGACATCATCACGGACATGGCAGAAGTGAAGCTGGATCAGCTGGCACGGTTGTGGGACGAGTTCGGAGCCATGCGGTTTCCCCCGGGGTTCTACCAGCGAGAACCTGAGGGCGAATGCATGGTGATGATGGACTCGATGCTCGCCGGCTGTGTCTCCTCAGCCTTGAGCGGGTCCTTGGATGACCGGGGCCGAGGCATACTGCAGACGCGCATCGTGGTCCTCGGAAAGGTCCTGCAGTCCATCGGTGATGACGAGTACGCAACCACGTACTTCACTCACTTGCACGGGATGGCTGTGCTGGCGGCCGAGCTCGACAAGGATCGAAGTGAGTAGTACCCGTCAGGTCCGCCATGCGAAGCCGGCGTCGCCTGAGATCTGTCGGACCATCAACGACCAGGCGAAGTGGCGCCTCCGCGGAGCTGTCTGTCCAGGTATTCGATCAACCTGGTCTCGCTCCGCTTCAGACGCTCCCGCTGATCACGTGGCAGCGACGCCAGGGCATCCACGAGGACGCGTCTCCGCGGAACGTGAACCATTGAGCCGGAGTAGAGCCTGCAGTCGGAACACCATGCGAACCCGATACACCGCTCGAACATGGAGGACTCGGGCGGGTAGAAGCGGTACTCGTACGAGCGGACAGAGGCCCCACAGGCCGCGCAGAGCCGCCTGTTCCCATCGGAGACCGTCTCCCAGGTCCCGATCTTGAGCCAGCGTCTCCGCTCGTCAGCTGCTCTTCACATCGTCATGCCAAGCATTCTTCCCCACGACGGACCCGCCGTGCCGCCAAGGTCCGAACTCGTCCAGACGGCGGAAGGCGATGGGGCAGCTCCGGTGCCCGCTAGCACAGAGGACAGCCGCCGGAATTCTGTTGAGGGTGGAGCTCCCGGCGATAGGTTCACCCCATGACGGCCGAAGCACTACACCGATTGACCAGCTCCGAATACACCGACATCTGGGACCGCTTCGACGCCACATTCGATTTTCGACCCAGCATCAACGCCTTCCCGGGCATCACAGAGCCTTCAGCATCGATCACGTGGAGCCTCGACGCCTTGAACGACGATCCCGGAGATCGGAAGCTCGACCGCTTGGTCGACATGGTGCAGAACGGGCTCGGAAGGTGCAGCAGCCCCAGGGAGCCACTTTGGATTCTGGACTGGCAGCACACCTGCTACCGCCTCCGTCCGGATCTTCCGTCGACCGACATGTTCCTTCCCCGGGTTCTCGAAGGGCGTTCTCGGGAGGGCTGGCCGCTCAGCCCCTACCCGGACGGCGACTACTACATCTTCCTCGCCGACGACCTCCGCTTCGGCACTTTCGGACATCCCTGGGAGCACTCCCTCTGCGTTTACGGTGCCGAGCTCCTGGAGGCGATCGCCGAGGACGTCCACGAGGTGCTCCAGCGTGTCCTCCGCCGTGACGGTCTGCCCACCGTGTGAGGGCGCAAGCCGGCAGTACTGTCGACGCCCCCATGTGACACGATCACGCTCATGATGGATCAGCCCAACGTCGGTGCTGACACCCACATACGGCTGCTGGCGGGCCACAACAGCACTGGACGGCCTGTCTTCGAGGTGCTTCCTGCCCGAGTGCTGGGAGAGCACTCGTTCGAGCTGAGCGGCAGCCCCGGCCTGGTGCTGGGATGCGCTGCTGGAGACGTGCTGCAGGTCGCCGACGACGGGACGTTCGAGGTGGCCAGGCGCGGGGCTAACGTCTGCATCCAGGCCTACCGCGGAGGCCCCTTCTCATCGGAGGAACTGGCAGGGCTGGAGGCTGGCCTCACCGCGCTGAACGGGCTGGCCGAGGCGCCGACGGACCGACGGTTCATCGTGGGGACGGTTGCCCATGAGGTTGGATTCCCCGCCATCGAGCGAGTCATGAACGACTGGGCCGCCAGCGTGGACAACACCGAGTGGTGGTTCGGCAACGCCGACTGAACGGGCGGGGTCTGCTGTCGGACCGCGTCGTTAGGTTGGTTGGATTCGGTCAGAGGAGGGCACCCAGATGGTGGAACACCCGGGCGTCGCAGCGCTAACGCAGATCATGTCGCCGGAGCACGGTGCCGACGAACAGGTCGACTGGGCGTTCGCTGAAGCCACTTGGAACGTTCGGTTCCCTACTGACTACAAGGCCTTCATGTCTGTCTATGGCGGCGGGTCGATCAACGACGAGGCAGGAGTCCTGCTCCCCGTCCCTACGGAAGGCATCCAATGGGATCCCGGCGACATGGCAGGGGAGACCGAGAACGCCCGCTATGGCTGGGAGATGGAGGGCGACAGGGCTGCTCTCGACGTCGACCCGGCGCACATCCTTGCCTGGGGCATCACGTCTGGACCGGACATCCTCTGCTGGCTGACCGAAGACAGTGACCCGGACCGCTGGCCGGTCTTGGTCTACGGGCGGCACACAAGCCCGACCTTCACGGTCCACCCGTTCGGGATGGTCGAGTTCCTCCGTCGGCTGGTCCACGAGGACCATGACGGGTGGTCGTCCTGGCCGATCAGCATCGGTGGCGAGCTGTGGAACTGCTCGCCACCGACGTTCGTCCACTGGCGGGTGGGGCAACTCCGCTGGAAGGCAGGACTCGACCCGGCTACCGGCGAACCGGACCCCTACGCCGACATGTTTCCGCGCTGACCGTCCACGCTGGGCGAGGAATCCGCCGCCGGACTCGGACGGGACTGTACCCGCCAACGATCTGGACCAACGGTATAGCGGCTGCTGAACACCTGGAGGCACCGCCACGGGAAACCGGACCCTACACCGACGTAGGAGACTGATCTGGTTCATCAAGCGGACGGGTATTTCAGCACTGCATCAACAACATCCAGTGGTTCAGCCTTGGTCAGTCGACACGGCAGCGCGGAGGCGTGATGCGGCAGGGCATGCGCTCGGCACGAGTGACGACGTTCAGATCCGAGCCAGGGCACATCCTTCGGCCGACGTGGGCGCGGGCACGGTCGGGGCAGGTGGTGCTCTGTTCTCATCGTGCGAAGGCCAGGAGATCCACCGCTGGGACATGTTCACCGGCCGAATGCTGTGGTGTTCGGCTGATGCATGGTCTGCCAATGCGCTCGCGGTCGCCTCACCGCCGGGCGGCAACCCGGTGGTGGCGGTGGCCGCGGAGGACGGCGTACTGCGGCCCCACGCGCTGACCGGCGCGGAGCTGGATGGGTACGAGATGGCCGCCGATGACACCATCTGGGACGTGGCCACCGGGATCCTGCCGGACGGCCGCGCGTTCATCGCCGGGGCCGGCCATTGCGGGCTTTGGGGTGTACCGATGTGACGCGGCGGACAGGTGAGTCCCTGAGCCCGCCGCTGGTCGGCCACACCACCTGCGTCAATGCCGTCACACTGCCCGACGGCACTGCGCTGATCGCCTCGGAGGACTGCTTGCCTGCTGGGGCAGGTGGTGGTCGGCATGGTTGGCCAGCTGCCGGTAGATCGGGTGCATGGTTCCTGCCTCGGTGCTGATCAGGGCGGTGAGCAGGGCAGGGCGCTGGGGTTGGGGACTGCGGGGGCGAGCGGTGGGCTTGACCCGCCGAAGCACCTGCACCTGATCCGACTCCGGTAGTTCCCTCAGGTCCTTGACCTGAGCACACAGATCGGCGAAGGCCACGGTCTTCCCCACCCGGGGCTGCGTGCTCCAGGACGTCGCGGACCGCGTCGGCAAGGCCGGCCGCGTCGAAGCGTGTGAAGTGCGGGGTTGCAGGAGGAATGCGCCGCGCCACGGCACGCACCGGCGGCTGAGGGGCACGCGGCGCGGACGTGGACTCCGCCGGAGCTGTCTGCCATGCGTCTGTCCAGGGCCATGCAACCTCCAGCCGTACTGGAGACGAGATCCGCCTCCGGTCGGCGCCCTGCCACACTGCTGGGCGCCCAACTGACTGACGGGTACCTCCCGCCACTGACAACACCAGGGGGACCGAGGCGCCCGGACCGACTGGGGCGGGGTGACGCCTCGCCCACTTCCGTCCCGTCGTCAGGCCGATGGGGTCGCCATCATGGGATGGACACTCAACGCGTTTGCCATTACGTCTACTTCACCATCCCGGACGCCACCGAGTCGGAGGAAGACGAGTTGGTGATGCTGGTGGAGGCCTGGAGCGATGACGGGATGGCCCTGGTCCTGGACGAAGAGGCCGGCCAACTCGTTCCTGCCCGGGAGCGCTCCGGATTCCTGCGGGTGGAGCGGCATGACGTGCCGCAGGCGCGCGGCATTCTGCCGGGCGGGAAGTGGCGGCTGCGAAAGAAGAACGACGTCAGCAACATCGGCCACGACGTGCTCGTATTCCTCGTCTACGACACGTACGTCCGTCCCGTTACCGGTCTTCCAGCACCGAACAAGTCAAGGATCTCCTCGGCGACACACCATCTGTTCAGGTCGGACGACTAGGCCTGTCTGGAGTCGTGATGACGTGGCGGGGAAAAGGGTTGAAGGGATGATCAACGGGCTGGTAGCTTCCAGTCGACCGTGAGACCGCCCGAGGAGGTGAGACCCATGAACGCTGTATCGACGTGGGTGCTCCCCTTTTTCGGCACGGCCGGCGATTGACGTAGGTGTCGCCGGGAGCGCCTCGCCAACAAGGCACTCCCGAAAGGCAACACATATGCATTCTCTGCAGTTCACCGCCAAGTCGTCGTCGAACGGCATGCTCGAACGCGACTTCACCGTGGGCGACGTCCCCGGCGTCCTTTGGTCGCCGGCCTCCAACGCAGCCCATCGCGCACCCCTGATCCTGATGGCTCACGGCGGCGGCAACCACAAGAAGCACCCGGCAATGTCCGGCCGCGCCCACCTCCTCGTGACCGGATGCGGCTTTCACGTCGCCGTCATCGACGCGCCCGGTCACGGCGACCGGCCGCGCACGGCGCACGACGAGGCGGAAATCGCCGAGCTGTTCCGGGCGCGGGCGGCGGGCGAGCCGGAAGGCCCGATCGTCGTGCGCTACAACGACCACCTGGCGGAACTCGCCGTGCCCGAGTACCAGGCGACCCTGAATGCCCTCCAGGAACTCCCAGAGATCGGCACCGACGGGCCGGCCGGCTTCTGGGGCATCAACATGGGCACCGCGATCGGCATACCGTTCGTGGCGATCGAACCCAGGATCACCGCCGCGGTCTTCGGCCAGCACTGGCCCGATGCCCTGGCCGAGAAAGCGAAGCAGATCACCATCCCGATCGAGTTCGACCTGCAGTAGGACGACGAGCACATCTCGCGCCAGGAGGGTCTCGCGCTGTTCGACGCCTTCGCCTCGAAGGAGAAGACGTTGCACGTGAACTCGGGCAAACACAAGGAGCTGCCCAGGTTCGAGGCCGACAGCGCGGTCCAGTTCTTCGCCCGGCACTTCGGCCGAGTGGTCACCTCGACGGCCTGACGTGCGCGGTTGCGGCGTCCGGCTTGCCAGCCGGGCGCCGCGACCGCGGCCCCGGTTTGAGGCTGCGTATCCAGATGATGGATCCGCGTAGCTGGAGCCCCGCCATCTCGCGGGCGTCTTGTCGGAGCGCGTGGCCAGACCCCGCCAATCCCGGATCTTGTTGATGCAGCGCTCCACCGTGTTGCGCTCCTTGTACTGCTCAGCGTCATGAGCCACCGGCCGACCGCCGGCCCTGCCGCGCTTCCTGCGGTTCGCGGCCTGATCGGCCTTCTCCGGTATCACCGCCTTGCTCCCGCGCCTGCGCAGGTAAGCGCGGTTCGCCCGCGAGGAGTACGCCTAATGGGAAGCGAAGGTCGGCGGGAGCTGACCTTCTCCAACACCGCGACGAACCGGGGACTGTCTGCGGCCTGCCCCGGCGTGAGTACGAACGTCGGCGGGCGGCAGCGCCGGTCTGCCGCAAGGTGGACCTTGCTGGTCAGCCCACCGCGCGAGCGACCCAGCGCCGCCGCCTTGAGCCGGGCCCGGTGGCGCCGACGCAGCCGTCGGCGCTCGGCCCGCTCGGACTCCCCGGCCGGCGAGTCGACGGTCGCCGGGGCCGACCTGTTCCAGCACATGTGCCGGGGCATCGGCGATCCACTCGCTGACGGCAAGCAGCGACGTCGCCCCGGCCAGCACGGCACACGCAGTGAGGGAGCCCGTGCCTGTCACCTCCCGGATGACCTCCCAAGCCGGCGGATTGCCACGGACCGGACGCCCGCGCGGCAACGCTGAAGCCTGCCGTGAGCCGCCCTGTTAGGGCAATCGCCTGAGCCACAGCACGGCGAGGCCGTAGGCGACAGCCGACACAGCAAGTCCCGCAAGGACCGTAGCGGTGTATGCCCCGTCGGGCAGCGTGTGCCTGAAGAACCCGAACGTGACGTCACGAGTGATGAGGAATGCTGCAACGGCGGCGAACATCGCACTCGCTGACTGCTGGGTCCACCGTCCCGGCTTCGGCGCGACGCGGCTATCCGGGCGAGGAGCAAGAGGTTCTGCCACTCGTCACTTGTACCGGCCCCGATGTGACTCATCAATGGCAGCCTGGCCCAAGCCCGCACGCGGCAGGGCTTCGGCGTCGACGCACGATCACGAACCGGACATCCTGCGACTACGCCGAAGCCCTGCTCACGCGGCCTCCATGAAACTCCGCCACGAATGTGTCAGCCGTGCGGCACGCCTGCTATCGGTTTGCCACCGAGGAAGTCCTCCAGGATCTCGGTAAACCGCGCCGGTCGCTCCTCGGCCACGTAATGGCCGCAATCGTCGAGGACCACCCCGGTGACATCGTCGGCCGCCAGCAGCATCGTCTCGGCGACCATCGCGCCGCTGTACCGCGCGCCGCCGATGGCGAGCACCGGCAGCGTCAGCCGGGTCTTCTTGCGCTGCTCGTTCTGCGCGATCGTCTCGTCCAGCGCCCGGTAGTACGCGAAGCTCGCCCGCAGCCCGCGAGGATCCGCGACGATCGCATCGACGTAGACGTCGACGGCGTACGCGGGGATCGCGTCCGGGGTGGCTGCCTTCTTGGCGAACTGGTAGCCGAAGAAGAGCCGCTCCCGCCCCCGGACCAGCTCCTCGTTGAGGTCGGTGAGCCGGTTGAAGCCGAAGTGCCAGAGCCGCTGGTTGACCGCGGCCGGGCTGAAGACCGACGGGGTCGGCGTGAGACCGGGGATAATGGCGTCGACGACGGCGAGCCGGCCCACCCGCTCGGGGTGATCGGCAGCGAGGGCGTATCCGGTCCACATGCCGATGTCGTGGCCGACCACGTCGAACCGGTCGTGCCCGAGCGCGGCCATCAGAGCGACCAGATCGGCGGCCAGCGTGCCGGCGTCGTAGCCGTCGTCGGGCTTGTCGGAGAGCCCGGCCCCGCGCGAGTCGACGGCGACGACGGTGTGCTCGCGGGCGAGCGCGGGCATCACTTCCCGCCACGCGTACCAGGTCTGTGGCCACCCGCCGACCAGCAGCAGCGGTGGGCCGTCCCCGCCGGTGACCGCGTGCAGCCGCAGCCCGTTCAGCTCCACGAGCCGGCTAGTGAAGACGTCGGTGAACCCGTCGGGCAGCCGCAGCGAACTCAAGCTTGTCGCGCCGTCGGCCGTACTCATCATGGAACGATCAGTGCAACTTGTCATGCTGGCGACCATACCCATCTTGAAACGATCGGTGCAAGATGTGTAGGCTGACGAACCATGGCGGGCCGCAAGCAATTCGACGTGGACGAGGCGCTACGACGCGCGATGCACGTCTTCTGGCGCTGGGGCTATTCGGAGGCCTCGATCGACCGCCTGACCGAGGGCACGGGCCTGGGCCGGAGCTCGCTCTACGCCACCTTCGGCGACAAGAGCACCCTCTTCCGGAAGAGCCTCCAACGGTACGTGCAGACCTACCACCCGCTGTACGCCCAGGCGCTGTCCGGCCCCCACCCGAGCCCGAGCGCCGTTGTGGCCGCCTACCTGCAGGTCTCCCTGAACCGCATCGCCGACCCGACGGTCCCGGATGGCTGCCTGCTCACGGTGTCGGCAACGCAGTTCCCGGCCCTCGACGCGGAGGGCCGGGCGATGGTCCGCGCCATGATCGACGGTTTGCGGGCGATGCTGGAGCAGGCGTTGCTGGCGGCGGGGGCCGATGATCAGGAGGCGGCAGAGCTGGCGTTGTGCGCGCTGGCAACGAACAAATCCCTGGCGGTGCTCAGTCGCGCCGGCTTCTCGAGCGAAGACCTGGCAACCGTCGCCGCAGCCGCCGCCCGTATCCCCGGGAGACCACATCCCCTACCTTGAGTAGGGCGATGGACACCCAGGGCCCCGGCAATGTCGTTAGATGATGCCGAGTAGTGCCATTGGTCAGGTGCTGTAGCGGGCGTGGTGGCGGTTGGCGGCGGCGATGTTGGTGACGCCGGTGATGCAGAGTGCGCCGATGGCGGCGTTGCGTAGGGCGGCCATGACTTGTGGTCCGGTGCCGGTGCGGATTTGGGAGCGGTCTTCGTCGTAGGTGACATCGCGGACCCAGTGGATCTGGTTCGCTGCTGCGTGAGCCGCGCAGAGTCTTGCCGTCGACCGCGATCGCTTGTCTCGTGGCCGGCTCCCCTGTGGTCGGGGCGGCGGTGATCCCGTCCTGGTACTGATTGACCGGTACGGCGATGATGCCGTCCGCATGGATGGTGCCCGGCTAACGGCCATTGCCGGGGCGCCGGTGGCGACGACGGCCGCAACCATCGCGACTGCTGCGGCCAACCGGGGGATCTTCATCTTTGCTCCTCATCCTCAACTCGGGTGCTGTTCCAGTCGTTCGGCTGTACCAGAAATGGCGCGAGACGTGTGTCCCGTTACCGCTGCCGCTCCTGGAGCGCGAGGACCTGCCAGGGTCCATGAAGGTGGCTCTCTTCGCCCTCACAGGCATGCGGTTGCGGCTGCTGCATGGTGCTGCTTGTCGTCCTGCTGCTCATAGTGGCGTGCAGCCGGAGGCTGCTGCTGATGGGCGGGGTGGTCGTCATCGTGGTGGTGCTGCTCGAGTTCGTCGTCCTGGTGGTGGTCGTCGTGGTGCTGGCTGGAGTGGTGGTGTAACGCAGCATTTGCACGGCCCGGACGGGATACGGGTGCTGCTCGAGCAGCAGGCCGGTCCCGACTGTGCTGCAGCCGCCTGCGGTCCGGGGCTGTGCTGCATGCAGCAGGCGCTGCTCCCCGGCCGGCAGCACGGCACCGTCTCCCTAGCGGCGGCTGCATAACAGTCCGCAGGACACACCATTACCAGGAGACCAAGAAGGCCTGCCCCAGTGCCTGCCGCCAGTTCGCCAGGACCGGCGGGCAGTTCACCCGCGCAGGTCCTCGGGCAGTTTGAAGGGGCTCGGCCGGATCCCCGGCCGAGCCCCTTCGGCATCTGTTTGGACCCTGGTTCGTCGTGGCTGGCCCGGATCAGAGCAGCAGACGCCTGCGGTACCCCAGACGTCTGACGGTGGCGTCCCGCCCGACGCGCCTGTGGCAGCCGATGTCACCCGCTGGGCTTGCCTTCTCTCCTTCGCACCTTGCAGACCGGCGTCGGCGTCTACGGTCGGCAAACGCGTACGGACATGGGCACACGCGGGGGAGTGGGACGAGGAGTTGGGAGAGGGCGCTGGCGGTGCTGGAGGCGCTGTATGAGCGCCGGCAGGCGGCCGGGCCCGGCTGGACGCTCGACACGGAGTTCGTCCCACGCGGCCGCGACCGGTAACGCCGCCAGCAGCGTGCGGGCGCGCTCACGCGGCGTACCCGGGACGAAGGACATCCCACCGGAGCCGATCGCGCCGAACAGCGCGTAGACCGCCGCGACATGGTTTCCCAGACCGTAGCGCGCCGCGTAGAACCCCGTGCAGGCCACCAGCGTCACCCGCGCCGAACGACGCACCGCCCTCAGGCCCGGATCACGGGCCCGCAGCCGCTCCGGCCCACCGCCCAAGGGCACCCGTGGCCTCCTCGTTCATTTGGCACAGCGCACGCCCACCCCCACTCACCTCACGGTAAGCCGGCGGATGAGCCCGGCCACCGCGCACCCAGGAACCGGGTCCGGTATCGCGCGCGACGGCCCCAACCCTGCTTGATGGCTGGGAATCAGCAGGTGCGGGAACTGGCGACAGAGGACCGGGCCCCGGAGTGGAGGAGATGAAGGGCAATCCGCCCACACCAAATATCCTCTCAGGCTCGGGACTTGACATGATTGTGGTGCTCGACCGAGTCGTCGCGGGCGACGAATACGTCGGCGACCAGCGTAGGAGGGAACAGGCCGTGCTCCACGACGCTGGGGGTGGCGCCGAGCAGCGCCGCCAGGCCCGCGAGGTCGTCGTAGGCACAGTGGCGCGCTCCACCTGAACGCCATGAACCACGTCCGCTCCACAGTGTGTGGGTCGACGGTGGACGGGATGGGAGCCGAGGAGGGTAGCGGGTTGCTGTCGAATGCAGAGTCGGCCCGTCGGCCGCGGCGTGACCTTCCAACGGCCCTCGGTTGCCGCGTCAACGGTCACCCTGCTCGATGTCCAGATGGATCGGACCCCGAAGAACGGGGCTGGGCCGGTACGGCGGCGGGTCGGCGACCAGCCTGGGCCGGTCGAGCCGGCGTACCAGCTCGGTCAGCGCGATCTGGGTTTCCCGCCGGGCCAGCGGGCCACCGAAGCACAGGTGGATGCCGCTGCCGAACCCCAGGTGCTGGTTGTCACGCCGGTCCGGGTCGAATCGGTCCGGATCGTGGAAGCGCTTCGGATCGCGGCTGCCTGAGGCAAGCATGAGCATGATCTGCGAGCCCTTGGGGATGACGGTGTCGGCGACGGCGATGTCGCTGTACGCCGCCCGCCAGGGAATGATCTGCACGGGGGGCTCGTAGCGCAGCAGTTCCTCGACCAGCGGCACGACGAGGTCCGGTTCGTCGCGCAGTCGTTGCAGCACCTGCGGGTGGCGCAGCAGCGTCAGCATGCCGTTGGTGATGAGGTTGACGATGGTCTCATGGCCGGCGATGAGGAGCAGTTTGGCGGTGGCGACGATGTCGGCGTCGGCCATCCGACCGTCAGGCCCGTCGTCGTTGGCCAGCCGTGACAGCAAGTCGTCTCCCGGCCGGCCGTGGCGCTGTTCCACCAGCTCGCCGAGGCACTGGAGCAGTTCTTTGCGGGCCTGTACGCCCTTGTCCCGTTTTTCCTTCGGGTCGGTCTTGGGGTCGTAGTCGATCGAGTTCATGATGTCGTTCACCCAGAGGTGGAACCTCGGCTCGTTCTCGCGTGACACGCCGAGCAAGTGACAGATCACCGTTACGGGGAACGGGAAGGCGAAATCATCGACGACGTCGATCTGCTCCTTGCCCACCAAATCGTCGATCAGCCTGCGGACGGTGGCGGTCAGGAAGCCTTCAAGTCCGGTCACCAACCCAGGGGTGTGCGGGGGGCCGAAGTGACGCGTCGCCATACGCCGCAGGCGATCGTGCTCGGGCGAGTCCATGTGGATGAACGACGACGTGGCCCCTCCCTCGACCGAGGGCATCGGACGCGACAGATTGCGCACGTCGGAACTCAGATGCGGGTCATTCAGTATGTCCGTGATCTCGCGATAGGCGCTGACGACGTAGCTGCCGTCCTCCTGCCGAGCCACCGGCGTCCGGCGCAACTCGGCATACAACGGGTAGGGGTCGGCCCGGGCGGAGTAGTCGAAGATCCGTTGCAGCGTGCCGGGCGTCCCGGTCGCAGCCGTCCTGCCTTCCTCCTGCCGATGCCGGTGCACAGCCGTGACGCGGCGCTCACCCGGGTCATGGCCTGTGACGACCGCCGTGGCGCCCTGCGGGAACAGGGCGGGGCCGGCGAAGTCGACGGGCACCGGTTTCATGTCGGCCGGCTGGTCCGGCGTGGGACAGGGGGGCGGGAAAGGTGCTGCCGTCTCGATCAACCGTCGGTAGTGGTCCAGCCACTTGCCGTTGTTGAAGCTCACGGCGGCCGTGACGCGGCCCCGATAGCCATACACGGTGACGAAACGGTGGTCGTCCAGCGATCCCTGGGTGACGACCACCTCGTCGGCGAAGATCGGCACGCCGACGGACTTGATGTTGACGCCGAACTGGATCGACCAGAACAGCGGGATGGACAGGTGCGCCCAGCCGTCCGCCCGGGCGCTGACCATGTTGTGTGCCGCGACCTCTGCCTGCTCCACTGCGTTGGCCCAATGCTCCAGTGCGATGAGCCGGTATTCGTAGATGGGGTTCGGGCAACGTGCCACGTCTCCCGCGGCGAAGACGTCGTCGGCGACGCGGCCATGGATGTCGAGGGCGCGGCAACCCGTGTCACAGGTGATTCCCCACACGCCCGCCGCCAGTCCCGACTTCCGCAGCCACTCGGTGTTGCGGATGCTCCCGAGCGCCACCACCGCCACATCGGCGTCGATAGTGCTGCCGTCGGAGAAGTGGGCGCGGCGGAAGTGCCCCTGGGCGTCGCCTTCCAGCTGGGTGACTTTGACGCCGCAGCGCAGGTCGACGCCGTGGGCGCGCTGCATGTCCGCCGCCACCTCGCCGACCATGGCGCCGAGTGCGCCGACCAGCGGGGCCGGTGCGAGTTCGGCGACGGTCACCGGGATGTCCCGCTCGCGGCAGACGGAGGCGATCTCGGAGCCGGTGAAGCCCGCACCGATGACCAGTACCCGGGAGGGCCCGGCGGCGAGGGCTCGCTGCAGGCTCTCGGCATGCTCGCGCGTACGTACGACGAACACACCGTTCAGGGCCGCCTCGGACTCGACGAACCACGGCCGGGCCCGTACCCCGGTGGAGATCAGCACCCGGTCGAAGGGAACCTCGCGTCCGTCGGCGAGATGTACGTGGTTCGTCGCGAGGTCCAGCCCGCTGGCGGGCACGCCCAGCAGCCACTGCGCATCGATGCCACGACGGCGGGGCAAAGTGGTGCCGTCCGCCGGCACCCACCCGGTCAGTACCTGCTTGGACAGGGGAGGCCGGTCGTAGGGCTCGCCCAACTCGTCACCGATCATGGTCAACGATCCGGTGAAACCCTCGTCTCGCAGAGCCTCCGCGGCCCGCAGCCCCGCCAGCGACGCCCCGACGATCACGATGCGGCCATCGCGCTTGAACGCACGCAGGTTGTCGGCACTGGTCATCATGGCGATGCCTCCACCGGTGCGTGCCGCGCATGCAGCTGGTCGACCAGGATCGCCTGGAACGGGCAGGCTGCCGCGGCACGTAGCACCTGGTCGCGCCGGGCGTCGTCGGGGTGCGGCTCGTACATGAGCGCTTTCTCACCGTGCATCCGGAACGCCTCCGGAGCCAGGAACGCGCGCTGCGCCTACCCCTCGCATCGGGAAAGATCAACGACAACTTTCACCCCCGACCTCCACAGGGAGTGAGAGCTGACCCTCAAGCCGGCGCCACTCCGGCGCGCAATGAGGGAGGATCCGGCCGCTGCCCACGCCTGCGAAGTGCGAGGGGGTGCACCGCGCTCGTCGGGTCTCCATGGAAAGAATTGATCACCGCGGCTGAGGCGATCGGCGCCTGGCCAGGAACGTATCCCTGGTTGCCGCTGCATTTTGATTACGTAAGCGGCGCTCTTTTGGATTGCCGTTTCGACAGAAACCGTGTGCCCGGATCGGGTGGCCGGTCCGGCCGGTTCGCCGCGCAGCAGGCCGGGGCGGGCATCCGCGAGGGCGAAGGCTCGCTTGAGCCCGGCGACAAGCGCGTCGTCGATGCGGTAGCGCCGTGCTCGCTCGTCCCGCTGGAACAGGGGGTCCGCGCCATCCGGGCCGACGCGGCGCTGCACCGCCTTGACGCTGGTCAGCGTCCCGTTGATCCGTGACGGCGCGATCGGGGTTCGAGCGTCCGCTTGTAGTTCGGGTGTTCTTCAATCCTCTGGATTGCCTTCTGGGTCGTCGTCGGGTGATCGGCGAAGTGCTGCTCGATGTCGTCGAAGGAGGCCACGCCTCCGGAACGGCCGGTCGCAGCCCGTAGGCCGCCTGGACCGCGGCCACCGTCTGCTCGTGCGACGAACGCACGATGGCCGCCCCTCGGAGGGGCGCTACGACTTCGTGATTCGAGCTAACGACGATCTCGAACGAGAAATCCACCTCGCGGTTCTTCCCTTCGTTCTGCCGATCAAGCAGGACCGAGGAGGATCCGCATCCGGCCACCGTGCGCCTCGTACGCACCGCGGCGTCCAGGACGTCCCAGACCATCTGCTCCGCATGCTCGGGCAGTGCCGCGAGCACCTTCGCGGCGGGCAGCGATAGCCGGATCTGCGTACGGCTGCTCTCCGGTCACCCGATCCCGCTCCGGATCTCTTCGAAGCCGGACTCGTTTCATTCCCTCAGCGGGTTGATCAGCCAGGCGGGCGTTATGTCTGAGCGCCAGTCCGGCACGGTGAAGTGGTTCAACGAAGCGAAAGGGTTCGGCTTCATCACCCCCGAAAGTGGCCCGGACCTCTTCGTGCACTTCAGGGCGATCCAAGGCAGCGGCTTCAAATGCCTTCGAGAAGGTCAGAAGGTGACCTTCGTTGCGGTGCAGGGGCAGAAGGGCATGCAGGCGGATGAGGTCATCGCAGAGTCCTGAGCCCCAGTAGCGGTCACAGGACGGCGCCGTGCGGGGTACAGCGGTTTCCGGACAGGGCGTAGCGGCCTGCGGCGAGGCCGTGCTCGAGGTTCTCGCCGCGCGCCTCGCACAATGGCGCCAGGAGGTCGGCGGCGTCGGTGTCCGACAGGTAGGCCGGAGCGACCTCGCGCATCAACTCGTCGATCGCGTAGGTGGTGGCGGCGAGGTCGTCGACGACGCGACGCAGCTCGGTGAGCGCGGGATCCGCCGGCAGATCGGCGGCCGAGGGTGCGGGGCGGACGGCCTGGTGGGCAACTGCGCGCACGGTGGGCTCATCGACGGCCTGGAGGCCGCTGTGGGCGAGCATGGCGAGGCGCCGGGTGATCAGCTCCGCGATGTCGCCCTGGGACTTGCGATCGCCCACCGGATCCGCCGCGCCGCGGGGCCCCGGCCCTCCATGTGACCGGCACCGACGCTGTGCCCTTACTGCTCCCCGAGACGGGGGCCGGGCGGATTGGCGGCCCATTCGGCTGAGCGCCCACCGGTCTGGCAGACCAGGCACAGTTCGTGCCGCCCCTCATCGGTGACGACCGCCCCCATCCCGGCACACCTCGCAGCCCGCGGCCCGCACCAGGTCGGCGCGGGGGACGGTGCTGGGCGCGCGGTCGGCTCCGTGAGCCATCGGAGGCCCTTCCCTGGAGGTCGCGCGGTGAACCCGAGGGGTTCCTCGTCCAGGTACACGGGGGTCCTCCGGCCACGGCACATCACGCTGAGCAGCACGCCCGGGGCGATCAGGACGCGGCGGGAACCGCCGCATCGAGGCCGCGAGAGGCGACGAGCTGTGCACTGCCATCGGCCAAGCGGTAGCACAGGCCCACCACGGCGGCCTGGCCGGCGGCGACCTTCTTCACGAGTACCCGGGAGCGGTCCAGCAGCAGGTCGACGGTGTGCCTTACGTGCTCGGCGAGGATCTCCTCGGGCTCAACCTGTCCGGCGGCCCGTGCTGCCAGCACGCTGGGGGTCACGCGCTCGACGACGTCCCGGATGTATCCGCCCGGTGTCATGCCGCTCTCCAGGGCGGCGCACGCTGCGCCGACCGCGCCGCACGAGTCGTGGCCGAGGACCACGACCAGCGGGCAGCCCAGGACATCCACGCCGTACTCGATGCTGCCCAGCACCTCCGGGCCCATGACGTGGCCTGCGGTGCGCACCACGAACAGGTCGCCCAGGCCGCGGTCGAAGATGATCTCGGCGGCCAGCCGGGAGTCGGAGCACCCGAACAGCACGGCGAAGGGCTGCTGGGACGGTGCGATCTCGGCGCGGCGGGTGGCGTCCTGGTTGGGGTGCGCGGGGGCACCGGCGACGAAGCGCTGATTACCGGCCAGCAGCAGCTCGAAGGCGTCACGGGGCGTCGGGGTCCTGATCTCCGTCATGGTCGCAGCCTAGGGCCCGTCCATGGACTTTCAGGAACGAGGGTCGTCCGCGCAGCCTCCGTGTCGTCCCCTTCGTCGAGCGCGGTGCGAGGCCTGATCGGTCAGGTCGTGCGGGGCACGGCACGAGCCAGGGGTTCGAGGTCGCCGTAGCGGGCCGCGTGCAGGACGGCGGCCAGCTCGCGTGCGCGGGACTCGACCTCCACGTCGTACGGTCCGCCGCCCCCGATACCTGCCTGGCACCGGGGCCGCGTCAGCTTCCTCCCGAAGCACCGATCTCCCTGAGGGGCCGGGGCCTTCGTGCTGCCGGGCGCCGTTGTGTGCGCCCCGGGCTGAGATGCTGAACTGGTTGGGCTGCCGGGCCGGTGGACCCAACCATGATGTCACCGGTCCGGCAGCCCGGGAGCGGGGCGCCGATCGGCGCCTCGTGGCTCCTTGGGGGTGCGGTGCGGGGGCGACAGCGTTCCAGGTCGGCGCTCCTACGCAGCGAGGTGACCACGGTCCGCAGGTCTGTGGCGACGCCATGAGGGGGAGGGGGTGACCGCAGCAACCTGTCTCTACGTGGTCTGCGGCCCCGTGTCGGAGGCCTGCACGATGGCCCGTGCGGGACACCCGCAACCGGTGGTGGTGCGTCCGGACGGGACGGTCACCTGTCCTGGCGTCCCGGCTTCGACGCCGCTCGGCCTGGGCGGCTACCCGTTCGAGACCGCCGAGTTCTCCTTGCCAAAGGGGTCTTAACTGCTATGGGCTTCGTCTTCGAATCTCAGTGTTTGTCAACTTCCTTTAACGGGCGGGGTGTTGTCGGTGGCGGCCGGTAGCCTGATCGGGTGATCGTCACGCATGCCTACCGGTTTGCACTGGACCCGACGCCTGGTCAGGCCAGGGCGCTGCTGCGGCATGCCGGTGCGGCCCGGGTGGCGTTCAACTGGGGTATCGCGCAGGTGGGGACGTTTCTGGTTTTCGATGTACTCCTTGATGACAGCGAGCGGGGCGCCCCCGCACGAGGCGGCGAAGTAGGACGGCGACCAGAAGTGGTCACCCCACAGGTAGTTGCGGATGTGGCCGGGGAACTCCTGCCGCAGGCGCCGGGCGGAGACGCCCTTGAGGGAGTCTACGAGCCGGGAGATGGCGACCTTGGGCGGGTAGTGCACGAGCAGGTGGACGTGATCGCGTTCGCCGTTGAACTCCCGCAGCTCCGCGCCGAAGTCGGTACACACGTCGTGCATGACCTCTTCGCAGCGCCGAAGGATCTCGTCGGTGAACGGTCCGCGCCGATACTGGGGGTGAAGACCAAGTGGGCGTGCAGGGTGTCGACGACGCTATGGCCCCTGCGAATCTCGGGGGTTGGTTCCCTGCGTGGTGACATAGATCAACGTTACGATTACGCTCATGAAGATCGTGACGCAGGTCAAGCTCATGCCGGACGCCGCGCAGGCGTCCGCGCTTGAGCGCACCCTGGGCACGGTCAACGACACCGCGAACTGGGTGTCGGAGGTGGCGTTCGAGCACGGCGTGCCGCGTGAGTACGAGCTGCGCAATCACACCTATGCCGAACTCAAAGCCCGTGGGCTGGGAGCGCAGGCCGCGCAACACGTCATCAAGAAGGTGCGCGACTCATACACCGCGCTCAAGGCCAACATCCGGGCCGGGAACCTCGGCAAGGACGGTTCCAGGCGTCGCCGCAAGGCTGAGTCCAAGCCGGTCACCTTTCGCCCCGAGGCCGCCCAGCCGTATGACGACCGGTGCCTGAGCTGGCAGTACGACCAGCGGACCGTGTCCATCTGGACCGTGGACGGCCGGGTCAAGAACATCCGCTTCGTCTGCTCCGCCGACGCGCTCAAGATGCTCCAGGTGCACCGGCAGGGCGAATCCGACCTGATCGAGCGCGACGGCGTCTTCTACCTCGTCGCCACCTGTGACGTGCCCGAGGCCGAGCGGTACGAGCCGGACGGCTTCATCGGGGTGGACCTGGGCATCGAGAACATCGCCACCACCTCCGCCGGCTACCTCGCCGCCGGGCGGGGGCTCCACCGGTACCGCAAACGACAGCTCGCCCTGCGGGCCAAGCTCCGGAAGAAGCCGCACCAACAGCGCCAAGCGGCGACTCAAGGCCCGTGCCCGCAAAGAGGCGCGGCACGCCGCCAACCAGTACCACATCATCTCCAAGACGATCGTGACCGAGGCTGAACACACCGGGCGCGGCCTGTCCCTCGAAGAACTCAAGGGCATCCGCAACCGGGTACGGCTCCGCAAGCCCCAACGGGTCGCACTCCACTCCTGGGCCTTCGCCCAGCTGGGAGACTTCATCGTCTACAAGGCCAAGCGGGCCGGTGTGCCCCTGGTCTTCGTTGATCCCGCGTACACGTCGCAGACGTGCGCCGGGTGCGGCCACCTCGACAAGCGCAACCGTGTCGACCAGGAGCTTTTCATCTGCCGGGGGTGCGGGGTCGTTGCCCACGCCGACCGGAATGCTTCCCACAACATCGCCACCCGTGGCGGGAGCGTGTGGAATGCGGGGCGTGAGTCACGCGTCCCTGCCACCCCATAACGGGGTGTCTGAACGGAGGAGTTCACCCCAGCAGCCAGTTGGGCACTACCTCCAAGCCCGGTCCTTTAGGGCCGGGTCAAGTTGACTAGCGGCCACTGGTGGCGCCACGGCGCGAAAGTCCGGTGTGAGCTCATGGGGCAGTGAAGGCACGGCCTGGTCTGCCGAACCCTGCCCGAGCTGCGCCCTGAGCGCCCGTCATGGCTTGGCCGATCCTCCTGCTGAGGCGGCGGACGCGGACCCGCCACCGCTCTGCCCCGGACCAGTCCGTCGCCGTACCGCACGCAGTCCTGGATACGACGGTCGCTTTCGCCATGCGCAGCGCGCAGTCCTGGCCACTCCGACCCTCTTCGCCGGCCTGCAGGGCGCGGACGTTGCCCGCCTGCCGGAACTGACCTGGGCGTTCAGATCCCCGTTTGTCGTCGCGCTCAACATCGTCAGTCCTGGACGAGCTGATCGGCCAGACGGCGCGCCTGGACCACCAGGGCGCCGTGCGTCGCCAGCGCGTCGGGATCGTCCCGCACGGTGCCGGGCAGCTGCCGGTGAAGTTCGTCGAGGCTGCCGCGCAGCTCGTCCACGGCCTCACGGAGGGCCCTTTCGGCCGCCTGATCGGTGCCGTTCTGCGCGAACCGGGTCTGCCCGTAGAGACCGACCGCCCGGGCGGTGTGGCGCAGGAAGTCGGCGTAGGGACCGGTGATCTGCGGGCCGGTGCGGACCGCCTCGTCGTCGTGGAGGGCGATCTCCAGCACGGTGCGGGTCACACCGGCGATGTGCACGGCGACCTGGTCCAGCATGGCCAGCGCGTCGTCGTACCCCTGGCCGGGCGGCGGGATGCCACCCGTGCCGAGCCCCCGGTGATTGCCCCGCATGCTCTCGCGGCTCCAGCCGATCGCGGAGCGGCCCTGGTCGACCAGGCGTCCCAGTCGTAGCGCGCGCTCGTGCCAGCCCCGGGCTGTCTGCCCGTCCCACTGACCGTCGGCCAGTGCCTGGGCCACCGCGGACAGAATCTGCTGCGCCTCGTCGGCGGCGTCCTTGAGGGCGGCGCGGGTGTCGCGCAGGTACACCGGGGGCCGGACCAGCGCGTTGACCGCGATGCCGACCACCGCGCCGAAGACCGCCTCCGCGATACGCGCGCCCGACGTGGCCAGGGTGACCCGGCCGTCGGTCAGGACGAACAGCGCGCCGGTGGCGGCATAGATGCCCTGGCTGCCCAGGCGCCGCCACTGCGCCAGCAGCAGCACCACCGGAAGCACCACGACCATCGAGACCATCGTGCCGCCCAGGGCCAACGCGACGGCTGTCGCCACCATCGTGCCCACCGCGATGGCCGCCAGCTGCTGCAGGCCGTGCGCGAGCGACCGGTACACCGTCGACTCCACCAGCACGACCGCCATCCACGGGGCGACGAACGCCACCGGCGCTCGCAACCACCACCCGGCCACCGCCCACGCCAGACAGGCGGCCAGCGCCGCCTTGCTGGCCTGCATCGTCAGATCCCGTTCACGACCCGGTCCCCTCCACACCCGCCGCACCGCCAGTACCGGACCCCCGGCGTGACGACGAACCACCCCTCCCGCCCAACCCGCCCACTCCATGACCGACCAAGTGCCCTGCCAGACAGGACGGATGCGTACCTGTGGCGATCTTCATTGGCGGATGCCACCGCCAGGGCCCGTCCATGGGGGACGCTCGACCTGACCGGCTCTGAGGCCGGCCAGGTCACCGCTGACGTACCTGTGTTCGGGGACGCGGACGTCGATCTTTCCTTCAGCACCGCACACACCGCGTTCGAGACGTGGCGGGACTTCGCTCCGGCACGGCGGTAGCCCAGTCCGATGCGTGTAGCCGACGTTCGGGAGGGCCCGCAGGCACACGACGGTTCGGAGGTGGACAACTGTGGTTCCCCTGCTACTTGTTCTGCTGCTGGCCCTGATTCTCTTCGGTGCGGGTTTCGCGCTGAGAATTCTGTGGTGGGTCGCGATCGTCGTCCTGGTCTTGTGGCTCGTCGGCTTCGTTGCGCGTCCGAAGGGTGGCAGCGGTCGCTGGTAGTTGAGGGTGAAAATATTTGCAAGAGCCGGAGAGGTTTCGGGATGCCGGCTTGAATTCGGGGCGTGCGAACCCGGATGACGGGCACCCGCAACTGTGGCGGTCGAAGAAGCCGCTGTGTACGGCGTACGGAAAAGGAGGATCGGCGGGAGTCTTCGTCGTCCTCCGTTTACCGGAGGAGTTGTTTTCGCGTGACTGAGAATGTGTGGAGTTACAGGTCGACCGCGGGTCGTCTTGCGGACGCCGACCTCACTGGATACAAGGTCGAGGCGAAGGACGGCAGTATCGGCAAGGTCGACAAGCACTCCGACGAGGTCGGTGACGCCTATCTGGTGGTCGACGCCGGTGTGTGGATCTTCGGCAAGGAGGTCATGCTGCCGGCGAGCACGGTCGTGAGCATCGACCCGAACGAGAAGAAGGTCTTCCTCGGCCTCACCAAGCAACAGATCAAGGAATCCCCGGAGTTCGACCGCGAGAAGCACCTCGGTGACCCGGGCTACCGCGACGAACTGGGCACCTATTACGGCACCGGGGGCGCCCCGTTCGGTGGCCCGCACGCCTGACCGGAAGCTCTCTGAGCACCATGGCCCCGGGACTCGTCACAGAGTCCCGGGGCTCTTGCGTGGCGCGGAGAACTAGGCTGTCCGCCTGAAGATCGTTCGGGCTGTCGGCGGCGGCTGAACCAAGAGCGTTTCCAAGTCTTCCAGGCTGGGGCGACGAACCGGACGGGGCCCTATCCGACCGCCGCTATTCGTCCGATTCATCCGACGTCGCAGCCTGCGTGCTCTGCTTAGAGGAATTCCGCTCGGCGTTGTCCGATGCGGAATTCTTGTTTTCCTCGTCTTCCTGCGTTCGGGGACGCACGGCTTCCTCCGCTTCGTCCCGAGCCTCCTGGTCGCCGCCTTCCCCGAGAGCCTGGGACGGAGGGGTGGGCTTCGAGTGCTTCTGCTCGCTCATAGGTGCTCCTGGTGTCGTGTGAGGGTTTCCGATCAGAATGCGGCCCGTATCGGACGCTACGAGCTCTACAGCTCTACCAGCGATACCAACGTCCTCGATTTCCGCTCGCGCTCGTTCCGCGCATCAGGAATCCCAGGAGCCAGAGGACGAGAACGGCCAGAGCGATCCACCAGAGGATCTGGACCGTGAAACCGGCGCCGAAGAGGATCAGCACCAAGAGCAATACCAACAGGATGGGAACCATGACGTGTACCTCCTGCTCGCCGAGTGCCCTGAAACGATCCGGTCGGACGCCGTGATGGCAGCTGATCCCGGAGGCTGCCGCGACAGGTGGGTCGCGGATATGTGGGCACTCGGCTATCACCCGTCGCCTGTCCCCCGGGGGGATGCCGCGAGCACTGCCACGGCATGTCCCTCTCCGGAAAACCGCGCGAGGGGTGAAACGCGGGTGTCCTCGGAGTGAGGGGACAAACCCCCGTGTCGGTCTCCGGTCTTCGGGTACGCAGTGGCCACGACCGAAGAGCCGACCGTTACGACGCCCCTCGGCCTCCGTCCGCCTCGAACACCCCGACGCCGAGGAGAACCGTGTGACCTCGCTCCGCCCCTTGTCGCGACCCGTCGTCCGGCAGCAAGGAACCGATGTCGGTGACGCGACGGTCAAGGCCCTTCTTGACGGTGGGCGTTCGGACCCGAACGCCTGGCGGTTCGTACCGCGCCGACGACCGCTGTCGCGCGGCTGTCTCGCGGGCATAGCCGCCGGAATCGACGGCGTGCGTCCTGCTGCCATACGGAGAGGAACTGCTGCGCTGCCGCCGGGCGGCCCGGACACGGAGCGAATCGACGCGGGACGAAACGACATGGCAAGCCGTACATGGGGATTGATCACCATGCGTATCGCATACCTGATGGCGCTCAAAGGGTCGAACAGATCGACGTGACCGAGCCGTGGCAGGCGGTCACCGACCAAGGCCACGAGCACCCTCGTCCTCCCCGGCGGGACGGCCGACCCTGACCCGCTACGCACCGACGAGGGCGCCGTGGTGCAACGCGGGCGGGACCTGGGTGCCGGCGCTCGGCCCGGACCGGACGTTAGCCACCCCGATCGCCGGGAACTCGTCCTGCGCAGCCGAGCGGCCCGCCGTATCGGGGCGCTGGTAGAGGGGAGCCGATGGTGATCGAGGCCCGGAAATCGGAGACGGCGCTGGACACACATGCCCTGGAGAAGGCTCTCCGCGAGCGGGTCGACGGCGAGGTGCGGTTCGACGCGGGGAGCCGGGGCGCCTACGCGACGGACGGCTCGAACTACCGGCAGGTCCCGATCGGCGTCGTGGTCCCGCGCGCGATCGAGGCGGGCGCCGACGCGGTCGCGGTCTGCGCCGAATTCGGGGCACCGGTGCTGTCCCGAGGCGGCGGGACAAGCCTGGGCGGCCAGTGCACCAACACCGCCGTGGTCATCGACTGGACGAAGTACTGCAACAAGGTGCTGTCGATCGACCCGGCACAGCGCACATGCGTCGTCGAACCGGGCATCGTCCTGGACGAACTCAACCGCCAACTCGCCGACCACCAGCTCCGGTTCGGCCCCAAGCCGTCCACTCACAGCCATTGCTCGCTCGGCGGCATGATCGGCAACAACTCGTGCGGCGGCTCCGCCCAGGCCTACGGCAAGACCGTGGACAACGTACGACGCCTGGAGATCCTGACCTACGACGGCACCCGCTGCTGGGTCGGCCCCACCTCGGACGACGAGTACGAGGCGATCATTGCGGCCGGCGGCCGACGCGCCGAGATCCACCAAGGGCTGCGGCAGATCATCGACCGCACCATGGCGGACGTACGGCGCGGATTCCCCCGTATCCCGCGCCGGGTCTCCGGATACAACCTTGACTCGCTGCTGCCCGAGAACGGCTTCGACGTGGCGCGGGCGCTGGTGGGCAGCGAGGGCACCCTCGTGACCGTCCTGCGCGCCGAACTCGACCTCGTGCCGGTGCCGCCGTACGAAGCCCTCCTCGTCCTCGGCTACGACGACATCTGCACGGCCGCCGGCGACGTGCCCCGGCTGCTGAAGCGCAGCAGGCCGACCCAACTGGAGGCGCTCGACGGGCGGATGGCCCAGTTGATGCGTGAAGAGGGCGCCTATCTCGACTCGTTGCATCAGCTTCCGGAGGGCGAGAGCTGGCTCCTGGTCCAGTTCACCGGGGACAGTCAGGACGAAGTCGACGGGCAGGGCCGCGAGTTGATCCAAGCGCTCGGACGCGGCGAAGGCGATCCGACGGTCGCGTTCTCCGACGACCCGGCGCGCGAACGCAAGATGCTCAAGGCCCGCGAAGCCGGCCTCGGCGTCACCGCACGGCCGCCCGGTGGCCGGGAGACCTGGGAGGGCTGGGAGGACTCGGCCGTGGCGCCCGAAGTCCTCGGCGACTACCTGCGCGACCTGAAGAAGCTGTTCGCCGAGTTCGGCTACGACCATCCCTCCCTGTACGGCCACTTCGGTCAGGGCTGCGTACACACCCGCATCCCCTTCGAACCCACCACCGCCGAAGGGGTCACGAAATTCCGGGAGTTCCTCTTCCGGGCCGCGGATCTGGTGGCCTCCTACGGCGGTTCGCTCTCCGGCGAGCACGGCGACGGGCAGGCGCGCGGCGAGCTGTTGCCGCGCATGTTCGGGGAGGCCGTGGTGGCCGCGTTCGGGCAGGTGAAGGCCCTGTTCGACCCGGACAACCGGATGAATCCTGGCAAGGTCGTCGACCCGTACCGCGTGGACGAGAACCTGCGTCTGGGACCGCTGTGGCGGCCGGACAGCCACGACACACACTTCAGCTATCCGGACGACGACCATTCCTTCGACCGGGCGGTGATGCGCTGTGTCGGCATCGGCAACTGCCGTACGCACGAAGGCGGGGTGATGTGTCCGTCCTACCGGGCGACCGGCGAGGAGGAGCACTCCACGCGCGGGCGGGCCCGGCTGCTGTTCGAGATGCTCGACGGACACGCGGACTCCGCGATCACGGACGGCTGGCGCTCCACCGAGGTCCGCGACGCTCTGGACCTCTGCCTGGCCTGCAAGGGCTGCAAGTCCGACTGTCCGGTGGGCGTCGACATGGCGACCTACAAGGCCGAGTTCCTCTCCCACCACTACGAAGGGCGGCTGCGGCCGGCGGCGCACTACTCCATGGGCTGGCTGCCGGTGTGGGCGCGGATGTCCCGGCTGGCACCGCGACTCGTCAACGCGGCACTCGGCGCGCCCGGCATCGCCCGCCTCGGCAAGAGCCTCGCCGGCGTGGCCGCCGAGCGCGACGCACCCGTCTTCGCCGAGGAGTCCTTCGTGCAGTGGTGGCAGGCGCGGGGGACTCCCGACCCCGATCCGGCCGACCCGCGCACCGTCCTGCTCTGGCCGGACACGTTCAGCACCTACTTCCACCCCAATGTCGCGAAGTCCGCAGTCCGGGTCCTGGAGGGCGCCGGATTCAACGTCGCCGTCCCCACCCGGTCCGTGTGCTGCGGCCTCACCTGGATCTCGACCGGCCAACTCGCTACCGCCAAGCGGGTGTTGCTCCACACGCTCGACGTGCTGCGACCCTGGCTGGAGGCCGGCACCCCCGTCATCGGCCTCGAACCGTCCTGTACGGCCGTCTTCCGCGCCGACGCCATCGAGTTGCTGCCGGACGACCAGGATGTACGGCGCCTGGCAGAGCAGTTCAGGACGTTCGCCGAACAACTCCTCAACCACACCCAGCAAGGCTGGCAGCCCCCGTCCCTCACCAGGGCGGCGACCGTGCAGACCCACTGCCACCAGCACGCGGTGACGAAGGACGACGCCGACCGCGAACTGATGCGCCGCGCCGGGATCGACGCGAACGTCCTCGACGCAGGTTGTTGCGGTCTGGCCGGCAACTTCGGCTTCGAGCGAGGCCATTACGACCTGTCGATGACCGTGGCGGAGCAAGGGGTGCTGCCCGCCGTCCGGGACACCGCCCCTGGCGCGCTGGTTCTCGCGGACGGCTTCAGCTGCCGTACGCAGATCGAACAGGGCGACACCGGCCGACGTGCACTGCACCTGGCCGAGGCCCTGGCGCTCGCCCTCGACGGACAGCATCTGCCCGCCGATCACCCCGAGAAGCTCGCCGACCGGCCCGAGGGCTCCGCCCGCGACGGGCGTCTGCTGGCCGCGGGCGCGGTCGCCGCTGTGCTCGGGGCAGCGGCGGCCGTCGGGACCTACCGGTTCCGCTGCCGGCAATCATCGCGATGAGAGGAACTCCCGTGTCTATAAAGGTGTCCGACTACGTTCTCCAGCGGCTCCGTGAATGGGATGTCGACCATGTCTTCGCCTACGCGGGCGACGGCATCAACGGCCTCCTCGCCGCCTGGGGCCGCTCCGACAACAAGCCGAAGTTCGTCCAGTCACGGCACGAGGAGATGTCCGCGTTCGAGGCCGTCGGCTACGCCAAGTTCTCCGGCAAGGTCGGTGTCTGCGCGGCGACGTCGGGCCCCGGAGCGATCCACCTCCTCAACGGGCTCTACGACGCGAAACTCGACCACGTCCCGGTCGTCGCCATCGTCGGGCAGACCAACCGCAGTGCCATGGGCGGTAGTTACCAGCAGGAGGTCGACCTGCTGAGCCTCTACAAAGACGTCGCCTCCGAGTACTGCGAGATGGTCACCGTCCCCGAGCAACTGCCCAACGTCATCGACCGGGCCATGCGTACCGCGTACGCCAGGCGCACCGTGACGGCGGTCATCATCCCTGCCGACGTACAGGAGTTGACCTACTCGGAGCCCACCCACGCCTTCAAGATGGTGCCGTCCAGCCTCGGCCTGACCCACTCCGCGCCGGTCCCGCCCGCAGCTGAACTCGCGCGCGCCGTCGAGGTGTTGGACGAGGGCGAGAAGGTCGCGATCCTGATCGGGCAGGGCGCGCGCGGCGCCCGGGCCGAGGTGGAGGAGATCGCCGAGGTGCTGAGCGCCGGGGTGGCCAAGGCGCTGCTCGGCAAGGACGCCCTGCCCGACGATCTGCCGTACGTCACCGGATCGATCGGTCTGCTCGGCACCCGTGCCTCCTACGAGATGATGCGGGACTGCGACACCCTCCTCGTGATCGGCTCCAGCTTCCCGTACACCCAGTTCCTGCCGGAGTTCGGGCAGAGCAGGGCCGTGCAGATCGACATCGACCCGTTCATGATCGGGCTGCGTTATCCCTTCGAGGTCAACCTCGTGGGGGACGCGAAGGAGACCCTGCGGGCCCTGCTGCCGCAGCTGAAGCGCAAGCAGCACGGCTCGTGGCGCAAGAAGACCGAGATGGCCACCGCCCGTTGGTGGGACGTCATGCGGCGGCGGGCGGCCGTGGACGCGGACCCGATCAACCCCGAATACGTCGTGCACACCCTCGACGCGCTCCTGCCCGACGACATCATCCTGGCCGCGGACTCCGGCTCGGCCGCCAACTGGTACGCACGGCACCTGCGGATGCGCGGAAACATACGCGGCTCCCTGTCCGGGACCCTCGCCACCATGGGGCCCGGCGTGCCGTACGTCATCGGCGCCAAGTTCGCCCACCCCGACCGTCCGGCGCTGGCGATCGTCGGGGACGGGGCGATGCAGATGAACGGCATGGCCGAACTCATCACCGCCGCCAAGTACTGGCCCGAGTGGGAGGACCCGCGGCTGATCGTCGCCGTCCTCAACAACCAGGACCTCAACCAGGTGACGTGGGAGATGCGGGCCATGGCCGGCGCCCCGCAGTTCCTGCCCTCCCAGGCCCTCCCGGACGTGCCGTACGCCGACTTCGCCCGCTCGATCGGCCTCGACGGGGTACGGGTCGAGAAGCCGGGTGACGTGGAGGACGCGTGGCAGCGGGCGCTCGCCGCCGACCGGCCGTTCGTCATCGACTTCCGCACCGACCCCGCCGTACCGCCGATCCCGCCGCACGCGACCCTCGACCAGATCGAGGCCGCCGCCTCCGCCGTAATCAAGGGCGACAGCGATCGCGCCGGCATGATCCGCCAGGGCCTGAAGGCAAAGGTCCAGGACATGCTTCCCGGCGGCAGACAGCGCCAGGACAAGCCGGGGGAGTGATGGCCTTGAGCACCGGCGCGGGCGGGGAGGGCGAGCCGCTGCGCACCGGCGGTGCCACGAACCGCTCGTGGAGCGGGTCGAGACCGCCGTGTACACCGTCCCCACCGACGCGCCGGAGGGCGACGGCACGCTGACCTGGGACTCGACCACCGTGGTCGTGGTCCAGGTCCACGGGGGCGGCGCCACAGGACTGGGCTACACATACGGTGCGGCGGCCACCGCCCATGTCGTCGAGCACCAACTCGCCGACGTCGTAACGGGCTTGAGCGCCTGGAACGTGCCCGCCGCCAACGAGGCGATGAACCAGACAGTCCGCAACGCCGGCCGGCCCGGTCTCCTCGCCGGGGCCGTCTCGGCCGTAGACATCGCACTATGGGACCTGAAGGCCCGCCTCCTCGACCTGCCTCTGACCCGGCTGCTCGGCGCGAGCCGCACCAACGTACCCGTGTACGGCAGTGGCGGCTTCACGACGTACGACCAGCACCAGATGGACCGTCAACTACACCAGTGAACCGAGGAGTTGGACATCCCGCGAGTGAAGATCAAGATCGGGGAGTCCTTGGGCCGGGCCGAGGGGCGGGACCGCGAGCGGATCGTCCAGGCCCGCCGGAGCATCGGCGACGCGCGGGAGCTCTACGTCGACGCCAATGGCGCCTACTCCCGCAAACAGGCGATCCGGATGGCCCGCCACCTCGACGAGCACGGTGTGACCTGGTTCGAAGAGCCCGTCTCCTCGGACGACCTGGCCGGACTGGCGCACATCCGGGCAGCCGTTGCGGCCGAGGTGACCGCTGGGAAGTACGGCTACACCCTCGCCTACTTCGGCCACATGCTCGGTGCGGCAGCCGTGGACTGCCTCCAGGCCGACGCCACCCGCTGCGGCGGAATCACCGTCTGGCTGCGCGCGGCGGCCCTCGCGGAAGCGGCGGGACTGGAACTCTCCGGCCACTGCGCCCCGCACGTCCACGCACACGCCGCGGCCGCGATCCCGAACCTGCGCCATCTGGAGTGGTTCCACGACCACACGCGCATCGAGGATGGCTTCTTCGACGGGACCCTCGACCCGCACGGCGGCAGCATCCGCCCGGGCGCCGACGGCGCACCCGGCCACGGCCTGACCATCCGCGCCGAACAGGCGGAGAAGTACCGGACCGGATAGGAACGGAGCACGATGAGCACGCCGGAAACAGCCGAGCACGGCACGTATCCGCCACAGGCGCTGCACGACTGCGCTTTCCTCGCCGACGGTGAGCGCGGGGCGCTGGTCGGCCCGCGCGGGGAGATCACCTGGCTGTGCGCACCTCGCTGGCACAGCGGCGCGGTCTTCTCCACCCTCATCGGCGGAACCGGCCTCTACGCCGTCACGCCGACGGGCCGCTTCGTGCCCGGCGGACACTACGAAGAGGGATCCCTGATCTGGCGCAGCCGCTGGGTCACCGGGGACGGGATCGTGGAGTCCCGAAAAGCGCTGGGGTTTCCGGGAGAGCCGGGCCGACTAATCCTGCTGCGGCGCGTACGGGCGACGGAGGGACCGGCCCAGGTCCGGGTGGTGCTGCATCCCGTCGCCGACTACGGCACCCAGTCCCTGCGTGACGCACGACGCGATGACGACGGCGTGTGGACCGCACGGGCGGGCGACCTGCACCTGCGCCGGAGCGGTGGAGGGGATGCCTCGCTCTCTGAAGTCAGCTCTAAGGGTGGGCAGTTGACCCTGGACCCGGCCTCGGCGCCGGACAGTGGCACGACCTGGCGCTCGAACTCAGTGAGTTCCCGCTGTGGGACGCCCCCTCCCGGTCCCGTCCACGTCGTGGTCCCGCACCGAACGCGCCTGGTCGGACGCCGTACCCGCGCTGGACAACACGGTCGCCGCTCGCGACGCACGGCAGGCGTACGCCGTGCTGCGCGGCATGACCAGCGCCGACGGAGGCATGGTCGCCGCGGCCACGACAAGCCTCCCGGAACGTTCCGAGGAAGGGCGCAACTACGACTACCGCTACGCGTGGATCCGCGACCAGTGCTTCGCGGGCCAGGCCGTGGCGGCAGCTGGCCAACACCCCTTGCTGGACGATGCAGTTCGATTCGCCGGCACCCGACTGCACGAGGACGGCCCGAAACTGAAACCGGCGTGCACGGTTGACGGCGGGCCTGTTCCCGACCAACGCACTCTCGAACTGCCGGGCTATCCCGGCCGATTCGACCGGATCGGGAACCACGTCAGTGGCCAGTTCCAACTCGACGTGTTCGGCGAGGCGTTGCTGCTGCTGCCGTTACGCGGACTGCTCCCGGCCGACGACCCGCGCACCCGTGCCGCCCTCCGCGGCCACCCGAGCCCGAACTCCGGGCATTCCCATGTGACTTCCGAGACGAACAGGACGAGCATGAACCAGCAGACCGTCGTCATCACCGGGGCCAGCGCCGGCATCGGCCGGGCTACCGCACGACTCTTCGCCGGGCGGGGTGCGAACGTCGTTCTCCTCGCGCGAGGCAAGGCGGGTCTCGACGCCACGGCCGACGATGTCGAGGAACGGGGGGGCCGTGCCCTCGTCGTGCCCACCGACATGGCCGACCCCACACAGGTCGAGGCCGCGGCGGTGGCCGCCGAGGAGGCCTTCGGACCGATCGACGTCTGGGTCAACAACGCCTTCACGTCGGTGTTCGCACCGTTCATGGAGATCGAACCCGCCGAGTACAAGCGGGTCACCGAGGTGAGCTACCTCGGCTTCTTGCACGGAACCCGGGCCGCGCTCCAGCGCATGATCCCCCGGGACGCCGGCGTGATCGTGCAGGTCGGCTCGGCTCTCGGTGACCGCTCCATCCCGCTTCAGTCCGCGTACTGCGGCGCCAAGCACGCCGTCAACGGCTTCACGTCGAGCGTACGCACCGAGCTCATACACCAGCACAGCCACGTGCACGTCACCGTGGTGCAGATGCCGGCCGTCAACACCCCGCAGTTCTCCTGGGTGTTGTCCCGGCTGCCGAAAAGCCCTCAGCCCGTCCCGCCCATCTACCAGCCGGAGGTGGCCGCGAGGGCCGTAGTGAACGCGGCGAACCATCCGCACCGCGAGCAGTACTACGTGGGGGCGGCCACCGCCGCCACGATCCTCGCCAACAAACTGGCACCCGCCCTGCTGGACGGCTACTTCGCGCGGACGGGCTACGCGTCGCAGCAGACCGACGACAGCGAACCCGGTACCCGCCCGACCAACCTCTGGCAGCCGGCGGACGAGGCCCCGGACCACGACTACGGCGCACACGGCTCTTCGACGAGACGTCCCATCCCCACTCGGCCGAGGCAGCGCTCGCGCGACACCCCGGGCTCGTCCTGGCCGCCGCGACGGGAGCGGCGGCAGCGGTGGGTCTGGGAGCGGTGATACGACGCAGGCGCGTGCGTTAGCCGCTCAGTCCGCCGGGTGTCCCGGGGTGATGTCGTGGGTGTCTCCCAGCGCCAGCAGTGGGGGGCGGTCGCCCGCGATGTTCTCCGCCACCTCCGAAGCGAGCAGGAAACCGACGTGGTCGCCGCCGTCGACCCGGTTCTCCACCCGGCCGACGAACCAGGCGGGTGCCTCGTCGAGGATCAGTGATCCGCCCGGTCCCCGGTGCCAGGGGACGTCGGCGAACTTGTCGGTACGGTCGCCGGTCTCGCCGCCGAAGAGCCGGGCCAGCCGGTCCTGGTCGCGGCGCAGGAGATGCACCGTGAGGCGTTCGGCGCGCTCGGCGACCCGGTATGTCCGGTTGGTTTTGGACAGCCAGACCATGAAGCGTGCGGGCTGGATCGAGCACTGCGAGGCGAATCCGACCAGGCAGCCGGCTCTCTCCCCGTCGGCCTCGGCGGTGACGACGTACATCGGGTAGTCGAGCAGATCGGTGAAGGGATCGAGATCGGTCACGGTGTTCGGCTCCCGCCACAAGAGATCGGATGTCGGCCAAGCGTTCCCCAGTTTCGTGTCCCGGTCGGCTCACGACGCGCGGGGCACGGACGCGGTACGACCGGAGTCCCAGGGGTAGCCGGAACATCCGCGCCCATTCGAGGCCATGAGGCCATCTAGGAGAGCGAGGGGGCGTACTGGGCGCCGGGCGGATGGTCCTGAGTACGGTCACGTCCACGGCGATCGTGATCACGGTGACCCTGTACTGCATGGCGGCCCTGCCGACCATCAAACAGTTCTGCTACCGCTTCGTGGCGGCCAGTCGCCGTGAGCGGGTCGAGGGCGTGGCCGAAGAGATCATGAACCGGATAGGGAAGTTCATGCTCGGGAACCTCGTCACCTCGGGGATCGCCGGCGTGGCGACCGTCGGCTGGTGCGCGTCCACCGGTGTCCCGTACGCCGCCGCGCTGGGCGTCTTCACCGCCCTGATGGACCTGATCCCGATCGTCGGCTCCACTGTCGCCGGAATCGTCGTCAGCCTCGTCGCACTGTCCGTGTCCCTGCCGATCGCGATCGCGACCGCGGTCTTCTACGTCGTCTTCCGGGTCGCCGAGGACTACCTCATCGTGCCGAGGACGATGAAGTTCGCCGTCGATGTCCACCCGTTGGTCACCGTGCTTGCGGTGCTGGTCGGCGGAGCGCTCCTTGGCATCATCGGCGCCCTCGTCGCCATCCCGGCGGCCGTCGCCGCCGGCCTGGTCCTCGACGAGTACGTGTTTCCCAAGAAGGAGCGCACATGACGCCGCGCTCCTCGCCTCCTGGGAGACCCTCCCGAGGGTTGCTGAGATTCCGGTGACAGGACGGGTGACCGTACGTACGCGACCGACCCACGAGGAGACGAGAGACATGGTGCAGATCGGGTACACGATGATGACCGAGCAGGCCGGTCCACGGGAGCTGGTGGGCCACGTGGTCGGCGCCGAGCGGGCCGGCTTCGACTGCTCGGTCACATCCGACCACTACTTCCCCTGGCTGGATTCCCAGGGCCACGCCTCCTACGCATGGAGTGTGCTCGGCGCCGCCGCGCAGGCCACGGACCGCTTCCCCGTCATGACCTACGTGACATCGGAACACTCGTCGACACCAACCACTCGCACGTCGTCACCTGGTGGGAGGCGTTCAGACAAGGCGATCACCGCGTCCCCATGCGGGAGATCCGCCGGGTTGTGGGCCTCGGCAGCGACGACCTGATCGAGCACCTGCTCGGCAAGGACCGCGACCCCGACGACGAGCAGTTCGTCGCGGCCCATCACGCCCTCTACTCCACCTACTTCGACCGGCTGCCGACGCTCGACGCGGCGGGCGACCGCTGCGCGCACTGGCCGGGCGAGGCTGGACGATCGTCCTGGCGACGTCGGCGAGCGGCGCGGAACTCTCCGCGCTGAGCCGTGCGATCGACGCGGACGACGTCATCCTCGCCGACGACGTCGCCGACGACGTCGCCGACGGCAAGCCCGCCCCCGACCCCGTCCAACAGGCCAGGGAACTCGCGGACGTTCCGAGCGAACGGGCCGTGTTCGTCGGCGACACGGTCTGGGACATGAAGGCTGCCGTCCGGGACGCAGTGGTGCCGGTGGCGGTGCTGTCGGGTGGGATCCCGCGCGCGGACCTGGAGAGTGCCGGGGCCCACGCCGTCTACCAGGACCCGCCGACCTCCTCGGACGTCTGGACTCCAGCGTCTTCGCCCAACCGGAGTGACCCGGTCCTCCGGAGGTACCGGGTCAGCGGGTGGTGCGTACGGAATCGTCCAGGGTCCTGAGGAAGGGGACGGCCAGTCCTCGTCGGCCGTGACCGTCAGCCGGTGGCCCGTGACCGTCAGCCGGTCGTCAAGGTGAACCGACGGCAAGCTGCCGCTGCTCAGGGCCTGTTCGGCTGCTAGGGGGAGACGGGCGGCGAGCCCGCTCCGGTGCCCTCGTGCGCGGCGTCGACGGTACCCAACTCGTGGCTGACGCTGGCGCTCAGTTCGGCCCAGCTCTTGTCGAACTTGGCCAAACCCTCGCGTTCCAGGGCGTCGGTGACGTCGGCGAAGTCCACTCCGACGCGCTCCAGCGCCGCGAACTGATCCAGTGCCGCCGCGCGTTTGTCGGCCGCCGGCGCGTCGTGGGGGAGTGTGCCATGGTCGGCGTACGCGGCCAGGGCACTGCCGGGCATAGTGTTCACGGTACCGGGGATGGCCAGCTCGCTGACGTACATCGTGTCGGGGTAGGCCGGGTCCTTGACGCCGGTAGACGCCCACAGCGGGCGCTGCGGTCGGGCCCCGGCCTCGGCCAGGCGCTGCCGGAGCGGCTCCGTGGCCGCTGACTCGTAAGCCTCGTACGCCAGGCGGGCGTTGGCGACCGCTGTCCTGCCCTTGAGTGCGAGGGCCTCGGGTGTGCCGATGGCGTCGAGGCGGCGGTCCACCTCGGTGTCCACGCGGGAGACGAAGAACGAGGCGACCGAGTGGATGCCGGTGAGAGCGTGGCCGGCCTGACGGGCCCGCTCCAGGCCGGCCGCATGGGCGTCCATCACCGCGCGGTAGCGGTCCAGAGAGAAGATCAACGTGACATTGACGCTGATCCCGTGCGCCACGACCTCGGTGATGGCCGTGAGTCCCTCGCGAGTGGCCGGGATCTTGACGAACAGATTCGGCTCCTGCACGGCGTCCCACAGTTTCACCGCCTGCTTGACGGTGGCGTCGGAATCCTTGGCCAGCCGGGGGTCGACCTCGATCGACACCCGCCCGTCCAGGCCGTCGGTCCTCTCGTGTATGGGTGCGAAGACGCGGCAGGCGGCTCGTACGTCGTCGGTGGTGATGGCGAAGACGGCGTCCTCGACGCTCGCACCTTCGGCGGCCAGCCTGCGGAGCTGCTCGGTGTAGCGGTCTCCACGGGACAGCGCGGAGGCGAAGATCGTGGGGTTCGTGGTGACCCCGACGACATACCGGTCGGCGATCAGTTTCTCCAGCTCGCCGCCGGCCAGCAGCTCGCGGGACAGGTCGTCGAGCCAGATCGACACCCCGGCGGCGGCCAGGTCGGCGAGCGGGTCGGATGCGGTGGAACGGGACATGCTGAATCTCCAAGCAGAGGGAGGGGCGGGCACTGTGCGGTGCTCGGGCCGGATTCCAGGCGGCTGACGCCCAGCGCCTCGTGACGCCGGTACAAGCGGGCGGATGGGGCGGGAGGTGGGTTCCGGTCCGTCTCGAGGTGCCGAGCAGGTCATTCGTGCGCGCTGGGAACCCGGAGAGGAACCTGGGGAGCGTCGAGCTTGGCGGCGCTGAGCTGCTCGCCCAGTTCGCCCAGCCGGTTGCGGCCGAGGGCGGAGCGGACCTGGGGGAACCACTCCTTCTCTTCCTCCTCGACGCGCCTCGTCCTCATTGCCGACGACGGCGGCCAGCACGACGATGTCGGCGGCTGTCGTTCTCCCACAGCTGCAGCCCAAACGCACAGGCGCCTCACCATAGGAAACGGCGTCCGAAGCTGGAGCCGTCACGCCTACGGCCCGGCCCTCACTCGCGTCGGATACGGAATCCCGGGTACCCGGGGTCCTCCATGTCTGAGGCCGAAGCTCCTCCGGCCTCCACACCCGATCGGGAGTTCTCATGATTCGTGCCGTGGCGCTCGTTTGTCCCCTCACCCCTTCCCCCGCCCCTTCGAGCGGCCATCACCTCGCCGGACAGGTGATGTCCGAACTCGCCGACCTCGGGGCCCAGGGCGAGACGATCCGGGTGGCCGATCACCACGTCCGCCCGGGCATCGCCCGCGACATGGGCGAGGGCGACGACTGGCCGCAGCTGTGGGAGAAGGTGATGGAGGCCGACATCCTCCTCCTCGCAATCTGGCTCGGCCACCCCTCCAGCCTCTGCCAGCGCGTCCTGGAGCGGCTCAACGCCGACATCTCCGAGACCGACGGCGAGGGACGCCAACTGCCCTACGGGAAGGTCGGTCTGGCCGCCGTCGTGGGCAACGAGGACGGGGCGCACAAGGTGAGCGCCGACGTCTTCCAGGGTCTCAACGACCTCGGGTTCTCCCTGCCGCCCGGCGCGGTCACCTACTGGGTCGGCGAAGCCCAGTAGGGCACCGACTACCAGGACCTCGACAAGACCCCCGAAGCGGTCGCCGCCACCACCAAGACGCTTGCCGCGAACGCCTTCCATCTGGCGAAACTGCTCCAGGGCGCGCCCTACCCGCCCAGCTGATCGGTGCCCGGTGCCGTCGGCGGTCGAGGGTGCTCACCGTGGATACCCGAAGTCGTGGTCGCGAGCCCGGGTGCCCGCACGCGGCATTGCCGCGCGGGGCCGGTGGAGCCCGTCGTACACGCCGACGGCTCCCGTCCTGTGAACCAGGGGGGAGCCGTCCGGCTGGCGCGGGCGTATGCCCTCAGTCGGTCAGGCGTGCCGGTGCGCGTGCCGGTTGCCGGTGACGACGCGGTAGAGCAGGAGCAGGATGAGGGAGCCCACGATCGCGGCGATCCAGGTGGAGAGGTCGAAGAATCCGTCGATGGAGTCGACGCCGAGGATCACCTTGCCGAGCCAGCCGCCGAGCAGACCGCCGACGATGCCGATGAGCATGGTGACGATGATGCCGCCGGGGTCCTTGCCCGGCATGAGGATCTTGGCGATGGCGCCGGCGAGCAGGCCGATGATGATCCACGCGATGATTCCCATGATGCGTCTCCTCTTCCTGGGACAAAGGCTGTGTCAGCTCTTCGTGTGCACCGAAAGGGCCCGCACAAACGTCACAACCGGCAATTGCGGCAAGCCACTTGAGGTCACGTCACCGACCTCGCACGTGGCCGCCTTCGTACCTGCGCGCGCAACGGCCTACAGCGCGTCCCTGGGGACCGACTCGTTCCAGGTGCGCGAGGCGACGCGTCGGCCGCCCTCGTAGGCGTCCAGCGTGGCGTTGACGTGGAACTCCTCGGCGTCGCAGGTCAACGTCGTGCTCGTACGGACCTGTACGTCCCACTCCTTGCGCCGGAAACTCATGGTCCACGTCACCTCCCCGGCCGGTGAGGTGAAGTCGTCTGCGACCGAGGTGTACCGCTCGTGGACGCGGCAGCCGACGTCGAGGTCCATCGCGTCGTAGTGGACCGTGCCGCGGTCCTTGACGATGTCCAACGCCGCGCCGTAGTCGATCAGATCACGGCTCACCTCCCAGCGCTGCTCGGGCGGGGTCACCGGGGTCGTCGTGAGCGGGGCCGTGCCTTCGGGTGCCTCGAAGGGGGCCGAGGTATCCGGTTCGTCGGCAGGGCGGACCGGCAGGACGAGGCGGCACGGTTGCTCGTGGACGGTCAGGAGCGTGGGCCGTGGCGGTGGCCAGGCCAGCGGCCAGTACGACGTGGACAGTGAGAGCCGTACCCGGTGCCCCGGCGGGAACGCCTGCGCCACACCGTTCAAGTGCACCGTGGCTCGCTGGAGTTGACCCGGTTCCAGGGGTGCCGGTTCGTCCGTGCTGTCCCGGCGGGTGAGGTTGAGGACGCCGTAGGTGACCCGGGTGGCGCTGCCGTCCGGGGCCACGTCCGACAGCCGGGCGGCTACCATGGCCACCGGCTGGTCCGCGCTTACCTCCAGTTCGACGCGAGGCGCCCCGAGGATCTCCAGCCGTTCCGGCAAGGGCTCGGTCTCGTAGACCAGGGAGCCGCCGTCCTCCTCGCGCTGGTCGTAGGGCAGGTCCGGCGGGGCGTTGTAGGAGGCCCACTTTCCGGCGAACTGGCCCACGGACAGCGGGGATTTCAGCGTCTGGCTCCCTCCGTCGTCGGGGGCTTCGTCCTCGGCGGTGAGGTGGCGGGAGCGCAGGGCGTACGCGGTGTCGCGCACGTGCTCCGAAGGCCAGGCGGGTTCGCCGACCCACCGGCCGGGGCGGTCCTCGTACGAGGTGGAGGGCGGCACGCTGTCCTGCATCCACGCGCGGAGCATCGGACCGTCCATCGCCCCGTTGTCCGCCCCCTTCAGCCAGTGGTCCCACCAGCGCACCACTTCCTGGAGATAGCCGATGGCGGGTCCGGGCTCGCCCAGGTGCGGATACTTGTGGGACCAAGGGCCGATCAACCCCTTGCACGGCACGTCCAGGTGGGCGAGCAGACGGGTCACCGCGTTCGAGTAGCCGTCCGCCCAGCCGCTGGAGGCGAGGACGGGGCAGCGTACGGCGGTGTAGTCCTCGCACACCGACGCGTGCCGCCAGTAACTGTCGCGGCGCTGGTGGCGCAGCCAGTTCAGCACCCACGGTTCGGCGGCGTCCAGACGCTCGTGCCACATCTCGCGCCAGCGCTCGCCGACGGCCGACGGGTCCGGGGGGCATGTGGCGTAGGCGAACATGGTGCCCGCTTCGGCGAGGTTGTCGGACAGCATCGCGCCGCCCATGTAGTGCATGTCGTCGGCGTAGCGGTCGTCGGTGAACGAGGAGATGACGATGGCCCGCAGACTCGGGGGCTGTCGAGCGGCCACTTGCAGCGCGGCGAAGGCGCCCCAGGAGATGCCCATCATTCCGGTCGTGCCGTCGCACCAGGACTGTGCGGCCAGCCAGTCGAGCACCGCCTCGGCGTCGCTCTGCTCGACTTCGAGGTACTCGTCGGCGAGGACGCCCTCGGAGTCGCCTGTACCGCGCAGGTCGACGCGGACACACGCATAGCCGTGCCCGGCGATGTAGGGGTGGTGGATCGAGTCGCGGACCGAACTCAGATCGCCCTTGCGGTAGGGGATGTACTCCAGGATCGCCGGGACGGGGGAGTCGTGCGAGGAGACCGGGCGCCAGATTCGCGCGGAGAGGTGGACGCCGTCCGGCATCGGGATCCTGACGTGGTCCTCCTGCCTGGTGGTGTGGGGGAGGTTCTCGATGTATCGCATACGTCCCTCAGGCCGTGTGGTCGGTCGTACGGTCGGTCGGGTGGTCGAAGGCGAGGCGCAGCGCGGCGACGCAGCGGTCGTACTTTTCGCGCAGTTCGTGCTCGTCGGCGCCGCCGGTGAAGATGTGCGCCACCTCGTAGCTGTAACTGTCCTGCTGGTCGACGTCCGACAGGCGCTGTCCCTCGTCGGGCACGATGTCGATCCGAACGCCCGGTATCTCCTTCTCGATGCGGGCCACTTCCTCGGGCGAGGGCACCTCGCGCACGACTCCGTCGGCGAACCAGCGGTAGTACCACTTGGCGGCCAGGGCGTACGGCCCCTGCCCGGACGGCATGGTCGGGTCCTCGTCCAGGGCGAGCGCGAGCATGCAGTGGTGGTTGGGCACGCCGTCGACGTAGGCGAAGAGCTCCGCGTGTGCCTGGGAGTGACGGGGGTTGATCTCCAGGATCGAGATCCCGTCGGTGGCCGGGTCGTAGAAGAACTCGATGCTGAACGTCGCCTGCCGCCAGCCGATGTGCCGCATGACCCGTTTCGACACCTCGCGCAGGCGCTGCTGTACCGGTTCTGGCAGGGCGGAGGGGTACTGGTGGCGCAGGAAGCTGGTGGAATCCGGGTAGTTGATCGAGTCGAGAACGCCGTACACGGTGATCTCGCCGTCGTGCTCGTATCCCTCGACCGCGGCCTGTACGCCGTTGAGCGTCTCCTCTGCGAGGCAGACCTGGCCGCCGACCCCGGCCATCTCCGGTGGCAGGTCGAGCTGGTCCAGGATGTATTCGAAGGGGCGGCCGACGCGGTGGATGCCCTGGCCGATGTGCTCCACGGCCGTGCGGAACTCGTCCATATCTCCTACGCCGTAGGCGAGTTCGGAGGAGTACGACAACGCTGGCTTGACCCACATGGGGAAGCCCACGCCCTCCGGCGGCCGTGGGGCGGCCGCGTCGAGATCCACCCGGCCGAAGCGCGGATGTTCCGTGGCCACCTCCTGCTGCACGAGACGGCTCCAGTACTTGTGCTCGCACTTGACCACCGACTCCAGACTGGTGGCGCGTGTCCTGTACTCCTTTGCGAGCAGTGCGACGAGCGTGCTCACCGGGAAGTCCCAGTAGCCGACGATCGCGTCGATCGGTTCGTCGAAGCCGTCCAGCATGCTTCGCGCCCGGTCGATCAGGTCCGGTACGGTCACCTCGCCGTGCTGGAGTTCCTGGATGGTCAGCAGCGGATGGAAGCGCAGCTCTTCGGCGCGGGGAACGGCCCGCAGGGTCCGCAGGTTGGCGTCATCGAGACCGACGACGAATACGTTCCGGGGACGTGGGCTCACGGACGGCTCCAGGGATAGAGGTACGGAACGGCCGTGTACCCGCGAGACGATCAGGCATACGGCGAACGCCTCACCACTGCTCGTCGAACCCGCTGACGACTCGGGCGTCAGTCACTTCCTGCCGGACGAGGGAGAGCTGTGGCAGATACGTGAGTACGCCGCTCAGCGCTCGCAGTAGCACCTCAAGGAGGCCGATCCGCACGCCTGTGTGCTGCCCCGGCTGTGGGGTCGGGCGAAGGTGGGCATGGCGGCCGTGGAGTTCGACGAGTTCGGCGGGGGCCGCGCGGATCGCGTGCACGCTCGTCTGTTCGCCGATCTCATGGCCGACCTCGAACTGAACACCACCTACGGCCACTACCTCGACGCGGCCGGCCCCGAGGCCCTCGCCACCGTGAACCTGATGTCCCTCTGCGGCCTGCACCGCGCCCTGCGAGGCGCTCTGGTCGGTCATTTCGCCACCGTAGAGATCACTTCGTCCCCGGGTTCACGTCGCCTGGCCCGGGCCAGGCGGCGCACCGGCGCCGGACCGGCCGCCGAGCACTTCTACGACGAGCACGTCGAGGCAGACGCCGTGCACGAGCAGGTCGTCCGACGGGAGGTCGTAGCGGGTCTGCTCGACGAGGAGCCGCACCTCGACGGCGATGTCGCCATCGGCGTGGACGCCACCACGTATCTCGAAGACCGCCTCGCCGAACACCTCCTCGGCGCGTGGCGAGCGGGGGAGTCGTCGCTGCGTATGCCGGTCTGGCCGCTGTTGCGACCACGAACAGATTCTGCGGCAACCGCGAGAACCGGAGACGACACCCCATGACCACGGTCACTCTGCCCGGTGTATCCACCCCGCAGGACGACACCGAGCTGCTCATCCGATTCCTGCGCGACGAACTCCTTCCCCCGCATGCCGAAGTCCTCGACGTGGGCACGGGAACAGGTGCCGTCGCGCTGGCGGCGGCCCGGCTCGGCGCCCGTGTCACGGCGATCGACATCTCCTGGCGGGCTGTTCTCAACGCCAAGGTCCACGCGCTGCTGGCGCGTCTCGCGATCCGCGTCAGACGCGGCGACCTGCTGGCTCCCGTCTCGGGCAGATCCTTCGACCTCATCCTCTCCGACCCGCCGTACGTGCCGGCCCCGACTGCCGCGTGCCCTCGGCGGGGTGCGGCGCGGGCCTGGGACGCGGGACACGACGGCCGCCTAGTGCTGGACCGGATCTGTCAGGACGCACCCGGACTCCTGAGGCCGGGGGGAGTGCTGCTGGTGGTCCAGTCCGCGCTGAGCGGCCCGGAAGAGACGCTGCGCCGGTTGCGGGCGGCGGGCCCGGACGCCGGAATCGTTGAACACCACCACGTTTCCTTCGGCCCCGTCCTGCGGTCCCGCACCGGTTGGCTGCGTGCCTCCGGCCTGATCGAGGCGATGCCGAGAAGTAAGAGCTGGTGATCCTTCGGGCCGTACGACTCTGACAAGCGCCGCTGCCGCATAGTGGCCCGGCGCGTGGGGCCACTGCTGGTCGAAGGGCCGGTGGACGCCACGCTGGAGGACGGCACCACTGTCGCGTCCGACCGGTTCTGTGTCGCCCTGTGCACCTGTCGGCGCAGCCGCACCTACCCGTGGTGCGACACCAGTCATCGAACGTCCGAGCGGCCGAGACAGTCGGTCAGTGAGCCTTTTCCCTCTTCAGCTTGAGCTGGCCAGATGGAGGGTGAGGACGGCTTGAGGCTGGTGATTCGGGTCGTCGCGCAGCGGAGCCTGCGGGGGATCTCCCAGGACTTGAGGGTGGCGATGGCCTGTTCGACCAGGGCCCGGACCTTTGCGTGGGATCGGTTGACGGCCTGTTGACCGGCGGAGAGGCGGTCTCACCGGCCGCTGCAGGGGAGGCGGACCGTGCCGCCCGCGCCCTGGTAGCCCTTGTCCGCCCAGCAGGTGATGCCGGCTTCGGCGAGAGCGTCGATGATGCCGTGCTCGCGGGGTGAACCTACGTAGTCGATTACGTAGTTCTACTGGTCCCCCCGGAAGGCAGCGTTGGGAGACTCGCCCCATGAGCTTCCTGACGGAGCCGTGGTGTCACGCCGGGGAGCTTGGTGCCTCCCTACCGGGCAACCGTCGCCGGCCGTCCAACGGGGAGCGAACGCTGTCTAGTCAATAGAGCCCAGCTGAACGTTGGAGAGTTCTCCGTCGGTTTCCAAGATGCGTGTCCTTCTGGGCATGCTCGTGCTCCTGGCGCTGGCCATCGGCGCCATCGCCCTGCTCGCGGCCATGAAAGCCGATGCCGTCTGGTTTTCTACTACAGCGCCCTGCTCACGGGGCAACAGAAGGTCCGCCCGCCCGGCTCATCCGGGTGCCGTCGAGCAGCCAGTCTGCAACCTTCCTGCTCAACTGATCGGGGCCATGGCTGACCGCCGCCGCCCATGTCGGGCGGCAGTCCATGAGAGGGAGAGGCAGGCGTGGGGTGTGCCGGGACGACGAACGGGATTATCAGCGCGTCTCCGCCTGGTGTTCGCGCATTCTGACGTTTCTGTCGGACTGTGAGCTGTCTCCAACCTCACCTGTCGGATGGGCAGTTGGCCTGACGGACGGATGAAGCCCCTGCTAGATGGGGTTTCGACCAAGAGAACCGTCTCGATCAGAGGCTTCGTATGCTTGTCTACCCATCCGGCGTCGACGTGTCCAGCTCTGCCCTGCGCTTCCTCACTGCCCGCCTGAGGGAACACCGTCGTGTTCTCGGCACCCGATGGCGGCGCCTGAGCACGGGCCGGCAGGCCCTGCTCGCCCTCGCCCACCTCCCCAACGGCCAGCCGTATGCTCAGCTCGCGGCTGGTTTCGGGATCGGCACCACCACCGTCTACCGCTACGTCACCGAGGCCGTCGGGATCCTGGCCGCCCTCGCCCCCACGCTCGCCGAAGCCATGCGGGCCGCATCGATGAAGGCGTAGCCGATCCTGGACGGGACGCTCCTGCCGATCGACCGGATCGCCGCCGACCGTCCCTTCCACTCGGGCAAAGACAAGAAGCATGGCATGAACGTGCAGGTCATAGCCGACCCCAAGGGCGGCTGCTGTGGGCTTCACCGGCCCTGGCCGGTGCCGTTCATGACGTCCGGCCGGCCCGCGAGCACGGCATCATCGACGCTCTCGCCGAAGCCGGCATCACCTGCTGGGCGGACAAGGGCTACCAGGGTGCAGGCGGCACGGTGCGCCTCCCCTGCCGCGGCCGGTGGGACCGCCTCTCCGCCGGTCAACAGGCCGTCAACCGATCCCACGCAAAGGTCCGGGCCCTGGTCGAACAGGCCATCGCCACCCTCAAGTCCTGGGGGATCCTCCGCAGGCTCCGCTGCGCGACGACCCGAATCACCAGCCTCGTCCAAGCCGTCCTCACCCTCCATCTGGCCAGCTCAAGCTGAAGAGGGAAAGGCTCACTGGCTTGGTACGCGAGAGTTTCGACAGCGCCGGTACTCAGCGGCATCCGATCGGTCTTCAGGCAGACCCGAAACGCGCGCTCGTATCTGCGGCGGTCAGCCGGCGCGGCGGGAGCGGGTCCGAGCCAACCCGCCGAGGACCACGGCGATCAGCCCCAGCACCAGGGCCACGTAGCCGCCGGCGATCCCGTTGCCGGTGCCGAGACCACCGTCGGCGGTGACCACCACCAGCCCGCCGTTGACCACGGCGATCAGCCCCGCCACCAGGGCCGCAATGGCCCCCCTTCCCCCGATGCCGTTGCCGATTCGACCAGCGGAGCGGGTTAGAGCCATCCCGCCGAGGACCACACCGCCCAGCGCCAGCAGCGCGGCTGTGGTGGCCCAGGCTCGCTCGGGGGTCAGGCCGGAAACACTGGCGGCGACCGGCTGCACCGGGACGTGCGCGGCCGCCGGTGTGGCGAGCAGGTAAAGGACGGACATGACGTGCTCCTTCTCATACAACGACTACGACGACTGGACGTCGCCTGATCATGTCCGCTGGACCCACCGCCGGTCGTCCCGCAGGCGCAGGAACTTCGCGCTGCCGCCGATGGCACACCCGGCTGCTGCAGGCGCGGCAGGTGCCGGGCGGGTACTGCGTGCGTGGTAGTCGGCCGCTCGTCCGCGAGCGGGACGACCCCGCGGGGGCATCCGGCTAGGGTGCGCGCATGAGCAAAGGACGCTTCGGTGTTCCGGCCGGTGTCAGAGACTGGGTAATCGCCGTCGGTGTGGCGGCGGCGCTGCTGGTTACCGGCCTGTCCGGGCAGCACTCCGCCACCAACCTCGGCCTGCTCGGCTACGCGTTGCTGGTGGCCGGCGGCCTGGCGCTGGCCGCGCGCCGCAGGGCTCCGGTGCCCGTCCTGGCTGTCACCGGGCTGTGTGCGGTGGGGTACCAGGCAGCCGATTTCAATGTGCCTGCCGTCGCGTATCTGTTCGCGGTGTACGCCGCCGTGCGGGCGGGACACCGCACCATCACGGTGGTGGCGAGCGTGACCATGCTGGCCGCTCTCCCTCTCGCGGCTCTGGCCTCGGGCCTGCACGACACTGGCGAGGCGTTCGCGCAGGCCCGAAGCGCCCTCGAACTGGCCTGGCTGATCGCCGCCGGTGCGGCGGGGGAAGCACTGCGGCAGGCCGAACGGCGGGCGGATGAGGCCGAGCACACCCGGGAGGAGACCGCGCGGCGCCGCGCCGACGAAGAGCGGCTGCACATCGCGAGGGAACTGCACGATTCGCTCACCCACCAGATCTCAGTCATCAAGGTGCAGGCCGAAGTCGCCGTCCACGTGGCCCGCAAGCAGGGTGAACAGGTACCGGAGGCACTGCTGGCGATCCGGGAGGCCGGTCGTGAGGCGGCCCGCGAACTGCGAGCGACCCTTGAGGCACTGCGCGACGACGACACGACCCCGCCCCACGGGCTCGACCACATCCCGAAACTGGTGGAGGGGGCCAGCAGGGCCGGCCTGGACGCGACTCTGACGATCGAGGGACAGCAGCACGATGTGCCGGCCGCGGTGGGCCGGACCGTCTACCGGATCGTTCAGGAGTCGCTCACCAACATCGCCCGTCACGCGAACGCAGGCATGGCGTCGGTCCGGATCGACTGCCGCCCGGACGCCCTCGCAGTACGCATCGATGACGACGGCAAGGCCACGCCGGTCATCGCACTGACGCCTGGCGTCGGACTGCTCGGGATGCGCGAACGCGTCACCGCCCTCGGCGGTCGGCTGCGGGCGGAACCGCGCAGGGAGGGTGGCTTCACCGTCCAGGCCGAACTCCCCCTGGACCCAACGTCATGATCCGTGTCCTGTTGGTCGACGACCAGCCGCTCATCCGCAGCGGATTTCGCGCGCTCCTCGATCTCGAAGACGACATCGAGGTGGTGGCCGAGGCCGCCGACGGGAAGGAGGGCTTGGCGCTCGCCCAAGAGCACCTGCCCGACATCGCTCTCATCGATATCCAGATGCCGGTCGTCGACGGGATCGAGGCGACCCAGCGCATCGCCGCGGACCCGGCCCTGGCCGGGGTGCACGTCGTCATCCTGACCAATTACGGTTTGGATGAATACGTCTTCAACGCCCTGCGCGCCGGCGCAGCCGGGTTCCTCGTCAAAGACATCGTGCCGGAGGACTTCCTACACGCCGTACGCGTCGCCGCGCGCGGCGACGCCCTGCTCGCACCCACGATCACCCGCAAGCTGATCAACAGGTTCGTCACCCAGCCGCTCAACACCGGCACCGGCGCGGGGCTGGAGGAGCTGACCAGCCGCGAACGCGAGGCCGTGGTTCTGGTCGCGCATGGCCTGTCCAACGACGAGATCGCGGGCCATATGGTGATCAGCCCACTGACCGCGAAAACGCACATCAACCGGGCCATGGCCAAGCTCCGTGCCCGTGACCGGGCCCAACTCGTGGTCCTCGCCTACGAATCCCGTCTGGTAACTCCGCGCAACTCTTGACATCCACGGTACGGCTGGATGCCTGCCCGCCGGTGATCCTTTTACTGAACACCCTCGCAAGCGTCATCAGTGTCGTCAGATGCCTTGGACGGCGTGCCGTCGATTCTCGTGAACATCGAACACGGCGGAGTTCTGGTGCCTCCCAAAGAGCTAGACAACCGCCGTCACAACTCGGGTTCTGCCTCAGGTTTGGTGGCGGGTGACGCTCTGCCATTGCTCGACATCGAACAGCGCGATGGACGGTGATCGCGGGGCAAGGACTGTGCGAAGGCGCGTGAGACTGGCTCGCCACTGCTTCCAGTCTGCCGGGTTGACCCAGTTCGAGGCTGGCCCGGCCTCCTCGCTGATGACGCGGGCGAGGGCCTCGTCCGCGAGCGTCCGAAGATCGTTGGGAAAGGCGGGCATGGGCCTCTCAGGACCGTAGGGTGTGTCGATTGTGTCGCCGCCCGGGCATTGCGCCGCAATCAGTGCGGCTGCGGCCACCGCTTCTTCTCCTTCGGTGAGCCAGCCGACGGCATCGACGGTGCGCGTGAGGACGCCACGGATCAGTGCCTCGCGCTCCTCGGGCTTGGCGTCGTCGAGAGCGTTGGCGAAGTCCGCGGCCGTGTCGTTGTCGAAGGGGCCAGTGCCCCAGGTACCCATGTTGATCTCCTCGTGTAGCTGCGTCGGGATCCTCGCATCAGCCGCTGACATTGCGATCACAGTGCGAGCGGTACTCGCTTTCGCAGAAGGGCGATGCCAGCACGCCCGACCATCTGGCGCTTGAGCATCTTGATCCGGTTGACGTGCCCCTCGACCGCGCCCGAGCTCCAGGGCAGGGTCAATCCGGCGATGGCGGTGTCGAGGTCGCGTCGATGCCGGCGGCGAGGGTGTGGAGGCTGGGCAGGTCGTCCTGCCGAAGAACCCGGTCGACCTGTGCTTCCACTGCGGCGAGACCTTCTCCGGCGTGGAGAAGTGCGTCCGCTGCGGGGAGCCGTTCGCGCCGACGGGCGGCGAATCCGCCTGCGACGGCTGCCTGCACGCAGCGATCGCCGCTGAATAGCCGACACCCTTCGCCGGAGCCGTACGCGACCGTTGGGCGGCCGGCTTCGTCCGTGAGCGTCAGAGCGGGCCCGCCTGAGCACCGAAGTTTGCCCGGTTGTCGACGGTCGGGTTTTTCCCACCAGGATCCCCAACTTCCCCGCCCGCATGTTCGAACGAGGCTGATGTTTCCTGCGGCGGGTGATGCGGAATGTGGTTTGCGCCGGTCGGCTCAGCTGATAAGCGCTGGCTCGCGCCCCGTCTCATGTCTCAAAATTCTCGGCGTGACAGACACGGGACGCACCGAAGAAGTGACGCCGGAGGGGCTGCTGGGCTGGTGCCTGGTGGCCAATGTCGCGTGGGAAACCGCCCGCGGCGAGGGCGGCCTCGACGTCCAGCGCGGCACGCGGCACTTTGCGCCCGGGGCGTTGTTGTGGATCCCGCCGGTCCAATGGGATCCGGGCCATTGGCGCGTGCGGGCCGTGGGTCGGCACCGAGGTAATGCTCGCCGGTACGTCAACATGGTCGTGCGTGTGGACGACCTGGAGAACTTCCGGGTCAAGGGCGTTTACAGCGAGGGCCTTGTCCGTGCCCTCAACGGCTACGACCACGATCCCGCCGCGCCGCGAACCCTCCAAGACCCGTGGTCTCGCGAGCGGGCTCAGAGTTGGGCAGACAGCTGGAATCAACCCCGTGAGCTGGTTCGCATCGACGGGCACCTTCAGGTAGGGCTCTTCGTGCCCAACCCTCCGCCCGCGGAGCTCCAGGTCGACGGTGAGACCCTGCACCTGGCCCACTACAGCGCAAGGGGCCCTCACTACAGCCGCATGCCCCCTCCGGTAGAACGGGCTCCGAAGAGCTGAGTCAGCCTCTCGGACATGCGGGCGGGGAAGTTGACGCCGCTGGTGGGGAATTACGGCTCTGCTGGAGATCTCGTGACGGGGCTGGTAATTCCACAGGCGCCCGACAGGTCGGTCGGCATGTTCCCGTAGAACAACGACGCCTCACAGCTGATCACGGCGACGCTACTGCCGGCCTGCACTCGGCGCGGCCGGCCGTCGACCCCATGGCTTGAAGACGGACAGGATGACGTTGGCGAGATACAACAGGAGCGCGACGGCCGGGACGATCACCATGTTGTAGCGGATGAATCCCAGATCCATGGCTGAGATGGGGCCCACCGGATGCCGGGCCACCGCATCCGCCGCGTCGTGCAGTCTGGCAGTGAGGGCGAAAATCGAGGCCACCGTCGTCGCCAGGGTCAGCCAGAACTTGGCACTGACCCAGTAGTACCGAAACAGGCCCCACGGCGTGGCGAGCGCCAGCATCACACCGCTGACCAACGTGAGCAGGCTCAGCGGGATGATCAGAATGTTCCCCAGCATCCCCATCGCCCGGTAGGCGGTCCGCAGTGTGTCGGCATTGTTCGTCGCCAGCGCCGTCGTCCCCAGGGTGAGCAGGCAGAGCATCAAGGCCAACCAACTGACAGAGACGACCACATGCACGACGACCATGCTCTTACGGGCCGTCTGAGGCAACCGGTGGTCTGAACGCCGTTGTGGGCTGCCGCCAGCGGCCGTCGTCACCGTCGATGATCCGGCGGAAGGGGACATAGATACCTCAATCAGGTCAGGATCACATGCACGCGGCCAGGCTCTCCCTTCTGACCATCCAGGGCGTCCCTCGGCGGAAGTAACTCCCGCTGCTCCGACGCGAGTACGGTCGGCACTCCGAGCAGTTCAGCGGAGCGATCTGTACGCCGCCGGGAGTACGCCCACGGCCTTCCTGCGCGGGACGTCCCACAGGAGCCGCTCCGTGATGGTGAAGACAGCGGGGCCGGGACTTCCGCTCCGCCGTCACCACTTACCTCAGGAGGGTCGCCGCCGTGACCACCGCCACGCTCACCCGCACGAGCGCCCAGCGCCGGGACCTTGGCGCTCTGACCGGCGTGCTGTACGTCCTGTTCTTCGTGGCCAGTCTCGTCATCGCCGGGGCGCTGGGCCCGTCCGGCACGGTAACGCCGTACTCCAGCGACGCCGAAGTACAGACGTATCGGCTGAAGGATCCAGCCACTCTGGAGAACCTCTTCCGCATCCTCGGCCTGCTCCAGGGGCTGTCTGCCCTCGCGCTGCTGGCGTTCGTCCCCTGTCTGACCGCGTTCGTCCGCAGGTACGGCAGCGACGCCCGGGCGGGCATGGTCCGCGCGCTGGCCACCGTCGCCGGAGCTCTCCTCCTGCTCTCCGCCAGCACCACCTGGGTTCTGGCTCAGATCAGTTCCAAGGCGGAACTGTCCACGTATCGGGCCGTCTCGGACCTGTCCTTCATCACCGGCGCCGGGCCGGCCATCGCCGCACTTGGCGTGGCGGTCTTCCTGGTCGCCGCGACGGGACGCGCCAGCCACGCCTTGCCCGCCTGGGTCACGTGGAGCGGCATGGTGAGCGGGGTGGCCAGCGCATTGTCGATGAGCTCGCTCGTCGCCGAGGGCGGCTCGGTCTTCATCCCGGTCGGGCGTTTCCTTGGCTTCGTCTGGTTCGTCGCGCTCAGCGTGTTGCTGTGGCGGCGCGGTGGGCGAACGGATGATCTCACCGGTTCCACCACGCCGCGGTATCTGTGAGGCCGACGCCGTGCAGGAGACCGAATCTGTGGTCACCGTCGGCGGCCGTGGTCCCCATGAGGAAACAGACGCTGTCGGAGATCGCGCAAGGCCCAGTTCTTCGAGAGGCACCTCATCGAGGTCGAAACCGGAGTGCCGCCGGATGCACCCGCCGCGGGCACCAGCCCCCGGCCAGAGTTCGAACCAAAGTGGCGCACGATCAAACGACTACGGGATCACCCTCGACTACCGCACCTACGACTGCCGGGAGTTGGGCCCCTACCGGCGTCAGCCGTCCGGGGTCGATGTCAAGGGCAATCTCTGGGAGGTCCATCACGACCCCTACGACCTCTCCCACGTCTGGGTACGCGACACCCGGGCCGGAGGATGGATCACCGCCCCGTGGACCCGGCTGGGCACGGTGTCCGCCCCGTTCGCCGACTTCACGTGGCGCCATGCACGGTCGCTGCTGGCCGCGCGGGGAGCGGATACCACCGACGAGGGCGCCATCGCGGCGGCGGTCGAGGACTCGCTGACCCGGGCCGGGGCAGGACCGGACCGGCGGATCGCCGCCCGCACCCGGGCCGCGTCCGCGCTCCCCGGCCGCCCGGTTGCCGAGGTCTTGCCGGAGTTGGTCGAGGAGACGGAGCCGGAAGACGACGAGGCGGTGGCCAAGGTCATCCCCTTCGGGGTGACGCCTTCACCGACGGGAGCCGCTGATGACGCACTTCCTGGAGCCGGAGGAAGTCGACTACCCGCTGACGACGAAGGAGGGCTGGGCCGCGTTCGTCGCGGAGACCGTCGCACCGCCGGTCGTCCTGCCGCCTGCGGCCCTGCAGCGGCTGCCGGAGTCCGAACGGGCGGAGTATGACCGGGCCCGGGAGGACTATCACGCTCAACTGGTGATGGTCTCCACCCGACGATCCGCCATGTCGCCGCGACCGGCCGCAAGCGCATCCTGCTCAACCGGCACCAGTACTCCGCCCGCCGGGGACTGATCATCTCGGGCCCAGCCAGCACCGGGAAGACCACAGCGATCACGCAACTGGGCAAAAACCACGAACAGTTGGGGCGGCGCCGGGGGAGATCCCGTCGAAGGCCCTGCCGGTCGTCTATGTCACCGTCCCGCCGGCCGCCACCCCGAAGATGCTGGCCATCGAGTTCGCCCGGTTCATCGGCCTGCCGCTGCCGTCCCGCTACAGCCAGGTCGAGGTCACCAACGAGGTCTGCGATCTGCTCTGCACCCTCGGCTGCCGTCTCGTGCTCATCGATGAACTGCAGAATCTTGATATTGGTACGCGGGTCGGCGCCGAGGCATCCGACCAGATCAAGTACCTGTCCGAGCGCATCCCCGCGACCTTCGTCCTGGCCGGTGCCGATGTCGAGGGCACGGGGCTGTTCGCCGGACGGCGCGGCGGGCAGATCGCCAGCCGCTACAGCCTCATCCCCACCAGCCCATTCGGCCACAAGACCGAGGAACAGCGCAGCTCTTGGCGGTCGCTGGTCGCGACACTGGAGGAATCCCTGCGGCTGCATGCCCACCGGGCAGGCACCTTGTTGAAGCTGAGCAGCTATCTGCACGACCGCACCGGCGGCATGATCGGAAGCCTGTCCCACCTCGTCCGCGAAGCCGCCCTGGACGCCATCCTCGACGGCAGCGAGCGAATCACCCGGGCGTCGCTGGAACGGGTCGACCCGGACGAGAGCGCCGAACAGCAGAACCTCCCGCGCGCACGCCGGCGCCGGACCCGCATCGAGAAACGGACCGCGTGACCACCCGGCTGCGGGCGCTGCCGCTCACGCCGCCGCCCGTTCACCGCGAGACGATCGGCTCCTACCTGAACCGCCTCGCCGACGCCGACCACCTCACCATCGGACATCTCTTGCCCCTGATCGGCCCGTCGCGACAGCACCGCCGGGTCGACAACCGAGTCGGCTACTGGACCCCCGCCGTACGGTCCCGGCTCGCCTTTCTGACCGGTCGAAGTGCGTCCTTGCTGGTCCGCGCGATGCCACCGCTCGGCGCGATCGGCGACCCCAGTCTGCGACTTCCCCGCTCGGTCACCGAGGAGGTCACCGAGCCCCGACGTCGTCCCGCCTGCCGGCTCTGCATGGCCCGCCGCCACATCCGCGGCCTCGTCGTCCGCAGCACCCCACCCCACCCCACCCCACCCCACCCCACCCCACCCCACCCACCAAGGCGTCTGCCATCGCCGCTGGATCCTCGGGGACGAACAGCACGATCTGACGAGACTGCCCGAAGTGCTTCGCGCCAACCGCTGGCATCAGCGGATTATCCGCCGTGGCATACCCCCCCTCCACCGACATGGCCTACGTCGACGCACGCGACCGCGCACTCAAGTGGTTTGCGTCCGAAACCGGCTGCCCACCGCTTCGGCAGCGGTGGGACCGCAGACTCGACGGGCTGGGCGAGGACCCGTTCGGTGATCCCTACCGCCCCTCCGACGCCCGGATCGAGCCGGTCACGTATCCCGAAGTCGTCGTACTCACCGGCCTGTTCGCCTCCCCGCACTGGCGAGAGCACAGCCACCTGCCCGCCGAAGCGGCGCGGGGGCTTGGCATCGCTCCTCAGAAATGGGTGGCGATCCCGAAGACTCGGCGGAGTTGAGCCATGTCATGCCGATCGCGGTCCGTGGGCTCGTATCCCTGATGAAAGTAGACCTGCTGCTCGGCTGACAGACACAGGGCAGTCGTCCCCTTGATAGTGCCCGTCACGAAGCATGAGGAAGGATAGATGAAAGGACGCTCCGGTTCGGGAGCGATCACCTCGGACAGCGAACGAATTCCTCGACGGCGGCCACGCCCGGTCAGAACCTGCGTCCCGAGGCAACCAGGAAACTGCCATCTTCAGTGCGAATCCTGGAAGCAGGCATCTCACCATCCTGACGAAGCCCAGCCCAGGAAGCACCGCCCTGGCCACGATCGATGAGACGCGCACTCAACGCTGGCCGCAGCCCTTCTGGGACGCCTTGTCCCGCCCTCCGTGAGTCACGACTCAACCTGTCACCCCGCAGGTCAGCGACCGCACCTCTCCAAGATCTATTGAGACGGGACACCGGTGGCCATTTCGTGGCCGATCGGCCACGGAACTGAGACTGGCTGGTCAGCCTGTTCACTCGTTGGGGTGAACGACAGGTAGGACAGGTCCTCCATAAACAGCGTCGTGGCGCGGCCTTCCTGCCACTGTCCGTGGTGCGAGTACGCATGAACCTCTCTGCCATCACGATCAGTGTTCGTCGTAGAGATGGTGAAGTTGTCAAGGACCTGGGGTGGTCAGCTGCTTCGCTTGACCTGTTGCGCTCAGCCGCTCCGCGGCGGACGTTCCGCTGGATGGCAGCCGCTGTGTGATCCGGTCGAACAAGTCCGTCAGCGGCTCGCCGACGTCCTGACCGAACTCGGTCAGCCCGTAAGTGACTTGGGGCGGCGTCGTCGGTTCGACCTCCCGCCAGACCAGGCCGTCCTGGACCAGTGCGCGCAGTGTCTGAGCGAGCATCTTCTCGCTGATGCCCTGGATGCTGTCACGCAGCTCGTAAAACCGAAGGCCGTTGCTCCGCAAGGAGATCAGCACCCAGATACCCCACTTGCTGGTCACATGGTCGACCACGTCGCGCGCAGGGCAGTCGGTGTGAAACACCTCATACCGATTGCCCGCCTCGGCCTGCGTCACCTGCGCACCTTCCCCCATGTCCGGAGCTTACCCCTGGGTATGTTCTTACGGAAAGTAAGCCCGACTCCTAGCGTCAATTGCCGCAGTGCACAACGGACTAGGAGCTGAACATGATCGTGGTGACCGGGGCTACCGGGAATGTGGGCCGGCCTTTGACGCAGGTCCTGGCCGAGGCGGGCGAGCAGGTGACAGCGGTGTCGCGGCACGCGGCGGCGGTGCCGGACGGGGTCCGGCACGTGCCGGCTGACTTGGCCGAGCCGCAGGGTCTCACTCCCGCGTTGGACGGGGCGAAGGCGCTGTTCCTCCTGCTGTCCGGCGACCTGCACGCTCCCGAAGCCAGGCCGATCGACATCATCGACCTGGCCGCGGCCAACGGGGTCCGGCGGGTCGTCCTGCTCTCTTCGCAGGGCGTGGCGACCAGGCCGCTCGGTCCGTCGCGGATCGCGATGCGCGCGGTGGAGGACGCGTTGAGAGAGTCCGGCCTGGACTGGGCCGTCCTGCGACCGGGCGGCTTCGCCTCCAACGCCTTGGCCTGGGCGAATTCCGTCCGCACGCAGGGGATGGTCGCCGCACCCTTCGGCGACGTCGGGGTTCCGATCGTCGACCCGGCGGACATCGCCGAGGTCGCGGCGGCCTGTCTGTTGGACGACCGGCACACCGGCGGAGTCTTCGAGCTGACCGGGCCCGAGGTGATCACGCCGCGTCAGCAGACGGAAGCCATCGCCGCCGCGCTCGGCTCGCCGGTGCGGTTCCACGAACTCACCCGCGAGGAGGCCAAGGCCGCGATGACCCAGTTCGTGCCGCCGGAGCTCGCCGACGACACCCTGGACATCATCTCCGCCCCGAACCCCGCCGAACTACGGATCAGTTCGGACGTGGAACGAGTCCTCGGTCGCGTTCCGCGCCCCTTCAACGACTGGGTCGCCCGTAGCATCGCCGCTTTTCGCTGAGGCACAACTCAGCTGAAGCGCCCGGGCAGCTTCGTGCGGCTACGGCCGCACGGGGCGACCCCGTAGCGCCACAGCTGCGTGAGCGCCTGGTCGAGCACCGTGATGTGATCGGCGGCGGTGTTGGCACCGGCGTTCCCGGGCCGCAGCCGGCCGGACAGTCCCGGCATGGACTGGACAGACGCTCCTGGACGGTTTCTACAACCTGTGCCATGTGGTGCCGAGGGACGGTCCCAGGATCAGTACCGGAGCGTGGTCTGGCCCGTCAAAGCGGTATTGCAGGTTTTCGGCGTTCATGTCACTCACCTGCCCACGCTCCCGCATCTCACCATTTCCCACGGGAGGGGGTCGCGACGCTTGCCGAACCTCCCCAGGGTCTTGCACGGCCTCACACGCAACTGCCGACACCAGTGATCCACGCCACGACAGTGTGGGACCTGAGGGAGGCACTTCGGGCCCCGAGGCTCCGAAACGCCTGTACGTGCGGATCGGAACAGTAGCTTCGATATCAGCAGTCAGCCCTCCCCGCGTGGGAAAGGCGTCCGCGGCCGAGGCCACGGACCGTCCGGCTGAAGTCGAGGCCCGGGAGGTGAACGAGAGGAACCTCACCGCCCGCCGCCGTCACCTTTGAAGGAGTTCCGCCGATGAAGACCGTCACCCACTGGATCGGTGGCAAGCCCTTCGGAGACGCCGCAGGCGCCTCCGGCGCCTGGGGCCCCGTGACCGACCCCGCGACCGGAGAGGTCACCGCACAGGTCGCGATGGCCGGCGCCGACGAGGTCGACGCCGCGGTCGCCGCGGCGAAGGAGGCCTACGCCACCTGGCGCACGTCCTCGCTCGCCCAGCGGATCGCGATCCTCTTCCGCTACCGCGAGCTGCTGAACGCGCGCCGCGACGACCTCGCCGCGCTGATCACCGCCGAGCAGGGCAAGGTCCACGCGGACGCGCTGGGCGAGGTGGCTCGGGGCCTGGAGATCGTCGAACTGGCCTGCGGGCTCGGCATGGCGCTCAAGGGCGACACGTCCACGGAGGTCTCGAGCAACGTCGACGTGGCGTCGATCCGCCAGCCGCTCGGCGTGATCGTCGGCATCTCACCGTTCAACTTCCCCGCGATGATCAGCATGTGGATGTTCCCCATGGCGATCGCCTGCGGGAACACCTTCGTCCACAAGCCGGCCAGCAAGGCCCCGTCCGCGTCCATGCTCCTGGCGGAACTCGCGGCCGAGGCCGGCGTGCCCGACGGTGTGCTCAACATCGTGCATGGCAACGAGGTCGCGGTGAACGCCCTCCTGGACCACCCGGACGTGGCGGCCGTCTCGTTCGTGGGCTCCACGCCGGTCGCCCGCCACGTCTACACCAGGGCGTCCGCCGCGGGCAAGCGCGTCCAGGCCCTCGGCGAGGCGAAGAACCACATGCTGGTGCTGCCCGACGCCGATCTCGACGCGGCGGCCGAGGCCGCCGTGACGGCCGCCTACGGCTCCGCGGGCCAGCGCTGCATGGCGGTCTCCGTGGTGGTCGCGGTCGGCTCGGCGGGCGACCCGCTGGTGTCCCGGATCGCCGAGCGGGCCAAGAAGGTCAAGATCGGCCCGGGCAACGACCCGACGTCCGAGATGGGCCCGCTCATCACCAAGGCCCACCGCGACCAGGTCGCGGACTACATCGCGGGCGCGGCCGCCCAGGGAGCCGACGTGGTGCTCGACGGCAGGGACTTCACCGTCGAGGGCCTGGAGAACGGGCACTGGATGGGTGTCTCGCTCCTCGACAAGGTCCGCACGGGCTCGGACGTCCACCGCAACGAGATCTTCGGGCCCGTCCTGTGCGTGCTCCGCGCGGAGACCTACGAGGAGGCCATGGACATCATCAACGGCTCCCCGTTCGGCAACGCCAGCTCGATCTTCACCCGCGACGGCGGCGCGGCCCGCCGGTTCCAGCTGGAGGTCGAGACCGGCATGGTCGGCGTGAACGTGCCGATGCCGGTGCCGGTGGGCTACCACTCCTTCGGCGGCTGGAAGGACTCGGCCTTCGGCGACCACCGCATGTACGGCAGCGAAGCCATCCACTTCTACACGCGCGGCAAGGTCATCACGAGCCGCTGGCCGGACCCGGCCGAGGTGGCGGCCGGTCCGGACCTGGGCTTCCCCGCGTCCCACTGACCGTCCCTGGCCCGCACGCGCGGCCGCGCCGGCTCCCCTGGGGCGCCCTGGTGCGGCCGCGGCCGTTCTCGCCCGACGCGGTCGGCGGGCCCCGCCGTGCCCCGTGCCCGGTCGGGCTGCCGACCCTGGGGCGGATCAGAGCTCGCCGGGGGCGCCGAGGCCGGTCAGGGCGCCGACCGGGTCGAGGTCGGGGGTGCCCCGGGGCCACCAGTCCTCGTGGCCCGGTTCCGATTCGTAGGCGTACCAGAGGCCGTCGTGGCCCAGGCGGAGCTGGGCGTGGCCGCGGGGGTGGGTGAGGTGGTTGCGCCAGGGGCGGAAGGCGGGGAGGTCGGCGGCGAGCAGGAGGGGGCGGGCGCGGTCGAAACGGCCCGCGGGCGGGTCCCAGGGCTCTTCCAGGACCGTGAGTCCTTCGAGGCCGCCCTGCCGCCAGGCGGCGACCGCGCGCGCCAGGTCGGCGGGGGTACGGCCGGCGGCGGAGGCCAGCGAGGCGTACAGGGCGCGGGTCCCGGCGGTGAGGCCGGAACCGGGGCGGGCGGCGGCGAGCCGTACCGCGTCCTGCCACAGCGTCAGCTCCGCGACCGGGTCGCGGCCCGTGGTGAGCAGCGCGTGTGCGCGGGCGGCCGCGTCCGTGGCGAGCTGGTCCAGCGCGAACGGGTCGGGGCCGCCCGGCGCGCCCGGGTAGATCGGCGGCTGCTCGGGGTGCGCGGGGGCGGGCAGCGGCGCCGGGAGAGGCGGCAGCGCCCGACGCGCGAGGGCGTCACGGGCCCGTACGCCGGGCAGTGGCGCCGACTGCTGTTCCTGGGCGGCGCGGGCCGCGCGGGTGGCGTTGCGGCGGGACAGCGCGTCCAGCAGCTCGCGCTCGCCCCTGCCGCGCAGCAGAAGCAGCACGAAGGGGTCCTCGTCGAGCAGACGTGCCGTCTGGTAGCAGAGGGCGGCGGCGTGTTTACAGGGGTGGCCGTGGTCGGGGCAGCTGCACTGGGGTGCCAGGTCGCCGGGGCCGGGGAGCAGGTCGGCTCCGCAGTCCGCGAGCGACTTGGGCATCTCCTTGTCGAGGAGGGCCGCGATGTGCCCGGGGCGCTCGGCCGCCGCGTCGAGGAAACGGTCCCAGTCGCCGTCGTCCAGCGTCCGCAGTCGGACCTGGACGCGGTACGGCCGCGGGCGGCTCCCGTGGACATAGGCCAGCACGAGTCCCGGTGTGACGGTAATGGCGTCGACGTGCCCCCGGTCGGCGTACGCCCCTCCGCGCGCCAGCCGCGCCGCGTCCAGGGCTCCCTCTTCGAGAGCGCGTACCCAGGCGTTGCCCCACCACGTCTCCGCAAAGGCGTTCGACGCGGCGATCTGCGACGGCGACATCGGTCACCGTGCGGAAGATGGACAGCGCCGACCACGGCGACATCGTCGTTGCTTTGCTGGACGACGAGGCCACGATCAAGGTGCTGCGCCGGCAGGACGGCCAGGTGTGGCTGATGCCGCGCCCCCGCTACGTCCTACTTCTCCTCCGGCTCCCAGGCGCGGAGCAGGTCGAGCAGCCCTGCGTCTCCGTCAACGTGCAAGGAGTCGGCCTGGATCCGGTCATACAGGTAGAGGACCAGCTCACTGGCCGTGCCGTGGACGGAGGCGCCGGCTGCGTCCGAGTCCTCGCCGGTCGCGGCGGTGGGCGCGGGGATGCGGGTGGTGCGTGCGCCGTCGCCGTCGACGGTGAGGCGCCAGGAGCGGCCCTCGGCGGCGTGGAAGTCGAAGGCCGTGGGCTTGTGCGGCCAGGCACTCGGCGTTGCGCAGACGGTGAACAGGAACTCCTCCACACCGTCGAGTGCCAGCTCGACCGGCAGCGGCTGCGGGGCGACCCCGGCGAGCTGGGCGTCGTAGGTGTGCACCGCGGTCTCCTGGACCCGGTGCCGGGCGGTGCCGCCGGCGGTCTGCGGTGACTGCGACGCGGGCCACCACGTCCAGCAACCGCTCTCCGGTCCCGCCGCGCGCAGGGCGCCCAGCAGAAGCTGCGTCGACGCGTCCAGCCAGGCCAGCAGGGCCTCACGTTCCTGCGGCACTTCCAGCGCGGCACGCGTGGCGACGGCCTCGGCCGGGGGCGCGTCGGCGGGCCCCGCGCCGACGATGGCGGCCCAGAAGCGGTCTCCCCCGCCCAGGTGCTTCACCAGATCGAACAGCGTCCACCCAGGGCAGGTCGGTACCTGTGCGTCGAGACCGGGCGCGGCGGCGACCACGGCGCGGAAGGCGGTCGACCGTTCATCGATCAGTCGCAACAGGTCGGGGAACTCAAGATTCTCTTCCACGCCGGATGTCTATCACCGTGCTCCGGTGATCGGACAGCGATTTTCACGGTCACCGCCGGTCGGCCATTGCGGACGTCCTCGCCTCCCACCGCTCGGGTGACAAGCTGCGCACTGCTGCGAGGACGCTGGTGGTGGCGGTACGCCAGGCGTGTTGCCTGTGGGCGCTCTGACCTCGCCGCGCGGCCTGGCACCTCGGCGACGTGACGTCCACCCGGTGCGCGCGGTCATGCTGCCGCTCGATGTGATGGACGCGGAGGTCACGACGGCGGGGGAGGACCGGTCGGGTTGGGAGTTCAGGTGACTCCCGTTTGACCAGCACTCCTCAAGTTCGGAACAGCAACAGCCACTCAGTCTGCAGGCCAGCGCCAAGACGCTGGAGGGCAAGCAACACCCCGATCGGGACGCACAGTTCCGCTACATCAACGAACAGCTCAAAGAGCACCAGTCCGGCGGTCAGGCGGTGATCAGCATCGACGCCAAGAAGAAGGAGCAGATAGGGCAGCTGCCGAACCCAGGGCGGCAGTGGCGCCCTGCTGACGATCCGGTGCAGGTGGAGGACCACAGCTTCTACTTCATCGGCCCCGACGTCGACGTGGCGATACCCTTCGGCATCTACGATCTGGCCCACGACAGCGGCTGGGTGAACGTCGGCACCGATCACGACACCTCGGTGTTCGCCGTCGAGTCGATCCGCCGCTGGTGGCAGGCCCGTGGCCGGGTGGACTACCCGGATGCCAGGGGAAGACGGTGTGGTCCAGCGGCCGTTCCTTGAACGCGGTCAGTTCCTCGTCCAGCTCACCGCAGATGCGGGAGACCTCGGACTTGGAGATCCCGCTGTCCGCACCGAGTGCTTTGACCAGGTCGTCGACCGAGCGTGTCGAGACACCGTGCACGTATGCCTCCATCACCACGGCGGCGAACAACGCGCGGTCGATCCGCCGTCGGCGTTCCAGCAGCGACGGGAAGAACGACCCGCTTCGCACCTTCGGGATCTTCAGGTCCAGGTCGCCGGCCTGCGTGGTCAGCAGCTTGTCCCGGTGTCCATTGCGCCAGGTCGTGCGTGTCTCGGAGTGCTCGCGCGGCGCGGCACCGATCACTTCGGTGGCCTCGGCCTCGATCAGCTCCTGCAGGATGTGCTCGCACACCACCCTGATTGCTTCAACTCCATCGGCCCGACGTAGTGACTCAAGCAGCCGCATCAGCTCAGACTGGGACAAGGCCATCATGCGCTCCTCCGGTTGAACTGCCCGTTCACCAGAAACACTTGCGCGATGGCCTGCCCTTGTTCAGGGAGCATGCAACGCCGGTGGATGCACGCCCCGGGCAGACACCCGTGCGTTCCGGGACCCTGCCCGGCTACACCACTTCATGGGACGCGATCAGCTCGCCAGAGCGATACCGGGGTCGGGCTACGGCTGAGAACCCTAGCTTGATCTTTAACCCGTGCGGCGGGGTCGTGGGGTGGTTGACTTCTTCGTTCGCTGGTTCGCCGATGGTGTTTTGCGGGGTGTGTGCACGTCGTGGCGGTGTGTGGGTCGGGTGTTCTTTCGGCCCGGTGGCCGTCCGGGGCCGGGGCGGGAGTGTTTCGGTGCTTGGGCCGGACAGGCGGCTTGTGGGCGGATGTGCCGAAAGTCGCGGCGGACTCGGGCGGGGGTGAGCCTGTCCGGCGAGGTTGGTCTCTCCCAGGGCCGACGCAGGTCGGCTGCCAGCGGGCGGGCGAGCCGCAGTTGGGTGTAGGCGGCGAGGATCAGCCAGGTCCACCGGTCCGCCGCCTCGGGGGTGCGGATCTTCGGGGAGGTCCAGCCGAGGGTCTGCTTGAACAGGCGGAAGGTGTGCTCGATGTCGAAGCGTCGCAGGTATGCCTGCCAGAGACGGTCGGCGTCCGCCGGTGTGGCATCGGTGCCTGACCACCACAGCCAGACCGGCTTGGGTGTTGCGCCGCTGGGCAGGTGGGCGATGTCCAGGCGGATCACTGTTCCCTCGACGATCGGGAGGGTGCCGTCGGCGGCTGCCCAGGAGGAGCGGTGGGTCAGCTTGGGGTGGAGCCGGTTCCATGAGCGGGCGGTGGCTTGGCCGTAGAGGCGTGTGTCGGTGACGGTTTCGGTGTCCGGGGTGCCCCAGGTGTCGGGCTGCCCGAAGACGAACTCGCCGCCGTGCCGGGGCGGCCGGCCCTGGGTGTGCGGGAGCCTGGGTGGGACAGCCCTGCGCAGGACGCGGTCGGATCGCATCCGGGCCAGCACCTGCACGGGCAGGTCTTTGAGGAGGAAGCCGAGGCGGGGTGCGTCGTATCCGGCGTCCGCGACGATGAGGATGTCAGGGTCGCCCGTCTGCCACTGCCCCGCGGTGATCAGTCGCTGGAGCAGATCGCGCAACTGCCGGGCGGTGACGGTGGCGGTGTCGTCCCCGGGCGTCAGACGCAGTGCGTCCAGCGGTGCGGTCCATGAGCTGCGGCCGGGCTCGAGCGCGCAGACGATCGAGTAGGGCCAGCCGGGGACGGGGATGTGCTGGTCCTTGCCCCGGCCGTAGGTGTGGCACAGGATCCGTTGTGGTGAGGTGTGGGCGTCGGGGCGTAGCCAGCAGGTGATGTCGATGGCCAGGACCAGCCGGCCGTCGGCAGCCCGTGGCAGTGGGACTTCGGCCAGTGCCCGCCGCAGCCGGCTGGCATCGATGCGTCCACGGGCCAGGGCGGCGTAGAGCCCGCCATGGCCTCGGCGGTGTTCGCCCACCAGCGACAGCTCAGCCAGCGACCTCACCGGTCCGTCGCCGCACAGAACGGCATCGGCCAGCTCGAACAACGCGTCCGAACGAGCGGTCAGACAGGAGTAGAACTCGCCCCGGAAGCATGACAGTTGCGCCAATGCCTCCGATCGGGCCTCGTGATGCAGCAGACTCATCCTCACGGCCTTCGTGCTGGACGTGTGTGTTCCTTGGTCGGAGCACATGTTCAGCCGAAGGCCGCTTCCGTGTACGCCGGTTACCGAACCGAGTGATCAAGTTCGACGCACCATTCGACGCCGGATGTTAAAGACCAAGCTAGGAGTTGTCGTCAAATGTCACGCCCACATCAGGAGCGAGGCGAGGGTGACGGCTGCTTGGTAGGACTCGGCGGTCTTGTCGTAGCGGGTCGCGATGCCGCGCCATTGCTTGAGGCGGTTGAAGCAGCGTTCCACGACGTTGCGCCGCTTGTAGACCTGCTTGTCGAAGGCCGGCGGACGCCCGCCCCGGCTGCCGCGCCGGAGCCGGTTGCGGACTTGGTCCGCCCGCTCGGGGATGGTGTGCGGGATGTCTCGGTGTCGCAGCCAGGTCCGTATCGCGCGGGAGCTGTAGCCCTTGTCGCCGAGGACGTGGGCGGGCCGCACCCGGGGCCGTCCCGGCCCGGGACGGGGCACCCGGATCGCTTCCATCACGGCGGTGAACTGCGTGCAGTCGTTGGTGTTCCCGCCCGTGAGGGTGAAGGCCAGCGGGCGGCCGAGCCCATCGCAGGCAAGGTGGATCTTGCTGGTCAGGCCACCCCGCGAGCGTCCGAGTGCCGGCGGGCAGAGCCCCCTTTCGGGCCCCGGCCGCGTGCTGGTGGGCCCGCACGACGGTGGAGTCGACCGACACCAGCCAGTCGATGTCCCCGGCCGCGTCCGCCTTGGCCTGCGCGGCCCGCAGCATCCGCTCGAAGGTGCCGTCCTTGGCCCACCGGCGGAAACGGGTGTGCAGCGTGGCCCACGATCCGTACCGCTCGGGCACATCCCGCCAGGCCGTGCCGGTGCGGAACTTCCACACGATCCCGTTGAGGACCCTTCGGTCGTCCAACCGCTTGCGGCCCCGCAAGGACGCGGGCAGCAACGGCCGGACGAACTCCCACTCGGCATCGGACAGTTCATGACGACGTATCACCCGACCATGATCCACCACTCAAGATCATCATTTGACGACAGGGCCTAGACCGGGCAGCGGAAGTCAGGTCCTGTAATCAACGGTGAGACCGGCCTGGCGGTTTGTCTCACCTGGTGTTGCCGCCGGGAAGTGGATTGGCGTGTTTGTCTCACTTGGTGTCGTCGGTCGCTCGCGTTTCCAGGTCCGCCAAGCTGAGAAGACGACGGAGGTCGGCGAGGGCGGCCAGATGCCGAACAGTCGCGTCCATCGGGGGAGCCGCTGTCGATCTTCTGATCGACGGTCTGAACGTATACCCCGGTTTCGCGGGCCGGTCCCAGGTTCGGCTAGCGGACGCCGGCCGCGGGAGTTCCTGCCGGTGCCGGTGCCATCGTCGCGCCCCAGGCGCCCAGCGCGCGAATGGCGGGTTCGAGGCCGAGACCGGTGTCGGTCAGTGTGTACTCCACGCGCGGGGGGACCTCGGCGTGGATGACGCGCCGCAGCAGCCCGTGCTCCTCCAGGGAGCGCAGCCGGTCCGTGAGGGTCTTCGGGCTGATGCCGGCGAGCGAGGCGCGCAGCTCAGAGAAGCGCCTGGTACCGCCGAGCAGGTCACGGATCACGAGCATCGTCCACTTGCCGTCGAGGATCTCCACGGCCCGGGCCACGGGGCAGGTCTCGTCGGCGCATTTCTCATTCATGACATCTCCGCTGCTCAAGCCCAATGGTTCAGGAACGGATACTAGTTCACTCTTTGACAATCAGCCTCGGTGCCCGCCTACCGTCATGGCATCGTCCACCGGCAGAACGGAGCACCACCCGTGCGGGCACTACGCGCCACCCTTGTCACCGTCGGAATCTTCCAACTGGCTCTCGGGGTGTTGTTCCTGCTGGCCCCCGTGGCGGGCGCCCAGGCACTGGGCCTGCGTCCGGCAGCGCCGGCCTGGGCGAACTGGCTGTTCGCGATGATGGCCGGCCGGTTCCTTGGCTACGCCTACGGGATGTTCAGCGCGGCGCGGGCACCGCGCCAGCGGGTCGGCTGGATCGACACGATGATCGTCATCCAGGCCATCGACTGGACGGCCACGCTCGCCTACCTGGCCACCGGAGACCTGAGCCTGAGCCAGGTCAGCACCGCCGCGTTCGCACCGGCGCTCTTCATCGGTGCACTTCTGTGGTTCCACCCTCGCCGGCTGTCGGCCAACCACTGAACCGGCGACCGCCTACCCGAGGACTCTCCATGCGCCGCACGTACCGCACGCTCTACCGCCTGGGCATCGTCCCCTGGGACCGGCCCGGGTGCCGGCCCAGTCATCGACATCGTCGAGGGCCCCGCGCCGCTGCCACCCGCCCAGGCCGTCGACCTCGGCTGCGGCACCGGCATCCAGGCACGCTACCTCGCTGAACACGGCTGGTCGGTCACGGCCCTCGACTACACGCCCGAGGCCATCACCGCCGCCAGCCGCAGGGACCCGGGAAGCCGTGTCGTCTGGCGCGTCGCGGACGTGACCGAGCCAGACGCGGTAGACCCCCAGGGACAACTCGCCGGCGCCACCTCGCTCCTGCTCGACAACGGCTGCCTGCATGGCATCCCGGCAGAGCGTCGGCAGGGCTGGGCCACCACGGTCAACACCCTTGCCGCACCGGAAGCGATCCTCCTGCTGCGCGCCGCGCCGCGGCGACGCCGCGGCATCGGGCCCCGCGGTATCGACGAGGGCGACGTCACCGCGCTCTTGGCCGACCGCTGGCGACCGGTCACAGCACCCGGGCCGAACTGGTTCTCCTACGCCCTGGTGCCTCCGACGGCCGTACCGATCGCCGACCGGGTACGCGATCTCCCAGACCCGGTCACCGAGGCGCCTTACCGAAGCGACCCAGTAGACCCGGGTTAACCCGGAGGAGATGTTGGCGTGGATGACGAGGACGACCGCCGGGTGGCTTCGTAGGTGAGTTGGCCCAGTTAGTTTTAGGACCCCATCATTCGATTTTTTCTTCGAGCGAGGCACTGGTCGGCAGAGAAACAACCTCGAGTCAGGCGCCTGGCCGTCTCGCTCGAAGTTGCCGGCGAGCCGTTCTTATATTCCCGATGTCGGCCGACGGCATCGCACTGACCAGACCTGTCTCACTTGACCTTGTCCCCGACATGCAGATCGGAGAACGTCAGGTGAGACAGAGGGAAGATCTCGCGAGACGGGACACGGACCACAACGGGGGATGGGCAGTGCCGGTTTCTGAACCCCCATAGCGTCACCTGAAGGCGTCACGGTGTGACGCTTTCTGAACGTGATTGCCTCCGGCGATAGGCCCGGGTGCGGCACCTCGGTGAGCAGTACAGGGCATCCACCCGCTTGCGGTTGCCGCCCTTGACCTCGCCGACGAACCACCAGCCCTTGCAGACCGGGCACCGCTTTTTCGGCCCGACGGTAGGGGCCGCCCTCGCGCAAGGCGGCGGCGAACTCCAGATTGCTCCGCCACCATTCCGCCCGCTCACGCTTCCATCTCCACGCTTTCGTGCGGCAGGCCGTTGAGCAGTACCGGCGTGACTTCCGGCAGCCCTGGGGCAGCGGGCTGCCGCACTGGCTGCAACTCTGGACGCTCTTCCTTGCCACAGCTCCAGGATCCCCCTGGACGATCCATGCGACCAGGAACGCAAGGGAGCCGTTCGCCAGACACGACCTTGTCTCGCCGCAGGTCAGGCAAGCGCTCGACGGCAAGATCAAAGGAAACGGGACAACGGGAACCCGGGAGCGTTGATCGCTAGCTGTCTCGCTGTCCGCGATCGTGGCTGTCGGCCTGCTCCCGGGGCTTGTCATCTGGAGAGGGCGGTGGCGGTGAGGGGAACAGGAGGTCTTCGAAGAGGTCCAGTGCCAGCATCAGGAGCAGGAGCATTTCCGGCACGAGCAGAGCCAGCACGACCACGACGCCTCCCGACGAAGCGGTGATCACGGGAACGGTGCGGCGGCAGAAGGTCCAGTCTGAGTGTGGGCTGAATGGTGATGGCCGCATGCTCGAGGTGAGGGCGCGTAAGCCGTTCGGGTGACATTGGTCCGGCGTCGGCCTGCTCGCACAGGGACTACACAACGTCGCTCACGTTTGTGGATCACTCATGCGCAATGAGTGATCCACCTCCTCTCCGTGGACGCTTGTGGGAGGTGGCTTCCTGCCGCTTGGTCACCGTGGCAGGCCAGGGCGGTCGCCTTGCCTCTCTCACCGGGGCGACCGCCTGCCGGCCCGGCCGCACTACAGCACATGCCGAGAGCGTCGAGTTCCGCGCGGCGGGCTGCGGCGAGCCGGCCTGCCCTGCGGCGGGTGTTATCGAGAAACCCACTCAGCTTGACCGGGACACCGCCGACGTCTTCGATGTGCTTCGCGGAACATTCGAGTGCCCCTCGCGAGCGTGAAACTGACGAGCCGCAGCAAGATGGCTGACCCACCGGTCGGCTTGCGTCCGGCGCGCAGGTGGCTGCTCCGCCTCGCCGGCGGGCTCAAGTCCCAGGACGCTGTCGAGCATCCACTGCTGCGCGGGCGTCAGCGCATTCCAGCCGACCCGCTGCGCCATTGTCCAGGCTCCGAGACCTCGCCCGCCCGTACGGGCAGCGCCCCGCCAGACCGGACGTGCATGAGCGTGAGGTGGAAGCCGCGCTGCCAATCAATTCCCCAGGCCGGGCACCACACCGCATCGTGCCGGAAGGTGCACCCTGCGGCGGCTCGACAGCGCCGCCCAGCCGTGCCCGCTCCACCCCGTCCTGCTCTCGCCTCGTTCTGCCATGGTCGCCACCGTATCGAGCACGTCGGGGCGAGGGGACCTCTCCGTCGCCGCTCCTTGTGAGCCTCGCACAGCGTTTCCCCAGGTGGAGGCGGTACGAGGCGACCCTGTCAGCTGTGAGACAGGCCCTGTCGCAGCTGTCCTGCGCCAACGATTCCTAATGCCGTTTGTCAAGCCGCGAGGGCCGTTGGCGGCGTGAACTCGTAGCACCGTCCGTCGCGCAGGAGGGCCCAGAGAACGTTGACGCGGCGCCGTGCGAGTGCGAGGACGGCCAGGGTATGGCGCTTGCCCTCGGCTCGTTTGCGGTCGTAGAACTGGCGGGACTCTTCGCACCTTCTGATGCTGAACAATGCGGAGGTGTAGAAGACGCGTTGGAGCCTACGGTTGTATCGCTGGGGACGCCGCAGGTTGCCGCTGATCTTCTCGGAGTCCCGAGGTGCCGGGGCGACACCGCCGAAGCCGGCGAGCCGGTCGGGAGTGCCGAAGATAGCCATGTCGCGGCCAGGAACTCGGCACCGAGGATGACGCCCAAGCCCGGCATGCTAGTGATCACTTCGAAGTCGTGGTGCTCGCGAAGCCGGGCCTCGATGAGCTTGTCGATCTCGGCGACCTGCTGGTTGAGGCCCCTCACCTCCGCCGCCAGCGTGTGCACCATGCGGGCGGTCAGCCTCTCGCCCGGCAGGCTGGTGTGCTGGCGCTCGGCGGTCTGGAAGGCTGTCTCGGCCAGCTGGTCGGCGCGGTGGACCTTGCGGTTGCGCAGCCACGTTTCCAGCCTCTTGCGGCCGATCCGGCGGAGTGCAGTCGGCGTTTGGTAACCGGTCAGCAAGATGAGCGGGCCGGTGTTGGTGAGGTCGAGTGCGCGCTCCAGGCCGGGGAAGATGCCGGTGAGTTGGGCGCGGAGCCGGTTGACGGTGCGGGTGCGGTCGGCGACCAGGTCCATGCGCCGACCGGCGAGGATCTTCAGATCGGTGACGGCCTCATCGCCAGCCCGTAAGGGGCGCAGGTCGCGGCGGATACGGGCCTGGTCGGCAATGACCGCTGCATCCTTGGCGTCGGTTTTTGCTTTCGCCGCGGTAGTCCTCGGACGCGCGGTGGATGGCCCGGCCGGAGAGGTAGAGCACCGGTTGGTCGTGGTTGAGGAGGATCGCGATGGCGAGGGCGGCTCCGCCGTCGGCCAGGTCGATGCCCCAGGTCGCATCGTCGCCCAAGGCGAGGACGGCGGTGAGGAGTTCGAGCAGTTCGGGTTCGTCGTTGGCGACGCGTCGTGACAGAAGTCGGCGGCCGCTCTCGTCGATCGCGACGCAGACATCCGATGGTTTCAAGAGTCAAGCGGGCGTGGCCGCGACCGGTTCGAGGGCGGGAAACGCGGTCGTCTCGGCGTAGAAGACCCGATGCTGGAGGCAGTAGTAGAGGCAGCCGAGGAATCGGTTGAACAGGTGCCGGAGTGCGGCAGCATGCCGGTCCCCGTCTTCACGGAGGGCTCTGGGGCCCCGGGGTGATGTGGGGATGCTCCGTGCTGGCGGGCTCGAACCACGTACGCGATCCAACCGCAAGAGAATCGACGTGACGAACACGGCCCGGCACCGACACGACGCCGATCTGCGTCGAGGCTTGATAGCCAGTGGTGATGCAGGGTTCAAGCCGGTGCCGGGCTCGTTCGGAAGCCATTAGTGGTGATGGGTCTTACCTGCGTCGATGTCGGCCCAGATCGCGGCCATGTGGTGCCTCCGTGCGGTGTGGTGCTGATGCCCTCCCGACGGACGACCTCGCTGTCGATTCCCTACTCAGCGATCATTCGCAATTCCTAATTGGCAGCCGAGTCGTCGTGGGACGTCGGGCGGCCAATCGATGGAAGCCACAAGCGGCAGAACTTTGAAAGCCACACCCGACGCCCCTGGGTGGGCCAACCATACGAAGGGCTCGCCCGGTCCCGAAGAAGAACGTAGGGAAGTTTGAGTGGCAGCGGTGCCGAGCGTCAGGGGCGACCGTCCTCGGCGACGGGCTGCACCAAGCCGGCCCATGGGAACTCGCCGCTCTTATGGACCGCACGCACCCTCCACCGGCCTGCCGGGACCTGCACTGGAGCCTGGTCCGGCTGGCCCCCGTCTGGATAGTCCACTCCCAGATCGGCGCCCGCTTCGGCCGAATCCATCAACACCGGCGGGCCATCGGTGACCCACAGTCCGCCGTCCTCCCAAGCGGTGTCCGGATCGGCCAGGACCGCCTCGGCTGCCGTGAACAACTCGGCCTCGGAGTCCACAGCCAGCCACCGCACGAACAGCAGCTTCTCTGGCAGGAAGCACGTCTTTGCAGGTTCATCGGCCAGGACAAGCGCAGTGACGGCGCCCGCACCCACGGCGATGACATCGGCCCAATCCTCCACCTCGCAGGCGCAGTCGTGGTCATCACGGCCATCGGCATCACCGAGGACGGAACCGTCCTCCGTGCATCCACCCCCGGGCGTTTACCGAGGACTCCGGAACGACGATCAAGGGGCCACCCATCGACCGGACCCACACCAGCCCAGCAAGGTCACAGCGATCGGTGTTGTGAGAAGCATCCATGCGCGCAGTCTGCCGCCCACCACTGACACCGTTCGGAGGCCGGAGCCTGGTCGGCCGAACTGGTCACTTGGGGCGGCGTGGCTTGGCCGATGGGGGGCCTTGGAAGCTGAGCTGCACCCCGTTTCGTGGAGTCCCTGATGCCAGGGTTACGATCCTGGCGAAGGAGATCCACCAGCACCATGGCAGCACCCCGTAAATACCCAGACGAGCTCCGCGAGCGCGCAATCCGTGAGGTCCGGGCCAGTGGCCGGCCCGTCGCGCATGTCGCGCGGGATCTCGGCATCCATCCCGAGGCCCTGCGCGGCTGGGTCCGCCAGGCCGAGGCGGATAACGGCGAGCGGGACGACCGGCTGGCCACCGCCGAACGTGACGAGCTGAAGCAACTCTGCAAAGAAGTAGCGGAGTTGAGGCGGATGAATGAGATCCTCAAAGCGGCCGGCGTGTTTTTTGCCCAGGAGATCGACCGTCCCCGGACGAGGCCGAGCAAGTGATCGACCACCTGCGCGAACGCGGCCTCGGGGTCGATCCCGTGTGCCGGGTGCTGGAGTTGTCACCGTCGACCTATTTCGCCCGCAAGAAGCGGCCGAAGTCCGCCCGCCGACTCCGTGACGAGCAGCTTCTGCCGCTGATCGAGGAGATCCACGCCGAGTCCGGGGCCACCTATGGGGCCCGGCGGATCACCCGCGCCCCGCGCCGCAAGGGCATCGAGGTGGCCCGGTGCACAGTCGAGCGGCTGATGCGGGAGCTGGGCATCGAGGGCGTCATCCGCGGGCAGCGGCGCCGCATCGGTGCCCGAGCCGTCGGCGCCCCGCCCGCCGGATCTGGTCGACCGCAACTTCACAGCCTCCCGCCCGGACCAGTTGTGGGTGGCGGACATGAGGTATGTCCGCACCTGGTGTGCGGGCTGGGCGATCAGGGGACCGGGCGTATGGATGACGATTTGGGCGCCGTGGGCGTAGCCGAGGCGGGCATAGAAGTCGGTCAGCTTCGGTTTGTGGTCCATGGTGATCAGCCCGTAGCCCTGGCGGGCCAGGTGACGCTCGGCTTCGGCGATGAGTGCGGCGGCGATCCCCTGGCCGCCGTAGGGCTCGTCGACGGCGACGCCGTGAGCGGTGCCGAGCCGGTTGAACAGCGCGGCTTGGTTGTGCTCGCCGGTTATGCCCGGATGAGTGACGATCCAGTCGAGCGGAGACGCGGTCAGCGCGCCGGCGATGGAGCCGTCTTGGTGCTGGGCGACCAGGAGGAGGGCGCGGCCGTGGGAGAGGGGGCCCTGGCACCTGGCCGGCCAGCTGAGGATGGCGCCGACCGAGGGGCTGGCGAAGCAGGTCCGTGCGGCGCTGTGTGACCACGGGATCAAGCGGTGGCGGGTGTGGGGTCGGGTGGCAGCGTCCCGCTCCTGTGCCACCGGGTGATCCTCGCCTGTGTGGGCCCTCAGCGGGGATCTCGCTGAGGGCCCGTTGTATCAAGGCGGATGGATGTGGTGGCGTTCTCTCGCGCCGCTCATCACGACGTGGTTGGCCACACCTTCACAGGACGATCAGCCACTCCTGAACTGCCACTTGCTGGCAACCCTGTCGTTCTTCGCACACCATGCCGTAGAGCCTCGGCGATCCCCTCGCCAGCGCCACTGTCCCTGGTGCTCACCGCCGCGCCTGCAGGTGATGGTCGCGCGGTAGCTTGCCGGCCCTCGGCCATCACACCAGCCCGAGAACCTGGTGGTGTTCTTCTCCCACACCTTGCACGCCGATGCCGCCGGAGCCGCCGTCTCCGCGTGAGCGGCAGGTGCCACAGTGGCCGCGCCTGTCCCGATCAGCACGGCAGTAATCGCGAACGGAATCATACGAGTGCGTAGTTGCACAGATTTCCCCCATCATGGCTGGTTCTTGGTCGTGACGCCTGACGTCAGCACGAGCGTGCTGGACGGATGGGCACGTTTCTACCGACGGTGAGCAGTTTGAGACGTCCCGGGAAAGTCTCAGGCTGTGGCCTGCAGAGACGCAGTGGGGGGGACGTGTTCCCGGGAAATGGGGTTGGTGAAATCGACGGGCGCTTCGAGCCGTCTGCTGACGTGACCGGAATCGAGCGCGCGAAAGTGGGCGGGCAGACGAACGCGCGACGCGAGTGGCGGAACGAGTAGAGACTGAGGGTAGGTCCTGGCTGTGCGGGCGTTCCGCAGCTCGTGGAGGACCTGAGTACTGGTGAGGAGGCGTGGTGAGATGGAAAGCGCTGCCCAAGTCGCTTGATCTGCACGCTCGGCAGCTTGTGGTGGAGTTGCGGCGGCTGAAGGATCACAGCGGGCTGAGCCTGGAGTCGCTCCAAGCGAAAACGCCTTTCAGCAGGTCTTCGTGGGAGCGGTATCTCAACGGGAAGGCGCTGCCGCCTCAGGCCGCTGTCGAGGCGCTGGCCAGGATGGCTGGCGCGGATGTCACGCCGTTGCTGGCCTTGCGGAAGGCTGCCGAGAGAACGTGGACCGCCGCGGCGGTGACGTCGGCAGAGGACAGTCCGGCAGAGCAGGAGCCGGAGATCCGGGTGGCGGCATTGTCCGTTGCCGCAGCTGCGCTGCTGCTTTCCGCGATTACCTCGGTCTTACTGATTATCGATCCCTGGCGCGAGCAAAGCCCTGTGACTGGCGTGGCAGGCGTTGGAAAGTACACGTGCGCCTACGCCCGGCGTGGCGACCAGCTGTTTGCCGGGAATAGCACCACCACGTCCCGCTTGGTCATGCGCAACGCGACAGGCCCCGACGCCGCTGAAGTGCAGTGCCTGCTTCTGCGCCACAAGCTTTCACCCGGTGACGTGGACGGGGACTTCGGCGAACGCACGGAGGCGGAGGTCAAACGGTTGCAGCGTCAGGACCACGTACCTGCCGACGGGATAGTCGGTGAGCAGACATGGGCGTTACTACGGCATGTGGATTAGAAGGCGATGAGGAAAGAAGGACCGGGGGAATGGCGTACTCCGCGGCTCGCTGGCGAGGGCTGCCTCAAGATCTGCCCGCCGCCTGCTCACGTCTCGTTACCGACCTGCGCAGCCTGAAAGACGGCAGCGGCTTCACTCTCACCGAACTGGCGCAAGCGACAGCCATCAGCAAGTCGTCCTGGGAGCGGTACCTCAACGGCAAGCAGTTCCCGCCTCGGCATGCCGTCCAAGCCCTATGCAAGGCGGCACTCCAGCCCGAGGACGAACTCCTGGCTCAGTGGGCACTGGCGGACACGGCCTGGAGCGGACGCGGGCAACCGAGGTCTGCCGGCTCTGGCCGGCCATCTCCGCCCTCTTGCGGCGTCGATGCCGCTGTACTCGACAGCCCCCCTCGCCCACGATCCGTGAGCCGTATCCGCAGAGCGCTGCTTGCAGCCTCTGCTTGGATCGACAAGCGGCCTGCGGGCACGGCGGCCGGGGTCGTCTTGCTGTGTGCGGCGATGGTGACGCCCGCCGCCGTTGTCCACGCCTCCCGCCCCACCACCGCCCAGACGGCCGCCCGCCCGCCCATATGCCAGTTGCGGTCGTGTGAAGGTAGGAACCCGCGTACGACGGCATGTGAGGATCCCATCACCACAGCTTCCCGCACAGCGGCCGACGGCACGCGCCTCGAAATCCGGCTCAGCCCGAGCTGCCAGGCCGGATGGATCCGCGCCTGGCCCACGCATCCTGGCTTCCGCATCGAAATCACCGGCCCGGACGCGCACTCCCAGAGTGCTGTCGGAACAGCACAGTCGGCAGACAACGAAGTGACGACGACGACGATGATCGCCGCCCCTCAGCCTCCTCACCTACGTGCCTGCTACTACCCGTCCCTCGGACATCCCGGAAGGGAGTGTTTCAGCAGCACCAGGTGATCAAGCTGTGGCCGGGCGCCACGACGGCGGCGCGCTTCCTGACGACGGGTTACCACAGCATGCCGTAGGTCCGGCACGGGATTCCGGTGGGGTCGCAGTCGGCCCAGTCCTCGCAGTGCTGCCAGAACGCCTGCCAGGCCCGGTCCCGGCGGCGTGCTGCCGCGAAGTCACCGGTGCGCTGCGTATGGCCGAACGCCCCCCGCTGTCGTGCCACTTCCAAGCGGGCGAGCTCGTCGGTGATGGGGGAAGACACTGAATGAAGTCGGCCGGGTGCGCCGGCGCGGCGGATGACGACGCGCGCCAGCGGGACTGGCGTTCCGCCAAGGGGTCGAAGGGCTGTCGGCCGACTGTACGGGGGGCGGGCGTCGCGGTCAGTGACGTGATGTGGTCGGCGAAGTCGGCGTCGGGAAGGGGCAGGTCGAGGTCGTCGTCGACGTAGGCCACAGCTGCGGGGACGTAGTCAAGGACGGCGCTGACCGCTGCCGTCCTTGTGGCCAAGTCTGACGTCTCTTCGTCGGTCTTCAGGCCCCGAAGGAGGCGCAGGGTCGTGGCCAGTTCTTGTGGCCCGGCTTCTTCATCACGGGCGAGGGACGTTTCTGTCTGGGTGTGCCACCACTCAGCTTCTCTCTGTTCGCCGTGGGCCGTGTGGTGGAGGTAGAGGCAGTAGACGGCGGGGCTGTCTCCGGCTCCGGCGGCGTACTGCCACCAAAACCGTGCGGAGTCCTCCCGCTCGGTGAGCTGGAGGACGCACCCCAGCACCCGTGCTCCTGCTGGTTCGGGCAGTGAGCGGGCCACGAAGTGCCGCAGGCTGGCCAGGGCCCCGGAGCTCATGACGGCTGTCTCGCACAGGGTGCGCAGATCCTGCGCCGCCGCTCCCGCACCGGCGTGTCCCGCGAGCCGGGGTGGCTCGCAGGGTGCGGGCCCGGTGTGCGGGGCGGCTTCGGCGCGACGGGCGGCGACCCACGCGGCGATGCGGTCGGCTGCGGCGTCGATGTCCTCCTGGGGATAGGGATCGTTGACCAGTCGGGCCTTGGCCAGCAGCTGGTCAATCTGCGACGTCATCGGCGTGTCCTTCCTGGGCCAGCCCGAGGGTTTCCTGCAGGCGGCGCCTTGCGTAACGGGCGGTGGAGCGCACGGCCGCCGGCGTGATGCCGAGATGGTCGGCGCTCTCGCGGACGGAGTGCCCAAGGACGTGGAGCAGCACGGTGAAGTCCCGCTGCCGCTCCGGCAGCGACTCGATCGCCCGGAAGAGGGTGATGTTCTCCTCCAGCTGGCCGATGGGGTCGACCGCCTCGCGCAGGGCTGCCGTCTCGAAGGCCGCCGTGTCGACCAGCGCCTCAGGGCGGCCGCGGGCCCGGCCGACATCGACCGTGCGGTTCTTTCTTCATCACCTGCCAGGCGTAGGCCGCCGGGCTCTCCTTTGCCAGCACCTGCGGCCAGGCCATGGGTGACTGCTCGAAGGCGCAGTCGACCGCTTCCTCGGCATCGGCCTGATTGTTCAGGTACGTCTTCGCCCAGCGCACATACGCCGGGCGGTGCATCCGGTGGAACGCCTCGAAGCCCAACGGCAGCTCTGTCATCGGCGTGGCGCCGGCTGAATATTCCGCGAAGTCCCGCCTCACGCCTGCCCGTCCTCGTCGTTGCGGCGCAGCTCGCTGACCCCCACCCGTACCCCGGCCGCGCCGCGCGGCGCGGCAGCGCCACCGCGTCCCGGCCCAGCACTCGCACCGCCAGCACCACGAGGACCACATCCCCAAGGAGACGCAATGACACAGGCCTTCCGCGAGGTTCTGCGCCTGGCTCTTCAGGAACTGTCGGAGCAGGCATGGCAGGAAGTGTCCACGCTGGGTGACCAGCCGCTCCAGCGAGGCGCCGACGGGCTCTTCGGCTCCTTGCCGCGGGTGGCCTGGCACCAAGACCGTCTCTGGCGGCGGCAGATGGCCCGGGCCTTCGACGATCTGGCCGCCGATTGCGCGTCCACCGCCGGAGTCGAACCGCGCAGCACCAGCGAGGAGATGGCGCTCCACCTCGGTATCGCCCGCGCCCAGGACCTGACACGGAACCGGCCGCGGCTCGTGTCCGACGCGGTCGCGGCCCTGCCCGAAGAACGTCGGGATTTCGACTGGGATGCCTGCTCCGACGTCCTTTTCCAAGATTTTTCCGACCACTCTCCAAGTGTCCGCGTCACTCGTTTGGTCCCTTCGTAGGCTCATGCCGTTCCGGTTAACCGACTGCGTCCGTTGCCTACTTCACGGAGAGGGCGACGGCCGGGGAGGTCGGGGTGGCGCGAAGCCGGGTGGTGCCACGGCCTCGATCACTGGCTCTCCGGCCGGACTTCGGGGGCCGACCGGCTCGGCGATGAGCCGCCGGTAGTTCGGGCACAGGGTGACGTCCTCGTACTCGCAGGTCAGGCCGCCCTCGATGAGCTCCAATGAGGCCTGGGCTGCCGCGATTCTCGACCGGAGTTCCTCGGCCGCGGGACGCAGGATCTCGCGCCGGGTGGCGCGGTCGACGGTGGCGGACAGGCTCCTGATGGTGTTCAGGCCAAGGCCGGCCTCCTTCAAGATGAGGATCGTCGCCGCGCGGGTGAGGTCGTCCGCACCGTAGCGGCGGCGTCCTCCGCGTCCCGTCCGGGGCGCAGCAGGCCCATCGCCTCCCAATGTCGCAGCACGTGCATGGCCAGGCCGAACCGTGCCGCGAGGGCGCCGATACTCAACGTGCCGACGCCGCCGTCTTCGCTTGACTTCATTGCCGACATTAACTGACCGTTTCAGAATGAGCTGGACGTGGGATGCGACCCCACTCTTGCTCGTGAGAGCAGTCACACGACTTCATCCCAGACGTCGCCGCCGTCAGCCCAGGTCCACAGCCATTTCCGTAGTGACGCGGTCGCATGGCGAAGGCCGTCGTGAGGGCCTTCGCTGAAGGTGTAGCCGTCGGCGTCGTAGAGAAGCACTGGGTTGTCGACTGCGCTTAGTGAGACATGCCATTCCATCGTGCAGCCGCCGTAGGTGAGGAAGAGCCACGACGCCGGCATGCCCTCTGACAGGTTGCGTTCGTGGACGCTGGCCGCGCATGGCCAGTCGCGCAAGTGCCCTGGAGCCCGGTTGCCGTCGGTCAGGGAGGCCAGGCCGCCCTCGGGTCCGAATCCTCCGTTGGCGACCTCGGTGTAGAGGCGCCGAAGCAATTCGGGAAGACGGCGTCCGATTCTCCGTTCTGCCTTCTCGACCTCTGAAAGGGAGACCGGAGGGAACAGCGGCCCGCGAGGAGCGTCGGCGTAGTAGTCGGTCACCTCCTCGGTCTCGGCCTTGAGCTCCACCGTCCCATCACTGCCATACGAAACTGTGTCGTCTCGCATCCGCTCCAACCGGGGCTTGCCATAACGCTCGATGATCCACGCGACAGGGACGTCCGCGCGGTCGAATCGCAGGCCCGGATCCCATGCGCGAGCCTGCAGAGCTTTGATCAACGCGTCGTCATCTGCCTCTTGCCCGGCCTCCGGGTTGGGCTCATGGCGGAGTGGCGCAGGTACGCCGTGAGGAGAAAAGGTCACGCGTCAGAAGCCTACTTCTGCGCTTCGACTGCTCTCCGAAGTCGTCGGAGACAGATGATTCCGCAGGCGAGTTCAGGCATGCCTTGATGGAGGTCGGCGCGTCGCTCGTAGCGGGTGCGGAGTCGTTTGAACTGGTGGAGCCAGGCGAAGGAGCGCTCGACCACCCAGCGGACCTTGCCCAGTCCGGAGGCCGTGGGCGACGCCGCGTCGGGCGATCACGGGCTTGATGCCACGCTTCCACAGCAGGCGGCGGTACTGGTCGAAGTCGTAGCCCCTGTCCGCGTACAGTCGCCGAGGCTTGCGGCGGGGGAGCCCCCGCAGACCCCGGATGGATGGCACCGCGTCCAACAAGGGCAGGAGCTGGGTGACGGGCCTTGACCCCGGATTTTGAACACGTCTATGCGGCTTGGGCCAGGGTAGTTGTTGCTGCTTGGTGGTCGTTCTCGTAGGCGATCGGAGATCGATGGCCGAGGTGGGAGTGCCGGCGACGGGTGTTGTATCGGGTCAGCCAGCGGAAGGCGTCGAGTCGCGCCTCGCGCTCGTTCGACCAGCCTTTGCGGCCCTTGAGCGTCTCCCTCTTGAAGGCCGCGTTGAACGACTCGGCGACGGCGTTGTCGGCGCTGGAACCGACCGCGCCCATGCTCTGCCGGACCCCTGCTGACCTGCAGATTTCAGTGAAGGCTCTGCTCGTGTATTGAGAGCCGTGATCGGTGTGCATCACCGCTCCGGCCAGGCTCCCGCGGGTCCGCTCTCCGATCGCCTACGAGAACGACCACCAAGCAGCAACAACTCGACCGCGCCCAGGGCGTCGGTGACGAGCTCGGTTCGCATGTGGTCGGCGATCGCCCACCCGGCCAGACGGCGTGAGGCGAGGTCGACGACGGTCGCGAGGTAGAGCGGCTTCGCGCCGCTGACCGGCAGGTAGGTGATGTCGCCGACGTATTTCGTGTTCACCGCGGCCGTGGTGAAGTCACGGCCGATCAGATCCGGCGCCTTCGGCGCCGCCTGGTCCGCGACAGTGGTGCGGTGCCGACGGCGCAGACGGAGGCCCTCGAGCCCGATGGTCCGCATGATCCTCGCGACCCGCTTGTGGCTGACCACCGGGCCGCCCTCGTCACGGAGTTCGGCGGTGATCCTGGGTGCACCGTAGGTGCCGTCAGATTCCTGGTGGACCTTGCGAATCCGGGCTGCGAGGTCCTCCTCGGCGATCTGCCGGGCCGACCTTGCGGCCGCGGTGCGACGCCAGTAGTAGAAGCTCGAGCGGGAGAGGCCGAGAATGTCGCAGAGCCGCTTCACGCCGAACCGGCGCTGGTGATCGTCAACGAACTGGCAGCGGTTCACCAGCGCGTCTCCGTCGCGAAATACCGGGCCGCCTTGCGGAGAATGTCTCGTTCTTCCTCCAGCTCGCGAATCCTCTTCCGGGCAGCGGCCAGCTCCGCCTGAACCTCCACACCACCAGGCTGCACAGCGGCCGAAGGTGCGGAGTGGGCGCCGGGACGGCGCCCGTCGGCGGCCCGGATCCAGTTCCGCAGCGTCTCGGTGTTCACCCCGAGATCAGCGGCGACCGACTTGATCGTCGCTCCCGGCCGCGACTGGTACAGCGCGACCGCGTCCGCCTTGAACTCGGCGGGGTAGTGCTTCATCCCCACGGGGACTCCGTTCTCCTGGACCATCAAGATCCAAGTCTCTCCGGTGTCCAAACTCCGGGGTCAGGGCCCAGACGGCTCCCATCGATACGTCTGGTTCGTTGGTGACTGATCACGCGCACGTGGTCCTGACCGCGGCCGACATCACGCCAACAGGACCCGTATGCGTACTGATGGCCGAGCGGGGAGTCCGGTCCGCCCGCGCCCGAACCTCTGATCTGCATTACTGACTTCGGCGTTTCGGGGTCTGGATCTGTGTCGGGACCGTTGACGCGGTCCGTCCGGGCTGGCACGCCGGAGGCATGCGGTATCCGGACGGGGGCGGACTGACCGCCGAATAGCGCAGGCGCCGGGAAGACGTACGGATGCGGGCCGTTGACCTCTTCGAGGAGGGCGTGGAAGTCCCGTGCATCGCGAGGGAGTTACGGGTGAGGGAGAAGTCGGTCTACCAGTGGCGCCGCGCCTGGAGGACGGGCGGAGGCACGGCGCTGCGTTCCAGAGGCCCCTCCGGCTGCGACTGTCGGCTCGGACCTCACCTGCAGGCCAAGCTCGCGATGTGGCTCGAAGAAGGGCCGGGCGCGCACGGCTGGGTGGACGACCAGGTGTGGGCCGCGGCAAGGGTACGCACGCTGATCGGGCGGAAGTTCCACATCTCCTACAGCGTCTCCGGGGTGACCCGACTGCTGCACCGGATGGGCTACAGCATGCAGATGCCCGCCCGGCCCGCCGCCGAACGCGACGAGGACGCGATCACTGCATGGCGGGAGGCGACCTGGCAGGAGGTAAAACCCTCCGGGCGGCGACCGACGCGTTCATCCGCTTCGAGGACGAAGCGGGCGTGGCCGGTCGGCCGCCCAGGGGCCGTACGTGGGGCCGGCGCGGGATCACCGCGAGGGCCGAGGTGTCCGGCCGCGGCCGGGGACGGCTCTCGGTGGCCGGGCTGCTGTGCTTCCGGCCGGGTCTGCCCGCCCGTCTGTGCTATCGGCTGCGTCGGCATACCGGCCGCAAGGGCGAGCGTCGCTCGCTGGGCGAGACGGACTACATCCGCCTGCTGGACGGCGCCCACCAACTGCTGAAGGCCCCGCTGATCGTGGTGTGGGACCGGCTGAGCACCCACATCTCCAAGACGATGAAGGCACTCGTTGCCGAGCGGGACTGGTTGACGGTGGTCCTGCTGCCCGGATATGCGCCCGACCTCAACCCGGTGGAGGGCCTGTGGGCGCAGGTCAAGCGGAGCCTGGCCAACCTGGCCGCCCGCACCCTCAGCGAGTTGGAGACACTGCTCCGCAGGCGACTCAAGGCGCTGCAGTACCGGCACAGTGTCCTCGACGGATTCCTCGTCGGGACGGGCCTCACTCTCGACAGACCGGACGGACCCTAATACGCCAAGGCAGTAGAGCCGCATTACTCGTGCCTTCACACGCGTTCTGCAGCGACGCGACGATTTCGAGCTGGGCCTCGGTGCCCGCGTCACCGAACTGGGGGCGTACTCGGAGGAGCCCTTGGCGGGAAGTCATTCTTAGGAGTGACCCAGACGTATGCGCCGGCTCCTACTATTGCCCAGGTGAGGGAAGTCTCCGCAACACAGCCCCAGCGGGGCGTTGATGTCGTCTTCGTCGCACTGACCTTGGTTCCGCCACTGCTGTCGCAGCCCTACACGGAGACGTCGAGGACATCCTGGCTCTCGCTTCTCGGCTTCGAGATGGTGACTCTGCTGGTCACCGTGCTACGGCGGCGGCTGCCTGTCACGGCCGTCCTCACGAGCTTCACCGCACTCGCGGTGGCACTGGTGGTGAGTGCGGCTGAACACGCCAAGCTGACACCACTGGCCTTTCTGCCGTTGGCAGTGCTCGTATACAGCTTGGGGCATCACTGCACCAGTTGGACGCGGACCGTGCTGGGTCTGTGCGGGGGATGTGCGATCACCGTCATCGGCTTGTGGGCGAACCGGGAGTCGGCCGACTCCGGTGAGTTCCGGGGTGGCTTCGACGTTCTCGCGATTCTGGCCCCGATGCCACTGGCGTGGGCCGTGGGCTTCGCCGCGCGAACCCGGCAAGCGCTCCTCGTAGCGGCTGAACAGCGAGCGGCGGACGCGCGGCACGAGCAGCATCTGAGAGCGGCACAGGCGGCGGAGTGGGAGCGAGCGCGCATCGCCCGCGAGATGCACGATGTGGTCGCGCACTCGCTCACGCTGCTCGTCGTGCACGCGGAGACGCTGCGCGCCCATGGTGACGGGCTACCTGTCTGGGCGCGCGAGCAGGCCGACGGGCTTGCGGCGGCCGGTCGGCAGGCTGGCGGTGAGTTGCGCGACCTGCTGCGTGTGCTGCGCGACCCCGCCGATGCGACTCCCCTGCTGCCTGTGCCCGGTTTTGGTGAACTGGGCGCGCTGCTGGACAGTCACCGGGCTGCGGGAGGAATCCTTGAAGTGACGGTCAGGGCCAAGCTGGATTCGTTGCCCGGCTCGATACAGGCGGTGAGCTACCGAATTGTGCAGGAATCACTGGCCAACGCTCGCCGGCATGCACCCGGGGCCCCGGTACGGCTCACCCTCGATGGCTTCCCCGGGCAACTGAGAGTCGAGGTGGTCAACAGTCGCGGAACCCGGCGAGGCCTTGTCGGTACGGGTACGGGCCTGGGTCTGGTCAGCATGCGAGAACGTGTGGACGCACTGGGTGGTGAGCTGGCTGCCGGGCCCACCCACGACGGCGGATTCAGTGTCGTGGCTGCCATACCCCTGGGGACTACCGGTGTCTGAGCGGATCAGCGTGCTGGTGGCGGATGACGAGTCGATCATCCGCACCGGTTTGAGCGCGATACTGGCGAGTCAGTCCGACATCTCCGTTGTCGGCGCTGTGAGCAATGGTGAGCAGGCCGTGGCCGAGTGTGGACAGCTGAAGCCGGACGTGCTGTTGCTGGACATCCACATGCCGCGTGGCGACGGACTGTGGGTGCTGTCCGAACTGGGCCGTCGAGCGCTGCTCGGAGCGGGACGGAGTCAAGCGCTCATGCTGACGACATTCGACCTCGACGAGTACGTCGACGACGCGCTTGCCGCCGGGGCTGCGGGATTCCTGCTGAAGAACAGTCCGTACGAAGAACTCGCCGGAGCGGTACGGGCGGCGGCGGCCGGGCACAGTGTCCTGAGCCCGACCGTGACCCGTCGGATCGTCCAGGGGCATCTGAGCACCCGTCGTCGGCCGGACGACCGTGAACTGGCCCGCCTGAAGTACCTCACCGGGCGGGAACGCGATGTGCTGTGTCTGATCGGAGACGGGCTGAGCAACGCCGAGATCGCCCATCGGTTGACGGTAAGCCTGCACACGGTGAAAACACACGTCAGTCATGTACTCGCGAAGACCGGCTGTCAAAGTCGTGCGCAGGCGGCCGTGCTGGCCAGAAATATCATTCCCTGAGCATCCGTATCACGTGAGGCGCCGGAGTCGCATGCCTTCGTAAATCGGACTCACTCCTTCGAATGAGTTTGGCTCCCTCGGAGTCACGCCATCGAGCGATGTTCCGGACGGCCCTGGCTGACTGAATAGTTCCTGTACGACGAGTCCGAGTTCGTTGCCCTCTCTACGGGTGAGGAGCAGCAGGCGCTCAGCGTACGCGGCCATTTTCCGCATTGCGAGAGGAACTCTCATGTCGTCACGTGCCTTGCCACGCCTCCGAACTGCGCGGGGAGTCCAAGCCATAGCCTTGGCGGTCAGTATGAGTGCCGTTCTTGTCGCATGTTCGGACGCGGGTCCGGGCGACTCGAAAGCATCGGTCGCGAAAAATACGTCGGTCGCCGGCCGACTGGCTGGCCTCGCGCAGAACGCAGCGGACACGGGCTCCCTCGGAGTGATCGTCCGTGTCGAACCCCATTCGGGCAGGCCCCTTGCGATCGCCCGTCAGGCTTCCTGGACCAAGGCCGATCACCATCTCGAAGCGACCGACCAGTTCAGAATCGCCTCGAACACCAAGACGGTCACCGCCACCCTCATTCTCCAATCGGTCGCCGAGCACAGGATTCAGCTGGACGACTCGGTGGAGAAATGGCTGCCAGGGCTCATCCCCAACGGCACGAACATCACCGTGAGGATGCTCCTCAACCACACGAGCGGGCTGGGCGATTACCTGCTGACCCCGGAGTTTCTGCCCACGCTCACAGGCAAGGAGAAGCGCACCTGGACACCGGAGCAGCTTCTCGCGATCACCCCACGGCAGACCCCCGAGCTCCCGCCCGGAAAGAAATATTCCTACAGCAACGCCAATTATGCGGCACTCGAACTCATACTTGAGAAGGCGACCGGGAAGAGCCTGGCCGATCTGATCGATGAGAAGATCACCGAACCGCTGGAGATGAACGATACGTTCCTGTCCACCGATGCCGCATTCAGCCCCGGAAAGCCTCACGCGGTCGGATACGAGCCCGACGCCCAGCGCCTCAGCGCCATTCTTCCTGACGAGCTGAACATTCCCGAGGGCTCGGGATTCGTAGGGCCCGAGCGCCCACATGGCAATGTCGAAACCGCCGCCATCGATGTGAGCTGGTCCGGGGCGGCCGGGGGCCTGGTCTCCACCGCGGCCGACTGGCAGCGATATCTGACCGCCCTGATGTCCGGCAAGATCTTGCCGAAGACTCAGATGAAAGAGATGCTCACGACGGTACCTGCTCCAGAGGAAGGCGGAAGCTACGGACTGGGATTGATGAAAGTGGAAACTCCCTGTGGCACCGTCTGGGGGCACACCGGCGGCCAGCCCGGATACTCGAGCGAGATCTACACCGACACGAACGGGCGCCGAAGTGCCGCTGTGCTGACGACCACCAACTTCGGCATTCAGGAACCCAAGGCGGCAAGCGCCAACAAGGCTCTGGTCGACGCCGCGATCTGCGCCATGCTGGACAAGCCGTATCCCGCCGAGAGCGACGCACCGTCCTCGTGACGCTCCCGCACATGACCGTCCCACCTTGTCCGTCGCTGGCCGTCAGTCGCGCACGCGCAGCCCGAAACCCGTGCGGCCCGCGGGCTCCAGTTCCTCCTTCGGGTGCAGCGAGGGCATCTCGTAGTCGCCGAAGTTCTGCCGCCCCCTCAGGGTGCCCGTGCCACGATCGCGGCAGCGACCGGGGCAGGGAAAATGATCACGGCTTCTGCGTGCGCGCTGGAGTTCTTCCCCCGAGGGCCGGATCCTCGACCGTGCCGACCCTGGACCTGCTCGTGCAGACCGCTCAAGCGTGGCGGGCGGTCGGCATCAGGCCCCGATGGTGGCGGTGTGTTCGCTGGAGAGCGACCCGGTGCTGAACGAGCTGGGGGTGCGCACCACCACCGATCCGATCCAGCTCGCCTTGTGGGCCGGGAGCGGGCCGGTCATCGTGTTCGCCACGTACGCCCCCAGGTGGACCGCGAGGACTGAGGTTGATCCCCGGGAGTGGACACCGGGTTTCATGCGACGAGTGACAGCGTACGTGAGGTGGTCAGTTGCTGTTCGAACTCGGCTGGTGTGAGGTAGCCGAGCGCGGAATGCCGACGGCGCCGGTTGTAGTACGACAGCCAGCGGAACAGCTCCAGCCGAGTCTGTGCCTTCGAGGTCCAGCGCCTTCCGTGGAGCAACTCGCGCTTGGGACCCTGGAAGAACGACTCGGCGAGGGCGTGGTCATAGCTTGAGCCGACCCGGTCCACGCTGCGGCGGATGCCGTGCCGGCGACAGACCTCGGCGAAGGCGGCCGCGCTGTATTGGGCGCCCCTGTCGGTGTGGAAAACGACGCCGCGAACCCGGCCGCCGCGGGTGGCCACGGCCATCTCGATCGGGTCGGTGACCAGCGAGGTGCGCATGTGGTCGGTGATTGCCCAGCCCACCACCTTCCTGGAGCAGATGTCGATCACCGTGGCGAGATAGAGCCATGTCGCGCCGACGGCAATGTATGTGATGTCGCCGCACCACCTGGTGTTGAGCGTGTCCGCGGTGAAGTCGCGCATGACCAGGTCCGGCGCGGGCGGCGCGGTCCTGTCCGCGATCGTCGTCCGCTTCTTCTTGCACAGGTGCAGGCCGACGATGTGGTTGATCCGCATCAGCCGGGTGACGCGCTTGCGGTTGATCCGGCGTCCTCTCGCGCGCGGTTCAGCATGGACGTGCGGAGCCCCATATGTCCCTGGTGTTCGGCATGGATGGCGCGGATCTCGCTCACGGTCTGCTTCTCCCCGGCCCGGCGCTCGGCGCGGGCCTGCTCGTGCCCGGCGCACGATCTCACGTTCCAGCTGCCACTCCTGCTCGGCCTTGAGCAGCCGGGCGTTCTCCGCCCGCAGCCGGGCCAGCTCCTCCGCCGCGTTCCCTCTGCCATCGCGATCCTGGGGCGCGGCCTGGGCCTCGTCCTTGCGCACCCGGGTCCGAAGCGACTCCGCGGTGATGCCGAGATCCGCAGCCACAGCCGCGTACGGGATGTGAGCCGCTGCGTCGGCCCGGGCGGAATCCGCCTCCTCTGGGACGAGGAGACGGGCTGGGCGTACGCCTACGTCGGCCCCCCGGATGCTCAATCCCCCGCGGCCCGGTCACCTCACTCCGGCGCGTCTACGCGACACCCAAGGCGGTCGCCGCCGCGGCCGACTCCCTCGTGTACACCGGGCGGCCGCCTGTCGAAGTACACGAAGAGGGGTGGTCGCAGGCAGACGTGGTGCGCCCCGCGATTGATGCGTGCCGTCCGCGCTGAGCAGGCGAAGAGGCCTGCGGCGCCACGGTATTGACCCCTTCGGGGCGGGTACCTCTACGTGCCGAGCTCCTGTCGCAGGTTCAGGTAGCAGCGCAGCCGTACGCCGGGCTCGCCGGGCACGCGTGTCGTACGGTCCGCCGTCGCGGTCGCCCATCGCGTGGCGAGTACTTCCTGGAGGGCAAAGGCCGTCTGGTCGTCTGCGGCCCCGACTTCCACGACGGCCAGCCCCGGCTCCGCCACATGCGCGTCATTGATCTGCCTCATGCCTGGCACGACGCGGCGTCGCCCGCGGGAGGTTCTCCGGTCCGCGCGGTTTCATCCGACCGGTGCGCAGCTACGCGCGCGTGCTGATGTAGCGCACGGTCGGACCCCACCGCTCCATGACGGGCGCCATGCACCACTGGCACAGCGGACAGCCGCCACTGCCGTACTTATGTGTCTTGCGCTGACATCCGGCGCAGAGGCCGACCCGGTCACCGGGGCAGGTCAGCGCGGACGGGTCGGGCTCTGTGATCGGGGGTACGGGAGCTGTCATCATGGATCCTGTTCTGGGTGACGATTTCCGGTCACCTCACCACAGAATATCGGCCTGGTGGCACTGTTGTTCGATCCGCGCGCAGGTCACCACTCCGTGCGTGCGGGGTCGGGGGTGCAGATCCGCCCACAGCCCGTCGATGATTGAGCGGCCCTGAGTCTGTCGGGCAGTGCAGCATTCGCACGACCTTTAACGGAGCGGCGCGCCCTACGCCGTCTTCGACGGTGGCAAGCCCGAGTCAGGTAAGCCCCCAGGGGCGGCCGGGCAAGCCCGATGCGGGCTGCCTGGGATGCGAACGGGCACGGCGGATAGCGGCTGTGCCCGGGGCGGATTCGGTTGCTGAAGTCGGCTCGGCGCCAGCGGGGCGCCTAGGCCGAAGTCCCGTGCAGGACGGGGGAGTAGAGACGCGGCGCCGTCTGTGGCGGGTCAGTCGAGGATGCGCAGCTGGGTGTCGGGCTTGCAGTGCGTACCGGCGCGCATGCCCGAGGTGAGGAGTCGGCGTGCTTCGTCGCGCGGGACGGGGCGCCGTCGTTTGCCCGCGGCGTAGCAGCCGCCCACATGGGCCTCGATGGGTGGCAGGTCGCCGCTCTATTTTCCGAGTTTCTCCTTGAGCTGGGCCTTGTTCATGGACGAGCGCCCTTCGATGTTGCGACGCTTGGCCTCCTCGTACAGCTGGTCGAAGGTAGGGCCTTGAGAGCCGCTGTGCGAACGCTGGCCGCCCCGCTGGGACGACGACTTGTCCTGCGTGGACGTCCTGCTCGCTGTGTTCGATTCGCCGGCGCGGGCCCGTTCCATGATCGTCTCGCGCCGACACCCGGCTTGGCATGCACCACGGCCCGCGCCCAGGGCGAATCCCTCTATCAGCGGACCGGCATCGGCAACGCCTCCGTCTCCTCATCCGGCTCGGCTAGACGCGCTGGGGGTGGCCGAACAGCAGGTCGTAGCCCGCCGGGAGCTGGAGCAGGATGCGGCCGGTGAGCTCTTCGCCCGCGGCGTCTGCAGCCACGCTGAGCACAGCGCCCACATCCCACGCCGCGGTCTGATCAGTGGTGCCCTCGATCCATGCCGCGGCAGCCCGCACGAACCGCTCGGGGGAGAGCGGCTCGCGCGCCTGGAGCGGATTGAGCAGGATCAGTGCCATTTCCTCCGGCAGCCGGGCCGCCAGCTCCGCCCGTACCTCGCCCACCAGGTGCGCGCCGAGCAGCGCCAGCACGGTGCGGGCCGCCCGTTCGGCTTCCTTGGCGCTCTCGTACTTGCCGCGTTCCTTGACCTGGTCCAGGAACGCCTCCCATCGCATGGCCATCGCTGCTCCCTTGCGTATGCGGCGGCGAGCGGAGGACGGGGGCGGCCGGAAGGGAGGCCGTCTCCCCGTCCCCCGCGTGGCTGGGAGGGGACTCAGCCGCTGATCTCCTTGTGCGCGGATCCGCCACCGATGGCGATCTTGCGGGGCTTGGCGCGCTCGGCGATCGGGATCCGCAGGGTCAGCACACCCGCGTCGTAGTCCGCCTTGATGTGCTCGGTGTCCAGGGTGTCGGCCAGCATCAGCTGGCGGGAGAAGACGCCCAGAGGACGCTCCGAGAGCTCCATCTGCACGTCGTCCGCCTTGGTGACGGGCCGCCGCTCGGCTCTGACGGTCAGCATGTTCCGCTCGACGTCGATGTCGATCGCGTCCGCGGTGACGCCGGGCAGGTCGAGGGCGATCACGTACTCCTCGCCCTCACGATAGGCGTCCATCGGCATCGCCGACGGCCGCGACCAGGTACCGGTCGTGTTCAGGAGCTGCTGGGTGAGCCGGTCAAGCTCACGGAACGGGTCGGTGCGCATCAACATCGTGAAACACCTCCAGCGTTCAGGTCAGGCATTTTTGTCGCCAATGCGTTCACCTGACCTCGTTGTAACATGTCATCCAAAGGATGACAAGCAGGGGCAGTCGTCGAGATGACGACGCTGCGGTTGGAGACTCCATGACCGTTGACGATCAGCCAAACCCTCGCGCCCTCGGTCTCACCCCCACGTCCTTCCTCGCCGCCGCCACGGCGCTGAACACGATCCACGAGGCCCTGCGCACCGCCCGGACATCGCGGGACGGGGAGCGCCCCGGGCCCGTCCAGACCAGCTCGGAGCAGGCACTCGCCGCGCTCCTGCTGCTCCGCGAAGCGCGCGATCAGCTCGCCGAGTGGGAACCGGGCCTGATCGAAGAGGCCCGGGAGGCAGGCGCCAGCTGGGCCGACCTCGCCCACTCCCTCGGCGTCTCCAGCCGCCAGGCCGCCGAACGCCGCTACCTGCGCGTACGCCCCGGAAACCCGGGATCCACGGGCGAGCAGCGGGTACGGGCCACCCGCGACCGCCGCGCCGCCGACCGCACCGTCACCGCCTGGGCCCGCGCCAACGCCGCGGACCTTCGCCAGCTCGCCGGCCAGATCACCGCGCTCACCGACCTCCCCGCCGCCGCCCGCACCTCTCTCGTCGAGCTCACAGCCGCCCTCGCGGACAACGACGCGGCCGCCCTCGTCGGCCCCCTGACGGTCACGCACTCATATCTGGCGGATCACCCCGACCTCGCGGCGCGCGTCGATGGCATCGCCCGCCACGCCGACCGGCTCCGCGGGCACAGCGGCGGCCAGCGCCGGACCTGAGTGTGATCGGCGCGACGTCGGGATCTTCCCACTCGGTCTGCGGCAAACCCTGAGCATTGGGCGGCTGCCGTACGTCGGGGTTGTCACGCGGTGAGAACGCGGGCTTCTGCGGCCGTCCGGCGGTGATCATCGGCGATCTGCACTGCCTGGGTTTCCGCCACGATGCCGCTGTCGAGGCCGCAAGTGCATCGCACCACTGCGCGCCCGGTCGGCTCGTGCCCGGTTCCGGGTGATGCCGTGCACGACGGTCGTATGTTCCACCATGTGCCCATGCTGGCCGCCGGGGCTCGGCCTGCCAACGCCACGCGCGCCGAACGGGGCAGAACCGCTGTTCCGTCGGCTGCGTGTTTCGAAAGTGGTGGTCACAGCCATTCGTTGATGGCGGCGACCAGCACGGTGGCTTCGTGGCGACCAGTCACGGCCGACCGCACCCGCGACACGCCGGCGCAGAACCCGGCGGGGAGTTCGGTGCCCGCGTCCGGAGCGAAAGCCACTGGTGCCGGCGCACCGGTTCGGACAAGCTGCGGCACATGGACTGGACGCCCCTGCTCTCCACATTGGCCGGTGCCGTCATCGGCATCGCAGCCACTCTGATCGCTGACCGCAACCGGTGGCGGCGGGAGGAAGCCAGGCACGCGCTGGAAGTACGGCGCGAGGTGTACACGGAGTATGTTTCCGCCCTCAAAGCCGCGGGTGAGGAGATACGGGCCGTCGCTCTGGGCGACCACATGTCTGAGTCAGCGCGCGACGCGGCGGTGCGGGAGGCCGTACGTGGCACCGGTATCTACACGGCGAGCGAACGCCTCTGGCTTGTGAGCCCGCCGCAGGTTGTGGAGGCGGGGAACGAGGCGTTCCACTGCCTGCGCGCGATCCGCGACGCCTATGCTCGTGGAGTGGCTGTCGGCTCCGCCGACGACGCGTCCCTGATAGAGCGGCGACGTAAGGCCATGGCGCAAACGCGTCGCCTCATGCGTGAGGACCTGGGCATGGGCCCCCTCGGAATCGAGTGATGGGTCACGAGCCCTGAGCTTGTCACAGCCTCGCCAGGTTCCCGCTCACGACGGCGGGGGCGGCACCTGGAACCTCATCTTCGAGCACTGGTCGCCGCCATCAACGAATGGCTGTGACCAACACTTTCGAAACACACCCCGCCGCGCGCTCGGGGAGGGCCCGGCAAACGGACATCCTCGCCGGGCCTGATGGAGGTCATGCGGGTCCGTTCGTGGTCAGCTCGCCCGCGTGCTCGCCCGTGACCAGGTAGACCACGCGCTGGGCCACCGATACCGCGTGGTCGGCGAAGCGCTCGTAGTAGCGGCCGATCAGCGTGACGTCCCCGGCTGTCTCCACTCCGTGCTGCCACCGGTCGTCCATCAGGTGCTGGAAGTGAGCTGCCGCGGCCTTCTTCGTAGAGTTTGCGGCCTGGTCCGAGGGGTGTCGCATCGACCTTACTCACGTCCGGTTCAGGAGCTGTGACCTTACCCGCTCGCGTGGATGACGCGCCCGTGGTGGTGGCGTCGGTGGATGTCGGGCTCGCGGCGGAGCGCGACGAGAGCCGCGTCGTCTTCAAGGCGTCCGCTGGTGTGGGCGAGCAGATCGCGCTGGATGTGGTGCAGCAGCGATTCTGGGCCGGCCTCGCTCCACTGGGCGGCCCGTGTCTCGAAGGGATAGAAGTCGCCATCGGCGTCGCGGGCTTCGATGACGCCGTCGGTGTAGAGCAGGAGCGTGTCGCCGGCCCCGAAGGAGAGCACATCGATCGTGTATCCCTCCGGCCCCATCTCGCCGATCCCCAGCGGGGGCGCGGGGTGCAGGCTGGGGACGGTGAGAGCACGGCCGGGGCTGAGCACCAGCGGCGGGGGGTGCCCGCAGCTGATGATGCGGGTGATGTGGTCGTCGTCGGGGAGTTCCAGCAGCAAGGCGGTGGCGAAGCGTTCGCCGGTTTCCTCGACTGGCTCGAAGTCGGCCAGGTAGCGGGTGACGCTCTGCTCCAGGGCGGCAGCCAGATCGGGCAGGGAGGCGTGCCGGTGGGCGGCCTCGCGGAAGGCTCCAAGCAGGAGGGCGGCCTCGCCGATGGCGGACAGGCCCTTGCCCCGCACATCGCCGATCATGATGCGCACACCGCCGATGATGCGGGTGGCCGCGTAGAGGTCACCGCCGATCTGCGCCTCATCCTCGGCGGCCAGGTACAGGCAGGCGATCCGCAGGGCGCCGATCCGCTCGGGCAGCGGCCACAGCAGGACATGCTGCGCGGCCTCGGCAACCGACCGCACCTGGTCCAATTGCCGACTGCGCCGCTCGCGCACCGCACTCAAGAACACGACCAAGACCGAGAGCACCGCGATGGTGACCAATTGCACCATGTGGTTCGGTGTGGCCAGCCCGCCGTGAAACACGCCAATGATCGCTTGGGCCGCCAAGGCCAGAACTCCGATGAAGCCGGTCAGCCGGGGACCGGCGAACGAGGCAGTGATCGCGGGCGCGATGACCAGCGCCGGTCCCAGATGGACGTCTGGGGGAGAGTGGATGTCCACCAGAGTGATCACCAGGATGAGCACAACAGGGATCACCAGCAGCGCATGGCCGGACTGCCATGGCCGCCGCAGACCGGAAAAGCGCTGGCGGGCTGCCACGTCTCCACCCTGCACCCCCTCGGGGGTTGGCTGCGAGCCCGGACATCAAGACGGCATCTCCCGCCAACTCAAGCGCTCACTCGTCAGGTGAAGCGTTCAGTCACGATCGGGGTGGGGGACTCCCGGGGCCCTGGGGTCTGTACGGGTCTTCGGGTCTGGCCCGTAGTCGGTGGTGACGTCGCGTAGCCGTCCTTGATCATGATCTTGTGGTGGATAGCAACTTCCTTATGGGGACGGTGTTTTCCGGGCTGTCGGCGCTGGTCGTCGAGGACGTGGTGGACGGCGGTGACGCGGTGGTGGTCACGGCTCGCACTCGGGATGCGACGGTGCCGTGTCCGGTGTGCCGGACGCCGACGGCGAAGGTGCACGGGTATCACCGCCGGTCAGTGACGGACGTGCCGGTCGACGGCCGCCGGGTCATCATCCACCTGCGCGTACGGCGGCTGGTCTGTCCGGTCCTGGGCTGCCGACGGCAGACCTTCCGCGAGCAGATTCCCGGACTGCTGGAGCGCCATCAGCGTCGCACGGTGCGGCTTGCCTGGCAGATATCCCAGGTGGCGCGGGAGTTATGCGGCCGGGCGGCCGCACGCCTCGCCGGCCTGCTGGCCGTGCCCGTTTCCCGCAGTACCGCACTGCGCCATCTGCGACGCCTGCCGCTGCCGCAGCAGGCGGTCCCGCGGGTGATCGGCGTGGACGATTTCGCCCTGCGCCGCCGCCACCGCTACGCCACGATCATCACGGATGCCGAAACCGGCCGACGCGTCGCGGTCCTGCCCGAAACCGGCCGACGCGTCGCGGTCCTGCCCGAAACCGGCCGACGCGTCGCGGTCCTGCCCGACCGCGAGAGGGCCACCCTGGAGTCCTGGCTGCGCAAACATCCTGGTGTCGAGGTCGTGTGCCGCGACGGCTCCGCCACTTACGCCGAGGCCATCCGCCGTGCCCTGCCCGACGCGGTGCAGGTCAGCGACCGATGGCACCTCTGGAGAAACCTCTGCGACAAAGTCCAGCTCGAGGTCCGCGCGCACACCGGCTGCTGGGCCACCATCAACCCGCCCCGCCCCGGCGGAGTACGCGAGCAGACCACCCGCGAACGCTGGAACAAGATCCACGACCTCCTCGGCCAGGGCATCGGCCTGCTCGACTGCTCCCGCCGCCTCGGCCTGGCCCTGAACACCGTCAAACGCTACGCCCGCAGGCCCGAACCCCAGGCCCTGCGCATCGCCCCCGCCTACCGGCCCACCCTCGTCGACCCCTACCGCGACCATCTGCGCGCCCGCCGCGCGGCCGATCCAGCAGTTGCTGTCACCCAACTGCTGGGGGAGATACGAGAGTTGGGCTACACCGGCAGCGCGAACCTGCTGGTCCGCCACCTCAACCAGGGCCGCGCTGAAGGCGACCGTCCCGTCACCACCCCACGTCACGCCAGCCGCCTCCTGCTTACCAACCCCGAAAACCTGCGTCCGAAGGAAGCGACCCTGCTGGAGAAGATCGCCAATGCCTGCCCGGAGATGACCGCACTCGCCGATCTCGTAGGCGGCTTCGCCACCCTGCTGAAACCGGCCGAGGGCAACGACGTGAAACTCACCGAGTGGATCACGGCCGCCCGTGCCGTCGACCTACCCCACCTGCGCAGTCTCACCAACGGCCTCGAAATCGACCGGCCCGCCGTGAACGCCGGCCTCACGCTGCCCTACCACAACGGCCGCACCGAAGGCGTCAACACCCGCACCAAGAGGATCATGAGACAGATGCATGGACGCGCCGGATTCGACCTCCTCCGCCACCGCATCCTCCTACCCTGACGGACACCCAGCGTCACCACCGACTACGGGCCAGACCCCGGTCTTCGGTGTAACTCCCGATCATGGAAGTAGCACCTGATGAGCGACATGACTGTCTCTGCCGAGGCGGTTGTAGAGGCCCGGCCGGTCGAGTTGTCGGCGGACGTGCTGGACGAGCAGTTGATCGGGCAATTGGTCGACCGGGCCCGCGCGAGCGGGCTGCAGTTGACCGGCGAGGGCGGGCTGCTGCAGCAGCTGACCAAGCGTGTGCTGGAGTCCGCCCTGGAGGGCGAGATCACCGACCACCTCGGCTACGAGCAGCATGATCCGGCTGGCGCCGGCAGTGGCAACAGCCGCAACGGTGATCGAGGCCCGGCAGGGGCTGACTGTCTTCCGCTTCCCCGCCTACCCGCCCGACCTCAACCCGGCCGAGGGTGTGTGGGCGCATCTGAAGAACAGTCTGGGCAACCTCGCCCCGTGCAGCCTCGACGGGCTTGCCGCACTGGCCCGCACCCGCCTGAAACGGATGCAGTACCAGCCTGGCCTGCTGGACGGTTCCATCGCCAAGACCGGACTGATCCCTGCCTCGCCGTGACGTCACCTGGCAACCTCAGTAGCAGCCCCACGCCGATCCCACGGAGCCGCCACGGCCGATTGGCAGAGTCCACTCACCCCTCAGGCGTGGGTGTCATTCCGCTACGACGGCTTACCCTCGGAGCTGACGCATCCGGCTTCCGCATGACCCCTGGCATGCAGCCACTGGCGGGCCCCGCACAGCCCAGAAGCGAACGGCTCAGAAGCCCGACAGCAGATCGGACAACGGTACGAGGGTCATTGCAGCTCCGGCCACGAACATCGGGACGCCCAGCACGACACAAAAGACAGTCACAAGAGCAGAGGCCCCTGCATGTCCGTGCACACGTGATCGAGTTGGACGCGAAGGATCGTAGGTGATCTCGATGGACTCTTCGCTGCCGAACATCCCTCGATGTCGGTGGACACCCCCGTCCATGTCTGTGAACTCGTAGACGTACGCGACAATGCTCCCCTCCGAGTCGACCTCCGTATCTACCAAGTCCCCCACTACCGTGATGCCGTGCCTTGGCAACACCAGGGCATCGCGGATGCCCGTCCAGAGCGTGTGCACGCACATGGCACCCGGCAGCGTGAACAGCGGCGCGACGGCCCACAAAACAGAATTGCGTTCTGTGTCCTCGCCGCGGACGATGATCGCTCCCAGCAGCAGCGCCCAGACCCCGGCTCCGATGAGCAATTTCCGCTGGAATTCGTCCATACGCTTCGGCTTGGCCGGAAGGGGTTCCACGCGGACAAGCCGCGAGCCGTCGCTTCGAGGTTCATCGGCATCCGTGATCGGCACGACCTTCGCAACCGTCGCGACGAAGGCTTGCACCGCCGACGGACTACCGCTGCGTATCGCATACCTCTCCGGCAGTGAACCGCAGGAAGTCAGCACTATAACCAGGGTTGCCCCGCGCGGACCTTCAGCTTCTACCCGCTCGATCGCCGACAGCGGGATCCGCTGTCGAACCCCGTCGCCGTCCAGCACCAACTCCCCTGAGCGCAGCCAGGCGCGCATCCCTTGCCCGCGCAGCACCACGTCAGCCCGGGGCTGCATTCTGTCGTGTTCCCCCATGCGTCGAACTGTAGCGCCATGCCAGATTCCGTCCGCCTCTCGGACGATGTGCAGGTTAAGTACTGAACCGGCTGCTGGCCGACCTGCCAAAAGGGTCACCCCGCAGCGAGAAACTCAGTAGCCGTGCGCAGCATTCGCACGACGTCGTCACTCGAAGCCGTACCGGTCCTTGATCACATCCTTGAACTGTTCGAGCCGGGCGGTCTCGCAGCCAGCACAGCGGTACGCCTTGATCCACATGCGGGCCGGATGGGACAGCTGAGCGGAGGGGCGGGTGTGGCCGTACTCCAGCGAAGCGGCGGATGGCACAGCGGGCAGGGGGCTCCGTGCAAGGGTTCTTCGATCATGGACCGGACTGTGCACAGGATCGACCAGCGGCTCATCGGCCGGCAGTCGACCCGCCGTCAGCAGATCGCGGACGCGCTGCCGGTCCTCATCGCCGACTACGAAGAGGCGCAGGGCACCCGTCGGGGGAGCGGGCCGCCTACGCGCTGGACCGGCAGGCCGCCGACCGGACACGCCCGCCGAAGCGAAGGGTGGCGCGGTCGCTGTCCGAGCTGTGCGACGGCTGGCGGCATTCGGCGATCCGGGCGTTCGGCGCCTGCACTGTGTACCGGCTGGCAGAGCGGGCGCGGGCGGCGGCCGCGGCGGTGTGAGCGCGGGTGCGGCCGGTGGTCGACAAAGCGCTGGCGGCCGTCGACATCACCGCCGTGGTGTACGTGATGCGCGGCGCGTTCCAGCACTGGCACCTGCTCGCCGAAGCCCGACGCCACCTCGCGCACACCCTGCGCGGCCGACCCCACGTACCCGGCCTGGACGAACAGATCGTGCAGACGGCCATCGACGACTACACCCGCCCGGTCGGCCAGAAGATGTTGACCGCCGATCTGCGCGCCCTGTACCCCAGCTACATCGAGGACCAGGCCGTGATCCGCCCGCTGACCCGCGCCCTCGGCGTCCCGCTACGAGAAGGCCCGCCTCGCCGCTGGCGCCTTGACCTCCCGCGTCCACGCGGTGCTCCGCTCGCACAGACTGGGCTCCCGCTCCCTGCCACACGCCGGCGCCGTGTCCGCTGGACCGCCGCCATGCTCGAGACGGGACTGGGGCGAGGCCCGTGCCGGGGGCGCGGTCCGCAAGGCGGGCCGGTACCTAGAGCAGATGACCGACGTCGCCACGGTGGACGAGAGCCGCCGGTTGATCGAGGCTGCCGCCAAGATGGCCGCCAAGCTCCAGGACGGCATGCGGGAACGCGCTGCCGCACACGGCCCCAGTCCGCAGCCCGTCACACCGCCCCACACTCAGTCGCCCGGAGTCCAGCCCCCGCCGGGCCCGGACATACCCACTGGAGGAGTCAGATGACCACGCCGCCCGACGACCCGAGGATCGAGGCCGTCGTCGCCCGCATGAGGGAAGCCGCCCAGGAGCGTGCCGCCATGCTCGGATCGCCGCCCTGGGAGCCGATCTGGAAGAGGCCCCGGACACCGAAGTCGAAAGCGGAGGAGAAGCGGGAGCTGCCCAAGCAACGACGGCGACTCCAGGACGCCGGACGGCGCCGCTTCTTCGCCGGCAGTCCCGCCGGCCTCGGTCCCGACAGAACCGCATCGGCAAGCGGCCGCGCGCCGCGATGCGCGGGCTCTGTCCCGAGTGCGGCACTCCAAGGCCTGGCTGTGGTGACGATGTCGTGCATCGTCCATCCCATGTCGTGCATCGGATGGACTTCACCCGGGCGGACTACGTGTCGTGTCTCGGGCGCGAAAGGTAGTCCGCCAGCCGCCGCTCCATGGCGCTCTGACGAGCCTGCTTCATCAGTGCGCCGTCGTAGGCCCGGGGGAGACCTTCCAGCATTTTGATGAACGGGCGGAGCGCTGCGGACAGCGACACGGCCACGAGGGCGTTCGGGTCGAGGGCCTTGAACTCCGTCGAGGGCGTTGTCACGTTGTTGAGTGCGTGACTGTCTGATGGTGCCTCGGGGCCTGGTGGGCCCACGTTCAGGGCCTGTGTTCAGGCCGTGGTGGGCCGGCTGGCAGCGCCGGTGATCTGGTCCCAGATGGCGAAGCGGATGGTCATTTCGGCTCGGTGTTGGGATGCGGTCATCAGGTGGCGGTGGGGCCGGAAGTGGGGTGAGATGCCGCTGAACGCGGACAGGAACCGCTGGGCCGCGCCCGTGCTGCGGAAGCCCTTCATCGCGCGTTCACGCTGGCGCGTGGGCTGGTGGCTGTTCTCCGCCCGGTTGTTCAGTCCCTTGTGGGAGCGGTGCTCAACGGAGGGCATGACCTCACGGTGGGCCGCACCGTTAGGAACGCAGCTTGTCCGTGACGACCACCCGCGGCACCGATCGGGTCTTCTTCATCAGCCTGCGGAAGAAGCGTCGAGCGGCGGCCTTGTCCCGCCGGATCTGGACGAGGATGTCGAGGACGTTGCCGTCCTGGTCGACAGCCCGCCACAGGTACTTCAGCTCCCGGTTGATCCTGACGAACACCTCGTCCAGGTGCCACTTGTCTCCGGGCCGGGGCCGGCGGCGGCGCAGTCCGTTCGCGTAGGCCTGGCCGAACTTGGCGCCCCAGCGGCGCACTGTCTCGTAGGAGACGATGACGCCGCACTGGAGCATCAGCTCCTCGACCTCGCGGAAGCTGAGCGGAAAGCGGCAGTACAGCCACACGCCGTGGGAGATCACCTCGACCGGGTACCGGTGCCCCCTGTACGACGGTGACGCGCTCCCCACGGACGACCCCCTCCCAGCATGATCAACCAGAAGATCATCCCACCCGGTCAGCCAACGTGACAGCGCCTGGCCGCTGTATGCAGGGGTGGTGGTCTTCGTTGCCTTCATGACTGCGGTGCCGTGGTTGCAGGCGAGCCGCCTCCACCGGCTCGCCGAACGGCAGGGGGACATCCGAGGGACGGTCGACGAGACCGGGGTCCGGCTCGCCACCGCGTACAGCTCGGCCAGCCACAACTGGCACCTCTACTCGCGCTATGTCGAGACGCCGGAGCTGTTCGTGCTTCTCAGCGCCGACAAGTCCGCCGTCGGCTTCGCCGTCCTGCCCAAGCGGGCCGCGGTGGACCCGGAGGAGGTGGACCGGCTGCGGGCGGTCCTCGACCGGCGACTCGTGCGCGCGGACGCCGCCGAGGCGCCCGGAAGCCCGCGGAGCCGGAGCCGGGGCCGGGCCGTCGGCCGCGGGGTCGCCTCCGTCGGACTGTTGCTGCTGGGGCTGCTGCTGTTCTTCTTCGCCTTCGCCGCCGTCCAACACGCCGCGCACCCAGGCCGCTTTCCCGGGATCCAGAAAAACTCCGCCCCGATATCGGCCGTCATGCCGGGGCGGGGGGCGCTTGCGGTCGCCGGGGCTTGGTGGCTCGTACGGCGGATGACCGCGGACCGCGAGGACCCGGCGGTGCACCAGGTCGACACGGACAAGGCCCGGCGCGGCCGACGCCGATATGCGAGCAACACCCTCGTCGACGTCGGCGAGGGCTCCAGCGGCCGTGCCCTGCGCCACGTCCTGGAGCTGACCGCGCAGGCGCGCACGACGCTGGAGCTGCTCGGCCGCCCCACGGCCAAGCTGCTGGTCGGCCACCGCGGTCTGGGCGGCGGCGAGAACCTGCGCGACTACGCCACCGGCAACGCTCTGGACGGGGTGATCCGACGCTGGCAGCGGCACACCCGCGCCGACGGCGTGGCCCTCCCGCAGCGGATCCACGCCCAGGCGCTGCGGCACAGCGCCCAGGCGCACCACGGCCGGGCGCGCAACAACCCCGGACCACCCACGAGCGGGACTACCAGCTCCTGGACGAGGAGGTCCGCGACGCCTCGCGCGGCGCGGTGGAGCTCGGGCTCGCGCAGGCCCTCGCCTCCGCCCGGCAGACGGTGGCCACGCGGCTGGTCGACCAGGTCGACGGCGACACCGAGGAAGCTGCCGAACTCGTGGCCAAGGAAACCGAGGTCGACACCGAGGTGGCGCGCCGGATCGTGGGCGGTCGGCTGCGCACCCCGGTCGCCTCATGCGCGGACTTCCACAACTCCGACCACGGCGCGGCCGGGATGCCGTGCGCGGTGTCGTTCCTGCGACGGCGGCACGACCGTCACCAAGGTCACCGACGGCCCGGTCGCCTCGACCACCCTTGACGGCTCGCGGCTGATCGTCGGCGGGCGGAGGTTCACAGCCGCCGACCTCGGCGGACTGCCCAGGTCGGTCTCCGACGTGCTGCGGGTGGGCGGGGCGCTCTACGCGGCCACCGCCGAGACCTCGCCGAACGGCCTGCTCAAGGGCGGCCGGGGCGTGCCGCGCAGCACCGACAACGGCCGCACCTGGTCAAGCGTGTCAGCCGGGCATTGGTCGGCCGCCTGAGATCATGCGACCGGGATCGCGGGCTCGTCGATCGCGTTGGCGTCACCGCCGCGGATGGGGCTCACGATCCACGCGTTCAGCTCGTGCGGTGTGCCGAGCCTGATCGCGCTCACCTCGTCGAGGCGGGCGAACTGCGCCTCGCTCAGCGTCACGTCCAGCGCGCCCAGGTAGTCGTCGAGTTGGGCGGCGCTGCGCGGGCCGATGATCGGCACGTATGCTGTGGCCGCTCGCGCGCCCTGCTGCCGCATCCAGGCGATGGCGACTTGGGAGGCCGCCACGTCGAGCTCGCCCGCGATGTCGAGGACGGTGTCGACGATCGCGGTCTTCTGCGCGGTGTCCTCGAAGAACCCGACGGCCTTGAGGTCGCTGATCCGGCCGGTGGCGCCCTGGCGGTACTTGCCGGTCAGCAGGCCGCCGCCGAGCGGGCTCCACAGCGTCGCGCCCACGCCGAGGGCCTGCGCCATGGGGAGCAGCTCCCGCTCGGCGGTGCGGTCGACCAGGCTGTACTCGACCTGGATACCGGCGACCGGGGACCAGCCGCGCAGCTCCGCGATGGCGGCGGCGCGCGACACCCGCCAGGCCGGGAAGTTCGACAGCCCGAAGTAACGGATCTTTCCGGCGCGGACCAGGTCGTCCAGGCCGCGCAGGATCTCCTCCATGGGGGTCAGGCCGTCAGGGGCGTGCACCCAGTACATGTCGAGGTGGTCGGTGTTCAGGCGGCGCAGGCTGGCCTCGAGAGCCTGGACCACGTATCGGCGGCTGTTGCCGGTGTTGGAGACGGTCTGTGGCCCGACGCCGTTCATGCTGTACTTGCCCGTCAGCACGAAGTGGTCGCGGTCGGCGCCCAGGAACTCGCCGAGCAGCTGCTCGGATTCGCCGGCCTGGTAGTTCTCGGCGGTGTCGATGAGCGTGCCGCCGGCTTCGGCGAACCGGTCGAAGATCTTGCGGGCCTCGGCGGGCTCGGCACCGGGGCCCCAGCCGCCGCCGGCGCGCCAGCCGGTGCCGAAATTGGCGGTGCCGAGGCCGTACTCGGACACGCGCAGGCCGTTGTTGCGGCCGAAAGTGGTGTATCGCATGGGTAACCATCTCCTTGAGACGAGTAACTTGCGTTGGGGCGAGAGGTGGTTCTTGGCGCCGACGAGCAGCGGACTACGTGGCGGTGAGGAGATCCGCTCGGGGTGCGACGGGTTCGACGGCGGGCGTGAGCGCGCGAACTGCCGGACTGCGCCCGGCTTTCACGTCGTCGGGCAGCGGTCACCCCGTGTGCCTCGTGAATGGTGACGGCCGGCTGGGTCAGGTGGGGTGGGCGGCCTCAACGGCCTGGGTCGGTTCGCGGGTCAGTGAGTCACGGTCACGATGATCTTGCCGATCTGGGAGCCGGATTCGAGACGACGGTGGGCCCCGACGATGTCCTCCAGAGGGAAGACGGTGTCGATGACGGGTCGCAGGGTCTTGCGGGCAAGGCCGTCGAGGACCCAGTCGACGGCGACTTTGCGGCGTTCGGTGTCGGTGGTGAGCTCGAAGACCTTGTATCCCCGGATGGTGAGGGTCTTGAAGATCAACCCCATCACCGGCACTGTCGTGGCCTCGCTGCTCAGCGCTCCGTAGATGATCACGGTCCCGCCGGGCGCGGCGGCGCCGATCAGGCCCGTCAGTGCAGGTCCTCCCACGGGGTCGAAGATGACGCGGGCGCCGTGGCCGTCGGTGAGTTCGTTTACGCGCGTGACCACGTCTTCCCCGTCCGTGACGATCACCGCTTCGGCGCCTTCGTCCAGGAGCCGCCGGCGCTTGGCGCTGGTGCGGGTCAGTGCCACGGGCCGGGCTCCCACGCTGCGGGCGATCTGGATCGCGGCCAGTCCGACGCTGCTGGAGGCGGCCGGAATGAGCACCGTGTCACCGGCTTTCAGGTCCGCGGTCTCGATGAGGGCGCCGTAGGCAGTCAGGTACTGCCCCCACAGGGCTGCGGCCTGCTCCCAGGACAGTGTGTCGGGGTGCTTGACCACGGCGGCGGCTGGCGCGATGGCCAGTTCGCCATGAATGCGGTATCCGGTCAGCGCGATGCTGGGGATCATGCTGACGGCATCGCCGACGGTGAAACCTTCGACGTTCGGGCCGATGGTGTCGACCTCACCGGATGCCTCCCATCCGATACCGGAGGGAAGCTCCACGAGGTGGTTGTTGCGGAGTATGGCATCGGCTCGGTTCAGGCCGAGGGCCCTGGTGCGTATGCGGATCTCGCCCGGCCCGGGGTCGCGGACCTCGAGGTCGTCCAGGGACAGGACCTCGGGGCCGCCGGTGGAGTGAAATCGGATGATCTTGCTCATGTGGGTGCTCCTGCCTTTCAAGTCTGTGGGAATCCGCGGGAAGAAGTGGCTCAGGCTCGCCAATCGGCCGCTACCCGGTGATCTCGGACACCTTGTCGAGCGCCGCTGGGGCGGCATTCCCGTCCGCCTGCGCGGTCGCCCTGCGGCGCCCCAGCGTTCCGGACAGGGCGGTGAGCAGGCCGATGGCCGCGAGTATGGTGACGGTGGTCATGGCGGGGGTGAAACCGGCGAGCAGGGCGTCGGGCCCGCTCTTGCCTTCGTTTCCTGCGGTGAGGACCGCGGTGACGATGGCGAGGCCGATCGCGCCGCCGATCTGCATGGAGGTGTTCAGCAGCCCCCCGGCCAGGCCTTGTTCGTGGTCAGGGATTCCCGAGGTTCCCTCGATCTGGAAGGGCGCGAACGCGAGTGTCATGCCGACGCTGAGCAGGAGCATGCTGGGCAGCACACCCACGGCGTAGGGGTGGTCCCGGGCGATGGCCAGGAAGAGCGCGTACGCGGCCACGTGCGTGATGACGCCGGCGATGATGCTGCGAGCGGTGCCGAATCGCGCGATCAGGTGCGGGATGCGCGGCGAGGCGACGGTGACGATGGCGGCGGCGGGAAGGAAGCCTAGCGCGGTCTGCAGCGCCGACCAGTGCAGTACCTGCTGGAAGTACAGCGTCGCCACGAACTGGAAGCCGACGTAGGCGCCGAAGAACACCGACAGGCCCACGTTGGCGCGCACCAGGGAGCTGGAGCGCAGGATGCCCAGACGGATCAGCGGCTTCGCGCCGCGGAGCTCGATCACTACGAAGGCGGCCAGCAGTGCGGCTGCGAGCCCGAACTGCACCACCGTGCTCGCCGTGGTCCAGCCCTTCTGCGGTGCTTCGACCACGACGTAGACGAGCAGCAGCATTCCAGCAACCAGGGTGAGTGCGCCGGGCAGGTCGTAGCTGCCGACCTTGCGCGGGCCGTCCTTGGGCAGGACGCGGATGGCCGCTGCCAGGGCGATCAGCGCCACGGGCACCGGCAGGAGGAAGGTCCAGCGCCAGCCGAGCTCGGTCAGTGCACCGGACAGCACCAGGCCGCTCGAGAAGCCGCTGGCACCCATGAGCGTGTAGATCCCGATCGCCTTGTTGCGGGCCGGCCCCTCGGCGAACGTGGTCGTGATGATGGACAACGCCGCGGGTAGGGTGAACGCCGCCGACACGCCCTTCAGGAGACGGGCGACGATCAGAAGGCTCCCGTCGTCGACCAGGCCGCCGGCCAGCGAGGTCAGGGCGAAGACGGCGACCGCCGTCAGGAAGACGCGGCGGCGGCCGAGGATGTCGGCAGCGCGTCCGCCGAGCAGCAGAAAGCCGCCGTAGCCCAGGACGTAACCGCTGACGATCCACTGCAGTGCGCTTGTGGACAGGCCGAGGTCGGCCTGGATCGAGGGCAGGGCGACGCCCACCATGTTCACGTCCAGCGCGTCGAGGAACCCGACGATCGAGACGGTGAGCAGAATGGCCCACAGCCGCGCGTTCCATGCGAGCGAGGACGTGGACAAGGGCGATGGTGCGGAAGGACTCATGCCGATACGCTGACATGCTCCTACTTCGAATGCAAGTGCATCTAATGCATATACATTAAATGTCGGTGCATGATACGGTGGCCGCATGAATGTTGGCGGCGAGCAGCAATTGGTCAAGGAGTGGCACGATCTCCTGGCCCGGCATGCCGTCGTGTACCAGACCCTCGAGCGCGAGCTGAAAGCACAGCACGGCATCGGGGTCAGCGAGTTCGAAGCCCTCGAAGCTCTCGCCTGCTCCGAGAACACCCAGTGCCGCGCGCAGGACCTCACCGACGTCGTGCACCTGAGCCAGAGTGCCGCGAGCCGGCTGATCGCCCGCATGGAACGCAACGGCCTCCTCGAGCGCGCCATGTGCGAAGCCGACCGCCGCGGGATCCTGGCCGTCCTCACCGAGGAGGGCCGCAAGCGTCACCTGGAGGCTCAGCCCACGCACCGCTCCGTGCTCGCCAGAACACTGCGAGACGCGGGCTGAGCGCTGCCCCGGCGCCAGGAGCGTGCCGACGTCGAGTGGGCCGACGCCGTGATCTTCGGTACTCCGACCTGCTTCGGCAACGTCTCCGCGCAGCTGAAGCAGTTCATCGACACCCTGGGCGGCCTGCGGGCCGAGGGCAAGCTGGCCAACAAGGTCTACAGCGGCTTCGTCTCCACAGCGACCGCGCACGCCGGCCAGGAGTCCACCCTGCTGGCGCTGTACAACTCGGTCCACCACTTCGGCGGCATCATCGCGTCACCCGGGTTCACCGACCCCGCCAAGTTCGTGGACGGCAACCCGTACGGCACCTCGCACGTGGACGGCCAGCTCAGCAACCCCGTCGACGACGTCACCCGCACCGCCGCGCGGATCCAGGCCGGGCGCGTCGTGCAGATCGCCGCACAGCTGAAGGCCGGCTGACCGCCTCGGTGGCACCCCGCGTACCCGGCCCCTCCTGCACGCATCGCCGCGGTAGGGGGCCGGGTGCACTTCGTCATCCGATCCGGCGGACGGACCAGGCCTGCGGGCCTCTCTCCGGTTTTCGGGAGGAGATCCTGGCGCAGTTGTGCCTCCAAGACGCCAAGGCGAGCTCCGGGACGGCGCCTGGGGCGCCGAGCTCGACGGCGACGTGCTCAAGGACTGGCCGAAGGGAATGTGGCTGATCGTCCGCCAAGAACGCCCGCACCCGGCGCCCAGTTGCGCTTCACGAACGCTGACGGACTGCGGCTGCCCTAATGGGCAGTCAAGCGGGTCATCACCGACCGACTCCGGAGCCGAGAAATCTGACCGCGGTAGGCCGTGGTTCTCGCTGCCAGTTCGGTGGCGAGGATGGGCAGGAAAGCCATGCGTCTGACGCGTAAATAGATCCTGGTCAGGGCGGGTGTGGGTAGGATTGTGCGCCCGGTGACCGTGGCGGGCCGCCGGGTGTCTGGGCTGCCGGTCAGGCGGCGGCCTCCCTCGGGTTGAGGGTGACGGTGTAGCCGAGTTGGTTGAGCTGGTTGACGGCCCGGCGGGTGGCGCGTTCGGGGTCGCGTTGGGTGTAGTAGGTGGCGCCGAGTTCCTGGTGGGGCACGTTGTCGGTGAGCATGTGCCAGAGCGCGGTGATGATCGAGTGCTCGACGGCGACCAGCGCCCTGAGCGGGCCGCGGCGGGCGGTCAGGCGCTTGTAACGGGCCTGCAGATAGGTGTCTTTGGTTTTCACGGCGCCGAACGCGGCGATGCCGAGGGCGCCCTTGAGGTAGGGGTTGCCGGGCCGGACTTTGGTGTTTTTGGTGCGGCCGGCGGACTCGTGGTGGCCGGGGCAGACCCCGGCCCAGGAAGCGAGGTGTTTGGCGGTGGCGAAGCGGTTCATGTCGCCGCCGGTCTCCGCGATGATCACTTCGGCGACGGCCCGGTTGATCCCGGGGATGGTGTCGAGCAGGTCGAGGGCGCCACGAAAGGGTGCCATTGCCTCCTCGATGCGTTCGGTGAGCTGCTCGATCATCGTGGTGAGCTGGTCGTACTGGTCCAGATGCAGGCGGGCCAGGAATGCGTGGTGCTCGCGGAACCGTCCGGTCAGGGCCTCGGTGAGTTCGGGGATCTTGTTGCGGAGCTTGCGTTTTGCCAGGTCCGCGAGGACCTGTGGGTCGGGTTCACCGCGGGTGAGGGCTTCGAGCATGGTGCGGCCGGAGACGCCCATGATGTCGGAGGCGACCGCGGAGAGTTTGATGCCGGTGTCCTCCAGCAGTTTCTCCAGCCGCTGGACCACGCGGCTGCGTTCACGGGTGGCGGTGGTCCGGGCGCGTGTGAGGTCCCGTAGTTCGCGGACCGGCTCGGGCGGCACGAAGGAGGGCCTCACCAGACCGTGGGCGCCGAGCTGGGCGAGCCAGGCCGCGTCCGAGACGTCCGTCTTGCGGCCGGGTAGGTTCTTGACCTGCCGTGCGTTGACGAGGATCACGTTCAACTCGCCGGCCGGCACGTAGTAGAAGGGCTTCCAGTAGTCCGAGGTCGCCTCGATCACCACCAGCGTCACCCGTGCGGCGAGCAGATGGTCCCGCAGGGCGAGGACCGCGTTCGTCGTCGATCCCCACGTGGTGGTCTCGGTCGTGAAGGACCCCCGCCGCTTCGTGCTCGGGGTACGGACACACGCCTTGGCGTCCTTCTTGCTGATATCGAGGCCCACGCAGCGTTCGTGCAGCACGTCCACGGCCTTGCTCCCTCCCGTGCCCAACAGTCGAGTACGCCGTTCCGGGAGGGCCAGGGTGAATCAGGAATTCTGACGCACGTGCTCACAGCAACACTCCACGGTTCCCGTGGACGGCCCCCAGCACCACGCTGACCTGCGAGCTCGCCGGCATCACAGAAATATCGGTTTCGTCCGGAACGGACACCACCACGATTCCGAACGGCATCACCCCAGGTCAGGGCGGACAGAAGCACCTCCGGCGCGCACTCGGGATTTACCACGCCCCCGGCGCGCACCGAAGGTGCGCTGGATCGCTGACCTGAGGTACCGAGCGTGACCACGGCTCCTCGCCGAGATGGGAGACGACTGCACACGGTTCGCCAACGCAGCCTCGCTGAAAGCGTGCCGGTTCTGCACAGGGACCGTCACGCCGATGCCGACCTGCGAGACCACGGCGGTGGGCCGCCAGATCGCGGCCCAACCGCCGGCCTGCTGATGTGGCTCCCGAAGGACCTGACCAGCGGCGACGGCGCTCAGCCGGGCCGCGGTCGCGAGCGCTACCCGACTCAACGCGTCGTCTTCCGACCGGGGTCAGTTCGACTCCACCAGTCGTTGACGATCCCGGCGTATTCCCCAGGGGCTTCCTCCCAGATCCAGTGGCCAGCGTCGACGACGTCGAGCTTGCTGTTGGGCAGGTACTGGTGCAGGTATTCGGCGTTTGCCACCGGCACCACCTGATCGTCGCGGCCAGCGATGACCTGTACGGGGGTCTGGATGCCGGGCAGCAACTCGCGCAGGACCGCCAGGTCCTGGCGGAAAGCACGCAGGTACGGCATCTGGTCGACCATCCGCTGGCCCACGTAAGAGCCGAGGTAGTCCTCGCGCACGATCTCCGGCATCTCGTAGCCCTTGATCTTGTCGATGGCGGCCGCCACGATGACCTTGGGGTCCAGCTTCCGGTACGGCGCTAGGTCTTTGGCGTGCACCCACTCGTGCAGCGGGCCTCCCAGCTGTAGCGGAGCCGCCGCCGCACCGCTGCCCACGACCGCGCTGCGGAACCGGTCGGGATGCTGGGCCGCGGCGAACAGGATCGCGCTGGTGCCGATATCCGGGCCCACGACATGTGGCATAGCCATGCCGAACTCGTCGGCGATCCGCACGATGAATTCGCCCATCGCCCTGGGCGTCAGCAGGTCCCCTCGGAGTTCGGAATGCCCGAACCCCGGCAGGTCCACCGCGACGAGGTGGGTGCGCTCGGCCAACCGCGACCAGGTTGCGTGGTAGGCGTAGAGGCTCTCCGGAAACGGGCTCAGCAGCAGTGCCTGCCCGTCATGGGGACCGTCGCTCTCGGCGTAGCGGATGGACAGCCCATCGATCCGCCGGAAGCGTGGTCTGATCTCACTCATGTGCTCGGCCTTGCCTTTCTTGATCCGACCCGGGCGTCGAGCAGGGAAGCCAGCTCCCCACCCCCAATGAGAGCATATGCTCATACTTTCCTCGGAGCTAACCTGCGCGTTTCACTTGCTGTGGGATCCGGATCGTGAACGGGAACGTGAAAGTGCCTTCTGAGCTGGGATGATGAGGCTTGTCTAGGGCTTCTGGGCTTCTGTCACCACAGGTGGAAGGCACTTTCTGCGTGCACACCACCCCGTTACGACCCAAGCTCGTCGTGTCGGCCGACGGCCGCGGGGGGGCAGCCACGCCGGGTCCCGGCTCCTGGCCGACCTCGCTGACGCCACCGGCCTGAGGGCTGCCTTCACCGAGGCATTGCGTGGGCTGCGCCCGCGTGGCACGGACACGACCCCGGCCGGGTCGCGGTCGATCTGGCGGTGATGCTCGCCGACGGCGGCCAGGCCACCTCCGACCTGGCCCTGCTGCGCGACCAGCCTGGCGTCTTCGGCCCGGCCGCACCACCCCCCACCCCCCACCGCCTGGCGCCTGCTGGCTGGCACCGACCCGGTCATGCTCGCCAGGTTGCGCTCGGCCCGGGCCGTCGCCCGGGAGGTTGCCTGGCTCCAGGCCGCCGAGACCGACCGCGCCGGCGGTCACGACCTGCCGGGCCTTGTCCTGGACATCGACGCCACCCTCATGACCTGCCACTCCGAGAAGGAACAGGCCGCGGCCACCTACAAACACGGGTTCTGCCACCCCCCGCTGCTGTGCTTGCTGGACAACACCGGCGAGGCCCTGGCTGGCGTGCTGCGGCCGGGCAACGCCGGCGCCAACACCGCCAGTGATCACATCACCGTCCTCGACCAGGCCCTGGCCCAGATCCCCGCCGCACACCGCCACGGCACCCCCATCCTGATCCGCACCGACAGCGCAGGAGGCGCCGAGGGCTGGCCCACCTGCAGGCCTTGCGAGACCGGGGCATCAACAGCTCCTTCTCCGTCGGCTACTCGGTCACCGAGCCGGTCCGCCGGGCGATCCGGGCCAGGCCCGACCAGTTCTGGCACCCTGCCCTGGAACAGGACGGAACACTGCGGGCAGGCGCCGAGGTCGCCGAACTGACCGGCATGGTCGACCTGGCCGGACACCCCGCAGGCACCCGGATCATCGTCCGGCGAACGCCCGTACCCCGGCGCGCAATTGTCACTGTTCGACCTCGACGCCGGCCTGCGCCATCAGGCATTCCTCACCGACACCCCCATCGGCGAAGGCTCCCTGCAGTTCCTGGAGGCCCGCCACCGCGGGCATGCCCGCGTCGAGGACCGCATCCACTGCGGCAAGACCACCGGGGTCGGCCGCTTCCCCTCCCGCCACTTCACGATCAACCAAGCGCGGCTGGAGCTGGCCCTGACCGCCATCGACCTGCTCGCATCGACCCAGACCCTCCTGCCGGACGGCGAGTTGGCCACCGCCGAACCGAAGAAATTCCGCTACCGCCTGCTGCACGGAGCAGCCCGTCTCATCTGCGGAGGGCGACGCCTCCGCCTGCAGATCGCCGCCACCTGGCCCTGGCGAAATGAGTTGACCAGGGCATTCACCCGCCTCGCGGCCCTGCCCAGACCCGCCATCTGACCTATGGACCAATCCTGTCCGCCCACGACCCGAGGATCTCTGGAGCACCCGACCCAGCGTCGGGCCAAAGCCATACGCACCCAGCAACAGACAGCGACGACCACCGAAAAGGAGGCAACAGCCCAGCTCGGCCCACCTCAACCGAAACAGCGAGGCTAACGCGGAGGTTCGCCGCGCTTGTCACCGAGACGTACGCCTGTCACGGCGCCAGCATGTACGCGGTCGTCGTCACGACGCCGAAACCGGCGGCGAACTGGGCGTAGATGCGACCCAGGCACAGGTAGCCGACTGCGAGAAGGGCCTGTCGGCCGGGCGCTCAGCCGGCGCAAGCCGGACCCGATCGCACGACGGCGCCGCCGCAGCGGCTCTGCGGGGACGGACGCGTCGACGCGCGACACGCGGCCGCGCTGCCGCTGACCCCGGACCTGCAGCCACGCGGCATGAGTCCCCTTGCCAACAAACGAATAGGAGTACGTACTCTTATTCGGGCAGGCTCTCCGGCCCACTCCCTTCCGCGCCTCGGACGGTGGCGATGCTGGACGCAGTTGTGGCCGTCACGCGCGACGGCCACCCCTCCACGGCGCGAAGTTGTGTCAGGGCGCCCCTCACCGGGGACATGCCGGGTGCGGCTTTTGACGCCCAGGTGGTCGCATGGTGGAAGAGCCGGCCTTGACTTGACGGCCGTCCTTTCCAGCGTCACCGCTCGCTGCCTTGTGATCGTTGAGCTCTATTCGGTGGCATGTAGCGAAGCAAGAGCACGTCTGAAACGACGAGCCGCTCACCTCCGGGGAAGGCGAAGTGATCGTCGATCTGGACTTCGTGCTGATCGGCCTCCGCAAGCGCCTCATGGACTCGCGCGCTCACCTCAGCCGCCCCGAACTGCTGTCCCTGCAGATCGACCGCAGCCTGACGGCCCATGTCCACCACCGTGGTGCAGTGGGCTCGCCTGCCCTGGCGGCCGACGAAGGCAACTCCGTCGAGAGCCACGGTACGAGCCCACGTTCGTAATGTCCTCGATGCGGGGAACCCGTACCTAGATCTTCGGGAAGCCACCCGAGTCACACCCAAATGCGGCCGGACAGAAGTGGCGTTAGCGTTGCAAAGAGAGGGCGTCAGGGAGGCCACGATGAGTACGACCGAGAAACCGGGCCGCGGCGCGAGTGAGACGGCGAACATGGAGAGGTTCGACACGAAGCTCGAAGTCATCAGTCTTCCGGTTTCGGACGTCGAGCGGGCGAAGGAATTCTACGTCAAAATCGGCTGGCGCCTCGACGACGCACCCCCCGGAATCGTCCACCTCACGCCGCCCGGCTCCGGCTCCTCCGTCATGTTCGGCACCGGCTTCACCAAAGCGGCACCTGGATCGTCCCAGGGCACGATTTTGACCGTCTCCGACATCGAGGTCGCGCGAGACCAGCTGGTCGCCGCAGGAGTGGACGTCGGCAACTTCTTCCACTTCAGCTCGGACGGCACGGCCGAAGGCCTCGACCCAGACCGTCGAAGCTACTTCTCGCTCTTCTCGTTCAGCGACCCGGACGGCAACACCTGGCTGGTGCAGGAACTCACCACGCGCCTTCCCGGCCGCATGGGCTCCGGGCCGACGACATACGCATCGGTGAGCGACCTGGAGGCCACGCTGCGGCGTGCTGAGGCGGCCCACGGGGAGCACGAGAAGCGCACCGGGCAGCGCGACGACAACTGGCCCGCCTGGTACGCCGAGTACATGGTGCGCGAGCAGACAGGCGAGGGACTTCCCACCTGACCGGTTTTGCCCGCCGGGACGTTGTGTTGGCGCTGCTGGCAAAGCACTCGAAGCCAAGCACGTACCCCTGCAACGCGGCGCTGAGGACCCCGCTATCCATCAGGTACTGGCCACCACCGTCCTAGCTCTCCGTGTCCGGCGCGGCATCCAGCACAGGCTGACCGGCCCTCGGGAGTCCCACGGCCCCCGGTACGACAGCGGCGCCGCGAGCCATGCATCAGCTCTGCCAACCGCAGCCCGACGCCGTCTTGGCCTGGTCGAGATGCGCCAGCGTTCAGGGGCTTCGTCGAGATGCGTCAGCGTTCAGGGGCTTCGTGGCGCGGACGATCGCGGTGTGCAGGCCGTCGGCGCGTGTCGCGGTGTTTTCGACGTCCGTGAACCCACCGGGGCCAGGCCCTTGCGGCACTCGGCAAACGACAGTGTGCCAGCGAGGCAGCCGGCGTACAGGCCGGCCGACGACCAGGGCCAGGATCCGCGCCGCCTGGACGGCGGATACGACCAGCACCAGGGCGCTGGTCAGGACGAGCAGCCCCGTGGCGGGCCCCGGGGCGGCACGCAGCCCCTCGTACAGGGCTCCCGACGCGCATACCGCCGCGGTGGCCAGGACCCAGAACCAGCGGTGCGCACGCCGCCCGGCGGTCGCGCTCATCAGTGGCCCTTGGGGTTGGCGATCCAGACCTCGATGGTGATCGCGGCGAGCGCCAGCAGCAGTACGGCGGCCGCGCCGAGGGCGAGTTTGCGTTCGCGCCACCTGCGTCTGGGGCTGCGGTCCAGGAACGGCACGAGGAGGATGAGTCCGAAGACGCCCGCGATGACCCATGCGATCGAGGCGACTCCGAACCATTCCTCCATCGGGAAGAACCACCAGAACATCCACAGGGGGCGGGTGATCTCGATCCCGTCGACCGGGGTCGGCCCGATCACCGGCGGTACCAGCACGCCGAGCATCGACAGCACCCCGAGCAGGACGAGCCCGAAGGCGGCCACGCGCCTGAGGTGGGCGGTGAACGGCTCGGCCGACTCGACGGCCGGCACCTGGATCTCGGGATGCGGGGAGATCCTGTGCCGCTTGATCAGCAGGGCGTGCCACACGAACAGCAGCAGAATCAGGCCGGGGACGATCACCACGTGGGCATTGAACAGACGCAGCAGGATGGACACCCGGTCGGTCAGCTTGTCCGTGAACCAGATACCGGCCCCGCCGAGCAGTTCGGCCACGTCCAGGTTGTGGATCAGGGCCTCGTAGCCCTCCTGGTCCCACTTCAGGACCGTGCCGGTGAAGACCGCCAGGAACGTCAGCAGGAACATCGCCGCGCCGACGACCCAGTTGCCCTCACGCGGCTTCTTGTACGAGGCGTGGAAGAACACGCGCAGCAAGTGGAGCAGCGCCAGGACGAACATCGCCTGCGCCGCCCAGAAGTGCAGTCCGCGGGCGAAGCTTCCCAGCCACACATCGGTCACCAGGTCACGTACCGACTGGTTCGCGTCCTCCGGGATCGGCGCGTAGAACTGCGTGATGTAGATCCCGGTGGCCAGGAGGATCACGAACGCCACTGCCGTGATGCCACCCAGGCTCCATGCCAGGTTGTTCGCGTGCTCGGGCACCGGATAGGTCAGTGCCTTGATGCCCATGCGTTCATCGATCGCGTCGACGGCGCGATGGAACCGCCCGCGATGCCCTTTTCCCGCCCTGGCCGGGGGCGCTGGGGTCGGTGAGGTGGAGTCGGCGGTCATCGTTTCCTGCCCTCTCGGTCCTCTTGCGCGGCGGCGCGGCGCTCAAGGTCCCGGATGCTGTGGCGGGGACGCAGCCGCACGGACAGCCACAGCCCGGCCACGATGGCGACGAGGGCCAGCGCGAACAGGGCGGCGTCGCCCGAATCGGCGATGCCACGTGCCGGCCGGAATTCGTCCAGCACCACGCTCGTCCCGGTCTCGGTACCCGTGACGAGCTTCCCCGCCTCCGGAGCGGACGGCAGCTTGCCGTCCAGTGAACGCAGCAGGAGCCCTCGGGCCTCCTGGAGGGAGGCCCCTCCGGGACCCGGGCTCTGGACGACGCCGCGGGCCTGTTCGACGAGCTTCAGATCGACGCCCTCCTTGTGCGGTGCCATGAGGGCGTCTTCAATGCGCTCAGCCACCTTGTCCTTACCGGCGTCGTTGGCGATCAGCGCGATGGCCTGCTCGACCAGCACCGCCGACTCGTCGCTCTCCCCCTCATGCGCCTCGGCCGCACCCGCAAGGAGCAGCAGAGCGAGGGTCGCGACCGAAAGGGTCGCAGGAGTTCGGGCAGCGACGCCTACCAGCACGCACGGGGTGCCGGGTGGCTCCTTGCTCATGGCGATCGCCTCCCACGGCCGGTGAGGGCGTTGCGCCGCTTTGACCAGCACGTGCCGAGTATGGGGCGGCCCATGAAGTCACTCTGTCGGTGACCCGCCAAGCCCGCAGGTTCATTCACTCCCATGGACGGTACGTGCGCCGCACCCCCCACCTGCGTGCCGGGCGCCTCGTGCACCGGCAGGCTCTCGGCGGTGACCACCGACTCGTCGACCTCCCCCGCGGGCAGGGTGATCACGATGCGCCTTGCGGTTCACGCCGGGCCGTGCCGAGGATGTGCGTGGCCGCGGGCAAGGGCAGTCGGGTGTCGGGGAAGGAGAACTTCTCCAGCTCGGTGAGGCGGAACCCGGCTGCGGCGATCGCGGCCCGGGTGTCGCGGCCGACATGGCAGCCGCCCATCAGCAGGGGCCAGACGGTAGCGTCCAGGACCTGCTGTGTGCGCCGCATCGCGGGCGAGTCGGCGCGTACGTGCTCGAAGAAGCGGAGTTGTCCGCCTGGCCGCAACACCCGGTGGAGTTCGGCGAGCGCGGCGTGCGGGTCGGCGACCGAGCACAGGGTCAGGCAGACGACGGCCGCGTCGAACGAGGTGTCCTCGGCAGGCAGTTGCTCGGCCCGTCCGTCCACTACCTGAACGGGAACCGCAGCGGATCGGGCGCTCTGGACGGCCAGCTCACGCAGGTGCGGCTCGGGTTCCACCGCAAGCAGCCGGGTTACCGTGCCGGGGTAGTGGGGGAAGTTCAGGCCGTTGCCCGCGCCGATCTCGATGACCTCGCCGGCCAGGCCCGCCAGCAGGCGCTTGCGGTGTTCTGTGACGCCCGCCTTCGCCAGGGCTGGACCGGCGACCTTGCTGTAGAAGCGGGAGAAGACCGGGTGCGAGGGGGTGGGTGGCCTCATCTGCTGGGGCATGACTTGTCACCGACTCATCTCTACGGGGCTCACAGCGTCGTGGGCAGGGCCTGGGATCGGCGCGCGGGCTCGCCGCCTGGGTGTCAGCCCACCGTGAGGGTGCCCTTCATGTTCGGGTGGATGGTGCAGATGTAGGAGTAGCCGCCGGGTGCGGACGGTGCGGTGAAGGTGGCCGTTGCGTCGCCTGCGATGCTGCCGGTGTCGAACTTCTTGTCCCCGGTCGCGGTCACGGTGTGCGTTACGGAGTCGCGGTTGACGACGGTGATCTTCGTTCCGGGGCGTACGCGGAGGTTCGCCGGGGTGAAGGCGAAGTTCTCGATCACGATGCGTGCCGCGGCGGGGCCGGTGCTGGAGGCGGCGGGCGGGGCGCTGGTGGTGGCCGGGTTGTTGCCGTTGCCGCCGTTCGAGCAGCCGGCCAGGGCCAGCAGGGTGCAGGCGCTCGCCAGGGCAGCGGCGGTGTGGCCCCGGTGCAGTGGGGTGAAGGTCATGCGGGGCGGGCCTTTCGGGCGGGGACTGCGGGGCGGGCACGGCTGTCGGCCGGCGATCGCATTCAGGTTCGCTCTCACTGGCGGTGCTCGGGCGGGTCGTACCGCCGTCTGCTTCGCCCGCTCACCCACGGGGGTGGGCTCTCTGTCCGGCAGTAGGTGTTACCTGGGGTGGTGGCGGTGCGGCGGAAGAGGACGGCTGCGGCGACGGTGAGCCCGGTCAGCCAGGCGAGGGCGATGAGCAGGGGGCCGGTTTCGTCGAAGGTGGGGGTGAGGGCTGCGTCGATCAGGACGCGGGTGGCGCCGTAGCCGGGCAAAGCGTGCGCCCAGCCAGATGGGGCGGGGCGGAGTATGGGGCTTTGTTCGATGCCCAGGTCTATGAAGGGCACCAGGAAGGCGACGAGTAGCCCACCCACGCGGCCGAACAGCGGGCCGAGCAGGACGCCGATGAGGCCATAAGTGAGGGCGATCAGGACGTTCGCGGCTATATAGCGGCCCCATTGGCGGGCGTCGAAAACGGTGGCGGTCACCACGGGGGAGGCTGCGGTGGCCAGCAACGCGCCGAGGACCACCACGGTCAGGCGGGAAGCGTGCAGAGCGGCGGGGCGGAACCCGGCGAGGGACAGACGCTGGTCACCCGCGCGGGCGTCCAGGACGGTGAACAGACCGGCGAGTGTGGCCAGGGATGCGATGGCGATCGGCGACATGGTGCCGCCATGGATGTCGGGCAGTCACGCCCGCTGGACAAGAGTGCGGCCGCCCTCGCGCACGGTCAGCTACGTGGACTCCTCAGGGGTGGTGGCCACGGTGAGGAGGATGAAGAGCACGGGTACCGCGAGGAGCAGCGTCCACAGCACCCGGTCGCACGCGATGACGGTCAACGAGACGGTCCTGGCGATGATCCGCCCGAAGTCCGACCCGGACCGGGTGGCCGATGAGCCGGCCGACACACCGGGTTGCGGGCGAGGCGGTCGAATCCACGGTGACCCCTCGCCCCTACGTCGTCCGGGAGGCACCGTCGCCCGGACGTGCCACCCGCGCAATCTCTGAGGGCGCCAGATACGTACATGTAGACGACATATGGGGCGAACCAGCTTAGGGGATCACTTACCATGCGTCTCTCAACAGCCACGATCATCCCCCTCTTGGCAGCCGGGGTCGCCTTCACGGGGGCGGTGCCCGCTGTGGCAGATCCGCAGCCCAGCCCGACTCCACCCACCACCGGCACCAGCACCATGCCGCAGCCCAGCCCGACTCCACCCACCACCGGCACCAGCACCATGCCGCAGCCCGGAACGGCTTCGGGATCCGACAACGGGGGGCGGGTCGGCCACGGCCAAGACAACGGGTTCGGGTTCGGCAACGTCCGGCCAGGCCCCGGGTTCGGTGACCGGAACCACATCCACCACTTCCGGCTGCACCACCGGTTCTGCTTCTTCGTGCACCGCCACGTGGTGATCCGGAATATCCGGTTTGATGACCGTCGTGTGGTGATCGTCAAGACGATCGTCCCCGGCCACCTTGTGTGCCTCAGCCCGTTCAGGGACTTCTGAGGACAGGAGCTGAAAGAAGTGCCGCTGCCGACCGCGAAGGCGATCGAGATCGTCGCGTTCGTGCCGGCCGCGTCGATCGACCCGGTGCGGCTGAGCGCCGACAGCTACCTCGTGCAGTACGACGGCCCGGTCGCGGCGAAGCCGTACGTGCTGATCGCCCGGGCGCTGGCCCGCAACACGAAGGTGGCCGTGGCGAAGCCGGCGTGGCACGGGCGGGAGTGCCTGGTGCTGCTGCGGGTGCGGGACGGGGCGCTGGTCGCGCACGTGCTCAAGTGGGACGACGAGGTGCGCGACCCCTCCGAGCTCGCCCCGAAGGACGTCACGGTCACGGACTCCGAGATCGACGAGGCGCTTCAGCTGGTCGACTCGAGGACGACGGACGGCATCTCTGGCTACCAGGACGAGTACCGGAAGTCCCTGGAAGCAGTGCTCGAGGCGAAGGCCGAAGGCCGGCAGCCGCTCGAACCGAGCACCGAGGCTGAGGAGCCGGGCGGCCAGGTCGTCGACCTGATCGGCCCTGCAGGAGAGTGTCCGCAAGGCGCAGGCAGCGCGCGGCGAGGACGCGGGTGAGGCCGAGGTCCATGAGATGCCGGTGGCCAAGCAGAAGACGGCCCTGGTGGCTGTTGTGCGCAGGGATGTCCGCCGGGCTGCTGATCTCCGTTGTGACCGCGCCGGTGGTGGGGGGTAACTCCGCGCCGGTGAGCGGGTCCTCGACCTCGGCTCCGGCGGCGGCATCGACGTCCTGCTCTCCGCCCGCCGGGTCGGCCCCGCCGGCACGGCGTACGGACTGGACATGACCGACGAGATGCTCGCCCTGGCCCTGGCCGACGCGGAGAAGGCAGGCGCCGCGAGGAGTGTGGAGTTCCTCAAGGGCACCGTCGAGGCGATCCTGCAGCCCGCGAACACCATCGACGTCGTGATCTCCAACTGCGTCATCAACCTGTCCACCGACAAGCCGGCCGTGTTCGTCCGCGTGCTGAAACCTAGCGGCCGGATCGGTGTCTCCGACGTCGTCGCCGACGACGCCCTCACCCCCGCCCAGCGGGCCGAGCGTGGCGACTACGTGGGCTCGTTCCGCCGCTGCGCGGCGTCCGGTGCCGACCGTCAGGCTCCCGTGTCGGCGGGCTGGGCGAGGATCTCGCCGCACCGGGCGACGCAGTCGGAACAGATCCACACGTCGGGCCCGGCGACCAGGCGACGCTCCTCGCTACGCGCGTGCCCGCAGAACGAGCAGCGGTCAGGCTGCTTCTTCCCCGGGCGCCCGCAGCGGGAGCGGCGGCCGAAGGGGGCGCGCGGGTAAACCCGGGCTTGCTTGTCGGACGCCTCGGCCTGACCGACCCACGCGGCAACCCTCTGTGCGCACGAGTCGTGCCCCCGGCCATCATCCGGACCGCCGCAATGGCCGACTAGCACACCGGCGCCTGCACGGAGTTGCCGGACACGGCCGCGTCGACCGGGGCGGGGCGCGAGCGTTACGCCTGAGCCCCCACAGTGAGCTGGGCGCGGTGGAAGTCAAAGTGCTGAGTCGGATAGCGGTACACCTCTTCGAGGGTCATCACGTCCTTGAAGAACGGATCCCACCGCGTCGGAAAGCCCATCGTCCGTGCCAACTTCGCGTCCGGCGCGGCATCCAGATGGCGATGAAGGGCTGTCAGCGTCCGATCGAGCTTCGCTCCCATACGCCGGTGGTTGTAGACCCGGGCGCCGGCCACGGCTCCGAGGTAGTTGATCACGTCGAAGGGGCGGGTGGCGGTGTTCAGTAAACGTGCCCACGCACGGCTTGCTCCCGGGGGAAGGCGACCGAACAGGCACACCAACGGAAGCAAGGCCCGCACGACGATATAGCCGAACAGCATGTGGTAGAGCAGCTGCTCGTTGGTCCAACGGGTTCCCTTGCTCCGGCGACGCAAGTCCTCGGCTGTGGCCGACTCCAGAAGCTGGTGGAACGTAGCACTAGCCTGCCGCAGTTCTGCGTGGATGATCTCTCTGTCCATAAGCCCCTCCTGGCCACAGTCCGTGGAGCCGCTGCTTCATGATGACGCTTGCCATGGCATCCAGCACCCGGTCCGAAGGGGCCTTTTTTGCGGACAACGGACAGCTTCTAACCTCGTCCATATCTTCATTTCGTAGCTCCATTCCGTTCCGGTAGGGAGTTCCGGTACGGACTGTGCGAGGGCGACGGAAGCGGGCCAGTCCACCCGTCCAGCCTGCGGCGGTGTCAGCCAGGGCGCGCGGCGGCGTCGGGAAGCGGCCCGTTCTGGGGGCTTCGAGGCGCTGCAGCTGGTCGACTCGACGACGACGGACGACATCTCCGGCTACCAGGACGAGTACCGCCAGGCCCTGGAAGCAGTGCTCGAGGCGAAGGCCGAGGGCCAGCAGCCGCCCAAGCCGAGCACCGAGGCCGAGGAGCCGGGCGGCCAGGTCGTCGACCTGATGGCCGTCCTGCAGGAGAGTGTCCGCAAGGCGCAGGCAGCGCGCGGCGAGGACGCCGACGAGGCCGAGGTCCACGAGATGCCGTCGGCCAAGCAGAAGACGGCCGCGAAGACGGCGAGGAAGGCGCCCGCCAAGAAAACCGCGAAGAAGACCGCAGCGGCGAAGAAGCCGGCCCGACGGCAACGGCGTGACTAGGCCGAAGTCCGGCGCAGAACGGGGGAGCGGAGACGCGGCGTCGGCTGTGGCGGGTCAGCCTGGGATGCGGAGCTGAGCCTCGGGTGTGGAGTGGGTGCAGGCGCGCACGCCTGAGGTGAGGAGCCGGCGTGCTTCGTCGCGCGGGACGGGGCGTCGTCGTTGATGCTGTGTCGTCGTTGCTCGTCTCAGGATTCAGTCGGCATTCAAGAAGCCGGCGCGGGCCCGTCCGAAACGTAGGACGGGCCCGCGCCGGTGCTCGTATCAGGCTGGGATGGCAGCGGGTTCTTGCTCCGCTTGAGCAGCCCTCCCTGCGGCCAGGTACCGCTCGGCGTCCAGGGCGGCTGCGCAGCCGCTGGCGGCGGCGGTGATGGCCTGGCGGTAGGTGTGGTCGACCACGTCACCTGCCGCGAAGACCCCGGGCAGGTTCGTACGGGTGGAGGGCGAATCAACCTTGAGGTAGCCCGCGCCGTCCAACTCCATTTGGCCGTTGCACAGTTCGGTGCGCGGGTCGTGGCTGATCGCGATGAACAGGCCGGTCACGTCGAGGTCGCGGGTTTGGCCGGTGAAGACGTCGCGGAGCGCGACCCCGGCGAGCTCGCCGTCCGCTTCCTTGATCTCGGCGATCTCGGCGATCTCGCTGTCGAAGGCGAAGGAGATTTTGTCGTCGGCGAAGGCGCGGTTCTGCATGACTTTGGAGGCGCGCAGGGTGGAGCGGCGGTGCACGACGGTCACCGACTTGGCGAAGCGGGTGAGGAAGGTGGCCTCTTCCATGGCCGTGTCGCCTCCGCCGACGACCACGATGTCGCGGTCGCGGAAGAAGAAGCCGTCGCAGGTGGCGCACCAGGACACACCGCGGCTGGACAGCTCCGCTTCCTTGGGCAGGCCGAGCTTGCGGTAGCCGGAGCCGGTCGCCACGATCACCGTCTTGGCCCGGTGCACGGTGCCCGCGGTGTCGGTGACGGTCTTGTTGTCGCCGGTGAGGTCGACCTCGACGATGTCGTCGTCGATCATCTCGGCGCCGAACTTCTCGGCCTGGGCGCGCATGTTCGCCATGAGGTCCGGGCCGTCGATGCCCTCGGGGAAGCCGGGGAAGTTCTCGACCTCGGTGGTCGTGGTCAGCACGCCGCCGACGAAGATGGTGCCGCCGAAGACGAGCGGCTTGAGCTGGGCGCGGCGGTGTATCCGGTCGGGCCGGAGCCAATGACGATGACCTCGCGCACGTCGGCTCTCGCGGTCACCGTGGTCACGCCTCCTGCTTGGCGTCGATCTCAGCGATCAGGGCCTCCATACGCGTCTTGATCTCGTCGCGGATCGGACGGACGGCCTCGACGCCCTTGCCTGCCGGGTCCTCTATTCAACTGTAGCCAGTTCCCCGAGGAGCCCCCCCGCTGGTGGCCGTGCGTGGCCCCCCCGGGGGGCGCATCGATTCCAGGTTCCGCATCAGGGCCGTCACCCAGAAGGCGGACCACGCAACCCCGGTTTGTCCTGGCGCAGGCACATGCCGAGTGACTTGGGAAAACAGCTCGATCGGGGCCATGGGCGAGCTGCATTCGAGTGATCGGAGCGGATCAGTGCGCGTCGCGATGCATGTCAGTACAACGCTTTGATCCCTATATGCCGGATCTCCCTAACGCGGTCACCGAGGCCGTGACCGGCTGAGGAGACCACCATGCGCCCTCGTCGCATAGCCGTCGCTGCCCTCGCCGCCGCCACGATCTCCCTGACCGTTCTCGCCGCGCCGGCGGACGCGAAGCCGGCCCCGTCGGGCGCATCCAGCGTGTCACCGAGCTGCACCATGCAGCGGTCTTCCGCCACCACGATGTCGATGACGTGCACCATGACGATGCCGCCCGGCATGACGATGCCGTCCCACATGTCGATGACGTGCACCATGACGATGCCGCCCGGCATGACGATGACTTGCCCTATGACGATGCCGTCCGGCATGGCGACGATGCAGGTTTCGTCCACCCCTCATCCGATGGTCAGTGGGGCCCTCAGAACCGGCGCAGGCGGCAGCGTCAGGAGCTTGGAGCCCATGGAGATCGCGGCCGGTGCCCTATTGGTGGCCCTCGCGGGCAGCGGCAGTGCGTTCGTGATGATGCGCCGCCGCGGTTGTCGGAAGGTCTGACCGTATCGAGTGATCACAGAGAGCGTGGCGGACCGACACCCCGCAGCCTCCCCACCAGTCCTCCACCGGCTGCGCTCCGTGCCTGGGTTCCGAAACAGCCGTCGGCCGGGACGTCCCGTGAACCACGGGCCGGGCACCCCCCGACCTTTCCGCCCTCTCTCGATTGCTGCTGTAGGCCGCGCCCACGGCTGCGCGCGTTCACGCGTGCCCTCAGCCGTGCGCACGCGACCGAACAGAGGCGATATCGAGACAAGGACACCCCTGTGAACAGCATCAACCGCCGCTCTGTCCTGCTGGCCGGGCTCAGCGTCGCGGGCGCACTCGCCGCCTGCAGCGGCTCTGGAAGCACGCCCGCCCTGATCAGCCCCTCCGGGTCAGCCGTCGCAGCTGCCGACAAGAAGCGCACCCAGAGCGGTAAGACCCACCAACTGACCCTGACCGCAGCACAGTCCATGGTCGACCTGGGCGGCGTCACGGCCAGGACCTGGGCCTTCAGCGGCCAGGTACCGGGCAAGGAGCTGCGCGTCTCGGCCGGGGACGCGCTGGCCGCCACCCTGTCCAACCAGCTGCCGAACCAGACCACCACCTCCCTCCACTGGCACGGCATCGCCCTGCGCAACGACATGGACGGCGCACCGCCGGCCACCCAGGCCGCCGTCCGGGCAGGACACAACTTCACCTACCGGTTCACCGCGGACACCCCCGGCACCTACTTCTTCCACCCGCACATCGGTGTCCAGCTCGACCGGGGCTTGTACGCGCCGTTGATCGTGGAGGACCCGAGGGAGCCGCTGTCGTACGACGAGGAGTGGGTGGTCGTCCTCGACGACTGGCTCGACGGCGTCACCGGTACCCCGGACGACGTCTTCGCCGAGCTGAGGCAGGGCATGGGCGGGATGCACATGGGGGAAGGCTCCAGCAGCTCATCCAGCCACGACATGGGCGGCATGGACATGAGTGGCAGCGGCATGGACGGCACGAGTAACTCGCCCTCCGCCTCGCCCTCAGGCGGAGGCATGGGCATGAGGTTCATGCTGATGGGCGCTCAGAGCGCACTGCTCGGGGGCGACGCCGGGGACGTGAAGTATCCCTACCACCTGATCAACGGCCGCGTTGCGGCCGACCCGCAGGTCTTCCGCAGCAAGCCCGGCAAGCGGGTCCGACTGCGCCTGATCAATGTCGGCGGGGACACCGCCCACCGTGTCGCCCTCGGCGGCCACAAGTTCACCATCACCCACACCGATGGCTTCCCCGTCCGGCACCAGCAGGCCGATGCCTTGTTGCTCGGCATGGGCGAACGCTACGACGTCCTGGTCACCCTGGACGACGGAGTCTTCCCCTTGTGGCGTTGGCCGAGGGAAAGAACGCCACCGGAATGGCTGTCATCCGCACCGGCTCCGGCAGCCTTCCCAAGGCGACCGTCCGCCCGACGGAACTGAATGGCAGGCTCAGGGCCGCTTCTCAGCTTCACGCGGCGGACGACGTCCGGCTGACGTCGAAGAAAGTCGACCGGGTCCACCGCATCGAGCTGACCGGCGGCATGATGACGTACAACTGGGCCATCAATGGCAAGCGGTTCGACATGAACAACCCGACCACGCTCCCGATCACCGTGGAACAGGGCCAGCGGGTCCAGTTCGACTTCGTCAACACCACCACCGTGTGGCACCCGACGCACCTGCACGGCCATACCTACCAGCTCGGCAGCGGCGGACCGCGCAAGCACACCACCATCGTGCTGCCGAGGAAGACGGTGTCGGTGTTCTTCGACGCCGACAACCCGGGGCAGTGGATGTTGCACTGCCACAACGCCTACCACGGCGAGGCGGGGATGATGGCGCTGGCCGCCTACCAAGCCTGAGCCCCTGCACGCAGCTCTGGTGACAGATCAAGCCCCCGCGAGCGGAGTCTCCGTAGGGGGCCGGTGCGGGCATCGGCCCCGATTTCCCGTCGCGAGAGCAATCGGCGGTGTGCCCGTATGGGGTCACGTCGCAGCCACATGCGGCAGGGACACGCACAGCGGCACCAGACTGAGGACGGCCCTCCACCCGCAGGTGGAGGGCTGATTCGGCCCCTGGGCCGATTCGCGTGATATCGCACCCGTGCTGGAGTAACTCCTGTGACTGCCACCTTGCCGCGTGTCCTGCCCAGCCCGGACGGCAAACCGGTTCCACCGCCCGGCACCGCCGAGGCTTTCCGGGCCTTCGCCCGTGACCTGGCTGCCGGCCGACGGCCGTGGACCGCCGAAACGGCTCAATTCATCACCGCTCAGTTCGACCAGTTCGCCGCCCACTGGGACACCACCCGCGCCACCGGCCGCGACGACCCCGTACGCGACGCCCTCGCTCGCGGCGGACCGATGCCCCAGGGCCCGTGTCTCGAACTCGGCTCGGGCACCGGCCTGTTCACCCCTATACTGACGGGCGCTTTCCCACGGGTGGTCAGCGTGGACCTGTCGATGCGCATGCTGCAGCAGGCCAACGGCCGTTCCCCGTGGCGTGTCCGGGCCGACGCGAGCGGGCTGCCGCTGGCCACCGCATCCGTCGCTGTCATTGCGGCGATCGACATGCTGCTGTTCCCGGCCGAGATCGCCCGCGTCCTGGCGCCCGGCGGGGTACTGCTGTGGATCAATCAGCTCGGCTACGACGGGCCGCTGTACCTTCCCGTATCCACCGTTGATGCGGCTCTGCCCGGCACTTGGCAGGCGACGGAGTCCGAGGCGGGCTGGGGCAGCTGGGCCGTTCTGCGCCGCACCCGCTGACCTCAGCCCGGCAAGCTCCTGCCGGATCCGCCACGGGGTGAGGCATACAGGGGGGAGGACTCCCGGCAAGTCGCCGCTGGCTGCCGGAGCAGGGGCGGAGATGCGGAGCAGCGTCAGAACGGTGGTTTGTTGGAGTAGGTGCCGTCCCAGGGGTCGGTGGCGGGTTCGGCGTTCGGCCGGTTCTGGAGGACTCGGATGGCGTCTTCGATGCAGCCGAGGTCGATGAGGCGCCGGGCCAGGACGGAACTGCTGGAGGCGGGGTGCTGTTCGAGGACAGCGACGGCTTCCTCAGTTCGGCCCGCTTCGGCAAGCAGGTCTGAGAGGGACCAGGCCGCGTACCAGGTGTCGCCTTCGTGGTGTGCCCGCGCCTGCTCGATCGCTTCGTCGAGCAGGCCGCAGTCGGCCAGCAGCGGAAGCCGCATCCTGAAGAAGTCCCACTCCTCTTCTCCACCGCGGCGTTCCTTGAGGGCGTCGAGGTGGGCCAGGCCCTCCTGGGCGCGGCCGTGCTCGGCATACAGGGTGCACAGCGAGTCGACGACCCAGTCGTCCGCTCCGCCCGGGGAGTCCACCAGGGCGCACATCACCGCGATCGCCTCGTCGCCCCGGCCGTGACGGGACAGGAGCCCGGCAAGCAGCACGGGGTCGTGATAGTGGCGGGTCGACGCAACGTCTTCTTGCCGGTAGACGGCGATCGTGCCCTCCACGTTGCCGCGCTCCTCAAGCACTTCAGCCAGGCACTGCGCGGCGTGCCCGTGTCCGTGGGAGGCCGCGTACTCGCGCAGTTCCTCGATCCGGCCGTGTCTGGCCAGCAGCTCTGCGAGCTGGTCTCGACCGTTGACGGAGGTGCCGTGCCGGGTGCGTAGTTGGGCGATCGCGTCGTCGGTGCGGCCTTGGCGCTCGCGAATCTGGGCGAGCAGGCCGAGTGCGGTGTCGGCGTCCAGGCCGCTGCGGCAGCACCACGGGCTGTCGCAGCGGTGGTCGACCGGGATCCAGGCGGTCAGCAGCGCGGCGGCGTCCGCGTCGCGGCCAGCCGCTTCGGCGACGTCCACCAGCGGGGCGGCGAGGAACCAGTCCTCGACTCCGGGGCGCAGCAGCTCGAAGGCTTCGGCGCCGTGGTCGTGGCGGGCCATGAGGCGCCCTACGAAGTCGAGCGCCATCCGGTCACCGGCCTGCGCGTGGGGGCGGGTCAGCGCGATCGCCTCCTGCGCTCGTCCCCAGCTCTCCAGCAGTTCTGCCTGGGCCCGGGTGGCCGGCCACCAGCCCGTGGCGACGTACGGGGCGAGGACCTCCAGCGCGCGGTTCTGCTGGCCGCGCTCACCGAGGGGTGTGTCGGGGGCAGTGGCTAGGGTGCGGTGCCGTGGACGCTGCTGATCTTGACCGTCAAGTCCGGACTCTGTCCGGCTCTATCCCGCCGCCGCTGGTCGACCGGCTTCTCGAGCTTGGCCATGAACAAGAAGTGGAGTCCCAGGCGCCCATGGTCAAAGTCCGATGAGACGAATCCCGCCCCGTCGAAACCAGCGCCTGCAGGAGATCGCCGCCGAGGCGCTCAAGGAGGTGTACTTCCAGGACGGCGGGCGCCGTGCCGGAAACCTCCTTGCACTTCCAGCACTCCCGGCTCAGCGCCAGAATCCGCAGGGAAATTGCCGGGCCGCATCCGGGCGGCACCACATCCGGGATCCAGGGATCCGTGCCGAACTGGTCGCTGTCGTCCCAGCGTTCACACCGAAATGGTTGACCATGGAACCGGCACCGGAGCCGCGCGCGGCGACCTGGATCCCGAGCGCCCGGTGTCTGCGACCACCTGGGCCACGGCCAGGAAGTACGGCTCGAAGGCCATGCGTCCGATGACGTCGAGCTTGTATCGGAGTTGCTGAACGGCGCGCTCGTCCGTGTCCAGGCCGCGGGCAAGGATGCCGGCCTCGCACCGCTGGCCGCGGCAGCCGCATCGCCGAACCGGACTCGGCCGTCGCGCCCACGACGGACGGTTCGGGGAAGTGCGGCCGTCCCAGCCCGAGGTCTGCCGGGGTGAGGGTGCAGGACTGGCCGGTGGCCTCGGTCTCTGCCAGCAGACGCACGGCTCGAGCACGGCCGTCGCCCACGGCCTGCGCAATCCGCTCGGCAGCCTCGGCCAGGGCGGCCGGCTCCTTCAGCCCCCGCTCGCCGCCGTCCAGGTGAAGGCGGTCGACGGGCCGCAACAGCCGGGCCGCATCGAGGACGTCGGCCAGCCGGTGCTGGTCGGGGTCGGCGTAACGGTCCGAGTTCGTCAGCACCGCGCGTACGCCGAGCTGGTCGGCCAGGCCCACGGTGCGCGCGGCCGGCCGCAGCGAGCCCGCACCGGTGCCCTGACGGCCCAGATGCACGCTTTCCAGGCACAGCCGCTCACCAGCCAGCTCCCGCCACGGCGCGAGCAGCTGCTCGGCGACGTCGGGGCGGCCTGCGGACAGGGCCCGCATCGGCTCGGACGAGGGCCCGAGCAGCACCACCAGGTCATGGTCGGCGTACTCGCGCAGGACCGGCCAGGACACGACCGGCAGAGTTCCGTCGGCCTCGGCGTGCGCGGCGGAAACCAGACGGCACAGCCGCGCCCACCCCGACACGTTCTGTGCAAGCAGGCTGATCCGCAGCGGCGGCTCCATCACGTGCGCGCCGCCGCGTACAGGCGTACGTGGCCGTCCGGCAGTCGGGGCCTGCGAGACAAGCGGAGGGACGGCGACGTCGACGCCGAAAACCGGACGGGTGCCAGCGGCCGCTGCGGCCTGGGCGGCGGACCGTCCCCGCGACGGTGTCCCGGTCGGTCAGCGCGAGTGACGTCATGCCGTGCTCGGCCGCGCGCTGGACGAGGACACTGGGGAGGGCAGCGCCGTAGCGGGCGGAGTTGCCGGAGGCGTCGTGCAGATGAGTAAATCCACGGCTCCGCACCTCCTGTCTCCGCATGTTCCTCCCCTGACCTGTGACCTCTCCAGATATCCACCATGACCCATAGTCGTGCAAGTGTTCGAATAAGTGAATCGGATCGCCCCCTACTGCCTGAGCGTGACATGTGACTGTTCGCGCACATTGGCGGATGTTCACGAAGTTGGCGAGCCCGGCCCGAGTGATCACACGAGCCGCCGTAACTGAGCACTTGAGTCGGCGAGCTGATCGGCAGCTTTGGCGGGCAACCGTTCGGCGCGGTTGCGCCAGCGCCCTTGCGGTCCCTAGAGACTTTCGTCATGAGGGCACGTGACAGATGCGAGAGCAGGCGGTGTGCCCAGGTGCCGAGGGCGCTGACGAACGGTAGAACGTAGGAGTGAGGGACGAGGACAGCTCTGATAAGGATGCACAGCTGCGCCGTGTGGCGAGGCCGGGGATCGACTACCAGGCGCTGTTCGCGGTCACCCCCACCCCCTATATGGTGATGGGCCCGGATCTGGTGCTCGCCGACGTCAATGAGGCGGCCTGCCGGGTGACCGGCCGTACTCGGGAGGATCTGCTCGGGCGGTACCTCTTCGATGCCTTCCCTGACAATCCGGCGGACCCGGATGCTGACGGGTTGCGGAATCTGCACGCCTCCCTGCACCGGGTCCTGCGCTCGAAGGAGCCGGACACCATGGCGCCGATGAAGTACGACATTCCCGTGGACGACCGGCCCGGCGTGTTCGAGGAGCGGTGGTGGTCCGCGATCAACACCCCGGTGCTCGGGCCGGATGGGCAGGTGGAATGGATCATCCACCGGGGGGAGGACGTGACCTCGTTCATCCTCTCCCACGCTCGCCCGCGAGAAGACGGGGCGCTCAGCGACGCGGTGGCCATGGAGGTCGAACTGTACGCGCGGGCGCGCGAGCTCAAGCAACTGAGCGAAGAACTACGCCAAGCCCACGCCCGGGAACGCCAGGTCGCCCTCACCTTGCAGGAGGCCATGCTCCACTCGCCCCACCTGGCCCGGCACCGGGACACCGCAGTGCGCTACTTGCCCGCCGTCGGGACACTGAACGTGTGCGGCGACTGGTACGAGGTAGTCGACCTGCCCGAGAACAGACTCGCCGTCGCGGTCGGCGACGTCGTCGGCCACGGCCTGGAGGCAGCCGCCGTCATGGGCATGCTCCGCAGCGCACTGTCCGCCTCACTCCGGGCCGTCGAAGGGCCCGCGAGGGCCCTGGATGTCCTGGGCCTGTATGCACGCTACGTGGAGGGTGCACTGGCCACCACCGTCGTCCAAGCCGTCGTCGACACCCACGCTCGCCGCATCATGTACAGCAGCGCCGGCCACCCGCCCCCCATCCTGGTCCACCAAGACGGCGCCTGCGACCTTCTCGACCAGGCCACCGACCCTCCGCTGGGAGCCCGCCCCAAACACGTCCCCCGCCCCCAGGCCGACCTTCCCTACACCCCCGGCGACACCCTCGTGCTCTACACCGACGGCCTCATCGAACGCCGCGGCGAGGACATCGACGCAGGCCTGCAACGCCTCACCGACGCGCTCGCCCGCCATGCCCGCCGCACACCCGAACGCCTCGCCGACGCCCTGCTCGCGCACCTCGGCGTCAGCAGCGGCGCCCGCGACGACATCGCCCTGGTCGTCATCCGCCTATGACCCGCGCGCCGCCGACTGAGCGCCACACGTGGCGAACCCCGCCGACTGAAACGCCGAACTGGGCGTGCCGACCACGGATTCGCCATCTATCGCGAACAGACCCCGCCAAATGCGATGAACAGAACCGCCGTGACCAGGGCAGGACGCACCCGCTCGCTCGCCAACTACCGTGAACGGTCACATGACAGTCGGCCAATTGGCCGATTCGGCGCTCAGTTTCTCGGTGCCACTTGGGGATCACGTGCGCCTCGACCCAGATCAGGAGGGGCCGTGTGATGAGCCTCGAAGACCTGCTGCAGCAGGCGACGCGCATACATGATCTGTACGACGAGCTGAATTTGCAGGAGCGGGGCCGGGTGTGGACACAGGAGGAGTTCATGCTCGGCTTCGTGGGAGATGTCGGAGATCTGGCCAAGCTGGTGATGGCCGAAGCGGGCGCCCGGGAGATGCCAGGCGGCCGGACGGCGCTGGAGCACGAACTCGCGGACTGCCTCTGGTCGGTGCTCATCCTGGCCCACCGCTACGGCATCGATCTGGAAGCGGCGTTCCGCCGCACCATGGCAGAACTCGACACAGCGATCAGTGCCAGGCTCCCGAAGGACGACAAGCCGTTGTGACAACAGGCCAACCGCGGCCAGTGCCGCACTCAGGAGAGGTGGTGATTCGGTGGAGCGGGAAGCAACGGATCTTGGGGCTTATGCCGCCAGGGCGCATACCGGTCTTCTGTTCCGAGTGGTCCGCGCGGTCACTGCCTGGACTCGTCGAATGCGGCCTTCATGTCGGCGGCCACACTCTGGACCGCATCGGCGCTCATCGAAGGCGTAGCGGGGTCACGACGGTGTGGCGGGTGGTGCCCGCGAGGACTTCCAGGACGGCGAGGCCAGAAGGAATCCTGGTGTGGGTCTCACCGGTGTCTGCGCGGCCCTGCTTTGCTGGACCGGCCGTAACCAGGAGCTGCGCAAGCCGTGCAGCGAGCGGCGCCGACAACGTCTGCGCGAGTGCGGTGCGTCCGTTCGGAAGGCGTACCGCGAGCGCGCGGGGCCGGGTCTTGAGCCCGGTGTAGCCGATCACGTCGGCATCGACAGTCTCCAGAGCAGACGCAGGACGGGCGACGGGGCTGACTGCCGAAGAGTGGCGCTGTCGCAGGCCACTGAGCAGTTCGCATCGCCAGCGGTGGCGGCGAACGCGGTGAGAGCCGCATGCCGTCGGCTTCGGCGTCGACGCCGGTCAAGCGCAACTGCCCGCCGGAGTGCGGGCGTTCGCTCCTTGCGCACGATCAGCAGTCAGCCAGGTGACGAAGTCATGGGTGCCGCCGCCGGGGTCAGTACAGATCGGTGTCTGCAGGCCGCGCCGCGACCGACTCCCTCGACGCGCCCCGCGAAGAGGACTGGAACGCGCTTCCGGCGGTGGCGGGAACAGCGATCTCAGCGCTCCTCATTCTCACCGGCCTGAGGCACTTCCGTCGGCCGATCGCCCATCGGACAGCCTGCTCCACGAAAGCGCGGGCCTAGTTGAGCGGCACGTCCGCGACGGCCTTGAGGTGGCTGAACGTCTCGAGGGAATACCGGCCGTGGTACCGGCCCATGCCGCTTTCGCCGACGCCACCGAAAGGCAGTCCCGGCATGGCAGCTGCATCACCGGCTGGCCCCAGGTGACGCCGCCGGAGGACGTCTCATTCACGAGGCGCGACTTGGTGGCCTCGGAAGTGGTGAAGGCGTAGAGCGCGAGGGGCTTTTCGCGTTCGTTGATGAAGGCGATAGCGGCATCGAGGTCGGCGACTTCGACGACGGCGAGGATCGGACCGAAGATCTCCTCCTGCATGACCGGCGATGCGGGGTCGACATCGGTGAGCACCGTCGGTGCGATGAACAGGTCGTCACGGTGGTGCTGGCCTCTCACCGCCGCCCGGCCGGAATCCAGCAGACGGGATGGGTGCGACGGGAGGGCCGTGGTCTCCTCGGCGCCTCCCTCGACCACGGTGAGCACATCGGCGTCGAAGTACCCACGCAGGAGTGGTGAAGCGACCCTCAGGGCTGCGGCACAGGGCGCGGTCGGGGTTGTAGGCGCAGGTGATGAAGGTGCCCGGGTACAAGTGGGTGTCGAGACGGGCCAGCATGCGGCGCAGGCGGGATTCGTCGGTGCCGACTTGGCCGGTCCAGCTTGACTGGATCGTGTGCCGCAGGGGTCGCAGAGCGGCCCACGGTCGGCGATCCCTCGGGTACTGGATAGCGTCAGCCTGGTGAATCTCAACCTCTTCAACGATGTGTCTGATGGCCTGACTCAACGCGCCCGGTCATTCGTCCGCGCGCACGGCGTCAAGGTCGACATCCGGCCCATCGAGGACCACAGGCAGTGGTGGCTTGAGCGAGACATCCCAACGGCGGTCATCGACCGGATGGCGGCCTATGAAGAGCAGTGGGGTGGCCTGGTACTGCCACCCTCACCGCAGTATGACGGCGGACCCAGGTACCTCGAAGCGGACTCGCCCGAGGGCTCAACCTCCGATGGATGGTGGTTCGAAGCCGGGATGCAGCGGACCGCTGTCCCGTACTCGTTCATGATCGGGCCGTCCGGTGAGTTCGGCATTCACACAGGTCGGTGGGTGCCCCTCCACGCCACCGTCGCAGGCTGGGTGGAGTCGCTCGCACTGACTCACCACGTGTCCGTGTGCGCAAAGCAGATCGTCAAGGTCACCGGCGACGATGTCGATAGCATCGTGCTGGACGGGTACGAGCCGGTGCGCGAAGTGAAGGGCCTCGCCGACACCTGGTGGCGAGGAGCCGACTCGCTTGTGACGATCTATTCAGGGGAGGCCGAGGCCCTCTCCTTTCCGCGGGGCCGCACTGCGTTGATCTATTCTGGCCTGGATGAGTGGGGCCTGCGAGGAGGCGTCAAGGACAGCGACAGCTGAGGACGTCAGGAGCCCTTGGCCCAGAATCAGGACATGGACGTCTGCCTCTCTACCCGTCGTCGATCGATCTGTCCAGCCGCACGCTGCGGCACCTGACGAGTCGATGATGCCGTGTTCGCGCGCGGCGGTGGAGCCGGGCAGGGCCGCGGAAGGTCACAGCAGTCGGCCGAAGGGATCCGTGATGACCTGGACACGCCACGGAGGCACGGCGCCAAGAGGTCGCCTCCTTGACCGAGTGCGCCCGGACCGTCCTGACCGACCCGGACGCCGTCGTCCCCGACACCGAGACGACCGGCCGGGACCGGGAGTCCCTCATCGTCGAGCTCGCCGTCCAGAAGGTGTCCGGGACGTCCTGGTGGACACGCTCCTCAACCCCGGCGAACCGATCCCCGCCGACGCAGCCGTTCTCATGTATCAGGCGCCGTGTCGGGATGACGCCGCCGAAGCCGGCAGGCGTCTGGTCATCAAGCGGGTTCCGGGCAGCGGTCGAGCACGATCTTGCCGCGCGGTTTCTACGAAATGGCGTGGGCGTTTGTCATACCGGTGGTCTAAGGTCACGCTGTTCGTCACCGCTGGGGGCGTGGCCGCGAGAGCGGCTTGCCAGCTGCGGGGCTCCGGCAGCAGATGCGGAGGAGACGGACAGATGCCGCCGGCCGGCGGTCAGCGTGGTGCGGCCCGGGGCTGGAGTCCCACCTGGTCCGTTCCGTGAGGCTGCGTAAAGCCCTTCAAGCGTAAGGACGTTGATGAGACGTAATTCCCTCACCGGTTTAGCCGCAGTGTTTGTTTCGGCTGCGGGTCTGGCCGCATCGCTGCTGGGCGCCGCCCCAGCCGGTGCTGTTGCTGTTTCCGGTCAGCCGGTGATCACTCTTGACACGCCGACACCGGCGGCCTTGCCGGCTGCTCCTGCCACGGAAGGTGTGTACTTCGACTTCCACACCAGGACCAAGAACCTGACGGCACACGATGTCACTCTGACCGTGGACGCCCGGGGACTGTCGAAGATCGCCAAGGTGGCGTTCTCGAGCAACTGCACCGCCCATGGCCTGGTCGCCACATGCTCGGAGTCGTTCGAGTCCGGCTCCAACCCGAACATCGGCCTCGGGTCAATGACCCAGTTGACCCTGACCGTGCTCAGGGGCAGCCGACTGGGCGCCACGGGAACGTACAAGATCACCGGCCGGTCCGCGCATGCGCAGATCACAGGCGGTACGGGATCCGTCACCGTGGGAGGGCCGTCCTTCGGCCTCGAGCACCTCGCCGACCACACCAACCTGAAGGTCGGCAGCAACGTCGCCGAACCGGTCCGGTTCACCAACGTGGGCAACCGCCCGGCCCGCGGTGTGCAGACGGTCCTCGCCGCCTCACCCGGCCTGGACTTCGCCGACCACTACTCCAACTGCAAGTACGGGTTCAACGGCGCGATCCACTTCGCGGAGTGCTACCCCAAGGGCGCCATCAACATTGGCGAGACGGCCGCCCTGGCCGCCCCGGTGCGTCTGCACGTGGGCTCCACCGCCCTCAACACCTTCCTAGACGCGCTCACCGCGCCTCTCGGTCAGCCTGGCTGGCCGGACGGACAGGGCATCAAGTGGACGTGGGGCAAAGGGTCCGCGCCCGCCCTCAAGCTGAAGGTGATCAAGGCGGGCCGGCGGTCCTCGGTCCCGGCGGGATCCGTCTCCCTGCCGCAGACGGGCAGCGTCACCGACTACTGGATCGCCGCCCTGAGGGCCCGCAACACGGCCGACTTCGCCGTCTCCGGCGCGAGTGCCCAAGCCGATGCGGGCCAGAACGCGACCCTCGCCTTCCACCTGATCGCCAACGGTCCGGCGACCCTGTACGACCGCAGCGGCGGTGAAGGAGTGCCCACCGCCTGGGTGACGCTCCCGCCCGGCACCACAGCCGTCGGCCATTCGGCCAACTGCGCCCCGTGGCAGGAGAACAACCCGACAGCCGAGGCGAAGGGACCGTACGTCTGCAGCCTGCCGGGCATCATCGTGCCCAAGGGACAGGTCACCAACTTCTCCTTGACCGTCCGGGTCGACGACGTCGTCACGCACGCCAAGGGCGGCGTCCAGCTGGTCTGGGGCCCGGACCCGGCCGACTCCCACCGGCCCGCTTTCGATCCGGACAGCCGCAACGACTCCGCCATCCTCACCATGAACTAAGCCACGGCCCACGGGCGGTGCCGGGCTGCTTCGCCGCGCCATGGCCGAACGACCCCTGTGCGAGCTGGGGAAGCTGCCCGACTGTCCCCAGAGCCGCCACATAGGTCACCTGGGCCTGTCGAACCGAACACCCGGGTCGGGGGCAGCAACAACTCGGTCGGCGCCCGGAGTCCACCGCCCCGGTCCGTGACGTCAAGACGCCCCCAGAACCACCTGTTCTGGGGGGCGTGCTTGGTTGCTCTATTTCTTGGCGAGGCGGAGCTGGTTGACGCACCGCAGGTCACGGAATGCTGCGGTGAAACGGCCCCCAGGGGAGCTCGCGGCGTGCCTTTGACCACCGGTCCCCGAGACCGGACGCCGGGCGGTAAGGTGCGGGCAGCGGGCGACACATCTGCCCAAGCCCGCTCCCTGGCCCATGACCGGGATGCACCACGGCAAAGGTGCCCGCGGACCCTGCGCAAGGGGTCCGGTCTGCGCAGCATCAGTGTGGGAGGTACATCAACTTCCGGTGACCGCAGGGCCGTTGAGCCTTCCGCATGCTGCTCTTCGTCACGCGCATCGGGTCATGGGGCCGGGCGCGGGAAGATGCGAGAGCCGTATGACCAAGAGCCACGGCCGTAAGAGCCGGGCGAGAAACAGGAGCCGCCGTTCCGGCGTCGCCTACGCGGCCGCCAACGCGGGAACCCTCCACTTGCTCGCCAGCGGCCCGTCGGCCACGGACCTCCAGCCTGACCCCGGCCGGTGGGGAGTCGAGACCGCGCCGGGCCCGCGGACCGCGGCCGCGCTGATCGGCGCCAGCATTGAGCGGAGCGCGCCGGGTCGGCACTCCCTCACGGCGAAGCTCCTCGAGGAGGACCCGATCGTGCTCGCGGTGACCGCGGGCGCCGCCTGCCGCCTGCACGCGGCGGCCCGCGTACCCGAAGAAGAAGGCCCTGTCGCCCGGCCCGCCCAGGCGTTCTCGTTCCTCGTTGAGCACGCCCGCGCTCACGGTGGCGATGCCCGACTGCTGCTCGCGGGAGTTGAGCGGGCGCCCGCAGTGGACTGTGCGGCGCTCCTGGGCGACGCGCTGGACCTCTTCAGCGCCCCCGCTCCCGTATATGGGGGCGGGGGCGCGGCGGCCATCGCCGTCTCGTCGGATGCGCGGCGTGATCCGTACAGGACCGCTGCCACATCACCAGCTGCCCGCGCCTCTTCAGCCCAGCAAGGAGAACCGGATCCGTATGAGCGAGAACACCGAAGACGTCATCCGGCACGCGGAAAGTGCAGCCTGGTCCCTCGCCGAGTTCGTCACCGACCTCCAGTACCCGGGGAGGAAGATCGAACATCCTGCGGAGGCATCCTTCATCGACAGTCATCTCGCCCGCGCCGCAGGCGAGATGACGACAGCCCTCACCCTGCTCAGGACCTTCGTGGAGGGCCTCCAGGATCAGGACCATCTGATGACCGACTACCGGGGTGAACCGCTTGGCGAAGTGCTGCAGCGCTACACCGACTCATCCCTCGCGGCGGAGCAACTCGCAGACGCGCTGGGCAAGGCCCGCCCCGTCACCGAGCACCCGCGCACAAGGAGGTGCTGGACGGCGAGCAGGGGCCGGCAGCCGCGGCGCGCTCCCTTGCCGAGCTCGTCACCGACCTCAAGTACCGGGAGATCGAGTACCCGCTGGAGGCCTACCGCATCTATGGCTTCCTCACCCGCGTGGCGGGGGAGAGGACAGCTCTGACCCTGCTCAGGACCTCCGTGGCAAGCCTTCGAGACAAGGAACTCCTGCGGGACGAGACGCTCGACGAAGCGATCCAGCGGTACACCGACGCGTCCGTCACGGCCGGGGAACTCGCGGGGGTGGTGGGCAGGACGTACTCCGCCGTCGGGCACCTCGCATACAAGGAGGCGCCCGGCGAACAGGAGCCGGCAGTGCGCGGCTGAGTCTGCCTGTTCGGCGGGTGCGTGTTCGTCTGAGGACGCGGTGAGCCAGGGCCGGGGCCGGTTGGTGGCCACGGCCCTGGTCATGTTGTCCGGCCGTGCGAGGCCGCCGCCCGTGAACACCCAAGCCGTTCATCCACACCGAAAAGCCCACAAGTGAGTGAGATGGCCTTAGTTAATGGGTGACTTTTACTCATTCAATGAGTGACTCGTGATATCTGAAGGGGATTTGAGTATTGGGAGGGTGAGTGAGTCAGTCACCACAGGCAGAGCACGCGATGAACGCGAGCGACGCCCGCAGGGACCTGTACGCCCTGGTCAAGCGCGCGGAGGGCGACGGAGTCACGACGCTGATCCACAAGCGGGAGGACCGTGTTCTGCTCGCCCCGCTCGACCGGTTCCCGGCAGCGCGGAAAGCCGACGCCTTCCCTGCCTGGGTACTGAGCGCGGCGCAGAAGGAATTCGGTGACCTGATCTCGCGGGCGGCTCAAGGTCAACCGCAGGTGCTCCGCAGGAACATCACGCCCGTCGCGGTGCTGCTCCCCGTCGACACTCACGCAAGTGCCCTCTCGTCCGACCCGGCCGTACCCTCCGGCGCGGCGCCCGCAGGAGGTGCGGTGAACAGCCAAGGACAGCAGGACCGGGAAAGCGCGCCGCGCAGGCTCGCGACACTGGGCGATGCCATCGGTTCCGTGCTCACCGCCGGCCCGACGTTCGGGCTGCCCGGCCTGGACGCGGCGACCGGCGGTCTGCAGCCGGGTCGGCTGACCCTGGGGGCGGCCGCCCCGAGCGTCGGCGGAAGTCTCCTGGGGCTGGCCGCCGCCCGCACGACCGCGCTGGTCGACCATCGCACGGTCCTGTACGCGGCGTCCGGACCGAACCGCGACGACGTCTTCCGCCGCATCCTGTCCGCGGAGACCGGGGGCGACTACCCGCGCCTGAAGCAGGGACGCCTCACCGCCCACGAGCAGGACGTCGCCCGCCAACTCGTGCAGGCCGGCGACGTCCTGCTCATCGATGACGGCAGCAACCTGACCGCCAAGGACATCGCGGAGACCGCCCCGCACATGGAGGGCTGGCCCTCGTGGTCGTGGACCGCCTCCAGGCCACCCACAGCGCTCGCCTGCCGCTGTCCGGGAACCGGCTCCCCGACGCCTCCCAGATCCTCTCCACCCTCGCGCGCACCCTGCACGTGCCGGTACTCGCCGTCGTCGACAGTGACGACCCCACGCTGCTCTCGCTCCTGGACGCCGATGTCCTGCTGACGCTCACCGCGACCACCGATCCCGGCAGGGTCCAAGTCACGGTGGCGGAACGTGACTTCGGTGTGATCGGCTCCGCGTACCTGCGCCCCGACCTGCTGCACGCCCGCTTCGGCGACGCAGAGGCCGCGCCCGTCGCCGGGACCGGCAGCGAAGACTGGAGGCTGCACACCGCACCCGTGGCGCGGGAGCTGGCCGACGCCGCGCTGCCCTACTCTTCCGGCGCCCAGAAGGGACTGCCGTCCGCGCTCACGCACCTGCTGGCCGCGCTGCGCACCGCACTGGTAGCCGGTGAACAGGAGGCGATCGACGAGCTCGCGACGTCGCTGAGGCAGGCTGCTGCCGCGCCGCCGCAGATGCCGGACACCGCCGAGGGCCGTCGTCTCGCGGCCGCGCCGCACGCCTACAACGCGCCCGCCCCCGCCGGCGCCACCGCGCAGCCTTCTGCCCCGGAACCCGCCCGACCTGCCGCCGCCAGCGGCGCCGTCTCGGACGCGGACGAGGAAGTCCGGCGGGACGACGATGACGGCCTGGTCCCCGGCGACGAGGAGGTCGAGCCGGACACTGCGGTGTTCCCGGCGTTGCGGATCCTCAAGGACTCGGTGACCCGTTCGAAGATGCACCCGATCCCGGTCATCCGCCTTGAGGACCGGGAGGACGGCCCCTGGCCGTTGATCAGCGAGGACATGGACGGCGAGCCCCGCTGAGTCCACCCCGACGTTACCAGCACCCGCATCAACCACACCTGAGAGAACGGCAAGCGGGTCCGGCGCGACCAGCTCGACGTGCCCGCCTCCTTCGGGGACGGCGTGCTGTGCCTGATCGACCGCAACGGCTCCTTCCCTTCCGCCTGTTCGGCCGTCCCCCTCGCCCCGAACAAGCTCCTGCACACCGGCCCTCTCGACGCCTTCGACAAGACCAAGGCCGCGATCTACCAGATCGACATCCCGGAATGGGACTACCCGGGCATGCCGCACCCGCTCGGACGGCTCATCGAGCGGCCCGACGAGCAGGGCCGCGTGTGGGTGACCACCCCGCACATCAGGCAGCTGGAGCGCCTGCACCGCGAGGGACACCTCACCGCTCCCGTGACCATCCACGACTCGTGGACGGGGAAGGCGAACGAGTCGCTGTTCAAGCCGTTCTACACCGCGGCCCGCGAGGCCCGCACCGAGCTCATCCAGGCCGGCGGCGAGCCGTACAAGAACTACAAGACCCGCCTGTCGATCGCACTGCGCCTGCTGTGGCCCAAGCGCCCCTCGCAGCGGTCCCCGTTCTGGCGGCCGGACTGGCGCATGAACATGGTCGCCGAAGCATCCGTCCGCCACTGGACCGTCGCCTTCAAGGCCGTCCAGGAAGGCCACACCCTCATCGCCCTGCGCAACGTCGACGCCGCTATCTTCTGGACACCCCCCCGGCACGCCGCCCTCCACCTACCGGATCGGGACCGGCTTCGGCGAGGTCAAGGCCAAGTTCATCCAGCCCGGCGAGTTCATCCCCGAAGGTGATTCTCAATGACTGAGTCAAGTCGCCTGCGGGACCGGCGGGGCGGACGTGAACATCCTCTTGTCACGCAGCATTGCCCACAGGACATCGACCCTGCGTCGGGCGAGGGACAAGAGAGCCTGGGTGTGACGCAGCCCCTCGGCACGTTTCTTGAGGTAGTAGTCGCGGGAGGGGCCTGGCCTCGTCATCGCGGTCTGCGCGGACAGGTACATGACGTGCCGCAGTCGCCGGTTGTACCGCTTGGGCCGGTGGTAATTGCCGGTTCGGCGGCCGGAGTCGCGCGGCACTGGGGCGAGGCCGGCGTGAGAAGCCAAACGTCCGGCGTTCGCGTACGCGGACAGGTCGCCGACGATAGCGACGAACTCAGCGCCCAGGATGGGGCCAATGCCCGGCAGGGACTCAATGATCTCGGCACGGTCGTCCGTGCGGAAGGTCTCGCGAATCTGCCGGTCGATGTCCTTGATGCGCTGATCCAGGACGAGGATCTGATGGGCAAGGCCGCAGACCAGTCTGGCGGCCCGTTCTTCGCCGGGCAGCGCGGTCTGCTGGCTCTGAGCGGCTTCCACCGCCCCGGTTGCGACCTCGGCGGCCTTATGGACCTTGCGGCGTTCGAGCCAGGTGGTCAGCCGCTTGACGCCGATTCGCCGCAGGGCGGCTGGCGTCTGGTACCCGGTCAGCAAGACCAACGATCCCTTACTGCCCGAGTAGTCGAAGGCCCGTTCCAATGCGGGGCAGATGCCGAGGAGCAGGTCCCGCAACCGGTTGATCAGCCGCACCCGGTCGGAGATCAGATCGGCGCGGTGCGCGGTGAGCAGCTGCAGCTCGGAAACCAACTCCGGGGGCGTCACCAGCGGTGCGAAGTCCCGACGCATCCGGGCTGTGTCGGCGATGACCAGGGCATCCTTGGCGTCGGTCTTCCCCTCGCCGCGGTACGCACCGGACAAGCGGTTGACTGTGCGCCCGGGGATGTAGACCACCAGCTGGCCGTGGGCGATCAGCAGGGTCAGCAACAGGGTGGAAGCGCGGCCAGAAATGTCCACCGCCCACCTCACCTCGTCGCCAGCCTCGCAGGCCGTTGCGATGAGCTCGAGGATCTCGTCTTCGTCGTTGAGTACTTTCTGGGAGAAGACCCTGTCGCCGTCAGCGTTGACCGCCACCGCCCAGTGATGTCCCTTGCCGGCGTCGATGCCGACCCATATCTGCTCGCTTGTCACGCCCATGTGGTTCGCTCCGCTCCTCTACGCCAGGTGCGTTCGTGGCCCGGGGAACACTCCGCCGACAGGTCCTTAACCAGCGATGTCCGCAGCTCTCAATCAGCAGTCAGAGCGTCCCGGAGGACCGGGCGGCCATTCACCTTGAGCCATCAACGGCAACGACTGATCAGCCACACCCGGTCCTCCTGGACCGCCCACATTCTTAAGGACGACTGATGGCCGGACCCACAGGCCGCGGCAACTCCCGCGGCGCCGCACTGGGCGATCTCCTGCGCGCCCAGGTCACCCCCGCCACCGGCTGTCGACGTACAGCGCCAAGCACTGGCACGCCCAGCTCAGCCAGCTCACCGGGACCAGACGCGGCTACGAGGCCCTGGAGAGCGCCGGCCTCGACGCCAAACCCGACACCCTGATCAAGTGGCTGTCGGATCCCGAGTACAACGTCCGCCGCAGCTACCGCAACCTCATCCACACCGCCTACGAGAACGTCGCCATCGTCCCCGCCGACCCCATCCCCGACCACGTCAAGAACGGCCAGTTCGAGATCAGCGGCCTCGTCAAAACCGGCGCCGACGAACGCGAACGCGGCAACCGCCGCGCTGCCCCCTGCGCATCGACGGAAGCCGCGGCGACTGGAGCGACATCGAGGCGCTCTGGCTGGCCGGCGACCTGCGCGACGACGACTTCGAGGACCGCTTCATCGACGACGTCATCATCGCCGACATCGGCGAAGGCACAGACGGCTGGGAATTCTCTGGCAGCAGCTACTCCGTTGAACTCAGGTAACACACCAGATGGGAAGCCGCGTATGAGCACCAGCCCTGAAGAGCCCGCGTTACCGCTGAGCATTCTGTACGCAGAGGCGGCTGCGAGCGCCCGTCGTCGCGTGTCCGCTCTCCTTGAAGCAGCCGGCGCAAGACTGGGGGAGGTAAAGCACCTCCTTGCGGTGATCGAGGCCGGTGCCGTAGAAGGCGGCCGGGCTGGCTCGGTGCCGTCCAGGCGGTCGCGAGCAGGCTCACCCACATCGCCGACCGCACTGTCCGCCAGGCCCGCGCGACAGCCGCCGCTCCACAACCGCCACCGGCCGCATCGAGCCCGCCACCGCGCCGCTCGCCCACGGCGGTCACCGCCGCGGGGGAGGAGCAGGTGCACCGGGTACGCGAGGCAGCCGAGCGGATCTTCGTATCCCTGACCGGCTACACCAGCTACGACCGCGACCTGTCGGAGGAGATCCTCCCGGTCGTCCTCAAGTGCGTCGGTGCCGAGCAGCAGGACGGCTACGTACGGCAGTTGGATGTTTTTCGCGCGGGGACGCGCGAAACGAGCGGAGCGAGTATTCGGCTGCCGGAGGCAGAGCCTTTCAACCGCTCCATGCCCACCGGCCATCAGAACTCCGCCCACCGCACCCTGCCCCACCTGGTCCTGGTCACCGTGCGCGCCGACCAGCCGGTCAACCTGGTCTCCGCCTTCGAAGAGCCCGTCGCCGGCCACAGCGGCCTGGCCGCCGAATCCGCGGTGCGCCTGGCCGGCGAACTAGCCTCCGTCGGACAGACTTGGGGCACCGTGCCGACGCGGACTGTGGCCACCTACGCCCTGGATGCCGACAGACTCACCGACACGTTCGGGCCCTCCCTCGCCTTCCCCGCCCTCCTCGACCAGGTGGACGCCCTGGTCGGCGCATGGCTGGCCGACGGCGGCCTCGGCCAGTCCGAGACCGCACAGGCCGGTGCGCGATGACCACCGACCAGGCCGTGCTCGTCCTCAGGCTGGCCGCCCCCCTGCAGTCCTGGGGCGGCCCTTCCCGCTACAACCGGCGCGACACCCTGCCCCAGCCCACCAAATCGGGCATCGTCGGCCTGCTCGCCGCAGCCGACGGCCGGTCCCGCGAGGCGTCCCTGAGCGACCTGCTCGGCCTGCACCTGGGCGTGCGCGTCGACCAGCCGGGCACCCTGCTGCGCGACTACCACACCGTCAGCGACCACCGCGGCCTTCCCCTGTCTTCCCCTGCCTTCAGCGAAGGTGACGCCAAAGGCCTGCAGAAAAAGACCAGCCCGGCCAAGTACACCGGCGTCACCCAGCGCTACTACCTCCAGGACGCGGTCTCACCGTCGTCCTGCGCGGCGCTGCCCCGCTTCTGGCCGGGTTGGAATGCGCCGTACGTCAGCCGGTCTTCCCGCTGTCCCTCGGCCGCCGCTCCTGTCCGCCCACCGGCCCGGTCAGTCTCGGCCTGCGCCCGGACGCCGCCTGCAGGAGGTGCTCGCCGACGTGCCCTGGCAGGCGTCCGCGCACCGCCGCCACATCCGCACCCCGCAAGTGGTGCTGGATGCCCCCGTCGAGGATCCCTCCGCCGACCTTCTCGTCGACGATGTCCCCGACACCTACAGCTTGAAGACGGGCACCGTCTTCGGCCGGCGCGCCGTGCGGCACCTGTGGGCGACCATCCCCACCGGCCACCCGGCCGGGCCCACGCCCGCACCCGACCAGACCGTCCCGGTCACGACCTTTTCGCCCTCCTGGGCTGGTGACGAACATGCCGTACCCGTCAAAGGTCGCCCTCAACCCGCGCCGTCGCAGTGCGCTCGCCCTTCTCTCCAACCCCCACCGGCTGCACGCCGCCGTCCTGGGCGGCCTCGCAGCCCAGCCCGTCGCCGAACGCGCCCTGTGGCGCCTGGAGACCAACACCGCCCACCGCGCCCAGATCCTCGTCCTCACCAACAGCCGGCCTTCCTGGGAACACTTGGTGGAACAGGCAGGCTGGCCTGGCGCCGACGGCGGCGAACCCCTCATCGCCGACTACACGCCCCTGCTCCAACGCGTCGCCCTGAGCAGGGAGTTCGCCTTCCGGCTGACCGCGAACCCGGTGCAGACGCGCCCGGCACACCCATCCGGCGCCGCGGCTTCCGCGTCGCTCACCGCATCGTGGAACAGCAGATCGGCTGGCTGCTCAAGCAGGCCGACCGCCACGGCTTCACCGTCCCGGCCGCCGCCACCACCGAGCCCGCCCCGGCCTCCGCATCGACGAAGCCCTGCCCCCGGCGCCCGCCGTCGCTCTGACCGCCCGCGACATCCTGCGCTTCCACAAGCGCACGGGCGGGCCCCGCGTCACCGTCTCCACCGCCACCTTCCAAGGTCAGCTGCGCGTAACCGACCCCGACGCAGTGCGTAACGCCCTGCTGACCGGCATCAGCCCTGCCAAGGGGTACGGCCAGGGCCTCCTCACCCTCGCCCCCTCCCGGAGGAGACCCCGCGGGGCTGAAGCCTGGTGGATGGCCGTCACGACAACCAAGTCGTCCCCGCGCCCGCGGGGGTAGCTTGCCGTACACCCCGCCGTGGATGGTCACGGGTGGGTCGTCCCCTCGCCTACGGGGCCACCCCCGCGAGCGCGGGGACAACCTGCTGCTGACGTACAAGCAGATTGCCGCCGCGTTCGGCGACGTGCCGAGCGACCGCGCCTACGCTGTGGCGTGCGTACCGCTCCAGGGAGCGGACGGAGGCGTGGCGGTAGCGAGCCAGCAGCATTGGGATGGAGGCAGCCAGGAGACCGTCAAGACGTCCTGCATTCTCGGCAAACTCGGGCTTCGCGACCGCGTTCAGGTTGGTCGTGTGCGCCTGCCGCCGGGGGCTGGTGATCTGATGCGGGTCCGCACAGCGGTCGGCCGTGCGGCATCAAGGTGGTCGCGTGGACGTATGGGTGAAGCGGCCGGGACGGCGCCGACTACGGCGCTCCGCGCATGGCCAGCGCGGTTCGCGCCTGCCCGCGCAGCCAGGCGTGGGCGTGGTCGGTGTCGTAGCGCTGATGCCACGACAGGTATATCGGTGCCGACGGCAGTTCGAGCGGGAGGGGGAGCACGACCAGGCCGAGGTCGGCGACCGCTGACCGCGTGGTGGCTTCGGGGACGCTGATCAGGATATCGGAGCCGCGCGCGAACTCCAGCGCGGCCGCTTCCGTGGGCGCGGTCGCCACCACGCGGCGGGTGAGGCCGAGCCGCGCGAGGGCGTCGTCGAGGGCATTGCTGAGGTTTCCACGTCGCGAGACGGTGACGTGCTCAGCGTCGGCGTACCGCTTTGCGGTGACGGTCCTGACGCGGGTGAGGGGGTGCCCCTGCCTCACGACGATGACGAGGCGGGTCTCGCCCACGTTCTCGGCACGGATGTCGGGTGTGCTCGGGCGGTTGGCGTTCGCCTCCAGGTCGACCTCGCCGCGGCGCAACTCGGGGGTGTCGATGCTCGATTCCGCGACGAAGCGCAATCGCACGCCCGGTGCCTGTCCGCGCACGGCCGCGAGCAGTGCGGGGCCGCTCAAGGCGACCAGGGAATCGTGCCAGCGGAGTGTGAAAGTGCGCTCCAACGTTGCCAGATCGAGTTCACGGCTCGGTGCCAGCACCCCCTGGACCTGGTGCAGCAGCTCATGCACCTGTTCCCGGACGGCGATCGCATACGGCGTCGGGGTCATCGTGCGGCCGGTGCGCACCAGGATCTGATCCCCGGTCGTGCGCCGAATCCGGCCCAGACTCCGGCTCATCGCGGGGGCGGTGACATGCAGGCGCGCCGCCGCCCCGGCCACACTTCCCTCCTCCAGGAGCGCGTCGAGCGCGGCGAGCAGGTTCAAATCCAATTGCATGTGAGTAATCCTAGCCGTGCCTGACATGCATTTGAAGTTAACTGCGGGGCTGCATACCGTTGAGGCGAAGCGCAAGAAATAACGCGCAGTTCGGCCCTCGACCGGCCTCAGCACCCCTCCTCAGACGGGAATACCACCATGTCCGAAACGCTTCAGACCACTGACCTCGCCGCCTCCGACGCCGACCTGCTCGCCCAGACCGCGATCGCCGTGCGTGAGGCGGGTTCGGCGCTGCGCGAGCGCTTCGGCGAGGTGGTCCGCTACCAGACCCGCGAAGAGCTGATGCGCGCGCTCGCCGCCAACGACGACACGGCCCTCGACATCCTGCGCCCCCGCCTCACGCGCCTGCGCCCGGACGCGGGCTGGGTGGAGGACGAACTGGACGGCGGGGCGCTGCCGCCCGGCGAATGGTGGGTCGTGGATCCGGCCGAAGGCAACGTCAACCACCTGCACGCTCTGCCGGAGTGGGCGGTGACCGCCACCCTCGTGCGTGAGAACCAGCCGGTGCTCACCGCGGTCCACGTGCCGTTGACCGGCGAGACCTACACCGCGCTCACCGGCGCGGGCTCCCACCTCGACGGCCGGCCGCTGCACGTCTCCCAGACCGCGGACCTGGGCCTGAGCATCGTGGCAACCAGCCAGGCCCGGCCGGACGAGGACGAGAAGGTCGTGCGGCGCGTCGGCTCCTCGATCACCGCGATGCTCTTCGACGCGCTCGTCGTTCGCACCGCCGTGCCCGCGACCCTGCACCTGCTGAACGTGGCCGCCGGCCGGATCGACGCCTTCTGGCTGTTCGCCGGCGCCCGCGCGGACTTGCTGCCCGGGGCGCTGCTCGTCACGGAGGCCGGTGGACAGATCTCCGACGCCGAGGGTGGCCCCTGGACCCCGCAGAGCGAGAGCTTCCTGGCAGCCGCGCCCGGCGTCCACGCCGAGGCCGTCGCCACGCTCTCACGCTGACCGCGCACCACAACCTGCACGCACGGAAGGACCAGATCTTCATGACCACGATCGCAGTTCTCGGAAACGGCCGCGTCGGCGGCAACCTGGCCGCAGCCCTCACCCGGGCAGGGCATGAGGTGACCGTGGTGGACCGCGCGCCGGGCGCCGCCGCCGACGCTGCCCGGACAGCCCAGATCGTCATCAACGCCACCCCGGGTGCCGGCTCGCTGGACCGGCTCGCCTCCCTGCGCGAGGAACTGCGCGACAAGATCCTCGTCGACGTCTCCAACGCCACTGTCGACGGACCGGACGGACTGCCCGCCGACCTGATCTACCCCGGCTCAAGCCTCGCCGAGCAACTCCAGGAAGCGCTCCCCGAAACGCGCGTCGTCAAGACACTCAACACCATGCTCTTCCCGGTGATGACCGCGCCAGCCACGCTCACCCAGGCGCCCGATGCCTTCCTCTCCGGCGAGGACCCGCAGGCCAAGCAGACCGTCCGTGAACTGCTCATCAACCTCGGCTGGCGCAAGGAGTGGATCACTGATCTCGGCGGGATCCAGACCGCCCGCGCCACGGAGGCCGCGATACTGTTCGTACCGCACGTGATTCGGGCCAGCGGATTCGCGCCCTTCGCGATCTCGATCACCCGCTGATCCGCACACAGTGCACCGCCCCCGGCGGGCCCACATCCAGAACGGATACGACAGCGCAGCCAGGGCCGGCGATTCAGCGCCGGACGGCGACCCGTGGCCACCCTTCCCGGGGCCGTCGGCCTCGCACCGAGGAATCGGCCCCTTTCACGGCGGACGAGCTTGCGGAGTTGGTCGCGAATCCGCCCGCCGATGCACGCGGCGGCCGCCGGCACCGGCCTCACACTTGCCGATCCAAGTGCGGATGCGTGTGCATGGCGCCGGCGCCGGACGGCATCACGCTGCCGCTGAAGTCGTGACCTGGCATCGATGGTCAGGCTGCCTGGCCGTAGCCGTCCGAGCCGGGGCCGTCGCCGCGCAGCGTGCTGAAGTCGACGTCCAGGTGCGGGTCGTACGCCTTGGGCTCAACGCTGAGTTCGCGGCCAGCGCAGCAACTGCGGCGGTAGCGGTGCGGGAGGCGCGGGTGAAGCGCACGAGGGCGTACCTCTCGAAGATCGCGAACTGTTTGGGATCTTCGTAGTGGGTCTGCATCCGGCCCGTCCGGCAGTCTGCCGTCGGCTCACCCGTGCGGCTGGTAAGTCACACCGCTGCCAATGACTGTTGCGGCCGCGAGGCCGCACTGTCTTCGCTGCCTTGCGGAGAGTGAGACCCCTCGTCATGAGCGTGACCATCCACTCGGCAGCGGTCGACGACGTGCCGCGCTGGCGCACCCGATCACCTGGCGGACCGTGGCCTTGCTCCGTTCACGACTTGAGGCCTTGCCGGCGGAGGAACGGTGCCCTTCGGCCGCGCCAGATCGCTGCTACGCGGTGGCTGCGGCGATCCTCTGGACGGCGAAGCGGTGCAGCGCAGCGAAGACCGCAAGATCCACCAAGCTCTACTGGGCGAGCCTCCGCACACCAAAAAAGGGACTGAATCCCAAGTACGTCAACGCCTTCACGCTGGCCCATGGAAACAGCAGTACCGAGACCGAACGCCTGCGATTTTCAGATTCGCCTGAACGTGTCCTACGATCCCCACATGGCCCAGAAAGTAGTCACAACATATGTGGATGATTTGACCGGCGAGGAATCGTCGGAAATCGCCACACACAGCATCCTCATCGACGGAGCTGGGGTCGAGATCGACCTCACGGATGAGAACTACGAAAAGCTCCTTGAGATCTTGAATCCGTATCTCCACGCTACCGGCGCTCGCAGGATTCGCGGTGGCGCGAAGGCCAAGGGGAAGCTCAAGGCTCCGACGGGCGGTAACGACGACTCGTCGGCGATCCGGGCTTGGGCTAAGGCAAACGACTTCGAGGTCAGCAATCGTGGTCGCGTGCCGGCCGCGGTCCGTGAAGCGTACGAGAAGGCTCGTTGAGGCTCGTCGAATAGAAAGGTGGCCCCGCTGTTGCGGGGCCACCTGCACCCGAATCCACCGGTTGATCTTTTGCGGCGGAAGATTGCCGGAGATGAGGTGCCTTGCGGCCTGTGATGATGGAACTCTTCTACGGCTCCATCGGGCACGTACAGTAAGGCATCCCGTAAGTGCAATCCTCTCACGGCCCCTCAACCGTCTTCGTCGTGTTCGACGAGCAGAATCTGATGGCGGACGCGAGGCTGGTGCCGCTGGTCCGGCTCGACGAGCGACCCGGCCTGCCGCCCAGGTCGCCGAGGGGGTGCGGATCACCGGCGCGGCCAACAGCGCCGGGGCGAATCCATCGGCGAAGGCGATGACCCTGGTCGCGGCGATGTGCGCGGGGGCCGACTCGATCGCGGAATGCGCCGGAGCAATGTGCACGACGCATTCCGCATGGCATGTCCAGTGTCAGCAGTGACTCAGGCCGTTGTGGAAGGCGTTCGCGCCGTCCACGTACGGCGCGAACGTCCACGCCGGGTTCGGGGCAGGGAAGAAGTCGCTGTAGCCGTACCAGTTGAAGTTGGCCTGGCTGGTCATGTACCAGACGTCACCGTCGTTGCCGATCTGCTGCCCGACCACCGAGCAGACAGCGGTGATGCTGTCGCCGTGCGACTTGAACAGGGGGTTCGTGTCCCTGAGGTACGTGCCGGAGGTGCTGGATCCCGAGTACAGGCCCACACCGTGGGCGGTGCTGAGGGGGACGTTGATGTAGCTGTTGGCCGAGGCGCTTCCCGTCGAGAGGGCCAGGGCGCCGACAGCCAGGGCCGCGGTCGCGCCGGCGACCGCGATACGCCGTCCGAGCTTGAACTTCATTCGTGCCTCCATCGATCACTGGAACGTGCAATTCATGGCGTACAGCCGAGGAGCTCCTCCCCGACTCATGTCCTTCCGGTGCGCAGCCAGTTGGCGACGTGACGGACTGGTGCCGCCTGATGTCGCTCGGCCGACCTGCCCGGACTTCAGGAAAGCGACTGTCATGTCCGCCGTCGAATGATTCGATGAGATTCGAAGGCGACGGCTGAGGCGGGGGTATGGATGATCCGAATTGAGCTGGGTTCGCACGGATTAAGCCGGATCAGGTTCGCGATAAGTCCCCTCAACACCGCCGAGGACCTTCTCTTCACGCTGGGCCGCTTCCCCCACGTGCTCGACAGCCCGTGGCGCGCGCGGGCCGTCGAAGCCTTACGGGGCAGGCGGCTGGGGCTGCTGGCCGTGATCGCCGGAGGCGGCCCAGGCGGGTATGCACCTGATTTCCCCCGGCCCGAACCAGCCGGCTTTCAGCCCCCGGTGGACGCGGAACTGCACCAGGTCGCCACCACGTCACTGGAGCGGATCCGCTACGAGTTGACTGTGGCCGTCAATGGTCACTCCTGGAACCGGGCCCGTAAGCCGCCCACGCTGCTCCTCGCCGCCATGGAGCGAGGCGAAGACGGCATCCGAGCGTGCATAGCCGACCAGCTGGAACAGTTCTGGCAACACGTGCTCGCCCCCGACTGGCCGCGTATACGCGGCCGTCTGGAAGGCGACATCACCGCTCGGTCCGCCGCGATCGCCCACCACGGCCTCAGACAGATGATCAACCAGCTGGCCCCGAACCTGGCCTGGCGCGACGGCGGCCTCGACCTGGCCCCCAGCACCCACCAGATCAGGATCGAAGCCGACGCCGCGATCCTCGTACCGAGCACGTTCGTCACAAAGGCCATCTTCTGCGCAGGCGAGCCAGCCGGGACCCCGGCCCCGCGCACACCGTTGATCGTGTATCCAGCGATCCCAGATTCACGTGCGCCACTCTCCCGAGCGGACCAGTTGATCGGCGCAACCCGAGCACAGCTGCTGGCCGAACTCGCCCAACCCCACACCACCGCCGAACTCGCCGAACGCCTCCACCTGAGCCCCGCGACCGTCTCCTACCACCTGCAAATCCTCCACCGCGCCGGGCTCCTCCAGCGCACCCGCCAAGCACGCAACGTCCTCTACCAACACCTGCTCAGCACCGCGTGAATATGACGCGCCCCGACAGCCGTGTGATGGACCGCCCCAGTCTGGGAATCACAGTTGGCCACGGCCTGGAGGTTGACCTCGCTCCGCAAGCATCGACGCCACCAACGTTCTGCCCGAACAGCATCGCCAGGCACAGTAATTGGGCGACCATGGGGCGGACTGGAAGGGACGGCTTTTCCGGCGAGATCAGGAGCATTCGACATCTGCGAGGGGGCCATGGGGGAAGCCGAGGGGCCGCAGTCCCGTACGTTGTCCGACATCGTCGGTGCGCCCGGCTGCTGCCTGTGGTGGACGGTGCTCGCCGTCCTGAGCGCCATGACCTGCGGGCTGTTGCTGGTCCTCGGACAGAAGGGGCCCGGGGACTCCGGGGGAGGGACACAGAAGGCCTACGTCGAGGAGATCGACCAGGCGCGCCAGCAGCTCTTTACGGGCCAGCTTGTCCACACCGACGCGAGATACATGGGACTTGTAGCAGGTGCGGAGCCAAGCCCGTTCCAAGTCGAGGTCCTGGGCAGGTGGCGCCAGGCCAGGCCAGGTGAAGCACAAGCTCCGGTGAGCGCAGGTGCGCAGATCGGGGTGAAACTGCGCTGCTCGGGCGTCGGAGTCCGGTGCATCCCGTTGTCGTCTGAGCGCCAGAACGTCCTGTCAAAGCGCGACGGAGCCACCTGGATGTGGGACGTGAGCGCGCAACATGCTGGGAAGATCAGCATTGCTCTCACCGTGACCGCCTACTTCCGCGACAGCGACACGGTGCTCGTCGAGAAACCGCCCGTGACCACACACGTCGAGGTGGCCGCGCCGCCCAGCGACAACGGCTGGCTCTCCTGGGCCAAGGAACTGTGGCAGTGGGTGACCGGCGCGGTCACCAGTCTGGGAGGGCTCGCCGTGTCCGTGAGCACCATCGTTGCCCTGGTCGTCATGGTGGTCCGCCGACAGCCTCCGGGTGCCGACGCGGACGATACGGCAACCACCGAGGGCGACGGCGACGGTCCGCGGCCGCGAGCACGGCCGGTGCGGGAGAGCCGTGCGGGTCTCTCCGGCGGCCGGCCGCGCACGCGGTCCACTGCGGGAAGGAGCACTCGGTCCGGCCGCCCACCGCGGTCCTAGCGAATGACAGTCTGTGCGTCCCCGAACCGGCGTGGTTGAGGGCAACTACGCCTCCGGGCTGCCCGGCGCTTCGGCAGACCGCTGCCGGATGACCTCCGGCAGTCGGCGCGGCAACGGATGCCGCAACCCAGGCCTGCTGGTGGAGTTCTCCGACGTGGAAGAGATCGACATCGAGTTGTAGTACCCCGAGCGTTTCCACGTCCGAGGGCGCCCCGCATAGCAATGCATTGCCCTGGCCCTGAACCCCAGCTCGGACGCGGGGACAACTACGCAGGGCTCGGGCACGCCCTCAGCACCGGTCGTGGGGCACGGGAGACGACCCGTGTGACGCCGTGTGCAACCAGGGCGAGGACCGCGAACTCATGGAGCGGACAGGCCAGCACCCACTGGCCCGCCGCGGTCACCACCGCCGCCCGACAGACCCACCGCCTCCACGCCCTCGCCGAAGACCTGCTGCTCTTCGCCCGCCTCGACACCCGCACCCCCATGGCCCGCACCGACACCGTCGACCTGACGGCCCTCGCCTTGCGGCTGACCGAGCAATACCCCCTCACCGAACGACCGTTGACGCTCACCTGCGACAGCACCGCCCCCGCACACGGAAACCTCGACGAATACGAACGGCTGCTGCGCACCCTCGTCGACAACGCCGCCCGCCACGCCGCACACCGCATCCAGATCACCGTCCGATACCAGGACGCCTGGGTCGTCCACACGGTGCACGACGACGGACCGGGTGTGCCCACCGAGGACGCCGAGCGCATCTTCGAACGCTTCGTCTGGCTCGACGACGCCCGCTCCCGCGACCACGGCGGCACCGGCCTGGGCCTCGCCATCGCCCGCGACCTGGCCCACCGCCACCGAGGCACCCTCACCCTCACCCTCACCCCCCCGGCCCCTCGGAGCATGCTTCGAGCTACGCCTTCCCCGAGCCCCCACCCCGGCCGAGGAATGACGCGCTTCACCGCGGCAGCCCCTCGGAACCGGAAGACCACCAGATGACCACGCCCACCGCCACTGCCACAGAAGCGATCATTCACTTCACCCGCCACCTGGCTGAGGCCGGCTGCTGTGGACCTCCACCGCCCGACCCGCGCGCGGTCCGGAGATCACCGCCTGCCGCCACGACGACCTGGGCGGCCGACTCCGCGCGGCCGGCCTCGCCGCGATCGCCGACCGCGGCTTCGTGTGCCTCGACGGTGGTGGCGACGGCAGCAGCGACCCGGCGGTCATCACCGGCTGGAAGAAGCCCAAGGGCAAGCAGCTCCCGCCCGCGAAGAAGCAGGTCAACCAGCTGATCGCTGACAGGCGGGGACGACTGCACCCGCTTCGCAGACGCCCGTGGACTGAAGGCATACGCGGGCTCCTCGCCCATCACCCGCGCCTCCGGCAAGAAGGCGAGCATCACGCGGCGGTGGGTGAAGAACGACCGGCTCAACCACGCCGGCTACCTGTGGGCCTTCGCCGCTGCGAACGGATCACCCGGGGCCAAGGCCCACTACCGTCGGCGCCGCGACGAACACAGAGACTGACACGCGGCCGCCCTGCGGAACCTGTCCAATCGAATGCTTGGACAGCTCTATCACTGTCTTCAGCGGCGCGAGTTGTTCGAAGAACGCACCGCTTTCCCCACCAAACTCGCCGCCGCTTGACGCGTTGGCAACGTGAGGTGTCCTACCGTCTGGTGCGGGTTGGTCGGACCGTTCGTAGGGTCCTCTCACCCGAGGGACACGGGGTGTGGCTGGTGAGGTGGTGCCGCTCGATGGCTGTGCAGACTTGGCCGCCCGGTGTCTCACCGACGGCCAGGCCGCTCATTGGGATTTGCGATCAGAATCGCTGCGTAGGACACCGCTGGCGAGGCCGTCTGAACCGAAGAGGGCACGACGGCGTTAGGGGAATGATGAGCCGGATATGGGCCGGGATCGATGCAGGCAAGGGCTACCACCATTGCGTGGTCATCAACGGTGAGGGCGACAAGCTCCTCTCCAGAACACCGGCGCCCGCGGCGTGCGGCGAAACCCGGGAGAGCGCACCCGTGAGGAAATGCAGGGCCCGAAGATGGCCGGGGACGTGTGTGCCGAAGGCGGCGGCCAGCTGGAAGACACCGATGACCAGCAGGTAGACGCCGAAGAGCGCGCCGACGACCCGCAGCGTCTCCTCCGGCCGGGCAAGGACCACAACGCCCAGGGCGATGGCAGCCAGACCCGTGGTGAGCAGGATCTGCCAGCCCAGGTTCGCCAAGGCACCCAGGCGTTCGGCGGTGGTGTCCGGCCGCTCGGTGCGGGGCGGAGGGCCGGTGCCTGAGGGATCAGAGGGAGATGTCATGGCGTTTCCTCCTCCTAGGAACTGCGTGGTTGGGTCAGCACACCTCCATCGTCACGCCGCCCGGCCCGGTTTCGCCTGGGGCAGACGGAGGTTGCGGCGCTGGTGACCTCCGGCGCGGACGGAGCATCCCCTGCCCAGGCCCGATGAACAGCCAGCAGCAGTTGGTGAACGCCCTCTGCTCGTTGCCGATCCGGCCGGCGAGTGGGGCGACCGGACGTCCAGCACGGGCCGGGAGCTCCTGTGCGATGCGGACTCAGCCGCCGTCACGCGATTCCATGGCCTCGATCGTGGCGCCTCGGGCCGCACGGCCGCCGCTGCACAGCATGGGCGCCCAGGCCGCCGCGGCGGCCGCCAGGTCGTCTCCGCACGTGCTGCCGGGGCGTGGCCGGGCCGCGGTGCCGAGGACGACACGGTCGGGGCGGAGCAGGACGGCACCCGCGCTGCCCATCCAACGCGCCAGGGCACCGGTGCCCGGATCTGCGCGGTGCGCGGCGCCGCCCGTGCCGGGCTGTTGTCGCCGGGGGTCGTGCAGGTGGATGACGCGGGCGTCCAGCGCTCGCACCAGCGCGTGCAGGGCAGGACCGAGCGGCGCGGTGGCCAGGAGCGCGAAGTCCTCACCGAGCAGGTCGTCCAGCGGGCGGGGGATGCCGTCTGAGCCGGGGACCAAGGGCTGGGGGCACAGCGTCCCGGGGCGCGGGTGGCCGAGGCGGGGGGAGCCGACCAGGGGGCCCGGTCTCAGCGGCGGGCTGACGGCGGACAGTACGAGATGGGAGGCACCCGGCAGCCGGGAGAGGCCGGGCAGGACGGCCTTGCGGGCCAGTGCGGTGCCCGTTCCGCCTCCGGTCATGACAGCGCCGACGGCCACGGCGGTGCGGATCAACTGCTGTGCGTGGCGGTGGCGTTCGGCCTGGTAGCTGTCGAGCAGGGCCTCGCTCGCGCGGCCGGTGAGCACGTGGGCGAGCTTCCAGACGAGATTGTGGGCGTCGCGGATGCCCGCGCCCATCCCTTGCCCGATGAAGGGCGGGGTGAGGTGGGCGGCGTCACCGAGCAGGAAGACGCGGTCCTTGCGCCAGCGGTCGGCGACCTGGGCGCGGAAGGTGTAGGAGGCGGTGCGCAGGACGTGCAGTTTGTCCTCGGGGATGCCCGGTGTCCAGGGTGCGACCAGTGCGAGCAGACGTCCCCGGTCGGTGAGCTGCTCCGGCTGCTCGCCGGTGCGCAGGCGGAACTCCCAGCGGTAGCGGTCCTCGCCGACGCGCATGTAGGTGGCCGCCCGTTGCGGATCGCAGATCTGGTGGACGCCGTCCCAGGTGGGCAGCGGCAGGCGGCAGCGGATGTCCACGACCAGCCACTGCTGGGCGGTGGCAAGATCCTGCATCCGGGAGCCGATGGAGGCGCGGACCAGGCTGTTGGCGCCGTCGCACCCCAGGACGGCGTCGGCCAGGAGCGTACGGGAGACGCCGGTGGCCTCGTCCCGGAAGGAGACCTCCACCGGAGTGCCGCCGTGCGGGGGCGGTGTCACGGCGGTGACCTGCACGCCTCCGCGCAGCGTGACCGAGGGATGCTCTTTGAGGGTGTCCCGAAGCAGCTGTTCGAGTTCGGGCTGGTCGAACATGTTGGCCTGGGGAAAGCCGTGCCAGCCGTAGGGGCTGTCGCGCAGGAACTCGGCCAGCACCCGGTGGGCGCCGTCCAGCAGCCGCATGCCGCGGGCCGGACGAGAGATCGCGCTGAACGTCTCATGGATGCCCATGGCCTGGAGGATGCGGTGCACCTCGTCGTCCAGGTGGACGGCGCGCGGCAGCGGATACGCGGCACGGTGACGTTCCAGGACAAGGACGGGCACGCCGTGGCGGGCGAGGAGGGTGGCGGCGCTCAGTCCGGTGGGCCCGGCACCGATCACCGCGACGGGCACACGCTCAGAGGTGGTGGCGGTCACCTGCCAAGGGCCTTCATCAGACCGAGCAGACGGGCGCGGTCGATCTCGTTGTCCTCACGCAGCGCGGAGATCGCCTGCAGGAGCGCCCCCGGCGAGGGCGTCGTGCCGAGGAAGTCCCGGGTGGCCGGCGGGCCCCACTGGGCCAGACCGGAGGCGGACATGGCGGCCCAGCCGGGTTCCAGCGTGTTGTCGAAGACGTCGCCGTCGGCGTAGTGCTCCACCATGAAGCGGTCGGGGTCACGCCAGTAGTCGAAGATCTGGCTGCCCTGGATGTGCCGGCCGATGCCCCAGGAGTGGCGGTAGCCGCGCTCGCGCAGATACTCGCCGCCGGCGGCCAGCACGTCGAGGTCGGCGACCTGATAGGCGGAGTGGACATAGCCCGTGTCGGGGCCCAGGTGCATGGCCAGGGTGTGGTGATCGGCGGGCTCGCTGGCGCGGTCACAGCGGATGAAAGCCATGGTGGGGCCACGGTCGCGCTGCCCGTCCAGGTAGAGGAAGTCGCTGACGATCAGGCCGAGGTGCTGCAGGTACCAGTCCAGGGCCCGCCGGAAGACCCGGGTGGAGAGCACCACGTGCCCCAGGCGCTGCACCTGGGAGGGCTTGCGGGGAGGGCGCTGGGTGGCGTTGATGCGGGCGGCGGTGGTGGTGTCTGTGTTGAGGACGAGGGGTTGTTGCAGCGGCTGTGCGGGCTCCTCGGTGACGCCGTGCACGACGCGGACCGGGATGCCGGAGGGGTCGAGCAGGTCCACGGAGCGGCCTCCGCCGTACTCGGTGAGCGGCCGGACCTTGTGGCCGGTGGCACGGGCCAGCCGGTCGAGGTCGGCGGTGTCGGCAGCCTGGAAGGCGGGGCCGATGAACCGGGAGGCGGGCCCGCGGCGGATCACCAGGCAGTGGGGATCGGCCATGGCGCCGCGCAGATACAGGGCGTCATCTGTACGGGCGGCTGTGGTGAACCCGAAGTCGCGGGCGAAGGTCTCGGCGCGGTCCAGGTCGGGCTTGGTGAACTCCAGCCAGGCCAGGTCGACCACCTTGATGACGGGCTGGGGCGCGCGGCCGGGGTGCTCCCCGCGCAGGGCACCCTGTTCGCTGTGCAGGCCTTGGTGGGCGTCGGCGGCGGGGACGGGGATGGATGTCGGGTCGTTCATAAGGATTCCCTTCCTGTGGCTCCACGACCTGTGGGGGTGAGGGTGGGACCCGGCCCGCCGGTTGCGGCGGCGATCGGCGGGCCGGGTGGCACGGCAGGTGAGCGGTTCCTACCGTGCGAGCAGGGTGTCGAGTGCGGTGGTGAGTTCGGCGGCCGGGTCGGTGGCCGTGCCGTGGGCGCGCCAGCCGACAAAGCGGTCCGGGCGTACCAGGACGGCGCCCTGCGGCGTGTGCCCGCGGGCGGCGGTCCAGGTGGAGCGCAGGTCCCGGTAGTCGCCGTCGAGGTGGCCGATACGGATGGCGTCCAGCGGCAGCCCGCTCTGGGCGGCGATCTTCTCGGCGGCTTCGCACCAGGCCTGGCCGTCCTCTCCGGCGATGAGCAGGAAGCGGCCGGGGCGGACCAGGCGGGCCAGGGCCACGCGGTGGCCGTCGAGGTCTTCCAGCCAGGCGTGGGGCAGCGGGTGTCCGGGGCGGGCGGCGGGCTTGTAGATGCGGATGGGGTCGGGGTTCGCAGGTGCGGGAGTGCCGTCGGGGACGACGGCGGCGGAGTCGTAGGTGTAGCCGAACTCGACGGCCAGTTCGTTGAACTCCGCGGACTGGGCGGCCACGGCGGCCAGGAAGGTGCGGCGGAAGTCGGTGTCGGCGGGGTCCTCGCTCCACAGACGGCGGGCTTGGCGCCAGTTCTCCTCCTCACCGGCCTGCGGCCCGCCGCCGAAGAGGGCGTTGATGGCGATGTGGTTCATGGCGTTTTCCAGCGAGCGCTGGACATTGGTGGCGTCCGCCGGGCGCCGCTCGGGCTCGTAGGTGTCCAGCAGGGCGTCGTCGGCATGGCCGTTCAGGACGGCGGCGAGCTTCCAGGTGAGGTTCTGGACGTCGTGCATGGCGGAGGTCAGGCCGAGGCCGCCGGTGGGCGGGTGGCGGTGGGCGGCATCGCCGGCGATCAGGACGCGGCCGGCGCGGTAGCGGTCGGCGACCACGCCCTCCAGGGACCAGCGGGAGATCATGTGGACCGTCAGCTGCTCCTCGGTCAGCCCCAGCGCCGTGCGCAGGTCGGACAGTACGGACTCGTCGTCCAGCGCGCGGCCGTCCTCGGACCCGTAGTTGAGGTGGAAGACCCACTCCTCGGACTCCGGTCCCCAGCGGTCGGGGCCCATGGGCACGAGCACGCCCGGGATGCCGAGGTCGGGCAGCCACAGCCAGCGGATCAGCACGTCGGGGTCGGTCGCCACCTGGGACAGGTCGGCGGAGATGTGGAAGGAGACGACGCGGGCGAGGTCGCGCACGCCCTCCTGGACGATGCCCACGGCGGGTCCGACGGTGCGGCCGCCGTCGCAGCCCAGCAGGTAGCGGGTCCGGACCTGGTAGGTCTCGCCGCTGTCGCGGTCGGTGATGGTGGCGGTGACGCCCTCGTCGTCCTGGGCGAGTTCGGTCAGTTCGTGGTGGAAGCGGACCCGGCCGGGCGCGAGTTCTTCGGCGCGGGCGCGCAGAACCGGCTCCAGGCGGATCTGGGGCAGGTTGGCCTGTCGCTCGGGGCTGGCCGCGAGCCACTCCGGAGAGTTCCCGCCGGCTCCCCAGGCCTCCATCATGGCGACGCGGCGCCCGTACTCCTCGTGGTCGCCGACCAGGCCGACATACCAGGCGGTGTGGGACATCTGCTCGGCCGGGGTGGAGGCGGCGTAGATGGTGTCGGCCGTGTCGACGTCGCGCATGACCTCCATGGCGCGCTGGTTGAGTACATGGGCCTTGGGCAGGACGGAGGTGCTCGGCCAGGCAGTGACCAGCAGGGACTCGACGCCGATGCGGCTGAGCAGCATGGAGGCGGTGAGTCCCGCACCGCCGCCGCCGACGATGAGGACTGGGACGTCGATGTCGTTCATGGGTACTCCGTGGGTGTCGCGGCTCGGGGCCAGGGGCAAGGGGACGGCTCAGGAGAGGCGGGGGAACAGCGCGTGGGCGTTGTTCCGGTCGATGGCGTGGTGGCTGCTGGTGCCGGGGCCGACGTAGTGGTCGTACTCGCCGGTGAAGACAGCGACGGCGATCTCGGGTGCGAAGGGCCAGTCGGTCCCGAAGAGCACCTGGTCGGGGCGGACGAAGACCAGCAGGCTGGGCAGTGCTGAGGGGCCGCCAGACAGGGCGGTGTCGAACCAGAAGCTGCGCAGGTCCGGAAATCCGCGGCGAACAGCGGCAGCCCTGGCACGGCCGCTGCAGGAAGTGACGAAGTACCCGAACCGGTCGGGGGGCCTCGACGAGTTCCGCGCCGCACTTGCCGGCCATGGCAGCCGCCTCGGCTCCGTCACCCGGCCAGGTACCGGGGGTGGACAGGGACAGCACTGCGGTTTCGACGGCGTAGGTGTCCATCAGGGCGATGGCGTGCTCGGGGCTCCGCTGTGGCAGTTCGCGGTGGCCGGGAGCGTGGATGCCCTTCGACTTCAGCCAGCACGTGTAGGCCGGGGGCAGCACATGCTGGTGGACATCGATGCGTCTCATGGTGGTGCTCCTCCCGGTGCCCAGCCGGTCCCGACGGCCGGGTGGTCACGGCCGCTAGCCGCCGGCCAACAGGACGAGATGGGCTGCGGTCAGAGCCCCCAAGACGGTGGCCGGCAGGCAGCGGGCGGCCGGGTCGCCGCTGCGCAGGTGTATGACGACGGCTCCGGCCATGAGCAGGATCAGGCCCGCTGCGGCGGCGGCACCCAGCGCGGTGATCCGCAGGCCGGCCAGCAGCCCGGCTGCCGCCGCTACCTCCAAGGCGCCCAGCAGGCGGTAGTGGGTGGTGGTCATGCCGACATGGGCTGCGGCCTGGCGCATTGCGGGCACTGCCGCGAGCTTGGCCGCTCCCAGCAGGAGGAAGATCGCTGCGAGGAGGACGGCCAGGACGATGGTGGGGGTACTCATTGAGGTGCTCTCCGTGCGGGCGTAAGGGAATGGCTCGGGGCCGTCCGAAAACGGGTCGCTGCGGCCCGGGTCAGATGACGGGCTGGGGGGCGTACTGCCAGTCGAGGACGTACTGGTCGAGGGCTGCGGTGACCTTGCGCCGTTCCGCCTCGTCGGCAGGGGCGGGCACCGTGACGCGGACTCCTCCGTCGTGCGGCCGGCACAGGATCCGTTCCGGGTCGCAGTGCGCGCCCTGGGCGGCCAGTTCGGCCATGACCGCGCGGCGGGTGGCGTCCAGGCGAAGGCCGAGCTTGTAGGGCTTGCCGACGGCGGTGAGCGGGATGGCGTCGATCACGATCACCTCCCGCGGGGCGGCGGCGCGCTCCGGGGCCTTTTCGGTGGCCCAGGTGAGCAGTTCGGCCGGGTCCACGCGGGCGCCGGGGGTGAGGGTGACGTAGGCGACGGGCACCTCGCCGGCGTGCGGGTCGGGGCGGCCCACCGCCGCGGCGGCGGTAACCTCGGGGTGGGCCAGGAGGGCGTCCTCGATCGTGGCGGGGTCGATGTTGTGGCCCCCGCGGATGATCAGGTCCTTGGCGCGGCCGGCGAGATGGATGAAGCCGTCGGCGTCGATGCGGGCCAGGTCGCCCGTGTCCAGCCAGCCGTCGCGGATCTTCCCGGCGATCTCCAGGCGCGGCCCGTGGGCGGTGTGCTCGGCGACGTAGCCGGCGAAGACCACGGGGCCGCTGATGGCGAGGACCCCGGTGGCGCCTGGCGGCAGGTCGTGCCACTCGTTGGTGTCCGGGTCGATCCGCACGGTCTTGACCTGCTGGTAGGGCAGGCGCCGGCCGACGGTGCCGGGCCGGGTGCGACCGGGCTGGCCGAGGGCGGAGGCGCAGGTCGCCTCGGTCAGCCCGTAGCCCTCATACAGCGGGATGCCGGTGTGCTCCTCGAAGGACGCCCGTACGGCGGCCGGCAGCGGGGAGGCGCCGACGGCGGCGAACCGCATGCTGGAGATGTCCGTGTCGACGGGGACGCGGGCGAGGACGGAGTACACAGTGGGTACGCCGGACATGGCGGCGATGCGGTAGTGCTCCACCAGCTTCCAGAACACTCCGTACAGCTCGGGATCGCGGTAGCCCAGCGGCCCGGCCCACACCACCTGCTGACCACGCAGCAACGGGCCGAGCAGGGTGACGATCAGGGCGTTGACGTGGAACAACGGCAGCGCCGCGAACATCACCGAGTCCTCGTCGAGAGGGATGTTGGCGGCCACCGACCAGGCGTCGACCACCTCATTGGTGTGCGTGTGCGCGGCCAGCTTGGGAGTCCCGGTAGTGCCGCCGGTGTGGAAGTAGGCGGCCAGGTCGTCGGCGGCCGGAGGCTCGATGTCCACCAGCTTGTCGGCGGGATGGGAGGCGGCCAGCTCCGCGAGGTAGCCCACGCGTGTGCCCTCGATGGGTTCCAGAGCGGGAGCGGGGCTGTCGGCCGTGGTGGGGGCCAGGGCCAGCAGCGCGTCCAAGCGCAGCGAGGCGGCGACCTGCCGGGCCGTGGCCCACACCTGCGCGTCCAGTTGCGGACCTGCGGCCACGAGCACGCGCACGCCGGCGCGCCGCAACAGCTGCTCGACGTGCTCGGACGCCAGGCTTGGATTCACCGGGGCGGCGATGCCCGCGGCTTGCGCGGCCAGCAGGGCGGCGGGGAGTTCCGCGGTGTTCGGCGCGAGCAGGCCCACGGCGGCGCGGCGGGTGACGCCGAGCGAGCGCAGCAGGTTGGCGGTGCGATGCACATGGTCGTGCAGTTGCGCGAAGGTCACGGAGGCGGGGCGCAGGAAGCGCGCGGCATCCGGGAGCGCCGCCATGGCCGGACGGTCGGGCCACAGGCGGGCGGCGCGGAGCAGGGCATCGTAGGTGGTGGCGGGCAGACCGCGTTCATGCAGCGGGACGGCCTCGATGGCGGTCAGGTCCGCGGGGCTGTCGCAGGAGGGCCACAGCAGGTCGGTGGGTGTGAATGTCACCGGTGCGCCTTTGCAGGGTGAGGAATGGGGTCAAGTGGCCGGCCCGGTACGGGGATGCCGGGCCGGCCGGTCCCGGGCGGGGGTCCCGGGAGTCTTCAGCGGGCGCGCACCACCGTGCGCTGCTCGCCGAGGTCGAGTACGCCGTCGTCGGTCGCAATGCGGGCCGTGACGACATCGCCGTCCTTGAGGTAGTGGGGGTTCGCCTGCTGGCGGGCGAAGAACTTCTGCCAGCGCTTGTGCGGGGGCAGCAGGGCGGCGAGCGTGGCCAGGAGCTTCCCCGGTGACTTCAGCGCGGTGCCGCCAGGTGTTCCGGTGAGCAGGACGTCCCCGGACTGCAGGGTCTGGAAGCGGGCCAGCAAGGTGAGCGCCTTCGCGGGCCGGACGATCATGTCCGTGGTGGTGCGGTCCTGCCGGGTGGCCCCGTTGACCTTCAGCGTGAGCCGCAGGTCCGGCAGGCGGGCCAGGTCGTCGGCGTCGACCAGGACCAGCCGGGGGCCCAGCGGGGTGAAGGTCGGATACGACTTGGACTCGTAGAACTGCGTCTTGGGCAGCTGCACGTCGCGGGCGCTGACGTCGTCGGCGACGACCAGCGCGGCGACATACTCCGCGAGGGTGGAGTCGGTGACCTCGGTGCCGACCAGCAGGTTTGCGCCCATCACCAGCCCGAGCTCCACCTCGTAGTCCAGGAAGCGCACGTGCTGTGGACGCACGATGTCCTCGTAGGGCCCGCTGACGGACCCGGAGGTCTTGCGGAAGAAGGCGGGCGGGACGGTGTCCGGGTCGAATCCGGAGTCCACCGCGTGCGAACGGTAGTTGACCATCTGCGCCACCACCCGGCAGGGGGTGGTGACGGGCGAGAACAGCTCGGCTTCTCCAGCGGAAAGCCCCGCGTCGGGGTCGGCCGCAGCGCGGCCGGCCGCCTCCTGCACGGCCAAGCGGTCTGCGAGCAGGCCGCCGGTGGTGTCCGCATCGGTGTCCACGCGGTGCAGCCGTCCTCTGCCGCTCTCCACCCACCAGCCGTCTGTGGTGCGGACGACCTGGATACTCATCGGCTCTCCTGAGTCCTGGACAGGCGTCGACCGGACTGCTCCCGCGAGCAGTCTCCGGTCACTAGTGATGGAAGAATCAGTCCAGATGGCATTCTCGTCAATAGCTATCGGTGCTGATGTAATAATCAGCACTGATCTCATGGGTAAGGTGGAGCGATGAGTACCGACCGACAGGGCGGGGCCGACAGCCGGACGCCCAACCCCACGCCAAATCGCCTGGATCGGCGCAAGGCGCGCACGCGAGCCGCGCTAGTCGCCGCCGCGCAGCGGTTTCTCGCCGAGCAGGGGCGGGCCGACGTGAGCATCCAGGAGATCACCGAGGCGGCGGACGTCGGCTTCGGTTCCTTCTACAACCACTTCACCAGCAAGGACGAGCTGTTCGAAGCCGCCGTCGCCCTCACTCTGGAGCAACACGGCACACTTCTGGACTCCGTCGTGGGAGGCCTGAAGGACCCGGCGGAGATCTTCGCCGCCAGCGTCCGTCTGACCGGCCGCCTGCAGCGCACTCACCCGCAAATCGCCAGAATCCTTGTGCGCACCGGCATGCCCTACCTGACCTCCGACAGCGGCCTGGCCCCGCAAGCGATGCGGGACCTGCAGGCGGCCGCCGACAACGGACGGCTGGACATCGACGACGCACACACCGCGGTCGCCATGGCCGGCGGCGCCCTGCTCGGCGTGCTCCACCTCCTGGAGACCACCCCTGACCTCGATGCCGAGCGCGTCACCGACCAACTGGCCTTCCGTCTCCTGTGCATGTTCGGCATGACGCGCGCCGAAGCACAGGAGATCGCCACCCGGCCCCTGCCCTCGCTGCCCGCGATCTGACATGAGCGAAAGGCAGATGTCAGTAGGCGCGGCCTATACGCCGGCGCTAAAGCCCTGAAGCTGCCCATCAACCACAACGCGCGCCGATGGGGCAGCACACGAGAAGACATGCTGGCCGCACACGCCGGGGTTTCGAGGAACCAACCACCACCGCCGTGCTGTTCGGCGAAGCCGACCTCGTCGGCTGACTCGCGCCCGGCCGGTGGGTGTGGGCCCGAGCGCGGCCCACACCGACGGCAGCAGCGAGTGCGTACTGCCGTAATCGTCCTTGTCGGGGCTCTCGAGGATCTCCCGACGGCGAAGCCGAGCAGCATGTCGATCTGCCACTGCACGTCGGGCGCTTCCGGGCACCCGGAGCTGGTGGATGAGGCCGACAAACACCCGCGAGGCCGTCATCTGCGAGGGAATCAGTTCCACCCGATGCCGGTCCGCGCCCGCCTCACCGGGCGAGGGCTCGGCCCGGGGGCGGGACTGGCCGGGAAGGGTCCTCCCAGCAGACAAGCTCCAACAGACCCTGGTTCTCCAGGGCGTTCACCTGCTGCTGGTGCGGTGGGAGGAGCTCCGTGTCCAGCGTTCAGCCGTGCCCGCCCGCCCGCGCTCGCGCAGCGCCTCCAGCACCGACAGCGCGACACGGCCCACCCGCTCGGCTGACGCCACCGACGAACGACGGAGGGCGCCAGGCCTCATGCTGCGGGTGCTCGGTCCGCCGGACGGACCATCTGGAACCGTTGACGTCGAGAGCTGCTTGGAGTACGGGCTGCCCGGCGACGGTGGCCCCCTCACCGGTTACCGCATCGTCCGAGGCTGTCCGCCCTCGAGATCCGCGAGCAGGCCGGAATGACCGAACGGCAGCGGTGTCAGACGTAGCCCTTGCGCTGCACGAAGCCCAGGGCCAGGGCGCCCAGCGGCACGTTCAGCCAGAACGTGAGCAGCCGGTAGACGAGGACCGCCGAGGTGGCTGCGCCGACCGCCAAGCCGAGCGCGGTCAGACCGGCGATGAGGCCGGCTTCGAGGGCGCCCAGTCCGCCGGAGACCGGAGTTGCGTTGGCTACGAGGCGTGCCGCCATGTAGACGGCGCCAACCTGGGCGAAGGGAAGATCGCCGCCGAACGCGTGCACGCTCAGCGCGAGTCCGACGATCTGGATGAGGGGCAGACCGAGCGCGCCGGCGACGAGGAGGGTCAGCTTGGCGGGGTCGGACGCGATCCCGGTCACGGTCGACGTCGCCGCGTGCAGGAACGGCCACACCTTCTCGCGCAGGAAGCGCCGGCCGGGTGGGGTGACACCGAGCAGACACCCGGCCGCGAGGGTCAGGGCGACGGCCGGCAGCACGTACCGGCCTGCTCCCGGCGGCGACCACGGCGTTGGAGACGGCGCCGGCCAGGCTCTGCAGCCCGACGGAGGCCGTGGCGGCCCCGGTCTCGATCCCCGTCTTCTGCAGATAGCGCAGGTTGAGCGCCATGCCGCCGACGTTGCTCGGGGTGATCCGGTTCAGGAACGAGCTGGCGAACTGCACCTCGTACGTGGGGCCGAACGGCAGCCTGGCCGGAATGGTGCCCATTTGCAGGCAGGTGGAGAACGCCTGGGAGATGAGGGTGACGGGCAGTACGGCGAGCACCCACCACCAATTGGCGTCGCGCAACGCGGTGAGCACCGCCGAGGCGTTCGCGAACTGCGGCAGCACGAGGTGGAGGATAAGGAACGCGCCGACCAGGCCGAAGACGCTCTTCCAGGTGAAGCGCGCGAGGTGCGCGAGTGGAGCCGGCTCGGCACCGGTCGCCCCCACGACCTCGGCGGAGAGGTCGCGCAGCAGGCTCGGCCGGCCGCCGGGGCGCACCGTGCGCCGCTTGGCGCCCGTCCCCGCCGCCCGCGCGCGGGCCTGGTCGTACCGTGCGACCTCGCGCCGTGCGGGGCCGAGCAGCGCGAGCGGCTGCAGATAGGGCAGGGCCGTCGCCAGCAGCCGCGGGCCGAGGCCGGCCAGCGCACACTGGGTGGCGCGGTGCGCCCCGACATGTGTCGCGGTGGTGGCCAGCAACTCGGCGATGTCGCTGCCCAGCGCGTCGGGCCTGGCGTCCAACTGGGCGCGTGCGAACGCGGTGAGCCGGGACGTACCGTCCGGCTCGACGAGGATGTGCTCCGGGAGCAACGCCCGGTGTGCCAGTCGGTGCTTCTGGAGGCGGGCCACGGACGTCCACACCCCGGTGAGCACCTGGTCGGTCATCTCCTCGCCCGGGAACGGGGACAGCGGACGGGCAGCGCGCTCGACCGTCACCAGAAGTGCGCCGCCCCCGGCCACCGGGTACGCGATCACCGGCTCAGCCACCCGGGCGCCGGTACGGCCTGCGAACACGAGCATGAGGAGCTCGTGCTCGACCGCGGCGAGCGGGGAAAACGCGGCCGTGTCGGCGGGGTGGCGCAGCATCGTGAGCCGGGCGAGCCGGTGGAAGAGATCGCGGTTGCGGTCCTCGGGGCCGAGCACCTGTACCGCGAGCCGCGCACCGGTGGTGGTCTCGGCGCCGTAGCGGACCCCCTCCCCGGGGCGCCGATCGGGTGACGGCGTCTCGCGCAGCGCGGCGAGCGGGATCCCGCACGCGACGAGTGCGTCGGCAACCGCCTGCGGGGCCGGTCGGTCCGCCGGGCCTCCGGCCACCAGCAGCACGGCCGATCCGGCCACGCCTCCCACGGCGAGCGCGGCGGCCGCTTCCAGCGGCACGACGGCGGCGGCCGCGACGCTAAGCCCGGCGCACACGACGGTCAGCGTCCACCACGTCCGCCGCAGACGCGTGTCCAGCCAAGGGCCCGCCGCGACGACCGCCGCCGCGCAGGCGGCCAGGTACACCGCCGACGGCCAGCCGGCGTGCACCAGCCCGCCCCGCCCCGCCAGCACCTGGGGCCACAAGTCCGGTCTGCCGCGTATCAGGGCCAGGTGGGTGACCGACCACGCGACCAGTGCGCCAAGCGCCGCCGCGGGCACCACCCGCAGGATCGCGTCGCCCCGCCGCCGGGCGACCAGTACCCCGAGGGCCAGTACCGGCGTGATTAAGGCGACCACCTGCACCGGCCCGACGAGACCGTCCCGCAGGCCGGGCGGTAGGGCGGTCGCCGCGTCGAGCAGCCCCTGCTGCATCCTCCGGGTGGACGCGCGCGTCGCGACGGCGGGCAGCACCGTCACCACCAGAAGTGCGCTGGACACCAGCAGCCGCGACAGATCGGCGGCCCGGCGCACGTCGCGCGGCGGCGGAGCATCGATCACCGGCGCCGCCGCGGCCTGCGCACCCCCAGCGGCGACGGAGGGCAGGTTGGTGCCAGGGTGCTCACTCACAGCCGGCTGCCCCAGAGGATCCGGCCTTGGTCATGGCGGCTCCTCATCGGCGGGCCGAGGCCTGGGGCTCGCCGTGGTTCTCCGGGAAGCATACGAGCCCTCGCCGGTTGTGAAGGCCGGCGTCTGCGCTCGTCCTCGGACATACCTACCGAGAAACCGTACGACTCGGGCCCGCTCCTCCTGAGCCCGTCGCGCGGCGCCAAGTTCCGCGAGGGGCAGAAGAACACGGAGCTGTCCATGCCATGGCAGGCGCGTGCTGCTGCCGGTCCCAGTAGACAATGAACGGACTGTCGGTGGATCATGACGCTTGCTCCCGGAGGCGGAGCGGTCTGGTACAGGACATCGTCGCCGTCGGGCGTGCACCCCGGCTTCAGCCGACCGACTGATGCGGGCACTCATTCGGAGGACTGCGCGGCGCCGTTCATCCGGGCGCGGTTTTCCGCGATCAGTTGCTGCACCTGTCGCTCGACCTCGTCGGGGTCGACACCCAGGGCATGTCCCATCTGGGCCGACCACACCTCCGAACGGAGATTGGTCTCGAAGTCCAGGTCGGCTCAGACGTTCTCACGGGCTGCCTGACGGTTCTGGCTCACCATCACGAAGGTGGACAGGAAGGTCGCCTCCAGGCTGACGATCATGGTGAGCAGTCCGAAGGGATAGGGGTCCCAGACCGCCCAGTGACCGATCAACCCCAGGTTGCACAGGATCCAGACCGTGAACCAGGCCGCGTGCGGGTAGACGAACTGCATGGTTCCGGCGAAGGCGGTGATCGCGTCGGCGATCCGGTCCTGAGATCCGCGCATCCGGGTGAAGACAGCCAACTCGTGGCGCGGCCCGATGTCTGGCAAGTGCGCCGCAGATCCCATGACCACTCCCTGACCGCTACCCACCGGACGACACTGTCAGCGTATGTGCCGGAGGCGGGTCCCGCTCTTCCGCCATTCGACCGCGTCCTCCGGCTGAACTGCCGGACATCTCCACAGCCCGTCATATGCCCGCACGAGGCGTTCCATCACGCGGGCAGCCTGTCGGGCGCCTACTCCTTCCAGGTCGTCGTCCCGCGCAAGGGAGCGGCGCGGGCCGACAGTTCCGCGCGCGGTCCTCCCGCCAGCCGGCTCCACCAGGCACGGACTCTCAAGGGCGCTGACGCTCTGTTGCCGCGGCAAGAGGAATTTGCTGTCCAGCACCCAACCGTGTACGGCCTCATCCTTGCGCTCATGCAAGCTTCCAGGACCCACAGCGCCTGTGTGTTTTGGGTGTTCGGGGAAGTATTGTCCGGCGTGCCTCCCTGCTCCGAGAGCGCTCGTAGCGCATGAGAATCAAGAGCGGCGCCCTGATCGGTTCCGCTGCGACAAGTCGTCACGGTATGCCTGGCCGGGGGGCCGGTTGGGTCCGCACGTGAGGCAAAGTGACCCTACTGCGCTGGCATCGGAGCCGGGTTGTCGGACAAACGACCCAATCCCAGAACTATCCCGACCTGCCTGACGGCAGCGGGAGAGGTTGTTCGGTCCAGACGGTCTTGCCGTCGGAGGTGTAGCGGACGCCCCAGGTCTGCGCGAGCTGCGCGCAGATGAACAGGCCCCGTCCGCCTTCGTCGACCGTCCGGGCATGGCGCAGGCGTGGTGCGAGGGCACCGGTGTCTTGGACCTCGCAGGTAAGGACGCGGTGCTTGATGATGCGCAGTCGCACGGGCGGAGAGCCGTAGCGGACGGCATTGGTCACCAGTTCGCTGACGATCACTTCGGTGGCATACGCGGTCTCGTCGTCCACGCCCCATGTGGCCAGCTGCTCTCGGGCACGAGCGCGCGCCGTGCCGACGGCCGAGGGATGGTGGTCCAGATGCCAGGTGGTGACCTCGTCAGCGGGAATGGCGCGGGTCCGGGCCAGGAGGAGGATGGTATCGGTGGGACGGCTATCCCTGCGCAACCGGTACAGGGCGTCATCGCATATCTCCTGCACGGGGCGCTCAGGGCAGTCCCCCAGCACCTCCCGGAGGGAGTCCACCTTGCCCAGGCGGCCCGATGGGCAGGAGGGCAGGAGGGAGACGGTGTAGAGGGCGAGGATGCTGCCCTCCGCGACGCCAACCGTGGTGGCGGCAAAAGGCGGTCCTTCGGTACTGCCCAGCGGAGGTCCACTGGGGTGATCGAAGATCTCGGTGGTGCCGTCCGGGTGGGTGATCACGGGTGGTGGATGGCCGGCCCGGGCGATGGTACAGGTGCGGGCAATGGGGTCGTAGACCGCATACGCACAGCTTGCGGTGAGCGGCTGATGGCGCAAGGGATCACCGGTGGGAAGCGCGGCCCGTTCACCGGCCAGGCGCGTTGCGGTGTCGTTGAGGCGTGCGAGGAGTTCGTCGGGGTCCACGTCGAGTGCGGCCAGGGTGTGGATGGCGGTCCGCAGCTGGCCCATCGTGGTCGCGGTGTGGATGCCCTGTCCGGCAACCTCGCCGACCACCAGCGCGGTACGGGCGTTCGGCAGAGCGAAGATGTCCACCCAGCCGCCCGCTCCCTGGCTGCCGGGCACGAGCAAGGAGGCGGTTTCGAGGGTAGGGTCCGAGGGCCGCCATGGCGGCAGCAGATGGCGCTGGATGGTTGTGGCGATCGTATGCTCGCGGGTGTAATGCCGGGCGTCGTTGATGCACAGGGCCGTGTAGTCAGCCACTTCCTTGGCGAGGGCGACATCCTTTTCATCGAAGGCACCAGCGTGCTCCGTTCGATACAGGCTGATCAGTCCGATCACGGTGCCGTACAGCGTCAGAGGCATCACGAGAAGTGCGCGGACCCCGGAGGCGCGGATCGCGCGGGCACGCAGGGGGTCGGCCGCCAGCCAGGGCGTGTCAGGACCTAGGGGGACAACGCGAGGCTTGAGGTCGCCCAGAGTTTGTGCGTAGGGGGTCGGGAACGGCAGAGCGCGCACGTCGTCCACCGGATGCGCTTGCACCTGCTGCTCGACATCCCCGTGCCGAAAGGCCATGCGGCGCAACGGGACACCCTGATCGAGAGGAGCGAGCGGGGGTTCCTCACCCCGCACCACGGCATCCACCACTTCCACCACGGCGGCGTCTGCGAAGCCTGGTACGAGGGCTTCGACCAAGTCGCGGCAGGTGGCCAACACGTCGAGGGTCTGTCCCACCCGCTCCCGTACCAAGCCCCAGACACGCAGACTGGCGACCGCCCGCTCACGGTCGCCGGCAGTAGCCAGCACTGCCGCCACCCCCAGATTCGCACCGTGCCGGTCCTCCAGGCGGAATGCCGAGATGTCCATGATGCGCGGTCGGCCCGAAACGCCCCTGGGAGACACGTACACCACGCGCTCGGGGGAGGGCGCCCCGCTGTCCAGCACCGCGCGGAGCATCGCCTCCACCTCGCCGGGGGGCGAGAACTCGTAGGCGTCGGTGAGTCGGCGCCCAAGGATCCGTTCCAGGGTCCCGCCGCACATCTTCTGTGCGGCGACGTTCGCCGCCGCTATTTGCAACCCCGTGTCCAGAACGTACAGGCCAACCGGTACCCGGGTGAACAAGGCCTCAAGCACCACGGTGCCTCCATCAGGCGCCGGTGCTCCGTAAGTTGGCGCCTGGAAGAGGCCCCAGACCAAAGAGCCGTCCTGACGTGGCAGGGGTCGCACCCGCAAGTCTTTGGCGACAACGTGGCCGCTCGCGTCGTACAGCGCCACTTCATCTCGACCCGGTTCCGCTTGCTGGTCAGCCACAGCTGCTGTGCGGGCCAGCCAAGGCGTGATGGACCGCCCGAGCACCTCATCCGCTCCACGCCCCAGCAATGCCTCTGCCTGGCGGCTCCACTGCACCACGATGCCCGAGCCGTCCACGACCATCAGCGGATCATCGCCTGCCACGGCAATCGCCTCCCTCCCCTCCCAGCCTGCCCTCACTCTTCCTGCGCCGCGCATCGGCCAAAGCCGCAACCGGCAACCCGACCCCCGCAGGCCGACCGAAGGTGGCTCCTCCAGATCCCGCGGACCTGCGCCCGCCCCAGCGGAGGTGCCCGGCCCGTGAACGCCCACCGGGCAGCGGGACTGTGCCGGATGGTGTGGAACGAGGGCAGTAGCGGCGGTCCGGGGATGAGCCGGCGTCCTTGCTCTCTCCGGTGATCTGGTCTTTGGGGGAGCTGACGGAATGCGCTGGTCAGGCACCAACTTTTAGGGCGGGCTGTTGCCCGGAGAGCGCGCCCGGGGGTCGACGGTGTACACCATCAGGTCGGCCACGGATGGGTCGCGCCGGATCGGCCGCAGCGCACCGCGCCTCTGCAGTGGCCGCATGGAGAGGGCCTTCCCGGATGAGATGGGCGCCTCCTCGTGCGCCACATCCTCAGCCCGCCCGACCACGGGCCGCTGGCGACCTCCAGGGGCAGGAATCACGGGCCGTCCCGCCCGTTCGGGCGCCGTACGCAGGTCCGCAGGAGTGACCGCCACCACGGGCGGCGAGTCCCCCTCGCTCGCCTACGGATTGATAACATACATTGTATGGAAAGAGTGAAGCGTACCCCTAGAGGTACTCGGAAGAGGGATGTGCCTCTGACCGAGGCAGGGATCTGCACCTCCGCCCTGCGGCTCATCGATGCGGACGGGGTCGAGGCGCTCACGATGCGCAAACTCGCCGCCGCGCTGGACGCGAACCCCATGTCGCTGTACCACCACGTGCCGAACAAGGAAGCCTTGCTGCGTGGCGTGGCGAGAATGGTCGGCGCCCGGTTCCGCACCGTGACACTGGAGGACGCTCCCTGGCAGGAGCGCATGCGCCTGCTTGCCACGGATTTCCGGACGTTGGCACACCGCCATCCCAACCTCATGGCCTATTCGTTCAGCCAGCCGGACTTCATCCAGCCCGAAGATTGAGTAGGCGCGGGCGCCGTGGCCGGTGACGGCTCCGTTTGAGTCCCGCCGAGCGCTTCTCGCGCACGTGACTTGGAGCTGGCGCGGATGGTGGTCCGTCACGGGGTGCGGCGGGGACGGTCCTCCCAGCGGTGAGTGGTCCACGCTCGGCGGATCAGACTGCGCGCGGTGATGATGGTGTCGGCGAGGTCAGCGGGCGAGGCGGTGGAAGGCGTTCTGCCAGGTGTGGGTCCGTTCGACGTACCACCTCTGGCTTGCCTGGACGGGCGCCTTCTCACCCCTGTGCGCGATGCGGCCGTGCAGGCCGCGTTCGTCGAGCAGGGTGCGGGTCTTGTCCGAGTCGTAGCCGGCATCCAGGTGCACGGCGATGTCGTCGGGGAGCGGTCCCAGGTCGTCCAGGCGGTCCAGGGGCGGGGCGAGTAGCGGGGAGTCGTGCCGGTTCGCTCCGGCCAGCACGCGCCCCAGCGGAATTCCGTAACCGTCCGTCATGCCCGAGCGTTTCAGGCCCTGTTTGCCGCGATCGACCGGTGAGCGCCCCGCGGCCTCTCCGCCGCTGGGGGCTTTGGTGATGGAGCCGTCGACGGCGATCTGGTCGAGGAGGAGGCCGACGATCCGGTCGTAAGACTCCAGGGCGATTTGCTTGAGTTTGGCGAAGATGCCGAGCCGGATCCACTCGTCGCGGCGGTTGCGGATCGTAGTGGCCGAGCAGGTTGTGTCGGCGATCGGCTGGTAGGAGCAGCCGAATCGCAGGAGCTGCAGCATCTTGGCGAAGACGATCCGGTCGCTGATGCGTAGGCGGTGGCAGCCCAGCTGATGCGTCGGTGCGTAGGTCGACCGCTCGGGCAACAGAGCGGCGAATTGGCCCCAGAGCGGTTCGGTCAGCCATGATGGAAGTACTGGCACAGGTCTCCCCGATGATCACAGAGCGTCGCAACTCCATGATCACCAAGACCTGTGCCTGCTTTGCTACTGGGGTACCACCACCGTGTCTATCTGCGAGGCCTCTTGACCGGGCCGGAAATCCATAACTGCGGTGGTCAGGCTGCGGGCTTGCGGCTGGTGCCTCCCCGGGGACGGAACTGAGTCCCGGCATCGAGCAGGAGGCGGTGCACACCGGCCTACGAGCGACCGGAGCCCTCGGCCAGAGCCCGGATGGAAGCCCCCGCCTCGTACTGGACCTTCAGCCTGGCAGCGACCTTGTCGCGCTCCGGTCCGGGCCTCAGCTTGCGGGCCGGCGTCTTTCTGGACATGAGCGGTTCCCTCCCCGAAGTGACGACGGACCCCCGTGATCCCACGCACTGCCAGCGATCGGGCACCTCGTCATCCGAACCGTGCTGCGCGTGGACTCCAGCGCAGCTGCGTGTCGTCATGGGCAGCCACCCGGCCGAGCTCGATGGTGTTGCCGGAAGTTTCCACCACATCAGCTGGGGGCCCCTATGTCCTTCGTCGAGCCGTCGTGATGATGGCTGGCATGACGGATGAGGTTCAGGGCTTGGGTCGTGAGAGCCGCCGGGGGTGGACGCCGCTGCCGTTCGCGGCGGATGAGCAGGATGCCGCGGCTGTCGGCTCTCTCCTGGCGGCGGGTGCGGAGGTGGATGCCCCCGACGAGCAGGGCAATACGCCTTTGTGGCGGGCGGTGTTCACATTTCGACGTGATGGCGCGGTGCTGTCGCTGCTGGTCGATGCCGGGGCCGATCCGGACATGGACAACCTTCATGGCGTGAGCCCGCGGCGCCTTGTCGGCTGGCGTATTGGTTCAGATGTCGCGGTGCATCTCGGGGATCGTCCTGTCTCATAGTGCAGTTTCCGCAGGTCACGCGGCTTTGGCGGGCTGCGGCTCATAGAAGGTTCCGTTGCGGAGCACGAGTTCGACGTGCTCTTACGGGCTGCCCCGCGATTGCTGAGATCTGAGCGCATGACGCCGCTCGGGACTGACAGCGGTGGAGAGGGGGCTGCCCCGCGTTGCTCCACGGCATGGGGAACCCTGTGGTGGATCCGGCATGGATCGCCGATGCTCTTGAGCATGTCCAACAACGTCGATACACATCGTGATCACGACCCACGAACCGCGGGCTCCTCCAACGAACGGTCCGCCCGGCACTTTGGGTGGTCGAATATGTTCGTCGACCCCGGTGAGGACCCGCGGACCGATGGAGGGTTCGAGGGTGAGCGGGCCGTCCTCACGGGGTACCTGCGCGACCAGCGGCTGACGCTCGAATTGAAGTGCTCCGGTCTCGATGCCGCCGCCCTGGCTCGTCGTTCGGTGGAGCCGTCCAATCTGTCGTTGCTGGGGCTCGTGCGCCACATGGCCGGGGTGGAGCAGAAATGGTTCCGGCAGGTACTGGCGGGGCAGGCTGCGCCGCGGCACTACCGCTCCGATGGCGACCCCGACGGAGACTTCAACGGCGCGGTGCCCGACCCGGAGGTCGTCGCAGAGGCTTGGACCACCTGGCGGGCAGAGGTCGCGTTCGCCGAACGGTTCACGGCCGAGGCACCCGATCTCAGCGTCACCGGCACGGTCGGCCAGGAGCCGATGCAACTTCGGGAGGTGCTGGTGCACGTGATCGAGGAGTACGCCCGGCACAACGGTCACGCCGACTTTCTGCGTGAGCGGATCGACGGCCGAGTGGGGCAGTAGACGGCGCAGCGGGATACCGAGCCCACGGATTCCGCCCGCCCCTTGCCGACCGCGCAGGGAAGAGTGACGCAGCGATGGCCGTGCGGGTTCTTGTGGTGTGAACATCAAGCAGGCCCGCGCGGCCATATCGCATCCAGCCTTCTGCGGCGTCTCGCCTCAGCATCTCGGCGAGTTGACCGAAGAACTCGCTCCACGCTGGGAAGCGCGCTGCGAGTCCGGCCGCCGTGAGCGGCGCCAGGGTGCTCGCCGACGGCAGGCCGGCGCCGGACCGAAGTACGAACTGGTCTTTACCGACCGGCTGCTGGTGACCCTGGTCCACCTGCGCACCGGTCTCACGCACGAGGCCCTGGCCGTGATCTACGAGGTGGGCTCCTCCACCATCGGCCGCGCGATCAGCGAAATCCGCCTGCTGCTGGCCGAGCGCGGGTTCGCCGTGCCCGACCGACCCGGCCTCCGGCTGCGCACGCTGGAGGACGTATTCGCCTACGCCGCAGCCGAGAACGTGACCCTCAGGATCGACGGCACCGAGACCCAGGTACGCCGTCCCAAGGCGCACCGCCCCGGTCGGCGGGCCTTCGTCTCCGGCAAGCGCAAGCAGAACACAATCAAGACCACGACAATCAGCGACCATCAGGGCCGTACCCTCTGGTCCGGCGCCATGCGGCCCGGTCGGATGCACGACCAGACCGCGATCCGTACCGAGGGGATCGCCGAGCAGTTCCGGCTGCACCCAACAGTCAGGGCCGAGGTCGACGAGGGCTACCGGGGCCTGGCCAACGAGTTTCCCAACCAGGTCAGCGCACCGCCGAGGAAACCGACTGACATCGACAACGCACCGCTGACCGAGCGGTACGGATGGCGTGAGATGCGTCGCCGCCAGTCGTCCCGCCGGATCTGCGTCGAGCACGCCAATGCCGAACACCGGCAATGGCAACCCCTACAGCGGTACACCGGCCGGCGCGAGGAGTACGGGGAGATTCACCGGGCCGTAGCCGGCCTGGTCTCCGACCGCGCCGCCAAGCGGGCCACCCGACGCAAGCCCAGCTCCGAACTCGTCCTCGCCCGCTCGATGGCCTGCTGAATCAGCCACTAGCTGAACCCCAGGCCAGCACGCCCCAACATCAATCGCGGGTCAGCCCGTTAGACGGCCGCCTTGCGGCCGGACGAGTGTAGGCCGGACAGCCCACCGAAGAACCAGTACGCCAATCGATCGAATCACACCTGATTCCCGATAGACCCTTGCGGCGAACGCAGTATCGAGGGGTGATGCGGTGGGTGCTTCGCCATGGCGGCCCGCGCGGGTCGGGGACCACAGGCCGGGATTACCCCCTTCGCCGCCGCCCCCCGGCCCCGGGACCTGGTCCGGGGGCGGTGAACACCGCCCGGGTGTGCGGTGGTGGCGTCCGCCGCCGGGAACCCGTGTCAGCGCAGCGCGTCGGCGACCGCGTCGGCCAGGGACGTGGTCGGCCGTCCGATCAGGCGGCTCAGGTCGCCGGAGCCGGTGAACAGCTCGCCGCGGCCCAGGCCGAGGTCGGCGTCGGCGAGGACGTCCGCCAGCGCGGTGGGCAGGCCCACGCTGGTCAGCGCCTCGGCGAGCTTCTCCGCCGGTAGATCGGTGTAGGCGATCGGCTTCCCGGTGGCTGCCGAGACCGTCGCGGCGAGCTCGGCCAGGGTGAAGGCCTCGTCGCCGCCCAGCTCGTACACCGCGCCGGTGTGGCCTTCGGTGGTCAGCACGGCCGTGGCGGCCTCGGCGTAGTCGGCGCGGGAGGCGGCGCTGACCCTTCCCTCGCCCGCGGCCCCGATGACCGCGCCGTGCTGGAGGACCAAGGGCAGCTGAGCGGTGTAGTTCTCCAGGTACCAGCTGTTGCGCAGCAGCACGCTGGGGACGCCGTGCTCACGCAGGTACTCCTCGGTGGCGCGATGGGTCGCGGCGAGGATCGTGGTGGCTGTGTCGGCGTGCGCCATGCTCGTGTACGCCACCAGTGACACACCCGCGGCCAGCGCCGCGTCGATGGCACGCCGATGGTTGGCGAGGCGCTCGTCCACGGGGATCGAGGCCGAGATCAGCAGCAGCTTGTCGGCTCCCGCGAAGGCCGCCGCGAGGCTGTCCGGGTCGGCGAAGTCGGCCCGGCGCGCCACGACACCGCGGTCGGCCAGGTCCTTGATCCCGGCGATGTCCCGGCCGGTCGCGACGATCTCCGAGGCGGGAACTCCGCGCCGCAGCAACGCCTCGACGGTGAGCCTGCCCAGCTGACCAGTGGCTCCGGTGACAACGACTGACATTGACGATCCTCATTTCCGCCGCGGCCTTCCGCGGCACGGGGTCCACTATGAACTCGTGACTTACCATCAGGAAGTAGCCACCTTTCGGTAAGGTAGCCACCTGTCGGAAAGCAATGAGGTGAGGGCTGTGGCAACCGTCAAGGCTGTGACCGAGGCGACATCGTCGTGGGACCCGTACGCGCGCGGCTGCCCGTCACGGGACCTGCTCGACCGGATCGGCGACAAATGGTCGATCCTCGTGCTGGGCGAGCTTGGCGAGCACGGGGTGTGCCGGTTCACCCAGCTGCGCACGCGGTTGTCGGGGGTGAGCGAGAAGATGCTCACCCAGACGCTGCGTGCCCTCGAACGCGACGGTCTGGTCCTGCGAACGATTTACCCGGCGGTGCCGGTGCGGGTGGAGTACGCGCTGACGCCGCTGGGCGAGACACTCCGGGAGCCCCTGAAGGCGCTCAAGGAATGGTCGCTGCGGCACACGACGGAGGTCCTCGCCGCCCGAGAGGAGTACGACGCCCGCACCAGCTGACACCACGTCACGTTGCTGGACGTCAACAAACCACCGCTAGTACTCCAGTCTGGGTTCGTGATCTACCCGGCGGATTCGTCGGGGGTTCGTCGTCGGTAGTGGCTGCGTCGGGCTGTTGCCTGGTGGCGTCTGCGCCAGATGGACCAGTGCAGCAGTCTGGCCGTCGAACGGCAGGCGGGTTGCAGATGGCACCGAAGAGACGGCGGATCTCCGGCACGGTCCCTGTGATTGGATCGAGGCTGTGGTCGAAGTGATGTGGACCGGCTGGCCGCTGTGGTGCCGCGTCGGCGGCGACGGCGGTCAGGAAAGCCAGGGCAAGCATGGCGAGCGTGATGTGCCGGTGCCAGGAGGCCCAGTGCCTCACCTGATGCCGAGTTATAGTCACAAGGTCGCGAAAAACGATGTTCCGCGGGCCCACCCGCCGGACATCGCTCGTACATCGATGCAGATGGTTCTGATCGGTGAGCGTCTCCTTGCCGAGATCGGACGTCCCGTCCGCTTTTGGCGCTGACCATCGCCGGCGCGTGTCGGCGCGACAGAGGAGCGCAGCATGCAGAAGACCATCGTCATTGTCGGAGCGGGACTGGGCGGGTTGACGCTCGCCCGGGTGCTTCAGGCTCACGGTGTCGCCGCGACGATTTACGAGGGTGAGGCTTCGGCGACGACCCGTGCGCAGGGCGGCCTGCTCGACATTCACGTAGAGACCGGCCAGGTCGCGCTTCGCGCAGCCGGTCTGTACGACGAGTTCCTCACTCTGGTCCGTCCGGGCGAGGACGCCAAGCGTGTGGTCGACCGCCACGGCACGATTCTGTTCGACATGCCTGCGGACCCCGGTTCGGCCCGTCCAGAGGTGGATCGTGGCGAACTCAGGCGCCTGCTCATCGACTCGCTGGCGCCCGGGACGATCAGGTGGGGTCACAAGCTCGCCTCGGTCCGGCACCGTGTGGAGGGTGGCTACGACCTCACCTTCGCGGAAGGTTCCGCCACGCGCGCGGACATCGTCATCGGCGCGGACGGTGCCTGGTCGAAGGTGCGTCCGTTGCTCACCCCCGCCAAGCCTCTCTACAGCGGAACCTGCTTTATCGAGATCGCTCTCGCCCCGGGCGGCCAGGACTGTCGGGCGAGCGTGGCCGCGATCGGCGGCGGCACGCTGATGGCGGTCGCGCCGGGCAAAGGCATCATCGCCCATCGCTACGCCGACGGGCATGTGCGCGGATACGTGGCGCTGAACAAGCCCGAGGGGTGGATGAGGTCGATCGACTTCGGCGACCCGTCCGCGGGCCTGCGTCAACTTGCCGACGAGTTCGATGGCTGGTCGCCGCTGCTTACCGCCTTCGTGACCCAGAGCGACGCGGAACCGTGGCTCCGACCCATCTATGCCCTGCCCGTGGGCCTCACATGGGACAGGGTGCCCGGCGTGACGCTCGTCGGCGACGCCGCGCATCTGATGTCGCCCTTCGCCGGCGAGGGTGCGAACCTTGCCATGTACGACGGCGCTGACCTAGCGAGCAAGCTGGTTGAGCAACCTGACATCGAGGTCGCGCTCACCGCCTACGAAGAGCGGCTGTTCCTGCGTAGTAGCGACGTCGCCGGCCGCTCGGCGAAGAACCTGGAGATCTTCTTCGGCCGGGAAGCACCGCAGAGCGTAGCCACTCTGTTCGATCACTCCTGATACTTCAGTCCGGGTTCGCGATCTTGTCGCGGACCCGGTGGGGAACGGGTACGGCCACCGCGTGACCATCGGGGGTTGTGTGGACTCCTGAAGATCGTGCGGTGGCCGCACGGCATAACGTAGATCCTGCCCGTTGGCGGGCGATGTTCGACCAGGTCATGGACCGGATCGCGGGCCAGTTCGGGCGAGTTGAACCCCGGGCCACGGCCCGCGCCTACCTGCTCGGACTACTGTCGAGCGTCTAGCGGAAGAACTGCTGGCAACTGGCCGAACAGGCCGCCCATGCCCTGCCCGGGCCGATGCAGCGCCTGCTGCGCTACGCCCGCTGGGACGCCGATGCCGTCCGCGACGACCTGCGTGCCTACGCCGTCGAACACCTCGGCGCCGACGGCGGCGTTCTCGTGGTTGACGAGACCGGCTTCCTGAAGAAGGGCCGGTCCTCGGCGGGAGTGCAGAGGCAGTACACCGGCACCGCGGGACGCATCGAGAACGCCCAGGTCGGCGTGTTCCTCGCCCTGGCCACCGAGCGGGGACGGGCCCTGATCGACCGTCGGCTCTACCTGCCCGAGCACTCCTGGTCCGATGATCCCGAACGCCGCACCGCGGCCGGGATACCCGAGACGGTGCAGTTCGCCACCAAGCCCCGTCCCGCCTCGGAGATGATCGCCGCTGCGCTGGACGCCGGCATCACCGCCTCCTGGGTGACCGGCGACGAAGCCTGCGGCCAGGACCCCCAGCTCCGCGCCGCCCTGGAAACACGCGGCACCGGCTACGTGATGGCCGTTGCCTGCTCGATGCGGGTGAGGATCAACCACGGCCGCACGCCCATCCGCGCGGACACCGTCGCCGGCCGCCTGCCCGCCACGGCCTGGCAGCGCCACAGCGCCGGAAACGGTGCGAAAGGCCCGCGGTACTACGACTGGGCCTGGATCCACATCGGCACCGACAGCCACCGGCACCTGCTCATCCGCCGCAACCGGTCCACCGGCGAACTCGCCTTCTACCTGTGCTGGTCACCCACCGAAGTGCCCCTGTCCGAACTGGTCCGCGTCGCCGGTGTCCGCTGGAGCGTCGAGGAGTGCTTCCAGGCAGCCAAGGGCCAGGTCGGTCTCGACCATTACCAGGTCCGCAACTGGACCTCCTGGCACCGGCACATCACCCTCGCCATACTTGCCCTGGCCTTCCTGGCCGCCCCCGAACGGCCCGATGACGCATACCACCCCGTCCGCAGCCGCGATCCGATCACGCTGACCGTCCCGGAGATCCGACACCTACTCGTCGCCGTCTTCGACCCACCAGCCGTGACCGTGGCCAGACTGCTGCACTGGTCCAACTGGCGTCGGTGCCACCAGGCAACAGCCCGACGCAGCCACTACCGACGACGAGCCGCCGACGAACCCACTGGATAGATCACGAAACCGCACTGGAGTACTAGGCGGCGGCATCGGTCGGGCTGCGGATTCCGCGGTCCCGGCCCGGGCGTTCAGCAGCTCGTCCGCATGTGTGCCGACCCAGTGGATGAGGGCGGTCAGCGGACCGGCAGATCCGTGCCCGGCTCGGTCAGTTCGTAGGTGACCTGGGGCGGAGCGGTGGGCGCCACGGTCCGCTCCACAAGGCCGAAGCCCACCAGCGCCTTGAGGAACTGCGACAGCATCTTGGACGCCCTGTCTGCGTTCCCGGACACACCGTCAGCATTCGGATTGGCTCGTCTGGACTCCGCGCGCAGTGCTCGTCGGATCGGCGCGGTCCCAGACGCTCTGGAAAGCCAGTTGCAAGCAGTTGGCGAGCGCCGGGTGTTCGATGTAGAGCGCGGTGGTGGCGCCGGTGCCGGCAACCGGGTCCGGCATGTCACAGAGCACGAGCGAAGCGTCGGCAATGATCAGCTTGAGCGGCAGCTCGGCGATGAACCGCGCCTCCTCCCCGGCTTCGCTGAAACAGCGTACGTGCTCCCGTACTTCGGCGTCGTTGAGCGCGTCATGGGCGTAGATGGCCCGGGCCCGGCCACCTGCTCTGCGCAGTCGGCGCACCGCCGCGATCCCCTCGGTGTTGGCGACCGGGGCAAGGAAGGGCCGTTGGGAGAAGCTCAGCAGTTCGCGTGCGGCCTGTTCCTGGATGTCGGCGAATCGTTCGGCGATGGCCTTGGGATCGCGCAGCACCTCGATGTAGTCGAGCGGGTCGGTCTTGGTGCGCCCGTCGGACCAGACGGGCAGCAGGGCAGTGACCAGGGCCGAAGACACTTGCTCGAGCCGTTCGAGGGATGCGCGTTGCAGCGCCATGAGCCGGGCGGTGGCGAGCTCGGGTGCGACCGCGGAGAACGTGGCCACCCGGCCCGGGCGGACGGTGGCGAGCCGACGCCGCACCAGGGCGTCCAATACGTCGTAGACGCGCTGACGGGGCACATCCGCCTCACGCGCCACCTCGGCGGCGGTGTACGACTCGCGCCTGACCAGCGCGAGGTAGACCCGCGCCTCGTAGCGTGCCAGGCCCAGTGCTGTGAGGTCACTGACCGATCCGTCGTCCACGTCCATGGCATCACACGCTATAGCCGATCCGCTCCGTCCTCCTGATCGGGGGACGGACGACATCAACTCTGTCTGGATTTATCGCGGTTGGGACTCTGTCGTATTGCTTACCGAGGCAAAGGCTTTGCCATTGACTGATAGTCAGTCGAGGTGGGCACTCAGTAGCATCGCGGGAGCCACCACTTACCGGGGTGGCAGCTCACACCGAAGAATGTGCGCTACTTGAAGCCCCCCGGCAGCAGTTGACCCGTGTCCTGTCGAAGCATGGCTGGTTTGTCATGGTCTTGACATATAGGGACTTCCTGCCGTAGGGCACCAACTCCCCATGGAAGGCAGTCCCTTGCGATCACAGAACACGGACCACACGAGACCCAACCCGCTCCGGCGGTTCACCCGCCGCGGGGCCGCCGCGCTGACGTCGGCCGCAGCCCTGATAGCCGGCGGCATGCTGGCCGTCGCACCCCAGGCGGTGGCCGCGCCGGCCGCGTCACAAGCGTCGAGCGGCTCCGTCGCCAACCCCTACAGCCCCGCGTACCAGCACCCGTACCGGCACGGCGCACTGCCGACCCTCCAGCAGCATGCCAAGATGAAGGCATGGGCGGCCTCCCAGAAGTCCGCGAGCGTCGCGACCGGGTCGGAGACGCTGTCCTACGGCGGCGGCGTCGACGGTATCGGTGTCCAGAGCGGCCACTCGAAGGTCTACCTGGTCTTCTACGGCACCCAGTGGGGTACGCAGAGCACCAACGGCAGCGGGGACCTGACCTTCTCCGGCGACTCGGCGGGCGCCGCGCCCGTCGCCCAGGAGATGTTCAAGGACATAGGCACCGGTAACGAGCGCTGGTCGGCCGACCTGACCCAGTGGTGCGACGGTCCGAACGTGACGACCGGCGCGACCAGTTGCCCGGCGAACGCCAACTTCGTCCCCTACCAGAGCGGCGGCGTGCTGGCCGGCACCTGGTACGACAACTCGGGGGCGTCACCCAGTGCCGCCACCGGGCACCAGCTCGGCGCCGAGGCCGTGAAGGCGGCCAGTCACTTCGGCAACACCACGGCCGCGTCGAACCGCGACGCGTACTACGTGATCCTGTCGCCCCACGGCACCAACCCGGACAACTACCAGGGGCAGTACTGCGCGTGGCACGACTGGAACGGTGACACCACGCTGACCGGCGGTGCGGTCTCCTCCACCGTCGGCGACGTCGCCTTCAGCAACCAGCCGTACAACATGGACTCGGGCTCGGGCTGCGGTGTCGGGTTCGTCAACTCCCCTGGCACCCTCGACGGCTGGACCATGACGCTCGGCCACGAGTGGCACGAGATGATGTCGGACCAGAACCCGGCCGGCGGCTGGACCAACCACACCGGCAGCTCGTTCGACGGCCAGGAGAACTCCGACGAGTGCGCCTGGATCGCTCCGGGCCAGACGGGCGGAGCGGCCAACATCACGATGGGCACCGGTACCTTCGCGGAGCAGGCCAGCTGGTCCAACGACACCAACGCGTGCGCCATTTCGCACGCGATCGTCGGCGGCACCACGGGCAACACGGTCACCGTGAACAACCCCGGCAACCAGAGCGGCACCGTGGGCACGGCCGTGTCCCTGCAGATGACGGGCTCCGACTCCGACACGAGCCAGACCCTCACCTACACGGCGACCGGACTGCCGGCGGGGCTCAGCATCTCCGCCAGCGGCAAGATCACCGGCACGCCGACCACGGCCGGCACCTCCTCCGTCACGGTCACCGCCAAGGACAGCACGAACGCCTCCGGCAGCACCTCGTTCACCTGGACCGTCAGCACCACCGGCGGCGGCTGCTCCAGCCCGGGCCAGAAGCTCGGCAACCCCGGCTTCGAGACCGGCACCGCCGCGCCCTGGACGGCCAGCACCGGCGTGATCGACAACGCCGCCGGTGAGCCCGCCCACTCAGGCAGCTGGAAGGCCTGGATGGACGGTTACGGCAGCGCCCACACCGACACCCTCTCCCAGTCGGTGACCATCCCGTCCGGATGCAGCGCCACCTTCTCCTTCTACCTGCACATCGACACCGCCGAGACCACCACGACCACCGCCTACGACACGCTGACCGTCCAGGTCGGCTCCACCACCGTGGCCACCTACTCCAACCTGAACGCGGCGAGTGGCTATGCACTCAAGTCCTTCAACCTGTCCAGCTACGCCGGTCAGACGGTGACCCTGAAGTTCACCGGTACCGAGGACTCCAGCCTCCAGACCAGCTTCGTGGTCGACGACACCGCCCTCAACGCCTCCTGACCCCACCAGGACTCCCTGGGCACAGCACGACAGGTTCCGCCCCGGCAGGGAACCACTGCCGGGGCGGAACCGTCTCATCGGCACAAACTGCCTGGAAAGGTCCCCGTTCATGGCGCTCCCGCGCACCCACTCTGCACTCCGCTTCGCCGCATGCCTGGCTCTCGCCGCCACCTCGGCCTGCGGCGCCGACGCCGCGCGGCCTGTCGCTCCGACCACGCCAACGCCCCCACACCTCCGGCTGGACGAGCGCGCGAACCACACCACCGTCTCCGCCACGGTGGGCACCTCGGTGGTGATCACACTGCACAGCACATACTGGTCCGACCTCACCAGCAGAACACCGGATGTCCTGGCCGCCGCCGACACCTCGCGGGTCACGCCAGCCCACACCTGTGCCCCAGGCGCCGGCTGCGGCACTGTCGAACTCGCCCTGCACGCCGTCCGGCCCGGCTCAGCAGACATCACAGCCCACCGCACCAGTTGCGGCGAGGCTCGGCGCTGCGTCGGCGATGAGGGCCGATACAGCGTGACCGTGAAGATCCGTGGTTGACTTCTCCCCCTCCTGAAGGAGGGGGATCCTCCCGGCCTCCGGGCCCCTCGCCTACGGGGTCGTTTCGCCCCTTTGCTGTGGCCCCTTTTTCCTCCGCCACGGCCTTCTCCAGGTCTTCGAGGAGCTCCGGGTCGACCACCACGCCCGCCGCATGGTGATGTGCGCGGGCGACGGTCGAGTCCACACTCACCAGGCTGAGGTCGACGTCATCGCGGGCCGCCGCCTCGGCGATCACCGCCTCCATGAGGGCCTGGAAGACCCCGTCACGCGCCCATACCCGAAACCCGTCGTAGACCGTCGACCACGAGCCGTAGCGCTCCGGCACATCCCGCCAGGGGCTACCGGTACGGGACCTCCACATCACCGCACTGAAGTAGTGGCGCAGATCAGGGATCGGTCCGAAACGACCCCCAACGGCGGGCGGGCTCGACCAACTCCCACGCGCCATCGCTCAGATCACCACGAGTCACGGGACCGGTTTACCGCAGCAGGCACCCTCTAGATGCGGGAATGACCGATCCCGTGATCGCAACTCAGAAGAGGCCCTAATGGGCAGTAGTTTGGGGGGCGCTGAAGCCTATTGATCACCCGAGCGGCCAGCTCCATGCGTGGACCGGCTCAGCAGCCCCAACGGCTGGGCGGAGATCCGCCGGTTGCATCGTGCCGAGGAGATGTCGATCCGGGCCACCGCACGGGAGCCAGACGCGGGCTGCGTGCGCGTCACGGCCCCGGGCAGGGCGAGGACAGAGACTGTACGCCGAACGTCGTCCATCGCCTTTTCCTCAGCCCGGCCGTCGTCCGTATCCAACCCCGGGCGGTCGCAGGCCAGTTCGAGAAGCAATCCGACTAGGCGCCGGTGGCGCGTAGCGAGCGGGGCAGGCCGAAGCGGGGGAGCAGGCCGTTGTCGACGAAGCGGGTCAGCGCCGAGACCCGGTGGCCGGACAGGGTGAGGACGAGCAGACCGTGGGCGTGCGCGATCGGCGTCCTCGGATCGACGAGGTAGAGGCCGTACGCGGGCTGGCCGTTGGCGTGCGTGGGCACCAGCCGGAAGCGGCGGCCGTCGCGCAGCGCGACCGTCCTCAGGAAGTGGCCGATGGCCTCCGGTCCCTGGTACTCGTACGGCAGCGGCGGCATCGTCAGCCACGCGTCGTCGGTGAGCAGGGCGAGGATCGCGTTGACGTCGGCGCGTTCGAAGGCGAGGGAGAAGTCGTCAACGAGCTTGCGCTCGCGGGGTGAGTACGGCAGCTCCGTCTCGGCGTGGGCGTGCGCGGGCAGCCGGGTCGCGAGCGTGGCGCGGGCCCGTTTCAGCGCGCTGGTGACCGAGTCGACGCTGGTGTCGAGCATTCCGGCGACCTCGGCCGCGCGGAAACCGAGCACGTCCCGCAGGACCAGCACCGCCCGCTGCCGGGGCGGCAGGTGCTGCAGCGCGACAAGGAACGCCAAGGAGACCGCCTCCTTGGTCTCGTAATGGGCCTCCGGTCCGGGTGCGGCGTCCGGCAGCCCGGCGAGCAGCACGTCCGGATAGGGCTCCAGCCAGCTGGGGTCGCCGCGGCGGGTGGGTTCGGGCAACGGAACCTCCAAGCGGTACGCCCAGCCCTCGCCGGGCCGGCGGCTGCCGTCCCGCAGCGCGTTCAGGCAGCGGTTGGTCGCGATCCGGTACAGCCAGGAGCGCAGTGACGACCGCTCCTCGAACCCGTCGAGCCCGCGCCAGGCCGCGAGCAGGGTCTCCTGCAGCAGGTCCTCGGCGTCCTGCACCGAGCCGAGGATGCGGTAGCAGTGCACCTGCAGCTCGCGCCGGTAGGGCTCGGTGAGCTCACGGAACGCCTGCCCGTCGCCCGCCCGCGCCCGCTCCAGCGTGAGCGTCGACATGGGCATCGGCATCGGCGTCTCCTCGCTCGGCATTACGTCGCCTCCCAGGCTCTGGTTCGTCGACGGTTTGGACCATTCGAGTCCGTCGACAGTGATGACACCCACGGCGGCCGAAACTGGTCGCCGCATCCCGACCGTCCGCGGAATCCACAGCCGATCGCAGAATCCGCGGCCGTTCGCCGCCCAGTTTCCGGGCCACCCCGTGTCTTCACCACCGACAGCACGACCGCAGACACACGGCGACGGGAGCACCAGTGAACAGCAACGAGAAGTCCGTCACGGCGGCGCAGCGGTGGACGCTCGCGCTGGCGTCGGTGGGTTCGTTCATGGTCGTCCTCGACCTGCTGGTGGTGGCCACGGCGCTGACCGCGATCCAGCGCGACCTGCATGCGTCGATCGAGGACCTGGAGTGGACGATCAACGCCTACACCCTCAGTTTCGCGGCCCTGTTGATGACCGCGTCGTCGCTCGGCGACCGCTTCGGTCGCAGGCGGCTGTTCGTCGCCGGGCTCACCCTGTTCGCCGTGGCGTCGGCCGCATGCGCGCTGGCCCCCAGTACCGGCACCCTGATCGCGGCACGCGCCGTCCAGGGCATCGGTGCGGCGACCGTCATGCCGCTCGCCCTCGCCCTGCTGAACGCCGCGTTCCCGCCCGAGCGGCGCGGCTGGGCGCTCGGTATCTACGGCAGCGTCACCGGCCTCGCTGTGCTGCTCGGCCCGGTCCTGGGCGGCGTGATCACCGAGGGACTGGCCTGGCAGTGGATCTTCTGGCTGAACGTACCGGTCGGCCTGGCCGCGATCCCCTTCGTGCTCGCCCGGATCAAGGAGGGCTTCGGCCAGGGCACGGCGGTGGACTTCCCGGGCCTGCTGCTCTTCACCCTGGCCGCGTTCGGGCTCGTCTGGGGCCTGGTCCGGGCGGATGCGGCGGGCTGGGGCAGCGCGGAGGTGACTGGCGCGCTGGCCGGGGGAGCGGTCCTGGTCGTTGTCTTCCTGGTGTGGCAGTCCCGGGCCCGTACGCCGATGCTGCCGCTGCGGCTGTTCCGCTCCCGGGCGTTCTCGGCGGGCAACGCAGTGATGTTCCTGCTCAGCGGCTCGATGTCCGCCTCGGTGTTCTTCATCGCCCAGTATCAGCAAGTCACCCTGGGTCAGGGCCCGTTGGGCGCCGGCCTGCGGCTGCTCCCATGGGGCACCTTCGTGGTCCTGCTCGCCTCACGCACCGGAGCACTCGCCGACCGCTGGGGCGAACGCTCTCTCGTCGTCGCCGGCCTCGCCCTGCAGACCATCGGCACGGCCTGGATCGCGCTGATCGCGGCCCCGCACCTCTCGTACACGACCCAGGTCATCCCGCTGAGCCTCGCGGGCATCGGCTTCGCCCTGGCGATACCCGCCGTCACCAAAGCGGTGGTCAGCACCAGCACACCCACCGACATCGGCAAGGCCTCAGGCGCCTACAGCACGATGCGCCAGCTCGGCGGAGCCTTCGGCGTCGCGATCACCGCCGCGGTCTTCGCCGCCACCGGTGGCTACACCTCCGCTGCGGCCTTCAGCGACGGCTTCGGAGCAGCAATGACGGTGGCCGCCGGCCTCGGCGTCGCCGCAACGCTGGCGAGCACCTTGCTGCCGCCCCCGCGGCGACCGGCTCTGCGCGCCCCGACGGGAGCACCGGCCGAGGCAGACCGGGTGGACATCTCGTAACGGGCGGCCAGCAGGGGCGCAGTTCAACAGATACCGAAGGGCTCGGCCGGGGATCCGGCCGAGCCCCTTCAAACTGCCCGAGGACCTGCGCGGGTGAACCGCCCGCCGGTTCTGGCGAACTGGGAGCAGGTCCTGGGGCAGGCATTCTTGGTCTCCCGGTAATGGGGTGTCCTGCGGACTGTTGTGCAGCCGCCGGTACGGAGACCGTGCTGCTGGCCGGGGAGCAGCGCCTGCTGCATGCAGCACGTCCCCGGGCGGTCGTGCGCGTGGATGGTGTTGGCCGGTGAGGATTCGGTTGACGTCGAGGTTGCTCAGTGAAGAACTGCGAGGTGGTCGGCGGCGCCACCATGCCACTCGATCATGAGAAGGGTGGCGTCGTCGCTGGTGTTCCCGCCCCGTTCCCTCCGGTCAGTTTCGGGCGCCTGTTGAGGGCGGTCTGGGATCGTGATGGTGAGGGGTTGGGGCTGGAGCCGTCCATGGCGGCTTCCGCCAACTGACGACACCGCGCTCGGCCTGGATATCTGCGACACCCACCACGACAGCCTGATCACCCTCGACGAGTCACCCTCCTGAGCCAGTCCGTCACCGGCGGAAGGCCCCAGGACATCGCCGACGCCTTCGCCGAGCTGGACCGACGGCAACGGCCCCCTCGACCCCGAGGGAATCCGCCCCGACGTCATCGAGCTCTTCACCAGCGACGCCCCCGACGCCCGCGGCAATTGGCTGTACGGGCCGCTGTAAGCCACCCGCCATGGCACGCCGCCTCGGGGCGGCACTGCCATGGCAACGCATGCACAGGAGCGTCCAGGCCTGAGGGTAAAGCCCAAGCTCACTTGTTCCGTCATGCGGGTGGTTTGCGGCTGTGAGGCTGCGGGCTCCGCCGGTCCGCTCGGAAACTGAGCCAGGGCGGTGTCGGCCGCCGGGAGGGGTCTCATGGCGGACAGCAGGGTCTTGGTCGCGGTACGGGAACGTCCGCAGGATGAGGGGGCCGGTGCCGAGCAGTTGGCGCGCATCGGTGAGGCGATCGAGAAGCGGGGATTCGACGTCCGATGGGCGGTAGGCGTCGCGGACGCCGAGGCGGTGCTGCGGACGGAGGCGGGACTGAGCGCGGCACTGGTCGCCTGGGAGCTACCGGGCCACGGGGGCGCGGATGGCGGGCCCGGGGGCGCTGCGGTGCTGCGCTCCATCGGTCGGCGGTTCCAGGACCTTCCAGTCTTCTTGGTCATGACCGACGAGGTACGGGACCTGCCGCTATGGGTGTCGGAGTCCGTCGTGGGCTATGTGTGGCCGCTGGAGGACACTCCCGGGTTCATCGCGGGCCGGATCACCACCGCCGCGCGCACCTACCAAGATGCCGTCCTGCCGCCCTTCTTCCGGGCGCTGCGCCGCTTCGACGACGCGCACGAGTACTCCTGGCACACCCCGGCCCACTCCGGCGGCGTCGCCTTGCTGAAGTCGCCCGCGGGCCGGGCCTTCCACGACTACTTCGGGGAACGGCTGTTGCGCAGCGACCTGTCGATCTCCGTCGGGGAGCTCGGCTCGCTGTTCGAACACACCGGCCCGATCGGCGAGGCGGAGCGCAACGCCGCCCGGGTCTTCGGCGCCGGCCTCACCTACTTCGTGCTGCACGGGGATTCCACCTGCAACCGCGTGGTCGGCCACTTCAGCGTCACCCGCGACGAGATCGCGCTGGTGGACCGCAACTGCCACAAGTCGGTGCTGCACGGACTGGTCGTCTCCGGCGCCCGCCCGGTCTACCTGATCCCCACCCGCAACGGCTACGGCCTGGCGGGGCCGCTGCCCCCGGCTGAGCTCGCGGCGGACTCCGTCGCGGCCCGGATCGCCTCGAACCCGCTGACCCGGGGTGCCGTTTCGCCGCACCCTCAGTACGCCGTCTTCACCAACTCCACGTACGACGGCCTGTGTTACGACGCCTTGGTGGCGGCACAGGCGTTCGCCATGAGTACGCCCCGGCTGCACTTCGACGAGGCATGGTTCGCGTACGCCCGCTTCCACCCGCTCTACGCGGGCCGGTACGGCATGTCGGTGGACGAGGACACCTTCCCCGGCTCGGACCGGCCGACGGTTTTCGCAACTCAGTCCACCCACAAACTGCTGGCCGCGCTGTCGCAGAGCGCCATGGTCCACGTCAAGGCCGCCCCAAGGGCGCCCGTCGAACACGACCGGTTCAACGAGGCGCTGATGATGCACGGCACCACCTCCCCGCTCTATCCGATGATCGCCTCGCTGGACGTGGCGACAGCGATGATGGACGGGCCGCAGGGCCGCTGGCTGATCGACGAGGCCGTGACCGAGGCGGTCCGTTTCCGCCAGGAGATGGTCCGCATCCGGCGCCGTATCGAGGAGGCCGGCGACCGACCGCCGTGGTTCTTCGGCGTGTGGCAACCCGAGACGGTTACCGACCCAAGCACCGGAACCCGACTGTCGTTCGACGAGGCCCCGGCCGACCTGCTGCGTACCGAGCCGACCTGCTGGCACCTGGAACCCGGTGCTGCCTGGCACGGTTTCCCGGGGCTGACCGACGGCTTCTGCATGCTCGACCCGATCAAAGTCACCCTGACCTGCCCGGGGATCGACGCGGTCGGCGAGACCGGAGAGTGGGGCATCCCGGCACGCGTGCTCACCGCGTACCTGGCCACCCGCCACATCGTCGTGGAAAAGACCGACAGCTATACGACGCTCGTCTTGTTCTCCATGGGCATCACCAAGGGTAAATGGGGCACCCTCCTCGATGCCCTGATGGACTTCAAGGCCCTCTACGACGAGGACGCCCCTCTTGACCGGATCCTGCCCGCACTGGTCGCCGAGCACCCCAGGCGATACGCGGGCCAAACCCTGCGCGAGCTGTGCCAGGACATGCACGACCATCTCCGCTCTGTCCGCCTCGTCGACCTGCTGGACACTGCTTTCCAGCAGCTGCCGGAACCGGTCGCTCCACCGCAGCTGTGCTATCAGCGCCTGATCCGCGGTGGCACCCATCGCGTACGGTTGGCCGAGGCGCCGGGCCAGGTGGCCGCCGCCATGATCACCGTCACGCCGCCCGGCATCCCCGTCCTCATGCCCGGCGAGAGCGTCGGCGCCCCGGCCGGCCCGCTGCTGCGCTACCTCACCGCCCTCGAATCCTTCGACCGCCGCTTTCCCGGATTCCGCAGCGAAACCCACGGCGTAACCCTCGACCCCGACAACGGCGACTACCTCATCGAATGCCTGCGACCGACAGTCAGCGAGGAAACAAACGCCGACGCACAGGAACGCCGCACCGTGACACCGTCCCAACGCAGCCATTCGAAGGAAACCCATGAGCGGTCCTGACGGGGCGGGTGTCAATTCAACGGCTGATCCTGGTTGTTGAGTGGTCAGTTGTTGCTCGGGGCCAGGCGCCCCTCGAAGCTGATCTGGAAGGCGTTGAGTGGTGCCCGGAGTGAGTCGACTGCGATGGGCGACCCCGGCGGCGAGGCGGGCCCTTTGGGGGGTGGGCCGCAGGGCCTCCGGTCGCATGACCCCACCCTTGCCGTCGACCTCGATGATCAGCAGGACATCCCGGCCGGAGGGGACGGGAATGTGCTGCTGGCAGAAGGAATCGATGTCACCGGATGCGGCGGCCACTAGCTGTTCGAGGCGACGCTTGCCCAGCACCCGTCCGAGCCGACCACCCGTGAACGCGCTTCCCGTCGTGCCGCCTCGTCTTCCTTTCGGGCCCGCAGATCCAGATGGTCCTGCAGCAGCTGCCGCAACAGCCCTCGCCCGGCCTGCTCCAGATGTTCCTCAAGCTCAGCGTGGGTCGACGACTGGGCTGACTTGCCTTGCAGGGTGCATAACAGTGATTCGAAGGCACTGACCGAGCGGGCAACCACGTCAGTACTCACGCTTGTGTCATACGGTTCCATCCCGGGGCTTCTCGGCTCGCGTCGAATTGGTTGGCACCTTCGACTCTAGGGAGAAGAGCCTCTCCCCAAGAGGAGTTGGACCCCATTTCCGCCTCGTGACGGGCCGGAACGAACAGGCTTGGATCCCCCTCGACCAGCCAACCCCTGGCGACCAGCCGCTTCATCTTCCCCCGCGTACCCTCGATCTTCCCCACCCCGGCAGGCAGCCCGACCCTCGGCACGACCTGCTTGGCCCGCACCGGACCCGGCGCATCCCGGACCACCTCCACGATGTCCCGGTAGATCCTCGGGTGCGCACTCGTGTCCATCCCCGGCCGCCAGTGGGGCACCGCCAGCACCCCCACCACCTGCCGCTCGGCTCCGGCGTACGCGGATGACTCCTGGGTCACGTCCGCCCCTGCGGCTTCCGCCTCCGTGTCCCCTCACGTATCGGAGCAGCTACCGCGCCCAGCACAGCCGTGGCGGTTACCGCCAGGCCGGCTGTGCCCTCCGAGACACCCAAGTCTCGGCTGATGTCAGGCAGCAAGCCGACGGGGAGGAATTCCTGCACCACGGCACGAGACACGGTGCGGGATGCCGTGCACGGTCCTGAAGTCGCTGATCACCCCGACCACTTGCGCCGGGGTGGCCCCAGCTACTTCACCCACAGGGCCATGCAGCGTTTGAGCACATCACGCTCCATGACCAGTTCCTCGTTGTCCCGCTTGAGCTGAGCGTTCTCCCGCCGCAGCCGCTCCAGCTCGTCGCTCTCACCGGCCGGCGTGGTCCCGGCCCGGCGGGCACGGGACACCCAGCTGGCCAGGGTGGTCTCGTTGATGCCCAGGTCCTTCGCGACCTCGGCGATCGGCTTGCCGGTCTCCGTCACGATCCGTACAGCCCCCTCACGGAACTCCGGATCGAACTTCCGTCGCTTCTCCGCCGTGACTCCCAACTTCCCCTGTAGTCACGGTCTTCACGCTACGAGGGGAGGGACAAGGCCGCCGCCCCGAACAACGGCCGGTGATGGGCTCGAGCTGCTCGGCCTCCCCAGCGCCGAGCCTGCTGTGACCGCCGGAGCCATGCCCCTGTATGGCATCCAGGATCCCAGGTACGCGGGTACATCGTTGGCGTCCGACGTCGTCACTCGTTCGAGTTGCATGTTCACAGAGCGATAGATAGCGTTACGGACAGTAATAGGCCTGTCGCGTGGCATGGGCACCTAGGTGCCATGCGACTCCATGCTCGATTCGGTTCACCGGTGGTGCAGCCTCGGTGTGCGCACGATTTATGTCCGCGCCGGCGAGTGGAAGTCTCATCGAGGCAGCGCTCCTTCTGGACTCTCCACGACTCCGGACCCAGGAATTCAGGGAGATCCGCCATGCCCGATTTTCTCCGTTCGTATTCCCGTCGGAAGTTCATCTCTACTTCGGCGGCCGTCGCGACCGTGGCGGCGACAGGGGCTTTCGGTCTGCGATCCTGGGGGAATACGGAAAGCCAGTGTCGGCAAGTGAGAGGCAAAGCATCCGCCCGTTCCGCGTGCATATTCCGGAGCATGATCTGACTGATCTGCGTCGACGCATCAAGACGACACGATGGCCCGATCGGGAAACCGTCCGGGATCAGTCCCAGGGTGTCCAGCTGGCCACGATGAAGGAACTCACCCGCTACTGGGGAACGACGTACAACTGGCGGAACATCGAGAAGACACTCAACTCTCTGCCGATGTACATAACAGAGATCGACGGACTCGACATACAGTTCATCCATGTCCGCTCCCGCCACGCGGATGCCTTGCCGATCATCTTGACCCATGGCTGGCCCGGCTCCATTCTGGAGTTCTTGAAGGTCATCGGGCCGCTCAGCAACCCCACGGCCCACGGGGGCCGCGCCGAGGACGCCTTTCACCTCGTCATACCGTCGATGCCGGGCTATGGCTTCTCGGAACGGCCGACGACCACCGGGTGGAACCCTGACCGTATCGCGCGCGCCTGGGCCGTGCTGATGGAGCGTCTGGGATACGAGCACTACGTTTCCCAAGGCGGGGACTGGGGTGCTGTGATTTCGGACAAGATGGCCGTACAGAAACCCCGCGGGTTGCTCGGAATCCACGTCAACTTCCCGGCCACCGTGCCGCCGGACATCGCGAAGAAGCTCGCCTGCGGTGACCCCGTACCCGCCGGTCTCGGCCCCGACGAGAAGGCCGCGTACAACCAGCTGGCCGCCTTCTACAAGACTGGATCCGGTTACTCGGCGATGATGGTCACTCGTCCGCAGACCGAGGGATACGGAGTGACGGACTCACCCGCCGGATTGGCCGCCTGGATGTACGACAAGTTCGCGGCCTGGACCTACAGCGGCGGCCACCCCGAGCGCGTACTCACCAAGGATGAAATGCTCAACGACATCACACTTTACTGGGTGACGAACACCGCGGTCTCCTCGTCGCGTCTTTACTGGGAGAACAACGCCAACAACTTCAACGCCGTGTCCGTGTCCATCCCGGCCGCCATCACGGTGTTCCCCGGCGAGATCTACCAGGCCCCGCGCAGCTGGGCGTCACGCGCGTACCACGACCTCTTCTACTACCACAAGGCCCGTAGCGGCGGCCATTTTGCGGCCTGGGAGGTGCCGGGCATCTTCACGGACGAACTCCGGGCCGCATTCTCGTCACTGCGCAACTCCCAGAGGAAAGCAGGAAAGTAGGCTGCCGACAGAAGTCGCCTTTCGATACAGGGAGCTGTCGATTATTTATTGAGGTCTTCCAGCGTCGCCGCTCCAGAGTGAGGACCGCTGCTGCCATCGGCACTTCCCCCATGCCGGACCGTTCGCCGCGCGCATGGGTGGCACGCACGCGGAGAATGAAGCAGGGATCCGTTGCCAGGAGCACCACGCCCTCTGCCCCGCGGAGCGGCGGTGGCCCCTTCGTGAAGGTGGTGGCGATGCCGACGTGGCGATTGCGGGACTTCCACGACGACGACCTGGACCGCGCCATCCAGATCTGGGACCAGAACCAGCAGGCGGACGAGGCACCTGCCGTTTTCCCCGTATCGGAGGTCGTGACCGCAGCCAGGGCCGGAGGACCGGCCGTGGTGGCGGTGGTCGGCGACGAACTGGTGGGCGTCGCCGTGGCGCAGGCCTTCGGCGAGCGGGGCTGGATCACCGTGGTGGCCCTGGCCGGGACGTGGCGCCACCGCGGCATCGGGAGTTCCTTGATCGCCGAGCTTGAGCGGCGCCTGCGGTCACAGGGAGTCCGACGGATCGGCGCGCTCCTCACACCGGGGGCGACGGGAACCACAGCCTTGGAGAAATCCGGCTACCGCTCCCGGGCCGGGCTCGTCTTCTACGAGAAGGTCGAGCACCTCGGCGCGAGCGACGCCGGCCTCCTCGCGGAACTCGGGGGAAGATTGTTTCCGGGGGGTCTGTGGAACAGCCTCGCCGGAATGGAACGGGAGAAAGAGGCCATCGAGCGGCGGATCGTGCTGCCGCTGGCCCAGCCCGTGCTCGCCGAGCAGTACGGAGTGAAGCCGCCGAAGGCGGTGATCCTCTTCGGGCCGCCGGGCACCGGCAAGACCAGCTTCGCCCAAGCAGTCGCCTCGCGGCTGCAGTGGCCCTTCGTGGAGCTCTTCCCCTCCCGGCTTGCATCGTCCCATGAGGGAGGACTGGCGACCTCTCTGCGGGAGGCGTTCACCGAGCTGGCCGAGCTGGAGACGGTGGTGCTCTTCATCGACGAGGTCGAGGAGATCGCCTCGGTCCGGTCCGGTACGGCTGTCGACCCCAGTCACGGAGTCACCAACGAACTGCTCAAGCTGATCCCCGTTTTCCGCGGCCACGACGACCGCCTCCTGATCTGCGCCACGAACTCCGTCCGCTCCCTCGATCCGGCGTTCCTTCGGCCCGGCCGCTTCGACTACGTCATCCCCGTCGGGCCGCCGGATCCTCAGGCCCGTTCGGCGGTCTGGCGACGCTATCTCGGGCCTGCCGCCACCCATGTCGACCTGCACCGTTTGGTGGAGGAAAGCGCAATGTTCACGCCGGCCGATATCGAGTTCGCCGCTCGCAAGGGTGCCGCGACCGCCTTCGAACGCGAAGTCGCCCAGGGGAAAGGCATCCCGATCGGCACGGAGGACTACCTGCAGGCCATCGCCCAGACCCGTCCCACACTCACCGACCAGGCACTGAAGGACTTCGCCGAGGACACCGAGAAGTACGTGCGTATGTGACATCGAGGCACGCGCCGCAGACCCGACGGGATGCTTTCAGCGTCGGTCGCCTCCGAACGGTGCGGTTTCGGCCACGGGATACTGTGTTGAGGTCGATGACCAGGCCCCTCGTTGTCCAGGTACCCGGCATCCGCCGCGGCGGCACAGCTCGTCCTCCCACTGCTGGCGGAAATCCTTCGCATCGAACGCGGCACTCTCGCCCTCCTCGCACAGACCGACCTCGACCAGATAGGAGCCCAGCTTCTCCTTCATCACCGCCCAGTCCAGGAGCTGCTTGGACCAGTCCGCGTACTCCTCCGAGCCGACCAGCGCGACGTCTCCGGTGCGCAGTTCCTCGGCGAGCGCGGTGAAGACCATCGCCTCGAAGTGCTTTGCGCACGAATGTCCACCTGCCTGCCCTCCTCGTCACAGGCAGCGATGTACTTACCGCGCCTGTCTGGTGCCGCTGGGCGCGCGCGAGCGCATCAAGCACCCTTCCCTGGACGTATCGGTGAACTCCAGCTTCTCGGCAGGTCGAACATGACCGCGAGGTACGGGCCGATCTGCCCGTGCAGCGGCACCTCCCGGAAGTTGTCGTGGTGGGCGGAGACCTTCCCAGTCTGCTCGTACTGCCCTGCGAACCCGCTGAAGCCCTCCACCGCCTTCGTGACGGCGCCGAACCCGCCGGCCTGCACCACCAGGGCCTCGGCCATCGCGAGTACCGCCGAGAGACCTTGCCGTTTAGCGGCTGGACGACCTCGTCCACCGACGCCTCATCGTCCAGGCCCTCCAGGGCGCGGCGGACCTGGGCGGTCATGGCCGCAGCCTTCTGAAGGGCCTCCTGGGAGGGGCCGTCGGCGTCGATGTTCTTCAGCGCGGTGCGGTAGTTCCCGGTCAGGGCCTCAACGATCTCCCGCTAATCG